>CAVYRI010000012.1:0-989946 GCA_963770885.1 uncultured Solirubrobacterales bacterium | reverse complement strand
TAGAGCAGCTCCGCGGCCGTTAGCCAGAATGCTGCTCCGGGCTAAGAGCAGCCGTGTCGGAACTCGATCTCAGCGACAGCGTCGAAGGGGGCCGCTATCGATAGGCAGGCTGTTCGCTGTCGGGGTCAGTAGCGACTGCGTCAAGGCGTCGATCAGAGAGGAGCCGTTCGATCGTCGCGACGGTCGCCCCTACCCCGGCCCAGTGTGGGTCGACGTCCGCCGCGACGCACCATGCATGGTCAGACGGCCACACGAACGCGGGCGTGCCACCCAGGGAGAACTCCGGCAGGGCCCAAATCCCAGCCGCTGCCGGCTCACCCCAGATCTCAGCCTCTGAGAGCGCCCCGCGAAACAGAAAGAAGGAGCGGGCTGCGACCCGAGCGCTGCGCGGAACACCGAAGGTGGGCCACCTGCGAGCCGACTCCGGTAACGGCCACCCTTCCCAGAGACCGAAGTAGCAGTCTGAGGGATCAGAGGTCTCGGTGGCAAGCAGCTGCAGCAGCGCCCGCCACTGTTCAATCTCACCGGGCGATGCGTCGAGATCGGCTTCCCACTCCTGTTGGCCCTGATAGGTGGGGTCGGGGATAAATCGCACACGCGCGTAGGCCGGGAAGCCAGCCGGTCCGAGAGTCACCAGCCGATCCCACGAAACGTCGCTCGTCACGATCCAGTTGGCCGGTGAAAGGTCTGAGCAGACGGCGAGTGGCACGTCAGCAATCTATAGCCGAGTGGTTGCACTCCGACTGTCCCAGAGAAACCGGACCGCCTGGCTGTTGGATCTCGATCAACCCGGGAGCGCCTTCCAGCCAATCGCGGTCCCGGCTAGAGCCGCTCCCGCGCCAGGGCCCCGATCACGAGAATGACGGTCGCGACAAGCACGGCGATCCACGCAGCGATGCCAGTTAGAGCGACGACCAGGGCGGCGATCCCAGCGGCGATCCCGGCGCCGACGGCTGAATGGGCTAGGGAGTGCGCCACCCCCTTCCGGGTCACTTGTCGATCCCGCCGCGCTCGAACAGATCGACCCATCGTCAGGATTATCTACAACAAGGACGGTTGTGGCGTCGCGCTAGATCGAGCTGCTGTCGGATGTCGATCAAGGGGGAAGGCGGGATTTGCTCGCTGGTTGTTCGGCTCGGGCAGCGCCGTCAGCACCGAACCCATAGGACTGTGCCCTGCGTCGCGCCGGCGATTGAGTACTTCACGGTCGCGAATACCACGTGGCTCGCGTGGTCAAGCCGAAGACACGGTGGACGCTGACTGCCGTCATGAATCGTTCCGGTGGCGTCGGTCCAGCTCACGTTGGTCGGGAGGTCGTAGTTGAAGCCACCCGCGGACGCAGTCCCCTCATTCGCTGTCTCGTACACGATTCCGGACCGGACGGTTTCCAACGGGGATTGGTGATGGCCTATTGCGTAGCCGATAGCTCCGGCAGCGGCTAGGGCGATGAGACCAACGACGACCCAGATCAGAGCGCGAACGGGTGTAACAGTCACGCCGTGATTGTCACCGATTGCTCAGCCGTCAGGCCTTCCGGATATCGATCCAAGCGAGAGCCACGCGGTGCCCTGGGTCCGGCCGTCACTGCTGCTGGCGATTCCGTCGCCACCAAACGAAAAGACCTGCGGGCGGGAAGACCACCAGAAGCGCAACTAGCGACGGCTCCAATTGCGGGTACCGAGGCGAGCGTGGAGGAGGGAGCGCCGTCCCGCTACGCTCGAAAAACGCTCTGAGCCCGAACATCAGAGAGGGGCCGCGCCGTGTCCGCGCTGTAGCTCGACGAGAAGTCATTTGCTCGCCTCAAACGTACAGACCGGCGGCGAGCGTTACATCGGAGGTTTTCCAGTGTGACGCCGCGGAACTACTGATGCCTTCGCTCGAAGCGAGCTGCTTCGGCACCTCGCTCTGCTTGCCCGCAAGGCTGCTCCTAATCGATCGATGCGACAGCCTAAGGGGCGTTACGTCCGTGTTATTCGCGGTCCGCTACACCTAGGTCCATGGTCGGCCTGAAGGGCCTGAAGGTACTGATAGTGCTTCCTTCGGTGATCTGCGCGGTCGCGATCGCCGCTTGCGGCTCGTCCGGCGACCAGCCGAGCGCCTCGTCGCACGCGCAGTCCTTCCTTGCCTTCTCGGAATGCATGCGCAGCCACGGCGTGACCGCGTTCCCGGACCCCAGCCCCGGCGGTGGGATCAACATCGGGGGCACCGGCCTCAATCCGGCCTCACCGGCGTTCGAGGCTGCGCAGGTCACCTGCCGTCACCTGCTGCCTGGCGGCGGCCCACCGGCGCACGCGTCCGAGCAACAAAAGCAGCAGATGTTCGCGACCTCGAGGTGCATGCGCAGCCACGGCGTCAGCGGGTTCCCGGACCCGACTTCGAGCACGACCCCGCCCAGTAATCCGCAGAACTACAGCATCGCCGAGGGCATAGGCGACCTGTGGTTGCTCGTGCCGAGCACGATTAACGTCAACTCGCCCGCCTTCACGAAGGCAGCCAGGGCGTGCCACTTCCACTGATCGGCCCGAATCGCGGGCTGGGGACCTCGCTACCGATCTCCTTCTGGCCAGGTTCGGCGTCCGGATCGGGGGCTAGGTCGAGCGCTGTCGGATGTCGATCTAAGGGTCAGCGGTCGATCGTCTAATCGTCGCTCGGTTCGACATCCGGCGGCTCGACAGCATCGGCATCTCCGCCCGGCCGGGGGCGTCGAGGCTCGCGGACGCCCGCTCCGCCAGGTCCAGGCTCATCACCTGGCCTTCCGCCACGTCCCCAGCGCCATCGATAGCGAGACCACTGTCTCGGTTGGCGGGCCCGACGCCTCGGACCTTCGTGCTCCGGACTGTCTGGATCCTCCACGATGACGAATTAGACCGTAGCGATGATGCCCCCGCAACGGACTGGTCCGAGCGCTGTCCAGATTCGATCATTGCCCCAGCGAGCATGCTCACCCGTGCGATGCTCAACGCAGAGTTCTGTCCCTTGACCTCTGGATCATCCATATGGGCGGAAGCGTGACGAGCAGCGCCACGAAGCCAGCGACGATCAGCGTCCACCCCGTGTGACCCGTCACCCCGACGGCTATCAGGGCAAGCCCCACGGCGCTCAGCACCAACAACGCGATGAGCTTCATCGGAGCCTTGGGAGCCACGAGTCGCAACGGTACTCCCGATTGCCCAAGCGAGGTAGGCATAGAACCTTGCGCTTCCGCGACCGGGCTACGCGCAGCGGACATCGACGCCCCATGTCGATCAAGGCGGCCGTGAGGACCACAGGCGACCGGTACGCTCGTTGCGGTGCCCATGCGAGGAGACCCGATGGCCCGAGCGACGGTCGATCGAATCATGGCTCGGGTCGCGCGATGGTCGGGAGTCCAGGTCTTGGTCCAAGAGGACAACGGCGCTTCGGACAAGCACGACCAGTCGGCCTTCGGGCGCGCTGCGGACAACCTTCACGTCAGTGTGCGGCTTACGGCGCTGACCGCGGACGGCGCGTCTGTGACGAGCGACCGCGACGATTTCGGCATCACTCTGCCGCGGCACGTCCCCAGAGGGCAGCGATCGCGTTCGACTGCCCGCGCCACCGAGAAATTGACTCGCGACATCGAGGAGGCGATCAACCAGATGCTTGGTCGTGATCCAAAGCTGCATCGCCCGCCGCGTCTCGCCTGGGACGGGCTGATCGCTGCTCTGGCTGGCACCGGAATCGCTGTGAGCGAGCAGGAGCTAATCGACGCTCCGCTGACGATTGAACTCTCGCCGGAAGCGAGCGCACAAATCGCCTGCTGAGGACGGCTGACTGCTGACGGGCCTGGTCATGGCCCGCACGCGCCGCCAGACGAGACCGCTGCATCGGGCTAGGAGCAGCCGTGCGGGCTGCTCCCTTTCGATCACTGCAGCACTCCAGCCGCGGCCCGCGCTGTTGAGGCGCCTCAAGCTTCGTGAGAAAGCGCACCGAGACGTGCTTGACCGGGGTGGTTGAGGGACAGGGCTGGGCCGATCTGGTCTGCTCTCCGGCAGAATGGGTTCGCGTGCCCGCTTCACAGCCCACTATCTTGGCCACCAGCATCGGTTTTCAACGCGACGGCCCGGATCAGTGGAACTTGCGACCTGGACCTGCCTATCGGTTAGCCGCTCGATTAGCCGGCGCGCGTAATCGTCCGAGGCTGTGCATTATCGCAACCGCCGTGGGCGATAACCCGGCGTGGTTGGCGGCTATGCACCACGCCTTCTCCAAGCTCGACATGGTTGTCTCGCATCTCGATCTGTTCCCGATGCCCAACGTCGACGACGTCGAGGCGCATCTGGCTCGGCAGGACGTCATCTGGGTGAGTGGCGGGAGCACGGCAAACCTGCTCGCGCTCTGGAGGCTCCATGGTCTTGACCTAATCCTGCGCGATGCCTGGCAGGCTGGCACGGTCCTGATGGGGGTCTCTGCCGGATCGGTCTGTTGGCACCTCGGGGGGACCACCGACTCCTTCGGGCTGCCCTTGCAACCGGTGACCAACGCGCTTGGGTTCCTGCCGTACTGCAACAGCCCACATCATGACGCCGAGCCCGAGCGTCGGCCGCTCGTGCATCGCTTGGTGGCGGATGGAACCTTGTCTGACGGGTACGCCACCGATAACGGTGCGGGCCTCATCTATCACGGAACAGAGCTCCATGAGGCAGTTACAGAGAAGCCCGACGCTCTGGCTTACGAGATCCGGCGAGATGGCAATGTTGCTCGCGAAACCCCGATCCCGACCCGCCTTCTCAGGGAAAGGGCTCGCGTTCGGCGGGTGTAGGTGACGGCGCCCGAGTCACGATGGTCCCCGTCGCCCTCCCATCGTGCCGCCCTAACCGGGGCCGCCGCGGCTGAGGCGCCCGCTGGTCGTTTGTCGCCACCGCAGCCGCAGGCAGGCGACTGCTGCTTCGGGCTCAACACTAAACACGCCAATCGCGTTACACAGAGTCACAAGTGACAGCGGGCGTTGAGCTGCGCACGGGCGCATATCCACAGAGGTGCCGCGGCTCGCCTGGCCGCACACTGATGCCCGCAGCGGCCGCCCCGCATCCAAGCGAGAGGATTGGCGTCAGCCGCGACCAGCGCGTGCTCCTACTTCATGGCCGACACGACAACGATTGTGCGGCTTCGCCATCGGGACCTGCGACCAAAGGCGCCCGGCGAGCTCACACCCATGGACCACGTGCTGTCAACACCTACGACGCAGCGCGCTCGCCGAGCGACCACGAGCACCGCGCCATTCCCCGCAGCACGTCGTCCGCCTGGCGACTGAACACTGCCGGAAGGAGCGTCGGTCCACGCCGGCAGACGGAAGCCTTCGCAACGTTTTTCCCATCTGACTTCCCCCACGCTGGGTCCGCTCCGCTAAAGCCCTGCAAACCGAGCTTTTTGGGTAACCGTTCAGTCGTCGGGGCTGGGGCGAGGATTTCCTTGTTGGTGCAGCGAATCTTGCGTGTATGGATCGTGCGGAGGCGGAGGCGATCTACGACGCCGGCCGGGAGGCGTGTGTTACGTTCTTGCTTGAGTTGGCTGGGGGGTTGAGCAGCATTCGCCGAGGATCGGCTCGCGCGTCTAGAGGCCCAGACGCGTCAGGACTCGCGGACGAGTTCGAAGCCGCCGTCCCAGGATCCGCCGAAATCGCGTGCGCAGCGGCGGGCGGAGGCGCGGGCGAAGGCCAAGGAGTTGATGCGCCGGGAGGGCCAGCGTCAGGCTGGCGGGCAGCCTGGGCATCGGGGCGCGGGCAGGGAGCTGCGGCCCGAGGATCAGATTGATGAGATCGTCGATCACTTCCCCGAGGCGTGCGGCGCCTGCGGGCATCGGTTCGCCCCCGAGCAACGGAGGCCGAGCCGCCGGTTCGGCCGCCACCAGGTCGCTGAGCTGCCGCCGATCAGTGTGGTCTGGACCGAGCATCGCACGCATCGGCTGCGATGCCCTGAGTGTCGGTCGAGGACGAGCGCCCGGTTGCCGGCCGGGATTGGTAGCTGCGCGTTTGGACCAAGGTTGCAGGCGGCGGTCGTGACCTTGACCGCCAGGCATCGGCTCTCGCGCCGCGGAATCGTAGAGCTCGCGCATGACCTGTTCGGCGTGCGCTCTCGACCGGCAGCGGTCGACGCGATCTGCCAGCGTGCCTCCGACGCGCTGGCTGGCCCGCATCTGCACTTGCAGGACTGGGTGCTGGATCAGAATGCGGTGCATGTTGATGAGACTGGCTGGCGGACCCGCGGCGAAGGGCCGCGCGCTGTGGACCGCGACCACCCCTGATGCGGCGTTCTTTCAGATCGCCGAGCACTGCAACCGCGAGCAATTCAACGCGCTCATCGGCACCGAGTATCCCGGGATCGTGGTCTCAGACCGCTGGAACGGTTACAGCCACCTCGACCCCAAGCGACGTCAGGTGTGCTGGTCGCACCTGCAACGCGATTTCCGCCGTCACGCCGATGGCCTGGGCGAACAGAAGCCCTTCGGCGAGCAGGGCGTCCCGCTCACCAAGAAGGTGTTCGCCGCCTGGCACACCTACCAGCACGAGCACCACGACCGCACCCGGCTTCAAGCCGAGATCACGCCGATCCAGACCGAACTCCGCGCCACTGCTCGAGGACGCCTCACCGAAGAAAGCGCGCAACCGCTGGCACCGCCAGTTCGCCAACAACCTCCTCAAGGTCTGGCCCGCGCTCTGGACCTTCACCACCATCGACGGCGTCGAGCCGACCAACAACCCTGCCGAACGCGCGCTCCGCGGCCCGGTGATCCATCGAAAAGTCTCGCTCGGCACCCAAAGCACCCACGGCGAGCGGTTCGCCGAACGCGCGCACTCCGCCGCCGCCACCTGCCGCATGCAACACCGCTCGCTGTTCACCTACCTCAGCGAACTGCTCACCGCCCACATCCGCGGCGACCCGTTCCCCACGCTCGCCTGAGCCAGGGAACTGAACGCTTACCTTTTTGGACCACGTCTAGGCCGGTCTTGAAAACCAGTATGACGGTGTCGTCCATCGAGGGTTCGAATCCCTCCCTCTCCGTTAGAGCATCCCTGGTGCCGTTCGATACGGGGGTGTTCTTTCCCACAGTTTCCCCACCCGCCTCGATCTCGGCCTCAGGCGCGCGCGCTCATGCGCGTCCCCAGATCCGCAGATCTGACCCGGCTGCCGCCGTCCAGGACACTATTCGGGTGCATTAATTAACAGAGCTGTCCATCACGCGCGGCGTGAGAGTTATGCTGCCCAGACCTTGGTGGGGAAGCTAGGGGCTTTGGTGGTGGGAGCCGCCGTCGCGATTTGTCTGGCGCTGCCTGCAAACGCCGGCGCGGTCGTCGAGCAGTTCCCGTTCTTCGACGGCAACGCGGCCCCGTTCACGTTCACGGTCCCGTTTGACGTGACCCACATCACGATCGATGCCGTCGGCGCCAAGGGCGGGGGACCGAGCGGCGGCGTCGGTGCCCTGGGTGGCGAGGCGATCGGGTCGTTCGTGTTCGCATCGGGCGATCCGCTGCAGTTCGACATCGGCGGTGACGGTGGCAGCTGCGCGACACCGGGCGCGCCGAATGGCGGCTGGAACGGCGGTGGCAGCGGCGGCCGCGGGTGCGCGGGCGGCGGTGGCGGCGAGACCGACGTGCGAACGGGCACCTGTGCGGCCACGCCCAATTGCGGCACATCCAATGCGATCATCGTCGCCGCCGGCGGCGGCGGCAACGCGACCGACGACGACGAGGGGCAGGGCGGCGCCGGCGGTCAGAACGGACAGAACGGCACAGCCGGGCACAACGGAGTCGTCGGCGGGTCGGGAGGCGGCGGTCAGGGTGGCACCGAAACGACGGGTGGCGCCGGAGGAGTCGGCGGCACCGGATCGTTCTTTCCCAATCCCTCGCCCCCCGGTGGCGACGGCACTCCCTTCCAGGGCGGCGTGGGCGGCCACGACGGCTGCAGCGGCGGTGGTGGTGGCGGCGGATTCTTCGGCGGTGGTGGCGGTGGGTCGGCCAGCGGGGGCAACGGCTGCGGCGGCGGTGGCGGCGGCTCGAGCTTCGTCGGCGCCGGCGGGACGAACTCGTCATTCAATTCGAGTGTCGCGGGCACGCTCGGCGGCGGGCAGATCACGCTGACCTTCCTCTACGACACGCAGACGACCTCGCAGCCCTCCTCTGCGGTGGTCTCGGCCAATACGCCGGTGAGCGACACCATCACCGTCAATGGCAACCACATGGACGACCCGACCGGCGCGATGAGCTTCAGGATCTGCGGGCCACTGACGGGCGCCGTCGGCTGCGCGGCCGGGACGGGCAACGCGGTCGGCACCTCGGTTGCGCTGACCGCGAACAATGACACCAACCACACGGCCTCGGCGACGAGCTCGACCTCAGTCTCGGAGACCACCCCCGGCTACTACTGCTTCTCCGCCTCATATCCGGGCGACGTCAACTACAACCCGTCGGCTGACACCGGCTCGGACGGGTGCTTCATCGTCCGGGGTCCATCAACGACCGGTGGCACCGCCTCGCTGACAACTCTCCAGCTCGGCGGGAGCGTCAGGGACACGGCCACGGTTGCGGGCGCCGGCATCCCGCCGACTGGCAACGTCGCGTTCTCGGTCTGCGGACCGTTGTCCAGCCCCGCCCCGTGTACCACCGGCGGCACGTCAGACGGGACCGCCGCGCTGGGTCCGAGCGGCGGTTCCCAGGTCGCCACGGCGCGTCAGTTCACCCCGACGGCACTCGGCGTCTGGTGCTTCCGGGCCGACTACCAGGGTGACCCCGTCTACCTCACGTCGTCTGACAGCGGTTCGGCCACCAACTGCTTCACGGTCACGCCGGCCAACAGCACCACGACCTCGACGCCGGCGAGCGCGTCAATCCAGCTCGGCGACACGACGCATGACTCGGTCACGATCGGCGGGAACCCGGTCGCCGGCACGCCGGTCGGGACCGTGAGCTTCGAGGTCTGCGGGCCGCTGACGTCGGCATCGGGATGCGCGAGCGGCGGGACATCGCTCGGGAGTGCGACGCTGAGCGGCGGCAGCGCGAACGGCCCGAACTTCGTGCCCGCCGCCCTGGGGACCTACTGCTACAGAGCCGATTACACGGGCCAGAGCAATTACCTCAGCTCGTCAGACTCGTCCGCCGGCGGGTGCTTCGCCGTCACCCAGGCCAACAGCGCCACGACCTCGACCCCGGCCGATTCCACGCTCCAGATCGGGGCCACGACGCATGACTCGGCGGCGGTGACCGGCAATACCACCGGTGGCACCCCGGCGGGCAGCGTCAGCTTCTCGGTCTGCGGGCCGCTGGTGTCGTCGTCCGGTTGCGCGACCGGCGGCACCTCGATCGGTAGTGCGACCCTCAGTGGCGGCGCCGCGGACAGCCCGAGCTTCACGCCCACCGCGCTCGGGACCTATTGCTACCGGACGAATTACAGCGGCGACGCGAACTACTTGGCCTCCGCCGACAGCTCCGCGCGCGAGTGCTTCACCGTTACGGCGGCCGACAGCGAGACGATCTCCACGCCGGCCGACAACTCGATCCAGCTCGGGGCCGCGACCCATGACTCGGCGGTGGTCACCGGCAACACGGTCGCCGGCACGCCGGCGGGGACGGTCAACTTCTCGGTCTGTGGGCCATTGGACTCGGCGTCGGGTTGCACGACCGGTGGCAGCTCATTGGGCGGCGCGACGCTCAGCGGCGGGACCGCCACTGGCCCGAGCTTTACGCCGAGCGCGCTGGGGACTTACTGCTATCGCGCCGACTACGCGGGCGACGGGAACTATCTGGGCTCCAGCGACGGTTCGGCGGGCGAGTGCTTCACGGTCACCAAGGCCGATAGCGCCACGATCTCGACGCCTGGAGACTCGTCGATCCAGCTCGCCGGCTCGACTTCTGATTCGGTGACGGTCACTGGTAACGCTACGGGCGGCATCCCGACGGGCAGCGTGTCGTTCTCGGTCTGCGGGCCGTTGAGCTCGGCGTCTGGGTGTGCGACCGGCGGCAGCTCGGTCGGGATCGCGTCTTTGAGCGGCGGATCGGCGACCAGCCCGAGGTTTATGCCGACCGCGTTGGGGACCTACTGTTTCCGCGCGGACTACTCTGGTGACGGCGATTATCTGGCGTCCAGCGACGGTTCGGTGACGGAGTGCTTCGCGGTGACGCCGGCCGACAGCAGCACGACCTCGACGCCGGCCGACAGCTCGATCGGGCTCGGGGCCGCGACTTCTGATTCGGTAGCCGTGACCGGCAACGCGACCGGCGGCGCGCCGGCGGGCAGCGTCAGCTTCTCGGTCTGCGGGCCGCTGGTGTCGGCATCCGGTTGCGCGACCGGCGGCACCTCGATCGGTAGTGCGACCCTCAGTGGCGGCGCCGCGGACAGCCCGAGCTTTACGCCCACTGCGCTCGGCACTTACTGCTACCGCGCCGATTACGTCGGATCGGGGAACTATCTGGGCTCCAGCGACGGTTCGCCAAGCGAGTGCTTCACGGTCACGCAGGCCCAGAGCATGACCACGTCGACCCCGGCAGACAGTTCCGTCGGACTTGGCGGTGCGACCAGCGATGGCGTGGTCGTGAGCGGCAATCCGGTCGCCGGCACTCCGACCGGCGACGTGTCGTTCGCCGTCTGTGGGCCATTGGACTCGGCGTCGGGTTGCACGACCGGTGGCAGCTCATTGGGCGGCGCGACGCTCAGCGGCGGGACCGCCACTGGCCCGAGCTTTACGCCGAGCGCGCTGGGGACTTACTGCTATCGCGCCGACTACGCGGGCGACGGGAACTATCTGGGCTCCAGCGACGGTTCGGCGGGCGAGTGCTTCACGGTCACCAAGGCCGACTCCACCGCAAGCTCGAAGCCGGCGACGGCGACGATCGATCTCGGCGGCAGCGACACCGACGCGGTCACCCTGACCGGCAACCGGGTCGGGGGCGTCCCGAGTGGCAGCGTGTCGTTCTCGGTCTGCGGGCCGCTCACCTCGGCGGCCGGCTGCCCGAGCGGCGGCACGGCGGACGGGAGCGCCGATCTCCGCCCGGACGGAACAGCCATCAGCGCCCCGTTCACACCGCACGTAGTCGGCACGTTCTGCTTCCGGGCCGACTACGGCGGCGACTCGAACTTCCTCGCATCCTCGGACAGCTCCTCGAGTGAGTGCTTCAGGGTGGACAAGGGCGACGCCCATCTGAGCGTGACGCCCGGCGCGGCGACGACCACGATGGCCGCGGGCGACACCGGCCACACCGGCGTGACCGGTCCCGCGGGCGGCCCGACGCCGACCGGCAGCGTCACGTTCTTCGTCTGCGGGCCGCTCACCGGTCCCAGCCCGTGTGGCGCGGGGGCGGGCACCAGGATCGGCTCGGGCGCGGTTAGCCTCGCCGCGGGTTCGGGATCGACCGCGGTCGCGACCTCGACCGTATTCAAGCCGACCCGCCCCGGAACCTGGTGTCTGCGGGCGGAGTATTCCGGCGACGGCAGCTACAACGCATCGGCCGGCGGTTCATCAACGGATTGCTTCACGGTCGCACAGGCCCTACCGCCGTCGGTCCAGATCAGCGCCCCGGTCAACGGTCGGAGGTATCCGTTCGGCGCCGTGGCCCGGGCGCACTTCGGCTGCCAGGAAAGCAGCGGCGGGCCCGGTCTCGCCTCGTGTGACGGAACGGTTGCAGACGACTCGCTACTCGATACCGATACGCCCGGCACGCACCAACTCACGGTCACGGCAAGCAGCCTCGACGGTCAGACAAGCTCGCAGACCGCCACCTATACGGTCCTGCCCGACAACCAGGTCACGAGTCCAGGCCGCCGTAGCCGCGGGCTCCACGGCGCGGTCAGAGGTGGGATCAACGGCACGATCTCGCTGCACGTGAAGGTCCCGGGCCCGGGAGCCATTGACGTGCTCGTCACCGCGTGGAAGAACAACCTCGCAGCCACCACGCAGCTGGCACAGCCGGCGCCCCATCGCTTCGTCTACGGCCGCAAGCATGCAGTTGCCACGCACCGTGGCAAGGTGCACCTCGTGATCCACCCCAATCGCAAAGGCCGTCTGCTGCTTGCCCACCATCGCTACCGGATCACCCTGCGCGTGTGGGTCGCCTTCACTCCCCACAACGGCACTCGGCGGAGCACGGGCATCTTCGGGCTGCACCTCGGGCCCTAGCGGCCGCGCGAATCAGCCTCGGGGTCAGCTACGAGACACCTTCGGCTTCACCGAGGTCCGACGGTCCGCCCGCGCCCGATCATTGCGCAAGCTTTCCCGGTTCGTGCGGGTTCGGGGGCGGCGCTGTGTCAGTAGCGGGGGCGGGGCCGCAAGTCGCGTCGACGTCGGCGATCTCGAACCTGCTCTTGGCGGCCGGTGATGTTCGTGCCAAGCCATGTGAGCCACACCACCAGATCGCATTTGACCTGAGGTGCGCGGTGCCTAGGGTGGGCCCACGCACGGAGAAGGGTTGTGATGCAGACTCCCGGCAAGCACCGACCATCGGCTGCGATGGTGGTCGCGATATTGGCTCTAATCGTTGCTCTTGGCGGCGTGAGCTATGCGGCCGTCCAGATTCCGAACAACAGCGTCGGGACGAAGCAGATCAAGAACGGAGCCGTCACACGGAAGAAACTCAACCGCCGCCTACTCTCCTCGCTGGCTGGGAAGAGAGGCCCACGGGGCGCTCGCGGGTCCACTGGGGCGACGGGCGCGACCGGAGCCACAGGCGCGGCCGGGCCGGCCGGCCAGGCGCCGTCAGCCGGTGACAGCCAGTACGCCAACCCGGTCACGCCGCTTGACACAAGCGACAAAGCGGTGCTCTCGGCGAACATCACGATTGGCGCTCGCAGCCGTATCGTGGCTAACGCGAGCACCGGGGTATTCGTAACGTCCCCTGACACTGTCACCTGCCGCCTGACCATCCAAAATCAGGGCGGCGGCGCCCTCGCGAATATCAGCCAGCCATCCGCGCTCGGCGATCTACCCGTCAGCACGGCGTTCGACGTCAGCCTGAGTGGATCGGTTGTGAAGGCGGCTGGCTCATACACCGTGCAGGTCGGGTGCGCGAGCACGAGCACATTCAGCACATTTCACGAAGGCGATCTGAACGTCGTAGCTGCAGCGCCTTAACCAATCGTCGGGGTCGCGCTGATGCTTTGGGGTGCCCAGAGCAGCAGCGCGAGCCGATCTTCGCCTCGGGTGCGCCATCAGGTGTTCCACGTCGAGCGATCCATACGACAAGTATGTTGCCTGCTGCCCGGGCGAGTGTTCGATGACAGTGAGGCGTCCGCCGATCCTGAATCCTGCTTCCCCTTCGCCCGAACGAGGAACGATGACCACATATGACCCTGCACCATGGCATGACTTCTGCGTTGCGCTCGCCGGCGCCTCGGGAGCACTGCTTGGGCTCGCGTTCGTGGCTATCTCCTTTAACCTGGACGCCATCATCGCCGACAAGCTGCTGCCCGGCCGTGCAGTCGAGACCCTGATCTTCTTCGCCTACCCGCTCGCCGGCAGCCTTCTCGTCCTCACACCCGGCCTGTCTCACACGGCCCTCGGCATAGGCCTGGCCATCCTCGCCGCCGGTCTGCTCGTGCTCGTGCTGAAGGTCGACCTTCCCCGCTGGCGACACGAGCGCAACGGGCCGCTCACCTGGCGACTGAGCCACGCCGCCCCCGGAAGCCTGCTCGCCACCCTCGCCGTCATCGCCGCCTTGGCGACGACCACCATCAGCATCGGCGGTCTCTACTGGCTCGGCGGAGCCATGGCCGTCGCCACAAGCGCCGGGCTCATCAACAGCTGGGTTCTCCTCGTCGAGATCAAGCGCTGAGGCCCCGCCACCGGCGCCTAACTCCCGCGAGACCCGAAACGAGTAAGGGGCCGACCGCCGCATGCTGAGCATCCTGCCGCTGGCATTCGCAGCCGCGCTCTACCCGACACTTCTGGCGGGCGTGGTCGTCATGCTCACCCGTCCCGCGCCCAAGCCGCTCCTGGTCGGGTTCCTGTTCGGAGGTGCGCTTGTCAGCGTGACCTCCGGCGTGATCATCGCGTTCGTCGTAAAGGGCGCCATCTCGCCCTCACATCAGAAATCGGCCAGCCCGAAGATCGACCTGATCGCCGGTGCCCTTTCGCTCGTCCTCGCCGGTGTGCTCTGGCGGCGCCGCGACGCCGGGCGCCCCGGCCAGAGAAAGACGTCCGTCACTTCTCACACGAGCAACGGTCAAGCTGCCGCCGCCCACAATTCACGGCACTCCCACGAGTCGATCACGAAGCGGATGCTTGCGCACGGCTCTCCCAAAGCTGCGTTCGCGCTCGGTCTGATCCTCAACCTTCCGGGCATCTGGTACCTCGTCGCGCTCAAGGACATCGCCGAGTCCAACGACAGCGGGGTCACCGCCGTCCTCCTGATCCTCCTCTTCAACGCGATCATGTTCCTGCTGGTCGAGGTGCCGCTGATCGGCTACCTGATAAGCCCCGAGGGAACAAGAGCGCGAGTCGAACGCTTTCAGGGGTGGCTCGGCGCGCATGCCCGCCTGGTGGCAGCGGTGGCTGCCCTTGTGATCGGCGCATATCTGATCATCAGGGCGATCGTGGCGCTCACGTGAGCGGCCGGGGCCAAGTTGCCAGAGGTGTCGTTCTCCAGGCGCGGCGGCGCGGCGGCCGTGGGCACGTTGGAGGGGGCGATCATCCGATCCAGGTGATGAAGCCAGGGCGCCGGTGGGAGAAGCTTCCGTTCAGGTGACCAGCAATGGCGGCCGCCCTTGCACTGCCGGCGAACGGAGCGTGAACTGGCCGTCACGCGGGGCCCGGGCCGTCGCTTCCGCGATGAGTGATCTGCCACCGCCCGCCGATGAAACGTCTCAGAGCATTGCTGAAGAGCGGAGCGACGTTCACCCGCCCGCGGACGCTGCGGCGGCTTCTGGCCGGCTGGGGCCCGCCCGCGCTCGCGCGCTGAAGACTCGCGACGAGGCCGGACGGCGCGTAAACGAACTACGCACGCGCAACGAGCTCGTCGACGCAGCGCTCGAGGCCGGCGATCTCGACCGACGCCGCGCCGGCTCGCTGCTGGCCGGCGGAATCGCCTTTCGTGTCTTTCTGTGGCTGCTGCCGGCCGCGCTGTTCGCCGCCGGTGTCACCGGCCTGCTCCACTTCTCCGGCACGGCGCAACCCGATCGCGTCGCCCGCAAGCTCGGACTCGGCGCATCGGTCGCCGCGATTGTCAGACAGGCGACCAAGCAGTCACACAAAGCCCCCGCAGCCCTGCTGGCAATCGGCCTGGTGCTGATGCTGTATCTGGCGATGAGCCTCATACGAGCGCTTCGGGTGGCATTCGTGCTCGCATGGGAGGAGCCCTTCCGCCGCCGACCGCACCTGCTCCGCGACGGCGCGATCCTCTCAGGCGCGCTCCTCCTCGCGCTCTCGACGCAGACCGGCATCGCCTACCTACGCCACCAGGTCGGACCCGCGTCGGTACTCCTCAGCCTATTGTCGATCGCGATCGCAGTCGGCCTGTGGCTGGGAATCTCGTCAATGCTCCCACACGGGGACGCAAACTTGCGAGCGTTGCTACCCGGCGCCGTCCTGTTCGCGATCGGGGTCGGGCTGATGCACTTCGTGACGGTCTACTACCTCGCCCCCAAGCTGGCCCGGGAGGGATCGCTGTACGGCTCGCTCGGCACCGCAGCGGTCTTGCTCCTATGGCTCTTCATCCTCTCACGACTGGCTGTGGCCTCCGCGTTTCTCAACGCCACGCTCTGGCGCCGAGCGAACGCCTAGATGAAAGCCGGTCCCCAACGGTCCGGCTCGGACAGTCGACAAAGCGGACGTCGTCGGCAACCGGGTAATGGCCTTGCACCCCCAAGGCACGCACGCCCTCGACCGGTCACCGCACGGCGCTGTGTACCTGGAGGCGTTCCAGCTCGTTGGCGATGACGGTCGCACCGTCGCTGCGGGCGAGGGCGCCGGCCATCGCGCGGGCGCCCTGTTTGATCGACTGGTCCTCGAGCGCCTGCGAGATCACGCGGCGCAGCTTCTCGGGAGAGCTCTTCTTGCTGACCCTCACGCCAGCGTGCGCGACGACCACGCGGGCGGCGTTATCTGGCTGGTCGCGACCATCGGGCATGCAGACGAGCGGAACGCCATCGGCGAGGGCGGCGTTGACCGTTTGCCAGCCCGCGTGGGTGACGACGAGCGCCGCATGCGGAAGAACGGTTCGATGCGAAACGAAGGCCACACTGCGCGCGTTGTCGGGGATGCGGAGCTCACTTGGGTCAAGCGCGGGCCCGGCCGTGAGCAGCGCCCGGACGCGCAGCCCAGCCACAGCATCGAGGACACGCTGGGCGAGCGCCCGCTGGTTCATGTAGCTGGTGCTGAAGCTGATCAGCACCAGCGGATCGGCGTTCTCTGAAGGCCACAATGACTCCCACTCGCTCTCGAATGGCTCAAACGCCGGGCCCACGTAGTGGACATTGGTGGGAAGCTGGGCTTTGCTTGAGAAGTCGAGCTCCGGGGCGGTCATCACATAGATCGCCCGCACGCCGAGGAGCTGGTCGGTCCACTTCTTCAGCGGCGCGAGCCCGTGCTCGGCGCGGGCATCGTTGAGCACCGGGAGACCAGCGGCGTAGAAGTGATTGGTCATGCGATTGAACACGCGGTCACGCGCCGTACCCAACGGACCGTCCATCGGCTTGAGGCCGCTGTACAGCGGCGGCGCCCCGCGAGTCGGCAGGGGATACGGGCAATGAACCAGCGCGACCGCGGGTATCCGTGCGCGCTCGGCCGCGACCGCCGCGGCGATGAAAAGCCAGTCGAACACGACCACGTCGGCGTTCCAATCGCCGAGCAGCTCGAGATCCTCCCGAACCGCATCCCGCAGCGGTGCGATTGACGCGTCGCGCAGTCGCTTGGCGGCGCCGAGCTGGGTTCGCGCCTCCCAGTCGCGTACCGGGTCGGTCTCCGGACGCGTGATGTCGAGGTCGGGAAGCCACCCGCGGATCGCGACGAACTCAGCCCCGGTGCGCTCGATCCTTGCCCGCGCGGCGCCGTGGGCCACGACCCGCACCTCGTGCCCCCGCTCGACGAGCTCCCGCGTCAGCGCGAGCTGCGGAGGAGCGTTGCCGCTGAACGCCAGCAGCGTCTGGAAGACCCGCATATACTTCATCTTAGTCCTACCAAGATGAAAGAGTCAAGCCCCGACACCCCAAGACGTCGATATCGGATGTCAGCGCGAGCCGATGCCGCCGCCGCGACCGGCGAACGGCTGCTCGCCGCAGCCTGGAAGCACTTCGGCACGCGAGCCTACGAGGAGGTCCGCCTGCGCGAGATCGCCGCCGACGCGGGCGTCACCGAACAGACGCTTTTCGCCCGGTTTCACTCCAAGGACGAGTTACTCACCGCCGCATACAGGTGGTGGGGAATGCGCGAGATGGAGCGCCGCGACGCCGCTTCAGTCGGTCTCCTCCCCGACGCGGTCGCCAACGTGTTCGACCACTACGAGGCGCACGGAACGGCGATCTTACGCATGCTCTCCCAAGAGGACCGCATCCCCGCCATCCGCAACCTGACGGACAGGGGGAGGGCTTACCACCGCGATTGGGCAAACAGAGTCTTCCAGCCACTCCTCGCCGGCCTGCCGCGCGCGTCGCGAGAGCGCCGGCTCACAGCCCTCGTGATCGCGACCGACGTGCTGGTGTGGAAGCAACTGCGACTCGACATGCAGCTCAGCCGGCCCCAAGCGGCGAAGATCGTCCTGGAGATGATCGAGTCCTACTCGCAGTTACTGTGAGGATTGCCGCCGGGGATCCCTGGTCTCCCAGATTGCCAGGGGTCCGGGCGCGACTCTGATTAAGCACGTATCACCCCAGCTGTCGCCACCCCGCCGACTGCTGATCGCCGCTCAAGACCGGTCGCGACGGCACGAACGCGCGGTGCCGCTCGACGACCGCGTGCGTGCCTTAAAACTTCCGACCAAGCCGCGTCTTCGACCCTGCGTCTCCCGGGTGGCCTTGGAGACGCTGTAGAATTTGACGTCGGCCTCGCCCCAAACCTCGGTGGGCCACCGGCGTTCCGGCTCCAGAGACTCGGCCGGCGTGTGCCTGACCCTCAGCGGTCATCGCGTAACCCCGTTAGGAGCCGAGTCCATGCACTGTTCACCGCAAGCGCCCGATCAGGTCGGATTGGGAAAGGGGCTCGTGAGGGCCGGGCTTGAGCCGGGCGACATTGACCAGTGCCAGCTCAACGAGACGTTCGCCGCGACGGTCCGCCAACGGCGCTCGCAATGCGACCCGCGGGCACGAACTGGAGCTACCGATGGCTAATGCTATTGACGACAGGACAGCCGAGACCGACGGTGAGTGGGCTAGTCGGCTGGACGGCTACGTGCAGCGCGCTGCCGACGCTGCCGTTGGGCTGCGAGCCCTCGACCAGGAGGCCGTCGACCGGATCGTGAAGGCGATGACCATTGCCGGGTTGGAGAACGCGATCGACCTGGCCGAACTGGCGATGGAGGAGACACAGTTCGGGGTGCTCGAGGACAAGGTCATCAAGAACTACATCGCCACCGAGTTCCTGTACGACTACCTCAAGGACAAGAAGTCCGTTGGGATCATCGAGGAGGATCGCGAGCGCGCGATCCAGTACGTCGCGGAACCGATCGGCGTGGTTCTCGCGCTGTTGCCGATCACGAATCCGACCTCAACCGCGCTGTTCAAGTCAATCGTCGCGGCCAAGACGCGCAACGCGCTGATCATGAGACCGTCGGCTCGGGCCGCTCGCTGCGCGAGCAGTGCTGCGGACCTATTGCAACAGGCAGGCGAAGCCGCCGGGCTACCTCCCAACGCGCTCCAGGTGATCCCGGATCCGTCGCTTGACGTCTCCCAGTATCTCTTCCACCATCCCGGCGTCGACTTCATCTGGACGACCGGCGGCCCGAAGGCGGTGGCCGCCGCCAACGCGGCTGGGAAGCCCTGTCTCAGCGTCGGCTCGGGCAACGCCCCTGTGTACCTGCACCGGAGCGCCGACGTGAGCATGGCGGTGGTCGACATATTGGTCTCAAAGACGTTCGACTCGTCGGTCATCTGCCCCGCCGAGCAGACGTGTGTGATCGACGAGCCGATCTACGACGCCGTAATCGACGAATTTCGCCGGATGGGTGCACGGCTGCTGAACCACGATCAGACCACCGCGCTGGCGCGGAAGTCGTTCCGCGATGACGGCGGGATCGAGTTCAGCGTGCTCGGCCAGTCCTGCTCGACACTGGCAGCACTGGCTGGCTTTGAGGCCGACGAAGCCGACAAGGTGCTCCTCGCGCCGCTGCCCGCCGACCTCGACGAGCTTGCGGTCCATCCCTTCATCGCCGAGAAACTGATGCCGGTGCTGGGCATCATCCGCTCGCCGTCGGTCGAGCACGCGATCGCCGCCTGTGAGCTGGTCACCGAGCATGACGGGCTCGGCCATACCTCGGCCATCTACGCCACCGACGACTCCGTCATCGATCGGTTCGCGCTCGCGATCCGCACTGGCCGGATCCTCGTCAACGCCCCCACGGCGGTCGGAGCGTTGGGCGGCATCTACAACGCGATGCCGCCGACCTTCTCGCTCGGCTGCGGCACGTGGGGGGGATCGAATACAACCGACAACGTCAATTACCGCAACTTGCTGAACATCAAGGCCGTCTCCCGCCGCCAAGCACCCCCGCAGTGGTTCCGCGTTCCCTCGGACACATACTTCAATCCCGGCGCGCTGGAGAACCTGAGGCAGCTCGGAACACGCAGGCCGATAATCGTCACCGACGGCCCGACCGAGGCCCGGGGAGTCGCAGATCAGGTGCGAGGCTATCTGCTGACCGATGCCGTGCACGTCTTCTCCGCGATCGAGCCGGAGCCGACCGAGTCCCAGATCCGCGTCGGGGTGCAGGAGCTCGCGCGAGTAAACGCCGACGTCATCATCGCCGTCGGCGGAGGCTCGGTGATGGATGCCGCCAAGGCGATGCGGCTATTCCATGAGAGCCCCGAGCTGAGTCTGCGTGAACTCTCGCTGCCGTTCCTCGACGCGCGCAAGCGGATCGCATCGTTCCCTCAGATCGAGCACTCGATCCGGCTGGTCGCGGTGCCGACGACCGCCGGGACGGGCTCGGAGGTCTCTCCGGCGGCCGTCGTCAGCGTCGGCAACAAGAAGGTCACGTTGGTCGATTACTCGCTTGTGCCCGACATCGCCGTGGTCGATCCGACCCTGACCCTCTCGATGCCACAGGAGATCACCGCCGACACAGGGATCGACGCGCTCACCCACGCGCTGGAGGCGGCCGTCTCGATCTTCGCCTCGCCGTACACCGACGCCTTCTGCATGCAAGCCGTCAACCTGATCCTCGAAGCGCTCCCACGCGCCTACCATGACGGCTCAGACCTGAAAGCGCGGTCGGCGATGGCCAACGCCGCCACGATCGCAGGGCTCGCATTCTCCAACGCGTTCGTCGGCCTCAACCACGCTCTGGCCCATGCCGTCGGCGCTCGCTTCGGCATTGCCCACGGCCGCGCCAACGCGATCTTCCTGCCCCACGTCCTGCGCTACAACGCCTCGCTGCCGACCAAGTTCATGCCGGCGCCCGGCTATTCCGCCTACGTCGCGCCCCAGAAGTACGCGCAGATCGCCTGGATCCTCGGCATCGGCGGTAGCTCCGAGTCTGACCGGCGGGAGCAGCTGTTCGATCGAGTGCAGCAGCTGCTGGCCGAGGTCGGCGAGCCCGCCTCCCTGGCCCAGCTGGGCATTGCGCGCGCGGAATTCGAGGACTCCCTGCTCGGACTTGCCAAGACGGCCTTCACCGACCCGAGCATGCGCACCAACCCGCGGATCCCGCTGATAAGCGAGATCGTCGAGCTGCTTCAGATCGGCTTCACGGGCTGACGATGTTGCCACCGACCTCAACAAACCGACCCGCAAAACCAGGGTCGTTCAAATTGTCTTGGGATACAACGGGCAAGCGCGCGGTGATGATCGAAGGCGCCTGAGGCCAGCGATGCCCGCCAACGACCAGCTAACGGCGCTCGACGCTACGTTCCTGGAGCTCGAGGAGGCCGATGACAGCGCCGTGATGCACATCGGCGGGGCGCTTTCGTTCGCGCCGCTTCGCGGCGGTGGGTCGCCGGCAATCGGGGAGGTTCGCGAGCACCTCGAACAGCGCCTCGACCGGTTGCCGCGCTACCGGCAGAAGCTCGGCGCACCTCGCACCGGGGGGCTTTCCTGGCCCTCGTGGGAGGCCGATCAGCGCTTCGAGATCGAAGCACACGTCCGTCACGCCACGCTCCCGTCACCGGGTGAGGAGAGCGAGTTCCTTGAGTGGATCTCGGACTTCTACTCGCACCGGCTGGATCGCAGCCGTCCGCTATGGGAGATCGTGCTGCTCGACGGTTTGGCGGATGGCCGCTGGGCGTTGGTGTACAAAACCCACCACTGCCTGGTCGACGGCGTCGGCTCGGTCGACCTGGTCGGTCTCCTGCTCGACGCGGAGCCGGAGCCGCCCGACGCCTCCGCGCCGCAGTCGGCGCGCGAGTCGGCCTCCATCGGGGCCTCGCACGGATGGCTCTCATATCTATCCGCGCCTGTAGGCCTGCTGACCGATGCGGGCCTCGCGGCCGCTCGCGCCGGCGCGCACGCGGTGATGCATCCGCGGGAGGGTTTGGAGCGCTCGCGCGACATGATCGATCTGCTGTTCCGTGACGAGCTGATCGCTGCGCCAAGCTCGAGCCTCAATGTGCCGATCGGCGCCACACGACGGATCGCCGCCGTTCACGTCGAGCTCGAGGAGCTGCGGGCGATCCGTTCGGTACTCGGCGGCACGGTCAACGATGTCGTCCTGTCTGCAGCCACCGGTGCGCTGCGCGAGCTGCTGCTCGCTCGCGGCGAGGATCCGCCGCGCCAGGGCCTTCGTGCAATGGTGCCGGTGAACGTCCGCAGCGAGGGAGACCACGGCGACCTGGGCAATCAGGTCTCCTCGCTGTTCGTCGGCTTGCCGGTGGCCGAGGCCGACCCACTGCGCCGCTACCAGCTGGTGGTCGGTGCGACGGAGAAGCTCAAGGCCGGAGGCCAGGCCCTCGCGGCCAGCGGTCTGACCGGGCTGACCGAGCTTGCTCCGCCGGTGCTGCATGCGGGCCTCGCGCGCATGCTGTTTGCGAAGCGACTGTTCAACGTCACGATCACCAACGTCCCCGCATCGCCGGAGCGCATATATGCGTTCGGCGCGTCGATGGTCGACGTGGTGCCGATCGTTCCGCTCGCGGCGGAGCACGCGCTCGGGATCGCGGTCGTCTCCTACGCCGGCGCAATGACGTTTGGGTTATGCGCCGATCGCGGCACCGTCCCCGACCTCGATGTCCTCACGGACGGGATCGTCACCTCCCTGGACGAGCTGGCCACGCTGGCGCACACGACGTCGGCGGCCCGCTAGCTCAGCCTCGCGAGTCCTGCCGCTACGTGCCCGCCGCCGCGCTCGCGTAGACAGCTCCTGCGCACAACGCCGTCAGCTGATCGATCTCGCTGGTCCCTAATGTGCGGCCAAGCGCGAACCAGCGGCCCGCAAATTCCTCGACCATCGCGGTCAGCGCAATCGCCGCGATCTCTACGTCGAGGCTTCCATTCACGGGCTTGAGCTCAGGGTCGCGTGCGAGAACCTCGCAGAGCCGCTCGACGATCGAGGCCCTGATACGCCCGCGCAGCTCGTCGACCTCGGGGTGGATGGCGGTTGCGTGATCCCAGGTCCTGACAACGTCCCACCACTCGCCGTAGATGCGGAAGAAAAACGTCAGGCGGGCGCGGATCGCGTCGCGCGGGGACCGTTGCTCACCAGCGTTGAGCGGCGCGATCGCAGCGCCGTAGATTGCGCTCGCGGCATCTTCCGTCAGCGCCAGCAGGGCGTCACGCTTGTCGTCGAAGTACGTGTAGAACGTTCCGTGACTCGTGCCCGCCAACGCGACGATGTCGGCGACCCGGGTCGAGGCGAAGCCGAGTTCCGCGAACGACGCGCGCGC
Source organism: uncultured Solirubrobacterales bacterium (assembly GCA_963770885.1). GTDB lineage: Bacteria > Actinomycetota > Thermoleophilia > Solirubrobacterales > Solirubrobacteraceae > Palsa-465. Next base: position 966,982 of record CAVYRI010000012.1, on the reverse strand, counting down.
AGCTGCCAGGAGCCGCTCGCGCGTAGCGCCGCTCGTGGGTTTTGTTCGCCGTCCCGTGGTTGCCCCAGCAACGGCATTTGAGTCCTGCGCCGTCGATGCCATCCCAAATAGGCTACTCGATGTACATGACGATGACGTCGATATCAAGGATCGGCGCTGAAAGTTGGCCAAATCGCGCTCGACTTCCGCGAGCCGCGCTGTTACTGTTGATACCGATGTCAACGTCAAAGCCAGCTGCGAACCAGCGCGCAGCGCAGCGGCCGAGCAACGGCCTGCTGGCATCCGAGCCGACGGCCAGGCCCACGAGCGCCGAGCACGAATCCCAGAGTGCGATCGAGGGCCTCATCGCCAAGCGAGTCGCCGCGGCCACCGAACACGCCCTCGACGGTCCCAACCAGACACTGATGCGTGCTCAGAAGCCGCTCTGGGATGCCCTCAACAAGTTCTACTTCCGGCTGGAGTTGTCAGGCTGGAGCCGACTGCCCGAAGAGACGTCGCTGCTGATCGGAAATCACTCGGGAGGTTCGCTGACGATGGACGCGTGGACGCTCGTCTTCGCCTGGTGGGAGCGCTTCGGAACCGAGCGCGTGCTTCATCCGACTGCCCACGATGTCCTGATGGCCGCGCCCGGCCTCGGTGACTACTTCCGCCAGGCCGGCGTGATTCCAGCTTCGCGTCCGGGGGTCACCGCGGCGCTCGGAGCCGGATGCGACGTGATCATCTGGCCGGGCGGGGACGTCGACGCGATGCGCAACTGGCGCAAGCGCGATCAGGCTGTCCTCGGCGGGCGAAAGGGGTTCGTGCGCCAGGCGATCCGTTCAGGCGTCCCAATCGTTCCGGTCGCCAGTGTTGGCGGCCATGACACCGTCTTCGTCCTGTCCGAGGGCCAATGGATCGCGAACGGGCTCGACCGCGTCTCGGGACTGAAGAGGAAGCTTCGCGGCACGAGGCTGCCGATCGTGCTCGGGATGCCCTTTGGCCTCACGATCGAGACCGTGCCGACCCACCTCCCGCTGCCGGCGAAGATCCGCACCGAGCTGCTCGAACCGATTCACATCGACAAGGACCCGGAGCGGGTCAATGATCGCGAGTACGTAAAGTCGATCTACCTCGAAGTGAACTCAGCGATCCAGGAGGGAATGGATCGGCTCGCCAAGCAACGGCGCTTCCCGGTCTTCGGATAGCCAGCGCAGATCATGACTCTGGTCCAAGCCAAGTCGAAGGATCGGGTTGGCACACTCGCGTTCGATCACTACGCCAAGCGCAACGCGCTCGGCGCCGATCTGATCGGCGAGATGCTCGGCCACCTGGACGAGTTCGCCCTCGAGGGGATGGGCGCGGTCGTGATTCGCTCCGCAAGCCGCGAGCCGGTGTGGTCATCCGGCCACGCCATCGACGAGCTGCCGCTTGCGGACCTGGATCCGCTCCCCTACGACGAGCCGCTCGAGATGCTGTTTCGAGCCGTAAAGCGCTTTCCCGCGCCGGTGATCGCGATGGTGCACGGCTCGGTGTGGGGAGGCGCGTTCGACTTGGTGATGGCATGCGACATCGTTCTCTCCGACGAGACGGGGGCGTTCGCCATCACCCCCGCAAAGCTGGGCCTTCCGTACAACGCGGATGGCTTCCTGAACTTCATGAGCCGGGCCCCGCTTGGGATCGTGAAGGAGATGTTCTTCACCGCGGATCCGATCTCGGCGGAACGGGCACTGCGTGCGGGGTTCGTCAACGCAGTGATTCCCGAGGCCGAGTTGGAGGACCGCACCTACGCGATGGCGCGGACGATCGCGTCCCGTTCCGCAGCCGCGGTCGCGGCAGCCAAGCAGGCGATACATGAGCTGAGCGACTCGGTGACAATCAGTCCAAGTACCTACGAGAGGCTCCACGGTCTGCGCCGCGACGCCTATTTCGGACCTGAGTACCGCGAGGGTGTACAGGCCGTCCTGCAGAAGCGCCCGCCGGACTTCGAGGCCGCGCGCGCTCGCGTAGGCGACGCAGGCAGGGAAACCCGCGACGCTCCACCGACGCCGAGATGAGCGCAGTTGCGTCCAGGGCACGTGCCCGAGCCACAACCAGGTTGGTGGGTGGCGCAACGGGGAGCGACCGCGAGACCGAGCATCTGCGTGTGCTGATCGCCAACGAGCGCAAGGATCGTCTCGCGATCGTCGCCCCGATCGTGGTCGGACTCGGTCACGAGGTGATTGCGCGGGAGATCGACGTCGAGGACGTCGCGGCCGTGACCGCCCGGGAGCGACCTGACGTCGCGCTCGTCGGGCTCGGTGCGAGCTCCGAGCACGCGCTCGGGGTGATCGAGAAGATCGTGCGCGAGGCCGCCTGCCCGGTGATCGTGCTGCTGCACGCGCCTGATCCCGCGTTCGTCAAGGAGGCGTCCAAGCGCGGCGTGTTCGCTCACATCTCAGACGTCGACGTCGACGATTGGCAAAGCTCGATCGACATCGTGCTGCGCCGATTCGGCGAATATCACGATCTGGAGGGCGCGTTCGGACGCCGCGCGCTGACTGAGCGGGCCAAAGGCATCCTGATGGAACGCCACTCGATCGACGAGGACGCCGCGTTTGAGATGCTCCGCGACCGCTCACGCACAGCCAACCGCAGGCTCGTCGACCTCGCCGCCGCCGTCGTCGACAGCCACTCCCTGCTCCCCAAACAACCGCAAACCCCTTCCGGGACCTAGCCCGGCTAAAGCACCTTCACGCCACCGTCGGGAAGGTGTAGGATCAAATTAGCTTTGCCTCAACCTTCGGCGGGCTTCGATTCTCCGGCTCCAATGCTCGGCCGACTTCAGGGTTTGACCCAACCAGGGTCAACCCAACAACTGACGCGTCAGGAGCCGAGTTCATGCATGGCCGTACGGAAGTGCCCCGGGTGATCAACTCGGCGGAGCTGACCGAACAGACACTCAGCGGCCTTGCTGTCCTGCTCACGGCGCCCGGAGGCGATGGCCACCAGACCCGCTGGCTATCGCCCATGCTCGGATCGCGGGCCGGGGGTCCGTGCAGCGACCCCATCGAGGATCAATCAAAGGCAAGGCGAAGCATATGAAGGCTCTCGTTTATCACGGCCCGGGCCAGCGCGGCTGGGACACAGTCGCAGATCCGACCATCATCGATCCGACGGACATCGTCGTCCGGATCGACAGCTCGACCATCTGTGGCACGGACTTGCACATCCTCAAGGGAGATGTGCCCGAGACCACACCCGGCACCGTGCTCGGTCACGAGGCCGTAGGGACCGTGCAGGAGATTGGAGCGAATGTCAGCACGGTGGCCGTCGGTGACCGGGTGCTGGTGTCGTGCGTGAGCTCGTGCGGGCGTTGTCGCTTCTGCAAGGAGGGCCGCTACGGCCAGTGCCTGGGTGGGGGCGGGTGGATCTTCGGGCACCTGATCGACGGGCTGCAGGCCGAGTACGCGCGCGTGCCGTTCGCGGACAACTCGGTCTACAAAGTTCCTGACGAACTCAGCGACGAGCAGGTTCTGTTCCTGGCGGACATTCTTCCGACGGCGTACGAAGTCGGTGTGCTCAGCGGCATGGTCTCTCCGGGCGACGTCGTGGCGATCGTCGGCGCCGGGCCGATCGGTCTGGCGGCGATCCTCACCGCGAGGCTCTATACGCCGATGCGGATCGTGGCGATTGACCTGGCCGATAGCCGGCTCGAGAGCGCCATGCGTTTCGGCGCGGACACGACGATCAACAACGGCCGCGAGGACGCCTGCGCGCGGGTGATGGACCTCACCGACGGCCTCGGCGCCGATGTCGCATTCGAGGCGGTGGGCGTTCCCCAGACATTCGAGCTGGCGACGGAGCTAATCCGCCCCTGCGGTCGCGTGGCGAACATCGGCGTGCACGGCAAGCCGGCAACGCTCCACCTCGAGAAGCTGTGGATCCGCGACGTCACCGTGACGACCGGACTGGTCGACACGTACACGATCCCCCGGCTGATGAAGCTGGTCGCCAGCGGCCGCCTCGATCCGACAATCTTCGCCACCCACCGCTTCGCGCTCGGGGACACGATGAGCGCCTACGACACGTTCGCCGACGCCGCGTCCACCAACGCGCTGAAGGTCGTGCTCGGAGGCAGCGAGCGCGATTCGAGCTCCAACGGTCAGATCGCCGGGAGCGTCGTGGCCGGAGCAGCGTGAGCACGATTTCTGCGTCACCCCAGCACATCCCCCAAGAAATGAGCCACTGATGCCAGCCAGCAAGGTCCTCGCTCGGTCGAGATCCAGACCGAACCCCCGTTCGAAGTCAAGTAGGAGGAATCATGTCTGAAGCCGTCATTGTCGATGCCATCCGGACGCCGATCGGACGGGCGATCAGGGGGACTCTCAGGGACGTCAGGGCTGATGACCTCGCGGCGATTCCGCTGCGCGCCCTCGTCGAGCGCAATCCGGAGGTCGATTTCACAGAGACCGACGACGTCATGATGGGCTGCGGCTTCCCCGACCACGAGCAGGGCTACAACATAGGCCGCAACGCGCTCCTGCTGGCAGGGATCGACCATCATGTCCCAGCGGTCACCGTCGGCCGCTTCTGCGCATCGTCGCTGCAGACGATTCGGATGGCCTTTCACGCGATCAAGGCGGGCGAAGGCGATCAGTACATCGCGGCCGGCGTGGAGTGCGTGTCGCGGGGCGCGGCCATGACTCTTCCCGCAATGAATCCGCGGATCGACGGCACCAATGGCACGGGGTATAACGTGTACATCCCGATGGGGCTCACGGCCGAGAACGTGGCTGAGCGTTGCAAGGTCTCCCGTGAGTCCCAGGATGAGTGGGCGGCGCTGTCACAGCAGCGCGCGTGCGCGGCCCGCGATAGCGGCCACTTTGACCGGGAGATCGTGGGCGTCGATATACCCGAGGTCCACGACGCCGGTGGTGACGTTGTCGCTGCGCACACGGTCACGCGCGACGACGGGCCGCGCGAGGGCACGACGGTCGAGGGCCTCGCGAAACTGAAACCCGCGTTCAAGCCCGGTGGCACCGTGACCGCGGGCAATGCTTGCCCGCTCAACGACGGCGCTGCGGCTGTGCTGGTGATGTCCGAGGAGAAGGCCAGCGCGCTGGGTCTCAAGCCCCGGGCGCGGATCGTTGCGTCCGCGGTGGCGGCGGTCCGCCCGGAGATCATGGGCCTCGGGCCGATCCCGGCGATGAGGGCGGTCCTCAAGGCGGCAGGGATGACGATCGAGGACATCGACCTAGTCGAGATGAACGAGGCGTTCGCCGCCCAGGTGCTGCCTTGCCGCGACGAGCTCGGCATCGATCCGGACAAGCTCAACGTCAACGGCGGCGCGATCGCGCTCGGCCACCCGTTCGGAATGACCGGCGCGCGGATCATGACCACCCTGCTCAACAACCTCGACTCGCTCGAGGGCGGGTTCGGGCTCGAGACGATGTGCGTCGCCGGCGGCATGGGGCAGGCGATGATCGTCGAACGGCTCCACTAGCGAACCGAAGGGACACACAATGACAACCACAGGTCTTAGACCCCAGGGCGCGAATCGTGACAATGACCTCACCGGCCGGGTCGCACTGGTCACGGGAGGTACTCGAGGGATCGGCGCCGCGATCTGCCACGGCCTCGCGGCGCAAGGCGCGGTGGTCGGAGCCGGCTTCACCTCAAACCGCGACCGGGCTGAGGAGCTGCGCCAGTCAATCCAGGGAGACGGAGGCACGCTCTCGTTGCACCAGGGCAACGTGGGCGACTGGGACGACTGCCAGCGCGTCGTTAAAGAGGTAATCGATCAGCACGGCCGCTTGGACATCCTGATCAACAACGCGGGCGTCACCGTCGACAAGCCCATCTGGAAGATGTCGAAGGATGATTGGCACAAGGTGCTGCGCGTGAACCTGTCGGGCAGCTTCTACTTGTCCAAGCCGGCGATAACGCACATGATCGACCGAGGTTCGGGGCGGATCATCAACATCTCGTCGGTGACTGGCGAGATCGGCAACATCGGTCAAGCGAACTACGCGGCCTCGAAGTCGGGTGAGTTCGGGCTCACGAAGTCTCTCGCCCGCGAGGCGGCACTCGCGCTTCGGCTGTCCGGCAAGCTCGAGCACGGGATCGGGCTGACGGTCAATTGCGTCACCCCGGGGCTGATCGAGACCGACATGGTCGCCACGATACCCCCGTTCATGGTCGCTGAGTTCCTGGAGAAGATCCCGGCGCACCGGATGGGACAACCCGATGAAATCGCCCGCGTCGTCTGCTTCCTCGCCCAAGACGCCTCCGGCTACATCACCGGACAAGTCTGGGGCGTCAACGGCGGTATCGACATGTGATCCGAGGCGCGCCGATCGGGTCCAGTCGCTGTTCTTCACCTGCTTCACCGACACTCGGTCTCGTGTCGTTGATTGCACCACGTGAATAAGTCACGCACGCCATGGTGACTTGGTAAGTCGAGACTGGGACTGTGTTAACCCCTCGCACTGCGACACGTGACCTGATAGAGTTTACGTTGGATTTGTCTAGTAGTTTGAAGGCAGTTCTAGTTGAGATCTTCATTCCACTTGACGGTGGAGTGGGTGGTCGGTGTTTGTAGTAGAAGACTGACCCTCATCTCGTTTCCCTGGGCCTCATGTGTCATAGGAGAGTGCCCGCGGATTCCCGCAGCCGCAACACCGATGACGGAGGTACACGCATGCCCGCTGACGCCGGCTACAACGAAGCTCGAGCGATCTCGGAGGCGGCTCGGGAGAAGGAGTGGAAGCTGCCGAGCTTCGGTAAGGGGCTGTATCTCGGTCATTTCGAGCCTGAGCTGATTTCTCCGCAGCCGGTCCTGCCGACCGAGGCTGTCGAGAAGGGAGAGTTGTTCCTGGCCGCTCTTGGCGCGTTTTTGCAGGCCAAGGTCGATCCGCAGGCGATTGAGTCCGAGCGGCGGATCCCGAGTGACGTGGTGACCGGATTCAAGGAGCTCGGCGCTCTGGGTATGAAGGTGCCCGAGGAGTATGGCGGTCTGGGCCTTTCGCAGGTGTATTACAACCGGGCGTTGATGATGATCGGGACCTATCACTCCAGCCTCTCGACGCTGCTGTCGGCGCATCAGTCGATCGGTCTGGCGCAGCCGCTGTTGATGTTCGGCTCAGAGGAGCAGAAGCGCGAGTGGCTGCCGAAGGTCTCGACCACCCACCTGTCGGCGTTCGCGCTGACCGAGCCGGGGGTGGGCTCTGACCCCGCGAGGGTGACGTGCACCGCGACCCCGACCGAGGACGGCGCGGGCTACGTGATCAACGGCCGTAAGCTGTGGACGACCAACGGGACCGTGGCTGACGTGCTGGTGGTGATGGCCAGGGTGCCCCGTGGTGAGGGTCACAAAGGCGGTATCACGGCGTTCATCGTTCCGAGCGCGACCGACGGCGTGATCGTCGAGCATCGCATCGAGTTCATGGGCCTGCACGGGATCGAGAACTCCCAGACCCTGTACAGCGACGTGTACGTCCCGGCCGGGAACGTGATCGGACGTGAGGGCATGGGACTCAAGATTGCTCTGACCACGCTGAACACCGGCCGGCTGGCGCTGCCGGCGATCGGTGCGGGGGTCGGTAAGTGGGCAACGAAGATCGCCCGCGAGTTCGCCAGCGAGCGCGTGCAATGGGGTAAGCCGATCGGCGAGCACGACGAGCCCGCGCAGCGGATCGCATTCATCGCCGCGACCGCTTACGCGCTGGAGGCGATGGTCGACGTGGCCAGCCGGCTGGCGGATGAGAAGCGCAACGACGTACGCATCGAGGCCGCCCTGGCCAAGCTCTACGGTTCGGAGATGGGCTGGCGGATCGTCGACCAGCTGGTGCAGGTGTGCGGCGGGCGCGGCTACGAGACCGTCCCATCGTTGGTCGCCCGCGGCCTGCGCGGGGTGCCCATCGAGCAGGCGATGCGCGACATGCGCATCAACCGCATCTTTGAGGGCTCGACGGAGATCATGCACCTGCTGATCGCGCGCGAGGCGATGGACCAGCACCTGCACGTGGCCGGGGAGCTGTTGGAGCCCGACCTCCCGCTCGAGCGCAAGGCAAAGGCGCTCGGCAAAGCGGGTGCCTTCTACGCCACCTGGTACCCCAAACTCGCCGTCGGGCAGGGCCAGGCCCCGCGCTCATATGCTGAATACGGCAAGCTGGCGGGCGAGATGCGGTTCATCGAGCGCGCCAGCCGTAAGCTCGCCCGCTCGACGTTCTATGCGATGGCGCGCTGGCAAGCCGGCACCGAGAACCACGGAGCCTTCCTCGGACGAATCGTGGACATCGGAGCCGAATTGTTCGCGATGTCCGCGACCGTCGTCTTCACCCGGACGGGGATCGCGGAGCATCCCGAGCGGGCGACGGAGACCCAGGAGCTGGCCAAAGCCTTCTGCAACCAGGCCCAGCTTCGCACCGAGCGGTTGTTCCACGAGCTGTGGGACAACGCCGACGAGTCCAACCACCGCCTGGCGCTCGACGTCCTCAAGGGCCGACACACCTGGCTTGAGGAGGGCATCATCGACCCGTCGGTCGGCGATGGACCGATGGTCCCACCGCCCGAGACCGACCGCGGACTCCCAGTCGCCGCCCCCGGGACGACAGCAGGGGTGGCGTCATGAGCCTCGTCCACCACTCGAAGCTGACGATCAACGGCATCGACGAACTGAAGGCCCACGCGGGTGAGGACCTAGGGGTCAGCGGATGGCATGACGTCACTCAGGCGGAGGTCGACGCGTTCGCCGAGGTGACCGGCGACCGCCAGTGGATCCACGTCGATCCCGCGCGCGCGAGAGAGACGCCGTTCGGCGGGACGATCGCGCATGGTTACTACACCCTCTCGCTCGCTCCCCGCTTCCTCGAGGAGCTGCTGCACGTGGACGGCATGGGCTTCATGCTCAACTACGGTCTCAACAAGTTGCGCTTCCCGGCGGCGCTGCCGGTGGGCGATCGGGTCCGCATGCACCTCCGATTCGGCGCGGTCGACGACGTGCCGGCAGGGGTCATGGTGACCTCCGAGCTAACCTTCGAGCGCGAGGGTGGCGAGAAGCCGGTCTGCGTGGCGGAGACGCTCATGTTGGCCCATGCGGCCTGAGGCCTCCCGCGCCGCCATCGTGACGCCCCCTCCCCCGTCGGCGTTCTCTCTGGACTCAGCATAAACCGGTCGAGCGTGACCGGCCCGCCGATGCGAATGTCGAGCTAGCCGAGAACTCTGCTGGCAAACGACGGGGCGCCCTTCGCGTGGCCGAGCGGCTGATATGCAAGCGCGTCCTCGACCGACCGCAGGAGCGAGTACGGCCCGTAGCTGGTCTTCACCGTCTTGTGGGTCGGGCCGCCGTGGGACAACACCAGCGCACCGGTCCGAACCGGGCCGTTGCCCTGCGCGGCGCCTGCGCCGGTGAACGCGATCACGAGCATCCCGCGCGACTTGTAGGCGGGCGAGGCGAGAATCCGCGGAACCCAGAGCCGCAGGAACGCATCCTCGGCACTGATCGCGACGGGCTCGCTCGCCGGACACGTGGTCGCAGCCGGAGTCGATGAGCTGGTGGTCGTCGTCGTCGTCGTTGTGGTGGTGGTCGCGGCGGTGGTCGATGTCGTCGTCGTGGTCGTGCCGGGAGTCCCGCTCGCCGGGCTCACCGTCGCGTCGGCGTCCGCACATGCTCCGGGAGCGATGTAGGAGAACGTTGGGGCGTTCGATTTCCTTGCAAGATCGGACGACAGACGGCTCAGATCCACGTCATCGCTCGCGCAGTCACCGAGGTCCAGCAGCGAATGGAAGTAGATGAACGGATTGTGCGCCTGGTCGTACCCCGGCTCGGTGCCGGGAAGGGCGCTGTCGTCGGTCGCGTTCGAGTTTGGATGGACGCACGTCTGCTTGCCCATGTCGGCAATGTAGGCCTTCCAGACATGCCCGCTGGAGCTCACCTGGTCGCCGATCGTCAGCGCGGTCTCGGGATAGACGCAACCGCTGCCGGGAACCAGCCCGTCGGCCTTGGCGGTGGCACCGGAGCGGAACTCCGCATAGGTCGTGCAGCCGCCGCTGGTGTCGGGATTGGGTCCCTGGCCGCTTACCAGCGCCAGGTTGTCGGCCAGCTCGCCGCGGCCCAATGACTGAAAGCCGCTCAGCACCGTCCCCCTCGCCTCCAGTGAGCGAAGGTAGGTCGCGGTCGACTGCGGCCCGAACGCGGCGTCGTAGCTCGTGGTCGACAACGCGATCTCGAACACGTGCGCCACCTTCGCGTGCTCAGGCTTCGACTTCGACCCTCCATCCGAGCCGGCGTTCCCGTTGCCATTGTCCGAGCCGCCGCTCGAAGGCGTTGATGGCTGTGTCGGGCTGCTCTGCGGGGTGGTGGTGTCCGAGACGGTGGTGTCGCTCGACGATCCCGGGTCAGGGGAGGAGGTCACCACCGGCGCGGCCGGCGTCGAGGGTCGGCTGCGACGCGAAGCCAGAGTCGGTGAGGGACCGGTGACCGGCTGAACGTGTGGTCGGTGCAGGGCTGCCAGCGCGGCGATCTGCGCCGACGTTCGTGCACCGCCGCTCGAGAGGATGAACGCGGTCGCGAGGATCGAGACCGAGGCCAGAACGGCCAGTGACGCCGGCGTCAGCCGGATCTCACGAAGGCGGCGGATCAAGACCCCCCCAGCGGCGAGGCGCATTGAGAGCAGAACGCGGCTCCGCGGCCGTGCGGGGTAGCGCAGCTGGGGCAGTGCCCGGCGATCGTCCCTGCGCCGGCTACCAGCAGGTGCTCCAGCTGCCCAAGCTCGGCGTCGACGCGCTGCAGCGCCGCCGCCTTTTCGATCAGCACGTCGAGCTTGATGTGGTCGCGGATCGCCATCTCATAAAAGAGCCCGCCGAGCTCGGACTGCATCAGCGCAAAGCGCTCGGTCAACCTCGCGCGCTGGGTGGCCAGTTCGGGATCGGGGGTCGCTGCCGGGCTCGCGCCGTCGTGGCGCTCAGCGCCATCCGTCGCCGCCTGGCTCGCGCCGTCGCGGCGGACCGGGCTGAGCCTCACGGGACCACGACCTGTGAGGGCAGGTTGTTCTGCGAGTTGACGTAGCTCTTGCCCTTCGACTTCTGTACCTGCTGGGTGTCCTTGGCCCCCTGCTGCTTCTCAGACGTGGTCGCCTTGAAGCCACTGATCTGCTGAGCGCTTCCATTGTTGGTCGTCGAGATGACCTTGCGCGCACCGCTCGTCGACGAGCTGTTCTTGGACGACGACGAGCCCTTCTTGGACGCCGCCTTCGCCTGGACGCGCGCGTGGTGGGCGCTGGTGGCGCCGCCGCCGAGTGACGCCGCCTGATGCCTGGCGGTGCTACCCGCGGTGACGGTGCCCTGATCGCGCGCCAGCGCCTGGATCAGCTTCGTGTCGCCGTTGTTGGAGGCGCGACCGGCCATCACCCCGACGGCCGCGGCCACCGGAATCAGCGCCAGCACGAGCGCGGTGCCCAAACCGACTGAGCGCCGGCGGACTCGCCCGGACGGGGCGCGCGCGCCAACGGTCCGCTTGGCCCGGGAGCGCGCGGTCGCCTCGCTGAAGTAGCGCGCCGCCGGATCGTCCGCGTGTCGAAGGTGGGTGCCGCAGACGACGCAATAGCGCTGGTCATGGTCCGCCGGCGCGCCGCACTGGTCGCAGCGCTGGTAGGCATCCCCGGGCCCGGCCCCCGCCCCGGCGTCGGGCGCGGGCGGCGTGACGGCGGAAGGGAGAGCTCGCAGCTCTTGGGTCTGGTCTAGATCCATGGGCGCCTCGTCATTGCAGGGTGGTCGGAAGTGCCTCGAGCTCGACGTGGCCGCGGTCGGCACGGCCCACGAGCCCGAGGTCGAATGTCTTGCTCACCTGTCCGTCAAGCTGTGCGATCGTCAGGCTGCCCGCCGCGACATAGCGGCCCTGATCTCGGGCGACCGCGTAGACCTGGAGCTGGTACTGGGGCACCGAGGACAGATTGCGAACCGCGATCCTCAGCGCCCGTGCTCGTGCTCGCCGTTGACTGGGCGCGGTTCGCGCCTCGATCACCGGCGGCTGTGAGACGGTCGCAACGCGTGGCGACGGCTGGGCTCCGACGATCGCGAATGGCTTCGCACGCGGCGCCAGGCGACGATCGATCGAATAGACCCAGGTCAGCGTTCGCCGGGGTCCGATCACCGGAAGGTGCGCGCCGAAATAGAAGTTCTCGCGTCCCGATTGGGCGTTGAGGTAATGGCGATGGCGGGCCGTCCGCACGCCGACCGAGATCGGCAGGTCGCTGACCTGGTGATCGGTCACGTTGCGCACCTCGACGACAAACGCCGTCTCGCCACGACCGGCGACGAGTGAGACCCGCGTGACGCGGGCCGCATGCCCGGCGGCGGTCACCCGAGTGCTCTCCTCGCTGGCCCTGATGCGGGCAGAGTTCAGCTGCAGCCGGGCCGCCGTCTGCATCGTCGTTGCGCAGCCGGCCAGGCAGCACGCGAAGGCGAGCGACGCCAACAGCGGTCCGATCGCGCTAGCCGAACGCACCGCTCACGTAGTCCTTGGTCCGCTGCTGCTTTGGGTTCGCGAACAGCCCGCCGACGCTGCCGTACTCGACGAGCTCGCCCAGGTACATGAACGCCACGTGGTCGGCGACGCGGTAGGCCTGTTGAAGGTTGTGGGTCACGATGACCACCGCAACCTCGTGGCGCAGCTTGACGATCAGCTCCTCGATCACCTTCGTCGATTGGGGGTCGAGCGCCGAGCAGGGCTCGTCGAGCAGCAGCACGTCGGGATTGGCCGCCAGCGCGCGGGCGATGCAGAGCCTCTGCTGCTGACCGCCGGAGAGCCGCAGGGCCGGATGGCTCAGATCGTCGGCCACCTCTTCGAGCAGACCGGCCCGCTCGAGCGCATCCTCGACGGCCGACCGTAGCGCCGCGTTGCGGGGCCGCCGCCGCGCCTGCTCACGCAGGACGTACGCGACGTTGTCGAACACGCTCATCGGGAACGGGTTCGGCTGCTGGAAGACCATCGTCACCCGGCGGCGCAGCGCGGTCGGCTCGAGCGTCGTGATGTCGATTCCATCCAACGTGATCTGTCCACTCAGAGAGGCGGTCTTGGTCAGCTCCGTGAGTCGGTTCAGCGACCGCAGCAGCGTCGTCTTGCCGCACCCCGACGGTCCGATCAGCGCCAGCACCTCCCCCTGCCGGATCGGCAGTGACACTGACCGCACCGCGAGCTTGGACCCGTACGCGACTGACAGCTCCTCGACCTGCATCCGGTCGACCGTCGGCGCCATCTCGCGCACGGCTCGACGCGCCGAGTGGAATGGCGTCCCAGTGCGGTGCCCGTTGCCATTGGCGATCGCGGCGCCGTTGCTGGCCGGCGTGCTTTCACCGCCAACCGGGATGCGGTCGTCGAGCGGCTCGGGCGACACGCTCTGATCGCCGTACAGGCGCCTGACCGGCAGGGGCTTCTTCAGCTCCATCGCAGCTCCTTGGACCGGCGGCCAAAGACGTCGACCACGACGTTGAGCGCGAGCACGATCAGCAGCAGCACGAACGCCGCTGCGTAGGCCTTGTTCGGCTGGTTGAGATCGCCGGTCGGCGCGTTGTCGAACACGTAGCTGGTCAGTGTGCTGCCGGTGCCCCGCAGGATGTTGAACAACGGTGTGTGACCCACGCCCTGGAGGGTCTGGGTGTCGCCGAGCAGCAGGACGATGATCGCCGTGTCCCCGATCACGTGCCCGATGCCGAGCATGTTCCCGGTGATCACTGACGGGCGCGCGGCGGGCAACAGAACGCGCCTGATCGTCGCGATCCGCGTCTTGCCGACCGCGTAGGACGCCTCGCGCACGTGGTTGGGGATCGCCTGCAGCCCCTCGCGGACGGTCGAGACCACGAGCGGCAGGGCGACCAGCGACAGCATCGCTCCGGCGGCGAAGAACGACTTGCCGAACACGACGCCGGCATTGACCTCGCTCAGAAAGCCGAGCGCCGGCGCCTGGAAGAGAAGGATCCCGAACAGCGCCAGGACGACGGACGGCGCCCCGGCGAGCATCTCGACCGTCGACTCGACGACCCGCGCCAGCCCGGTCGGGCGCCCGTACTCACTGAGCCACACCGCGACGCCGACCCCGACCGGTCCGGCGATTGCGATCGCGATCGTGGCCACCATGATCGTTCCGATCAGCGGGTCGAGAAAGCCGCCCGTGTCGCCCTGGGTGTATCCCACCTTGGGATTCGTCCACAGCAGGCTCGGGCTCAGATAGCGGATCCCCTGCACCGCCAGGAAGACGACGATCGCAACCGCGATCGCGCAGAACAGCAGCCCGAGCGACCACGCGAACGCCAGGCCGATCCTGTCGGTGAGACGCCACGACGCGCCGGCTGGCGACGCGGGTCGTTTGCCCGGGACTCCGGATCCAGGGTCGCGGCCGGCGAGCGTCGCCGAGCTCATGCCGCAGCGCCGCCGACGTTGAAGTAACGCTTCATCGGCTGCTTGGCGGCCCAGCCCGCGAGCGACAGCATCGCCGACGAGAACAACAGCACCGCCGCGATCGCGAACAGCGTGTGCTTCATCGGGGGCGAGCTGAGCTCGTCGGTGTTGTGCAGGATCGTCGCCGCCAACCCCCTGGACGGCTCGACCAAGAAGATCAGTCCGTCGGCGGGGTTCGGCGCGAAGCCGACCGAACCCGAGACCATGCTCAGCATCACGGCCTCGCCCAATGCCCGCGCGGTCGCCAACACGGTGCCGGCCACCAGCGCCGGGCGGGCGGTCCGCACGGCGATGTTCCAGAACGTCCGCCAGCTGTTGACCCCGAGGGCCAGGGAGCCCTCAAGCCACCCTCGCGGGACCGAGCGGAGCCCCTCGGCGAAGATCGCGATCATGATCGGCGCGATCATCACCGTCAGGATCAGCACGGCTGCCAACAGGCTGTAGCCGCTCAGCTGGATCACCGGCGTGACCGACGCCTTGGCGTGCTGGCTGATCAGGTGGTTGCCGATGAACGGCACCACCACCAGCACCCCGATCAGGCCGTAGATGACCGACGGGACGCTCGCCAGCAGCCGAACCACCGGCTCGAGGATGCGCTTGAGCCAGGCGGGCGCGAACTCGACGAGAAAGACCGCCACGAACAGCGAGCTCACGAACGAGATCGCGACCGCGCCGACGGTCGTGAGGATCGTGCTCCAGATCAGCGGCCAGGCCCGGATCAGCAGCTGCGGGGCTCGGTTGAAATCCCCGGACGTGAAGATCGCCTGGATCTGGTCATCGACGCTGCCGCCCGGGGCGAACCAGCGAACCCCGTTATGGGCGAACGATGGCCACGCCTCCTTGAGGATGAACGCGACCATCGCGAGCAGCACGAAGACGACCGCGCAGACCAGCGCGCCGAGCCCAAGCTCGGCGCGCCGGTCGTCGCTGAAGGCACGCTCCTCCTCAGCGTCGAGGTATCCCTCGTCGATTCCGAGGTGCTCCTCGTTCATGTCGGTTCCTGGTTGGTGACCCGGCCTGGGTGCTTCGCCCTACTTCTTGTTGAAGGCGGCGACTGCGCCAGCCCGGTTGATGATCTTTCCGGCGGATGCGCTCGTCCGGACCCAGTCAAGGAACCGCTCGACCTTGCGGCTC
Organism: uncultured Solirubrobacterales bacterium; assembly: GCA_963770885.1. GTDB lineage: Bacteria > Actinomycetota > Thermoleophilia > Solirubrobacterales > Solirubrobacteraceae > Palsa-465. The sequence continues at coordinate 951,435 of CAVYRI010000012.1, read as the reverse complement.
GCATGCGAGGTCGGGATCACAGCCCAGTCGTAGCGGTACAGCGGGTATGACTTCTTTCTGATCGTGCGCGCGCTGCAGGCGACGCCGTTGACCTTCAGTGCCTTTTCGTGCGAGCCCTTCGAATGGGCAAGACCGACATACCCGATCGCGTTCGCATCCTTCTCGATGCCGACCTGGACCAGTCCGTCGGAGGTGTCCTGGAGGACGTTTCCGGCCTGCGTCTGCCCGCCCAGCACCGACTGCTGGAAGAACGTGTACTGGCCGGCGGCCGAGTTACGGCCGATCGGGTCGATCGTGGTCGACCGGTTGGACCCGGGCACCTGGCTCCAATTGGTGTCGATGCCCAGGAAGACGTTCTTCAGGTCACCGAGCGAGATGTTGCCGATCGAGTTGGAGCTGTTGACCCCGATGCAGAGACCGTCGAGGAACAGCTTTTCGTAGGTGGTGCCCCCGTCGCTGGGCTCCGGAGGACGGGTGTTGATCGCAAACTCGACGCGACCCGCCTGGACGTCCTTGACACCGGCGTTGCCCCCGTCGGGGACGTACTTGAAATGAACCGAGTGATGGATTCTGCTGTAGCCCTTGAACAGCTCGAGCATGTACGGCTGCGCGGCGCTCGAGCCCGAGCCGGTCAAGGTGACTGCTTGCGCCGCCGCCGGGGCGGCCAGCATCGAAACGGCCGCGCCGAGCGCGGCGAGCACCGTCGCGCGAGGCCTGGCCGAGATGCGGCGGGAGATTGATCTCAACTGCATTCCTTTCTCGTCTGCGGTGTGGAGTTGCTCAGCGTGCGGCATGGGTCCGCCTGCCATGGCGTCGCGTCGACTTGTGCTTGCCCTTCTTGGATGCCGGGAAGACGTTTGGCACCTTCGGGCAGCGACTGGTCGAACGCAGCGTGAATGGGCCGTCCTGCGCGCCGGTCGAATCGGTCACGACCAACCACACCCGAGCCTGTGCAACAGCGGGCGTTCCTGGCTTGGCCTTCGCCGGGAAGTGCTTGCAATAGGCCTGCACCGGGTCAACGGTGCCCTCGGCGAAGTTCCCGGCCGTCAGCACGCCGGCCGCCCCGGCGTTGCAGTTGAAGCCGTCGGACGGCGTCGTTCCCTCGCAGGTGAGGCTCTCGGTCGGGCTCGGCGTCACGCCGTCTGACTCGAGCACGCTCGGCGAGGGGCTGAAGTCGTCGACGCTGCCGCCGGCGTCACCGTTCTGGCCGACGATGACCGTGTAGGCCGAGATGTTCCCGTTGCAGCGGAATCTGTAGGCGAGCAGATTCGGCTCGTCAGCGGCAGAACCCTTGGCATCGTGGGAGACAGTGCCGCCGCAGTTCGTAAACGAGACGGGCGTCGGTGTCGCAGCACCGGCGGCGGCCGGCACGATCGCAACTACCAGGGCGGCTCCAAAGCACACCATCGCCGCACGCACGAACGCGGCAAACCGATTCTGATCGGACAACTCAGGCCTCCAGGATTGATTTCGAGAGCGGTCCTGCTGCGGCTCGCCGCGGCAGGCGTGCACGTAGCCGAACCCCCGGCCGAGGTTCGCAAACAGCACTAAGTCAATTAAGATAACAAACTTAATGCCTTTGGCGAGCAGTGGGCCGCCGGGCCCCGCCAGACACGGAGCGATCCACCTACGGCCGGCAGCCGTAGGCGCACAACCGTCATATAGGGGAGCGATCCACCTACGGCACGCGCCCGCCGCACGCGAACGCGGGCGCGGCGGGCGGCGGGCGGCGGGTCACATTGCGCGCTGCCGTTCGCGCGCCGCCGCCCGAATCGTGGCCTCGAGCACCGGCGCCCGGCGGAAGAGCTCGCTCAGTGCCGCCGGCGACATGACGAGCAGACTGGAATCGCTGGCCGCGATCACGTCGGCGGTGCGGGCGTAGCCAAAGCCTGCGCCCCAGTCGAGCGCGGCGAGCTCACCGAAGAAGTCACCGGGGCGCATCGTGCGCAGCAGCTCCTCGCCGCGAAACACGTCAAGCGCGCCGGACACGACGATGTAGAAGTGGCGCGTTCCCTCCCACCGATGGATCACGGTCTCCCCCGCGCTGACGGCGGTCATTCGCCCGGAGCGTTCGACCACCTCGCGCGCCTGACCGTCGAGATCGGCGAACAGCGGGATCGACGCAACCGCCGTGGCGAGATTCTGATTGGCGTCCGCCCACCCGCCACGCACGTCGGCGTGGCGGTCCTCGAGCTCGTCGCCCGCGGGCCCAGACTCGCGACCCGGTCGCGCGGCGCTCGCAAACCAGTCCAGGGCGCCGATCACGTCCGCGGGACCGCTCGTGTGGTTCATCACGCACAGCCGGATCGCGTACACGCCGTGGAGCCTGGTCGACGAGACGAGGCCGCGCCCGGTGTCCTCGAATTGCCGGACCAGCTCGGCGTTGAGACGCTCGAGCGTCGCGTCATCGCCGATGCCGTCGAACCTCCGCCTGAAGCAGATGATCCCCAGCGATGCCGGCGACAGGAGCTCGAGCTCGGCCGAGCCGCGGACGTGCTTCTCGGCCATCAGAGCAAGGTCGATCGAACGGTCGATCGCCGCCCGAAACGCATCCGCGCCGAAGTAGCTGAACGACAGCCAGATCTTCAGCGCCCGCGCGCCGCGCGTCAGCTGGACGCCGAGGTCGGAGAAGTTGACCTCCTCGCTCTTGTAGTCGGCGAGATAGTCGGGGTTGATCGTGAACGCCTCCTCGAGCTGATGTCCCTTGCGGACGAGCAGACACCCGCACTCGATCGGCTGATAGAGCCACTTGTGCGGATCGAGGGTGACCGAGTCGGCGAGCTCGATGCCCGCCAGGGCGGCACGGCCGCGCTCGCTCAGCGACGCAAAGCCTCCGTACGCCGCGTCGATGTGCAGCCACATGCCGCGCTGGTGGCAGACCTCGGCCAGCTCGGCCAGTGGGTCGACCGCCCCGGTGTTGGTCGCGCCGGCGTTGGCGGCCACGACCAGCGGCTGGAGACCCGCGGCGAGGTCGGCGTCGATCGCGCCGGTGAGGGCGTCGATCCGCATCCGGTGGTCGTCGTCGGTCGGCAGGATTCGCAGCTGGTCTGGGCGGAAGCCCAGCAACCGGGCTGCCCGCGCGACCGAGGAGTGGGTCTGATCGGCGACATAGGCGACCACCCGGTCTGACATCGGGCCGAGCAGCGCCTCGCGGGCACACGCGAGCCCGGTGATGTTCGCCGCCGAGCCGCCGCTGACGAGGATCCCGGCGGCCTCCTGCGGATAGCCGATCCACTCCTTGAACCAGCTGAGCACCGTCAGTTCCAGCTGGCTCGGACCGGCCGCCGACATCCATGAGCCAACGTCGATATCGAGCGCGCTGGCGATCAGATCGCCAAGCGCGCCGGGGAGCGTGCTGGAGGCCGGGATGAACGCGAAGTAGCCAGGGTGGGCGAGCCGGCTCATCGGGTCAAGGACATCCCGCGCGAGCCCCTCGAGCAGCTCGCCCCAGTCGTGGGGCTCGGCCGGAGGCGGACGCGCAAGCCGCGCCCGCAACTGCGCGGGGTCGCCACGCCGCATCGCGGGGATCGAGCGGTCGCTCAGCTGATCGACGAGCAGGTCGATCGTCCTGTAGCCGATCTCGCGCATCTGCTCGCGCGTGAGCTCGAGCGGATCGCGGCTGAGGTCGGTCCCGTCAGCCGCGAAGGCGTTCATCGGCTGCGAAGTCTGATCGGATGCTCCGACCTCCGCGCGTGCCCTCGAACTGCCGGTCCCGGACATCCCCATCCTCCCCGATTCACCCAATGCCCTGGGCAAGCATAGGGGGTGGTGCAAGCGCTCGGAGGGGTGGCCCAAGCGCTCGGAGGGGTGGCGCAAGCGCTCTGTACGGACAAGCCCGCCCGGGGCGGTCAGCGAAACCCGACAACGGGCGCCGCCCGTCATCAAACACCGACCTGTTTCTAAATGCGGTCAGCCGCCGATCGGCGCCCTGGGGTTGGCTCCCCAGAACAGCTGCGTTCCGAGCATCCCGATGATGTGGACCGAGACGATGTTGACGACCATCGACTTCGCGGTCGCGACCCCGACGCCGACCGGACCGCCGCTCGCGGTGAAGCCGTAATAGCAGCCGACAAGGACGATGACCGTGGCCATCGTCATGCCCTTGATGATGCTGAATAAGAGGTCCCCGGGGTTCTGGAACTCCCAGAAGATCAGCGAGTAGCCGCCCGCCGACACGTTGGCCACCTGCTGCACGACCGCGACGTAGCTCGCCAGAAAGCCCCACGCCACGCCGCCGAGGTAGATGAACGGAAGCACCATCCACGACGCGAGCAGACGGGTCGCGCAGAGGAATGTGATCCCGCTGATCCCCATCACCTCGAGCGCGTCGATCTCCTCTGAGATCCGCATCGAGCCGAGCTCGGCGACGATCCCGGTGCCGACCTTGGCGGCCATCATGTAGCCGAACACGAGCGGCGTCAGCTCGCGGAGGTCACACCAGGCGGTGAACAGCCCCGCGTACTGGGGCGCGCCCTGGGACTGGAGCAGGTATGCGCCTTCGATCCCGCATTGGAGCCCGACGATGAACACCAGGCCCCAGATCACGACTGTCGAGGAGACGATCAGGATCCCGGCCTGACGGAGCACCTCGCCGGAGAACCGCAGCACGCGCCCGTTGAACGTGTCACGGACCACGTAGCCGGTGAACTTGACGATCAGCCCGGAGTTGTAGAGCGCCTGGCGAACCGGGCCCAGCGTCCGCTCCTCGGGCTCTTCCACACGCGGTGGCAGCCCAGGCTGGAGGGTCGGGGTGTCGCTGACGGTGCTCATGTGCCTATTTGGCGATCGTCGTGATCGCGGGGTGGGTGGCGAGCAGCGCCTGGGTGAACGCGTAGTTGAACGCGAAGATCCCGAGGAACGAGATTACGACCGCCTGGTTAACGGCCCGACCGACACCTGCGGCACCGCCGGACGCAGTCATCCCCTTGTAGCAGCAGACGATCGCGATGATCGCCCCGAACAGGGTCGTCTTCAACACCGAGCCCCAGAGGTCGGTCGTCTCGGCGTTGTTGCCCAGCGTTGCGAAGAACGGGCCCAGCGGGGCGTGGTTGACGAGCGTCGCCAGGACGCCGCCGAAGATCCCGAACAAGAGGGCGAAGATGTCGAACAGACCGGTGACGATCATCAGCACCAGGAAACGCGGCACGACGAGGTTCTTGATCGGGTCGACGCCCATCACGATCAGCGCGTCGAGCTCCTCGCGGATCTTGCGCGCTCCGAGATCGGCCGTGATCGCCGTCCCCGCGACTCCCGCCATCACGACCGCGGTCACGAACGGCGCAAATTCCCTGATCGACGCAAGCACGAAGAACCCGCCGAGGCGGTCCAGCGCGCCGAGCAGCGTCAGCGCGTTTGCGGCCTGCAATCCCGGTGCTTCGTAACCGAACGCCACCGTCGAGAGCAGCATCGGGAACCAGCAGACGCGCAGTGTGAACAGGAACTGCTGCACGAATTCGGTCCCATAGGGATACGGCGGCCGGAGTGCTGAGGCGATCGTCTTGGCCGTCAAGACGGTCATGTCGCCGGTCTCTTCGAGCGCATCGCGGCCGATCTCGTACCCGCGCTCGACTAGGCGGCCGGCGCGGTCGACCAAACCGCCGGCGAATGAACCTCGGCGGGGTGCTATGCGCGGACTGCGAACCGTGCTCGTCGCCATCTCAGGATCGACAGCCTACGGCTCCGTGGGTGTGAATCGCCTGGCCGTTGCTGAATAGTGCCAGAGCCTTCCAGGCCCATGTGTGGTTAGACGGACATGAAGTCGTCGCCAGCCAGTTGCCGCGACCCGCTGCGAGGTGCAGAGACTGCAGGACGAGCGGGACGCCCGCAACGATCTGCAGGTTTTTCGGGATCACCGTGTGCAGCTTGTAGGCCCACTGCCCTGAGAGCTTGGAGATCGTCCCGATGACGGGCTCCTGGACCCGCGCCGGGTTGTTGAGCACCGTGTAGAAGTAGACCCGGTGCAGGCCACCGTTGACGATCGTGATCTTCGGATAGGAGAAGGTGGTGTCGGCACGCGCGACGCCCGAGCCGTATCCCATGATCGAGTCCTTCGGGCACGCGGTCGGGCCAGCCGCATTCATGCGCCGCGTTGAGCAGGTCGGGTACTTGTCACCGTTGTAGAGCGACCCGCGCGGGAACCAGACGTCGATCTCCTTGACAAGCGGCGGGTTGGAGTTCTCGGGAATGCCGATCTTGATCCGCAGGTTGAGATGGACACCCTGCGGGTGCGCCGGGGTGCCCGCCCGATTGGGCGAGACCTTCGGAAACACCGTCACCGTGATCGGCGGCGAGCTCTGTGCGAAGGCGACCCCGGCGAAAGTTGTGAGTAATGCGACGGCGAACGCGACGGTACGGCGCATTATCTGCAAATACTACTGTGTTTAGAACTGAGGCGCGCCGGTCGCGAGCGGCGCAATTGACCGGGTCCGGGGGGCGGTCCGGAGACCACCCCCCGCGGCCTTGTTCGCCCGGCCGCAGAGCGCTCTACTTGTGGCAGGCCAGCGACGACGTGTCGCTCATCGAACCGGTGTCGCCGTTGTTCGGGTTCACGAAGTTGGTCGTGATCTGGAACGGCCACTTGCCGCCCGGGCAGCCCGTCGTCTCGAGCCATGTGCCCTTGCCGGCCGTGACCGACAGAGTGGTCAGCTCGATCGGGACGCCGGCGACGATCTGGAGGTTGTCCGGGACGCTGACGCTGAGCGAGTACGACCACTTGCCGCTGGTGCGGCTGATGTGGCCGATCACCGGCTCAGCCACGCGTGCGGGGTTGTTGAGCACGGTGTAGAAGTAGACGGTCTTGCCGCCGCCGTTGACGACCGTGATCGCGGGATGCGTGACCGTCGTGTCAGCGTAGGCCGTGCCGGTTCCCTTGCCCATGATCGAGGCCTTCGGGCACCGCTGCGGCCCGATGTTGATCTTCGACCGGCTGCAGGACGGCGTGTGGCCACCGTTGTACTTCGCGCCCTTGGGGAACAGCAGGTGGAACTTGGTCACGATCGGCTGATCGGCCGCGCCGAGCGATGCCCAGTTGATCTTGGCCTTCAGCTTCACACCCTGGGGATGCCTCGAGGTCCCCGCTCGGTTGGGCGTCACGCTCGGCTTGACCGTGACGGGCGGCCACGTGCTCTGGGCAACCGCGACGGCCGCGAACGAAACGGTCAGGAGGCCGGCGATTGCGGCGAGTACGAGCTTTCGCATTGTAAATCCTTCCTACTTGGTTGAGAGCGCCTTGCGCCGGCCGTCCCGGAACGATACTCGACCCCGGTTGGTCTTGCACACAACACTGTTCCTAAGAGCTCCGAATACGATAAGTTGCCCGGAGAAAGAGGGCTTCCGGGCGTCGGTTCTCGCTTGGTAGTCAGGCAAGCCCACATCTATACTGGCGCCGCGGCGAGAGCCACGCCGCTCTCGGCTCAAGGAGGAGACTAAGCGTCGCCGCAAGCTTTGGCCACTCTGACTGACAAAGCCCCCCGCCGCCCGACGCTGCGGCCGCCTCAGACGCCTCCGCCGTCGCCTCCCAAAAGGCGACGTTCACCTTGGCGATGGCCTGCTCTGGGAGCGCTCGTGATCACGGTCGCAGTGATCGTATTCCTGGCCACGAGATCGACGTCGTACCACTACCGGTTCGACTTCACCGACGCGGGGCAGCTGGTCACCGGCGACCTGGTGCGGATCGGGGGCACCGAGGCCGGGACCGTCGACTCGATCGTGTTGACGTCCAACGGGCAGGCCCAGGTGGGTGTGTCGATCGGCTCGAGCTTCGGACCGCTGCGTCAGGGCACCACGGCCACGATCCGCTCTCCCGGCCTGACCAGCGTCGCCAGCCGCTACATCGACATCAGCCCGGCGCCGTCGTTCAAGCCCGCGCTGGCCAGCAACGCGGTGATCTCATCGTCGCAGACGAGCGGGATCGTCGACATCGACGAGCTGTTCGACGCGCTCAACGCCAACACCCGCCTGGGGCTGCGGCGGTTCATCCGCGGCTTCAGCGCCTGGTATGACGGCAAGAGCACGCAGGCGAACCTCACCGCGCAGTACTTCCCCCCCGCGCTCGATGCGTACACAAAGCTGTTTGCGCAGATCGACGCCAACACCTCGACGCTGAACCAGTTCGTCGCGCAGACGAGCAAGGCGCTGGGCGCGATCGACCAGCACGCGCCGCAGCTGACCGACCTGATCAGCCAGGCGCGCGTGACCGCGCTCGCGCTGGCGTCCGACAACCAGTCGCTGTCGACGGCGCTCGTGAACCTGCCTGGGGCGCTGGATCGAGGGTCCGCGACCTTCGCCCGTCTGCGGACGCACACCGTCCCCGCGCTGTCCCGTCTGTTCAACGCCACGCGGCCTGTGACCCAGCCGCTGTCGCAGTTCCTGCCCCGCTTCAATCCGGTGCTCGAACAGGCCGTGCCCACATTTGCGCTGCTCAAGGAGATGTTCGACAAGCCGGGCCCCAACAATGACCTGTTCGACGCGCTGACTCAGCTCCCGGCGCTCTCCAACGACGTCACGCATGACTTCCCACGCGCCGTCAAGGCGCTGCACCAGTCGACCCCGATCTTCGAGTTCGCGCGCCCCTACATCCCTGACCTCGTCGCCTGGGTGACCAATTGGGACGGGATCTTCGCCACCTACGACGGCAACGGCCATTACGCACGGACGGTGCCGGTTCTCGACGCGTTCAACTACGCCGACAACGCCCAGGGCGGCACGCTGAGCCCGATCGCCCCGAACCTCCGGGACTCGGGACCGGCACTTCACACCGGGTTCCTCCAGCGTTGCCCGGGCGCGGGGATCGCGCCGCCGCCGGACCACTCGGCGCCGTTCTTCGACTCGGGGCCGCTATCGAATCCGCACTGCAAGCCGTCTGAGACGATCGGCGGGTCACCGTGAGGACGTTCCGGGGGGTGCTCGCGCTGGTCCTGCTGGCTCTGGTCGCGGTCGTGATCGTGCTCGGCGTCAAGCACTACACGAGCGGGAACTCGACCGGCTACATGGTGCGGGCTGTGTTTGACAACTCGTCGTTCGTGATCCCGGGCGAGGAGGTCAAGGTGGCCGGCGTGACCGTGGGGACGATCCACGCCGTCCAGCTCACGCAGCAGAACAAGGCCGCGGTCGTGCTGCAGATCAGCAACCGCAACTTCGTGCCATTCCGGACCGATGCCCACTGCGAGATCGGCATCGAGTCGCTGCTCGGCGAGCAGTTCGTGCAGTGCACGCCCACCCAACCTCATGCCGCCGGAGTGCCGGCGGCGCAACCGCTGCCCGCGATCAGCTCGGGCTCCGACAAGGGCGAGCATCTACTGGCGGTCCAGCACACGACGACGCCGATCGGCTTTGACCTGCTGACCGATATCAACCGGCTGCCCGAGCAGGAGCGGTTGCGGCTGATCATCTCCGGCCTCGGCGCCGGCCTGGCCGGCAACGGGCAGGAGCTCAACGCCGCGCTCCAGCGGGCCGACCCGGCGCTGCAGCAGACCGACAAGGTGATCGCGGTGCTGGCCAGCCAGGACCGCGAGCTCGCGCGCCTGACCGACGAGTCGGCCCGGGTACTGGCGCCGCTGGCCGCCCAGCGCCAACACATCGGCGGGTTCGTGCAGCACGTTGCGACGGTCGCAACGGCCTCCGCCCATGAGGGCCAGGCGATCCAGCAGAACTTCCGCGACCTGCCGCCGTTCCTGCGCCAGCTGCGCCCGGCGGCGCGCCGGCTGAACGGGCTGGCGCTGCAGCTGACTCCCGCGCTCTCGTCGCTGCAGGCTCAGGCACCTGCGATCAACGCCGCTGTCACGCACCTCGGCCCGCTTGCCAAGACCTCGATCCCGGCGTTCCAGACGCTCGGAAACGTAGCCCAGCGGGGCGAGACCGTGTTCCCGCAGGCGCATCAGGTCTCCGAGCAGCTGCTGACGCTCAGTAAGCCGCTGCTGCCGCTCGCGACCGACATCGGCGCCGTCGCCCAGAGCTTCGACAACGCCGGCGGCATCGAGGACGTGATGCGGTTCATCTACTACTACACCGGGTCGGTCAACGGCGAGGACTCACTCGGGCACTACATCCGGGCGCTGGTCGAGCTCAAGCAGTGCGTCGTACGGAGCCCCAGCCTGACACCGGGCTGCGGGGCGACGTTCGGCAGCACCACCCTCGGAGCCAGTACGGCTTCGGTACGGAGCTCGGCCGACCAAACGGCGGCGGCGCAGGCAATCGCCGCCCTCGCGCAACCGAGCGAGCGCACCCTGACCGGCCACACGCCCCCGAAGCCGGCGACGCCGTGGGGCAGCACCGGATGGGGAATCCCGACCAGCGGAACGGGCTCGTCGGCACCCAACCAGGTGACCAGCGGAGGCTCTGCCCCGTCCACAGGCGCGGCCGACTCGCCCGCGACCACCGACGGCAGCACGAGCTCTGCCGGCACGACCAGCTCGACGGGTACTACCGGCTCGACCGGCACCACGAGCTCCACCACGGACTCCACCGGCACCACGGCCTCGACGACCACCAACGCCGGCTCATCGCAGTCAACGGGCAACGGTGGCACGGTCTCCAGCGCCCGCAAACTCCTCGACTACCTGCTCGCGCCGTGAACAGCCGCCGCTCCCAGTCCCCGTTCACCAACCGGATCCTGATCGGTGCGGTCACCGTGCTGGTGCTGGTGATCGGCGTCTTTTTGGCCTACACCGCCAGCAGCCAGCTGCCGTTCGTCCCAACCTACGACATCAACGCCGAGGTACCGGATGCCGCCGGGCTGATCCCGACCAACCAGGTGCTGATCGGCGGTACGCGGGTCGGCTACATCGGCAGCATCACCGCCACCAAGCTGCCGACCGGAGAGCCTGCCGCGGTGCTTCACCTGAAGCTCAACACGTCGATCCGCCCGATCCCGGCGGACTCGACCGATCTCGTCAGACCGGTGTCACCGCTCGGTTCCAAGTACCTCCAGATCACGCGTGGCCATTCGACGCAGACGCTCGCCGCCGGGGCGACGATCCCGCTCTCACACACAACGCTTCCGGTCGAGATCGATGACTTCTTCAACATGTTCACGCCGAAGACGCGCTCGGCGATCCAGACCGGCCTGACCGGGTTCGGAGACGGGCTGGCCGGGCGCGGCCCGGACCTCAACACAGCGCTCGGCGGCCTGCGCCCGTTGGTCGACAACCTGCTGCCGGTGATGACAAACCTGCTGGCGCCGCGGACCCAGTTCTCGCGACTGTTCCCGAGCCTCGAGCAGGCGGCACACGAGGTCGTCAACGTCGCCGTCCCCGAGTCGCAGCTGTTCGTCAGACTCGATCAGACCTTCACCCCGCTGTCGCAATCGACGCCCGCTCTCCAGGCGGCGATCACCGGCGGGCCGCCCGCGCTGCGCACCGCGACGCGCGAGCTTCCGGCGCAGGCCCGGTTCATCGACGACAGCACCAACCTGATCCACCGGCTGCGTCCGGCCTTCCGGAGTCTCGGCCAGGCGTCCGCGCAGCTCGCGCCGGCTGAAGCCGTGGGCATCCCCGCGCTACGGCGCGCGCCGCAGCTCAACAGACGCCTGACCGCCACGCTGACGGCGCTCGAGCAGTTCGTCGAGAATTCGCAGACGCTGCCGGGCCTGGAGCTGCTGACCGAGACGGCACGGCTGATCGAGCCCACGGTCGCGTTCATCGAGCCGGCCCAGACAAGCTGCAACTACCTGGCGCTGTTCTTCCGCAACCTCGAAAACGCGCTGTCGGAGTCAGACCAGGTGGGCACGATGCTGCGGGTCGTCGCGATCGCCGCCCCCCAGCTTCGCAACAGCGAGGCCGGTCCGTCCTCGGCGCCCGCGGATGGGCCACCCGCGAGCCAGATCCCCGGCCTGAACCCCCTCCAGGAGAGCACGGTCAAGGACAGCTTCCTGCACTCCAATCCGTATCCGTTCACGGCCGCGCCCGGGCAGCCGGCCGAGTGTGAGGCGGGCAACGAGCGCTATACCGCCAACCGGCAGGAGATCGGGACGGTCGGGGTCACCCAGAAGGGCACCGAGCACACGAGCAGGGTGCTGCCATGAGGTGGGCCGAGCGAGGGATCTCGCCGATCAAGGCCAGCCTGATCGGAATCGCGCTGTTCGCGATCGCGACCTACTTCATCTTCACCAAGGCGCTGCCGTTCACGCACCACTACACGGTCAATGTCGTGGTCAAGGACTCGAATCTGCTCTCGCCGGGCTCGCCGGTGCGGATCGGCGGTGTGACCGTCGGCAAGGTGACCACGACCGGGCGATACCAGAGCACGAGCATGGCGGTGGTGACGATGCAGATCGACAACACCAGCCAGGTGATCCACTCCGACGCCACGATCGCGATCCGCCCGCGGCTGTTCCTCGAAGGCAACTTCTACGTCCAGCTCTCGCCCGGCACGCCGGGGGCGCCGGCGCTCTCAGACGGCGGCACGATCCCGGCCAGTCACGCGACCGATCCGGTCCAGATCGACCAGGTCCTTGACACCTTCGATGCCAGCACCCGGTACCAACTCCAGAAGGCGCTTGCAGGCTTCGGCGAGGCGCTCGACACGCCGCCAACGGCTGCCGAGAACGCTCAGATCGATCCACTCGTACGGGGGCTGACGGGCGGGGAGGCGATCAATAAGTCCTTCGATACCAGCGCCCAGTCGCTTCGCGATTCCGCGATCGTCTCAGAAGCCCTGACGGGGCCCCACAATCATGCGCTCGCGCAGGTGGTGGCCGGACTCGCTCAGGCCAGCCAGGGGCTCAACCGCGCCGACGGTCAGCTCGGCGAGTTCGTCGCGGACTTCGACCACACCCTGCAGGCGACCGCGGCCCAACAGCAGAACCTGCGCCGGACCGTGAGGCTCCTGGGCCCGACAGCCACCAACGCGAACACCGCCTTCAAGACGCTCGATGCGTCATTGCCCCCGGCCGAACGGTTCTCCGATGACTTCGCGTCGGCGCTGCCACAGCTGCCCCCGACGATCACCGCCTCCTACCCGTGGCTGGCCCAGGCCGGGCCGCTGCTGTCGAACTCGGAGCTCGGCGGGCTGTTGCATGACCTGCAGCCGGCGACCGGAGACCTCGCCTCGCTGACCCACAACACGTTGAAGTTCCTGCCGCAGATCGACGCATTTGACCGCTGCATCACCCGCGTGTTCCTGCCGACCGGCAATCTCGTCATCAAGGACGGGCCGCTGTCGGCGGGAGTCCCCAACTACCAGGAGTTCTGGCACGCGATGGCCGGGCAGGCGGCCGAGGGCCAGGGCGCGGACGGAAACGGCAACTTCCTGCGGATCGGCGCGTCCGCAGGTCCCTACACCGTCGAGTCGGGCCAGACCAACTACTTCGGCAGCGACGACACCGGGTTCGCGGAGATGCCGGCGCCGCCGCTGAGCACCAAGCCGGCGTTCCCCAACAGCGTGCCGCCGCTGAACCGGACCGTCCCCTGCTGGACTCAGCCGATCCCGAACGTCAACGGCGCGGGATCGACCGGGCCGCGCGATGGCTCGCGCCCGAACGCGCCGCGGCCGGCGGTGCCCAACGACCCGACGAGGAAGATCGGATGAGGGAGCTACGCGTCGGCAGAACGATGCGCGAGCTGCGCCGCCAGTCACGGACGATGGTGCTGATGGCGCTTGTCGCGATCTTCGGACTCGGCGTCGGCGGCTACATCGTCGCCCACCAGCGGATCCAATGGCCGAGCTGGGTGCCGTTCGTCGGCGAGCACTTCTACATGCTCAACGCGCCCGTGTCGGCCGTCTCCGGCGTGCTCCCCGGCCAGGGCCAGGCGGTCACCGTCTCGGGCGTGACGATCGGCGAGATCTCCGGCGTGACCCTCAGCCACGGACAGCCGATCGTGCAGATGAATATCGACCCGCAGTACGGCAAGCGGATCTACTCCAACGCGACCGTGCTGCTGCGCCCGAAGACCGGCCTTGACGACATGGTCGCCGAGCTCGACCCGGGAAACGCCAACGGCGGCAAGCATTTGCACAGCGGCGCAACGCTGGCCGCGGCGAACACGCTGCCGACGGTCGACCTTGACGAGGTTCTGGCGCAGCTCGACTCCGACACGCGCGCCGAGCTGATGGCGCTGGTGTCGAATGCCGGCCAGGCGCTGTCGGGCAACGGCGGCCACCAGCTCGGCAACGTGTTGCGGGATCTCGCGCCGCTGTCACGCGACGTCGAGACGGCAAGCCAGCTCGTCTCACAGCGCAGCGTCGAGCTGCGCACGCTGACCGGCAACCTGGCCAAGATCGCGACCACGCTGGGCGACAACGAGAACGCGCTGACCTCCTTCGTGCGGGGCAACGCGGGCGTGTTCCACGCGCTCGCCGCCCAGGACCAGAACCTGGAGCAGACGATCGGGCTGCTGCCGGGGACGCTCACAACCGCCAACGTGGCGCTTCACCACGCGACGACGCTCGGCCGGACCGCGCAGTCCGCGCTCACGCAGCTGCTCCCCGCCGCGCGCGAGCTCGGTCCGACGCTCTCTGACCTGCGGCCGTTCTTCTCACAGACGACGCCGGTGCTGCGTGACCAGCTGCGGCCGTTCTCGGTCCTGGCTCAGCCGACCGCGAAGGTGCTCGCGCCGGCGACCGAACGGCTGGCCAAGGCGACGCCCGGGCTGACGACACTCGCCCAGGAGCTCAACAACATCGTCAACGAGCTCGCCTACAAGCCGCGTCATGGCCAGAGCTACCTGTTCTATGTCCCGTGGGCCAGCCACGACACGAACTCCGCGCTGTCTGCTCAGGATGGCGTCGGACCGCTGCGCCAGGGGATGCTGCTGTTCACCTGCGGCACGCTCCAGCTCGCCAATGGGACGTATGCGCAGAACCCGGAGCAGAACCCGGGGCTGTTGACGCTGCTCGAGCTGCTCGACCTCCCGAACTTCAACAAGGCCTGCAAGCTGCAGAACCAGACGGCGGTCCCGAGGTGATCAAAACTCCCCCGAGCCCAGCCCGTCTGGCCGCGCTGATCGGCTTCGTGCTCGCGTGCGTGCTGACGCTCACCTACCTCTGGATCGGCTTCGGCGGCTCGATCCCGTTCGCTCCCCGGGGCTACCGAATCGAGGTCGCATTCCCTCAGGCGAACGAGCTCGCCGGCGGAGCGGACGTCAGGATCGCGGGCGTCAACGTCGGAACGGTCGTCGGGCTGAAGCTCGACAAACAGGACAGCCGGACGCTCGCGACGATCCAGATCGCGCGGCAGTACGCGCCGCTGCCGACCGACACGCGGGCGACGCTGCGGATCAAGACGCTGCTCGGCGAGACCTACGTTGAGCTCAGCACCGGTGACCACCACGACGGCAACCTGTCCGACGGCGGCCGGATACCGGACGGCCAGGTCGCGCCCGACGTCACGCTCGACCAGATCCTGTCGACGTTTGACCCGACCACCCGCCGGGCGTTTGAAACGTGGATGCAGTCCCAGGCCGGGGCGGTGGTCGGACGGGGCGAAGACATCAACGAGTCGTTCGGGAACCTGCCGGGGTTCGTCGACTCGGGCAACAAGCTGCTCGCGGAGCTCAACGGCCAGAGCGCGGCGGTACGAGGACTGGTGGCCAACACCGGCCAGTTCTTCAACGCGATCAGCGCGCGGCGGGGCGAGCTCTCGGGCCTGATCACGGCGGCCAACAGTCTGTTTACGACGACCGCCCAGCGAAACCAGGACCTGGCGGACGTGTTCAAGGCGCTGCCGCAGTTCGAGCTTCAGAGCCGCCTCGTACTGCCGCGGTTGACGGCGCTGGGGCGCAGCGCGGACCCGGTCGTGCGGGCCCTGGAGCCGATCGCCCCCGAGCTCAATCGGAGCTTCGGCCTCGCTGCCCAGCTGTCGCCGCAGCTGCACGGACTGCTCGAACGCCTCGGCCCGGCGGTCACCGCGTCGAAGCGCGGCCTGCCCGCGCTGGACCGGATCCTCAATCAGATCCCACCGCTGTTGACGGCGTTTGACCCGTTCCTGCGAAACGCCGACCCGATCGTCCGCTACATCGCCGCCTTCAAGCCCGAGATCACCGGCTTCTTCAGCAACGTCACGGCCGCGTCACAGGGGTTCGACAGCCAGGCGCCGTTCGCCACCGGCCAAGCGGTCCACTACCTGCGCGCATCGCAGGCGCTGACTCCGTCGGGGCTTGCCTTATATCCGAAGGCACTCGGCATCGATCGCGACAACGCGTACCGCGCGCCGGGGGCGTTCAACGACCTCCGGAGCGGACTCTCATCGCTTGACTCTGCCTCATGCTCGAACGGCAATCCGGCGCCGCCCACGAGCGCGATCGGATCGCTCCCGATCTCGGCCAGTCCACAGACGCCGGTCCCGCCGACGCTGGTGGCGCTGATCCGGCAGTACGTGTTCAAGACCGACGGTCGTAACGTCGCGGCGCCCCGTTGCTGGTCGCAGGGGCCGATCAAGGGCTATTCGACGCTGTTCCCGCACCTGCAGGCGGATCCGCCACCGAGCGTGGCAGCCGGCAAGTGAGGGTTATGGGCGCAACAGCGCTCGTGGCGACTTGCTCGGTTCGCCCGAACCCGGGATGAAGCGGGCCTGGTTCGCGCGCTCCGCATTGCTGGACGCGATCGCCCGGCGATGGCCGAGATAGGGCACGAGCGCGCAGTAGAGCAGGTCGGGCACCAGTTCCGGCAGCGCGGTCACATCCTCGTCGAGGATCTGCGCGTACAGCGCCTCGTAGAGCCCGCCGACGACTGCCTGAGCCAGCAGCCGCTGACTCTGCATCCCAGCCGGCAGGCCCAGCGCGCCGGTCTCGAAGAACGTCTCGAAGCGGGTCAGCGCCTGATCGCGGCGAGCGAGTGCGGGGCGCCCGGCCGCGAGGACCTCGACGATCATGAACCGGGCCAGGTCGGGCTCCGCGCCGAGCATCTCGGCGAGCGCCCGGAGCGCCGCCGCGAGACGCTCGGGCCATTCCAGATCCCCGGTCGCGTACGCCTGCCCGACCTCGCCGACCATCCGCTCGACGAGCAGGTCATAGGCGACCAGGAAGCAGTCCTCCTTATCGGCGAACAGGTCGTAGAACGTACGCCTCGAGACGCCCGCGTATCCCGTGATGTCCTCGACCGTGACAGCCGGGTATCCCTTCACTGCGCAGACGTGAGCGATCGAGGCGATGATCCGATCACGCTGGTTGGAGACCACGACATCTCGCGGCAGTCCATGACGTCCGCGCGGGAGTCGCTTGGAACTTGGCTTGGGCTTCTTCGGCTGCGGCATCCCGCCCGACCCCGGCTAGCTCTTTGCCGGTCCGTCGCCGGCGGGCAGAAGACCGGCGAGCACGGCCGCGCCGTGAGGGCCGTGGAGCGCGACGAGCACCATGTACATGATCGTCGGCAGCAGATCCTCGAGCTCGGCGGCGCGCCCCGCCAGCACCGAGGCGTAGACCAGTTGCAGGATCGCGCCGCCGATCGTCCGCAGCAGCAGCCGCGGGGCGGGGTCCGGAGTGGCGACGAACGCCTCGTCACCGATCAGCGCCGCGAGCAGGCCAACCGTCTCGTCACGGACCGTGAGCGCGTCAGGTCCAGCCGCGTTGACCTCGATCACCGCCATGTAGGCGAGGTCGGGACGCTCGGCGAGGTGGCGCAGCATCGCCCGCAGGCCGAACCGGGTCCGCTCATCCCAGTCACCGCCCGCTGCGGCTGCGCCACCGACGACCGCCAAGAGCTCCTGTGAGTGCTGCCGGTACGCGGTCACGAAGCAGTCCTCTTTATCGCGAAAGTTCTCGTAGAACGTGCGCCGCGACACCCCGGCCCTCGACGCGATGTCCTCGACCGTCAGTGCGACGTACCCTTTTTCGCGAACCGCCACCGGTACCGCGCGGATCATTCGCGATCGTTGGTGCTCGACAACCGCCCCTCGTGTCAGTCCATGTCGCCCCCGAGGCAACTGGCTCGCATCGTCGGTGATGCGCTCACGTGCCATGGTTTGCAACGGTATCGCGGAGCCGTTGCACAATCAATAAAGACTGAGTCGTTTTTAGACATCTGGGGGGTTGTCTGAGACCGCCCCGCCGGCGTTCGGCTCGAGTGTGCGACCCCGGTGTCGTCACTCAGCGCGAAAGTAACAATACGCACATTTGAACACAGAGTTGTGTGCAAATCGCACGTACGGGTCACCGCGGGTGGGCAGCTTACCGGGGGTGCGCAGTGGTGCCGGCGCTCGCGTCCGCGCGGTGCTCTGCCGGCGCGCCCCTGCGGTACGGGGCGGGTTGGCGGGCTCCGGCCCGCTCGGCTGGCGATCAGCTTCCTGAACGGCGGTTCACCGGCCGGTGCCCAAGGCCCAAACGCCGCCCACCGTGCCCTCACGCCACCGGTAAAGACAGCCGCGTCTACGACGTTTGTCTCCCGGGAATCTACGGAACTGACCGCTCTAAACGCCGGTGTATTGAGGGAGACAGGGACGTATACATGTATGTTTACCGGGTGCCAGCTCAACGTAAGCCGCGGGCGCGCGCGCCGCACCAGTTGCCGCCTGGACGGCACAAGCTGTCGCGGGACTATGTGCAGACCAACCAGCGTCAGCGGATCTTCGATGCGATCGCAGATGTGACGAGCATGGCGGGATACGCGGCGATGAGCGTCGAGCAGATCACGGGCACCGCCGGTGTCTCCCGCCGCACCTTCTACGACACGTTCAAGAGCAAGGAGGACGCGTTCCTGGCGGCGCTGGACTCGGCCATCCGCCGTCTCGTCCAGAGGGTCCGCCGCGCGTACCGCGACAGCGACACGTTCCCCGAAGGCGTCCGAAACTGTCTGGCGACATTCCTTCAGTTCCTCGCCGACGACCCCCGCTACGCGGACATGCTGATCGTCGAGGTGCTTGCGGCCGGGACCGACGCGATCGAGCGCCGCAACGAAATGATGCGCCGGTTCGCCGAGATGCTGAGGCGCGGCGCCGAGAGCGAGCCGCACGGACGACGCCCGCCGGATCTGACTGCCGAGACGATCGTCGGCGGGATCTACGAGGTCGTCTACCTGCGCGTCCTGCAGGGACAGGTGACCGAGCTCCCGGCGTTGTTGCCCGACCTGGCCTACTCGATGATGCAGCCCTATATCGGTCACGAGCAGGCCAAGCGCGAAGCGGACAAGCCACCTCAGGTCGCGTCACTGCGGCCGGCGACGGGCTAGCGGCGACGGGCGGCGGCGAGCGCCGCGGCGCCAAGCTACCCCGGGAACAATTGCCGCGCGCGCTTGACCACGTCACCCGACGTCGTCAGTTGCCGCACCGGCCGGTAGAGCGCGGTCGGCGTCACCTGGAGCGCAGTGGCGTACTCAGCCACCGTCTTGCCGGGGTCAGCGCGGACGGCCTCGATCACGCGGTTAGCCAGCTCGGTCGATGGCGTGCCGGCGCTGGCGCTGCTGCGCTTGCTCCGTGAGGCCGGCGCGCGCCGTGGCCGCGCGGATCGCCGCGACGCGGGCGCAGACGCAGACTCTGACCCGGACCCGGACGCAGACCCAGAGCCCGACTCGGAGCCGGATGCAGATCCGGACCCAGACGCAGACATTGATCTGGTTGCAGATCCAGACGCGTTGCGCGGCGAAGCAGCGGATGTCCGCCCAGCGACGCTGCCCGACGTCGCCGTGGGCGTCCGCTCGACCCCCATCTCCGCCGCGAGCTGCTTGAGCTCCTCGTACTCGCGCGCGAGCGGCTCGAGCTCGGCCAAACGGTTGGCGATGCGCTGGCGGACCGTCCGTGCCTCGTCAACGAGCGACATGTCGAGAGCCTATGTAGCACACCCGATGGCGGCGCGGGGCCCGCGGCGCATTTCTTGCGCCCCCGCGCGGGGCGGCCGGCCGAGCCCGCGGAGGGCGCCGGCCGGGCGCGGCCGGGCTAGCCGACTGGGGCGGCGGCGATCACACCGGCCGTCCAGCGACCGTTCTCGCGAATCATCGAGATCGTCGCGTGTGGCGTCAGGGCGCTGCTGTACAGGACGAATGCGTGCTCACCGTCGGTCCGCACTCCGACCACGTCGACCTGCTCCTGTTTGCGACGGGTCGCCGCAGGCGTGCGGCCAAGAATCGCGCCAAGCGCGGCCGCGCAGCCCTGACCGCTGAGGGACTTGATCTTCGAGACCAGGATCTGGAGCTGGTGCTTGATCTGGCTCGAGATGTCCTGACATGCCACGGCCCAGTTGCCGGCGCCGATCGCGGCAAGGTAGCTGTGGAAGGCTGCGAGAACCGCTGTCCGATCAGTGCCGTTCGCCTCGTGGCCGAATGTCCCGAGGCTGCCGTAGCCCTTGGTCGAAGCCGCCGCACTGGCGCCGCTGTTGCCGGCGGCGGAACTCTGAGTGGCGGCGGACGTGCTCGTCTGACTCGGGCTTGCGCTGCTGGTCGTGGAGGCTTGCGAGCGCCGATGATGGCTGGAGGCGGCTGCTCGTGGTGCTGGCCTGCGTCGAGGTCTGCACGGCCGCGCTCGACGAGGAGCTCGCAACGGCCGAACTCGACGAGGAGCTCGACGAGCCGCAGCCCGTCAGGCCTGCGAGCGCGCAGCACAAGGCAACTGCTGAGATCGTCTTCTTCACAACCAACCGCCTACTCGTTCGGAGCCTGCCCGAAGCGTTACTTCTTCTTCTTCTTGTGCTTCGGGCAGGGCGTCGCCATCGTGATCGACGAACTCTCCTGCTTGCCGGAATGGCCGTCGAGTGTAGCGGCCGACCTCTGAGCCTTGCCGCAGATACTGCGGCCACGACCCGTGATCACCAACAGACCCTTCTTGCCACCACTGATCGTCAACTTAAACGACGACACCGGCACATCAGGCACAGCCGGGAACGTCGTCACCAGCGCACCCTTGCTCACCGACGTCTTCGCCCGCAGATCAATCGCGAACTGACCCCGCAACGGGATCAACAACGTCGGCAGCGTATGGATCTGCTGACCCTGAGCATTGGTCCGAATCCCCTGCACCAAATAGACCTTGCCCTTCAACTGCTGCGACAACAACGGCGTCTTCGCAGTCGCACTACCAACAACCGTGTTGGCATTACAACCAACCGCACCACCATGCACCGCCTGCGCGGTAGCAAACGGACACACCCGCTTGCTGTTATTCGGATCAAGCGCCAACGACAACGGCAACTTCACCTTCGCCACCGCGATATTCGCCTGACCCTTCTTCTGGCTCAAATTCGCCGTCAACGTCGGATGATCACCACTACGCGTCTTGCCCTTACCCGACAAGCCCAACTTCAACTTCGGGCTAAAGCCAAGCGCAGCACAACCACCAACCTGGAAACGCGAACTATCACTCGCCGACGCCCCACCAACCGACGTCAACGACGCACCAATACTCATCGGCGCACACGACGTCGGATTCAACGTGAAGTCCGGCCGATTGAGCAGCACATCCACCTGGCGCAACCGCAACGGAACCCCATCCAACATCGTCGGGAACGGATCAGACACCACCGTCACATGCGCATCAGACGGATCAACATTGAGCGCCTGACGCACAACCACCGTACCCAAATCCAACGGACCCGCAACCGCCGGCACAATCACCACCAAACCATACGGCGCACCCTTATACGGACCAGTCAAAAACACCTTGCCCGACAGGGATGACGGTGTGGTGCCCGGCCCTGCGTCGGTCGTCGCCGTCCCAACCTGGCTGCTCCCGGGGCAACTCGAGGACGCAAGCTGGGCCGTGCCGGTAGCAGATCCGCGCCGCAGCAATGGCCGCCTCCGAACAGAGCGGCACACCAGCCAGCTTCGCCGAGATACCCGGCGGCAACGTGACCGTCAGACCAGACAGATCCTGACTGGTATCGGGTCGCGAGAACGTCAGCGCGAACGGAGCGTATGCCCCCGCCTGCGCGTTGGAGCTGCCGGCCGCGAAGGTCGGCGAGAACCCGCCAACGCACGGAGCGCTGATCGTGACCGTCGGGACCGGACTCGAGTCCGGACCCGACCCTGGTGACGACCACGGCGCGATGTCGCGTGCTGCCGTTGAACGTCCCGCACTGCTCGCCGGTCATCAGCGCTGCACCCGAGCCACCGAAGAAGTTCAGCTTGAAGTCGCTGAACGGCAACTGCGGATTGCCAGGGAAGGCGGGCGTGCCGTCGAACGTCGTCGTCAGCTGACCCGTCACCGGGTTCGCCACGATCTTCGCCGACAGCTTGATCAACGTCCCATCCGCCTCGGTTGCGACGTAAATCGCAAATGTCGACCCAAACGGGTTCGCGTTCTGCTGAGCAAGCCAGATCCCGCCCGTGAGCGGATCGGCCGAGATCGGGGAATCGATCTCAGCAGTCCCGATCTTCGACGCGTTCGGGCACGCGGGCTCTGCGCTCGTGTTCGGCCCGAACTGCGCTTCGGTACACGCCTGCAGACCGTTGGCCGCCGACGGGCTGAGTTGGATGCCCTGTGGAAGCGTCACGACGGCGCTCTTCAACGACGGCGTCGCCAACGACGTGGCCGAGTCGGGCGCCTGCGGCACGTGCACGTCAACCGACACAGCGCTCGGCGAGTCCGCGGACGACGGACCGATACCGACCTTGATCGATGGGTTGAACGACAACGTGTCGCACCCGGTGATCGGGTTGGGATCGTCGAAGGTCGCATTCGCGCTGTCGCCCTGCCACGAGTCACCCGAGAGGCTGTAATGCAACGAACCGCACTGCGTGGGCATCGTCAGGAAAGGCTTGGTCCCGCCGCCCGCGGGACACGGCGTCACTCCGCCTGGGCATGTGCGGACGTTGTCGTGGCCCGAGTCACCCGGCACACCCCAGAGCGTCAGGGTGCTGCCGAACAGCGGCAGCAGCGTCGAGGTGTTCGAGAGCCCTGCGGTCAGACCATAGTCGCCACCGGTGCGGACCTTGACGTCGATGAACGCGTCGATCAGCAACAGGTTCGTCCCGAACTCAGCCGCGACGCCGGTCGGCGGCACCATGTTGTAGACCGGCGTTCCGTTGGGGAACAGGGTGACCGTCGCATCGAGCACCAGCGTGCCGATCTGCGAGTCGACCGGGCAG
Organism: uncultured Solirubrobacterales bacterium; assembly: GCA_963770885.1. Classification (GTDB taxonomy): domain Bacteria; phylum Actinomycetota; class Thermoleophilia; order Solirubrobacterales; family Solirubrobacteraceae; genus Palsa-465. The sequence continues at coordinate 928,494 of CAVYRI010000012.1, read as the reverse complement.
CTGTCGGTGTCAAGCTCCCCGACCGTGCACTTGGGCACGGCGTTGGGGTCTCCCACCAGCCCCGGCGGCAGGTTGACCGAGACGTCCTTCATGTTCTCGGTCGGCACGCCCGCGGCGTCGACGCTGAAATCAAACGAGGTCACCGACTCGAACGGATGCGAGCCCGCCTGCGTATCGGCGGTCCCGTCGGCGTTGGTTGTCGACGCCGTGAAGGACGCGACACACCAGTTCGGCGTGCTGCTTGGGCACGCGGGGACCGGCGGGCCAAACGTCCCCGGGGGATTGGCGGCGCTTGCACTCGCAGGCACCAGCGCCGCGAGCGCCAAGCACGCCGCCGCAGCCAGCGTCGCGAGCAACACCCGCCGTCGGTTTGGCGCACCGAGGTGGCCGTGGGGGAGCATCTGCGGTTTCATCGTCGTCTCCTTGCTCATCCTCACCACCTACGCCTTCACCGTCACGGGGACCGTTGCGATCGACGATCCAGCCGCCGACCGATAGAGGAGATGCACCATCACCCTCAAGCGGCCCTTGTGCTTCTTCTCCAGAGCTCGGCGTTCAGCCGCGGTCAGACCAAGCGTGATCTTGTAGACGCGCCCGCCCTGGACCGACTTGCTCATCCGCTTCAGGCCGGTCCCCGAGACCGTGAGCCTGCCTCTGGCCGGCACACGAACCTTGATCGAGAACCTGAAGCCCTTCGCGACCACCTTCGAGAGGACCGCGACCCTCGCCTTGGACCGGCTCTTCGAGCTCTTGCTCTTCTGGTTGCCCGGTCCTACGAAGGTGATGGTCGCGATCGTCGGGGGCGGCGGCGGAGTCGTTCCCGTATGACATTCGTTGGCGACGCAGGGAGGCAACGGTGAAGGCGCCGGGAAGCCGCCATCGACCCGGGCGTCGTAGATGTCCTGCTGGCCGTCGATGTCCTGCGCAACCAGCTGGTCGCGGGTCGCGAAGAACACGTCGTTGCCGTTCGAGCTCGCGTCATAGAAGATCGAGTCATCGTCGCTCGTGCCCGACGTGAGCAGGAAGTCGTGCCCGTTCTCGTATTCGTAGACGTCGATCTTTCCGTTCGTGTCAGTCGGCAGCAGCGAATCGCCCGAATCGAAGAACACGCGGCTCCCGTCGTCGGACAGGTTGTGCTGCAGGTACATGCCGCCGCCGCCCAACACCCCGCCCTCGACCGAATCCAGAGTCGAGGGTCCGATCGGCTGGTGGTGAGCAGCGTTGCACGAGGCGCAGACCAGGCTGGCCGTCGTAGCGTCGTAGAGATAGATCTCCTGGTCGGGGCTGCCGTTGTTCGCGTCGATGTTGTTGAAGCCGGCATCGACGCTCGAGGCCAGCGTGCTGCTGTCGGAGTCAAACGCGACATGCGTCCCGTCCGGCGTGACGCGTGAGGTGTCCTGGCCATTCCAGTCCGAGCCGTCGTCGCCGCTCAGGGTGGCGATGAACGTCGTCGTGCCGCCATGCTCGACGTACAGGTTCTCCGCGCCGGAGGTCGCCCCCGAGGCGAGCACGCCCTCGGCGACGAAGTAGACCGAGGAGCCGTCGCTGCTGGCTCCGAGGACGCCGTCGACCTGCGCCAGGCTCTGCGAGCCGGTCAGATCGGTGGTCGTGCCACTCGCGACGTTGTACTCGTAGAGATTGGTGCCACTTCCGGTCATGGTGTCGCCGGTCAGCGCGGCGCCGTCGCCGTCGGTGAAGAAAACGACCGAGCCATCGGCTGCGGCGGTCATGAACGATGGGTTGAAGGTACCGCTGCCGTTGGTGACCGATGGTGCGATCTGGGTCGGCGTCGTCGAACCGGGGTGAAACAGGTCGAGGTTGCCGCTCGCGTCGGTCACGAAGATGTTGACGCTCGAGCCGCTGTTGTCGACCGCGTTGAGGACCCGGCCCGGGAATCCGGGGCCTCCGAGCGAGGCGCCGACGCCGAGCAGCGTCACCTGGCCGGTGGCGCTGTCCCACGCGTAGAGGTTGCTCGAGCCCGGGGTGGCACCGGCAGTCAACGCGACGTCAGAGCTGAACACGACGGTGCTGAGGTCGGCCGACGCGCCGTCGGGTGTCAGGCTCGAGTCGTCGAGCGGCGTCGTACCGGCCGGGGCGTTGGCAAAGCTGTCCACCAGCTGGCCGCTGCCGTCACCGATGTTGACCACGAAGGCGTTGAGGTCGCCTGACGGCTCTCCCGAGCACGGCGTCGCCACGCTTTGAGGGCCGGGTGGGTTCGGGTACAGCGGCGTCGTGCACGTTCCCGGGTCAAGGAACGGGAAGTCCTGACCCGTCGTGCCCGAGATCGTGGCGCCGCCGAGGGCGATCAGCCCCTTCGACAGGTCGGTGGAGTAAAGGCTGTAGGCGGGAAGGGAGAGCGTGACCCCAGGCGCCTCGGGCGGAAGCGTGTCCCTGCTCGTCCAGCCGTTCGGCCCACGCGTCGCCAGCTCGTCGATTCCCATGCCGTTGCTCGACAGCGGGCTCAGCGCGATATAGCCGAGCGAGTTGCCGTCCGGGGCGGCCTGGTCACCGGCGATGATCACGAGATGCTCGACCTCGCCACCCTTGACGGCCGGAGAGACCAGCTCGTAGGCCCGGCTGTCCGGCAGCCCCGCGGCGAGCGATTGTGCCGCACCGGCTCCGAGCGCGATCACGCCCGCGCACGCCAGCACGCCGAGCAGCAGAAAGCGCCGGCCCGAAGGCCGGGGAGCAACCCTTCGGTCGCCGTCGATTCGAGGAGCCCCTCGCGATGTGTGCCGTTTGACCGCCACCTGTTGCTTCATCTGCGTCCTCCAGGCTCCCTTTGGGATTCCGCCGCGCTGATTCGCGCTTCGGCCTTTAGTTGTTGTCCCACCGACGCACCGCTTCGATTGGCGCAGACAGGCGCCCATAACGTAACGGTGCGGGCAACATATACATCAGCGTTCCTGTATGTCAATACCAATGTCAATATTCGTCCGGGCACGGGCCAGGAGGGATCGCGCGCATGCCGTCGAGGTGCAGGTCGCAACAGCACCGAATCCGGCAGGTCGGCCAGCACGCAACGCGGCGCAAACCACACGAACTCACGCGTTCACTCCGGGGCTCTCGTGATCTGAGTTCCAAATGTGACTGCCTCTGAAACCGCCGAGCCCCGGCCAGGCGCGGCGACGGCGGATCATATACAGCTCTGTGTTTGGCTGTCAAACCCTGTCTTGACACTGACCACGGCTCTGCGAGCCCCGGTCGAGTGCCGGCCACGAAATTCCCTTCGCGGCTCGTCCGCGTTACTGAGCTCCGCCGACACGCGCACGCCGATACCCGTGCGCGCAGATGCGCGCGGCACCGCGAGTATCCCGGGACTCTCCTCATAGCTCTCGAGTTGTCGGCGGGCCATCCTGTGGCGGACAACCCTCCCCGTGCCGAGCCCCGGCCAGACGCGGCGCGACGGCAGTCATCGACTGCGCGGCAGACCGTATACAGGCCTGCATTTGTCTGTCAAGTGGGTACCGTCCAGCCGCTGAAGCTGGGCCAGGCGCGGACGCTTGCGCTCGTGATGGCCCGCGACCGCGCTACGTCAGCGGGCGAGGGAGACTAGGCCGCAGCCGGCTCGAACACGTATGCCCGCGACGTGAGCTCGGGCATCAGATCGGGGAGATCGGCGATGTTGCCGGACCCGACCGCGGCCGCGATCGCCTGGAATGCGGCACCGATCAACAGCTCAAGCTGCATCCGTGGCACGCCCTCGTGGTTGCACCGGCGCCGTAGCTCAGCGGCGAACATGTCGACGAGACGGCGGCGGAAATCGGCCCTCAGGCGGGCGAGCTCATGATCGCCGCGGAGCGCTTCGACGAAGCAGAACCGAGCCTCGTCGGGATGCTCGGCCATCCTTGCCAGCAACGTCTGACCGGCAAGGGTCAGCGCGTCGTAGTAGTCGTCCTCGGCCGCGAACGCCGCAGCGAAGTCCTCGTGGATGCTGCGGGCAAGCTCGGAGTAGGTGTCGGCGAGGCAAGCGCTGGCCGTCGAGTAGTGAAGCCGCAGCTCGTCCATCGGCAGGGCCGCGCGCTGCGCCAGGCGCTGCTCATCGACGGCATCAATCCCGTCCTCGATGGCAATCGCTAGAGCAGCTGCACGCAGCCGAGCGCAACTCGAACAGTGAGAAATACAGGACGTTTCTCTCTCCCTTCTTGCGGGCGTCGATCCTACTGCTTCCGTGTCCAAGAAACAAGAGCGTCTACCGAGAGTGTCAGACCCCTTCACCACACCGAAAAGCGGCTCGTAGAAATCTGAGGCGGCCGCGCCAATCACTTTTGAACCATCCCGTATGCTTTCTCACCCGGTTACACACATGGCTGTGTGCAATAAGCGAGCCGAGGGATGCGGGATGCAGACCGATCACAACTCCCAAGGACGCGCTCCCCACCAGCTGCCACCGGGCCGCCACGGGCTGTCGCGGACCTACGTCGCCGAGCACCAGCGCATGCGGATCCTGGACGCGGTCGCCGACGTGGTCAGCCTCCTTGGCTATGCCGGGATGAGCGTCGAGGCGATCGTCGTGTCCGCGGGCGTTTCCCGCAGGACGTTCTACGACAATTTCAAGAGCAAGGAGGAGGCGTTCCTCGCCGCCTACGACAAGATCGGCACCGAGCTCTTCGACCACGTCCGCAGCGCCTATGCGGCCAGCGATTCGTTTGCGACCGGCGTCGTCGCCTGCCTGACCGCGTTCCTTGAGTTCGCCGCCAGCCGGCCTCAGTACACGGACATGCTGATCGTCGAGGTGCTCGCCGCGGGGCAGGAGGCGATCGAGCGGCGCAACCAGGTCCTGAGCACGCTCGCCGAGCTGCTCCATTCGGGCGCCGAGACGGTTCCGGTGCAGGCCCGGCCGCCGGCGCTGATCGCCGAGACGATCATCGGAGGCATCTATGAGATCGTCTATGCCCGCGTTCTGAATGGGCAGGTTCAGGAGCTGCCGGAGCTGCTGCCCGACGTCGCGTACTCGATGATGCTGCCCTACCTCGGCCACGACCGGGCGCTGGACGAGATCAACCGACTTGCACCCAGCCGCTTCTCGGCCGGCTGACCGCTGGGCTTCGGACCCCGTCAGCGAGCGGGCGGGAAGACCTCGGTCAGGAACTCGAGCACGAGCTCGACGAACCTGTCGGGTTGCTCGAGCGGGACAAGGTGACCGACGCCATCGAGGACCACGTGGCGGGCGCCCGGCAGCTGGGCCGCGAGGCGCTGGGCTCCGGCCGCGAAATCGGGCAGGTCAAGCTCGGCGGCGCAGACCAGCGCCGGCACGGTGAGCCTGCCCAGCGCATCGGGATCGCTCTCCACCGGCTCCCGTGCTTCAACGGGCTCCTGCTCCGGTGCCAGCTGGAGCTCCAACGCCCGGCGCTGCATCGCCGCGATCCGCTCGCGCAACCCGGGCGGACCGTCGGGACGCGTCCAGGCGTCGACGACCGCGTCGACGGCAGCGTCGATATCGCCGCGTTGAAGCGCTTCGCCCTCGGCCTCCCACCTGGCCTCCAGTGCCGGTGACGGCTGGAGGCCGGGTGGGGGAGCGCAGACCAATACCAGGGCGGCCACCCGCTTGGGGGCGCTGACGGCGACGTTCAGCGCGACCGCGCCGCCGAATGAGTTGCCGACCAGCGCCGCGCTGCCGACCTCGAGCGCATCGAGCGTCTCCACGACGTCCAGCCACGGTGCGAGTTCGGCCTCCGGGACCGCCTCGCCGAACCCGGGCAGATCGAGCGCGATCGCGCGATAGCCCGCCTCGGCGATCGAGGGCAGGTGCTCGGTCCACATCGTGCGGTCGGCGAGCCCCGCGTGCAGGAGCACGACCGCCGGACCCGACCCGGCCTGATCGAACGGAAGAACCATCGCCACTTTGTATTACAAGATCACGGACTGCGTCAGTGGACGCCGAGCACCCTGATCGAAACCGGTTTCGTGTGCACGACACAGCCGGTCGCCTGTGACGGCCCCGACTCCGGGAAGGCCTCGGCCAGCGCGTTGGCGATCAGGTGCGCGCGGGCGGCGTAGCCGGGCGAGTAGTAGTGGATCCCGTCGGGGATGAACCACTTGTCCTTGACCACCGAGGCCCAGTCGTAGACCCGCATGTTCGGGTACTTGGGGCATTCCTGGAGGAGCGTCTGGTCCCAGTGCTCCATGTTCGACTCCGAGTAGGGCCCGCCCGACACCAGCGATTTGACATTGACCCACATCACGGGCTGGTTGCCGATCGCCGACATCATCCGCGCGATCCGCGCGCTGAGGCTCACCGACGACCCGACGTAGACGTCAGCCGTGTCATTTGTGCCGAGCGCGATCACCCAGCAGCCGTGATAGCCGCTGTGAACCAATGACTGCGCCACCTTGTAAGCGTCGATCCCGCCTGGCAGCGTCTCGACGATCGAGGTGGCGCCGGTGATCTCGAACTGCTCGTGGCGAACCCCCACGCGGCCATACTGCGCGGCCATCCGCTGACCCGGATCGGGCAGGTAATCGCTCGACGTGAGCCCCTCCGAGGTCGAATCGCCGATGTGAACGACCGATCGGCACGAGGTGCGGAGCTTGCCGCTGCTGGGCGGATCGGCCGCTGTCGTCGTCGACGACGACGACGAACCACCGGCCTTCCGGCTCGCTCTGTGGGTGGTCGAGGCGGGCTGCTGAGATCCGCCCGGTCCGATCGCGGCCAGCTGATTCTGGTCAGAGCCGGAGCTCGAGCCCGAGAACGACGGCGGTCTGACGCCCGCCATCGCCGCCGAAACGAGCACGAGCACGGCCGCCACGGTGCCAAGGGCGATCTGCAACTGGCGCGGCATCAGCTTCGGGCGCCATCCGGCCGTCTTGGCCTGGGCCCAGGCCCGCTTGAGCGCTCCGTGGCGGATCGGGTCCTCGACGTAGCGCCACGACAGCGCGGCAATCGCGAACGTCGCGGCGACCTGGAGCGCAGCCCGGACCAGATTCGGGCCCCGATTGAGCTCCGGTGTGGTCAGCACGATGATCGGCTCGTGCCAGAGATAGATCGCGTACGAGCGCACACCGATCCACTTCAATGGCCCCCAACCCATCGCGCGGCCGACTCTGCTGGCCGGGTGGGCAGCCGACGCGATCACCAGCACGGTGGCGATCGACAGCAGCACCATCCCGCCGTGGTAGAGGAACGCCGAGTACTGATTGGTTCGCCACACGAGCAGGCCGATCCCGACCAGCCCGACGACCCCGATCACGTCCAGGATCCGCCGCGCCTCGCCGCTGAGCCGGGTCGTCAGCTCGCGACTGGGCCAGATCATCGCCAGCGCGGCGCCGAACAGGAGGCCGAACGCCCGCGTGTCGGTGCCGTCGTAGATCCGCGTGGCATCGAACGTGGGGTGATAGAGCACGGCCATCTCGATCGCCGACACGGCCGCCAGCGCGAGGGTGACCCCAGCCAGCCGGGGGCGGATCCGGATCGGGCGGCGCCGCTCGCGGATGACGTGGACGCCGAGCAGCAGCACCCAGGGCCAGATCAAGTAGAACTGCTCCTCGACGGCCAGGGACCACAGATGGCTGAGCGGCGATGGTGGCCCGAACCGCGCGAAGTACGACATGTGCTGCGAGATCTGCCACCAGTTGTTCACGTAGATGACGGCTGACGCGACCTCGCCGCGCAGCTCTGAGAGTCGCGAGTGATCGAGGATCGCGACCCAGAGGCTGACCACGATCAGCATCAGGAACAGCGCCGGCAGCAGCCGCCGGGCGCGCCGCAGCCAGAAGTCACCCAGCCGCAGCTTGTGGTCATCCCAGGCGGTCAGCAGGATGTCCGTGATCAAATAGCCGCTGAGGGTGAAGAAGACGCCGACCCCGAGCAGCCCGCCCGAGGCCCAGTTGAACCCGAGGTGGTAGGCGATCACAGACATGACCGCGAGCGCTCGGAGCCCGTCGAGGCCCGGCATGTAGCGACCCGAACGCAGTACAGGCTCAGGCACGACGGACCACCCGCATCGGCGGCCAAGCCCTCATGACCCAGCGCCGATGCAACCGAACCAGCGCGGCCGACATCATGCCGGTGAGGGTAGAGCCTGTCTCAGGATCTGTGTAGACGGCGGAACGACTGGCCGGTATCCGGTCCGGATCTTGCACGCCAGCAGGGGTTTTTGCGTCGCCGCGAACTCTCCTGCCGGGGGCTGTCTTTCACCACGCCCCACCCGCTCGCGCCCTCGGATGCGCTAGTGGTCGTCCCCGGCCTGGCCGATCCCCATATACACGCGCGCGACCGTCCCGTCCGGACCCGACCTCAGCGCAACCAGGTCGCAGAGCTGATTTGCCAGCCACAGCCCGCGGCCGTTGGGCCGCGCGGGATCGGGGCGGACCCGGCCGGCGAGCGGCTTGTCGAGCAGCCCGGGGTCACTCACCTCGCAGACGACGCAATCGTCGGCATGCCAGAGTCGCACGGCGCCCTCGCCGCCGCCGTGCCTGACGCTGTTGCAGACGAGCTCGTTGGCGCCCACCACCAGGCACTCCACAGCCTCACGTTCGAGGCCGGCCTGCAACGCCAGACACCGGATGGCCGCTCGCAACGTGGCGAGCGACGTTACGTCCACCAGCAGTCGTTGGGCGTCCGCCGGGGCTTCGGGGAGCGGCTCGTCAAACGGAGACCACAGCGCTGCGAGCCCTGGGTAGGCGTCGCTGTGGTGCTCCTCAATCCCCGCACGGATCTGTGGGTGGCTGCGGCTCACGTCCTCGATCACCGCAGCGTCCAGAGTCGTCACGTCGTATGGGCAGAGGAGCTCGAAGCAAGCGCTCTCGGCAAACGCGACGTTGAGCAGCTCCTCGTGACGGCGACACTCAACCAGTTCGGCGGCGCTGCGACCGGGCCAGACAGGTTCGCCGATGCCGCGGACCCCGCCGCCATCCGCGTGACGGTCGACGAACTCGCGCCAGAACGGGATGATCCGCGCCGGGTTGCTGCCCACCTCGCGCATGTCGGCGAAATGGACCGGCCGGCGTCGCCGTTAGCGCCTCTGCCAGGATCGCGATCCTGTCTTGCGACAGCACGGCCAGCGTCGGCTCGCCAGCGCTCAGACCTGCGCGAATGAACGGCAACGTGCCATCCACGAATGCCTCTTGACCGCCGTACAACAGGGCGCGGTGGCTGAAGCCGGGACGCGACCCGGACGCGGTCTCGTGCTCAAGCGCCGTCATCAGGACCCCCGGGGCACGAGCACGTGCGCAACGGCAGCGAGCAGCTGATCACCGGTGAACGGCTTGGGAAGGAAATCGGCGCCGGCGGGCAGCGCACCCGCGTCGGGCACGTAGCCCGACGTATAGAGCACCGGCAGCTCGCCACGCGCGCTCTGCAGCTCGGCCGCCAGCTGCGGGCCGCTTGCACCCGGCATCACCACGTCGGTGATCATAAGATCGATCGCCGCGTGCTGCGCTGCGGACAGTTCTACCGCCTCGCTCGGCTGCGCGGCCGTCAGCACGGTGTAGCCCTGGCGTTCGAGGATTCGCTTTGCGACCTGACGCAGCGCCGGCTCATCCTCGACCACGAGGATCGTGTAGCCCGCCGCATTCGGCTGAGCTTGCGCGGAATCCGGGATCATCACCGTCGCCTCGTCGCCGGTGGTCTCGGCCGCCGGCCAATACGTCTCGATCGTCGTGCCATGGCCGGGCTCTGACGCGATGTGCATGTGGCCTCCGGCCTTCGTCAGGATCCCGTACACGGTCGCCAATCCAAGTCCGGTTCCCTCGCCGGCGGGCTTGGTGCTAAAGAAGGGATCGATCGCCTTGGCGATCACGTCCGGGGTCATCCCGACGCCGGTGTCGCTGACCGCCAGGCGCACGTGGCGGCCCGCCCGTCCCTGGACGGTGTGCGTGGCGATCTGTGCCGCATCGAGCGTCACGTCGGTTGCCGAGATCGTCAGCGTGCCGCCGTCGGGCATTGCGTCTCGGGAGTTGACGGCCAGGTTGAGCAGCACCTGCTCCACCTGACCTCGATCGGCCTCGACCGACCGGGGCTCTTCGGTCAGCTCGGTGCGCAGTTCGATGTGCTCGCCGAGCGTCCGCCCGAGCATCCCGACGACGCCGGTGACGACCTGGTTGACGTCCAGCATCTCGACTGCGCCCGGGTCCTCGCGCGCGAACACCAGCAGCTGGCGGATCAGCGCTGCGGCGCGATCGGCGGCGGCATGCGCCTGGAAGATGTCCTCGCGAGACGGATCGTCCTCGCTCAGTGACGCGATCGCGAAGTCGGTGTGGTTGAGGATGATCGTCAGCAGGTTGTTCATGTCGTGCGCGATTCCGCCCGCCAGCTGGCCGATGCTTTCGAGCCGCTCGGTCTGGGCGAGCGTCCGCTGGGTCTGCTTGAGCTGCGTTATGTCGCGCATCACGAAGGCGAGACCGGTCGTTTCACCTTCTGGCCCGAAGATCGCAGCGCCGCTGATCGAGACCTCGAGCGGAGACCCGTCCGGGCGAGCCCGCGAGGCCTCGATGTTGTTGACGACCTCTCCATTCATGACTCGGGGCAGCACCCCGATCTCGTCACTGCTCTCCTGCGGCACGAGCGCCGGGACCAGACTCGATGCCGGCCGGCCGATGATCTCCTCGGCGGTGAAGCCGTAGAGCTTCTCGGCGCCCGGGTTCCAGCTCGTGACCACGCCGGCCGTGTCGAGCGTGACGATCGCGTCGGTCGACGAGCGCACCACCGACGCCAGGCGCTCGGCGTCGGCGGCGACCGATTGGGCCACCGCGACGGCGGTCGCGGCACTGGTCGCGAACGCATCGAGCAGCTGCGCATCGTCGATCGAGAATGCCGGACCATCGGTCTGGCGGTCGACGGCGATCAGCGCACCGAAGGCGTGGTCGCGAAAGACCAACGGCACCACCAGCCCAGCCTCGGCCCGGACACCGAGCAGTCCGACCCCGACCTGGTTGAAGTGGATCAGGCTGCGCTCGTCCTCGACGCGCACCTCGTGCCGGTCACGAATCGCCTGCTCGACGAATGCGCCCTCGAGTGGTATCCGCTTGCCGACCAGCCCGGGCGGGGCCTCGCCGGCGGCGGCCGCGATCACCAGCTCCTCACCGTATCGGAGCTCAATCAGCAATACGCGCGCGGCGACCAGCGCGCGCCCGCGTTTGGCGACCAGCTCGAGAATTACGTCGAGGTTGGTCTCGTCGCCAATCGCGTCCGTGATCCTGGTTGTGGCCTCCAGCCTGGCGACCGCTCGTTCGAGCTCCTCGCGCCGCTCGCGCGCGGTTGTGAGACGCTCCGCGGATCCGATCGCGGCCCCGGCCAGCTCGGCCAGCGCGACGATCGTCTGCTCGTCCTCCTGTGTGAACTCCGCCTCGCCGGCCTTCTCGGTCAGGTAGATGTTGCCGAACGGCCGGCCGTCGACGAACACCGGTACCCCGAGAAAGGTCCGCATCTGCGGATGCCCCGGCGGGAAGCCATAGGAGCGGGGATGGGAGCTGAGATCGGCGAGCCGCAGCGGCACCGGGTTGTGAATCAGCTCGGCGAGGACTCCGAGCCCGATCGGCAGCTCGAGGCCGCGCCGGGTCCGTTCGTCGATCCCGACCGGGATGAACTCAGCCAGGCGCGGCGCGCTCAGGCGCTCCGGGTCCTGCTCACCGATGACCCCGAACGCGGCGTACGCCGCGCCTGTGAAATCGCGTGCCACCTCTAGCACCCGGCGGGTGATTTCGGCCACGTCATGCTTGCCCAGAACGTCTCGGGCAATTGTCAGAATCGCCGGCGTTGAGCGGTTCAAGTGCTGTCGCACCTCGCTCGCCATCGATGGCCCGCTGCCCCACAGGCGACAGGCTGGTTCGCCGAACTGTAGGACTCCGACCGCCCTTTTCCAAATTCGAGCCGGCCCCATGGTGTGCAAGAGCACATCCGTCAGAAACCGGACGTGGCGGCGGCGGTTCTCGTTTGAGCTCGACGGATCCGGGAAGTGCCCGGACATCGGTGACGACGGGAGGTACCTCGATGCACGCGCGCGAACGGCTGCTCACGATCTGTCTGGTCCTCGGGGTGCTGGCCCTCTGCGACGTCGGTCAGGCGAGCGCGGCCGGATCGTTCAGGCTCACCGCGACCGACCCGGGGGCGTCCTACGCGCCCACCTTCACGGGCAACGGACTGCTCGGCGTCAGGGTCCCGGCGGCCGGACAGGGATATGCGGCGGGCAGCGTACCGGCGCAATCTGAGCTCGCGGGCTTCTACGCCAAACCTTCCACCGGGCCGACGTCCAACCAGGTCCAACAGCGAGCGAACATCCCGACCTGGTCAACGCTGCTGTTCGCCGACGGCGGCCAGACGTTCTCGACCTCAACCGGCACGACCTCTGGCTGGGGCCAGACGATCAACTTCCACACTGGAGTCGTGTCGACGCACGCCACCTGGACTGCACCGGACGGACACGTGACCGACATCACCTACCAGGTGCTCACTGACCGCGCCCGCCAGCACGTCGGGCTCGTGCGTCTGGTGCTCGTTCCACAGTGGACCGGGACCGCGACCGTCACCGACGAGATCGACGGCACGCCCGCGAACCTGACCTCACAGGTCACCAAGGGCTGGGACCTCGCCTCGCGCCGTGATTGGGTGACCGTCCAGGCCGTCGGAACCGGCATCAGCGCGACGCTCGCCAGCCGTCTTCAGACGAGCGCGAACATCACCTCGCCCAGCACCGAGACCGACCAGACGATCGACCAGAGCGTCGGTCAACGGGTCTCGTTCCCGGTCGCAGCCGGAAAGCGGTACACGCTGACCAAGTACGTCGGCGTCGACGACTCCCAGGACACCTCCGACACCTCAGTCTCCGCCCAGCGCGAGGCCCAGAGCGCGGCCGAAGCGGGTTTCGGACCCCTGCGGGCTGCCAACAACGCCGCCTGGGCCGGGCTCTGGAGGGGCCGCATCGATGTGCTCGGCAATCCGACGATCGCGACCGACGTCAACGCGAGCGAGTTCTACCTCTGGTCGAGCACGCGCGCCAACCAGGACTGGAGCGTCTCGCCGGCGGGGCTGTCCTCCAACGGCTATGACGGCCACATCTTCTGGGATGCCGAGACGTGGATGTATCCGTCGCTGCTCGCCCAGCACCCGCAGCTGGCCGCAGCGATGGATGCCTATCGCTTCAATCGCCTTCCGGAGGCTGAGCAGCACGCCACCGACACCGGCTTTCAGGGTGCTCGGTTCCCGTGGGAGAGCGCGCTGGACGGAACCGAGCAGATCCCGCCGCCGGTCTCGATCAACAGCGAAGGGCTCTACGAGCAGCACATCACCGCTGACATCGCGCTGGCTCAGTGGCAGTACTACCTGACCAGCGGCGACACCCATTGGCTGGCGACGCGCGGCTGGCCGGTGATCTCGGGCGCCGCGACGTTCTGGGCCTCTCACGCGGTTCGCTCCGCGGACGGCAGCTATCACATCGACAACGTCACCGGCCCCGACGAGGAGAACCCCGACGTCAATGACGAGGCCTACACCAACGTCGGCGCGAAGACGACCCTGCAGGACGCGATCGAGGCCGCACATGTGCTCGGTCTCGACGCCCCGGCCGACTGGTCGACGATCGCCGCTGGGCTCGTGGTGCCGATCTCGGATGACATCCACCCCGAGTTCTCGGGATACGGCGGCCAGCTCGTCAAGCAGGCCGATGTGACTCTGCTCCAGTACCCGTGGGAGTTCCCGATGTCGTCCACCGTCGCCCAGAACGACATCAACTACTACGTCCCGCGAACGGATCCGGGCGGCCCATCGATGAGCGACGCGGTCAATTCGATCGACACCTCGGCGCTTGGCTCGCCGGGGTGCGCGAGCTTCGTCTACACCGAGCGCAGCTACGAGCCGTTCATCCGGGACGTCTTTGACCAGTTCTCCGAGACCAAGACCGGAGGCGCGTTCACGTTCATGACCGGGATCGGCGGCTTCCTGCAGGAGTTCCTGTACGGGTACACGGGAATGCGGTGGCATAGCGACAGCGTTGCGCTTGCCCCGAGCCTGACCGGCCAACTGAGCGGCGTCGTGCTCCATGACGTCTCGTGGCGCGGCCGGGTATTCACGGTCTCGGTTGGTTCGCAGCGAACGACCGTGAGGCTCGACAGCGGCGCGGCGCTTCCGATCAGCACGCCGACCGGCCGCCACACGATCGCGCCGGGGTCGTCGCTCTCGATCCCGACGGCGCGTCCGGATCTCAGCCCCACGACCGATCTCGCGCGCTGCCGGAACGCAGCGGCCTCGAGCGCGCAGCCCGGTGCACCGGCGCTGGCGGCGGTCGATGGCAGCCCGGCCACCGATTGGCAACCGGACGCGGTCCCCGCGACGCTGACGGTCCCCACGGGCGCCGGCCAGCAGCCGATCAGCAAGGCCGTGGTCCAGTGGGGCCAGCAGTGGCCGCCGGCACCAGGTCCCAATATCCCGCCGCCGCCCGGGCCGGTGACGACGCTCCGCGCCAGCGACTACACGGTCCAGGTGTCAACCGACGGGAGCAGCTGGAAGACGGTCGCGACCGTCAGCGGCGTCGAGGATCGCACGAGCGACGTGCTGCACTTCCCGGCGGTGCGGGCGCGGTTCGTGCGGATCAACATCACCGCCAGCACGGCCGACACGCCGCCGCTACTGGAGGAGCTCACCGTAACGCGGTGAGCTCCGCGCGCTCGCGCCCGAGCGATAAGGTCAGATCGTGGCCAATGAGCGACCGCAACCGGGCAGCTCGACCGCCGCAGTGCATGGCGGGCCCAGCGACCAGCGGCCCTGGCCGCGCGGCATGGCGACGCCCGTCTTTCAGTCCTCGACCTACGAGCTCGATGCCGACACCTACGCGGACATCGCCCGCACCGGGGGCGCTGAGAGCTGGTGGTATTCGCGGCTGAGCAATCCGACGGTCGATGCCGTCGCCGCCAAGGTGGCGGTTCTCGAGGGTGCCGAGGCCGGGCAGGCGTTCGCCTCGGGGATGGCCGCGATCACCTCGACCGTGTTCACGGCCGTCCCGCCGGGGGGCCGCGTGGTGGCCGCGCGCGAGCTCTACGGCGAGACGTTCACGTTGTTCACCGAGTTTCTCTCGGCGACCGGGCGGACCGCCACGTTCGTCGAGATCGAGGATCTCGACCGCTGGCGCCACGAGCTGCCGGGCGCCGACGCGGCGTATGTCGAGACGCTCTCGAATCCGATGCTGCGCCTCGCCGATCTTCCGGCGATCGCCGGCCTCGCCCATGACGCCGGCGCCACGGCGATCGTCGACAGCACCTTCGCCTCGCCGGTCAACGTCCGTCCAACCGAGCATGGATTCGACCTCGTCGTCCACTCGGCAACCAAGTACCTCAACGGTCACTCCGACCTGACGGCGGGCGTGGTGGTCGGTTCGCGCCCGCTGATCGCCAAGATCGCCGGCCTCGCCAAGACCTTCGGCGGCTGCCTGCAGCCGACCGCGGCCGCGACGCTTGACCGGAGCCTGAAGACGCTCGTCGTCCGGATCCAGCGCCACAACGAGAACGGACTCGCGATCGCTCGCTGGCTGGAAGGTCACCCGGAGGTCGAGGCGGCCATCTATCCGATGCTCGACTCACACCCCGACCACGAGCTCGCGGGCCGCCTGCTCGCCGGCGGCTCCGGGGTGGTCAGCTTCGTCGTCAGCGGCGGCGACGAGCGTGCGGGCGCGCTGATGAACAAGCTGCGCCTGATCACGCAGGCGACCAGCCTCGGAGGTGTCGAGTCACTCTTGAGCGCGCCGTACAACACCTCGCACCGCCAGCTCACCGTGGCGCAGCGAGGTGCGCTCGGGATCCTTCCGGGGACGCTGCGGCTGTCGGTCGGGATCGAGGACGCCGGCGATCTGATCGACGACCTCGACCGCGCTCTGGCGCAGACGTCCGGCTTCTGCGCCCCGCTCTCGGCACGCGGTTAGACGGCGCCCGACAGAGGGGTGTGTCGAGTTAGGCACGCCCAGGGTGCCTAACTCGACACACCCCCCGGCTACACCTAGGTGTCGCGGGCGATCACGCGATCGATCTCGACGGACGCCCCGGTCCGGGTGTCCTCGAATACGACCACGACCGTCGGCGAACCGCCGAACCAGGCGCTGAGCTCTCCCTCGCCGACATACTCGGCGGCGCGCTGCGCGCCGTTCTGCTCGATCACCCAGACCGGCTGGCCCTTGTGGAATTGGCTGTCCCCGATGTCGGTCAAGCGCTCATCACCCCGGTTTCGTTGCGGATCCGCTTTGTGGGCGGCTCACGGTGACGCCCACGCCCGAAACCGTAGCGCCTCACCTGTGGGGCCCCTCCGGACGGCGCGCGATAATGCTCTCGACATGGAGGAGGATGGTGGCAAGCCGCCGGTGGCCCGGCTTCTGAGCGTCGGCGCGAAGGGCGCGGGCCGGGTGGCGCAAGCGACCGGGGTCAATCGTGCGCTCGATGAGGCGGTCGAGGAGGCGATCCTGCGGGCGCTGCAGAGCCCGGCGATCGGCCGGGCGCTCGAGCGGGCGATGGCCAGCCACGCTGAGGCGGTGGGGCTCAGCAGCACTGAGCTTGCCGAGGTCGTCAAACAGGTGCTGGACTCCGAGGCGGCCGAGCAGGCGTGGACCGAGGTGCTCGCCAGTGACGAGGTTCAGATGCTGGTCGAGCGGATCGCGGGCGCGCCCGAGATCCGCGCCGCGATCACGGCCCAGACGACGGGCCTGATCACCGACATGGGTGTGCGCCTCACGACGCTGACAGAAAGGCTCGACGACGCGATGGAGAAGGTCACCCGCCGCCGCGATCCCGACTCCGAGACCGATCAGGCCGGGCTCGCGACGCGCCTGGTCGCCGCGGCGATCGACCTGGGCCTGCTGTTCGTCGCCTTCTCGCTGGCCTCGAGCGTGATCGCGTCGGTGTTCTCGTACACCTCCGGCAGCCACTTCTCACCGCCGGCGGCGATCGCCGTAGGTGTGCTCGCATTCCTGATCGGAGGGTTGATCATCGCCACCTTCTGGGCGCTGGGAGGCGCGACGCCGGGGATGCGCTTTCTGGCGATCCGCGTGACCCAGAATGGCTCGCGCGACCTCACGTTCAAGGTCGCGGTCCGCCGCGTGCTGGGAGCGCTCGTGAGCGCGCTGTGCTTCGGTCTTGGCTACCTGGCGATCCTGCGCGATCCGTCGAGGCACGCGTGGCACGATCGCTGGACCAACACAGAAGTGATCTATGACCCGGTGGCCCGCGCGCCCTACGCGCGGATCTCGGGCCTCTCGAGGGCCTCAGACAGCGCCAAGAAGCGACCACACAATCACTAGCGCGTGGCGGCGAGCCGAACCTGCGAGTTGGTGATCTTCGACTGCGACGGCGTGCTCGTCGACAGTGAGCCGACCGGCGTGCGAATCGACCAGCTGGTGCTCAGCGACTTCGGGCTGGAGCTGACCGAGCAGGAGATCATCGAGCGGTTCGTCGGCCGGTCATCGAGCGTGCTCGTTGCCGAGATCGAGGCCCACGTCGGCCGATCGCTGACGGCCGACTGGGAGGACGGCTACCGACGCATGTACGCCGAGGCGTTCGAGCGCGAGCTGGCGCCTGTGGACGGGATCCACGCGGCGCTGCAACGGATTCCCCACCGCTCATGCGTGGCCTCGAGCAGCGAGCCCGACAGCCTGCGACGCAAGCTCGAGCTGACCGGTCTCTACGACCGGTTCGCCGGCGCCATCTTCAGCGCCACCGAGGTCGAGAACGGCAAGCCGGCACCCGACCTCTTCCTCCATGCCGCGAGCGAGATGGGCGTCGAGGCGAGCCGCTGCGTGGTCGTCGAGGACAGCGTTCACGGCGTGCAGGCGGGACGAGCCGCAGGGATGGAGGTGCTCGCCTATGCCGGTGGCGGCCTCACCCCCGCCGCGCGACTCGCCGGCGCGCGGACGATCGTCTTTGACGACATGGACGAGCTTCCCGGGCTGCTCGGAGCCCGAGCCTGACCTCGCCCTCGCGTCAGAGCATCAGCCGCAGTGGTGTTTGGAGCGCGTCGCGGATGTCTGACAGAAAACGGGCGGCGTCGGCGCCGTAGAGGATCCGGTGGTCGCAGCTGAGCGTCAGCGTGATCAGCTGGCGCTCGACGAGCCGCCCATCGGCGAGCGCCGGCACGGCGCGGAGCGTCCCGACGCCGAGGATCGCTGCCTGCGGCGGGTTGATCACCGGCGTGATCGCGGTCATCCCGTACATGCCGAGATTTGAGACGGTGAACGTCGCGCCCGACAGCTCGGGGGGTGTGATCGTGTTGTCGCGGACGCGCTGCGCGAGCCGGCGCGACTCGGCGGCGATGCTCTGCAGCGAGCGCTGGTCGGCATCGGTGACCGTCGGCACGACGAGCGCATCCACGGCGGCGACGGCGATCCCGACGTTGATCTGGCCGTGCAGCTCGAAGCGGCCGTCGCGGTAGGAGCCGTTGGCTCGCGGATGCGAGGCGAGCGCCAGCGCGCACGCCTTGACGATGAAGTCGTTGACCGACGGGACGGGCTGCGCCTGCTCGCCGAGCGCCTTGAGCTCGGTCCGCAATCCGATCAGCGCGTCCATCTGCGCCTCGGTCTGGACCTGGAAGTGCGGGACGGTCGCCTTTGACTCAGACATTCGGCGCGCGATCAGCTGCTGGGTGCGCGTCAGCTCCTGGGTCTGACCCTCTTGCTGGGGCTCGGATGTGATCCGCTCAGGCACCTGCGCCGTGGCGGTGACGTCTGAGCGAGTGATCCGCCCGCGCGGCCCGGTTCCCTTCACCGCTTGCAGGTCGACGCCGTGCGCCTGCGCGAGCCGTCGCGCGAGCGGAGTCGCGCGCACCGCCGCCGGGTCGCCACCGTTGCCGTCGCTGATCGCGGCCACCGCCGGCGCGGCATCGGGCTCGGGCGCGGCCGCGGCATCGGGCCCGGCCGCGGGCTCGGGAGCGGGCTCGGGCGCGGCGGGCGGCGCCTCGCTGACCGGCGCATCCTCGCCGACGTGCGCGATCACCGCCCCGACGGGCAGCGTCTCACCAACCGCGGCGACGATCCTCAACACCCCCGCGACCGGGGACTCGTAGGCCATCGTCGCCTTGTCGGTCTCGATCTCGAGCAGCTCCTCCCCGACCCGCACCTGGTCGCCGTCTGCCTTGAGCCAGCTGAGGATCGTCCCCTCCTGCATCGAATCAGACAGGCTGGGCATCGTGATCTCGTTCATGGCAACAGGTCCAGCGCGGCGCCGACGATCGTCTCAGAGTCGATCCCGAAGTAGCGGTACAGATCATCCACGTCACCCGACTGGCCGAAATCGTCGACGCCCAGACACGACACCGCAACGCTGCGGACCGCGCCAAGGAAGGCGAGCGTGTGCGGGTGACCGTCGAGCACGGTGACGATCGGCGCCGCTCGGTCGGCCGGCAGAAGCTCATCCAGGATCCCGTCCTCACCATCCCGGAGACCCTGGCGCGCGCGCAGCGCCCGGAACACCAGATCAGCCGACGTCAGACAGACAACATCGACCGGACGCCCGGCGCCGGTCAGCTCGTCGGCCGCCGCGATCACCTCCGGCATCACCGCCCCCATCCCGACCAGCGTCACCACCGGCCGCGACTGCGCGCGACGCAACACATAGCCGCCCGCGAGCACCTGCTCGCGGCGGGTGCGACCACCGCCCCCGGTCAGCGCCTGATCGACCGGGCGAGTCGAAAGCCTGAAATACGAAGAGCAGCCGCCCTCCTGGCCCAGGCGACCCAGCGCCGCCAGCAACGTCCACTCGAGATCGGAGCCGAACGCCGGCTCCCACGCGACACAGCGCGGCTGCTCCAGACCGACTGACGGGGTGATGATCGACTGATGCGCCCCGCCCTCGGGCGCCAGCGTGACCCCAGACGGGGTCCCGACCAGAATCGACTGCGCGCCCGCATACAGGCCGAACGACCACGGCTCCAGCGCCCGGTTGACAAACGGGTCATACAACGTCCCGATCGGCAACAGCGGCTCACCGTCACGCGCCCACGTCAACCCCAGCTCGGCCAGCAGCCCGACCAGGTTGCCCTCCGCGATCCCCAGCTCGATGTGCTGCCCGTGCGCTGACTCACGCCAGCGCACCAGCGTGTCGGTGTCATCGGCAAACCAATCGATCCGCTCCCCCAGATGCCAGATCCCAACATGATTGATCCAGCCGCCCAGATTGGTCGACGACGCCACATCCGGGCTGACCGTCACCACCCGCGACGCCACCTCCGGCGCCGCGCGCGCGAGATCGACGAACAGCCGCCCGAACGCCTGCTGGGTCGACACCCGGCCCACGTGCTCACGGCCCACGCTCACCGGCACCGGCGGAGGCGCCGTCAGTGAGACCGGCTCGCGCTCCAGCCGACGCGCCGCCGCAGCGCACAACCTCGCCTCCGCAGACCCGTCCCCAAACCGCGCCCACGGATCGGCCGCGTCAGCGCCCAGCTCACCCGCCAGCGCCCGCCACTGGCCCTCATCAAGCAACGCCGAATGATTCGCCGGATGACCCTCGGTCGCCAACCGCCAAGCCTTGACCGTAAACGCGAAGATCACCGACGGACGGTCGATCACCGCGTCAGCCTCAGCCAGCGCATCGAGCAGCATCCCGAGATCGTGACCGCCCAGATCACGCACCGCACTCATCAGCGCGCGATCATCGACATCACCGATCAGCCGCCGCAGATCCGCTGCGTCGCGGCCCGCGGGCAGCCGCTCACGCAGCTCATCGGCAGTCGACCGCAACATCCTTTGAAACTCCTCATTGGTCATCTCATCGATCCGGCGACGCAACGCCTGACCACCGTCGCGCTCGAACAACCCCGTCAGCTGGCTGCCGTACTTGACCGTGATCACATGCCAACCCGCCGCCTGAAACATCGCCGCCAAACGGCCGGCCGCGATATCGGGCACCACCCGGTCAAGCGACTGACGATTGAGATCCACGATCCACAACACCTCGCCCAACTGCGACACGACCGGATCGACCAACGCCTCCCAACACGCCCCCTCATCAAGCTCAGCATCACCGACCAGCGACACCTGACGACCACCACGCGGAACCTCGAAATGACCCGCGACATACCGATGCGCGACCGACGACCAGATCGGCGCCGTCGCACCGATCCCAACCGACCCCGTCGAGAAATCCGCCGCAACCGGATCCTTCAACCGACTCGGATAGCTCTGCAACCCACCGAACTCCCGCAACGTCGTCAAATACCGCTCATCCAAGGCCCCCAGCAGATACTCGATCGCGTGCAACACCGGCGACGCATGAGGCTTGACCGACACCCGATCCGGATCCCGCAACCAATCGAAATACAGCGCCGTCATGATCGACACCACCGACGCCGACGACGCCTGATGACCACCCACCTTCACCCCGGACGAAGACCGCCGAACCCGGTTGGCGTGATGGACGATCGACGTCGCCAGCCACAGCACACGATCCTGAACCGCCGCCAGGGTCGTGAGGTCCTTCGAGACTTGAGAGGTGCTCGCCACGTTGCTGATCAACTCGCAATGATGGACGATCTCGGTTCGGGAACATCGGTCACGGCCGGGCCACGCACCTGCACCGCCGTTTCGTCCGCGAACTCGGTGAGCACCTCGGCCAGCACCTCCACCGCCAGGCCAACCGCTTCGGCATCGGTGTGCTCGGCGGGCGTGTGGCTGATACCTCCGCTGAGACTGCGCGCGAACAGCATCCCGGTCGCAACGCCGTTCGCCGCAAGGACGCCGGCGTCGTGGAGCGCGCCCGAAGCCAACATCTCACCGCGGCCAGTGCGGCGCTGCACTGCGGCGGCGAGGGTTTCGCTCACCCCGCGGTCCATCGAAACCGGCGCCCGCTCCCACCGCCGCTCGATCCTGCACGTGCAACCGTGGTCGTCGGCGGCCCGATCGGCGGCGGCGATGAGCGATGCGACCAATTGCGTGAGCGTGCGCTGATCCGGCGCCCTGACATCGAGCGACACCGATGCCAGCTCGGGGACGACGTTCGCTGCGCCCGGGCTGACGTCGATCCGGCCGACAGTCGCGACCGCGTCCCCAAGCTCCGCCGCTGCCTCCTGAACGGCGAGCGTGAACGCGCCGGCGGCGCAGAGCGCATCTGCGCGCCCGGCCATCGGGGTGGTGCCGGCGTGTCCAGCCCGGCCGTGAAAGCGGACCTCGGCCCCCGCCATCCCGACGATCGCGGTGACGGTCCCGAGCGGGGCGCCCAGCTCGGCGAGCCTGGGCCCCTGCTCGACGTGCAACTCGACGAATGTGCCGGGCAACGCGCCGCCATCGACCGGCGGCGGGGCGAGACCAAGCTTGTCCAACGCAGTCGCGATCGTGATCCCGGCGGCGTCGTGCAGGTCGAGCTCCCCCGGCTCGAGCTGTCCGCAAAGCGCGCGGCTGCCGAACAGGCCCTGGCCGAAGCGCCACCCCTCCTCGTCTCGGAACGCGACGACCGCCGCCGTCCGCCGGTGCGGACCGAGCTCACGCAGGATCTGGAGCGCCTCGATCGCCCCCACGACCCCGAGCGCGCCGTCGAATCGCCCGCCGCCGGGGACCGTGTCCAGATGGGAGCCCGCCCAGACCTCCGACAACTGGGGCTCACTCCCGAGCAGCCGCCCGACGAGATTGCCTGCCTCGTCGATCGTCACGTCGAGACCGGCCTCCCGCATCCACTGCGCCGCGAGCTCAATCGCGGCCTGCTCGTCCGCGCCGAGGCCGGGGCGGGTCGCATGCGGTTCGTGCCCGAGCTCGAACAGCTGCTCGAGGCGCCCGAGGACGCGCTCGGCCGCCGGCGCACGCTCGGCGCGCGAGCTCAAGACGCGCTCGTCTCGCTCAGCGCCGACCCCAGGTCGGCGATCAGGTCATCGACGTGCTCGAGACCGACCGACAGCCGGATCGTCCCGGGCAGGATGCCGGCCGTCGCCCGCTCGGCGGCGGAGAGCCCGAGGTGGGAGGTGTTGTGCGGCGTGCTCGCAAGCGTCTCCACCCCGCCGAGGCTGGTCGCCTGGTGGATCAGGTGCAGCGCGTCGAGCAGCGCCCCGGCACGGTCATCGCCGCCGTGTACGCGGAAGCTGACGACCGCGGAGCCCCCCGGCAGCAGCGACGCCGCCAGTTCGTGGTCGGGATGGGTGCGCAACAGGGGGTGCGCAACGTGCCCGATCTCGGGATGTGCTGAGAGCCAGCCGGCGAGCGCCAGCGCCGACGCACACTGCCGCTCGGTGCGGATCACCAGGGTCTTCAGCCCCCGGTCGAGCATCGACGCCGCGTGCGGGTCAAGACATCCACCCAGGATCGACGCCTCCACCGCGACGGCTTCGAGCGTCTCGTTGGCGCCGGCCACGGTGCCCGCCACCACGTCGGAGTGTCCGTTGAGGAACTTGGTGGCCGAGTGCGCGACGAGGTCGAAGCCGAGCTCAAGCGGGCGCAGCAGCGACGGCGGCGTGAACGTCGCGTCGGCGAGCGCCAGCGCGCCGCGCTCGTGAGCCATCGCCGCCAGCGCGGGCAGGTCAGCCAGGCGGAGCATTGGGTTGGACAGCGTCTCGACGTACAGCAGATCCGCGCCGCGGGCAAGCGCGCGGCGCCATTCCTCGTGGTCGTCGATCGCGACGAACTCGGCCGACCGCCCGTGCCTCACGAGCTCGGTGGATAGCAGCGTGAACACGTCGCCATAAAGGTCGCGCGCGGCGACGACCCTGCCGCCGGGCGGGAGCAACGCGAGCAGGGTGGTCGCGATCGCCGCCATGCCAGAGGAGAACAGCAGCGCACGCTCGGCGCCCTCGAGCGCCGCGACCTTCGCGGCCGCCGCCTCGACGGTCGGGTTGCGCAGCCTGGTGTACCACCACGTGTTGGCGCCACCGGTTCGGGCGATGTCGACGTAGGCATCGCGATCGAGGTCATAGGTCACCGAGCCGAACACCGGCTGGGTCACCCCGACCGGCCAGCCGTCCGCGGGCGGCTCGGCGCCGCCGACGGCGATCGTGGCCAGATCTGGCCGCGGGCGGCGGTTCATGAGCGCGTGGCGTGCAGAGGAGGCATGCCGGCATAGGCGATCGGCTCGGGGGGCGCGAACGAGCCGACCTTGCTCGTCCGCATGCCGGCGCGCCACAGGGCATGGGCGAACAGCGCGCCGACTGCGACACCGGTGGTGGCGGGCACCCCGACGTGCTCGCTGACCGCTGCTTCGCCTGCGGTCATCGCGCCGCATGCGAGCACCAGCGCCTCGGCCCCCAGCTCGCTGACCGCCTTGGAGCCAGCCGCGACGATCGCCTGCAGCGACTCGGGGAACTCCCCGCCCTGGCGCTCGACGGGAATCTCGAGCGCCAGGACGCCGACGCAACTGGCGCGAACCCCAAGTCGCTCCATGCCGTCCTCCAGATCGGGCACGCCTCGGGCGAGCGTTGTGATGACCGCGAACCGGCGGGCGACCATCAGGGCCGCCCGGTAGGCCGCCTCGCCGATCCCGACAACCGGCGCTGCGG
The DNA here is from genome assembly GCA_963770885.1 of uncultured Solirubrobacterales bacterium. Lineage (GTDB taxonomy): Bacteria > Actinomycetota > Thermoleophilia > Solirubrobacterales > Solirubrobacteraceae > Palsa-465. The sequence goes on along the minus strand of CAVYRI010000012.1, from coordinate 904,118 downwards.
TCAACTCGCGCGCGGCTCCGACCCCCGGATCGCCGAAGCAGCCGATCACGATGCAGTCGAGCTCGGGATGCTCGGCGACAAGGCGGACCACCTCCGCCGCGGCGATCGCGTCATCGGCGGCGCTCTCGATCGACCGTGGCCCGCGCTCTGCAGTCAGCGCGACCAATTCGACGTCGGGGCCGAGCGCCGCCCGGGCGATGTCGGCCATCTCGGCCGTATCACCGGGGTCGGTGTTCGGATTGATCAGGCCGAGCCGCGCCCTCGTCACAGGACCGCCTCCTCGGGCGCGGTCAGCTCGGGGAGCACGAACGCCTCCTGGCTGGACAGGAATCGCCCGTAACCGGGGTCAGCCAGGATCTGGCCGCCGGCATAGACCGTTCGGCCCCGCACGATCGTGCGCATCACGCGCCCCCGCACCCGCCGTCCTTCAAACGGCGACCACGGGTTCTTGGAGAACTGCTGGGCTCCCGGGTCGACGACCCACTCCTGCTCGAGGTCGTACAGCGCGAGGTCGGCGTCGGAGCCGGGAAGGATCGTGCCCTTGCGCGGGTACAGGCCGACGGTGCGGGCCGTGTTGGTCGCCGAGAAGCGGGCGAACGCCGGCAGCGACATCCCGCGCCGGTGCACGGCCTCTGAGAGCACGAGCGGCACCGTCTCCTGGATCACCTGGCAACCGAGCGGACACGAGAGCATGTCCTGCCACCCCGCCTCCTTCTCGTCGTGCGTGTAGGCGGCGTGGTCGGAAACGAGGCTGTGGACGGCTCCGCTGAGGACCCGCTCCCACATCCCCTCGACCAGCGCGCGGGGCCGGATCGCCGGCGCGCAGCACCCCCACGGCCCGAGGCGCTGGTAGTCGTCGAGATCGAGCAGCAGGTGATGGGGGCAGACCTCGATCGTCGCCTGCTGGCCACGGGCGCGGGCCCCGGTCACCAGATCGGCGCTGACCGGGCTCGAGCCGTGGACGATCTGCAGGCGGACGCCGGCGTGGGCCGCCAAGAAGAGCGCTCGGTGAACCGCCTCCTCTTCGACAAACGCGGGGCGGGACTCGGGGTGCGCGGCGACGTCGGTCCGCCCCTCGCCGATCAGGCGTGCGCGGTTGGCGGCGAGCAGGGAGTCGCTCTCGGCATGCACGAGCACCAGCGCCCCGAGGCGCCGCGCAGTCTCCATTCCCTGCAGGAACTCGGCGTCCGAGACGTTCGGGTACGAGGGGTCGGACTCGGGCATGAACGCCTTGAAGCCGGCCGCCCCCTCGCGCCACTGGCCGTCCATGTGCTCCAGCGAGGGAGCCGTCAGCGCGCCCCAGAGGCCAAAGTCGACCACCACCTTGCGCGTCGCCATCTCCCGCTTCTCGGTGTAGAGGTCGACGGTCGTGACCGGCGGATACGTGAGCGGATGCTCGATCACGGTGCAGATCCCGCCGGCGGCCGCCGACATCGTGCCGGTCGTGAAGTCCTCGCGCTCGGTGTGGCCGGGATCCTCGAAATGCGCATGCGGGTCGATCGCTCCCGGCAGGACCACAAGCCCCCGTGCGTCAATCAGCTCGTCGGCTGACCCGAGCACGGCGTCGTCGATCGATAGCGCCGTGATCTGTTCGCCGTCGATCACTATGTGGGCTCCAAAGACGCCGTAATCCGCTGCGACCGTGCCGTGCGCGATCACGGTCCGCGGACCGTTACGCGCGGCTGTTGTGCTCATCTCGATCCTTTCATCGTCGTCAGGCGGTTTGACACGTCGTGCGCGCTCCTGGGACGGGGCAGGTACTGGCCGGGCTGATCGCGTCCGAGAAACTGTCGCTCCTGCACGACCAGCTCGCCGCCGGCGATCACCATCCGTGGTCCGCCCTGCAGCGCCATGCCGTCGTAGGGGGAGTAGTCGAGCCCGTCATGGCGGGTCTCGGGTCCCGGGACCCAGCGCTGCGCGCTGTCCCACACAACCAGGTCGGCGTCGGCGCCCGGGCGGACCGTCCCTTTGCGGGGAAACAGGCCGAACGCCCGAGCCGGCGCCGTGCACGCGACTTCGACCAGCCGCTCGGCCGAGAGCCGGCCGCGCTGGACTCCGAACGTGAACCCAAGCGCCAGCCGCAGCTCGATCCCGGGCACGCCGTAGGGAACCAGCGTCAGGTCGTCTCCGGCCGCGGTTTTGTCCGGGTGCAGCCGCTCGTGGCTGTGGTCGGAGGCGTAGACATCGATCCGGCCGTCGGCCAGAGCCGCCCACAGCGCGTCGGGCTCGGCGCGGGGGCGAAGCGGTGGCGCCATCACGTACCGCAGCGCCTCGGGAGTCTCGTACACGCTGTCATCGAGGACAAGATGATGGGCGCAGACCTCGGCTCCGACCGGCTGGCGGCGCTGCCGGGCGCGCTGCACCTCCTCCAATGCCCGGCGAGACGTCAGGTGAACCACGTAGGACTCGGCGCCGGCGAGCTCGGCGAGCACGAGCAGGCGATGAACTGCCTCGGACTCGGTGGCGATCGGGCGCGCGGCCGGCAGCTCGCGCAGCCCGAGCCGGGATTGCCGGCGCAGCTCGTCGATCAGCGCATCGATCACGCCGCCGTTCTCGCAGTGACCCTGGACGACAACTCCCTCCCGCGCTGCCTCGAGGATCACCCGGTAGGCCTGATCGTCATCGGCCATGATCCCCAGCTCGCGGTAGGCGAGCCACACCTTGACGCTGGTGACGCCGAGCTCGGCCAGCTCTCGCAGATCTCCCGGGCGGTAGTTGTCGGGCTCCCAGATGACGCCGTGGATCCCGACATCGATCGGCAAGCCTGGCAGCTCGTCATCGATCAGGCGGCGCGCTGCCGCCGCCGGGCTCTCCCCCGGCTCGGCCTCGGTGAACGAGAGCGCTGTCGTGGTGCCGCCACACAGCGCTGCCACGCCGTCCTCGTATGCGCGGCCGAAGATGTGCGTGTGCGCGTCGACGGCGCCCGGCAGCACCAGGCAGCCGCCGGCGTCGAGCACCTCGTCGGCCGAGGAGTCGATCGCACCGATCGCGACGATCTTCCCGTCGTTGACGAGCACATCGGCGGGCACGCTCGCGCCGTCGCTGACGACGGTGCCGCCTGCAATCAGCACCCGCGAGCTCAAGACGAGCCGCCCCGTGATCTGCGCGCCTCCGGCGATCTGCGCCCCGGGCGCCCCGAGCGCCCCGGGCGCGCGAGGCGCGCGAGGCGCGAAGCGGTGCGCGCCGGCAGCCCCAGCGATCTGAGATGGTTAAGCAGCACGAGGCGTGCCTGCTCCCATTCTCCGCTTAGCCAGGCACGGATTCCGAGCCCATCCACGAGCCTCCCGAGCATGATCGCCTGCGACCCCGCGTCCACATCGGACCGCAGGACGCCGTCGGCGATCAGCTGTCCGAGCACCTGCTCGATCTCACGCACCCAGAGCGCGTCGGTCTGGTCGACGACCGCGGCGAACTCGGGATCGCGCCCGGCGTATGCCCACATCTCCGCCCACAGCCGCCATTCGGCCTGACGGTCTGGCGCGCTCGGGATCGCCGCCTCGACGAACGCGGCCAACAGCGAAGTCGAGTCATCGGCCGCGGCGAGACTCTCACGCACCATCCCGATGAAGTCCTCAGAGGCGGCGGCAAAGGCACCGACCACGACCGCCCGCTTGTCGGGAAAGTAGTGGGAGACCAACCCGGTGGTGAACCCACCTTCGCGTGCGATCTCCCGCAGGGTGGCGTCAATGCCCCTGCGAAGCATCGCCCTCCGGGCCGCCGTGGCCACCTCACTCTGGCGCGAGTCCGCGCTCAATCGAGCACGCTCCTTGGTCCGTTGCGCTCACCCTCCTGGAGCACAGGATCGCACCGGTCACCAGGTTCTTGACAACACCCGTCCACCCATGCTTAAGTCGCCATCATAACCGTTGTTATGAGAGAGGGGAACCGTGGACTTTGGTCTCGAGGGCTGTGCGGCGATCGTCGGAGGCTCCTCATCGGGGATGGGTCGGGCGATAGCGGCCCGGCTCGCGAGCGAGGGATGCCTTGTGACCCTGTTCGCGCGGCGCTCTGACGTCCTTGACCATGCCGTCGAGCAGATCAACAACGACTCCGGTGGCGTTCGGGCGCTCGCGGTACCCGGAGACTCCACCGACCCCGCCGCGCTGGAGCAGGCGGTCGCCGCCACACAGGAGCGGTTCGGCCGGCTCGACATCGTCGTCAACAACACCGGTGGCCCTCCGGCGGGCGATTTCGGCGCGTTTGCCGACGACGCATGGACCGACGCTTTCGAGCTAACGCTGATGTCGGCGCTGCGGCTCACGCGCTTCGCGCTTCCGGCGCTGCGCGCGAGCGGTCGCGGACGGGTCGTCAACGTCACCTCGAGCACGGTCAAGGAGGTCGCCGACGGGCTGCTGCTGGCAAACGCGATCCGTCCGGCCGTGATCGGGTGGGCAAAGCATGTCTCCCGTGAGGAGGGTCCGAACGGAATCACCGTCAATTCGATCGCTCCCGGCTACATCGACACCGATCGACTGAAATACCTCTACTCGCTCGAATCAGACCCCCAGGCCGCACGAGACCGGGATGCGGCGGAGATCCCTGCGCGTCGCTTCGGCGATCCCGACGACATCGCCAACGTGGTGGCATTCCTGTGCTCGCGCCAAGCGGCGTACATGAACGGGGTGACACTGCTGGTGGACGGTGGACTCGCGCGCGGGCTGCTGAGCTGACCAACCGTTTGTGATCGACGCCATGGAGGAGGACCCATGAACCCCATCACCCGCCGCACGCTCCTTCAGGACACCGCCGTCGGGGGTCTTGCGCTCGGAACGGGGGGCTTGCTCGCGGCGTGCGGGTCGTCGTCCTCCTCGTCGAGCGCTTCGGGCTCTCAGAGCGGCAGTTCGAGCGCCACCCCGAAGCACGGGGGCACGCTCCACGCGGGACTGACGGGCGGTTCGAGCTCGGACACGCTTGACCCCAACAGCCCCGTCAACAACACCGACTACGCGCGGGTCGCGAACCTGTACGACTCGCTCGTGTGGCTGACCTCCGACGCGCAGGTCGAGTACCGCCTCGCGGAGGCGATGGTGCCCAACAAGGACGCGACCGTGTGGACCGTCCACCTGCGCAAGGCGGTCACGTTCCACAACGGCAAGCCGCTGACGGCTGACGACCTGATCTACACGATCAAGCGAATCGTCAACCCGAAGTCCCCCGGCGAGGCCGCCAACGCTTTTCACCACCTCGACGTATCTGGGCTGAAAGCGGTCGACACGCACACAGTGACGATCCCGTTCACCACGCCGTACTCGACGTTCGTCCAGTCCCTGGCGAATGGCATCACCGCCTACGTGGTTCCGATTGGTTTCAATCCAAAGAAACCGATTGGGACAGGCCCCTTCAAGTATGTGAGCTTCACTCCCGGCCAGCAGAGCGTGTTCGCGCGCAACGAGAACTACTGGAACTCGCCGCTGCCCTATCTCGACCAGTTGATCATGACCGACTACTCAGACGAGACCAGTCAGGTCAACGCGCTGCTCAGCGGCCAGGTGGACGTCATCAACCTGCTCTCCCAGGAGACCGTGGGAACGGTCACAGGCTCTGGCAAGAAGGTCGTGATCTCGCCGGGTGGCGGCTGGAACCCGTTCACGATGCGCGTCGACCAGGCCCCGTTCAATGACGTCCGCGTCAGGCAGGCGTTCCGATATGCGGTCGATCGAGAAAAGATGTTGCAGACGGTGTTCGGTGGCCACGGCACGATCGGCAATGACCTCTTCTCGATCTGGTCCAGCGAGTACGACCACAGCATCCCACAGCGCCCGTACGACCCCGAGAAGGCCAAGTCGCTGCTCAAGCAGGCGGGCCACTCGAACTTGTCGATCCAGCTCGTCACCGGCGACATCGCGCAGGGCGTGGTCAACATGGCGCAGGTCTACGCCCAGCAGGCGGCCGCCTCCGGGATCAACGTCAAGTTGCGTCAGATCACCCCGACCGATTACTACGGCCCCAACTACCTCAAGTGGCTGTTCGGCCAGGATTACTGGTACTACCAGCCGTATTTCGCCCAGGTCAACCAGGCGACGCTGCCGAACTCGCCATTCAACGAGACCCACTTCAACAACTCCAAGTACAACAACCTCTACCAGCAGGCGCAGTCGATAACCGACGAGAGCAAGCGGATCGAGATCGCCCACGAGATGCAGATGATCGACTACAACGAGGGCGGCTACATCATCCCCTTCTTCCCGCCGGTCATTGACGGTTACGCTCCGAACGTCAACGGCATCGTGACGTCGAAGCTGGGAGCATCCTTCAACCAGTGGGACTTCGAGCACATGTGGCTGTCGTGACGCTCCGGCGCACGCGAGCTGCGCCGACGGGGCGTGCTGTTTCAGGCGCTTGAAGATCCACCTGGGAAGACGGCGCTCTCGTTTCCCGATCGCGAGCTGAGCTACGCACAGCTCCGTGACGCGAGCCTGCGAGTCGCGAGCGCGATCGCAGGGGCGCAGCGGGTCGCGGTGATCGCCGAGCCACGGCCCGAGACCTGCGTGGCCGTGCTCGGGGCGCTGCTCGCGGGTGTCGCGATCGTGCCGCTCAACCCCAGGTCCGGCGCGACCGAGCTCGCCCACATCGCCGCTGACGCGTCGCCGGACGCGGTCCTCGCCGCGCCAGGGTCATCGACTCCGGCGGCGCTCGCCGACCGCCCGACGCTCGGGGTCGATCTCGAGGATCGAACCGCCCCGCCGCCGGCGCCCGGCTCGCCGGGAGGTGAGCAGGCCGCGCTGATCGTCTACACGTCCGGGACCACCGGGCCGCCGAAGGGCGCGATCCTGCCGCGGCGGGCGATCGCCTCAAACCTTGACGCGCTGGCGGACGCCTGGGCATGGACCGCGCAGGACACCGTCGCCCACGGGCTGCCGTTGTTTCACGTCCACGGCCTGGTGATCGGGATCCTGGGGCCGATCAGGCGCGGCGGGTCCGCGGTCCACATCGGCGCCTTCTCGCCAGACGGCATCCTGCGGGCACTCGAGCGGGGCGCCACGATGGTGTTCGGTGTCCCGACGATGTACCGCCGGCTCGCGGACGCCGCCGAACAATCTCCGGCGCTGGCGGCCGCGCTCGCCGGGGCCCGGCTGCTCGTGTCGGGCTCGGCGGCGCTGCCGGCGGCCGAGCACGCGAGACTGCGGCGGCTGACCGGCCGGCCGGTGCTCGAGCGTTACGGCCTGACCGAGACGCTGATGAACACCGCGATCCGATTCGACGGCGAGCCGGCGCCGGGGACCGTCGGGCCGCCGGTGCCTGGCGTGCGGCTGCGGCTCACCGGCGACGATGGCGAGACGCTCGACGTCGATGACGGCGAGACGATCGGCGAGGTGGAGGTCCGCGGTCCGAACCTGTTCACGGGCTATCTGAACCAACCCGAGGCGACCGCGGCCGCGATCCGCGACGGCTGGTTTCGCACCGGGGACATGGCCACCCGCGACCGCCGAGGCTACATCCGGATTGTCGGCCGCCGGGCGACTGACCTGATCAAGAGCGGCGGCTACAAGATCGGCGCCGGTGAGATCGAGGCGGCGCTGCGCGAGCACCCGGCGGTCGACGATGCGGCCGTCACCGGCGAACCCGACGATGATCTGGGCGAGCGCGTCGTCGCCTGGATCGTGCTCCGTGACGGTGCCACAGCGACCGAGCGCGAGCTGATCGACCACGTTGCCGCTGAGCTGGCGCCGCACAAACGCCCGCGAGCCGTCCGCTTCATCGATGACCTACCCCGCAACGAGCTCGGCAAGGTGCAGAAGAAGCGCCTCGGTACCGGGGCCGCTGGCTCGTAAGGCCCTGCGCCCGCTCTAGACCTTCGCGTCGACGTATCGCTCGCGCAGCGCGGTCTTCTTGAACTTGCCGGTCGCCGTACGCGGGATCTCGTCGATGAACTCGACGCGATCCGGCAGCTGCCACTTGGCGTAGTGCTTGCCGAGATGCTCGCGCAGCTCGTCGGCGGTCGCCTCGCGACCGTCGCGCAGCACGACCACCGCCAGCGGCCGCTCGCCCCAGCGGTCGTCAGGAACCGCGATCACGGCCGCCTCGGCGACCGCGTCGTGGGCCATCAGCAGGTTCTCGAGGTCGACCGACGAGATCCACTCGCCGCCGGACTTGACCAGATCCTTGGACCGGTCACAGATCCGGAGATTGCCCTCGGGGTCGATCTTGACCACGTCGCCGGTGATGAACCATCCGTCATCGGTGAACTTCTCGGCCCCGCGGCCACGGTGATACGCACGCGCGACCCACGGGCCACGTACCTCGAGCTCGCCCATCGCCTCGTCATCCCATGGGATCAGCTCGCCGTCGTCTCCACGTGCGCGAATCTCGACGAACGGTGACGCGATTCCCTGTCGCGCCCGGTACTCATATTGCTCCTCCTCGGGCGCGTCGTCGAGCGCGAGCGGCAGCCGGCAGATGCTCCCGAGCGGCGAGGTCTCGGTCATTCCCCACGCGTGCACGACCGTCAGCCCGTGGCGGTCAAAGCCCTTGATCAGACTCTCCGGGGCGGCCGACCCGCCGACGACCAGCTGCCGCAGCGAGCTCAGGTCCCAGCGGTCCGGTTCGGCGTCGAGCGCCGCCAGGACGGCCATCCACACGGTCGGGACACCGGCGGTGATCGTGACGTGCTCACCTGCCATCAGGTCAAGCACGCTGATCGCGTCGAGCTTTGGCCCGGGCAGCACGAACCCCGCTCCGACCATCGTCGCGGTGTAGGGCAGGCCCCAGGCGTTGGCATGGAACATCGGCACCACCGGCAGCACCGTGTCGCGCCGCGAGATGCATTTGACGTCGGGCAGCGCCGCGACCAGCGAATGGAGCACGAGCGCCCGGTGCGAGTAGACGACGCCCTTCGGCCGTCCGGTCGTGCCCGACGTGTAACACATGGCGGCCGCGCGGCGCTCGTCCTCGTCGGGCCACTCCATCGGCTGCGCCGCGGCGATCAGCTCGTCATAGCGAAGGGCCCCATCCGGGACCGACCCCGAGCGCGAGACGACGATCACGTGCTCAAAGTCACGCGCCTCACGGAAGGACTCAAACGCCGGCAGCAGCGACTCGTCGACGACGATCGCGCGATCCTCGGCGTCGTTGACGATGAAGCCGAGCTCGTCGGGATGCAGGCGGGGATTTAGCGTGTGCAGGACAGCGCCCATCGCGGGCACCGCGTAGTAGAGCGCGAGATGCTCGGGCTGGTTCCACATCAGCGTCGCGACCGGATCCCCCTGGCCGATCCCGAGCTCGCCGAGCGCGGTCGCAAGCTGCCGCGCGCGTCCGACGCACTCGCCGACGGTGGTCCGCTCGATCGAACCATCCGGGCGCCTGGCGACCACGGGCTTTGCCGCGCTGAAACGCTCGGCGCGCTGCACCACGGCGGTCAGCGTAAGCGGGTAATCGTCCATCATCAGGCCTTCACGCATGTCATCTCCTCGACTGCAGTTGAAGGCAAGAGCATCCACGCAACCGGCGTTACGCGCAAGGGGGAGCCGCGTTGCGGGAAGTCAATAGGGTCAGTCCCAGATGAGCACCGAGCGGACCGAGCTCTCCTGGTCGGGATGGGGCGATCCCGCGCAAGCCGCACCGTTGCCGCCTGCGATCCTCGAGTTGCTGCGCACCGGGCTCGGCGTGGGCGAGCCGACTCCGGCGCCGGCGGCGATCTCAGACCTCAAGCTCGCGCCGATCCGCCTCGCGCCCGAGCTCGGCACCGCCCTGACCGCGATCGTCGGCAACCGGCACGCGCGCGACGACCACGAGGCGCGTGCGAGACACGCACTTGGCAAGTCGACGCTCGACCTGCTCGCTCTGCGCTCAGGCAGGCCGATTCCCGCGCCCGACCTGGTGCTGTTCCCCGCCTCTCACGACCAGGTCGCGGCGATCCTCGAGCTCTGCTCGCAACGACGCGTGGCGGTGACCCCGTTCGGTGGCGGCACGTCGGTGGTCGGCGGCGTCGAGCCCGAGACCGAGCGGTTCGCGGGCAGCGTCGTGCTGGACCTGCGGCGGCTCAACGAGCTGATCGCGTTCGATGAGGAGTCGCGGATTGCGACGCTCGGCGCCGGCCTGCGCGGCCCGGAGGCCGAGGCGCTGCTCGGCGAACGCGGCTACACGATCGGCCACTTCCCGCAGTCGTTCGAGTACGCCACGCTGGGCGGCTTTGCGGCCGCGCGGTCAAGCGGACAATCGTCGGCGGGCTACGGCCGTTTCGACGACCGGGTGGTCACGCTCAAGGTCGCGACGCCCCAGGGGACGCTGACCCTCGGACGGGCACCGAAGTCGGCAGCCGGCCCCGATCTGCGGCAGCTGATCCTCGGCTCGGAGGGGATCTTCGGGGTCGTGACCGAGTTGACCGTCAGCGTCGCGCCCCGTCCTGAGCAGCGCATCTACGAGGGCTGGCTGATCGCCGACTTCGACGCAGGCATCGCGGTGATGCGGCGGTTCGCCCAGGACGGCCCGCTGCCGACCGTGCTCCGCCTCTCTGACGAGGTCGAGACCGCGCTCGGACTCGCCGAACCCGAGAAGGTCGGCCAGTCGAGCGGCAGCGGGTGTCTGCTGATCGTCGGCTGGGAAGGAGCCGGCGACGAGGTGCGCCGGCGGCGCGAGGCCAACGCGCGGATGCTCGAGGCGGCCGGCGCGACACCGGTGCCCGACGCCGGCCAGGGGTGGGCGCGCGACCGGTACCGTGGGCCCTACCTGCGGGACGCACTCCTCGATGCGGGCGCGCTGGTCGAGACGCTCGAGACGGTCACGTTCTGGTCCTCGTTGCGTCCGCTGTACGCGGCGGTGACCGACGCGCTGCGGACCTCGCTCACCGATCAGGGCACGCCGCCGGTGATCCTGTGCCACATCTCACACGTTTATCCCGCCGGCGCGTCACTGTATTTCACGATCGTGTGCTCCCAGGCGCGTGATCCGATCCAGCAATGGCGTCGGGCCAAAGCGGTGACCAGCGAGGCAATCCTGGCCGCGGGAGGTTCGATCACTCACCATCACGGAATCGGTCGCGATCACCGTGAATGGCTGATCGAGGAGGTTGGCGCCGTTGGCGTCGAAGTGCTCAGTGCCGTAAAGCGAAAACTCGATCCCAATGGGATCCTGAATCCGGGGATCGTGATCGCCGCATAAACCGGGGTGGGGAATCTTGTGCGGATAGCGCCCAAGATCCCCCAAGCGGTGACACCATCCAAAGTGGGGGCCAGAACATGATCAAATCGCACGCATTGGAACCGATCACCGAGGCCGACTTCGTCGACGCCCTGGCGGAGTTGACCGTCCGTCTCGGCGCCAACCTGCAACCGGGGCAGGTCCTCGCCATCAGCTCCGAGCCGGGCAAGGAGAGATTGGCTCGTGCGATCGCCGACGTCGCCTACCGCCAGGGGGCACTGTTCGTCGATCTGAGCGTCTTTGACCCGCATCTGAAGCGCTCGCGAGCGCTGTACGCCGACCGGGAGTCGCTCAGGTACGTGCCGCCCTGGCTGGGCTCCCGGGCGCTGGCGCTCGGCGAGCACCGTTGCGCGCGAGTCGCGCTGACGGGACCGACCGAGCCCAATCTGATGGACGGGATTGATCCGGTCCTGATCGGACTTGACATGCTGCCGTCGCTGGCCGAGGGGATGCAGGTCGTCGATGACCGGACGACCAACTGGACCGCCGTGCCGTGCCCAACCGAGAGCTGGGCGCTGCTCGTCCATCCCGAGCTCGAGCCCGAAACGGCGCTCGCGCGACTGCGGTCCGAGATCGCCCACATCTGCCGGCTCGACGAGCCCGACCCGGTCGCGGCGTGGGAGCAGCGCCTCGCGAATCTGAGCGGGACGGCCCACCGGCTCGACGCCCTCGGCCTCGACGCGCTGCGGTTTGACGGCCCCGGCACCGAGCTGACGATCGGCCTGTTCACGAGCGGACGGTGGTCGGCGGCGCACTTTGAGACCGTCGACGGGATCGTGCACGCGCCAAACCTCCCGACCGAGGAGGTGTTTACGACGCCCGACCCCGAAAGGGTCGACGGCTATGTGACCGCGACCAAGCCGCTGTTCACCTCGGGCACGACGATCAGCGGCCTGCGGGTCCGGTTCGAGGCCGGACGGGCGGTCGAGTTCGAGGCCGACCGCGGCGCCGAGGTGCTCCGCGGGCTCAGCGAGCACGACGCCGGCGCCGCCCGGCTCGGCGAGGTCGCGCTGGTCGACCGCGAGGGGCGGATCGGTCCGCTCGAGACCGTCTTCTTCGACACCCTGATCGACGAGAACGCGGCCAGCCACATCGCGATCGGCCAGGCCTATGAGATGGTCGTCGGCGATCCCGCCGATCTCGCGTGCATCAATCAGAGCGGGATCCACGTCGACTTCATGATCGGCGGCGACGAGGTCGCGGTCACCGGACTGCGCCGCGACGGCAGCGAAATACCCCTGCTGCGAGGGGGCGCGTGGCAGATCTGACCGCTACGCTAATCGCTGCTCTCAGGAGAGGTGCCGGAGTGGTTGAACGGGCGCGACTGGAAATCGCGTAACGGGGGTTAACCTCGTTCGGGGGTTCGAATCCCCCCCTCTCCGTCACTTTGGTGTGCGCCGAAAACGGTCTTGCGGGCGTCCTTGCGCGAGCCTGGGCATCTAACCGGAACATATGGCCGGTTATGTGCCGAGGTTGTGCTTGAGGCTCCGCCCCGATCGCGCCCGAGATCTGCAGCGAGGAATTGACAATCCCGGACGCGAGGCCGGCGTCCGCGAGTGGCACGTTGGCCATCGCGATCGTGGTGAGCGGCAGGAACGACAGTCCCGCGCCGAGGCCGAGCAGCCCGAACGGCCCGAGGACCGCCGGGAAGTAGCCAGCGTGGGCCGGCAGCTGCGACAACAGGATCAGCGCCGTCGCGATCGAGGTCAGCCCCGCCAGCAGGACTGGCAGCGGCCGAAGCGACCCATCAGCCGGGCGGTTATCCCGAGCGACAGGATGCCCAGCACGAGCGTCAGCGGCAGGAACGCGAGCCCCGTCTCCAGCGCAATGGCGGTAGACACCAGCAGCTGTGCGAGTCCCTCTGGCTCGATCCCAACAACTGCGTCCTGCTGCTCAATGAGCTCGAGGAGATGGGCTACATCGAACGCCGGCGCGACCCCACCGACCGCCGCCGTCACATGGTCGACATCACAGCGGACGGCCAGCACGCGCTGGAGCGGGCCGAGCGCGCGCAGGAGAGCCTCGAAGAGGATGTTCTATCGTCGTTGAGCGCCGAGGAGCGCTCAACGCTGCGCTCTGTCTGCAGCAGGCGCTCACCGGCGCATTTGATAACAGTCGCGCGTAATAGCTCGTCATTACTCTTCACGCCGGAAAGCGGTGAGTTAAAGAATCTTGCACGCCCGCCGATCATCTCGTAGACTGCACCCGCCAAAAGGAACGTACTGGCCAGGGTGGCGGCGGGGGAACCGACTCAAGGCAAAAAGCACGTGATAGAACGACCGGCACTCCGACTAGTTGAAGGCGGCCTTGCCCAGGATGTTCCCTGGCTATGGTTCTGCGGGCATTGCGCTGCGCCTTCGCCCGACGGCTCGGCGCCTCCCCCGACCGGACGCGTCTGCACGTCATGCGGTCTCGGGCTGTTGCTCGAGGCGCGCGAGGACGCCGTCCCGACCGACCGGGACGCTTTCCTGGTCGTCGACTCATCGCTGCTCGTGCAGGCGATGTCAGCGGAGGCCGAGACCTTCCTCGGGGTCACCGAGGAGGACGCGATCGACAAGCCGGTCGCCGAACTGCTGGTCCCCGCCGACGCCGAGGCTCAGGGCAGGACGAGCTTCGCCGAAGCGATCGCAGAGTCCGCCGACGGCCAGGATCCGGAGACCACACGACGTTTCGTGCGGCCCTGGAACACGTTCGGTGTCCGCATGCGAGCTCGGATCGCCACCTGCGGGCCGCCGCGCGCGGCGCTGGTCGTGCTCGAAAACGGCGGGCCGCCGCGGCTGCGGGCCGTCGAGTCACACTGAGCGGCCCTGTTCGGGCACTAGCCGGCGGCAGGCAGCTCACGCGGAGCGCCGAACTCCGCCAGCCGCTGCGGCAGCACGACTGACCCATCCTCACGCTGCCCGTTCTCGAGCAGAGCGATGATCGTCCTGCCGACCGCGACCGCGGTGCCGTTGAGCGTCGCGACGTGGGCGAGCTTGCCGCCGGCATCCCGATAGCGGATGTCGAGCCGCCGCGCTTGGTAGTCGGTCGTGTCCGAGCACGACGTCAGCTCGCGGTAGCCGCTCTGGCCGGGGAGCCACGCCTCGACGTCGTACTTCTTGGCCGCCGACGCGCCGAGGTCGTCGACCGCGATCGCGACCACGCGATAGGGGATCTCGAGCTCCTGCATGATCGACTCCTCGATCGCGAGGATGCGCTCGTGCTCGGCGACGGTCTGGTCGGGCTCGACGAAGCAGAACATCTCGACCTTGTCGAACTGGTGCACGCGAAAGATCCCGCGCGTGTCCTTCCCGGCCGCGCCGGCCTCGCGCCTGAAGCAGCTCGAGAAGCCCGCGTAGCGAAGCGGGAGCTCGTCGGCCACCAGGATCTCCTCGCGATGCAGCGAGGCGAGCGCGACCTCCGAGGTGCCGACGAGGTACAGATCGTCCTCGGGCACACTGTAGATCTGCTGCTCGGTGTCGGGGAACATCCCGGTCCCGTAGAGCGCGCGCTCGCGCACCAGCACCGGCGGCACGACCGGCTCAAAACCCTCCCTCCCCAGCTTCTCGAGCGCGTAGCGAACCAGTGCGAACTCGAGCAGCACGAGCGGGCCGCGCAGGTAGGCAAAGCGCGAGCCCGACAGTCGCGCGCCCCGCTCCATGTCGATCATCTCGCCGGCCAGCTCGAGGTGGTCGCGACCGGTCGGGAGACCCTCGCCGACGATCCGCAGCACCTCGTCCTGCGCCGGGGCGTCATCGGCCGGAAGGTTGGGCAGCGCATCGAGCTCGGCATCGCGCTCGGTCCTGAGCGCGGACTCCTCGTCGCTGAGCGCGCGGCCACGGGCGGCCAACTCGGCGAGCTCCGCGCGCTGCTGCTCGCTCGGCGCGCCCTTCAGGGCGCGGCTGGCCTTGTTCTGCTCGGCGCGCAGCGTCTCGAGCTCGGTCGTCAGAGCCCGCCAGCGCTCGTCGAGCTCGAGCACCCGGTCGACGCGCTGCGCCGCCTCGGGGCCACGCCGCGCGAGGGCGGCTCGCACCGAGTCGGGATCGCGACGGATCAGCCTGATGTCGAGCACGGGTGCGCCCCTCCGCTACGAGTGGGCGGCCTTCTTGTTGGCGCCCGCCTTCTTCTTCGGGGGCGCTGCGGCGACCGCGGTGCTGGTCGTACTGGTCGCTGCGGCTGCGGCCGTCGCACCGCCGCCTGTTCCGAGCTGCGGCGGGATCGTTCCGATCGGTTTGTCGACGCACGGCAGCACGCCTAGCGTCTTCGGCGCCAGCCTCCCCGCGTAGGTGGCGACGAACTTCGCAACGTCGACCGCGTCCTGTCCGACGACGACATTCTGCGGCATGTAGGCCCCCGAGAAGCCGCCGTTGATAATCGCGTACATCACGCGCGTAATTGGCCGCTCGCAGCGAACGTTGAAGTTGGGGCCGCTGATCGCCGTCGCCGTACGCGGGTTCGAGGCCGAGCCGTGGGTGGCGGCAAAGGCGAGCGTGTGGCAGCCCGAGCAGCGCTGCGAGAACAGCACCGCACCGTGGTACAGCGCCGGCTGTGACTTGGGCACGCTGATGCGCTCGGTCCCGCATCCCGCCCCAAGGGCCGCGACCGCGATCGATGCAATCGATAGGAGAAGGACCCTTACAGACCGACTCATCCGGCCGGATCATAATCGGATTCCCGTGATCGGAACCCAACCCCGCCGCCGACCGCTCGCGGCGCTCGTGGTAGTGCTCGCATCGGCGGCGTGCCTTGCAGCCGGTTGTGGAGGCGCGACCCATGTCGGGGCCGAGCGCACATTCCAGGTTGCGGTGACCGAGTACCGGGTCGCACCGCAGAACGTCAGCGTGCCGGCTGGGACGGTGACGATCTTCGTCCACAACTACGGTCGCCTGAGCCACAACCTCGTGATCTCGCTCGACGGTCGTCCGAAGGCATCGACCGAACCGATTCCGCCCGGACAGACCTCGGAGCTGATCGCGTCGTTGACTCCGGGCAAGTACCAGATGAGCTCGACGATCCTCTCCGACACGGCGCTTGGCGCCTACGGGACGCTGACGGTCACGTCCTGATCGCCGGACTTGCAGGAGCCGCACCGTCGGCGGCGAACTCCGGTCCAACCCCGGCGCCGGCGTTTGAGACGTTCGCCACGACTTATACGCGTTCGTCCTCCTACGGCGGCAACCAGAGGTGCCGGCGCCGGGGTCTCACCTACTGGGCGATATAAAGCCAGCGATGGCGCCTGATCCCGACCCCGAACTGTTCCGCGAGGTCTTCGGGCGCTTCGCCACCGGAGTCGCTGTGATCACCAGCGCGAGCCCCGAGGGCGCGGGAGGGATGACGGCCAACGCGCTCTGCTCGCTTTCGCTTGACCCACTGCTGGCGCTGGTCTGCTTCGAGAACAGCGCCCGCACGCTTCCGATCGTCCGCGATGCGCGCAGGTTCGCGGTCAACGTTCTGGCCGCCGATCAGGAGCGGCTCGCGGGCGTGTTCGCGTCAAAGATGCCCGAGTCCGAGAAGCTCGACGGGGTCGATCACCGGTTCCACGACGGCTTGCCGGTGATCGAAGGCGCGCTCGCCTGGGCGACCTGCGAGCTCCAGGATCTGATCGCCGGCGGTGACCACACGATCGCGATCGGCAGGGTGACCGCGATGGGGCTCGGTGATGGCGCGCCGCTGCTCTGGTACTCGGGCCGCTACCACGCCTTCCCGAGCCCGCGGCCGAGCTAAGCCGCGCCCGGCCAGAGGGCGCTTGCGATGGAGTGCGGGCGGGTCTATCCTCGCCGCGGGGTTCGGTTCAGCTCAGCTGGGCGAGTACACAAGGACGTTGAGGAATTCTCGGGGTGCCCAAGCAGTCCAATCAGCCGTTGCTGTTCGTCCTTGCCTCGCTGTGCGCGGTGGGCGTCCTCGCGGGCTGCGGCGGCAGCTCGGCGCCCGCCGCCCACACCGTCACCCTTTCGGTGACCGCGCCCAACTACGACGCCGTCGTCGCCGTGCGGGACATCGAGGTGGTCGGCTCGGTCGCGCCCCATGGCGCGAAGGTGCGGGTCGACCGCCGGCGGGCGAAGGTGCACAAGGGCTCGTTCAAGCACGGGCTGACGCTCCATCGCGGCGTGAACCGGATCCGGGTCGTCGCGACCGCGCACGGCTACAAGCGCGCGATAACGGTGATCAAGCTCAGCTACCGCCCGAACAACAGCGGCGCCGCGCTGAACAGCTTCCTCGCCAGGGCCAATGGAGCCTGCTCGAAGCTGGTCGCGGGGATCGGCCGCCTGCCGCAGGTGACCTCAGCCGCGGCGCTGCACCAGGACGTGGAGGCGGTGCTGGAGCTCGACCAGACATTCCTGGCGCGGCTGAGGACGATCCACGCGCCTGGAAATCTGGCGGCGCCCTACAAGCGGTCGGTTGACAAGCTGCAGGCGGCGGTCGATGACTTCCGGGTCACGATCGAGAAGATCCAGTCCGGTGACGCCAAGGCGGCCCGGGCCCATTACAAGCAGGCGGCCCGTCTCTCAAACGCGGGGTCCAACGGGCTCAATGCGATCGGGATCCAGGAATGCAACGCGGTGGTCGTTCCGGGCGGGAGCGGCTGACCGATGCCCACCGGCTGACCGGTGCCCCCGGCTGACCGGCGCCCCGGCTGACCGGCGCCCCCGGCTGACCGACTGCTACCCCGCGGTCGTCGCCGCCCGCAGCAGCAGCGCCAACATCACGACCGCCGCCAGCACCATCACCCCGAGCTCACGCTGGACGATCGAGACGACGACCACCTGCTGCTCCTCGTCAGGGAGCTCGCCGACCGCGGCCGCGTTCTCTAGTCCGCGCGAGTCCAGCACCGTCTGGGCCGAGGCGATCCGCAGCTGCTCGCCGATGAACGAGACCGCGAGCGGCAGCAGCCCGTAGATCACGTGCAGGCTCGAGGCCTTGTAGCCGATCAGGACGAGCACACCGCCAAGCGCCGCCTGGACCACCACCGCCGCCTGGCCGGCGCGCAGCAGACGCCAGAACAGGCGGCTTGAATTGGCGCGGTACCAGCACCAGGCTCCCCACGCCGCCGCCGCCCCGACGAGGCCGATGCAGCCGATGCCGACGACCAGGTGAACGATCTTCATGGCTGCATCTTGGCGCTGTTGTCAGTTAGCCTCATTCAGCACAAGTAACAAGTTGTTACAAGGCAAACCTTTGCGGTGATATAAGACCTAGTTGTGCTTCAGAGCTATCTGCCGGCGATCGTCTTCCTGGTACTGGGCGGAGCCATCGGCGTGTCGTTCGCGCTGATGAACCTCGCCTTCGGCCGGCGGCGACCGGGGATCAACAAGGACACCCCATATGAGTGTGGCCTTCCGTCCGAGATTCAGCGGGGGTTCCGCTTCGGAATCAGCTTCTACCTGATCGCGATGTTGTTCATCCTGTTCGACATCGAGGTGATCTTTCTCTACCCGATCGCGGTCCAGCTGCGGGCGTTCGGGACCTTCGCGCTGACCGAGACGCTCGTCTTCGTGGCGCTGCTGATGGTCGCGCTCGTGTACGTGTGGCGACGGGGAGCGCTCGAGTGGAGATAAAGCGCGAGCCGCTGTCAGCGCAGTCGATGGCCGAGTTTCGCTCCCGGCAGCTGCTGGCCAAGGACATGCTCGACGGCGCACTGGAGGGCGAGGCACTCGACCGGTATGTCGAGCAAGGAGTGCTGACGACGACGCTCGACAAGGCGGTCTCGTGGGCCCGCGGCAACTCGTTCTTCCCGCTCACGTTCGGCCTGGCCTGCTGCGCGATCGAGATGATGTCGATCGTCGCCGCTCGCGTCGACATCGCGCGGTTCGGCTTTGAGGCGTTGCGTGCGTCTCCCCGTCAGGCCGACCTGATCATCCTCTCCGGCCGCGTCTCGACCAAGATGGCGCCGGTCGTGCGGCGGCTGTATGACCAGATGCTCGACCCCAAGTGGGCGATCTCGATGGGCGCCTGCTGCTCGTCGATGGGCGTCTTCAACAACTACGCGCTGGTCCCGTCGGACAAATTCATGCCGATCGATGTGCACGTCCCGGGCTGCCCACCGCGCCCCGAGGCGCTCGCCCACGGCATCCTGCGCTTGCGCGACAAGGTCCAGGGCAACGAGCCGGCAGGCTGGCGCGAGCGCTACGAGGCGGAGGGCACCGAAGAGCTGCTCGAGCCGGTCGACCGCGACACCGCCACGGTCAACCTCTACCCCGGAGGGGACACCGCAGGTGCCTGACGCCACCGGGCTCGAGCTGACCGCCCACGAGCTCCGCGACGCCAACGCAGAGTCGGTTCTCGGGACCGTGTTCTTCCGGGGCCACGCAACCCTGCTGGTCAACCCCGAGCACGTCGTCGAGGTGCTGACGACGCTGCACGGCAAGGGGTACACATTCCTCGCCAGCCTCCACGGCGTCGACTACTACCCCGAGGAGCCCCGGCTCGGCGTGATCTACGAGCTGCTCGACATGAAGGCCGTCGACCGGATCACGGTCAAGGCGCGGGTCCCGCTCGACGCGCCGAAGATCTCCACGGTCGTCGGCCTGTGGCCGGGGGCCGACCATCCCGAGCGCGAGGTCTACGACATGTTCGGGGTCGTGTTCGACGGCCATCCCGACCTGCGCCGGATCCTGATGCCAGAGGACTATGAGGGCTTCCCGCAGCGGCGCGACTTCCCGGTCGGCGGCGAGCCGGTGCTGTTCACCTACAACGAGGACGCCTACGGGAAGTGGCACTAGTGAACGCAACTCGCAACTCCAGATGACCAGCGGCGGACTCACCGACTACCGCAAGCGCGAGGAGTCGATCACCCTCTCGAGCGAGCCCGTCACCCCGCCCGACGGCGGCTCCGACGACACCGGCACCCGCGAGCTGCTGACGCTCAACATCGGTCCCCACCACCCCGCGACGCACGGCGTGCTGCGGCTGATCGCCACGCTCGAGGGCGAGGTCGTGCGCGACATCAAGCCGATCATCGGCTACGTCCACACGGGGATCGAGAAGACGGCTGAGGACAAGGCCTACTGGAAGGTGATCCCGGTCGTCGAGCGGATGGATTACCTGAGCTACTACTTCAACGCGATGGCGTTCTGCGGGGCGGTCGAGGAGCTGCTCGAGATCGAGGTGCCGCCGCGGGCCCAGTACCTGCGCGTGATCCACCTTGAGCTCAACCGGATCATGTCCCATCTCGTCTGGCTGGGCACGAGCATGCTCGACCTGGGCGCGATCTCGATGTTCTGGTACGCGTTCCGCGAGCGCGAGACGATCCTTGACCTGTTCGAGATGTCGTCCGGCCAGCGGATGCACACGCGTTACTTCCAGGTCGGCGGCGTGTTCGAGGACATCCCGCGCGGGTTTGCGGCCAAGCTGCGCAAGTTCATCGACGAGATGCCGAGCCGCGCCGACCAGTACGCAGACCTGCTCGAGAAGAATCAGATCGTGATTGAGCGGCTCCGCGGCGTCTGCCCGCTCGACGAAGAGACGCTGCTCGGTCTCGGCGTCACCGGGCCGCTGCTGCGCGCCTCGGGCAACCCATGGGACCTGCGCAAGGCCGCGCCGTACTCGAGCTATGACCACTTCGACTTCAAAATCCCGGTCGGCACCGTCGGCGACAACTACGACCGCTACCGGGTCCGTCACGCCGAGTTCTACGAGTCGGTGAAGATCATCAGCCAGGCGCTCGAGGGGCTGCCCGAGGGACCGTTCATCACCACCGATCGCAAGGTCGCGCTGCCGCCCCGCCACGAGCTCGCGACCAGCATGGAGGCGCTGATCCACCACTTCAAGCTCGTCACCGAGGGCTTCCGCGTGCCGCCCGGCGAGATCTACTACCCGATCGAGAGCCCCCGCGGGGAGCTTGGCTGTTACGTGCACGCGGACGGCTCGGCGAAGCCCTCCCGCGTCCACATGCGCGACCCGAGCTTCGTCAACCTCCAGGCGCTGGCGCCGATGGTCCAGGACAACTACATCGCTGACCTGATCGCCACGCTCGCGATGCTCGACCCGATCCTCGGCGGAATCGACCGATGACGAGCGGCCGGATGCCCGTCGCGCGCTTCGGTCACGGGTCGCGCGTCCCCGGCTGGGACGAGGCGGTCGACCTGACAAAGGAGCCGGCGGTCGTCCCCGACCCGGCGACCACCCCGGTGCCCGAGGAGCTGCGGCGCGAGATCGAGGAGGCGATGGCCAAGTACCCGGATCGCCGCTCGGCGGCAATCCCGGCGCTGCATGCCGCCCAGGCAGTCCACGGCTGGTGCTCACCGGAGGCGATCGACCAGGTCGCGACCGTGATGCAGTTGACCCCGGCGTACCTGAACTCGGTCGCGACCTTCTACGACATGCTCGAGACCTTCCCGCGCCCGCCCCACAACGACGTCTACGTCTGCACCAACATCTCCTGTTCGCTGCTCGGCGCCGATGACCTGCTTGACGCGATGGTCGGCGCCGCCGCCGGCGACAAGAGCGTGCACGTCAGCTCGTTCGAGTGCCTCGGTGCCTGCGACATTGCGCCGATGGCATCCGTCAACGGCGAGTACGTCGGTCCGCTGACGACCAACGACTGCCACCAGATCGTCGCCGATCTGCAGGCGGGCCGCCCTGTGCTGCCCGACAAGCAGCTTCGCTACCGTCGCTGCGTCGATCCGGGCGTCGAGTCCGGCGCGGGCGAGTTCAGTGCTCCGCAGGGAGCCGAGCGGGCCGACACCGCAGGGCTGGCGCCGGGCGACGAGGCCGCCGACCGACCGGGGCCGTCGGCGCCGGTCCAGACCACACCCGAGCAAGCAGCGGACGAGTGATGAAGAAGATCCTGTTCGACAACATCGACGAGCCGGGGCTCAACACGCTCGCCGTCTACGAGCGGCGCGGCGGCTACCAGGCGCTGCGCAAGGCACTCGCGATGGAGCCCGACGAGGTCCTGTCGCAGCTGATCGACTCGGGTATTCGCGGCCGCGGCGGCGCCGGCTTCCAGATGGGGCGCAAGGTCTCGTTCCTGCCCCACGGCGAGATGCAGAAATACCTCGTCTGCAACGCCGACGAGTCCGAGCCGGGCACCTTCAAGGACCGCGAGCTGATGCAGAAAAGCCCGCACATGCTGATCGAGGGGATCGTGATCGCGGCCTACGCGGGCGCGATCGGACGCGCGTTCATCTACATCCGCGGTGAATACCAGCTGCAGGCGGACATCCTTGAGGCTGCGATCGCCGAGGCAGTCGCGGCCGGTTACGTCGGCGAGAACATCCTTGGCACCGGGCTCAACCTGCCGCTCGTCCTCCATCGCGGCGCCGGCGCGTACATCTGCGGCGAGGAGACCGGGCTGCTGGACTCGCTCGAGGGCAAGCGGGGCAACCCGCGCCTGAAGCCACCGTTCCCCGCGATCGAAGGGCTCTACAACGGCCCGACGCTGATCAACAACGTCGAGACGCTCTCGACCGTGCCGGCGATCATGAACATGGGCGCCGAGGATTACGCCAAGATCGGGACCGAGGGGTCGACCGGCACCAAGCTCGTCTCGATCTCGGGCGACGTCAAGCGTCCGGGTAACTACGAGATCGAGCTCGGGATCCCGTCACGGGAGATCATCTACGGGCTCGCCGGGGGCCCGCCGAGCGGCAAGGACGTCAAGTTCTGGTTCCCCGGCGGCTCGAGCGCCCCGGTTCTGACCAAGGACGATCTCGACGTTCCCTACGACTTCGACAGCCTCGCCAAGGCCGGCTCGATGCTCGGCTCGGGCGCGATCATCATCGCCGACGAGTCCCGCAGCGTGCTTGACACGGCCCTGAAGCTGGCCAAGTTCTACGCGCACGAGTCGTGCGGCAAGTGCGTCCCGTGCCGGGAGGGAACCAACTGGACCCACAAGATGCTGCAGCGGATCCTGAGCGGCGAGGCGACGCCGATGGATCTCGACATCATGGCCTCGGTCCAGGAGCAGATCATCGGCAACTGTCTGTGCGTGCTCGGCGACGCGATGGCGATGCCGATCGGCTCGATGGTCGAGAAGTTCCGCCCCGAGCTCGAGGCCGAGATCGAGGCCGCGCGCGAGCGGGCGGAGGCGGCCCCGGTCGAGGATGTCGTCGCCCTCGGGGTGGCTGATGAGCACGCGGGACCGATCCCCGTTCACTGACCGCTAGACGATGCCCCGCCCAGAGCGCAAGACGATCCAGCTGACGATCGACGGCAGAGAAGTGAACGCTGCCGAGGGCAGCATGTTGGTGGACGCTGCAAAGCAGGGCGACGTCGAGATCCCGTACTTCTGCTACGAGCCAAAGCTCGGCCAACCGGTCGGCGCCTGCCGCATGTGCCTGGTCGAGATCGAGGGCATCCCCAAGCTCCAGACATCGTGCTCGACGCCGGTCAAGGACGGAATGGTCGTCCACACCCAGACCGATCGGGTCCACCATGCGCAGAACGCGGTCGTCGAGTTCCTGCTGATCAACCACCCGCTCGACTGCCCCGTGTGCGACAAGGGTGGCGAGTGCCCGCTCCAGGACATCACCTTCGGGTGGGGGCTGGGGCGCTCGCGGATGATCGAGCCCAAGCGCCACTTCCAGAAGCCACTGGCGCTCTCGCCGCTGGTCGCGATCGACCGCGAGCGGTGCATCCTCTGCTACCGCTGCGTCCGGTTCTCGCAGGAGATCGCCGAGGACTACCAGCTGATCTTCGCTGAGCGCGGCGCGCACACGTTCGTCGCAACCCATGACGGCCATCCCTACGTGGCGCCGTTCAGCGGCAACATCATCGAGCTGTGCCCGGTCGGAGCGCTGACCTCGCAGCCGTACCGGTTCCGCGCCCGGCCGTGGGACATCGAGGGCGCCGGCGGAGTCTGCACCCTTTGCCCGGCGCAGTGCAACGTCACCTTCACCGTCCGCGACGAGCGGGTCGTGCGGGTGCTCGCCCGCGAGAACCCGGGCGTCGACGACGGCTGGCTGTGCGACAAGGGGCGCTTCGCCTACCAGGCGATCCACGTCGACGAGCGGATCACCAGGCCACTGGTGCGCGACGCCGGTGAGCTGCGGGAGGTCTCATGGGAGCGGGCGCTGCAGACCGCCGCTGGGCTCGCTCGCCACAAGGGCCGGGTCGGCGCGCTGGCGGGCGGACAGGCGACCAACGAGGAGGGCTTCCTGCTTCAGGCGATGATGCGTCGCGGCCTCGATTCTCACGACATCGACTCTCGCTCCGGCGCAGGGGTAGACGCGCCGCTGATGCGAGCGCTCTCGGCGCCCGCGCTACAGGCCACGGTCGAAGACCTCGAGTTCGCCCACACGGTGCTGCTGATCGGTTGCGAGCCGCTCGACGACGCGCCGATCCTCGACCTGCGGATCCGCAAGGGCGTGCGACGCAACGGCGTCAAGCTCGTGGTCGCCAGCGCGCGCCCGAGCGCTCTGGATCGCAACGCGGCGTCGATCTTCCGCCACGCGCCCGCAGACGAGGCCGGCTTCCTGACCCGTCTCGAGACGGCCCTCAGCGACGGCTCAGGTGACGGTGACGGTGACGCTGACGCCAAGCAGCTCGCGACCCTGCTGCGCGACGGCGGCGAGGACGTCGTGATCGTGTGGAGCGAGCGGATCGGCACCGACGCCGCCGCAACGCTGCTGCGGATCGCCGGCCGGCTCGGGCTCGCCGGCCGCGACGGCGCGGGGCTGCTCGAGGTCCCCTCCGGAGCCAACGGACGCGGCCTGCGCGAGGCGGGGGTGCTTCCCGACGCGGGGCCGGGGCTCAGCGCGCCCGCCACGACTGGCCGCGCGGCGACCGAGATCGCCCAGGCGGCCGCCGACGGCGAGCTGACGGCGCTCTACCTGCTTCAGACCGACCCGCTGCGCGACCAGCCCGACCGGGCGCTGTGGGAGCGTGCAATGAGCGCCGCGACCGTGATCGTTGCCCACGCATCGGTGCTGACCGAAGGGCTTCGCGAGCACGCGACCGTGATCTTCCCGGCTGAGTCGCATGCCGAGAAGGAGGGGACGGTGGTGCACCCCGATGGTCGCCTGCAGCGGATGCGGATCGCGATCGCCAGGCCTGGCGAGGTCCGCCCCGGGTGGGCGGTGCTCGCGGAACTCGCTGAGGGCGCAGGCGTCGACTTCGGTGCCCGGCGCAGCGCTGAGGTGTTCGAGCAGCTGGTCGCCGCGGTCCCGTTCTACGAGGGCCTGACGGTCGATGGGATCACCGGCGATGGCGTGCGGTGGCCCGAGCGCGAACAGGCGGCCGCCTACGACGCCGGCGACGGCGAAGGTGCGCAGCCGCCTGCGCGAGCTGCCGTGACGCCTCATCCGCAGCCCGCGGCCGCGGCCACGGCGGCGGCCGCGAGCAACGGATCGCTGGCGCTCGGCGTCTATCGCCCGATCTGGGCCGCGCCCGAGTGCGAGATCTCGCCGGCGCTCCAGTACCTGATCCCCGTCCAGCAGGTGGAGCTCGCCCCCGAGGACGCCCAACGGCTCGGAATCGAGGACGGCGACGAGGTGACCGTGTCGCAGAACGGCACCCGCCTCGGCGCGCGGGCCACGATCCGCTCATCGATGCCGTCCGGGACCGCCTTCTTAGCGACCGGGATCGCGGCTGACTCCGCCAACGCGCTGACCGAGCCCCTGATCGAGGTGCACAAGCCATGAACGTGCTGGCGATCGTCGACTACGCCGAGCCCTGGTGGGTGCAGATCATCAAGTCGCTGGTGATCTTCGGCGTGATCTTCGCGATCCTGCCGGTGATCATCGTCTATGAGCGCAAGCTGCTGGGGCGATTTCAGAATCGCTACGGCCCCAACCGGGTCGGTCCGTTCGGCCTCATGCAGCCGCTGGCCGAGATCCTCAAGTTCGCCACCAAGGAGCCGTTTCGGCCGACGACGTCGATCGGCTACCTGTTCCGCGCGGCGCCCGCGATCGCGATCCTGACGGCCGTCGGGGCGCTCGCGCTGATCCCGTTCGGCGACGTGCAGAACATCTTCGGCCAGGAGGTCGGGCTATACGGGATCGACGTCTCGATCGGGCCGCTGTACGTGTTTGCGCTGGCCGGGATCTCGTTCTACGGGATCATGCTCGGCGGCTGGTCCTCGGGCTCGAAGTACTCGTTCCTCGGCGCGATGCGCGGCGCCGCCCAGCTGATCTCCTACGAGGTCTCCCAGGGGCTCGCGCTGGTCGGGGTGATCATCACCGCCGGGACGCTGTCACTGACCGGGATCGTCCACGCGCAGGAGGGGATGTGGTACTTCATCCCGCAGTTCGTCGGCTTCCTGGTCTTCATGACCGCCTCGTTCGCCGAGACCAACCGGGCCCCGTTCGATCTTGTCGAAGCCGACGCCGAGCTGGTCGGCGGCTACTTCACCGAGTACGGCGGGACCGCATTCGTCGCCTACCTGTTCGCCGAGTACACGAACATGATCGTCGTCTCGGGCATGGCGGTGACGATGTTCCTGGGCGGCTGGCTGATGCCGTTCGGGATCCACCCGCCCGGGTGGGTTGACCCGTTCGTGGTGCTGGTCAAGATCCTGATCGTGCTCACGTTCTTCATCTGGATCCGCGCCACCCTGCCGCGGCTGCGCTACGACCAGCTGATGTCGTTCGGCTGGAAGATCCTGCTGCCGCTGGCGACCCTCAATCTGGTCGTGACGGCCGTGCTGGTTGCCACGTGATCAAGGAGCCGATGACCTGATGACACCTCCATACGATCCCGGCGCCGACGTGATCGAGGTCATGCGAGCGCCCGCGGCGGGAGCCGTCCGTGGCACCTACCGGGTGTTCGGCGAGACGCTGCGCGGACTCAAGACGACCTTCGGACGCGTGGTCGAAGGGCCGACCACGATCCAGTACCCCGAGGAGAAGACGCCCGTCTATCCCCGCTTCCGCGGCCGGCACAAGCTCCACCGGTTCGAGGACACGGGGCTTGAGAAGTGCGTCGGCTGCTCGCTGTGCGCCGCCGCCTGCCCGGCCGACTGCATCCGCGTCGTGGCCGCCGAGAACACGCCCGAGCATCGCGTCTCGGCCGGCGAGCGCTACGCGGCCGTCTATGAGATCAACCTGAGTCGCTGCATCTTCTGCGGTTACTGCGAGGTCGCGTGCCCGTTTGACGCGATCACGATGGGACACGACTACGAGATGTCGGACTACACCCGCTCGGATCTGATCTTCACCAAGGAGATGCTGCTCGCCGAGCCGATCGAGCGCGCGCCACTGCGGAGAGAGGGCGAGTAGCTCCCGATGTCGGTCGTGATCTTCTTCCTCGCCGCGATCTTCGCGCTCGGCGGAGCGATCGGCGTCGTGATGCTGCGCAACCCGTTCTACAGCGTGCTCGCGCTGGTCGTCCACCTGGTCGCGCTCGCGATCCTGTTCCTGCTGCTCGAGGCGCAGTTCGTCGCCGCCGCGCAGGTGGTCGTGTACGCCGGCGCAGTGATGGTCCTGTACGTGTTCGTGGTCGCCTACATCGGCGGCGCCGACCAGCCGCTGGGCTCGGGCGGCGGCGCGCTCAAGGTGCTCGGGCCGCTGTTCGCGCTCGCGGTCGCGATCGAGCTCTGCATCGCGATGCTCGGCTCAGCGCTGGCCGGCATCTCGCACGAGGGCGCTCCGATCAGCGACGCGTTCGGAACCCCGCGTGACATCGGCCGCCTGTTCTTGACCTCATACCTGTTCCCGTTCGAGGTCGCCTCGCTGCTGCTGCTGGTCGCCGCGATTGGCGCGGTCGTGCTCGCCCGTCGCCGCCGCGGCCTGGAGCCCACCGATGACGAGTTCGAGCGTCGCGTCCACGCCGAGCGTCCCGTCTACACCGGCACGATGGCCGAGACGACCGGCGTCAGGCGGACGATCGCACTCGAGAGCGGTGGCGACGGCGAACCCGAACCCGCCGGCACCACGACCAGCTCGGAAGGTGGCTGGTAGTGGCGATCGGCTGGTATCTGGTCGTCTCGGCGCTGATCTTCTGCGTCGGCGCCGCCGGCGTGATGACGCGCCCCAACCCGCTGGTGATCCTGTTGTGCCTGGAGCTGATGCTCAACGCCGCCAATCTGGCGCTGGTCGCCTTCTCGCGCATGTGGGGCACGGCCGCGGGCCAGATCTTCGCGCTGATCGTGATGGTCGTCGCGGCCTGCGAGGTCACCGTCGGGCTCGGGCTGATCGTCGCGATCTACAGGCGGCAGATGGCGATCAACGTCGACGAGCTCAACGAGTTGCGCGGGTGAGGGGGCGATGAGCCCGACGACGTTCGGCTGGCTGGTTTTGCTGTGTCCGCTCGTCGGCTGCATCGGGATCGGCGTCGGCTTTCGCGCCGAGCGCGGCAGTCTCGCCGGCTGGCTCGGCACGCTTGCGATCGCGCTCGCGTTCGCGTTTGCGATCGGCGCGCTGATCTCTCTGCTCGGGCGGCCCGAGAACGAGCGCGAGGTGACCTCGTCGCTGTGGAACTACGCGGTCACGTTCGGCGTCGACGCGAAGATGTCGATCCTCGTCGACCCGCTGTCGGTGATGATGGCGCTGATCGTCTCGGGCGTCTCGATGCTGATCCACCTCTACTCGGTCGCCTACCTGAAGTCCGACCGGGGCTATTCGCGCTTCTTCGCCTACCTGAACTTCTTCGTCTTCTCGATGCTGCTGCTGGTGCTGGCGGGCAACTTCCTGGTCCTGATCATCGGCTGGGCGTTCGTCGGCGCGGCCTCGTACATGCTGATCTCGTTCTGGTACCGCCGCACGACCGCCACCAACGCCGGCATCAAGGCGTTCGTGATCAATGTGCTCGGCGACGTCGGCCTGGTGCTCGGAACGTTCTTCATCTTCCGCCACACCGGCACGCTGGACTTCGTCAAGACCTTTCAGGTGGCGCCGCGCGTCTTCGCCCACGACAGCACCGATCTGGTCGCCGGCTGCCTGCTGCTGCTGGTCGGGGCGTTTGCGAAGTCGGCCCAGGTCCCGCTCCACACCTGGCTCCCGGACGCGATGGAAGGCCCGACGCCAGTCTCGGCGCTGATCCACGCCGCCACGATGGTGACCGCCGGCGTGTACCTGATCGCGCGGATGCACACCCTGTTCGAGCTGGCGCCGACAGCCGCCGACGTCGCCGCGATCGGCGGCTGCGCGACGCTCCTGATCGCTGCCACGATCGCGATCGTCCAGACCGATCTCAAACGCGTGATCGCCTACTCGACCATGTCCCAGATCGGCTACATGATCATGGGCGTCTCGATCGGCGCCTACTCGGCGGCGATGTTCCACCTGATGACGCACGCCTTCTTCAAGGCGCTGCTGTTCATGTCAGCCGGGTCGCTGATCAGCGCTATGGCAGGCGAGCAGTCGCTTGACCGGATGGGCGGCTTTCGCAAGGCGCTGCCATTCACGTTCATCGCGTTCGTGGTCGGCGGACTCGCGCTGTCGGGGATGCCGCCGTTCTCGGGCTGGCTCTCCAAGGACGACATCATCGCCTACCTCGATTTCCGCGGCGGCGGCTTCGAGGTGCTCGGGATCCTCGGTTACATCGGCGCCTTCATGACCGGGATCTACACGTTCCGGATGATCTTCCGCGCCTTCTTCGGTGCCCCGTGCCCGGAGGCGACCGAGCTCGAGCACGGCCACCTCGCCCATGCCGAGACGCCGACCAACCCGCAGACCGGCGAGGTCGAGGACACCGACGTCGGGTTCCCCGGGCCCGACCACCACATCGCCGAGCGCGATCTCGAGATGAAGATCCCGATGGCGATCCTTGCGACCCTGTCGGTGATCGGCGGCGTCCTGCAGATCCCGGGCGTCGATGACTCGATCAACCGCTTCCTGGCTCCGACTTTCGCCCGCTCGCACCTCTACACGCTTGACCCGTCGACAAAGGCGTCGTGGCTCGGGCTCGTGATCGGCGGCGCTGATCGCCGTCGGCGGGGTCTCGACCGCGTACTACGTCTGGATCGCCAAGCGGGGCCTCGCGCCGCAGCTCCAGGCTCGCTTCTCGGCCGTGCACACGTTCCTGCTGCACAAGTGGTACTTCGACGAGTTCTATGACCTCGCGATCGTGCGCCCGACCCAATGGCTCGGTCGGTTCGCCGAGTCGGTCCTCGAGGGGCGCGTGATCGCCGGCGGCGTCACCGGCGGCACGCTCGGCGTCGTCCGCGCCTGCTCGGCGGCGGTCCGCCGTGCCCAGACCGGATTCGTGCGCTATTACGCGGCGGCGGTGCTGCTCGGGATTTCCGCGATCGCCCTCTACTTCCTGATCTCGGCCTCATGACCCTCTCGATCCTGATCTGGCTGCCGCTGGCGATCTCGCTGCTCGCATCGCTGCTGCCGCCGGCGCTTGTCGGGCGCGCCTCATTCATCGGCAGTCTCGTGACGCTCGGGGTGGCGATCTCGTTCGTCGCGCGCTTCAACCCCAGCCTCAGCCAGCTGCAGTTCGTGACCGACTCGGTCTGGATCTCGGCGCTCGGGATCCACTACAAGCTCGGCCTCGACGGGCTCAATGTCGTGCTCGTGCTGACGACGACGGTGATCTTCAGCGCCGCGCTGCTGTGGGCGTCAACGCGCGAGTGGGAGCGGGCGCGCGCCTTCTACTTCTGGTTTGGGCTCGCCGAGAGCGCCGTCCTGGGCGCCTTCTGCATCCAGGACCTGGCGCTGTTCGTCGCCTTCTTTGACCTGATGCTGATCCCGTTCTACTTCCTGACCGGGATCTGGGGGACCGGGGACCGGGTCCGCGCGACCACCAAGCTCGTCGTCTACACGCTGATCGGCTCGTTTCTGATGCTGGTCGCTGCGGTCGCGACCGGTGTGCTGGCGTCAAGCGCGCATGGGACGCCGCTGACGTTTGCGATCAGCTCGCTGCGGGCGCTGCCGCTCTCGCACACGACCCAGGACTGGCTGTTCCTCGGCTTCGCCGCCGCGTTCCTGGTCAAGATGCCGCTGGTCCCGTTCCACGGCTGGCTGCCCGACGGCTACAAGGCGATGCCGATCCCGGCGGTCGCGGTCTTCTCGGCGATCCTGTCGAAGGTCGCGGCATACGGGTTCCTGCGCGTCGTGCTGCCGCTGTTCCCGTACGCGTCGGCGCACTTCCAGACGCTGATGCTCGTGATCGCGCTGATCTCGATCCTGTGGGCGACGCTGGTCGCGTTCACGACCCCTGACGCGAGGCTGGTGGTCGCCTACTCGAGTGTCGCGCAGCTGGGCTTCATCACGCTCGGGATCTTCTCGCTCAAGCCGACCGGGGCGCAGGGTGCATTGCTGCAGATGCTCAACCACGCGCTCGTCACGGCGCCGCTGTTCTTCATTGTCGCCGCACTCGCTGCTCGGGCCGGCGGCTCGGAGAAGCTGACCGACATGGGTGGCATCGCGTTCCGGGCGCCCGTCTTGGCGACGCTGTTCTTGATCGTGACCCTGGCGACGCTCGCGATGCCGGGCTCGCCGAACTTCGGCGGTGAATTCTTGATCCTGCTCGGGGTCTTCCAGTCCAAGGTCGCGATCGCGGTGATCGCCACGCTCGGCGTGATCGGCGCCGCGGTCTATGCGCTGCGGCTCTACATCCGCTCGATGCACAATCGGGTCTCGCCGAAGGTCGATTCGCGCGAGATACGTCTGCGCGAGGCGCTGCCGATCGTCCCGATCGTCGTCGTCCTCGTCGTGCTCGCCTTCTATCCGCAGTTCGGCCTCAAACGATCGCAACAGTCGGTCAAGACGACGGTCGCACCGGTCGAGATCCAGCAACACGTGCCCGGAGTCAGCCGGGTGGCGCAGGTGCCATGAACACCGCCGCCCTGATCTCATCCGCTGTCCACCATCTCAAGGGCCCCGCCGATCGACTGGGCCTCGCTGGCTCCGATCGTGGCCCTCGCCGGCGGTGCGCTGGTGGTGCTGCTGGTCGGACTGCTGCCGGGAAGGTTCGCGCGCGAACGAGCCGTGCCGCTGCTGACGATCGCGGCGCTCGGCGTCTCGATCGGCTTCGAGATCGCGCGCCTGAATCATCCGGCGACGATCGTCCACGGCGCGCTGCGGATGGACGGCCTGGCGTTGGTGCTCGACCTTGTGTTCGCGGTCGCGGCGATCGCCTGCGTGATCATGTCGTTCCCGACCCGCGGCCCGTCGAGCGCCGGCCACGGCGAGTACCACTCGCTGCTGCTGTTCAGCGTGCTCGGGATGGCGGTACTGGTGGCCGCGCAGGACCTGATCACCCTGTTCATCGGCTTCGAGCTGCTCTCGATCCCGCTGTACGTGCTGTGCGCGTCCGAATTCCGCCGCGAGGGGTCTCTGGAGTCGGGGCTCAAGTACCTGGTGATCGGCTCGGTCGGATCGGCCACGCTCGTCTACGGCCTGGCGCTGGTCTATGGCTCGACCGGCCAGACCGGCTTCCCGGGGATCGCCAACGCGATCGCACAGGGCCAGATCGCCGGCGGTCTGCTCGGCGATCCGATGATGCTGACCGGGCTGGCCCTGGTGATCGTCGGGTTCGCGTTCAAGGCCTCGGTGGCGCCGTTTCATCAGTGGACGCCCGACGTCTACGAGGGCGCGCCGACGCCGATCACCGCGTTCATGGCGACCGCGACCAAGGCCGCGGCGCTCGGGGTGATCCTGCGCTTCTTTGACGTCGCCGTGATCGGGGCCCAGGACACATGGGCGCCGGCGTTCGCGACGATCGCCGCGATCACGATCGTGGTCGGCAACGTCGGGGCGCTCGGCCAGACGTCGCTTAAGCGGCTGCTGGGCTATTCCAGCGTCGCCCAGGCGGGATACATGCTCGCCGGCGTCGTCGTCGGCACCCAGCTCGGCGTCGATGCGACCGTGCTCTATCTGATCGTCTACCTGTTCATGAACATCACCGCGTTTGCGGTGATCGTCGCCGCGCAACGGGAGCGGATCGACGGCGACAACATGTCCGGGATCACCGGGCTCGGCGCGCGCAACCCGTGGCTCGCATGGCCGATGACGATCGCAATGCTCTCACTGGCCGGAATCCCCGGGACGGTCGGCTTCATCGGCAAGTTCCAGCTGATCCACGCGCTCGTCAACGGCGACTACACGTGGCTGGCGATCGTGCTGGTGATCGGGTCGATGATTTCGCTGGGGTACTACCTGCGGGTCGTCGCGGCGATCTGGATGAGCGCGCCGGTCGCGGCGCCCGTGCCGGTGCCCGCCGGCGGTGCGGCGGGGCCCGGCGGGCTGGCGCCGATCGCGGGCGGCTCGCCCGAGGCCGACGAGCTCGCGCTGCCTCCGGCTCGGGCGCTGGCGGGGGGTGGCGCCGCGGCGGGGCAGACTTCGACGAGGCGCCGCGGCCCGTTTGACGAGGTCACGCTCGTCGCGCTCGTGTTCGCCGCCGCAAGCATCTTCTTCGGGATCTTCCCGTCGCCGCTGTTCAAGCTCGCGGCGCACGCCGGTCGGGCGCTCACCGGCTTGTTCTAGCCCAGAGCCCGGGGTGTGGTCGCTACGCCGGGGGTGTGGCCCGTCAGCTGGGCTATACGACGGTAATCCGCCTACGGCTCCCAGCCGTAGGTCGATAGCTGGGCTATACGACGGTAATCCGCCTACGGCTCCCAGCCGTGGGTCGATAGCTGGGCTATACGACGGTAATCCGCCTACGGCCTCGCGCCTCGCGCCTCGCGCCTCGCGCCTTCCGCAGCCTCGAGCCACAGCTCGCCGGCGCTGCCTCCTTTTCCTCAGCGGTGTTGCGTCGGGTAGCCGCAGGCCCCGTGCAGGCCGGCCGGGGGTCAGGGTCTTTGCCCCATCGCCCACCGCCGCGCCGCGCCGCGCCGCGCCGCCGTCCGTGTCGTCCGCAGGCACTCGGAACGAGGGAACGCACCCACCAGATCGCGATCGCCGCGACCAAGCGGTCGTTTGCCACCGCTGCACGCGGGGAAGCGTCAACTCATGGACGAGAAACGTCACCGCGACGACGACCTTCCCGGGTCGGTGTCGAACCAAAACCGCGAAGAGGCTGAGCCCGGTCACGGAGCCGGCGAGGAGCGGCGCGGCGCCTCTGACACCGAGCCGCAGCGCCGCCGAGACAGGCGGTCCGGCGGGGAGGCGGGCGAGGGCTCACAGTCGACCGGTAGCCCGGACAGCGCCGGCTGATCGGCCTAGCGGTAGCCCTGACAGCGCCGGCTGACCGGGCCGACTGCCAGCCCGGACCGTGCCGGCCGATCGGCGCCCAAAGCGCGCCAGAGAGGCGTTCGGCTAAGCGACAGCGGCCGCGGGCTCGGCCGGCTCAACCGCCGCCGCGGCGGGGGCGCTGGAGAAGCGCAGCGTCCCGTCGTCGAGCTCGCGCATGCGCAGCGCGACCACGTCGAACGCGTAGTTCTGGTGCATCCGCCAGGGCCGTTTGGAGCCCTGGTGGGGGAACTCGTCGACCGAGCGCAGCACATACCCGGATGTCAGATTGAGCAGCGGCTCGGGCGTCACCGACGGGTCGTCGAGCACCGGCACGACCTTGCGATAGCCGTGGTCGTCCATGTGGTTGAGCAGCCGGCACACGTACTCGCAGGTTAGGTCGCACTTCAGCGTCCAGGACGCATTCGTGTAGCCGATCGCCATCGCCGCATTCGGCAGCCCGCTGATCATCGTCCCCTTGTAGACCGTCTGGTCGGGGAGGTTGAGCTCCTCGCCGTCGACCGACAGCTTGACGCCGCCGAGCACGACCATCTTCAGGCCGGTCGCGGTGACGATGATGTCGGCCTCCAGCTCGCCTCCGCTCTCGAGCTCGATCCCGTGCTCGTTGAGGGCCTTGACGCGGTCGGTCACGACCGACGCGCTCCCGTTGCGCAGCGCCTCGAACAGATCACCGTCGGGGCACACGCACAGGCGCTGATCCCACGGGAGGTAGGTGGGGTTGAAATGCGTGTCGACGTCGAAGCCCGCCGGCAGGCTGCGCACGGCACCCTTGCGGATCAGCGCGCGCATCAGGTTCGGCCGCCGGCGGCTGAGCTGGTAGGAGAGCGTCATCAGGCCGACGTTCTTGGCGCGCACGGCCTGGTAGGCCGCCATCGGCGGCAGCACCCGCTTGAGGCCCCTCGCGATCGGGTCCTCCTCGGGCAGACTGACCACATAGGTCGGCGAGCGCTGGAGCATCGTCACGTGCGCCGCGGTCGGAGCCATCGCGGGCACGAGCGTCACCGCGGTCGCACCGCTGCCGATCACCACCACCCGCTTGCCGGCGTAGTCGAGGTCCTCCGGCCAGTGCTGGGGATGGATGATCGTCCCCTCGAACCGGTCGGCGCCCGGCAGCTCCGGGGTGTAACCCCCGTCATAGCTGTAGTAGCCGCTGCATGACATCAGGAAGCCCGCGTGCAGCTTGACCGTCTCGCCGGTGTCCGTGCGCTCGGCGACGACCGTCCAGCGCATCTCGGCGCTGCACCACTCCGCGCTGATCACCCGGTGGCCCAGCCGGATCTTGTCGAGCACCCCGAAGTCCCGGGCGGTCTCCTTGATGTAGCTCAGGATCGAGGGCCCGTCGGCGATCGCCTGCGGCGCCTCCCAGGGCCGGAACGAGTACCCGAGCGTGTACATGTCCGAGTCAGAGCGGATGCCCGGATAACGGAACAGGTCCCAGGTGCCGCCGATCGAGTCGCGCGCCTCGAGCAGTGTGTAGGTCTTGCCCGGACAGCGCCGCTGGAGGTGGCAGGCGGCTCCGATCCCGGACAGCCCGGCACCCACAATCAGCACATCGACGTAATCCAAATACGTGGTACGCATGCGTATCACGACGCATCATACCGGGGACTGGCATGCGGCTGCGGGAGATTCGAGGTCGGCGGCCTCCCGCTCGCAGACGCGCGTCGTGACCGGCCGCGCGCGTCGCTACGATCGGCCGCCCGTGCAGTACCCGGTCGAGACCTTCACTGATGACGAGCGCGCGCTGCTCGGCGCCCACTGCACCAACCTCGACCGGCCGGTGTTCGCGCTGACGAACCTGCCTGAGACGCTCAAGGGAGCGCTGTTCGCGCGCTACTCGCGCTATCCCGGCACTCTGCGCCGGCTGCTGCTCGACGAGTTCGCCGGTGACCT
This sequence comes from uncultured Solirubrobacterales bacterium, assembly GCA_963770885.1. Lineage (GTDB taxonomy): Bacteria > Actinomycetota > Thermoleophilia > Solirubrobacterales > Solirubrobacteraceae > Palsa-465. Next base: position 868,095 of record CAVYRI010000012.1, on the reverse strand, counting down.
GCCGCCCGCGCCGGCCGACCGGGAGTCGGTCGAGGGGGAGCGAGCCGCGCAGCTCTATGAGCGGATCTTCCTCGGCTACGGCGACGACTCGGTGGCCCAGCTGGGCGGCGTGCATCTCGCCTGCGAGTGGGCCTCCAACGTGCTCACGAAGGTGCTCCAGCGGCCGCGGCTGGGCGCCTACCTGGAGCAGTCGACCCGCTACATCGCCTATGACGCGCCGATGCCCGATCCTCCCGGCGGCTTTCGGTACTACCGCGACCCCGAACTCGGCCCGCGCCTACGAGCAGGCGATGGATTGGCTGTTTGAGATCTATGCCGCAGCGCTGCCCCGTGTGATCGCGTGGGCGCAGGAGCAGTACCCGCGCGAGCCCGATGAGCCCGAGGCGGCTCACGCACGCGCGGTCAAGGCCAAGGCGCTCGACCTCCTACGGGGCCTGCTGCCGGCCAGCTCGCTGTCGCACATGGGGATCTACGCGACCGGTCAGACCTACGAGCAGCTGATTCTGCACCTGCTCGCGCACCCGTTGCCCGAGGCCCGGAGCTACGGCGCCATGATCCTCGACGAGGTCCAGGCGGTGATCCCGAGCTTCGTCGCCCGTGTCCAGCGGCCAGACCGCGGCGGGGCGTGGATCGGCTATCTCGAGGATCGCGCTCGCGCGGGGAGCCGCTGGGCGCGACGGCTCGAGCTCCGCGAGGGACACGACGACGCCGATCGGCTCGGGCCGTCGGTCGCGCTGCTCGAGGTCCAAGGGGATGAGGATGACCTGCTCGCGGCGCTGCTGTTCGAGTCTGCGACGGTCTCCGAACAGGAGATCCGCGAAACCATCCAGGCGCTTGACGAGTCCGACCGCGCCGCGCTGCTCACCGACCTCGTCGGCGAACGCTCCAACCGCCGCCACCGCCCGGGCCGTGGCTTTGAGGCGCTGCGCTACCGGTTTGAGATCGTCGCCGACTACGGCGCCTTCCGCGACCTTCAACGTCACCGGATGCTCACCGTCCAGTGGCAGACGCTCGGGCCCGACCTTGGCGCCGGCGTCCCCGAACAGGTCGAGCTCGCGGGCGTCGGCGACGAGTACCGCCGCGCGCTTGCCCTCTCGCGGGCCGAGTACGAGCGGTTGGTCGATGTGGGCCTGCAGAGTGCGGCGCCGTACGCGCTGTGCCTCGGCTATCGGCTGCGGTTCATCCTCGATCTCAATGCGCGCGAGGCGATGCAGCTGATCGAGCTGCGCTCGGGCCGTGAGGGTCATCCGAGCTACCGAGCCGTCGCGCACGAGATGCACGCCCAGATTGCCGCGGTCCACCCGGCTGTCGCGGCGACGATGACCCACGTCGATTTCGACACCGAGCCCCGCTTGGAGCGGATCCTCTCCGAGATGCGCTCACACACGCGCGGCGCGCGTTCAGGCTGAACCGGACGGCACCTCGGGCCGAGGGATGGCAGCCTGCCGGGCGCGGGTCACGCCATGTGGGCGATCGGCTGGTGCAGCCGGCTCGGCCGATGCTGACGGTGATGCCTGGCGGCACGTCCGCCGCCGCGCTTGGCGTGGCGGCGGTGATGGCGCCGGACGCGGTCGGTCTGGGCGCTGACCCGATCGACGACGCGGACCGAGACCGACGCCGTGCTTGTGGCGGTGATCGTCGGTGAGCCCGCGAACGCGAGCCTGTAGGTAGCGCTCTGACGCGGCGCCACCCTGAAGCTGACCCCGCCGGCTGCGCCGCTGCGTCCGGTGGCGATCATCGTCACGGTCTGGCCATGGACGCGCTGCAGGGCCACCATCTGGCCGGTTGCGTCCGCGCCGGTCGCGCTGCGAAGGCGGCCGCTGATCGTCACGAAGTCGCCGCGCTTGATCCGGGTCTTGCTGACCTTGACCTGGAGCGTTCCGGCCGCCTGGCTGGCGAGCGAGACGGTCTGCGGACCGGCGGGACCGGTTACCGTCAGCGTGCCGCTGCTACCGAGGCCGGCCGCGCTGACCGTCACCGTCAGCTGGCAGCTGGAACCTGCGGTCAACGAGCAGCCTGGCTGTGAGACGTGCCAGGCGCCCCCGCCGCTGGTGACCCTGGCCCCCACCTTCATGCTCTGGTTGGAAGCCGAGAGCTCAAGCTGAGCCGTCTGCTCACCTGCGACCAGCCGGATTGAAGTCGTCGACAACCCGACCATCAGCGAGTGCGCTAGCGTCGCCCATGTCGGTCCGACGAGCGCATCGGCCTGCCCCGGCGCGATCGCCGTGTCGCCGCCCACGAACAGCTCGGTGAGCGACGCGCCGTATGAGGTCGACGCCGCGAACCCCGCCCCCATCGCGATCGGGTTGTCGAACGGGTAGAGGATGTCGTCGCGGTGTCCCCAGCAACCCGAGTCGCCCGGGTGCTTACAGGCGATGTTGCCCGAGCCGGGACCGTCGTCGTACATCCAGAGGAAGTCTGCGACCATCGTTGAGGGGGTGCCGCCCGCCCAGTTGGAAGTCACCACGTCGCCGTTGTACTGGTTCGGCATCGGGTCCTGATCGGCGGCCGCCGCGTGGGCCGCGATCGTGTTGAGGCTGCCGGCGAGACCAGCGACGGGGGCGAGTCCGCGACCGACGCGCTCGAGATTGGCGAGCACCATCAGCTGCTGTGGCACCGTCAGCGACGGAAAGCCGGTCGGGAGCTGCATCGGGCCGACCCCCTCGGAGGCCCTTGCGGAGTTGATCGCCGCGAGCATCGAGCTGATGCAGGTGGAGCCGTTCGGCGCCTCGTTGCAGGCGGCATTTGTCGCGTCACTGAGCTGCCGGTTGCTCGTCGGGTGGTGAGTGGCGCTCGCGCTGACGGTGTGAAAAGTCAATCCCGGCGCGTTGCGGGTCGCCTGGTGCGGGCGACTGGTAACCGCCTGGGCGAGCGCCGAGGAGGAGCACAGGAGCGTCGCGGCGAGCGTCGTCAGCGCCGTCCGGAGGACCTTGTTCCGCAGGTCCTTTCGATCCGTTCCTGTCCGTGGCTCCAACACGCGCGCCACCGCCTCGTCCTGTCCTTGATCGCGGCAACCGAGCAGTTCCTTCTGCCGGTCCTGTCACGGTCGTTTCGGCAGAAAGCGCGGCCACGACACGGTTGGACGGGCTCTTCTGGACGCATGGCCGACACCAGCGCGACGCGCCCAGCGGCAAGAGTAGGCTTTGCGGAGGTTCGACATGAACCTCGCACTTGGCGTCCTGCTCGGGACCGCAATGGCCGCCGCCCTGGTGGCGGTGTGGCGATTTACGCGGCCTCCCGGCTCCACGCGGACGCCCGAGGCAGCGGGCATGCAGTCCGCCCTGCACGCCGCCACCTCCACGCTCCCCCATCTGCGCCTCGGCCTCCACTCGCGCTCGGCCGCAAACGCGGTGGCGCACCTGCGGGCCCTGACCGGGGCGGCGGCGGTCGCGCTCGCCGACACACGCTCCGTGCTTGCGATCGACGGCGAGGGCCGCGAGCAGGTCCGGCCGGGTGACCTCCTTTCGCGGCTGCTCGAGCGGACGCCCGACAACCGCCTGCACGTCGTGTCGCGGCTCGTCTCGTCGGATCCAGACTGTCCGCTGCGCTCGGCGGTGCTCGCGCCGCTGACGGTCCAGGGCAAGCGCGCCGGGACGCTGATCGCCTTCTATAGGACGACCGGCCGGCCGCGCAGTGACGAGCTGCGTGTCGTCGGCGAGGCGGCGAGCCTGGTATCGGCGCAGCTCGAGCTGTCGGTCGTCCGCGACCAGGAGGAGCGTCTCGCTCAGGCGGAGCTGCGGGCGCTCCGGGCCCAGATCTCCCCTCACTTCATCTACAACGCGCTTGCCGCCGTGGCGGGCGACATCCACGCGCGTCCCGAGGAGGCGCGTGAGCTGCTGATCGACTTCGCCGAGTTCACCCGGTACCTGTTCCGCGACGGCCGCCCATACGTGACGCTGGCCGAGGAGCTCGCCCACGTGGAGCGCTACCTGCGGCTCGAGCAGGCGCGGTTCCGTGACCGGCTGCACGTGAGCTTCGACGTTCCCGCGCAGACGAGGACGGCAGTCGTGCCGACGCTGTCGATCCAGCCTCTGGTCGAGAACGCGGTTCGGCACGGCGTTGAGCGAAACGGTGCCAGCGGGAGCGTCGCGATCGAGGCACAGATCGTCGGTGGCGACATGGAGCTGCGTGTCCGCGACAACGGCAGCGGCATCGATCCCGCGCGCGTGCCCGCGCTGCTGGCCGGGGCGGGGGGAGGGATCGGGCTGACGAATGTCGATGCGCGGCTGCGGGCGACGTTCGGCGAGCAGTACGGGCTCGCGATTGAATCAGCGCTCGGGCGGGGAACCACGGTCGTGATGACCGTTCCGAACCTGGCCGGAGACGACGGCTCAGCGCCGGTCGCGTTGAGCACGGGGAGCGTCGGCGCATGACGCGGACCCTGGCCCACGGGAGCGTCGGCGCATGACGCGGACCCTGGCCCTCGGGAGCGCCCACAGATGAGGTCCGGCCAGCTGGTCGTGCTCGCGGTCGACGACGAGCGCACACAGCTCGAGGATCTCGCGCGCCTGCTGCGGGGCGCACCCAGCGTCGGCGAGGTCGAGTGCGCGTTCGACGGGCGTGAGGCGCTCGCGAAGCTGACGCGCCAGGGCTTTGACGCGATCTTCCTCGACGTGCGGATGCCCGACCTGGACGGGCTCGAGCTCGCCCGCGTGCTACGCCGGTTCGCAGCACCGCCGCAGCTGGTGTTCGTCAGCGCCTACGACAACGCTGCCGTCGAGGCGTTCGAGCTGCGCGCATTGGACTACCTGCGAAAGCCGGTCGCCCGACGCCGCGTCGAGGAGGCCGTCGAGCGGGTCACGGCCGCGATTGAGGCGGGACCGGTGAGCCTGCCGCAGAACTCGGCGCGCACTGTGGCGCCCGCCGTCGACGACGAGATGATCGCGGTCGCCGCGCTGCACGGCGGGTCGACGCGGCTGCTGTCACGCAGCTCGATCGAGTTCGTCCAGTCCTACGGGGACTTCGTGCGGATCGTGACCCCCGACGGCCGGTACCTGCTGCGCACAACGCTGTCAGAAATCGAGCGGCGTTGGGAGCCGTTCGGGTTCGTCCGCGTCCATCGCCAGTACGTCGCCAACCTGCGGGCCGCGACCGAGTTGCGGCCGCTGATCGGAGGCACGGCCGAGCTCATCTTCGCCGACGGCCAGACGATCCCGGTCGCCCGCCGCCAGACGGCCGAGCTCGGCCGTCGCCTCAGCATCTGACCGCCGTCTTTCGAGAGCTACTGCTCGGCGGCCTGCTCCTCGTGGATCTTGTCCTCGAGCTGCGACATCACGTCGGGGTCGCGCAGCGTCGTCACGTCGCCCAGCGCGCGGCCCTCGGCGATGTCACGCAGCAGCCGGCGCATGATCTTGCCCGACCTGGTCTTGGGGAGGTCATCTGCCCAGATGATCCGTCGCGGCCGCGCGAACTTGCCGATCCGCTCGGCCACGTGGGCGCGGATCTCGTTGGTCAGCTCGTCGGTGCCCTCGAGATCGCCCCGGAGCGTCACAAACGAGCAGATTGCCTGACCGGTGTCCTCGTCGGACTGGCCGATCACGGCCGCCTCGGCGACCTTCGGGTGCGACACGATCGCGGACTCGACCTCGGCCGTCGAGAGCCGGTGGCCGGAGACATTGACGACGTCGTCGATCCGCCCGATGATCCAGAAATAGCCATCGTCGTCCTTGCGGGCCGCGTCGCCGACGAGATAGGTCTCGCGGCCGAACTTGGAGAAGTACGTCTCCACGAACCTGTCGTCCTCCTTGTAGAGCGTGCGCAGCATCGACGGCCACGGCCTCGTGAGGATGAGCAGGCCCTGGCCGGAGTCGATCGGCTTGCCCTCGCGCTCGTCGACGACCTCGGCGGCGACGCCGGGGAACGGCCGCGTCGCCGAGCCCGGCTTGGTCGCCACAATCCCGGGCAGCGGCGTGATCATGATCGCGCCGGTCTCGGTCTGCCACCAGGTGTCGACCACCGGGCAGCGCTCGCCGCCGATCACCTTGTAGTACCAGAGCCACGCCTTCGGGTTGATCGGCTCGCCGACGCTTCCCAGCAGCCGCAGCGAATCGAGGTTGAACTTCTCGACGTGCTCGACGCCCCACTTCATGCAGGCCCGGATCGCCGTCGGCGCGGTGTAGAACAGCGTCACCTTGTAACGCTCGCACAGCTCCCACCAGATTCCCTTGTGCGGGTAGTCAGGGGCGCCCTCATACATGACGCTGGTGGCACCGTTGGCCATTGGCCCGTAGACGATGTAGGAGTGGCCGGTGACCCAGCCGACGTCGGCCGAGCACCAGAAGACATCCTCCTCGGGCTTGAGGTCGAAGATGTAGCGGTGGGTGGCGCTGACGCCGGTCATGTAGCCACCTGTGGTGTGCAGCACGCCCTTCGGCTTGGCGGTCGAGCCGCTGGTGTAGAGCACGTACAGCGGGTGCTCGGCGTCGAGCTCCTCGGCCGGGCACTCGGGGTCCGCCTGCTCCATCACCTCGTGGAACCAGACGTCGCGACCATCCTTCATCTGGCATTCGGCCTGCGTGTGGTTGACGACGATGATGTGCTCGAGCTCGTCGAGGTCCTCCATCACCGCGTCGACCTGTTGCTTGATCGGCGCCGTCTTGCCCTTGCGCCGCGCGCCGTCGACGGTGATCAGCGCCTTGGCCTGCGAGAACTCCATTCGCTCCTTGACCGAGTCGGCCGAGAAGCCGCCGAAGACAACGTTGTGGGGGGCGCCGATCCGCGCGCACGCGAGCATTGCGACCACGACCTCGGGGATCATCGGCAGGTAGATGCCGACGATGTCACCCTTCTCGATCCCGAGCCCTTTGAGCGCGTTGGCGAATCGCTGCACGTCGCGGTGCAGATCGGCGTAGGTCAGCTCGCGCTCCTCGCCCTCCTCGCCGCGCCAATAGAACGCGACGCGGTCGCCGTTGCCGGCCTCGACGTGGCGGTCAAGGCAGTTGTAGGAGGCGTTGATCTTGCCGTCGGTGAACCACTTGTAGAACGGTGGGTTGGAGTCGTCCAGATCCTGGGTCGGCTCCTTGAACCAGTGCAGCTCCTTGGCCTGCTTGACCCACCAGCCCTTCCAGTCCCGCTCGGCCTCTTCGTAGACCGCTGGATCGTTGAGGAGCGCGTGTTCACGGAACGTCTCCGGCGGGTCGAAGGTCTCGATCTCGAGCATCTCCTCGAGCTGCTGCTCGAGCGTTGCTCCCGCCGACGTCGATGCCGTGTCAGCCATGGAAGTCTCTCCTTCTTGACGAACCGTCGTTCACGCACGATGTCAGCGTCCGGGCGCCGGTGCTGGATCGGCGCCGGCGCCCGAGCTGACCACAATGTGCGGCTGTGTACTAGTAGTTGTACCCCACACCGGCGAGCGGCATGAGCCCTATCCGCGGTTGAGCGGGAATACCGGCACGACGGTTCTGCCGAAGGTCGCGTTGGTGACTCCGGCAAACGACGCGTACCAGGCGACGATCGCGGTCGCGATTCCGAGATACCCGCCGAGCTTGACCGTGCCGTTGGTCGTGTGGAGCGTGCCGGCCAGCGCCGAGTTGCCGATCCCGAGCACGATGAACGTGATCGCGAGCAAGAGGAACACGAGCGCAACCGCACCGGTGGTCCGCAACGAGGCGATGAACATGTAGGCGGTGAAGATTCCCCATGCCCACAGGTAGAGACCGAAGGCGCTGAACAGCTCGGTCTTGGGAATCGCGCCGACGGTCGAGTGCAACAGAACGTAGAACGAGATCCAGAACGCCCCGAACGAGCAGAACGCGACAGCGCCGAAGGTGTTCCCGGTTCGGAACTCCCACAGCCCGGCGGCGAACTGTGCGATGCCGCCATAGGCGATCGCGAGCGGAGCGACGATCCCGGAGGCGGTCAGTACTCCGCCGCCGATCAGGTTGGCGTTGATCATGCTGAGCACGAACGTCGTCGTGGCAAACGCGGCCAGCCCGAGCGGACCCGGGTCCGCAGGCGACCAGCCCGCCGAGCGGCCGGCGGTCGGATCCTCGGCCGCGGGCGCTACATCCGCCTCGCGTGGCAAACGACTTGCTTCCATCTCTCCCTCCTGCCTGGAGTGTGTTGCGAGATGGCGGTCAGGCTTCAACGCGACGGCCGCGGGCGCAACCGCTGATCGCTGAACGGTCGTCGCCGACGGTCAAACGGCGTCTGTGCGCCGACGAACGGCGGCCGCTCGCGCGGCTCTGAGCGTCGCCTAGTTGCGGCGCTTGCGCTTGCGCTTCGGCGTCGTCGCGCGCGTGCGCGCGGGAACCTGCGTCGCCTGGGAACCCGCAGCTGCGGGTTGCGGCTCCGCCTTCGGGGCCGGCTTGCGGAATGGGTTTGTGGGGCGCGCCGCCCCGTTGCCCCCGGCCCGGGCCCCCGCCGCGACGCCTCGTCGGGCCCGCATTTCGGACTGTGGCGGCCACGGCTCGGAGCGCCCCGAGCGCCACGCGGGTGGCACTCCGGTCGGCCACCGGCCCGAGACCAGGTACCCGACCGCGAGCAGCCAGAACGCCTGCACGACCGGGATCTGCGTGATCTGGAACAGGAACAGGACGCCGGCGAAGATCCCCAGGTAGCCCAGGAACCGAGTCAGCAGCCCCTGGCGCAGGGCGTTGAGCGAAACGAGCGCGAAGCCGACGGCCAGCAGCAGCGCCGCTGCCTGGCCGAGGATCTGCAGCGCCAGCAGCCCGGGGGCGCTGGTCAGGTGATTGGCCTCGGCATACGTCTGGGCGCCGGTGGTCACGAACTCGTGCACCTTGATCGCGACGACGATCGCGTAGACGATCCCGGTGACCGCCGAGAGCACGCCGCCGCCGATCGCAATCCAGCGGATGAACGGCTTGACCTGCTCGTTGCGAGCGCGCGAGCAGAGATACAGGTAGTTCAGCGTCCACGCGATCAGCAGCGAGCCGAGCCCGTTGACGATCGCGGCGATCAGGTCAAGCGGGAAGCGCTTGTTGGCGGTGATCAGATCGAGCGTCAGCTCGTCGACCTTGGTGTGCGGGCCGGTGAGCTGAATCGCCGCGGCAACGATGATCAGCACGCCGGCGAGGCCTGCGATCACCGCCTGGCGGTTGCGGACTCGGGCTTCGTATTCGAGCTGCGCTTCGGGGTTCATCGGGCGCCGAATGGTAGTGGTCGTGCCGTGGCGCCGGGGCGCCCCGTGCCGCAGCACCCGAGTCGCTGACGGTATCCGAGGGCGGCCAGCTACCATTGGACTCATGGAAGGAAGCGGCTTCGGCGGTCTGTTCGGTGATCCAGACGACCTGCAGCGACGGCTTGGCGAGTTCGCCGAGCAGATGCAGGGCGCACAGCGGATCGCCTGGGCAGACAACGCGATCAAGCTCGCGGTCGATCTGACCGTCGCAGCGTTGAATCGCGCCAACATCCAGGGAACCATCGAGCAGCAGGCCGAACAGATGCGCTCGGTGATGGCGGTTGTCTTTCCCGAGGCAGTGACGCTCGTGCGCGAGGCGCGCGAGGGTCTGCAGTAGAACTGCCCTAGGCCCGCCCACGCTTGAGCGAGCGCTGCGCCGCGAGCGCCGCGGCGCGAGCGTGAACGTCAGCTCGCGAGCGCTCCCAGCACCAGGTCGTCGTGCTCGGCCGGCTTGACCTTGCGCAACACGTCCTTGACGACGCCGTCGGGCCCGATCACAAACGTGGTCCGCTCGTTGCCCATGTACGTCCGCCCGTACATGCTCTTCTGGACCCAGACGCCGTAGGCCTCGGCGACCGCGTGATCCTCGTCGGCCAGCAGCGGGAACCCGAGCCCGTACTTCTGGTCGAACTTCGAGACGCTCTTGACCGGATCCGGCGAGACGCCGAGCACGACCGCATTGGCGTGCTCGTAGTCGGGACGGTGGTCGCGGACCCCGCACGCCTGGGTCGTGCAGCCCGGCGTGTCGGCCTTGGGATAGAAGTAGAGCACGACCGTCTTCCCACGCAGCGCGGACAACGTCACGGGGTTGCCCTCCTGGTCGGGGAGCGTGAAGTCGGGTGCAGTGTCGCCGGGGACTCGTGCCATGGGTTGTCGCTGAACCCTACTTCAGCAGCCGCGAAAGCCGCCGGTCCTTGAGCAGCTTGCCGTCGGTCTGGCAGGTCGGGCAATAGCACATCACGTAGTCCTCGTAGAAGACCGCCTCGAGCGTGTCACCGCAGCGCGGGCAGGGCTCGCCGTTGCGGCGATGGACCGTCAGCGGCATCGGCAGCTTGTCGGGGATCGGGAGCGCCAGCGTCTGTTCGTAATGGGCGATCGCGCCGCCGAGCTTGGTGATCATCGCGTCGCGCAGCGCCACCGCCTCCTCAGGCGACAGCTCCGAGCCGCGCTTGAACGGAGACAGCTTCGCCTCATGCAGGATCTCATCGACCCAGGAGCGCCCGATCCCGGCCAGCACGCGCTGGTCGCGGAGCATTCCGTGCAGCGGCCGCGGCGCATCGAGCACCTCGAGCAGCGGCGGCGGGTCCGGGAACGCCTCCGGGCCGAGCTTGCTCAGCGTCTCCTCGGACTCGAGCTCGTCGGTGCGCAGCAGCTTGACCCAGGCGGCCTGTTTGGTGCCGAACTCCCGCAGCCGCAGCTCGCGACCGTCGTCGAGGCGCAGCAGCAGGCGCGAGGTCCGGTCACGGAGCGAGGCGCGGGTGTCGAACAGCTGCAGCCGGCCGGCCGACATCAGATGGATCAGCAGCGTCAGATCGCCCTCGAGTCCGACCTCGAACAGCTTGCCGCGCCTGGTCACGGCGCGGATCGTTGACCCCTCGACCGCCGACAGCGGCGGGTCATAGGTCTTGAGCGCGTTGACGCCGGGCGACAGCGCCGATTCGATCCGCGTACCGGAGGTCGCGGATCCGATCAGGCGGGCGGTGATCTCTACTTCGGGCAGCTCGGGCATCGGTGCTGAAAATGAGCCTACTCAGCGATCCATCGTGACTTGTTCGCTGGCCTTCAGGATTGCTTTACGCTCGCGAACAATGCTGGCGGCAATGAGCGATCTACTAGCAATATTCGGACCTTCCGACTGCGACGCGGACGTCATCGCCGAGATCGCGCACCTGCATCCAGACCGAGTCACCGTGTTGATCGAAGACAGGCAGGCCGAGCTCGTCGGAGAGGATTCCGAGGAGGGCGACGTCCTGCGGACGCGGCTCGCCGGATTGATTACCGCGATCGAGCGGGGCACCGGGGCAACGGTCGTTGGTCTCGCCGGAGACCGCTCGCAGCTGCGCGGCTGGCGGTTTGACCGCGCGGTCGCGCCCCAGCTGCCCCTCGCGGCCTGACGGGCTGTTCATAACGGCCTGCGTCGGTAGGCTCCGCGACCAAATATGAAGGTCGCATCGGCCCCCGACGACATCGTCGACACCCACGAGCAGGGCGCAGCCAACGACCGCGAGCCGCTGCTCGTGCTCGGCCCGCTGCGCGAGTTCCTGACCGCCTCCGGCCTGGAGGCCCCCGACAGCCTGTCGGCGACCCCGTTCGGTGACGGGCACTCAAACGTCACCTACGGGCTGTCGACCGGCATCGTGCTGCGCCGGCCACCCCGCGGCCCGTTGCCGCCGAGCGCGCATGACGTCCTGCGCGAGGCGCGCGTCCTACGAGCCCTGCAGGACACCGATGTGCGCACGCCGAAGGTGCTGGCGGTGTGCGACGACGAGCGCGTCATCGGCGCGCCCTTCTACGTGATGGAGGAGATGCACGGCGAGGTGATCACGACCACGATGCCGGCAGCGCTCGACAGCCCGCAGGAGCGTGAAAGGACCGCCGGCGAGCTGATCGACTCGCTGGTCGAGCTCCACGCGGTCGACTACACCAAGCTCGGGCTCGAGGGCTTCGGCAAGCCGACCGGGTACCTTGAGCGCCAGCTACGGCGCTTCAACGGCCTCTGGGAGCACAACAAGACGCGCGAGATCCCCGAGTTCGAGCAGGTCTCGCGGTGGCTGCAGGACAACATCCCGCAGTCGCCGCCGGCGACGATCGTGCATGGCGACTACCGGCTCGGCAACACGATGTACGCCCACGGCGCCCCCGCTCGGCTGATCGCGATCTTCGACTGGGAGATGGCGACGATCGGAGACCCGCTCGCAGACATCGGCTACATGATGTTGCACTGGCGCCAGGCCGATGATCCAGCCGACTCGAAGTTCAACCTCCAGAGCGTGACCACCGAGCCGGGATTCCCGAGCCGCAGGGAACTGGTCACCCTGTACGAGCAGCGCTCGGGGCGCCAGATGCATCAGCTCGATTGGTATGTGGCGCTCGCGCTCTGGAAGGCGGTCGCGTTCATGGAGGGCAACTACAAGCGGGCGCTCGCCGGCTCGACCGACGATCCGTATCTGAAGTCGTTCGGCGACGGCGTGATCGAGCTCGCGGGGCGCGCACTGGACGTGACGCGCAATGGGTTCTGAAACCGACGGCCATGCCTGACGGCTCTCGATACCGCGGCCTGTTGGTCGACTGGGGCGGGGTGATGACCTCGAACATGTTCGGCACGTTCGCATCCTTCTGTGAGGGCGAAGGGCTCGAGCCCGACGCGATCATGCATCGGTTCCGGGGCGATCCGGCCAGTCGCGAGCTGCTGATCGAGCTCGAGACCGGCACGCTGCCCGAAGAGCAGTTCGAGCTCTCGTTCGCGGACATCCTCGGCGTCCCGGCGCCGGGCCTGATTGACCGGATGTTCGCCGCGGCGCAGTTGGACGAGCCGATGATCGAGGCCGTCCGCACCGCCCGCAAAGCCGGCGTGGTCACCGGGCTGATCTCAAACTCATGGGGCACGCGGCGCTATGACCGGGCGCTGCTGGCCGAGCTGTTCGACGGCGTCGTGATCTCGGGCGAAGTCGGGATCCGCAAGCCGACGCCCGAGATCTACACGCTCGGAGCAAGGGAGATCGACGTCGACCCGGCGCAGTGCGTGTTCGTCGATGACCTGCGGTTCAACCTCCCGCCGGCGGTGGAGCTCGGGATGGCGACCGTCCTCCATACAGAGAGCGAGCAGACGATCGGCGAACTCGAGCGGCTGCTGAAGGTGCAGCTGCGATGAGCCGTTGGTGGTTGGCGCGCGGTGTAATTGCGGCGCTCGCCGCGGTGGCCGTCGGCGGGTGCGGAAGCGGCTCGCTGTCAGCCGCTCAGCTGCGCTCGCGGGCGACGAAGATCTGCGCCGTCGCAGCACGGCGGCTGAACACGATCGCGACGCCGGCGAGGCCGGGTGCGGGCACCCAGTTTTTGACGCGCGGAATCGCCGCGATCGACGGCGAGCTGACTGCGCTGCGCTCGCTGCACGGGACCGGCACCTTCGGGAACGCCGTTGACGGAACCGCCGCCGAGCTGGCCGCGCTGCGCTTCACGCTCAAAGGCCTGAAGGCCGACAACGACCCGGTCGTGACGATCAAGACGCTCCAGCAGCGGCTGGTGCGGCTCGAGACCCACACCAACGATGCCTGGCGATCGCTGGACATCCCGGCCTGCGCCAGCAGCTGACACCGTCTGTTCTCAAAGACATGAGCCGCCGGCGCCGCGAGGGCGCCGACGGCTCAGAAACCAACTTCTTGGCGCTTAGTGCAGCGTCTTCGCCGCGTTCAGGTCTGCGTTCTTGACCTGCTTCGGGAGCTTCGAGAAGTCAAGCGCCGGACCGTATGCCTGGCCCGGACCGACCGCGTAGCGGATCAGCTGCTTCAGCGTCGATGCATCGCTCGACGACTTCGGGAAGATCCCGTAGGTGAACGTCGACAGCGGGTACGCCGCCTTGTACTTCGCCTTCGGGTACACGATGTGCAACTCGTAGTTGTGCGGCACCCGCTTGACCGACTTGGCCGCCGCAGCGATGTTCGAGAGGTTCGGGTACTCGAACTTCCCGGCCGCGTTCTCCAGCGCCGCCGCAGCGATCCCGTGCGAGATCAGGTACGAGGCGGCGATGTAACCGACCGAGCCGTTGGTCGACCCGACGACGAACGTGACGCCTGAATTGCCCTTCGCTCCGACCCCGGTCGGGAAGCTGACCGACGTGGACCGGCCGATGTGGCTCCTCCAGCTACCACTCACCTTCGAGAGGAAGTCAGTGAACGCGTAGGTGTCGCCCGAGCCGTCGCTGCGGAACACCGGCGTGATCTTGAGGTTCGGGAGGTGCTTGCCCTTGTTGACCTTCTTGATCGCCGCGGAGTCCCAGTTGGTGATCTTGCCCTGGTAGATCTTGGCCAGCAGCGGCCCTGTGAGCTTCAGGCCGCGTACGCCGGCCAGCTTGTAGCCGATCGCGGTTGCGGTCAGCGCCCAGGGAACCTGGACACAGCCGTTGCATGCGGCCGCCTGCGCGCCCGTCAACGGCGCGTCCGATGCACCGAAGTTGACCGAGCGAGCGGTGATGTCGGCGATCCCGGTGCCCGAGCCGACGCCGCCGTAGGTGATTGAGATCCCCGAATGGGCACCCCATTGCTGCATCAGTGGCTGGATCAGCGTCGAGCCTGCCCCAGTCAGCGAGCCTGCCGCGACCGCGACAGCGGTCGCGATGCCCATCGAGGCGACCACAGCCGCCACGACGATGCCGACCATTCTCTTGCGATGCAAGTCGTGCTCCTTTTGAACTTGATGGTTTCGGCCGAACGTGGTTGGCGGTGCGCCCGCCGCGATATGGAAGCGGGGGTAGCATCGGGCAGCGGCTCGGGGCGGCTGTTGCCCGCTTGTAATCAAGATTTGAAAATCGTGTGATCACGGTTCGAGCGCCCCGACGGCGCTGAATCAGTTCGTCTAGCCTGCCGCGCCAGTGTCGTCGCGCGCGCGAGCCATCCGCCTGCCCGGCATCGGCGCCAGGGCCCGCAGAGGGTCGGGGAGAAGCATCGGGGACGGGATCCTGCTCGGACTCTGCGCGCTCGCCGCCCTGATCACCCTGGCGGTGATCGCCGAGGCCGGCTACCAGATCATCACCGGGGCCCAGCCCGCGGTCTCAAAGCTGGGGCTGGGTTTTCTGACCCATCAGCTGTGGGCGCCGAACTTCAACAAGTTCGGCGCCGCGGCTCTGATCTACGGCACGCTCGTCAGTTCCGCGATGGCGCTCGTGCTGGCACTCCCGATCGGGGTCGCGATCGGGCTCTACCTGGCGATGCTCGTCGGGTCCAGGACGCGCGCGATCGTCGGCCCGCTGGTCGAGCTCTTGGCAGCGATCCCGAGCGTGATCCTCGGCTTCTGGGGGATCCTGGTCCTGTCCCCGTTCGTCCAGCAGCACTTCGAACCGTGGCTCAACCATGCGTTCGGATTCATCCCACTATTCGGCTCAGCCCAGACCCAGGGGTCGAGCCTGTTCACGGCCGGGCTGATCCTGACGATCATGGTCGTCCCGATCGTCGCCTCGCTCAGCCGGGATCTCTTTTTGACCGTACCGCCCGAGCTCCAGGAGGGAGCCGAGGCGCTCGGCGCGACCCGCTGGGAGGTGATCCGCGGCGTCGTGCTGCCGAGCACCGCCCCGGGCGTGATCGCGGCCGCGGTGCTCGGACTTGGCCGCGCGCTCGGTGAGGCGATCGCGGTCACGCAGGTGATCGGCGCCGGGACCGCGATCCACGGATCGCTGTTCAGGACCGCGGACACGCTCGCAAGCCGGATCGCCGAGCAGTTTCCCGGCCAGACGCCGGAGTGGCACGCGGCGTTGTTCTACCTTGCGCTGATCCTGCTGGTGATCGGGCTGTCGACGAACCTGTTCGCAGTGTGGATCTCGCGCCGCTTTGACGTCTCGCGGATGGTGGGGCTGTGAGCGAGCCGCCGTTCGATCCGACTGCCCCGCTGACCGCCTCGGGCAACCTGCGCCGTCGGCAGTTCGTCAGCCGGGTGGCGTCCGGCGCTGCGACGACCGCGGCGATCCTGGCGGTCGCGATCCTCGGGGTGGTGATCTTCACCGTCATCAAACGAGGAGCATCGGCGATCAGCATCGACTTCCTCACCAAGGCTCCGCCGCTGTTCGGGGGTGGCGGCGGCGGGATCGGGCCGGAGATCGTGGGAACGATCATCCTGGTCGCGCTCGCGACCGTGATCGCGACGCCGATCGGCGTGCTCACCGCCCTCTACGTGACCGAATTCTCGGGCGCGCGCGGCGCTCGGTTGATCCGTACGGCGCTCGACCTGATGCAGGGCCTGCCGAGCATCATCGTCGGCGTGTTCGTGTTCGGGCTGTTGGTCGCGGGAACCGGCCAGTCGGGCTATGCGGCCTCGATCGCGCTGGCGGTCATCATGCTGCCGCTGATCTCACGCTCTGCCCAGGAGGTGATCGCTCTCGTGCCACTCAGCCTGCGCGAGGCGTCCAACGCACTCGGTGTCAATCGCTGGCGTACCATCCGAGGCGTAATTCTGCCTGAGGCGATGGGCGGGATCGTCACCGGGACGATCCTCGCGGTCGCCCGGGCCGCCGGTGAAACGGCGCCGCTGATCCTCCTCTGCTCGATCTTTGACCCGACCAAGTTCTCTCTCAACCCGTTTGCAGGCAACCATGCGATTCCCAACATCCCGGTCGAGATCTTCACACTCTCAGAGCAGGCCGATCCGGACAGCTTCACGCGTGCGTGGGGCGCGGCTCTGGTGCTGCTGGCGATGATCCTGCTCGCCAACTTCGTCGCCAGGGTGGTGCTCGCACGGAGCAATAAACGGGTCGCGCGATGATTGACCAGCCCGACACCTCAGCGACCGCCTCCGACCAGCCGGTCAGCCGCCGGATCCGGATCCAGACGGGCGATCGCCCGACGGCCCAGCCGGATACCAACGGCGCGGCGGCGGCCCGTCGTGCGGCACTGACCGAGCCCGTGTTCGACGTGCAGAACGTGTCGATCTCGTATGGCCCCAAGCGAGCGGTCGATGGCGTCTCGATGCAGATCTACCGCAATATGGTGACCGCGATGATCGGGCCCTCGGGATGTGGCAAGACCACGTTCCTGCGCTGCCTGAATCGCATGAACGACTCGATCCCCGGGTTCGCGATCGAGGGACAGATGCTCTACCACGGACACGACCTCTACGCGGGCAACGTCAACCGGGTCGAGGTCCGCCGCCGGATCGGAATGGTGTTCCAGAAGCCCAATCCGTTCGCCAAGTCGATCTACGACAACGTCGCCTGGGCCCCGCGCAACCTCGGCATGCGCCACGAGCTCGACCGGCGCGTCGAGCGCGCGCTTCGCGACGCGGCGCTGTGGGACGAGGTCAAGGACCGGCTGAAGTCATCGGCGCTCGGCCTCTCGGGCGGCCAGCAGCAGCGCCTCTGCATCGCCCGCGCGATCGCGGTCGAACCCGACGTGGTGCTGCTCGACGAGCCCGCCTCGGCGCTGGACCCGATCGCGACGCTCGCGATCGAGGACCTGATCGGCGAGCTCAAGCGGCGCTACACGATCGTGATTGTGACCCACAACATGCAGCAGGCGGCCCGGGTCGCGGACCGGACCGCGTTCTTCAGCCTTGACACCAACCGCGTCGGGTCACTGATCGAGTATGACGAGACCGATCGGATCTTCACCAACCCGCGTGATCCGCGGACGCGCGATTACGTGACCGGCCGCTTCGGCTGATCGCGCGTGGCGTCGACGGCGCCGGGGGGCGTCGCGGCCGCCGCTCTCGAAGCCCTGCGAAGCTGCCTATCTACGAGGCGAGGATCGAGTCGCCCGAGACCTGCTCGAGCAGCGGATGGCCGCACTGCCAGCAGAACACGGCGCCGCTGCTGTGGGGCGCCCCGCAGGCGGTGCAGGACCCCGACGTGCCGGTCTGGTCCATCCGCAGGATCCGCTCGACCTCGTTGAGCTCGGCGTCTGCCTCCTGGAGCGCCGCCGCGCGCTTGACGAGCACATCCACCCGGATGTTGTCGCGGATCGCCATCTCGTAGACGAGCCCGCCGAGGTCCCATTGGAGCTCGGCTACGCGCGCGGAGAGCTGATCGCGCCGGCGCTCGAGATCGACGGTCGCGTGGTGGCTCCGTCCCGGCGTCCCGGTCGTCGGCGCCGACGGCTGGTGGTAGGCCGAGGCCGGCTCGCGCGTGCGCTTGGGGCCTGAGCTGAGCGGGTTGCGCATCCTGCTCAGCGGCTCACGGGCCGAAGAAGTTGCCGGTGAAGTGGCCGTGCTGGTAGCCCGGTCCGGATCCCTTGGCGCCGACGGTCACGGTCGGAGGGGGCGTCTTGACCGTGGTCGCGCTGGCCGCCGAGCTCGTGCTGGCGGTCGTCGCCGCGTTGGCGTTGTTGCTCTTGTGGGACTTGCCCGACGACTTGGAGCCGCTCGACCCGCCGGTGGGGCTGGTGGCCGCCGGCGTCGTGGCGGCGGTCGAGGCGGCGGCGCCCCCGCCGACGTTGACGACCTGCACCTTGGGGTTGCTCGTCGTCGGTGACGAGCTTGACTCGCTTCCGATCAGCACCCCGACGCCCATCGCGATCAGCAGCGTCGCAATCCCGGCGATCAGCGTCGTGCCGGCCGAGAAGCGGTGGCGCTCGGGGGCCGGCTCATGGTCCGGAGCAACGGACGTCGACGGCGCACCCGGCATCGCCGAGAACCGCGCCTGGCCTCGCCGCTCGCCGCACTCGAGGCAGTAGCGCTGATCGGCGCTCATCGGAGCGCCGCACGCGGCGCAACGGTCAGCGCTGGCCGCGACCCCGACGGAGGGGGTACCGACAGCCGAGATCGCGTGGGTCGACGCGGTCGTCTGCGTGGGCGGCTCGGTCTGCATCGGCGGCTCGATCGGACGGCCGAACGGATCGGTCGCAGGCTGGTCGTCCGTGGTTCCCGGTTCCGTGATCTTCGTCGTCGGCGGCATGCGGTGCGCCGCTAGTATGGGCCTCGGAAGCGGGGCGACGTGTTAACAACTCGTGACCACGTTTTGACGGCCCTGGTGCCGCGAACACCAAAATGGTCACAACTCTTCGCGCAATAACGCGTTGAATCTAAGGGTTTGTGACCGGGTTCGAGCCCCCTGAAAGGCCCGCTGCGTCGGCTTCCTGCGCTGAGTGTGGCGCGCCGCTGGCCCAGGACCAGCGCTACTGCGTGGAGTGCGGCGCACGCCGCGGTCCGGCATCGGCAGCCGTCGCTGGGATGATGGCCGGCTCGCGCGCCGGCGGCGCTCCGACGCCGCCCGGCACCACAAGGCCATTTAGGGCTGCGTCGGCGTTCCGCGACCCCTGGCCCGGCGCCGGCCGGGTGCTGGCCGCGATCTCGCCGCGTGCGGCGGCGCTGGCAACGATGTCGATGCTCGCCTTCGGCGTGATCGTCGGGTCGGGCGCGAGCTCGTTCGCGGCGAGCTCGGCCCCGTTGCTGCTCGCCGTCTCCCCCACGACTCCGCTGGCCCCTGCACCGGCGCCACCCGCGACTTCCTCCTCGAGCCCGAGCCAGTCCTCGAGTCCGGCGCCGGCCGCAGCGCCCGCGGCGGCGACGCCGACCCCGGTGGCGCAGACCGTGACCGAGCCCGCACCGGCAACCAACAACGACTCGTCCTCATCCCCGCCGCCCTCGGGACCGACGCTGCCGCCGGTCAAACACGTGTTCGTCGTGATGCTCTCTGACCAGGGCTACAAGCAGTCGTTCGGGGATCCGTCGAACTTCCCATACCTCGCGCGCACGCTGCGCCACCAGGGTGAGCTGCTGGAGAACTATTACGCGGTCGCGCCGAGCCCGCTGTCGAACGCGATCGCGATGATCAGCGGCCAGGGGCCGACCGTGCAGACGGCCGCCAACTGCCCGGTCTACACCGACATCACGCCCACCTCGCATGCCGCCGAGGGCCAGCTTGTCGGCACCGGCTGCGTCTACCCGCTCGCAACCCAATCGCTGCCCGACCAGCTGACAGCCAACGGCGACACCTGGAAAGCCTACGTCGAGGGGATCGGCAACGGACCCGCCGGGACCGCCAAGACCTGCCGCCGGCCGACGCTCGACGCCGCCGACGCCGACCAGGTGCCCCAACCGGGCGACCCGTACGTCACCTGGCGCAACCCGTTTGTCTACTTCCAGTCGCTGACGGCGAGCACCGGCTGCAACAAGACGGACGTCGGCATGCAACAGCTGTTCACGGATCTGAAGTCGACGACCAAGACCCCGTCGCTGTCCTACATCGTCCCGAGCCCATGCGAGGACGGCAGCGACCAGGCGTGTCCCCCGGCCACGAGCACGACCGAGAGCACCTCGACCTCGTCGACCTCGACCACAACGAGCACGTCGACCTCGCTGTCGACGACCAGCTCGTCGACGACCACCTCGAGCACGCCGCCTGCGCCGCTGACCGAGAAGCAATCGACAACCGCAGCCGACAAGTTCCTCCAGTACGTGATCCCGCGGATCGAGCGGTCGCCCGCCTACAAGAGCGACGGCATGATCGCGATCACGTTCGACCAGGCGCCCCAGACCGGCCCCGACGCGGACCCGAGCGCGTGCTGCAACAACCCGATCTACCCCAACCTTCCCGCCACCACCCCGACCACGTCGACCACCGGCACGACGACCACCACGGCGCCGACGACGACCGGCACAACCACGACCTCAAGCACCAGCACCCCGGCGGCCGGCACCACGACGACCGGGACGACCAGCACTCCGACGACTTCGGGCACGACCAGCACCGGCACGACGACCACCGGCACGACGAGCACCCCGACGACCAGCAACCCTCTCTCCGGTGGCGAGACGACCCCGACCGGTGGCGGCGGTCAGGTCGGGCTGCTGTTGATCTCCAAGTACGTCAAGCCCAACAGCTTCGACGAGATCGACTACTACAACCACTACTCGCTGCTGGCGAGCATCGAGCAGCTCTTCTCAGTGCCGCGGCTGGGCTACGCGAGCGATCCGCAGCTGCCGCTGTTCGACACGGTCACCTACAACGCCTACAAGGGCTGATGATCAGCGAGCCGGCGCGAGCTAATCGCGCGCGCCGCGCCCGTAGAGCACCTTGAAGAACCGCCGCAGCAGCATCGTCTGGCGGGGGTTGTACGGGAACATGAACGGCTCGCGCTTGAGCGCGCGACGGGTCACCAGCAGCGACTGGACCTTGGTGTACTTGCGGATCCCGTTCGCGCCATGGCGCGTGCCGAGCCCGGAGGACTTCCAGCCGCCCATCGGCAGGTTCAGCGCCGTGTAGTTGACCTGTGCGTCGTTGACGCACACGACGCCCGCCTCGATCCGCCGCGCGAGCGCCTCGCCGCGCTCGACGTCACCGGTCCAGACGCTCGCCTGCAGCCCGTAATTCGAGTCGTTGGCGAGCCGCAGGCCCTCCTCAGTGTCGGCGATCTTCATGATCGGCAGGATCGGGCCGAACGTCTCGTCGCGCATGATCTTCATCGAGTGGTCGACGTCGACCAGCACGGTCGGTTCGAAGAAGCGCCCTGGACCCGAGCCCGGATGGCCGCCGGTCAGTACCTTGGCGCCCTTGTCGACGGCGTCCCGGACGTGCTCATCGACGATCTCGAGCTGCGGCGGGAAGATCACGGCGCCGACGTCGACGGTCCCGATGTCGGTCGGTACGCCCTGGCGCAGCGCGCGCACGTTCTCGGTCACCTTCTCGACGAACCTGTCGTACACGGGCGCCTCGACGTAGCAGCGCTCGACCGAGATGCATACCTGGCCGCCGTTGTTCATCGAGTAGAACGCGGCCGCGTTGGCCGCCCGGTCGAGATTGGCGTCGGCGCAGACGATCATCGGGTCCTTGCCGCCGAGCTCGAGGTAGCACGGCACCATCGCCTCGGCGGCCTCCTTGAGGACCGCCTTGCCGCTCCGCGTCGAGCCGGTGAACATCACGCAGTCGACCATTCCGATCAGCGCCGCGCCGGTCGTGCCGTCCCCGGTTGCAACCTGGAACACGCCCTCGGGCATGCCGCAGTCACGCATCATCTCGGCGAGCAGCAGCGAGCTCAGCGGCGTCACCTCACTGGGCTTGAGGATCACGCTGTTGCCGGCCATCAGAGCCGGGATGCAGTCACCGAACGAGTTCGCGATCGGATAGTTCCACGGCCCGATCACGCCGACCAGCCCGACCGGCGCGTACCGGACCACCAGCTTCTTGCCCGCCGCGACCGGGTTGTTCCATGACGGCACGCGCTCGTCGGCGAGGTATTTCGGCCCCTCCTTGGCCCAGAAGCCGAGCGCCGACGCCGTGTAGCCGAGATCGGCGATCTGGGCATCCTCGTAGGTCTTTCCGGTCTCCGAGACGACCGTGTCGAGCAGCCGCTCGGCGTTGTCGAGCATCCACTTCTGAGCACGGCGCATGATCCGAGCCCGTCCCTCGAACCCGATCGCCTCCCACTGCGGCTGCGCGTCGCGCCCACGCTCCGCGAGCTCGGAGAGCGCGGTCGCGTCGAGCAGCGGAACCGTCGTGATCAGCTGACCGGTGGCAGGGTTCTCGACTGCGATCGTGTCCGACGACGCGCCGTTGCTGTCGGCGGTCTCGGACTGCGCGGTACTCGTCATCGTGGTCCTCCTACGGCTCTCTCTCGGATCGCTCGGAGGCTACAGGCCGCCGACGCTCCGCGCCCGGTCTGAGCGCACCAGAGCCGGCGGCGGTCGTCAGCGCCTACTGCGGGTCGAGCTCGATCGACTCGATCTTCGGCGGATCCACAGGCCGGTCCTGGGCTCCGGTCGGGACCCCCTCGATCGCGTCGACGGCGTCCATCCCAGCTGTGACCTGCCCGAACACGGTGTGCTTGCCGTCGAGCCACGGGGCGCTCTCGGTCGTCACGATGAAGAACTGCGAGCCGTTGGTGTTCGGCCCGGCATTCGCCATCGCTAGCGCGCCGCGGACGACCTTGTGCTGGTTGAACTCATCCTCGAACTGGTAGCCGGGGCCTCCGGTTCCGGTCCCCTGCGGGCAGCCTCCCTGGATCATGAAATCGGGGATCACGCGGTGGAAGATGATCCCGTCGTAGAAGCCGTCGGACGCGAGCTTGCGGAAGTTGGCGACCGTATTGGGCGCGTCGTCATCGAAGAACTCGATCGCGATCGTGCCGTGCGTGGTGTTCATATTCGCTGTGGACATGACCAGCACCCTACGCCTGTGATCCGGGCGGCGTGTTGCCACCCGGATCGGAGAAGTTGGTGTTCTAGTTGTTGCTCGACGTCTGCAGCGCGTTGATCGCCGACGTGACGGTGACCGCAGGGGCGGTCGGACTGCCCGCGGTCGAGCTCTGGCAGCTGACCGTCGTCGCCCCGGCGGGACCCGCGAGCTGCATTGGAATCGACGCCGTGCTGACGTCGTTGGCTGTCCCGTCGGTATCGATCGTCGCCGTCCGGGTCTGCGTATTTGAGCCCACGCTCAGCGTGCAACTGACGGTCACGTGCTGGGCCGTGGCGCCGCTGGTGACGCTCGCCGTCGGGTTGGCGAACGCCAGATACGTCGGCCCGGCGGGCAGGATCGTGCTGCTGACGGTCGTCGCCGTCGAGGGAACGTCGGCCGTGTTGCTGGTGGTTCCAAACTCACTCGGCAGCGCCGGGTTGCAGGTCACCACGCCGAGCTTGCCGATCGCGCCGATCGCCGAGCCGTTCGCGCACGTGCCGCCGACGCGCTCCTGGATCTGACTGATGTTGGCGCGCACGTTGCCGACCGTGTTCGGGCGGATCTTCTTGTAGCTGACCGAACCGTTGCGCAGCTGAGCGTTGCCGACGCTGCCGGCGGGCAGGGTGATCGCCGCGTAGCCGACTCCGCCGGCCGACAAAAACAGCGCCACCGACGAAATCACGATCGCCGCCGATGGCCGGCGGCGCAACAACGAACCGAGTCGCATTGGACTTACCTCCCGTTTCGTTTGGACTGCCCCGGTGGGGGCTTTCGCGTCACAACAGACGATCGCGGCCGAAGTCGCGGCGGTCCAACCGGCCGCTGACGCGGACCTGACGTGAACGTGTCAGATCTTCGCGAGCTCGAGCGCGAGCACGTGACCCCGGATCTCGGTCCCGCCGGTGCGCTCGATCACCCGCTCCGCATCGCTCTCGGGCACCTCGACGAACGAGAACCGCTCGAGCACGCGCACGTTGCGGATCGCCTCGCCGTCCAGTTGTGCCGCCGACGCGATCGCGTGGATGATGTCCGACGGCTCGAGCCCGGCGGCACGGCCGCCAGACACGATCAGCTTGCTCAACGGGCCGCCCCCGTTGACCGACACATGCGGTTTGGAGTGGCGCTTGGGCGGGGGTGTGACCGGGGTCGGCGCGACATGCGCGTCCTTGACCCAAGGCGAGAGCTTCACGCCAGCGTTGCGCTCGATCGCCTGGATCTCCCGCTGCTGGCGACGCTCGTAGAAGGTGATCGCCCGCCCGCTACGCCCAACCCGTCCCGTGCGCCCGATCCGGTGGACGTAGACGTCGGGCGAGGTCGGAACGTCGAAGTTGATCACGTGCGAGACACCGGAGATGTCGAGCCCCCGGGCGGCGACGTCGGTCGCCACCAGCAGCGGCAGGTGGCCGCCCTTGAAGGAGATCATCACGCCGTCCCGGGCGCCCTGGGTCATGTCGCCGTGCAGGGCACGGACGTTGAGACCTCGGTCGCGGAGCGTGCGGTACAGCTGGTCGCAGCGGATCTTGGTGCGCACGAACACGATCGCCTGCTCGGGATGCTCGGCCTCGATCACGTCGATCAGCGCATCGTTCTTGTCGCGCCCGGCGACCTCGAGCGCGAACTGTTCGACCGTGTCGACGGTCAACGTCGCCGCCTTGACCTTGATCGTGACCGGGCTGTAGAGGTACTGGTCGGCCAGCCGCCGGATCTCGGGCGGCATCGTGGCCGAGAACAGCGCCGTCTGCCGGCTGGATGGCGTCAGCGCGAGGATCCGCTCGACATCCTCGAGAAACCCGAGGTCGAGCATCTCGTCGGCCTCGTCAAGGACGACGAACCGGCACGCGTTGAGCATCAGCGAGTGGCGCGAGATCAGGTCTTTGACCCGCCCCACGGTCCCGACGACGATCTGCCCGCCGGCACGCAGCTGCGCCTGCTGGCTGCGGATCGGTGCGCCGCCGAACACCGCGACCACGTCGACGCCCTTCGTCTTGCCGTATGCGCGCAGCGCCTGCGTGACCTGGATGCAGAGCTCGCGGGTCGGCGTCAGTACCAGGCCCTGGACGTCGTTCTCATCAGGGTCGACGTACTGGAGCATCGGCAGCCCGAAGGCGGCCGTCTTGCCCGATCCCGTCTGTGCCTGGCCGATCACGTCGAGCCCCTCCAGCAGCGGCGGGATCGCCTGCTCCTGGATCGGGCTCGGCGATTCATAGCCGAGGTCGTGGACAGCGGTCAGCAGATCGGCGGCAAGGCCCAGCTCGGCAAAAGTGGTCATCGGTGGTGGACGATAGACGCGTTGCCGCCGTGGTGTGTGGTCGCCCCGGCGCGTGGCCGCGCACGTGGCCCGCGATCTTGTGACCCGCGACCGCGGTTGATAACTTTAGGCACCGAATGATTCGGTCCCTCACGAGTACCCTCTGATGGCCGCGGCGAGTTCGGACCGCATCGACGCCTACGTCTGGCGGATCAGCGCCGTCGTGATCGTCGGATCGATCATGTCGATCCTCGACACGACGATCGTCAATGTCGCGCTGGCGACGCTCGCGCACGACCTCCACGCCACGATCGACCAGATCCAGTGGGTCGTGACGGGTTACATGCTGTCGCTCGCGGCGGTGATCCCGGTCACCGGCTGGGCGGCGCGCCGCTTCGGGCCCAAGCGGGTCTATCTGGTCTCGCTTGCCCTGTTCACCGCCGGGTCCGCCCTCTGCGGCCTGGCGAACTCGACGACCGAGCTGATCGTGTTCCGCGTCCTACAGGGCGTCGGCGGCGGCATGATCCTCCCGATCGGCCAGCTGATGATGGCCGAGGCGGCCGGCCCAAAGCGAATGGGCCGCGTGATGAGCATCGTCGCCGTTCCGGCGATGCTGGCGCCGATCCTCGGTCCGACGATCGGCGGCCTGATCGTCGACAACGCGAGCTGGCGCTGGATCTTCTACGTCAATGTCCCAATCGGCGTGGCGGCGATCGTCGCCGCGCTACGGATCCTGCCGAAGGTCAAGCCCCAGTCGGTCGAGCGGCTCGACTACCTGGGCCTGGCGCTGATGGCCACCGGACTGCCGCTGCTCACCTATGGGCTAGCCGAGATCGGCGCTACCGGCAGCTTCGGGTCCCCGAAGGTGATCTTCCCGTGCATCGCCGGCATCGCACTGGTGGCCGGATTCGCGTTTCACGCGCTGCGGGTCAAACGGCCGCTGCTCGATCTGCGGCTGTATCGCCGCCCGACCTTCTCGTCGGCGTCGATCGCGATGTTCTGCCTCGGCGGGGCTCTGTTCGGCGGGATGATCCTGCTGCCGCTCTACTGGCAGGAGGTCCGCCACCAGAGCGTGCTGATCACCGGACTGTTGACCGCCCCCCAGGGTCTGGGTATGGCGCTGATCATGCCGCTCGCCGGGAGGCTCACCGACCGCATGGGCGGCGGCCCGCTGGCGCTGTTCGGCGTGATCGTGACGACGCTTGCGACGATCCCGTTCGCGCTGATCGGAGCCCATACATCGATCTTCGGGCTGTCGGTCGCGATGTTCGTGCGCGGGATGGGGATCGGGTTCGCGTTCATGCCCGCGATGGCGGCCGCGTTCGCCGCGCTCGATCGCTCCGAGCTGGCTGACGCCACGCCGCAGCTGAACGTCCTGCAGCGAGTCGGCGGCTCGATCGGCACCGCGATCCTCGCCGTCGTGCTTCAGCGCGCGCTGGTCGGCGTCAACTCGGTCGCCGGCGCTGCGGCGGCGTATGGGACCGCCTTCTGGGCCTCGACCGGGATGGTCGCGCTGGCGATCATCCCCTGCATCGTGCTGCTGCGCGCCGAGCGTGCCGCCCGCCGCCGGCATGCGGCCGAAGTCGAGGGTTCGGGCGAACAAGCACTCGCGGAGGCGATCGCGGCGTGAGCGCCACGTCGGACGTGGGACGGTCCGGCGATGGCGCCCCGGCGGCGGATGCCGAGCCGACGGCCGAGGTCGAGCCGCTAACCCAACTGGGGCACTCCTTCAAGGCGGCGATGGTCGCCGTGCGGCGGCTGCGAGGGCGCGAGACCCGCCACCCAGGGACCTTGAGCTACGCCCAGTACAGCCTCCTGTTCGGCCTCGCCGAAACGGCCGAACTGTCGGCCAGTCAGCTGGCGGGTTTCGCCGACCTCTCCCCGGCCACGGTGACCGAGATGCTCGACCACCTCGAGTCCGGTGGGCTCGTGCACCGGGTGCGCTCCGAGCGCGACAAGCGCGTCGTGCTTGTCTCGCTGACCAGCCGCGGCCGCAAGCTCGTCCGAGACCGGCGCGCTGCGTTCGAGGCGAAGTGGAAGGTCGCGCTGGCCGAGTTCGACGATCAGCAGCTGCTTGGGGCGGCCGCGGTGCTCGATCGCCTGCGCGAGCTGTTTGACGAGTTCGACCGCGACAATTAGCCGCTCGGGCCTGGGCCCAGCGACACCAGACCGTCGAGATGCGATCTGCCCTTGGCGTCCCGGGCGCCGAACTGAATCTGTCCCGGTCGGAGCGCCTCGGCGAAGCTGACCGTCGACGGCAGCAGAATCGGGCGCTTGAACGCGACCTCGACCGTGAACGAGCCTGGAAGCTCGGGGCCAAGCGCCGCCAGGCATCGAGCCTTGGTCCACATCCCGTGCGCGATCGCTGACTTGAAGCCGAACAGCCGCGCGCTCAGGGGGTGAAGGTGGATCGGATTCAGGTCCCCTGCGACCGCTCCGTAGCGACGCCCGAGGTCATCCTTGCACCGCCAGGCGGCGGTCGCCGGCAGCGCCTCGCTGGACGGCGGAGCGCTCGGGGCCGCGGCGCCGCTGTTGTCTGCGCCGCGACGGAGGTTGGTCGAGATCTCCTCCCACACGAGCTCGTCACCTGCACGCGCCTCGGAGTGGATCGAGAACTGGACTCCGCGCGGGTGCGGCACCGCGGCCGTGGCCCAGGCGCGCACCGTCAGCCGCTCGCCGGCGTCGATCGGGCGGTGCTGGACAATCCGGTTGCCGATGTGGACCAGGCCGACCGCCGGGAACGGGAAGTTGCCGTCGGTCATCAGCGCAAGGTGCAGACCGAACACCAGCACGTGTGGGTAGGTCGCCGGCAGCGTGTCGCCGAGCCCGAACGAGCAGACCCGGTCATAGGCCGCGAGCCGGTCACGGTCGACCGAGACGTCGGCGAGTGTCAGCGCCAGATCCGGAATCGAGCCGCCGCCGCCGGCAACGAACGGCAGCCGCGACGCCCCGGGCACCATCGCCGCGCCGGCGCGGGCGAACAGCGCCGCGGTCGACGGGGCGCGGGCCAGCCGACGCTCGGCGGTCGCGCTCATGCCCCGATCAGGCTCTGGCCGCACACCCTGACCACGTTGCCCGTCACCCCGGCCGACCCGGGGCTTGCAAACCACGCCACGGTCTCGGCGACGTCGACGGGCAGCCCAGCCTGCGAGAGGCTGTTCATCCGGCGCCCCGCCTCGCGGATCGCGAGCGGCATCGCGGCCGTCATCTGGGTTTCGATGAACCCGGGCGCGACCGCGTTCAGGGTCACCGACCGTTCGGCGAGCACCGGCGCGAACTGCTGGACGATCCCGATCACGCCGGCCTTTGAGGTCGAGTAGTTGGTCTGACCGGCGTTGCCCGCAATCCCGCTGATCGACGAAACGCAGACGATCCGGCCGTGCTTGCGCACGGCCTCGCGCGCGAACAGCTCCCGATCGATGCGCTGTGGCGCGATCAGGTTGATGTCGATCACGGTGCTCCACAGGTCCTCGCTCATCCGCCCGAGCGTCTTGTCCCGCGTCACGCCCGCGTTGTGGACGACGACATCAACGCCGCCGTGGAGCTCCAGCAGCCGGCCCGCGATCTCCGACGGCGCGTCGGAGTCGGTTATATCGGCGGTCAGGACCGAGCCGCCGATGCTCGCCATACCGGCGGTCAGATGGTCGCCCTGCGCGGCGACATCGAGCCCGACCACGGTCGCCCCGTCGCGAGCGAGCACCTGCGCGATCGCCGCGCCGATCCCGCGCGCGGCGCCGGTAACGAGCGCGACCTTGCCGGTCAGCGGACGCTCCCAGTCGACCGTCTCGGGGAGCTCGTCGATCCGTCCGACGCGGACCACCTGCCCCGAGACGAAGGCCGAGCGCGGTGACAACAGAAAGCGCAGCGTCGACTCGACCTCGCTGCCGGCACCTGGAGCGACGTAGACCAGCTGCGCGGTCGCGCCGCGCTTGACCTCCTTGCCGATCGCGCGGACGAGCCCCTCGAGTGCGCGCTGCGCGATCGCCTCGACGGGCGTCTCGCAGTCCTCGGGCGCCGTTCCGACCACGATCACGCGGCCGCAGCTCATCACGCGCCGGATCGTCGGATGCAGAAACGCCCACGCCTCGGTCAGGCGCTCGCTGCTGTCAATCCCGGTCGCGTCGAACACGAGCGCCTTGAAGCACTGCTGCTCGCTGGCGGCGTCCGGATTCCAGATCCCGGCGTTGAGACTTGCATCGGCGACAGCGGTGCGCAGCTGCTCATCCATCGGCGTCACGACCTCAGCTCCGATCGACGCCAGCGCCATCGACAGCGCGCCCGCGACCCGTGACCCCGTCGACGCGCCAAGCAGGACCGGCCCGGCGATCACAGGCTGACCGGGCTCGTAGCGCTCCAGCGGCGTCGGGTTCGGGAGCCCGATCTGCTTGGCGACGATCTGGCCGACGGGGGTGTTGACCAGCTGCTGGTAGCGATCAGTCATCGGGCCTCTCCATGATCGCGGTAACGCCCAGCCCGCCTGCGGCGCAGATCGAGATCACGCCCCGGCCGGCGGCGCCCCGCTCGCTGAGCTCCTTTGCCAGCGTCGCGACGATTCGCCCGCCGGTCGCGCCGAACGGGTGGCCCGCGCCCAGCGATCCACCGTGCACGTTGAGGCGCTCACGGTCGACCGCACCGAGCGGCCGGTCGAGACCGAGCCGCTCGCGACAGAAGACAGGGTCCTCCCATGCCTTCAGGGTGCACAGGACCTGGGACGCGAACGCCTCGTGAATCTCATAGAAGTCGAACTCCTGCAGCGTGAGTCCCGCCCGGGCGAGCATCTTGGGCATCGCGTAGGCGGGTGCCATCAGCAGGCCCTCGCGCTTGTGCACGTAGTCGACTGCGGCCGTCTGCGCCTCGGTGAAGAACGCCTGGACAGGGATTCCGCGCGCCGCCGCCCACTCCTCGCTGGCCAGCAGGACGGCCGAGGCACCATCGCTGAGCGGGGTCGAGTTGCCGGCCGTCATCGTCCCGTCGGAACCGCCGAACACGGGCCTCAGCTTGGCCAGCTTCTCGACGCTCGTGTCGGGCCGCAGGTTCTGGTCGCGCTCGAGCCCGAGGTAGCCGACCACCAGGTCCCCGAGCCAGCCGGACTCGTAGGCGGCGGCGAGGTGGCGGTGGCTGGCCACGGCCAGCTCATCCTGCTCGGCCCGTCCGATCCCCCACTCGGTCGCCGTGACCGCCGCGTGCTCGCCCATCGAGAGGCCCGTCCGCGGTTCCGCGTTGCGCGGGATCTCCGGAACGATCTGCTGCGGGCGCAACCGCGACAGGGTCCGCAGCCGGGCAGTGTTGGACTTCTGGCGGCTGAAGTCGAGCAGCAGGTTGCGCAGATCCTCGTTGATCGCCAGCGGCGCATCGGAGGTGGTGTCGACGCCGCCGGCGATCGCGCACTCGATCTGGCCGAGTGCGATCTTGTTGGCGACCAGAATCGTCGCCTCGAGCCCGGTCCCGCACGCCTGCTGGACGTCATAGGCCGGCGTCTCGGGCGCCAGCACGGAGCCGAGCACCGCCTCGCGGGTCAGGTTGAAGTCGCGGCTGTGCTTGAGCACCGCTCCCGCGGCCACCTCGCCGAGGGCCTCGCCGCCGAGATCGAACTTCGACGCCAGCGCGTCGAGCGTCGCGGTCAGCATGTCCTGGTTGGATGCCCTTGCATATGGCCCGTTCTGGCGAGCGAACGGGATTCGGCTGCCGCCGAGAACTGCGACACGGCGGACGCTCTGATTCATCTCCTGATGCTCCTGGGATTGCTTGTTACGGCACCGTAGCTTACGAACCTACCCGAGAGTAGCGATTTGCACTCGCGACTCAGTCGTACTGGCGCAACGAGCGCCAGATCTCAGACCAGGGCTTGACCTCGTTGGTGCAGAGCCAGACCGGTGCGCCCTGCTCCTGGTTGTTGAGTCCGACACCGTCGTTGATGCGCGCGCGCAGCCGGCAGCCCGTGAAGTGCACACCGACCCGCGACCGGTCCACCCCGATGACGACAACGGTCCTGTCGCTGTTCGGCGGCGGTCCCCAGAACCACCAGCCGTTGTGGGCGCTGTACGGGTAGGGCAGCCCGAACCGCGGGCCGAACATCGCGATCGCGCCGGCCTCGCCGTAGTTGGAGGCGAAGATCGTCGCGTGGGCTCGATCCGGTCTTGGGATCTCGCGGTAGACGCCGGCCACCGTCGACGTGAACCGCGGCCAGCCGACGGTCTCGCCCGAGTCGGGGTTGATCTTGAACACCGCGCTTCCCTGCAGGTCGCGGACCGGAAGCACATCAAGCCCGATCACGACGCTGAGCGCCGCGGTCACCCCGAGCGCCGTGATCAGCGCGCCGGCGCGCATCCGGCGCCTGACCCCGTCGCGCCGCCGCAGCCAGGCCGCGGTCGCCACCGACCCGGCGGCGACCAGCGTCGGATACATACCCGCGATGTAGTAGGCCTTGCCGCCCGTGATGATGAATACCGGGATCAGCACCAGGTAGGCGACGGCGAACGCGCGCAGCTTTCGCAACCGTGGGTTGCGGATCAGCGCCACCAAGCCGGCGATCCAAATCGGCGTCAGCAGCGGCCCGATCAAGAACAGCTGAAACGGGATGAAGCCACCCCTTCCGCCTTCAGTGCCGCTCTGCGCGATCGACCGGGCGAGCGCCAGCTGCGGCAGGCCATGGGCCAGCTGCCAGATCCCGTACGGGAGCCCACCGAGGACCGCCACGCCCGCGCCGGCGATCAGCCACCGCGAGCGCAGGACAGCGCGCGGCCCGACGGCGGCGATCGAGACCAGGATGACCGCGATCAGGATCGCGATCAACGACTTGTTGAGCAGCCCGAATCCGACCACCGCCCCAGCCGGCAGCCACAGCCGGTCGTCGCCGGTCCGCAGCAGCCGCGCGATCACCAGCGACGCGATCGCGGTGAAACAGATGTCATAGGTGGCGGTGGCGATGATGTGACCGGCGGCCAGGCAGGCGAGGCTGACCGCCCAACAGGCGGCAGCGATCAGCTGTGCTTGGCGGTCGCCGCCCGCCTCGCGTGCGATCAGCCCGGTTACGACGGTCGTCACGCCGCACGCGATCGCCGACGGCGCTCGCAGCACCAGCAGCGATCCCGGGGCGATCAGATCGGTCACCCGCGCCAGGATCGGGGCAAGCAGCGGCTGGTCGGGGTAGCCGAGCGCCGGGTGGGCCCCGGCCTGGATGAAGTACAGCTCGTCGCGGTGGTAGCCGTAGCGGCCCGCGGTCACACACAGCGCGAGCATCATCACGCCCGCGATCACCAGCAGCCCGGTTGTGGCGACGGGAGCGAGCTCGCCGGTCTCGGGGGCGGCAAGGCGATCCGCCGGTGCTACCGCGTGGGCCGTGGCGGAGCCCTCCTAATCGCCCGGTCTCGTGGCGGTCGCAAGGCCGCCGCCGGCGAGCGCGCGGCGTACGAGTCCCGGCGCCAGGATCCGCGCGGCGGCGGCGATCCAGTAGTAGCGCGGCACGTACCGCTCGGCGCGACCGCCCGGTCCGGCCTCGATGATCGCCTCGGCGGCGTGTTCGGCGTCGGTCACCATCCAGCGTGTCGTCGGGCGGGCGAGCAGCTCACTCGCCGGGAAGCCCTCGGTCTTGATGAAGCCCGGGAGCACAAGCCCGACGTGGACACCGTGCGGTCGCTCCTCCGCGTGCAGCGCGTCAGACCATCCGACGAGCGCGAACTTGGCGGCCGAATACGCGCCCGAGTTCGGCCGGGCGACGCGGCCCGCCGTGCTCGCGACGTTGACGATCGACACCCGGCGATCGGGACCGGAGTTTGCGGCTGTGCGCCGCAGCAGCGCCAGCAGCGCCTCGGTGAGCCGCACGGGCGCCTCGAAGTCGAGCCTCATATGGCGCTCGACGTTGGCCCAGCCGTGGTCCGCGAACCTTCCGCGCCAGGCCGCGCCGGCGTTGTTGAGCAGCATGTGCAGTTCGCCGTGCTCGCGCTCGACGACCTCGAGCACTCGCGCCGGCGCATCCTCCTCAGTCAGGTCGACCGCGATCACGGTCGCGCCGCCCACCTGCTCGGCCAGCGACTGCAGGCGCTCGGCCCGCCTCGCGACCAGCACAAGCCGGGTCTCGGGGTCGCGGGCAAGGCGCCGCGCGGTCGCCTCTCCGATCCCGCTCGACGCACCCGTGATCAGCGCGACGAATGCCATCGGCTCGCAAGCGTACCCGCGCCCGGCCGTGCGCGCCCAAGCTAGGCTCGGATCTCGAGCGATGAGGGAGAACACCGCATGGAATATGTGAATCTGGGCGCGACCGGAGTGCGGGTCTCGCGGGTCTGCCTGGGGATGATGAGCTACGGCAAGCACGAGAACCGCGAGTGGGCGCTCGACGAGGACGCCGCTGAGCCGATCGTCCGCCGGGCGATCGAGGGCGGGATCAACTTCTTTGACACCGCTGACGTCTACAGCGCCGGCGCGAGCGAGGTCGTCACCGGACGGTTGCTGAGCAGGCTGTTCGGGATGCGCGAGGAGTACGTGCTCGCGACCAAGGTCCGGATGCCGACGATGCCCGGCCCCAACGGCTACGGGCTGTCACGCAAGCACATCATGGCCTCGATCGACGCATCGTTGCAGCGCCTCGGGCACGAGTACGTCGACCTCTACCAGATCCACCGCTGGGATCCGGACACTCCGATCGCGGAGACGATGGAGGCCCTGCACGATGTCGTCAAGGCGGGCAAGGCCCGCTACATCGGCGCAAGCAGCATGTACGCGTGGCAGTTCGCCAAGGCCCAGGCGGTCGCCGCCACCCGCTTCGTATCGATGCAGAATCACTACAACCTGATCTACCGCGAGGAGGAGCGGGAGATGATCCCGCAGTGCATCGACCAGGGTGTCGCCGTGATCCCATGGAGCCCGCTGGCGCGCGGCCTGCTGGCCGGCAACCGCACCCGCGACGGCGAGCGGCTGACGATCCGAGCGCGGACCGATGCGTTCGGTGACTCGCTCTACAGGCCCGAGGTCGACTTCGAGGTGATCGACCAGGCCCAGGCGGTCGGCCAGGAGCGCGGCGTCCCGACGGCCCGGGTCGCGCTCGCCTGGCTGCTGCACCGGCCGGGCGTCACCGCGCCGATCGTCGGCGCGACCAAGCTCGAGCATCTCGAGGACGCGCTCGCCGCCGAGCAGCTGACGCTCAGCGCCGATGAGCTTGGCCGGCTCGAGGAGCCCTACGTGCCACACGCGGTCGCCGGGCACTCCTAATTGGTGCCCGCGGCGAACAGCGAGTTGGGCTCACCGCCGTCGGGGATCACGCTGCGGGCCAAGGGCATCTTCGGCCGCACGATCACGCAGTAGAAGCTGGTGCCGGCGCGGTTGGCGACACAGGTGCGGTAGACCGAGCCCGCCTGGATCGTGTCCGTGTTGGTGTTGCCCGCGTTGGCGCGAAACTGCGCCGGCGCGCGGTCACCGATGAACGCGATCGCGCGCACGACGGCGTCGTCGAACGCCCGCTGCTGCGCGACGACAGTCGGATGGTGGATCAGTCCGACGGTCACGATCAGGCCGGTGACGCCGACCACGACGGCCGTCCCGGAATAGTTACGCGCGACCACCGACGGAAGGTCCTTGCGGCGCCGACGCAACAGCGCGGCGAGCGGGCGCGAGAGCAGGATCACCGCCAGCAGGTTGAGCACCATCCCGGCGATGATGCCCCCGACCAGCGTCTGGCTTGAACCCGCGGCCGGCAGCGCATTGAGGATGAACCCGTCGACGATTGTCAGGACGAAGAACGTCGGCCACAGCCATGCACCACGCTGGCGCCAGCGTAAGCGGACCAGCCAAGCACCGTCCATGGATCAAGACTAAAGACCGTTTCCGGGTAGGAGTAAGCTCGGCACCCCCGGACGATGGGCAGCGCGGAGATCCCGACGCGGCCCTTGGAAGAGCGGTCGCGACGGAGATCCCGAGCCGACCAGAAAACGAAAGGGAAAATCGAGATGGCGACTGATACGGCCGCACCGGCATCGGTCCAAGCCGGAGGGCATGAGCATCTGCAGCTAGACGATCGGATCTCGCTGCTGCGAGCGATGCTCCTGATGCGCGGGATCGAGGAACGCGCGATGAGCCTCTACCGCCAGGGCAAGGTTCCTGGCTCTTTTTATGACGGCTTCGGCCAGGAGGCGGTCTCAGCCGGCGCTGCGTTTGCGATGTCGTCTGAGGACCGGCTCTGCATCCTGCACCGCGACCTCGCCGCGCACCTGATCCGCGGCGTCACCCCGGAACGGATCCTCTCCCAGTACATGGGCAGGGCTGCCGGCATCACCGGCGGCCGCGACGGCAACGTTCACTTTGGCGACTGGCAGCTCGGATGCGTCGGCATGGTCTCGATGCTCCCAGACATGATGCTGGTCGCGACCGGCATGGCGATGGCGTTCAAGCTCCGCGGCGAGCGCCGCTGCGCGCTGACCTGGTTCGGCGACGGCTCGACCTCCCGCGGCGATTTCCACGAGGCGATGAACTGGGCGGGCGTCCAGAAGCTGCCGGTCGTGTTCGTGCTCGAGAACAACCAGTACGCGTACTCGACCCCGCTCGACAAGCAGTTCGCCGTCGATCCGGTCCAGCGCGCCACCGCGTACGGCTTCACGGGGATGACGGTCGACGGCAACGACGTCGAGGCGATGTTCGACGCGACCCGGGAGGCGCGCGAGCGCGCGCTGTCGGCCGGGGGCCCGACCCTGATCGAGGCGGTGACGATGCGCATGCACGGCCACGCCGCCCACGACGACATGAAGTACGTCCCCAAGGAGCTCGTCGAGGAGTGGCGCCAGCGGGACCCGATCGACCGTCAGGAGAAGCGCCTGCGCGCGCTCGGCGTCGACGTCGACTCGATCCGGGCGGCGGTCACCGAGGAGATCGACGCCGCGGCGACGCAGGCCCTGGCGGGACCGATGCCCTCGCCTGACGGCGCGTTGGAAGGGGTCTTCTGCGAGGGCGAGGCCCAGCCGTTGGGCGATGGGCAGGCTCCATGGAGCGGCTTTGCGGGAGGTGATGAATGATGGCGGTCATGACCTACCTGCAGGCGATCTCAGCCGCCCTGCGTGACGAGCTGCGCGCCGACGAGCGGGTGCTCGTGATGGGCGAGGACATCGGCGTGTTCGGTGGCGCGTTCAAGGTCACCGACGGTTTCATCGAGGAGTTCGGTGCCGATCGTGTGATGGACACGCCGTTGGCCGAGTCGGCAATCATCGGCTGCGCCGTCGGCGCGGCGGTGGTCGGGCTGCGGCCGGTCTGCGAGATGCAGTTCGCCGACTTCATCTCGTGCGGCTTTGACCAGCTCGTCAACGTCGCGGGCAAGATGCACTACCGCCAGGGACTGGCCGTTCCGCTGGTGGTGCGGCTGCCGTCGGGCGGCGGCTTCTCCGGCGGGCCGTTTCACTCCCAGAATCCCGAGGCGCTGTTCATGCACACCCCGGGTCTCAAGGTGGTGGCGCCGTCGACGGCGTCGGATGCCAAGGGTCTGTTGCACGCGGCCATCCATGACCCGAACCCGGTCTGCTACATGGAGCACAAGCACCTGTACCGGCGGGTCAAGGGTGAGGTCGCCGACGGCGTCTTCGAGACCCCGTTCACGGCGCGCATCGCCCGGCCCGGGTCCGATCTGGTGGTGATCTGTTACGGCGCGATGGTCGATGTGGCCCTGGAGGCGACCGCCGATCTCGATGGTGCCGCGGTCGAGGTGCTTGACCTGCGCTCGCTGGTGCCGCTCGACGAGGACGCGATCCTCGACTCGGTGGCTCGGTGCTCGAAGGTGGTGATCGTCGATGAGGCCAACATGACCTGCGCTGCGGGCGCCCAGGTCGCGGCGCTGATCGCCGAGAAGGGCTTCGAGGACCTCGACGGACCCGTGGTGCGCGTCGCGACGCCAGACGTCCCGATCCCGTTCTCGCCCCCGCTCGAGCAGGCTGTCCTGCCCGGCGTCGACCGCGTGAAGGAGGCTTGCCGTGAGCTCCTTGCGTACTGACACGCTCGTTGACGTGACGATGCCGCAGATGGGCGTCTCGGTGGCCGAGGGCACGATCATCGCCTGGCGCGTCGAGGTCGGAGACCGGATCGAGGCCGAGCAGACGATCTGCGAGATCTCGACCGACAAGATCGATACCGAGCTGCCGGCGCCCGTGTCCGGCGTGGTGGCCGAGATCCTGGTCGAGGTCGATACGACCGTCGATGTCGGCGTCGTGCTGGCGCGGATTGCTGTTGGGAACGGTGCCGCTGCTGGGCCGTCGCCGCCCGCGGCCGAGCCCGAGCCCGAGTCCGCACCGAGCCCGAGTCCGAGTCCGAGGCCGAGCGCGAGCCCGTGGCGGCCCCGGAAGCCAAACCAGATCGGCCGGCCGCAGGCCGGCGGTACTCCCCCGTCGTCCAGCGGATCGCAGCCGAGCACGGGATCGACCTCGACGGCGTCCCCGGCACCGGCCGGGGCGGCCGGGTGCGCAAGCAGGACGTGATGGCGCTGGTGGAGGGCAATGGCCACGCCGCGGCAGCCGAGGCGCCGCTGCACATCGAGAGCCCCTACCGGCCCGACCCTGAGCCGCAGGCCGTGTCAGGCGAGGGATTGTCTCGGATGCGCCGCAAGATCGGCGAGCACATGAAGCACTCGCTCGACACGGCGGCCACCTGCACGACCTGGATCGAGGTCGACATGGGCCGCGTCGAGACCGTCCGTCGTCAGCTCGGCGTCACGGCGCTGGCGTTCGTCGCGCGGGCGACGATCGCCGCGTTGCGCGAGCACCCCGCGCTCAACGCGTGGCTCGATGGCGACCGTTACTCGCGCGTGAGCGACGTCAACCTCGGGATCGCCGTCTCACTCGGTGACGACGGGCTGATCGTCCCCGTGATCCACAAGGCGCACGAATTGTCCGAGGAGGGGCTCGCGGCCCGGATCCGCGAGGTCGCCACCCGTGCCCGTGAGCGTCAGCTGACCCCAGACGACGTCCAGCGCGGCACGTTCACGATCACCAACCCGGGCCAGTACGGCTCGATCATGGCGACGCCGATCATCAACCAGCCGCAGGTCGGGATCCTCGACTTCGAGGCGGTGGTCAAGCGCCCCGTGGTGGTCACCGACGCGGATGGCAACGACTCGATCGCGATCCGCCCGATGACGATTCTCGGCCTCAGCTGGGATCACCGCGCGCTCGACGGCGCGCTCTCGGCCCAGTTCTTGGCAACGCTCAAGAGCGAGCTGGAGGGCAGGTGACGCCGGAGCTCTGGGTCTGCCAGCTGGGCACGGTCGAGTACCGCTCGGCGCTCGCGCTGCAGGAGCAGGTCCGCGCGGCCCGCCAGGCCGGTGCCGTGCCCGACGTGATGCTCGTGCTCGAACACCCGCCGGTCTACACGCGCGGCCGGCGCTCGGTTGCGGGCGAGCTGCCGATGGGCGAGGAGTGGTATCGCGCCCAGGGGATCGAGATCGTCGATGTCGACCGCGGCGGCAAGGTCACCTACCACGGCCCCGGCCAGCTGGTGGGCTATCCGGTCGTGGCGGTCGACGACGTGGTCGAGTACGTGCGCACGCTCGAACGCGGGATCGTGTCGGCGCTGCGGTTGGAGGGGATCTCCGATGCGCGGGCGCGGCCGGAGGACGGGCCCGATTACACGGGGGTGTGGGTCGGGGAGCGCAAGATCGCGTCGATCGGTGTCCACGTCGCTCGCGGGGTGACCACGCACGGATGGGCGATCAACGTCGAGAACGACCTGCAGCCATTCTCGTGGGTCGTGCCGTGCGGGCTCGACGGGGTCCAGATGACGTCGCTGATTCGCGAGACCGGTCGCAGCGCGAGTGTGATGCGGTGCTTGCGCAAGCGCGCCGCCTACGAGGTGGCGCGCGCGCTCGAGCGCCGACAGCGGATCGTCTCCGCGTCGCGGCTGCGGGCCGCGGTCGGCGGCGTGCTCACGCCTGCCTGAGCGCCGCCGGGCACGTTTGCACTTTCGCGACAGTGGGTTGGCGATCTTCGTCGAATAGCGAGCAAGATCACCAACGGAGTGAGGAACGGAGATCGTTCGTGATTTGGGCGCTATGCGCACAAGATCGCCAACGGACCCGGCTCTCACCGGACTCGGCGATGTCTCATTGATGGCGTTTACGGCCTCGGACGCGGGTATATGAGGGTGTCTGAGCCGCCTCAGGGCGTCAGCGCGGCGCTGGTATCCGATGGACATGGTAAGACGAAGAGGCCAGCGCCAGCCGGAGGCGGCGTGATGGCTCACGGTCACTCTGCGGTTGGCGGGCCGCCCCGCCTTCGTCGCGTTGTTCGCGACATAGTCTCCGCGGTGGCCGACGGTAAAACCTGGCCAGAACGGGCGGCGAGGAGGAACCTCGCCACGGCAGCCGTGCATCACCCGCTGAGGGTGCATACGCATCAGTGCTTACGAGGTGAGGTTTTAGCCGCGATAGCCTTGTAGGAGTGTCTGAGCGCCCACTTTCCACCCGGTCGCGCGCCAATCCCGGTGGGATCTCTGACGTGCTGACCGTGCTCGGGCCGGATGTGATCGACCACAAGAGCCGCAAGCCC
The DNA here is from genome assembly GCA_963770885.1 of uncultured Solirubrobacterales bacterium. Classification (GTDB taxonomy): domain Bacteria; phylum Actinomycetota; class Thermoleophilia; order Solirubrobacterales; family Solirubrobacteraceae; genus Palsa-465. The sequence continues at coordinate 828,394 of CAVYRI010000012.1, read as the reverse complement.
CCGTGGTTCAAGGTCCCAGCGCCAGGCGGGCCGCGCTATCGCCAGCTGCAGAACCTGATCGCCGAGGAGAATCTGCACACGGTCTGCCAGGAGGCGGCCTGCCCGAATATCGGAGAGTGCTGGCAGCGGGGGACCGCCACGTTCATGATCCTCGGGGACACCTGCACGCGCCGGTGCGGGTTCTGCAACGTCAAGACCGGCAAGCCGACCTGGAATGACCCGCTCGAGCCGGCCCGGGTGGCGCGGTCGATCGCGAAGATGGGCCTGCGCCACGCGGTGATCACGAGCGTCGACCGCGACGATCTGCCCGACTACGGCGCCTCGGCCTTCGTCGGCGTGATCCGCCAGATCCGCAAGCAGTCACCGAACACCAAGGTCGAGGTGCTGACGCCGGACTTCCGCGGCGCCGAGATGCCGCTCGCCAAGGTGATCGCCGAGCGGCCGGACGTCTTCAACCACAACGTCGAGGTCGTCCCGCGCCTCTACCCGGTGGCGCGCCGCGGTTCGACCTGGGAGCGGTCAAAGCGGGTCCTGAGCAACGCCAAGGAGTACGCCGGTGACGACGTCACCACCAAATCTGGACTGATGGTCGGGCTCGGGGAGTCGTTTGAGGAGATGGTCGACGCGCTCGGCCAGTTGCGCGAGAGCTACGTCCAGGTGCTGACCGTCGGCCAGTATCTGCGCCCAACCGAAAGACACCTACCGATCGTGCGCTATTGGCACCCGGACGAGTTCACCGAGCTCGAACGGGCCGCCTACGCGCTCGGTTTCGAACACGTTGCGGCAGGTCCGCTTGTGCGGTCGAGCTATCACGCCGACCAGCACGTCGCCCAGAGCGAGCCCGGCGCTGGACCGCTTAGGGAGATCGCATGACACGCAAACGCATATTCCTGATCGCGCTGCTGGTGCTCGCACTCGCGCTGATCTTCGCGCCGACGGCATTCGCCGGCGCTGGCGGCGGCTCGGCCGGCTTCAGCGGCGGCGGCGGTGGTGGTGGCGGTGGCCGCGGGAGTGGGTTTGCGATCTACATCGTCCTCGACCTCCTGTTCCATATCGCGCTGCTCGGCCACGGGCTCGGCGCGCTGGTCCTGATCGCGCTCGCGATCATTTACTGGCTGGTCACCCGGGTGCTCCCGAAGATGCAGGCCAACTGGGCCGAGCGGGCCGCCCAGCGCAGCGGCGGCAAGCACCGCACCTCGCAGCGCGAGCGGCGCGTCGAGCTCGCCGCGGCCGAGGCGGCCGAGGACGACCCCGAGTTCGCGCCCGACCAGGTCAGGCAGACAGCGACCAACCTGTTCCTCGAGATCCAGAAGGCGTGGGATGCCGAGGATCGAGTGCACCTGCGCGGGCTCGTCGGCTCGGACCTGATGGCCGAATGGGAGCGCCGGCTCGATGACTTCGATCGCCGCGGATGGCGCAACCACGTCGAGCCGATCGGCCAGCCGTCGATCGAGTACGTCGGCTTGACCCACAAGGGCGATCGCGAGAATGACCGCGTCGTGGTCAAGATCGACGCGCGGCTGAAGGACTACGTGATCGACAGCTACGGCCGCCACCTCAAGCGCACCGGCCGGCTTGGCGAGACGACCCGGATCCGCGAGTACTGGACGCTCGCCCGGCGCGGCAGCCACTGGGTCCTGATCTCGATCGAGCAGGGCGCCGAGGGCAAGCACGCGCTCAACGAGCAGATCGTCTCGACGCCGTGGGCCGACGAGCGCGGGATGCGCGATGAGGCGATGGTCGAGGCCGCCGTCCAGGATGCGGTACCTGCCGGGACCAAGGTCTCCGAGGTCGCCGACCTGCAGTTCGACGGCGACGCGCACGCGGCCGCCAACGACCTCAGCCTGGCCGACGGCCGGTTCGCTCCAGACGTGCTCGAGATCGCCGCGCGGCGCGCTGTGCAGGCGTGGGCGGAGGCGGTCGACGGCGACGACAACAAGCTACGGCGAATCGCGACGCCGGCGGTGACCAAGGACCTCCTGTACGGCGGCGATGCCAGCGGCCGTACGCGGCTCGTTGTCCGCGGCCCGGTCGTCAACCGGATCCGGATCGTTGGCCTTGACGCCGGCGCCGAGCCACCGACGATGACGATCGAGGTCGACCTCACCGGCCGACGCTACCTCGAGGACCGCGACACGACCGCGGTGCTGGCCGGCAGCCGGTCGCGTGCGAGCAGCTTCACCGAGCGGTGGACGATGACGCTCGACGGCGAGGCCTCGCAGCCGTGGCGGATCACGGCGGTCGGCTCGCCGGTCGGCCTGGCGTAGCCCGGCGCCGCCGCGCAGCTCTCCCGCGTCCCCGAGACACCGCGCACCACACCCGCGTTGGTGGGCATTCGGCCGGCCGGCGTCGGGCCGCCCAATCCATAAGCTCCCCGGCGACGTGATCCCGTTCAAGGACAACATCCCCACCGACGTGATGCCGCTGGTCACGCTGGCGCTGATCGTCGGCAATCTGGTGGTCTACATCGTCGCGGTCACGCAGGGCGGCTCGCTGATCAGCGGCCCCGATCAGACGTTCGGGGCGGTCCTGGCGATGTTTCTGCAGTCGTCGATCGTCCAGCTCGTAGGGAACATGCTGTTTCTGTGGATCTTCGGCAACACGATCGAGGACGCGATGGGAGCGGTCAAGTTCGTCGTCTTCTTCTTCGCCGGCGCGTTTGCGGCGCTCGGCGTCCAGCTCCTGATCGAGCCCAACGCGAGCGCGGTCACGTTCGGGTCAGCCGGGGCGATCGCCGCGATCCTCGGCGCCTACACCGTCATCTACCACGGGGCACGGGTGATCACGCTGGTCGTGATCCCGCTGCTGTTCACCGTGATCGAGGTGCCGGCGGTCGTGCTGCTCGTGCTGTGGTTCGCGATGCAGGCCGCGTTCAGCGCCACCGGGCTGACCGACTGGGCCGCGTTCGCCGGCCAGGCGGTCGCGTTCGCACTCGGCGCGCTGACGATCCGCTTGCTGGCGAGCAATCGCAAGCCGCTGCCCCCGACCAGGGTCGTGTGATGCGCCAGATCGTGCTCGCGATCGCGCTGCTGTTCATGGCTCTGCTGGCGGTGCTGACCGTATTCGATGCGATCAACAACGGGATCAACGCACTCGACGCGGTGTCGATCCTGGTGCTGGCGCTGTTCGCGACCGGGGTCATCGGCGCGCTCCGGCACCCTCCGCCGGAGTGATCGAAATGCCTACCCGACCAGCTCGACGGCTACGTGCTCGAAGTTGGCAAAGCCCCACAGGTCATTGACGCGCTCGATGACGGCGTCGGCGCGCAGCCCGCTGACGCACTCGGTTCCGAACCCCTCGACGTTGAACGACGCCAGCGCGGTCCCGTACGCCATCGCGTTGCGCAGCACCGCGCTGGTCAGGCCGGCGTCGAGATGGCGCGCGATGTAGCCGACGAAGCCGCCGGCGAAGGTGTCGCCGGCGCCGGTCGGGTCGATCACGTTCTCGAGTGGGTAGGCGGGCAGCGCGAAGAACTCCTGCTCGGTGATCAGCGCCGAGCCGTACTCGCCCTGCTTGGCGACGATGATCCGCGGTCCGAGGGTCAGCAGCTCACGGGCGGCCGAGATCAGGTTCGGGCGGCCGGTCAGCTGGCGCAGCTCCTCGTCGTTGAGGACCAGACAGTCGACCCGAGAGATCACCTCGAGCAGCTCGTCGCGGGCGATGTCGATCCACAGGTTCATCGAGTCCAGCGCTACGAACCGCGCGGCCGAGCACTGCTTGCGGACCTCGAGCTGGAGGCCGGGCTGGATGTTGGCCAGAAACAGCACGTCGCAGTCACAGGACTCCCCCGACAGCTTCGGTTGGAAGTGCTCGAACACGTTGAGCTGGGTGTCGAGCGTCTCGCGGGTGTTGAGATCCCAGCCGTAGCTGCCCTTCCAGAAGAAGGTCTTGCCGCCGGCGACGCGCTCGACGTCGTCGATCGAGGAGCCGCGGGTCGCGAGCACGGCGAACTCGGCGTCACCGAAGTCATCGCCGACCGGGCCGACGATCCGCACGTGGTCAAAGAACGAGGCGGCGAGCGCGAAGTGCGTCGCCGCGCCGCCCAGCATCCGCTCGCGGGCGCCGAACGGCGTCTGGACCGCGTCAAAGGCGATCGAACCTACAACCGTGATGCTCATCGGCGGCGCAAGCTAGCGGGTCGCCGCGGCGATTGACGCGCGCCGTGCCAAGAATCGCTTGCTATCACTCGTGCCGTGGCGCTTCGAGCGATGCCAACCGTCGGCGGCGCGGTCCGGGTGATCTTCCTCGGCGCCACCGTCAAAGCGACCGTCGACACCGTCGATCCCGACGGCCGGCGGCTGCGGGTGACGACCGAGGACGGCGAGTCGATCTGGTTCGCACTCAACCGCGCGACCGCGACCTTCACGGCCGAAGGTCATCAGACCGGAGCACGGCTGAGCTTCGAGCCCGAAAGCTGAAAGACTGCGGCCGATGAACGACTTTTCTCGAATCGGGGTGGTGGGCGGCGGCTTCATGGGCTCGGGGATCGCGGAGTCGGCGGCTGCGGCCGGACTGCACGCAACCGTGTACGAGCCCGAGCAGGCGCCGCTTGAGCGCTCGCGCGCGTCACTGGACACGTCGGTCGCCAGAGCGGTCTCGCGCGGCAAGCTGAACCGCGAGGACGGCGACGCGCTGATCGAACGGATCCACTACACGACGACGTTCGAGGACCTCGACGACGTCGACGCGGTGGTCGAGGCGGTGACCGAGGATCCGCGGGTCAAGGGCAAGCTGTTCGCACAACTCGACAAGGAACTGCCCCGCGCGCAGTTCTTGGCCTCCAACACGTCCTCGATCCCGGTCGCCGAGCTGGCGGCATGGACTCAGCGGCCCGAGCGCGTGATCGGCCTGCACTTCTTCTCGCCGGTGCCGGTGATGAAGCTGGTCGAGGTGGTCGTCGCGCTCGACACGGCCGCCGAAACCGTCGAGCGCGCCGAGGCGTTCGCGACCAAAATCGGCAAGCGGGCGATCCGGACCAAGGACCGCTCTGGGTTCATCGTCAACATGCTGCTGGTCCCCTACCTGATGGCGGCGGTGCGGATGTATGAGGACGGGTTCGCGTCGCGCGAGGACATCGACGAGGGCATGCGGCTCGGGTGCGGTCACCCAATGGGGCCGCTGACCCTGTGTGACTTCATCGGGCTCGACGTCCTGTATGCGGTCTGCGACTCGCTGTATGAGGAGTTCAAGCGGCCCGAGTACGCGCCGCCGCCGCTGCTCAAGCGGATGGTGGTCTCAGGTCACCACGGCCGCAAGGCCGGGCAGGGCTTCTACAACTACTGATCGCCGAGCAGGCGGGCCCGGAGCGCGCGCAGATCGGCGTCCGTCAGGCCTGCGTCGCGCAGCGTGCGCTCGACGTCGAGCGCGGCCAACAGCGAGGCGATCAGCTCGGCGGCGCTCGTGCGGCGGTGGGCGAGAAAGCGCGCGTTGACCGCCGCCTGGTCGGGACCGCCGTCGGCCGCCCACATCGGCGCCAGCCGGGGATCGCTGAGCTCGTAGTCGGCGATGATCTGATCGGCGCCGACGCCGCACAGGGCAAGCAGCAGGATCGCGATCTGACCTGTCCGGTCACGGCCGCCGACGCAGTGAAACGCGACCGCGCCGGGACCCGCACGGGCGACCGCCGCCACGACCGAGGCGCTGCGCGACGGCATCCGCTCGAGATGGTCGCGGTAGTAGATCGGGGTCCCGAACTGTGGGCCGGCGACGATCGGATCCCAGAACTCGCGGTCGTCGAAGCCGTCGAGCGGCAGGTGAACGGTGGAGACCGCGTCCGGGCGCTGAGCGACATCGGGAACGCACTCGAAGTCGTTGCGCAGATCGATCACGGTCCGGACGCCGTGGGCGACGAGCTGCGCCCAGCCGGAGGCGGTCAGCTTGTGCAGCGAGTCAGCACGGACGGCCGCGCCCCAGCGGATCGAGCCGCCGCCCGCGGTCGGGATCCGCCCCAGATCGCGGACGTTGTAGCACCCGTCCCAATCGAGGTCACGGGACATCGGTTGATGAGTGTGTCAGCCGGTGGCGTATAACCAGGGGCGATGACCCCGGGCCTGCTGGAGCGGTTGGAGAGCGGCAGCGTGATCTGCGCCGAGGGCTACGTGTTCGAGTTCGAACGTCGCGGCTACCTGCAGGCGGGAGCGTTCGTGCCCGAGATCGTGCTCGAGCGCCCCGATCTGGTCCGCTCGCTGCACGAGGAGCTGGTGCACGCCGGGTCAGACGTCGTGCTCGCGTTCACCTACTACGGCCACCGCGAGAAGCTTCGCGTGATCGGCAAGGAGGACCTGCTCGAGCCGCTCAACCGCGATGCGCTGGCGCTCGCCGTCGGGGTGGCGCACGAGACCGGGACGCTCGCCGCCGGAGACCTCTGCAACACGACCGCGTATGCGCCCGACGCCGAGTCCGAGCTGGCCGTACGACGGATGTTCGACGAGCAGATCGGGTGGATCGCCGAGAGCGGCGTCGACTACGTGGTCGCCGAGACCTTCTCGTACGTCGGCGAGGCGCTGCTCGCGCTCGAGGCGATCAAGGCGGCCGGGCTACCCGCCGTGACGACGCTCGCGATCCACCAGGCCGAGGAGACCCGGGACGGCGTCAGCCCCGAGGATGCTTGCCGGCAGCTGGCCGACGCGGGCGCCGACGTGGTCGGGCTCAACTGCATCCGCGGTCCGCTGACGATGCTGCCGCTGATCGAGCGGATCCGTGCCGCGGTCGATGTGCACGTCGCGGCGCTGCCGGTGCCCTACCGGACCACGGCGCAGTCGCCCAGCATGCAGTCGCTGCAAGACCCGCAGCTCGCGGAGGACCGGCCGTTCCCGACCGCACTCGATCCGTTCACCTGCAACCGCTACGAGATCGCCGAGTTCGGGCGTGCCGCCGATCGGCTCGGCGTCAACTACCTGGGCGTCTGCTGCGGCGCGGGCGCGCACCACATTCGCAGCCTCGCCGAGGCGCTCGGACGGACGCCGCCGGCGAGCCGCTTCAGCCCCGACATGTCAAAGCACGCGTTCCTCGGCACCGACGCAAAGCTCCACGAGCACAACCGCGCCTACCATCGCGAGCTGTGACCGACACGCGCGTGATCCCTCAGCTGTCGGTCCGCGGCGGCCGTGCGGCGGTCGAGTTCTACAAGCGCGCGTTCGGCGCCGTCGAGGAGTATCGGGTCGGGGGCACCGACGAGCACGAGGCCGTGGTCTCGCAGCTGTCAGTCGATGGGGCGACCTTCTGGGTCTCAGACGAGTCGCCCGAGCACCTGCACCACAGCCCCGAGACCCTGTCGGGGACGACGACCAGGATCCTGCTGGTGGTCGAGGATCCGGTCGCCGCCGCCCGGCAGGCGGTCGTGGCCGGGGCGACCGAGGTCTACCCGGTCACCGAGGAGCACGGGTGGCTATTGGGGCGGATCGAGGACCCGTTCGGGCACCAGTGGGAGATCGGCAAGCCATTGGTGCCGTGGCCCCGCAGCACTAGGCGGCTGAGGGGTGCAGCAGTGGCACGACCGGACTCCACCCCGCGCGCAGCACCGCCACCAGTGACGGAGGCGTGATCAGCTCCACCTCGCCACCTGCTGGTCGCGGCCGCCGCTCGCGGTAGCCGGCGGGGCTCCAGGCCAGCAGCTCGGGCCCGAGCACGAGCCAGGGCATGCCGTCGGTGAGCACGAACGCGCCGTCGGGAAGCTGATCGAGCGCCACCGGACGGCGAAGCTGTGAGCGGGTGACCGGGTCCACGCGCTCGTCGTGAAGCTGTGCGTCGATCTCGTCGGCGCCTCGTTGGCCGGGATGGAGGCCAGCCCAGACCGCGAGCAGCCGGTTGTAGTCCTCGCGACGGCACAGAGCGCAGGGACGGTGGCCGGCGGCGAAGGCGGTCGCCTCGTCGAGGAAGAACAGCTCGGTGAACTTCCCCGGAGCCATCAGCTGCTCGCGCTGCCAGCCGCGGAACTGCAGGCGGCACGAGATCCACCGCTTGGTGTTGTAGCGGCGGCGGATTGCACCGGCATCGTCATGCAGGCAGCCGCGGTTGCCATACACGAGCCCGCGTGCCGGATCGGCGATCAGCTCGCTGAGCGGGGTGACGCGGTTGCGACGGGGCACTGTGAACGGACCTTAGCCGGACTTCCGTCCGGGAATCGCCCGATTTCTTGAGCACGCACGGGACCCAGTCGATACGCGTTCGGACGAGAAAGAGACGGAGGCCCATGGCACCGCTGGACAGCAAGTCGCCTGTTTGGGATACCGAGTTGCCCGGCGCGCAGACCGACACCCCCTCCGGGCGCGGGACACCCCGGGCCGACCACCCATCACCTCCCGCCCCCGCGCAGTGGCGGAAGTTCTACATTCCGCTGAAGGCGCGCGTCGCGCTGACGATGATCGCCGGCCTTGCGTGGCTGCTGTTCTCGCTGTGGGTGTCGCGCAAGTGGATGGAGTCACTCGGCGCCGACATCTCGCTGCCGCTCGCGATCGCCGTGATCACCGGGATCGCGCTGATCCCCGGCTACCTGAACATCCACCTGCTGAGCTCGATCCTGCTCGACCGCCCGCGCGAGCTTCGCTACGACTTGGACTTCCCGCACGTGACGCTGATGATGGCGGCCTTCAACGAGCAGGAGTCGATCGCCGAGACGCTCGACTACGCGCTCGCGTCCGACTACCCCGAGGAGTTCGACGTCGTCGTCGCCGACGACGGGTCGACCGACCGCACGCGGGAGATCGTCGCCGCGTACGCGGCTCGGGAACCACGCGTGCGGATGATCGAGGCCGATCACGGCGGCAAGGCGAACACGCTCAACACGGCCCTGGCGACGGTGCACGCACCGCTCGTGTCAACGATCGACGCCGACACCCTGCTGATGCCGTACTCGCTCAAGAACGCGGTCGCGCGGTTGCTGGTCTCGCCGCCGGACACGGTCGCGGTGGCTGGGTCCGTGCTGGTCCGCAACTCGCGCGACAACCTGCTCACGCGTGCGCAGGAGTGGGACTACTTCCTCGGGATCGCATCGGTCAAGCGCGCGCAGGCGCTGCTGCAGGGAACGCTGGTGGCGCAGGGGGCGTTCAGCGTCTATGACACGACAGCGCTGAAGCTCGCCGGCGGCTGGCCGAACCGGATCGGCGAGGACATCGTGCTTACCTGGAGGATGCTCTACCAGGGAGGCCGCAGCGTGTTCGAGCCGACAGCGGTCGCGTTCACCGAGGTCCCGACGACGTGGGGGGCATTCGCCCGCCAGCGGCGACGGTGGGCACGGGGGATGATCGAGGGGCTGCGCGACCACGGCATCGGGCTGATCAAGCGCTTTGACTATTACTCGCACTCGGTCGCGGGCAACTTCGTGTTTCCGTATCTGGACGCCTGCTTCACGCTCGCGTTCATCCCGGGCGTGCTGCTCGCGCTGACCGGCAATTTCGCGATCGTCGGGCCGATGACGCTGCTGGTGCTGCCGCTCAACGCGCTCCTGGGCGGGGTCATGTACTTCCACCAGCAGAAGGTGTTCTCAGATGTCCACCTGAAGGTCCGCCAGAACCGTCGCGGCTGGCTGTTCTACTTCTTCTGCTACCAGTTCGTGATGGCGCCGATTTCGCTGTTCGGCTACATCCTCGAAGCGGCCCGCGCGCGGCGCGCCTGGTAGCCAGAGCGGCTACTGGACGAACGCGCGAACGTTGGTGAAGTCCCCTGCTGCGAGCTGCTTCTCGTGGATCCAGATGTAGAGCCGCTGCTCGCGGCTGCCCCATGACCAGCCCAGCCGGTCATCGTCGCTGAGCTGGGCCAGCAGCAGCCATCGCTCCGCGCCCGCCACGAACTCGTCCGCGCGAGGGTGGGCGACTGCCGGCACGTCAGCGAGATCGATCCCCTGGGAGAGCATCTCGCTCGCGAGCGGCATGTTCCCCTGGCGCTCGTCTGGATAGCCCAACAGACGATGCAGGGACTGGGGCTCGTCGAACCCGTCGAACGGGACGACCCCCTGGATCCCGGCCAGCCGGTGACGCAGGTCCTCCCAGCCGCGCATCTCGTGCTCGTCGAGCTCGAGGTCGCCGACCGAGTCCGCCCAAACCCGCGGCAGTGTCAGCTCGGGCCCGAGCTCGAGCGTGATGCCGGCCGCGACCGCCGCGGGGATCGCCGGCGCCGGAGTGGGTGACCACAGCGCCGAGCAAGCTCTTGGGTACTCGCGGAAGGCGTCTGCGGGCGCCGAAGGCTCGCCAACGAACAGACCGAGCAGGCCGACGCCGGGAAGCAGGCCCGGCTGCCCGAGCTCGGCGACTCGCTCGAGGTTGAGCTCGACGACGCAGCGCTCGAGATCGGGCGACGCATCGGCGGTGGCCACGGCCGGGTCGGTGGGCTGCGCCGTGTGCCCCGAGGGCGGGTTGAGTCGCAGACTCCAGCGGCAGAGCGCCAGCACCGCCTCGAGGTGCCGATCGAGGCCGGTTTCCTGCACGAGCATGCAGACGTCGTCCAAAGCGGCGCAGCGGTTGGGTACGTCAGCGGGCAACGCCCGCGACGGGCTCGGGGCGAGATCGGTGGCCGGCTCGTCGTACCTGATCGCCTCGGTTGCCGACTGCGCCTGGTCGAGCAGCTCGCCGGCTCCGCGGGCGACCTGCATGCCCAGCTCGCGCAGGAAGCCGCGCCGGTTGCTCTCACCCGCCATCGCTACTCCATCGCCTGCAGGATCGTCCGGACGAGCTCCAGCGACGTGTTCGGGTGCACGAACGCGAGTCGCGCGACCGTTGAACCCTCCCACCTGGTGGTGGCGATGAACGCGATCTGGTCGGCGAACAGCCGCTGCGCCCAGGCCTCGTAGTCGCCGTCGTCCCATCCGTCGCGGCGATACAGGACGACCGACAGCTCGGGCTCGCGGATCAGCTCCAGGTAGGGCAGCTCCTCGATCAGCTCGGCGGTCGCTCTGGCCGTCTCGAGCACCGACTCGATCGCCTCCCGGTAGGCGCGCACGCCGTGGACGGCGAGCGAGAACCAGAGCGCCAGCCCGCGCGGCCGCCGCGTGAGGTGAAACGCGTACTCGCAGGGATTCCAGCCATCGGAGTCGGTCAGCACGTCGAGGTAGGAGGCCTGCTGGGCGAATGTCTCGCGGGCCTGCTCAGGCTCGCGGTAGATCACCGCGCCGCAGTCGTACGGCGCGAACAGCCACTTGTGCGGGTCGATCACGAGCGAGTCGGCGTGCTCGATGCCGGCGAAGCGCTCGCGCATTTCGGGCACGAACAGGGCCGCGGCACCGTACGCGCCATCGATGTGGAGCCACAACCCGGCCGACCGCGCCACCTCGGCGACGCCGGCGAGATCATCGATCAGGCCGGCGTTGGTGGTGCCCGCGGTTGCGACGACGGCGATCACGTTGTCGGGATCGGGGTCCTGCGCCAGCGCCTGTGCGAGCCCGGCGCCCGTCAACCGGTGGTCGTCGGTCGGGACCTGGAGCGCGTCGACGCCGAGCACCTTGAACGCGATCGCGACCGATGCGTGGGCTTCTGCGCTGACCGCGATCCGCGGGCGCTTGCCGTTGGGATCAAACCGTGACTGGCGGTGTTCCCGGGCCACCGCCAGCGCCGACAGGTTTGCCGCCGATCCACCCGACACGAAGCACCCTCCCGCCTGCGGCGGCAGTCCGGCGAGATCGGCGAGCAGCCGCAGTGTCTGGTTCTCGGCGGCGACGGCACCGGCTGACTCAAACCAGTGCGTGCAGCTCAGTGAGCCTGCCGAGACGGTCATGTCAAACAGGCGTGAGGCCGGAGTTGGCGCCTGGGCGATGAACGCGAGATAGGCCGGGCTGTCTGCCGGAATGAACGACGGCACGAGTTGGCGCGCGAACAGATTCAGCACGTGGGCAGGATCGTTGCCGTCCTCGGAGAGGAGGCCCGCGAGCGTGTCGGGACCGGGCGCACGAGCCACCCCGTACCCGAGCGGCACCGGGTGCAGCGCGACCCGGCGGCGACTGTAGTCGAGCAGCATCTCTGCCAGCCGCTCGTCATGGTCGAACATCGGCGAGCTCACTTTCCTCCTCTGCTGGCGACCTCGTTGGACACCCGATTATTGTGGCGGCCCGAGATGGCTGGCATCACGCCGTGCTCGCCAGGCGGATAATGCTCGCCGTGTCCGAGAGCGCGCCCCCGCTGCGAGAGCAGGACGTCGACCCCGACCCGCTGCGCCAGTTCGCCGTCTGGCTGGCGCAGGCAGGCGAGACGATCCTGCGCGAGCCGACCGCCGTGGCGGTTGCGACCAGCTCGTCCGCTGGAGCGCCCTCGGTGCGGATGGTGCTGCTCAAGGGTTATGACGAGCGCGGGTTTGTGTTCTTCACCAACTACGAGAGCCGCAAGGGCCGCGAGCTGCAGGTAAACCCGCAGGCGGCGCTGCTGTTCTACTGGGATCCGCTCGGCCGCCAGATCCGGATCGAGGGACCGGTCCAGCGAGTCCCGGCGGAGGAATCGGAGGCGTACATCCGCCGCCGCCCGCGGGGCAGCCAGATCGGCGCGCTCGCGTCGCCTCAGAGCCAGGTGATCGAACATCGCGACGAGCTCGAGCAGCGCGTGCGCGAGATCACCGAGCGCTACGAGGGCGCCGAGCTGCCGCTCCCGTCCGCGTGGGGCGGGTTCCGCCTCTCGCCGCAGCGGTATGAGTTCTGGCAACACCGCGACGACCGGCTCCACGACCGGCTCGTGTACACCCTCCAGCCGGGCGGCCGCTGGACAATCGAGCGGCTCGCGCCGTAGACAGCTCGGCGGGCGCCGTCAGAGCGCGTCGAGCTCCTCGCGTGCACTGGCGTGCGCGTCGTCGGCGGCGCTTGCCTCGTTGGTCGCCTCGTCGAGCGCCTGCTCGGCTTCCTCGAGCGCCCGGACGGCGCGCTGCTGGCGTTCCTGGGCAATTTTGAGCGCGCGGCCGGCGCGGTCGGCATGGCGGCGGGTCTCGGCCTCGGCGATCCGCGCGGCGCGGCGTGCCTCGGTGCGGGCACGGTCGGCCGTCTTGGGGTCGGCGCGCGGGGCGGCCTTCGGCTTGGCGGCCTCGGGCTCGGCGGCCTTGGGCTTGGCGGCCTTGGGCTTGGCGGCCTTGGGCTTGGCGGCCTTCTTGTGGGACGCGGGGCCCGCCGCGGCGGCAGACCCGCCCCCGAGGCCGACATGGCGCAGCTCGCGCTCGAGCCGCCCGTCGGCGACCGCGGCACGTGCCTGCTCATCGAGCGCGGCGGCATGCAGCGTCTCGGCGACCCGCTCGACCACCACCGGACTCAGCTCGTTACCACCTGAGGTGAGCAGGCCGCGGGCGAGTTCGGTCAGCTTGTCGACAGCCGCGCGCTCCTGCGCGACCGCGTCGCGCAGCGCTGCCGCGTCCTGACGGCCGCCGAGCACCTCCGTCTGGGTGTCGCTGAGCTGATCGCCGGCGGCCAACAGATCGGCGATCGCCTTGCCCTGGCCGCGGACGAGTTGGTTGACCGCCCAGGCGGCGGCAGACGGCTTTCGCAGCGCGGCGACCGTTGCCGCCTCGTCGCGGCGGCCATCGGCTCGCATGGTCTTGACGAGCTCGCCCCGCTTGGCGATGAACTCGTCGAGCGGCAGGCCGTAGAGGTCGTCGGCTTGCACCACACCCATGTTGACGGCTGCGGGGCGAACGCGTCCGCTGCCGGTTAGCCTTGTCGCCCGTGTCAGTGCTGAAGGCTGGAATCGAGAGGTCCGAGGAGTTCGACGTTGCGGGTCCGCTGCTGACCGACGTCGGCGGCACGCTCGGCTTCTCGGTCCTGTCGACGCCCGGGATGATCGCGATGATGGAGCGGACCTCGGCGAGGCTCGTCTACCCACTGCTCGACGATGGCACAGCGAGCGTTGGATTCGAGGTCTGCATCAAGCACGTCGGCGCGGCGGGCGAGGGCACGAAGTGCACGGCGCACTCACGGCTCGACGAGATCGTCGATGGGCGCAAGCTGCGGTTCGCGGTTCAGGTCACCGCAGACGACGGGCGGACAATTGGCGTCGGGACCCACGAGCGCCGCGTGATCGCCGCGAAGATGCCCTGACGATGAGGTCCTCGCGCTACTTCTCGGCGGTGGACTCCCACACCGAAGGGATGCCGACCAGGGTGATCACGGGCGGGCTCGGCATGCTGCCCGGAGATTCGATGCAGGAGCGCCGGGTGTATTTCGAGCGCAACCTCGATCACCTGCGCCTGCTGCTGATGCGAGAGCCACGCGGCCACGGGGCGATGTCCGGGGCCTTTCTGCAGCCGCCGACGCGACCCGATGCAGATTGGGGCGTGCTGTTCATCGAGGTCTCGGGCTGCCTGCCGATGTGCGGCCACGGCACGATCGGCGTCGCGACGGTGCTGGTCGAGTGCGGGATGGTGACGGTCACCGAGCCCGAGACGGAGATCGCGCTCGACACGCCGGCCGGCCTGGTGAAGGTGCGCGTGCAGGTCACCGATGGCCACGCCGAGCGCGTGACGCTGCGCAATGTCCCTGCGTTCGTGGCCGAGCTCGATGCGACCGTCGAGGTCGGCGAGCTGGGCACGGTCAGTTACGACATGGCGTTCGGCGGCAACTTCTATGCGCTTGTCCCGGCGGCCTCGGTCGGGCTGCGGCCCGTCCAGGCGCAGGCCGACGAGCTGATCGGCCGCGGGCTGGAGATCATCGATGCGATCCAGGCAGCGCGGCCCCCGGTCCACCCGCTCGACCCGGCGATCAGCGGCTGCAAGCACGTTGTCTTCCACGAACCGGGCGAGAACGGCGCCGACGCGCGCAGCGCGACGGCGATCCATCCCGGCTGGCTCGATCGCTCGCCCTGTGGCACGGGGACCTCAGCCCGGATGGCGCAGCTTCACGCACGCGGCGAGCTCGCGCTGGCAGCGGACTTCACCAACGACTCGGTGATCGGCAGCCGGTTCGTCGGGCGGCTGCTCGAGGAGGTCGCGGTCGGTGACAGACCGGGGGTGATTCCGGAGATCAGCGGTCGCGCCTGGATCACGGGCATGGGCCAGTACCTGCTCGACCCGACCGACCCGTTCCCGACCGGATTCGAAGTTTGACCTCGGTCATCGTGGTCGGCGGCGGCGCCGTCGGGCTGTGCGTTGCGGAGTCGCTTGCCACGCGCGGAGCGGAGGTGACGGTGCTCGAGCGCGACCTCTGCGGGCGCGGTGCCTCGGCCGGCAACGCGGGCTGGATCACGCCGTCGCTCGCGGTTCCGGTTCCCGCGCCGGGGGTCATCGGTCAATCGCTGCGGTGGCTGGTCAATCCGTCCGGGCCGCTCTGGATCCGCCCGACCGTGTCGCCGGCGATGCTCGAGTGGGTCTCGCTGTTCCTGCTCAGCTGCCGCGGGCCGGCCTACCGCCGTGGACTCGACGCGCTGCTGGCGGTCGGCGCGCGGTCGCCGGAGTCATTTGACCGGCTCGCCGAGCGGGTGGAGTTCGAGCTGCACCCACAGGAGCTTCTGTATCCGGCCTTCTCCCAGCCCGAGCTCGAGCACCTGATGGCGGTCGAGGCCGAGCTGCGCGAGGCCGGCCTGCACCCGACGATGGAGCGGGTCACCGGGGCCGAGATGGTCGCACTCGAGCCCGCGATCAGCGACCGCTGCATGGCGGGCCTGGTCGGCGGCGGTGAGCGACGCGTGCGGCCCGAGACGCTGAGCGCGGGCGTCAAGGAACGGTTGCTGTCGCTCGGCGCCGGCGTGGTCGAGTACACGCCGGTGACCGCCCTGACCCGGGCAGGCCCCGGGTGGGTACTGTCAAGCGGCGCCAGGGAGTGGCTCGCCGACGCGGTCGTGGTCGCCAACGGCGTCGCGGCGTCAGAGCTGCTTGGCCGGCTTGGTTTTCGCCTCCGGCTCGCCGCCGCGAAGGGATACAGCCGCACGTTCCGCTCAGTCGAGAGCGGGCCGTCGCGGCCGATGTACCTCGAGGAGCCGAAGGTCGCGATCAGCGTCTTTGACGGCGGCGTGCGGGTGTCGGGCACGCTGGAGCTCGGTGCGCGCGGACTGTCGCTCTCGCCGCGACGGCTGCGAGCGATCACCGACGGCGCTCAGCGAGCGATGCCGGGTTGGAAGATGCCGCCCGAGCCGGCCGACTGGGCCGGGATGCGTCCGCTGTCGCCTGACGGGATGCCCTACATCGGCGCGGTCCCGGGGCGGACCGGCCTATACGTCGCCGCCGGACACGCGACGCTCGGGATCACGCTTGCGCCGCTGACCGGCGAGCTGCTCAGCGGCCTGATCCTCGACGGCCGGACCGACCCGCTGATGGCAGCGTTTGACCCGGGCCGGCGGATCGGCCGCTAGGTGCGCTACGGGCGGTCGAGCAGCAGGTAGCAGAAGCCGAGCACGCCGCGGTAGACCTGCAGGTACTCGGCGAGCCGCTCGGTGAGCTCAGCCTGCACATCCGGCGCTCTCGGGTCGTCTCGGTGCTCGGCTACCCAATCCTCGCGGCCCGCCCGCCAGTCGGACTCGAATGCATCCCACTCGGCCTGGTCGGCCGTCGTGACCTGACGCACCCGCCAGCCCATCCGCCGGATGCGCGCGACGAGTGCCGGCTGTGGCTCGACGCCCTCGAAGATCTCGGCCGCTCGCTCGTTGGGCGGCTGCTCCCAGTAGCCCTCGCCGAGCAGCAGCCGGCCGCCGGGCGCCAGCACCTTCGCCAGCGCGCTCAGCGCGTGTGCGGTGTCGCCCCAGGCGTGCGTCGCGCCGATGCAGATCACGCGATCGGCCGGCTCGGTCCAGCTCTCCGCCGGCTGCTCCACGAACCGGACGCGGTCGGCGACACCCACCTGCGCCGCCCGCTGACGGCCGCGCTGCAGCAGGTCCGAGGCGGTATCGACTCCGACGCCGGTGATCGTCGCGCCGCCGGCCCGCACGGCGGCGATCAACAGCTCGCCCCAGCCGCAGCCGAGGTCGAGGACCGAACTTGCGGTCGCGAGGTCGAGGCGCTCGAGCAGCAGCTCGGCGTGGTCACCCGACAGCGGGGCGTTCCATCGCATGCGGGCAAAGCGGGCCTCGTCGAGGTCATCCACACCCCGCATTGTCGCTGGCTCCGGCCTCACGGCGGGTTCGAAACGCCGGCGCTCGCGCGTCGGTCAGGCGAGCTGCCCTGGGGCGGGCATGCACAACGTGACAAATCCGCACGCCCGAGTCCGATCTGTCGCGATCCGCAGGCCGTGCCTGCATTCGGTGACAAACGCAAAGTCGCGATCTGGATTTGTCACGTTACGCATGCCGGGCAGCGAGCGCACCGACATTGTGGGCAGCTGGGGCCTCTCGCAGCTCAGCCGCCACCGGCTCAGGCGCGACGATGTTCAAGCTGACGCCGGCCGGCGATCGCGGTGACCGATAGCCTCCCGCAATGCGCCGCGGTGACGGAGACGCGATCGGCGAGGGCGGCTTTCTCGGGATGACCGCGCGGCAGATCTGGGGCGATCTGCGCAACGCCAGATCGATCGCGCAGCGCCGCTTCTCCCCGGCCGCGAACGCCGAGCGGTGCGTCACGATCGACGACCTGCGGACGGTTGCCAAGCGACGACTGCCCCGGCCCGTGTTCGACTACATGGACGGCGCCGCCGGGGACGAGCTGACGCTGGCTCGCAACCGCAGCGACCTGCAGCGGTACGTCGTCCGTCCCAAGGTGCTCCCGGGCGGCGACGACGTCGACCTCTCGACGACCGTGCTCGGCCACCCGGTGGCCGTCCCCGTGCTGGGCGCCCCGACCGGGATGTCGGGAATGATCAATCACGAGGGCGAGGTGGCGATCGCGCGCGCGGTTCACGGCGCCGGGAGCCTCTACATCCTCTCCTCGGTCGGCTCCTGCAGCCTCGAGGAGGTCGCCAGGGGGAGTCACGGGCCGCGCTGGTTTCAGATCTACGTCGGCCGCGACCGCGGTCTGACGAGGGCGCTGGTGGAGCGCGCGCGGGAGACCGGCTACAGCGCCCTGGTGCTGACCGTCGACGTGCCGCGCGCCGGAGCCCGCGAGCGCGACCGGCGCAACGGATTCACCGTGCCGCCGCGAGTGACGTCGCGAACGGTGGCCGAGGGGCTCAGGCACCCCCGCTGGAGCGCCGAGTTCCTGCGCCACCCGCGGGTGTTGTCCCAGGCGACGCTGCACGGCGGCGTCGAGCCCGGGACGCGGGTCAGTCTCGGTGAGCTGATCAACCGCCAGTTCGATCCGGCGCTGAGCTGGTGCGACGTCAGCTGGCTGCAGGAGCAGTGGGGCGGCCCGATCGTGATCAAGGGTGTGCTGCGAGGCGAGGACGCCGCCCAGGCCGCGCGACTCGGAGTGCCGGCGGTGGTCGTCTCCAACCACGGCGGACGGCAGCTCGACCGGGCGCCATCGACGATCAGCGTGCTGACCGAGATCCTCGACGCAGTTGGCTCCGACGTCGAGGTCTACATCGACGGCGGGATCCGTCGCGGGGTCGAGATCGTGACCGCGCTGGCACTGGGCGCGCGCGCCTGCCTGACCGGCCGGGCGCTGCTGTACGGGCTGGGGGCAGGCGGCGCGGCCGGGGCAGCACACGCGATGAAGGTGCTCGTCGACGAGCTGTCGCTCGCGTTGACGCTGGCGGGAGCGCGGTCGATCGGCGACCTTGACCCGAGCTGGGTGACCTCAGTCGTCTGAGGACGAGGGCGGCGGCGGCTCGCTGGCGCTGCCCGGGGCCGCAGTGCCGGCCGACGCGGGAGCGTGAGCGCCGGCCGCCGCCTGAGTGCCGGGGGTGCCGGGGGTGCCGGCGATCGCGTCGCCCACCCACCGCCGACGCTCCTCGATCCGCCGCCACCGCGCCTGTGAGCGGGCCATCTTGCGCCCGCTCGGGTCGTAGCGACGGCGCGCCCACCGCGAGTTGGGCGACGCGAGCCGGACGGCTCCGACCAGCGACACCGGAAGCACGAACAGGCCGATCAGCCCCATCAGCGGCTTTCCCTTGAGGATCGCCAGCGCGCTCAGGACGACGGCGGTGACGACCGCGATCGTGATCGCGCTGACCGACGAGGCGTTGTTGGGGAGGTCGAAGGGCGAAAGGCCGAGCACGACCAGCCCGCCGATCAGGGCCGCGATCACGACCGCGTCAAACGACGACCGGCCCTCCTCGGACCAGTAAACGTCGCGCAGATAGACCCAGAGCGCGAACTCGTCAAGCGTGAAGCCGGCGCCGACGCCGAAAAGGGCAGCGAGCAGCTCGTTCCACGGACTCGCCGGCGTGGTCGCAAACTCCAGAAAGCCCGACAGCAGCAGCAATACGATCCCCCACACCAGGTGGTGCAGATGCAGACCGCTGTCGGTCGTCACGCTGCCCGGCCACCACGGCACCTTCGGGCTGCGCATCAGGCGCGCGCTCGTGCGGATGAACAGGAACGAGCATAGGAAGGCCGCCAGCAGCACGAACCCGGCACGCTGGCTGCGCACGTCGAGGAAGTGCGCCGGAAGTTCGAATGTCACGGTGACCGCGCCCATCACATGGGTACCAGGGTGAAGCGGTGCGACGGGACGGGCCGCCGCATGAGATTACTCGTAACAAATGTCACAGACACATTGAGGTAGCAACAATCTATGTTGGAGGTCTAACGATCAGAGCACACCTCAGGAGCGCCCGCCCCGTGAACGAGCTCGTATTGTCGGCGATCAGCCGGAACAGTGTTTCTGGCAGGGCATCTACCGCTGCGCCTAAGCTGGTGGAGAGCCGCGGGTCGGTCCTCACGAATCATCGGTCCCGCCCGCGGAGATAGATGGTGGAACCGATCGCCTCAGCCAGCGGATCCGCGCCTGACACGGCGCCCGACTGGCGGACTCAGAAGACGGCCTCCGGCGCTCGCGTGGTCGTCGATCATGTGTCTCGCCAGTTTGGGGACACCGAGGTCCTGCACGGGGTCAGCTTCACCGTCGAGCCGAGCGAGCTGGTCGCTCTCACGGGGCCGTCGGGCTCGGGGAAGACGACCCTTCTGCAACTGATCGGCAGTCTGGATCGCCCCACCAGTGGGCGGATCCTGGTCGACGACATCAGCGTCGGCGACCTGACCAAGCCGGCTCAGTTTCGCCGCAGCACGGTGGGATTCGTGTTTCAGCTGCACCACCTTCTATCGGCGATCAGCATCCGACAGAACGTTGAGCTGCCGATGGCGGCCGCACGGGTGCCGCGCGGCGAGCGAGCCGATCGATCACTGGCACTGCTCGCCGATGTCGGGCTCGCCGACCGAGCTGCCGATCTGCCCTCAGCCCTGTCGGGAGGGGAGCGCCAGCGGGTGGCGATCGCACGCGCGCTGGCCAACCATCCACGGCTGGTGTTGGCCGACGAGCCGACCGGATCGCTGGACATGGCCGCATCGCAGCGGATCTGGCAGCTGCTGGAGTCGGTCCGCAATCGCTTCGGCACGACGATCATCGTCGCCTCTCACGACACCACGCTTGCCGAGCACGCCGATCGATCGCTGCAGGTTCTCGATGGCCACATCGTCGACCCGGGAGGACAGGTGCCGCAGTCGCCGTCGCGGCAGTCGACATGACGGCGCTGCGCCAGACGCTGACGAGCTTGCGCAACCGTCCCGGACGCGCATTCTTGACCGCGCTGGGAACGGCGCTGGGCATCGGCACGATCGTGGCTCTGCTGGCGGTGTCCGCCGGAGCGACCCAGACCGCCGGGAACTTCGTCCACCTCGGCCGCTCGGACCTGGGGCTGTTTCAGAAGGACGCGGCCGATCCGACGACCTCGGTTCTGCCCGAGAGCCTGATCACGACACTCCGCCGTCAGCCGTGGGTATCCGACGCGATGGGTTTGCAGCTGCTCGTCGGCGACGTCCCGAGCGCTCCGGGTGCGATCGTCTTCGGCGCCAAGCCAGACAGCTTTGAAACCCAGCGGATGGTGTTCAGCTCCGGCCGCATGTTCAGCGCCCGCAACCAGATCGTGCTCGGTGACCAACTCGCCCCTCAGCTGCACGCCCGGGTGGGCGATGTGATCAGGGTCGCCCATCGCAGGATGCAAGTCGTCGGCATCTACCACATCGGGGTCAGCCTTCAGGACGGAGGCGCCTTCATCCCGCTGTCCACCGCGCAGGCGATCAGCGGTCATGCGGGCGAGGCGACCACGATCGTCGTGAAGCTGGCTCCAGGGATCAAATCGTCGGTCGCTCGCCAGCACATCGCCAAGCGGTTCCCCGGCGTGCAGGTGATCGGGGACGCCGACGAGGCCCTTCGCGCCGGCGCCAACGGCCAGCTGATCACCAACGTCACGCTGGTGATCGTCGTACTCGCGCTGCTGATCGGCGGCCTCGGGGTCACCAACACGATGCTGATGTCGGTGATCGAACGGCGCACCGAGTTCGCGCTGCTGTCAGCCGTCGGCTGGAGCAGCACTCAGATCGCAAGCCTCGTTCTGACCGAAGGCCTGATCGTCAGCATCATCGGCGCTGCGATCGGCATCGTGATCGGTTCGGTCGGCGCGATCCTCCTGATCCACGCGCTCGGGGCGGCCGCATATGTGACGCCGAACCTGACCGCCTGGATCTTCGGCCGCGCGCTGCTGATCGGCATCCTGATCGGCGTCGGCGGTGGGATCTACCCGGCCTGGCGGGCCGCCCATATCTCGCCGGCGATGGTCCTCGCGCAGCGCTGATACGTGAAGGCGGCCTAGCGAATCGCCCGGCAGCCCTTGACCTTGACGACCTTGACCGCGTAGGACGGATATGCGGTGTAGCGCCCGTCGTGGATCACCGCGCGCACGGTGAGCCGCTGGCCGACCGCGAGCGCTCCGAAGGGCCCGAAAGTGTTGTCGTAGAAGCGACCGCGGAAGTGCCAGAGGTGATCGTGCGGGTTCTTCTTCGTGCTCGAGAACGGATACTGCCGATGGCCGATCGGGGTCGTCCCGTTGAGCAGGAACTGGTAGTAGGCGGTCGCGTGAGCCGGCTTGCCATGGAACTTCGCCGTGACCGTGACCGGCCACTTCTGCTTGCAGTTGGGGTGGTGCGTGGGGCCCGAGAAGGTGGCCGTCAGCGGTCCGTCCCTGTAGGTGTTGGCAGACGCGCTTACGGCGCCGACGCAAACGAGCGCCGTCGCCGTGACGGCGAGCAGAACCAGCCTAGGTGCGCGCATTTGGGTCTCCTTCGCTTCTCGGGGGTAGGGCCTTGATCTTCAACCATCATGCCTCTTTGCAGTTGTAACCCGTGAACTGGACGCGAGATGCGGTGTTTATTCGGACACAGCACGGGCTGCCGCTGCCAGGGCCTCGAGCCCGGGGCGAGAGATGTAGCCGAGCTCGGCACGCGCCTTGGCGTCGTCGAACAGGTGTGGCAGGCGCCCGGCGCGGACCTCGCCGAGGACAAGCAGCTGCGGCTCGCGGCCCGCAGGCCTGAGCAGGACGTCGGCGAGCCGGGCCGCAGCGTAGGCAGCGACCCATGGGACCGGCAGGCGTGGGGCAGCCCGCCCAGCCGCGTTTGCGATCGCAGCGAACACCTCGCGCATCGAGAGGTTTTCGCCGCCGAGCAGGTAACGCTCACCGGCCCGGCCGCGCTCAAACGCAGCGATGTGCCCCGCGGCCACATCCTCGACGGCCACCACATTCAGGGCGCTCCGCGCCAGGTAGCCGCGGGCCCGTCCTGCCGCCACGTCGGCCACCATCTTGCCTGTCGGAGTGGGACCTCGATCACCCCGACCGACGGGAACCGTCGGGTTGACCACGATCACCTCGGCGCCCTCTCGTGCCGCCTGCAGGGCGAGGCGTTCGCCCTCGAGCTTGGTGCGCCTGTAGGGCACCGCACGCTCCCGTGCGGGCGGAAGGTCGCGCTCGGTGGCCTCACGGCCCGGGACCGGCCCACAGGTGGCGCAAGAGCTCGTGTGCACAACCCGCCGCCGCGCCATCCGCGCGGCCGCGTCGAGCACGATCGCCGTGCCGCGGACGTTGACGGCCTGCATCAGCGCCGCGTCCGCACGGGCATAGCTGTACACCGCGGCAAGGTGGAAGACCGCGTCACATCCCTGCATCGCGGCGCGGACGGCGTCAGGATCGAGAACATCTCCCTGGACGAACTCGACCGTGTCGGGCAACACGCCGGGCGGTGCGGGACGGTGGTCGAAGGCTCTGATCTGGGCCCCGCCCGTCGCCAGCGCGGCGACCAGGTGACTTCCGATGAACCCGGTCGCGCCGGTCACCAGCGCCCTCACAGGGCGAGGATCCGCTGTCGCTCCCGGTGGGCTCTGGCACTGCCACGGGCCATCCGTACCGCCAAGCGGGTGATCGCCTGTGGCATGCGCTCCGCGCCGGCGACGACGTCGGCGAGCGCGTCAGCGAAGTGACGCACGTCGGACTCCTCGATCAGCAGCGACGGCAGTGCCTTGATGACGTTCATGCGATGACCGGCGACCTGGCAGAAGATGCCGTGCTCGTGGAACAGGGGAACAGTGATCAACTGGGCGAACAGGCCGGGCTGGATGCGCTCGACGGCGCGAAACAGCGAGCGACCGGCTGCCGACGAGGGTGGGCCGAACTCGATCGCCCACATCAGGCCGAGGCCGCGCACGTCACGTACGACGTCGTGGCGCTGCACCAACGGCGTCGTCAGCTCGAGCAGCAGCTTCCCCATCCGCTCTGCATGAGCGACCACATCGTCACGCTCCAGCACGCTCAGCGTGGCGAGTGCCGCCGCCGCGGCGAGATCGTTGCCGCCGAATGTCGACCCGTGCCGCACGGCACGCTCCATCCCATCGAACACTCGGTCAAACGCCGCCCTTGAGACGAGCACCGCGCCGACCGGCACGAGGCCGCCCGACAGAGCCTTGGAGAGACAGATCATGTCGGGGGCGAGGTCCCAGTGCTCGAGCGCCAAAAACCGGCCCGTGCGGCCGAGGCCGGTCTGGACCTCGTCGCATACGAACAGCGCTCCGGACTCCCGGCACAGCCTCTGCGCCGCCGCGAGGTAGCCGTCGGGAGGCAGGTTGACGCCCTTGCCCTGGACCGGTTCGATGATCAGTGCCGCCACATCTCCGCGCGCCAGCTGGGCCGCGAGCGTCTGCTCGTCGCCGAACACGACCGGATCGCAGCCCGACAGCAGCGGTCCGAAGCCGGCGCGGAACTCGTCATTGCCGTTGAGCGACAGGGCGCCGAGGGTGAGCCCGTGGAAGCCGTGCTCCGCATACAGCAGGCGCGGTCTGCCGGTCGCCGCGCGCGCGATCTTCATCGCCGCCTCGACAGCCTCGGTACCGGTGTTCGCCGGCACCATCGCGCCGACGCTCCCCGGAGCACGCGCCAGCAGTTGCTCCGCAAGGACACCGCTGAGCAGCGTGACCCCGAGTTGAGGCAGGTTCGCGGTGTTGGCGGCGAGCACATCCTGGACGGCCGCGACGACGTCGGGGTGATTGCGACCGAGGGCGAACACTCCGTATCCCGAGATCAGATCGAGATACCGCCGGCCGTCTGAGTCGATCAGGTGCGTCCGGTCGCCGCCGACCCACGTCTTGTCGAACCCGAGGGTGCGCAGAATCCGACCCATCTGCGGGTTCAGGTAGCGGTCGTTTAGCACCATCTCCTGGCCCGTGCGACGGGCCAACAGCTCTGCGATTGCCTCGACCCCGCTCATCACCATCAGCCTAACGCGAGGCAGGCCCCGCCTCGGCTACCGGCAGGTCGGATCAGGATCGAAGGTCGCCGTCGACTGCGCGAGCGACAATGGACCGCCGCTGGGGATCAGCTGGATGTGGTTGACCTCGGTGTTGTTGGGGTCATCGGAGGGATCAAACGGGCGGTAGAGGTCGAACTGCGCCAGCTCGGCCTCGCTGATCTGGGCGGCGCTGGAGCGCAGCAGGCTGTTGACGCCGATGTCCTCGGCCTCGCCCTTGGTGTGCGGGTCATCGGCGTAGCCGCCGACGGCGACGCTGTGGGCAGGCGTCCGGTAGCCGCTGATCCCGTAGATCGTCACGTCGAGCGCCTTGCCGAGCGCGTTGAGCTGCGCGGTCAGCTCCGGAAGCTGGCCCTCGGTCTGGCTCGTCCCGGGATCGGCCGTGAATCCCGGGCCGGCCGACTTGACGATCGGCGCTGCGTCAGCCGCGCTGATCGCACCGCCGCACAGGTTCAGCTGCCGCAGCTCGCGCTTGACCTTGGCGAGCGAAGGAGCGTGGGCGTTGACGTTGCCGACGATCTGCGAGCCGTCGCCCGATGACTGCGACGCCTGGACTCCCGCCGCGGGCTGGATCACGTGCGGATGTGACTTCGGCAGCGAGGTGGTTGCCGTCAGCGGGTCTGATCCGGTCTGGCTGTGGCTGCCCGAACCACAACCGGTGACCGCGATTGCGACTGCGATCACCGCCAGCGCGGAGCTCTGCATCGAGATGCGGCGCATAACGGCCGGCGCGAGGCCGGCTCTGAGACCTTATCGGCACCCCGATGGGGCCGCGCCAGGCTTCTGGGCCCCGCCACGCACGCGGCTGGCATCGGGTATGACACATGACGTGAGCCGGCGCCCCAATCGCCTCACCGTCGAGCTTCATCGCCGTTCGTGGGCGGGTGCGTTCAACGTGGTGATGGCGACCGCGATCCTCTCGATCGCCTGCCACGACGCCGGACTCGACGGCGTCTCGATCGCGTTGCTGTGGATCGCGGTGCTGGCGTTCGCGACCGTGCTCGCCTCAGACCTCGCACTTGTCCGCCACCCTGGCCCACTGTTTGCGGACGCCGGGCGCTTGGGCCGTGGCTTTCATGGACTCGGCTTCGTGGCCGACACCTGCGTGCTCGGAACAAGGATCGTGACCGCCGGAAGAGTGGGTCGCGCTGCCGGCACCGCCCTGCTGGCGTGCGGGGCGGTCGTCTGGTGCACGATCGGTGCGGCCGTCGCGCTGCGACACGAGGACGCCGAGGTGCAGGGCGCGGACGGTGAATGGCTGTTGACGGTCGTCGCGACGGAGGGGCTGGCGATCCTGGCGGCGCTCGTCGGAACGCTCGAGCACAGCGCCGCGTTGCGCGCGATCGCCGTCGCTCTGTGGGCGCTCGGCGGCGTGCTTTACCTGATCGTCGGCGAGGTCCTCGCGATGCGCCTGTCACGCAGGCCGTTGAGTCCGATCGACTTCACCCCCGACTGGTGGATCGTGATGGGAGGCGCGGCGATCTTCACGCTCGGCGCGGCGGTGGCCGGCCACGCCCACCGCGGATCTGTGGCCGGGGTGCTCGGCTCGGCGGGCTGGGGGCTGGCGACCGCCTGGATCCCGGTGCTGGCTGCTGCCGAGGTCTGGCGGGCCCGGCGGCTTGGCCGCCCCCGCTTCACCCCTGAGCGGTGGACGATGGTCTTCCCGCTCGGCATGTACAGCGCCTGCAGTCAGGAACTCGGCCGCGCGCTGGGCGCGGGCTGGATGATCGACATCGGACGCTGGTGGCTCGCCGTCGCGCTCGCGGCGTGGCTCGCGGTCGCGGTGGGCGAGCTGCGAGCGGGGTTCAGCGCGTCAACCGGCTGACCGCGTCAACCGGTTGACGATCTCCAGATAGGCGCGGTCGGCGTAGCCGCGCAGCTGATCGGCGGTCAGCAGCTGAACGGGATGGGGGACGAACACCATCCGGTAGTCGGGCATCCCGAGGATCCGGGCCTGTTCGAGCGCCTCATCTGCGAACGGCTCGGTCGCGACCGCCGCGGTCGCGATCCCCATCCGCTCGAGCCTCACCATGTCGTGCACACTGCACGACGTGCACGATCCTCAGTCGGCCAGCCCCTCGACGGCAAGATCGCCGCGGTTGGCGATCTGACGGACGATCTCCGGGGCGGCCGGCTTGGAGAAGATCTGCTTGGAGAGCCGGAAAGTCTCGGCGCCGTGAGCCCGCAGTCGTGCCTCGATGTAGCCGAGGAACTCATCGCCGCGCCGCTTGTTGATGTCGAGCAACGCGACCCGTGCGCCGCTCACGCTCGCGGGCCGCGGGGCCAGCGGCTCGACGGCCCTGCGTTGCTCGTCGAAGGGACTGACGTGGTTCATCTGATCTCCTTGCTGACGATCTCGGAGTCCATCCCCAGGCACGGGCCGAATACGGCCGAGTAGCGCCCGGCCTCGCCGCCTGCGACGACGAGCACGATGTCCTCGGGACTGTTCCATTTCGTGATTGGCCGATCGTCGGGGGCCGCGGCCACTTCGGGCGTCGTCTCGCCCCAGCGCAGCTCGACGGCCGGGCGGCGGATGGCGGCGAACAGCTCCTCGCGCAGGCGATCCTTGCTCCACGACGAGGCGCGGAACATCTCGGCGTGCTCGGGGCAGATCACGAACAGCGACTTGCCGCCCAGCGGCCACCAGTTGGGACTCCAGGTCGCGGCCGCCGCCCAGCCGAGCACCCGCGCAAGCTCCTCGGGCGTGGTGCTGCGATGGTCGGAGATCGACATCGGCGCGTCGGCGCCGATGACGGTCACGACCGAGCTGTCGGACGCAAAGCCGCGCTCGACGTGCAGCGGATCCCATGGAGTGACGCGCTGTTCCTCGGCGAAGCAGAGCCCGAGCTTGCCGGGTTGCCCGAGCGTCGCCCGGTCAAGCCGGCCCGGGAACCCTCCGCCCGTCAGGCTGACGACCAATCTCAGCGCCCGCCCGATCGTCATATTCGCCCGCCAGCCGGGGCCGAGCGCGCCCATCGCCCCGTTGAGCGCCAGCGCGTCCACGATCGGTCCGTTGACGATCAGGACCTGACCGGCCGGTTGCGTGGTCACGGCCTGGCCGCCGATGTTGAACTGCGGCTCGAGCACCGCCTCCACCGCGGCGACCACGACCGGGAAATAGTCGGGCCTGCATCCGGCCAGCACCGCGCACGCGGCGATCCGCTCGAGCGTCGCGCGGCCCATCGCCGGCGGAAGCTCGCCGAGACAGTGGGCTGGGTCGCGCCCGCCGAGCATCGCCTCGACGCGTTCCGGCGTGGGCGGGATCACCGGCAGGCCGTCGGTCCAGCCGCGCTCAAACATCTCCTCGAGCTCGTCACCAGCGGGATCGGAGTCGACCAGCAGCAGGGTCTCGGGGTCGTAGGTGTTCTTCGCAGCGCACCCGGGCTTGCGCAGCGGCGGCTGGTCGGTGACCGAGACGGCCGGTACGCCGACGGCCGCGCACGCCTGCCCCAGCAGATCGTCAAGCCGCTCGGCATCCCAGCCGACTGCGCGCCGCACAATCCGCCCCTCGCGATCGATCAGGACCGTGGTCGGGACGCTGACGAGCTCGTATGACCGCGACACGTCGTATGGCGCCGGCTCTGACAGCACCGCGCCGGGGAAACCGGCGCGCCTCGCTGCCCGGGCTGCGATCTCGAGCGGATCCTCGAACACGACCGCGGCCGTGATGCCCTGGCCCGCGAGCGGGTCCAGCAGCGGCGCCAGGCGCCGCAAGGTCAGCGAGCACGTCGGACAGTCGTCGGTCGCGAACACGAGCACGACCGGCCCGCTGCGATGAAGATCGGCGCGCCGTACCGGGCCGCCGGCGACCGAGGTCAGCCGGAACTCAGGGGCGACATCCAGGTCGGGATCAGCCATCTGCACCACGCGCGGATAATTATCGAGCCGATGCGCGCGGCTGTTGGTCATGACGGCGACAATTTGGAGGAATTCTGTGGCGCTGTACATGCCGTTCACCGCATCTCATCGCGGTGGCTCGGGCACGCCGCTGGTATGCCTGCATGGCTTCATGGACACGTGGCGGACGTGGGAGCTCGTGCTGCCGGCGCTCGAACGCGTCCATGATGTCCTGGCCCCGACGCTCGCCGGGCACGCGGGCGGCCCGCCGCTGGAGGCGGACGCCGGCGGCGAAGCGGTCGTTGACGCCGTCGAGCGCTCGATGGCCGCGGCGGGCCTCGCGATGGCCCACATCGCCGGCAACTCGCTCGGTGGCTACATCGCGCTCAAGCTCGCCGAACGCGGCCGTGCGTTGACGGTCGTCGCGCTCGCACCGGCGGGCGGCTGGGCGCGCGATGACCGCTCCTACGAGGAGCTGCTCGCCCTCCAGCGGCGTCTGCACGAGCAGCTGCGGGCTGCCGCCCCACAGGCGGACGCGCTCCTCTCGACCGCCCAGGGACGCAGGGGCGCGACCGAGCTGTTGACCACGACCTACGAGCACATCCCGACCGATCTGCTCGCCCACCAGCTGCTCGGCGCCGCCGCCTGTCGGGGCGCCGATCGGCTGCTCGATGAGGCGCTGCGCGAAGGCTGGACGCTCGATCCGGAGGCGATCGACTGTCCGGTGAGGGTCGTCTGGGGCAGCGACGACAGACTGCTGCCGTGGCCGCGTGCGGCGGTGCGCTACCGCGATCAGTGGCTGCCACACGCTGACTGGGTCGTGCTCGACGGGGTCGGCCACTACCCTCAGTTCGACATCCCGCTCGAGACCGGCGAGCTGATCACCGGATTCACGTGCAGGTAGCGACGCCCGACGCAAGCGGCGGCAAACAGCAGACAATCCCCTAGGCTCTTGCCCCCGCGCGCGCCGCCGCGCGGCCGCCTGACTCGCAGAACACCGAAAGGCCTGCCCTTGTTGCGCCGCTCCTCGCGTCCATCTTCACCTCGCTCGCGCCGACTGCTCAGCGCGACCGCGATCGCCACCCTGGCGTGCTGCGGAGCCGCGGTCGCAGCTGGCTCGGTGACGCCCATCCAGGACACCGGGCCGGCGCCATCGCTGCCGAAATTCATCGGCTCGGCAGCCAGGCCAGAGCCGCTGCCGGGCGTGGGCGGGCCGCACGCCAGCGCTGGATGGCAGGACCCGTTCATGGCCCCGAACCCGTCCAACAGCGTTCACAATGACGCCTGGCAGAGTGACGACTACACGACCCTCTCGGGGCCACTGGGGCGTCGGCCGCGGACGCTCTCGACCGCAATCGGCCGTGACTGCATCACGCTCACGTTCAACGCCAAAGGACAGCTGCTGAGCACCTGCTCGGACCTGACCCACGGGCCGGGCCTGTACCTGCTCAACCCGCAGACACTCAGGACGCTGGCCTTCAAGCAGCTTCCGTACGTACCGCCGCCGGCGGGCACGCCGCCCGAGCTCAACACGACCGGCGGGGCCTACTTCTATCTCGACAACCACGATCGCGTGGTGGTCGCCGCATCCAATGATCACATCCTCGTGATCGCGGTACGGGACAACAACGGCCGCCCGACGTTCAAGCAGGTCGCCGACTACAACCCGATCCGTTGCCTCTCACCCGGTGACCGGATCCCGTCCGTGCTCCCCGACGCCCAGGGCCGGATCTGGTTCGTCGGGCGTTATCAGGGCGCAGTCGGCGTGCTCGATCCCAAGACGGGACGGTGCCGGTCGGTGATCCTTCACCAGCAGATCGAGAACTCGTTCGCGGTCGCCCGCGACGGCACCTACATCGTCACCGACAAGGCGACGTACAAGTTCCGGGCCGGCGCGAATCTGGTGCCGCGACGGATCTGGAGCAAGCGCTATCGCAACGTCGGCGTGATGAAGACCGGCCAGTTCAACGCGGGCTCGGGGACGACCCCGACGCTGGTCGGCCCGACGCACGGATCGGGCGCCGGCGGCAATCCGGCGTACGTGGCGATCGGCGACAACGCCGACCCGATGGACGTGGTCGTCTACCGGACCGCCGACAGGCTCGCCCGTGGCCAGCGCCGGCTCATCTGCCAGGTACCCGTGTTCCACAAGGGACACAGCGCCGACGAGAACTCGCTGATCTCGATGGGCCGTTCGCTGATCGCCGAGAACAACTACGGCTACGACCTGCGCAAGTTCAATGATGTGATCGCCGGCGGGATCAAGGTCGGCGGCAACCTCGCGCTCGTCAGCGCGCCGGGGATGGACCGGATCGACATCAACCGCAACGGCTCGGGGTGCCACGTCGTGTGGCGCAACAACACGATCCGCACGCCCTCGGCCGTCTCCAAGGGTGACGCGGCCAACGGTCTGATCTACACCTACACCAAGCCCAAGGACCCGTCGGGCGCCGGCGGCTGGTACTGGACCGCCGTCAGCTACCGGACCGGGAAGGTCGTCTGGCGCCAGGTCGCGGGCCACGGCGGCCTCTACAACAACCACTACTCCGGGATCGCGATCGGGCGCAATCCGCGAACCGGCAAGACGACCCTGTACCTCGGCGGGATCGGCGGGATCGAGGCGCTGCGCGACCGCTGATGCGCGGGCGGCGGGGACGGCGTGCGGCGGCGGCGCTCGCGGCCTAGCCGTGGGATCGGCGCCCCCGTAAGATGGCGCCCAGCGCGGTCTTTCCAACGAGCCCGAAGGGAGCGGCCCATGGCGATCGAACCAGCCGTCGGTGCCAAGCAGGCACACCAGACCGTATTCGTCGACACGTTCACAAACGGCGTCCTCGGCCCCGAGATCGAGATGCTCGGCCCGGTGGCCGACGGCGGGCATATCGTCTGGAACTCGACGCCCGGCTGCTGGGGGCCGATGATCACGCCTGCGATCCACGGCAGTCACGAGGTCAGCCAGCCGGTCGCGGTGGCCGGCGCGGTCGTCGGTGACGCCGTCGCGATCCGGATCAAGGCGATCGAGGTCACATCGCTGGCTACGGCCTCGGGCTGCGACCAGCCGATGGAGGGACGGTTCAAGGACGACCCGTTCGTCTCCCCTGTCTGCCCGGGGTGCGGCGCCGAATGGCCCGAGACCCGGATCGAGGGCGTCGGCCCGGAATCGGTGCGGTGCCTGCACTGCGGCGCCGACGCAACCCCGTTCACGTTCAGCAACGGCTACACGATCGCGTTTGACGAACTCCATACCGTCGGCGTCACGGTCGGTAAGCAGACCGCCGAGTCGTTCGCCCGTGAGGCGCCGCGGTTCGCAGCGCTGCCCGACAACTCGACCCAGAACCCGATCCTCGCGTTCGCGCCCCACGACATCGTCGCGGTCGCAACGCGACTGCGCCCGTTCCTCGGCCAGCTCGGCAGCTCACCATCGATCACGATGCTCGACTCACACAACGCGGGCGACTTCGGCGCCGGGCTGATCGACGCCGACCACATCTACGGGCTGACCGCACAGCAGCTCCAGGAGCACAAGACCGACGGCCACCTGGACATCGACGCCGTCCGCAGCGGGGCGACGCTGATCTGCCCGGTCAAGATCGACGGCGCCGGCATCTACCTGGGTGACATGCACGCGCTGCAGGGCGACGGCGAGATCGCCGGCCACACCTGCGACGTCTCGGGGACCGTCACGCTCGGAGTCGAGGTCGTCAAGAGGCTGGGGATCGACGGGCCGATCCTGTTCCCGGTGGCCGAGGACCTCCCGTTCCTCGCCAAGCCGCTGTCCGACGACGAGCGGATGCGTGCGGCGGCGCTTGGGCGGCGCTACGGCGTCGACGAGCTCGAGCGGTCGCTGCCGATCTCGGTGATCGGGACCGGCGCCGACCTCAACACCGCCACCGACAACGGACTCGCGCGCGCCGGCGAGCTGCTCGGAATGTCGGTGCCCGAGGTGATGAACCGCGCGACGATCTCGGGCGCGATCGAGATCGGCCGTCATCCCGGCGTCATCCAGGTGACGTTCCGAGCGCCGGTCGACCGCCTCGACGCCTGCGGGCTGCTCGGCTACGCGACCGAGCAGTACGGCGAGCCATGAGCTAGGGCGCCGACTATCGTCGGTGGGATGCCGGAGTCCCAGCCCGCGGTCGAGCGCTCGCCGCGAGCAGCGCAACAGAACGCCGACGAGGCACAACCGAGGGTCAGCGACGAGCTCGAACGGTGGCTCGAGGGCGACGGCGAGAAGACCCTCGGCGGGCTGATCGACGTCTTCGGGCGCAAGAGCTTCGCGGTTCTGTTCGTCGTCCTGCTCGGCGTTCCAGCGCTCCCACTCCCGACCGGCGGCGCGACGCACGTGTTCGAGATCGTCGCGGTGCTGCTCGCGCTTCAGCTGATCGCCAACCGCGACGAGATCTGGCTGCCCCAGCGGTGGCGCGGGATCGAGATCGCGGGCGACAAGCAGCGGCGCTTCGTGGCCGGGTTGATGAGGCTGATCCGCTGGCTGGAGCGCTTCTCGCGGCCGCGGCTGCGGTTCCTGTTTCACCGGCGGTCGAGCAACATCGTGTTCGGACTGCTGGTCATCGCCGGCTCGGTCGCGGCGTTCGTCGCGCCTCCGTTCACCGGCCTCGACACTGTGCCCGCACTTGGGGTCGTGCTGCTGTCGCTCGGCGTGTTGCTCGAGGACTTCGCGGTCGTTGCGGTCGCGCTGGTTCTCGAGGTCGCGGGCGTCGTGCTCGAGGTCGTGCTCGGGACCGCCGCGATCCACGGCATCAGCCAGTTGGTCTAGATCCCGGATGGGGGCGACGCGGCCTCTCCCTCGAGTCTCCCGGGCGGCCCTCCGAGCGCCGCGATCAGCGCCGAGAAGCTCCGGCCGGCCGCGGTCGGATCGTTGTCGGTGTCGTAGGCAGCATTCCACTCCCCGAGCAGCGCGGCGTAGGTCTTGGTGCCCGACCCAGCTCCCCAGCCGATCTCGATCCCGGTGGACCAGTGCGGGACCAGGGTCGCGATCGCCTGCCCCGCATGGACCGCCTCGCCCACGTGCAGGCCTGCGACCGGGGTCACGCCCTCGGCGTAGTAGACGTAGCAGCCGGCGTTGACCCCGCCGAGCAGCTCGTACTCGATGAATGCTCCGGGCCAGCCCGAGCCGTCCGTCACGACGTCGGTGATCGTGCCGGCGCCGATCGCGGTCAGCGTTCCAGTGCCGGCGTAGTCGACGCCCTGGTCGATCCGCTCCGGCGTGACGCGCGTTGCCGCGAGCGGGTTGACGTATCCGGCCGCTCTCACCGCCGGATGGCAAAGGTCAGTCAGGGCGACGGGCTCGGCCGAGACGACGCCGAGATCGGCATGCGGCGTGCGGGCCGGAATCCGGAGCGAGCTTGCGACCGCCGGGGGCTGCGCGCCGCTGCCTCCGACCACGCCCGCCAGCGTCACAACGAGCACCAGCAGCGCCACGGCCACGCCTGTCGCCGCGATCGCCGAGCCGGCGCGCGGCCGCCGGCGCCCACGCGGCGCGCTCCTGGGCCCCGCGTCTCGCGCAGTCGTCCGCTGCCCACCGGCTCCGCGCGCGGCGGCTCGCCGGCGCCGGGCGCGCGAGCGTTCGAGTGATTCCTGCCACGGCTGTACCCGGCCCAGGTCACGCGTGGGGCCCAACGGTCCTCCTTTGGGAACTTCTCCAGAGCCTGCGGAGTTAGCTGACGGGCTCGCGCTGTGCGCTACGCCGAACTGCTACGGCGATTCGCCCCGGCGACCTGGATCTGATCGCTTTGGGTCCCCCGCTCGCCGGTCACGGATGACCTGGCGACTCGGCTCGTTATGTCGGGCGGGACGCTACCAGCGGCTCGGACGGAAAAGCCCCTCACGGGCGCCACACCCGGATCGCCGGTCACTATTCGGACCACGGCGGCAGCTCGAGCGCGCGCTCGTACGCCGCGCGGTCATGCAGCGGCTCGCCGTGGGAGACGATCACGTGCTCGAACGGGAGCTCGAGCAGGGCCGCAAGAGCCGGCAGCGCGCGCTCCCGATGCCACGGGGTCGACCAGACTCGCAGCTCGCCGCGCGGCGCCGTGAGGGCGTCGGCGAACACCAGCGCGCGCTGCCTGGGCAGCCAGACCGGGGTTTCGTTGCGCCCCCGACCGTCGTAGAGAGCGGTCAGCCCGCCGGGCAGCTCGGTTCCCGGCTCGATCGCCTCAATCTCGGTCCGGGGCAGGTCATTGGGCCAGAACAGGCTCGGCCCGTACGCCCGGGCTCCGTAGCGGCGGACGAACAGGTCGACGTCACGCACGTGGTCGGGCTTGAGGATCACGACGATCGTCGGCGGCGCCGCGTCGATCCGGTGCCAGACGTCCGTGGCGTCGGGGGGCGGCGCGAGCGGGTCAAGCAGCACCACCTCACCATCGGACTGCACGCAGACCGATGTCACCGGCCCATCCCACCCCGCTTCCGGGGTCCAGTCCGGATGCTGGGTGCGCCACAGCCAAAGGCCGGCGGTGACGTCGATCAGTTCAGCGCCCATCGCGCGGGACGCTACCCGGTGGTGGCGGCGGCTACACGAGGGCGGTCAGCAGCATCGCCGTCGAGGCCGAACGCGCGCAGCCGCCGCTCGATGCCATCTCCCACGTCGTCGATCGTATGCGTACCGGTGAGCGCTTTGGGATCATGACGGGGTGGATGCAGTCGCCGACTATCGCACCGCGTCTGAGCGCAACGACATCGACGCGCTGATCGACACGCTGGCGCTCGACGCCGATCTGGTGTCGCCGCTGTCTGGCCGGATGGTGTTCCGCGGGCGTGATGATCTGAGGATCCTGCTCGGCGCCGTCTACAGCACGGTCACCAAGCTCAGGTGGACCGAGGAGGTCGGCGATGACCGGACCCGGGTCGTGCTCGGCGACTGCTACGTCGGGCCGGTGCGGCTCGGTGACGCGATGTGGATCGAGCTCGCCGACGACGGTCAGATCAAGCGCATCAGGCCCCATCTGCGACCGTGGGTGGGGCTGACGCTGCTGGCGCTGGCGCTCGGCCCGAAGCTCGTCCGCCACCCCGACGTGATCTGGCGCGCTCTGCACTGAGCGCTCGCCCGCACCGGATCGGAGATCTACAATTTCATCCGTGGCGCTGCCTCCCGGACCACGTGCGCCAGGGGTGGTCAACCTCGCGCGCTTTGCCTACCGGCCGCTCGATGCTCTGCTCGGCTGGCAGGCTCGCTACGGGAACATCTTCTCGATCCAGTTCACCGGCTTCGGGTCCGGCGTATACATCGCCGAGCCGGAAGCAATCCGCGAGCTGTTCACCGGCGACCAGTCGGACCTGCTCGCCGGCGAGGCCAACTCGGTCATGGAGCCGATCCTCGGCCCCAGCTCGGTGCTCGTGCTCGACGGTCCCGAGCATCTGCGCCAGCGCAAGCTGCTGCTGCCGCCGATCCAGGGATCTCGGATCAAGAACTTCCGCTCGGTGATCGCCGAGCTTGCCGAGCGCGAGATCGCCGGCTGGCGGCCGGGTGACCGGATCGTGCTGCGCCAGCGGATGCGCGCGCTGACGTTCGAGGTGATCTCCCAGATCGTGTTCGGTGTCAGCGATCCCGAGCGAGTGCGGCGGCTGCGCACCGCCCTGGGCGCGGTGATCGACTCGGGCACGCTGTTCATGGTCAGCGGCCTGCTGCGCACCGACCTCGGCCCCTGGAGTCCCGGTGGCAGGCTGGCGGCGCGGCTGCGCGCCGCGGACGCGCTCTTATACGAGGAGATCGCCCGGCGACGGACCGAGCCCGACCTTGATCAGCGCGAGGACGTGCTGTCCCTGTTGCTGCGAGCGCGCGACGAGGACGGGAGGGCGATGACCGACGGCGAGCTGCGTGACGAGCTGTTCACGATGCTTGCCGCCGGTCACGAGACGACCGCGACCGGACTCGCGTTCGCGTTCGATCTGCTGCTGCACAACCAATCGCAGCTCGCGCGGCTGCGTTCGGAGCTGGAGTCCGACTCCGGAGCCGAGTACGTCGAGGCGGTCGTCAAGGAGGTCCTTCGTCTGCGGCCCGT
Organism: uncultured Solirubrobacterales bacterium; assembly: GCA_963770885.1. Taxonomy (GTDB): domain Bacteria; phylum Actinomycetota; class Thermoleophilia; order Solirubrobacterales; family Solirubrobacteraceae; genus Palsa-465. The sequence goes on along the minus strand of CAVYRI010000012.1, from coordinate 792,000 downwards.
GATCGACGCCGCCGAGCGGACCCTGACCAGGACCCGGCTGGTCGGCGGGTGGGAGCTGCCGCCGGGGATCAAGTTGTATCCGGCGATTGCGCTCGTCCACCTGCGCGAAGACCTCTACCCGGGCGCGCGAGAATTCCGCCCCGACCGGTTCGTCTCTGAGGGCGCTGAGTCTTACGCGTGGCTGCCATTCGGAGGCGGCATTCGCCGCTGCCTGGGTGCGGCTCTGGCGCAGGCCGAGATGGCCGAGGTGCTCGCTGTGGCCGTCGGATCGGTCGAGCTGACGCCGGTGCGCGAGGTGACCGACCCGATCGTTCTGCGCGGGATCACGCTGGCCCCAAAACACGGGGTCGAGGTCGAGGTGCTGTCGGTCCGCGGCCGCTCCGGGGCTCAGCCGGCGGCCGAGCGCAGCGCGCGTGACACGAGCCGGGGCGCGGTCTCGGCCGGGTCCCGCTCGGCAAGCCAGGAGGCGGCCTCGGCCAGCGCCGCGACGTGATCGAGCGCTGGCGCGACCTCCGGCAGCGCCGCGAGATCATCGAGCCCGAGCGCCGCCGCGGTCTCATCGCGCAGAACGCATTCCGGCCATAGCTCGGCGTCGATCGCGCTCACGATCTGCTCGGCGTGAGCCAGCCACCGGGGCGCGATCTCCGGCGCGACCCCGGCCGCGTAGCGGGCGATGAACCAGAGCGCAAAGGTCGACAGCGGCGGGACTCCGGGCCGGCGCATGAGTTCGATCGCCTCCGCCAGTACCGGCTGCGCGAGCACGCCATCGCGAGCCGAGCTGGCGAGCAGCCTCGTCCCGAAGGCGCTCGCGAGCATGAACTCGTGTCCGATCGTCTCGGCCTGCTCGGCGCTCAGCGCGGCGTGCTCGCAGGCGTCCTCGTGACGCCCGTCGACGTACGCGTCAAGCGCCAGGAAGTACTCGATCCAGCCCAGCGCGCGCGGGCTTGTGTCGGGCGTCACCAGCAGGCGCAGCTGCGGACGCAAGAGCGCCATCTCGTCCAGGTCACGCATGTTGAGCGCCGCCCCGAACAGATTGCAGGTCGCGGTCGCAACCGAGTCCTGGTCACCGAGGTCCGCCGCACGGGACGCGAGGCGCCGGTGCCACTGCTTGGCGTCGGGGCTGAAGTCCAGCAACGCGACCGCCTTGAGCAGCGCGATCTCTGCATCGCCCGGCACCGCAACCTGGTCGAGCACGCGATTGACCAGCTCCTGGCTCTCCAGTCGCAGCATCCCGGCCATCCACACCGGTCGCAGCCCGAGCGCCAGGGCAACCACCGAGTCTACGTCTCCGGCCTCGATCGCATCCTCCAGCGCGGCTCGTAGGTTGGCGTGATCGGCGATCAGCGGCGCCGCGAGCTCGAGCGGCGCGGCGCCCTCGTCAAACGCCTTGGTGGTGGGCAGCACGTAGGCGGCGAAGTAACGGCGGTGACGTGACCGGGCCTCGGAGGTCGTTTCGCTGGTCAGCAGTTCATCGAGGGCGAACGCGCGCACGAGCTCGAGCAGCTCGAAGCGGCTGCCGTCGCCCTGGCGGCGGACGAGGTTTGCGTCGAGCAGCTCATCGAGCTGCTCTCGCGCACGGTCGCCGACGACCGCCTCGAAGGCCGGCTGCGTGAAACCGCCGAGGAACACGGCGGCGGCGCGCAACGCGGCTCGTGCCCCGGGTGCGAGCAGGTCGTAACTCCATCTGATCGTCGCCTGGAGCGTCTGCTGGCGATCGGGGAGGTCCCGCAGTGCGTGCTCGCCGATCGACAGTGGCTCGGCGAGCTGGTCGGCGATCTGAGCCGGGCTCATCGACCGCGAGCGTGACGCTGCGAGCTCGATCGCCAGCGGCAGGCCGTCGAGCGCCCGACAGATGTCAGTGACGGTGTGGGTCATCGTCGAGTCGATCTCGAGCTTGCGGTTGGTCGCCAGCGCCGTCTGGAGGAACAGCTGCACGGCGGGGCTGTCTGAGATCTCCTGCTCGGTCTCACCGGCCGGCAGCGCGAGCGGCTCGACCTCGAACGTCTGCTCGCCGCGAATCCGCAGTGGCGTCCGGCTCGAGACCAGCACCCGGATCCCCTGTGCCCCGGCGAGCAGCTCCGCGACCAGCACCGAAGCGTCGAGCAGGTGCTCGAAGTTGTCGATCGCCAGCAGCAGCTCGCGATCCCTTAGATGGCCGGCGAGGTCGTCGGCGGCCGGGCCCTCGGTGCCTTCGCGCAGCGCGATCTGACTCGCGATCTCGGCGCCAACCAGCGCCGCCTCGGTCAGGCGCTCGAGGCGCACGAGCACCGCGCCGTCGCCGTACTCGGACTCGTGGCGACGGGCGAGCTCGAGCAGCAGGCGGGTCTTGCCGACGCCGCCGGGGCCGGTCAGCGTGAGCATCCGGACATCGGGATCGGTGATCAGCTCGTCGAGTGCCGCCAGCTCACGTTCGCGTCCGATCAGTCTCGTGAGTGGACGGGGCAGATTCGAGGCCGAGCTCGGCGGCGACGGCCGGCGCCGGGCCTCGGCGGGGTCGGTGCAGTCGCCGACGTTGGTTGGCCCGATGACGTCGGCGGGCCCGGTGACGTTCAGGGCAGGGTCCTGCTCGAGGATCTGCTGCTGGCGACGCGTCAACGACTCGCCCGGCTCCAGACCGAGCTCGCTTGCGTACAGCCGCCGCGCTCGCTGGTAGGCCTCGAGCGCGTCGGCCTGGCGCCCGGCACGGTAGAGCGCCACCATCAGCTGCTCGGAGAGCCGTTCCTCGTACGGGTGCTCGGCGACCAGGCGCTCGAGCTCGGCGACCAGCTCGCCCGCCCCGCCCGCCGCGAGGTCGCCGTCAATCCGCATCACGGTCGCCTGCATCCGCTTCTCCTCCAACGCGCGCTGCCACTGCGCGACGCTTCCCTCCGAAGCGACGTCGCACAGCGGCTCGCCGCGAAACAGCGCCAGCGCCTGGGCGAGCAGCGCGGCGGCGTGTTGCGGATCGGCCCTGGCCTGCTCGACGAGCGCGTCAAACTGCCACACGTCGAGCTCGAAGCTCCCGGCCTCGAGCGCGTACCCGGCCGGGTCGAGCACCAGCAGGCCGTCGAGCAGGCCGCGGAGCTTCGACAGATGGACGTGCAGAGCCGAGACGGCGCTGGCGGGTGGACGCTCCCCCCAGAGCTCGTCAATCAACCGGTCGCGCGGGAGCGCAACGCCGCCCCCGAGCAGCAGCAGCGCGAGCAGCGACCTCTGTCGGCCGCTCGGCACGGGCACGGGCTCTCCCCCGCGCTCGAACACGAGCGGTCCCAACACCCCGAAACGGCATTTGCTCCCGGCCACCTCGCCAGAGAGTACCCCCGCCAGAGGCCAGAGCAAGTGCGCTTTTGGCGCTCCTTTGGTCTCGCTTAGGCGCGACGGCCCAAGCTGACACCCGTCAACTCAACGTGTCCGCACAGGAGGACCGCAAATGGGGCTCAACCATACGATGCGCAACCCGACCGGCTTGGTTTCAGCCGAACTGCTTCGCGGCGGCCTGCTCGGCGGCGGCGTCATCGTGAGCATCCAGCAGACCGCGGTCAGCACCGGTGCGGAGTTCGACCCGTCGCACGTCTGCGTGTTCACGGTCGAGGTGACGCTCGACAACGAGCCGCCCTACACGGCGACCTGCCGGCAGGCGGTCAGAGCGACGTTGCTGCCGAAGCTGATGATGCCCAGCGCGACCGCCGCCGTGCGCGTCGATCCGCAGGATCGGGCCACGATCGCGCTGTCGCTCGACGAGCGACCGCCAACCGTCACGAGGGCTGCGGCCGCCCCGGCCACTCGGGCCGCTCCGGCCGCCTGACGCGCGCGGCAAGACCTTTCTCCAGCACACACCAACCAACACAACGCATCACCACAGGGGGTAAAGCAATGGTTCTAGTAACGGGAAACTGGCGGCTTTGGATGGTCGGGATGGCCGCCTCGCTGGTGCTCTTCGGAGTGGTCTACTTCGCCGTGATCGCGCCGAGCCAGAACACGGCCAACCAGGCGCTGAAGACCGGACTGCAGCAGTCAGAGCAGGTGATCAAGCAGGCCAAGCAGCAGCTCAACAGCGCGACCGGGCAGGCAAACGCCGCGGCCAGCCAGGCCACCACGGCCGCCGGCCAGGCCAGCTCGGCGTCGGGCCAGGTCAGCAGCGCGACCGGGCACGCCAAGCAGGAGCTCAACAAGGCCGCGAAGCTCGCTCAGTGCGTGACCGCAGCCGGCACCGACACGGGCAAGATCGCGGCCTGCCAGGCCAAGTTCTAGAGCCGGCCCACTCAGACTGAGATCGCTGACAGGCGACTCGGCCGAGGCTGGAGGCCTCGGGGGGCAAACCGGGGGTGTGCGCGCCAGCGGCCCGCAGGGCTATCACGCAAAGCCGTGCGGGCCGCGGTGCGTTTCAGGCAGGACGGCTTTTCGGTCAGTCGCGCAGCGCGAAGTAGAGGACCGAGGCGCTGAGCGCGGCCAGCGGTGCGAGCCCGGCGTTCACGGCCCACTGCACGAGCGCGCGGCCCGCAGAGCCGAGCGACACGGTCGCGGCGCCGACCACGAAGCTGATCACCAGCACGACCAAGGTCACGAGCACGATCACGCCGAAGACGGCCCACCCGTTGCCTCGCACGAGCTCCCGGCTGCGGCCGAAGGCCGCGAACACGCCGGGGTGCTCGAGCACGGTGACCGGCGCCACGACCGACCAGATCACGAGCAGGAACAGCCCCGGGATGATCAGCAGCACGAAGCCGATCGCAACCCCGATCGCGAACAGGATCGAGACGGCCATCAGCGGCAGCAGCACCGGCTCGACGCTGCGGATCAGGTCAAGGACCGAGTGGTCCCTCCTGCCCTGCTGGAGGTCCTGGACGAGCTTGACGACCATCCCTTGGTAGAGGACGCTGAGCGCCCAGAACAGGATCGCGATCGCCACCGACGCGCCCGGGGCTACCACGAAGATGACGAACTGCAACGCGAACAACAGCAGCGCGGTCCCGATCAGAACGACGGGCTGGGCACGGTAGATCTCCCAGATCCGTGCGATCACGTCTCCGGTGCTGATTTTTTGGGTGCCCATGGGATCGAGCCTGAGCCGGCGCCGAGCGCGAATCCTACCGCGACCGGCGGAGCCTTCGGCGGCGCGAGCTAAGCGCTCAGGGCAATCTGAGTCGTGCGCAGCCCGGCCGCGTCGAGCACGGCGGCAGCAGAGGCTCCCGAGTACGCCAGCACCTCGCGCAGGCGGTCGCCGGCGAGGTCGCGCAGCTTGCGCTCGAGCTCGTTCTGCCGCACCGGACGCTCAGGCGCTCCCCGCGGACACGGCGAGCGGGCGAGCTCGGTCCCGTCGACCGTGAGGACGGCGCCGAACTCGGGCACCGACTCGTCGACGATCACCTCGACAAGCCCTGAACGCTCAGCCACGGCCGCGTCAAGCGCTGCGAAGTCCCGCACCCCGGGAGCTCCGTGATCGAGCGTGAACGCGACGCAGTACGGAATCGAGAACTTCGCCGACAGCCCGTCATCGACGCGGTCCAGGTGCGCCGCCTGGCGCGCCACCGGGTTGACAGCGACCGCGAGCCGGTCATCCCCGAGGCGGTAGCCCTCGGCACGAGCCTGCGCCGCGACCTCGATCGGGGAATGGGTGCCCAGACAGCTCGGATAGAGCTTGATCCAGTTGCGCTCGATCGCGGGCGATCGCGGTTCAACGCCGTCGCGCTCGGGCCACACGGCGCCGACGACCGCCGCGAACCCGAGCGGACCGTCGGTCACGCGATCGTCCACGATCGCTCCCGCGCGGGCCAGCAGCGCGGCCTGAACGCCCGCGGCCGCAGCCAGCCCTACCTGGATCGACTTCCCGTCAGAGCCGAACGCGCCCCGGGCGCCGCCGGCCCGCAGCACCGACAGCGCAACCGCCCGTTCGCGCTGCGCCGTCGTGAGCTCGAGCAGGCACGAGGCGGTCACCGCGGCGCCGATCGGTCCGCAGACCGCGGTCGGATGCCAGCCGGCGTTGTACAGGGCCGGATGACTCGCCGCGGCCACCGCGGCCATCGCCTCAAAGCCCTCCGCGTAGGCCGACAGCGCCGCGTCCAGCGAGCCTCCCTGGTGCGCCGCGACCACCAGCGCAGCCGGCGCGCAGGCCGCGCTCACATGTGCGATCCCGTCGGAGAAGGTGTCATCGAAATCGAGCACGTGACCGGCCGTGCCCGTGAACGCGACCGCCGCGAGGAGATCGTCACCGGTGGCGCGCATCGCTCTGGCGGCGCGCTCGTCGGCTCCCGCGCACGCACACGCCAGCCAATCGACGAACGCGACCCGGTAAGCCTCGGTGACCACTCGCCAAGGGTAAACCCTACGGCGTCCGGCAACCGTCCGCGATACTCCCCGGTGGTGAGGATCGCCGTCCTTGACGACTACCAGCGCCGCGCCCACGAGTTCGCCGACTGGGGCTCGCTCGGCCCCGAGGCCGAGGTGCAGTACTTCCACGAGCCGATCGACGAGTCAGCGCTGGCTGACACACTCGCCGACTTTGACGTGCTCGTCCTGATGCGGGAGCGCACCGCGTTCCCGCGCACCGTGCTCGAGCGGCTGCCCAAGCTGGCGCTGCTGGTCACGACCGGGATGGGCAATGCGTCGGTCGATGTCGAGTATCTGGTTGGACGGGGGGTCGTCGTCTCGGGTACCGGCCTGTCCGCTCCCGGGGCGTCAGCGGCGACCGCCGGAGTCCCCAGCACCGCCGAGGTCGCATGGGCGCTGATTCTCGCCCTGTTCAAGCGCGTCACGACCGAGGACCGCGCGCTGCGAGCCGGCCGCTGGCAGCTTGAGCTCCCCTCCAACCTCGCTGGGGCGACGCTGGGGCTCGCCGGGCTCGGGCGCCTCGGCGCGGCGATGGTCGGGCCCGCTGGTGCGTTCGGGATGGAGGTGATCGCGTGGAGCGAGAACTTGACCGATGAGCGGGCGAGCGCGGCAGGGGCGCGCCGAGTCTCCAAGCGTGAGCTGCTGACGACATCGGACGTCCTCTCGATCCACCTCGTCCTCAGTGACCGGACGCGGGGCATGTTCGGAGCCGCTGAGCTGGCGCTGATGAAGCCGACCGCGTTCCTGGTCAACACCTCGCGTGGGCCGATCGTCGACGGGCGGGCCCTGCTCGATGCGCTCCGAGCCGACGCGATCGCCGGCGCCGGCCTCGATGTCTTCGATCACGAGCCGCTCCCTGCCGGGCACGGGCTGACGACGCTGGACAACGTCGTGCTGCTGCCCCACCTCGGCTACGTCAGCGAGGCAGCGCTGCGGGCGATGTACACCGACGCCGTGCAGGACATCGCCGCCTTCGCCGAGGGCGCGCCGATCCGGCTCATCACCTGACCGGCGCCCGGGCTACTTCTTCTTCTTGGAGTGGTGGCGCTTTGACTTCTTGACGCCGTGGCACTGGGTGCCCATCTTGACCGACAGGTCTTCGACCTTGCCGGAGTGGGCGGTCAGGTCCCCGGTCGCGACCTGAGATTTGCCGCAGATGCTCTTGCCGCGGCCGGTGACGACCAGGATGCCGTGCTTGCCGCCGTTGATCGTCAGCTTGAAGTTCGACACGTCCGCATCCGGGACCGGCGAGAAGGTCGACACGAGCCGCCCTGCGCTGACCGACGTCTTGGCGTGCAGGTTGAGGTCGACGTCGCCCTTCAGCGGCACGAGCAGTGACGGCAGCGTCTTGATCTGCTGACCCTGAGCATTGGTCCGAATGCCCTGTACGAGGTAGACGTTGCCGTTCAGCGGATCGGGCAGCAGCGGCGACCTGGCAGTCACGTGACCGACGATCGTGTCCGCCGGGCAGTTGTCGACGGCGGCGTCGGCCACCGAGCAGACGACCTCGGTGTTGTTGGGGTCGAGCGCCAGGCTGAGCGGCAGGATCACCTTCGCCGACGAGATGTTCGCCTGCCCGGAGTCCACCTTCAGCGTCGCGTTCAGGGTCGGATGCTTGCCGCTCTTCGTCTGGCCCTTGCCGCTGAGCTTGAGGGCAAGCGACGGGAAGAACGGCAGGTTCCCGCAGCCGGCGACCTGGAACGGCGTCGACACCGACGAGTTGGTTCCGTTGACCGAGGTGATCGTGGCGCCGATCGACATCGGGTCACACGAGGTCGGGTTGACGATGAAGTTCGGCCGGTTGAGCGTCAGGTTGACGGTCTTGATCCGCAGCGGCACGCCGTCGAGGATCGTCGGGAACGGGTCCGAGACCGCCGTCACATGCGCGTCATTGGGATCGATCCGCAGCGACTGGCGCACGACCACGGTCCCGAGGTTGTAAGGACCGGCGACCGCCGGGATGACCGTCGCGAGCCCGTAGGCGCCGCCGTTGTACGGCCCCGTCAGGTAGACCGGACCCGACAGGAACAGGGGATGCGACCCGGCGCCGGCGCCGACCGTCGCGGTGCCGACCCGCGACGACGAGCTGCAGGTGCCGGCGTTGGCCGCCGCGTTGGAGCACAGCGGCACGCCGCTGATCTTCGCGAACAGTCCCGGAGGCAGCGTCGCGGTCAGCGTCTTGAACTCCTGATCGTTGTCCGGGCGCGAGAAGGTGAGCGTGAACGGCGAGTAGGAGCCGGCGGTTGGACTCGTCGTCCCGGCGCTGAACGACGGCGCGAACGCAGCACCCGAGCAGCCGGTGACGTTGAACGAGGAGGACGGTGTCGCATCGGTCCCACCGCTGAAGGCCGCGATGTCGGACGTGGTCGTGGCGGTGCCGCAGGTCTCGGGGTTGGCGAGCGCCGCCAGCGGGCCGCCGAACAGGCGGACGTTGAGATCGCTGAACGGCAACTGCGGATTCTGGTCAAAGACGGCGGTCAGCTGGCCCGTGGTCGGATTGGGCTCGACCTGGCCTTGGAGATTGATCGTCACGTCGTCGCCCGATGCGGTCAGGAACAGCCTGTACATCTGAGATGCGGTCGGCGCTCCGATGTATGCCGATCCGGTGAGCGGGTCGGGCAGCAGCGGCGTGTTGATCGAGACCGAACCGACCTTGGCGCCCTGCGGACAGCTGTCTGCCGCGAACTGGGCGTCGGAGCACGCGAGCAGGCCGTTGGCGACCGGCGGTGACAGCGCGGTGCCCGGCGGCAGCGTCAGCGAGACGCTCTTGACCTCGGGGGTCGCGTCACTGTACGGCTGTTCATTCTGGGGCACGCTGAGGTCGACGTCGTAGCCGGCCGGCGTGTCGGCCTGAGTCGTGTCAGGCGCGACCGACAACGATGGCGACATCGACAGCAGCCCGCAGCCAGTCGGCGCAGCGAGCGTCGTGCTGCGCGAACCGGTCTCACCGTCGAACGAGTCGACCGTCAGGCTCGACGTCATCGGCCCGCTCGCGCAGTCGGTGGGGTTGGTCATGAACGGCGCCTTGGAGACGCTCGACGGTTGACAGGCTTCACCGAGCTCGCCGCACCGTTGGCCGTCGTGGCTCGGGTCGCCTGGGACGCCCCACAGGGTCAGCGAGCTACCCGAGAGCGTCAGCAGCGACGAGGCCGAGCTGAGCGTCGCGGTCAGGCCACAGCTCGGGCCGTTACAGTCGCTGCTGCCGGGCGAGTTGGCGTTGACCTCGATCAGGATCGTCGCGATCAGGAACGTGCTGGCGAGCGTCGCGGCGTGGCCCGGGTCGCGCTGCATGTTGAAGACTGGAATCGGAGCCGACTCGGTCGAGGCGAGGTGGATCACGGGCTCGCCGGCCGAGTGCGTGAACTGAAGCGGATCCTGGAGCTCGAGCGTCGTCGAGTTGCCGGGGTGGAACGCGACCGTGTCGCTCTCGAGGTCACCGGACCCCTGCGTCCCGATCGTGATGTCGTTGCCGCCGGCAAAGCCCTCGAAGCCGGCGGTGTCGGCGACGTTGATCGTGTCGTCGTAGACGAGGTCACCGGAGGCGTGCGCGTAGTACATCCCCGACAGCGGGCAGAAGTCGACGCTCGTGGGCAGCGAGGTGTCGGGGCCGCACGTGCCCTGCACCGGCCCGCCGGTCAGCGCGGTGATCGTGTCACCGGAGACGCTGAGCACCGTGGCGTGCTCGGCCTGCGCCGCCCGCGTCGATGTCACACGGCGACGCGCTGACGCCGCAGATCGTCAGGTAGTCACCGTTGTTGATCCCAGTCGGATCGGCGACGGTGAAGCTGATCGTGTCGCACAGCCCACTGCACGGGCCCACGTCTGAGGTGAGCGTCGTGGGTCCAAATGTCGCCGCCGTCAGCGTCGTCTGACTCCCGGGCGCCGATATGAACGAGGCGTTGAGGACGCCCACCTGTGAGTCAGCCGGGCAGTTGAAGTCCTGGAATTCGTTGTCGGTGCACTGCGGGATCGCCTGTGGATTGCCGATCTCGCCGGGCGGCAGGCTGATGGTCACGTTCTTGAGCTGCCCGAGCGGATTGCCGAGCGCATCGGTATTGAGCGTGAAGGCCGTCGTGAAGTCGGCGTGCGCGCCGGCCTGCGTGGTCGATGAGGACGAGGCAAACGCGCAGGCGCCAAAGCTCGTCGAAGGTGCGGCGCACGCGGCGCTCGCGGGCGGCGCCACCAGCAGCGCGTAGAACAGCGCGCCGACGACCAATGCCAGCAGCGCGGCCATCTTCGGCCTCACGGTGAGGGTGGGTCGAGTGATCATCATGTTCCTCACTGTCCCCCTCCGCGCCGACTCACGGGACGCAGGATGGTCGCCTTCTTGCTCTTGCTCTTGTGGTCGGTGAGGGTCAGCGTCGCGACGTCGACCTCACTGCTCTCCGAGTAGCTGACCGAGATGTCGACGACCAGCTTGTGCTTTTTGCCCAGTGCCTTGCGCGCCTGCTTGTTGAGCTTCAACGTCAGCTTCGCCTTGCCGCCCTTGGTCGCGAAGAAGGAGTGGTCAGCGTTTGAGAACTGGACCCGCTCGCCGCGGATCAGAGCCGAACCGTCGGCGCTGACCTTGCCCGCCTGGCTGACGTGGACGGTGATCGTCAGCTTGCCGGTCTTGGCGAACTGCTTGCGCTGCTTGGCCGAGATCTTGTTGACCGAGAACGAGGCCGTCGAGCTGTTGGGCTCGATCAGGGTCGAGCTGCCCGGGGTCGGGAAGAACACGGTCGGAGCGACCGAGGTCCGGCAGCTCTCCGCCGACGCGCACGGCGGCGTCGGCGTGGGTGGCGCCGGGAAGCCACCGCCGACCCGCGCATCGTAGATGTCGTCGTAGCCGTCGGTATCGGATTTGGTCAGCTGATCCTCGGTCGTGATGAACACGTCATTGCCCGTAGGCGTCGTGCTGCCCAACGACGAACCCGTCGTCGACTGGCCGTCGGAGATCAGCGACACGGTGCCGTTGTTCCACTCATAGACGTTCTGCACGAACGTGAGGCCGCCGAACAGCCCGATCGGGATCGGCGGGCTGCTGATCACGCCCGGCACGAGCGGGTCGGGACTGTCGAAGAAGATCTTCGACCCGTCGGAGGTCATCGGCACCCCGTTGCCCGGCGGCTCGTAGCTGCCGCCGCCGGCCGCGCCGAGTCCGGCGCTGCCCGTCGGCGTCACGCCCGCAGGCGCACACGAGACACAGACGATCGAGTTGTCGGCGGTGTTGTAGCGATAGACCTCAAACGGCGGCCGCTGGATCACCTGGTCGCCCGAGAAGTGGGGGAAGAACAGGCCGATTCCACCGTCGGTCACCAACAGATGGGTCGAGTCGGGGATCGCGGTGATCGTCGCCGATTCGGGGATGTACGTTGAGGTCTCGATCTCGACCGTACGTCCGACGATGAAGCCCGCCGTGCTGGCCACGGGGATCGAGACGGGGGTGTCCTCGGTCTCAGACGACGTGTCATCCGTCAGCGTCGTCGTCGGGCCGGACGGGTTCTGGTTGGTCAGGTTCGCCGACGACTCGAACGCCATTGCGTTGCCGGTCGGCGTCGGGATCGCGGCGCGGTCGATGTCCGGCTCGCCGGCCAGCGCGGTCTTGTCGCGGTTGTCGCTCGCGATGCCGCTACCGAGCTGAGCGATGAACGTGGTGTTGCCGGTCGCTGTGTTGACGACGTAGAAGTTCATCGCTCCGGCTGTCGCCGTCTCACCCTGCGCGCCGGTGTTGCCCGCGAGCACTCCGTGTGCGACGAACCAGACGTGGGAGCCGTCATTGGAGATCGCGGTCACACCGACGACGTCGCCGTCGTTGGCCGTGTCGCCCGACAGCGGGATCGCGGACATCGCCGGCGCCGGGCCGATCGTCGCAGCGGTGGTGTTGAACTCGTACAGCTCGTTGTCGGTGTTGGTGTCGCCGCCCAGGCCCTCGTCACTGGTGAAGAACACGAGCGAGCCATCCTGCGAAGCGCCTTCGTAGGTCGCCTGGTCAGAGGCCGTCGGGTTGGTGTCGAGTTGCGTCGTGGTATTGGTGGCGAAGTCGCGCATGAACAGATGTGGTGGCCCAACCCCCTCGGCGCTGCCGCCCCCGCCCGGGAACGAGGGAGGACTCTCGAAGAACACCTTCGACCCGTCGGACGAGATCGAGTTCGTCGTCGTGCCATCCCCGTCCGCCGGCAGGAACCCCTGGCCCAGCTGGTTCCCGTTGCCCGCGATCGCGCCGTCGGGGCTGATCAGCGCCTCGACGCCCTCGCCCGAGGCGTGGCCGTTGACGAGCGGGTTATTGAGGTCGATGTCGGTCCCGTCCGGAACGTCGGCGACGGTGTCGGTTTCCTGGTCGGAGCCCGTCCCGATCGTGATGTTCTGACCTGCCGCGAATCCGCTCGAGGTCGTGACCGGGATCGTGGTCGCGCCACTGGTCACGGCCGATGAGAGCGTCGCGGTGGCGACATCGACGAGGCTCGTCGTGCCCGCGGAGATGTTGCGCACGTAAAGGAACTGCGCAGGGGTGTTGAGGTCGGCAAGCCCGGTCGCGTCGGGAGTGAGCTGCTCGGGCGTATCGAAAACGACACTGTTTCCATCAGGTGTGGCGGAGGCGAACGTCGCCGAGTCGGGATTGGTTCCCGCTCCGGCGAACGGCCCTTGGGTGAGCCACGACATGGCGCCCGTCGAGTCCTGCTCGTAGAGATCTAGGTAGAAGGTCGCGCCGGGACCCTGAGGCCTGTTGTCTCCAGCGGCGTACGACGCGGGCGTCGTGTAGACGGTCTTGCTCAGGTCACCGCTCCACCACAGTGGCTGCTGTTCCTCGAACAGACCGACGAGCGGGTGTGACGGGGTCGGCGTCTTGGCCACCGTCTTCCAGCCGGTCGACGTGCGACTCGATTGGAACAGCGTGCTGGCCGCCGATGTTGAGCCGCAGCAGCCGCCGATTGCCTCCCAGTTGACCGCATTGCCGTTGGTCGAGCCGATACCGGGACCGACCTCGATCCCGTTCTTGTCCAGCGGCGTGACCATCTCATAGCCACGACCGTCGGGCAGCACGGGCGCCGCAACGCCCGAGGTCGGTACGGCGAGCGCACCGATGCCGGCCGAGAGGGCAGCGAGCGCGAGCAGAACGACACGTCTAGCGGGGCTCCGTACCGGCCACTGGCGTGTCGCGCCAAGGTCAGGGCGCACCGGAGAGGAGCTGCCATACCGCCTTCTCGTCTTTTGGATCCTCGCCATGCCCAGCCCTTTCCCTCCGCTCGCGCTCCCCAAAACGCGAGTCCAAACACAGGCGGTTCTCTGAACGACGGCGAGCACGGTACACACGCGTGTCTAGAAAGTCAACCCCATGTGACCGGTAAGTAACTTCCGACCACATGTCCAGTGCCAAGCGGGCCTCGGCCGAGTTGATCCGCTTTGAATCTGGCCTACTGCGAGGTTTCTCAGGCGGAGAGCGCGGAAGTCGCTCAGGCAGCGATCGCGCCGAGCCGCTGCGCGGTGATCGACTCGAGCAGATCGCGGAGCGCGGCGACCCGCTCCTCGCCGAACCGCTCGGCCCACTCGCGCTCGATGTCGTCGATCAGCCCACGACCGAGCGCCTGCGCGTCACGCCCGCGCTCGGTCAGCCGAATGATCTTCGCGCGCCCGTCCGCCGGGTCTGGAACGCGCTCCACGTAGCCGCGCTGCTCGAGATCGCTGGCGACCTCGCCAACCGACTGCTTGGTCATGCGGGCACGCTCGGCGAGCTCCGTCAGTCGGGTGCCGTCGGGGTCGATGTTGCCGAACACGCATCCATGGCTGATCCGGATATCCGAGTGCTCGGTCGCCGCGACCCGCGCCTGCAGGTCGCCCACGAACTCGTCGAGCGCGGTGTCCAGCAGACGGATGAACGGCTCTCGATATGTGTCAGCAGGATGACTTTGCATTAGTCAGGACTCCTGATAAGGTGAACGAACTGTCTGGAAGCCTTACAAGGTCGCCTGACAAGTTTAGCACCGAAATCGGAGGCATCCAATGGCTAGAAAATGGTGGACCCTAACCGCGGTAAGCGTCGCGACGTTCATGCTCCTGCTGGACATCACGGTCGTCAACACAGCGCTTCCGTCGATTCAGAAGGACCTGTCGGCGAGCTTCACGGACCTCCAGTGGGTGATTGACGCGTACACGCTCGCGCTGGCTGCGGTCGTGCTCACGGCAGGGTCGATCGCGGACCGAATCGGGCGCCGGGCCGTGTTCGCCGGCGGACTTTTGATCTTCGCGCTCGCCTCGCTGGCGGCGGGGCTGGCACCGGATGCGACCTTCCTCAACATCTCACGCGCGGTGCAGGGCATCGGCGGCGCGGCGATGTTCGCGGTCTCGCTGGCACTGGTGGCGCAGGAGTTCGCGCCGGGTAAGGAACGGGCGACGGCGATGGGCATCTATGGCGCGACGATCGGCGCCGCCGTCGCAGTCGGCCCACTGGTCGGCGGTGCGGTGACCGACGCCTTCGGCTGGCGGTGGGTGTTCTTCCTCAATGTCCCGATCGGGATCGCCGCGATCGCGGTCACGTTCGCCAAGCTGCGTGAGTCACGGGATCCGAACGCGACCCGCGTCGACTGGCTCGGCCTGGTGAGCTTCAGCACGGCGCTGCTGCTGCTCGTGCTCGGTCTGCTGCGGGGCAACGACGACGGCTGGGGCAGCACGACGATCGTGTCGCTGTTCGCCGGCGCCGCCGTGATGCTCGCCGCGTTCGCGGCGATCGAGCGTCGCGTCGCCGAGCCGATGCTGCCCCTGGGACTGTTCCGCAACCGCGCGTTCACCGGGGTGCAGCTCGCGGCCTTCGCGGTCTCGGCCTCGCTGTTCGCGCTGTTCCTCTACCTGACGCTGTATCTGCAGAACTACCTCGGCTACTCGCCGCTCCAGGCGGGGCTCCGGTACTTGCCGATCACGCTGGCGCCGTTCTTCGTCGCCCCTGTGGCCGTCGCGGTGATGGGACGGGTGCAGGCACGCTTCGTGATGGCGATCTCGCTGGCCGGCGTCGGCGCGGGACTGCTGCTGATGTCGGGGCTGACCGCGAGCTCTGGCTGGACGGCCCTGCTGCCGGGCTTCCTCGTCGCGGGCGTCGCGATCGGTCTGCTGAACCCCGTGATCGCCGACGTCGCCGTGAGCGTCGTTCCCAAGGAGCGCAGCGGCATGGCGGCTGGGATCAATGACACGTTCCGGCAGGTCGGCGTCGCAGTCGGCGTCGCCGTCTGGGGCGCGATCTTCCTCGGCCGCGGCGCCGACAAGATCTCGAGCCTCGCGTCCGGCACACCGGCGGCGACCGGTGGCCATCCCCGCCGGCTGCTCGAGGCGGCCTCCGACGGGCGGCTGCACTCGGCGCTGGCGGCGGTGCCGCAGGGAGCTCGCGGAGTGGTCGAGAGCGCGACCCGGCAGGGCTTTCTCAGCGGCCTGAACGCGATCCTCGTGATCGGAGCCGTGCTCGCGTTCACCGGCGCGGCGCTCGCCCTGTGGCTGGTGCGCGAGCATCAGATCCAGCGCGACGAGCCCGAGACCGTTCGCGCTCGCGAGGAGCGGCTCGAGGTCGTCACGGCCTGACCGACATCGACTCTCACGCCGGCGCGGCGCGGCGCTCCCGATTTGGGGGCCCGCGCCGCGTCGTGCGTTGGGGGGCCGGCGCGCTCGGGCTCCGAGCGTCAGCGGTGTCCGCCGAGCGTCAGCTGTGTGTGCCGAGCGCGGCGCTGAACCCGGCGACATCGGTCAGCATCGCCTCACCGAGAAACCGCAGGCTCTCGAGCGACCGCTCGCCGGCGACGCCATTGCCCGCCGCGCAGGCGTCCGTGATCACGATCGGGATGAAGCCGAGGTCGCCGGCATGGCGGACCGTCGGCTCGACGCCGATCTCGGTTGCGACTCCGACCACCGCGACGGTCTCCACGCCGGCGCCGCGCAGCGCCAGCTCGAGCGGCGTGCCTGCAAAGGCAGACAACGTCAGCTTGTCGATCACGGCCTCGCTGCTCCGCGGAGCCAGCTCGGGGATCAGCTTCGTCTGTGGAGCGTCAGGCAGAAACGGCGAGCGAACGTCCTCGAGCCGCTCGACGCGCTGCCACGCTCGCCACATGCGCAGTTGCGCGATTCCCATCAGCTCCACCGGGAGCGTGATGTGGCGTGTGAAGTAGGTGCGGACGCCGGCGGCGCGGGCAGCATCGAGGACGAGGCCGACGTTCTCGACCACGCGCTGGCGGTCGGCGACCTGGTCGAGGATCCCAGCCTGCATGTCGTAGACGAGCAGCGCGAGCTGCTCGGGCCTGCAGGCCTCCTCCAACGACTGCGGCACCTCGAGCCCGCCCAATCGATCCACGCTCTCACCCTAGCGAGGGTCGTCGGCCGGCTGGCGGAGCGCCCGCGCCGCCGGCCAGAAGGCCACCGTCGGTGCGCCCGCGCCGGCTCTGTCACCGCCCGAACGAACTTCTTGCAGCCCGTGCCGGTGACTGGTAGGCTCGCCAAAAGGTAAAGACCTATTTCACCAGGTAAAATGAAGATCACCGAGGTCGAGACCTTCACTCTCCATGTACCTACCCCGCGCTACGTGGAGGACTCGTTTAACTCCGGCGACGCATGGGGACTGACCGGCGTCCTGCTGCACACCGACGAGGGCCTCACCGGGACCGGCTACACGAGCACGCTAACCCATGGTGATTCGGCGATCCGGGAGATCCTCGAACGGATCTACGTGCCGCTGCTGATCGGCGAGGACCCGACTCTTCACCAGCGGATCTGGCAGCGCCTGTACTGGTCAGACGCGCACTGGGTCGGGCGCACCGGTATCACCCAGATGGCGCTCGCCGCCGTCGACATCGCCGTCTGGGACCTCAAGGCGCAGGCCACCCGAGTGCCGCTCTACAAGCTTGTCGGGGGCCACAAGGACGGCGTTATCCGGTCCTACAACACCGACGCCGGATGGTTGAACTTCGAGCCCGACCGCCTGATCAGGGAGATGAACGCGGTCGTCGACGCGGGCTGGGACGCGGTGAAGATGAAGGTCGGCAAGCCCAATCCGCGCGAGGATTACGAGCGGGTCAAGGCCGTGCGACACGCACTGGGCGATCAAGTCGACCTGATGATCGATGCAAACCAGAAGTGGGACCTCACCACGGCGCGGACGTGGGCTCCCCGGCTGGAGGAGTTCGGGCTGGCCTGGTTCGAGGAGCCGATGGATCCCGACGACATCAATGCCCACGCCAAGCTGGCGCGCGCGACATCGATCCCGATCGCGCTCGGCGAGCACGTCTACTCGCGGACCGCCTTCCTCGACTTCCTCGAGCAGGATGCGATCGGCTACGTGCAGGCGGACTGCACCCGCCTGGGTGGTGTCACCGAGTGGCTCGCGGTCGCCGAGATCGCACAGGCGTTCAACGTGCCCGTCGTCCCCCACCATGCAGACATGATGCGCGTGCATCAGCACCTCGGTGCCGGCCACCCTGCATGCCCGATGATCGAATGCATCCCCTGGCTGCAGGAGATCTACGAGGAGCCGGCCGACATCCGGGACGGTTGCTTTTACGTGCCCGACACCCCGGGGGCGTCGACCGCGATACGCGAGGACAAGTTCAAGGAGTTTCGGGTCGCATGACCGCGGACCCGCAGCGCCGGATCGAGAAAGGACCGTCATATGGATCCCCGAGCCTGGGAGTCGAGAGTTCCGGCGCAGCGCGCCGCCATGCAGCTCAGCGCGGAGACGATGCACGAGCGGATCGATGCATCACCGTACGGACCCAAGAGCAGGTCGCTGCTACACCGCTCGGCTGAGTTGGAGTCGACCGGCGGGGTCGGATGGGCGTTGTTTGACTGCCCGCCGGCGATCGTCGAGGGCCACGGCGCGCTCGTCTATGACGCCGACGGCGCCGAGTACCTCGACTGCATGGCCGGAATGTCGGTCTCGAACCTCGGACACGGCCGGACCGAGATCGCCGACGCGATCGCAGCCCAGCAGGGGCGGCTGGCCCACTACTTCGACATGCCGAGCGAGCCGCGCGAGGAGCTCGCCGAACGCTTGATCAGAGTCAGCCCGGGCTCTGACCCCAAGCGGGTCGCGTTCGCCGCGACCGGGTCAGACGCGACCGACGTGGCGATCCGGATGGCTCGCTGGTACACCGGCGCGCCGCTGATCATCACTGCCTACGGCGGCTATCACGGCGCGACCAGCGGCACGATCGCGACCACCGCCAAGGGCTATCTATGGGCCTATCACTATCCGATCGGGCCCCACGACGCCGGCCATCAGAAGATGCCCTACCCGTACTCGTATCGTCCGCCGCTCGGCGATGACGGCAGCAGCGGCAAGCCGTATGTCGACTACCTGCGGCGGATGCTGAGCGGCAAGGAGTCCCCCCTCGGAGATCGCCTCAGCGGCGTCAACAACGTAGCCGCGATCCTGCTCGAGCCGATGCAGGCGAGCGCGGGCTACATCATCCCGCCCGACGATTACCTGCCGCTGCTGCGCGAGCTCTGCGACGAGTTCGGGATCCTGCTGATCGCCGACGAGATCCAGTGCGGGATGGGTCGGACCGGCGAGATGTGGGCCTGTGACCGAGTCGGGGTCGTCCCCGACATCCTGCTCACATCGAAGGCGCTCGCCAACGGCCAGCCGGTCGCCGCGGTCGTCGCCGCCAGCGAGATCGCAAGCTCGTGGGGGGCGGCGGCACACATCTCGACCTTCGCCTGCACGCCGGTGGCGGCGGCGGCGGCCAATGCCGTGCTCGAGATCATGGAGCGCGAGCAGATCCCGAGGCAGGCGGCCGAGAAGGGGCGCTATTTCCGCGGCCGGCTCGACGAGCTGATGGAGCGCCACGAGCTGCTCGGTGACATCGACCTTGCGGGCCTGTTCATCGGCCTCGAGTTCGTTCGCGACCGCGAGACGAAGGAGCCCGCCGACACCGAGGCGGCGACGATGCTCGAGTTCTGCGTCGCCGAGGGCCTGCTGTTCGAGAAGGGTGGCTACCACCACAACCGCTTCCAGCTGATCCCGCCGCTGACGGTCCAGACGCAGCAGATCGACGCGATCGTCGATGTCCTTGACCGCGCGCTCACCTACGTCGAGTCCGGCGGCGACAAGTCCGGTCTGGCAAGCCATCGCCGCTCGGTCTCTGTCGGCTAGCGCGAGATGGCGAATCTCGACAACCAGGTCGCCGTCGTGACGGGCGCCGCCGAGGGGCTTGGCAAGGGGATCGCCGAGGCGCTCGTGCTCGCGGGCGCGAGCGTCGGCGTGCTCGACCGCAACGCCGAGGTCGGTGAGCAGACGGCCGACGCGCTGGCGCGCAACGGCGGTGTGCCGTGCGCCTTTGCGGCCTGCGATATCTCGCACGAGTCCGAGGTGATCGCGGCCGTCAAGGAGGTCAGCGAACGGCTCGGCCCGCCGACGATCCTCGTCAACAACGCAGGGATCTTCATCCTCAAGGGAATCGACGCGACCGTCGAGGAGTGGCAGCAGATCATGAGTATCAACATCATGGGGACGGCACTGGTGACGAAGCATGTGGTCCCTCACATGCGCGCCTCCGGAGGGGGCTCGATCGTCAACATCGGCTCGGTGTCAGCTCTGATCGCGCAGAAGGGTTTTCTCACCTACAGCGCAACCAAGGCCGCGATCGTCGAGATGACACGGTGCATGGCACTGGACCTGGCCGATGACGGCATCCGTGTCAACAGTGTCAGTCCCGGCGCGGTCTGGAGTGCCACCGTGCAGCGAATCGCCGACGAACAGGGACTGTCAAAAGAGGACGCCGCACGTGAACCGAACCTCGGCCTCGAGCAGCTCATCCAGCGTCCCGCCGAGCCGATCGAGATCGGTCGCGCGGTCGTCTTCCTTGCATCCGAAGACGCGTCGATCATCACCGGGACGAATCTGGTCGCCGATGGGGGCTGGACGGCGGTGTGATGTTGGCCTGCGTCGCCACCAACCGAGGATCCTGCCGACCGGCCAGGGCCATCGGAGCCATTCCCACTTAGGGCCACCGGAGCCATTCTTGACACCGGTGGGGCCCAGAATTAGACTCGCCCGACTAGGTAAATAGCTATTTTACTCAGTGAAACGATGCAGTCAGACATCCGCAGCTCAAGGACTCGGAGAAGTGCTCGCCAACCGCGGGCCGAGGCTGGTGGCGTCACCCACCTCGACGGCGCGTTGCCCCCGCCGATGACCTCGAGAGAGAGCGAGATCGAACAGACGGCGAAGGAGCTGATCGCCGCCAAGCGGGCCTCTCGCTCGGTGCTCAACGGGTGCCATGCGCTCGTCGTGCTGATGGACGCCGGCGAGCCGCTGTCACTCGGAGAGTTCGCCAAGCGAGCGGCGCTGGCGCCCGCCACCGCCCACCGGATCCTCCGCTCGCTGGCGCTGTATGAGTTCGTGCGCCAGAACGAGGACGGCGCCTATGAACTGGGGCTCCGGCTGCTGGAGCTCGGATCGGCCGTCGCGAGCCAGTTCGACATCGTGCAGATGGCGCGTCCGTACCTGGAGCGTCTGGCGGAGACGACCGGTGAGACAGTCCACCTGGCGGTGCTCGAGGGCGACCACGCCGTGTACGTCGACAAGGTGGAGGGCCGCCACTCGATCCGGCTGGTCTCGCGCCCCGGCTACAGCGTCCCGCTGAATATGACCAGCCTTGGGAAGGTGCTCTGTGCCGGCCTCGACGGGGAGGCCTTCGACTCCATGCTGCGCCACCTCGAGCACTCGCTTGACGATAAGGAGCTGGGGCGCTTCAAGCGCGAGATCAGCGCCGCTCGTCGGTCGGGCTACGCCGTCGACCGCGAGGAGCTGCTGCCCGGGCTGATGTGTGTGGGGACGCCGATCTTCGACCGCGACGGGACGACGCTCGCGGCGATGAGCGTCGCCGGGCCGACGTTCAGGATGGAGAGCTCGCTGCAGCAGCACGCCGGGGTGCTGCGCGACGCCGCCGCCGAACTGTCGGCCGAGCTCGGCTACGCGGGCGCAGACCACGGCACCGCGACGCGGGGGGCGTGAGGCAACGCGATGCTGGCGGGCAAGCGAATCATCGACCTGACCGTCCCGCTCAGTCCCGACCATCCGTGCGGCTGGCCCGGCCACCGCGCGCTCGAGGTCGAGGACCACTGGTTCGAGAATCCAGAGGTTCCCTACGCGCACCGGGCGATCGCGCTCGACGAGCACACGGGCACGCACTACGACGCGCCGGCGCACTTCGTCCCCCCTCCCGGCAGCGACTTCTACAGCGGGCCCGGAACGCACATCACCACCGACGAGATCCCGCTCGACGCGTTCATGGGCCCGGCGCGCGTGATCGACGCCCGCGAGGCGATCTCGACCACGCCCGGCGAGAGCGCCTGGATCGACCCCACCTACGTCGAGCGCGCGATCGAGCGCGACGGTCCCGTGCGCGCGGGAGACGTGGTCCTGTTCCACACCGGTTGGTCCGACGCTCGCTACCGGGCGGGCAGCGAGGGAAGCGGGTTCGTGGCCGAGCCGCTGGCCGGCGAACGTGAGGGATGGGCGGCCCCGTCGCCGGGCACGATCGTTCTGCTGGCGGAGCTGGGAGTCGGCGCGATCGGCGTCGACACCCCGACGCTCGGTGCCATCCAGGATTCCTTCGGTCCCCATCTCGCCGCGCTCGAACGAGGGCTCGTCGTGATCGAGGAGCTGATCGGGCTCGATGCGCTCCCGGCCGTTGGCGCGCAGTTCATCTTCCTGCCGTTGAAACTGGTCGGTGGCACGGGGGCTCCGGGGAGGGCGATCGCGATCGTGGATGGCGACACCGATGGCTGAGCGGGTCCCTGTGGCGATCATCGGCAGCGGCAACATCGGCACCGACCTGATGTACAAGGTGATGCGCTCCGACCTGCTCGAGCCGATCGCCCTGGTCGGGATCGATGAGACCTCGGAGGGCCTGGCGGCCGCCCGGCGGCTGGGCATCTGGACGACGGCCGGTGGACTCGACGCGTTTCTGGCCGATGGCGTCGCCGGCGATGTCGCGATCGTCTTCGATGCAACGTCGGCGGCGACCCATCTGGCCCACGCGCCGAAGCTGCGGGCGGCACGCAAGGTCGCGCTCGACCTGACACCGGCGGCCGTCGGCCAGCTGATCGTCCCGGCCGTCCGGGCTCCCGTGCTCAACGGCGAGCTGCCATGGAACCTCAACTTCGTCAGCTGCGGCGGCCAGGCGACGACGCCGATCGTGCATGCGATCTCGCGGGTCGTCGGCGGTGCCCGGTATGCCGAGATCGTGTCCACCACCGCCAGCCGGAGCGTCGGCCCGGGGACGCGGGCGAATCTCGATGAGTACCTGAAGACGACGGCGCGCGCGCTGGTCGAGATCGGCACCGCGGCGTCGGCAAAGACGATCGCGATCATCAATCCGGCCGAGCCCCCGATCGTGATGCGCAACACGATCTACGCGCTGGTCGACAGCGGTCACGAGGACGCGATCACCGCAGCCGTGCAGCAGGCCGTCGAGGAGGTCAGCAGCTACGTCCCCGGCTACCGCTGCCTGGTGCCGCCCCAGTTCGAGCCGACGCCAGAGGGCGGAGTCACGCGGGTCACGACGGTGACCGAGGTCGAGGGCGCCGGCGATTACCTGCCGTCCTACGCCGGCAACCTCGACATCATGACCAGCGCCGCCGCGCGGGTGGCCGAGCTGTGCGCCACCGCGGTGCTCGACGGCGCACAGTTCCCCGAGCACGCTGAGGAGGCCGCGTGAGCTCGGTGACACTGCTTGACACGACCCTCCGTGACGGCTCACATGCGGTCAGTCACCAGCACTCGCTCAATGACACGCGGACGGTCGTCAGCTCGGTAGCGGGGGCGGGGGTCGACATCATCGAGGTCGCCCACGGTGACGGCCTGGGTGGAAGCTCGGTCCATTTCGGCATCGGCCGCGAGGCCGACCTCGATCACATCGAGACGGCGGTCGCGGTCGCCGGTGACGCGCGGATCTGCGCGCTGGTCGTGCCGGGGCTCGGCACTGCAGATGACATCCGCGCGGCCGCCGCACGCGGTCTGGGCGCGGTCAGGGTGGCGACCCACGTGACCGAGGCCAACCTGGCACGGCCGCATCTGGCCGCCGCCAAGGAGGCCGGCCTGCTCTGCATCGGCTTCCTGATGATGACCCACATGGCGTCGCCGGTGCAGGTCGGCGAGAGCGCCGCCGAGCTGCAGTCCTACGGCGCCGATGTCGTCTACCTGGCCGACTCGGCCGGCCATCAGATCGTCGACGACGTGATCCGCAGAGTCGACGCGATCGTCACCCGCCTCGACGTCGCGGTCGGCGTCCACACCCACAACAACCTCGGCCTGGCGATCGCCAATGCGCTGGCCGCGGCGCAGGCCGGCGCGACGTACATCGACGGCACCCTCTGCGGCCTCGGCGCCGGTGCCGGCAACGCTCAGATCGAGGTGCTCGTCGCGGTTCTGGAGCGGGCGGGTTTGCGCTCCGGCGTCGACCTCGACGCGATCATCGAGATCGCCGAGACCGTCGGCCGCCCCCTGCTGCGGCGCCCGCAGGTCGTCGATGCCGACAGCCTGATGATCGGCATCGCCGGTCTGTACAGCACATTCCTGCTCCCAACCCGGCATGCCGCGGAGCTCTACGACGTGCCCACGAGCGTGATCCTGCGTGAGCTTGGAAAGCGCCAACTGGTCGCAGGCCAGGAGGACATGATCATCGACGTTGCCTACGGATTGTCACCAAAAGTACCCAATTGAGCGGTGCCCGGTGAGGACGCCGGGGTCGCCTGACCAGGAGTGAGGAGAGATGTCAAGTCGCGCACAGCAGTGCCCCAATGAGCGGCGGCGACCGTGGCGCGTGGCAGCTTGCGTCGCGCTCGCGATCGCCGTGCTGGCCCTCGCGGGATGCGGCAGCTCGAGCAGCGGCGGCGGCAGTGGCTCAAAGGCGTCAAAGGATGTGACCTTCGCGCTCCCGCCCTCATCGCCGCCGACCTCGATCTTTCCCCTGCTGAGCGCCGCCCAATACACGAACGTCAACCTCAACCAGTTCACGAAGCTGATGTTCGTGCCGCTGTATTGGGTTGGCAAGGGCAGCAGCGTGTTGACCGTCGATCAGACGCGATCGATCGGGCAGCTGCCAGTGTGGTCGTCTGACGGCAAGACGGTCACGATCAAGCTCAAGCACTGGACGTGGGCAAACGGGACCCAGGTGACGGCCCGTGACGTGCAGTTCTGGCAGAACCTGGTGACCGCCAACAAGGCGGACTTCGGTGGTTACGTGCCGGGCGCGTATCCCGACAACATCACCTCCACGAAGGTCGTCAACCCGACCACAATCCAGTTCACGCTGAACAAGCCCTACAACCACGAGTGGATGCTGTTCAACGAGCTCTCACAGATCACGCCGCTCCCGCTCGCGTGGGACAAGACCTCCGCGAACGGACCAGCCGGCAAGGCCGACCTGACGACGTCGGGGGCCAAGGCCGTCTACAAGTACCTCGAGAACCAGAACAAGAACCTCACGACCTACGCCACAAACCCGACCTGGAAGGTCGTCGACGGTCCGTGGAACCTGAAGAGCTTCACGACCACGGGCAACGCCGTGTTCGTTCCCAATCCCAAGTACTCGGGCCCCAACAAGCCCCAGATCTCACAGTTCGAGGAGGTCCCGTTCACCAGCGCGACCGCCGAGATCGACGCGATCCGCGGCGGCCAGGGGCCGAGCATCGGCTACGTGCCGATGACGGACCTCGACCAGATCGGGTTCCTCAAGTCTCAGGGCTATACGGTCGCGCCGTGGCCCGATTGGAACATGAACTTCATGGCGGTCAACTTCAACAACCCGACCGTCGGTCCGATCTTCAAGCAGCTGTACGTTCGCCAGGCGCTTCAACACGTCATGAACCAGCCGCTGCTGGTCAAGGATGCCTACTCCAATTACGCATGGCCCGACTACGGGCCGGTCCCGCCCGTGCCGTCGAACTCGTTCGTCTCGTCGTTCGCCAAGCAGAACCCGTACCCGTTCAGCACCTCCCAGGCCGCGAACCTTCTCTCCAGCCACGGCTGGGAGATGTCCGGCGGCGCGCGGACCTGCCAGCGGCCGGGTTCGGGCGCATCGGATTGCGGGGCAGGGATCGCGAAGGGAACTCAGCTGCGTCTGAATCTCCTGTTCGCCTCCGAGAACCCGCCGCTGAAGGTCGCGATGCAGGAGTATCAGTCGGCAGCCGGTCAGGCCGGGATCAAGATCAACCTCAGCGAGGCCCCGATCCTGACGGTGTTCGGTGACATCAGCCCGTGCAGCGGCTCCAAGTGCACGTGGCAGATCGCCAACTACGGAATCGGCTGGACGTACTTCCCCGACTACTACCCGACCGGCGAGGACAACTTCCTCACCGGCGCCGCGACCAACTTCGGTGGCTACAGCGATCCGAAGGCAGATTCGCTGATCCACGCGACCCTCCAGGCAACGCCCGCTGAGGCGCAGTCGACCCTCGACCAGTACCAGAACTACCTGGTGTCAAATCTGCCCTGGATCTGGCAGCCCAACTACGACTACCAGATCTCGTTGATCAAGCACGGGCTGTCCGGGGTGACCCCGCAGAGCCCGGCGCTGATCGTCGACCCGACGACGTACCGCGTCGGCTGAGGCGACGTGTGGCTGATGTGACCAGCGGTGCCCTGATCGCGGCGGCGAGGCGATGACCGCCTACCTCGTCCGTCGGCTCGGCCAGGCACTGCTGGTCATCCTCGGCGTCAGCCTGATCGTCTTCCTGATTACGAAGCTGCTGCCCGGCGGTCCGGCACGGGCGATCCTCGGTCCGCGGGCTACGCAGGGTCAGATCCACGCGTTCCTGGTCGCCAACGGTTACACCAAGCCGGTCTTCGTCCAGTACATCGACTACCTGTCGCGGCTGGTGCACGGCAACCTCGGTTACTCGTATCACTACAACCAGAGCGTCGTGCTGCTGCTGACCGACAACCTGCCCAAGAGCGCGTTGCTGATCGGCCTCGCCTACGCGGTAGCACTTCTGATCGCAGTACCGATCGGCATTCTGCAAGCGGTCCGGCGCAACAGGCTGACTGACCACGTGCTGACCGGGGTGGCGTTCGTCGGCTACTCGATGCCACTGTTCTGGCTCGGCATCATTCTGATCCTCGTCTTCTCGGTCAACCTCCACCTGTTCCCGCCGGAGGCACCTCAGGGCGCGACGGTGGCGGCGGTGGTTCAGCAGCCATCCGCCCTGGTCCTCCCCGTCGCGACGCTCGCGATCGTCACGATCGCCCTGTTCAGCCGCTTCATCCGCTCATCGGCGATCGAGAACCTGACTCAGGACTACGTCCGGACCGCGAGAGCCAAGGGCGTGCCCGAGCGGCGGATCCTGTTCGGCCACGTGCTGCGAAACTCGCTGATCCCGATCATCACGCTGCTCGGCCTCAGCCTGCCGGTGACGATCTCGGGCGCGGTGATCGTCGAGGCGGTGTTCAACTATCCGGGGATGGGCCTCCTGTTTTGGACCGCCGCAACGACGCAGGACTACCCGGTGCTGATGGGGTTCACGATCGTCGTCGCCGCGGCAACCGTGTTCGGCAGCCTGCTGGCGGATCTGCTCTACGCCGTCGCGGACCCGCGGGTGCGGCTGGCATGACCGGGTATCTGAAATGGAGTCACCGTGGGCGTCGCTAGCCAGGGCCCGCAGGAGTCACTGACGCTTGCCGGCGAGGACCCGGGTTCCAAGGGCGCCGATGCCGCGACCGGCGGGTCGACCTGGCGCAGCATCCTCGAGGCGTTCCTCGAGCACCGCTTGGCCGTCGTCGGCGTGGGGATCGTCGTGCTGGTGATCGCGTTCTGCTTCGTCGGACCGCTCGTCTACCACACAAACCAGGTCCAGACCGACCTCTCACAGACCCACCAGCCACCGAGCAGCGCCCACCCGCTGGGAACCGACGCCGCCGGCTATGACGTCCTCGGCCGCCTGATGATCGCCGGCCAGACATCACTCGAGGTGGGCCTGGCGGCGGCGCTGCTGGCGAGCGTCCTCGGCACCGCCTGGGGCGCGGTGTCGGGCTTCGTCGGCGGCTGGCTCGACGGCCTGATGATGCGGATCGTCGACTCGTTTCTGGCGATCCCGCCGCTGCTGCTGGTGATCCTGATCGCGAGCATCTACGGCCCGACAAAGCTGGTGCTGATCGTCGTGATCGCGGTCGTCTCGTGGCTGGGGACCGCGCGCCTTGTCCGCGGCGAGTCACTGTCGCTGCGGGTCCGCGAGTACGTCCAGGCCGCGAGGCTGTCGGGCGCCCGCAACTGGTGGATCGTTGTCCGCCATATCGTCCCCAACGTGATCGGGACGATCGTCGTGCTGGCGACGTTCGCGGTCGCCGACGCGATCCTGCTGCTGTCGGCGCTCGGTTACCTCGGGCTCGGACCGCCGCCGCCGGCCGCCGACTGGGGCGGGATGCTGACCGACGGTCTCAACTACGCCTACGACGGCTACTGGTGGCTGATCTATCCGGCCGGACTGATGATCGTGATCACGGTCGTCGCCTTCAACTTCATTGGAGATTCGCTTCGTGACGCCTTCGATGTACGGCTGCGCAGACGCTAGCGGCGGCCTGTCGCTCGGACTGCGATCGGTGGTGATCGCACCGTGACGACGCTGCTCGAGGTAGACGACCTCAGTACCCACATCAGGATGCGGCGGTCGACGGTCGAGGCGGTGGACCACGTGTCGTTCACGGTCGGCGCGGGCGAGACGGTGGGGCTCGTCGGAGAGTCGGGGTGCGGCAAGTCGATGACCGCGATGTCGATCCTGCGGCTGCTGCCCGGCGGTGGCCGGATCGTCGGTGGAAGCATCCGCCTCAACGGCGTTGACCTGACCAAACTCCCCGAGAAGCAGATGCGCCAGGTCCGGGGCAACGAGGTTGCGATCGTCTTCCAGGACCCGTTCACAGCGCTCAACCCGACGATGTCGGTCGGCGACCAGCTCGGCGAGGCGGTGCTCATGCACCGTGACGTCTCCAAGGCGCAGGCCCAGGACCGCGCCGCCGAGGTGCTGGACCTGGTCGGGATCGCAAAGCCTCGCGAGCGGATGAAGGCGTATCCGCATGAGCTGTCGGGCGGACTGCGCCAGCGGGTGGTGATCGGACTTGCGCTCGCCTGCGAACCGAAGCTGCTGATCGCCGACGAGCCGACGACCGCCCTCGACGTCACGATCCAGGCCCAGATTCTCGGCCTGCTCGACGAGCTCAAGAGGCGGCTGAAGATGGGCATGCTGCTGATCACCCACGACCTCGGCGTGATCGCCGGCCGCAGCGATCGGGTCGTCGTGATGTACGCGGGCCGGGTAGTCGAGTCGGGCGAGACGCTGGAGCTGTTCAAGGCGCGCCGCCACCCGTACACGGCGGCGCTGATGGAGTCGATCCCGCACATCCACGGCGATCAGAAGCGGGTGCTCTACAGCATCCCCGGAATGCCTCCGGACCTGACGAATCCGCCGCACCACTGCAGGTTCGCCCCGCGGTGCCGCTACGCGCAGGAGCGCTGCACGCAGGAGGACCCGCAGCTGGTGGAGTCGAGCCCCGGCCACCTGCACGCGTGCTTCTTTCCGGTCGGCGACGACGCGCCCGGGGGCTCGGCCCCGATCGCGGCGGGCGCGACCGCCAACGGCTCGGGCGGGCCGGACGGGTCGCAGGGGGCCGAGCCGCTGGTGGTGCTCGATCACGTCGTCAAGGAGTTCCCGATCAGGCGCGGGGTCTTTCAGCGACGGGTCGGGGCGATCCACGCCGTCTCCGACGTCTCACTCGAGGTCGCGGCGGGAGAGACATTCGGGCTCGCCGGCGAGTCGGGCTGCGGCAAGACCACACTCGGGCGGCTGATCGTCGGGCTCGAGCGCCCGGACACGGGCACCGTCTCGGTCGGTGGCCACACGATCTCGTCCCTGCGCGGCGGCGAGCTTCGCCGCGCTCGGCGCGAGATCCAGCTCGTCTTCCAGGACCCATACAGCTCGCTCGATCCCCGGATGCGAGTCAGCGCGACGCTGCGCGAACCACTCCGAGCGCAGCACATCGGCAAGCGCTCGGAACAGGTCACCCGGATCCGCGAGCTGCTCAGCGAAGTCGGCCTGCCGAGCACGGCGGCGCAGCTCTATCCACACGAGTTCTCCGGCGGACAGCGCCAGCGGATCGGGTTCGCGCGCGCGCTGACCGTGGCGCCCCGGCTGGTCGTCGCCGACGAGCCGGTGTCGGCGCTCGATGTCTCGATCCGGTCACAGATCCTCAACCTGATGAAGCGCCTGCAGCGCGAGCGTGATCTGACCTACGTGGTCATCTCGCACGACCTGTCGGTGCTCAGGTACCTCGCCGACCGGATCGGGATCATGTACCTCGGAAAGCTGGTCGAGTACGGGCCGAGCGCCGACGTCTACGAGCGGCCGGCGCACCCCTATACGGCGGCGCTGCTGGAAGCGATCCCGATGCCGGACCCAGCCGACGTCAGCCACCAGGCGAAGTCCGGCCTGAAGGGGGAACTGCCGTCCGCGGCCGACCCGCCGTCGGGGTGCCGGTTTCGCACCCGCTGTCCCCGGGCGCAGTCGATCTGTGCCGAGGTCGCTCCGCCGCTGCGGGGCTTCGGTGAAGAGGCACACCGGGCCGCGTGCCACTTCCCGCTGCGTCCGGCGCTCGATGACCCGGCGCCCACCCTTTAGGGTTCTCCCATGAAGCCCTGTCCGGAGCATCGATGACGATCCGCGCGCTGCTGGGCGAAACAGCGGGCCTCGCAGCGGACTACCTCGAGGCGGTCCCGGAGCGCCCGGTCGGCTGGTCGGTGAGCGTCGACGAGCTCCGTGAACGGCTCGGCGGCCCGCTGCCGCAGGCGCCCTCAGACCCGCACGAGGTCATCAACCGCCTGGCGCGAGATGTCGAGCCGGGGCTCGTCGGCAGCCCGGGCGGCCGCTACTTCGGTTTCGTGATCGGCGGTGCTGGACCGGCCACGATCGCGGCCGACTGGTTGACGTCGGCGTGGGATCAGAACGCCGGGCTGTACGCCTGTGGGCCGTCGGCGGCGGTCGTCGAAGAGGTGGCCGGCGCCTGGACGGCCGAGCTCCTGGGGCTGCCCGACGGGGTCTCTTTTGGCTTTGTGACCGGGTGTCAGATGGCCCACTTCACGGCGCTCGCGGCCGCTCGTCACAGGCTCTACGCCAAGCTCGGCTGGGACGTCAACGAACGGGGTTTGAGCGGCTCGGCCCCGCTTCGCGTGCTGGTCGGGGCCGAACGGCACGCGTCAGTTGACCGGGCGGTCCGGTACCTCGGCTTCGGCACCGACTCGATGGTTCTGGTGGACGCCGACGGGCAGGGCCGGATGATCGCGAGCGCGCTGCGCGATGCGATCGGCGCCGGCGATCGACCGGCGATCGTGTGCGCGCAGGCCGGAAACGTCAACACGGGCGCGTTTGACCCGCTCGATGAGATCGCCGACATCGCGCACGAGGCGGGCGCGTGGCTGCACGTCGACGGCGCCTTCGGCCTCTGGGCCGGGGCGAGCCCGGAGCTGCGCCACCTGGTCGCCGGCGTGGAGCGCGCCGATTCGTGGGCAACCGATGCCCACAAATGGCTCAACGTCCCCTATGACAGCGGGATCGCCTTCTGCGCCGATCCCGAGGCACATCAGGCGTCGATGAGCGTCCGGGCCGGCTATCTGGTCCAGGCTGACTCGGGGGGCCCGCGCGACCAGCTCGACTTCAATCCGGAGTTCTCGCGGCGGGCACGTGGCTTTCCCGTCTACGCGGCGATCCGCGCGCTTGGCCGGTCCGGCGTCTCGGAGCTGATCGAGCGCTGCTGCGCCCATGCGCGGCGGTTCGCACAGGCGCTGGCGCAGACCCCCGATGTCGAGGTGCTCAACGAGGTCGTGCTCAACCAGGTGCTGGTGCGGTTTACCGATCGCGATGGTGACCACGACCGCTACACGCGCGCGGTGATCGACGCCGTCCAGAATGACGGCACCTGCTGGCTGGGCGGGACCACCTGGCAGGGCATGGGCGCGATGCGGATCTCGGTCTCCAACTGGTCGACGACCGCCGACGACGTCGAGCGTTCGATCGAGGCGATCCTCCGGGCCGCCGCCGAGGTGCGGACACCCGCCCGCTGAGCCACGCGAGATGCATTAGCGTCCGCGCTCAGAACACTGATCACGCGGACGAAGCGAAGGAGCCTGCCTGTGGCCGAGATTCGGCTTTCGAACGGGGTAACGCTGGCCTATGACGATGCCGGCGACGGGGAGAGGCCGGCGGTCGTGCTGATCCACGGCGTCTCGATGAGCCGACGCTATTTCCACCGCCAGCTGGAACCGCTGAGCGACTACAACCGCGTGATCGCGCTCGATCTCCGAGGCCACGGCGGCTCCGAGAACGTCGAGTCGGGGCACACGATCCCCCAGTACGCGCGTGACCTGAAGCTGTTCATCGACGAGCTTGGGCTCGGCCGGCCGGTCCTGCTCGGGTGGTCGATGGGCGCGTTCGTCGCTTGGGACTACATCCGACAGTTCGGGACCGGCGGGATCCGGGCGCTGATCGTCGTCGACGAGGCCGCCTCGGACTTCAAGTGGGACGGCTTCCCGCATGGCTTCATCGATCTCGAGACGCTGCACTCGCTGATGAGCGATGTCCAGGCCGACAAGGGCGAGTTTCTCAACCACCTCGTGCCGCTGATGTTCCACAACGAGCAGCCGGCCGACGATGTCGCATGGATGGTCGCCGAATGCGATCGGCTTCCGATCGGCCCGCTGAGCGCGATCCTGTTTGACCAATCGGTGCAGGACTACCGCGATGTCCTGGCGGCGGTCGACGTTCCGGCGCTCGTCTGCTGGGGCCGGCACGACGGCCTGCTCCCGGTGTCGGGCGCGTCGCACCTGCAGGAGAACATGCCGCGGGTCAAGATCGAGCTGTTCGAGGACAGCGGCCACTGCCCGTTCATCGAGGAGGCCGAGAAGTTCAACGAGGTCGTCGGCACGTTCCTCGCGTCGCTCTGACGGTCGCGCCGCGGTTGGCTGACGGCCCCGGCTGACGGCCCGCGCTGCTGCTAGCGCACCCCGCGGAAGAACTTGCGAACCTGCTCGACGAACAACTGCGGCTGCTCGAGCGCCGCGAAGTGACCGCCCCGGTCGGGCTCCTCCCAGTGGGTGATGTTGACGTAGCGCTGCTGTGCCCAACGTCTCGAGGGGCGGAAGATCTCCTTGGGGAAGATCGACACCCCCGTCGGAACCTCGACGCGCTCGCGGTAGCGAGTGCGAAAGCTCTCCCAGTACAGGCGCGCCGACGACGCCCCACTGCGGGTCAGCCAGTAACACATCACGTTGTCGAGGATCGGGTCGGCTCCCAGTGCCGCCACCGGGTCACCCTCGGTGTCCGTCCAGCTCCAGAACTTCTCGAGGATCCAGGCACATTGGCCGACGGGTGAGTCCACGAGCGAGTAACCGATCGTCTGCGGGCGCGTCGACTGCTCCTTGGCGTACCCGGAGTCCCAGTCCTCGTAGTACTTGAGCAGATCCAGCGAGGCCCGCTCGGCCTCGGTCAGCTGACCGTGATCGGGACCCGGGCCCGCGATCACCATGTTGACGTGGATCCCCGCGACGTGGGTCGGATCAAAGATCCCAATGCCGGTCGTGACCGAAGCACCCCAGTCGCCGCCCTGGGCCCCGTACCGTTCGTAGCCGAGCCGCCCCATCAGCTCCGCCCACGCCGACGCGGTGCGCTCGACGCCCCACCCGGCGCTGGCGGGCTTGTCGCTGAACCCGTAGCCGGGAAGCGACGGGCACACGACGTGGAACGCATCGGCCGGATCGCCTCCGTGAGCGGCGGGGTCGGTCAGCGGCCCGATCACATCGAGGAACTCGAACACCGATCCGGGCCAGCCGTGGGTCATGACGAGCGCCAGCGCGTCGGGTTGCGGAGAACGGGCGTGCAGGAAATGGACCCCGAGCCCGTCGATCTCGGTGCGGAACTGAGCGAAGGCATTGAGCCGGGCCTCGCGCGCGCGCCAGTCATACCCGTCGGCCCAGTACCGGCAGACGCTGCGCAAGTAGTCGAGCGGCACGCCCTGGGACCAGTCGTCGACCGCCTCGCGCTCCGGCCACCGTGTCCGCGCCAGGCGGTCGGCCAGATCGCCAAGATCGTCATCGCTGACTGCGACCTCAAATGGCGTGATCTCTTCGCTCACCTGCGCCTCCTTGGCTCGATCCCGGCCCCACGCTATCCCAACCTACCCGGCCCCGACCGTCAGGCGAGCCGTCGAGTTGCTTTCGAGACCCGTATGCGTTAGAAGGGCGCAACAGGCGTGGCGGCCTGCCGAACAGTCTCCAACGGGTGAGGTCAGATCATGTCGGAACCGTTTGATTACGTCGTCGTTGGCGGTGGCTCGGCGGGCGCGGTGGTCGCCGCCCGGCTGTCGGAGGATCCAGACACATCGGTCTGCCTGCTCGAATGGGGTGACAGCGATGTGGGCAACGACGACGTGCTCCTGATCCGTCGCTGGCTCGGTCTGCTCGAGGGACCGATCGACCTCGCCTACCACACGACGCTCCAACCGCGCGGCAACGCCCACATCGTGCACTCGCGGGCCAAGGTCCTCGGCGGCTGCTCGTCGCACAACACGATGATCTGGTTCAAGCCGTTCCCCGGTGACTGGGAGGACTGGGTCCAGGCGGGCGCCACGGGCTGGGGCAACGACACGATCGACCCTTACTACGAGCGGATCCCAGGGCCGCACCAGATCGTCGCGCCGGCCGATCAGAACGCGATCCTCCTCGACTGGATCAAGTCGTGCTCGAGCGCGCTCGGCGTCACGCCCAACGTTGACTGGAACGCCGCCCCGTACTCCAACGGCGCCGGCTTTCTGGACGTCGGCTACAACGCCGCGACCGGGGTTCGCTCCTCATCGTCGGTGATGTACCTGCACCCGATCCTCGGCAAGCGCCCGAACCTCGATCTCCAGACCCGTTCGCGCGCCATGCGGCTCGAGTGCAAGGACGGCCGCGCGGGGGCCGTCCACGTCGAGCGCGACGGCGGCGGACACGATCGGATCGAGGCCCGCAAGGAGATCGTCGTCTGCTGCGGCTCGGTCGACTCGCCGCGGCTGCTGATGTACTCGGGAATCGGACCGCGCCAACAGCTCGAGCACCTCGGGATCGACGTCATCAACGATCTGCCAGGGGTCGGCGAGAACCTGATCGACCATCCCGAGTCGATCATCATCTGGAAGCTCAAGCGCCCGATGGGACCCGAGGGCTGCATGGACGCCGACTGCGCGCTGTTCGTCAACCGGCTCGGCCGTGACGACCGCCCGGATCTGATGTACCACACCTATCAGATGCCGTTCACGTTCAACACTGAAAGGCTCGGCTACGAGGTGCCCGAGGATCGCTGGTGCATCTGCATGACGCCGAACATCCCGCGCTCGCATTCCAAGGGCCGGCTCTACCTGCTCTCCCGCGACCCGGAGATCAAGCCCGCGCTCGACTTCCGCTATTTCACCGACGAGGACGACTACGACGAGCAGACGATCGTCGACGGGATGAAGATCGCGCGCCAGGTCGCCGCCGAGGGACCGTTCGCGGACTGGATCGAGAGCGAGCTGGCCCCTGGTGACAAGCTGACCACCGACGAAGAGCTGTCGACCTACGGCCGCGCGGTCCATCACACCGTCTACCACCCGTCCGGCACATGTCGGATGGGAGCCGCAGACGACGACCTGGCAGTCGTCGACCCGGAGTTGCGCGTCCGCGGAATCGAGGGCCTGTCGGTCGTCGATGGGGCGATCTTCCCGAGCATGCCGACCGTGAATCCCGTCGTCGCGACGTTCATGATCGGCGAGCGCGCCTCGGATCTGATCCGTCAACGACACGCATAGATCAACTCGCGGGCGCCACGCGCAAGCAGCGCGGGCACGATTCGACCGCCGTAATGGCCGCAAAGCAAGGCCATTATTCCTTTTGCCTGGTGACGGTTGTACGATCCGCTCGTGGCGACAGCTTCGTTTGAGCCGATCGAGCAGCTGCGCGCGCACGAGTACGTCGCTGAGCAGCTGCGCCGTCAGATCGGCCTTCACATCGTCCCGGTCGGTGGCGCGCTGCCGACCGAGCGCGAGCTGTCGGCGATGTTCGGCGTCGGCCGCGCGACCGTGCAGGCCGCGATTCGTCTGCTCGAGGCCGACCGCGTGGTCGAGACCCGCCGTGGTCGTCACGGCGGGACGTTCGTGATCGCTCACGACGAGGACGACATCGCCAAGGATTACCTGCTCGTCAGACTCCGCCGAGACCGTGACCGGATCCGCCAGGCGCTGGCCTTCAGGCGCGACGTCGAGATGTTCGCCGCCTCGCTGGCCGCCAAGGGGCGCGACGCCGACGACCTCGAGCAGATCCGCGGCGCGCACGAGCGTTCGGCGCAGGCCGCGACCGACCCAGAGTTCATGGCCCACGACACGGAGTTTCATCTCGCGATCGCACGCGCCGCCCGCAACGCGTTCGTCTACGACGCAGTCGAGCAGGTCAGGCTGGTGCTCAATGACGCGCTCACCGCGCTGCCCGAGTCAAAGGCCTGGCAACGGCGGACGATCAAGGAGCACGCGAGCATCCTGGCCGCAATCACGGCGGGTAACGCGAGCGCCGCGGCCACCGCGATGGGAAAGCATGCCGACTGGACCGAGAAGAGCATCTTGGCGCTGCTGGCGGCACTGTGACGATGCCCGGCGAGCTCAACGACCAGGGGCTGCTGTCGGCGATCGACTCGTTCGTCGAGGACCGTCTCGACGAGCTGGTCGAGTTCGTCCAGACGCTGGTCAGGTTCGAGACCGTCTCGGTCGACCTCGAGCCGGGCTCCGAACACCGGACCAACCAGGAGGGCGCCCTCCAGGAGCTGATCGCGGCGCGACTCGCCGAGGCGGGCGCCGAGGTCGACCAGTGGGAGCCCGATCCGGCCGAGCTCGCACAGCACCCGATGATGCCGCCGTGGCACCACTGGCGCGACCGTCCGCTGACCGTTGGGACGTTCCGCGGCGCCGGCGGCGGGCGGTCGCTGATCGTCAATGGGCATGTCGACGTGGTCGATGCCGGCGATCAGCGCGATTGGGCGTCGCCACCGTTCGCAGCCGAGCTGCGCGACGGCAAGATCTTCGGACGCGGCGCCGTCGACATGAAGGGCGGCGTTGCGGCAGCGCTGTTCGCGCTCGAGGCGCTGCGTGCCAACGGCGTCGCGCTCGCCGGTGACGTGATCTTCGAGGCGGTGCCCGACGAGGAGAGCTGCGCGATGGGGACCGTCGCCGCGATCGCCCGCGGCTACCGCGCCGACGCGGGACTGGTCCCCGAGCCGACCAAGCTGCGCTGCTGGATCGCCACGCGAGGGCTGCTGCACGGATCGTTCACCGTGCCCGGCCGCTCGGCTCACGCAGAGGTCAAGCAGCCCGGCTGGCGCGACGGCGGGGGTGTCAACGCGATCGAGCTGGCGGTGCCCCTGATGGCCTCGGTGCTCGAGCTCAGCGGTCGCTGGGCGCAGCGCGCCGACAAGCAGCATCCACTGCTCAGCAGCCCGCAGGTCCAGCCGACGATGATCGAGGGCGGCACGTTCATCGCCAACGTCCCGGACCGCTGCACCGTCAAGCTCAACGCCACCTATCTGCCGGCAAACGCCGACGACGCGGGCTACGGGTCAGCGCCGCGGGCCGAGATCGTCGAGGCGGTCTCGACGGCTGCCGCCGGCAGCGAGTGGCTCGCAGCCCATCCCGTGACCTGGAGCTGGGCTACCGATTACCCGCCATCTGAGATCAACCCCGATGACGCGATCTTCGGCGCTGTCGGTGAGGCGATGGAGTCACTCGGCCTCCAATCCGTGCTCGAGGGCATCGACACGACCTACGACGGGGCGCTCCTGACGCGGCTCGCCGGCGTGCCGAGCCCGGCCTTCGGTCCCGGTGATCTGGCCCGGGCCCACGCGGTCGACGAGTGGATCGGCGTCGACGAGCTCGCGCTCGGCGCGAGGGCATACGCGCGGGCGATCGTCGCCTGGTGCGGCGTCGCGGCTTGACTTCCGGCTGGCCTCACGGTAAAAAGGACTCCATCGAGGGCCAAAAGACCATGACGGTGGGTGCCGCGCTTCCGAGGCAGCGCCACGAGCTCGAGGCGGAGGCGATCGCCCACCTCTGGCCGCACGGCAACGACGCCGAATGGGGCGAGCTGACCGACGGCGGCCTGCGGGTGTTCGAGTCCGGGCACGGGTCGACGCTGGTCGACGTGCAGGGCCGCTCCTATATCGACGGGCTCGCGGGCCTGTTCCTGGTCAACGTCGGTCACGGCCGGTCGGAGATCGGTGAGGCGATGGCCCGGCAGGCTTCGCGGCTCGCCTACACGGCGTCATCGAACTCGACCAACACCGCGACCGTCGCGCTGGCCGAGACGATCGCCTCGCTTACCCCTGGCGACCTCGATCGCGTGTTCTTCTGCTCGGGCGGCTCCGAGGCGGTCGAGAGCGCGCTCAAGATCGCCAAGCAGGCGCAGGTGATGCGGGGCTTTCCGAAGCGCTACAAGATCATCTGCCGCCGGGGCTCCTACCACGGCACCACCTTCGGCGCCGCCAGCCTGACCAGCAGCCAGTCCGAGCAGTATTTCGGGCCGTTCATGGCGGGCGTTTCGAAGGTTCCGTCGCCCAACCACTTCCGCAACGACTTCGGGCTTGAGGGCGAGGCCGGCGATCTGATGTGCGCGCGCTACGTCGAGCAGGAGATCCGCGCCCAGGGCCCAGAGAGCGTCGCCGCGGTGATCGGCGAGCCGATCTCGGCCGCCAACGGAACGCACCTCCCATCGCCGGTCTATTGGCAGATGCTGCGCGAGATTTGTGACCGCTACGGCGTGCTGCTGATTGTCGACGAGGTGATCACCGGCTACGGACGGACCGGACGGATGTTCGCCACCGAGCACTACGGGATCGTCCCGGACATCATGACGATGGCGAAGGGGCTTTCGAGCGGCTATGCGCCGATCGGAGCGGTCGCGGTTCGGGGGGAGGTGTTCGAGCCCTTCATCGAGCACGGCCACGCGCTCAATCACCTGCTGACATTCGGCGGCCAGGCCGTCGCCGCGGCAGCTGCGAGCAAGAACATCGAGATCATCGAGCGCGAGGGGCTCGTCCAGCGGTCAGAGGAGATCGGCAGCTATCTGTTCGGTCTCGCCCAGGAGCTGCGCAACCACCCGACGGTCGGCGATGTACGCGGTGGGCTGGGCCTGCTCTGCGCGCTGGATCTGGTCAGGAGCAAGCACACGCGCCAGACGTGGTCGTCGGCGGACCCGTTCATCAAGCGGCTCGGATTCCGGATGCAGGAGCGCGGGTTGATTACGCGCGTCTGGGATGTGCTGCATCTCGCGCCGCCATTGGTGATCACGCGCGCGGAGTGCGAGCGGATGATCGAGATCGTTGACGAGTGCCTGACCGAGCTCGAGCGCGAGCACGCCGCGGAGATCGAGAGCGATACGGCCGCCGGCTGATCAGCTCGGCGGCATGAACGGCGCCACGACGCGCACCAGGCGCGACGGCCGGCCGGTCCTGTCCTCGCTCTGATCGGCCTTTTCGAGCACGCGAACGATCGCGCGCGATGCCGCGAATCGCAGCGGCTCGGGCTCCCAGCGCCGGGTCGTGTGCTGCACCCAGGGCAGCGTCACCCGGTCGGTGGCCAGGCCGAGGGTCAGATCGGCGAGCGTGCGGCCGGCGATGTTGGTCGCGACAACGCCGTGGCCGGTATAGCCGCCGGCCCATCCGAGCCGCGTCCGGGCGTCGAAGCAGACGCTCATCGACCAGTCGCGGGGCACCGCGAGCGGACCTCCCCAGTGATGGGTGATGGTCGCGTCCGCGGCGGCCGGGAAGTTGCGCCTCAGCGTCTGCTTCAGCCGCTGCGCGACCTCCTTTGAGCGCTCATTGTCCTCGCTGATCGGCTCGCGGAGGCGGTATGGGGCGCCGCGACCGCCGATCGCGATCCGGCCGTCGAGGGTGCGCTGCGCATAGAAGAACAGGTGATGAAGATCCCCGACCAGCAGGCCGTCGGCCCATCCGAGCCGGTCCCAGACCTCGGGCGGGAGGGGCTCGGTGGCGATCATCAGCGAGTACAGAGGCAGGTACCGCAGGCGCTGGCCGGGCAGCTGAGTCGTGTAGGACTCGGTCGTCCGTAGGACCGTGTCCGCCCTGACGGTGCCGGCCTCGCAGCGCACGCGCCGGGGCGCAAGGTCGAGTGCGGGGCTGCGCTCGTGAATCGTGACCCCGAGCCGGTCGCAGGCATCCGCGAGGCCGCGGACGAGGCGCGCCGGGTCGATTCGCGCGGCCGCAGGCGAGAACCTGCCGGCCAGCGCGCCGGGGATCCGGACCAACGCGTCGAGCTCGTCGCCGGTCAGCGTCTGCTCGTGATCCTCGGAGTCGTACCGGTTGGCCACCCGGGCTTGCATCCGTGCGCGTTGGGGCTCGCTGGTGGCGACCATCAGCGTCCCGGCCTTCCGGTAGCCGCACTCGATCGCCTCGGCCTTCGCGACGCGGCCGATCTCGTCAACCGCCTCGCGGGTCGCCCGCTCCCCCCTCAGGATCGCGTCATCGCCGATGCTGTGTCCATACGCCTTCGGGCTGCCGGCGATCCCCGACCCCGCCCATCCTCCGTTGCGCCCCGCGGGTCCGTACCCGGCGATCTCGCGCTCGAGCACCACCACCCGCAGATCCGGGCGCAGCTGTTTGAGGTAGTAGGCCGACCACAGTCCGGTGAAGCCCGCGCCGACGATCGCGACGTCGCAGTCGACATCACCCGGCAGGCTGGGCCGCGGGGTCAACGGCTCGGGGATGCCGTCCAGCCACAGGCTCCGTGCCCGGTAGCGAGCTTCGAGTCCCACCGCCGTTGTCATCTGTGCATCAGCCATCAATCGAACCGGGCCGTCCGCTGCGGGCCCGGGTCGGCAACGGTAGCGCTTAGTGGCGCTCGTACTCGACCACGAGCTCGCCGTCGTGCGGGCTCCACACGCGGCGCAGCTCAGCTCGGGCGCCCGTGTCAAAAGCGACGCGCTCGCCGGCCGCCGCCTTGGTGTCCCCTGGCTCGAGCTTGAGCGAGCCGGAGCCCTGCTCCAGCGCGGCCAGCGCGCCGGTCGCCTCGAGCGCCGGCCGGACTTGGACGGACGGGCGCGTCCACGGGTTCAGCCGCTCCCATGCCGCCGCGGCCCGGAGCACGAGTTCGTCGGCGAACCGGCGGCCGACGATCTGCAGACCGACCGGCAGACCGTGCTCGGCGGTGCCCATCGGGACGCTCATCGCCGGCTGCCCGGTGAGGTTGAACGGGTAGCAGAAGTGGCAGTAGTCGTCGTAGAACTCACCGATCTGCTCGCCGCCGATCGTCGGCGGACCGGTGAGCCCGTGCTCGAAGGCGACGCACTCCATCGCCGGAGACAGGAACAGGTCGTAGTCCTGCATGAAGCGGCCCCAGGCGCAGGCGTACTCCCATTGGGAATTGCGGTTTTTAACGTACTCGAGCCCCGACACCCGGGCGCCGGGCTCGATCAGACCGCGGGTGTCGTCCGCGATCAGCCCGGTCTCGAGCAGCGGCCCCTCCGAGGCGAGATTGTCGACTGTCGTGAGCGTGTTCCAGATGTCGACGGGATTCGCGAGCCCGGGATGGTCGGCGACCAACTCGACGCCGAGTGACTCGAACCGTTGCAGCGCCGAGCGAAACGCCTCGCGGACGCCGTCATCCACGCGGATGTAACCGAGGTCCTCTGACCAGGCGACCCGCAGTTCCGGGAGATAGCCCGCGCTTTTCGTGGCCGCCCGGATGTCGCCGCCGAGCGGTGGCAACGACATCGGGTCGGCCTGGTCTGGTCCCGCCATCACTGAGAGCATCAGCGCGCAGTCCTGCACCGTGAACGCGATCGGACCAAGATGGGTCAGTGTCAGCCAGCCCGGCCACTGCGGCTCGCGGGGCACGACCCCGTAGGTCGGCTTGATACCCGCGGTGCCGCAGAACGATGAGGGAATCCTGATCGAGCCGCCGCCGTCGGTGCCGATCGCAAGCGGGACAAGGCCGGCGGCCACCGCGGACGCCGAGCCGCCGCTCGAGCCGCCCGGTGTGCGGCCGAGATCCCACGGGTTCGAGGTCGTGCCGTACAGCTCATTGGTGCAGAACCCGCGGTAACAGAACTCGGGAACGTTGGTCCGCCCGACGACGATTGCGCCGGCGTCGAGCAGCCGTCGCACGACCGTGACGCTCTGGTCGGGCACGAAGCCGACCAGCGCCCGCGAGCCGTCGGTCGCCTCGACGCCCTGTTCCCAGATGACGTCCTTGACGGCCAGCGGTACGCCGGCGAGCGGCCCGGGGTAGTCACCGGCCGCGACCCGCTGATCGATCGCCTCGGCTGCGGCCCGCGCGGCGGCGGGTCTCACCTCGCAGAACGCATTCAGGGCGCCGTTGAGGCCGGCGATCCGGTCAAGCGCCTCCTCGACGACGGCCGCAGCCGTCCGCCGGCCCGCACGGACATCGTCGGCAATCGCGGCGGCGGTCCAGCTGTCGTCGGTCACGTGGATCTGAGCCCGGTCAAGAGCCGCACACTATCCGAGTCCAGCTGGCCAGGATCGAACGCGGCCGCTGTCGCGTTTGGCCCCTTGCATAAGCGTTGTGGGACTGACCCACGATCGCTGAGGCGACACGAATAACCAGCTTGTGCGGTCTGATCACCGACGATATGGTGACCTCAGCATGCTGGCGCTGCTGGGACTGCACATCCAGGTGTCAAGACCGGGCGGAATACCGCTCTCGTTGGTTCTGATCCTGGCCGGAATGGTTCTGCTGTCGATCGCAGCCAGTATTTGGACGGCAAGCTACGCGAGCCGGAAGGGTTTTCCCTTCATCCCCATCCTGGCTGCGTGTGTGTTCATAGGCTTCCCGATCGTCCTCCTGATCGTCGCGCTCGTGCCGTCGCGCCCGACGCCCGGCCGCTCTTTTCTCAGCTGACCCCTGAGACCAGCTCAGCGAAGCCCTGGATCCACTCGCAGCACTGGAGGGTCAAGACGGGCCAGACAGCCAGGGTCGTGGTCGCACTGTTAAACCGCCGAGCGGAGCATTTCCGGCGGTGAAACGCTCCGGCTTCTAGCTCCGGCATGATCCTGGCTGCCGGGGCGTGGGTCGGAGCTCGCTGCGTAGCCAGGTCGCGACTTGGTCTAGTTGATCGAACTGCGTCCGCGTCTAGCGAGGTGACCACAGGAACGCGCTGTAGCCCCCGGTGGCTGTCTCGGAGGAGCCGACGACCTGTCCTGAGCTGTTCATCGCGCAGATCCCGCCGCTGCTCTGCCGCCGATGTCCCGAGGTCCTTGATCTTGCCAGAGACAGACCAGCGGACAGCGTCCAGGGGCGGTGTCGCCGGGGGCAGTCGACGATTCACCGCACACCTGACCCCGGTCGTTGATCGCATAGGGATAGCTGTACTCGCCACCGGGCAGCGTCCCTAGGAGCTGGATCCCTTTGCCCGGGGTCCAGCGAAAGGCTTGTAGAGATCCCGTCTGTGGATTTGAATAGTCGCCGGCGACTTGCCCGGAGTCATTGATCGCGACCCCTTCGGTATGGGTTGCGCCGGGGGTAGTGCCGAGATCCTCCATCCCGTGAGCCGGGGTCCAACGGAACGCGTCGTAGTTCCCGTCTGGTAGCTCCGCATCGCCGGTGACTTGGCCGAGGTTATTGATCGCGTCGGCGACCCCGAGCGCGCCGCCAATACCGTCGTTGACGCCCCCAAGCGTTCCGAGATCCTGCATCCCGCCTGAGGGCGTCCAGCGAAAGACGTGCTGGTCCCCGTTGGCCAGTGACGCGATCCCGGCGATCTGACCCTGGTCGTTGATCGCGAACGCGGCACTGAAGTCTCCACCGAGGGTCCCGAGGTCCTGCATCCCGCCCTTTGGGGTCCACCGAAAGGCGTGCGTGGCTCCATCGGCCAACGTCACAGCACCGACTACCTGCCCAAGGTCATTGATCGCGTAAGGCTGAGCGTCGCTGCCGCCCGGTGGCGCACCGAGGTTCTGCATACCTCCAGACGGTGTCCATCGAAACGCGTACTCCACCCCGTTCCCACCAGCTTCGCCGGTGACCTGCCCCGAACGATTGATCGCGAAAGCCGCGCTCCACGTCGTGCCCGCGAGCGTCCCTAGGTCCTGCATACCGCCCGACCGCGTCCAGCGAAACGCCCGGCCATCCCCGTCGGTTAGGTCCGCGCTCCCGGCGACCTGGCCCTGATCGTTGATCGACCAGGCAATGCTGTAGTCGCCGCCAAACGTCCCTAGGCCGCGCAAAGACGAAGCCGAAGCGACCGCGCACGGAGCCACCGCGACGATCACAGTCAGGGCCGCCGCCCGCGCACCAACAGATACCCACCTGCGTGCCATGCCGCAAAGACGCATGCCAACCAACCCCTCGATGACGATTTGGGACCCAGCCGCCCCACCCCGATACCCCAACATCCTGCGTGCGGTACTCCGGCGCCCCAGCATGCTCGACCTATGAGTCGCGCGCGATAGGCCGATCGGCTTATTCGCGAGCCCGTGGCGTGAACGCGAGCAGCCGGTCGCGAGATCCCGCGAAAGCAAGGGCCCAAAGACACCTCCTGCAAGGCTCTCGCGGTTTATCGAAGCGCGACAGGCAATCGAGACGGCTGGTGGCACAAATACCTCAGCGGCCTGAGCGCCGGAAGATGACGCGAGCACAGACGTCAGGCGCGGATGGAGGTTCGCCGCCGCAGCCTGTGATCGCCGCGGCGGGCGAGCGATCGCCTGCGGGCCGTAGTCTGGCGGGATGGGACAATTCGGAAAGCGCGACGATCTGATCGTCTACGAGCAGGAGCCGTTCAACGCCGAGACCGGCCTTGGGTCGCTGACCGACCAAGTGACGGACACGGACGCTTTCTATGTCCGAGGGCACGGTCCGGTGCCCGAGATCGACCCGGACAGGTGGCGCCTGCGGGTTGGCGGACTCGTCGAGCGCGAGCTGACCCTCTCGCTCAAGACGCTCCGCGAGGCCTTTCGTGAGCGGACAGTGACCGCGACGCTCCAGTGCGCCGGCAACCGGCGCGCCGGACTGAGCGCCATCCGTGAGATCCCCGGCGAGGCGCCGTGGGGTCCTGGAGCCACCGGCACGGCCGTCTGGACCGGCGTCGCGCTGGCCGACGTGCTGGCGTTGGCCGGACCGCTCAGCGCCGCATCGGATGTCGGGTTTGAGGGCGCAGATCGGTGCCCGGAGGCTGACCCGGCCCAGCGGTTCGGCGGCTCGATCCCGCTTGACAAGGCGCTGCGGTCCGAGGTTCTGCTCGTCTGGGCGATGAACGGCGAGCCGCTGGAGCCGGTGCACGGCGCGCCCCTGCGGGTGGTGGTGCCCGGCTACATCGGCGCGCGCAGCGTCAAGTGGCTCGAGCGAATCGAGCTGCGCTCCGATCCATGGCCGGGCTACTTCCAGCACGTCGTCTACCGGCTCGTGCCCGCGGGCGGGACCCCGGGTCCCGGTGTCGGGATGTCGCTCGGACTGGTCGCGCTCAACTCCGACGTCCTGGAGCCGCGCGACGGAGACACCGTTGCCGCCGGCACGGTCCAGGTGCGCGGCTATGCGTTCGCCGGTGGAGACCGGTACGTGGCGCGGGTCGATGTCTCGATCGACGGCGGCACGACCTGGGCGCAGGCCGAACTGCTGGACGATCTCGGCCGCTGGGCCT
Organism: uncultured Solirubrobacterales bacterium; assembly: GCA_963770885.1. Classification (GTDB taxonomy): domain Bacteria; phylum Actinomycetota; class Thermoleophilia; order Solirubrobacterales; family Solirubrobacteraceae; genus Palsa-465. The sequence continues at coordinate 747,040 of CAVYRI010000012.1, read as the reverse complement.
GGCGCCATTGGCGGATCGATCTCGAGCTGGCGCCCGGAGAGCACGAGGTCCTCGTGCGCGCGTGGGACTCATCGGCGGCGACCCAGCCCGAGGACGAAGCCGCGCTATGGAACCCGAAGGGGTACGTCAACAACGCGCGACCCCGGATCCGCCTCAGGGCGATCGCCGTTTGAGGCGGCCGCGGCGGTGGTAGGCTGCGCGCACCCGGCGTTCTGACGAGTTGGTGGCTGGTGGCATCGAAGCGTCGACGGTTGCAACGCGTAGTGAAGGTGAGGGACCGCAAGGGGCGGTGTGTTTGGCGGACCGATCACACGTGGGCGACAACCCGGCAGACGTGCCGAATGGAAGGTGTCTGGGTGACCCGCCCGCCGCGGGTAAGCACGGTCGCTGTGGGTATCCAGGCCCGCAGTGTCGCGAGCGCGGGGCGGCATCCGAATTGACGAACTCGTGGGAGGACCCTTGATTGGATTGAGCCGTCGATCACTCGTAGGCGTTGGTGTGGCCGTATCGATTGCCGCGCCCGCAGTCCTGCTGATCGCCAACGTCGCCCCCGCGATCGCGGTCAGCCATGCGGCCAAAGCGTTCGCGGGGGTCCACCCTAGGGTTGGCCCGCCGATCGGTCGCGCAAAGCCGGCCGCGGCCGCGCCGCGGACCGCAGCGGCACCGGCAGCTTCGCCGTGGAAGCGGCTGGCCAACGCCCCTCCCTTCGATCCCGGCACGATGCTTCTGGCCAGCGACGGCACGGTGCTGGTCCATTCCGAGCCGCCCGCTGGCGGCACACGCGCCTGGTACAAGCTGACGCCCAACTCGAAGGGAAGCTACGTCGACGGGACCTGGAGCAAGATCGCGACGATGCCGTCGGGCTATGACCCGCTGTACTTCGCCTCGGCGATCCTGCCCGACGGACGGATGATCGTCGAGGGTGGGGAGTATCTCGGAGGCAACCCGGTGTGGACCAGCAAGGGTGCGATGTACAACTCGGTCACAAACTCGTGGCAGTCGGTCGCTCCCCCGGGAGGTTGGAGCAACATCGGAGACGCGCAGAGCGATGTGCTCGCCAACGGCACCTTCATGCTCTCCCAGGCGTGCCAGAACTGCACTTCGTCGAGCCCGATCCTGACCACGACTGACGCGCTGCTCAACGCCAGCGGTCTGAACTGGACGACGCTCCCCGGCACGGGCAAGAATGACCCCAACGACGAGGAAGGGTGGACGCTCGAGCCAAGCGGCCAGCTGCTGACGATCGACACATGGCTGACGCCGACCACCGAGCTGTTCAGTCCGACCAGCCTGAGCTGGTCTAGCGCCGGCAACACCGTCAGGTCGCCGGTCAACAGCCCTGCGGTCGAGATCGGCCCCCAGGTCGAGATGCCCGGCGGGAACACGTTCGTGGTCGGTGCCGGTACTGGCCCCGAGGCCCCCGATCCGTGCACCGCCAAGACGCCTGCGGCCACCGCGCTCTACAACTATGCGGCAGCCAAATGGGTCAACGGGCCCTCGATCCCGACGATCGGCGGAATGCAATACGACAGTGCTGACGGGCCAGGCTCGGTGCTGCCGGACGGGAACGTGCTGTTCGACGTGAGCCCGTGTGTCTACAACGCCCCGCTGGCTTTCTTCCTCTACAACGCCGGCTCGAACACCCTGAGCTCGGTACCGAACATCCCGAACGCCGCCAACGACTCCACCTACTACACGCGGATGGTCAATCTGCCCAACGGACAGGTGCTGTTCAACGACGGCAGCAACCAGATGCTGGTCTACACGGCCGGCGGGACTCCCAACCCGACCTGGGCACCATCGATCTCATCGGTGGGCGGCAGTTTCGCCCCGGGACAGACGGCGAGCCTGTCCGGCACACAGCTGGCTGGATTGGATCAGGGCTCCGCTTACGGTGATGACGTCCAGGACAACACCAACTTCCCCCTGGTGCGGATCACGAACACCGCATCCGGGGTGGTGACCTATGCCCGGACGAGCAGGTGGACCTCGGTCTCGGTCGCGCCCGGCACGCCCTCGTCGACCAACTTCACGGTCCCGACGAAGACGCCGGCCGGCCCGAGCACGCTGCAGGTGATCGCCAACGGGATCGCCTCCCAACCGGTGCCGGTGACGATCCGCTGACGCCGTTCGTCGTGTGGCCCATCCGGAGAGCGCGGGTGGGCCACACGCCACTGGGGTGGTTTCGGATATGCCTCGCCAGCCGATCAGCTCGGCGGCTGGAAACGAGCGGTCGCAGCCCGGCGCATCGCGTCCTGTGCCTCGGTCATGTCAAGCAGCGCGGTGGTCTCGGTGCTGACCTGCCCGCTTGCGCCGACCGCCATTGCCAGCGCGACCACCGCGACGTTGTCGGGCGCCTCCAGCAGGAACACGCCATCGTGCTCACCGAACGCCCACCAGATGCCGTGCAGCTTGCATCCGAGTGACTCGGCCGCGGTGGCGGCGACCGCGCCGCGGTCGTGAGGGTTCTCGACCATCGCCTTGATCGCCTCGGCGGAATACTTGAAGCGACCTAGATAGAGCGGCATGTGAGCCTCCAGTCGTTTGCGAACATCGTCGCCAGGATTCTCTTCGAGGATCCTGGCGACGGCAAGACGAGGCCGCGTCAGCGAGCGTCGGCTGCAGGCCGCGGCTGCGGGCCGCGAGCTCGGGCGCCCCACGCGCGCAGGCGCTTCACCAGCCGCGTCCGCGCTCCGGCGCGGTGACCGTCCGTGACCGCATTTGCCAACCGCACGGCGGCGGCGTCTTGGTGAAACTCACTGACTCGGGAGCGCTGTAGTGCATATGTGATGTGACTGCTTGTCATGCTGTTCCTGTGCTGATGCTTGCGAGCACGTCACCGATTCGGTAGGCGTACGGGTGGTGGAAGGCATCGAGGGCATCGGCCCCGGGAACGGTGACCTCAAACGACTGGCCGCTCCGCTCGTCCTCGACGGCGACGAACACGCGATCCGTGCGTGAATCCCACAACAACGTGACGTCGATGCCGTCGTTGTACCGGTGATCAAGCTCGCGGATTGCTGACTGTGGTGTTGAGGACGTGAACATCATGCGGGCAGGGTCGCACCATGGAACCGTCGCGCAAATGGGGCTCGCCGGTGTCAGCGGGTACGGCTAGCCGCACCAGCGGACAGGCGTCTAGCTGCGCAGGTAGGTGAGGACGGCGAGCACGCGGCGGTGGGTGTCGCCCGCGACGGGAAGATCGAGCTTCTGGAAGATGCTCGTCACGTGCTTCTCCACTGCCCGCTCGGTGACCACGATCCGCTGCGCGATCGCGATGTTCGAGAGGCCCTCGGCCATCAGCTCGAGCACCTCGCGCTCGCGCGGAGTGAGCTCGGAGAGCGGGTCGTCTCGGCGCTGGCGGCCGACCAGCTGTGAGACGACCGAGGAATCGAGCGCCGAGCCGCCCGCTGCAACTCGGCGCACGGCCGCCGTGAACTCCGGCAGATCGTTGATGCGGTCCTTGAGCAGATAGCCGATGCCGTCCGCGCAATCCTCGAGCAGCTCGATCGCGTAGCCGGGTTCCGCGTACTGCGAGAGCACCAGCACGGCTGTGTGCGGGTGCTTGGCACGGATCTCCTTCGCCGCTCTGAGACCTTCGTCGGTGTGCGTCGGGGGCATCCGTATGTCGACAAGCGCGACGTCAGGCTCGTAGGACCGGACCTTCAGCAGCAGGTCGGCGGCGGTCCCGCTGCGGCCGACGACCTCGAAGCCCTCATCCTGGAGTAGGCGCGCGACCCCCTCACGCAGCAGCACCGAGTCGTCAGCGACGACGACGCGGGTCGGGTCCGCCGGTCCGGCGTCCTGCAAGCCGTTGCCGCGGTCGACGTCTGAGGTCATCCCTGGATTGTGCCGACGACGCGGCCGCGCTCGGGCCTCAGAGCACGAGATCCACCGACAGCGCGCCAAATTGTCGCAACGCTGACACATTACGTGGCCTCTGCCGCGGCGGGACAATCGCGCGGTAGGCTGACCGTCGGAGCATGCCGAGCGCGGAATTCGTTCCAGGTGCGCGAAAGCATCGCCCACTGGAGTTAGGTCTGCGAAACCTTTCGGTCTGGCCCCTGGTGCTGGTGGGCTCGGCGGCGGTGTTGGTCACCGCGGCCGCGGTGCTTGCTGCCCTTTGGCTCTCCAGTGCCAAGACGGATGCCACCAGCTCGCATCTGCCGGCATCGCTGTTGGGAATTGAACTGCGTGTGCAGTCGGGCGACATCGCCGTTGTCGGCGGCAGCCAGAACGGAGTGTCAATCACCGCCAGCAAGCATTCCGTCTTTGGCCACGGACCGGTCCAGCACCGCTCACTGCACGGCGGCATCCTCCAGATCTCCTCGACTTGCCCGCGGCTGGTGGTCGGGTCCTGCAGCGCGAGCTACCGGCTGGCCGTTCCCAACGACGTGCCGATCAGCATCCGCGCCGAGCATGGGAACATCCGCCTCGACGGATATCGGGGCTCAGCCGACGTCGCCACCGACAGCGGCGCGATCAGGGTCGAGGACTATTGCGGGTTCGTGCTCGGCGCCGCATCGGCGAGCGGCGACGTGACCGTTTCGAGCGCGTGCTCCCCCGAGCGCCTGACCCTGCGCAGTGACAGTGGCGACGTCTCCGCGACCGTGCCGTCGGGCGACTACCGGATTCAGGCCGCGTCCAGCTCCGGCGACACGTCGGTCCGCGGCCTGACCGACGATGACGGCGCGCCGTGGGCGATCGAGGCGCTCTCGAACACCGGCGACGTCAGCTTGAGCTCGGGACCGTGAGCGCTGGTCAACTTGTTCAAACGCGCGGCATCGCGCTCCCGCAGCGCTTCGCCAGCGCGATCCGCGCGCTGCTCTTCCTCGTCGTAAGCGTGCCGCTCGGTCTCGTGTATCTGGTCGCGCTCCCGGTCGCCATGCTTGCCGGTCCGCCCGCGGTTCGGCGCGTCTGCGAGCTCGAGCGGGCGCTCGTCAACGGTCTGCTTGGCGCACGCGTTCCGGCCCCGGCGCCGTTGACCCCGGACGCGAGGATCTGCCCTCGGCAGGTGGCGTTCCTGGCCGGAAAGCTGGTGAGCACGGTCGCCGCGGCGGCCCTCTGCGCCGTTCCCGTGTTCGTGTTCGGCGATCTGCTGGTGCGCGCCATCGAGGGCCTGACGGGAGGCGGTGGGCGTTATCTGGGGCCCTGGCCGCTGGGCTCGGTCATGGGGATCTGTCTGCTGCTGCTCGCCGTGCCGGCGTTTTTGCTGTCGGTCGGTGCGCTGGACGGGACAGCGAAGCTGCTCGCGCAGATCACCGAGCGGGTTCTGGCACGTCCAACACCCGCCGGAGTGCCGGTGCGCGAAGCCCTCGCCAGGCGGCTCGGCGACCGGACGCTCGCGATCGCCTACTGGCTGCCCGAGCGTCAGCAGTTCGTCGACGAGCGCGGGCACGCGGTCGTGCTCCCCGAGCCAGGCTCCCCCAAGGCATGGACCGCCGTCGAACATCAGGGCAACCGTGTCGCGGCGATCATCCACGACGCGGAGCTGCAGGCCCGCCCGGAACTCGTCGAGGCAGCGGCCGCGGGCGCCGTGCTCGCGCTCGACAACGAGCGGCTCAAGGCTGACCTCAACTCCCGCCTGCACGAGCTCCAGGCATCCAGGCGGCGGATCGTCGAGGCGACGGTGCAGGCCCGCCGCCGACTCGAGCGTGACCTGCACGACGGCGCTCAGCAGCGGCTCGTGTCGCTGTCACTCGACCTGCAGATGCTGCAAGCAAGGATCTCCGAGCCGTCGACGCTCGAGCTGCTCCACGGGACGATCGCGACGTTGCGCGAGGCGCAGACCGAGCTGCGTGAGCTCGCGCGCGGGATCCACCCGCCGATGCTCGCCGACCGCGGACTCGTACCGGCGCTCGACGCGCTCGCGCAGCGATCCGCGGTGCCGGTCGAGCTTGATCTGCGCCTCAACGGACGGCTCCCCAAGGAGGTCGAGACCGCCGGGTATTTCGTCGTCGCGGAGGTGCTCACAAACGTCGCCAAGTACGCGCGCGCCACCCATGCGCACGTGACCGCTGCTGATGTCGACGGGACCCTGACGCTCGAGGTTGCCGATGACGGCGTCGGCGGCGCCGATCCCGCTGTCGGCAGCGGGCTGCGCGGACTCAGCGACCGCGTCGGCGCGCTTGACGGCGACCTGATGATCGAAAGCCCGCCCGGTCGCGGCACCACGGTGCGGGCGAGGATCCCGTCCTTGAGGGCCGAGGCGTGAACGGCGCCAGCCGCCGCCTCGCGCCGATCGCGGTCGCTGCGATCGCGGCGCTTGCCGTCGCGGGCTGCGGCAACTCGGCATCCAACGCGCTTCCGCAACAGCCGGGGCTCCCGGCGATCAAGGCCGATCCCGCCAATGCGCCGGTGGGTGCCGCCGCCGGCGTCGACATCTTCAGACAGCGCCACACGCGGATGCATTTCTTCGTGATCACGCACGGACAGGCGTCCGATCCCTTCTGGGCCGTCGTCCAGAACGGCGCCGAGGCGGCGGCGGCCCAGCTCGGGGTCTCGGTCACCTACGAGGCGCCCGACACCTACAGCATCGCGCGGATGCGCGAACTGATCCGGGCGGCGATCCCATCCAAGCCAACCGGCCTGGTTGTGTCGCTGCCGAACCCAACCGCGCTCGCGCCTCCGATCCACGCCGCCGAACGCGCCGGTATCCCCGTCATCTCGATCAACTCCGGGAGCAACGCGTTCGCGCGGGTCGGGGCGCTGCTCCACGTTGGCGAGGACGAGTACGCGGCCGGATACGCGGCCGGCCAGCGCATGCGCGCCAGCCACGTCCACCGGACGCTGTGTGTCATCCACGAGGCAGGCAACCTCGCTCTGCAGCAGCGCTGTCGCGGCTTCGCCGCCGCTCTCGCTGCGTCTGGGACGCACACCAGCGTGCTCGACGTGAACCTTCAGCATGTCAGTGCCGCTGAGCACCTGATCGCCGCCGCACTGCGCCACGGACGGTTCGACGGGCTGCTCACTCTCGGCGGCGCCGTGATCGCAGGCCCGACCTTGGAGGCGCTGCGAAGCGATCACCTGCTGCGCCGGATCACCTATGCGACGTTCGGGATTGGCCCCCAGGTCCTGAATGCGATTCGCGCCGGTGAGATCTCATTCGCGGCCGATCAGCAGCCGTACCTCCAGGGCTACCTCCCGATCGTGCTACTGACCCAGTACCACCTTTATGGCGTGCTCCCCGATCGTGGGAAGGTGGTCTCAACCGGTCCGGTCTTCATCACCAGGCACAACGCTGCCCGGGTGCTGCGCCTGATCAACGAGGGCGTTCGCTGAGCCAGGCGGCTCTCAGGTGAGGAGCTCCGCGAGCGCCGGAGCCGAGAGATCTGCCTTCGCCAGAAAACCGCGGGCGCCGCTGCGCGCGATCATGCCGGCGAAGTCACCGCGATCGTTGATCGATGTGAGCACCACCGCGGGGGGATCTGCGTCGTCGCTGAGACGCAGCGCGACCTCGAATCCGTCGAGGTCCGGCAGCTGTACGTCGAGCAGAACGATCTCCGGGCGGAGCTCTCGCGCCGCGACCAGCGCTGAAGTGCCATCCGGCGCCTCCCCGACGACCTCGTAGCCGGCGTCGACCAGCAGGCGACGGACGCTGGCTCGAAAGTTCGGGTGGTCGTCGACGATCAGGACTGTCCTGGCCATCGAGTGATTGTCGCGGACGCTCATCGTTTTCACGGTGTGGCTACCCGCACCTCGGGCGCGGATATCCGTACCCCAAAACCCCAGCCGTCCACATCGTCATTTGCGGTTCGCATTGCGAACCTCTCCGTGTTCCTCACAGCGACAAACGGGAGGCAGGACGATGCATCGGAGTAACTTGGCGGCGCGCGCCGGGAGGTGGAGCTCGCAGCACCGCAAGGCGGCGATCTTCGGCTGGCTCGCGTTTGTCGTCGTCGCGGTGCTGATCGGCGGCGCCGTCGGTACCAAGCACATCCCCCAGGACAACGACGGGGTCGGCGAGTCGGGACGCGCCCAGCAGGTGCTGCATGACCAGTTCCCGCAGCCGGCCAACGAACAGGTACTGGTTCAAAGCGCCACCCGGACGATCGGAGATCCATCCTTCCGGACGGCCGTGCAGGACGTGACACGTCGACTCGACGCGCTGCCCACGGTCCAGAACGTCCGATCGCCGCTCCTCACCGCCAACCGCGGTGAGATCTCGCAGGACCGTCACTCGGTCCTGATCGGTTTTCAGATAACGGGCAATTCGACCAACGCCGACAAGCGCGTCGGCGCCTCGCTGGCGGCTACCGCCGCGGCACAGCGAGCGCATCCGGACCTGCGGATCGCGCAGGCCGGCGACGCGAGTTCGGTCAAGGCGCTCAATAAGAGTTTCAGCGACGATTTCGCCAAGGCGCGGACGCTGTCACTACCAATCACACTGCTGATCCTGGTGGTCGCGTTCGGGGCCCTGGTCGCAGCGGGCATCCCCGTGCTGCTCGCGGCCACCGGCGTGGCGGCGACGCTGGGGCTGATCGGCGTTGTCAGCCAGCTCGCGGCCGTCGACCAGGTGGTGTCCGAGACAGTGCTGTTGATCGGGATGGCGGTCGGCGTCGACTACTCGCTGTTCTACATGCGCCGCGAACGCGAGGAACGCGCCGCGGGGCGCGACGAGCAGGCGGCGCTACGGGCTGCCGCGGCGACCTCGGGCCGTTCGGTGCTGATCTCCGGCCTGACCGTGATGGCGGCGATGGCGGGCATGTACCTGGCGGGCAACAAGACGTTCGCCTCGATGGCGACCGGCACGATCATGGTGGTCGCGGTCGCCGTGCTCGGCTCGCTGACGGTGTTGCCGGCACTGCTCGCGACGCTTGGAGATCGCGTGATGAAGGGGCGCGTACCGCTGATTGCGCGCAGCAGAGAGGCGGGCGGCGAACCACGCCTGTGGAGCGCGGTCGTCGACCGCGTGCTGCGCCGGCCGTTGGTCTCGGTCCTGGTGTCCGGGGGCCTGGTGGTGGCGCTTGCGATTCCGGCGTTCGGGCTTCACACCTCGCTGCCGGGGCTGCAGGGTCTGCCAAGCGGTCTGCCGATTGTCAAGACGCTGAACCGGATCGAGAAGGCGTTCCCGGGCGGGCCCCTGCCGGCCTACGTGGTGGTCCAGAGCAAGGACGTGAACACGCCGCAGATCCGCACCGCGATCGACGGCCTGGAGCGCCAGGCGCTGGCGACCGGTCAGATCCATGAGCCGTTCAAGGTCGCCGTCAACGGCGAGCACAACGTCGCCGTGGTGTCGATGCCGCTGAGCGGCAAGGGTACGGACGCTGCCTCCTACCGCGCGCTCGACACGCTGCGCCAGCAGGTGATCCCGGCGACGGTCGGGTCGGTCGCGGGCGTCAAGGCCCAGGTCACCGGCATGACCGCCCAGTCAGAGGACTTCAACGACTCGATGAAGTCCCACGCCCCGTTGGTGTTCGCGTTCGTGCTGACGATGGCGTTCATCCTGTTGCTGGTCACATTCCGCTCGATCGTGCTCCCGATCACCGCAATCGTGCTGAACCTGCTGTCGGTCGGCGCTGCTTACGGGGTGCTGGTGCTCGTCTTCCAGCACACGTGGGCGCAGGGCCTGCTCGGCTTCAAGTCCACAGGCGCGGTCACGTCATGGCTGCCGCTGTTCTTGTTCGTGATCCTGTTCGGCCTCTCGATGGACTATCACGTGTTCATCATCAGCCGGATCCGCGAGGGTTACGACCGAGGCCGGCGCACCGAGGACGCGATCGCGCACGGGATCAAGTCGACCGCCGGACCCGTCACAAGCGCGGCGATCGTGATGGTCGCGGTGTTCGGGATCTTCGCCTCGCTCGGCGCGCTCGAGTTCAAGCAACTCGGGATCGGCCTGGCGGTGGCGATCCTGATCGACGCGACCGTGGTCCGCGCCGTCTTGTTGCCGGCGACGATGAAGCTCCTGGGCGAGGCCAACTGGTACCTGCCCAAGCGCTTGCAGTGGCTGCCACGAGTCGCGCACGAGCCCGTGCCCAGCTCGGCGTAGGCGCACGAGGCCAGATCGCAAGCGGGCGCCCGTCCCGGTGACGGGCGCCCGCACCTCTCTGATCGGTCGGTTGACCAACTTCTCCAAGGAGCCAAACAGATGAAGACCAAGTCCAAGCTGGGGGCCAATGGGGAGCCCATCGATAGCGCCCAACTCGAGCCTGAGCCGGGCGTCGAGCTCCGTGGCGTGGCCAAGACCTTTCGCAGCGCCGGAACGGTGGTGCCCGCGGTCAAGGGCGTCGACGTCTCGATCGCCGCGGGAGAGACGGTCGCGCTGCTCGGGCCTAACGGCGCCGGCAAGTCAACGACGATCGACATGCTGCTCGGCCTGACTCGTCCGGACCGGGGCAGCGTCTCGCTGTTGCGCCGACCGCCCGCGGAGGCGGTCACCGACGGACTGGTGGCGGCAATGCTGCAGTCGGGAGCGCTGATCCGTGACGTGACGCCACGCGAGCTGCTGACGCTGATGGCATCGCTTCACCCGAACTCGCTCGGAGTCCAGGAGACGCTCGAGCTCACCGGTCTGACCGAGATCGCAGATCGGCGCACGCAGAAGCTGTCGGGCGGCCAGTCACAGCGCGTCCGCTTCGCGCTCGCGCTCGTCTCCGATCCGGCGGTCCTGGTCCTCGACGAGCCCACCGTCGGCATGGACGTCGAGGCGCGGCGTGGATTCTGGGCGTCGGTACGAGAGTTCGCCGCGCGCGGCAAGACGGTCATCTTCGCGACCCACTATCTCGAGGAGGCCGACGCCTACGCCGACCGTGTCGTGCTGATGGCCCACGGCCGCGTGGTGGCCGACGGCCCGACAAGCGAGATCCGCGCCAAGGTCGGCTCGCGCACAATTCGCGCGACGCTGCCAGACGCGGACCGAGCCGCACTCGCCTCGCTACCCGGGGTGACCGCGGCTGACCGCCGCGGCGAGGCGGTCGTGTTGGTCTGCTCGGACTCCGACGCCGCTATTCGGGCCCTGCTTGCGGTCCACCCCGAAGCCCGCGACATCGAGATCGCAGGCGCCGGGCTCGAGGAGGCCTTCGTCCAGTTGACCGGCGACGACAACGAAACGAGCGCCGCCACGGAGCGGCAGGAGGTGCTGGTATGAGGTCGCTGGCCTACACGCGTTTTGAGCTGATGCGCACGCTTCGCAACGTGCGCCTGCTGGTGTTCTCGTTCGGGTTCCCGCTGGTTCTGTATTTCCTGATCGCGGCGCCGAACCGCAACGAGCACAACTTCAACGGGTCCGGGATCTCGATCCCGCTCTATTACATGGTCGGGCTGGTTGCGTTTGGAGCGATGACCGCGCTGATCTCGAGCGGAGCGCGGATCGCGATCGAGCGGACCGACGGCTGGACGCGGCAGTTGCGGATCACGCCGCTGGCGACGAGCGCCTACTTCGGTGCCAAGGTCATCACCGGATACACGCTGGCGGCGCTGACGATCGCGCTGCTGTACGCGTCGGGAGTCTCGCTTGGCGTCAGCCTGTCAGTCGATCGCTGGCTGGAGATGACCGCGCTGATCATCGTCGCGCTGATCCCGTTCGCGGCGCTCGGCATCCTCCTCGGTCACCTGCTGACCGCCGACTCGATCGGCCCTGCGATCGGTGGCTCCGTATCGCTGCTGGCGCTGGTCAGCGGGACCTGGTTCCCGATCGGCTCGCACGGGATCCTGCACGACGTCGGGCAGTTCCTTCCCTCCTACTGGCTCGTGCGTGCCAGTCATGTCGGCGTCGGAGGACACGCGTGGAGCACCACCGGCTGGATCGTGATCGCCGCCTGGACGGTCGTCCTCGCGACCCTGGCGCGATTTGCATACCGGCGCGACACCGGGCGCGTCTGACACCTGTCCAACACGACTGAAAAGAGCGACCCATGAGCACCACAACCCGCTGGATCATCGACCCGACTCACTCGAGCGCTGAGTTCCGCGTCCCCAACTTCTGGGGTCTGATGAAGGTCAAGGGCCACTTCGACTCGATCGATGGCTGGCTCGAGGTCGACGAGGGCGGGGGCCGTCGCGTGGAGCTGATCATCGACGCCGCCAGCCTCAACACCGGCAACCGCAGGCGTGACGAGCACCTGCGCTCGGCTGAGTTCTTCGACGCCGAGCACCACCCCGAGGTGCACTTCATCTCGCGCCAGGTCAGCGACGCCGGCGACGGTCGCCTGCACGTGGAGGGCGAGCTGCTCGCGGCCGGCGACCGAGTGTCGCTCAAGCTCGAGCCCACGCTCCGGGAGGCCGAGGATCAGATCGAGCTCGACGCAACCACGACGGTCGATCAGCGCCGGCTCGGTATGACCTGGAGCCCGCTCGGCATGGCCAGGACGCCCACCCTGCTCTCGGTGCACGCGCAACTGCGCCGCCAGCGATGACGACGGCGATCGATCGCTGGGCGTCGGGCTGGCCTCCCCGGCGCAGCTACGGTTCCTCGGCGGTCGCCGGCGGCTCGTCCGGCGTCCGGCCGCCGCCCGCTGCCGCCGCGGCGACGCTGGCTAATGTCGATGCTGACGGGTCATCCGACACGGATTGGAGATCAGAGTTGGAGGTCATCGCTGCCGATTGGGCCGAGGTAACGGCGATCGCGACGTCGGTCCTGGCGATCGGACTGGTCGGCGCGGTCGCCGCCGCGGTGTTCGCGGCACAGCAGGTACGGGAAGCTCGCCGCAACCGCGAGGCGCAGATGGCGGCCGAGTTCTTTCGCCGCTGGAACGACCCGTCGCTGGTGCAGACCAGACAGCTGGTCGCGCGGTTCAAATCGGCCGAGGAGCTGCGCGATGCGTTTGCCTCCTACGTCGCCGCCGACGCCCCAGAGGCTTACGTGCTCTACCGCGAGCTCGACTACTTCGAGCAGCTGGCCGCGCTCGAGCAGCTCGGTGCGTTCGACTTTGAGCTGATCAAGCTGCTGGTGGGGCGCACGCTGGTCGAGCGGTGGGACAAGTGGAAGCCGGCGGTGCAAGCGGCGCACGGCGCCGGCGTGTACCCGCTCTTCGAGCAGCTCGCCGAAAAGCTACGACGGACGTTGGATCCAGCCGCTGCCGCTGACGGTTGAGTACAGAGCGCCGGGCTAGCCGCCGCGGGCGGCGTCGGGCGGCAAGACCCGATAGATCGCTCCGGCGGTGTCATCGCTGACGTACAACGCGCCGTCAGGACCCGGAACTGCATCGACCGTTCGCCCCCAGCGATTGCCGTTGGAGTACTGGAATCCGGTGATCAGATTCCGCGCGGTCCCCAGCGTGTGGCGGCCAGGCTCCCAGGGCATCCACAGGACCGCAGGGGCGCGCGGCGGCTCTCGATCCCAAGAGCCGTGCACGGCGACAACGGCTCCGGACCGCCACGTCTTCGGGAGCTTGCTGCTCTGTAGGAAGTGAAAGCCCAGTGGCGCGCTGTGCGCAGGGAGTCCGAGCTGCAACCGCGCGAGCTTCTTGCAGTTCAGGACGTGGCCGTCGGCGTTTGTCTGCTCGTCGAACTCGAACCTCAGGTGGCCGTATCTGAATCGGCTGCTCGCAGCCCCGCGGTCCACGTCGGGGTCCGGATCGCAGAACGGCCACCCGAGGTTCCGGCCCGGGGTCAGCTTCGCGATCTCGTCGGGCGGATGGTTGTCGACGTAGGCCTGGATCACGTGGCCGTAGGCGTTTGCCGAGCCGCCGTAGGCCCTGTGGAACGGATAGGCGATGTCATCGCGCTCATTGACAGCGGTCCACAGCGAGCCGTCCGGAGCGAACGACAGTCCGTCGCCGTTGCGAACGCCCGTGGCCCAGACGCGAATCCGTTTGCCGCTTGACGCGTACTCCATGACCGCGGCGTAGGGCGGATTTGATCGGGGCGAGGGCGACGCGTTGGAGGTGCTGCCGATGTCGACGTAAAGCTCGTGGTGACGTCCGATGACGACGTTCTTGAGCGTGTGGTCATCGCCGCTGGGCAGATTTGCAATCAGCACGGTCCGCCTGCCCACGTGGTCACCGAGCCACACATAGCGGTCGACCTCGTTTGTCTCGGCCACGTACAGGACCTCCCGTCCGCCGAGATGGTCGAAGGCCATCCCCTGCGGCTGATCGAGTCCCGACACGATCTCGCGTCGCGACGGGGGTGCGCTGCGGTTCGAGTGGGGCGTCAACTCGATGATCTTGCCGTCATTGGGGTCGCTGACAAGCAGAGCCCCCTGCGGGGTCCACTGCTCGAGGCGCGCGTTGCGGACCAACGCCCAGACCTCGGCCTTCCAACCGCGGGGAACCCTGAGCGTGTGGTTGGTGGTGAAGGCGCCCGCCCGGTTTGCCGCCGGGACGCCGAGCCTCACGGCGGCGTACCTCGATGCCCTCGCTCTGGTCGTCCGAACCGCGGCGGTCTGCTTGGCGGCGGCGGTCTGCTCGGCAGCCATGGAGTGATCGCTCGGGCCCGACGTGCCGCAGCCGGATAGCAGCGCTGCCAACAACGCCGGTAAAGCCAGCCAGCCGAAACCCCTGCGCCTCATCGTCAATCCAGTTCATCACAGTCGAGGGGACGACGAGACGGCTCCGCAGGAGCGCGTGTCCGAGATAAGCGCGTCCTGCCCGTGGGCGTAGACTGGCGCCGACCCGGAACTCCCGAGGGGCAGTGTGACCGAGTCAGTTGAGCTGGCGACGATCTGGTTGGGGGCGTGAGGCCCGGGGCCTAGTCGAGCTTGCGAGCCGACCCGATCCCGGTCATGACCGTGTCCACGAGCTCGTGGCCAAGGTCGAAGGTGTCGCCTGGGTACGGCAGTCCGGCCAGCCGGTACCACGAGCGGTTGGCCTCCGGGTGAGGTCCGCTGACTGCGACTGCGCCTTTGCCGAATGGGACGACCATCGCGGCGATCCGGCCGTTGCTATAGCGGGCGAGCACTCGTGCGCCGGCTCGGCTGTCGAGCCAGAAGTACGGGCCGTCCTGGTAGAAGATCTCCCGCGTCGGGCTACGGTGCGGCGTCGGCCAGCGGACCTTGATGATGGCGTTGCGCGCGGTTTTGACCTCGGCGCCCCGCGTCTTGGTGTAGTCGTCGCTGTTGCCCGGTAGCAGGTTGTACCCCGGCCGGGAGCCGGCCAGGTAGCCGCCCATGCAGATTCCCAGGTAGCGACCACCGTTGTGGATGAATTCGCGAAGCGGGTCGGTGGAGGCCTTTACCGACTGCCAGGCGGCGATGAAATCGTTGCCGCCGCCGGGCTGTACGTACAGCGAGGCCCGAGACAGGGTGGCGGCGTCGACCGGCGGGTCGCCGCGGTTGGGTCCGCAGAACTCGATCCGGAAGCGCTGCGAGCAGGTCCGCAGGAACCTGGCCGTGTCGGCGGGAATCCCGGGGGACGAGGCGGGCCCTCGGTAGACGAGCGCCAAGGGTCGCCCGCCTGCACTCACCGAGCGGCTGTGCTGCCACCAGTGCCAAGGTTGAACCACCAGGCAGGCAGCCGCTGCCGCCGAGGATCCGAGCAACGCGCGACGGGTCACGCGCTGCCTGCCACCCCGTGTGGGCTGGTCGAGGGAGTTAGGGCGGTCTGGCTCGTCGATCATCGTTGTATTTCCCATCGTCCTGACCAGCGCTGGGCTAAAGCGCCGGCTGCTCAGGTCATCGGGGTTGGGAGCGCAGGGCCCGCGGACGGTGGCCGTTCGCGCCGGCGGCAGCGCGGACTTTCAGGCCACCCCAAACCGTTCGTCAGTCATCCATGCCAGAAACTGGCCGATCGTTCGTCGTGCTTCGCTCAGAGGCCCAAGGAGGGGGTTCGAATGGGTGGTGAGTCCCATGTCGACCGCGATGCAAACGATGTGCATCGCATCGCGACCGCTCTACAGAACATCGCCTCGCGTCGACAACCGCTGTGGACCCCCGTCACCGTTCTCACCCTTTTCTTGTCACTGGCGGCGATTGGCGTCTCACTGTACTCGGGCTTGCAAACGGCCTCGAACGACAACTCGCAACGACTCGCGGCAGATCAGCAGCAGTTACTGACTGCCGTACAGGCACTCACCCAGGTTCCGCAGGTCGACTCGCAGATTGACACTACCTACGCGACAGATCCGAACGCCCGCCGGAATCTTCTCGCAGCGGAAGGCTTGTCCTCCGAGGTCCAAGCTGACGATGCAGCCCAACTCATCGGGAAGCTACATGATCAGATCCCAGCGTCCGAAACCTACGAAGTCGGTGTGGCGTTTGCGAACGCCGGTTCGTACTCAGTAGCGCTGCATTACTACAAGTTGGCGATCCAGCGGGTGACCGCACCGGAGGCACAGATCCGAGCGGCCGCGTATCGCGGACTTGGTGGTGCCTACTACAGCCTAGGCCAAATACCGCAGGCCGAGAGTGCGATTAAGAACGCCTACAACACGCTGAAAGAGCCGGCCTTCCCGGCCAGCGAAGTGGAGGCCAGCCGAGCTCAGACAGACCTCTACGACATCTCCTATGCGGATGGAGCCGACCTCTGCGCCCGTGCGAAAGCGGACCTGGCCGACGCGGTGCTGCTGACAAAGAAACTGAACGTCTCGTCCAGCGCCTACACGTTCGACACCGCCAACGAGGCGACCCAGAAACCGCAGGTCGAGTCGTGCAAATAGCCAAGCGAGTCGGCGGTCGTTCGGGATTGGATCGGATGGCGCCCGCCGCGTTGATCGAAGCCTTAGATTGGCCGCCACACTGTCCGCGTGGCGGCTCGACGGATTTCAGGAGTGTTGACGCGACGCGGTGCGCTGAGGGTGCCCGAAGTCACCGCGTACTTCTGGCTGATCAAGGCGCTGTCAACGGCGATGGGGGAATCGACATCGGATTGGAGTGTGCACGCGATCGACCCTGTCATCGCCGTGCTGTTCGGCTTCTGCGCGTTTGTAGTCGCCTTGTCGCTGCAGCTTTGGGTTCAGCGCTATATCGCTTGGACCTACTGGCTCGCGGTGTGCGCGGTCGGCGTGTTCGGAACGATGTGCGCGGACGTGCTGCACGTGCGTTTCGCCGTGCCGTACGCCGTGTCCACCATCTTCTACGGGGTGCTGCTCGCGGTCGTATTCCTCGCCTGGGATCGAACCGAGCGGACTCTGTCGTTCCACGAGATCGATACGGTTCGGCGGGAGCTTTTCTACTGGGCGGCAGTTGTCGCGACCTTTGCGATGGGAACTGCCCTCGGAGACCTGACCGCGACGACATTTGGTCTCGGCTACTTCGCATCGATGATCGTGTTCGCGGGTGTGATCGCGGTCCCGGCCATCGGCTACCGATGGTTGGGGTGGAACTCGATCCTCTGCTTTTGGTTCGCCTACGTGGCGACGCGGCCACTCGGCGCCTCGTTCGCGGATTGGCTCGGGAAGCCGTCAGCCGCTCGCGGCCTTGGCCTCGGCGAGGGCCCTGTGGCGCTTGTGCTGGCGCTGACGATCTTCGCGCTCGTGACCTACCTCGCGGTGACGCACCGCGATGTACAGCGCGACGACGGCACCGACGCCCAGCGAAGTCCATCGATGCCTCCGGCCCAGTCGCGACTTGAGAGCGAAGCCTGAGCTCCAACTCGGCAGCGTCGGTCCCCGTAGCCGCGTGACTAGGATCGTTGCATGGCGAACAAGACATGGTTCATAACCGGTACTTCGCGCGGCTTCGGTCGCGAATGGACGAAGGCGGCCTTGGAGCGCGGCGACCGCGTCGCCGCCACCGCGCGTGACCCAAGCACGCTCGACGACCTCAGGACGGAACACGGCGACGCGCTGCTTGCGCTGACTCTGGATGTCACCAACCGCGAGGCGGCGTTCGGCGCCGTCAAACAGGCCCACGAGCATTTTGGTCGGCTGGACATCGTCGTCAACAACGCGGGCTACGGGCACTTTGGGATGGTGGAGGAGATCTCCGAGCAGGAGGCTCGCGCCCAGATCGAGACCAACCTGTTCGGTGCGCTCTGGGTGACGCAGGCCGCGCTGCCGTTCCTGCGTGAGCAGGGCAGCGGCCACATCGTCCAGGTGTCCTCGATCGGGGGCATCTCGGCGTTCCCGAGCGTCGGTATCTACCACGCCTCCAAGTGGGGTCTGGAGGGGATCAGTCAGGCGCTCGCCCAAGAGGTCAAGGAGTTCGGCATCAACGTCACGCTGGTCGAGCCCGGCGGGTTTTCGACCGATTGGAGCGGACCGTCGTCCAAGCGCTCAGAGCCCAACCCCGCCTACGACGAACTCCGCCAGCGCCAGCAGCAGTGGCGCTCCAGCAACGTGCCGGGTGACCCGAGCGCCTCAGCCGAGGCGATCATGCTCGTCGTCGACGCCGACCCCCCGCCGCTGCGGGTGTTCTTCGGCACCGCGCCGCTGGGCATCGCCGAGAACGATTACAACGGCCGCCTCGCGACATGGCGCGAGTGGCAGCCGGTGGCTGAGCTGGCTCAAGGAGACGCCCGGTAGCTGGGCTGCGGCGAGGATCCGACACCGCGCCGTGGAGGGGGCCTAGCCGCGCTTGGGGGCGGTCTGGGCGAGCGCCTCCTCCAGTGCGCCCTTGCCGCCGGGCTTGCCGGTGATCGCCAGCTCCGCAGACCAAGTGGGGACGCGGCCGGCGAGCGCCGCGGCGCGCTTGCGGCCCGCGACCTCTATCGGTGCACGCTGACGGACCTGAGCGAGCAGCCGGGTGCTGTACTGCTGGGGTGACTCCTCGGGCGCGATCGCGGGTCGATCAAACGCGAAGAACTCGACCCGCACCTCGGGGCGTGCGCTGAGAAACCGCGGGATCGCGACCGTGCCATTGCACGCAACCCCAACGATCGTCGCCTCCGGCACCGCCCGCGCCAGGTAGCCGACGCCGCCACGCGCCCGCAGCGCTCGGCCCAGCGAGCGTGTGCCCTCGGGGTAGATGCCGATACATGCGCCGTTGCGCAGCTCCTCGATCGCGCGGTCAAGCGCCCCGCTGTCGCCAGACCCACGCTGGATCGGGATCTGACCCATCCCGGTCAGGACCGCGCCGAGCAACCTGTTCTTCCACATCGAGGACTTCGCCAACGCCCTGATCTGCCGGCGGGGCATCGCCGCGATCCCGGTCGCCACCGTGTCCCAGTAGCTGTCGTGATCGCCGACGAGCAGCACCGGCCCCTCCACCGGCACCAGCTCAAGGCCCGACACCCGCAAGCGTCCCCACCAGACAACACCAGGAGCGCAGGCGATCATCACACCCCGATACGCCCGGCTGATCGGCTCGACGCGATCCGACATCCCCCGCAGGCTACCCAGACCGCCGCCACCAAGCCGACAGTCCTTCAGCGCCAGCCCAGTCCCGGCGCGACGTGGGTGAGGATGTTCTCGATGACATGAGCGTTGTATTCGACGCCGAGCTGGTTGGGCACGGTCAGCAGCAGCGTGTCCGCGGCCTGAATCGCCTCGTCGGCGCGGAGCTCCTCAACCAGCACGTCGGGTTCGGCTGCGTACGAGCGGCCGAAGATCGCGCGCGTGTTCTCGTCGATCATGCCGATCTGGTCTTGTGAGTCACGACCGCCTCCGAAGTAAGCGCGGTCGGCGTCGGTCGTGAGCGCGAAGATGCTGCGGCTGACCGATACCCGCGGCTGACGGTCATGCCCGGCCTCGTTCCACGCCTCGCGGTAGGCCTCGATCTGCTTGCGCTGCTGGATGTGCAGGGGCTCGCCCGATTCGTCGTCCTTCAGCGTCGAGCTTTGCAAATTGAGCCCGAGCCGGGCCGCCCAGACACTGGTCGCGTTTGATCCCGACCCCCACCAGATCCGCTCTCGCAACCCAGCCGAGTGAGGCTCGATCCGCAACAGGCCCGGCGGATTGGCGAACATCGGCCGAGGATTGGGCTCCGCGAACCCCTCGCCTTCCAGAACCTGGAGAGCAACCTCTGTGTGCTTGCGCGCCATATCGGCATCGCCGTCGCCGTCGGCAGGCGCGTAGCCGAAGTATCGCCAGCCATCGATCACCTGCTCGGGCGACCCCCGGCTGATCCCGAGCTGCAGCCGGCCACCCGCGATCAGATCAGCCGCCCCGGCGTCCTCGGCGAAGTACAACGGGTTCTCATAGCGCATGTCGATCACGGCGGTGCCGATCTCGATCCGCGAAGTCCTCGCGCCGACTGCCGCCAGCAGCGGGAACGGCGAGGCGAGCTGACGCGCGAAATGGTGAACGCGGAAGTACGCGCCGTCGGCGCCGAGTTGCTCCGCCGCGACGGCGAGCTCGATCGACTGCAGCAGCGCATCCGCGCCCGAGCGCGTCCGCGAGTGCGGGCCGAGGCTCCAGTGGCCAAAGGAAAGGAATCCGATCTTCTTCACGCGTCGTCAAATCAGTCGCCCGACAGGAAAACCCGCAGGTCGCGATCACGCCAGGCTACCGACGCGGCGAACGCCGCCGCCCAGGCGCACGGGAGCTCGCGAGCCTGATACACGTAGTCGTGTGGCGGTGAAGGCGTGTTTGAACGGCGCGCGGTCGCGTGCCGAGCATCCGGCGGTTCCGATCACTGCGGCCGAGCTCGCCGCCGACGCGCTCGCCGCTCGGATGGCAGGCGCCTTCGCGGTCCACGTGCACGCGCGCGACGTCCGCGGCGACCAGACTCTCGATCCGGGAGCGTGCGACGCGGCTGTCGGTGCGATCCGCGCCGCCGTGCCGGCAGTCCCGGTCGGACTGTCCAGCGCCGAGGCGATCGATCGTGACCCGTTCGCGCGCGCGGCCGCAATCAGCCGCTGGCGCCAGCGCCCTGACTTCGTCTCGGTCAACGTCTCGGAGTCCGGCTGGGCAGGGATCGTCCGCGCGGCGCTTCACGCTGGCGTCGCCGTCGAGGCCGGGCTGTCGACGCCGACCGAGGCCGAGGAGTTCTCCCGCAGCCCATTCACGCATCAGGTGCTGCGCGCGCTGGTCGAGGTGGAGGACGGCAGTGCCGCCGCGGCTGCGGTATCGGGGCTGATCCCCCCCGGAATCCCGCAGCTCTGGCACGGCTTCGACGAGCTGACGTGGGAGGTGATCGAGGCGGGCGCGGAGAGAGGGTTCGATGTCCGGATCGGGCTCGAGGACGTGCTGACGCTGCCGGACGGCAGCGTCGCGGCGAACAACGCCCAGCTGGTCGCGGCAGCTGTCGAGCTCGTCGCGTCGTCTCCGTAGAACATCAGCAGCCGCCCCGCCACTGGTCGTTGGCCGAATCTCTTCGCGGTGCCGGTCGCCCCCGGCCGCGCGTCCGCGGGAGGCGCCTGAAATACCGAGAGGGACAGGGAGCCGCATGGTGCCTGCTCGATCGAACATCTATTGGACCAACAACTTCACCGGGACGATCGGACGAGCTCGGCTCGACGGTACGGGTATCGACGAGAGTTTCATCACCGGCGCGCAGAACCTGATTGCGGTTACGGTCCATGGTGACCACATCTACTGGACCAACGTCGGGCCAGGCGGGCTCGGGAACGGCACGATTGGCCGCGCCAGGCGCGACGGCACGAAGGTTGAACAGGACTGGATCATCGCCGGCGGCCCAGCCGGAGTGGTAGTTGCGGGCGAGCACATCTATTGGACCAACGACGGGGAAGCCGGCGCACTCGGCGGTGGGCAGTCCGTTGGACGCGCGAGACTCGACGGCACCCAGATCGAGCAGAGCTTTATCACCGGCGCGAGCAACCCGAACGGGATAGCCGCCAGCCGGACGCACGTGTATTGGGCGAACGCGGGTAGCGGAACCGTGGGGCGAGCAAAGCTCAATGGCACTGAGGTCAACCAGAGCTTCATCACTGAGGGTTTTATTGTCAGTCCCCCGGGTGACCCGATTGACGCGATTGGTCCCGTCGGGCTGGCGATCGGCGGCGACCACCTTTACTGGACGACCGACGGGGCGATCGGGAGGGCAAGGCTAGATGGCACTCACGTTGACCAAGGCTTTATCACGCCGGCGGGCGAGCCGAGGGCTTTGGCGGTGAATCGCACCCATGTCTATTGGGCCAACGGCAATACTGCGATCGCGCGAGCAAGGCTGGATGGCGCCCACATTGACCCAAGCTTCATCACCGGCGCGAACGGCCCGCAGGGTGTGGCCGTCACCGGCGTGAACTGACGCAACGCTGGTCCGCACTTACCCGCAAGCCGAGCGCGGCGACTCCTTGGCGATCGATGAGCATCTGAGTCGCGGCCCGTCCACGGCTTGACTCTGGTGCAGGACGCCGATCGTCTGTTCGAAGGCGGTCGCGATCTTGGCCGCGCCTGTGAGGTTGGGATCGTCGCCGAACCCCTCCAGCGCCCCTGTGTTGCAGACGATGTCCAGCCATGAGCACGCCCGTTTGACAGCGATCGGGATCGTCCCCCATCGTGATGGAACGACCGTCTTGAAGTCGGTCGCCCTGAACGCGCGCTGAACGTTGGCTGTCTTCCCCGGGCCACCGTACAGGCGCGTCAATTCGTGGTTGAGCGCCAACAGGTTGGGAGTGGTCGCGATCGTCAGAGAACGGGCCGGTTCGCCGGCCAGCCAGTTGCCGAGAAACGGGTTGTAGTACGTCATCCCGACGAGCGGGACGTGCGGCGCGGCGGCGCGCAGGCCGGCGAGCATCGTGCCGAGGTTGCGCTTGATGGTCGCGCGCGCTTGGGTTGCGCAGCTCTGATCGATGCCGATCGGGCCGACGCAGCCCACGACGTCGTTGCCGCCGATGTCGATCGTGATCAGCGCGACGTGGCCGCGGTGGCGGTGGAGGAACTGCAGGGCGGCGTGATATTGACCGCCGGTGCGCATCGACCCGGTGGTCGCGCCGGAGATTGCAATGTCATCGAGCCGCAACCCGCGCATCCTTCGCTTGTAATGAGCGAGGATCCGGTACGGATAGGACTGGGTTGCGTTCCAGACTGGCACCGAGTCCCCGAGCGCCAGGTAGTACGACCGCTTCGCAGTCACCGGGCGCGAGGCAGCGCTGGACACCCCGACGGCCGATGCGCCAACAGCCAGCAGCGACACAACCGCCAGGCCGACCGTAATGCGAACACGCGTCGACGAGCTCACGCGACCCTAAACGACTTGCCAAACCGATTGTTCCGCTGACCTGCCCAGACGGCGGAGCGATCGCGCCACTGGCGTCGGCCCGCGTGATCACTCCATCGCCGCAGCACTCGCACGGTGCACGCGAATGCCATCCTTAGCACGAGTCGCGCCACAGACGCACCGTCCGGCTGGCCCGTCTTGACAAGCGTTTGGTGAATGCTTAACGTCGTCGCGCTGGACTCCTGAGCGTGTGTCTTTCTGAGGAGGGGGCTGGGATGAATCAGAGATGCGTGAGCAACCGCGCTGCGGTCGATTCGCCTGAGCGTGTGCCTGGCACAGGCTCCGGGCCGACGCCACAGTTGACCAACGTCATCGTTCCTTCGCCGCTGAGCGTGACCTTGGCCAACGGCGAGAGCGCGACGGTGGGGCTGGAGATCATCCGAGCCTCGCCACACGGACCAGCCGCCCTAGCGGCGACGCGTCTGCCATTCGGTGTCAGCGCCTCCATCGTGCCGGTGTCAGTAAAAGCGTCGCTGCCCACGTCCACCCGAAACACGGTCGACAGCGCACGACTAACGCTTGTGGCCGATTCGGCGGCGCCGGCAGGACAGAGCAGCTGCCTGCTCACGGCCGGCGGTGCGAGCGGAACGGTCTCAGTGGCGGTCTCGAGCCCTTTCAGCTGGATCAACGGCGCGCCCGACGTTTCGATTGACGCGAGCCGCGTGATGAGTGTGTCCAGCGCGTTTGAGCTCGTGCTCGCCGCCTTCGGCAGCGTAACTGCGCCGGTCAACGTCGACGTGGCGGCAGGGGTGAGCGGCTTGATCTCGTTCGCTGTGACGGGTCTTCCGTCCGGTGTGACCGCGCAGTGCCAGCCCGCGACGATCAGCGCTTCGGGGAGAGGAAGGTACGGTGTCGAGACAAGGCTGACGGCGGGCGCCCAGGTCACGCCGTGGATCGGGCGGATCAGTGTGGAGATCAGCGTCGCGGGGGCGCTGCGTGGTTCTGTGAGCTTCGCTTTAGAGATTGTTGCTCCGTCGGTGAGCTTCGTGGGGCCGATGGTCGGGGCTGTGCCGATGCTGGGCAGTCCGGGAACGTCGGTGACCATCGACGGTCGCGGCTTTGGCCCGGGCACGACGGTGACCTTCGGAGCGGACAACCGCGTCGTGGCGTCGTCGCGCGCGGCCGACGGGACCTCACTGGCTGTCGAGGTCCCCCGGACTGCGGCCAGCGGCCCGCTCTCGGTGGTTTCGCCCGCCGGGTCGGCGCCGGTCACACCTGCGTTTGCGGTCGATACCTACCGGAACACGCGCGGCTTCTCTTGGCAGAACACCACCAACTTTCAGACTCTCGTCGGCAGCAGCTACAGCTTCTCGGACGCGGTTGCGCTGTTTGGGGCCTCGGCGACGCAGATCCCGATCCTCGGCATCGAGAATCCGGTCGTGGCCGCCTTCTTGGTGGCCGCGGAGGCACTGCTTGATTCGCATGGGCAGTGCTTCGGAATGTGTCTTGCCTCGTTGCGGTTTACCGCCGGCCAGGCGAGCACGGCCGGGTTTCCCACCCTGCCAGCATCGACCGAGCCGTCCGGTCCGCCCGGGCCCGACGTCTGGCTGCTCGAGGGCCCTGTCGCGTCGGACGGCAGCAACCTGTCGCCGGGCCTGTCGAGCTTCGTGCATCAACAGCACCTCGCCCAGCTCAGCCAGGAGAACATCGACAACTGGGTGAGCTTTCACGCGAGCGTCTCTTCGGCATCGGATTTGCGCAGCAACCTGCAATCGGCTTTTGCGGCTGCAGGCAGGAATATGGGCGCGATGGTTTGCCTCACCCACTCGATCTTCGAGGGCCATTGCGTCGTCGCCTACGACATCGTGGACCACGCGGACGGAAGCTTCGACATCCTCGTCTACAACCCCAACGTGCCGTTTGACCCCAGCGAGGACGCAGACCCGTCAACCCGCGTGACGCAGGCCGGGAAGAGCGTGATCCAGGTCAGCGACAACGGCGACTGGGTGCTCCTGCACAGCAGCGAGTTCTTCGATCAGACGACAACCGACTGGACAGGCGGCCTCGCCGCCATCACGGTCGTCCCCTGGAACACGATCCCCGTCCAGCCGAGCGTGCCGTGGGCGGAGATGGCTGCATTGGCTGCCGCCTTTGCGCTGATTGTCGCCGGCGACGCTCAGGTCGCGCAGGTCCGGGACACCGCCGGACGCACCCTTCTCGCGGACGCGGAGTGGAACACCGACCCGCAGACCCAGCTGCCCGGCGTGCGGCCGATGCCCGCGTTCGGTGGCTTGGGCGTGCCCGGTCAGCCCGCGATCGTCGGAAGAACCGACGAGCCGCTACTCACCACGATCACCGGCACAAGCCAGGGCTCCTACAGCGCCTTCTGGGTCGGCGGCGGCTCGAGCGTCCGGCTCGGAGACGTTCCCACCGCCCAGGGGAGCACCGACACGGTCCGGATCGCCACCCATCGGCTCGACTTCGCGGCCCATGCCGACAAAGCGGTCAGGATCGAGATGATCGGCGTCGGCAGCCAGAGTCAGGTTGCACGGATCGCCACGATCATCACCAGCGCTGCTCGCGGCGCCCCGCTCAGCCTCGACTTTGACCCTGCTACCGAGACCTTCAGCTACACGCAAACAGGAGCACCCGCGGATTACACACTCGAGCTCTCAACCTTTAGCGCCGACGGCAAGGCGGTCAGCTACCGGACCAAGCCCAAGCTCGCAGAACAAGCACAAACCTTGACCTTCCGCCCCGACTGGGGCAACCTCGCTTCCACGCCGGGATTGTGACTGCCGGCGGTGAGCGGGGACCAGAGCTTGGGGAAGACGGTGTCCCCAAGATGGGTGATGCCAACCCCGAGATGCCCCCCCAGCGCACCGCCCCGTCCTTCAGAACCCGCCTCTGGATCTCCATGCTGCTTCGTCGCTGTCTGACTTCCTACAGCATGTCACTCTGCTCGGCACCTTCCGCTGAATCCCAGCCTTCTCTGGCACTCGTCGCGCCCGCTCCCAGTTGACGCGGAGTCTGCTGGGGCGGACTGCTCAAGGTGAGGACGAAGGGGTGGACAGAAGGGTGGACGGATGGGTGGACTTGGAGTCCACCCTTGAGCCCCCGAACAGCCCCGCCGCACCTGAGCTTTCAGCTCGCTCACGACCCCGACTACCCGCCCCCCACGTAGTCACGAGGGAAGGGTGCGGGTAGTCGGGGTCGTCGCTTGATTGAAGGGGTGCGGCGGGGGCTGGTCCATACCCGAGGGAAGCGAGTTCGTGCACGCCAGCGAAGGATGCAGTCAGGGGGCCGCGGCGGTGAATTACGGAAGCAGCTCGAAGCCGGCGATGTGCTGAGGGCGGACGAGGCCGA
This sequence comes from uncultured Solirubrobacterales bacterium, assembly GCA_963770885.1. GTDB lineage: Bacteria > Actinomycetota > Thermoleophilia > Solirubrobacterales > Solirubrobacteraceae > Palsa-465. The sequence continues at coordinate 720,795 of CAVYRI010000012.1, read as the reverse complement.
AATGGCGTCTGTCGAGGGTGCCGATGCTGGTTGCGCCGAGTCGCTCGGCGATCGCGACGAGGCTGCTATCGACGCCGCCGAGGTGCTGATCGGCGTACTGAATGGTGAGCGCGGCGATTCGAGTCCAGTCGGCTGCCGAGAGCGGCTCGACGCGGATCTCGCCGGCGGCTGCGGACTCGTAGAGCGCGGCTTCGGCCGCCGCTCCGAGCTGCCGGTCGATCAGCCATCCGGCTTCGGCGATCACGAGCTCGGTCGTGACGAGCGGTCCAGGATGCGCCTCCAGCAGCTCCCGGCAGTCCGTGTGGTCGGGGTCGCTTCGATCGGCGGCAGCGAGCAGCACGCCGGTGTCGACGACCAGCGTCAGCGACCGAACCCTTCGGCGAGCATGTCCTCCGCCTCCGCGGCGGTGCGACCGGAGTTCGACGCGCCAAGCGCGACGAACCCGAGCTTACGTCGGGCGGGGATGTGCTCGGCCAGCACTCGAGCAGCGAGTTCGTCCGCGGTCACGGACTGGCGCGCCGCCTCCTCAGCTAGGAGGGCGGCGAGGTCATCGGGGAGTCGCACGGTCACGCTCATGAGTCGAGTCTATCGGTGCGGTTCCAGTCCCAAAGGCGTATCCGCCAATCAGCTGCTGGCGGCGAGAGCGCGGTTGAGCGGCGCAGAGCGCGTCCGGAGCCGCGGCGGACCCATTCAGGTGTGTAGGAAAGTGTGTAACGAAGTGTGTAATCCGATTACACACCTGAGCCTCCGTACAGCCCCGCCGCACCTGGGGTTTTTGCTCGCCGATGGGCCAGACTACCCGCCCCCACGTAGTCACCAGAAAGGGTGCGGGTAGTCTGGTCCATGGCTTCCCAGCGAGGGTGCGGCGGGGCTGTCCGGTGTTGGACCTGGAGCGCGGGCGAGTGTGACCATCGGGATACGGTGGCATCCTTGAAGGCAACGAAGAGGAGCAAGGGAGTAACGGCATGGAGATCGAGCGACGGGTCCTGAAGAACGGAGTGGTGCGGTGGCGGGTTCGCTGGCGGCAGGGAGGCCGGCGTCGGTCCCAAGCGTTCGACCGGAAGGGGGACGCCGTCACATTCAGTGCCGAGCTCCGGCGGCGGCAGCAGCTCGGCACGCTCACACAGATGGACATGGGCCGGGTCACGCTCGCCGACTACGTGGTCGGCACCTGGTGTGAGGCGTATGCGTCCCAGCTCTCGCGCAAGACATGGATGCACTACCGGCAACTTCTGAACAAGCACATCCTGCCGTCGCTCGGCCCGCTCGAGCTCCGGGCGATCAGGCCTGAGACGATCGCGCGCTGGCAGGCGCAGCGGCTCGCCGCCGGCCACGGCCGTGTTTCGGTCCGCTACGCGCTCACCCTGCTCGGAGCGATCCTTCAGCGCGCGTTCGAGAACGGGCAGATCCAGTCGAACCCGGCGCGTGCCGTCCGCAAGGCTGCGCTCCCGCGACGGACCGAGGTCCGGCCGTTGGCTCCGGCGACGATCGAGCGGATGCGAGCGGCGAGCTCGCCGCGCGACGCGACACTGATCAGCGTGCTGGCGTACGCCGGGCTCAGGCCCGGTGAGGCGCTAGCGCTGCAGTGGCGCGACGTCCGCGAGCAGACGATCCTCGTCGAGCGCGCGATATCGCTGGGCGAGGAAAAGGACACGAAGACGGCGGCTCACCGGACGGTGCGTGTCCTGCAGCCGCTCGCCGTAGACCTCCGCGAGTGGCGACTGCGGAGCGGCCGACCGGGCGAGAACACGCTTATCTTCCCGTCGGGGGCCGGGACGCCCTGGACGCTCGCCGCGTACCAGTCGTGGCGCCGACGGGCGTTCAAGCGCGCGATCGAGGCGGCGGGGCTGGAGCACGGTCGTCCGTACGACCTCCGGCACTCGTTTGCGTCGCTTCTACTCCACGAGGGGCGCTCGGTGATCTACGTCGCTCGCCAGCTCGGCCACGACGCGCGGCTCACCCTCAGCACCTATGGCCACGTGATGGACGAGTTTGAGGATATGCCGCGGCTCGACGCGCAGACGGCGATCGCCGACGCAAGAGCAGCCTTGGCCGCGGCCGCTTCCTCGAGCTGACGGCGCAGCGCGAGCGGGCCCTCCTCCCGCCGCCTCAAGTCACGAAGCCGAGGGGCCACCAGGGGGGCACCAGTTTGTCTCGCGCCGTCCTTTCGTGTCCTCCCGTGGCCAACAGAAATGGGGCATTTGCAGGCATTTGCGCGATACTACGAGACACGAGTGGACAATCCGATCTGCTTTGCAAGCAGGAGGTCGCCGGTTCGATCCCGGCTGGCTCCACTGTAGGAAACTGCTGCAAATAGTCACTTGCTCGCTATTGGGGATCGGGGGCGACGACGGTTCCGGTGGCGGGCCGGGGTGCATGAGGGGTGCACTGGGATCTTGGCAGCGCTGCTCTGGTGCTGCGCTTAGCCCCGCGAGGAGGCTGCGCGTGCGCCTGAGAGTGCTGCTCCTGGGCGAGTAGCGGGTGCCAATCCAAGGCCAGTAACGCAACCTGCCTTCCGTCGCCGACGCGCCTCCCGGTGGGCGCTCGGGGAGGGTTCACTTCAGCGCCCAGGGCGGGGGTCGCGGCGCAGGTGCACGATGCAACCCTCAGCCGGAGATCGCGGTCAGACGGCGCTCTCTCCGCGCGGGAACCTGGATGGGTATCGTCGCGCGATGGTCGATGACGAGCTCACGACGCTGCTGGCCGAACAGCTGTCGTACTACCGCGCCCGGGCGCCGGAGTATCTCGACGGCACGCTCCACGCTCCAGGCGCCGACGACCTCGAGGCAGCCCTGGACGCTTTCGCGCCTGGCGGAGACGTGCTCGAGCTCGCCTGCGGCCCGGGTCCTTGGACGCCCCGGCTGCTGCGTTCTGCAGCATCCGTGACCGCGGTCGACGCCTCGCCGGAGATGCTGGCGCTCGCCCGCGAGCGGGTCGGAGATGATGATCGCGTCCGCTTCGTTTGTGCCGATCTGTTCGCCTGGCGCCCGGAACGGCGCTACGACCTCGTCTTCTTCGGGTTCTGGCTCTCGCATGTCCCGCTCGAGCGGTTCTGCGCTTTCTGGGCGCTCGTCGCTGATTGCTTGACGCCCGACGGCCGCGTCTTCTTTGTCGATGACGCCTATCGAACGCCGGACGAGCTCATCAACGGCGAGGCGTCGTCGATCATCCGCCGCCGGCTAAACGACGGCACTACCTACCGAGCCGTCAAGGTCCCGCACACGCCGACCGGACTGGAACGTCGACTTGTCGAGCTCGGCTGGAACATCCAGGTCCGCGGGACCGAGGGACCGTTCTTCTGGGGCGCCGGCGGACGCGCGTAGCGGCTATACACCTGCTCTCGCCTCAGCCGGGGTATCTCGCGGCTCTCAGCTCTCATCTGCTTCGCGCGGAAAACGAGGGAGCGCTCGAGAGGGCCGCCCCGATCGACCACCGGCTCTCTGCGCGTGAGCTCCTCCCGCTTGTTCGAGATGAGCGCCTCAGCGCACGCAGATCGGCTAGTCGCGGCCTGGTTCGCCGGCAGCTAGGAAATATGCCCGGTCCTTCGGCCTGTCGGCCGCACGCTTCGATTTGTGGATGTCGTCAAGGGCAGCCACGAGCACGGCAATGCGAGTGCCGGCGACAGTGAGGTGCTCCGCGCGGGGCGCGAGTTCTCCGTAGCCGCCAGGGAAGCCGCTTGGGGCGAACGTTAGGTCGAGCTGGCCGTGTCGCGTCGCCAGGTTCCAGACGGTTGCGGCGAGGAGGCTGCGAGGTGTGAAGTAGTCGGGTGGGAGCGGCACCCAGGCGGCCGTATTGGCCGGATCGGTGACGAGGCGGCGCTCGAGCTCGTTCAGCGCATCAGCGAGACGGTGCAGGTTTGCATCGTCACGATCGGGCGTGACATCGATGTCGAGGGTGTCGTAGCGGCGGCCATGCGATTGGACGCCGGCGCCGCCGATGACGACGAACTGCACGCCGTGATCGACTAGGGCCTTGACGAGCGCTTCGCGCTCAGCGTCGATGGCAGGGCTCACGCGACCGGAGTCTGTTGGCCCAGCCATTCGGCAATCCTGTCCCCCGCCGCCCGCTCGTCGGAGGTGCCCGCGGCGTCGCGCTCACGTTGGACGTCGAGCACGGCTTGAAGCGCGAGTGAGTCGCGTCGAGCCATGCGAGCGTCTGACGCGTCGGCGATTCTGAGTAGGTCGATGAGTCCGGCTGCGTCGAGGGATCCGGCCGGCGTCTCGAACGCCACCCGGTTGCGGGCGAGGTCCGCTTCGCCTGCCGTGCCCGCGGGCGCCTCGTCGATGACGACGCTCACTCCGCCGGACACGATGTGCCTGCCGCTCCGGGTCTGCCGAGCGCCCATCTGTCGGAGGCGGTAGCCCACGGGGTCGACAAGCCCACATATCGCGATCGTCGGCGAACCGAGCGCCAGCGGCCAGCCTTGGAGCGCTCCGGCGACATCGCCGATGATGAGCCCCGGCACAACCCCTGCGCCGGCCAACTCGGACAACGCCGCTGCGATGTCCGGAGCACCCGGAGGGGTGAGCCGCCGGACTCGCTCGAGCGGATCGAGTTCGAGCTGCATCGCGATCTGCGGCCACCAGCTGCGGTCCTCGACCAGGAGATGCGCGTCGAGCTGCAGGCCGCACGCGTGCGCGACCAGCTCGACGTCGTCGACGCTGACGCCGCGGTCGCCGCGTTCCCAGCGTGCGATCGTGGCCTGACGGAGGCCGAGGCGTTCGGCCAGCTGGCGCTGCGTGAGTCCCGCGCGACGCCGGGCCATCATCACGTAATCGCCGCCTCGCATACCAAAATGGTATCAGTGGGGTGTACCGAAGTGTGGACGGAAGTGCGGAATCGGATTCCACCTCTGACGACCCAAAAGCCCCGCCGCACAAGGAGATTTGAGGGGTGCTCGGGCCAGACCACCCGCCCCCCACGTAGGAAAATGCGATGCATGGGGTTCGGGTAGTCTGGCCCGAGTCTTGTGTCATTGGTGTGCGGCGGGGCATACCGGGCGGCGCGGCCCGCGTCCACGAACAACCGGCCGGCATCAGCCCGCTGGCCTAGCGTCCGTCGCATGGCTGCCGTAACCACCGTCGAGTCCCTTGACGGCTACAAACTCCGCCTGATCTTCGATGACGGCAGCAAACGAATCGTCGACCTCGCCGCCGATCTGTGGGGTCCGATGGGCGAGCCGCTCCGCGACCCGGCCGTCTTCCGCTAGGTCCGCGTCGACCCGGAGCTGCGAACGATCGTCTGGCCCAACGGGTTCGACCTCGACCCGGACGTGCACCACGGTCGAAGCTCGCAGGACGTATCGCCTGCGGCGCCCGAGCAGCCGGCCGCGTAGCGGCCCACCGAACGAACGTGCTCCCGGACCGGCATACGGGCCCCGCTGCCACCTCTGCCCGCGGCCTAGTTGGCGACGGTGTCGTCGTCATGACGCGTTCCGCGAAGCTGCCGCCGCCCATGGCCTCGCTGGACCCATCGCACGAGAAGGGGAGGTGTACGGCGGAAAGCCTGCGTCGCCGGGCACCTCAGGCCCGGCGTGCGCACGTTTGGCGACTTGCCGCATCTCGTGTTTTCCACTGAGAGACCCGCACTCGTGTAATGACAGCCATCGGCGCTGCGATTCACGACGTGGCTCGGTGCTAGGTGCGGCGAGCTCAGTCGATTGGGGCAAAATGAGCGACTTGGCCGACTGGAGCCTCGATGACGTCCGGAGTCCCGTGGATGGAACGCTTCTTGGGCATGTGGAGCGTGCTTTGGTCGAATCTCGGCCTGGGCCGCTCCCGGATTCGGCGCAGGAGCTTCCTAACGAGCCGGCCCGTGATCCGAAGACGTTAGGTTGGATCGCTGGCGCGTACGACTCGTTGGGGATCAGCGGCGCTGGCAGCTCGGAGGAGGCGCCGCACGCAGCTGCGGCGGCAGTCTCGGCCGTGACACGCGCGCAGCCAGACACGAACGTCATGCTCGCCCTTGCGGAGCTGGTCGGTGAGCTTAACGGCCCGCGCGCAATCGATCAGTTCATGGGTGCCATCCGGCAGGATCGTGGCCTGGATCGGAATCGTGTGGCTGAGCTCGCCCGCTGGTTGTGCTGTAACGGAACTCGCAAAGGGGTGGTGAAGGCGGGCCTCGCGCTGCTCGGAGCGACCGGCACCGATAACGACAGCTTTCTGATTCAGCGTCTCGGTTTGCTGGAAGGAGCTGACGCTGTATGCGGTGGTCGCCCTTCGCAACCTCCTGGCCAAACCTGAAGTAGCGATCTTCGAACTCGCGCAGCAGGTCACCGGATGGGGACGTATCAACGCGGTTCGACGGCTGGAAGGGACCACTGACCCGGAGATTCGGAGCTGGTTGCTGCGGGGCGGCGCCGAGAACGGAGTGATGACCGAGGAGATCGCTTATATAGCCGCCACGACAGGCCATTTGCGGGCGGCGCTGGAGGCAGAGGCTGACGAAGCTCTTCTCGAGCACGGCGCCGAGTTGCTCCGTGCTCTGGCACAGGGAGGCCCGGCCAAGGACATGTCCGATTACGAAGACGGTGCCGCTGCCATGGCGGCGTTCTTTCGGCACATGTGCTGTGCTGAGCTGACGCCGAAACGGGTGCAATGTCTCACGTATCTGGAGCGATACCTCGCGGAATGGGCGCAGGACAACTCGCTGATCCCTGAGGAGGAACGTCGGACGCTCCTCGCATCGGCTACGAAGGTCCTCGCGCGACCCGGGTGTGGCGAGGTAGTTGACCGCCTACTCGCGTCCGAGCGGATCCTCGATGTCACGCTCGGTCTCGGTCTCGCTGAGCGATTCGAGATCGACGGTCGTCCCACCGCGCGCAGGTGGCTACAGCGCTTGCCGTTCAACGGCTATCTCTGGCAATGGCTGCTTCAGCGCGCCGGCCCCGACGACCTCGACGCGATGCTGGAAGAGGCTTATCACTTGCTCCCTCTGGCAGAGCTTGCCGGTGGACCTGAGGACAACCTCGGTCTCGGGAAGGACTACGCAGCAGATAGCGGTCTACGGACCGTCGTGCAGGCCCTTCGACGATTTCCCGGTGCAGGATGGCCGCTCGTCTCCACTGCTCTCAAGAACCGCGTAACCGGCAACCGCAACGGGGCGCTGCGTGTCCTCGATGCCTGGCCGATCGAGAACTGGCCGGAGGCAGCCAGAGAAGCACTTCATGCGGCTTACGACGCGGAACCAAGGGCCGACGTCCGAGTGCGAATCGAAGCGCTCCTCAATGACGGCAAGCTGCCCGACCGCACGTGACCAGCGCGGACAGCGGAAGCGTGGCCTGGCGCTCGTCAAGGCGCTCGAGCCCTGTGTTCTCTTCGACGACCCGGGTCGTACCGTCCGGCGTCGACCTGATGCCCCCGCCATGCCCCCTTGCTCCGTGGAGTCGGTCCGATTTCCTGTCGACGACGATGCACAAACCGGCCGATTTGCGGGGATTCCGCGAAGTGGAGCCAGCCGGGATCGAACCGGCGACCTCCTGCTTGCAAAGCAGGCGCTCTCCCAACTGAGCTATGGCCCCGCCGAGCGTCGAGTGTAGACCGGACCACGAGCGCTCGGGGCGGCATGCGAGTCCACCAGCCGGACCAGATTAGCTGCGGTCCAGCAGCAGTGCCAGGTAGCCGTCGGCGATCTCCACCGGACTGAACCGCCCGCGCGGCTGGTACCACTGGGCGGTGTGGTTGACCATCCCGAGCAACGCGACCAGCGCCAGCCGCCGGTCGATCCCCTCCGGACCGGTCGCGCCGGCCTCTTGGAGCGCGTGCTCGACCAGCCGCTCGAACTCCTTGCGGCTTTCGCGAACCCCGCGCCACTGAGCGCCTGACTCGATCGTGTGGCGCTCCTGCTGGAAGACCAGCATGTGGTCGCGGTATTCGATCACGGTCGCGACCCAGAGCCGGACGAGCTCGCGCAGCTTCACTGCCGGCTCGCCGTCCGTCACCATGATCTCGCGTGCGCGGACGAGCAGGGGCTCCATCAGCTGGTCGCAGATGTTGATCAGCAGCTGCTCCTTGGCGCCGAAGTAGTGGTACAGCGCGCCGGTGGCCAGCCCCATCGAGGAGGCGAGATCCTGCATCGTCGTCTGGTCATACCCGCGCTCGGCGAACACCTTGGCCGCGGCGTAGACCATCTCTTGACGGCGGCGGTCATACCGTTGCTGGAGCGCGGGACGGGTCGGACGTAATGGCATGACAGTTAAATAGTAGATCGGACGATCATCATTTGAACGTCCATTCGGACTTCGAATGAGCAATCGGTATAGTACCGCCCATGTTCTTCGACCTTGACGACGACACTCAGCTGCTCGCACGCACGGTCCGCGAGTTCGCGGAGGCGGAGGTTGCGCCGGTCGCAGGAGAGCTCGACCGGACCAAGTCGTTCCCGTACGAGATCGTCGCCAAGATGGCGGAGCTGGGCTGGATGGGGATCCCGTTTCCCGAGTCCGTCGGTGGTGCCGGAGGCACGACGCTGCAGTACGCGATCGCGGTCGAGGAGCTGACCCGGGTCGACTCGAGCGTCGCGATCACGCTCTGCGCCCACACCTCGCTCGGCACCCAGCCGATCCACCTGTTCGGCTCAGACGAGCAGAAGGCGCAGTGGCTCCCAAAGCTCTGCTCCGGGACGGTGCTCGGCGCATTCGGGCTGACCGAGCCGGAGGCCGGCTCGGACGCCGGCAACACGCGCACCAAGGCGCAGCTCGACGACGGCCACTGGGTGATCGACGGCGCCAAGCAGTTCATCACCAACGCCGGCACTGACATCTCCGGCCTGGTCACGATCACCGCGCGGACCGGCGACGACGAGATCTCGAATCTGATCGTCCCCAACGGCACGCCCGGCTATGAGCAGGCAGAGCCGTACCGCAAGATGGGCTGGAACGCCTCCGACACGCGCCCGCTGACGTTCACCGACTGCCGGGTGCCGGCTGAGAACCTGCTCGGCCCCCGCGGCGAGGGCTTCAAGCAGTTTCTGATGGTGCTCGACATCGGGCGGATCGGGGTCGCGGCGATGGGCGTCGGCCTCGCTCAGGGAGCGCTCGACCAGGCGCTCGCCTACGCCAAGCAGCGGCGCGCGTTCGGCAAGCCGATCTCGAAGTTCCAGACGATCCAGGCCAAGCTCGCCGACCTGGCGACCGAGATCGAGGCGGCGCGACTGCTCACCTACAAGTCCGCGTGGCTCAAGGACGAGGGGCGGCCGTTCGGCCTCACAGCGGCTCAGGCGAAGCTCAAGACCGGAAGGCTCGCGGTCCGCGCGACCGAGGAGGCGGTACAGATCCACGGCGGCTACGGGTTCATCGAGGAGTACCCGGTGTGCCGCTTCTACCGCGACGCGAAGATCCTGACGATCGGCGAGGGGACCGACGAGGTCCAGCAGATGGTGATCGCCAGGGCGCTCGGGGCCTAGCCCGGGGAGCGCCGTATGACCGGCACCACACCACCGGTGGTCAAGCAGGCACTGATCCGTGAGGTGGGGCCCCGCGACGGCTTTCAGAATGAACCCGAGATCGTGCCGACCGACGTCAAGGTCGAGCTGATCAACGCGCTCGCCCGGACCGGTCTGCCGCGACTCGAGGTGACCAGCTTCGTTCGTCCCGACGTGATCCCCCAGCTCGCCGACGCGACCACCGTGCTGCAGCGAATCGATGTGCCCCCGGGCGTCAGCCGCAGCGTGCTGATCCCCAATGAGCGCGGGCTCGACAACGCGCTCGCGGTCAGGGACCGGTTCGACGAGATCAATGTGTTCCTGTCCGCCTCCGAGGCGCACAATCGGGCGAACGTCAATCGGTCGATCGAGGAGTCGCTGGCAGGGCTCGAGCGTGTGCTCGAGCAGGCCCGCGAGGCCGGCCTGCGCTGCGAGGGTGTGATCAGCGTGTCGTTCGGCTGTCCCTACGAGGGCCACGTCGATCCAGAGCGGGTGTTCGCGATCGCGAGGCGGCTCGCCGATGCCGGGGCGCAGGAGATCGGCTTCGGTGACACGACCGGGATGGCCAATCCGGCCCAGGTGCGCCGGTTCTTCGAGCGTGCGCGCGACGTGCTCGGTGACGTCGAGCTGACGGCGCACTTCCACAACACACGCGGCCAGGGGCTGGCCAACGTGTTCGCGGCGCTCGAATCGGGGATCGGCTCGTTTGAGTCGAGCTTCGGTGAGCTTGGCGGCTGTCCGGTGCCCCCGGGAGCGACCGGCAATGTCGCGACCGAAGACGTCGTCTCGATGCTGCACGAGATCGGGGTGCAGACCGGTGTCGATCTGCCCGCGCTGATCGCCTGCACCCGCGCCCTGCAGCGGCATCTCCGTCGAAGGCTCGGCAGCCACACGCTCGTTGCAGGTCCGGTCGACTGGCACGACTGATGTTCGAGCGGGTGCTGATCGCCAACCGCGGTGAGATCGCGCGCCGCGTCACGCGGACCTTGCACCGGCTGGGGATCGGCGCGATCGCCGTGTACGCCCCGGCAGACCGCCATGCACCGCATGTCCGCGAAGCCGACGAGGCGATGCCGATCGCGTCCTATCTCGAGATCGAGGAGCTGATCGAGGCATGTCTCCGCTCCGGCGCCCAGGCGCTGCATCCCGGGTACGGCTTCTTGTCCGAGAGCCCCGCGCTCGCGCGGGCCTGCATCGCCACGGACGTTGTGTTCGTCGGTCCACCTCCGGAGGCGAGCGCGCTGATGGGCGACAAGCTGCGCGCGAAGGAGATCGCGAAGCAGGCCGGGCTGCCGATCGTACCGACCTACACCGAGGCCGAAGCCCGATCGCCGGACACGGGCTATCCGCTGCTGGTCAAGGCTGCAGCCGGCGGCGGCGGACGCGGGATGCGCGTCGTGGAGACCGCCGACATGCTCACATCCGCGCTTGACTCCGCCCGTCGGGAGGCCAAGAGCGGATTCGGCGACGACCGTGTGTTCATCGAGCGCTTCCTGCCCCGCGCGCGCCACATCGAGGTGCAGGTCCTGGCCGATTTGCACGGGACCGCGCTGCACCTCGGCGAGCGCGAGTGCTCGCTGCAGCGCCGCCACCAGAAGCTGATCGAGGAATCGCCGTCGCCGGCGGTCGACGCCGGCCTGCGTGGCCAGCTCGGCAGCGAGGCCGTCTCACTGGCGAGGGCGGCCGGCTACGTCAACGCCGGCACGGTCGAGTTCATCGCCGACGCCGACGATCCGAGCCAGCACTTCTTTTTGGAGATGAACGCCCGGCTACAGGTGGAGCATCCGGTCACCGAGCTGGTCACCGGCCTCGATCTGGTCGAGCAGCAGCTGCGGATCGCGGCCGGCGAGCGGCTCGCCCTGAGTCAGGACGAGGTCCAGCTCAACGGTCACGCGATCGAGGCGAGGATCAACGCCGAGGACGCCACGCGCGATTTCCTGCCGACCGCTGGGCGGGTGCTGGGCTACCGGCGGCCGAGCGGCGTGCGGGTCGATGACGCGATCGAGACCGGGAGCGTGGTCGAGACCACCTTTGACTCGATGCTCGGCAAGGTGATCGCCCACGGCACCGATCGGGCGATGGCGCTCGCCGAGCTCGACCGGGCCCTGTCGGAGACGGCGATTCTCGGCGTCACGACGACAACCGGGTTTCTGCGCTCGCTGCTCTCAAACCCCGACGTGCGTGGCGCCCGGCTCGACACCGGCCTGGTCGGTCGCCTGCAGCCGTCGGCAGCCGGCGCAGACAGCGAGCGGGTCGCGCTGGCGGCGGCGCTGATCTCGATCGCGCTGCTGGCGGAGCGTGCAGGTGACGATCCGTTCGCGCGCGTCGACGGCTGGCGTCTCGGGGGCCGGCGGGCGAGCTCGTGGTGGCGGCTCTCGGTCGCCTCGGGCGAACCGGTCGAGGTCGTGCTTGACGACAGCTCCGCGTACGACGTCCTGAGGACCGGGCAGAGCACGTTCGCGATCACGATCGCCGGCGGGCGCGACGAATGGTCGTATGCGTCCGACGGCGATCTGCTGTGGGTCTCCTCGGGTGGCTCGGCGTGGCCGGTGCACCCCGAGACGACCGAGGAGGGCCAGCTCGCACACGTCGACGGTGACCTGCGCGCCCCGATGCCGGGGCAGGTGCTGCTCGTCCCGGCGACGGTGGGCGACCGTGTGCGGACCGGGGATCCGCTGGTCGTGCTCGAGTCGATGAAGATGGAGCTGGTGATGTCGGCACCGGTCGACGGGCTGGTGGCGGAGCTCAATGTCGCGGTCGGCGACCGGGTCGCGGTCGACCAGCCGCTCGCGCGTGTGGAGGTGGCGGAATGATCCTTCGCTCCAAGGTGAGCCCCGGCTCGGAGGAGTTTCAGGCCAACGCGAAGGCCTACGAGTCGCTGGTCGCCGACCTGCGGTCACAGATGGACCGGGTCGCGCTCGGCGGCGGCAAGCGAGCGCGCGAGCGTCACCTCGGCCGCGGCAAGCTGCTCCCCCGAGATCGGGTCAACCGGCTGCTGGACCCGGGCGCCCCGTTTCTCGAGCTGTCACCGATGGCGGCTCACGGCCTGTACGACGATGAGGCGCCGGGCGCCGGGATCATCACGGGGATCGGCGTCGTCAGCGGTCGCGAGTGCGTGATCGTCGCCAACGACGCGACCGTCAAGGGCGGCACCTACTACCCGATGACGGTCAAGAAGCATCTCCGCGCGCAGGAGGTCGCACTTCAGAATCGGCTTCCGTGCATCTACCTGGTCGACTCAGGGGGCGCGTTTCTCCCGCGCCAGGACGAGGTGTTCCCCGACCGCGAGCACTTCGGCCGGATCTTCTTCAACCAGGCGACGATGTCGGCCGCCGGCATCCCGCAGATCGCCGCCGTGCTGGGCTCGTGCACCGCCGGCGGCGCCTATGTGCCGGCGATGAGCGATGAGAACGTGATCGTCCGCAACCAGGGAACGATCTTCCTCGGCGGGCCGCCGCTGGTGAAGGCGGCGACGGGCGAGGAGGTGACGGCCGAGGAGTTGGGTGGCGGCGATCTTCATTCGCGCACCTCGGGTGTCACCGACCACCTGGCGCAGGACGACGGTCATGCGCTCGAGATCGTGCGCGAGATCGTCTCGACGCTCGCGCCCAAGGCCCCGCCGCCGTGGGAGCGCCGGCCTGTGCAGCCGCCCGCGGTCGACCCGGCGACGCTGCTCGGCGCGGTCCCGACTGATGTGCGCAAGCCGTATGACGCGTGCGAGATCATCGCCAGGATCGTCGACGGCTCACGGCTGCACGAGTTCAAGGAGCTCTACGGCACGACGCTCGTGACCGGATTTGCCCACATCCACGGCCATCCGGTCGGGATCCTCGCCAACAACGGGATCCTGTTCTCCGAGAGCGCGCTCAAGGGCGCGCACTTCATCGAGCTCTGCGATCAGCGGCGGATCCCGCTCGTGTTCCTGCAGAACATCACCGGATTCATGGTCGGCCGCGACTACGAGGCGGGCGGAATTGCCAAGCACGGCGCCAAGATGGTGACCGCGGTGTCGACCGCACGCGTCCCGAAGCTGACCGTGATCGTCGGTGGGTCGTTCGGAGCCGGCAACTACGGGATGTGCGGCCGCGCATATTCGCCGCGGCTGCTGTGGATGTGGCCCGGCGCGCGGATCTCGGTGATGGGCGGCGAGCAGGCGGCGACCGTGATGACAGAGGTCGGCCAGGCCGACGCCGGCGCCCAGTTACGCGACCAGTACGAGCGCCAGGGCCACCCCTACTACGCGACCGCGCGGCTCTGGGACGACGGCGTGATCGACCCCCGCGACACGCGTGACGTGCTCGGACTGGCGCTCTCGGCCGCGGCCAACGCCCCGCTCGCCGAAGTCAAGTACGGCGTCTTCAGGATGTAGCGACGCCCGCGGGCACGGCGTCGGCGCCGAGCTCGAGCTTGATGCCGCGCTGCTTGAGGTCAGGGACGCCTCCCCCAGCCGCACGAACGACGTTGTCGCGGCCCGCACGACGGAGCAGACTGGCGGCGAACGCCGCGCGGGCACCCGCCGCGCACGCGACCACGGTCGTGCGCCCGCTGCTCGGCAGCGCCAGCGAATCGATGTCGCGCAGCCGATGCAGCGGCACGTGATGGGAGCCACGAACGTGGCCATCGGCCCACTCAGACAGCTCGCGCACGTCAATCAGCTCGACCGCGTCGACGCGAAGCCGGGCGGCGACCTTGTCGAGATCCCATGCATCGGACTGCTCAACGGCGAGTCCGGCGCCCGCCCACGCCCCCGGGTCGGCGAGCGAATAGCCGCTCAGCGCGAAGAACCCGACCGCCTGCAGCGCGTTGATCATCGTCCGCGCTTCGGGCTCGTCGGCGGCGATCACGACGATCTCCTGATCGGGGTCGAGCGTCCAGCCAGCACGCGTCCCGGCCCCCGCATAGCCGACCGGCAGGTTGACCGAACCGGCCACGTGGCCGGCGTCGAACAGCTCTGGCAGCCGGCTGTCGATCACCGTCGCGGGACCTTCGATCAGCTCGCGCAGCTCGGAGGGGCCGAGCAGCGGCGTCTCGGGGAGCTGCTCGAACTCCGACTGCGGGCGGCAGTTGAGCGAAACGATCCGATCGACGTTGGGCGGACGGGTAGGCAGGTTTGCGGTCAGCTCCCGGACGAAATCGTCACGCGCCATCGTCAGCAGCCGGTTGTTGCGCCGTTCGAAGCCGACCGTCGAGCTCGGCTTGCCGCTGAGACCGGCACCGCCGCACAGCGAGCCGCCGATGTGCGCGGGCCAGACCTCGGTGTAGTCGGTGAACGAGGTCAGCCGGGCGAGCGTGCGGTGCAGCGCCTGGGCGCCGTCGGTGGCCTCGTAGGCAAGGTCTGGGCGGGCCACGTCGCCGATCAGCAGCGTGTCACCGGTCAGCAGCATCCAGGGGGATTCGCTGCGCTTGGTGTCGATCACCTCGTATGAGAGATGCTCGGGGCGGTGCCCCGGGGTCGCGATTGCGCGGAGCGCCACCTTCCCGATCACGATCTCGTCGCCGGCCTCGATCGCGTCGGCGCGATGACCGTCGACATCGGGCCGGTGGGCGCGCGCCCCGGTGGCCTCGACGAGCCGCAACCTGCCCGAGACGTGGTCGGCGTGATTGTGCGTTTCGACTACGTGCGTGATCCGATAGCGCTGCTGTCGCGCGATCTCGAGGTATACGTCAATGTCCCAGCGGGGATCGACGACAACCGCCTGACCGCCGCAGGCGAGCATGTACGACGCGCACCCGAGGTCACCGTAGAGGATCTGCCGAAAGAACAGGGTAGGCCCCTTTCTCGATCAAACTGCACCAACTCAGTTGAGTATGCCTCATTCTGAGGATACGGTGCCCGTCAATGGCGAAAAAACGGGTCGGAGTTGCCGAAATTCGAGCCCGCGCGCGCAGCGGACGTGGGACCGAACGGCCCGCAGGCCGGACGTCAGCCGTCGAAATCGAAGTCCTTGGGCGGGCGCTGCTCGAACCACAGCCGGTCGTGGTCGGGCGTGTCCTGGAGGAACTCAGGCGTCTCCTCGAGCACATCGTCGTCTGCTTTGGCGCCCTCACGGCCGTGTTCGGAGCCAAGTGCCCCCTCGACGTCGTACTCGATCGTCTCACCGCCGGCCTGGTCCTCATCGAGCGGAGACTCGGTTTCGGTCGCCGCGCGCCCAGGCTCGTGGTCGAGTTCGGGCTCGTCATCAAGGAACGGATCCTCGGGCTCGTCGGGTTCGTCGGGCTGCGGCTCAGCCACGGCGCTCCTGGAGTCCCGGGCGGTCCTGTCACGGCTCCAGCCGTCCTCGTCGCTCTCCTGGTCATAGGCAAACGGAGCCGAAGCATCGTCCTCGGGCTCCTCGCCTGGAGGCGTCTCGGGTGCTCGCCTGACGGGCCCTAGCGCCTCGCGTTCATCGCGCTCGACCTCGAGTGGGTCGGCGCCTCGGCGACGCTTGAGGTCCAGGTGCTCGCGAATCGCGTCATCAAGTAGACCCATGGTTCACAGCCTACCGGCCACCGAGAACGTTAGTCGCGTCTGCGGACGCCTTAACAGTTCGATTCTTGCCCCCGCGCTTGGCTGCGTAGAGCGCCTTATCGGCCGCCTCGATGAGGTCGTCTTTGCTGCC
Source organism: uncultured Solirubrobacterales bacterium (assembly GCA_963770885.1). Taxonomy (GTDB): domain Bacteria; phylum Actinomycetota; class Thermoleophilia; order Solirubrobacterales; family Solirubrobacteraceae; genus Palsa-465. The sequence continues at coordinate 704,776 of CAVYRI010000012.1, read as the reverse complement.
GCGCGCGGATGACGCGACCCCGAGACTGGCGGTGATCCGAAGCTTGTTGTCGCGCTCGATGATCGGGATCTCCAGCCGCTCGATCTCCTCTCGGACGCGTTCAGCAATCGCGTAGGTCCCGTCCAGGTCGGTGTGCGGCAGGATCAGCGAGAGCTCCTCGCCGCCGTAGCGGGCCGCGACGTCGACGTCGCGGGAGTTGTCGCGCAGGACCGCGGCTACGTATCGCAGCACGATGTCGCCCTGACGGTGGCCGTAGAGGTCGTTGATCGACTTGAAGTCATCGAGGTCGAGCATCACCAGCCCGACCGGGTAGCGATAGCGGCGGACCTCGTCCATCTCGGCTGACAGCAGCTGCTGAAAGTGGCCGTGGGTCGCCAGCTCGGTCAGGTCGTCGGTCACCGCCTGGCGCTGGACATCGAGATGGAGATTGACGTTGCGCAACGCCAGCGTCGCACGGGCCGCGAGCGAGCGTAGGAGCTCGAGGTCGTCCTCGTTGAAGCCGCCCTGTCCCGCCCTGCAGACGGTGATCAGCCCGTGGGTCGGTCCACTGGCGACGATCGGCCCGAGAGCGACCGTGGCGATGCTGAGCTCGTTCGTCTGCGCCTCGCCGATTCCGTCGCCCGTCAGCGCGCCGCGCTCGGAGTCGTGGATCGCCTCTCCGAGCCCCTCGAGCCTGCCGACGTGGCCCGCCTCGGTGAGCGGATCGCCGGCCTGCCTGCGGGCGGTGACCCGGCCCCGGTCAGCCTCGGTCGCGTCGACCGCGGTCTCGAGCGCCAGCTCGAGCAGTCCGTCGCGGTCGAGGTTGGCGGCGAACGCTTGACCGATGTGACGAACCGACCGGCGGACGCGCCCCTGCTCACGCTCGAGCTCGTCCATCCGGTTCTTGAGCTGCATCGACATGCTGTTGAACTCGGCGCCCAGAGCGGCAAACTCGTCGTTGCCGTGGGTCTCGATCGGGGACGAGAAATCACCGCTGCCCAGGCGCCGGGCGGCCTGCAGGAAACGTCCGAGCTGGGCCTGGAGCGCTTTTGAGACGAGCAGCGCAAAGGAGAACGCCAGCGCAAGGAAGGCAGCGATGAAGAGCGCCGCCAGGAGTCTGTCGGTGCCGGTCGATCCGCCGCTGGTGGAGACGTTGGACAGCACCGTGACCTCGACCCAGCCGCGGCCGAAACCGCTCAGGTGATCGGTCGACACCGCGTAGCTGGTTCCGGCGATCGTCACCCGGCCGGAGCGGGGCATGGGGTGCCCGTTGGCGGACGGCAGCGTCGAACCGAGCGTGCGGCCGCGCTGATTGACCACCACCTCCAAGCCCGGACCGGCGATCTGAGCCGCGAACTGGGCGGCGGTCAGCGACGAGAGCATGACCGAGTGCGTCCGGCCGGTGCGCGACTGCCGGACGATTGCGACGCCAGGGGCGACGGCGGTCGGGTCACCGATGTCAAGCGTCGTCGACGACCCCGAGGTGATCGTCACGCGGGCGACGCCCATCTGCTTGGCGAGCTCGGCCACCCGCGCCTGCAGCGCGCCTCTGGGGGTGCGCTCGAGCGCGCGCGCCAGCGTGCGGGCGTCGAGGCTCGCCGCGCGGCTGGCCTGGACGTAGACGCTCGCCGCCGTGCTTGCGCTTCCGTTCGCGCGGGACTGCGCTTTGCTCTGCTGACTGGTGTCGATCAGGCGGAAGACCAGGAACGCCATCGCCGCCATCGGCACGACGACGATCAGCAAGAAGAACATCGTTAGGCGCGCGCGAAAGCTCATCTCAGACCTGGACCGTCTGTGAGCGTATCGACGCAATTGAGCCCGACGACAAGCCTTGATGCACGGCATCGGGGCGTAACCGATCGGAGTGCCGGGGCTAAACTAGCCCAGACCGCGCGGCCGACGCCGCCGCACGGGGCTATAGCTCAGTTGGGAGAGCGCCTGGATCGCACCCAGGAGGTCGGGGGTTCGAGTCCCCCTAGCTCCATCATCAGAAAGCCTCGCTTTGCGGGGCTTTCTTTTTGGCTGATCCGACGGGGCAACGTCTTCGGAGTGGCGAGCGCTGCGGGCATCTTCGGCCCGCCATCAGCCGTGGTTCACTGCTGACGTGATCACGGTTGGATTCCTGCATACGGCGGACACGCATGTTGCGACGTTCAGCGGGCTGCTGAGCGAGGTCGCGCCGGGAGCAAGGGACGTGCACCTCGTTGACACAGAACTGCTCGACGACGCACGCAGGCACGGCGTCGATGCCGGCATCGAGGCGCGGGTCCTCGCGCGTCTCAGAGAGCTCGCCGTGCGTGAGCCCGGCGCGATCGTCTGCACCTGCTCCACGCTCAGCGGATCGGCGAAACGCCTCCGCAGGAGATCGAGATTCCTGTGGTTCGCATCGACCGACCGATGGCCGAGAGCGCCGTTGCCAACGGCGGCCGAGTCGCACTTGTGGTCGCTGTTGACTCGACGCTTGCCCCTACTAGGCAGCTGTTTGAGGAGTGCGCTGCAAACGCCGGGAGCAACGTGACTCTCGTCGATGCGCCGTGCCTGGACGCATGGGAACTGTTCGAGGCCGGCGAGCACGCCGGTTACCGTGACCGTGTCGCCCGGCACGTCCAGGGCCTCGCCGACGACGTCGACGTCGTCGTGCTCGCGCAGGCAAGCATGGCGCCCGCCGCCGACCTGGTTGGGGATCTCTCGATCCCTGTCCTGAGCAGCCCTCGCCCCGCTGTATTGCGAGCCGTGGAACTCGCCGACACGTGATCGCCTCACCTGAACCGCCTGAGACCGGCGTCTTCCCGGCTCGACCGTGCGGCCCTGCGACAGGGACCTGACCTTTGAGCGGTGACACCGGCAACCTCGGGCCGACCGCCGAGCCGGGCCTGTCGTCCCTGATCCTCGGCCACAAGCGAGCTGCCGGCATCGTGGTGGCGGTGGTCGTGCTCGCGATCGCCCTGACCGTCGTCCCCGCGTTGCTGGGGTCCAACAGCGGCGCGCTCAACGACGCGACCACCTGCTCACAGTGGGCGGCGGCGACTTCGGGGCAGCAGTCGGGCTACGCACAGCTGTATCTGCACGAATACGGCTCCTTCTCCGGCGCCGGGCGGACCCTCGACGCCGTCCAGAACACGATCACCCAGCGCTGCGTGCGGGCCGCCTACCTCGGCGAGGCCGACGACGTGTCGGTGCTTGCGGCCATTCACCAGGCGTACTGAGGCGACGGGTCACGCCGCTACAGACCGGCCGCCTCGGCCAGCAGCTCGACCTGCGAGATGTCGGTCGATGCGGGGAAGCAGATCACCTCGTCGGCTCCCGCCTGCTCGAAGCCCGCCAGGTACTGCTTGACGGTGTCGGCGTCCTTGGCAGCCGATTGGACGATCCGCTCCGCGTACTGCGGCAGGAACGAGTAGTAGGCCCCGAGCGTCCGCTGAGCCACCTGTTCGGCGTCGTCACCGAGCGCGTAGTACATGAGCACCACCGCGCGCGGCCTGCCGTCACGACCGGCGGCGGCCCAATATTGCTCGAGCTTGGCCCTGCCTGCAGCGAGATTGTCAGGCGAACCGCCGCCGAGCGTCCAGCCGTCCGCATATTTGGCGGCCCGCTCGAAGGCCTGATCCGCGTTTCCGCCGATCAGCAGTGATGGCCGCTTGCCGTTGACCGGGCTTGGGCCGACCTCGTCGCCGGCCCACTGCTGGGTCATCTGCTCGAGCTGCTGGTCGAACGCGGCGCCGCGCGTGTGGAAATCGACGCCGGACACCTCGTAGTCATCGGGGCGACCGCCGACCGCCAGCCCGAGGACGAGCCGGCCGCCCGACAGGCTGTCGATCGTCGCAGCCTGCTTGGCGAACAGCGCCGCGTTGGCCCGCAGCGGCATGATCAGGATGTCGGTGACCAGCCGGACCCGCTCGGTGACGGCGGCCGCGGCGGCAAGGCAGATCAGCGGCTCGTAGTTGGGATAGACGATCCGGTCGATCGTGCCCAGTGACGAGAACCCAGCCTGTTCGGCGCGACTCGCCCAATCGACGATTCCCTCGCGATCGACGCCGACGACAGTGTTGGGAAGTCCGATACCGATGTCCATGGTGCTCCTAGTTCGTCGAGGGCTTGGCTGCGCGGAGCGAGGCCGCTACCCCGATCCTAGAAACCCAGGACCGCCTGCCGACGGCGGCGCTTGGACGCGGAGAGCTGGACAGCCTCGCCGCAGCAGTCGAGGCAGTCAGCGCTGCACGCTCGACCCTCGCGCTCGTCAACGGCTGGAGCCAACCGGCCACATGACCTCGCAAGTCCGGTAGCGTCGTCGGGCGGCGTTGAGCACCGAGTTGGGCTGGCGCGCCCGCGGGCGCGTCGCCTTCTCCGGGGGATCCCCGGGGATGTGACGGTAGGTGGTTCAGTGCATCGCGAGCCCTAGGGTGCATCCCAGGGGAGGCACGTCCGGGCACGCACGACGAGAGCAGTCGGGGCTCGGCGCCGCAATCATTGTCGGCGTGCATGACGCTGACGAGAGGCTGGCCCTGGCCGCGCAGCTGGCCGACGCATTCCTCGATGGACAATGGAGAGCCGAGGCTCTCGCCGAGCGCGGATCGGCAAGCCTCGGCCGCTGGCCGCGCTGGATGGATCGGTTGTCATTCGCGGCGGCGGCGTTTGGACGGGTGGCACCGGTCGATCGCCGAGGAGAACTGGTGCGGTTCATCGACGACTTTCTAGGCAGCCGCGCGGTCGGTCCCGATGACGAGCGTCCGCCGCAGATCGCCTGGCGGCCGCGGCCATGGCCGCCGGCACCGGTGCATGACTGGCCGGTCGCTGCGATCGAGTCAGTGGCGACGTTGGCGGAGCGGCTCGAGCTGAGCGCGGGGCAGCTGGCATGGCTCGCCGATTTGCGCGGCCTGGAGCGGACCGTCGGCCGCGAGCAGCTGCGCAACTACCGTTACCGCTGGGTACCCAGGCGCAGCGGTCTGCCGAGGCTGATCGAGGCCCCGAAGGCAAGGCTGAAGGAGATCCAACGTTGGGTTCTGCACGAGATCCTCGATCACGTGCCGCCGCCGGACGCTTCGCACGGCTTTACGCGCGGGCGGTCGGTGCTCACGCACGCGGCCGTGCACACAGGGCGCGCCATCGTGCTGCGGATTGATCTGCGCGACTTCTTCGCTTCGGTGCCGGCAGGTCGCGTGTACGGAATCTTCCGCACCGTCGGATATGACCGCACCGTCGCGCACACGCTCACCGGCCTGTGCAGCAACTCGATTCCGGCGCTGGTGTGGAACGCAATCGACCGTCCCCAGCGGCCGAATCTCATCCAACCGCACTTCTGGCTGGGGCGTCAACTCGCCACGCCCCATCTGCCCCAAGGCGCTCCGACGTCGCCCGCCCTGGCCAACCTCGCCGCGTTCGGGCTTGACCGCCGGCTGACCGGCCTGGGCACCGCGTTTGAGCTGAGCTACTCCCGCTACGCCGACGACCTCGTGTTCTCAGGGCCGCGGCTGATGCCTAGCGCGAACCGGACCCTGCTCGAGCTGGCCGGGCGGATCGTCGCCGAGGAGGGCTTCCGAGTCAACCAGGACAAGTCGAGTCTGCGCACCGCCGCACAACGCCAGCTTGTCACGGGCGTCGTCGTCAACGCGCATCCGAATATCCCGCGGTCCGAGTACGACCGCCTCAAAGCGATCCTGCACCGGATCGCCGTCGACGGCCCCGGGACCTACGACCCCGGCCGATCAGTCGATCTGCAAGCCCATCTGCGCGGACAGGTCGCCTGGGTCAATTCGGTCAACCCGCGCCGCGGCGAGAAGCTCCGTCGGCTGCTTGAGACGATCGACTGGGATCAGACCGGAAGCACCGACCCGTAGCTCTCCTGCCGACCGCTGTCGAACGTCCATCCGGGTCATCGTAGGAGGACGACTAGTACCGCGTGTGGATCGCTGCGCTCACCTGCCTCAGGGTGTTCTGAGCGATCGCGCGAGCCGTCGCGCTGCCTTCGACGAGGACTCGTCGGAGATAGCCGCGGTCCTTGATCAGCTCGGCGCGGCGTTCGCGAATCGGACCCAGCCGCTCGTTGACTGCATCTATTGCGCGCCGCTTGAGCTCGGCGGCTCCGCGGCTGCCGACTTCAACGGCGACCCGTTCCGGGGACGCGTTCTCGCACAGGGCGGTGAGCAGCACGAGGTTGGCGACCTCGGGCCGGGCTTCGGGCTCGTAGGTGATGGTCGGGTTTGAGTCCGTCTTGGCGCGGCGGATCAGGCGCGCGGTCTGATCGGCGGATGCGGCAAGTGCGATCGCGTTGTTGCGGCTCTTGCTCATCTTCTGCCCGTCGATCCCGAGCAGGACCGGGGCGTCGCTGAGCAGCGCCTCGGGCTCGGGAAAGACAGGCTGCTCGGGCGCGTACCGGCGATTGAAGCGCCGGGCGATCGCGCGAGTCTGCTCGACGTGCGGGAGCTGGTCTGCCCCGACCGGGACAAGCGTCGCCTGGCAGAAGAGGATGTCGGCGGCCTGATGGACGGGGTAGGTGAGCATCAGCCCGTTGAGCGCCGTCATTCCCGAGGCCGTGGCCTCCTCCTTGACCGTCGGATTGCGCAGCAGTTCCGGAAGCGTGACCAGACTCAGGAACGGCAACAGGAGCTGGTTGAGCTCTGGCACCTGCGAATGAGCGAAGATCGTCGCGCGCCGAGGGTCGATACCGACGGCCAGGTAGTCCGCGACCAGCTCTTCGACGTCCTGCGGCAGCGAGGCGGGACTGTCGCGATCGGTGATCGTCTGGTAGTCGGCCACGAGCACGATCAGCTCGACGCCGTCGTCCTGCAGGCGAACGCGATTCAGCAGGCTCCCGAACAGATGGCCAAGGTGCAGTTGGCCAGTCGGTCGGTCACCCGTCAGCACCCGTGACGAGAAGCGCCGCTCCGGCACGGCGGTGGGAAGCTCAAGCTCAGACATGTGTGGTCCTTTCCGGTGAACGGACCATCCCAGAGCGCCACGGGGCTCGCTCAACACACCGAGCCGCTCCGAGAGCGGCCCAGGGAGACAGAGGTCAGCGGGGCCGCATGAAGTGCGACCACCAGCAACAGCGAGAAGGCGCGCTGTACGACATCGCGATCAATCGTACGGGATAGGCGTGCAGACACCAGGTCACGATTCAGACATCATCCCGCCGCTCTAAGCAGTGACGTGAAGTCGGCGACCGGGCCCAGGTGAGTCAGCTTGTCGGGATTGACGATCCCCCCAATGCTCGTGATCTGGCCGTCGGCAATCTCAAGCGCGCAGACGCCGATCAACCGCTCCTGCGCGTCGAGAAGCAGCGCTCCCGAGCCGCCGTTGACCTCGACCAGGCGCAACGACACGCCTGGCAGGCCCATGAGGCGGCGGACCCAGTTGATCACCGTGCGCGCGACACGGTTGCGCCCGCGCAGTGATCGCGCAAGCGCCGGGACCTTGCCGCCGCCGTCGCCGGTGAGCCCCACGTCGTGGGCGAGCAGCGCCTCGAGCGCGGCGAGGTCGCCCTGCTCAGCTGCTTGGAAGAACCGTCGCGCCAGCTCGTCGCGCTGCTCGCGCGAGGTCTGGAACCGCGGCCGGCGCTGCTCGACATGACGCCGGGCGCGGGTGCCGAGCTGGCGTACGTTGGCTTCGCTCTTGCCGACCATCGCCGCGATCTCCGCGTACCCGTAGTCGAACACATCGTGAAGCACCAGCACCGCCCGCTGCTCGGGCGAGAGGCTTTCCAGCAGCACCAGCATCGCCAGCGACAGCGAATCGGCCATCTCCGCCTGCTGCGCGGGGTCGTCATGGCTGTCGGTGATGATCGGCTCTGGCAGCCACTCGCCGACGTACCGCTCGCGTCGCGCGCGCGCGGAGTGCAGTTCGTTGATCGCCAGGCGGGTGGTCACGGTCGCCACGAAGGCACGTGGCGACGCGATCTGCTCGCCGGCCTCGAGCGCCTGATGCACGCGGAGCAACGCCTCCTGGACCACATCCTCGGCCTCGGAGACGCTGCCCAGCATTCGGTATGCGATCGCGAACGCGACCGGTCGCAGATCGTCGAGCAGGCGCTCGCGATCGGTCACGCCGAGGCCTCCGCGCGTCGGCCGCGCTCGCCCGATGCAGTCGGGGTCGCCGGTACAGCTGCCGCCGTGAACCCCTGCCGCCAGCTCGGATGGGTCGGGCGCCACGCCAGCTCACGCTTCGCCTTCGCATTCGACGCGCCGCGCACGTCGGTCATCATCACCACCCCGGCCTCTCCGGCGAACAGCCGCCCGACGAACCGCGGCACGCGCATCGGCCTCTTGGCGCCGAGCTCCTGGGCCAGGGCAGGCAGCCATTCGGCGACCGAAGCGGGATCGTCGTCGACCACGTTGTAGACGCCGCGAGTGCCGCCCTGCACTGCCGCGACCGTCGCCTCCGCCGCGTCGGCCACGTGGATGAAGGACCAGACGCCGCCACCGTCGCCGACCACTGGGAACTTGCGCGCGCGGACCATCTCGAACTGGGCCTCGCCCGGCGCCATCGATGTGGCCGGACCGTAGAACGCGCCGTAGCGCAGCACAATCCCCTCCGTCCACTCCGCACCCAGGACCGCCTGCTCGAGGTGACGGACGGCGGCCAGGGTCTCGCGCATCGCGGGCACGGGCGTGGGGTCGAGCGGGTCCTCCTCGCTCTTCACCAGGCCGCCGACACGCGCGTACATGCCGTAGCCCGCCACCCCCTGCGCCACAAACCGCCGCACCCCAACCGCCTGCCCTGCCGACAGCAGGTGATCGGTCCCGTCGGTCCGCAGACGGTTGGTCGCCGCGAAATCGCGATCGAAGTGACGCATGTCAAGCGCCCCGATCGCGGTCAGCTGGTGAACGATCACATCCGGCTTGGCCCTAGCCACCGCGTCAGCGACCTGATCGGGATCAAGCGCGTCGGCGACCACGGGCTCGGCACCCAGCTCGAAGAGCATCGCCTGCTTTGACTCGCTGCGGGTCATCCCCACGACCTCGTTGCCCGCGGCAACCAGACGCGGCACCAGCTGCTTGCCAATCGCTCCCGTCGCACCTGCCACAAACACTCTCATCGTCAAGCTCCTTCTGTAGTCTCGCCTGTACCCCATAAGACAAGACAGCAGCCCCGGCTGTGACACCTCTCGGCGTCGCGTCGCGAAGCAGAGCCGCGGGAGGCGCGCCTGACGAACTGGTCACCCGAGTCGGGTTAGGATGGGCGCGGCCAACAACCACCGTGCGGGCGAAAGGTGCGTCGATGAACGAGAGTCCGGTTCTGATCCATGTCTGGGAGATCGATCCGCAGGACGAGGCTGCGGCCGTCCGAAGTCTCGACGAGATGTTCAGCGGCCTGACCAGCGACCCCGGATTCGTGTCCGCGAGGGTGCTCGGGAGCCCTGACAAGACGTCGATCGCGGCGGTCATGGAGAGCAAGAGCGTCGAGGATCGTCGGCGCCTGGAGACATCTCCGGCCGTCAGTGAGACGCTTCACCACCTGCACGGCACAGCCAACATCGTCACCCGGATGTACCACGAGGTCGGTTCATACGGCGCCTAGCCCGACGCGCACCTGCAGGCATGCCGTGGGCGCCTGACGATGCGCTCGGCTTGCAGTCACTGCCGCTGACGGCTACGGTCGTCGGTGGGCAACCCGGGTGGATTGGAGTTAGAGATGGCAAGTGGGCAGACGCCGTTCGCAAACGTGTTCCCCGACCTTCCGCAGGGCTTCCAGGAACCGTTCTGGTACGCCTCGCTGCAATCGTTCTGGCTGTACTACCGAGTCGAGCCTGACCTGCTCGCGCAGCGGCTGCCGTCGCTCCCGGACGGTCAGGGATTCGAGGTTGCGCTGTTCGACTTCGGAGGCGGCGACTTGGGCGGCCTCGCGTCGCTGGATCTGCAGCGCTACACCGGTCAGGGACCTCAGTACCTCGAGACCGCCGACGAGGTCGAGTTCAACTTCTATGTCTACCCGCAGGCGCGGGTGCCCGACGTGCCGTTGATGTCATGGCAGGACTACCTGTCGGGCGTCGAGCAGACCAAGACGATCGGCGGCTACCGTCTGCACGTCCCGTGCGACAACCAGATCGCGGTGCTGGCCGGTCGCGGGCTGTACGGCGAGCCGAAGTACCTGGCGGCGTTCGAGTACACCGTGCCGAGCATCAACGGCCAGCCGTCGCAGAGCTGGAGCTATCAGGTCTACCAGGATCTCGGTCCGCCGCCTGACCCGTCCAAGCCGCACACAGTCGTCCGCGGCCCGTTGATCTACTCGCTCGCGTGTGACCTGACCGGCATCTCCCAGACGCCGGCGAGCCCGTCACCGCTGATCGAGTACGGCGTGCTGGATCCGACCGGTGACGCGCCCCGTGTGGTCGCCAACTACTGGGACTTCTACGGTCCGTTTGACACCTACATCCCACAGGGGTCCGACCCGCCCCTCGGAGCCCAGGTGACACTCGGCACCGAACCTGATTCGACGGGCACGCTCGACGACGTCCAGCAGCTGATCGTGGGCTCGCAACCGATCGCGGCCCAGGTGTACACGTCACCCCCGGCCTCGGCCGAGAGCCGTGGCTGGTACCCAGTGCCGGCGTCTTGAGCGGCGCCCCCGCAGATTCGTTCGTCGCCCTGTCGGCCGCACTGACGGGGTTTGCGGAAGTCGATCTGTGGGGGACCGGACAGGTCGAGCCCTACCTCTCCGACCTGCGCGCGACCGTCGGCGAGGGGATCACCGCCCGCCTGCTCGCGGCCGGTGCGCAGGCGCAGGGCGACCCCGACCCGCCCACGGCGCTCAAGCGGCTGGTGATGGATGACCCCGACCTCGGCCCGCTCGCGCGCAGCCTGTTGGTCCTCTGGTACCTGGGCCAGTGGACGCCGCTGCCGAATGAGTGGCGCAATCGCAACGGTGCCAGCCCGCTCGACATCCCGCGCGTGCTGTCGGCGGACTCCTACCAGGCGGGTCTGGTGTGGGTCGCGATCAGAGCCCACCCGATGGGCGCCAAGCCGCCCGGGTACGGCTCCTGGGCCAACCCCCCGAACGCGCCACAAGCCGCCGATGCCTGACTACGACGTCGTGATCGTCGGTGCCGGCCCGGTGGGCGCGATCCTCGCCCGCTACCTGGGGGCCGAGGGCAAGAGCGTGCTCGTGCTTGAGGCCGGGCTCGCCGTCGGCCGCACCTGGGCCGAGTATGAGGCCAACGTGGAGCAGTACCGCGGCGCCGGCTTCAAGGTCCCCAATTCCCCCTACTACTCGCCCCCCGACGCTCCGTCACCGAGTGTCCTCGACATCCGCAAGCTGACCCCGGGGACACTCCCCGACGACACCGGTTACTTCGTCCAGGACGGGCCGTTGCCGTTCGGGACCGATTACCTACGCTCGCAGGGCGGCACGATGCTGCACTGGCTCGGGACCTGCCTGCGGATGGTGCCGAGCGACTTCGAGATGGAGTCGCGGTACGGACGGGGTCGCGACTGGCCGCTCGATTACGACCAGCTGAGCCCCTACTACGCGCTCGCCGAGCGCGAACTCGGCGTATCGGCAAACGTCGAGGATCAGGGGTACCTCGGGATCGAGTTCCCCGACGGCTACAGCTTTCCGATGTACCGGATCCCGCCGAGCTACCTCGACCAGCAGGTCGCCGGGACGATCGACGGCTCGACCGTCGAGATCGACGGTGAGCAGCTCGAGCTGCTGCTGTCGAGCACGCCGCAGGCGCGCAACTCGATCCCGAACCCCGACTACGACGGCGGCGCCGGCTATCAGGCGATCGGCGCCTACGGCGCGCCGCACCAGGGGCTGCGGTGCGAGGGCAACTCGAGCTGCATCCCGATCTGCCCCGTCCAGGCCAAGTACAACCCGCTGAAGACGTGGGGGCAGGTGACCGGCAGCGTCGAGCTACGGACGCAGTGCGTGGTCTCAAGGGTGGTGCACTCCGGGTCCGGGCCGATCACGGCGCTCGAATACATCCCCTACTCCGAGGGCCAGCCGACCCCAGCCAAGCCCGAGCGCGTGACCGCGAGCGTCTACGTGCTCGCCGGCAACGCGATCGAGAACGCCAAGCTGCTGCTTGCCTCCGCGGTTCCGAACACCAATGACCTGATCGGACGCACGCTGATGGACCACCCGTACGTGCTCGCGTGGGCGCTGATGCCTTACGACGTCGGCGCCTTCCGCGGCCCGAGCTCGACCTCTGGCATCGAGGTCCTGCGCGACGGGACGTTCCGCGCCGACCGGGCGGCGTTCAGGATGGAGGTGGTCAACTGGGGATGGGACTTCGCCGCCTTCGCGCCCTACTCCGATGTCCAGACGGCCGTCGCGGACGGCCTCTTCGGAGCAGCGCTGCGCGACAAGCTCGCCGACACGGTTCCACGCCAGTTCCACCTCGGCTTCCTCTACGAGCAGCTGCCGGATCCGTGCAACCAGGTGTACGTCGACGACCGCTACCTCGATCCGCTCGGGCTTCCGAGGCCGCGGATCAAATACAACGTCGATGACTACACGCGAGCCGGGATGGCCGCTTCCAGGCAACTGTGGCAGCAACTGTTCGCGATGCTCGACGCCGCTGATCACACCTCCTACTGGGACACCGACCCCGGCTACATCACGTACCGAGACCAGCCGTACTCATTCCATGGCGCAGGCCACAACGTGGGAACCCATCCGATGGGCGCGACCGCGGAGGACTCGGTCGTTGACAGCTTCCAGCGGTGCTGGGAGCACGAGAACATGTACCTGATCGGGTGCGGCAGTCTGCCGACGATCGCGACTTCGAACCCGAGCCTGACGATGGCGGCACTCGTGTTCAGGTCGCTCGAGAGCCTGCGCCGAGACCTGGGCGCCGGATGACGATCGCGAACGTCGACGAGCTGCGAACGCACCTGCAGACCGCGGTCGAGCTGGAATGGTCGGTGATCCCGCCCTACCTGTGCGCTCGCTGGTCGCTGATCGACGGTCACAACGAAACCGCGGCGGCCTGCATCGATGACGTCGTGATGGAGGAGATGCTGCACCTGACGCTTGCGGCCAACCTGCTCAATGCGATCGACGGCGAGCCACAGCTGACCCCGCCAAACGGGGCGCCGCCCAGCTACCCGACCTACATCCACCACTCCGACGATGCGTTCGTGGTCAATCTGCTCCCGTTCTCCGCCGAGGCGCTCGAGACGTTCCGCGCGATCGAGCGCCCCGCGCCCGACTGCGCGCCCCCTCAGCCACATCGCTTCCATACGATCGCCCAGTTCTACGAGGCGGTGATGGAGGCGTTCGAACGGCTCTCGCGCACCGAGAACATCTTCAACGGCAAACTCAGCCGCCAGGTCGACTCCTCCTACTACTACGGGGGTGGCGGCGAGGCGTTCGCGGTCGACGACCTCGAGTCCGCGCTCAAGGCCCTGGAGCTGATCGTGTTCGAGGGCGAGGGCATCCAGCAGTCGATCTGGGATGGCGATCACGAGCTGCTCGGCGAGGCCAGTGAACTCGCGCACTACTTCCGCTTCGACGAGCTCTATCGGGGTCGCTCATACGTCGCCGGCGACACGCCGTCGAGCGGGCCGACCGGCGAGCCGTTGCTGCTCGATTACGGGGCGGTGCTGCCGATGAAGCCCAATCCGCGTGCCGAGGACCACCCGTCGGGGAGCGAGCTGCGAGCGATGACCGACGAGTGCAACCGCACCTACAGCACGCTCCTGATGCAGATCCAGGAGTCGTTCAACGGGCAGCCGGCACGGCTGATCGAGGGCGTGCAGACGATGCTGCAGCTGCGCTATCAGGCGGTTGCGCTGATGCAGGTCCCGGTCGGCGGCGGTCTCACAGCCGGTCCGGCCTTTCAGTGGCGCGACCCAGGCTCGCCGCCGGCCTGAGCCACTCGCCGTCGAGCGCCTCGGCTTGGGCTGCTCAGGTGGAGGGGACCGAATCCAGCAGCGCCCGTGCCCGGGACACGAACGCCTCGCCGTCGGTCTGGCCGTCTGCGAACGGGGCCAGCGCGCCGTCGAGCAGGGCACGGGCCTCCTCGTCGCGTCCCTGTTCGCGGCGCAGCTCCGCGAGCGTGACGGCCGCCCGCAGCGCAAGCGCGGCGACCGATCGCCGCTGCGCCAGCTCATGTGCGAGCGTCAGCTGGTGCTCGACCTCCTCCACCGGCGAGCCGCGGCGCCAAAGCAACTCTCCCCGCAGACGGCGCACCTCGGGTGACCACCATCCCTCGCGGGTGCGCTCGGCGACCTCCTCGGCTGCGTCCAGCGACCGCCATGCCTCGTCGAGCTGGCCCGCGTCGCGCTGGGCCTCGGCCATCAGCGTCAGGAAGTAGGTCGTCCCGAGCTCGGATCCGACGGCATGCCAGCCGCTGAGCCCGCGCGCCATCGTCTCCAGCCCGGTCCGCTTGTCGCCCGCGGCTGCCTGCGCCCACCCGAGCATGATCTCGTCCCAGCCGATCCAGAACGCGAACCCCTGATCGCGCGAGATCGCCAGCGCGTCGCCCGCCCGCCGCTCGACGCCTTCGATGTCGCCCGTCCATTGGCACAGCCAGGATCCGAAGCTCAGCGCGAGCGCGCGCGTGAACGGGTGCTGGAGCTCGATCGAGAGCTCCAGCGTGCGGTCGCTGAGCCGCTGCGCCTCAACCGAACGGCCGGTCAGCCACATCGTCCAGCTCTGGTAGGCATGGCAGGTGATCCACGGATCGACCACGTCATGCAGCTCGTCGATGAAGCTCGTGCGATCGCGCTCGAGCGCGTGCGACGAGATCACAAGCTCGAGATGCCCGCTGGCGGCGGCGGGGTCATCGCCGAGGTAGTAGAGCGTGCTGCCGAGCGCCCGGTGCGCGGCACCGAGCTGGGTTCCGTTGCCGCTTGCCTCGGCGAGCCGCAGCAGCTGGTGGCCGAACTCGAGCGCTCGCGCGTAGTCGGCGCGCAACAGATGGACGCGCCAGGTCCCGTACAGGGCGCGGAAGAAATGCGTCGTCTCGTCGTCGCCCACCGCGCGGCACAGCTCGCCGGCGCGGTTGTAATTGTGCTCGACCTCAGGGGCGCTGTAGCCCTTCGACGCGGTCAACGGAGCCCCGAGCGACAGCAGCAGCGTCAGCTCGAGCTGCTGACGGTGCAGCGACTCGGGCAGTGACCGGACCAGCTCGAGACCGCGAGTCAGGTGTTCGATCGCCTCGGTGTTGGCCGAGCGGCGATGGGCCAGCTCCCCGGCGCGGAGCAGATATGAGATCGCCTCCCGGCGCTGGCCGGCCTCGATCAGGTGGTGGGCGAGGAACTCCGGCTGTGTGTCGACGACCTCGGGGAGCTCGCGCGGAAGCGCGGTCGCGGTCCGCTCGTGGAACTGGCGCCGCGAGCTGCGCAGCAGCGACTCGTAGGCGACGTCCTGCACCAACCAGTGTTTGAGTCCGTAGGTCGCGCCGGCGGGAGAGTGGCGGCGGCGGACGAGATCGGTCTCGATCAGGCGGTCAAGGCCGGCCTCGAGCTCGTGATCGTCGAGCATTGAGACGCTGCGCAGCAGCTCGAACGTGGCCTCGCGTCCGATCACCGACAGCATCTGCGCGACCTCGCGGGCCTCCCCGAGACGGTCCAGACGCGCCATCAGCGACTCGCGCAGCGTGGCCGGGACCATCCGCTCGGGGACGGTCGCGGCCGAGACGAGCGCCCCGGCCTGCTCCTCGACATACCCGGACTCGAGCACCGCGTGGGTGACCTCCTCGACAAACAGCGGCACTCCGTCAGTGCGGGCTGCGATCACCGCCTCGAGGTCGCTCGGCATCGCGCGCCCGCCGGTCAGTTTGTGCAGCAGGGTGGTGATGTCCTCGGCGCCGAGCCGCTCGAGGACCATGTAGTGCAGGTGGGCTCGATGTGCCCATGGCGGCACGAAATCGGTCCTGTGGGTCAGGACGAGCAGCGCGTCGGCGACCGGGTCTGGTCCGAAGTAGCGGCTGAACAGCTCGAGCGTGGTCGGGTCCATCCACTGGATGTCCTCGACCAGGAGCACCATCGGCCCCGACCTCGAGTGCGCCAGCAGCCAGGCGAACAGGATCTCGAGCATCCGCCGCTTGCGGCGCTCGGCGGAGTCCGACGAGGACGGGTAGCGGTCCCCGGTCTGGATCGCGAGGAACTCGGCGATCGGCGGCGCGCCGGCCTTGGGATCGATCCCGTTGGCCTCGAGGTGTGCCTCGAGGCGGTCCAGGCGATCGAGTGCCTCGCCAGGCTCGCCGCCGTCGTGCTCGCCGCCGACGACCTGAAGCAGATGGTCGATGATCGGGTACAGAGGACTGCCGGTGTTGTACGGCGAGCACCGCAGCCGCAGGGTCGGGCTGCCGGCCTGCGAGACCCGCTGGCACAGCTCGTGCGCGAGCCGCGACTTGCCGATCCCGGGCTCACCGCTCAACAGCACGACGCGACCGGGGCCGTCCCGCACCGCATCCCAGTGGCGCAACAGCTCCGCCAGCTCGGCCTCGCGGCCGACGAGCGGCGTCAGGCCGCGGTCGGCGATCGTGTCAAACCGGCTGCGCGCCTCGGTGCGGCCGAGGACCTTGAAGCCGGGGACCTGGCGCGTGACGCCCTTGAGGTCGAGCGCGCCCATCGGGTCCAGAGCGAAGTAACCCTGGATCAACTCCCGCGTCTGATCGCTGATCACCACCGAGCCAGGGCCGGCGACCGCCTGCAGTCGCGCCGCGATGTTCGGCGTCTCGCCGACGATCTCGTGATCCTGGCGCTCCTCGGCGACCACCACCACCTCGCCGGTGTGGATGCCGACGCGCGCGTCGATGTCGGTGCGATGAAACCGGCGGCGCAGGCCGTCCATGGCGTCGATGATCGAGATCCCCGCGTAGAGCGCGAGCCGCGCGTCGTCCTCGTGGGCCTCGGGATAACCGAAGTACGCGAGCACGCCATCGCCGAGGAACTGAGCCACGAAGCCCGCGTTGTCCGAGATCGCCTCCGCGCATGCGTCGTGGTAGGCGACCAGCAGGTCGCGCATGTCCTCGGGGTCGAGCTCGCCCGCCAGCCTGGTCGAGTCGACCAGGTCACTGAACATGACCGTCAGATGGCGGCGCTCACCGCTGCGCGGCTGGTCGTCGGCCGAGCTTGCCTCGGCGTCGGCGAGCCGGTGGCCGCAGCCCATGCAGAAGACCGAGTCGGGCGGGTTGAGCCGCCCGCAGTCGGCGCACAGAAGCCCGAGCGGCGCGCCGCAGCCGTTGCAGAAGGAAGCCTCGCCGGGATTGAGGCGCCCGCAGGAAGTGCATTGAGTGGAAGAAGCCAATCGGCCGTGACCCCGCCGACATGGTATGGCAGGCCTGATCTGGCGGGCAAGCGGGGCGCTGTCAGATCAGCTCGTCCTCGGCATCGCGCTCGTGGCGCGGGAGACCGTCATCGGGGATCTCGTAGTAATCGCCGGCCTGTGACACATACCAGTGGCTGGTGGCTTTCAGCTCGGTCGGACCGTCCAGCGTGCCGGCCGCGATGCTGACAGTCTCATATCCCGGTGGGTCCCAGAACAGGCTCGACCCGCACTCGCTGCAGAAGCCCCGCCGCGCGTGCGCGTCGCTCTCTGGGCTGTCAATCCAGCGCAGGCCGCGGTCCTCTGTAAACACGAGGTCGTCATTGCGGGCAGCCGTGGTGACCGACGTATGACCGTGCCAGCGGCGGCACTCGACGCAGTGACAGATCAGCAGACCGCGCAGCGGTCCGTTGACCTCGTAGGTCACCGCACCGCACAGGCATCGTCCGGTCGCCATCGCAGCCGCAACAGTATGCGATCACCGACGGCGCTGGGCCCGGGGCTGATGCAGGCTCGCGCAGTTCGCGGGCCATCCGTGGCACCGTCGGGCTCATGCCCGACTCGGGGAGCAAAAGTGACCTGACAGGTCAGAAATGCTCCCCGAGTCGCCTAGCAGTGGTTGCGGGGCTCGCCGGCAAGCAGTTCGGGGTGGTCTCGCTGGAGCAGCTGCGGCGCTCGGCCTGCACAAGCTGCACCCGGGCGTCTACACCCTCGGCCCGGGCGGGCGGCGCCAGTCTCAAGCAGGCGCTGCACGACTCCCGGTCCCACAGGGACCGCAAGTCAGACCTCGAGCGCGCTACTGGCCCCCACGCCCGGCTCGCGGTCGAGCTCGACGGCCGCCCGGCGGCTGGCGGCGACTACGATCGAAACCAGTGTCCCTGCTCGACACACCGGCGCGCGACGCCGGCCTGCTCTCGCGCGCCCCCTCGCCTGCGCTCGTCCTCGGCGGGATCGCCTCGGTCCAGACCGGTGCCGCGCTGGCGACGAAGCTGTTTGCGCGCGTCGGGCCGGGCGGCGCGGTGCTGCTGCGGCTGACGGCGGCGGCGATCGTCCTGATGGTGATCTGGCGACCACGGCTACGAGGGCGGACGCGGCGTGAGCTCGTGCTCGCGGTCACCTTCGGAGTCGTGCTCGCGGCGATGAACCTCACCTTCTACAGCGCGATTGACCGGATCCCGCTCGGGATCGCGGTGACGATCGAGTTCGTCGGCCCGCTCGTGGTTGCCGTCGCCGGCTCGCGGCGGCGGCTCGATCTCGTCTGGGTCGGGCTCGCGGTCGCGGGCATCGTCGCACTGACGCGCGGCGACACCCACTCGCTCAACACGCTCGGGGTCGTGCTGGCGCTCGTGGCCGGTGCGCTGTGGGGCACCTACATCCATCTCAACGCTCGCGTCGGCCGAGCATTCGAGCGCGGGACCGGGCTGGCGCTGGCGATGTCTGTCGCCTGCGTGGTCGCGCTCCCAGTCGGTGTCGTCCAGGGCGGCGCCGCGCTGCTGGCGCCACGCGTGCTGGTGATCGGTGCGGCGGTCGGGATCCTCTCGTCGGCGATCCCGTACTCATTTGAGATGGAGGCACTGAGGCGGATGACGACGGGCGTGTTCGGAGTGCTGATGAGCCTTGAGCCGGGCGTGGCGGCGCTCGCCGGGCTGGTCTTCCTCGGGCAGGCGCTCGGCGGTCGCGAGCTGGTCGGAATCGCGCTGGTGGTCGCGGCCTCGATCGGCGCATCGCTGAACGCGCGCGAGGCACCGATCGCGGTCTGAACGCCCGCGCGCCCGCGCCCCGTCTAGAGCTCGACCGTCGTCCCAACCGTGCTCAGCACGAACGCCTCGGGAAAGCGCGCCGCGAGCCGGTGAACAGCCCTCCAGCCGGTGCAGTGAGCCGGTACCAGCACCGAGGGCGAGAGCTCGGCGAGCGCGTCGACCGTCGGCTCGATGATCGGCTCGAACATCGGGCCGCTCAGATGAAAGCCGCCGATGATCGCGGCGACCGCCTGCTGGCCGGTCAGCCGGCACGCGTACCTGACCGTGTTGACGATCCCCGCGTGACCGCAGCCACTCACCACCACAAGCCCCCGGTCGCGCAGCGCCAGCACCAGCGCCTGATCGTCGAGGATCAATGGATCGGGCCGCCAGCGATCGCCGTCGCGGGCCTCGTGGCCCTCGAAGCCGGTCTCGAAAGCTGTCGTGCGGTCGACCTCGCCGGTGATCAGCGCGGAGCCATCGAGCAGGAATGACGGCCGGCGCTGCTCGACGATCTCAAAGCCCATCCCCTCGAGCGCGGAGCGGCTGGTCGACGGCAGCTCGGCCGGCTGCAGGCCGGGGAAGCGCACCCGCCGTCGGCTCCAGAACTCGGGGTGGATCATCACCGGCAGGTTCGTCGCGCCGAGCACCTTGACCAGGCCCTCGATCCCGGTCACATGATCCCAGTGGCCGTGGCTGAGCACAACCACCTCGATGTCGGCCGGCGAGACGCCCAGCCGGCGCATGTTCTCGACCATCCCCAGCGGCGAGACGCCGGTGTCGAAGAGCAGGGTTCGCTCACGTCCGTCCTTCTCGATCCGGACCAGGGCCGAGAACCCAGGCTCGGCGATCAGCGCATCGGGAACGCCGTGCTCGGGACTGACCAGTGACCCCGCGCGTGGAAGCATGCCGCTGAGCGCGCGCGGCCAGTTGAGCCGGGTCACCTGATCCTGATCTACGAGCAGCGGATCGGTCAGGTTGTCGACCAGAACCGTGACCCGCACACGATCCACCGGCTCGAGCTCGATCTCCATGTGTGCGGACACCGGCTCGGATACTTTCATCTCCCCGTCGGTGTTGACTGCCTCGCGCGACCGCGGCCGCTTAGGATCCGGGCCGTGGCGACCGCACCCAGGATCACCGTTGTGGGCTCGGCGAACGTCGACCTGGTGGCACGGTGCGAACGGCTTCCACGTCCGGGAGAGACGGTGACCGACGCCGAGTTCGAGCGGATCCCGGGCGGCAAGGGCGCAAACCAGGCGGTGGCGGCGGCACGACTCGGAGCCGAGGTCCGGTTCATCGGCCAGATCGGCCGCGACGACCTGGTGCTCGGCTCGCTTCAGCGCGAGGGGATCGACTGCGGCGGCGTCGTGCGCGACGACGGCGAGAGCGGCGTTGCGATGATCCTGGTCGACGCCGGGGGCGAGAACGTGATCGTCGTCGCGCCGGGCGCCAACCGGCGGCTGACTGCCGATGCCGTGCAGATCGGCGACGCCGATGCGGTCATGTGCCAGCTCGAGATCCCCGACGACGTCATTGCGGCGGCGGCGACCGACGCGCGCTTCTTCTGCCTCAACGCGGCGCCGGCCCGCGGATCGGTCGAGTTCGAGCCCGATTTGCTGATCGTCAACCGCTACGAGTACGAGCTCGTCGGTGCCAGGCCGGGACTGGTTGCGCTGACGCTGGGCGCCGAGGGAGCCGTGCTGCTCGATGGCGGCAACGAGGTTGCGCGGGCCAGACCGCCCAGAGTCGATGCCGTCGACGGCACCGCAGCCGGTGACGCGTTCTGTGCGGCGCTGTTGATCGCGCTGCTGCAGGGACGCGAGCGAACCGATGCTCTGACGTGGGCGTGCGCCGCGGGCGCGGTGGCCGCGTCGCGTCCAGGCGCCCAGCCGTCGCTTCCGACCGCCGCCGAGGTCGATGCGCTGCTCGGCGCCTGAGGCTGCGTTCAGGGACAGGCCGGGTTGTGCCGACGGTGGCGGGGCGAGATGATGGCGGCCGAGTCAGGGCGCACCCGGCTGGGGTGGGCTTCCTGAGTGACCCGAGGATGAGGAGCGATTGAATGGCGACGATTGGCACGAGCAGCGTCGGCGAGGTGCTGCAGGGAGCGGTCGCGAGCGGGGCGCTGCCGGGAGCGGTGGCGGCGGTGACCGGACCAGATGGCGCCGCGGAGATCTTCAGCGCCGGAGTGCTCGAGGTGGGCGGTGACACGCCGGTCACCCCCGACACGATGTTCCGGCTGATGTCGATGACCAAGGCGTTTGCGACCGTCGCGGCACTGCAGCTGATCGAGCAGGGGGAGCTGTCGCTGGACCAGGAGGTCGCCTCGGTACTGCCGCAGTGGGCGCAGATCAAGGTGCTCGACGGATTTGACGGCGACACGCCTCGCCTGCGCGACCCCGCCTCCGCGGCGACCATCAAGCAGCTGCTCAACCACACCGCCGGCCACGGCTATGGGTTCTGCAACGCCGACCTGTTGCGCTACCACGCCTTGACGGGCCTGCCGGATCCGTTCACCGGCAAACGCGAAGGGCTCCTGGCGCCGTTGGTCGCCGACCCCGGCACCGAGTGGAACTACGGGATCAATACCGACTGGCTCGGCCAGGTCATCGAGGCGATCAGCGGCGTCGATCTGGCCGCATACCTTCAGGAGCACGTGTTCGAGCCGCTTGCAATGACCGACACGACGTTCACACCGACCGACGAGCAGCGCTCGCGGATGATGGAGATCCACAGCCGGACGGCCGACGGCGGCCTGACCCCCAACCCGATGGACGCCCCGATCCCGAACCCGGACTTCTGGCCCGCCGGCCACGGAGCGTTCGGAACCGCGGGCGACTACGCCCGGTTCACGGCAGCGCTGCTCGGCGGCGGCGAGCTCGACGGCGCACGGATCCTGCGGCCGGAGACGGTCGAGCGGGCGTTCTCGGACCACCTCGACGGGATCGCGCTGCCAGAGGTGATGAAGAGCGCACTGCCGGAGATCAGCAACGACGTGCCCGCGGCGCCCTTCGGTCAGGGATGGGGATACGGCTTTCACCTGTTCACCGAGGACCTGCCGGGACTGCGTCACACCGGAACGGGTGACTGGGCCGGCCTGTTCAACTGCTACTTCTGGATCGATCGCAGCGCCGGGGTCGCGAGCGTGTTCCTGACCCAGGTGCTGCCGTTCTATGACGAACGCGTGATCGAGACCGCGCTCACGATCGAGGCGACGATCTACGCCCCGGCGTAATGGCCAACTGACGGCTGATCGGGTCGGCACCTCGATCGCACACCCGCGCCCCTAGGACCTATCCTCTGTTCGTGGGGTTGTTCGAGCGCGAGGCTGAGTTGGCGCGTGTGGACGGCCTACTCGATCAGACGGCCACCGGGATAGGGGCGGTGGCGACGGTTGAGGGTGCCGCCGGCATCGGCAAGACGGCGCTGCTGACCGAGATGCGACGCCGCGCCGCCGAGCGCGGGCTCGGGCTGCTGACCGCGCGCGGGTCGGAGTTCGAATCAGAGATGGCGTTCGGGGTCGCCTTCCAGGTGCTCGAGCCGATGCTCCGCATGGCCTCCGGGACGGAACGGCGCCGGCTGCTGAGCGGCGTGGCCCAGGTCGGCGCGGGAGTGCTCGGCCTGCAGGCCGGAGAGCCTCCGGCCGATCGCTTCGCGGCGATCCACGGGCTGTACTGGCTGTGCGCCAACCGGGCCGAGCAGGGCCCGCTGGTGGTGATCGTCGACGACGTGCAATGGGTCGACGACCCATCGCTTGCGTGGCTCGGCTACCTCGGACGCCGCGCGCGCGACCTGCCGCTGTTGCTGGTACTCGGGTTTCGAGCCGGCGACACGGAGCACGCTCGCCCCGAGCTTGACCGGCTCCTGACCGACGACGGGGTCGTCCGGATCGCGCTCGGTCCGCTGAACCCCGAAGGCGTGCGAGGGATCGTCCGCACACAGCTCGATGATCGCGCCGACGAACGGTTCTGCGGCGCCTGCGGCGAGCTGACGGGCGGCAACCCGCTGTTCATGCGCGAGCTGCTCGCCGCGGTGCGCAGCGAGGGCCTCGCCGCCCGCGGGACCAGCGTTCAATCGCTCGCGCTGATCGCACCGGCGGCGGTCGGCACCTCGGTTCTGGCCCGGCTCGGGCGGATGGGCACCGACGCCGTGGCGCTCGCGCGCGCCCTGGCGGTGCTCGGGACGGGGGCGGAGGTCAGGCTGACGGCCAGCCTGGCCGAGCTTGACCCGGTCGTCGCCGAGCTGACCGCCGATCGGCTCGCCGCGGCACAGATCCTCGCGCCGGTGCGGCCGCTGGAGTTCTTTCACCCGCTGGTTGGCGCCGCGGTCCGTGAGGACATCGCCCCCGGGGCGCGCCGGGTCGCCCACCGGCGGGCGGCTGCCCTGGTCGACGACGACGGTGGCCCGCCTGCCCGGGTGGCGGCCCACCTGCTGGCCTGCGCGCCCGCCGGGGACGCGTGGGTTGTCGAGCATCTGAACGCCGCCGCGCGGACCGCGCTCGAGCAGGGCGCGCCAGAGATCGCCGCGGGGTATCTGCGCAGGGCGCTCGCCGAGCCACCCCCGCCCGATCAGGCGGCCGCGCTGCTGCTGTCGCTCGGCACGGCTGAATGGCGGATCGGCCACCCGGCCGCAATCGGGCACCTCGAGCAGGCGCGCGCCGCGGCCGGCGATGACCAGGGCACGCTGATCGGCGCCAGCACGCTGCTGGCGCTCGCATATCTCGTCTCCGATCGCGGCGTCGAGAGCTCGGTCGCGGTGCTCGAGGAGGTGCTGGACGCCGTGCAGGACGCCAACCCGTCGCTCGCGCTCCATCTGCAGGCCGCGATCGCGCTCGTCGGGATGATGAATGACCGCACCTCGCCGGCGGCTCTGGGCCGGGCGCGCCAGCTGTCAGCGCTGCTCGAGGAGATCGCCGACCCGCCCCTGTACCTGCTGGTGATGCTGAGCAACTACGAGGCCCGGGCGGGGCACGCCGCCGAGGCGCAGGCACTGGTCGAGCGGGCGCTCGCGCACGAGCCTTACCCGCCTCCGCTCGATATCGCGCTGGCGCTGATCGCGCCGCTGACTCTGATCGAGAGCTACGAACTCCAGCACAGGCTGTGCGAGGACCTGCTCGCCGCCGCTCGTGACCGCGGCGCGATGCAGGAGATGGTCGGGATCTGCGTGCTGCGGGCATCGTCGGCCACCAACCGCGGCGCGCTGGCCGACGCCGAGGCCGACGCGCGCTGGGCGCTCGAGCGAGCCGAGGGGATCTACCGGATGCAGGCGACCAGCGAGATGACGAGGCTGCTGGTCGAGCGAGATCAGCTCGACTCGGCCGACGAGCAGCTCGCGCAGCTGTCTGACCCGAGCGGGTCGCGCTCGGTCGAGGTGGCCAGGTTCCTGGTCGCGCGTGGGGGTCTTCGTGCCGCGCAGGGCCGCCTCGACGAGGCGCTTGCGGATCTGCTCGAGTGCGGCAGACGGTGTGAGCGGCTCGGCCTGGTGACCGTCAACGGCACTGCCTGGCGCAACGAGGCCGCTCTCATCCATGCGATGCTCGGTGACCAGGAAGAGGCGCTGCGGTTGGCAGCCGAGCAGCTGGCGCTCGCCCAGGAGTTCGGGGCGCCGCGGACGCTCGGCGTGTCGCAGCGCGCGAGCGGGATCGTGCAGGGCGGCGAAGCGGGGCTGACGCTGCTGGCAGAGGCGGTGCAGATGCTCGAGCAGGCGGAGGCCCCGATCGAGCTGGCCCGTGCGCTGGCCGATTATGGGGCCGCGCTGCGCCGCGCCGGCCAGCGCGTCCAGGCGCGTGCAGCGCTGCAACGCGCGCTCGACCTTGCGCACCATTGCGGCGCGCTGCGGATCGCCGCGCAGGCGCGGTCTGAGCTTGTGATCGCCGGCGCCAAACCGCGGCGCGACGCGATCACGGGCCGTGACGCGTTGACGGCCAGCGAGCTCCGGGTCGCCAGGCTGGCCGGCCAAGGGCTCACGAATCGCGAGATCGCGCAGTCGCTGTTCATCACGACCAAGACCGCGTCAACCCATCTCAGCCACATCTACCGAAAGCTCGAGATCAGCAGCCGCGAGCAGCTGGCCGACGCGCTGGCCGGCCGGATCGCCGACGAAGGCGAGGATCCGGCGACGACGCCGGCCGTCATTTCGTAGGACGTCTGAAGACAAAAGAGCTGGATACCCCGCCCGATGCGGGGCCGGCAGCCGTGGGGCGAGACTGGCCAATATGCAGACCGCCACCAGCCAGAGGCTGATCGTCGAGGCGTCGATCGAAGGGTCGGTCATCCGCGGCACGCTGATGACCGAGACCGGTGCCGAACGTCGATTTCACGGCTGGCTTGAGTTCTATACGGCGATCGAGTCGGCGCTCTGGCCGTCGGGGGACCGATCGCCGCCTGACCGTCGTCAGCTGTAGCGCAGGTAGCCGATCAGCGCAGCGAGCGCCAGCAGCGCAGCCAGGATCAGCGGCAGCACGAGGCTGCTCTTGACAGCCAGCGCGCCGACAATCGCGCCGATCAACATCGCGACCACCGCGCCGGCACGGCGGATTGTCCCCTTGCCCGAGCCGCCGGCGAGCGGGGATTCGGCCGACAGCGCGGTCAGGGTCATCGTCAGCACCGTGGTCGTCAGATCGGGCACGCCGAGGCCGCGCACGGTTGCGTTGCGCATCCCCATCGCGAGCGCGAGCAGAGCGATCACGGTGTCACCGGTGACGTGGTTGGGCTGCACCGCAACGGCCGCCGCGAACGCCGCGGCGATCGCCACCAGCCCCACCTCGGCCACGATCGCCGTGATTATCTGCCGCCGGCGGCGCTCGCCGCACGCAGCCGCGAGCCTGCCGCCGGCGATCGAGCCGGCCACGAACGCGAGCGCCGAGATCAGCGGCGCTACCGTCGGCAGGCCCCCGGTGCCCGCGATCCCGAAGCCGAGCAGCACGACGTTGCCGGTCATGTTGGCGCTGAACACGCGGCCGAGCCCGAGGTAGCTGACCGCGTCGATGATCCCGGTGGTGGCTGTCAGGACGATCAGCACGCGCGGCAGCAGGCCGCGCAGGCTGCCCGGCGGGGGCGCTGCCGGTGCGGCATCGGTGCGACTCATCGGTCGCCTCCTTTGGTTGAGATTGGTGGACGAGCTGTGTCCGGCGCTGCGCCCCGACCGGTCAGCGGGTCTCAGCAGGCGTGCGCTTGCGAGCGGTCTGGTCCGGGAGCGCCTCGAGCTCGAGGCCCAGCGCGGCGACCAGCGTGCACGCCGGCAGTTGCTCCTGGAGCAGCCCCAGACAGCGGCGGTAGTGGCGCAGCCGCCGGCGCCTGGCATAACAGTTGACCTGGTCATCCTCGGTCACGGCGCAGACGAGATCGGTCCGCGTTGCGGTCGTCTTCTCGAGCGCATCATGGAGGATGCCGGCGGCGATCAGATCGTCGGCGGCGCCCGCGGCATGCAGAAGCAGAGCGACCTCGAGCGGGTGCGAGATGAACGGTGCGCCGTCCACCTGACGGAGCTGCCCCGCGTGGATCCGGCGCGCGTACCTGAGCGCCGCCGCGGTCTTGGGAAGGTCGGCGACGAACGGAGGGCTGCACTCCGTGCTAACCACCGGGGCGCAGTCTAATCACATCGACGGGATCGCAACTGGAGCCGGCGGTCCCGGCCGCTTAGGATGTGGGCATGAGCGATGAGAGCATCGCGGCGCGGATCGAGACCCTCGTCGCCGAGGAGCACGAGCTTCGCAGCCGCGAACAGTCAGACAGCGCCGACGCCGATCGGCGGGGCGATGATCAGCAGCGCCTGGAAGCGGTGGAGGTCGAACTCGATCGCTGCTGGGACCTGCTGCGCCAGCGCCGCGCGCTCCGCGAGTCGGGTGGCGATCCCGACGACGCGCACGCGCGTGACGCCAGCACGGTCGAGCGCTACCTGCAGTAGCGCGAAAACTCAGGTCACGCCGGACTCGAGGTCAAAACCGCGGAGGTGGACCTCGGTCGTCTGGCGGACGTCGACGACGACGATGAGCACCGAGCCGCACCCCGGACAGCGAGCGACGCTCCCCGGCGCGCAGGCGTAGACGACCAGCTCCGCGATTCGGGACCGCAGGCCGCACTGTTGGCAGACGCCCGTGGTCATCGTCATGTCGGCGCCGTAGACGTCGAGCAGCTGTCCTGCGATCGCGTTCCCGTCAACTGGCTCCATCGCCTCAGGCCCCCGTGGGTCCGAATCGCTCGGTCCGGATCCGTCCTGCCTGGCGCCCGCTGGCGACCAGCGAGTCGGCGACCGCCTCGACGAAGCCGCTCGGTCCGCACACGTAGGTGACCGCGTGATCGTCGTCGGGCCACGCGACCTCGTCGAGCAGCCCCCGGTCGATCCGTCCGCGGTGCCCGGTCCAGTCAGCGGGCCACTCGCGGGTGAGCGTGAAGCGGATCTCGACGTTGTCGGCGGCGGCGTAGCGAAGGAGCTCGTCGCGGTAGATGACGTCGGGCCACGAACGTGCGGAGTAGACAAGGCGGACGGGCACGTCGGCGCCGTCCGAGGACCAGTGCCTCAGCATCGCGCGAAACGGCACCACGCCCGAGCCACCGGCGACCAGCAGCAGCGGTCCGCCCTGCCCGTGCTCCCAGACGAAGTAGCCGCCGATCGGCCCGCGCAGCTCGAGCTCATCCCCGACGCGCAGCACCTGCGCCAGGTACGGCGAGACCTCCCCGTCATCGAGGCGCTCGACCGTCAGCGTCAGGTTCGCGTCCTCCGGACTCGAGGCAATCGAGTAGCTGCGCTGGGCCTGATAGCCGTCCTCTGCCGTCAAGCGGATGTCGACGTGCTGGCCGGCGCGGTGGCCCGGCCAGTGCGGCAGCTCGAGCACGATGCTCCGGACCCGGGGCGTCTCGTCGATCAACTCGACCACCCGCCCGAGCTGCCAGGTCAGTCGCCCTGGTATCGCTGCTCGAGCCATGGGTCGCCGTGGTTGTGGTAGCCGTAGGACTCCCAGAAGCCGGGCTCGTCCTGCTCGGTCAGGGTCAAGCCTCGCACCCACTTCGCGCTCTTCCAGAAGTACAGGTGCGGGACCAGCAGCCGAGCCGGGCCGCCGTGCTCTGACTCGAGCGGCCGACCGTCGTACTCGTAGACCACCCAGGCCCTGCCACCGGTCAGGTCCAGCAGCGTCAGGTTCGTCGTGTAGCCGCCGTCGGACCATGCGGTCGCATAGCCGGCGGCCGTCTCGACGCTGCCCAGCAGCGTGTCGACCGAGACTCCGCGCCAGCCGGTGTCAAGCTTTGACCACTTGGTCACGCAGTGGATGTCGACCGTGAACGACTCCGCCTCGAGCGCGATCAGCTCGTCCCAGGTCCATGAGACCGGCCCATCGACCGCGCCGCCGATCTGAAAGGTCCACTCGCTGAGTGGTGTGTGGGGCGTCGGGCCGGCCGAGAGCACCGGAAAGTCCCTGGTCACGTACTGCCCGGGCGGCACCCGGGACGGGTCGAAATCGGAGTGACGGCGACCTCTGAAGCCGCGGCTGATCGGCGACATCAGGCCTCGCCTCGCTTCAGGCTGCCGATCCCGAGTGAGCCGTCCGGCTGTTCGGGGGCGAGGTTCTCGCTCGACTCGCTCTGCTCCGGCCCGTCGGTGACCTGTGCGGACGGTCCGTCCGGCGGATCGTCGAGGAAGTCGGCGGTCGGGACGAAGAACAGGTTGCCGGTCAGCGCGGTTGAGAAGTCGAGGATCCGGTCGGTGTTGCCAGGCGGATCGCCGATGAACATGTTGGAAAGCATCTGCTCGATCACCTCCGGATTGCTCGCGTAGCCGATGAAGTAAGTGCCGAACTCACCGACGCCAACCCGCCCGAACGGCATGTTGTAACGAACGATCTGCTGCTCCTCGCCATCTTCGTCGACGATCGTGTTCAGTGCGACGTGCGAGTCGGCGGGCTTGACGTCGTCGGCGAGCTCGATATCTGAGAGCTTGGTCCGGCCGATCGCCAGCTCCTGCTCGCGCACCGCCAGCGCGTCCCACTCCGCGAGGTCGTGAACATACTTCTGGACGACGACGTAGCTGCCACCGGCGAACTCGGCGTCCTCGTCGCCGATCGTGACCGCCGTCCGGGCCGCCTGCCCCTCGGGGTTCTCGGTGCCGTCGACGAACCCGAGCAGATCGCGCTCATCGAACGACTTGAAGCCGTGCACCTCGTCGACGACCGTGGCGAAGCCGTGCAGCCGCTCGGCCAGCCGCTGGGCAAGCTCGAAACAGAGATCGAGGCGGTGGGCGCGGATATGGAACAGCAGGTCGCCCGGGGTCGCGACGGCCGTGTGGCGCGGGCCGACGAAGCCGGGGAAGGGGTGCAGACCGTCCGGGCGGGGCCCGCCAAACAGCCGATCCCAGAGGGCTGAGCCGAGACCAGCGACGCAGGCGAGCTCGCCGTCGGGGATCCGGAACCCGACCGACCGCTTGAGCCCGCTCACGTCCGCCAGCAGCTCGCGAAGCTCGTCCTCGGCTCCCGGATCGATCGTCAGGACGAGGAAGATCGCGGCTTCGGTGAGCGGCGTGAGGACGGACTGGGGCTCGGCTGCGTCCACGAGGTGGTGCGTATTCTGCATACCTCGGCGCCTCGGCGCAGGGCCGCCCGAACAGAGTCGTCAGTCGCCCGCCGCGAACGCCAGCAGGTCGGCGATCCCGAACCGCCCTCGTCCTCGTCCTCGTGATGAGAGCGTCGGTCGCCAGCCCGGTTGCGCGCGCCGGTATGAGCCGGGATCGGCGTCGACGATCCCGAGCACAACCTCAGTCAGGATTCGTCCGCCAACCGGCCCAAGGCGGTTGCCGTCGCCGTGAAGGGCCGCCTCGCGCATCAGGTAGAGCCACAGCGGCGTGTGACCGCGCCACCCCCAGTCCCGCAGCCCAAGCTGCTTGGCACCGATTGGCAGCTCCCCGGCGGCGCGGGCGACGTCCTCGCCGGACGGCAATCCGACCGCTCTGCCGCGCGCGAGGTTTCGCGACGCAAGCGACGGCGCGTCACCCGGCAGCCGGATCAGAGCACCGGCGAGCCTGCCGTCGATCCTCCGCGCGCGCTGGGCGGGCCGCCGGCCGGCGGTGTCGAACATCAGGCTCCAGTCGACCGCCCGGGTGCAGCCGACGGGGCGAAAGCCGGCCAGCTCTGACGCCACTAGCGGCAGGCCGGTCGAGCGGCTGACCGCGTACGCGTCGCGAATCTGACCGTGCGCACAGCGCAAGGCGCCGTGTGCGAACTCGAATGGGATCGCCGGGACCGAGTCGCGCGGATACAGCCGCGGCCCGTTCACCGCCACGTCATCGACGATCCGCCTGCCCGCGGCCACGGGCAGGTACTCGTTGACGAGGATCCACTGGTAGTGCCACCGGGTCGCCCGCGCGGCGGCGTCGAAAAGGTCCGGCTCGGGAATGCCCTCAGCGCGCAATCGATCGACGAATCGGTTGTGAACGCGGAGCAGCGCCAGGTGCAGCTGAGAGACGAACAGGTTGGCGTCGTTGCGCGGGTCGCCGATCAGCGCGATCCCCTCGCCGTTGCGTGGCAGGTCTGCGCCCTGGCCGACGTCATTGCGCCCGAGCAGCAGCTTGGCAGGGTCCGCGCGCTGGTAGAGAAACGGGCTCCCGGCGGGGCCGGCGCCATAGATGCCGTCGAGGTTCGCGCGTGGGGCACGCAGGCTGAGCAGCGAACCAAGCGCTCGGTCCGTCGGCGTGGCCGAGCGGTCGCCGGTGATGTCGTGGGTGACGAACTGGCCGAAGAACGGCCAGCCGGCGGCGCCCGAGCCGTCCTGCGAGGTCGCCGCGCCGTCGCACGGTCCACCGGCCTCGCCCAGCGCGGTCAGGTCGGCTTGGTCTGTCTCGAGCGGCGCCAGGGCGGGGAACAGCCGCTCGTAGCGACGGTCGTCGACCCGATCGGCGGGGGCGTGGGCGAGCCCGAGGCAGTTGTCGATCGCGGGGTGCGGAGCATCGGCCGCGCGGGGAGCGGGCTGCGGCGCAGCGGCCGGGGTCCGCGCCGGCTCGTTGACCGCCGAGACCGCGACGCTCATGTTCGTCGCCCTCCCAGTGCAGTCGTGTGCGATGAGCAGGCCATGCCCTCCACCTCACCTCTGCCTGACGCCGGACGGGGTCAAACCTTCCCGGTGGGCGACCGGGGGAGCGCGATAATCGTCAGCCAGGCGATGAAGCTGCAAGACCTTCGCGAGCCGATCGTGCAGGCGCCCCTTGCCGGCGGCGCCTCGACCCCGCAGCTCTCGGCTGCCGTCAGCGAGGCCGGCGGGCTCGGGTGCCTGGCGGCGGGCTACAAGACCGCCGAGGCGGTCGCCGATGACATCCGCGAGCTGCGGTCGCTGAGCGCGGCGCCGTTCGCGGTCAATATCTTCGCCCCGCCCGAGCCGGCGCCGTCAGATGGCGGCGCGGTCGCCGGTTACCGGACGCGCCTCCGGGGCGAGGCCGAGCGCTTCGGCGTGGCGGTCGGCGCCGCACGCCATGACGATGACCGGTTCGACGCCAAGCTCGAGCTGGTCATCGCGGAGCGGGTCAAGATCGTCTCGTTCACGTTCGGGTGCCCGCCCGCCGACGTGATCTCGAGGCTCCACGCCGCCGCCTGCGACGTGTGGGTGACGGTCACCAACCCCGACGAGGCGGCCCAGGCTCGTGACGCCGGCGCCGACGCGCTCGTGGTGCAGGGTTTCGAGGCCGGCGGCCATCGTGGTTACTTCAGCGATGATCAGCCCGACGAGTTGGGGCTGCTCGCGGCGCTGCGGCTGGTCGCACACCGGGTGAGCCTGCCGCTGATCGCGGCCGGCGGGATCGCCGACGGGGCCGCGGTCGCCGCCGTCCTGTGTGCGGGCGCGGTCGCCGCGCAGGTCGGCACGGCGCTGCTGCTGACGCCCGAGGCTGCGACGCCGGAGCCCCATCGCCGCGCGCTGGCGCTCGGGCGGCCGACACGCATCACGCGGGCGTTCAGCGGCCGCAGCGCGCGCGGGATCGTCAACCGCTTCCTCGACGAGCACAGCGCCGAGGCCCCGGCGGCCTATCCCGACGTCCACCACATGACGAGCCCGGTCCGCGCCGCGGCGCGCAGCTCGGGGGACGCCGAGGCGATCAACCTGTGGGCCGGGCAGACCCACGCGCTCGCGCTCCAGGCCCCGGCGGGCGAGATAGTCCGGCGGCTGGGCGCCGAGGCCCGTCAGGCGTCGGCGCGGGTCGCAGCGCGGCTGGACAACGCTCCCGAGTAGTCGCCCCGCCCCGAGGGCCTGTTACGGAGGTCAGGACGTCGCGGGCTCGGGCTGCGCCACTGCCCGCGAGACCGGCGCACGCGCCGGGCCGAGCGCGGCGATCGCCAAGCCGGCCAGGGCGCCGCCCGAGGCGCTGATCAGCCATGCGGTCTGGAAGTCGCTGAGCGTCGCGACACCGGCACCAAGCACGGCGACCAGCAGCGCGATGCCGAGCGCCGAGCCGACCTGGCGGCCCATCGTCAGCACGGCTGCGCCGGTGGCGAACCGCTCCGGCGCAAGTGAAGAGGCGCCGGCGCCGGTCAGGGTCGGGATCACCAGGCCGACGCCCGAGCCGCTCATCATCATTCCCGGCAGGTACTCGGACAGGTACGCGGGCGTCCCGTGGATCCGCGTAATCCACCACACCGACGCGAGCGCGAACAGCGTCGCCCCGGCGATGCCCGGGACCCGGTAGCCGACGCGCGCCCCGAGCCGGGCCGACGGAATGCTGAACACGGCGGCCATGAACGGCCCCGGGAACAGCATCAACCCGGTCGTCAACACGCTCTCGTGCCAGACGGTGGTCAGGAACAGGACGCCGTTGAGCAGCATCGCGGCGAATCCGGCGAAGAACAGGATCGAAGCGCCGACCGCGAGGCTGAAGGTCCGCACGCGAAGCATCTGGGGATCGATCAGCGGTGACGGGTGGCGGTTGCTGCGCCACCAGATCGCCGCCATCAGCGCGAACGAGAGCGCCAGCAGCCCGATCACCCGCGGCGATCCCCAGCCCCAGTCCTGGCCCTTGACGATCGCCAGCACGAGCGAGCCGATCGCGATCACGAACGCGACCGCGCCGACGAGGTCGGGCTTGAGCGGGTTGCGCTCGCGGCGCTCGGTCAGCACCCGCTGGGCCGCGATCAGCCCGGCGATCCCGACCGGCACGTTGACGAGGAACACCCAGCGCCAGTCGGCCTGCACAAGCAGGCCGCCGAGCGGTGGTCCGGCGGCCGCGGCGATCGCGCCCGTCGCCGCCCAGACACCGATCGCCGCGTGGCGCTCGTGGAGCTCGAACTCGGGCAGGATCAGACCGAGTGAGGTCGGGAGCATCAGCGCTCCGCCGCCCGCCTGCACCAGGCGTGCGGCGATCAGCAGGTCGACCGACGGCGCGGCCGCGCAGGCCGCGCTTGCGAGCACGAACAGGCCCAGCCCGAGCGTGAAGGCGCGCTTGCGCCCGAACGAGTCCGCCCAGCGGCCGGCCGGAACCAGCAGCGCCGCGAAGACGATCGAATAGCCGCTCACGATCCAGGACAGCGAGCTGAGCGATGAGCCCCGAGTAGTCGTGCGCGATGCTGGGGAACGCGATGTTGACGATGAACAGGTCGAGGCTCGACATGAATACGCCCGAGCAGACGATCACCGTTACCAGCCACTTGCGTTGCATGACGAAACGCACCCTACCACAGTCAAGTTGCATCATGCAACCCGCCCGGCTAGAATCAAACGCAGGATGCTCGGCAACGACTACAGCGACCAGACGTGCAGCATCGCGGCGACCCTCGAGGTCGTGGGCGAGCGCTGGTCGCTGCTGATCGTGCGCAACATCCTGCTCGGCGTGAGGCGATTTGACGCGCTGCAGAAGGACCTCGGGATCGCGCGCAATGTGCTCCAGGCACGGCTGACGCGGCTGATCGAGCACGGCGTTATCGAGCGCCGGCTCTATCAGGAGCGGCCAGCGCGCTATGAGTACGTACTGACCGAGAAGGGGCTCGATCTGTGGCCGACGATCGTCGCGCTGCTGCAGTGGGGCGACAAGCACGCCCCGACGGCGGCGGGACCGCCGGTGCTGCTCGAGCACAGGGGCTGCGGTGGCGCGATCGACGAGCACCGGATCTGCGAACGGTGCGGCATGCGGCTCGGGCCGCGCGACGCACTTGCCAAGGCCGGCCCGGGCGCCCGCGCCGACCACCCCCTGCGCCGGCGCGAGCCCCAGCAGGCGGCGCTCGCAAGCTGAGCGGACACCCGTCGGAGCATCCTCCCGCGAGGCGTACCCTTTATAGGGTGACTGCGCTCGGAATAGCACTTCTCGTGATCGGAGCGGTGGTCGCCGTGGCGGAGGCCCACTACCCCACCCATGGCATCGCTGGGGGAATCGGCGTGATTGCGATGACGATCGGAGTGGTGCTCGCGGTCAGCGGTCTCGGAGCAGGCGTGCTGCTCGGGCTGCTGGCCGGCGGGACGCTTGCGGCCGCCGGCGCCGCGATGGTGACGGTGTCGGTTCAGAAGGGCACCGCCGCGCGCCACCGGCGCGTGAAGACCGGCGCCGAGGGGATCGTCGGTCACATCGGCGTCGTGCGCAACTGGGCCAACTCGTGCGGCAGCGTCGCGCTTGACGGCTCGCTGTGGCAGGCGCGGCCGTCGGTCACCGAGGAGGAGGAATTGCATGTCGGCGATCAGGTCGTCGTCGAACGCCTGACCGGGCTGACGTTGTCGGTCCGCCGAGCCGAGGATTGGGAGCTGCTGTGATCACCGCAATCATCTTGATCGTCTGCGTGCTGCTCGTGCTTGCGCTGGCGGCGGCCGCGAGTTCCGTCAGGGTCCTGCGCGAGTACGAGCGCGCCGTGATGTTCCGGCTCGGGCGGTTGATGGACCTGCGAGGCCCGGGCCTGATGCTGATGATCCCGTCGATCGACCGCATGGTCAGGGTCAGTCTGCGCACGGTGACACTCAAGGTCCCGCCGCAGGAGATCATCACCCGCGACAACGTTCCGGCCCGCGTGACCGCGGTCGCCTACTACCGCGTGATCGATCCAAGCCGCGCCGTGACCGAGGTCGAGGACTTCGAGGCCGCGACGCTCCAGATCGCACAGACGACGCTGCGCTCGGTGCTCGGCGAGGCCGAGCTCGACTCGCTGCTGTCCGAGCGCGACCACCTCAACGACTCGCTGCAACAGGTGATCGACAGGCAGACCGAGCCGTGGGGGATCAAGGTGACGACGGTTGAGATCCGCGACGTCGAGATTCCCGAGCGGATGCAGCACGCGATCGCGCGCCAGGCCGAGGCCGAGCGCGAGCGGCGCGCGAAGGTGATCAACGCCGAGGGCGAGTTCCAGGCCGCCGCCAGGCTCCGCGATGCGGCCGAGGTGATGGGCGACAACTCGGTGACGCTCCAGCTTCGCTACCTGCAGACGCTGCGCGAGATCGGCGGCAGCCAGAACTCGACGATCGTGTTCCCGATGCCGATGGACATCATCCGCCCGATGATCGAGGCGCTCGGCTCCGGCTCCGGCTCCGCCGACACGAACGCGGACGCTCCGCCGGCGACCGCAACCGACAAGGCGATCGAGCCGGGCACCGAGAAACGCGAACAGATCAAAGCTTCGCAGCAGCGCGAGCTCGAGTCCGGAAAGCGGTTCACCGACGGCGTCGCCCAGACGGCCGCGGACGCCGGCAAGCCGGCCGACTGACGACCGGATCACCGGACAACCCGCCAGCTCCGGCTAACCTGGCCCGCCGGTATGGCGATCCGCTCAGACATCCGCAACATCGCGATCATCGCGCACGTCGACCACGGCAAGACGACGCTGGTCGACGCGCTGCTGTGGCAGTCGGGCGCGTTTCGCACCGGCCAATCGGTCGCCGAGCGCGTGCTGGACTCGATGGACCTCGAGCGCGAGAAGGGGATCACGATCCTCGCCAAGAACACGGCGGTTCGCTACGGCAGCGTGAAGCTGAACATCGTCGACACGCCGGGCCACGCCGACTTCGGCGGAGAGGTTGAGCGGGGTCTGACGATGGTCGACGGGGTGCTCCTGCTCGTCGACGCCAGCGAGGGCCCGCTGCCCCAGACACGATTCGTGCTGCGCAAGGCGCTCGAGCGCCGGCTGCCGGTGATCCTCGCGATCAACAAGATCGACCGTCCCGACGCACGGATCGACGAGGTCATCGACGAGGTCTACGAGCTGTTTCTCGACCTCGACGCCGACGAGTCCCAGATCGAGTTCCCGATCGTCTACTGCAACGCCAGGGCCGGGCAGGCGTCACTGGACCCCAACGAACCGGGGACCGACCTGCGCCCGCTGCTCGAAACGATGCTCGAGCACGTCCCGGCGCCGGAGTTCGACCCCGGCCATCCGCTCCAGGCCCACGTCACCAACCTCGACGCCTCCCCCTACGTCGGGCGCTTGGCGATCTGCCGCGTGCGCCAGGGGACGATCCGCCGCGGCGAGAACGTCGCCTGGTGCCGGGCCGACGGGACCGTCGAGCCGGTCAGGATCTCCGAGCTGTATGTGACCGAGGCACTCGACCGTGTCGACGCCGACGAGGCCGCGGCGGGCGAGATCATCTCGGTCGCCGGGATCCCCGAGATCACGATCGGCGAGACGCTCGCCGACGCCGACGATCCGCAGCCGCTGCCCGTGATCACCGTCGACGAGCCTTCGCTGTCGGTCACCGTCGGGATCAACAGCTCACCGCTCGCCGGCCTCGACGGCAACCTGCTGACGGCCAGCCAGGTCAAGGGCCGGCTCGAGCGCGAGCTGGTCGGCAACGTCTCGCTGCGGGTGTCCGAGACCGAGCGCCCGGACATCTGGGAGGTGCAGGGGCGCGGTGAGCTGGCGCTGGCGGTGCTGGTCGAACTGATGCGTCGCGAGGGCTTTGAGCTGACGGTCGGCAAGCCGCAGGTGGTCACCCGGGAGATCGACGGCGTCGTGCACGAGCCGGTCGAGCGGATGAGCGTCGACGCGCCCGAGGAGTACGTCGGCGTGATCACCCAGCTGCTGGCACTGCGCAAGGGCCGGCTCGAGCAGATGGTCAACCACGGCACCGGCTGGGTGCGGATGGACTATCTCGTCCCGGCCCGGGGGCTGATCGGCTTCCGGACCGAGTTCCTGACCGAGACCCGCGGCACCGGGATCGTCCATCACGTGTTCGACCGCTGGGAGCCGTGGCACGGCGAGCTGCGCACCCGACCGACGGGATCGCTGGTCTCTGACCGGCGCGGGCTCGTGGCGGCCTTCGCGCTGTTCAACCTCCAGGAGCGCGGCACCCTGTTCGTCGAACCCGGGGACGAGGTCTACGAGGGCATGATCGTCGGCGAGAACTCGCGCCAGGAGGACCTCGACGTCAACGCCTGCAAGGAGAAGCATCTGACCAACATGCGCTCCTCGACCGCCGACGTGCTGGTCCGGCTGGTGCCCAAGCGCGAATTGTCGCTCGACCAGGCGCTCGAATTCCTGCGCGCGGACGAATGCGTCGAGGTGACACCGGCCGCGGTCCGTCTGCGCAAGGTGGAGCTTCACAGGACCGCGCGCGTCAAGCTTTCGCGTGCCATCAAGGCCGCGGCCGACTAGTGACCTGATTGGACGGATAGCCGATGGCGCCCCCCGAGCGCTGACCTGGCTTGAGATACTGGTCGCGCGGGACATTCCCGTGCACGAGAAGTCACTACCAATCGGGGGGTGTTTGATGTTCACACGTGCTCGCGCGGCTGCTGCCGTTGTGTTCGCGACGGGGATTTGCGCGCTGATTGTCGGGGTCGCCGAGGCGTCGGCGGCGTCTGTGTTTCTCTGCGTGCCGGCGACCGCGGGACAGGCCGCGGTCTCGGGCGGCTCGTCGGCCTCGGGCTGCGCGGGTGGGACGACCGCGGTTAACGCATCGATCCTGTCGCATGCGTCCTACACCGACACCGGGATCGACGGCAAGCCGACGATCACGTTCACCGGCGTCAACGTGCAGGTCGTGTCCGGTTCGGGCTCGACCAGCGGGGCCGTCAACGGCGAGGGCAACTTGATCGTCGGCTATGCCGAACATCCCGGCGGTCACCCGCAGAGCGGCTCCAACGACCTGATCCTGGGGTCCAATAACGGCTGGTCGTCGTATGGCGAGCTGGTCGGCGGCAGCGGCGATCAGGCCACCGGCGCGTTCGCGAGCGTGCTCGGTGATGACAACACGGCTTCGGGCGCGGAGTCGTCTGTGTCCGGGGGCGAGAACGGACTCGCCTCGACGGCGGCGGCATCGGTCGGCGGTGGCAACCATGACACCGCCTCGGGCACCAACGGCGCATGGGTGGCGGGCGGCTATCGAAACACTTCCAACGGGAGCTCGACAGCAGTTACAGGCGGCGCATCCAACACCGCTCACGGCGCCAACAGCTCAGTCACAGGTGGGCAGTACAACCTGGCTTCGGACTCGTACTCCTCGGTCAGCGGCGGCTGCGATGGGGTCGCCGGCGCGGCGAGCGCTTTGATCGGCGCCTGCGGCGCCGCCGGATACGAGTCGGTCTCGGGCGGCGTCATCAACAGGGCGCAGGGTCTCTTCTCGTCCGTCAGCGCTGGTGAGCTCAATGACGCGAACGGCTACTCGACCGGGATCAGCGGCGGAGATCACAACACCGCCGGATCGAGCAGTGCGGGCAACTTCGCGTCGGTCACCGGGGGCGGCGGCAACGAAGCCAACGGCGACGAGAGCACGATCGCGGGAGGTCAATACAACCTGGCCACCGACGACAACTCGTTCGTCGCCGGGGGCTGTGACAACCTGAGCGGCGCCGGAACGGCACCGACCGGGGACTGCGTCAACAGTGACAGCGGGCTCGAGGATGGCCACGACGCAATCCTCGGCGGCTTCACCAACGCAACGACCGGGTTTGGCAGCTCGGTCTCCGGCGGCGAGAACAATGACGCGACCGGCTCGACGAGTTCGATCCTCGGCGGCAACGGCGTGTCGGTCAGCGCGACCGACAAGACCGCCCCGACCGGCGTGGTCGGCTCGGTAACCGGTTCAGTCGGGTTCAGCCTCGGCGCCAACGCATGCGGGGCCTTCAGCGTCGGGGATTCCGCGCTGCAGCTGGGCGACGTCCCGCTGTTCGCCTACACGACCACACCGCCGAGCCAGAACGTGGTGTTCACGCCAGGAGCGGTGACAACCGCCGGCCAGGCCAAATTCACGGCCTGCAACCTCTCGGGCTCCAGCACCTCATTCAGCGGCTCGATTCACCTCGTCGCGTTCCGAGGCTAGGTCGCGGCCATCCCCGCCAGGAACGACGGCTAGATCGCCGTTCCTGGCGGGCTCGGCACCGCGACTAATTGGCCGGCTTCTCGGCGTGGCCGCCGAACTCCTTGCGCATCGCCGACTGGACCCGGTCGCCGAACTGGTTGAGCCCGCGCGAGGCAAACCGCGCGTAGAGCGCGGTCGTCAGCACCGGAGCCGGCACGCCCTCCTCGATCGCCGCGACCGCCGTCCAGCGGCCCTCGCCGGAGTCCGACACCCGCCCCGAGAAATCGTCGAGGGTCGGGGACACGAGCAGTGCGTGCGCGGTCAGGTCCAGCAACCACGATCCGACCACGCTGCCGCGGCGCCAGACCTCCGCGACCTCGGTCGTGTCGATCGTGTACTGGTAGTACTGGGGCATCTCGAGCGGGCTTGTCTCGGCGTCGTCGTCGTGCTTGCGGGTCCCGACGTCGGCGTTGCGGATGATGCTGAGCCCCTCGGCGTAGGCAGCCATCAGCCCGTACTCGATCCCGTTGTGGACCATCTTGACGAAGTGGCCGGCGCCGTTTGGGCCGCAGTGGAGATAGCCCTGCTCAGATGGTGACGGCTCGCCGGTCCGTCCCGGGGTGCGGGGAGCGGCGTCGACGCCGGGCGCGATCGAGGCGAACAGCGGCGAGAGCCGCTCGACGACGTCCTGCTCGCCGCCGATCATCAGGCAGAAGCCCCGCTCCAGGCCCCACACGCCACCGCTGGTGCCGCAGTCGATGTGGTGGATCCCCTTCTCGGCGAGCTGC
This sequence comes from uncultured Solirubrobacterales bacterium, assembly GCA_963770885.1. GTDB lineage: Bacteria > Actinomycetota > Thermoleophilia > Solirubrobacterales > Solirubrobacteraceae > Palsa-465. The sequence goes on along the minus strand of CAVYRI010000012.1, from coordinate 664,882 downwards.
GCGGCGTGGCGGATGTCGTCGTGATAGTGGGTGTTGCCGCCGTCGATGATCACGTCACCGGCCTCGAGCACGTCGGCCAGCTCGTGAATCGTGTTGTCGGTGATCGTGCCGGCCGGGACCATCACCCACACCGCGCGCGGCTTGTCGAGCTTTGAGACGAACTCCTGCAGCGATGTCGCACCGTCGGCGCCGTCGGCCTCAAGCGCCTTGACCGCGTCCGCGCTGACGTCATAGCCGACGCACCGGTGGCCGTCGCGCAGCAGCCGCCTGACGATGTTGGCGCCCATCCTTCCGAGGCCGACCATTCCAAGCTGCATCGGTGTGTCGGTTGCCATGCGTGCTCCTCTCTAGCCGGCGCTTCTCATCGCGCGGTAGCGGCGGATGAGCGCGTTGGTGGAACTGTCGTGTCCGAGCTCGGGCTCGGTGTCGGCCTCGAGCTCGGGGATGATCTGTTTGGCGAGGACCTTGCCGAGCTCGACCCCCCACTGGTCAAAGGAGTCGATGCCCCACACGGTTCCCTGTGTGAAGACGCTGTGCTCATAGAGCGCGACCAGGTTTCCGAGCACCCGCGGTGTGAGCTTCTCGGCCAGGATCACGTTGGTGGGCCGGTTGCCCTCCATCACGCGATGGGGGATGACCGCCTCGGGCGTCCCCTCGGCGCGGACCTCCTCCTCGCTCTTGCCGAACGCTAGCGCCTGCGCCTGGGCGAAGACGTTGGACATCAGGATGTCGTGGTGATCGCGCAACGGGTTGAGCGTTCTGGCCGAAGCCGATCAGGTCAACCGGGATCAGCTTCGTGCCCTGGTGGATCAGCTGGTAGAAGCTGTGCTGTCCGTTGGTCCCCGGCTCGCCCCAGAAGATCGCGCCGGTCTGGTAGTCGACGTGCTCGCCGGCGAGTGTCACGTGCTTTCCGTTTGATTCCATCGTCAACTGCTGGAGATAGGCGGGGAAGCGCTTGAGGTACTGCTCGTACGGCATCACGCCGCACGTCTGTGCCCCGAAGAAGTCCCCATACCAGACCGACAGCAGACCCATCAGGACGGGCAGGTTGCGCTGCAGCGGGGTCTGGAGGAGGTGGACGTCGATCTCGTGGAAGCCGGCCAGCATCTCGGTGAAGGACTCCGGGCCGACCGCGAGCATCGTCGAGAGCCCGATCGCCGAGTCCATCGAGTACCGCCCTCCGACCCAGTCCCAGAAGCCGAACATGTTCGCCGTGTCGATGCCGAACTTCGAGACCTCGTCGGCGTTGGTCGAGACAGCGACGAAGTGCTTGGCGATCGCGCTCTCGTCACCGAGCGCCGACAGCGCCCAGTCGCGCGCGGACTTGGCGTTGGTCATCGTCTCGAGCGTGGTGAATGTCTTCGAGCTGATGATGAACAGGGTCTCGTCGGCCTCGAGGTCGCGGGTCGCCTCGACGAAGTCGGTCGAGTCGACGTTGGACACGAAGCGGAAGGTCATGTCGCGGCGCGAGTAGTTACGCAGGGCCTCATAGGCCATCACCGGCCCGAGGTCCGAGCCGCCGATCCCGATGTTGATCACGTTGCGGATCGCCTTGCCGGTGTGGCCCTTGAACTCCCCCGAGCGCACGCGGTCGGCGAACGCCGACATCCGGTCCAGCACCTCGTGCACGTTTGCGACCACGTCCACCCCATCGACGATCAACCGCGTGCCCTTCGGCATCCGCAGCGCAACGTGCAGCACCGAACGGTTCTCGGACACGTTGATCCGGTCACCGCGGAACATCGCCTCGATCCGCGCCCGCAGACCGGACTCCTCGGCTAATGCGATCAGCAGGTCGAGCGTCTCGTCGGTAACCCTGTTCTTGGAGTAGTCGAGGTACAGCGCGCCCCCCTCCGCGGTCAGCCGCTCGCCTCGCTGCGGATCGCGGGCGAACAGATCGCGGAGTTGGACATCGCGGATCTGTTCGTGATGGAGCTCAAGCGCGCGCCAGGCCGAGCGCTGGCGCAGCGGTGTCTCGGTGGTGCTCATCGCTGCTTCTCCCGGTCGCGGTTCACGCCCGCAGAGCCGCGCTCTGCTCATCGATATGGGCCATCAGGTCATGCCACGCGTCGACGAAGCTGCTCGCGCCGTCGGTCTGGAGCTTGCTTGCGAGCGCGCTCAGATCGACGCCGGAGTCGGCGAACTGCGCCAGGACGCTCTCACTGTCGCCGCCGTCGGCCGGCATCGGCGTGCCGACATGGCCATGGTCGAAGAACGCCTTCAGGGTCGAATCGGGCATCGTGTTGACCGTCAACGGCGCCCCGAGCGCGTGCACGTAGAGGGTGTCGGGCGCCTTGGGATCCTTGGTGCTGGTGCTGGCCCACAGCAGCCGCTGCACCCGTGCGCCGCTGTTGGCAAGCCGCTGCCAGCGGTCGGAGTTCATCAGCTCGCGATAGGCCTTGTAGGTCTGTATGCCGACTGCTACCGCGAGGCGGTCACGCAGCTCGTCGCCGACGGTGTCGGCCACCGCCGCGTCCCACCGCGACATGAACACCGACGCCACCGACCCGACCGCGGGGTGAAGCCCGGCGTCGATTCGGCGCTCCACGCCGCGCATGTACGCCTCGGCCGCCGCGATGTACTGCTCGGCGGAGAACAGCAGCGTGACGTTGACGGGGACGCCGGCAGCGATCGACTCCTCGATCGCGGGAAGGCCCGCCTCGGTGCCAGGGATCTTGATGAACAGGTTGGCCGCGCCGGCGCGCTCATGCAGCCGCGCCGCCGCCTTGACGGTCCTCTCGGTGTCGTAGGCGAGCTCCGGCGAGACCTCGAGCGAGACCCAGCCGTCGACGCCGTCGGTCCGGTCGTGGACCGGACCGAACAGCTCCGCCGCGCGACGCAGATCCTCAATCGCCAGCTCGAAGAACAGCTGCTCGCGGTCGAGCCCGGCCGAGGCCTTCTCGTGGATCGCGTCGTCGTAGACACCCGACGCGATCGCCTTGTCGAAGATCGACGGGTTCGACGTCAGGCCCGTGATCGAATAGTCGTCGATGTAGCGCTTGAGCTGCCCTGAGTCGAGCATCTCGCGGGTGATGTTGTCCAGCCACAGGCTCTGACCCTGCTCGTGCAGCTTCTCGGTCGCCTTCACGTCACTCTCTCCTGTCCGGTTTGGCGCACACGATCGCGTACGGTCACGGTAACCAGATCCGCGTGATCGGGTGTTGTGCTCGTGGTCTGAGCCCCCGTCAGGACTCAGCGGGCGCCCGTGCCGCTGACGGCTCGAGCTTGCCCGGGGCCGCGGCGTCTCGCCGCTCGAAGAACTCGGCGCCCTCGATGCTGATGTGCGGAAGGATCCTGTCGATCCAGCGGGGCAGATACCAGTTGATCTTCCCCATCAGGATCATCAGCGCCGGCACGAGCAGGCAGCGCACGACTGTCGCATCGAGCAGCACTGCGACGGCGAGCCCGACCCCGAACTGCTGGACGGTCGGATTGCCGTTGAGCAGGAAGCTGCCGAACACGAACACCATGATCGAGGCGGCCGCGGTGATCACGCGCGCGCTCGTCACGAGTCCGTGCACGACCGAGCTCTTGTTGTCCTCGCCCTCGTGGACGTGCTCCTCGATCTGACTGACAAGGAACACCTCGTAGTCCATCGACAGCCCGAACAGGATCGCGAACATGAACAGCGGCACGTAGGACACGATCGGGACCGGATCGCTGTGACCCAGGATGCCGATCGCCCAGCCGTACTGGAAGATCGCGGTCAGTACGCCGTAGGACGCCGCGATCGAGAGCAGGTTCATCAGCGCCGCCTGAGCCGGGACCACGACCGTCCGGAAGGCGAGCATCAACAGCAGGAACGCGAGCACGATCACGACCGCGATCTGGAGCGGCAGCTTGCTGGAGATCTTCGATGCGAGGTCCACGTACGCCGCGGTCTGCCCGCCGACGTAGGCCTTCATATTGGTCCCCTTCTCGGCCTGCGGGATCGTCGTGTCCCTGAGCGTGGAGACGAGATTGGCGGTCTTGTTGTCCGACGGCGCCGTGGTCGCGATCGCGTTGAAGAACGCGGTCGTCCCGGCCTTGTCGAGAACGACCGGCGAGACCGCCGCGACCCCATGAACACCTTTGACGTCCTTCTGGAGCGTCGCCAGGCGCGAATCCGATGTCGACTTCGCCGGCGAGCCGAGCTTGACCGCGATCAACAGCGGCCCGTTGACGCCCTGGCCGAAGTTCTGGCTGATCTGGTCATACGCCTGACGTGCGGTGGTCGATGTCGAGAGCGCGCCCGTGTCCTGCTGCCCGAGAGTCAGCGACAGGAGCGGGATCATCAGCGGGATCAGGATCGCCAGCGCGCCGACCAGCGCGACCCACGGGTAGGACGCGATCTCATGCGCCCACTTGGCCCACAGCCCGCCCTCTGAGGGATGTGACTCCGGGTGGCGGTCACGCACGCGCAGCGAGTTGATGTGCGGCCCGATGATCGCCAGCACCGCCGGCAGCAGTGTCAGCGCGGCGAGCACCGAGACGACGACTGCGATCGCGGCCATCAACCCCATCGTCGTGACGAGCGGGATTCCCGCGACGGCGAGGGATACGAGCGCGATCGTGACCGTCGCGCCGGCGAAGAACACCGCGCCGCCCGAGGTCGCGGCCGCGCGAGCGATCGACTCGTCGATATCGAGGCCGTCCTTGAGTCCCCTGAAATGTCGGGTGATGATGAACAGGGCGTAGTCGATCCCGACCCCGAGGCCGATCATCGTCGCAAGCGTCGGCGCAACCGTCGGCACCGAGACGACGTGACCGAGGATCCGGATGATCGCGAGCGTCGAGGCGAGCCCGAAGATCGCGGTGACGATCGGGAGCGCCATCGCCACGAGCGTCCCGAACGTGAACGCGAGGATGAACATCGCCGCGATGATTCCGATCAGCTCGCTGGACTCCGTCGACGGGGTGGACACCTTCTGTCCGAGCTGGCCGCCCGTCTGCACCTCGAGCCCCGCTGCCTTGAGCGGGCCCGCTGCGGTGTTGATGATGTCCTGCGCCTGCTGCGTGGTCAACGCACCCGGGTTTCCCTTTGTCGTGACCGAGATGTAGCCCACCATCTGGTTCTTGGCGAGCTGGGACGCCCCCTGTGAAGAGAGCGGGCTGACCGCCGAATAGACATTGGCGGCGTGCGCGACGTCCGACGTGGCCGTGTTGATCGCGTTGGCGTACTTGGAGTCGGTCAGCTTGCCGCTCTTGGTGCGAATCACGATCGGACTCGAGCCGTTCGACTGGGCCGCGAACGGCCCGGCGAGCGTGTCGGTGGCGAGCTGGCTTCCGGTGCCGGGCAGCGACAGGTTGTTGTTCGTGCTGTCGCCCATCTGGTGCGAGACCCCCACCAGCACGATCGCGATCACCAACCAGATCCCGAGCACGACGAACTTGCCTCGCACACAAACCTGCGCCAACCGATAAAGGACGCCCGTCATCTAGGTTCGACTGCCCCCTCTCGCCTCATCAAACTGCCTGCGGACCGCCGCTGGCATCCTCGCGCCCGGACCAATGACTGTCAAGCTAAGCTGGCCGGGCCTTGGACCGCATCAGTGCGAATTTCGAGCACCCCGGCGGCGGGTCGCCCGAGCAGTGCCAAATCACGAACGCCCCCGGCGAATCGGCCCGGACCGCGAACGTGGTGGTTGTGATGCCCGCCTGGAACGCCGCGCGGACGCTCGAGCAGACGGTGTCGGCGATCCCGACCGAGATCGTCAACGACATCATCCTGGTCGACGACAAGTCGACCGACGAGACGGTCGCGATCGCGCGCCGCCTGCCACTGACCGTGATCTGGCATCCACACAACGTCGGCTACGGGGGCAACCAGAAGACCTGCTACCTGCAGGCGCTGCAGGAGGGTGCCGACGTCGTCGTGATGTTGCATCCCGACGGTCAGTACGAACCCTCGTTGATCCCGCGCATGGTCGAGCCGATCCTGAAAGGCGAGGCGGACATGGTGCTCGGGTCGCGGCTCGCCGAGCCCGGCGCGTGGCGCGCCGGCGGCATGCCGCTCTACAAATACCTGGCCAACCGCTTTCTGACGTCGTTGGAGAACCGGGTGCTCGGAACGCAGTTCACCGAGCTCCATACCGGCTACCGCGCCTTCTCGCGTGAGCTGCTGCTGACCGTGCCCTTCCTGCGCAACTCGATCGACTTCGTATTCGACTCTGAGATGGTCATGCAGGCGGTGCACTTCGGCTTTCGGATCGCGGAGGTCCCAGCCCGGACCCAGTACTTCCCCGAGGCGTCGTCCGCCTCGGCGGGCCAGTCGATTGTCTATGGCTTCAAGACGCTGTGGGCGGCAACGAGGCTGATGCTGCACCGGCGCCGGATCTGGCGGTCGCGCAAGTTCCTGCCCTGACGAGCTTTTCGGCTCCGCGGGGTGGGGTCACCGTCGGTGCGACCGCCACTGGTCGATCGACGCCGAAGGTTGGTCCATGCCGGCGCTTACCCTAACTCGTCTTTATCTACTCATTCCGGGTAAAGGGGTCTGGAGAACCCCTGCATCGACGAAAAACAGGTGCGCGGCCTGCCCATCGCTCTTGATCTATCGCAGTCGCTGCTCGCTCCAAATGGACCGTGAAGCCAAGCCGTTAGGTTGTTTGGCTAACACGTCGGGGTTGAGGTAGGTTCGCCGGGTTATTGACGCGGCCCGTGCGGTGCCGCAACCGGGGATCCCAGAGATGGTCGAATGGAGGCAGCACGATGTCCTTGACCCCCCGTAAGGTTGCTTCTTTGCTCGGTGCGGCCGTGCTGGTCACAGCAGTGACCGGTGCAGGCTCGGCATCCGGCTCGACCGCAGGGACCAGCGTGGCGAGGCCCAGCTTTTCCAAGTTGAGCCTGAGCCAGGTCAAAGCCCGCTCGACCGGCAAGCGCGAGCGGATGGTGGTGGTGTTCAAAAACCAGCTCACCAACCTGCCGGCGAACCAGGCTCATCTGTCCGCCCGAGACGCAACGGCCGCGTCCATGCAGGCTCCGCTCGTAAACCAGCTCAAGCAGGTCGGGGCCGCGCACATCACGACCCTTTCGCTCCTCAACGCCGTCGCGGCGTCAATGCCGGCGGCTGAGGCACAGGCACTGAGCCACAACGCGGGCGTCAAGGCCGTCGTTCCCGATGGAACCATCATCATCGGGGATGCCAGATCGAGCACGAACCTGGTGGCCGCCTCCCGGGTGCAGAAGTCGGCCATCCCGGCTACGGCAGCCGACGGGCAGCAATTGTGCAATACGAATCCCCGCAGACCGCTGTTGGAGCCCGAAGCTCTCGCCAGCATCCACGACGCGTCCTACATCCCGCATCACCCCGAGGAAGCGTCCACGATCGCGACGGGCAAGGGCGTCATCGTCGGGAACGTCGACGCCGACACGTTGGCCGGGAACCCCAACATGATCCGGCCCAACGGGTCGCACGTGATCCTCGGCGCGACGAATCCCAACGAGAACGTCTTCAGCGACGAGTTCAACGGAGACGTCTCCACGATCGCCGCTCAGGGCACGGTCACGTACAGCTACGCGTCTCAGCTGCCCTTCTCGAATATCCCCGCCCGCTGCACCTTCCACATCAAGGGTGACGCCCCCGGCGCCTCTCTTGTCACCACTGGTTTCTTCACCGACACCAACTCGTTGGGTCAAACCGTGGCTCCCGAGTCGCAGGTCATCGCCGGGCTGCAGCAAGCGGTGACAAAGGGTGTCAACGTCGTGTCGGAGTCCTATGGCTATGGCGCTCTGCCGGGTGCCAACGACGACCTGCTCGCTCCGACGAACGACGCCATGGTGGCAGCCGGCGTCGTCGTCGTCGAGAGCGCCGGCGACAGTGGCTCGTCGGGCACGGTCGAAGCCCCCGCCGATGACCCCAACGTCATCGACGCCGGTGGGACGAACGACCTCAGGCTCCTAGCCCAGGCCGATGGCTACACGAACGGCTGGGAAGACAACAACATGACGACCTTGTCGTCGGGCGGCACCGCTCCCAATGGCGCGGTGGTGGATCTGGTAGCCCCCGGCTACCTGGCGCTTGCTGCGGCCGGCGTCGGCCAGGACCCGCCGCTTCCGACTGAGGCCTTTGGTGGCACCAGCCAGTCGGCGCCCTTCATCTCCGGCGCGGCCGCCGACGTGATCCAGGCCTACCGTGACAGCCACGGCGGTGCCAACCCGACGCCGGCCATGGTGAAGGAGCTGCTCACCAGCACGGCAACGGACATCGGTGCTGATGCAGACCAGCAGGGCGCCGGTCTGCTCAACATCTACGCGGCCGTTGAGGCGGCCCGCGCGATGCCGGGCACGACGGTGCCGCAGGGACATTCCGCCGCTCCCGGCTTGGTGGCCAGCCCCACCCAGCTCGACGTGCGGAATACGGGCGGCTCAACGGTGCACAAGTCGGTCACGCTGTACAACAGCTCTGACAACCCCGAAACGGTCACCGGCACCTATCGAGTGCTCGGTAGCGAGACGAACTTCGGCCCGCCCGTGACCGAGAACGTCAGCGCCCCGGATCCCAGCCTTCCGGTTCCCCCCCAGGGGGCAACCGCGGCGGCACCGATCAAGTTCACCGTGGCGCCGGGCACCAGCGTGCTTGATGCCGATATGCGCTGGCCGGACCCGACCAACAGCGATGACAACATCCTCACGTTCATCCTGACCGATCCGGCCGGGAGGCTGGCCCAGAGTTCGTACGACTACGGCGCCTCCAACGGCGACAATGCCAGCCCTGACATCCAGCACAGCACGGTCGAGCACCCGATGGCCGGGACCTGGACAGCCCAGATCGTATGGGCCAATGGGCGCGGGCACGTGCAGAGTCCGCCCGATGTCCCTGGGCCCTACACCGGAACCGTGACCTTCCAGGCCGGTGGCCAGAACTTCACGACCAGCCCGGCGTCGGCCCCGGTCACCATCGCGCCTCGCAGCTCAGCGAGCGTGCCTCTCAAGATCACCCTCCCGCAGGCTCCCGGCGATTCCCCCGAGTCGGTGCAGTTCACGGCGCCGAACGGACTCAATAGCTCGGTGCCGATCGCCCGGCGTACCTTCATCCCGTCCGCCGGCGGCTCGTTCAGCGCCACACTGACCAGCTCGGTATCTCGAGGTCCGGGGCAGATCAAGACGTTCTATGTGTTCGTACCCGCGGGTCAGAAGGACCTCGACGTGACGTTCAACGCGCCGGACCACCACGCCGATAATCGGGTCCACTACTACCTGCTCTCGCCGGCCGACCTCCAGCCGGCCGTCACCGAGTCAGGCAACATCGATGCCACAGCGATCGACACGACACCGACGTCCAACAACGCGACCGGAAACGCCTCGCTGATCGCTCCCGACCCCCAGGAGGGTCTGTGGGAGATCGACGTGATGCAGGGCGCTACGACCGACGGGATGGAGTTCTCGCAGACCGTTACCGGGACCGTCGCGTACAACCAGCTCGCACCTCTCACCGAGACCGGTCTCCCGACGTCGACGTCGACGACCATTGGCTCCGGTGCCAGCGTGCCGATCACGGTGACTGTCAAGAACACGACGAACCACGTCGCGTTCTTCGAACTGGCTCCGACGGGCAACGACATCAGTGGCGGCAATACGGTCACGCCGGTACAGGTTGCGGCCGGAGCCACGGGGACACTGACGGCAACGCTGTCGCCTGCGGCTGCTGCAGGCACCGCGGTGAACGGGTTCCTCAGCGTCATCGACTCGACGGACTGGGGAGCCTTCGACCCGATCGGGTTCCCGGCGTCGTCGTCTGACTTCCACGACTTCGCCTACGCGTACACGGTCGGGACCTAGCTCGAGCGACTAGCAACGACACGCCCCGGGCTCGTCGCTTCGACGAGCCCGGGGCGCTAGTCACGGGCTGCAACCAACAACGAACGTCAGACACCCCTGCCGGCCGGCCAGCGGGCCGCCACGTGTCAAAACGCGGCACCGCGAAGCGTCAGCTGATGGCGGTCCGCAGAGCCGCACCTCCGCCACTTAGCACCAGCGGACCGTGCGACACCAAGACGTGCTCGATCGGAAGCACCGTGAGAGCGCGGAGCAGTGCTCGTAGCCTTGCCGGACCGCCCTCGGGTTGTGTCCATGACTGCGGACAGACTCGAAGCTCACCGGCGCGCGTTCGAAGCATCGCGTCGGCGAACACGAGCGCCGCCTGACGCGGTAGCCACACCGCGACTTCGTCGGCTCGCTCGACATCGTGGGCACGCAACTCGTCGAAGAGCTCATCTCGGTCACTTATCGCACGGTCAAACGCATAAGGCACGCCACCGTCCCCCTGCTGCTTGGCCCACACCTCCGCGTTGTACCGGCTCGCCGCGTCGGGAACGCTGCGCTGGTGCCAGTGGCAGGTGCGCACGATGCCGGCGCATCCGTCCCGGTCTGCCACGAGTTGATCGAGCGCGTCCCAGTCATCGACGAGAGGATCGATCAACACAAGCCCATGGGGAGTCGCGACAGCCCACCACGCGACCTGCTGCTCCCAGCCATCCTCGTCGCCGCCCTCGTCCTCCGTCCATTCCGGATGCAGCGCCTCAAACCGCCAGAGCCCTTCGAGGATCTCTCCGGTTGTGCCTTGAACCATCGGACCGGAGTGTCGCATGGGCTGCTCGCCCGCCGCCGACCGTGGATTCAAAGGACGGGACGCACGACGAGCATCCCCCGGCTCGAGACGAGATGTCCCAGGTCGTCCGCCAAACGCTGCACCTGTTCGCTCGCCTGTTGCTCCCAGCGCTCCACTCCGACGATCTCCGCGATCAGTACGTAGTCGGCTTGATCGATCGCCTGTCCGGGCACGTCGATCGGCCGCGTAAGACGCCACTCCGACACGGTGTCCAGCGACCCGCGGACGATGTCACGGTCCCCCAACATCAGACGCTCAAAGTCCTCGGCCAGCTCGGGCGAGCGCAGACGAAACCACATCAGAAAGGTCGCGGGAGAACTCATCCGCGGAGCCTAGTGCACGATCACACCTGGATCGCCCTTGCCACGCGCAGCGAACCTCATCGATTGGCTACGGCGGGCCGAGGCTCGAGGAGGGTGCGGAGCGAGCGATCCCGATGTACCAGTACCCGCACGCGAGGTTCCCGACCCCAACAACCAGGAAGAAGGCTGCCCAGCCGAAGGCCGCATACGAGAGGCAGACGACGCCCGCCGCAGCCGCGACAAGGCCGCCGGCGATGCGCGTCAACCCAAAGCCGCGGAGGTGGCGGTACTCCCATGGATTGATGAGTCGTTGCATGCCGGATCGCGGCGGATCTGCCCACCACTCACGCAGACCTCTCGGAGCATTGTTGCCGCTGGTTGGGTTCATTCCGACGCCTCGTGTGGGCTGTCAGGCCACTCGAATCGGACAGCCCGACAACCAATGGTGGCACCATGACGGGCCGACTGGCGTCAGGCAGTAGCGAGGCCGCCTGGCGCCCACCAGTGGTACTCATCCGGCGACCGACAGCTTCCGTTTGGCGATCGTTGCGACACTCTGGACGGTGCTGAGATAACCCCGGGGGTCCATGGAACGGCATCGATGCAGGCCGCGGGCGTGGGGAACCCGAAACCGTCATAGGCACCCGCCCGCCAGGCATCCGTGAGCGCTGTCACTTCAGGACAGTTCTCCGTCCCAGTAGTCGAGGTGCGGGCTGCGCCGGATCACGTGGTCGAGCGACTCGTTATGGCGGCCCCAGACGCCAATCTTGTCGCTGTCGGGATATTCAATGATGCCGAACTCGTGCTTGTTGGAGAAAAGGGCGACGCGGGCGGCGTTGTCGCTCGCGTTGTGGACCCGGTGCGCTCCCTCCGGACCCACCAGGAAGCAGACGACATCGCCCGGCTCCAGCGTCTGTTCGCCGTCGGGCGTCCGAACCGCAGGCGTTCCGGAAATCACAACCAGCCACTCCTCATCGCCCCAGTGGAAGTGGTAGGGGCAAATCGCCTGCCCCGGTGGCACGTCATACACGGTCATCGCGAGGCGAGACGCTCCGAACCCTCGTGCCAGCTGCGCGGATTGCACACGGTATCCGGGCGGATCGCTCTCGTCGCCGATTGTCTGGTCTCGAAAGAGGTTGAACGTATCCATGAAGGAAGTATTGTCGAACTCCTACCGATCATTGCGACAGCGGTCGGTGCTTCGCAGTCCCCGACTTCCGAGGAGGCAGGACCTTCGACGGGGTCATCGGCAACACCAGAAGCAAAGGTGCAGCCCCGGTCCCATTTGGCCAGGAGGGCTGAGGCAGATTTTTCCAGCACTGGGCGTCCGCGAAGTAGGATCTCGCTGGCACGCGCGCTCGCCGGGAGCGCCTTGAGAAGAAGAGAGGGACCAGATGTCGGGGAATCCGATTGTCGTGGGCACAGATGGGTCGCCTACGGCCAACCTCGCGGTGGACAAGGCTGGTGAGTTGGCCAAGGCTTTGGGAGCGCCCGTTCACGTTGTCTGCGTACCGTCCGCGCTCGAGGCATCCCAGTGGCCGGCGCGCATTTCGGCCGAGCAGATTGTGGCCAAGGCGAGCGACCGGCTGCGAAGTCAGGGGGTTGAAGTGCAAACGCACCTTCCCAAAGTTCTCCAGGGGGAGGCTGCGCTGGCGCTGGTCGCCGTAGCCGAGCAGGAGCAGGCCCAGATGCTTGTCGTGGGCAACAAGGGGATGACCGGCATTCGCCGGCTACTGGGATCGTTGCCGAATCGCGTATCGCACCAGGCGCGGTGCGATGTCCTGATCGTTCCTACTCAGTCGCGGTCCCTGGCAGAGTTTTCCGGGCGCTCGATTGTTGTTGGCGCCGATGGCTCGAGCGGCGCGACACGCACTGTGAGCGAGGGGATCCGTCTGGCCAAAGCGCTCGGTGGCGAGCTTCACATCGTCTCGATCTCACAGTCACCCGGTTCGCCCGAATCTTCGCTCGCGGAGGCCGCTGCCAACGCCGCCGATCAGGGCGTTGCGGTCGTCACGCACGCGCCTGGTGGCGACCCAGCGGGCGCGCTTCTCGAGGTGGCGGACAAGCACGACGCCGCGGTCATCGTCGTTGGCAGCAAGGGAATGCTCACAGGTGAGCGAGAACGGTTCGGCAACATCGCGGACAAGATCTCCCACAGCGGAGCCTCCGGCGTGCTGATCGTGTCCACAGGAGGCGAGGGCGACGCCGACGGTGAAGCCATGGAGGTCGCGGGGTAGGTCGGCGAAGACGCGAGCCCGTGATGGGCTAGCCCTCAAAGCCGCGACCACAACTCAACCGAGACTGCCGCAACGGACTGGATCGAGCGCGGTCGCTGCTCGAGCAACTCGGCACCTCGCGTTGGGCGCGACGCCTCCCGCGTTCCGCGCCGCGTCGCGGGATCGCTGAGCCGCCAGGCAGAGCAAAGCGAGGTCCGGGGTCAGTAATCGGTTTGGAAGGCGAAGTAGGAGCCGCGGATGGTGCCGGCCAGCTTCGACTTCTGCCTCGCGAACTTGAACTGGGAGGCGAGCTCGGCGGGGACTTCCATCCCGTCGGAGAGCTTGAAGCCAACCGCTCGCTTCTTGGGGTCGTCGATGCTGTACATCACGTTGATCGACAGACCGCTCTCGTAGAAGACGTAGGCGATTCGGATGTTCTCGACTTGAAAGGCCGTCGCCTCGAGCGGCGGAGAAGAGATGACAATGTCGCGTTCCTCCGTGAGGATCCGGTTCACCCAGTCGATCGTCGTCTTGGCATCGCTCGCGGGCTCAGTCGTGAAGACGTGGTCGTACTTATTCTTGAAGTAGCGGGCCTCGTGCGCGCGCAGACCGGCGAGCGCGGCCGCGACCGGCGAGGACTCCAGGCCGACTGTCGAGACATCGTTGAAATCCACGGCGTAGGGCATGATGCGCTCTCCTGTCATCTCGCTCGGATGTTGTGGGTCTACCCGACAATGACCCAAACCCAAGCCGCGATGTGACACGGATCAGCTGCGCTGGTGACCAGACTCGATCAGCGCGGGCCGGTGCAGACGGCGAACAGGTCGATTGACTGGTCCAGGCGACCGGCCTCGAGCCAGAAGTCTTCGGGGCCGATGTCGAGCGCCCCCGGCCGGGGCGTGACCCGGTCACCGCTGAGGCGGCGGTCATAGAGGTACTGCTTCACCCGCCGGGGAACCAGGCGGCGCAGCCGCGCCGGATCGCGGGCGAGCAGGCGATCGAGCTCGCGCCGTTCGTCGTCGTGGATCGCCCGGTAGCGGTCGGACACCTGCAGCCCCGAGATCTCGACCGTCTGAAAGTGCGCGGCGCACAGCGCGCGTAGCTGCTCGGAGTCGTACTCGACGTAGTGGTAGGGATCGATGATCTCGTCGGGCCGCCCGAACGTCAGGCGGTTGGGTGTGACGAAGATCGCGCGGCCGCCTCGCTCGAGGACCCGCACCACCTCGCGCAGCACCCGCTCGGGATCGGGGACATGCTCAATTGACTGGATCGAGACGACGGCCGCAAACGCACCGTCTCCGAACGGCAGCGCCCGCATGTCGGCCTGATGGGTCTCCCGGTCCTGGCCGGCGAGCGCCGACGCCTCGACATCGACACCCACCGTCTCGCGCGGAGCCAGCTCGGTCCACGAATGTCCGGTCCCGCACCCGAGATCGAGCACCCGGCCGCCACCGAGCAGCCCGGCGCACAGTCGGTATTCGGCGCGGTGGCGCTGGAAGCTGGGGTTGAACCCTCCCTCGGCAGTGCTGACGCGCTCTCCGGTGATCGGCGGCACGCTCGCAGGGTAGCTGCGGCCATCCTCACTCGGGGCTCGACGGGTGGCCCCCGGCGCCGGGGCCGCGAAACGGCCTCGCCGGGATGACCACCTCGATCGGAGTCCGTGCGCCGGCGCGCAGCCGGGCGCGATTGCGCCACATCGACGCCAGCAGCGGCCTCGCGGACCCGAGCGCCCGTAGATGCGCCCGCAGGCGCCGCTCGCGCCCGGCATGCCAGGCCCACGCGAGCTGGCGGTAGAGGACAAACGGCAACCAGGCGACTGGGAACGCCTTGACCACCAACAGCAGCGTGTTGCGCGTGACCAGCGCGCTGTGGCCGCCCGGGAGCTGCCCGGAGGCCGCCTCGCCCGCGTGCAGCGCCACGGCCGGCTCGTAGCGGCACTGCCAGCCCGCCAGGCCGAGCCTCAACCCCAGCTCGACGTCCTCAAGATAGGCAAAGAAGCGCTCGTCGAAGCCGCCGACCCCGAGCACCGCCGAGCGCCGGTAGACGGCGGCGCCGGCGCAGGCGCCGAACACCCAGCCGGACGTATCCCAGCGCCCCTCGTCGCGGCGGAAGCGCCCACGCTGCTCACAGGCGCCGTCGCGACGGAGGATGTCACCGGCGTCGTAGATGACCGATGGATCGTCGAGCGCCACCATCTTTGATGCGACCGACGCCGCCCCGGGGTGGGAGGCCAGCGCGTCGCTCATCCGCGCCAGCCAGCCGGGCGTGACGAGGACGTCGGGGTTGATCAGCGCGACCGCCTCACTGCCGGCCGCCTCCAGCCCGCGGTTCGCCGCGTGCGCGAAGCCGGTGTTGGCGTCGAGCGCCAGCACACGGACGTCCGGATGCTCGACGCGTAGGTACTGGACCGAGCCGTCCTGCGACCCGTTATCGACGACGATCACCTCGGCGGGCACGCGGTCGCCGGCGGCCAGCGCCCGCAGGCACGGGCCAAGCCAGGCGCGCCCGTTCCAGTTGGGGATCACCACCGAGACCCGCGCGTCGTCGATCACAACGGACGCCCGATCGAGGATGATCTGAAGATGTCAACCGTCGCTCGAGTGGCCGTGCTGGTCGCCGCCGTCGCCGCGACCGCCTGGTTTGCGATCGGCATCCGGCAGGCGATCGACACCTCACGGGCGATTGCGCTGATCAACGGGCCGTCGCATCTGAGCGCCACGGAGGCACGGCGCGCAAGCTCGTTGCTGGACTCGGCCTCGACCCTGAACCCTGACCGGACGATCGACATCCTGCGCGGGCATCTTGCGATCGATCAGGGGCACAACGCGGCCGCGCTGGCGATCCTCGAGCCGGTGACCCGCGCCGAGCCGCAGAATCTCTCGGCCTGGGTCCAGCTTGCCTATGCAGCCGCACGCGCCGGCGATCGCGCCACGCTGGAACGGGCAGGCCACGAGGTCTCGCAGCTGTTCCCCAAGCAGCGCTAGCCATCAGCTCCGGCTAACCGCCCCGCGCTCCCGCTCAGCACCGCCGCGATCCGGTCTACGAGCGCATCCGGGAAGGAGTCCGACCAGTCCCTGCTCCAGCTGACCGCAGCGCCGTTGGTTCGCGCGGCTGTGTCCTGTACCCGGGCGGCGGCCTCGCGCAGCCCGGCGGCGACGCCCGCGACAGTCGGCGGCACCGTGATCAGGTTGGGCGAGATCGCCGACATCGCGTCCGCGGTCTTGTTCTCGAAGCTGTTGGTCACCGTCACCATCCCGGCGGACGCCATTTCGAGCGGGACAAGACTCGGGTGAGGCGTGTACATCAGCGCTACGCCGACGTCGTGATCGCGCAGCAGCTGCGCGTAGTCGGCCTGATCAGCACGCGGAAGCAGCTTCACCGCGGGCCCGGCGCCGAGCGAGATCCGCCGGCCGCGACCGACCGAGCCGACTCCGTTGAGCTCCCAGCCGCCGGCGAACACCCCGTCGCGGGCGGCGCGGGCGAGACCCAGCACCCCGAGCTCGAACATGTTTCGCGCCGCGTGGGGCTCGGGGCGCGCGTAGAACAGCAGCCGGCGCGAGGTCCGCGCCGCCAGCTCGCCAGCGCTGACCGGCCCGACCCGGGTGATCGCGTTCTGAAACGCGACCGAGTCCCTGTCGCCCGGGTCCGCCCCGCCGGCGTAGACACCGATCGAGTGGGCACGGAAGTAGCCGCGCAGCAGCTCGGACGAGAAGACCGCGAAGTGCGGCAGGGCGTATGACTCCGACGCGAGCGCTGCGTAGGTCCCCATCGGGAAGGTGAACGGCTCGTACTCCTGGATCAGGTACACGAACCGGTCACGGTCCACCTCGTGTAACGCCGCCGCGGCGATGTGCGCGGTCCACCAGGTGCTCGCGATGAAACCGTCTTCGCGACTGCACTCCAGCGCCGCCGACTCGCGCCCGAACGCAACCTCGACCGAGTCCAGCAACCCGTCAAGCCCGGCGTAGGACTGAACCCTGCGTGCCCAGTCACCGGGCAACGGGCCGACAGGGTCGACGGTCACGATCCGCACCCGCTGGCCGCGCTCTGCCAACCGGCGGGCGAGGTTGAACTTGGCGATGTAGCCGCCGAAGAAGTGGTCGAGGTCGATCGTCGGGATCAGCAGGTTGATCCGCCGCGGCGCGTCATCGGAGACCCGCCAGCGCAGCGGCGCGACCTTGCGCTCGATCTCGCCCGCGCTCCCCTCAAGCCCGATGCGCCCGGGCTCCTGGAACAGTGACGGTGGCGGCAGCGCATCCAATCGCAGGTGTCGCTGCGGCCGCGACCGCGCGCTCAGCCCCAGCAGCCGTCGCCAGCCAAGCGCGTTGAACAGCGCCCACTCCGCGCCGAGGGTCTCGGGCGTCCCGACGAACTCGCGCGCCCCACGGGCGCCGAGCATGAGCCATTCGGACAGCGAGTGGTCGGCGTCGAGGAACCGCTCGAGCGTGCGGCGCTTGGCGGCCGTCATCCGCGGTCCGCATCGGAGCAGCAGGATTGCGCTGAACTGGCGCAGGCGCCACAGATCGACGAAGTAGTGAAGCCGCCACATCTGCACGCGGTCATGGAACGCCCGGCGGCGGGTCAGACGGTCGCGCAGCGAGCTGATCCGGTTCGCGGCCTCGTGACCGAGCGACGCCTCGCGATGCTGAACGTAGTCGTACAGCGGCTCGGGCACGAACGCGATGTCGCCGAGGCTGAGCGCCGTCAAGGCGAGCCAGTGGTCGTGAAAGTGAGCGAACTGGGCAGGCGGGAACGGGAGCGCGGAGTCCAGCAGCGAGCGTGGGATCAGCGATGCCGCGCCGGTCACCGAGTTGGCGACCAGCAGCGACAGCAGGTCGGTGTGGTTGTTGTGCCGCCGGCTCCACCAGGTCGATGAGATCAGCTCACCGTCCGCGGTAACCACGCGGGCGTCGCTGTAGACAAGCTGGGCGCCGCCGATCACGGCGAGCAGCGCGGCCAGCTTCTCGGGCCGCCAGACATCGTCCTGATCGGCCAGCGCGACATACTCGACATCGTTCGGCACGAGCGACAGCGCGCGCTCGAAGTTGCGGTAGAAGCCGAGGCGGCTCGACGCCCGCGAGACCACGAATCGGTCATCGCCTGCGATCGCGGCCTCGATCCGGGCGTAGTGCTCGGGCTGTGAGCAGTCGTCGCTGATCACACAGCTCCAGTTGCCGTGTGACTGCGCGCGGATCGAATCCAGCTGCGCGGTCAGCAGCTCCGGCGGCGGGTTGTAGGTCGCCATCGCGATCGCCACCCGCGGGCCGGCCGAGCCCTGGGCCCAGGTGACCGCCAGCGGCGCGTCGGGTTGCTTGGGGTGGATCGTCGCCAGCGGAGCCGAGAGCGTCTCGCCGGTCGCGAGCTCGGCGCGCAGCGACAGCTCGTAGTCGCCGGTGGCTCGCTCGCGCTCGAATCGCACCAGACCCCAGAAGCCGCTGCGGTAGCTGCGAAGTTCGGGGTCCTGAGAGCCTGGATCACGCTCGGTACCCGTGTAGTCGGCCGGATCGAGGGCCGGATGCAGCGCGCGCAGCGGGTCCAGCCTCGGCATCGCGTGGCTGTCCACCGGTTGTGGCTCGCCGTCGAGCACGAACATCAGCGCCCCGATGTCTGCCTCCGGGCAGAAGCACCAGCCGCAGACGAAGATCGCGGTTCCACCACCGACGGCGACCTCGCGCGGGATCTCTGACTCCAGCTGCACTTGCAGGCTCGCGCCGGTCACACGGGCCAAGCGTAGTGTGACTCGGCTACCGTGGCGGTCTCGATGAGCACCGCCAGCAACGGAGCGGAGATTGACCGGGCGCAGTTCTGGGCCGCGCTCCGCGCCCACCACCCGCACTTCTGGGCAGCCGTCTGCGAGGACGCGCGCGTGACGGCGATGCATCGCGGCGAGCGCCACGAGTTTCGCTCGTCGGTGGACGCGCTCGTGCAGGTACTCCGGCTCGCATGGGTCAGCGATGCGTTCGCAGGCCAGATGCTCTACCGCGCCAAGGCGCGGATGCAGGCAATGGGGGTCCCGGTGTTGCCCCGGCTCGCTCATCGGCTCGCGATGGTGACGGCCCAGATCAGCATCGGGGACCCGGTCATTGTCGCGCCGGGGATCTACATCGTCCACGGGCAGGTCGTGGCCGACGGGCTGGTGGTGATCGGGTCCGGCGTCGTGATCTCTCCGTTCGTGACGGTCGGCCTGCGCGCGGGGGACGTGACCGGGCCGACGATCGAGTCGGGCGTCAGCATCGGCACCGGAGCCAAGCTGATCGGGCCGGTGACGGTCGGCGCGGGCGCTCGGATCGGCGCCAACGCGGTCGTCGTCGATGACGTTCCCGCCGGCGTCACGGTCGTCGGAGCTCCTGCGCGGCCGGCCGGCGCGTAGCCACCCGCCGCCACCGTGTTAGCTTGACGGCCATGTGGACGACGCTTACCCGTGGGCGGCGCAGGAAGCAGACCGCCGATCCCGATGGCACCGCGGCGGCGCAGGTCAGCGAGTTCGACGGCAGCGACCAGCAGCTGGCAGCCGAGATCGACCGGCTGACCGAGCTCAACCGCGCCGATCCCAGCGGCGAGCGCGAACGCGAGCTGCTGCACCTGCGCAATCTGCTCGGCGTGCGATGGCTGGACGCGGACCCGGCCGACGGAGGGCTGGCGGCGGCCGACGACACGGCGCTGCCGATCCTTGCCGAGGGCCTGCCCGAGCTGACGCCGGCGCAGCTCACCCCGGGCGTGATCCGGGCCGGGATCCTGCGTGACGGCTGCGTACTGGTGCGCGGTCTGGTCTCACGCGAGCAGGCGGAACGGTTCGCCGCGCAGATCGAGCGCTCGTTCGTCGAGCGCGAGCGCCACGATGCCGAACGCTCGTTCAACGACCGCTACTACATACCGTTTGAGCCAGACCCGCGGCGCGGAGTGCGGCTGATGCGCGAGTGGATCAAGGAGGGCGGCGGCGTGCTGGCGGTCGACTCGCCGCTGCTCAGCTTCGAGATGGGCGAGATGTACCGGGGCGCTGGCCTGCCCGCGCTGGTGCAGGGCTACCTTGGCGAGGCGCCGATGGTGACCGGGCACAAGACGACGCTGCGCAAGGCCGAGCCCGCAGTCGGCGGGGCCTGGCATCAGGACGGCAAGTTCATGGGCGAGGTCAAGGCGCTGAACCTGTGGCTGTCTCTGTCGCACTGCGGCGATGACGCCCCGGGCCTGGACCTCGTGCCCCGCCGGCTCGACGGGCACGTGACCACCGAGACCGACGAGACGATGCTGCCCAATCAGGTCTCACAGCGGATCGCCGAGGAAGTGGCCGGCGACCGTCCGATTCTGCGCCCGATCTTTGAGCCCGGAGACGCGCTGCTGTTTGATGAGCTGTTTCTCCACAAGACCGCGTCCGAGCGGGAGATGAGCAAGCCGCGCTACGCGATCGAGAACTGGTTCTTCGGCGCCTCGGCGTTCCCGGGCGACTACGTCCCGCTCGCCCTGTAAGACAGAGAAACCCCCCCAGCCATGTGGAACGGTAACCGCGTATCGGTCGTGCTGATGACCTACGCCGAACGCGACTCGATCCGGCACGTGATCGAGGACTTCTACGCCACCGGCTACGTCGACGAGGTGCTGGTGATCGACAACAACGCCCAGGCTGGCACGGCCGAGGAGGTGGCCAAGACCCGCGCCCGGCTCGTCCACGAGCCCCAGCAGGGCTATGGCCACGCCACCCGGCGGGGACTGCTCGAGGCGACGGGCGATCTGATCGTGTTGACCGAGCCTGACGGCACGTTCCTGGCGCAGGACATCCTCAAGCTGCTGGTCTACAGCGTCGAGTGCGACGTCGTGTTCGGGACCCGGACGACCCGCGAGCTGATCTGGGACGACGCGAACATGGCGGCGGTGCTTCGTTGGGGGAACTGGGCGGTCGCGAAGGTGATCGAGGCGCTCTACAACACCAGCCATCTGAGCGACGTCGGATGCACCTACCGGCTGTTGCGATCGGAGACCGCCAAGATGATCGCCGAGGCGATGACGGTGGGCGGCAGTCACGCCGGTGCCGAGATCATGCTGCTGACGATCATCTCCGGCGCGCGCTTCGTCGAGGTGCCGGTCAACTACCTGCCGCGGGTCGGTACCTCATCGGTCACCGGCGACCCGCTGAAGGCGATGGCCGTCGGGCTGCGGATGCTCGGACTGGTGTTCAAACTGCGCCGAACCACTCCGCGCCGGTTCCAGCGGCCGCCGCCATTCGCGCACCCGGGCCCCCACGCGCCGCGCGACGACGATGAGCCACGCGCACTTTGACGAGATCGCGACCGTCTATGACGAGTCGCTGCCACCGCATGTAGTCGAGCACTATCTGCGCAAGCGGGCGGCGTTCGTGCAGGCGCTCAGCCCAGCGGGGTCGGCGGTGGTTGATGTCGGCTGCGGTACCGGTGCCCTGGCCCAGCGGCTGGCCGAGCGCGGCTACCGGGTGACCGGCGTTGATCCGTCGGCGGGGATGCTCGACGTGATGCGAAGCCGCACCCCGCAGGTGATCGCAGTGGAGGCCTGGGGCACAGAGCTGCCGCTTGCCGACGACAGCTTTGACCTGGCGCTGACGGTGGCCACCATGCACCACGTCGCGCTGCCCGACGCAGTGCGCCAGACGCTGGCCGAGATGGTCCGCGTGACCCGCCCCGGCGGACGGGTGCTGATCTGGGATCACAATCCGCGCAACCCGTACTGGTCCAACCTGATGGGGCGGGTTCCCCAGGACACCGGCGAGGAGCGGCTGATACCGGCCGACGAGGTGATGAGCGGGCTGACGGCAGCCGGCGCCCAGGTGATCAGCAACCAGCAGCTCGGCATCGTCCCCGACTTCACCCCGCGCTCGGCGCTCCGGGCGGCGGCGGTCGCCGAGCGGCTGTTCGAGCGCGCGCCGTACGTCAGGCAGTACGCGGCTCATAACGTGATCGTGGCGCGCAAGCGCGAGCCGGGACGCGACTGAACGCCGGCTGATCTCACGCCGGCCGGCCGGGACCCGCTCGGCGTGCAAACGTGACAAACCGCCGCGGCGCGGCTTGGATTTGTCACAGGCTGCGCGTGGAGATGCGGCACGCGACAAATCCAGTCCGCTCGCGCCGGGTTTGTCACCAAATGCAGGTGGCCGCGGGCCGCGCCCCGCCGAGGATCCGGGTAAAACGCGCGGGCGCGGGCGCGGGCGCGGGCGGGGCGCGGCGTGCACCAACGGACGCGCCGTCTAGCGCGCCTGCAGCTGCGCGACGATCAGCCCGTCTGGTGCGCGCGCGATCGGCCGGATCACGAAGCGCTGATCGAGCGCGCGCAGGATCCACTCCGCCTCGACTCCGCCGCCGTCGATCGGCGCTTGCAGCGGGTGGACGGCCGGATTGCGCAGATCGGCGATCACCTTGAGGGCCTCGGTGTCGATCAGGATCCGCCGCCCCGTGTGGATCCGGGCGAGCGCGGCCCGGACCCGCGGCAGCCACACGGATGGGACCAAGCCGTCGGCCTTGGGGTCGCCGATCGGCAGCAGGTTCGCGCGGTGGCTGTCGATCAGGATCTCGGTGCCGAGGTCGGGGAACCTCGGCAGCAGAATCACCTGCCGGTGCGCCGGCACGTAGCGCGCCAGCAGCGCCTCCCCGACTGGCGCGCGCGGATCAATCGGGGGCGGATGCCACAGACGCGTCATGGCGGCGCCAAGGCCACCGCCCGGGTAGGCGTGGGCCAGCGCGGTGCGCGAGAAGTGACCGCCGATCGTCGGCCAGGCGCTGGCCCACAGCAGCACCACGACCGACAGCGCCGCCGCCAGCGCGGCGCGCCGCTGGGCGAGCGAGAGACCCGTCCCGCGGTCGAGCATCAGCGCCAGCCACGTGGTGGCGGCGATCAGCGGCGGTAGCGCGACGTACAGCAGCAGGTAGGTCGACGAGCGGTTGTCCGTGTATGTCAGCGCCGCGATCGCGTATGCGGTGCTGCCGGCGAGCGCCACCAGCCGCGTCGGGTTGGCGCGGGCGAGACCCGGACGGCGGATCAGCAACAAGACGATCGCCGCCGCCGAGACCAGCACCGCGCCGTCGACCGCGAGCCCTGGCGACCAGTTGGCGAACCCATACGTGATCGAGCCCGCGCCGCCCCCGAACAGGAACTCCTGGGCGTAGGCGAGGTACTGGCCCCAGTCAGGCAGATGGCCGGATCCGAGCAGCGTCGCGAGCGCGAACAGCAGCTGCGCCACGACCCACGCCGTGATGCACAACACCGCTTGGCGGACCAACCAGCGGCGCCGCTCACCCGGCTCATGCAGCCACGACTCGACCACCACGATGCCGGCGAAGGTGATCGTCGTGTAGACGAACGCCTCGAGGGCCCAGAGTGCCGAGACGCCAAGGCCGAGCAGGATCAGCGCCCGTCCGGCCGGCGCCGCGCGTGGCGAGCGGGCGGCAAGGACCGACCCGAGCAGCACCAGCATCGGCAGCCCGAAGCGGAGCGGCCCCTCCTCGGGCAGCTGCCCGACGAAGTACTGAAAGTGGTAGACGAACGTCAGCACGGCGAGCGCGATCGCCGCGATCGCCAGCAGGCGGCGGACCCCGGCCAGTCGCAGGACCGCATAGCCCGCGCCGTAGAACAGAGCCGTCAGCAGCCCGTCGAGGAAGCCAAACGTGCCGTATCCGATCGGGGCCAGGTGAAACCACCCCGCGAGGAAGTAGATCAGGCCCACCCCGTACTGCGAGACGGGGTCGTTGACCAGCAGCGCGCCGCCGCCGAGCAGCTGGTTTGTGGGTCCGAGGATGTAGTCCATTTGAAACTGGACGACCCCCGGGTCAAACAGGCTGTTCGGAATCCCGACCGGGTTGGCGAACACGACCAGGTCGGGGATCGCCAGTACGAGCAGCACGATCACGAGCGCATCGAGCGCCCAACCCCAGCGCCCGGCTCGCCGCAGCCGCACGCGGCCATAGGCCGCCACGGCCCCGGCTGCGACCGCGACCCCGATTACGAGCGGCACCAGTCCGAGCGAGGCACTGCTCGTGAGGCACAGCAGGACGCAGAAGACGAGCACGGCAGCCACGATCTCGGGGATCGGCGTCAGCTTTTGGAGCGCCGCCAAAGGCGCCCAGCGGCTGCCGCGCACAATCCGCCAGCTCGCCCAGCCGGCAAGCACCGCCCATACGAGCGTGCCGGCAAGAATCGCCTTGATGCCCGAACCCCACGGCAGCGTGCCCGATCGGCGGATGACGATCACCAGCGCGGCAAGCGAGCCCGTCAGGACGGCAGCGAACACCTGCAGCAGGCCTGCGTTGGCACCGCGTGCGATCGTGGCGTCCAGTCTCAGACCGGCGAGCAGCGCGAGCGGCAGGATCACCACGAACGAGCCGACGTACATGTCGGTCTTGACGCTCTGGTTCTGCTGGTTGACCAGGCCGACGTACTTCTCGAGCCCGGTCAAGTTCGGGTGGATGACAAGCAACTGCGCTGCCATCAGAATCAGCGCGGTCGCCACGGCGAGGGTCGCCGTGATCGCCAGCGTGGCGCCGTAGTCGCTCTGGGCGGGCCTGGATTGGGCCGGCGCGGCCCGCGCGTCGAGCTCCGCCGGCTGGTTGCCGACCGTGCTCACGGCGTCGCGGTGGCCGAGCGCGAGTAGACCTGCACCAGCGTCGGCAGAAAGCCGGGATACCGGCGCTGTGCGGTCAGGTGATACGGAGACGGGAACCGCACAAAGGGCCCGGATGCGACGACCGGGGCCAGTGGGGTGATCAGGAACACGGGGTGGCCATGGGCGGCACGGGCGGCGCGATCGACTGCGGTCTGAAGCGGGACGACCGGATCGAGGAAACCGAACGGATGGTCGTGCTCCTGTGGCGAGCGGCCACGGAAGACAGGGAGCCGACGGCCGTCGTAGGAAACGTCAAAGCCAGTCAGTGGCCCCGGGCTGAAGACGCCGGTCACGTCGACGATCGTGTCACCCGGGCGTGCGCGAGCGGCGACGTAGTTGGCGGCCGAGCGGTAGTCGGGACGCTGGAAGTCAGACGAGAGCAGCTTGGGGACAGACAGCGCGAACGCGACAACGGTCAGCACCGCCGCGGCCAGGCCGAAGCGCGGCCCGGCGGCCGTGACGAGCGCGGCGCCCGTCAGCGCCAGATACGGCCACGATGCGGCCAGGTCCCGCACCCCGATGATGTGGTTGCCAACCGCGCTGGCGACGATCTCGCCCACCGGAGTGGCGAGCATCAACAGCACCACCAGCAGGACCCGGCGGTGAGGGTAGTCGCGGGACAGGATCGCGCCCGGCCGCCCCCACGCAGCGGCCCAATCCTCGCGCCGAGCGCGGATCACGAGGCCGATCGCGGTCAGCATGAAGACCGCAGCCAGCAGCAGCAGCGCCGGCACGCCGGGCAGCTTGTCCAGCCCGCCGGCGATCGTGTACGGGTAGCCGAGCGCCCAGTGCTGGATGTCGATCCGCACCGCGTGGGCGGTGAACGGCGAGATCGCGGACAGGATCTTGACCGTCGGCGACTGCAGATCGGCGATCAGCCCCGGAATCCACGGGACCACCAGCAACGCCGCGCCGGCGTTGGCCATCAACAGCGAGCGCCGCGCCGAGGGCTCAAACCACAGCGCCCACACGGCGGCGACGACCAGCACGAACAGGCACGTGTAGTGCGTCCAGAACGCGGCGGCCGAGGACACGGCGTAGAGCACCCAGTACCGCCTGCGGCCACTGTCCAGCGCCGCCAGAAGCGACAGCACGGCGCAGCCGGTGAGGAACATCATCAGCCCGTAGGCCCGCGCCTCGGCCGAGTAATAGATCATGAACGGTGAGAACGTCGTGACCGCAGCGGCCAGCAGCGCTCCGCGTCGCCCGATCGTTCTGCGGCCGATCGCGTAGACGAGCGGGATTGTTGCCGTACCCGCGAGCAGGGCCGGGAGGCGAAGCAGCTCCGGGCTGTGTCCGAGCCGCGTGCTCAGCCACGACGCGACAAACGAAAGCGGCGGCGTGATCTCGGCATGCTGAATCCGGCCGCTGGAGTAGAGCAGCGACATCACCCCGCCGAGGCTGTGAGTGACCGAGATCCAGTAGGTCGAGAGCTCGTCGGAGAACACCGATTGATGCGCGACGATCACCCGCGGGATTGCTCCGAGCGCAGTAAGCGCGAACACCGCCAGCAGCGACGATCGCACGGGGCGCAATGCCGGGGATGCTGCGCCGCCGGCAGGTCGAGCCGGGGGCGCCGCGACGGTCTCTGACGGGGCCATCAGCGCCAGACAGTATCGGCCTTCATGTAACGTCCGGCCCATGTGGCGACTCAAGCGAAAGGGCGAGCAGCCCGGAAATCAGGCGACCGCGACGATCGAGCAACCGCCCGCTCCCGACGAGGAGTTCGACGGCACGCTCGAGCAGCTGCTGGCCGAGATCGACTCACTCACGGCGGCAAACGAGACCGCCCGCGATCTGGACGCCGAGCGACGGCTGGTGCGACTGCGCCACCTCGCCGGTATGCGGCTCGTCGACGGGGCTCAGGGCGACGCCGAGTTCGCCGCCCCGGATTCCGAGCGCCTGCCGGCGGGCGATCCGCTACCCGAGATCCCGGCTGCCGAGCTCACGCCGGGGCTGATCCGCGCCGGCATCCTGCGCGACGGGTGCCTGCTCGTCCGCGGCCTGGTGGACCGCCACCGCGCGCTGGCGCTCGCCGAGGGGATCGACCTCGCGTTCGAGCAGCGCGAGCGCGCTGACGCGGGGCGCAAGGTCAAGGAGGGCTACTTTGAGGAGTTCGGGCCCCACTCGCGCTACGGGCCGGTCGTGGGCCGTGGTTGGATCGAGCAGGGCGGTGGCCTGCTGGCGGCCGACTCGCCGCGGCTTGACTTCCAGATGATGGAGCTGTTTCGCGACGCGCAGCTGCGCGAGCTGGTCAGCGGCTATCTGGGAGAGCCGGCGCTGATCTCGGTCCACAAGACGACCTTGCGCAAGGCCGACCCCTCGGTTCCGGGCGCCTGGCACCAGGATGGGTTCTTCATGGGCGAGGTGCGGTCGCTCAACCTGTGGCTGTCACTGTCTCGCTGCGGCGACCTCTCGCCCGGGCTGGACATCCTGCCGCGCCGGCTGGAGCAGTACGTGGCGACCGCGACCGACGAGGCGGTGCTCGACTACACGATCTCGCAGCGCAACGTCGAGGACGTGGCCGGGGACACGCCGGTGATCCGGCCGATCTTCGAGCCCGGCGACGCGCTGTTGTTCGACGAGCTGTTCCTGCACCAGACGGGGTCTGAAGCCTCGATGCCGAACCCCCGCTACGCCGTCGAGAACTGGTTCTTCGGCGGGTCGGGCTTCCCGGATGAGTACGCGCCGGTCGCCGTCTAGCGATCGCCGCTAGCGCCGTGATCGACGGCGGAATCGAACTCGAGCGCGACGACAGCCCTGAGCATCCGATGGCCGCCTGGTTCTCGGATGTGCGCGCGAAGCGGCGTGAGCGCTACGCCGCCAGGCCGCCCGTGCACGGCCCGCGACGGCGCGCGGTGATCACGATCGTCCACAACGAGCCGGTCTTCCTGCCGATCTGGCTCGGGTACTACTCGCGCTTCTTCGCGGCCGACGACATCTACGTGCTCGACCACGAGTCGACCGACGGGTCGAGCCTGGGCCCAGGGTTCGTCCGCATGCCGGTCACCCACGACGCGGTCGACCACACATGGATGGTGGACACGATCGAGGAGCTCCAGCACGACCTGCTGGGCAGCTACGAGATGGTCTTGGTGACCGACGTCGACGAGATCGTGATCCCGCACCCGCGCGCCGGAACGCTCGGCGACTACCTCGACCGGTTCGACGAGCAGTGGGTCAACTGCCTCGGCTATGAGCTGCTGCACATGCGCGACTCCGAGCCGCCGCTGCAGCGCGAGCTGCCGATCCTCGATCAACGCGGTTGGTGGTTCTTCAATGACGCCTACGACAAGGCGGCGCTGGCGACGGTGCCGATGAGCTGGCGTCCGGGCTTCCACGGTCGCACGGACTTTCACTTCAATCTCGACCCCGATCTGCGGCTGGTCCATCTGCACCGGATGGACTACGACATCTGCCTGCAGCGCCACCGGATCCGCAGCCGCCGGCCGTGGGCCGAGCTCGATCGCAGCAAGCGGTGGGCGATCCACAACCGCGTCACCGAGGAGGCCGAGTTCCGGCGCTGGTTCTACGAGGACAGCTGCTTTGCCAACCTCGAGATCAAGCCCGAACCGATCTCGCCGACCTGGCGGGGACTGTTTTGACTCTGCTTTCAGGCATGCGCCGCCGCGCCCGCGCAGCCGCCTCGCGGCTGCCGGTGCCCGAGGCGACGTCGGGTGGCGACCAATGGCAGCGGGCGATCCTCAACCGCGCGGTCGACGCCCACCTTGATGGGCTCGGGCCCTCGACCCTGCGCGCGGCTGAGATCAGTGGCGACGGGCGCGGCGGCATGCCGTGGCGGAGTTTCGTGAATCTCGACTACCCGGCCTTCGATCTGTGCGCGCCGCTGGACGGCCACGAGACCTACGACGTGGTGATCTGCGAGCAGGTGCTCGAGCATGTGCTCGATCCGGTCGCAGCGGCGGCGAACCTTCGTCGGCTGACGGTCCCGGGCGGCCACGTGATCGTCTCGACCCCGTTCCTGGTTCGCGTGCACGAGCTGCCCGCCTACGGGATGCCGGACCTGTGGCGCTTCACCCCGCGCGGGCTGCGAGTGCTGCTCGAGAACGCGGGGCTGCAGGTCGACGCCGTCAGCGCCTGGGGCAACCGCGACTGCGTGGTGGCGAACTTCGACCGCTGGCCGGCCTACCGCCGCTGGCAGTCGCTGCGCAACGAAGCCGATCTGCCGCTTCAGGTCTGGGCGTTCGCCCGCAACCCGGCCTCGTCGCCGTAGACGAGGGCCTCGATCGCGGCCCAGCCGGGGTTGCTGCGATAAAGCTCCGACAGCTGGTCGTCGCCGAAGAAGGCGCCCACGTCGCGGTCATAGGTGCCCACGTTGACCCGGCCGACGGAGCCGACCGCCTGCTGCGCGGTCGCTGCCGGAACCCCGAGCTCGGCCAGCAGCGAGAGCACATCTGCCTCGAGCTGCTCGGCCCGCAGCCAGCGGGAGACCTCGAAGCGGCCGTGATCGGTCATCCACCGCAGCAGGTCGTCAGGGTCGGTGCTCGCGACGAGCTCGGAGGCGCTCTGCATCGGCAGCGGCCGGTAGTCGGGATGGACCCCGTGCCTGGCGCGGTGATGGGCGGCACTCAAAACCCAGGCCGGCAGCCGCCGCATGTTCATCACCAGCAGCTTGCCCGCGACCTCGTCCTCGCGGGCGAAGAACGGCAGGTGCTTGTCATTGCTGTCAGGTGGATCGGCGAACGTGACGAGGCCCGGGACGGCCGTCAGCATCAGGTGGGTCGCGTCACCGGCGGTCTTGGGCAGGTGCGCCCAGGCAAAGCGCTGTCCGACGATCACCAGCGTGCTCTCGTGTCCAAGACGCGACCGAACGCTACTGGACACATCTAGACTGGCCCGCCGTGAGCGAGCCCCTCCCCGAGTTCGACCCGTATCTCAACGACCCCGACGGCTGGGGCGTCTCGCTCGCCCAGGTGACCGAGATCCTCGCGCCGTGCCTGAACGCGGCGAACGTTCGGTCGGTCGCCGAGGTCGGCGCTTTCGCGGGTGACCTGACCCGGGTGCTCGTCGGCTGGGCGGCCGGCGCCGGCGCTCGGGTGCTGGCGATCGACCCCGCCCCGCAGCCGGGGCTGGTCGCGCTCGCCGAGGCCCACCCCGAGCTCGAGCTGATCCGCCAGACGAGTCTCGAAGCGCTCCCGGAGCTGCCGCTGCCCGATGCGATCGTGATCGACGGAGACCACAACTACTTCACGGTCCGCCGAGAGCTCGAGCTGATCGGCGAGCGCGCGCCGGGGGCCGAGCTGCCGCTGCTTCTGTTCCACGACGTTCGCTGGCCCCACGGACGCCGCGATGACTACTTCGACGTCAGCCAGATCCCCGAGCCCGACCGTCATCCCCTCGGCGGGCCGGGGACGGGTCTGTACCCAGGCGACCCCGGCGTCCGTCCCGACGGTCTCCCCTACCCGCACTCGGCGGCGCGCGAGGGCGGACCCGCGCAACGGTGTGCTGACCGCGGTCGAGGACTTCGTCAGCGAGCGCGACGGAGTCCGGCTCGCGGTCGTGCCGGTGTTCTTCGGCTTCGGTGTCGCCTGGCACCGGGACAAGCCATGGGCCGCGGACGTCGCCCGGATCCTCGATCCCTTCGATCAGCACCCGGTGCTCGAGCGGCTGGAGGCAAATCGGGTCCGCCAGCTTGCGCGCGGACACACGTGGCGCTATGAGCTGTGGCAGACGCGCGAACGGCTCGCCCGCCAGGAGGCCGTGCTGCACCGGCTGCTGGACTCGAGCGCGTTCTCGGTGGCCGAGCAGCTCTCGCGGCTGCGCGCGCGAGCGGGTGTCGCAACCGAGCAGTCGATCGTCTCCAAGGACGACATCCGCCGGGTGCTGGAGCAGGGCCCGGACCAGCCCTGATCGGGGGCGCCGATCAGCCGTGATCGCCGTCGCGGCGCTCGGTCGCCTCGCGACGCATCCGGTTCAGCGCCCGCAGTGGAGCCGTCAGGCGCCACGAGGCGCTGTCGGTCTTGCACTCGAACTCCCGCTCGAGCTCGAGCACCCGCGCGTCGAGCTTCAGTGACTCCGACATCGCGATCGCCCGGGCGGCCTCACGGCGCGCCTCAGCCTGGCGAGCGCGGCGCTTCCAACCGTCATCGTCGAGCACCGGCGCGGCGAGCATCCCGTCCCACTTCTGGCCGACGCGGATGTGGGCCTCGATCCACACCTCGAGATCGCTGATCAGCTCGAGCGAGCGGTGGTGGACGACGTGCAGGTCGGCGACCCGCAGCCTCCGTCCGGCGCGCCGCACCTGGAGGCTGAAGTCAAGATCGAAGCCGTGGCCGAGCAGCAGCGCCTCGTCAAAGCGGACGTTGCGCACGACCCACGGAGAAAGCACCAGCAGCTGGCCGTCGAGCGAGTCGACATCGGCCGGCGGCGGCTGGTGGCGCGCCCACGAGACCGTGTCGATCTCGCCCCCGCCGTACTCCTCGTAGCGCTGGCGGACGTCGGCGCACACGACCTCGCCCTCCCACCAAGCGATGCTGTGGACCCCACGCCCGCCGGCGCAGCCGACGACCCCGACCTCCGCGTCCGAGAGTGTCTCGCGCACCTTGGCGCAGAACTCGCGATCGACGATCTCGGTGTGCGGATGGACGAGCACCAGCGCCTCGAGATCGTCACGGGCGGCGGCGGACTCGAGCATCAGGTTGTAGGTCCGCCCGACCGGCTCCACCGCCGCATATGCGAACACCTCCGAGTCGGGCTCGGCGGCCAGGCGCACACCCGGCTGGGCGTAGCGCCGGTATGCCTCGGCGCCGCTGATCGAGGAGCCAAACGCGATCAAGGGGATTCGACGGTGTTCAGGCTCTTGCTCAGACTGCGCGGGGTGAGCTCGGGACGACGGCGAGGGGTCGTCCGGTGCAGCCACCGCAGCGGCGCGGTGACCCGCCACGAGATGCTCTCGGTCGTCTCTGACAGCGCGCGCTGCAGATCACGGACCCGCGCGTCGGACTCGAGCGAGTTCATGTGGGCCAGCATCAGCGCCGCTTCGGTGTCGGCCTCGGCCCGCATCGCCCGGTCCTTCCAGCTCCCGGCGCCGGTACCAATCCCCATCCGCCCATCCCACTTGTCGGCCAGCTTGACGTGCGCGTCGACCCACTGCTCGGGATCGGGGACCATCTCGAGCTGACGGTGGTGGATCGCCCGGAAGTCCGCCGTCATCACCTTGTAGCCGGCATCGCGGACCTGGAGGCAGAGGTCGAGGTCGTAGCCGTGAAATTCGCCGAGCTGCTCGTCGAAGCGCAAGTTGCGGACGACCCACGGCGACAGCACGAGCACGAACCCGTCGAGCGTCTCGACCTCGCCGACCCGCGCATAGGCCGGAGCGTCGCTCCAGGCCCACGAGAACGAGGGCAGATCGCCGCCCCCGTGCTCGTCATAGCGGTTGATGAACGAGGCGCAGGTGACCGACGCCTCCCACCAGGCGATGCTCCGCACGCCGATCGCCCCCACGCACCCGACCAATCCGACCTGGGGATCGGCGAGGCTGCGGCGGATGATCTGGCAGAAGTCGGCGTCGACGATCTCGGCGTCCTGATGGACGAGCACCAGCGCGTCGAGGTCGTCACGCTGCGAAAAACGGTCCAATAGAGCGTTGTAGGAGCGGAAGATCGACCCGATCGATTCCATCGGCTCGATCACGGAGTCGGGCTCGGCGGCGCGCCGGATCCCCGCTTCCGCGCAACGCCGATAGACGTCTTGCTTCGTGATCGAGGAGCCGAATGCGATCATGACGGGCGTTCCCGCTGCACGCGGACGAGTGTAAATGCCCCTGCGAAGCCCCACTATTGCGACCGAGCTCGCCGACAGCCCGCCCGCCAAGTACGACCGGCGGCCTGCGGGACCGGTCGTGATCGAGGCCCGCAACGTCGACAAGGTGTTCCGAATCCCCCATCACCGGGTGGATTCGCTAAAGGAGCGCGCGGTCCACCCGCTGACGCGAGTCGAGTACCGCGAGCTGCACGCGCTGCGCAACATCTCGTTCGACGTCCACAAGGGGGAGTTCTTCGGGATCGTCGGGCGCAACGGCTCGGGCAAGAGCAGCCTGCTGAAGATCATGGCCAGCATCTACCGCGCTGACGGGGGCAGGGTCCGCATGGCGGGGCGGATGGCGCCGTTCATCGAGCTCGGCGTGGGCTTCAATCCCGAGCTGACGGCGCGTGAGAACGGGGTGCTGAACGGGGTTCTGATGGGCCTCACCCGCCGCGAGGCGCGCCTGCGTCTGGGTGCCGTGATCGAGTTCGCCGAGCTCGAGGAGTTCGCCGACCTCAAGCTCAAGAACTACTCGTCGGGAATGATGGTCCGGTTCGCGTTCGCGGTGATGGTTCAGGCCGACGCCGACATCATGCTGATCGATGAGGTGCTGGCGGTCGGCGACGCGGCGTTTGCGCGCAAGTGCATGGACGTGTTCCATGAGCGCCGGGAGGCGGGCAAGACGATCGTCCTGGTCACGCACGACATGAACACGGTCCAGTCGATGTGCCACCGGGCGATGCTGATCGACGACGGCGAGCTGAAGTTCATCGGCGACCCCGACGACACGGCGCTGCGCTACTACCGCCTCAACTTCGCCGGCCCGCAGCGGGAGCGGCCCGGCGAGCCACAGCCGATGATCGACTTCAACGCCAAGGTGATCTCGGCCACGCTCCGGGACGCCGCCGGGGCCGCGGTCGAGAACGTCGAGCAGGACGTGCCGATGTCGATCGACGTGGTGATCGAGGCGGCCCGCAAGCTGGACGGCCCGTCATTCGTGTTCCATGTCCGCAACGACGACGGCGTTGTCGTCTTCAGCTTCACCACGAAGCTCGATGACGCCGTGCAGCCAGGAGGGCGGATGCGGTTCCAGGGGCCGATCGAGAACCGGCTCGTCCCCGGCCGTTACTTCCTCGACGTCTGGGTCCGTCAGGACGACAGCGCAGCGGTGTTCGCGCTGCAGGGCCTGCGCCTGCTGGCGTTCGTCGTCTACGGCACCGGGACCCAGGACGGCGTTGTCAACATCGGCGCCAAGATCGACGTCTCGCTCGAGCCATGAGCGAACAGGTGCTCGAACTACGGGATGTGCCCGGCCCATCGGCGCTCGGCGGCGGCCACCGGCGCGCGTTCGAGCTGCTGATCGAGATCGCGATCAATGACTTCAAGAAGACCTACTTCGGGACGGCGCTGGGGTACCTGTGGTCGGTCGCCCGGCCGCTGCTGACGTTCGCGATCCTGCTCGCGGTCTTCACGCACATCTTTCACTTCGCGTCGAAGGTCCACAATTACCCCGCGTTTCTGCTGTTCGGAGTGGTGCTGTTCAGCTTCTTCCAGGAGGCCACGGTGATCGCCGTCGCCTCGATCGTCGGCCACGAGGCGGTGGTGCGAAAGACCCAGTTCCCGCGGCTGGTGATCCCGCTCGCGGTCGTCTGCACGACGCTCTTCAACCTGGCGCTGAACCTGATCGTGACGTTCGTGTTCATCGTCGCGCTCGGTGTCTCGCCGTCGTGGACGTGGCTGCTGCTGCCGCTGATCCTGGTGGCCCTGTTCGTCTTCACAACCGCCGTGTCGATGATCGTCTCGGCCCTCTATCCCCGCTTCCGCGACGTCTCGATCATCTGGACCGTGGTGGCGATGGCGCTCTTCTACGGAACGCCGGTGCTGTATCCGATCTGGGTCGTCTCACACAATCTCCGGGACCTGATCGCGATGAACCCGCTGACCCCGATCTTCGATCTCGCCCAGCGCTGGGTGACCGAGCCCTCGACGCCGTGGCCGACCGCCGCCTCGATGGGTGGACCCGTTCGACTCGCGGTCGCGATCGTCCTCTACGTGCTGGTCTGCGTGCTGGCGGTCTGGGTGTTCAGGCGCGAAGCGCCGAGGATCGCCGAAGAGCTCTGACGCTCCTCGTCTGACGGCTCTGAGATCGCGATCAGGGCACCACCGAGGACGATCGCCATGATCGTCACGGCGGGCATCTCCCAGTCCCAGTCAAGCGGCGCGTGGGCGAGGTAGGTGGCCAGCGCGGCCGCCGGTCCGGCCGCGATCGCCGGCGCCAGCCGGTGCGCCCGCGCGGCCACGCCGCCCATCGCCCCCAGGAACACGGCCAGCAGCGCCAGCCCGATCAGCCCCAGCTCGGCCAGCGTCTGCAGCGGCAGCGAGTGAGCGTCCTGGGCGAACGAGTCCAGCTTGCGATCCTTGAGCCAGTAGACAGCCCATCCGCCCGCCCCGACGCCGCGCAGCGGCTCGGCCTCGAACGCGACGAGCGCCACCCGCCAGTACTCGTAGCGATTGCTCTCGAGCGTCCCCAGGCGGGCGGAGCCGCCGCTCAGCGGGGTGACCTCGTGCTCGTGGGCGCCGACCACGATCGCGAGCGCGAGACCAACGCAGATGACTCCGAGCGCGATCAGCGGCGAGCGTCTGGGGAGCCGCAGCTCGGCGGTGAAGTCGCGCTTGATCAGCCACAGCTGGACGGTTGCCGCCGCGGCGCACACTGCGGCCAGCACGGCGAACACGATCGCCCCCTGGAGCTCGCGTGCCGACTGCGAGCCGCTCAGCGAGCTGAAGCCGTGCAGCGGCGCAGCCACCCCCGAGGCGATCACGGCCGCCGCCAGTCCGAGCACGATGCTCTGCAGCTGCTCGCGGCGGGCGACCAGCACGAACAGCGTCACGAGGCCCGCGGCGCAGGCGAACAGCGCACCACGCGAGAAGGAGATGTAGAGGCCGACGCCGAGCGGCGCACACGCCGCCGCCGCCACGGCC
Source organism: uncultured Solirubrobacterales bacterium (assembly GCA_963770885.1). Lineage (GTDB taxonomy): Bacteria > Actinomycetota > Thermoleophilia > Solirubrobacterales > Solirubrobacteraceae > Palsa-465. Next base: position 629,416 of record CAVYRI010000012.1, on the reverse strand, counting down.
CGCAGAGCCCGGGGACGGGAGGCGGTACCGGCCAGCGCCGCGCACAGCACGAAGCCGATCGCGGCGACCTCGCCCATCGCGTTCCAGTACGTGAGCGGCTGTTCGAGGCGGCCCTGAGCGCTGACCGAGCGGGCGAAGTGCAGCACCCCTGGCAGCAGCCGGTTCGAGAGCCCGTAGCCGATCACGACCAGTGCCCCCGCCGCGATCGCCGGCTCGGCGAATGCCGCCACCTGCCGCGGCTTGAGCAGGATCGCCGCCGCCAGCAGCAGCCCGGTGTAGAGGACGGCGATCTGCCCGTAGCCGTAAGCGCTGCCGGCGATCGGCGCCCATGTGATCGACAGCAGCGTCCAGGCGGCGAAGGCCGCCAGCGAGCCGAGCGTCAGCCACGCCAGCCGCCCGCGTGGCAGCGGCCGTTTGACGGCCAGCAGGCCGACCACCACCAGCGCCCACGCCCCGAGCCCGGCCCAGCTGCGGGCTTCGGAGAAGTACCCGCCGCTGAAGAACGCGACCGCCGCCGGTCCCGCCAGCAGCGCAAAGCGGGCTGCGCTGAGCACTGCCAGGCGCATCGGACTAGCGGTGCGGATCCCGGGCGGCGCGCTTCACCAGCCGCGTCGATGCCAGCGGCTGGCGTTCTCTGACCTCACGGCGGGAGTCTCCCACCTGTGCCGCGCGGATCTCTCTCATGATTCCCCGCCTGAACGTCTCGGTGTCAAAACGGCTCGAGTTGCGCACGCACGACTGTGGATCGATCGCGCCGTCATCGAAGGCGACCACCGCCGTCGCGAGCTCGTTTGACCCGCCCGACCAGAAGCATCCGGTGATCTGATCAACCACGGTCTCCAGCGCGCCACCACCCCGCTTGGCGATCACCGGCCGGCCGGCGGCCTGGCTCTCGACCGCCGCGATCCCGAACTCCTCGATCGAGGTCAGGACCAGCGCGCGCGAGCTCTGCACTGCGGTCGCGACGTCCTGGTCAGAGAGTCTGCCCGCGAACTGGATCGTCGGTCCGGCGAGACGCTTGAGCCGTCGCGCGTCGGGACCGTCCCCGATCACCACCAGCGGCCGGCGCAGCTGGTTGAAGGCCGCGATCGCGACGTCGATCTGCTTGTGCGCCATCAGCTCGGAGACCACCAGGTAGTGATCGCCAACGCGGCCCGGCTTGAAGCGCTCGGTGTCGACCGGCGGGTGGACGACGGCGGCCTCGCGGCCGAAATAGGCCCGGATCCGCGCCTGGGTAATCTGCGAGTTGGCGATGTAACGGTTCGTGCGCTGGGCGGCGATCCAGTCCCACTGGCGCCAGCGGCGGAACGTCGCCCGCAGAAAGCCGCGCGTGAACGGGTCACGGAGCCTCGCCAGCGTCCGGTCACGGTCATTCCACGCGTAGCGGAACGGGTTGTGGCAGTAGCTCACGTGAACGGTCCGCTCATCGCACAGGACCGCGTGAGCCCAGGCTGAGGAGCTCGACACGACGAGGTCGTACCCCGACAGGTCAAATGACTCGATCGCCGCCGGATAGAGCGGCAGCAGCGCGCGGAATGTGCGCGTCGAGGGCCGCAGGCGCTGCAGGAAGGAGGCGTGGACACGGCGGTCGGCGAACCGCCCCTCGGTGCCGCGCTCGTCATACACGGCGGTGTAGATGTCGGCCTCGGGCCACATCTCGCACAGCTCGGCGAACACGCGCTCGGCGCCCCGCAGGTCGAGCAGGAAGTCATGAACCAGCGCAACCCTGGCCGGTGCGCCCGCGGTTGTCGGCGGATTCCCCACGAACGCAGTCTATGCGGCGATCGTCGAGTACGCGTCGCGAAGGTCACGCGTTTATAGATGGCCGCCGGTTAGCCTGCCGAGTCGGTGACCTCGCTGCTATTCGTCAGTTATTCGGCCTCCTTCGGAGGCGCCGAGCGCGTGCTCCTGGACTGCGTCAGCGCCGTCTCAGACGATTCGGTGCTGGCCTGCCCGGAGGGCGAGCTGGCGACGCGGGCGCGGGCTGCGGGGCTGACCGTCGTCACGATCGAGGGCCACCGTCGCGAGCTGCGCGCCACCGTGGGCGATCGCCTGCTGGCACCTGCGCGGCTGGCCGCCCACGGGCTCGAGCTGCGTGGCCTGGCGCGCAGGCTCGACGCCGGGGCGGTGGTCGGCTGGGGGATGCGCTCGGCGATCGCCTGCCTCGCCCTGCCCGGCCGGGTTCCGATCGCGGTCGCCCACAACGACATGCTCCCGGGCCCGGCGATCGCCGCCGCGGTTCGCCGTGCGGCCGCCCGAGCCCGGGTGGTGATCGTCCCGTCGCGCGCCGTCGCTCTCGACCTCGACCGGCGCGGCGAGCTCACCGACCGGTTGCGGATCGTGCACCCGGGGGTCGAGCTGGGACGTTTCGCGGCGCAGTGGTCCGCTGCCGAGCCACCCGAGATCGTGGTGGTGGGGGCGATGGTCGCGTGGAAGCGGCCTGAGCTGGCGCTCGAAGCGGTCGCGATCGCGCGGCGGATCATCCCCACCTTGCGGCTCCGATTCGTCGGGGCACCGTTGTCGGTGCACGATCCGACGCCGGCCAAGCTGCGCGAGCGCGCGGCCGCTCTTGGGCTCGCCGAGGCGGTGCAGATCGCGGGCGCGGACGCGGCGCCGGAACGGTTTCTGTCGCGGGCGTGCTGCCTGCTGCACTGCGCCGACCGTGAGCCGTTCGGGCTCGTGATCGCCGAGGCTCTGGCTGCCGGCTGCCCGGTGGTCGTGCCCGACGCCGGCGGCCCGCTCGACATCGTCGACCGGTCGTGCGGGCTGCTGTACGAAGCCGGCGATGCCGAGGGCGCGGCGCACGCGATCGTCGAGGTCGTGACCGATCGCGAGGCAGCGCGCCGACTGAGCGCCGCGGGGCGCCGGCGCGCGCGGGAGCGCTTTGACCGGACGGACTCGGTGGCCGGCTTCGCCCAGGCGCTCGGTGGGCTGGCGCCGACGGCACGCGGGGCCGGGCCGCCGCAGCGCACGCTCATGAGCGAGCCGTCGCAGCTCACGCTCGTGACCGTGACCCACGATTCGCGGCGCGAGCTCGAGGCGCTGCTCGCCTCGGCCCGCCACCACCTGCCGGGCGCCCACGTGGTCGTCGTCGACAACGGCTCCGTCGACGGCACGGTCGAGCTCGCCAAGCGGGCTTGTGACCGCGTCACGACTGTGGCACTGGCCGACAACATCGGCTTCGGGAGGGCGTGCAACCGCGGCCTGGAGGAGGTCCGCACGGCCGCGGTCGCGCTCGTCAATCCCGACGTGGAGCTCGTTGACGACTCGCTGCTGGCGCTCGCGTCAGAGGCGGTCCGCCGCAACGACCGGCTGCTTGCGCCGTTGGTGCTCAACGGTGACGGGACGCGGCAGGACACGGTGCACCCGGTGCCCTCATCGGCCGCCGACCTGGTCCGCTCGCTGGTCTCGCCGGCGGGCGTCCCACCCCCGCTCGGTGCCGCCCTTTGGCCCTCGCGCGCGTCACGGCCGCGGCGGGTGGGCTGGGCGGTCGGCTGCGCGCTGGTCGGCTCGGCGACCGTGCTGCGCCGGCTGGGGCCGTTTGACGAGTCGATCTTCCTCTACGGCGAGGATCTCGAGCTCGGGCTGCGGGCCGCCCAGAATGGAGTCGAGACGTGGTTCTGGCCCGCCGGCCGGGTAATCCACCACGGCGCCCACTCGGCGCGGGCGGAGTTCGGAGCCGAGCCGTTTGAGCGGTTGGCCCGCGCGCGCCACGATGTCGTCCGCCGGCGGCTCGGGCCGGCGCGGGCGGCCCTCGACGACCGCGCCCAGGCGGCGACCTTCGGATCGCGCCTGGTGCTCAAGCGGGCGCTCGGGATCAACGCCGACCGCGAGCGCCGTCAGCTGCTGGCGCTTCGCGCGGTCCGGCGCGGCGGTGACGCTACGTGAACCGCCCCGGGGTGCTCCTCGGGGCGGCAATCGCGGCGGCGGCGCTGATCGTGGGGATCGTGGTGGTGGTCGCGAGCGGTGGCGGGGGCGGGGGGCCGCGCGAGCCGGCATCCACGTCCACGTCCGCGTCGGCGACGCTCACGACGACAACGTCGGCAGCAACGGTCAACCCCCCTGCCCGCCCGGCCCCGACGGCGGAGCAGTTCGGCGCCAACGTCAACTACCTGTTCAACACCAATCACTTCACCGGAGCCGAGGTCTCGAGTCAGCTGGCGGCGCTCGCGCGGACCGGGGTCACGATCGCGCGCACCGACGCGCTCTGGGAGGCCGGCGAGCCGAGCGCGCCGGTCAACGGCGTCCACCACTACCAGTGGGCGTTCGATGACGCGATCGCGCTGGCTCTGGCAGAGCACGGCCTGCGCTGGCTGCCGATCCTCGACTACACGGCGCCGTGGGACGAGTCGGTGCCCGGCCAGGACCACTCGCCACCACGCTCGGCCGCTGACTACGCGGCCTTCGCCGGCGCGTTCGCGACCCGCTACGGCGCGGGCGGGACGTTCTGGCGTGCCCATCCTGGGCTGACAGCCCGGCCGGTCGACACCTACGAGATCTGGAACGAACCAGACAACGGCGAGTTCTGGGCCCCGACGCCCGACGCGGGGGCCTACGCGCAGCTCTACCAGCGGGCCCGTGACGCGATCGCGGCGGTCGACGTCCGCGCGCGGGTCGTGGTCGGGGGCCTCAAGGACCCGGCAGCCTTCCTGCCCGCGATGATGTCCGCCGATCCGGCGCTGCGCGGCCATATCGACGGTGTCGCGATCCATCCGTACGGGACGCCCCCGGTCGTGCTCGCAAGGATCCGGGCGGCGCGCGCGACGCTCGCCTCGCTGGGCCTCGGAAAGGTGCCGCTGTATGTGACCGAGTTCGGCTGGACGACACGACCCACCGGTGCGATCGGCTATGCGCCCGCGAGCGCTCGCACGAAGTACCTGGCCCAGACCATGCGGACGCTCGGACATCTCGACTGCGGCGTCGCGGCAGCGGTCCTCTACACGTGGGTGACGCCGGAGCGCAACTCGCTCGATCCACAGGACTGGTACGGGATCAGCGATCCCGCGCGCACCGGCGGCACCGACGTGGCCTCGTTCTCAGCCGGGCTGCGAGCCGCGCGCGCGTCGGAGCCCGTGATTGAGTTGTGTCGCCGTTAGCCGGCGCGCCTGGCGCAGCGAGTTGCCTGCGACGACTTGAGCTTGCATCTCTCGAGCGCGAGCGCGCCGCGCCGGAACGCGCCGAGGGCCGGCTTGGCGAACACCGAGCCGGTGGAGTTCATCCCCTCCAGACCGGCGAACGCGAAGTCCGACGCCCCCCGCTGCTCGACGCCCATCCAGGTGTAGTAGTAGAAGGCCTCCAGGTGCAGCACCGAGCGGTTCTCGCCGAGCAGTGGCAGCAGCGCCGAGATGTTGCGCGCCTGCCCAGCCTCGGTCGTGTCCCAGTCGAAGTGCGAGGCGGTTCGACCTCGAGATGAGGGCCAGCTGAGCTCGGTGGCCAGCAGCGGCTTGGTGTTGTCCTTGAAGCGATCCATCGCCCGTCTGACCAGATGCAGGTAGACGATCACGTTGGCAGGCTTCTGGGTGAACGCATTCACCGAGACGACGTCAAACAGCTTGCGAGCGCCCTTGCGGTAGAGCTTGCCGATCGTCCCCCACGCCGTGTTGGTCAACGCACCGAGCACGACCTTCGCGCCGGGGTCCGCTCTCTTGATCGCCCGCCGCGACGCCCGCAGCAGCACGAGGTAGCTGGACACGAACGGCTGGCGCCAGTAGTAGGACAGCTGTTCCTCGTTCCAGATCTGCCACATCCGGATCGGCATCCGCCTGATCGTCGGGTTGGCGCTCCAGAAGCCGCCGTGCGGCCCGTAGCGGTGGATCAGCGCCGTCAGGTAGGCCGCGTACGGCCCCGGCGTGGTCGGGTACCGGATCCCGTTGGGGTTGTTGGTCCCGTCCCAGTTGGGCGCGTAGAGGACGGTCGGCAGGACCGTCATCCCGCGCGCCGCGGCGAGTTTGACCATCTGGTCGGTCTGGCTGAAATCCGTCGGCACGCCGTCGACGTCGGTGAACTGACTCTGGAGGCTGGCCGGCACGTCGGACCAGCTCTTGTACGGCTGCGCCGCGGCCCAATTGAACGCCACCCGCACGCTCCCGATCCCGGCCGCGACCATGTCATTGAACTGGGTGGCGAAGTTGAGGCTGGCGGGGGGGTCGGACATCACCAGCGGACCGTCGACGTCGACCCCGACGAACGCCGGCGGCACGGCCGCGCTGGCCTGCTTGGCCGTCGTTCTGGGGCGCGCGGAGCTCCGGGGCGCGGCCAGCCCCAGGCTTGTAAGCGCGAGCGCCAAGGCGATCGCGATCAGACGGACGGCGTTGGACCTACGCACGCGCTCTGAGTCGAATCAGCAGCCCGGAGGCCGTGAGGGTCAGTCCGAGACCAACGAGGGTCCAGACGTTGATGCCGGTGAACGGCAGCGTCTTGCCCGACGCTGTGCCGGTCGCCGCGGTTGCCGTCGGCGTTGCGCCGGGGGTGGTTGCGGACGGGGATGATGAGGTCGCCGCCGCAGTCCCGGTCGGAGCCGACGTTGTCGCCGGTGTGGTCGCCGGTGCTGTGGCCTGCGACTGCGTCTCCGTCTGGCTGCTGGTCTTGGTCGAGCCGAGCGGGTCGGTGTACTGCTGGTCGCCCGCCGAGCCGCCGCCGTCGGCCAGAGCAACGGCTGGGCACGCCGCCGCAAGCAGCGTGAGCAGGCCGAGGCATACGAGCACGTGGCGCAATCGCATCGGTCGAGTATGCCAAGGGTTGCAGCGTTGCGCCGCAGCGGGGGTCGGCGGCGGGGGCGGCGCGCCGGTCGGTGGCGGGGCTTGCAGATCGCTCGCAAATGGCGGTTTTGCAGGATTTATTGCATGCCCAGGGTTTCGGGGTGGTCGCGCGACGACCCGTGTTAGGGTGCCCAGCGCCGCACCTCAAAGCGTGGTGCCGCCGCCCCCAGCGGCCCGCTCAAAATGCCTTGTACGGGTGAATCTCACGGCCTCGTGGCCGTGCCGATCGTCTGCGCCCCCGCGTGTTGAAAACGAACCGAAATCCGATCAAGATCCGGCTCTCGGCGGCCGTTGTGGTCGCGGCCGCGTTGCTCGCGATCATCACCCCGTCGAGCTCTGGCGACCTCCAGGGTCAGATCTCGGCGGCCAGGTCGGCCGCTGCGACGCTGAAGTCGCAGATCGCCGCAGACTCGGCGCGGATCGCCACCACCTCAGACGGGCTCGCGCAGGCTCGAGCCCGGCTCGCCGTCGTCCAGCAGCGGCTCGATGAGCGAGTCGCGCAGCTGCGCACCGTCCAGAGCTCGCTGCTCGCCGCGCGAGCCCGGTTGATCAAGCTCGAGAACCGCCTGCACCTGGCGACCAGCGCACTGGCGACCAATCTGGTGGCGAGCTACGAGGGCTCGCAACCGGACCTGACGACCGTGATCCTCGAATCTCATGGCTTCAGTCAGCTGCTCGAGAACGTCGGCTTCCTGTCCCGCATCGCCCATCAGGACACGCATGTCGTCAGCATCACCCGCACGGCGCGCGAGCAGGTCTCGCGCCAAGCGACGCAGCTGGCCTCGCTCGAGGCCCGCGATCGCAAGCTTGCCGATCAGGTCCTGAGCCAGCGCAACGCGGCCGCCGCGCTCCAGTCGGCGCTGCTGCATGAGCAACTGCGAGAGCTCGCCGTGCGGTCGACTGCGACGGCGCGCTACCACGACCTCAACGGACGGCTGGAGTCGCTCGAGAAGAAGGCCGCCGAGCAGGCCACCCGCGCGGCTGCGACCGGCAACGCGAACGTCGCCGGGATCGCGGTTGACACGCACGGCATGGTGCAGCCGCCCCCCGGCGCCCCGGCCGCCGTGGCGCAGGTGATCGCTGCCGGCAATGCGATTGCGACGTTGCCCTACATCTATGGCGGCGGCCACGCTTCCTTCCAGGCCGACGGTTACGACTGCTCGGGCTCGGTCAGCTACGCGCTTGCCGCGGCCGGGCTGGTCAGCTCGCCGATGGTCTCCGGCGACTTCGAGAACTGGGGCGATCCCGGTCCGGGCCGCTGGATCACGATCTACGCGAACGCCGGCCATGTCTGGATGACGGTCGCTGGCTGGCGGTTCGACACGGTCGCGCTGGCCGAGGACGGCACCCGATGGGCGCGTGGCGGCGGGGAGTTCTCGGGCTTCGTGGTCCGCCACCCGCCGGGTCTCTAGGCCGACGGGGGACCCGTCAGGAGCGGACCGGCACGCCCGTGGTCGGCACCGCGCGGGCTGGAACCGATTGCACGTCACCGCGGGTCTTGCCCGCGCTCGCCGAGGGGGCCTCGTCGGTCTTCAGCCACCGCGAGGCGAGCAGCACGAGCACCGGGGTGGCGACCACTCCGATCATCGCCAGAAACCACAGCTCACCGGCGTCGGTTCCCTCGCCCAGCGTGTGTACGAGGCCGGCCAGCCACATCACCGCGGTCAGGCGGTGAAGCTTGCGCCACCGGGCCGTGCCGATCGTCTTGCGCGCGTAGTACGAGACGCCGAGCAGGATCAGACCCCAGCCGGCGATGATCCCGAGCGACGTCCAGACGGTCTTATACGAGCTTGCGAACGGGACCGCGATGTCGACCACGGTCGGGTGCAGGAACTTGTCCCCGAGCAGCGTGGCGCCGTGCACGACGATCGCGCAGATCGCTGACAGAGACAGGATCTCGTGCGTCGCGAGCAGGTCCGGACCGCGCTTTCGGAGCAGCTTGGTGCTCATCAGCAGGCCGAGTGACACGGCCAGGCTGGCGGCCACCAGCGCGACGATCCCCGCCGCGCGGCTCGTGATCCAGAACAGGTGTGGTCCGACGCCCGTTGCCATGCCCGAGACGATCGCGACCGCGCGCTAGACGAGCGTAGGGGCTGGATAAGAGCTGCATACGAACTCAGGGGCGCGCTGCGGCCCGCCGCGGGTGGCTCAGCGCGCGCGTGTGAGCGCGGTCGACGAGGGCGGCTGGCCCGTGGCGACCGGCACCGGCGTGGTCGTGCTGGGCGCGGTGTAGGTGACCGTGAACGAACTCCCGTCTGCGGTCAGCGGCGAGGCGGAGGCCAGCGACTGCGACGCGGTGGCCGAGTTGTTGATGAACCGCTGGCCGCTGCCGGCGAGCGTGATCCGGGTCGTGCCCCATCGATGGTCGGAGATCGGGCCGAGATGCCCGACGGTCGTTTGCGCACGGGCGCGGCCGAAGGTCGCGGTGCCGAAGTCCGCGAGCGGCAGCAACCGGCAGAAGGAGCCGGAGCACTGCGAGGGCGCCTCGACGATCCATTCGGCGGATGAGACGTCGACCGTGCGGGCAGCGACCGTGCGGGTGAATGTCTTGCCGCGCGTCAGGTCGCTGAGCGTGAGCTTGACGGCGTGCCCGACGACGACCACGTTCGCGGTCAGCTGGTCACCGGGGGAGACCTTCATCCGGATCGTTCGCGACGGCGCCGGGACAACCTCGTACCAGACGCTCGATACGACCTTGCCCCGCGCATTGCAGTCGACCTCGCTGCCGATCTGCTCGAGCGCGTTGGAGTTCACGGCAAAGCCGCCGATCCCGACCCAGACCGACGAGTAGGTGCGGCTGCCGAGGGTGCAGGCCGCCGCCGGTTGCGTCCAGCTGCCACTCACCTTCTTGAACTCGACCCCCGAGCGGTGGGCGGCATAGCCGGCCCAGTTGGAGCTGTTGGTCGTGTCGGCCATAGCCGCCGGGGCGGCGGTCAGGCTGAGCGCGACGCCCGCGAACACGGCGACGCCGAGCATGCGCCGGGGCATGCGGCGACGCGCTGAGCTATCGGCTTTGCGATTCATGATTTTGCTGCTGCAGCCAGGATCGCGGCAACGCGCCCCTGACAGTCGTAGATCGTCACGTTAGTCGCATTCGTGCTGTGAATCGTCACTGGCTTGCACGTCTTGGCTATCACGGCCAGCGCTGTCTGGCTGCCGGTGCGGGTGTCGCCGCGCGCCCGGAAGTCCTGAGCGGCGTCGTCGATCACCCAACGGAGCCGGCCCTCGCGGACTTCCATCGCGATCCAGGAGGCCGTGACCGAGCTCTCGCGGCCCGAGAATCCGCCCAGACCGGCGACGTCGGCGTCCTTGGAGACGATCACTGCCGCAGCGGTGCTCTGGCTCGAAACGCCGATCGTCCCGCCGCCATGTGCCTTGGCGTAGGCGATCGCCGCATTGAGGCTCGCGGTGTCGCCGCCGAACGCGCCGCCCGGTCCGGCTCCGCCGCCCGCGCCACCGGGACGCATTCGCAAACGGAACCCGGAGTGGCCCGAGCCGCCAAACAGGCCGGCGATGCCGCCGCCCGCTGAGCCGCCGGAGGCTCCGGGCACGGCCGCGGTCCCGCCGGGCGTGCCGCCGCCGGGCGCACCGGGCGGGGCGCTTGGCGTGCCGCCGGCGGGCGCCCCACCGGGAGGCGGTCCCGGCAGGCCTCCGCCGAGTCCAGCGCCGCCGGGCCGCCCGAACGCCCGAGCGCCGGGGAAACCGCCACCGCGCGCGCCACCGCGCGCGAAGCCGCCCGGTCCGCCGGTGAACGAGGTCGCGGGCCCGCCGGCCGGAAACGTGCCGCTGGTCGCGTGACCCAGAGTCTCTGCAGCCCAGGTGCCAGGAGCGGCGAGCAGCGCCGCCAGCGCAACCGCGAGCACGGCCGCGCGAGCACGCGCCGAGAGCTTGAGCGCCAGCGCGACCCCGCAGCCGATCGCCGCAACGATCACGAGCGGTTTGGCCCACGCGAGCGACCCGTCAAGTGTCCCCAGCACGGCCAGCTCGGTGATCGCACCGGCAACGATCGCCAGCGGCCCCAGAACCCGGGCCTGACGGCCGCCCGACAACATCAGGCCGACGCCGGCGCCGATCAGGGCGGCAGTGAACGGAGCCAGGAACGAAACGTAATATGGATGGAAGATCCCGCCGGCAAAGCTGAACACAATCGCGGTCGTCACAAACGCGCCTCCGATCGCGATCAGCCAGCCGCTTCGTGGGTCGCTGCGGCGCAGCCGTGTCGCGATCAACAGGCCCGCACCGGCGACGATCGCGAACCCCAGCAGCCAGCCGGCCTGATCGCCGAGGCTTGACTGCAGCAAGCGAAGGATCCCGGTCGGGCCGCCGAACGTCCCGCCGGCCGGGCCGCCCCCGCCGCCGAAGGCGGCCGGACCGCCGGTCTGACCGGCGATTCGCCCGACACCGTTGTAGGAGAAGATCAACGACCAGATGCTGTTGTCCGACGTGCCCGAGATCCAGGGCCGGTCGGCGGCCGGTGTCAGCGTGACGAACACCGGCCAGGCGAGGGCGACGGCCGCGAGCGCGCCACCACCGGCAAGCAGCTGACGGACCGCCGCCAGCCGTCCGCGGGGGGCAACATACAGATACGCCGCCGCGATCCCCGGCACGATCATCAGCGCGACCCCCATCTTGGCCTCGAAGCCGAGCCCGATGCAGACGCCGCACAGCACCAGCCACCGGGTGCGGCCACTGTCGAGCGCGCGGACCGCGAACCACAGCGCGGCGACGCAGCAGAGGACGAGCAGCTCATCGGGGTTGTTGTGGCGCGAGACCGCGACCACGACCGGCGTCGTCGCGAGCATCAGGCCGGCGACGAACCCCGCCGGGCGTCCGAAGCGCCGGCGGGTCAGGTCATAGAGCAGGCCGACCGCGGCGACCCCCATCAGCGCCTGCGGGACGAGGACGCTGAGTGGGTGATAGCCGAACACGCGCACCGACAGCGCCTGGACCCAGAGGCTGAGCGGTGGCTTGTCGACCGTCATCAGCCCGGTCTTGTCCATCGCCGCGTAGAGGAAGTCGTGCCAGCTCGTGCTCATCGAGCGCACGGCGGCCGCGTAGTACGTGTTGGCCCAGCCATTGATGCTCAGCCCCCAGAGGTTGAGCAGCGCGGCGATCGCGAGCAGCCCCGCAAGCTCCGGCCGGGCGCGAACCCAGTGCAGCCTGGACGCGGGCGATCGGGAGCCCGCCCGCTGCGAGCGGGGCCAGGCGCGATAGCTGGCCGACTCAGAGCTCATCGTCAGCGCGCAAGGATGCGGGAAGCGTGTAAGAGAAAGCTGAGAACGCGGTCATGGCTGATCCGCGACCCGGTGGGCTTCGGTGTAGACGCCGGCAGCCGCGAGGCCGGCCGCCGCTGCGGCCAGGCCGGCGAGCAAGAGGCTGATGATCGACATGTGACGGTCTCCGAGTGGACTCGAGCTCCAGTTGCCCATCACGATCGACGGCGGGCGCAAGGTGCACCGAAGACGTCGCTAAGACGAGCGCAGGAGCGATCCCCGGGGCGGCACCGTGCCGGGGCGCATGCGCCCCTAAAGTAGGAGTCCCCTCTGAGATCAGGAGTTCCGAGATGTCCTCCAACAACAGCTTCGATGCGCGCGCCGAACTGCGCGTCGGCGAGCGCGCGTTTGAGATCTTCCGGCTCGACGCGCTCCAATCCCGCTACGACGTCGCCCGCCTGCCGTTCTCGCTCAAGATCCTGCTCGAGAACCTGCTCCGCAACGAGGACGGTGACCTCGTCCGGGCCGCCGACGTGGAGGCGCTGGCAACCTGGAACGCCGCCGACGAGCCCAGCATCGAGATCGCCTTCACGCCCGCGCGGGTGATCATGCAGGACTTCACCGGCGTGCCCGCGGTCGTCGACCTCGCCGCGATGCGCGATGCGATGCGCGAGCTCGGCGGCGATGTCAGCGCGATCAACCCGCTCGTCCCGGCCGAGCTGGTGATCGACCACTCGGTCCAGGTCGATGCGTACGGCTCGGCAAGCGCCTTTCAGCGCAATGCCGAGCTCGAATTCGAGCGCAACAAGGAGCGCTACGCGTTCCTGCGCTGGGGCCAGGGCGCGTTTGCCAATTTCAGCGTCGTCCCGCCCGACACCGGAATCGTCCACCAGGTCAACCTCGAGTACCTGGCGCGGGTCGTGTTCACCGACGACCGCACGAGCCCCCCGCTCGCATATCCCGACACCCTGGTCGGCACCGACTCGCATACGACGATGGTCAACGGCCTCGGCGTGCTCGGCTGGGGCGTCGGCGGCATCGAGGCGGAGGCGGCGATGCTCGGGCAGCCAATGTCGATGCTGATCCCGCAGGTACTCGGCTTCAAGCTGATCGGCGAGCTGCACGAGGGGGCGACCGCGACCGACCTCGTGCTGACCGTCACCGAACGCCTGCGCGAGCGCGGTGTGGTCGGCAAGTTCGTCGAGTTCTACGGCGCCGGGCTGGCCGCGCTGCCGCTCGCCGATCGCGCGACGATCGGCAACATGTCGCCTGAGTTCGGGTCCACCTGCGCGATCTTCCCGATTGACGCCGAGACGATCCGCTATCTCGAGTTCTCGGGCCGCGCGCCGGAACGGCTCGAGCTGGTCGAGGCCTACGCGCGTGCGCAGGGCCTGTGGCACGACGAGGACTCCGAGGAGCCGACCTTCAGCGACCAGATCGAGCTCGACCTCGGCGAGGTGGTTCCGAGCATCGCCGGCCCCAAGCGGCCGCAGGACCGCGTCTCGCTGACCGAGTCAAAGCCCGCCTTCCGGATGGCGCTCGATGGGATGCTGCCCGACGACGACGAAGAGGACGAGGCGATCGCCGACACGTTCCCGGCCTCGGACCCGATCTCGACCCACGTTCCCAACGGCTACGGTCACGCCCCGACCGGCGGCACCGGCGGCACCCAGGTGGCTGAGCGCAAGGAGTGCCGGACGCCGGTCACGCTCGCGGACGGGACCGAGACCGAGCTCGACCACGGCCACGTCGTGATCGCCGCGATCACGAGCTGCACCAACACGTCGAATCCGTCGGTCATGCTCGGCGCCGGCATCCTGGCACGGAACGCCGTCCAGGCCGGCCTGCGGGTCAAGCCGTGGGTCAAGACCTCGCTCGCCCCCGGATCGAAGGTCGTCACGGAGTACCTCGATCGTGCGGGGCTGACCGAGTATCTCGACGAGCTCGGCTTCAACCTCGTCGGCTACGGCTGCACCACCTGCATCGGCAACAGCGGCCCGCTCCCGCAGGAGATCTCAGACGTCGTCAACGCCGAGGACCTCGCGGTCGTCTCGGTGCTGTCGGGCAACCGCAACTTCGAGGGCCGGATCAATCCGGACGTGCGGATGAACTACCTTGCTTCGCCCCCGCTGTGCGTCGCCTACGCGCTCGCCGGGACGATGGACATCGACCTCTACGACGAGCCGCTCGGCGAAGGGCGCCGCGGCGAGCCGATCTACCTCAAGGACATCTGGCCCGACGCCAGAGAGGTCGCGCAGACGATCGAGGACGCCGTCCGGTCGGACATGTTCCGCCGCAGCTACGGCGAGGTGTTCGAGGGCGACGAGCGCTGGAACTCGCTCGAGGTCCCGACCGGCGACAGCTTTGAATGGGACGAGCGCTCGACCTACGTGCGCAAGCCGCCCTTCTTCGACGACCTGCCCCGCGAGCCCGAACCGCTCGAGGACATCATCGACGCCCGCGTGCTCGCGATCCTCGGTGACAGCGTCACCACCGACCACATTTCCCCCGCCGGCTCGATCCGGCGCGACGGCCCGGCCGCCAAGTACCTCAACGCCAACCACGTCGAGTCGCGTGACTTCAACTCCTACGGCTCACGGCGCGGCAACCACGAGGTGATGATGCGCGGCACGTTCGCCAACATCCGGCTGCGCAACCTGCTCGCGCCCGGCACCGAGGGCGGCGTGACCCGTTATCTGAGCGACGGGTCGGGCGAGGAGCTGTCGATCTATGACGCCGCGATGCGCTACATCGAAAACCACGTGCCGCTGATCGTGCTGGCCGGCAAGGAGTACGGCTCGGGCTCGTCCCGCGACTGGGCGGCGAAGGGCACCAAGTTGCTCGGGGTGCGGGCGGTGATCGCGCAGAGCTTCGAGCGCATCCACCGCTCAAACCTCGTCGGGATGGGGGTGCTGCCACTCCAGTTCGCTGACGGCGACTCGGTCGATTCACTCGGCCTGACCGGCGACGAGAAGTTCACGATCGCAGGGATCGCCGGCGCCGACGAGATCCCGCGGACGCTGGCCGTGAGCGCCGACGGGCGGGAGTTCGAGGTGACGGTCCGGATCGACACGCCCAAGGAGCAGCACTACTACCACCACGGCGGCATCCTGCAGTACGTCCTGCGCGAACTGCTGAACAAGGCGCGGTAGGGCGTGCCGCGGACCGCACGCGTCCAATAGCCTTCCGGGCCATGTCAACCCCAGAATTGCTGCAACGGCTGCTCACCGTGGCCGGCCCCTCGGGGCGTGAGACCGGCCCTGCTGAGGTCTGGCGCGAGGCCTGCTCTGAGTTCGCAGACGAGGTCCGTGGCGACCACGTCGGCTCGTCGATGGCTCGCGTCAAGGGGACGGCCGACGGCCCGGCGCTGGCGATCATCGGCCACATCGACGAGATCGGTGTCCACGTGACGCACATCGACGATGACGGCTACCTGCACTTCGGCGAGGTCGGTGGCTGGGATCCGGTGGTGCTGATCGGCCAACGTGTCCGGATCGCGACGCGCGACGGCTCGGTCCCGGGCGTGATCGGCCGCAAGCCGATCCACCTGATCAGGGGCGCCGATCGCGAGAAGGCGCCGCCGATCAAGGACCTCCACATCGACATCGGTGCCAAGGACGGCGACGAGGCTCGCGAGATGGTGCGGGTCGGGGACGCCGGCGTGATCGACGCCGAACCGGTGGTGCTGCCCAATGATCGGCTCGTGTCGCGCGCGCTCGACAACCGGATCGGGTGCTACGTCGCCGCTGAGGCCGCCCGGCTCGTGGCCGAGGCCGGCCGTGCCCCGGGCGACGTGCTCGCGCTGGCGGTCGTGCAGGAGGAGACCACCTTCGCCGGCGCGCGAACGAGCGCGTTCGCGCTCGAGCCAGACCTGGCCGTCGTCGTCGATGTCACGCACGCGACCGATCAGCCGGGCGTCGATCTCGGCCCGATCACCAAGCATCCACTCGGCTCCGGCCCGGTCATCGCTCGCGGAACGGTGTTGCACCCGAAGGTGACCGAGCTTCTCTATGAGACCGGCGAGCAGGAAGGGATCGCGTTCTCGGTCGAATCACTGGGCCGGATGACCGGGACCGATGCCGACGCGGTGCACATCTCGCGGGCCGGCATCCCGACCGGGATCGTGTCAGTCCCGCTGCGATACATGCACTCGCCGGTCGAGCTCGTGTCGATACCGGACATCGAGAACGCCGCCAAGCTGATCGCCGCGTTCGCGCAGAAGCTGACGCCGGGCATGTCGTTTGAGCGCTGAGCCCGGCGCGCCGACGGCCACGCTGCTGCTGTTTGACATCGACGGCACGCTGGTCGGCTTGGCCACCGCCGCTCACCGCGACGCCCTGCACGCGGCGCTGCTCGAGGTTCACGGCGTCGACGCATCGAAGCTGAAGAGCCCGTTCCCGCCCGCCGGCAGGACCGACGGCGAGATCGCGCGCGGACTGCTGCTGCAGGCGGGCGTGTCCGCGCTGCAGATCGACGAGCGCGCCGACGACGTGCGGGCTGAGTGCTGCCGGATGTATGCCGAGCTCTGTCCGCCGTCATTGGCCGACCGCGTGCTGCCCGGGATCGCGGAACTGCTCGAGTGGCTTACGACGCTCGACGGGGCCCGGCTTTCGCTTGTGACGGGCAACTACGAGCCGGTCGCGCGGCTGAAGCTCGGGAGGGCCGGTGTTGGCCACCACTTCCCACCCGGCCAGGGTGGTTTCGGCTCCGATGCCGAGGACCGCGCCGCGCTGCCGGGGATCGCCCGCCGCCGGGCGGGGTGCAACGGCGTTCCGTACCCGCGCGAGCAGACGATCGTGATCGGTGACACGCCGCGGGACATCGCCTGCGCGCGGGCAGACGAGCTGCGCTGCTTCGCGGTCGCCACGGGCCCGTTCGCCGTTGACGAGCTGGGAGATGCCGACGCCGTCGCGGCCGATGGGCACGAGCTGCGCGCGGCGCTGGACGCCGCCGTGTAGCGCCGCGCGTCAGGGCTTCGGCGTCGGGAACTGAGAGCGCATCATCAGATCCCAGACGCGGTCCGGCGTGATCCGCCGTTGCCCGATCAGCAGGTGCGCGCTCGGCGTGACCTGATAGCGCGCCTTGGGGCGGTGCGAGTTGAGCGCGTCGGCGATCGTGGCCGCCACCTTCTCGGGCGGGCCGCCCAGCTTGGCCATCGGGCCCTCGTAGGCCTCGCTTGTCACGCGCGCCACGTGCCGGTTGAAGTCTCGGTACGGACCGTCGTCATCGGCGGCGCCTTCGTCGACCGAGCCTGACGCGACCTCGCCGAATCGGGTCGTGATCAGCCCCGGCTCGATTAGGATCACGTCGACCCCAAAGCCGCGGACCTCGAATCGCAGCGCGTCACTGAGCGCCTCGACCGCGTACTTGGTCGCGTGGTAGACGCCGCCGCCGGGGAACACGAGGCGGCCGCCCATCGAGCCGATGTTGACGATCTTGCCCCAGCCCTGGCCGCGCATCGCGGGCAACGCCAGCTGACACATCCTGACCAACCCGAACACGTTGGTCTCGAACTGCTTGCGCAGCGCCTCGGGAGCGACCGACTCGACCGCGCCCGACTGGCTGTAGCCGGCGTTGTTGATCAGCACGCCGACCGCTCCCTCGGCACCGGTCACCCGCGTGACCGCCGCGCTCATCGACTGCTCGTCGCTGACGTCGAGCGCGAGCGTCTTGCAGCCGGCGGCAGCGAGGTCGGCGATCGCCTCGGTGCGGCGGGCGCTCGCGTACACCTTCCAGCCGTCGGCATTGAGCCGCTGCGCAGTCGCGTGGCCGATCCCCGAGGAGCAGCCGGTGATCAGCACCGCTTTGGAGGGGGGCATGGGCCCGACTCTACCTTTCGGACACGGGAGCGCGTCTTGGGCTTCGAGAGGGGTGGGTGCGGGCGGGTGCGCTGACCGCACGCGGGCGGTTGCCCTGACGGCCATGCAAGACGTGACAAATCGCGCGCGCCCAACCGGATTTGTCGCAAATCGCGTCGAGATCCACGCGGTTTGCGACAAACCCCGATACCGGCGGACGGGTTTGTCACGTTCTGCAGGGGGCGGGCAGGGCCCCTGGCCCAGCCGCCCGGAGCCGAGCCCCATCAGCCCCCCATCCAGCCCCCCAGCCAGCCGACCCCAGCCGACTCCAGCGGGCCCAGCTAGCCGCGGACGAGCTTCTTGTAGGTGATCCGGTGCGGCCGGTCGGCCTCGGCCCCGAGCTGCTCGTGGCGGAATGACTCGTAGGCCTCGAAGTTGCCCTCAAACCAGCGCACCTGCGAGTCGCCCTCGAACGCCAGCACGTGGGTGGCGATTCGGTCCAGGAACCACCGATCGTGGGAGACGACCACCGCGCAGCCGGCGAACGACAGCAGCGCCTCCTCGAGCGCTCGCAGCGTGTCAACGTCGAGGTCGTTGGTCGGCTCGTCGAGCAGCAGCAGATTGCCGCCGGTCCGCAGGAGCTTGGCCAGATGGAGCCGGTTGCGCTCTCCGCCGGAGAGCTTGGCGACCTTTGCCTGCTGGTCGGTGCCCTTGAAGTTGAACCCGGCCACGTAGGCGCGGCTGTTGACCGTCCGGTCGCCGAGCGGGATCTGGTCGACGCCGCCCGAGATCTCCTCCCAGACGTTCTTGTCTGGGTCGAGCGCGTCGCGTGACTGGTCGACGTAGGCGAGCTGCACGGTCTCGCCGAGCCTCAGGGCCCCCTCGTCGGGCTGCTCCTGGCCCGTGATCATCCGCAGCAGCGTCGTCTTGCCGGCGCCGTTGGGACCGATCACGCCGACGATCCCGCCGCGCGGCAGCTTGAAGTTGAGGTCGTCGATCAGCAGGCGGTCGCCGTAGGCCTTGCGCAGGGCCTCGGCCTCAACGACCACGTCACCGAGTCGCGGTCCGGCCGGGATGTGGATCTGGACCTGGTCGAGCTTGACGTTGCGGTCCTGGGCGAGCAGCGCCTCGTATGCGTTCAGACGCGCCTTGGGCTTGTTGCGCCGGGCGCTGGCGTTGAGCCGCACCCACTCGAGCTCCTGATCGATCGTCTTGCGCCGCGCGGTCTCCTGTTTGGCCTCGGTCTCCAACCGAGCGCGCTTCTGCTCCAGCCAGCCCGAGTAGTTGCCCTGGTAAGGGATCCCGTGCCCGCGGTCGAGCTCGAGTATCCAGCCCGCAACGTTGTCGAGGAAGTAGCGGTCGTGGGTGACGGCCACGATCGTGCCGCGGTAGTCGCGCAGGTGCTGCTCGAGCCAGGCGACCGACTCCGCGTCGAGATGGTTGGTCGGCTCATCGAGCAACAGCAGGTCGGGCTGGCGCAGCAGCAGCCGGCAGAGCGCGACGCGGCGTCGTTCGCCGCCGGAGAGCTTGGAGACCTCGGCGTCGCCGGGCGGGCAGCGCAGGGCATCCATCGCGATCTCGAGCGTCGTGTCGAGGTTCCAGCCGTCGACCGCGTCAATCTGCTCCTGGACGCGCGCGAACTCGTCGGCGGTCTCGTCGCTGTAGTTCATCGACAGCTCGTTGAAGCGGTCCAGCAGCGCCTGTATCTCGGCCACGCCGTCTGTGACGTTGCCGCGGACGTCCTTGCTCTCGTCGAGCGCGGGCTCCTGCTCGAGCAGTCCGACGGTGGCGTTGGGCGCCAGCTGGGCAACGCCATCGAACTCGGTGTCGAGCCCCGCCATGATCTTGAGCAGGGTCGACTTGCCGGCGCCGTTGTAGCCGAGCACGCCGATCTTCGCCCCGGGCAGGAACGAGAGCGAGATGTCGGCCAGCACCTCGCGGTCGGGCGGATAACGGCGCGAGAGCCGGTGAGTGGTGAAGATGTACTGGGCGGACACGACCTCCCAGCATACGAACGACTTAGCCTTTGCGCTTGTGGACCGTCCGCTGTTCTTCTTCGGCGCGATGTCGCCGTATTCGTGGTTCGCCGCCGAGCGAATCGACGAGCTGATCGGACACGCCCGCTGGCGGCCCGTGTTCGCGGGCGCCCTGTTCAGAGCCAACGATCGCGGCACCTGGGGGCTGACCGATCGTCGCGAGGCCGGGATCGCCGACTGTGACGCGCGCACCGCCGCCCATGGCCTCGGGCCGATCGTGTGGCCGGATCCGTGGCCCACCAACGACGTGCTGGTCGCACGGGCGATGGCGTTCGCCGACCGCGAGGGACTGCTGCGACCGTTCGCGCTCGCCGCGATGCGACTCTCGTTTCTCGAAGGGGGCGATCTGGGCGAGCCCGCGACCGTTCAGGCGGCCGCCGAGCGAGCCGGTCTTGATCGCGAGCGGGTCGCGGCCGCGGTGCAGGAGCCCGAGATCAAGGACGCCGTCCGAGCGGCCCACGACGAGGCGATGTCGTTCGGGGTGTTCGGGGTGCCGACGGTCGTCGTCGACGGGCGGACGTTCTGGGGCGATGACCGCCTCGACGAGGCGGCGGCCGCGGTGGGCGGCCGGTAGCCCAGCCCCGCCGCGAGAGCGTCAGCTAACCGGTGGTGACGGCCAGCCCGGCTGCGGCCCTGAGCTCGTCGACCTTGTCGGTGCGCTCCCAGGTGAAGTCGGCGTCCTCGCGACCGAAATGGCCGTAGGCGGCGGTCTTCTGATAGATCGGCCGGTGCAGCCTCAGGTAGTGGCGAAACGCCCCCGGGCGCAGGTCGAAATGCTCGGAGACCAGCTCCAGGATCTTCGAACGCGAGATCTTCTCGGTCCCGAACGTCTCGACCATCACCGATACCGGCCGCGCGACCCCGATCGCGTAGGCGACCTGCAGCTCGAGACGATCCGCGAGCTCGGCGGCGACCAGGTTCTTGGCCACGTAGCGGGCCGCGTAGGCGGCCGAGCGGTCGACCTTCGAGGGGTCCTTGCCCGAGAACGCGCCGCCGCCGTGGCGCGCCATGCCGCCGTAGGTGTCGACGATGATCTTGCGACCGGTCAGCCCGCAGTCGCCCATCGGGCCGCCGATCACAAACCGTCCGGTCGGATTGACCAGGAAACTGCGCTCGAGCTCCCGCGCGTCATACAGCTCAGCCGGCACCACCTGAGTGACCACGTGCTCCCACAGGTCGGCCCGGATCCGCGACTCGGCGCCCTCCTCATGCTGGCTGGAGATCAAGAGCTTCTCGACCCCGACCGGCCGGCCGCCGACATAGCGGACGCTGACCTGAGTCTTGCCGTCGGGGCGCAGGTAGGGCAGCATCCCGTCCTTGCGAACCTGTGCCAGCCGGCGCGCGAGCCGGTGCGCGAGCGCGATCGGCAGCGGCATCAGCTCGGGCGTCTCGTTGGACGCATAGCCGAACATCATCCCCTGGTCACCGGCCCCGGCGACGTCGAGCTCATCGTCGTCGCCCGAGCCCGAACGAGTCTCAAACGCCGCGTCAACGCCTTGAGCGATATCCGGAGACTGCTTGTCGATCGTGTTGAGCACCGCGCACGTCTTCCAGTCAAACCCGAACGCCGCGTCGGTGTAGCCGATCCGCTTGATCGTGCCGCGCGCGATCTCCTGAATGTCAACGTAGGTCTCAGTCGTGATCTCGCCCGAGACGACAACCAGGCCGGTGTTCACCAACGTCTCGCATGCCACCCGCCCGGCGGGATCGTCACGCAGCACGGCGTCAAGCACGCCATCTGAGATCTGGTCGGCGATCTTGTCGGGATGCCCCTCGGTGACCGACTCCGAGGTGAACAGAAACTCGGTCTCAGTTGAATTCATCAGTGGTGTGAACCTTTTCGCTTAATTTCGGTGAGTAGGCGACCATGGCACTCGCAGGAGCATATGGATCAGGCGGATCAGCACCATTTGATAGCGGGTTTTGGTCGGCGGCAGCTTGAGATCCGCCGCCCGTGGAGGGCGTGAGCCCATGCTGCGGGTCCTGTCAGTGCTGTTCGCGACGGTCGCTGTGATCTGCATGATCGCCGCGATCGCCGGGATGGTCACCGAACGGCAGACACCGTGGACGGGGTGGTGGCTGCGGACCGCGGCCGTCGTCTGCTTCGGGATCGCGGTGGCGCTCAACGTCATCGCGCACTGAGCGCAGGGGTCCGGCGGGCCCGGCCGCGGGCGGCGCCGGCCCCCGCGAGCAGCGCCGGCCCCCGGCAGCGCCGGTCCCCGGGCGCTGTCAGCTCTCGGGCTGCCACGAGCTGACCGCCCACCCCCCGCCTCGCACGCGCGCGACCGTCGCGAGCGCCAGGTGCCACGCGGGCCGCAGGCCGTCGTAGGCGGACGTGTTGGTGGCGGTCGTCCGTTCGACTGTCACCACCGCGTACTCGTGCCCGGCGCCCCTGACCGGCGCGACCGCTCTGACCGTGCCCGAGTTCGCGATCCCGCCGCGGCGCAGCTCGTAGTCCTGGGCGCTCTGCGACGCGAGCAGCGCCACCGCCGCCCTTGCCTGCCCGACGCTGATCGTCGCCAGCGCGCGCATCCGTTGGGCGATCGTGCGCGAGGTCCAGTTGATGTAGGCGGTCGCGAACGTCGTGACCGCGACCGCAGGGTCGGTGAATCCGGCTGCGACCTGTCGCGCCGCCGGGGTTGGATACTCGTGGGTGCGGTCTGCCTGGGCGACCTTGGCCGCGTCCGAGCTCGAGCTCGCCGCCGTGCCGGTCGTACGCGAGCCGACCGAGAGCGCCGAGCAGCCGCCGAGCGCGATCGCCGCCGCGAGCGCGATCGCCGGAGGCGCCCGCCGCGCGCACCGCCTACAGGCCCCTCGGATGGCGGACCACGAACCCGGCCGAGCTGCGGACGAGCGGATGCCAACCGATCCCAGCGCTCCCATCCTGGGGCCCGGCTGCATTGTGGGTATCCCACCGCAACCCGGCGACATACATGAACACGTGATCGGCGCTCGCGTAGATCGTCACCCAGCGCCCCGGACCGGGCAGCCCGAACGATTCGAGCGTTCCCGAGGCGGCGTCGTACTCGACCGGCAGCAGCCGGCCGCCGTAGAGGAGGTGCTCGACGCTGCTCGAGCAGTCATACGCGCCGGCGACCTGATCAAGCGGCAGCCCATGACCGCCGCCGTACAGATACGGCTTGCCGACGATCTGATTGCCGGCCGCGATGATCCCCTTGATCGCGGCCGGAGCTGATGCCGGCGCAGACGCGCGCCCGTCCGGGAGCAGCTGCGCCCGCCGGCCGCGGCTCAGCGGGACGCCGGCCGCCGGGTCCGACGATTGATCGCACTGGCCTGAGACCGATACCCCGACCGCGACCGCGCCAGCCGCAGGCGCCGTCTGCGCCAGGACGTTCCCAGCGCCCGCCGGCGGCGGACGCGAGATCGTCACCGGCCCCGACCACTCGCCGTGCTCGTACGGGATCCCGAGCGCGCTCGCGAATTCCCACCACAGGTCGATCACCCGCGGCAGCCCGGCGATCGGGCCGCCGCCGAGTCCGAAGTCGCGTTTGTAGGCGACCGCCGAGTGATGGCCCCAGGTGATCCGCAGCGGGGTCATGTACGGCAGCCCGCCCATCGCGGTTGCGGTCTCGAACGTGGTGCCGCCCAGCTCGGCGTAGCTGTCGGGGTGCTCGAGCAGGTTCGCGCCCGAGGCGCCGACCGTGCCGCTGCTGGGGTCGCCCGGCCCGCCGTATTCGGTCGCCCCGACCCGCTGGCCGGTCCCCGGGGGCCCGAGCGCGACCGAGCCCGGCGCGCCGCTCGGTGTTCCGGCGCAAGGGGAGCCGGCGCTCGAAACCGCGAGCACGGCGGCGATCAGCGCCGCGCTGACGACCACCGCAGTGAACGCTCCGACGGCTCCAACCGCGATCAGCGATGCCGTCCCACCAAGCGCTGCCGAGCGAGCTGACTGCATGGCGGCCGACGCTAGGCGAGGATCGCGCCGCGCTGGGCTGATTGGCACGGATTTGTTGCAGTCCGAGAGCCGGACGGCGCGCCGAATAGCTTGGCGGCGTCGCTAACGTAGAGCGGTCATGCCCCGCATTCTGGATGTCGAAAGCGCACTGCTGTTGCTCGAGCTCGAACCGCCGTTCGACAAGCGAGCGGTGCAGCTGGCGCGACGCCGGATGGCCAAGCGCTGGCACCCCGACATCGCCCCTGCGGGCAGGCGCCACGAGCACCAGCGCCACCTGCAGGCGATCAATGAGGCAGCCGACGAGCTCGAGCGGCTCGCGGAGACCTCACGGGGTGGCCGGGTCACACGCAACGCGGTCAAGGTGTCGGCCGCGGCGACCCGTAGGGCCCGTGCCGAGGAGGGCCGCCGCGCCTACGAGGCCGAGCAGCGCGAGCAGACGGCGGCCGAGGACCGCGCGCGCCACGATCCGTTCGGCTCCCGGGTGCCCGACCACTCGGTCGTGCATCGGTACGCGCGCTGTCTCTCCTACCCCGAGTGGGGCGTCGGGACCGTGAGCGGGATCTACTTCTCGGGCGACGGTGATGACATCCAGCAGTGGGCGCGGGTCCTGTTCTCGATCGGCGTCCGCACCGTGCCCGCCGGCTCGCTTCAGTTCGTTGACTTCTCCAAGCCCGACCCGGCCGCCGACCGCGTGCAGCGATTCATGACCGCCGCCCAGCACGCGCTGGCAGAGGGGGATGCGGCGCTGGCCGCGCAGCGACTCGTCTACGCGCGCGACGCCGAGCCCGACAACCCGGTCGTGCTGCGGCTGCTGACGGTCGCCTTCTGGGAGTCGCGCAACCTGGCCGCAGCCGCGCGCACGGTCCGTGACTGGGCCCGCGTCGATACCGACCGGCCGACGCCCGAGCGGTTCGCGTCGCGAATCTACGAGGACATGGGCGCGTTCGATCTCGCCGCCGATGCGGCCAAACGGGCGGCCGAGCGAGCGCCCGCCGATGCGTCGGCCTGGGAGCGCCTGGGGCGGTTGCGGCTGCGGCTGATGGACCGCGAGGGGGCGATCACGGCGCTCGAGCGGGCGCGGCTGGTCGGCCCGACGGTCGAGGGGCTGCTCGACCTCGCGCTCGCCCACCACCTGGCGGGCGACGTCGGCGCCGAGGTCTCGGCGGCCGAGGCGGCGACGGCGATCGAGCCGAGCTCGATGCGCGCCTGGTCGACCTACGCACACGCGCTCGCGCGCACCGACCGGCTCGCCGAGTGCGAGCGGGCATGCAAGCGGGCGTTGTCGCTCGGCTCCGATCCAGAGGTCAGCGAGCTGCTGGAACGGGTCGAGGCTGCGACGCCGCGAGGGCTCTCGCAGCGCAGCGCGGCGTGACCGCCGACAAGCGCCTTCACCGGTAGGCAGCGCGGCCTGACCGCAGTCAGGGCGACGTGACCGAGCCCTCGCGCCCGCAGACCGGGCAGGATTCATGCTCGGCCAGGGGCCGGCCCCCGCACGCGGGACACTCGGTCGCCGGCTCGAGCACCCCGAGCAGCTCGCCGACCCGGCAGACGAGCAGCCGCTCCTCGTCGACCTCGACCCACGCGCCGGCCGAGGCCGGAAACACGACGTGGTCACCGGGCTTGACCGGCATCCGGACGCCGACGTGGTCCCACCAGTCCAGCCCCGGGCCGACGGCAAGCACGATCCCCTGCTGGGGTGGCGGCTCGTCGCTACCCGCCGGCACGAGCAGCCCGGAACGCCGGATTCGATCGGGATCGAGCTCCTTGATCACGATCCGGTCAAACAGAGGTCTCAGTTGGCTGCGCATCGTCGTTTGCAAGTCTATGTCGCGTTCGGCGGATTTCGTGCGGGCTGAGCGCCGAAGCCGCCATTAGGCTGTCTCGTCATGCGCCTGATGGTGGCCCGCTGCTCGATCACCTACTCCGGCCGGCTGAGCACATTCCTGGACTCGGCGACGCGGCTGCTGATGTTCAAGGCCGACGGCACGTTCATGGTCTGGTCAGACCACGGCAGCCAGAGCGTCAAGCCGCTGAACTGGATGACGCCGCCGACCGTGCTCGAGGAGTCGCCTGAGCTGATCGTCGTTCGCAAGCGCGCCGGCAGGAGCGAGGATCGGCTCGAGATTGCGCTCGAGGAGGTGCTGTCGGACGTCACACACGAGATGGGCTCGCCAGAGGCCGACGTCGCGCTGGCCAAGGACGGGGTCGAGGCCCATCTCCAGGAGCTGCTCGCCGAGCAGCCGGAATGGTGTGGCGACGGCTTCCGGCTCATACGGCGCGAATGGCCGACGGACATCGGCCCGGTCGATCTGATGTGCCGCGATGCGCAGGACGGCTGGGTGGCGGTCGAGATCAAGCGGGTCGCCGGCATCGAGGCCGTCGAGCAGCTGAGCCGCTATCTGGAGCGGATCCGGCTGGACCCGGCGTTCGGCGAGTGCCGTGGAGTGCTGGCCGCCCAGGTGATCAAGCCGCAGGCCCATGTGCTCGCTACCGCGCGTGAGATCGAATGCGTCGAGGTCGACCTGCAAGTGCTGCGCGGCGAGCGTGAGCCAGAGCTGAAACTGTTCGTCGCATGACCGAGACCTCAGATGCAGTCCTGACCGAGCGGCGCGGGCGCGTGCTCGTGGTCACGCTCAACCGCCCCGACCAGCGAAACGCCGTCAACGCCGCGCTCGCACAGGGGATCGCGGCAGCGATGGACGAGCTCGACCGCGAGTCGGAGCTGTCGATCGGGGTCGTCACCGGCGCCGGCAAGGGGTTCTGCGCCGGGATGGACCTCAAGGCGTTCGTCGCGGGCGAGTCACCGCATGTCGAGGGTCGTGGCTTCGCCGGGATCACACGCCGCGCCGCAGCCAAGCCGCTGATCGCGGCGGTGGAGGGATTTGCCGTCGCCGGCGGGCTCGAGGTCGCGCTCTCGTGTGACCTGATCGTCGCCTCGCGCGGCGCGAAGCTCGGGATCCCGGAGGTCAAGCGCTCGCTGGTCGCTGCCGCGGGTGGCCTGCTGCGGCTGCCACGGGTGCTGCCGCGCAACATCGCGATGGAGCTGGCGCTGACCGGCGAGCCGATCCTGGCCGAGCGAGGTTACGAGCTCGGGCTCGTCAACCGGCTGACCGAGCCAGGCGAGGCGCTCGCGGCCGCGCTCGAGCTGGCCGAGACGATCGCTCACAACGGGCCGCTCGCGCTCGCGGCCAGCAAGCAGATCCTGCAGGAGTCGGTTGACTGGCCCGAGGCCGAGTTCTTCGCCCGCCAGAACGAGATCGCGGGGCCGGTGATGAGCTCGCAGGACGCCCGCGAGGGCGCGACCGCGTTCGCCGAGAAGCGCGCGCCGGTCTGGAAGGGTCAGTAAGAGCCCTTCACTCCTCACCCCAGGCGGTCGCCACCACGCTGCGCGACCCGCCACGGTCGCGATGCTCGCACAGGTAGATGCCCTGCCAGACCCCGAGCGCGAGGCGCCCCTCGGACACCGGCAACATCAATGACGGGCCCAGCAGGGCCGCCTTGATATGGGCGGGCATGTCGTCGTCGCCCTCGAGCGTGTGCGTCCAATAGCGCGCTCGCTCAGGCACGACTTCGTTGAACCAGGTCTCGAAGTCGCGCCGCACATCCGGTGACGCGTTCTCGTTCAGCGCCAGCGATGCCGACGTGTGCTGGATCAGCAGCTGCATGAAGCCGACCCGCAGGCCACGGAGCTCGGGGAGCGCCTCGAGCACCTCACCGGTGACGAGGTGAAAGCCGCGCGGACGGGGCGCGAACGTGATCTTGCGCTGGATCCAGATCAAGGCATCAGAGGGCTAGGTCCGGGATCCGGGCTACCCGCATCAAGACGCGTTCACCGCTGAACGGCACACCCTCGCGCTCGAGCAGCCGCCGCTGACGGCGGCCCTTGGCGAGCGATCCGTCGGCGCGAACGATCCGATGCCAGGGGACGGTCGGGTCATCGCAGACGCTCAGCACCGCTCCCGCCATCCGTGGTGCCCCAGGTGAGACGTCGCCGTAGGTGCGGACGAATCCCTCCGGGATGGCCCGGACTCGGTCAAGGATCGCCGCTGCCCGCCTAGAGTCCATTCCGGCAGGATATTTCCCAAACCAGCGTGGGCAACAGCGTTCCTGATACTGTCGCGCGACCGCCGCTTTTTCCCGCAATTTGCGGGCAAACGTTGACCCCGCGTGTCGTCCGGGGCCTGAACCACCGACAGCCGCCCGGAACCCCGATGACCCTCAGCCGCCGTGTTGTGACTGCAGCCGTGACGCTCGCACTCGCCGCCATGATCGTGTTCGCCGGCAGCGCCCGGCAGGCGCCGGCGCGAGCCGACACGCTCGGCCAGCTCAACTCCCAGCTCGGTTCCGAGCAGGCGCACCAGCAGCACCTCAATTCGAGCCTCGGCTCTCTGTCGGCCCTGATCTCGTCGCTCGACACCCAGATCTCGCTCGTGCAGAGCCGCGAGGCCGCCGTACAGCAGCAACTGGCATCCGACCGCGGCGAGCTGGCGCGAGTCAGCACGTCACTCAAACGCGAGCGGGCGCTGGTGGTCAAGCTCCGGCGTCGGCTCGCCCGGTCGCGGATGCTGCTCTCGCGCCAACTCGTGTCGAGCTACGAGGGCGGCAGCCCCGACCTCGTCACGGTCGTGCTCAACGCCGCGGGGTTCAACCAGCTGCTCGAGCAGATCGCGTTCCTCAATCGCGCCGAGAACCAGCAGCAGGCGATCATCACGATCACCCGTCGCGACAAACGCGCCGCCGACAACGCCGCCGCGCGGCTCGCCAAGCTCGAAGCAAAGGACCGCCGGATCACGGCGGCGGAGGCCGTTCGCGAACGTGCGCTGGCCGGAATGAACGAGCTCTTGCAGTCCCGGCAGGCGGCTCTGCAGCGGGCGCGCGACGCCCAGCAGCTCGCGCTCCAGGCCAGCGAATCACGCGCCAGCCAGCTCAAGTCGAAGATCGCCCACATCCACGCCCAGCAGGCCGCGGCAGCAGCGGCGGCGGCGGCACAGTCGACCCCGCCGCGCGCCGACCGCGCTCGGGCCCTCGGGCGGCTGGGCGATCCCATACTCGATCGTGCTGTGCGAATCGGGCGGTCAGAACCTGCCGCCCAACAGCGCCGGCGCGTCGGGCTATTACCAGATCATCCCCTCGACCTGGAAGCTGTTCGACGGCACCGGGCCCGCCGCCTATCTGGCCAGCAAGGCCGAGCAGGACGCGGTCGCGACGCGGATCTGGAACGGCGGCGCCGGCGCCTCGAACTGGGTCTGCGCGGGAATCGTCGGGATCACCTGATCAGGACCGCGACTCGACGTTTGATCGAGAGCTGATCGTCTCCCGGGTTTTGCGCGTAACCTCAGCGCGTGGCCAAATCGCGCGCCGGGGCGGCGCTGGTCGCCGTCATCCTGATCGCGGCATTCGCGATCAGGTTCGCCTACGTCGAGAACACCTCCTACCGGGCGGTGAACGACGCCGGGACCTACAACCGGCTTGGCGGGATGATCGCCCGCACCGGCGACTACGACACCGGCAGCAAACCGGGCTCGGGTGCGGGCGGTTCGCGGGGGCCGACGGCCTACTTCCCGCCTGGCTTCCCGTACTTCCTCGCGGCCGTCGACATCGTCGACGGCCATACGGCAGCAGGCAAGTCCGCGATCGAGCCCGCGCGCGTCGCGCAGGCCGTGCTCGGGACGGTCGCGGTGGGCTTCGTCGGGCTCGTCGGGCTGGAGGCGTTCGGAGTCTCGGTCGCGCTCGTCTGCATGGTGCTGGCCGCGCTCTATCCGGTCCTGATCGAGCTGTCGGGAACGCTCGTGGCAGAGAACCTGCTGGTCGTCTTGATGCTCGCCGCGATCTGGACCGCGCTGCGCGCGCGCCGGTCCGAGCACCCCTACGCATGGCTTGCGGCGACGGGCGTGCTCACGGGTCTCGCGACGCTCACCCACCAGAACGCGTTCGTGATCCTGCTGCCGCTTGCGTTCGCCGCCGTTGCCGCGACCCGCGCGCGCAGCAGAGCGCCGTCGACCATTGCCTACTCGAAGGTCACAGTCGGCAGCACCGGCGCTCGCGGTCAGGGCGGCCGCCACCCGCCCCCGCAGGCCACGCGGCGCGCGAGCCCCGTGGGCGCGGTGGTGTTGCTGGTCGGCATGACGGTGCTCACGATCGCGCCGTGGACGATCCGCAACGCGCTCCAGTTGCACCACTTCATCCCCGTCTCAGACGAGACCGGAATCACGCTCGTCGGCACCTACAACCCGCAATCGGCCGAGTTCAGCGCGGTCCCCTACAAGTGGCGCTTCTTCTGGAAGATCCCGGAGGACAACAACCTCCGCCACCACCTCCGCAATCTCTCCGAGCCGCGTCTTGAGCGCGAGGCTCGAATCACAGGCGCTGCACTACATCGGCGCTCATCCGCTGTCGCCGCTGGAGGTCGCGTACCACAACACGCTGCGGATGTTCGAGATCGAGGGCACGTACGCGTGGCACGCATCAGCCGATGCGATCGACGTCCGGGTGCCGATCGCGGGCGTTGGCGTGATCTCGTTCTGGCTGCTGTGCATCGTCGCGGCGCTCGGGATCGCGACCCGCACGGCACGCGAGGCTCCGCGCTGGATCTGGGCGATCCCGCTGTTGATGGCGCTCACGGTCGTTTTCATCAACGTCGAGACACCGAGGTTCCGAGAACCGATCGATCCGTTCCTGGTGCTGCTCGCCGGATGCGCGATCGAGGCTGCGCTGGCGCGCGTCGGACTGGTCCGCGAGTCATTCCGGCGGACCTGGCGACCGGCGTTCGACGGCTAGCGCCGGGGCTCAGCCAAGCGTCAGGACTGGGCGGTGCGCCAGTCGGGCGTCGTCGGCAGCCGCCGCGGTTGGTGGGCGACCCCGAGCTGGTCCAGATGCGCCAGCGCCTGCCCTGACCCGACCGCTACGCATGTCAGCGGAGAGTCGGCCCGGTAGACGGGCATCCCGGTCTCGGACGCGACCAGCGCGTCGAAGCCGCGGATCAGCGTGCCGCCGCCGGCGAGCAGGATCCCGTCACGCGCGATGTCACTGGCCAGCTCCGGCGGAGTCTGCTCGAGCGTGTCGCGGATCGCCTGCAGGATCTCGCGCAGGGGACCGGCGATCGCCCCACGGATCTCCTCGGTGCGCAGCTCGATCGCGGTCGGCAGGCCAGTCACCAAGTGGCGGCCGCGCACCTCGATCGCGCGCTCGTCGTTGATCGGGATCGCCGTAGCGGCCTCGATCTTGATCGTCTCAGCAGTCCGCGAGCCGATCGCCAGCTGGTAGACGCCGCGGATGTAGTGCGCGATCGCCTCATCCATCTCATAGCCACCGACTCGCACCGAGCGTGAGATCACGATCCCCCCGAGCGAGATCACGGCCATCTCGCTGGTGCCGCCGCCGACGTCGA
This sequence comes from uncultured Solirubrobacterales bacterium, assembly GCA_963770885.1. Taxonomy (GTDB): domain Bacteria; phylum Actinomycetota; class Thermoleophilia; order Solirubrobacterales; family Solirubrobacteraceae; genus Palsa-465. The sequence goes on along the minus strand of CAVYRI010000012.1, from coordinate 598,311 downwards.
CGACCAGCCGGCCGACCGGCTCCTCGATCTCCAGCCCGGCCCCGATCGCGGCCGCGATCGGCTCCTCGATCAGATGCACGCGGCGAGCGCCCGCGGCAAGCGACGCCTCCTCGACGGCACGCTTCTCGACCTCGGTGACGCCCGAGGGCGCGCAGACGATCAGCCGTGGGTGCGCCATCCGCCGGTCGAGCACCTTGCGGATGAAGTAGCGCAACATCTCCTCGGTGACCTCGAAGTCGGCGATCACACCGTGGCGCAGCGGCCTGGTGGCGGAGATCGTCGCGGGCGTGCGGCCGATCATCCGCTCGGCGTCGAGCCCGACCGCGTGCACGGTGCCGGTCCCCAGGTCAGAGGCGACGACCGAGGGCTCGGACACGACGATGCCGCGACCGCTCACGTACACCAGCGTGTTGGCCGTGCCGAGGTCGATCGCCATGTCGTGAACCCCCAGGCTGGGGGCCAGATGACGCCGTGAATTGTCGCGACGGGAACCGTCTCTGCGAAACCGGATACCCGGTAGGGTGCCAAATGCGGCCCGGCTGCGCTCGCGGGGTCGTTCGTGGATGCGTCGGACCAGCAGGATCGCGCGTTGCCGCGCGTCGCGGGCTCAGCGTTCGCCGGGGAGCTTGTGCGGGTACTGCGACAGCGGCAGGGCCACGTCGAGCACGGTCGCGACGATCCGGTTCTGTTCGGTTGCATGGGCGATCGGGTACCCCTCGCCCGACGCCGCCCGCTCCGGCCGGCCGATGTAGCCGAACTGCAGATTCTCCGGCAGCACCTGGAGCAGGCGTGGCGACATGAAGGCCCGCGCACCCATATTCCGCGGCTCCTCCTGGACCCAGACGACCTCCTTGAGGCGGGGATAGCCCGCGACCAGCTCCATCAGTTCAGACTGCGGGAACGGGTACAGCAGCTCGACACGACCGATCGCGACGCCGGGATTCTTGACGCGGTCGGGATGGCCGATCAGGTCGTAGTAGATCTTCCCGGTGCAGAGCACGAGCCTCGTGACCTGCTCGGAGTCGGCGTCAGGGTCGGCGAGTACGGGCCTGAACCGTCCCTCGACGAGCTCCTGGAGGGTGCTGCTCGCCTGGCCGAGACGGAGCAGGCTCTTGGGGGTCATGATCACCAGCGGCCTCTGCTTGGCGATCCGCGCCTGGCGGCGTAGGAGGTGGAAGTACTGGGCGGGGGTCGTCGGGTTGGCGACCCGGATGTTGCCCTCGGCGGCGAGCTGCAGGAAGCGCTCGAGCCGCGCCGAGGAGTGCTCGGGGCCCGACCCCTCGTAGCCGTGCGGGAGCAGCAGCGTCAGGCGCGAGGTCTGGCCCCATTTGGCCAGGCCCGAGACGATGAACTGGTCGATGATCACCTGGGCGCCGTTGACGAAGTCACCGAACTGGGCCTCCCACAGCACGAGCGTCTCGGGGCCCTCCTGGGAGTAGCCGTACTCAAAGCCGACGCAGGCCATCTCCGACAGCGGGCTGTTGTGCAGCTCCATCGGCGCCAGCGCCCCGGGCAGATGCTGCATCGCGCAATGCTCCTGGCCGGTCTTGGGGTCATGGAGGACGAGATGGCGCTGACTGAAGGTGCCGCGCTCTGTGTCCTGGCCGGTGAGCCGGATCGGGATCCCCTCGGTCAGCAGCGTCGCGAACGCGAGCGATTCGGCGTGCGCCCAGACGATCCCGTCGCCACTCTCGATCGCCTCGCGGCGCTGCTCGAGCTGCTTGACGAGCTTGGGATGGACGTTGAAGCCGTCGGGAACCGCCAGCAGCTCCTCGCCCAGGACCTGTAGCCGGTCGAGCGCGACAGCGGTCCGGACCTCCGGCGAAGGAGTCCTGTCGAGCTGATACTCCCCGGTCGAGTGCTCGACGCTCTTGGCCGATGAGATCCGCTCCTTGAGCTCGTGGTGCTGCTCGGTGAGGACCGTCCAGACCGCATCCGTCATCTCGGTCGACTCCTGCTCGGTCACGACCCCCTTCTCGATCAGCTGCCGCGCGAACACCTCGCGGACCGACGGGTGCTTCTTGATCGCCTGGTACATCTCGGGCTGGGTGTAGGCCGGTTCGTCGGCCTCGTTGTGGCCGAAGCGGCGGTAACCGATCAGGTCGATCAACACGTCGTGGCCGAACTCCTGGCGGAACGCGAACGCGAGCCGAACCGCGGAGACGCAGGCGGCGACGTCGTCGGCGTTGACGTGGATGATCGGGACATCGAAGCCCTTGGCCAGGTCCGACGCCCAGGTCGTCGAGCGTGCGTCGTCGGGATCGGTCGTGAAGCCGACCTGGTTGTTCTGGATCAGGTGGACCGTCCCGCCGACCGTGTAGCCGTCGAGCGCCTGGAGGTTGAGCGTCTCGGCGACCACGCCCTGACCGGGGAACGCCGCGTCGCCGTGCAGGATGACCGGCATCGCAGCGTTGGTGTCCTGGTGTGCGTGGGGACCCTGACGGGTGGTCTGCGCGGCGCGCGTCGCGCCGGCGGCGACCGGAGCGACGAACTCGAGGTGGGACGGGTTTGACTCCAGCCGGACGATGATCGACTCGCCACCAGGCAGCTGGTAGGAGCCCTGGGCGCCGTGGTGGTACTTGACGTCGCCGGTGCCGCCCTGGGGCAGGGTCGTGATCGGCTCGAGCGTCGAGGAGCCCTCGAACTCGGCGAAGATCGACTCATAGGGGCGGCCGAGGTTGTGGGCGAGCACATTCAGGCGGCCGCGGTGGGCCATCCCGATCACAACCTCGCGTGCCCCGCGGGTCGCCGACAGCTGGATCAGCTCATCGAGCATCGGCACGGTCATGTCGAGCCCCTCGACCGAGAACTGCTTCTGGCCCAGATAGGCCTTGTGCATGAAGCGCTCGAAGGCATCGACCTCGGTCAGGCGTTTGAGCAGCGCCTTCTGCTCCTCCGGCCGAAGCGGCTGGCGGAAGGTGCCGGACTCGATCGCCTCGCGCAGCCACAGCCGCTGACGGTGCGACGCGATGTGCTCGATCTCGTAGGCGATCGTGCCGCAGTAGGTCTCGCGCAGGTGAGGGAGCGCCTCCGCGAGCGTGGCGCCGGCGACGTACATGCGCAGGATGTGAGCCGGGATCTTGGCCATCAGCTCCGGCGTCAGGCCGAGCGGCTCGGGATCGAGCGCCGGGTCGCCCTCGGACTCGCGGCCGAGCGGGTCCAGCCGCGCCGCGAGATGGCCGTGCGTGCGGTGCGCCTTGAGCAGCGAGGTCGCGGCCTGAACGGCGTGCAGCAGCGCCTCGTCGAACATCCCGTCGGCGGCCGGCCGGGCGGCTGGTGGCGCCGCGGGCGCCGCGGGCTGTGGCGGTTGCGGGAGCGCGGGCAGCTCGACGTCGAGGTCGGCGAATACCTGCTCGTAGAACTGCTCCTCGCCGTGCAGGAGGGCCTCGATCCCGGCCAGGAAGCGCCCCGACTCGGCACCCTGGATCACCCGGTGGTCGTAGGTCGAGGTCATCGTCATGACCTTTTCGGCCCCGATCGACGGGCCGACGCTCTCGAGCCCCGGTGGGTAAGCGATTGAGCCGGTCGCGACGATCGTGCCCTGACCCACCATCAGCCTCGGCACCGAGGCGATCGTGCCGATCCCGCCTGGATTGGTGAGCGAGATGTTGGCGCCGACGAGATCGTCGGCGCTCAGCGTGTTGTTCCGCGCTTTCTCGACCAGCGCGTTGTAGGCGGCGAGGAACTCCTCAAAGCTCAACCGGCCGGCATCGCGGATCACGGGCACCATCAGCGTCCGCGAGCCATCCTTGCGCTCGACGTCGACCGCCAGCCCGAGGTTGACCGCGCCGTCGTCGATCCGGTGAGGTTTGCCGTCGATCTCCTCGAAATGGTGCGCCATCACCGGCATCTGAGCGGTCGCGACGCGGGCGATCGCGTACGCGATCAGGTGCGTGAACGAGACCTTGCGGCCGGCGTCCTTGAGCTGCTTGCGCCGCTGGTCAAGGACGGTGACCGTCAGCGTCCTGAACGAGGTTGCCGTCGGGATCGAGCGGCTCTGGTCCATGTAGCGCGCCAGGGTCGCGGGACCGCCCTTCATCAGCTGTGCGCCGGCGACGGCGGGTGCGGCGGCGCCGTTGGAGGCCGCCAGGACGTCTGACTTGGTGATCCGGCCGCCGCGGGCGGTGCCGGTGATGTTGGAGAGGTCGACGCCGTTGGCTGCGGCCACTCGACGGGCGACCGGCGAGGCGTTGGCGTCGGTTTGCACGGGCGCCGTGGCGGTCGCGGGCGGGGTGGCCGGGTCGGCCGGGGCAGCCGGGGCGGCGGGTGGCGAGGGCGGCGTGGCGGGCGGCGCGGTCGAGCCGGCGTTCGCGGTCATCCGCCCGATCACCTGGCCGACGGTCACCGTCTCGCCCTCCTCGGCCAGGATCTCGGTGATCGTGCCGGCGGTCGGGGCGGGCAGCTCCATGTCGACCTTGTCGGTCGAGATCTCGACGACCGTGTCGCCCTCGCGCACCTGATCGCCGACCTTGACCGCCCACTCGAGGACGGTGCCCTCGGTGACCGACTCGCCGCCGGTCGGGGTGACGATGTCGATCGCCTGGGCGGGGGCTTCGGGCGCAGGCTCGAGATCGCGAGACTCGGGCTCAGCCGGTTCGGGCTCGGCCGGCTCGGGCTGAGCCTGCTCGGGCTCGACCGCGGGCGCCACGGCCGCGCCGTTGCCCGTGCCGTCGCCGCCGGCGGCCGCCGGGTCATCGGTCACGATCTCAGCCAGCAGCGCGCCGACCACCACCGTGTCCCCCTCGGCGGCGTGCAGCTTGACGACCGTCCCCGAAACGGGTGCTGGGACCTCGGCATCGACCTTGTCAGTCGAGATTTCGACCAGCGTCTCGTCGGCGGCGATCGCGTCGCCTTCCTGCTTGTTCCATTGGAGCACCGTCCCCTCGGTCACCGAGTCGCCCATCGCGGGCATGACGACCTGAACGGTGCTGGTGTCAACAGCCATTCTGGTACTCAACTCTAACGCGTGCCCGTGGGTCCTACGGCTGCGCGGCGGCGCTCTTCGATCACGAAGGCGCCCGATCCGCAGAACGGTCCCAGCCCGCCCAGGACCGCCACCGTCACGGCGAGCCAGAACGGGATCACGCGGGCCTTGGCGGCGGCGATGCAGACGAGCGACATCCCGATCCAGAGCAGGCCGTGACCGAGCCCGAAGATGAACGTGGCCGGCTCGGGCTTGCCGAGTACGAACGCGCACAGCAGCAGCGCCAGAAAGACGCACGAGTGAGTGAATGAGACCACCTCGAGCCGGCGGAAGGTGACGACCCTGCGGAAGGTCTCCCAGTTCATTCGTCGGTGGAAAGGGTCCCGGCGAGCAGCCGCAGCGGCGCGTCCGCCTCGTCGGGCCACTGCTCGGGGCGCGCCGGCCACCAGGCGTATTCGTCGTGCTCGGAATCGGGGGTGACCGACGCTCCGTCCGGCAGCCAGGCCATCCCGATGATCAGCACGACGCCGCTCGGGCGGCCGACGAGCGCTTCGACGCTGAGCCGGTCGGGCACCACCGACCACTCCTCGTCGAGCTCGCGGAGCATCGTGTCGGCGGGGTTCTCGTCGACCTCGACCGAGCCGCCCGCGCCGAGCGCCCAGCGGCCGGCCCACGACGCGAGCCACAGGGCGCGCCTGCCTGCCAGCCAGCGGCCGTCGGCCGCGCGGACGACACAGATCGCCGAGAGGCTCTGGGCGGCGTCCGCGGGCAGCAGTCGCAGCGCCCAGCGAACCGGCTGAAGCTCCATCGTCAGGCGATCGGGATTCGCGTCGAAGCTCTCAAGCCGGGCGGCCCAGCCGTCATGGCTGGGCGATCCGCGGCGACGGAGCTCGTCGATCGCGTCGTCGGCGGCCTGGGCGGCGCTGGCGGCGGGCTCGAACGGCTCAGCCAGCCATGAGGCCTGCACGCTCGCGGGATCCCATGGGCCGCGCGCCATCAATCCGTTCTCGACCGCCACGACTAAACCGTACCTGGGTAGGCTCGCAGCGTGGGTCGCAGACTCAAGCACTGGGGTTGGGGATACGAGGACGAGCAGCCGGCGCCCGACGAGCTGCGGTCCACCGCAGCGTTTTTGTCCGAGCATCTCGGCTTCGGCTCGCCGGATCCCGAACCGGCGGTGGGGGTCGACGACATCGCGCTGCCGGCGCCCGCGTTGACGGCGCCCGAGGCGCTCGCCGGCTTCTGCGCCAGCGACGACTATGACCGCGCCCTGCACGGCTACGGGCGCTCCTACCGCGACGTCGTGCGGGCCTTCCGCGGCCACTTTGACCACCCGCCCGACGTCGTCGCGCACCCGCGCAGCGAGCAGGAGCTCGAGTCGGTGCTCGAGTGGGCGCTGGGGGCGGGCGCGGCGGTGATCCCGTTCGGTGGCGGCACGAGCGTCGTCGGCGGGGTCGAACCGCGGGTTGACGCCGATCGCTTCGAGGGCGTCGTGACGATCGACGTCAAGGCGCTTGACCGGGTGCTCGAGGTCGACCGCACGTCGCTCGCGGCGCGGATCCAGGCCGGGGCGACCGGTCCGGTGCTCGAACACCAGCTGCGCGAGCACGGGCTCACCCTGCGCCACTTCCCCCAGTCGTTTGCGTTCTCGACCCTCGGCGGCTGGATCGCGACCCGCGCCGGCGGTCACTTCGCGACCCTCTACACGCACATCGACGACCTCGTCGAGTCGGTTCGCGCGCTGACCCCGATGGGTGTGTGGGAGTCGCGCCGGCTGCCCGGCTCGGGCGCCGGGGTGTCGCCCGACCGGCTGCTGATCGGGTCCGAGGGCACGCTCGGCGTGATCTCCGAAGCGTGGGTCCGCGTGCGCGAGCGCCCCCGCTTCCGTTCCTCGGTCGGCGTCCGGTTCCCTGACTTCGTGGCCGGAGCCACCGCGGTGCGCGCGCTCGTCCAATCCGGCCTGCACCCGTCCAACTGCCGCCTGATCGACCCGGCCGAGGCGGCCCTCACGCGCGCCGGGGACGGCTCCGCTGCGGTGCTCGTGCTCGGGTTCGAATCGCCCCGGTTTGAGACCGGGACGTCGATGGCGCTCGCGCTCGAGTGCTGCGGCGACTACGGCGGCGCCTGGGATGAGGTGGCCGAGCGCCGCTCCGGCTCTAACAACGGAGAGGGCGAGGACGCGGTCAGCAGCTGGCGTCAGGCGTTCCTGCAGGCGCCCTACCTGCGCGACACGTTCGTCGCGATGGGCGTCCTGTCAGAGACGTTTGAGACCTCGATCACGTGGGACCGGTTCGAGAGCTTCCACACCGATGTGCTGACGGCGACGGCCGCCGCGGTCCGCGAGATCTGCGCCACCGGGTCGGTCACCTGCCGGTTCACGCATGTCTACCCCGACGGCCCGGCGCTGTATTTCACGATCCTCGCGCCGGTCCACCGCGGCGAGGAGCTCGACCAATGGGCGGCGATCAAGGCCGCCGCAAGTGACGCGGTCCTCGCCGGTGGCGGCACGATCACCCACCACCACGCGGTCGGGCGCGACCACCGGCCGTGGTATGACCGCCAGCGGCCGGCGCCGTTTGCGGCCGCTTTGCAGGCCGCGAAGCGGGCGCGTGGACCCGGCCGGCGCGCTCAACCCGGGCGTGCTCATCGACCCGCTGGAGCCCTGAGCCCGGGCGTGCTCATCGAACCCGCCGGAGCCCTGAGCCCGGGCGTGCTCATCGAACCCGCCGGAGCCCCGCGCTACGAGGCCGCGTCGAGCCGCTCCAGCACCGCCTGCGCGGACGGCGCCTGCTCGGCCGTCAGGCGCCCGAGCAGCTCGCGCCACCCCGGCTGCGCATCAATCGCAGCGCGGACGTGCTGCACGGCCGCGTCCAGGTCCCCTGCCCGGGCGGCGCCGAGCCCAGCCCAGAAGCGCAGCTCGTGGCTCTCGGGAGCAAGCTCTGAGGCCTGCAGATAGAGCAGCGCGGCCTGATCGTGGTCCCCGGCGGCGACCCGCTGGTCGCCGAGGCCGGCCAGCACGTAGGCGTCATGCAGCCGGACCAGCCGCGCCAGCTCGGCCAGCGGGTCGGGATGGTCTTCGACTCGCAGCGAGATCACCGTGTCCCACGGCTTGCCGGTCGCCGGCACGACCAGGATCGCCGCCGACTGGCGGCCGCGGATGTCGCCCCCGGCCCGCTCAGCGGCTTCGAGCGCAGCGAGCAACCTGCCGGTCAGCGAGCCCGCCGCTGCGTTGAATGCCTCGAGCATCGCCGGCCAGACGTCCTGCGACGCCATGATGTTGGCCTGGCAGGAGACTCCGTCTCCGCTGACAGTCGCCGGCGAACTCGATGCACTGCTCACCGGTGTGTGCCGCCACGGCGCCGGCGCTGTCGACGATCGCCACCTGTCGCGCGGCGGCACCGGGGTCGGCCTTCAGGAGTTGCGCAAGCGCCTCCGGCGCCCGAGCACCCTGGTGTAACAGCTCGAGTGCCAGCGGTCCGTAGGAGACCTCCGCGTTGGCCTGGGTGGCCACCGCGCCTACGCCGGCGCGAGCCCATGGAACGATCGGACCGACTGAAAACCAATGTGACTGGACCGCGGCGCCCAGCTCGCCCGTACCCCGGTCACGGGCGACGATCGAGTAGGTGCCCTGACGGGGGCCGGTGGCGGTGGGGGACGGGGCCACGATCGGCGCGAGCATAACCGCGCCCCGTCTGACCCGTGACCATGACTTCGGTCACGCCGCCAGCGTCCGGTTGAAGCGGCGCAGCGCCAACGGCACGCAGATCGCCAGCAGTACCACGCACCACGCGACCATTGCCACCACGGGGTGGTCGAGCTGCCAGGAGCCGCTGGAGTGCACGCCCTCGGTGAGGTAGCGCACGCTGCCGACGAGGGCCGAGATCGGATCCCACTGCGCGATCGCCCGCGGCACCGCGTTCATGCCGGCGATCGGCACGAACGTGCCGGCCAGGAAGGCGAGCGGGAAGATCACGATGAACCCGACGCCCTGCATCGCATCGGGCGAGCGCACGAGCATCCCGAGCAGCACCCCGCACCAGGTGAAGGCGAATATGCCGAGCACCATCAGCGCGAACAGCTCGATCGCGTGCGCGAATGTCAGATTCGGATCCCAGCCGAGGATCAACCCGAAGCTGACGACGATCACCATCCCGAGCACCTGCTCGAAGAACTGGCCCATCACCTGGCCGCTGATGATCGACAGCCGGCTAACCGGCATCGAGCGGAAGCGATCGATGACTCCTTCGGTCATGTCGTTGGCGGTCGCCACGCCGGCGCCGATGACGCCGAACGCGAGCGACTGGCCGATGATCCCGGGGAACATGTAGTCCTTGTAGCTGAGCCCCGGCACGTGGATCGCCGAGCCGAACACGTACAGGAACAGCAGGATGAACACGATCGGCTGGATCGTGACGTCGAGCAGCCGCTCGGGCACGCGCGGGATTGCCCGCAGGCTGCGCCCGGTCAGCAGTGACGTGTCGCGCACGAACCGCAGCGGGCGGGTGCGCGTTCGGTTTTGGACTGCGATGTCTGTGGCTGCGATCGCACTCATGCGGCGACCTCCTCTCCTACGGGCTCATCAGCCTCGGTCGTGTGTCCGGTCAGCGCCAGGAACGCGTCATCGAGCGTCGGACGGCGCAACGCGATCTCGTCGACCGCGATCCCCGACGCCTCGATCGCGTCGGCGACGCGAGCCAGGTCGGCGGCTTCGTCGGGGGCAGCGACCGAGATCGTCCGCTGTTCGGTCAAGGGCTCGACATCGAAGCGGCCGTCCAGCAGCGCCAGCAGCTGGCCGAAGGCGGCGCCGTCGGCCGCGATCACATCGACGCGCTGCTGACCGACCTGCGCCTTGAGCTCAGCCGGAGTTCCGGCCGCCACCTCGCGGCCATGGTCGATCAACACGACGCGGTCCGACAGTGCGTCCGCCTCTTCCAGATACTGCGTCGTCAGCAGCAGCGTCACGCCGTCGAGCACGAGCTGGCGGATCGTCGACCACACAACCTGGCGGCTGCGTGGATCAAGTCCGGTCGTCGGCTCGTCGAGCACGAGCACGTGGGGACGGTCGATCAGGCCGGCGGCCAGGTCAACCCGTCGGCGCTCGCCTCCCGACAGCTGCTTGACGAGGCGGTTCTTGAAACCGTCCGCGTCGAAGCGCTCGATCAGGTCATCGGCGACGACCTTCGCCCCACGTAGACCGCGGCCACGGAGCCGGGCCATCAGCACCAGGTTCTCGCGGGCAGTGAGGTTCCTGTCGAGCGCGGCGAACTGTCCCGTCAGCGAGATCAGCTCACGGACGCGTGACGCGTCTGCGACCACATCGTGACCCGCGACCCACGCCCTCCCCCCGTCGGGCCGCAGCAGAGTGGCGAGCATGCGCACGGTGGTCGTCTTGCCGGCGCCGTTGGGGCCCAGCAGGGAAACGACCGTACCCACCTCGACCTCCAGGTCCAGGTCATCGACGGCGACGAATTCGCCGAAGCGCTTGGTCAGGCCCTGAGTTTGGATTGCGGTTGTTATTGTCATGGCCGGTAAATGTATAGTGACTGCAACAATTCTGCAAGTGAAGATTGCGTTGGTAGACTTCGGAGATGTAGACCGGTGGCAGACGAGGAATTCATCTGATGGACGAGCAGACTGAAATCGGCGCCGCATCGGGGCCGGTCCAGGAGCCCGACGGGGTGGTCGTGCCGGCGCAGCCCGCTCCCAGCACCGAGCTCGAGTCCCTGGGTGACGCGCAGGCCGATGACGTCCTGCACCAGCTGGTCTCCGAGGAGCTCGGCGAGAGCATCGCCGAGCTGATGCGCCAGATGCGCCGTGCGCACGAGACCTGGCGCCGTCAGACGCATCCCAACGAGGGGCTGCGCGAGCGCAAGCGCCGGATCACGCGGCAGCTGATCTCGGACGCCGCGACGGTCCTGTTCGCGATGCACGGGTTCGACAACGTCAAGGTCGCGGACGTCGCCGACCGCGTCGGCGTCTCGGAGAAGACGGTCTACAACTACTTTCCGACCAAGGAGTCGCTGGTCCTCGATGGCGCGGACGAGACGATCGAGCGCGTCGCGGCGGCACTGCGTGACCCGCAACCGGACGAGTCGCTGACCCAGGCCGTCGTCCGGGCGCTGAAGGAGGACGTCGGGCGCTTCCAGGACGTGCCCGACGAGATGATCTCGTTCATCCCCACATACGGTGAGATGATCGATTCAACCCCGGCGCTGCGCGCCGCGTGGCTCGAGGTCCACGACCGGCTGGCGGTGGTCGCCCGCGATGCGCTCGCCAAGCGGGCCGAGGTCGACCCCGACGACCCCGAGCCGATGATTGCCGGCCATGCGCTTGCCGGGCTCTCGGACGTCGTGTTCGAATCAAGGATCCGCCACGTCAACGCCGGGCTGCGCGGCGAAGACCTGCGCACGGCGGTGATCACGGACCTCGAGCGTGCGGCACGGCTGCTCGAGACCGGGCTGTGGTCGTTCAACATGCTGGCCCGCGGCGCCAAGGCAAAGACCCAGGCGCTCGAGGCGGCGAGGGCAGCCGAGGAGGCCCGGACTCAGGTGGTCAAGGCGCTCAGGCAGGCGCGCACGGCGTTCAACGACGCGCGAGACCGCAGCCGGGCGACCGCTCGCGAGGCCCGCGAGGCGGCCCGTGAGGCCGGCAAGCGCGCGCGCGAGGCCGACCGAGAGGCCCGAGCGGCGGCGCGCGAGCGACCGAGGCACTAGCCGCCGATGGCGCGTATCGCCGTGCTCGGGCCCGGGGGTGTGGGCGGCTTCGTCGCCGCGGCGTTGGCGAACGGAGGGGCCGAGGTCGTGGTCGTCGGGCGCGAGCCGACGGCAACTCTGATCGCCGAACGGGGGCTGTCGGTCAGCAGCGTCCTGCTTGGCGACTTCACGGCCCGGCCCGAGGTGGTGACCGCACTCGATACCCCGGTCCAATTCCTGCTGGTCGCGACGAAGGCCAACGGCCTGCAGGCCGCGTTGACACGGATCCAGGCGCCGCCGGGTCTGACCGTGCCGCTGCTCAATGGACTCGAGCACATGGACCCGCTGCGCTCGGCACTCCAACCTGCGCCCGTCACCGCCGGCGTGATCCGGATTGAGTCAGACAATCCGCGGCCAGGGGAGATCGTGCAGACGAGCCCGGGGGTGAGAGTGGACATCTCCGAGGATCATCCGGCGCTGACACCGGCCCTGCGCGATGCGATCGCCGCGGCGGGGCTTGCGGTCAGAATCGGTGGCAGCGAGCGCCAGGTGCTGTGGTCGAAGCTGACCCGGCTAAACGCGCTCGCGCTGACGACCAGCGCCAGCGATCGCCCGCTCGGCTACGTCCGCTCCGATCCACGCTGGCGGTCGGCACTCGAGGGCGCCGTCAACGAGACCGCGGCGGTCGCCAACGCCGACGGGGCGACAATTGACCCGGCTGACACGCTCGCCGAGCTCGAGCAGGCCCACGCCGGGCTGGGCTCCTCGATGCAGCGCGACATCGCCGCCGGCCGCGAGCCCGAGCTCGACGCGATCGCCGGGGCGGTGCTCCGCGCCGGTGATCGTCACCGCTTGCCGTGCCCGACCGTCCAATGGCTCGCCGAGCGCGTCGCGCAGCGCGCCGGCCTCGATGGCCTGCGCTTCGGCGTCGGCTAGAGCGGCGGCCGGATCGGCTCCGCCGGGCCCTCGATGTAGATCGGCGCCTCGATCTCCTCCGACGCGATCGCGTCGACCATCTCTTCGGCTTCCTCGACTCCCTCGGCATCATGCTCACCGTCGCAGAGCACGCGGAAGTTGCTGGTCTGGCCGCCGTCGGCCTGAAGAACAATCCCGGGCAGGATCTCCTCGCCCTCCTCGAGACCGAGCCGCTCGATGTCGAAATGGGCCATCCCGATCCCCCAGCTGGTGTGGTCGGGGTTCTCGCGATCGTGGGCGGCGACTCCCTGGGCGAATCGTTCCAGGATCTTGCCCATCGTTGCGGTATCCACCATTCCGTCCGCTCCTCAGTCGCGCTCGATCAACTCGATGCGATAGCCGTCTGGATCGCGCACGAAGCACAGCCGGTTGCCGCCGTCACGAATCGTGTACGGGGGCCGCTCGGGCTCGATTCCCTGGCCGGCGAGGCGCTCGAGCGTCGAGTCCATGTCGCTGATCGACACCGCGATGTGCCCATAACCGGTCCCGATCTCGTAGGGCTCGGTTCGGCCGTGATTGTACGTCAGCTCCAGCCGCGGCTCCGGTCCATCGTCGGGGAGGCCCATGAACACGTTGGTGGCCTCGTCACGGATCGGGATCCGGCCGATCTCATCAAAGCCGAGCGCCTTGTAGAACTCGACCGAGCGATCGATCTCGAGGATCCGGTAGCAGGTGTGGATCAGGCTCATCTCTACCGCACAGGCTACCCCGATACGCTCTTGGGGTGATCGTCGAACGCTCGATGAGCGACGGGTGGCTCTCAAACACCTACCTGGTGGCCGATGAGCCCGGCGGCCACGCGGTGATGATTGATGCCGGCGGCCCGGTGCAGCCGCTGCTGGAGTTTCTGCACCGCGGTCAGCTCGACCTGACCCACGTCCTGCTCACCCACCACCACCACGACCACGTCGCCGAGCTCGAGACCGTGGTCGAGCAGTATCCCGGAATCCCGGTCCTGATCCACCCGCTCGAGCGCGACCTGGTCGCAGGCGCAACCGGGACGATGCAACCGGACCAGCCGATCGAGTCCGGCGCGCTGCGGATCGAGCCGATCCACACTCCCGGCCACACGGCCGGGATGCTCTCGCTGCTGTGCGACGGAACTGACGTGTTCACGGGCGACACGCTGTTCAAGGGCTCGGTCGGCGGAGTCCGCGCTCCGGGCCACACGACCTATGCGGACCTGAAGACCTCGATCATGGACAAGCTCCTCAAGCTGCCGCCGGAGACCCGAATCCATCCCGGCCACACCGACCCGACGACCGTCGCCGACGAGCTCGAGCACAACCGGTTCGTGCGGATCTGGCGCGGCGTGGACCCCGAGGGCGACGCTCCGTGCGAGGCGCTGGGCGAGAAGGCGACGCTGATCCTGCTCGGCGACGACTACGACGGCGGCCACAAGGCCTGGGTCCGGTGGCCCGACGGGTCAGACGACATCGTCCCCGGATCCCAGGTGCAACAGGCCGGCTAAGGTGCCGAAGGACAAGATCCCCACCTCCCGTGTGGGGCGGACGGCGAAGATCGGGGGCCTTGCGGCGGGGCAGGCAATCCGCCAGGCCGGAACCCGCGCCGCCAACGTGGCCCGCACGCCACAGGGTCGTGAAGCGGCGCTCGAGCGCCGTCACATCGAGGCCGCCGAGCAGATCGTCGCGGCGCTCGGAACGATGAAGGGCGCGGCGATGAAGGTCGGGCAGGTGCTGTCCTTCCTCGACGTCGGGATGGTGCCCGAGGAGTACCGCGAGGAGTTCCAGCGCAAGCTCGCCGAGCTCAGGGATGCGGCTCCGACGGTCACCTTCAAGGACATGCGCAAGGTGATCGAGGAGGAGCTCGACGAGAAGCTGTCAGACGTGTTCGAGGACTTCGACGAGGAGCCGATCGCGGCCGCGTCGATCGGCCAGGTCTACCGCGCGACGCTCACGGACGGCCGCGAGGTCGCGGTCAAGGTCCAGTACCCGGGCGTCGCCGCCGCCGTGCGCGCCGACATGCAGAACCTCGGCCTGATTCTCCGGCTCGCGAAGCGGATCGCGCCGGGGATGGACCCGAAGGCGATCGGCGAGGAGATCCGCTCCCGGATTCAGGAGGAGCTCGACTACGAGCTCGAGGCTCAGAATCAGCGCACGCTGTCGCGGATCTACCGCGGCCACCCGTTCATCGTCATCCCCGCGGTGATCACGTCACTCTCCCGCGAGCGGATCATGGTCTCGGAGTACATGCGCGGGCATCGGCTTCGAGGAGCTCAAGCGCGGGTCCCAGGACGATCGCGACCGGATCGGCGAGACCCTGTTCCGGTTCTACTTCGGCTGCCTGTACCGCCACGGGCAGTTCTCCGGCGATCCCCACCCGGGCAACTCCCAACTGCTCGCCGACGGGCGGATGGCGTTCTTCGACTTCGGCCTCTTCAAGCGGATGCCGCCGGGCGCGGTCGAGCTCGAAATCAGCGTCGCGCGCGCCGTGATCGAGGGCGACACCGACACGATCATGCGCCTCGGTACCGAGACCGGCTTCTTCCCCGAGCCCGACAAGTTCAACCCCGACCGGGTGCTGGCGCACTTCCGCGCCGCCACGTCGTGGTACACGTGCGACCGCGAGATCCAGCTGACGCCCGAGTACGCGACCCAGGTGCTGATCGACATGAGCGATCCCCGGTCTGAGTACTTCGGCTACCTGCGGCACGAGTCGGCTCCCCCGGACCACATCTTCGGCCGGCGGATGGAGGTCCTGACGCTGGCGGTGATCTCGCAGCTGTACGCGGTCGGCAACTTTCACCGGATCGCCCGCGAGTGGTTCTACTCAGATCCACCCGCAACCGAGCTCGGCCGCCAGGAGGCCGAGTTCTACGCCGCTGCGGCCGCCTGACCGGGCTAGACCTCTTGGACCTGGAACAGGCTCGTCGTGCCCGGTCGCCCGCTGGGCAGCCCGGCGGTGATCCCGACGCGCTGCCCCCGCTTGACCCAGCCGAGCTCGAGGACCCGCTGGGCGGCATCGGCGATCAGCTCCTCGGTCACCTCGTGGCGGCGCATCGAGCTCGCCTGCACCCCCCACATGACGCTGCATCGGCGGACGGTCTCCTTGCCCGGAGAGAGGGCGTAGATCGGAACCGACGGGCGGTGGGCCGAGATCAGCCGCGCCGAGCGGCCCGACAACGTCGGCACGACCAGCGCCGCGAGGCCCAGGTCACGCGCCGCGGCACAGGCGCCGTAGGCGACCGTGTAGGCCGGGTCGCGCGCGTCGCGCCTGACTCGGTCCTCGTTCCACTCGCGGTATGGCAGCACGGCCTCGGTGCGCTCGGCGATCGTCGCCATCATCTGCACCGCCTCGACGGGGAAGGAGCCGATCGCGGTCTCCTGGGAGAGCATCACGGCATCGGTGCCGTCGAGGATCGCGTTGGCGACGTCGGCGACCTCGGCCCGCGTCGGGCGCGATGAGACGACCATCGAATCGAGCATCTGAGTGGCGGTGATCGACGGCCGCGCGAGCCGGCCCGCGATCCGCAACAGCTGCTTCTGAACGATCGGGACATCCTCGATCGGCAGCTCGATCCCGAGGTCGCCGCGGGCCACCATCACCGTGTCGGCGGCGCGGATGATCTCCTCGGCGTCGTCGACCGCCTGAGGCTTTTCGATCTTGGCGATCAGCGGCAGCCGCGTCTGCTTGCGGACCGAGTTGAGGTCATCGGCAGTGCGCACGAACGACAGCGCGACGATGTCGACGCCGATCTGCTCGCCGAAGCGCAGCATGTCGAGATCCTCCTCGGGCACGGCCGCCAGGCCGCGCGTCGAGCCTGGGATGTTCAGCCCCTGACGCGACGCGACGGTGCCCCCGACCTCGACCGCCGTCTCGATCTCGCCCGGGCGGACGTCGCGGACGCGCAGCCGGATCGCCCCGTCGGCGAGGTAGACGACGTCGTCGGGGTCGACGGCCTGATCGAGGCCCGGCCAGCTGACCGACATCCTGGTCTGGCTGCCGATCTCGGTTGAGCCGCACAGCAGAACCAGCTTCTCGCCGGGCCTGAGCTCGGCGAGGTCGTCCTGGAGCGCGCCGATCCGCAGCTTCGGGCCCGGGAGGTCCTGGAGAATCGCCACCTGGCGTCCGACGCTGCTGGCGGCGGCGCGAATGCGGTCGGCGTTCTCGGCGTGAAGCTCGCGGTTGCCGTGCGAGAAGTTGAGCCTCGCGACGTCGAGTCCGGCCTCGATCATCCGCGCCAACGTCTCCGGCTCCCGCGAGGCGGGCCCAATCGTGGCGACAATCTTCGTGCGGCGCATCTTCGTTGAAGCTACTAAGCGTCTCGAGCAACTCGATTTGCGCGGTGTGAAGATCACCCTTGCGGGTGGGCGGCGTCAGTGGCGGGTCAGGCGACGACCGCGCCGCGCTCGACGACCGTCTCGCCATCGGCGCTGAGCCGCCCTCCGCGGCGCAGGTCACAGATCAGATCCCAATGCAGCGCCGAGGCGTTCTCGGCGCCGGTCTCCGGATACGAGCGGCCGAGCGCGAGATGGACGGTGCCCGCCATCTTCTCGTCGAGCAGGATGTGGCCGGTCGCGCGGTCGATCCCGACGTTGGTTCCGATCCCCAGCTCGCCGAGCAGCCGCGAGCCGGCGTCGGTGTCCAGCGCCGCGGCAAGGTAGTCCTCGCCCTGCTCGGCGGTCGCCTGCACGACCTCGCCGTCACGGAAGGTCAGCTGCACGCCGGTGACGGTCACACCACGCGGGCCGGTCGGCACCGTGAACTGGATCGTCCCGTTCGCCGACCGCTCGTGGGGCCCGGTGAAGACCTCGCCGCTGGGCAGGTTGCGCTTGCCGTTGGAGTTGATCCACGTGCGGCCGCCGACGTCGAGCGTCAGGTCGGTGCCGTCGGCCTCGATCCTGATCGTCCGCGCCGGCTCCAGCCGCGTGATCAGCTCGGCCTGCGAGTCGCTCAGCTCGCGCCAGGCGGCGATCGGGTCTGGACGGTTCAGGAACAGCGCGGCGTTGACGAACTGCGCGTACTCGTCCTCCCCCATCCGCGCCTGCTGCGCCAGCGCTGCGGTCGGCACGATCGTGCCGCACGTGCGGCGCGTCATCGTCAGCTCGAGCAGTGGTCCACGAGCCGCGGCCGCGCGCGCGACCAGGTTGGGATCGATGCCGGCGAGCTCGTTGGTGTTGGCCGGCGCGTCGATCCGGACCAGCGAATCGACCCCTCCGATCAGCGCCAGCTCGGTCGGTGGCGGCTCGCCGTAATGAAACTCGCGCGCGTGCCGGTAGAAGCTCCCGTCGATCGACGGCGGCGCGAGCCACACGTGCGGCCACGCATCTCGGGCGAGGATCGCGCGGTGCAGCGCGAGCGCGAACGGCTCGGCGAGCGTCGATGAGCGGACCAGCACCCTGGCGCCCGGCGTGACCTCGAGACACCAGTCGCAGACCAGATCCGCGAACGCGCCCGGATCGGGAACTCCAAAGCCGTCGGTCATGGCACCTCCAGCTCGGGAAAATGCTCGGCCGCGTGCTCGCGCAGTGACCGGCGGACGAACTCACGCTCGCCGGCGGACGCCATCCGGTAGCGACCGAGCAGCTCCTTCTGGCGCTTGATCTCGAGCCCGGCGATCGTCCACGACGCTGCGAGCCGTTCGAACAGCAGCTCGATCCCGCGCTGGCGAGCGTCCTCCAGATGCAGCCCCGAGGCGAGTGTTTCGGAGTACTTCAGGCGGGTCGCCGGCGACAGCGAACGGCGTAGGACGAGCAGATTGCCGTCCTGATCGGTGTATTCGTCGACCCCGGCTGAGAGCTTGGCCTGCTTGCGTCGCCGTCGGGCCACGCTAATTTTGCGCGGACGCCGCCTGGCGCAGCTGGGCACTGACGTCGCCCGTGAGCGGATCGGCGTGACCGGGCCAGGCGGTGGTGGGCTCGAGCTCGGCGAGCTTGCGGATCGACGCGCGCGCCTGCTCGTAGTCGTAGTCAAATGCGCGATGTGGGATCCGGGGCGGCCCCTTGCGGCCCGTTTGCGGATCCAGCGTGTAGAAGCAGTCCGAGACGAGCGCGAGCCGGTCAGATTCGCGAAACAGCCCGATCAGCCCAGGAGCATGCCCAGGGAGATCGAGCACGCGGAAACCGGCGATCTCGTCCCCCTCGGAGACGGTGCCCTCCACCTTGACCGCGCCTCCGTCCCAGACGGGCAGCAGCCGCTCGAGCAACAGTCGACCGTGGACATCGAGCTTGCTGGCGTCGAAGTAGCCGCGGAAGGGATCGTCGGACTCGGCGGCCTCGCGCTCGGCCGGGTGGCAGTAGACCGGCGCGCCGAGCGCAGGCGCCGAACCACGGTGGTCGGCATCGGCGTGGCTGAGGACGACACGCCGGATGCCTCCGAGGCGGGCGCAGACGGCCCTCAGCCCGGGCCCCATCGGCGCGATGCCGGCGTCAAAGACGGTCACGCCGCCCTCGTCCTGCACCAGGTAGACGTTCATGATCCTCATCGGAAAGCCGCCGCGCACGATCCAGACCCCTTCGGCGATGCGCTCGGAATCGACGCCGTTGATCTTGGCCATCAGCTGTGTCCTCGCGTTGGCGAGCTTGGTCAGCCGCTCCTCCGCCTTGGAGCCGGGGGGCGGCAGCAGCCCGAGCTGACGGGCGATTGCGCCGCTGTCGATGTAGGCATCGTTGTGCGTGATCAGGCCGTCGTGGACCGTGACGACGTCGCATCCCTCGATCTCCAGCCGCGCCCCGTTGGGCTCGAAGCCCTGGAAGGTGCCGGGCCCGGCGAACGTGCCGCGGGCGCGCCACCGGGCGGCCGTCCGGCCGCGGGTGGTCGTCAGCTCGATCACCTCGAGCCGAAAGTCGGGGAACGCGCCGAACAGCTCCCCGAAGTACTGCCGGACGCCCTGCGGCGCGACCAGATCCTCCGCGCCGACGAGCCGGTCGATCGATCCGGGCGCCCAGCAGGCGCAGGCAGCGTCGAGATCGTGCGCTGAGAGCGCCTCGAAATAACGCCTGGCGATGTCGGCCGTGCTGGCCATGGACCGCCGCAGTCTAACCGGCGCGTTGGCGCCGTTGGGGACGGACACGGCGCGCGAGCGGGCGGCGCCAATATCGTGTCGCGATCGTGGCACGTCAGCGCGAGCTCGGACGCGGCGAACGGGTGCTGCCAGGTCTTTGGCGGCTGCGACTGCCGCTGCCGTGGCCGGGGGTCCCGCACTGCAACGCATGGGCGATCGCGGCCGCCGACGGGATCGTGCTCGTCGACACCGGCATGTACGAGCCCGGCTCGCTCGAGCAGCTCGAGCGGGCGATGGAACAGGTCGGCCTTGAGGTTGGACAGGTGCGGCTGCTGGCCTGCACCCATGCGCACTCAGATCACTGGGGTCAGGCGGCACCGATCCGTGACCGCGCGGGGTGCGAGTTCTTGATGCATCGCCGGCCCGAGCCGCCCGGCGGGGGTGACGGCCAGAACGGGCGACTCGCGCGCCGGCTGGAGGTCGCGCGACAGAGCGGCGTCCCCGAGGCGGCGATCAAGGCGTTCTCCGAGCGCGTCAAGGACATGCCATCCGGGATCGCGCGCGTGATCGAGCCCGACCGCGAGCTCGTCCCGGGGATCGAGATCGAGACCGATCTCGGGACCTGGAGCGTGCACGAAACGCCGGGCCATACCCCCTCCCACGTCTGCTTCTACCAGGCCGAGAGGCGACTGCTGATCTCCGGCGACCACGTGCTCGGGCGGATCTCGTTGTTCTTCGACTATGGCTACACCCCCGACCCGGTGTCCGAGTTTCTGACCTCGCTGGACCGCGTCGACGCGCTCGATGCGCGGCTCGCGCTGTCGGGCCACGGCAAGCCGTTCTTCGACGTCCACGGCCACATCGAGGGCAATCGCAAGCTGGTCCACGAGCGGGTCGAGGCGACGTGCGCGGCGCTGACCGGTGGTCGCAGCGCAACCGCGCTCGAGATCGCGCCTGACGTCTACGGCGAGCCGATCGGCTTTCACAACGGGGCCTGGCTGCTGACACAGACGCTCTGCTACCTGCGCCACCTCGAGCTCGAGGGACGGATTCGCAAGGAGCCCGACGGCGACGCCGAACGGTGGACGGCCACTTAACCTTGACACGAGTTTGTCAAGGTCGTGATAAGGTTCGCCGATGCGGATCGACGAGATCCTCGCCCGCGCGCAGGAGCCGATCTTCTCGTTTGAGTTCTTCCCCCCTCGCAGTGACGAGGGCGAGCGGGTGCTCGGGATCGCGCTCGAGTCGCTGCGCCAGCTGGATCCTGACTTCGTGTCGGTCACCTACGGCGCGCTGGGCAGTTCGCGGGCTCGCACGATGGGGCTCACGAAGTGGATCAAGAACGAGCTCGGGATCGAGGCGATGGCCCATCTCAGCTGCGTCGGCTCGACCCGTGATGAGCTGAGCGAGATCGTCGCCGATATCAGCGACGCCGGAATCGAGAACGTTCTCGCGCTGCGCGGTGACCCTCCGCGCGGCGAGGCAGAGTACAGGCCAAGCCCCGACGGGCTGCGCTACTCGACCGAGCTCGCAGCGCTGATCGCCTCGCAGGCCGATGTCTGCATCGGTGGAGCCTGCTTCCCCGAGGTCCACCCCGAGGCGCCTGACCTCGCCCACGACCTGCGGTTCCTCAAGCAGAAGATCGACAGTGGCGTCTCGTTTTTGATCACGCAGCTGTTCTTCGACAACGAGCTCTATTTCCGGTTCGTCGAGGAGGCGCGCGCGGCCGGCATCGAGGTCCCGATCCTGCCGGGGATCATGCCGATCACCGATCTGGGCCAGATCAAGACGATCACCGGGATGTGCGGCGCGACGATCCCCGCGGCCTTGCACGAGGCGCTCGAGTGGCGATCACACGACCGCGACGCGGTGCTCCAGCTCGGGGTCGCCCACGCGACACTCCAGTGCGCCGAGCTGCTGGCCCGCGGCGCCCCCGGGATCCATTTCTACACGCTCAACCGCTCCCACGCGACCCGCGCGATCCTGTCGGCGCTGAAGCTGTTGGCGCCGTGGGTCCGGCGCGAGGTCGTCAACCAGGAGGTCTGATCGCGAGCGCGTGAGCGACCATCGGTTGGCCGTTGAGCTCGTAGCGGACATCGACCTCGTCGTTGCGCTTGTAGGTGCCGATCCCCCAGAAGCCGATCAGCCAGGCCTTGAGCCCGAGCTTCTGGGAGATGAGCTCGCGCTCGAACACCAGCTCGCCCTCGGAGACCCTGTAGTCCTCCCCGAGCTCCTGCTTGATGCCGTTGACATATACCTCGAACGGACTTCGCACGCCGTCGGGCAGCGGCACTCGCCACTCCTTCACGGCTGCTCCAGATCGGCAGGCAGCAGCGACATGATCGTCAGGTCCAGACGGCGGTCGCGCTCGTTGATGTAGGCCCGCAGGACGCCTTCCTGCTTGAGTCCCGCCGTCTTTGCTGCGGCGATCATCGCCTCGTTGTCGGGCTCGGTCAGCAGCTCGAGGCGCTCCAGGCCGCAGACACCGAACAGCCATCCTCCGGCGAGCTGCAACGCCGCGGACGCGAGTCCGCGCCGGCGGTGGTCAGGCGCGACCCAGATCCCCGCCTCGCCGCGCAGGTCGTCCCAGTCGACACGGTGGACGTCGAGCTGGCCGCGGCAGGTGTCATCGCCGGGCTCGAGGATCGTGAACCGGACGCCGGTCCCCGCCGCGCGCTCGCCCGGTCCGCGCTCGGCGCGGCTGCCGAGATCGGCGCCGCTGGGCGGGCGGTCCAGCCCCAACCGCGCGTGCAGCGTCGGGTCGTCCTGGTGCGCGATCAGGATTTCGGGAATGTCACGCTCTGACTCGAAGCGGAGGTTGACCCGTTCGGAGCGCAGAGGGCTGACCAGGTCAGGGAACGAATGCATTGTCGGAGCTTGACCGTACTCTGTCGCGCCGTGGGAGAGATCGCCTACAGCATCAGACGGTCCGAGCGTGCGCGGCGGGTCCGGGTGACGGTTGACGCGGGCCGCGGAGTCGAGGTCGTGCTGCCGCGGCGAGCGCCCGAGCGGGAGGCGGCGGCGGCGATCCGCGAGTTCGCTCCCTGGATCCGGCGCCGGGTGCGCGAGCTCGAGCGCGCGAGGGAGATGGTCGACGCGCGGGGGGATTCCGTGCCCTACCTGGGAGAGCTGCTCCGGGTGCGCTCAGAGTCCGGCCGCGCCCGTGTCCACCGCCGCGGCGAGGAGCTGCTCGCCCCCGCCGGCGATCAGCGCCTGCCCGCGCTCGAGCGCTGGTATCGCCGCGCCGCGCGCGACGAGATCGCGGCGCGGCTCAACGTCGCCTGCTGGCAGAGCGGAAACTCGTACTCGAGGCTGACGATCCGCGGGCAGCGGACCCGCTGGGCGAGCTGCTCCCCCGACGGGGCGATGAGCTTCAACTGGCGGCTGCTGCTCGGCCCCGAACCGGTGCTCGACTACGTGGTCTGGCACGAGGTCTGCCACCTCGAGGTGATGGACCACTCGCCGCGCTTCTGGACGCTGTTGGCCTCGCGGTGCCCTGACTACCGGGCCCAGAAGGCGTGGCTGCGCCGCCACGGCGCGACGCTCGTGCTCACCTGAGCGCTCTTTCAGTCGGCAAGCTCGCGCCGCAGCGCCGAATACGTGGACTCGCCCTTGCGCTGCTCGATCAGCTCGCGGTTCACACGGCCGTGATAGGCCTCGACGGTCCCGTCACCGCGCACATCGACGCCGACCCTGACATTCGGGACAAACCGCTGCGGGCCGGCCAGCTCGAGCCTGGCGAACACCTGCTGGGCGGGCTCGAAACGCCTGATCTTGGCGTCAACCGGGCGACGCGGCGCGGCGTCGGACAACTCGCGGGCGCGCTCCTCGAGCAGATCGAGGGCGGCGTCGAGCGTGTCGAACGACGTTCGCTTCACCTTTGGGCCCGCGCGCACGGTCAGCTTCCACGGCACGCGGCGATCATCGCACGCGGGCTAGGCGGCGACCGATGTGTCCGGGTGCAGCTCCCCGCCACCGGGCAGCGCGAGTTCGAACTCGGTCGTCGCACCGCGGGCGTGGTATTCGAACCGGCCCTCGGAGAGCCGGCTGATCAGCTTCACGATCGCCGTGTTCCCCGCCAGCGCCGTGGCGCGGAAGCGAGCGATTCCCCGCTCGGTCGCCGCGGCGGCCAGCCGGCTCAGCAGCTCGGACGCGAGGCCTCGGCACTGGTACTCGTCGGCGACCACGATCGCGAACTCGGCCGCATCGGGCTCGCCGCGCAGGCGAACGAACCGCGTGACCGCGACGATCACCTCATCTCCGTCGGTCGCAGCGGCAGGCGCGGTTGCCGTCGCGACGAGCGCGAAGTGATCGGCCCCATCGACGTCCACCAGGTAGCGAACGTCCTGCGTGCTGAGGATCGGCTTGGCGCCGAGGAAGCGGCGGTAGCGCGACTCGGGAGACAGCCGCGCGTGCGCGGCCTGCAGCCGGAGCGCGTCATCGGCCCGGATCGGGCGGATCTCGACCAGCGTTCCGTCGCTGAGCGTGTGGGGGGCCATGCCTACAACCTAGGAGCCGCGGCCCGGCGCTTATGTGTCCGCCGTCACACACCGCAGCCTCGGCATCTAACCGGCCATATCGTCCGGTTATGTGCCGAGGCCGTCCGTCACGCCTATGAACGCTGCGAGATCGGGACGTATGGCAGCCCCCGCGCGCCGGTGTAGATCTGGCGCGGGCGGGCGATCTTCTGCTCGGGATCGTCGATCATCTCCAGCCACTGGGCGATCCAGCCGCTCGTGCGCCCGATCGCGAACAGCACCGGGAACATCTCGACCGGCATCCCCAGCGCCTCGTAGATCAGACCCGAGTAGAAGTCGACGTTCGGGTACAGCTTGCGCGAGATGAAGTAATCGTCCTCGAGCGCGATCTTCTCGAGCTCGGTTGCGATGTCGAGCAGTGGGTTCTTGCCCGTCACCTCGAACACGTCCTCGCACGCCTTCTTGATGATCTTGGCCCGCGGGTCGAAGTTCTTGTAGACCCGGTGGCCGAAGCCCATCAGCTTCTCGTCGCCGTTCTTGACCCCTTCGATGAAACTGGGGATGTTCTCCGTGGTCTCGATCCGGCGCAGCATCCGCAGCACGGCCTCGTTGGCGCCGCCGTGCAGCGGGCCGTAGAGCGCCGCGACGCCCGCCGCGACGGCCGAGTAGGGATCCACCTGCGAGGAGCCGACGCTGCGCACGGCGCTCGTTGAGCAGTTCTGCTCGTGGTCGGCATGCAGGATGAACAGGACGTCGAGCGCGCGCTCGAGCCGCGGATCGGGCTCGTACTTCAGCTCGGCGACCTTGTAGATCATCGACAGGAAATTGCCCGGGTAACTGAGGTCGTTGTCTGGATAGACGTACGGCATGCCGCGGTTGTGGCGATAGGAGAAGGCGGCCAGCGTCGGCATCTTGGCCAGCAGCCGGATCACCTGGAGGTAGCGCACCTCCTGATTCTTGATCGCGTTCGCCTCCGGATAGAAGGTCGAAAGCGCGCCGACCGACGCAAGCAGCATCCCCATCGGGTGGGCGTCGTAGCGGAACCCCTGCATGAACTCCTTGATGTTCTCGTGCACGAACGTGTGCAGCGTGATCGCCTCGTCCCACTCCTCGAGCTGGGAGGTCGTCGGCAGGTCCCCGTGCGTCAGCAGGTAGGCGACCTCGAGATAGCTCGACTTCTCCGCCAGCTCCTCGATCGGGTAGCCGCGGTACTCGAGCACTCCGCGCTCGCCGTCGATGAACGTGATCGATGACCGACACGACGCCGTCGCCATATAGGCGGGGTCGTAGGTCATCAGGCCGAAGTCCTCGTCCGTGGTCTTGATCTTGCGCAGCTCGGTGGCGCGGATCGTCCCGTCCTCGATCGGGATCTCGTACTGCTTGCCGGTCCGGTTGTCAGTTACGGTGAGCGTTTCCCCAGACGTCGCTACGCCGCCGCCGTCCGCTGGTTGCTGAGTCTCGGTGGTCATAGCACTCCTGTCGGTTCCGGGGCCTCCCGGCCCGGCGATCGAGCGGGACGACCGTGAGAGACTTTATTACCCGCGTTTGGGTACTGAGACGCCTGCCGGAGCGCGGCCCGGCTAGCCGGTGAGGATCGCGCTTCCGATCGCGACCGCCACCAGCACGACCGTGACCGCGATCACCGCACGCTGGCCGCGAACGCTGCCGGGGAAGTCCGGCCGCCGCAGGCCGATCGCGGCGAGCACGACCGCGTACAAGGCGAGCACGCCGCCGCAGATGTACCACGGGACCTTGGATGGCTCGGAGGCCGCGAGCACCAGTGCCAGCACGGCGCGAGCCTATCCGATCTGCTCGGGCGTCGGTGCCGCCCGGTAGCGGCTCGCGGTGGCCGCTCGCTGACCCTGATAGTGGCTGCCGAGCTCGGGGCTGCCGTAGGGCCGCAGCGCCGGCCGGTCGAGCATCATGAACGACAGCTGGGCGATCTCGAGGCCCGGGTAGAGCTTGATCGGCACGCGGGTCAGGTTGTTGAGCTCGAGCGTCAGCGTCCCCTTCCAGCCGGGGTCACAGAAGCCCGCGGTCGCGTGCACGATCAGCCCCAGGCGGCCAAGGCTCGACTTGCCCTCGATCCGGGCCACGATGTCAGCCGGCAGCTCGACCCACTCCAGCGTCCGGCCGAGGCAGAACTCTCCCGGATGGATCACGAACGACTCGCCCTCGGGAACCACGACCTCCTCGGTCAGGTTCTCGGGCGGGCACCGGAGGTCGATCGCCGACGCGCGGTGGTTGTGAAAGACGCGGAACGAGTCACCGAGCCGCAGATCGACGCTCGCGGGCTGGACGAGCCGCTCGTCCCACGGCTCGATCGTGATCCGCCCCTCCTCGACGAGCCGCAGGATCGTCCCGTCGGAGAGCACCGATGCGGTCGCGTCACTCATCGCGAGCGGGAGTCTAGGCGTCTGACTGGACCGTGCTTGGCGCCTGGCCGTGCCGGCGGGGCGGTCAGACGGTCAGTGCCCGATCGAGCGCGCCTTGGCGCGCACCGTCCGCACCCGCGCGGGCGGCTGCGGTGCCGGATCACCGTGCGGGCCGCGCCGCGGGCGGCGCGGGAACGGCTTGGGCGGATGGGGCCGCTGCCGGCGCTTGATGCCGCCGTCATCGTCTGATGACGAGGACTCGTCTGGCTCCTGCTTGATCGCCCACCAGACGATGTAGATGAGCGCCGCGAGCGGCAGCTTCAGCGCCAGCATGATCCACAGGAATCCCCACGTCACGAGGGACCGGATCCTACCCTGATTGCCGTCCGTTGTCACACCCGATTGGCGTCAGTGACAACTGCGGACTGTGGTCCGATTTCGGACAGCCCGCGCGGGCCGCCGGAACGCCGAGACCCACGCCTCACGCGGATCTGCGGATCCGCTCTCCCTCAGGATCGAACAGCGGCTCGCGGGCGACTTCGCCAGTTATCCAGGAGCCGAAGATGTCAACCTCGACCCTGGCGCCGACCTGCACCTCGGCGGGCAGGTAGGCGTAGGCGATCGAGCGCTGCACGGCGTAGCCGTAACCGCCGCTGGTCACGCGCCCAGAGACCTGACCGTCGATCCGCACGGGCTCGTTGCCGAGCGCCACCGACCGCGGATCGTCGAGCACCAGGCACCGCAGTCGCTTGGCCGGCTCGCCGAGCGCGTCGGAGCCGATGAACGTCTTGTCGTCGCGCACGCAGAAGCCCAATCCGGCCTCGAGCGGTGACTCGTCGGGCGTGATGTCCGCGGCCCAGACCCGGTAGCCCTTCTCGAGCCGCAGCGCATCGATCGCGCGGTAGCCGGCGGCGATCAGATCGTCCTGGCGGCCGGCCTCCCAGAGCGCGCGCCATAGCCCGGCGCCGTACTCGGTCGGGCAGTAGAGCTCCCAGCCGGCCTCGCCGACGAACGTGACCCGAAGCGCCCGCACGGGGACGTCGGCGACCGCAAGCTCTCGCATCCGCATGTAGCCGAAGTCGAGCGGGTCGGGGGTCAGCGGTCCGAGGATCTCGGCCGCCTTCGGGCCCCAGAGGGCAAAGCAGGCCCAGCGCGAGGTGACGTCACTGAGCGTCACCGAGCCGTCATCGGGGAGGTGACTGCGGATCCAGCTCGCGTCATGGTTTGCGAACGCGGTGCCGGTCACGATCTGAAAAACGTCCTCCTCGACGCGCGTGACCGTGAAGTCACACTCGATCCCGCCGCGGCGATTGAGCATCTGCGTATAGGTGATCGCACCCACGTCTCGGGCGACGCGGTTGTCGCACAGCCGCTCGAGCAGCTCGGCCGCCCGCGGCCCGCTCACTTCGAGCTTGGCAAACGAAGACTCGTCAAACAGCCCCGCCCGTTCGCGGGTTCCGAGCGCCTCGGCGCCGATCGCCGGCGACCAGTGCATCCCCGCCCAACCCCGCGGCCGCAGGCTCTGATCGCCCGCCGCTGCGTTGCTCTCATACCAGTTGACCCGCTCCCAGCCGGACTTCTCGCCGAACGCGGCGTCGTGCTCGCGGTGCCAGGGGTAGACGCTCGAGGTCCGCAGCGGCCGCCCGGCCTGGCGCTCGTGGCCGGGGTAGCGGATGTCGTAGTAGGTCTCATACACCTCGCGCGCCCGCGCGAGGGTGTAGCGCGGTGATCGGTACTGGGGACCGAAGCGGCGGATGTCCATCTCCCAGACGTCGAGCGCCGGCTCGCCGCCGATGATCCACTCGGCCATCACCTTGCCGATCCCGCCGGCTCCCGCAAGGCCGTGGGCACAGAAGCCCGCGGCGACAAACAGCCCGCGCACCTCGGTCTCGCCGAGGCAGAACTCGTTGTCGGGCGTGAACGCCTCGGGACCGTTGATCAGCTTTGTGACCTCGACGTTCTCCATCGCCGGGACGCGGCGCGACGAGTTGGCGGCGATCTCCTCAAACCGCAGCCAGTCCTCCTCGAGCAGGCGGCCGTTGAAGTCGGCCGGGATCCGGTCGACCAGGTGCTCGTCGAGCGCCCACGGCGCGCTGTGGCGCTCATAGCCGCCCATCACCAGTCCGGCGCCCTCCTCGCGGTAGTAAACGAGCAGGTCCGGGTCGCGGAGCGTCGGCAGGTGCTGGCCCGCGGTGCGATCGCGGAACGGCTGCGTCACCAGGTACTCGTGCGCGAACGGGATCACCGGCACCCGGACGCCCGCCAGCCGGCCCAGCTCGGCGGCGAACATGCCGCCCGCGTTGACGACGATCTCGGCCTCGATCTCGCCCCATTGGGTGCCGACCCCCCGCACGCGCCCGTCGGTGACATTGATCCTGTCGACCTTGGTGTGGGTGAAGACGCTGTGGCCTCCCGCGCGCGCACCGTCGATCAGTGCATAGGTCAGCTGCGAGGGGTCCAGGTAGCCGTCGGTCGGCAGATACGAGGCGCACCGGACTCCGTCGGTCACCATCAGCGGGAACAGCTCCTGCGCCCGCTCGGCCGAGATCAGCTCAAGCGGGAGCCCGAACGTCTTGGCCCACGCGACCTGGCGCAGCACCTCCTGCTCGCGCTCCTCGGTGCAGGCCAGCCGGATCCCGCCGCACTCCACCCACCCGCAGTCGAGCCGGCGGTAGAGCGCGACCGAGTCCATCATCATCCGCGTCAGCGAGACGCTCGAGCGCAACTGACCAACGAGCCCGGCGGAGTGAAACGTCGAGCCGCTGGTGAGCTCGTTGCGGTCGAGCACGACCACGTCGCGCTCGCCGAGCTGGGCCAGGTGGTAGGCGATCGACGCGCCGCCGACGCCGCCGCCGATGATCACCACCCGCGCGCGGGACGGAAGCTCACGCGGTCGCGCCATCGAGCCACTCCTGCAATCGGGGATCTGCCGCCGACTCCTTCAGCCTCGCAAAGTGGTGACGCGCGTAGTCGGCGAAATCGACCTCGAGCTCAGATATCGCGCCCTGAACCACGCCCCACGCCGCCTCGCGGGCGTCGGACATGATCCGCATCAGCGCCAGCGCCGCCCGCCGCCCGGCGCTCGGGGGCTCGCCGAAGTAGGCCTCGAGCAGGCGTTCCTGGGCCGGCTCGCCGAAGTCATTGTTGATCGCGAGGTTGCCGAGGTCGAACATCGCGTGGCCCATTCCGGCGTACTCCCAGTCAACCAGGATTGCGCGACCGGGGGCCGAGCGGGTGGCGAGGATGTTGGCCGGCAGGAGATCATCGTGGCAGGGCACCGGGTGGTCCAGCGGCAAGGCAGCCGCGACCTGCGCGGCGAGCTCGCGGGCCTGTGCGTAGTCGGCCGGCAGAGCGCCGCCGCGCCGGGCGACGATCGCCGCGTAGTCATCGAGCAGCTCGGGGACCCAGAAGCGGGTCGGCAGCTGCAATCCTGAGCGGTGGAAGGCGCGCAACGCGTGCGCGACCGAATCCGGCGCGTCGCGCAGCCGCTCGGTCTGGGCCGGCGCGGCGTCCAGGTATTCGGTCACGAGATACCCGTCACCGGCGGCGAGCAGCGGCGGAGCGATCCCGAGCCGCGCCGCCTGCTCGCCTGCGAGCCGCTCGGCGTCGCGGTCGATCCCGAGCAGCCCGGTGTCGCGGCCGGGCAGCCGGACGACGCACTCGCGAGCGCCGAACCGGACCCTGAAGTTGCGATTGGTGATCCCGCCCTGCAGCGGCTCCGGCGCCGTCTGCGCCGGTCCGAGGTCACGCTCGATCAGCCTGACGATCTCCCCCAGGTCGTTCATCTCGCGGGAAACCTAGTGGTTCGGCCCAGCTCTGGCGTTTAAGGCTCAGTTCCTATACCTTCACCGCGTGAAACGGGAGCCGACGGCGCACCGGGGCGGCCGATGAACCTGCAGGAGCTGCAGGCGAACGTCGAGGCGGGCGAGATCGACACGGTCCTGATTGCGCTCACCGACATGCAGGGGCGGCTACAGGGAAAGCGGCTGACCGCACGTCACTTCCTCGACGAGGTCGCCGACCACGGCGCCGAGGGATGCAACTACCTGCTCGCCGTCGACGTCGAGATGACTCCGGTCGAGGGGTATGAGATGGCCTCATGGGAGCGAGGCTACGGGGACTTCTCGATGCGCCCCGATCTGTCGACGCTACGCGCTGTGCCGTGGCACGAGGCCACCGCGATGTGCCTCTGCGATCTGGTCTGGGAGGACGGGACGCCCGTCTCGGCCTCGCCGCGGCAGATACTGCAGCGCCAGCTCGCCCGGCTCGCCGAGCGCGGTTGGAGCAGCAACGCCAGCACCGAGCTTGAGCTGCTCGTGTTCCGCGACACCTACGAGCAGGCTTGGCACAAGGGCTATCGCGGATTGGAGCCGGCCAACCTTTACAACATCGACTACTCGCTGCTCGGCACCTCCCGGATCGAGCCCCTGATCCGCCGGATCCGCAACGCGATGCAGGGCGCCGGGCTCGAGGTCGAGAACTCCAAGGGCGAGTGCAACTTCGGCCAGCACGAGATCAACTTCCGCTATGCCGACGCGCTGCGAGCCGCCGACGACCACTCGATCTATAAGAACGGGGCCAAGGAGATCGCCGACCAGGAGGGAATGGCGATCAGCTTCATCGCCAAGTACAACGAGCGCGAGGGCAGCTCGTGCCACATCCACTTCTCGCTTTCCGATGGCGACGGGATGCTGTTCGCCCGCGATCGAAGCGTGTTCGAATCCTTCCTCGCCGGGCAGCTTGCCTGCATGCGCGAGCTGACGCTGCTGCAGGCGCCCAACATCAACTCCTACAAGCGCTACGTCAGGGGCTCGTTCGCCCCGACCGCGGTGGCGTGGGCCAACGACAACCGCACCTGCGCGCTGCGGGTCGTCGGCCACGGGCCGGCGCTGCGGTTCGAGAACCGCGCCGGCGGCTCTGACCTGAACCCCTACATGGCGCTGAGCGCGATCATCGCCGCCGGGCTGCACGGCGTCGAGCACGCGCTCGAGCTCGAGCCGCCGTATGAGGGAAATGCATACCTGGCGGAAGACAAACCCCGGCTCCCGAGCACGCTTCGCGAGGCGCGGGAACTGTTCGCGACCAGCGGCGTCGCCCGGGCGGCGTTCGGCGACGAGGTCGTTGACCATTACGTCAATGCGGCCGACGTCGAGCTGGCCGCGTTCGACTCCGCGGTCACTGATTGGGAGCGGTTCCGGGGCTTCGAGCGGTTGTGACCTCGCCCGCCCCCGGCCGCTCGCTACACAACTTGGATGCTGCCGGCCGGACGGGGGTCGTGGCTGCGCTCGAGTCGGCCGCATCGCTGGATACGGTGTTCGCGCCGGTCCACTCGCAGACCGCGTTTGAGGAGACCGTCGAGCGGCTCGGAACGGCGATCAGACTCGGGCTGCTGCCCCCCGGCGTTCGCCTGCCCGCCGAGCGTGAGCTGTGCACACGGCTCGGGATCGCGCGCTCGACGCTTCGCCAGGCGCTGGTGGCGCTCGGCCAGAGTGGCCACCTGCGCGCGACTCGGGGCCGCGGCGGCGGCACGTTCGTCGCCGACCCTCAGCCACCGGCGCCGCCGCCGTCGCGGGAGCTGCTGGCCGCCTGGCGCGATGTCTGCGACGAACGGATGGCGGTCGAGATCGGCGTTGCGGTGCTCGCCACCGAGCGGGCCGATCTCGAGCTGCTGGATCCGCTCGACGAGCTGGTCGTCGCGCTGGACGGAATGCTCGAGGACTTCACCGCCTATCGCCAGGCCGACGTCCGCTGGCATGTGGGCCTCGCGGAGGCGACCCGTAGCCCGCGGCTGGTCATCGCGATGACCGAGGTCCAGGGCGCGATGAGCGAGCTGATCTCGATGATCGCCCACCCGCCGGAGGTGCTCGACGTTTCCAACGCCCAGCATCGCCGGATCCTCGCGGCGGTCCGCCGCCACGATGCCACTGCAGCGGCGCGGGAGATGGCGGAGCACCTGCACGCGACCGAGTACGTGCTCGCCGGATTGCTGCCAAGGGTGTGATCTTCAGACCTTTGCCGTCTCGCGCTTGACTTCCGTCCCGGCACGAGCGTATGTTGCCGCCGAGCTAAGGAGCGGTCGGCAGACCTTTATCGGAGGAGAGCGCACGATGAGCACCGGACCGGAGACGCTGTCGGCGGACGAGCAACGGCTCGCCGAACTTGGGTACAAGCAGGAGCTGCGACGGGGGTGGAGCGGCTTCTCGAACTTCGCGATCTCGTTCTCGATCATCTCGATCCTGGCGGGCTGCTTCACCACCTACGGGCAGGCGTGGCTCAACGGCGGCCCAATCGCGATCTCGATCGGGTGGCCGGTGATCAGCTGCCTGATCCTGCTGGTCGCCTTCTCGATGGCCGAGCTCGCCTCCGCGATGCCGACCGCGGGTGGGATCTACTACTGGTCGTCAAAGCTGGGTGGCGCTGGGTGGGGCTGGTTCACGGGTTGGTTCAACCTGATCGGCCTGGTCGCCGTGACGGCGTCGGTCGACTATGCGGCGGCGACGTTCCTCAACTCGACGCTGTCGTTCTATGACCTTCACTTCCTGGGCGTCAACTTCGGGACCGCAAGCGTGTCGTCGGCGTTGCATCACACGTTCGTCCTGTTCTTCCTGATCCTGTTCGTCCACGCGCTGATCAACATCTTCTCAAGCCATCTGGTGGCGATGCTCACCAACGTCTCAGCCTGGTGGCACATCATCGGAGTGACGGTGATCATCGTGATCCTGATCGCCGTGCCGAGCCATCACCAGAGCTTCAGCTTCGTGTTCGGCCACCGGATCAACCTGTCGGGCTTCAGCAGCCACATGTACTGGTTCTATGTGCTACCGCTCGGCTTCCTGCTGACGATGTACACGATCACGGGCTACGACGCCTCGGCTCACATCTCCGAGGAGACCCACGGTGCCGCCGAGGCAGCGCCGAAGGGCGTCTGGCGGTCGGTCTTCTACTCGGCCGTGTTCGGCTGGGCGGTGCTGCTGGCGCTGACGTTCGCAGCCACGCACGTGAGCACGATCAGCGCGGCGGGCGGTACGTCGCAGTCGATCATCGAGTCCGCGCTCAGCTCCGCCGCGGCCAAGGCGGTGTTGATCATCTCGACCGTCGGGCAGCTGTTCTGCGGGATGGCGTGCGTCACCAGCGCCTCACGGATGACCTTTGCCTTCTCGCGCGACGGTGCGGTTCCGGGTCACAACCTGTGGCGCAAGCTGGGTAAGAACAAGACCCCGACCTGGGCGGTCGTGTTCGTCACCGTCGTCGCGCTGATCATCACGATCCCGGCCTACAAGGGTGACAAGGCCGGGCTACCGGTCGCGTTCCTGGCGGTCACCTCGATCTCGGTGATCGGCCTCTACATCGCCTACACGATTCCGATCTACCTGCGCTGGCGGATGCGCGACGGGTTCCAGCCCGGCCCGTGGACGCTCGGCGCCAAGTACAAGTGGATCAACCTGGTCGCGATCATCTGGGTGATCCTGTGCGTGATCATCTTCTCGCTGCCGTTCACGCCCGCGGCGGTCCCATTCTCGAGCCAGTTCAGCTGGTCAGCGTTCAACTACGCGCCGCTGGTGACGATCGTCGTGATCCTCGCGGTGACGATCTGGTACGCGCTGTCGGCACGTCACAGGTTCACCGGCCCGGTGCGTACGATCGATGAATCTGCCGGCGGAGGCGAGGTCACCTCCGATCTCGCGCCGGCATCGCCGTCGGACCTTTAGAGGAGCTCCCATGTCAAACACCCTGTCAGTGATCGAGCCGGCGACCGAGGCTGTGCTCGAAGAGATCCCACGCGCCGGAGTGGCGGAGGTCGACGCGGCCGTCGCCCGCGCCAGGGCCGCGCTGCCGGCGTGGCGCGCGATCTCGCCGTCGGAGCGCGCCGACATGCTGCGGGCGCTGTCTGCCGCGGTCACCGAACGCCACGAGGAGCTGTCGCTGCTCGAGGCCCGCAACGCCGGCAAGCCGATCAATGACGCGCGCGGCGAGATCGGGATGGTGGCCCAGACGCTCAACTACTACGCCGGCGCCCCCGAGCGGCTGCTGGGCGACACGATTCCGGTCAGCGGCGGCCAGGCCTTCACGGTCCGTGAGCCGCTCGGGGTCGTGGGGCTGATCACGCCGTGGAACTTTCCGCTCGCGATCGCCTCGTGGAAGTTCTCCCCGGCGCTCGCGGCCGGCAACACGGTCGTGCTCAAGCCGGCCGAGCTGACGCCGCTGACAGCGTTGCGGTTCGCCGAGATCGCGACCGCGGCCGGCCTGCCCGAGGGCGTCTTCAACGTCGTCGTCGGTCCGGGGTCGGTCTGCGGCCAGCGACTGGTCGAGCATCCGGACGTGGCGAAGATCGCGTTCACCGGGTCGACCGAGGTCGGCCGTTCGATCGCGGCCGGCGCGGCGGCGACGATCAAACGCGTCACGCTCGAGCTGGGCGGCAAGTCACCGAACCTCGTGTTCGCCGACGCCGATCTCGCTGCGGCCGCGGCGGCCGCCCCCTCGGCGGTGTTCGGGAACGCCGGACAGGACTGCTGTGCGCGCTCGCGGATCTTCGTCCAGGAGCCGGTGGTCGAGGAGTTCATGTCCCTGCTGTCCGATGCCGTGCAGGCAATCAGGGTCGGGGACCCGCTCGATGAGAACACCGAGATGGGGCCGCTGATCTCAGCCGGCCAGCGCGAGACCGTGTCGTCGTTTGTCGACGACGGCGCCCCCGTCGCGATCAAGGGCAGCGCGCCGTCCGGGCCCGGCTACTGGTTTGCGCCGACCGTGCTGTGCCCGGTGTCGCCCGACGCACGCGCGGTGCGCGAGGAGATCTTCGGACCGGTTGCGGCGGTGATCCCGTTCAAGGACGAGGACGACGCGATTCGTCTGGCCAACGACACGATCTACGGCCTGTCGGGCTCGATCTGGACCCGTGACGGGGGCCGCGCGCTGCGGGTCGCCCGCAGCGTCGAGGCCGGCGTGCTGTCGATCAACTCCAATACCTCGGTCCGAGTCGCGACGCCGTTTGGCGGCTTCAAGCAGTCCGGCTACGGGCGCGAGCTCGGGCCGCACGCGCTCGAGGCGTACACAGAGTTGAAGTCGATCTTCTTCTCGACGGCGTGAGGCTGGCCGACAAGGTCTGCGTGATCACCGGCGCGGCCGGTGGGATCGGCAGCGCGACGGCGGCCGTGTTCGAGCGCGAGGGCGCCCGGGTTGTGGGCGTCGACCTGCTCGAGCACTCGGTCGGCGAGCTGGCGTTGACGGCCGACGTCACCGACGAGGACGCGGTCGCCGGGGTCTACGCGCGTGTGCACGAGGAGCTGGGGCGAGTCGACGTGCTGTTCAACAACGCCGGCATCGCCCCGCCCGATGACCGCTCCGTGCTCGAGACATCGCTCGACGCGTGGGAGCGAGTGCAGGCGATCAACCTGCGGGCGGTCTTTCTGTGCTGCAAGCACGGACTCCCACACCTGCTCGACGGGGGCGGCGGGTCGGTGATCAACACCGCCTCGTTCGTGGCGGTGATGGGCTCGGCGACCTCGCAGATCTCGTACACCGCCTCCAAGGGCGGCGTCGTCGCGCTGTCACGCGAACTCGGGGTCGAGTTCGCCAAACGCGGCGTCCGGGTCAACGCGCTGTGCCCAGGCCCGAT
Organism: uncultured Solirubrobacterales bacterium; assembly: GCA_963770885.1. Lineage (GTDB taxonomy): Bacteria > Actinomycetota > Thermoleophilia > Solirubrobacterales > Solirubrobacteraceae > Palsa-465. The sequence goes on along the minus strand of CAVYRI010000012.1, from coordinate 562,290 downwards.
CGAGACGCCGCTGCTGCGCGACCTGTTCGCGGCCCACCCGACCGAGGCCGCGAGACGGATGGTCCACATCCCGATGGGGCGCTTCGGGCGCGCCGACGAGATCGCCAACGCGGTCCTGTTCCTCGCCAGTGACGAGTCGACATACGTCAACGCGACCGCGTTCGTGGTCGACGGCGGGATCAGCGGGGCGTACACGACGCCGGAGTAGCCGGGGCCTCCGGGGGTTGGGGGGCCTCGGGGCTCGGCGGCCGTCGGCGAATTACTCACGTATGCGACGGCCGGCGCCACATGGCCGCCAGCCGTACACGATTCACTCACGTATACGACGGCCAGCGCCACACGGCCGCCAGCCGTACACGATTCACTCACGTATACGACGGCCAGCGCCACACGGGCGCCAGCCGTACACGATTCACTCACGTATACGACGGCCAGCACCACACGGCCGCCAGCCGCGGGTGGAGTCGCGCCCCGCCACCCACGCGCGCGGTCCGCGGGTGCCGGGGCGCAACCGAGCCTTATCCGCTCGCCCCCTCGGCGACCGGGGGCAGCGACGGCTCGACCCGCAGCAGCCGCGCCGGCCGCTCGGGCAGCCACCAGTTCCAACGTCCGAAGAGCGACACGATCGCCGGCACCAGCAGCGCCCTGATCACGGTCGCGTCGAGCATGATCCCGGCCGCCAGCGCGGTCGCGAACACCTTCACATCGGTGTCGGGCGCCGACGACATCGACACGAACGCCAAGAACAGGATCAACGCCGCGCTGGTGACAAGCCTGCCGGTCCGGCCGATCCCGCGCACGACCGCGGTATCGGTCGAGCGCGTCCGGTCGTACTCCTCGCGCATCCGCGAGAGGATGAACACCTCGTAGTCCATCGAGAGGCCGAACAGGAACGCGAACACCATCAATGGGATCCAGGCGCTGACCGAGTGCGTGGCTGTGATCCCCCAGAGCTGGCTCGAGCCGTGGCCCTGCTGCCAGACGAGCGTGATCACGCCCCACGCCGCCGTGACGCTGATCACGTTCAGTACCACCGCCTTGAGCGGCAGCAGCAGTGACCTGAACGCCCGCGCCAGGAGCAGGAACGTGAGCACCGCGATCAGCGCGATCATCAGCGGGAAGCTTCCGTAGATCGCCGACACGAAGTCCTGGTTCTCAGCCCCGATACCGCCGACGCGGACGCCTGCACCGACCCCGTGCGCGGCCGTCCGGACGCGGTCGAGCGTGTCGAGCCCGGTCGACGTCGAGCCGTCGGCGACCGTGAAGGCGTCGACGATCGCGGTCCGATCGCGGTGCCACTGGGCGCCGGCGGGCGCGACCGCGCCGTGGACGCCCGACACCCCGTTGATCGCGGCGGCCACACGCTCGGCCTGACCGCTCGGCGCCAGCACCTCGATCGGGCTCAGCGCGCCGGGCCCGATGCCCGAACGCTCGAGCGCGATCAGCCCGGTGTGCGCGTCACCGCTCTTGCTGAGCGTGTTGACGTTCGCCTGTCCCGGCTGCAGGCCGGTTGCCGCCAGCAGTAGCGCCACCAGCACCACGCCGGCGGCGAGCGCCGCCGACCACCGGCGACGAACGACCAGCTGCGCCCAGCGGGTCCACGCCCGGCTGGCCTGGTCGTCGCTGCGGACATGGGGCCAGTCGAGCCGCGCGCCGGCCTTCGCGAGCACGATCGGCAGCAGCGTGATCGCGACCACGACGCTGACCAGCGGGATCAGCATCCCGGCATAGCCGATCGAGCGCAGGAACGGCAGCGGCAGGACGACCATCGCGAGCAGCCCGATCGCGACCGTCGTACCGCTGAACACGACCGCCCGCCCCGCGGTCGCCATCGCGCGGACCACCGCCTCGTCACCCTGGTGGCCGTGGGCCCGCTCCTCGCGCCAGCGCACGACGACCAACAGCGAGTAGTCGATCGCGATCCCGAGCCCGATCAGCGCGACCAGGAACTCGACGATCATCGAGACGCTCGCGAACGCCGTCACCCCCCAGAGGACGAGGAACGTGGTCATGATCGAGACGACCGCCATCAACATCGGCACGAACGCCAGCAGCGACGCGAACACGAACGCGAGCACGATCAGCGCCCCGAGACCGCCGAGCACCGACTCGAGGAACACGCCGGGCCCGCTGGTGCCGCCGGTCTGGTTCTGGAGCGCGTCGATCCCGGTCACGTGAACCGGGGCGCCGGCGATCGTCGCTCCCCTCAGCGCCGCCGCCGCCCTGGCCGCCGCGTGCGTGTTGGAGCCGAACGCCTCGCGGTCGGGCACTGGATAGGCGACAACGAACGTCGTTCGGCCGTCGGACGAGACGAACGCGTGGCTGCGGGTGGACGCGTAGGAGGCGATCCGTGCGTCCGGCAGCGCGGCCTGGAGCCTGCCGGTCACCTGGCCGAGCCCAGCCAGCACGGACTGCGAGGACACCGGCGTCCCAGCCGGCAAGGTCACAACAGCGAGGATCGGGGCGTTCTGCCCGCCCTGGTGGTACAGCCGGCCGATCGCGACGTTGGTCTCATAGCCCTCGCGCCCGGGCACCGAGAACTCGCTGCTGAACGCCTTGGTCGCATGCGAGACGCTCGCGATCCCGACGATCGTGACAAGGATCCAGAAGATCGAGACGATGCGCTTGTGGCGCAGGACCCAGCGGGTGATCGAGGTCATCATCAGTCGGTACTCCCCTGTCGTTTGCGAAGCGCATCATTTGTAGCACAAACTATTGGTTCGTCAAACGTCTAGTGTTAAGCTCCTGACAACCGATGTCCGAACCGTTTTCGATCCCCCACACACTGCACGCGTCGCTGGCCCGCCACACGGGCTATCTGGTCAGCCGCCTGGGCGTGTTCGCCCAGCGGCGCTTCGCGCAACGACTGGCGACGCTCGGTCTGACGACCAGGATGTGGGGCGTGCTCAACGTGCTCGAGACCGAGCAGCCGATCACGCAGCAGGCACTTGGCAGGGCCGTCGGGACTGACCCCAGCTCGATGGTGTCGACGATCGACGAGCTCGAGAGCAAGGGCCTGGTCGAGCGCCGGCCGCATCCCAGCGATCGCCGCGCCCACGCACTGCACATGACCGACGCCGGCCGTCAGACGCTGCGCGACGGGCGCAAGCTGGCACGCGAGGCCCAGGAGGAGCTGCTGGCGCCGCTGAGCGACTCAGAGCGTTCGCAGTTGCACGACCTGCTGCTGCGGCTGGCCTCGTCGGCCGAGCAGCTCGAGCCCGACTTCCCGGCCGTTATGCGGCGGTCGCCTCAGCCGAAGGACTGACCTCGGCCGCGGCCGCACCGGCCTGCACGCCCCGGTCATCCGCGCTCGCCAGCGGCGTCACCGCGAGCGCGACCCCGATCCCGAGCAGCGCCCATGTGACCGGGTCCTCGAGGAAGTCTGCGTACAGCATCGTGTGGAAGATCAGCGCCGCGAACGCGGCCGCGATCGCCGAGCGGATCGGGTCACCCCGGGCGCGCCGGAAGAGGCACACCAGCGCCGCGATCACGAGCGCGGCGTAGGCGAGCTCACCGATCAGGCCCTGCTCGGCTGCGACCGTGACCGGAATCGTGTGCGATGCCGACAGCGTGGTCGCGGTCGCGCGGTGATGGGCGCGGTACTCCTTCACGAACGACCCCGACCCCCAGCCCCACACGGGACGGTCGGCGAACAGCGACAGCCCGCCGCTGACGAGCCCGCCGCGACCGCTCGAGGCGCCGTTGACGCCCTGGTTGAGACCAAATGTGCGCGGCGTCGCCGCGACCGCGACGGCGCCCAGCCCGATCACGACGACCGCCACCACCAACGCCCGTGACGGCTTCCATCGCAATGCCGCCAACACCGCCAGGCCGACCAGCAGGGCGCCGAGGCTCGACCGCGACAGCGTCAGGCACCAGCGCGGCCCACAGCACCGCCAGCGCTGCGACGGCGATCAGCTGCTCGCGCTGCGGGCGGTTATAGAGCAGCAGCACGGCGAGCAGGACCATCGACAGCGCGAGGTAGCGGCCGAAGATGTCGGGGTCGAAGAAGACCGAGTTGACCGTGAAGTAGGTGTGCAGGTCGTTGGCGACGACCAACTTGGGGTTGAGGATGATCGTCTTGGTCGCGTACTCGACGAACCCGATCGCCGAGAACACGAGCGCCAGCGCGATCGTCAGCTTCAGGCACAGGGCGATCATCTCGCGCGTCCACCGGATGCTCCGCAGCAGCCGGTAGAGCAGCGTGAACGGGACGTAGAAGAAGACCATCTGCTGCAGCGCGATCTCAAAGCTCGACGAGTAGATCGACTGCACGCCGTACAGCACCACGAACAGCGCCAGCAGCCGCTGCACCCAGACCGCCCAGCCGCCCGAGGAGTCGGGTTCGATCACCGCCTGCTCGTCGTCGGCACGCAGCGTCGGCACGATCCAAGCCAGCGCGCCCGCCGCGACGACCAGATAGAGCGGCACCAGCAGGTTCGACGTCGTGCCGCCGGCCTGGATCGGAACCCGGAATGGCAGCGCGACGACCGCCAGCGGGGCGAGCACCGTCGGATGGAGCGCGATCAGCCGCGCCGCGGCCGCCAGCACCCCGAGCGCGATGATCCCGCCGACGAGCGCGTACAGCGGGTGGCGGTGGACAAGATGCAGCTGCGGCGAGTCCCAGATGTCGGTCAGCAGCAGCAGCGGTGACAGGACCAGAGCGCCCAGCATCGCGAGCGCGCGGGTGCGCCGCGTGCGCGCGAGCAGCGTCCCCGCGGCGAGCAGCGCCACGACCACGACGCCGAGCTTCGGCAACGGTCCGGTCAATGCCGCGAACGGGATCACCGCCGCAGATCATCCTCTACCCTGTCGATACATGTCCTCTGCGAAGCTCGCGCTGGCCATCGGGCTGGTGGCGATCTCGCTGTCGGCGTGCGGCAACACGGCCAAGCCCGAAGCCGGCACCCTGAAGGCGGCGACGATCAATCAAAAGGGCGTCGATGATCCGCGCGCGACGCATGTCGACTGCCTGCGATCCGACCACATCCCGGTGACCGAGTTCGGCCGCACCTGGCTTCAGGTCGGCACAAAGCCGAGCGGGCCGACGGTGAACTTCGAGCCCACCCCGGGCGCCGCGCAGGAGCTCCAGATCAACGGCTCGGTGGAGGGCGCCGAGGTGATCGGGGCCGCGCTCCTGTACCCCAACCAGGCCTCTGATGCGCTACTTCAGAAGGTCGAAGACTGCGTCGCCAAGGGGGTCTCGGGGTAGCACGGCTTGCCGTCACCCTGGTCCTTGCTGCGATAACGCTCGGCGGAGCGCTGACGGGTAGCGGCAAGCGTTCCGAACATGTCGGGGCCGTGGCGAGCACCGCCCAGACGGGCACGAACGGTGGCGCCGCTCCGCCGTCCGGCAGCCATCCCGCCCCGGCGTCGCCGGTCCCGAGCTCGCCCACGAAGCTGCTCGGCCAGCGGATCATGGTCGGGATGTCAGGCACCTCGGCGCCGGCGTCGCTGCTGTCTGCCGTGCGCGCGGGCAAGGTCGGCTCGGTGATCCTGTTCGGGCCGAACATCATCTCGCGCCATCAGACCGTGGCGCTGACCAACTCGCTGCAGCGGGCGGCCCGTGCCGGGGGCAACCCGAAGCTGCTGATCGCCGTCGACCAGGAGGGCGGCGAGGTCAAGCGGATCCCATCCGGGCCACCGACGTTGTCACCGCCACAGATGGCGGCCACCAACAAGGTCTCGGTGGCGGCCGGCCAGGGCCGGGCGACCGGCAGGCTGCTGCAGGGATACGGGATCAACATGGACCTGGCGCCGGTATCCGACGTGCCCACGTTTCGCGGCGCGTTCATCTGGCGTCAGGGCCGCGCGTTCTCGTTCAACGCCGCCAAGACGGCCAAGTTCGCGACCGCGTTCGCATTCGGATTGCAGTCCCGCGGCGTCGCGGCTACGGCCAAGCACTTCCCGGGCCTCGGCAGTGACGGCAACGACACCGACTTCACCAGGCTGCAGGAGCTGACCCCGACGGCGGCCCAGCGCGCCGCGGCCCTCGAGCCCTACGAGCGGATGATCCCGCGCGGCCTCGATGCGGTGATGCTGACCGTCGCCGGTTTTCCCGCCTACGACCACACCGGCGCAGCGGCGGCGCTATCGCGGCCGATCATCCACAACATCCTGCGCGGGCGGCTGCGATTCCGCGGCGTCACGATCACCGACGCGCTCGGGCCGACGACCGGTCATGACGAGCGCACGGCCGGCGTGCTCGCGGCCGGCGCCGGCAGTGACATCCTGCTGTTCACCGACTCGGCTCCCGGAGAACTCGGCGCCTTGAAGAGCGCGCTGCGCTCGGGCCGGCTGTCGCGGGCCAACGTCGACTCGTCCTATCGCCGGATCGTTGCTTTGAAGCGCAAGCTCGGGCTCGCTTGAGCACCGAGCCACGCCGTGGGCCGCGGGCTCTACAATTCCGGCGCGAAGCCCGCCCCCGCGTGCGCTCGTCAGTGTCCCGTGCTCGGCGCGTCTGCACGCCCGGGCGTCGACGCACCTGAAACCTGGCCGAGCCCACCGGCTCGCACCGTTCCCAACATCTTGCTCCGCCGACCGCTCGCCAACCTGCTCTCTGCCTCGACGACCGACTTTCCCGCCGCGAGCGCCCCGCCCGCGCACGGACGGACTCTGAGCGAGGCGACCACGCGCTGGCACCTCCCCGCCAAGCGCTTCTACCTGGGGCTGATGGTCGTGGCGTTGACGGTCGGAGCGCTGTCGCTGCTGATCCCCTCGACGCCGAGCTACGACCCCTGGGCGTGGATCGTCTGGGGCCGCGAGATCGTCCACATCAACCTGCAGACCACCGGCGGCCCGTCATGGAAGCCGCTGCCGATGATCTTCACCGTCCCGTTCGCCCTGTTCGGAAACGCCGAGCCGAACCTCTGGCTGGTGGTGGCTCGGGCGGGAGCGTTCGCCGCGGTCGTGATGGTCTTCCGGCTGTCGTTCCGGCTCACGCGCCAGATCGGTAGCTACTTCAGCGCCGGCCCCGCCGACGCGGGCAGGTTGATCACACTCGCCCCGGCGCTGCTGGCCGGCACGATTGCGGCCGTCGGGTTGGCGCTTTCGGGCGGCTTTGTTTCAGACAACGCGCTCGGCTACTCCGAGGGCCTGGCGACGGCGCTGATGCTGATCGCAGTCGAGCGCCACCTCGAGGGCAGTCGTCGGCAGGCGTTTGCGGTCGGCTTCTTCGTCGCGCTGGACCGGCCCGAGATCTGGCTCTTCTGGGGGCCATACGGGCTCTGGCTGTTCTGGAAGGACGCGGGCGCGCGCAAGCTCGTGATCGCGCTGTTCTTGCTGATCCCGGTGTGCTGGTTTTTGCCCGAGTATTGGGGCTCGGGCCACTTCCTGCGCGGCGTCAACCGCGCCCAGCACCCGCGCTCCAACAGCCTCGCGTTCGCCAAGAGCCCGTTTCTCTCCGAGCTGGAGGACGCCGCCTGGCCGACGATCCTGTTGCGGATCAAACTGGCCGCGGCGGTTCTCGTGGGCGTGGTCGCGGTCGTGGCGCTGCGGGTCTTCAGGCGCGATGGAGTCAAGGGGCTCGGTGCGCCGAAGATCCGCGCGATGACGACCGCCGCGCTCGCCGGGATCGCCGGCCTGACCTGGTTTGTGGTGATCGCGACGATGACCCAGATCGGATTCTCGGGCAACAACCGCTACCTGGTGATCGGCTCGTCGCTGGTCGAGGTGTGTGGCGCGGTCGCCTGGGGGTGGGCGGCGCAGGAGGTCGGCAATGTCGCCGCGCGCCTCTTCAGCCGCGGACGCCAGGCGAGCGCGGGTCTCGCGCAGGCGGGATCGTGGTCGGCGCTGATCGCGGTGATGGCGGTGTTCGCGATGCTGCCGTCCTGGGTTGGCAACAACCTGATCTCGATCCCACGCACGCACGGCTCGCTCGTCTACCAGGCACACTTGCGCCAAGGCGTGAGCAAGCTCGTGACGCAATACGGCGGCGCCGCGAAGGTGCTGCGCTGTGGAAGCGTCATGACCGAGGGCTTCCAGGTCCCGATGGTCGCCTGGACGCTCGGGGTCCACACGCTCCAGATCCAAGCCCCGCCGCCCGAGGGCGTCGAGCCAGGGGCACCGCCGAACGTAATCCTGCAGACGCGTGACACGCGCAGCGCGTCGCTGCTGCCGCTGGTCGGGTGGTGGCCCCATACGCACTACACGTACGTCGGCTCCAGCGGCCCGTTCAACCTCTTCACCCATTGTCGCGCGTAGGTCCGGAGCACCGATGACGCTCGCGCACCGCCACTGATGTCCACCGCCACCGCCCCGCAGTCAGGCGCCGCGCCGGTCAAATCCCGGTCCGAGTACGAGCTTGCGGTGCCCGACCGGATCTGGGGCCTGCCGTTCTGGGTGCTGCTCGTCGCCGGCGTCGTGGTCGCGACCGCGCGTCTCGGCGATCCTGCGGTCGCGCTACCTCGGTGGTCAGTTCTGGATGGACGAGGGACTGTCGGTCGGGATCTCCTCGCACGCGCTGCTGGACATCCCGCACGTCCTGCGCCACGACGGCTCGCCGCCGCTCTACTACCTGCTGCTACACGTGTGGATGAGCGTGTTCGGGTCCAGCGAGACCTCGACCCACACGCTGTCGCTGGTCTTCGGGCTGGCCTGCATCCCGGTAGGGACCTGGGTCGCGTGGTCCCTGTTCGGCCGCTGGCCGGCCGTGATCGCGATCATCCTGTTCGCGCTGAATCCGTTCATCACGGCCTACAGCCAGGAGACGCGGATGTACTCGCTGATGGCGCTGCTCGGGCTGCTGGCGACGTTCGGGTTCGTCAACGGCTTCGTCTACCGCCGGCGGGCGTATCTGATTCTGTTCGCGGCCTGCCAGGCGCTGATGCTCTACACGCACGCCTGGGGTGCCTTCTTCGGGGTTGGAGCCGCGCTGGCGTTCGTCGTCATCTGGCGCGCGAGCGACGAGCGGGGCGCGGTCCTGCGCGACGGACTGATGGCGTTCGGCGCCGCGGCGGTGCTGTTCTTGCCGTGGTTGCCGACCCTGCTCTACCAGGCCACCCACACCGGCTCGCCGTGGGACAGCGCCCCGAACTTCGGCGCCCCGGTCCAGATCTCGCGCAACCTGATGGGCGGCGACCGGGCGACGGTCGCGCTGGTGCTCGCGTCGGCGCTCGGAATCGCGACGATGTTCTCGCGCAAGGGGTGGCGCAGCAAGCAGTCGCTGACGCTCTGGACGCTGCTGCTGCTGCCGATCGGCACGCTCGGCTTCGGCTGGATCGTGTCGCACATCTCGCCCGCGTGGGCGTATCGGTACTTCGCGCCGATCCTCGGCTCGCTGCTGCTGCTCGGGGCGCTCGGGATGTCGCGCGCCAAGGGCGTCGGCCTGATCGCGCTGATCCTGGTGGTGGTGTTCTGGGCCAACCCGTTCGAGCTCGCCCCGCACTACAAGAGCGACATGCGCGACATCGCCGGCGAGCTCGCGCCGCGGCTGCACCGGGGCGACATGGTGATCATGGGCCAGCCCGAGTCGGTGCCGCTCGCCTGGTACTACTTCCCGGCCGGGCTGCGATTTGCCGACACCACGGGCCTGAGCTCTGACCCGCAATCGATGAACTGGGTCAACGCGCTGCCGCGGCTGCAACACGCCAACCCGGCCCGAACGCTGAACCGCTTGATTGCTAGGCTGAAACCGAACCAGCAGGTCGTCTTCGTGCGTCCCCTGACCGAGGGTGCGCAGAACTGGGAGGCCCCGTGGACGCAGCTGATCCGCAGGCGGTCGGCCCAGTGGGGGGCGCTCCTCGCCTCCAATCCGAGCCTGAAGCCGATCGCGTGGGCTCCGCACAATTACCGCGGTGCCTGCTGCGTGGCAGACAGCGCCGTTCTGTATAGAAAGCTCTAAGGACACAAGTGCCCCCACAGCCCGAAGCCGCCGCCGCCAACGGCGTCGAGATAACCCCCGAGCACCCGGTGGTCGTGCTCGGAGCCGGACCCGCCGGCCTGACCGCCGGCTACCTGCTCGCCAAGCAGGGCAAGCCCGTGATCGTGCTCGAGTCGACCGACCAGATCGGCGGGCTTGCGCGGACGGAGGTCCGCGACGGATACCGCTTTGACCTCGGCGGCCACCGCTTCTTCACCAAGGTCAAGGAGGTCGACGACCTCTGGCACGAGATCATGAAGGAGGAGTTCCTTCGCCGCCCGCGCCAGAGCCGGATCTACTGGAACGACAAGTTCCTCGAGTACCCGCTCCAGGGCATGGACGTGATCAAGAAGCTCGGCCCGATCGAGCTGTTCCGGTGCGGGATGTCCTACCTGTGGGCGGCGATCAAGCCCAAGGGCCGCGAGGACACCTTCGAGCAGTGGGTTTCAAATCGCTTCGGCAAGCGGCTCTATCAGCACTTCTTCAAGACCTACACCGAGAAGCTGTGGGGCGTCCCGACCGATGAGATCCGCGCCGAGTGGGCGGCGCAGCGGATCAAGGGCCTGTCGTTCTTCAGCGCCGCCAAGGCGGCCTTCTTCGGCAACGAGGGCAACAAGATCAAGTCGCTGATCTCGGAGTTCAACTACCCCCGCTACGGCCCGGGCCAGATGTGGGAGCAGATGGCCGCCGACATCAAGGAGCACGGCGGCGAGGTGCGGCTCAACGCACCGGTCACGCGGCTGCGGATCGAGGGCGGCAAGGTGCTCGAGGTGGTCGCCGGCGGTGAGACGCTGCAGCCGGCGCACGTGATCTCGTCGCTGCCGCTGCGCACGACGGTCGGGATCGCCGATCCCGACGCGCCTGGCGAGGTGCGCGACGCCGCACGCGGGCTGCGCTACCGGGATTTCCTGACCGTCTCGCTGGTGGTCGGGGGGACCGACAACCTGTTCCCCGACAACTGGATCTACATCCACCAGCCCGGCGTGCGGGTGCTGCGGATCCAGAACTTCCGCTCCTGGAGCCCGTGGATGGTGCCCAACAAGACCGATGCGTCGGTGGGGATGGAGTACTTCTGCTTTGAGGGCGACGACCTGTGGGCCTCGAGCGACGAGGAGCTCGTCGAGCTGGCCAAATACGAGATCCAGAAGCTCGGCCTGGCGCGTGCCGACGCGGTCAAATTCGGGTTCGTCGTGCGTGTCCATAAGGCGTATCCGATCTACGACGTCGAGTACGCCGAGCGGGTGGCGACGATCCGCACCTGGCTGGATGGGATCTCCAACCTGGCCCAGGTCGGCCGCAACGGCCTGCACCGCTACAACAACTCCGATCACTCGATGCTGACCGCGATGCGCGCGGTCGACAATCTGCTGCTCGGCACGCATCACGACATCTGGTCGGTCAACGTCGAGAGTGTGTACCACGAGGAGCACTCCGAGAACGAGGATCCGTACAAGAACCCACCCTCGACACCGGCGATGGAGCAACCGCTAGCTTCTGAACGGTGAGTGCCGCAGGAGCGTCACCGGTGGGCAGGTCGAGGTTGTTCAGAGCGGCCGCGCTGGGCGTGGCGACGGTGATGGCGCTGTCGGCTCCGTCGCTGGCGTTCGCCAAGGGTGGCTCGAGTTCGCAGACGGCGACGTCGGGCTCAGGTGGCGCGGCGGTCGGGTCGGCGTCCGCGACTGGCTCCAGTGGCGCGGCCACGGGCTCGGGCGGGGCTGCGACCGGCTCGGGTGGCTCGAGCTCGGGCGGAGCATCGGCAGGCTCGGGCGCAGCTGCGGCGGGCTCGAGCGGCGGCGCCGCTGCCCAATCGAGCTCGTCGGCGGCCCAGGCAGCCGCCGGGGCCGCGCAGGCGGCCAATCCCAATAACCCGCTGTCGGCGTTCCCCCAGGCCCCAGTCAGCACGGCCTCCCAGACGGCGACCGTTGCCCCAACCGGCGCGACGAGCGCCAACGGCTCAAGCAGCTTCAGCGGCAACAGCGTGTTCGTGATCGCGATCGGCGCGGTCATCGTCCTGGTCGGAATCTCGCTGTTCATCTGGCGTGACGCGCGCCGACGGGCCCCGGTCAAGTCAGGCGCCGGCGGCTTCGAGACCGGCCGCCGCACAGGCTCGAAACCGCCTCCGAAGCCGCGCAAGCTGAGCCCGGCCGAGCGCCGCCGGCGCAAGCGCGGCAAGGCGCGCAGGTAGGCGCTCGCTTAGCGGCGTTCGTTACCCGGGGCGCCCTCCGATCTGCAACGACCGCTTGGCGCGCATCAGCTGGCGCTCGACCGTCCGTTTGGTCGTGCCCGTCGTGGTGGCCATCTCAACGTAGCTGAGACCGACGCCCTGCATCCACAGGAGGCGCTGTTGGCGCTCCGGAAGCGCTCGGAGCTCCTCAAGCCGGGCGCGAAACTCGGCAATCTGGTCGGGTGACGCCGGGGCGATCTGAATCGCCGCGCGGTCGCCGAGCTCGTCAAGCGATAGATCGCGCTTCGAGCGTCGCAGCGACCTCAGTGCCTCGCGGCTGGCGGTCCTCGCCAGCCACGGCAGCACCGTCTCGCGCCGAATGCTCCCCCATCGATTCAGCAGCCGGCTCCAGGCGATCTGGCAGGCGTCGTCGATCACCGGCTCGGGCGCCCGGACCGCGAAGCGCACCATCTGCCGCAGCGGGCCCGCGAACGCTCGGTAGAGGTCGGCCACGTCATCCGGGGCATCGCCTGTAGCGGCCAGATTCCGATCGCAACGCATCGCCGCGCGCTCCTCTTGCATGGTGCTCACCTCTTGAGTCTAATTGAGACTAATTATTTACAAGCAAGTCTAGTATAGCTCTATTAGTCTCAGTAGACTCATTGAGAGCAAATCGGCTCAACTGAACTCAAGGAGGAAGCCGTCGTGAATCCAGCCACCTGGCCGCTGCTCACCGTCTCGGCCCATCCGGATCTGCACGGGCTCCCGGGCAGCAACGTTCTTCAGCAACTCGTCAACGGCGCCGAGGCCTGGTCGCTGGCGATCGCGCTGCTCGGGGCGTTCGTCGGCGCGGGGCTGTGGGCGGTCGCCTCGCACAGCCACAACCACCACTACGCCGCGCGCGGACGGATGGCGGCCCTGATCTCGGCCGCCGCCGCGCTGGTGGTCGGTGCGGCTCCCGGGCTGGTGAACTTCTTCCAGCACCTCGGCACCACGGCCCGATGAACGCGCGGCTCGGGACGCTCGCCGCGGTGCTGGCACTGACGGTTGCGGTCACGACCCTCGCGGCGCCGCCGCCGGCGAAGGCGGTCAACGTCGCCAAGCCGATCTGCACGCTCGCCGGTCTGGTCAGCGGCATCGCGGGGAAGGTGTGCTCGGCGGCGAGCCACGCGGGCAGCGTGCTCAAGGCCGGCAAGAAACTGCTCGGCGGCCACCTCGGTGGAGCGCTTCAGGCGCTGTCGGGGGCCAGCACCGCCGCCAAGGCGCTGACCGCCGGAGCGGTACTGGCATCGATCGTCGTCTGGGTGTCGGGGGGCGCCAAGTTCGTGCTGCAGGAGACCGCAAAGGTGATTTCGACGACCACCCGCCCCCAGCTTCAGAGCACCTGGTTCTCGGCCTCCTACTGGCGAATGGCGGGAATCTCGGCACTGCTGACGCTGCCGTTTCTGTTCGCTGCCTCGATCCAGGCTCTGATGCGCTCGGACCTGACGATGCTCGCCCGCTCCGCGCTGGGCTACCTGCCGCTCGGCATGCTGTGCGTCGCCATCGCGGCGCCGTTGACGGCGCTGCTGCTGTCTGCGTCCGATGAGATGTCGGCGATCATCTCGGGCGCGGCGGGCGGCGCCGGTGAGACGTTCCTCACGCACGTGAGCTTCCTGTCGGGCGGGCTCAGCGCGATCAGCGGCTCGACGTTCGTGATGCTGTTCGTGGGCCTGCTTACGGTCGCGGCGACGGTCACGCTGTGGGTCGAGCTGCTGGTCCGCGCGGCGGCCGTCTACGTCGTCGTGCTGATGCTGCCGCTGTTCTTCGCCGCGCTCGTCTGGCCCGCTCGGCGGATCTGGGCGATCCGTTCGATCGAGCTGCTGATCGCGCTGATCCTGTCGAAGTTCGTGATCGTCGCGGTGTTGTCACTGGGCGGCGCGGCGCTCAGCCACACGGCCGTGCCGAGCTTTACGCAGGCGCTCGGCGGGACGACGCTCGTGATGCTGGCCGCGTTCTCCCCGTGGGCGCTCGTCAGGCTGCTGCCACTCCATGAGCTGGCAGGCGGGCTCGAGGGCCTGCGCAACCGCTCGCAGGCGATGCTGTCCCCCGTCCGGGCGCAGGGCGCGACCGAGATCGCGCAGGAGCTGGTGCGTCAGCTGCCCGCCGAGTTGCCCGCGCGGTCCGCAACGCCGGACGAGCCCGGGGCCGCAGCAGCGGCTGTCGGCGGACTGGCTGGAGACAACGGCTCCGGGGGCCGTGGAGACGACGGCTCCGGGGGCCGCGGAGGCGACGGCTCCGGGGGCCGGGAGGACGCGCTCGATGACGAGGGCCTCCCGCGCGCCGGTGCAGCGCCGGCGGCCGGCGGCGAGGACGCGCCACCGGCACCCAGCGACACCGGGGTCCCGCCCGCTGCGGCCGGCTCGCGCGGTGCAAGCGCCCCGCAGAGCGAGGACCGCAGTTCACGCGACCCGACGCGGGCCGAGGCCCTGTCCGAGATGGAGCCCCACTGGCGCGCCCCCAACGGAGCCTGGGGCATGGTCGACCTGACGGCCGAGGGGTTGGCCTCTGAGCCACCGTGGATCAAGGACGAGCCCGGGCCACGTCAGCCCGACGATTCCGAGCGCGCCACACCGCCGGACGAGCAGGGGCTCTCGGAGCCCGCAGCGCCGCCCGATGGTCCTGACCCGCTGCCAGCGCCCCCTGATCCCGAGCTGTGACCGACCGTCGTCTGACGTACTCCTTCGGCCCGCTCGAGCGGCGCGGGATCCTCGGGCCGCTACACGCCGGGCAGGCGATCGTGCTGGCGGCGGGGATGCTGCTGGCGATCATCGTCATCGACCGGTCGCCGTCGCCCGGCGGGGCGTTGCTGGCCGTGGTCCTGATCGCGTGCGCCGCCGCTGCGAGCTTTGCCCCGCTCGCGGGGCGGACCGTGCAACAGTGGGGCCCGATCGCGGTGTCGTTCGCATCGCGGGCGGTCAGCGGACGGCTGCGCTTCCGCTCACCCGCGCCGCTGCTGGGCACCGTCACGCGCGGGCTGGGCCGCCGCCGGACACCCGCCCCGTCCGAGCCCGTCCCCGCCGCCCCCGAGCAACTGCGCGGCGTGCGGATCGTCGAGGCCTCATATCGCGATCGGGCGATCGGCGCGCTGTCCGAACAGTCGGGGCGGCGTCTGACGGCGGTGCTCGCGTGCCGCGTGCTGGCCTTCTCGTTGCTCGACCCCGAGGCCCAGGAGCGACGGCTGGCGCGCTGGGGCATGGTGCTCTCGGGCGCCGGTGGCTCGGCGATCAGGCGGCTGCAGTGGATCGAGCGCACCGCACCCGCTCAGGGTGACGAGCTTGCCCGCTGGGTCCATGCCGAGCGGGATCCCGCGGTGCCTCCGCGCGGAACGCCGATGATCGAGTCCTATCTCGAGCTGATCGGCACCACGGCTCGCGTGACGCAGGAGCACGAGATCCTCGTCGCGGTGCAGGTCGATTCGCGGCGAGTTCGCGACGGCGCCGCGACGGCGCTCGTGGAGGAGACCGAGCGAATCGCCAAGGGGCTCGAGGCGTCCGAGGTCACGGTCCTCGGCGCGCTCAGCGCCGGGCAGCTGGCCCGGACTCTGCGAACCGCGTTTGACCCCTACGCACGCGCCGAGCTGGCCGGCCTGGAGGCGGCCGACCCCGACCGTGACGGGCTCGCCGAGCACGGCGCCTGGCCGCTTGGGTCGCGCGAGTCCTGGGATCACCACCGGACCGATGGAGCGCTGCACGCGACCTACTGGATCGCCGCCTGGCCACGGACCGAGGTGTCGCCGATGTTCATGAGCGCGCTGCTGGGCAATTCGAGCGCCGTCCGCTCGGTCGCGGTCACGTTCGAACCTCTGTCGACCGAACGGTCGATCCGCGAGATCGAGGCGGCGATCACGCGAGACCAGGCCGACCGCGAGCTCCGCGGCCGCTTCGGCCAGGCCGAGACCGCCCGTCAGCGACAGGCCCGTGAGGCGACCATCAAACGCGAGGCCGAGCTCGCCGCCGGCCACGGCGAGGTGCGACTGAGCGGCTTTGTCACCGTCTCGGGCCGCGACGGCGATGACCTGCGCCGAGCGTGTGCCGAGGTCCATGACCACGCCGCCCGCGCTCATCTCGAGCTCAGGCGGCTTTACGGACAGCAGAGTGATGCCTTCACGTTCACGTTGCCGCTCTGCCGGGGGCTGAGATGAGTCCGGCGGCGCGATGAGCCTGCGCACGGCCGAACGGCCCGGACACCGGTCCACCACCCGCCACGCCCAGGCGATCTACCCGTTCATCACCGCGGGTGGGCTCAGCGGCCGTGGGGTGTTCGTGGGACGTGATTCGGGTGGCGGGGCGTTCTGTTACGACCCGTGGGT
Source organism: uncultured Solirubrobacterales bacterium (assembly GCA_963770885.1). Lineage (GTDB taxonomy): Bacteria > Actinomycetota > Thermoleophilia > Solirubrobacterales > Solirubrobacteraceae > Palsa-465. Next base: position 545,916 of record CAVYRI010000012.1, on the reverse strand, counting down.
TCTGTACGGCGAGGGCGTGCTCGACGACCCGAATGTGATCGTGCTCGGCAAGCTCGGACAGGGCAAGAGCGCGCTGGTCAAGACGTTGCTGTGGCGGATGCTCCTGTTCGGGCGCCGCGCGTTCGTGCTCGACGTCAAGCGCGAGTACGGGCCGCTCTGCGAGGCGGTCGGCGTCCAGCCGGTGTCGCTGGTCCCGGGCGGGAGCGTGCGCCTGAACCCGCTCGCCTCGCGGCCGGAGGAGCATGCCCAGCTCGAGCTGCTGCGAGCCGTGACCGTGACCGCGCTCGGGGGCCCGCTGACCCAGGTCGAGGCCGGCGCCCTGCGCGAGGCACTGCGGACCGTGCGCACCCGCAGCCGAGCCGAGCCGACGCTGCCCGAGATCGCCGCGATCCTGTTCTCGCCGGTCGCCGAGATGGCCCTGCGCCTGCAGACGACCACCGAGGAGCTGGCGGCCGATGCTCGGCGGGCCGCGCTCGCGATTCAGGACCTGTGCGAGGGCCCGCTGCGCGGGATGTTCGACGGCCCGACCACGCCCGCACTGCGCGAGCACCTCGACTCCAAGCTGCTGGTGCTCGACCTGCACGCGGTCCGTGACTCGCCGGCGGTGGGAATCCTGATGGCCTGCGCGACCGCCTGGATCAGCGCGCTGCTCGCGCGGACAGCCGAGCGACCGGGCCGTGAACGCCTGATCAACGTCGCCGACGAGTCCTGGAAGATCGTCCAGCACACAGGACTCGGAGAGTGGTTTCAGTCCAACTTCAAGCTCGCGCGCCAGTTCGGCGTGATGAACCTGGTCGTGTTGCACAAGCTGGCCGATCTGCACGCGGCCGGGGATGCGGGCTCGCGAGCGGCGCGGATCGCGGAGGGGCTGGTCGCGGATGCGTCGACGCGGATCGTCTACCACCAGGACGAGAGCCAGGTGCCGCTGACACGGTCGCTGCTCGGGCTCTCGACGAGCGAGGCGCAATTGATCTCGATGCTGTCCGCAGGCCAGGCGCTGTGGCGGGTCGGCGCGCGCTCGTTCGTGGTCCAGCACTACCGGTCGCGGGTCGAGTCGCGGCTGACGGACACCGACACGGGCATGAAGGCCACCAACACGGTCCTGCGACGGCGATGAGCAGCGGGCGGTCGCCGGGTGGGGTCTCCGACGCGGCGATGCTCGCCGTGATCGCGGCTCTGTTCGCGCTCGCGGCGTTTGTCTGGTTGTGGGGCGGGCTCGCCGGCGTCTTGTTCGGGGGCGGATGGCCGCGGCTGCATGCGGGGCAGCTGCCGGCGGTTCTGGTCCGCCTTCCGGGGCGGCTCTCGGACCCGGCTGCCGCATGGCCGGCCGCGGTTCGCGGGCGGCTCCCGAGCGCGGCCGGGTTCTACGAGGTGTTTGCGCTGCTCGCCGGGTGTGGCGCCGTGGCGGTCGGCGCGGTATCACGGACTGGGCTTGCGCCCCGTGTGCTCGGACGCGCGCACGGTGCCCGCTGGGCGAGCGGTACCGAGCTGCGCGCATTGCGCGGCTCGGCACGCGCCGGGCGGCTGGCGCTCGGGCGCCACCGCGGCCGGCTGCTGCGCGCAGAGGAGCGCCATGCGCTGGTCGCGTTCGGGCCGCCCCAGTCGGGGAAGTCCGCCGGCCTCGCGGTCCCGGCGCTGCTCGAGTGGGAAGGGCCGGCGATCGCCTCCTCGATCAAGACCGATCTGCTCGCCTGCACCGAGCGCCGCCGGCGAGCGCTCGGGCCGGTGTTCGTGTTCGACCCGTTCGGGCTGGCCGCCGCCGAGTCCCATTGCTGGTCGCCGTTGCGCTCCGCGGGCACCTGGGACGGCGCGCTCGAGTCGGCCTGGCGTCTGGCGGCGGCGGGCGAGCTTGACCAGCGCGGCGTCGAGAGCGGCGACTTCTGGGCGATCGCCGCCGAACAGCGGCTGGCGCCGCTGCTGTTCACGGCGGCCGCCGCCGGCCTCGAGATCGACGCGGTCGTCCGCTGGGCCTACGGACAGGGCAGCCGCGAGCTTGACGAGACGATCGCCCGGCTGACCGGCTCCGCCCGCGACGAGGAGCAGCTCACCGATATCCACGCCGCCTACGACGCGCTCCGCGCGTTCGAGCGCCAGGCGGACCGCACCCGGACGTCGATCGAGGCGACGGCGCAGAGCCTGTTGCGCGCGTATCGCTTCACGAGGGTGCTGGGCTCCGCGCGGCCGGTCAACGAGATCACCGCTGACGCGCTGCTCGACGAGCGGGCGACGCTCTACCTGATCGGAGACGCGAAGGCCTCCAAGCTGCTGCGGCCGATCTTCCTCGCGCTGGTCTCCGAGATCGTCGACCGCGCATACGAACGCGCGACGCTTGCGGGCGGCCGGCTGCCGCTGCCGCTGCTGCTGTGCCTCGACGAGGCCGGCAACGTCGCGCCGCTGCCCAACCTGGCGGAGATCGCCTCGACCGCGCCGAGCCACAACATCCAGCTCGTGTCGATCTTTCATGACCTCGCGCAGGCCCGCAGCCGCTACGGCCGCCAGGCCGAGACGGTCGTCAACAGCCACCGGGCGCGGATGCTGCTCCCCGGCGTCGCCGACCTCGACACGCTGCGCTACTTCGCCGGCCTCGCGGGCGAGGAGGAGGCGCGTGACCTGACCCGGACCACCGGCGCCGGCGCGGGCGGCGGCACCCGCACCTCGTCGGTGAGGCGCCGACCGCTGGTGGCGCCAGAAGCGCTGCGCCAGCTACCCGAGGGCCACGCGCTGCTGCTCTACGGCCGGCTTGCACCGGTGCAGGTGCAACTGCGGATGTGGTTCGCCGACCGTCGCCTGCGAAGGCTCGCCAACCGATGAACTGGCACGCCGACGATCGCCACGACGATCCCCAACCCGACGACGGGTGGGGCGAGGAGGACGGGGCCCGATGGCCGATGACCTGGCGCGGGCTGTACCCGCGCGAGCGATGGCTCTGGTTTGAACGGCTGTGGACCGACGTCTGCTCGCTGCGCGAGCGCTACCGGCTGGCGATCCGCTCGGGGTGGTGGGAGGACGACGTACAGCTCGAGACGCTCGCCGCGCTGGCCGCCTGGACTGGCCGCTACGACTCGGGCGAGTGGGATGACCCGCCGGGCAAGCTGGCGCTGCTGTGCGACCTGGAGCGAGTCGCCGGGCTGCTGCGAGACGGCCTGCACCCGTTCGACCCGGCCCGTGACCGCGGGGCCTTCCTCCGTCACCTGATCGAGCTGGGTTGCCAGCCGCCCCCGTCAGAATGAATGTGTGAGCGGCTTTCCGATCGGCGCCGCGGTGACGCTCGAGGAGCTCGATCGCGATCCGCACCCCGGGCTCGCGCGACTGCGCGCGAGCGAGCCGGTGTCGTGGCTGCCGGCGTTGGACGGGTGGCTCGTGACCCGCCACGACCTCGTCCTGGCCGCGATGCGCGACGCCGACACGTTCACGGTCGACGACCCGCGCTTCTCGACCGCGCAGGTGATCGGAGCGAGCATGCTGAGCCTCGACGGCGAACCGCACGCGCGCCACCGGGCGCCGTTCACCGGTCCGTTCAGACCGGCGGCCGTGAAGGAACGGTTCACGCAGGTCGCCCAACAGGAGGCGCAGCGCCTGCTGGACGGGCTCGAGCCGCTGGGCGTTGGCGAGTTGCGGCGCGGCTTCGCCGGCCCGATGTCAGCCGCGCTCGTCACCCACTCGCTCGGCCTCGGGCGAGACGAGGTCGGCTCGGTATTGGGCTGGTATGACGCGATCGTCGACTCGGTGACGGAGATCACGGCGGGTCACCGGCCCACAGCGGCCGGCGCGGAGGCGTTCGGCGCGCTCGCGCAGCGGCTCGAGCAGGTGATCGGCGAGCGCGGCGACGGCTCGCTGCTCGCCAGCGCCGCGGGCGGCTCTGACCTTACCCACGAGCAGATCGTGTCCAACGCGGCAGTGCTGCTGTTCGGCGGAATCGAGACGACCGAGGGGATGATCGCCAACGCGGCGCTGATGCTGCTGGCGCGCCCCGCGGAGCTTGACCGCGTGCGCGCCGACGCGGGGTTGCTCGACGCGGCGATCGAGGAGTCGCTGCGGCTCGAGCCGGCCGCAGCGGTGATCGACCGTTATGCGACCGCCGACGTCGAGCTCGGCGGTGCGCAGATCGCCCGCGGCGACCTCGTCAGGCTGTCACTCGCCGCGGCCAACCGGGATCCGGCCGTGTTCGCCGAGCCGGACCTGTTCGACCTCGACCGTGGCAACCGCCGCCAGCTCGCATTCGCCCAGGGACCGCACGTCTGCGTCGGGGTGCATCTCGCACGACTCGAGGCACGGATCGCGCTCGCGACCCTGATCGGGCGCCTGACGGCGCTGCGGCTCGATCCCGACCGCCGGGCCGAAATCCGGGGGCTCGTGTTCCGAAAGCCCCAGCGGCTGGACGCCCTCTGGTAATAGCTTTACGCCCGACCCCATCCTCAAGGAGAGAGAACATGAAGCTGAGCGCACGCAACAAACTGTCAGGAACCGTGTCCGAGATCCACCGCGGCGAGGCGATCGCGAACGTCGCGATCGATGTCTCGGGGGCGCGACTGGTCGCGTCGATCACGGTCGAGGCCGTCGAGGAGCTCGGGTTGACCGAGGGCAGCGCCGTGACGGCGATCATCAAGGCCTCGGACGTGATGGTCGGCATCGAGTGAGGCCGCGGGCCGAGGGGGGAGCGGCGCGCCCGAGGGGGGAGCGGCGCGCCCGAGGCGGCAGCACAACAGACACACCGGCTCACACGCCCGCAGACACACTGGCTCACCGGTCCCCACACGCCTGCGCGAACCCATAGTGTGTTGGCCCGAGGAGGGGCACCGGGACAGCGATAGGAGATTCGATGGCACTCAGCGCGCGCAAGCAGGACCGCAAGCACAACCGGGCGATCACGTTGCCCATCCACGGTCGCGCCGACGGCGAGATGCCGGTTGACCGGCTCGCGGACGAGGGCAGCGGAGTCGACACGGCGTATGACTTCATCACCAGCGAGCTGCTGCTCGACGGCCAGGCGCGACTGAACCTGGCGACGTTTGTCACCACCTGGATGCCGGCCGTCGCGGGCCGCCTGATGGCGCAGACCGCCGACAAGAACATGATCGACAAGGATGAGTACCCGCAGACCGCCGAGATCGAGGAGCGGTGCGTGAACATCCTCGCCGACCTGTGGGGCTCGCCCGAGCACGAGAGCGCAACCGGATGCTCGACCACCGGCTCCAGCGAGGCCGCGATGCTCGCCGGGATGGCGCTCAAGTGGCGCTGGCGCGAGCGGATGGAGAAAGCCGGCAAGCCGACGGACCGGCCGAACATGGTGATGGGGTCAAACGTCCAGGTCTGCTGGGAGAAGTTCTGCCGCTACTGGGAGGTCGAGCCGCGGCTCGTCCCGATGGAGGGAGACACCTACCACCTGACCGCCGATCGGGCGGTCGCCCACTGCGACGAGAACACGATCGGGGTCGTCGCGATCCTCGGCTCGACGTTCGACGGCAGCTACGAGCCCGTCAAGGAGATCGCCGACGCCCTTGACAAGTTCGAGGAGGATCGCGGGATCAACGTGCCCCTGCACGTCGACGGCGCGTCCGGTGGCTTCGTCGCGCCGTTCCTCGCCCCCGATCTCGAGTGGGACTTCCGGATCCCGCGCGTGCAGTCGATCAATGCCTCGGGCCACAAGTACGGGCTCGTGTATCCGGGCGTCGGCTGGGCCGTGTGGCGTGACAAGGCGGCGCTGCCGAGAGACCTCGTGTTCGACGTCAACTACCTCGGCGGGCACATGCCGACCTTCTCGCTGAACTTCTCGCGGCCGGGCAGCGAGGTGATCGCGCAGTACTTCATGTTCATGAGCCTCGGGCGCAAGGGCTACGTGGACCTGATGCGCTATCTCCAGCAGGTCGCCACCCACATCTCCAGCGGGATCGCGGAGCTCGGTCCGTATCGCCTGATCTCCGAAGGCAACGAGCTGCCGGTGTTCGCCTTCGCGCTCGCAGACGACATCAAGAACTACACGGTGTTCGACGTCTCAGACCGGCTGCGTGAGCGCGGCTGGCTCGTTCCGGCGTACTCGTTCCCGGAGAACCGCACCGACCTGAGCGTGCTGCGGGTCGTGGTGCGAGCCGGCATGCACATCGAGATGGGCGACAAGCTGCTCGAGTATCTCGACGAGCAGACTAAGGAGCTCGACTCGCTGTCGGGCCCGCTGCCGCGATCGGCCGGAGGACCGCACCAGGCGTTCGCGCACTGAGCGTCAGGCCAGCCGGCCCCACCAGGCGTTCGCGCACTGAGCGTCAGGCCCGCCGGCCCCACCTGGCGTTCGCGCACTGAGCGTCAGGCCAGCCGGCCCCACCAAAGCGTTCGCGCACCGAGCGTCAGGCGGCCGGCCCCAGCACCCCCGCGAGCCGGCGGCCGGCGGCGCGCAGCTGGGCGACCGTCGAGGCCTCGAAGATGGTGTCGAGGTCGAGCACTCGCGCTCCGAACGTGTCGAGCTCGTTGGTGCCGACGATCGCGTGACACGGCACGCCGGCCTGGCGGGCACGCGTTGCGACCTCGGAGACGGCCTTGCCCGCGAGGCTCTGGCGGTCGAGCCTGCCCTCGCCGGTGACGACCGCTCGAGCGCTGCGCATCCGGGCCTGAAAGCCGATCGCGTCGAGCACGAACGAGGCCCCTGGCACGAGCTCGGCGCCGAACGCCGCCCACAGACCCCCGGAAAGGCCGCCGGCGGCGCCGGTCATCGGGAGTTCGCGTGGATCGCGGGCAAAGCGACGTGCCGCCGCATGCAGGCGCCGCGTCAGGCGGCGGACATCGTCGGCCGAGGCGCCCTTCTGGGGCCCGAACACCCGGGCCGCGTCCTCAAACGGCGTCCGCACGTCACAGAGGACGACCAGCTTGGCGCCGTTCAGCCCACCGCCTCGCTCGATCGCTCTGATCGCTCCAGCGCCGGCGTCGGTCGTGGCGCTGCCGCCGACGCCGACGTAGACGACCTTGGCGCCGGCCGCGACCGCGGCCAGGATCAGCTCACCGGTCCCGGCGGTGCTCGCCGCCCACGCGTCGCGCTCGCCCTCGGACACGAGGCTCAGCCCGCTGGCGGCGGCGGTCTCGACCACTGCCTCGGTCGGGCCAATCGCAAAGCGCGCCTCGATCGGGCGCCCGAGTGGGTCAGTCACCGACGCGAGCCGCGGCCGGAGCTCGAGCGCCTCCAGCAGTGCATCGAGCGTCCCCTCCCCCCCGTCGGCGATCGGGCACAGATCGATCGGCCGGCCGGTAGCAACGAGGCCGGCGCCGATCGCGGCGGCGACCTCGCCGGCCGAGAATGTGCCCTTGAAAGAGTCCGGCGCCACCAGCACCGTCTCGGGGACGCCGGCGATCGGGCTCATCGCGGGGGGCGGTGCCCCGAGCCATGAATTCCGAGAGGGGGTGTGTCATCTAAGGCACCCCAGCGGTGCCTTAGATGACACACCCCCCTGTCCCCCCGCCCCCTCGCGCGACGTCCGCCAACAACCCCCGAATCTCGCGACACTACGACTGCATCTGCTCGAGCCGGCACTCGGTCGGCTGCTTGTCGTCACGCCAGCGCAGGATCCTCGTCCCGTGTCGGATGCGGCCGTCGCTGACGTGGTCGAACGTGACCTCGACGACCAGCTCGGGGCGCAGCGAGATCCACTCAAGCTCCTTCTCGCTCTTCCAGCGGCTCGCGTCACCGTGGCCGCGCTCGCCGGTCTCATACGGCGCGAGTGTCTGGACCAGCTTGCGCTTCTCGGCGGCCCGCAGCCCGGACGAGTGCCCGACGACGTGCAGCTTCTGCTTGGCGTCATAGAGGCCGAGGATCAGCGATCCGACCGTGTCGGGCTCCTTGCCGGGCCGGTAGCCGACGACGACCGCGTCGATCGTCCGCACCCGTTTGACCTTGATCATCCCCTTGCGCTCGCCCGGCCGGTAGGGGGCACCGAGGTCCTTGGCGACGACGCCCTCGCCATGGGCGAACCACGGCTCGGTGTCGTCAGGTGCACGGGTCAGGGGCGTCAACCCGATCCCGGTCTTTGTCGTCAGCTCCTCGAGCAGCTCACGACGCTGCTCAAACGCAAGCTCGAGCAGCTCGCGGTCCTCGAGCGCGAGCAGGTCAAACGCGACGTACCGCGCCGGGGTCTGCTCGGCGAGCATCGCGATCCGCGACGCCGCGGGGTGGATCCGCTGCTGCAGGGCGCCGAAGTCCTGCTGGCCATCGGCGCCGTCAATCACGATCTCGCCGTCGATCACGTAGCGGCCGGCGGGGAACGTGATCTCGGGGAAGTAGCGCCCGAGCGGCTTGGAGCCGCGCGACTGGAGCATCAGCTCGTCGCCATCGACGAACGCGATCGCCCGGAAGCCGTCGAACTTCGGCTCATAGCTCCACTTATCGCCGACCGGGAGCTCCTTGCCGGGGCGTGCGAGCTGGGGTGCGATTGGCGGCTTGATCGGGAAACCCAAGGTGACCCGATGCTATCCCGCAGCGTGCCAAGACAGCCGCGTAACTTGACGGAGGTCGCCGCCCGCTACGATCGGCCGATGACGTCCGGTGCCGCGACCGCCGCCGAGCAGGAATACCTCGAGTCGCTGTTCTGGCTCTACGAGGCGGGGCTGCCGATGACCGGCGCCAACCTCGCGCGCGCGATGCGGCTGTCGGCGCCGACCGTGCACGAGATGCTCGGCCGGCTCGAGCGAGACGGCTACGTGGAACGTAACTCGGGGCGTGCGATCGAGTTCACGACCGACGGCCGCGAGCACGCCGAGCGGATCGTCGGCCGCCATCGGATGATCGAGCGGTTCCTGACCGACGTCGTCGGGGTTCCGTGGGACGACGTCCACGAGGAGGCCGAAAAGCTCGAGTACGCGATGACGCCGCGCTTTGAGGCCTATGTGCGCGCGTCGGTGGGCGATGCGGTCACCTGCCCTCATGGTCACCCGATCCGCGTCGGCGAGCGGATCGACGGCGTGCCGCTGGCCGACTGCGCCGTCGGCGCCACGGTGACCATCCTGCGGCTCGAGAACGAGGCCGAGGACCTGCTGCACTACCTCAAGTCAGCCGGGATCGAACCGGGCATGCAGGGAACGGTGTCCGCCAATGACGGTGAGCAGGTGCAGGTGAGCACAGCGGACACGACCGCGGCGGTCACCTCGAGCGTCGCCGAGACGGTGTCGGTGCTCGCCGATCCGTCGCCGCCGCCGCGGACCGCGCTGCCCGAGCAGCTGGTGCTCGGGCGCGAGCGCTACGGGCGCTGAGCGGCCGGATCGCCGAGGCGCGCGGCCAACAGCGGACTACCCGGCGTGGACCGGTGCCCCAACCTCCGCGTACGCGTCGGCGAGGCGCCGGACGCCCTCCTCGATCTCCGCGGGGGTAACGCCCGAGTAGGCCAACCGCAGCGACGACTCTCCCCCGTCGAGCAGGAAGTCCGATCCCCTCACGAACTGCACGCCGCGAGCCGCGGCGGCGTCAAACAGCGCGTTGACGTCGGTGCCATCGGGCAGATCGACCCACACGAAGTAGCCGCCCTGGGGCGCGACGAAGCTCGCCTCGGGGAGGTGCTCGGAGAGAGCGCGGCCCAGGGTTTGCGCCCGTTCGCGAAGCGCCTCCCTGACGGTCTCGATCGATTGATCGATCCTGCCCGAGCGGCAGAATTGGTTGACGATCGCCTGCGAGACCATGCCCGGCGAGATGTAAGTGCTGGTGGCGATCTTGACGATCTTGGCGATCAGCTCCTCGGAGCCGACGAGGTAGCCGACCCGGATCCCGGGGCAGACCGTCTTGGAGAACGACGATGCGTAGACGACGACGTCGGGCGCCATCGAGACCATCGTCGGCAGGGTCTCGCCCTCGAACCGCAGCGCCACGTAAGGGTCGTCCTCGAAGATCGTGAAGCCGTATTCCCGGGCGAGCCCGAGCAGCCGTTCGCGCTTGGCGGCCGACAGCGTGTAACCGGCCGGGTTCTGAAAGTTGGGGATGATGTGGGCGAGCTTGGGGCGCACGCCGTCGGCGAGCAGCCGCTGCAGCGCCGCGGTGTCGATCCCGTCAGGCTCGAGCTCGACCATCCGCACGTCGGCACCCCGGTTGCGCAGTGAGAGCAGCGTCCGGTCATAGGTCGGCCGCTCGACAACGACCACGTCGCCGATGTTGACAAGCGCATCGAACAGGAACGCGTCGGCCTGCATCGAGCCGTTGGTGACCAGCACCTGCTTGGGGTCGACCCCATGGCGCTCGGCGATCCACTCGCGCAGCGGCACGTAGCCGACCGCCGTCCCGTAGGCGGACATCCCGCCCGGATCAGACGCGAACGCCTGGTCAGCGGCCGCGCGCAGTCCATCGACATCGACGATGTCGAGCGACGGCGCGCCGCGGGCAAAGGAGATCGTGCTCGGCACTGCCCGAAAGACTACGGCCTCGGCTCGAGCTGCACGTCGAGGACCGCCCGATCCCCGCCCTCGTAGCCGCGGAGGTCAACCGCCCGCACGCCCGGAAGCTCTCGCAGAGCCCGGGTGAACTCGCGCAGCGCGTCGGTGCTTGCCAGGGGCCCGACCGAGATGTCGACCCGGTCGCCCCCGCCGGCAGGCGCGGGCCCGGCGCCCCCGTAGGAGGCCAGCAGATCGCGCGTGGTCACAAGCAGGCGTTCGTGGGTGTCAGAGAGGGTCCGTAGCTCGGCGATCAGCGAGGCGAGCTCGGGTGGCGGCGGCGCGGGCGCGGTGCCCTCGACGGCCCGATCGGCGTCGGTCGCGAGACCGTCCTGGATCGTGCGCAGGCGGTCGTCGATCTCCGCCAGGCGGGTGTCCAGAATCGAGATCTGCGGCGGCTGCGAGGACACGGGCCAGTCGAGGCTACCGGCCGGCTCGGCGTCCGCTCCAGACCGCCCCGGCCCGGTCACGCCGACTGGATGACCTCGCAGTCAACCCGGCGCCGCAGCTCCGGCGTCCGGTCGCGCTCGAGCAGCTTCGTCAGGCCACGGTGGCGGCCCGGGACGACGATCACGTCACACCCGAGCGCGCGGGCTCCGTCGGCAACCGCATCGACCGGCTTGCCATACAGGATCTCGAACCGGGCGGGTACGTCTGCCAGTTGTCCAGCACGGTCGAGGTCGCGCTGGGCCGCCTCCCGGAGCACATCGTTCCAACTGCTCGAGCCGTAGGCGCAGTGACGTCCCGGGTGCTCGAGCTCAACCACCGCAGCGACCGTCAGCCGTGCACGATGCTCGTGCGCCAGCGCCGACGCCGCCTCCACGGCGCGATCAGCCTCGTGACTCCCGTCGACCACGGCGAGCACATGCTCGTACACAACGAGCTGAGAATACGCTCGATTTGTTGAGCGATTCTTACGCGGCGCTGCCGAGCAGCGAGACCGCCAGCTCGGCGACCTGCGTCGGCGTTCGCCCGACGCGGACGCCCTTGCTCTCGAGCGCCTGCGCCTTCGCCGCCGCGGTCCCATGCGAACCCGACACGATCGCGCCGGCGTGACCCATCGTCTTGCCCGGCGGCGCCGTGAAGCCCGCGATGTAGGCGACGGTCGGCTTGGTCACGTTGGCGGCGATGAACTCGGCAGCCCGCTCCTCGGCGTCGCCGCCGATCTCACCGCACATGACGATCAGCTCGGTCTCGGGGTCGTCCTGGAACATCCCGATCACGTCAATGAAGTCGGTGCCGGGGACCGGATCGCCGCCGATCCCGACGATCGTCGAGTTGCCGAAGCCGCTCTGCGCGACGACGTTGCCGATCTGATAGGTCAGCGTCCCTGACCGCGACACGACGCCGACGTTGCCCGCTCGGAAGAACGATGCCGGGATGATCCCGACGTTGCCCTTCCCGGGCGAGAGGATCCCGGGGCAGTTGGGGCCCACCAGACGCGAGCGGCCGTTCTTGGCCAGCGTGTTGTAGACCCGCAGCTCGTCGTGGGCCGGGATGCCCTCGGTGATGCAGATGATCAGCTCGATCCCGGCGTCCTCGGCCTCGAGGATCGAGTCGGCGGCGAAGCGCGGCGGCACGAAGATCATCGCCGTGTTGGCACCCTCGCGCTGCACCGCCTCGTGGAAGGTGTTGAAGACCGGGATCCCCTCGACGTCCTGACCGCCCTTGCCCGGCGTCACCCCGGCCACGACCTGTGTACCGTAGTCGCGGTTTCGCAGCGTGTGGAAGGTCCCCTCGCGGCCGGTGATGCCCGACGTGCAGAGCCGCGTCTCGGTGCCGACGAGAATGCTCATGCCGCCGCCAGCTCGACGACCTTCTCGGCCGCGCCGTCCATCGTCGACTCGGTGTACACGTTGGGCAGGTCCGCCTCGGCAAGCAACTCGCGGCCCTCGACGTCGTTGGTCCCATCCAGCCGTACGACGAACGGCACCGTCGGCTTGATCTGCGCGAACGCCTCGATCAGCCCCTTTGCGACCTCATCGCAGCGTGTGATGCCGCCAAAGATGTTGAACAGCACCGCCTTGACCTTCGGGTCCGAGAGGATCACCTCGACCGCGCTCGTGATCGCGTCCGCGCGCGAGCCACCGCCGGCGTCGAGGAAGTTGGCCGGGGCGCCACCGGCCTGGGCGACCACGTCGAGCGTCGACATCACCAGCCCGGCGCCGTTGCCGAGGATGCCGATATTGCCGTCGAGCTTGACGTAGGTGAGGCCGCGCTCCTTGGCCATCTGCTCCTGAGGGTCCTCCTGGGAGCGGTCGCGCAGCTCCGCGTTGTCGGGATGGCGGAACAGCGCGTTGCCATCGAGCGTCACCTTGGCGTCGAGCGCACGGACCTCGCGCTCGGGCGTGACGATCAGCGGGTTGACCTCGACCAGCGTCGCCTCCTCGCTGGTGAACACCTCATACAGCTTCGCCAGCATCGCGCTGACCGGCCGCGCCACGTCCCCGTCGACGCCGGCCTCAAACGCCAGCCGCCGGCCGTGGAAGTCCTGGAACCCGAGCAGCGGGTCGACGTGCAGGTGGGCGATCGCGTCGGGGTCCTCGTCGGCGACCTGCTCGATGTCCATCCCGCCCTTGGTCGAGAGCATCACCAGCGGCGCCTTGGCGGAGCGATCGAACACGACCGACGCGTAGTACTCGGCGTCGATCTGCGAGGCGCCCTCGATCCACAGCTCGTAGACCGTGAGCCCGCGGATGTCCATCCCGAGGATCGCTTTGGCGTGCTGCTCGGCCTCGTCACGGTCATTGGCGATCTTGATCCCGCCAAGCTTGCCGCGCCCGCCGATCTGGACCTGGGCCTTGACGACGCACGGGTAGCCGATCGCCTCGGCGGCGGCGACCGCCTCCTCGACGGTCCGGGCGGGCAGGCCGGCGGGCACGGGCACGCCGTGGCGCGCGAACAGCTGCTTGCCCTGATATTCGAGCAGGTCCATGGGGGCGATTCACTTTATTGACTCGACCCGCATCGGGGCCGCGCCGGACGCAGATCGCGGCCGCTGCGGGCCACCGCACCGCAGCACGCTCGGGAGCCATGGCATTATCAGCGACCGAATGGCGATCCCGAAAAACATCACCTTTGTCACGTTCGACGTGTACGGCACGTTGATCGACTGGGATACCGGCGCCTTCGACGCGTTCAGTGCCGAGGCGCAGCGGGACGGCTTCACCGTCGAGCGCGACGAGCTGATCCCGCTGTTTCATGAGATCCAGCAGCAGATCCAGGCCGGCTCCTACGAGCTGTACGCCGAGGTGTTGCGGCGCACCGCGGTCCAGATCGCCAAGCGGCTCGGATGGCCGCTCGAGCCATCGCGCTCGGGCTTTCTACCTGACTCGGTCCAGCGCTGGATGCCGTTCAAGGAGACCAACTCGGTCCTGGCCAAGATCGCCAAGAATCACAAGATCGGCCTGATCTCCAACATCGATGACAAGCTGCTGGGCCAGACCCGGCGCCACATCCCGCTTGACTTCGACCTCGTCGTCACCGCACAGCAGGTCCGCTCCTACAAGCCCGATCCGGCGCACTTCACCGAGTGCGAGCGGCGGATCGGCTCCAAAAAGGGCTGGGTCCACGTCGCCGCAAGCTATTACCACGACGTCGAGCCTTGTCTGAAGAAGAAGATCCCGATCATCTGGGTCAACCGCAACAAGCAGCAGCTCGAGGCGGGCCAGAAGAAGCCCGACGCCGAGGTCGCGAACCTGCGCGAAGCGGCGAAGCTGCTCGGCGTCTCCTGAATCGCCTTCCGGGTCCGTAATGCGCGTCGTCGCGCTGCACAGCGACGTGATCGTGTTCGTCTCCGACGTCTGGCAGACGACCTGCACCGCGGTCCGGGCCGATCAGGAGGGGTTCGTGATCGACTCGCCGATCTACCCCGAGGAGCTCCGTGCGCTCCCCGATGTGCTCGCACAGGCCGGCTTCCCGGTCTCGGGCCTGCTCGCCACGCACGGGGACTGGGACCATCTGCTGGGTCGGCTCGCGTTCCCCCAGGCCGCCCTCGGGTGCGCGGACTCGACCGCCCGGCGGTTGGCGTCAGAGCCCGGCGCGGCGCAACGGCGGCTTCGCGACTTCGACGCCGAGCACTACGCCGAGCGCCGGCGGCCGCTGTCACTGGGCACGGTGCAGTCCCTTCCGGTCCCGGGCAAGCTCGAGCTCGGTCCGTCATGCGAGATCGAGCTTTACGCCGCAACCGGCCATACCGGTGACGGCGCCGCCTACTGGCTCGGCTGGCTCGGGATCCTGGTCTGCGGTGACTATCTGTCACCGGTCGAGATCCCGATGCTCGGCCGGGGTGGGTCACTGCGCGACTACCAAGCGACGCTCGAGCAACTCAGCGAGCTTGCCGCGCAAGCCAACTGGGTGATCCCCGGCCACGGGGCGCCGCTGATCGGCGAGCGGGCGCTCGAGATCGCTGCGCAGGACGTGACCTACCTCGAGCAGCTGGCGAGCGACCCGCAGGCCGCCGAGTTGCCCAAGGCGCGCTCGAGCGCCGCGCAGAGGAGCATTCACCAGGCGAATCTGGCGCTGCTGGCGGCATAGGCGAAGATCGTGCCCGGACTTGCCAGACTTGATCGCGTGGTGGGCACCGAGCGAGATCCGCTGAGCCATCTCGAGCGGCTCGAGGCAGAGAGCATCCACATCATGCGCGAGGTCGCGGCCGAGGCGCAGCAGCCGGTGATGCTCTATTCGATCGGCAAGGACAGCGCGGTGATGCTTCACCTGGCGATGCGCGCGTTCTACCCGGCCAAGCCCCCGTTCCCGCTGCTGCACATCGACACGACCTGGAAGTTCCGGGAGATGTATGAGTTCCGGGACCGGATCGCGGCCGAGCTCGGCTTCGATCTGCTCGTCCACACCAACGCCGAGGGGGTCGCGATGAACATGAACCCCTTTGATCACGGGTCCGAGATCTACACCAACGTGATGAAGACCGAGGCGCTCAAGCAGGCGCTCGACGAGCACCGCTTCGACGTCGCCTTCGGCGGCGCACGGCGCGACGAGGAGGCCTCGCGCGCGAAGGAGCGCGTGTTCTCGTTTCGAACCGGCCGGCACACATGGGATCCAAAGAACCAGCGTCCCGAGCTGTGGCGGTTGTTCAACGCCCGCAAGCGCCCCGGTGAATCGATCCGAGTCTTCCCGCTCTCCAACTGGACCGAGCTTGACGTGTGGCTGTACATCCACCAGCAGCAGATCCCGATCGTGCCCCTGTACCTGGCCGCCGAGCGCCCGGTGGTCGATCGCGATGGGACGCTGATCATGGTCGACGACGAGCGCTTCCGCCTTGCGGCGGGCGAGCGGCCGGTCCACCGGCGGGTCCGCTTCCGGACGCTCGGGTGCTACCCGCTGACCGGCGCGATCGAGAGCGAAGCGGACACGCTCGAGGCGGTGATCGGGGAGCTGATGGGCACCGGCTCCTCCGAGCGCCAGGGGCGGCTGATCGACCACGACGCGACCGCCTCGATGGAGACCAAGAAGAAGGACGGCTACTTCTGATGGGAATCCTCGACGGGACCGGCGCCGACACGAAGTCAGAGATCGCCGCCCTGCTTGACGCCCACGAGCACAAGGACCTGCTGCGCTTCCTGATGTGCGGTTCGGTCGACGACGGCAAGAGCACCCTGATCGGGCGGCTGCTGTATGAAACCCGATCGCTCTACGCCGACCAGCTCGTCGCGCTCGCGGCCGACTCGAGCCGGGTCGGCACACGAGGCGACGAGCTCGATTTCGCGCTGCTGACCGACGGCCTGCAGGCTGAGCGCGAGCAGGGCATCACGATCGACGTCGCCTACCGCCACTTCTCGACCGAGCACCGCCACTTCATCGTCGCCGACGCGCCCGGCCACGAGCAGTACACCCGCAACATGGCCACCGGCGCCTCGACGTCGGACTGCGCGGTGATCCTCGTCGACGCCCGCAAGGGCGTCGTCACCCAGACCCGCCGCCACAGCTACGTCGTCTCGCTGCTCGGCATCCATCGGGTGCTGCTGGCGGTCAACAAGATGGACATGGTCGGATACAACCCGTCGACGTTTGACGAGATCCGGCGCGCCTACCTCGAGTTCGCCGATCAGATCGGGCTCGACGGCGTGACCTGCATCCCGGTCTGCGCGACGCGTGGCGACAACGTCTGCGAGCGCGGCCGGGACCTGCACTGGTTCGACGGTCCCTCACTGCTCGGCTACCTGGAGACCGTCGAGGTGCAGCGGTCGCTGACCGCCGCCGACTTCAGGCTGCCGATCCAGTGGGTCAACCGCGCGTCGGCCGACTTCCGCGGCTTCGCGGGAACGGTGGTGAGCGGCGTCGTGCACGCCGGGTGACGCGATCGTCGTCGCTCCCTCGGGCAAGAGGACCCGCGTAGAGCGGATCGTGACCCAGGATGGGGATCTCGAGGAGGCCCGCGCGGGGCAGGCGATCACGCTCACCCTCGCCGACGACGTCGACACGAGCCGCGGTGACCTGATCGCCACCGCCGCCGCCCCGCCGCAGGTCGCCAATCAGCTGCAGGCGACGATCGTCTGGATGCACGAGGAGCCGATGCTGCGCGGGCGCAGCTACGTGATGCGGATCGGGACGACAACGGTGACCGCGACCGTCGCGCCGCTGAAGTACAAGCTCAACGTCGACTCGCTCGAGCATGTCGCTGCAACCAAGCTCGAGCTCAACGAGATCGGCGTCTGCGACCTCGAGCTGAGCCGGCCGGTCGCATTCGACACCTACGCCGAGAACCGCGACACCGGCGCCTTCATCCTGATCGACCGGATCACGAACGACACCGTCGGCGCCGGGATGATCCGCTTCGGCCTGCGCCGGGCGGGCAACGTCCACTGGCAGGCGCTGAACATCGACCGTGACGCCCGGGCCCGACGCGCGCACCAGAGGCCGTGCGTCCTGTGGCTGACCGGGCTCTCGGGCGCGGGGAAGTCGACGCTCGCCAATCGCGTCGAGGTCGAGCTGTACGCCCGCGGCCATCACACCTACGTTCTCGACGGCGACAACGTCCGCCAGGGGCTCAACCGCGACCTCGGCTTCACCGATGCCGACCGGGTCGAGAACATCCGTCGCGTGGCCGAGGTCGCGCGGCTGATGAACGACGCCGGGCTGATCGTGATCGTCTCGTTCATCTCGCCGTTCGCCAGCGAGCGCGAGATGGCACGCGGATTGTTTGGCGCCAATGAGTTCTTCGAGGTGTTCGTAGACGCGCCGCTGTCGGTCGTCGAGGAGCGTGACCCGAAGGGGCTCTACGGCAAAGCGCGCCGCGGTGAGCTGACGAACTTCACCGGCATCGACTCGCCGTACGAGCCGCCGCTGGCCCCCGATCTGCGGCTCGACACGGCGATCCTCTCACCGGAGAGCGCCGCCGCCGCGGTGATCGAGCTGCTCGAGGGCCGGGGCGTGCTGGCGCCCCCCTCGAGCGGGCCGGCCGGCCGCTGACGATCCAAGTGATCTCAAACGCCAAGTCCAGCGGATCCTGATGTAAGCTCTCGGCGGCGATGTTGATACCGCCGCACGTGCGTTAGAGCATCGCTAGGGCGTTGGGCCCGTGGAGGCAGTGCCGGGCGAAAAGCAAGGGGTGCTGGAGGACCGTTGTGGGCAGATGGTGAGTAACGACTGGCCGACGCCGGCACTTCCAGACGCGCTGGTGGCAACGGGCGCGCCGAAGGCCGCCTGGCACGAGCGTTGCTTCGATCTCGTGCTGACGATCCTGCTGCTGCCGGTGATCGCGGTCGTCGGCGCCGCGATCGCGCTTGCGATCTACCTTGACTCACCGGGACCGGTGCTGTTTCGCTCAACCCGGATCGGCCGCTGTGGCAAGCCGTTTCAGATGCTCAAGTTCCGCAAGATGCGGCGTGATTCCCCGAGCCACCCGGTGACGCTTGACGACGACGAGCGCTTCACGCCGATCGGGCGCTTTCTGGCGGCGACGCGGCTAGACGAGCTGCCCCAATTCGTCAACGTGCTGCGCGGCGAGATGCGGCTCGTCGGGCCGCGGCCCGAGCTCGAGTACTTCGTCGCCCACTTCCCCGACGAGTACGGCGAGATCCTGACCGTCACGCCTGGCATAACCGGAAACGCCCAGATCGTGTTCCTCGATGAGAAGTGGCTGCTCAAGGGTCCCGACCCTGCGAACATCTACTCTGAGCACGTGCTACCGGCGAAGATCGAGATAGACCTCGACTACGCCCGGACACACTCGCTCGCCACAGACGCCCTGATTCTGCTGCGCACGGTGGTCCTACCGTTCAAGGTCCTGCGGACCCGTGCCGATGAGTCTGGTGCGCTGCGGCGGTGGGGACCGGCGATTGTGTCGGGAACACTGCTCGCTGCGGTGTTCATGCTGTTTTCGAGCCAACTCGCATAGACGTGCCACGCCAAACACTGAAGCGACGCCTCCTGCGTCGGGTCATGATCGCTGCGGCCATCGTCGCCGCGGTCTCGGCCACCGCCGGCGCGCTGGCAACCGCCTCGCAGGCCCGCAGCGGCCGCTCGCAGGCTCGCACCAGCGGGTCACATCACGTGCTGAAGATGATCTGGGGCGACGTCAATCTGCCCAACGGGCAGTCGGCGTTTCCGATCTATCACAAGCTCGGAGTGCAGGTTTTCCAGGTCGAGCTCAACTGGGCGCAGGTCGCCCCGACCAAGCCGGCCAACGCCGAGAATCCCAACGACCCGGCGTACGTGTGGCCGGCCAGCGTCGCCCAGGCGCTCCGGCAGGCCGCCCGCTACCACATCAAGGTCTGCATCCTGGTTCTCGGCGCGCCGACCTGGGCGACCGGCATGGCGTCACCGTGGACGGGCCCCACGCACCCGAGCGACTACGCGAACTTCCTCGTCGCCGCGGCACACCGCTACGGGTCGGTGCGCGACTGGATGATCTGGGGCGAGCCGAACCGCAACGTGAACTTCTGGCCGATGCCGGCCAACTCACCGGTCGGCCCCCGCCACTACGCGCTGCTGCTCAACGCCGCCTACGACGCGCTGAAGGGTGTGTCGCGCAAGAACATCGTGATCGGCGGCAACAACGCCAGCTACGGGACGGTCAACCCGGCCGACTTCGTCCACTGGATGAAACTCCCGAACGGCAAGCCACCGCCGATGGACTACTTCGGGCTCAACCCGTATTCGGCTCGGCCCCCCGAGGCGCATCAGTACGTCTGCTGCAAGGGCGGTCGTGACATCGACGATCTCAGCGCGATGGAGTCCCAGCTCAAGCGGATCTATCACCGCACGGTCCCGCTGTGGCTGTCGGAATTCACCGTGTCCACCAACCACAACAACCGGGCGTTCCCGTTCCATGTCTCGCGCGCGGAGCAGGCACGCTGGGTGACGGGGGCCTACAAGCTCGTCAACTCGCTCCCGTTCGTGGTCAGCCTGGGTTGGTTCAATCTGATCGACCAGCCACCGACAGCGGGCAACTGGAATCTCACCACCGGGCTGATGACCTGGAAGCTGCAGCCCAAGCCGGCCTTCTACGCGTACGAACACGTGCGCTGACCGACGGCCGCCGGGCGCGTGCGCGTCTGCTTTCTGACCCATTACTTCCCGCCCGAGGTCGGCGCGCCGCAGACCCGGATCGAGCTGCTCGCGCGGTCGCTGGCCGCCCGTGGGGTGACGGTGACCGTCCACACCGGCTTCCCGCACTACCCCGACGGAGTGATCCGCGCCCCGTACCGCAACCGTCCCTGGCTGATCGAGCGCCGCGACGGGTTCACGGTGCTGCGGAGCGCGATCTACCCGGCGGCAAATCAGGGTTTCGCGCGCCGCCTGGCGGACCATGCCTCGCTGTCGTGCTCGGCGCTCCTGACCGCGGGGCGCAGCGGCCGCGCCGACGTCGTCGTCGGTGAGACGCCGCCGCTGTTCACGGCCGCCTCCGGCGCGCTGTACGCACGGCTCAAGCGCGCTGCGTATGTCGTCAACGTCGCCGACCGGTGGCCGGCGACCGCCGTGCAGCTCGGCGCCCTGAGCAACCCGAGAGCGATCGCCGCCGCGCAGGCGCTCGAGCGCTGGACCTATCGCCAGGCCGATCTCGTCGTCGCCCCGACGCAGGGGATCGTCGACGCGCTCGGCGGCCTGCCCGAGGCGGCTGGCCGCACGCGCCGGTTGTGGCCGGTCGTCGATGTCGGGCGTTTTGATCCCTCGCCGCCGGCACGGTCGCCCGACGCCCCGCTCGAGCTGCTGTACGCCGGCACGGTGGGGCTCGCCCAGGGCCTTGACGTGCTCGTCGAGGCGACGCGGCTGGCCGGACCCGAAGTGGTGCGTACGACGATCGCCGGCGAGGGCGCCGACGCGCCGCAGGTCCGGGCGCTGATCGGCGGGATCGGGAACGTGCGGATGGTGGGGATGGTCGAGCCCGACGAGGTTGCGCGCCTGTACGCGGAGGCCGATCTCGCCGCGGTGCTCCTGCGAGACCTGCCGATCTTCACCGGCGCACTGCCGACCAAGACGCTCGAGGCGATGGCGGCCGGCCGGCCGGTCCTCGTCGCCGCCCGCGGCGAGGCGGCCGAGCTGGTGACGGCGGTGGGCGCGGGCATCGCCGTGGCGCCCGGCGATCCCGCGGCGCTCGCGGACGCACTCAGGCGGCTCGCGGCGCAACCGGAGAAGCGACGCGAGCTCGGCCGCGCCGGGCGTCTCTACGCCGAGAGAGCGGTTCGGGACCGATGCGGCGTGCGATGCGTGGATGCGGTCTGCTCGAGGACGCGGTCAGCGCCCGGAGGCCCGGCGCTCCCCGATCCGGCTGAGCTGCTGCAAGCCGGTGTCCAGCGGGTCGAGCGCACGCGCACGCCGATAGAAGTGGCGGGCGAGGGCGACGTGGCCCGCGCGCGCCTCGAAGTCGCCCAGCACGCCGAGGCTGGCCGAGTTCTGCGGGCTCGAGCGAGAGCGCGTCCTCGAGCTGGCCGTACGCCTGCGCGCGTTCGCCCATCGTCTCGTACGCGGACGCCTGCAGATAGTGGGGTGTCACCGACCACGGGTTCAGCCAGCCGGCGGTCTTCGCCGCCGACAGCTCAGCCGATGGATTGGCGGTCTGCGACCGCGCGCGCTGGACGTAGGCGTCCGAGAGGAACAGCGCCAGCACCGCGACCGTGGCGACCAGCAGCGCGCCGACGGCGGCGAACCTGGCGACCATCGACGCGGCGGCACCGCCGCGCTGCGACCCGGGCTCCTCGCCCGCCAGCTCCTGCCGCGCGGCACCGACCTGTGCCGCCGCGACGGCGAGCGATAGGAGACCGATCGCGGTCAGTCCCGGGATCAGCCAGATCCAGTCGACCATGCTCTGACCGATCATCACCGCGCCGGCGGCAGCCGGCGCGACCGCGTGGCGGCGGCTCTCGGCAGGCAGCTTGCGCCACCCCGCAGCGACCGCGGCGCAGATCCCGCCCAGGAAGACGATGAACAGACCGAGCCCGACGACTCCCGTCTCGCTCAGCAGCGCGAACAGCAGGCTGTGGGGGTCCTGGAGGTTGCGGTTGGTCTCGCGTTCGCGGTAGTAGCCGAACGAGTAGTTGTCGGCGCCCACCCCGAGCACCGGCGCGCTGTCGAACTCGTGCACCGCGACTCGCCAGAGGTCGTAGCGCTGCCCACCCACCGTCCCGAACCGAGTTGTCGTCGGGGTCGAGCTCTGGAGGCTGCGGAACTGGTCCCACTTGCTGTGCGCGTAGGTGACCGGGTTGCCGATCGCGATCGCAGCGGCCGCCGCGAGCGCGACCGCAGCCGCCGCGAGCGCGACCCGGGCCGCGGTGCGCACGCGCCGCATGTCGGCCGGTCCCGCCCGCAGGCCGTTGTCGAACAGGGCGATCAGCAGCCCGACACCGAACCCCGCGACCGTCAGCGCCGTGAGCCCCCAGGCCGCAACGGTGATCGTGTGCGGGGCCACGAACCCGTCGCCGCCGTCAAAGGCGTGAAACGGGCGCAGCAACAAAGGCGAGGCGACCGCGACACCGCCGAGCGCGAGGATCGCGATCCAGGCGCGTCTGACCCGGTCGGGGCCGAGCGCGAACACGGGAATCGCGCCGACCGCGAGCCCGAGCAGGATCCCGCGCGACTGGGTCAGGAACGCCAGTCCGAGGCACAGGACGGCAAGCGAAAGCCCCCCGGCGCGAACCCAGCGCCGGTAGCTGCGGCTCGCGGCCGCGATCACGCCCGGCCAGACGGGGAGCGCGAACAGCAGCGCGGTCGCGTTGCGGTAGTCGATCGGGCCGTTGAGACGGCCGGCGAGAAACAGCGGCGCGCCGTGAACGAGCAGCCGGACGAGGACGTAGATCGCCACGGCGGCGATCCCGACGGTGATCGACCACCCGGCGACGACCAGGGCTCGCGACGAGAGCGGGAGCACGAACGGCAGCGTCGTGATCGCCGCATACAGGACGATCAGATCGCCGCCTGTGAACGCATCGCCGCTGGACTGCGCCCAGATCATCGAAGCCAGCGACCACGCGGCCAGCAGCCAGATGCCCGCCAGCGCGACCACGACCGGGCGTCGAACGGATCGCCAGTCCGCCGCGGGCGAGCAGCGCACCGATCAGGACGGCGAGCACCAGCAGCGTCAGCGGAGCCCAGCGGCTGATCGCAAACGCGCCCTGCGAGGTCGTCGCCAAGACGAGCAGCACGAGCACGAAGAAGACGGCGATCGTGGCTCCCGAGACGCCAGGCGTCCTCGTCGGGGGCATCGGACCGGACGGCTGCTCAGCGCCGTTCGCGGCCCGCTCCCGCACGGGTATGATGGGACCCTGCGTGGTGCGACGCGTCGTCGACATCGGTTTGGCTTTCGGTCTGTGTGCGATCCTCTGGACGCCCGCAGCGTCTGCGCAGACCCCTGCCACGCAGCCTACCGATCCAAACGCGAATAGCCCAGCGGGGGCGATGTATGCGATCCCGCTGGATTCAGCGCGTCAGGACGCCGCGCCGCATGGTCACGCCGGGCATGGCTCGGGCGCGGGCTCGACCAACTCCGGCTCCGGATCCAGCGGCGGCTCCGCCGGCTCGAGCGGGGGTTCGGGCGGTCGGGCGCTCGGGCGGCTCGGGCGGCTCCGTGGGCACGAGCAGCGGCTCGGCCGGCTCCGGCAGCGGCTCGGGCTCCTCGCACGGTGGGTCTGTCACCGCTCGTGGCGGCGGTACGGGCTCTAGCGGCGAGCCGGTGCTCGTTCCAGGGGGCCAGCCCGGATCGCTGATCCATTCCTCCAGCGGCTTTGGGTCCTCCCCGACCGTCCCGGGGCTTCACAAGGCGGCCGACACCGGCTTCGCGACGGTGGAGAGCGATTCCAGCTCGGCGCCGCTGATCGCGATCCTGCTCGCCGCGGTGGTGATGACGATCGGTGGCTATGCAGGCGTGCGCGCCTGGCGCACCGCCGGTCGGCGGCCACGGGCGAGCTCGTCGTAGAGCCCGAGCAGACCTCGTTGCTCGCGCGACCATGTGAGCTCGGCGGCTGCCCGTGAAAGGCGCTGGCGCAGCGCGGGATTGCCGCGCTGCGCCAGCGCCTCAGCGAGCGCCGCGGCCAGAGCGTCAGGGTCTCCGGGCGTAACGCACCAGCCGATGCCATAGCGGGATATCAGCCGTTCGGTCTCGGGCAGCGCGCTGGCGACAACCGGCACACCGGCCGCGACGTACTCGAACAGTTTGTTCGGCAACGCCAGCCGGTGGTTCTCGCACGTGTCCTGCAGCAGCGTGACGCCGACGTCCGCCTCGGCGGTGTGGGCGAGCAGCTCCGCCAGCGGGACGCTCGGGAGCATGCGCAACGCGATCGGCGAGCGCCGCGGTCGGCGGATCTCGGCCTGCGAGCGACCTTGCCATAAGCCGGGCTCGGGATCGCCGAGGAATGCACCAGGTGGACGTCCGCGATCCGCGCCGACGGCCGTCGACGCAGCAGCTCGCAGCCGCGGGCCGGCGCGGGCGCCCCCTGGTGCAGGACGCAGCGGCGCGTCGGCGGCCGAGGCCGAGCGTCGCGCCGCAGCCCGCCCTTGACCACCGGGTCTGCAGCGCGCTGACGTTGCGGACCACCACCGGGTCTGACGGCCAAGCCGTAGCGCTGCCGCAGGCGCTCCGCGATCCCATCCGAGACCGTGATCACCGCCGCACAGCGTGGGACGATCGCCCGCTCCAGGCAGCCACGAACCACGCACCAGGTCCGTGCCGGTAGGGCAACGCCGGTCGCCAGCTCGTGGGAGTCATAGACGAGCACGGCCCCGACCAAGCGCGCGCCGCAGGCGCGCCGGCAGCAGCATCGCGGCATCGTGGGCATGGACCACGTCCGGCCGGACGGCGACGATGCCGCGGACGAACCAGACGAGGAACGCCGCCTCGGTAGATGTGAAACGGGAGCAATCGGCGCTCAGAGCCGCCGGCGGCAGCACCGAGCGCCGCCGGTAGCCGTCGCGCGTGCGCCCGTCGGGCCGATGACCGGCGCCAACTCGAGGATCGACCACGTCGTGACCCGCGGCGGCCAGGCTGCTCGCCTCGCGGCGCACGCGCGAATCGAACTCCGACGGACTTGTGCAGGAGCATCGCGATCCGCATTCGGCGCCAGCTTCGCAGACCGCTGGATGCGCGATCCGCGTGGCGGGTAGGGCCGGGCGGCGGCTTGGTTCGCCAACCCGACCGGGACTTCAATACCTTGATGACAAGATGCGATGCCCGCAGCCGCCGCTCTGAAGAACTGACGCGTCTTGGCAGGGACCTCGACGACCGAACTTGACCCCTCGGTAGAGCGTGGGGTCGTCTCGCGGGCAGTCACCAACGCGCGCGATCACCTACCCGGCGTGGACGGCGTCACACGGCTCACGCCGGCGGTTCTGATCGCGCTGTCGGGGCTGGTGATGCTCTGGAGCCGGCTGATTCTGATCAACCAGAGCCTCTGGGGAGACGAGGCCGGGTCGATTGCCCGCTACATCGATGGTGGGCCGGCCGCGATCTGGGATGTGTCGCGCTGGATCCCCAACGACCACATCCTGTTCGAGCTGCTGACCTGGGCCACGACCGGTGTCCTGGGCTCGCACGCCGAGGCGACCTACCGGTTGTGGGGTGTGTTCCCGGCGATGGCGGCCGGCGCTCTGATGACGTACTGGCTGTGGCGGCGGATTGATCGGTGGGCCGCCGCAATCTTCGCCGTTCTGGGCACCGCGGCGCCGCTGTATCTCGACCTCTCCTGGCAGGCGCGGGGTTACGGCCTGTGCTTCCTGGCCGGCGTACTGGTTGTGATCGGGGCCGACCTGGCCCTGCGCCGGGGGACCCGGACCTCGAGCCTGTTGCTCGGGCTGGGCGGGTTCGTGGGCATGGCCACACTGGAGAACTTCGTCGGCGCGTTCATCGCCGCCGTGCTGGTGGTGGGCAGCTACCGCCCTCGCCGCCTGCAGGCGATCGTGGTCTTGATCTACACCGGCGTGGCGACGCTCATCTGGTACTCACCGCTGCTGTCCAAGATCATCGGCTACGAGAACCCCTACGGCCGGCGGCTGCCCTGGTACGCGTTCACCTACGTTCCGATGCGCGACCTGTTCGGGGCCGGCGTCAACGCCATCGATCCGAGCATCTCGGTCACGGTCGGATCAATCGCGGCCGGGCTGCTGATCGTGCTGGGCGGAGTCGTGCTGTGGCGGCGCCGGGAGCGGCGGCTGGTCGGAGTCCTGGCCGCACCGCCGTTGGCCACCTACCTGCTGATCGAGGCCGCCGCCAAGTACGCACCCCGGTTTGGGAGCTTCGCCATGCTGCCCCTAATCGCGATGATGGCGATCGGACTGTCGGGCGCGGGCCAGGCCGCGATCGACCGCGTGCGCGAGCTTGGGCCGGTCATGCTGGGGCTGCTGGTTGCCGGCTCGCTGGTCGTGCTGATCAACTTCGTCCAGTACGCAGGCGTGCTGTCCGACACGCCCTATGAGGCGGCCCGGGCGGCAGCGCAGATCGTCGACGGCTTTGACCCGCCCAACGTCCGAATCCCGATCCTGGCCAACGACGGTGTGGGCGCGTTCGGCATCTACATTTCGCCACGCCGCGTGCTGGCCCCTGGACAGAACGTGCTTGAACAGGCCTTCTGCAATTACTCGGGCAGGCTCGTGTACGTCGAAGAGACGGTCGCGCCGCCGTTTCCCAACACCGCCTGCCTGACTCAACGTGGGGCGTTTCGAATTGCCCTGGCGGAGCGCCGGGCCCGGCTCTGGGTGTGGCTGGTGCCGGCCAGGAGCACGGGCGGCCACGCGACCGGCGTGGCGGTACGATCCGCTCCTTGACGACCGTGGGCGACCAGCTGACGCGCTCGATCCCCAAGGGGATGCGTCTGAAGCCGTACGTGTCCTCGGCGCGGCGCCAGAACGGGGTCGACCGAGGGATGCTGGAGAAGATGGTGCAGACGGTCGGCGGGCTGCGCGGCTCGCTGGTGTTGTGCGGCTGGAGCGACTACGCCAAGCACCTGATCAACATCTTCGGCGCGCATGGCGCAGTGCTGTGCGTAGCTGACGACGCCCCGTTTCGGGCCGGCTGGACCTTCCGCGGAGTGCCCGTGCTCG
Organism: uncultured Solirubrobacterales bacterium; assembly: GCA_963770885.1. GTDB lineage: Bacteria > Actinomycetota > Thermoleophilia > Solirubrobacterales > Solirubrobacteraceae > Palsa-465. The sequence continues at coordinate 519,042 of CAVYRI010000012.1, read as the reverse complement.
GGCTCCGCGAAGCCGTGGCACAGCGCCCGGACCAGTTCATCTGCTCGCGGATCGAGGACCGGGTCCAGCTCCTGAGCGCGGTCACCGGAGACGCCGATTACCTCGACCAGCCGGTGCATCTGTTTCCAGCCGCCAACACTTCCGAGGGCCGGTTCTACGAGCCCTGGAAGCACTCGGCCTTTTATCGGGATCTGCGAGGCGAGCCGGTCCGAGGAGAGCGCCCGGAGTCGATGCTCGCCGACGACAAGCTCCAATTCCTGCTTGAGATGGCCAAGCAAACGCTGCACCTCGATGGCGGGGTGCTGGAGGTCGGGGCCTGGCAGGGCGGCAGCGCCTGGCCGTTGGCCGAGCTGATCAGGTCACGCGGGCTCTCCAAGCGCCTGGTCCTGCTGGACTTCTTCGAGCAGCTCCCGCGCACAAACTCGGAGGGGGTCATGTGCGGGGACGAGATCCGGCACTGGTTCTCGTCCTACGAGGGGGCCGAGATCCACGCCGGCAACGTCGACACTGCGCCCGAGCCAATGGTCTCCGGCGACTGGTGCTTTGTCCATTACGATGCGGGCTTCGCTGCCGAGCGCCTGGAGCGGTGCTTCGGCCGGCTGCTGACAGGCGGGATCATCGTGCTGGACAACTATGGGCACATCGCGGGTAACCCGGGGCGCTTCGACCGCTGGTTCGAGGCCCGTGGGCATGTCGTGTCATCGCCACCGAGCTCCGAGCAGGGCTGGATTCTCAAGCACGGAGACAGCCCGTGAGTCCGCGACCCGTCGGCCGCCCCGAGGGTGCCCCCGGGGGTGAGTTGCACGAGATCGGCGAGCTGGCCGAGCACCCGGAGTCGCTGCCCCAGAGGCTAGCCGCGCTCGAGTCAGAGCTCAGCAGCGTCCGTAAGGAGCTGAGCGCCGCACAGGCTGACCTGGCCGGCGCGGCCAAGTCCCGCGAGGCGCTGGCCCGCGAGCTCCAGGAGCTGACCGTCAGCTCGGCCGCGACTCGCGAGCGGCTGGGCGCTGAGCTGTCGGTGCTACAGGCCACGGCCGAGCGCCTGCAGCAACAGGCAGAGGAGCTCGAGCGCTCGCTCAATGATGCCGTCGGCGAGCGCGACCAGGCCTTGGCCGAGGCAGCCCAGTCCGCGCAGGAGCGCGAGCGGCTCGAGCGCGAGCTCGATGATGCCTACCAAGCGCGGGCGCGTGCGATGGCGGAGCTGGCGCCACAGGCACAGGCGCTGCGCGAGGCGCGGACCGAGGCCGAGCGCGCTCGGACCGACGAGCGGGCACGGGCTGACGAGGCCCGCGAGCTGCAGCGCAGGCTGGGGTTGCGAGGAGAGGAGCTCGACGCGGCCACCAGCAGGTTGGCCTCGGTCGAGACGACACTGCTCGGACTCGAGGGCGTGATCGCCGAGCTGCGAGCCGAGACGCACGAGTTGCGCGTCGAACGGACCGCGCTGCGGGCTCGAACGGATGCCCTGGCTCTGCACAACAACGGCCTTGAGCGTTCGCTGGCGCAGGCAGACCGCGCCCGGGGCGAGGAGCGCGCGGCCGCGCGGGCCGAGCTCGAGACGGTCCAGGTCGAGCGCGACCAGCAGCGTCAGGACGCGCAGCGATTGGCGGCCGACCTGGAGTCCTCCGAGCTACGCCGACGTGAGCTCGAGGCCGAGCGCGAACGCACGGCGGCCGATCTGCGCCGGGTCGCCGAGTCACGGGCCTGGCGCTGGGGACACGGGACCTCGGCGCTCCTGCGCCGTCTCACGTTCCGCAGCAGCAAGGGACAGGGCGGAGTTGACGTGCTGCTGCACCGGCTCGAGGGCCCACGTGGGTTGAACCCGCCATCCGAGACGGACCGGCTCGGACCGCCCGAATGACGACGACGGCCGCGGTGGGGCCGGCGCTCGATTTCGCAGTTCTCGGAAACGCACCGGTCACACTGCGGTGGCTGGAGAACGTGCTTGCCGCCGTGCCGGCGATCCGGCTCGTTGACCGTGCACCGGTTGAGGCGGCCCTACCTGGGGTCCAGGTCGCGGACCGCAACCCGGATCGGGCCGGTCCGGTCACCGGCGTGGTCCGCGTCGGACTCGAGCCCTCGGACCTGGAGCCGGGATGGCGGCCCCGGCGCCTGGTCGCGGTGCTCGAGGACCCGGTGGAGCGGCTGGCGGATCCGAACCGGAGCGGCGACGCCGGGCCGGAGGCGGGCGGCTATGCACCGGCGGTGGCGAAGCTGACCCGGGAGCTCGACCCCGAAGAGATTCTGGTGCTGTCCGCCGACGAGACTCGGGAGGCGCTGCCACGGATGCTCGTCCACCTCGGCGTCGAGGCCGCTCCGGACCTCGGGCCGTTGCAGCAGCTCGACCCCGGGACGCCAGAGCCCGTCTCCCAGGGTCGGCGGACGGTTCTGTTTTCGCGCGTCCGCGACGACGTCGAGGATCTCGAGCAGATGGCCGGGCGCAGTTTTCGCAGCTGGCGGATCACGGACTCGCCGCCCGACCCGGCGGCGAGCGAGCCCCGGACGGCGGTGTTCTACGTGGGACGCCAGCGCGACATAGTGCCTCCGCCCGGATGCTTGGTACTTGACGACTGGGGTGTTCTGCCGGTGCGGCTGGGCCCCGTGCTCGACCGGGCAGCGAGCCTGACCGTCCTCGATCCGCTCTCGTTCCCGTTCGACTTTCTGCGCGAGAGCGATCGCGGGATCCCGATCGCGGTGAGGCTGCCCGACGGGTGGGCGACGGATGACCTCGACGTCGCACTCGGGGAGCCGCTGCTGAGCGAGCTGGGACCGTTTGACGAGATCAGCGCCGGGGATCCGCGGATGCTCGTCGCGCTGCGGGGCCGATACTCATGGCCGAACACGATGCTGGTGGACGAGCAGGCCCTCAGCAGCTTTGCGACGCGCGTCGCACTTCACCAGGAACGGCCGCTGCGCGCCGCCAAGGCGTCCAACCGCGTCCTGCGTCAGGCGATCGGTCCGGAGGTTCACGCCGGGCTCGGCGCGGTTGCCCCGGCCGAGCGCCTGCGGGCGCTGGTGATGGCGAGCCGGCCTGAGCGCTGGGGCTCGCTGGTGCCAGCCGGGAGCGAGGTCACCGGCGTGGCCACCGATCCCGGCCGGCTCGCCGCGGCCCGGCTCGCATACCCGCAGTGGCGATTCGTCGCCGCGCTCGACGACCACGCCGAGGCGGCGCATGTCGGCCTGGCCGTTCTGGCGCTCGGTGATCAACCGGCGCAGGAGCGCGAGCTGCGACTGCGGGCCCTGTTTCGCGCAATGCGCGTGGGAGGCCGGCTGATCGTGATCGAGCGCTTTTTTGAAGGCCGAAACGGGCGGACGATCGGCGCGCCCTCGCCGACGCAGCTGCTGGAGCAGATCAACCAAGTCACCGCCGGCCACCTGGTGCTGGCCGAGGTCCGCAGTCTGCGACTGAGCGGTGACGACCTCAGCAGCGTGGGACTGTTCTCGTTGATCAAGGTCGGCAGGCCGGAGCGCCTGTGAGCCACACGCGACCCCGCGTGATCCTGGTCGCCAACGACGTGGTGCCCGGCTGCGGGCTGCCGGTCGCCGCGCCCGGGCTGCGCGTGTTCGGGCTCGCCTCTGGGCTGGCTGCCCGCGGGCACCCGGTCAGCACGGTCGTCGTGCGTGGTCCGCTGGATCGCCAATGGCGGGGACCGATTCCGGTGCCCATGCCGCGAGACACGGTCGCCCTGGCGGCGGCCGACCTGAGCCGCTACCTGTACGCCCAGGCCCCGGCGACGGTGGTGCTGACCAACGCCAACCAGGTCGACCACCTGCCCCCGCCGCCTGACGGCAATCGCTACGTGGTGGACTTCTTTGCCCCCAAGCTGCTCGAGCTGGTCTACGAGGTCGGTGACGGCCCGTATCCAGTGGCGGAGCTCGACGCCCATCGCCGCCGCAAGCTGCGGGGGATCACCCGTGCCGACGGGTTCATCGTCAACGGGGCCAAGAAGCTGCCCTACTTCCTGGCCTGGATCCTCCAGACCGAACGCGATGTGCGCGCGCTGCCGATCGAGCTGGTGGGGATGTGCCTGCCCGCCGCCTTCGAGCCGGTCGGAACCGATCGCCCCGCCGGGCCGACGCGCCTGGCGATGGCCGGCTACCTGCAGGGCTGGAGCGTGCCCGGGCCGTGGCTGCGGGCACTCGAGCCATACCTGGAGGCCCGCGAATGCACCCTGGACGCGATGCTGCCCGAGCATTGGGGCGGCGCCTCCGGGTTTGCCAACCCGGAGCTGGACGCGCTGGTGCAGACCGGCGCCCTGCGGGTCCATGCCGCGATGCCGTTCGCCGACTTTCAGCGCTTCCTGGCCGGCTGCGACGCGGTGGTCGACCTGTTTGGCCGCACCCGTGAGCGCGAGCTTGCCGTGGTCACCAGGACGATCGTCGCGCTTGCCAGCGGCAAGCCGGTACTGCACCCTCCATTCACCGAGGTCTCGCCCCTGATCGAGGAGTTCGGTGCCGGCTGGCTGGTCGATCCCGAGGACGGCGAGGCGCTGAAGCGAACGCTGACCGAGATCGTCACAGACCGCGAGGCCGTGGCTGAACGCAGCCGGGGCGCCCGCAGGCTGTGGGCGGCGCAGCTGGATCCGGCGGTCGCCGTGAAGGGCCTCGAGCGGGTGATCGAGCAGATCCAGGGCCCGAGTTCGGTGTCCGGCCACGAGCAGCGGACAGCGGCCGTCTGAGATGACCGGCACGGTGCATTTTGTGACCCCCAGCTACCGCGCGGTCGGCGGCGTGCTCAAGCTGTTCGACTACCTGGTCCACGCGCTCGAACTCGGCTACGTGGCCGAGGTCCATTGTCCGGTGGAGCTCACCGACGACGAGCCACTGTTCTCGATCCCGCGATTCGTCGGGCTGCGCGAGGACGAGCGGGTGCAGTTCCGCCGGGGCCTGAACGTCGGAGTGGGGCGCGACGACTGGGTCGTATTCTCATGGCCGCCGCACTACGAGGCCATCGCCCGGGGGCTGGACCGGTGGACGCCGCACGAGCGGGTGATCCATCTGATTCAGAACACCCGCCACGCCAACCCGGCCTTCGCCTCGGGCTATGCGATCCGCCTGCTGGGCCGCCCGATGGCGCGGATCATGGTGGCCCACGAGGTGATGGACGCCTGCCGACCTCATCTGAACACGCTGTCGCTGACCCGCACGATCGTCGAGGGGCACGACTGCGACTTCTTTTTCCTGCGCCGCAGCGGCGGTCTACCCGCGCAGTTGAGCATCGGCTACACCACCTGGAAGTCCGACGTCGGCGTGGCTGTCGAGCGGGCGATCGGCGGCCGACACGCTTTCCGCTCACTTCGCCGCCGCGCGACCTGGGCCGAGATTCGCGAGCTGCTGCACTGGAGCGATGTGTTCCTCTGCTGCCCGGGACCGCAGGAGGGCTTCTATCTCCCGGGTCTCGAGGCCCTGGCGGCCGGTGCGCTGGTGCTCACGCCCGACGTGGGAGGAAACCGGGCCTACTGCCGGTTCGGCGAGAACTGCGTGCGCGTGGGCTACGAGGAGACCGAGCAGTACGTTGCCGCGCTGAACGAACTGCAGGCGTGGGATGGCGAGCGGGTGCAGACCATGCGCGACGAGGGCTACCGGACCCTGGGCCACCATCGCCTGGAGCGCGAGCGGGCGGCCTTTGATCACTTCCTGACCGATCTTTCGGAGCGATGCGCCCAGGCCACCGCGCATGCGGCCTGATCGGGGCCGCGGCGCGCGGCGCGCGCGTGGCGGCGATGGCCGGGCTGGCGATCGGTGCACTGACGGGCTGCGGCAGCTCGTCAGCCTCGAGCACGAGCTCGGCGGCCCCCGCTACGGTCAATACCCCGCCCGCCGCGCTGCGGGCGGTCCGCGGCTGGCAGCGCGCGGTGAACTCTGGCAACTGCCCCGGCCTCGTGCGGGTCGCACTCCCCGGGCTCACGGCCGCGCGCTGCCGGGCGCTCATGCGCGCCTACGCGGGCCCGGAGGTCGAGCGCGTGGCCGCCTACGGCCGGGCCGCCGTGGCTGACATCGTCCTGCTCACCGCGGGGACCCGAGCAGCCGCGGTGTTCATCGACACTCACGGATTGGGCTGGCGCTTCGCCAACATGCTGTTCACCGGTCACGCTGTGGTGGGGACCGCTCCGACCACGCTGGCGGCCGGCGCTGCGATGCTCGAACGGGTGCTACCCGCGATCGCACGGGGTTCGTGCACAGCGGTGGCGCAGGACTTCCTCGCGTCCACGCTCAAGTCCGCCCATGCGCCGGGGCCCAACGCCCCAGGACTCCCGAACCCCGCCAATTGCTATCACCGCAACGGCAGCGGGCTGCAGCGCCAGCTGCGGCTCGGCGGGGCCATGGTGAGTCCGATCGGGGGCAACTCGCGGCTCGCCTTCTACCGCGTCGCCACCGGGCGAGGGCATGGCGTGCAGTTCCTGTTCTCGGTCGTGACAGGGGGCGGCCGCCCGCTGCTGTTCAGCGAGTACCCGCTGGCGGTTGGGGGCGCAACGGCCGGGCGCGCGAAGCCGCGGATGCGGCACTCGGGGCCCGCAGCCGGCCGACACGTCAGCGGCGGCTCGGATACACATGCCAGCAGTTGAGACCCGTCCGATGAACACCGCCCCGACCTCCGAGATCATCATTGCCGGCTTTCACCGCAGCGGCACCTCCGTCGCAGCCCAGCTGCTGCATGCGGCCGGCCTGTTTGTGGGCGATGACCTGATCGGGGCGATGGCCTACAACCCCTACGGTCACTACGAGGACCGCGAGGTGCTGACGATCCACGATCAGATCCTGCGCGAGAACGGCCGCAACTGGCAGATCGATGTGCCGTTCGTGCCGATGGTCGGCGCCTGGTGCTGGCAGGCGATGGAGCGTCTGGTCACGGCACGCCGCCTCGAGTATCCGCTGTGGGGCTTCAAGGATCCCCGGGTGTGTCTGTTCCTGCCTCTGTGGAAGCACCTGATGCCGAGCTCCAGGGTGCTGATCTGCTTTCGCCCGCTCGGCGACTGCTGCTACTCGCTCAGCCGCCGCCACGCCCAGGAGCTGTTCACCAAGAGCGGGCCGCCAGAGGTCCATCGACGCTTCTTCACCGAACCCGACCTGGCCGTCCGCATGTGGCTGGTCCACAACCGCGCCCTGCTGAGCTTCGCCGAGCGCTACCCGGAGGACGTGCTCGCGATCAGCTTCGCCTCGCTACTGGGAGGGCTGCCGCTGACCCGGCTGCTGCGCGAGGCCTGGGGCGCGCCGCTGCAGGAGGTCCCCACCTTCTCGGCCCTCGACCCGCTGGCCACCCAGCGCCGTCCCACGCGCCAGCCCGTGGCCGATCCGGGGCTGATCGGGCCGCTGGATGAGACCTGGGATCGATTGTGCGAGCTCGAGCGCGACTCGCTGCGCGACCTGGACGTGGGGCTGGCCGGTGCCGTCTGAGGACTACTCCGTCTCCCCCGACTCCGAGGCGGTGCGGCTGGAGAACGAGCTGCTGACGCTGGAGAACAACTTCCTGAAAGGCCGCGTCCGCTCGCTCGAACAGGATCTAAGGGCGCTGCGCGAGCGGGAGCGAGAGACGCGGCAAGCGCTCGAGCGGCTGCGCCGCTACGGGGAGCGCGAGCCGGACCGCTGAACAGCGCGCCGCCGGGCCTCACTCGGCCAGCATCTCGTTGAAGCACTCACGCAGTACGGCCTGCAGGCGGAGATCGACAGTCCCCGGTGAGGCCCAGTCATCGAGGCCACAGACCAAGCCGAGGCTCCCGGCCGAGAACACGCGGGCCCCAGAGGCGGCCGTCCAACGAATGCAGTCGGCGGGCACCGGGCCGCCGCTGCAGGTCAGGATGCGCGCACAGGCGGGCGGCGCGTGGCTCTCGTCGAAGGTGTCCCACTCGTAGCCGACCAGACGCGGCAGCTCGCGGTCGAGTTCAAGTGAAACTCCCCGCGCCCACGGATCGGTGGCGAACTCGGGCAGGAACCGGAACGGCAGCACGTCGCGGGGCTTGACGATGCCGCCGTCGTACTGTTGCCCGATCAGCTCGCGCTCGGGGCGGGGTGGGGTCAGGTCGCGAAAGCGGACCGTCTTGGCCGCCGGATCTGGATCGGGATCGCGCCGCGCGTGCCGGTACTCGACGATCGTTCGCTCCTCGTCCTCGTAGCGGATCTGCCAGTAGCACGTGTTGGCCCCCATGAAGGCCAGGCTCACCCCGCGCCCCAGGGCGTCATCGAACGCATCACGCATCTCGGTTGTCCAGTATTCGTCGTGCCCGGCGGTGACGATCAACCGGGGGCCGGTCAGCTTCCACGGTCCGTGGCTGTCGACGTCGGTCTGATAGGCGATCTCGAACCCCTCGCGCTCAAGCCATTGGATCAGCGGCAACACGTAATGAACGGCGCCCGCGAGTTCGGTTGACGTGGTCCCAGGACAGGACCGGGCGGTCGAACGAGACCTTCACCGCCCCCGTGATCGGTGGAGTTGGACTCTACGCACTTGCCGCCCCAGTGGTTGTAGGCCTGGGTGGTGTTGATCGGGGTCTGCACCAGGATCGGGGGGCACGTCTCCGGGCTGGGACCACGAACGGGACCCGCGAGGCTCTGCCCGGCTCTCGGTGAGCTCGAGCACGACCACGGAGCTTCATCGGTTACTGGTAGCTGGGCGCGGCAGGATCCCGGTCTCCGGGTCGGGCGCCGGCGCGTGACGGGTCAACCCGACGTTGGGTTCCAGAGTGGCCAGCAGCCGCCCGCCCAGCCCCGTACCAGCCCAGCCGGAACACCTGGGCCCGGTAGCGTGCCTGCGGGTTTGTGGAGACGCACAGCGACAGCGCGTCGCCCCCCCAGCACGGAGGGCCGGGTGCTGTAGCCCTCGATCGCCCCCGGGCCCGCGTGCGGCGCGTGCCCACCAGCCGGCGTCTCCGGGCCGGGCGTTCTCCGCGGAGGTGCTCACGGGGTGTGGCGCCCCCTCTACGACGAGCTGCCGAGCGGCTCGCCCGCGGCCTTGGGAGACGTGGCCTCGGCGGGGGCGGCCTCGGGGGACGTGGCGTCCGGCGACGTGGCCTCGGAGGGGGCGGCCTCGGAGGACGCGGCCTCGGCGGGGCCTGCGGGTAGCCGAGCTCGGCAAGCGGCTCGGCGAACACCTCCTCTCCGCACTGGCGCAGCAGCTCAGGGCTCAGCTCCCGCGCGAAGCGGCCAATCGACTGCTCGATGCTCGGGCTTGTCTGGTGTCGCTCGAGCACGGGGGCGTGTACCGCGCTGGCCTCCTCGAGCAGCACCTCGATCCCGTCATCGTCGACGTCGAGGTGCAGGAAGGCGAACAGCCGATCGAGGACCGACCGCGGCTCGGCGATCAGGTCCTCGTAGCGCACCAGGTGTGCGGTCTGCCGGCGTTCGTGCCACCCGGCCAGGACGGCGCGCATTTCGGAGCCCATGTGCTCGAGCCAATCCTCTTCGGTGGCCGCCCCGTGACGTCCCCAGAGCTCGATACCCCGGCGCTGGTTGTAGGCCCGGATCGAGCACACCATGTCGCGCGGATCGCGGACCAGGACGATCTCTCGTCCCTCGGGGTACAGCTCGCTCAGAAGCCTCGGCGCCCCCCCCGGCTGCACCTTCTCCGCAAAATACCGGGACGACCGTCGCCGCCCCTGCTGTCGCGCCAACTCGCCATAGAAAAGGTCCAGCCTGGCGCTGGAAGAAGGCGGCCAGCATGCGCGGGTTCTCGGCGCCAAGCCAGCGGGCCATCAGAGGGGAGGGGTTACTGGCTGGGAAGCTCGCCCTGACGTCCATCGCCCAGCCACCAGCGTGGCTCGTCGGTGAGCGGGTTCAGGGCCATGCCGTAGCTGTCGGGAGACGACAGCGCCACCAGCGTATCCATCGAATGGGCGGCCAGCACCGGCTCGTAGCCGGGATCGCGAAGTGAGACGATCGCCGGATGGCGCCAGAGCAGGTCAGCCAACCAGGTCGATCCCGAGCGACCGATGGTGGTGATGGACAGCGCCTGCAGGCGGGGCTGATAGCCACTCGAAAGCCTGCTGCGCTGGCCGGTCACCTGCCCGAGGGTCGCGCGGACCCCTTCCGGGGTCACCGTCTCGACCGCGAGGCGGAACTGGGGGCGGCAGGGCCAGAGAACCGATCACGGCCCGGAAGTCGTGCTCCTCGCGGCGGCGCGGCACCCCAACCGGTGGAGATCTGCCCGGGCGTGCCCCGCCACAGGACCTCGTCCTCGCAACCGATCTCGACCGTGACCGGATCGGGTCCCGCGCTCTGCGCCCAACCATCGACGACCAGCGCAAAAGTGCCGTCGTAGATCCCCAGAGCTTCGTTGCGGCCGGGTTCGACGAGGCCACCGTCGCTGATCACGCGCCCGTCCGCGGGCTCGGTCTCCACGCTGAGCACGTCCACCAGCGATCGCCGCGTTCCGTCGGCGGTCGCGGCAGGCGAGGGCTCGGGCACCAGTGACTCCGGCCAGGCCTCGGACTCCTGTTGCTCTCGCCGCCGCTCAAACAGCCAGTGATTGAACGCCGCCTCGGGCTCGGTGGGGGCGCAGTCGGGCGGGGACTCGGCGAGCAGGTAGAGCTCGGACCCGGGGACGTACGCGAGCTCCCCCGGCCGAGGCGAGCCTCAGGCTCAGGTCTCCCCCCTCGTCGCCCCCGGCCAGATACAGGTCGGCAAAACCGCCCGAGGCCAGGAACACCTCCCGGCGCACCATCAGACAGGAGCCGGAAAGGGCGGCGACGGTCCGCGGGCGGTCTGGCCACCTCAATTCCGCGGGCCAGGCCGGCGAACGGCAGGGTACGCCGCAGATGCCCGGTGACCGTCGGGCGGTAGTCGGCGCCCGCATGCGCGATCGAGTCGTCCTCGTAGAGCAGCTTCGGTCCCACCGCGGCCCGCGCGTTGGAACCGACCAGTGAGGCGCGCAGCGGCTCGAGCCATCCTGGCGCCGCCGGCAGCACGTCGGACGTCATCAACACGAGCAGATCGGCCCGGGCGATGGCGGCACCCAGGTTCAACGCTCGTGCCGGCCGTGTCGGGTGCGACAGCGCGAGCAGCCGGAACGGCACCTGATGCAGCTCATGCAGGCCGGTGGCGAGCTCCGCCAGCTCCTCGGTGTCGGCTCCGTGGGCGACGACCAGCAGCTCGGATCCCAGCACGTCCGGATCGCCGGAGAATGGGATCAGCTGGTGCTGGATCGACTCGAGATCGGAGGCCGCCAGCACGATCGACACCTCGCGCGTGCCCGGGATCTCCCCGAAGTCGAGCACCCGCGCAACCGTCGGCGCCCGGCTTCCGCGGCGCAGGCTGGTGAGCGCGGGAAGAACCTGGTGTTCGAACGTCGTCTCATCCAGGGAAGGTGGCAGGGAGCGGTGCAGCGCCTCATACACCGGATCGATGTCGGTTTGCACGGGCTTTGCCAGCACATGTTCAAACGCCCGCCCGGCCCGCGTGCGGAATTCGACCGCCCAGCCGCCGGGATGCAGGCTCGGATCCTCGAGCTCGCAGTAGGCGTGAAAGCCCAGGGTGCGGACCATGTGGTCATCCCTGAGGGCCGCCGAGTAGCTCGGCCGAGGATGAAACGAGACCGCCTCGGGGGTCAGCTCACAGCAAGCGCCCTCGGGCGACACGACGGTCATCACCACATCCTCCGGGGCGGCGTCGTGGATCCAGCCCGACAGCCAGAAGGCATGAGCGTCGATCGCCGTGACGCTTTCCAACCGCGCCGCGAAGGGACCCGGCCCGACCTTGGTGCTGGGCAAGGGCTCACGTAGAGCCATCCGCAGCGTGGCCAGATTCGCCGCCAGCCCGACGGTCAGCTTTGTCCCGTGGGTACGCGGAACCGTGGCCAGGACCTGATGCACGCGGGCCCGGACGTCGGCATCGAACCGTTCCCGGCACGCCGCTCCGAGCCGGGCCGGCGGCCCTGGCTCGTAGTGACCGGTCTGGGGCTCAAGCTCAATCTCCCGCCGCCCGTCAGTCAGCGCCAGCGCTGTCAGGTGGGTCCCGGCGCGCTCGGGCGGGAGCGAAATCGTCAACAGCCACGGCCACAGACCTCCGGCCTCCGGCTGATGGCCGGCGGTCAAGGACAGCCAGCGCGCTCGCCGCTCGAAGTTGCGGCCCCCTTGCCCGATCAGCAGGCGCCAGCCGGCCGAACTCAGCGTCGGCTCGGTCGTCGAGAGGACCACCGCCAGGAGCTGTTCGGATAGCCAAGCAGAGGCGAGGATCCGACCCTGTGGCGACGGCGCACTCATGTCGCCTGGGCCGGCGCAGCGCACGCCAGCAGCCGGTTGTAATGATCGGTGATGGTTTTCAGGTGGACTTGCATCGGGTGAGGATCGACGATCTGGGAACGGAGGCGGTCCCACAGGTCGGGGTCGCGCACCGCGCGCTCGATCGTGCCAGCAAGGCTGGCCGCATCTCCGGCTCGGAAGTGCAGGCCGTTGACCCCGTCCTCGATCCGCTCGACCATCGAGCCGATGTCGCTGCAGATCACCGGCCGGCGATGCATCAGCGCCTCGGCGATCACCAACGGTCCGGTCTCCCACCACAGCGAGGGCACGACCACCCAGTCCACGGCCGCGAGGATCCTCGCGAGCTCCGAAGGTTTATACGGCCCGGCGAACCGCACCGAGGCTGCGGTCTGCGCCAATAGATCGGCCACCCGCTCCTGGAACGCCGCCGGCTGCATATCGAGGTTGGCCCCATGGACCTCCAACTCCACCTCCGTGCCCCGTTGCTGAATGATCCGGATCGCCTCCAGGAGAACATCCACGCCCTTGAACGGCGTGATTCTCCCGATAAACGCGATCCTGTGCCGCCGGCCCGCATCGGGCGGGTCGGGCAGCGGCATCATCTGGAGCCGGCCGTAGTTCTCACACACGATGCGCTCGGGCTCAAGACCCCAGTTCAGGTACCGCTGCCGGCCATCCTCACTGGGCACGATGAACAGGTCCACCTCCTCAAAAGCGGATTTGATGAAGCGCTCACGCAGGAGGAACCTCTGCGGGGAGATCTCGGGGAAGCAGCCGTGGCAGCGCCGTGGCGAGGCCTCCGAGCACAGCTCGAGGCTGGTTGTGCGCACCATCTGGCCGCCGTGGTGGCAGATCGGAACGAACTCATGCAGGGTGTAGACGATCGGCACCCGGGGTACAGCCGCACGCGTGGCCCTGAGCATGTCGTAGCCCAGAAACAGCGAGTGATGGAAGTGGACGACGTCGGGATCCAACGCTCGCAGGAACGGCACCCAGTCCTGCGTATACAGCCGCTTGTCGTGGGCGGCCCACAGCAACCGATCGAACTCGTCGATGTCAGTGTGCAGGTAATACAGATTCGGGTACGTCTCGGCCAGGGCGAACCGCGTGTCCGGATGCGGCTCACGCCGTGAGTGCGGGCGACCGATGCGGCTCAGCATGGTCGGCTCAAAACCGCCGTCGGCTGCCATCGCCCGGCACAGCTCCTCGGCGTAGGCCTCCATGCCTCCCGGTCGGATCGAGGGGTGGTTATGGGCAACGTAGAGAACTCTGCGCCCGGCTGGGCTGCCGCCTCCCGGGTTCATACGAGCGCACCGCGACGGCTGAGCACCTGGTTGTAAAGGCGCACCACCGTCTGCACGTGTTCGTCCATCGGGTCGGGGTCGGTGATCTGAGCCCGAAGTGAGTTCCACAAGCCAGGATCGCCGACCGCCCGCTCGATCGCCGCGGCCAGGGCATCGGCATCTCCAACGCGGAAGTGCAGTCCGTTGACGCCGTCCTGGATCCGCTCGAGCATCGCCCCGACATCGCTGCAGATGACCGGCCGGCGGTGCATCAGCGCCTCGGCGATCACCAACGGTCCCACCTCCCACCACAGCGAGGGCACCACCACCCAGTCCGTGGCCGAGAGAAGCTCTGCAAGCTCCAACGGCTCGTAGGGACCAACCCACCTGACTGAGGCGGCGGTCTCCGCCAGCAGACCGGCTATCCGGCGCCTGAACTCGGCGGGCTGAAGATCGAGGTTGGCTCCGTGGATCTCGAGCTCCACCTCCACGCCGCGCCGTTGGAGGATCTTCATCGCCTCCAGTAGAACATCCACGCCTTTGTATTGAGTCAGCTGCCCGAAGAAGGCGATCCGCCGGCGCCCACCGGCGTCTGGCGGATCGGGCACCCGCGCCACCGGCAGCCGGCCGTAGTTCTCGCACACGATCCGGTTCGGATCGATCCCCCATTCGATGTAGCGATCGCGCAGGTGTCGGCTCGGAGCGACGAACAGGTCCACGTGGTCAAAGGCCGACTTGATGAAACGCTCGCGCAGGAAGAAGCGCTGTGGAGAGACGTCGGGAAAGCATTCGTGGCAGCGCTGGGGCGACGCCTGCGAGCAGAGCTCGAAGCTGCCCGTTCGTACCATCTGTCCACGGTTGAAGCAGATGCCCAAGAACTCGTGCAGCGTGTACACGATCGGAACATCGGCAAGCGTGTGCCGCGTCTCGCGCAGCATGTCGTGCCCGAGCCAGGCGGCATGGTGAAAGTGAACGATGTCGGGCGAGATCGCCTCGAGGAAGTCGCGCCAGTCCTCGGTATAGAGCTGCTTGGCGTGAGCTGACCACAGCAGCCGATCGAACTCGGCGAAGCGGGTGTGCAGGTAGTGCAGGTTGTGATCGTCCTCGTCGACCGCGAATCGGGTCCCGGGATGCGGTGCCCGGAGCGACTGAGGCGGACCGATGCGACTGACCATCACCGGCTCGAAATCGGTTCCGGTGCCGATCGAGCGATATAGCTCGTCGGCGTAGGACTCGGCCCCCCCGGCACGGATGCCGGGATGGCCGTGGATCACGTACAGGACCACCGCCATCGCGCCTCAGGCCGCGGCTGCGGCGTGCTCCGGGACCCGGCCGAGCAGCTCCTGGTAGATGCCGGTGATCGCCACTCGGTGCTCGTCGAGCGTCCGCGGTGACTTGATCTGACCGACAAGCCGGTCCCAGAGGCTCGGATCGTCAACTGCTCGCTGGATCGTGTCGGCGAGGCTCACCGGGTCGCCCACCCGGAAGCGAAGCCCGTTGACCCCATCGGCCACCCGTTCAGCCATCGCCCCGATATCGCTGCAGATAACGGGCCTGCGATACATCATCGCCTCACGAACCGAGTTCGGCCCCACCTCCCACCACACCGAGGGCACGATCGACCAGTCCACGGAGCCCAGCAACGCCGGCAGCTCGGACTGCTCATAGCGGCCGCCGAGCACGACCGTGTCCGCTGTGTCCTCCAGCAGCGTCCGCACCCGGTCCTGGAACTCCGCCCGCTGCACCTCCAGGTTCGCCACCCACGCCACCAGCTGCACATCCGCGCTGCGGGCCTGGAGGATCTTCATTGCCTCCAGCAGCACGTCAAAGCCCTTGTACGGCGTCATCGCCGCGAAGAAACCGATCCGCCGACGCCGGCCGGCATCCGGTGGATCTGGCGCCACCGGGCGCGGGACAAGCCCGGTGTCCTCGTAGCGGATCTTCTCAGGTGGGATCCCCCACTCGATGTAGCGCTGGCGAAGGTGCCGGCTCGGCGCGATGAACATGTCCACCACTTCCAGCGCCGACTTGATGAACCGCTCACGCACGAAGAACTGCTGAGGGGACACCTCGGGAAAGCACTCGTGACAACGCTGCGGCGAGGCCTTCGTGCACGGAGCGTGGTCAAACACTCGAACCATCTGACCGTGGTGATGGCAGATGGAGACGAACTCATGCAGCGTGTAGACGATCGGCACGTCGGGGAGGGTTTGCCGTGTCTCGCGCAGCATGTCGTAGCCGAGCCACATGGCATGGCGAAAATGGACGACGTCGGGCGCGATGGCGGTCAAGAAGCCACGCCAGTCCTCGGTGTAGAGGCGCTTGGCGTGGGCGCTCAGCAACAGGCGGTCGAACTCGCGGTACGCCGTGCGCAGGTGATAGATGTTCGGATCGCGTCCAGCCAGCGCGAACCGCGCCGCGTCGTGTCCGATCGTGTCCGCGCTCGGACGGACCCGGCTGACCATGACCGGCTCGAAATCCCCCGCGTCCCGGATCGCCTCGTAGAGCTGGTAGGCGACGATCTGGGCCCCGCCAGGACTCTCGTCCGGATGGTCATGACAGATGTAGAGAACCTTGCGCAGGACGTGCCCCACCAGAAGCAGGCTGCAGTCTATCCCTGCCTCCCTGCGGGCGCGCTCAGGCCGCACGCCGGCAGACGAAGATTTCGCCCGCGTACTCTCCTTCGGACAGCCGCGCCCGCTCCACCGCGTCAAAGCGCGCCCGCAACTCGACGATCAGGTCGGCGCCGAACGACCAGACGTTGGCGTAGCGGTCAGGCTCCTGAGACACCGTTCGCGGCCGGCGTTCGTCAAACGGGATCTCCAGCAGCGCCCGCCCCCCCGGCTCCAGCACGCGCGCGCACTCGTCCAGAGCGGCCGGGTAGTCGACCAACTCCTCGATCACGTGCTGGGCCATGAACAGCTCGTAGCCGCCGGTGGCGGCGAACGACAGATCGGAGGCGTCGGCGTCGTGCTCGATGTAGGTGTCGAATGCGCTTGGGTCGACGCGACCCCGAATGTCCCAACGATCGGTGGCGCAGTAACTCCAGCCCCGCCGCCGCAGGTATTCGCCGAATACCACGGCGTTGCGGGGCGCGAGCTCCAGGCATCGGGCTGAGCCAGCGGGGCTCAGCTCTGCGTCCAGCGCCAGCGCGACCGTGCGGTGGCGCTCCAGTGACATGCACTCGGCGCAGCACGCCTGGAGGCGCTCGGCATGGGCGCGGCGCGACACCGAGCCGCAGAACGGGCACGGCTGCACCCGAGCCATACTACGCGGAATGTCGGGGGTGGTTTCGAAGCCGAGCGCAGGCCAGGGGGCCGAGCCGACGGCCGCCGATCTGACACCCGGTCGCCCAACGCTGCTCGT
The DNA here is from genome assembly GCA_963770885.1 of uncultured Solirubrobacterales bacterium. GTDB lineage: Bacteria > Actinomycetota > Thermoleophilia > Solirubrobacterales > Solirubrobacteraceae > Palsa-465. The sequence goes on along the minus strand of CAVYRI010000012.1, from coordinate 502,208 downwards.
GCAGATGGCGGCCAAGATGAGCCGCGACTCGGTGTTCTACACCGTGGTCACCGGCTTCGTGTTCCCGGTCGGTCTGCTCAACGCGCTGGTTCTGACCCACTACATGAGCAGCAGTCAGTACGGCCAGCTGGGGATCCTGTTCTTCGTCTCGGGGCTGATGAGCGTAGTCCTCAATCTGCTGTTCCTGCGAGGCACCGAGCGCCAGGTATGGGGTGCCTCCGACGAGGGCGTCGACGTCGATGTGGCCGAGCTGGTGGAGGCGCACCGCCGCCCGCGCGTGCTGGGCACGGGCCTGGTGATGAGCGTGGTGATCGGCGTCCTGGCAGTCGCGGCGACGATCCCGATCGCCCCGTGGCTGTCCCAGGTGCTCGTCCACACCTCCCGGCTCAGCGCGGCCGTGATCTGGACTGCGGTAGCCGGGGCTCTGGGCTCGACCTGGCGGCTGACCGCCAACATCGGCCGCTGGGAGCGACGCCGCGCCGGCTTCGGCTGGGTCTGGGTGCTGCGCCCGAGCTTCGCGCTGATCATCGCCTGGCTCCTGGTGGCCAACGGCTACGGCGTCGCCGGAGCGATGGCAGCCACGGCGATCGGAACGCTGCTGTCGATGCTGATCGGGCTGTTTGCCTCGCGCCACAGCTACGAGCTGACGCTCGACCGCCAGGCAGTGCGTGACATCGCCCGCACCAGCGCGCGCTTTGCCGCGATGGTGCTGGGCCTGTTCGTCCTGCACAACGGCGACGTGTTCTTCCTGTCACGGTTTGCCTCGAACTCTCAGGTCGGTGTCTACAAACTCGCCACCAACCTCTCGAGCATCGTCTCCTACGCGGTTAGCGCATTTCTGATGGCTTGGGCGCCACTGGAGTTCAGCACCCTCTTCCAAGCCGCCTACGAGCGACACGGCAAGGAGCGGGTGAGGGCCGAGTTCCTGCACTATTACCTGCTGTTCGGGATCTTCGTGGTGCTGCTCCTGGCCGCGCTCGCGACCCCGCTGGTGTCGCTGTTCTCGCCCAGCTACTCGTCGGCCGCCGGGTTCGTGGCCATCACCGGCGCCGGGTATCTCGCGTACGGCCTGTTCCTGGTCGTGGCGCGCAGCAGCTCGTTCGAGCATCGGTACTTCGTCTACGGGACCGCGGCCGTGCTGGCGGCGGGGGCGCTGGCGGCGACCAGCCTGCTGCTCGGACCGCCCCTGGGCGGCTATGGGGTGGCGATCGGGGACATCGTCGGCGGACTGGCCGGGGTCGCGGTGATCGTGTTCGTGGCCTACAACTGGGGCGAGGTGCCGCACGCGGACCTGTGGCGCATCGGTGCCCTGCTGCTGATCGGCGGCGCCTGCTGGGCGCTGGGCGGACCCGTGGCCCACCTCGACCACACCTTCGAGCCGCTGATCGCCCTGGCCTCGGTCGTGCTGTTCGTGGTGGCGGTTTTGGCCACCGGGGTGATCCCGGCCCATCAGCGCTCGACGCTGTGGGCGATCGCGCGCAACAGCGTGCGATCGCGCACGCCGGCCGAGCCTGTGCTGGCCCGCACGGCGGCGCTGCCCTTCACCGATCGCCAGATCCTTGCGGCCCTGACCCGCGACCACCAGACCCCGGCCGGCGTCAGTGCCCGCACCGGTCTTCCAGAGGACACCGTGCGCCGACGGCTGGTGGCCACCCTGCGCCTGCTCTCGGGTGCCGGTGTTCCCAGCGATGATGACCTCGATATATCCGAGTACCTGCTGGACTCCGACTCGATCACCCAACGCGATGCCGTGGCTCGGGAGCTGTGGCAGCGGGGTGTCGACCCTCTGCACCTGCACCAGATCGAGCTCACCTTCAACACGCTCGAGGAACGCACCTGAGCGCGCCTGGCCGAGCAGTGACGGGCGCGCAGGCCGGGTCCTGACCCAAACCGGACCGTGCCTAGACCGGACCGACGCGCGGTTGCTGGAGGAGCTGATCCGCCGCGGGCGCCCGGTGACCGAGGTCGCCGACGAGCTGGCGATCGAGCGCCAGGCCATCGGCCGGCGATTGGTTGGCGCGCTGCGCGCACTGGAGGAGTTGCAGGGACGCCCGCCGACGCGGCCCGGTCCGGCCGACTCGCTGATCGGCGCCTTTCTGCTGCGGTGGCCGGCCCGGCCGGCGGCCAGCGAGCTTTGGGCAGCGGGCGTTGACCCACTCGAGCTGCACCGGCTACACCTGACGATGGAGCGAATCCGCGCCGCGCCGCCGGGCCGGTGGCGGCGGATCTCGCAGGCCGCCGACAACGGCTCGAGCGCGCCGGACGGTCAGGAGGCCCACGTGTTCGGCGAGCCGGCCTCCGCATAGCTCGCCGTCGCCATGGCCATCCGGGGATACGTAGACGGGATCATCGGCAACCACGTCGTCGGCTGGGCCCACGACCCCGATCACCCGGATGATCGGCTCGAGCTCGAACTCGAGCTGGCAGAGGCGCCGCTCGGGTGCTGCGTTGCCGACCTCGACCGCGAGGATCTCCGCCGCGCAGGGATCGGAGATGGGCGCCACGGCTTTCGCCATCCCCTCAATCGCACCGCCCGAACCGGGGATGAGCATCGAGTCGTGGTCCGGGCGCTGGTCGACGGATCGGCGCTCTCTCTGGCCTCCGACTACATCCCCGCCGTCGGCAGCTCGGACGACTCAGGCTTGCCGTCGGCCGCCGGCGACAGACCGAGCCTCGAACTGGAGGGCGCGGCTGGGTGGCGGTTTGCCTTCGCCGGCACCGAGGCCCAGGCACGGGCGCTGGGTCACCGGAGGGTCAGACCGGCCCAGCTCGAGGCGCTCGCTGAGCGCGAGCTCGAACGGGAGCGCCGGCTGGCTGGGCTCGGCGCCGGCTACGTGCTGGTCACGCTGCCCGACAAGGCGCTGGTCTACACCGGGTACCTGCCGCCCGAGATCGTCGCGCATCCCGCTGATCGGCCCGCCGCGCAGCTGGCCCGAGCCCTGCGCCCGGCGGCACAGCTTGACCCGCTGGACCTGCTACCCGCGCTGCTGGACGCCCGATCCGGTGGCCGCGTGTTCAACCGCACCGGCTCGGGTCTGACCTGGCTCGGCGCCTTCGCCGCCTACCGGGCGGTGGCCAAGGAGCTGGCCCGCCGCGGCTGGATCGAAACTCCGCTCCCCCCGGGCTGGCTGGCGCGCCGCGGCCTGACCCCCGTCCCGGCTGCAAGCGAGACGTCACGGCGCCACGGCCAGCCGGAGTTTGAGCCTCGCCTGGACGATCGTCACTTCACCGCCACCGAGCTCGCGTTGCCCGCGGAGCTGGCGTCGCTTGCTGGGCCAGAGGATCGGGCCCTCACCCGGCCCGATCATCCCGGGCCGACGGCGGTGCTGGTGACCGGCGCTGCCGGTCGCCGGTTGACGCCGTTCCTGGCCGAGCACTTCGGGCGCACCCTGGTTCTGTCCGGCACGCGAGGCGCCGAGGAATTCGTGCAACGCACCGGCGCGGCGGTGGTGGTGCGCCTCGTGGCCGACGGCGAGCCCGGGCCGGCCTAGAGCGCCAGCAGACCCGCCTCGGCCACCACCTCGACGATCACGCCGGGTATGAAGGCCGCGAGCACGGCCTCGAGATCGGCGCCCTCGCCGATCACCAGCGTCTGATCGAAGTGCTCGGCCAGAAACGGTGCGATCCGGCTGGCGCTGCCGTCGTGGATCAGCAGGGCGCGATCGCCCCGCTCGGCGCCGCGGATGCGCCTCAGCAACGTGGCCGCCTGGCCGGCTGACCGCGACAGCTCGGGGTTCAGGGCCGCGTATTCCGTCGACAGGACCGACCAGTCCAGCCGGGGATGGCCCTCCGCCTCCTCGTCATGGCCGGCCGTTCCCGCGGCGATGGCGTGTGAGCCCAACCAGGCCATTCGGGGCAGGTCAGCCAGGCTATCGTCCACCGGCTCGAGCTCGGCGAAGCTCAAGACCGAGCGTTGCACCGGCTCGAGCCCGGGATCCAAGCGGGCCAGCTCCTTGGCGATCGCGCGGTAGGCCGCGAACGCGCCCGGCCAGGTGAGCGCCCGAGCGGTGGCCGAAAACACACTGCCGTGGGCGCGCGCGTGGCGGAGTGGGTTTGTCAAATCGAGCAGATCGATCCCGTTCAGTTCGCGAACCTCCGCGGCCAGCAGCTCGGCCGGCCGGCCGGCATCCGTGACCGAGGCGCCGGCGGGGAGGTGCTCGCGGTAGACGGCCAGCCGCGCGGGGAGGATTGCCTGCACAACGATCGCGCCGGCGGCGCGGGCCAGCTCGGCCCGCTCCGCGAGCCGCAGCAGCTGGCTCTCCAGGGCTCCGGCGGGGGGCGCCAGGGCGCCGCGCAGGGCGTCGAACTCCTCGGCCCCGGGCCATTCAAACAGCCAGCCGTCGCTCCCCAGGAGCGTGGCCTGGGGGCGGACCCAGAGTGGCGGCGGGGCAGCCGCCGCGGCCGCGCGCAGCGTGGCTCCGTCGATCGGCTGGCCGGCCTCGTCGATGACCACGTAGTCGGAGGCCAGTGGCACCGGGAGCTGGCCCTCCACGGTGCGAACTTCGACCAGATGGATGCCGGCGGTGAATTCGGCCGTTAGCTCGAACCGGAAGCCATGCCGCTCGCCGTGCCCGGCTCGCGCCACATCGGGGCGGGGGGAGGCGGCGGCCATGCTGCCAAGCGGCTCGCGATCCAGCAGCGCCTCAACGGTGACCGGTTGGTCGGGGTGCGAGGGATCGACCACCCAGCCGATCAGCTCGCCGGCCACCACGCCGTCGATATATCCGGTCAGGCCAGCGCCGTTGCCGCTCTCGTCACGCGCGCGTCGAACCGGCCGCCACCCGCGTGGCCGGCTGGTCGGCGTCGGATCCCGGCTCGATCTCAGCTGTGGCTGTCTCGGGCACGAAGCGGGTGTTCGCCCAGGGCCCAGGCTCGGGCTCTGGGCTTACCGGCGACGGCTTTGCGCGGGACGCTGCACCGCGGCTGATGAAGGTCGGCGGCACCGTCAGCGGCACACCGTCGGCCAGCACGCCGAACCTGATGCGAGCCGCCGTCGGCCAGGCGCTCGGGGAGTTGGACGCGGAATCCGTAGCGGCCGTCCCCAAAGCCGGCCCGGGCCACGTCTCGGCGGCGGCCCTGGGCCACGCCGGTCGCCGCCACCTCGCCGTCGACCACCACCTCGACAGTCAGCCGCGCCGAGGGATCCGAAGCGCGCCAGCACCAGCCGGTGGCCTGACCAGCGATACCGCCGTCCGTAGACCGGTAGGGCCGCGTCGGATCGTCTTGGGCGGCGCGCCGCGAGCCGCTGGAGGTCGAGGCCATCAGCGAGTCATCATAGGTTCGGCGAGCGGGCTGAGGAGGGCCAGCAACTCCTCCGCGCCGTGGCGCAGGAGCCGGTGGGAGATGACGTCGGCGAAGGCGGCGGTTGCGATCGCGTCGCGCTCGGATCGGTCGATCGGCCAGCCGTTCGAGCGCGGCGGTCCACGCCGGCACCGAGTCATCCACCCGGAGACCGGTGTTCGCCTCCCGCACTGAGGCGTACGGCTCGCGATCCGAGAACACGGCGGGCAACCCCAGCGCGCTGTACTCGAGGTACTTGAGATCGCTCTTATGACGGTTGAACTCGGTCTTGCGCAGCGGCGCCACCGCGATGTCCCAGGCCGGGCCTGCCGACGCAGCCAGGCCACGAACCGGGGATAGGGCTTATTGGCGTCGGGTACGGTCACGCGCCGGTACCAGTCCTGGCCGGGACCGACCGGCTCGCCCCCCACCACGTTGAGCTCGAATCGGCCGGGCCAGCGACGGGCCAGCTCGTCCAGCACCGGACGCAGCAACTCCAGGTCCTCGCGATGGCTGGGCGAGCCCACATAGACCAGCTGGATCGGACCGGAGCCGCGCGGCCCTGCACTCGGTGGGGTGTGTGCCAGGCCGGACACAAACAGCCGCTCGTCGATCAGGTTGGGCACCACCGCGACGGCGTGAGCGCGTGGTGAGAACGCCTGGCGCAACGGCTCGGTCGAGACCAGAACCAGTGCCGCCGCAGCGAGCAGGAGCTCCAGGCTCGCCTGGTGACGCTCGTAGTCGGGATCGTCGGCGCGCAGCAGCAGGTGATCATCGAGGTCGAGCACCAGCGGGATGCCTCGGTCCGCCAAAGTGGCCACAAACTCCTCGGTCTCACGCGGGTCAAGCGCCGTGCGCTGGACCAGGGCCAGGTCGGGGCCGGTGGCCAGTGGGCTCTGGTCGGCGCAGCGCAGGCTGAGGGACAGCTTCGGACTCACGCTCGGGTGCCGGTAGCGCTGAACCACGCGACGTAGGTCGACCCGGGGTGAACGCCATTGCCGCCGGGCACCACCGCCAGCAGCCGCGCTACGCCGGGGGCCAGCTCGGCCGGGGCGGTACCGCCGGGAATCGCGGCCAGTGAGCGCCGTGCGTCGACCACCCGCCGGTACAGAGCGGAGTAGGCGTCGCCCATGTCTGCCACGGTGGCGCAGCCGGTCAGCGAGGCCTGCTCGCGCAGTTGGGCGTAACGCCGGGGATCATCGGCCGCGGCGTAGATCCGGGCGACCGCCTGATCGGGGTCGCCCACCGGGAGCAGCTCGCCGCCGCCGTGGTCGCCAATCCGCTCGCGCAGCGCGCCGAGGTCGGTGGCCAGCACGGGCAGACCCATGGCCCACGCCTCGGTCAGGGAGTGCGAGTAGGTCTCGGGCGTGATCGAGAAGCAGCCCGCAAAGGCGGGGCCGATCTCACCAGCTCGGTCGGGCAGCGACTCGGCCGGCACCGATCCGTAGCAGCGCCCGAGATCCTGATAGGGCTCGGGAACGGCCCCGATCAGGTGAAACTCGAGCCGGCCGGCGCGATCGGCGTCCAGCAGCGCGCGCATGTAATCGGCGCCCTTGTGGATGTCGAGGTTGGCCACCACCAGGATCCGGATCGTGCCGCCGTCTGCCGGCGGCTGGGCGATGCCGACGCGCTGGCGCAGCGAGCGGCCGTGCTCGATCAACTCAAAGGGGCGGCCACACAGCGACGGCAAGGCGCGGAGGTGGACCTCGCGCGCGTGCTCAGACGTGGTCACGAAGGCGTCCACCTGGCCCAGCATCAACTGCGTCTCCTCGCGCCATTGGTGCACGTAGCTGTGCTTGAGGTGCGGCAGGCCCTCAAGTCCGGCCCCCGGAACGCGGCATTCACCGTCGCCTGGCGTGCACTGTGCCGCGCAGTAGCGGTCGCGGTCGTCGAGCAGGTTGACTGTTGGACAGGTGAAGTAGAAGTCGTGAAAGGAGAACACCACCGGGATCCCGCGCTGGGCGGCGATTCGCGGCAGGTCAAACGAGTGCTTGAAGAGGTGCCGCACGTGGACGAGCTCGACCTCGTGGTCGTCGAGCACCGACTCGACGATCTCGGCGTAATCTCGGCGGGAGAAGTCGGTGGCCCGTATCGAGCGCTCGAGCGTCCACTCCTGGGTCTGCTGCAGCCGTCCGGCGGCCATCCGCCACAGCCGCAAGGTGCGGCGATCCGAGGTCAACATGAGCGGATCCCATTCGAGCTCGAGCGCCCGGGCCAGCTCGAGATTGGCCGTCCAGCTGCCGCCGCCGCCCTCGTGGATGACGCTCAGCACCCGCGGACGCGGCGGCTCGGCTCGCGCGTAGGCATCGCGCACATCCCGGCGCAGGCGCGCCAGGCGTCCCCGTTGACGTATTGGCGGACCAGTTCGGTGTACTCCGGATAGCGAGCGTCGATCCGGTTGCGGGCCACGCGTTCGAGCGTGGAGCGCTCGTCACCGAAGCTGGCCCGGCGCACGTGGGCAACGAACGTCCGGCCGTCGACGAGATGGGTCCAGCCGACCCGCAGCGCTCGCATGCAGAAGTCGTTCTCCTCGCCGTAGCCGCGCGGGAAGGCGTCGCCGTCGAGGAGGCCCACGTCGTCCAGCGCTGCGCGCCTGACGTACAGGCAGAAGCCGCTGCCGGTAGGCGTCATCGGGCGCGGTCCAGCGGCCTGTGCGATCAGCCGCGCCACGCCGGCCACATCGAGACCGAGCGGGGTCGCGTTGGGCTCGCCCGAAACCGGCACGGCGAACGCCCCTGCGTTGTCCGACACGGGGGTGACGGTGGCCACCGCCCGGAGGCCACGCGCGGCGTTGACCAGGTGCTCGAGCCAGCGCGGCCCGACCTCGGTATCGCTGTTGAGCAGCACCACGTCATCGCGGGTGGCCCGCAGCCCGCGGTTGACGGTCTCCGTAAATCCCAGATTGACGACGTTGCGCAGGATGCGGACCCCGGTCAGGCCGGCCGCCTCGGCCAGCACGTCCGCCACCGCCGGATCGGTGCTGGCGTCGTCGATCAGCACCAGCTCGCACGGCGACGTGGTGTAGCGCGACAGTGAGCGCAGGCAGCGCCGCAGCTCCGCGGCCGCGTTGTACACCGGCACGATCACCGAGACCTGATTCGCACCCGCGGCCGCCCGATTCGCGGCGGCCGACGCCGCGCCGATGTGGGCGACAGGCACCGCATCCGCTCGGGCCGCCTGCACCTGATCGGCGGCCCCGAGTGCGTGCAGCTGCTCGGACATGGCCAGCCGGGCGCGGACGTAGGCGTCAAGGCGCGGCTTGACGCTGGACCGGGACACCAGCACGACGTCACCGGCGGGCTGAAACAGCGTCCGCCAGCCCCGCTCCAGAGCGGCCGCCGCCTCCCGGGCCGGAACCAGCGCGGCCAGCTCGGGGCGGCCGTCGTCGGGCAACAGGCCCGCCAGCTCGCAGACGACCAGATCGCCGGGCCCCAGCCCCTCGACCTCATGCCCGCGAAGGACGCGGGTGGCGCCCGACTGTCGGGCCCAGTCCAGGGCCGCACGCAGGGTCGGTCCCTCGGGCCCGGCCAGGACCAGCCGCCGGGGCGAGACCAGCGCCAGCAGGATCCAGAGTGGTTGGCGGTTGGGCGCCCCGTTGCCCGAGCTCATTTCGAGTCGCCGTCCTCCATGCGACGGGCGATCATCGCGGGCAGGTCGGTTCCTCGGTCGCGCTTGAGCACCAGCAACCGCCCGACGCGCACCATCCGATGCCCCATACGCCAGGATCGAGAGGCGCCCAGGCGCCGTGCCTGATCGGCCACCCAGGCTCGCTGCTCAAGCAGCGCAAGCCGCATCCGGTCGAGCTCGTGACGCTCGGCCTCGCGCATTCGGGCGACCTCGGCGCTCATTCGCTCGCGGGCGCGGCGGGCGTCATCGAGCCGCTGCGCGCTGCGGTCCAGGCGGTCTCCAATCGCCCAGAGAGCACCCAGATCGCGCTCGGCGGCCTGCCACAGTTCGGGCACCGGATCCGGGTCTGGGGCTGGCGGGCGCTGCGACTCGGCGGCGGCGCGCCACTGTCCCGGCATCGTCTCCGCGGCCAGCAGCCGAGCGGCGGGGGCCAGAACCGCCGCGCGACCGGCCGAGGCGAGATCGGCGCGGACCAGCCATTGGTTTGAGCCGGCCAGCACGGCGTCGATCGTCGCCGACAGATCGGCGCCGGTGTCCGGCGCGGCGATCAGCAGCAGAAAAGGCCCCGGCGGCGGGGCCTGCACGGCGGAGAGGGCCGCCTCAAGCCCCGCGTCGGGCCGGTCGCACAGGCAGGCCACGATGTCCTCGTCTCCCACCGGTGCGGTCGTCACCCGCAGCCCGAGCCCGGCCGCTGCGGCCGCGAGCCCCGGAGCGTGAGAGCTTGTCTGCGCTGATATGCAGATCGAGCGGGCGCCCGTCTGCGCCAATTCGGCGATCAGCTGGGCCGCCTCGTTCATGCCGACGGCCGCCTGGCGATCAGGTGCTGATAGGCGCCCAGCGCGTCCAGCAGGACGCCGTGGCTGGAGCCGGGCACGGTCGCCACGTCCACGAAGCCGGCCGCCCGCAGCTCGCGCCGGGCGGCGCGACCGGAGACCAGGCGTACGCGTGAGCGCCCCAGGGCGAGCCAGTGGCTGATCAGATCGGCACCCTTCGGCGGCAGCGCGCCGAGCAACGGGATCCCGGTGAACTGGTCACGCAGGCGGTAACGGCGTGGGTTGCGCTGCACCAGCACCCCGCCGGGACGCAGGGCAAGCAGGGTGCGCCGCAGAGCCTCTTGTCGCTCGGCTCTGTTCACCAGGTAGCAGAAGCTGTTGTTCATCACCGCCACGTCGTAGCAGGCGTCGCCGACATCGGTGGCGTCCATCCGCCCCACGATCCAATCGACGTCCAGAGCGTGCTCGACGGCCACCCGCGCTCCGACGCGCAAACGCGGACCGTTGGGGTCCAGCGCAGTCACGTGAGCGCCGTGGGCAGCGAACACCAGCGACAGGGCACCAAATCCGCAGCCGAGGTCTAAGACATCGCGTCCACGCACGCCGGGCACCTGGGCCTGGGACAGAATTCGCTCGAGCGTGGCCACCCGAGACTCGGCCAGCGCCGAGTTGGTCTGCAGCGTGCGCACACCCGCCGGGCTGGTGAGATGGCCGTCCTCGTCGTAGTAGTGGCGCAGGATCTCGCGTTGCAGCGACAGGGCGATCGGGCCGACGGGACGAACCGCCGGGGCGGTGCGCAACTCGGGCGCCGCAACCACGGTGCGAGTCCGACGCCCGAACAGGTGCGTGGAAGGCGGCCGGTCATGGCCGGTGCGAATCGCCCGGGCGGCACCGTTGGTCTGCCTGGAGCCGCGGTGGGCGCCGGCCCGGGCCCGATCAGCCCACAGCGAAGCGCCGGAACACCAGTTGTTGGGGTGGGTCACGCACAGGATCGGGTCGTCGCTGTCGCGTAACAGGGCGAGCGGATCGGCGCCGTCCTTCCAGCCGCCCTCGATCGAGGTACGGTCAGTCAGCCAGATGCCGAGTCGGTGGCGTGACAGCGCCTCGCCGGCGTCGAAGTCGATGCCGAATCGCCCCGGGTCGACGTCCCGCGTCAGGACCTGATTTGAGGCGCCCGGCACCCGCGTGTCGCCGTGGGCGCAGATGCTCTGCAGCTCGCCGAAGCGCAGCCGGAAGGCCGAGACCTCGCGCGCCAGCTCGGCCCGCGCATATTCGATCAGCTCGTCGGTCACCGCGTCGGCCCCCACGCCTCGCTCGAGCAGCAGCCGGGTCAGGCTCTCGTAGTGCAGTCCGACGCCGCCACCCAGCTCGCGGACCCGCCGGATGGCCTGGGGCGACGCGGTCCGCCAACGGAAGTACCAGGTCCCGCCCAGGCCGTGGCCGGCCTCGATGCGCGCCATGTGAACAGCCGTGGCTGGATGCTGGTCAACGTCGTGGCGCAGGATCAGGACGCGGCCCTGCACGCCCCCGGCCGTGATCCAGCGCTCGAGGTCCATCGGGACCCACCCGTGCTCGCGCGCGACGCGCAGCAGCATGTCGTACTCTGACCACCGCGCGAGCGAGAAGGTGCGAGCAAGGAAATGGTGCGACCTGCTCCCAATCTCCATCAATGGATAACCGCGGACTTGCCTGACTCGGAGAGTGCGACGCTGACGTTCGTAACGTGACCCACGAAGTCAACTCTGCCACCGAGAGCCAACCCGGAGCGGATTCTGCCACAGACCGGCTTGGCGAACAGGCCTCCCAGACCGGCGAAATCGAGGCGCTGCGGCGCGCGCTGGCCAGTGCCGGGGCCGACCTGCAGGCCGTCCAGCAGCTCCTCAACGCCCGCCAGCGTGAGCTCGATCAACTCCGGAGCACGATGCGCTCTGCCCTGGTCACGGTGCGCGAGCAGCTGCAACGGGTGGAACGCTCGGCCGCCTGGCGCTACGGGCACGCGGCTACGCGATCACTGGCCCGGGCCCGCAACCGCAAGGTGACCACCGGCGGGGGCGTGCAGGCGGCGATCGGCCAGCTGGATCGGGCGCTCGAGCTGCTTGGCGGCCCGCTTCCGGGGGCCTCGTCGCCCGCGCGCTCCCGGCCCGACTCATCCGAGGCCGCCGACGGCCGCGAGCGCCGACAGATCAGCTCGCGAGAGGACCGGATTCTGCTGGGCAGCCGGGTGCGTGACGCCCTTGGCCCGATTCCGGAAGCGCCGGCCGCCGGTCTGCCTTCGGTCGCTGCGGTGGTGGTCAGCCGCTCGGCTGACCGGACACGAAGGGTGCTTGCACGCCTGGCGGACACCGATTACGCCGGGCTGAAGACAATCGTGGTCGACAATGCCAGCGCGGATGGCCCGATGGCTGAGGCGTCAGGTGAGGTTCACGTGCTGCGGCTTAGGGACGCCGCCAGCTTCGCCGAGGCCTGCAATCGAGGTGCGGCAGAGGCCGATACCGACCTGCTGCTGTTCATCAACGACGACTGCGAGCCTGTCGAGCCGGGCTGGCTGCGCGAGCTGGTGGCCACTTTCGAAGCGGGCCAGGACCCGATCGTCGGCGCCACGCTGGTCGACGCCAGCGTCGATCCCGCTGCGGCACGCAGCGGCGGCGGCTGGCGGGTGCAGCAGCGCGGGATCGCCATCGCGCACGCGGACGAGGGCCCGGTCACGATCCGTCGTGAGGCCGACGCGGCCCTGTTCGGCGGGCGCTTCGGCGTCGATACACCGGCGGTCGCCGTGTCGGCCGCCTGCCTGCTGGTGAGCCGAGTTGAGTTCGAGCTGCTGGGCGGATTCGACACCGGCTATCAGTACGGCCTTGAGGACATCGACCTATGCCTGCGCGCCGCCATGCGCGGTCGGGCCGTGGTCTGCAGCGGACGAAGCGTCGTCGTGCATGAGGGGTCGGCCAGTCAGCTCGAACAGGGTACGGAGTTTCGCCGCGTCAACCGTTCGATCAACCAGCGCCGCCTGCGGCATCTGTGGGGCCCGCAGCTTCGGCAGCGGCGGCTCGATGCCCTGCTGCAAGGCGATCCTGGCTGGGGCGCGCGCCTTCACCTGGGCATCGCCCGCACCTCCAACGATCCCGGCGACGGCTGGGGGGACTACTTCACCGCTCAGGAGCTCGGCGAGGCCTGCGCCGCGCTGGGCTGGCAGGTCAGCTATCTGGCCGCAAGGGGCCCGGACGCCGGGGCGATCCCGCCCGATCTCGACCTGGCGGTGGTCCTGACCGACGGCTGGGACGCCCGCGACTTTCCCGATGGCGCCCTGCTCTACGCCTGGGTGCGCAACTGGACCGAGCGGTGGCTGCAGCGTCCCTGGCTGGATCGCTACGACGGCCTGCTGGCCTCGTCAGCGCGCACGGCCGAGCTGCTGGGGCAGGGCACCGGCCGCCCCGTGCAGCTGTTCCGGCTGGCGACCAATCCCCGGCGCTTTCGACCTCCACCGCCGGGCCGCCAGCGCGACCTCGACTGGGTGTTCACCGGCAATCGCTGGGGCGAACCGCGAGCGATCGAGTCGGCGCTGACGGCACGCCGCCGGCTGACCGGCGCGATCTACGGACGTGGCTGGGAAGGAGTGGCCCGGCTGCGGGAGCTGGCCCGTGGCCCGGTCTCCTACGACGACCTGGCCGGCGTCTATGGCCGGGCCACGGTCACGCTCGATGACACGGCCGAGCCGACCCTGCCCTACGACGCGGTCAATTCCCGCGTGTTCGACGCTCTGGCCTGCGGATCCCTGGTGCTCAGCAACTGCGAACGCGGGGTGCGCGAGCTTTTTGACGATCAGTTTCCGACGTGGTCGACCACCGACGAGTGCAGCTCGCGGCTCGACGCTCTGCTGGCCGACCCCGAGCTTCGCGACCGGCTTGCGGCGCGTTATCGCGTCCAGGTCCTCGCCTCCCACACATACGAGCGGCGCGCGCGTGAGCTGCGACGGCTGGCCACGGTGGACAACAAGGGTCTGTCCTTCTGCCTCAAGATCGGCGCGCCCGATTGGGAACAGGCGCAGCGATGGGGCGACCTGCATTTCGCCAATGGGCTCGGCCGGGCCCTGCGCCGGCTCGGCCATCGATGGCGCGTCGAGGTCCTCCCCGAGTGGGACGCACCCGTGGGCTCCGGCTTTGACGTCGTGGTTCACCTTCGAGGGCTGACCGATTACGCGCCCGCGCCCGGTCAGTTCAACGTCCTCTGGCTGATCAGCCACCCTGACGCGCTCCTCGACCGCGCCGCCGAGGGATATGACCTGGTTTGCGTCGCGTCGGCCCGGCATGCCAAGGCGCTCGAGGGGCGCCTGTCGATGCCCGTGCGCGTCCTTGAGCAGGCGACCGACCAGCGTCTGTTCTTCCCCGACTTTGACCCGGGGCTCGCACATGAGCTCGTGTTCGTCGGCAACTCGCGCGGCGTCCGGCGAAAGATCCTCGACGACCTGCTGCCGACTCGGCGCGACCTCGCCATCTGGGGATCGGGCTGGGACAACTCGCCCGCGGCCCGTCACGTTCAAGGACAGCACGTGGCCAACGACGAACTCCGCCGCGTGTACAGCTCTGCCGGGATCGTTCTGTGCGATCACTGGCCGGATATGCGCGCCGGCGGCTTTCTCTCGAACCGTCTCTACGACGCGGTTGCTTGCGGAGCGCTGGTGGTCAGCGATCGCGTGGCCGGACTCGACCGGACCTTCGGCGATGCGGTCGTGACCTACGAGGAGCGTGACGAGCTCGAGGCGCTCTTGCAGCGACTCCTCGATGACCCGGAGGAGCGCGCCAGGCACGTCCGTGGCGCGCGCGAGCGGGTGCTCGCCTCAGAGACGTTCGACGATCGCGCCCGGGACCTGGTCACCTGGGTGCAGGCGCAGGCACCGTAGCGCTCGCCGGCTGATCGGGCCGGGCGATCACGAGTCGGTGGCTGCGGAGCAGCCCAAACGCCGTCAGTACTCGGTAGGCCCGCCCCGCTCTGCGCGCGATCGGCGGCGCGAGTGAGATCGACCGAACGCTCAGCTCCGTGCCGAGCGCGGAGTGGATTTCGCGCACGGTGATCAGCCGGGTGTCGGGATTTCGGGTCACCACCCGCGGCTCCCAGATCACGATCGCGCCGCCAGGCGCGAGCACTCGGCGCGCCTCCCCCAGCGCCGCCCGCACGGCCGCCGCAGTGCCCATCCCCGACAACACCGTGAACAGGGTTACGAGCGTGCAGGTGCCTGAATCGACCGGCAGCGTGCGGATGTCGGCGCACCGCACGTCGGCGCCCGGAGCGCGAGCGCTTGCCGCCCGGGCGCGCTCGGGCAACAGCTCGACTCCTGAAAGACGCGAGGCGGGGATTCCCTCAGCGAGCAATCTTTCGAGCCACCAACCGGTGCCGCAGCCGGCGTCGAGCAGCAGGCCGCCGGAGTCGTGCTCGGCGAGCGCAGCGAGCGTCGCGCGAGCGAGTTCGTCGCGGATCGCCGCGTTGCCCGGGTTGTCGGCGCTCCAGGCCCGCCGCCGCGCGGGATCCGCGCGGTAGCGGCTGAACACGCGCCCGAGACGGGCACGCTCATCGTCGAGGGGCCGCCCCATGATCGGACGATACCTAGCATGTGGCCGTTGTCAGCGCCTGAGATCACAAACGCCGATCAGCACCCGCGGGCGCTGATCCTGGTCCGCAACACAGCCAGCCACGACAGCCGGGTTATGCGGGAAGTGGAGACGCTTGGGCGCGTCGGCGTCGACGTCCTCGTCGTCGGCGTGACCTCGACCGATGAGCGCGAGCGTCGATCCACAGTCGCCGGTGCCCGCCTCGTGCGAATCGATCCGCTCGCGCGGCCGCACTTGCGCTCGCGCGATTCGCACATCGAGGCGCCGCGGACCGGAGCTTCGTCCACGTCAGGCGAGCCACCCGCGCCGGCTCGGCGCTCGCGGCTCAGGCGGCTGGCCGTCACGACGAGCTACCACCTGCGCGCCGCGGCGTTCGCCATTCGCGCGGCGCCGACGCTGGTGCACGCCAATGACTACAACACGATGTGGATCGCGCTCGCCGCAAAGCTCGTGCGCGGCAGCCGCGTGGTCTACGACTCGCACGAGCTGTGGGCGGACCGAAACGGGCGCCCCGAATGGCGGCCGTGGCTGATCGCGTGCGAGGCGCTGTTCGTTCGGCTCGCCGACGCGACGATCACCACAAGCCCGGGATACGCCGACGCGATCGCCCACCGCTACCGAGTGGCGCGACCTACGGTGGTCCGCAACATCCCCGCGCGACCAGCGGCCGACGTGTCCGTTTCGGCCGCCAAGGCCACGGTGGCGATCTACGTCGGCGGCCTGATGCCGGGCCGGGGGCTCGAGCAGGCCGTCGAGGCGCTGGCGCAAGTCCCGGACCTGCGGATCGCGATCGTCGGACCTGGAAGCGCACCGTACGTCGCCGCTCTGCGTGACCTTGCTGCGCGCGCGGGAGTCTCAGAGCGGATCGAGATCCGTTCTGCCGTCCCCCCGGACGATGTCGTCGCGACCGTCGCCGGCGCGAGCTTTGGCTTACTCCTGATTCAGCCCGTGTGCCGCAGCTATGAGCTGACACTCCCCAACAAGCTGTTCGAATATGCGGGCGCAGGTTTGCCGATGCTCGCCTCGGACCTGCCCGTGATCGGAGGCGTCGTGCGCGAGCACCGGCTCGGCGAGGTCGTCACCGCCACCGATATCGATCAGATCCGCGCGGCGATGCGTCGCCTGCTCGAGCCCGAGGTCAACCGCGAAGCCCGTGAGCGTGTGCGGGCGTTCGCCGACCGAGAGACCTGGGAGCGCGAGCGCGACGTGCTCGCCGGTGTCTACCGATCCATTCAGCGGAGCTGATCGCCGGCGCGGTGCCGGCGGTTCACCGAGGCTAGCGGGTTCGGACGACGCGCCGATGGGTCTTCCGGGGCTTATCGGTCTTAAATGACGTGTCAGCGTGGGCACCCGCAATCGCCCCGGGCGGCGCCCCGGGTGGACGGATGACGGACGGGTTGGAGCGGCTACTCCGCGGAGCTGATCACGGCGAGCGTGTCGCCGTTGGCGACCGATGCCCCGACCGCGATCGGGAGCTCGGCGATCCTGCCGGACTTGTGCGCGGCGATCTCGTTCTCCATCTTCATCGCCTCGATCACGCACACCAGGGCGCCCTCCTGCACCTCGGCCCCGGCCTCGACGACCACCTTCAGCACCGTGCCCTGAATCGGAGACGAGAGCGTGTCGCCGCCTCCGCCACCGCCCCCGGCGGCGCGTTCAGAGCGCCGCGGCGGCTTGCGCGCGGCCGGCGCCCCCGCGGACATCGGGGCTGCGCCGTTGACGGGCGGTGTGCCCTGCGGCGGCGGCCCGATCACCTTGACGTCAAACCGCTTGCCCGAGACCTCGACCGTGTAGCTCTGCTCGACGCTCGGCTCGTCCTCCTGGCGGCGCGTCTGCCGGTGCAATGGCCGGCACGGCCAGCTGCTTGAGCCACTTGCGATCCTCGATCAGGTCCCGGCAGGTCTCGGCGTTGGCCCACTGCTCGGTCGCCAGGATCGCCTGGTGGAACGGGATCAGCGTCTTCAGGCCCTCGATCTCATACTCCGACAGGGCCCGCAGCATCCTCGCCGTGGCCTGCTCACGATCGCTGTCCCAGACGATCAGCTTGGCGACCATCGGGTCATACATCGGCGAGATCTCCGACCCCGGACCGACCCCCGAGTCGACCCGGACGCCAGGCCCCGTCGGCTCACGATACGTGCCGATCGCGCCCGGCGCCGGCGCGAAGTTCCTGCTCGCGTCTTCGGCGTTGATCCGGCACTCGATCGCGTGCCCGCGCAGCTGCACATCATCCTGGGAGATCGACAGCGGCGCGCCCGCAGCGACCCTGATTCCCTCCTTGACGATGTCGATTCCGGTCACCATCTCGGTCACACAGTGCTCCACCTGGACGCGGGTGTTCATCTCCAAAAAGAAGTACTCGCCGTCCTGCAGCAGCCCCTCGATCGTGCCCGCGCCGGTGTAGCTGACGGCGGCGGCGGCCTCGGTCGCGATCGTGCCGATCCGCTCGCGCAGCTGGTCGTCGACGGCGGGTGCGGGCGCCTCCTCGATCAGCTTCTGGTGTCGGCGCTGAAGTGAGCAGTCGCGCTCGCCGAGGTGGATCACGTTGCCGTGCGAGTCGGCGAGCACCTGGACCTCGACGTGCCGTGGGTCGGGGAGATAGCGCTCCAGATAGACGGTCGGATCCGAGAAGAACTTCTCGCCCTCCCGCGCGGCACCCTCGAACGCCTCCTCGAGCTTGTCCTCGCTGAGCGCGACCCGGAAGCCCTTGCCGCCCCCGCCACCGGCCGCCTTGACCGCGACCGGGTAGCCGATCGTCTGCTCGATCAGCTCGCGCGCCACCTCGATCGTCTGCACCGGCTCGGTGGTCCCGGGAACGATCGGGACCCCGGCCGCCTGCATCAGCTCGCGGGCGCGGGTCTTTGACCCCATCGCCTCGATCGCCGACGCAGGCGGGCCGATGAAGACCGTGCCGCGGTCCTCCAGGACCTTGGCGAACGCGGCATTCTCGGCCAGGAACCCGTAACCGGGATGGACCGCCTCCGCGCCCGAGCGGTCGATCGCCTCAAGCAGCTTGTCGATGTTGAGATAGCTCTCGCTCGCCGGGCCGGGACCGAGCAGGTAGGCCTCGTCGGCGCGCGTGACGTGCAACGCGTCGCGATCGAGCTCGGAATAGACCGCGACCGTCGCGACTCCCAACTCTTCGCACGCACGGACGATTCTGACCGCGATCTCGCCGCGGTTGGCAATCAGGACCTTCGAGAACATGCGGCGGCCACTTTAGCGGGGTGCCGGGGGCGGGCCCGGGAATCGCTTTCCCCGGCCCGCCAAGCCGTCGTCCCGATCAGCAGCTGCTCTGATAGGAGGGAATCGACGTGCAGTTCCCGCTCAGGGTGTTGAACGATCCGCTGAGGATCGCGCCGTAGTTGGCCGTCGTCGCCGTCGCGTTCCCCTCGCCGGCGACGATCGACGTGAGCTCGCCCGCGGCCGAGTTCGTGTAGCCACCCTCGATCGAGCTCCATACCCCCGACGCGGTGTTCGTGTACCCGCCGGAAATCGACGCGTAATTGGCGCTCGTGGTGTTGATGTCCCCGCCGCTGATCGACGATGCCTGGTTCTGGGCGATGTTGTGTGCACCTCCCGACACCGAGGAATAGTTGCCCTCGGCCTCGTTGAATCCGCCGCCCGAGACCGTCGCGTATTCCGCGGTGGCCTGGTTGCCGTTGCCGCCGGTGACAGCCGAGGACACCGCCGTGGCCTGGTTGTCGGAGCCACCGGTGACCGAGGATGAATCGCCGGAGGCGGTGTTCGTGTCACCGCCGGAAACCGATGCTTGGTCGCCGGAGGCGACGCTGCCTAGGCCGCCTGTGACCGAGGCGTAAGCGCCGCTGCTCTGATTGCCAAACCCACCGGCGGTCAGGGAGTCGACCGCCTGGGCCTCGTTGCTGGCGCCGCCGGCGGTCAGCGCATTGTCGCCGGTTGCGTCGCCGCTCTCGCCTCCGACCGCTGACGTCGAGCTTCCGTTCGAGCTGTTGAGATAACCGCCCGCCGCCCAGGCTGCGTTGCTTCCGGCAGCGGTGTCGCCGTTGCCGCCCGAGACCGCGGCGTAACCCCCCGATGCCGTGTTGTGCTCGCCGCCGCCGATCGACGCGTTCGCGCCACTGGCGGTGTTGAACGCACCGCCGATGACCGTCGTTGAGCTGCCCTTGGCGGCGTTCTTGAAGCCCCCGCCGACCCAGGCGCCGTTCGGACCCGAAGCGGTGTTCGTGTTACCGCCGCTGACCGAGGCGGCGGCACTCGACGCGGTGTTGTTCTCGCCGAGCACGCTTGCGAACGGCCCACTGGCCAGATTGCCGCTGCCACCCACCAACTGGCCGTAGGACGACCAGCCGCCGCCGGACCCGACGATCAGGTCATTTGAGCCGCTGCGAGTGCGATTGCTCGGATTCTCGGCATAGCCGACGACCAGGTTTCCCTCGCCGTTCAACGTGCCGCTGGTCGAACCCGATCCGGAGACGACCTGCACGTTGACGGTCGAGAACTCGACCGTCGGCTTGCCGCCGACCCCCGACGAGACGTAGGTCGGCGCCAACACCGCCGTCGTCCCAGAACCACAGCTCGGGCTGGCGGCCGTGCCGCCCGATACGACTGCCTGACCGGCAGCCGTGGGGACACATTCCCAACCAGGCGTTACCGCCGCTGCTGCAGACACTGCCGACGCTGCCGCACAACCGAAGACCGCGCATGTGACCAGCGCGAATACGCAAACCCGAGCTCGCATGAATTCATCCCCTTTTCGATCACCCCGCCGCTCCCGGCGGCGGCTATCGGCGCAAGCCTAATCGGGGGCTCTACTCGGCGCTGATGATCATCCCGCCGGCGACCGTGTCATTGGTCGACTCGTCGATCAGGATGAAGCTGCCGGTGGTGCGGTTGCGGGCGTAGGGGTCGACGACCAGCGGTGCACTGCAGCGCAGCCGCACGCGGCCGATCTCGTTCAGCGCGAGCTGCGTAGCCGGCACGTGCTCGAGCGTGTTGACGTCGACTCGGTGCTCGAGCGCATCGACGATCGCGCGCGCGGTCCGGGTCGTGTGCTTGATCGTGTAGCGGCCGCGCGGCTGCATCGGCTGCTCGCTCATCCAGCAGATCGTCGTCTCGAGCTCGCGGGCGCTGACCGGCTGATCGTCGGGCTCGACGATCATGTCGCCGCGCGAGATGTCGATCTGGTCCTCGAGCCGCAGTGCGACTGACATCGTCGGGAACGCGACCTCGAGCTCGCCCGAGTATGAGTCGATCCCGGCGATCTTGGTCCGCTGGCCGCTCGGCAGAACGGTCACCTCGCTACCGGGACGCAGCACGCCGCCGGCCATCTGGCCCGCGTACCCGCGGTAGTCGTGGTGCTCGTCGCTCATCGGGCGGATCACCCACTGGATCGGGAAGCGGACGTCGTTGAGGTTGCGGTCCTGGGCGATCACGACGTGCTCGAGGTGGTAGAGCAGCGGCGCCGCCCCGTACCACCCCATTGCGCGCGAGCGCTCGACGACGTTGTCGCCGTGCAGCGCCGAGATCGGGATGAACGTCATGTCCGGGATCTGCAGGCGCGCCGCCCAGTCGGTCATCTCCTCGAGAATCTCGTAGAAGACGTCCTCGTCGTAGCCGACCAGATCCATCTTGTTGACGCACACGACCACGTGCGGGATCCGCAGCAGGGAGGAGATGTAGGCGTGACGTCGCGTCTGCTCGGAGACGCCGTTGCGCGCGTCGACCAGCACGATCGAGAGGTCGGCCGTCGAGGCGCCGGTGACCATGTTGCGCGTGTACTGCTCGTGGCCCGGCGTGTCGGCGATGATGAATTTGCGCCGCGGGGTCTGGAAGTAGCGGTAGGCGACGTCGATCGTGATCCCCTGCTCACGCTCGGCGCGCAGGCCGTCGGTCAGCAGCGCGAGGTTCAGATAACCGTCACCACGACGCTCCGAGGTCTGCTGCACATGCTCGAGCTGGTCCTCGAAGATCGACTTGGAATCGTGCAGCAGCCGGCCGATCAGGGTCGATTTGCCGTCGTCGACCGAGCCCGCGGTGGCGATCCGCAGAAGCTCGCTGGTTCGACGACGGACGGAGTATCCGTTGGTTGAGGCGGTCGCGCTCATGGCCGGAAGGCTAGAAGTAGCCCTCGCGCTTGCGGTCCTCCATCGCGGCCTCGGTCACGCGGTCATCGGCGCGGGTCTCGCCGCGCTCGGTGATGCGGGTCGCCGCGATCTCGGTCACCACCTCCTCGAGCGTGACCGCGACCGAGCGAACCGCGCCGGTACAGGTCATGTCGCCGACGGTGCGATAGCGGACCGTCTCCTGAAACGGGCTCTCGCCGTCGATCAGCTCGACGAACTCGTTGTGCGCGTAGAGCATTCCGTCGCGACGGAACACCTGGCGGGGATGGGCGAAGTAGATCGACGGGATCTCGAGTCCCTCGGTGTCGATGTACTGCCAGACGTCGAGCTCGGTCCAGTTGGAGATCGGGAACACCCGCACGTGTTCGCCTTTGCGGATCCGGCTGTTGTAGAGCGCCCACAGCTCGGGCCGCTGGCGCTTGGGGTCCCACTGGCCGAAATCGTCTCGGAACGAGAACACCCGCTCCTTTGCGCGGGCGCGCTCCTCGTCGCGGCGGGCGCCACCGAACGCGGCGTCGAAGCCGTGCTCCTCGATCGCGTCAAGCAGGGTCGTCGTCTGCAGGCGGTTGCGCGACGCCCGAGGGCCCGTCTCCTCCACGACCCGCCCGGAGTCGATCGAATCCTGGACGTGGGCGACGATCAGCCGCTCGCCGATCTGCGAGACGAGCCGGTCACGGAATTCGATCACTTCGGGGAAGTTGTGCCCGGTGTCGACGTGCATCACCGGGAACGGGAACTTCCCGGGCCGGAACGCCTTCTCGGCCAGCCGCAGCAGGACGATCGAGTCCTTGCCGCCGCTGAACAGCAGGACGGGCCGCTCGAACTCCGCGGCGACCTCCCTGAAGATGTGGATCGACTCGGCCTCGAGGCTCTCCAGGTGTGACAGCTCGTATTGGAACGGATTCATGGCAAGGGCCTAGATTTGGGGATTCTAGGCGCGGTATTGCGAATTGGTTAAGCCGGAGCCTAGAGGTGGATGCCGCACTCGGTCTTGTCCTGCCCGGCCCACCGACCTTCGCGCCCTGACCCCGGCAGCGTGCACGTGGCGCAGCCGATCGAGGCGTATCCCTGGTCGTGCAGGGGATGGTAGGGCAGATCGTGATCGAAGATGTAGCGCCAGAGGTCCTTCTCGCTCCAATCGACCAGCGGATTGAACTTGAAGATCCCCCGCTGCTCATCGCGCTCGAGCTTGCGAGCCGAGGCTCGCGTGGCCGCCTGCTCGCGCCGGATGCCGGTGATCCAGGCGTCGACGTCTGAGAGGCCGAACTCGAGCGCCGCCACCTTGGCCGCGCTGCAGCAGTTCTGGGCGCGTCCACGGCTCGCCCGGGCTGGTCGCATCGAGCACCCGCAGCTGCAGCCCGAAGCGATCCTCGAATCGCTTCTGAGTCTCGAGCGTCTCGGGGAACAGCACGCCGGTGTCGATCGTGAAGGCGTGCACATCGGGCGTGAGCTCGGTCAACATGTGGATCAGGACCGACTCCTCCTTCTGGAACGAGCAGGCCATCGTCAGTCGTGGATGGAAGCGCTCAACGGCGTAGGCGAGCACCTCCTGGGCCGTGGAGGTCTCGAGATCTGGGAGAGTTGCGCTCATCGTCTCGTCCCCTAGACCGCGCACTCGCCCTCACCGCGCTGGACCACGAATGGGACCTCGCGGTTGAAGTCGATGAACTGGTTCATGTTCTCGAGGTTGAATTCGATCGGCATCGTCAGATCCTTCACCTTGAGCTCGAACTCCTGCGTGCCGACACGGTCGACAAACGCGCGAAATTCTTCACCATCTGCTCGTTCGGACTCGTAGAAGCGTACCCAGCGCTGAACGGCGTCAGGAACGCGCTTGGCCGGCAGGCGGGCCTTCAGCCGCTGCCCGTAGCGGACCTCACCACCCTCATAGGTGCCCCCGAGATGGGGGATGTAGGCCGGAATCGTCCGCTCGCCAACCTTGATCGAGGCGCCGTAGAAGCCGATGTCGGCGATGTGATGCTGGCCGCAGCCGTTGGGGCAGCCGCTCATCTTGATGTGGATCCGGCGGGTCAGCGGATCGCTGATCTCCATCTGCACGATCCGGTCCTCGATCGCCTGGTTGAGCCCCATCGAGCTGGTTATCCCGAGCTTGCATGAATCGGTGCCGGGGCAGCTGACCACGTCGGAGATCTCATCCGCGCCGGCATCGCCGAGCTCGAGCTCGCTCAGCGCACGCCAGACCTCGTACACGGACTCGTCACGCACCCAACGCAGGACGAGGTTCTGATGGACGGTCGTGCGCGCGTAGCCGCCGCTGTAGCGGCGCATCACGTCGGCGATCCCCCGGAGCTGCTCGGGTGTGAGGTCGCCGCGGCGAACCTTGACCTCGACGGTGCTGAAGCCATCCTGGCGCTGGGCCTGCACGTTTGATTGCAAGAAGTGACTGGACGCGCGGCTGTCGCCATTCGCGCTCGCGTAGCTCGCCTGCGGATCAGGCGCGTTGCCCTGCTCGTCGTGATCAAACAGGATCTCCTCCAGCGAGAAGTCGCGCTCGCCGACCCACTCGCCCTCGAGCTCCTCCTCAACCAGGTCACGGAAGGCGTCGATCCCGATCTTGTCGATCAGCACCTTGATGCGCGCCCGGGCGCGGTTGACGCGCAGGAAGTCCTGGCGGTCAAAGATCCGCATGCAGGCCTCGGTGACCTTCAGATAGTCGCCGTTGTCGAGTTCGACGAACTCGTACAGCGTCGGCGCCAGCCGGGGCATGATCGAGGTGCCGCCGCCGACCCGGATCTCGACCCCGCGGACGCCGTCGCGGAGGCGCGGGATGAAGGCGACGTCGTGGATCTGCGTGATCGCGTTGTCCTCGTCGGTGGCGGTGAAGGCGGTCTTGACCTTGCGCGGCATCGCCTGAGTCGTCGGATGGCGGACGAAGTAGCGCACATAGGCGCCCGCGTACGGCGTGATGTCGAACAGCTCGCCCTCGATCACGCCGGCGCGCGGGTCGCCGGTCACGTTGCGCATCGTGTTGCCGCACCCCTCCCGAGATGAGAGGCCGGCGTCGCCGAGCTCGCGGATCAGTTGCGCGGCGTCGGGCAGCGGCACGTGATGCATCTGGATGTTCTGGCGGGTCGTGATGTGGCCCTTGCGCAGCGGCACGTAACGGTCGATGACCTCGGCGAACGCCTCGAGCTGCTCGGGCGTCACGCCGCCCATCGGGAGCTTGACGCGGACCATCTGGACATCCGGCTGGCGCTGGCCATAGACCCCCTGCTTGAGGCGGAACTTGATGAACTCGTCCTCCTCGAGCCGGCCATTGAGATAGCGGGTCGACTCGGTGTCAAAGTCATCGAATTCCCGTTCGAGGATCGGGATCACGTGCCCGGGGACGTTCTCGACCACCTCGGGGTTCTCGAGCGTCCCGGCGCGGGCTGCCTTGGCGGTATCCAGCGATGCGGGCTCCATCGGGGTCCTTCCGGTCGGGTTCGGGTCGCCCGATCAGTGGGGCGAACCTGAATCTACCAAAAGGCAATCCGGATATATCTATTTTCCCGGTTTGACCGGGGTTTGCCGACCGCCGCTGCCTGCGCTCGCGTCGCAGGTTTGTGCGCCCCGCCTCGGGCTTGTGCGCCCCGTTCGGGCTTGTGCGCGCCCCGTTCGGGCTTGTGCGCGCCCCGTTCGGGCCTTCGTCCCTGCAGTTGGCGACAAACCATCGTGAGCGGGCCTGATCTGCCACGTTCTGCACGCGCAGCCACGTATTTGTGACAAACCGGCCAGCCAAACTTGGGGTTTGCCACGAACTGCACGCTGGGAGCGGCGGATTGGGGCTGCGACCCGCGCCTCGCCCAGCAGGCGCCCCCCGGCGTGGCTCCGGCGCGGCCGGCGGAGACGCGCCCGGGAGGTCAGCCCGAGATCTTGATCTTCACCGATTTCGACGAGGCCGTGCCAAACGTCGGCACGAACTTCAACTTCAGGCGCAGCGTGACCGAGTGACCGCTCTTCAGTCGATTTCGTTGCGCCTTGCTCAGCTTGGCGCTGATCGCAAACGTGCCCGGACCCGGGGCGTTGACCGTCTTGGAGCCCAGCTTGAGCTTGCCCGGTCCAGTGACCGTGGCCTTCAGCTTCTCGACCTTCTTGCCCTTCTTGATCTTCACGCTGGTGATCACCGGTGAGATGACGGCCAGGTTCAGCGTCGTGGTTGACGTCGCCCCGGAAGCGTCGGTCACCGTCAGCCTGACCGGGAGCGTCCCGGTCCGCGTGAAGCTGTGGGTCAGCGAGAGGCCCGAGCCGGTGGCTCCCGTCCCCGAAGTTCCAGCTCTCGCTGCTGATCGCGGATCCGATGTCGGTCGAATGGGCGGCGCTCAACGAGATCGGCACGCCCGCCACCGCCTGCGGCGCGCCGGGCGAGATCACCGCCGATGGGACGCCGACGACCTTCACCGTTCGTCGTACGACGCCGCCGTCGTGCCAAATCCGTCTGTGACGGTCAGCTTGACCGTGTACGTGCCTGCGTGCGCGTAGGTGTGGCTCGGCGTCGACGCCGCTGCCGCTGGGCGACCCATCGCCGAAGTCCCAGCTATACGACGAGATCGAGCCTTCCCGTTCGCTCGAGCCCGACCCGTTGAACGCCACTAGCGACCCCGCTGGTGGGCTCGGCGTGGACACGGTGAACCTCGCGGTCGGGAACCCATGCACCGTCACTGTGTGAGAGATCTTGGCCGTATGCGCAGTGTTGTCCGTCACTGTCAACGAAACGACGTAGACCCCCGGCGACGCGAACGTATGGCTTGGGCTGGCGACATTGGCGCCGGAACCGTCGCCAAAGTCCCAACTCTGTGACGAGATCGAGCCGCCCGGCTCGTTGGACCCGGAACTGTCGAAAGACACGGGAGTTCCGACCAATGGACTCCCGGGCGTGTCGGTGAACACAGGGATCGGCGTTGTGACCTGATGCGACACGGTCGACAAGTTGCCGAACTCATCGACCACCGTCAGGCTTGCGTGGAAGGTGCCCGGCGACGAATAGGTATGGCTCGCCGTCGCAGGCGCGCTACGCGAGAAAGATCCGAGTCTCCGTCGCCGAAGCTCCATGTCGTGCTAGTGAAGCCTCCGGCGCTCGAGCTTCGCAGAGGGTTGAAGCTGCACGAGTTGCCCTGGGCCACGTCGCCGGGCGCAGTAGAACGCGGCAGTGATCGCGCTCGATCGTCGGTCGCATCTTGCAGTTGACGTCGCCGTTGCTCCACTCGCTCTGGATGTAGTACTGGTTGCCATTGATCCGCTGGTCGAACAGCGTCCCAGCCGCCGCGGATCCTCCGAGGGTGGGAAGGAAGGCATCGGGGTTGAAGTCATCGCCTGGGTCGAACGCGCCTGAGAAGTTGCAGTTGTCGCCGTCCTCCTGCCCGGTCGCGTTGTCGATCCAGCCCGAGCCGTCGACCGGATCGGTGATCGTCTCGTTGTCCTCGTGGCTCATGTACTTCAGCGCCACGTCGACGAGCGGGTTGCCGTTCGGCGATTGGACGACATTTGCGTTCGGCGAGGGCAGGTTGTCAGCCTGACAGCCCTTCGGGTCGTTGAGCGCCAGGAGCGTCGGGATGTTCGCGTACAGGGCGGTGCTGGCCCCATCCGTAAAGCTCGAGTGATACGCGCAGAAGAAGTTGTCCGCGCACGTCGCGTCGTCGCTGAAGCACGAGTTGACCGCCGGCGGCGTGATGACAAAGTAGATCGGCGCGCTGCCGCTGAGCCCGGTTGGCAGGCCGTCGGCCGCGACCACGCGCTGCACCTCGGCCTGGATCTGACTGTCGAACAGGCACGCCGTCTCAGTGAACCCGGCGTTCTCGTCACATTGGCTGGCGAGCGGCGGATACGCGTGCGTGTCGACGATCGCATGGCCCGCTGACCAGCTCTGGCTGTAGTCGGCAAACCCGCTCGCGTCGGTGAACTGACGATCGACCGAATAAACGTTGGTCGCCAGCCCGCTGTCGTGGGCCACGTCCGCGAAGTAGCGCTCGAACAGCGTTTTGTCCGCCGCCGAGAGCTGGCTGCCCGGATCCCAGAAGATCAAAAATGGCGAGGACGCGTGCAGGATCGGTCCGCCGTTGTAATCGAGGTTGCCGTTGCTCGAGAACTCGCTCCCGGCGAGCGAGCCGGGCTTGGCGAAGCTCCCGGGAGCCGATGCTGGATTGACGCCGCTGATCGGCGTCACCCCGGCCACTTGATGTGGGCCGACACGGACCAGCACCGCGCCCGCGCTCGGCGCGAATATGCACGCGGCCGCGAGCATTGCGACCGCCGTTCCCACCAATGTCGCGCTGCGACCAGACCTGAGCCCCATGACATCATCTCCCCGGTAGTTAGCCCGCGTCCCTGAGCGTGTCGTCGGGCCAGGATAACTGGAATTCTGCCCGGCGGCTAGGCCCGCGGCGAAGCAAGATGGGGCTCGCCGTTGACGCCTTCCTGCACTGCCGATCCAGCCCCGTGATCGGTGTGTTACAGCGCCAGCTTGATCGAGGACGTCTTGCGCACCCCGGCGGCGTCGACGATCACGATCTTGACACGGGCATGGGCGCCGCGCTTCACCGTCCCCTTCAGCTTCAGCGGCACCGAGAGCGTCACGCCGCCCTTCTGCGCCGAGGCGAACGAGAAGGTCAAGCCGGTGCCACCTCGGGCAACCTTCGCGTTGACGTGGGCAGCGTGCGCGCTGCGCGCTGCGGCGGCGGCCATCCCCGCCAGCGACTTGCGGCCGAAGGAGAAGCGGCGCGCGGCTGGAGGTTTGGGCATCCCGACCTGGCTGATGGCGATCCGCGGCGAGCCGCTGCTCACCGACAAGACGAGAGTAGCTCTGCGAGCGGCCGCGACCTTCAGCCTGGCGTGGGTCAGCCGCGGAGGGGGCGCGATCGTCCAAATGAAAACAGCCCCATCCGACCCCCCACGCCCGTCGGTGACCGCGAGATGCGCAGTCGACGTCCCCGCGCGCCGTGGAGTCCCCGAGATGACGCCGGTCGTGGTGTCGATCGAAAGCCCAGCGGGCAGGCCGATGGCGCTGTAGGAAAGAGCAAATCCCTTGTTGTCGGTGGCGTGGATCGCGAGCATCACGCGCGCGCCGACCTGCCCGAAACCCGCCCCGGGTGCGACGAGCGCGACTCGTGACGGCGTCTGCGCAGGCGACGGCGTCGGCGTCGGCGGCGGCGACGGGCTGGTGATCGTCCAGTTGAACGAGGTCAGCCCCGCCGACCCGGCGACGTCCGTGGCGGTCACGGTGACCGTTGACGATGCGGGGGTCGTCGGAGTCCCAGAGATCACACCTGTGCTCGGGTCTATCGTGAGCCCGGCTGGAAGGCCGGTTGCCGAAAACGTGAGTGCCGTGTTCGTCGTGCTGTGTGCGGTCAGCGCGAGGCTCGTGGGGGTGCCGACCAGGGTGGTCTGCGGCCCGGGGGACGTCACGGTCACCAGACCGCCGCACAGCGCCGGGACCAGCGACTGAGCGATCGGCGTCCCGATCCCGGACGCCATGTCATAGCCGGCCTGGGCCGCGTAGCCCGGGACGCCGTCATACGCGTTATCACGCACGGTGACATCGTTGAAGTTCTCGGCGGACGCGCTCGCGGCAACCCGGTACAGCCCCGGATTGAGGAAGCCGACGCTCGTTCCATCGCAAGCTGGCGACCCGTCCGCCAGCGCCGCCAGCGCGGCCCACGTCGGCGCAGCGGCACTGGTTCCCCCGAAGGCCGTCCAACCTCCGCTGTAGAAGATCATGTATCCGGTGTCCTCGTCGGCGTCGGCCGAGACGTCCGGAATCTCCCGGCACGTGGTCCCGCCACTTCCGCAGCTGATCGCAGACTGTGGGAGCACGCGCCCCGTCTGATAACTGGGTTGACCCCAGAACTGCGATACGCCGCCCCCTGTCGCACCCCGGCCGAGGCCGTCGTTCCACACCGTCTCGCTACGCGGTGACATCGTCAGCGTCGTGCCTCCGACGGCGGTCACGAACGGCTGACTTGCTGGGTCGTCGACTGTGGGGGCCGGGCCATGGGTGTCACAGCCGTCTGAGCCGAAGTCGCCAACGGCAGCGAAGATCGACTGGCCCTGCGTGGCGGCCTCCTCGAACAGCGTGTTCTCCGATGCCGCGGCCGACGATCCCTCCTCGGGCTCGCAGAGGCCCCAGGAGGTGGAGATCACCTTTTCGGTGTCGTTGCTGATGATCTTCTGATAGGCGTCGAACACGCCCTCGTCGGTATTCGGTGCCTCGTAGACGTTGATTGCCGCGTCAGGGGCCAGGCCGATCACATCCTCGATGTCTAGTGCCGCCTCGCCACTGCCCGCGCCGGTGCCGGCGCCGCCGTCGACCGGGGTCGTGCCGACCGAGGCGCTGGTTCCGTAGCAGGACTGGTAGCTCGTGATGTCGGACGCCGAAAATGGCTCGAGCTCAAACAGCGCCACGCTTGCTCCTGCGCCGGCGTCCCCCTGCCCGTAGAGGCTGGGATAGCCGTAGGCCGAGGCGATCTGATCGGCGGTGAAGGCGCCGAAGTCCGTCGCAGCTGCTGATGCCGCGGTGCAGGGCGTCACAGGCGCCGAGGCCGGCGCGGCGCTCGTACCGGCCAGCCCAGATGCTCGCTCGAGCCCCTCCGGGTGAAGCTGGGGGAGTGTGTCGAGACCGAATACTGCCTGCGCCCGACCGGCCAGGCCCGCACTCGCGACTGGAGTCGAGATATTGGCGAACGCGGTCCTCCCGCTCGCCAACCGGTAGCGCCTGAACGAGGTGGAGAAGGCCGAACCCATCCGCGAGGCCGACCCCCAGACCCCGAGCGAGAGTCCGTTGGCGCTCAGCGAGCCGACCGAAAGCCCGCGGGCGGCGAGCGTCGACCGAACAGCGGCGATCTCGCTCGCTGGGGCTCCAAACCGCTGGGCAAACTGGGCCACGCTCAGGTAACGGCGGAAGACGGAGGAGCCCGGAGTGTTCGCGGCTTGGGCATACGCGGCCAGTTGCGCGGGATCTCGAGGTGTCAGCGCCACGGTGGCGTCGATCTGAGCTGAGCCGGGGATCGAACCGAGTGCCTTGGCCCCACGCGGGATCGCTGGACGAATCCCGAGCGCCCGGCCTGCCGCCTGGGCGGATCCGCAGCTGACGGCAGCCATCACGCCGCTCAGAGCCAATATCAGCAGCGTGCGGCAAATCAGAGATCGCTCGATCCCACGGATGTTGTTATGCAGGCAATTCACGAGAACAGTTCAGGGCATCGACTTCCGGCGTCGCCGACTTGACCTCAGTTGGTAGGACTCACGCCCCGGGCTGCGCCCCCCGGCCGTCTCGGCATCACTGGTGCAGGATCACGTTAGCGTCGCGCCTCGCCAGCGCGAGGTTCGAGGGCGGCCCGGCTACGCCCAAGGTGGCCGGATCTCCGGCTCGCGGTTGACCCCCTCCTGGAGGGCGGCCGCGAGCCAGGCGCTGGGCTTTGGTGCGGGCGCCGAGCGCGGCGGGGCGGTGTCGCGCATGAAGCGTTCGAGCGCTGCGACAACGGCTGCGGTCTCCTCGGGAGACGCATCGGGAGCGACGATCGTCAGCTTCGGGCGACGGTTCATGGTCGCGTCGAGGGTATCGTGCCCGCCGTGCCCGATCTGCCGGTCCTGGACCACGACGCCGTGCTGGCGGCCGTCTCCCCGGAGGCGGCGATCGAGCGCGTGCGCGAGGGCTTCCTGCGCTTCCACGCCGGCGAATGGGTGATGCCATCAAAGGTCTACCTGCAGAGTCCTCCTTATGGGGACTTCCGCGCGATGCCCGCCCGCGGCGGCGGGCTCGCATCACTGAAGTGGATCACCTCGTTCCCCGGCAATCCGGCCCGAGGGCTGCCCACCGTGACGGGCGTGATCTGCCTCTCTGACGCGACGACCGGGGTGCCGCTGATGCTGCTCGACGCTCGCTCGGTCACGGCTCTGCGCACGGGCGCGGCCGCCGCTGTCGCCAGCGCTGCGCTGGCGCGGATCGGAGCGCGCGCGGTGGGGATCGTCGGCTGTGGGCTGCATGGCGCGTGGACGGCGCGGTGCATGGTCGCCGCCGGCTTCGGGCCTGGGGTCTGCTTTGACTCTGTGTCCCGCGCCGCTCGCGCATTGGCGAACGAGCTCGACTGGGCGACGGGGTCGCGCGAGGAGGCGGTCCGCTGCGAGATCGTCTGCTGCGTCACGCCGGGTTCGGAGATCGTGTTCGACGTCGGTGACCTGCGCCCGGGGCTGCATCTGAACATGCTCGGCGCTGACGGACCCGGCAAGGCGGAGGCGACGGTCGGCGCGGTCGCCTCGTGCGCGCTGTTCTGCGACGAGTGGGATCAGGCGTCGCACGGCGGCGAGCTGACCGGCGCGATCGAGGCAGGCCTGGTGACCCGCGATCGCGTCACCGAGCTCGGCGCGGTGCTTGCCGGCGACGCACCTGGGCGGCCCGGACCGGAGGCCGTGACGCTGTTTGACTCGACGGGCCTCGCGATCCAGGACCTGGCCGTCGCCGGTGCCGCGTACGACGCCTGGCGCGAGGGCGTCGTCGAGGCGCAGACGGTCACGCTCTAGCCTCGGCATCTAACCGGCCTATATGGCCGGTTACTCACCAAGGTTGGTGCCTACAACGGAATGTTGCCGTGCTTGCGCTTCGGACCGGACTGGCGCTTGGTCTGCAGCGTCTGCAGGGCCGTGATGATCTTCGGGCGCGTCTCGTGCGGGATGATCACGTCGTCGAGATAGCCACGCTCGGCCGCGACGTACGGGTTGGCGAAGTGCGCCTTGTAGTCCTCGATCAGCGTTTGGCGGCGGGTGTCGGGCGTCGGCGAGGCGGCGATGTCGCGCCGGTAGATGATGTTGACCGCGCCCTCAGGGCCCATCACCGCAACCTCGGCGCCCGGCCAGGCGAAGTTGAAGTCGGCCAGCATGTGCTTTGAGGCCATGACGTCGTAGGCGCCGCCGTAGGCCTTGCGGGTGATGATCGTGATCTTCGGGACCGTCGCCTCGGTGTAGGCGTACAGCAGCTTGGCGCCGTGGCGGATGATCCCGCCCCACTCCTGCGCGGTCCCCGGGAGGAAGCCGGGCACGTCACAGAAGGTGACGATCGGGATGTTGAACGCATCGCAGGTGCGGACGAACCGCGCCGCCTTGCAGGACGAGTCGATGTCCAACACACCGGCCAGCTGCGAGGGCTGGTTTCCGACCACTCCCACCGCATATCCATCTAACCGCGCGAAGCCGCAGATGATGTTGCGCGCGTAATGCTCGTGGACCTCGAAGAACTCCCCGTCGTCGACGATCCGCCGCACGACGTCGCGCATGTCGTAGGGCTTGTTGGCACTGTCGGGGACGACCGTGTCGAGCTCGGGATCCTGCCGATTGGGGTCATCGGTCGGCTGCACCCGCGGCGTCGTCTCAAGGTTGTTCTGGGGCAGGAACGAGAGCAGGTAACGGGTGTCCTCGATGCATGCGTCCTCGTCGTCGGCGGCGAAGTGGGCCACGCCTGACTTGCTCGAGTGGCTCATCGCTCCACCCAACTCCTCAAACGTGGGCTCCTCGCCGGTCACCGTCTTCACCACGTCGGGGCCGGTGATGAACATGTGCGAGGTCTCCTTGACCATGAAGATGAAGTCGGTCATCGCGGGCGAGTAGACGGCGCCGCCCGCGCACGGGCCCATGATCAGGCTGATCTGGGGGATCACCCCGCTGCACATGACGTTGCGGACGAAAACGTCCCCGTAGGCGCCGAGCGACACGACGCCCTCCTGGATCCGGGCCCCGCCCGAGTCGTTGATCCCGATCACCGGACAGCCGATCTTGGCCGCCAGGTCCATCACCTTGCACATCTTCTCGGCCATCACCTCTCCCAGCGAGCCACCGAACACGGTGAAGTCCTGGCTGAACACGCATACGCGGCGGCCCTCGATCGTCCCGTGGCCGGTGACGACGGCGTCGCCCCAGGGACGGTTCTTCTGCATCTCGAAGTCAGTCGTGCGGTGGCGCACGAACGTGTCGAGCTCCTGAAACGAGCCTGGATCGAGCAGCTTCTCGATCCGCTCGCGCGCGGTGAATTTGCCCTTCTCGTGCTGCTTTTCGACCGCGGCAGCCGTGCCGTGGTGGATCATCTCGTCGCGCAGCTCCTTGAGCTGGTCGAGCTTTTCCTCGTGGGTCTCGGGGGCTTTCTCGCGCATCTGGCCTGGCGCGCGAGTTTATGACCTCCGCGCGCCTACGAGCGCGAGAACGGCCGGTGGTGGGCCATCCCGAGGCTGTCGAGCGCGCCCGTGAGCGCGTCGAGCGCCGCTGTCGCCGCGGGTGAAGCGGGCTCGGGCATGGGCTCGCTGACCTCGTGCAGCTCGGACTCCCGTGCGACCTCGACCGCCGGGACCTCGACCACCGGCGCCTCGACCACCGACGTCTCAGCGGCCGGCGTCTCTGCGGCCGGCTCGGGCAGCGGTTCAGGCTCAGGGTCGACCACCGGCTCGAGCGCCGGCTCCTCGACGACAGGCACCGGCCCCCGCATCCGCGCCATCAGCCGCGCGAAGAAGCCGCCGCGCGGGGCGGACTCGGCCGCCATGGCGGGCTGGGTCGGTTCGGCCGCTACGGCCGGCTGCTCGGGCTGCGCCTCGACAACAGGCGCCTCGGGCACCACAACGACGATCGCCGGCTCGGGCTCGGGCCGCGCTTCGACGACCGGCGGCTCGGATTCCTCAACTACCGCCACCGGCGGCGAGCTCTGGTCGATCACCGGGTCAACCTCCTCGGCGGTCAGGATCACGCGCGTACCCCAGCCGGACGGCTCGAGCCTCACCGTGCCGCTTGCATTCTCGCCCTCCCAGGCAACGGCGGTTTCAGGCTCGAGTCGCGTGATCCGGATCTCCCCAAACTGGTCCAGATGGCGGTTGAGAGATGTCGCATCGCTGCATTCGGCCCACAGTTCGGGTGGCGATTTCAGCAGCGTGCGACTGGCCTCGTGGATAGTCATGGGTGAGGATTTCGGAGACACCAGCGCGACTCCTCCCGCGGCTTGGAGCTTGCATCGGCGATCATCGGGGAACCCCCAATCCACGTGCGATCACGAAAGCGGGTGCAAAATTGAGTGCTGACCGAGCCGGGCTGGGGTGCATGGGCATGTCGGGTGTCTACGGCAGCGCCGACGAGGCCGAGAGCGCCGCGACCATCCGCGCCGCGCTGGACGCCGGGATCACCCTGATCGACACGGGCGACTTCTACGGGATGGGCCACAACGAGATGCTGATCGGCCGAGCGCTCGCGCAGACTCCGCGGGGCAGCTACAGGCTCAGCGTCAAGTTCGGCGCCCAACGTGGCCCGGACGGAGCCCCGCTCGGATTCGACGCCCGCCCCGCCGCGGTCAAGACGGCGGCGGCGTACTCGTTGCGACGGCTCGGCACCGACTACATCGACATCTACCGCCCGGCAAGACTCGATGCGAAGGTCCCGATCGAGGAGACAGTCGGCGCGATCAGCGAGCTGATCGAGGCCGGCTACGTCCGCGCAGTCGGGCTATCGGAGGTCGGTGCCGAGACGGTGCGCCGCGCGGCCGCGCTGCAGCCGATCGCCGACCTGCAGATCGAATACTCGCTCGTCTCGCGCGGGATCGAGGATTCGATCCTCCCCACCTGCCGCGAGCTCGGGATCCCGATCACCGCGTACGGCGTGCTCTCCCGCGGCCTGCTCAGCGACAGCTTCAACCCACGCCGCCCGCCGGCACCCGGTGACATCCGCGGGCGTTTCCCCCGCATGACCGGCGAGAACGCCGAGCGCAACCTCGAGCTCGTGCAGCGACTGCGGTCGGTCGCCGCGGCTCGCGGTGCGTCCGTGCAGCAGGTCGCGTTCGCCTGGGTGCGCTCGCGCGGGGAGGACATCGTGCCGCTGATCGGAGCGCGTCGGCGTGACCAGCTCGAGCAGGCGCTCGCGGCGCTGGCGATGACGCTGACCGAATCCGAGCTCGAGGAGATCGAACGCGCGGTGCCGGAGGGCTCGGTCGCAGGGACGCGCTACGGCCAGGTGCAGATGGCCGACCTGGACAGCGAGCGCTAGCGGCGTCCGGAACCTGTTTCGAGCTCCGGGCGCTCAGGCGCCCTGCACGACCTCGACGATGCCGGGCTCGGCGTCGAGCAGCGCCACCGTCCTGCGAGCCGCCTCATCGATCTGAACTCTCGGCGGCGGAGGCGGCTCGCCCTCGTAGTACGTGCCCGGCCCGTACAGCTGGCCGTAGCGGATCACGACGCCGCCGGCGTCGAGCACCTGCTGCTCAAAGCGCCGGGTCGCCTGCGCGCGTTCGCCCTCGAGCTCCCACGCGATGCTCTGAGCCAGGAAGCGTGACGAGCCCGCCGCGCCCGCAGCGGCGAGCAGGTTGCGCGTCCCTTCCTGGCGGATCCGATCGTTGCGGGAGCCGAACTCCGCGATTTTCGAGGCGTCGTCGGGCAGATCGGTCAGCTGGTGCATCACCAGCTGAGGCGAGAACTCGACGACCACCCGCTCGAGCTCGGGCAGATCGAAGACGTCGCAGACAAACGGCTCGGCGCCGGCGCCGGCGAGCGCGTCGGCCTTGCCCGGCGTCCGCGTCATACCGGCGACCTCGTGCCCTTCGGCGATCAGCAGTGGCAGCAGGCGCATGCCGATCACCCCCGTCGCACCGGCGACGAAGATCCGCATCAGGGTTGGATCGCCATCAGGAAGATCGTCACGATGACGATCCCGTCCAGCACGGCGCCGCCGATCGAGACCTGGCGAAACAGCTTCTGGTACTCCTCGCTCCAGGCTGGCTCGGTGCCGGCTCCGACCGGCGCGGCCTTCAGGTCGCGCCGCGCGACCTCGGCAAGCTTGCCCTCGCGCGGGATCATGAATGCCCCCACCCCGGCGCCGATCACGATCGCGGCGCCGACCCCCCACTGCACGAAGAAGTGGCTCCAGAGATGCTCCTCGCTGGCGAGCACGGCGCCGGCGATCAGGACCAGGGTGAGGCCCGGGTTGACGATGTAGCGGTCGATCCGCTGCATCACCGAGAACAGCCACGGCATCACACTCGGGTCGGCGCGCCGGGCGGCAGCGAAGATCAGCGGGTATGCGAAAGTGGCCCCAAACGCGACCACCACCGCGAGGATGTGGACGCCAAGGACGAAGTCCGTGAACGAAGCTGCGGGGACGAGCACCTAGAAAGAAGGGCGATAGTCGCCGAACACGTCGCGCATCGCGCCGCAGACCTCGCCCAGCGAGCAGCGGTCCTTGAGTGCGCCGCGCAGGACGGGCAGCATGTTGTCAGTGCCGCGCGCCGCCGCCCGGACCTCGTCGAGGCGCTGCTCCACGAGCGCGGCGTCGCGGTCAGCCTTGAAGGCCTTCAGCCTGTCGACCTGATGGCGCTCTGACTCGGGGTCGACCCGGAGGATGTCGGTCACCTCGAGCGAGTCCTCGACGAACTTGTTGACGCCGACGACGATGTCCTGCTCGAGCCGGTAGCGCTCGTGGTAACCGAACGCCGATTCCTCGATCTCGTTGGTCATGAAGTCGATCGCGTGCACCGAGCCGCCAAGCTCGTCGATCTTTGCGATCAGCTCCCGGGCACGAGTCTCGATCTCGTCGGTCAGCGCCTCGACGTAGTACGAGCCGGCGAACGGGTCGACCGTGTCGGCGGCGCCTGACTCGTAACCGATGATCTGCTGGGTCCGCAGCGCGAGTTTCGCGGCGCGCTCGGTCGGCAGCGCGAGCGCCTCGTCAAAGCCATTGGTGTGCAGCGACTGCGTCCCGCCGCAGACGGCGGCGAAGCCCTGCAGCGCGACCCGGACGATGTTGTTCTCAGGCTGCTGGGCGGTCAGCGTCACGCCGCCCGTCTGGGTGTGGAAGCGCAGCCGCCACGAGCGCTCGTCCTGGGCGCCGAACCGGTCGCGCATGATCTCGGCCCACATCCGCCGGGCGGCGCGGAACTTCGCGATCTCCTGAAAGACGTTGTTGTGGCCGTTGAAGAAGAACGCCAGTCGTGGGCCGAATTTGTCGACCTCGAGCCCCGCGTCGAGCGCCGCCTGCACGTAGGCGATCCCGTTGGCGAGTGTGAATGCGACCTCCTGGACCGCCGAGCAGCCCTTCTCGCGGAAGTGGTAACCGCTGATCGAGACCGTGTTCCACTTCGGCACCCGCTCGTTGCAGTACGCGAACAGGTCGGTGGTCAGGCGGATTGCGCCCTCGGGCGGGTAGATGTAGTTCCCGCGGGCGATGTACTCCTTGAGGATGTCGTTCTGGGTCGTGCCGCGCAGCTCCTCGGATGCAACGCCCTGCTCCTCTCCGACCAGCTCGTAGAGCGCCAGCAGCACGCTGGCGGGAGCGTTGATCGTCATCGAGGTCGAGACCTGGTTCAGCGGGATCTGGTCAAACGCGGTCCGCATGTCATCGATCGTGTCGATCGCGACGCCGGTGCGCCCAACCTCACCCAGGCAACGTGGGTCGTCGGAGTCCAGGCCGAGCTGGGTCGGAAGGTCGAATGCCATCGAGAGGCCCGTCGACCCCTTCGAGAGCAGGTAGCGGTAGCGCTCGTTGGTCTCGGTCGCGCTCGCGTAGCCCGCGTATTGGCGCATCGTCCACAGCTGCTTGCGGTACATGTCGCGGTGGATGCCCCGCGTGTAGGGATATTCGCCGGGCTCACCGAGCCGCGCGTCGATGTCAGGCGGGAGATCGTGCTCGTCGTAGGACGGCTGGATCTCGATCCCCGAGTCGGTGAACCTGCGTGGGTCGTCGGGCCCTACGATCGGCGCGATCGTGCGGTTCTCGTCGGCGGTCGCCATCGTCTCGGAGGTTACCGCTGGCGACGCACGCGGGCGGCTGTCGGCTCCGGCCGCTGGCGCCCGTGCACAACGTGACAAACCCGCCCGCGGCGGACGGAGTTGGAGCAAACCGCTTCGATTCTGGGCCCTCGGTGACAAATCGGGCGGGCGGATCTGGGTTTGTCACCTAATACACGGCGCGCCGCTCGGGGCGGCCCATGGTCCTATTCACGGTGTGCCGCTCCGGGCGGCCCACGGTCCCGGGCGGTTAGCTCCCTACAGGACCTTCCAGAGAAACTCCTTGGTCCGCTGGTGCTGGGGATTGCCGAGCACGTCGGCGGGCTTGCCCGCTTCGACCACAACACCCCCGTCCATGAACACCGCGGTGTCGCCGACCTCGCGGGCGAAGCCGATCTCGTGCGTGACGACGATCATCGTCATGCCGTCGTGGGCCAGCTGGCGCATCGCGTCGAGCACGTCACCGACCAGCTCGGGGTCGAGCGCCGAGGTCGGCTCGTCGAACAGCATCAGCTTGGGCTGCATCGCCAGCGCCCGGGCGATCGCGACACGCTGCTGCTGGCCCCCGGACAGCGCGACCGGGTAGATGTCGAGCTTGTCGGCCAGCCCGACCTGTGTCAACAGCTCGCGCGCCCGGTCCCGTGCCTCGCCGCGCTTGGCGCCACCGACCCTGATCGGCGCCAGGGCGACGTTGTCGACCGCGGTCATGTGCGGGAACAGGTTGAAGCTCTGAAACACCATCCCGATCTCCGACCGCTTGCGCGCGACTTCGGTCTCGCGCAGCTCGTGCAGCTTGTCGCCCGACTCGCGGTAGCCGACCAGCTCCCCGTCGACCGACAGCCGCCCGGCGTTGATCTTCTCCAGATGGTTGATGCAGCGCAGGAAGGTCGACTTACCCGAGCCCGAGGGTCCGAGCATGCACATAACCTCGCCTCGGCCGACCTCGAGGTTGATCCCCTTGAGCACCTCGAGCCTCCCAAAGCGCTTGTGGACCCCTTCGGCCTTGACCATCGGAAGCCCAGCGCTGGCGCTCGTGGCCAGCGGATCACTCACCGAGCGCCGCCTCTCCGCCCCCGCCGCGGCCCAGGCCAAGCCAGCGGCCGGCCATCGTCGCCCGCTGCGCCCGTGAGAACCCGCGTCCGTAGCGCCGCTCGATGAAGTACTGCCCCACGTAGAGCACGCTGGTCATGACCAGGTACCAGATGCTCGCCACGATCAGCAGCGGGATCACCTGGAAGTTGACGTCGTAGATCTCCTGCGCCGAATAGAGAAGCTCGGCGACGGCGATCACGCTGATCAGCGACGTGTTCTTGAGCATCGAGATCGTCTCGTTGCCGGTCGGCGGGATGATCACACGCATCGCCTGCGGCAACACGATCAGCCGCAGCGTCTGGATCCGGCTCATCCCGAGCGACTGCGCGGCCTCGGTCTGGCCCTCCGGAACCGAGATGATCCCGGCGCGCACGATCTCGGCCATGTACGCACCCTCGTTGATCGAGAGCGCCAGCAACGCGGCTACGAACGGTGTGATCAGGCTGTTCGTGTGCGTGTAGTGGACGACGTCCGGGCCGAACGGAACCCCGAGCCCGATCCCCCCAGGGGGTGGGAACAGCGCGGCGACGTTGTACCAGAACAGGATCTGGACCAGGAGCGGCGTGCCGCGGAAGAACCAGATGTAGAGCCAGCTTGCTCCGGACACGATCGGGTTCGGGGACAGCCGCATGACCGCCAGCACGATCCCGAGCGCGATCCCGATAATCATCGAGGCGACCGTCAGCTCGATCGTCTTCACCACTCCGTTCAGGATCCGCGAGTCGAACAGGTACTGCCCGACGACGTGCCACTCGAAGTGCGAGTTGGTGACCACCGACCGCACGATCGAGCCCGCGATGACCACCACGATGAACGCGATGATCCAGCGCCCGGGGTGACGAACCGGAACGGCCTTGATGTCGTCAGGCCGCTCCGGTGTGTTCTTTGAAAGCTCGGAGGTGCTCACCTCAGAGCCGTAGTCTGACTGCTAGCTCGTGGCGCCGTTGATCTTGACCTCGGACGCGGGGATCGCCCCGCTCTGGATGCCCCACTTGGTCATGATCTGGTCGTAGGTCCCGTCCTTGATCAGCTGCTTGACGCCGGCGAGCACCGCCGGGGCGAGGCCGCTGTGCTTCGGGATCGCGAGCCCGTAGGGCGCCGTGCCGTAGGTCTGACCGACGAGCTTGAAGGTGCCGTGGGACTGCTTGACCTGGTAGGCGGCGACCGGGGAGTCGGCCATCGAGACCTGCGCCCGGCCGCTGGACAGCGCCAGGTTGGCGGCGGTCTGGGTCGGGAAGACGAGCACGTTCACCGTCGGCTTGCCGGCGGCCTTGCACTTGACGCTCTGGCCCTTGGCGTCGGTCTCCTCGGTGGTTCCGCTCTCGACCGAGACCGACTTGCCACACAGGCTCGCCAGCGTGGTCACGGCCACGCCGCCGGATGACTTGGTGAAGAACGAGGTCCCCGCCTTGAAGTAGTCAACGAAGTCGACGACCTTCTCGCGCGCCTTGGTGTCGGTGAACGACGAGGCGCCCATGTCGTACTTGCCGGCCGCGAGACCGGGGATGATCGTGTCGAAGGTCGCGTTGACGATGTTCGCCTTCAGCCCCATCAGCTTCGCGAGCGCGTTGCTGAGGTCAGCGTCCATCCCGACCACGGTGTGGCCGTCGGAAGCGATGAACTCGTTCGGCGCATAGCTCGCGTCGGCGGCCACCGTGAGCGCGCCCTTGGACTTGATCGCGCTCGGCACCAGAGCGACGATCGCCGCGTTGGAGCCCGATGCGCTCGAGCTGCTCGCGGCGGTACCGGTGCCACTCGCCGCGGCCGAGCTCGACGCCGACGATGAACTGCTGCTACTGCTACTCCCGCAACCAGC
Organism: uncultured Solirubrobacterales bacterium; assembly: GCA_963770885.1. Classification (GTDB taxonomy): domain Bacteria; phylum Actinomycetota; class Thermoleophilia; order Solirubrobacterales; family Solirubrobacteraceae; genus Palsa-465. The sequence goes on along the minus strand of CAVYRI010000012.1, from coordinate 461,186 downwards.
GATCACTCCTGCACTGAGCAGTGCGACCGCCACCGGGAGCCAGCTCCCCCGAATGCGCATTGCGCTCCTTTGATATGGACTTCAGAGTTGAGGTCGCGAGGATAGGCGAACGTGCAACCACAGGGCGCAAGGATTAATCCACCGTAAACATGGCCGGTCCTGGCCAATTTTGCGGCCTCGGACTAGCCTTGGAGCCGATGCAGGTAACCGTCCGACTGTTCGCAGCGTTGCGCGAGCGCGCGGGCACGAGCGCGCTCGAACTCGAGCTCCCATCCGATGCTCGGGTCCGTGACGCGCTTGACCAGATGCGCGAGCTGACCGACGGAGTCCCGGTCGTGATGGCGGTCAACCAGGAGTACGCCAGCGAGGACCAGACACTCGGCGCGGGCGACGAGCTGGCGCTGATCCCGCCGGTGTCCGGCGGCTCGGTCGCCGTGATGCACGTCCGCGTGACCGACCAGCCGCTGGCGCTCGACCCACTGCTCGAGCGCGTGCGCGACCCGCGCGCGGGAGCGGTCGTCACCTTCCTCGGGGTTACCCGCGAGGTTTCAGAGCTCCAGTACGAGGCATACGCCGCGATGGCGGAGAGGAAGATGGCCGAGATCGTGCAGGCCGCGATCGACCGGCATGGCCTGTGCGCTGCTGCCGCCGAGCATCGGATCGGGACGGTGCCGCTGTCTGAGCCGTCGGTCGCGATCGCCGTGTCGGCGCCCCATCGCGAGGCGGCCTTCGCCGGCGGCCGCGAGATCATCGATCAGATCAAGGCGCAGGCTCCGATCTTCAAGCAGGAAGAGGGCGCGTGGGTGCAGGGCGTGACGCCGAGCTGAGAGCGCTGCCCGCCGTCCACGAGCTGGCCGCCGAACTCGACGCGCCCCACCCGCTCGCGGTGGCCGCCGCGCGGCGCGCGATCGACGAGCAGCGGTCGCTGACGATCGCCGACGGCGACCCGGAGCTCAGCCTGATCGATCGTGCTCGCGGCCACCTGGCGGCACTCTCGTCGCCGTCACTGAGGCGCGTGATCAATGCGACCGGAGTGGTGGTGCACACCAACCTCGGCCGGGCGCCGCTGGCCGGCGCCGCGCGAGACGCGGTCGATCTCGCCACGCAGGGCTACAGCAACCTCGAACTCGAGCTCGAGTCCGGCTCGCGTGGGTCACGTCACGATCATGTCGAGGCGCTCCTGTGCGAGCTGACCGGGGCGAAGGCGGCCGCGGTGGTCAACAACTGCGCCGGCGCTGTGCTGCTCGCGACCGCAGCGCTCGCCGGGCCGGGCCGCGCCGTGGTGATCTCCAGGGGACAGCTGGTGGAGATCGGGGGCGGCTTCAGGATCCCCGACGTGATCGCCCAATCGGGGTCGACGATGATCGAGGTCGGAACCACGAATCGCACCAACCGGGGCGACTACGAGCGTGCGCTGTCGCCGACGGTCGGGGCGATCCTCAGAGTGCACCAGTCGAACTTCAGGACGCTCGGGTTCGTCGGGCAGGTCGAGATCGAGGAGCTCTGCGAGCTCGGGGTGCCGGTGATCGATGACCTCGGGTCCGGCGTGCTCTCCGGCGCCAACTACGCCGAGCAGTTCTCCGACGAGCCCGACGCCGGTCGCTCGCTGGCCGCCGGAGCCGCGCTCGTCTGCTGCTCGGGCGACAAGCTGCTCGGCGGCCCTCAGGCCGGGCTGGTGCTCGGGACCTTGGAGGCCGTCGCGGCCGCGAAGGCCCATCCGCTCGCGCGAGCGCTGCGGATCGACAAGCTGTCGCTGGCGGCGCTCGAGGCGACCCTGCTGCTGTACCGCGACCCCGAGCGGGCGCGCACGGAGATCCCGGTGCTGGCGATGGTCGGCCAGTCCGAGGACGTGCTGGCGGCGCGGGCGCATCGGCTGCGCGACGGGATCAGCGCGCCGACGGAGCTGATCCGCACCGTTGGTCGCGTCGGCGGCGGAGCGCTGCCGATGGCCGAGCTCGAGGGTCCAGCGGTCGCGCTGGCGGGCGGGACCGATCCCGAGACCGTCGTGGCGCGCCTGCGCGAGGCGACGCCGCCCGTGATCGCCCGGATCCACGACGGCCGCGTGGTCCTCGACCCCCGGACAATCGCCGACGAGGAGGTCGACGCCGTCGTGGCAGCGGTCGCCGGGGCGCTCAGCCCTCGATGAGCGACGCGCCGCTGACGCTCGGCACGGCGGGGCACATCGATCACGGAAAGACGGCATTGATCGGGGCGCTGACCGGCGTCGACACCGATCGGCTCCCCGAGGAGCACGAGCGCGGGATCTCGATCGAGCTCGGTTACGCGAGCATGGAGCTCGCGAGCGGCGGGCGGCTGTCAATCGTCGACGTCCCCGGGCACGAGCGCTACGTACGGACGATGGTCGCGGGCGCGACCGGCGTCGACCTGTTTTTGATGGTGGTCGCGGCCGATGACGGCGTCATGCCGCAGACCCGCGAGCACGCCGCGGTGTTGAGAGCACTCGACGTCCGCCACGGCGTGGTCGCGGTGACCAAGAGCGACCTAGCCGATCCCGAGCTGGCGATGCTCGAAGCGAGCGAGCTATTCCCGGAGGCCGAGGTTGTGGCGGTCAGCGCGCGAAACGGAACCGGCCTCGACGAGCTGCGCGTGGCGCTCGATCGCCTCGCATCGACGCTGCCGAGCCGTGCGGCGCTGCCCGAGCCGGCACGCCTGCACGTCGATCGAGTGTTCACGATCAAGGGCGCCGGGACGGTCGTGACCGGGACGCTGTGGTCGGGATCAGTCGCGCGCGGTGACGCGCTTGCCGTGCTTCCCGGGGCGCGGCGGGCGCGGGCGCGCGAGGTGCAGATCCATGACGCCCAGGTGGAACGGGCCGCCGCCGGCCAGCGCGTTGCGGTCAACTTGAGTGGCCTGTCCGTCGATCAGGTCGAGCGTGGCGACGTCGTCGTGGGAGCCGGCGCGGAGCTGCACGAGACGTACCTGATCGACGCCGAGCTTTCCTTCGACAACGGCACGCCTCGGACGGGGGCCAGGGTCCAGATCCACCACGGAACGCGCGAGTCGCCCGCAAGGTTGACCGGGCTCGGTGAGCGGTTCTGGCAGATCCGGCTCGAGCGCCCGCTGGTCGCCGTGGCGGAGGACCGCTTGGTCGTGCGCCGGATCGCGCCCCCTGACACGCTCGGGGGCGGCCGCGTGCTCGACGCCCATCCACGCAAGCACCGCGCCAGCCGAGATCTGGTCCAGCGCCTCGAGCGGCTCGCTGCCGGCGAGCGCGAGCCGGCGCCGGCGGCGCCCGAGGTCGCACCGGCCCCCGAGCGCAAACAGCCGGAACCGGAGACGGCTCTGAGCCCGTCCGCCCTCGAACTCGAACAGCGACTGCTGGCCGCCGGCTTTGAGCCGCCGCTCGACTCAGAGCTGGACGCCGACGATCTCGCCGCCTTGCGCGACGCGGGGCGAGCGGTCCGCGTGACGCGCTCGCTGCACTACCACCCGGATACGATTGCGACCGTCAAGGAGCTCGTGATCGCAAGCGCGGCCGAGCACGAAGGCGCGGTCACAATCGCGGAGCTGCGCGATCGGCTGGGGACGTCGCGCAAGTTCGCCCAGGCGCTGCTCGAGCACCTCGACGCCGAGCGGGTGACGATTCGCCGGGGGGACCAGCACTTCGTGCGGGGCCGCGCACACGCCGACCAACAGGGAGCGTGACACTTTCGTCACAGTGCGTTGGGCATCTTGGGCGCTATGCGCACCAAATCCCCAACGGAGTTCTCCTACCGACGTCCGTAGCGCAGGTAGACGACCCGCGAGCCGAACGTGCGGGTCTCGAGCAACTCGAGCTCGATCCGCTGCTCGAGCGCCGGGAAGAAGCGCGTGCCGCTGCCGATCACGACCGGGCTGACGAACAGCCGGTACTCGTCGATGAGCCCCGGCCGTGCGAGCGTCGCCGCGAGCCCTGCGCCGCCGACGGCGATGTCGCGGTCGGTTCGCGCGCGGAGTTTGGTCAGCTCTCTGGCAGGGTCTTCGGTCGCCAGGGTCGCGTTGCCCTCCACCGCGGACAGGGTCGTAGAGAAGACGACCTTCGGCAGCGCCTGCCAGATCTCCGCGAACTCGGCGTGCTCGGCCGGCGCGGTCTCGTCGTATGGCGCCTCCCAGGGGAGCATCTCCTCGTAAAGCCGGCGGCCGCACAGGTGCGCGCCCAGCTCGCGGGTCTGCTCGTTGTGAAACCGGTGAAGCTCCTCGTCGGGCGCCGACCAGTCGATCTCGCCGTTGGGGCCGGCGATGTGGCCGTCGGCCGAGACGCCCATCGAGTAGATCAGCCGGGACATCAGGCGGTGGCCATCGGAGGGCCGGGATCCTCGCCGCGGCCCGCTGTGTGCTCGAGGAAGGCGGTCACCCACTCGGCGTGCAACGGCGCCAGCAGCGCATGGTTGAGGTGATCCTCGACGTCGGGGTACCCAGATGCTCGAAGCTCGCGCGCCGCAGCCTGGGTGTCGTATGCCGTCTCGCGGGGCTCGGGCCGGCCGTTGTCGACGATCATCCAGAATGCCCCCGGCCATCCCTCGTACGGCATCCCGACGCTGCCGGCGTTGGCGTACACCGGCCGGTCGCCTTGCAGCCGCACGAACTGCTGATGGGTATGACCCCCGACCACCAACCGGCCGGCCGCGTCGCCGAGCGCTTCCAGCAGGGCCGGCTCGGGCGTCGCGCGGGTGATGACCTCGTCATCTCGGCGCGGGGAACCGTGGCAGAAGACGACGTCGTCGACCTCGACGCTGATCGGCCAACCGGCGAGCTCGTCTCGCCAGCGCCGATCAAGCGCAGCGGCGCTCCATGCCGCTGCGCGGCCGGGCGCGTCGTCGGCCACCGGCTCGCCGTCGAACGCCGCCACCGCCTCGCGCTCTCCGTTGCCGCTGATCCACCAGCGAGGCTCAGAGCGGGCTGCGAGCAGCTCGAGCGATTCGCGCACCAGCGGGCCGCCGACGACGTCACCGGCGACCACGATCCCGTCGATCTGGGGCTCGAGGCGATCGATCTGATCGAGGACCGCTCGAAGCGCCGGCAGGTTGGCGTGGATGTCTGCGAGCACGGCGATTCGCATCACCGCCCACCGTACGCACTCGCCCGCCAAGCCGCCCGCTCACACGACAAGTATTATGTACCATATTACCCGCCGCTGACCCGCGTGCGCCCGACAGACTGGGGTTGTCGCGCCGGGACGGGGCGGTCGCGCTGCAATCTCGAGGTCCGGGAGTGGTCCATGAAAGTCACTGGCGTTGACGTCCACGTCGTGTCGGTCCCTTACGAGTTTCCTGAGGTGTGGCGCTTTGGGCGTGCGTGGGGGCTGACCAACGCGATCGTCGAGGTCCACACCGACGAGGGGATAACCGGCATCGGAGAGGTCCCCGGCAGCCCGCTGATCAAGCTCGTCTGCGAGGCGCTCGACGCGACGATTCCCTGGATCGTCGGCGAGGACCCGTTGCGGGTGACCCAGTTCCTGCGCCGGGCCTCAGACCGTGGCTGGCACCACTACCCGTACCTCGGCAATGGCGCCACGGCGGCGATCGAGATCGCGCTGTGGGACATCTGCGGCAAGGCGCACGGATGTCCGGTGCACCAGTTCTTCGGTGGGCTGGACACCGAGAACGTGCCCTTCTACTGGTTCGTCGGAGCCGAGGACCGCAAGGTCGAGACCGTCCGCAGGCAGGCTGCGGAGGGCGCCGAGCGCGGCTTCAAATCGGTCTACATCAAAATCGGCTTCGAGCTCGACAACGATCTCCGGCTCGCGCGGGCGATCAGGGAAGAGGTCCCCGACGATGTCGCGGTCCGCGTTGACGCCAACGAGGCCTGGTCGGTGTTCGAGGCCGTCGACGCCCTGCAGCGGTTCGAGGATGTCGGGGTCGAGTTCGTCGAGCAGCCGATCGATATGCACAACATCGACGGTCTGCGCGATCTGCGAGCCAAGTCCAGGGTCCGGATCGGCGCCAACCAGTCGGCCTGGCTGCCGCATCAGGTTCCCGAGGTGATCGCCAAGCGGGCCGCCGACGTGATCGTCACCGACCCCCATCAGCTCGGCGGGCTGGTCCCGTTCCACAACGCCGCGACGATGTGCGAGACCGCCGGCCTGCCGATCTGCAAGCACGCGTTCGCCGACCTCGGGGTGACGACGATCGCGACCAGCCACGTGCTCGCGACGCTGCCGCTGCCCCAACTCGGACACCAGCAGTTTTTGACCTTCCTCGTCCATGACCTGATCGCCGACAAGGTCGAGTTCATCGACGGCGCGATCCCGGTGCCGACCGGACCCGGACTCGGGATCGAGCTCGACCGCGATGCGCTGCAGTTCTACGGGGACATCTACAGGCAGTACGGCGAGTTCGAGGGATACACCGTCACGCCCGATTCGCCGCTGCCGCCGGATCTGCCGGTTCCGAACCGCTGATGCAGACGTTCGAGCCGACCGACCTCAAATACACCTACAGCCCGGAGCACGCACCGATCGGCACGGTCGCGGCCGGCGAGACGTTCGTGGTCATCGCGCGGGATTGCTTCACCGGCCGCTACGACGATCCGGCCGACTTCAACCCCGAGACGGCGGCCTGGGTCGAGGAGCACCTCGACGGGGTGACCGGCCCGATCGCAGTCCAGGACGCCGAGCCCGGCGAGGCGGTCGAGGTGACGATCGAGGCGGTCGAGGTGACGACGCCCGGGTATGTCGTCGTCAGCCGCTGCGAAGCGGTGTCGCCGGCGGACTGGTGGCACGAGGAGGATCACGTGATCCACCTCGCGGTCGACGACGGCCAGCTGGTGCTCGCCGATGGCTGGAGGGTGCCGGTCGCGCCGCTGATCGGCTGCCTGGCGACCGCGCCGGCAACCGAGACCGTGCTCAGCCGCCACGAGGGCGACCATCTCGGCAACGTCGACGTTCGCGAGATCACGGCCGGCGCGACCGTCGTGCTGCCGGTCGCCGTGGCCGGCGGCGGCCTGTACTTCGGTGACTGCAAGGCGGCGTTGGGCGACGGCGAGGTCGTTTGCGCGCCCGAGGTCGGCGCGAGGATCGTCGCGTCGGCCACGCCCGTGCAGCGCCCGGCCTCGATGCACGCACCCCGGATCAGGACCGCTGACTCGCTGATCACGGTCGTATCGGGGATCTCGCTGGCAGACGCCTGCCGAACCGCGTTCGCCGAGCTCAAGGGGTGGCTGCAGGACGAATGGTCGCTGAGCTCAGACCAGGCCGCGATCGTGATGGGAATCGGCGCGCACTGCGGCGTCGGACAGGTCAGCAACCTGCTCCACACAGCCAAGTGCTCGATCGCACGGTCGCTGCTGCCGGCGAGGTGAAGCCGGCCGCGGAGCCGTGCTGCGTTGTGCCATGTGAAATACTACCTACGGAACGTCGATGCAGAACAAACCTTGGCATGGAGTCCTGGTCGCCAATCCGGTGGCACTCGATCAGAGGCTCGAGATCGACTTTGACCGCTACGCCGAGCACATCGCGTGGCTCGCCGAGTCGGGGTGCGATGGGATCACGCCCAACGGCTCGCTGGGCGAATACCAGACGCTGACCGACGACGAACGGGCCCGGGTCGTGACGACCGCGATGGAGGCGGCGCCCGACGGCTTCTCGGTCATCCCGGCGGTCGGTGCGTACGGGGCGCGCGAATCGGTCCGGTGGGCCGAGCAGGCCGGCGAGGCGGGCGCGGCGGCCGTGATGGCGCTGCCCCCCAACTCCTATCGTGCCGATGAGCGCAGCGTGATCGCGCACTACAGCGCGCTGGCGGCGGTCGGACTGCCGGTGATCGCCTACAACAACCCACTCGATACGAAGGTCGACCTCGGCCCCGAGATGCTCGCCCGCCTGCATGCCGAGGGACTGATCGTCGCCGTCAAGGAGTTCGCCGGCGATCCGCGGCGCGTCTACGCGGTGCGCGAGCTCGCCCCCGAGCTCGACGTGCTGATCGGCTCCGATGACACCGTGCTCGAGGTCGCACTCGCCGGTGGCAAGGGGTGGATCTCGGGCTATACAAGTGCCTTCCCGCGCGCCTGTGCCAAGCTCTACCACGCGTCGATGGACCACGACATCGAGACTGCGCTGCCGCTGTACCGAGCCCTGCACCCGCTGCTGCGGTGGGACTCGAAGACCGAGTTTGTGCAGGCGATCAAGCTCTCGATGGACATCGTCGGGCGCGACGGCGGGCTCTGCCGGCCGCCCCGCGTTGCGCTCGATCCCGAACACGAGGCCCAGGTGCGCCGGCTGACCGAGCAGGCAGTCGCCGCGGGCATGAACTGAGGCGGACGGCAAATGGCGGTCAGCGCACAGCGGCTTGAGTCCTTCTCGCCCCAGGCTCCACGGGAGCTGGTCGGCGAATTTCAGATCTGGTCGCCGGACGAGGTCGGCCGGATCGTCGCGCGGGCGCGTGAGGCCCAGCGCCGCTGGTGGACTGCCGGCGCGGCCGGCAGGGCGGCGGCGATCATGTCCTGCGCCGCCGAGCTTCGCGCCCGGCGTGACCAGTTCGCGGCGCTGATCGTGCGCGAGGTCGGAAAGCCTGCCGTGGAGGCCAACGGCGAGGTCGCTCGCGCGATCTCGATCCTCGAGTACTACGCGCAGGCGTGTTTCGCGGCGCTCGGCGAGCAGTACCCGCCGTCGCTGGGCGGGCTGCTTTACACCCAGCGCCGTCCGCACGGTGTCGTCGGGCTGATCACGCCGTGGAACTTTCCGCTCGCGATCCCGCTTTGGAAGGCCGCGCCCGCCCTGTGCTGCGGCAACACGGTGCTGCTCAAGCCATCGTCGGAGGCGCCGGCGTGCGCGGCGATGCTGGCCGAGATCCTCGCTCCGAGCCTCGGCGAGGACGTGTTCACGGTCGTGTATGGCGGCGGCGATGCGGCTCGGGCGATGCTCGACAGCGTCGACGCGGTGTCGTTCACCGGCTCAGACGCCGTCGGCCGTTCGGTCGCCGCCCGCGCAGGGGCGCGCGGAATCGCTGCGCAGTGTGAAATGGGCGGCCAGAACGCGGCGATCGTGTTCGATGACGCGGACCCCGCCCGGACGGCGGCGATCGTCGCCGGGGCGGCGATGGGTTACGCGGGCCAGAAGTGCACGGCCACCCGCCGGGTGATCGTCGTCGGGTCAGACAGCGGCTTCATCGAGGCGTTCGTCGACACCGTCCGGGGGTTGCAGCCGGCCGCGCCCGAGGCACCCGACACGACCGTCGGGCCGGTGATCTCCGAGGGCGCTCGCTCCGACGTGCTCGACGCGATCAAAGCCGGGCGCTCGGCCGGAGCGCGCGTGCTCGCGGGCGGCCAGGTCCCCAACCTCGATGGCTGGTTCGTGCAGCCGACGCTCGTCGACGGACTCGGTCCCGAGCACCAGCTGACCCAGGAGGAGACGTTCGGCCCGCTGGTCACGATTCTCACCGCGGCCGACGTACAGGCGGCGGTGCAGATCGCCAACGGAGTCAGGTACGGGCTGGTGACCTCGGTCCACGGACGCGAGCTGGACCGGCTGCTCGCCGCCGCGGCCGAGATCGACACCGGGCTGATCAAGATCAACGCGCCGACGACCGGGGTCGACTTCTACGCCCCGTTCGGAGGCGAGAAGGACTCGAGCTACGGCCCCCGCGAGCAGGGTCCGGACGCGCTCGCGTTCTACACGACGGTTCGCACGGTCACGATGGCCCCGCACGGGGCCTGAGCGGCGCGCCCGCGCAGGGGCACCGAACTACCGCTCGTCGCGCCCCACCCACAGACCCCGGATGTGCTTGATGTGCGAGTTCACCAGGGTCTTGGTCGCGGCCGCGTCTCGCGCGCGCATCGCATCGATCAGCTCGTGATGCTCCTGCGCGGAGCTGACCAGCACGCCGGACTCCGCCAGCGCGACCAGCCCGAACAGCCGCGTCTGGCGCCGCATCCGATCTACCAGCTCGGTCAGCCGGTCGTTGCCGAGCTGGGAGATCAGCAGCACGTGGAAGCGCCGGTCGGAGTCGAGGTAGTCGATCAGGTCGCCCCGGGCAGCGGCGGTGACGATCTCGTCGGCGATCTCCGACAGCTGGTCGAGCACCTCGGACTCGATGATCTTGGCCACCTGAACGGTCGACGGCACCTCGAGCAGCAGTCGGATCTGACAGATCTCGTCGAGGTCGACCTCCGACATCTCGACCACGCGGAAGCCGCGGTTGCGCTCGGCGACGACGAACCCGTCCTTGGCCAGATCGAGCATCGCCTCGCGCACCGGCGTGGCCGAGACACCGAACCGTTCGCCGAGCGCCGGTGCCGAGTAGAGCTCGCCGGGCTTGAGCTCGCCGGCCACCATCGCCGCCTCCAGCGATCGGCGGACCTGGTCGCGCAAACTCCCGGCGCTGATCGCGACGATGTGGCTGGGCCGCGGCCCGACTACATCGGCATCCGCTGAAGACATGCGTTTCACCGTATCTGACCGAGGGGTCGCGTTGACGTCACATGTGCAATGTGGAATTCTACATTGCACTCGTTGGGCCCAGGAGAGAGGGGACGGAAATGCAGGCGCCAGACCGCAGGCCGGGGATCCCCCGATGACGTCCGCATCCGAGCCGCCCGTCCCGGCATCGAACTCCGCGCCCGCGCACGAAGAGCCGACGCTGGCTCGAAATGAGGTCGGGCTACTGGGCTCGACGGTGTTCGCGCTGGCCGGCGCGGCGCCCGGGCAGACGGTCTCCATCGTGCTCGCATCCCTGGTCACGACCGCGGCTTACGGCACGATCCTGCCGCTCGCGATCTCGGCACTGGGCCTGCTGTGCATCGCCGTCGCCTTCCAGCGGCTGAACATGTGGCGCCAGAACGCCGGCGCGACATACGAATGGGTCTGCCGCTCGCTGAGCCCGTACGTGGGCAACCTGGTCGGCTGGCTGATGCTGGTCGCGTTCTGCGGCTTCGTGCTGATCGACGTGATCACGATCGGCCCGAGCGTGCTGGCGCTGCTGGGCTTCTCGCCCAACAACCAGTTCGTCGGCGCAGTGGCGATCGTGATCATCGGCACGGCACTGACGGCGACCGCTGTGATCGGCATCAGGCCCAGTGCGCGGCTGCAGGTCACGGTTGCGTTGATCGAGTACAGCATTCTCGCCGTGTTCATCGTGTGGGCGTTCATCGAGGTGTTCCTGGTCCACAAGGCGGGAACGGTCAGGCCGTCGAGTGACTGGCTGAGCTTCAAGGGGACGGGCGCGGGGTCGTTCAGTGCCGCGATGGTGATCGCGGTGGCGTCGATCGCCGGCTGGGACGGCGGCATATACGTCAACGAGGAAACCGAGCGGCCGGAGAAGAACCCCGGCCTCGGCGCGGTGGTCGCGGTCGCGATCCTTGGCGTGATCTTCGTCTCGATGTGGGCGACCTTCCAGGGCATCGCGCCGCTGGGTGCGCTCAACGCGCACGGCGCCAACGCGGCGGCGTTCGTCGGGCAGCGCCTCGGCGGCACCGCAGGCGATCGCGTGATCTCGTTGGCGGTCGTGCTGTCGGTGCTCGCGACCACGCAGGTCGCGATCATCGGGACCGCGCGGCTGATGTTCTCGATGTCGCGCGATCGAGTGCTGCCCCGGCAGCTCGGCGTGGTCAGCGAGCGCTTCCGCACGCCCGCGTTCTCAACGGCCCTGCTCGGCGGCGCGATGATGGTGTTCGGGATCATCGACATCTACTCGAGCTCGGTTTCCAACGCGATCGACAGTCTGGTCACCGTGAGTGGCTTCCTCTACTCGCTGTTCTACGCGATCACAGGACTCGCCGCGGCGTGGTTCTACCGCCGCTTCATCATGCGATCGCCAAAGGACTTCGGGATCCTCGGACTGATGCCGCTGGCGGGCGCAGGTCTGCTGCTGTGGGTCGCCTACAAGGGCGCGATCGGGTTGTCGAGCACCGAGAAGGAGATCCTGGGCGGTGTCGCGGTGGTTGCGATCCTCATGACGATCGTCGCGCTCAAGGTCTACAAGTCGCCGATCTTCAAGATCAGGGCAGAGGCCGCGACGACGACCGAGCCGACCGTGCACATCGGCGCAGGCTGACGGGCCTGAGCGCGGGCCGATGAAGCGACTCGACGGACAGGTGGCGATCGTGACCGGCGCTGCGCGGGGGATCGGCGCGGGCATCGCCGGCGTCCTGCGTGATGAGGGAGCGTCGATCGTGGTCGCCGACATCGACGGCGAGGCGGCGCAAGCCGCGGCGGCGGCGATCGATCCCAGCGGCGAGCACGCGCTCGCGGTGAGGACCGACGTGACCGTGCGCGACGACCTCGACGCGCTCGCCGGGTCGGCACTGCAGCGGTGGGGCAAGATCGACATCCTGGCTGCCAACGCCGGCATCTACCCGCACATCCCGCTCGATGCGCTGACGCCCGATCAGTTCGACCACCTGATCGCGATCAACGTCCGCGGGGCGGTGTTCGCGGCCCAGGCATGCCTGGAGCCGATGCGCCGCGCGGGCTACGGGCGGATCGTGCTGACATCGTCGATCACCGGCTCGGTCGTGGGGCAGCCCGGGTACACCCTGTACGGGGCCTCGAAGGCCGCGATGCTCGGATTCATGCGCTCGGCGGCGGTCGAGGTCGCCAAGGCGGGGGTCACCGTCAACGCGGTCCTGCCCGGCAACATTCGCACCCCGGGCTTCGGCGACCTCGGGCCAGAGCATGAGCAGTCGATGCTCGATGCGATCCCGGTCGGGATGCTCGGAGAGCCGGCCGACGTCGGCTGGGCGGTCAGGTTTCTCGCCTCGCCCGAGGCCCGTTACATCACCGGCCAGACGCTGGTGATCGACGGCGGCCAGGTCCTCCCTGAGAGCGCCTGACCGGGCCCGCGAGCTCGGCCGCGCTAGATTTCGCCCCCATGTCTACGTGCCTAGTGACCGGAGGGGCAGGCTTTCTGGGCTCCCACCTGTGCGACGAGCTGCTGGCGCGCGGCAATCGCGTGATCTGCGTCGACAACCTCGAGACCGGCTCGCTGGCCAACATCCACCACATCCGGAGCGAGAAGTTCGTCCACTTCAACCGCGACATCATCGAGCCGTACTTCGTCGACGAGCCGATCGACTTCGTCTACCACCTCGCCTCGCCCGCCTCGCCGATCGACTACCTGCGCCTACCGCTGCACACGCTCAAGGTCGGTTCATACGGGACCCACCACACGCTGGGGCTCGCCAAGCTCCATCGGGCGCGATTCTTGACCGCGTCGACGAGCGAGGTGTACGGCGACCCCCAGGTCCATCCGCAGCCGGAGAGCTATTGGGGCCATGTGAACCCGATCGGTCCGCGCGGCGTCTATGACGAGGCCAAGCGGTACGCCGAGGCGCTGACGATGGCCTACCACCGCCAGCAGGGTGTCGACACCGCGATCGTGCGGATCTTCAACACCTATGGCCCGCGGATGCGCCCCTATGACGGGCGGGCGATCCCGACCTTCCTGCGTCAGGCGCTCCAGGACCGGCCGATCACAGTCTTCGGTGACGGGTCACAAACGCGGTCGTTCTGCTACGTCGACGATCTGATCCGCGGAATCATCGCGCTCTCGGAGTCCGGCTACCACGACCCGGTCAACATCGGTAACCCAAACGAGTTCACGCTGCTCGAGCTCGCCAAGGAAGTGATCTCGGCGACCGGCGCGAAGTCCGAGATCATCTTCGAGGCGCTGCCGACCGACGACCCACAGGTGCGCCAGCCCGACATCAGCCTGGCCCGGGAAGTGCTCGGCTGGGAGCCGGAGATCGCGCTTGCCGAGGGTCTGCGGCGGACGATCGAGCGGTCCGGAACAGAGGGTCTGGTCGGTTCCGCACGCTGACCGCCCGCCAGTCGTGGCCGCTCATTGCAGGGAGAAGTGCGCGTCCCGGCTTAGACCGTAACTTCGCTGGATAGATACCGTTACGGATGGAGGCGACACGCGCTCCCAGCGCAATCCGTACGTGATCGACCAAAACGAGGTCATCGAACGAGAGACCAACGGCTCGCATGCCGAAATGCCTGCGGGCCAGTTTCCCGATCGCGATGTCAGGCGCAAACGCCCGCCGCTGCTGAGCTTCCTGCTGCGGCTCGAGACGCTGCGCAGGCTGACCAGGGTCGCGCTGCTGCTGATCCTGGACCTCATCGGCGTCACCGCGGCGCTGTTCACGGCGATCGTCGTCAAGCTCGCCGTACAGGGGTCGCTGACGCTCCATGCGGCCTGGGGTGACACGCGACCGACGCTCGCGTTCGCCTACCTGGTCACGGTGCTGATGTTCGCGCGCGTCGACCTGTACGCCGACCGCCCACGCCGGCCTGGACTGGCAAAGATCGCCTCGGCGCTGTTCCAGGTCACGGTGATCGCGCTCGTGTTCACGCTCGCCAACGGTGATCACTTCACCAGCTACTACATCTTCTATGGCTCACTGTTCTTCGGGATCGTCTACATCGCGAGCCTGCGGGCGCTGTTCACGCGCGTCACGGGCCACCTGCTGGACCGCGCCGGGCTGCGCCGCCGCGCGCTGCTGGTTGGCTCGGGCGCTCATATCGAGGCGGTCGCGCACGCGCTGCTCGGCGGTCAGCAGCAGCAGCGCATCGAACTGGTCGGCTTCATCTCGCTGACGCCCAGGCCCGAGAACGGCTTGCGATCGCTCGGCAACCTCGAGCAGCTGACCGACATCCTGGCCAGTGAGCGGATCCAGGAGGTGATCATCGCCGACCCGGACTTCCCGCAGGAGCTGGCCCTGGACCTGGTCGACCGCTGTCATCGGCGCGGTGTGACCGTCGCGATCGCGCCGTCGACGATGGAGATCCTGATCGACCGCGCCGAGTTCGTCCCCGGAGAGTCGGTGCCGCTGTTCACGCTGCGCCCGCCGGTGTTCGAGGGCGTCGACTACGCGGTCAAGCGCACCTTCGACCTGGTTCTCTCGACGATCATGCTGATCCTCCTTTCCCCGATCCTGCTGGCGCTCGGGATCGCGGTCAAGCTCAGCTCGCGGGGCCCGGTCCTGTACCGCTCGCTGCGTCCCGGGATGGCCGGCGTGCCCTTCGAGTGTTTCAAGTTCCGGACGATGCGCGTCCATGCCGATCAGATCCAGGACGACCTCGAGCCGCTCAACGAGTCCACCGGGGCGCTGTTCAAGATCCGCCAGGACCCCCGGCTGACGACGATCGGACGCGTTCTGCGGCGCTTCTCGCTCGACGAGCTTCCGCAGCTGGTGAACGTGATCCGGGGCGAGATGTCGCTCGTCGGGCCGCGGCCGCTGCCGTTGCGCGACTTCGAACGGCTCGAGGAGTGGCACAAGAAGCGCTACCTCGTGCTGCCGGGGATCACCGGTCTGTGGCAGGTCTCGGGGCGGTCCGAGCTCGACTTCGATGACCTGGTGCGGCTGGACTTCCTGTACCTGGAGCACTGGTCGATCTTTCTCGATCTGTCGATCCTGCTGAAGACCGTTCCGGCTGTCCTCAGCCGCCGCGGCGCATACTGAGCACGCCGCAGGTCGCGCGCGGTCAGTACGCTCTCGCCCGCATGCCGCCAACTGACCGGTTCGTGATCAGCTTCGCCGCCGAGCCTCCGCAGGAGGCGCTGCCGTACGGCCGCTGGGCCGACACGCTGCGCGATTACTTCCTTGCGGCCTTCCGAGAGATCGAGGCCGAGGAGGACCTCGGCACACCGGGCGAGATCTCGTGGTTCCCGGATCGCAGCTTCGCCGGCCGCACGTTCGTGCCAGCCGTCGCGCGAACCTCGGCCGGCTTTGAGGTGTTCGGGTTCGTCTCGTTCAGCGAGCGCTCGGGCGCGCCGAGCGACTTCGAGGCGCGCGCCGACTACACCTCGGAGCTGGCCGAGGAGAACCCCGACTGGAAGCTCGACCTCAACGACGACGTCGTCGGCACGTGGCGCGGCGAGAAGGGCAACGCGGCCGACATGACGCTCGTCTGGGGGACGCCGATGATCGCCGGAGGTGCGGTCGTGACCGCCGAGCTGGCCGACCTCGCCGTCGATCAGTGCGAGCTGGTCGAGGAGCGGTTCACGCTGCTGGCACCCGACAATTACCGCTCGGACTTCCTCGAGGTCAAGCTGTTCAACAACCGCGGCACCGAACTCGCGGTCGAGTCACTCTATGTCGACGATGACGAAGAGGACGAGGACGACGACGCCGAGGAGGCCGCCGGCACGGAGTGATTGCCACCGGTCAGGGCGACCGGCAGTCGGGAGAGGATCTCCTCGTCGGTGAGCGGGTAGTGACACGCCGCCACCCCGGTCCCGCCCTTGCGCTCGAGCGGCGGGTCCTCCTGGGAACACAGCTCCTGTGCCTTCGGGCAGCGCGTGTGAAAGCGGCACGCTGACGGCGGGTTTGCCGGGCTCGGCACGTCGCCGGTCAGCAGCTGGCGGTCGCGCTTGCCGCCGCTCGGATCGGGGACCGGCACGGCTGACATCAGTGCGCCGGTGTACGGGTGGCGGGGGCGGCTGTAGAGCTCGTCACCGGGCGCCAGCTCGACGATCTTGCCGAGGTACATGACCGCGACCCGATCGCACATGTGGCGCACGACCGACAGGTCGTGGGCGATGAACACAAGCGTCAGGCCCATGTCGCGCTGCAGCTCGCGCATCAGGTTCAGGACCTGAGCCTGAATCGAGACGTCGAGCGCCGAGACCGGCTCGTCTGCGATCAGCACCTTGGGCTCGAGTGCGATCGCCCGCGCGACGCCGATCCGCTGACGCTGGCCGCCCGAGAACTCGTGCGGATATCGGTTGTAGTGCTCTGGGTTGAGCCCGACGCGATCCATCAGGTCCTGCACGTGCTTCTTACGCTCCGCGCCGCCTTTGTACAGCCCGTGGATCACGAACGGGTCAGAGATGATCGAGCCGACGGTCTTGCGCGGGTTCAGCGACGAGTATGGGTCCTGGAAGACCATCTGCATGTCTCGGTGCAGGGCCTTGAGGTCGTCGCCCTGCTGGCGGGCGATCTCCTGGCCGTTGAACTTGATCGAGCCGGAGGTCGGGTCCATCAGGCGGCAGAGCAGGCGGGCGGTGGTGCTCTTGCCGCATCCCGTCTCGCCGACGATCCCGAGCGTCTCGCCCTGCTCGACGTTGAACGACACGCCGTCGACGGCTTTTACAGCTCCGATCTGCTTCTGGAAGATGATCCCGCGCTTGATCGGGAAGTGCTTGACGAGGTCGGTCACCTCGAGGATCGCGGTCAACTGTCGGACTCCGGCGTCGTCGTCGTGGGCCCCGCGGCCTGAGCGGGCTCGGGCTCGGTGGTGCTGTCGCTTGCGTCAGAGCCAGCGGCTGCCGCCACGCCCGCCTCGGCGCTGGCGGTCCCGGTCGCAGCGATCCGCGTCAGCGCCTCCTGATCGCGGCCCTCGACCAGGCCCGCCCAGATCCGAGCTCGAATGTCGTGCTCGAGCAGGCAGGCGACGACATGCCCTCCGTTTGAGTCGATCGGCTCCAACCGCGGGTCGATCCGCTTGTGCGAATCCTGCACGTACGGGCAGCGGGGGTGAAAGTGGCACCCGGGCGGCCGGTGAATCAGGCTGGGCGGGCGGCCCGAGATCGGCACCAGGTCCTCGCTTCGCGGGACGTCGAAACGGGGGATCGACTTCAGCAGGCCCCACGTGTATGGGTGCTGCGGCGCTTTGAAGATCTCCTCGGTCGTGCCGCGCTCGACGATCCGGCCGGCGTACATGACCGCGATGTTGTCGGCGATCTCAGCCACCACTCCGAGGTCGTGGGTGATGACCACGATCGCAGTGCCAAGCCGCTCCTGAAGTTCCTCGAGCAGCTGCAGGATCTGCGCCTGGACGGTCACATCGAGCGCCGTCGTCGGCTCGTCGGCGATCAGCAGCGCGGGCTCGTTGGAGAGCGCCATCGCGATCATCGCACGCTGGCGCATCCCGCCCGAGAACTCATGCGGGTACTGGTCGACGCGGCGCTTGGGATCCGGGATCCCGACCAGCTCCAACAGCTCGGCGGCCCGCGCGCGGGCCGCTTTGTTCGAGATGCTGCGGTGGGTCTGCATCGCCTCGACCAGCTGCGCCCCGACCTTGTAGAAGGGATGCAGCGACGAGAGTGGGTCCTGGAAGATCATCGCGACGTCGTTGCCGCGGATGCGCCGCAGCCCATCGTCGGACATCGCGACGACGTCCTCGCCCTGGAACACGATCTTCCCTTCGATGTCCGCATTCGGCGCCCGCGTGAGCCCGAGTGTCGTCAGTGACGAGACGGTCTTGCCCGACCCCGACTCGCCGACGATCCCCAGCGTCTTGCCCTCCTCGACTGTGTAGGAGATCCCGTCGACGGCGTGCACGACGCCATCGTCGGTCCTGAACGAAACCCGCAGGTCCTCGACGCTCAGAAGCGGGTCGCTCATCCAAAAGCGTCCCGGTGAAATGCGTTCACGAGTAACGCACCCGCGGGTCGAGATAGGCGTAGGAGATGTCCACGAGAATGTTCGCCACGATGATGAAGAACGCGGCCAACAGGACCGTTCCCTGGACGATCGGGAAGTCGGACCTGACGATCGCATCGTAGTTCAGACGACCGATCCCGGGAATGTCGAACACCGTCTCGGTGATCACCGCCCCGCCGAGCAGGGTGCCGACGTCGAGGCCGAAGATCGTCACGATCGGCGTGATCGCCGAACGCACGCCGTGGTGCCAGATCACCCGCCGCTCGGGCAATCCCTTGGCTCGGGCCGTGCGGATGTAGTCCTCGCCCATCACCTCGAGCAGGCTCCCGCGCAGCAGACGGGAATAGATCGCTGCCGACGTGGCGGCGAGCACGATCCAGGGCATGATCAGCGAGGTGAACCAGTCCACCGGGTTGGTCGTCAGACCGACGTAGCTGCCCGCGCCAGGGAAGAGATGGATCTTGCCGATGTCGTCGGCGAACAGGAACAGCATCACGAGCCCGAACCAGAAGACGGGCATCGACACGAAAACGAGCGCGATTCCCATCGAACCGCGGTCGAGCATCGTGCCGCGCTTGACCGCCGAGATGATCCCGATCGGGATCCCCGCGAGCAGCCACAGGATCGAGGCGCCGATCGTCAGCGACAGCGTCGCCGGCAGCCGGTCCTTGATCAGTCCCAGCACGGACGCGTCGGAGTAGTAGCTGTAGCCGAAGTTGAAGTGAAGGATGATCCCCTTCATGTAGTCGTAGAACTGGGTGTAGACGGGCTTGTCGAGCCCCAGCTCGTGGGTGATGCGGGCGATGATCGCCGGACTGGCGTTGCGCCCTGCCCGCAACTGTGCGGGGTTGGCTCCGGGGAGCACGTTGAAGAGGATGAACGTGAGCGCGCTGACCAGAATGATCAGCACGATGCCCCAGAGAAGACGGCGGATGATGTAGCGGACCATGGCCTAGTGGATTGAAGAATGAGCTCCGGGTCCCGCCGCCCGCGCGGCGGGACCCTTCGCGCGTTTGCTTGCTACTTCAACGAGGTGAAGGAGAAGTCCCAGCCGCCCTCGTTCCAGAGGTCGTTGACGCCGGCGACGTTCTTGCTCTCGATGTTGGGCTGGTTGTCGAAGTCCTCCGGGATCGCGTCAGCATTGTTGACGATCATCTTGTCGACGTTCGCCCACGCCTGCGCGCGAGCCGCGGGATTGATGACCAGGGACGCCGCCTTCATCGCGGCGTTGAGCTTCGGGTCGTTGACCTGACCCTGATTGGAGTTGTTGCTGGGAACGATGTTCGGTCCGTAGAACGGAATCCAGAGCACGGTCAGTGGATCAGCGAAGTCACGGATCCAACCACCCGTCGGACAGACATCGATCTCCTGCTTGGGCACACCGCAGTACTTGGTGTACATGACCGACTGGTCCACGAGGCTGACGTGGGTGTGGAATCCCAGCTGAGTGAGGTCGGTGTTGGTCAGCTGAGTGATCGCGGGGTCGTTACCAGAACTCGTCCCGACGATCTGCACCGTGGCGTTACCGGTGTACTTGCCCGACTTGTAGCCGGCGGCCTTCATGTACTGCTCGGCGACCTTCAGGTTGCCGCTGACGTCCTTGTTCCAGGGCGTCTGCGGTCCCGGGTAGCCACCGGCCTGCTGGAAGCCCGAGACACCCGGATAGATGAAGTGCGTCGCAGGCTCGGCAACCAGCGAGCCGCCTCGCGCCTTGATGATCGCGGCGCGATCGAGGTTCGCGTACACCGCGCGGCGCAGGTTGACGTTCTTGAACGGACCTGCCGCGTGGTTGAGCGTCACGTAGTGGTCACCCGAGCCCGGGGTGAACGTGATCTGGGATGGATAGGACTCGTACGCCAGCTTGACGATCGACTGCGTCGGCGTGTCGAGCTGGGTCATCGACTGACCCTTCAGCACCTGCTGACCGATCACGGTGGCGTCGCCGCCGATCTTGACGTTGATCTGGTTCAGGTACGCGGGCCGGTAGTCGGTCTTCGGGTTCCAGCGCGGGTTGCGGACCAGCGTCAGCGACTTGCCGGTCTGGTAGCCGATCCCCGCGAACTGGCCGGTCTTGGGGTCGGACTTGATCATGTACGGACCGCTCGCGACCAGGTACTTGGTCCCGTAGGTAGTCGGCGACTGCTTGTCAAACGGAGCCGCGTAGCTCTCCGGCACCGGGGCCGAGAGCGGCAGGCTGAGCGCCGAAACCAGGAACGCCCCGCTCGGCTTGATCGTGTGGAACACGATCGTGAACTTGTTCGGCGTCTGGATCCCCGGGATCGGGCCGCCCTTGTAGCTCGAGGACTGGGCGCCCTCGAGTGGCGCCGGAGCGCCCGAGCCGAAGTAGCCGGGGAAGTACGGGTTCAGCACGTTCGGGTTGGCGCCGCGCTCGATCGCGTACGCGACGTCGGCGGAGGTCACCTCGCGGTTGACCGGCGGGCTGAAGTACACGCCCTTGCGGATGTGCACCGTGACGGTCTTACCCCCGTCGGTGATCCCGCCGTTCGCGGTCGTCGGGATCTCGGTCGCCAGATCGGGACTCACGATCTCCGTCGCGTTGGGCTTGTAGGAGAACAGCGGCCGCTGCGTCGCGTACATGACCTGATAGTCGAGCGCGTAGTACGCCTCACCCGGATCGAGATGAGCGAAGTCGCCGCTCGAGAGGACGGTCAGCGTGCCACCGCGCTTCTTGGTCGGCCCGGTGAGGGCCTGGCCGACCGGGTTCTCGCCCGCCTTGAGCGGGATCTTCGGCAGGCCGGATGAACTAGATCCGCCTGCGGACGAACTGTTGGAGCTGCTGCCGCCGCAAGCTGCGACGCCAACGGCCAGCAACCCGGTGGCCGCGAATGCGACCAGGTTGCGTGGACTACTCCTCATAGAAATGCCTCCTCATGATGATTGACAGACATGTGGAGCGGCGACCGGTCCCAGTCATCGCGACTCTCCACGTGGGTTGAGCGCATCCAGCAGGCCGTCACCGACCAGATTGAACGCAAGCACTGTGAGCAGCAGAGCTACCCCCGGAAACAGCATGTACCACCAGGCCGGGTTCGAGCCGACCAGCGCGATCGGCGCCGCGTCGGAGATCATCTGACCCCAGCTTGCCTGGGGTGGCCGGATCCCAACGCCGAGGAACGACAACGCGGCCTCGAACAGGATGTTGACGGGAATCAGCAGCGTCGAATAGACGATCAGCGGCGCCATCAGGTTGGGCAGGAGCTCCCTGAACAGGATCCGCCGGTTGGACGCTCCGAGCGACCGCGAGGCCTCGATGAACTCCTTCTCCCGCAGCGACAGCACCTGGCCGCGAGCGATTCGCGCCAGATAGGTGAAGTTGCTGAGGATGATGATGAAGATCACGGTTCCGAGGCCCGGCTGGATCAGCCCACCGGCGCAGCCGCGCACGCCGCAGGCAGCGCCGATGCCCAGTCCGAGCACGAGCACCGGGAAGGCGAGGAAGACGTCAACGAAGCGCGAGATCACGGTGTCGGGCCAGCCGCGGTAGAAGCCGGCAAGCAACCCGAAGAAGGTGCCGATCACGGCGGCGATCGCGGTGCCGAAGATCCCCACGATCAACGAGACCCTGGCGCCGTAGATCACGCGCGAGAGGACGTCACGGCCGAGCTCATCGACGCCGAACGGATGTACCGAGCTGGGGCCGGTCGGGCTGCCGAACGCGTCGAGCGCGTTCGAATTGTTCTGATACGGGCTCTGAAGGCCGAGGATCTTGACCACAAGCGGCGCGAAGATCGCGATCACGATCAAAAACACGATGAAGATCGCCGACACCATCGCGACGCGGTCCTGGCGGAACCGCCGCCAGAACAGCTGTCTCGGCGAGCGGGCAGAAACCTCCGGGGCGACTAGCTCGACGCTGTCGACGGTTGGTTCAGGCCCGACGAGCAGCTCGGAACCAACGCTCACCGGCACGTCCCCAGTCGCACCTCAGCATCCTCCATGCGCAGATCGAACCATATGGATGGTCCGCTGTCACTCAACATTAACGCTTCCTCAACGAAGATCTCTGCCGGATACCCTGCTGTGCCCGGCCCTCGTAGCTCAACGGATAGAGCACGCGCCTCCTAAGCGCGGGATGCAGGTTCGATTCCTGCCGGGGGCAAGTTATCCGATCCGCGCCTGAGCGGACGCAGTAGGAGGTCCTTAAGAGCCCGTGCTACGGTCCGCCCGTTCCTCGTGTCACAGAGCACGCTAGAAGCAGCGCCGAGCGTAAGCTCGCCCGAGATCTCCTCTGAAGACGCCGCGCCCGAGCCGTGGACGCTGCGGCTGTTCATGCGCCGCCACCCGTGGTGGAGCACGGGGATCGGGATCACGGTCCTGTCAGTGGTGCTGGTGTTCTGGGCCCGCACCCGTCCGGGCTTTGACCCCTATGGCTGGCTGGTCTGGGGCCACCAGACGCTGCACGCGTCGTTGGATACCAACGCCGCGCCGTCGTGGAAGCCGCTTCCGTACCTGTTCACGGTCCCCTACGCGCTGGCCGGCCACTACGAGCTGCGGCTGTGGATGATCACTGCGACCGCGGTCTCGCTCGCCGGCGTCGTGTTCGCGGGCCGGATCGCCTACCGCGTCGTCGACGCCCCGCCGGATCGACGCTGGGCCGGGATCTGCGCCGCCGTGTTCGCGGGCCTCGCGCTGCTTGGCCTCGAGGACTACGCCCACTACATCCTCAGCTCGCAGTCGGATCCGATGATCGTCTCACTCTGCCTCGGGGCGATCGACTGCCATCTCTACAGGCGCCCGCGGGCGGCATTCGTGCTCGGGGCCCTGGCCGCGCTCGGCCGGCCCGAGGTGTTCCCGTTTCTGGCCGCCTACTCGCTCTGGCTCTGGCTCAAGGTTCCAGGGACGAGGCTCCTGGTCACCGGCGGCTGGATCGCGATCGTGGCGCTGTGGTTCGGGGTTCCGGCGATCACGGCGCGCAGCCCGTTCGTCGCCGCGACCAACGCGCTCGGCTCGGGCCGCCGGCTGACGAGCGACAAGATCTTCGGCACCGCCGGTCGCTTTTTGGGGATCAACGAGCTGCCGATCGAGCTCGCGGCGCTGCTGGCGGTGGTGATGGCCTTCCTGCGCCGCGACCGCGTGACGTTGGTCCTGGCAGGCGGGGTGGTCGTCTGGGTGATCGTCGAGATCGCGTTCGCGCTGCACGGCTGGCCCGGTCTGGCCCGGTACATGTTCGAGGCCGCCGGCGTGGTCGTCGTGCTCGCCGGGATCGCCGTCGGCTGGCTGCTCGCCGACCGGCCGCTGTGGCGCGGTGTGCCGTTGTGGGTGGGGCCACTCGCCGTCGGCGTGCTGGTGGTGAGCCTGGTGCCCGCTGCGATCTCCCATGCCCGGGCCGAGCACTCCGATCTCGCCGAGCAGCACCGGCGGACGGCTGAGATCAATGACCTGACGACGGTGATTGACCAGCTCGGCGGCGTCGCCCGGCTACGGGCCTGTGGCGAGCCCCTGACCAGGCTCCAGTATCAGACGATGCTGGCCTACACGTTGCACGACAACGTCAGCAGGGTCGGCTTCAAGTACAGCGAGGCGATCGCCCACGGCAACCCGATCGTGCTGTTCACGCCGTTCCCGACCGGCGTCGGCTGGCTGGTGCAGGCGATGCACCAGACGGCGCCGTCGTGCCAGTCGCTGCCGCAGGCTCACTGACCCCTGGGGGGCGGCTGAGGGCCGCGCCGGCGCCTGGCGCAGACGTACGGGTCAGCGGTCCGGCCGCTCGGGGTAGACCTCGTCGATCGTCGTCAACGCGACGTACGGGGCGCCGGCGGCCTGCTCGATCGTCGCCCCGCCGCCCGCGAGGCGGTCACAGATGGCCAGCACACCGCACACCTGATGGCCCTCGGAGCGCAGCGCCTCGAGCGCCTTGATCGTCGAGCCGCCGGTCGTCACCACGTCCTCGACCAGCATGCAGCGCTCATCGGCATCGAGCAGCGGTCCCTCGATCCGCCGGGCGAGGCCGTGCTGCTTGACCTCCTTGCGCACGAAGAAGGCCTTCACGTCGGCGCCCCCGGCGAGCGCTGCGCACGCGATCGGATCGGCGCCCATCGTCATCCCGCCGACGGCCGTCGCCGACCACGCCCGCGCCTGAGCTGCCACCAGCTCGGCGAGGGCACCGAAGCCGGCTGGGCGGAGGACCGCCCGCTTGGCGTCAATCAGGTACTGCGCGGTCGCGCCGCTGGTGAGCACCACCTCGCCGATCACCAGCGCGTGGTCCTGCAGCTCGGCGAGCAGTCTCTCGCGCGCGCCGCTCGACGTCGCGGCTGCGGTCACAGATACGTGTCGACCACGTCGCCGAGCGCCATCCAGTTGAAAACCGAGATCGCGTCGACAATCGGCAGACGCATGCAGCCGTGGCTGGCCGGGTAGTCGGGCGCCGGGTCATAACCGTGGATCGCGTACCCGCGGACGAAGAAGTCCGAGTAGTACATGCCGTCGGGCAGGTAGCCGGGGACGCGCGAATAGACGCGGAAATGACCGAGGATCGTCGGCGTCGACGGCTTGCCCGAGCTGATCGGGTAGATCCGATAGACCTTTGACCCGTAGATCAGCGCCAGCAGCTGCTTGCCGAGGTTGCCCTCGACATGCCTGCCGTCATTGGGGAAGCGGACGTGGAATGCGCCCTGCAGGTTGAGCATCGCGTTGAGCGTGCGGTGGTCGAGCCGTTGCGAGAAGCCCGCGCCGAGCAACCGGTGGTAGGCGTCGATCGCGAGCCCGGTCTTCTGGTCATAGGCGCCGGTCTGGGGAATGTAGAAGTGCAGCTTCAGGAGCTGATGCTGGATCAGCGAGACCAGCGGCGCGCGCGAGCCGAAAGCGACGTTGTCGTCCAGGGCTGCGACGGCGCGCTGGCCGACGAACCCGACCATCTCCTTCGTGCGCTCATGGGTGACCTGGATGTGAAGGATGCCCGCGCGGGGGCTGCGCAGCTTGGCCGTGAACGCGCCGGTGCGCTTGTTGGCCGACGGCTTGATCCGCAGCTTCTCGGTCTTGATCTGCCGGTGGCCGAGCGAGGCCTTGACCACGACCGACTGACCGGGCACGTACGGGCGCACGACGCCGGTCGCCTCGAGCGTTCGCCCGGGAACCGTGACCGCGTTGCCGCGGACGACGAACACGTCGGGCAGCGACAGCGACAGCGAGGCCTGCGCCGGCGGCGTCGGCTTGGGCTTCGGCGGGGGTGGCGGCGTCGTGCTCGTGGGCGTGCTCGTGGTCGGCGAGCCGTCCGCGAGCGCCCCGGCGGATGCAGCTCCCAGCGACACGATCATTGCCGTCAGGGTCGCGGCGAAGATGACGAGATGACGACGCATGGAGCGGAAAGTAAATCAGTCAACCATCGCGATCGCGAGAGATGGGATTCACGCGTCCTGCTCACCGCGGTCTTGGAGCGGCGGTCGCGGGGCTCACGCCAGCCGCGCTGAGCGCGCGGACAGCGGCAGGGTGATCGCGCCGACGACGGCCCACGAAGCGAGCAGCAGCCCGAGGATCTCGAGCCCGTTCCAGTTGAGCTGGTTGACCCCGAGCGCGAGCGCGTTGTTGGCGCTGTGAAGCGCGATGCACGGGTACAGGGATCCGGTCTTCCAGCGCACGATGCACAGCACAAAGCCGAGGAATCCGAGCGGGATCAGGTACTGGGATTGGGCGGAGCCGGTGTGAGCGAGCCCGAACAGCAGCCCGGTGATCACCGCCGCCAGCCAGGTCCCGATGTCGTGGCCGCCGATCACGATCTTCCACTGGCGCAGCGCGCCGAAGAAGAAGCCACGGAAGAAGAACTCCTCGGCGATCGGGGCGATCGCGCAGACGAACACCGCCGCGGCGACCAGCGCGACGGTGCTGTGGGTGACACCGAGCTCGCTCGGGAGCTTGTCACTGCCGTGGAGGTTGAAGAGCGACGCATAGATCGTCGTGACGCCGTAATAGGCGAGCGCAGCGAGCACCATCGCCTTGGCCGCCTTGCCGAGCGGGATCCGCCGGAAGCCGAAGTCGGCTGCGCTGGCTTGGCCGCGCAGCCTGGTTAGGTACAGCGCCGAGAGGACGAACGCGAGATCGAAGACGATGTCGGCGGCGATGCTGACCGCCGGCGTCGGATGGGAGATCGTCGAACCTCCCGCCGTGCCGATCAGCTCGACGATCAGCGACGCGAACGTCCCCAACGCGAGGCCGAGCAGCACGCCAGCCGGCGCCATCCAGAGTCTCCAGGGCGGCGGGTCGGTGGGGTCGGGCCCGGCTTGTATGTCGTTGTCGTCTGGTCCGGCCTCGGGCGCCGGCGCGGGCACCGGCGGCTGAGGCGAGGAGGGAGGCGGGCTCGCCATGATTGACGTGGAGGTTACGGCGCGAGCTCGGCCAGGCTCGCGATTGTCGTCACGCCGGCGGGCGCGACCGCCGAGCCGTGACGGTGCAGCCAGATCGCGTCGATCCCCGCCGCGCGCGCACCGACGACGTCCTGATCGAGGCTGTCACCCACGTGCAACGCCTGAGCGGCCGTCACGCCGGCGACCTCGAGCGCGATCGCGAAGATCGCCGGGTCGGGCTTGGCGGCGCCGGCCCCCGCCGACGTGACGACATGGTCGACCGAGTCGATCAGCCCGACCGTGTCGAGCACGTCGGACAGCGACACGTCCCAGTTGCTGACTACGACCACGCGCAGGCCGTGTGCCCGCGCGCGGGTCAGAGCGCCGCGGGCGTCGTCGAAGGCCGAGAAGTGAAGTGACGCGAGCAGGGCCTCGGTCATCGAACGGCCGTCGATCGCCTGCAGCGCGCCACTCGGGGGCAGCGCCGCCCGCAGCGCCTCGGCGCACCGCTCCCGCAGCGCACGGACGCCCTGCGCGTCGCGTCCATCCTCCATGTGGGCGCGGTAGTAGCCGATCTCGGCAGCGATAGCGTCCCGCGCCTGCGCTGGCGAGAGCGCGATTCCGAACCGGTTGACGAACTCGGCGCGCAGCCGCGGCGCCGGCGACGCGAGTGAGACCAGGGTCCCCATCGCGTCAATCAGCAGGCAGCGCTTGGACGAATCGCCAGGTTGCATCTCCGGGTGCGATCTTCCCAGCCGGCAGGAGCGCGAACCGCCGAGCCGAAAGAGCCAGCTAGCTAAACTGGCTGGCCAATCCAGGCGGCTGATCGGATGCTCGTCAGCACGACCGGCGCCGGGGTGGGCCGACCCCTGATTTCATGAGCCGACGCGAACGACAGCGCCGCCGCCAGCGCAACAACGGATCGCCGCTTCTGCGGGTGGTCGGACTGACCCTGGTGCTGTCCGTCTGCGCGCTCGCGGTCGCCGGGCTCGCGGTCGCGGGCTGGGTGGTCCACGTCGCGGACTCGGCGCCGAATCTGAAAAGCCTCAAGCCTCAGATTCCAGGCTCACCGTCGCAGGTGTTCGCGGCTGACGGCGAATCGCTCGGCTACATCTATGCGCCAACCGTCCGGACCCCGGTCTCCTACTCGGTGATCCCCAAGCAGTTGCGCCAGGCGACGATCGCGATCGAGGACCGCCGCTTCTGGCAGCACGGCGCGCTCGACTACCAGGGGATCCTGCGAGCGGCGATCAAGGACGCCGTCAACGGCGGCTCGCTCCAGGGCGCCTCGACACTGACGATGCAGCTGATCGACAACGTCTACCTGCCGCCGCGACTGAAGTCCAACCACGACCTCAAGTACAAGATCATTCAGGCCAAGCTCGCCGAGCAGCTCGAGGCACATCACTCCAAGGTGTGGGTGCTCAACAACTACCTCAATGACGTGCCCTACGGGACCGTCGGCGGCCAGACGGCGTATGGGGTTCAGGCCGCCGCGCGGATGTTCTTCGACAAACCGGTCTGGAAGCTGACGCTCGCCCAATCGGCGCTGCTCGCCGGACTGCCGCAGGCCCCGTCGCAGTACAACCCGTTCATCGACAAGGGGGCCGCGCGCCACCGGCGAGCCGAGGTGCTGCAGGCGATGGTCGGATCCGGTGACATCACCCAGGCGCAGGCCAACGCCGCCAACCGCGAGCCGCTGCGCCCGAAGTCCGACAACACGTACTCGATCCGCAAGGACCCGTACGTGTTCAACTTCATCGAGCAGCAGGTCGCTCAGGACCTGTGTCCGAAATCGCCCAACAACTGCCCGACGCTGATCCACGGCGGCCTGAAGATCCACACCACGATCGACCTGCACAAGCAGCAGCTGGCCGAGGACGCGATCGCCTCCAACTACTCGACGCGCGCCGAGCAGGGCGGTCCCGGGGTCGCCGCCGCCGGGTTGGCGAGCGTCGACACCAGCAACGGCCACGTCCTGGCGATCGCCACCTCGGGCAAGTACAGCGAGACCAAGTTCGACTACCCGACGCAGGCCCACCGCCAGCCGGGCTCGTCATTCAAGGTCTTCGCACTGATGACGTTGATCCACGACTACCACGGCGATCCCAACGACACCTTCTATAACTCTCACTTCCTGCCGGCCGGGTGGCTGTCCGAGGACCCGACCTGGTCGGTGCACACGGCCGAGGACACCTACCAGGGCGACATCTCGATCACCAAGGCGACGATCCTCTCCGACAACACGGTGTTCGCTCAGCTGGCCGCCGACCTCGGGTGGGACAAGCTCGACGCGACCGCTCGCGCGATGGGGATCACCTCGCCGCTTGACGGCAACCCTGCCGAGGTGATCGGCGGCCTGCGAATCGGCGTCACGCCGCTCGAGATGGCCGACGCCTACGCGACGATCGCCAACGGTGGGACGCACGTCCCGGAGACGATCGTCGGCAAGGTGGTGTTCCCCGACGGCAGCTCGCGCAACTTCGGTGACCCGCAGCGGACCCATGTGTTCACCGATGGCGAGACCTACGAGGCGACCCAGGTGCTCAAACAGGTGATCACCAGCGGCACCGGCACCGCCGCCGGCTATGGCTGCCCCGCGGCCGGCAAGACCGGGACCGCCAACAACCTCGAGAACGCCTGGTTCGTCGGCTATACGCCGCGGATGTCGACCGCCGTCTGGGTTGGCTATCCGCAGGGGAACATCCCGATGGCCGACGGGTTCGGAGGCGCGCTCGCGGCGCCGATCTGGCGCGCCTATATGGACCCGGCGCGCGGCAACTACTGCGGCGACTGGTCAGCGCCGACCGATCCGTTCCACGGCAGCCCGTTCTTCGGCCACTTCTCGGTCAGCGGCGGCTCGACCACGATCCCGGGCACGACGGGCTCCACCTCGGGCGTACCGGGCGCGACCACCACCAACACCAACAACCCGACCCTGTTCGCGCAGCCCCCGCAGGGGGCGCCGCCGTCGGGCGCCGGCAACGGCAACGCGGCGCTCGGCAGCGGCCACTGATCGAATCGGGCGCGGTCGGTCCGCCTGCTGGTAGCTTTGTCAATCGGCCCGCCGCGCTGACGCTGCGGGCAACCGAGGTTTCAGAGCAAAGATGCCCAAGGAAGAAAAGGTCGAACTCGAAGGCGAGGTTGTCGAGGCGCTGCCGAACGCGATGTTCCGCGTCAAGCTCGACAACATGGACCGCGTCGTCCTGGGCCACGTGGCGGGCAAGATGCGACGGTTCCGGATCAGGATCCTCCCCGGCGATCGCGTCCGGGTCGAGCTCTCGCCCTACGACCTGGACCGGGCCCGCATCGTCTACCGGCATCGCTGACCCGCCCCGCTGACTGACGGCGCGATGCGCGAGCTCGAGCTGATCGAGTCCCTGCGGAAGGTGTTGGCTCCCGGTGGCCCGCGAGTGCTGCGGGGGCTCGGCGACGATGCCGCAGTCGTCCGGGCGCGCGGGTACGCGGTGACCTCGGTCGACACGATGGTCGACGGCGTCCACTTCCGCATCGGCCAGCTGTCGTGGGCGGAGATCGGGCAGCGAGCGCTCGCCGTCGCGCTGTCGGATCTGGCTGCGATGGCGGCTGATCCCGGCGAGGCCTTTCTGTCGCTTGGACTGCCGCCCGACACCGGGCTCGACGATGCGCTGGCGCTCGCCCGCGGCGCCCAGGAGGTGGCCGGGGAATGCGGTGTCACGATCGCGGGCGGCGATGTGACCGCGGCCCCCGCGCTGGTCGTCTCGGTGGCGGTGATCGGCTGGGCCGACGACCCCGGACAGCTGGTGGGACGGGATGGCGGTAGGCCGGGCGATGTCGTCGCGGTGACCGGCGAGCTCGGCGGAGCCGGCGCGGCGCTCGCGCTGCTCGATTGGCGGTGCCGGGGCCTTGCCCTGGAGGAGTCGGTGGCTGCGGGGCTGCGCGATCGCTACGCGAACCCTCGGCCGCGGTTTGCGGAGGGCCGGACGCTCAGCGGGCTCGGGGCGACCGCGATGATCGACATCTCGGACGGGATCGCTACCGACGCGCGCCACTTGGCGCTCGCCAGCGGCGTGCGGATCGAGATCGAGCTCGACAAGCTCCCGCTGAGCGCCGGCGTGGCCGAGGTGGCGGCCGCCGTGGGCGAGGAGCCGGGGGTGTTCGGGGCGTCCTCAGGGGACGACTACGAGCTTTGCGTCTGCCTGCCCGAGGCGGTCGCGGCGACGGGCTCAGCGACGGCACTGGTGACGGTCATAGGGCGGGTGCTCGACGGCACGCCCGCGCTGGTGTTCCCTGGAGTCAGCAGCCCACTCGCGGGTTACGAGCACTCGGCTTGACCTGACCGCGCTGCTGATAACGGCTCAGGATCTGCCGCCGTTTCGTGAAATCGGGTGCGGGGGGCGCCGTGCGTTTGCCTGTTCACACCAGAGGAGAGTCCGCCATTTCGCCTTCGAGGCGCAGTTGCTGATCGAGGCCGAGGAGTCTGAAGACGCGGAGGACGGCGGGTTGGGGGTTGCGGACGGCGAATGCCCACGCTTCCGATTGCGCTCGCTGAGCGGTGCTGATCAACACGTGGATACCGGAGCTGTCGATGAACGAGAGCTCAGAGAGATCGAGAACAGTGTCGACGTTGCCTGCGAGTCGTTGGTCGAGCTCGGCTGCATTTGACAGGTCCAGCTCACCGCACAGGGCTATCACGCGCCGTCGGTTGTTCGTGCTCTCAAAAATCTGGAGGGGCTCGTGCAACTGAGTGAAATCGCGCCTGCCGTGATGTCCGTCTTGCGTCGTCATGGCTTGGTACCGTCAAAGTAGGCGATGAAAAAGGTGCGTTATACCTTACACGTTTGATAATATACGATTGTGGTAGATGATTTGTCAAGCGAGGCGCCTAGCCAGGGCTGGCAGTTCGTCACCAACCACACGCAGGTCCTGCTCTGCATCGCCCGCGACCCGGAGATGCGCCTGCGCGACATCTCCGACGACGTCGGAATCACGCTCGGATCCGTGCAACGAATCCTGGCCGACCTCGTCGAAGCCGGCTACGTCAAACGCGAGCGCCACGGACGGCGCAACCGCTACGTGGTCGACCGCGACGCGCCCATGCTTCGTCACACTGCCCAGGACGGCCACGAGATCGGCGGGCTGCTCGACCTGCTCCGGCTGGCAAACCACGACTAGACGTCGCACGGACCAGCCGGCGGCCAGGACGCTGCCAACGCGTCTGCGTCGTCCAGCCGGGAACCTCACCGACGACGGACGTGTCCCAAAGCGCTTTACGCAGAGGCCCGGCGAGCCAACAGCATGTCGTCGAGCGTGCCGACGAGCCACTCCAGGTACGTGGATGGGCTCCAGCGATAGTCGACCACGAGCGTCCGGTAGACGCTCTGGCCGGCGGCTCGGTCAGCAGGACGTCGGCGTGAGCGTCGCTGTCACGGCCG
The DNA here is from genome assembly GCA_963770885.1 of uncultured Solirubrobacterales bacterium. GTDB lineage: Bacteria > Actinomycetota > Thermoleophilia > Solirubrobacterales > Solirubrobacteraceae > Palsa-465. Next base: position 429,157 of record CAVYRI010000012.1, on the reverse strand, counting down.
GCCCGCCGATCAGCTCTAGGGACACTCTCCAGGCCCGTGTTTGCTCGGAGGGAACGAGATCCCCTTGTAGTCCTCCAGCAGCCGGCGAAGAATCGCGTCGGCGACGGCCTGGGTATCAACGCGATACTCGCCGCGACCAATCTGTTCTTGTATTTGGCTGAGGCGCATGTCGCGCTTTCCTTCCCCTATCGGCGTCGGCTGCCGGATCAACTCAAGTCCTCTTTCGGCACCGTGGAGGTCCTCCTCTATAGGGTGCGAGCAGACTGGACGTTCGTCTGGATTTTCCCTGTCGCTGTCGGGTGAATCGGGTGGCGACATCGCAAGCGTTCAAGCGGGACCGAGAGGTTTTATCGAGTTCAGCCGCGCGAACACGATGATTCTCTGCGCGGCGCTGTAGAGCGGGTTGCAGGCTGACAGCACAAGGCGCTCATAGCCTACGTTGCGGATCACCCAGAGCGCCGTCGGCGCCACGATCCGCTGGTACTGGACGCGGTAGGTGAAACGCCCATAGGGCATCGTCAGCACGATCTGGTCGCCGGGTGTGAGCTCGTTGATCTCCTTGAACGGCGCCAGGTAGGTCGTGCGGTGACCCGCCACCCCGACGGTCTGCCCGATCCCCGGGAAGGCCGTCTCGGGGTAGTGGCCGGGGCCCTTTTCGAGGCTCGCCCCGTCGGTGCCCTCGATCAGCGTGTAGGCGGCGCCGAGCTTCGGGATCGCGATCCTGCCGATCGCATCGCCGGTCTTGACCTGCCGCTGTTCGCGGCGCGCCAGATAGGCGATCCGTTCGCGGCGGGAGCGCAGCCCCGCGAGCGCGTCGTGGTCGATCACGGACAACGGTGCCGTCTGGTAGCTCAGGTAGCGCTTGTCGACGTTGTTGCGAGCCACGAGCCCGATTGCGGCCGTGACCGGCTCCTGCCAGATCAGCGTGATGCCGGCGTCGACCAGCAGCAGCAACCCGGTCAGGATCAGGACCGACGAGAGGTCGATCACGAGCCGCCGCATCGGACCACGCGAGCGCCGCCGCGTGCCCGATGTCGTCAACACGCTGTAGGGCATCGCGGGTCAGCTCAGCAGGGCATCGCGGGTCAGCTCAGCGGCGCAAGGCTGACTTGGTCCCGCCGAGCGAGCCCGGTCCGGCATAGGTGACCGGCCCCCTGACGGTGACCGGCAGCTGCTCTGCTCGCGGCAGCCGCGCGAGCGCGATCAGGATTCCGCCGGCGGTCACCACACAGCCGAGGAACACGCTCCACTCAAGCGCCGCAAGCGGGCTGACGACGTGGCCGGCGATCAGCAATGCCGCACCCCAGACCGCTCCAACCGGGCCGTACCCGAGCGTCACCGCGTAGTAGACGACCACGCCGGCGACCGGCAGCAGGCTGACCAGCAGCAGCGCGACCCGGCCCGCGGATGGGAGCTTGACGTCGCCGTTAAGTGCGAGCAGCCATAGATGTAGCGCCGGCACCATCAGCAGAGCGGCATACGGGTTTGAGAACCAGACCGCGAGCGCGACCGCGCACATGACGAGCAGCAGCGCCGCGGTGACGCCGCCGAGCGAGCTCTCGGGGTCACGGGCCCGGGCCGGTCCGGCGGCGAATCGGATCGCGACCGGTCCCAACAGCACGGCTGAGCCGACCGCGATCAGGGCCGCCAGGAGCAGGACGATCACGCCCGCCGCGTGCAGCGGCACTGCCCCGGCGATGACCGGCCCCGGCGGCGCGATCGCGAGCGTGCCCAGCAGCCGCGCGGCCAGGATCACGAGCACGCCGAGCATGAACGGGACCGCCGCCAGCAGGACCACCAGCAGCCACCGCCAGACCCGGTAGCCGCGCCTCAGCGCGCGGGCGAGACCGTCGATCGTCGTCATCAGGACGGGCACGATCAGCGCCAGCACGAACACCGTCATCGCCCACCCGGGGACGACCTTCTTATCGAAGATCACATACGCCGACGGCGCCGAGACGGTGGGTCCGCCGTCGAGCGCCGAGATCGTGGCGAGCACCGAACGCCCGACCGACGTGAGCTCGTCAGGGCCCGCCACGGGGGCATTGGGCGCGGGGCCGCGCTCGCCCGACAGCGACAGCATCACGGCCGGTATCCCGCGCGCCCCGAACGGGGCCTGCTCGGTCAGCGTGAGCGGGAACGCCAGGTGTACGAACTGCCCGAACAGACTCGTGCCGCGCGAACTGATCGCCGCCTGCTGGTTGAGGATCGCCGAGACGGTGTTGCGAAGCTCCGGCGGCGCGACCAGCTCACTGGTTGACCACGGGACCACGACCGGTTGGCGGATGTGGGTGCTGGCGAGGTCGCCGAGCACGATCACGGCGTCGATCGGCCCCGACAGCGTGTTCGCGAGCCGGATCGCGCCCGCGGTGCCCTGTGCGCCGGTCGTCGAGGCCAGCACCACCGTCCGGTGAAGCGTCTCGCCCTCGAGGTCGCGGGCGAGCTCGATCAGTGCCGCGGTCCCCGACAGCCCGGCGGTCGCAGGATGGCTGCGGGCGTCGCGGTGGGCGACGATCACGACACTGCCGCTCTGCATCCCGGGCCGGACGCCGATCACGTTCTCCAACGTCCGGACCCCATCGGCGGTCCGCGCCGAGAACGTGTCCGTGCTGGGCGAGAAGCCGTATTGACTGAGCTTTCGCTTGACGACCGTGGCGACGTCGTAGTCGCCGGCCGATCCGGGTGCCCGATCTGGCTCGTCGTGCGCAAGCCTGGTCATCGAGTCAACGACGTTCTGTCCGTTGAACGCCTGCGGGGCCAGCGACGCGGTCAGCGGCCCCTGCTGGTTCTCGAGCGAGAACGCGAGCACGAGCAATCCGAGAGCCACGACGACGAGGCCGGTCCGGTAAATCCGCGGATCGAGCATCAAATCGACTTTATAGCGGCCTTTTTGAAGGTGGCGACTACTCTTGTGCAGAGGAGCTCCCTCGTGCCAGACAGATCAGCGCGCATCCTGCTCGTGGATGATGAGCAGTCGATTCAGACGCTGCTCTCCTATCCGCTGCGCAAGGAGGGCTACGACGTCGTGCAGGCAACCGACGGCCGCCAGGCGCTCGAGCGATTCGACGAGCAGTCGTTTGACCTCGTCGTGCTGGACCTGATGCTGCCCCAGATCGACGGCCTCGAGGTGTGCCGCAGGCTGCGCAGCCAGTCCTCGGTGCCGATCATCATGCTGACCGCCAAGACCGAGGAGATCGACAAGGTCGTCGGGCTCGAGCTCGGAGCAGACGACTACATCACCAAGCCGTTCTCGCTGCGCGAGTTCTCGAGCCGGATCAAGGCTGCGCTGCGGCGCGCCGAGATGAGCCGCCCGGTCGAGACCGCGCCCGACGAGGCGCCGCTGGAGATCCGCGAGCTGCGGGTCGACTTCCCCAAGCGTTCGGTCCGGGTCCGTGGCCAGGAGGTCCAGTTGACCTACGTGGAGTTCGAGATCCTGTCGGCGCTGGCGCGGGCGCCGGGCCGCGTGTTCACGCGCGACATGCTGCTGGCGCGGATCTGGGGCGACTCGGCCTATCGCGACCCCAGGACGATTGACGTGCATATCCGCCACCTGCGCGAGAAGGTCGAGCGTGACCCGAAGGATCCGGAGTACCTGTTCACGGTCCGTGGCGTCGGCTACCGGTTCCGTGACACCGAGCCCTAGCGGGCGGGACCATCGTGTGGTGACCGGATGACCCTCTCGCTTCGCAACCGGCTGGCGCTCGTGTTCTTCGCGGTCACGCTGCTCGCGATCGCGGTCCTGTACCTGTATGTCGCCCCCGGGCTCCAGAGCCGGCTGCTGGGCGACAAGCTCAGCGAGCTGTCGGGCGCGGCGAAGGCCCACTCCGGGGCGATCCGCCTGACGGTCGGCAGCGCCGACTCCGCGCCGGTCGTCCACGCGACCGTCCAGCGCGCCGCGCTGATGTCGGGCAGCCGCGTGACGCTGCTGGCGGTCAACCGCGCGCAGGGGACGCTGCAGCTGTTCAGCCAGGCGGACTCGAGCACCCCGGCGACCTCGGGCCGGCTCACGTTCCCGGTCGCCTACACGGCGATCGCGACCGGCAGGGTCACAACCGGGACGGAGACCACACCGTCGGGACAGGTGGCCGAGGCTGCCTACCCGATCAACCTCGGCGGGGTCGTCACCGCGGTGATCGTCTACTCCTCTGAAGTCTCTGACATCGCACGCAACGTGACCACGGTCCGGCACGAGATCCTGGTCGCAGGCGGGATCGCGCTGCTGCTGGCGCTGGTCGCCGGCTACCTGGTGGCGCGGGCGCTCGCGCAGCGAGTCAAGCGGCTCGAGCTGGCCGCCAAGCAGGTTGCGGCGGGCGACTTCAAACATCCGATCCCGGTTGATTCCACCGACGAGCTCGGACAGCTCGCGCTCGCGTTCAACGACATGCAGCACCAGCTCGAGCAGATGGAGCTGGCTCGCAAGAAGTTCATCGCGACCGCGTCACACGAGCTGCGAACGCCGGTCTTCTCGCTCGGCGGGTTCGTCGAGCTGCTCGAGGACGAGGACCTCGACCCCGAGACGCGCCGGCGCTTCCTCGAGCAGGTCCGCGACCAGGTCCAGCGGCTCGGCAAGCTCTCACTCAACCTGCTCGACCTCTCAAAGCTCGAGGCCGGGTCCTTGGAGCTGCGCCCTGAGGAGGTCGACCTCGGCGAGCTGACGCGCTCGGTCTCGGGGGAGTTCGAGCCGACCCTGGCCCAGCACGACTCACGCCTCGAGCTGCGCCTGCCGGCGCGGCGGATCGAGGCCCAATGCGATCCGGTCAGGGTGGCTCAGATCATGCGGATCCTGATCGACAACGCTCTGACCCACACGCCGGCCGGGACGCAGATCGTGGTCACCGCGGGACGCGATAACGGCCGCGTGAAGCTCGTCGTCCGCGATAACGGGGACGGGATCGAGACCCAGGCCCAGTCGCGGATCTTTGAACCCTTCTACACCGCCGACGATGTGCAGGGCTCCGGACTCGGGCTGGCGATCGCGAGTGAGCTGGCTGACCGGATGTCGGGAGCCTTGTCCGTGAAGTCGGGTCCGGGGGATACGGAGTTCACGCTCGAAATTCCGGCCTAGCCGGGCTCCCGACGCGACTCTGGGAGCAAAAGTGACCTGACAGGGCAGAAATGCTCCCCGAGTGACGCTCGCCGGGCTCAGCGGGGCCAGCCGTCGAGCAGCTTGAGCCAGACCTCGCTGCGCGTCGGGAACGCCGGGATCGCGTGGACGAGCCGGTCGTATGGGACCTCAGCGGCGACCGCGATGGTCGCCGCCATCAGCATGTCCTGGACCTCGGGGCCCGTGAACGTCGCGCCGACGATCACGTCGGCGCTCGTGTCGACCACCAGCCGCGCGTTGGCCGGAGCGCCCTTGCCGATGAAGCTCCCGGCGGGCGTGCTCTCGGGGTCGGCATCGATCGCGCGCGCGGGGAGCCCGGCGGCGAGCGCGGCGTCCAGCGTCAGGCCGACCGCCGCGACCTGCGGCTCGGTGAACACGACCCGGGGCGACAGCGGGCCGTCCCACAGGGCCCGCATCTCGCGTCCCATGATCGTCGCGACCGCGACCCGAGCCTGGTACTTGCCGGCGTGAGTAACGAGCGCGCGCCCGTTGACGTCACCGATCGCGTACAGCCAGTCATGGCCCGGGACACGCATCCGCTCGTCGACGTCGATCGTCTCGCCACCGACAAGCCCGACCGTCTCAAGGCCGAGGCCGTCCGTCAGGGGCCTGCGGCCGATAGCGACCAGCAGCTCGTCACTGCGCAGCCGCTCGCCGCTGTCCAGCGTGAGGGCGAACTGTTGGCCTTCGCGCTGCGCTCGCACCGCCTTTGTCGACAACCGCACGTCGACGCCACGCCCGCGCAGGGCCTCTAGCAACTGCTCGGAGGCGAACGGCTCCTCGCCGGCGATCAGCCGCGGCTGCGCCTCGACGAGCACGACCTGCGAGCCGAGCGACGACCACGCCTGGGCGAGCTCGCACCCGACAACCCCGCCACCGAGGACCGTCAGCCGCCCCGGGACCCGCTTGGCGGTCGTGCCCTCGCGGTTGGTCCACGGCGCGACCTCCTGCAGGCCGGGGATCGGCGGCATCTCCGCGCCGCTACCGACGGCCAGGACGACCGCGCGCCGAGCGGTCAGCACCTGGTCTGCGACGCTGACCGTCCGCTCACCTGACACTCGGGCCTCGCCCCGCACGAGCGTGATCCCGCGCTCCTCGATCCACGGCAGCTGGACCGAGTCATCGAGCCCATGGATCACCTCGTCGCGGCGCTCGAGCACGATCCGCGCGTCGAGCCCCCCGGTCACCGCCTCTCGGGCGCCGGGAACCCGCGCGACCTCCGCGAGCAGCTCTGCCGGGCGCAGCAGCGCCTTGGACGGCATGCATGCGTAGAAGGCGCACTCGCCGCCGATCAGCTCGCGCTCAACGAGCGCCACGTCAAGGCCCTCGCGCCCGAGCTGCCCGGCGGAGGCCTCGCCGGCTGGTCCGGCGCCGATCACGATCACGTCATGCTCGCTCATCTGCTCAGGTCACCTCGCGCAGACGACCGCTCTCGCACTCGTACACGAAGCCGCGGATCGCGTCCTTGCGGGGGATGAACGGGGAGGCCTCGATCCGCGCGATTGAGTCGCGGACGTTCTGCTCGAGATCGTCGAACGCCTCCACCGACCAGGCCGGCCTGGCCCCGGTGTCGGCCTCCAGCTGCGCGGTGAACTCGTCCTCGTCGAGCGTCAGCATCCCACAGCCGGTGTGGTGGATCAGGATGATCTCCTCGGTCGCCAGCAGCCGCTGTGAGATCGTCAGCGAGCGGATCGTGTCATCGGTGACGACACCGCCCGCGTTGCGGATCACGTGGGCGTCGCCCTCCTGGAGGCCGAGCGCTCCGTACACGTTCAGCCTCGCGTCCATGCAGGCGACGACGGCCACCCTGCGGACCGGCGCAACAGGCAGCCCGGCGCAATCAAACGACGCGGCGTAGCTTTCGTTGTTGGCGAGTAGAGCGTCGGACTGACTCACTCAGAGCTCCTTGTAGGTTTCTCGATTCGATGAATACCCCCGGCCCTCGCCCGCCAGTCGACCAACGGCAGCTCGTGCACGATCTGGCATTGAGCCTACGCGAGCGCGTCGTTCCCGAGCTCGGCTCGCACGCCGGGCGCAGGTTCGCCGGCGAGGGGGCGGGTGGGGACATCACGTTCGCTGTCGACGAGGTCGCCGAGACGGCGCTGGTCGAGTTTCTCGCGCGTCGCGCGCCACGGGTCGCGTACTACTCCGAGGACCGCGGGCTGGTCGCCCCCGATGACGCCACCGACGTGCTGGTCGTCGACCCGATCGACGGCACCCGGCCGGCGATGGCCGGGCTTGAGTCGGCGTGCGTGGCCGTCGCGCTGGCGCCGCTCGGCGACGGCCAGCCGCTGATGCGAGACCTGACCACCGCGTCCGTGGTCGAGATCAAGTCCGGTGACTGGTTTCTGGCAGTGCGCGGGAAGGGGGTCGTCTCGTCTTCGAAGGGCGTGCATCTGAGCGCCAACACCGATCCGCGCCGGATGTTCTGGGGCTACGGCTTCCGCGGCCGGCCGGCGCGGCCGACGACCGAGGTTCTCGCCGAGCTGATCGACGGCTCGTCGGTGCGCGGCGGGACGTTCGAGCTCGGTTCGCAGGCGTTCGCGATGACCCGGGTCGTGACCGGACAGCTCGATGCGGTGATCGAGGTCGGGTCGCGCCTGATCGACGAGCTGCCCGGGATCCGCGCCGAGTTCGAGCGGATCGGCGACGGCGAGGTGCTCAACAACTCGCCCTACGACCTGGCGGCGCCGTGGTTGTGCCTATGCGAGGCCGGAGGGACCGTGACTGACGGCTGGGGGCGGCCGCTGGACGATCACCGCCTGCTCGGATCAGGCCACGCGTACCAGATGTCGTCGATCTCGGCAGCCAACCCGGAGCTCCATCGAGCGCTCGTCGTGGCGATCGACGCGGGCATCGAACGGCTCCGCGAGTTACGCGGCTGACCGGGCGTTTATCGTCCCGGGCACCAGGGTCTCTGACGCACCCACCCGTCCCCACCTTCCCACCATGCTGCAGCCCGTCTCCGCCGCCCAGAAGCACCTGACCGACTACGCAAGCATCGTCGGCCGCCCGCTCGTCGACGAGATCCGCGAGCGCGCAACGCGGCTGCAAGGCAAGCGAATCCTTCACCTCTCGGCGACCGCCTTCGGCGGCGGCGTGTCGGAGATCCTGTACACGCTCGTGCCGCTGATGATCGACGTCGGGCTCGAGTGCGAGTGGCAGGTGATCTACGGCCGCGAGGAGTTCTTCAACGCCACCAAGCTGATGCACAACGCGCTCCAGGGCGCCCCACAGGGCCTGGCCGACGAGGACTGGGCAACCTGGCTGCGCTTCAACGAGATCAACGCCCAGGAGCTGGCCGGCGACTGGGACGTCTGCATCGTCCACGATCCGCAGCCCGCCGCGATCGCGTCACTGGTCGGTGAGCGAGCCAGGCACTGGGTCTGGCGCTGCCACATCGACCTCTCGACCCCCAACCAGCCGACCCTCGAGCGGCTGCTGCCCTACCTCGACCCCTACGAGGCGGCGATCTTCCACATGCCCGAGTACGTGCCGCATGGCGTCGACGGGCGAGCCCACATCGTGCCCCCGGCGATCGACCCGCTGGCGCCCAAGAACATGGCCTTCTCGCCCGAGGACGCGGTCTACATCTGCCAGCAGTTCGGGATCGACATCGACCGGCCGCTGCTGTGCCAGGTGTCGCGCTTTGATCCCTGGAAGGACCCGCTCGGGGTGATCGACGCCTATCGACTCGTCAAGGAGCAGATGCCGTCAGTCCAGCTGGCGCTGGTCGGCTCGATGGCGACCGACGACCCGGAGGGTTGGGACTACTTCAACGCGACCGTCGCGCACGCCGACGGTGACCCCGACATACATATCCTCAACAACCTCAATAACGTTGGCGCGATCGAGGTCAATGCCTTCCAGTCACATTGCGACGTCGTGATCCAGAAGTCCAAGCGCGAGGGATTCGGCCTGACGGTCACCGAGGCGATCTGGAAGGCCCGGCCGTTCATCGGCGGCGCGGTCGGCGGAATCCCGCTCCAGATTGCCGACGGCGAGTCCGGGTTCCTGGTCTCCGATGTGGAGCAGTGTGCGCAGCGGGCGCTGGAGATCCTCGGCGATCCGTCGCTCGGCAAGCGGCTCGGCCTGGCGGGCAAGGAGAGCGCCCGGCGGCGCTTCCTGACGCCTCGGCTGCTACGAGACTGGCTGAAGCTGTTCGAAGAACTCGAGGCGTGAACAGGGTGTCTCGGGCCCTTGACCCGGAGCTGGGGTAGGGAGACGATGTTGCTCGATGTCGACTGACACCCCCCTCGTTCTCGTCTCCAATCGCGGCCCGGTCACGTTCCAGCCGGGCGGGCAGATCAAGCGCGGCACCGGCGGGCTGGTGACGGCTCTGATCGGCCTGGCCTCGCATCGACCCGTCACGTGGGTCGCCTCGGCGATGACTGACGAGGACGTCACCGCTGCCGAGCGCCACGGCGGCCGGCCGTTCCCGGTCACGACGCCCGACGGAGACGAGTACCGCGTCAAGCTCGTCGCCTCCGACGCCCACGCCTACGACGGCTTCTACAACATCATCGCCAACCCGATGCTGTGGTTCATCCAGCACTACCTGTGGGATCTGTCAAACGCGCCCGACATCCGCCGCAATGAGACCGAGGCGTTCGAGTTCGGCTACAACGCCGTCAACGAGGACCTGGCCCGAGCGGTGCTCGACGAGGTGCGCGACGTCGAGAAGCCGGTCGTGATGGTCCACGACTACCACCTGTACACGCTGCCGGGATTGATCCGCAGCCAGCGCCCGGACGCGTTCCTGCACCACTTCGTCCACATTCCGTGGAGCCAGTCGGACTCCTGGCGGGTGCTCCCGACGGTGATCCGGCGCGAGATCTACGAGGGCATCCTCTCCAACGACATCATCGGCTTCCACACCCGCTCCTATCGCCACAACTTCCTGCAGTGCTGCGAGGACCTGACCGACTGCGAGGTCGATTTCGGCGCCGGAATCGTCAAGGTCGGCGACCGCGAGGTCTGGGTTCGCGCCTATCCGCTGCCGATCGACGCGAGCGCGGTCCAGGCGGTCGCCAACCGCCCGCGGGTGCGCGAGTTCGAGGGCGAGCTGCTGCGCCGCCGCCGCGATCACCTGATCCTGCGCGTCGATCGCGCCGACCTGTCGAAGAACGTGCTGCGTGGCTTCAGCGCCTTTGACGTGTTCCTCGAGCAGCACCCCGAGTTTCGCGAGAAGGTGACGTTCATCGCTCAGCTGATGCCGTCGCGGACCGACGTTCCCGAGTACGCCGAGTACCTCGAGCGGATCGAGGCGGTGGTAGCGGTCGTCAACCACCGCCACGGCTCGCCCGACTGGATGCCGATTCAGCTCAAGGTCCGCGACGACCTCGAGGAGGCGGTCGCGGCCTACAAGCACTACGACATGCTGATGGTCAACGCGATGTTCGATGGCATGAACCTGGTCGCCAAGGAGGGGCCGATGGTCAACGAGCGTGCCGGCGTGTCGGTGCTGTCGGAGAACACCGGCGCGCACGAGGAGCTGGGCGAGTTCGCGCTATCGGTCAACCCATTCGACATCCAGGCGTTGGCCGACTCGATCCACGCCGCGCTGACGATGCCGATCCGCGAGCGCCAGCGCCGCCACGAGGGGTTGAAGTCGATCGTGACTGCGCGCAATCCGGGTGACTGGATCGACGAGCAGCTGGCCGACATCCGGGCCAAGGAGCTCGGCAGCTGAGTTAGTTGAGGGTCCTGCCCTCGCTGAGCAGCTCGATGTAGCCCGCGATCCGCTCGGCCCGCTTGACCGGGGTACGGACGTTGTGCAGGCGGTACAGGAACGCGTATCTACGCGCGCCCTTGAGCGTCGCGAAGAACTCGGCCGCGGCGGGGTTCTCGTTCAGGGCCTGCTGGAAGTCGTCCGGGACCGTCGCGCGGCTCTGGGGCTCGTAGGCCGCGTGCCAGCGCCCGTCCTCGATCGCGGCGCTGATCTGGTCGTGGCCCGCCTGGCGCATCCGGCCCTCCTTGATCAGCTCGGCCGCCTTGGCCCGGTTGAGCTGTGACCACTTGCTGCGCGCGCCCCGCGGCGTGAAGCGCTGGAGAAAGAACGAGTCGTCGTGGGAGTTGCGACGTGCGTCGATCCAGCCAAAGCAGATGGCCGCGTCAAGGACCTCGGGGTAGGCGACGGTCTGCGTCCGCGAGCCCTTCTTGGCGATCTTGAGCCAGCGCCTCGTCCGAGTCGGCATGATGGCGCTCGAGCCAGTCCTCCCACTCAGCCAGGGTCGCGAACTGGAGTGGGTTGGCACGGTCGCCGGGAGGCGGGCCTGCACGGTTGTTTGGTGGCGGGCTCTGGTTGACGGAGGCTGAGCGCTTGGCGGGGATCTAGCTATGTTCGCACCCGCTATAGTCGGCCGCCGCCCGCCCAACGGGCCCCCGGCTATGCCTGCTGAGACACCGCTCTATGACCTGATGATTGTCATCTCGACCGAGGTCGAGGACGATCGGCGCGCCAAGATCCTGTCCGACGTCGAGGCGCAGATCACAACCGGCGACGGCACCGTGGAGCGCAATGATGACTGGCGCACCCGGGCGCTCGCCTACGAAATCAACCACCAACGCGAGGGCGAGTACCACCTGATCCAGTTCAAGGGCGCACCGTCGCTGATCGACTCGCTGTCACACAGCCTGCGGATCGACGACGCCGTGCTTCGCTTCCGGATCATCAAGGTCCTGCCCGGCACGCCGCCGCCGCCCGAGACCGCACCGCCAGTCGCGGTTGCCGCCCCGGCGCCGGTCGAGTCTTAGCCCGGTCAAGGCGAAGCGGCGCCCTCGAGCGCAAGCTTCGCTGCACCCCCGACGTTTATCGCGAGTAAGGCGCGACTCCGCGCCTCGCTCAATCCCGACCCCAGGGGGCTCAAGTGTTAGGGAAGACCAAGTTGGCAGCGGGCCTTGCGTCCGCGATCACGATGCTGGCGGCAGGACCCGCGGCAGCACATATTCTGCCAGTCGGGACCTGGCATCTGAATGAAGGACGGGGGACCGTCGCACACGACGAGTTTCCCAACAACGATGACGGGACTCTGACCGGCGGGGCCAACTGGACCCAGGGGCGATTCTGGACCGGGCTCAGCTTCAGCGGCAGCGGCTCGGCGGTGGACATCCCCGACGCTTCGTCGCTCGAGCCGGCGAATGTCACCGTCAGCGCGTGGGTCAACGCGGGTACCAGCCCAGGCAACTTCAAATACATCGTCGCCAAGGGCGCGAACAGCTGCCAGGCGGGGTCCTACGGGCTCTACACGGGCGAGAACGGCGGCCTCGAGTTTTACGTCGCGACCAACGCCGGACTGACCTACACGATCTCGGCCAACCCTGGCCCTGGCATCTGGGACGGCAAGTGGCACAGCGTGATCGGGACGTACGACGGCTCGAACGTCGATCTCTACGTCGATGGCCAGCTGGTCGGCTCTGGCGCCCCTGACACGGCGCCGATCTCGTACGGACTGCGGACTTCGAACGATCTGGAGATCGGCAATTACCCGGGCTGTCCGAGTCAGGACCTCGGCTTTGTCGGCAGCATCGACGAGGTGCGGATCTTTGACCGTGCGCTCGGCGCACAGGAGATCAGGGCCGCCGTCGCGGTCTCGCGGGCGCTTCCGCCCCTGCTGCCGACCGACACGGTGCTCTAGCAGCGCATCGGATCTGATCTTGGAGCGACGCTGACCGTGCATCGCGCTGTTGCGCGGATTGGCGTCGCTCTGAATCGGCCGCGGCTGTGGCGTGTCACGGCGGCTCTCTCGGCGCTGCTCCTCAGCGGCCTCCTGGTGGCATCGGCGCAGGGTTCGCTGGATATCGTGGCTCACAGGCCGTCCCAAGCCCAGCTCGAGACCGGTCCAGCCTGGGAGCGCTGGTGCTCGAAGGGTGAAGTCCGTTTGGACCGCGAGCGCCTCGCGTACTGCGCGCGAATCGAAGGGCGAGTCATCAGCACCACTCATGGACCGGCTCGGGGAGAAGTCCACGTGGCCGTCATCGGCGACTTTCACCTGGTGATCGTCCGGCTCGAGGATGGCGCCGCGACTCCCTCGCTGGGATCGCGATTGGACGCGATCGGCCCGCTCGTCCGCGCTCGTGATGGCCAGCGGGAAGTGCAGGCTTTCAAGGTGCTGCGCGGATGAAGTGGCTCGGCGTAACCGTCGCGCTGCTGGCCGCGAGTGCATTCTTGGTCGCCTGGATCTACATGCGGGACCGCCACGTGACGAATTGGCTGGAGTCCGACGCCGCCCGTGCCCACCAAGACGCGCGGACGGTGCTGTCGGCCCTTGAGGGCTATCACTGCCACAAGGGCTGCGACTACAGGGTCGTCGACCATTCATCCGGGTCTCATTGGCTGGCGAGGATCGACGTGCCCTGGAGCACTCGTTGCTTCGAAATCGACGTCAACACGTTCGCGTTCAGCCCGGAGCACGGTCTGTCGGGGATCGAGCAGGTCAAATGCCCCGCTGACGCTCGTGATCCGGTGAGCTAGACGAGCAGTCCAGGGACTCTCGGCCCAGCGCGGTAGAGCCCGAGCGGTCGGTCGCGCAGCGCTTTCACACGAAAGCGTGACGGCGTGTGCTCGGACGGGTACCGAACTGAAACGTTTCCGACCATTTTCCGCTGACTGCCGAGGTAGCCGTCTGCCCTCGCCATAGACTCGGTGAGGAGCTTTCAACTTCCTCGGGAAAGGAGCCTCGAGCAATGGCAGGCACGAACATAAACCGGGTGATCATCACCGGGAACCTGACGAAGGATCCGGATCTCAGCTCGGTCTCGTCGACCGGCACGTCGGTGTGCTCGCTGCGGATCGCATGCAACGGCCGGCGGCGCAATCCGGAGACCAATCAGTGGGAGGATCAGCCCAACTACTTCGACGTCACCGTGTGGGGCGCGCAGGGCGAGAACTGCGCCAAGTACCTCAGCAAGGGACGCCCGGTCGCGGTCGACGGCAGGCTGCGCTGGCGCGAGTGGACCAGCCCCGAGGGACAAAAGCGCCAAGCGGTCGATATCATCGCTGAATCCGTGCAGTTCCTCGGCGGGCGTGACGACGCTGGCAACGGGAACGGGTTCTCGAGCAGCGTGCGCGCGACGGAGAGCGACGTCCCGATTGATACCGGCGATTTTGAGCGCACTCCGGTGAGCGCAGGAGCAGACGAAGACATTCCGTTCTAGAGCAAACTCCGCGCTCTCAAAAACAACCAGCTAGGCTGAATCGAAGTGGCAAAGCAGCGCAGACGACCGGTACGCCGGCGCGACCGAAAGGGCGGGATCACAACGACCCGTCGCAAGTCGTGCCCGTACTGCCGCGACAAGATCGATCAGGTGGACTACAAGGACGTGTCCATGCTGCGCCGGTTCATATCCGAGCGCGGCAAGATCCGCTCGCGGCGGATCACCGGTGCGTGCCGCCGTCATCAGAGCCAGGTCGCGCGCGCGGTCAAGCGTGCGCGCGAGCTTGCGCTGCTCCCGTACGTCGCTGAGGGAAGCGAGCACCGGGGCGGCCGTGGTGATCGTGACCGCGATCGCGACCGTGATCGCGACCGCTGATCGGGGGACCGTCCCGGATGCCCCAGGCGATCCTTCTTGAAGACGTAGAGTCGCTCGGCGAGCGCGGAAAGGTCGTCGACGTGTCCGCCGGCTACCTGCGCAACTACCTGGTGCCGCGAAAGCTCGCCGAGCCCGCGACGACCTCTTCGATCAAGCTTGCTCAGAAGCGCCGCGATGATGCCGAGCGGGCCGTGCGTGAGGCCGAGGAGCGCTCCCGTGAGAGCGCTGCCGTGCTCGGCCGCACGGTGCTGACGATTCCGCAGCAGGCCGGCGACGACGGCCGGCTGTTCGGCTCGGTCACCACGCAGGACATCGCTGACGCGATCCGCGACGCCCGCGGGATCCGCGTCGACCGACGCAAGATCCACCTCGAGGAGCCGATCCGTAATGTCGGCACCTACATGGTGGTGGTCGAGATCGCCGACGAAGTGACGGCGGCGGTCAAGACCATGGTCGTGGCGGCTTAGCGTTCGCGTTTTAGGGGAGTAGGGCCAGCGGTTCCCGCGCAGGATGCGTTGGGGCGCGATGCGTGGTACTGGGCGCTGACGATGCGACCTGCGCGGGACCGCGACCCTGCTCCCCTTGAGAGCGGGGCAACGGCGACCATGGTCCCTGACACGCCTGGTTGAGACCCCCCTCCAAAGGGGTGGGAGACACAAAGGCGCTGGGACGAGGAGTCCGCTTGGGCGGAGTTGCAAGCGGTTGATCCGGGTGGGGCGCAGGTCCCGCCATCGGCCCGGTCGCGTCGTCGGCGCCCCAGCAGCGGTTCCGCACCCAACCCCAGCACCCCGGGCCGCATGGCGGCGACCTCGCCTCACCCGAGAGAACGTCCCAAGAACAAACCTCTCGCACCGAGCGGGAACGAACCTGTCACAGACGCCGCCGCCGAACTTATATTCGACCGACCGATGAGCACCGTCCAGAACATCGCCGTTCCGCCCCACAACCTCGAGGCTGAGAAGTCCGTTCTGGGCGCGGTGCTGCTCGACGAGCGCCACCTCCATGGCCTGCTCGTCGACGAGCAGCTGCGTCCCGAGCATTTCTACCGCGAGCAGTTCGGGATGGTCTTCGCGGCGATGCTCGAGCTGTACGAGAACGACCGCAAGATCGACCACCTGACGGTCTCCGAGACGCTCAGGCAGGACGGCAAGCTCGACGAGGTCGGCGGAGTCGAGGCGATCGACGAGCTCGCCGGCTGGGTTCCGGCCGCGGGCCACGCGCGCGAGTACGGCCGGATCGTGCGCGACAACGCCCAGATGCGGGCGCTGCTGACCACGTCCTACGAGATCCAGGCGAGCGTCCTCTCCCGCGAGGCGCCGGCACGTGACCTGGTCGAGCGTGCCGAGCGGTCCGTGCTCGAGGTCGCCCACGACGACCGCCAGAAGAAGATCCGCTCGATCGGGGACATCCTCCACGAGGAGACGGACAAGCTCCATCGCCTCTCGGTGGCCAAGACGCCGCTGACCGGCACCCCGTCGGGCTTCAAGGACCTCGACGAGAAGACAGGTGGCTTCCAGCCCGGCAACCTGGTCGTGATCGCGGCGCGACCCTCGATGGGCAAGTCGGCCCTGGTCGCCAACATCGCCGAGAACGCTGTGCTTGACGGCTTCCCGGTGGCGCTGTTCTCCCTGGAGATGTCCGAGTCTGAGCTCGCCCAGCGCTTCGTCGCCTCCCAGGCGCGGATCAAGGGCGAGGACCTGCGGCGGGGCAAGGTCGCCGAGCAGCGGTGGCCGAAGATCCTCGAGGCCTGCCAGCGGCTCTCCGAGGCGCCCCTGTTCGTCGATGACTCGAGCGACACGGGCGTGCTCGAGGTCCGCGCCAAGGCCCGCCGCCTGCACGGCAAGATCGACGGCGGCCTCGGCCTGATCATCATCGACTACCTGCAGCTGATGCGCCACGAGGGGCGCGTCGAGAGCCGCGTCGAGCAGGTCGGCCAGATCAGCCGTGGCCTCAAGGGGCTTGCCCGCGAGCTCAACGTGCCGGTGATCGCGCTGTCGCAGCTCAGTCGCGCGGTCGAGCAGCGGGGCGGCGAGAAGAAGCCCATTCTGTCCGATTTACGAGAATCCGGCCAAATTGAGCAGGACTCAGACCTCGTGATGTTCATCTACCGCGAGGAGTACTACGAGAAGGAGTCCGAGCGCCCCGGCGAGGCGGACATCATCATCGCCAAACACCGCAACGGACCGATCGGTGACGTCGTGCTGACCTTCCAGAAGGAGTATCCGAAGTTCATGAACTACGCCGGGGAGCGGTTCGCCCAGTGAGCGCCGTGACTGCATCCGAGCGGCTTCAGGCGTGCCCGTTCGACCTCTGCGACGGCAGCGGCTTCCTCTATGACGAGGAGACCAACACTGCCTTTGACTGCCGCTGCCGCCCCCAGCGGGTCGCGCGCGCGAAGGCGCGCAGCCTGTCGGCGGTGATCCCCCGCCGCTACCGGGACGTGTCGTTTGACCGGCCGCCGGTCAGCGAGATCGACCCCGCGATCGTCGCCGCCACTCGCCGGTACGCGAGCACGATCGAGGACCAGCTCGACGCCGGCCGGGGGCTGTGGTTCATGGGGCCGCCCGGAACCGGCAAGACCACGCTCGCGATGCTGGTCTCCCGGTCGGCGCTGAAGGCGGGGCGGTCGGTCGCGATCTACTCGCTGCCACGGCTGCTGAACGAGATCCGTGACACCCATCGCGCCGAGCGGTCCCACGTTGCCCTGCTCGACCGGCTCACCGAGGTCGACCTGCTCCACATCGATGACGTCGGCGCGGAGCGAACGACCGACTGGGTGCTCGAGGAGCTCTACTCGATCGTCAACGGCCGCTACCAGGACGAGCGCTCGATCGTGATCACCACCAATATCCTCGACCGCCAAGCACTGTGCGAGCAGATCACCGCCCGCACGGTCTCACGCCTGACCCAGATGTGTGACGAGCTGCCGCTGCTCGGCGACGATCGGCGGATGGATCCGAGGTAGGGCGCCCGCCACAGCCGGGCGCGCAGTCATTCTGAGGATCTGCCCTGTGCCACCCGCCTCGCAGCGCGCCATTGGCGCAGCGCGAGCGGCGCGCGGCGGAGCAACCAGATTGGGCGCCACAGATACGAAGCCACGAGCCCGAGCCGGCCGCGCCGGGCGAGCGGAGACCACTTCCGCATGAAGGTCGCGGGCGGTAGGACCTTGTGTCGAATGATTGAGAGGCGATCGACCAGACCGGACTCGGCAAAACGCGCAACGGTCAGGGCATCGGCGAACCCCTTGGCGGCAAGCAGTTCCTCGACATCCGGCTCGGGCAAGCCCAGCCTGTCGGCGAGCGCAGGTCCGGAGGCGACAAATCCCAGCCCCGTACGGAGGGCGGCGCCCGCGTCAATCTCGCCCGCGAGGTGCGCGACCGCCTGCCACATCTGCTCATCGGTGCGCGCGATTGCGAGTTCGAGCTCGCGCACGTGGCGTCCCAGGCCACCATGTTGCGCCACGTGCAGCGCGAGGTGCAGGATGAGCCCTGGAACGTCGAGCGACCGCCCTTGGAAACCGGCCACCTCGATCGGCTGAGTCCGTCGCGACAAGACGGCCCAGACCAGCTCGGGTGCAGCGCGAGCGCCTGCCAGCGTCCTGTGCAGATCGACGGCAGTGCCATCTGAGGTGCGAAGCCATTCGACACCATGCTCTTGCCACCACCCGGGCATCTGCGCGTCTTCCAACTCTGGCTCAAACCCAAGCCGAGAGAGGACCTCGCAAGCGTCGGCGAACGAATCGGGTGAGACCAGCAGATCGCAGTCCGCGTACGCACGTCGCTCGTCAGGCTCATAGAGCCAGCGCACGACCGCCGCGCCCTTCAGCAGGATGCTCTGGAGGCCCGCCGCCTCGAACCGCCGCAACACCTCAGCGGTCGCGTAGTCGATCCGCAGCCGCTGTGCCGCCGCCTGTGCCGGCGTTAGACGACCGGGCTCGGCTGCTTCCACGTCTCGTCGGCCTTTGCAGCGCAGTCGATTGTCTGCTGTCCGAGCTCTTCGAGCGCGTCGGCCCCCAGTACCGCAAACAGCGCGGCCACCGGCACGCTTGCCGCCAGCACGGCCGGGTCCATAGGCTCATCGTAGCCAGCCGGCTAGCGGCTACGATCCTGCGATTCCTGACGCGTCCTCTGACGACTGCCCGACGATCGTCGTCGAGGCATACGGCGCCCGCTTGGCGTTGAGCGTGCCCGACGAAGACATTCTCGAACGGATCGTCGCCGGCTTGCCTGCCGGGTGGATCCCCGCCGGGGCGGGCGACCGCCAGGAGTCGCTCAAATGGCGCTTCGCCATCTTGCGCGACAACTCCGCCGGTTATCGAGTGCGGGACGGGGATGGACTGGAGACATCGTGCGCCGACGTCGACATGGCGATTGGGCTGCTGCGGTTGCAGCTCCGGCGGTTCATCGGCCACCACGCGCACGATCTCGTGTTCGTTCACGCAGGAGCGGTGGCGCACAACGGTCGCGGGATCGTCATCCCCGGCCACTCGTTCAGCGGGAAGAGCACGCTGGTTGCCCTGCTCGTGCGCTCGGGAGCCATCTACTACTCCGACGAATACGCGATCTTCGGCGAAGATGGACTCCTCAGGCCCTACCGCGAACCGCTGACGTTGCGCGACCCAACCGGGATGCACCGCCCGACCCTCACTCCCGAGGAGCTGGGTGGCGAGGCGGGCGAGGAGCCCGTGCCCGTGGGGCTCGTCGTCATAACGGCCTACCGCCCGGGTGGGTCGTGGACTCCGCGGCGACTTTCAGCTGGACAGGCTGTCTTGGCGCTCCTCGAGCACGCCGTCGCAATGCGCGACCGCCCCGAGCAGACGGTGGCGGTCCTGCGACGCGCACTCGAAGATGCCGAAGTGCTCGAAAGCGAACGTGGCGAGGGCGAAGAGATCGCCCAATCTCTGCTTATGCCCTCTGAGCGCGGCTAATGTAGAGATGGTTGTGGACCGATAACAGTCGTATGGATGCAGCGCGTGTCGGATCCCGCCCGGGCGAAGCCTGGCAAGACAGGAATCTTCTCAAGAGGTCAAAATGAATACGTCGGATCATCTTCCATTGGCGCGATCGAATGGACTCGTGACGGAGACGATCGGCGCCGAAATGATCATCTACGACGGCGTGTCGACCGAGGCGCATTGCCTTGCGCCGCTTGCCGCTGCGGTGTTTGCTGCCGCGGACGGGCGCACGTCGGTGGTTGATCTCGCGGCGATCGCGAGCGCAGAGCTGGGCGAGCCGGTGGATGTGTCCTCCGTTGAACTCGCGCTTGCCGAGCTCGAGGCCAAGGACCTCATCGTCGCGCCACCGGCAGGCGCCGGAGTCTCTCGCCGCGAGGCGCTGCGGCGCGCAGCGGTGTTAGGCGGCGCCGCCTTCGCGGCCCCACTGGTGGCGTCCCTGGCAACACCGGCATACGGCGCCGCGAGCTCGCTCACGAGCCTCTCCTACGTCGCCGTCCTGTTCAATGTCAACGGGACGTGCTACCGGGAGAAGTTCTCCCCCGGCGAGCCGACCGTATGCGGAGGCACGTTCGCCACCCCGGGCACCAATTGCGATCTGAACCAAACCGGTTGCGTCAGCGTGAGCCCGGACTGCCTACCGGGCGTGACCATCAGCCAGAACACGTCGACCAGTCCGTCCACGATCACGGTCACGTATCCGCAGACCTTCGCCGGCCACCCGGTGACGCTGACGCGGGTGCACGTCAAGTGCGCCAACGTGTGCGTGGACACCGACCCGCCCAAGTCCACCTGTGGCGCCGGCATGTGCACGGCGTCGGTTACCGGATGTCGTTAGTCCCCCGAGCCTGGAAGACCCGGTAAGGGCAGGCAATCAATCGGGCAGGGCGCCGTCAGCCGACAGCAGACCCGCCGCCACCAGCCAGCCGCGAAGCCCGGCCGCCGACCGAAAGTGGACGGTCTTCATCCCCAGCGACCGTGCCGCCTCGAGGTTCGCCGCCGAGTCGTCGATCATCACCGTCCGCTCGGCGTGCAGACCGAACCGCCCCAGCAGGCGGCGGAAGATCTCGGGGTCGGGCTTGGCGATCCCCTCGTGCGCCGAGACCACGGTGCCGTCAAACCAGCCCATGAACTCGTAGCGCTCGCGACGGAGCGGGTAGGTCTCGGCCTCCATGTTGGTCAGCGCGTAGCACGGCAATCCGGCCCGCTTGAGCTCCGCGAGCACCTGCACGACCTCTGAGATCTCGCCCGCGATCATCTCCTCGCTGCGAGTCGCCCAGGCGCTGATCAGCTCGGCGTGCTCGGGGTGGGCGATCGCCAACTCGGCGGTCGACCGGCTGGCGGGGACGCCGAGGTCATGCGCCGAGTGCCATTCGAGCGTGCAGATCTCCTCCAGGAAGCGCTCCATCTCGTCGTCGTCGTCAAACAGCTTGCGGTACAGGTAGCGCGGGTCCCAGTCGAGCAGCACGCCGCCGATGTCGAACACGACGGCCTCGATCGATCCCGGGGCGGGGGTCTGATCCATGGCCACCGAGGTTGCCATGGACTGCGGACCCGCGTCCCGCGAGCCGAGTCCACGCACTGGGTCGGCGTCCCGCGAGCCGGTCCACACGCTGGGTCGGCGTCCCGCCAGCCGAGCGCCCCCGACGGCCGCCGTACACTGATCCGGCGATGCCAGGAATCGTGGTCGTCGGCGCCCAATGGGGCGACGAAGGAAAAGGGAAGGTCACCGACATGCTCGCCGAGCGGGCAGACGCTGTCGTGCGCTTTCAGGGCGGCAACAACGCCGGCCACACGATCGTTCGCAACGGCCAGACCTGGAAGCTCCATCTGATGCCGTCGGGGATCCTTCATCCCGGCAAGCTGTGCGTGATCGGAAACGGGGTAGTGATCGATCCCAAGGTGCTGACCGACGAGCTCGACGAGCTGCGCCGCCGGCGCGTCGACACCCGCGCGTTGCGGATCTCGGCCAACGCCCACCTGATCATGCCCTACCACCTGATGCTCGACCACGCCGGTGAGGCGAAGCTCGGCAAGCTCGAGATCGGGACCACCCGCCGCGGGATCGGCCCCTGCTACGCCGACAAGGCCGCCCGGCTGGGAATCCGGGTGCAGGACCTGCTCGACGAGAAGATCCTGAAGAAGAAGATCCTCGCCGCGCTCGAGCCCAAGCGACTGTCGCTGCGTCCGTTCGCCAAGGACCCAGCGCTCGATCTGCAGTCGATGACCGACGAGTACCTGACCTACGGCCACGTGCTCGAGCCCTACATCGCCGACACGTCGAGGCTCGTGCTCGAGCGGCTCGACAACGATCAGATGGTGGTCTTCGAGGGCGCCCAGGGAGCGCTGCTCGACATCGATCACGGCACGTATCCGTTCGTCACGTCCTCCAACCCGGTCGCGGGCGCGGCCTGCATCGGCGCCGGCGTCGGGCCGAAGGACATCGACGAGGTGTGGGGCGTCGCCAAGGCATACGTGACGCGAGTCGGCGCCGGACCGTTCCCGACCGAGCTCGACGGCTCGCTCGCCGACGAGATGCGCGAACGGGGTGGCGAGTACGGGACCACGACCGGTCGCTCGCGGCGGGTCGGGTGGCTCGACCTGGTCGCGCTCCGCTACGCCGCGCGGCTGAACTCGCTGACCGCGCTGGCGATCACCAAGCTTGACGTGCTCAGCGGCTTTGATCCGATTCGCGTCTGCACCCGCTATCGCGGTGCCGAGGGCGCCGAGTTCGACTACTTCCCCTACCACCAGACGGTGCTCCACCACGCCGCCGGCGAGTACGTCGAGCTGCCCGGCTTCACCGCGGATCTGAGCGGGTGCCGGTCGGAATCCGAGCTTCCCGACACGGCCCGCGAATACCTGCGTTTCGTGGCCGAGTTCGTCGGTGTGCCGATCACCCTGATCGGGGTCGGGCCCGGACGTGAGCAGGTGATCTGGACCGACATCGCGAGCTCGACCACGGTCGCCGCCAATGGCGGGCCGCCGCGCCCGCCCGCCGGCTAGAAGCGCTCGATCAGGTCCTCGTCTCCGACCTTTCTGATCACCCGCGCCGGGACCCCTATCACCACGTCGCGCGCGGCGACGTCCCGAGTCACGACGGCGCCCGCCGCCACGAACGCCTCCTCGCCGATCTCGACGCCCGGCGTCAGGACCACACCGCCGCCGATCCGGCAGGCGCGCCTCAGCGTCGGTCCGGCGAGCGGCTCGCCGGGCGGGTGGCGGCCCATCGCATCGTCGTTGGTCATGGTGACGCCGGGGCCGATGAATACGTGGTCCTCGACCACCGTGCCGGCGGTCACGTAGACCAGCGTCTGGATCAGGACCCGCTCGCCGATCAGCGCGTCGAAGTCGATCGTCGACCCCCGGCCGACGACGGATCCGGGGCCAACGACGCTGCGCTCGCGGATCTGCGTCTGGTCGCCGATGATCGCCCCGGCGGCGATCGAGGCCGACGCATAGACGACCGCCCCGGCGCAGATCGTGACGTCGGCGGCGACGATCGCCGGCCCGCCCTGCTCGCCGGCGGCGCTCGATCCCGGACGCAACCGCGGTCGCTTGCCCAGCACCGCGCCGTCCTCGATCACGCACCGCTCGCCGATCTGCGTCCCGGGGTGGATCACCGCTCCGACGCCGATGGTCGACCCGGCCCCGACGGTCACATCTCCGTAGACGACCGCGCCGGGCGACAGCAGCACGTCATCGGCGAGCGACGCGCTCGGCCAGACATGGGCACCGTGCGTTGTCTCGTCAGCCACCACTGACCGGGCTCCCGCGGCGCGAGCTCTCGAGCGATTGCTGCAGTGCCTCGAGCACTCGCACGACCCTCAGGCCACTGGCTCCGTCCGAGCGCGGTCTCGCGCCCGTCAGCGCGCACTCGACGAAGTGCTCGCACTCGATCCGAAGCGGTTCCTCGTTGCCGATCCGGGGCGAGAAGATGTCTCCACTGCGAGTGATGTACTCGCCGTACCCGCGGGCGTCCTCGTCGAATCCCTTGTCGTAGAGCGTCAGCTTGCGCTCGAGCTCCATGTCATCGAAGGTCGCCATCCGCCTCGACCCGACGATCGTGAAGCGACGCTCCTTGTGTGGATCAAGCCATGACAGATGCAGGTGCGCCGACAGACCCGACGGGAAGCGCATGAAGCAGAAGACAACGTCCTCGACGCCGTCACGGACATACGCCTCTCCGTGCGCGACGACCTCGCTGGGCTCCTCACCCGCGAGATGCAGCACGACCGAGACATCGTGGGCACCGAGGCTCCAGAGCGCGTTCTCGTCCGCGCGCAGCTTGCCGAGGTTGAGCCGGTTGCCGTAGATGTAATAGATGTGATCGCCGAGCTCGCCCGAGTCGGCCAGCTCCTTGAGCTTTGCGATCCCCGGGTGATACTCGAGCAGGTGGCCGACCATCAGGACCTTCCCGGCCTCCTCGGCCGCGGCGACCGCCTGCTCGGCATCGTCGACTGACTGTGCGAGCGGCTTCTCGACGAAGCAGTGCTTGCCCGCTCGCAGCACCCTGACCGCGAGCTCGGCGTGGGTCGGGACCGGCGTCGCGAGCGCAATCGCGTCGAGCGTCGGATCCTCGAGCAGCTCGTCGAGCTCGCCGGTCAGCCGCGTCCCCGGGAAAAGCGGCGCGACTCGGGCGCGAGCCTGTTCGGAAACGTCGCAGCAGTAGGCCAGCTCCGATCGCGAGATCCCGGCGAAGTTACGTGCCAGGTTCGGACCCCAGTAGCCCAGCCCGGTGACGCCGATGCGCAGCGGCGCGCTCATCCGGTGCCCGAGACGTGCTTGGCCCTCATCGCGACAGCAGTGTAAGCGCCGCCACGACACGCTCCCCCGCCCGGCCGTCTCCGTACAGCTCCGGGCGCGTCAGCGGCGGCCGGCGCTCCAACGCCGCGAGTGCGGCTTGCGCGTCGAGATCCACCAGCACGTTCCACCCCTGCTCGACTGTCTCGGTCCACTCCGTGCTCGGTCGCATCGTGATGCACGGAATGCCCGCCAGATAAGCCTCCTTCTGCAGCCCGCCCGAGTCGGTCAGCACCGCTTTGGCATTGCACAGCAGCGCCATCAGCTCGAAATATCCAAGCGGCTCGGTCAGCATGACGCCGGGCGTCGCCCGCAGCGCCTCGAGCATCCGCGCCGCCCTCAGCCTCGCCTCGGTCCGCGGGTGCAGCGGCAGCAGAACCGGCAGCGGCATCGCGGACAGCACCCCGACCAGGCGCTGGAGCCGTGTCGCGTCGTCGACGTTGCCAGCCCGGTGGGCCGTCGCCAGCAGATAGCCCCCGGGCGACACGCCGTGGGCCGCGACCAGGTCAGTCCGCTCCCGGGCCCGCGACTGGGCCTTGAGCGCAACGTCGACCATCACGTCGCCGACCAGCTCCGAGACGCCGGCGACGCCCTCGTGGCGAAGATTGGTCATCGCGACCTCGCTCGAGCACAACAACAGCGCGCTCGCATGATCGACCAGCACCCGGTTGAGCTCCTCGGGCATCGAACGGTCAAATGAGCGCATGCCGGCCTCGACGTGGACGACCGGGGTCTCGATCAGGGCGGCCGCCAGCGCGCCCGCGAGCGTCGAGTTCGTGTCCCCGTAGACGAGCACCGCGTCCGGCGCGGCGCGCGCGAGCACCGGCTCGAGCGCCATCAGCATGCGCGCCGTCTGCGAGGTGCTCGAGCCCAGCGAGACCCCGAGTTGCTCGTCGGGGGCCGGCAGCCCAAGCTCGGCGAAGAAGATCGCCGACAGACGATCATCGAAGTGCTGCCCGGTGTGGACCAGCAGCTCCTCGTGGACTTCGCGCAGCCTCGGCGAGACAGCCGCCGCCTTGATGAACTGAGGGCGGTTGCCGATTACGGTGAGGATCTTCACTCGTGCAGCTCTGACCGAATTCGCTCGCTGACCGCCGCTGCGGTGCGAGCGGTGAGGTCGCCGTCGGCGGGGAAGCTCTGCTCGTCGACCGCCACCACCGGCTGGACCTCGCGCGTCGTCGAGGCGATGAACACCTCGGCGGCCCCGAGCAGCTGCTCCAGCGAGCACACGCGCTCCTGCGCGCCGGCGACGTCGATCACCACCGCCCGGGTGATCGAGGCGAGAATGTGCTCGTCGAGCGGGGGCGTGAAGATCTCGCCCTGATCGACCCAGAAGACGGAGCTCGTCGGCGCCTCGAGCACCCGGCCGTGCGGCGTGACGAGCAGCGCATCGTCGTAACCCCGCTCGCGTGCGAGCCGCCCGGCCAGCATGTTGGCCGCGTACGACAGCGACTTGACCCCGTCGAGGATCCGCGTCGGGGCGTAGGTGATCGACATCAGCCGCAGGCGGTCGGGCGTCTGCGGCAGCGGCTCGGTCAACAGCAGCCGGCGCCCACCGCGCGTGAGCACGATCCGCAGCAGCTCATGGTCGGGCCCCGGGCCGGCGTGCGCGAGCAGGCGGTGGCCGTCGGACCTGACCGCCTCGACGTCGATTTCGAGACGGAGATTCTCGGCCGACTGCTGCAGCCGCGTGAGATGGCGCTCAAACGCGTATGGCCGGCCGTCGTACACGCGGACGACCTCGAACACCCCGTCACCGCGGATCAGCCCCTCGTCGGTGGCAGGGATCGTCGCCTCGGCTGCGGGCATGATGTCGCCGTCCAGCGAGGCCAGCGAGCTTACGCCCTGGGCGCTCACCCGGCTGAGATTACTTCGCCGACCCGCGTCCAGACGTCCGCGAGGCGAATGATCGTCGCGGCGGCCGAGGCCATGTCATTGACCGACGCCCATTCGCGCACCGAGTGGTACTCGTGGCCGCCGGTGAACAGGTTCGGGGTCGGAAGCCCCATCTCGCTCAGCCGCGAGCCGTCGGTCCCACCCCGGATCGGGTTTCGGATCGGCTCGATCCCCTCGGCTCGGATCGCCCGCTCGGCCGCCTCGACGATCTCCGGAACCGCCTCGATGTAGGAGCGCATGTTGCGGTACTGGCGACGCACGTCAACCTCGACCCGCGCCCGCGGGTACTTGGCGAGCACATCCTGGACGGTGCGCTCGAACAACTCGACATGCTGGTCGAGCCGCTGCTCGTCGAAGTCACGCACGATCGCCCGGATCCGCGCCTCGCCGGGTGTTCCCGAGAGCGAATGCGGATGGATGAACCCCTCGCGTCCGGAGGTCGTTTCGGGCGACAGGCCGTCGCTCGGCAACGCAGCCACGATCTGGGCCGCGATCCGGACCGCGTTGACAAGCTTGCCCGTCGCCTGGCCTGGATGGACGTCAACACCGCGGACGGTCGCGGTCAGCTCATAGGCCGAGAACGTCTCGTCCTGCAGCTCCCCGGCCTCCGAACCGTCGAGCGTGTACGCGCACGAGGCTCCGAAGCGCTCGATGTCAAACAGGGTCGCCCCTTCGCCGATCTCCTCATCGGGGGTGAATGCGATCCGCAGCGTCGGCCGCGGCAGCTCCGGATGGGCCGCCATGTACGCGGCCGCCGCGACGATCTCCGCGACGCCGGCCTTGTCGTCGGCTCCTAGCAGCGTGTCGCCACTCGAGGTGACGATGTCGTGGCCGCGCTTGGTGAGCAGCTCGGGCATCGTGGCCGGGTCAAGCCTGGTTCCGCCCCGGGGCAGCTCGAGAACCTTCGCGTCGTAGTCGCGGTGGACGATCGGCTCGACGCCGGCGCCGGGAGCATCGGGGGTGGTGTCCATGTGGGCGATCAGCCCGATCACTTGCTCGGTGGCACCGCTGGTCGGCAGCGTCGCGGTCACGTACCCGTTCTCATCCAGCGAGGCGTCGGCGAGCCCGGCGGCCAGCAGCTCGTCGACCAGCAACCGACCGAGATCGAGCTGGCCGGGCGTGCTCGGCGAGCGGTCGCGATCTCGTTTTGACTGCGTGTCGATCTGCACGTAGCGCAGGAAGCGCTGCAGCACATCCGGCGCCAGCGTGCGCGCGAGCTCGGAGGTGTAGCCGTTATCGCCCATCGTCTCCAGTATTTCAACCTATACCCGTGTCGAGGTTCGCTCCACCGCCCGTGCCGGACCCGCCCGGTGGTGCAACTCCGCGTGACGGGCTCGAATCGAGCCGTATCCAGCGCATTTTCGCCAGCGCGGGACCGGTAGCCCGGATTACATTCGCGCCGAACCGATCGCGACCCTGTTCGCGGTGTGATAGAACGGCGGGGTCTGCAACTTTTGGAGGTGGCGATGGCGGTTATACAGACCACCGAGCCATTGGCAAGGAGTGTCAGCTCGCCCGAGCTGTTCAGGCGTTGGCGCGACCACCGTGACCAGCGTGCACGGGAGATGCTGATCGAGCGTTTCTTGCCTCTAGCCCGCAAGCTGGCGCGCCGATACGTGGCGTCCAACGAACCCTATGACGACCTCGTCCAGGTCGCGAGCCTCGGTCTCGTCAAGGCCGTGGAGCGGTTTGACCCGGATCGAGGATTCGCGTTCACATCCTTCGCGGTGCCGACGATCGTCGGTGAGCTGAAGCGTTATTTCCGCGATACCGCGTGGGCGCTGCACGTCGATCGAGGCGCCCAGGAGCGCGCCCGCAAGATCGGCGACGCGCGGCGCGAGATCGCTGCACGCCGTGGCCGTGTGCCAACGGTCCTCGAGCTCGCCGAGTATCTGGAGTGCAGCGCCGAAGAGGTGCTTGACGGCCTTCAGATCGGCGAGGCGTTTGACACCGTGTCCCTCGACGCCCCACGCCAGACTGACCGCGACTCGGCGATCAGCCGGCTCGAGGCGATCGGTGATGAGGATGGGCGGTTGGGGATGATCGATGACCAGGCGACGATCTTTGCCGCGGCTCAGCATCTGCCCAGGCGCGAGCGTGAGATCCTGTTCCTCCGTTTCAGTGAGGACCTGACTCAGACCGAGATCGCCGAGCGCGTCGGCGTCTCGCAAATGCAGGTCTCACGGCTCCTGCGGCGCTCGCTGCAGAGGCTCCAGGAGATCTGCGCCTGAAGCTCGGCTCGGCTGATCGGCCGCCTGTGGTCTGCTAGCCGCGGGGCTCGCTGGCGCGGTAGACGGCGGCCATGTCCTCGTCACCGTGGCCGGCCGCCTCGGACGCCCGCAGGCGCTCGACGACGGCGGCCATCACTCCAAGCTCGAGCCCGGCGTCGCCGGCCGCGGCCAGCAGCAGGTCCGCGTCCTTGCGCGCCAAGGCGAGCCGGAACGAGGCGTCCTCAAAGGATCTCTTGATCATCGCTGCTCCCTTGACCCGCGCATACGGCAGATCGAGGGGACCGTCCTCGATTGCCTCAAAGAACAGCGCCGGGTCGACGTCGAGCGTCTCGGCAAGCACGAGCGTCTCGGCCAGCACCGACACCAGACCGACGATCCAGCCGTTGATGACCATCTTCAGCCGCGTGCTCGCTCCGGCCTCGCCGACCCACATCGTCCGCGATCCGACGGCCTCGAACACCGGCTCGCACACGGCACGGCTCGCCTCGGGGCCCGAGGCGAGGATCACCAGCCGGCCCTGCTCGGCGGGCGCGCGGGTGCCGAGCACCGGCGCGTCGATCAGGGTGACGCCCGACGGCTCGGCCAGCTCGGCGCACCGTTGGATTCCGGGAGTGCCGATCGTGCTCATCTGAAGCCACGTGCCTCCCTCCTGCATTGTCGGGAGGGCCTCCGCGGCGGCGTCGAGCACCGGGCCGGCGTCGCTCAGCATCGTGATCATCAGCGGGCAACCCTGGCTCGCCGCGCCTGGATCCTCGAACACCGCGGCGCCGTCGGACTCAAGTGGCCGGGCGCGCGCAAGCGACCGGTTCCAGGCCCGGACCCCGAAGCCGGCGGCCAGCAGGTTGCGGGCCATCGGCAGCCCCATCGTCCCGGTGCCGAGGAGGGCCAAATTGGTCACCGCACCGTGGTACCCCGGTCGCCTGACGCCAAACGGCGGATGGTCCCGCGGACGAGGCCCGTCGGTAGGACACCTGTTTCTAGTATATTGAAATACATCCTGCCGGTTCGCCAGCCCGGCAAGCCTGGCGCACACATGACCCCCGGTTAGCAGTAGGCTCGGGCCTGCGTGCAGAGTGATTTTCAAGTTGAGCGGCGCATCGAGGGCCGAGCGGCGATCATCACGGTCACCGGTGAGCTGGATCTTGCTTCAAGCCCGCAGCTCGAGCAGGAGCTCGATGACGTCTGGCAGTCGGGTGCCGAGCTGCTGGTGATCGACCTCCGCGACCTCGAATTCATGGACTCGACCGGTCTCAGCATCATCGTCAGCGCGCACCAGCGGCTGTCCGAATCAGGCCGTCAGCTGAGCGTGGTCAGGGGCCCCCAGCAGGTGCAGCGGCTGCTTGATCTGACCGGTGTATCCGAGCGCTTACGACTCGTCGACACACCGGAAGAGGTTCTGACGGAAGGCTGACACTGCTCGGCAGCGGCGCACTCGCAGAACAAATCCTTAATGGGGGTGGACCGGAGTTCGTTGAACTCCTGGAGACGCTCGCGGAGGCGATCACGATCCGCGACCCCAACGACAAGCTCGTGTACGCGAATCGCGCCGCGATCGAGCATCTCGGCTTCGAGACGCTGGAGGAGCTCCTCCAACATTCGCTGGACTCGATCATGGCCGACTACATCGTCCATGACGAACATGGCCGGCCGCTGGAGATGAGCGACGTGCCGTCGGTCAGGCTGCTGCGGGGCGAGCCCGCGGAGCCGCTGCTGATGCACACCGTCAACCGGCGCACCGGTCAGTCGCGCTGGGAGCTGCTCAAGACCGCCGGGCTCCGCGATGCCGACGGGAACCTGACCGCCGCTGTGACCGTGATCGAGGACCTGACCGCGGTCAAGACGGCAGAGGTCCAGATGCGAATGCTGTCCGAGGCGGGCCGCGTGCTGGGATCGACGCTCGACCTCGAGCAGACGCTTCAGAACGTCGCCGAGCTGGCGGTGCCGATGTTCGCAGACTGGTGCGTCGTCGACCTCGTCGACGAGACCCTGGCCCGTGGTCACGTCGCGATGGCACACCGGGATCCGGCCAGGCGCGCCCTGGTGGCTCGCCTCAAGCAGTTCCAGCTGACACGTCTGCACCCCGACTCGACCCTCGGCCGGGTGGTCACCAGCGGCAAGTCCGAGCACTTCTTCGAGGTCGACGATCACCATCTCGAGCGGGTCGCCCATGATGCGGGTGACCTGACGATCATGCGCGCGCTCGAGATCCGCTCCGCGATCATCGTGCCGCTCCAGGTGCGTTCCCGAACCGTGGGCGTGATGACCTTCTGCACGGCCGAGTCCCAGCGCCGCCTCACCCGCGACGACGTCGACCTGGCCGAGCAGCTCGCGGGGCGGGCCGCGATCGCCGTCGAGACCGCGCGCCTGCACACAACGCTCAGCCGTGTCTCAGAGACGCTCCAGCAGAGCCTGATCCCGAGCAATCCGCCCGAGCTCCCCGGCTGGGAGCTGGCGTCGCTCTACGAGCCCGCAGGATCCGCGCAGCGAATCGAGGTCGGCGGTGACTTCTTCGAGGTGTTCGACAGCGGCGCGGCGCCGATCGCGGTGATCGGGGATGTGACCGGCCACGGAGTGGCGGCCGCCACGCTGACTGCTCTGATGCGTTACGGAGCGCGGTTTGCAAGCCGGCTGGAGCCACAGCCGGCGGCAATTCTGCGGCGGCTGGATGAGGAGTTGCGCCAGCGTACGGGCGGGGCGCTCTGCACTGCTCTCTGCGCTCGGCTTGATGACGGCATGCTCGTTCTGAGCTCGGCCGGCCACCCGCCGGCGCTGGTCGTCAACCGCGACCGGGAGATCACCGAGGCGCCCTCGCCAGGCCCCCTGCTCGGAGCCTTCGAAGACGCCGACTGGAGCGAAGACAAGGTGAGGGTCGGGCGCAACGAGCTGGTCCTGTTCTACACCGATGGCGTCACCGAGACCGTCGGCGAACACGAGCGTTTCGGGCGCGAGCGGCTGCGGCGGCTGCTTGCCGAGCACGCCGACGCCAGGCCCGACGAGCTGCTTGGCGCCCTCAGCGCCGCACTCGCCGAGTTCCGGGATGGCGAGGCCGCGGACGACGTGGCCGCGGTCGCACTGCGGTCACGCACCTGAGCTGCGAGCAGCGGACGGCGTCTAATTGCGGTGGTCGATCACGACCACGTGCAGCAGCTCGCCTTCGCCGGCCTCGCGAATCGACACCTCGTCGCTGAGCAGCGCAAGCGGCGAGGGCGCGGGGTCAGTCCGCGAGGCGCGCAGGATCTCGCTCGCCCCCGGGCGAAAGGGGCCAACGGTAAGCTCCAGCCGCCGCTCGCCGGCCGACAGGCGCGCATCGATCCGCGTCCCTGAAGCGGCTCGCGCGGCGTGGGCGGCGATCGTGTCGGTCACCAGGTAGACGTCGGAGAAACGATCGAGCGAGAAATGGGCGGTCGCGGCGAGCGTTCGCGCCAGCCGACCAAGAACACCGGTCAGCAATGACACCGGAGACAGTGAGACGACCACCTCGTCAACGTCCTCCAGCTCCCACCCGACATCATCCGGCCCTGCGACGCTAGGCAGCTGCAGCAGCGGACGGCCGGCGCGCTGCGCAGCGAACTCCATCTGCACGACGGTGCCACCCTCGGGGCCGTCGAGCACGCTCACCTCGTCTGCGAGCGCGCGGATCACCGACATGCCGATCCCCTGGGTCCGGTTGGCGGCATCCGCCGCAAAGCCGTCACCGCGATCCTCCACCGTCACTCGGAGTTGCTGCTCGTCGACAAACATCCGAACGCCCATCGGACCCGCGTCGCCGCCGTAGGCGTGCAGGACGACGTTGTTACACGCCTCGCTGACAGCGGTCTTGAGGTCGTCGAGCAGCTCGGGATCGATCGCCAGCAACTCCGCCACTCCGCTGAGCATGCCCCTTACGATCGTCAGGGTCTGAGGCTTACTCTCGAGGTCCAGGCGGACAGTGGGCGATTCGGTGGTCACGCCGGCTATCACCAGATGCCCCGCATCGTGGCCGCCCAAACTACCGTATGGCCTCGGTTCAGCGGGTTGGCGTCTCAGCCTCGGTCAACTCGCTAAGCCGGGCGATGGACCGTCTCAGGATCCGGGAGACCTGCATCTGTGAAACGCCGATCCGGTCGGCGATCTGGGTCTGCGTCATGTCATCGACGAATCGCAGCGCAAGCACCTCGCGTTCACGCTGGGTGAGCTGCGCCGCGACGAGTCCGACGGTGATTCGCGCGTCTGCGAGCCGCAGGCCCGGGTCCTCGTCACCGAACGTCTCGACCAGCGAGGCGCTCTCGCCCTCGCCGTCATCGTGAGGCGCGTCGAGCGAGGCGGCGTGGTGAGCGCGTGCGGTCTCGAGCGACTCGAGGACCTCCTCGATGCTCAGCTCGAGATACTCCGCGAGCTCAGGGACCGTCGGCGCGCGTCCGGACCTGGCGCTCAGCTGCTGTTGGGCGTCCTCGACCTTGACAGCCCGCTCCTGCGCGCCGCGCGGGACGTGAACCGCCCAGCCGTGGTCACGGAAGTAGCGCTTCAGCTCGCCGAGAATCGTCGGAACCGCGAACGATGAGAACGCGTTGCCGCGAGCGCAGTCGAACCGGTCGACGGCCTTGACGAGACCGAGGCTCGCGACCTGAAGCAGATCGTCGAACGGCTCGTGGCCGACGTTGTAGCGCCGTGCGAGCTTGCGCGCCAGCGGCAGGAATCGCTCGACGAGCTCGTCGCGAGCGGCCCGGTCGCCGTGGCGCTGCCAGCGGCGGAACAGGAGCTCGGTTTCGTGCGGCGTCAGAGGCTTGACGCTCCGGGGCCGCGAAGGTGCAGCGTGGGATGGGGTGGTTATCGCCATTTCTTGGCACTTACCCGGTTCGGCGATTCCCAAGCACTCCAGCTCGGATTCCCGTGGGTGTGCCGGCCTTCACGGCGTGCGCGTGGCACTCTCCACATCGCGGGCTCGCATGCTCCCGCTGGACCTGTGCTCGCCTGCTGGTGGCACGGCGGCGCACCGCCAGCAGCGACAGAGCAGACCACGGAACGAGACACCGGCAGATAGCCTGCACGGCTGTGACCAGGGTCGCGGTCGTCGGGCATGTCGAATGGGTCGAGTTCGTGCGGCTCGCCGGGTTCCCTCCGCGCGGTTCGGTGAGTCATGCGCGGGACGCGTTCACGCATGCGGGCGGAGGTGGCGTGGTGGCGGCGGCGGTGCTGGCCGAGCTCGGTGCCGAGGTCGACTTCTTCTGCGCGCTCGGCCGCGACGCCAACGGCGAAGCCGCCGTCGCCGAGATGGGCATCCGCGGCGTCAAGATGCACGTCGCCTGGCGCGATCGGCCGACCCGTCGCGTGATCACGCTGCTGGAGCCGACGGGCGAGCGGACGATCGTGACGATCGGCGAGCGGCTGGAGCCGGACGGCGCCGATGACCTCGATTGGCCGTTGCTCGCCGACGCCGACGGGGTCTACTTCACCGCCGGCGACCAGGGTGCGGTCGACCGGGCCCGACGGGCACGGGTGCTGGTGAGCACCCCTCGCGCACGCGAGGCGCTCGAGCACAGTGGCGATCGAATCGACGCGCTGGTCTACAGCGCCGATGACGAGGACGAGTGTCGCTGGGCACGGCGGCTCGAGTCCCACGCTGCGCTGATGGTCGAGACCGAGGGTGGCGAGGGCGGCCGCTGGTGGGGCGAATCCGAAGGACGGTGGCCATCGGTTCCGGTGCCGGGACCGCCTCAGGATGACTACGGCTGTGGTGACTCATTCGCAGCCGGGATCACGTTCGGCCTCGCGAAGGGCCTGCCGGTGCTCGAGGCGGCCACGATCGGCGCCCAACAGGGCGCGCTGACGCTAACGCTGGAGGGGGCGCCGCCGCGGCTTGACGCCGCGCCCTGATCACCCCTGCGCTGTCCGCGGCGCGTACCGGTGGTGGAGCATCAGCGCGTTCCCATCCGGGTCGGCGAAGAACGCCATGTGACACACGCCTGTATCGAACGTGTCCCCGGCGAACTCGATCCCGGCCGCCTCCAATTCGCCGCGCGCCGCCTCCATGTCCTCGACGTGAAGCGCGATCGCGTTCGGGCTCGAGCGATGCTCCATGCCCATCTGCGTCGGGTTGAAGATGCTCAGCGTGAGGTTGCCGGTCTCGAACTCGGCGAAGCTCCGCTCGGGCACGTACGCGGAGCGGCGCAGTCCGAGCTTGTCGCCGTAGAACTCGATCGAGCGCTCGAGGTCCGTGGTCGGAACACCCACGAAGTCGACTCCGGTCACCACTTCCTTTGTTGCGGTCATCGTCTTCCTCCGGTCTGGCTGCTTGGGGTCTGGCCGCTGCTTGCGGCGGATCTGGGGTGTGGCCGCTTGGCGGTGCCGTTGTGACGGTACACCCGGCTCGCCGGCTCCGGCGGGGCTGCCGCGCGAGTGTGTCCGTCCGATCGTGATGCGAACATATGTTCGTGCCCAAGTCGCCGACAATCCTCCACGCCGACCTCGACTCGTTCTACGCCTCGGTCGAGCAGCGCGACGATCCGAAGCTCCGCGGGCGGCCGGTGATCGTGGGCGGGGGCGTGGTGCTCGCGGCCAGCTACGAGGCCAAGGCATGCGGGGTGAGGACGGCGATGGGTGGTGCCCGCGCGCGGGCGCTGTGTCCCCAGGCGGTGGTCGTACCGCCGCGGATGTCCGCCTACAGCGAGGCCAGCAGGGCTGTGTTCGCCGTTTTCGAGCGGACGTCGCCGCTGGTGGAGGCGCTATCGATCGATGAGGCGTTCCTTGATGTGCGGGGCCTCGAGCACATCTCGGGAACTCCGAGGGAGATCGCCGGGCGATTACGCGCCGAGGTCTGGGACGAGGTCGGCCTGCCGATCACGGTCGGGCTCGCGTGCACGAAGTTCCTCGCCAAGGTTGCCAGCGGCGTCGCCAAGCCCGACGGGCTGCTCGTCATCCCGGCCGGGTCAGAGTTGGCGTTTCTGCACCCGCTGCCGGTCGAGCGGTTGTGGGGCGTGGGCCGGGTGACATCGGAAAAGCTCCGCGGTCATGGGATATCGACGGTCAGTCAGGTCGCGGCGCTGGGCGAGCACGTGCTCGTCGAGATGCTCGGCCGGGCGAGCGGCCGGCAGCTGTTCGCGCTCGCCAACAACCGAGATCCGCGCCCTGTGCGAAGACGGGCACGGCGACGATCGATCGGTGCCCAGCGTGCGCTCGGCCGGCGGGCGCGGGCGCCGGCCGAGATCCAGGCCACGCTGATGACATTGATTGACCGCGTCTCGCGCCGGTTGCGGGCCGCGCATCGCGCGTGCCGAACAGTCGTGCTGCGGCTGCGCTTCGATGACTTCTCGCGGGCGACCAGATCGCACACGATGGCCGAGGCGACGACCAGGACCGCGACGCTGCTCAGCGTCGCGCGGACGCTGCTCGCTGATGCGCAGCCCGTGATCCGCGTTCG
Organism: uncultured Solirubrobacterales bacterium; assembly: GCA_963770885.1. Taxonomy (GTDB): domain Bacteria; phylum Actinomycetota; class Thermoleophilia; order Solirubrobacterales; family Solirubrobacteraceae; genus Palsa-465. The sequence continues at coordinate 393,245 of CAVYRI010000012.1, read as the reverse complement.
CGGGCTCACCCTGATCGGCGTGGCGCTCACCAACCTGTGTGACGAGGACGCGATCCAGTTGGCGCTGCCGTTTGACCGGTTGGCAGAGCTCGACCGAACACTTGACGAACTGCGGGAGCGGTTCGGCTCGGGTGCGATCTCGCGGGGGGCGCTGGTCGGTCAGGACCCGGGGCCGTGGGTGCCGTTGCTTCCTGATTGATGCTGGTGCACCGGTCCGCCGCCCGGCCCGCGGTCGGGGTCGGCGCTGAGCTCACGTTCGGGTCCGCCGCCCGGCCCGTGCTCGGGGTCGGCGCCGAGCTCACGTTCGGCGTCGTCCAGCCTGCGCTCGAGAAACCGGCGCTCCTGGCCCGGAGCGGTCAACTCGATCGCACGGCGATAGGCGGCCGTGGACTCCCGATCTCGACCGACCCGTCTGAGCAGCTCGGCGCGAGTCGAGTGCAGGTAGCGGTAATCGTCGAGTTCGCCGCCCAGCGCCTCGACACGTTCCAGCGCGAACTCTGGGGCGCCCGCCTCCGCGATCGCCACCGCGCGATTGAGCTCGACCACGGACGACCGTGTCAGGCTCGCGAGCTCGGAGTACAACGCGACGATCTGCGGCCAGTCGGGAAGGTTCTCGGCCTGCAGCGAGGCGATCGCCGCCTGCAGCAGGTACTGGCCGCGGCCTCGGAGAGCCAGGCCCCGGTCCAGCGCCGCTCGCCCGGCGCTGATCTGCTCGCGGTTCCACAGCGAGCGGTCCTGATCGGCGAGCAGGACGAGTTCGCCGGACGCGACGCGCGCGTGCCGGCGCGAGTCATGGAGCAGCATCAATGCGAGCAGTCCCTGCACCTCGGGCTCGTCGGGCATCAGCTCGGTCAGCACGCTGCCGAGCCGGATCGCCTCGGCGGCCAGGTCCAGCCGGCCGCCGTAGCCCTCGTTGAAGATCAGATAGACGATCGCGAGCACGGCCGCCAGCCGATCGGGCAACAGGTGCTCGGCCGGGACGCTGAATGGGATCCCGGCGACCTTGATCTTCGCCTTGGCCCGCGACAGCCGGCGCTTCATCGCCTCGGGCGCAACGATGAATGCGCGGGCGATCTCCTCGGTGCTGAGCCCGCCGAGCGCCCGCAGGGTCAGCGCCACCTGGGCGTCGGTGGACAGCGCCGGATGGCAGCAGGCGAACAGGAGCTCCAGGCGCTCATCGGGTATCCAGCTCTCGTTCACCTCGTCCTCGACTGTGTCGCGCGGCGCGAGCAGCGGAGCCTTGGCCGCAAACGTCCGCTCCCGCCGGAGCCGGTCGATCGCGCGATTACGCGCCGTCGTCACCAGCCATGCGTGCGGGTTGCGCGGCTCGCCTTCCCGCGGCCATCGCTCGGCGGCGGTCGCAAAGGCCTCCTGGGCGGCCTCCTCGGCGAGATCGAAGTCACCGAAGAAGCCGATCAGGGAGGCAAGAACCCGGCCCCATTCGTCACGGAAGACGCGCTCGATCAGGACCGCTACTCCACGATCGGCCGCACCTCGACGGAGCCGCCGAGCCGCAGGGCCGGGATCCGCTCGGCGACGGCGGATGCCGCGTCGACATCGGCGACGTCAAACAGGTAGTAGCCCCCGAACACCTCCTTGGTGTCGGCGAACGGACCGTCGGTGGTCAGCGTCTGTCCGTTGCTGCGCCGCAGTGTGGTCGCCATCTCGGGGGGGTGCAGCTGTGCGCTGGCGATGTACCCGGGCAGGTCACGAAGCGCCTCGTACTCACCCAGCACCTCAGCCATCTGATCCTCGGGCAGATCGTGGGTTCCCGGCTCTGAGTAGACCAGCAGTGCGTACTTCATCGGTCCTCCTTGGGAGAGCTTGGATTCGTGACAAAGACGAACGGGATCGGCCCAATGGGACAGTAGCTCTCCGGGAGTCTCGGATCCGACAACGAGGCGCTGTCGCAGCAGCGCCCGGGCGCCCTACAGACCGTCGGGCGCCCGCCCAGCCCGCGGCTCGCCGAACCGCGCATAGGTTTCGTCTGCGGACGTGGCCTCATCGGGCACCCCTGCGCCGTGGCGGATCGCGGCCGGCTCGACCGGATAGCGCGCGCTCCCCTTCTCCTTGCGGGCTCCGACGGCGAACACCAGCGCGGGCTGATCCCCGCTGGCGACGATCGTGTGCGCCGTTCGGGGCGGACAGTGGACGAGGTCCCACTGCTCAAGCGGCCGCTCGGTGCCCTCGACGATCAGGGTGCAGCGACCGCGCAGCACGAGGAAGTCCTCCTGTCCTGCCTCGTGGTGGTAGAGCGCCATCGGCCGGCCCGGCTCGAGCCAGTACAGGCCGAGGCCCAGGTCATCGAAGTGAGCCTCCCCATGCCCACCGAACCGGCACACGGATCGCATCTCGTTGTGCATCCAGCGCGCGTCACGTGCGTTGACGACGAACCATCCCGCGGTCACCGGCACCCCATCGCTCACCGTCGCCTCGCCCACGTCAAACCTCCCGGGTAGTGATCAGGGCGCGAACCTAGCAAGCGAGAACCGGCGCACAATTCGTCACCGCCGTTTAGTATCTAGCCGGTGACGGCCGCAGACCACCACGACGAGGCTGTCGGACGTGGCTCCGAGGGGCTCGCGTTGAACGCGGTGATCCCCGTTGTCGAGCCTCAGTGCGGCGGTCGCGCTCCGGCGCCCGGAGATCTGAGTCTGATCCAGGCGCTCGTCAACAGCTTCCACAACCTCGAGACCCGATGTGACGAGTTCGAGACTCCTGCTGGACTGGCCGACTGGCTGTTCAGGCATGACCTGCTCGGACCAGCCACCCGCCTCACGAGCGCCGACCTCAGCCGAGCCCTGGATGTGCGCGAGGGACTACGGGCGATGTTGTTCGTCAATAACGGCTCACCCCCTGACCACGGCGCGATCGCACGGCTCAATCTGGCGCTCCGCGGCCCCGGTCTATTCGTGCAGCTCGGCCCCGATCAGCCGCCCGACCTGGTGTCCACGCAACGGGACCTCGACGCGGCGGTGGCGCTGTTTGCGGCGATCGTCGCGGTCGCCCAGCTCGATGGACGGTGGCGGCGTCTGAAAGCCTGCCCGGGGCGCGACTGCGGCTGGGCGTTCTACGACCACAGTCGCAACCACGGCAGCAACTGGTGCTCGATGTCGGTCTGCGGCCAGCGCGAGAAGGCGCGGGCATACAGGAGGCGAGCGCGACGCGGCTATTGATCGCACGTCGGTTGACGACGGCGGCCGGCGCCGCGGTGACCCTGGTGGCGCTCGCCGGATGCGGCAGCTCGGGCTCGTCCTCAACGCACGCGACAAACCAGCAGCACAAGACCCTGACGGCCGCCGAGATCGTCTGCCGTCCGTCCGTGATCGGGCTGATAGCTCAGCATCTCGGCGTTGCCGCATCGCAGATCAGCACGTCGACGCCGAAAGCGAACAACGAAATGCCGCAGTGCTCGTTCGCCACTCACACGGCGAAGCACAGGCGGATCGGGCTGCTGGTCAATTACGACACCGGACCGCAGCCGTACTTCATCGTCGAGCGAACCGCGGAGGAGGCCGCACAGGTATTCACGCCCAGTCGGATGGTTGCGCCGCCCGTAACGATCAACCACCTCGGGCTCGAGGCGTTCTGGTTCCCGGCGCGCGATCAGGTCATGGCGACCGACGGGATTCGGCTGATCACCGTGACCGTCAACTGGCCGCACTCACGCAACGCCGACCGCCGGACGATCGCGGTCGCGATCGCGCGCCCGTACCTGAAGATCACCAAGCAGGGGAGAGCCGCGGCCAAGGGGTATCCGTAGCGCCGACGCTAACCAGCCGACGACGCGCTGGCACGCTGCACCCCGAGCGCCCGCGCGCTGGCAGCCGCTGCTGTGCGGTTCGGGACCCCGAGCTTGCCCAGGATCCGTGAGACGTGGACGCTGACCGTCTTGCTGCTGATGAACAGCTCGGCGGCGATCTCGCGGTTGGTCATCCCGTCCGCGAGTAGCGCGAGCACGTCGAGCTCGCGCGGTGTCAGCTCGAGCTGCGCAAGGGCATCGTCGAGCGAGCGGTCGGACGACTTCTCATCGGTGAGCTCGAGTCGCGCGCGGCGAGCGAGCTGCCGCAGTTCGTCGGCGAGCGGACGCGCACCGAGCTCGTCCGCGACGGCGAGTGCCTCGCGCAGCAATCGCTGTGCCTCGGCGCGGCCGTCACCGGTTCCGGCGAGCAGCGCCTCGGCCTGACGCCAGCGCGCGTAGGCGGCGTCATACCGACTGCCGAGCGCGTCCCACTGGCCCTGCGCGTCTGCCCAGATGCCGGAATCGGCGGGTCGCTCGATACGCGCCCCCTCCGCCGCACACACGGCGCGGTTCGCCGACACCATCGGTGGCACGCGAGCCAGCGCCGCCATTCTCCGATCGAGGCGCTCAAGCAGCGCCTCGGCCCGATCGCTCTGCCGGCTGTGAGCAGGCGGATCGCCGACCGCCCGGGACGCCAGCTCGGCCGCGACCCGAGCGCCCAGCGAATAGAGCCGCGCGGTGAACGAGATCGCCTCATCCTTGGCGACTCGCTCCAGCGTCCGTTCGATCAGCGCCGCCGCGCGCTCTGCGTCGCCCGACCACAGGTGCAGTGACGCTCGCGTGGCCGCCAGCGGGCCGATCCACATCGAGGTCGCCGAGCCACTCACCTGCGCGTCGGCTTCCTGCAACGCCGCCGCCGCCGCGTCGAACTGTCCGCGTTCGACGAGCAACTGGCCGGTGTGCCCATACGCCATTGCCGCGTTGAAGCCTGTCGGACCACGACCGATCACGTCCTGGAGCAGCTCCCACGCCTCATCCCAGCTCGCCTGCGCGAACAGCCTGCTGGCGAGCTCGCAGCGCAGGAAGTCGTCGCAGTTGCGATCGATGCCGAACTCCTGGGCGGATGCGATTCCCTCGCGGGTCATGGCGATCGATGCCTCGATCCGCCCCGCCTTATCGAGTGCGTCGCTGCCGTTGGTGTAGCTGCGGCCGGCCTCTTCTCCGAGCCCGAGCCGCGCCGCGATCTTGAGCGCGTCGGTGGCTGCCGCAACGGCCGCGTCGAACTCGCCCAGCAAGGACAGGTTCCCGCAAGCGGTGTTGAGAACGTGGGCTTGAACCGCGTCGTCACCCACCGCCCGTGCGATGTCCAGCGCCTGCTCACACCGCTTGGTCGACTCGGCGGCGCGGTGAGTGAGCATCAGCACCTGGCCCTCGGCCGCGAGGACCAGGGCAAGCTCACGGGTCGGGGGCCACGGTGGCATCAGCTCGACGGCCCGCCGATACTCGGCAAGCGACTCCTCCTCGCGTCCGGCGGTCCACAGATACCGACCCAGGCGCTCGTGCGCGAGCGCCGCCTCGACCGGCTGACGGGCCTCGTCGATCCGATTGAGCACATCCCGCGCGAGGTCGGTCGCGGCGGCAGGCTCGCCGGTCAGCATGGCTGCCTCGGCCGCACGCCGCATCACGTCGATCCGAGTCAGCGGCAGTTCGCCCGCAGTGGGGCCGACCTGGTCCCAGATCTCGAGCGCTCGCCGGTAATGCAGCCACGCCTCACAGAACGCCGGCAGCTCCTCGGCCGCCATTGCGGCGCTGACTGACGCAGCCAATGCCGCAGACAGCTCGCCCGCCGCATACCAGTGATGAGCCACTTCGGCCGCCGCGGTCGCGTTCATCGGAGCCAGCCCCGGATACTCGCCGAGCGTGCGGGCCAGCTTCAGGTGCAGACTCTGTCGCTCACCGGGCAGCAGGTCGGAATAGATCGCCTCCCGCAGCAGGCCGTGACGAAACGAGTAGCCGGCGATCGCGGTGTCGGGAGCCAGCAGATAGTCCTCGATTGCATCGCGCAGCGCTCCGTTGAGCTCGTCCTCGGGCAACTGCGTCGCGGCGGCGAGCAGCGCATGGTCGACCGTGCGACCGGTGACCGCCGCCATCCGCAACACATCACGGACGCCGGTCGAATGACCCTCGACGCGCGCCAGCAGCGTGTCGCGAAGCGACTCCGGCAGCTCGCGGCCGGACCTGCGCGAGTCTGCCAGCAGCTCCTCGGTGAAGAACGGGTTTCCCTCCGAACGCTCGAGCAGCCCGTCGATGAGCACCGGAGATGGGGCGTCATCGAGAATCGCGGTGACCTGCTCCTGCAGCTCGGCGCGCGTGAAGGGCCCGAGCTCGATCCTGACCGCGCGGCCACTTCGTTCGAGCTCCAGCACGAATGACCGCAGCGGGTGGCCGCGACGCAGCTCGTCGCTGCGGTAGGTGATGACGAGCGCAATTGGCTCCTGCCGAGCCGCGCGCACAAGGAACCCGAGGAAGTCGCGGGTCGACCGGTCGGCCCACTGGAAGTCCTCCATCACGAGCACCATCGGCTGCGTTCGGGCAGCGTCGACGAACAGCGCAAGCAGCTGCTCGAATAGACGCCCCTGAGTGACGCTGCCTGAGAGGGGTGCGGGGACGGCCTCGTCGCCGACCGACAGCTCGGGGATCCCCCCGGCCGATTCCTGATGCAGCGGGCCGAGCACAGCCTGCACCTCGGGCGCCTCGCGTTGGCGAGCCAGCGACCGCAACGCCGCGATCACCGGCGCGTAGGCGAGCTCGCCCTCGGCCAACGGCAGACACTCGCCGACGATCGTCAGCATCTCGGGTTGCACTCGCTTGGTCATCTCCGCAATCAGGCGGCTCTTTCCCATCCCCGCCTCCCCGGCGACGAGCACGACGCACCCGACACCCTCGATCGCCTGTGTGGCGGCGGCCTCGAGCGCCGCGAGCTCCTCACGTCGGCCGACGAACTCAAGGCTTGCAACGCGCCCTATCACTGCCTCGATTATCCCCGTCCGCCTTGAGGGGCTGGCTTAAGGGGGTGGGGGTCTGAATCTAAGGTCGAAGATCGGGCAGTTGCCCGATGTCAGAACGCCGGCTTACGCCTACCTTGGACGCATCGAATAGCCGGATCTCCAAAGGGAAGTCGTGAACAGCCACCTCAACTCAATCGTCGCCAGACAACGTGCCGCCGACCTGCAGAAGACCGCCGAGCATTCGCATCGCGAGAGCAGCGTTCCCAAGCGCCACCGTCGCAGCAAGGCCCGGTCAGCGAGGTCGATCACCGACCTGTTGGCGCACATCACCCACCATGAGCATTCCAGCCCAAGCCACACGTAAGGAGCTGCGAGCGTCTGCGGGCATCGTTCGTGCCCCGGCGGCCGATGCCGCCGGGGCGCTGGTGCTCGACGACGGACGGCGAATCCGCTTTCGGCGCATCGTGCCCGAGGACCGCGAGGGGCTGGCGGCTCTGTTCGCGCGACTGAGCACCGACTCACGCCAGCGGCGGTTCATGGGCCCGAGGCCCACGTTGAGCAGGCGCGAGCTTGACTACTTCACCGACGTCGATCACGTCAACCACGAGGCGATCGTCGCCGTCGATCAGCGCCACGGGTCGATCGTCGGCGAGGCGCGGTACGTTCGCTACCGCGACCGACCGGGCATCGCCGACCTCGCGGTCACGGTGATCGATGACCTGCACCGCAAAGGGATCGGTACGGCGCTCGGAGAGCGTGTCGTCGCACGCGCAACGGAGAACCGGGTGCAACGGCTGACGGCGCTGACGTCGTGGGAGAACCGGCCGGCGCGAGCGCTGCTCAAGCGACTCGGGTTCCGTCCGCGCTCGAGCGCCGGCCACGAGATCGAATTCGAACTCGCGCTTGACGCCGAGCACGAACTGTCGCTCGGCTAGGAGCGACCCGGCGCCGCGCCGCTGGACTCGCGGGTCTGTCGGCGCGGCACCAGCCGCTCGAACACGCCCATCAGCTCGAGCGTGCCGGAGAACGCATAGGTCTCAGAATCCTCGCTCACGCGGACCGTGCCGCTGAGACGCTGGTCCGGGTCACGCGAGACGCGCAGGACGAGGTTGACCTCTTCGGCGCTTTCGTGGGGCATCGCGAGCGAGCATTCCATGGGACCGGTAGATCCACAATGGCTGAGACCCTGAATCGATCCCTAGGAAAATCCCTAGTGCGACGGCGGGCCTGGCAGAGCGGCTATGCCTGATCTGTGATCTGCCCGGCCAGCCGGCCCGCGAGCTCGTGGCGCGAGCGGATGTTGACCTTGGCGAACACGTTGCCGAGGTGGTATTCGATCGCCTTGGTCGAGAGGTAGAGCTCATCGGCGACCTCCCGATTTGACTTACCCGACGCGACCAGCCGGGCGACGACATCCTCGCGCGGCGTCAGGCCGTAGGGATTCTCCCCTCCGAGATCTCGCGCTCTGACCCCGCAGGCGGTCAGCTCGGCCTCACACCGGGCGAGGAACGTGGGCGCGCCGAGTTCGGAGAGACGATCGCGGGCGGCCAGCAGGGTGGCGATCGCCGCCCTTCGACTTCCGTGCTTGCGCAGGAACTGCCCCTGGGCCACCTCCAGCAGCGCCCGCGCCAGCGGCGCCTCGAACGTGCCTGCGACCTGATTGCCACGTTCGAAGGCGCTCCGCGCCCGATCAAGCTCACGGCGCTCCTGCTCGAGCAACCCGCGCAGCCGCCACAGCTCGATCCGCGTTGGGTCCGCGAGCCGGTCGTCGATCGAACTCGCCATCAGCGACAGAAGCTCGTCGGCCTCCTGCACCCTGCCGGTGAACAGCAGCGCCTCGGCAGCCGTGGACTGCATCGTGCGCCGGCCGAGACCGATCGCGGCGCCGGCGCCGGACAGCAGACCGAGGAAGGGTTCGAGCGCCTTGAGCACCGCATCCCACTCACCCCGAACCCAGGCCAACTGTGCGGCCGCCGAACAGGCGTGGTACAGGCACATCGGGATCGGCGTTGCTTGGGCGGTGCGCCGCGCGGCTTCGACGTGCTCGGTCGCGGCGGCCCAGTTTGCGCGGACGGCGTTCAGATAACCGGCGACCGCGTGGAAGTAGGGCAGCTCCCAGGCGCGGTAGGCGTCCTCGCCGAGCGAAACCGCAAGATCGGCATGCGTCAGACCGTCGTTCCAGCGTCCGAGGCGGTACTCGATCTCGGCCAGTCCCGCGTAGGCGTTCGGAAGGTTGCGGAACGTCGCCCCGGCCCGGGACCAGCGGATCACGGTCGTCAGGTCCTCGTCGGCGCCCGCGACGTCTCCCCACCAGACCTTGACACTACCTCGAGCCGTCAGCAACTGAGGTTCGAACGGCTCGGGCTCGATCCGTGAGGGCGAGACGTCGGCGAGTTGTGCGATCGCCTCGTCGCCGTGCCCGTTCATCACGAGCCCGACCGCCAGCGCCTGGCGCGCGGTCGCCCAGTCCATCGTCGCCAGCCCGGGAAGCTTCAGCGCGCGCTGGGACCATTCGATCGCCTCGTCGCTGCGGCTCAGGAATGCGCACAGCAGTCCGATCGCCGTGGTGACGGGACCGTCGAGCTCCGGGTCATCGCCGTAGTCCGGGCGCTGCATCACCTGGCGAAACGCGGCCTCCGCCTCTGCCAGGCGGCCCTCGGCGGCGGTCAGAAGAGCGATCGTGGCACTCCGGCGAGGGCTGTCCGTGCAGGCCATGACCGCATCGAGCCGGCTGTTTGCGGCCGGAACGTCGCCGGCGATCACCTGGTACTCGACGGCCCGCAGCAGCGACTGTTCGCGCAGCTCCTGGGATCCGGCGATCCGCGCCGCCCACAGCAGCTTCTCCACCCCGGCGGTGACCCGGCTGTCCGAGATCTCCGCCTCGCCGAGTCGCTGCAGCTCGAGGGCGAGCTCATCATCGGCGCCTCCACTGGCGGCGACCCGATGCGCAAGAGCATCGGAGCCCGACAGCCGCTCGGCCCACGAGATGTGCAGCGCGCGGCGCCGGGTCGGCGAGAGATCGTCGTAGACCGCGGCTCGAACCAGCGGATGCGAAAACGCGATCTCATCGACTGGCCGTGCCGGGGCGAGTACGAGCAGGTCAGCCTCGATCGCCTGCTCGAGCGCGAGCAGCGAATCGTCGACGCCGGCGACCGCCGCCGCGATCGCGAGCTGACAACGCAGACCACCGACGGCGGCCGCCGCGACGAGGTTCTGGGCGCCGGGCCCGATCTCGGTCATCCGAGCGATCACCGTCGCCGAGTAGGACCGCGGCGCCGGCAGCTCGCCCGACGGGAAGTTCAGGCGATCGCTCGGGAGCTCGCTGAGCAGCGCCCGGACGTACAGCGGATGGCCGGCGGTGTGCTCGCGGAGGCGCTCCACTGCGGCCAGCGTCAGCGGCCCCACCCCGAGCGAGTCCGCCAGCCGGCTGATCTCGGGCCCGGTCAGGCCCGACAGCCGCACGCGCCTGACCCGGTCAGGGTCTGACAGCAGCCGCGACCAGCCGGGGCCGAGATGGTCGATCCCATCCGGGCGGCTCCCGATCAGCACAAGCATCCGATCGCCGTGCAGCCGGCGCAGCACGAACAGCAGCGCGTTGGCCGAGGAGGAGTCCAGCCAGTGGGCATCGTCGATGACGATCACCGCCGGCGCGTCGTCCTGAAGCGGCCCGAGGATCCCGAGCAGGTCGGCGCCGACCGCGAGCGGGCCGGCCGGCGAGTGCCTTCCCACCTCCTCCTCGAGCGCCCTCCAATCCGGATCGGCCGTGGCTCGGGCGATCAGCTGCTGGACAACTCCATAGTCGAGCGTCCGCTCTGACTCCTCACCGCTGGCTTCGAGCACGGCCACGTCTGCGACCGTGGCCAGGAAGCGGCGCAGAAACGCCGTCTTGCCGATCCCCGGCTCCCCCTCGACCCAGACGATCTGCGGCCTCGCCTCCCGGGCCTCGTCGAGCGCCTGGACGAGGACTGACAGCTCGGACTCGCGCCCGACGAACGCACCCTTGACCGCAACGCCGTCCGCCGTTTCGTTCACCGAGCCTTCTCAGACCTCTAGCAGTCGCATCTCTGGCACGCTGATTCGATCGTGCACCGGCGTGGCGACCTGGCGCCGCCTTCGTGCCGGCGACTGCGCCGGGCACCTCTCACCGGCCTTCCCGAGGCGAGGATACCGGAGCACCCCGGCCGGGCCTGACCGACCCTGGGTGCCCGATTAGGGAGTTGTCTAGGGATCGCCCCAGTGCGGATCGGCCGGGGCGGTGGGAGCATCGCCCCCGTCAGGTTCACGCAGGGAGATGAGGGGTTTCACATGACCGGTGTGCTGTATCGCATTGCCCAGTTCTGCATCCGACGCAGGTTCATAGTTGTGGGGATTTGGCTGGTGGTGGCGGTTGCGCTGATCGGTGTCTCTCAGCAGATGGGGGACAACACCAATGACAATCTGTCGCTCCCGGGGACAAACAGCCAGCACGCGACCGACGCGCTCAGCAGGTCGTTTCCGACTCAGGCGAACGGGACCAGCCCGATCGTCCTGCACGCGCCGAGCGGAAAGCTGACCGACTCCAAGTACGCCAACGCGGTCAACACCGCCGCCGCGGACTTGGCCAAGCAGCCTGATGTCTCGTCGGTCATCAACCCGCTGACACCCGAGGGTGCCTCCGCGCTCAGCAAGAGCAAGGCAACCGGTTATCTGACAGTCGGCCTGAAGGTCAGTCCCGGCTCGCTGTCGGTGCAGGATGCACAGAACATCATCAACGCCGCAGCGGACCCGGCCAAGGCGGCCGGACTCGAGGTGCAGACCGGCGGACAGCTCGGGCAGAAGGTGTCAAAGCCGGCGACCGAGTCCAGTGAGCTGATCGGGATCCTCGCAGCCATGGTGATCCTGACGTTCACCTTCGGAACGATCTCGGCGATGCTGCTGCCGATCATCACGGCGATCTTCGCCCTCGCCTCGACGCTCGCGATCATCCGCATCCTCGGCCACGCGCTGACGGTGCCAACGGTCGCTCCGACGCTGGCGACGATGATCGGGCTCGGAGTCGGGATCGACTACGCGCTGTTCATCGTCACCCGTCATCTTCGTGGCCTGGGCGAGGGGCTGGAGATGAACGAGTCCGTCGCCAGAGCAACCGCGACGTCGGGCGGCGCAGTGTTCTTCGCCGGCAGCACAGTGACGATCGCGCTCGTCTCGCTCGCGATCGCGAACATTCCGCTGGTCACGACGATGGGACTGATGGCCGCCGTCGCGGTCGTCGTCGCGGTGCTCGCGGCGCTGACGCTGCTGCCCGCCGAGCTCGCGATCCTCGGGCACAGGATCGATTCGCTGCGGGTGCGGAAGGTGCCGTCGGACAACGAGGCCCGCAACGGCCTGTGGGCCAAGTGGGCGCACGAGATCGCCAAGCAGCCGGTGATTGCCGGGCTCGCCGCGCTGACGATCCTGATCCCGCTGATGATCCCGCTGTTCTCGCTCACGCTGGGACAGCAGGACACGGCAGCTCTGTCGAAGTCCACAACCGCCCGTCAGGCCTACGACCTGGTGACCAAGAACTTCGGGGCCGGGGTCAACGGACCGCTGATAATCGCGGTGAAACTCGGCACGCCGGCCCAGCCCGCGTCGTCGGGCAGCTCGGGATCCTCAAGTGGCTCGAAGTCCGAATCGAGCGGGTCGAGCTCCGGGTCCTCCAGTGCGCAGAGCGATCCGCGCACGACCGACCCGCGACTGACGACGCTTCAGAAGGACGTGTCGACGACCAAGGGTGTCACCGCGGTCACGCCGATCACGGTCGACAAGGCGGGCACGACCGCGTTCTTCAACGCGATCCCGAACAAGGGGCCCGCCGAGGACTCGACCACGACGCTCGTCAACACGCTGCGCAACACGGTCATACCGAAGGCCGAGAAGGGCACCAACATGACCGCCTACGTGGGCGGCACGACCGCTGCCTACGAGGATCTGGCGTCGACGATCTCGAGCAAGCTCCCGCTCCAGATCCTGGTCGTGATCGCGCTCAGCTTCGTGCTGCTCGTGCTCGCATTCCGCACGGTGGTGATCCCGCCGCAGGCGGCGCTGATGAACATCCTCTCGATCGGCGCCTCCTACGGCGTGCTGACGGCCATCTTCCAGTTCGGCTGGCTGAGCAACATCATCGGTCTCTCGGGGCCGGTGCCGATCGTCTCCTACGTGCCGCTGTTCATGTTCGCGATCCTGTTCGGGCTCTCGATGGACTACGAGGTATTCCTGGTCAGCCAGATTGAGGAACACGTCCACGAGGGTGAGGACAACCGCTCGTCGGTCGTCTCGGGGTTGGTGACAAGCGCGCGGGTGATCACGGCGGCCGCAGGAATCATGGTGTTCGTGTTCGGCAGCTTCGTGCTCAACGGTGACCCGACCGTCAAGCAGTTCGGGATCGGGCTCGCTGTAGCGGTGATCCTCGATGCCACAGTCGTCCGGTGCCTGCTGGTTCCGGCCCTGATGTTGATGATGGGCAAGGTCAACTGGTACATGCCCAAATGGCTCGATCAGATCGTGCCGAAGGTCAGCATCGAGGGCGCCGAATACTTTGCGGCTCGCGACCAGCCGGCGCCGGCGATCGAGGAGCGCGAGCCGGCGGCGGTGGCCTGACAAGCGTCCCGAGCCCCAGAGCAGGAGTGCGGCCGCACGCTTCCCCCGGCGGCCGCACTCCTTTCTGCTCGAGCACGCGTTCTTGCGCGGACGACGACCGGGGTAGGCTCGGAGCGCGATGGCACCAGCCTCGATGCCCCCGGCTCTGCAGGCGCTCGCGCTGAAACTGTCCGGACTCGACGGGGTCGTCGCCGTGGCGCTCGGCGGGTCGCGTGCCGCCGGGACCTGCAGGCCCGACAGCGACTTGGACCTGGGCGTCTACTACCGAGCTTCGCGGACTCTGGTGCAACCCGCGGCCGTGCGCGCGCTCGGCCACCCTGGGCACGTCTCGGAGCTCGGCGAATGGGGGCCGATCGTCAACGGGGGCGCCTGGCTTACGGTTGCCGGCAGGCCCGTAGACGTCCTGTACCGCAACCTCGACACGATCGAGGACTGGGCGGCCGATGCCCAGCGGGGCTCGTTTGAGATCCTGGACCAGAACGGGTACCTCGTCGGCGCTCCCACCTATCTCCCGGTCGGTGAGCTTGCGAGTTGCCGGGTCCTCACCGGGGAGCTGCCGAGGCCCGTCTACCCCGAGGCGCTCGCCGAGGCCGCACCTTCACGGTGGCGCGGGCGGGCGAGCGTCGCGTTGATGTTCGCCGACGGCTACGCGCGAACCGCCGACCCCGTCTGCTGCTCGGGGATGCTCGTCCACGCGGCCCTGTGCACCGCCCACGCCCGCCTTTCCGAGCGCCGCGAGTGGGTGCTCAATGAGAAGCGGCTGGTCGAGCGGGCCGGGCTCGCCGAGCTGCATGCGTTGCTCGCCACGCCGGGGGATTCGTGCGAGCGGCTCGCCGAGACCGTCGCGCGAGTCAGCGCAGATCTGGACGTCGCACCGTTGACCGCACGCTGAGGCGAGCGCCCGTGAACGCGCGGGTCAGGCGGTGCAGGCGGTTGCCGTCCCAGGGAGGATCGACAGGTGAGCTGCGTGCCGGTAGAGCAGAATGTGGAGGAGCTGCTGGTCTCCGTAGTCGGCGGACCGATAGACCGCCGCGCCGCAGTCCTTGCCGACGCTCACCCTGCCCGCCGACGGCGTCAGGGAGTAGGTATCGACGAGTACCCCGAACTGCGTCGCAGTCGACACGTCCGTACCGATCGTGAGTGTCGCCGGCGTCGAGCCCGTGGCGGGCTCGAGCACATACGCCGCGACCGGCCAAGAGAGCAGCACGGCGCCGCTCGACGTGTCCCGCAAGACGTACGGGCTGCCGATCTGCGATTGCGGCCGGCCGAAGTTCGGCGCCGCCGTCGGACGGCTCGCGATCAATGCCTGCAGGCGATAGCGCTGAGCGACGTCGTCCCACGCGACGACGATCGGGAATTTGTTGCCACCGACGAACGGCAGCTGGTTGTAGTCAGCGACCAGCTCATGCTCGCCGTTGCCGTATATGTCGACCGCCCGAAGTCCTTCCACTCCGAGATCGAAGGGCGGGGTCAACCGTCGTGCCTGCTGCACCACGGCGGCCGGACTTGGACTGCCCCTGCGCAACGTGTGTGGCTGATAGTCCAGCATCAGCTTGAGACGGCCATCGACCACGTCGTAGACGCGGAGTTCATCCGAGCCCTGCCGGGACGGACGCATCACGAACACGTACGACTGCTGATCGAAGCCGTGCAGATCCACCGGACGCGCGACCACCGTGACCTTGCCGTCCTTCGCCGCCTGCTCGCGGATCGCATCGATCTGCGCCCCGATCGGAGGCGGCTTGACCGGGGAGAACCCGCCGCCCGCGATCACCAACGCGAGCGCCGCCATGACCGCCACGGTCGCGGCCGCAACCAACCCCAGCACCGGGTCGTGTGGTCTGCGAGCTGGCGGGCTGGACGCCGGGCGCTGAACCGATCCCTGCTCGGGCGCGCGCAGCGCGTCGCCGATCCCGCGCGAGGTATCGACATCTCCGAACAGCCGCCTGGCGTCGAGCACCTCTGCGTCAGTCAGCTTCGTCTCGAGCCGGAACACCCGGGCGGCGCCGCGCAGCCTCCGCCCCCGCTCGCCCTCGTCACCGACGCCACGCAGCAGCGTCTGCCAGCGCTCCTCGCGCAGCGTCGCGATGACCCGCAGTCCCTGGTCGGCCACCAGTGACAGCTCCGGGCCGCCCATCTGATCGAGGAAGCGCTCGAGGTCGTCAAGCCACCACAGCGCGTCGGCGCCGAACCCCGACCAGGCGTCGTCGGCGAGGTCGGTCAGCGACGTGCCGTCGACCGGTATCACCACGTGGTCGTCTGCAAGCACGGCGCGCGCCGCCTCATATGCAGTGCGTGACTTTCCCGAGCGTTCCGGACCGACGACGAGCACCAGCCCGCCGGCCTGCAGGGCCTCGCGCAGCTCGGCGTCGATCTCGCGCGACACATAGGGTGGCAATCCGTCCGCCGGCTGCTCCCCGGCCTGGAGCTGGCGGGGCGGGAACACACCGAGGGTCAGCGCATCGCAGTCCGCCAGTGGCTTCAGCGGCCAGACCCGCAGCAACTCCGTCAGCCGGCGGGCGTCGAGTGCGTTCTGGCGCAGCCGCCCGAGCGTCGATCCAAGCAGCGCAGCGCCGACCGCGATCAGCGCCGTGACGATCGGGCGCGGGTTGAAGGCACCGACCGTGCCCTGGAGAATCTGGATCAGCGCAAACGCCGCGCCGCCGACGGCAAGTGACGCCGCCCCGAGGCTGACGTGCCTGCGACTGCGCCCGCTAGGCATGTTCACTCCACGTCCCCACCCCGATCACCTTTCCACACGGTGCTGGCCGCGTCCAGTTGCAGGCGATGGCTGAGCAGGCGCCGCTACGGGCGGTGGTGTTCGATCTCGACGGCGTCCTGGTCGACTCCGAGTCGGTCTGGGATGCTGCGCGCCGCGCGGTCGTGCAGGAGACCGGCGGCCACTGGCTCAACGACGCGACCCGGGCGATGATGGGCATGAGCTCTCCGGAGTGGAGCCGCTACCTGCACGACGAACTCGGAGTGCCACTGACGCCTGACGAGATCAGCCGGCGAGTCGTCGCACGGCTGCTGGCCCGCTACCGCGATCACCTGCCGCTGCTCCCGGGTGCAGTCGATGCCGTGCGGCGACTGGCCGCATGCTGGCCACTCGGGCTCGCGTCTTCGGCCAATCGCCCGGTGATCGATACGGTCCTCGATCGCGCCGGGCTCACCGACAGCTTCTCCGCGAGCGTCTCAGGGGAGGAGGTGGCGCGTGGCAAGCCCGCGCCCGACGTCTACCTCGAAGCGGCGAGCAAGCTCGGCGTCGACCCGCTGATGGCGGCGGCCGTGGAGGACTCGAGCAACGGCCTGCGGGCTGCCGCGGCGGCGGGCATGGTCGTGATCGCCGTCCCGAACCGCGACTACCCGCCCGACCCGGCGGCGCTCGACCTGGCCGCGCTCGTGATCTCGTCGCTGGGCGAGCTGACGCCGGCGGCGGTCCTGGGAGCGGCGTCGACTCGGGACTGAACCGACCTCGTACCCTGAGGCGATGCGCGTGGCCGTGATCGGAGCTGGTCTCGCCGGCCTGGCGGCCGCCGAGGAGCTGACCCGCGCCGGGGCGGACGTGGACGTGTTCGAGGCTCGGCCTCGGGTCGGCGGACGGGTCTGGTCATCGCGGTTCGGCGACGACACGATCGAGCACGGAGCCGAGTTCATCCTGCCCGGGAGCACGGAGACGGCAGCCACGGCACAGCGGCTCGGCCTCGGCCTCGTTCGCAAGGGACTGTGGTACGGAGACCGAGACCCGGTGGGAGCGCAACCGGTCTCCACCGCCGCCCTTCGCGCGGGCGTCGGGCGACTGCAGGCTGCCCCGTCGACCGCCGCACAGACCGTCGACGACGCGCTCGCCACCGCCGACCTGGGCGGCGCCGTGCAGGAGGCGATCCGCGCTCGGATCGAGGTCAGCTGCGGATACCCGGCCTCCGACCTCGACGCGACCGTCCTGCGCGAGGACGGGACCGCGTTCGGTGACTTCGACACGCACTCGATCGAGGGCGGCAACGCCCAGCTCGCCGCGGCGCTGGCCGAGCAAATCCGCGACGGCCGGATCCATCTCGCGTCGGCGATCTCAGCGGTGAGCTGGAATGCGGAGGGAGTGCGGGTCGCTACCGCGAACTCGGTCGCCGTAGCCGACTGCGCCGTCGTCGCAGTCCCCGCGTCGGTGATCGACGCGATCACGTTTGAGCCGGCGCTGCCGGCGGCCAAGGAGGCTGCGCACCGCGCGGTCCGCTACGGCCATGCCGCGAAGCTGTTCGTCGGCCTCAAACAGCCAGTCCCGCCAAGCGCGACGCTGTCGGTGCCGGGTCGCTTCTGGTGCTGGACGCAGCTGCGCCCCGATGGCCGGCCGGCGTCGTTCGTGGGCGCGTTTGCCGGCACCGAAGCGGCGCTCGCCGCGCTTGACGTCGCCAACGGCACGACGCGGTGGGCACGGGCACTGACGGCGCTCCGGCCGGACCTCGAACTCGACCTCGCCGCGATCACGATCACGGTCTGGCCCGACGATCCGTGGATCAAGGGCGGCTACTCGGCGCCGTCGGCCAGTTCGCCGATCGAGCAGAGCGAGCTGGTGCGGCCGGTCGGACGGCTGGCGTTTGCCGGCGAGCACACGGCCGGCGCCAATCACGCAACGATGGAGGGGGCGCTGCGCAGCGGAGTGCGCGCCGCGCGTGACCTGCTGACCCGGTTCGGGGACTGACCGTCATCCGCACAAACGTATGCTTGTTACGCTGAGACAATGGCGAAGCGAACGCAACTTCCCGATCCACTTCCGGAGCCGCTGGTCGAGCTGATCGCACAGCGATTTCGCGTGCTCGGCGAGCCGATGCGGATCAAGCTGCTCGACCGGCTGCGAGCCGAGCCAGCCACGGTCAGCGAACTCCAGGAGGCGCTTGGGGCTTCGCAGCAGAACGTCTCCAAGCACCTCGGAATCCTCGCCGCGGCGGGGATGGTGACCCGCACAAAGGCCGGGACTCGGGCGGTATACGCCGTCAGCGACCCGAGCGTGTTCGAGCTCTGTGAGCAGGTCTGCAGCGGCGCCCGCCGTCAGGTCGCGCAGCTCGACGCAATTCTTCAGACCGGCGCGTAATAGGACCGCATCGCGGTGCGCGGGTCCGATGCAGAATCTCACGGTGGACTACGTACAACTGTGTAGCTGTGCAGTAGTAATCTGGACCCAGGATGGGACACCAGACCTCTGCCACGGGAGAACCGCCATGCCGATGACCGCGACCGCATACTCGATCAACGGCACTCTCCGTAACGAGATCGACGTCAACGGGCGACACACGATCTTCACTGACGAGCCCGAGAGCCTCGGGGGAACCGACACCGCACCGGCGCCACACGAGCTGCTCGCGGCGATGCTCGCCTCGTGCGTCTCGACGATGATCGCCCTCTACGCACGCCAGCGCGATTGGAAGCTCGAAGACCTTCGGGTCCACGTCGAATACGACCCGAAGTCGACACCGCGGACCGCGGCGCTCACGATCCATCTGCCCGCGAGCCTGAGCGACGATCAGGTCCTGCGACTTCGGCGCGTGGCCGCAACCTGTCCGGCGAAGCGGGCACTCGAGGCGGGCTTCGAGTTCGACTCGCAGATCGTGCTCGAGCCGACCCCAGCCCCAGTCCTCGCCTGACCGGCCGTGCCTTGTGAGAGCCAGGTCTAGTCCCTGCCTGGCAATCGCCCGTCGTACAGCCAGCCGCGCAGCTCGCTGCGGCGGATCTTGCCGCTCACCGTCTTGGGCAGCTCGTCGACGAAGTGCACCTCCCGCGGGTACTTGTACGGCGCGGTGTTCTGCTTGACGAAGTCCTGGATCTGGTTGGCGAGCTCCGGCGAGGCCTGCTCTCCGGGCGCCAGTACGCAGATCCCGACCACGATCTGGGTGCGAGCGGGATCGTCGCGTCCGACGACCGCCGCCTCCATCACGGCGGGATGCTCGATCAGCGCGCTCTCGACCTCGAACGGACCGATCCGGTAGGCGCTCGACGTGATCACGTCATCGTTGCGTCCCTCAAACCAGAAGTAGCCGTCCTCATCAAGCGCCGCCTTGTCGCCCGTGTAGTAGAACGGCTCGCGGAACGAGCCTCGGGTCGCGTCGGGATCCTCGTAGTAACCGGGGAACAGCCCAACCGGAGGGTTGGGTGTCGTAGCGCACCACGACGTTGCCGACCGCGCCGGTCTCGATTGGCTGCCCGTCGTCGTCGACCACGCTCACGTCCCACCCGGGGACGGGCCTGCCCATCGACCCGGGCCGAACCGTCATCGAGCGGTAGTTGGCCACCAGGCAGGTCGTCTCTGTCTGCCCGTAGCCGTCGTAGATCGTCAGGCCGCCGGTGCCCTCCCGCCATGCGCGGATCACCTCGGGGTTCAGGGGCTCGCCGGCGCTCGTGCAGTGACGCAGTGCGGACAGGTCGTGCTTGGCGAAGTCACCCTGCACGAGCAACCGGTACAGCGTCGGCGGCGCGCAGAACGAGGTCACGCCGTGGCGCGCGAGGATGCCGAAGATCGTGTCTGCATCGGGGCGGCCGAGCGCCACCTGCATGATGCATGCGCGCTCGTGCAGCTGCCCGAACAGCGCACCCCAGGCGGCCTTGGCCCAGCCCGTGTCGGTGACCGTCCAGTGAAGGTCGCCAGGCCTCAGGTCATGCCAGAAGCGAGCAGTGCCGACGTGGCCGAGCGCGTATGAGTGGCCGTGCTGCACCATCTTGGGGTAATCAACGGTGCCGCTCGTGAAATACAGCAGCAGCGGGTCGTCACGATGGGTGACGTCGGCCGGAACGTCCCCGTCGCCCGCTGCCTCGCAGACCGAGTCGAAGTCCTCCCAGCCGTCAGGCGCGCCGTCGACACAGAGCTTGACGTCGAAGTCCTCGCCTGTGTCGTCGACCTTGGCTGTGCCTGCCGCGTCGGTGATCGCCGCGGTCGCGCTGCCGCGCTGGACCCGATAGGCGATGTCCCTGGCGGTCAGCAGATTGGGCCCGGGCATCGGGATCGCCCCGATCCGCATGCAGCCAAGCAGCGCCCCGTACCACTGCGGGATCCGCGGCAGCATCACGAAGACGTGATCGCCCTTGCTGACGCCGCGCTCGAGCAGCGCACGGGCTGCCATCCGCGAGGACCGCGCCAACGACGCGCTCGTGTCGGCCGCAATCAGCTCGCCGGCCGCGCCAATCGAGACCAGCGCAAGCGCCTCGGGGTCCTCGGCTGCCCACGTGTCGACGATCGCCTCGACCGCGTTGAACCGCTCGGGCACGGACACGACATAGGACGCCCGCTCGCTCTCGTAGTCGGTGAGCCGCGGCTCGCAGTCGCGCGGCGGACGTGCCAGGCTCAGTTCAGTCATTGCTCCCGATTCCCCTCGTGCAGACTTGACCGGGTGTTGGTCTCCCCGACGCATTCTCGCCGATCGGCGGGGCTAGCGGCTGTGGCGCCTCAGCTCCTCCAGTGCGTCTTCCACGGTTCCCGGGCCCTTGAGAACCGCGAACGTGCGCGCGATCGCGTGGTTGCCGTAGCCCAACTCCCGGAGCCGTTTCTGAAACGCGGGCCACTGCGCGTCGGCGGCCTTCTCCCGGTCGGCGGCCTTCGCTGCGTTGCGTAGACACTCGTGCTCTCCCGGGACTGCCTTCACGGGGGCAAGCCTATGCCTCGAGCACAGTTGAGCTCAAGGGCGCGCTGCAAGACGCTCCCAGGCTCCGGAGGAAGTACCGATGCGCCCGCGCACCGTGAGTGCAAGGCTCACCGTCGCGGCCGTGCCCAAGCGAAAGGACGGACTCGATGAAGCGACGCGCTCTGATCCCCATCACGTTGGGCCTGTTCTTGGTCAACGCAGCGGCGGCGCTCGCGATCGCACCGACTCAGAACTCCGGCTACAACGGCTGGTGGCCCGGCGGCTTCGGCTATCCGCCCGTCACCGTCCACGCGCCCGGATACCCCTGCTCGGTGACGGCCTACGGGCCGACCTTCAGGTCAGGCTCGGGCCGCTGGAACCAGAACTACGGCGGCGGAACAAGCTGCAAGGACGGCGTCGGCTCCAAGACGCTGCGGATCTCTGACCAGGTCCTCGGCAGCAACGGCCGCACCTGGTTCACGCTCAGCGGCTCAACCGTCACGACCGGTCCGGTCAGTGGCACCACCGTGCGGCTGCGGCGCAACAGAGCGGCGAAGCTGGGGCACGTCTACCGCACCGTGGCGGTTGCGAAGTTGGTGGTGCCCAACGGTCACGCGGGCTGCTCACTGAACGACACCTGCTCGCAGACGATCGTGCTCACCGCCACCAGCCGCCGGCTCGCCCCATAGAGCGTCCGCTCGGAATGCTTGGGGGATCTTGGGCGCTATCCGCACAAGATCCCCCAACGCTGCGTTCGTCGTCCAGCGCGCGCTCGCGTCAGGCAGCGATCTGCTCGACCTCGCGCTGCGAAACGTTGGCGACGAGCACCGCGCAGCGTGCCTTATGGAGCACGTCCTCGCTGACGCTCTCGCCGAGCAGGCGCTTGACCGGATTGGTGCTACGACGGCCCACGACGATCAGATCGGCGCCGCACTGCTTGGCGACATGGACAATCGCCTCGGCGGGGCGGCCGATCGTTCGCACATATTTGGCCTCGATCCCGTGCGCGGTCAGGAAGGCCCGCGCATCCGCGAGCACCTGGTCACGCCGGGCCGGCGGGTCGGCGGGATCAATCCGTCCTCCCATGCGGCCGACGTTGACGACCGTCGGCGCGACGGTCAGAACGACCAACTTTGCGTCCAGGCGAGTGGCGAGCTCGGCGGCGCGCTGCAGGGCAGCCTCGCCGGAGCTGGTGTCGTTGTAGGCAATCAGAATCGTGTTCATCGTCAGACTCCTTCTGACGGCTCCGGCGCTCACGTGAGCTGCTCGATCTGCCGTCATCACTGGTGATCTGAGTATCGATCCCCGGCTGTCAAGGCCTTGTGAAGAACACCGGGCGGGGCATACAGGTTTTGTGAACATCCCGTCAGGAGCCAGAGCTACCGCGGCCCGCCTTCAAGCGGCACGTCGAACAGCTCGACAGGATCGACCTCCCGGACCACGCGCGCCGGAACGCCGATCACAACCGTGCGGTCGGGCACCGACCGTGTCACGACCGATCCCGCAGCGACCACCGACTCGACGCCGAGCTCGATGCCCGGCATCAGGACGGCATTGGCGCCCACCCGACACCCTCGCCGGGCGATGACGCCCTGCAGCTCGACGCCGCGGGCTTGACGTCTTCCGATCGTCGGATCGTTGGTGATCGCGACCAGCGGACCGACGAACACGTCGTCCTCCAGGCGTGACTCGGGCGCGACGATCACGTTGTTCTGCAGGCGCACACGGGCCCCGATCTCGACGCCTCGGCCGACCGCGCTGCCCTGGCCGATGACCGCCTCCAACCCGATCCTCGCTCCCTCGCGAAGGAACACGTGATCCCCGATCACTGTCCCGGAGGCGATGCGTGCCGCTCTGCAGATCACCGCGTGGCAGCAGATCGTCATCCCGGGTTCAATCACGAGCGGCTCGGACGGAGGCCTTGGCGCGCGTGATCGCGCATCGAGTCGCGGGGGCTTGCCGAGCACGGCGCCGTCCTCGATCGTGCAGTCATCGCCAATTCTGACTCCGTCATGAATCACGACATGTGCGCCGAGCTGCACGCGCTCGCCGAGCCGCACGTCCTCGCCGAGCATCAGCCCGGGCGCCAGCGATGACAGTTGGAGGCGACCCATCAGCGGCCGGTCCTTCGCCGTGCGGTATCGGCGATCCGGCCGAGCTGCAGGGCGAGCTGAACCCGACGCGTACGGCCGAGCGAGCGCAGCCGCTCGAGCTCCGTCTTCAGCTCGCGATTCTCTGCCCCGAGCTGCTCACACTGACGCCGGAGATCGCCGACGAGATCCCGATCGGCGCCTTGGGCTCGCTCAAGCTCAGCCCGTAGCCGCTCGGCGTCCTGGTGGGCGCGGCGGCTTGCGTCCTCGAACGCGAGCGCCCGGACCTCGGCGAGCCACTGGACACGTACAAGCCGAGAGAGCTCCGCCAGCGGGTCGACGGTTCGGTCCACCGGCGGCTCGATGGCCGCGAGCAGTGAGCAGAGCTCGTTCGTGTGCGCGCGCGCGCCGTGGTACCGGACCGCCAGCTCCCGGTTGACCGTGCCCATCTCGGGGCTGTAGCGGCTCGGCTCCTCCTCGAGCTGTGCGGCGTTCGCGATCTGAGGACCCGACAGACCAGCGAAGTTGTCCGCCTCCATCGCGTCGTAGCGCTCGGGTGTGATCCAACCGTCGCCGCCGAAATGGTCGTAGATGAACACGGCGCGACCACAGGCCATGCCCTCCAGCGCAGCGCGCCCCTTGGCCACCACGATGTCGGCGTCCCAGATCGCGTGCTCGGGCGTACACGTCAATTCACCGTGGGCGCCTACCTGCACGCATGCGATCCCGCGGCGCTCGAGCGCGGACCGCATCATCTCCAGTCGTCCGCCACGGAGGTGGTTGCCGAGCAGGACCGCCTGACGTGGCGTCGCGATCGGATCCCGAGCGGGCATGAACCGCTCGGTGTCGACCGGCTGGCGGAGGCGATGGATCGGATGCTGGGTGGCCAGGGCCCGCATCCGCCGCTGCACGCGATCGCTGCACGCCACCACGGCACCGACGAGGTGGGGCAACGCCGGCGGGAGCTGGAGGTCATGCAGCTCGCTGGCCGCGCGGAAGAGCTTGGGCGCGTGCGGATAACGCTCGGCCAGGCGATAGGCCTGAATCGAATCCTGGACGATCGCCGCATCGCAGCGACCGTCCAACCCATCCAGCGACGTCAGCACCGGCACGCCTCGCTCGATCGCGAATTCGCTCATCGGTCCGGTCCTCGCCGTCAGGACCGTAACCCCGTGGCCGAGGCGCTGAAGCTGTTCGGCGACGGTCAGAACATACGTCTCACTCCCACCCGGCTGTGCGAAGCTGTGAGTCGCGAGCGTGATGTACATGCAGCGGACACGGGACGGT
The DNA here is from genome assembly GCA_963770885.1 of uncultured Solirubrobacterales bacterium. GTDB lineage: Bacteria > Actinomycetota > Thermoleophilia > Solirubrobacterales > Solirubrobacteraceae > Palsa-465. Next base: position 368,896 of record CAVYRI010000012.1, on the reverse strand, counting down.
AGCTGATGTACCGAACCGTCGGCCGCTCGTCGCAGGCCGACCGAGGAGACGACCCAAGTGCAGAGAGATGATGTCGATCGCTGGCTGCAGGCCTACGTCGACGCGTGGAAAAGCTATGACCGCGAACAGATCGCGGCGTTGTTCTCAGAGGACGTCAGCTACCGCTACCACCCGTACGACGAGCCGCTCCGCGGACGGGGCGTCGTCGTCGCCTCCTGGCTTGGCGATGGCGACCACGAGGGAGCGTCCACGCGTGACGAGCCCGGCACGTATGACGCGACCTACCGCGCCGTCGCGGTCGACGGCGCGACTGCTGTCGCAACCGGCTCGAGCAGCTACAGCCCCGCGCCGGGGGCGCCGGCGATGAGTACCTTCGACAACTGCTTTGTGATGCGCTTTGACCCATCCGGCCGCTGCTGCGAGTTCACTGAGTGGTACATCGAGCGGCCGGGCTCGCAGGGCGAGTGAAGGACCCGTCGAGATGAGCACGCGGCACGCGTCGTCATCCGCTCCTTGAAGTTTCCGTTGCTACCGTTGCCTCGTGATGGCCTTCGCTTCACCTAGGTTCCGTGCGATCATCCGCCGCAGGGGGAGGTCCGGCTCGGCAGACCCGCCGTACCCGCCGCCCGAGATGCGCGCACTTGTAGGGCCCACCGATCTCGCGGCATACGACAATCCCGCAGGGACACTCGTCTACGACTATCTGGAGCCTGAGCATTATCGTCGCGTGTTCGACTTTGGGTGTGGGTGTGGCCGCGTCGCACGCCAACTGATTCTCCAATCTCCTCGGCCCGAGAGATACGTCGGCATCGACGTACATCGCGGCATGATCGAATGGGCCTCTCGAAACCTAAGTCCGATCGCGCCGAGCTTTGAGTTTCACCATCACGACGTATACAGCGGCTTCTTCAATCCCCGCGACGGCCTGCCCGAAACCGCACCATTCCCCGTCGAGGATCGCTCTTCCACATTGGTGAACGCGTTATCGGTCTTCACACACTTGACCGAGCGACAGACCGTTTTCTACCTTAACGAAACAAGCCGCATCGTGGCTCCGGACGGCGTCGTCAGTGCGAGCTTCTTCCTACTCGACAAGAAGCAATTCCCGATGATGATGGAGAGCAACAACGCCCTCTACCTAAGCTACGAACAGCCCTCCTCCGCGGTGCTTCACGATCGTGACTGGATCTGTCACCTTGCGACCGAGTGTGGACTCACCATAGTTCGCGTGATCCCGCCGGCCGTTCGCAACTACCAGTGGCAGCTTGTCATGACGCCCTCTCGGCCGGGCTTGTCGCATGCGCCGTTTCCCGTAGACGATGCTCCGGTCGCGGAGGTTAGGACCCCTCCGATGCCGTCGGCCGCTCCGCACCTGATCGGACTCGAAGGGAAATGAGGGCAGGAGGCTCAGCGCCACCAACGCGGCGGTGACTCAGATGACTAGACGACCTCGCGCAGCCGTCCTGTCTCGACCTCGTAGATGAATCCCCGAACGGAGTCGGTGTGCGGGATGAACGGGGATGCCTTGATGCGCGCGATCGACTGGCGCACATCAGCCTCGAGGTCCGGGAACGATTCAGCGGCCCACTCGGGCTTGATCCCGGTCTCCTGCTGGATCGCGTTTCTGAACTCGTCGTCGCTGAACGTGAGCATCCCGCAGTCGGTGTGATGGATCAGGATGATCTCCCCGGTCCCGAGCAGCCGCTGCGAGATCGCGAGCGATCGGATCTCATCATCGGTCACAACCCCGCCGGCGTTGCGGATCACATGCGCGTCGCCCTCGCTCAGGCCCAGCGCGCCGTAGACATTCAGTCGCGCGTCCATGCAGGCGACGACGGCGACCTTCTTGCCGGGCGGTAGCGGCAGATCGCCTTTATCGAACGCGGCGGCATACGCCTTGTTGTTCTCGATCAGCTCGTCTGTTGCGGTCATCGGCGTCTCCTGAGTCGGTTGAGGTCGGGTTCCTCCCGGCCGGTGTGAAAGACGAAGAGCGTGTTCAGCCGGCCAGTGTGCGCAGGCGTCCGCTGACATCGGCGCAGTCCTGACAGACGGCGTCCGGCACCACGCCGGCGCGGATCATCAGTCCGAAGATCTTGCAGCCCAGGCAATATCCGAGGATCGACTCAAGGCCTGCGGCGACCGCGAGCACGAGCAGGACCGCGTCCGTGGCTGTGTGGCTCCCGACTACAAACGCCAGCACAAGGCCGGCGGTTGACATCGCCGCGCCGATCCCTTGCGCGAAACGCTTCGGCGGTCCAGGGACCGGCGCCTTGGCGCCCAGTCGCGGGGCGACCAGGTTCTGCGCGACCGACCCGAGCGGGCTGAGCGTCGGCCCGGTCAGCAACCGCGCCCAGAACCCGTAGGCGAGTCCGATCAACAGCCAGTACCACGAGCTCACCAGGATCACCAGCACGATGGCGAATACGCCGCCGGCCACGACCCGGGCCGCCTTCTCGTTGACCGGGTTTGGCAAGGAGAAGAGATCGCGCATCTGGTTCGTAGTCAAGGCGCTTTAGTCTACTAAAACAATTGAGTTCCTGATGAAACCCCCCCGCCGTAGGTCAAGGAACCCGCGCTGCCGCCCGCCGGATGTGCGAGCCCGGCGCGCCTAACGCCGGCTCGCGGCGCCCTCAACCAGATCGCCCGGCTTGCGGCTCCTCGATCAGCTGCGTCGGCTCGTCGGCCGAGCGCTGAGATTGAGAGTTGATTCTTGCTCCGACGGGCGCCACGATCGGACCGCTGAGAAGTGGATCGCCGGTTTCGACCATCCACTGGTCAAGGCGTTCTCGGAGGTCTCCGAGCACGTCGGCGTAGTCCTCGTCGTCGATCACGTTGCGTCCCTCGCCGGGGTTGAAGAAGAGGTCATGGAGCGCTTCGCGGCCACCGGGCGGGTCGCCCAGCCACGCTCGAGGTAGGCGTCCTTGCTCGGGCTCTCGTCGCAGTTGGGCAGCACCGGGTAGGGGTAGTCATCAAACCGGCGGATGTATTTGTAACGGTCGGTGCGAATCGCACGCTGTGGCTCGTATGCGGCGTGGTAGGTCAGTTCGGAAAAGATCTCCGACCGGACCCCCGGCTCCTCCTCGCCCCCCACGAGCCCAAGCAGGGAGCGGCCAACCGCCCATGGCGGTGTCGGCATACCGGCGATGTCGCAGACGGTCGGGAAGATGTCGATGTGCGAGACAAGCTCATCGAGGGCTCGCCCGCCGGTGAAGCCTGGGCCGCGGATGATCAGGCTGACTCCGATCCCGCGATCGAGCAGGCTCGCCTTTGCGGTCGGAAACGCGAGGCCGTGGTCGGTCGTGAAGATCACCAGGGTTCGCTCGTCCAGTCTGGTCTCGTGGAGCGCGTTGAGGACGCTGCCGACGCCGTGATCCAACGAGCGGGCGCTCGCCTTGTAGGCCGCGACGTCCTCTCGGATCTCGGGGGTATCGGGCAGAAACGGAGGCGGAAGCGAATAGACCCGGTCGCGGACCGAACTCGGCGCGAAGAAGCTGCGATGCGTCTCAAAGAATCCGACCGACATGAAGAAGGGCTCACGGATACCGCTGCGCAGCGCCTCGATCGCCGCCGGGCCAACCGAGTTCACACGTGTGTCGGGAATCTCGTGGACGACGTCGTAGCCGAGCACGCGAGGGTCGGCGGAGATGTGCTGCTCGCCGATCAGCTCGGAGTGATAGCCGTGCGCCATCAGGACGCGGACGAGCTGGCGGTCGTAATCGTTCAACGAGAAGCCACGGTGCGCGAGCCCGATCATGCCGTTGGTGTGGCAGTACTCGCCGGTCAGCAGCGCGGCACGGCTGCCCGAGCAGGAGGGGGCCGCACAGAATGCGTTACGGAACATGATCCCCTGATCGGCCAGCCACTGGATGTTCGGCGTCGGGATCGCATGGCCATAGGGCTGCACGTACCGGCCCGTGTCGTGGGAGTGGATGTAGAGGACGTTGGGCGGCATCAGCTGGTTAGCCAGACAGCAACATCCCGATGGTAGGCGTCACGCCAGAGCGGCGATGGACACGCGATCGCGACGACCCCAAAGGCGCCTATCGAGTTACCCACGCCTCCGGGTCATCGGCGAGCCGGTCGATCGCGGTGGGTAGCTCGCCACTGGCTATGTCGGCGAGCGTCACATGTTCGAAGACCCCCCGTACGTTCTTGCGGACGGCGATCCAGACCCGGGGCAGTGCACATGCCGCGCCGCCGTATGCGGAGCGCTCCGGCGGTTCACCCCGAACCGTCGCCAGTGGTCCTTCGACTGCTCTGATGATGTCGGCGACCGTGACGGCTTGCGCATCTTTCGCAAGCCAGAACCCGCCCTCGGCGCCGCGCCGACTGTGCACGATCCTGGCGTGACGCAGCTCTCCCAGGATGCTCTCCAGGAATCTCACGGGGATGTCCTGAGTCGTCGCAATGCGCTCGGCCTTCACCGGCCTTCCGTCATTGGCGGCTGCCAGCTCGACCGCCGCACGAAGCGCGTAGTCGACTTTGGCTGAGATTCGCATCCTCGGTCCCTCCGCGCACCGGCTGCTAACAGAGCGAGCGCTCCTCAGCGGCTCGCCCACCTCGGTTTAGGACCATATCGATCGACATTGTCATCTATGCTACTCGATCGACAAAGCGACGAACCGAGCCGACCGACAACATGCCGGCTGTCACCGCATATGAACGAGATCGCCTTCCGGCAGCTCGAGCGCCGAGAGGTGCTCGTTCACGCGGTGCAACCACTGCTCGGAGAGCTCATCAGCCTGGATGCCCAACCGTGGCGCGGAGATCGGCAGGGCGGCGGGAGCGGGGATTCCGAGATGGGCGAGAATGTCGCGCAACACCGGCTCGGGGTCCTCAGCGAGCTCTTCATAGGTGATCTTGAGCGGTGCCTGGCCGAGACCGAGGAAGTAGGCGTCCCATGACGCGTCATGTGCGGTCAGCAGGCCGACGAGATAGTTGATCGCCCGGAACGAGAACTGGGGTTCGGCTGGGCTCGACGTTCGACGGTTGGCGTCTTGATGCCACGTCTGTGTCTGGACGGCTTTCCACAGCGAGATGGCCTGGCGAAGCTTGTCCTTGCGGGTGATTTGGATATATCGCAGGCCGGGGAACACGCGGGCGAGAAGCTCGGGCACAGGGAGCCCCGCGAGCCCGTCAATCCCGCGCAGCAACGCAGCAAAATCGCCGAGATATCCCCACATCAGCTTTGCGCCGAACACGCCGTTCAGGGTTGTGCCCTGTTGGATCGCCCAGTCGACGTAGCGGTCATACGTTTCCGGCTCCCACAGCGGGTTGGGACGTGGGTCGGAATCCGGCATCTCGCGGAAGGCGAGCCGTTCAATGATGTTCGCGTGCCGGTCGGGATCGAAGTACTCGTGAGGGCGGCGCGGCCGTCCCGAATGTCGCAGCGCCTCGAAATACTCCTCTGGGTGTCCCGCGATCCCCGTCTCGTCGAGCAGTTGGCAAAGGAGAGTGCTCCCGCTCCGCGGCGTCGCGCAGACGAGGTAGGAGGGCATTGGGCGCATCCTCATCACCAGCGTTACTGGGTGGAGCGTGTGACCCAGGCTTCCGGGTCGCTGGCCAGCTGCGTGATCGAGCTGGGTAGCCTCTCGCGCGCGACGTCGGCGATCGTGACGTGCTCGACGACGTTGCGGAGGTTCTTGCGCACCGCGATCCAGACGCGGGGCAGCTGGTGAGCCGCCCCGGGGTACGCGGCATCCTCGGGCTTCGCTCCACGCACACCGGCAAGCGGTCCTTCGACTGCCCGGATGATGTCAGCGATCGTGATCTCGTCGGCATTCCTGGCCAGGCTGTACCCGGGCTCGGCGCCGGGCTGGCTGCGCACGAGGCCGGCAGTGCGCAGCTCGGAGAGGATGTTCTCCAGGAAGTTGAGCGGGATCCCCTGACCTGTGGCGATGCGCTCAGCCGGTACCGCGCGCTCGTGCTCGACGGCGGCGAGTTCGATCGCCGCTCGCACGGCGTAGTCGGCTTTGGACGAGATCCTCATTGTGGCTCCCTTCGCCAAGATGTTGGGACGAGCTCGGAGCAATCTGATGATCTGCACGACCGCTTCCGGCACGCTGGTGGCCGTGGTGTCGATTCGCAGTTCTGGATACGCCGGGGGTTCATACGGCGCATCGATTCCGGTGAAGCCCTTGATCTCTCCCGCCCGCGCGCGGGCGTAGAGGCCCTTCGGATCGCGCCGTTCGCACTCCTCGACGGGCGTGTCGACGAACACCTCGATGAACGTGAGGTTAGCCGCGGAATGGGCCTCGCGCAGATGGTCACGATCGGCGGCCAGCGGGGAGATCAATGACACGACGGCGACGGTTCCCGCGTCCGCCATCAGTCGGGCGACCTGCCCGACGCGGCGGATGTGCTCGGTGCGATCGGCAGCCGTAAAGCCCAGGTCCTCCGATAGCCCGTGCCTGATGTTGTCGCCGTCGAGCAGGTACGCCGACTGCCCGCTCTCCACCAGACGACGCTCGAGCGCCACCGCGATGGTTGATTTGCCCGACGCCGAGAGCCCCGTCAGCAGGACCGTGCCGCCCCGCTGGTCGACGGCCAGCCAGCGGTCGTCGCGGTCCAGCGCAGACGGGTGCCAGGTGACGTCGCGACGAACGCGTCGGCCGACCTCAACTGTGCGCGCCGAGTCGATCACCCCGGCGCCAACCGTGTCGTTGCTGTCCTCGTCGATGAGGATGAACGAGCCGGTGATGCGGTTGACCGAATGCGAGTCGGCGAACACCGGGTCGCTCGTGCGCACCCTGATCCGGCCGACGTCGTTGAGCGCCAGCGAGATCGGATCGAGCTGGCGCTCGAGCGACTCCGGATCGGTTCGCTCGATGATCTCCTGCACCGTCGCGCGGACCGTCTGGGTGGTGTGCTTGAGCGCGTAGCGGCGCCCGACGTGGAGCGAGTCCCCGCTCATCCAGCAGATCGTGCATTCGAGCTCACGTGCCTGCGTGGGCTGGTCGTCTGGTCCCACGAGCATGTCGCCGCGTGCCACATCGAGATGGTCGGCGAGCGTGAACGACACCGACAGCGGGGGCACGCCCACCTGTGAGTCGTCGCCGAGGGTGTCGACGTCCGCGATCCTCGTCGTGACGCCCGCGGGCAGCACGACGACCTCGTCCCCCGCGCGCAGCGTGCCCGCAACGATCCGGCCCGTGTACAGCCTGGTGCCACCATCCGGCGGTCGGCCCACCCACTGCACCGGCACACGCAGCCGCCACAGGTCGCGATCTGCCTGGACGTCGACCTCCTCGAGGTACGCGAGCAGAGTCGGTCCCGAGTAGAACGGCGTATGGACGGACGGGGCGGCGACGTTGTCGCCGCGCAGAGCGGAGATCGGCACCACCACGAGATCGGGGACGCCGAGGCGGCGCGCGAGATCGTGAACCTGCGCCTCGATCTCCTCGAAACGCCGCTGCTCCCAGTCGACAAGATCCATCTTGTTCACGCACACAACGATGTGCTCGATCCCGAGCAGCGCGGAGATCTGCATATGACGACGCGTCTGAGTCAACACCCCGTGACGCGCGTCGACGAGGACGACCGCGACGTCGGCGGTGGAGGCCCCGGTGAACATGTTGCGCGTGTAGCGCTCGTGTCCGGGCGTATCGGCGAGGATGAACGAGCGTCGATCGGTGGAGAAGAACCGATACGCGACATCGATCGTGATGCCCTGCTCACGCTCCGCGCGCAGCCCGTCCGTCACGGCTGCGAGGTCCGGCTCGGCCCGGCCATCGGACACATCGGCCAGGTGATCGCTCAGCAGCGCGCCGGTGTCGAGCAGAAGACGGCCGATCAAGGTGCTCTTCCCGTCATCGACGGACCCGGCCGTCGCCAGCCGCAGCAGCTCGCGCTGTCGGATCATCGCTTCGGTGGCCATCAGAAGTAGCCCTCGCGTTTGCGGTCCTCCATGGCAGCGTCCGAAACTCGATCATCGGCCCTCGTCTCGCCGCGCTCGGACACCGTCGACGCCGCTGTCTCGGCGATGACGGTTGCAACGTCCGCCGCCTGCGAGCGCACCGCGCCCGTGACGGTCAGATCTCCGACGGTCCGGTAGCGCACCGTCGTCTCCTCGGCCCGCTCGTCGTCGCGCGGGCCGATCCACACGGATTCGGCGAGCAGGACGCCATCGCGCTCGATCGCTCGCCGGCGATGCGCGAAGTAGATCGACGGAAGCTCGAGATCTTCCGCCTCGATATACCGCCACACATCCAACTCGGTCCAGTTGCTCAACGGGAAGACGCGGATGTGCTCACCGGGCCGTACCCGCCCGTTGTAGAGCGCCCACGGCTCCGCCCGCTGGGCTCGGGGCTCCCACTGGCCGAACTCGTCGCGAAAGGAGAGAACGCGCTCTTTCGCACGTGCCCGCTCCTCGTCGCGTCTGGCGCCGCCGAACGCGGCGTCGAACCCATGCTGCTCGAGTGCGTCCAGCAGCGTGACCGTCTGCATGCGGTTGCGAGAGCCACCCGGCGTCTGCTCCCGAACACGACCGCGGTCGATCGACTCCTGAACCGACGCGACGATCAGCCGATGCCCGACCTCAGCCAGGCGCCGGTCGCGAAACTCGATCACCTCGGGGAAGTTGTGTCCCGTGTCCACGTGCAGAACCGGGAACGGCAGCGGCAGCGGCCGGAAGGCCTTCTCGGCCAGCCGTAGCAACGCGATCGAGTCCTTGCCACCGCTGAACAAGAGGACTGGCCGCTTGAGCTCGGCCACCACCTCTCGGATCACGAACACCGCCTCGGCTTCGAGCGCGCGCAGCTGCGAGACCTGACTGGCCACGGCGGTCATGCCGTGCACGACTGAGCGGTCGGGCGGCACCGTTGCGGTGCCGGCAGGTCTGGCGGTTTCAGAAGCACACGGAGTATCCTAATCAAATTGATTGACTTAGTAGCATTGTGCCGCGAAACGCGGACTTCTAATCGGCGCCGGGGCGCGGAACCGATGTGATTCTCTGTGCGGTGTGCTGGAGCGGGCGGCCCGACTCTCCCCACAGGCGTTGGACGCGATCGCCGAGCTCGAGCGGCGCGTCGTCGAGGCCGACGGCGGCCGGCTGAAGCTCGAGTGGGGAACCCTGCGCCGCCGCAGCGGCGACCGGGTGCAGGATCTCCTGTGGTGGAAGGGCGAGCGGCTGTTGGGCTTTCTCGGGTTCTACAGCTTCGGCCCGTGGTTGGAGCTCGCGGGCATGGTCGCGCCTGAGGCGCGGCGGCTTGGAATCGCCACCGAGCTGCTTGACGCCGCTGGACCGCTCTACCGCGAGGGCGCGTACAGGCGGGTACTGCTGATCGTGCCGCGCCCATCGGTGGCGGGTCGGGAACTGGCCGAGCGCCGGGGCGGAGCACTGGACCATTCAGAGCACGCGCTCGTCCTGTCCGGCGCACCGACGACGGGCCCCAGCGAGCGGACCGTCGGCTTGCGAGAGGCGACCTCGGCCGACGTCGCGATTGTCGAGCACCTGCTTGAGGCCGGTTTCGGTCACCCTGCACCCGATGTGGGTGGGCGGCTCCATTCGCCAGATCACGACACGCTTGTGATCGAGCTCGAAGGCTCGGCGGTCGGGACGATGCGCGTCACTCGCGACGGCAGCGCGGCCGGCATCTATGGCTTTGTGGTCGACCCGAGATTGCAGGGGCAGGGAATCGGACGCGCCGCGCTGAGGCGCGCGTGCGAACGACTGCGCGCCGACGGGGTGAACCGGATTCAGCTCGAGGTGGAGGTGGACAACGATCGCGCGCTCGGGCTCTACAGCTCGATCGGCTTCGCCCCCGTCACCACCGAGGATTACTACGCGCTGCCACTCGCCTGAGCGGTCTGGGGTGTTAAAGCCCACCCCTGGGGTGGCTATGCGCGCCGGCCCTGGCTCGCGATCATTCACCGCACAGCACAAAGGGTTCAAGGGGAATGGGAGAGGGGCCATGAATCCAAGCGACGTCACAACGTTCGAGATCGACGCCCAGTCGGGGCAAAACGTCAGCAACATCGGCGGCGACCAGACGATCTACTTCGGGGACCGCAGCCGGGCGACCCGCGTGTGCAAGGCCGCGGAGGCGTTCGGGCTGTTGCTCTCTCTGGTCGGCCTCGCCTTGCTCGTGCCGGTCGCCGTGGCGACGGCGCACATCGTTGTGCACGACATCCGCGGACACGACCATCATGCGGTCGCCCACTACCTCTCCGCGGGGTGGGCTGTGGCGGTCGGGCTGTTGGTGGTCGGCTTCGTCATCAAGCGCTTCGCGCGGATCACAATCGGCCGATGACAACCTTCAACATCGGCAGCCAGAACGCCGGGGCGATCCAGAACGTTGGCGGCGACATGGTGGTGCAGGACGGGATCCACGGGACTGCAAACTTGCACGTGATCGAGCTCCGTGACCGGCTGGCTCAACTGCGGGAGGAGCTCGACGGGCTCGGACTTCCGGCCGCAAGTCACACCGCCGCGAGCGTGGCGCTCGCCGAAGCCGAGGCAGAGGCAGCCGCACCGGCGCCGCGGCGCAGCCGGATCGCCGACAGTCTCCGACGCGTGACCGAGACGCTCAACGACGCAGGGGCCCTCTCGAGCGCGGCGTTGAACGTCGGGCGCGTGCTTGCCAGCGCCGTGTCTCTCGTGGCTTTACTCGTCTAGTCGGGCGCCGAGGCATGGACAGGCCCCTCGGGGTGCGGGAGAATTGGCCGCGTGGCTGACGCTGGTGGGTCCAGACGACGGATCGCACAGACGCTGAGCAGCGCGTACGGGGCCGGGCTGATCAGCGAGGACACGTTCACCGCGCGCCTGGACCGCACCCTGAAGGCGCGCCTCGTTGATCGGCTCGCGTTGGTCGGCGACTTGAATCTCCGGCACCCGAGTCGTCCGTGGACCAGATTTCGATCAGCGATCGGAGCTTGGCGACGCACCGTCAGCGAGCACCTGAGCATTGCTCGTGATCCGGTCCTGCTCGCCCTCGATTGGGGCGGTGAGCAGCCAGAACTGTTGATCGGACGCCACCAAGCGTGCGACGTCGTGCTTGAGGACCTCACGGTGTCCCGTCGGCACGCGCGACTGGTCTTCCGGGCTCAGAGGTGGATCGTGCAGGACCTCCAGTCGACCAATGGAACGATCGTCAACGGCACGCGTGTCGGACGGTGCGAGCTACGTCCTGGGGATGCGCTGCGCCTCGGGGACGAGTGGCTGACGATCGACTGAGCCGCGAGCCTGACGGGCTCTCAGGGACGTCGAGCAGGTGGCCGGCCGCGTTGCGGGATGGCGTTGGCGTGCTTCGGCATCCGGCCGGCGTCGGTGAGCGCCTGGCGGAGGAGCATCTCGATCTGGGCGTTGACGCTGCGAAACTCGTCAGAGGCCCACCGGGCAAGCGCGTCATGGACGGCAGGGTCGAGGCGCAGCGGGACCTGCTTGCGCTCGCGGCTCACGTATAGAGCGTTCCGGTATTGACGATCGGGGAGGCCGGCTGGTCACCGCAGAGCACGACCATCAGGTTGCTCACCATCGCCGCTTTGCGCTCCTCGTCGAGCTCCACGACCCCTTGCTCATCCAGTCGGGAGAGCGCCATGTCGACCATCCCCACAGCACCCTCGACAATCCGCGAACGGGCTGCGACGACAGCGTTGGCCTGCTGGCGTCGGAGCATCGCCTGCGCGATTTCGGAGGCGTACGCGAGGTGGCTGATGCGCACTTCGATGATCTCGACGCCGGCGATCGTGATCCGCTGCGCCATCTCCTGAGCGAGCTCTCCGGCGACGACTTCGGTCGAGCCGCGCAGCGACGTGCCTTCCTCGGCGGGCTCGTCGTAGGGGTGGGTGGTCGCGACGTGGCGCAGGGCCGACTCGGCCTGCACTGCAACGAAGTTGACGTAGTCATCGACGGCGTAGACAGCCTGAGCGGTGTCGGCCACCTGCCAGACGACGATCGCGGCGATCTCGACCGGGTTGCCATCGGCATCGTTGACCTTCAGACGGTTGGTCTCGAAGTTGCGGACCCGAATGCTCAGACTCCGCCTGTCGGCGAGCGGCACCGTCCACCACAGGCCGGTGCGCCGGATCGTGCCGGCATAGGTCCCGAAGAACCGCACAACCTTGGTCTGCCCGGGCTGCACGATCATCAGCGAGCTCGCGACGAGCCCGGCGACGACGATCGGCACCGCGATCAGGCCGGAGACCGAGCTGCCGGCAAGCAAAAAGCACGCGCCGATACAGGCGGCGATGACGAGTACTCCGAGCCAGCCGCTGATCGCCCAGGCCGGACGCTCGTGGATGTCAACTCGGGTTCCGGCGTGGCCGACGGGTGTCGTGGCGGGCGGTCGGTATGACTGGACGGGCTGGTTCATGATCCCTCCACTCGCAGTGGAACGTCAGAAAGTGATGTCTAAATGATATCACTTTCTCCGCGCCGCGCCAGGGCGTCGCCGGGCCATACGCGCTCAGCCCGGACTCGAGATCCAGCCGTTGCCGCCGCCACCGCACTCGTGGGCGGCCGAGCGAAACGCCGGCGACTGCGGGTCGATGGCTGGCGTTCCAGCCGCAGCGCCAGCCGAGAACGTCGGGTCGGGGAAGCTCGGCACACCGCGTGCACGCATGCAGCGCGCGAACGTCAGCGCCTGGCGTCGCTGGGAGGCTGAGACCTGCTGGGGTGGGCCGCCGGCCGGCGGAAGATATGTCCTGCACGCCCGCTCGGCCGACTGCAGCACCGGTCCTGCGAAGGTCTTGCCTTCAGCGGTCAGCGTGCCGTCAGAGCCCACCATCAACGGCAAACCCACGCCGCCGGGGCCGGCGATCGGATCGGGGAAGCTGGACACGCCGTTGGCGCGCATGCATCTCGACAGGGCGGCGGGTGAGCTCTTTGGCCCGTAGGGGCCGTCGGACGTCTTGGGTCGCGAGCCCGAACTGCCGCACGCAGCGAGCGTCACCGCGCAGCCCAGGGTGGTGAGCGCAACCGACAGATGGCGGCTCTGGCCGCCGAGTTTCCCGCTGGTGGTCGTGCTTCGCATCTCGCCTGCGAGCCTCGCCATCGGTGTCGGCTCGCCGACACCGATGTGTACGCGAACCCCCGTAACACCGGCGTAACGCCGTTACGTCGCCGTTACCGCGCTCCGGCTGAGCCATGCGGTGGCTTCACGATGATGGTGGCCCCTCCCTGGCGATCCGAGCTTCCGCACGACCAGACCGGGACGACGATGAACGCCACCATAAGGATCAGCCACCCGAGCGCGACGGCGACCCGCCCCGGCGCCACGAGTGCGACAACAGGACCGAGGCCGGCAGCAGGAGACAACCGAGCGACACCCGAGCCCAGAAGTGTGGTCAACAGCCCGCACCTCAGCATGCGCGGGCTCGATTCGACGCTAATCGTCGATGTTGTCGACGATTTCGGTCGCGCGTGACCATTGGTCGGGCGGGACCACGAGGTAGATGTCGCCGCGGCCAAACCGGTCCAGCGGATGATCGGCGATACAGCTTGCATCGACACCCATGGCGCGAAGCTGATCGCGCCAGGCCAGCGACGTGCGTTGATCCTCGAAAGCGCTGACCGTCTCCCAGCCCTCAAATCGAGGATCGCCGATCGCTACCTGCTCCTCCTTCGCGACGCGGCCTTTCAGGAACCGAGGGATCGGCACCGGTCAAGCGTACGCGTTGCAACCGCTGGCGCAGGCTGTCAAGACAGCCGGGCGAAATCGCACCCCTTTTCGCCGGTTGAAAATGCACCCCCTCGGGTTGGGTGGTGGTCGTGTGTTCCTGACAGAGCGAAGCGAAGTCGATAGCGAGAGCCGGCGTTAGCTGGCGGTCTCTGACGCGCGCAGGACCGCGACGCCCGGGGTGTTGGTCTTCTTCGTGGCTGCCATTTTGGGCTTGGGGACGGTTTTGGGCTCGTGGCCGCAGCGGCGCGGGGCCAGGCGCGCGGCCGCGTCCACCTGCATTTGGTGACAAACCCGACGCGAGCGGACCCGATTTGTCGCGTGCCGCATCTCCAGCGCGCAGCCTGTGACAAATCCAAGCCGCGCCGCGGCGGTTTGTCACGTTTGCACGCCGAGCGGGTCGCGCCCCCCCCGGCGTCAGATCAGCCGGCGTTCAGCCGCGGCCGGGTAGTGATGGTGTTCGTCCCCACCGGTGCTCTGTGGCCAAACATCACCTCGATGCGAGTGGGGCGCGGGGCAGGAGGTGGCCTGCGGCAGGGTCGCTTGCCCTTGGGGTTCTGCTGGCAACGCCGGTTCTGCGCGGCGCTCGCTCGTCGATAGGGTGGGCAGCGCGGCTACTCCAGGCTGCTCGATTGGCGTGTGTCGTGTCTGTCCGCGGTGTCGTGCCGAGAGCCGGAGTCACTCTCGGTGGCTGCGATCCGATACCCGATACCGGGCGTCGTGTGGATCGCCGGGGGTTGTCCCAGCTTGCGGCGCAGCCTGCCGATCGTGACCCGGACCGTGTTCGTGAATGGGTCGGCGTTCTCGTCCCACGCCTGCTCGAGCAGCTTCTCAGCGCTGAGGCCGGCGGGGCTGGCTCTGAGCAGGGCTTCGAGCACGGCGCATTCCTTGGCGGTCAGTGTGATCGGGCGCCGGTTTCGAGTGGCGTTTCCCGTCGTCGGGTCGAGCTCGATCCCGGCCGCTCGGAGCGTGCGACTGTGAGCTGTCGACTTGCGGCGGGCGAGTGCACGCACGCGCAGGACGAGCTCAGGGAAATGAAACGGCTTGGCCAGATAGTCGTCAGCGCCCAGCGCGAGCCCGGTCACCCGCTGGTCGGCCGCGCCGGCGGCGGTCAGCATCAGGATCATCGCGGGCTCGTCGGACTCGGTGATCATCTGGCACAGGGCGTCGCCGTGGATTCCCGGAAGGTCGCGGTCGAGCACGACGACGTCATAGGGGTTGACGTGCAACCTGCCCGCAGCTTCGTTGCCGTCGTAGGCGATGTCGACGGCGATTCCCTGGTCACGGAGCCCCTCGGCAATCGTCTTCGCCAGCCGCGGCGCGTCTTCGACAACCAGAACCCTCATCCCGGCGTGCTCACGACTTGCGCGCCGAGGGCAGCCGGCAGGGTGATTTCGGCCCTGAGCCCGCCCTTCTCGCGAGCGTAGAGACTGAGCTTGCCGCCGTGCGCGGCGGCAACCGCCGCGACGATCGAGAGCCCGAGACCGTGTCCGTTCTGCGAGCCGGTGCGCTCGGTCCCCAGGCGCCTGAATGGCTCCGCGAGCTGTGCGACTGCCTCCCGGTCGAGGATCGACCCGCCACTTTCCACGACGAGGCGCGCCGTCTCCCGATCGGCCTCGCACCTCACATTGATCAGGCCGCGCGGCAGGTTGTGTCGGACGGCGTTGTCGATCAAGTTGTCAACCATCCTCGCGAGCAACGTCTCGGAGCCCTCGACGCAAGCGGGCGTCAGGCTGCGATGCAGCTCGATTTGCTTGGCGGCCATCGCCGCGCGGCGGTTGGCGAGTGCGTCGCCGACCACCCGCGCCAGCGACACCGACGCGTTCTCGCCCGGGTCTCCGTGCTGCGCCCGCGCGAGCACCAAGAAGCTCTCGAGCAGGCGATCGGCTTGGTCGAGGTCCTCCCGCAGGCTCGCGTCCAGCGCCGTCACCTGCGGCAACACTTGAGGTTTGGCGATCGCTACATCCAACACGGCGCGCATCGTGGTCAACGGGGTGCGCAGCTCGTGCGAAGCGTTGGCGACAAACCGCCGCTGAGATTCGAACGCGACCTCCAGACGCGCGAGCAGGCCGTCGATCGTGTCCGCCAGCGTCCTGAGCTCGTCGCGCGGGCCGGGGAGGTCGAGCCGCTGGTGAAGGTTTGTCTCCGAGATCTGTTGCGCGGTGGCGGTGATCGTACGCAGAGGGCGCAGCACGCGGCCGGCCACGAACCACCCGAGCAGAGCCGAGAGGACCGTCATGATGCCGAGCGCGATCGCGGACTCGATCTCGAGCTGGTGCAGCTCATCGACCCGTTGCTGGGTTTCCACGAGCCGCAGGAACTCCTGCCCGGTGGACGACTCCATGAGGCGGACGACGGCTGCAGGCAGGTTCGGAGGTATCGGCAAGTTGGGCCGAGTCGGCAACGGGATCGCACCGGTCCTGGCGGGCGGAGCCTTGATCGCGCCACGTCCCGCGCCATGCAAGGTGAGTCCCGCACCGCCCGTGATCTGGTGCGAGACCAGCACATAGGTCACCCCCAGCAGTGCGGCGCCACAGACCAGGAACATTCCCCCGTAGAGCAGCGTCAGCCGCCAACGGACCGTCGTACGCGGGTGGCGCAGCCGCGAAAGGAAAACCGCGAGCGCACCCGCGCATGCTGTACGCGGATGCGGTGCGTGTGAGACGGGTCGGTTCATCGTGCTGGGACCGTCCGGGGACACGAGGTCCCGCGCGGGCTCCGACTGGCAAGGATGACGGGCGTCGCATAACAGCCGCATAACCGAGTTACGCTCCTGTCACCGCCGCCGGCGTAGAACGTGACCAATGCGCAATGTCAGCAGGTCTCGTTTGAGCTCGCTCTGGATCGCGGTCGCCGTGCTGGGCGGAGCGGCGATCGCCGGCTGTGGGTCAACCGCCACCGTGAGCGATACCAGCACCAGTGCCGTGAGTGGATTTCAGTTCGCCCAGTGCATGCGCGCGCATGGCGTCCCGAACTTCCCGGATCCCGGTCCGGGCGGCTACCGGGTCAGACCGCTCAGCGGCATCAATCTCCAGTCGCCCAACGCCGAGAGCGCATTCAACGCGTGCCAAAAGCACCTGCCCCAATCCGGACACCCGCCGCCAGTCCCAGCGAGCGTACGGCGCCAAGAAGTCGAGTTCGCGCAGTGCATGCGCGCGCACGGGGTCCCGAATTTCCCGGACCCCGACGCGAACGGCGATATCCAGTTTCCGATTGACAGCCCCATTCCCAAGTCACCGGCGTTTCAGCGTGCACAGAACGGACCGTGCAAGCAGTACCTGACGACGGGTAGCCACTGACTATCTCGGCAAACGGGCGGCCACAAGGCGCGACCACGGCGCGCCCCGGGCCAGCATCATCCCCCGCCACGTCCACGGCTATTCAAACGCGGGTTACGCCTGACGGTCCTCAGATCAGGCCGACTGCGCGGCGCAGGCGTGGACGGCGGTCATTACGACCTCCGCGACCTCCTTGGGGTGGGAGATCATGGAGACGTGCGAGGCCCCTTCGATCTCGGTCACCGTGGCTCCCGCGCGCTCGTAGCTGAAGTGGTGGACGCCCGGGTCGATAGCCCTGTCGGCGGTGGGAAGCACCGCCCAGCTCGGACGGTTGCGCCACGCCGGGGTCGGGGCCGCCTCGGTGAGCGCAACGCCGGCGAGGGGGCGCTGAGTGATCGCGTAGAACGCGGCGTCATCGGCTGGGAGGTCGGCGCAGAATGACTCGTGAAAGCCCTCGGGCGCGAGCGTGAACTCATTTCCGCCTTCACGCAACTGGTGCTGCACGATGTAGGGGGCGATCCCCGGCGGGGGGAACTTTGATTGGAGGTCGGTCAGGTTTTCGCCCTCGTCCGGGGCGAAACCGGAGATGTAGACGAGGCCGACGACGTTGTCAGCCGTGCCGGCCGCCGTGATCACCGAACCGCCGTAGGAATGACCGACCAGCAGGACCGGACCGTCGATCTCATCGACCACGCCCTTGATGTACTCACCGTCGCCGCCGGTGAGACCGCGCAACGGGTTGGGCGGAGCGACGACCGTCACGCCTTCGCCCAGAAGCTCGTCATACAGACCGCGAAAACCGGATGCGTCGGCGAACGCGCCGTGCACGAGAACAACGGCGGGATCAGCCATTTCGAATCACCTCGGTCCAATCGAAGGAACGGTCCCGCGCGCAGAGTACCGATGACTCGCTGCGCGCGTACGGCTTACTCGCCCTCGGATCACTGCTGGCGGCGCGACCGGCCCTGAGTTAGCAGCCGTCACATTGGTCGGGGCGGTTACGGGCGATCCGAGTGTTGCTCAGGGTGACCGGGTCAGTCGCGAAAATACCTCTGCCCTGGAGCGCGATGGCGGGGCTGCCGCTGAGTATTGGTGAGGATCAGCGGCCGGCGAGGCGGCCCGGCGCCACCCTAAGGGGCGACGGCAGTCTGCAGCGCCGACGAGCAGCATTAGGGCGGTTAGGACGCGTCAGGATCCACGGCGACCGGCATCGCGTCGAGGCTGCGCTCGGCGATCCGCCTGGAGGCGGCACAGAATTCGTTGTACTGGCGTCGCACGTCAGCGCGGTCAGCCGGCTCGGGTATTGACTCCTCGCTGGCCCGAAGGATCATCGCCGCCTGATTGAGCAGTAGCTCGCGCTGCTCGTCCGTTGTCGAGTGGTCGATGATCTTCGTCAGAGCGTCGAGTTGGCGGATCAGAACCGCGGGCATGCCGCGGCCGGCCTGGCGGATCTTCTCGAACGCGCGCTCGATCAGTCTGGCGTAGCTCACGTGCGCTGTGATCAAGCGCACGTAGCCGTGGCTGTCTCGGTGCACGCGGACCGGATGCCAGCCAGTGGTGACCTTGCATAAGTTCGCACCGAGCCAGTCGATGCAGGTGAGCGCCGTGAACGTGTCGTTGACGGCGGGTGAGAGCGCCCGGATCGCGATCTCCACGAGCTGATCGACGGCAAACGCGAGGTCTTGAGCGAGGGGTGCGGTTAGGGCCGGTGATGTGCGCGCGGCGCAACGCTCGGCTGACGCCTTCGGTGGCACCGGGGGGCCAAACGACCGCCATCGGGTAGCCGTCGACGACGAAGTGACCGGGTCTGTGGAGAAGGCGGATCACGGCGCCCTTCTCGGCGGCCAGTCCGATCAGCGTCTCGTGGCGGACGAACTGCAGGTAGCCGCTCGAGGGCGCCGGAACGGTCCCACCGGCGTCGGTCATGCGCCGCAGCAGTTCGGGCACCGACGGCCCTGATTCGACAGCGACGACGTGATCGCCGGACTCTGCGTCGATCGCTTGAGAGAGATCCTGAGCGATGCTTGCGATCACCTGCGGCAGCTGAATCGAAGTTGCGATGTGGTTTATGAAGTAGATCAGGATCGCCATCGAGAGCGTCACCAGGCCGACCGCGACCGTGATCGAAAGATGCGGGACGAAGGCCTTTGCCCCGCTGCCCGGGCCAATCGTGATCAGGACTAGCGTCGCGTATACGAACGTCGCGACAAACGTGCCCAGGGTGAACTGCGTGCCACGGTCGCGGATGAAGTTGCGCAGCATCCGTGGCCCGAACTGGGTCGAGGCGAGCGTCAGCGTGACGATCGTGATCGAGAAGACGATCCCCACGACGGTGATCACCGCCGCGGCCAGTGTGGTCAGGATCTGGCGCGCCGCATCGGCGCTCCCGAAGATCATCCATGAGGGGAGCGTCAGACTGCCGGATTGGTGGGCCTTGTCCAGCGCGTGTGTCAGGGCGTACAGCGCGACCGCCGCGATCACCTCGATCGACGGGACGAGCCACAGGTTCGTCCGCAGCGCTTCTCGGCGCCATTCGGAGCCCAATGGTGGAGCGGAGATCACAGGAGCTGAGAGTCGGCGGACACGGCGTCGGCGGCAGATTGCCACGCGCCGACCAGTCTTCCCGGCTCACCAGCGGCAATCGTAACGTGTTCCCACGGGTCGCCGGAACTCGTCGGGTCCAAGATGCGCTAGAGCGCGCGGATGACGTCCGCGACCGCCTGCTGAAGCGTCTGGCCAAGGTGCGGGCGCGCTAACAGGCCGGTCGGATCGTCAGCGAGCAGTCGGGCAAGAGCGACGCCGCGCACGTTGGGTGTCACTTCGCCTCGCAATAGCTCGATCAGACGGACGATCTCCGGCCGGGCCGCCAGTACCGCCCCATGGTCCAGGGTCAACCGTGTCGCAGGATCCGCGAGCACTTCCACTGCTGCATCAAGGATGTGCGCGAAGCAGGCGGCGAGCGCGTAGCGCTCGGATACCGTGCCGAGCTGTCGTGCCCTCAGCACTCGATAGGGATCCCCCTCAATGCAAGCGCCCTCCGAAATCTCCCGATCGAGGGCTCGCCGCCGGACTCGGACACGGAGCCGCAGGCGCCAGTCCGAGCTACCCGCGGGCGACCACGACCGTTGCTCCTGCGGCTGCATCGGCTGCTGGCCGGTACTAGTCAACCGGGCGTGCATCAAATTCGTGACGACGCAATGGCTGGCGTGACTTGAGCCCGGTGTCGTGAGGGCACGACGGCGCGAGCGGAACCCCGGGCAACATTCGGTCCAGTAAACCCAACGCCGACTCCTGCAACTCTTCGACAGTTTGAGCCAGTGCGCCCGCGGGGTGTCGGGCGGCAGCTCGGTCAGCACCGATGCGCGCTTCTCGGACCAAGATCGCGGCGGCGTCACCCGCGATCTCGCGACAGATCGCACTTGCGCGATCACACGCGAGCTTCCGCACGCGGACTGACGCGGCGGCCCACGCCGGACCCCCGACCGGCCTCCATGCGGCCTCCCGTGCAGCACCTCTGCCCGCTGCCCCGGACGCCCAGACAGCAACTCGGGCAGCCCCAAGCGCGGCAGCCCAAGCCGCTCTAGACTCGCGTCGAGCGCGGCCAAGCGCGGCGACAGCTGTCTTCAGAACAGAAACGTCGATGACTGGGGGAAGCGCCGCAAGCCTGTCGGCCGATTGCGTCAAGCCGGTGACGGCCAGCCACGTCGGGGCGTACGTGCGGATGAGCCAGTCCAGGGCCATCCACGATCGCGCCTCATCAAGCCCGTCATCGGCCGTCCCGATGGTCCGAGCGAGGCATGGGCGCAGACGCTGCCGAGGAACGTCCTCCAGCGCGTCATTGAGCCCCGTGCACAAGGCGCGTAACACAGGACTGACGCATTCGGGCTGATCACTGTGCGGCTCGCAGGCCATGTAGCTGACCCACTCCATCGCGCACCGTCCCTCATCGGGAGAGGCGTGCATTCCGTGAGCGAGCGTGTATTCGGTGCCCATTGACTTCCCGCCGTCCTTGCCGGACAACGAGGAAGTGGTCGCGGCTGTGTGGAGCTGATGTAGGCGAGCGGGACAACCTGGCAGCTTAGATTTGCGGCTGTGACGATCGCGTACAGATCGCGGCAAAACGCATACAGATTGTGTTTAGGCGCCGGCCGAAGCATGCCTCGCATCTTGCCCGCGAACTGCGCGTAGCTCCGCCGTGGGCGCCATCGTTGCACCGTAGATGCCTGACCCAGCTGCAACCCGGAGCGTTCAAGCCGCGTAGCGGTGGATAAGCCGGTCGGACTATCGCGCGCGACCGGTCGAGGGGCCATTCTGTTCGCCCCAGTTCGTCTCCAAAAGGGCTGATGGGTATGCGTCGTCACGGCACAGCATATAAATGGGTTTCTAGGTTCGCGCAGGGATCGGCGCGGACAGCCACGGGTGGCTGTGGCGCGTTTCCACGGGGTCACCCTAAGACGGTGAACGCGGTTTGCACGTACTCGTCAAGTTCGACCGTCCACTGCTCAACTCGCGGGTCCGGCCGCGCGGCCTGTGCAACGAGCACGCCCAACTTTTAGCGTGGATTTGGATGCTGGGGCGTAACACGGCTCGCGCACAAAGCGCAGGCGTTCTCGTCATTGCCGCATGTTGCCTGGCGGTTACCGCGATTGCGTCCGCCGCCGGACCGCTGAAAGGAAGGAGCTACGTCGGTTCCTCACGTGGTGGTCCAGCGAGCTTCCAGGTTTCCGCGAACGGGACGTCGCTGTCTCACTTCGTTGACCGTGTCCCGGTCACATGCGGGGGTCCTTCTGCCACGGGGAGCGCTCCGACCCCAACGACCGCGCAGATCAGGCACGGACGGTTCGCGATGAGCCTGACGATGGGTCTGGTGCACATCACGGTGAGGGGCAAGTTCATGCCTGATGGTGTCGCTACGGGCACCACTGACCTGTCGGTCCGCGGATCCCAATCCTTCGGGGCGTGCCAACGGAGCTATCCGTGGTCCGCACTCGCGCTGGCGGCCGGTGCGAGGGTCTGCGCCCAACACATCGGGCCGCCGCACCAGACCGCCGAGGGTGGCCCGATCGGCGCCGAGGCGGTGGAGACTGAGATCGTCGCTACCGGGCTGAGCTGCAAACATGCCTATAAGGCGATGGACGCCGGTAGGTTCCACGCTACGGGACGCGGGACACTCGGCGCGTTCAGGACGGCAGGCTGGACCTGTAAGGAAGGCTCCCAGGACTCGAGTTCTGGGGTTTCTCAAGGCTATAGCTGCCGCCGTACCAAGGGTAAGCGCAAGGGCAAGGGTAAAGCTCCCGCGACCTTCAGCTTCGTGCAGACCGGCGATCCGTGCGACCTGGAGGAAAGCTCCAGCAAGCCAGGTCCGCAGTGCGCGGCCCCGTCCGCCGCCGGGTCTGAGAGGCGCTTCTCGTAGCCGAACCGGTCACCGCGTCGCCACGACCGCTTCAACGCGCGAGGCAGCGGAAGGGATGCCGACCCAGACCGGGAAACCGGCACACCTTTGATCGTGGTCATTGGTCGGCGTGTCGCCCAACGCGGCACGCCGACCCGAGCCCCCGGGGCGGCCGCGCCCAAGGGCGCCAAAGGAGGACCGCACTGGATAACGCACCCGCGTTATCGCGCCCCAGAAACGCAAGAGGCGAGCGGGGCTCTCTGTATGGGCCGTGGAGGAATCGAACCTCCAACCTTGGGATTAAGAGTCCCCTGCTCTGCCAATTGAGCTAACGGCCCTTGGCGCCCGATGTTACCCCGGCGCGGGCGGTCACGAGGGTCAGCAGGACTGCGCGATTGTCGGCGTCGTCTTGGCCGACTGGATCTCCGCTTTGACCGTCTTGCGACTGGCCTTCGGCGTCAGGGCGAGCGCCTTGGCAAGCGCGAGATCACCCTTGCGGGTCTGCTGCGCCGCGTAGGCCGCGGCCGCGAGGCACTCAAAGCCGTGCGATGAGTTCGGGGTCCCGGCAGCCTGGATCTCCCAGGCGTCTGCCTCGCCGGCATACTGGCCGAGATTGCCGTAAGCGCGGGCGGCGAGGATCGCGAGGTTGGGATCCGGGGTCTTGGTCAGCTGCAGGTAGCGCTGCCAGGCCTGGGTGGTCAGCGTCAGCTCCTTCTTGCCGCCGGCGGTGAACGTGTTGGTGGAGGTGTCGAAGTTGCTGCCGGTACTCGCGTTCTCCCAGCGGGCGGTGACGAGCGCGTGCCACGCACCGGGGTCGTTGGGGTTCTGGCGAGTCTGCTTGAGCGCCGCCTTCTCCTGCGAGCTGACGGCCTGGTTCTGGGCGTTGCCCGACCCGTTGCCGGTGAACGCGTTCAGCAGCCCGCCGTTGCCGCTGCCGGTGCCGACGCCGAACAGCACGAGACCGCCGCCGATCAGAAGGGCCAGGCCGAGGTAGACGACCTGAACGGTGCGTCGACGTCCGCGGCCACGAAGATCAAAGAGCATCAGAGAGTTAGGGTTCGTCGTCGACCGTTTCGAGCTCGGCCAACGCACGCTTTGCGTCGCGGCGATCCGCGATCTTGAGCATCACGATACTGGCCAAAAATAAGATCACCAGAGGAGCTGTTTCAAGGCCGGTGGTGACAGGATCGGCACCCGGCATCGCGGCCGCGATCACGGCGATGATGACGGTCGCGTAGCGCCAGTGTCTGGTCAGCGTGCTGCCGTTGATGATCCCAGCCCTCTGAAGGCCGAGCAGCCCGATCGGCAACTGGAACGCCAGACCGATCGCGGCCATCGTCATGACCTCGAACTGGTACAGAGGCTTGGCCTGGACGAGGGCGTTGAAGTACGAGCTGTTATAGCCCTGCAGGAAGCGGATCGCCGCCGGCAGGACGATCAGGTAGGTGAACACGACCCCGATCACGAACAGCACCGGTGCCGCGATCATGATCGGCAATGCGATCCGGCGCTCCTTCGGGCTCATCGCCGGGATCACGAACGCGTACGCCTCGTAGAGGAGCACCGGCAGCGTGAATAACAGCGCGAAATAGAAGCAAACGGTCAGTGTGGTCGTGAACGGCTCGCCGACCCCGATCGTGATCGGCACGTTACGCGGCAGCGTCTGGGGCAACGCCTTGGCAGCGTCCCGGATGCTTGCCGCGGTCGAGTTCAGCAGCGCCCGCTCGGATGCGGTCTGGTTGGGGAGCGCGGCCAAACCGCTCAAGCTGTCCGCGGCCTTGCTGAAATCGTGCGAGGCCTTGACCGAGTCGCTCGTCAATCCCTGGAGATGGTTGGCCTCGTTGGTGACGGACTTGGGCAGCGGCTTGTTGAGCACGTTGAGCAGCGCCTGGTTCTGCCAGAAGCAGAAACCGAATGCGATGACGAGCGCGCCGACGCAGATGAACAGCCGTGAGCGGAGTTCGTCGAGATGATCGACAACGCTGAGCCGATCCTCGTGGCTGACCGGTCGTAGAACCCTGGGCATCTACTCGTCTGCAGCGCAGCGGCCCTGGCACGTCCCCCGACGCACCGTCAGGACTTCTGCTCGGAACCGACCTCGGCGGATCCACGCTCCGCGGTCGGGGCCTGCTCCGCCGGTGCGCTCTGCGCCGGCGGTGCGCTCTGCGCCGGCGGTGCGCTCTGCGCCGGCTCGGTAGTGCCGGTCGACGCCGAGATGGCGGGACGCTCCTCGTCTTCATCCTTGGAGTCGCCGCTGATCGAGTCCTTGAATTCGCGCATCCCGGTGCCAAGGCTTTTGCCGAGTCCGGGGAGGCGCTTGGGACCCAGAATCAACAGGACGATCACCAGAACGACGATCAGGTCAGTAGTTGGGTTACGAAACATCTCTCTCGAAGCCCTCCGATTTGGTTGATCAAGGGTAGCGGGCTATGCGTCCAGCGGGGGACAGCAACCTCTCAAGGCCGTGTCGAGCGGCGCCGATACCAGATTGGAGTCAAGAGAAGAACCCGCGAGAAGATCATGAGCCAAGAACCAAAAAGCAATTACGTCCGCCGAATCGTCCTCCCGAGCGGACGCAGCATCCAGGTCCTCAAGCCCGTCAGCGCTCCGGCGGTCGGCCTGCATGTGTGCCCCGAGTGCGAGTCGCCGCTGGTCCAGCCACTCGACTGGGGCGAGGGTCAGGGCGGTTCGTGGGACATGGTCCTCGAGTGTCCGAACTGCCGTTGGCTGACTCAGGGCAACTTCAGCCGCGACGAGATCGACCGCTTCGAGGAGCAGCTCGACGAGGGTCTGACGGACATGCTCTCCGATCTTCGCCAGATGACCCAGGCCAACATGGCCGAGGACATCCACCGGTTCGTCACGGCGCTCGAGCAGGACCTGATCCTGCCCGAGGACTTCTGAGCACCGTCGGGGGTAAGCCCCGTACGATCGCGGCCGCCGATCGTCAGGCGTAACGCTCGACGACCCCGTCGGCCACCAGCTCAAGCGCAGCCTGCTGACGCTCTGACACCGCCGGCAGCTGTGCCTTGGCGGCGGCGACCAGCTCCATCGCCCGCTCCCGCGCGGTCTGGAGCGCGCCCGTAGCAGCAATCTGGTCGCACACCTGGGCCGCCTGTTCGGGGGTCTGGATCTCCCGCGGGGAAAGCGCGGCGAGCTGGGGATCGCGCGAGCGGGCGATCAGCAGCGGCAGCGTGACGGTTCCATCAAGGAGGTCGGTACCCCGCGGCTTGCCGGTCCGCTCCGGCGGTCCCGACACGTCGAGCACGTCATCGAGCAGCTGGAATGCAACACCGATCTGCTCGCCGAAGCTGCCCAGTGCGGAGACCGGGCCGCCGCCCTCGATCGCTCCGAGCTCGCACGCGGCGCGGAACAGGACTGCGGTCTTGAGCCGGCATCGCTCCAGGTAGCGGTCGATCGACACCGCCTGCCAGGCATCGGCGCGCTGCATCAGCTCGCCGGCGGCCAGCTCCGAGCTCGCCCGTGACAGCGACCGTACCGACGGTAATGACCGGGTCAGCGCCAGCTCGGCGAACGCGCGCGAGAACAGCAGGTCACCGGTCGCGGTCGCAAGCCGGCGACCGGCGGCGGCGGCGACCGTCGGCCGGCCGCGGCGCAGCGGCGAGCCGTCGAGCACGTCATCGTGGACGAGCGTCGCGCTGTGAACGAGCTCGACGGCGACCGCGGCCGACAGCAGCCCGTCAGTCTCAGGCGGGGGAGCGCCCGCGGACAGGAACACGAGCAGCGGGCGCAGTCGCTTGCCGCCGGCCGCGATCGTGTCACCGGCGTAGCGGCCGAGCAGTGAACCGTGGCCGCCGGCCAGCTCGCCCAGCCGCCGCTCGAGTTGCTCCATCAAACGAGAGGCCGGCGCACCGCCGGCCTCGACCACGGCCTGCACCGCACTCATCGTCGCACCTCGCCGACGTGCAGGGCGATGATCCCGCCCGCGGTCAGGACGTAGCGGACCGACCGCAGCCCGCACTCCCACATCAGGGCCGCCAGATCCTGGGGCGCCGGGAACCGTCTGACCGAGCTCGGCAGGTAGCTGTAGGCCTCAGAGTCACCCGCGACCCGGCCCAGCGTCGGCACGATCCGGTCAAACCAGAGCTCGAGGAAGGTGGACACGGGCGCCCGCGTCGGCGTCGTTATCTCAAGCACGACGACATGTCCTCCAGGCCTCACGACCCTCCCCATTTCGCTCAATCCTCGCTTCAGATCCGAGAAGTTGCGCGCCCCGAAGCCTACCGTCGCAGCATCGAACTCGTCATCGGCGTACGGCAGCGCCAGCGCGTTGGCCTGCTCGAAGCGCAGCTGGACGCCTTCGGGCACGCTGCCGAGAGCCTTCTGACGCGCGAGTTCGAGCATCCCGTCCGAGAAGTCGGCGCCGACCACCACGCCACCGGGCGCCACCCGCCGGGCCATTTCGAGCGCGAGGTCGCCGGTGCCGGTCGCGACGTCGAGCACCCGCGCCTCAGGCCCGACGGCGGCCAGATCAGCGGCCCGTCGGCGCCACTGGTGGTGCAACCCGGCCGTCATCACCCCGTTCATCAGGTCATAGACGCCGGCGATCCGGTCGAACATCGCGCGGACCTGGGGCTCGGCGAGCGTGCCGGGCGTGGGCTGCGTCCCGCCCTGCGGCGGCGGAGGTGCGCTCGCCGTCATCGCGACCGACCGAGCGGTCCTATTGGAGCTCGGCGAGGAAGTTGACCAGATTCTGGAACTTCTCGGGGTACTGCTTGGCGAGGCTCTGGAACGACGGCATCGGCGCCGTCGGGTTGCGCAGCGTTGACGCGATCGCCTGCGGACGGAGGATCGAGCCGATATGGGTCAGCGGCGGGCCGGGGCCATTGTTTCCGTTTGACCCGAGCGTGTGGCACGCCAGGCACCCGGATTGCCCGACCACCTCCGCGCCTTTGGTGAAGGTCACCTTCTGGGCCGCGGTCAGATTCGACGGCGGCTTCATGTCGACCGAGTTCGGCGAGCCGGTGTTGGCGCCCGAGTAGGTCAGGTAGGCCATCGCGAAGATCGTCGCCAGCCCCGCGACCAGAGCCACCGGGCGTCGCTCGATCCGCCGCTCCGGGCTGCGGTCATAGAACGGCAGCAGGAACAGCAGGATCATGCAGATCGTCGGCACGCCGATGGTCGCCATCGGCGTGAACTTGGGGACGTTCTTCATCACCCGCAGGACTTCGAACAGGAAGAAGAAGTACCAGTCCGGCCGGGGGACGTAGGTGGTCGTCGTGGGGTTGACCTTCGGCCCCATCTCGGCGCCGAACATCGCCGCCAGGAAGATGATCACAAACATCACGATGCACGCCATCACCGCGTCCTTGGTGACCGCGTACGGGAAGAACGGCTTGCCCTCGTTCTTCAGGATCGAGTATTCGCGGAGGTATTCCTCTTTCTCGGCCTGATTCATTGGGCGGCCACCGCGCTCATACCTGCGTCTCGCGCATCTCAATCTCCTCCTGGGCCTTGATCCACGGGGGCGCCGAGATGCCGAGCTTGGTGATCAGGTACAGGTGCGCGCCGATCAGGGCAGCGATCAAGCCAGGGATCAGCAGCATGTGGATCGCGTAGAACCGCGACAGGGTCGTCGCTCCGAACTCTGGCCCGGCTCTGAGGAAGTCAGACAGGTACGGGCCGATAAAGGGCCCGCCGCTGTTGATGTTGACGCCGACCACCGACGCCCAGTAGGAGCGCTGGTCGAACGGCAGCAGGTAGCCGGTGAAGCCCATCATCAGCGTCAGGATCAGCAGTACGACGCCGATGATCCAGGTCAGCTCACGGGGGTACTTGTAGGCGCCGAAGAAGAACACCCGCCCCATGTGCAGGAAGATCAGGATGATCATCACCGACGCACCCCATTTGTGCATCGCGCGCACCAGCTGGCCGAGGAACGCGTCATCGGTGATGTAGCGAATCGACTCGTATGCCCCGCCGTAGGCGTCCGGGCGGTAGAACATCGCCAGAAAGACGCCCGTCACAGCCTGGTTGAGGAACGCGAACATGGTCGCGGAGCCGAGCGTGTAGAACCAGTTGATCCCGCGCGGAACCTTGCGGAACAGCATCCACCGCAGGCCACCGGACAGCGACGTGCGCTCGTCGACCCAGTCGACGACGGTCAGCCCGGCTTCGGCCGCGGTCTCGCCAGGGGTCAGGTGGCCGTTGCCGTTGCCGTTCTGCCCCGGGGGCCTGGGCGCCGGCCGCAGGATCTTGGGTGGAGAGGGGAGCTTCGGCATCAGGGGGTGGTCGGGATCACCGACGTCGTGAAACGCGACGGGTACAGATATTGCCCGATCCCGTCGAGCGGCTCGCCAGGATCGCGCGGCGAGAACCGCCGCAGCTCCGAGTTGACCGAATAGCGCGGTCCGAGCTCGACGAGCCCGGTGTTGGGGTTCACCCGGTTGTAGAAGCGGTCGAGCGGGCGTACCGGCGGCCCGCCGGCGACCATCCCGCGGAAGTCATAGACGCCACCGTGGCAGGGGCAGATGAAGCGCTCGGCGGCGGCCACAAACCGCACCGGACAGCCGAGGTGCATGCAGCGATCGGACAGCGCGATGAAGTGGTTGTACTGGTCCTCGGGTTCGGTGTCGATCGCGGGATTGCGCTTGCGGACGTAGGCGATCGTGTTCCCAGCCTCGCCGATCCCCTGAACGACCTGGATCACGCGCGCCGCGTAGGTCGTCTCGACGAAATCGGTCGGCGGCCCGACCGCCTGCCAGCTGAACGGCTCGCGAGCGAAGACGGGGCCGAGTGCGAACCCGAGCGCCGGCAGCGTGAAGGCTGCGGCAGCGACCATCCCCGCGCCGTTGGCCGACAGGACCATGAAACGACGCCGGCTGACGGTCTCGCCCTCGAACGCACCCGGGATCTGACGATCGGCGGTGTACTTCGACTTTCCGGCTTTGTGTCTGTCTTCCACGTGCGCTCTAGATCAACAACGGCTAAGGGGTATTGAACGACCGGCGAAGCGTACAGTCAACAAAGAGGCGGGCGTCACTATCCCCGCTCCGCGCTGACCTGCTCCAGGGCCATGGCTGCGCGCCCGTCCTCGTCTCGCGCGAGCTGCTTGGCGGCCGCGTGTCCGGTGCTCGATCCCCATCCGATCGCGGTCGCCCCGGCCGCCCAGATCGCCTCCACAAGGCGGCGTGCCCCGTCTCGCCCCGGCTCGGCCTCGGTCTGGGCCAACAGCGAGATCAGGTCCGCGAGCTCGGCCACGGCGTCGAGGTCGCCGAGCTCGCCCAGCCGCGAGAGGCCCATCGCATAAAGCTGATCTCCGAGCAGCAGAGCCAGGTCTGGATCCCGATCGTCGATCACCCTGGGTCCGCCGTAGTGCAGCAAGGATCCCTCGTGGATCATCTCGAGCAGCAACTCGTACTCGCGCTCGAGCCCCGCAGCGCGCGGGCCCTGAGCCGCGAGCTGTGCCGGCCCGGGCTCGGCTGGCAGAGAATCCGAGCCGTCACCAAGCGCCGCGGCGGCGGCCCCGCCCTGCGCGCTCAGTTCATCGGCGAGCGCCAAGGCTCCGTCTCGTGCGGTTCTCATCCCGACGCCACTTCTGTGAATGCCTCGGCGGCCGCCTGCACCGTGCGGGCAATGTCCTCACGCGTGTGCGCGAGCGACGGGAACCATGCCTCGAACTGCGACGGCGGCGGGTAGACCCCACGGGCGAGCAGCGCGCGGCAGAACTTCCCAAACGCGTCGGTGTCGCACTCCTGCACGGTCAGGTAGTTGTGCGGCGGGCTCGGGCGGTCGGTGAAGAACACGGTCAGCAGGCCACAGACGCTCGCGACCTGGACCGGACAGCCGGCGCTGTCGGCCGCCTCGCGCAGGCCCTCGGCGAGCGCATCGGTGGTCGCGGCGAGCCGCTCGTAGGCACGCTGATCGAGTTGCGCGAGCGTCGCGCGCGCGGCCGCGACCGCGAGCGGGTTGCCCGACAGCGTGCCCGCCTGGTAGACGTCACCGGCCGGCGCGATCCGCTCCATCAGCTCGCGCGAGCCGCCATACGCGGCGGCGGGCAGCCCCCCGCCGATGACCTTCCCCATGATCGTCAGGTCGGGCATCACCCCGAAGTGCTCCTGTGCGCCGCCGGGCGCAACCCGGAAGCCGGTGATCACCTCGTCGAAAATCAGCAGCGCTCCGGAGTTGTCGCACTCTCGCCGCAGGCTCTCGAGAAAGCCTCGTTCAGGCGGAACGACGCCCATATTTGCCGGAACCGGCTCGAGCAGGATCGCGGCCACGTCATCGGTGTCAGGGAGCGAGTGCAGACCGTTCCAAGTGCAGCTGATCGTCGCTGCGGCGGCGGCGGCGGGCACCCCGGGGCTGGCGGCAATGCCCTGGGTGGCCATACCGGACCCCGCCTCGACGAGCAGACCGTCCACATGACCGTGGTAGGCGCCGGCGAACTTGATCACCTTCTCGCGGCCGGTGACCGCGCGGGCGAGACGGAGCGCGCTCATCGTCGCCTCGGTGCCCGACGAGGTCATCCGCAACATCTCGACCGACGGCATCCTCCGCGTGACCTCCTCGGCGAGCAGGACCTCGCCCTCCGTCGGCGCGCCGAACGACGTTCCGCGGCCGGCGGCGTCGCTCACCGCCGCGACCACATCGGGGTGCGCATGACCGAGGATCAGCGGCCCCCACGACGAGACCCAGTCGACGTACGCGTTGCCGTCGACGTCGGTCACCGTCGCGCCGTGGCCGGAGGCGATGAAGATCGGGGCACGGCCGATCGACCGCATCGCGCGGACCGGGGAGTTGACTCCGCCGGGAAGGACCTGCAGGGCAGCTTGGTAGAGCTCGGCGGACCGAGTCGTGCGGTCAGAGGCCGACTTGCTCACACGCCCGCGTGCTTGCGTTCCCAGTCGCGGTAGTCCTCGGTGAAGTACAGCAGGCGGATCTTTTTGAACTCGGTAGAGGAGTAGAGCGTCGTGCGCTCCTGCACGCCGGTGTCGACGGCGATCGAATCGAGGATCGCGTCGCACTCATCCTTGGAACGGCCGTGGGCCATCGTGAACACCGAGTAGGGCCAGTCGGCGTAGGTCGGGCGCTGGTAGCAGTGCGAGATCCCCCGGAACGAGGCCATCCGCATGCCGAGCTCCAAGATCCGCTCGTCGGGGACCTTCCAGACGCCCATCCCGTTGGCGCTGAACCCGGCGCGGCGGTGATAGAGGATCGCCGCCACGCGGCGCAGCAGGCGGCGCTCCTGCATGCCGCGCAGGTGTTCGAGCAGTTGCTCCTGCGTGATCTCAAGCGCGGCTGCCGCAGGGGCGTAGGGCTCGGCAATCACCGGCATGTCGCCCTGCAACGCGCGGATCACCGAGCGGTCGAACTCGTCATAGGGCTGACGCTCGGTCTCCGCCGGAGGGACGGCCTCGGCCGCGCGCGCGAGCGCGTCGGTGCCGGCCTCCATCTCGAGATCCATCCGGATCTTGAACAGCTTCAGCGTCGGCAGTTGCCGGACTGACTCGGCGCCAGCCAGCCCGGCGAGCACCTCGAGCGTGCCGTCGAGCCCGAGTGGCGAGTCAGGCTCGGTCGCGATCGTGAACCAGATGTTGAACTCGTGATTTCGCAGGTAGTTGTGCGAGACGCCCGGGTGCTCGTTGATCACGTTGGCCGCCCGCCACGGGTTCTCGGGATCGACCTTGGCCGCGACGAGCATCGACGAGTAGCCGAGCGCTCGGGTGTCGAAGATCGGCGTCACCTGGCGGATGATGCGCTCGTCGAGCAGCCGCTGAACGCGGTCCATCGCCTGCTGCTCGCTGATCTCAGCCTCGCCGGCGACGTGTTGATACGGACGCGGCGCGATCGGAAACTTGCCCTGCATCAGGTTGAGCAGACGCTTGTCGAGCTCGTCGAGCGCGATCGCGGCGCCCTCTTTGCGACTGCGCAGCTTCGGTCCGTGCTGACTCCCCGAACGAGTTTCGGGGTTTTTCAGCGAAGCCATCGCGCGGCATCCTTGGCGTGGTAGGTGATCACGACGTCGGCACCGGCGCGGCGGATCGCGGTCAGCGCCTCGAGCACGACAGCGCGCTCGTCGAGGTAGCCGGCCGCGGCGGCCGCCTTGACCATCGCGTACTCGCCGCTGACGTTGTACGCCGCGAGCGGCAGCATCGTCGCCTCCTTGACGCGCCGGATCACGTCCAGGTAAGGCAGCGCGGGCTTGACCATCACCATGTCGGCGCCCTCGTCGACGTCGAGCAGCGTCTCGCGCACCGCCTCGTTACCGTTCGCCGGGTCGAGCTGGTAGCTGCGGCGATCCCCGAACGCCGGCGCCGAGTCAGCCGCGTAACGGAACGGCCCATAGAACGATGAGGCGAACTTGGCCGAGTAGGCCAAGATCGGAGTCTCGGTCAATCCGTCGTCGTCGAGCGCCGAGCGGATGAAGCCGACCCGCCCATCCATCATGTCGCTGGGCGCGATCACGTCCGCGCCGGCGTGAGCCTGGGAGACGGCGGTCCGGGCCAGCACCTCGAGGGTCGCATCGTTGTCGACCGAGCCGTCGTCGCGGATCACCCCACAGTGGCCGTGGCTGGTGTACTCGCACAGGCAGAGGTCGGCGATCACGAGCAGCTCGGGATGAGCCTCCTTGATCGCCCGCGTCGCGAGCTGGACGACGCCCTCGTCGTCCCAGGCGCCCGAGCCCTCCTCGTCCTTGGCGGCCGGAAGCCCGAACAGCAGCACGGCGGGGATGCCCAGCTCCTCCGCCTCGCCGGACTCGCTGACGGCGTTGGCGATCGAGAGGCGGTCGACGCCCGGCATCTCGGGGATCGGCTCGCGCCGGTCAAGCCCGTGCGCGACGAACATCGGATACACCAGGTCGGCCGGGGCAAGCCGCGTCTCGCGGACGAGGCCGCGAAGTGCGTGGGTGGACCGGAGCCTGCGTAGGCGGGTCTGCGGAAACGCCATGGTCTTGATCCGAGAATACCGCCGGGAGCTTGGCGGGCGAGTCGTTCGGCATTTCGGTGATGGGCGGCGCCGCTGCAGGAGCGCTTGATCGAGGTGGCGCGATCGCGGGATCGGCGCGAGACTGTGATCAACGTGGCCTACGCACTCGATCGCCTCGGGTGGCTGCAATTCGAGCAGTTCTGCACGCGCGTGGCCGAGCTGGACGGCGGCGTCGCGGCGGGCGCCTGGCGCGGTGGCGCCGATCGCTGCCGGTTCGCGCTGAGCCCGACCGCCATGGGCGACCCGTTGGCGTCGCGTCAACTGCCCGGACCGGTGCTGCTCCAGTGCGCGTGGATTCGGCCCGACGCGGGCAACGAGGCGGTCCGGGCGGCGGTCGAGCAGCTCGCGCTTCAATATCCCGACGAGCTCTCGAAGGCCGGTTCCTACCTGCTGATGGCAAACGCCGAGTTCGAAAAGCCGCTGCCCGCGGTGCTCGACGATTGGCAGCTGGGGCTGCTTGGCACCCACGAGCTCGGGGCCCGGATCGACGCACGCGCCGAGCTTCGCCTGGCGATGCCGTCCCTGCTCGGCCTCGACGGATCGACCGAGCTGATCACGCCGGCGGTCGCAGGCGGTTCGACAATCGAGCGCGCCGCCGCCAACGAGCTGGCCGAGGTGTTCGTCCCAACGCGCGCCTATGCCAAGGCCCTGCAGGTGCTGACCGCACACCGCTTCGCGGTTCTCACCGGGCCACCGGAGATGGGCAAGACCGCGATCGCCCGGATGATCGCGCTGGCGCAGATGACGTGTGGATGGCAGGCCCACGAGTGCACTTCGCCCGACGCCGTCTGGCGGGCGTTCGATCCTGGCTGCCCGCAGGTGTTCATCGCCGACGACGCATTTGGCTCGACCGAGTACCGGGCCGACGCGGCCGATCGATGGGCGCTCGCGATCGAGCGGCTGCTGCGCTCGATGGACGAGCACCACTGGCTGATCTGGACCTCGCGCCCGGCCCCGCTTCATGCGGCCCTGCGCCGGCTGCACCGCGAGCGCGGTGTCGAGCGGTTCCCGGCACCGGCGAACGTGCTGGTCGACGCGAGCGACCTCGATGTGGTCGAGAAGACGCTGATCCTGTTCCGCCATGCCAAGCACGCCGCGCTGGCGGAGGAGGTCAACGAGAAGCTCCGGCTGTGGGGTGATGAGATCGTCGCCAACCGCCACTTCACGCCCGAGCGGATCCGCCGCCTGGTCGCCCACCTGCAGATCGAATCCGCGAACGTGATGGCGGCCGTCCGTAGCGAGCTCAACAGCGCGACCGAGGCGATGGCGGCCTCGTTTGACACGCTCGGCCCCGAACACCAGGACCTGCTGATCGCCTTGCTCGACACGCCGCCGGGGCCCGTCTCCGAGCGGGACTTCGTGGCCGCTCTGCGGCGCCATCACGACGGCTCGCTCTCACAGGCGCCGGTCGAGATGGTCGACCGGCTCGCCGATCACTTCCTGAGGGTGCACACGTGAGAGCCCGCCGCACTCGGGAGGCGCGCCGGTGAGGATCGAGTGGGTCCACCCCAGCTGGCGTGATCTGGTGATCGAGCGGCTCGCGTCCGACGGCGCCGCGCGGCGGCACTTCCTCAGCTCGAGTGCGATCCACGGACTCGTGCTCGCGCTCTCGACCGCGGGCGGATCAGTCGGCGAGCGCAACCTGCCATTGGTCGGATGCGACCAGGACTGGGACGCGCTCACCGATCGCCTCTACGCGCTGATCGCCGAGCTCGAGCTGCCCGAGCTGGAGGCGATGTTCGCGGCGCTGTCTGAGGCGATCGTCGCGCTGGGCGACCGCCACGGGCGCGATGAGGCGTGCGCGGCCGCCGGGATCGTGCTGACCCGGACGGCCGCGCTGTGGGACGCTTCCCGCAAGCCGATCGCGCTCGATGCGCTCTATGCGTGGATCTCGCTTGCCCGCAACCTTGCGCCGAGGCCGGCGCCGCCGGACCTGTCGGTCACCTGGGTGGAGCTGCTGCCGGCGCGGGCGCCGCAGCTCGACGACCGTGTCGGGCTCGAGCGGTTCGCCGACTGGCTGAACGTCTGCGAGCTGTTGTGGAGTTACGACGCCGACCTCAGAGAACGGCTTGGGTTCGGCGTCGAGCAGGTCCACGTGATGATCACGTTCCTGACGCGCGTCGAACAGGCGGGGCAGCCTGGAGGTGAGTCGTCGCAGCTGCTCCGGCGCGCGCTGACCTCGATCGGCTCGCTGGCCCCTGAGCTGTCCGGATATGCGCAATTCATCGCCGCGAGGCTGGATGACGAGGTCGGCTTCGGCAGCACGCACGTGCCGCCACCGGATCCGCCGTTCTACCGCAGCCAGCGGTTCGACGTCAGGCGAGTGCTGCTGGACCTCTGACCGCCGGCGCCCCGACTACCACAGCGTCGCCCAGCGGTGCACGGTCCAGTTCGTGATCAGGCCCGCATGCATGTACGGGTCAGCGGCGACAAACGCCGCCACGTAGTCGCGATCGACGCCCTTGAACACGAGCGCGCCCCCGGTCGGGGGATCAAATGCCCCCGCAGAGACGAGCACACCTGCCTCGCGCTCGGTCGTAATCCGCTCGCGGTGCGGACCCCGATGGGGCTCGCGGCGCTGCTCCATGTCCGGCACGTACTCGTACAGGAGCAGATGGAGGAGATCGTCGGCGGCCATCTGGAGTCAAACCGTAGCGCGGCGCAACCGTCGCGGGCGCTACGCTAGGCGGCGATGAGCAATCTTGACCGGCGCAAGGGGTACACGCCCAGGAGGGCTCGCGAGCAGCGCGCCTACCGGCTGGTCCAGGTCGGCGGCGTAGCGGGGCTGGTCGGGGTCGCCGGGCTCGTGTTCGCGATCGTCGGCGTGATCGGGTACACGCTGCCGGTGATCGCGCTGATCGTGACGCTGATCTGCTTCTTCATGTTCCAGCGCACGACGGGGACTCGCTGAACAGGGCTGGTGCCCGCCAGCGCGGGCCCGCCGATAAGCGGCACCCGCATCAGCGTTCTGTGTGAGACTGCTGGCAGGCGAATGGGGGCACGGCGACGTTGGCTATGACCTGGGCTGCGACGTGAACGGCTGCACCGCTCCGTGGAGCGGCCAACGGCGCGCGGCGTGGCCGGTGGTCGCGGCGACGGTGACGGTGATCGCCGTGCTGATCGTGCTCTCCGGTGCGCTGCCCGGGGCGGCGATCGCCAGGTCGGCGCCGGGGTCGGCGCAGAAACATGGGTCATCGCAGAAGCGGCCGTCTGCTCCGCCCAAACCGAAGGCGAAGTCCAGGGTCTCGGTCGTGCTGACGAGCGCCAACCTCAAGCAGGCGATGACACCCGCGGGGTCGATCGCGTTCTCGGGCACGCCGACGCCGCACGTGCCGCTGATCGGAGTCAAGGAATCGGTCCGCTACCAGCGGATCAAGGGCGTCGGCGGCGCGATGACCGACAGCTCGGCATGGCTGATGTACGACGAGCTGGCGCCGGGGCTGCGTGCATGGCTGATGCGGCGGCTGTTCGGACCGGCGGGTATCGACCTGCGCTTCATCAGGATTCCGATGGGCGCCTCGGACTTCACGTCCGGCCGCGTCCCATACAGCTATGACGACATGCCCGCCGGCCAGACCGATCCGACCCTGGCTCACTTCACGATCGCCCACGACCTGTTCTACGTGCTCCCAGCGCTCAAGCAGGCGCTGGCGATCGATCCGCACGCGTTCGTGATGGCAACCCCGTGGAGCCCGCCGGCATGGATGAAGACCAACGACCGGCTCGGCAATCCGCTCAACGCGGTCGGCTTCTTGAGGCAGGTCGACTACGCGCCCTACGCGCAGTACTTCGTCAAGTTCCTCAAGGCCTACGCCCAGCAGGGCGTCCACGTCAATGCGATCGCCCCTCAGAACGAGCCGGGCATCCACACGGTCTACCCGGGGCTGACGATGAACGCGGCCAACGAGGCCCAGTTCGTCGCCGGCGACCTCGAGCCCGCGTTGCGAAACGCCGGCCTGCGGACCAAGATCTACGGCTACGACGACAACTGGTTTCAGCGCACGACCGGCTTCGCCTACAAGCTGATTCAGAGCCCCGCCGCCGAGGACCTGGCCGGGATCTCGTCGCACTGCTACTTCGGCGAGCCGACGTTCATGACGACCGTCCACCTCGAGGAACCCCAGCTCGACCAGATCGTGTCCGAATGCGCGACCCGCAGCGACGGGCCGTTCTCGACCTCCGAGCTGGAGATCGCGTCGATCCGCAACTGGGCCTCGGCGGTCAACACGTGGAACATCGCGCTCAACCCCAGCGGCGGCCCGGTGCAGCCACCGAATGACGGCTGCAAGCGCTGCACCGGGCTGGTGACGATCGGGCCCGGTCTGCACAACGTCACCTTCACGCGCGACTTCTACCAGCTGGGTCAGCTCTCGAAATACGTACAGCCAGGCGCGGTGCGAATCCAGTCCAACACCTTCGTCACCTACAACACGGCGGCGCTGACTGGCAACATCGCCAGCCCCGGCCTCGACGACGTCGCCTTCCAGAACCCCGACGGCAGCCGCGTGCTGCTCGCATACAACAACTCGATCAAGCCGATCGCGTTCGCCGCTGAGGACGACGGCTACTACTTCACCTATCGGCTGACGCCGGGCGAGACCGGCACCTTCATCTGGAAGTCACCTACCGGGCACTGACCCACTAGCGCGCGAACCTCGTCAGCGCAACGCGCGCAAGGCAGCCGAACACGACGGTCAGCACCGCCAGGTGCAGCAACGGCAGGCCGATCCCGGGTGCGGTCCCGCTGAACGCGTTGCTCACGGCCTGCAGCGCCGCCTTGAACGGGAACACGAACGCGATCGCATCGAGCACCGACTTCACCGTCCCCGAGACCGCGTTGGCGGGGACGAGCGCAACGAACGCCACCGGCAGCGAGATCAGGAACGCCATCAGCGACGCGGCGCTCACCTCGCGCGCGAGGCCACCGATCGCAACACCGAGCGCAGCGAACGCGCAGCCTCCGATCGCCAGCGCCAGAACCCAGAGCTCGAACCGCGTCCAGTCGAGGTGCACGAACAGCGACACGAAGGCCGCCATCACGAGCGTCACGACCGCGGCGCATCCGGCGGCCAGCGCGATCTTCTCGATCAACAGGCGACCCGGCGACACGAGTCCCCGGAT
Organism: uncultured Solirubrobacterales bacterium; assembly: GCA_963770885.1. GTDB lineage: Bacteria > Actinomycetota > Thermoleophilia > Solirubrobacterales > Solirubrobacteraceae > Palsa-465. The sequence continues at coordinate 330,542 of CAVYRI010000012.1, read as the reverse complement.
CAGACGCGAGTAGGCGTTCTCAGACCGCTCGAGCGCCAGCATCCCCGCCGCGAGCAGCACGGTCACGAACATCAGCGACACGATCACCGCGATCGCGACCGCGTAGGCATCGGCAGGGGTCGTGCGACCGTTCAGTTGCGTGACGGCGACCGTCAGCGGCGTGCCGATCGAGCCGAGCACCGGGTGGGCGAACCCCAGACCGGCGACCGCCAGGTTGGCGAACTGCTCGACTTGCGCCAGCGCCACCCGCAGCGGCGAGTGCGGCGGCAGCGCCGCCAGCGCGCCGGCGATGATCGTGCGGGCGTTGCGCATCCCGAGCAGGTGAAAGGTCTGGCCCAGGAACTGGATCGTGCCGCCGTTGAGCACCCGCTGGAGATCCTCGACCGCCACTCGCAGGACCTGCTTGGAGACGCTCTGCTCGACCCCGGCCAGCCGTGACGAGATCGCCTGGTTGACGAATTGGCGCTCGATCGGGTCATTGGTATTGAGGACCACGTGCACGGTCGGATTGCCGATTCCCGACGTGACCAGGCCCTGCACCTGCTGGGGCAGCGACGCCGGGATGATCACCGCCGCCAGCGCCTCGCCGTCGCGCACCTTGGCGATCGCCTCCGCCCGCGAGTGGACCTTGATCGGCTCCACCGACGACAGCAGCTCGCTGGCGTAGTGGGCGACGTCGATCTTCTGGTTGCCGAGGCTGATCTGGCCCTTGCCCACCGGCACCTGGTTGTAGAACGCGACCTTGGGCTTGCCGGGCGGGCTTGAGAGCGCGAAGCCGATCATCAGCGCGATCGCGATCGGATAGACGATCAGCAGGCCGACCAGCAGCGGCGAGCGCCGCAGGATCTGGAGGTCTTTGACAAGCAGCCAGCGCATCCCGGGGCGCTCTCTAGTGCCCGCGCTCGTGCAGGAAATGCATCAGCGCCGCCTCGAAGTCACGCGGGTCGCCGCCGACTGCCTGTTCGAGCTCGGCCGGGGTACCCGTGAACAGCAGCTCGCCGTCGGCCAGCAGCAGGACGCGGTCGGCGTAGCGCTCGACCTCGGCGACGTTATGGGTCGAGAAGACGACCGTCGTCCCGCGCTGGGCGAGGTTCGAGATGAACTCCCACAGACGCTCGCGCTGGCGCGGGTCGAGCGCCGCCGAAGGCTCGTCGAGCAGCAGGACCGACGGCTCGGCGATCAGCCCGATCGCGATGTTGACCCGCTGCTGGTTGCCACCCGACAGCTTGGACACCTGGTCGTCGGCGCGCTCGGCGAGGCCGGTCAGCGAGATCAGTCGCGTCACGACCGCGTCCGGCTGCGAAACCCGCTCGAGCCGAGCGAACAGCCGTAGGTTCTCGGCGACCGACAGCTTGGAGTACAGCGCCGGCTGCTGCGGAACCCAGCCGATCTCGGACCCCGGGCGGCTCAGGTCACCACCGTCGGGCTCGAGCACGCCGGCCAGGATCGAGAGCAGGGTGGTCTTGCCGGCCCCGTTGGGCCCTGCGACCCCCACCAGCTCGCCGGGGCTGAGCTCGAAGCTGACCGAGTTCAGCGCCGCGCGGTCCCCGTAGCGCTTGGTCAGCGAACGGGCGACGAGCGCGCTGCCCTGCTCGCCAATCGAAGCGGCAGACGACACCGCGGGCAGGCTAGTCGGTCCGCCCGGTGGAGCGGTCCATCAGCTCGAGCTCCGCACCCGCGGCTCCAGCGAAGCGCCGCACGCCGCGCAGTAGGCGTCCTCGGCGCTCGCCCGAGCGCCGCATTCCGCGCACCGGTCGGGATCGGCGCCGAGCAGTCCAAGCCCGACGCCGCGCACCCCCCACGGCTCGAACACGAGGTGGCGCCGCAGGTAGACGGCGGTCTGCCGGATCACGGCGATCACCGGCAGCGCGAGCAGCGCTCCCGCGATTCCGTACAGCTGATAGCCGATCAGCAGCGCAAGGATGATCAGGATCGGGTTGATCCGCAGCGACACCCGGAACACCTGCGGCGCGACCACGTGGCCTTCGAGCTGCTGCAGCGCGACGAACGTCAGCACGACCCACAGGGCGCTGATCGGATTGGTGAACAACGCCAGCAGCACCGCCGGCACCGGACCGATGATTGGCCCTATGTACGGGATGAACTCCATCAGCCCGTAGAAGGCGCCGAGGAACACGGCGTACTTCTCGCCGTCGGGGAAGATGCCGAGCAGCCCGAGAATCGCCAGCGCGAGCGCCGCGCTGGCACCCATCACCAGACTGAACAGGAGCTGGCCGCGGACATAGCCCGACACGGCCTGCTGGACGAGCAGCGGGTAGTCGTCGGCCGGGGTTCCGTCACCCGGGGGCATGAGCGACCGCACCAGGTTGCCGATCTGGTGGCCGTAGATCAGCAGATAGACGGACAGCACCAGCACCAGCACCAGGTCAAAGCCGATCGTGACGATCGACGAGAGCAGCGACCGCGAGAACGAGACGATGTCACCCGAGCGCTTGAGGATGTCCTTCTGGAGCGTGTCCAGCGCCGTGTGGCCCTGTTGCTGGATCTGGACGTGGATGCCGCGGTTGTTGAGCCACGTCTGGAGATTGGCGAGGTCGTGATTGGCGCTCCTGACGATGCTTGGAACGTTGTGCTCGAAGTGGGAGATCTGGCTGCTGATCGGGTTGACGAGCAAAAAGCTGATCCCGACCAGGACCGCGAGCCCGGCGAGGTAGACGGTCAGGATCGCCAGCCCCCGTGGGGTCTTGTGCTCGAGCACCCGCACCAGCGGCGCGAGGATCAGCGCCACCGTCGCGGCCGCGATCAGGACCAGCAGGACCGAGCCGGCGGCGCGGGCGAGCGCCCACAGTCCCAGCAGCGACAGCGGCAGCAGAACCAGTTGCACCCAGCGGGGCACGACGACGGGGGCTGGAGGGGTGGCGACCGGCGGCAGACCGAGCTCAGACGCCGGTGGGGCCGCGTCCCGGACGGGTACGTCGTCGGGGTCGGGCGCGGTCGGTTGAGTCTGGAGTTGTTTGGTCTGGAGTTGCTCGGTGGGCGGCTCGTCGACTAGGTGCTCGCGCGTCGGCGCCACCGAATCGGGAGACTCGGCGGCTGGGCTGCTGGCGCGCGACCTGACCCGAAAGCGCATGTAACTGGAAGTATGCGCCCCTGAGCCCGGGAAACATGAGCGAGCCAACGAAGATCCTGTTCATCGGTGACGTGGTCGGAGGCCTCGGCAAGCGCACGCTGCTCGAGCTGCTGCCGAAGCTGCGCGAGCGCCTGGAGCCCGACTTCGTGATCGCCAACGGCGAGAACGTCGCCGGCGGCAACGGGATCACGCAGAAGCTCGCCGAGCAGATGTTCTACGGCGGCGTCGACGTGATCACGCTCGGCAACCACACCTACCGCCAGCGCGAGGTCTACGCCTACCTCGACCACGAGAAGCGGATCCTGCGGCCGGCGAACTTCCTGCGCAGCCAGCCGGGCCATGGCACCTGCGTCGTTTCGCGCGCCGGCGTGCGGCTCGGCGTCGTGTCGCTGTCGGGCAACCTGTTCATGGACGCCGGCCGGCCGGCGTTCGCCGAGGCCGACGTGGCGGTCAACGACCTGCGCGGCCGCACCGACCAGATCCTCGTTGACATGCATGCCGAGGCGACCAGCGAGAAGATCGGGATGGGCTGGTACCTCGATGGGCGTGTGACCGCGGTCGTCGGGACGCACACCCACGTCCCGACCGCCGACGCGCGGATCCTCCCGGGCGGTACCGCCTACATCACCGACGTTGGGATGACCGGCCCGCGCGGCGGCGTGATCGGCGTCAAGCGCGAGCTTGCGCTCGAGGCGATGATCACCAAGATGCCGGTTCGGTTCGAGGTCTCGACCGAGGACCCATGGCTTGATGCGGTCCTGATCACCACGGCGGGCGAGCCGCATCGCGCAAGCGCGATCGCGCAGGTCCTCGAGCCCGGTACCGGGGTCGCCTAGCCTAGCCGGCGGCTGAGCCGACGGTGAGCGGCTCCGGCGCACCCTCCGGCGTCCACAGCGCCCGGCGCATTAGCCGCTCGTCCTGCTCGGGATGCCCGGCGAACAAGGCCACCGCGACCATCGGGAAGAACCACACGATGTACGGATACAGCCAGTAGTTGGCGGTCAGCTGCAACGCGATGATCACCGCTGCGGCGAGCGCGGCCACCTCGACGATCCCGCGCCGCTGTGGCACGAACGCGACCAGGATCGCCAGCCCCACGGCAACCCCTTGGAGCAGGTGCTGGACGACGCCGAGCCCACCCCACAGGCCCCAGATCGAGAACGGCGTGTTGCGCGAGGACTGGTAGGCGACCGAGTCATGCCAGAAGTAGTGCAGGTCGCCGCCGATCAGCACCGGGAGCATCGCGACCAGCACGGTTATCGCGAACGCGACCCCGTAGACGACAGACGCACGACGCCCCGGTCGATGGGCGCCGGTGCCGCGCCACAGCAGTGGCGCGAGCGCGAACGGTGCGAACTTCGTCAGGCCGGCCATCGCCCCCGCGACTCCCCGCGCCCCCGGCGACCCGATCACGAGCAGCGCGCCGACCAGCAGGGCGGCGACGAGCGCGTCATTGGAGTTCGAGTCCAGGGCGAACAGCGTGAACGGATAGGTCACCCACGCGTACATCAGCACCACGCCGAGCGCGTGGCCGCGGATCCGGCGGCCGAGCACATACAGGCCGCCGACGGTCAGCAGGTCGAACGCGATCGCGGCGGCGTGCGCCCCGGGAAGCGAGTCCCAACTCCCGCTCCAGCCGAAGATCAGGCGGAAGGGCACGTAGAAGTAGTAGTTGATCGGGCCGTAGGTGTCGCCGTAGGTGTTGTCCTTGGGCCAGTGGCCGTAGAGCATGTGGCCGTGGATCAGCTTGTCGGCGCCGATCACCCCGGCGTAACCGACATCGATCACGTTCGAGTTGAGGATGTTGAGGCCGATCCGCAGCCCGAGTCCGAACACGACTCCAAACAGCAGCCAGTGGGTCGGGGCGATCACCGGCAGCGGTCTGCGCGGGATCCCCTTGCCGAACGCCAGCAACATCATTCGAGCCAGGAAGTAGACGAGGAACGGATACACCAGCGGCACCGACAGCCCGATCGCGCCGCGGTTGAAGAACGCGAGCGAGATCGAGAAGCCGAGCAGCATCAGCAGATCGAGGTGCAGCAGTGACGGGCGCCGGCGCCAAGGAAGGAACGGCGCGAAGAAAAGCGCGCACAGCGGCAGCCACACGTAGAGGGCATTCGAACGGCGGCCGAACGCCCCGGGGTAGCCCCGAGCCATCGTCCAGGCGACCTGGTAGCCGGTCCAGACCTGGGTCACCCTGGCCGTGGCATCGTCGACGTAGACCTGCATCAGCTCTCGCTGCGGGTGACCGGTCGAGAACCAGCTCACCTGCCAGGTTGTGGGGCCCTTGGTGTACTCGTAGGGGTTCGCCTTCGGGTGCCTGCGCAGCTCGGCCCTGACGCGCGGGTCAGCGGACGCGATCGCCAGCACGCGCGCGGCGGTCAGGCGAAAGCCCTTCGGGGGGTTGTGGAGGCTCGAGATCAGGACCGGCGAGCCGGCCGGCTCGGCGATCGTGGTCGGGTCAGCCCGAGCGACACCGGTGAACGCGAGCAGGCACGCGAGCGGCGCCAGGCAGGCCAGCAGGCGGCGCGAGATGATCGACGGCAGTGGCGTCGGGCCGGCGGCCGCTACGCGCGGAAGCTCCACAGCTTCTGGCCGACGAATGACAGTGGCGTGGCAGCCGCGATCGAGATCGCCTGCGCGATCACCTTCGGCAGCCCCGCCCCGTCGACCAGGGATACGAGCACGACGTAGCTGAACGCGAATGCGATCACCGAGACGGTGAAGAACCGCGCCCCCTGAACCACCGGATGGGTCCCGTTGGCGCCGAATGTCCAGTGGCGGTTCCACCAGAAGTTGTTCAGCACCGAGACCACGAATGCGATCACGGCCGCGATCTTGTAGTTGATCGACAGCAGATGGACGCACGCCGCGAACACTGCCAGGTTGACGATGTAGCCGCTGGCACCAACCGCAACGAAGCGGCCCAGCTGAAACCAGTTGCCCGGCTTGCGGACGCCATGCCGAACCCGATGGTGAAACGGGAGGGTGACGCTGTGGGTCAACTCGTCGGACACGTCGCCAATGTATCGGCCGTTTGTGTGCTCAACGTGAGACCGGTCTTGGTTTAACTCGGTCCTAATCGGGGGAATCTGCGGATCCTAGACCGAAATGCTCCAGGACCATCGGCGTAACGTCCCGCAGCGACCATTGTTCGCGGACGTCGCGCGAATTAGGCCCGGTGCCGCACCACAGCAGCGCGCCGAGCGAATCGGTCCGATGCAAGGAACCGTGCGACCCTCCGCCGACGTGGTCGGAGCCGCCCCAGTCCACGAACTCGTAGCCGGGCGCGGCCGAGAGGAGCACGTCACCGGAGTTGGGACAGTGCAGCGCCGACCAGATCCGCGTCAACGCGTCTGGGTACTCGGTCGTCAGAAAACGGCCGTCCTGCAATTCCGCGCGCAGCACCGCGAGGTCGCCCTCGACGCTCCAGCGTTGCCCGCGCAGGTCGACGAGCTCACCTCCGGAGCTGAAGCGCAGCTCGCCCCGGCGGCTGGTGACGATCGCCTCATCACCGGACCCGATCGTCATGATCAGGTCGACGCCCTCGAGCTCTCCTGCGGCTTGCGTCGAGCGCGAGACCAGCTCTGCTGTCCGATCCTGATCGAGCGCGTAGATCATCGCCGAGCGCTGTGCCGGGCTGAGCGCGATCTCGGCGCCGATCGAGCGCGCGGGGCTCGGGGTTGCGACATCGAACTCGGCAAACGCGTAATCGAGCCGGATCCGCTCCTCGACCGAGGCCTGCGAGTGGTCAGAGAGGATCACGACCGCGTACTCGTCGAGGAATTCGTCCGGGCCGCCGGCCGCGTGCATCAGCCGTTCGAGCTGGCGGTCGGCGCCGGCAATCGAGGTCACCTGGGCGTGCGGGCCGTTGCGGTGGGAGTAGGCGTCGTTGTCGGGCAGTGAGAACAGCAGGAAGTCGAACAGGTCATGCTCGGCGAGGTAGGCGCCGACGCAGCCGGTGTGCTGGTCACGGGCGCCGGGCAGCCCCAGCTGACCGCGGCAGCCGGTCCGCCGCGATGCGTACAGGTCCGCGTAGAACAGCTCCTTGGGACCGTAGATCGTGCGCCTGAACAGCGTCGAGGTGACGATCCGCGCCAGCGCCGACTCGTTGGCGACCTCGTGCTGGTGACGGCCGCGGTAGATCAGGTAGGTGGTCCCGGCGGTGCGGACGTCGGCGTCGTCGAGGGACTCGAACACGGTCTCGACGTCATGCGAGAGGTGCTCGTCGTTCATCCGGTAGACGGTGTCGGTCAGCGACCGCACGACGCCGAACTGGCGCGAGGCCGAGAAGCTCGACCCGTACTCGATGTAGCGCTCCTCCTCGCGGTGATACCAGTTCATGCTCGGGATGTGGTGCTGGTCGGGACCGACGCCGGTCGTGATCGTCGCGGCGCAGACCGGCGTCACCGACGGAAACGCGGCCACGCAATCGCCGACGTAGACGCCCTGCTCCATGACCCGCGCCATCGCCGGCGCCCGGCCGCTCGCGATCGCCCGCTCGAGCATCGAAGGTTTGAGGGCATCGACGACCGCCATCACCAGCTTCTTGGGCTGTCCGCTCATGCCCCGCTCATGCCCACGCGCGCGTCAATGTCAGCGTCAGCGTCAGCGTCAGCGGAGGATGCGAAGGCCGGCGTACTTCTGCTCGTCGCGGCCCCGGCCGGCGACCAGCAGCCACACCAGCAGGCCGAGCACGATCACGCCGACCGGCGGCAGCAGGACCGACAGGACCGCCGCGATCAGCGCCGTCGCTTCGGCGATCAGGGACAGCGCGCCGACGGACTCGCTGTCGAGACGGGCGCGGACCCGGCCCAGCAGCGGGCGCGTGGCCGCGATCCCGATCACGGCGCAGACGATGCCGCCGATGATCCCCGGCCAGATCACATACCCGCCACGACACAGGGAGCCGGCGAACAGCAGCGCCCCGAGCGCGATCGAGCACGCGGCGACCAGCAGCGCGACCGGCCCCTGCTCGAGCTTCTCGCTCCCGAGCCGTCGCTCGATCAGCGCCAGGATGATCGCGCCGACCACCATCCCGAGCAGGAAAGGAGTGCTCTGCAGGAAGGAGAAACTGCAGTGAGCGAAGTCGATTTGAACGTCGCCCGCGCCGAGCGCGCCGACGACCAGGGCCGGCAAGAACGGCCGGATTCCCACCGCGCAAGCCACGCCGATCCCCTGGAAGATGTCGAAGACGAGATGCACCGTGCTGTACCGTGACGAAGCGTGACGATAGACGAGAGGGCAGCGTGAGCCCCGGCGAGGGCAGCGCCAGCTCCGGCAGCGGCGACACGCCCAGACGCCCGCGGTCGACGGCACGAGACATCGAGCGTTACGCGAGCCTGTTCGCCGAGCGCACGAAGGTCATGCGGTCCTCGGCGATGCGCGATCTGATGGCGCTGACCGAGCGAGAGGATGTGATCTCACTCGCCGGCGGCCTCCCCGACACGACCACCTTCCCGCCCGATTCCTACGCCGCCCTGATGGGCACCGTCGCGAGCGAATCGTGCGCGCGGGCGCTCCAATACGGGCCGACCGAGGGCCTCGCCCTGGTCAAGGACTGCATCACCACCGTGATGCAGTCCGAGGGGATGGTGATCGACCCCGAGGACGTGCTGGTCACGAGCGGCGGCCAGCAGGTGATCGACCTCGTCTGCAAGACGCTGCTTGACCCGGGCGATGTGGTCGTCGCCGAGGCGCCGACCTACCCGGGCGCGATCCCGACCTTCTGCGCCTATCAGGCCGAGGTCGTGCAGGTGACGATGGACCGCGACGGGATGCGCACCGGCGAGCTCGAGGCCACGCTCGACTCGCTGCAAGCCGCCGGACAGCGCCCCAAGTTCATCTACACGGTGCCCAACTTCCACAACCCGGCCGGCGTGACCCTGTCGCTGGAGCGCCGGCGCGAGCTGGTCAGGATCGCCGCCGAACGCGAGCTGCTGGTGCTCGAGGACAACCCCTACGGGCTGCTCCGTTACGAGGGCGAGCCGCTGCCGACGCTCTACTCGCTCGACCACGAGTTCGTGATCTACGCGAGCACGTTCTCGAAGATCCTGTCGCCGGGCGTGCGGCTCGGCTGGGCCGTGGCGCCGCCCCCGATCGCGTCCAAGATGCAGATCGGCAAGCAGGCCTCGGACCTCTGCTCGTCATCGATCTCGCAGTACTTCGTCAGCGCCTACTTCGACGCCGGCCCGTGGGACAACTACGTCCGCTCGCTGCTGGAGATCTACCGGCGACGACGGGACGTGATGCTCGACTCGCTCGCCGAGCATTTCCCGCGCGAGGCCGACTGGACCCGCCCCCAGGGCGGACTGTTCATCTGGGCGACGTTGCCCGACTACATCGACACCACCGACCTGCTCGCCCGCGCGCTCCAGGAGCAGGTCGCATTCGTGCCGGGCCGCGCAGCCTACGTGGACGGCCGTGGCGGGTCGGCGATGCGACTGAACTTCTCGGGCATCGACGAGGACGGGATCCGCGAGGGAGTCAGACGAATCGGCGAGGTCGTGCGCGAGCAGGTCGCGATGTACGGCACGCTGACGGGCGCGCGGCCGCGGGTCGAGCAACCCCGAGACGGTGCCGCGGCGGTCGAGCCCCGGCGGCGCGTCGCTCCGCGCCCGCCCGATCACCACGACCGTGTGGCCGAGGCCGAGCTGGCCAAGGTCTTGAGGCTCCCCGCGAAGCGCACGAGCGCCGGCTGAGGCCAGTAGCGACGTGAGCCGGGTCGCGGTCCTCAAGGGAGGGCGGTCACTGGAACGCCAGGTGTCGCTGCGGTCCGGGGCGCGGGTGCAGGAGGCGCTCGCGCGTCTGGGCCATGAGGTGATGCCGATCGACGTCGGCCCCGGGTTGGTCGAGACATTGAGCGACGATCGTCCCGATATCGCCTTCGTCGCCCTGCATGGCCGCGACGGCGAGGACGGCACCGTTCAGGAGCTGCTCGAGGTGCTGGGGATCCCGTACACCGGCTCGGGCGTGTCGGCATGCATCCGCGCCGCTGACAAGGTCCTGTCCAAGCATGCGATGCGCGACGGCGGCGTGCCGACGCCCGACTTCTACGCGTTCAACGAGACCGCGTTCGAGGCGCTCGGGGCGGCGCAGGCGCTGCCCGCGATCGAGGAGCGGCTCGAGTTCCCGATCGTAGTCAAGCCGGCCCGGCAGGGCTCGGCGCTCGGGATCAAGTTCGCGCGCACGCCGGCCGACGTGCCCGCCGCGCTGGTCGCCGCCTTCTCATACGACCGCAAGGTGCTGCTCGAACGCTACGTGGACGGGCGTGAGCTGGCCGTTTCGATTCTCGAGGACAGCTCCGCCGCACCGGTGGCGCTGCCGATCGTCGAGGCGCTGCCCGAGGAGGAGAGCTTCTACGACTTCGAATCGCGCTACGAGATCGGCCGCGCCCGGTTCGTCTGCCCGGCCGAACTGGAGGACGAGGTGGCCGCGCGGGCGAAGCAGATCGCGCTCGACGTCTACGGGCTGCTCGGGTGCGCGGGGTTCGCGCGTGTGGACCTGATGCTGTCGCCGGAGACCGGCGAGCTGTACGTGCTCGAGCTCAACCCGATCCCGGGGCTGACGGAGACGAGCCTGCTGCCCCAGGCCGCTGAGGCGGCTGGGATCTCGTTCGAGGAGTTCGTCTCGCGTGTGTTGGGTGCGGTTGTTCGCGTTTGACTTTGCGAGGGGGTCGGCCAACCCGGCTCTCGCAGCCGGGCGCGCATCTTCTGGTACGTCGCGTCGGGTATGGGCGCCGGCGACGCGACTGCGCGAGAGCAGGTAGCCGACCCCCTCTGCCCGCGCCCCGCACCAAGCGCACGCCTCGTCTCAGTCCCCTCCGGCGGATACGCGATCACGCAGGCCGGAAGCGCCGCCTACTCCTCGGAAGCGAAGTCCTCCGGCTTGACCGTGTCCAGAAAGTCCTTGAACTTCTCGACCACTTCCTCGGTGTCCTCGACCTCGTGCTCGAACTCGATCGCGGACTCCGAAATCACCTCGTCGGCGGCGAAGATCGGCGCGCCTGACCGGACGGCCAGCGCGAGCGCGTCACTGGGGCGCGAATCGATCTCGAGCTCGCGTCCGTTTGCGCGCAGGCTGATCGACGCGTAGAAGGTGTTCTCCCGCAGTTCGGTGACCGCGACCCGGGTGCATTCGACGTCGAGCTCGCCGAGCATCTCGGAGAGCAGATCGTGGGTCATCGGCCGGGGCGTTGAGGCTCCCTGGAGCTTCATCAGGATTGCGGCCGCCTCCGGATGGCCAATCCAGATCGGCAGGAACTTGTTGTTCTCGACGGTCTTCAACAGCACGATCGGCTGCTTGCCGACCATGTCGAAGCTCACGCCGTAGATGACCATTTCCTGCACGGGTTCGCTCCTCTTCGGGGTTGGGCAAGTATAGGGGCCCTGCCGCCGCCGCCCGACCGGTTTCGGGGCCGGCCGGTGCGCCCGGTGACCATGGCGCCACGCCGTTTCGGGGCCTCGACGTCCACCGCGCAGACCCCTATGCTAACCGTCGAAGTGGTGATGGCCGGTGAGACAGAGTTCCCTCGCGCGAGGGTCGCGCCTCAGCCCGGTGGGCGGCCGGCCGCGCCCGGAATGCTGGCCCTGGTCCAGTCATTCATCAACACCCACTTTGACCTCGAGCATGATCACGGGGCCGAGATCCTGAGCTCGAGCCCGGCCCTGGCGACCTGGCTCAGAGGCCGCGGACTGATCGACGGCAACACCGACGTCCGCGACCCCGATCTGGGGCGCGCGATCGCGCTGCGCGAGAGCCTGCGGGCGCTGGCCAGCTGCGCGCCCGATGACCGGGCCGCGCTCCAGCGGGCGCGCGAGCAGGTCGACGCGGCGGGCGCAGGCGCACGGATCGAGGTCCGCTTTGCGCCCAGCGGCCCGCGATTCATCGGCGCCCCGAGCGCCGGGGTCGACGGCGCCTTCGGGGCGCTGCTGGCGATCGTCGGCGAGGCGATCGCCGACGACAGCTGGTCACGGCTGAAGATCTGCCCTGGCCACCACTGCGGTTGGGCGTTCTACGACAGCTCCCGCAACCGCTCGGGACGGTGGTGCTCGATGTCGGTCTGCGGCGGACGCGAGAAGGCCAAGGCCCATTACCGCCGCCGGCGGGAGCTGCGGGAGACCTGACGGTGTCCTCGCTCGCGGCGCGGGTGCGACTGGCGATCGGCTCAAGGGTCGAGCAGGTGTGGCTCGCCGTCAGCCCGTCGCGGCGACGCGCATCGATCGGCTCGCGGGGGCTGACTGCACCGCTGGTGCTGGTCGCGGCGCGCGCGCGACGCCGCCCGTCCCAGTGGCTGCCCGGACTGCTCGGGCTCACGCTCGCCACCGCGTTCGCGTGTACGGTCGTCGCCGAGGCTGAGATCGCCGGTGACCGGGCCGCGCGTGCAACTTTGGCAACCGCCAGCTCGCTCGGGAGCACCGTGCGCATCACCTCTCAGGGACCTCTGGCGGCGGGTCGGGGCGCGCAGGCCCGTGCGTTGCTTGACCGGCTCGGATTGCCGGCTCAGACGAGGGTTGTGCTGATGAGCGAGGTGCGGCTCAACGGCGTCGTCGTGCGGCCGGTCGCGATCGCGCCGCTGACGCAATGGCTCCCGGGTCCGCTGGCCGCCAGGCTCGGCCGTTGCACCGAGCGCTCGTGCCCGATGCTGCTGATCGGCGGCTCGCTTCATCAGACCCATCTGCACGCGTTTGGCGTCCACATCCACGTCATCGGGAGCGCCCCGATGCGCGCCGCGGCGCCGCTCGGCTTCGAGCCGGCGAGCTCACCTAGCCCAGCGATTCTCGCCACCGGCGACCCTCGTGGCCTTGACGGCATCCCGGGCCTGAGCGGTGTCTACCGGACCCAGAACTGGCTCTCGATGCTGCCGCTGAGGAGTCTGCAGAGCTGGCAACTGGCCGCGACCGAGGCCCGCATGCAGCGGATGCAGGACAAGCTCCAGCAGTCCGGCGGAGCGTTCGCATTCAGCGGTCCGTTCAACTTGCTCGATGCGGCCAGCACCCAGGCCGACGCGGCACCGAACCGTCTGCTCGCAGCGGGTGGGGGCGCCGTCGCGGCGCTGTCAGTGTTCCTGATCCTCGCTGCCTACGGGCTGCGCCGCGAGCGCAGCGGCGACGTCGAACGACTGCTCGCCGCAGGTGCGCGAACGGGACAGCGCGTGGTCTTCGCGGTGGGCGAGTCCGCCGTCCTGTGCGCCGTCGCTCTGATCGCCGGAGCTGCGATCGGGGTGCTCGCCGCTGCGCTGCTCTCCGGCGGTGCCGGCGTCGCCGCCGGCGGCGTCCTTGACCACAGCCTGCTCACCCCCACGGCGCTCGCGATCCTGGGGGCAGCGTGGCTGGCGGCGACGGCCGTGATCTCGGTCGTGCTGCTGGCACCGGCGGCGCACTTGGTCGACATGCTCGCGGTCGCTGCCGCCGCGGCACTGGCGCTGGCCCTGACCCGCGGGACCGCCGACGGTGGCGCACTTCCGGCGCTGCTGGCGCCGCTTGCCTGCATCTGCGCCGGGGTGCTGGTCTACCGCCTCGCTGCGATCGCGCTGCGGGCCGGCGAGCGCCTCGCGCGTCGCGGCCCGCCGTTGACGCGACTGGCGCTGATCAGCCTTGCCCGCACCCCCACCGCCCCGGCACTCGCGATCGCGTTCATCGCGGTCAGCACCGGGCTGGCCGGGTTCGCGCTCTCATATCGGTCGACGCTGCTGCGCGGCACCGCCGACCAGGCGGCCAACCAGGTTCCGCTTGACGAGCTGGTCGCGCCGGGGGCAAGCTTTCAGACGCCGCTGCACGTCGCTTCGCTGCACCGTTGGGATGCGCTGGCGGGCGGCCCGGTCCTGCCGGTCCGGCGAACGGACGCCAACTACCTGAGCGGCGGCTCGTCAGTGACGGTGTCCGCGCTGGGCATTCCCGCCGCGGGCCTGCACCTGATCCACGACTGGCGCCAGAGCGACGGATCGGCGCCCCTGGCGACTCTGGCTCAACGGCTCCAACCGCCGGGCGTGGTGCGCATCCCCGGGCCGGCCCCCGCCGACAGTGCTCGCTGGCTGGCGGTCTCAATCAAGGCCGCCGGTGGTGGTGTGCTGGTCAGCGCGGACCTACGCGACAGTGCCGGGGCGATCAGGCAGTTGCCACTCGGAACCGCCACCCCGTCGGCACGCACCGTCAGAGCGCGACTTCCTCGCGGCGGCTTCGAGCTCGAGGCGCTCGAGCTCGACGAGCCTGCCGGCCTGGAGGCGACCAACGGGCATCAGAACGGCGAGAACCCGGCCGCCGCGACCCAATTCTCGACCCCCGTGTCGATCGGCCGGTTGGAGTGGCTAGGTGCGGACGGGCGGCGCGTCGGTCGGGCCACGATCGCAAGCTGGCGTGCCGTCGGCGCCGCCACCAACAGAGGCGCGTCAAGCAACGTGCTGCACCTCCGATTCAGTGACAGCGGCACGCCAGGGATCGTCCGCCCGACACAGCCGTCCGATCTCCATCCGCTCCCGATCCTGGCCGACGACGCGACCGCCGCGGCCGCGGGTCCCGGCGGTCAGATCGCACTGACGATTGACGGATTGGCGGTCAACGCGCGGATCGTCGGCGTCGTGCGACGCTTCCCGACCGTCGCCGCCGACGCCGCGGGGTTCGTAATCGCTGACGAGTCGAGGCTCGCGGCGGCGCTCGACGCATCGCTCCCGGGCCAGGGCCGGCCCGACGAACTATGGATCGACTCGCCGAGACCGGCGGCGATCAAGGCCGCGCTCCAGACCCCGCGCTTTCGGAGCCTGACGGCCTCGTTCCGCGCCGACATCGAACAGCGGCTGCGCGCGCAGCCGATCGCTCGCGGTGTCCTCGGGATCCTGCTCGCGGCGGCCGCGATCGGGGTGGTGCTCGCGCTGATCGGCCTGCTGCTCGCGCTGCTTGGCGCGCTCCGTGACGAGCGTGCCGAGCGCGAGCTGGTCGTGCACGGACTCGGACCACGAGCGCTGGCCCGCGAGCTGCGGACGAGGATCATCATCGCCGCCGTGATCGGCCTTAGCGCGGGCGTGGCGGTCGCCGCCGGGCTGACCCGGCTCGCGGTCGCCGCGGTGAGCTCAGCCGCCACGCTCGCCTCGCCGCGGCCGCCGCTGGTCACCGTCGCTCCGTGGGGCGAGCTTGGACTGCTGGCACTGGCTGCGCTGGCGGCGTTCTGGGCGGCAAGCTGGATCGTGACCTACGCGGCGATCGGCCGGAGGCGCGACCCATGACCGAGACCGCGGTGGCGCTGCGCGATGTCTTCTGCGTGCACCGGACGAGCGAGGGCGACGCCGCGGCGCTGCAGGGGCTGACGCTCGAGCTCGCCGACGGTGAGCACCTCTGCATACTGGGCCCCAGCGGCTCGGGCAAGTCGACCCTGCTGCGGGTGATCGCCGGCCTTCAGGAGCCGTCAGCCGGATCCGTGATCGTCTTCGGCCGCGACCCGGGCCGGATCTCGCGCCGCGAGCGTGCCCGCCTGCGCCACCGGTGGGTCGGGTTCCTCTACCAGCATGCGGAGGCGACGCTCGCCCCGGACCTGTCCCTCGAGCAGGCCGTCACACTGCCGCTGGCGCTGCGTGGAGTGCCGCGGCCTGAGCGCCGCAGCAGGGTCGTCGAGCTGTTGCGCGCGGCCGGGTTGGAGGATCGCGCCGACGCGCTCCCCGGTCAGCTGTCGGGAGGCGAGCGGCAATGCGCCGCACTGTGTGCCGCGCTCGCGCATCGGCCGCTGCTGCTGCTCGCAGACGAGCCGACCGCCGAACTCGACGAGCGCTCAGCGGCGAGAGTCGCCGACCTGATCGCCGAGCTGGGACGGTCAAACGGCACGACCGTGATCGTCGTCTCCCACGACGCTGCGATGGCCGATCACGCCCAGCGCGCGATCCGGATCCGCGACGGCCGCGTGGTCGAGGACCTCGATGGCGCCCGGCGGTCACTCGTAGTCGGGCGCGGCGGCTGGATCCGCCTCCCGCATGGCCTGCTAGGGCAGGCGGGAATTGACGCCTCGGCCGAGGCGCAGGCCGTCGACGGTGGCCTGCTGCTGACCCCGACCGCCGAGCGAGAGCGCCGGCAGCCCGACAGACCCCAGCCGAAGCCGACGCCCGGTCAGGTCATCCAGCGCGCCAGGGCAGCGCGGGTGCAATTGCGCTCGGTCACCCGCAGCCGCGGGCGCGGCGCCGGGCGCGCAGCCGTGCTCCAAGATCTGACGGCCACTTTCGAGCCCGGCGTGCTGACGGCGATCACCGGGCGATCGGGGGCCGGAAAGACGACGCTGCTTGAGCTACTCGCGTGCATGCGCCGTCCCGAGTCGGGCGAGCTGGTGCTCGACGGCCGTTCGCTCCACGCGCTGCACCGTGAGCAGCTGGCCGATCTGCGCCGCGAGCGGATCGGCTACCTGCCGCAGGAGCCGGCTCCGATCGCCTTTCTCAGCGCGCTCGAGAACATCACGCTCGCGCTGCGCCTGCGACGGATCGCGTCCGGCGAGGCGAGCGAGCGCGCCGACGCAGCGCTGAGGCTTGTCGGGATGGCGGAGCGCTCCCGCCAGCGGGTGCAGCGATTGTCCGCCGGCGAGGCACAGCGGGTCGCACTCGCGCGCGCGCTCGCGTGCGCGCGCGGGCTGCTGATCGTCGACGAGCCCACGTCAAGGCTCGACGAGGACAACGCGACGACCGTCGCGGTCGCGTTGTGCGAGGCCGCCGCAGAGGGCCAGACGGTGATCTGCGCGACCCACGACCCGGACCTGATCCGATACGCCGACCGGGTCCTCGAACTGGCGTCCTGACCACAGGACGGTTGCCCTCCAGACGGCCGTGGACGATGCTGTGTCGGCAAACCCTGATCCTGGAGGAAGAACGTGAGCACCTCAGAGGCCCCTGGCCTGGTCACCGACATGGCAAGTCTGCGGGACCACATCGGCGCGCACCTCGGCTACACCGAGTGGCGCGAGATGGAGCAGGACCGCGTCAACCAGTTCGCCGACGTGACCGACGACCACAACTTCATCCACGTCGATCTCGAGCGGGCCAAGGAGACCCCGTTCGGGGGGACGATCGCGCACGGGTATCTGACGCTGTCGCTCGCGGCTCCGATCGCGATGCAGTTGCTGAAGGTCACCGATGCGAAGGTCGGGATCAACTACGGCCTCGACAAGGTGCGCTTCCCCGCTCCGCTGCGCGTTGGGGCGCAGTGGCGTGGCGGCGCCGAGATCATCTCCGTCGACGAGGCGGGTGGCGGCCTCCAGGTCAAGCTGCTGACGACGGTCGAGGTCAAGGGGTCCGAGAAGCCGGCGATGGTCGCCGAGTGCCTGACCCGCATCTACGGCTGAGCGGCACTGATCCTTAAAGTGAGAGCGCCCCGGAACCGGCGTGATATGAGGCCGGATCTGCGGGGCGCGCTCGAGGGAGGAGAGGTACTGCAAGGACATAATTGCGCATTTCGGCTAGAAGTCAAAGACGAGTATTCAATTTCATTCATAATTGGGGCTTATGGATCTGCGCCAGCTGCGGTACCTCGTTGCCCTTGCCGAGGAAGGCAGCTTTACGCGCGCGGCAGCCAGCGAGCACATCGCCCAGCCGGCCGTCTCTCAGCAGATCCGCAAGCTCGAGGATGAGGTCGGGCTGGCGCTGGTCGAGCGGACCACACGCCGGGTCACGCTGACCGAGGCGGGTGAGTTGCTGGTGGTGCGCGGTCGCCGGATCATGGCCGAGCTCGAGGCAGCCGAGGTCGAGCTGCAGGCGTTGCGTGGCATGCGCGCCGGCCACGTGACGATCGGGGCGATGCACACGATGGGGCCGATCGATCTCTCACTGGCCCTGTCGCTGTTCAGTGATCGCCACCCGGGGGTGGCGTTGACCGTGCGCGAACAGTCCAGCGAGGAGATGGCCGAGATGCTGCGCGTGGACGAGCTCGACCTCGCATTCCTGTCGGTGACCGAACGGATCGAGAGCCATCACCTCGGTCTGCAGCAGCTTGTGTCTGAGGAGCTCGTCGTGCTGCTGCCACCTGACCACCGCCTCGGCAAGCGGCGTCAGGTGCGAATGGCCGAGCTCGCCGGCGAGTCGTTCATCAGCTTCCGCGAGGGCGCGCGACTGCGCGAGCTGCTGATGTCGGCGGGGCGTGAGGCAGGCTTCGAGCCGAGGGTCACGCTCGAATCCAACGAGAGCCAGCGGGTCCGGCGGCTGGTGTCAAGGGGGCTGGGCGTCGCGATCCTGCCGCAGTCAGACGCGGAGGGGCCCGGTGCCGATGTCGCCGTCGCCAAGTTGATCGAGCCAGCGCTGAGTCGCGATATCACGCTCGCGTGGCGAGAGGGCCGCCGCCACACGCCAGCCGCGGTCGAGTTTCTCGAGCTCGCGCGCGAGACGTTCGGCGAACAGACCAGACCGTAGCGTCCGCCCAGTCGAGTCCGCCGCCCGACAGAGGCTCATCACCATCAATACGCTTAGTTTTGGTAGATTGAGGGTAGAGACGCATTACAGAGTCTTTCAGTCCTCGAAATCAGTTGGTGGCGCAGTCCCCGTTGGTGGAGCGTGGCGTGCCGGACGTGAGCCGTCGTGGCAGCGCTCTGGGCCAGGACCCAGGGCGCCCACGGCGGGTCGCTCGGCTTCGCTGCGCTCCCCGACATCACGGAGGGCGTGAACCGCGCCTCGTCGCGCCGGTGCGCTCTCCGAGCCCGGACGGGATCCGAACACATGTACGGATTCGGGCGATTCGGTGTACGTAATGTGCGAACGCCCTCATTCGTGGGTATATGGCCTGTTCAGGCCCCCTGGAGCCCTGCCGGGTGGGACTCTTAAAAGCCTTCGGAGCGGATTTGAAGAAGTCCGTAAGCATAGTTCGATGATCATCGAACTTTTGCTATGATTATGTCCGGAGCAAATCATGAAAAAACTGGAGAAAGACCTGAAAACCCCTGATACGCAGGCTCGCGAGAACCCAGCCACGGGTCGCGAGCACACTGACGCAACCCAGCGGGCGCGCAAGCGTGGCGAGCACGGCGCGAGCGCTGCCAGCACCACCCCCAAGCGCCAAGGACGGCGTCGCGCTGCACATAGCGGCGAGCGTCGCCCGGGTGCTGATGGTCATCGTGCGAATGTCGATAGCGGCTTCCTGAGCGAGAACTCGCTCGATCTTTTCCTTCGTGCCGCCCGCGCGCATTCGCTGCTGACCGCTGAAGAGGAGATTGAGCTCGCCAAGCGCATCGAGCGCGGTGACCTCGAGGCCAAGGAGCGGATGATCAACGCAAATCTGCGGCTGGTCGTCTCGCAGGCCCGGCGTTACCAGGGCCACGGGCTGCCGATGGAGGACCTCGTCCAGGAGGGGATGCTTGGGCTGATCCGCGCAGTCGAGAAGTTCGACTGGCGGCGCGGCTTCAAGTTCTCCACCTACGGCACCCTCTGGATCCGCCAGGCGCTGCAGCGCGGCCTTCAGAACCACGGGCGCACGATCCGGCTTCCGGTTCATGTCGCCCAGCGGCAGACGAAGGTCCGCAAGATCGAGTCAGAGCTGAGCACGAAGCTCGGGCGTGAGGCAACCGATGAGGAGATCGCCGCTGCGGCGGAGCTCCCCGTCGAGGAGGTCGCCGAGCTGCGCGAGCTGACCCGTGGGCTGACGAGCCTCGACCAACCGGTCGGTGAGGATGGCGAGACAGCCTTCGGCGATCTGCTCGCAAGTGATCGGCCAGAGCCGGCCGAAGAGGTCGAGACGGCCGAGCGCCAGCAGATGATCAACGGCGCTGTGGACGTGCTTCCGCAGGCCGAGCGTGACGTGATCCGGCTGCGCTTCGGGCTCGCCGGTTCTGACCCGCTCAACCTCCGGCAGACCGGGCAGGAGCTGGGGATCACCCTCGGCAAGGCCCGCGAGCTCGAGCAGCAGGGCCTGCGCAGGCTGGCTCAGAGCTCGAGGCTCGAAGAGCTTCGACGCGCGGCTTAAGCGCTCACCTTGCAACTGACGGTCGCGGGCCGGGCATCTTCGTCCGGCCCGCGGTCGTTGTGCAGACGTTGGGCGACCTCAAGTCCGCTGATGTCGCCCAGAGCGGCGTCAGATTGGAACGGCCCATGAGCGCTCGCCGGCGAACGTGACGCCGACCGGCGCGCCGCGCTCGATCGACTGCCCGGCACCACTGGTGCTCGCGACCAGATCGCCAACCTGGTCGGACTTCAGCCGCACGGTGCGCTGGGCGCCGAGGAACGCGACATCGACCACGGTCGCGCTGATCTGACCGGGCCCGGCCGCAGCCGGGACGAGCTCGAGCTCCTCGGGGCGCACGACGACCATCACCGCGGCGCCCGGCTGCAGGCCATCGGCTCCCGCGACGTGGCGCTCGCCGACACCGTCGATGCTCGCCCGGTAGCCGCCCGGGCCGTCGGCGCTCACGATCCGGCCCGGCAGCCGATTTGACGCTCCCACGAAATCAGCCACGAACGCTGTTTGTGGCCGCCGATAGACCTCCTCCGGCTCGCCGACCTGCTCGAGCACGCCCGAGTTCATGACGGCGACACGATCGGACATCGAGAACGCCTCGCCCTGGTCGTGGGTCACATAACAGAACGTGATCCCAACCACGCGGTGTAGATCCTTCAGCTGGGTCTGGAGCTCGGCCCTGAGCTTGAGGTCCAGCGCGCCGAGCGGCTCGTCGAGCAACAGCACGTCAGGCCGGTTGACGATCGCCCGGGCGAGCGCGACCCGCTGCTGCTGGCCACCGGACAGTTGCGAGGGACGGGCACGCTCGCGGCCCTCGAGACGGACGAGGTCGATCGCCTCCTTGACCCGACTGGCGATCTCCGCCCGGGGGCGCCTCGCCTCTTTGAGTCCGAAGGCCACGTTCTCCCACACATCGAGATGCGGGAACAGCGCGTAGCTCTGGAACACCGTGTTGACCGAGCGGTGATATGGGCGCACGCGGGTGACGTCCTTGCCGCCGACGAGGATCGTCCCCGACGTCGGGTCCTCGAACCCCGCCACCATCCTCAACGTGGTCGTCTTCCCGCAGCCCGACGGGCCGATGATCGAAAAGAACTCGCCCTGGCGGACCTCGAGGTCGAGCTCACGCACGGCGACCAGCTCGCCGAAGCTCTTGCTGACCGCGGTCAGCGTGATTGCAGTCGTCGCGCCGGCCGCGGCCGGCGAGCGCTCGGCGTGGGTCGCGTCGGTCATCGCTCGTAGAGGCTCAGCATGCGGCTGCGCCGACCGGTGCGCCCGAGCCGGCCGGCGGTCGTGAACGCCGTCACCGCGAGCGCCATCAGCGCGACGGTGAGGAACATGACGAACACGCCGACGGCGTTGATCTCAGGCGTGATCCGGAACCTGATCATCCCGAGCAGGACGATCGGCAGCGGCGACTGTGACGTGCCCTGAAGGAAGTACGAGGTGACAACGTCGTCGAGCGAGAAGGTGAACGCGAGCAGGCCCGCGGCGATGATCGCCGGCATCAGGGTGATCAGGGTCACCCGCCGGAACGCGCGCCACGGAGTCGCGCCGAGGTCAGCTGCGGCCTCCTCGAGCGCTGGGTCGAGCCCGATCAGACGCGCCTGGATGATCAGAGTCGCATAGGCCGAGTTGAGCACCGCGTGACCGATCACGATCGTGGGCAACCCGAGCGTGAAATGAAGCTTGAGGAACAGGAAGAACAGCGCACTGGCGAACACGACCTCCGGAACGACGATTCGCGCGTACACGAGTCCGTCATACGCAGCCCGCGCGCGACGCGGCGCGCGCCGCCACCACAGCGCGCCTGACAGCGCGACCGCCAGTGACAGCAGCGCCGAGAGCACCGCGATGATCAGTGTCGTCTCAAAGCCCGCCCGCACGTTGGGATCATTGACCGCCTCGTTGTACCAGTGACCGGTGGCTCCGGTCCACGACGTCAACAGGGAGTTGGTGTCAAATGAGCCGATGAAGACGACGACCAGCGGCAACCACAGGAACGCGAGCACCAGCAGGCTGAGGAACGCACTGAGCGGATGACGGCGGAGGTTCACGTCGCCGGCTCGCCGGAGAGCTGGAACTTGCGCAGAAAGAACAGCACGATGATCAACAGCCCCATCAAGGTGACCGATAGCGCCGACCCGAACGGGTAATTCCCGGTCTCCTGAAACTGGTTGGCGATGATGTTTCCGACCATCAGGGTCTTGCCGCCGCCGAGGATCTCCGGGATCACGTACTCACCCATCGCGGGCACCCCGACGATGATCGAGCCTGCGATCAGCCCCGGCCGCGCGAGCGGTAGCACGATCCGCCGGAACTGCCGCCACGGAGTCGCCCCGAGATCGGCGCCCGCGTTGTAGATCGCGGGATCGATCCGCTCCAGCGAGACGTAGATCGGAAGGATCATCAGCGGCAGATAGGAGTAGACGATCCCGATCCCGATTGAGACCGGGGTGTAGAGCAGGTTGATGTGGGAATGCGGCCCAACGATTCCCAACGTATGTGCGATGTTGTCCAGCGGCCCGTCGTTCTGCAGGACGTCGACCCACGAATAGGTCCGGACGATGAAGCTGGTCCAGAACGGGATGATCACGGCGGCGAGGAGCAGCCGCTGGGTACGGGGGCCTTGGCGAGAGATGAAATAGGCCAGCGTCAGCCCGAGGATCGCGCATGCGACCGTCGTACCCACTGACAGCACCACGCTACGCACCAGCGTGTCGACATACAGCGACGAGCCGAAGGCGCGGTAGTTGGCGGTCGTCCAGCCGAAGTCGACGTTGAAGTTGATCAGGTTCTCGGTGCCGAACGAGTAGACCAGGATCAACCCGAGCGGCACCAGGAAGCAGGCAACCGTGACCAGCCCGGTCGGCAGCGCCAACAGATGGCGCGCTGCCCGTCTTGTCACCCCCGCCTCTGAGCGGCGGGGAGCGCCAGTGGCGGCGGCGGAGACTAGGCCGCCTTCACTTCCTGCCACGTGTTAGCCCACAGCGTGGCACCCGCGGCACCGAGATAATGATCGAACTCGACCTTCGCGAGCGTGCTCTTGTTCGGAACCAGGATCGGATTCTTGGAGATCGTGGTCTTGATGAACGGGGTCGCGCCCGGGACCAGGTAGGCGGTACCCGTGGCATTGACGAACTGGGCATACTGCTTGGGCTCGAGCAGGAAGTTCATGAACTCCTGCACAAGGTTGAGGTGACTTGTCGACTTGGCCGCGGCAAACCCTTCCAGGTAGGCCTTCATTCCCTCGGTCGGCTCGACCCATTCGATCTTCGGTTGCTGTTGCTTGTTGACCGCCACGTCGTAGTCCCAATCCATCGCGATCGCGGTCGACCCGTTGACCAGCCCCTGTCCGACGTTCGTGTTCAAAAACGCCTTCAGGTGAGGCTTGATCTGGACCAAAGCGTTCTTGCAGGCGTCGAGCTGCGAGGAGTTGGTCGAGTTGCTCGAGTACCCCAGGTACTTGAGCGTCGAGCCCATGCAGTCACGCTCGAGATCGATGAACACGATCTGCCCTGAGAACTTCGGCGCCAACCGCCACACGTCATGCCAGCTGGTGATCGTCTCGCCGACGATGTCGGGCCGGTAGCCGATCCCCACCTTGCCGTAATCGGTCGGGATCCCGTAGGGGTAGGCGGTGCGGAAGCTGTGGGTGACGCCCGAGATGTTCGGGATCTTCGAGAAGTCGAGATCCTGCAGCACGCCGGCAGCGTGGGCCTGGCCGGTGTCACTGGTGTCGGCGAGCAGCAGGTCGTACTGCCCGCTCTTGAACGCAAGCACCACCTCGGCACTGCTGCTTGTGGCGTTGGTGACCTGCTTGACGTGCGCTCCGGGATGGAGCTTCTCGAACGTCGGGATCTCGTGCGGCCCGATCCAGTCGGGGTAATTATTGAGGACGATCGTGCCCGTCAGCGGTCCGCCCGAGGCGCTGCCCGAGGAGGGGCTCGAGCTTGAACCGCACGCGGCCAGCAGGGCCCCCGCGGTTGGCAGGCCGACCCCTAGTTGTGCCCCGCGGCGTAGCAGCGCTCGCCGGGACAGCGCGGTGAGGGACTCGGGGTCACCGGTGGCCATCGCCTGCAACGTATCAAACGGCAATCGCTTGCTGGAACACCTTAATCGCACCGCAGCACGCGGGTCTCAAACCGGCGCGTGACGACCAGGTCGCCGTCCAGGAACGCCGTCAATTCGGTGTCGAC
This sequence comes from uncultured Solirubrobacterales bacterium, assembly GCA_963770885.1. Classification (GTDB taxonomy): domain Bacteria; phylum Actinomycetota; class Thermoleophilia; order Solirubrobacterales; family Solirubrobacteraceae; genus Palsa-465. The sequence goes on along the minus strand of CAVYRI010000012.1, from coordinate 306,351 downwards.
GAGAAACTCCGCCGCGGTGCTGCGCATCGTCGCGTCGGCTTCGATGCGCACGTCCCAACCGGGCCGGCTGAGGGCCGCTCGCCGCCGGCAGCGGACCTCCGCCGAGAGCGGCTCGTCGTCGGTGATCCGGTACAGGTTCTCGCCCCAGTCCTCGACCTCGAGATCGAGATCGTCGAGCCGCAGCCGGCCGCCGAGGAAGTCCGGCTCGCTCAGCAGCTGCACCGTCGCGGTCGCCAGGTCGCGCCTGATCAGCTGCCGCTGAGCGCTCCGGGTCACCCAGGTGACGCTGACGGGGTCGGTGTCCGGCTCCGGGCTTCCGAGGTCCGGGCGCCCATGTTGGCCGAGCAGCGGTAGTTCGAGCGCGCCGGCCGCAGACGAGATCCCGAGGGTGACCGGTTCGGCCGCGGGCCACACCCAGGGCCAGTACGTGGGCGAGATCGCGAGCCGAATCCGATGGCCAGCCGCGAAGCGGTGGCCCGCGCAGTCGAGTCTGAGCTGAACCTCGGCTTGCTCGTCGCCGTGCTCCAGAGTGCAGACCCCGCGCGTCACCAGCAGTGACTCGCCCGACGGCGAGACGTCGCATAGCCTCGCGATCAGTCGCGCGCGCGACCGACCAGCGCCGATGCGCAGCCGCAGCCGTGGAAAGCCGAGGCTCTCCACATCGCTCTGGAGGGGTTCGGAGTCCAGGCACAGCGAAACGGCGTCGTCAGGCCGTTGATCGGGCGGCAGACTGGGACCGCCGTACGGGCACCAGCTGCCGGCCATCAGGCCGTTGGTCTGCACCGATCCGACGCGCAGCTCTGTCCCGTGCTCGGGTGGTCGCTCGTCGCTGAGACCTTGCTTGGTGAGCTGAAGCGTTTGGAGGCGCTGGTTGGGCGGCGGCCAGGCCGGGATCGAGACCCAGCGTCCGCCTCTCGCCATCTGGCTGGCCGCGGGCGAGTCGAAGTCCTGGAGGTAGGCGCGCAGCTGGGGCGTGGCGTCGTACCCGTTGTGGTCGTTTCGCAGATAGCGACCGAAGAAGCGCTCGCATTCGCTCAGGAAGGCGATCATCGGTCCGGGCGTCGTCGTGTGCGGATAGCCGTGCGCCCAGGGGCCGATCAGCCCGAACGCGGGCGATCGCAGGTGCGTGAGCAGTTCAAGCACCGCGTTGCGGTACGGGTCGGCCCAGCCGCCGACGGCCAGCACCGGACAGTCGATCGCCTCGTAGTCGGTCGACACCGAGCCGTGACGCCAGTACTCGTCCTCGAGCTGGTGTGACAGCCAGCGCTCGATCATCGGCGGCGCCACGCTCAGGCGCTGGTCCCACATCTCGCGCCACCGGTCGCCGACGACTTCGGGGTCGGGGGGCCGGGCGTCGAACGCGAGCATCGTGGTCGCCCACGAGAGCATGTCGTGCGCGTTGACCACGCCGCCGATGTAGTGGCAGTCGTCGGTGTAGCGGCGGACGGTCGAGTTGACTGTCACAACCGCTGCCAACTGCGGCGGTCGGCGCGCCGCGACCTGCAGGCCCGCGAACCCTCCCCAGGAGTAGCCGATCATTCCGACCCGGCCGTTGCACCATGGTTGCTGCGCGAGCCATCCGATCACCTCGCACGCGTCGTCCTGCTCTCCGGCCAGGTACTCGTCCTCGAGCACGCCGTCGGAATCGCCCGACCCGCGGATGTCGACCCGCACGCCTGCAAACCCGTGTCGCGCCCAGTATTCGTACCGGGGATGGTCGATCGTCAGTGTCCCGTCGGTACGGCGGTAGGGGATCGCCTCGAGAATCGCCGGGCAGGGCCGGCGGTCGGAGTGGTCTGGCAACCACACGCGAGCTGCGAGCCGGCAGCCGTCCTCGAGCGTGATCCAGACCGGGTCGAGCACGTGGGGCATCGCCGGGTATCTTGGCGGTCGTGTCCAGGTTTGCCGACGTGGTCCGGTCTTGAGCCCCGAGATCGTCACGGATCTTCCCCGCGCGACAACCGTGCGCGATGACTGGATCATGCTCTCGGACGGGTGCCGGCTGTTCGCGAGGACAGTCCTCCCGGTCGATGCAATCGAGGACCCGGTCCCGGCCGTCCTCGAGTACCTCCCGTATCGGCTGACCGACGGCACCGCCCACCGGGACGCGACCCAGCACCCGTACTTCGCCGCTCACGGGTATGCGTCGGTGCGGGCCGACATCCGTGGCACCGGCAACTCCGACGGGATTCTGTGCGACGAGTACCTCCCCCAGGAGCAAGAGGATTGCTGCGAGGTGATCGCCTGGCTCGCGCAGCAACCGTGGTGCAGCGGCGCGGTCGGCATGTACGGCAAGTCGTGGGGCGGCTTCAATGGCCTCCAGGTCGCCGCCCGGCGCCCGCCGGCGCTGCGGGCGGTGATCAGTGCCTACTTCACCGATGACCGCTACGCCGACGACGTTCACTACGTCGGTGGATGCCTGCTGGCGCACGAGGCGCTCAGCTGGGGCAGCTACATGCTCGGGCTCAACGCGCTGCCCCCGGATCCCGAGATCGTCGGCGACCGGTGGCGCGAGATGTGGATCGAGCGCCTCGAGCGCACGCCGTTTTTCGCCGAGCAGTGGCTGGCGCACCAACGCCGGGACGAGTTCTGGCAACAGGGCTCGATCTGCGAGGACTACGGGGCCGTGACCGCCCCGACGCTGCTCGTCGGCGGCTGGGCCGACGGCTACACCAACCCCGTCGGCAGGACGCTGGCGGGATTCGCGCAAGCCGGCGTACCGTGCCGCGCGCTGCTCGGACCATGGAGCCACGGTTGGCCGCATGTAGCCGATCCAGGGCCTCGGATCGGCTTTCTTCAGGAGTGCCTGCGGTGGTGGGACCACTGGTTACGCGGGATCGACAACGGGGCGATGGAGGTGCCCCTGCTGAGAGTGTGGATGCAGGAGCACGATCCGCCGGCGGCGTTTCACGCTCAGCGCAGCGGGCGGTGGGTGGGTGAGACCGAGTGGCCACTGCCTCGTGCTGGCGACCAGGAATTGTTTCTCGACGGCAGCGGGGGTTTGGCCGCGACCCCGGGCCGGTCCGAGAGGGTGTCGCACGTCACCAGTGAACTGTCCGGCAGTGACGCGGGTGCGTGGTGTCCGTACGGTGAGGTGACCGACTTCCCGCCCGACCAACGCGGCGAGGATGGCCTGGCGCTGACCTACACGTCGGCGGTCTTAAGTGAGCGCGTCGAGGTGCTCGGCTATCCGCAGGTGAGCCTGGTGGTCGAAGTCGACAAGCCGTCGGCGCTGGTGGCGGTGCGGCTCTGTGACGTGGCGCCTGACGGGAGCTCACTGCTTGTCGCGCGCGGGCTGCTCAACCTCACCCATCGCAACTCTCATCTCGAGCCCGAGCCGATGCCCGTCGATGAGGCGACGCCTGTCCGTGTTGTGCTCGACCTGACCGGGCATGTGTTTGGCGCCGGCCATCGCATCAGGCTCGCCGTGTCAGGTGGATACTGGCCGTTTGCCTGGCCGTCACCGGAGAATGTGTCGCTGTGCGTGCTCCTGGGTGATGAGACCCGGCTCGTGCTGCCGGTGCGCGGTGGTGGCCACGAGCAGGCGGTGGCGGCGTTCCAGGCTCCGGAGGCGAGTCCGGCCGCGGCCGGCGCGGTCGACCACAGGCCGTGGCGGATCGTTGAGCGCGACCTCGCGACAGGGCGGCTGACGATCGAGGTCGGGGGCGAGGAGCGCTCGCGGCTTGACGCCTCGCGTTTGGAGTTCGGAGAGCTGGTCTCCAAGCGCTTTGAAATCGAGCACGGCTCACCCTTGTCGGCGCGAATTGACTGTCAGGGTGAACACTTCCTGCGGCGCGACGACTGGGCCGTCACCGTCCGCCTGCATACTTCACTCTCGGCCACCGCGACCACCTTCGTGCTTGGCCGAGAGTTGACCGCGCTCGAGGGTGACGAGCTGCTGCACCGAGTTCACACTGAGCTCGAGATCCCCCGCGACGGAGTGTGACCGTCAGCCCTGCGGATGTGATGCTCCCGGCTGCTCGGCGGGCGCGTCCTTGTCGGAGTCGGCGCCGAGCTTGTCAATCGCGTCACCGGCCTTCTCGCCGAACTTGGCGATCTTGTCGGTGTGCTTGCCCTTTGTCTTGCGATCGACCGCCACCCCAGCCGCGTCGACAGCATCATGGATCTGGTCCTTGTGCTCGGCGACCGCGCCCTGCGCCTGCTTGGCGATGTCCTTGAACTTGTCCGTCAGGCCCATCTCCCCCTCCTTGTCGTTCGGTGCGGCTTGGGTCAGCATAACCCGTGTGGGCGGCGCAGCCGAACAGGTCTACCTCGCGTTCTCCGCCGTCCAGCGGCGCTTCTACGCCGGCGAGGCGACCGCGTCCGAAATCGAGGTGCTGATGACCGCGGACGTCTCGTGGCACGTGCCGGGCACCAGCGCAATCGCCGGCGATTACTACGGCCGCGACGAGGTGACCGCCTACTTCGAGCACCGCCGCGACCTCGCTCAGAGCACGTTTGCAATCGAGCTCCGGCGGCTGCTGGCTGACGACGAGTACGTGTTGACGCTCGCCGACGGCCGGGCCGAGTTCGGCGGGCGGGTGCGGGAGTGGCAGACCGTCGGCCTCTACCGCGTGCAGGGCCGGCGGATCGCCCAGGGGCGGCTGATCCCGTTCGACCAGGCTGTCTTCGACGAGATCTGGCCCTGAGCGGCTCTGCCGGTCGACGCAACGCGCTGGCGCGGCTGCAACGCAGACCAGGGACCCGGCCAGGGACTCACCGGGCGCAAACCGGCCGGCAACCCGGCATCGTCCTCTCAGCGGTGATCAGCACTGCAGCCGACCGCGCTCGCGGACCGCGGCGGGATCCACAATCGGAGAACGGAGGACGCGATGAGCACCGAAGCGAGTCCAGCGTCGGCGCGATGTGAGCCCGAGCTGCTCGGCCAGACCGTCGTCGTGATCGGCGGAAGCGCGGGCATGGGCCTGGAGACGGCCCGGCGGGCCCGCGCCGAGGGGGCGGAGGTCGTCCTCACGGGCCGCAATCCCGAACGCCTTCAGCGAGCGGCGGACGAACTGGGCGCTGCGCAAACCGCGGCCTTCGACGCGGACGATTTCGCGGCGATGAAGCGGTTCTTCGATGGCCTGCCGCCCTCGATCGACCACGTGATGGTCACGGCCGGCGGACCCCACTATGTGCCGCTGCTCGATATGGACCGCGAGCAGGTCCGTGACGCGATGAGCACGCATGTGCTGCTGGCGCTCGAGGTCGCGCGCAACGCGGTCGGCAGGGTGAGGGCCGGCGGCACGCTGGTGCTGATCGGCGGCACGGGCGGCCGGCGTATCAGTCGCGAGAACGGGATCGTCTCCACGGTCACGGCCGCGCTGCCCGCCCTGACGGCTACCCTGGCGCTCGAGCTCGCGCCGGTCCGGGTCAACCTGATCGCTCCCGGCTTCGTCGACACCGGTTTGTCGGCGGCGCTGCTCGGTGATGATCTCGAGGCCAGGCGTGAGGAGCTGCGGACGAAGCTCCCGATTGGCCGCGTGGTCGGACCGGAGGACATCGCGGCGCTTGCCGTTCACCTGATGACCAACACGGCGCTCACCGGTGCCACATATGACATCGACGGCGGCCAGCAGTTCGTCGCCTGACCGCACGTGGGCTATGTCAGCGGCGGGTCGACGTCATCGTAGATCCGAGCCGCCGTGAGCCTGCCGCTCTGGCCCCGAACGTAGACGGCGATCCCTGCCTGGGGCGGGAGCTCGCCGAGCCACGCCCTGGTCTGCACCACGAACGTCTCGAACGCGCGCTCGCCCCTGATCCGTCCGCGCGTGGGATGGTGAAGCTCGGGCTCACCGGCGAAGGACTCGACCAGCGCATCGAGCTCGCCGGTCAGTAGCCCGTCGAAGTAGGGCACCGCCACCAGCTGGCGGCGCCGCTTGTCCTCGAGTTGATGCAGTGTGCGCGCTGAGAACAGCTCCGGTGCCCACGGCATCGGCGAAGCCTCGCAGATCGGTGGCGGACGGCTTTCCTCGGCCGCCGGCCACGATCGCCCGACGCGCGAAGCGCCCGGCGTCGGCGGCGGCCTGTCAGCGGCGAGACTAGGTCGCCGCAGGCTGAGGGGCGATCAACCGTTCGATCGTGGTTCGGACTTCCTCCTCATCGAGCGACTGAGCGGCAAACCGTGAGGCGTCCTGGGTGTCGCGAAGGAACGCGTGGAGAGTCTGTCCACCGCCGGCGAGGATCAGATCGGAGCTCTCCACGGAATCATCATCCTCCCAGTGCGCCACGGTTATCAGTGCTGTCCGCGGACTGGCCGCGAGCGCGTCGTCGAGGTCGGCCTCGCTGGGGCCGCGTTGACCGCGCGGGAGCTGCTCGCCCAACCGCCTGAGGGCTTCCCGGGTCTTGCGCAACGAATAGAAGTGGATTCCGAGCGCGTCGATCTGGACCTCGAGCGTGATCTGCTCCGGCTGTGGCATCAGCAGGAACCGCCACGGGGTGTCGGGCTCGGTGCCGGTGAGGCGCGCGTCGAGCACGACGCGCGTGCGTTGCTGAAATGCAAGCGCGATGCCGAGATCACCCCGGACCTCGATCTCGGTGCCGCCCGGTTCCGTCGTGATCAGGTCACGCGCTGCGAGCGACCGTACCGCCTCGGCCATTGGCTCCGGGCCCGGTTCCTGCTCGAGCCATTCGATCAAGCCACCGACGGCGGCGACCTCCGCGGGGGTGTACGCGCCGAGGGGAACCGGTCCGGTTGCAACCAGGTTCACCACCGCGGTGATGAGATCGGACGGGGCTCCGGTCGGGTTGGCGCCGTCGGTCATGCGGACGGTCCCGGGCCGGCGTGCAGGCGGATCGAGTAGGTCAGCTCGCGGCCGTCACCGAGCCGGACCGCCGCCTGACGCGTGGTTCCGGGCTGTGGCGCCGACCAAGCCTGGCTCTGGATCTGGTCTTGCAACAACGCGGCGGCCTTGTCGGACGAGCTCGGCGTGCTCCACACGCTCGCGCCGCCGAACAACCCGCGACCCTGTGCGATTCCGGTGAACGTCAGCTCCGCCAGATCGTTGGCTCGGTCTGGCGGCGGAAACCGCGAGGCCATGGCGGACACCGAGGTCAGGTCGTCGCTTTCCTCGAGCTGCGAGATCACTCCGGTCAGCTCGTCGCTGACCTTCGCCGGGATCGGCACCCGGACGCCGAGGTCGGGTGACAGATACATCGGACGTCTTTCGGTCGCTCCCGAGCGGCCCCACGGCCCCACGTTGCTGCGCGTGAGCCGGTAGACGACGTAGTCGGCCAGGTGCTTGAGGTCAGTCAGCGTCGGAAGCTTGAACTTGCCGGCGGTCATCGTCGCCGGCGTCTTCTCGAGCTGAAGCCACGTGCCGTGAGCGGTCCTGCCGTGGAGCTTTTCGCGGACCAGCGGACCTCGCATGCCGTAGTCGGGATACGTTTGCTTGTCGATCTCCGGGTGATGGCTGGAGATCCGCTGATGGCTCTTGCCGGGGAACAGCCAGCGCTCATACAGCTCCGGCTGATCGACGAGCACATGAGCCCCGCGTAACAGATCACGGAGCTGGCTCACGTCGAGCCCATGGCGCTCGAGGTCGGCAACGATCGCCGCCTCGGGTGGAGTCAGGTGAGCCGCAGCATGAAGAATGCCGCCGCGAAACCGGTTCGTCCGGGCGGAGATGTCCAGCATCAGCCGCACCCGCTCCCTGACGCGCTCGGTCTCCGCCGGGCTCAGGTCCACGGACGCCGGTGCACGCTCGCCCACCATCAGTGGGGCCGAGCCTCTCGGTAGCGTCCGCGCGCGACGGACACTGCCACGCGCGCGCTCATCCGCCTCCGGCGAGAGCGCTCGCCGACGGTTCTTGGGGCGTGATCGAGATCCCGGCCTGCTTGGCCAGCCCGGACAGACTCGTGACGTCGCCGCTCAACGCGGTGACCGCCGACGGATCGATGCTTCCGCCCTTCGCGCCCTCAGCGATCGCCTTGAGCTTGTTTCCGAGAGCGGTGGCAGGAGCTACCAGTTTTCGGAGTTTCGGGCTCGCCTGCGCGTCCTGGATTGCGATCTTGAGCTCGTGATACGCGGACAAGCCGGCCAGGGCGGCTTTCACCAGCGCGAGCTTGTGCGTGAGTAGACCCCCCGAGAAGGTGCCGTCCTTGAGCGGTTTGTAGATCCAGCGGTGAAACGCTCCGAACGCGAGGCCGGCATGGAGCGCGAACTTGACCGTCGGAAGGTGACCGACGTCAGGGGTCGTCGAACTCGCCGCGGCCGCGCCCGCCGAGCTCGAGCTGCTGGAGCTCCCGCAAGCGACGATGGACAGGCTGCAGACCACCACCAGAATCAGCAGCAGGCCGCGACTGGTGCGACACATCAAGTAGGCCCCCTTTCTGCGCTGGAACGCACCCTCGTCGCCGCCGGCAACTGAGGCTAGGTGCCGACTCGCCGGGTGTCAAGCCACAGACTCTGGGCGGTAAACGTACGCACAGCCGTTAGAACGGGCCGCTCGAGTACACCCGAGACTGACCTGATCCGATAGATAACCCGCAATATCTGGCGCATGCGAGTGGGCGATCCAGGACTCGAACCTGGGACCTCTTCCTTATCAGAGAAGCGCTCTAACCGACTGAGCTAATCGCCCGTGTGGGGCGATTCTAACGGCGGCCGAAAGCCGCCGGTCGGAAGGACTGACTCAGCTTCGCGTGGGTCAGCGCCGCAGCCGCGCCGCGAGGTCGAGCGCCTCGTCGGCTGACTCAAAACTCACGTGCACGCGGTAGCCGCCAGCCGTGGTTGCCGTGACCTCGACGTCGCGGCCGAGCGCCGAGCCGAAGCTGTCAGACAGAAGGACGATCGCGGCCTCCTGGTCTGGGTGAAGCGCCTGGCGGCGGCGAGCGCGCCGTGCCCCGCCTGCATCCCCGTTGGCGCGACGGGCGTGCTCCTCGAGCTCGCGTACCGACCAGCCTGCCGCGACGGCCTCGCGGGTCAGCCGGCGGCGGTCGTCGTGGTCGGTGGCGAGCAGCAGGGCGCGGCCGTGGCCCTCGCTCAGGTCACGGCGCTCGATCGCCGCGATCGCCGGATCGGGCAGATCGAGCAGGCGGATCAGGTTGGAGACGGCGACTCGGCTGCGGCCAACGCGCGCACCGACCTCCTCGCGCGTCAGACCGAGCTCCTCAGTCAGCGCCGCGCAGGCGCGCGCCTCCTCGACCGGGTTGAGGTCCTCACGAACCATGTTCTCGATCAACGCCACCTCGAGTGAGGTCGCGTCATCCTCGTAGCGGATGATCGCCGGCACACTCTCGAGCGCGGCGAGCTTCGCGGCGCGCCAGCGGCGCTCACCGGCGACCAGCTCGTAGGTGCCGCCGGGAACGGGGCGGACGAGCACCGGCTGCAGCACGCCGCGGACCCGGATCGACTCCGCCAGCCCTAGCAAGGACGGCTCGTCGAACGTGCCGCGGGGCTGGTGCGGGTTGGGGACGATCAGCTCGACCGGGATCTGCCGCAGCTCCTCGGGCTCCTCACGGGGGGCGACCGAGAGGATCGCGGCGAGGCCTCGGCCCATCGCCTGTCGTTCAGCCACGGGCAGCCACCTCCTTGGCCAGCTCGAAATACGCGTCGGCGCCGGCACAGTGGGGGTCATAGTGGATCACCGGCTTGCCGAAGCTGGGTGCCTCGCCGACGCGCACATTGCGCGGGATTACGGTGTCGAACACGAGCGCCGGGAAGTGATCGCGGATCTCGCGCTCAACGTCCTGCGCCAGCCGGGTGCGGCCGTCGTGCATCGTCAGCAGCATCCCAGCGACGGTCAGCCGCGGGTTGAGCTCCCGCTGGACCAGCGAGAGCGTGTCGAGCAGCCCCGCCAGGCCCTCGAGCGCGAAGTACTCAGACTGGACGGGGACGATCACCCGGTCGGCCGCCACGAGTGCGTTCACCGTCAGCGGACCGAGGGACGGCGGGCAGTCCAGCAGCACGAACGCGAACCGATCGCGGAACGGCGCCAGCGCCTCGCGCAGGCGGATCTCCGAGCCCGCGAGGCGCGCCAGCTCGACGGTCGCGCCGGCGAGATCCGGTCCGGCCGGAACGACCGAGAGGTGCGCGATCCCGCTCTCGACGATCGCGTCCTCGAGCGCCAGATCGCCGACCAGCGCGTCGTAGATCGTCGGGCGCGTGTGCTTGCTGATCCCGAGCGCCAGCGTGGCGTTGCACTGCGGGTCAATGTCGATCAGCAATGACTCGTAGCCGGCCTCGGCGACGCACGCGGCGAGGTTGACGGCTGTCGTCGTCTTGCCGACTCCGCCCTTCTGGTTTGCGATCGCGTAGACGGTGCTCACGGTTCGCCCAAGCTAGCGCCGTCGGCGGTCAGATGGGGGCGGCGCGTTGCGAAGTCGGCGAGGCGCTGGGCCGCGCCGTCATCCGAGGCGCGGTCGGTATCGCCCACCGCTGGGTCGCCGGCCGGCCAGCCAAAGCGGGGCAGCTACCGCCCACCGAGCGGACGCTTGCGCGCCACCCCCACGCGGCGCGGGAACCGGTCCGGCGTCCGCGCAACCTTGACCAGCGGCTGCAGGTGGCGATTGATGGCACCCGGGTAGGGCACGACGTCGAGCGGTTCGAGCAGGTCGAGCCCCAGCTCGGATGCGGCCCGGCGGGCGGCACGTTCGGCGTCAGGATCGCGTCGTCCACGCCAGACCAGCAGGGTCCCGCCGATCCTCAGCAGCGGCGCTGCGTACTCGGCGACCACGTCGAGCGGTGCCAGGGCCCGCGCGGTCACGAGGTCGAACTGGCCAAGACCGTCAGGCCATGCCTCGGCGCGCACGTTGACGACGACCGCGTTCGACAGCGAGCAGGCCTCGACCGCCTTCGCGATGAACTCACATTTGCGGCCGTTGCTCTCGACCAGCGAGACCGATGCGTCAGGGAGCGCGATCGCGAGCGGGATGCCGGGCAGGCCCGCGCCGGCGCCGAGATCGGCGATCGAGCCTGCGACCCGCACCACGTCAAGATCGAGTGCGACCAGCGAGTCGGCCAGATGGTCATCCAACGCGCCGGGCGCATCGCGCACGGTCGTCGGTGCGAGCGGATCGGAGATCAGCGCCGTCAACAGAGCCGCGAGCCGTGTCTCTGCGGTCGAGTCGAGGCCGAACCGGTGTGTCAGCGCCGTCAGGCGGTCAGCGACGGCCGAATCGACCGCTTTGCCCAGCTCACGTTTCACGTGAAACGCCCAACCGAGGGCGTCGGCCTGCGGTCAGTCAACCAGCGGCGCCACGACGAGCCGCCGGCTGGGTTCCTGGCCTTCACTGTAAGTCTCTACGTCATGGCGAGACTTGAGGTGCTCGTGGATCACCTTGCGCTCCATCGCGCTCATCGCCTCGAGCGGAACCGCCCGATGGTGGTTGACCGCGGTCTCGGCCGCCTGGTCTGCGGTGGCCCGAAGCGCGATCGCGCGCCGTTCGCGGTAGCCGGCAGCGTCAACGGTGACCGGCTTGCGCTCGGAGTCGCCCTGCATCGCGAACCGGTACGCGAGGTGCTGGATCGCATCGATCGTCTGGCCGTGGTGGCCGATCAGCAGGCCGAGATCGTCGCCGTGGTACTCGGCGATCAGCCCCTCGGGCCCTTCCTGGACCTCGACCTCAGCATCGATACCGGCTGCATCGGCGATCCGCTCCAGCAACTCCTGGACGCGGGCGGCGGGGGCGTCTGGCGTCACCGACACGTCTTTACCTCCTCCGGCCGGAACGCTTCTTCTTCTTCCGCGGCGGCCGCGGCGGCGGGCCCGATCGCGGCTGGGCGACCACGGCAGCCTTCTCCTTGTCGGCCTTCGACCTTCCTCGAATCAAGCCGCTGAGCCCACCCGAGCCCGAGCCGTTGGTCGCGACCTCGCCATCCCCCGTGGCGTCCCCATCGCTCTTGGGCGGGCTCTTGTCGGCCGCGACGACGCTCGTTTTTCCGGTCGCGGGCGTCGTCGTCGCCACGGCCGGCTTCACAGGCCCGATTCGTCGCTTGATGATGTATTGCTGCCCCATCGTCCACATGTTGGTGGTGATCCAGTAGACGAGCACGCCGGCCGGGAACCTGATCACGAACAGGACGAACACCAGCGGCAGCGCCATCATCAGCTTGCGCTGCGTCGGGTCCATCGTCGGGCTGGCCATCATCATGCTCGAGGCGAGCTGGGTGCCGACGTAGAGGACGATCAGCACGACCAGGACAGCGCCGGTCGCCTTGTTCGTCAGGTCCGGGATGAACAGGAACGAGGCACCGCCGTGCGGTCCACAGGGGACCGTGTGGGCGGTGCTCAGAACCCCGTGGTTGTGGGCACGCTGAATTGCGGGGCAGATGTCCACCCGGAGGCTCGTGCGCAGCATGTAGTACAGGGAGATGAAGACCGGCAGCTGCGCTGCCAGCGGCAGGCATGACCCGAGCGGATTGACGCCGTTCTCCTTGTAGAAGCGCATCATCTCCTGCTGCTGGCGCTCCTTGTCCTCCTTGTACTTGGCCTGAAGCGCCTTCATCTCCGGGGCCAGCATCTGCATCTTCTGCATCGAGTGGAACTGCTTGACGGTGAGCGGAATCAGCACCGTGCGGACGCAGATCGTCAGCAGAACGATCGACCAGCCCCAAGAGACCCCGACACTGTTGTGGAAGAACGTCAGGACCGACTGGAAGACGTCGATCAGGGGCTGGAGAATCCCTTGGATTACGTTTGCGGTCTCAAGCATGCTCAGGTACTAGCCGACGGCGGTCTTGGCTTGAACAGCCGCTGGTCCTCGACGTGATCGACCCCTCCGAGACTCCAGGGGTTGCAGCGGAGCAATCTCCACCCGGCAAGGACGAGACCGCGGAGTATGCCGTACCGCTGGATCGCCTGCGCCGCGTATTCCGAGCATGACGGGTAGTACTTGCAGCGCTCACCGAAGGCCGGCGAAAGCACCTTCTGATAGCCGCGGATCGGGGCCACGACAAGTGACCGCACGCGCATCACGCGGCGTCCTCGACAGGGGCGGCACCGGTCGTGACTGCCGCGCTCTCGGGCTCAGCCTCGCGTCCGGGCTCAATCTCGCGTCCGTGCTCAGCCTCGCGTCCGGGCTCGCGGGGCGTCGCGCCCGGCACCTTGTCGACCAGATCCGCCAACGCGGTCACGATTCCGGCCAGCCCCTCGCGCTCCGCGAGCTCGCGGGCGCTGCGGCGCGCGACGACCACGGCATCGGTGTCGGCCGGCAGACGACCGCTCTGGTCGGCAAAGGCCTCTCGCAGCAGCCGCTTGACCCGGTTGCGGTCGACGGCGCCGCCGACTTTGCGCGACACTGACAGCCCTAGCCGCGGGCCGCGGTCATCGCGGTCGCGCGGGAAGACGTAGAGGACGAGGTCACGCCCGGCGTGCGAGCGCCCCTGACGGAACACCCGGTCGAACTCAGCGCTTCGCGACAGCCGTCCCCGGCCAGACCGCTGCCCGGCGCCGGGCACGCCGAGCATCAGACCGTCAGGCGCTTGCGTCCCTTTGCGCGCCGCCGCTTGAGTGTCAAGCGCCCCGCGCGGGTGCGCATGCGGGCGCGAAACCCATGCGTGCGTGCGCGCTTGCGCTTCTTTGGCTGATAAGTACGTTTCATGGCTCGTGGCCCGCGACGAGCAGGGCAGCAAGGTCGCAGTATACGCAGGCCCGCTCAGCGCTCTCGGAACCCGTGCCGGATCCTCGGCCGGTCCTTCATCCCCGAGCCGCGACGGGGCGCCAGGATACATCCTGGCCACGCCGTGTTCACTTTTTTTCGCGCTTTGCGTCAACACGCCACCGAGCCCCCTCGGGGCCCTGATCGCCGTTGGTATATTCGCCGCCCCCGGGCGGACTCCCGTCGCCCCATCTAGATCGTTTTCAGTCGATGCTCCTGGAAGGAGTCGCTTGGCGCTGTCCGCGCAACCTGAGCCCACGCCCGCCTGGCGTACGATCCAAACCGAGCTCAGGAAGCTGGTCGGGGAGTCAACCTACGAGATCTGGCTGGCGCCGCTCGAACTGCGGTCCTGGGATGGTGAGCTGCTGACGCTCGAGGCGCCGGCGGACACGCGTGGATGGGTATCGGACCGATTCGGACGGCTGATCGAACGGTGCGCACGCCAGGTTCTCGGGCGGGCCGCCCGCGTCTCGCTGGAGATCATGGGCGGGCCGCGCAAGCAGGAGGCTGCACCTCAGGTTCAGGCTCCGCCCGTATCGACCCTCAACCCTCGCTACAGCTTTGAGCAGTTCATCATCGGGCCCGGTAACCGGCTTGCACATGCGGCCGCGCTGGCCGTTGCCGAATACCCCGGCCAGGCCTACAACCCCCTGTTCCTGCACGCGCCACCCGGACTCGGCAAGACCCATCTCCTGCACGCGATCGGCAACTACGTGCTGGCGTTCGGGACCGGCACGACGGTCCGCTACACGACCGCTGAGTCGTTCACCAACCACTTTCTCGCCGCGCTGAAGGCCAAATCGCTGGAGCCGTTCAAGCACGCCTACCGAGACGCCGACGTCCTCCTGATCGACGACGTCCAATTCCTCGCCTCCAAGACGCGGACCGAAGAGGAGTTCTTCCACACCTTCGACGCGCTCCACCAGGCCGGCCGTCAAGTCGTGGTGACGTGCGATCGACCGAGCTCGCTGCTGGCAATCGAGGAGCGGCTGCGCGAGCGCTTCGAGGCCGGACTCGTCGCCGACCTCAGCCCGCCCGATCATGCGACCCGCGTCGCGATCCTCCGCAAGCGAGCCGCGCTGGACGGCGTCGTGGTCACCGATCCCGCCGTTCTGGAGCTGATCGCCGATCGGGTCACGAACAACATTCGTGCGCTCGAGGGCGCCCTGATCCGAGTTGTCGCCTTCCACTCCCTGACCAGACGCGAGATCGATCTGCAGCTCGCGACCGATGTGATGGACTCGATGTACCCGGTCCGCAGGCGCGCTCAGCCAACGATCGCCGAGGTGCAGGCCGCAGTCGCGGCACACTTCTCGCTGACAACCGTCGAGTTGATCTCTGCGGGGCGGAAGGCCAGCATCGTGTGGCCACGCCAGGTCGCGATTCACATCGCGCGCGAACTGACCGGAGCACCGCTTGAACAGATCGGCGAGGCGTTCGGCGGCCGCAATCACGGCACCGTTCTGCACGCGTGCAAGAAGGTCTCAGACCGCCGCGCAAGCGACCAACAACTCGCCGGCGAGCTCGACACGCTGCTTGACGAGATACGCAAACCGCAAGCCGACCGCGACTGTTGACAGACTTGCCTGTCGGCCTCGCGCAACAAGTTCACCGCAAGATGCGAACGAACGCGCACTTGTCGACAGCCTTTATTCGCCCTATGACTTCTAATCCCTTCTTGAGGTATCAACAGTGAAGATCTCCCTCGAGCGCGAGCGCCTCCTTGCCCAGCTTCAGACGGTCAGCAGGGTCGCTTCAACTCGAAGCGCGATCCAGGCTCTGTCCGGCGTACAGCTCTCGGCCTCCGGGGCCGGCTGCGAGCTCCGTGCCACTGACATGGACGTCGGATTACGCGTACCGCTCGAGGCCGAGGTCATCCGGGATGGGACCGTGGTGCTGCCGGCGCGGCTGCTGCTCGACGTGATCCGATCGCTGCCGGCCGAGTCGGTGTCGCTCGAGCTGCGCTCCGCCGAGCAGGACGTGGAGATCGTGTCGGGCAATGCGACCTTCCACATCCGGACGCTCCGCGCGGAGGACTTCCCGCCGTTCCCGGAGGCTGAGGAGGATTCGACCGTTGAACTGCCCGCCGACGCGTTTGTGTCGACCGCGCTGAAGGTAGCCGGGTCCGCTTCGCGCGATGAGACGCGACCGGTGCTGACCGGAATCCTGGTGTCGGCCTCGGACCGCGAGCTGCGGATGGTTGCGACCGACTCCTACCGCCTGAGCGTCAAGGAGACCACGCTCGAAGCGTCGCTCTCATCCGGCTTTGAGGTCAATGTGCCGGCCCGAGCGCTGCAGGAGCTGGGGCGGCTCGTGACCCAGGGCGAAGACGAGAGCCTGCGGGTCAGCGTGCGCCAGAATCAGGTGCTGTTCACGCTCGGGCGGGTGATCCTCTCCTCGCGCCTGATCGACGGCCAGTTCCCCAACTACCAACAGCTGCTGCCAGAGACCTTCGAGCACGAGCTGCGGCTGGCGGGCGGGGAGTTCACCGACGTTGTGCGTCGGATCAGCCTGCTGGCACAGAAGAACGCGCCGCTGCGGCTCGCGTTCAGCCAGGGTGAGCTGACCGTGTCGGCGCAGACGCCCGATGTCGGCGAGGCGCTCGAGTCGATGCCCGTCGCCTTCCAGGGCGAGCCGCTCGAGATCGGCTTCAACCCGGAGTTCCTGCGGGCCGGACTGGAGGCGATTGAGGACGGTGAGGTCGTGCTGAAGCTGATCAGCCCGCTGCGGCCGGGGCTGATCGAGGCCGGCGACGAGAGCCGCTTCCGGTACCTGATCATGCCGATCAGGCTCAACGTCTAACGGGCGTGCGCCGATGCGGGTGGTGCGCGTCACGCTGCGCGATTTCCGTGGCTACGACAGCGCGCAGGCCCAGTTCGGCGAGGGGTTGACGGTCGTCACGGGCCCCAACGGAGCGGGCAAGACGAATCTGATCGAGGCGCTGTACTTCGGGTGTACGGGGCGTTCGTGCAGGACCACGAATGAGCGCGAGGTGGTGCGCTTCGGCCAGCGGGCGACTCGGGTCGTCGTCGACGCGATCGCCGAGGACGGCGGCCACGAGCTGTCGGTCGGGTTCTCGCCAGGCGAGCCGAAGCGGATGAAGGTCGACGGCGCCAATGTCGAACGGCTGCTCGAGGTGACCGAGCGCCCGCTCGTCAGCGTCTTCCTGCCCGACCGCCTCGAGCTGGTCAAGGGGGCCCCGGCGCTGCGCCGCGCCCACGTCGACCAACTCGTCGTGGCGCTCTGGCCCTCCCGGGTGACCACCCGACGCGCGTACGCACAGACGCTCGCACAGCGCAACGCACTGATCGCTCGGATCCGTGGTCATGGGGCGAGCCGCTCCTCGCTCGCCAGCTGGGACGCGCAGCTGGCTCAGCACGGGCTCGCGCTGATGGGCGACCGGGCGAGCGCGATAGAGGAGGTCCGTGAGCGATTCGCCCGCTGCTGCGCGGAGCTCGGGCTCGACGGCGAACCAGTGCTTGCCTATCGCCCGCGATCGCGGGCGACCGACGTCGGCCAGCTCCGCGCCGAGCTGGCCGAGCGGGTCGACTCCGACATCGAGCGCGGCTTCACCGGGCACGGTCCCCACCGTGACGACCTCGCCGTGCTGCGGGAGGGTCGTGATCTGAGGGCCTACGGCTCCCAGGGTCAGCAGCGGCTGGCGCTGCTGGCGCTGCTGCTCTCCGAGCGCGAGGCGATTGCCGCGCGCCGTCAGACTCCGCCCGTGATGCTGCTCGATGACGTGATGAGCGAGCTTGACCAGACTCGCCGGCGGGCGTTGGTCGGGCTGTTGCGCGCGACCGGTGGACAGTCGGTGATCACCGCGACCGATCTCGACCAGGTTCCCGGCTCCGAGGAGCCAGGTGTTACGCGGCTCGCGGTGTCTGCAGGACGTGTGCTCGGCGAGGCGCTCGCGGCGTGACGTCGTACCGCAGAGGGCCCCGCTCGCTCGGCTCGGCGCTTGGAAATCTCGCCGACGAGCTGGCCCCCGAAACGCTGCTCGCAGAGGTCCAGCGGGCGTGGCCCGCAGTGGTCGGCGAGGCGATCTGCGCAGAGGCCCAGCCGAGCGCCGAACGGGGCGGAGTGGTGACCGTGTCGTGCTCTGCGTCGGTCTGGGCGCAGGAGCTTGACCTGATGGCTCCACAGATCCTGGGGCGGCTCAACTCGAGCCTGACGCGCGGGTCCGTGCAGCGCCTTCGGTGCGTCGCGACCGGGTACTCGTAACGGGGGCACGCCGAGACCGTCTTTTTCCGCGTTTTGCAGGCAAAACCGGAGGCGCTGGGGGGCGGTTTCCGCCGTTCACTGTGCTATTGTTCTGTACACCAATTCTTTGACGCCCCGGCGCGCCTTGCCCGGCGCGAAACCGGGGCGTTGCAACGTCATCGGAGGATCGTTGGCGAACGACGACGGCGCCACAGCGGGCGCCAACCAGAAATCGACTTATGACGCCCAGGACATCACCGTGCTCGAGGGACTCGAGGCGGTTCGCAGGCGTCCCGGCATGTACATCGGCTCCACCGGAGCCCGGGGGCTGCACCACCTGATCTATGAGGTCGTCGACAACTCCGTCGACGAGGCGCTCGCCGGTCACTGCACTGCGGTTACGGTGACGATCCACCCCGACAACTCGGTGACCGTGATCGACAACGGCCGCGGGATCCCGGTGGCGGTGATGGAGAAGGAGCAGCGCCCAGCGGTCGAGGTGGTCCTGACGGTCCTCCATGCCGGCGGCAAATTCGGCGACGGTGGGGGTTACAAGGTCTCCGGCGGTCTGCATGGGGTCGGAGTGTCGGTCGTCAACGCGCTCTCGGAGCGGCTCGACGTCGAGGTTCGGCGCGATGGCTACAGGTTCACCCAGACCTACGAGCGCGGCCACCCACTCGCTGATCTCGAACGCGGCGAGGCGACCAAGGACACCGGGACGATCATCACCTTCCTCCCGGACGCCGACATCTTCGAGTCGCTCGACATCGACTTCAAGACGATCGAGGAGCGGATGCGTGACACCGCCTTCCTCACCCGTGGCCTTCACATCACGATCGTTGACGAGCGCGGCGCGGGCAACCGGGTCGAGTTCCAGTACGAGGGCGGGATCGTTGACTTCGTCACCTACCTCAACGAGAACAAGGACCCGATCCACAAGAAGGTCATCTCGTTCGAGGGCGAGAGCGACGAGGGCGCGGTCGAGGTCGCGATGCAGTGGAACTCGTCCTATCAGGAGTCGGTCTTCTCGTTTGCCAACAACATCAACACGCTCGAGGGCGGTTCGCATCTGAGCGGCTTTCGCTCGGCTCTGACCAGCGCGTTGAACAAGTACGCGCGCGAGAAGGGCGAGCTGAAGGACAAGGACGAGAACCTCACCGGCGAGGACGTGCGCGAGGGGCTGACGGCGGTCATCTCGGCCAAGCTCGCCGATCCCCAGTTCGAGGGTCAGACCAAGACCAAGCTCGGCAACCCGGGGATGCAGGGCTTCGTCCACTCGATCGTCAATGCCCGGCTCGCCGAGTTCCTTGAGGAGAACCCTCAAGATGCCCGGGCGGTGATCCGCAAGGCGGTCTCCGCGTCCCAGGCGCGGGCGGCCGCCCGCAAGGCCCGTGACCTGACCCGCCGCAAGACGGCGCTTGAGAACTCGACCCTGCCCGGCAAGCTGGCCGACTGCTCGGTCAAGGATCCGGCGCTGGCGGAGCTGTTCGTGGTCGAGGGTGACTCGGCCGGCGGCTCGGCGGTGAGCGCCCGGGACCGCAACACGCAGGCGATCCTGCCGCTGCGCGGCAAGATCCTCAACGTCGAGAAGAGCCGGATCGACAAGGTGCTCGGCAACGTCGAGGTCCAGGCCCTGATCACCGCGATCGGGACCGGCGTGCGCGACGAGTTCGACATCGAGAAGGCGCGCTACCACAAGATCGTGCTGCTGACCGACGCCGATGTCGACGGCGCGCACATCCGGACGCTCGCGCTGACGCTCCTGTTTCGCGAGATGGAGCCGCTCATCGAGGCCGGCTACGTGTACATCGCCAAGCCGCCGCTGTACCGGCTCACCCGCGGCCAGAAGCACCGCTACATCGAGCGCGAGACCGACCTCGAGGACATTCTGCTCGGGGACAAGTTCGAGAAGCTCGAGGTCTACGACCGCTACAACAAGCCCTTCAAACTGACCGAGGCGCGCTGGAAGCGGTTCTCGCAGTTGCTGAAGAAATACGACGGCTGGGCCTCGGCCCTGCGCGCCGCCCACGGTCATGGGATCGTGCAGTTCATGCAGCAGGCCCGGCTGCTCGAGGAGCAGATCACTGACGTGCCGAGCCTGATCAAGCATGCCCAGGCGAGCGAGAGCAACGGGGACGGCCACTCCTACCAACTGCTTCTGGTCGAGGAGCGTCCCGACGAGGTGGTGATCCGCACGATCGAGAACAAGACCGGGCTGGCCACCACCCATCACGTCCGTCACTCCGCTCTGGACGCGCAGGAGTATCACCGGCTCGCCGATCAGCATCGCGAGCTCGTCGCCCTGACCGGGACGCCTCCGTTCACCATCCGGCTGGCCGAGAACACGACCGAGGCCGGCACCTTCGAGGAGCTACACGAGGGCATCCTCGCGATCTCCCAGCGCGGGATCGACTACTACCGCTTCAAGGGGTTGGGCGAGATGGACGCCGAGGAGCTGCGCGAGACGACGATGGACCCCGAGACCCGGACGCTGGTCCAGGTGACGATCGAGGATGCGGCCTCGGCCGACCGCGTGTTCTCGATGCTGATGGGCGACCAGGTCGAGCCCCGCCGGGCCTTCATCGAAGACAACGCCCTCGCCGCGACGCTGGACGTGTAAGCGGTGTCTGCGGTCGACACGATTGGCGGCGGCAACATCGAGCCCCGCGGGCTCGAGGAGGAGATGCGCTCTGCGTATCTCGACTACGCGATGTCGGTCATCGTCGGGCGGGCGCTGCCCGACGTCCGTGACGGACTGAAGCCCGTCCACCGGCGGGTGCTGTACGTGATGAGCGAGTTGGGCCTTCAGCCCAACCGCAAGCACGTCAAATGCGCGCAGATCGTCGGCGAGGTGATGGGCAAGTACCACCCGCACGGCGACAGCGCGATCTACGACACGCTGGCCCGGATGGCGCAGGACTTCTCGATGCGCTATCCGCTGGTCGACGGCCACGGCAACTTCGGCAACATCGACGGCTGGCCAGCAGCTGCGATGCGCTACACCGAGGCCCGCCTCGCCCGTCTCGCGACCGAGCTGCTGCGCGACATCGACGCCGAGACCGTCGACTTCGTCCCGACCTACGACGGGTCACGTCGCGAGCCGTTCGTGCTGCCGGCTCGCTTCCCCAACCTGCTGGTCAACGGTGGCTCCGGAATCGCGGTCGGCATGGCGACCAACATCCCGCCGCACAACCTGCGCGAGGTGGTCGCCGCGACGATCGCGTACATCGACGATCCGGAGATCGACGTCGACGGCCTGACGAAGTACGTCAAGGGCCCCGACTTCCCGACCGCCGGGACGATTCTCGGCCGCGAGGGGATCCGCGACGCCTACGCGACCGGTCGCGGGCGCATCCGCGTCCAGGCGCGGGCTCACATCGAGCCGATCGGCCAGGGCAAGGAGGCGATCATCGTCACCGAGCTGCCGTTCCAGGTGCGCAAGGGCGGTGACGGCGGACTGATCGAGAAGATCGCCGACCTGGTGCACGACAAGAAGGTGACCGAGATCACCGACGTGCGCGACGAGTCGGATCGGCGCGGGATGCGGATCGTGATCGAGCTCAAGCGCGACGCGATCCCGAAGGTCGTGCTCAACAAGCTCCACAAGCACACGCCGATGCAGTCGACGTTCGGCGTCAACATGGTCGCGCTCGTCGACAACGTCCCCCGGACGCTGTCACTGCGCGAGGTGATCGGCCACTACGTCGACCACCAGCGCGAGGTGGTCGTGCGGCGGACCAAGTTCGAGCTTCGCCGCGCCGAGGAGCGCGCACATGTCCTCGAAGGCCTACTGATCGCGCTCGCCAACCTCGACGAGGTGATCGCGCTGATCCGCGGCTCGCGCGATCCCGAGGCCGCGCGGACCGGGCTGGTCGACCGCTTCGAGCTGACCGTGATCCAGGCGCAGGCGATCCTGCAGCTGACCCTGAGCCGGCTGACCGCGCTCGAGGCCGACAAGATCAAGCAGGAGCACGCCGACCTGGCCGAGCGGATCAAAGAGCTGCGAGAGATCCTCGGCGACGAGCAGAAGGTCAACGGGCTGATCAAAGAGGAGCTGCAGGAGATCGCCGACACCTACGGCGACGACCGGCGCACCGAGATCACGCACGCCGAGGGCGAGATCGACATCGAGGACCTGATCGCCGACCAGCAGATGGTGATCTCGATCACCCACTCGGGCTACATCAAGTCGCTGCCGCTGTCGACCTACCGGCAGCAGCGTCGCGGCGGAGTCGGCGTCACCGGAATGGACATGAAGGACGAGGACTACATCGAGCACCTGTTCGTCTGCTCGACGCACGACTACCTGCTGTTCTTCACCAACCGCGGCAAGGTCTATCGGCTCAAGGTCTACGAGCTGCCCGAGGCCTCGCGAACCGCCAAGGGCCGCGCGCTGGTCAACCTGCTGCCGCTGCGCGAGGGCGAACGTGTTCAGTCGGTGCTTTCGACGCGTGACTTCAGCGAGGGCAAGTACCTCGTGTTCGCGACGCGCAACGGGATCGTCAAGAAGACCGAGTTCGGCGCCTACAACACCCCGATCAAGGCCGACGGGATCATCGCGATCAACATCCGCGACGACGACGAGCTGATCGCGGTGCGCCGCACCAGCGGGCACGACGACATCATCATGGTCTCGCGGTCCGGCCAGGCGGCGCGCTTCAGCGAGCAGGCGGTGCGCTCGATGGGCCGCGACACGAGCGGCGTGCGCGGGATGAACGTCAGCCAGAAGGGCAACGCCGTGCTCGCGATGGACGTCGCGCGCGACGATCAGGAGCTGCTGGTCGTGACCGAGAACGGCTACGGCAAGCGGACCCCGATTCCCGACTACCCCGTCAAGGGCCGCGGGACGATGGGCGTCAAGACGATCCAGCTGACCGAGAACAAGGGTGCGCTCGCCGGCGCGCTGGTCGTCCGCGAGCATCAGGAGCTGGTGTTCATCTCCCAGAACGGGATGGTCCAGCGCACGTCGGTGCGGGGCATCAACCGTTACGGGCGCGCGTCGCAGGGCGTGCGGGTGATGAACATCCGCGACGACGATCAGGTCAGTGCCGTGGCGCTGGTGGCGGAGTCCGAAGCCGCGACGGCGGCGCCGGTCGCCGACGACGAGCCCGACGAGACTTAGCTCTCGTTCGTCTCGGCGATCGCGGACCTCCCCCGGCACGGGGGCTCATCGGTGGCGCTTAGCGTCTGCTTGGGCGCAGACGACGCGACCTGTGCGGGCTGGGAGGTCGCGACGCCCGTCCCGTGTGGTGCCGGGTAGGCGCCGTGCATCGGAGTTCCGCCCATCTTGACGATCCGGCGGGGCTGCTGTCCGAGCTGAACGTTTGCTTGCGGATCGCCTATGAGGTGTCACGCGGCTTCGCTATTCTCCGCGTACCAGAGAAAGGAGGTGGTCCTAACTTGTCTGACAGTTTTTGCGGGACCCTGGAGGTGTCCGGCCGCTAGGTCGGAGGCTGACCCCGCTTAGCGGAGTCCCCCCGCGACACCGCCGTTGGACGAGCGCCGGGAGTAGTCCCTCCGGCTCACAGTCTCGCCACGGAAATCGCAGCCAAGTAGTTACGCGAAGGGCGCCGGCGTTGACGGCGCCCTTCGTGCGTTCTGCGAGCGCTCGCCGGGGCACGCCGCGTGGGTGCGGTTGAGCCCGCGCCGGCACGCCGCGCGGGTGCGGTCGAGCCCGCGCCATGATGCCGACGCCGGCCACCGACTACGCTGGGGTGCATGTGTCGAAACATCCGCACCCTCCACAACTTTGAGCCTCCCGCAACCGAGGAGGAGATCCGCGCCTCGGCGCTGCAGTACGTCCGCAAGATCAGCGGCTTCTCGAAGCCGTCGAAGGCCAACGAGGCGCCGTTCGAGGCGGCCGTCGACGCCGTGACGGCGATTTCGACTCAGCTGCTGAGCGAGCTTTCGAGCTCGGCGCCGCCGAAGGACCGCGAGGTCGAGGCGGCGAAAGCCCGGGCGCGCTCGGCCGAGCGGTACGCCGCCAACGCTGCCTGATAGGCGGGCACCCGCCGGGGGTGGGTGCGATTTGCTGGGCTCTGCGCAGGTTTTCGGGGCGCGGCTCGCGGCCGTCTCGGATCTACTGGGCTGGGCGCAGGTTTTCGGGGTAGGGCTTGTGGCCGTGGTCGGATAACTGGGCTCTGCGCAGGTTTTTGGGGGTAGGGCCTCGCCCCGGGCCGTGGGGCCGGGCCGCCGCGAAGCGCGAACGTGGGGCACGGGCCGCCGCGAAGCGCGAACGCGGGGCAGGGGCCGCCGCGAAGCGCGAACGCGCCCACGCAACGCGAACGCGAACGCGCCCACGCGGACGTGCGCGAAGTTACGCGGCGAGGTAGGCGCGCCAGGCGACCGGAATCGTCGGGCTGGCGACCTGGATGAACACCGAGGGGTTCGGCGCCTTGGGCTGGCGGCTGAGGTTCATCCCCGCCTGGCGGGGCAGGGCGTTGCCCTTGCGGCGGTTGCAGGGCGCGCACGAGGCGACGATGTTCTCCCAGTTCGATGAGCCGCCCTTGGAGCGGGGCACGACGTGGTCGACGGTCAGATTCGACCTCGAGCCGCAGTACTGGCAGGTCCAGTCATCGCGGGCGAACACCGCTCGGCGGGTGATCCGGCGCCGGTGCGTGTCACGGGGGATGTGGACGTAGGAGACGAGCCGGATCACGACCGGGCGGGCGATCGTCGTCGAAGCTGAGTGCAGCTGCCACTCGGCGTGCTCGATCACCTCGGCCTTGGATTTGAGCAGCAGGACGACGGCGCGGCGCACCGTGCAGACGTTGATCGGCTCATACGTCGCGTTCAATACGAGCACCCGGCCAACTTCGTGCCCGCGCCGCTGGTGCTGAAGAGGCGGCGCGGACCCAACTGGTTCTGCTGGGCTAGCTGGAGAGGCCATACGCTCTGCACGCGGCAGTGTAGCGACGGTCCCGGCTCGCCCATTCCGTATACGGGGCGGGCGCATGCGGGCTCGCTGGACGGCGTCATCGGCGGGGCGGGCCTCGCGTACGGGCGAGTGATGCTGGCCGGTGTGCGGGCGATCACCCAGGCCGCGGATCCCAAATCACGAGGCGGCGGGGAACGAACCCAACACCCGCAACGTCTCGACGTGCGCCCGCAACCCCGCCAACGCCGCGGCGACGTCGGGCTCGGTGTCGCGCCCTTCGAGGTCGCAGAAGAACATGTAGCGGCCGAGGCCCTGCTTGCGCGGGCGCGACTCGATCCGGGTCAGGTTGACCCCACGATCGGCGAACTCCGACAGGCACGCGACCAGCCACCCAGGGGCCTCGGAGCCGATCCCCCAGAAGACGATCGCGGTCTTCCACGGCCCGAGCGGCTCGGCGCCGTCACCGCCCGGGCCTCCCGGGGGCGCGCCGGCGGGTCCCAGCCAGGCGAACCGGGTCTCGTTGTCGGCCACGTCCTCGACGCCCGCCCGCAGGACGAAGCATCCGTATCGCTCGGCCGCGAGCCGGTTGCCGAGCGCGGCCCACGGCCCGTCGTGGCCGGCGACCTGGCGGACCGCCTCGGCGGTCGACGGCCCGACCATCACCTGCGCGCCAGGCAGCCGGGTGCGGATGAAACGGGCGCACTGGGCGCTGGCCTGCGGATGTGAGACGACGACCTCGATCTCAGGCAGCTCGAGCTCGGTCCGCGCGATCAGGCAGTGACGGATCGGGTGGACGACCTCGCCGAGGATCGCGACGTCCTCGGTCTCCATCGCGAGCGCGTCCAGGGTCGCGTTGACCGAGCCCTCGAGCGAGTTCTCGATCGGCACCAGCGCGCGCTGCACCGAGCCGGTGTGGACGGCCATCACCGTGTCGTAGATCGTCGGCATCGGGACCAGCTCAAGCTCGACGCTGCGGCTGGCCGCCAGCAGGGCCTCCTGGGTGAAGGTGCCCTCGGGTCCGAAGTAGCCCGCTCGCACTTGACGCCGGCCTGGGCCGGCTACCCCGTCGCCGGCTCGCCGCCGCCCTCGAGCGCGAGCCGAATCGCGTCGTTCTCCTCGGGCGACAGTTCGAGCTCACCGTGGCCGTCCTTGACCTGCTTGGCATACAGCCGGGCCTGGTCGCGGTGGTGGATCGACGACAGCACGATCCCTGACCTGGTCGCGTCGAGCAGCGCGATCGAGGTCGACTGGCGGCCCGACATCTCGCCGTAGGCGTCATAGCGGACCAGCGATCGGTATGCGATCGCGCCGTCGAGCCGTTGCTCGGCGGTCTTCATCCGCTGGTCCAGACGCATGGCGACGTCCTGGACGTACTCGTTCAGCGCCTCAAACTGGTCCTGCAGGGTGGCGGCGTGCGAGACGAGGTCCGCGCGGCTATCGCCGAGCACGGTCTTCTGGTCGGCGCGGACGCGACGAAGCCTGATCGCGAGAAACAGGCTCAGCAGCAGAGCCAGCACGGCCACCACCCCAGCCGCGATCGCGACGATGCCGACGGTGCTCGTCAGGTCGTGCACCGCAGGAAGGATAGGCCCAGTGCCGGAGCGTCGGTCCGCCGCAGGGCGCACACCCAGTCGCACCCGAGGTCAGCCCTAGTGGAACGTAACCGGGAACGAAAGCGAGTTGTTTGAGGTGTGCTTCTCGCCTGGGACGGGCTCGATCGTCGCGACCACGGTCGCGGTCCCGGTGGCCGGCGTCGAGGTCAGCTTCACGTTGCAGGTCGCCGACTTGCCCGCGATCGTCTCGGGCACGGTCGTCTGGCCGCTGACGTTTGTGCCGGA
This sequence comes from uncultured Solirubrobacterales bacterium, assembly GCA_963770885.1. Taxonomy (GTDB): domain Bacteria; phylum Actinomycetota; class Thermoleophilia; order Solirubrobacterales; family Solirubrobacteraceae; genus Palsa-465. The sequence goes on along the minus strand of CAVYRI010000012.1, from coordinate 279,834 downwards.
GACCGAGACCTTGCAGACGACGTTGGTCTCGTTGTTGGTGCCGCTGTTGGTGAAGTTGAGCGTGAAGGTCGGCGCCGGGCTGGCCGGGATCGTGTTCGCCGAGCCCGTCTGGAGTGTGGTCCCGCTGACGCTCACCGAGTTGAGCTCATGCCCGTGCAGGCCCGGAGCGATCTTGCCGCCCGACGACGCGGGCAGCGTCACGTGCAGTTCGGACGCGATGAAGCTGGGCGTCACCCACTGGACGTTGGGAACGAACTGTCCCGCAGCGATCTGCTGGCCGTCGGCTCCCCCGACCGCGATCCCCGCGCCGTGGAGGGCCGAGGCGATCGCGGTCGTCGTGTAGTTCTTGTAGACGACGTCGGACGCGTACAGGACCGCCATCTCGGCCGCGATCTGGTTGACCGCGTCCTTGCTGGCCTGGTTGCCGACCGCCGGCTGGATCTGGGAGGCGATGCTCTTGATCGCGTCAGCGCGCATCTGCAGCGCGAACACCAGGTTGCGCTGGGCGGTCTTGGCCGGGTCGGGAACGCTCAGCCCCTTTGCGTGGTTGAGCTGGTCCGTCGCGCTCGAGAACGTCTGGTTGATGCTGTTCTGGACGCTGGTGGCATTGGACGAGCTGACCCCGCTCGAGAGGATGTGGAACAGCGTCTTGCCCGTGTTGTTGGACTGAGCGATCAGCGACGCGACGTCGTTTGAGTAGTTCTTCAGGGCGCTGTTGCGCGCGCTCACCTGGCAGCTGTGGACTCCGAGGGCGATCAGCACCACGACCACAAGCAGGACGACCACCAGCACTCCGCGCCGCACCTGGATCGATTGCTGGTCGCCGGGCGGCCGACCGCCGCCCCCCGACGGCCGGCGTCTGCGAGGTTGCGACCGAGGCGATGTGCGAGGCTCGTCAGCTTCGTCGAAGAACGACAGGAGGAATAGCTCCTTAAAGGACTTGTGAAGAGCCCCAGTATGACCGTGGCGACGGCTGGATAAACCGACCTGGCAATCGGCGCTGCAGCCGGCCGTTCTGCGAGCCGGCGCCCGCGCAGCCGCAGGGACCGATCCGGGCGCGTGGAAAACCGCATCTGCATGAGTCCAAGCCAAGCACGGACCGCTCGGCAGCTGACGCCTCAGACGCGCCGCTCGGGCGCCCCTGCCGCGCCCGCCGAGGTCGTGCTGGGGCGCTATCGGCTCCACCACCGGCTCGGAAGCGGCGCCTACGGCACTGTCTGGATGGCCACCGACGAGCGTCTGGAGCGCGATGTCGCCGTCAAGGTGATGCCACGCGAGCGGATCGTCAGCGGCCGATTCGAGCGCGAGGCCAGGGTCGCGGCCCGGCTCTCGCACCCCGGGATCGTGACGCTGTACGAGGCCGCCGTCGACGATGAAGGCGCCTACCTGGTCTCCGAGTTGATCCGTGGCGCGTCACTCGACCAGCTGCTGGCGGCCGGGCGCCTGTCTGACCAGGACATCGTCTCGATCGGAATAGTGCTCTGCGACGCGCTCGAGCACGCCCACGGGCAGGGCGTCGTGCACCGGGACATGAAACCGTCCAACGTCCTGATCCCAGACCGTCCGGTGACCCCCGGCCAGCTCGCAAAGCTGACCGACTTCGGGGTCGCCCACGTGATCGGCGGCGACTCGCTGACGCTGACCGGGGATGTGATCGGGACCCCCGCCTACATGGCCCCCGAGCAGGCGGCGGGTCTGCCGGTGAGCGCCAACGCCGACCTGTTCTCGCTCGCGCTGGTCCTGTACGAGGCTCTGACGGGCCTCAACCCGGCTGGGACGAGCACCGCCGCCTATCGTGCCCGCCGGCTCGGCGCACACCTGCCACCGCTTCGCCGTCAACGCCGGGATCTGCCCCGCGAGCTCGGCCAGGGGATCGATTTCGCGCTCCGGCCCCGGCCGCGGGAACGCGGGCGGCTATGTGACTTACGCCGCGCGCTGGTGGCCGCACGCGAGCACGTCGGCGACGAACCTGGCGTCGTGATCGGTCCCTGGGGTGGCTCGCCACCGACCACCGACGAGCACCCCTGGGCCGATCCGCCGGGGCAGTTGCCGCCGCCCGTACCGGCGCCAGAAGCGCGCGCCGAGCCCGAACCAACCCCCCTGTTCCCGATCGAGACCTGGCCAGCCCGCGGGCTCGCCGCAGCGGGAGCGGCCGCGAGCGCCGGCTGGCTGGCCACCGAGGTCCTCGGCGGTGCCCCGGTTCCGCCTGCGGTGGCGGCGCTCGTGGTCGGTGGCGCGGTGCTGGCGCTGCCGGGCCTCGGCTGGCTGGCGTTCATCGCCGCTGCGTTCGGTCTCGCGGTGGCCCAGGGCCACGCCGGATTCGCGCTGTTGGTCCTGATCGCGCTGAGTCTTCCCGTGGCGCTGATGGTGCGCACGCCGAGCGCCTGGCCGCTCGCGGCCGGCGCCCCGGCCCTGGGGCTGATCGGCCTCGCCGGGGCCTGGCCCGCGGTTGCAGCGCGTGCCCCGACGGTCTGGCGCCGTGGCGTGTTGGCCGGGGTCGGCTGGATCTGGCTCGCGCTGGCGGCGCCGCTTGCCGCTCGGGTCCTGTATCTGCCCGCGGTTGCGGGCATTCCGCCACCTGAGGCCTGGTCGGGCTCGCCGACGGCCGCCGCACGCGATGTCCTCTCGCCACTGCTGAGCGCGGGTGTGCTTGCCCCGGCCGTCGTCTGGGCCGTCGCCGCGATCGTGCTCCCGTGGGCGGTTCGCGGGCGGTCACCGGCGCTGGACATCGTCCGGGTCGTGATGTGGTCGGCCACGCTTGTGACCGCAACCGCGGTCGCGGTGACCGCCGCACACGGCTCAGATGCGGTCTCGGCGGCCCCCACCGCGGTCGTCGGCGCGGTGCTCGGCGGGGTGATCGCGCTCGCTCCATCGATCGTTTCCGCAGCCCGTCGCGGGTGGGTGCCTGGTCGTGATCCGAATGGCTCCGGGGGACATTTTCCGTAGCATGGATCTGCCCCCAGGGCGTCCCGATGAGTGTCCTCAGAAGCCTAGAAAGCAAGATCGCCGGCCTGGTCGAAGGCACGTTTAGCCGTGCCTTTCGCTCCGAGGTGCGCCCGGTCGAGATCGCGCGCAAGCTGGCGCGTGAGATGGAGCAGCACAAGTCGCTGTCGGTCTCCCGCACCTACGTTCCGAACGAGTACACCGTGTATCTGTCGCCGCGTGACCGCGAGCGGTTCGCCGATTACGAGGAGGCGCTGGCGAGCGAGCTGGCGGGCTACCTGCTCGAGCACGCGCGCAGCGAACGGCTGGCGCTGACGTCGCGGCCGGTGGTCGAGTTCGAGACCGATGACCGGCTCGGGCTGGGGGAGTTCGGGATCCAGACCCGGGTCGTCAACCCCGAACCCGAGGACGAGCACGAACTCGTCTCCGAGGAGGCGGGCCGGACGATGATCTACAGCAGCGCCGGACGCGTCGCGGGGCCACTCGAGGAACGCGCTCACTCGCGTGTGCAGACGGCGCTCCTGATCACCGGCGGCCGGCGGATGGTCGTCGGTCCCGGCGGTGCGACGATGGGGCGCAGCCGGCGCTGCGATGTGATGCTCGACGATCCGAACGTGTCCCGCACGCACGCCGAGATCAGGCCGCGGGGTGGTTCGTGGATCCTGACCGATCTTGGCTCGACCAACGGCTCCCGCCTCAACGGTCGCAGGCTTGACGGAGCCGAGGTCCTCAAGCCAGGTGACGAGATTGAACTCGGCACCTCGCAGCTTACGTTCGAGCTCGAATAAGGAGACACTCGCACCCGTGCTCGAGCCCGTTTCTGTTGGCCTGAAGTTCGGCTTCCTTGCTGTGCTCTACCTGTTCCTGCTGTGGGTCGCGTGGAGCGCGCTGCGTGACCTGCGCCGCGGCCGCGGCGGCGTGGTCGAGTCCGACCGCTCGCCGCCCCCGGACGCGACCGGCATGTACGACGCCGCCTCTGGGCTCGGGGCCAATGGCGACTTCGAGCCCCGGCTGCTCGTCGAGCACGCGGTCGGTCACGAGAGCGGAGTTGCCTATGACCTGATGGACGGCGCTACGCTCGGCCGCGGAGACGTCGAGATCCGCCTCGACGATCCATTTGCGTCAACCCGTCACGCTCGTATCTCTCGCGAAGGACACGTCGTGGTGATCGAGGATCTCGGCTCGACGAACGGGACTTATCTCAATGAGAGCCCGCTGACCGGGCCGCAACCTTTGCACGACGGTGACCGGATCCGGATCGGGGACTGCGAGTTTTCATACCTGCAATGACCTCGCACTCGACAATCGCCTGATGCTTCGCGCAGCCCACACCACCTGGCGGACCGACACCGGCCGTCAGCGCCGCGGCAACGAGGACAGCGCCTTCGCCCGCGCGCCGCTGTTCGTGATCGCCGATGGCATGGGCGGCGCCCAGGCCGGTGAGGTCGCCTCGCGGATCGCCGTCGAGGCATTCCAGGGCGAGCTGCCCGATCAGGGGAGCCCGGAACAGCGACTGGCCGGAGTTGCCCAGGCAGCCAACCGGCGCATCTACGAGAGCGCGCGCGAAGAGCACGAGCGCGCGGGAATGGGCACGACCCTGACGGCGGTGTACGTCGACGACAGCACGCTCGCGATCGCGCATGTGGGCGACAGTCGCGCCTATCTGTTCCGTGACGGCAAGCTCGAGCTGTTGACCCAGGATCACACGCTCGTCGGCGAGCTCGTCCGGCAGGGCAAGCTGACCGAGGAGCAGGCGGCCGAGCATCCGCAGCGGTCGGTGATCACGCGCGCGCTTGGGATCGATCCCGAGGTCGAGGTCGACACCTGGACGTACGCTGCGCGCGCCGGCGACGTCGTCCTGCTCTGCAGCGACGGGTTGACGTCGATGATCTCAGAGGAGCAGATCGCGGCCGTGCTGGCGAGCGAGAGCGATCTTGACGCGGCCGCCAAGCGGCTCGTCAACGAGGCCAATGAGGCCGGCGGTCGCGACAACATCACCGTGATCCTGTTCACGCTTGAGGAGGTCGGCGGTGCGACTGATCAGGACGACCCGACCGTGGTCGGGATGGCGCCGGTCAGCGCGACCGACGAGGGCTCACACGACGGCTCGCGCGGCGGTCCGCGCCGCGCCGCGACCGCCGCGACGCTGACCGCCGCCCCGCCACCGACCACCCATCCACCGCCGGGCCAGACCCCCAGCCGCCGGGCCGCGCGGTTGGCCCGCACCCAGGGCAGGCCGGCCGAGAACGGCCCCAGGCGGCGCGGTCCCGGACGCTTCACCAAGCCGCTGGCCGCCCTGCTGGCGACCGTGATCGTGCTGTTCCTGGTCGGCGGCGGTGGCTATCTGGCCACCCGGCAGCTGTTCTTCATCGGCACCAACAACCAGGGGATCGTGACGATCTACCGGGGGCTGCCGTACGACCTGCCGTTCGGCATCCGCCTCTATGAGTCGTTCTACGTCTCGGGCGTCCCGGCCCAGGTGGTTCCCGCCCAGCGGCGCTCGGTGCTGCTCAACCACCAGATCCGCTCGCAGAACGATGCGATCGACCTCATCCATGCGGCCGAACTCGGACAGCTGGCCAAATGACCGCTCGCAATCGAGAGCTGTTCGCCCTGATTCCCGCGTCACTGCTGGTGACCGCCGGCTTCGCGGGAGTGTTCATCCAGCGATCGAGCGCGATCGCGAGCGTCTCGCTGACCTACGGCGCGATCTTTCTCGGCCTGTGCCTGGCGGGCCACATCTTCATCCGGGTGACGCTCCCGAACGCCGACCCGTACATGTTCCCGCTGATCGCGGTGCTGGCCAGCTTCGGGCTGGTGATGGTCTACCGGATCGACCCGACGCTCGCCCGCCAGCAGGCGCAGTGGTTCGTGCTCGGGCTGATCCTGTTCGCGGTCACGATCGTCGTCTTTCGCGACTACCGCAAGCTCGAGCAGTACCGCTACGTGATCGTGTTCGTCTCGCTGGGGTTGATGATCCTGCCGCGCTTCCCGGTCGTCGGTTACCAGGCCAACGGCGCCTATCTGGGCGTCCGGATCCCGGGGCTGTTCGTGTTCCAGCCGCCGGAGTTCGCCAAGATCGGCCTGGTCGTCTTCCTGGCCAGCTACCTGCGCGACACCCGTCAGCTGTTGGTCGTCGGCGCCCGGCGTGTGCTCGGAGTCACGATCCCGCCGCTCAAGCACTTCGGCCCGGTGATCGTGATCTGGGGGCTGGCGATGGCGACGCTGGTCGTGCTCAGCGACGTCGGCTCGTCAATCATGTTCTACGGGGCACTGCTGGCGATGCTCTACGTGGCCACGAATCGCGTCTCGTTCGTGGTCGTCGGGCTGATCGCCGCGGCGATCGGGTTCTGGTACCTCGGCACCCACATCCCTCACATCCACGCGCGGGTGGAAACGTGGCTTCATCCCTTCAATCCACGCCTCTACGACGCGCCGTTGGGCAGCTTCCAGATCGCCAACTCGCTGTTCGCGCAGGCCGCCGGTGGCTTGTTCGGCCAGGGGTTCGGCCAGGCGATCCTGACGATGCCGGGCGGCGCGACGCTACTGCCGTTCCCGCAGACCGACATGATCTACGCGGTCATCACCGACGAGCTCGGGCTGTTCGGTGCGACGGCGGTTCTGCTGGCCTATCTGATCTTCGTCTGGCGGGGCTTCAAGACCGCGATGCTGGCGCGTGATTCGTTCTCGAAGCTGCTCGCGACCGGGCTGACGTCGATGTTCGCGTTGCAGGTGTTCGTGATCGTCGGCGGCGTCACGCGGGTGATTCCGCTGACCGGGGTCACGCTGCCGTTCATCTCCTACGGCGGGTCGTCGATCATCGCCAACTTCGTGCTGCTGGCACTGCTGCTGCTGGTCTCCGATCGAGCGCGGAGGCCCGCACTGTGAACGGCGCGATCGCAAAGCTGTTCGTCGTCGTCGTGGTCCTGTTCGCGCTGCTGATCGGATGGACCTCGCGCTGGACGGTGTTCGAGGCCTCGTCACTGACGGCGAACCCGCTCAACCGCCGGACGCTGGTCGACGACCTGCGAATCAAGCGCGGCAAGATCATCGCCGACGACGGAACCGTGCTCGCCAGATCGGTGCCGGCTCCGGCGGACACCTGGCGGCGCCGCTATCCAACCGGTTCGCTGTTCGGCCAGGCGGTCGGATACCTGAATGCGCTCGAGGGACAGGTGGCCGGCCTCGAGGAGTCCCGTGAAGCGGCGCTGCGGGGTCTCCAGACCGGTTTGAGCTCGATCTTCGGCCAGCTCAGCCCGCATCCGGTCGGCGACGACGTCTACACGACGCTTGACCCCAAGGCACAGGAGGTCGCCGAGCAGGCGCTCGGCGGCCGAGCGGGAGCGGTGGTCGCGATGGACCCGCAGACGGGCGCGGTCAAGGTCATGTACGCCAACCCCAGCTACAACAGCAATGACCCGCACGCCCCCTGCGGCCAGCCCGGGTGCGAACTCAACCGCTCGACCCAGGGCCAGTACCCGCCGGGCTCGACGTTCAAGGTCGTGACCGCGACGGCGGCGATCGACTCGGGCAAGTACACGCCCAATTCGGTCGTCAACGGCAACTCCCCGGTCACGATCTCGGGCGTGCCGCTGATGAACGACGGCAACCAGAGCTTCGGCCCGATCGACCTGACGAGCGCGCTGGTCTACTCGGTCAACACGGTCTGGGCGCAGGTCGCGGAGTCGCTCGGGCGACCGACGATGACCAAGTACATGAAGCGGTTCGGCTTCTACGCAAAACCCCCGCTCGACTACCCGTCCAACCAGATCGACACCAGCCGCCCGTACTCGCCGACCGGCAGGCCCTACGTGCCCGCCAGCCCGAACGAGGACATCGGCCGGATTGCGATCGGCCAAGGCGGCCTGCTGGTGACGCCGCTGCAGATGGCGATGGTCGCGTCCGCGGTCGCCAACGGGGGCAAGCTGATGGAGCCGCGGTTCACAAACCGGGTCGTCGACCAGGACGGCCGCACCGTGCAGACGATCAAGCCGCACGTCTACAACCAGGTGATGAAGCCCTCGACCGCCGCCGAGATCGGGCAGATGATGGAGAAGGTCGTCGACGAGGGGACCGGCACGCCCGCGCAGCTCGGCACCGGGATCCCGTTCGCCGGCAAGACGGGCACAGCATCTGTGGGTCCGACCGGGGCGGGCCTGACTCAGCCGTGGTTCATCGGCTTTGCCCCGATCCACGATCCGAAGGTGGCGATCGCGGTCACCGTCGAACGTTCCGACGGCGGCTTCGGCGGCACCGTCGCGGCGCCGATCGCCAAGGACGTGGTCCAAACCCTGTTGGCCGAGGGGCATTAGCGATGGCGGGACCGGCCCCCAACACCCTGATCGACGGTCGCTACAAGGTGATCTCGAAGCTCGGCTCCGGCGGCATGGCGGACGTGGTCCTCGCCGAGGACGAGCAGCTGTCGCGCAAGGTGGCGCTCAAGCTCCTGCACGAGCGGTTCGCCGCCGACCCGGACTTCGTCGAGCGCTTCCGCCGCGAGGCGCAGGCAGCCGCCGGGCTCCAGCACCCCAATGTGGTCGCCGTCTATGACCGCGGCAGCTACGAGGACACCTACTACATCGCGATGGAGTACCTGCCGGGGCGCTCGCTCAAGCAGCTGATCCGCGAGGAGGCGCCGGTCGACCCGATCCGCGCGATCGACATCACGCTCCAGATCCTCAAGGCCGCGAGGTTCGCGCACCGTCGCGGCGTGATCCACCGCGACCTGAAGCCCCACAACGTGATCGTCGATGACGCCGACCAGGCCAAGGTGACCGACTTCGGAATCGCGCGCGCCGGCGCCTCGGACATGACCGAGACCGGCTCGATCATGGGTACCGCCCAGTATCTCTCACCTGAGCAGGCCCAGGGGATGTCGGTCGGCGCCGGCTCCGATCTGTATTCGATCGGCGTCGTCCTCTACGAGCTGCTGACCGGCCGGGTGCCGTTTGACGCCGACGCCGCGGTCACGATCGCGCTCAAGCATGTCTCCGAGGCGCCGACGCCGCCGACGCAGGTCAACCCCAACGTGCCGCTCGAGCTCGAGCAGGTGGTGCTGTGGGTGCTCAACAAGAACCCGAATGACCGTCCCGCCAACGCCGATGAACTGATCACCGCGCTGGAGCACGCCCGCGTCTCGATCCTGTCCGGAGCCGCCGGCCAGGACACGGCGAGAATGGCCGCCGTCGCGGCGCTCGCGGCGACCGGCGCCGGCGGTGGCGGCGCGCTCGCTCCGCTGCTCGCCCCTGAGGCCGCGCCCTACCCGGATCCGAGCAGCAACGGCGGCGCCCCCGACGACGAGCCGCCTGACGACGAGGGCCGCCGGCGCTGGTTGCCGTGGCTGCTGGGCGCGCTCGTCTTGCTGCTCGTCGCGGGTGCCGCCGCCGCGGCCTACTTCATCAGCAGGCCCAAGCAGGTGGTCGTGCCGACCGTGACCGGGTTGCAGCTCAACGTGGCGCGAACGGTGCTGCTCAACGCCGACTTCCAGGTCGCCGTGATCAACGTGCAGAGCTCAAAGCCGCCCGGCGTCGTGATCGGAGAGGATCCGGCGCCCGGCACGAAGGCCGACAAGGGCTCGACGGTGACGCTGAGCGTCTCGCATGGGCTCGGCGACACGACGATCCCATCCGTGGTCGGCCTCGCTCAGGCGGCGGCCAAGAAGGAGCTGCAACGAAAACATCTGCGGGTGCGCGTGGTGATGCAACCATCGCAGCGCTACGGCGTCGGTGACGCGACCGGGACCGACCCCAAGTCCGGGCAGACCGTCGCGGCCGGGACCCAGGTGACCCTGTTCGTCTCCTCCGGCAAGCCGGAGAAGCAGGTGCCCAATGTCGTCGGCCTCGACCAGGCGACCGCCAGCACGGAGCTGACCGGGGCTGGGTTCACGGTCGGCGCCTCGACCATAACGTCGAGCACCGTGACACCGGGCAATGTGATCAGCCAGAGCCCGGCCGGCGGCACGAGCGCGACACCGGGGTCGACGGTGACGATCACGGTCGCCAAGGCGCCGCCCTCGGTCAACGTCCCGGCGGTCGTCGGAGACTCACCGTCGAGCGCCCAGAGTGCGCTCACGGGCGCCGGCTTCAAGGTCAGCAGGCAGACTCAGAACGTGTCGGACAAGTCCAAGGACGGGATCGTGATCAGCCAATCGCCCAACGGCGGCTCGAAGGCCAGCCAGGGAAGCACGGTGACGATCATCGTCGGTAAGTTCGTCCCCACGAACACGACGACCACCCCCACCACCAGCACCAGCACGAGCACGTCGACGACCAGCCAGACGACAAGCGCGTCTACGACAAGCAAATCTGCCGGATGAGCGCCACTCGCGTGGCGGTGCTCGGCGGCGGCCGATCGTCTGAGCACGAGATCTCACTCGCCTCGGCGGCGTCCGTCAGCGAAGGGCTCCAGGCCGCGGGCTACGAGGTCATCGTGATCGACGTCGGTCGCGACGGGGTGTGGCGCCGGGGCGGCGAGGCGCTGGCACTCGTTCCCGGCCAGGGGCTGCCGGGCGCCGACGTCGCGTTCCCCGTCCTCCACGGCCCGTTCGGCGAGGACGGAACAGTTCAGGGGCTGCTCGAGTGTCTCGACGTCCCATACGTCGGCGCCGGTGTGCTCGCCTCGGCCCAGTGCATGCACAAGGTCGTGTTCAAGGATCTGATGACGCAGGCGGGGATCCCGCAGGTCGATTACCGGGCCGTTGGTCAGGCCGAGTACCGGGACGCTCCAGGGGCGGTCGTGGCGAAGGTGCAGCCGCTCGGTTGGCCGCTGTTCGTCAAACCCGCCCGGCTTGGCTCCTCGGTCGGGATCGGCAAGGTCGACAGCGAGCAGGAGCTGCCCGCCGCGCTGGAGAGCGCCTTTACCCATGACCCGGTCGCGATCGTCGAGGCGTTCGCCGCCGGCCGCGAGATCGAATGCTCGGTGCTCGGCAACGACGAGCCGATCGCTTCCGAGCCGGGCGAGATCCTGCTCGGCGCCGGCGAGAGCGGCTGGTATGACTACGCGGCCAAGTACTCGCCCGGCGGGATGAAGCTGGTCGTGCCCGCGCGCGTCTCACCGCAGGTCAGAGACCGGATCCGCGAGCTGGCCGTGGAGTCGTTTCTGCGCAGCGGTTGCAGCGGGCTGGCGCGGGTTGATTTCTTCGTCGTCAACGACTCCGTGCTGCTCAACGAGCTCAACACGATGCCCGGGTTCACCGAGACGAGCGTGTACGGGTCGCTGTTCGCGGCCAGCGGGATTCCGTATCCCGAGCTACTCGACCGGCTGGTCGGTTTTGCGCTCCAACGCCACGAGGCGTCGCGGGCGTATCGCTTCTGAGACGCGGAGCCGAGACAATCGGTTCCGATGGACCAGTCACTTCGCGCCTTCCTGGACGAACTCGAGCGGATCGGAGAACTGCGGCGGATCTCTGAGCGGGTTTCTCTCGCCTATGACGTCTCGGCGTTGCTGGCCGCCGGAGATGCGGGCCCGGCGCTGCTGTTCGAGAACGTCGAGGACGGCGCGATGCCACTCGTCGGCGGGGTGCTCGCGAGCCGCGCGCGGATCGCGGCCGGGCTCGGCGTCACCGTCGCGGAGATCGGCGAGCGGATGGTCGGCGCGCTGCAGCGGCCGGTGGCGCCGGTGCAGGTCAGCGACGCTCCCTGCCAGGACGTCATGGTCTCCGAGCCGGATCTGTCTCGACTGCCGATTCCCTGGTTCTTCGAGCACGAGACGGGCCCCTACATCACGGCCGGCGCGATCGTTGCGCGTGACGGCCCCGACGGTCCGGCCAACCTCTCGATCGCCCGGCTGAAGCCGCTCGGGGGTTCGCGCGCAATGGCCGGGATCGCGCCCAATCACCATCTCGCGGCACTCGCAGCTCGAGCCGCCGCCCGCGGCGAGACGCTGCCGATCGCCGTCACGATCGGCAACCACCCGGCGGTGCTGCTGGCCTCGTGCCTGTACCTCGAGCTGGGCGTCGACGAGCTCGAGCACGCGGGCGGGCTGCTGGGCGAGCCGGTGCAGGTCATCCGCACGGCCGCGGGTCTGGCGGTGCCCGCGCAGTGCGAGATCGTGCTCGAGGGCCGGCTCGATCCCGGCGAGCGCGTCAAGGAGGGGCTGGTGTCGGAGTTCCACGGCATGTACGAGGACTACGGGTCGGGGTCGGTCGTGACCTTTGATCGGATGACCACCCGCCGCGATCCGATCTACCAGGCGATCGAACCGGGGCGCTACCGCGAGCACCTGCTGCTCGGTGGGACGGCGATCGCGGCCGGGCTGACCGCCGAGCTGCGCCGCGTGATTCCCGCCGTCCGCGAGGTCGCGGTGCCCGAGGGCGGCGCGGGTCGGCTGGCGGCGGTCGTGTCGTTGGAAGCCGGCGCGCGGCCGGGCTCGGCACAGCGCGCGATGTTCGCGGTCTGGGCCAGTGTCAGCCTGATCCGGACGGTGACCGTGGTCGACGGCGATATCGACCCATGGGACCACGTCGAGGTGGAGTGGGCGCGGACCTGCTTCGCGCGACCCGACCGCGACCTGCTGATCGCTCCCGGCGGCGCCGCTGACCGTGCAGAACCGCTGGAGCTGCGCGGCACGGTCGCCAAGCTCGGGATTGACGCGACCCGGAAGGCTGCCGATCGCGCCGACCACCGGGTTGCCGCGCCTCCGGCCGCCGCGCTCGAGCGCGCACGTCGCCGGCTCTCGGGGGGCTCATGAGCAGCGATCGCGTCGTCCTGGGGGTGTCGGGCGCGAGCGGACCCCAGCTCGGGCTCGCGGTGCTGCGGGCGCTCCGTGGGCTCGAGGCGGTCGAGACGCATCTGGTCATCTCGCGCGGCGGCCGGCGGACGATCGAGCTCGAGCTCGACGGCGGCGTGTCGGAGTTCGAGTCGCTGGCCGACGTCGTCCACGACCCCGACGATCTCGGCGCCCCGATCTCATCGGGCTCGTTTCAGACGGCCGGGATGGCGGTCGTGCCGTGTTCGATGAGGACACTCGCGGCGATCGCGACGGGCAACACGACCGACCTGCTCTCCCGCGCGGCCGACGTGTGCCTCAAGGAGCGCCGCCGGCTGGTGCTCGCGACGCGCGAGGCGCCGCTCAACCTGGTCCACATCCGCAATATGGAGACCGCCACGCTCGCGGGCGCGACGATCGTCCCGCCGGTGCTGTCCTTCTATCACCGGCCGCGGAGCGTCGACGAGATGGTCGACCATGTGGCGGGGAGGATTCTCGACCAACTCGGGCTCGCCCACACTCTGGTTCGGCGGTGGGGCTCGTCGGGCTGAGGTGGGTTGGGGGCACCGTGCCCCCAGGCGCCACGCGCGTCCGACAGCCCGCGCCCCCAGGGCCGCGGGCTCGCTTCTTAGCCGCAATCACGTGCGGCGCAGGTTGACGCCTGCCCGTTCGGCCACGAGCCGCGCCCCGAGAAGCTCGCCGTCGACGTCCCCGTAATGCGCGAGCGCCTCATCGTGCAGCCGCCGGACCGCGTCGAACAGGTCGGCCTGCACGCCGGCGGAGGCCGCCATCGTGACCACCTCGCCGAGCTCCTCGCAGCACCGTGCCAGCGGGAACGTCGTCAGGTCGTCCCCGTCGAGCAGCGCCTCGGCGTGCTCTGACAGAAAGCGGCTGCCGGCGGCGCTCGACTGCAGGCAGTCGAGCAACACCTCGAGGTCGAGGCCCAGCCGGCGGCCCACCGACAGTGCTTCGGCGCCGGCGACCGCCTGCGTGAACCAGAGCGCGTTGATCAGCAGCTTGGTCGCATACCCGCTGCCGAACCCGCCGGTGTGCACGACGCGCGCGCTGACAACGTCGAATACCGGCTGCGCGGCCGCGAGGTCGGCCGCCTCCCCGCCCGCGTAGACGACCAGGCTGCCGGAAGCCGCCTGCGCCGGCCCGCCGCTGACGGGTGCGTCGACGATCCGGACACCGCGCGGACTCGCGGCCGAACCACACGCGCGCGCAACGCGCGGCGGGGCGCTGCTCATCTCGAGCCACAACGAGCCGGCCTTGAGCGCGCCGACCGCCTCGGCGATCACCTCCAGCACCTCGTCGGCGCCGGGCAGCATCGTGATCAGAACGCCCGCGCCGGCCGCGGCCTCGGCGATCGACCCGACCCGGCGGGAGCCCAGAGCACCCGCGTCGGCGCGCAGATCGACCGCCGCCACATCGAAGCCGGCCGCCGTCAGACGCTCACACATCGGTTGCCCCATCCGCCCGAGACCGACGAATCCGACGCTTTTCGACACCGACGCCATCGCCGCGCCATTCTCGCTCAGCTTCGAGTGATGGAATATCGTCAGAGCACCCCGGGAGGGCGTCCAGACGTCGACGTCCTCAGAGTATGGGAGCGCATGGAGCATTTGCAGGCCGAAACCAACCCATCGATGACCTTCGTCATCACCAGGCCCGACCCCGACACGGCGCTGGTCACGATCCGTGGCGAGTTGGACATCTCCAATGTCGAGCAGCTCGAGCGGGCCATGGTGCCGTTCATCGAACGGCGCGTCGGCCGGGTGATCCTCGACCTCGGCGACCTGCAGTTCGCGGACAGCTCCGCGATCGCGATCTGGGTCCAGTGGTCGACGATCGTCGGCGAGTTGCGGTTGCGGAGCGTCTCGCCGCTGCTTCGAACCGTGGTCACGACGATGGGCCTGGCCGGCAAGCTCCGGCTCGAGCGATGAGTGCCGACCCGATCAGGCGCGAGCGTGACTTCCCGCTCGACGTGCTGTCGGTCGGCGCCGCCCGGCGGTTCGCCGACGGGGTTCTCACCGATGTCCCCGACTCGGTGCTCGAGGCGGTGCAGCTGATGGTCTCCGAGCTGGCGACCAACAGCATCCGCCACGCCCGGACTGGCTTTCACCTGGCGATCATCCACGAGCGCGAGCTCGTCAGGGTCGAGGTGACCGACCTCGGCGGCGGCACGCCGACGGTCCGCTCACCGGGTCCGACCGAGCCACGCGGCCGCGGGCTCGCGATCGTCGAGATGTTCTCGGACGCCTGGGGCGTTCGGTACGGGGCGGGCAACGACAAGACGGTCTGGTTTGACCTCGCCTGGGACCCGTCCGCCGCCGACGTGCAAGGCCACATCCACAAGCAGGCGGCGGCGAAGCGAGCGACGGCGACCGCTCGCTCGCAGACGTCGGCCTGTGCCGGAAGAGGTTCCCCGCGCTCGCACCAGCTGCACACGTAGCGCTGAAGCGCTACGTGTACAGCGCGACCTCGTTGAGGGCCACGCTCGTGTGCGGCCCGAGATCGGTGATCCAGACCAGGTAGTAGCGGTACTTGACGCCGCGGGCGTCGAGCCGCAGGGCCTGGGTCGCGCGGACGTCAGCGCTGCCGCCGACCTTCACCCAGCCGTTGGGCCCGACGTCGAACGTGTCGGGGTTGGGCGGTGTGCGCCGCGCATAGATCACCGCGGCGAACCCCGGCGTGGCGGTGTCGATGATCATCGATCGGGCCGCGACGCCGGGACTGGCGTCGACGTACAGCCCGACGCCGGGCTTGCTCTGCAGTCCGTAGTAGTAGGTCTCGGTCGTCCACGCCGTGTTGCGGTTGTTGTCGATCGCGAGACCGTCCTGCCCCGGGTGCTGGTTCTTCGGCCCGCTGGTCGCATCGGGGTTGTAGTCGTGCGCGCACGAACTGCACAGCTGCACCTGCGCGTGGGTCTGTGGCGGCCGCGCCTGCGGAAGATCGCCGCTTCCGTGATGGGTGCGCGGGGCCAGGAAGACGAGCACCGCGACCGCTGCCGCGATGACAACGATCAGTGCCAGCACCACCGTCGCGGGGTGGCGCAGCCGGAATGGGATCCGCCGGCGGGCATCGGAGGGCAGCGTCTTGAGGACGGTCGTGACCTCGCCGGTCGCGCTCCCCGCCCGTGCGGTCTCGATCGCGAGCACGTCCTCGAGATCCGCGATCAGCTCGGCGTCGTTGGCGTAGCGGTCGTCGGGATGCTTGGCGGTCGCCGTCTCGACCACGGCCGCGAGCGCCGCCGAGACCTCGGGGCGCTTGAGCTGGAGATCGGGCAGCTCCTCGCGGACGTGCTTCATCGCGACCGCGACCTGATTGTCGCCCTTGAATGGGACCTCGCCGGTCAGCATCTCGTAGAGCACGACCCCGAGTGAGTAGAGATCCGACTGGCCGTTGACGTGCTGGCCGAGGGCCTGCTCGGGCGACACGTAGTCGGTCGTGCCCAGGACCCTGCCGTCCGCGGTCAGGCCGTCCTCCTCGAGCGTGCGCGCGATCCCGAAGTCGGTCACCTTGGCCGACCCCTCCTGGTCGATCAGGACGTTCTGCGGCTTGACGTCGCGGTGGACGATGTGCTGGGAGTGGGCCGCGCCCAGCGCGCGGGCGATCTCGATCGCGTACGCGACCGCCTCGGGGATTGGCAGCCGACCCTGGCGGCGGATGCGGTCCTTGAGCGTCTCGCCCTCGACGTACTCGAGCACGATGTATGGGCGCCCGTCATCCTCGCCGGCGTCGATCACGCCGACGACGTGCGGGTGCGACAGCTGGGCGACCGCGCGCGCCTCGCGGCGGAAGCGCTCGAGCTGATCGGAGTCGCTGGTCACCTCGCGATTCATCAGCTTGACCGCGACCTGGCGCTCGAGCGTCTCGTCGAACGCGCGGTAGACGGTGGACATGCCGCCGGAGCCGATTCTCGCCTCCAGCCGATAGCGCCCATTGAGACTGGTGCCCACCAGCGTGCTCATCTACGTGTCCCTATTTTTGCGCCACTTTGTTGTCGGGCACACCGGCACCGCCCACGTCGGCCTGTCCGTGCTCGACGGTGGCGGGTTCAGAGCATTGATCAGACGGTGCCCAGGCCGTCCGCTCCTCCCTCGATTCGCAGCCCCGGCACCGCGACGATCCCGGCGCGGTCGGTGACCCGGCCGATCACGGCCGCACCCCGATGGTGCTCGGCGAGCAGCCGTGCCGCCGCCTCGCCATCCGCCGCCGCGACCATCGCGCAGAAGCCGCACCCCATGTTGAAGACCTCCCACATCTCGTGTGGCGCCACGCCGCCAAGCTCGGCGATCAGCTCGAACACCGCCGGCACCGCAAGCGGGTCGGTGATCTCGTACCCAACGCCGTCGCCGATTCGCAGCAGGTTGGTCAGGCCGCCGCCGGTGATGTGGGCAAGGCCACGGACCTCGAGCCCCGAGCGCAGCAACGCGAGCACGGCACGCACGTAGATCACGGTCGGCTCAAGCAGAGCGTCGGCGACGCTCGCGCCTCCGAGCGCAGCCGGGGCGTCATCCAGCGACAGGCCGCCGTCATCGAGCAGCGCTCGGCGCGCGAGCGTCAGCCCGTTGGAGTGCACTCCCGACGCCGGGATCCCGACGACCGCGTCGCCCGGCCGGCAACCCTGCCCGTCGACGATCGCGTCCAGCGCGACGGTTCCGAACGCCGACCCGACAAGGTCAAAGCCGTAGGGCGAGGGATGGCCCCGGATCACCTCCGGCAGCTGGCAGACCTCGCCGCCGGGGATCTCGACCCCGGCCGACTCGGCCCCGACGCGCAGGCCGATTGCGAGCTGCTCGAGCTGCTGCGGGTCGGCCTGCTCGACGGCGAGGTAGTCGAGCAGCGCCAATGGCTCGGCGCCGACGCAGATCAGGTCATTGACGTTCATCGCCACGCAGTCGATCCCGATCGTGTCGAACCGCTGCGCGGCCTCGGCGACGATCACCTTCGAGCCGACGCTGTCGGTGGCCAGTGCGATCCCGAGGTTCGGCGCCACTTTGATCACGCTCGCGTAGTGGCCCGGGAGCGCAACGGCCAGCGAACTGCGGCCGGGTTCGATCGCTCGCAGCACGTCGACCAGCGCCGCGACGCCCCGGTCAGCCTGATGGGTGTCCACCCCAGCGGCTGCGTAGGCGTCAGTCATGCACCAATTGTCTTACATCCGGCGGACTCTCCCGGCGTCGGCGCAGCCGCATCGCGACCGCTGTCGCGAGCGCGATCCGGTACCCGGCATAGGGGAGCAGTGACCGGTCGCGCTCGACCTGCCGGATCAGCCAGGTGGAGCCGAGCGTCGAGCCGAACGAAGCCCCGGCGCCGAGCGCGAACGGCAGCCCGGTACCCGGCGGCAGCCCGCGGCGGGCGAGCCGGGCGCCCTTCAGCAGCGTCGCGCCGGCGATCACCGGCAGCGCCACGTGACGCGACAGCCGGTTGGCGTCCTTGCGCGTGAAATGGCGCATTCGCGCGGCGGCGAGCGTCGCGCCGTTGCGAGACACGCCCGGGATCAGTGCCGTCGCCTGAGCGAGCCCGAGCAGCAGCGCATCGACGGCGCCGGCCTCCTGCGAGCTTCGAGTCTGCGGGGCACGGTCGGCCAACGCCATTGCCAGCGACCCGCAGATCAGGCCGGCGGCGATCGTCGGCGGGGTGCCGAGCCGGCGCTCGATCGGACGCTCGAGCGCATATCCAACGATCGCCGGTGGCACGAACGAGAGCACGATCAGGGTTGCGATCCTCCGGTCCATCCCGCGCACCGCATCATCAACCTCGCCACGCAATGAGATCAGCAGCGCCGCGGCGGTACCGGCATGGAGCGCGACCTCGAACGCCTTGCGAAGCTCGCTGTCAAGGCGGTCGTAGTCCCAGCCCAGCAGCCATGGGATCACCGTCACGTGACCCGAGGAGGAGATCGGGAGCAGCTCGGCCGGCCCGTGCAACGCGCCGAGCGTCAGGGCCTGGCCGATCCCGAGCGTGACGGATCGTCTGTCGCCGCCCTCGCCGGCGCCGGCTGGGCGCGGCTCGGTCTCGCTGTCGCCCCCAGCTGAGCGCAGCTCAGTCGGGTACGACATCGGCGGCTGGCTCACCCGGGCCCTTGCGCTCGGATCGGCGACGGTAGATGAAGTAGACGATCGCCGCCACGATCACGGCGATGCCCAGGTAGTCGACGTACTCGAGGTGATGGCGCCACGTCTGCCACTGGCTGCCGACCTCGCGCCCGAGGACCGCCAGGCCCGACATCCAGATGATCGAGCCGAGCGTCGCGAGCACGAAGAAGCGCCAGAACGGCATCTTGGCCACGCCCGCGGCGTATGGGAACGCGACCCTGATCACGGGTGCCATGCGCGAGAAGAAGATGGCCGGGTCGCCGTAGCGCTCAAACCACGAGTGCGCCTTGTTCAGGCGGCGCTGGCTGACATGGAACTTGCCGCCGTGCTCGTGCAGCTCCTGGGAGGCGAAGAAACCGATCGCGTAGGCGATCGAGGCGCCCGCCATATCGCCCGCGACGCCGGCGGCGATCACGCCCGGCAGCGTCAGATTGCCCTGGAACACGTCGAACCCGGCGAACAGCATCGTCGGTTCGGTTCCGGGCAGGCCGATTACTCCTGTCATCAGAGACAGCAGAGCGACACCCGCGAGCCCGAGGCTCCCAATCAGATGCGTCGCCAGCCGAACCAGGGGCTCGGTCAGTGAGGCGAAGGTCCACAGCAAGCGCGATCAAGCCTAGCGGGCATCTGAGCCACCAGCGGTCCGTGGCAACGCCGCCCACGTCGAAGCCCGAGGCCGATCGGCGCGGCTACCGATTAGGGTCTCGCGGGTGCGCGTTTGGGTTGACCTGACCAACTCCCCGCACGTCCTCGTGATGCGGCCAGTGATCGAGGAGTTGCGCGATCGCGGCCACGACGTCCAGGTCACGGCCCGTGATTTCGCCCAGACGCTCGGGCTCTGCGAGCGGTTCGGGATCGAGCACACGGCGATCGGCCACCACCGCGGCGCGGGGCTGCTCGACAAGGCCTGGGGCCTGGGCGCTCGCTCCCTGGCGCTGGTCCGGTGGGCGCGCGGGCGCGGCTTCGATCTCGCGCTCGGCCACGGCTCAAACGACGTCACGGTCGCGGCGGCGATTCTTAGAATTCCCTCATCGACGACGTTCGATTACGAGTGGGCGAAGGTTCAGCACACGGTCAACTGCCGGCTCGCGACCGGCGTCGTGGTGCCTGACGCGATCCCACCGGAGCGGCTCTACCGCTACGGCGCCCGCGGCAAGCTGCTGCGCTATCCCGGCCTCAAGGAGGAGTACTACCTGGCCGACTTTGAGCCCGATCCGGCCGTCCTGGCCGAGCTTGCACTTGACGGCGCCGAGCCGGTCACGGTGGTCCGTACGCCGCCGGCCGTGTCGCTCTATCACCGTTTTGAGAATGACCTCTTCAGCCAGGTGCTGCAGCGGCTGCGCGGCTCGCAGGCCGTGGTCCTGCCACGGACCGACGCGCAGCGCGCCGAGCTCGTGGCGGCGGGCGGATTGATCGTCCCCGAGCGCGCGATCGATGCACAGTCGCTGATCGCCTACGCCGACCTGGTCGTGTCCGCGGGCGGGACGATGAATCGCGAGGCGGTGGCGCTTGGAACGCCCGTCTTCACGGTCTTCGAGGGGCGGCTGGGCGCGGTCGACGAGCAGCTGATCGCCGACGGGCGGCTGCGTCGTCTGACCAGTGCCGACGAGGTCGCGCCGGTCAAGCGCGACGCCGCCGGCGCGCGGGCGGGCGAGCGCGTCCGGCGTGATCCAGCGCTGCTGACCGACCTGCTGTTGACGCCCGCCGCCCGCTGATCGCCGCCGCGAACGGTTTGTGTGCGTCTCGTTAGCGTCGCGCTAGCGGGCGGCCGGCGGCTGACCGCCGCGACCGAAATTACGACAGCGGGGCTGGTACCTTCCGTTTCGCCTCGTGTCAGACACCACGCTAGAGACGCCTCATCTCCCCCCGACGGGGGACCACGGTTCGGCGCCGGAATCCTCCGGCGACGAGCGCTCGTTCCTGATGCGCCACGTCTGGTGGCTCGTCGGGGTCGGGATCGTCGTCCTGGCGGGGCTGATGATCCTGATCCTGCGCACGCGGCCCGGGTACGACCCCTACGGCTGGATGGATTGGGGCTATCAGACCCTGCGCGGCACGCTCAACCTCGGCGGCGCGCCGTCCTGGAAGCCGTTCACCTACCTGTTCAACGTCCCGTACGCGATCTTCGGCCACTACGCCCTCTGGATCTGGATGCTGACATCGGTTTCGATGTCGCTCGCCGGGGCCGTGTTCGGTGGCCGGATCGCCTTCAAGCTGACCGCCGCAGACGCTCAGCATCGCTACGCGGCCTGGGTCGCGGCGGTGTTCGCAGGCGCGTTCGTGCTCGGCATCCAGGACTACTTCCACTACGTGATGAGCGTTCAGTCGGACCCGATGCTGGTGACCGTCGTCCTGGCGGCGATCGACTGCTACCTCAATCGCCGGTTCGCCTGGGCCTGGTGGCTCGGCGCGCTCGCCTCGCTCGGCCGCCCCGAGGCGTGGCCATTCGTCGGTCTGTACGGCATCTGGCTGTGGATCAAGTTCCCGAAGATGCGCTGGCAGCTGTACCTCGGCGTGCTCGGCAACGCGTTTCTGTGGTTCGGGGTTCCGACGATCACCAACGGCCGTCCCAACATCGCCGGCCAGCTCGCGCTCGAGTCGCCTCGCGAGTGCACCACCGGCAAGATCACCTGCACCTGGGATCGCTTCACGGCGCTCAACTACCTGCCGGTCGAAATCGCCGCCCTGATCACGGTCGTGCTCGCCTGGATGCGCCGCAATTACACGGTCCTGGGCCTGGCCGCGATGGCGCTCGGCTGGGTGATCGTCGAGATCGCGTTCGCCCTGCACGGCTTCCCCGGCGTGCCGCGCTACCTGTTCGAGCCAGCGGCGCTGACCGGCGTGCTGGCGGGGATCGCGGCCGGCTGGCTGCTGCTCGACGCATCCAAGATCAGCCGCCGGCTGCCGAGCTGGGCCGGTGTGCCCGTCGTCGCCCTCCTGTTCTTGACGATGGTCCCGGGCGCGATCTCCCAGGTGCGCACCGAGCACAAGGACGTCTTCCACGAGCGGATGCGGACGACCGAGATCAACAAGCTCGCGGCGACGATCAACGCTCTAGGGGGCTACAAGAGTTTGCTCGCCTGCGGCCATCCGGTCGTCAACGTCGAGTACGTGAGCATCATGGCCTGGTACACGCATCTCAACACCGGCGTCGTCGGCCATCGCCCCGAATGGGAGATCAAGACCCGCAAGTACCCGATCGTCAACTTCATCCCGCTGCCCAACGGGTGGGCCGTCAAGTCCTACCGATCCAACAGACTCACGGGTCCGCCTTCGCTGATCGCCCGCTGCTCCAAAATCAATGACCTGTACGTGCCCACCGGGTTCCACCCCGGCGGGGTCCTGATCCAGAAGTAACGCTCCGGGCGCGACTCGGGGAGCATTTCTGCCCTGAGAGGTCACTTTTGCTCCTAGAGTCGGCCCCACCCCCGCCGATGTGGGCCAAATCGCCCTCTTAGCAGCGCTTCACGCAACCGCGATTACAATCAGCCCCGCATGCGCCGGCGGATCCGATCCGCGGCCTTTCCCGTCCATCGTCACGCAGTCCCGCAGCTGCTGGTGGACGGAGTCATGGTCGCGTTGGCATATTTCCTTGCCTTCTGGCTTCGTTTCGAGGGTTCCCCGAGACAGCCGTATGGGCAGCTGTTCGACGACACGATCGCGTGGGCCGTGGTGGTCACGCTCGTCACGCTCGCGGCGTTCGGCCAGTACCAGCGGTTGTGGCGGTTCGTCGGCCAGCGCGACTATGAGGCGGTGCTGAAGGCGGTCGTCGTGGCGACGGTGGTCGTCGTCGGCGCGATCGCGCTGCTGCACCCCGTCGTAGCGCCGACGACGCACACGGTGTTCGTCAAGGCGCATCACCACCATCCCGCTCACATCAAGGTCGTCAACGGCTCGGCCGGCCCCGTGACGCTCCCCGGAAGTGTGATTGCGCTGTACTTCCTGCTCTCGCTGGCGCTGCTGGTCGGTGCCCGGTTCGCGGTCCAGCTGATCACCGACGGCCGGGTCAGGAGCCTGCGCGTCGGCAAGGGCTTCCGCGAGGTGCTCGTGATCGGCGGCGGTGACGGCGGCCGGCTCGTGGTCCGCGAGCTGATGCGCAACCCCCAGCTGCAGCTGCGGCCGGTCGGCTTTCTCGACGACGACCCGCGCAAGCGCGGAACCCGTGATGAGCACGGACTCAAGGTGCTCGGCGACACGTCCTCGGACCTGCAGCGCGTGCTCGATGAGGTCGAGCCAGACGAGGTCGTGATCGCGATCCCGTCCGCGCCCGGCACGCTGCGCGCCCGCGTCGTGACCGCCTGCCGCGCTCGCGGAATCCCGGTCCGCACGATGCCGACCGTGTTCGAGCTGCTGCGCGACGGCTCGGGCCAGCTGCGCGTCACCCGCCAGCTGCGCGAGGTCCGCGTCGAGGACATGCTCGGCCGCGAGCCGGTGCGCGAGGAGCTCGACCGCGTCGGCGCCTACCTGGCGGGCCAGGTCGTGCTGGTCACCGGCGCCGGCGGCTCGATCGGGTCAGAGCTGTGCCGCCAGATCGCCCGCGTCGGCCCGCGCAAGCTGGTGCTCGTCGACCACGCCGAGGACAACCTGTTCGAGATCGCCCGCGAGCTCGAGGAGGATCGCCACGTCCGCACGGCGGTGCCGGTGCTCGCCGACTGCAAGGAGGAGGAGCGCCTACGTGAGGTGATCAACGAGCACAGCCCGGCGATCGTGTTCCATGCCGCGGCCTACAAGCACGTCGTGATGATGGAGCAGAACCCCGTCGAGGCGATCCGCAACAACGCGCTCGCGACACGGGTCGTCGCGAGGGTCGCTGGCGAGTGCGGGGTGACGACGTTCGTGCTCGTATCGACCGACAAGGCGGTGATGCCGGCGACCGTGATGGGCGCGTCGAAGGCGCTCTCCGAATGGGCCGTCGAGGCCGCCTCGGCCAAGTACCCGTTGACCCGGTACGCGACCGTCCGGTTCGGCAACGTGCTCGCGTCCTCGGGGTCGGTCGTGCCGATCTTCAGGCGCCAGATCGCCGCCGGTGGCCCGGTGACCGTGACCGACGAGCGGATGAAGCGCTATTTCATGACGATTCCCGAGGCGGTCCAGCTGATCATCCGCGCCGGCTCGCTCGGCGAGCGCAGCGGCGAGATCTACGTGCTCGAAATGGGCGAGGCGATCTCGATCCTGGAGCTGGCCGAGCAGATGATCCGTCTCTCGGGGTTGGAACCCGAGCGCGACATCGCGATCGAGATCGTCGGCGCGCGGCCGGGCGAGAAATTCCACGAGGAGCTCTTCAACCCCTCCGAGCACCCCCAGCCGACCCCCGCTCAACGTATCCTGCGGGCGAGCCACGATCCGCTGGATCCGGCCTGGGTAGAGCGCACATTTGCCGAAATCAACCTGTTGGTGCTTGAAGGGGACGCTGCCGCGCTAGCGAAACACGTCTCCGACCTGTCTGTCGCTCGCGTAACGCGTGACGTGGGCGATGGTGCTCGTTTCGTTCCTTAGACTGCCGCAGAACCTCATGGGAGCCATCACCTACGCCCTGTCGGTGCACCACTTCGTGTCGTCGGTCGGCGCCGACGCGGGTTTCGCAGCGATCATCGGGCTCGCGATCCTGGTGCTGCTGTTCTTCTCGCAGGCGCGCGAGACGGCAACACTCCGCGACCGCGCGTCCGAATCCGAGGAGCAGGTCCGCCAGCTGCAGCTCCAGCTGGCCGCCATGTCTCACGGCGTGGCGGCGAGCCCCCCGACGGTCGCACCGGCGCCGCCGAGCGTCCAGCAGCGGAGCGAGGCTGCTTCTGCACCGGCGGGCGTCGCCGCCGCGGCGGTGGCCGCGCCGGTTGCAGCCCGGGTCGCGCAGCGCCGTGCGCCCGCTTCCGTTGGAATTCCCGAGGCCCCCGCGGGCGTCGGGGCACCAGCGCTGAGCTTTGCCACCCGACTGATCCCGACCGGCGACGAGCAGCCGATCTCGATCCACGCCGGGGGGACCGCCGCCGAGGGCGCCGTGATCGGCGCTGCGGCCGGTGCTGCCGGTGCCGCCGGTGCCGCGGGCGCCGCAGGCGGTGCCGTGGCGGGCCCGGCGTCGACCCAAAGCTTGGCGGGCAACGACGTCGACGGAACCGTGATCGCCCCACCCGGGCCTCCGCCGTCGACTGCTGCGGGCGGCGCCAACGGCGTCTCAGGCGACCGTGACCGTGTCCCACCGCCGGCCGCCGCGCCCGCTGCGATGGCCGCCGGCGCCGCCGCGACCCGCGCCGGCCAGGCGCCTCCCCGCGCGCCGTCGCGCTCCGCGGGTGGCCGCCAGCCGATGCCACCCCCGCGCCGCCCCTCGGGGTCCGGACAGGGAGGGTCGAGGACCCGCGCCGTGGCGCTCGGCGTCGCGGCCGCGATCGCCATCGCGGCGGTCGTCGTCGTGCTGCTGGTGTTGACTTCCAGCGGCGGCAGCTCGAGCAAGTCGAGCAGCTCTAACGCGGCCAACACCAACAGCGGCCACCATCACCGGGGCGGCCGAAAGGCCGGGGCGGTCAAGCCCTCGGCGGTGACGGTCGTCGTCCTCAACGGGACCTCGACGCCAAACCTTGCGCACGACATCACCCAGCAGCTGTCGGACGGCGGCTACAAGACCGGGACGCCCGCGACCGCGACCGACCAGACCGAGTCGGCGACCGTCGTCGGCTATCTGCACGGTCACCGTCCGGCGGCGCTCCTGGTGGCCAAGTCGCTCAAGCTGGGCTCGGCGTCGGTTCAGCCAGTCGATCAATCGAGCGAAGCTGTAGCGTGTCCGCCTTCGTCGCCGTGTTCGGCCCAGGTTGTCGTCACGGTCGGCGCCGATCTCGCTTCAGCCGCCGCCACCAGCACGACTGCCGCCGCCACAACGTAGCCGGACCCCAAAATGTCTATGACGGATCTGCTCAACCTTCCAGAGAGGACCGCGAAGCCTCGCCAGCAGGGGATCACACACGTGCTGGACCGGGGACTGTCGGTCGCCGATATCGATGGCCTGGTCGAGGTCGCCGGCGACTACATCGACCTCGTCAAGCTCGGCTGGGGCACCGCGGTCGCGACGCGCAACCTCGATGCCAAGCTCGCGCGCTATCGCGAGCACGGGATCCCGGCGATGTTCGGCGGCACGCTGACCGAGCTGGCGATCGCCCAGGACCGGCTCGATCAGCTGGTCGCCTGGCTGCACGAGCTCGGCCTCGAGCACATCGAGGTCTCTGACGGGACGATCACGATCGAGCACGAGCGCAAAGTTGAGCTGATCGAGGGCCTCGCGACGGAGTTCACGGTCCTCTCGGAGGTCGGCTCCAAGGACAACACCCGGATCATGGCCCCGTTCCGCTGGGTCGAGCAGATCCAGACCGAGCTCGACGCCGGCGCCTGGAAGGTGATCGCCGAGGCGCGCGAGAGCGGCAGCGTCGGCATCTTCCGCCACGACGGCGAGGTTCGGATGGGCCTGATCGACGAGATCGTCCATGCGATTCCGCACGAGAAGGTTTTGTTCGAGGCGCCGCGCAAGGACCAACAGGTGTGGTTCATCCGCCGGTTCGGCCCGGACGTGAACCTCGGGAACATCATTCCCGAGGAGGTCCTGTCGCTCGAGACGATGCGCGTCGGGCTTCGCTCCGACACTGCGGTACTCGACGTCGATGAATGAGACCGGTCGCCGGGGCTCGCGTCTAGCGCCGGCGGTCGCGCACGCAGCATGGCGGCCCGATCGTGAGCTCGAGCCGTCCACTTGAGGGTGTCGTGCTCGCCCGCCACGGGCAGACGAACGACAACCTCGAGCCGCTCCGCTTCCAGGGCTTCACTGACACGCCGCTGAACGACACCGGGCGCGCCGAGGCCCACCAGCTTGCCGCCCGGCTCGCCGACGGGGAGTTCGACGGGCTCGGCAGGCGGCTGCGCGCGCTGTGGTCCTCGGATCTGAGCCGCGCCCGCGAGACGGCCGAGATCGTCGGTGGCGCACTGGGTCTGCAGCCGGTGTTCGACGCCCGCCTGCGCGAGGCGAGCCGCGGCCGCTGGGAGGGCTACACGTTCGCCGAGATCGAGGCCCGGGAACCGGAGCTGTACGCGCAATGGCGCAACGCTCCCGCGACCTGGCGCTTCCCCGAGGGCGAGTCGCTGCTCGAGCAGCAGCAGCGGGTCAGCGCCGCGCTGACCGATCTGCACGTCGCCGGCGCGCTGCCGGCGCTCGCCGTCTGCCACGGGGGCTCGATCCGCGTGATGCTGTGCGCCGCTGACCCACGTGGCCTGGCCGCCTTCCACGAGTTCGAAGTCCCCAACGTGGCGGTGGTACCGCTGTGAGGCGGCTGCCGGTCGCGGCTTTTGTCGCGCTGGCGATCGCGACGATCGCTGCCTTCTTCGTCACGCAGCATCTGAAGGTCACGACTCCGGTCGTCAACGGGTTCCCGGCGCCCTCCCCGGCGGCGATCAATCCGATCAACGGCCGCACCTGCGCCGTCCACGAGCACAACGGCACGGTCAAGCTCGTCAACCACCGTCGGATGTTCGTCTCCTTCTACCTCCAGAACCGCTCCGACAACGTCGACGTCTACATCGTCAACCAGGACGGCGACATCATCAAGACGATCGGGTCGAACATCTACATGCAGGCCCGCCCGCCCAAGCGCCACCGGTTCGTCTGGGACGGGCGCGCCGCGAACGGCTCGGTCGCTCCCGACGGGACCTACTACATCAAGGTGTCGCTGATCCACCAGGGCCGCTCGGTGTTGATCTCCAACCAGTCGGGCGCCGAGCCGATCACGGTCGTGACGGTGCCGCCGCATCCCAGGATCACGAGCGTCACGCCGAGGCTGATCCCTCAGAAGGGCGTCACCGGGGCGACGATCCACTACACGGGCGCCGACGGCCTGCCTGCGCGGATCCTCGTCTACCGCACTGACCTCCCGGGCCCCCCGAAGCTGATCAAGAACTTCGCCGCCGGGCGCAACGGAACCTCGGTCTGGGACGGGACGGTGCCAGGCGGCCACCCCGCGCCGCAGGGCACCTACATCTTCCGCCTGGAGGCAACCGACAAGGCGTGCAACGTCGGCTACTTCCCGCCCGAGTGGCCCCCGGTTCCCGGAACGACCACGCACGACGGGGTCACCGTCCGCTACCTCGCCGCGCAGACGCCGATGACCGCCGTTCCGGCCGGGATGTCGGCCACCGTCTACGTCGACGCCCGCCAGCACAGCTACCACTGGGCGCTGCTGCGTCCCGGCAGCCACCACGGCCTGGCCTCCGGCACGACCAGCAACTTCCAGCTGCAGGTTCCACTCCCCGGAGCGGGCCCCGGGGCCTACGAGCTCGCGCTGCAATCGGGTGACCATCGGACGGCCGTGCCGCTGGTCGCCAGCGAGCCTCCGAGCGCATCCCACGCGCGGGTACTGGTCGTGATGCCAGCGCTCACCTGGCAGGGCTACAACCCGGTCGATGATGACGGCGACGGTCTCCCGAACACGCTCGAGGCCGGCGACTCGATCAGCTTGGACCGGCCATACGCTGACGGTCTGCCGGCGGACTTCGCGGGCGAGGCCGCGCTGCTCGCGTACCTCAAGAAAGCCGGCTTCAGTTACGACGTGACCACCGACTTCGGGCTCGCGGGCGGGATCGGACCATCGCTGAACTCGCGCACCGGCGTGGTGCTCGCCGGCACCGAGATGTGGATTCCTTCGGCGCTCGGCGCCGACTGGCGCGGCTATGTCGCCGGCGGCGGTCACCTGTTGTCGCTTGGTATCGATTCGCTACGCCGCGGTGTCACGGTCTCGGGCCAGCGCGCGTTCCTGCCCACCCACCCGCGCCCGGTCGACGCGTTGGGCGCCCGGGTCGGGCCGGTGACCCAGACCCATCGCACCCTGATCCTGGCCGGCAAGGACGGCCTCGGAATCTTCTCGGGCACGTCAGGTGCATTGAGCGGCTACCGGACCTTCGAGCCGTTTCAGTCACTCACGGCACCCGAGAGGATCGCCTCCGAGGCCGGGGTCAGTGCCGGCGCTCCGGCAGTGATCGGGTACCGGCTCGGTCATGGGACCGTGATCGACGTCGGGTTGCCGGGCTTCGCTTCCACGCTCGCGCACAACTTCGACGCCCGCCAGCTGCTGGACCGGATCTGGCATCACGAGCTCGCGCGCTAGCAGGGCACTGCGCGCCTGCGGTGTGCTCTGCGGTCGGGAGGTGGCCGTGGACGCGAGTCACCGAGCACCCCGGAAGTCGGGCATCAGGTCATCTGTGAAGAAGGCGGGCGCGCCGGCTTGGTACGCGGCGGCGACTTGAAACGCGGTGAGGTCATCGAACGCGCGCGCGGCGATCTGCATGCCGGTTGGTACCCGGTTTCGGTCCAGGCCGGTCGGCACGTTTACGACGGGGATCGTGTACATGAGGTTGAAGGCGGGCGTCAGGATCCAGCCGCCGAGCGGATCGATCAGTTCGCCGTCGATCCGTTTCTGGTCGGTGGTGAAGTCAAAGTCGGCTTCGATCTCGGCGGTCGCCATGGTCGGGCAAATCAACGCGCGGTAGCCCTGCTCGAACAGCGCGTCATATTCGGCGTGCATCTGCGCCGCGATCTCCTGGGCGTCCAGCAGCTGCCGCGGACCAGCCTCTTCGCCCAGCAGGCCGATGAAGAACCTGGCGTAGCTGGTCAGATCCCGCGCGCGGTCCTGCCTTTGGATGTCGATCAGCGTGCTGCCCATCGCCGAGGACAGCAGCGCCTTGAGCAGCGCCGAGCGGATCCGCGCGCTGTCCCACGGCAGCTTGACCTCCTCGACCGTCGCTCCCTGATCGCGCAGCACCGCGATCGCGGCCTCGGTGTTGGCGCGGACGTCGGGATCGATCCGCGCCCAGCCCTGGTCGGGGCTGTAGGCGATCCGCCAACCCTCGATCCCGGGGTACGAGCTCGGGTAGTGAAGCGCCGGTCGGATCGCGCTCATCTGCTGCGGATGCGGGCCGGCGATCGTTGACTGCATCAGCGAAAGATCGGTCAGCGTCCGAGCCAGCGGACCCGACGTCGCCTGCGGCATGATCTCCCATCCGGGGGCCACCGGCACCCGCCCGTGCGGCGGCTTGAAACCGTAGAGCCCATTGAAGCTCGCGGGGACGCGAATCGACCCACCCATGTCGCTGCCGGTTGCGATCGACGTCAGCCCGGCAGCGAGCGCCGCGCCCGAGCCGCCCGAGGACCCACCGACCGTGTATCCGAGATTCCACGGGTTGCGCGTGACGCCGAACAGCTTGGACCACGTCAGCGGGATGAAATAGAACTCCGGCACCGTCGTCTGCATGTGACAGATCGCTCCCGCCGCCCGCAGCCTCTCCGCGACGGGCGTCGGCCACGTGAGCCGATAGTCCTTGAGCAACACCGAGCCCGAGGTCACCCGCCACCCGGCGAATCCATCCTCATCCTTCAGCGCGCAGGTCACTCCCTCAAGCGCACGGGCCTCACCCGCTCGGTAGCGCCGCTCGGCTTCGCCGGCCGCAGCACGAGCCTCCTCGAAATACGCGTCGGTGACGGCATTGATCCACTCACCAACCTCCCCGTAGCGCTCGATCTGCGCATCGAGCACCTCGACCGGCGACAACGATCCGGTGAGAAAGAGCTCGATCTGCTCGCCCGCGCTGAGATACGCAAGCCCAGTACTGGTTTGAGTCATGGCGACAGCCTTTCCTATGCATGGTCGGCGGCCGGCCCGGTGATAAAGCCCCGAACCGGCCGTCGATGCGAGCTGAGCGGTTCTAGAAGAGCCCGATCACAAGTGCCTGCCACGTGGCGGGGCCGACGACGCCGTCAGAGTGGAGATACGCCGCCCTCTGGAAGCTCTTGACGGCGGCTTGCGTCGCCGTGCCGAACCTGGCATCCACCCTGACTCGGAAGTACCCGAACTCGGAGCGGAGCGGAGCTGACGCTGCACGGCGCGGACAGCCGGTCCGCGCGAGCCGCGCTGCACCTTGATGATCAGCTTGGTCCAGGTCGCGGCGTTAACCTGACCGCTGGGCTTGAGACCCTGGACGAGCTGGAAGGCCTTCACGGCCAACACGGTGTGAGGTCCAAACTTGGCGTTGACTCCCACCCCGGCGCCGTGGGCGTTGAGCAAGAACTGAACCACCCGGACGCGCGGTCCGCGGGCACCTCTCTTGATGACCGGCCAGCGCAGTACATGGGTGGCCGCTGGCTTGGAAGCAGCGGTGGCCTCCGCGCTGAGGACGACCGCCGGTACGCCGACGACACCAACTGCGCAGATAACTGCAACAAGCATCCGTCGCATGACTACTCCAATCATGTGGTGACTGTCATGGACTCTCGACGGTCATATCGGCAAGCCACCAATGGCTCCATATTGACACTCTGTTAGTCCTTGGAGGTACGCCCCTGGGGCACACAGCCAGGCGCCAAGGTGGGGAGTGAGAGTCCGAAAATTCCCCCGGTTGGCGTCCTGACTCATGCCTGGATCCGTAGCGGAATCCTGTACACCTGGTGCGCTCTTCGTCACTGCTGATGCGCGGACGAACCCGGCTATTGACCGAGACTCGGTGTAGTCAACACAATCTCACACCGCGCAGGGTCCGACATCGCGAAGGAGTGCCTGCTGAAATCGCGACAAACTGCGGATTGGCAGGACGAGGTCACAGGCGATCTCCGTGGTGTACGCCGAGCCCGACGGGGCGCCAGGGGTTTCAGGCGCCACCGCGCGCGACTTCGATGGGCGCCGGCTGCTGGATCGGATCTGGCTCCATGTGCTTGCCCGCTGACTGCGGCGGCGCCCCGCACGCCTGCTCTGTGCGTACCGTTCTGGCTTGCCGATGACCGCCTACCTCAAGCGTCTGGTCTCCTCGCTGGCCGCCTACCAGGTCGCCGACGTGGTCTCGAAGTTCATCGCCGTCCTGCTGCTGCCGGTGTACACGCGTTACATCAGCCCGGCCGGCTACGGCGTCGTCGAGCTGCTCGCCAACGGCGTGATCCTCATCAGCATCATCGTGCGCTTCGGGATGATCGAGTCCTTTTTGCGCTTCTACTACAGCGACGAGGACCGCCAGCGCCGCGACGCGCTGGTCCGTCATTCGGCCGCGTTCCTGCTGGTCGCGACGACGATCAGCTGCGCCTTGCTGGCGGCCTTCGCAGGCCCGCTCAGCGAGCTCGTGCTCAGCCACCGCGACACGACCACGTTCTTGGTCGCCGTGCTGGGGCTGTGGTCGTTCA
Source organism: uncultured Solirubrobacterales bacterium (assembly GCA_963770885.1). Classification (GTDB taxonomy): domain Bacteria; phylum Actinomycetota; class Thermoleophilia; order Solirubrobacterales; family Solirubrobacteraceae; genus Palsa-465. Next base: position 247,896 of record CAVYRI010000012.1, on the reverse strand, counting down.
CCAACCTCGAGTTCGCCTACGCGGTGCTGCGAGTCGATGAGCGGCTGCGACTCTACGCGACCGCGTCGCTGACCAACGTCTTTCTGACGATCGCCGCCTCGCTGGTGCTGGTAGTCGGCTTGCACGACGGTGCCCGCGGGCTGCTGCTGGCCAACTACGGCGCCTCGACGGTGGTCCTGCTCGGGCTGTGGTGGAAGCTGCGGGCGCGGCTGATTCCCCACCACGCACGGGTCGAGTCGATGTCCGAGCTGCTGCGCTTCGGGCTGCCGACCGTTCCCGCCGAGGCCTCGGTCTACGCGCTCAGCATCGTCGACCGCTTCTACATCTACCACGAGCGCAGCCCGACGCTCGCCGGCCTGTACTCGATCGCGGTCAAGCTCGCGGGCGCGGTCGCGTTCATCGTGCGCGCGTTTCAGTACGCCTGGCCACCGCTGGCCTACTCGGTCACCGATGACACCGAGGCGGCCCGGCTCTACGGGCTGGTGACGACCTATTACGTGCTCGTCTCCGGCTGGGTCGTGGCGGGGCTGGCGCTGCTCGGGCGGTGGGTGCTGCGGCTGCTGGCGGCGCCGTCCTTCTACGGCGCCTACAAGGCGCTGCCGTGGGTCGCGCTCGGCTGGGCGCTCTACGGCCTGTGGGTCGTGCTGCTCGTGGTCGCCGGCCGCGCCAAGGTCACGACGCGCAACTTCCCCGCCGCGATCGCCGGCCTGGCGGCGAACGTGATCCTGATCCTGGTGCTCGTCCCGGGCCTCGGGATCGCGGGCGCCGGGATCGCACTCTGCGGGGCGTATGTGGTCATGCTGGCGGTCATGTACCTGCTCACGCGCAAGGCATTCACGGTCGACTTCGAGTGGCTGCGGCTGGCGCGGATCGTTGTGGTTATGGGCGGCCTTGCGGCCGCCGGTGATTTGGTCTTGCCCACCCACGGCGTGGTCGGGCTGCTGGCGCGCGGGCTCGTGCTGGTGGCGATGCCGCCGCTGCTGCTCGCGACCGGCTTTGCCCATCCCGCCGAGTTCCGCCAGCTGCGACTGCTGCTCGCTCGTGCGCGCCGGCCGTATCCACCGCCGGCCGGGAGCCAGCCGTGAGTCGCCCCGCGGTCAGCGTCGTGATGCCGTTCGCCGGCTCGCGTTCCGACGCCTCGCGCGCGCTCGACGCGCTGCTGGCGCTCGACACCGACGCCGCCGACGAGCTGATCCTGTCTGACAACTCGGGCGTTGTGCCCGAGCGCGACGGCGTGCGGGTGGTGCCCGCCGCCGCCGAGCGCTCCCCCTCACACGCGCGCAATGTCGGCGCCGAGCACGCGACCCGCGACTGGGTGCTGTTCCTGGACGCCGACTGTCGCGCCGAGCCGGGGCTGCTCGCCAACTACTTCGCCGAGCCCGTCGAGGAAGACGTCGGCGCGCTCGCGGGCGAGGTGATCGCGTCGGCGGACGGCGCCACGGTGGCGGCGCGCTACGGCGCGGCGCGCAACTTCCTCGGCCAGGACGCCCACCTGGGCCATCCCTACCTGCCGCGCGCGGTGGCCGCCAACCTGCTCGTGCGGCGGCTCGCCTTCGAACAGGTGGGCGGCTTCTACGAAGGCGTCCGCGCGGCCGAGGACACCGACTTCAGCTGGCGCCTGCAACGCGCGGGCTGGGTGCTCGAGGCCCGTCCCCGCGCCCGCGTCGAGCACCACTACCGGACCAGCGTCGACGCGTTGCGGCGCCAGTGGCGCGCCTATGCGGCCGGCCGGGCGTGGCTCGGGCGCCGCTATGAGGGCTTCGAGCCCGAGCCGGCGCTGCGGCGGGCCGGGGGGCGCGCGCTCCGGCGCGGCGGGACCGGTGGCTCCCGGGGCCGCTTCCCCGGGCTGGTCGCGCGCCGCGACCGCGGGCGGTTTCTCGCGCTCGACGCGCTGCTCGGAGTCGAGGAGCTCGCCGGGCTGACGCTCTCAAACCGGCCGCGGGCGTCGTCGCCGGCTCGCGGGCCGATTGCGGTTGTGCTCGTCGCAGACCACTTCCCGACCCGCGGCGACCAGCTTTCTGACTTCGCCCGCACGCTCTCAGACGCCCGCGTCGAGGCTGTCGCCCGGCCGGAGGCGTTCGATCCCCGCGCCGCCCGCGAGCTGGCCGTCGACTACCGCGAGGACGACGGGCTCGCGACCCGCCTGCTGGCGGCGGCGCGCCTCGTGATCCGCCATCCGCTGCGCTGCGGCCTTGACCGGTGGCGCCGCCGCCCGGACGACGTGACGCTGACCGCGCTCGCGCCGGCGGTCCTGCGTCTGATCGCCGACCCCGGCGCTCGCGTGCACGCGCTCGGTGGCAACCATGCCCGTGACACGGCGCGCCGGCTCGCGACGCTGGCCGGGCGTCCGCTCGAGGAGGCCTGATGCGCGTCGACGTCGTCGACCCGTCCGCGTACACGCCCCCCTATGACCACGCCCTATGCGCGGCGCTGGCCCGCGCCGGCGCGGACGTCGAGCTGGTCACCAGCCGGTTTGCCTACGGCGACACCCCGGTGCTGCCGGGCTACCGGGTCGACGAGCGGTTCTACCGACTCGGGGTCGGGGCGCCGGCGTCCCGGCGTGCGGCGGGCGGTCAAGGCAGCCGAGCATCTCCCCGACATGGTCGGCTACCGCCGCACGGTGTCCGCCGACGTGGTCCATTTCCAGTGGCTGGCGATGCAGTGGCTGGACGGCTACCTGCTGCCTCGTTCGCGCCCGCTGGTGCTCACCGCGCATGACCTCTTGCCACGCGAGCCACGGCCCGGGCAGGCGCGCGCCCAGCGGCGGCTGTACGAGCGAGTCGACGGGATCATCGTCCACTCGCAGTACGGACGGGCGCAGCTGGTCGATCGGCTTGGCGTCGACCCCGGCCGGGTGAACGTGATCCACCATGGGGCGTTTGATCATCTGGTCGTGTTGCCGGCGGTGCCGCTGCCCGCCGAGCTCGAGGCGGTGCAGGGCCCGGTGGTGCTGTTCTTCGGCCTCCTGCGCCCCTACAAGGGGCTGGAGACGTTGCTCGCGGCATGGCGGGGGATTGTGGGCGCCGAGCTGTGGATCGTAGGACGGCCGCGGATGGAGCTCCCGCGCGTGTGGGATCCCAGCGTCCGGTTCGTGCCGCGGTTCGTGTCCGATCGCGAGCTCGGCGCGTTCTTTCGCCGCGCCGACGTCGTCGTGCTGCCGTATTCGGCGACCGAGCGCCTGGACTTCTCGGGGGTGCTCGCGACCGCGCTGGCGTTCGGGCGCGCGAGCGTGGTCAGCGATCTGGGCGGCTTCTCAGAGGTCGCCGAGATCGGGGCGGCACGACTGGTGGCACCCGACGATCCCGACGCGCTGCGTGCCGCGCTGGTCGGTCTGATCGCCGACCCCGGTGCCCGCTCGAGACTGGGTGCGGCTGCTCTGGCGGCCGCGCAGGGTCCCTACTCGTGGGATGTGGCCGCGCGCGAGACGCTCGCGCTATATGAGCGCCTCGGCGCTTGAACGCCGGGCGACCTCGGCCCGCACGACGGGCGCGACCTCGGTCCCGAACAGCTCCATCGAGCGCAGCACGTCGGCGTGCTTGACGGCGCCGACGCTCATCTGGCCGACGTATCGGGTGTTGGCAAACAGTTCGTGCTCGAACAGGATCTTCTCGGCCACCTGCTCGGGTGATCCGGCGGCGACGGCTCCGCGCGGCGAGCGCAGTGCCTCGTACTCGGGTCTCCCGGACGGTGGCCAGCCGCGCTCCCGGCCGATCCGGTTCATCATCGCCAGGTAGGGCTGCGCGAACGCGGAGTCGGCGGCCGCCTCCGTCTCGCCGACGAAAGCGTGCGTGTTGATCGCGACCGGCAGCGTCGCCGGGTCGTGCCCCGACTCGCTCGCGGCCTGGCGGTAGAGGTCGATCAGCGGCGCGAAGCGCTCAGGCTGCCCGCCGATGATCGCCAGCGTCAGCGGCAGTCCGAGCATGCCGGCACGGACTACCGACTGCGGTGAGCCGCCGACGGCGACCCACACGGGAAGCGGATCCTGCACCGGCCGCGGCCAGATGCCGGCCTCGTTGAGCGGCGCGCGCAGCCTTCCCGACCAGGTGACGCTGGTCGATTCGCGGATCTTCAGGAGCAGGTCGAGCTTCTCGGCGTACAGCTCGTCGTAGTCGTCGAGGTCGTATCCGAACAACGGAAACGACTCGATGAACGAACCGCGGCCGGCCATGATCTCGGCCCGGCCGTTGGAGATCAGATCGAGCTCGGCGAACTGTTGAAAGACCCGCACCGGGTCATCGGAGCTCAGCACGGTCACGGCGCTCGAGAGCCTGATCCGCTCGGTCCTGGCGGCGATCGCGGCGAGCGGAACGACGGGTGACGAGATCAGGAAGTCGGGGCGGTGGTGCTCGCCGACCGCAAATACGTCGAGGCCGAGCTGCTCGGCGAGCGCCGCCTCCTCGAGCAGCTCACGCATGCGCTGCTCGGGGCTGACGCCCGAGCTCAGGTCGGCGAATGTGGCGACTCCGAGTTCCATGGGTTTCGGAGTCTAGCAGAGTAGTTGTGGGGACAACTACTCCTGTGGGTGGTTGCTGCCGCTCTGGCCATCGAGGGGTGGGCCAGTCGGCATGTCAAACGCGACAAATCCGATCCCATAGAGGCGATTTGTCGCGAAACGCGTCGATCTCGCGGCGGTTTGCGACAAACCCGGATGGGCGCGGGCGATTTGTCACGTTTGCACCCGGGCAGTGGCACCCAACCCCTTCGAGAGCCAAAAACGCGCTCCAGCAACCACGTGCGCCAGAATCCCCGCGCGATGACGATCCTGGCGATCCTGTTCTGGGTTTGCGTGGGCCTGCTGGTCTACACACACGTGGGCTACCCGCTGCTGCTCGCGGCTCTGGCGCCGCTGCGCCGCCGCGCCCCCGCCGCACCAGCGGGCACCCCTGACGTGTCGGTGATCGTCCCGGCGTACGCCGAGCAGGAGGTGATCTCCCAGCGGGTCGAGAACCTCCGCGCCCTGCGCTACCCGGCGGGCCAGCTCGAGGTGCTCGTCTCATGCGACGGCTCCCCGGACGAGACCGCCGCCCGTGCCCGAGCCGCCGGCGCCGACATCGTTCTCGAGCTGCCGCGCGGCGGCAAGATCCGCGCCCAGGACGCCGCCGTGAAGCGCGCCCGGGGGGAGATCGTCGCGTTCTCGGATGCCAACGCGCTGTGGGAGCCCGAGGCCCTGACCGCGCTGGTGGCGCCGTTTGCCGACGCGCGCGTCGGCTACGTATGTGGGCAGGTCGCGTTCGTCAACGAGCGCGGCACCAACCAGGAGGGGGTCTACTGGCGCTATGAGATGGCGGTCCGGGAGCTCGAGTCCCGGGTCCGTTCGGTGACCGCCGGCAACGGCGCGATCTACGCGACCCGGCGCGACTCCTACCTCGTGGTCGACCCGATCATGGGCCACGACCTGTCGTTCCCGTTCAACATGGTCAAGCGCGGCTGGCTCGCCGTCTATGCGCCGCAGGCACGTGCGCGCGAGAAGATGGTCCCCTCGATCGAGGGCGAGTTCGCCCGCAAGCGGCGGATGATGAGCCACGGCTGGCCGATCGTCGTGCGCGGCGGGATGCTGTCCCCAAGGGGGTATGACCCGATCTACGCGATGATGATCGTCTCCCACCGGCTGCTGCGTTACATATCTCCGTTCCTGCACCTGATCGCGCTCGGCACCAGCATCGCCCTGATCGGCCAGGGTTGGATCTACCTGGTGGCGGTCGTCGTCCAGCTCGCGGTGCTGCTGGCGGCGCTGCTTGCCGGCGTGATCCCGGCGCGGCTGCTGCTGCTGGCGCGCTACTACGTGCTCACGACCGCGTCGCTGGCGGCCGGCCTCTGGGACTGGCTGGCGCACGGCACCGACGCGGGTTGGGAGCCGGCGGAGGGAACCCGGTGATCAGCCGCGCGATCGACCTGACGATCGGCCTCGCGGGCTCGATCCTGACTGCGCCCCTGGTCGCGGTCCTTGTGGTGGCGATCCGGCTCGAGTCCCCCGGTGACCCGATCTACCGCCAGAAGCGGATCGGCAGGGACGGCCAGCCGTTTGAGATCTACAAGCTGCGCACGATGGTGAGCGGCGCCGAGCACAAGGGCGCAGGGCTTGCGATCGCCGAGGGCGATGACCGGATCACCCGGATCGGCACGCTGCTGCGGCGCTACTCGCTTGACGAGCTGCCCAACCTCTGGAATGTCGTGCGAGGCGAGATGGCGATCGTCGGCCCGCGACCGACCCTCGAGGGCCAGGTGCTCGCATACACCCCGCGCCAGCGCGGCCGGCTCGCGGTCAGGCCCGGGATCACCGGCTGGGCGCAGGTCAACGGCCGCGCGTCGCTGCCGTGGCCCGAGCGGATCGAGCTCGACCTCTGGTACGTCGACCACCGGTCGCTGGCGCTCGACCTCAAGATCCTGAGGCGCACGCTCGAGATGGTCGTCCGCGGCCATGGCATCTACAAGGGAGCGACGGGCGGATGGCAGCCCCCGAACGAGAGCATGTAGCCGTACTGCTGACCGGGGTCGGCAAGCGCTACGACATCGTCTCGGCGTTCACCCAGCACGCGACCGTGGTAGCCGCCGACCCCAACCCGCTCGCCCCAGCGCAATACGCGGCCCATCACCGTCGCGCGGTGCCGGCGATCGAGGATCCAGATTACGTCCCGGCGCTGCAGGCGTTGTGCGAGGAGTTCGGCGTCGGGGCGGTGGTGCCGCTCACCGACCTCGATCTCGAGGTGCTCGGCCACGCGCGGGTCGCCGGTCAGCTGCCTGCGTTCGTGCCCGACCCGGAGTTCGCCCGCGCGACGTTTGACAAGTACGAGGCCCACCTGTTGTTGCAGCGGCTCGGGCTGCCGTCGCCACCGACCGTCCTGCCCGGCGAGCCGGTCGAGGGCTATCCGGTGATGATCAAGCCTCGCCAGGGCTCGGGCGCGCGCTCGATCCACCGCGCCGACGACGCGCGGGCGGCCGAGTTCTTCGTCGACTACGTCAAGGAGCCGACGATGATCCAGTGGGCGATGGACGGCCCAGAGTTCTCGATCGACTGCCTGTCAGACCTCGCCGGCCGCTGCCTGAACGCGATTCCGCGGACGATGATCGAATCCCGCGGCGGCGAGTCGATCAAGGGCACGGTGATCGACGACCCCGAGCTGGTCGACCTCGGCCGCCGCGTTGTCGACGCGCTCGGCTGCCGCGGCCCATGCACGGTGCAGGTGTTCCGTGACCGGCGGATCGGGATCGGCATCACCGACGTCAACACCCGCTTCGGTGGCGCCTTCCCCGGCCCGATGTACGCGGCACTGCCCGGCCGCACCTATCCGGAGCTGATCGTGCGGATGGCCCGCGGCGAGCGAATCGAGCCCCACGTGGGCGAGTTCAACGCTGGGCTGACATTCACCCGCTACTACTGGCAGCTCGAGCTCGACGCCGAGCTGCATCCGACCGGGCGCGACATCATCACCCCGCCGGGTCCACCGCGCCCGCGCTGACCCGCCGGGCCGGCGCGTCGGCGCTCAGGGGGTATCAGTGATCACCCGGTTGCGACCCTGGCGCTTGCTCGCGTACAGCAGCTCGTCGGCGCGGTGGAGCACGCCCCCCACGATGTCGTTCGCGGTTGCCATCGTCGCGCCGATCGAGATCGTCACCGACAACTCGCTGCCGGACGTCAGATCGATGCCCGGGTGGCGAACGAGCATGCACAGCCGCTCGGTCAGCGCCCGCAACGCGCCGGAATCCGTGTCGGGCAACAAGAGCACAAACTCCTCGCCCCCGAACCTGGTCACCGACATCATGACCGTAGCTGTCGTTGACGGCCTTGAACTGACCCAGATCGGCGAACGCCACTCCGAGCGTCCGGTGATGGCGACGGACGTCCGCCAACCGATTGCTGAGCTCGAGCTCGAGATAGCGGCGATTCGGCAGGCCCGTCAGCTCGTCGCTGAGCGCCAACGCCCGCAGCTTGGAAACCTGCTCCCTGGACGCCTCCAGCCGCGAGCCGTCGGTGAAGAACTCGATCGCGCCGATGATCTCGCCGCGCTCGTCGCGGATCGGCGTCGAACTAGTCCAGATGCGGGCCGATCAGCGCCAGGTCGGCTTCGCTGAGCCGGTCGCTGGCGGTCTTGCGCTGGTGCCAGTACGGGTACAACAGCGGCGGCCGGCTGACCCGCTCAAGCCTTGCGCGCTGTTCGTCGGTCAGCCCGAGTTCGGAGGACTTCAGGTTGTCGGCGAGCTGCTCGTCGGTCCGGGCGCCGATCACGATCGAGCTGATGCTCGGACGGTCGCGCAGCCACGCGAGCGCCACCTGGGCGGCCGACACGCCGTGCTCGTCGGCGACCGCGAGCAGCACGTCAATCGTGTCGTAGAGCGAGTCCTCGTCGTAGACGGGCGGCTCGTCCCAATCGGTCAGGTGGCGTGAGCCGGCCGGCGCGTCCTGACCGCGGCGGTACTTACCTGACAGCAGGCCACCGGCCAGCGGGCTCCAGACGAGCGTCCCGAGGCCCTGGTCGAGCGCCAGCGGGATCAGCTCGTATTCGGCCGAGCGCTCCTGCAGCGAGTAGTAGATCTGCTGGCTGACGAACCTCGGCAGCTGATCGCGATCGGCGATCCCAAGCGCTTTCATCAGCTGCCAGCCGGCGTAGTTGCTGGCGCCGATGTAGCGGACCTTGCCGGTCTTGAGCAGGTGCTCGAGCGCTGACAGCGTCTCCTCGAGCGGTGTCTGGCCGTCCCACTCGTGCACCTGGTAGAGGTCGATGTGGTCGGTGCGCAGCCGCCGCAGGCTGGCCTCGCAGCCGGAGATGATGTGGTGGCGCGACAGGCCGGCCATGTTCGGGTCGGGCCCCATCGGGAAACGGACCTTGGACGCGATCAGGACGTCATCGCGCCTGCCCTCCAGCGCCTCGCCGACGATCTCCTCCGAGCGTCCGGTCGAATAGATGTCGGCGGTGTCGATCAGGTTGATACCGGCGTCGAGGCACATGTCGATCTGGCGCTTGGCGCCGGCCAGGTCAGTCGTGCCGACGCTCGCGAAGTTCCCCAGCCCCCCGAACGTCATCGTTCCCAGCGTCAGGGTCGAGATCTGCAGCCCGGAGGTTCCAAGTGGGCGGTAGTCCATGCGATGCCTTTCACTCGATGCTGTCCAGCTCAGGCTAGTCACCCGGCCTGGGTCGCCGGGGGGCTTTAGGCGGCGGCCGCGACCCCGTCCCAGCACTCGTCGACGAACTCGGCGATCGTGCGGGTCAGCCGCTCGGGCCGCATCCGCAGCTCGAGCACCGAGTTGGCCTGAACCAGGCGCGCGTTGGGGAGCTCGGAGGCGAGCATTCCGGCGTCCGAGAACGGGTGCACGGGATCGCGCGGGTGGCCGATCACGAGCGCTGGCGCCTGCAACGTCGTGCGCTCGTTGTGATCGGGGGCGACGCGCCCGTACAGGATTCCCCCGAGCACCGCGGCGCTCGGCTCGGGCTCCTGCGCGAGCAGGTCCAGCCAAAGCTCGGCCAGGAATGGGACCGTCGTGCGCGGCACCAAGCGGGCCGCCCTCGCGATCGTGCTCATCACCGGCTGGCCGAACTTGAACGCCATCAGCAGCGGTGTGAACGCCGCCCCGCAGGCGGGGATCGCGTTGTCGAGCACCGGCATCTCGATCAGCATCCCCTGGATACGCTCCGGTGCGCGCGAGGCGAGCTCGAGCGTGATGTTGGCGCCCAGCGAGGTGCCGCCGACGATCGCCCGCTCGAGCTCGAGGTGATCGAGCAGCGCGAGCGTCTGGTCGGCGAACGAGGCCATCGAATAGCGCCAGCTCTGCAACGGGCGGTCGGACTGGCCATGGCCGAGCGGGTCCATCGTGACCACGCGGCTGCCGCGCCGTGCGAGCGCACGCGCCATCGGAATCTGCATCTTCTGGGACATCAGCAGGCCCGGCAGCAGGACGGTGGTGCGGTCCCCATCGCCGTGGACCGTGTACGCGAGGCTCTGTCCGTCGAACGTGAACTCCGCCATCCGGGCCTGGAGCTTAGTGGTCATTGCTTGGCCGGCCAGCCAGTCGCCGCCGGCGCGCGTCGAGCGGTACCGTCTGCAGAGCCACCGCATCTGACGTCAGGAGGAAGCACCAGTGTCGAAAGCTCCACGCTCGCTCGCCGGAAAGGTTGTCGCAGTCACCGGCGGAGCGAGGGGAATCGGGCGCGCGACGGCTGCCGCGCTGATCGTGCAGGGAGCGCGGGTCGGGATCGGCGACATCGATTCAGAGCTCGCCGAGCAGTCCGCCAGAGAGCTCGGCGGCGGGGCGATCGGGCTCGCGCTCGACGTCACCGAGCGCGCGAGCTTCGAGCGCTTTCTCGAGCAGGTTGAGCAGCGGCTGGGCCCGCTCGACGTGTTGGTCAACAACGCCGGCATCATGCCCGTCGGGCCGTTCGTGGAGGAGAGCGACGCGACCGCCGACAGGATGATCGACATCAACCTCCGCGGCGTGATCCTCGGCTCGAAGCTGGCGCTGGAGCGCTTTCTGCCGCGTGGCAGCGGCCATCTGGTCAACATCGCCTCGAGCGCGGGCAAATACGGCGCTCCAGGCGGGGCGACCTACTCCGCGACCAAGCATGCCGTGGTCGGCCTCAGTGAGGCGATCCGCGGCGAGGTGCTGCGCAAGGGCATCAGCGTGACGGTCGTGATGCCGATCGGCGTCAACACCGACCTGTACTCGGGTCTGCCGCAGCCGCGAGGGTTCAAGACCGCCGAACCCGAGGACGTGGCCAACGGGATCGTCGAGGCGCTGCAGTCCGGGCGGTACGAGGTCTTCGTGCCGAAGTCGCTCGGCGCCACGTTCAGGATGCGGGGGCTGATGACGACCAAGGCGATGGACCTGTTCACGCACGCGATCCGCAGCGACCGGGTGCTGTTGTCAGCCGATCGCTCCAAGCGCAGCGCCTACGAGCAGCGGCTGGCTCAGACCGAGGCCGGTCCGTTCGCCGGCCCGGCCGCCGCGCAGGCCGAGCCGGCGCAGACGCCAGACGAGGCCGGAGCCGAGCCCGAGCCCGCCACCCAGCCTGAGCCCGCCCCCGAGACCGTCTAGGCCACGCCCAGCCAGTCGGCGATCAGGCTGCCGATCTGGGCGCCGGCGTCCTCCTGCAGGAAGTGGCTGGAGTCACCGATCACGTGCGTGACCTCTGACCCGAGCGCGGCCGCGAACCGGCGGCCGGTCTCGAGCGGCAGTACGGGATCGGAGTCGGCCCACATGATCAGCTTGCTGCGCTGATCGGAGCGCAGCGCCTCGAGCACCCGCCGACCGGCCTCGGCGCCGGGGGCGCCGGGGCTCGTCGGCAGGATCAGCGGGAACGCTCGCGCTCCGGCTTTCGATGCGGCATTCGGAAACGGGGCCTCGTAGGCAGCGATCACCTGATCGCCGGGGTCGCGCTTGCACGCACCACGAACCAGGAAGCCGACCGGCAGATCCTCGGTCCGGGCGACGAAGTCGCGGAACATGTTCCACGCCGTCGTCATCTCCTGGTAGCCGGTGAACAGCCCTGTGTCGAGGATCACGATCTTGCCGACGCGGTCGGGGTGCTCGACCGCGACCCGCAGCCCGATCGGTCCGCCCCAGTCGTGCACGACGATCGTGGCGTCGCGGATCTCGAGCTCCTCGAGCAGCGTCGCGATCGCCTCGGTGTGGCGGTCGTACGTGTACCAGTCGATGTCGGCCGGCTTGTCTGACCGCCCGAACCCGGGCAGGTCCGGCGCGATGCAGCGATGGCCCGCGTCACGGACCGGGACGATCACTTTGCGCCAGAGGTAGGACCAGGTCGGTTCACCGTGCAGGAAGATCACCGGGTCGCCATCGCCCTCGTCGATGTGGGCCAGGCGCAGTCCGTCGAACTGCCGCCACTCGGGCGCATAGGGGAAGTCCGAGAGGCCGTCGAGCCGGCCCTCGGGGGTGCGGATCGCTTCGGTCACGCTCGCCAACCTACACAGCGCGGACGGCGGCCGCTCAGTGAAGCCAGCGGCCCGCGTCGGAGGCGACGGTCACGTCGATCACCCGCGGCTCGCGCGCCCAGGCGATCAGGTTCAGCGATTGGAGCCGGTCGAGCATCGCCTGAAACGCTCCTGCCTGAGCGCCGCTGACATAGCGGCGCTCGATCTGGAACGAGTAGCCGTTGGTCGCGGCCGCGAAGTGCTCGCCGGTCTGGTGCTGGTAGCGGGCGTCGCTGACGGCGCTGTAGAGCCGCAGCGGCTCGGCGCCGCCTGACAGCGCGCGGACGCGGGCGGCGAGCTCGATCAGCATCCGCAGCGCGTCCGGGCGCAGGCCTCGGTACAGCGCCGCCGGCGCGCCCACCTTGCCCGCCTGCGAACCGATCGCCGGGTCGATCGCGATCCCCAGCTTGGAGGCGTTGCTCGGCAGCGGCACGACGGCCCCGCTCTGGTAGGCGGCAGACAGCGCGCTGGGGCTCGCGAACGGCGGCGGCTGACCGGGCGGATGCAGCACCTCGGCGTCCGAACCGGATCGCCCCTGCAGCCGCGAGAGCTTGACCAGCGCCCCGCGGTCGCTGCGGTACAGATGCATGATCTGCTCGGCACCGAGCACCCGCCAGTAGTAGAGCGACGAGTCGTCGCCGAACCCCGCCAGCAGGTTGTAGGCCATGCGATGGTGGCCCGGCGAGGTGTCGAAGTAGAGCTGTGCGTAGGGGACCGGATGGCCGCCGTTGTAGTCGCTCAGAACCTGGTGCAGGTTGCCGACTCCCATGTGGTAGGACTCGATCGCCAGGTCCTCGCGGCCGAACTGACCCTCGGCGAACTTCAGGTAGCGCACGGTCGCGGCGAGCTCCGCCGGAGGATCGAAGCGCTGATCGATCGAGGCCCGGCGCGCCAGCAGCGGGCCGAGGCGACCGCCGTTCTCGCCCGAGGCGACCGCGTTGATCTCGGCCGTCAGACGCCGGCTCCTGGCCAGGTTGATGTGCATTCCGAGCAGCGACTGGCCGGTCTGGGCGAGGATCTGCGTCAGCCCGGCGGCGTCGGCGGCATCGCTGCCCGCGATCACCTGCGGCCGTCCGGCGCTCTCGACGAACACGAGCGCCTCGAGCAGGTTCGGGTCGATCCCGCTGCCCGCCGTGACGCGGTTGATCAGCGGGCGAAAGGCGGCCACGCGCGCCGCCGTCGCCAGTGCGCCGTCCGGGCTCTTGACGAACAGCACGTGGGCGTTTCCGGCGGTCGCTCGCGCGACGTAGTCGGCCTCGCGCGCCGGGGAGTAGCCGAACGGATCGCCGCCGCCGGCCGCCGCCGCGACGCCGGCACGGGGTGGCTTGGGCACCGAGCTGCCACCGAGCGTGCTCGCGACCAGCGCGATCACCAGCAGGACGACGGCGACCAGTGCGCCAACGCGGACGCGACGCTGCTGCACGCTGAGCCGGCGCCCCCGCGTGCTGCGACGCGACGCGGAGCTCACGTGCGGAAGGTCAGGCCCTTGCAGCGCGCCGCCTGGGTGGCGTTCTGCCAGTTGCTGGGGAAGAACTCCCACCCGTAGGAGTGGGCGTACATGTTCACGATCGGCTTCGGGTGCTCGTTCTCGGCCTTGCGGCTGAAATACAGGACGCCGGTGTTGGTGCCGAGATCCCAGGCGAGGATGCTCTGCCACGCGATCCCGATGTTGGGCTTGCCGCAGGCGAGGATCCGCGAGGCGCCGAGGCGGTTGACGACCGCCGCCAGCAGGTTGATCTCGTCGGTCCGCGCCCGCTGAGCGGTGAGGTCGGCGCGCTCGATGTTGATCCGCCCGTGGGCGGCCGGAACCAGCGAGATCGCGAAGATCGCAACCACCGCGGCCGCCGCCCAGCCCGCGAGTCGCGGCGAGGCCTTGAGCCCGACCCGTTCGAGGATCGAACCGGCGTCGAGAATCACACGGCCGATGAACACCCCGGCGAGCACGCACACCCCGGCGCCGGCCTCGTAGAGATAGCGCGGCACCGCCGGCCACCCGTGCAGCGCGAACGCTGCCTCGACGATCACCCACAGCACCACCCCACCGGCCAGCAGCAGGACCGGCCGGTCACGGCGGATGATCGCCATCACGGTCGCCAGCAGGGCCGCGATCTTGATCGACGCCGCATTGAGTTCCCAGAAGCGGCTGAAGGTGCCGGTGATCTTGTTGCCGTGGATCGCGCGCGGCGAGCCCTCGGCGAGCGAGGCGGCCGAGAACGGGCTCTTGGAGCTGATCGCCGGGATCCCGAGCCACAGGACGGGGATCAGGACGAGCCCGACGATCATCTGGCGTCGCATCGCGGGCATCGTCCGCCAAGCCCAGACGACGTAGACCGCCATCGGCGCCCACACCTCGGGCCGGCCGAGCGCGGCCAGCCACCAGCACCAGAAGGCCCACCGGTAACGGCGGCAGATGATGCAGTCGACCGCAGCCAGACAGAGCGCCACGATCATCGTGTCGGACTCGGCGCTCAGGATCGAATGCATGTAGTCCTCGATCCCGAGCAGCGCCAGCGCCGCGACCAGCCCGGCCGCGTAGGCGCCGTAGCGACGCTCGCCCGGCGCTCGCACGAGCCAGAACGCAACCCGCCACGCGAACACGAGCCCGGCCAGCGAGAACGCGTACGCGGTCACGATCCACAAGAAGAGCGCGTGCTTGCCGAAAATCGCGTAGGGCACCGTGAACAGGTACGGCAGCGGCTTCCAGGACGGGGCGCCGTTGGTGTCGAGCTTGAGATGGATCGTCAGCCGGCCCCAGACCAGCCATCCATAGGGGTCATAGCCGGGGCGCGCGCGGGCCCAGAGCATGACAACGGTCGAGATCAGCAGCAGCGCGACGGCGCCGAGCGGCCAGCGGTAGCGGTACGCGAAACGCGACACAGTCTCGCGATAGCTGCGAACGCTCGAATCGGCCGCGAGGCCGTCAGGCAACGGCCCGCGCGTGGGAAACGTCTGCTCCGACACGGGAGCGCCGAAGGTAGCAGCGATCGGCGCCGACGCCACGAAATGGCCCCAGATCGCGTATGCTGCGCAAGTTCACCGGCGGGCCACGGTCCGCCCGGTGGTCTATTCTCGTGCGCTCGCGGGTGAGCAAGACTGCAACGGCTGACTGCCTATCCGCCTGAGGCAGGCCGCGAACGCCGAAGATCTTTAGTCGATGGAAGGCATTGGAGCGTCTGAATGAAAATCCTGGTTCTTGGCGGTGACGGGTACCTCGGGTGGCCGACCGCATTGCATCTGTCCGCTAAGGGACATGAAGTAGCGGTCAACGACAACTTCGCCCGCCGCGGCTACGACGTCGAGATGGGCGTCGAGAGCCTGGTGCCGATCATGACGCTCGACGAGCGCATCGCCGCTTGGGGCGAGGTCGGTGGAATCCAGATCAAGTCCTACGTCGGCGATCTCTGCGACGCGGAGTTCGTGCACGAGATGGTGCGCGACTTCCATCCCGAGGCGATCGTACACTTCGCCGAGCAGCGTGCCGCCCCGTACTCGATGATCTCGCAGGCGCACGCGGTCTACACCCAGACCAACAACGTCGTCGGCAACCTCAACGTGATGTACGCGATCGCCGACATCGACCGTGACATCCACCTCGTCAAGCTCGGCACGATGGGCGAGTACGGCCAGCCCAACATCGACATCGAAGAGGGCTGGATCGAGATCGAGCACAAGGGCCGCAAGGATCGGATGATCTACCCCAAGAAGCCCGGCTCCTTCTACCACTGCTCCAAGGTTCATGACAGCCACAACATCGAGTTCGGCTGCCGGATCTGGGGCCTACGCGCGACCGACCTCAACCAGGGCGTCGTCTACGGCGCCGACACCGAGCAGACCAAGCTCGACGATCGCCTTGCGACCCGTTTCGATTACGACGCCGTGTTCGGCACGGTGCTCAACCGGATGGTGATCCAGGCGGTGCTCGGCCATCCGCTGACCGTGTACGGCAACGGCTCGCAGACCCGCGGCCTGATCAACATCGTTGACACGGTCGAGTGCATCCGGCTCGCCTCCGAGAACCCCGCCGATCGGGGAGAGTTCCGCGTCTTCAACCAGATGACGGAGTCACTGTCGATCAACCAGATCGCCGAGACGATCGCCAACGAGTACCCCGGCGAGGCGACGATCGAGCACACCGAGAACCCCCGCGTCGAGATCTACGACCATTACTACAACGTCGTTCACACGGCGCTCGAGGGCCTCGGCCTGAACCCGACGCTGCTGTCGATGACGCTGATCGACCACCTGTTTGACGTGGTCGAGCGCCACCGCGACCGCGTCGACCTCGCCGCGATTCGTCCGACGGTCAAGTGGGCCGAGACGACGAGCGAGCTCCCCCGCACGTCGAGCGAGCTCGCGCGGGCGAAGTGAGCCCAGCCGCTTCAGGGGCGCCGACACAATCGATGCAGGGCAGGCGCGTCCTGATCACGGGCGGCGCGGGTTTCATCGGCCGCCACGTGGTTTCAGAGCTGACCTCCGGCGGCGCCCGCGTGCGGGTGCTCGACCTCAAGCCACATCCCGATCCATCGGTCGACACTGTGATCGGTGACATCCGCGACCGGGAGGCGGTTGACCGCGCCTTCGACGGCGGCTTTGACTCGATCGTCCATCTGGCGGCGGTGACCTCAGTCCTGCGGTCGCTCGAGCACCCGGTGCTGACGTACCAGACAAACGTCGCCGGGACGTTCAACGTGCTCGAGGCCGGCCGCGCGGCCGGCGTGACGTCACTGGCGTTCGCCACCACCAACGCGGTCACCGGGCCGATGACGGCGCCGAAGATCTCCGAGGCCTGCGTGCTCAACCCGCTCACCCCGTACGGCTCGACCAAGGCCGCCGGGGAGATGATGATGTCGGCTTACACGGCCTCCTACGGACTGCGCTGCGCCTGTATCCGTCTGACCAACGTCTACGGCCCCGGGATGCAGGCAAAGGACAGCATCGTCGCCCGGCTGATGCGCTGCATACGGCTCGGTACGACGTTTGAGATCTACGGTGACGGCACCCAGGTCCGTGACTACGTGCACGCGCACGATGTGGTCGCCGCGATGCGGCTGGCGCTGCTCGACGAGAAGTGGGCGGGGCCGATGGTGATCGGCTCGGGCTCGTCGCTGTCGGTGCTCGAGGTGGTTGACGCGGTTCGCGCGGTCAGCGGGGCGGAGATCTCCGTCCAGCACGGGCCCGCCAAGGCGGGCGAGATGCCGGCGGTGATCGTCGATCCGAGCCGCGCTCACGCCGCCGGGTGGTCTCCGAAGTTCCCGCAGCTGTCAGACGGCCTGGTCGGGGTCTGGGACGAGTGGTCGACGGCCGAGATCGAGCAGCCGGCCGTGGCGGGAGGCGCCGCGTCATGACGCTCGCGGACCCCGAGTCCGTGGCGGCCGTGCCGCGCTACGAGGAGCTCGAGGTTGTCGAGCGCGATGCCGCGCGGGCGTTTTTGACCGCCAATCCGGCCGGCGCAGGTGCGCCGCTCGCGGTCGTCGTCCCGGCCTACAACGAGGAGCCGACAGTCGCGCACGTGATCGCCGGGATTCCGCCCGAAGCCGGTGGACTCCAGACTGAGGCGATCGTCGTCGTCGACGGGGCCAAGGACGCAACCGCGCAGGAGGCGCTACGGACCGGGGCGCTGGTCTGCGACGTGTCCGTCAACCGCGGCCAGGGCGCGGCGCTGCGGCTCGGCTACTGGCTCGCCCGCGCCCGCGGGGCGAAACTGATCGTGACGATCGATGCCGACGGCCAGTACGAGGCTGACGAGATCGCGCGGCTGATCGAGCCGATCCAGAACGGCAGCGCCGACTTCGTGTCGGGCTCGCGGCGGCTTGGCACCGAGCTGACGACCGACGCGACCCGCCACGCGGGGGTGATCGTGTTCGGCGCGATGATCAGCATCCTGATCCGCCACCGGATCACCGACCCCGCCTGCGGGCTGCGGGCGATGCGCTCGGAGGTGACCGCCGCGGTGACGCTGGAGCAGCCTCAGTACCAGGCATCGGAGCTGATGATCAGCGCGGCCATGAACGGCTTCAGGCTCGCTGAGGTGCCGACAACGATGCGCGATCGCGGCAAGCACGCGACCGCGACCAAGAAGGGTGGGAACTTCGGCTACGGGGTCCGGTTCGCCCGGGCGGCGGTCCACACCTGGTGGCGCGACCGCAACGCGGCCCGGAAGCGGGACTTGCCTGCGAACACCCAGTGTTCGTAGACGAGGTACTTGACCCCGAAGAAGAAGGCCTGCACCGCGACGTAGGCGGCCGTCACCAGTAGCACGCGGATCCCGTGGTGGGCCGGGATCGACTGGACCTCAGACGACGTCCAGCCGGTGGCCGCCGACGACATCACGAGCACGGCGATCGAGATCGCGATGTAGCCGACGATCTCGCGCATGATCGAGACCTGGCCCCGGATCTTCCACGCCCAGCGGCGGTTGAGGATCCAGTTCGGGATCGCGCCGGCGACGAATGCGCCGATCGAGCAGATCGTCGTGTTGATGCCGAGCACGTACATCACCGCGAACACGACGATGCTGGTGACCAGCGCGACGACGGAGCCGATCGCGTAGCGCGTGATCTTTCCGGCGTGTGCAGAAGCGCGCAGACGCGTATAGAGGTCGGAAACCACCACCCGTGATCCTAGCGGCTGCGGGCCATTGACCGCCACCCGCGATACGTTGGGAAATTATGGAAATTCAACCGGTAGACGGGGATTTCGAGCTCGATGACGACCTGGTGCTGGTTGGTGACAATCAGCACGCACTCGATCGCCTGCCGCCAGCCAGATTCGACCTGGTGTACATGGATCCTCCGTTCAACACGGGCCGAGCCCAGCAACGGCACACGCTCGCCGCCACGCATGACCCGAGCGCCTCGCGAACGGGTTTCGGCGGCCGGCGCTACACGCACACGGCTGCTGCGGTCATTGAGCTACGAGGACGAGTTCGGCGACTATCTGGCCTTTCTGGAGCCGCGTCTTGCCCGGGCGCGCGAGCTGCTGGCGCCCCACGGGACGCTGTACTTCCACATCGACTACCGCGAGGCCCACTACTGCAAGCTGCTGCTCGACGAGATCTTTGGACGTGACGCGTTCCTCAACGAGCTGATCTGGGCCTACGACTACGGCGCCAAGCCGCGGCGGCGGTGGCCCGCCAAGCACGACACGATCCTGGTCTACGTGCGGACGCCCGGCGGGCACTACTTCGATGCCGACGCGGTCGACCGCGAGCCCTACATGGCGCCGGGGCTGGTGAGCGCCGAGAAGGCCGCACGCGGCAAGCGGCCAACCGACGTCTGGTTTCACACGATCGTTCCGACCAACGGCCGCGAGAAGACCGGGTATCCGACCCAGAAGCCCGAGGGCGTCCTGCGCCGGATGGTGGCCGCTTCATCGCGTCCCGGCGGTTGGTGCCTGGACCCGTTCGCGGGCTCGGGCACGCTCGGTGCCGTGTGCCGCGAGCTCGGGCGTCACTTTGTGCTCGTCGACAGCAACCCGGTCGCGATCGACGTCATGCGGACGCGCCTCGGCGCCCCCGAGGCGTTCAGCAATCGCGACGGTCACGAACGAGCGGCACGAACCTGACCGGGTCAAGACGGTCGCGCAGCAGGCCCTCCGTGGTCCGCCGGACGCGGACCAGGTGCTGGCGGCGCTTGCCGACCGGTGCCACCAGCCGGCCCCCGACCGCGAGCTGCGCGACGAGCGCCGGCGGGAGCTCGAGCCCAGTCGCCGCGGCGACGTTGATCGCATCGAACGGCGCCTCGTCCTCGAGGCCGCGTGAGCCATCGCCGACGATGCAGGTCACGTTGCTGATCCCGAGCTCGGCAAGCGTCCGCTCTGCCTGCGCGCTCAATTCGGGGTGGCGCTCGATCGTCCAGACGGCTGCGGTCAGCGTCGACAGCAGCGCCGCGTGGTAGCCGGATCCGGTTCCGATATCGAGCACGCGATCGCCGGGCGCCGGCTCAAGCAGCTCGAGCATCCGGGCGACCACGAGCGGCTGCGAGATCGTCTGGCCGCAGTCGATCGGGAGCGCGATGTTGTCGTATGCGCGCTCGAGATCATGCTCGGCGACGAACCGCTCGCGCGGGACCGATGCGATCGCCTCCAGCACACGCTCGTCGGCAATGTACGGCCTGAGCAGGCGTGAGAGCTCTCGGCCGGGGTCCATCAACTCAAGGCTCCCCATGTGTGGCGGCCGCGACGCAGACGGCGTGAAAGAATCGGGCTATGACGGCGAGCGCGAAGGTCCAGCGTCTGCTGATCATCGTCCTGGTCGGTCTGCTGGCTGCGATTGGCGGTGTCCTTGTCGCCGACAAGGGAGGGTCGTCGCCGGCCCCGGCGGCGGTCACCAAATCGCCGTTCGACGGTCCGACGATGCCGCCCGGACTGCACGCCAAGAACTTCTCGCTCGTCGATCAGAGCGGCCAGCGGGTGACCCTGTCTCATTTCCGGGGCAAGGTCGTCGTGCTGACGTTCATTCATTCGCTGTGCCATGACACGTGCCCGTTCATGGTCGAACAGATCAAGGGCGCGCTCAACGATCTTCCCAATGACGGCCGCGGCGTGCCGACGATCGGGGTCAGTGTCGAGCCGGGCCAGGACACCGTCGCCCACCGCAACGCGTTCCTCGCCCGCCATGACATGACCGGGCGGATGGCGTTCGTCAACGGCCCGATGCCGGTCATGCGCCGGGTCTGGCACGACTATGCGATTCAGCCGGTCACTCCCCACATCGATCACTCGACCTTCGTGCTGCTGATCGACAAGCGCGGGCTCGAGCGGGTCGGGTTCGCTGCCGACCAGCTGACGCCCGAGGATCTCGCTCACGACATCCGCGTGCTCGAGCGCCAACCGGCCTGAGACCGGCAGTCCCGCCACGAGCCGAACGCTGTCCATCTCCAGCGGCTCAGCGAGGCGCTGGAGGTTGCTGGACCGCCCGGCTATCGCTTACTTGTCCCGTGGGCCGGTGTCAACCCGCGTTGATGTTTCTGGGTCTGGGGGGTGTGGTGGTGCGTGGGCGCGTTTGAGGGATGGGGTGTGTCCGCGGACGCCCAGGCTTACTTCGGCACTCGACTCGGGTTGGCTACCGGGTCGGCGACATGATGTGTGATGGGGTGTTCCGGCAGATGGGGTGCGGCCGCTCATTCTTTCTGGGCCGTCTCCGTCTGAGCGGGTCGGCAGCGATCTCGCCGGGAGCTGGCCGCGGTTCATCGGGTGATCTGGGGCTTGCCGCGTGACAACGGGTCAGGCGACGGGTGTGAGTGCCTGGTCGCCGAGGGCTTTGAGGATGTGGTAGCTGCGTTTGAGCAGCTTCCGCGCGAGCGCAAGGCACGCGCGGTTGCCGCCGATCCGCTCGGCGAGCTGAAGGTAGTAGGCGCGGTCGGGGCTGGCCGGGAACCGGGCGCGCTGCGCGGCTTCATACAGCGCCCAGCGCAACGCGGGTGGTCCTTGACGGGAGAGATGCCCGGGCGCGCGGTGAGCATCGGACTGATAGACGGTGATATCCAGGCCCGAGTAGCGGACGACGTCGCGGGAGTTGGCAAAGCGGCGCGCGTCGCCGAGCTCGGCGAGGATCGTGACCCCGGTCAGCTCCCCGACTCCATTCAGCTGCGCGATCAGCGCGCGGCAGCCGGCCTGGGCGCGGGCGAACGCGCGCAATTCGCGATCAAACGGGATCAGCCGCTGATCGAGCGCGTCGACGACGTGCAGCGCGATGGTCAGCTGCTCGCGCGCCGCGGCCGGGAGCGCCAGACCAGCGAGCCATTCGCGGTTGACGACGCTGAGCACGTTGCGACGTTGCGGGAACCCGTGGTGATACAGGACGGCGTGCATCCGCTGCTGCCACTCGGTCTTCTGGTGAGAGAGCAGATGCCGCGTACGGACCCGCGCCCGCAGATCCAGGATGTGCGCGGGCGGGATCCACGACTCGGGCAGCCGGCCGATCAGCAACAGCTCGCGCAGATGCCGGGCGTCAGGCCAGTCGGTCTTGGCGCGCCTCTTCTTGCCCTTCAATGCCGCTGCCTCCGCCGGCTCGGCCAGATGCACCTCCGCGCCGACACGCGCCAGCTCCTCGACCACGAACCTCCACCCCGTGGTCGCCTCCAACGCGACCTCGAGCGCTTGGCCCTTGAACTGCGCCAAAAACCGACGGACCGCGAGCCGGTCCGCCGGCGCCACCCGCGCGCGCGAGACCTCCCCGGTGACCGTCTCGATCCACTCGGCCGAAATCTGCGCCCGATGCTGATCCAAGCCCATCACCAACGACATGACCTCACCTCCCCTCGAAGCCCACACCGCCAACACGCCTGCTCACGCCAGCGGTCAGCCCGGCCCATCGCCTACCGTGAGCCACGGTCGGTACCTCCTCTTCGATTGGCCGGCCGCGCGGCCGCAATCCGCGCGCGCCTACAACGCCGTTCGACGCGGAGTACCGGCCACCTTCATCGCCGGGTCACGCCAAACCGGGACATGACATCTTTCCGTACGGCCGAGGGCGTCGTGAAAACTGTGTAGGCGGCTGATGGATAGGTTAATGGTGACTCCGAGAGTGTCAACGTGTGATTGTCAGTTTGCACCGTCCGGGACGCGATCACCGAAGTGGATCTTGAACGCGAGCAGCGCTGTCGTCCAGTTCCGGGTTTTCGTCCATTGCGGGACTGCGTTCTGGAGCGCGAGGTAGACGAGCTTGCGAGCCGCCTCCTCGTTGGGGAAGCTGCCCTTGGTCTTGATCGCCTTGCGCAGCTGGCGGTTGAGCGCCTCGATCGCGTTCGTCGTGTAGATCACGCGGCGGACCTCGTCGGGGAACGCGAGGAACGGGATCACGTGCTCCCAGGCGTTCAGCCATCCCTGGGTGATGACCGGGAACCGTTGCCCCCACTTCTCGTCGAAGGTCTCGAGCTCGGCGTGCGCCTGGTCGGCGTCTTTGGCGGTGTAGATCGGTTTGAGGTCGCGGGCGACCTGCTCGCGCTCACGGCGCGGGACGTACTTGAGGCTTGAGCGGATCAGGTGCACCAGACACGTTTGGACGGTCGTCATCGGGAAGACAGCTTCGATCGCCTCGGGGAACCCGGTCAGCCCGTCGACGCAGCAGATCAGGATGTCTGAGACGCCGCGCTGCTTGAGGTCGGTCAGGACCTGCATCCAGAACTTCGCGCCCTCGGTCTCTTGGAACCACATGCCGAGCACGTCGCGGTCGCCGTCGAGCGTGACGCCGAGCGCGAGGTAGAGCGCGCGGCGCTGGATGCTGCCGCCGTCGCGGATCTTCAGGACCATGCAATCGAGGAACACGATCGGGTAGATGTCCTCCAGCGGCCGCTTGGCCCATTCACGGACGTCGTCCATCACGCCGTCGGTGACCCGCGAGATCAGGTCGCGGCCGACGCTCACGCCGTAGATCTCCTCGAGGTGCGCGGAGATGTCGCGGACTGACAGCCCGCGGCTGTAGAGCGCGAGGATCTTGTCGTCAAACCCCTCAAAGCGGCGCTGGCGCTTGCGAACGATCTTCGGCGCAAAGCTGCCGTCGCGATCGCGGGGGGTCTCGATCCCGACCGGGCCGTGCTCGCAGATCAGCGTCTTCGCCGTCGATCCGTTGCGCGTGTTCCCTGTCCCGCCGGGCGGCTCCTGATGCGGCTCATAGCCGAGATGATCGGTCAGCTCGACCTCCATCGCGCGCTCCACCAGGCGCTTGGTCAGCTCGGCGAGCAGCCCGCCGGGCCCGGCGATCTCCTCCTCTGTCGAGGCGCCGGCGAGCAGCTCGTCGATCACCTCGTTGCTGATCCGCCGGCCAGCTGGCATCCCGAGCGCAGCATGCACCCGACGTCGGTCAGACGCACCGTCCACAGCACGATCGATCACCTCGGCCGGGGGGCCGGCGGCGGGCGCGCCGCGCCGAGCTTGCCCAGCGCCAATCTCCGCTCGCTCTACGAGCTCGCTGCGATCGTCGCCGGGCAACCCCGTCGCGATCCCCAACCCGAGAGCCTCAAGCTCCCGGACGCGCTCCAGCTCGGTCCTGCTCTTCAGCGTTCTGCTTCTCGTTGTTGGCATGACGATCTCTTTCGTTCATGCCTACACACTTCCTGGGACAGACCCGTACGGCCACACGCACAAGAAGCAGGAGGAGGTGTACGTGGTCGTGGGCGGGAGCGGGCGGATGAAGGTCGACGACGAGATCGTCGAACTCAAGCAATGGGACGCGGTGCGCGTCCCAGCCGGTACGTGGCGAGGCTATGAGGCCGGGCCGGAGGGCCTTGAGATTCTTGTGATCGGCGCGCCCAGCCTCGGCGAAGCTCGACGTGAGGACGTCGCCGGCCAGCGCGACTGGTGGGCTGACTAGCCGGATTGACGAGCAGAGCCTTCGTCTCCAGGATGCCGCCCGCGGCTCAGCCCGGTGACAGTTACGTGATCGCGCGCCCGTTAGTAGCGGTAGATGACGCTGACGTGCGATCACTCAGGAACATGCAGCGGTATGAGCCGGTATCTCCGCGATACGGGTCAACTGCGCCTGGTGTTGGTGTGCGATCAGTGCGGAGCGGAGTGCAGCGAGCTCTCCAGACTTGACTACGAGACCCAGGCGCACCGCCCGGTGGGACACGTGACAGCCGGCGATTGTCGTCTCGAAGGGGCAGAGGCATAGCCCGGTCGCGGGGGCGATCACCCGCACACGTTGCTCGATCGATCCGATGCGGAGGTTCGAAAGGCCAAGGCCCCTACCGTACGGAAAGGTCCGGCCCCTGGCGGAGCGACGGGCGGGTCGTCGTGGTCGCTACAGAAGACCCCGAACCCACGGTCAGCCGGCAACGCCGCCCTGCTCGCTGTGTCGTGTGCATCACGCCGCGCGCGCAGGCAGTCGGCGCTCGGTATGAACTTGGAGCCGCAGGCGCTCGTCTTACAGAGAGTTGGAACGGGGAACGGTGGTCTCTCACGGCATCGCCGAATGTTCGCGACACCTTTCGCAGCGGAGTTTCGTGCGTCTCCGGCAGTGACTGCTTCGCGGTCGGCATCTGGAATGGCCACGGCTAGGGAGGGACCTCACAGGCCTTCGTTGACCGCTGGAACGCTCCAGGGTCAGCGCGCAGCTAACCCAGGTTCGGCGTTCTGACCGGCTCGCATACCGCTGCGCTTGGCTCGAGTCGCGACCGCGCTTGACCTAGCCCGAGGCCATGGTCGCGTTGATATTGCGGGTTGCGATGCCGAAGGGTCGCTATGGATGGATCCGTGGACCCGGCCCGGGGGTGGGATCGGGCGGGCTCCGGAGACCTCTCAAGGGGATAGTCTGGGTGGCTGATGTCGTTGCGGTCTACCCGTGTCGTCCTGTTGACGGCGGTCACTGGCTTCGCGGCAGCCGGGATTCTCGCTGTCGGTACGGCGTCGCCCGTGGACGCGATCGCACACGGCCGTTCTAACTCGCGGCTTCTGGACCATTGTGTGAGGCTCGTGGCCGGACTGGGACGCAGTTCGGCAAAGCCGGTGCTGGGCAGTGCCGATCCGCAGGTGGTGTCGCATTTCGCGATCCTTCGCCAGACGAGGACAGACGCCGACGCGCTTCCAGGCGTCTCGGGGCTCCGTAAGGTGCTCGCTGCCGTGGGCGCGGTCACCTATGACCCGTCCGCTGCGGTGCGGTTGACGCAGACCGGCTCGCACGCCGCCGTGTATGCGGTGCCGGCGAGAACGGCTGCGCTGACCTTGCCCGCTGGATGCATGCGCCTCCCGCAGTTCGCTGGCGCGGGGGCGCTCCTCGCGCTCCAGGCCCAGACGACCGGGACCGGCCCTGGTGTATGCATGATCTCGACGCACCCTGAGCCCAGCGCACCGTTGGGCGCGTCACGGGCGGGCGCGGTGACTCCCAAACTGACCAGCACGCTCGCCGTCACAGCCGCTGTATGCCAGAGCGAGACGGTCCTGGCGGGGTACGTCGGTGCGCTCGGCCATCCGTTCTCTAGCTCCGGAGCCCGCTTGGTGCTCGTCCCCGATGGCGTGAGCGCGATCACCTATAGGCTCGCCAACGGCCACGTGTTCACCGTCTCGGTCGCCCGCAATCTCGCCACGGCGCCAGCAGCGCTGTCGGTCCCGACGACACGTCGACCCCCAACGGCCGGCGAATTACGCAGGCAGTTCGCTGCCCACTTTCCCACGGCCGTGACCGAGAGCGGCGCGGCCACCGCGACCCTGACCCGCCCCGTCTCGCTGATCCCAGACATCGTCGGGGAGGTCTCGTTCCTGCGGCGTCTGCTGCGCTTGGGCGGCATGAGCGACACCTCCAGCGCCGGCGCCTCGTGCAGCGCCCATACTCACCGGTGCGTGGCTGTGACGGTGACAACCACATGCAACAGCCGCGAGCACTGCCAAACGACCCGGACGATCCACCGCTACCGCTACAAAGGAGCGAAGCCGCCCGCTGGGACGACGGGGCCAGACACTCAGCCGACCGCGCCCATCGTGGCGCGCGTCAACAAGTTTCTGATTCACCCGCGGAAGCTGACGCTCGTGCTCAGCGGTACCGTGCAGCACCACGTGGTCGTCCTGCTCTCGGTCACTTGCTTTGCCCGCAATTCAGACGAGACGAGCAGCGGCGGCTCACCGCTTCAGCTAGAGGTCCCGTCACGCACACGGATCGCGCTCCCCGGCCCTGCCCGCAGCTTTCACGCGTGCGACGTCGGGGCGCTGGTGACTTCGACACACCACAGCCCGACTCACGTGGCAGTCACGCGCGGCTAACTACGGCTCTCGAGGAGGTCATAGCGGGAGCATGTTCGCGACAGCGCCTCCCTGAGAGCTGGATCAGTTCTTTGGAATCGGGTAGCCGCACGCCTTCTCAGCGCGCTTGAACACCGGCGACTGCATTGTGGTCTCGTCCGGCACGTCAAGCGTGATGTAAGGGCCTTGGATCGTCGGGTCTGCCACGCTCACGCCGTATTGGCGCATGCACCTGGCGCTCGCGACCAGGTGGCGAATTTGCCGTTCGGACGGTGCGCTTGGCACGATCGGTCCCGGCTCGAGTTTGGCGCACGCCTGGTGGGCGGATACATACGTTGGGGACTGCGTGTTGATTGTCGGCGGGGGCCGTAAACCGCCGCCCGAGTCGGCGTCAGAGAAGTTCTGCACGCCGTGGGAGCGCATGCAGTCGGCGTAGGCCACCGCCTGCGCGGGTCTGCTCGACCCGGTCGCGTCGGGCGGTTTGTTCGACGACCCGCAGGCGGCAACCGCCAACGCGCAGCCTCCAGCGAGCGCGATCAACCGGCTGTGGGTCTTTGGTCCTCGGCCAGCACCTGCGTGATGCACGTCGTGTTCCTCTTGTCTGAGTTGGGTGAGCCAGTCCTACTGGGCGGCTAGTAACGAGGACGTAACGCAGTTACACCTTGGTTATCCCAGCGGCGCTGCGGCAGCCCGACTCTATGAGTGTCAACCTAGACCCCCATCCCTGACCCGCAACAGCTCCGCCGGCTGGAGACCACCGCCGGCGCACCGAACGACACGCCCAGCGCTGAGGGTCGCTCTCGGTTTGATGGGTTGCGGGCGATTCGTATTGCGCGCCGCGCTATCCCAGTTAGCCCCGACGCGGCAGTCTTGAGCGATCGGCGCTGCCGCGGTTTCGTCGATGCAGGAGTCGACGGGAAGCCGCCCACGCGCAAGCCCCATCGGCTGGGCGCGACCAACCCGAGGATTGCCCGGAGCGTCCGGCTGGATCCCCCGGTTGATCAAATTTCGTCGACGAGGTCCCTGTTTCATCGGATTGAAGGGGAGCTTTAGCTAAGCGGGCGAAGCGCTCGTTCCTCAACTCCAGGATCTCGCTTACCGTCCCAGCGCCTCAACTCGCGAGAAGCGCCCTCCACCACATCGACTACCGCCAGCGAGACTGCTGTAGTGGTCCCAAAGGCTGCCCTTGGGTATACGTCCTCACTGGAGAAGAGGTAGTACTCCGCGCGCTCCCCGATGTGCTTCAGCTCGCCGTCAGTCACCGACGGCACGCGCTCCACGAGTTCCTTCTCGTCGTGAGCCAGCAGGCACCGAACCACTGTGTTGCGCCGAACATGAATCACTTCCCAGATGCTACGCCTCCGCGACCCACTCCAGGCTGACTGCGCCTCCCTTGTCACCGACCCGGCCACGCTGGCCTGACTGCCGCTCCGGTGCCCGGGGTCACCCCAGGAGAAGCCGCGAACCACATATTTGAGGTCGTCGACGCGCCTGGGGGTTCGTGAGCCAGTGGCAGCTTCTGCGCTGGGGATCCCGGTCGTGAGGAGCGCCCCGGCGATGGTCGGATGTCCGCCGCTCTCTGGGCGGAACTTGTGCAGGTACGGTGTCGGTCGTGAACGAGTCTGCGCTCTCTGTTTACGCCGCTTCGTTTGGCAGGCAGATCGCTGCTGCGGCCGGCCCCAGAGACCGGCCGCTCAACGAGCCGGCGCTCAAGGGGTTGTCGCGCGATGGAGGTCGAAGGGTCAGTCTGCTCGTTCTCGATGACCGCGCATTGCCTGGGCTTGAGGATCTGCTGCGCGGTGGACCGAGCGGCGTGATCACCGTTCTTGAGCCCGCCCCGCAGAGCCGGGAGATGCTTGGTGCGGTTGATGGCTGGTCGGCGAAGGCCGTTGAGCTCATGGTCTCGCGGGATCTGGCGAGCACACCTACGGTCATGCTCCCCGACGGTCTGGAGTTGAAGCGGCTCCAGACGGATGGCGATGGCAGCCAGTGCGCGGCGGAGCTGCTCTCCGTGGCACGACTCGTTGTGCGGGCCGATCCGACCGTGAACGAATCCGCTGAGGCGCTCGCGACGTATCTTCGGAACCTGTCACCGTCGCCGTCGATGTTGGCCGCGGTCGATCCCCGGCGCGCGATTCGGGCGGTGTCCGGCTACCGTGTCGTCGGCACAGATGCAACGGTCCTGCTCGTCAACACCGACCCGGCATGGCGACGCCGAGGCATTGGGCACGCGATGAGCTCGGCCGCGTTGCACGCCGCTTGCGATGCCGGCGCGACGACTGCCTGCCTGTCGGCCAGCGACGCTGGATCGTCCATCTACCGCAGCCTGGGCTTTGAGAACGCGGGCCGGGCGATGCAACTCGCGCGGCCGGTCCCGCAGGCGGGCTGACTCTCCCTGGTCGCCGCCGCAGCTACGCGATTGGGCTCGCGCTTCCGCCGATCGGACGTCTAGAGCACAAGCGCGGCCCGGGTTGGATCGGCCCGCAGGCTCGTCAAAGCGGTGGCGTCTCACCCAGACATGTCTGCTGGATCGGATCGGATCCCGGAAACGGGCGGGTCAGCAGCGGCGGGCGCCAGGCGTCTGCCGCGCCGGGGTATGCGCGTACCCTGCCGGTGTGAGCTACACGAAGGATCCGCGCGTCGACGCCTACGTCGACGGTTTGCCGCAGTGGCAGCAGGCGATCTGTCAGCGTGTCCGTGACCTCGTCCACGCCGCGGATTCTCAAGTCCAGGAGACGATCAAGCGCAAGGTGCAGCCCTACTTTGTGCTCGAGGGCAACATCTGCGCCCTGCTGGCCACGAAGGACCACGTCAACGTGTTTCTCTATGACGGCGCGATCGTGCCCGACCCCGAGCACATCATCACCGGCGGCCACGAAAACAAGACCGCTCGCACCGTCGCAATCTATGAGGACGAGACGATCAACGAAACGGCCTTGACGGCGATGGTGCGCCAGATCATCGCCAACAATCGCGCCGGCGGCTGGCGCAAGCTCAAAGACCGCTCCAGCTAGCGGATAACGCCACCGCCGATACCAGAGGAGGCTCTTCGCCATCTCTGAGGCGACGGCGTAGCAGCGCATGTCCTGGCAGCCGCACAGTTCCAGTGTGTCGCGCTCAAACCAGGAGCACCAACGCCGCTGTCAGATCGGGCCAGACCAAGCGCTGTCTGTGCTCCGATCGATCCGATTGCGCCCGCAGGGCGGGTCTCTGTCAGAAGAACTGCGGCCCCTGATCGCCACGGTTATGCTCTCACGTGCACCGGCGGCAGCGCCGGAGGGAGCAACCGTGGGGCGAAGTCTGTCGGCATCGGCAACGGGAAGATGGAGCCTGCTGGCGGAAGAGGATTCTTCCCGGCGGGTCGGGCGTTCAATTCGGAGGTGTCTCGATGGATCGCGCGGCCTCGGTGAGGCGGTTCTACGACCACATCAACGCCGGCGACATTTGACGAGTTCATCGGGTTGCTCGCCGACGATTTCATCGAGCATGAGCAGATGCCCGGGCTTGCGCCGGGCAGAGAAGGAGTCCGGGAGCTGATGACGGTGCTGCGGGCAGCCCAAACCAGCGCTGGGATGCACAAGACGTTCTGGTCGACGGTGACAAGGTTGCCGCTCGGGTTCGGTTCAGTGGCACGAACGATGGCGAGTTCATGGGTATGCCGGCGACAGGCAAGAGCGTGAGCGTCCAAGTCATCGACATCATTCGATTCGGCCAGGACGGTCTCGCCCGCGAGCACTGGGGAGTGTTCGACATGATGGGCATGATGCAGCAGCTTGGCGTCGCGCCGGGCGGCCCCGCGTAGCCGGGCGATGCGCTCGCCAGACCGAAGTGGCCAGCAGCGCTCGGTTTCCCGATGGCCCGCGCTCGCCTCCGCGATGTAGAGCGGCCGCAGCCAACGCAACGGAGAGCAAGGCACACGGGGCTCCTCGACGGGTGCTGGTAGGGGCCGACAAGCCGCGGCGCAGAGAGTCGACGATCGAGCGTCCTGCCCACCCGGCTCATCGATCAACCCGGAAACGATTGCTCTGGGAGCGGGGAGCCGGATTGTGTCTGCGTAGTGACTTAGCTTGTCGGCGCATGGAGCGCGTCTTCGTCACGCGGGTTGTCGCCGCGGATGCCGCGGCGGTGGCGGACCTCATTGCGGCGCTCGAATCGTCGCTGTATGGGCGGAGCGCGTTCGCGCAGGCCGATCTGATGGACGAGTGGTCGGACGTCGATCTTGAGCAGGACGCCCGTGTCGTCCGCGCGGGTGACCGGATTGTTGGTTATGGCGCGGCCCGTGAGCGTGGCGAGCGCTGGGACGCCGAGGGGTATGTTCACCCCGATGCGCTCGGGCGGGGGATCGGGAAGCTGATTGCGACGTGGCTCGAGCAGCACGCGGCGGGTCGCGGCGCACGCAGGATCCATAGCACCGTGTTGGAACCCGACTCAGCGGGCCGCAGACTGCTTGAGTCACTGGGTTACAGCGCCGTGCGCGTGTTCCGTGAGTTGCGCATCCAGCTGGAGGCGCCCCCGGCCGCACCTGAGTGGCCGGACGGGCTTCGCATCCTCGCGTTCGACCCGGAGCGTGATGCGCGCGAGTTTCACGCCGCTCAAGAGCAGGCCTTCGCGGATCACTGGGAGTACACGCCGCACGCCTTTGAGCCGTGGTCGAAGGAGCACCTCGGCAGCGAGCGTTTCGATGCGGCACTTTGGTGCGTGGTGCGCGCGGGGGACGAGCTTGCCGCCGGGACGATCTGCACGGGCGATACCTACGGTGGCGGCTGGGTTCAGGTGCTTTTCACGCGTCGTCCGTGGCGCAAGAAGGGCGTGGCGACGGCGCTCCTTCGCGAGTCGTTCACGCGCTTCTGGGAGCGAGGTGAGCACAGCATCGGGCTCGGCGTCGACACGGCGAACCCAACCGGCGCGTTTCGCGTATACGAGAGCGCCGGGATGGCGCCCACGCTGGGCTTGGTCATCTACGAGAAGCAGCTCAGTAGTTCTTAGGCACGCGTCACCGGGCGTCTCCGACGTGTGCGACCGAGCCCGCACCACCTCTGCTCCGGGGCTAGATCAGCGCTGTCGAGTTTCGATCCAAGGGGGCAGTCGTACGGCGACGGCGATCGATCGGTGAGCCGCTGAGGAGGTGGCGCGGGAGCAGCCAGGAGCGCGGGCGGAATCACTCCCGTGTGCTTTTCGCGAATCTGTCTGTTGCGCTCACGACGGCGGCTTCGGTCGCATCTTTGCCGAGGTGGCCTTCGTCATCGATCACCACGAGCTCGCTGTCGGGCCAATCGCGAGCCAGTCGCCAGAGTAGGTCGATAGGTGGGCCGAAGTCGAGTGCACCGCGGATCAGGATCCCCTGGATGCCTGCCAGGTGTGCGGCGTTGCGGGCCAGGGCACCGTCGTCGATGAAGTGGCCGTGGCTCCAGTAGTGAGTCACGAGCCGCGCCGAGCACAGCCGGAAGTCGGGATCCTCGTAGCGCCGAGACGGGGCTTGGCTAGGCAGGCGCATTTGCCGGTCATCCCAGTCGCACCAGTTTCGCGCCGCCAGCTCGTGCACGGCCGGGTCGGGGTCGAGTAGGAGCCTGTAGTAGGCGGCGCTGAGATCGCCGTCTTGCTCGCTATCCGGAACCCCGGCCTGAAAGCGCTTCCACTCCTCCGGGAAGAACTGACCCATTCCCCGAGTGGCCCAGTCGACCTCGCTCTGTGTGCCCGCGACGACCGAGAAGAGAACTAACTCGCTGACTGACCGCGGATGCGTCTGGGCGTATGCGAGCGCGAGCGCCGAACCCCAGGAAGCCCCCAAGACGAGCCAACGATCGATCGCAAGGTACCTCCGCAGCGACTCGATATCTGCGATCAGGTGCCGCGTCGTGTTCGCGTTCAAAGCGTCCACCGTGCGTGCCGCGCTCGGCTTGCTACGACCGCAGCCGCGCTGATCGAAGAGGACGACGCGGTACACGGCAGGGTTGAACAGCTCAGTCCATGTCGAGTTCACGCCCGAGCCTGGACCACCGTGCAGCACGACTGCCGGCCTTCCCTCAGGACGACCGCAAATCTCCCAATAGATGCTGTGCCCGTCCCCAACCTCCAGCCATCCCTGCGCATATGGCGACAACTCCGGGTACTTAGCTGAACTGCTTTCCGCCGCGTCCATCGGCTCTGAGCATAAGCCCGGCGGCCAGACAAATGCTCGGGCTCACCGCCGGACTCTCGCGGCCCGGCGCGTCAGATCGCGCTACCGCTTTGGCCTAGCAGCAGCGCACTGCGCTGGTTCTAAATAGCCAGCGTTGATTCCGTCCAAGACTGCTGGTTGTCGATCCAAGCGGCAGTCTGGGTGCGGCTGGAGCCGCGACGTCAGGCTGTTCTGTCTTCGTGGGGCAGGGGCCTAGCGTTCGGGCGATGGAGCGTGATGACATCAGTTGTAGGCTGGGGCGCGTGCCTGATGACCTACTGCGCGCCGAGCCCGATGTAGCGGTCGCGCAGTGGATCGCGCCACGGCTGGGAGAGCTCGGCTCCGCGGCTGGTACCGCGCCCAACGGCTTTGAGGCCTATGTCCGGGTCTGCCATCCCGCTGATCGGGATGGTCGCCTCTACACCTGGCCGGAGGTCGCAAGAGAAACCGGTCGTACCGTTCACCGAGTGATGCAGTGGCATGCGTTGGTAGGCGCATCGGACTATTGGAATATGAGCGATTCGAAGTGGCACGGTGGCGATCCCCAGCGAGGCAACCTCGAGCCGAGCGTGCTTGACCCGTTGTGCGCCGTGCTCGGCGAGCACACCGCGACGCCAGAGGCGTGCGTGCTCGGTCTCTGGTCTGGCTGGGGCCTTCAGGATGGTGGCTGGGCGACGGTCGGCTATCCCGTCGACGTTGGACGTGCCGGACGGGCGACACGAAAAGCAATCCCACCTGCGTTCTCGCCCGACCTCCCGACGCTTGCGCTTCCCGTTCGCGAATACTTCTTGTTTCGCGGCCCGATCGCTGCCGCGATGGAGATGAGCTCTCGTTGGGGTCAGTCGCCCAACCTGTTCTGGCCCGAGGATCGAGCGTGGTTCATGGCAAGCGAGGTCGACTTCGACTCAACCGTGATCGGCGGATCCAGCGAACTTGCACGAGCGCTGCTCGCAGCACCTGAACTTGACGCGTGGCCGGTCGACCCTGGGGACCTGCTGTCAGCCTTTGCAGACACAATAAACCTCGTTTCGCCAGCGAAGTAGGCCGGGCCGCAGCGCCTCGCATCCGCTACTGCCCCGTCAACTGAGACTGTCGCTCCGGGCTACAAGCAGCTACAGCAGAGTGTCGGTGTTTGATCAAACGGGCGGTCGGCTCGGGACTGTGGCGGGCCCGGTTTGTAGGTCAGTAGCCCGCCTACTCAAAAGAGTGGACAAGCCCGGTCGTCTGGCTTGAGCGCTGGTCGTAGCGTTGGCGTTGTGGAGGGAGACCGGGGTGGATGACTCGTCACGATGGCTGTTGTGCGCGATGTGTGGCGATCGGATCGGCGTCTATGAGCCGCTGTGGTTAGAGCTCGTGGATGGGAGCGTTCGCCGCTCTTCCTACCTGAATCTTGGAGACCACCCTGGGCACGACCCGTCCCGCCTGTGGCATCGGGACTGTCTGGCCCTGGACCGGTCGCGATCTGGCGGCCGCGGCGCGGCTGACGACTGAACGGCGACGGTGCGGGGCTCGGTGTTCCTGCGGCGGCGTTGGCCCATGACGACGGTCTGCCGGTGACTGTCAAGTGGCCGTAGTCATCCGGGTGGCGACGGCGGAAAGGGGCGGTTGTGTGGTGTGTTGGTCAGCTTCATGCTGACGGGTTATGGCCGCGTGTGATCGGTCTTTGGCCGCTGGGCATGTCGTGGTCGCTGGCGGCGGCTTCGCTGCCCTGGAGGTGGTGCTGGGGTTGCGGGCGCTGGTCGGGAGCGCGGCGCGGATCTCGCTGGTCTCACCGGATCCCGTGTTTGCCTACCGTCCGGCGGCGACACTGGAAGCGTTCTCTGGCGCTGCGCCGCGCGCACTTGACCTTCGGGCGATCGCCGCCGATCTCAGGGTGAGATACCACCGCACGCGCGTTGAGAGTGTCCGCGTCGCGAGCAGGCGGGTCGGGCTGGGGTCCGGTGGCCGGCTGAGCTATGACGCGCTGGTGCTGGCCACAGGAGCGCGCGCGACGGTCGGCATCCGCGGGGCGCTGACATTCCGCGACCAACGCGACCTGCCCGGCTTCCGCGGGCTGCTGGCAGAGCTTGACGAGCGCAAGCTCGATTCGGTCGTGTTCGCGGTCCCATCGGGCACTTCGTGGCCGCTGCCACTGTATGAGCTGGCGCTGCTATCAGCGACCCGCTCGCGTCAGTGCCGCGCGCGGGCCGAGATCACCCTGGTGACCCCAGAACGGCGGCCGCTGGCGGCGTTCGGCGCTCAAGCCTCTGAGCTGGTCGCAGCCGAGCTGGCCGACCGCGGGGTACGGTTCCTGGGCGCGTCCAAGCCTGCAAGCGTCTGCGGCGGCGGGGCGCTCGCCCTTGAGTCCGGCCCGGCGATCCAAGCCGACCGCGTCGTCGCCGTGCCACTGCTCAAAGCCGCGAGAATCGCGGGTATAGCCGCCAACCGGTCGGGGTTTGTCCCCACCGACGTGGCGGGACGCGTGCAGGGGATGGCCGATATTTACGCCGCCGGGGACACGACTGCGTTTCCGATCAAGCACGGCGGGCTTGCAACCCAGCAGGCCGACCGGATCGCGCACACAATCGCGGCCGGGCTCGGCCTGACGCCGCACGAGCCCAAAGCCAAGCCGGTGCTGGAGGTCAAGCTGGTCGGCGGTCAGCGCCCGCTCCTGTTGCGAGTCGAGCTCGACGAGTTTGGCCAACCGACCGCAGCGACCCTCGCCCACACCCGCAGCGACCGTCAGCCGACCGGGCCCAAGGTATTCGCGCGCTACCTCAACCCCTACCTCGAAACCCACCCACTCAGCCAAACAGCACGCTGACACCCTCAGCCCCCACCAAGCGCCACCGTGGACCGTTATCCCAGAGGAACACTGTCGCCTCGGGCTTACAAGCAACAGCGCAGGAACGGCCACCGAGCCGATCGCGCCCGAGGCTTCTGCTAATCGCAGCTCCGGGTTTCGTTCCCAACGCCTGTGAGGCTGCTGACTGTTCGTTCGCTCGCAATCTACCATCACTGTTTCGCTTCGCGATCGTGCGTAGTCGCGGCTGGCTCCGTCGTTGCGCGAGTTGTGGCGGTGAGCTTGGTCAGGTTGTGTGTCATGAGAATCAGTCGCCATTCCGTCCTGACGGCGGTTCTGCCTCGTCGGTGAAACCGGTTGATGTGTCGATTGTGCTTGGTGTGCGCGAATACCGGCTCGACGGTCTGTTTGCGCTGGCGGTAAGCTGTGACCCGAGGGGATTGTCGAGGATCTGGCGCATGAAGCTGGGGCGACCGCTGGTCCATCCGGTCGTGGTCCTTGCGTCGGCTTGAGTCGGCGGATCAGCCGTTGTCCGTGCTCGGCGGTCACGTCGTCCATGTGCTGCTCGTTCCAGTAGCCCGCGTCGGCCAATATGACGACGGCGGTCGCTGACCCCGGCGGCGTCGAGTCGCGGACGGTCGCGTCAGTCTCGGGGATAGCTGTCCGAAGTCGATCGTCTCGACGGTGATCTCGCCCGCCAGTGCGATCTGGTTCTCGTTGACCGCGGTCTGGACGTTGTAGCCCTGCACCCTCCCCGAAACGCTTTCATGACCCGGGAGTCAGGATCGGTCGTGTTGACCTCCCCGGCGGCTGTCGGCGGCTCATAGGCTTGGCGGCGCTCCGAGTCGCCGTCCGTTCTTCATCCGCCCGTGCGCGCGATAC
Source organism: uncultured Solirubrobacterales bacterium (assembly GCA_963770885.1). GTDB lineage: Bacteria > Actinomycetota > Thermoleophilia > Solirubrobacterales > Solirubrobacteraceae > Palsa-465. The sequence goes on along the minus strand of CAVYRI010000012.1, from coordinate 211,483 downwards.
TCTCATAGGCTTGGTTGCCGCGGCGTTCGGCGCCAGTTCGTCCTCCGGCGCCGGCCCGCCTCACGCAACGGATGACGCGAGCGCGAACGTTGGCCGCGTCTCGCCAGCGATCCTATCGAGCTGACGTTTGGCCTCCAGCAGCCAACCGTGTCGGCCCTGCACCCGCGCGACGATCCGCTCCTGATCAATCATGCCCTGCGCCGGCTCGGTCCTCATCCTGACGCGATCGCGCGCCAGTTCCCGCGCCAGCCACGCCGACGACCCGCCTCGGTTTGAAGCTCCTCGGCAACTCATCCCCGCGAGCATCGCCTGAGCCATCTTCGGCCTCATCGGTCGCGATCGCATCCGCGACACCTCCCGCGCGATCTGGTCATAGTCAACGTTCGCGTCGCGGCTGCGTTCGCGTGAAACTTCGTGCCGTCCACGCGACGATCAGAGCCACAGCGCCGGCGCACAACGCAAGACGCCGAACAGTCGCTCAGCGCGGCCTCGTGAGCACCAAGAACGCGCGACGTCGCGTGATCCGGCACCCGATTGCCGTGATCACCGATAAGCGACATCCTGCGACAGTGACGCTCGATCCCGCGCGCTGACGCTGATCAGTCGCAAACGCTACAAAACGACGCAACCATCACCGCCGGTCATACGCCGCCGCCGTGACCATCGGCGCGGTACGCCGCTAAAACGGTGCGAGATCCATCTGATCCACCGCGGCGATCACAAACCACGCCAGATGATCAGCCGGCAGCCAATCCCGCAGCGACAGCGGCAACAAGAACGACTGCTCACGATCTGACTCGATGAAATCTGGGGCATCCCGGAAGTCGATTAAGCCCGCCGGACAGAACCCTTGCGCGCAGCTCTCTGAACGGAGCAGTCTCGCCACCCGTCAGGGCCTCGCCGCTCGGTGCGGCCCGAGGCAGTGGTCTCGGGTTGCGGTCCGAGCATTGTTGAGTGCGGTTGGCGCTGCTCCAAGCAAGGTGCTAGCCCGGTGGCGTTGGTCTGACGTGAACCGCCGGAGAGGTGAGCATCTATCTGGCAGTAACTGGTCTGGCGCAGTGGCGAGTATTCGACCGTTGGGGTGGTCACAAATCTCGCCGGTCGGCTATCTAGTGGCATGACGCGGAGCGGGGCCTGGTGACCAGGCCGCGGCGCGGTTTTCATCATTCGGGCGCACCGGGCGACCGAACGACAGGAGGAGAAGTGGACATGCGGTACTGCCGCGGCTCGATGACGCTTGCCATCGCACTGTCACTGGCGCTCACTGCCACCCCCGCACCCGTGGCGTGGGCCGATTCGCCGCCACTGGCCCAGGTCGAGGTCGCGATCTTCGCGGCAAACTGTGGCCTGCCGCTTAGCACGGCCTGGGCCGATCCGCCGCCGCTAGCTCAGGCCGAGCCGCAATCTGGCTTCAGAACTGCCGCCCGCCTCTAGGCATGGCGGGCGCGGGACGGGGTCCGGGTCCGCCGCCATGGGCGGCGACGGTTCGCCCATGACCGTCGCCGCGGTCGGGCTTCTCACTACCCCGTCGGGGTTTGACTGGGGCGACGCGGGCATCGGGGCCGCGGGCTGGCGTCGGGCTCTCGCGTGCGCACGTTGGTTTTGTGCTCGTAATGTCTCGGCGGGGCGCACGCCTCTGCAAGGGGCCAGCCGCGATCGCCGGGCGACCCTCGTGAGCATGGGCGCTCGGGCCGCCGGCAGCGGGATCACTGACCCGCCCGGTCCGCGGCGGCGGCCGACGAGCGCGCTGCATTCATGCCGACGTCGCGGAAAGCGGCGCTGGTCACAAATCTCGCCCGCTGGTTATCTAATGCCATGGGCAGGACCGGCGCCCTCGGAGAATGTTCTGATTCGGAGCTGCTGATGGCGATCGCCAGGCACGACCAGGAGGCGTGCGCGATCTTTTACCGTCGTCACCTGTCCCGGACCGTGGCCTATCTGATGCGCGAGACGCGCGATCCAGAGCTCGCTGCAGATCTCACGGGCGAGGTGTTCGCATCGGTGATCGTGAGCGCTCGGCGCTACAAGCCGCAAACGGAGACGGCGGCGCCGTGGGTGATCGCGATCGCGCGCAACGTGCTGGCCAACAGCCGCCGCCACGGTCGCGTGCAGGACCGGGTACGACGACGGCTCGCGATCGAGCCTCTCGAGCTAGACGACGGCGATCTTCAGCAGACCGAGAGCATCGCCGTCGAAGGAATCGGCCGCGTGGCCGAGCTGGTCGAGGCGCTGCCGGTCGGCGAGCGTTACGCCGTCAAAGCGCGCGTGGTCGATGAACGGTCTTACAGCGAGATCGCGGCCTCGCTGGACTGCTCAGAGATGGTGGTTCGTAAGCGAGTCAGCCGCGGCCTCGCGCGGGTCCGTCACGCCCTGGAGAAGCGCTCGTGAGCGACTACTACGACCGGCTCGAGCAACAGCTGATGCAGGCGACCGCGCGCCGGTCGCCGGGCCCACGGCGTGTCCCCATCGCGCTGTGGCGCCCCCGTCGTGACGTGCTCGCGGTTGCAGCGGCGGTGGCTGTAGTGGCAGTCGTCGCAGCGATATTCATCGGTCTGCGCCCGTCAGCGCGGCAAGTCACGCACCTTCCGGGACAGCACCGCCTCGCGGTCGTGCACAACCACCCCACTGGAGCCGTGCCTCCGCTTGGCGGCGCGTTCTCCTGCGAGACCAGTCTCGCGCCGGCAGAGGCCGACCCGTCGAAAGCGCCAACCCCCTGGAATTGCTACCTGACCGGCACGGGTAGGCGGCCGGTTGCGCGACGGGGTCCAGGAGCCAGGGCCACGGTGATCGTCAACGTCAAGCAGCCGTTGGGCGATGTCTTCTCGATTGATGCCTCCCGCCTGCCGCCCAGTGCTAGCGGCGGCGATTACGCGGTCTGGCTGCTATCCGGACGGAGCCCGGGCAGATCGTGCTCGTCGAAAGGCTGCCCCACTAACCACTACAGCCTGGTCCCAGGTCGGCGACCTGTGTTCGTCGGGATCGTCACCCCACCCGTCGGGGCCAACGGCCGGCTGCGCGCCCACGGGTCGATGCCGACCCTCTCGGCACGCCAGGCGACGGGTTCCTATCTGTTCGTCATCACTCGCCAGGCCCACCCATCGAACAAATCCCTCGGGCAAATCGTGCTCGAAGGATGGCTCTCCTTCTGAGTCAACCGAGCACAAACACACCGGTGCGGCCCTCAGACCTAGCGGGTTTCGCCAGAAGCGGAGCATGATCACGACTGCCGCTGAGTCGACGAACGCGGCGATCCGTGCACCGCGGGATCCCCGCTGTGGCGAACGGGGATCCGCGGTGTTGAGGATTAGGGCGCGGGTGCGATCAGGGCGTCGAACTCGTCGCTGCCGTTGGGTAGGCGCAGGCTGTTGCCGCCGACCGTGGACTGGACGATTCCGGAGGTCTGGTCGGCCACGCCGCCGCCTATCCAGTCGATCGTGTCGGTCGCACTGTTGGTCGGGCAGCCGCCATCCATTTCTGAGTTCAGAGGATTGCTGAGAGGGAAGGCACCCTCGCCCGCGACGTTGTCGCAACCCCCGCTGACCGAATCGCTCAGATCTGTGGCGGCGTTGTACTCGCCACCGCTGATCGAGCCGCTGCCGCCACTGGCGGTGTTGTACTCGCCCCCCGTGACCGAGGCGTACAGTCCGGAGGCGACGTTGTCAAAACCGCCGCTGACCGACGCCTGCGCCGCGGCGTTGTTGCCCGCACCCCCGCTCACCCAGCTGGCGATGCCGCTGGCGTCATTGAAGAACCCGCCGCTGACCGAGCTGTACTCGGCGTCGGCTTTGTTTTGGTCCCCGCCGCCGATTGCACTGAGCACGCCGCTGGCGTGGTTGGCGGAGCCGCCGGTGACCGCCTCGACCCCTATCGTGTTGCACGTGTTCGTCGGCAGCGTGCCGGTCCCGGCCAGGTTGTCGCAGCCACCACCCATGAACGAGTACTGGTCGGCCGCGATGTTGTGCTCGCCGCCGCCGATCGACGCGTTCGCGCCGGTGGCCTGTCCGTAGGCACCGCCAATGACCGTCGTCGAGCTGCCCCTGGCGACGTTCTTGTAGCCGCCGCCGACCCACGCGCCGTTGGAGCCCGACGCGGTGTTCGCGTTACCGCCGCTGACCGCAGCGGCGGTCGCCGACGCGGTCCCATTCAAACCACCCAGGACCGAGGACTCGGTGCCCGACGCCGTGTTGTTCTGGCCCAGCACGCCCGCGTATGCGCCGCTGGCTGTATTGCCGGTGCCGCCGACCAGCTGACCGTAGGATGACCAGCCGTTGTTAGAGCCGAGCACCAGGTCGTTGGACCCCGTCTGTGGATGGCTGCTGGGATGCTCTGCGTAGCCGACGACCAGGTTGCCCTCACCGTTGACCGTCCCACTAGTCGACCCAGAGCCCGAGACCACCTGCACGTTGACAGTCGAGAACTCAACCGTTGGCTTGCCGCCTACCCCCGATGACACGTACGTCGGCGCCAACACTGCCGTCGAACCCCCACTACAGGACGGGCTCGCACCCGTCCCGCCGGACACGACCGCCTGACCGGCCGTTGTCGGAACGCACTCCCACCCCGGCGTCACCGCCGCCAGCGCCGATGAGCACACACAACCGAAGACTGCCGCGACCAGCGCGACCAGACCAACACGCATCCGCATCAGAGCATCCCTTCTCGAGCCCGCGCCCCGCCCGGTGCAGGACGACACGGCGCGAGCATAACCTCGCCGTAGCCAGCTCACAACGAAATCAGGGTTATCGGACCGCACTGACGCAACGGGCGGTAGCTGTCGGATAAATACCGCTCGGTCGCGTTCGGTTGTGAGCCGACGCCAAGTCTGCCGGCTGAACCGAGCCAGTTTCCGCGGACGGCTCGTCTCGGTCGGCTACGGAGCCATCGGGGGCGTGCTGGAGAGAGCGCGTTGTGTGAAGCTCAACGGCCGAATGCTAATCCCGACAGCCACGCCCAGGCCATTGGGAGTGCCCGGCCTGGAGCCTCGTTGCACTGACGCGCCCCGCCTCTGAGCGTCGGACGCGACCCGTGATCAGACCAAGGTCTAGTTGTGAAGTGCTCACCCATGCTCTACCGTCGTCTTTCTCGAACTCCCACCAAGACGTGCGCCGATCTGGGCGCGGTGGGTCACGGCCCTGGGGCTTGGGTCGATTCCGATTCGCACACGAATGATTTCCGGTTCTCTCCCATCGAGCCTGCGCTCGCACCTTCGCCCGGCGGCCATCACGGGCCGCGGGGCGCGGCGTTTGATGGTCTGCGCGGTCGGGTCCGTTCTCGTGCTGTCGGGCTGTGGCTCAAGTCAGCACAGTCAGAGCGCGCAGTCGTCTGTGGCGCAATCCAAGTCGCCGACGCAGCTGGTCGCCGACGCGGCCGCGGCGCTGCGCCACGCGGGCGCTTACACGATGCAGGGAGAGCTGACCGAGAATGACCAGCGTGCGGTTGTGAAGGTCGCTACCACCTCAGCGCATTCGTTCAGAGTGCAATATTCGATCGGCGGCAAGTCATTCCAGATGATCAGCCTGCCGACCGGGGCATACCTCCGCGCCAACAGGCAATTCTGGAGCGCGGAACACGGTGCCAACGCGGCCCTGCTCGCCGATCGCTGGATCCAGATTCCGCTGGCCGACACGGCACACATCACCTCCTCCCTGGGTCTCTTTGCTCCCGCCACCCTGGCCCGCTGCCTGGGCGAAGACCACGGCACGCTGAGCCTCGCCGGAAAGGCGACGGTAGACGGCCAGGCAGCAACACTGATCAAAGACGCCGGCAACGCTCCCGGCTCGACCCCCGGCGAGCTCGCTGTTGCAGCCGATGGGCCGCCCTACCCGTTGCGCCTGACCGCCACCGGCAACCAACGTGCCGGAGGACGGATTGACGTCTGCAACAACGGACACCCCACCGACGCGCGGGGCGCGATCACGCTCACCGACTTCGGGCACGTGCCGGCGATCACCGCGCCCCAGCACGCCACACAGATCGGGCAGAGCCCCAGCGCCTGAGACAGGCCCGCCGTCGCGCCCGGCGCGCGCTGGCGACTCGGCATTCCCGCGCTGGCCGACCAACCATCAACCCGCCCACACAGAAGGTCTGACGCCCTTGCGTCAACCGCGCGCGTCGATCGGGGGGGAAGAACGGCGCGCCGAGCCTTGCGACGACCTTCCAGACGCTGTCTTCGCTCTTGGCGAACCCGGTGCGCACGACGCGTGGGTGAAAGCAGTTGGCCCACAGCTCCGGCGCGCGCTTGGCCAGCTCACGCGTACAGGACGTTGCACACTTTTGATGTGCCGTATGCACGCGCGGAGTAGGACTCTTCTGACTGCAGGTCGTCGAGAACGAGACGCGCGGACTTGTGGGCATTCGAAGCGGTGGTCACGACACGGCCGCCCGCAAGGCGATCTCGCAGCAGGTTCGTAAGCAAGAACGGGGCGAGATGGTTCAGCGCAAACGTCCGCTCGAAGCCTTCGGATGTCTGCTCGCGCGAGGCAAACAGCGCCCCGGCGTTGTTGGCGAGGACGTCGACGCGCTCGTAACGCTCGCGGATCTCGTCGGCGAGCACCCGCACGTTTGACATCAGCGTCAGGTCGGCCACGTGCCCGTGGACCTGTCCGCCACCGACCGCTGCGGCTCGCCCGAGGCCTCGAGTGGCTCCCGTGAGCACAACGACCGTCACACAACTGACCTTACCCTGCGCCCAGGTACAGGCACGCTCGGATCACGTTCCAGCGGAGCGAGGCGACTCGGGCGCATCAACACCATTGGCTCCTCAGAGCCACCGACGAGCCGGCAAAGAGCGACACCTCGGTGCGTGCCCTGTGGCGAATCTATGCCCCGACACTGGAGCAGGTCTCGACCATGCTCGGCGGTCGCCCGTCCTACTGGGCAAACCCGCGCCTCGATGCTTGCAGCCAGCTGCCCCGTGCGGGCGCTCAGGGGATCTCGCGGACCATGATCAGGTTCGTCGCTCCGGTAGTTCCCGTCCGCTGCCCGGCGGTGATCACAACCCGTGCCCCGGTTGCGAGGCCGGCGAACTCCTTGGCGGTCATAAGCGCGCGGTCGACCAGGTCATCCACAGTGCCGCTGACGTCCATCGTCTGCGGGTAGACGCCCCATTCGAGCGCGAGCTGATTCGCGACTGCCCGGGTGTCAGGAAGCGCAATGATCGGACGCCGGGACCGGTATTTGGCGCAAGCGCGTGGCGAGCCGCCGCGTGATGTCGGCACGAGCAGCGCGACGGCGTTTAGCTCATCCGCAAGTTCAACCGCGGCGTGCATCACCGCAGCAGCGGGCGTGTCTCGTATCTCCCGAGCCCGGCCGAGAATTTCGCGTGCTTCCTCGGCAGCCTCGGCGATCTGCGACATCGACCGCACGGCCTCGATGGGGTAGTCGCCCACGCTCGTCTCGGCAGAGAGCATCACCGCGGAACTCCCGTCGATAACCGCATTCGCGACGTCGGTCGCCTCGGCCCGCGTGGGCTCGGGCGCATGGATCATCGACTCGAGCATCTGGGTGGCTGTGATCACCAGCTTTCCGCCCTGGGTGGCGCGATAGATCGTGTCCTTTTGCATCAACGGAACGCGAGCCACCCCGGCCTCGACGCCGTAATCACCCCGAGCCACCATCACGCCGTCGGCGACGGCGAGGATCTCATCGAGGTTCTCGTAGGCCTCGATCTTCTCGATCTTCGCGATCGTGCGCGCACCCGAAGCATGCGTGTCCAGCTGCGCGCGAAGTTGTTCGATGTCGGCCGCCGAGCGGACGAACGACAGCGCGACGTGATCGACGCCAAGCTCCGCAGCGACGGCGAGATCGTGTAAGTCCTTGGCGGTGATCGCGGGCAGCTCGGGTCGCGCATACGTGACGTTGATCCCCTTGCGCGGCGCAAGCTCGCCCGCCGAGAGCGCTCTGGACACCACCTCCCCAGGTCCGGACGATTCGACCGTCAGGCGCGGCACACCATCGCCGATCACGATCTCCGAGTGCTCAGTCACAAGCCGCGGAAAGTCCGGGAACTCGACCAGCACCCGGCCCTCACCGACACCCTCACCGAGGCTGGCAAAGGTCACGATCTCCCCGGCGCGCACCACGCGCGGCGCAGTGCTGGCGGCCAACCGCAGCTTAGGTCCCTGAAGGTCAACCAACACCGCGACCGATCGACCGGCGCGACCGGCCGCCGCTCGAACCTCAGCGACACGGCGACGCAGCTCATCCGGCGAACCGTGCGAACAGTTCAGTCGCGCGCAGTCAATCCCAGCCGCGATCAGAGCGTCGAGCACGCCCGGCGGGTCGGTCGCCGGCCCCAACGTAGCGATGATCTTTGTTCGCCGATCGAACATCTGCCCCGCCGATGCTAACCATGCCTCGGTGACGCCGACGCTCGCCTCGAACACACGCTGGGGCGCCGAGGCAGTGCCGGAAGGCGCACCATCGTCTCGCCGCCCGGACGGCGCTGAGTCCAGCGATTGCTCGTCGACGCGGGACTCGTCCACCGACACAAACGGAGTCGAACTTGCACCCAGCACCGGCAGGCGACCCGACGCTGTCCGGCGACCGACGTTCTCCGGACTCGTAGCGGTGAGGGGTCAGCCCCCACCGACGGCAGCCAACGCAGCTTCGCGGGATTCATGCAGAGGGAGATGGCGATCGAGCCCGGTGACCTCTAACGCTCGCCGCCGCGGTCCCGCCGGGCAGGCAATCGCGAGTTCGCGTCCGGTGGGGTCCAGCCTACGGAAGGCATTGATGAGCAAGGCCACGCCGGAGGAGTCCATCAACGAGATGCCTTCGAGATCGACGACGATCGCGCGCGACGATGACCGCAACGCGGCATTGAGCTCCGGAGTGACCTTGGCACAAAGCGCGAAATCAAGCTCGCCGCTTACGGTCACGACCGCGACATCATCGACCACCGTGGTGCTCGCCGCACCTGTCTGCTCGCGCACGACTTGAGGCTACCCGCGATCTCTCATCACCAACTATGCCGGGGCAATGAATGTGCCGTCAGGGGCGGGGAGCCAAGACGAGCATCGTGGCATCGTCGTGCAGCGGAGCTGAGGAGACCGCGATCACTGCGTCTTGGAGACCCCGCACCGTCATCGCCGCCGACCGTGGCCCAAGCTCTGACAGGATCTCGCGCAAGCCGTTCTCGCCAATGCACCCGCCATCGTCGGTGCGGCGCTCGGTAACTCCATCCGAGTACAGCAAGACGCGATCCCCAGGCTCCACCACAGCGCTCAAGATCGGGAATACGCGCTCGGTGAACCTCACGCCCAGCGGGTAGGTCCGCTCACCGTCGAGCTCCTCGACACGTCCGTCGGCGCGCAGGATCAGCGGTGTGGGATGGCCGCAGTTGACCCAGCGAAGTCGATGTCCGGCCACCTCCCACACTCCCAGGACCGCCGTCAGGTAGCGCTCGATGTCAAGCCCGATGATCGTCTCATCGGCCAACCGCGCGGCTTCTTGCAGCCCCGCACCGGCGCGACGTGCAGCACGCAGCGCACCAACCGCCAGCGAGGAAACCGCGGCGGCCGAGTCGCCCTTGCCGGTGGCGTCAGCGACTACGAGCCACAGACCATCCGCGTTGTCAGCGTAATCGAAGAAGTCGCCGCCGACGTCGTAGCCGGGAAGCACACCTCCAGCGATGTCGGCTCCCTCCACGCGCGCGAGCCGCGGCGGCAGCAAGTTCTGCTGAATCTCGGCTGCTGGTTTGGTGTCCTTGCGTCGACGCACGGCATGCATCGCATCGGTGTACCCCGACACCAGCTCCAGCGCCAACGCCGCCTGGTGCGCAAACACATCCAGATCATCCGCCGGCTCGTCGCGAGCCAACAAGAAGCCCATAACTCGGTCCCGTACCGACAGTGGCCAAAGCATGCAGGGCCCGACAAGGTCTGCCACCAGTCCCCGCAACCGAGGGACAGCCTCGGGAATGACCTCAGGCCCGACACCCACCGGCGTCCGGATCCGCGCGGGAAACCGCTTCGCATCACCGGCCAGACGCAGCGCGAACATGCCCTCCACGTCTAATACATAGACTGCGACCGGACATCCGGCGCTCATCGACGCGAGCTCGACAACCCGCTCGGGCACCAGATGCGGCGGGGCCGCGCTCAGCAGGTCCACCGCGTCCGGATGGTCATCCATCGCCAAGAACATACGCCGTGGCCGTACGACCCGCACCACCTTCGTCCAGTTCCGGGTTTTCGTCCATTGCGGGACTGCGTTCTGGAGCGCGAGGTAGACGAGCTTGCGAGCCGCGTCCTCGTTGGGGAAGCTGCCCTTGGTCTTGATCGCTTTGCGCAGCTGGCGGTTGAGCGCCTCGATCGCGTTCGTCGTGTAGATCACGCGGCGGACCTCGTCGGGGAACGCGAGGAACGGGATCACGTGCTCCCAGGCGTTCAGCCATCCCTGGGTGATGACCGGGAACCGTTGCCCCCACTTCTCGTCGAAGGTCTCGAGCTCGGCGTGCGCCTGGTCGGCGTCTTTGGCGGTGTAGATCGGTTTGAGGTCGCGGGCGACCTGCTCGCGCTCACGGCGCGGGACGTACTTGAGGCTTGAGCGGATCAGGTGCACCAGACACGTTTGGACGGTCGTCATCGGGAAGACAGCTTCGATCGCCTCGGGGAACCCGGTCAGCCCGTCGACGCAGCAGATCAGGATGTCTGAGACGCCGCGCTGCTTGAGGTCGGTCAGGACCTGCATCCAGAACTTCGCGCCCTCGGTCTCTTGGAACCACATGCCGAGCACGTCGCGGTCGCCGTCGAGCGTGACGCCGAGCGCGAGGTAGAGCGCGCGGCGCTGGATGCTGCCGCCGTCGCGGATCTTCAGGACCATGCAATCGAGGAACACGATCGGGTAGATGTCCTCCAGCGGCCGCTTGGCCCATTCACGGACGTCGTCCATCACGCCGTCGGTGACCCGCGAGATCAGGTCGCGGCCGACGCTCACGCCGTAGATCTCCTCGAGGTGCGCGGAGATGTCGCGGACTGACAGCCCGCGGCTGTAGAGCGCGAGGATCTTGTCGTCAAACCCCTCAAAGCGGCGCTGGCGCTCGCGAACGATCTTCGGCGCAAAGCTGCCGTCGCGATCGCGGGGGGTCTCGATCCCGACCGGGCCGTGCTCGCAGATCAGCGTCTTCGCCGTCGATCCGTTGCGCGTGTTCCCTGTCCCGCCGGGCGGCTCCTGCGCCGGACGCTGATCGCTGGCAGAGCTCAAGCGGGAGAGGGGCGTGCGGTCAGGTTGTGCGCGACGTCGTTCTGTGTTGGAGGAAGAAGCGGATCATCTCGAAGGACGAGTCAGGGGTTTGTGAGTCGGTGTAGGAGCCGGCGGGACTGCCGCCATACCAGGCGTGCCGGCCGCCGTGGACGATCAAGGACTGCGCGACGGCGAGCCCACAGGGGGCGTGGTGGGCGGTGCGGGTGTAGGGGCGCGCGTGGTCGCTCTGGATTGTGACCGGCCCATCCTGGCCAGTGGCGTCGCCGATCGCGAGCCGAGAAGAGATCAGCTTGTCCGCGTTGACCGGCGCCACGATCGTGTCGTGGTCACCATGGATGACGATCAGCGGCACTGCACTGGTGGCGGCAGGCGCGCCCCCGGTCCGCATCGCCGTGAAGGCGGAGCTCACGTCATGCGCGGCGCGGTAGGCGATCCCGGAGTGCACCCCGACGGCCGCGTACAGGCTGGGGTAGGTCGCGGCCATGACGGCGGCCATTGCGCCCCCTGCCGAGAGTCCGGCGATGTAGATACGAGCCGGGTCAACGACGTGATCACGTATGACCTCGCGGGTGATGCCGGCGATGATTGCGGGCTCGCCCGCGTCAGCCCGCTGGTCGGCCGCAGAGAACCAGTTCCAATAACGCCCCTGGTTGGCCTCACGCGATTGCTCTGGGTAGGCGACCAGGAACGAATGCTCCTCGGCGAGCTCGTTCATGCGCGTGCCGGCAGCGAAGTCCGGCGCGTCCTGCTTGCCGCCATGAAGCATCACGACGAGTGGGACGGGTTGACCCCTGTAGCTGCTCGGGACGTAGATGTAGTAAGTACGAGTCCCTGTGCTCCCGGCATGGGTGACCTGACGAAACTCACCGCCAGCTGAGGCCGGGCGGACCGCGGCGCCGCGACCAGAGTTTGACACCGGCAACCGAAGCCGGCCGAGATCGCCGAGAGCCGGCGCGACCGTCGAGTCACCTGGCGCAGCGCCACCTGTGGTCGCAAGACGCCGTTGCAAGACCTGAGTCGCTTCAGAAAGCCGCCCGGCACGTGTGAGTCGGAGTGCTTCGCCGATCGTCATGTTCATCTCGCTGCTCATCAGGCGTCCCTCAGAGTGTTAGCCGGCCCGCGTAGAAAACTGACCGCTGCGTGCACCGGACCCCCCGGCTGCGTCGCGTGCGTGGGCCGCGGGTGATCATCTGGTGCGCGACGCCAGCGCTTCCTTCACCGCATGCGTCGCTCGAAAAGCGCCCAGGACCTCGACCCTCGCAATCGTCGCGCGGGCCAGTTCGGGCGAAACGTCATCAGCGATGCTCGCCAACCCGAGAACGCGCAACTCCACCAGCTGACCAGAATCTCGTGCTCGCTCAAGCGCGTCGCGGCTGTAGTGCTCGACGCCGAGCACCAGCTCCCGACGAGCCACCGTTGTCTCGACAGCCCCCGACCGGCTCTCGAGCTGACGTCGGAGGGCCGTACGAATGAAATCGGTGCGGTTGGCGAAAAAACCCTCGCTGACGAGCAGGTCAATCTGACCCAGGTCGATCAGCCCGACGTTGATCGTGATCTTCTCGCTCCTGTCGAGGTCGCTCATGCCCGCGCCCAGCCTACCATCCTCAGACCATCCATATGGATGGTCGGCGCTGTGCCGCTCGTCGCGCGCCGATGCGACACGGCGCTGGAGATGCCGACCGCGCGGTTGTTGTCCGGGGGGCGGTTATGCGGGCGCGTGCCGGGGGTAGAGGTACGCCGTGAAGGCGTCGATCGCCATGCCGAGCGCGGGCGCGATGGGTTCGTCGACGCTGCCGTGGCACTCTGTGTCGAGGGGCGGATGGGCCCGGGGGTGGCGAGCGGGGTCGTGATCCGGCAGTTGACCGTTCTCAGCCACGCCGTCTCGCTGGACGGGGGCGCGGCGCAGGGGATCGATCGAAGTCTTGACTCGCTGCCTGGCCTGCGGATGCTCGGGCTCGGGGTCGGCCGGACCGAGCTGCGTCGCGTCCGGATCGATCCGCGCTCTTGGGAGCGAGGGGAGGGCGGGGGTTGAGAAGGCTCGGCGCGTGGTTGGCAGTGGCGTTCATCAAGCTGCGAGTCCTGGTGCTGCTGGGATGGATCGCGGCCGTGGTCTGGGTGCTGGTGAGCCTGCCATCGCTGCAGGGCAGCTCAAGCGGCTCGCCGAGCGAGCTGCTGCCGGGGAACACGCCGGCTGTTCGGGCTGAGCGGATCTCGATCGAACGGTTCTCGTTTCCGCTGTTGAGCCGCACGATCGTGGTCGTGCGCAACCCGCGAGGGCTTCCGGCGCAACGCCAGGCGTCGCTGGTCAGACTCGCCAGCCAGCTGAGCCATCACCAGCTGCCGGCATACAGCCAGATCAAGGGCGCGCTGCCGCTGTCTGACCGCGTCGGTGGCCCGTCGTTCGCGAGGCATCCAGGCACCACGATGCTGATCTACTTGTTCTTCTCACCCTCGGTCTCGACCTCGGTTTCCACTCAGGTCGCTCAACGGTTGGTCAGGCGCGAGATCGGTCACCGCTCGGGTGAGTACGAGGGCGTGACCGGGGAGGTGCCCGCGACGGTCGCCGAGCAGAGCCTGATCAACAGCAGGCTGGCGTGGGTCGGTCTGGCGACGATCTTGCTCGTTGCCCTCGCCGTGGGGGTTCGGTTCCGCGCTGTGCCGGCGGCGCTCCTGACCGCGGTTGCCGTGGTCGCTGCCTACCTGGTGGCCGATCGGGTGGTCGCCCGGTTGGCCCGGGTGAGCGGGGTCACGGTGCCCGCGCAGGCCCAGCCGGTGCTGATCGTGCTGGTATTTGGAGTCACCACTGACTACGCGGTGTTCTATTTGTCGCGATTTCGGGCGCTGCTGCGCGACGGCGTGCCACGGCAGCCAGCCTCGGTCCAGGTGGTGCGCGAGATCACCCCGATTGTTTTCACCGCCGGGATCACGGTCGCGGCGGCTGCCGCCGCGCTCCTGGCCGCAAGCCTTGGTTTCGTCCGGGGGTTTGGGCCGGCGCTGGCGGTCGCGGCGTTGGTGGGGATGCTCGCGGCTGTCACCCTGGTCCCGGCCGCGCTCGCGGTCGGGGGCCGGTGGATGTTCTGGCCCGGGGTCGCCGCGCCGAGTGAGGCGGCGGGCGGCGCTCGGGCCTCGACGCGGGGTCGGCGATGGCGAGGCCGCCTGGCCGGCGCGCGCCTCGCCGGCCGTCATCCCGTGATCGCGGTCGTGCTGTCGCTGGCGATCGTCGTCGCCGCTTGGTCGGGGCTGCGGCATATCGCGATCTCCAACGACCTGATCCGTGACCTTCCAGCCGGCTCTGAGGTCCACCGCGCATACGACGTGGCCAGCAAGGGCTTAGCGCCGGGGGCGCTCGCACCGGTGCTCGTACTGGTGACCGGCAACGAGGTCGGCGGCCAAAGAGCAGCGCTCGCGAGGCTGCAGCAATCGCTGGCGCAAACGCCCGAGGTCGCGCTGGTCCTGGGGCCGCAGCAGACCTTGTCGGGCGTGGGGGCCACCGCCTCGGTGTCTCGCACGGGCAACGCCGCCCGGTATCTGCTGTTTCTAAGTGAGGATCCGTTTGGCTCGCGGGCGATCTCCGCCGTGCGCGCGCTCGAGCAGTCGATGCCGGGTCGGCTGAGCGCCGCGGGCCTGAACGACACAACGGGGATGGTCGCCGGGGACACCGCCGTCTCGGCCGACATCGTCGATGCGACAACCACCAGCCTTGAGCGCGTGATCCCGGTGATGCTCGCCGCGATCTTCGTCGTGATCGCGATTTATCTGCGGGCGCTGGTGGCGCCGATCTATCTGGTGATTACCAGCGTGCTGGCTGCAGGCGCTGCTCTGGGGCTGACCGCCTATGCGATGCCACACTTGTTCGGATACGGCCAGACGATGTATTACGTGGTGCTCACGGTCACGGTCATGCTGATCGCGCTGGGCTCGGACTACAACGTGTTCTTGGTTGGGCGGATCTGGCAGCAGACACGCCGCGGCACCCTCAGCGAGACGGTGGCCACGGCGGGCGCGCGGGCGTCGCGATCGATCGCAACAGCGGCGTTCGTGCTCGCGCTCTCGTTCGCACTGCTGGCGATCGTGCCGCTGCGCGCGTTCTTCGAGATCGCCTTCGCGATGGCGGTCGGACTTATGATCGACGCGTTCGTCGTCCGCGCGCTACTCGTCCCGGCCCTGCTGGTGATCGTCGGCCCCCGGAGCGCCTGGCCCGGCAGCGGGCTGCGAAAGATCCCCACGGTCGCGCGGGCAGAATCGGAGTCGGGTGTCGAGACGCCGGCGCCGCCGGATAGCTGCTCGAGCGGCCGCTCTCTGAAGGTGTGACGAGAGCCCGGATCGGTGCTAGGGGTGCAGACGGCCGACGATCTGCGCGAAGGCCGCGTGAAGGATCGCTGTCTTGACCGCAGAGTTGAGCTGGCTCGGGTCGCTGAGTTCGCGCAGCAGCCCCGCGACGTTGAGCTCGTCGATGGTTCGGCGCAGCAGCGGTGCGGTCGGGAGTGCCTTGTCGACGAGCGTGTCCGGGATCGCTTCGATGATCGTCTTCACGATTCCGGGGAGGTTGGCCTGGTCAAGCGCTTGAGGCAGAAGCTGGGAGACCTTGGGCAGGCGGCCCTCGCGGTCGAGCCGGTCGACGGCGTCGCGCAGGCCAGCCTTGAGTGCGGTGGGCGCGCGGGGGTCCAGCGAGCGGGTGTTGGCGAGCGCGAGCACGAGTCGCTCGCGGGAGATCCCCAGCTTGCAGGCGGCACTGTTGAGGCCGAGGAGGACGATCTGTCCTGCGAGTGGTTCCAGCCGTGGGGGGATGCGTGGAACCGGCGTCGCTGCGCACGGATTGGACGGGCGGCGCGGCACGTAGTGACCGCCGCCGGCCGCGACCTGGACGCCGAGGACAGCTGCCACGAGCACGACTGCGATCAGCGGGAGGGCGAGTCGCTTCATCAGTCGCTGCGATCTCTGAGGGCCAGCGCCGGTACCAGGGCCAGCAAGGCCAGCCCCGCTGCGACCAGGAACGCGGTGCTGAAGGCTTGGGTCGCGGCCCGCTTGAGCTGATCCTCGAGGCCGTCCTCCAGGGCCGTGGCTGCGGGCGCCTGTGCCGCCGGCAGGTGCACGTTCTTGAACGCCGGACGCAGGTCGGGCACGCGGCCTTGCTGGGCGACCAGTTGCCGCCCCAACTGCTCGGCGAGGTCGAACTTGGTGGACGTCGGCAGTGGCGCGTCGAGTACCAGGCCCGCGATCGCCTCTTTGGCCGGCGTCTGGGCCTGGCGCAGGTCGGCGGTGAAGATCGGCGTCAGGATCGCGAGGCCGAGCACCACGCCCGCGTGCCGCGCGGCGATCGTCCAGCCTCCGTGAAGCGCACGGGGGATCCGGTCGCGCAACGCAGCCGCGGTGAGCGCGTCCACCGAAAGCCCGAGGCCGAGGCCGATCAGCACTTGCGGCGCGAGCGTCCAGGCGAGCTTCGCGCCGGGCAGCAGCGCCAGTCCCGTGAGGCCGCCGGCGATCAGCACCGATCCAGCGATCGCTTCTGATCGGGTCCCGACCCGGACCCCGCGGAACACGCGGCCGGCCGCCAGAGCCGACACCGGCACCGCGGTGACGGCAACCGCCGCCACCGCGGGCGAATGCGACCAGCCGTCGACAAGCAGCAGCACCAGCAAGAACAGCGCCGCGGTGAGCGCCGCCGACAGCAGCGCTAACGCGAGGTTGGCCAGCACGTGCGGGCGGTCCGGCGGGGAAGCGATCTTCGCGGGGCGCGGCACGGCCCGACCTCGCAGCGCGATCGCGGCGGGCAGCGCGACCAGCATCACCGGGATCTGCGCCACGAAGATCGCCCGCCACGAAAACGCCGACGTCAGCAGCCCTCCGAGCACCGGGCCGAGCGCCGCCCCAGCGACCCCGGCCGCAGCCCACCGGCGAACGCCCGCCCGCTCGGCCCCAGTCGCCTCAACGAGCAGTTCGAGACTTCCCACGATCACCAGCGCGCCCGCGGCCGCCTGGGCCGCGCGGGCCGCGATCAGTACACCCAGTGATCCTGCCACCGCGCACAGAGTCGTGGCGGCCGCGAATCCGATTACGCCACCGGCGGCCGCCACTGCCGGATCCCCGCGTAGACACAAACGCGCCGCCGGGACGGCCACCAGCGCGAGCACCAAATTGAAAGCGATCAGAACCCACGCGACCCCGCCTACCTCGGCCCCGAAGTCGCGCAGGATCTCCGGCAACGCGAGCGTCACCACACCCGAGTCGCCAAGGACCACGGCTACGGCGACCGACAACACCGCGACGGTCCCGGCGGGTCCCGCGAGAGGAGTTTCCGTCCGGTCGTCGCGATCCGCACTCATCAGAGCAGAACTCTGCCCACATCCACACCGAAAACCACGAATCGGGCCAGGATTCCGCTTCGTGCGGTCAGTCGTGGTCGTGCAGCACAGGCGTGTACGAGATGCCGACGATCGCGCCCTCCGGTGACTGCAGCCTGGCCACCGTCTGCCCCCACGGCTCCTTGCGCGGTGGGTGCAGCAGCTCGTGGCCGGCCTGCTCGAGCTCCCGTATCGCCGGGCCCACCGCTGCGGCGTCTGCGACATCGAACTCGATGCTGACCTGTGGCACCGGCCGGTCTGCCGGCCATTGCGCTGTCCCAAAGCATGCCTGCGCAGCCTCAGACAGCGGCCAGATGCCGAAGGATTTGCAGCCGGCGATCTGCTCGCTGTGGTGATAGTCGCCGCCGTGGCTCTCGAGCGGCAGGCCGAGCGCGTCGACGTACAGCTTGCGGCTGGCGAGCGGATCGGGCGCGATCACCGCCACGGTCGCGAGGAACTCTATGTTCATGTCATCTCCTCGGTGGTCTGGTGGCCGGTCGGCTACTTCGCCTTCGGGCGCCAAGCAGCTCGACCAGGGATCGGGACGGGCGGCTCGGGGCGGTAACAATCCTCGCGGTCGCGTTGCCTGAGTTCCACTCGTGGCTCTTGCTCGACAAGCTGTGATCGTTAATTTGATCGCTGGCTACCGCCTGAGGGCGCAGAGAGGAGCAGTCATGGCCTTTATCGACACCGTTGACGAGGATCAAGCAGCAGGCGCGACCGCCGAGATGTATGCGGCGGATGAGGAGGCGTTCGGCTATCTGCCGAACTTCACGCGCGCGTTTTCGCTTCGGCCGACGGTTTACGGGGCTTGGCGTCAGCTGAACGGCGCGATCAAGAGCGGGATGGACCTGCGTCGCTATGAGCTCGCGACCGTTGCCGCAGCCCGTCGTCTTGGTTCGAGCTACTGCACCTTGGCTCATGGATCGGTACTGATGGACGAGTTCCTCGATGCCGACTCCGTTGCGGCGGTGGTTAGGGATCACCGGACTGCTGGGCTCAGCGCCACCGATGTAGCCGTCATGGATCTCGCTGAAAAGGTCGCTGACGATGCGGGCGCCGTTGCGCAAGCAGACATCGAGCGCCTGCGGTCCGCGGGCTTGTCAGACGCGGAGATCGTCGACGTTGTCCTCGCCGCGGCGGCAAGATGCTTCTTCAGCAAGACGCTCGACGCCCTCGGCGTTGAACCGGACGCGAAATACGCCGAGCTCGATCCTGATGTTCGCGACGTGCTCACCGTTGGCCGCGCGATAGCGAAACACTGATGCTGTCGCTCAGGTCGACGGGGAACGCCGAGCCAAGCCATGCTGACGTGAGCTGACCGAGGCTCGCGGCGTGATCGCTCAGCGCGCCCTGGGGCCCGAGCATCAAGCCGAGCTTCGGGAGAACCGGGATCTTGCCCGACGCCACCGGCCGCTGCGGCGGATCGACCCCCTGCGATAGGGGCTCAACCGATCGCCGCGGCGACCGCCACGGACACGAACAGCAGCGCCAGGTACAGCAGCGAGTAGTGAAACAGCACGCCGGCTCGCCCCGGGGAGGGGTCGCGCCGCAGACGCCACGCCAGCACCACGAGAACACCGCCCAGCGCTGCCGCGCACGGCAGATACAGCCAGCCGAAGGTCCCAAGCAGACCCGGGGCGAGTGACACGCCCACGAGCACAGCGCTGTAGATCAGCACCTGCTGAGCGGTCGCCAGCGAGCCGCGCACGACCGGCATCATCGGCACACCGGCAGCGTCGTAGTGGCGCGCGAGCAGCAGCGCCAGAGCCCAGAAGTGAGGCGGCGTCCATAGCAGGACGATTCCGAACAGAAACAGCGCGCCGAGGCCGAGCTGGCCGTGGGCGGCGGCCCAGCCCGCCAGCGGCGGGATTGCCCCGGCCGCACCGCCGATCACGATGTTCTGCGGCGTCGTGCGCTTCAGCCACAGCGTGTAGACGAGCACGTAGAAGGCGCCGCCGCTGACCGCCAGCACGGCCGTCAGCAGGTTTGTGAACGCGGCCAGGACGATGAACGCCAGCACGGTCAGCGTCAGCCCGAAGACAACCGCGTGGCCAGGGGCGATCCGCCCGGCGGCGACCGGGCGCGAGGCCGTGCGCGGCCCCATCAGCTGGTCGATGTCGCGGTCCAGAACGTGGTTCAGCGCGCTCGCGCCTCCACACGCGAGGGCGCCCCCGACGACCAGCGCCGCGAGCTGCAGCGGCGCCGGTGATCCTCCCGCCGCGGCGACCATCGCGCAGACGGACGTCAGCACCAGCAGCGACATGATCCGGGGCTTGGTCAGCGTCACGTAGTCGCGGGCGACATCGGCCCACGCCGGTTGAAGCGTCGAGGACTGCCGCCCGACGAGTGCCTCGGCCTGTGATCCGACCCCGAGTGCCTCGGCAACCTCAGGCATTGCTTCGTTGCGGCGCGGCGAGGATCCGCATGTCGTGGCCGACTCGCGATGGGATGTAGGGATACAGGTAGCCCGAGCGTTCGTCCCCGTGGCGATCGAGCAGGTAGAGGGCCTCGGTGTGGCTGATGTCCCCCCGCTCGGGCTTGACGAAGATGTGGTAGGCGGCCCACACGGGCGCCAGCTGCGCGTGGGTGCCTCGCAGCCAATGCCACCGGGCAACTCCGGCGAGGCCCCACTTTCTGATCGCGGCGCGGGTGCTCGCCGGCGTGTCGAGCGGGTTCACGCTGACGATCACCAGCGCCGGCCGCTGCGCGCGGGGGAGCTGGCGCTCGGCGGCGGCCAGCGCCCGTCCGGCGAGCGGGCACTCCTGCTTGCAGTGCGAGTCGAAGAACTCGATCGCCACCGTCCGGCCACGCAACGATGCGAGCGAGAACAGGCGACCGGTCTGGTCACGGAGCGTGTCGATTGCCGGCGCCGGACGGGCGCCTGCGGCCCACGTCGCCTCGCCGTCGAGGTTTGAGACGCGCTGCGCCCCGGCCGACGGCGCCGAATGGCCGTGCAGCAGGAAGTGCGCTCCTACTCCGACCGCGGCCCCGAGCAGCACCGCCGCGAGCACGACCGCCGCGACGCTCCAAGCCGACAGGCGTCCGCGCGGCGCCTGGTCGCGGAGCCCGGCGCCGGCCTCCATCAGGAGCCGCTGCCCTGGGGGCCGGGAGGCGGAGTCTCCTCGGCTGGGGTGTCCGTGGCCGCCGCGATCACCTCCTGGGAGGGGAGCGATGCCGACGACGCGGGCGTGTCCTCAGGCACGTGCCTGATCGCGACCAGGTACCAGACGACGATCGAGATCAGCAGAACCAGCGGCAGCAGGATCGTCAGGAGCGAACCAGCGAGGAAGTTGTCGGCGAACGGAATCGGTGGCATGTGACGACGGTTCTCCTAGATCGTGAGCGCGGGGTGGTGCTGGCGCGGTTCGCTGTCTGGCTCGAGCCAGCGATAGACCCCGATCATCATCGCGATCGTGTACGAGAGCGAGCCAAGCACCCACATCACACCGCCGGCGAGCTGCTGATCGGTCAGCGCCGTGATCCCGCCAGGACGGTGGGCCAGGTGCGCGTAATGCGGGTAGAGCGGATGGGGCACGAGCACGAGCGTGATCGCGAGCACCCAGCCGACGACCATCGCGCTGACGACGTAGGCGATCCGGGTCGGCCAGATCAACTTCGGGCGCAGCGGGCCCGGGTCGATCACCCGCGCCCAGAACAGCAGCCCCGTGAAGAAGAACATCGCATGCTCGAGGTCATGCAGCGCGTTCGAGCTCAGGGTCGCGTTGTAGGCGGCCGGGATATGCCAGCAGACGAACGTCAGGTTGAAGAGCAGCCACGCCGGCCAGGGCTGTGCCAGCGCCCTGATCGGCGCGGTCCACGTTGACCTGGCGAGCGTGCGCCCCACCCTCGTTCGCGTCCGCAGCGGAAGCGCACGCCACATCCGCGGCCACGGGCGTCCGAGAAGGATCAGCGGCGGCGCGACCGTCAGCAGCAGGACGTGCTGGAGCATGTGGACCCAGAACAGCTGATCGGCGTAGGTGTCGATCGGTGACTCCAGTGCGACCACGATCGTCGCCAGCCCGGCGGCGAACGAGGCCGAGCGCCACGCCTGGTGCGAGCCAGGGCGAAATCCGCGCCCGCCGACCCAGTAGAGCATCGCCGCGATAGCCACATACGCGAGCGGCAATTGGATCGACCAGCCTCCGAAGCTCACGGTCTAAAGCAGGTAGAGGATGACGAACAGGACGACGCCGTTAAAGACGTAGAAGTCCCAGAAGAACGAGCACGCCTTGATGCCGGCGCTGATCACGGCCGGGTCGGTGTGAACGTCGGCGGCGGATGCCGGCTCGGATCCGCGCACGCCCTCGCGGCTGCGGCGCCCGGCGGTCGCGACCTGCGTCTGGATCCAGTACGCGCACGGGAGCGTGAACACGGCGTAGAACGCAGTCCACCCGACGTACACGCTTGCAAAGCCGCCGCTCGAGGGGCCGAAGCCGAGCGTCGACCAGGTGATCGCCTGCAGCGCGATCGAGAGCAGCGCCAGCAGGGCCGCGGCCGCCCCGGCGCGAACGGTGAGCTCGGGCCGCGTGGCGGCCGCGCGCAGCGCGAGCGCGCTGAGGACCAGCACCACGACGATCGCAAGGCCCCAGCCGACCGGCACCGAGACGTGCCCGATCTTCCACGAATGGTTGGGGTCCAGCGAGCGCAGGTAGAAGTAGGCGAACACGAACGAGATGAAGAAGAACGCGGCCGCGCCGCACAGCATGCGGGTGCCGACCCAGAGCGCGCGCGGCTGCCACTCGGGCGGCTCGAGCTCGATGCTGGGATGGGTCGGGGCTGAGGCAGAGCCTTCCATCGCCTAGGCACCTCCTCCGGCCGGGGTCAGCGCCGGCCCGCCGGGCTGCTCGACCCCGTACGGGTACGGGTCTGAGTCGAACACCGGGATCCGTTCGAAGTCGTATACCGGGACCGGGGTCGGAAGCTGGAACTCGGCTGACTTGGAGTGCCACGGGTTGTCCTCCGCCGGCTCGCGCTTGATCAGCATCGACCAGATCACGTTGTAGAGGAACACCAGCATCGAGAGTCCGAGCACGAACGCCGACACCGAGACCCAGATCGTTGAGACCCTGGAGGTTGGACGGGTAGGTGACCACACGTCTCGGCATGCCGAGGAACCCGAGCGCGAACAGCGGCGCGAAGGTCGAGTTGAACGCGATGAACATCATCCAGAAATGAACCTTGGCGAGCGTCTCGTTGAACTTGAAGCCGAGCATCTTCGGGCCCCAGTAGTAGATCGCCGCGAAGAACGTGAACACCAGGCCGCCCATGATCGTGTAGTGGAAATGGGCCATCACGAAGAAGCTGCCGTGGGTGGTGACGTCGCTCGGGACGTCTGACAGGAACACGCCTGAGATGCCGCCCCAGAGGAAGTTGAACACCCACGCGAGGCAGAACAACATCGGCACCGTGAACCGTATTCGCCCGCGCCACAGCGTCCCCATCGCGCAGACGAAGATGAACCCGGTCGGGAGCGAGATCAACTCGGTCGACAGCATGTAGAACGGCCGCAGGTCGGCGTTGATCCCGCTGACGAACAGATGGTGCTGCCAGACGAAGAAGCTCAGCAGCGCCACTCCGAGCATTCCGGCGACCGCGAGCCGGTATCCCCACAGTGGCTTGCGCGAGAACACCGGCAGCAACTCGAGCACGATCCCGAATCCCGGCAACGCCACGATGTAGACCTCGGGGTGTCCGAACACCCAGAACAGATTCTGGAACAGATACGAGCTGCCGCCGTTGCCGGCGATGTAGAAGGCGGTCTGGACGGTGCGGTCAAAGGCGCCCATCAGCAGCGCCGCGAGCAGCATCGGCGCCGCCAGCAGCATCAGGATGCTGGTCGCCAATACGGCCCAGACGAAGATCGGCAGCCGCGTCCAGGTCATCCCCGGCGCGCGCATCGCGATGATCGTCGCCAGTAGGTTGAAGCCCAGCAGGCACATCGAGATGCCGACCAGGCAGAAGAAGCCGATGTAGGCGTCATAGCCCGCGGTGCCCTGGGCTCCGAGTGGCTGATAGCCGGTCCAGCCGGTCTGGAAGCCGCCGAAGAACACCGTCGTGATCAGCACCACCCCGGCCGCCATCAGCAGCCAGAAGGTGAATGACTCGATCCGCGGGAACGCCATTCGCCGGGTCCCGATCATCAGCGGCACGAGCCAGTTGGCGAACGGGCCGAGGATGCCCGAGGTCATGATCCCCATCATCATCGCCCCGTGCATCCCGACCAGGGTCAGATACTGGTTGGCGCCGAACGCGTGGACGTTGGGCTGCAGGAGCTGGATCCGGATCAGCATCGCGTTGATGCCGCCGACGAAGAAGAACACGCCGACCCCGACCAGGTACTGGATCGCGACGACCTTGTGGTCGGTGCAGAGGCGGAAGTAGCGCCCGATCCCCTCGCCCTCTGACTCGTGCTCGGCGAGCGTCGGCGGGTGGCCGAGCAGGCGACGGACGGGATAGTTCGCAAACCCGAGGCCGATCAGGAAGCCGAACACGCCGAACAGGTAGCCGAGCAGCACCGAGATGTCGTTCTGGCCGGCCTCCTCGGAGAAGTAGTCGAGGCTCGGGGCATGGATCAGGCCGCCGATCCAGTATCCGAACAGCCAGCCGACGATCGCGAGGATGATCCCGGTCAACAGGTTGAAGCCAAACAGCCGTCGCCACGCTGGCTGGCCCTGGGCTGGGAGCGCGATCGAGGTCATCCGCCTCTCCTGGTCGGTTGCGGGAAGTACTGCTTGGCGTACGGCGGCAGATGCTTCGCTCCCGGCGCGTACAGCACGCGCTGTTGGGCGATCCAGCGGGCGAACTGGGCCTTCGGCACCACGTGGCCGGTGTCGAACATGTAGCCGTGCCAGACGCCGCAAAGCTCGGCGCAGCGGACGTTGAACGTGAGCGGGCCCTTGGTCGTCACGTAGGCGATGTTGTTGACGCCCGGATTGGCGTCCGCCTTGACCCCGAGCTGGTAGGCCCAGAACGAGTGGATCACGTCGAGCGAGGTGACGTTGAACTCGACCAGCGTGTTGGCGGGAAGCTCGATCTCAGGGGTCTCGACGCCCCCGTAGGCGGGCCAGCGGTAGGTGAACTTCCACTGCTGGGCGACCACCTGCACCTGGAGGGCGCGGCTGGCCCCAGCCGGCGCGGCGATCGGGTTGGGGCCCTGGCCGCCGCCGGCCCCATCGGCGAGCAGACGGACGGTGCCGTAGCCGGCCAGGAACAGGACGATTCCGGTGGTGACGATCAGCCACCACATCTGAATGGTCGCATGGCCGCGGATCGGTGGGCCGTCGACGACCGCCTCGGGCTCCCGCTCGCGGAAGGCGACGATCGCGTATATGAAGTACACCAGCACCGCGAGCGCGACCGGCGTGGAGATCCCGAGCAGGACCGTGTTGTCGACCACCTGCCCCGAGGCCTCGACCGACCCGTTGCCGGGCGGCAGGCCCGGGCCGAGCACGAACACGACGATCGGGGTCAGGATCACGCTGGCGAGCAGCCACCACAGCACCACCCGTCGCCAGTGGTTGACCTCGCTCATCGCCGCACCGGCCTCATACGACCTTGATGAAGCCGTCCATGTAGCCGACGGTCTGCATCGGCCCGCCGAAGCCCTGGATGTAGCCGGCGGCGCACGGGACGAAGCACTGCCAGCGGTATAGACCTGGCCCGGGGGTGCGGACCGTGAACGTGATCGTGTTGTGCGCGTTTTGCAGCGAGCACGGCGCGTTCCCACATTGATTCTTGGCGTTCCCCGAGACGCCGATCAGCGGGACCGAAAGGCCCCACTGGGGGATCGCGAACACGTGCGATGCGCTGGCGGGGTAAATCGCTCTGGTGGTCCTGCCGTTAAGGTTGAAGGTGCCGCCGACCGTGCCGGTCACCTGGGAGAGGAACGGATTGCGCAGTCCCGAGGCACCGTCGAACTGGTAGATCGTGATCCGGACCAGCGTGTGGGCGGGCATCTGGTAGGTGGTGACGTGGTTCCAGTCAGTCGAGGTGGGGCTGACCTGGTAGTAGGAGACCCACGTCGGGTGCGGGTCACTGAGCTCGGCGGCGGGCACCGTGCCGAGGAACAGCCGGGCGCCGACGGGCGTGGTGGTCGCGGCGGCCGAGCCGGGGACATTCGTCAGGTAGAGGCCGACGTAGAGGCCGATCAGGATGCAAACGATTGCGGCGCCGACGCCGATCCCTACCAGGGCCTTTGCTGGAGAGCGCCTGTCCATGATCGCGGCGGACAAAATATCGCCGCGGCCGTCAACTGCAAAACAGATGACGGCGATGTCATCGGCTGGTCATTTACAAGTCATCCACCGAGGGATATCTTGCCGTGATCCAGATTGCCCTCGGGAGAGGTCATGCGCATACTTGT
Organism: uncultured Solirubrobacterales bacterium; assembly: GCA_963770885.1. GTDB lineage: Bacteria > Actinomycetota > Thermoleophilia > Solirubrobacterales > Solirubrobacteraceae > Palsa-465. The sequence continues at coordinate 185,572 of CAVYRI010000012.1, read as the reverse complement.
CGTAGAGGACGAGGCCCGGATTCGCGCATTTCTCGCACGCGCGTTCGAGGCCGAAGGGTTTACGGTGGACGTGGTCAAGGATGGCGAACAGGGGCTGCTGCTGGCACTTACCGGCAGCTACGAGATCGTGATCCTCGATCTGCTGCTGCCCGGCCGCGACGGGCTCGAGGTGCTCGAGGAGCTGCACCGCCAGCGGCCCGGCCTGCCTGTGCTGATCCTGTCGGCGCGGGCCGATCTCGCGACCAGGTTACGGGGCTTCGAGCTCGGCGCGGTTGACTACATGGCAAAGCCCTTCTCGCTCGACGAGCTGCTCGCGCGCATGAGGGTTCAGCTCCGACGAACGCACAACGTCGACAGCGGTACAGTCCTCCGCGCGGGCTCGCTGGTGCTCGACGTGACTCGGCGCCAGGCACGGGTTGGGGATTTGGTGGCCGACCTCTCAGACCGCGAGTTCCGGCTGCTGCATTTCCTGATGCTCCACGTGGGCGAGGTGGTCAGTCGCCAGCGGCTGCTGTCGGAGGTGTGGGGGTATGACTTCGACCCGCGATCAAACGTGGTCGACGTCTGCGTGCGGCGGCTGCGCCGCCAACTCGGCCCCCATGCCCCGATCGAGACGGTCCGCAACGCGGGCTATCGCGCTGCGGCGTGAGCGCGGACGCGCTCGTCGCCGGGCCGGACCCGACTGTCTGGCTGCGTCGCTACCGGGTCGAACTGCTGTGGTTGGCGTTCGCGGCCGCCAGCTACGCGGCGATGATCGCCTGGCCGAGCTGGGAGACGATCCCGTTTCACTTCGTCTGGATCAGCCTGACGCTCCTGTACGGGTTCCGGGTCTGGCCGCTGAACCCGACCCTGTTCGTGCTTGGCTGCGTGATGTTGGTCACCGGCGTCTCGATCGGCTTCGACGCGTTCCACGGAATTCAGCTGTGGGGCGAGCTGTTCGAGGTCCCGCTGATGGCGGCAATGTTCCTGGCGATGGTGTGGCATGCCCGTCGGCGGGTCGACGCGCTCCAGGTCGCCGAGCAGCGTTCCGAGCAGCGTCGCTCGCTGCTCGAACGCCAGGAGCGGTTCATCCATGACGCGTCACATGAGCTGCGCACGCCGGTGACGATCGCCCGCGGCCACCTCGAGCTCCTGCGCGGCCACGGCCCTGAGTCTCCTGAGGTTGACGTCGCGCTCGATGAGCTTGGCCGGATCGACGCGATCATCGAGCGGCTGCTCGTGCTTGCGACCGCGGATCAGCCCGATTTCGTTCGCGTTGCGGAGATCGAGCTCGAGCCGTTGCTCGAGGACGTGTTGATGCGCTGGTCGGAGGTGGCGCCGCGCGCGTGGCGGCTCGGGCCGATCACCGCCGGCCGCCTGGCGGCAGACCCCGACCGGCTTCGCGCGGCGCTCGACGCGCTGCTCGAGAATGCGCTCAAGTACACCGAGCCGTACGCGGCGATCGAGCTGCGCGCCCGTCCGGACTCGACCGGCTGGGTGCTGATCGAGGTGCAGGACGAAGGGTGCGGCGTGCCGCCCCAGGCGCTGGAGCGGATCTTTGACCGCTTCGCCCGCGCCGATCCGGCCCGCACCCGGTCAGACGGCGGCGTCGGGCTCGGGCTCGCGATCGTTGACGCGATCGCCAAGGGGCACGGCGGGAGCTGCACGGTGACGAGCACCGCTCAGGGCTCGATCTTCGCGTTGCGGCTGCCCGGGTTCACTCCCGAGGCGACGGAGGTAGTGGGGGCGCCGGCGCGCAGATAGGCGCGTTGCCCTGCCTGGGAGGGGGCTGGGCTGGTGGGCTGGGGAGGGGGCTGCGGTGGCGGGCGAACGGGCCCGCTGGCACCATGCGCGCCGCCGGCGCCGCGCGTCATGCAAAACGTGGAAAATCGCGCCGCGGTCGGGGTGGTTTGTCACCAAACGCACGCCGGGTTGGTCAAACGTGGCAAATCAGGCGCGTCGGGTTTGATTTGTCACATAATGCCCCGGGCCGAGAGGCGGTCCCGGGCGGGTGCGGCGCGTGGAACCGCGGGCGCGGAGGGCGCGTGGAACCGCGGGCGCGGTGAACCGTCGCACCACGAGCCCCGCGCGCTCAGAGCCGTCCGGACTCAACCAGCTCGGCCACGCGCGCCAGAAACGCCGCGGCGTACGCGCCGAACAGGATCCGCGCGTCGCAGGCGAGCGTCAGCGCGATCGTCTGGCCGGCGACGAGCTCACCGTCGCGCACGACCGGCACGGAGCGGACGGCGCCAGCTGCGATCGCCGCGGCCTGCGGGGCGGCGACCAGCGCGCTCGCGCGCGCGATCCCGTACGCGCCGAGATCGGTGAGCGTGAACGTCGCGCCCGCGAGCTCGGGCGGCCGCAGCTCGCCGGCTCGGGCTCGCGCGACAGCGGCCTCGAGCTCGGCGCCGAGCTGACGCAGGGACTTGCCGTCCGCGTCGAGCAGCGTCGGGGCGACGTACCCGTCGTCGGTCTGGACCACGACCGCGACGTTGACGCGCGAGTAGAGCTCGTAGTGGCCGTCTCGGTAGGCGGCGTTGGCGCGCGGGTGCTCGCTCAGCGCGACCGCGCACGCGCGAGCCAGCACGGCCGTCAGCGAGCAGTCACGCTGCTCGGCGAGCGCCAGCGCAGCCGTGGCGTCGGCGTCGGTGGCGAGCTCGAGGTCGGGAACCGTCGCTCGGATCTCGGCATTGCGACGGGCGATCGCGAGCTCGGCTCGGCTGGGCATCTCGACTCGAGTCTCGCCCTTGAGCGCCGACGCTTCCAAGGGTCCTCAGGCGTAGGCCGCGGGGTGGCGGTCTGCCCACGGCAGGGCCTGCTCGAGCTGCGCCGCGACGCGCAGCAGGACCACTTCGTCGGGCGCGAGCAGCTGCACGCCGACCGGGAGCCCGTCCACCTCACCGAGCGGCAGCGTGATCGCGGCCCACCCGGTGGCGTTGGCGACCGCCGTCCATCCGGTGGCCGCAAACTCGACGTCGAAGAACGCATCGACGGTCCCGCGTGACGCCGACAGCGAGCCCGGCGGCGGCGGCAGGACGTTGAGCGTCGGGCAGATCAGCACGTCAGCGGACTCAAACGCGACCGCGGCGCGGCGCGTCTGGGCGTGCAGCTCAGCGACCGCGATCAAATGCTCGACGGCCGTCAGCTCGAGCCCTTCGCGCAGCATGTCCCAGGTGACGGGGTCGAGCTCGTCGGGCTCGGGCTGGCGGCCGAGCTCGTGTTTGACAAAGCCGAACGTGGCCGCGTTGTCGACCGCATGGATGACCGAGATCGAGCGCCGCACGACCTCGGGGTCAAGCGACGGGGCTCCCGGCCGGACGTCGTGGCCGAGCTCCTCGAGCGCGGCGGCGGCGCCGTCGGCCACCTGCTGCACGCGCGCGTCGATCTGGCCCGGGAACGGCGGCCGCTCGGCGCTCATCACCCGCAGCCGGCCCGGGTCGGCGCCGACCTCGCTGGAGAACGGCCGCTTTGGCGGCGGCGCGACGTAGGGGTCACCGGGTGCCGAGCCAGCGATCACGTCGAGCAGCAGCGCGGTGTCGCGCACGGTCCTGGTCAGCGCGTGCTTGTTGACGAGCCCGTCGAGCAGCTGGCCGGCCGACGGCGCGAATGAGCTGCGCCCGCGCCGCGGCTTGAGCCCGACCAGCCCGCAGCACGCTGACGGCATCCGGATCGAGCCGGTCCCATCGCCGCCCGACGCAGCGCCGACCAACCCGGCCGCGACCGCCGCGGCCGAGCCGCCGCTTGAGCCGCCCGGTGAGACGGCCGGGTTCCAGGGGTTGAGCGTTGGGCCGAACAGCGACGGCTCGGTCGCGCAGTGATTGCCGAACTCGGGCGTGTTGGTCCGCCCGCAGATGATCATCCCGGCGTCCTGGTAGCGCTGCACCGTCCAGGCGGTCTCGGTCGCGACGTGGTCACGCAGCGCCCGCGAGCCCATCCGCTCGGGCAGGCCCGCCTGTGGCTCGCCGAGGTCCTTGAGCAGGAACGGCACGCCGGCCAGCGGGCCGTCGGCGAGCGGGCCGGTGGCCGCCTTGCGCGCGGCGTCGAACTCGTCGAGCACGAGGACGTTGAGCTCAGGGGCGCTCTGCAGCGCGGCGATCGCGGCATCGACGAGCTCGAGCGCCGACACCTCGCCGCTGCGCACCAGCGCGGCCTGCTCGGTCACGTCCTTTCGCATCAGCTCGCTCGACACGGGGCGTCACTCTAAACGGAGCGGGCCGATCCGCTCCGCGCCGTCGTCGAACGAGCTCAGATCTTCCAGCCGACCGAGTCGGTCAAGAAGCTGGCCAGCAGACGGTTGAAATGATCGGGCGTCTCCCAGAAGGACGCATGCCTGGCCATCGTCTCCGTCCGCGCGTCGGGCGCGTACTGCGCAATCCAGCCGTTGACGACCTCGTGCCACTCCTCGCGCACCACGACCAGGGTCGGCTGGGTCCCGGCCAGCAGTGTGACCTCCTCGCGGAAATCCAGCGGGATCGCCAGCCCGTTGATCAGTGATGCGATCCCGTCCGGCGTCTTGCGGCTGATCGCATCAAACCAGGCGATCGCATCGGGCTTGGGATCCTCGAGCATCCAGGCGATGAACTCCTGGTTGAAGCGGTCTCGATCGGTCGTCGGGTCGACGATCCAAGTCGCGAGGCTGGCCTCGAACGGCGCATCGGGGCCGATCTCGAACCATCCCCACTCTCGGTTGGCGTCATCGACCAGGTGCCGCGGCGCGCCGTCGATGATGATCGAGCCGACGGTGCGGTCGAGACCATGGCGACGGACGAACGACAGATGCTCGAACGTCCCCTGCGACCAGGACCCGAGCACCACCGGCCCCGCCGCGCAGGCGTCCACGACACGCGCGACGTCATCGCCGCGCGTGTCATAGTCGTGATTGATCCAGTCCTTGGTCGACTCGCCCTGACCGCGGGGGTCAAACGAGACGATCCGGAGGTCGTCACCGGCGAAGCGCTCAAACTGGCGTTCGAACACGTCCGCGCTCATCGTCCAGCCCGGCACCAGCACGAGCGTGTTGGGCCCGCCGCCGGCGGTCAGGGCGCGCAGGCGGGCTCCGCCGGCCGCCTCGACGTAACTCTCGGTGACCGGGGACGCCATCGTCGCGGACCGACGGCTATGCCGCCGCCGGCTCGGGATCGGGCCGCACGATCACCGTGTCGGCGATCGGGATGATCTCGTCGACCGGCAGATCGGCCAGCGAGGCGTGCTTGCGGATCGCCTCGGGGCTGGCAGCCTCGTAGATGCAGACGGTCCCGACCGTGCCGTCACCCTCATCGAGCACGTAGCTGCGGATCCAGCGAACCTCGTCGGGCATCTGCTCGTTGCCGACCGCGGTCGAACGGCCGGCGGCCTCTTGTAGCTCCCCTCCTGAGCGCCACCCGTTGCGCCGCAGGATTGCGTACAGCTGCATTCGTCCTCCCCGTCGGATCGATTGGCGGTGGCTGCCATCGGCGGCGACCACCCAGTGGTGGGCGCTCAGCTTACGCGAGCGCCGGCCATCGGCCTACTCGCTTTGGCCGACTACTCCCCGTTGCGCCAGCAGCGACTCGAGTGCGTCCAGCCAACAGCTGTAGTAGGCGGTTGCGGCCGACTCGCCCTCGGTACCGGGATGGGCCGCGATCGCGGCTGCCAGGTGGCGGCGGAACTCGCTCCACGGAGCGCCGGTCCGCTGGAGCACGACGACGCCCATCCCGAGCGCCCGCCCCTGCCACGGCTCCTCGAACACCAGCTCGCCGTTGTCGCGCGGCAGCGGTGCGTGGTCACCGAGCTCGCGGTCGACGGTCGCCAGCCCGGCGGCGTCGACGCTCACGCGGCTGCGGACTCCGGCACGGCCGGCAGCGCCACGCCGATCATCGAGTCGCGGGTGACGATCGCCTCGAGCTCTGACTCGCTCCATCCGTCGGTGCCGCTCGGGCGCATCGGCAGCACCAGGTAGCGGACCTCGGCGCTGGAGTCCCAGACGCGGATCTCGACCTCGTCATCGAGCGCCACCCCGAACTCGCGCAACACGGCGCGAGGCTCCGACACCGCTCGCGCTCGGTAGGGCGCGCTCTTGTACCAGGACGGCGGCAGCCCGAGCACCGGCCACGGGTAACAGGAGCAGAGGGTGCAGACGACCATGTTGTGGACCGACGGGGTGTTGGCGACGACGACCATGTTGTCGCCCTCGGTGCCGGCGAAACCGAGCTCGGCAATCGCCTCGTTGCCGTTGGTCAGCAGCCGCTCGCGGTACGCGTCGTCGACCCACGCGCGCGCGACGACCTTGGCGCCGTTCTGTGGGCCTACGTCCTGCTCATAGAGCTCGACCACCGCGTCGATCGCGTCAGTCGAGACCAGCCCTCGCTCGGCGAGCAGCGCTTCGAGCGCCCGGGCGCGGAGCTCGACCTCGGACGCAGGACGCGGATGATGGTGGCCGTGCTCGTGCTCGTGGTCGTGGCTCATGCCGGATCCAGGTAACTGTCCCACAGGTCGAGCCACACCGTCCACGGCGCCTCGTCGCTGGGCCCCCACAGCTCGGTCGACGCAAACGCGATCGAGTACACGGGCTCGGGGTGCACCTGCTCGCCGTACACGGCCCGGTCGGGCAGCTGGTCGGCGCCGCGAACCTCGTGCACCAAGCCGGCGGCGCCGCGGGCGTAGCGCGGGCAACGGGTGTGGCCGGCGGGGTGCATCCGCCTGACCCGCACCCGGTCGCCCTCGCTGAAGCGCGCACCGTCCGAGGCCACCGGGTGCATCGGTCGGACGGTCAGGAGGTCGTCCACGATCCGCCGCACCATCTCGGGGTCCTGGCGGGCGGGCACCGTCTCGCCCTGCCCAAGGCGCTCCATCATCCGCTCGACGTCGCCGGGCGCTATCGTGCCCTTGCGCTGCAGCCGCCGCTCGGCGCTCCACAGCCATCGCTCGTAGTAGGAGGCGGCCAGATATTCGGCGGGATCCATCTCCTCGCGCGTCGGCCGTCCGCCCGGTCCCGCGCCCAGAGCCTCGCAGCTCACGAGCATGTGAATAGCGAACACCCGCGGCTCCCAGCGCTCGTGGTACGCATCCTCCGAACCCGGCTCCACGACGGGCCCGAAACCGTGCATCCCTCCCATGTCGTGCACACCATCCACGTCGCGGTTAGCGTATTCGAGATGGACGTCTCCGAACACGCCGAGCAGTGGCTGCGGACGATGGTCCAGATCCGGCTGTTCGAGGAAAAGCTGGCCGAGCTGTACAAGGCGGGCCGGCTGGTCGGCGTCGTACATCTGTCGATCGGCCAAGAGGCCACCGCCGTGGGCGTCTGCTCGGCGCTGCGCGACGGCGACCAGATCACCTCGACCCACCGCGGCCACCACCACATGCTCGCGCGCGGGCTCGACCCCCGGAAGATGTTCGCCGAGATCCTCGGCCGCGCCGGCGGTTACTGCGGCGGCAAGGGCGGCTCGATGCACGTCAGCGCGCCCGGGCTCGGAGCGATGGGCGCCAACGGGATCGTCGGCGGCGGGATCTCCCATGCCGTCGGGCTCGCGCTCGCGGCCCAGCGGCTCGAGACTCAGGGCGTCGCGGTCGCCTTCTTCGGGGACGGTGCCGCCAACCAGGGAACGCTGTTTGAGTCGCTCAACCTGGCGGTGCTGTGGCGGGTGCCGACGCTGTTCGTATGCGAGAACAACGGGTACACAGAGTTCACGCCGACTGACGCGATCACGGCCGGCGAGAGCATCGCCGCTCGCGCTGCGGCGTTCGGCATCGCGACCGAGCAGGTTGACGGCGACGACGTGTTCGCGGTTCACCGAGTCGCCGCCGACGCGGTTGCGCGCGGGCGCGCCGGCGACGGGCCGACGTTCATCGAGTCGCGCACCAACCGCTGGCGCGGGCATCACGAGGGCGAGGAGAGCTACGCGAGCGCGTACCGCGACGCCCCTTCGCCGCAGGACCCGATCGATCGCCTCGAGCGGGTGCTCGTCGATGCAGCGCCGGACAACGCCGGGATCCGCGCGGTGATCCAGGAACAGGAACGGGCCGCCGTCGAGGCCGCGCTCGCGGCGGCGCAGGACGAGCCCGAGCCGCCGCGTGAGCGGGCCCTGCAGGACGTGTTCGCGTGAGCGGGGTCCTGGCGGCATCGTCGGTCAAGCGGCTCGCGCCAGCGCTCGCCGCCGGGATCGCCGAGTCGATGCGGGACGACCCGCGCGTGCTCGTCTGGGGGGAGGACGTCCGGATCGGGGTGATGGGGCCGACTCGCGGCCTGGTTGACGAGTTCGGCCCCGAACGGGTGCTCGACTGTCCGATCTCTGAGGCGGGCTTCGTCGGCGCTGCGGTGGGCGCAGCGGCCGGCGGCCTGCGACCGGTGGTCGACATCATGTTCTCGAGCTTCACCTACGTGGCCTTCGACCAGCTGGCCAACCAGGCCGGCCGGTTGCGGTACATGACCGGCGGGCAGGTGGCGATCCCGATGGTGATCGTCGGCTCCGCCGGCGCGGCCGGGGCCAACGCAGCCCAACACTCCGAGGTTCCAAGCGCGCTGCTGCTCGGCGCGGGCGGGCTGCGGGTCGCGTTCCCGTCGACGCCGCACCAGGCCTTCTGGCTGATGCGGGCGGCGATCGCCAGCGACGACCCGGTCATCGTCCTGCACCACCCGGCGCTCGGCGCGGCCCGCGGGTCGGTCGGCGAGGAGCCGCTCGCACTCGGCGACGCGGTCGTCGACCCTGAGGGCGGTGACGTGTCGGTGATCGCCAGCGGCCTGATGGCCCACCGCGCGCGTGCGGTGGCGAGCGCGCTTGCATCCGAGGGGCTGTCGATGGAGGTGGTCGACGTCTGCAGCCTCAGCCCGATGCCGTGGGCGGCGATCGTCGCCTCGGTGCGCAAGACCGGGAGGGCCCTCGTCGTCGACGAGGCGCGGCTGACGTGCTCGGTCGCATCCGAGATCGCGGCGGGCGTCTCCGAGCGCGCCTTTGACGCCCTCAAGGGACCGGTGCGGCGGCTGGCGGTGCCGGACGTCCCGATCCCGTTCGCGCCCAATCTCGAAGCCGAGGTCGTCCCCAGCGAGGAGTCGATCGCGGCAGCCGTACGGGAGCTGGCCGATGGCTGAGCCGGTGCCGATCCTGCTGCCCAAGGCCGGCATGAACATGGTCGAGGCGACCGTGATCGGCTGGCACAAGGCGCCTGGCGACGCTGTCCAGGCCGGCGAGCCGGTGGTCGAGATCGAGACCGACAAGGTCGAGATGGACATCGAGGCGCCAGTCACCGGGACCCTGACCGAGGTGCTCGTGGCGGTCGAAGAGGACGCGCCGGTGGGGGCGACACTCGGACTGATCGAGCCGTCGGAGTGAGCGCGACGCTCGAGGGCAGGCGCGCGATCGTGACCGGGGCGGGGCACGGAATCGGCGCGGCCGCCGCCCGGCGGTTCTGCGAGCGGGGTGCGCAGGTGGTGCTCGCCGACCGGGACGGGATTGCAGCCGCCGAGGCGGCCGCCGAGCTCGAGAACGCCGGCTACATCGCGCACGCCCGGACCGTCGACGTGACCGACGAGGACGCGACCAGGCAGGTCGTCGACGAGGCGGCGGAGCTGCTCGGCGGGCTGAATCTGGTGCTCGCCAACGCCGGCGTGCTGAGCATGAATCCGCTCTGCGACCTGACGCTCGAGGAATTCCGGCAGACGCTCGAGGTCAACGTGATCGGCACGTTTCTGACCTTCAAGCACGCGCAGGCGCACCTGCGGGCGGCGGGCGGCGGCGCGCTGCTGTGCACCGCATCGCAGGCGGGGGTGCACGGGTACCCGGATCTGAGCGCGTATTGCGCGTCCAAGTTCGCGGTCGTCGGGATGGTCGAGTCACTGGCGCAGGAGCTTGCGAGCGACGGGATCCGCGTGTGCGCGGTGGCCCCCGGGCTGGTGGCGACCGAGATGTACCGCGAGCTGGTCGCCGAGACCGCCCGCGTGCGGGGGATCGATGAGGACGAGGCACACCGGCGGCTGATCGAGACCGTGCCGTTCCGGCGGGCGGCGAAGCCGGATGAGATCGCCGACGCGTTCGCCTATCTCGCGTCTGACGCCGCCTCATACGTCTCCGGGGTCACGCTCGTGGTCGACGGCGCCGAGCTGTCGGGATGAGCCGGGCGCTCGAGGAGAAGGTCACCGTGATCACGGGCGCCGCGTCGGGGATCGGGCGCGAGACCGCGCTGCTGTTCGCCGCTGAGGGCGCGAGGCTGGTGCTCGCCGACGTCGACGATGACGGCAGCGAGGGGACCGCCAGGCTCGCGGCCGACCGCGGCGCGGACGCGGTCCACATCCACTGCGACGTGACCGATTCAGCGCAGGTGCAGGCGCTGGTCGATGCCGCGGTGGCGCGCCACGGGCGGCTCGACTGCGCGTTCAACAACGCCGGTATCGGGGGCGCGAGCGCGCAGATCGCCGACTACGAGCGCGGCGACTGGGACCGCGTGATCGCGATCAACCTGACCGGCGTGTTCCTCTGCATGCAGAGCGAGCTGCGCCAGATGGCCGATCAGGGCTCGGGCGCGATCGTCAACACCGCGTCGGTGGTCGGCGTGATCGGCTATCCCCGGCTGGCCGCCTACAACGCCGCCAAACATGGCGTGATCGGCCTGACCCGGACAGCGGCGCTGGAGTACGCGACCCGTGGGATCCGCGTCAACGCGGTCTGCCCCGGCTGGACCGAGACGCCGATGGTGATGGACGAGGGCCCGGCCCCGGCCTCGATTCCCGAGGTCTACGACGCGATCGCGGGCCTGGCGCCGATGCACCGGCTCGGCAAGCCGATCGAGATCGCAGAGGCGGTCGCGTGGTTGTGCTCGGACGCCGCCAGCTTCGTGACCGGCCATCCGCTGGTCGTCGACGGGGGTGTCGTGGCCGGGCGCGAGCGGGCCGAGGACACCGTGGAGTAGGCGGCCGGGCGGGCGCGCGCCGAGGACACGGTCGGGCAGCCGCCGCGGCGCGGGGCGTCGGCTACGGGACCAGGACGATCCGCCCGCGTGCGCGCCCGGAGCGGATCAGGTCGTGCGCCTGCTGAGCCTGCTCGAGCGGCATCGTGTCAATCGTGTACTGGAGCGGCTCGCGCTGGGCGAGTGCGATCAGCTCGGCGAGCTCGTCCCGCGAGCCCCAGATGCTGGACATGAAGTGCGCCTCGTGCGGGACGGCGCCGAGCCCGAACGGGATCCGCCCTCCGAACAGGCCGATCACGATCGCGATCCCCTTGCGATCGACCAGCCGCGCCGCCTGGGTGAGCGAGTCCTCGGAGCCGACGAAGTCGAGCACCGCGTTGTACGGGCCCTCGAGATCCTCTGGGGCGGCCGCCTCAGCGGCGCCGAGCGCAAGACTGCGCTCGCGCTTCTGCTGTGACGGGTCACCGACGTGGACCTCGGCGTCGGTCATGATCCGCAGATACTGGATCCCGAACTGGCCGAGTCCGCCGGCGCCGAGGACCAGCGCACGCGAGCCTGGACCGAGCCACTCGCGTGCGTGCTTGACCGAGCGGTACGGCGTCAGGCCGCCGCACCCCAGCGGTGCCGCCTGGACCGGGTCGAGATCACCGATGGGGTACAGGTAGCGGCGCGACGGGACGTGCAGGTACTCGGCATAGCCGCCGTCGCGGAACATGCCGGCCTCGCCGCCGTTGGGGCAGATCATCTCCTCGGTCGCCTGGCAGAAGCGGCATTCACCGCAGCCCCATGGTGCATAGACGAGCACGTTGCCGAGCTGCTGGTCCTCGGCCACGATCTCATGGCCGAGCACGATCGGCAGCGGCGAGTCGAAATAGTTCTCGACCACGTGCAGATCCGAATGGCAGACGCCGCAGGCGAGCACCCTGACAACGCTCTCGTCGCCGTTGTTCGCTGCCGGGATCTCGCGCTCCTCGAGTTCGAGCGGCTCGTTGAAAGCACGAAGGACAACGGCGCGCATGGTGCTACCTCCTGTACGCGTTGGGGACATCGCTCGGCGCCCGCGAGATCGTTACGATAACCGCCCGCTCAGTGAGGGAGTAGAAAGAGGCCGCATGCATGTGACCGAATCGGCAGTCAATCTCGAGGCAGCACGGGAGCTGCTCGACCGAGAGAAGATCCACACCGTCGAGTGCATGTTTGCCGACACGTGGGGCATCCCGCGAGGCAAGCGCCTCTCGACGCAGCACTTCCTCTCCGCCGCCGCGGGCGTTGGTTTTGCGATCGCGAACGTCGCCTTCACCTGGGACATGCACAGTTTCATCTTCCCGACGGCGTTCGTCAGCGACGAGACCGGCTATCCCGACATGCATGTCGTTCCCGACGTCGGGACCCTGCGGGTCGCGGCGTGGCGGGACGGAACCGCGTTCTGCCTCTGCGACACGATCGATCCGGCGACCGACGGTCCGACGGAGATGGACGGCCGCGCGAAGCTGCGCCGCGCCGTGGAGCGCCTTCAGGGCCACGGCTATGACCCGGTCGCAGCGACCGAGCTCGAGTTCCATCTCTGCCGTGCTGACTGGGAGCCGCTCTACACCGGCGTCCACTGCTACTCGATGCAGAAGGGCAACGAGGTCGAGCCGGTGGTGACCGAGATCAAGCACGCGCTCGAGGAGTCGGGAATCGTGGTCGAGGCGTGGAACGTCGAGTACGGCCCGGCCCAGGTCGAGGTCAACCTGGGCCACGGAGATGCGCTCGAGATCGCCGACGCGACGGTCATCTTCAAATACGTCGTCAAGCAGATCGCCGCGAGGCACGGGCTGCGTGCGACGTTCATGCCCAAGCCCTACATCACAGACGCGGGCAACGGCATGCACATCCATCAGAGCCTGCGCGGCGCCGACGGTGCCAACGCGTTCGCAGACCTAGACGACGAGCCGCCGCTGCAGTCAAAGCTGATGCGCCGCTACATGTCAGGGCTGCTCGAGCATCAGATCGAGCTCCAGTGCGTGAACTGCCCGACGATCAACTCCTACAAGCGCGTCGAGGATTACTCGTTCGCGCCGACTCAGGTCAGCTGGGGGCTGGACCACCGGCTGGTCGGCGTCCGCTCGGTCGTCGCCGCCGGCGGGGCAACGCGGCTCGAGTGCCGCTGGGCGTCGGCCGACGCGAATCCCTATCTGGTGCTGGCGGGCTGTCTGTCAGCCGGCGCCGACGGGCTCGACAAGGAGTTCGACATCCCACCGATGGTCACCGGCGATCCACACGTCGACGCGTCGCTGACGCGGCTGCCGACCCAGCTCGAGGAGGCGCTGGCCGCGTTTGAGTCCAGCAGCTTCGTCCGCGAGGTCTATGGCGACATGTTCGCCGACGTCTACGTGGTGATGCTACGCCACGAGCTCGAGCTGTTCGCCCGCCAGGTCACCGAGTGGGAGCGCCAGCGCTACCGCGAGGTCATGTAGCGAGCAGCTCGCCGACGAGCTGGTCGATCTGACCGATTTCGTCGTCCGTGATGCCCCAGGCATAGTGGCCCCAGACGCTCTGCAGCAGCCGGAACGAGCTGCCGGCGATCAGCTCCTGCTCGGCTGCGCAGTCGGCCTGCGCAAACCAGCCGTCGTGCGAGAAGGCGGTGACCACGGTCCGGGCGGTGATCTGACCGAGCGCCGCGATCAGATCCCCGCCGGCGTGGCGGGCAACGTCGGCGGTCCGCCACTTGGCGAGCTGGGCGAGCAGATCGCGGGCATCCAGCGACGCGAAGTCATCCTCGAACAGCCGTTTGACCAGATCGTCGACCGAGGTGAAGCCCAGCTCGCGCCACGCCTCACGACGGTAGAGCTCGGCCGACAGACCGGTTGCTGCCCAGAAGTGCGCGTGCTGGCGGGCACCGCCGCCGGCCAGCGCCTCGGCCGCCGCGCCGACCAGCAGGTCGTTGGCCGCGCCCGTCCGGGCGAGGCCCGCGAACGTCGCCAGCCGCGCGACCATCGCCGGAAAGCGGACGGCCCACTCGTACGCCTGCTGGGCGCCCATCGAGAAGCCCAGCACGAGCTGGAGACGCTCGATCTCAAGCTGCTCTGAGACCAGCCGGTGCTGAACGGCGACGTCGTCGCCGATCGTCAGCTGCGGGAACGGGCCCTCGGTCGTGCTCGGCGAGGATGAGACGCCGTTGCCGAGCTGCCCCGGGCAGATCACAAACCAACGCTGCGGATCGAGCGGGCGGCCGGGTCCGATCCAGGAGTCGAGCGACGCCTGGGTGCCCGAGTACATATGCGCGAACAGGATCGCATTGCCGCGATCGGGCGCCAGCGTCCCATGGGTCCGGTAGGCGAGCCGCGCGCTCTGGACCACACCCCCCAGCTCGAGCTCGAGATCGCCGAGCTCGAGTGTCCCGTCGACCCCCAACGCGCTAGCAGTCGTGCCAGTCGTGCATGTGCGAGCGCACGTGCTCGGGCAGCGCCTCCGGCGGGTAGTAGCGGTCGTAGAACTCGACGTCGAGGTGTGCGGCCTGGTACCAGACGGTCATCAGAAACGGGTCGATCGTCGCCGGGAAGCGGCCGTAGGTGTTCCAGATGTAGCGGCACAGGGTCTTGGTCGCCTCGATCGCCTCCTCTGAGGGACGCGGGACCTGGCGAGCGACCTCGGGCGAGCGCCACGGGATCGGCCGGCTCTCGGGGGCCGAGAAGATGCCGTCATCGCCCCACCGCAGGTCGATGATGAAGTCGACGGCGGCGTCCATGTCGGAGTGAAACGGCGGGCACGCGCCCTCGAACACGCCCTCGAGCCCGACCGGAATCGACTCGCCTGCGCCGACCGGTGCGTCGTCGGGCACGCGGTGCGAGGTGAAGCCGAGACAGCCGCACGGTCCCTCGCCGCCGATCTCATGCCACTCGCTCTCGCCCAGCAGCGTGACGCGGCCCTTGCCACCGGAGAACGGATGACCGCCGATCCCGAGCGCCTGGGTGGCGATCATCAGGTTCTCGACCATCAGCCCTTCCTCGACACCGTTCATATCGACCATCTGCCAGCGCTCGAAGTCCGCCAGATCGACCGGATGGGCGGGATCGAGCAGCCCCGAGTCGACGAACGGACGCAGCGGGTCATTTCCGAGCTGCTTGTCGACGATGTAGTAGCCGTGCGGGCGGTCGAAGTAGAGCAACATCGCCGAGATGCATTGCCGCGTGACGTCGGACACCGGGATGAACAGGGTCGCGCCCTCGGTGTTGGCCAGCCACTCGTTGAACTTGAACAGGTTGGGGCGCTGGCGGGGGATGTCGAGGCGCCCGTCCTGGAGCTTGATCGCCCGGCGGTAGAGCTCGGTGCGCTCGTCCTGGGACTGGAGCTGGAGGTAACGCTCGGGCTTGACGTCACGCTGGGGGAGCGCGAACACGCCCTCGTCGTTGGTCCAGAACAGCTCGGTTCCGTGGATCGCGAGCGGGCTCGGGAAGCTGCGGCCGGTGAACGAGGCGAGCTTGTCACCGCTGGTCGAGTTGCCGCCGTCGCAGAGGAACGGCCACTCCTCGCGGATCACGCCCGTGATCCCGGTCGCGGCGGCGACCAGAATCGCCTCCTCCTCGACCGCGAGTGGGATCGGCTCCTGCTTGGACTCGTATGCCAGCGGTCCGGTGATCGTCGCGCCCATCGCGAAACGACGCGCGCGCCGAGTGAAGATCGCGTCAAGCGCAGGGAACGAGAACGCTGACTGCAGCGCTTCGGGCCGGACTGCGGGGCGTGCTCGCCTGCTTGTGACAGCCATGAATTCTCAAACCTCCGTCGCAGTCTCCGGTCGACTTCATCGGGTACGGTCCCGGTTCGATGAAGCCCATCCTTGTGATCGAGCAAGAGTACTCGCTAAGGGGTCTGGGACTACTGGGGGAAAGGCTCGACGCGTCGGGTTTGCCGTACCGCAGCCTGCGAGCTTGGGAGGAGCGGATCGACGAGGTCGACGCGGGCGATGTGGCGGCGATCATCCCAATGGGCGGCACTCAGCACGCCTGGGAGGACGGGCGCGCCGGAACGCTCGCAAGCGAGCGAGAGCTGCTCGCGCAGGCGGTCGACTCCGGAGTGCCGGTGTTCGGCATCTGCCTCGGCGGTCAGCTGCTTGCCCACGCGCTCGGCGGCGAGGTGAGGCCGGCCGACGAACCCGAGCGCGGCTGGCTCGAGATCGAGCCGATCGACGGCGCCGGCGGTGATCCGATCTTCCGTCTGCTCGAGCGGGCGACCGGCGTCTACCAGTGGCACGATGACGTGTTCGAGCCGCCACCGGCGTCCAGCGTGCTGGCGACCAGCGCCTCCGCTCCCAACCAGGCCTTCCACGTCGACGGGACCGAGGCCTGGGGAATCCAGTTTCACCCCGAGACCACGGTCGAGCTGTGGGAGCTCTGGATCGCGCGGCACCCGAACGAGGTCCGCGCGGCCGGTGTCGACGTCGAGGCGATGCGGGCGGCCGTGCAGGAGGGCGCCGAGAAGTCGGGCGCCTTCTGTGCCGCGCTGTTTGATGCGTTCATCGACCGGATACGGTTTGCGAATGAGTGAGTGGATAAGCGTCGGCCCCGAGGAGGGCCGCCTCGATCTTGATGCCGTGATGCTCGATCAGCTCGAGATCGCGCTCGCGCGGCTGCAGGACGGCACCTGGGTTGCGTTCGACAACATGTGCACCCACGAGGAGTGCCCGCTGTCGGACGGCGATCTCGAGGGCGATCTCGAGGCCGAGCGGATCGTGTGCCCCTGTCACAGCTCGGCGTTCGATGTCCGCACCGGCGCGGTGCGGCACGGTCCGGCCTACATTCCGCTGGCCGTCTACCCGGTCCGGGTGCAGGCCGGCGCGCTCGAGGTGGAGGTGCCATGAGCGCCGTCGCAGGGGTCTCGCTGTCAGATGTCGACCTGACCGATCTCGACCGCTGGTCGCTCGGCGCTCCGCACGAGTGGTTCGCCCTGCTGCGTAGCGAGGCGCCGGTGTTCTGGCAGGACGAGCGGGACGGCCGTGGCTTCTGGTCGCTGACCCGCTATGCGGACATCCTCGCCGCTTCGAAGGACTACGCGAGCTTCTCGTCAGAGACCGGTGGCACCTCGCTGATGGATCTGACGCCCGAGCAGGTGCAGTCGCGGATGTCGATGCTCGACTCCGACCCGCCCAAGCACCGGCGGCTGCGCAACATCGTCTCCAAGGCGTTCACGGTCCGGGTCGTCAACGCGTACCAGGATCGGATCCGCTCGATGTTCCGCGAAGTGCTCGACGGTGCGTTCGCGCAGGTCGAGTTCGACTTCGTCGACGAGGTCGCGGTCGAGCTGCCGATGCGAATCCTGTGCGAGCTGATGGGTGTTCCGCTCGAGGATCGCCGCCACCTGGTCGAGCTCGGCAACCGGATGCTCGGCAACACCGACCCCGACCATGCGGGCGATTTCACGCACGGCGAGGCGGACCTGTCGCAGTACGCACACCTCCCGTTCTCGAGCCCGGCTGCGGGGGAGATGTTCGCCTATGCCAACTCGCTTGCCGCGCAGCGCCGTCGCGACCCCCGCGACGATCTGACAACGCGGCTGATCGAGGCCGAGATCGACGGCGACCACCTGACCGAGCACGAGTTCGACCTCTTCTTCCTGCTGTTGGTGACCGCGGGCAACGAGACGACCCGCCACGCGATGTCAAATGGGCTGGTGACGCTGCTCCAGCATCCGGCGCAGCGTGACCGGCTGCTGGCCGATCCCGCGATGATCCTGACCACAGTCGAGGAGATCCTGCGCTGGCAGCCGTCACTGCTGCACTTCCGCCGCACCACCACGCGCGAAGTCGAGCTGCACGGGGAGACAATCCGCGCCGGCGACAAGGTCGCGCTCTGGTACGTATCAGGCAATCGTGACGAGGATCAGTTCCCGGACGCCGGCCGGTTCGACATCGGCCGGGAGCCCAACCGCCATCTCGCGTTCGGGCTCGGCGGGCCTCACTTCTGCCTCGGCGCCCACCTCGCCCGGCTCGAGCTGCGGATCTGGCTCGAGGAGCTGCTGCCGGCGCTGGGCCGGATCGAGCTCACGGGAGAGCCGCGGCGCCTGCGCTCGAACTTCTTCAACGGCGTCAAGAGCGTGCCGGTCCGGATCCGTTAGTGCCGCCGCCATCGCCGCCGCCGGCCCCGGCTGCCCGGCGCCTGCGGTAGGTCCGGTAGGCGATGAACGCGCCCAGCACGACGGCGATCGCAAGCGCGTAGGAGATGATCTGGATCGCGACCGAGGTCTTGGGCTTTGCGGTGACCAGGATCGATCCGGCCGGGAACAGCGTCCCGCTGCCGGCGGATGTGCACCGCGGGCACGTGACGACGGCCTCGTAGAGCCCGGAAGGCAGATGCGGGACCTTGATGTTGACCTGCTCGGCAACGTGTCCGACGGGCACCAGCGGTCCGTGATTGGCCGGCACCAGATCAGCCACCACCGGAAGCTGGATCAGGCTGATCGCGGCCCCTGCGACGGCCGGCGCGAGCGTCCGGTCGCTGCGCCCCGTAACCGTTCCCCCGGCCAGGCTGCCCGGGGGATCGAACGTGAACCAGACCGGGCTTCGCAGGCAGCGAAGCAGGTCATCGTAGGTGGCCACGTTGGAGAAGCCCGAGTAGGGACAGGTACGCGGGGTCAGCAGCGCCTCGCTGGGCTGGCCCGAGATCCCAACCGCGAGCGTCGGGTCGACGCCCGCGATCCGGCGCACCGTCACCGCGTGGCCCTGATATTGGACCTTGCCGAGCGCCGATCCGAACGGCAGCTTCTTCTGCGGCGCGGGCGTGGTCGGATAACTGGTGGCGGTGAACTGCCGGCCTCCGAAGACGAGCGGATGCAGCAGGCAATCCCAGTAGGCGGTTCCAGTGAAGCCCGAGCATCGATGGCCGATCACGAACACCGTTCGCGGCAGGCCGCTCGCGACCACCGCCACGCGCGGGTCAAGCGTGCCGACCGCCTTGATCTCGGCGGACTTCTCGACGCGCTTACAGCCGTTGGACGTCGTCGGCTCGTCCACCTCGCCGGTGCCGACGCTCGAGCCCGCCGGGATCGTGACCGTCGCGGGGGCGCTCACGGCCTCATACGCGAGATGGTTGAACCTCAGGAAGGTCTCGGTCGGGCAGCCCGAGGCGGCTGAGGTGGCCGACGCCGGCGCGGCCCCCAGAAGGGCCCCGACGGCGAGCAGCGGCAGAACGAGGGCGGCGCGCAAGAGCGTCAATGATGCCCGAGATGTCGGGGATCGCCGCCGGTCAGCCCGACTTGCGGCGCGCCAGCTCGCTGTCGCGGGTCTCGCCCGGGAGCGGGAGGTCGGTCTGACGGCGCGGATCAAACGTGATCGAGCAGGGCCCCGCCGACCCTCCGACGTCGTTGTCGGCGCGCCACTCGAGCAGCCGCCAGCTGCCGATCGGGCTCGTTTCCACCCGCACCACCGGCACGTTCTGGGGCTCGACGTAGAGCAACGGCACCGATGCGTGCTCGGCGCCGATCCTGCGCGCCCGCTGGGCCACGACGCGCCAGCGAAAGGCGACGAACGTTCCCTCGAGCGCCCGGGGCACGTCCGGTGGGAGGTCGAACGCGAACGGCCGCCAGTTGTCGTCGTCGAGCGGGCCGACGTTGAGCTCCTCGCGGAAGACCTCCTCCTCGAGCCAGATCGG
The DNA here is from genome assembly GCA_963770885.1 of uncultured Solirubrobacterales bacterium. Classification (GTDB taxonomy): domain Bacteria; phylum Actinomycetota; class Thermoleophilia; order Solirubrobacterales; family Solirubrobacteraceae; genus Palsa-465. The sequence goes on along the minus strand of CAVYRI010000012.1, from coordinate 166,091 downwards.
AACATGGCGGTTGCGGATCTCGGCCAATGTGGACCAGTGGGAAAGGCGTTTTCGCCCGACCAGCTGCGGTGCGATGTCGACCCAGGAGGCGTCGCATCGGATCTCGACGAGCACCGGGCGGCCGTCCCGGCGCTGGTTGCGGCGCTCGACGCGCCCCATGATCCGCCCGCCACCGTCCGGCTGGGCCTCGTCGAGCGAGATCCCAAAGCCACGAGCATCCAGTGGTGGCTCGATGCCGCGGAACCGGAGCGCGTCGGGGACTTGGGTGACGAGCGACACGCCAGAACCGGGTGTCACGCGGCGCTACGGTACCGATGCATACCGCCACCGTAGCGCCCGTCTCCCTTCCACTGTGTCCTATCCGGGGGCGGCGAGATGCCGCCGCCACCACGAACTGAGAGCCGCCTAGGCCTCCTCGTGGACGAACTTGCCGACCGCCTCGTACCGCGCTTTAGACCATCTGGAGTAGATCCACCCGAGCAAGCAGCCGGCGACAAATATGCCGAGTGCGATGAACGGCGACGCGAACGTCCAGCCCGTGTTCGGTGTGCTCACCAGCACCGCGCGGTTCGAGATCATCAGGTAGACGGCGAAGATGATCGACGCTGCCGCGAGGATCGGGGCTATCAACGTCTTGAATGGATGGAATCCATCGCGGTTGGCGCCTCGTAAGAAGTAGGTCATGATCGCGATGCTGCACAGCGCCATGATCGGGAACAAGAGCAGGTTCCCCTGGAACGGCAGCCAGGTCCCGATCTGCAGGAGCGCGACCAGCGGACTCGAGACTCCGATTCCGAGATCGTGCCGCTCGGCACCTCCGGCGATTCCGAGCGCGAACAGGAGCGTGACGAGCACGCAGAAGACGCAGACGCAGATTGTCGCGATGAACGGGCTCTTGTGGCTCGAGTGCGTCCGGCCGAGGATCCGCGGCAGGATCCCCTCCCTGCCCATCGAGAACAGGTAGCGGTTGGATGTGTTCCAGAATGCCAGCGAGCAGGCGAACGAGCCGGTGATGATCAGGATCTCGAACAGGTCCTTGAGCCACACGCCGACGAAGTGCTGCGCGACCGGGTAGTAGACGCTCGCGTAGTTGCCCTTCGGCAGCCCGACGCTGGCCGGCGCGGTCTTGATCCCGTACTGCGTCGAGACCGCCCACGGCCATTGGTTCTTCGAGGAGCCGTACGCACTGACCAGCATCCACGACCAGAACGTGTATACGACGCCCAGCCCGAGGCACGAGATGTAGATCGCATAGGCCATCATCTTCTTCGGGTTGCGGGCCTCCTCGGCGTAGTTCGGCGCCATCTCGAACCCGACCCACGACCAGTAGGCGCCGAAAAACCCGACCCCGGCGGCCGAGGCACCGAACACCTTCGCCGCGCCGCTGACGCCGACTCCGCCGCCGAAGATCCCGGCCGGGTTGAGCGCACTCCAGACGATCCCGTTGGGGCCACCCTTGAACAGGACCGTAAACGAGAAGATGAACAGGATCACAAGCTCACCCAACAGGCAGATGCCGAGGATCCGGGCCACGATCTCGATGTGGAAGTAGGTGATCGTGAGCAGGATCGCGATGAACAGGAAGGCGTAGATTCGCCAGTCCATGCTGATCCCGAACAGGTCATTGAGGCTCGTGTTGGCGAAGTACGTCGTGACGCCGTTGACGCCGACCGCGAACAGCATGTACGCGGCCGCGATGCCGATCGCCGTGCCGAGGCCGATGATCCGCCCAAAGCCGTATGACGTGTAGGAGTAGAAACCTCCGGCGGTCGTCACGCGGCGCGCCATCTCAACGTAGCCAACGGAGAAGAGCGTGAACGAGATCGCGGCGAGCCAGAACGCCGCCGGGACCGAGATGCCGATTCCGAACCCCGACAAGGGGTCGTTGAACATCATCGCGGCGAGCGGCGCAGACCCGGTGAGGATGCAGAACAGGATCTGCGGGAGGCCGAGGGCGTTCCTGGCGAGTTCGCCTGACCCGGTCAGCCGGCTTCCTCCCGACTCTGGGCTGACAGTCTGGACGCTGCCTGCTTCCATGAACCTCTCCTCGATTCGGTTTACGGTCCCGGCGCTCTAAACCGAGATGGATACCTTATACGGCTTGCAAAGTCCATGTGCAACTAGCACAGGTTTCGCCAGGCAATGTTGTCAGGATCCGCGGGCGGAGCGCCGGAACGTCGGCGGGCGGTGTGGGAGGATGCGCGCTGAATGGCGCGACTGCAGCGAATCCGCGCACTTGTGACCGGCGGCACCTCGGGCATCGGCGCATCGATCGTCGAGCGCTTCAGAGCCGAGGGCGCCGAGGTCGTGTGCACCGGCCGCAACCCCGAGCGCGGGCGCGAGCTCGCTGATCGGACCGGTGCGTCGTTCGTCGCCGCCGATGTCCGCGACGGTGAGGCGGTGCGCGACTCGGTCGCGGCGGCGGTGGCCAGGCTCGGCGGGCTCGACGCGCTGGTCGCCAACGCCGGCGTGATCGACGAGGCGCCGCTGACCGACACAAGCGACGAGTCATGGGACGCTCTGCTCGAGACCAACGTGCTCGGCTACTACCGCTACGCGGTCGCCTGTCTGCCGCATCTGCGAGCTGCCGGCGGCGGCTCGATCACGATGATCTCCTCCGACGCCGGCGTCTGGGGCGAGACCGCGATCGCCGCCTACTCGGTGTCCAAGCGGGCGGTCAACATGCTCGTGCAGACGCTCGCCGTCGAGGCGGGACCGAACGGAATCCGCGTCAACGCCGTCTGCCCGGGGGACACCGCCCCCGGCATGGCGACCTACGTCGCCGGCCGCGACGAGTCCTCAGATCCCGACAGCTGGCTGCTGCCGCCGCTGGCCCGGGTCGGCACCGGGGCAGACGTGGCGGGCGCGGTGGCGTTCTTCGCCTCGCCAGACGGTGCGTTCTGCAACGGCGCGATCCTGCTCGTCGACGGCGGCATGCGTGCGGCGCAGAAGGCGAGTGCAGCCGCGAGTGAGGCGCGGCGGTGAGCGTCCGGCTCGGGCTCGGAGGACGAGTCGGCCTGGTGCTCGGCGGCACCTCGGAGCTCGGGCGGACGTGCGTCGAGCGGCTGCGCGAGGAGGGCATGACGATCGCCTCGCTGATCGAGTCCGACATGCGCGACCGCAGAAGCTGCGACAACGCCGTCCAGCGGGCACTCGCGCTCGGCGAGGGCCGGATCGACGTGCTCGTCACGACCCCCGGGATCGTCGTTGAGGGGTCGATCGAGAAGACGCCCGAGGCCGACTTCCGTGCTCTGCTCGAGGCAAACCTGACGGCGCCGTTTCGCGTCGGCCGGGCCTGTGTTCGATCGATGCGCGAGCAGGGCAGCGGCTCGATCATCACCGTCGCGTCCGACGCCGGGATGCGCGCCGATCACACGGCGGCGGCCTTCTCGGTCACGAGCGCCGCGGTGATCGCGCTGGCCGAGCTGTTCGCCGCCGAGAGCGCGGCCGAGGGTGTGCGGTGCAACGTTGTCTGCCCGTCCGCGGCCGGCCCGGAAGCATCGATCGCCGGGGCGGCGGAGCGGGCCGCGGATGTGGCGGCGCTGGTCGCGTGGCTTGCCTGCGACGAGTCCGCGCACATCAACGGCGCAACCCTCAGAGTCGACGGCGGCGCCGGCGCCGCGATGGTCGCCGACACGCGCGGCTAGCGCCTGGGCTCCCTGAATCTGAGAAATTCCCCGCTTGACAGCGGGGGTCCACACAAATAAGGATGGAAGGCATGAAACGGATCGTGGTCGGGTTTGACGGATCAGAGCACTCGCGCAAGGCGCTGGCACGAGCCGCCGACATTGCCAACGGCGCGACGGTCGCCGTGGTCAGCTCCGCGCATGTCGAAGGTTTTCTCGGCGGTAGCACCTCTCCGATTGATCCGGCTGAGGCCGAAGCGCGCACGAAGGCGCTCGACGAGGCGCGTGAGTATCTCGAGGGCCGCGGTGTCAAGGGCGAGTTCATTTCGGGCAACGGCAACCCGGCGGACGTGCTCGTCGAGGAGGCCAAGGAGTCAGGCGCCGACCTGATCGTCGTCGGCACGCATGGACGTAACGCGGCGAGGCGGCTCGCCCTCGGCTCGGTGAGCACCACCGTCGTGCAGCACGCGACGGTCGATGTACTCGTCGTGCGCTGACGCTCCGCGACTGTTAGGCGACCGACCGCCAGAAACCGGCCAGCAGCCGGTTGTACTGATCCGGGATCTCCTGGAAGGGCTGGTGGCCGGCCTCCTGGAGCACCTCGAGCCGCGCGTTTGGGATCCGCTCCACCAGCTCCTTTGAGAAGCGGACCGGCAGCGCCAGGTCGAGCTCGCCGACCGTCACCAGCGTCGGGACGTCGATCGAACCGATCCTGTCCGCGCTGTCGTGCTCGATCAGCGCCTGCGCCGAGCGGCAGAAGGCGTCGACCGATTGCGCGTACGGGCTCGCCTCGGCGGCGTCGATCCACCCGTCCATCGTCCCCTCGTTCCAGATCCGCGGCGAGAAGCACCACAGGTTGACGGTGACCAGGAAGTCGCGGATCGAGTCGGCCTGCTGCGCCGACCACATCCAGTTGCGGATCACCTCTTTGAAGAAGCGATCTCCCCGACACCAGGTCCCGTTCAGCACGAGGCTGCGCACCAGCTCCGGGCGCGCCAGCGCCAGCTCCTGCGCGATCGCGCCACCCATCGACGAGCCGACGATGTGCGGCCGCTGCAGTCCGAGCGTCTCGATCAGCGCTGCCGTGTCGGCCGCGAAGTCGGTGATCAGAAATGGCCCGTCGGGCGTCGCGGACCGGCCCACGCCGCGGTTGTCGAACGTCGTGATCCGGTAACGGTCCTTCAGCCCGGCCACCTGATCCACCCAGCACGCGCCCTCATCGGCGAGGCCTGAGATGAACAGGACATCGTCTCCTTCGCCTTCCTGCTCGACCCAGAGGTCGACTCCGTTCGCTGTAGTCGTCGTCATGCGGCGCATCCTAACCCAGCGACAGCGGCCGGCGGGCGGCGATTCTGGCGGCGTTGTGCGCGAATGACCGCGCGTCGAGCGCCGCGGCTTCGAGGTACGGACCCGCGGGCGCGCCCGCGAGCACGAGCGCCAGCCGGCCCCCGTCGGCTCCGATCCCGAGCCCGAGCAGCGAACTGCGGGCCGCCTGGCGCGCGAGCGTCACGGGTGCTCCGTCGGCCGTCTGCACCTCGAGTGGAACCCCCTCCTCCTCGAACCCTGCGGCGAGCGCCGCGCCGACACCCGGCGCGTCTGAAACGAGCGCCAGGACGAGCGGATCGCTCACCCTGCGCCCCCGTTCGCGAACGTGAGAACGAGGCCGACAGCCACCGCCGCCCGCGGTCCATGACGGCCGAGCACGTTGCCGCGCGCGACAGCCAGATCGAGCTCCTGCACGTCGGACGCGACCAGGTCGAGCACCTCATGGTCTGAGGCGCAGCCGCCGATCAGCAGCACCAGCTCGCCGGTCGGGACGCCGCCCACCGCTTCGATCGCGCGGCGGACGTTGAAGGCCACGACCTCTCGCTTGGCGGCCCGGCGCAGGCGCGACCAGACCTCGGGTGCGAGCTGTGGCGGCAGCGCGACCAGCCGTCCGCCGTCCAGCGCGCACAGGCGGGCCAGGGTCTCCGGCGGCGCCGGCTCGCCGAGAAAGCTGCGGCTGCCGTCCTCATGGTGGAGCGTGAACGGCGTCTCGACCCGCGCCGAGCGGACCCGCTTGGCGCGCTCGGCCAGCGCCGTCTGGGAGCTCAGCAGGGCCGCGCAGATCCGCGTCACGAGGTTGCCCGCACCGGCGGTCGAGACGACTCCATCGGCGTGGTGCAGGTCGATCGTGCCGCCGCCGATGTCGATCACGAACGGGGCGCGTCCCGCGCCGGGCGTGGTCGCCGCGCCGAGCATCGCGGCGTCGGGCTCGCGGGCCACGACCCGCGCTCCGCCGGGGCACAGTTCGGCGACCGCGGACACCAGATCGCCGCTCGCGCCCTCTTGCAGCAGCGCGATCGCAAGCTCGTGGCGGCGGGCCAGCTGCCTCGCGAACCCAGGGTCGTCGGGGGGCGAGGGCAGCGAACGCCAGACCACGTCGAGCAGCCCGACGCGTTCCCCGGCCGCCCCGCGGATCTCGGTGATCCGGCCCGGAAGCGGCGGCTCGGCTCGCTCGTCGAGGGTCCGTTGCGAGCCGTCAGCGCCGATCAGCAGCACCGCGCGGTTGCGGTGCGGACTGCTGCGCGGTGTCGACGCGGTGCGGACCACGATCGCGGCACGGCAGCCTGAGACCGCCCGTGCCGCGGTCCGAGCGGCTCGAGCCTCATCGGGGTCGAACCCGAGCAGCAGCCCCAGCCGCAGCGGGTCGGCGAGTACAACGACGGACTCGCCGACCGGCGCGACCTCGACCGCGGCCAGGCTCCCGAGCGGGAGCTCGTCGACGTCGTCGACCTCGTCGACGATCGGCATCGAGCGATCGAATCGGTTACCGATCAGAACGCCGTCATCGCCCTCCGCGATCACGGCGGCGATTCGCCAGCCGCGGTCGCGGGCGCCGCGAAGCTGAGCGGCGGCGGAATCGAAGTCCTCGCGTCCGATGACGGCGATCACATCGCCCGCCGCCGGCGGATCGCCGAGGTCCGCGAGACTTGTCAGGCGGCCGGCGCCGACCCCCGACCCAGACGGAGTGTCGCTCGCGGGGCGCGCGATCGCGGTTCGCTGTAGCGCGAGCTCCTCGATCTTGCCGAGCTCGAGCAGCTCGGTCTGGACGGGGTGCAGCTCGGCGAGCAGCGCGAGTTGGGGCGCGGCGCCGAGCCGCCGCTGGGCCCGTGCCAGCAGCTCGGCGATGCCGTCAACGCACTGGAGCGAGCCCTTGGCGCCTGTCGTCCGGCATCGGCCGGTGAACAGCCATGCGGGCTCCGCGCCAGGTTGGACACGCGCGACAGCGACTTCGGTCGTCGAGTTGCCGACGTCGACGCCGGCGACCAGCACCCGTCAGACGACGCCGGGAACTGCTGGCTGGCTGGGCTCGGGCGCATGCGTGGCAAGCGCGTCGACCAGCAGCCGCTCGACCGTATCGCGCCAGGCATCCTCGTCGAGGGCCCGGTGCAGCCCCTCGCGCTGCATGAAGCGACGCCGGCCGAGTTTGTCGAGCGCCCGGATCGCGGACATCACAAGGTGGAAGTCACGCTCGTCGACGAGGTCCTTGATCTCGGTCGCCGCCTGGTCGTTGACGGTGAACGAGCCTTCGGCCACGCCCTGCCAGTACGCGTGCTGGAACACACACCCCGAGACGCCGCCGCCGGGCTTGACCCAGCAGCCGATCGTCAGGCCGCGGCCCGACGTCTGAATCCCCCGAAGCGCGAGTTGCAGAAGCTGGCGACCACGTTCGTCGCCCGAGAGCTCTTCCAGCTGCCGGCGAGCGATCGTTTCCTCACGTGTCATCTCGGCATCTCCTTGTATGGACTCGTGCCAGTCTCGTGCAGATTGTTGCCAACAATGCTAAGCGATCAAGCCGCGCCGGACGTAGGCAGCGAGCGCTTCGCGAACCAGCTCCGCGCACCGCTGCGCGCCGCGCTGCGCGAGCGTGTCGGCGAGCGAGTCGAGCTCGGCGGCCGAGGAGCGGCCCGGGCGCAGCATCTCGTAGAAGTGCAGCAGCTCGTCATCCGCGAACGAGACGAGCTCGGCGGCACGGCGGAGATTGTCCCCGAGCTGGGGGTTACCTCCCCGCTGGGCGAACTCGGCCTGGAGGCGGAGCGTCTGCGCGGAGATCGTGACGTCGCTCGGGCCCAGACCCCCAGCGACGGCGGCCTCGAGCGTGATCTCGTCGACCGCCTTGCCGCTCGCTGACCGGACCTCGCTGCGTGATCCGGCGCCGAGCGGATAGCTCAACCCGGCCACTGGGCCTCCAGCTCCATCGGCTCGACCTCCTGCGCGAGCCGGCGCTCGATCGCGACCAGCTGCACGACGCGGGCGTGGTAGCGGGGACCGAGCGGCTCGCTGGACTCGGGCAGCAGCAGTGGCGCCGGTGCGAGGCCCTTGGCGTAGCGGGCAGCGTTGCGGCCCAAGCCCCGGTAGAGCTCAGGCGTGATCCGCGGCGCGATCGAGAACAGCTCGAGATTGGCGAGCGGCGGCAGGTCGGAGCGGTGGATCAGCGCGGTCCCCTTCGCCTGCAGCCCGACCGAGACGCCAGAGCCCGAGAGGCGGGCGGCCTCCCAGCCGATCGAGCCGAGATCGATCGAGCGGCGGACCCGGACCAGGCGCGACTGAAGCCCCTCCTCCTCGATCCCGGCCAGCAGCTGGCGCAGGACCTCGGCGACCGTCATCCCGTTGAGCGCCACCCAGATCTCGCTGCCGAACGCGGCCGACAGCCCGACGACCACCTCATCGGGCCGTTCGCCGGGCGCCGCCGGGCCCTTGTCCCGCAGCACGATGCACCCCTCCGAGCGCGACTGCTCCACCGCGAGGTCGGCCGGGAGCCAGACCTGGCGCACGTTCGCCACCTCTTTGCGCCGCTCCTGGGTCATCCGGTAGCCGGTGCCCGGGCCGGCGTAGTCATTGGGGTCGGTCAGCGACGACAGCACGTTGAGGTCCTCGTCGAGGATCGCCGACGTCTGCAGCACGTCACCGAGCAGCCGCTGGCGCGTCATCTCAAGCACCCGCTCGGCCTCGAGCTCGAACCCCCGCGTGACCAGCGCGCGGACGACATCGAGCGCCGTCACGCCGCCGTCCATGATCCGCTCGGATGCGATCCCGGGCAGGTCGGATTCCGGCTGTGGCACGTCGAGGCTCCCGTGCGCGCGCACGCACGCGTCGACGTCCTCGTCTGAGAACTCGGCCAGCTCGAGCTCCTCGAAGACGGCGCGGCATGCCTCGGCGGCGCGTCGGCGGACCGCGAGCAGCTCGCCGTCCTCGCGCCACCGCAGCCCACCCTCAAAGCCCCAGTCGCGCTGCACGACGAGGTAGTCGTCGAGGTCCTCGGCGTTCATGTTCGAGGGGCCAAAGGCGTTGTCGTAGGCCGGGATCGAGCCGAAGCCCGAGAACAGGAAGTCGGTCCCGGCGAGCAGCAGCGGCAGCGTATGCGCGGTGCGGCGGATGTCTGACGCGGACATCAGCGTGTCGTTGCCGGTGCAGGACTCGAGGTCGTGGAGCATCACGCACAGGTTCTCGGCGATCACCTCGCGCATCCCGTCCGGCACCGAGGCCGTGACGTTGACCCCATCGATGCCGCCGTTCTGGACTCCCTGGGAGCCGGCCGCGCGCGTCAGCGCGATGCACCGCGCCTCGAGGTAGAGCATCGACTTGCTCTCACTGGCGCCCATCAGCACCTCGGCGCCAGAGCCGGAGGTGAAGCGCATCTTCAGCCCGCGCGAGGCGTAGCAGGACGCCAGGAACGCCTTCGACCAGGGCGTGTCGTCACCGTCGACGAACACCTGCTCGGTGCCGTATACCGACACGGTCTCGGCGTACGTCGTCAGCCCGCGCATCCCGAGCTCGAGCTCGGTCCGCTCCTCGACCGAGCATTGCGTGAGCGCGCCCGGCCTTCCGACCTGTCCACCGATCAGCAGCGCGAGCGCGTTGGAGGGCGCATCGCGCAGCACCGGCACCGTCGTCTCGAGCTCGCGGAACCCGAGCGCGACGGCGGCCGCCGCATCGGCGGCCATCAACAGCGGGTGGTCGATGCGGTTGGTCACATGCGCCTGGATCGACGGCGTCTTGCGCACGCGCATCTTCTGCATCGCCTGCAGGATCTCGACCGGGGTCAGCAGCGCCAGCGTGGCCGCGACCTTCGCCGGCGTCATACCGGCCGTCAGCCGCGTGACCTCGGCCCGCGAAACACTCGGGTCGACGATCATCCGCGCGAACTGCACGGTCTCGATCGCGATCGCCTCCTCGGCGACGTCGAGGTCGATTCCGTGGCGCGCGATGAACTCGTCGAGCAGATCGAACTCGGCCTCGGGTTTGCCGTCGAGTTCGACGATCCGCCCGTCTGCGATCAGCAGCGACGGCTCGGGGTCAAACGGGCTCGAGAAGGCGACCAACCCGAGCGCCGGCTCCTCGGGCACGAGGTTGTCGCCGCTGATCGGGCGGTTGGAAAGGAAGTCGGACCGCGCCGACTCCATGTCCTCGACGTGCATCGCCCGACAGCCTAAGGCGCGCCGTCTACGGTCCGCAAGAAATCAGGCGAGCGTCGCGTGGTCGGGCTCGTGCTCGGCGCTTGGGCCGGCCGTGCCGGCGAACGTCGCGTCGGAGTCATCGGGCGCCTTGAGGATCGGCGCCTGACACGAGCCGGGAGGCATGCCGTCACCGCGTCGAGCCAGGCTGCTGTCCAGACCGGCCCACGAGCGTCCGGCGCAGCAACTCCGTCCAGCAAGCAACACATACCGCTGAACAAACGAAACCGTTGACCGCAACCTTGGCATCCTGCATCGAGAGTACCACCGCCGTCGCCGCTGTCCACCGGCGGGTTGACACGCTCCCGTATGCTTGCGCGACTCGACGAGGGCGGAGCGCAATGGAGACCGAGAGCTTTGTGGCGTTGTGCAGTCTGCGGCAGCTTTTCTCGACCGGGACGCGACGGTCGAGCGGGCGGTTGCGCTGACCGCCCTGCAGCGAGGCGATGACATGCGGTTGGGGGTCGTCGTCAATCCGATCGCCGGCATGGGTGGCCGACTCGCGTTCAAGGGCAGCGACGACGTCGCGCTGGTCACCGCGGCCAGAGACCGCGGCGAGGCGCAGGTCGCGCCGGTCCGCGCGACCGAGGCGCTCCGTCCGCTCGCCGCGCTCGGCGACCGCGTCGAGGTGCTGGCCTACGCCGGCGAGATGGGCGAGCGTGAGGCCCGCGATGCTGACCTGGAGCCGACCGTGTTGGGGTCCACCGGAGCGGCCACATCCGCTCACGACACGCGCGCGGCCGCCGAGGCGATGGCCGATCAGGGCGTCGACCTGCTGCTGTTCGCCGGTGGTGACGGAACCGCGGTCGATGTCCTGCAGGCGATCGGTGACCGCGTTCCGGTGCTCGGGATCCCGGCCGGCGTGAAGATGCACTCGGCGGTCTTCGCCGTCAACCCTCGCAGCGCCGGCGAGCTGACGGCCCGCCTCGCCCAGGACGGAGTGCGGACGCTCCGCCGCGCCGAGGTGATGGACGTCGACGAGGCGCTGTTGCGGGCCGGGTCGGTGTCGGCGCGGCTGCACGGGTTCATGAACGTGCCCGACGCGCGGCGCCACTTGCAGAACGCCAAGGCGCGCTCGCTCGGGAGCGAGTCGGTCGCACAGGAGGAGATCGCCCATCACCTGATCGACAACGTCCTCGGTGATCGTGTCTGGCTGATCGGTCCCGGGACCACGACCGGCCTGCTGCTCGCCCAGCTTGGGCTCTCAAAGACCCTGCTCGGCGTCGACGTGGTCGGTGGCGGTCGGTGTCTGATCGCCGACGCCGACGAACGCGCGCTGATCGACCTGCTCGCGACCCGGGACGCCGGGATCATCGTCACCCCGGTCGGGGGTCAGGGGTTCCTGTTCGGCCGCGGCAACCAGCAGCTGTCCGCTTCCGTGCTTGGGCAGATTGATCCCGAACGGATCGTCGTCGTCGCCACCGAGGCCAAGATCGCGCGCCTCGGTGGGGCGCCACTCCGCGTCGACACCGGTGATCCGGCGCTCGACGCGACTCTCGCCGGCTATCGCAGGATCACCGTCGGCTACAACCGCGAAATCGTCTACCCGGTCGCCTGAATCGACCCCGAGGAGGTCACTACGTGAGTGACGCGCTGCCCGCCAACCCCTACATCCCGAACACCGCACCCGCCGTCAGGCGCGCGATGCTCGACGCGATCGGAGTGCAGAGCACCGAGGAGCTGTACGGGTCGATTCCCGAACGCCTCCGTGTCCCGGGATTGCTCGATCTTCCCGAGCCGCTGCGGTCCGAATACGAGCTCCGGCGCCACGTCACCGGCGTGCTCGATCACAACCAGAGCTGTGCCGAACGCCTGAGCTTTCTCGGCGGCGGCTGCTGGCCGCACTACGTCCCGGCCGTGTGCGACGAGATCATCAACCGGGGTGAGTTTCTGACCGCCTACTACGGCGACACCTACGGCGACCACGGCAAGATGCAGGCGCTGTTCGAGTACGCGAGCATGCTCGGCGAGCTGGTCGACTGTGAGGCGGTCAGCCAGCCGACCTACGACTGGGGCGCGGCGGCCGCGACCTCGATCTGCATGGCCGCTCGGCTCACCGGCCGAGAGCTCGCCCTCGTGCCGGCCTCGGTGGGCGCGGAGCGACGGTCGCTGATCGAGGGCTATTGCCGGCCATGGGTGAAGGTGCAGACGATCCCGTTCGACACCGGGACCGGGCTGCTCGACGTCGATCGGATCCGCGAGGCGCTGTCAGACCAGACCGCCTGCGTCTACTTCGAGATGCCCGGCTTCTTGGGGACGGTCGAGACCCAGGCGCCCCAGATCGCGGCGCTGGCCCGCGACGCGGGAGCGATGACGGTCGTCGGGGTCGACCCGATCTCGCTCGGGGTGCTCGAGGCGCCGCCGCGCTACGGCGCCGACATCGTCTGCGGCGAGATCCAGCCGCTCGGGATCCACATGCAGTACGGCGGCGGCCTCGGCGGGTTCGTCGCCTCATCGGACTCCGAGCGGATCGTGTCCGAGTACCCGATGTTCCTGATCGGGCTCGGCCCGACGGCGGTCGAGGGCGAGTACGGGTTCGGCGAAGTCGTCTGGGACCGGACCTCGTACATCCAGCGCGGCGACTCCAAGGAGTACACCGGCACGACCCAGAATCTGTTCGCGATCGCGGCCGGCGCCTACATGGCGCTGCTCGGCCCGGACGGGATTGCGGAGCTCGGCCAGGGCATCGCCCAGCGTGCCGGCTATGCAGCCCGACGGCTCGGCGAGCTGGGCGGCGTCCGCTCACCGGCGCTCTCGGCGCCGTTCTTCAAGGAGTTCGTGGTCGATTTCTCCGAGTCCGGCCGCACGGTCGCCGAGATCAACGGCGCGCTGCGCGAACGGGGGATCTTCGGGGGCCTCGACCTGTCCTCGGAGTACCCGGAGCTCGGGCAGAGCGCGCTGTTCTGCGTCACCGAGGTCCACACCAAAGCCGACATAGATCGACTCGCCGACGAGCTCGAGGAGGTGCTTTAGATGACGTTGCGTCCGTTTCACCAGGCCAGCTGGAACGAGCCGATCGTGCTCGAGCTGTCGACGCCGGGCGAGCGGGGGATCATCCCGCCGCCGGTCGAGCCCGAGCTGTCGGCGGGAGGCGATTCGCTTGCGGGGCTGCCCGACGGGCTGCGCCGGTCCAGTGCACCCGAACTGCCCGAGCTCAGCCAGCCGCGGGTGCTGCGCCACTACCTGCGGCTCTCGCAGGAGACGCTCGGCAACGACGTCAACATCCACCTCGGCCTCGGGACCTGCACGATGAAATACAGCCCGAAGGTCAACGAGGAGCTGATCCGCTCGCCGAAGGTCGCCGACCTGCACCCGCTGCAGGACGACGACACGGTCCAGGGGATGCTCGAGGTGATCTACCGGTTCGAGCGCATGCTTTGTGAGATCTCGGGCCTGAGCCGGTTCACGCTGCAGCCGGCCGGCGGATCACAGGGGGTGTACGCCAACGCACGCATGATGCGCGCCTACCATGCCGCGCAGGGCAACGGCGAGCGTGACGAGATCATCACGACGATCTTCTCGCACCCCTGCGACGGGGCCGGCCCCGCGACCGCCGGGTACAAGGTGATCACGGTCTACGCGGGCGAGAAGGGATACGCCGAGCCCGATGCGATCCGCAGCGCGGTCTCCGAGCGCACCGCCGGCCTGATGATCACCAACCCCGAGGACACGGGGCTGTTCAACCCGCATATCGACGAGATCGTCCAGATCGTCCACGACGCCGGCGGCCTGTGCCACTACGACCAGGCCAACGCGAACGGCATCCTCGGCATCACCCGAGCGAGCGACGCGGGCTTTGACCTGTGCCAGTTCAACCTGCACAAGACGTTCTCCTCGCCGCACTGCTCGATGGGGATGCCGGTCGGGGCCTGCGGCGTGAGCTCGGCGCTGGCGCCGTTTTTGCCCGTGCCGACGGTCGAGTACGACGGCTCGCGCTACCGGCTCGAGTACGACCGGCCCCAGTCGATCGGCAAGATCCGCGCCTTCCACGGCGTCCCGGCGACCGTCGTGCGGTCGTTCGCGTGGATCATGAGCCTCGGCGCCGAGGGCCTTCGCGAGGTCGCCGAGACGGCGGTCCTGAACAACAACTACCTCGCCTCGCGGCTGGCCGATGTGCGCGGCGTCAACGTCTCGTTCTCCGAGACCAACGATGCCCGCCGGCTCGAGCAGATCCGGTACACGCTCGAGCAGCTGACCGAGGACACCGGGGTCGGGACGCTCGACGTCGCGCGGCGGACGGCCGACTTCGGGGTCGCTAGCTACTTCCCCAGCCACGAGCCGTGGGTCGTGCCTGAGCCGATGACGCTCGAGCCGTCGGAGTCCTACTCGCGCGCCGACCTCGACGAGTACGCGGACATCATCGCCGAGATCTCGCGTGAGGCATATGCGACGCCCGAGGAGGTGACCGGCGCGCCGCAGCGCAGCACGGTCCACAAGATGGATCTCGAGCAGTACGACGATCCCGAGCGCTGGGCGCTGACATGGCGCGGGTACCTGCGCAAGCGGGGCGCACAGGCCGCGAGTTCGTAGCCGCGCGATGGGCGAGGTCACTCTCCGGCACGTGCCGATCTCACCGAGCCCCGAGCTCGACTTCGAGTCGCGGATCGCTGCGCTGCAAGAGTCGTTCTCGGGCCGGCTCGGGTTCTGCGCTGTCCGGTTGGGGGACGGCGAGTCGCTGGAGCTGCGTGCCGACGAGCGCTTTCCGACCGCGTCGGTGATCAAGGTCGCGCTGTGCGTCGCCGTGCTGGACCTGGTCGCACGCGGCTCGCTCGATCTCGGGCAGCGGTTGACACTGCCGGCGGTCGGCGAACGCGTGGCGGGCGGTGGGATCCTCAAGCAGCTCGAGCTTGACGCGGTTTCGGTGCGCGACGCGATCGAGCTGACGATTACCCTGTCGGACAACGTCGCCACCAACGCGCTGCTGGAGGTGTGCGATGCCGATCGGGTCAACGCCTACCTCGACAGCGTCGGGCTCACCGAGACCAGGATCCTCGGTCCTGTCGACTTCGCCCGGATCGCGGCCGACCTGCAGGGCGGGATCGGCATCGCGACGCCGCGCGAGCAGATGCGGCTGTTCGTGGCGCTGGCCGAGGAGGAGATCCTCACCCCGGAGCTGTGCCGGTACCTGGTCGCCGTGCTCGGACGCCAGCACCATCAGGATCAGATCCCGCGCTGGCTGCCGTGGGACCACTACGCGCAGTACCACGGGCGCGCGCAGCCGCTGACGATCGCCAACAAGACCGGCGAGCTCGACGGGATCCGTGCCGACGCGGCGCTGCTGATGCACGAGCGGCGGGGGACGGTCGCGCTCGCGGTGTTCGCCGACGGCGGGCAGGATCTGCGCGAGAGCGTCGACGTCGAGGGTTCGCTGGTGGTCGCCGAGTGCGGCGCCGCGATCGCCGCGGCGCTGCTCGAGCTCCGGGTGTAGGCCCGATGCGAATAGACTCCCCGCCATGGCTGACGCGCTGGTCGTAATCGACATCCAAAACGAGTACTTCCCCGGCGGCGCGTATGCGCTTCCGCATGCCGAGGAGGCCGCCGATCGCGCGGCGAAGGCAATCGAGGCGGCCCGGGCCGCCGACGTCCCCGTCGTCCACATCCGCCACGAGGAGCCCGACAGCACCGATGGATTCGTCCCGGGCAGTCCCGGCGTCGAGACACACGAGTCTGTCGCGCCCGCCGACGGCGAGCACGTGGTGGTCAAGAACTACCCCAATTCGTTTCTGCAGACCGACCTCGCCGAGTACCTGCAGGGGGTCGGCGCCAGCCGCGTCGCCTTCTGCGGAATGATGACCTCGATGTGCGTCGATGCGACCGTCCGGGCCGCGGCCGACCTGGGACTCAGCGCGGTGCTGGTCGACGACGCATGCGCTGCGCCCGACCTCGAGCATCGCGGCAAGACGGTGTCGGCCGATGACGTTCACGCGGCCTTCTGCGCGGCGCTCGGCCAGGAGATCGCGACCGTCGTGCCGAGCGGTGACTTCACCGCCGAGCCCGGCGACGCCTGAGCGGACGCTCCCTCGCGCGCCTGCGTCGCGGGGTCCGAGGTAGCGGACTCTTTATCCATTATCGTTGTCGCATACCGTCTTTCAGGGTGCGCGAAGGAGAGATGCCGTGACGACGTTCGAAGAGATCCGGCCGGTTCAGACCCGCTTTCGGCTGGACCCGGAGATCATGGCCGGCAAGATCTACCGCAAGTACGAGAAGGCCGCCCGCACGGTCTGGGACCCGAAGGAGCTCGACTACGAGCCCGACGCCGCCGACTGGAACGCGATGACCGAGGACCAGCGTTCCGGGATCGCGATGATCACGGTTCGCTTCGAGGCGGGCGAGCAGGAGGTGACCGACGAGCTGCTGCCGATGCTCGCCGCGGCGCACGCGCTCGGCCGCTTTGACTGGGTGATGTACATCTCGACCTTCATGCAGGAGGAGGCCCGCCACTCGGAGTTCTTCACGCTCTGGCATGCGCGCGTCGCGGGCCTGATGACCCCCGCCGAGAAGGCGGCCTACTGGCCGTTGCGCGAGCACACGGTCGACCCGCAGGGACGGTTCACGGTCGGCGAGCCCGTCTACGAGGGTCTGCCCAAGTACGGCAAGCGGCTTCGCGACGCGGTCGACGGCGGCGACGAGGCGGCGATCGAGCGGGCCTTCGTGCAGTTCGCGACGCTCTACTGCGCCTGGGTGGAGGGTGTGCTGACGATGCCCTCCTACGAGATCGTGATCGACACGACCGAGCTGTGGGGCGTGTTGCCGACGCTCCGTACCGGCTTTCGCAGGATTCTCGCCGACGAGGGCCGCCACATCACCTTCGGGACGCAGTCATGCCGGATCCTGATCGAGAAGGATCCGGCCTACGAGGCGCTCGTCCATGAGATCGTCAACGAGTACCGCGGAAATGCGGTCGGGATGCTCGAATACCAGCGCAACGTCCCCGGCCTCGATCTGCAGAAGTACCAGCGCCAGAAGGTCCGCCACTACCTCAACCGCTGCCGCGAGATGGGGATCACGGCCGACGATTCGCTTGTCGAGCAGATCATCGATCCCGAGATTGACTTCGTCGTGGGCGTGGAGGCGGGCTAGTGGCCCGCCGCTGGCGGTGCATGGAGATCGGATGTGACGCCGTTGTCACGGCAGAGACAGACGACGAGTTGGTCGAGGCCGCCAACGCCCATGTTCGCGAGGCACACGACAGCTATGAGCTCGAGGAGATCATCCTCGCGGGGGCCGAGGACGTGACGGTGGAGGAGAAGGCATGAGTTCGGAACACGCCACAGACGGGAGCAACAGGTGACCCTCGCGCAAGAAGATCTCGCCCACGTCGACGTTGCGAGCCCGAAGGTTTACGCCGAGGGCGTGCCGCACGAGACGCTGGCGGCGCTGCGGCGCTATGACCCGGTCCACTGGCACCCGTTCCCGGGCACGCGGGACGGCTTCTGGCTGCTGACAAAGCACGCCGACGTGATCGCGATCGGACGCGACCCGAAGCGGTTCTCCTCCCAGGTCGGGCACATCGCGCTCGAGGATCGCGAGCCCGACGCGCTGGCGGCGCGTCAATCGATGATCGAGACCGACCCGCCCGAGCACACGCGGCTTCGCAAGCTCGTCAGCTACGCGTTCACCCGCACCAAGGTCAAGGAGTACGAGGAGTACACGCGGTCGATCGTCAATGACCTGCTCGACAAGGCGATCGCGAAGGGGGAGTTCGACTGGGTCACCGAGATCTCCGAGCCGGTACCGGTCACGGTCCTGATCGCGATTCTCGGCCTGCCCCACGAGGACATCCCGATGCTGATCGAACTGACCAGCGAGATGGCCGCGGCGACCGACTCCGAGTACCGCCCCGATCCGGTCAAGTACCCGAGCGAGATCGACCCGCGGCTGCTGCCGTTCGGCACGCCGGCAGCGGCGGCTGTGATGGAGTACGGGCGCCAGATAGGCGAGCAGCGGCGCCAGAATCCGACCGACGACCTGGTCTCGGCCCTCGTCCACGCCGAGGTCGACGGCGAGCGGCTCGACGACCGCGAGTACGCCAACTTCTTCGAGCTGTTCATCTTCGCCGGCAACGAGACGACCAGGACCGGGATCTCGCAGGGGATCCTGGCGCTGATGGAGCACCCGGACCAGTTCGACCGGCTGGTCGCCGACCGCTCGCTGGTGCCGACGGCGGTCGACGAGATCCTCCGCTACGGCACGCCGGTGATCTACTTCCGGCGCACCGCGACCGAGGACATCGAGATCCGCGGCGTGCCGATCCAGGCCGGCGATCGCGTCGCGATGTGGTTTCTGTCGGCCAACTTCGACGAGGACGTGTTCGAGGACCCGATGCAATTCGACGTCGGTCGCCGGCCCAATCCGCACACGACCTTCGGGCGTGGCGGGCCGCACTTCTGCCTCGGCTCGTTCCTCGCCAGGCTCGAGATCAGGGTCGTGCTCGAGGAGCTGCTCGCCCGCGACGTCCGCTTCGAGCTCACGGGCTCGCCGGTCCGGCTGAGCTCGAACTTCGTCAACGGCTTCAAATCGATCCCCGTGCGGGTCGTGCCGCGCTAACCACAAAGACAAGGAGAGCTTCATGGCGACCGTCGCCACCACCGCCGTCGAGCGGCTCTATCTCGCGGGTGAATGGATCGAGACCAGCGATGTGTTCGAGGTGTACTCGCCCTATTCGGGCGAGCTCGTGGCGCGCGTCTCGCGCGCGAGCGCCGATGATGCGCGACGCGCGATCGACGCCGCCGAGCGGGCGATGCGCGAGCCGCTGGCGCCATGGCAGCGGGCCGACATCCTCGAGCGGATCTCGCAGTTGGTCCGCGAGCGCTCCGAGGAGCTTGCGCAGGCGATCTCCGCCGAGGCCGGCAAGCCGCTGAAGGCGGCACGCGTCGAGGCCTCGCGCGCCGTCAACACATACGCGCTGGCCGCCGGCGAGGCGCGCCGGCTGAGCGGCGAGTCGGTGCCGATCACCGGCACCCAGTCGGGTGACGGGCACGCCGCCTGGACGGTGCGCGTCCCGATCGGCGTGATCGGTGCGATCAGCCCGTTCAACTTCCCACTCAACCTCGTCGCCCACAAGCTGGCGCCCGCGCTTGCGGCGGGGTGCGCAGTCGTCGCCAAGCCGGCCAGTCAGACGCCGGTCTCAGCGCTGCGGCTCGCGGCGCTGGCCGAGGAGGCGGGGCTTCCGGCCGGGTGGCTGAGTGTCCTGCCGGGCAAGGCGGGAGAGGTCGGCGACGCGATCGTCGAGGACCCGCGCGTCCGGATGATCACGTTCACGGGCTCGGCCGAGGTCGGCTGGGGGATCCGCGCCCGGGCGCCGCGCAAGAAGGTCGCGCTCGAGCTCGGCAATGCCTCGCCGGTGATCGTCGAGGCCGACGCCGACCTCGAGCTGGCGAGCTCAAAGGTCGCCACGCATGCCTTCTCATATGCCGGTCAGACGTGCGTCTCGGTCCAGCGCGTGTACGTCCAGCGCGACGTGATCGATGACTTCCTGACCCTGCTGGTACCCAAGGTTCAGGCCCTCAACGTCGGCGACCCTGCCGACGGGGCGACCGATGTCGGACCGGTTATCGACCCACCCAACCGCGACCGGATCCGCGAGTGGATCGACGAGGCCGTGGCGGGCGGAGCCGAGGTCCTGACCGGCGGCGCGCCCGAGACTGGGCTGTTGCCGCCGACGGTGCTCAAGGGCGTAACCCCGGAGATGAAGGTCTGCTCGCAGGAGATCTTCGGCCCGGTCTGCTCGGTGATCGCATACGACTCGCTCGGCGAGGCCTTCGACCAGGCCAACGCAACCGAGTACGGCCTCCAGGCGGCGATCTTCACGCGCTCGCTGGATCCGGCCGTGAAGGCCGCCGCGGCGCTGGACTTCGGGAGCGTGATGGTCAACGAGGCGCCCGAATGGCGAGTCGACCAGATGCCCTACGGCGGCACCAAGGCTTCGGGCAACACCAAGGAGGGGCCGGCCTACACGATCCGAGAGATGACTGAGGAGCGTTTGATCGTCCTCGGTGGGGTGTAGACGCCGTGGCGACCAAGATCCAGGCCGCGGTCCTGCATGAGTTCGGGCAACCGCTGGCAATCGAGGAGCTCGAGCTGGATCCGCCCAAGGCGGGAGAGCTGCAAGTGCGGATGGTCGCGAGCGGCGTCTGCCACTCCGACCTGCACGTCGTCCACGGGACCCATCCGACATCGCTGCCGGTCGTGCTCGGCCACGAGGGGGCGGGGATCGTCGAGGAAGTCGGCCCCGGAGTGGCCGGGCTGGAGAGCGGTGACCACGTGCTGCTCACCTGGCTGCCGTACTGCGGTCACTGCCGCCAGTGCACTCGCGGCTGGCTGAACAGGTGCGAGAACACCGCCTGGTACGACGCGACCCTCGAGGACGGAACCTGCCGCTTTCACGCCAACGGCAAGGAAGTGCACCACTACAACACCTCGTCGTTCGCGCAACGGTCGGTTGTGCCGGTGCAGACCGCGATCAAGGTCGACCAGAGCCTGCCGCTGACCGAGCTCGCGCTGATGGGGTGCGCGGTGATGACCGGCGTCGGAGCGGTGATCAACACCGCGCGGGTGCGGCCGGGCGACACGGTCGCGGTGATCGGCTGTGGTGGCGTCGGGCTGAACGTCGTCCAGGGGGCGCGGATCGCCGGCGCGCAGCAGATCGTCGCGATCGACCGCGTCCCGGCCAAGCTCGAGCTGGCCCGCGAGATGGGCGCCACCGATGTGGTCGACGCCAGCCAATCCGATCCCGTCGAGGCTGTCGCCGACCTGGTGGCAGGAGGCGTTGACTACGCGTTCGAGGCGCTCGGCCGGACCGAGACGATCGAGACGGCGATCTCGATCACCGGCCGGGGTGGTCAGGCGATCCTGATCGGGATGGCGTCGCCAGAAGCCCGCGTCGGGCTCGATGCGCTGACCGCGACGCTCGAGGAGCGGTGCGTTCGGGGCTCCTGGTATGGCTCCTGCGTGCCACTGCGCGACATCCCGCTGCTGGTCGACATGTACCGCGACGGCCGGCTGCGGCTGGATCCGCTGATCACTCCGTGCGGGCTGGAGGACGTCAACGACGCCTTCGCCCGAATGGAGGCCGGCGAGACGGCTCGCAGCGTGATCGTCTACTGAGCGGCGATGCGGCTCTACGCGCTCCACTGCGGCGGCGACGAGATGGACTGGGCCGCGTTTGACCCGTTTGACGAACGCGCCGGAACCAAGGTCTACAACCCGTACTTCATGTACGTGATCACCCATCCGGAGGGCAACGTCCTGTTCGACAGCGGCGTCCATCCGCAGATGCGCACCGACCCGGTGGCACGGCTGGGGCCGGCGGCCTCGTCGTTCGAGGTCCAGATGACCGCCGAGGACGGCGTCGAGGGCCGGCTGGCGACGATCGGCTTGGCACCCCGTGACATCGACCTCGTGATCCAGTCACACCTGCACTTCGACCACGCGGGCGGGCTTGAGTGGCTGACCCATGCCGAGGTCCTGATCCAGCGCGAGGAGCTCAGCTTCGCCTACTACCCGCCGGTCTATCAGCGGCTGATCTACGTCCCGGCCGACTTCGACCACGGGCTGCGCTGGCGCCAGCTCGAGGGCGACCACGACGTGTTCGGCGACGGCCGCGTGGTCGTGATCAGCACCCCCGGCCACTCGCGCGGACACCAGTCGCTGATGGTGCACCTTGACAGCGGTCAGACGGTGATCCTGCTGGCCGACGCGACCTACCTGCTGGAGAAGATGCGCGAGCGCGCGCTGCCGGGCGTCGTCTGGAGCCCCGACGCGATGGTCTCGAGTTGGGAGCGGATCGAGGCGCTCGAGCGCGAGCACGACGCGATGCTGATCGCGACCCACGATCTCGACTTCCGCGAGCGCTTGGCGCTCGCTCCCGAGGGGTTCTACGAGTGACATCACGCTCGCGGTGAACGCGACGGCCGGCGGCCCGCGCGCCGACGCCGACGGGGTTGATCCGCTCCCCGGCGACATCGTGGACGATGCCGTCGGCCGGTTCGGGCTCGCCGGGGCGGAGGTCAGGTTCGTCCGCCACGGGGAGAACACGACCTACGCCGTGACCGGTGACGGCGGCCGCCGGTTCGCGCTGCGGATCAACCGTCCCGGCTATCAGACGCCCGACGCGGTCCGCTCCGAGCTCGCCTGGATGGACAGCCTGCGGGCCAGCGGTGTCCGGACGCCGGTCGCGATCGCCGGGAGCGACGGCGATCAGCTCCAGGTCGCAACCGGCGCCGGCGGCTCGCGCACAGCCGTGATGTTCGAGTGGATCGACGGCGTGCCACTGAGCACCGTCGGCGAGGTTGAGCCATGGGCCCAGCTCGGCGAA
Source organism: uncultured Solirubrobacterales bacterium (assembly GCA_963770885.1). Classification (GTDB taxonomy): domain Bacteria; phylum Actinomycetota; class Thermoleophilia; order Solirubrobacterales; family Solirubrobacteraceae; genus Palsa-465. The sequence continues at coordinate 143,652 of CAVYRI010000012.1, read as the reverse complement.
TTGATGGCGCGGATCCACCTGCAATCGCTGGCTTGGGAGCCGCCACCGTGGTTTACGCGGCCGGCCTGGGACGCCGAGGCGCTGGTCGGCGACGATCCCCGCTGGGGCCCGCCCGATCCCGAGGGCCGGTTCGCGCCCGAGGACCGGGCGGCGCTCGAAGCATGCCGGGCAGTCGTGCGCGAGCGGATGGGCGCGATCGGCACCGGTCGCGATCGGTTCGGCCTGATCCACAGCGACCTCGGGTTTGAGAATGTGCTCGTGTTGGGTGACGGCACGGTCGCGATCATCGATTTCGATGACAGCGGCTACAGCTGGTACCTGCACGACCTGTCCGTCGCGCTCTACCCCCACCAGGGGACCGACGGGTTCGATGACCGGCGCGACGCGCTCGTCAGCGGCTACCGCCGTGTCCGGGAGCTGCCCGACGAGACGCTCGCCGAGCTGTCCACGTTTCTGATGGCGCGGCGGATCCAGACGCTCGGCTGGGTCTTCAGCCGCCCAGAGACCGCCCACGCGGGCAGGCAGCGCGACGGGCGGCTGGCCAGCACGCCGGGGGTGGCGCGTGAGTTCCTGGCCTGGGCGCGGGCCAACCCGGTCGCATAATGTATGCGCCGGTGTCCCATCCTCTGATCCTCGTCAGCTGCTGGCGGCGCGAGCTGCCCACCTACCTTGGCGAACGGACCCGGCTGGAGACGCTCGACCCGGCCTACGCCGAGCGCATAGGCGACGCCGGGGGCCAGGTGGTGCTGCTCTCGCGCCCGCTGGACGGTCTCCAGCAGGCCGCGCGCGATCTGGTCGCGATGGCCGACGGCGTGGTGCTGACCGGCGGAGGCGACGTCGACCCGTCCGCCTACGGCGCGGAGCGCGAGAACGTCTCCGACGAGGACACCGCGGCCGATCAGTTCGAGCTCGCCGTGATCGGTGCCGCGCGTGAGTCCGGGCTGCCGATGCTGGCGATCTGCCGCGGCGCTCAGCTGCTCGCGGTGGCACACGGCGGCCGCCTCACCCAGCGTCCGCCGGCGGTCAGCGGCCACACCGAGCTGGCGGGGATGAGCCCCGGCGAGATCCTCGGCGCTCGCCACCCGGTTGCGTTCACGCCCCGTTCCCGGGTCGCCCGCGCGCTTGGCCGAGACGCGCTGGCAGTAAACACGATCCACCACCATCAGATCGCCGACGCCGGTGAGCTCGAGGTCACCGGCACGGCACCGGGCGGCGTGATCGAGGCGGTCGAACCGCGTGGCGGCTGGGCGTGCGTGGGAGTGCAATGGCATCCCGAGAAGATGGACGAGCCCGAGCAGCGGGGGCTGTTCGAGCAGCTGGTGGCCGACGCGCGCGCCCGGCGCGAGAGGGCTGCCGCGTGAGCAGGTTGCGGGGATACACGGCGCCGCTCTCGCCCGACGGCCGCGCGAGCCTCGTGCCGCCGCCGCCGTGGCACTACTCGGGTGACTTCCTGATCGCCGAATACCGCACCGACCCCGACGCGGTGCTCGCCCTGCTGCCCGACGAGCTCGAGCCGGCCGAGGACCCCGGCGCGATGGCCGCGATCTTCGCCGATTGGCAGTCATGCTCGGCTGACATGCACGAGCTCGTCGATCCGATCCAGTCCCAGTACCGCGAGTTCTTCCTCGTCGTCGGCGCCCGTTACAAGGGCCAGCCCGTCAGCCGCTGTGTCTACATCTGGGTCGACAAGGACTTCGCGATGTACCGCGGCTGGATCCAGGGTTTCCCGAAGAAGCTCGGATCGATCCACATGACGCGCCTGTTCGCCGCGGGGAAGGCGACGCCACGGCTGCACGAGGGCGCCCGCTTCGGCGCCACCTGCACCGCCAACGATCGCCAGATCGCGCGCGCGGTGGTGACGCTCGAGCACGCCTCGCAGACAGGTCCGACGGTCAACGACCCGCCGATGCACAACACGCGCCACTTTCCCGGCGCCAGCGGTACCCGCCCCGACGTGTTCGAGCTCGTGCGCGCAGGCGGCCGCGACCGCGAGGCGACGCCGATCTGGGAGGGCACCGCGGATCTGCGCCTGTATGACGACACGCTCGAGGACCTGCAGGCGATCGCGCCGCGCGAGATGCTGCGCGGCTACCGGTTCACGTTCGGCTACACGGTCGACGGCGTCGAAGTGGTCACGCCGCATCGCCAGGAGGTTGACGTATGAGACACGCCCGGATCGAAGACCATGGCCGCCCGGTTGACGGGATCTTGGATGGCAACGCGGTCCGCGCCGAGGGACTCGAGATCCCGGTTGAGGAGGTCAGCCGGTGGCTGTCGCCCGTTACTCCGGGCAAGATCCTGGCCACGCATCTGACCTACCGCTCGCGCGCGGTCGAGTACCAGATGGCGCGCTTGCCCGAGACCCCGTCGTACTTCATGAAGCCGCCGTCGTCGCTGTCTGCGCACCTCGAGCCCGTGTACCGGCCGCCTGACTGCCGCTTTCTCAACTACGAGGGCGAGGTCGCGGTCGTGATCGGGCGTCGCTGCCACGGAGTGAGCATCCACGACGCGCTCGACTACGTGGCCGGCTACACGGTCGCCAACGACTGGGGGGTGCACGACTTCCGCCACGCGGATCGCGGCTCGATGCTGCGGGTCAAGGGGCAGGACGGGTTCTGTCCGCTGGGTCCGGCGATGGTCGACGCGGCCGACGTCGACCCCGAGAATCTGACCCTGCGGACCTTCGTCAACGACGAGCAGGTGCAGGAGGGCCACACCGGCACCGACCTGATGTTCTCGTTCGCCTACCAGATCGCCGACCTCGCGCGGCTGATCACACTCGAGCCCGGTGACGTGCTGCTGACCGGGACGCCGGCAAACTCGCGCCCGGTAGAGCCAGGCGATAGGGTGGCGGTTGAGGTCGAGGGGATAGGGCGGCTGGAGAATGAGGTGGTGCAAATGCAGGAGAAACTTGAGTCAGTCGGCGAACAGCCGGCAATAACCGCGCAGACGCTCCATGTCGCGCTCGCGATTCCCGAGGATCAGGCCGAGCGCGAAGTGACGCAGGAGGCACGATGACCGTTCCGCAAGTACTTCACCCGTTTGCGGCCCCCACCCGGGCCGCCAATGATTTCCTGGAGGTGGTCCGAGCCGAGGGCTGTCGGCTGTGGGATGCCGACGGGCGCACCTACCTGGACGGCACCGCGTCGCTCTGGTACTGCGCCGCCGGCCACGGCCGGACCGAGATCATCGAGGCGGTGCACGACCAGATGGGCCAGCTGGTCGCCTACCACACGTTCGGCCGCTTCACCAACCCGCCCGCCCAGAAGCTCGCCGACACGCTGATGGAGCTCGAACCGATCACCGGCGCCAGGGTGCTTTTGACAAACGGCGGCTCGGAGGCAGTCGACAGCGCGATGAAGCTCGCTCGCGCCGGACACCGCGCCAACGGCGATGCCGGGCGCACCGTGTTCCTCAGCCGCCACTACGCCTATCACGGTGTGATGTTCGGCGGCACGTCGCTCGGCGGGTTGCCCGCGAACCGACAGCCGTTCGGGCCGCTGCTGCCCGACACCTTCCAGGTTCCCCACGACAGCCTGCAGGCGATGCGTGACGCGGTCAATTACCACGGCCCAGGGCGGATCGCGGCGATCATCACCGAGCCCGTGATCGGCGCCGGCGGCGTGTTCCCGCCGCCGGACGGCTACCTCCAGGGCTTGCGCGACCTGTGTGACGAGTGCGGCGCGGTGCTGATCTTCGATGAGGTGATCACCGGATTCGGGCGCCTCGGCTCCTGGTTCGGCAGCCACCACTTCGGAGTGCAGCCGGACATGATGACGTTCGCCAAGGCGGTCACCAGCGGCTACCTGCCGCTCGGTGGCGTCGTCGTCGGGCCGCGCCTGCGAGGGTGGCTCGAGGCCGACGAGGCATTTCTGCTGATGCACGGCGGCACGTACTCAGGTCACCCGAGCTGCTGTGCGGCCGCGGTGGCCAATCTCGAGATCCTGCGGCGCGAGCAACTGCCCGAGCGAGCGCGGGCGGCCGGCGAGCGGCTGCGAGCCGGACTCGAGCAGCTTCGCGGACGCGACGGCGTCGCCGACGTGCGCGGGGTCGGGCTGATGCAGGCCGTGGCGCTCAAGCAGCCGATGGTCGCAGCGGGTGTCGCGGAGGCGCTGCTGGCGCGTGGCGTGATCGGCCGCGCCCTGCCGTATGCCAATGCGGTCGCCTTCTCGCCGCCGCTGATCATCTCCGATGAGGAGGTTGACGAGCTGGTCGACGGGCTCGCCGAAGCGCTCGGGGCGGTGGCAGCCGCCGTCTGAGCATGGACGGAAACGGCCAAGCTCCGGCGGCGACCGACGGTGCGCCGCTCGCGATCGCCAGCGTGGTCGACCAGGTCTACGTGGCGATTCGCGACCGGATAACGCACGGGTCGCTGGCGCGCGGCGCGCGGATCCATCAGGAGGAGCTGGCCGAGGACCTCGGCGTCTCGCGCACCCCGGTGCGCGAGGCGTTGCGGCGGCTGGCGGCCGAGGGCCTGGTCGAGATGCGCACCAACCGCGGCGCGCGGGTCGCCGATGTGGGCTACGCCGACATGCAGTCAGCCTACGAGGCGCGGCTGGTGATCGAGCCCGGAGCCGCGCGGCTGGCGGCGTCTGCGCGCCTAGGCGCGCCGCTGGCACGGATGCGCACCGCGCTGACCGCTCAGGGGCGCGCGATCCCGAGCGTCAGGCGGAGCTTCGATGCCAACCGAGAGTTCCACATCGCGCTAGTCGAGGCGTCGGGCAACCCGTTCCTGCTCCAGTTCGTGCAGCGCCTCTGGGTCGCGCGGATCGGCGAGGTGATCTACGAGCGCCAGAGCGAGACGCCGGAGCGGATGCGCCTCGACGCCGACGAGCACGAGCAGATCCTGGCCGCAATCGAGGACGGCAACGGCCGCCGGGCCGAGTCGCTGACCCGAAAGCACCTGGCGGAGGCGATGCAGCGCTCCGTCGACCTCCTGCAGCTAGCTACTCGTTGACGACCGGGTTGGTCAGCGTCCCGACGCCGGCGACGCGAATCTCGACCGTGTCGCCGTCGTGCAGGTAGCGGGGCGGCTGGCGCGAGTCGCCGACGCCGCCGGGCGTGCCGGTCGCGATCACGTCTCCGGGGTAGAGCGTCAGCCCCTGGGACAGGTAGACGATCAGCTGCTCGATCCCGAAGATCAGGTCACGTGTGTTGGCGTCCTGCATGACCTCGCCCGAGACCGTCGTGCTGATGTCGATGTCCTCCAGGTCGATCCCGTCCATTGATGCAATCGCCGGCCCCATCGGAGTGAAGGTGTCAAAGCTCTTGCCGAGCGTGAACTGACGCAGCGGCGTCTCGAGCTGCGCGCGACGGCCCGAGACGTCATGTAACGCGGAGATCCCGCCGATCGCGTCGCGTGCGCTCTGCGCCGTGGCCCGATAGGTGCGCCGGCCGATCACGACCGCGACCTCGCCCTCGAAGTCCGGGCGGGTCTCCTCGTGGGGAATCACGATCTGCTGTCCGGGCCCGATCATCGACGACGTCCACTTGGCGAACACGACCGGGACCGTCGGGATCTCGAGCTCTGACTCGGCGGCGTGCGAGCGGTAGTTGAGCCCGATCGCGACGATCTTGTCCGGCACCACCGGGTGCAGCAGCGTGACGTCGGCGAGTGCGTATTCGGGGCCGCCGGCGCCGCCCAGCTCCGCCCACGCCTCGTCGGTGGGGACGAACCCGTGCGGGCCGGCGGGACCGGCGTCGCGCACGGTGTCGTCCTGCAGCGCGCCGATGCGCACGTCGCCCTGCCGGTTGGTGTAGCGGACCGCTCTCACTTGGCTGCCTCCTGTTGCTCTCTGAGGACCTTGATCGCATTGACCGCCCGCGGGATGCCCGCGTATGGCGTCACCTGCAGGATTGTCTCCTCGATCTCGTCCCAGGGGACGTCGATCGCCCGCAGCGCGCGGATGTGGGCGGCCACCTGCGGGTCGCTTGAGCCCAGCGCCGCGAGCACAGCGACGATGATCAGCTCGCGCTCGCGCGCGGTCAGCCCCGGCCTTGTGTGGACGTCGCCAAACGCGAAGTCGACGATCCAGTCGCCGAGTGGGCCCATCCGGGCGAGGAACTGCTCTCCGCCGGGCTCGTCGCCGAGCTCGGCCAGGCGGGCCAGCGCACGCGCGCGCCGGTCGGCCTCCTGCGCGGACTCGCCGCTCTTGCTGTCGCTCTCGTCGGCCATTTCCGCAAGCCTCCTCTTTGGCGCCCGCCGCCGGGCGCGGCAAGCATTCTTGACCCGCCCACAGGCGGCGGATACTGTATCCAACCCGCGCGGCAACGGTCCGCCCTCGGGGCTCCGCCCCCGCGCGCACTTGATGATCTCACTGCGTCGCATCCACCACGTGTGCCTCAGAGTCGAGGATCTGGGTGCGGCCAGCGATAGATGGTCGATCCAGTTCGGCCTGACTCCCCGGCCCGACCGCGACGGTCACGCATATCTCGCCTGCGATTACGAGTCCTACTCGCTCGAGCTGTTCGTCGACGGCGCGCCGGGCCACGATCACACCGGCTGGGAGCTGGCCCGCGGCCTCACGATCGACGACGCGGCAGCCCATCTCGACGACCTCGGGGTGCGGTTCGAGCGCCGCGATGGCGGGCTCCACTTCCGAGATCCGGATGGTCACGGGATCGAGCTGCTGCCGTACGCCCCATCCGACGATCCGCGCCCGCCGATCGCGCGCTCGAGCTCGACCCTCCCGGGGTTTCACCCTCGCAAGCTCGGCCACGTCAACTTCCTCACCGGCGACCTGGCCGCCATGACAGAGTTCTGCTGCGATGTGCTCGGGATGCGCATCACCGACCGCCTCGGCGACGACGGCACCTGGTTGCACGTCAACGCCGACCACCATTCGATGGCGCTGGTCGGCAAGGGCTACCCGCACATCCACCATCTGGCGTTCGAGCTCGTCGATTGGGGGGAGCTGAGGGTGGCGCTCGACCATCTCGCCCAGCACGGCCGCTGGCTCGGATGGGGGCCGGTCCGTCACGGCCTCGGCCGCAACCTGGCCGCCTACGTGCGGATCCCCGAAGAGGAATGCTTTGTCGAGCTGTTCAGTGACATGGAGCAGCTCGAGCCCGGTCACGAGCCCCGTGACTGGCCCGATGACCGCCACTCGTCCAACACGTGGGGCGCCCTGCCGCCCCGTTCGTACTTCCGCTTCGACGAGCCGGCGGTCCAGGCAGAGCGCGAAGGGCTCGAGGCGCTTGGAATCCCGCTGCCGGCGGTGCAGGAAAGCTGATGGCCGAGCTCGGCGTCAGCGAGGCGACCGGCGCCCGCACCGGCGAGCAGTTCCTCGACGGGCTGCGGCAGGGCGGGCGCGAGATCTGGCTCAACGGCGAGAAGATCAGCCACCCCCTCGATCATCCGCAGCTGCGCGACGCCGCGCTGTCGCTGGCGCGGGTGTTCGACACCCAGCACGAGCATGCCGACGAGATGCTCGCGCCGTCGCCCGACGACCCCGCCCGGCTGGTCAACGTCACGCATCTGATCCCGCGCACGATCGACGACCTGACGCGCCGCCGGCAGGCGATCGAGGTGGTCGCGGCCCTGTCGGGCGGCACGATGGGCCGCACCCCGGATTATCTGAACGTGACGTTCGCGTGCTTTTCGGGGCGCAGCGACGTGTGGGCCCGGCGTTACAACGAGCGTGGCGCAGCGGCGCTCGTCGCGTACCAGAAGTACATGCGCGACAACGACCTGTCGACGACCCACGCGCTGATGAACCCGCAGGTCGACCGCTCCAAGCCCGAGGCCGAGCAGGCGATGGGCGAGGTGTCGCTGCACAAGATCGGCGAGACCTCCGATGCGATCATCGTGCGGGGCGCGCGGATGCTGGCGACGCTGGCCCCGTTCGCTGACGAGCTGCTGATCTACCCCGGTTCGGACATCCGCCCCCAGGACGGCCGCTACGCATTGTCATTCGCGGTCCCGATCGCGACCCCGGGCCTGCGCTTCATCTGCCGCGACAGCTACTCCCGCCAGCGCGACCACTTCGACTACCCGCTGTCGTCGCGGTTTGACGAGATGGACGCGGTCGTGATCTTCGATGACGTCGAGGTCTCCAAGGAGCGCGTGTTCCTCGACGGCGACACGGTCGGCTACAGCGAGGTGATCACCGATACCGGCTGGCGCGGCCACATCATGCACCAGGCGTTCACGCGCGCGTACGTGAAACTCTGTTTCGCGCTCGGGCTCGGGCACATGATCGCCAACACGACCGGCGTGGTGCGGTTTGACCACATCCAGGAGAAGCTCGGACAGATCTGGGCGATGAGCGAGCTGGCGCGGTCGGCGCTGGTCGCCGCCGAGGCGGGCGCCGAGCTCGACGAGGGTGGCGTCATGTATCCCGACGACCGACCGTTCCTGGCGCTGCGCGGTGAGATGCCCAAGTGGCTGCCGCGCTGCAACGAGCTGCTGCAGCTGATCGGCGGCGGCGGCTTCATGGCCACCCCTTCGCGAGCCGACATCGACGGCCCGCTGCATGATCAGATCGAGACCTACTTCCAGGCCGCCGGGGGCGAGGCCGAGCGCCGAATCCGCTTGTTCAGGCTGGCGTGGGACTTCCTCGGCTCCGAGCTTGGGGGCCGCGGCGAGCTGTACGAGCGCTTCTATCTGTCTGACTCGTGGCGGATGACGGCGCTGGCCTACAAAATCGCCGACAAGTCGTTCCCCGAGGCGCTCGTGGAACAGTTTCTGCGCGATTGACGCCGACCGTCCTGATCACCGGAGGTGGCACCGGGATCGGTGCGGCGGTAGCTCGGCGGATGGCCGCTGACGGTTGGGACGTGTGCGTTGCGGGGCGGCGGCCCGAGCCGCTGGCAGAGGTCGTCGCGGCGACCGGAGCGCTGGCGGTGACCGGCGACGTCGGCATCGAGTCAGAGGCCGCCGACGTGGTGAGCGAGTGCGCGGAGCGGTTCGGCCGACTCGACGCGCTGGTGATCAGCTCCGGCGCGGGCGCGACCGGGGCGGTCGGCGATCAGACGCTCGAGCGCTGGAACCACGTGCTGCAGACGAACCTGACGGGCGCGTTCCTGATCTGCCGCGCGGCGCTGGCGCCGCTGCGCGAGAGCCGTGGGGCGATCGTCACGGTCGCCTCGCTGGCCGGGTTGAGCGCCGACCCCGAGTCGGCCGCCTACTGCGCGTCGAAGGCGGGGCTGATCATGCTGACGCGGTGCATCGCGCTCGACTACGGGCCGTTCGGGGTCCGCGCCAACTGTGTCTGTCCAGGCTGGATCCGGACCGATATGGCCGACGGCGCGATGGACGAGCTGGCGGCGGATTATTCGATCGGCCGCGAGGAGGCCTATGCGCTGGCCGCCGCCGACACGCCCGCCCGGCGGGCCGGGACGGCTGACGAGGCGGCCGAGGCGATCGTCTGGCTGGCGTCACCGGCGGCGTCCTATGTGAACGGCGCCGTGCTCACCGTCGACGGGGGTACCTCGATCGTTGACGCCGGTACGCTGGCGTTTGCGCCGCACCGTCGGGCGGCTCAATCACGCGGATCTGACACCGGAGGAGAATCTCAATGAGTCCTGATCTCGATGCGCGCGCAGGCGGCTTGGCGCGGACGGCGCGCCAGCTCTCGGAGCTGGCCGACCGCGGCGCGCGGGCCGTCCGTCTCCAGTACGCCGACCTCCACGGCATCTCGCGCGGCAAGGAGATCCCGATCTCGGCCTTCCCGCACGCCTGCGAGGACGGGATTGGTTTCGTCGCGGCGATCATGACCGTTGACCTGCGCCACAACGTGGTCGCCGGCTTTGAAAAGGGCTTCCCCGACCTGCTCGCGCGACCCGACCTCGACACGCTCGTGACCGTGCCCTGGCAGCCCGACGTGGTCGCCTGCGTGGTCGACCTCGAGGACCCTGCCACGCACGAGCCTTCGCCGCTCGACGGACGCGGCGCCCTGAAGCGTGTCCTGGCGGAGTTCTCCGAGTTCGGTGTCTCCCCGATCATCGCCCCCGAGCTCGAGTTCTATCTGTGTGAGCCCGACCCGCTGGCGCCCACCGGCTACCGCCCGTACGCGATCCAGGACAGCCCGGTGTACACGGTCGGCGATGTGGCGGATCCGAAGGGGACCCTGTCACGGATGCTCGACGCCGCGGTGGCGCTGGATCTGGACGCGATCGCGGCCGCGCACGAGTACGGCCGCGCCCAGTTCGAGATCAACCTCCGCCACGGCCCGGCGCTTGACTCCGCCGATCGCGCCTTCCGTTACAAGGCGATGGTCAAGGAGATGGCGGCCCGCGACGGGCTGCTGGCGACCTTCATGGGCAAGCCGTTCAACGACGACGAGGGGTCGGGCTTCCACCTCCACCTCTCGTTCGCCGACGGCGACGGCAACAACATCTGCGATGACCCCGACCAACCCCACGGCTTGCACCCGCTCGCCCGCCACTTCCTCGCCGGCGTGCTCGAGCACGGTCCCGGGATGATGGTGTTCTTCAACCCGACCGTCAACGCGTACCGCCGGATCAGCGCCGAGGCGCTGGTGCCGACGCGGCTCTGCTGGGGCCATGACCACCGGATGACGCTGATCCGCGTCCCCGCTGAGCGTGGCTCGGCGACCCGGCTCGAGATCCGCCTCGGCGACGGCACCGCCAACCCATATCTCGCCTACACGGCCGCGCTGGCCGCCGGCATGGACGGGATCCGCCGCGAGCTCGAGCCTCCGGAGCCACTCGAGGGGATGATCTATGACCTGCCCGAGGAGCAGCTCGGCCGCGCGCTGCCGGCCACCTTCCAGGAGGCGCTCGATGAGCTCAAGGCCGACACCGTGTTGATCGAGGCAATGGGCTCCGAGCTCGTTGACACGTTCGAGACGATCAAGATGTATGAGCTCGAGCGCTTTCGGGCGTGGGTCACCGACTGGGAGTTCGCGGAGTATTCGCCGCGGTTGTAGGCGCGGAGGTTCGCTCTTGATCAACGCCGGGTGTGCTCGGCCCCTTCGGGGCCTGCGACTACCCGGCTAACGCTGCTGGGGAAGGGGCGACGGCCAGGAGCGCGTCACCGACTGGGAGTTCGCGGAGTACTCGCCGCGGTTGTAGGCGCGGAGGTTCGCTCTTGATCAACGCCGGGTGTGCTCGGCCCCTTCGGGGCCTGCGGCTACCCGGCTAACGCTGCTGGGGAAGGGGCGACGGCCAGGAGCGCGGTCGCGCCCACCTGCATTTGGTGACAAATCGGGCGCGCGCCAGCCGATTTGTCGCGTTCCGCGTCTCCAGCGCAGCGGTTTGTGACAAATCCCCCACCGCGAAGGCGATTTGTCACGAAATGCACGCCGCCTGCATCCCCTCGTTGCAGATTTAGACGGGTAGACGCAGGCCCCGAAGGGGCCGAGCACACCCGGCGTTTGCAGAAGGGAACGCTTAGGTGGTGGCGCGGCTCGGCGGCGCCGAGGTCGGCGAGCCTCCATCCAAAGGTATGGATTGGATACATTACCCAGCCCCTGGTATGGTTCCGCGCCATGGGAGCGAGCGCGGCCGACCGGCTTTCGGTCGACCTCCTTGATCACGATCTGTTTGCCGACCACGAGCCGTGGGAGGTGTTCGACCTCCTGCAGCGTGAGGCGCCGGTGTACTTCCACCCGGAGCCGAGTGGCCGAGGCTTCTGGGCGCTGACCAAGTACGACGACGTCCAGGCGGTGATTCGCGACGCGAAGACGTTCTCGTCGCAGATCGGCGGCTCGGCGACGATCCACGATCTGCCCGATGACGTGCTTGACGCGCGGCGCAACTTCCTCGAGTTCGACCCGCCCAAGCACGGTCGCTACCGGCGGCTGATCTCGACCAATTTCACCCCCGGCGCGGTCGCCGTCTACGAGGTATGGCTGCGCAACCTGGTGCGCGAGATGCTCGACCGGATCGGGTCCGGCAAGGAGTTCGACTTCGTCTCCGAGCTCGCCGCCCCGGTTCCGATCCGCGTCTTGGCCCACATCCTCGGAATCCCCGACGAGGACCTGCCGCAGCTGATCGCGCTCGGCGACCGGCTGCTGGTCGCCACCGACCCCGAGTACGTTGGGGAGTTCGCGTACACCGAGGAGCGGCCCGAGGATCGTTACAAGCCGTTCGGTTCGCCGTGGGCCGAGGAGCTTTGCACGATCGGCCGCGCCTACTACGCCGATCGGCGCGCCTGCCCGACCGAGGACGTGCTGACGCTGCTCGCCAACGCTGAGATCGACGGCCAGCAGCTGTCCGGGCGCGATCTGGACAACATGTTTGCGCTGCTGATCGTGGCCGGCAACGAGACCACGCGCCAGGGGCTCGCGCTCGGCACGCTCGCGCTCGCCCAGCATCCCGACCAGTACGAGCTCGTTCGCTCAAAGCCCGAGTTGATCAGCTCGGCGGTCGAGGAGATGCTGCGCTACGCGTCGCCCGTCTGGTGGTTCAGGCGCACGGCGGCCAAGGCGACCGTGGTCCGCGGCCAGGAGATCGCGGCCGGGGACAAGGTCGTGATCTGGTTTGCGGCCGCCAACCGCGATCCCGACCACTATCCCGACCCGCACCGCTTCGATGTCACCCGCAACCCGACCGACCAGCTGACCTTCGGTCGCGGCGGCCCGCACCACTGCCTCGGGGTTCACCTCGCGCGGCTCGAGATCAGGGTCTACCTCGAGGAGCTGATCAAGCGGGTGTCGGCGGTCGAGCTCGCCGGTGACCCCGTCCGTCATCGCTCGAACTTCACCAACGGGCTCAAGCGGCTGCCCGTGCGGATGACGCTGGGCTAGTGCCGGAAGGGGGCGGCGGCCCACGGCTCGTCCTGGTCCTGTCCGAGAACTGGACGATGACCTCGGATCGGGACCTGCGCGCACTGGTGCGGATCGCCCAGGATGCCGAGGACGCCGGGATCGACGGCGTGATGCTGAGCGAGCACATCGTGCTCGGCCCGAGCGCCGGCGCGCTCGGGCGCCCCGAGAACCCACGCGACTATGCCGCCCCCGGCAACCAGGATCCCGCGACGCCGTGGCCCGACTCGATCGTGCTGATGAGCGCGATCGCCTCGGTGACCACCACCCTGCGCCTGATCGGCGCGGCGATCATCGCGCCGCTGCGCCACCCGCTGCTGCTCGCCCACCAGTTGGCGACGCTCGACCTCCTGTCGGAGGGTCGGCTGGTCGTCCAGCCAACGGTCAGCTGGCATCGCGAGGAATACGAGGCGCTCGGCGTCCCGTTCGAGCACCGGGGCGAGCTGCTCGACGAACACCTGGCCGCCTGGTCTGTGCTCTGGCACGACACGCCAGCGAGCTTCGACGGGCGCTATTACAGCTTCCACGACACCTACCTCGAGCCCAAGCCGTTCCGGCCAGCCGGGCCGCGGCTGTGGTTCGGCGGGATCTCGGTCGGACCGTGGATCGTGCGGCGGCTGGTCTCCTACGGTCACGGTTTTCACCCGTTCGGCCAGCCGACCAAGGTCGAGATGGAGCCGCTGGTCGAGGCGATGACGGCGGCCGGCCGTCAGATGTCCGAACTCGAGGTCGTCGGCGGCATTCGCGGCGAGCTGGCACCGGGCGGCGGGGTCGCTGACCTGGAACGCGCCGCCGAGGCAATCGCGCCGCAGCTCGAGGCCGGCTACACGACGATCTGCTTCAAGCCGTCGCAGTTCACCGATGATCCGGCCGAGGTGGGCGACCTGTGCCGGCGCCTGGTGAAGCTCAGCTCGCCGTGAACGACGACGTGCGCTCGCAGACGGTTTTCACGTCGCAGTAGAAGTCAAACGAGTGCCGGCCGCCCTCGCGGCCGATGCCCGATTCCCGCGCGCCGCCGAACGGCGTCTCGAGATCGCGGACGTAGAAGCAGTTGACCCAGACCGTGCCGGCGACGACCGCGGCGCTGACGCGATCGGAGCGGCTCTCGGAGCCGGTGAAGACCGTCGCGGCAAGCCCGTAGGCCGTGCCGTTGGCCAGCGAGATCGCCTCGGCCTCATCGGCGAACGTCTGCAGCGTCAGCACCGGGCCGAACACCTCGCGTTGCAGGATCTCAGCACCAGCTGGAATGTCGGTGAACAGCGTCGGCGCGTAGTAGAGACCGCCCAGCGAACGCCCGCCGAACACGAGCCGCGCGCCGTCGGCCTGCGCTCGCGCCACATGCCCGGTCACCCGCTCCAGCGCGATGGGATGGATCAGCGGCCCGTAGGTCGTGTCGGGCTCACGCGGATCGCCGACCTTGATCTCCTCCGAGCGGGCGGTGAACCGCTCCAGGAAGTCGTCGAGGATCGAGGCCTGGACGAGCAGCCGCGTCCCGGCGAGACAGACCTGACCGGAGTTGTCGAACTGGTAGGCGGCCGTCGCTGCGGCTGCGTCGAGATCGGCGTCCTCGAAGACGATGAACGGTGACTTGCCCCCGAGTTCGAACGACACCGGCGTCAGATGGGAGGCGGCGTCGCCGTACACGGTGCGGGCGGTTGCGGGTGAGCCGGTGAACGCCACGCGGTCCACATCAGGGTGTCCGGTGAGCGGCGCGCCCGCGCCGGCCCCGGTCCCGTGGACGATGTTGAGTACGCCCGCCGGCACGCCGGCCTGGTCGGCCAGGTCACCGAGCAGCGAGCAGGTCAGCGGCGCCCACTCGGGCGGCTTGAGGATGACCGTGTTGCCGGCCGCGAGCGCCGGGCCGACCCGCCAGGTGGCGAGCATGAACGGCGCATTCCACGGCGTCGACACCGCCACCACACCGCAAGGGTCATAGCGGACCCGGTTGCGCTCACCGCCATGCAGCACCCGGGCCGGCTCGTCGAGGCGCGACACCGCGTAGTCGGCGAAGAAGCGGATGTTGTTGGCCGCGCGCGGTAGCACCCGCAGCTGCATCGCCTCATGCAGCGATCCGTTGTCGGCGCACTCGACCTGCGCCAGATCGGGAACGGCCGCATCGATCGCGTCGGCGAGCCGCGTCAGGACCGCGTGGCGACCACCGGGCCCGAGTGCCGCCCAGTCGGGGAATGCGCGCCGGGCCGCGACCACCGCATGGTCGATCTCGGCGGCGCCACCGGCGGCGACCTGGGCGAGCTCCCAGTTCTCCCAGTCGATCGGGCTACGGACCTCGAAGCGCTGTGGCGAGGCGACCCGAGCACCGTCGATGTAGTGGTCGGTCGGGACGCTGACGCCCTCGACCTGCACCCGTGCTCCGCCCCGGCTACCGGTCTCGACGCTCATGGCTGCAAGGAGGAGCGCGCGGGCCTGAGCATCAGGTCCACGATGATAATCGGGGCCCGAGCCGCGAGATGGTTAGAGTCTGCGTTCGATGCTCTCCAGACCCGGCGTGATCCTCCAGCATGGCCCCGACGGCCCGACCCGTCGCCTCGGTGACTGGATGCGCGACCGCGGCGTTCCCCACGAGATCCATCCGATGTGGGAGCAGCCACCGCCCGACCCACGGAGGTTCTCGTTCGTCGCGACGCTCGGGTCGGTCCACTCGGCGACCGACACCGACGAGTGGGTGCCCGCGGAGATCGACATGTTGCGCGACGCGATCGCCGCCGACGTCCCGGTGCTCGGTCTCTGCTTCGGCGGCCAGGCGCTGTCGGTCGCGCTCGGCGGCAGCGTCGAGAAGCTCGAGACGCCCGAGGTCGGCTGGATCACGCTCGACGTCCTCGACCCGTTCATCCCCACCGGCCGCTGGGTCCAGTACCACTATGACCGGATCCTGCCGCCACCCAACGCGCAGGTGCTGGCGCGCAGCCCGGTCGGCACCGCGGCGTTCCGGCACGGTCGCAACCTCGGACTGCAGTTCCATGCCGAGGCCGATGGCGAACTCGTGCACGAGTGGGCGAGCAAGGACCCCAAGCTGCACCTGAGCGGGACGACCGTCGAGGACCTCGTCGAGCAGAGCGCGGTCGCCTCCGATCCGGCGCTCGAGCAGGCCTACACGCTGTTTGACCGCTGGCTGGAGACGATCGTGCTCGACGGCGGCTCCGCGTCTGGCGAGTTGGCCTCCGCCGGCGAGCCGAGCGCAGCCTGAGCCCGACAGCGGCCTCGGACTGTCCCCAGTCTCTTGCCATCGCGGCCTGCGTATGGAGGGATCGAAGGGGACTGGTGTCAGCCTCGATACGGCAGGCACGGGAGGCCTCGGACACCAAGCCCATCGATCGCGAACACCCGGCCCGCATCGGGCTGGTGGCCGAGGGCGATCTCATCAGGATCTGCGCGGGCGGTGGTCACGAACAGGGTTGCCAGCTCGGGCCCGCCGAAGGCACAGGAGGTCGCTAGCTCAGCCGGGATCGGGATGGTGGCCAGGAGTGTTCCGTCGGGTCCGTATCTGTTGACCGCCGCACCGCCCCATAGCGCGACCCAGATTCCGCCGTGTTCGTCGACCGTGAGCCCGTCGGGCGCGACCCCGGGCTGGTCGATCTTCACGAGCGTGCGGCGTTCGCTGATTGCGCCGGTCGAACCGTCGTAGCGGAACGCGTCGACGCAGCCCGTGCCGCTGTCACTGAGATACATGGTGGTGGCGTCCGGGCTCCACCCGATGCCGTTGGAGATCGTCAGGCCGGTGAGCACGGTCGTGCAACTTCGATCGAGTTCAAGGCGGTACAGCGAGCCGGCTCCCGGCGACTCGTCGTAGGCCATCGTCCCGGCCCAGAACCGTCCCTGTGGGTCACAAGCACCGTCGTTCATCCGGACGTCGGTGCGGCCTGCTTCCGGCTGGGCGAGTTCGTGGATCGCCCCGGCGTCGTCGACGAACAGAAACCCCGGTCCGGCGGCGAGCACGTATCCGCCTCCGATCGCCGGCGCGACAGCGCCGATGTGTCGGTCGATTGAGATCGTCTGCAGGTGTTCCAGGGCCCCGTTGGCCGCGAGCGTTGCGCGATGCATCTCTCGTCCGAGGATGTCGACCCACAGCAGCTCTTGGCGCTCGTGGTGCCAGCGAGGACCCTCGCTCAGCAGCCCGGGCGTGGTCGACCACGCCGTCGCTTCGGGCGCGGTCATGGCTGGACCTCCTCAACAGCTGCGCTGTCGCCACGGCCGGTTACGACGGTCATCGCAGGCACACAGCGCACCATTACACCGCGTCGCCGTGGGTGCCTCACCCAATCCGGGGGATGACGACCAGGGCCACGGTTTCGATCATCCACTCAATGGCTTCATCGCCGGCCAACGGGCTCGACGTGCTGGTCATCGGGGCCGGCCCTGCCGGTGTCATCGCTTCTCTTCGGGCGGCTCGGCTGGGAGCCCGCACGGCTCTGATCACTCGCGATGAGTTCGGGGGGATGGCCGCGAACGATGGACCCGTCCCGGTGCGCACGCTCGCCCAGGCCGCGCGGCTGATCCGCGAGGCGAAGCAACTCCCGCGTTACGGGATCGCAGCCGGCGAGCCCTCACTTGACTACGTTGGGCTGCTGGCCCGCGTCGATGAGGTGACCGAGGACGTGCGCAGGCACTCGCTGCTGCGCGACGATCTCGACAATGCCGGCGTGACGATCCACGAACGGGCCGGCACGGCGCGGTTCGTCGACCCTCACACGGTCGAGAGTGACAATGCGCCGCGGCTCCAAGCCGACAAGGTGATCGTTTGTACCGGTGGAACCTCACGGCGGCTGGCGGTTGCCGGGTTTGATCTGACTGCGACGCACAGCGACGCGTGGCACCTTTCCTCGGTTCCGCCGTCGCTGCTCGTGATCGGCGCCGGCGCGACTGGCGTCCAGGTCGCTTCGATCTTCAATGCGTTTGGCTCAGAGGTCTGCATCGTCGAGGTTGCTCCACGCATCTTGATGAGCGAAGACGAGGACGTCTCCACCGCGGTCAACGCTGCGCTCACGGCGTCAGGCGTGCGGATCATCGAGGACGCCGGAACGATCGACCGCTTCGAGCGTTGTCCCAGTGGGGTGCGGCTCGTTCATTGCGCAAACGGCACCAACGAAAGCGTCGACGCCACGGTCGCCGTGGTCGCGGTTGGATGGGTGGCAGCCACGACCGGGCTGGACCTCGACCGCGCCGGGGTGCGGACCGACCGGCGCGGCTACATCGCGGTCGACAGCCAGCTGCGGACCACCGCGCCGCACGTGTTCGCCGCAGGCGACGTAACCGGGCGCGCGATGGTCGTACACGAGGCCGTCCGCGAGGCGCTTTTCGCCGCGACCAACGCCGTGCTCGGAACGACAACCCCGCTACCCACGCAGGTGAGCCCGATCGGCAGCTTCACCGACCCCGAATACGCCTCCGTCGGCCTGACCGAAACGGCCGCCCGGGCAGACCACGATGTGGTGGCGACGACGGCGCGGTTTGACTCGCTCCCGCGACCGATCATCGATGGCCGCCAGACAGGGTTCTGCAAGCTGATCGTCGATCGCCAACTCCACAGCATCCTCGGCTGCCACATCGTCGGAGAACGGGCAGTCGAACTCGCACAGCTGGCGGCGACCGCGATGGCCGCGGAGATGCCCGTCGACCAACTCGCACTGATCCCGTATTCCTTTCCAACCTACGCGAACGCGCTCGGCCGCGCGGCCATCAGCGCCGCAATCGAGCTCGACCAGACCGGCAGGTGGGCGGTCGACCACCTCGCGGACACAGAGCAGTTTTCCGACGTTGCGCTTCACCCACGCGCGGCGGAGACGGAGCCGGCCGCTCGTCCAACCCATAGGCGAAGACGCTGACACGGGCACGCCTCCCGGAGCCCTAGAGCAGCGAGGCCAGCTCGGCGACGATCTCAGCGGCCGGCTGCCTACGGCGTACGACGCCGACGCTCTGGCCGGCCCACAGCGAGAGCGCCCCGAGATCCCCGGTGGCTCCCTCGAGCGCCATCGCCGACGAGTAGCGCAGCAGCGGCTCGCCCGAGGCCAGCCGCGCCACCTCCTCGCCCTCGCCGGGCCGGGCGCCGGGCGCGGGACGGCCGGCGCGCTTCCACCGCTCGGCGGTCTCGTTGCGCAACGTGCGGTGCGGGGCGTCGGGCCAGCCGCCGTCATACAGGTTCGCGTACCACTCGGTCTCGGTCTCGGCGGCCTCGATCAGCCGCCGGCGGTACGCGTCGTGGATCGGCGTCTCGTCAGCGAGCAGGAACCGGGTGCCGACCCACGCCGCCTGCGCCCCGAGCGCGATCACGGCCGCCACGCCGCGCGCATCGCCGATCCCGCCGGCCGCGATCACGGGAACCGGCGCGACCGCGTCGACGACCGCCGGCACCAGCGGCAGCGTCGCGACCTTGCCGCGCACGTGGCCACCGGCCTCCCAGCCCTGGGCGACGATCACGTCGACACCGGACGCGACCGCGCGGCGCGCGTCCTCGGCGCTCCCGACGGTGTGCATCACCAGCCCGCCAGCGACGTGGACGCGCTCGACGTACGGCGCCGGGTCTCCCCAGAACAGCGACACGAGCCGCAGCCCCGCCTCCAGGGATTCGTCGAGCCGCCGATGCTGGTCCCATTCGAGCACCAGGTTGCCGGCGAACGGGCGGTCGGTGAGCGCGGCGGTCGCGCGGACCATCGCGGCGGGATCCGCGAGCCAGGTCAGCGCGACCGTGCCAAGGCCGCCGGCATTGCAGACCGCTGCGGCGAGCTCCGGTACCGCCGCCGACGCCATCGGCGCCTGGACGATCGGCCGCTGGATCCCGAGCATTTCGCAGACCGGGGTTGACACGATTCCAAACGTACCGGGACGCGGCGATAATGGGCGCGTGGACCCAGCCCCCACCACCTACTACGCGACGATCCCGAGTCCGGTCGGTGAGCTGCTGCTGACCGCCTCGGCCGATGGCCTGACCGGCGTCTACCTGCCGGGCGAGGGGCTGGAGCCCGAGTCCGGTTGGGAGCGGGAGCCGGCGCGGTTTGAGGAGTGCCGACGCCAGCTCGACGAATACTTCGCTGGCACGCGGACGACGTTCTCGGTCGCACTGGCGGCGCCCGGCACGGCGTTCCAGCACGAGGTCTGGGACAAGCTGCTCGAGATCGAGTTCGGGACGACGATCTCCTACACGGAGCTGGCCCACCGCGTCGGCCGCCCCAACTCCCAGCGCGCGGTCGGCGGCGCCAACGGCCGCAACCCGATCTGCATCATCGTCCCGTGCCACCGGGTCGTCGGCGCAAACGGGTCGCTGACGGGCTACAGCGCCGGGGTCGATTCCAAGCGGTGGCTGCTGGACTTCGAGCGCGAGACGTCTGAGCGATGAGTGGCACAACTTCGAGCGAGGTGTGTGTCGTCGGCGGCGGGGTGATCGGACTGGCGGCAGCCGCCAGCCTCCGTGACCGCGGCGTCGAGGTCGCGTGCTTTGAGCGCTCGGAGCCCGGCGAGGGCCAGTCGGCCGGACGGACGCGACAGTTCCGGCACCTGCACGCCGACCCGGAGCTGATCGCGCTCGCCGTCCGGGCGCGCGAACAGTGGCTGGAGTGGGAGGAGCGGTTCCGCCGCACGCTGCTCGGCCACGAGGGCGCGTTGCGGGCCGGCGCGACCCACGAGGAGCTCGAGGCGCTGCGCGCCGCCCGCGTTCCCGCCACCGAGGTCGATCGCTACGAGGCGCGGGACCTGTTCGCGATCGCCGAGCTGCCGGACGGGATGCTGCTGTTCGATCCGCGCGCCGGTGCGATCCGCGCGCACGAGACTGCCGCCGCGCTCGTCGCACACCTGGGTTCTGCGCTGCGCCGGGCGGACGTCAGCTCGATCGCTGTCGAAGGTGACTCGGTCGCGCTGCAGACGTCCGAGGGCGTGCACCACAGCGGCCGCTGCGTGGTCTGCGCCGGGGCCGGGACCGACGGGCTCGTCCGCCCGCTCGGGATCGAGGTTCACCAGCTGCGCCAGGCCCACGTGCGGCTCGCCTTCCGGGTCAAGACGACTCCGCGCCGGCCACTGCCGTGCTTCAGCGACCGCACCGGCGCCCATCAAGAAGTCGTCTACGCGCTCAGCGATCTCGGCGACCGGTACGCGATCGGCCTCGCCGATGTGTTCACCTATCCCGAGATCGAAGATCTGGCGAGCGACCCGCCCGACGGAGTCGACGTGTCAGACCAGCGCGAGCGGATCATCGCCTACGTCCGGCGCGTGCTGGTCGGGCTCGATCCCGAACCGATCGGCGAGGTCTTCCGGCTCACCACGACGCTGCCCGACTGTCCCGATGACGGCTACCGGGTCTGGAGCCGGGGGCCGGTCGTCGCGGTCGCCGGTCCGAACCTGTTCAAGTTCGCCCCCGTGATCGGCGAGCAGCTCGCGGCCGCCGCGACCGAGGGTGTCAGTACAGCTCCAGGTACTCCTGTCGCTCCCAGTCACTGACGTGATCGGCGAACCGCTGTAGCTCGTGGCGGCGCATGACCGTGTAGGCGGTCACGAACTCCTCGCCGAGCAGCTTGCGGATCTTCTCGTCTGCCTCGAGCGCCGCCAGCGACTCCTCGACCGACGTCGGCAGCTTGGGCTTTGACTCGTCCTCCTCGGCCGGCTTGGCTGCCTCCGGCTCGAGCTCGAGTTCGTCTGCGATCCCGAGCAGGCCGGCGCCGAGCAGCGCCGCCGAAACGAGGTACGGGTTCGAGAGTCCGGTCGGAGCGCGGTTCTCGATGTGGCGGCTGGCGGCGCTGCCCGCCTTGACGCGCACGAACGCGCTGCGGTCCTCGATCCCCCATGAGATGTTGGTCGGACTGAAGGTGTGCGTGCGCCGGCGCTTGAGGCAGTTGACCGTCGGTGCCAGCACCGCGTAGAGCGCGGGCGCGTGGCGCAGCTGGCCGGCAACGAAGCTGCGGCCGATGCTCGACAGCCCGCTCTCGTGGTCGTCGTCGGCCATCGCGTTGGCGCCCGACTCGCGGTCGAGCAAGCCGATGTGGTTGTGCGCCCCCGACCCGGCGGAGTCGCCGAACGGCTTGGACATGAAGCTCGCGATCAGCCCTTCCTGCTTGGCGAGCTCCTTGGCCGCGGTCTTGAAGCTGAACGCCGTGTCGGGTCCGGCCATGCCCCGGCCGGGGGCGAACACGATCTCCCACTGCGAGCCCGCGTACTCGCAGTTGGCGGTGATGATGTCGATCCCGAACTCGCGCGTCTCGTTGACGATCCGCTCGACCACCGGCGTCCAGGTGTTGCGGACCGTGTTGAAGATGTGGTAGCCGTCGAACAGCGGCTCCGCCGTCTCCTGGTCAAGCAGGTAGAACTCGGGCTCGATCCCGATCAACGGCTCATACCCGAGCTCGTGGCAGCGATCGAGCGCGCGGCGGTAGACGTGGCGGGGCGCCGCCTCCAGCGGCGTGCCGTCATCCCAGTAGGTGTCGCAGATCACGCGCGCCGTGTCCTGCAGCCACGGGACCACCGCGGCCGTGCTCGGGTCGGGGCGCAGCCGCTGGTCGCCGTAGCCGACCTCCTCGTTGTAGAGCGTTCCCGGAACGACGTCGGAGCGGCTGTCGAGCACCACGGCTCCGCCGTACATGTTCAGCCCCTCGTCGAGATAACCGGCGGCGTGCTCGATCGGAACCAGCTTGGAGCGGCTGGTCCCGTGCATGTCAGGCAGCTCGAAGCGGACGTTGCGGATCCCCTCCTCGCGCCAGCGCGAGAAGACGTCCTCGATGTTGGCCTCCGAATCCTGCGCCGCCGCCATCCGCCTACCTCCTGATCGGTTCGGTGTCCAACAGTTGCGCGGTGCGCCGCGCGTGGAGCGCGGCGTCGCGGAAGGCCGCGAACAGGCGGCTGCGCTCGTCCGCCTCGGGGTGCCACTGGACGCCTAGCGCCCAACATCCGTCGCCGGGCTCGATCGCCTCGACCACGCCGTCCTGGGCCCGTCCGGTCACCCGCAGTCCGTCGCCGAGCTCGTCGACGGCCTGGTGGTGGTGGCAGCGGACGGTGTGAATCGGCTCGCCCGCCGACCGCTGCGCGAGCGAGCCAGACTCCAAGCTCACGGGGTGCTCGGTTCCCTCAAAGCTGCCCGGGAAGCGACGGTGCGGGTGGCTGCCGTCGGGGGCGACGAGGTCCTGCGTCAGCGTCCCGCCCAGGACGATGTTGAGCAGCTGCATGCCGCGGCAGATCGCGAGCACCGGCAGGTCGCGGTCAAGCGCGCCGCGCAGCAGCGCCAGCTCGAACTGGTCACGGTCGGGATACGTCGCCTCGGTCGCGGGCTCCGAGGGCGCGCCGTAGGCGCTCGGGTCGATGTCGGCGCCGCCGATCAGCAGCAGCCCGTCGATTCGGTCAAGCAGCTGCAGCGGCGCGCGGCGGTCGACCGGCAGCAGCACGGCGATCGCGCCCGACCGCTGGACCGAGGAGACGTATGAGTCAGCGACCAGGTGCGCCTCCTGATCCCAGAACGCCCAGCGCGCGCGCTCCTTGACCGCGCAGATCCCGATCACCGGCTCAGACAGTGCGCTCATACCGCTCCCGCTCCCAATCGCTGACCGCCTCGCGCCACGCGTTCAGCTCCCAGGCGCGCGAGGTGCGGTAGTAGTCACAGAAGACCTCGCCGATGATCGTGCGCAGCGCGTCGTCGGCATCGAACGCGTGGAGCGCGCTCTCGAGCGAGCCCGGCAGCGGTGGCAGATCCGAGCGATCCGAGGCGTCGCCCTCGATCGCCGGCGGCGGTGTGGCCTGGCGGCGCAGCCCGTCGACCGCCGATCCGACCAGCGCCGCGAGTGCCAGGTAGGGGTTGGCGTCGGCGCCGGGGCGCCGGCACTCCAGGCGCCAGCGCTTGGGGTGATCCCCCCGCACGGCGCGCACCGCGCACGAGCGGTTCTCGATCCCCCAGCTCGCGTTGACGGGGGCAAACCAGCCGGGCACCAGCCGCTTGTAGGAATTGATCGTCGGGTTGAGCATCAGCGAGGCCGCCGCGAGGTGATCCAGTACGCCCGCGACCGAGGCGGCGAACGGCTGTGGCAGCTCGCCGTCGGAACGCTCGGATCCGAACGCGTTCTGACCGCCGGCCCAGCAGGAGAGATGGATGTGGCCGCTCGAGCCCTCCTGGCCGGCCTGCGTCTTGGCCAGGAAGCTCGCCTGCAAGCCCATCGAGCTCGCGACCTCCTTGACCGCCAGCTTGACGAACACCGCGTCATCGGCGGCGCGCAGCCCCTCGCGGGCGGCGATGTTGAGCTCGAGCAGGCCCGGGCCCGCCTCGGTGTGGATCGCCGACAGCTCGACCTCGAGCGCCTCCAATGCGGGGACCAGGCGCTGGATGAACTGCTCGAATCGAGAGACCTCGCTGAGGCTGTAGCTGAGCCCGCTTGAGAGCGGCTCGCCGTCGGCGTCGCGGAGCCGCACCTCGTACTCAAACGCCGACAGCACCTCGTAGCCCTGGCCTCGCATCTGCTCGAGGATGCCACGCAGCGCCTCGCGCGAAGAGAGCTCGCACGGCGAGCCGTCGGACCACACCGGCGTGCTCAGGCAGATGCGCCACCCGGGCAGCCATGACAGCTCGCGGATCGTCGCGGGCTCGGGATGGACGACCAGGTCGCCGGCGCCCGAGCGGATCCCGAACCGCTCGTAGTCGGTGATCGGCGTGTCGGTCGGGTCCAGCGCGAGCAGCAGGTCAGTCATCACCGCGCCATCGGAGATCGCGGTCTCGAACGCGTCGGGGCGCAGCGCCTTGCCCTTGACCGCGCCGTGCATGTCGGGCAGCCCGAGCAGCACGAACCCCTCACCGCCTTGCGATCCACGGGCCGCGGACGCCGCGGCCAGTTGCGACAGAGACGTGTCGGTCACGCTGGCGTCCGAGTGAGCGTCTGCTTGAGCGAGCGCTCGACGTCGCCGATTGTCGTGGCGAACCGCTGCACCATCTCCTCGAGCTCCTCGTCGGAGGCGACGAATGCCGGCGCGAGGAGCACCTGATCGCCCGTGTACCCGTCCGGCGTGGAGTGGGTCGAGGTCACCAGCAGCCCGTTCTCGAACGCCCTATCGTCGACCAGCGAAGCTGCATCCAGCTCGTCGGGGAGCAGCGACCGGCCGTCCCGGGGGTCGACCAGCTCGACGCCGAGCAGGAAGCCGCGGCCTCGTACCTCGCCGACGATCTCGAAGCCATCGAGCGCGTCTTGCAGCTGCTCGAGCAGCGCCGGGCCCCGCTGCGCGACGCGCTGCACCAGACCCCGCTGAACGAGCGTGTCGAGCACTGCGAGCCCGACGCCGCATGACAGTGGCGCCCCATCCCAGGTGTGGCCGTGTTCGAAGTTGCGCGAAGTCGACGCGAGTGCCTGGTAGACGTCATCGGTGCAGAGGGTCGCGGCCAGTGGCGCATAACCGGCACCGAGCCCCTTGCCGCCGGTGATGATGTCGGGGTCGATCGGCAGTTGGTGGGCGGCGAACCAACTCCCCGTGCGGCCCATCCCGGTGACGACCTCGTCAAAGCAGACCAGGAAGCCGTAGCGCTCGCGGCGCTCGGCGATCCCGTCCCAGAACGAATCCGGAGGCGTGTAGCCGGGCAGCGCGGCGGCGCTGACCGGCTCGCAGAAGAAGGCGGCGATGGTGTCCGGCCCGGCAGCCTCCAGGAGCCGGTCAAACTCCGCCAGCGCCTGCTCGCCGCTCGGGTCAAAACGCGAGGTCGCAGGCGGGATATGGGGATGGTCGGCGAGGTAATCGCCATACGGGGCCTGCAGACTGCGACGTCCCGTGAGCGCGAGCGCCCCCATCAGCGAGCCGTGGTAGGCCTGCGCCTGGGTGACGATCCGCCATCGATCGCCCTCGCCGCGATCGACGTGGTACTGACGGACGAGCCGGATCGCGGTTTCGTTTGCCTCCGAGCCTCCGGAGACGAATCGGACCCGCGCCATCTCCGGCGCCGCGGTCGCCAGCAGCTTGGCGGCGAGCTGCTCCTGGGGCTCGTTGGTGAAATGGTGGTTGTAGACGTAGGAGATCCGTTGCGCCTGCTCGTAGGCGGCGTTGACGATCTCGGTCGCGCCGTGTCCGAGGCACGCGACCATCGCCCCGCCCGAGCAGGCATCCAGCACCTTGGAGCCGTCTGCGGTATAGAGCCAGACGCCATCGCCGCGCTCAATCACCGGGTAGTCAAGGTCGAGCAGGCGCTCGAAGACGTGGCTCTCAGCGGCCACGGACGGCCTCCGACAGTCCGGCCACCCGCTCGAGGAATCCGTCAAACAGGCCCCACGCGCTGGCGCGGCTCTCGCCCGCCCGGCCGTGAGTCTGCTCGAGGATCTCGTCCGGGTCGACGCCCTCCTGGTCGAGCTCGTGGCGATAGGCGGCGACCCACAGGTCCATGATCTCCGGCGTCACCTCGGGATGGAACTGGACCCCGAGGCTGCGGCCGAACTTGAACGCCTGCGGACCGACCGGGCTGTCGGCAATCGTCTCGGCGCCCGGCGGGACAGTGAAGGTGTCGAAGTGCCACTGAAACCAAGGTCCCTCTGGGACCAGGTCGCTGTCGGTGGTTCGGACCGGGAGCCAGCCGACCTCGGCGTCGCCACGGAACGATTCACCGCCGAGCGTCCGTGCCAGCAGCTGGCCGCCAAAGCAGATCCCGAGCACCGGCACGTCGGCCTCGGTCGCGGCGGCGAGCAGCCTCTGCTCGCGCGGGATCCACGGGATCGAGTCATCGAAGGCCGGGAACTCCGACCCGAGCGAGACGATCAGGTCATACGCGCACGGGTCGGGATCGCGCTGCTCGATGTCGATCCGGTAGACGTCCTGCTCGGCGCCGCGCTCGGCGAGCCACTCATTGACGTAGCCCCCCGGGGTCGGCTCCTCGTGCTGGATCACGAGCGCGCGCAGCGGAGGCGTCATCGGGGGTCGACCGCCGGCTCAGGGGCGCGCTGCGAAAGCTGGCTCTCGACCTCGGCGGCGACCTCGTGCACCGCGGCCGAGAAGCGCGACACCATCTCGGCAAGCTCGTCCTCGCTGGTCGTGAACGGCGGCGCGAACAGGCTCTGGTCACCGGCATAGCCGTCGCCGGTCGGCTGTGTCGAGAGCGTCACCAGGCCGTTGGCGAGCGCGACGTCGTCGATCCGGCCGGCGACGCCGAGCTCGGCGGGGAGGAACGAGGCGCCGTCGCGCGGGTCGACGTAGTCGACTCCCAGCAGATAGCCGTGGCCCCGGACCTCGCGCACCATCGTCACGTCCGCGAGCGCCTGCTCGAGCTCGTCGCGCAGCCGCGGTCCGCGCTGCGCCACGTGTTCGATGATCCGTTCGCGCTTGAGCGCGTCGAGCACCGCGAGCCCGACCGCGCACGGCAGTGGGGCGCCGTCCCAGGTGTGACCGAGCGTGAACTTGCGTGAGCCGTTGGCGACCGCGTCATAGACCCGGTGGTGGCAGATCGCGGCGCCGATCGGGGTGTATCCGGCTCCGAGCCCCTTGGCGGTCGCGATGATGTCCGGGGTGAACGGCAGCTTGTCGGAGGCAAACCAGCTCCCGGTGCGGCCGATCCCGGTGACGACCTCGTCAAAGCAGATCAGGAAGCCGTACCGCTCGCGGCGCTCGGCGAGCCCCTCCCAGAAACGCTGCGGAGCCATGTGGGCCGGCAGCGCGGCGGCGCCGATCACCTCGCCGAAGTAGGCCGACACGTTCTCGGGCCCGACCTCCTCGAGCGCGCGGTCGAGCTCATTCAGCGCGCGCTGGCCGGTCGGATCAAAGCGCCAGGTGCTGGGCGGGATGTGGTGCTGCTGCTCGAAGTACGGGGTCAGCGGGCCCTGGAGCCCCGAGCGTCCGGTCAGCGCCAGCGTCGCCATCGTCGGGCCGTGGTAGGCCTGGGCCGGCGAGATCACCCGCCACCGCTGGGGCTCGCCGCGCTCGACGTGGTAGCTGCGTGCCATCCGCAGTGCGCACTCATTGGCCTCGGCGCCACCGGTGACGAAGTGCACGCGCTCCATGCCGGCGGGCGCGACCGCGGTCAACTCGGCGGCGAGCTGCTCCTGCGCGGGGTTGGTGAGCTTCTCGTTGTGGACGAACGACAGCTGCTGGGCCTGCTCGCGGGCCGCCTCGATCAGGTCCTGTCGGCCGTGGCCGAGCGTAAGCGCCATCGACCCGCCGCTCATCGCGTCGAGGTAGCGGTTGCCGGCCGCGTCCTGGGCCCAGACGCCATCGCCGCTGACGATCATTGGGTAGCGCCGGTCGAACTCGGGCGGCAGCACATGCGTATGGGAGCAGTCGACGAGCGCGTCCGTCACAGCGGTTCTCCCTCTGAGCGGAGGTCAAATGGTCCGACAAAACGTCCTTATACCAGAGAGACTCTAACGATCGGCCGGGGGGTGCGGCCTCGCGCGCGCCGGCGGCCGCCCGAGCGTTACAGCGGCCAGTCCTCGGTGCTGTCGGCTCCCTCCCAGCGGGCGACGAACTCCTCGGCCTCGAGCCCGACCAGATCCGCGCGGAGCCGTTTGAGCAGCTTCTTGGCCTGCTTGGGCGGCAGGTCCCAGTAGAGCGCCACCTCGCCATCGTCGACCGACACCACCTCGATCCGATCGAGCCGGCTGCTGTTGGCCATGAACGATGGCTCGAGTCCTTCGCGCGAGACGATCAGGTGATAGACGCGGTTGGCCTTCACGATCGCGCTCCCAGCGCCGCGCCGGCGAGCTCGATGCAGTCGGGCGTGTCAAACAGCTCGTCACCTACTCCGATCGCC
Organism: uncultured Solirubrobacterales bacterium; assembly: GCA_963770885.1. Taxonomy (GTDB): domain Bacteria; phylum Actinomycetota; class Thermoleophilia; order Solirubrobacterales; family Solirubrobacteraceae; genus Palsa-465. The sequence goes on along the minus strand of CAVYRI010000012.1, from coordinate 115,233 downwards.
GGCAGCGCCCGCGCTCCGGCGGCGATGGCTCGGTCACCGGCATCACGCAGCGCGGTCTTGACCGAACGCAGTTCGATCCCCTTCAGGATCGCCGTCGGGTGCATCTCGCATGCGGCCGCGGCGAGCAGGAAGGTCGCCTCGTCGCCGAGGTCGCGCCCGGCGGCAAACGCCTGGCGGAAGGCCGCCAGCGTGAACGAGACCGCGCGCCCGACGTGTTTGGCGTAGGTGGCCGCGAGCATCGCCCGCTCGCTGTCGGGCGGCCAGCTCGGCGGCCAGCGCAGGGGCTGCAGCTCGAGCTCCCGGGCGCGGGCGGTGATCCGGTCGCGGTCGAGCTCGGCGGCCAGCAGGCCGAGCCCGCGCCCGTGCACGGGCTCGAATTCGGGTACCACCGGCAGCGCCGAGACGATCTGCTCGGCAACCAGGTAGCAGTCGGGATCGCCGAGGTCGTAGTAGAAGACCGGCTGTAGGGACGCCACGCGCTCAGCCGTGGATCAGCCAGCCGTCCGCTGCTCGGGCGGCCTCCATCACTGCTTCGGACATCGTCGGATGGCCGTGGACCAGGTGCGCGATCTCGGGGTAGCCGCCCTCGAGCGCTCGGGCGTTGACCAGCTCCTGGATCAGCTCGGTCGCCTTGGCGCCGACGATGTGGCCGCCGAGCAGCTCGCCGTAGCGCTTGTCGCCAACGATCTTGACCAGCCCGGTACGGTCGCCGTAGACGGTTCCGGCCCCGACCGCGCCATACGGGACCTGGCCGACGACGACGTCGTGACCCTGCTCGCGGGCCTGTGCCTCCGTCAACCCGAAGCTGGCCACGTTCGGGGTGCAGAACGTCGCGCGAGGGATGTCGACGTATTCGAGCGGGTGGGTCTCCATCCCCGCCGCGTCCTCGACCGCGATCACGCCCTCGTCCGATGCCTTGTGCGCGAGCGCCGGTCCGTGAGTAAGGTCACCGATCGCGTAGATCCCGTCAGCGGTCGTGCGCATCGCGCCGTCGACCTTGATCAGCCCGCTGTCCTCGAGCTGCACGCCGGCGGCCTCGAGGCCGAGCCCCTCGATGTCGGAGCCGCGCCCGGCGGCGATGACGAGCCAGTCAGTCTCGCCCTCGCCCGCGCCGAAGGTGAACTTGACGCTGCTCTGGCCGGATTCGATCTCCTGCACCGGGGTGCCGGTGTGGATCGCCATCCCCTGCTTCTTCAGCCCGCGCTCGGCGACCTTGGAGATGTCGGCGTCCTCGGTCGGCAGCACCCGATCGAGCATCTCGAACAGCAGCACGTCGACCCCGAACCGCGCGTAGGCCGAGGCGATCTCGGCACCCGATGCGCCGGCGCCGACGACCGCGAGCGACTTGGGCAGCTCGTCCAGCGCCCACGCCTCCTCGGTTCCGATCACGCGGCCGCCGAACTCGACGCCCGGGATCGAGCGCTTGACTGAGCCGGTCGCCAGCAGGATCGTCTTGGCCGCGATCGTCTGGTCGCCGACCGTGACCTGACCGTTGCCCGCGAGTGAGCCCGAGCCCTCGATCAGGTCAATGCCGTTCTTCTTGAACAGCCCGGCGACGCCACGGGTCATCGTCGAGATCACCTTGGCGCGCCGGGCGCTGACGCCCGCGTAGTCGAGCTCTGGCTCGGAGACCTTGATCCCGAAGTCGCCGGCTTCGCGGATCTCCGACAGCACGTCGGCCACGCGGAGCACGGCCTTGGCGGGGATGCAGGCGTAGTTCAGGCAGCGTCCGCCGACCTTGTCTTTCTCGATCACGGCGGTCTTCATGCCCAGCTGGGCGGCGCGGATCGCCGCCACATAGCCGCCGGGGCCGGAGCCGATCACGACGCAGTCATATGAGGATTCGGCCATCGTTTGAGCCTATCCAGGCGCGGGCGGGTTTGCGCGTGCGGGGTCCGGAACGAACGTTGTGGCCGCGCATCGGTCTGGAGGGAACGTTGGCGATTTTGATCGCATAGCGACGAAAATGCCCAACGTTGCGCGAGCCGGCGGGTCAGCGCCCGGGCGGGCGCGGCATCTGGATCCGGCTCAACACGCGGACGAGCTTGAAGAACAGGTACCCGGCGCCGGCGATGATCGCCAACCCGACCACCACGCCGAGCAGGTTGCTGGCCTCGATCAGCAGCAGCGCGAAGATCGTCGCGATGATCGCCAACAGCGCCATGAAGCCGAGCACGGCGCCGTACCAAAGGCGCCACATCCCGACCGCGCAGGCGATCATCAGCGCCGAGAAGACGACGATTCCGCCGGCGGCCGGGTGCTTACCGCTGATCTTGACCCCCGCGAGCCACGAGATCAGATTCCCCACGCCGAGCAGCGCCGCCACGATCGACGAGATCACGATCACTCGCGGGCGCTCACCGGGCTCAAATGGCGTCAGCCCCGCGCGGACCTCGGCGTCGCGGCGCTGCGAGCGGGTCAGCTGCGGCTCGACGCGCCAGCCGCCGATGCTCTCGGGCTGGGTTCCTTGAGCCTCGGGCGGGGTGCGCTCGACACGGCCGTCTCCGAGACCACCGTCTCCGACACGGCCGTCTCCGACACCGCCGCCTCCGTCACCGGCGCCTTTCGCGAAGCGGTCCCCACCGGCTCAGACCCCGACCGGCTGCGGCGCCGCCGCTTGCGGCTACGTTGCGCCAAGGGGCACCCCTTCGGCCAGCGCGGCGCGCAGCGCCCGCGCCGCCAACTCCGGATCCGGGGCCTCGGTCAGCGCGCGGACGACGGCGACGCGGCGCGCGCCCGCCTCGCGGACGGCACCGACATTGCCAAGGTCGACGCCACCGATCGCGAAGAACGGCAGCTCGGCGTGCCGAGCCGCGTAGCTCACGAGCTCGAGTCCGACCGCCGGGCGGCCGGGCTTGGTCGGCGTCGCATGGACCGGGCCAACGCCGATGTAGTCGACCGCCTGTGCGCCGGCGGCGTCGACCTGTGCCGGCGAATGGGTCGAGAGGCCGACGATCCGCTCGTCGCCGACGATCTCCCGGGCGCGAGAAACGGACAGGTCATCCTGGCCGACGTGCACGCCGTCGGCGTCGGCCGCGAGCGCGAGATCGGGACGGTCATTGACGATCAGCAGCGCCCCCGCCGCATCGCACACCCGCCGATAGCGGCGGGCGGCCGCGACGATCTGCTCGTCGCTGCCGTCCTTGGCCCGGAGCTGGACGATCTCGACGCCGCCGCGAAATGCGATGCGGAGAAACTCGTCCGAGCGCTCGCCGCAGACGAGATACAGGCGCGCGCGGCGCAGGCGGTCAAGGCGGTCGCTCACGTTTGAAGTTTGGCAGGAGTCGCGCGCTAGCATTGGCCCAACGGGAGCCCCACCGCTGGGCTGAGAGGGCGGATGTGCAATCCGCCGACCGTCACGACCTGGCCGGGTAATGCCGGTAGGGAGGTTCTGTTGCAACCGCCGCACCGCAGCGCATCAGCCGTCGATCTCGCCGTTGTCGGAGCGGGGGCGATCGGGCTGGCGATCGCCTGGCGCGCGTGCCAGCGCGGACTTCGGGTCGCGGTGCTCGACCGCGGCGAGGCAGGGCGTGGGACCTCGTACGTCGCGGCCGGGATGCTGGCGCCGATCGCCGAGGCCGCGCCATCGGAGGAGCCGCTGCTGGCGCTCGGGCTTCGCAGCGCGCAGGCCTATCCCGGCTTCGCTGATGAGCTGGCGCGCGCGGCGGCCGTTGCGAACGTCGGCTACACGCCCTGCGGCACGCTGCTGGTCGCGCGCGACGGCGATGAGGCGCAGGCGCTCGAGCGCGAGTTCGAGCTGCGCCGGCGCTACGGGCTGGCGGTCGAGCGTCTGCGGCCGAGCGAGGCCCGTCGGCGCGAGCCCGGTTTGGCGCCGGCGCTGCGGCTGGCGCTCGACGTCCCCGACGATCACGCGATCGACCCTCGCACGATGCTCGCCGCACTCGCCGCGGCGGTCACTCGCGCGGGCGGCGAGCTCCAGCAACACACACGCGTGACGGCGATCGACCTGACCGCTGGGCGGGCGACAGGGGTGGGACTCGCCGACGGCTCCCGAATGGGCGCAGATGCGGTCGTGATAGCCGCCGGGGCATGGGCCGACGAGCTCGAGGGGATACCGGCGGGCGCCCGAATCCGGGTTCGCCCGATCAAGGGCCAGATCCTTCGCCTCCATGATCCGGCCGGCCCGGGGCTGCTGCGCCGCGTGGTGCGAATGGGTCCCTCCTATATCGTGCCCCGCGGAGACGGGCGCTACGTGATCGGTGCGACCTCCGAAGAGCGAGGCTTTGACACAACCGTCACCGCCGGGGCGGCGTTCGATCTCCTGCGCGACGCCGGCGAGCTGGTGCCGGGCACCTCGGAGTTGGTGCTCGACGAGCTGACCGCAGGTCTGCGGCCGGCGACCGCCGACAACCTGCCGGTGATCGGGGCCGGCTCGGTGCCCGGACTGCACTGGGCGGTCGGTCACCGGCGGGGAGGGATCCTGCTTGCGCCTGCGACCGCGGAGCTGATCGTCGGCGAGCTACTTGGGGATGATCGCGACCCGCTCGCGAGCGCCTTTGCTCCGGCGCGCTTTGAGAGCTTCACCACCGGGAGAGCGGCGTGATCGTGACCGTCAACGGCGAGCGCCGTGAACTTGCGCCTGGCGCTACTGTCGCCAGCGTGGTCAAGCTGCTCGATGTCGCCCCCGACGCCCGTGGGGTCGCGGTGGCGCTCGACGGCGAGGTGGTCGCCCGCTCACGGTGGGACGCGGCCGAGCTGCGCGATGGCGCGCTGGTCGAGGTCGTCGCCGCGATCCAGGGAGGGTGAGCCGGATCACTGTTCAGGATCCATTCGTGGTTGCCGGGCGCGAGCTTCGCTCCCGGCTGATTCTTGGCACCGGCGGCTTCAGCAGCCACGAGCTGCTCGCCCGCGCGTGCGCCGTCTCGGACGCCGAGCTCTGCACGGTCGCGCTGCGCCGGCTCGACCCGGCCGCCCGCGGCTCGATCCTCGACGTGCTGACCGAGGCTGGCGTCCAGGTGCTGCCCAACACCGCCGGTTGCTTCACCGCGCGTGACGCGGTGATGACCGCGCATCTCGCCCGCGAGGCGTTCGAGACCGACTGGATCAAGCTCGAGGTGATCGGCGACGATCGGACCCTGCTGCCCGACGCGGTCGAGCTCGTCGCGGCGGCCGAGGAGCTGGTCGACGACGGCTTCGTCGTGCTCCCCTACACGACCGATGATCCGGTCCTTGCGCGCCGGCTCGAGGATGCCGGCTGCGCGGCCGTGATGCCGCTCGGCTCGCCGATCGGCAGCGGGATGGGGATCCGCAACCCATACAACATCTCGATCATCGTCGAGCGTGCCGGAGTGCCGGTGATCATGGACGCCGGCGTCGGCACCGCGTCTGACGCCGCCTTCGCGATGGAGCTCGGATGCGACGCCGTCCTCTGCGCGAGCGCGATCTCGCGCGCGCACGATCCGATCGCGATGGCCGAGGCGATCAAGCTCGCGGTTGCATCCGGGCGGCTGGCGCTCGGGGCGGGACGGATCGCCCGGCGCTACTACGCGCAGGCTTCGACGCCCGAGGAGGGCATGCCCGACCTCGACGCGCAGTTGCGCGCCCACCAGTCCGCCCAATGACGGTCGACGAGCTGATCGACGGGTGGCAGGGGGCGTGGTCGGGCAAGGACCCGGCTGCGTTCGCCGAGGTCTGCGCGGCCGGGATCCAGTACGAGGACCCGCTCACGAGTTCTCCGTTGTCCGGGCTCGAGCAGCTCGGCCAGTACGCAGGCCGGTTGTGGGCGTCATTCCCCGACGCGCGACTCGAGCGCACCGGCACCCGGCTCGCCGATGACCACTTCGTCGCCGCGCCGTGCAAGCTTTTGGGCACCCACCGCGAGCCGCTCGAGGGGCTGCCGGCCACCAACCGGTTCGTGGTTGTGCACTGCATCTTCTACTGCGAGCTCCAGCACGACCTGCTGCTGAGGGTGCGCGGCTTCTATGACGTCTACGACGCTGCCACCCAACTCGGGGTGCTGCCGGCACGCGGGACGCTCGGCGGTAAGGCGCTGCTGATGCTGCGCGGATTCGGGCTGCGCGCGGCCCGTGGCTAGCGGGTAGGCTGGCGCCGCGTGAGCACGGTCGGAGTCCATCACCTCGGGCGCCTGGTCGACGAGTCGTTGCAACGCCGGGGCGACTACGAGTCGCTTCTGTTCGAGGGGCGGTGGCATCGCTCGGGTGAACTGTTCGAGCGCACGCAGCGAATCGGCGGCGGCCTGCAGGAGCTCGGCATCACTCCCGGGGAGCGGGTTGTGGTCTCGATGGGAAACTGCCCCGAGGTGACTGTCACCTATCAGGCGCTGTGGCGGATCGGCGCCGTCGCGACGCCGGCGATGTTCCTGCTGCCGGCCGAGGACCTCCGCCATGTGATCGCCGACGCCGAGGCATCCGCGGTCGTCACGACGCCCGAGCTGGTGCCGAAGGTGCTCGAGGCGGTCGACGGGCTCGACCACGTCCGGCACGTGATCAGCACCGGCGAGGCGGGTGACGGCGTGTTGGCGCTCGCGGCGCTCGAGCAGGCAGAGCCCGCGGGCCTCGTCTCGGGCTCCGATGACGACCTTGCGGCGCTGCTCTACACCGGCGGGACGACGGGCCGTTCCAAGGGAGTCATGCTCTCGCACGCCAACCTCCACTTCACGGGGGCAGCTGTCCAGGAGTCCAGCCACGTGCCGGGCGTCAACCGGTCGCTGACGACGCTCCCGCTCTCGCACGCATACGGCCTGATGCTGACGATCGCAGGGCTGCATTCGCCGGAGGCCGGCGTCGGGGTGCTGCTGCGCTGGTTTGACCCGAAGGCGTTTCTCGAGCTGATCGGAGAGCACCGGCTGCAGACCGCTGCGGTCGTGCCGACGATGCTCCAGGTGCTGCTGTCGATGCCGCTCGAGGAGTACGACCTCTCGTCGCTTCGCTTCGTCGGGTCCGGTGGCGCACCGCTGGCTCGGGAAACCGAGGAGGAGTTCTGCCGCCGGGTGCCGTCGGTCTCGATCCGCCAGGGCTATGGGCTGACCGAGACGGCTGCCGTGATCTCCACCAACCCGGTCGGCAACGCGCGGCCGGGGTCGGTCGGCACGCCGGTGCCCGGAACTGAGGTCGAGATCCGCGATGACTCCGAGCGGGCGCTGCCGCCCGGCGAGATCGGCGAGATCTGCTGCCGCTCACCCGGGGTTATGCGTGGCTATTGGCACGCGCCCGATACGACCGACGAGGTGATGCGCGACGGCTGGCTGCACACCGGCGATCTCGGCTACCTCGACTCAGACGGCTACCTGTTCATCGTCGACCGTAAGAAGGACCTGATCATTCGCGGCGGGTTCAACGTCTACCCGCGCGATGTCGAGGACGCGCTGGTCGAGCATCCGGCGGTCAAGATGGCCGCGGTCATCGGCCGGCCGAGCCGGATCGAGGGCGAGGAGGTCGTCGCGTTCGTGTCACTCCATGACGGCGCTGACACGACCGCCGATGACCTGGTCGCGTGGGGCAAGGAGCACATCGGTGGCTACAAGTACCCGCGCGAGGTGCGGCTGGTCGAAGCAGTGCCGCTGACCCCGGTCGGAAAGATCGACCGCAAGGCACTGCGGCTGCAGATCACGAGCTGACGTCGGACTCCGCGTCCTGCACGGTCACCGCCAACGGGGGGTGGTCAGATAACGAGCCGCGGTCGAGCTTCTCGACCGCCCCGACCGCACGCACACCCGGCCCGACGAAGATGTGATCGACGTCGCGCTCGGCGACCTGCTCGAATCCGGCCAGCTGAGGCTCGCGCAGGTTGAGGTCACCGCCGATCACCACCGGTGCGCCGTCGGCCCACGAGCGGGCGGCGTCCGCGAGCGTGACGGCGTCCTGTGCCGCCCGGACCTCATCGGCCGACGAGTGGACGTTGACGACCCAGATCCCGTACGCGAGCCAGACGGCATGCGCCCAGCGACGCTCGGGGAAGCGCGCGAGCTGCAGCGTCCGGTGGGCGACGATGCGGTCGCGGCGGGCGAGGATCGCGTTCGCGCCACCGCCGTTTGAACGGATCAGGTCAGGCCATCGGGTGGCGATCGCCCGGCGGATCGACAGCAGGCCGTTGCGCGAGGTCATCACCAGTCGGTACTCGGCCCCGAGCTCGGTGGCGAGCGTCGGCGGCCACCACGGCGGCACCTCCTGCAACAGCGCTACGTCCCACTCCCAGCTCGCGAGCGCGGCCGTGAACTCGTGGCGCAGCTCGCGGCGGGCCGGCGGCTGGGCGCGGCCGTGCATCAGGTTCCAGGTCAGGACTCGCAGACGCATCGAGAGCACCGGAACGTACACTGCTGCGCTTGCCGCGCCACCTGATCACCGGAGCCGAACTGACGGGCGACGAGCTCGATGGCCTGCTTGCCCGCGCGGCCGAGCTCAAGCGCTCGCCGCTGGAATCACAGGCGCTCGGCGGGACGACGATCGCGCTGATCTTCCAGGCCCCGTCGACCCGCACACGGGTGTCATTCGAGGCGGGCGTGTTCGAGCTCGGCGGCCACCCGATGGTGCTGCGCTCCGACGAGATGCAGCTGACGCGCGGCGAGTCGCTGCGCGATACCGCCTACGTGCTGTCACGCCATGCGGCCGCGATCGGGATCCGGACCGGGCCCGACGAGACGGTGCAGGAGCTCGCCGACCACGCGGCCGTGCCGGTGTTCAACATGCTGTCGGCGTCACATCATCCATGTCAGGCGCTCGCCGACCTGCTGACACTGCGCGAGACGTTCGGTGAGCTTGAGGGATTGACGCTCGCGTATGTAGGCGATGGCAACAACGTCGCGCGCTCGCTGGCGATCCTCGGCGCGGTCGCCGGCGTGCAGGTGCGGATCGCCGCCCCGGACGAGTTTCAGCTCGAGCCGCTGGCCGGAGCGACCCTGACCTCAGATCCGCGCGCCGCGGTCGCCGGCGCCGATGCGATCTACACCGACGTGTGGGTCAGCATGAGCGATGATCCCGCGACCGCGCAGCGTCGCCGCGGGGCGCTTGCCCCCTACCGGATCGACGACGAGCTGTTGAGCCTTGCGGCGCCGAACGCGATCGCGCTGCACTGCCTGCCGGCCCATCCCGGCGAGGAGATCACCGCATCGGTCCTGTACGGACCGCGCCAGCGGATCTGGGATCAGGCCGAGAATCGCCGGCACGCACAGAAGGCGCTGCTCGAGCTGCTCGTCTGTGCTCCCGGCTGAGGGGTTTGGTTGGGATTGGTCGGGTTTGGGGCCCGATTTGTCGGCGCCTGCGAAGGGCCGTCACACGTTGGGCGTTCCTGCCTACACAGTCAGTCCACCTGTCAGTAACGCTCGCGACCCATTGACTGTCCAGGTTGGATACTCTCGCGCAACGGTAAAGACAATTAGGAGTCAGAACATGCCCGCCGCGAAACGATCGCCATCATCTTCCAAGAAGACCTCCACAGCCGCCAAGAGCGGCGCCAAGGCGACCGCGACGAGCGCGCGCAAGGCCACCAGCCGCACCGCCACGCAGGCCAAGTCCGGAGCGACCAAGACCGCGCGGACCGCGAAGGCAGGCGCCGCGAAGACCAAGCGCGCAACCGGCACCAAGGCCGGGAGCAAGGCCGCCGGCACAGCGGCTGCCAGCACCGCCAAGACGGCGCGCTCGGGCGCCAAGGGCACCGCTACCGCTGCCCGGCGTGGCGCCAAGAAGACCAGCGCAACCGCGCGCGGGGCCGGCACGCGCACCAAGCGCGCGGCCTCGAGCTCCGACGGCGGCTCGGTCGTCGAGCAGCTTGCGCACGGCACCGTCAAGCCGCGCGACGTCGTGATCCTGACCCGCGAGCGGATCCAGGAGGCGCTCGATGACGCCGCCTCGCGAGGCCGCGTCACCCGCAAGGACGCCAATGACCTCGTCACCGAGCTGGTTCGTCGCGGACGTCATCAGGGCGATGACCTGCGCAAGGAGTTCGACGATCTGGTCGAGCGTGGCCGTGGCCAGCTGCAGACGGCGAGCAAGCGCGCCGGGACGGCGACCAAGCGCGCCCGCAAGACCGAGCCCGTCGATCGGATCGTCCGCGGCGCCGACCGTGCCCGTCGCGTGGTCGGCGTCGGTCCCTCGTTCCCGATCCTCGGCTACGACGACCTCAACGCGAGTCAGGTCCAGAGCCGTCTCGGTGGCCTGTCGAAGACCGACCTGCGCACGGTGCTGACCTACGAGCGTGGCCACGCCAACCGCAAGTCGGTCACCGGCGCGCTGGAGAAGGCGATCGGCTGACAGGCCGGCCGCGGGCTCGCCGCGGCCTGAAAAGCCGCGCCCGGTGCCCGCCGTTGCGGGCCGGCCGCGCGCGGCTGCCATGCTGAGAAGACGATGGAGTCCGCGCAGGCAAGACCCGCTCGCCCCCAGCGCGGGGATGAGCTCGAGCTGACGATCGACTCGCTCGCCTACGGGGGTGCGGGGGTGGCGCGCAGTGACGGGTACGTGGTGTTCGTACAGGGCGCGATGCCCGGCGACCGCGTGCGTGCCCTGATAACCAAGCGAAAGCGGGCGTACGCCGAGGCCAGCACCGTCGAGATCCTCGAGTCCAGCCCGGACCGGATCGCGCCGGTGGCCGATCATCCCGGCGCTCCGTGGCAGGTTCTGCGCTACGAGCGTCAACTCGAGGTCAAGCAGGCGCAGGTCGACGATGCGCTGCGCCGAATCGGCAAGCTCGATGGCTTCGAGCTGGCGCCGATCGTCCCAGCGGTCGCCCAGTGGCGTTACCGCAACAAGCTCGAGTACTCGTTCGGGACCGATCAGTCGGGCGAGCTCGTGTGTGGGTTCCACGCGCCCGGGCGGTGGAACGAGATCGTCGGCCTGAGCGACTGCCTGCTCGCGTCCGAGCGCGCCAACGAGGCCCGCGAGGCGATTGTCGCCTGGTGTCGCGAGCAGCGGCTGACTCCCTATGACCGTCACAGCGGCGAGGGTGCGTTGCGCAACCTGGTGGTCCGCGAGGGGCGGCGCACCGGTGCGATCCAGGCTCGGCTGGTGACCAGCGCCGACGTGCGGCTCGACCGAGAGTCGCTGACCAGGGCGGGGGCCGGGCTCGACGGGCTGCTGTGGACGCGGCAGGACAGTCTCGGTGAGACGACGCGAGGCGGCGAGACCGAGCTGCTGGCGGGCACCGACCGCTTCGAGGAGGTGCTCGGGTCGATGCGTTTCACGATCTCAGCCGAGGCGTTCTTTCAGACCAACACCGAGATGGCCGAGCGCCTCTACGAGCTGGCCGTCGAGTACATGGCGCCGACCGGCTTCGAGCGCGTATTCGACCTCTACTGTGGAATTGGGACGATCGCGCTGACGGTCGCTCCGCGGGTCGGAGAGGTCTGGGGACTCGAGCTGGTCCCCGAGGCAATCGCCGATGCGATCGCCAACGCACGCGCCAACGAGATCGAGAACGCCCGCTTCTTCGCCGGCGACGTGCGACTCGCGCTGCGCGAGCTGGTCGAGAAGGCGGGACGTCCCGACCTGATGGTCGTCGATCCGCCTCGCTCTGGCCTCTCGCAGAAGGTCGTCCGGCGGATCATCGAGGCCGCGCCGCAGCGGATCGTCTACGTCTCGTGCAACCCGACGACGCTCGCACCGAATGCGGCGCAGCTGGTCGAGGCGGGCTTTGAGCTGGTGCGCGTGGCTCCGGTCGACATGTTTCCCCAGACCCCGCACATCGAGTGCGTCGCCGAGCTGCGGCGCGCCTCGTCCGAGAGCTAACGGGAGCCGGCGCCGAACGGCCAGCCCGGTGGCGCCTCGGGCGGCAGCTTGTAGTCCTGCATCCGCGAGCGCGGCTGGACGGTGAAGCCCCCCTCCTTGAGCAGGCTGAAGATCTCGTTGCAGTAGGTGTGCAGGACGATCGGGTTGGGCACGTCGATCGCGTACTGGGTCGGCGGCGTGTCGGTCCAGATCCGCACGGTCGCGCTGTCCCCGGCCGAGGATGGCTCGTATGTGAGCGCGATCGTCTCGCCGATCTCGTAGTGCATGTGGTCGTAGTCCGCCCACCTGCGGTTGAAGTTGACCTCCGCGAGCTTTGCCGCCGCCGCGGAGTCGAGCACGTCAGTTGGCCGCCAGCTCATCTGGGCGCGGAAGTGGGCCAGCGGCGTCGGCTTGAAGTGGTCGACGAACCGCGGGGTGCTGAAGAATGCGGATCTGAACGCGCTCACGACGTCCTGCTCGCCCGCGTTGGTCTCGACCTCCAACTGCGTCATCGCCTGCCCCCTTGTCCTCGTCGGCGCAACGCCCCTCGCGGCCAAGTGTCGCAGACCGCAAGGCCCTCAAGGCTCGCGGATGCTTAGGATTGCCCGGCGATGCGCGCCGTCACGATCAAGGACAAGCAGCTCTCGGTGCAGGACCACCCAGACCCGGTCCCGGGGGCTGGCGAGGTGCTCGTACGAGTCAGGGGGGCCGGTCTCAACGGCGCCGACATGATCCAGCTGCGAGGTGGCTACCCCGCGCCCCCGGGTTCGCCGCAGGACATCCCCGGCCTCGAGCTTGCCGGCGAGGTCGCCGCGCTCGGCGCCGGCACGACCCGCTTCAGCGAGGGCGACCGTGTGATGGGGATCGTCGGCGGCGGCGGGCAGGCGGAGCTGGCGGTGGTCAGCGAGCGCATTTTGATGCCGGTCCCCGAGCGGCTCTCGTGGGTCGAGGCCGGCGGCGTGCCGGAGGTGTTCACGACCGCCCATGATGCGCTGTTCACGCAGGCCGAGCTCCGGGCCGGCGAGCGGCTGCTCGTCCACGGCGGGGCGGGCGGCGTCGGTACGGCGGCGATCCAGCTCGGCCGTACGGCCGGCGCCCGCGTGACCGCGACGGTGCGCAACGCCGAGCTGCGCAGCCAGGTCGCCGCGCTCGGGGCGGTCGTGATCGAGCCCGATGCGTTCAAGGACCACGGTCCCTATGACGTGATCCTCGAGCTGGTCGGCGGCCCAAATCTTCCCGGCAACCTCGAGGCGCTCGCCAGCGGCGGGCGGATCACGGTGATCGGCGTCGGCGCGGGCCAGACGTCCGAGCTCGACCTGCGGATCCTGATGGCCAAGCGCGCCCGGATCCACGGTTCGATGCTCCGCGCCCGCCAGGTCGAGGAGAAGGCGTACACGGCGCGCGCGGTTGAGCGCTCGGTGCTGCCGCTGCTCGAGAGCGGCGCGATCATCGTGCCGATCGCCGAGACCTTCCCGCTCGGGGAGGCGGCCGCGGCCTACGAGCGCTTCAGGGCCGGCGGCAAGCTCGGCAAGATCGTGCTCGAGATCGGCTAGCAGCCGGCTCGGTGATCCGCGCCACGGCTGCGGGCCGAGGGTCCGAGACGGTCGCGGAGGGGAGTTATCCGCCTACGGCTGTGGGCGGTGCGCCCGCGGTGCCCGCAAACCCAACCGCGGGCCAAGCATCGCTCCCGGGCGTCCGCAAGCAGCGAGCGCCCGAGAGCTGACGATGCTTAGGAGTGGACCCGCTTGCCGATCGCCGACGCGAACGTGTTGGCGATCACCTGGTAGCCGTTCTTGTTGGCGTGGATGTTGGGGCCGCTCGGCGGCGTCTGGCAGACCCAGGTCCAGCTGCACACCCGGGCGACGTTGACCGGGATCTGCTGACTCTCCCAGGTCACCGTGTCGGTGCTGTCAAAGGTGTCAAACGCGTCAGCGACGTCGGCGGTCAGGAACCCCACCTTGGTGTCGGAGGCGGCCAGCGCGGCGTTGACCTCCCTGACGAATGCGATCGACGCGAGTGCGAGCCCGTGCGCTGTGGAGCTCGATGGGCTGAGGTATCCGCCGAGCAGCGGGTCATAGAGGTTCATGGCCGCAAACGTGGTCCCCTTCGGAGCGGCCTGCTTGAGACCGGCGAGGATCTTCGGCAGGTTGGCGCTGATCGTGGAAAGCCCCTGATTGACGCAGGAGACGATCTCGGACACCGGAACGCTGCCGCATCCGTCCACGTCGTTGGCGCCGATATCGACCGTGATCAACGGCACCTCGCCCTTCTTGTGGTGCGCCTTGAGGAAGCTGATCGCGGCTGCCTCCTGGGATCCGCCCTTGCGGTCGCAGTGAAGGAACTTGGCGGCGACGTCATTGCCCTTGCCGGTCAGCATGCTGGTGGTCGTATCGCCACCGCAGCCGAGCTGCACGAGCTTGAGGTTGTGGACATGCTTGCGCTCGATCGTGAGCAGATCGTTGGCGTAGCCCTGATTGGTGTCGAGGGTGAGGCCGTCGAGGTTGGGCTGCATGCCCTGTGAGAGAGAGTCGCCCAGCGCCAGGTAGTAGTGCGGCTTGGCCGGCTTGGCCGATGCTGTGGCGGGCAGCAGCGCGGCGATCGCGCACGCCGCGGCGGCCACGCAGACGACGAGGGTCCTTCGGTGCATTCGGTCAGTGCTCCAGTCCTGGCAGCAGGGCTGCGAGAGGTCGGTTGAGGTCAGCGAACGAGGCTAGACGAGCCCATTGACAAGAACGCCACATCCGGCGGCGCATCTACATAACCCGTGGCGAGGCCGAAAGGAGCGGTCTACGGCGGTGGGTGACGCGCGCCGGTGACTAGTACGGCGGCAGGTCAGCCCACCACTGCCCGAGCACGCGGAACGCCGCCCAGAAGTCGCGCTTGGCGGCCTCCTCGTCGAGCGCGTCATCGATGTTGGGCACGTAGAGCGCCTCGATCATCGGCGTGAACTGCTGCATTTCGCCCGCCAGCGGCTCGATCTCACGTGCCAGCGGGATCTCGAGCTCGTTGATCACCGTCAGCGCGTCGAGGCCCATCACGACGACGATCTTCGGTGACACGATCGTCAGCTCCTCGGCCAGCCGCGCGACGCACACGGGGTCGGCCATCGCGGGGTCGGCGACCGGGCACTTGACGCACAGCGTCCCGTAGACGGCCAGCGGATCGATCGACAGCCGCTTGAGTGACTTCATCAGCGCGTTGCCGGTGCGCCCGTAGAACGCGACCCCCTCCTCGACCTCCGACGGGCGGGCCGCGTACTTGACCATGAAGATGTCTGCCTGCGGATGGCCGGAGCCGAGCACCGGCATCAGCTGGCCCCGTGGACAGTGCTGGCACTCGCCGAGACGGCGCGCGAATGCGTTCAGCTCGCGGATCGCACGCTCGAGGTATTTCTCCTTGATCTCGTCATCGGTAGCGGGCATCGGAGTCGGATTGGACGGCTCGCGTGCTTGTCCTTGCGACTGCATCAGGACTTGCGTCCGGTCGCCCGACGCACGCGGCGCTCCCGGGATGCCTTCCGGGCCCCGCCGGGCATCGCTCGCGTCTGCAGGAACTTCAGCGCCTGCACGTACAAGAGGCTCGCCGGGTTGCGGATGATGTCGGCATCGCGCAGCGACTGCAGGAACTCTTGCGGGCCGTCGAAGTCGCGCATCCGGATCCGGACCGAGCCGAGACCCTGGGGCACGTGCGCGTCGGAGCCGGCCCCGGCCGGGATCCTGTACTTGGCCGCGAACCGGACCGCCTCCTCGTTGAACTCGGTGATCGCGATCCGCGGGTTGAAGACCTCGATCGCGTCGACGTCATCGATCACGCCGAGCAGATGCTCGTAGTCGGGCACCGAATGCATCCGGTCAAACGGATGCGGGACGTACACCAGCCCACCCTGGCGCTTGATCTCGGCGATCGTCTCGGCGAGCGTCAGCCCGCGCGGGATCTTCTCCTCGATGAACAGGCCGATCACCTCGCCCTGCTCGGCGGTCTTGACCTCCTCGCCGACGATCACCGTCACCCCGTCGGCCTTCGCCCGCGCCTCGAGCGCGCCTGAGACCTCGTTGTGGTCGGTGATCGCGATCGCGCCGAGGCCGCGCGCCCGAGCCTCCGCGAGCAGCACCTCGACCGGCGTCGCGCAGTCATATGAGTGGTCGGTATGCATGTGCAGGTCGACGTCGATCAGCTGGCGCGAGGTCAGCCGTTTGCGCATCGATCGATCGCCTACGTCGTCATGGCGCCGAGCGACGAGCTCCTGATAGATCTGCTCGAGCTCGTCGGTCACCCGCCGCCAGCCGAACGTCCGGCGCAGCTTCTCCAGCTGGGCCGAGCTGCGCCGCCGTAGACCGGCGTCGCTGACCAGCTGCGTCAGATGGCTCGCGAGCGTCTCGATCTCGCCGACCTCGAACATGAAGCCTCGCTCGCCGTCCGCGAGTACCTCCTCGTACACCGGCAGTCGCGAGGCGACCGGGATCGCACCGGCCCCGAGCGCGTGCACAAGCGTCCCGGGAATCGCGCGATCGCCCTCGGAGGCGAACACGGCGACGTCGGCGGCGGCGAGCACCTCCTCCTGGCTGCAGCCGCCGGCGTCGACGAACGTGACCCGGTCGCGGAGCAGTTTGCCGAGCGTGGCTGGCGGCGCCGTCGGCCGCCGCGACCAGACGGTCGCGTGCCACGGCAGCTCCTGGGGCAGCAGCCGCAACGCACGCAAGAAGCTGCGCAGCGAGGCGCGCTCCTCGGTCGCGACGATCACGATCTCGGGCACGTCAGAGGGCTCGCGCGGCCCGGGCGCGTCTGTCCCGGGGGCGATCACCCGGTAGTCGCCGGGGAAATAGCGCTGGAGCAGGTTGCGCGTCGCGGTGTAGCTGACGGCGCGGGCGTCGAGCCGCGCGAACAGCAGCCGGGTCAGAGGGCGGGTCAGCTGGGTCGAGAGCAGCCGCTCGGTCGGGGCGTGGAAGCTGCCGACGTTGAGCGCCCGCGAGTGGCGCAGCGCGGCGCTTGAAGCGCTCGGCGCGAACGGCTCGTGGACGTTGACGATGTCGAGCGTCAGCGCACCGAGCGCCTGCTCGATCGTGCGCGCCACGTCCACCGGGAGCGAAGCGGCCCGGCGTCGGGTGGGCGAGAACGGCAGCACCTCCCCGACGCCCAGTACGCGCGGCTTGCCGCTCGCTGAGTCGAGCAGCTCGTCGGGATGCGACCTCAGCGCCTGGCGGCTCTCGCGGACGAGCGCGTCATTCTGGGACGGGGCGATGATCAGCACGCGATGGCCGCGGCCGGCGAGCTCGTTGGATACACGCTCGACGTACTCGTTGACGTCGCCGCCGACCTCCCACGCGAACGGCGTCACCTGCGCGATCGCGAGTCGCTCGCCGCTCACGGACAGGATTTTATGCCCGCGCGCTCGTGCCCGGCAGCCCGGAAGGCGGGTCGACCGGTAACCCGGACGGCGGGTCGGCCAGCAGCCGCGGCGCGCGCCACGAGGTTGTCTCGGTCAATGTCACGCCGGACGCGCGGAGCGCTCTGCTGCGGGCCTTACTTGGCTGCCTTCGCCTTTGCCTTGGCCCCAGCCTCGATCGGCTTGCGCGCGTACTTCTTGATGAACGCCTCGGTCAGCTCGTGCGCCTCATCGTCGGGGCGCTGGTGCATCGGCGACTTCATCAAGTACGAGCTCGGCCCGTCGAGCTGGCCGGTGAGCCCGTTGTTGAGCGCCAGCTTGCAGATCCGCACGGCGTCGGTGACGATCCCGGCCGAGTTGGGGGAGTCCCAGACCTCGAGCTTGAGCTCGGCGGTCAGCGGCACGTCGCCGAACGCCTGGCCCTCGAGACGGATGTGGGCCCACTTGCGGTCGGTCAGCCATGGCACGTAGTCAGACGGGCCGACGTGGACGTCACCGGGCGGCAGCTCGTGGCCCATGATCGATGTCACGGCGTTGGTCTTGGAGATCTTCTTGGATTCGAGCCGCTCGCGCTCGAGCATGTTGTAGAAGTCCATGTTGCCGCCGACGTTGAGCTGTGAGGTGCGCAGCAGCTTGAC
The DNA here is from genome assembly GCA_963770885.1 of uncultured Solirubrobacterales bacterium. Classification (GTDB taxonomy): domain Bacteria; phylum Actinomycetota; class Thermoleophilia; order Solirubrobacterales; family Solirubrobacteraceae; genus Palsa-465. The sequence continues at coordinate 97,537 of CAVYRI010000012.1, read as the reverse complement.
GCCACGGTCGTGGAACAGCCGCGCCAGCCCGCGGTGGACGATCGTCGCGCCGACCTGAGACTTGATGTCGTCGCCGATGATCGGCAGGCCGGCCTTCTTGAAGCGCTTGTTCCAGTAGTCCTCGCGTGCAATGAACACCGGGATGCAGTTGACGAAGCCACAGCCGGCTTCGAGGATCTGCTCGACATACCACTTCGTCGCCAGTTCGGAGCCGACCGGCAGATAGGAGACGACCACGTCGGTGCGGGTCTCCCTGAGCACCTCGACGATGTCCACCGTCGGGCCGGGCGCCTTGGTGATCTTCTCCTTCAGGTACTTGCCGAGGCCGTCGTGGGTCATCCCGCGCATCACATCGACCCCGAGGTTGGGGACCTTGGTGTCGAACTTCAGCGTGTTGTTCTGGCCGGCGAAGATCGCCTGCGACAGGTCCTTGCCGACCTTCTCGACGTCGATGTCAAAGGCGGCGCTGAACTCGATGTCACGGACGTGGTAGCCGCCGAGGTCGACGTGCATCAGGCCGGGGACCTGCACAGCGGGGTCGGCGTTGCGGTAGTAGTGGACGCCCTGCACGAACGAGCTCGCGCAGTTGCCGACGCCGATGATGGCGACGCGGACCTTGTCCTGTTGATGGCGCGCGGTGCCGTTGCTGGACCCGTTATCACTCATTGGTCGGAGTTCCCTTCTCGAAGTAGGAGGCCCGGCGCGGCGGTCCTGCGGCGCGGGCGTCACGAACAGGTAGGCCGCGAACGGTCGTTTGTTACACCGCGGGCGGTGTGCGCAGCTGTTTGCGCACGTACAGAATTCGCTGGACCATCGTCACCGCGGTCAGCGCCGCGAGCACGTAAACGGCCGGAGCCAGCAGCTCGAAATTGCCGATCGACGCGCCTTTGGCGAACACCAGCCCGATCGACAGGATCACGACTCGCACGGGCCGCGTCGCGAGTCCCACCTTGCAGGAGACGCCGAGCGCCTCGGCTCGTGCACGGGTATAGGAGACCATCAGTGACAGCAGCACCGCCAACACGACCGCCGCGACCGCGACCTGGTCGTGACGGGAGGCGAAGTACGCCGCCACCGCGGTCAGCACGATCCCCTCTTCGAGTCGGTCAAGGGTCGAATCCAGAAACGCTCCGAACGGGGTGCCCTTGCCCGACATGCGCGAGTAGCGCCCGTCGAGCGTGTCCATGATCGAGCCGATGATGAACGCGATCCCGGCGAGGAAGAACATCCGGCCGACGATCAACCCCGCGGCCGCCAGGTTGAGCACGAACCCGGTCAGCGAGATCGCGTTCGGCGTCAACCGCGACTCGATCAGCCGCTCGCGCATCAGCTCTTGGGTTGTGACGCCCGAGCCTCGGTGCCGTGGCCCGCGCTCCTTTGGCGCCCGCGGGCGGACCGGTGCCGATTGTTCAGGCATGGCGCTAGGCGTGTGCCTCGCCGAATGCCCAGGCGTCTGGTCGTGCCCGAGCGAGGAGCTGCTTTGCCAGCAGCGCCGAGAACCCGGCGGTCATCGCGCCGAGGAACACATCAGTGAAGTAGTGGTTGCCGGTCGCGACGACGACGAACGTGATCAGCAGCGGGTACAGGCACCACAGCACCTTCGCCCACCAGCGCTTGACCAGCCTCGCCATCGGCACGCCGATCATGACCGCGAAGCAGACGTGCATCGACGGCACCGCAGCGTAGAAGTTGAGCAGCGCCTTGCCGGGACCATCCTCGACGTGGGGCACGCCCATGAACTGCGCGATCGAGTCGGTGAAGCCCCACTCGGGCATCAGCCGGGGCGGCGCCGTCGGGTACAGGGCGTAGCCGACCAGCGCGATCGCCATCGCGATCATGAACATGTTGCGGATGAAGTAGAACGAGTCGTTGCGCCGCAGGTAGATGAACACCAGCGCCCCGATCGTGACGAAGTAGTGGGCGTTGAGGTAGGTCCAGTCGGCGATGTCCATCAGCCAGTGCACGCTGGACGCCCAGGCCTGGATACTCGGCTCCACAAACACGTGCAGCAGCCGCTCGAGGTTGATGATCCTGGTGGCGTCTCCGAATGGCTTGTAGCCGCTGCCTCCGTCGACCAGTCCACGGACGAGCTGATACAGCGCGTATGCGGCTGCGAACAGCAGCAATTGGCGGATAACATCCGCCCAGCCGCGCGGCAAGACGCGCGTCTCGATCCACGTAAGACGCCTGCGCATGGAACTTTCCATGCTACCGCGCCGGTCTGCGGGTCTTCGTCAGAGTCCGAACCGGCCTTATGTGCAGCGCGGCGAAGAGCTGCCGATCCGTCCCAGCGAGAATCGGGTCACGAGCCGCACCGTTCCGGCCGCTCTCAGGGTCACGCGTGTGTACTGCCCGTCCGGCGCGACGCATCCAGACCCGCCGGAGAGCGCCCAGTAGGGCGTGAAGCGGACGTGGACGAGCGCGGTGCCGGGCCGGCGGGCGGTCAGCTGAAGCCAGTCGGGGCCCATCGCATCGAGCTTCGCCTGTCCCTGGACGATCGGCGTCGCGTTCGCGACCGCGTACACGCGCCAGTGGCGAGAGTGCATGACCTCGTGTAGGTACGGCAGGCCGCGGTCAATGAGCGCCATCTCGGACTTGGCGGAATAGTCGAGCTGGGCGTCGGGAGCGGCGACGAACCGGACCGCGTTGGCGTGCAGCCATTGCTCATAGCTGGCCGCCGTCAGGTGGCCCGAGTAAAAGATCGGGTTGTCCTTGATGTCGAGTTGGCGCTCCCATCCGCGCGCCAGCGGGAAGTGGGTCGCGACCACGTACGCCTCCCAGTGAAAGCGGGTGAACGGGATCTCGGTCCGGAACGGTGGCCCGCTCTGGCGGCGTAGGAACTGGACCAGGGGCTGGTAGTAGCGCGTCGACGTCGATTGGTCGTTGGACGCGCTCGTGAGGTCGCGCACCGGGGCGGCCCACCCGAGGTACATCAGCGGCAGCAGCGCGATCAGCAGCACCCCAGGCCGGCGCCGCCACCACAGCAGCGCTCCTACCGGCAGCGCCAGGAATGTGCCCAGCCGTGCGATATTGCTGCCGATCGGCGACGGAACGAGGAAGACAGCAACCGTGGCGACGATGTACACAGCGATCCCCGCTCGCAGGGTGCCGTGTTCCTTTGGTGTCAGCGCCAGCGCGATCGCAGCCACGATCAGCACCGGGAACATGGTCGGAAAGCCAAACGGCTCGCTGCCACCCTCGGGGAACGCAATCGCGATCAGCGCGACCGGCGTCAGCGCCGCGAAGACCACCGACAGACCGGGGAGCGCCGCGCGCAGATCGCGCTGCTCGAGGTAGCCGCCGAGCGCGTAGCCACAGGCCGCCAGGGCAGCGAACAGTGCCGCCACCGGGCTGCACAGCGCTGAGAGCAACGCCAGCCCGCCAGCGAGCTTGTTGCGGCGATAGTCGAGCGCGACGACCGCCCCGAGCGCGGGCAGGGCACCGAACGCGAACGCGAGTCGGCCCGTGTAGAGGTTGGTCGCGGTCGCGGCGCCAAACAGGACCGCCCCGAGCCACGCGTCGGGGCCGAAGTGGCGGCGGGCGAGAGGCTCGAACAGGGCAGCGCATCCGGTCGCTGCGATCGCGCCGGCGAGCTGGGGCGTGAGCCAGGCCGAGACGGCCGGGAACAGCACGCTGTAGCCGACGATGTCATGACCTGAGTACCACCAGTTGTTCCAGATCCCGAATCCCTCGACGCGGAAAAGCTGCGCCCGGAACAGATGGGCGGCGAGATCGAGGCTCGGCGGCGAGATGATCACGTAGGCGGCGGCGAAGGCGGCCGCGACGAGCGTGGGCGCCAGCCGCCCGAGCAGCTCGAGCGAGAACCACGGCGTCTGCCGCGAGCGGGTCAGGGTCGCTGTGCTCATTGGTGTTCGCTGACGAAGGCTGTCACGCGCTCGACGACCGCCGGTCGATCAAGCCAAGGCCAGTGGCCGGCGCCCGCGATCTGTTCGTGTTGGGCGCGCGGGAGGCGTTGCGCGTACGCGTCCGCGTACCTGGAGGGTAGCCATGGATCCCGCTCACCCCACAGGACGAGCGCCGGCATCCAGAGCTCGTCGAGATCCGCGCCGGCGCTGGCGAGCCCGGCCTGATCGATCGAGCGATGCAATCTCAGGATCGCGCGCTGGGTGCCCTGGTCAAACTGCTCCCACACCTGCTCGAGGCGTTCGTCGGGCCAGGCCTCCGGAGTTGTGGCGGCGCTGCGCAGCACCCGCCCGAGCACGCGCCTGTTGGTCGATCCCATCAGCAGCTCTCCGATCACCGGGCGTCGCAGCCGGGAGACGAGCGGCGGCCACTGGAATCCCGCCAACAGCGGCACCGCGTCGATCAGCACCAGCCGCTGCACCCGGTGGGGGTGTCGCTGAGCGAATGCGAGGCCCGCGGCGGCGCCCCACCCGTGCCCGACCAGGGCCACGCTGTCGGTCTCCAGTTGCGCCAGGAACGCCTCGACGAAGTCGGCGTAGGCAGGCAGCGTGAAGGCGAGGCTCTCAGCCTTGCTCGAGCGCCCGAAGCCGGGCAGGTCAGGCGCAAGGCCGCCGGTCCGTTCCAGGAAGGGGAGCCAGTCGTCTGAGCTCGTCGGGGCGCTGTGCAGATACAGAGGGGTGACGCCGCCGGCCGGAGCGTGGCGGTAGAACGCGGGCGCTCCGGAGACCTCGATCGTGTGCGCGTCGACGGCCACAGGCGAGGCGAGGATAACGTCCAGCGAACTTGACTCAGAGTCCGATTCCCATCCTCTGCCTGGGTGAGGCGCTGGTCGATCTGGTCGCCGAGCGCCAGGGCGCAGAGTTGACAGAGGTCGGCTGTTTCTCGCCTCACTTCGGCGGTGTGGCGGCCAATGTGGCGCTGGTCGCCGCGCGTCGCGGAGCATCGGTGGCTCTGGCGGGTGGCGCCGGCGACGATCCCTGGGGTCGGTGGCTGCGTGACCGGCTGCGGGAGGCGGGGGTCGACCTGTCGCGGTTTGCTCTGCTCGAGGGGCAGCAGACGGCGGTCGCGTTCGTGACCGTCGACGGCGACGGCGAGCCCACCTACCTGCTCCACGGTGACCGTGCCGACTCGGTGGTGGCGGCGCTCGAGGGACGGCTGCGAGCGACGATGCTCAGGTCCGCAGCGCTGTTCATCTCAACCAACACGCTGGCGAGGTCAAGCGAACGGGCGCTGACGATGGATGCGCGCAGGCTCGCACTCGACCTCGGGCGGCCGGTGGTCTTCGAGGCCAACGTCCGTCTGCACCGTTGGCGTTCAGGCGATGAGGCCGCGGACGCCGCGCGCGCCTGCCTGCCCGGCGCACTGCTGGTGCGCGCCAACCGCGCCGAGGCACAGCTGATGACCGGCGAGTCAGACCCCGAGCGGGCCGCCCGCGCGATCGCGGGAGCCGGCGCCGAGCTCGTGGTGCTGACGCTCGGCGCCGACGGGGCGATCCTCCGGGGCGTACTCGAGCTCGACGTGCCCGCAGTGCCGTGCCGCGTACAGAACACGGCCGGCGCCGGCGACGTGCTGACGGGAACGCTGCTGGCGGCGCTCGCGCGCGACCGGTTTGCGCCCGCCGCCGTCAGGACCGAGCTGCCCGACGCGGTGGCGGCAGCGGCGCGCGCCTGCGAACGTTGGGGAGCCGTTGACTAGCAACACGGTCACAGAGAACTGGCGCAGGCCGCGCCCGAGCCGGGTCCGCGCGATCCGCGACCGGCTGCGGCTCGTCTACGGCCGGCCGTCCGCCAGGCCGCACGGCCATCCGATCGCCGAGCTGATCCTCACCGTGCTGTCGCAGTCGACCAACGACCGCAACCGCGACGTGGCCTATCTGGCGCTGCGGGAACGGTGGTACGAGTGGACTGACATGCGCGACGCGCCGGTCGACGAGATCGAGGAGGCGATCCGGCCCGGTGGGATCTCGAAGGTCAAGTCGGCGCGGATCAAGTCGATCCTGAGGGCGATCACCGACACGGCTCCGGGGGGCGAGCTGTCGCTTGACTGGCTGGCCGATCGCACCGTGCCCGAGGCGCAGGCGTATCTCTGCTCGCTGCCCGGGGTCGGACGCAAGACCGCTGCCTGCGTGCTGCTGTTCGCGCTCGGGATGCGCGATGTCCCGGTCGACACGCACGTGTCGCGCGTCGGGACGAGGCTTGGCCTGTTCCGGCCCGGCGCGCCGTTGCAGGAAATGCACGACGAGATGCTGGCGATCACGCCGCCGGGAGAAGAGCTCGAGCTGCATCTCGATCTGCTGCGTCATGGGCGGCGAACATGCCACGCCCGGAGGCCCGAGTGCTCGGCCTGCGCGCTGGCGCGGATGTGCCCGAGCGCCGGAACATTCGGGTAGCGCCGCCGTCCTTTTCGGTATGGCGGGAGCGCCACGGGCCCAGTACGCTTTGTGAGCTGCTACTGGGCGATATGGGACTGACATGCCTTTGGTGCGGGTACTAGCTCGGCCGTTTGGCCACCTTGCTTTCGTAATCGCGCTGCTTGCCCTGTCGGGCGCGGCGAAGCTGCTCGGCGAGAAGAACCAGCTGGGGGTGATCTGCGGGCGGCTGGCGCAGGCGATCTGGCGCTATCCGGACGTGACCCGGCCCGGAATCCGGCTGGCGTGGCTGCTGTGGGCGGTGCTGCTCGCGGTCGCGGTCAGCCCGATCGATCCGCTCGCTACGCGCTGGGACGCAATTGCACTTGCTGCGCTTGGTCTTTCCGCGCTCTGGCGGCGCTTCTTCGCTGCGCGGCGAGACTCGAGTTGAGATTGGCGAGCGCCTGCTCGAGCCCGACCTCGGACGGGTCGAGTTCGCGCATCGCGACCGCCAGCCGGTACTCGGCGAAGTAGGTCGGGTCAACCTCGCAGGCGCCGGCGATCAGCTCCATCGCCCGCATCGACGGCTTGTCGTGGCCATTGGCGAGCATGTTGATGTGGGCGTGCGTGACGCCCTTGCCGTCCAGTGCGCGAGTCGCCGCGGCCAAGCTGCGGTAACTGAGTCCGCGCTCGTCCATCAGCTGGCGCAGTGCCTCTCCGAATCGCTTGTTGCTGCTCTTTGCGCTCATCTTGTTCCTCGCCTCCGGGTCGGGCGCGGCGTGGTCGCGCGGGTCCTGCGGTCATGCGCCGCCCCCAATCGTCTCATGTTTGGCGGCCCCGACGTGTGAATCGTCGCACGTCGGGAGGCGCGACATAGCATTTACTCGGCTAGTTAGGTTAAATACCTACCAGATGTGACAAGCTTGCGGCCTTGAAGGACTTCCGGGGACGCTGACGCAGACCCCGCCCGGTCCAGGGGTCGCACCGCAGATCCCCGGGGGCTCCGCTCCCAGCCGGTGTGCGCGGTTCGCGTGCGGAACTGCGAGCACACGAGCGGAGGGGGTACGGCGCGGGCCGTCCGATAGGCGGTCCGCGCCGGTCCATTTAAGAAGCGCGTGCGTCGGTGAAGGGCGCGTCGGGAGGGTTCCGCCCTCGGGTATGTGGACCGTAGATCCGAAACCGTCGCCGAGGGGAGCGATCCGCCTACGGCTGCGAGCCGTGGGTGCCAAAAGACCGGCGATCAGCCCCGGTACTGGGCCCGGGCGCCGGCAGATCAAGCCGCACGATCAGCCTCAAGGCCGCACAATCAGCCCCAAATCTGCTACGATCTGACTCAGATTTTGCGACTCAGACAGGAGTAGACAACACATGGGAAAGACGATCGGAATCGACCTCGGGACGACCAACTCGTGTATGGCCGTGCTCGAGGGTGGCGAGCCGACGGTGATCGAAAACGCCGAAGGTGGGCGAACGACTCCGTCGGTCGTGGCATTTACGAGCGGCGGTGAGCGGCTCGTGGGCACCGTTGCCAAGCGCCAGGCGGTGACCAACCCCCAGAACACGGTCTTCTCGATCAAGCGCTTCATGGGCCGTAAGGAGGCCGAGGTGCGCGAGGAGGAGTCGATCGTGCCCTACAAGGTCGTGTCCGGACCGGGCGGCGACGCGCGCGTCGAGGCGGGCGGCAAGCAGTACTCCCCGCCGGAGATCAGCGCGATGATCCTGCAGAAGCTCAAGACCGACGCCGAGGCGTACCTGGGCGAGACGGTCGACAGCGCGGTGATCACGGTGCCCGCGTACTTCAACGACGACCAGCGCCAGGCGACCAAGGACGCCGGCAAGGTCGCCGGACTCGACGTCAAGCGGATCATCAACGAGCCGACCGCGGCCTCACTGGCCTATGGGCTCGACAAGGAGACCGACCAGACGATCCTGATCTTCGACCTCGGCGGCGGCACGTTCGACGTCTCGGTGCTCGAGATCGGCGACGGCGTGTTCGAGGTCAAGGCGACCGCGGGTGACAACCACCTCGGCGGCGACAACTTCGACAAGGCGCTGGTCGACTGGCTGGTCGCTGAGTTCAAGAAGGCGCAGGGAATTGACCTGAGCGCCGACCCGATGGCACTCCAGCGGCTCTACGAGGCGGCCGAGAAGGCCAAGATCGAGCTCTCCACCACCCAGGAGACGCAGATCAACCTGCCGTTCATCACCGCTGACTCCAGCGGCCCCAAGCACCTCGACACCCGCCTGACGCGGGCGAAGCTCAACGAGCTGACCGCGACCCTGCTCGACCGCACGATCGCGCCGGTCCGCCAGGCGCTCGATGACGCCAAGGAGAAGGGCGCCTCGACGATCGACCACGTGGTCCTCGTCGGTGGTATGACCCGCATGCCCGCAGTGCAGGAGAAGGTCAAGGAGCTGACCGGCAAGGAGCCGCACCGGGGGGTCAACCCCGATGAGGTCGTCGCCGTCGGCGCCGCGATCCAGGCCGGAGTGCTCGCCGGCGACGTCAAGGACGTGCTGCTGCTCGACGTCACCCCCCTGACGCTCGGTATCGAGACCAAGGGCGGCGTGATGACAAAGCTGATCGAGCGCAACACGACGATCCCGACGCGCAAGTCAGAGGTGTTCTCGACTGCCGAGGACAGCCAGCCGAGCGTCGAGATTCACGTCCTCCAGGGCGAGCGCGAGATGGCGACCTACAACAAGTCACTGGGCAAGTTCCAGCTGACCGGCATCCCGCCGGCGCCGCGCGGCATCCCGCAGATCGAGGTGGCGTTCGACATCGACGCGAACGGCATCCTCAACGTGTCCGCCAAGGACCTGGGCACCCAGAAGGAGCAGAAGATCGAGATCCGGTCCGGCTCCGGGCTGTCCGACGATGAGATCAAGCGGATGGTGTCCGACGCCGAGTCGCACGCCGAGGACGACAAGCGCCAGCGCGAGCTCGCCGAGGCGCGCAACAACGCCGAGAACGCGGCCTATCAGGCCGAGCGCCAGCTCACCGAGCTCGGCGAGACGGTCGATGCATCCTCCAAGGAGGAGATCGAGTCCGCGATCAAGGACGTGCGCGAGGTGCTGACCTCCGAGAACACCGACGAGATCAAGTCCAAGACCGAGGCGCTGAACTCGGCCTTCTACAAGGTCTCCGAGGCGATGTACCAGCGGGCCCAGCAGGACACGGCCGCGTCGTCTGACGATGGCGCAGGCAGTGACGGCCCCGGTGCCAATGGCGCCGCGGCCGAGGAGGACGTCGTCGACGCCGAAGTCGTGGATGAGGGCAAGTAATGAACTGGGACAAGTTCAACACCCCGGAGCCAGGCGCTGGCTCCGGGGACTCCTCCTCGCCGGTGGCAGGGTCGCCTCGTCGGCCCGTCCCGGCCGAGGACGTCTCTCCGGAGGTCACTGACGCCGGGCCCGCGGCGGTCGACGTAGACGGACCGAGAGTCCGTCGGCGCCGCGCTGGACGAGGTGGACCTGTCGGTCCTGGTCGAGAAGGCCGAGAAGGCCGACGAATACCTCGACGTCGCACAGCGCACGCGGGCGGAGTTCGAGAACTACCGCAAGCGGGCGGTGCGCGAGGCAGCGGCCGCGCAGGAGCGCGGTGCGGTCAAGCTCGCACTCGAGCTGCTGCCGGCGATCGACAATCTTGACCGGGCGCTCGCCCACGCCGGCGCGGACGGCTCCACTGGCGACGCGACGTTCGTGTCCGGGGTCAAGCACGTCCACAGCGACGTCCTGTCAGCGCTCAAGCGGGCAGGGATCGAGCCCTTCTCGCCCGAGGGCGAGCAGTTCGACCCGCAGTTTCACGAGGCCGTCGCCCAGCAGCCTTTCGAGGGGGTCGCACCCGGGACGGTGGTCGAGGTCTACCAGCCCGGTTACCGGCTTGGCGACAGCATCCTGCGCCCCGCCCGCGTCGTAGTCGCGGGGTAGAGGGGTCACCGCAGATGGCTGACAGGCCCGACTATTACAAGGTCCTCGGGGTCGGGCAAGAACGCCTCCGAGGAGGAGATCAAGAAGGCGTATCGCAAGCTCGCGCGCCAGTACCACCCCGACCGCAACGCCGGCGACAAGAAGGCCGAGGAGCGCTTCAAGGAGATCTCGCAGGCGCACGACGTCCTGTCCGATCCCGATAAGCGCAAGGCCTATGACCGCGGCACCGGACCGCTCGGTGGGTTCGCGGGCGGCTTTGACCCGAGCTCGTTCAGCGGCAACTTCGGCGACATCATCTCTGACCTGTTCGGCCGCAGCGGCGCCAACGCCGGCGGCGGCCGCGGCCAGGGCGGCGTTCGAGGCGCACCACCGCGCCAGGCCCGCGGCCGCGATCTCGAGACCGAGGTCTCGCTGAACTTCGACCAGGCGGTCAACGGCTCGCAGCTCCCGCTCGCGGTGCCGACCTCGCAGCCGTGCCCGACCTGCGCCGGCTCGGGCGCCAAGCCCGGCACGGTCCCGCAGGTCTGCCCCGTCTGCAACGGCCGCGGGCTCGAATCCCAGAGCCAGGGAATCTTTTCGATGTCACAGCCGTGTTCCAACTGCCACGGCTCCGGGACCGTGATCGAGGATCCGTGCCCGACCTGCGGCGGCAGCGGCGCCCAGCGCTCGGTCCGCCGGATGCGCGTCAACATCCCGGCGGGCGTCCGCGACGGCAGCCGGATCCGGCTCGCGGGCAAGGGCGAGCCAGGGCTGCGCGGCGCCGAGCCGGGCGATCTGTACGTGATCACGCGCGTCTCGGAGTCACCGGTCTTCAAGCGCAATGGCGACAACCTCGAGGTCGAGGTGCCGCTGACGATCCCCGAGGCGCTCCAGGGTGCGGTGATCGAGGTGCCGACGCTGAACGGCTCCAAGCGGCTGCGCGTACCCGCCGGTACCCGCCATGGCACCGTTCAGCGGCTGCGCGGCGAAGGGCCGCAGCGCCTCAACGGCAAGGGCCGCGGCGACATCCACTACCGGTTCGTGATCGAGGTCCCGTCGTCGCTGTCACCCGAGCAGTCCGAGGCGGTCGACAAGCTGTCTGCGGTGATGAACGGCAATCCGCGGGATCGGCTGTTCTCAGCCGCCGCCGGAGCTGGATCCTGATGAGCCGCGCAGCCGGAGGCAGATCCTGATGGCCACCCGGCGCGTGCGCAGCACGACTCGGGTCGAGGTCTCCACCGACCGCGGCGTGTTCATGATCTCGGTCGCCGCCGAGCTGGCCGAGATGCACCCGCAGACGCTGCGAATGTACGAGGCGCGGGGGCTGATCGAGCCCAAGCGCTCGCCGAAGGGCACCCGGCTCTATTCGCAGGAGGACGTCGATCGCCTCCGGCGGATCCAGGAGATGACCGCCGAGCTGGGGATGAACCTGGCCGGCGTCGAGCGGGTGTTCGAGCTCGAGGAGCAGCTTCAGTCGATGGCGCGCAAGGTCGCAGCGCTCGAGAAGCGGGCCGCTGAGCTGAGCGCCGAGGTCGCGCGGCTGGAGGCGCTGCGGCGCGAGCTGCGGGCCGAGATCGTGCCCTATGCACGAGGCGGCGAGCTGGTGCTCCACGCCGATCTCAAGCGCGTCAAGCTCGGCGTTCCCGGCACCTCGGCCGGTGACGACGAGTCCGTCTGAGAACGGCGACGGGCCTCGCGGCTAAAGGCTCGATCGGCTGCTGCCGAATCTTCGTATGCAACGATCCCTCAGGGAAGAGGGCTACCGATGACGTCTAGCGACTTGGGGTTCAGTGTTTTCAGGTAAGCGGCAGTGGGCAGTGAGGGCGCGCAGTTTCGGCGTGCTGGCCGCTATTGGGTGCGCTCTCCGCTTGCGCCGCGCTGGCGCCGTCGGCGCTCGCCGCCGGGACGTCGGCACGTGTGGCGCGGCTCGGGTCGGCGGCCGCCTCGCACAAGCCTCCACCTGGTCCTGCCGCTGAGGGCCAATGTCGCCGGGCTCGAGCGACTCGCGACCGCGGTCACGACGGTGGGCTCGCCTCAATACGGCCAGTACGAGCCGATTGCGACCCTGTCGCGCCGGTTCGGCGCCTCGGCCCCCGACCGCTCGCGCGTGCTCCATTACCTGCACGACGCCGGCGCCACCCACGTCAAGATCGACGTCACCGGCCTGTTCGCGGACGCGACGATGAACGTCTCGCAGGCCCAGCACCTATTCGGGACCTCGCTCGGGCGCTATCAGGCCGCGCGTTCGGACCGCTTCATCGCTCCGACCGGCGCGACGCAGATCCCGGCCGCGCTCGGCGGCGCCGTGACCGGGGTGGTCGGGCTCGACACGCGTCCGGTGTTCGCCGCCCCGCAGGCGATCGTCGATTCGCACCGCGCCGCGGGCACGCGGACGGGGGTCGTCGACTCCAGTCGCTTCCCGCGCACCCCCGCGACGGCCTGGAAGGACAACTCGGTCTCGGGCTACAGCGAGCGGACGGGCACCGCCACCGGCTGCGCGGACGCGATCGCCGACCACGGCTTCACCCCCAACCAGTACCTGACCGCATACGACTACGCGTCGCTTCAGTCCGCCGGGATCACCGGCAGCGGCGAGCGGGTCGCGCTGATCGAGATCGACGGCTTCAAGTACTCAGACCTCAAGACGTTCGCCAACTGCTTCCACAACCGGGTGCCGGCGATCAATGGCTATGGCGTCGGGATCAGCCACGCGCTGGCGCCGGGCGGCGAGACGACGCTCGACCTCGAGGTGCTCGATTCGGCTGCGCCGGGGCTCAAGGAGATCGACGTCTACGAGTCACAGCCCCGCGCCTCGGACGTGCTTCAGTCGCTGACGGCGCCGCTTGAGAACCACGGCCACGTCCCCGAGGTGATCTCGGCCTCGCTCGGCACCTGCGAGCCGGCGCTGGCGCTGTCGATCGGAAAGAGCGGCGCCCGGGCCGCCGAGGGCGCGTTGGCGCTGGCGGCTGCGAGCGGCATCTCGGTCCTCGCATCGAGCGGTGACGCAGGGTCGAGCGCGTGCATCGCCAACAGCGGTCCGATCGATCACCTCGCGGTCAGTTACCCAGCCTCGTCGCCGTTTGTCACCGGCGTCGGCGGAACGAACTTCCAGCTCAACGCGGCCAACCAGATCCAGTCCCAGACCGTCTGGAACGACGCCCCGTTCGCGGTCACGGCCGGGGGTGGCGGCGTCAGCGGGCTGTTCGGGCGGCCCTCGTATCAGAACGGGTTCGTATCCCGCAACGTGCGCGCGGTGCCCGACGTGTCGATGCTCGCCGACGTCCTGCCGGGATACGACATCTACTGCTCGGCGAAGGAGTGCCTGAGCGGGAACTTCAGCCCGTGGATCACGGTCGGCGGGACCAGTGCGGCCGCGCCGCTGCTCGCCGGTGGCCTGGCGCTGCTTGACCAGGCGCTGCGCGAGCATCACAAACAGAACGTCGGGCTGGCGAACCCATTGCTGTACAGCGTCGCCAAGCGGTTCAGCTCCACCGGCGTGATCTCCGATGTGACCACCAACGACAACGACCTCGGTCCGTTCCTGCCGGGCGGCAACAATCGCACCCTCGGGTGCTGCACGGCCGGCCCGGGATACGACTTCGCGTCCGGGCTGGGCAGCGTCGACCTGGGCAAGCTCGCGGCGCTCTCGATCGCGATGCAGCCGGCCGTCGCAGATGTCCGGCTGTCGCTGCCCCATCAGCGGCCGGTCGCGCGCAGCCGCATGCTGGCGACGCTCAGCTGCTCGCGGCGATGCGTCGCGGTCGCGGTCGCGACGATCAAGGTCGGCGGCTCGCGATTTACGATCAGCTCCAACGAGGAGGTGTTCCGCGGCAGGGGTCGCGCGACCGTCCCGTTGGCGTTCACCAAGCACGACCTCGGAGCGCTCAGGCGCGGGCTGCACCGTCACGCGAAGATCTCGGCCACGGTCATCGGCCACGTGGTCGATTCGGGCGGCAACGTCGAGGCGAGCACCGGCTCGCGGACGTTGCGCATCCGCGGCTGAAACGCCTCCGGCATCCGCAGCCGACCACCGTGCGCGAGGTCTTGGAACCTCGTGCATCCTATACGTGCAAACGGTTCCAAAGGTCCGAAAAGATTCCTTGTCGGCGCGCCCAATTTGTGCGATAATCTAAGTCACACAGACTTAGATTTGAACTAACGCCACCCCCGAAATCGGACGTTTATGCAACCAGACCGTTTTACGATCAAGTCCCAGGAGGCGCTCCAGGCAGCTCAGCAGCTGGCTGACGAGCGCCGCAACCCGCAGACGACCCCGGAGCACCTGCTCGCCGTGCTGCTCGAGCAGGACGGCGGAATCGTGGTGCCGGTCCTGCGCAAGCTCGGCGTCGAGCCCGGCGACCGTGCGCCAGTCCGTCAACCGGGCGCTCGAGGGGTTGCCGACGCTGTCGACCGGCGGCGCCTCAGCCGAGCCGGCCGGCGGATCGGGCGAGCTCGTCCAGATCCTGCGCTCGGCGGAGTCCGAGATGCGCGAGCTCGGCGACGAGTATGTGTCGACCGAGCACCTGCTGCTGGCGCTCGCCGACCACCCAGGCGCGGCGGGCGATGCGCTGCGTTCAAACGGCGCCACGCGCGACGAGCTCCTCAAGGCGCTTGGCGAGGTCAGGGGCTCGCACCGAGTCACCGACCAGAACCCCGAGGACAAGTTTCAGGCGCTCGAGCGCTACGGCCGCGATCTGACCGAGGCCGCCGCGCAGGGCAAGCTCGACCCGGTGATCGGCCGCGATGACGAGATCCGCCGCGTGATCCAGGTCCTCTCGCGCCGCACCAAGAACAACCCGGTCCTGATCGGCGAGCCCGGCGTCGGCAAGACCGCGATCGCCGAGGGCCTTGCCCAGCGGATCGTCGCCGGCGACGTCCCCGAGGGACTGAAGGATCGCCGCGTGATCTCGCTCGACCTCTCCGCGATGGTCGCCGGCTCGAAGTACCGCGGTGAATTCGAGGATCGGCTCAAGGCCGTGCTGAAGGAGATCACCGACGCCCAGGGCCAGATCATCGTGTTCATCGATGAGCTGCACACGATCGTCGGGGCCGGCGCCGCCGAGGGCGCGATGGACGCGGGCAACATGCTCAAGCCGATGCTGGCGCGCGGTGAGCTGCGCGCGGTCGGCGCGACGACGCTCGACGAGTACCGCAAGCACATCGAGAAGGACGCCGCGCTCGAGCGCCGCTTCCAGCCGGTATTGGTGGGCGAGCCGAGTGTCGAGGACACGATCGCGATCCTGCGCGGGCTGAAGGAGCGCTACCAGGTGCACCACAAGGTGCGGATCCAGGATTCGGCGCTGGTCGCGGCCGCGAGCCTGAGTCACCGTTACATCGCGGACCGCTTCCTGCCCGACAAGGCGATCGACCTAGTCGATGAGGCCGCGTCGCGGATCCGGATGGAGATCGACTCAAAGCCGACCGAGATCGACGAGGTCGACCGCCACATCATGCAGCTCGAGATCGAGCTTCAGTCACTCGGTGACGATGACGATCCCGGCACCGCAGCGCGTCGCGAGCAGCTCGAGCGGGCGCTCGCCGAGGAGCGCGAGAAGTCGGCCGGGATGCACGCCGAGTGGCAGCGTGAGAAGGAGACGCTGGGAGCGGTCGCCGATCTGCAGGAGCTGCTCGAGCAGGCGCGGACCGATCTCGAGCGCGCGCAGCGCGAGGCCGACCTCGGCCGCGCGGCCGAGCTTCAGTACGGCACGATCCCCGAGCTCGAAAAGCAGCTGGCGGCGGCCGAGTCCGCCGAGCAGGACGCGACCGCGGCGACGGGCGCGGCCCCGCGGTTCCTCAAGGACGTGGTCGACGCCGAGGATGTGGCCGAGATCGTGTCCAAGTGGACCGGCGTCCCCGTCTCTCGCCTGATGGAGGGGGAGATCGAGAAGCTCGTCCACATGGAGGAGCGGCTGCATCAGCGGGTGATCGGGCAGGACGAGGCGGTCAGCGCGGTCGCCAGTGCCCTGCGCCGTTCGCGCGCCGGCCTCCAGGACCCCGACCGTCCGATCGGCACGTTCCTGTTCCTCGGCCCGACCGGCGTCGGCAAGACCGAGCTCGCCCGGGCGCTGGCCGAGTTCATGTTCGACACCCAGGACGCAATGGTGCGGATCGACATGTCCGAGTACATGGAGAAGCACGCCGTCTCGCGGCTCGTGGGTGCGCCCCCGGGCTACGTCGGCTACGAGGAGGGCGGCCAGCTGACCGAAGCGGTCCGCCGCCGGCCCTACTCGGTGGTGCTGCTCGACGAGATCGAGAAGGCCCACCCGGACGTGTTCAACACGCTGCTGCAGGTGATGGACGACGGCCGGCTGACCGACGGCCAGGGCCGGACGGTGTCGTTCAAGAACGCGGTCCTGATCATGACCTCCAACATTCCCGGAGGCCGGGCCGGCGTCGAGGCGTCGTTCAAGCCCGAGTTCATCAACCGGCTGGATGACATCGTCGAGTTCGAGCCGCTGACGCCGCCAGCAGATCGGCGAGATCGTCAACCTCCAGGTCGCCGCGGTCGTCCGCCGGGTGCGCGAGCGAGAGATCGAGCTCGAACTGACCGACGACGCGCGTACGCTGATCGGCAACCTCGGCTATGACCCGACCTACGGCGCGCGGCCGCTCAAGCGCGTGATCCAGAAGCGGCTCGTCGACGCGCTCGCGTCTGGCGATCCTCGAGGGCAGGTTCGTCGCCGGTGACACGGTCAAGGTTGACGCCGCCGACGGCGAGCTCGTGTTCGAGCGCGTCAGCAGCTCAGCCCCAGCAGCTGTGTAGTCAGATCGTGCCGCCCGGCCGCGCGCCGGGCGGGCGATATCCGGTACAAGTCGGCTTACACCCCCAAGATGGGAAGGAGAGCCAGGTGCCGACCTACATCATGCTCACGACGTTGACGCCCGAGGGCGTGCAGACGATCAAGAACAACCCGGCGCGGATCCGCGAGGTCAACCGCGAGGTCGAGCAGCTCGGCGCGAGCGTCAAGGCGCAATGGGCGACGTTGGGCCAGTTCGACTTCGTCAACGTGATCGAGGCACCGGACGAGCTGACGATCTCGCGCGTATCGCTTGAGCTCGGCTCGCGCGGGACCGGCCGCTACGAGACGTTGGTCGCGATCCCGATTGACGATTTCATCGGCGCGATCTGAGGTGCCGCCTCGGGTCCTGGTGCTCGGCGGGGGCGCGCGCGAGCACGCGCTCGTGCAGACGCTCCGGCGCTCGCCCCAGCGTCCGACGGTGCTGTGCGCCCCCGGAAATGCCGGGATCGCGAACGACGTTGAGATCCCTGATCCGGGGCTCGATGCGACCGATCCCGAGGCGGTGGTCGCGCTCGCGCGGCGGGTCGAGCGCCGACCTGGTCGTCGTCGGACCCGAGGCTCCACTGGTGGCAGGCGTCGCCGATGCGCTGGCCGGCGCCGGGATCGAGTGCTTCGGGCCGTCGGCCGCGGCCGCGCAGCTCGAGGGCTCGAAGGCGTTCTGCAAGGAGGTGATGGAGGCGGCCGGCGTGGCGACCGCGGCCCACACGGTCGTCACCGATCCCGACGCCGGAATCGCAGCGATCAGCGGTTACCCGACGGTGATCAAGGCCGACGGTCTGGCGGCCGGCAAGGGCGTGATCATCGCCTCCGACGAGACCGCGGCGCGGGCGGCGCTCGAGGACCTGCTCGTCGGCCGCCGGTTCGGGACCGAGCGCGTGGTGGTCGAGGAGTTCCTCGACGGCGAGGAGCTCTCGCTGCTGGCGATCTGCGACGGTGAGACCGCGCTGCCGCTCGCCTCGGCTCAGGATTACAAGCGGATCTTCGACGGCGACCGGGGACCCAACACCGGCGGGATGGGCTCCTACTCGCCGGTGCCGGCGGTCGACGAGGATCGCGCGCGTGAGATCTGTGGCGCCGTCCACCAACCGGTGCTCGACGAGCTCGCTCGGCGCGGGCTCGACGTTCCACGGCGTCCTGTACGCGGGGCTGATGATGGCTGCCGAAGGAGTCAAGGTGCTCGAGTTCAACGTCCGTTTCGGTGACCCCGAGACGCAGGCGATCCTGCCGCGGATGCGCTCGGATCTGCTCGCCCTGCTGCGCGCCGCGTGCGAGACGGGGGGCCTGCGGGGCGCGACCGTGCAGTGGTCTGCCGAGCCGGCGGTGACAGTCGTGCTCGCAAGCGCCGGCTACCCGGAGTCCTCCTCGAGCGGCGACGTGATCTCGGGGCTCGAGCGGGTCGCAGACGGCGTCCACGTCACCCACGCGGGCACCGCCCGAAACGACGAGGGTCAGATCGTGACGGCGGGCGGCCGGGTGCTGAGCGTGACGGCGCTGGGGCCCGACATCGCCGCCTGCCGTCAGTCCGCATATGCTGCAGCCGACATGATCGAGTTCGACGGCCGACAGCTGCGTCGCGACATCGCCCTGCGGGCGGTCCGATGAGCAGCGAGCCGGTACCGATCGCCGAGACGGCGCCCGAGATGGAGGAGATCGGGGTCGACGCGCCGCTGGTCGGGATCGTGATGGGCTCAAAGAGCGACATGGAGGCGATGGAACGCGCCGAGCGCGAGCTGACCGAGCGCGGGATCCGGTCTGAGACGCGCGTCATGTCGGCCCACCGCCAGCCCGACGTGGTCGCCGATTACGCGCGCAACGCCAAGCTCCGCGGACTGCGGGTGATCATCGCCGGCGCGGGATTGTCGGCCGCGCTCCCGGGCGTCGTCGCCGCGCACACCGAGCTGCCGGTGATCGGAGTGCCGCTCACCAGCCGGACCTCGGTCGCGGGCGGGCTTGATGCGCTGCTGTCGGTCGCACAGATGCCGCCCGGGGTGCCGGTCGCGTGCGTCGGGATCGATAACGCGCGCAACGCCGCGGTGCTCGCGGCGCGGATCCTGGACGCCTGAAGTTCACGCAAATCGACGCGGACCGCTCGCCGGCGGCGGTAGCCTTGAGGCGAGAGTCGTGCCTGACGCGGTCGTCCACCTGTCATCGATTGCCGGCAGCCCGCTGCTGGACTCGGCAGGCGAGCGGCTCGGTCGGATCGAGGATGTGGTCGCGCGGCTTGACACGGCCGACGAATCGCCGGTCGTCACCGGACTGGTGGCCGAGATCGGCGGCCGCGAGCTGTTCGTGCCGATGGAGCGGGTCGATCGCCTCGAGCGCGCCGCGGCGCGGACTTCGACGACCAAGCTCGACCTGGCTCAGTTCGAACGGCGGCCTGGCGAGGTGCTCCTGTGCGCCGACGTACTCGACCGAAGCCTGATCAATGTCGCCACCGCTCGGCTGGTGACCGCCCGCGACGTCGAGCTCGTCCGCGCCGGCGACACATGGCGCGTCGCGGGCGTGGACCCAAGTTTCCGGGTCCGGCTCTACCGGTTGGCGCCCCGCCGATTCCGCGGCCACGACAGCGAGCACGCGGTGTTCGTCCCCTGGCGGGACATGGAGCCGTTCGTCGGGCACGTGCCGAGCTCGCGGCTGAAGCTGCGCCCATTGCGGCTGCGCAGGCTGCACCCGGCTCAGATCGCCGACCTCGTCGAGGCGGCATCCCATCAGGAGGGCGAGGAGATACTCGAGGCGGTGGCACACGACAAGGAGCTCGAGGCCGATGTGTTCGAAGAGCTCGACGACGAGCATCAGGTCGAGTTCCTGCGCGAGCGGTCCGACCAGCAGGTCGCCGAGGTGTTGGGGCGGATGGCCTCCGATGACGTCGCCGACCTGGTGCTGGAGATCCAGCAGGATCGCCGGTTGCCGATCCTCAATCTGCTGCCGGCGGCCAAACAGCGCAAGGTCATGGGGCTACTCGGCTACAACCCCTCGACGGCCGGCGGCCTGATGGACCCCGACTTCGTGACCGCGCCGGTCACCGAAACGGCCGCCGAGGCACTTGCTCGCGCCCGCTCGGCTGAGCTGGCGCCGAAGCAGATCGCTAGCGTATGCATCGTCGACGCGCGGGGCGCGCTGGTCGCCGGCATCTCGCTGGCCGAGCTGGTCCGGGCCCGGCCGCACGCGCCGCTGACCGAGCTTGTCGACAGACAGCTGCCGAGCGTCGAGGCCGAAGCCGATCTCCCCGAGGTGGCCCGCCTGATGGCCGACTACAACCTGCTGGCGCTGCCGGTCGTCGACCATTCCGGCGCACCGGTGGGGATCATCGGCGTCGATGACGTGGTCGAGCTTCTGGTGCCGGAGGAGTGGCGCCGGCGAGCGGGTGCGGCGAGGGGCTGACGGCACGCGCTGGGGAGCGTGTGCATACTGCCCGCCAAATGACACGAAATCTCAACCCTGGCGGGCGATTGCGCTGGTAACCTCGATCTTGAGATGACACACCGCGACTTGTATTCAGAGCACGACGAATTACCGCGAAGTAGGCGCCTCGCGGCCCGCGCGGTGAACGTCACCTTGCCCCGGGACTGAGCCCGGGTCCAGGGACCTCCGCCCGGCCGCGGCGCTTGGCCGCCTGCGGCGAAGGAGGTGAACCTGATGACCAATCCTGTGACGGGCGCGCCGAGCGCGGCGCCGGCGCGCGAGCACACGGTGCTCGACCCCGCCCACCGCGGCGACATCAGGGGCGCCTTCGGAACGCTGCGCGAGCATGAGCAGGCCCACCGCTCGCTGCGCGCTCGTACCGTGGCGCTGCTGGCGATCATCGGCCCCGGGCTGATCGTGATGGTCGGCGACAACGACGCCGGCGGCGTGGCGACCTACTCTCAGGCCGGGCAGAATTACGGCACCAGCCTGCTGTGGGTGCTGCTGCTGCTCGTGCCGGTGCTGATCGTCAACCAGGAGATGGTCGTCCGGCTCGGCGCTGTGACCGGAGTCGGGCACGCGAAGCTGATCAACGAGCGGTTCGGGCGCTTCTGGGGCTGGTTCTCGGTCGGTGATCTGTTCGTACTCAACTTCCTGACGATCGTCACTGAGTTCATCGGCGTCAGCCTCGCGCTCGGCTACTTCGGCATCCCCGACTACGTGGCTGTTCCGATCGCCGCGGTGGGCCTCGTCGCGATCACCGCAAGCGGAAGCTTTCGCTTCTGGGAGCGGGCGATGTTCGTGTTCGTGTTCGCGAACCTGCTCGTGATCCCGCTGTTCTTCATCGCCCATCCGAGCGTCGGCGACGTCGCCCAGCATCTGGTGATCCCCGGGATCAAGGGCGGCGCCAGCTCGACCGCGATCCTGCTGATCATCGGGATGGTTGGGACGACAGTGGCCCCGTGGCAGCTGTTCTTTCAGCAGTCCAACATCATCGACAAGCGGATCACCCCCAGGTGGATCAACTACGAGCGGCTCGACACCTGGATCGGTGCGGTGGTTGTCGTGGCCGGAGCGGCCGCGCTGATCGCGATCTCAGCGTCCGCGTTCGAAGGCACCCAGTACTTCGGGCATTTCACCAACGCGGGCGGCACGGCCGCCGGACTCAAGCAGGTACTGGGACCGACCGCGGGCGCCTTCTTCGCGCTCGTGCTGCTCAACGCATCGCTGATCGGTGCCGGCGCGCTGACGCTGTCCACGAGCTACGCGTTCGGTGACGTGTTCGGGACCAAGAGCTCGCTGCACCGGAGCTGGCGGGACGCGAAGACGTTCTACGGGATCTTCACCGCGCTGATCGCCGGGGCCGCCGCGATCGTCCTGATCCCCGGCGCGCCACTCGGGGTGATCACGCTGGCCGTGCAGGCGCTCGCCGGGGTGCTGCTCCCAAGCGCGAGCGTCTTCCTGCTGCTGCTCTGCAACGACCGCGCGGTGCTCGGCCCGTGGTGCAACCGTCCGTGGCTCAACGCCCTGGCTTCGGTGATCGTCGCCGTACTCGTGCTGCTGTCACTGATCCTGATGGCGACGACTCTGTTTCCTTCAATCGACGTGACCGAGGTCGCTCTGGTCGGCGGTGGCGTGATGGCGATCGGGCTGGGCCTGTTCGGAGCCGCCACGCTTCACAGCCCTCGCGAGCCCGCCGTCGCGCCGAGTGGTCCGGCGATTCCCAAGCGCGACTGGACGATGCCGCCGCTGGCGCTGCTTTCTCGTCCCAACTGGTCGGCGGGGCGCAAGATCGCGATGCTGGCGCTGCGCGGCTACCTGCTGATCTCGATCATCCTGCTGGTCGTCAAGGCGATCCAGCTCGGCGGCGGGTGAGGCGCGCCGGCAGTGAGCCGTAGGCGAGCGCCAGCAGCCCGAGCGCGAAGGCGATCCATCCCCAGACGATGTACGGCGGCTGGTAGCCGAAGCTGACCGTGTGTCTTCCGGCCGCCACGCTCACGGCCTGGAACAGTCCGTCGACCTCGCGCAGCTTCGCGCCATGACCGTCGACCGAGGCAGACCATCCCGGCATATATGTCTCGCGCCGGATCAGCGTGCTGGGCCGCGGGCAGGTGACGGTGACCGAGGCGCGCGTCGCGGACGCGGTCACGCAACCGGCGGCGCTGAAGTACGGCGCGGCGCCCGCGAGGTGGTAGATCCACGTGGTCGGGGTGCGCGCGACGAGTGTGAACGTGGCGGGGCTCTGAGGCAGGCGCTGACCGGCGGGCGCGAGCACGTAGGTGACGCCCGCGGCCCGGTAGCCGGCGAGGTTGCGCTGCAGCTCCTGTTGCGGGGTCGGGTCAAACGGCGAGCGCCCGCCGCCCGAGTTGCCGACGAACACGGTCGCGTTGACGTAGGGGTCGAGGTGGCCGTGGACATAGTCGGCGTAGCTCTGCGGGATCGGGATGTCGTTGACGTTTAGCGACGAGACCCCGTAGTAGGCGCCGTAGTTGGGCTGCAGCGGCCCGAGGGTGAAGAACCGCGAGCTGCCGAGATGGCTGCTCAGGTAGGCGGCCGGTCCAGCGTCGACCGTGACGGTCCGCGGCGCCGAGAGCTCGGGGGCCATGAACAGCGCGAGCGCGTCGATGGTCACCACCAGCGCCAGCAGCGCCGCGCGGTGGCGCACCCGCCGGAGAACGGCCAGCGCCGTGATCGCGATCACGACCGCCGCCCCCCAGACGATCGCGAGCTCGTAGAAGTGGCGGTGGGCGTAATGCGAGCCGAGGTCGTCGGCCAGGGTGCGGGCGCCGATCGCTCCGATCGCGACGATCACAAGCATCGCGACCCCGGCCCACAGCGCCCGGCGGCGGTGCTCGGGGACCGTGAGCACGTCGTCGATCCCGAGCGCGGTCAAGATCACGACCGGCAGCTCCAGTGCGGGCGTGGCGTAACGGAAGAAGGCGATGTGCTGCATCCCGGGCAGGAAGCCGAGCACGTGCCCGAGCAGCGGGATCTGCCCGTACATCCGCGCGAACACGAGCACGATCCAGACCCCGAGCATGATCCGCAGCCCGCGGCGGCCGCGCGAGCAGATCCCGAGCAGCCCGAGCAGCAGCAGCGAGGTCGAGACGTAGCCGCCGACCGCCCCCCAGAGCCCGGTCAGCTGCAGCTTGGAGCCGCTGTAGTCAAAGATCGGCCCGTAGATGTAGGGGAGATAGAGCTGCGGCAGGCTCTCGGGTGGGAAGTGCGCCGAACCGAGCAGCGTGCTGGCGTGGATCGACAGGTTGGCGTGGCCGAGGTAGTCGAGCCCGGCGATGATCAGCGGCGCGGCGAGCAGCACGCCGACGACCGCGCCCGCGCACGACTTGCCCGCGAACGCCCGCCGCCGTGCCCCGTCCAGACAGGTCAGCCGCCAGACGAACCACAACACGGCCAGCACCGTGTCGATGTAGGCGACCTCCGGAAAGCCGGCGTAGAACGAGAGCGCCCCCGCGATCGCGATCAGCCGCCAGCCACGGCGGTTGCCGACGCGGGCGGCGGCGTAGGCATGCTCGATCCCGAGCAGCAGCAGCGGCAGGAACGCGATCGGATTGACGGGCGCGTGGGCGAACCACGAGAAGGTGCCGTTGAGCGCGAACACGGCGCCCCCGGCGAGCGCCGCCCAGCGGTTGACGTTCAGCCGCGAAAGCAGCAGGAAGGTCGCGATCCCGGCGACGATCTCGAGCAACAGGTGCTCCCAAAGCTGGCCGTTTGAGAAAGCCAGCAGCAGTGTCGGCGGGAACAGCGCCGCCGACTGCATCTCGCCCGCGAGCGGGGTGCCGGTTGCCTCATACGGGTTCCACCATGGGACGTGGAGGTGGATCAGATCGAGCGCTGCGCGGTGCCCGAGCGCCTGGGAGACAAAGCCGTTGTTGGGATCAATCGTCGGCTGGCCACCGACGGGCCCGAGCGCGGTCGCGCTCGCCAGGCTGGCCCGGGGGCCGAGCGGGTTGATGTCGAACAGCCCGACCAGGTAGGGCAGGTTGGCGAGCAGGACCACCCCGACGAGGGCGATGATCGCCCAGCCGTCGGGGCTGATCCTCCTCAGCGCAAGTGGCACCCTCACGGTCGGGGATCATCGCGTAGGAGCAATCGGCCGTGCTCGGGTGCAGGCCGTGGTGGGGGCCGCGCCGCGTTACGGCGCGCCCGAGATGGTCCTAGGCCGGGCTACGCCGGGCGCAGGGGGCCGGGGCCACCCGGCCGCGACAGGTCCTGGATGTACTGCGCGATCACAGCGACCGCGCTGCGCAGCTGGCGAGGAGCCTTGCGCCGCTCCACCGGGCGCTGCGCTTCACTTTCTATTCTCATTTGGTTCCCTTCGCTGCGGTCCGTTGTACGATGAGTACCGTACGATAACAGATTGTTCGATGACCGTCGTACAATGAGCAGTGAGATGCAGATGTCAGTCCACGAACCCGAACCGATCGCCCATCCGTCGCGCGAAGAGCTTGTGCTCGGGGCAGTGCTGCACGCGCTCAGCGATCCGGTACGTCTGAGGATCGTCGCCAAGCTCGCCACCTGCGAGGGCGACCAGACCTGCGGAAGCTTCGAGCTGCCGGTGACCAAGTCCACGTGCACGCATCACTTCAAGGTGCTGCGCGAAGCTGGGGTGATCCAGCAGCGCCACAAGGGAACCACGCGGCTGAACACGCTCCGGCGTGAGGACCTCGAGGCGCGTTTCCCCGGTCTGCTGGACACGATTCTCAGCGCCGCCGAAGATCCGCAGCTCCAGCTAGCCGAGTGATCGCGCGCTACACCCGTCCCGAGCTCGCCTCGATCTGGTCCGATCAGGCGCGCTTTGACGCGATGCGCGAGGTCGAGGTCGCGGCCTGCGAGGAGATGGACGGACCGACCGAGGGCGAGCTCGAGGCGATCCGCGACGCGACCTTCACCGTCGCCGAGATCGACGAGCGCGAGAAGGTCACAGACCACGACACGGCCGCGTTCGTCGACGTGCTGTCGGCCTCGGCCGGACCGGCGGGCCGATGGATCCACTACGGGCTGACCTCGAGCGATGTGCTCGACACCGGGCTCGCGCTGCAGATCAAGCGCGCCGGCGAGCTGATCCTGCCCGACTCGCGCCGGCTTGTGCAGGTGCTTGCCGCGCGGGCGCGCGAGCACGTCGCGACCCTGTGCGCCGGGCGCACGCACGGGATCCACGCCGAGCCGACCACCTTTGGGATCAAGCTCGCCGGGTTCGCGTTCGAGGCCGACCGCAACGCCCACCGCCTCGAGCGCGCATTCGCACAGGCGGCGGTCGGCGCGATCAGCGGCGCCGTCGGCACCTACTCGGCCACCTCGCCGGACTTCGAGCGGCGCGTCCTGAAGCGGCTCGGGCTCGAGGCCGAGCCCGTCTCGACCCAGGTCGTCGCGCGTGATCGCCACGCCGAGCTGCTGCAGGCGATCGCGCTCGCCGGCGCGGGGCTCGAGCGCTTTGCGACCGAGTTTCGCCACCTAGCCCGGACCGAGGTCGGCGAGCTGCGCGAGCCGTTCGGCGCCGGCCAGAAGGGCTCGAGCTCGATGCCCCACAAGCGCAATCCGATCAAGTCAGAGCAGGTCACCGGCCTGGCGCGCGTGCTGCGCGGCAACTCGCAGGCGGCGCTCGAGAACGTGGCGCTGTGGCACGAGCGCGACATCTCGCACTCGTCAGTCGAGCGAATCATCCTGCCCGACTCGACCAGCCTGATCGACCATCTGCAACGGCGGGTGATCGCGCTCGTCGAGGGGATGGTCGTCAACTCCGAGCGGATGCGCGAGAACCTCGACCTGACCCACGGGGCGCTGTTCTCCCAGCGACTCCTGCTGGCGCTCGTGCAGAGCGGCCAGACGCGCGATGACGCCTACCGCGTCGTCCAGCGGCTGGCCCAGCAGGCGCTCGATGAGCGGACGGCGCTGCGCGGCCTGGCCGCCACCGATCCGGCTGCCGCCGGGCTCGATCTCGACGCCGTGTTCGACTATGGCCCGTTTGTCGAGCACGCAGAGCAGATCGTCGGCCGGCTTGACGCGATCGCTTAAGTCTCGTGATTCATTGATCGGCGTGCGGTGGGTGGCGATCGAGTCGAGGGTCTCGTCGGTGGTTTTTGTCTGGATATAGAGGCGGGGGTTGTCGTTGCAGGTTTGGGTCCAGGGGCGGATGTCGGTGTTGGGGTCGGGGACTGAGCGGTCTGTTGCGGTGGCGGAGCTTTGGTTTCAGCCCAACGTCTTCCAGACCCGTGCAGGCGGCGCCCTGAGCGGGATGCGAAACGTGACAAATCGTCCGCGCCCGACGGGATTTGCCGCAGACGGCATCGAAATCGGGCCGGTTTGCGACAAAACACCTCCCCCGCGGCCGGGTTTGTCGCGTTTGACATCCCCGATCGCGCTCCCCTTCGACAGCCAAGACGAGCCCCGCCGATCCACGGCCGACTGATTTGAGCCCCGGCCTCGCAGGCCATCGACCGCGCCGACCAGCGCGTCGCGTCCGTCAGCGCGGTCTCCAAGCTTGCGCGCTCGGATCGTGTTGGCCGCGGCTGGGGGTCTGAACAACAACAAGCGATCGCATACCCCCACCATCCCCCCGCCGACCACCAATTAATGCATCGCGACACCAGCGGCTGTCTCGGCCGGCGTTGTTTGGCGGCGGACGTCTACCGTTGACAGCCGCCCGTGCCTCGCTACGCTGGGCTACTCGAGTGCCGCCGGGGGCATCTTCACGCCGACGAAGGGGAGTAGATGAAGTCTGCAATTCTCCGGCGGCCGTCGGGCGCGATGGTGGTTGCGATCATCGCGCTCGTGGTAGCCGCGTCCGGAACCGCGGTCGCCGCGACCAAACTGGTCAGCGGTGACTCGATCATCATCAAGGGCACGCTGTCTGGCAATCGGCTGCGCAAGCAGACCCTGACCGCGGCTCAGATCCGCAAGGGGTCGCTGACCGCGGCGCTGCTTCGCAAGCACACGCTGACCGGGACCCAGCTCAACCTCAAGCGGCTCGGCACGGTGCCGAGTGCCACCAACGCCGCCCACGCGCTCGCCGCGACGACCGCGACCAGCGCGCTGAACGCCAGCAACGCGAGCAACGCCGCCGAGCTCAACGGGCAGCCCGGCAGCACCTACCTGACGACCGCCAACCGGGTCGGCGCGGGGAGGATCGTGACCGCATCGGGCTCGCCGGCGAGTGTCACGACCGTGTTCACCTCGGGGCCGTTCACGCTCACGATGGCGTGCACGAGGAGCGGCAGTCAGGTCGGCCTGATCCTGTTCGGGAGCTCGTCTGAGGGCAACTCGGTGATCGATGGCACGTTCGTCAACGCCAACAGCCCGATCGACATCTCCCCCGGCGATCTGGATCTCGCGGCGAGCGCCAGCCCCGCGGCCAACAAGACCGCGAGCATCGACTTCGAGGCCCCAAGTGGCGCCCACGCGGTGGTCACCGGCGCGGACGGCATCAACAGCCTCGGCGTGGACTGCTGGTCGAACTTCGCCGGGATTCGCTGACCCGCGTTTCCAAGCCAGGCGAGCCGCTGCCGCATGCTGTAATAGGTGCCGGTACCGTGTGCTGGTCCTGAGTTCGGCGCGGTTGACACACGCTTCGGCGTCGGTCAGGCTGGGACGAGGCCGGGTCGTTGAGACGTCAAAACAAAAGAGGGGTAAACATGAGACACGCTCGGTTCAGGCCGTCAGGGTCGATGGTGGTTGCGATCATCGCGTTGGTGGTTGCCGCGTCCGGCACCGCCGTGGCGGCGACCAAGCTGGTCAGCGGCGACAAGCTGATCAAGAAGGGAACGCTGTCGGGCAACCGGCTGCGCAAGCACACGCTCACGGGCACGCAGATCAACGTCAAGAAGCTCGGCAAGGTGTCGAGCGCGAAGAACGCAGATCACGCCACGAGCGCGACGACCGCCACAAACGCGACCAACGCGACCAACGCGGGCAACGCCGCCGAGCTCGGTGGCCAGCCTTCCAGCAGCTTCCTGACCGGCGCGAGCCGGCTCGGGACGAACGGGATCTTCAAGATGGCCGGCTCGGCCACCGGTACGACCGAGACGATGTTCACGACCGGGCCGTTCACGATCAAGATGACGTGCACCAAGACCGGTGCCGGGACGACGGTCTCGCTGACCGGCCAGTCGAGCGAGGCCAAGTCGATGATCGACGGCGCGTTCGCCGCGGCCGCCGGAACGACCGAGCCGCTCGGGTTCACCGCCATCAATACCCCGAGCACGACCCCGGGGGAGACGAACGACGTCAACATCGACTTCGAGGCACCAAGCGGCGCGCAGGCGCTGCTGATCGGCGCCGATGGAATCAACAGCCTCGGTGCCGATTGCTGGGGCAACTGGGCCGGCCTCCGCTAGACGCGCAGTCGCAGATCGACGACGGCGGGGCGTGGCCGGCGCCCCGCCGCTGATCGTCAGACCCAGCCGCTAGGATCGAACTCGTGTCCGCTCTAGCTGATCTGCCGCTGGTGGCCTCGGGCAAGGTCCGCGAGATCTATGAGAGGTCGTCTCACGAGCTGCTGCTCGTCGCGTCTGACCGGATCTCGACCTACGACGTCGTCCATCCGACGCCGATCCCGGACAAGGGCAGCGTCCTGACGGGCCTGTCGACGTTCTGGTTTGAGCGCACCTCGAAGATCGTCCCCAACCACATGGTCTCGGTCACCGACGGTGTACCCGACGAGGCTCGTGGCCGGGGGATGGTAGTCCGCAAGCTCGAGATGCTGAGCGTCGAGTGCGTGGTGCGGGGCTACATCACCGGGTCGGGCTGGAAGGACTACCAGGCGACCGGCGCGGTGTCCGGGATCGAGCTGCCCGCGGGGTTGCGCGAGTCAGATCGGCTGCCCGAGCCGCTCTTCACGCCGAGCACCAAGGCCGACGTCGGCCACGATCAGGCGATCGACTTCGAGGGCGCGGTGAAGCTGATCGGCGATCGCGCGCTCGCCGAGCGCGTGCGCGACATCTCACTGGCGCTCTACCAGCACGCCGCCGACCACGCGCGCGCGAACGGGATCATCCTCGCCGACACCAAGTTCGAGCTCGGGCTCGACGCCGACGGCACGCTGACGATCGGCGACGAGGTCTGCACGCCTGACTCGTCGCGGTTCTGGCCCGCCGACGGCTACGAGCCGGGTCACGGCCAGCCGAGCTTTGACAAGCAGTTCGTCCGCGACTGGGCCTCATCGACCGGCTGGGACCGCAACCCACCCGCGCCTGCGATACCCGACGAAGTCGTCGCGCGCACGCGCGAGAAGTACATCGAGGCCTACGAGCGGATCACCGGCGAGCCGTTCGCGCAGTGGCTCGCCCGCACGGGGCGCTGATGACCGTACGTGCAAGGGTGCTGGTCAAGCCCAAGGCGGGGATCCTCGACCCGCAGGGCCAGGCGGTACAGCGCGCGCTGCCGGCGCTCGGCTTCTCGGGGGTGCGCAACGTCCACGTCGGCCGGCTGATCGAACTCGATGTCGACGATCCATCGCGACTGCCCGAGATGTGCGAACGGCTGCTGACCAACCCGCTGATCGAGGACTACGAGATCGTGCAGACCGGCAGCGACGGGAGCGAAGACTCGGCGTGAAGTTCGGCGTGATCCGCTTCCCCGGCTCATGCGACGAGGTCGACGCGCAGCTCGCCGCCGAGCGTGCGGGCGACGCGGTGATCCTCTGGCACGGTGACCGAGATCTTCAGGGAGTCGATGCCGTCGTCGTCCCGGGCGGCTTTTCCTACGGTGACTATCTGCGCGCCGGAGCGATCGCCCGCTTCGCGCCCGTGATGGAGGAGGTCGCCGAGTTCGCCCACGCCGGGGGGATCGTGCTCGGGATCTGCAACGGCTTCCAGGTTCTGTGCGAGGCCGGCCTGCTGCCGGGTGCGCTGTTGCCCAACACCTCGCTGAAATTCGTCTTTCGCCAGGTCGACCTCGAGGTCGTCCGCACCGACACTCCGTTCACCAACGGCTGCGCCGACCGGCGGCGCCTGTCAATCCCGGTCAAGCACACCACCGGCCGTTTCTACGCGCCGGACGCCGAGCTGCGCCGGCTCGAGTCAGACGGCCAGGTGCTGCTCCGCTACGCGCCCGGCCACAACCCCAACGGATCGCTGCGAGACGTCGCCGGGGTCTGCAACGAGGCCGGCAACGTGTTCGGGCTGATGCCCCACCCCGAGCACGCGGTCGACCCGCTGACCGGCTCGACCGACGGTCTGCTGCTGTTTGAGTCCATCCGCGCGCACGTTGCCGACACGGTCGCCGTCTAAGCCGATGCCCTCAAGCGCCGGATTGCGCCACCGCGAGCTGGGGCTCACGGACGCCGAGTACGAGCTGATCCTCGAGCGCCTGGCGCGCGAGCCGACTCCGACCGAGCTGGCGATGCTGTCACTGATGTGGTCAGAGCACTGCGCCTACAAGCACTCGCGCAAGCTGCTGCGCCGGCTCCCGACCGAGGGCCCGGCGGTGCTGATGGGCCCAGGCGAGAACGCCGGCGTGGTCGACGTCGGCGAGGGGCTCGGGGTGGCGTTCAAGGTCGAGTCACACAACCATCCCAGCGCGGTCGAGCCGTTTCAGGGCGCGGCGACCGGAGTCGGAGGGATCCTGCGCGACGTGTTCGCGGTCGGCGCGCGGCCGATCGCGGTGCTCGACTCGCTGCGGTTCGGCGAGCCGGCCACCTCCGAGCGGTCGCGATACCTGCTCGAGCACGCGGTCGCCGGGATCGGCCACTACGGCAACTCGATCGGGGTGCCGACCGTCGGCGGCGAGATCTACTTCGAAAACAGCTACGACCAGAACTGCCTGATCAACGCGATGTGCCTCGGTCTCGCTCCCCACGAGCGGCTGATCCGCAGCGCCGCGGCCGGCCCGGGGAACGTGCTCGTGTTGCTCGGCGCGCTGACCGGCCGCGACGGGATCGGCGGCGCGTCGGTGCTCGCCAGCGCCGAGCTGTCCGAGGAGGATGCGGCCAAGCGGCCGTCGGTCCAGATCGGTGACCCGTTTGCCGAGAAGAAGCTGCTCGAGTGCTGCTTGGAGCTGCTCGACCGCGAGCTGCTGGTCTCGCTCCAGGACCTCGGTGCCGCCGGGCTGACCTCATCGGCCTCTGAGATGGCCAGCAAGGGGGGCGTCGGGCTCGACATCGACGTGGCCAAGGTGCCGCTGCGCGAGCCGGGGCTCGAGCCATTCGAGATCATGGTCTCCGAGTCCCAGGAGCGGATGCTGTGCGTGGTCGAGCCCGCCCGGCTGGACGAGGTGACCGCGGTCTGCGAGCACTGGGAGACGCTCGCGACCGCGATCGGCGTCGTCAACGACAGCGGGCGGCTGCGCGTGCTCGCGGGGGGCTCGGTCACCGCCGACCTGCCGGTCGGGATCCTCGTCGACGACTGCCCTCTATACGACCTCGAGCCCGTCGCCCCCGAGCGACCGCTGTACGACGCGCCGCCCGCCGTGCTGGACGGCGAGCAGACGCCCGCCGAGACGCTGCTCGCGCTGCTGGGGTCGGCGAACGTCGCCTCCCGGCGGCCCGTATTCGAGCAGTACGACCCGGTCGTGCAGTCGCGGACCGTGCGCCGGCCCGAGCAGGCCGACGCGGCCGTGCTGGCGCTCCCGGGTGGCGGCGCGATCGCGGTCTCGATCGACGGCAACGGCCGCCGGGTCGCCTGCGATCCACGGCTCGGCGCCGCCGAGGCCGTGTTCGAATGCGCCGCCAACCTCGCCTGCACCGGAGCGACG
Source organism: uncultured Solirubrobacterales bacterium (assembly GCA_963770885.1). Taxonomy (GTDB): domain Bacteria; phylum Actinomycetota; class Thermoleophilia; order Solirubrobacterales; family Solirubrobacteraceae; genus Palsa-465. Next base: position 65,449 of record CAVYRI010000012.1, on the reverse strand, counting down.
CCGCTCGGGCTCACCAACTGCCTGAACTTCGGCAACCCCGAGAAGCCACATGTGGCTTGGCAGCTGGTCGGAGCCGTTGAGGGGATCACGATGGCGTGCGAGGCGCTCGGGATCCCGGTCGTCGGCGGCAACGTCTCGCTCTACAACGAGGCCCCGGCCGGGCCGATCCTCCCGACGCCCGTGATCGGCATGGTCGGCCGGCTGCCCGACGCCTCGCGCGCGGGACGGCTCGGTTTCGCGCAGGCGGGCGACCTGATCGCGCTCGTGGGCCCGTTCGAGCCCTCCGCCGTCGGCTCGGAGCTGTCAAAGCTCGAAGGTGAGCAACCGGCCGGGGAGCTTCCGCCGATGGACATGCAAGCTGTCCGTGATGCGCATGATGCGGTTCGTCATGGGGTCAACTCCGGTGCGCTCCACAATGCACATGACATAGCCGAGGGCGGCCTCTCGGTAGCCCTGGCCGAGTGCTGCATCGCCGGCCGTCTCGGCGCGAGAGTGCGCGTGCCCGAGGGGGTCGATCCGTTCGCCGAGGCCCCGGGCCGGGCGTTCGTCGTCTCGGGCACCGAGGAAGCGTTGGCCGGCCTGACGATCATCGGGCAGGTCGGCGGAGACCACCTCACGCTCGAGGGACATCTGGACCTCGCAGTTTCCGAGCTGCACGACGTCTGGGAGCGCGGGCTCGTCGGCTACGTGTGACCCCGTTGCTAGCCTAGAAACCCCCGCTAGGAGCTCAAGGATGGCTACCTCAATAGATGATCGCGACGGCCCACGCGACGAGTGCGGAGTGTTCGGGATCTACGCCCCCGAGCACGACGTATCCCGGCTCGCCTACTTTGCGCTGTTCGCACTCCAGCACCGCGGTCAGGAGTCGGCGGGGATCGCGACCGCCTCGCGCGGCGGCAACATCATGGCGATCCGCGACCAGGGACTCGTGCCCCAGGTGTTCGACGACCACACGCTGCGCTCGCTGGTCGGCGACATGGCGATCGGCCACGTCCGTTACTCGACCACCGGCGCCTCTGAGTGGGAGAACACGCAGCCGATCGTCCGTGATGACCGGCGCACGCTCGCGCTGGCCCACAACGGCAACCTGATCAACGCGGTCGAGCTGCACTCCGAGCTGCGCGGACGCGACGTGCCGTTTCGCTCGACCTCCGATTCGGAGATCATCGCCGCGCTGCTCGCCACCCACCCCGCCGAGAAGATCGAGGATGCCGTCGCTGACGTGCTCCCGCGCCTGCGGGGCGCGTTCTCGACCGTCGTGCTGACCGATGAGTCGGTGGTCGCCTTCCGTGACCCGCACGGCCTGCGCCCGCTCGCGCTGGGGATGATCGAGGACCCGGCCGGCGGCCGTCCCTCCTACTGCGTGGCGAGCGAGTCGTGCGCGCTGGACCTGATCGGCGCGACCTTCCTGCGCGACGTGCAACCCGGCGAGGTGGTGACGCTGACCGAGCGGGGGCTGAAGACCAAGCTCGTCGCCGGTGCCGAGCGCCACGCGTTCTGCCTGTTCGAGTACATCTACTTCGCCCGGCCCGATTCCAAGATGGCCGGCACCGTGCTCCAGGTCGCGCGCGCGAAGATGGGCGAGATCCTGTGGCGCGAGGCTCCGGTCGAGGCAGACGTCGTGATTCCGGTGCCCGACTCGGGCAACGCCGCCGCACGCGGCCTGGCCCGCGCCGCCGGGCTGCCCCAGGACGATGGCTTCATCAAGAACCGCTACGTGGCGCGGACCTTCATCCAGCCCGGCCAGGAGCTTCGCCGCCACGGCCTGCGACTCAAGTTCAACCCGCTCAAGGAAGTGATCGAGGGCAAGCGGCTGATCGTCGTCGACGACTCGATCGTCCGCGGCAACACGATGCCCGGGATCGTCAAGATGCTCCGCGAGGCGGGCGCGGCCGAGGTTCACGTGCGGATCTCCTCGCCGCCGATCATGCACCCGTGCCACTACGGAATCGACATGTCCACCCGCGAGGAGATGATCGCCCACGGCCGTTCGGTCGAGCAGATCGCCGATGAGCTCGGGGTTGACTCGCTGCACTATCTGTCGCTCGAGGGCGTCTACGAGGCGGTCGGGCAGACGCGCGAGACGCACTGTGACGCGTGCTTCAGCGGGGAGTATCCGCTGGCGGGGACCGAAGAGGCTCGGGGTAAGGACGCGCTCGAGCACGAGCTGCCGTTGGTTCGCGCCTGAGGGCGGCCCGGCGATCGCGGACCTCCCCCGCACAGGAGTGCTGATCCTCTCCGCGTAGCGCTTGCCGGGCGCCTACGACGCGACCTGTGCGGAGGGGAGGTCGCGACGCCCGCCGCCCTCGCCGCCCCCGACCCGCTGTGCCCCGAGGCGCTGGGTGAATTCTCCTCTCTCCGGCCGGACCCGGCGCTATGGTCGAGCGCCCTTATGGACCCGCGATTTGCGCTGCAGGAAATCTTTGGCTTTGAGGAGTTTCGGCCCGGTCAGGCCGATGCGGTTGATGCTGCGCTGAGTGATCGGGATGCGTTGGTCGTGATGCCGACGGGGTCGGGCAAGTCGGTCTGCTATCAGCTGCCCGCGCTGATGCGAGAGGACCTGACGCTGGTCGTCTCGCCGCTGGTGTCGCTGATGCAGGACCAGGTGTCGGCGCTCGAGCGTGTCGCGCCCGGGCGCGTCGGCGGTGGTCAACGCGCAGCGCGGGTTCAGTTCCAACTCCGACGCGCTCGACCGAGTCCGGGACGGCTCGGTGCGGCTGCTGTACGTCGCACCGGAGCGGTTCGGCTCGCCTCGGTTCGCGCAGGCAATCGTCGGGGCCCGGGTCGGGCTGTTCGTGGTCGACGAAGCGCACTGCGTCTCGCAGTGGGGTCACGACTTCCGGCCCGACTACTTCACGCTCGCCGACGCGGCTGAGACGGTCGGCGCACGGGCGACGATCGCGCTGACCGCGACCGCGACCCCGCGCGTGGCTGACGACATCGTCCGCCGACTGCGGCTGCGCGAGCCCGTTCGGGTCACGACCGGCTTCGATCGTCCCAACCTGAGCTTCGCCGTGATCCGGTGCGGCAGCGCGCACCACAAGCAGCGGCTGCTCGCGGCGGCGCTGTCGGAGCCCGACGCGCTGCCGGCGATCGTCTACGCGGGCACGCGCGGCGCCAGCGAGAAGCTCGCCGGGACGCTTGGCCGCGTCGCTGGGCGAGCCGGTCGTCGCCTACCACGCCGGCATGGATCGCGGCGACCCGGGCCGCGATCCAGGAGCGATTCATGTCCGGTCAGGCGCCGGTGATCGTCGCGACCAACGCGTTCGGAATGGGCATCGACAAGTCCAACGTGCGCACCGTCTGCCACGCGTCGGTTCCCGGCTCGCTCGAGGCCTACTACCAGGAGGCCGGCCGCGCGGGCCGTGACGGCCGCTCCGGCTCGCTGCCTGCTGTTCGCCGAGCAGCGCGACAAGGGACTGCACGTGTTCTTCATCCAGCGCGCGCGGGTCACGCTCGAGGCGATCCAGCGCGTCGGCGAGCGTCTCAACTGGGCCGGCATCGATGGCCACTACGACGTCTCGCTGTCCGAGCTCACCGGGCTGGTCTCAGACCGCCGCGACGACGAGCCCGTCCGAGCGATCATCGGCCACCTCGCCCGGGCCGGGGTGCTGGCTCCAGCCCCCGCGCCGCCGGACCGCGCAGTCGGCGCGATCACGGGCGGGTTTGACAGCCGCGCGGCGGCGGTCTGCCTTGGGTCGGCGCGCGACGCCGAGCGGCGTGCGGTGGGCGCAGTACCGGGCCGTCTGGGAGTACGTCGAGGGGTCACGGTGCCGGCGTGCGGCGTTGCTCGAGCTACTTCGGCGACCGCCTGTCTCGCACACATCCGACCGCGTGCTGTGACGTCTGCGACGCCGATCTGGTGTCCGACGCGGCCGTCGCGTCGGCGACGGGCGGCGGCGCGGGCGCCGAATCTGGACTCGGCGATCGTCGAGGTGGTCTCGTCGGCGCGGCCGCCGGTGGGCCGCACGCGGACGGTCGAGATCCTTCGGGGCGGCCGGTCGAAGATCGTCGCCCAGAACGCATATGACGGACTGCCGGGCTACGGGTCGTTCGCCCATCTGCGCTCCGGCGAGGTGCTCGAACGGGTCGACCAGCTGATCGCCGCCGGCACCCTGCGGTCCACCGGCGGCCGGTTTCCGAAGCTCCGCGCGGCATGAACGTCGCGGTACTCGCGTCGGGCACGGGCACCAACCTGCAGGCGCTGATCGACCACGCGCACGGTCGCGACGGCGTCGAGCTGGTCGCGGTCGCGTCCGACAAGCCGGACGCGCAGGCGCTCGAGCGCGCCCGGGGCGCTGAGATCGAGGTCGCAGACGTTCGAGCGGGCCGAGTTCGCCGATCGGGCCGCGCGCGACCGGGCGATCGCCGGCTGGTTGCGACGGCGCGACGTCGAGCTTGTCGTGCTGGCCGGCTACATGCAGCTGGTCAGCGCCGAGTTCCTGGACGCTTTTCCCGGCCGCGTGATCAACGTGCACCCATCGCTGCTGCCGGCGTTCCCCGGACTGGGGGCGATCGAGCAGGCGCTCGACTACGGGGTCAAGGTGTTCGGGGTCACGGTGTTCTTCGTCGACGGTGGCGTCGACACCGGTCCGGTGATCGCTGCAGCGGGCGATCGAGCTGCCCGACGTGACCGACCCCGACGAGGTTCTCGCACGGTTGCACGAGATCGAGCATGAGCTGCTGCCGGAGGTCGTGTTCCTGATCGCGCGCGGCGGCGTCAGCTTCGACCCGGCCAACCCGCGTCGGGTGGTCATCGCGCGGTAGAGTCGGGCCGGATGGAAGCCAGCGCCGATCCTGCGACCACAATCGAGCCTGGAATCTCCGAGGTACAGATTTCTAGAGCGCTGCTCTCGGTCTCTGACAAGACCGGGATCGTCGAGTTCGCCCGCGGCCTGGCCGAGCTCGGGATCGAGATCATCTCCACCGGCGGCACGGCCACGACGCTGACCGAGGCCGGGGTCGCGGTCCGCTCGATCTCCGACCTGACGGGCTTTCCCGAGATCATGGACGGCCGCGTCAAGACGCTGCATCCCAAGCTCTACGCAGGGCTGCTCGCGGTCCGCGACAACGCCGAGCACCTGCAGGCGGCACAGGAGCACGAGGTCGAGCTCGTCGATCTCGTGTGCGTGAACCTGTACCCGTTCGAGCGCACCGCCTCGGCGCGCGGCGCCCGCGAGGCCGAGGTGATCGAGAACATCGACATCGGCGGCCCGACGATGATCCGCGCGGCGGCGAAGAACTACGCCTTCGCGGCGCCGATCGTGAGTCCCGAGAGCTATGACGCGGTGCTGGACGAGCTGCGCGAGTCCGGCGGGCGGCTGTCGCCGACCACGCGCGAGAGCCTGGCCGCCGAGGCGTTCGCGTACACCGCGCGCTACGACACCGCGATCGCGCGCTGGTTTCAGGAGAAGCGCGAGGACTTCCCGCCGCTGCTCGTGCGCGCGTTCGAGAAGGTGCTCGAGCTGCCCTACGGCGAGAACCCCCATCAGCGCGCCGCCTACTACGAGCAGGTCGGCGCACGGACCCACGTCCTGTCGATGGTCTCGCAGCTCGGCGGCAAGCCGATCTCGTTCAACAACCTGCTCGACCTCGACGCCGGCCGGCTGCTGCTCGGGGAGTTCCAGATCCCCGCGTGCGTGATCATCAAGCACAACAACCCGTGCGGCGTGGCCGTCGGCTCGAATGCGATCGAGGCCTACCAGCGGGCGTTCGCCTGCGACCCGATGTCGGCGTTCGGCGGCGTGGTCTGCCTCAACCGCTCCGTCGACGAGGAGCTCGCCGAGGCGCTGTCTGAGCAGTTCATCGAGGTCCTGTTCGCGCGCGGGTACGAGGGCGGAGCGCTCGAGGTCCTGTCGGAGCAAGCCGAACACGCGAATCCTCGACGACCACGAGCGGCGCACGACCAACCTGATCGAGCCGCAGCTGCGCCAGGTCGTCGGCGGCATGCTCGTCCAGGATCGCGACATCGACTTCGAGGAGCGCAGCGAGATGCAGGTCGTCAGCGAGCGCCGCCCGACCGAGACCGAGTGGCAGGAGCTGCTCGTTCGCCTGGAAGGTCTGCAAGCACGTCCGCTCCAACGCGATCGTCTTCTCGCGCGACCTCGCCTCGATCGGCGTCGGCGCCGGGCAGATGAGCCGCGTCGACGCGGTGCGGCTCGGCGATCGAGAAGGCCCGTGACGGGGTCGAGGGGGCGGTGATGGCCTCCGACGCCTACTTCCCGTTCGCCGACGGCGCCGAGCTCGCGCTCGAGGCCGGCGTGACCGCGATCATCCAGCCGGGCGGCTCGGTCCGCGACCACCTGTCGCGTCGAGGCCGTCGACCGCGCCGGCGCCGCGATGGTGTTCACCAGCCGCCGGCACTTCCGCCATTGATCGAGCGCCTGACAGGCGACCCGCCCTCTCCGTTCGAGGGCCAGTTCGGCTTCAGCCGGGTGGTCGCTCACGGGCGACTACGTGCGCGTCGGCGGCACGACGTCGGTCGACGAGTACGGCGCCGTCCACGGCGAGACCCCGTATGAGCAGACGCTGGCGATCCTGCGCAAGATCGAGCACGAGCTCGGCCGGGGCGGCGCGACCCTGAACGACGTCGTCGAGACCCGCATCTACGTGACCGACATCTCCCGTTATGAGGAGGTCGGCCGCGCGCACGGGGAGTTTTTCGGCGAGATCCGGCCGCTGATGACGATGGTCGGCGTCAGCGGCCTGATCGACCCGCGGATGATGGTCGAGATCGAGGCGGTCGCCTACCTCGGGTAGTGGGCCCGTGCGGCCCGCGGCGGGCTGACGCCCGCGTGCGCGTGTGCGCCATGATGAGGGTCCGCCGCTGTAGCTCAGCTGGTAGAGCAGCGGACTTTTAATCCGAAGGTCGTGGGTTCGAGCCCCACCGGCGGCACTGGGAAGCTCCTGCATATCGCTCGCTCGTTGAGACCCTCAGGAACTCGGTCGCTGCTGGGGATAGCGGGCCGCGGCGGTGGATTAGCCCGACGGTCCGGGTGATCTTCGGTCGGGCGGCGCGCACGATCGCGCCGCGTCGTTGCGCCTCGTGCGCTAACGGCGCCGGCAGGAGCGCGGCGCCCGCGCCGGCGAGCACGAGCGGAACGATCGCCTCGCGGGCTGCTGTCTGCACAGCAATCTGTGGCGTCACGCCAACCGCGTCGAATGCCTGCTCAAGCAGGATTCGCGTCGAGGTTCCCGGCGGGCTGACGACCAGAGGCGTCCGCGCCAGCTCGCGCGCGGCGATCGGGCCTGTGGTCGCGCGCGCGGCGTCGGGCGGCAGCACTAGCAGCAACTCTTGCTCGCCGAGGGGGTGGGCGGTGAGTTGGTCGCCGGAGAGAGGGAGGTGCGCGGCCCCGAGCTCGCAGGTTCCGTCGCCGACAAGCGCCCGGACGCCGTCGGCGCTCTCCGGCTCAAGGACGCGGATCTGAACACCGGGGTGGCGTTCACGGAACCGGCCGATGAGCGGCGCCATTGGGTCGACTGCCAGGGTTGCGAGCGCGGCGATATCGAGCGTCCCGCTGGCGAGTTCCATGACATCGGTGACGGCCAATCGCGCCTCTTCCATCGCCCGCAGGACCTGGCGGGCCGGTCCGATGAGCGCCTGGCCAGCCGACGACAGCTGCAGCCCGCGGCCGACGCGGTGAAAGAGCCTTGTGCCGAGCTCGGCCTCGAACGCGCGCAGGGCCTGTGAGAGCGATGGTTGCGCGACTCGCAGGCGTCCGGCGGCGCCGGTGACGCTGCCCTCGTCGACGACCGCGAGGAAGTATCGAAGTCGACGCTCATCCATAGCAATTTACAGTCAAGAGTATCCAATATCGGTCTTTGACCTATCTAACGCAGCTCGCTGAAATCAAACAACGTGGGCCGTGTTCTCGACCAACCACGCGGCGTCGGCTCGCTCAGCAGTCAGCTGCTGCGCGAGCCGCGAAGGCCTGCTCTCGTGCGTGCGAGCCCGCGCGCGCACTGGTTTGTCGTCGGCACGGTCTGCATCGGCGCGTTCATGGGTCAGCTCGATGCGAGCATCGTGACGCTCGCGCTGCCCAGCATCGGCCGTGAGCTGCATGTGAGCGTCGGCGCGGTCGAATGGGTTGCGCTCGCCTACCTGCTCGTCCTCGTCGCGACTGTCACGACCGTCGGGCGGCTAGCCGACGCTGTCGGGCGAAAGCTCCTGTACGTCTACGGGTTCGCCGTGTTCACCGCCGGCTCGGCGCTGTGCGGGCTCGCGCCCGCGCTCTGGCTGCTGGTTGCCGCGCGCGTGCTGCAGGGCCTGGGCGCGGCGATGCTCCAGGCCAACAGCGTGGCCCTGATCGCCGAGGCGATGCCTGAGTCGTCACTCGGGCGCGGGATCGGAGCCCAGGGCGGCGCCCAAGCGCTCGGTCTCGCGCTCGGGCCAGCAATCGGGGGCGTGCTGCTGTCGCTGGGCGGGTGGCGTCTGATCTTCTTGGTCAACCTCCCTGCGGGCGCGGTCGGGCTCGCGCTGGGTTGGTTCTTGCTGCCGCGTAGCCGCTCACGCAGGCGTATCAGTGCCTCAGACCGCCTTGGTGCCGTTCTCCTCGCGGTCGTGGCTGCCGGCCCGCTCCTGTATCTCTCGCTCGCCACCCGAGGCGGCTTTCGCGACGTCGCCTTGCTCGCCGCTCTCGCCGCTGGGCTGCTCGCAGCCGTCGGGTTCATCAAGCGCGAGCGATCGATCGACACCCCGCTGATCGATCTCTCGATCCTCCGCCGTCCCGCGCTGGCGATCGGGCTGGGCACTGGACTGGCTTCGTATCTGGCGCTGTTCGGGACGCTGTTCGTCGTTCCATACTTCTTTGCGGCTCAACACGTCAGCGTGTTGCGCGCGGGCCTGGAGCTCGCAGTGCTTCCGCTGGCGATCGGCATCGGCGCGCCGATAGCCGGCCATTTCGTCGACGGACTCGGGAGTCGACGGCTCACCGTGGGCGGACTGATCCTCGCCGGGGTCGGGCTTCTCGAGGTCGCTTGGCACCATGGCACGGCGGGGGTTCTGCTTGGCCTGGCGTTCGCCGGGGTCGGCTTTGGCGCCGTTATTCCTGCCAACAGCACGATGGTCATGTCTGCCTCGCCTGCGGGCCATGTGGGGGTTGTCAGCGGCATGCTCAACATGGCCCGCGGTGTTGGAACGGCGCTCGGGATCGCGGTCACGGGCGCACTGTTTACGACCGTGGCAGGTGTGACGGGTCAGGCGGTTGCGCACACCAATGCCACGGACGCTGGACACGGTCTGACTGCGGCACTCGCAGCGCTCGGTCTCAGCACGCTGGTCGCCGTCCCACTCGCTGCGTCTACTCGCAACCGCATGGAATCCCTGCCTCACGAGTCAGCTTCAAATCACGTCCGCGGGACCGGATCCGCGCAGCGACCAGGGAGGTTCGCCCATGACCGATCCGATTGATCCAGCGATGGCCCATCAGCTCCGGTGGATGGTCGACGATCTGTGCTCTGAGTTCGCCGGCCAGTTCTCCCGCGGACAGATCGAGGAGATCATGATCGACTCCCGAGAACGGGTGCTCGCGACGGCCACGGTGTTCGACTTCGTGCCGTTGATGGCGTACCGGTTCACCCGTGAGCGCCTGGAGGCGATCGCTCGCGCCAGCCGGCAGGAGCCCGACGCGGACTGGGATGTCGTGTTCGTCAGCCTGAGCGGCGGCGGACGCAGTCAGATCGCCGCAGCCCTGACCGGCCTCATCTCAGCGGGGCGAGTGAGCGTGCATGCCGCGGGAACCGCCGTAGATCGTCCAGTCGACCCGGGCGAGCGAGTCGCGATCGAAGAGCTCGGGCTCGATCCCGACAGGCAGTTCGCGCGCCCGGTCACCGACGAGGTCCTGGCCGGAGCCGACGTGATCGTGACGCTGGGCCACAGTGTCGGCGTCGTCGAGATCCCACCCCACGCTCGGCACGCCGATTGGCGCGTTGGCGATCCGTTGGGCGCGTCGATCGAGGAGATCCGCCGCATTCGTGGCGACATCGCCTACCGCGTGCGGGATCTGCTTGCCGAGCTCGGAGTGGTCATCACCGACAGCCACGCGGCGACGCGGGTTAGTTAGCTCGGCTGCAGGATCGCGTCGAGTTCCTGGAGCTGCCGGCGCACCCCCCCGCAGACCTGGTCGCAGAGCTCGAAGACGGTGTGGTCGCTGATCGAGTAGCGGGTGCGGTTGCCGTCTTTGGTGCGGGCGACCATTCCGGCGGCGTGCAGGATCCCGAGGTGCTTGGAGACGTTCTGCTGGCTGGCGCCGAGGGACTCCTGAAGCTCTGACACGGTGGCGTCGTCGTCGCGTAGCCGATCGAGCAGCTTTATGCGCATCGGTTCGCCGAGCACGCGGAAGCGCTGGGCGACGAGCTCAATCAGCGGCTCAGGAAGGGAGGGGTGGACGGTGGCCGGGTTGCTCACGAACTCATCGTATCACAACCGAACTGTTGTGTAGTTGACATTGATGATCGTGGGTGCTACGCTCGACTCATTCACCACTTTACAGTTGTTTAGTCGTCCATTGGGTGACTTAGCAGAAGGAGCTTGAGTCATGGCCAGTCGCAAACGAGTCGTCATTCTGGGTTCGAGCTTCGCGGGTCTGACCGCCGCCCTGGAACTGCGTAAACGCGCTGGTGAGCGACACGAGATCGTCGTGCTCGACCCCCGGCCTGACTTCACGTTCATCCCGTCGCTGATCTGGTTGCCGTTCGGGATCCGCGACGCCAAGGACATCACCTTCCCGCTCGCCCCCGTGTACGCCGGCAAGGGGATCCATTTCGTCAACGAGGCGGCCACCGGCATCGATCTCGACGCGCACCTGGTCACGACCAGCTCGGGCCAGGGGCTGAGCTACGACAAGCTGTTCATCGGAACGGGCCCGCGACTGGCGTTCGAGAAGGTGCCGGGGCTGGGCCCGCACGGCGGCCACACCCAGTCGGTCTGCAACCTCGAACACTCGCTGCTCGCACGCGACGCATGGGGTCGCTTTTTGGAGAACCCTGGGCCGGTCGTGATCGGAACCGCGCAGGGAGGGTCGTGCTTCGGCGCGTCCTACGAGTTCCTGTTCAACGTCTGCCACCGGATCAAGAAGGCCGGGCTCGAGGACGTGGCACCGGTCACGTTCGTCACCGCGGAGCCGTTCCTCGGTCACTTCGGGCTCGGCGGGGTCGGTGGCTCGGAGAAGCTGGTCGAGAAGTTCTTCGGCCGCCACGGGATCGAAGGACTGCCGAACACGGTGATCAAGGACGTCCGCCAAGGCGAGATCGAGCTTGAGAGCGGCCGCATCCTCCCGTTCGCCTACTCGATGATTGTGCCCCCCTTCGCCGGTGTCGACGCCGTCGCGCTCGCCGACGGGCTGGCCAACCCGATGGGGTTCGTGCCCGTCGATGAGCAGTTTCGCCACCCCGAACACCGTGACGTGTTCGCGGCCGGGGTCGCGATCGCGATCGCCCCGCCGGATCCGACGCCGGTGCCCGCTGGGGTGCCAAAGACCGGCCAGATGACCGAGACGATGGCCAAGGTCGCCGCGCACAACATCGCTGCCGACCTCGACGGTACCCACAACGAGCTGATGCCGATCGAGGATCTCGGCGCAGTCTGCGTGCTGGACGCCGGCAACAACGGCGTGATCTTCAAGGCCGAGCACGTCCTCGCCCGTAACGGTCAGGCGGGCGGCAAGACACCGACCGCGCACCTGATGGCCGGACCGCAAGCCCACTGGGCCAAGCTCGCGTTCGAGCGGATCTTCCTGACCAGCCGCAAGCGCGGCGCGCTCGTCCTCTGACCCTCACCACTGCAACCAAGGACCCGACACACATGGACGCAACGATCGAGCACCTCACCGACACGACACCCGACTCGGCCCTCGCCGACGGCGTCACGGTCATCGACTTCTGGGCCGGCTGGTGCGGCCCGTGCCGGGCAATGGCTCCACAGTTCGAGCGCGCCGCCGCGCTGCGGCCGAACTATCGCTTCGCCAAGGTCGATGTCGACGCCGAGCCGGCGCTCGCTGCCCGCTACGCGATCCGCTCGATCCCCACGCTGATTGTGCTGCGTGACGGTGAGCCGATCGCCGCCCAGGCCGGCGTCATCGGCGCCGAGCAGCTGGTCGACGCGCTCGACCGCATCGCCACGAGAGACGCTGAAGCGACCGTCGCCCCGGGCCCGAAGGCGGTGAGCGTCTGATGAGCGCGCTCAAGGACCCGCGCCTCGGCGCACTGCCCGTCCAGGAGGAGTACCCGCACGCGCGGAATGTCGGTCCGATCGGCCGACTCGGCCGCTACACCGCGACTCACTTCCGGATCGTGCTGGTGGGTTGGCTGGTGGTCGCGTTCGGGCTCGGCTTCTTCGCCCCGCGGGTCGAGAACGCTCTCTCGGGCGCCGGCTGGGAGACGACCGGATCGCAGTCGGTGCAGGCCCGGCAGCTGATCAACAAGGACTTCCGGGGCCTCTCGAGCTACGGACTGATGACGGTCGTCTACTCGCCGACCCAGACGGTCGCAGACCCGGCGTTCAAGACCGCGATTGCGAACGTCGAGGCGGCCCTGCGCGCCAATAATTCGGTCCGTAGCGTCGTGCCGCCGGCGGCCGGCGTATCGATCTCGCGTGACGGCCATACGGCGATCGTCCAGGCGGGCGCGGCCAAGAGCTCCAACGCGATGGTCAAGGCCGCGGACTCACTCAAGGGCAAGCTGGCGGCCCTGTCGGGCCATGGCGTTCAGGTTCACCTGACCGGCGCCGCCGGAATGTGGTCAGACTTCAACGCGGCCAACCGCACGGCGATGATGAAGTCAGAGATCATCTCCTGGCCGGTCACCCTCGCCATACTGATGCTCGCGTTCGGCTCGCTCGTCGCCGCGGGACTGCCGCTGATGCTGACGATGATCGGACTGGCCTCGGCGGCCGGGATGCTCTACCTGGGCACGCTGGTTATGCCGATCTCGATCTGGGCGATGAACTTCGCGCTGATGTTCGCGCTCGCGCTCGGCATCGATTACGCGCTGTTCATCGTGCACCGGTTCCGCGGCGCGTATTTCGGCCATAAGCTCTCGGCGGTCGAGGCCACCGCAGTGACGATGGACACGGCGGGCAAGGCCGTGCTGTTCTCCGGCATCACGGTGCTGATCTCGCTGACCGCGGTGATGCTGGTCCCGTCACCGGCGTTTCGCTCGATGAGCCTGGGGATCATGCTGGCAGTCCTGTTCGTGCTCGCGGCGACGCTCACGCTGCTGCCCGCCGTGCTGGCCAAGCTGGGTCCACGCGTCGACAAGCTGGCGCTCCCGTGGGCGCACTCCGCCGAGCATCACTCGCCGCGCTTTGAACGCTGGGGCGAACGGCTGTGGCGCCAGCCTGTGCGCTGGGGAGTCCTCGCTCTGGTGATCCTGGTCGGGCTGGCGCTGCCGGTCACCCAGCTGAGGACCGCGATGCCGTCGATCAAGGTCGTTCCGACCTCAGACAGCTCTCGCGTCGGCTACAACCAGGTCCAGGCGGCGTTCGGGCCGGGCGCCACCGGCCCGCTGCAGATCGTCACCCCGTCGGCCCGCGCCGCGACCGCGAGGGCGGTCGTCGCCCGGGACGCCGGCGTGGCCGCGGTGATGCCCACCCAGACCGGCGGCGGCTACACGCTGATCTCGGCGATCCCGAGGCAGGATCCGTCCAACCCGGCTGTCGGCACGACGATCGACCGCCTGCGCTCTGAGCTCCCGGCCGGAACCCTGATCGGCGGTGCGGTGGCCGAGAACCACGACCTCCAGGCGGCCCTGTCGGCCAAGACGCCGCTGGTCATCGGGGTGGTGCTGGCGCTCGGATTCCTGCTGCTGCTGATTGCGCTGCAGGCGCCCCTGCTGGCGGCGGTCGCCGTGCTGACCAACCTGTTGGCCACCGGCGCCGCGTTTGGGGTGGCGAAGTGGGTGTTCCAGGACGGCGCGTTGCACTCGCTGCTGGGCTTTCAGCCCCAGGGGTTCCTCGACGCCTGGGGCCCCGTGTTCTTCTTCGCCATGATCTTCGCGATCTCGATGGACTACACCGTGTTCCTGCTCTCGGCGGCCAAGGAGCACTGGGACCACACGCACGACCCAAAGCAGACGATGGTTGGTGCCGTCGCGCACTCGGGCCGTGTGATCTTCGCCGCGGGCGCCGTGATGGTGGCGGTGTTCCTCACGTTCGCGCTCTCCGGTCCGCTGCCGCCCAAGGAGATGGGAATCATCCTCGGCGTCGCCGTGTTCCTCGATGCGGCACTCGTGCGGCTGCTGCTGCTCCCCGTGCTGCTGCGTCTGATGGGACGCTCGGCCTGGTACCTGCCGGCGTGGGCGCGCCGCGTGCTCCCCGCCGTCACCTTCGGCCACTCATGAACAAGCCACCGACCATGTCGACAACCTCGACGCTCGAGCTGTGGCAGACGGAATGGTGTCCCGCCTCGCACCGGGTCCGCCAGCGCCTGACCGAGCTCGGCCTCACCTACACCACCCACCAGGTGCCCGTGGAGCGCGATGCTCGAACCGAGCTACTCCGCGCGACCGGTGCCGGCGAGATCCCTGTGCTGGTCGCCGACGGCGAACCGATTGGCGGCGAGCAGGCGATCCTCGCCTACCTCGACGAGCAGTTCAGCGAACCGCCCGACGCTGCCGAGCAGCGCGCCAAGGCGGTCAAGGCAAAGCAAAAGGAACTGGAGGCAGCATGTCCCACGTTGACAGCAGCTACACACTGAGCACGACGACAGATCAGACGTTTGCAGAAGCCGTCGCCAGAGTACGCGAGGAACTCGCGGCGGAGGGGTTCGGTGTCCTGTGCGAGATCGATGTGCAGGCCACGCTCGAGAAGAAGCTCGGCGTCGACCGCGAGCCCTACCTGATCCTCGGCGCGTGCAACCCAACCCTCGCCCACGCAGCCATCGAGGCCGAACCCGAGCTCGGCGCTCTGCTTCCGTGCAACGTAGTCGTCTACCGGCGACACGGCGACACCCACATCGCGGCCATCGACGCCGAGCGGATGCTCTCGATCGTCGGTAACGACGAGCTCGCCGAGACCGCCAGCGAGATACGCCGACGGCTGACCAATGTGGTCGAACGCGCAGCGTCAGTGGCTGCGACCGCGTAGTGCCCGTCGAGCGTCTTGATGCTCTTCGCGCGGACCCCGTCGATCAGTCCCGCTGAGGCCTTCGACCGTCTGGGACGGCGCGAGCTCGTCTTGGTCGACGTGCGACAGCCGGGCGAGGTGCGACGCGGACGCATCGACGGGTCGCAAAACATTCCCGTGGGCCAACTCCGCGACCACCTTCACGAGCTCGACCGCGACCGAGCGATCGCCTTCCTGTGCCACTCCGGCGCCCGCAGCTCGTGTGCGACCCGTATCGCGGTCAAGGCCGGGTACGACGCCGTCAGCGTGCGCGGCGGACTGATCGCCTGGAACCGGGCCAACCTGCCCGTCGCCCGCCGCTGAACCGAAGAGCACGGCATATCGGCGCCGAGTTGCCGCGCGACGCATCACGCAGACTCTGAGACCGAGAACCTTGGAAACGGGATCGGCTCGGAATGCGAGAATTGCGCGCCGAGACTTGAGCACCTGTCGGAGCTGCAAAACCGGGAGGTCGCGAACGAAAGCTCCGAACATGCCCGCGCCCCGCGAGTCCTGGGGTGCGGCCTGGATCGCCGGGCCGGAGACCACCGGCTGGTCGCGGATCAGGTCGTCGCCTGGAGGCGGGACAATTGGGTCATGGGCAAGAGTCCGTCCGAGACCGACGCCGAGCCGAGCGATGAGACCAGCACGGCTGAGCCTGAAGCGGACGCTGTCGGCAGCGAGCCGGCCGGTGATCGTGGGAGGCTGCGGCGGTGGCTGGCCTCGCGTGCACGGCGCGAGCGGTGGCTCGAGCGGACTGGGCGCAACCCCGATCCGCGGTTTACGTTCGCTAACGAACGCACGTTCTTGGCGTGGAACCGAACCGCGCTGGCGCTGATCGCCGCCGGCCTAGCAGCGGCTCAGTTTCTGCGCTTCAACCTTCACGGCTTGCGTCTAGTGATCGCGGTGCCGTTGATCGTGCTCGGCGCAGCGCTCGCGATCGCGAGCTTCCTGCATTGGGAGGACAACGAGCGGGCGATGCGGTTAGCGCAGCCGTTGCGCTACTCGTGGATGCCGCGTGTGCTCACTGGAGGGATCGCGCTGATCGCTGTGCTCGGCGGGATCATCGCCGTCGTCGACCGGATTGCGCATTGAGCCCCAACGGCTCCGAGAGCTCGAGCAGTACCGCCGGGACGCCTGCGGCCAAACTGGACGATCCTGCGCTTGCACGCGAGCGAACCGCTCTAGCTTGGACGCGGTCGGCGTTGAACATGGCGGCGAGCGGGACGCTGATCGCCCGCGGAGCGTTCCTCGCGGGGCTCGACACAGTCGGCGTCGCAAGCGCGATTATCATGGCGTTGCTGGCGATGCTGACGTGGCGCCATGGACGCGCGATTTACGATGACCGCCGGATCGTCGGCGCGTACCCGCACCATCAGACTGGCGCGCTGAGCCTGCTGACAGCGGCGACGGTGCTCACCGCGGGGGTCGCGATCGTAGTGACGGTCGCTCTGTGACAAGCCTGCCGAGAACGTCGCCGTTGCGCGGTGGACATCACGCGCAATCGCATCGCGACACCGGTGCGGCCGTTCATCGGAGCGCTTGTATGGTCTGGGAGTAATGCGGTTGCCGCGGTGGCATAGCGCCGATCCCGCTCAGGTACGGCGTGCCCGTGAATGGGAGCTGACGGCACGCGTGACACTGGCCGCAGCCATCGGTGTTGGCCTCGTCGCTGCGGCCACGACGCCACGCTGGGACCCCGGCGATCTCCTGGTCGGCGCGTACCTCGCTGCGGTCAGTCTCGTGCTCTGGGTCCATGGAGCTCGCATCAAGGTTGCTCGCCCATCGCCGCCCTTCACGCCTATCGTGGCACTCGCACTCGCAACCGCGCTGTCCGTTGGCGTGGCGTTGGCCGTGGCGGACATCGCCACGCACGGCTCCCTGTAGCCACGCCAACGCCCGAGAAGACACGGGGTCGTAACTCCCAGAGACCAATCACGAGTGCTGGGCGTGTCGCCGGCGGCGAACGCCGACGCCCAAGGGCTATTTCGGCGGGCCAATCGCCCCGGCAGCTGTCGAGCAACCGCTAACCAAGCCCTGTCGGGGGCTTTGTCGATCCGACGGTGATCGGCCGAGACGGTGGGGACGGCTGGCTTCGGATGCCCCGGTTGCGGCTGCCGGTATCCACCATCTATGACCTGGCCCGCACCGGCCGACTGCCGTACCTCGGAATCAGGCGAGCCTTGCGCTTCAGCCAGAGCGCCCTCGAGGCATATCTCGCCGAGAGCTGCCGCGGGCGAATTAGCGCGCGCATCTAACCGGACCGGGAATCCGCGCTTCTCGGCCGTAGGGGGTCTAGGCCCTGACGCGCTGCCTCTGACCGTGGTCCGCTCGGGCTTGATGGCAGGGACCGGCCCGCCCCGGTCGACCTGTGGTAGGAGGTCCCCGGGTTTCAACAGCGAGCTAAGCGATTGCGTATCGAGAGAATCGAAATCGTGTCCCGAACTTTGTCCCCGACTCAGCAATTCTGAGGTCATCCAGTCCCGTCCAACCAGACGTAAAGACCCGTACCTAACGGAAAAGCCCCTGCTCATGGCCCTCTTTTAATACGAAGGTCGTGGGTTCGAGACCCACCGGCGGCATCGAGAAGTGGCTGTAACTATGCCCCGGTCGAGGCCGGGGCTTGGTGTAGGCGCAAAACCTGCGCCGAGGGGAGTGAATCGACTACGGCTGCCGGCCGTAGGTTCAAAACCTGCGCGGAGGGGAGTAAATCGACTACGGCTGCCGGCCGTAGGTTCAAGACCTGCGCGGAGGGGAGTAAATCGACTACGGCCGTACGCCCTAGGTTTCAAAACCTGCGCCGGGGAGTGAATCGACTACGGCGCCGGCCCGTGTCAGATCACGCGCAGGATGACGCCGGCGACCTTCAGGAGCGACCCTAGGCGAGAGCGTCAGCGCGGCTCGAGGCGAAAGCGGTGCCTGGCCCTGTCAAGACCGTCGCTCGCCGTAGCTTGCTCTTGGCCTTCGCGATCGGCGGGTCGAGCAATTCGATTCTCTTGAATGTGAGCCATGAGGGCTCCTTTCGTCGATGGTGGTGGCGTGATGGGGCTCGTGAAGCGTCTTCCCCGCGAGCCGCGCTCGCACAGTCTTTTACGCCGGAAGCTCGACCTCGGTCAACGATGAGCAGCTCTCGAGCAGCAGCTGATGAACGTCCCTGTCCTGAGCGAGCGGGGCCGGACGCCGCGGTCGGCGATGGTAGAAGTAGCCGCCGGTGATGTCGGCCGTCTCGGAGTCCACGGCCAGCCACACCTGGGTCAGCGGAGCCTGCGCCATGTCGTCTGGCGCTCCGGTCCCGCCCATCTTCGTCGCCACCCAGCCGGGCTCCACCGCGTTGGCGGATACCTCCGGCCATCGTCGGGCGACCATGAACGCCAGGGCCGCGTCCAGCAGCTTGGAGTCGGCGTAAGCCTGCGCGCTGTTCCAGCGCCGCTGCTCCCACTGCAAATCAGCGAAGTCCGGATCCGCGGACTGATGCATGCCCGAGCTTAGGTAGATCAGCCGGTCGGGGCGCTCGACTAACGCGGTGAGCAGGAAGGGCGCCAAGACATTGATCACAAACACGTGCTCCAGCCCATCCTCGGTCTCAGTTCGTCGCTCTCGATAGCCGACGCCAGCGTTGTGGATCACGGCGTCAAACCGACCCTCCGCGTTCACCGAGTCGGCGAGTTCCCGCGTTTCACGGATACTCGACAGATCGCCCACAAGCACCCCCGCAGCGCCAGCTGCACCCAGTAGCGCCTCCTTTCCACGCGCGCGGGAGCGTGCATGTAGGAAGACCTCGTGGCCATCAGCGATCAACAACCGCGCTGCCATCAACCCGAGGCCGTCGGCGGACCCGGTGATAAAAACCCGACTCATCGCTGCGAGTGTCTCAAGGGAGCGCCCGCCGTCAACCCCAACCAGCCTCAGCTGATGCGAACTCAGCATCGAAACCCTCGGCCCGTGCCAGCTACAGGCCCAGCACAGACAATCGCGCCGCCGGCGCGAGCGAGCTCTTGCTCGCCCTAGAGCTGCCGTCGTCTATGGGGGAGGAGCAGTGTTCAGGACAGCCCGGGCGTACCGCGATTACTGGCGATCCGGGATGTTCGCCTGCTGATCGGCGCGAGCGCGGCGTCGCAGGGACTGCCCGGGACGAGCTCGCCGAGCCTCGTTCGTCCTATGGCTCTACTTCACGATCGTAAAGCGGAGCACGTGGGCCGATGTTGATTGTCCTACCGTGTCCGTGGCTGTGACCCTGAGCGTGTAGGTCCCGGGAGGCAGCTTCTTCGCGCGCGAGATACGGCCCGCGAAATGCACCCTGTTGGCGCCCGCATGCGCTGTAAGCCTCAGCCCGCCCGCGGCGATGGTCCGTGTGCAGCGCGCCGCGTGCTCGTTTCGGATGCGGCGCTTCACGCACCTACCATGGACCCTGCGGCCGGATGAGCGCGAGCTGAAGCTGAATGTCACGGCGGTCGGCTGGTTGAGCGCGAACGAGAATGTCGTGCCGATCGGCAGCCTGGGCCTGCGGGCGATCTTCGGCAGCTTGCCGGGTTCGCGCCAAGTCGACACCGATTGCCGCAGTGCGGTGATCGACGGCTTGAGCGTGGTCTTCGGTGCGGGCGGCAGGACGTTGTAGGTCACCGTCCGGGTGGCGCGTATGCCGTCGGTGTCAACGACGGTGACCGTGAACGAGTGCCGGCCGAGCGTGGCGGTGTCGATCGGCGCGCTGCTTGGAACCGGTCCCGAGCAGGCTGTGATCGTCGCGCCCGAGGGGGCCGTGCACGAGTAGGAGGCGCGCACGATGCGACCCTGCGTGAAGCTTGCGCCGCCTGTGGGCGTCACGATATTGGTTGTCGGTGGCAGGCCAAAGACGTATACCGCGCCGCGGGCTGTGCCGTTTGGGCGAAGCGGCGCGCCGACAACGGCGACGTTGCCCGAGATCGCCACAGGATCGCCGAACAGGTCGCTGGTAGCGCCATCCGCGGCGGTCAACTCCTGAGCCTCGGTCGTGCTCGTCCAGGTGTTGCCCGGCCGCGTGAACAGGTACGCGGCGCCCTGGCCTGGATTGGCCCCGACCTGATGCGCGATCGAGCCGACGATGACCGAGTTGCCTGATACGCCAACCGAAGCCCCGAACCGATCGTTGGTGGCGCCGTCCGACGGGGTCAGCTCCGCATTCTGGGTCTGGTGGCCGCTCCAGCCCAGGACGGTCTTGACGAACACGTACGCCGCGCCTTCCTGTTTGAGGTCGACCTGGTGAAACGGCGCCCCGAGGGCCACCGTGTCGCCGGAGATCGCGGCCGTCAGGCCGAGCAGGTCCCCGGCGGCACCGTCAGAAGACGTGAGCTCCGCGGTCTGCGTCGCATCCACCCAGCCCGAGTCGGGCTTGACGAATACATACCCGGCGCCCTGTTCCTTGTTGGCGCCAACCTGGTGCAGGGAAGCGCCGGCGACGATCGTGTCGCCCGAGATCGAGACTGCGTTGAGTGAGTCGCCCGCGACGCCATCAGAGGCTGTCAGCTCCGCGGTCTGGGTTGCGTTCGCCCAACCCGCGACGGGCTTGACGAACACGTAGGCAGCGCCCTGTTGGGCATGATCGCCGACCTTGTGGCCGGGCGCAGTGGCGACCACCGTATCCCCTGATATGGAGACGGCGTTACCGAGACTCTCGTTGGTCGCGCCGTCGGAGGCAGTCAGCTCGGCGGTCTGGGTTCCGTCGGTCCAGCCGGAAGCGGGCTTCACGAAGACGTAGACCGCGCCCTGGCCCGAGTTGGCTCCGACGTGGTGACCGGCCGCGCCGGCGACGATCGTGTCGCCCGAGATCGAGACCGAGCTGAGCACGTCGTTTGGCCCAGCGTCTGAGGCTCTCAGCTGCGCGGTCTGAGTTGCGTTGGCCCACCCCGAGGCAGGCTTCACGAACACATAGACGACGCCCTGCTGTGCGCCTGTGCCGACGTCGTGAAAGGGTGCGCTCGCGACGATCGTGTCACCCGACACCGCCGCGCTCAGGCCCAGGGCATCGCCCGCGGCACCGTCGCTCGCGGTCAGCTCCGCCGCCTGGATGAGAGGGTCGATCCGCACCGGGTAGGCGGCGCCACGGTCGTCCACGTGGATCAGCAGTCGGCCCGAGCGCACCTGGAGCCACGAGTGCAGCGATCGGCCACGTGCGTCGCTGGCTGCCAGCCCGCTGTAGCGCAACTCGCCGCCGTGGCCGCGAACCACGATGCCGGAGCGTTCGACCGACGCGCGCGCATTGGACGAGAACGCGAGCGACAGCGACAACGGACCGCCGTCCGTCGTCGGGCGCGCGCTCACGTCAAAACCTTGCTCGAGGCCGAGCGGCCCGGTCGCATACCACTCGTCGACGCCGCGGTGCATGTAGTCAACCCGGTTGGCTGCGGGGTGTGGTGCCACCGAGCCGACGTCGCGCAGTGCGCTGCCGTGGCCGTACCCGATCAGCTTCAGTCGCAAGTGCGCCGTGCCCGACGCAACCGAAAGGCCCACGCGTGAGAAGCTCGCGGTCAGCCTCTGCCTTGGGTTGCGTGCCCGAAGCCCGACCACTCTGTAGCCCGGCTCGTGGGCACCGAGCGCGGCGGAGACGGGAGCCCTAGCCGCGATCGGAAAGGCGGCGAGAGGTTGCCGGCCGGCGGCCGGTCGGGTGTCCACCCGACCGGTGCTGGCAGGGGACACCAGCTCGTGGCCGGCGACCGGGATCGCAAGCGTCGCCATCACCACCGCGAGGAGCAAGCCGCGTCGGTCGCGGGCTCGCCACCGCGCCACCGGCGTTGTCTTGACCGGGTGCAGCGTGGTTTGAGGGTGTCCTCTCATCGGTTCGGATCTCTCGTGTGTTCGGGGTTCAAAGCGACGGCGGTCGAACGCCCGGCGCAACGCGCCGCTGTCCTCGAGCAAACTCATCAGACGTCAGCTCGCTTTGTCGCTATGCCCAGGACGCCATGCGCAACGGATTCCTTCCGCCGCCTGTGCTCGAAGCCTGCCCGGCGTCAGGAGATCGTGGTCACTGGGAGCGTCACCTGCCACCTGATCAAACCGATCGCGAGTGACGCCTCCTCAAAATCCGCCGTGATCGTTACGAGGCGGACAACCGACGGCCGGCAGGCTCGGTCAGGCCGGCGGTCGCGGCTCGGTTGAATGCCTCGACAAACTCGCGAGCACGCCCAGCCCGGCAGTCGAGCTTGATCGGCTCGCCGCCCCGTGGCCTGATGATCAGGATGCCACCGAGGCCAAAGCGCCTGGCCTCGATCGACTCGACGTCGCTGAGCCCAACTGCGCTCAGCAGCTCCTTGACTGCAGTGATCGCCCCGCCCATCGAAAAGCCGACCTTGACCGTAAGCAAACGCTGCTGGTAAGGACGAGCGCCATGTTTGACTCGACACGCAGACCGACCGCTTTGGCGCTATTCACCTGGCGCGAAACCGTCATGTAGCTGATCCGCCATATTGTCTCTCCAGTCGGTGAGCGGACTGTCCAGTGCCGACTGAAGACGCTCACCATGCGCCAGAACGTCCCATCCGAGCTTGGCCCGGGAGCTCGGGTGCACTTAGTCGGCGTAGTCTGCTCGTCGCGATGAGCGTCGGTTCAGACGCGATCACCTATGGCGGCCGGACCGCGTGGGCCCGGAACCTGGCTGCGCCTGTCCGGAGCTTTCTGAGCACCGAAACGGGTGGCGGGTTGGTGATGTTGGGGGCTGCGATCGCGGCGTTGCTCTGGGCGAACTCTCCGTGGTGGCATTCCTATGAATCGGTGTGGACGACGACATTGGCTGTCCGCGTGGGAAGCGCGGGAATCGCGATGGACCTTCGCCACTGGATCAACGAGGGACTGATGACGTTTTTCTTTCTCGTCGTGGGTCTTGAGGCCAAGCGTCAGCTTGATCTGGGTGAGCTGCGCGAGCGGCAGCGGCTGGCGATTCCGGTGGTCGCGGCGATCGGCGGGATCACAGTGCCGGTTCTGATCTATCTGGCCTTCAATGCCGGCGGCTCCGGCGCGCATGGTTGGGCTGCCGCGATGTCGACCGACACCGCTTTCGCGCTCGGGGCGGTGGCGTTGGTGACTCCCCGGACGGCGACGCGGATCCGTGTCTTCCTGTTGACGCTGGCGGTTGTCGACGATCTTGCGGCGTTGGTGGTGATCGCGATCGTCTACACCGAGCATGTCTCGGTCGTGGCTTTGAGCGTCGCGGTCGCGTTGTTTGTGGCACTGATCGCGTTGCGCTACATGCGGTTCGCGCGGCGCGCAATCTCCGTCGGGCTGGCGGTTGCGATCTGGGTCGCGATGGTCAAGTCCGGGGTTGATCCGGTTATCTCCGGACTGGGGATCGGACTTGCGACGAGTGCGTACCCGCCTTCGCGCGAGGATCTTGAGCGGGCAACCGCGCTGACTCGATCGTTCCGTGAGCAGCCGACGCCCGAGCTCGCGCGCTCGGCGCAGCAGAGTCTGCAGTCGGCAATCTCGCCCAACGAGCGGCTCCAGTACGACCTGCACCCCTGGACGAGCTACGTGATCGTCCCGTTGTTCGCGCTGGCCAACGCCGGGATCCATCTGACGAGCAGGTTGATCAGCGACGCCGCTTCCTCGCCGATCACGCTGGGGATCCTGATCGGGTACGTGTTCGGCAAACCGATTGGCGTCTTCACCGGCTCCTGGATCGCGTCTCGCCCCCTTCTGCACGGGCCGCGCGCTCTGATCAGCGGGCCGGTGCTCGTCGTGGCGGGCGCGTGCGCGGGGATCGGTTTCACCGTCTCGCTTCTGGTCTCGAGTCTGGCGTTCACGGGCGAACGACTCGATCAGGCGAAGCTCGGTGCGCTCGCCACAGTGCTCGTCGCGCCCGCGGTCGCATGGGTCATGACTCGAGTGATCAACCGGTTGCCGAGCGCTTTACGAGCACGCCAGATCGGCGCTACCGCCGAGGACATCCTCGACCTGGTCGATGACGTCGATGCTGACCGCGATCACATTCGTGGCCCCGACGGTGCACCGGTGACGCTCGTGGAGTACGGCGACTTCGAGTGTTCCTATTGTGGCCAGGCCGAACGCGTGATCCGTGAGCTGCTCGCTTCGCACGGAGATGACGTGCGCTACGTGTGGCGCCACCTTCCGCTGAACGACGTCCACCCAAGCGCGCAGCTGGCCGCCGAGGCCGCCGAGGCTGCCGCAGCCCAGGGCAAGTTCTGGGAGATGTACGACATGCTGCTCGACAATCAGGACGCGCTGGGGCCGCGCGATCTCGCTCGCTACGCCGCCGGCCTTGGACTGGACGTCGAGCGCTTCCGCGACGAGCTGCGGCGGCGCGAGCACGCGTCACGCATCAGTCAGGACGTCGCAAGTGCCGACGAGAGCGGCGTCTCGGGCACGCCCACGTTCTTCATCAACGGCCGCCGCCATTACGGCGTCTACGACATTGACGCCCTCACCGACGCCGTCCGAGCAGCCAAGACCAGAGCCCGGCAGCTCGCGCTCGTAGGCAGCGCCGTTAGCGGCGAGGCTGCCGGCGCACCAGGTCCCGAGGCCGGCCAGCACTGACCTCCTTTCGTCGGCGAGACCGTCTAGTTTGAGATCATCCCGTCGCGGACTAACATTGCTGCTATGGCTACCACCTCGCCTCCGGCACCGCTGACGTCGGACCTCTGTTGGCTGCTGGGCCGCGCGAGTCACGCGCTGACCACGGAGCTGACCGCGGCGCTGGAGAAGAAGGGGATGTCCCCGCGCGCTCACAGCGTGCTTGCTACCGCGATGACAGGTGAGTACACCCAGAGTGAGGTGGCGCGAGCGGTAGGGCTAGACAAGACGACGATGGTGGTCACGCTGGACGAGCTGGAGGCCGCTGGCCTGGCCGAGCGGCGCTCCTCGCCGGGCGATCGGCGTGTTCGCGTGATTGCCGTGACGCCGGCGGGCAGACGCAAGGTGCACGAGGCCGAGGCGATCATGGACCGGGTCCGTGAGGATGTGCTCTCGGACCTCAGCGCCGGCGATCGCGACGTGTTCCTGCGGGCCCTCGGCAGCCTGGCGTGCGGTCGGCTCTCAGAGCCGGTCGCGTGTGAGCACGCCGTGCGCCGGCGGGCGTAAGGGCCACTCCGCTCATAGCTAAGGCCCCGAGCGCGCGAACGCGCGGCGATCTCCCGATGTGCGGGCGCGAGGCTTAGTCGATTCTGAGCTCTGCGCGCGGGGAACCGCGGACGGCGATTGAGCCCGGTCGGGACAAGACGGGTCGTGGCCATCATTGCGGCGCCCCTGGTCGCCGACGAATCGGACGCCACAAGATCATCCCGTAACAGATGATCTGGTAACGTAGTTTCTTGAAACGATGCAATGGGAGATGGTTGATGACCTCTTATGACCACCAAGCCTCGGTTAGTCAATTGCCCGGCGCGGACCGCAGCCGCTGGATTGCTCTGGTGGCACTGTGCGCCGGCTTTCTGATGATCATCCTCGACCAGACGATCGTGAACGTGGCACTGCCCTCTATCCAGAGCGATCTGCACTTCTCGCAGTCGAGCCTGGCGTGGGTGGTGAATGCCTACCTGATCGCTTTCGGTGGCTTGCTCCTGCTTGTCGGGCGTCTCGGTGACCTGATTGGGCGCCGACGGATCTTTCTCTCTGGCCTGGCGCTCTTCACCACGGCCTCGATGCTGTGCGGAATCTCGCAGAGCCAAGGGCTGCTGATCGGCGCCCGCTTCGTTCAGGGCATCGGCGGCGCGATGACCGCCGCTGTGATCCTGGGGATGATCGTGACCATGTTCCCCAAGCCACATGAGCGGGCCAAGGCGATCAGCGTCTACAGCTTCGTCGCCTCGGCCGGCGGCGCGCTCGGCCTGCTGCTCGGCGGCGTGATCACGCAGGAGATCAACTGGCACTGGATCTTCTTTGTCAACCTCCCGATCGGGATCGCAACCGCCGTCTTCGCCGTTCGCCTGCTGCCCGATGACCGCGGGATAGGGCTGGACCGCGGGGCCGACGTTCCGGGCGCGCTCCTCCTGGTGAGCGCCCTGATGCTCGCGGTATATACGATCGTCGAGGCCAGCCACTACGCATGGGGCTCGGTCCATACGATCGGCTTCGGCGCGGCGGCGGCGGCGCTGCTCGCCGGATTCGTCGTCCGGCAGAGGACAGCCGCCAGCCCGCTGGTGCCACTGCGGATCTTCCGCTCACGAACGGTGACCGGCGCCAACCTGGTCCAGGTGCTGATGGTGGCCGGACTGTTTGGGATGTTCTTCCTGGGCGCGCTCTATATGCAGCGGGTCCTGGGGTACGACGCGATCCAGGTCGGCCTGGCCTTCCTTCCGGTCGCGCTCGGCATCGCCGTGATGTCGTTGGGCTTCGCGGCGCGGCTGATGGGCCGCTTTGGCCCCAAGCAGACGCTCGTACCGGGGCTGGTACTGGTGGCGATCGGGCTTGTCCTCTTACGGTCCAGCCCAGTTCATGCCCGATACCTGCCGGACCTGCTGCCAACGATGGTGCTGTTCGGGATCGGCGCCGGGATCGCGTTCCCGTCACTGATGACGCTGGCCATGTCCGCCGCCACCACCGAGGACTCCGGCCTGGCCTCCGGCTTGGTCAACACCACCCAGCAGGTGGGAGGCGCACTGGGGCTGGCCGTCCTCGCCACCCTCTCGGCCGGCCGCACGAGCACAGTGCGGCACGATGGCGGCTCGCTCGCAGGCTCGCTGACGAGTGGGTTTCATCTGGCCTTCAGCATCGCCGCCGTGCTCGTAATCGTGGCGATCGGGTTGGCGGTGACGGTGCTGTCGACCCGTGCCACGCAGACCGAAGAGGCTGCGGCGCTCCCTGAGGCGATCGAGCTCGAGGAAGCCGCCTGAGCCGTCTCTTCCCAAAGGGACCGCCGGCGCGCCCGTGCCGCCGGTGGCCCTCGCCTCACCAGCGAACCTCCCCGCTTCGGAGCGCGAGCCACCTTGCCGAGCACCCTGGACCGGCGCGTGGCACCAGCCAAGTCGTGAACCTGCGATTGCGGGTATCTCGTCGACCAGGACCTTCACCGCAACGGTAGCCTCGACGGAATGTTCGATCATGTCGGAATTGCCGTCGCGGACCTCTCCGCGTCCGAGCGCTTCTACCGCACCGTCCTCTCCGCGCTGGGCGTCGAGCCGAGTTACGCGGACGCCGAGCTCGTCGAGTGGGACGACTGGGCAATCGGGCCGACGGACCGCGAGCACCCCGTGACTCGTGGCCTGCACGTCGGCTTCCGAGCGCCGTCCCGAGAGGCCGTGGACGCCTTCTGGCAGGCGGGGATCGACGCGGGCTACCGTGACGACGGCGCGCCGGGCCCGCGCACGATCTACGGCCCGGACTACTACGGCGGCTTCCTGCTCGACCCGGACGGCAACAGCGCGGAGGCGGTGCATACCGAGCGCGAGGACCCCGTACCCGACGGCCGCGTCGACCACCTCTGGATCCGCGTCCGTGCCCCCACCGCGTCCAAGCGCTTCTATACGACGATCGCCCCGCACGCCGGGCTGCGGATTGGCGTGGACAAGCCCGACCACGTCCAGATGGTCGGCGAGAACTTCAGCTTCTCGCTGATCGATGACGAGCGGCCGCTCACCGAGCACGTCCACATCGCGTTCCCAGCGCAGGACGACGCGACCGTACGGGCGTTCCACGCCGCCGCGCTCGCCGCGGGGTACGAGGACCACGGCGGTCCCGGCGAGCGCGCCGTCTACCACCCGGGCTACTACGGGGCGTTCGTCCTTGACCCCGACGGGCACAACGTCGAGGTCGTCAACCACAACCTCTGAGCGACGGCCCCCGCCGCCCGCCACATCTCGCAGGCCAACCGCCGAGGAGCGGCCCCGGCCGGAAGCGGCCGGGATCAGTCCAGACGCGCGCCGGCCGCGAGCGGCGACTCCGGCGTAGTCGCCGTGACCGGGTCAGCCGCCTCGTACCGCTGGTCGAGCACGCAGAAGGCGCCCACCGAGCCACCGAGCAGCAGCGCCCCCAATCCGGAGCGCGGCGAGAGGCGTTCGCCGAGGACCCCGACCGCGGCGAGCAGACCGAACACCGGGATCAGGTTGAGGACGATCGCTGTCCAGCCGGCCTGGCAGGTGAACAGCACCCGGTTGTAGATCAGGAAGCTCGCGCCGAAGCCGAGCACTCCGACCGCGACCGCGACGACCCAGTAGCCCGAGGCGGCCGTGAGATCCGGCATCGAGCCGGTCACGGTCGTACGGCCGACGAGGATCGAGGCGCAGAGGATCGACGCCGCCGTGAACTGCCCGACCGTCACAGCGAGCGCGTCGGAGTTGTCGTCGAAGCGCTTGGCGACGATGCTGTAGAGGCTGGCAGCGAGCACGCCGGCGGCGAGCAGCAGGTCGCCGATCGCCGACGCCGCACCGCCCGAGTCCATGATCAGCGCCACGCCACCGAGTCCGACAACGACGGCCATCACCGTCGAGATACCAATCGCCTCGCGCAACAGCAGCGCCGCGAGCAGCACGACGAGTGCCGGCTCGAGCCCGGAAATCAGCGAGCCGTCGACGGCGCCGGTCTGCGTTAGCCCGGTGGCCTCGAGCAGGTATGACAGACCCGGCTCGAGCACGCCCAGGACCACCGCGACCGTCCACGAGCGTGGCGGCCGGTAGCCGCCCGCGATCAGCGCCGCCCACAGCACCGTGGTCGCCGCCAGCAGCTCGATCGTCAGCAGCGTCAGCGCGTCAAAGCCGCCGAGCGCGAACTTCACGGCGCTGACCGCCCCGCCCCACAGCGCCGAAGCGAGGATCAGGGCCGGCACCGGGTGACGGTCGATCGCGACCGCCCCGATCGCCGGTCCATCCATGCGTCCCCCGTTCTCAGACAAACTGTCAGTACCCGACTGATTCGGCGCTAGCGAGGATCGTGAAGGTCAGGGTTCGTGGTCGTGAGTTGCTGCCGAAGGCGTGTGCGGTGATCACGAGCCTGTAGGTCCCTGGCCGGAGGTGTCTTGCGCGCGGGATGCGCCCTTTGAAGCGGAGGTGGTTTAGCCCGGCGTGACCGATCGCGGTGAGCGTGGCTACGGTGAGCGTCCGCGTGCACCGTGGCTTGTCGCGGTTTGTTTTGGTGGGTGTTCGGCAGCGATAAGGGAGCTGGCGACCGGCGTGTTGTTTGGTGAACGCCAGGGTGAGGGTCGCCGACTCGTTCAGCTCGTAGTAGAAGGTCGTGCCGGTCGGCGGGCGGTGCCTGGAGGAGCGCGAGCTGCGTTCTCGCCAGATGCGGCGAGATTCGTGGACGTCGGTGAGTAGGGGCGGGGTGTGGCAGGCTGGGGGGAGGCCGGTCTGCCCGGCGCTGCATTTGGGCGGGGGCCCGGCTTTGATCGTGAGCGTGTAGGTGTGGGAGGTTTGGTCCCCATAGCTGTCCGTCGCGGTGATCGTGACCTGAGCGCTCCCGGGCGACGTGGGGGTGCCTGAGAGCACTCCGGTTTGAGGGCCGATCGATAGTCCTGAGGGAAGACCACTTTGTGACCAGCCGACCGGGGCGGTGCCGCCGGTGGCGGTCAGCGCCGTGCGGTAGCTTGCCCCAGCCTGGGCGGCGGGCAGCGCACTGGTCGTGATCGCCAGGTCTGAGACGATCACCAGCGAGTGATCGGCCCCTTCGCCCTTGGCGACGGTGTCGATCGTCGTGCCCGACGCCACCCTGACTAGCATCGGCGTCGGATTTGGATTGTCGGTGTCGTTGTTGGTGGCGCTGCCCAGCTGACCGGACGGATTGTCACCGAACGCGTAGAGCTGTCCGCTGGCGGTCACCGCCAGACTGTGATTGAGGCCGGCGGCGACCTGGGTCACCGGGCCGACCTCGCCCGGCAACGTGACCAGGGTCGGCGTCGGATTTGGATTATTGGTGCCGTTGTTGGTGGCGCGGCCCAGTTCACCGGTGCCGTTGAGCCCGAACGCGTAGAGCTGTCCGCTGGCGGTTACGGCCAGACTGTGACCGCCGCCGGCGGCGACCTGGGTCACCGGGCCGATCTCGCCCGGCAACGTGACCAGCGTCGGTGTCGGATTCGCCTCACTTGTACCGTTGTTGGTGGTGCTCCCCAGCTGACCGGTGCCGTTGAGCCCGAACGCGTAGAGCTGTCCGCTGGCGGTTACGGCCAGACTGTGACCGCCGCCGGCGGCGACCTGGGTGACCGGGCCGGTCTCGCCCGGCAACCCCACCAGCGTCGGCGGATTGGGATTACCAGTGCCGTTGTTGGTGGCGTTGCCCAGCTGACCGAAATCGTTCTCGCCGAACGCGTAGAGCTGTCCGCTGGCAGTCACCGCCAGACTGTGATTGCCGCCGGCGGCGACCTGGGTCACCGGGCCGATCTCGCCCGGCAATCCAACCGGCGTCGGCGTCGGGTTCGGAACACTGTTGGCCGAGCTGCCCAGCTCACCAGATTGGTTGTCACCGAACGCGTACAGCTGCCCGCTGGCGGTTACGGCCAGACTGTGCGCGCCGCCGGCGGCCACCTGGGTGACTGGGCCGATCTCGCCCGGCAATCCAACCGGCGTCGGCGTCGGGTTCGGAACATTGTTGGCCGAGCTGCCCAGCTGACCCCAAAAGTTGCTTCCGAACGCGTACAGCTGCCCGCTGGCGGTCACCACGAGACTGTGCGCGCCACCGGCGGCGACCTCGGTCACTGGGCCGATCTCGCTCTCCAACGCCACCAGCGTCGGCGTCGGATTGGGATTATTCGTGCCCGCGTTGGTGATGCTGCCCAGCTGACCGAGGTTGTTGGACCCGAACGCGAGCACACTCCCCGTGGGCGCAGCCGCTCCGGCCGCCGACACTGACAGTCCGAACACTCCGACCACCACCAGCCCGACAGCATGCCGTCTCATATGCCGACGAACCTATGAGCGCGGGGGATCCCGCGCATCGGGAGCACTACCTATCTTGCGAGCGCCCGCTCCCTATCTTGGGGTCCCGAGCTCTCGGACAGTCTTGTCGGAGCGGCGACGGACCGGCAGCGCGTCGGTCTTGCTATCCGTGCTCGATCTCGGCAGCGATGCTTTGGGCGAACGCGTCCGGGCGTGAAAGAAACGGGTGATGCCCAGCGCTGAACTCGACGAGTCGCGTGTTCGCCCTGACACGTTGACGCTGCACGTCAGCCGGGGTGGCGAGATCTTCGGTGCAGACGTAGTACGTGGAGGGCTTCCGTTTCCAGGCGATCTGGCGGGGTGGCTGGGCGAAGGGCATGAGGGATTGACGCGTGAGACGGCGCAGCGCCTGTTCGGTCGTGATCTCGTCGCAATCCTGCAGGAAGAACTCCCGGATCATCTCGGGGTCGACGCCGATGGTGCCGTCGTCACCGGGTTGCAGCCACGGCGCTGGCTCGGAGCCGATGAGATCGGCCTGGGACTGTCCGGTGTCCGGCATCACCGACGTCACGTAGAGCAGCTGGGTGACGCGGTCATCAGCGCCTGCCTCGGTGATCACCATTCCGCCGTAGGAGTGGCCACACAGCACCACCGGTCCCCTAGCCGCAGCGATCGCAAGGCGGCACGCGTCGACGTCGGCGTAGAGGTCTCCGAGCTCGGCGCCAGTCTCCCCGCAGGTGGGCAGCGGCACTGAGACGGTGGAGATGCCACGGTCGGAGAGTGGCTTCTCCATCAAGTTCCACCACCAGGCGGCGTCGCGAACGCAGGCGCCGTGGACGAAGATCAACGTGGGCATGAACACCACAATAACGCAACTCCTCAGTTGCGCGTTTCTGGGGCTGCCTCGTCGCCCACGTTCGCGCGCGGGGCCAGCACTCGTCCGTTCAGCCGGCTGTCCCCCAAAAAATCAGGTGTCCTTCCCGATGCGGGACACCGAACGCGGGGTCACTGTCTCGTTAATGCACGGAATCGACCGATCTAGACGACGCCCCGGGTGAGGTTGAGGTCTCTCGCTCACGCGTGCTCGGCCAGGCGCCACGCCGCCCGGCGCGAGCGTCGTGGTGCGCGGCGTCGGTGGGTCTTCAACGAAGGAGGGACCGATGCGGTGGAGCTCAATCATTCGATCCAGCGGCGGTTGGGTATGGCTCCGCGTGGCGCGCGTCGGCGTTGGCCTCGCTGCCGTAGCGTTTGTAGTCGGCATGCTGTCCAGTGGCGGCTGGAGCTTGGTCGCTTCGTCGAGGGCGAGCGTTCCCGCTGCTGCTTCACCGGCTCAGGCGCTCACACGCGTGACCGCGTGCGAGGTATTCACGATAGGCGAGGCAAAGACGTTGATCGGCGCGGACGCCACGGTCGACCCCTCCGATAGCCACGTCGTCGACTTCGACGGGCAGCGCAACACGCAGTGCGCCTACGCGTCGGGGAGGAGCGGTCTGGCCGTCCTGCAGGCGTTGATACCGCTACGCCGAGAGCAGGACCGGGCGATCCGGACTGCTTTTGCGAACGACAGGACGACTTTTCGGGGGACG
Source organism: uncultured Solirubrobacterales bacterium (assembly GCA_963770885.1). Lineage (GTDB taxonomy): Bacteria > Actinomycetota > Thermoleophilia > Solirubrobacterales > Solirubrobacteraceae > Palsa-465. Next base: position 32,984 of record CAVYRI010000012.1, on the reverse strand, counting down.
CGCGTGCACAGGATCGGCTCGGCCGCATTCTGGAAGACCAAGGTCGGCGCGCCGGCGCTCTACGTACTGACCAAGAGGGATGTCATGGTCAACCTGGGCGCCACAACGAACGGCAGTAACTCCACCCCAAAGCGCCGGCTCGAACAGGTCGCCAGAGCGATCGTCAAAGCGCTCGGCGCCAACCCTGTAGGCGGGTCACCGGGCAACCGACCACGAACTCAACCGCCGAAGCTGCCCGCACCGCCACATCAGATCGGTTGCTACCGCTACACGCCGGCTAGTGGTTGGGGGCGGGTGACGTGCCTTGCAGGGGCGTACGTGAAGAAGCAGTTCGGCATTCCACTCGCCGGAACCCCGGGGATACAGCAAGGCAAGAAGGTCGCTGGTGGCGGCTTCTCCCAGGCAGGGCCCGCAATTGTGCTCAGCCAACTCGACGCGCTTTCCCTGCACGGCCCCGCGGTGGAGACTGACACAAGTAAGGGGGCCGGTGGATACAGCCTTCAGGACAACACCAACACCTTCATCGGCACCAACAGGCATAGCGACTGGGTCCAGTTCGTCTATCAGACGACCGACGGGGGAACATCCGGCGTCGCGTGCATCTGGCAGATCGATCTGACGCTGCCCAACTTCCAGGGCTACAGCCCCACGGGGTGCGCGTCGAGCGGCGACCTGGGAAGCTCGGACGTCAACTCGGGAGCCCCAATGTGCTGTGTTGAGGGGTTCGAACTTCCCGGGATGTTGGCGATGGCCGTCTCGGATGTCGCAGGTGACGCGTTGGCCGCGGTCTGGCCCGACCTCAACGGACTGGAGGTTGGCGAAAACTGGAACCAGGCGAGCGGCTCGATGCTCGGTGTAGGCGGCGGCTCTCGGGCCGTGTTTGTCCCCGGGACCGAGGAGCAGATCACCTTAGACGCTTCGAGCTGCGTCACCTACGGAGGATTCCTGACCTTCCCGGTCGTCTGTCAGGTGCAGGGCTTTCCCGGAGCTGGCCCGCCGCTCAAGCCCAACGCATTCTCCAGTTGGCCGAACGTGACTAAGGAGACGAACAATCTGCTGCCGGTGATCGGTACTCCACCAAAGCATCTCCCAAAACTAGGCTGGCGCCATGGCGGTCACGTGGCAAGGGTTAGCGTGACTGAGACGAGATCGGGACACTGCACAGCCGGCTCCCCGCCGCTCTGCAGCTGATCGCCAAGGGTCAGTGCTTGGCGATCGCTTCGCGGACGGCGGGCACAACTTCGCGTGCCCAGCGGTTCAGCGTGGTGTCGGTGATGGTCTCGCCGGGACGGACCAAGTAGACGAAAGCAGCGGCGCCTTGTTCAAGTACCGCGAACGTGAGCTCCTCGACCCACTGCGTGACTCCGCCTCCGATCCAGCGGCCGTTGTCGCCGCGCGTCTCCGAGAGTGGGTACCGGCCAATGTGGCCTGAAACGATGTAGATGGTGCCGACATCAGTCGGGCTTCTCCCAACCGAAGCAGCCGCTTCGTCGATGATGGGCCGTGACTCGGCAACCAGCCTGCTTCGCCAGTCGGCGGCGTGCGGTGGTACCCATCCGTCCGCGTGTCGGCCGGCTACCGCCAGCCCCTTCGGACCACCTGATCCAATCCAGATCGGTGGCGTTGGTGCGGCCGCGGGTGTCAGCCCGGTGACGCTGTAGAAGTCGCCGTCGAACGTGACCGGATCACCGCCGCCGGAGAGCGCTCTGACGACGATGATCGCCTCTTCCAGCGCTCGGATTCGGGCTCCGGGTGACAGGCGGAGAGCACCGAGGGCGACGATCTCCTCCTCCATTCCGCCGGCACCGATACCGAGAATGACCCGACCGCCAGAAAAGGTCGACAGCCCGTGACGGTCCGGGCGAGGATGGGAGCGGGACGGCTGAGCAGGTTCGTCATGATCACCGCTCCGGTGATGTTGCTGGTGGCGCCCAGAACGAACCCCAGCGCGGCGTACGCATCGAGACGGTCGGCGAAGTAGGGATGGTCGCCGAGGCCGACGAAGTCGAGACCCGCGCTGTCGGCTAGACGGGCGTGTCCGAGCATCTCGCGCACCTGGTGGACGCCGGCTCCGAGCCCGAGGCCGAACAGAACTTTGTCGTCGGGGGGCACCTCAGTGGTGGCGGTCGAAGTCGGCCGGCCAGGGCAGAGGGAACAGGTGCCGGTAGGGCCGCGCGTCCGCGATCACGCTGGCGAACGACGGCCGGTGGGCCAGCGCCGTGTAGTAGCGCGTCAGCTGTGGGTGGGTGTCCTCGCTCCACGGGTGAATCGCCAGGGCGTAGAACAGTCCTGGCGCGGCGGCGCAGTCAGCGATCGTGAACGTGTCGCCGGCGAGGAACTCGTGCTGGGTGAGCTGCGTCTCGAGCATGCCGTAGACCATCTCGAGCCGGCCGTGCGCGCGGGCGACGGCGCGCTCGTCGAAGCGCTCATCGATCGTGTCGGAGACGATCGCCTGGACGGCGTCGGAGATGTACTGGTCGCAGAGGCGGTCCCACTTGCGGGCTTCCAGTGACGGCACCAGCCGCGCGCCGGCGACGTGCTCGATGATGATCGAGGTCTCGCCGATGATCTGGTCGCCGTCGCGCAGCACAGGGATCGACGCCGGCGGCCACAGTTCGGCTAGCTCCGCGCGGTCAAAGTCACGCTGTTCCTCAAGGACGTCGAAGGCGACGTCCTGCTCGTTGAGCGCGACCAGGACCTTCTGACAGTAGAGCGCGAAGGGGTGTTCATACAGCGTGAGCATCAGTCAGTCCTCCTCGTGAGTAGGGCGCGTTCACCCTTGTGGTCGGAGCCGTTGCCGGGTTCTCGACATCGCCGCGCAGCCGCTCGCCCTGGCCTTTCAGGTAGCGCTGCTCGGACAACGGCGCTACGAGTGCTTGCCGCCGGGCGTCAAGTTCCGTCCCTCGCGAGAGCGGCGGTCTGTACACGCGCGAGTTGTGCGAATCACCGGGATCAGGCGATGCGTGGTCGCCTGGTCGTTCGGCAGGCTCGACCAGGTCCGCCAGGCTACACGAGGGAGTACGTATGACCACGACAACGTCTGATCCCATCACAACCGAGCTCGAGGACCGCCTCGCGATCCTCGAGCTGATCGGACGCCTCGCGCTGACGATCGACGGGCGCGACTAGGACGCGCTCGGGCAGCTGTTCACCGACCCGGTCTACCACAACCGCACCTCACTCACCGGCGGCGAGCCAACCACTCTCGGGGTCGCGGAGTTTGTCGACGGATGGCGCCAAACGCTGCAGAACATGGACGCAGTCCACCATCAGATCACCAATCACGTGATCGGCCTCGACGGTGACCAGGCGACCTGCGCGGCCAACATGCAGGGCACACACGTGCTAGCCAACGCGTCGGGCGGTCCCATGTGGACTGTCGGCGGCCGCCACGACTACCAGCTCACACGGACCCCAGACGGCTGGCGGATCGCCGGACTGACCTTCACCCTCCAATGGGCGACTGGCAACATGAACATCGTGACCCTCGCAATGGCTGGGGGACAATCCTGACCGCGCACCCGCCCGGACTGATGGCCGGGCGAAGCTCTCTACCTGGAGGCGGCATATGCCCGAGTCTGTTGATCCTCGTCACCTGATTGCGGGCTCGTTGCTATCCCTCGAGTCGCTGCAGAACTCTCGACGAGCTCGGCCGGGCTTCTTGGAACACCAAGGAGCCGGCGCAAGCAGCCGGCTCCGTCATCGACGCGCTGCCTTGTGGCTACGAAGCGGCCAGTACCGGAGTGCCAACGTTGATGAAGTGGTTCGTGGCCAGCCCTGATGCGTGAATCGTTGCCGGCGTGAACCACACGCCGATGGCATTCTTGAAGATGGTGTTCTTGGTCACGGTGAAGTGATACAGAGTGACAGCAGACCAGATCAGGATCCCGGTGGTGTGGGGGTCCTTGGGCGACACATCAGCGCCGTCCTCCAGCGTGACGTTGTTGGTACCGATGATATTTCTGGTGAACACGTTTCCGACGGCACGACCTCCCAGACCCAGCCGATGTCGGGCCGGGCGCGGCAAAGAGCACTCTCGGAGCCCTCCACGGGTGCTGGGCGGCCGATGCCCCGGAGGTCATAGCCGACATGCCGCCGGCGCTGCCCAAGACCGTTGCCGCGGCTGCCATCCGCACGACCCGGCCACGCAAAACTCTGATCGATCACCGGCGGCACCGATTTAGGGGCGATCAGCCGGGTACGGGCCGCACGCGGCCGGGACTGACGGTCTGGGCCGGTTGCGCCGGTGGACGTGCGTCCGCGGCCTGGTATTCGGTGAGCAGCTTCGTCTCGTCGTCTCGGGTTGGGAACTTGAAGAAGACGAGCGCGGCGCCGAGCAGGGCGACGATGATCCCGGCCGTATAAGCCCAGTTCGCGCCGTCGAGGAAGGATGTTCTCGCGGCGCTGATGATCTGCTGCTGGTAGTGGGGGTAGTGCGCAGCGAGGGCCGCGGCGCTGGAGTAGGACTTTTGCAGGGCGCTCTCGGTCTGGCTGGTGATCTGCGCTTGCTGTGCTGATGCAGCGACCTGTCTGGCGATCGCTGCGCTGTAACCGGCTATCAGCACGGCGCCCATGATTGAGGTCATGATCGCTCCGCCGAGGTCTCGCTGTAGGTCCGCGGTGCCGGACGCCATGCCGGCGCGCCTGACCGGTACTGCGCCGGTGAGGCAGCGGGAGGCGGGTGTCATCGCGAGGCCCACACCGAGGCCCACGAGCGCGTAGGCGACCCCGACCTGCCAGTACGGAGTGCCCTTGCCCCAGAGCAGGAGCATCACCAGGAATCCCAGCAGGCAGCTCGCGAAGCCGAGGAGCAGCGTAACGCGCGACCCCCGGGTGGTGACCAGCTTCGCCGAGGGGGCCGCGGCCACAACCATCATCACGGCCGCCGGGAGAACCGAGGCCCCGGCCTGGAACGTGGAGTAGCCGAGGACGTTCTGAATGAACTGCTGCCCGATGTACATCGTCGCCATCAGCGTCCCGAAGACGATGACCCCGGCCAGGGCGGCGACCCAGAAGACCTTGCGGCGCGCAATGTTGAGGTCGTAGATCGGGTTCTGTGCGCGGCGCTGGCGCAACACGAACGCGATTCCGGCTGCGAGCGCAAGCACTCCGAGACCGACCGCCGCTGCGGCCGCGCCCGGCACGGCCGCGAAGTTGATCCCAAGAACGAGCGCACCGACGAGCACCACTGACAGGACGCCGCCGAGGTTGTCGACGGGCTCCGTCGTCTCGCCCACGTGAGCTGGTATGAAGCGCAGCGCCAGGAGTAGCCCGAGAGCCGCAAACGGCACCGTGACGAGAAACACCCAGCCCCACGAGAAGTGCTCGAGCAGTGCGCCCGCAACCAGCGGACCGAGTGCCATGACCGCCCCGCCGAGGCCCGACCAGAGTGCGATCGCCTGCGTGCGCCGCGGGCCGTCGGCCCACAGCGCGGTGATCAGCGCAAGGGTCGTGGGATACGCCATGCCGGCGGCGACGCCGCCCAGCAGGCGCCCGATGAAGAGCACCTCGACTGACCCCGCTAGGCCGGCGATCAGGCTCGCCGGGATCGAGAGCGCCATCCCAAGGACCAGCATCTCCTTGCGCCCGTGCCGGTCGCCGAGCGCTCCGAGGTACAGCACCGACATCGCGAGGCCGAGTGAGAAGCCGATCGAGACGAGATTGAGGCCGGTCTGGCTCGCGTCGAGGGCCTTGCCGATGTCTGGCAGCGCGACGTTGGCTACGGCGAGATTAAGGTTCGCGACTCCGGCGACGACGATCAGGGTGGCGAGGACGACGCCGGCACGCTTGGGCGCGGTCGAGCCCGCCGTGTCGGCGGCTGCTTTTCCCGAAACGGCTTCCGCGGCCGCCCCGTCCACTTTCGCCCTCCTTCATCAAAGGTCCCAGCCCCGTCGCCACAAGTATGGCCCCGCGCCTGACTCTCGGACTCCGCGCAAACTACTCGGTCAGCCACGGGCAAAACGCCTAACAGCCGATGCTCAGCAGATGCCGCCGTCGTTGACGGTGACCTCGTCGGTCGCGGACTGGCCGTTGCCGGTGTCGACGGCGGTGACGGTGACGTGGTGAACGTAGATCTGGCAGCTGGAGCCGGTGAGGGTCTTGGTGATCGTGTGCCCGGTGCCGAGCGGACCGTCGATGTCGTCGCTCCAGCTGATGTCGGCGTCGGGGATCGTCGCGCCGGACGCCGTCGTTGCCGTTGCGGTGAATGTGACCGGCGTCCCGGCGGCAACGCTCGAGTTGTCGGGCGGATTGGTGATCGACACGCTCGGCGCTCCTGTCCCCGGCACGACGTGGACGGTGATCGATGCGCTCGATGTGCGGCCGCCGCCGTTGGTGGCACTCAGCGTGACGGTGTGCGTGCCCACGGTCGCGATCCTGTACTGGAGCAGCGACGCGCCGGTGCCGATCGAGGTCCCGTCCAGCGACCATGTCGCCGACGCGTCCGATGTCGCCCTGCTCGGGGTCGATCGCCTCGCCGCGGAAGCTGATCGTCTGGTCGGTGCCGAACGTCGTGCCGTCGTCGGGATGGTCGATCTCGACGTGGGGCGGCTCGACGACGACATGGATCGTGATCGGACCGAGCGTCCGCTCGCCGCTCTGCGAGTCGACGGCGGTCACCGAGATGTGATGGTCACCCGGTGTGAGCTTGGTGTCACCGAAAGCCGAGCCGTGCCCAAAGCCGGCGCCCGCGACGTCGTCATTCCAGGTGATCCCCGAGTTGGCGACCGGCCCGTTGTCAAACAGGTCGTTGGTCGTGGCCACGAACGGGACCTCGGAGTCCCACGGATAGGTCCCCCCGTCCTGAGGCTGGACGATCGTGACGTCGGGTTGGGACTTGGGCACGCACGCCTGGTCGTTGTTTGACCAGTAGGGCTCGACGGCGGTCCCGAATGGGGCCAGCCGCGTGTTCTTGCCCCACGGCGCACTCGATCCGACCTGGCAGATGTCGGCGATCTCGCCGTCGTCCCAGATCGGCTGCTTGAGCGGGTCAGCCCAGCTCGTGAACGGGTACGGGTCGGTCGCCGCCTCGACGAACTCGTGGGACGCTCGCTCGGTGGCGATGTCGACCGCGTTCTGGAAGGCCGGGGCGTCCCGGTCGTGGCCGATGCCGCTGAGCGCGGGGGTCTTGATGATGAAGAACGGCATCGCGGGGTGCACCAGGAACGAGAACAGGATCCCCTCGGTCGGCGCGAACGCGTGGTAACCGTCCCAGGCGCTGTTCTCCACTTGGCTCCCGTCGACGAAGATCGCGAAGATCGGATCCTGGGATGACCACCGCCACCAGTAGTGCGGTGCGTCCGATCCCCAGCGGTGGCTGAGGATGAACCATTCGACGTCGAACATGTTCCACGAGCCGACGCTCGGCGCGGGGTTGTCGTCGACGACCGTGTCACCGAGGAACGATCCCTGGTGCACCCCATACTGGGCGAGCGGCTCCCAGAAGCTCGAGGACGAGGGGTCTGCGAATTGGTCGCCGACCATGTTCTCCAGACCGTGGTTGAGCGCGCTGACGTAGTCGAGGTGATCCTCGAACGCGTCGCCCCAGTAGTACGCCCAGATCGCCGGGTGCTCGCTGATCGGGCCGGCCAGTCCGGTGAGCTCGGCGCCGAGCGAGGTGCAGCCGAGGACGCCCGTGACGAGCAGCATCCCGCACCGCACGGGGGAGCCCGGTACGTCGGCGGGGCGGACGGTTGAGGCGGGTACCGCCTGGCCCTGCTTGAGCAGGCCGGTGAGGCGGTAGCCGTGCGGCCGCGCGAGCGTACGCGCCGTCAGCCGGCGGCGGACGATCGAGGTCGTCCGTAGCACCGAACGCCATTTCTTTCCGGCGCGCTCATCGATCCGCAGCGGAATCTGGGAGGCATGCGCGCGCAGGACCCGGCCAAGCGAACCCGAGCCGGAGCTGCCGAGCGCCGCAACGAGCAGGCCGCGCACGCTCTTCGGCGGGCCGGGAAGCGTCGCCGCGTACCAGATGCGCTCCCGCAGGGTCCCCTGGCGCAGGAGGAAGGCGCGCGCACGGACCGGACCGATCCGCTCGAACTGGCGCAGCGCGGTCAGGCGGGCGGCCGGCGCCTTCGGCTTCTGCTGGCCGGCGGCCGCCTTCGCCGTCCCGGGCGCCGGCGGCAGCTCAGTCGACGGCTGCGCCTTGGCGAGTACCCGCAGCTCGGCGTCGTAGCTGTGGATCGCACTCGTCAGCGCGAGCGTCTGGTAGGTGCGATGGATCGGGTCCAGCAGGGTGAGTCGCTCACCGCTGTAGCGGATGATGATCCCGACGAACGGCTTCATCTTGCGGCTGCGCGAGCGCCCGCCGGAGCGCACCGCCGCCGAGAAGCCGAAGCGCAGTCCGGTCGGCACCAGCACAAGCTTGGAGGTGCTGCCCGCCGAGCGCTGGGTGAGCACGTAGGCGCGGCTCGCCGCGGCGGATGCCGCCGCGGCCTGGGTGCCGAGCGCGCACACCACCGCCAGCACCAGCGCAACCACCCGCGCGCACGCGGCGGTGTGCGAACGGCGACCGCCAACCGGTCGGGTGCTCTCTCGTATGTCCGCGCGTATGACCACTAGTTGACGATTGTGAACGTGAGCGTCCGCTGCTTGGAGCGCTGACGGGCCGGGTTGCTGGCTGTGATCTTCACCCTATACCGCGCCGGTTTGAGCTTGTTGGATTGGGTGATCCGCCCGAGGAAGCGGAGCTTGTTCGTACCCACGTGCGCGGCGAGCGAGAGCCGGCCGCGAACGCCGGTCGCCTTGCAGGCGGGCTTGTGACGGTTCTCGCGGTCGGGTGCCACGCACCCGCGTTTGACTTTGCGCCCGGCGACCTGCGAAGTGAATGCGAGGATAACGGTCGCGGCCTCGTTCAGCGTCAGCGAGAAGGTGGTCCCGACCGGCGCCCTGCGCGGGTGCGAGCACGGCTCGCGCCAGGTCCGGCGAGACTCTGTGACGCGTGTAATCGTTGGCGGTGTGTGGCAGGTCTGAGTGGTGCCTGCGTGACCCGCCGGACAACGCTGCGCTGGCGGCCCCGATCCCGACCCTGGCGCCGGCGCGATCGTGAGCGGGATGCTGCGGCCGGTGGTGAGGCCGTTTGCGTCGGTGAGGCTGACAGTCACGGTGTAGCTGCCGGTGACCGTCGGGGTGCCGCTCAGCCGGCCGTTGACAGGCTCGAACGAGAGGCCAGGCGGTAGGCCTATCGCTTTCCAGCGATAGGGCGTCGCTCCGCCAGAGCCAGCGACCGTCGCGCCGTAGGCGCTGCCGACAGCCCCGGTGGGCAGCGAGCTCGTTGTCACCGATAGGTCGCCGATAACCACCAGAGCATGCTGAGCCTCGCTCCCGCGAGCGAGCGCATCGACCGTCGTCGTCGGGGGCAGTGAAACCGCGACCGGCACCGGCGAGCTGGTTGCGCTGTTGTTCCCCAGCTCGCCGTCGCCGTCGTCGCCCCAGGCGTAGAGCTGCCCGGTTGAACTCAGCGCCAGGCTGACGTCCTGGCCGGCCGCGATCTGGGTGATCGTCGTGCCCTCCGGAATCGCGCCTCCCGATACAAGCGCCGGCGCCAGGACCGGCGATCCGGACGTCGAGCCGTTCCCGACCTGTCCGTCGTTGTTGTCTCCCCAGGCGTAGAGCCGGCCACTCGAGCTCAGCGCGAGGCTGTGAGCCTCACCGGCCGCGATTTGGGTGAACTCCGTGCCCGGCGAAACCGCGACCGGCACCAGCGACGCGTTCTGCGTGCCGTCCCCGAGCTCTCCGAATTCGTTGTCGCCCCACGCGTAGAGCTGCCCGGTCGAGCTCAGCGCCAGGCCGTGGTAGCCGCCGGCGGCGATCTGGGTGAACGTCGTGCCGATCGGCACCGACACCGGCACCGGCACCGGCGATGAGCTCGTCGAGCCGTTGCCAAGCTCCCCATTGGCGTCGAAGCCCCAGGCGTAGAGCTGCCCGGTCGAGCTCAATGCCAGAGTGTCGATAGCGCCGGCGGCGATCTGGGTGATCGTCGTGCCCGCGGGGATCGCGCCGCCCGACACCAGGGCCGGCGCCAGAACCGGCGATCCGGACGTCGAGCCGTTCCCGACCTGCCCGTAGAGGTTGTCGCCCCAGGCGTAGAGCTGCCCGGTTGAGCTCAGCGCCAGGCTGTCATCTTGGCCGGCCGCGATCTCGGTGAATCTCGTGCCCGTAGGCATCACGCCTCCCGACACCAGCGTCGGCACCGACGAGTTTGCCGTGCCGCCGTCCCCGAGTTGCCCGTCGAGGTTGTAGCCCCACGCGTAGAGCCGTCCGGTTGAGCTCAGCGCCAGGCTGTGGCCGCCGCCGGCGGCGATCTTGGTGAATCTCGTCCCCGCTGGGATCACGCCGCCCGAAACCGCCACCGGCACCGACGAACTGGTCGTGGCGCCATCCCCAAGCTCGCCGAATGCGTTTTCGCCCCACGCCAACAGCGACCCCGCCCCGCCATCCGCAAATGCGGGCGAAGCCCACAAGCCCGCGATAACCAAGCCAACCGCAAGCAACCCCAGGATCGCGAACGCGCCGCGGCAGCGCGCACGCCAATCTCGCGCCGGCGGTGAGGGGTGAGACATGATCTTCGGGGCCGCGATCGGCTGCCGGATGTCTAGTGCTGCGGCCGGCGGCGCAGGAGAACCGTGCCGGCGCTTGCGGCGCCGAGCAGCCCGATGGTCGCGGCGGCGCCGATCCCGGCGTCGTCCCAGCTAAACCCCTGTGACGCGGAGGCGACAGACGGAGCGGCCGGCAGCGCGATCACGTCCGCTGCGGGTCCGCCGGCGGGGGGCGCCGGCATCGCGTACGCGGTTGCCGGCGCAGCCGCGGCCGCTAGCGCGGCGACTACCGCGATCGTGCGACTGGTGATTTTGAACATGCTCGTTCTCCTGTTGGGCTGGCGAGTTGAGGGTTGGTCTTCTCTGATCGCCAAGAACCTACGAGCACGCCCGCACGCGCACATCGGGAGGCCTCCCCATGTTTGGAACAGGCGTTACCTATCTTGGATCGGTGAGTCCGAGCCGCACGGCCGCGGCACTCGCCTCGCCGCGAGTACGCACGTCGAGCTTTCGCAGGATCGCCGAGACATGGTGGTCGACGGTCTTCTCGGATACCACGAGACGGTCGGCGATCTGCGCGTTGCGCAACCCGTCGGCGAGCAGCGAGAGCACTTCAAGCTCGCGTCCGGTGAGGCCGGCTGGGTTCCCGCGCGTATGCGCACGCGGTCCCCGTGGTAACCCCCGCGCCCCACGGGCCCGCAGCCTCCGCGCGACGATCGCCGCAGCGGCGCTGGCTCCCAGGCCTTGCAGCTGCCCGAGCGCCTGGCGAAGTGGCTCATCATCGTCGGCGTCGCCGAGCGCGAGCGCTGCCTCGTACGGACAACCGATCTCCTGCCACAGGCGCGCCGCATCGCCCCACTCACCGGCGATCGTGAGCGCGTAAGGCTCCGCGGCCGCGCCGGCCGGAAGCTCATCTCGCAGGCCTGCGCGCCAGCGCCAGGACGCCAACTCGCCGACGGCCCAAGGGTCGTCACGCTTAACGGCGAGCTCCAGCGCGCTGGCCGTCGCCTGCGCCGTGTCGGCGGATCTCGCCTGCAACCATGCGGCCTCGGCGCGTGCCGTGATCACCTGCCCGATCGTGTAATCCTCCTGCGTTGGTTCAGACAGCGCCAGCGCCTCGTCCAGTGGCTCCCAAACCCCGGGGTCGCCTCGGCGTGCGCGCACCAGCGCGATCGCCTGAAGCGCCTCCAGACGGGGTCCGAGTGCACAGCCGGGATCTCGCAGGAGGCCGTCCGCGGAATCCACCGCGTCGTCCCAGCGTCCGCGATCGAGCTCCAGCTTGACTCGATTTGCCAGCAGCAGCTGCGCCCACAGGTCAAGACCACGGTCCTCGCAGTACTCGATCCCTTCCTCGATGTAGCGCTCTGCCAGGTCGTAGGCACGCGAGACGAGCGCCGCAGCAACGAGGTTGTTGAACGCTCGCCCGGCGTCCCCGTCGAGCCCGGCCTGCTGGGCGACGCGCAGACTCCGCTCCAACTGTTGAACGCCGTCTCGCGAGCCGGCGTGGAGCATCGCCGTGCCGACGGAGGCGAGGGCGTGCACGAGCGTCTCGGTATCGCCGAGACGCTCGGCGATATCGATTGCCTTCGCACCCCAGGCGACGGTCCCGTCGAGATCGGCGACGATCATGCAAAGTTGGCAACGAGCCCCGTAAGCGCGCCCCAATTCACGCGTGAGGCCTAGCGGCTCCAGCAGCCCAACAGCTTCCGTGACCACCGCCTCGGCCTCCGGCGTGCGACCCGCCTCACGCAGCGACCGCGCCAGCGAACACAAAACGCCTCCGAGCCGGCCCTGATCGCCAAGCTCGCGCCGCAGCGCCGCCGCCCGCTCAAGCGCGTCGATCGCGTCATCGAACCCGTTGGTCAAGAAGCACTCGTACGAGCGAAGTTCCAGCAGCTCCGCGTACGTCTCGGTGGTCAAGCCATCGGCGAACCGAAGCGCCCGTGCATAGTGCGCCGCAGCCTCACGATGCGCGCCCGCAGCAGCTGCGCGCGCTGCCGCTCGCGGGGCCCAGAGCAACACCGCATCGCCGTCCCCGATCGCTTCCGCGTGATGTGCCATCCGCGCCGCATCCGGTTCGCCCATCGGTGGAGCCGACAGCGCGTCCAGGGCCGCGCGATCCAGCGCCTGACGGCGATCCGGTGCCACCGATGCTTCGACGGCCAGCCGCGCCAGCTCGTGCCGAAACGCCACACCTCCCTCCACCGGGACCAGCATGCCGAAGGCCAGGCACTCCTCCAACCGGTCACCCAACTCGCCGGCGAGTGCCTCGAGCAGCCACAGCTCAACCCGCCCGGGCACCACCGCAGCTGCTTGCAGCAGCCTCCGAGCCGGATCGGACAAGCGCCCAGCCCGCGCCAACACCGCGTCGCGGACGGTTTCCGGGATGCGCTCGCCGCCCGCCTCAAGCACCTCGGTGACAAAGAAGGGATTGCCGCCCGTCCTGCGATACAGCTCTGGCCCGTCAATCCCATGCGGCCCCGCCAGCTCGGTCACCGCCGCCGGCGACAATGGCGCCAGCTTCAGCCGGATCGGACGGCCACCCAATTCGCCCAGCACGATCCGAAGCTGCTGAGCGCGATCAAGCTCATCATCGCGAAAGCTCGCCAGCACCAGCGCCGGAATCGAACCGACCCTCCGCGCAAGCAGCCTCAAGACGTCCAACGTCGCCTCATCCGCCCAATGCAGATCCTCGAGCACCAACACCGTCGGCGCGCGTGTCCGCAGCTCCCCGATCAGTGCCGCCGCCACCTCATGGGGCCGAGCGCCGCCCATCACGAGCTCCTCGAAGTCGCCGCCGATGGCCTCGGCGACATCGCACAGCGGGCCCAACGGACGCGGGGTCAGCAGCGGCTCACAGACCCCCCACAGCGACCGCACCGAGCTACGCCGCGAGTCGCAGAACCGGCGCAGCAAGGCCGTCTTGCCGACTCCGGCCTCACCGGCCACCAACACCAGCCGCCCCTCAGCGTTCGCATCAACCCCAGCGAGCGATTCCTCCAGGACCAACAGACCATCAGCGCGCTCAAGAAACACGCGCAAATCCGACCCTGAGGCGACACTCGCGGCCTCAGCTGACGCCTTCGACAGCCGCTCGACCATTCCGCAAGCAGTTTCTCACGAGCGAGCCGTGCGCCTGACCTTCGCGCTGCTAACTCATCGGAATCACCACGACGGAGGCGTGGCAGGTGTTGGGCGCGCCACCGACTGCTGAGATCGTGACCTGCATGTCCGCCGCCGTTCCAATCGTCGGCAGAGCCAACGGCAACTTCGCGCGAGCGGCGGTAGCGACTGGTGAGCGGGTGGTTACGTCTCGCCTTCTGTCCACCCAAGCCGCACTGCTACTGTCGCGATATGGCCCTAGCGCCTGAGCCGGAACAGCAGGAACGGGGGCTGTCCAAGGCAGATGTTGCAGGCATCGTGGGCGCGGTGGGGGCAACCGCGGCGATCGGTGCCGTCGCCACCACACCGGCTCTCAACAGCCGCTGGTATCGCCGGCTCAAGAAGCCGCCGTGGCAGCCCCCTGGAGCTGTTTTTGGTCCTGCCTGGACCGTCATCTACGCGCTCATCGCCACGTCGATGCTCATCGCGCGAGATCGCGGCGGTGAAGGACAGCGGCCGCTGTTCGTCCTCTTCGGTACAAACCTCGCGCTCAACGTCGCCTGGACACTCATCTTCTTCCGCGGGCGCAGCCCGCTCGCCGCAGGGGTGGAGATCGTCGTCTTGGAAGGAAGCACCGTGGCGCTGGTCGTGCGCGCCTGGCCCGTGTCTCGCTTGGCGAGTCTGCTGCTCGTGCCCTACGCGCTCTGGGTCGCGTTTGCGACGGCGCTGACGTGGGCCATCTGGACGCGCAACTAGCCGGAGGCACCAGTTGGCGCGGCTATCGGTTCAGCCGCTGGAGCGTGCGAGCGGAGCCGTCGGCCCGCGCAGCACCGAGTCGTTGGAGTGCGCGGGGTCTGCCCCGGTCCGCTGCAGCGACACATCGATGTAGCGGAAGGCGCCCACGGGCGCGGGAAGGCTCGTTTCCACGCGCGCGCGCCCGCGGGCATCAGGGCGGAACGACGCCACCGGGACGAGCTTGGTGGCGCTGGTCATCAACCACGCCTCGTAGAAGTGCCCCGCCCCCGGACGTGGTAGCCGGCTGAAGCTGATCACGATCCGTCCGGCGGAGGCCAGCTGCGCCCGGGCGACGGCGGCGGCCGGCTGACCGGGCAGCGGCCGCAGCGTGGCGACGGCTTGCAACGGCCGGCCTGATGCTGGTTTGCCGGGGCCGCGGTTGACCAGGGCGCCGACGGCGAACCCGATCGCAAGACATGCCAGGGCGGCTGTACCGGCGAGCACCCGGGATCGTGTCAGCGCGTGTTGGCGGCGGGAGTTTGCGAGCGACGCCGCGGGCCTGGGTCCTGGCGTGGGAATCGCCTGCCACGCCTCGGCTGGCACCTCTGCGAGCAGCGCTGTGAGGGCCCGCATCGCCGCGACCTCGGAGTCAAGCTCGGGATCCTCGGGGTGAGTTGGGGTGGTGTCGGGTGCGGGGCCGTCGAGCTCGTCGAACGCGTGCTCGG
Source organism: uncultured Solirubrobacterales bacterium (assembly GCA_963770885.1). Classification (GTDB taxonomy): domain Bacteria; phylum Actinomycetota; class Thermoleophilia; order Solirubrobacterales; family Solirubrobacteraceae; genus Palsa-465. The sequence continues at coordinate 17,887 of CAVYRI010000012.1, read as the reverse complement.
CGGCGCGGGTGCGCTGTCTGTTGCGGTGGCGTCTCATCGATGTGTCTCGGATCGTTGTTCGGCTTCGAGCAGGTCTCGGAGCTGTGCGAGCCCGTTGACCATCCTGGTCTTGATCGTGCCCACCGAGATCCCCGTGCGGGCGGCGATCTCGGTTTGAGTCAGGTCTTCGTAGAAGCGCAGCCGCAGCAGGCTCGCCTCGTCACGGGGGAGGCGCTCGAGTAACGCCGCGATCCGCCACTGCTCGAGCATCCGGTCGGGGTCATCCTCGGATGCGTGGGTCACGGCCGTGCGCTCGGCCGCCGTCGACGGGTCGATCGGCTCGGGCACGCGCTTGCGCAGCTCGTCCAGCGCGCGGGATTTGGCGATCATCAGCACCCAGGTCAACAGGCCCGCCCGCTCCGGGTCATAGCTAGATGAGCGCTGCCAGACCTCGAGCAGCACCTGTTGGAGGACGTCCTCGGCCGTCGCGCGGTCGCGCAGCAGCCCGGTCAGGTAGCCCATGATCGTTCGGCCGTGCACCTGCATCACGAGCGCCAGCGCCTCCGGCCGCCGGTCCTGCAGCGCCCGCGCGGCCTGACGATCGGCGCGCCGGCGGCGCCGGGGCGGAAGCGGAGCGGTCTCGGTCATCGGTGCGGGCAGAGCGATTGTCACGGCAAGCGTTGACATTCAGACAGGTACGTAGCCGAACCCTTGATCGGTTGGCCAACTGCGACTCGCGCCGCCCCGTATCTCGAGTGCTCGGCAATCACATCAAAGGAGCGAAATGAAGCGAGTACTCATCCTGATCTCGGCGCTGGCAGCATTCGCGGTCCCGCTGAGCGCGGCGTCCGCGTCGACGGCCAGTTCTAAGAACATCGTGCAGGTCGCGGCCGCCAACAAGCAGTTCTCGACCCTGGTCACCCTTGTCAAGAAGGCAGGGCTCGCCAAAGCGCTGTCGGGGAAAACCAAGCTGACCGTGTTCGCGCCGACCAACGCGGCGTTCGCGAAGGTACCCAAGGCGACGCTGACAAAGCTTGCCATGCACAAGCGCCTGCTCGTCAAGGTGCTCGAGTATCACGTGCTCCCGGGCGTCGTGCCCGCGAGCAAAGTGCTCAAGCTCCACTCAGCCAAGACCGTCGAGGGCGCGCGGGTTCACTTCAGCGTCCGCGCCGGCCGTGCCTACGTCAACAAGGCGCAGATCGTCAAGACAAACATCCGCGCCTCCAACGGCCTGATCCACGCGATCAACGGCGTTCTGATCCCTAACTGATTGACGCCAACAAGCCGGTCCCGCCGCCCCGTCGGCGGCGGGACCGCCGCGCGTTGCGCCCGCACCATGGACCAGGTGCGCGAAGACCTCGGCGAACCCGGACAGGTCAGCTAGAAGTGACGTAGAAAGAGCAGTAGTAAGCCTGGGACTCGTCAGCTGGCGATGATCTCTCCGAACGCGGGATTCTCGCGCAGGGCCGCGAAGTCCTCATCATCGCGGGCGAGCTCGGCCATCGAGGGCGCGAGCTCAACCGCCCGGCGCAGATGGGCGATCGCCGCGTCGATTCGTCCGGCCCGACTCTCGAAGCAGGCGGTGTTGTAGTAGACCGCCGCGCCGCAAGATGGGTCGTCGGCGAGCAGCGCCTCCGCACGGTCAGCGCCCTCCTCGAAGTCGCCGGATTCGAACAGGGGGAACAGGGGCGCGAACAGCTCCCAGCCGCTGGGTTCATACGGCTTGCCCTCCGGCCCGCCGCTGATCGCGAGCACGGTGGTGCCGGCGTCTCGGGCGAACGCCGTGCGCTTGATACCCGCGGGTACGTGGACCAACGTTCCAGCTGTGGCGTCCTGGCTCTCCCCATCTAGTTCGAACCTGGCATGCCCGGACACAACGATGTACAGCTCCTCGCTCGAGTCAGGCTCGGTCTCGTCGTGCTCGTTGATAAGCCGGTCGCCGTCGGCACGCGCCGTCATCGCGTTGATCCCGAAGGTTCTGATCCCGAAGTGATGACGCACCGGCCGAAACGGGCTGCGCCCGTCATCGATCTCTTCGATTTCGTCAAGCCGAGCAACCGCGTATTCCGCCATGTCTCCTCCTCTCCTCACTTGAGGCGCCAGTAATCGCCGATCCTACCCGCCTCTCGGCTGCTGATCGCCGGCTGCTGAGCCCCGGGCACTGGGCAGCGCTGCGGGTTGACTTCGACCCGGGTTGAAGAGAAACAGTCGCATGCGATGGCTCAAATCGAGCGTGACAGGGCCAATCCCTCGCCGGTCACAAGCGTCCGGCGATCGTGAGAGCCCATCAACGCCAGCTCCGCCAGCTCGCCGGTGGCCTGATCGCAGCGAGCGCGGTCACCGGGCTGTTCGCGATCGGCGTTCGCGCCGGGTGGGGCGGATCGCTCGCCCGGGCGCTCGAAGCGACGACCTTGTTCCTGGCCGCCGCCGCGTATGTCGCTCACGTACTCGCCTACCACGACACCCGGCGCGACCTGCTGACGCGCTCGATCCTCGTGAGCGCGTTTGCGCTCTGGGGGATCGTCCAGCTTGCGCCCGGGCTACCGGGGAACGCGGTGCTCAACGATGTCGTGATCGTCCTGTTCGTGGTCGACCTCGCAATCATCGTGACCCCCTGGCTCTAGGGTGGCGGCCCGCGGCGAGGGTGCTCGCTGTCGATCACCTATCTGGCTTCACGCCGGTTGTAGAGGTATCTGGCCCACAGATACGCAGCGGCGGTGATGACCAGGCACCACACGACCGCCGTTATCCCGACGCCACCGACGTGCTGGTTGGCGAGCAGGCGGCGCACGGTGTTCGTGATCGGGGTAAACGGCTGGTTCTCGGCGAACCAGCGCAGGCCCGCTGGCATCGAGGCGACCGGTACGAAGGCGCTGCTCGAGGAACGGCAGGAGGATCGAGGAGCATCGGCATGTTGCTTGCGGTCTCGACGCTCTTGGCGTTGAGGCCAAAGGCGACCGTCAGCCAGATGAGCGCGATCGCGAGCAGCACGAGCAGCCCGAGGGCGGCCAGCCACCTGAGTGGGCTGACGCTGGCGTGATAGCCGATGAGCAGCGCGACGGCGATCACGACCGCGAGGCTGATCAGCGTCAGGATCAGGCTGCCGAGGACGTGGCCGGCGAGCACCGCGGGTCGCCAGATCCGCATCGTCTTGAAGCGGGCGATGATGCCCTCGGTCATGTCCTTGGCCACCGAGATCGCGGTGGTATTGGCCGCGCCCACGAACGGTGAACAGGAGGATTCCGGGGGTGAGGAAGTTGACGTAGGCCGCCGCGTCCCCCGCCGGTGGTGATGCCGTTGCCGAGCGTGCCGCCGAACACGTAGACGAACAGCAGCAGGAACACGACGGGCCCCAAGATCGGGAACAGCGACAGGCCGGGGTAGCGTTGCAGGTGGCGCAGGTTGCGTCGCAGCATCGTGCTCGAATCGCGCAGCGCGTAGGTGGCGGTCATCAGGCGGGCCTCCTCTTCGCTTATGGGATTCTGTGCGTGGTCCTGTCGGCCGGTGAGGGCGAAGAACACGTCGTCGAGATCGGGAGTGTGGATGGCGAGACCGTCGACGTCGACCGCAGCCTCATCGAGATCGCGCAGGACGCGGCGCAGGGTCGCGACGTTGCCATCGGTGGGGATCTGCAGGGTGAGGGCCTCGTCGTCGCGCGACCGGAAGCTCGAGCGCAGTGGCGGCCGAGAGCTGCGCGGCGGCGTCGGCGAAGCTCAGGTCGATGCGGCCGCCGGGGATCTGTCGCTTGAGCTCCCGAGCGGTTCCCTGCGCGACGATGCGTCCTCGGTCGAGGATCGCGACCCGATCGGCGAGCCGGTCGGCCTCCTCGAGGTACTGCGTGGTGAGGAACACCGTGGTGCCGTCACCGACCAGGTTCTGGACGATCTCCCACATGGTGCGACGGCTGCGCGGGTCAAGGCCGGTGGTCGGCTCGTCGAGGAAGATGACCTGCGGCCTGCCCATCAGCGTCATCGCCAGATCGAGTCGCCGGCGCATCCCGCCCGAATAGGTCGCGACCATCCGGTCAGCCGCATCGACCAACTCGAAGCGCTCGAGCAGGTCGCCGATTCGCCGGCGCGCGTCGTCGCGCGCGAGGTGGTGCAGGTCGGCCATCAGCGCCAGGTTCTCGCGTCCGGTGAGCAGCTCGTCGACGGCCGAGAACTGCCCCGTGACTCCGATTGCGTCGCGCACGGCGTCGGGCTCGCGTGCCACGTCGTGCCCGGCGACCCGAATTTCGCCGTGGTCTGGCTCGAGCAGGGTGGCGAGGATCCGCACCATCGTGGTCTTGCCTGCCCCGTTGGGGCCGAGGAGCGCGAACACGCTGCCCCGCTCAACGGTCAAGTCGACGCCGTCGAGGACGACGTGGTCGCCGAAGGACATGCGTACGTCGACGGCGGTGATCGCGGGTGAGGAGGAGATGTCGGTCATGGTTTTGTCGTCATGGTTTCCTCGGTGATCTCGTTGGGTTCTGGTGTGGTTCGTCATCGACACTCGGGCTATTCGGGCAGCTCCCCCGACGTGCGCAGCGCTTCACGGTGCGCCTCCCACTCCTGCTGCAGGGCGCGGGTCCGCTCGACCAGCCAGTCCGCGAACGCCGCCATTTCCAGCAGCGTCGCCCGCCGCTCGGGCGACGCGTCCCCGAGGACTTCGAGGCCTTCCCTGGCGAGGTCGCCCAACTCCTGGTACTCGGAGACATCGAAGCCCCGCGACTGGGCGGAGGCGAGGTCCACGCGGACGCGGTCCATCCGCTCCCCGGCCGCTCGTGAGCGCTCGATCGCGTGGAGACGCTCCAGCACCTCCAGCGCGCCGGTGATCGCGCTGCGGCTGGCCAGCAGCGCCTCGCTCAGCTCCGCGATCGTCTGCTCAGGCGGATCGCATACCAGCAGGTAGCCGAGCACGCGGCCGGCCATCGGCGGAAACGCGTAGCGGCGGGCATAGTGGCGGCCCATGTGATCGGCGAAGGTGATCTCTTCATCGCGTGGCATGCGACAAGCATAGCACACATCCCACAGATGTCACAAATTTGTGTGATCTCCGATGTGCGGCCCCGCTTGCCGCTGCCCGCCGCACCCTTCGACCTCCGTGCGCGCAGGCCCGCGACCGCGTGGGTCTTCTAGCCGGACGAGGCGCCGCGAGCGGATCTCGCCGGCGGTGCGTAAGTTGTGAGCGGTCTGGCCCGTAAGTTGGCCGAGCAGCGTGCGGCGTATAAACGGGACACGGAGATTTGCGCGCAGCGGCGTTCTTGCGATCGCCGCCCTCGTCCTCGCCATTTGCGCTCTTGTGGTCGCGCCCGCGGGGGCCGGCGTGTCGGCCCCGGTGTTTGTTCAGCAGGCGGCTGGTCATGGGGCTGCTGTTACGAGTCTGGCGGTCACGCCTGGCTCCGGCGTGACCTCGGGTAATCGGCTGGTGGTGGTCGCTGGGGTGTGGAGCAGCTCTGGTGCGACCACGGCGCACGTGTCTGATTCGGCTGGCAACACGTATGTCGAGCTGTTGCATTTCAAGGCTTCTGATGGGACCGAGATGAGCGTTTGGACCGCTCCGATCACGAGTGGGGGCGGCACGAAGCCGACGGTCACGGTGACCCCGAGCGCGAAGGCGGATGTTGGTGTGGCCGTGTCTGAGTATTCGGGGCTGTCGTCGGTCGGTGATGCGTCGGTGGTCGACCAGCTGGCTGATTCGACGGGGACGACGAGCAGCGCGGCGACGGTCTCGTCGGGTCCGACCGCGGCGACTGCGTCTGGCAATGAGCTTGCGCTTGGCATGTATGTCGACTCGGGATTTGGTGACAGCCTGACCGCGGGGTCGGGCTGGACGCAGCGTTCGAGCGTCTCTAAGACCTCCGACATGGAGGTTTTGACCGAGGACCAGGCGCTCGCGTCGGCCGGCGCGACCCCGAACGCGAGCGTCGGCACCGGTGCTCACACGATCTGGTTGATGGCGACGGTGGTCCTGAAGGCGGCTTCTTCGGGGCCGGCGACGGCACCGGCTGCGCCGACCGGCGTGTCGGCGACCGCGGGGAACGCCAGCGCAACGGTCTCCTGGAATGCTCCTAGCAACGGTGGCAGCCTGATCACCAGCTACACGGTGACTCCATATGCGGGCTCGACGGCGTTGACCCCGACGACGGTCACCGGCACGCCGCCGACGACGAACGCGACGATCAGCGGGCTTACCAACGGGACCAGCTACACGTTCACGGTCACCGCGACCAACGCGATCGGCACCGGACCCCCATCCTCACCATCCAACGCCGTCACGCCGAGCAACAACCCTGCCCCGGTGTTTGTTCAGCAGGCGGCTGGTCATGGGGCTGCTGTTACGAGTCTGGCGGTCACGCCTGGCTCCGGCGTGACCTCGGGTAATCGGCTGGTGGTGGTCGCTGGGGTGTGGAGCAGCTCTGGTGCGACCACGGCGCACGTGTCTGATTCGGCTGGCAACACGTATGTCGAGCTGTTGCATTTCAAGGCTTCTGATGGGACCGAGATGAGCGTTTGGACCGCTCCGATCACGAGTGGGGGCGGCACGAAGCCGACGGTCACGGTGACCCCGAGCGCGAAGGCGGATGTTGGTGTGGCCGTGTCTGAGTATTCGGGGCTGTCGTCGGTCGGTGATGCGTCGGTGGTCGACCAGCTGGCTGATTCGACGGGGACGACGAGCAGCGCGGCGACGGTCTCGTCGGGTCCGACCGCGGCGACCGCGTCGGCAATGAGCTTGCGCTTGGCATGTATGTCGACTCGGGATTTGGTGACAGCCTCGACCGCCGGGGTCGGGCTGGACGCAGCGTTCGAGCGTCTCTAAGACCTCCGACATGGAGGTTTTGACCGAGGACCAGGCGCTCGCGTCGGCCGGCGCGACCCCGAACGCGAGCGTCGGCACCGGTGCTCACACGATCTGGTTGATGGCGACGGTGGTCCTGAAGGCGGCTTCTTCGGGGCCGGCGACGGCACCGGCTGCGCCGACCGGCGTGTCGGCGACCGCGGGGAACGCCAGCGCAACGGTCTCCTGGAATGCTCCTAGCAACGGTGGCAGCCTGATCACCAGCTACACGGTGACCCCATATGCGGGCTCGACGGCGTTGACCCCGACGACGGTCACCGGCACGCCGCCGACGACGAACGCGACGATCAGCGGGCTTACCAACGGGACCAGCCTACACGTTCACGGTCACCGCGACCAACGCGATCGGCACCGGACCCCCATCCTCACCATCCAACGCCGTCACGCCGCAGACCGCCATCGGCGGCCAGTGGTCGGCGCTGATGACCTGGCCGATGGTCGCAATTCATTCGATCCTGCTAAACACCGGGAACGTGCTGCAGTTCGACGGCTGGCAGCAGCCCGAGCCGACGCAGGTCTGGCATCCGGGCACCGGGACGTTCACCACCCAGACCGCGCCGGACAGCATCTTCTGCTCGGGGATGGCCGAGCTTCCAGACGGAAGGGTCCTCGTGATCGGCGGCTACGGCGGCCTGTCGACCGGCAAGACAGGGATCGACGACACCAACATCTTTGATCCGACCACCTCGACGTGGACCCGCGTGGCGAACATGCATGATCTGCGCTGGTACCCGGATCTGACCGAGCTCGCCGATGGGCGCTACGTCGCGATCAGCGGCAACTCGACCACCGGACCACCTGGTCCGATACGCCCGAGGTCTACGACCCGCAGTCGGACACCTGGACCCTGCTGTCCAACGTCGACACGTCTCAGGTCCACGAGGAGGAGTATCCCTTCTCCTATCTCGTGCCCAACGGCGACGTGTTCACGATCGGGCCGTCGGAGGACAAGTCGTTCCTGCTCAACGTCGGCAACCAGACGTGGACGCCGGTCGGCGGCTCGAGCGGTGTCGTGAATGGTTCTTCGGTGATGTACCGGCCAGGCCAGATCCTGTACAGCGGCGGGACGAACTCTCAAGCACCTTCGTCGCCCGCGAACGCGACCACCGCCGTGATCAACCTCAACGATCAAAACCCACAGTGGCAGCAGACCGCGCCGATGAACTATCCGCGCGTCTACCACACTCTGACGATGCTCGCCGACGGCACCGTGCTCGCGGTCGGCGGGGAGACGTCCTGGGGACAGACAGGTCAGACTGAGATCTCGGGCGGTGTGCTGCCGAGCGAAATCTGGAACCCGACCACTCAGACCTGGTCGCTGGCCGCCTCGACGGGTACGACGCGCGGATATCACTCGACAGCGATCTTGATGCCCGACGGTACGGTCCTCGTGGCCGGCAGCGGGCATGCCAACCCGGGCTACCCGGGGCAGGACTCGGCGCAGATCTACTCGCCACCGTATCTGTTCAAGGGCCCACGGCCGACGATCACCTCGGCACCCGCCAGCGCGCAGTACGGCGCCACGATTCCCGTCTCAACTCCGGACGCGAGCTCGATCAGCGCGGTCAACCTTGTCTCACTCGGTTCCGACACGCACCAGATCGACATGGATCAGCACTTCGTGCCGCTCCAGTTCACTCAGGGAAACGGCACCTTGAACGTGCAGATCCCGTCCGCTGCCGCCACCGCGCCGCCCGGCAACTACATGCTCTTCATTCTCAACTCAAACGGCGTCCCGTCGGTCGCGTCGTTCATCAACGTCGGCGCCACCGTACCCGCGGCTCCATCGGGCGTGGCAGCCACCGCCGGCAACGGCCGCGCAACCGTGACCTGGACTGCGCCCTACGACAACGGCAGTCCGGTCACCGGGTATACCGTCACCCCATACATCGGGACGACGGCGCAGACGCCAACCACCGTCAGCGGCTCGCCGGCCCCGACCGGTGCCACGATCACCGGCCTGACAAACGGCGCCAGCTACACGTTCACCGTGACGGCGACCAATGCCGCGGGCAGCGGTGCCGCCTCGTCCCCGTCCAACGCCGTGACGCCGACGGCGAGTCCCGCGCCGGCGTTCGTGCAGGGGACCGGCGCGCATGGAACAGGCGTGTCCAGCCTCACGGTCACGCCCGCCGCTGTCCTCAGTGGCGGCAACCGACTGATCGTCGAAGCAGGCGTGTGGAACGCGAAGAGCGCGACGACCCAGAGCGTGACTGACTCCGCTGGCGACCAATTCACCGAGCTCCTGCACTTCAAGGCCTCCGACGGCACCGAGATGAGCGTCTGGAGCGCACCGATCACCGCAGGCGGCGGCACTCGACCGACGGTCACCGTGACCCCGAGTTCAGCGGCCGATACCGGCGCCCTGTTGCTGGAGTACTCCGGCCTATCGACCGTCGCAGATGCCTCGGTCGTCGACCAGGCGGCCGATGCGGTCGGCAACACTACCACGGCAGCAACCGTCTCCTCTGGGGCCACGCCCGCGACAACGGCCGGCAACGAGCTTGCGCTGGGTCTGTACGCAGACTCCGGCTTTGGCGACACGCTGACTCCCGCTTCGGGCTACACCCAGCGCGTCAACATCTCGAACACCAGCGACATGGAGCTCCTCGCCGAAGACCAGGTGCTCCCCTCCGCCGGCGCGACGCCGAACGCCAGTACCGGCACGGGCGCAAAAACCACCTGGCTGATGGCCACCGTCGTTCTCAAGAGCGGCGGCACCACGATGGGCGCCGACCGAGCACTCAAATCGGCACTCTCACCCAGCGCCCCCCAAAGTCAGGGCGTCCGCTCAACCCTCGGTCGCAAAGACGATTCTCGCCAGCGTCATGCTCGCGCCGCCAAGCGAGGCCACCAACATCCCGGACGGCGCTGCTCGGCCGACTCACGCACCCGTCGAGGTGCAACCTGTCGGTCGGTTCGCCGAGCTGCCGCGATAACGGCCGCCGATCGGGCACGGTTCGTACGCCAAGCTCTTCTGAAGCACCTTTCAAGCAGCCTCTTCTGCTTCCACGGCAAAGCGTTGCAGCTCGGCTTCAGCTGGACCGGAGCGTGGTTTAGACCACCGCGATCCGCTCAGAGCAGCAGCTGATCGCCTAGCTGCCCCATCACGGCCCCCGCCGACGCCCCGTCCGGCACGGGAGTCCGGCTCGCGAATCAAGCATTGCTTTAGCGGAGTTGCTCTGTGGTGGTCACCGCTCGCATGATGCCGTGCACGACCGTCACGTCTGCGCGACCACTCACGGAAAGGTGGAGGTAAGCGATGAACTTGCTGCATGATTCTGCGGAGCCGGATGACCCGATTCTGACATCGGCACTGCTCTGGCTGGTCTTTCCGATCGCAATGAGCATCGAGATCTGGCGCAGGGTGCGCCTCAGGGAGCCGAGCGCGACCCATGCCCGGTACAGAGCAGATACGTCGACGACGCCTACCAACGTGTGACGCCACTTCGGCGCTGTAGCCGCTGCACCGGCACGAACTTCGCCTCGCCGCCCTGGATGCTGATCGAGAAGCTCAGCCCGGTAGCCGGCCAGGAGTACAACCGGGCGGTTCTCGCGATCGATATGGATCGCGTGAACTGCGATGCAAGTTGTCAATCGATGTCGATGCTGGGCACCAGGTCGATCCCGCGGTCGGTCGCGTGGGCACGAGCGGGCGGCTGACCGTCGGGACCGCGGCGCGATCCGACGCGACAGGCCGTTCGCAGCGCGTAGACGTCTGCTTCGAGCCGCGACGAGGCCTCCGAGACCGCGTACGGCCCTGATCGTGAACTGCCCAGGACGCACGTCGGTCCGCGGGCGACGGAGAGCGATCGACGCGGCCACGTGCTCGCGCGTTCGACCGCCGCTGAGCTCACTTGTCGGGCCAGCAGCTTCCCAGCTCGGATCGCGGCCGACGGTCGCGCAGCCCCCGAGCAGCCGCTGGATGATCGAGCGATCGTGCTCGCCGCACGGCGCTCGAGCATCCAGGGATGGCCAAGGAGCCGTCTCGCCAGAGGTCTACCTCGCCCAGCTCCCCGCCCTGGTCGATCACATCAACGCCGGCACGATCGCGCTCAAGGCAAACCCGAAACCGTTGGCGGACGTGGAGAAGATCTGGGTCGGCCCCGACCGGCCAGGCGAGCGCACCGTACTAGTCCCCTGAGCGCCGTACCGGAGCATCCCGTCAGTGCAGCTCAGAATCCGTGGACGGCGCTGATGTATCCCCCGGACGCTGAGCGCCGCGCCGATTCGGCCGTCATCCCGGCGCGCTCCCACTCGCCGGCGTACTTGGCGACCCACGCCGCGTTCTCGGCGGCGCTCGTACCTGTTGGTCCACCTCGGGCCGTGCCCGACAGCACGACGATGTCGCGGCCGTTGGCAGCGCCGCGAAAATTCAACGTGACCTTCGGGTTGTGGGCGACGTTGCGGATCCCGCGCGCCGGGCTGGCTGTATCTGAAGCGTCTTGCCCACCGTCTCAGAGGAACCCGACCGGCCGCGGGAGCGGCGCGCCGGACGGCGTGACCGTGGTCAGCCGCACGACCGTCTCCTCGGACAGGTGTCGCGCGACGCGCGCGCCGAACTCGGTGCTCTCGTCGATCATGCGGCGAACCTAGCGCCTCGAGGCCGAGCGCCGGCGAGCAAGCGCCTCCTGGCCCTCGCTCGAGCCAACCAGATGCGAGTCGCCTACAGCCAGGACACCCGCCGCCAGGGTGATCCCGAGAATTGGAGATCCTCCCCGAGCACCTGACCACCTGCTGCGGCTCTAGGGCGTCGACACGCTTGTTATCTGCGGCATCCTCGCGATCTCGGCTCGCGATCCGTTCGATCACGAGTCATCGTTGCGCCAGACCGCGTGCGTGCTTGCCGGCAGATGACGACGGTCGGCGGGCTACAGATGCTGTGAGAGGCCAATCCCGACTTAAGTACGCGCGCGCGCGGGTGGCTATTCGTCTCCGAGCTGAGGATCGCTCGTTAGTCGGCCGCGGGATTCCAGACGCCCGGCGAGCTGATATCGGAAGCTGGTGTCGGTCGGCGTTGTCAGCAAGACGTCATACCAACCGCCGGAACCCCGGGTGTCGATGACCAGCTCCGCGCGTCGCCGCAGTCTGATCTGGTGATCGTGGCCGTACGCGTCGGTGACCTCGACAACGACCGGCGACCCAGTTCGTTCGGCGGTCACGTGCAGCACCAGCCTGCCGCTGTCGTGGTCGCCGTGTTCGCGCACCCGCAGCGTGGTCGCCGCAGAACCCTCGTGCGGAACAGACCGTTGGGCCCAGGAGACTCAGTCGTAGGTCCCTGGGTTCGGCAGCGCGACCGCGAGCTCGTCTCCGGCCCCGCTCGTGTAACTGTAGGGCGCGCCGGCGATCGTCAGGGAGCGTGCCTGAAAGTGGACGCCGAGCTCGCCGCGGTTTCTGAAAGCGAGCTTGAGGTTGCTTGGATCTGCGTCGAACGCCAGATGCATGCGGTATCCGAGGCGGCGCGACGGCCGTACTCCCCGCTCTTGGGTCGGAACGCATCCGACGGCAGGCGGCGTCGGTAGACCGGGGGAATCGATGGTACCGGTCGGCTTGTACGCAGCGACGCTCGGCAGCGGCGGGAACGAATCGGACGCGCTGGAGAAATCGAACGCCGAGGTCAGATCGCCGCAACGGCGCGCCTCCACGGCGTGATGTTCGGCTCGCCCACGCCGAAGCGCTCCTCGATGAAGTGGATCAGGGATGTGTGGTCAAACGTCTCCGAGCAGACCCAGCCACCTTTGCTCCACGGCGATATGACGAGCAGCGGGACGCGCACACCGAGCCCGTAAGGCCCGACCACTCCGTTCGAACCGCCCGGCGTCCCAGCCGTCCCTCGGGCGCGACGATCCACGACACATGGGGCAGCTTGCCGCTCTTCACGTCGGCGGCGAGGATGTCGAAGAAGCCACCCTTCACGTTGACGTAAGTCCTGTACGAGCCTTCTGAGCCAGCGGGCTCGTGGGGGGCGCCTTCTGGTAGTTGAAGAAGTACAGCAACGAGTTGTCGCCGTAGTTGCCGATGAACGGATCTGAGGTCCAGCCCCAGAAATCTCTTGCGTCGAGGCCGTCACCGATATCCTGGTATATCTTCCAGCTGATCCCAGCATCCTCGAACCGCTCCGGGTAGGTCTGCCACCCGTAACCCAGCCCGTCGTTGGCGATCACCGGGCCGCCGTTCTTGCCGTCGTTGCGGTCCCATCCGGTCCACATGTAGTAGCGGCTGGGATCGGTCGGGCCGAGCATCGAGCAGTGGTTGGCGTCGCACACGGTGAAGGCATCGGCGAGCGCATAGTGGAATGGAAGATCGGCCCGTTCCATGTGGGCCATGCAGGTTGTCGTCTTGGCCGGCAACCACTGATCCCAGTCGCCGCCGTTGAACATCTGGTGCGTGCCATCCCAGCTGTAGTCGAGGTCCTCGATGAAGGTGAGCGCCAGGTTGCCGATGTCAGGACGAAACGGAGGGACCACAGAGCTGCCGTCGGCCTGAAGCCAGACCGGCCCGCCGCCGGGAAGCGTCGCCGGATGGGATCGCCAAAACCGCGCACTCCGCGCATCACGCCGTAGTAGTGATCAAACGATCGGTTGTCCTGCATCAGAACCACGATGTGCTCCACATCCTTCAGCGTCCGGGTGGCCCGGTTTGCCGGGATCGCGAGTGCACGCGCAATGCTGGTCTGACAGCATCGTCGTCGCGACGCTGCCGCCCGCGAGCTGGAGGAACCTGCGTCGACTGACATCCCGCATCAGCATCACCAAGCCTAGGTTTCGCGGACGGCCCTGCACCGCCCTGATCTGGGTGAGCAACGCGACCAACCGGCCGCGGCCAACGCGGGCGCATGCTAGGTCTGTTCTGGCGCTGGGTCCATGCCGCTTACAGCACACTCACAGGGCGCTCACAACAAAGTCAGAGGGGCCGTGCGAACACCGTTCGCCGGCCACGCCGAGGCTCTAGGACAGCCTCGAATTGGGTGGAAGAACCTACCCGCACGAACAGTTTCTTTCTTAATGCGTTGCAAGTTGGTCGATTGCGGGTAAAGAACATTCTGGTGTCCAGTCTGCGTTTTGTGCGTGGCTTTCTTCTAGCGGCTCTCGCTACCGGCTTGGGCATGTTGTTCGCGGCCAATGCGATGGCTGCCGGACCGACGGGCAGCGTGCCCTCGGTGACCTCGGTGGTGAGCTCGGCAACGAGTGCCGCCAGCGGCGCTGTGAGCTCGGCGACGAGCGCGGCCAACAGCACGGTTGCGGCCGCTACGGGCAGCGCAGCGCCGGCCGCCACCGGCAGCGCAGCGCCGGCCGCTAGCGCGGCCACTTCTGCGGTCAAGCCGGCGACCACTCCGGCGGCGCCGAGCGCCACCGGCTCCACGAGCTCGACCGCCACCGACACGACCAGCTCGGCGAGCACCCAGCCGGTCGCGCCGGTTGCCAGCACCGTGACGCAAGCCGCTGCCCCCGTTGCGAGCACCGTGACGCAAGCCGCTGCCCCCGTTGCGAGCACCGTGAGCCACACGGTCGCGCCGGTCGCGAGCACGGTGAGCCACACCGTCGCTCCGGTCGCGAGCACGGTCACGCATGCCGCTGCCCCGGTCGCGAGCACCGTGAGCCATACGGTCGCGCCGGTGGCGAGCACGGTCACGCATGCCGCTGCCCCGGTCGCGAGCACCGTGAGCCATACGGTCGCGCCGGTGGCGAGCACGGTCACGCATGCCGCTGCCCCGGTCGCGAGCACCGTGAGCCAGACGGTCGCTCCGGTCGCGAGCACCGTGAGCCACACGGTCGCTCCGGTCGCGAGCACGGTCACGCACACCGTCGCCCCGGTCGTCCACGCTGTTGCCCCGGTCGCGGGCGCCGTGACCCACACGGTCGCGCCGGTCGTCAGCACGGTGGCCCACACGGTCGCCCCGGTCACGCACACGGTCGCGCCGGTCATCGACACGGTCGCCAAGACCGTCGCTCCGGTTACGGGAGTCGTCGCCAGGACCGTGGCGCCGGTCGTGAACACGGTGACTAGGACGGTGGCGCCGATCACCGCGACCGTCGCCCACACCGTGGCGCCGGTCGTGAACACGTTGACGAGCACGGTGGCGCCGATCACCGCGACCGTCGCCCACACCGTGGCGCCGGTCGTCAACACGGTGACCAAGACGCTGGCTCCGGTCACGTCGGTGTTGGCTCCGGTCACGTCGGTGTTGGCTCCGGTCACGTCGGTGTTGGCTCCGGTCACGTCGGTGTTGGCTCCGGTCACGTCGGTGTTGGCTCCGGTCACGTCGGTGTTGGCTCCGGTCACGTCGGCGCTCGCTCCGGTCACGTCGGCGCTCGCTCCGGTCACGTCGGTGTTGGCTCCGGTCACGTCGGCGCTCGCTCCGGTCACGTCGGTGTTGGCTCCGGTCACGTCGGCGCTCGCTCCGGTCACGTCGGCGCTCGCTCCGGTCACGTCGGTGTTGGCTCCGGTCACGTCGGCGCTCGCTCCGGTCACGTCGGCGTTGGCTCCGGTCACGTCGGCGCTCGCTCCGGTCACCTCCACTCTGACCCCGATCACCTCGGGGCTGGCTCCGGTCACGTCGCCGATCACCTCCCTGCCGGGCACCAACAGCGGCGGCCACACCCCCTCGGGCGGCCAGCCCGGCCACGGCACCGCGACCACCACGCCGGTGCTCGTTCCGGCCGTTCCGGCCACCGCCGCCCCCGGCGACCCGGGCAGCGTCTCCGGCACCGTCACGTCTCCCGTGACCGGTCCGATCGCGCCGTCGCCGGCGCTGACCCTCACGCCTCAGGTTTTCTCCTCACGGGGCGCTGGGCAGCCACGCCCGCGCCTCGCCGGCAGCTTCCCATCGTTGACGAGCGCGTCAAGCACCGGCCTGGTTGTCAGCTCGCTGGATGTGAGCCGTAGCGCCGGCTCGGGCACGGATCGTCGGTCGGCTGGCCTCGAGAGCGCCAACTCCGCCGGCAGCGGCCCGGTGGCTCCTGACCGCACCGTGTCCGGGGCGGGAGGCGGAGCCGGCGCGGGCGGCGGCAACGGATTCTTCTTCTTCGGTCTGGCGGCGTTGATGGCACTGGCGGCCCTGTCAGTGCCGCGCGCGTCGCGGATCCTTCGGGCGTTTGACCTGCCTCAGGTCGAACCGCCCTGCCTGCTGCTTCCTGAACGCCCTGGCTAGGGCCTGAGTCGGTCTCCAGGTAGTCGCAGCCGGGCCTGTGCCCGGGTGCGTTCCTGTTTCTGCTGACTCATAGGAGAAGAACTCATGTCACGTCCAACATGGGCGTGGAAGAGGACCGATAAGCCGAGCGACCCAGCCGCCAGCGGCGGGCGACCGGCTCTGCAGCGTCGCGCAGTCTGTCTGCGAGGGCGTTCGCGCATGGCCTCTTTCACAACACGAACATTGCTGTTCATAACGGCGAGCGTGATCGTCGCGCTTGCCGCACCCCCGATCGCTGATGCCAGCAGCGGCGCCCGCAGTGAGGCAGCGGCCGCCCACGCCAGCCGACAGGTGGTGATCTTGCAGTACGGATCCGGGTACTGGGCCCAGAACGGCTCAGCCAGGGTCAAGGTGCTGCAGCGCAGGCTGGCTCGGGCAGGGTTTGCCCCGGGCCCGATCGATGGCCGCTACGGCCCGCTGACCGAACAGGCCGTCCGCGGGTTCCAGGCCGCCAGCGGTCTGGTGGTCGACGGGATCGCCGGACCGGCGACGCAGGCGGCGATCGGCCGCTCCCGCGCCAGCCTATATCCGGGAGCCGGGACCCTTGGGGCCAGCTCCAAGCGGGTGCGGGTGCTGCAACGCGGGCTGGCCCGGGCCGGCATTAGCCCCGGACCGATTGATGGGCGCTACGGCCCGCTGACCGAACAGGCCGTCCGGCGCTTTCAGACCCGACATGGTCTGACGGTCAACGGGATCGCGGGGCCGGGGACCCTCGGTCATTTGCACACGCGGCTGACGGCGCCGGAGGCCCAGAGGGCACGCCGGCACTCAGGCTCGCGTGCGGAAGTCAAGCCCCACCCACACCACGGCTCGCGGCCTCGCGGCCAAACCAATCCGCCGCCGGCCAATTCCGCACCAAGTCGGCACGCCGTGCGCGGTGGCGGCTCGTCCGCCGTTGGGTCGGCTCTGTTCCTGGTCGGCCTGGCCGTGCTGTTGGGCCTGGTGACGACCTGGTTTGCCTACCGCAGGCGGCGTCGGCGCCCACCTATCGCCGACGGCGATACAGCGCCTCGCTGGGTGCCCGTCACAGGCCCCGGCGATCAACTGATCAACTCCACCGAGCAACGGGAGGTACCAACCCAAGACCCACCGTCCATCAACCAGGCCGATCTGGCCGCCGGGCTTGAGCGGCCAGACGATGCCGAGGGGTGGTACCGCCTCGCCCTCGAGTTGCAGGAACAGGACCAGGCCACGGCGGCCGCTGCTGCCTATCGCCGCGCTGACGAGCTCGGCCATGGCGGGGCGGCCGCCAGCCTGGGCATCCTGCACGACCAAGGAGGTGACGATGCGGCCGCACAGGACTGCTACCGCAGAGCCGACCAGCGAGGCGACCCTGACGGGGCTTTCAACCTCGCCATCTCTCTGGAGAGAGAGAACCGGCTGACGGCCGCAGCTGCCGCCTATCGACGAGCTGACCGACGCGGTCACCTAAAGGCCGCCGCCAACCTCGGCGTGCTGTTGGAGGGCCAAGGAGCGCTCGAGGCAGCGGAGGAGTGCTATCGGAGAGCCGACGAGCGAGGTGACCCAAACGGCAGCTACAACCTCGGGGTCGTACTCCAAGAGGCCGGTGACTACGCCGCGGCGTTGCAGGCCTACGAACGGGCGCGTCAGCTCGGTGACCATCAGGTCACGGAAATGGCCAACGTGGCCGCCCGGGAGCTCGAGGCCGAGCTGCATCGTGCGCCCGTAACCGCAACGGAAGGAGCCGGCCGCATCAATTCCTAATAGAGACTGGACGGTGGGCTCGGGGCGGCTAGGCCGCTGCTCGGGCCCACCGGGATTGACCCGCACGCGGTCTCCCGCGGCAACCCAAGACGAGTCCGGGGTGCCCGGATCCATCCGAGCACCCCGGACAGTCAGGAGACCCGCGGACCAGCGCCA
>CAVYRI010000011.1:0-61980 GCA_963770885.1 uncultured Solirubrobacterales bacterium | reverse complement strand
CCCGCGGCGCGTAGTGCAGGTACTTCATCGTCGTCTGGATGTCGGCGTGCCCCATCCATTCCTGCACGCGGCGGATGTCTGCCTTGGCGATCATCCGGGTTCCGAACGTGTGCCTCAGGTCGTGGAAGCGAAGCGGCCGGAGGCCGGCCCGCGCGAGTGCGTCGCGATACCGGCTGCTGAGCGCGTCACCGTCGAGCGGCAGCCCGGCCTCGCCGGCGAACACGAAGTCGTCATCGCCGGTGAACCGCTCCCGGTCGCCGAGCCGGGCGAGCGCGCTCGCGACGTCCGGCGCCATCGGCACGGCGCGGACCTTGCCGGACTTGGGCGTCGTCAGCTGCCCGGCGGCGTAGCTCGCGCGGACCCTGATCGTTGAGCCGGCGAAGTCGACGTCGCGCCAGCGGAGCCCGAGCAGCTCGCCGCGGCGCAGGCCGGTGAAGGCGGCGGTCAGGAAGATCGCCGCGTCTGTCTCGGAGCTCGCCGCGCGCACCAGGCCCCAGACTTCCTCGGGCGAGAACACCTGGATGTCGCCGCTGCTCCGGACGCGGAAGCGGTCGACCTTCGCCACCGGATTCGCGGCGAGCCCGTAGAGCTTGACCGCGCGTCTGAAGATTCCGTGCATGAGCACGAGCAGGTTGTTCTTGGTCTTGTTGGACAGCTCGCGCTGCTGGCGGGCGCTGGACATCCCCGCGCGCCACCGCTCGATCTCCTGCACCGTGATGTCCTCCAGCGCCATCGCACCGAACACCGGCAGCAGATGGACGTTGATCGCGTTGCGGTAGTTGCGGACCGTCGAGGGCTTGCATCCCCGGTCCTGCTCTGAGAAGCGCAGGTACTCGGCTCGCCGCGTCGGCGAACGTCGCCCCGGACTCGTTGACGCCGTGAGCTTTGCCGCGGGTCGCCGAGCCCGCTCTCGAACGGACGGCTGGTCGCGTGGCCCGCGGCAAAGCGGGCTTCGTCGAGCGTGTCGCGCAGCCAGTCCTCCGCCAGGCGCTTGGTGAAGTACCCGGTGGGCGGCCGGCCACGGCCGGTCCAGGCGGGCCCGAGCATCTTCTTGACCTGGCTGCCGTCGGGCGGCCTGTACTTCGCGTACCAGACCGGCCCGCGCTTGCGCTCCTCGAGGTACACGTGGCCGGTCGGGCGGCGGATCGTGCGAGGCCGGCCTCGGCCCTGAGACGCGCTGACCGTCGCGCCGATGTAGCGGCCGCGCCGGCAACGTCCTCCGAGGGCGCGATTTCGCGTCGCGCGACGTCCGAGATCGGTCAAAAGCGGGTCCCAAGAAATGCAATTCTACGGCATTTTTCGGGACCTATTGGGGACCCGCAACGCCTGGATTGCATTTAGGCAAAAGAAAAACCCCGGATTTCCGGGGCTTTCTTATAGCGGGGGCGGGATTCGAACCCGCGACCTTCGGGTTATGAGCCCGACGAGCTACCAGACTGCTCCACCCCGCGGCGGACCACTATTCATAGCAAATTCCGGGAGCTGTTCTCAAGGGCTTGCAACGTTGAGCACATGCGAGGGTTGGGCAGGGCGCGATCCGTGGCCGCAACCCGGACGGGCGAAGCGGCCCGTGGCGCCCGCGCCGGGACAACGAATCGAGCCGCTCGACGCCGAAAGCTCTATCTCTGACGAAATTCTCGCTAATCCGCAGCCCGGAATCCGATACTCTGGCGTTCTCGATGTCGCGAGGGCGGCACGCGGGGAGGTCACAGCTGGCGTGAGCGAAGAGGGGGGCTCACGAGAATGGGACCACCGTCGAGCGGGACGGACGGGTCATGTCCAGACAGTGAGAATGATTCGTCGCAGGGTCGGCAGATCAAGACCTTGATCGTCGCCAGGCTGCGCCTGCTGAGGGACGGGCTGGCCGAGATCCTGGATCGATCGGCGAGCATTGAGGTTGTCGGGACCGCGGCGGACGCGGCCAGCGGGCTCGCGCAGGTGCGAAAGCTTCACCCGGACGTTGCACTGCTCGACCTGACGGGCGAGCACAGCGTGGACATGGTCCGCGACTGGGTCGCGGAGGAGCCCGGCCTGAACGTGGTCGCGGTCACGCGCGACGATCACGAGGAGGAGCTCTTGGCCTGCGCCGAGGCGGGCGTCGTCGGCTACGTGACCAGCGACAGCTCGCTCGCCGACCTCGAGGCGGCGATCGAACGCGCGGCGCGCGCCGAGCTCGTCTGCTCGCCGCGGCTTGCCGCTGCGCTGATGCGTCGCGTCGGAGCGCTTGCGACTCGTCGCACGGCTGACAATCCCGCCTCGCGACTGACCGCACGGGAGCTTGAGATCCTGAAGCTGATCGATGTCGGTCTCTCGAACAAGCAGATCGCCTCGCGACTGAGCATCGAGCTGGCCACGGTCAAGAACCACGTGCACAACATCCTCGAGAAGCTGTGCGTGAGCCGGCGCGCGGAGGCCGCCGCGATGCTGCGCGGCCGTCACCAATCCGGGCACCAATCGCTGGTGCTCGAACGCTCGCTCGCCGTCTAGATCCAAAGATCTAGATCCTCGGCCGCGCCGGTCACCGACGGATTCGGACCCCCTCGCTGGATCCAAGATGGACCCGACGGTCCATTCCGTAACGGCCCGACCAGAGCCATGATCAAACCTCTGAGAAGGGGAGCTCGGTTGGAGCAGATCCGCATCGTCCTCATCGCACTGCCGCGCATGCTTCAAGAGATCATTCGAGACATCGTCGCTCGCGATCCGCGGATCGAGATGGTGGGCGAGTACTCGAGTCCGGCCGGTCTCGCCGCGGCGCTGAGCCGGCCGGCGGGCTGCCACCTGCTGGCGCCCGGGATCAGGACGCTCGCCGTTCTCGATGGCGGCGGTGACGCGCTTCTGCTCCAGCCGCTGGCTCCGCAGCGGGTCGAGCTGGACGAGCTGACGCCGGCGCGCCTGGGCGAGGCCTTCGCGCTCGCCGCGGGCCCGCCCCCGCACACGCCAAGCCCCGCCGACCGACGAGCGCCAAGCCCCGACGACCCATCTTCACCGACTGGCTGACCACAAGGAGCGAGAAACGCATGCCACAAGCGCTTACCTACCCCGGGGTCTACATCGAGGAGCAGTCAAGCGGTGTTCACACGATCACCGGCGTGGCGACGTCAATCACCGCGTTCATCGGTGGGGCGGCCGAGGGCCCTGTAAATCAGCCCGTGACGATCTTCAGCTTCGCGGACTTCGAGCGGCAGTTCGGCGGCCTGGCGATGGGGCAGCCGCTCGGGTATGCGGTGCGCGACTTCTATGCCAACGGCGGTTCGACGGCGATCATCGTGCGGGTCGGAGCCAACGTCGCCGCTAAGGTGGTCGATCCGCCGCCGGATCCGCCGCCGGATCCGACACCGGCCGCGCCGGCGTCGATCACGCTGGCCGCCACCGGCGGGACGCCGAACCAGCTCAAGCTGGACGCCTCGAGCGTGGGCGCGTGGGGTAACTCGCTCGCGGTCGAGGTCGACCATCCCGATGACGCCACCCACTTCAACCTCAACGTCGGACTGGTCGGCGCCGACGGCACGTTCACGGTCTCCGAGCAGCTGTTCAATCTCTCGGTCGATCACAGCGACCCGCGGTACATCGTCGGGACGCTGGCAGCCGAGTCGCAGCTGGTGGTCGTGGCCGATCCGACCGAGGTCCCCGACAAGCGGCCGGACCGGACCCCGACCGACGACACCAAGCCGCTGGCTCCGGTCAACGCGGATGACAACTCAGGCACCGACCCCGTCGTCACCGACGCGGACCTGATCGGAGACCAGGCCGCAAAGACCGGGATCTACGCGCTCGAGAACGCAGACCTGTTCAACCTGCTGGTCATACCTCCGATCACATGGGGAGGCGATGTCGCGGCCGAGGTGCTCAGCCCCGCGCTGACCTACTGTCATACCCGCCGGGCAGTGCTGCTGGTCGACGCCGGCGCGAACTGGACCCGGGCCAATGCGGTCAGCTCGCTGCAGGCGCTGGGCCTCACGGGACCGGTCGCCGCCAACGGCGCGGTCTACTTCCCGAGGATTCAGGAACCCGATCCGCTCCGCGGGGGCCAGCTCGCCGACTTCCCGCCGTCGGGCGCGATCGCCGGGGTGATCGCAAGCACCGACGCCGACCGCGGAGTTTGGAAGGCGCCGGCGGGTGTCGATGCGGCGATCGCGGGCATCCAGGGGCTGACGGTCCCGCTGACCGACGACGAGCAGGGCTCGCTCAACCCGCACGGCGTCAACTGCATCCGCAACTTCCCGGTCTACGGCTCGGTCGTGTGGGGCGCCCGGACGCTGCGGGGCGATGACCAGCTCGCGGACGACTGGAAGTACCTGCCGGTCAGGCGGACCGCGTTGTTCATCGAGGAATCGCTGTACCGCGGCACCAAGTGGGTGGTGTTCGAGCCCAACGACGAGCCGCTGTGGGCATCGATCCGGCTGTCGATCGGCGCCTTCATGCATGACCTGTTCCGCCAGGGCGCGTTCCAGGGCGCCACCCCGCGGGACGCGTACTTCGTCAAGTGCGACAGCGAGACGACCACCCAGAACGACATCAACCTCGGGCGGGTGAACATCTCGGTGGGGTTCGCGCCGCTGAAGCCGGCCGAGTTCGTGGTGATCACGATTCAGCAAATTGCGGGCCAGGTGGAGGTCTGAGGCATGGCACAGTTCACCGTCAATCCGCAGCGCTTTGACCCGTACAAGAACTTCAAGTTCCGGGTCAAATGGGACAACAAGTACGTGGCCGGCGTGAGCAAGGTCAGCGTGCTGAAGCGCACGACCGAGGTCGTCAAGCACCGCGACGGTGGTGACCCGAGCAGCAGCCGCAAGTCACCGGGCCGGACCGAGTACGAGCCGATCACGCTCGAGCGGGGAGTCACCCACGACACCGACTTCGAGGACTGGGCGACCAAGGTCTGGAACTACGGCGCCGGACTTGGCTCCGAGGTGTCACTGAAGGACTTCCGCAAGGACATCCGGATCGAGGTCTACAACGAGGCCGGCCAGCTGGCGCTGGCCTACCACGTGTACCGCTGTTGGGTGTCGGAGTTCCAGGCACTCCCTGACCTCGACGCGAACGCCAACGCCGTCGCGATCCAGCACCTGAAGCTCGAGAACGAGGGCTGGGTCAGAGACACGACGGTGGCGGAGCCGAGCGAGCCGAGCTTCGCCACGCCGGCGACGCCGTCGTAGGCGAGCAGCCGTGGACAGGGGCGGAACGCGACAGATCCTCGACGCTTGGGAGCGGGGCCTGGACGAATCACCGGCACGGCGTGCGCTGACGGTGCTCGACGCGCTGGCGCCGGACGCTGCGGGCGCGGCGCCGGAGGACCTGACGGCGGGAGCTCGCGACGCGGCGCTGATCGCTGCGCACCTGGAGCTGTTCGGGTCCAGGCTCGAGGCGCTCGGCGAATGCCCGCAGTGCGGCGAGCAGGTCGAGTTGGAGGTGGACGCCGAGGCGCTCCGGCGCGCGGCGGGCTCAGAGCGGGCGGCGGGCTCAGAGCGAACAGCCGCGACCCCGGGCTCCGAGACGCTGAGCGTCAAGCTCGGTGACCTCGAGCTGACCCTGCGCAGGCTGACCGCCGGGGACCTCGTCCTCGCCGAGGCAGCTCCCGATGAAGCCGCGGCGCGCGAGATCCTGCTCGACCGAACCATCGTTCAAGCCACCCGCAGGGGCAAGCGGCTCTCGCCCCGGAAGCTCCCCGCCGCCGCGCTGGCCGCGGTCTCCGACGCGCTCGAGGCAGCCGACCCCGGGGCCGACCTGCGGCTCGGGCTGAGCTGCCCCGACTGCGGACACGAATGGGAGGAGCCGCTCGACATCGGCGCATTCGTGTGGCGCGAGGTCGAGGCGCGGGCACACGGCGTGTTGCGCGACGTGGACACGCTCGCCCGAGCCTACGGGTGGACCGAGCCCGACGTGCTCCGGCTGACCCCGCGGCGGCGGGCCCTCTACGCAGAGCTGGCGGAGGCCTAGGCGGTGGCCGGCCTGCTCAACAACCTGGCGGCGCGAGCAGTGAGTCCGGCCCCGGGGCTCCGCCCACGGATGCCGTCGATGTTCGAGCCACGGCCGACCGTCGGGTCAGAGCACCCCACGGACGCCGTGCTCGGGATACGCGTCCAGTCGGTGCAAAAAGACGCTGAACCCCCAAAGCCCGGCCGAGCCCTCCGCCACCAGCCGCCAGGCGACGAAGCGCCGGCTGCACCCCCGCCAACCAGGCGCACGCCACAAGCAGAATCAGAACCACAAGCGGACGCGCCCACCGAGCCACCGCCGCCGCCGCCCGCCAAGCCTCGCCGGCGCGACCCCGCACGACCGGCGACGGCCGTCACGCGCGCCCCCGACCCCACGCCGAAACCCCAACCCACCGAGCCCGCCCGCACGACCCCACGCCCTCAAATCGAACCGGCGGTCACTCACAAGCGTGAGGTCCACAGACGGACACAAACCACCGTTACCCCCGCCGAAGTCGCGAGCGCTGAACCGGCCCCCCCGCGAACAAGAGCAACGACAAGGACAACGACCCCGGAGCAGCAAGCGACCCTCACGACAGCCGAGCCGCTCGCGCAGTGGATCCCGCCGCGACAACGAGACACCCCCCGACGCAAGGTAACCACCCCCCCGCCCCACGTAACTACTCCACCCGAGACCGTCGTGCACGTGACGATCGGCCGCATCGAACTGCGTGCAAACGCCCCGCAGCCGACGAAACGAGCAAGCCCAACGCCCCGCGAGAAGCCCACGCTGAGCCTCGATGACTACCTCGCGCGCCGGTCGGGAGCGGCTTCATGAGCAACTCGCTGGCGATCTCGGCCGTCACCTCGACGCTGCGCAACATGCTGGCGCAGGGCCTGGCCGACGACGGGACCGTGGCCGACACGGTGTTCACGACGCAGCCGCTTGACAAGGCGCGCAACGGCACGACCAACCAGCTCAATCTGTTCCTGTACCAGACGCTGCCGAACGCGGCATGGGCAAACCATGACCTGCCGCCGGCCCACAATGGGGAGGCGGGCTGGCCGGCGCTGTCACTGGACCTGCACTACCTGCTGACGGCCTACGGGCGCGACGACGACGACGTCTGGGGCCACCACGTGCTCGGCCGCGCGATGGGCGTGCTGCACGACAACCCGGTGCTCGACCCGGCGGCGATTCGTGCGGCGCTGGCCGACAACGACCTTGACCTGCAGCCCGAGCGCGTCCGGATCACCGGACTGCCGCTGACGCTCGATGAGCTCTCGAAGCTGTGGACGGCGTTCCAGACTCAGTTCCGCGTGTCGGCCGGCTACCGGGTGTCGGTGGTCCTTATCCAGAGCGCGCAGCCGATCCGCGCCCCACTCCCGGTACTCGACCGAGGCACCGCCGCACAGGGAAACCTCGACCCGCCCTACCCGGCGCTGTTCGCGGCGTCGCCGCCGTCCGACAACCCGAGCGCCCGGTTCGGCGATCCGGTCACGCTCACCGGAGCGCACCTGACGGGCGATTCGGTGACGGTCAACCTCTCGGTCCCGGGTCTCGCAGACCCCGAGGACCTCCCGCTGAACGCCGGGGCCACCGACCGGCAGATCCAGGTGACGCTGCCCGACGGCCCGGCCCAGGCGACGTGGCCGGTGGCCGTCTACTCGCTGTCGGTGACGGTCACGACCGGACCCGACACGCGCGAGACGAACCAGCTGCCGCTGGTGATCGCGCCGAGAGTCACCTCGATCACTCCCAACCCGGCGGCGAGAAACCCGGCGCAGAGCATCTCGCTGACGGTTGAGTGCTTTCCGAAGGTGGGCCCGCGACAGCGCGCCGAGTTATTGCTGGGCGATCGCTCGGTCATCGCGCAACCCCACGCCGCCGCGACCGGCTCGCTCGTGTTCGACGTCCCGAATGCGCCCGCGGGCAAGTGGCCGGTGCGGTTGCGCGTGGACGGAATCGACAGCCTGCTCGTCGACCGCACCACGACGCCACCCACATTTGACCCCTCGCAACAGGTGACAGTGACATGACCCAGGAAGACGACCGCGCCCGCACAGAGCAGGAGTGGGAAACCGCCAACGGTGACTACCTGGCCTGCACGCTGCGGTGGCTGCGTCTGCGGCTCGAGCTGGCGGCGCTCGACTCGAAGGACAACGCGCCGCTCCCGGAACCCCATCCAGGGGCAACTACACCACCAACAACTCCGCCGCCCACACGCCACCGCGGCTGGTGGCGGCGCTCAGCCGCGACCGGAACCGAACCGGGAAGCAGGACACAGGCCTCAACCCCCGCTCCGCTGGCCCTCCCCCCGGTCACCCGCGCGAGCCTGCTCGAACAGATCGACGAAGCAAGCCGCGAACGCGACGCGCGCGCCGCCGCGATCTCTCCGCCGCCGGCCCTGCTCGTGCTCGCCGAACGCCTGGGCCTCTCCCCCTTCGAACGCGACCTACTGGCACTGTGCAGCGCGCCGGAGCTCGACCCCGGGATCGGCGAGCTGCTGTCGCGGGCGGCGGGGGGCGGAACTCCCTACCCGAACTTCGCGCTCGCGTTCAGCGCACTCGATGATGTCTCCTGGGACGCCGTCTCGCCCGAACGGCCACTGCGCTACTGGAGGCTGATCGAGTTCGCGGGCGGTGGCGGCGGGGCGCTGACCGCATCTGCGCTGCGGACCGACGAGCGAATCGTCAATTACCTCAAGGGACTCAACCACCTCGACGGCCGGTTGACGCCGCTGCTGGCCCCGTTCGATGACCAGCGCCCGGCGATCGCCGTCACCGGTTCGCAGCAGGGCGTCGTTGATCAGCTCGGGTTCGTGATCGACGACACGCCGGCTGCCGGGCGCCCGCCGGTCGTGAACCTCGTCGGGGGTGACCGCTCCAGCAAGCAGCTCGTCGCCCGCCAGACCGCGACTCGGTTCGGGCTTGACCTGCTGCGGCTACCTGTCGCGCTGCTGCCCGGCGACGCCGACTCGCTCGATCTGCTGACGCGGCTCTGGCAGCGAGAGTGCGCGCTGCTGCCGGTCGCGCTGTACCTCGACGCGCATGAGCTCGAATCGCTCGCCCGCCCCGATCACGACGTTCCGCCACTGAGTCGCTTTCTCGCCCGCAGCGCGGGCCTGGTGTTCCTCGATTCGCGAGAGCAGTGGGACGGCCTCGCGGCGTCGACCGTGGTGGCCGAGGTCGCCAAGCCCACGCCGTCTGAGCAGCGCACCGCATGGGAGGCCCATCTGCCCGACGAGGAGCACCAGACGGCGTCCACGCTTGCCGCGCAGTTCAACCTCAACCTCGCCACAATCGAGAGCATCGCCTCCAGCGCGCAGCGCAATGCCGCTGCCCAGCGGGGGGCGCTGCGCGACCAGGTATGGGCGGGGTGCCTGGCGGCCACGCGGCCGGGACTCGACCGGCTGGCCACGCGGATCGAGCCGCGCGCCGGCTGGCAGGACCTCGTGCTGGGGCAGGAGGAGCTGGCTCTGCTGCACGAGATCGTCGCGCAGGTCCGACGCCGTGCTCGCGTCTACGACGAGTGGGGATTCCGCGAGCGGATGAACCGTGGTCTCGGGGTGTCGGCGCTGTTCGCGGGAGACAGCGGCGTGGGCAAGACGATGGCGGCCGAGGTGATCGCCGGAGACCTGAAGCTCGGCCTGTACCGGATCGACCTCTCGGCGGTCGTCAGCAAGTACATCGGCGAGACCGAGAAGAACCTGCGCAGCGTGTTCGATGCCGCCGAGGGAGGCGGCGCGATCCTGCTGTTCGACGAGGCCGACGCGCTGTTCGGCAAGCGCAGCGAGGTCAAGGACAGCCACGACCGCTACGCGAACATCGAGGTCAACTACCTGCTGCAGCGGATGGAGGCCTACTGCGGGCTCGCGATCCTGGCGACCAACGCCAAGGCGATGCTCGACACCGCGTTCCTGCGACGGCTGCGATTCGTCGTCGACTTCCCGTTCCCGGGTACGGCGGCGCGGCGTGAGATCTGGAGGCGCGCGTTTCCGGCGCGCACTCCGCTTGACCCCGATCTCGACTTCGACCGTCTCTCTCGCCTGGTGCTGACGGGCGGCAGCATCCACAACGTCGCGCTCAACGCCAGCTTCCTCGCGGCGCAGGACCGCACCGCGGTGACGATGCCGCTGCTGCTGCGGGCCACGCGGAACGAGTTCAAGAAGCTCGGACGGCCGATCAACGAGTCCGACTTCGCATACGAGACGCCCCGGGTAATGAGCGCCTCCGATGTCCCCGCACACATGGGAGCCGGCGCGTGAGAGTGGAACTGACAATCGAGCGAGTCGTGCTCGAGGGTGTGACGCTGAGCTTCGCCCAGCGCGCCCGGCTCGCTGCCGCGCTCGAGTCCGAGCTCGGGCAATCGCTCGCGCGCACCGGCTTCAATGCAGCGCTGAAGAGCGGCCGGGCGGTCCCACACCTGACGGCAACGACGACGCTGCCGTCCGCCGACCCGCGCGGCATGGCGCGCGGGATTGCGACCGGCGTGCAGGAGGCGCTCGCGCGATGACCGGGTTCTCACCCGACTCCCCACGCCTGCTTCGCGGCGGCCTCGTCCTGCTCGACCCCGACACGGGCGTGCTGGTCCGGACGATCGCGCTTCAGTACAACCCGGACACGCTCACCCGGACGCTGCAGGTGCAGGGCGTCGGCCAGCAGGCCGGTGACCGGCTCGAGGCGCTGCGTCTCAAGGGACCGCCGGTCGAGACGATCAAGCTCGACGCCGAGATCGACGCGACCGATGCGCTCGAACAGCCGCTCGACAATCCGGTCACCGCCGAGCTGGGCCTGCATCCCCAGCTTGCGTCGCTGGAGACGATCGTCTACCCGCCCAGCGCGAGGATTCTGAACAACCACCTGCTGGCGCAGATCGGAACGCTCGAGATCGCGCCGGCCGAGGCTCCGCTGACCGTATTCGTGTTCAGCGCCACCCGGATCGTGCCGGTGCGGATCACCGAGTTCTCGATCACCGAGGAGGCGTTTGATACGACGCTGAACCCGATCCGGGTCAAGGTCAGCCTCGGGATGCACGTCCTGAGCGTCAACGACCTGCCGTTCGCGCACAAGGGCACGGGGCTGTTCATCGCCCACCAGCAGCGCAAGGAACAGCTCGCGGGCCAGAGCCCGAGCCCGGCGCTGTCATCGCTCGGATTGACGGGGGTGCCGTGAGCCGTCGCGCGACAAGAGAGCTGGCGCCGGATCTGCTGGCCGCGCCGCGCACGCAGGCACAGGCCGGACGGTGCGCGTGCGGACGGCCGATCACGGCCGGCGGCGAGTGTGCAGAGTGCCGCGCGCGCCGGTTGTCGGGCACCGTGGAGCAGGGCGCTCGCCGGCCCCGGCGCGCCGCTGCAGCCGCAGACGCGGCGCTCGATGGAACGGGCGTTCGGCCGAGACTTCGGCGCTGTCCGGGTCCATAGTGACGCCTCAGCCAGGGCTTCCGCCAACGCGCTCAACGCCACCGCCTGGACCCTGGGTAGCGACATCGTCCTCGGTGCGCCGGCGACTGCCGGGCCCGAGAACAGGCGAGTGCTCGCACACGAACTCGCGCACGTGGCGCAACAGCGCCAGCCGCAGCAGCGCCCGGCAACCGAGGGCCTCCGGCTCGGCCGAGCGAGCGAGCCGGCCGAGTCCGAGGCAGCGCGAGCAGCGACCGCAGTCTCAAACGGAGTGGCCTCGCCGCCGCTGACATCGCAACCGCCAGGGGTGATCCGCCGCCAGCCCAAGCCCGGGTCGAGCGTCTACGAGGAGCACGTCGAGTCCTTCTCGACCAATACCGCAACGCCCGGCGTCACAACCGGCACCGTCCGCCGCGACGAGTTCGGCGACAAGCACGCACTGCTCGGCTCGATGAGGACGAACATCCGCTTCAGCGCGGACGCGTGTGAGGTCACCGTTCCCGTCAAGGTCGCCTACCGCGAACCGACGGCCTCGGACATCAGCCAGTGGGAGGGCATCAAGCCCAACCCCAAGGTCCCGACCACGCAACCCGGGCTGGCGGCCGGCAAGGGCCGAGCCGTGTTCGAGCGCTACATCAAGACCGCCAACTCCTGGCTGAACAACTGGTTCAACGTCCGGCTCGACGGATGCGCCGGGGCCCCGTGCGCCGACCGCCCGATTCCGATCAAGGTCGACGTCCACGAGGACACGTCGAGCCCCGACTACACCGTGGCGGTCGTCAACGCCAGCGGTCGGTCGTCGGTCTGGCAGACCGGCAGCCAGGCACAGGTCGTGCTCGAGGGGGATCCGCGGAGCGACACGCTGGCCCACGAAGCCGGGCATATGACGCTCGCGCACGGCGACGAGTACGAGGAGGCGGGCCGCCCGATCGAGCGGGTTCGGACCGACCGGACGCTGATGGGCGACCACCCGGGAGCCTGGTCGGAGCTGCACGAGCGCCACTTCGCGTTCGTCCCGGCCTTCATGTCCCAGATCCTGTCCGGGGGGGCCTCATGCAAGCCACGGCTCGAGGAACTCAGGCACGCGACCGGCGACGTACGGTTCGAGCTCACCGAGGGGCTGTTCTCAGGAACTCGCGGCTCGAGCCTGAGCGTCGGCGGCGGTATCGACATCGGCTCGTCGAGCTCCAGAGCGCGATACGGGATCGGCCCCCACGCAACGCTCGTCACCCCGCCCCTGGGGTCGCAGACAACCGCGTACATGCTCGGCCTCCGCGCCTCGGCCGAGTACAAGCTCCACGCCGGCGGGAACGTGAACCTCCCGCTCGGCGTCACCGGTGAGGCCGGCTACGGCGTCCACGGCGGAGGGCCCTACGTCGAGGGCGGCGTGCGCGCCGGAATCGACATCCGGCCGGGCGAGTCAGTCGTCATCAAGTTCTTTGCCGAGGCCGCGGTCGGCACGAGCGTCGACACGCACGATCCCGAGAACCAACGGTGGTTCCGCACCGGCCTCGGGATCGGGCTCGGCTTCTAGCCACTGCGGTGACCATGCGATGACAACCAACTTCCCACCCAACAGCCGCTACCTCGCCACCACGACCAAGGTGTACACGGCCGCCGACGGCTCACAGATCGTCTATCTCTCGCGGCGGATCGTGCCCCAGCCCGAGGCGTTCGCGCTGCTCCACACCAGGGTCGTCGCACAGGGGGACCGGATCGACAACATCGCCGCGGCCGAGTTCGGCGACCCCGAGCAGTACTGGCGCATCTGTGACGCCAACCGCGCGATCTTCCCCGCCGAGTTGACCGACCGGATAGGTCGCGTCCTGCGCATCACGCTGCCGCAGGGCATCCCCGCAAACACCGGCGCCACCGGGCTGGCCTGATCGTGCTGAGCGGCATCTACCTCACGTTGCTGATCGGCCAGACGATCCCGGTGCCGGCCTCGCAGCCCGTGGTCGACGCGCTCGAGAGCGTGCAGGTCACGACCTCGTCTGGTCAGCGCAGTGGATTCCAGCTCGTGTTCGGGCTCAGCGGCGGCTCGCTGCTGCAGACGCTGATCGCGAGCGGCTACTTCGATCCAAAGCAGCGGGTGATCCTGATCGCGACGATCAACGGCCTGCCGACGGTGCTGCTCGACGGGATGATCACGCGCCAGGACGTCGCTCCCAGCAACGAGCTCGGCGCCTCGACGTTGACGGTCACGGGCGAGGACATCAGCCTCGTGATGGACCTCGTGCAGATGAACGGGGTGCCGCACCCGGCGATGCCCGACGAGGCGATCGTCGGGATGGTGCTCGGGCTGTATGCCGAGTACGGGCTGATCCCGGCGATCATCCCGAGCCCGTTCACCGACGTGCCGGTGCCAACCGACTACATCCCGACCCAGACCGGCACCGATCTGGCCTACATCCAGCAGCTCGCGTCCGAGAACGGCTACGTGTTCTACGTCGAGCCGGGACCGGTGCCCGGCACGAACGTCGCCTACTGGGGTCCCGAGATCCGGATCGGCGTCCCGCAGCCGGCCCTGAACGTGGGGATGGACGCCGAGACCAACGTCGAGTCGATCTCGTTCGGCTTTGACGGCCTGTCCCGCGAGCAGACGGTGGTCCTGATCCAGGAGCCGATCACGAAGCTGTCAATCCCGGTCCCGCTCCCCGACATCACGCTGCTGCGGCCTCCGCTGGCACTGCGCCAGGCGCCGGCCTTGCGGATCAAACAGCTCTGCAACGCAGCCAAGAACGACATGATCAAGGCGGCGACGCTCGGACTCTCGAAGGCGTCTGCGTCGTCGGATGCGGTCACCGGCCAGGGCCAGCTCGACGTCCTGCGCTACGGCCACGTGCTGAGAGCGCGAGGCCTGGTCGGCGTCCGGGGCGCGGGGCTGGGTTACGACGGGCTCTACTACGTCAAGAGCGTCACGCACAGCATCAAGCCCGGCGAGTACAAGCAGAGCTTCCAGCTGACGCGCAACGGGCTGATCTCGCTGCTTCCGGCGGTGGTCCCATGACGCCGGCCACGAGGGCTCCGAAGTCGGCCCACGCACTCCAGGTGGTGGTCCGGTGACCCCGCCCCCGATGCGCAGCACGGACCCGACGGATGACTGCGGGATCTACGGCAAGTACCGCGCCACGGTCGTCAACAACGTCGACCCCAAGCAGATGGGACGCCTCCAGGTGCAGCTGCCCGACGTGCTCGGGATCACGCCGTCGAGCTGGGCGATGCCGTCGACGCCACTCGCCGGGCAGCAGACGGGCCTGTTCGCGATCCCGCCTGTCGGCTCGGGCGTGTGGGTCGAGTTCGAACAGGGCGATCCCAACCATCCGATCTGGTCCGGGGGGTATTTTGGCTCCCCCACCGAGGCACCCGCGATCTCACACGCGGCGCCGCCCGGCGTGCAGAACGTGGTCCTTCAGACGCAGGGCCAGACGACGCTCGTGCTCAGCGACGTCCCCGGCCCGAGCGGCGGGATCCTGCTCAAGACGCTGACCGGCGCGTTCATCCAGATCAACGACACGGGGATCACGATCTCCAACGGCAAGGGGGCGCTGATCCGGATGACCGGCAACGCCGTGATGATCAACGGCCTGACTCCGGCCGACGCCGGGCTGACGGTGACCTGATGCCGGGACCGCTGCTCGTGCTCACGGCACAGATGAACTGCCCGCACCTGCCGGGCAAGGTGACCCCGGTCACCACCGACGTGCGCGTCAAGGCGATGGGTTCACCCGTGCTCACGGCGGCGGACCAGTTCCCAATCGTCGGCTGTGCGCTGTCGGCCTCGACGCCGCCCAACCCGTGTGTCTCGGTCCAATGGGCAGCGCCGTCGCTGAGGGTCAAGGTGCAGGGAACGCCGGCCCTGCTTCAGACCAGCGGCGGCACCTGCCTGTCGGGCACGGGCCCCGCCGGGCCGGCCGTGATCTCAGTCAACCAGACCAGAGCGGTGGGGACGTGAACGTCGCCTTCCCGTACGCGCTGGACTCGACCGGCCACACGGCGACCGCCGGCTACCCCGACCACGTGCGCCAGATGATCGAGCAGCTGCTGCTCACCAGCCCGGGCGAGCGCGTCAACCGGCCCGACTTCGGCAGCGGCCTGGCGCAGATGGTGTTCGCACCCAACCGCGTCGAGGTCGCCGCCGCGCTTCAGTTCTCACTCCAGGCGGCACTGACGCGCTGGCTTGGTGACGTGATCGAGCCGACCGAAGTCGCGGTGGACGCAGAGGATTCGACGCTCGCGGTCACGGTGCGCTACATCCTGCGCAGCACCGGCGAGGAGCAGACCGACACGTTCACGGCCGGGAGCGCCGCTCCGTGACCCAGGCGCTTCACTGCACCGACGAGACTCGGCGAGCCGATGTGCGGGCCCACGAGCTCAACGGCCTGGACTTCCTCGAGGTCTCAGACGACCAGCGCACGCTGACCGTCTACTTCCTCGGCAAGGCACCCGAGTCGCTGACCAGGGAGAACGTGCGGATCGACGGCGGCCAGCAGCTGCGCGCGCTGAAGGTCGTGGCATTGCACGTCGACCGCAGCGGCGATCGCGAGCTTGATGACCGAGCCGAGATCACGGTCGATCGCCCCGGCGACTGCTCGTGTTACACGCTTCGGTTGGTGCAGCGCGACGCTGACGGGCAGCCCGGCAACGAACCGCTTAAGGGACTCGACCCGCGCTACGCGACGTTGCCAATCGACTTCAAGCTCGGCTGCGCGCAGGACACCGACTGCGCGCCGGTGACCGTCTGTCCGCCGCCGGCGCTGGTCGAGCCCGCGCTTGACTATCTGGCAAAGGACTACGAGAGCTTCCGCGGCCTGATCCTCGACCGGTTGGCGCAGACTGCACCGGGCTGGACCGAGCGGCACGTCCCCGACCTCGGGATCGCGCTCGTCGAGCTGCTCGCGTACGTCGGCGACCAGCTCAGCTACGCCCAGGACGCCGTCGGCACCGAGGCGTACCTCGAGACGGCCCGCCGGCGGATCTCCGTCCAGCGCCACTGCCGGCTGGTCGACTACCGCCTCCATGAAGGGTGCAACGCGCGCGCATGGCTGACTCTCACGACCGATGCCGAGGAGGTCGAACTCGACCCGACAGAACTCGTCTTCGCGACGACCGATGCCAGCCTCACGGCCGCGCCCGAGCTGTCGGCGGGCGACGTCGCCGGAGCTGAGTTCTCGACCGCGCAGTGGTACGAGCCGCTGCGCTGGCAGCCGGGCGCCGTCACGCTGCGGGCCAAGCACGGACAGATACGGTTCTACACCTGGGGTGATCGCGACTGCTGTCTGCCGCTGGGCGCCACGAGCGCGACGCTCGCAGACGAATGGCTCGACCCCGCCGATTACGGCTCAAGCGGCGGCGACGGCTCGTATGGCGACGATCCAGATGACTCATACGAGCCCCCACCCCGCACGCGCGCGCTTGACCTCCACGTCGGCGATGTCCTGATCTTCGAGGAGGTCCTCGGCCCGCGCACCGGCGTGCCGGAGGACGCCGACCGTTCCCACCGCCATCCGGTGATGCTCACCACGGTCAATCCGACGGTCGACCCGCTGTACGACGTGCCGGTGGTCGAGATCGGCTGGTCGGCCGCCGACGCGCTTGCGTTCGCTCTGTGCATCTCGTGCATCGGCGAGGACTGCAAGGAGATCGACGACGTCAGCGTCGCCCGCGGCAACGTGATCCTGGTCGATCATGGCCGCAGCACCGATGAGCCGCTTGGCGCCGTCCCGGCGATCGAGACCCCCGCGCCGTGCGATTGCGCGAGCGGGCTGGGCGAGCCGGCGCTGTCGGCTGGACGCTTTGACCCAGCCCTGTCCAAGGCGCCGCTGACGTTCGCAGTGCCGGTGGCGGCGTCGCCGTCGGCCGCGTCTCTCACCACACAGGACCCGCGCGCCGCGCTGCCGGCAATCAGCGCGCTTCAGAGCACCTCGGACGACCCCGAGCAGCCACCCGCGTCCTGGACTGTGATCCTCGATCTGCTGCAAGCAGACCCTGGCCAACGTGTGGTCACGGTCGAGATCGATGACAACGCGGCCGCCCACCTGCGCTTCGCGCGGCCGGGCGGGAATGCCCGCACCCCGGATCCCGGCGATACGTTCCAGGTCACCTACCGCGTCGGGAACGGGACCATGGGCAACGTCGCGGCCGAGGCGATCACCCGGATCGGCCGGCGCACGGGCACGCTTGACGGGGCGGCCAGCTCCGTGCGCAACCCGCTGCCGGCCGCCGGTGGCACCGACCCCGAGTCACTCGACGACGCCCGCCTCCTTGCACCGAGCAACTTCCGGCTCGAGCAACAGCGCGCGGTGACCGCCGACGATTACGCCACCGTCGCGAGGCGCGATCCGCGCCTGCAGGGGGCCGCCGCCGAGCTTCAGTGGACCGGGAGCTGGTACGAGGCCACGGTCTCGCTGGACCCGCTCGGCTCCGAGACAGCGAGCGCGCAGCTGCTCGATGACGTCGACGATCGCCTGCATGCAGTCCGCAGACTGGGCCATGACCTGCGGGTGACGGGCGCCCTCTACGTCCCGATCGACCTGGCGTTGTGCGTCTGCGTGCTCCCTCACTACCAGCGCGCACACGTGGAACATGCGCTGCACGATGCGCTCGGCGCTCGTCGTCTGCCGGACGGCACGCTCGGTCTGTTCTCTCCCGACCGCGACCTGTTCGCGGGCGCGGTCGCGGTCAGCCCGATCATCGCGGCCGCATGCGCCGTGGAAGGGGTTGAGAGCGCCTGGGTGACGCGCCTGCGGCGGCTCGGCGAGAACGACGACAGCGCCCTGCGGACCGGCGCGCTGATCCTTGGCTCCGAGGAGATCGCCCAGCTCGATGACGATCCCGCCCACCCGGACCGCGGCCAGATCACGCTGACGCTGGAGGGAGGGCGATGACCACAGGGTGCGGCTGCGGCGGTTGCGGTGCGGCCTGCTGTGAGTGCTGCGCGGGCATCACGCGGATGACTCCGGCGACGATCAACAATCGCCCCGGTCTGTCGGCGATCGCCTATCGGGTCGGGACCTACGGCGCCTTCATGGCCTCGATGGAGGCCGACCTCTCTGACTCGAACCTGTTCGCCGGTGAGCTCCCCAACGCGCTGATCGGGCTCAGGGCCCGTTCCACCGACGACCTCTCGATCGCGCTGCTCGACGCCTGGGCGTGCGTGGCCGACGTACTGAGCTTCTACCAGGAGCGGATCGCCAACGAGGGCTACCTGCGCACGGCGACCGAGCTGTTCTCCGTACTCGAGCTCGCCCGGTTGGTGGGCTACGAGCTGCGGCCCGGGGTTTCGGCGAGCACCTTCCTTTCGATCCTGCTCGAGGACGGCTACCGGATCAATGTTCCGGCCGGAATGGGTGCGCAGAGCGTGCCCGCTGGACCGGGCGGCGGGGGCGGCTCGGCTCTCCCGGCAACGGGCGCGGCGGCCGGCGCCGCCGCGATCGCAGCCGCCGCGGCCGGCGTGCCGAGTGGGGGCGGCGCGGCGGAGATGCCGCAGACCTTTGAGACCAGCGAGGATCTGACCGCGCGCGCCGAATGGAACCAGCTGCTGCCGCGGCAGACCGCCCCGCTCAAGATCGACCTCGAGGATCCGTCGTCGTACGCAACCCTGTACCTGCAGGGGACGCCGAACGTCGCTGCCGGAGCCCGACTGCTGCTCGTCGATACGCAGACCGGGACGCGCCAGCTGGCCCGCGTCGGCGGAGTCACGCCAGATTTCACCAATCAGCGCACGCAGGTGGAGATCGTGCCGCCGGCCGCCACCGGCGGCCCGACCCCGGTCCAGGAGCTGACCGATCAACTGAGCGCGGCGATCGCACATCCAGTCTCGCCGCAGAGCACGCTCACCCGGCGCGTGGTCACCGAGGTGCTGAGACCGCTGGCAGAGACGCTGGCGACCGGACCGCCCGAGAGCCTGCCCGCGGAGCTGCGAAGCGCCACCGAGAAGCTCGCCGAGGTGGTGCCGAGCGATCCGCGCTACACCGACCTGCGCCCCTGGGTGCTGCGCCTGCTCAACGACATCGAGCTGACGCTGTCCCGGATCGCGCCGCCGTTCACCGGCCACGGGACCCCGGAGCCACCCCCGATCCAGGCGGCGCACCCAGAAACGGAAACCGAGCAGCTCGCCCACGGCCGAGACGCGTTCGCGAGCCTGCGGCGACTGGTCACGCCACTGCTCAAACCACCGGCACACAATCCGCCGAGTCGCTATGACCTGAGCTCGTCGCTGAGTGCGCTGTCGCCGCCGGGTGACGCTGCGGTGCGGATCGCGGCAACCTTCCACCCCGAGCTCGGGCCCGACGTCCTGTACGGAGCCTGGAGCCGGCTGAGCTCGCGCGAGCCGACGATCGAGGTGTTCCTGCTCAAGCTGAGCGCCTCGATGTATGGACAGGCCGCCCCCAAGCTCCCTCCGGCGACGGGCGTGATCGAGGAGGAGACGACGACTGGGCCCACCGATCCCCCGCTCAACGGAGAGGATCCCTCGACCCTGTATCTCGACTCCGACTACCCACAGCTGACAGCCGGCGGCTACGCGGTGATCGAGATCCCGGACGCTCCCGATCAGCCCCCAACCCGGCTCACCTTCCAGATCGCGGCGACCAACTCCGTTTCGCGAGCCGACTACGGGCTGACCGGCAAGAGCACCCGGCTCACGCTCGACGGCCAGTGGTGGTCTCCGACCAATGGCTCCAACGCCGATTTCGAGACGCTGCGGACCGCCTCCGTGTTCACCGACAGCGAGCAGCTCGACCTGGCGCAGGCGCCGTTGACGAGCCCGATCCGCGGTGCCCGGATCGAGCTTGATGGGGCCCTCGACGGCCTCGCGCCTGGGCGCTGGATGATCGTCAGCGGACAGCGCATCCTCGGGCCGCAGAAGGGGCTGCCGACGGTGGCCGCGAGCGAGCTGGTGATGCTCGCCGACGTCAAGCAGCATCTGAGCCGCGCGCCTGGCGAGACGACCCACACCTGGATCGAGCTTGCGACTCCGCTCGCATACGTGTACGAGCGCGACTCGGTGAAGATCTACGCCAACGTCGTGCGCGCGACACACGGCGAGACGACGACCCAGGTGCTCGGGAGCGGTGACGCCGCCCAGACCGGCCAGCAGTTCTCGCTGAGCCGGTCACCGCTGACGTACACGGCGGCCGCAACGCCGTCCGGGGTTGCGAGCTCGCTGACCGTGCGTGTCAACGAGGTGCAATGGCACGAGGCGCCGGGGCTCGCCGCGCTGCGGCCCGGGGACCACGACTACCTGACCCAGACCGATCAGCAGAACACCACGACGGTGCGGTTCGGCGACGGGATGCGCGGGGCACGCCTACCCACCGGGGTCGAGAACGTGGTCGCGACGTATCGCACCGGGATCGGTAGCGCCGGCAACCTCGCTGCCGGCCGGATCAGCCAGCTGGCCTCCAAGCCGCTGGGCGTCAACGGCGTGAACAACCCGATCGCCGCCACCGGCGGGGCCAACCGCGACAGCCAGGATGAGGCGCGCCACAACGCCCCGCTGTCGGTGACCGCGCTCGACCGGCTTGTCTCGGTGCAGGACTACGAGGACTTCTCGCGCGTGTTCGCGGGGATCGGCAAGGCCAGCGCCGTGGCCCTCAGCGATGGCCGCCGCCGGCTGGTCCATGTGACTGTCGCCGGCAGCGATGACATCCCGATCGACGAGACATCGGACCTGTTCGTCGACCTGTTGTCGGCGCTCGAGGGTTACGGAGATCCAGAGCTCGGAGTCGCGCTGGCGGTCCGCGAGCTGCTGGTGATCGTGCTGTCCGCCCGTGTGCGGGTGCTGCCCGATTACAGCTGGCCGCTTGTCGCTCCGCACGTGCGCGCGGCGCTGCTGGATCAGTTTGGGTTCGCCGCGCGCGAGCTCGGGCAGGACGCGACGGCCGGCCGGATACTTGCCTGCCTCCAGGGCGTTGCGGGCGTCGCGTGGGCAGAGCTCGACGCGCTGGGCTCGCTCGGGGCGTCGGATGCGCTGACCGACAAGCCCCCGATCGTCGCGCCGGCAGCGCCGGGCAGTCGCGTGCCGCCGGCGGTGCGCGTCCGCGCGCAACTGGCCCACGTCGATATCGCGGCGGGCGGCCGGACGATCGTTCCGGCGCAGATCGCGATCCTGACCGACGACAGCCTCCAACTGTCCGAGGATCGGCCATGACCGTCCCGACGAACGAGCTGTACGCGCTGCTGCCGGCGGTCTACCGCCTGCGCGACGCGGCCCAGGGATACCCGCTGCTCGCGCTGACCGAGGTCATCGCGACGCAGGTCGAGGTGATCGAGCAGGACATCCGCGGGCTGTACGAGAACTGGTTCATCGAGACCGCCGACGACTGGGTCGTCCCCTACATCGCCGACCTGATCGGCTACCGGCCGGTCGCCGCCGCCGGGCTCCCGAGCAGCGCCAACACTGTCGAGGGCACGGCTCTCAATGCGGCGCTCACCCCTCGAAGCGAGATCGCCAACACGATCCGCTACCGCAGGCGCAAGGGCACCCGCGCCGTCCTGGAGCAGCTGGCTGCAGACGTCGGCGGCTGGCCGGCGCACGCGGTCGAGTACTTCCGCCACCTCGCCTACGACCAGGCGATCAACCATCTTCACCTCGAGCGCGGCCGCACGGTGGATCTCCGTGCCGGCGATGCGCTGGACCTGCTCGGTGGGGCCTTTGACCGGTTCGCCCACACGGTCGACGTCCGTCGCCCCGATTCGACTCGGACCCCTGGCGCCTTCAACATCCCGAGCGTGGTCGTGTGGGCGTGGCGTCTGCGCTCCTACTCGGTCACCCGCACTCCCGCGTACTGCCAGCAGCAGGTCGCTCCGCACTGCTTCAGCTTCAGTGTCCTGGGACAGGACGCGCCCCTGTTCACGGCGCCCGCGCCGGCCACCGGAGCCGATCAGGATCTGCCGTCCGCAGCGCGTCACCTGCGCGAGCAACTCGCCGTCCCCGATCCGATCCGGCGGCGGCAGCTGTCCGATCACCTGGCTCAGTACGTCGGGCCCGAGCACAGCTTCGCGATCTGGAAGGGCAACGCCGACGAGCCGCTCGCCGCGGACGCGATCGAGGTCGCCGACCTCAGCGATTGGGCGTACAGACCGGCGCGCGGGAAGGTGCTGGTCGACCCCTTGCTCGGCCGCTTCGCATTCCACCCACGCGAGGTTCCGCGAGCCGGAGCATGGGTCTCGTACCGGTATGGCTTCAGCGCTGACATCGGCGGCGGCGAGTACCCGCGGCAACTGCGCCAGCGCCCCGGTGCCAAGGTGTACCGCGTCGGACCGGGCCATGAGCGGCGGATCTCCGATGCGCTGGCCAAATGGCGGGCCGACGCGCCAGGTGACGCCGTGATCGAGATCGTCGCCAGCGGCGTCTATACCGAGCAGCTCGAGATCGATCTCGCCGCCGGTCAGTCACTGCAGTTGCGCGCCGCCGAGGGCGTGCGCCCGGTGATCAGGTTGCTCGATTGGCAGGCGGACCGGCCCGACAGCCTCACGGTCAGCGGCGATCAGGGCAGCCGCCTGACTCTCGATGGCCTGCTGATCACCGGACAGGCGCTCGAGGTCGAGGGTCCGCTCGATCTGCTGGCGATCCGCCATTGCACCCTGGTGCCGGGTCGAGGGCTCGACTGGGAATGCCAGCCCCGTCGTCCCTCAGAGCCCAGTCTCGAACTCGTCAATGTCCACGGCTGCGTCCTGATCGAGCACTCGATTCTGGGCGCGATCCTGGTCAGCGAGGACGAGGTCGGCTCAGACCCGCTCGAGATACACGTCTCGGACAG
Source organism: uncultured Solirubrobacterales bacterium (assembly GCA_963770885.1). Classification (GTDB taxonomy): domain Bacteria; phylum Actinomycetota; class Thermoleophilia; order Solirubrobacterales; family Solirubrobacteraceae; genus Palsa-465. The sequence continues at coordinate 38,895 of CAVYRI010000011.1, read as the reverse complement.
CATCATCGACGCCACCAGTCAGCGCCGCGTCGCGATCGGCGCCCCTCCTGACTTCGGGTGCGCACACGCGATCCTGTCGGTCAGCCGGGTGACCGTCATCGGCGAGGTTCACGTCCACGCGATCGGCCTGGGCGAGAACACGATCTTCGCCGGTCTGGTCCGGGTGATCCGCCGCGGGATCGGATGTCTGCGCTTCTGTTACACGGAGCCGCTACCCGAGCGCCGGACGCCGCGGCGATACGAGTGTCAGCCGGACCTCGTTACGTCCGACCAGTACGCACGCGTCGCCCCGCGGTGGGACAGCATCCGCTACGGCACCCCGACCTACTGCCGGCTCGCCCGGTCCTGTGCGATCGAGATCAGCCGCGGCGCAGATGACGAGGCGCAGATCGGCGTCTTCCACGACCTGTTCGAAGCTCAGCGCCAGGCGAACCTGCAGGCCCGACTGGACGAGTACTCGCCCGCGGCGATGGATCCCGGCATCACCTTCGCGACCTAGGAGAACCTGTGAGAAGAGGCGACTTCACCCGAGACAGTTACGAACCGCTCAAGCGCTTCTCGAGCGTCCTTCGTCAGCAGGGTCGCGTGGACCTCGATGCTGACTTCAACGAGCAGTCCGACATCTTCCGCGAGCTGGTCCGCACGCTGACCCGTGACCTGATCGGACCACACGGCGGTCCCGACGACGCGTTTGAGATCGCGCTCGAGAGCAACGCAGACGAGATCAGCGACCTTCTGATCGGTCGGGGGCACTACTACGTCGACGGGATTCTGTGCGCGAATGACGAGCCCCCGCCGCCGTGCGGCGACTCGCTGGACACCGCCGAGCAGCCGTTGTCATACCTCAGCCAGCCCGACTACCGGTTGCTCGGGCAGGCCCAGCGCAGCTTCCTGAAGTTCCCGTTCCAGGTCTACCTCGATGTCTGGGAACGGTTCATCTGTGCAGCCGAGGACGACAGCATCCGCGAGGTCGCGCTGGGCGGCCCGGACACTGCCGCGCGCACGCAGATGGTTTGGCAGGTCCGCCTGCGGCCGGTGGGCGATACGGCCAGTCCGTGCTCGGTCGCCGATCTTCCGCCGATCGGTGGTGGCTGCCTCAGGGCCCGCGCGGACTCGGGCGGGGATCAAACCGACCCGTGCCTATGTCCACCGGACGCGATGTTCCGGGGGCACGAGAACCAGCTCTACCGCGTCGAGGTGCACCGTGGCGGCGAGGCGTGGGACGGCGTCGACCCATCGGACCGCAAGGGCAACGCCGGCGACGCAGCGACGTTCAAGTGGTCGCGTGACAACGGATCGGTCGTGTTCGGAGTCGTCGAGTTCGAAGGGTCCGTGGTGACGCTCGAGAACCTGGGTCACGACGCTCGCACCGACCTCGTGGAGGGCGACCTGATCGAGGTCGAGTACGAGGCGGTTACGCTCGGACCGCGGGATCCGCTGGCCGATCCGACGCAGGCGTTCGCGCTGCCGCCGCTGCTGACGGTCAAGTCGATCGATCGTCAGGCCTGCGCGGTGACGGTGGAGGGTGATCTGAGCGGGGTCACCGACGGGATGCGCGCGACCGCGACGGTCGTGCGTCGCTGGGACCGCCCGGCGGGGGCTCCCGCGCTCGGCGGCGACGGTCAGGCGGCCGACGGCAGCACGCTGATCCAGGAAGGAGCGTGGCTCGAACTCGAGGACGGCGTTCAGGTTGAGTTCGAACAGCTCAAGAAGCCGCGGCCGTATCGAGCCGGGGACTACTGGCTGATCCCCGCGCGAACGGCGACCGGTGACGTGATCTGGCCCAAGGACGCCGACGGGACCCCACAATGGCGCGGCCCTCGCGGCGTGGTTCACCACTATGCACCGCTCGCCGTGGTCAGCGGCACCGATCCGAAGACCGCGATCAAGGACTGCCGCTGCACGATCACGCCGATGGCGAAGTGTCCGCCCACGGCGGCCACCAAGCCCGGTGAGCCGAGCGACCCCCCGACCCCGACCCCGACCCCGGCCCCGTCTCGGTCCCGGTCGCGGTCGCGACGCGCGCAAGCCAAGCAATAGCCAGCCGATTGGAGAACAGATGCTGCCGATTCACATAGGGCTCGTGACGGACTCGCGCAAGGTCCGTGCAGCCGATCTCTCGGCCGCCGCGGCCGCGATGCAGGTGCAGGTGACTCGCGACTTCGGGCCCCTGTGGAACGTCACCGCGACCGTCTCGGCGTTCTCGTCGCTGGCCAACGTGCCGGTCGGCACCTGGCCGGTGATCATCAAGGACAACATCAACACACCCGGTGCGGGTGGCTTTCACTGGGACCGCAATAACCAGCCCTACGCGCTCGTCCAGTACAGCGACACCTGGACGCTCACGATCAGCCACGAGACGCTCGAGATGCTGGGCGACCCGACCGCCAACCGCACCCAGGCGGGCCCGTCGCCCGAGGATCAGACGACGCAGGTCCAGTACCTGGTCGAGATGTGCGACCCGTGCGAGGACTCCCAGTACGCATACTCGATCGACGGAATCCTCGTATCGGACTTCATCACGCCGAACTTCTACGACGCGGTGGTCAGCAAGGGGACCCGGTTCTCGTTCACCGGGGCGATCCCCGGCCCGCGCCAGATCCTGCCGGGCGGGTACATCTCCTACCTCAACCCCACCGACAACCACATGTACCAGCAGATCTGGCCCCAGGGCGCCAGCGGTCCGCAGTCAAAGGACCTCGGTCAGTCGAGCCTGGGCACGGGCAGCCTGCGCGAGTGGGTCGACGCGCACACGCCGCATCCCGAACTCGAGAAGGGCGCGGCGCCGCAGGTCGAGACGGTCAAGCACGCGGCAGCGCGACGCAAGGCCACAGCTCCCGTGCGAAAGGCCCGGGCCGCCGCCCTTCAGGAGGACATCGACATGGTCATGTCGCCTCCAAAGCAGGGCTCGAGGCGCTCCTGAGGTCCTAGCACGAGTCCGGCCCCGATGACCGGCACGCTCGGATGAGCAAGCCAGCGCCACAGACCGCCCAGACCGTGCGCGAGGTCGTTCCCGCTGCACGCGAGATTGCACCGGCCGCACGTCAAGCGGCCGGGGCCCCGTCCGGCGGGCGCCCGCAGGTCCGGCGCTGTGCCTGCGGCGGAATCGTCGAGTCGGGCGGTGAGTGCGGTCAGTGCCGCGCCCGCCGGCTCGCGGCACGACCGTCGGGCGATTTTGCCCGCGTCCAGGCGAAGCTGACGATCGGCTCAGCGAGCGATCCAGCCGAGCAGGAGGCAGACCGGATCGCCGACACGTTGGCGCGCGGCGCCGCGGCTCCCGCGGTGGTCCAGGCGCCGGCGCCAGCCCGATCGGGGATCGCGCAACGCGCATGCGCCGGGTGTCAGACGGACCAGCGATGAGACCGTGCAGCGGTCGGTGGCCGGCCTCGGGATCGCCGGCCGGCTCACTTGACCAGTCGCTGCTCGCGCTGCGCCGTCACGGCGGCTCCCCGCTCGCGCCGGCGCAGCGCCGCAGCTATGAGGACGCTCTGGGCGCCGACCTCGGCGATGTTCGGATCCACACCAGTGACGCCGCGGCACGGTCGGCTCGGTCGATCGATGCGCTCGCCTACACGGTCGGTAGCGACATCGCCTTCTCCGCCGGCAGCTATGCGCCGGCGACGGCGTCGGGCAGCCGGCTCCTAGCCCATGAACTCGTGCACGTCGTCCAGCAGCGCGGGGCGGGAGCTCGGGTGGCCCGGCGACAGCCGCACCCGACGGCCGGAGGGTCAGCTCGAGCGCAGGAGATCGCGCGCTCGCGCACGAGCCCCGGTCACGTGTCGGGGACGGCGCGGCCGCCGGTGATCACGCTGTGGAACTTCGCGATCGACAGCGCCGATCTCAAGGAGCTGCACCGCGGCGCGATCTCCGAGCTTGCGGACGCGCTCCACACAGACCCGGGCCACGTCGAGGTGCTCGTCCTCGGGTACACCGACAACTCGGGGCCGCCGGAGATCAACGATCCGCTCTCCGAACATCGAGCCGAGGCCGTCGACCGGGCCCTGCGGGCGGCCGGAATCGGCGTCCCGACCAGAGTGGCGTGGTTCGGCGAGAGCGAGCCCGCGATGACGAACGACACGGTCGACGGCCGTGACCACAACCGGCGCGTCGAGTTGCGGATCGTGTCGACCCGGCCGCCACCACCGCCACCCCCTCCTCCACCACCACCACCACCTCCGCCACCACCCCCTCCTCCGCCACCGCCACCGCCACCGCCACCACCGCCGCCGCCTCCTCCGCCACCGCCGCCGGAGCACGAGGACCCCTGGTGTGTGCGCCACCCGATCATCTGCGCCGCGATCGGGGTCGGAGTCGCCGTCGGGACCGGCATCGCGTTCTGCATCGAGAACCCCGAGATCTGCGCGATCATCCGCGGGCCTGGAGGTGGCGGCGGGGGTGGCCAGGACCCCACCCAGGACCCGAACAAGCGGGACCCCAACCAGCCCGACCCGGACGCCCGCGCCTGCTTCATCACCGCGATGCTGCCAAGTGGAACGCTGCGACCGCCGGTAGCGCCGGGCGTGCGCTACGGCCAGGTGCCGTTCACGATGGGTGTCTGGTTTGGCGATCGCACGGTGGGCGAGCACTGCGACTGCTCCTGGGGTGAGTACAGGCAGAACGTGCGGGGATGGTTCGAGGACCGCACGGCCACGACTCCATGGACGCGGAGGCCGAAGCAGCTTCGCCACGGGCCGCTGCACGAGACTGACTTCCGCGAGGACTCGGAGTACGCGGGTAGCCGGCCGTACGGCCTGCGGTTCATCGACACCGCGCGCATCCTCCCGTACCCGCCACTGGACCACGACAGGTTCGAGCTCACGATGGGCTCGGGGTGCACGTATTCAGGCAGTGACAGTCCGGGCAGGACGCTGATCCCGCGCGACGAGGGCTTTCGCATGCACCTCGAGTTCCAGGCAGGCCCGGTCGACGGCCACAACCGCGATGCGTTCCTCGAGGAACACAGGTGGATCGTGGAGGCCCATTTCGACCCCGACGTCGCGCCGCCTCCACCGACCCCGACTCCGACGCCGACGCCCACTCCGACGCCGACGCCCACTCCGACTCCGACGCCAACCCCGACGGTCGCACCACCACCGGTGCCGATCCCGACCTTCGACGATGCCGATGACGTCGTGGCCTGGATCCGCGCCCACCCGGCGTTCGTCGGCAGAGTCTCCACGGCGTCGAAGCTCAGGATGCTGGAGCTGCTATTCGACGACTGGTGGATCTCCGACGATGACGTCGAGATGATCGGGGTGATCTGCCATACGGTCATGTTCCACGCGGAATCCGCGCAGCTGGCCGCCTACATCAACTCGCGCCTGCTCGACATGCAGAGCATCGGTCAGCGCACCGAGGTCCGGCTGTTCCGGGATTCGATGCCCTAGCGATCAACCACCGGCGAAGTTCGGCAGGTAGTCGGCGTGCGCCGCCAGCAGCTCATCGAGCAGCGCCCCCGTCTGCTCCAGATCCAGCCGCGCCGCAATCGTGGGCTCCATCAGGAACGCATGCAGCGCATCCCGTCGGTCGCCGCTCAAAGCCGCCTTGACCATCTGCTTCTGCAGCGCCACGTACTGGCGCAGGTGCGCGGCCAGCGGCTCGGGCAGCGGGCCCGTATAGATCGGGCGCACCCCGTACGCGTTGACCGACGCGTTGACCTCGACGATCGCGTCCGGCGGCAGGTTCGGGATCGTCCCGCCGTTGACCGCGTTGACGATGTGGGTCTCGTTGCGGTTGTCGACGATCGCCTCCATGATCTGGATGACCTCGATCCCTTCGTCCTCGTCGCCGGGCGGAAGATCCTCGAGCGTCACCGGACCCGCGTCGGGCTTGGTCCACTCGACGACCAGTTCTTCGAACCCACGAACACGACCGCGTTCGTAGTCCATGTCGTGGGTCTTGATCCCGTAGCGCACCTTCAGCCCCTGCGCGCGACCCGTGTACTCCTCATCGAGGTACTGCATCTGGGGGTGGAACTCGACCCAGTGCGTCCAGCAATAGGGCAGCACCCCGTACGTCTCGAGCGCCCACCGGACCACCGGTTCCTCGGCCCGCTCGCGAGCGAGCGCCACGCCGTCCCGGCCGTCCTTGCACCGCAACTCCAAGACGCTCGCGCAGTGGTTGATCCCGCCGACCACGGCCGGCATCTCGATCTCGTCTGGCTCGACACCCGCGTAGCGCGCCAGCCAGCCCGGATGCGCGGGCATCGCCGTGCACGAGCACAGCGCCAGTGATCGAACCTCCGGCACCGTCCGCAACGCCATTGCGTTGGCGGCCGCCGGGTTCGCATAGTTGAACACCAGCGCATCGGGCGCCACCTCCGCGACGTCGCGGGCCACGCCCGCGATCACCGGCGCGTTGCGGAACGCGCGCATGATCCCGCCCGGGCCGATCGAGTCGGCCACGTGCATCACGATCCCGTACTTGGCGGGGATCTCGATGTCGTTCTCCCAGGCGTTCATGCCGCCGACGGCGATCGTCGTGATCACATAGTCGGCGTCGCGCAGCGACTCGCGCTGGTCGAGCGTCGCGCTGACCTGCAGCGGACTCCCGGAGCTCGCGACCAGCTTCTTCGCAAGCGCCTCCATCGTCCGCACGCGCTGCTCATTGACGTCCATCAGCACCAAATCCACATCGTTGAGCACATCGGAGGTGATCAGCTTGCGAACCAGCGCGGGGACGAAGCTGCTCGAGCCACCGCCGATCACAGTCAGTTTCACACGACCGGATTTAGCCAAGAGAGTCCTCCCCCATCGGCAACAGCGAGGATTCGAGCACCCGCAGCGTCCGCGGACGCGTCAGCACATGGAGCACCGACTCGGCGACCTCGTCGGGCTTCATCATCACCTCCAGATCCGGGTCATCCGGAGTGCGGCCGCGGCCCATCGCAAAGTCGGTCGCCACACCGCCCGGGCAGATCGTCGAGCAGCGGACACCCTTGTTCCAGAGTTCGTGATCGAGGGAGCGCATGAACCCCACCTGCGCGAACTTCGACGCCGAGTACACGGCCTCGCCCTCGGGACCGCGCTGACCGGCGATCGATGCAACGACCACCAGCTCCGCGGACGAGCTCTCGAGCAGCAGCGGCAGCGTCGCGCGGATCGAGTACAGAAACCCCTTGACGTTGATGTCAATGATCTCGTCCATGACCTCGACGTCGAGGTCGAGGAACTCGCCGTAGGCGCCGACGCCGGCATTCACGACGACGATGTCCAGACCCCCGAAGCGTTCGCGAGCAGCAGCGGCAAGCTCTTCCAGAGCAGCCAGATCGCATACGTCACATGGCGCAGCGAGCGCGCCCTCGATCCCAAGGTCGTCCCCGGAGCGCGACGCGAGCACCACGCGTGCACCCGCACGAGACAGAGCACGGGCGACGGATGCGCCGATGCCGCGGCTGGCTCCGGTGATCAGTGCAACTCGGCCTTCGATTGAACTCATCGCTCTCCTCAGTTCGCGTGACAGTGCGGCTCGGACGGCGGCACGTCGAGCGCGGGATTGCGCTCGAAGAATCCGACAGGTTTGAGTGTGAAACCGATCACCGCCACCGGCATCACCGGCCAGTCCTCCGGGCGCGGCACGTGGTGGTGGCCGAACGTGTACCAGACGACCAGATCGCGATTCTGCAGCGGTCGATCCTGGGCGGTCCACTCCGGGAGGCCGGCACCGCCGGGGTGCTGGCTCGGGTACTCGCCGGCCGCGTAGCGCTCGGCCGGCTCGTACGGAGTCACCCACAGGTGGTTCGTGATGAACCCCGCGCGCCGAAGAACCGCCGCACCCTCCTGCGCGTACGGGACCGCGTTCTCGCCCGGGATCAGTCGGTAGCCGACCGCCTCTCCGAGCCGGTGTCGCACCCCCGGATTCACGACCTCCCACCAGCGCGCAGCCGGCGCATCCACCCGACGACGCGCCTGCAGCTCGGAACTCAAGACACGTCGGTGAACCCCGAACGCGTTGCCGTGCGGGTTCTCAGGCCCCGGTGGAACGGGCTCGGTCCAGACCTCCTCGACGGTGTTCCCCACACCGTCAACGTCGAGGTCCAGCCGCATGTTGAAGTAGTGCTGGTGGATCATCGCGTTCAGCCCCGGTGCCACCAGCACCCCGTGCCGCGGACGCTCGTCCGGCATCACCGCGCCGGTTGACAGGACCCCGGTGAGCTTCACCTCGTGGGCGATCGTCCCGTCCTGGTACAGGTACCAGAAGAAGCCGTAGTCGTAATTGCCGATCGCGGCGAACGACGAGATCACGAGCCGGCGCGAGCGGCGGACCTCGCCCTCGCCGGTGCGCCACTCGATGTGGCGCCACAGCACCCCGAAGTCCTCCTCGTGCATGCAGATCGCGTTCGGGATCGGGACCGGCGTGCCGGCTGAATCTGACACGACCGCGTCGAAGTAATGGATCTCGCCGAGACAGTCACACCCGAGTGTCAGTGTCGAGGTGGAGACGCCAACCCCATTTTCGCCGGCGTCGAACGCGTTCTTGAAGTAGTGAGTCGGGCTCGGATCGCCGTACGGCACGACCATCTCCGACAGCGATGCGCGGTACAGGATCGGCCGCCGCCGGCCACTGTCCTGGTAGCTGACCTGATTCAGCACCAGGCCCTCGCGCGGGGTGAAGCCGACGTGCAGCCGCCATCCCTGCCACGTGACCACGTTGCCCTCGACGACGAAGCTGGTGCCCTCGGGTTGCACTATCTCGAGCGACGCGATGTCGGTCCGCAACGGCCCGACCGAACCCGGGTCGAAGTTCCCCGGCTCGGGGGGCACCGGCACCACGCCGTGGTCCTCGATCCCCAGCACCTCAAGGCGATTCAAATCCACCAGCGCGATCAGTCCGTCGACCGGGTGGGCCCACTCGTTGTCGCCTGGGCGGTCACGGAGGAAGGCGACGCAGCGCGCGAGCCGCAGTCCGACCTCGTTGTCGTAGCCGAAGTTGCCGGCCGCCCAGGCGTCAATCTGGACCATCTCGAAGTCGGTCACCCCACGGCGCTGCAGCGCGGCCTGGAAGGCGGGGTCAAGCCGGACGAGCTCCTCCGCTTCGCCCAGCTCGTCGACGGTCGCCAGCGGCTGGACGCCCTCGCACCGCTGCCAGTCGACCACGGCTCCATCGTCGACCGAGACGACGGCCTCATAAGCCATCCCGTCGCCGTGGTCGAGGAGGACGACCTCGGCCTCGCGCGGCGGCGCCAGCGCGTCACTTCGCTCTCGCAGGGCGAGGATCACGTCCTTGTGCGGTTCACGCAACGTGATCGTGACGAATCTTGTCCGCCCGCTCAGCGCCTCGAACTCGGCTGAGCCCCGGATAGCCGCAGTCACGGCGGTGATCTCGTCCGCCGACAGGGGATCGAGTACCGCGTATGCGCGAAGTTCGCCCGATCTATGCGCGGCTTCGTTCGTTATGGGCGCATTCAATCACAGGCGAGCACGTCGATGGGACCCGAGCTCTCAGTCTGACCGCCACAAAGCCGCCGCAGCGAGCGCCTCGTCGAGCGTCGGCTGGCCTTCCAAGCCGGCGACCGAGACCGACAGCGACCCACAGGCGCAGGCCAGCTCAAGACAGCGCGCCGGCTCCCAGCCATTGAGCACGCCGCACATGAAACCGGCGTCGAAGCTGTCCCCGGCGCCGGTGGTGTCGACGGTCTCGACCACCAACGCCTCTCGACGGATCATCTGCGACCCCGCCGACACGAGCAGGCCACCCTCAGAACCCAGCTTCACCGCAACCTCCGGGCCACGCGCAGCGAGCTCGCGTGCGCCAGTCTCGGCATCAGATGCCCGCCCGATAAAGCGCGCCTCCTGCTCGTTGACGAACAGGTAATCAAGCAGCGGCAGGAGCGCCAGCAGGCCGCCGTCCCAGGTCTCCGACGGATCCCAGTTGGGATCGAGCGAGACCGAGGCGCCGCCCTCCCGAGCCGCAACCAGCACCGGCTCCAGCGTCGCGCGAAGGTTGCTCTGCAGGTAGTAGGAGCTGACGTGGACGTGACGCGCGCCGCGCAGCACGGCCGGGTCGATCAGCTCGCCTTCCAAGGCGTCGATCGCCCCCAGGGACGTCAGGATCGCCCGGTCGTCGCCCCGCGAGAGGATCACGGTCAGGCCCGTCCCCACAGACTGGTCGACGATCACCGTTGACGTGTCGACCCCGCGTCGCTGCAGAGCGTCGAGCTGCAAACGCGCCAGGGCATCATCGCCGACGACGCTGACCAGACCGCACCGCAACCCCAACCGGGCAGCGCCGGCAGCGACGATCGCCCCGGAGCCGCCGATCTCGAACCGAGCCTCGTCGACGATCTGCTCGACCTGCCCGAACGCGGGCACCACGTCGCCACGCAGCAACAAATCCGGGTTGCAGTCCCCAAGGACAACGAGATCGCGGTCGGCCATCGCGGGTCGGCAAGTGTAGCTTTGCGACGCGGATCCCAGCAATTGGCGCGCGAACGCTCATCAGGTACCGTGCCAAACGTGCAGCAGTCTGAGCGCTTGGCGGGCATCCTCGAGCGGCTGTCGGATAACGGGAGCGTCAACGTCGGCGAACTGGCAGACACGTTCGATGTCTCACTGGCGACGATCCGCCGCGACCTCGGCTTGCTCGAGGAACAGCGTCTGATCGGACGCGTCCACGGGGGCGCGGTGGCCCGTGGTGTGCTCTATGAGCTCCCGCTGCGCTACAAGGCCGGGCGCCAGCACGAGGAGAAGCAGCGCATCTCCCAGGCGGCCGCCGCCCAGGTGACCGACCATCTGACGGTCGGCTTCACCGGCGGCACGACGACGACCGAGGTCGCTCGCGCGCTGGCCGAACGGCCGGGGCTGACGGTCGTCACGAACGCGCTCAACATTGCCTCAGAGCTGGCGGTGCGCGTGAACCTCAAGATCGTCGTGCCCGGCGGTGTCGCGCGACCCGAGTCCTATGAGCTGGTCGGCCCGATCGCCGAGGCGGGGCTCGAGGACCTGAACCTCGATCTCGCGTTCGTCGGGGTCGATGGGATCAGCGCGTCGGCCGGCTGCACGACCCACCACGAGGTCGAGGCCTACACCAACCGGGCGCTGATCAGCAGGGCCAAGCGCGTGGTCGTCGTTGCCGACAGCTCGAAGCTCGGCCGGGTCGCGTTCGCGCGGATCTGTCCCGTCTCCGACGTCGACGAGCTGATCACCGACCGGTCTGCCGATCCCGAGGCCGTGCACGCGCTCGAGGCGACCGGCCTGCTCGTGACCCGCGTCTAAACGGAACGCGCGACCGCCAAAACTCGACGTGAGCGATCACGCAGGTTCGTGGTTGTTCGATGATCGAATTAGCGTTAGGGTTGCGCAAGATGCTCAAGATCGAGCATGAACTGGCGAGTCAACCGCTCACTTGGCGTAGAGCCGCGCAGGAAGCGGGCACAGCGGCCGATCGGCTGCCGAAGCCCGGTGAGCGGGTCGCGATCATCGGCTGCGGGACCTCGTACTTCATCGCCCAGGCGATGGCCACCCTGCGCGAGCAGGCCGGTCACGGCGAGACCGACGCCTACGCAGCGTCCGAAGCGAACCTGGGCCGGGGCTATGACGTGGTGCTGGCGGTGTCGCGCTCCGGAACCACGACCGAGGTCCTCAACGCGCTCGAGCGCGCACCGGACAAGACCAGGAAGGTTGCGATCTGCGCTGTTGCTGACACCCCGATCCCCGGGGCGGTCGACGAGGTCGTGCTGCTCGAGTTCGCCGACGAGGACTCCGTCGTGCAGACGCGGTTTGCAACCGGCGCGCTCGCCCTGATGCGAGCCGTCCTTAACCAACCGGTCAACGAGCTCAGCGATGCTGCCGAGACGGCCCTCAGCGAACCGCTTCCGGTCGCGTTCAAAGACTTCGACCAGGTCGTCTTCCTGGCCCACGGCTGGGGAGTCGGCATCGCCAACGAGGCGGCGTTGAAGCTGCGAGAGGCGGCAGGGGCGTGGACTGAGTCCTACCCGGTGATGGAGTACCGGCACGGCCCGATCAGCGCAGTGACGGACAGGACTCTTGTGTGGGCGCTCGGGGAAGTGGACGAAGGGGTGCTGGAGGAGACGACGGCGGCTGGGGCAACGGTGATCGACAGCCAGCGTGACCCGATGGTCGAGCTAGTCGTGGTTCACCGCGCCGCCGTCGCGCTCGCAAACGCTCGCGGTCTCGATCCCGACAAGCCGCGATTTCTCAGCCGGTCTGTAGTACTACAAGCGGCGCCCGACCAACCCGGGAAGGCGCAAAGAGGAGAGGACGGGTTCCATGCCAACCAGTAGGCGGGCGGTTTGCGCACTGATCGCGACCGCGGCTGTCGGAGTCGTGCTGCTGCTCAGCGCGTGCGGGTCGTCATCGAGCAGCACTTCGAGTGGTGGGGGCTCTTCGTCCAAAGCGGTGTTCGACCCGAACGCCTCGATCCGAGGGCAGCACATCACGGTGCTGCTGCCCTATCAGGTGTCCCAGAGCCTCCTCAACCAGTTCACCAAACAGACCGGTGTCACGGTCACCTACAACACCGCCGGCTGGGACAACGTCAAGTCGAAGCTGATCGTCGCCAATACGGCGGGCACGTACATCGCTGACGTGACCGAGTTCGACTGGTCGTTCACCGGCCAGTTCGGCGGCTCAGGGTGGTATGAGCCACTCGAGGCGGGTCTCGGCTCGAGCCTGATCAACGACCTTGGCAATGTCAACAAGGCATTCGACACCAAGGGCCACACGTATGCGGCGTGCTACAGCAACGATTACCGCATGTCGATGTACAACAAGAAGGATTTCGCGGCCGCGGGGCTCAAGCAGTTCCCAGCCACGTTCACGGCACTCGAGGCCGATCTCAACACGCTCAAGCAGAAGAAGCCAGCCCCATGGCCGATGTCAATGCCGCTCGGTGCCACCGAGGGCGGGCTGACGCCGTGGTATCTGCTCACGCTCGCGATGGGCGGTCAGCTGTTCAACTCCCAGAACAAGCCGGTCTTCGGCGAACCGAACTCGGTCGCGCAAAAGGCGCTCGACTTCGAGATCTCGGCGGTCAAGAACGGCTGGGTCTCGCCCGGCTCGGTGACGCTCGATGACACCCCGGCACTGAACAACTTCAACGCCGGCGACGCGTCACTGCTGTTCGCCGCCGGACCGGGGAACATCCCGACCGCCAACGACCCGTCACAGTCGAAGATCGCGGGACAGGCCACCGGCGCGCTGATCCCCGGCATCAACGGCCCCGGCTCGTCATTCGGCCTGCCAGAGGGGCTGGCAATCCCGGTCACAGCGCATCACAAGGACGCGGCGCTTGCGTTCATCAAGTGGTGGATGGAGCCCAAGACGCAGATCGAGATGTACACCAACAAGGCGACCGGCTTCCTGCCGTGCCGGGTGTCGGTGATCAAGACGCTGTCAAAGGAGGGCAAGCTCGAAGGCGGCCCGGCCGTCGAGCAGCAGCTTGCTCACATCGTGCCGCTGTTCCCGCAGGGCGCTCCGGTCTGGTACTCCAAGTTCGACACCAAGGCACAGCAGCTGATCAACGCCGCCGTGAAGGGAGAGATGAGCCCAAGCTCAGCTCTGTCCCAGCTGCAGTCGTACACGAACAGCGTGGCGAGCGGCTCGTTCTGATACACGGCGGTGGCGACTCCCACGCTGAACCAACCGCAGGAAGCCGAGCGGGCGGGACCCGGACGCTGGCGTAGGCCAGGCTCCGGGTCCACGCTTGCGCGTGAGAACGCGTGGCTGGGGCGATGGTTCGTGCTGCCGGCGGTCGCGATCACCGCGGCGCTGGTCGTCTACCCGATCATCATCGGGCTTCAGACGAGCCTGCACGCCCAGGCTCCGACGCTGAGCGCGCCGAGCAAGTTCGTCGGCCTGAGCAACTACTCAGCCCTGCTGAACGACCCAACGACCAGGTCGACGTTCGTCCACACGCTGTGGTACGTCGTGATCGCGTTGGCGCTCGAGATCTCGGGGGGCTTGATCATCGCCGTCGTGCTGCATCGCGCGTTCCGTGGCCGCGGGATCGTCCTGGCGATCCTGATCATGCCGTGGGCGCTGCCGTCGGTGGTCAGCGGTGTTCTGTGGCAGCGGATCTTCGCCCCCGACAACGGACTGCTCAACAGCGTGCTGGTCAACCTTCACATCATCCATTCACCGGAGGTGTGGTTTGCGAACGGGTGGGCGATCCCGTTCATCACGCTGGTTCACGTCTGGGGCGTGCTGCCGCTGATTGCGTTGATCCTGATCGCCGGGTTGCAGGCGATCCCCGAGGAGGTCTACAACGCCTCGGCTGTGGACGGCGCGACGCCGCTCAAGCAGTTCTTCCACATCACTCTGCCACTGCTGAAGCCGGCGCTTGCCGTGGCGGTGATCGTCGGATTGATCCAGGCGATCACGATCTTCGACGAGATCTATGTGCTCAACGGCACCGCGCTGAATACGGCCTCGGTGCTGATTCAGGTCTACAACATCGCGTTCGTGGATGCCGACTTTGCCCATGGCACCGCGCTCGCGTTCATCGTCGCGGCGGCGACCGGTGTCTTCGCGCTGATCTCGCTTCTGATCACCCGGAGGACGAGCACAGTATGAAAGCGTCACTTCCGGCCCGGACGCTGCGAATCATCGCGATCATCGCGATCATCGCCTGGTCACTTGGCCCGGTCGCAGTCGGCATGATCACCAGCGTCTCGAGCCAGAACGACGTCGAGACCGTGCCGGCACGGTGGATTCCGCATAACTTCAGCACCCAGGCGTACAAGGCGCTGATCACCGGCACAAACACCAACACCGGTAACACCGCCGCCGACGCGAGCGCCTTCGGCGCGTCGCTGCTGAGCAGCATCGAGGTCACAATCGAGGCGACGATCGCGACGCTGGTGGTATCGGTGCTCGCGGGCTACGGGTTCAGCCGATTGCAATTCCGCGGCAGCAAACCGTTGATGTGGGCGGTGCTGGCGACACTGATCATTCCGCTGTTCACGCTCGTCGTCGCCCTATTCAAGCTGATGGTGCAGTTGAACCTGGTCAACACACAAATAGGGCTCGACCTCGTCTATCTCAGTTCGCTCGCGCCACTGGCGATCTGGCTGTTCTACAACTACTGCCGCGAGCTGCCGCTCGAGCCCGAGGAGGCGGCGCTGATCGACGGGTGTACCCGCTGGCAGGCGTTCCGCAAGGTGGTGCTGCCGCAGATGCGATCGGGCATCGCCGCCGTCGCGGCGATCGTCATGCTGCTTGTCTACGGCCAGTTCCTGATCCCGCTGCTATTGAGCTCGTCGAGCTCGACGACCCCCGTGACCGTGCTGATCACCGATTTCGTCGGCAAGTACACAACCAACTACCCGCTCCTGACCGCAGCCGGGGTGATCGCGCTGCTGCCACCGGCGATCGTCGCACTGGCCCTCAACGGCCAGATCCGCGGCATGCTGAGCGGGTCAACGTGATCGGAGGACGGCGGCAATCGTGAGCGGCATCGTGCTCGAGTCAGTGCGCAAGGAATTCCCCGGCGGCGTGGTCGCGGTCGACAACCTCGACCTGGAGATCGCGGAGGGCGAGTTCGTGGCGCTCGTCGGGCCGTCGGGGTGCGGTAAGACGACGACGCTGCGGATGGTGGCGGGGCTCGAGGAGATCACCTCAGGCGAGGTCACGATCAACGACAAGGTGGTGACGCGCGCGGCGCCTCGCCAGCGCGACATCGCGATGGTGTTTCAGAACTACGCGCTGTATGCGCACATGAGCGTTCGGCGCAACATGGGCTTCGGCCTGAAGATGGCGGGGATGCCCAAGGACGAGATCCGCCGGCGGGTCGATGACGCCGCCGCGATGCTGAGCGTGACCAAGCTGCTTGAACGCAAGCCCAAGCAGCTGTCCGGCGGCGAGCGCCAGCGGGTCGCGATGGGCCGGGCGATCGTGCGCGAGCCGGCCGCCTTCCTGATGGACGAGCCACTGTCGAATCTCGACGCCAAGCTGCGGGTCGAGATGCGCGCCGAGATCGTCAACGTCCAGCGCCGGCTCGGCTACGCCGACGCTGTACGTGACGCATGACCAGGTCGAGGCGATGACGATGGGCGACCGCGTGGCGATTCTCCGGGGCGGACTGCTCCAACAGCTCGGGACGCCCGAGGAGCTGTACGAGCGACCGGTCAACGTGTTCGTGGCGACGTTCATCGGCTCGCCGGCGATGAATCTGTTCCCCGGGCGGCTGGACACCAAAAACGGCGAGTACAAGGTGTCGATCGGCAGCTCCGAGATTCCGGTCTCGCAGGCTGTCATGCGGCGCTCGCCCAAGTTGGGCGAGCATCCGGCCGAGGAGGTGGTGGTCGGGATCAGACCCGAGGACTTCTCGTCACCCGAGCAGAGCCGGGCAACGGGCCACAGCCAGCTCGAGGTGAAGGTCGCGCGGGCTGAGTCGCTCGGCTCCGAGCTGATCGTCTATTTCGAACCGGTCGATGGCTCGCAGCCCGGCGAGGGGGAGCAGCTGAGGACGCATGAGCTGGTCGCCGCGGCGACCGATCAGGTTGCCGGCGGACCGGCGCGCCTGCTGACCGCGAGGCTTGGACGGGACGCCTCAGTCCGTGACGCCGGGCCGGCTCGGTTGGCTGTCGACCTCGACCGGCTGTACTTCTTCGACGCCAAGACGGGCGACGCGATCGGTCACTAGGAAGCCGGCGCGCTCGTCGCGCGGAGTCGCTCGTAGACCTGGTGGTCAAACGAGCCCGCCTGCGGGGCGCTGACGGCGGCCGCTGACAGCGCCGCGGCGTCGGCCAGCCGTTCGGGCCACGGCGCATTGCGGATCAGCCCGGCAGCGAGCGCCGCCGATGCCGCGTCACCGGCGCCGGTCGGATTGCCGGTCATCACCTCGGGCGGGGCGGCGCGCAGGACGCCGTCGTCGGTGAAGCAGCTCAGTCCGGCGGGGCCGTCGGTGACGATGACGACCGGGGCGCCGCCAGCGCGCAGTGCCTGGGCACCGGCCTCGATCTCGTGTTGGCCGGTGGTGCGCAGCAGCTCGAGGCGATTGATCTTCACGACCGTCGGCTGGGCCCTGACGCCGAGCGCCAGCGCCTCGCCCTCGGCGTCGAGCAGCGCCGGCACGCCGGCGTCGTTGGCTGCGTAGATCAGCTGTTGGTAGGCGTTGCTCGGGACGCCCGGCGGCAGGCTGCCCGACACGACGACGGCCGATGCCGATCCGATCAGCTGCTCGATCTGCGCGCGTGCTGCCTGCCATTCGTCCTCGGTCACTTCCGGTCCGGGCTCCGAGAAGCCGGTCGCCTCACCCTCGCGGTCGACGACCACGATCGTCAGACGCGATTGGCCGTCGATCTCGACCAGCTGATCGCGCAACCCGGCCGATCTGAGCTCGGCGAGCGCCGCCTCGCCCGTGTGTCCGCCCGCGAGCCCGGTGACCGCGACCTGATGGCCGAGCTCGTGTAGGACGCGGCCGACGTTGACGCCCTTGCCCCCGGCTCGGCGGGAGACCTGCCCGACCCGGGTCGTGTGGCCGCGCTCGAAGGTGTCGACGTGGTAGGTCACGTCGAGTGCGAGATTGAGCGTAACCGTGAGGATCACTGGGCTGGTTTGGTCTGCGCGGGGAGGCCCCGAGGCCAGCCGACTATCGCAGACCCGGTCGGGCCAGCGGGCGTGCACAAATTCGCAACCGAATTTGCACAGAGTTGTCACGTCTGCGTCTAGATCCGTTACACGATCTCGGGCACGATCGCCGCATGGCAACGCTCAAGCAGAAGATCGCCGCCGAGCAGAAGATGCGGGAGCTGATCGAATCGGAAGGGCTGCCCGAGCCCAACCGGGTCGAGTACGGGTACACGTGCATTCGGCTGTTCTGGGAGGAGTCGAGGCTGTGTCTCGTGATCGACATCGACGAGGCGCCGGAAGGGTTCGAGAAGATCGGCGAGCAGCTCGACGGTCCCGAGGAGGTGATCGAACGGCTCAGAGGGGTCGAGTGATCCACATCGCCTGAAATCGGCCCCCCGCCCACGCGTGCGCGGAGAGTGTGGGTGCTCTCCGCGCGCGCAACCTGGGTGCTCTCAGCGGGGTGCTTTCCGCGCACGCACCCCGGCGAGGCAGGGCCGGCGAAGGTTGGAATCCGACCGAACGGGGACGCACGACGCCGTCGGTTGCAATAAGGTGTCCAGCTTCATAGAGAGCCGAATCCCCGGAGTTGCCGATCCGGGGAGCGGGGAACCCGAGTAGTCGGGGCGAGTCCTGCGGTGATCCGCAGGAGGCGCAAGCAGTAAGCGCTAGCCCGTCAGCTAACCCCGTAGGCACACGGCAATCAAGCGAGTCCCCTAGCCGCCGAGGATCATCGCGTGCCACGCCAACTGCATACGTCCGTACCCAGTTCCGAGCCATCCGCCAAGCGGGTGCGACGAGCGAACCGCAAACGCGGAACGCAGACGCGGATCCGGGCTGCGCTGATCGGCATCGTGGCCGTCGCGGGGTTCGTGACCGCGGGCGTTCCCGAGCTTCAGAGCGCGTTCGCGCGCTCGTCCGGGTCGCTCCCGATCCTGCGCATGGGTGACCACGGCGGCGCGGTGCGCAGGCTTCAGCACTGGCTCACCGATGTGGGGCTGCCCACGACCGCGGACGGGAGCTTCGGGGCCGGTACCAGGCGCGCGGTGATCCACTTCCAGGAGGCCGCCAAGCTGTCGCCCGCGAGCGGGACGGTCGGCCGGCGCACCGCGAAGACGTTGCATCGCTGGGTCGCGCGGCACCGGTCGGTCAAGGGCGGGCCTCGGCGCTCGTCCAAGAAGGGCACCAGCGCCGCCGATCCGCTGCATGAGGTTCTCCGCCAGGGGATGAGCGGGGCGGCGGTCCGGACGCTTCAGCAGTGGCTGACGGTTGTCGGGATCTCCACCACGGTCGATGGAACCTTCGGGCCGGGCACCAAGTCCTCGGTGATCACCTTCCAGCAGGCGGCCCACCTGTCGCCGCCGAGCGGCACGGTCGGTCTTCATACCGCGAGCACGCTGCAGTCGTGGGTCCAGGGCGGACGCAAGGTCTCGCCAACCGCCTCGCAGCCCGCCCCCCCGGCGCCGACCAGCTCCGGCTGGGTGTTCCCGCTCAAGCCCAAGAGCCGGGTCCTGCCGCCGAGAGACTGGACCCAGGATCAGGGCGTCGACATCGGCACGATCAACAACCAGTGCGGTTCCCGCGTCACCGAGGTGGCCGTCACGTCGGGGACGATCGTGCAGGAGGGGATCGACGGCTTCGGTCCCGCCGCCCCGGTGCTCAAGGTCTCAAGCGGGCAATACAAGGGCCGCTACGTCTACTACGGCCACGCGCTGCCGGCGCTCGTCCCGGTGGGCGCGCACGTCACCACCGGCGAGCCGATCGCCGAGATCGGGTGTGGCGACGTCGGCATTTCGGACGCGCCGCACGTCGAGATCGGGATCAGCGCCCCGGGCGGGCCGCCGTGCTGCCCCGGTTTCCACGAGACGTCGCAGACGATGTACGACATCGTCAACAAGCTCTGGGGCTGACCCGGAGCGCGGGCGCGTCAGAACGCCCGCGTCGTCCAGAGCACAGCCGACATCACGACGGTGACGATCGAGACAACCAGCCCGACCTCCCAGCCGGCGCTGTTGCTCGAGACCATGATCGCGGCGATCGCGACGCCGATCGCGACGATCCCACAGGTCGCCACCAGCCGCACCACCACGTGCTCGGCGGCCACCCGGCGCGCATCGCGGACCTCGCGCCGCTGCTCGCGGCGCTCCATGCGGCCGACCGACGACCCGCTCGTGGCCGGATCTGAAAGGCCGTCGCCCTCGTCTGGATCGTACCCCGTACTCATGCCTGATGTGTCTATCACCCGCATCGTGCCCCGGCAAACCGCCCAGCACAACTTGCAACCGCCGACGCAATGCACGAACCCGTCCGCTGATGTAATGATCGCCCTGTGAGGACAGGCACCTCAGGGGTAAACGCAGCGTGAATCAGCTCGCGCCGTCTGTCGCAGATGTCGTCGGACTGACGATCGCGTCCCACGGCGTCAGGAACGCGTTCGGGGTCCTCGGCAGCGGGAACCTGATCGTCACCAACGCGCTCGCCCGCGGCGGCACCCGCTTTCACCACGCGCGTCACGAGTGCGGCGCGGTCTGCATGGCGGACGGCTATGCGCGCGTCAGCGGGCAGGTCGGCGTCGCAAGCGTCCACCAGGGCCCCGGACTGACCAACATGATGACCGGGCTGGCCGAGGCGGCCAAGAGCCGCACCCCGCTGCTGGTGCTCGCGGGCGAGACGCCGGCCGCCGCGGTCTCGTCGAACTTCAGGATCGACCAGCACGACCTGGTCGAATCTGTCGGGGCGATCGCAGACCGCGTCCACGGTGTGCGGACCGCCGCCGATGACGCGCAGCGCGCCTATCAGCGGGCGCTGACCGAAAGCCGGCCGGTCGTGCTGATGCTGCCGATCGACATCCAGCCGCAGCCGCCCGGAGAGCTCGAGCCGAGAAGCCCGCAGGTTCCGCCGCTCCCTGCACCCGAGCCGACCGACGACGCCACCGCCCGGGCGACCGACCTGCTCCAGGCCGCCGAGTGGCCGGTGATCATTGCCGGGCGCGGCGCCGTGGTCTCGGGCGCGGCACACGAGCTCGAGTTCCTCGGTGCGATGACCGGCGCGCTGCTCGCCACCTCGGCCCCCGCCAACGGTCTGTTCTCCGGTCTCCCCTACTCGCTCGGGATCTCCGGCGGCTTCGCCTCGCCGCTTGCGAGCGAGCTGCTGCCCCGCGCCGACACGGTGATCGTCGTCGGCGCGTCGGTCAACCATTGGACGACCAAGCACGGCGAGCTGATCGGTGCCAACGCCAAGGTCCTGCAGATCGACATCGCGCCCGCCGCGATCGGCCGCAATCGCCCCGCCGACCTGGCGATCATCGCCGACGCGAAGGCGAGCGCGAGCAAGCTGACCGCCGGAGCTGCACCGCCGCGGACACGTCAACCCGGGCTTCAGGACCCGCGAGATGGCGCTCGAGATCGCCTCCAAGCGATGGCGCGATGACCCGTACGTCGACGCCTCGACCGACGAGTGGATCGATCCGCGGACGCTGTCAATCGCGCTCAACGAGATGCTCCCGCGCGAGAAGAACGTCGCTGTCGACTCCGGCCATTTCACCGGCTATCCGGCGATGTTCCTCGACGTTCCCGACGCGCGCTCCTGGGTGTTCGCGAACGGCTTTCAGGCCGTCGGGCTGGGCCTGGGCAACGCGATCGGGGCGGCCGTCGCACGGCCTGACCGCCCGACCGTCGCCGCACTCGGCGACGGCGGCACGTTCATGGCCCTGCCCGAGCTCGACACGGCGGTCCGCCTCAAGCTCAAGCTCCTGGTGCTGATCTATGACGACTCCGCCTACGGCGCCGAGGTCCACCACTTCGTGCCGATGGGCCACAACGTGCGGGCAGTTCAGTTCCCCGACGCGGACCTGGCCGGGATCGCCCGGGCGGCCGGCGCGCAGGGCCAGACGGTCCGCAACACCGACGATCTCAAGGTCGTCGAGTCCTGGCTCAACGAGGCCGAGCCCCGCCCGCTGGTGCTCGACGCCAAGGTCAACCCGACGATCTGTGCAGAATGGCTCGCCGAGGCGTTTCGGGCCGGGTAGCAAGACAGAAGCTGCTCCGCGCCGGGTAGCCAGAGACCCTGCCCACTTAAAGGAGGAAGTCAATGGAAAGCAGTCGGATCACTCAAACCGGACACGCAAGCGTCAGCGAGGTCTCAGCGCTGATGGGCGGGCTCGCTACCGGGACGGTCGAGATCGTCGACCTCACCCAGCCGCTGACCGAGACCACGCCGGTGCTCAAGCTCCCGCCGCCGTTTGCCAACACGCCCGGCCTGACCCGCGAGGAGATCAGCCACTACGACGACCGCGGCCCGGCCTGGGCGTGGTACACGCTGACGATCGGCGAGCACGTCGGCACGCATCTCGACGCGCCGATCCACTGGGTGACCGGCAAGGACGGCAAGGATGTTGGCTCGATCGCGCCTGAAACGCTGGTCGGACCGGCGTGCGTGATCGACAAGACGGCCGAGACCGAACAGGACAACGGCTACCTGCTCACGGTCGCCGACCTTGAAAATTGGGAGGCCGAATACGGCCGCGTACCCGACGGCGCCTGGGTGCTGCTCCGCACCGGCTGGCAGTCGCGCGCGCGGGATGAGGCCGCGTTCCTGAATGCCGGCGAGAACGGCCCCGTGACGCCCGGCCCCGATGTCGAGGCGTCGCGATGGCTGGCCAACGAGCGCGGGATCTCCGGCTTCGGCGTCGAGACGGTCGGGATCGACGCGGGCTCGGCCGGAGGCTTCGATCCGCCGTTCCCGGTGCACAACTTCCTGCTCGGCGCGGGCAAGCTTGGGCTGACGCAGCTGGCCAACCTCGACAGGCTGCCGCTCACCGGCGCGCTGCTGATCGTCTCGCCGCTGAAGCTGATGGGCGGGACGGGCAGCCCGAGCCGCGTATACGCGTTCGTTCCCAGGGCCTAGCCGCACCGGCAAATGGAGACCCGGGCGCGGGCCGAGGCGCTCGACCAGGCCGACCCGCTCAAGCAGTTCCACGACCGGTTCGTGGTCGCCGACGACGGACTGATCTACCTGGATGGGAACTCGCTTGGGCGGCTCCCCAAGGAGACGGTCAACCAGATACACGAAGTCCTGACCACCCAGTGGGGCGAGCGGCTGATCCGCAGCCTGGGGCGAGGGCTGGATGGAGCTCCCAGAGAACGATCGGCGATCGCCTCGGCGCCGAAGCTGCTCGGTGCAGCGCCCGGGCAGACCGCGGTCGCTGACTCGACCACCGTGTGCTTCTACAAGCTCGCCAGCGCGGCGCTCGACGCCCGCCCCGGCCGCACCGAGATCATCACCGACCGCGACAACTTCCCGACCGATCGTTACGTGCTCGAGGGGCTCGCGAAACAGCGTGGTCTCCAGATCAGGTGGATCGAGGCCGACCCCCACAGGGGACCCGAGCCAGACCACGTGAACGACGTGATCAGCGAAAACACCGCGCTGGTCACGTTCTCGCAGGTCAACTACCGCTCGGCCTACATCCTCGAGCAACGGAAGATCACCGAAATCGCCCACCAGCACGGGGCGCTCGCGCTCTGGGACCTGTGCCACAGCGCCGGCGCGATCCCGGTCACGCTCGACGATGACGGGGTCGACCTCGCGGTCGGATGCACGTACAAGTACCTCAATGGGGGTCCAGGCGCACCCGCGTTTCTGTACGTCGCCACCAGACACCACGAGCGGCTACAACAGCCGATCTGGGGCTGGCTGGGGCGCGCCGACCCGTTCGAGATGGCACAGGGCTACCTCCCCGGCGCCGGGATCTCGAACATGCTGTCGGGCACGCCGCCGGTCCTCGGCCTGACCGCCACCAGCGTCGGGATCGAGCTCACGATCGAGGCCGGAATCGAGGCGATTCGAGCCAAAGCAGCAACGATCACGGGCTATGCGATCGATTTGATCGACGAGCGGCTGGCGCCCCTAAATTGCACCGTCGGCTCCCCGCGAGACGCGAATCAACGCGGCTCGCACGTCGCCCTGGTCCACGAAAACGCCAGAACGCTCTCGAAGCAGCTGACAAACAGCGGTGTCGTGGTCGACTTCCGCACCCCCGATGTGATCCGCCTCGGCCTCTCGCCGTTGACGACCAAATACACAGACGTCTACGACGGGATCGACCGCGTCAAACAGCTGCTCAGCTAACCGCCTCGAACGCCTCGGTGACCGAGTCGAAGTGGCGCTGGGACGCGTCGGCAAGGCCCGCGTACAGCTCGTGGAAGACGCCCGCGGCCCGCGCCCGCGGCCCGCGCACCGGGGCAAGCTCCTCGGGGAGCTCGGGGTCGATCACCGGAAAGCCGCGGAACTGGTGCACCAGCCGCGTGCGGACCACAAACGCGTCGCGGTCTGACAGCGACGCGAGCGCCCGCCGCGCACAGAGGGGCTCGAACTCGGCCACGAACGCCTCGTAGCGGTCGACCAGCCCGCTCAGATCCCAGGCCCGGGAGACAATCGCGGGCAGCCCGACGACCGCGTCGGGGTGGGCTGTGAAGAGGGTCGCGTAGTCAGACA
Organism: uncultured Solirubrobacterales bacterium; assembly: GCA_963770885.1. Classification (GTDB taxonomy): domain Bacteria; phylum Actinomycetota; class Thermoleophilia; order Solirubrobacterales; family Solirubrobacteraceae; genus Palsa-465. The sequence goes on along the minus strand of CAVYRI010000011.1, from coordinate 14,872 downwards.
CGCGCAGCTCGGCCAGCAGCCGCGCGACCTCGGCCAAGTGGTCGTGGGGCGAGACCCAGACACTGCCCTGTACCGAGCCGAAGCCCAGAAACCGCAGCCGTCTCGCGAGCCGGGTGAGCTCGAGCCGGCGATCCTCAGGGATCTGGTGCCAGAGGACCGTCCAGGTTCCCTCATCGTCGCGCGGGTCACCGAGCGAGAAGATCCGGACGTCGCCTTCGGCCAACAGCCGGTCAGCGCGCTCGGTGACGCGATAGTGGACCAGCCGGCCGTCGCGGATCCGTTCGATCAGGCCGCGGCGCACGAGCCGCGTCAGGGCAACCCGAGCCGCGCCCTCCGAGAAACCCAATTCCCCGAGCAGCACGACCAGCCCGCCGGACCAGACCAAGCCGCCGAACGGGCGGACGTAGGTCCCGAGCAGCGTGATCACAAGCTCCTGGGGCTGGACCTGCTCGCTCGAAGGAAGACCGGCAGGAGCGCCCGCGCCGACAGAAAGCCACAGCGGCTGAGCTCAAGACCATCCCTCGGGCGCCACCAGCACCTCCGGCGGATCGGGCTCGAACGAGCGCTCGAGCTCCTTGCGGACCCCGTCGGCACGGCCGGTCGGCGGCCTGCGCGACCCCGCCTGGTACTGCGGCACCCAGGCGACCCCGTCACCGGTGTAGTCCTGCTCGGCGGCGGCGTGCAGCGTCCAGTGGGGGTCATAGAGGTGCGGCCGGGCGAGCGCGCACATGTCGGCGCGGCCCGCGAGCACGGTCGTGTTGACGTCGTCATAGCTGGCGATCGCGCCGACCGCGATCGTCGGGATCCCGACCTCGTTGCGGATCCGGTCGGCGAACGGGGTCTGGAAGCTGCGGCCGAAGGCGGGCCGCTCCTCCGGCGACACCTGGCCCGAGGAGACGTCAACCACGTCGCAGCCGTGCTCCTGGAGCATCCGGGCGAAGGCGACCGAGTCGTCGGGGTCAAAGCCGCCCTGCACCCAGTCGGTCGCCGAGATCCGGACGCTCATCGGCTTCGAAACGGGCCACACCGCACGGCAGGCGTCGAACACCTCCAGCGGGAAGCGAGCTCGAGCCTCCAACGACCCCCCGTACGCGTCGGAACGCACATTTGTCAGCGGCGACAGGAAGCTCGACAGCAGGTAACCGTGCGCGCAGTGGATCTCGAGCAGATCAAAGTCCGCCTCCACGCATCCCTGCGCGGCCGACACGAACTGGGCCAGCACCTCCTCCATGTCGGCTTCGGTCATCTCGCGCGGCACCTGGTTGAGCGCCGAGTAAGGGATCGCCGACGGCGCGATCACCTGCCAGTTGCCGTCGAGGAGCGGTTCGTCGATCCCCTCCCACATCAGTCTCGTCGAGCCCTTGCGCCCCGAGTGGCCGAGCTGGGCCGCCATCGCGCAACCGCCATACCGGTGAGCGAACGAAACGATCCGCTTCCACCCCTCGACGTGCTCGGGCCGGTACATGCCGGCGCATCCGGGCGTGATCCGTCCGATCTCGGAGACGCAGATCATCTCGGTGTAGACGAGCGCCGCGCCGCCCAGTGACCGTGACCCGAGGTGGACGAGATGGAAGTCCGATGGCATTCCGTCAATTGCCGAGTACATGTCCATCGGCGAGACGATCACCCGGTTGGGCAATTCCAGCGAGCGCAGCTTGAACGGCGCGAACATCGGCGGCCGATCGGCGGTGCCGTCGGCCTGCGAGACGTCGTCGACGAACTCCTCGTCGCGCAGCCGCAGGTTGTCGTAGGTCACGCGCCGACTGCGGGTCAGGAGGTTGAACGCGAACTGCATCCGGCCCTGGTCGACATAGCGCGAGATCCCCTCAAACCACTCCAGCGAGGCCTGGGCCGCGCGCTGGGTGCTCTCGACGACCGGCCGGCGCTCGGCCTCGTAGGCCTCGAGCACGGTCGGGAGATCGTCGAGCCCGAGCGTCCTGAACGACCACGCGAGCGCGACCGCGTCCTCCATCGCGAGCTTGGTCCCTGACCCGATCGAGAAGTGCGCGGTGTGGGCCGCGTCACCGAGCAGCACGACGTTGTCCGATCGCCAGCACGCGTTGCGGACCGTGACGAAGTTGATCCACTTGGAGTTGTTGGCGAACAGCTGATGCCCGTCGAGCGCGCCGGCGAACAGCTCGCGCGAGAACTGCACGCTCGCCTCGTCGCTGACCCCGGGCGCCAATGACTCGGCCGACACCGCGTCGAGCCCCGCCCGGCGCCAGGTGTCCTCGCCGGTCTCGACGATGAAGGTGCTCATCTGCGAGCTGTACGGATACCCGTGGGCCTGGAAGACCCCGTCCGGCGTCTCCTCGATGTAGAACTTGAACGCGTCGAACACGAGGTCGGTGCCGAGCCACATGTAGCGGCAGTAGCGGGGGTCGAGCGAGGGGCCGAAATCGGATGCCCGAGCGGCTCGGATCGCGCTTGAAGCCCCGTCGGCGCCGACGATCAGATCCGCCCATCCGAGCTCGTCCAACCCCGGAGCTTCGCACGAGAAGCGCACGTCGACGCCGAGCGACACCGCGCGGCGCTGCAGGATCCCGAGCAGCTCGCGCCGCCCCAGCGCCGAGAAGCCATGCCCGCCCGAGCGGGTGCACATCCCGCGGTGGTGGATGTCAATGTCGGTCCAGTGAACGAAGCCGTCGGTGATCTCGCCGAAGGAGACCGGGTCGGCGTGCTCGAACACGGTCAGCGTCTCGTCTGAGAACACGACCCCGAACCCGAACGCGTCCTGCGCGCGGTTGCGCTCAAAGACCGTGATCTCGCAGTCGGGCGCGGCGCGGCGCATCAGGATCGAGAAGTAGAGCCCGGCCGGTCCGCCTCCTACGACAGCGATACGCATGACGTCAGCTGACGGGGGCGCTTACACGCCCAGATCGGTCAGGTGCTCGTACTCGAGCGCCAAGCCGTTCACGACGTTGTGCATCAGTGCCAACGCCGCGCGGACGTTGGCCGCGGCGACCGGCGGCAGGTCCTCGTCGCACAGCGCCTTGAGCTCGTTGTAGACGCCGAGCAGCCGCTCGTCGGTGGCGCTGATCTGGTTGCCGAGCAGGTCCTGGGTCATGTCGCGGCCCCGATCGGCGCGTCGCGCTTGTCAACTGTCCGCTTGGCCTTGAGCTCGAACCGCGGCAGCTCGCCGGTGCCCGCCCGCTCGATCCGGAAGTTGAGTCCCTCGTGCGCCGACGCGAGGCGCTTGTGCAGTGACTCCGACAGGCCGTCCCATTGATCCTCGCGCCAGTCGGGCTTGAGCTCGATCCGCAGCGTGATCTCGTCGCGGACCCCCTCACGCGTGATCACTGTCTGGAACTCGTCGACCTCGGGGTACTCGCGGACGATCGCCTCGATCGCACGCGGGTAGACGTTGGTGCCGCGGATGATCCTCATGTCGTCGACGCGGCCGAGGATCCCGCCCTCGTAGATGTCAAATCCGCGGCCGCAGTCACAGGCCGAGGCCGGCACCTTGCAGACCAGGTCCCCGGTCCGGTAGCGCAGCAGCGGGATCGAGCCGCGCCCGAACGAGGTCACGACGCGCTCACCGCGCTCCCCGTAGGCGACCGGCTCGAGCGTGAACGGATCGATCACCTCCTCGAGCACGTGGTCCTCGATGATGTGCGTGCCGCCCGGCTGGTGGGAGCACTCGAACACCATGATCGTCCCGATCTCGGTCATGCCGGCGGTGTCGTAGGCCTTGGCGCCCCACTGCTCCTCGATCAGCGCCTTGGTCTGAGGGATCGACCCGGCCGGCTCGCCGGACAGGATCAACCGCTCCACCGCGGACCCGGGCAGGTCGATGCCGAGCGTCGCGGCTTCCTGCGCGAGCCGCAGCGCGTAGGTCGGCGTCGAGGCGACGACGGTCGCGCCGAAGTCGATGATCTGGCGCACGCGAGACTCGGTCGGCTGGGCGCCGCCGGGAACGTTCAGGACCCCGATCTTCTCCATCGAGTAGTGCAGCCCCCAGAAGCCGATGAACGACCCGTAGCCGAACGCGATGTAGGAGGTGTCGCCCGGGCGGATCCCGCAGCCCCAGATCCCGTAGGCCCACATCTCCGCGATCCAGGACCAGTCCTTGCGCGAGTCCAGGGCACGCAGCGGCCCCTTGCCGGTGGTGCCCGAGGTCGTGTGGATCCGGATCGCGCCTTCGCCGCCGATCGCCGGCAGCTCGCCGTAGGGCGGGTTCTCGAACTGGGAGGTCATCCAGTCCTCGCGGGTCAGCAGCGGCAGCCGGCGCAGGTCCTCGATCGAGTTCAGCTGGTCGAGGTCGACATCGGCCAGCGTGCGGCGATACCAAGGGCTGCGCTGCGCCGCCCAGGCCGCCTGGCGACGCAGCTTGGCCAGCTGCAGCGCCTCGATCTGCGCCCGGTCGAGCGTCTCGGTCTTGGGGTTCCAGTAGGGGCTGTCGGAGGCCACCAATCCGCGCGGGAGCATACATAACATTGCCGCGGAGTTCTATGTCGAGTATCGTCGTCGCTCGACCATGAGTCCGCACCGCGCGAGCGCCCCCCTGACGCCGGAGTGGAAGCATTTCGACTATGCCGTCGACGACGGCGTGGCGACGATCACGCTCAACCGGCCGGCGAAGCTGAATGCGCTGACGTTCGACGTCTACGCCGACCTGCGCGACCTGGTCACCGAGCTTCCCCAGCGCGGCGAGGCCCGGGTGCTGATGATCACCGGCGAGGGCCGCGGCTTCTCGTCGGGGGGCGACGTCGAGGAGATCATCGCGCCGCTGCTCCAGATGGAGACCGCCGAGCTGCTCGAGTTCACCCGGATGACCGGCGGCGTCGTGCAGGCGATGCGCGAGTGCCCGCTGCCGATCATCGCCGCGATCAACGGCGTCGCGGCCGGAGCGGGATCGGTGATCGCGCTCGCGGCGGACCTGCGGCTGATGGCCGAGTCCGCCTCGTTCGCGTTTCTGTTCACGCGCGTCGGACTTGCCGGCGCCGACATGGGGTCGGCCTACCTGCTGCCGAGGATCGTCGGACTCGGCCGCGCGACCGAGCTGCTGCTGCTCGGCGACAAGCTGAGCGCCGAGCGCGCCTACCGGATGGGGCTCGCCAACGAGGTGATGCCCGATGACGAGCTGCCGAGCCGCTCGCAGTCGCTCGCCCGCCGGATCGCCGACGGCCCCGCGTTTGCGTTCAGCACCACCAAGTCGCTGCTGACCCGCGAGCTCGACATGAGCCTCGGCGCCTCGATCGAGCTCGAGGCGATCACACAGGCGCTGCTGATGCAGTCAGATGACTTCGAGGAGTTCTACGTCGCCTGGAGCGAGGGTCGCGGTCCGGCGTGGAAGGGCCGCTGACCTGATGAGCGAGCTGATCAACGCCCCCGAGCTGGGCAAGCCGGTCGGTTTCTCGCACGCCGCGGTCGCCGGCAGCACCGTCTACCTCGGTGGGCAGATCGCGTCACTGCCCGACGGGTCGATCGTCGGCGTGACGATGGCCGAGCAGTTCGATCAGGCGGCCGCCAACCTGGTCACGGCGCTGCGCGCCGCCGGCGGCGAGCCCGACGAGCTCGTCTCGCTGCAGGTGTTCGTCACCAGCGTGGCCGAATATCGGGAGGCGCTGGCTGATCTTGGGCCGATCTGGCGCCGGCACTTCGGGCGCCGCTACCCGGCGATGGGCCTGTTCGGCGTGACCGAGCTGTTCGAGCCCGACGCCAAGATCGAGCTGATGGGCGTTGCCGTCCGGTCGCAGCCCGAGTCGCCGCTGCTTCCCTGATGACATCGGCGCTGGACCTGCACCTGAGCGCGGCGCAGCTCGAGCTCTACGAACGAACCCGCCTGCTGGCCGCGCAGGAGCTCAAGCCGGTGGCCGACGCGGGCGACCCGGGCCGGGTCAACCGGCCGCTGATCAAAGCGCTCGCCGACCACGGGCTGCTCGAGGCGCTGTTCGTGAGCGACGGGCGGGTGAGCTCGATCTCGCTGTGCCTGATCCGCGAGGCGCTCGCCCGCAGCAGCCCGGACGCCGAGACGGCGTTCGCGCTCCAGGGCCTCGGAGCGGCGCCGATCGTGCAGGCCGGAAACCGCGCCACGCGCGAGGAATGGATCCCGCAGGTGGCCGCCGGCACCGCGGTCGCGGCGTTCGCGCTGACCGAGCCGCAGGCCGGCTCTGATCCCGCGGCGCTGTCGCTGAACGCGGAAGCGGACGGCGACCGCGGCTACCGGCTGACCGGCGAGAAGCTGTGGATCTCCAACGCGCCCGACGCCGACATCTACACGGTGTTCGCGCGCACCTCGGACGGCGGCGGCCACGGCGCCCGCGGCCTGACCGCGTTCGCGATCCCGGGCGACGCCCCCGGGCTGAGCGGGGAGCCAAAGACGATGCTCACCCCCCACGCGATCGGCTCGCTGACGTTCGACGGCGTTGCGGCCGGTCCCGACCAGGTTCTCGGCGAGCCCGGCGCCGGCTTTCGCGTCGCGATGGGCGCGCTTGACCTGTTCCGTCCCAGCGTCGGCGCGTTCGCGATCGGGATGGCGCGCGCGGCGCTCGAGCTCGCGGCGGATTACGCGCTGGTGCGCCAGACGTTCGGCAAGCCGCTCTGCGACCACCAGGCGGTCGCTCACCGGCTGGCCGAGCTCGAGGCCCAGACGCAGGCCGCCAGGCTGCTCGTCCACCAGGCCGCCAACGCCCATGACCAGGGGCGCCACGACCCGGCGCTGGCGGCGATGTCAAAGCTGCTCGCGACCGAGGTCGCCCAGCAGGCGGTCGACGCCGCGGTCCAGTTCCATGGTGCGGTCGCGCTCGAGCAGGGCCATCCGCTCGAGCACCTGTACCGCGACGTCCGCGCAACCCGGATCTACGAGGGGGCCTCGGAGATCCAGCGCGAGATCATCGCGCGGGCGATTTTCCGCCAGGCCGCGGCGCGTGCTGCAGAGCGCCCGGGTTAGAGCCGTTCGGGCACGTCGAACGCGCGTCAGCAGCCCGTCGTCGCGAAACCGCGTGATCGACGAGATCCCGCCGGGGCTCACCCCGAGAACGAACAGGCCCGAACGGACGAGCCGGCCGCCGTCCGGCAGGTAGTAGGCGAACGCCGGCTGGCCGTTGGCTGCGGTCTCGACGAACCGCCACGGTCCCGCGCGGTCCGCGTGGCGCTCACGCAGAAAGTCAGCGATCTCGGCGCCGCCGCGGCGCCAGACCGGCTCGGGCGGCATGCTGATCACGGCGTCATCGGTCAGCATCGCGACCATCGCGTCGATGTCGTCGCGCTCGAACGCCGCGGCGAAGCGGCCGACCAGCTCGCGCTCGGCCCCGGTCAGCGGCATCGCGAGCCGGTCACGCGAGACCGGGACTCGGCTGTCGAGCGCCGCGCGGGCGCGCTGGAGCGCACTGTTGACAGACGGCGGCGTCGAGCCGAGCATCTCGGCGACCTCGTCGGTATGGAAGCCGAGCACGTCGCGCAGGACGAGTACGGCGCGCTGGCGCGGCGCGAGGTGCTGCAGACCCGACACGAACGCGAGCGCGACGGTCTCCTTGGACTCGTAGCGCGCCGCGGGACCCGGCGTCGCATCGGCAATCCCCTCGAGCAGCGTGTCCGGGTACGGCTCGAGCCACGGGATCTCGGCGAAGCTCTCCGACGGATGGCCAACCGTCGCCGCGGCCGCCACTTCCACCGGCCGGCGGCCGCTGTCACGCAGCGCGTTCAGGCACCGGTTGGTCGCGATCGTGTAGAGCCAGGCGCGCAGCGACGCCCGGCCCTCGAACTGCTCGAGCCCGCGCCAGGCGGCGAGCAGTGTCTCCTGCAGCAGGTCCTCGGCGTCCTGGAGCGAGCCGAGGATCCGGTAGCAGTGCAGCTGCAGCTCGCGCCGGTAGGGCGACGTCAGCTGGGCAAACGCCTCCTCGTCACCGCGCTGGGCGCGGGCGAGACGGTTGCGACGTTCGAGCTCATCGGTCACGCGTTCCATCTGAGTATCCCGACACCACCGGCCCAGAAAACTCATCGGTGAATTTGTCCGGTGGCCGGGTGTCTCGTCGTTCAGCGGACCAATCATCTGATGAACGGGAGGAACCTTGGCCTCGAACATTCCCATCAAGACCTCGACCGCCCAGCGCTGGGTGCTGGTGCTGTGCTCGATCGCGTCGCTGATCGTCGCGCTCGACGTGACGGCGGTCTCGACCGCGCTCGGCTCGATTCACCACGATCTCGGGGCGTCGGTCTCAGAGCTCGAATGGACGATCAATGCCTACAGCCTGAGCTTCGCGGTGTTGCTGATCACCGCGACCGCGCTCGGTGACCGGCTCGGGCGCCGACGGTTGTTCGCCGCCGGCCTGGGGCTGTTCGTGGCCGCCTCGGCCGCGTGCGCGGTGTCTCCGAACGTCGGCCTGCTGATCGCCGCCCGGGCGGTGCAGGGCGCCGGCGCGGCACTGGTCGCGCCACTGTCGCTGTCGCTGCTGACCGCCGCCTTCCCGCCCGAGCGCCGGGGCTGGGCGCTGGGCCTCTACAGCGGGATCACGGGACTGGCAGTGCTCGGCGGGCCGGTGGTCGGCGGCGCCGTCACCCAGGGGCTCGCGTGGCAGTGGGTGTTCTGGCTCAACGTGCCGATCGGACTGGTCGCGATCCCGTTGGTGCTGACGCGGATCACCGAGAGCTACGGACCCCGCGCGCGTCTCGACGTGCCGGGGCTGGCGCTGATCACCGCGGCGACGTTCGGGATCGTGTGGGGACTGATGCGCGGCAACCGCGCCGGCTGGGGCAGTACCGAGGTGCTCGCGACGCTTGCAGGCGGCCTCGTGTTGCTGATCGCGTTCGTCGCCTTCGAGCTGCGGACCCGTGAGCCGATGCTGCCGATGCGGCTGTTTGCATCGCGGTCGTTCTCGGCCGGCAGCGCGACCAACTTCCTGCTCTCGTGCGCGCTGTTCGGCGCCGTGTTCTTCATGGCACAGTTCCTGCAGCTGTCGCTCGGCAACGGGCCGCTTGATTCGGGGCTGCGGTTGCTGCCGTGGACGGCTTGCCTGTTCATCGTCGCGCCGATCGCCGGGGCGCTCGTCGATCGAATCGGCGAGCGGCCGCTGGTCGTGCTCGGCCTGACGCTGCAGGCGGTCGGCTTTGGATGGATCGCGCTGATCGCCAAGACCGGCCTGAACTACTGGGAGATGGTGCCACCGCTGATGATCGCGGGGGCGGGCATCTCGATGTCGATCCCGGGTGCCCAGAACGCGGTCCTGAGCGCGGTCGGGCCGGCGGATATCGGCAAGGCGTCAGGGACGTTCACGATGATGCGCCAGCTCGGCGGCGTGTTCGGGCTCGCGTTCGCGGTCGCCGTGTTCACCGGCGCCGGCAGCTACGGCTCGGCGGCCGCGTTCGCCGACGGATTCGCGCCCGCGATCGCCGTCTGCGCCGCGTTCTCGCTCGCCGGGGCCGCCGTCGCGGTGGCGATCCCGGGTCGCAGGCGGCTCCGGCGGGCACCTACGCTTGTACCCCAATCAGCCACGACCGGAGGCTCAGCACGATGAAGCGCACGATCGTCCGTTACAAGGTCAAGCCCGAGCGAGTGGAAGAGAACGAGGAGCTCGTCCGAGCGGTCTACGCCGAGCTGCACGAGCGGCGTCCGGACGGCCTCGCGTACGCGACCTACAAGCTCGGCGACGGCGTCAGCTTCATCCACATCGCGAACGCCGACGACGCCGAGGGCAACGCCGCGCTGACCGAGCTGCCCGCGTTCCGGGAGTTCGTCAAGGACGTCGCCGACCGGTGCGATGAGCCGCCGGCGGTGCTCGAGGCGACCGAGGTCGGGCGCTACCGGGATCCGTGAAGCTCGGCGGGTCCGGGCCGGCTCGCACCAGTCGGCCCGCGATCCCGCCGAGCACCAGACCGCCCGCCCGCGCCCGCGACCCCGCCAAGCACCAGACCGCCGCCCGGCCCGCGACCCCGCCAAGCACCAGACCGCCGCCCGCGCGCGGCGCGGATTCTTGACTTTTGATCAATGATCGGGTTACTTAGCCCGTGATGGAGGCAGGCGGCTGGACGCGGCGGGACTGGTGGAGAACATCCCCCACCGAGGCGCTCGCGTCACCGAGCTCTCGATCACCGGCATGCGTAACGTGACAAATCCAAATCGCGGCTTTGGGTTTGTCACAGACTGGGCGCACAGCCTGCGGATTGCGACAGATCGGACTCGGGCAAGCGGATTTGTCACGTCGTGCATGCCAACCCCACAACGCTCCATCTCGCGAGCCCGCGGCTGATCGTACCGGCGATCCTCGGCAGCGCCTGGGCGATGGCCGTCGCCTGGATCGACCATCTGGTCCGGCGCCAATACACGGTCGAGACCGGCGGCAGCGTGCGCAAGGGCCTGGCGCATTTCTGGGGCCCGCACGCCGCCGATTGGCGCTTCGGCCTGCGCTATGCGATCGCCGCCGCGCTCCGCCTCGGCCTTGCGATCCATTTCGGCGCGACGCATGCGGCCTGGGTCACGATCACCACGCTCGCGGTGATGCGGCCGAATGATTTGGAGAGCGTGCAACTCGTATTGCAGCGCGCCTTCGGCACGCTGATCGGGGTCGGCATTGCGCTCGCGATCGTCTCGCTGAGCCACAATCCCTGGCATCTGACCTTCACGGCGATCGCCCTCGCCTTCTGCATCTCGCCCGGCATGATCTGGCAGCGCTGGAGCGGCTTCGCCGCGATCACGGCGATGGCGCTGGTGCTGCTCGACATGGCGCTGTTGACCGAAGGCGGCGACCGGCCGCTGCTGTCCGAGCGCATCTACGACACCGCGCTCGGCTGCACCGTCGCGCTCGCCACCACCTGGGTGATCTTCCCCAGCCGCTGGCGCCGGCAAAAAAAGCACCAAGGCACCAAGACACGACGGAAGAAATTCACAATGATTCGCTGAGCATATGAGAAAGCGGGCGCCCGCGCCCTACATTCGTTGCACCGTCTCACTGTCTCTTTGTGCCTCTTGGTGTCTTTGTGTCTTGGTGGTTCAAAGATTTATTGGCCTTCCGCCTCAGACCGGCCGCACCTTGCCCGGCGCGCCGAGATCGCACTCGAGCGCGGCGCGATCCCACTGGCCGCAATCGGCGGCGGCGGCGTAGGTGGTCGCGAGGAAATCGAGCAGCAGCGCGTCCGGATCGGCGCGCCGCGCGCACGGCGTCGTAGGGCAGGATGAACTCGCCAAGCGCCGGCTCGAAGCGCGCGCCCGGCGTCACCGCGCGCGTCGCGAAAGCCCGGCGGCTCGGGATAGGCGTAGGAATAGAAGCGCCGCGTGCGGGAACGCGTCGCTGCCCGGCCAGAAGCCGGCGCTGCTCACCTCGTGCGAATAGGCCTCGCGCGCCACCGCGTCGGGCAGGCGCGGCACGCCGCCCGGATGCAGCGGCGCGCGGCGGCCGGAGAAGCGCGTCACCGCCAGATCGAAGCTGCCCCAGAAGAAATGCACCGGGCTCGCCTTGCCGAGAAAGCCGGTGCGGAAGAGCTTGAACACGCGATCGACCTGCACCAGCGCGCGCCAGAAGCGCTGCGCCGCCGCCGGCATCGTAGGCGCGCATGCGCGCGGTCCTCGGGGAAAGCGGATCGGGTCCGGCATCTCGTTCGGCATCTCGTTGATCGCGACCTCGATGCCGAGCTCGGCGCAGCAGACGCGATGACGCTCGCGATAGAAATCGGCGACCGATTTGCGGCTTCGAGCGCAAGCGCGCGCTTCTCGCCGCGGCTGGTGCGCAGCCGAGCACGTGATGCGCGTGAAATCGAACTCGATCTCGAGGATCTCGTCGCCCGCCCGGGATCGGCGAGGTGCCGAGCCCGCGCGCGCGTGACGTAGAGCGGCACCTGCCAGCCGTGGTTGAGCCAGGGCGTCAGCGCGAGCCGGACCTTGCCGACGATCTGGGTCCACAGCTGCACGGTCATCGCGGTGTCGCGCCACGCCGGCTAAGTCGAGCGCCGGCCAGATCTCGGTTTCGCTTGCCATCACCCCTCCACTCGACATTGCGCCGGACGCTCCCCAACTATAACCGCTTTGAGGAGACGGCAATGATCACCTTTCGCGACCGCGCACCCGAGGCCAGACCCGCACCGGTTGGCTCGACAGCAAGCACAGTTTTTCCTTCGGCGACTACCACGACCCGGCGCAGTTGGGCTTCCGCGCCTTGCGCGTCGTCAACGAGGATCGCGTCATCCCCGGCGCCGGCTTTCCGCGCCACGGCCATCGCGACATGGACATCATCTCCTATGTCCTCGAAGGGACGCTCGCACACAAGGACAGCATCGGCAACGGCACGGTGATCAAGCCGGGCGAAATCCAGCGCATGAGCGCCGGCACCGGCATCGAGCACAGCGAGTTCAACCCCTCGCCGAGCGCGCCGGTGCATTTCCTGCAGATCTGGATCGTTCCCGCCCAGCGCGGCCTGCCGCCGAGCTATGAGCAGAAGCCGGTACCGCTCGCCGAGCGTCGCGGCAAGCTCCGCCTCGTCGCCGCGCCGCCCGATGCGAAAGATGGCGCCCAGGACGGCGTGGTGACGCTGCATCAGGATGCGCGCGTCTACGTCGCCAATCTTGCGCCCGGCGAGCGCGTCGCGCATGACATCGCGCCGGGCCGCGGCGTCTGGGTGCAGGTGGCACGCGACCTCATCGGCCTCAACGGCACCGAGCTGCGCGAAGGCGACGGCGCCGCGCTCGAAGACGAGAAGCACGCGGTTATCGAAGCCGAGACCGAAGCGGAAATGCTGCTGTTCGATCTCGCTTAGCCTCTAACTCGTCGCCCCGCGCCCTTCGGCAAGCTCGGGGCGGGGGGCCAGGGAAACTGAGGCGATGTAGCCTGGATGCCCGCTTTCGCGGGCATGACGAAATTATCCAGGCTGGGCGAGACACAAAAGGCGGTTCGCAATGAGACGCGGAGAGTGAGGCATCGCGCTACCGCCTCATTTCCCGATCGTGACTTTCAAAGTCGTCATTCCCGCGCAAGCGGGAATCCAGCGAACAACGAATTCTGTATTCCTGGGTCCCCACTGCCGAGCTTGTCGAAGAGCGCGGGGTCGAGGAAGGACTTTAACCACTTACTCTGTCACGCCGCGGCGGCGGCCGTTGTCCGCGCCGCCACCAGCGGCAGGCGGATGGCGACGCGCGTGCCGCTGCCGGGCGCGCTCGCGACCGCGATGGTGCCACCATGCTGCTCGACGATCTGCTTCACCGTCGGCAGGCCGAGGCCGGTGCCGAAGGCGCGCGTGCTGAACAGCGGCTCGAAGATCCGCGCCACCAGGTCCTCCGGCATGCCGGGGCCGGTATCGGCCACGGCGATCGCCGATGCTCGCCGGACTCGGCCGACGACACCGTGATGCGGCGCTCCGGCAATTCGGGCGCATCGGCCATCGCCTCGACCGCGTTCTCGATGAGATTGACCACGGCGCAGCGCAGCCGCTCGCTGTCGATCGACACCACCGCCTGCGGCGCGGCGAGCGCGCGCCGCAACTCGATGCCGCGCGGCATCTCGACCGGGTCGAGCACCGCGTCGAGCCAGGTATCGAGCCGCGCCGGCGCCGCATGCAATTCGCGGTTATTGGCGAAATCGAGCAGATCGCCGACGATCCCGTCGCAGCGATCGATGGTGCGCGCGCAGCGGCCGAGCTGGCGCTCGATGTCGACGTCGCGCGCCGCCGCCGTCTGGCCGATCACATGCAGCGTGTTGCGCAGGGTCGAGAGCGGATTGCGCAGTTCGTGCGCCACCGTCGCCGTCAGCTCGCCGATCGAAGACAAGCGTTCTTTCACCAGCAGCGCGCGATGCGCCTCGTTGAGTTCCGCCGTGCGCTCCTCGACGCGGCGCTCGAGCACGGCGTTGAGGGCGCGGATCTCTTCATGCGCCTGTTCGAGATTTTGCGAATTCTCGCGCAGCGCGAGGCTGCGCGCGCGGAACACCTTGAAGGCGCGGCCGAGCACCCCGATCTCGTCGCGGCGCGCGTCCTCCTCGATCGCCACCGAGAAATCGCCGCGACTGATGCCTTCCATCGCATCGCTGATCTGGCGCAGCGGCCATACGATCGCGCGCGTCGTGATCCATTGCGCCGCGAAAAAGGCGAGGACCAAGCCGAAGCCCGAGAGCCCGGCGACCAGCGCAAAGGTGCGGCGATAGAGCCGGTCGGCCTGCGCGTCGGCATGCTGCATGGCGTCGGTAGTTTCCCCGACCTCGCCTTTGATCAGGGCGATGAGGCGCTCGCGCGCATCCTGGGCGGCGGGTCGAGAGCGCATGCGCATCCTCGAAGCGCTTGGCGACCATGAGCTGATAGAGCTGTTCGCCGGTCCCATAATAGGCGTCGATCGCCTGCGCGATATGGTCGAGCCGCGCTTTCTCGCCGGGAGCGCCGGCGAGCTCGGTGAGCTGCGCGACATCGTCCTTGAGATGATCGATCTCGTGACATAGGCCGACGCGAACACGTCGAGCCCGGCCTGGTCGGTCATCAGCATCGCGTTTTTCTCCTTCGCGGCGACGCCGTTGACCGATGCCGTCATCGCGAGGGAAAGCGCGTTGCGCCGCGCCGTGACGTTGATGATCTCGTGCGTCTGCGCCGTCAGCGCGCCGAGGCCGCGCTCCGCCAGCGCGACGATGCCGAGCGCGACGACCAGCATGATTGCGGTCGGAATGACGATTTTCGTCATCATGCTGAAATTGCCGAGGCGCTTAAGCATCCGTTAACGCTCGTTGCGGGGATGCAAAAATCATGAGCCGTAAGCCTTAATCGGCATCGAAACGCGCCCTCAAAAAGGGATGGGGGCCGCCCGCGCCAAACGGATAGGGCGCGGCCTCCGGCCCCGGCTCAACGCACTCCGGTCCGAGGGCGGATATAGCGCGCGGCAATGATCTTATCGGGGTCGGGCTGGCCTTTGACGAGGCCTTGCGCCGCGAACCATTGCGCCTGGTGGCGAACATCGGCGATATCGAGCC
>CAVYRI010000010.1:0-89016 GCA_963770885.1 uncultured Solirubrobacterales bacterium | reverse complement strand
CCCGGCAGGATCGCCACGGCCTCGAGGTGCTGCTCCCAGCAGACGCACGCTTCTCCGGGGTTCCCTTGACCCGGCGAGGGCCCCGCTACGCAAGCCCGCTGGAATGCGGTCCAGGCCGGACTGAGCGCTGGCGCGGGCGCTGCCGCAGCACGCGTCGGGCTGCGGCAGCTGACCACGAGAACCAATCCGGCGAGCACCGCGACGATCAGGCCCACTCCGATGAACGGGACGGGACTGATCGGGCTTCGATAATTCGCTGCTGCTGCTCCTGCTGGGCTCACGATCTCGTCCTACGCCCGGCGATACCGGGGCTTTTGGGTAGCGCCCCGTGCCGCGCGGGCCCGAGGGAGGCATCTGGACCGACCGGGCGACGGCGCGGCACGCTGTGAAAGGGACGCCGGACAGTTCTGCTCTCTCTGGGCGGCGCCCCACGGGCGCACGCGGAATCCTAATCCAGCCGCAAAATCGGCGTCCAAAAAAAGCGCCGCCGCGCTCTACGGGTGAGCCGGCGGCATGGCCAGACCCGTTACGAGGGGGTCTGACGATGAAGCGTAAGACCTTTTCCGCCACCGCCATCGTGGCGATCCTCCTTTTCGTCATTCGCGCTCGCTAGCCAGGCGCAGGCTCGTTGGCCACGCCATCCGCGCTGGCACACAACCCCGCTAGCAGCCGAACAGTTTGCCGCCGCCCAATCCTGGGGCGCGACCTCGTCCAACGTGAGAATCATCTACGCGTCACGGACCAGATGCCCGTCAACGACACGGGCGGAGTGCCGATGCTCGGCTATCTCGACAGCACCGCAGAACGCAACATGCTCGCAAACGCGAGATGATGGGATGGTGGGAGTCCGTATCAGCGAGCGGGAGCTGTATCGGCAGATCGTTCGTCGCGCCAACAAGGCTCGCGAGCGCGACGCCGAGACGCTAAATCAACGCGAAGGAGCTACCGACATGTCAACGACGACCGACGCTGTTGAGGCCATTCAGGCGCTGCGCGAGCAGTGGCCGCGTCACTTCAACTCCGGCAGAATCACTGAGCTCGGCGACTTGTTCTATGCGACCGACGCCTATGCCCTGCCGGGGGGGACCGACATCGTGCGTGGCCGCGCCGACATTGTCGCCTTCTTGCAGGCGGCGAAGGACGGGGGCGACAAGGTTCACTTTGAGCTCGGCGTCATCGACACGTCCGCGTCAGGCGACGTGGGGTACCTCGTCGGCAACTATGTCTTCACTGACGCTGCGGGGGACACATTTCCGGGGCTCACGCACGAGGCATATCGGCGCCAGGCCGACGGCAGCTGGCAGTGCGTCGTGGACATGTGGCACCACATCGACGGTTGAGGCTGCGAGCGGCGTGAGGGCGGACGAAACTTCGGATGATCTAACGGCTTAGCGGTACTCGCTCGTTTTGGAAGACCGTCGTCATGGATCTGACCCTTGCAGCCAGTACGCCCGGCGCTCAGTCGGTCGGCGAGGGACGCACGCCCTCGCCGTAGAGCATCTCCGGTCAGGTCAGCCGACGATCCGAGCAACGCTCCCCCGAACCCCGAGCGTTCGCGCGCTGGACCCACGCCCGCCACAGCCGGGCTAAAGCAAGCTCGGTCTTCGCCCCGTCACGGTCTCGACGCGCAAGCTCGCGCTCCCGGCTCGCGAGAGTCGGCCTGCCCGAGCGGTCCAGCATCGCCGCCGCTCGGTCGTGCACAACGGCTGCCCTTTCGTGAGCAACGGCCACCCGTTCGTGATCGGCAACGAGCCGGGGCACCCGCCGACCCTAACGCCCGGCCCCTAAACGCCACGTAAGCCCCCTACCGCACCTCGAGGATGGGGGCCAGACCCCATAGGCAATCCCCTCCACAGAACCTAGCTTCAGTCGCCACTTGTCCCAATGCTCCGATGCGACGGAGGGCAAGTTCCCAGCCAGCCGCATCGGCCCTCGAGGATTGCTCTCCTGGGGCCTCGGGGGCCGTGCGGTCTAGAAGCATCACACGCTCAGAAGACGGAATATGCGTCGTATCGCTCGCGGTCTGACCGCGCGGCGACTCTCGAGCGTCGGCTGGCGTGCCCGGGAGGCTTGGCGAGGGATGATCGAGCTGGGCGTCTAGTGAGGTGACCACAGGAACGCGTCGCCGCCCCCGTTGGCCGTCTCGGAGGAGCCGACGACCTGTCCTGAGCTGTTCATCGCGCAGATCCCGCCGCTGCTTGTGCCGCCGAGTGTCCCGAGGTCCTTGATCTTGCCGGAGACAGACCAGCGGACCGCGTGCACAGGGGCCGTGTCGCCGGGGGCAATCGACGATTCACCGCACACCTGACCCCGGTCGTTGATCGCATAGGGATAGCTGTACTCGCCACCCGGAAGCGTCCCTAGAAGCTGAATCCCTTTGCCCGGAGTCCAGCGAAAGGCTTGTAAAGATCCGTCCGCCGACCCATAGTCGCCGGCGACCTGGCCGGAGTCGTTGATCGCGACCCCTTCGCTTGAGGTTGCTCCGGGCGGCATGCCGAGATCCTGCATCCCGTGACTCGGGGTCCAACGGAACGCGTGGTAGCTGCCGTCTGCTAGCTTCCGCATCGCCGGTGACCTGCCCGAGATCATTGATCGCGTGGGAGACCTGGAGCGCGCCGCCGAGACCGGCGTTGGCGCCCCCGAGCGTTCCGAGATCCTGCATCCCTCCTGAGGGCGTCCAGCGAAAGACGTGCTCGTCGCCGTTGGAGGTTGTCGAGGTCCCGGCGATCTGGCCCAGGTCGTTGATCGCGAACGCGGCGGTTATCTTGCCGCCAAACGTCCCTAGGTCCTGCATGCCACCCTTCGCAGTCCACCTAAACGCGTCCGTGTTTCCGCCGGGTGTCGTTGCCTCCCCCACGACCTGCCCCAAATCGTTGACCGCCTGCGCCTGGCTGACTCCCCCGATCGGTCCCGACTGCGGGTCGAGGTCCTGCATGCCACCCTTCGGAGTCCACAGAAACGCGTCCGACTCCAAGTTCCCGGCGGTGCTGCTGAAGCCGACGACCTGCCCCAGCCCATTGATCGCTTGGGCATAGCTGTAATCGCCGCCGAGGGTCCCGAGGTCCTGCATCCCCCCCGATCGAGTCCAGCGAAACGCATGCGGGAACCCGCTGGCCGTCGACGCGACACCGGCGACCTGACCGAGATCGTTGATCGACCAAGCGGAGGAGCCGGAATTGCCGCCAAGGTTTCCGAGGTCTCGCAGCGATGAAGCCGAAGCAACCGCGCACGGCGCCGCCGCGACGATCACAGTCAGAACCGCTGCCCGCGCACCGACGGACATCCACCTGCGTGCTGCGCCGCAAAGACACATGCCAACCAACCCCTCGATGACGTTTAGGACCCAGCCGCCCCACCCCGTTACTCCAACATCTTGCGTGTCTACTTCGGCGCACCAGCATGCTCTACCTGTGAGTCGCGCGCGATAGGCCGTTCGGCTTATTCGTGAGCCCACGGCGTGAACGCGCCACAGCCCGGTGAACCTCTCGCAGGCGAAGAAGCAAACTCCCGCGTTCGAGTGTCGAACCGAGCGAAGCCGGTCACGAGATAACGAGAAAGCAAGGGACTAACGACGACGCCTCCTTTAACGCTCTCGCGTTTCGATCAGACCAGCGGTCTCGTTGGAGCGGCCAGGACTTTCCCTTTCGCTGCTTGGGGCGCTAGCTCGATTGCGACGATCTGGCTAACGCCGAGCGGAAATTGACGATGCGGACTGAACGCTCGGCCGCTCCCTGCTCGTGGGCGAATCTCGGGCCTGAGCCGCGGCATAGGGCAAAGTCCTGCTTCCCACGCGTGGCGCGGCACGTCGGCCAGCTCACGGACCCCGGCATCGCCCCGCCGCCTGCGGTGCGCCGCGAGGCTGGGTGGTGGCCCGTATGGCCGTCAAGCCCACGCCCCTATATCTACTTATTTCTACGCTTGTCTTAGCACGTCGCCGGCGCTATTGTGGCGTTGCACGCAGGAGGAGGAGATCGATGGGGCACCGTCACCAAGTTACGCGAATCCTGCCGCTGGCGGTCATGCTGGCGGTCGCGGCGATCCTGGGAGCCGCCAGCGCGGCATCGGCGATCGCGCCGGCGACGATCTTCAACTACTCGGGCGGCGAGCAGACCTACAGGGTGCCCAGCGGCGTGGTGGCGGTCGGGGTGGCGGTCCAGGGCGCGTGGGGCGGCGAGGACAACGGCGTAGGCCAGCAGGGTGAGGGCATCACCGGGTACTTGCGTGTCGCTCCCGGCCAGTCGCTATTTGCCGAGGTGGGCCAGAACGGCTCCTACGGCGGTGGCGCGACGTTCGGTGGCGGCGGCGCTGCCGGCAGGCCGCCGCCGACGATCTCGGGCGGCCTTGGCGAGTACGCGAACTCGGGCGGCGGCGCGAGCGATGTGCGCAGCTGCTCGATCCACGCGGCCAGCTGCCCCGGCGCGGGCGCGTCGCTTGACTCGCGCCTGATCGTCGCTGGCGGTGGGGGCGGGTTCGGGGGCGGCGGGAACGGCAACTCCCCGACCTGCGCCGGACCCGTCATGCCGGGTACAGCGGACAACCACCAGACGAATCTGCCAAACGCGCTTCCGGGCGGCCCGGCGCCGGTCCTCACCGCGGCCGGGATCGTGGTCCCGGGGTTCGCCTCCGACCAGCACTCCACGGTGATGACGATCAACGGCACGACCGACGCGGCATTTGGCACCTTCCACGCTGGCGCGGGCGGTGTGCTGGCCGGCTGCTCAAGCGGCGGCGGCAGTCCGACCATCACATACTCCAACAGCGTGGCCGGGCGCCCCGGCGCCGGCCCGAGCGGGGGCGCTGGCGGCGACGCGAGTGGCCTGCCGCCGTTCGGCTCCAACTGCACCGGCATCGAGTGCGCCGACGCCGGGCCAGGTGGCGGCGGTGGCGGCGGCTACTTCGGCGCCGGTGGCGGCGCGACCGGATACGACACGTGCAACAGCAGCCCGGGTGGCGCGTGCAACGACGCGGGT
The DNA here is from genome assembly GCA_963770885.1 of uncultured Solirubrobacterales bacterium. Classification (GTDB taxonomy): domain Bacteria; phylum Actinomycetota; class Thermoleophilia; order Solirubrobacterales; family Solirubrobacteraceae; genus Palsa-465. The sequence goes on along the minus strand of CAVYRI010000010.1, from coordinate 84,046 downwards.
AGTGGGCAGGGCGGCGCCGGAGGCTCGAGCTTCGCCGCCAACCAGGTGCAGTTCCCGAGAGCACCCGGCGTCCTCGGGAACACCGGTGATCAGTTCATCAAGTTCATCCCTGCAATCGAGATCGATACGCCCGCCAACGGGGCGGTGTACACGCCCGGGCAGCTCGTGAACGCCAGCTGGAGCTGCGGCTACGACGCGGCCACAGCTCTTGGCCCGGGAGCCAACTGCGCGGGCACGGTGGCGTCCGGAAGCCCGATCAACACGACCCTGGGCACGCACACGTTCACCGTGCAGGGGAAGGTCGCAAACAACGCCAGCGAGCAGCTCGGCGCTACCGTCACCTACACCGTCCGATCGGCCGGCGGTAGCGGAACGAGGACCGTCCACGCCTCTCTTGGCAACCTCAACTTCAGCCTCGCCGGTCCCGCGAGCACGATCACCAAAGGCGGCGTGCTCTCCATCACGCTCAGCAAGAAAGGGTCCAACAAGGCGTACAGGATCGTCAGCTACAGCTACTTCCTCGGCCGAGGCGTCAAGCACCAAAAGCGCGTCACCACTCACGGCAAGCACAAGACGATCACCTTTTACAAAGCGAACCTGGTCACCTCAAGGATCGGCACGCACAAGCTGTCAACCAAGGGCCTGAGCGCCGGCGCGCACAAGCTGAAGGTCATCATCGTCCTGCGCGCAATACATCACGGCCACAAGCCCAAGACCAGGACGCTGACGCTCACCTTCCCATTCCGACTTACCTGAGAGCGGACCGCCCCACTCGCTTACAGGTGATCCAGAACTCGGCTCTCTCAGGACCAAGGTCGATCAACAGCGAGGCAAGCAGCCGCGTCTCGCTCCCGCGTGGAGGGGCGCCGACAATGACGCAGACCTGCCTGCCGGCCACGCCGCGCATCACGAATGCGCCGGGGACCCCCCTGCGATGCACGGAAAGAGCGTATCGTCGTCTGACCGGCGGACCGGCTGTTGCCAGCGACTGCTCGCTGGACGACCGCGGGCGAGCAAGCACATCAAGCCCGGTCGGGCTATCCGACGCTGCTCCTCTGGAACGAAACGAGCACTCGCTTTCATCGAACAACATTGGCCGGTGCTCTGCGTGGATTCAGAGCACCGGCCCGAGTCCCGGGCGGAGCGGCCCGAAGGCCGTTAAAGGAACCGCACCGGAACCCGCCGGGCTGAACGTGTGGCCGTCGACCGCTTTTCGCGAAACCAACAACGCTCAGCACGACGCCTCGGAAACTTTGGTGCCACGCGAACGAGGGCCCCTCCGCGTTCTCGTCGCGTGACACCCTCGCGCTTCACTCGAGTGACGGGATACACGAGGAGCACGACGCTTTTCACAGTTCAGGCAGCCCGCGCGGCGCGGCGCATCGCCTCGAACGTCGACATGTTCGGGTCGGCCTTCCGGATCGCCTCCGACTTCGCGAGCAGGGCATCGTCATCCTCGGCCTTCCGGATCTGTTCCGCGGCCGGCGCAGCCCAGGGGCGCACCGCCCGCAGATACACCGTCTCCGCCTCCCTTGACGCTTTCGTCAAGATGTGACGTTGCTGGGGGGTCATTGACTCCCGGCGTGCCTGTCTATGCATTTCGCTCAGCGAGTGGGCGAGGCCAGCGACCGGGTCGTCGCCCTTGTTGACTTCCGTCGCGCTGGCGCTCTGCGCGGCGCGGACGTGGGCTTGCCAGTCACTCATATCCGGGATCGCCGCCTTCGTGCGGTGATACTCGTCCAGTAGTGCCGCCTCATCCGGGCGGCTGTGAGCGCCGCTGACGGCCTCAGCCTCGGCATCGCTCGGACTGGAGTATTCGCGCCACTCCTCAACGTCAGACGGGCGGGTAGCACTCTTCTTGACTTTCTTCCTTGACACGTTGATCTCCGATCGTTTGAAAATGACAATGGGCTTGGTCATGCGGCCTCCGCCGGAACGATCGCCTGCGGATCCGCCTCGGACAGCGGCTTGAGAGTCGAGGGAGCAGTCGCCGGTAGCTCGATGCTGCGGCCGGGCACCTTCGCCTCGGACAATGCGAGCCGCAACGCACCGTTCACCCGGTACGCTCGCGGCCTTGCGATGTCTGCCGCCTGCCGTTCTCCAGCCCAGATCAATTCATTGGCCTGTGCCTGGGAATGCTCTTCATAGGCGGCCAGTGCGCAAGCGAATTTCCGAAGCGCACTGTCAACGGCACGCGCAGCCGAGACACGCGCGGCCCCAATCTCGCGTGCTCGGGCCAAGTGCTCCTGACGGCGCTCCTCGGCCTCCACGGCTGCCGCCTCGGCCGAGAGCCGTTCCTCCCGCTCCTGCCCGATCATCTCGTGCATACGGTTCTCAGCAGCCTGGCGGGCGGCTATCAGATCATCGAGCTCGGCCTTGATGACCGGGTTCTTGCGCGCCTCCGATTCCAGCAAGCCGATCTGGATCCCCAATCGGCCGATTTCCATCGCGCAATCCTGCTTTTCGGCAGCGCGCTCGCGGTCATTCACTTCCTCAATCACACTCATTGGTTTTCCTTTCTTCTGTCAGTGTCAATCGGTGCCCGGACGGCCGCGCGAGCGCGACTGAGAGCACGCCTAAGATCGCTGGAGCCTCAGTCATCGGAAGCCTTCTCCGTGACTGCCTCATCCTTCGTAAACTCGTCGGCGAAGTGTGTACGGCCAGGGTCTGCCCCTGACTGCCACCAGAAAGCGCGCCCATTGCAGCCAGTCCACCGATGCCGGCCCCGGCGACACCAGCCCCCGCGAGATACGGGAGGGCACTCTCAATAAACGGAGCAATAAACGACATTTCTCACCTTCCTCTCTGTCACTGATACCGCATGTAGAGCGCGAGGTCGCGATCCACGATCTGCGGCAGATCTTTGAGTCTGTAGAACGAATAGCCCAGGTTCACGTGATCGGCACACCAGATCATCACCCGGCGCTCTTGACACAGGTCGGCCTCGGCGGCGCGATCCGCCGGCCAAGCGCGGTGCTCTTGATTGGTTGCCGGATCCCACAGCGCCTTGTTGCGAGCCATAACGAGCGTGTGAGCCTGAAACACTCCGGGCACTCGAATGACACCAATCCACCGTCGGGCGCGCCAGGGTAGACGGTTGCTTTCGTGGGTACGCATCCCCAGGCCGCGCGCCCTCAGCCACTTAGCAAACTGCAGCCAGGCATCACGGTCAACAACCTCCGGATCCTCCCCCGCGTCCACACGCTCGTCTAGATCCGGGTCAGGAACCTGGTCAAACGGAACCTGTAGACACGTCGCCACAGTCGCAGTGAAACACATATCAGTGCGTCCCGGTTCGGGGTAATACCCGGTCGTTCCATCAGATAGCTGCACGGTCATATCAGTCATCGGGACTCCTCTCGCTCCGGGCAGCTTGCTTGAAAGTGTCACGCCGCATCGCGACCCACCTCTTTCGACAGTCGGTCAAGGCTGCAACGAAGCGCCTCGGTGACCTGTTCAATGTCTTCAATCACGCGCTCGAGCTTGGCGACATCGCGCTCGTTCTCGAAACTCGCGACAACAAACATCGTTGACGCCCATCCCGCGATGTCACTGATGGTGGTCATCGCCATCTGCATCTCCTGGGCGTTGACAACTTCTGCGGGCCGCTGGGATTCGACCAGGTCAGCGGGAAGCTCGCATCAAACCCGCGCTGGGCGTGAGTGAGCCGCCCCAACTTGTTCGCCAATCCCTGAGGCATGTTGTCGCTCATACGGCACCGGATCCGGCCGGTGGACGGAACACCTCCGTCATCGGGCCACCAATCCCACCACCCCGACCCGTTCGCCAAGCGTCGGGCGCGTCGCGCTTACGTGCCTCGCGCTCGCGCTCCTCGCTGCTGTATCGCTCGAATGCCGCGCGGGCGGCAGCCTCATCTCCATGATGCATCTGCAGCCAACCGTCAGGCAAGGGCGGCGGCGCGATCACCTCGGCGTCGGGAACGTCAGGCTCGACCTTCTCGATCGCAGTGACGATGTCGAGCTGCCCGTCGATCACGGGCTCGTCAACCGGCTCGGGAAGCTGCAGACGTTCCAGACCCTCTCTGACATCACGCGCCGCCTCCTCCGCTGTCGACGGGCTCACCAGGATCACACTCTCACCGTCCTCGGTAGCGCCCCGTAGAGCCTCCCCAAGAGCCCTCCTCACGGCCTCGGTGACCCGAACCCCGCAAGCCTCAAGCACCGCGCGCAGCACCGCGACGACAAGCTCGCCCTGAGCAGCACTGAGTCGAACGTCGCGCTCCTCCAGCGCCATGATCAAGCCAGCCATCTCGCTCGCCTTCGTCTGCATCACGCCGGCAGCAATCGCGATCGCGTGCGGATTCTTCGACGTCTCAAGAACCTCATTCAGACGAAGAACAGCCTTATCGAACGTCTTATGCGCCCGCCTCGCCGAACGCCGAAGCTCATCAATCGAAAGCTCGTCACCCGACCGATCCACCTTCGCCCGCGCCCTCGACGCGCCCTTACTTGCCACCGCCGCCGCTACCGCCTCCGTGCCAGGTGGCCTGACGGTCGCAGACGCCGAACGGTTCGCCTGAAAGCGCCACGTTCGGACCGTGCTCCTCGCCACACCGAACTTCTCCGCCGCCTTCTCATCCCCAACCTGTTTCGCGAAAGACAACGCGCTGTTTCAGGATGGGGTCTGTTTTAGCCTGTTTTGCAGCCATCGTAAGACAGCCCCTTTCAAGGTTGGGATCGGACCCTTTTGAACAACCGCAACTCAAATTTTTGAAGCCTGCTCCACCCCCGCCGCCGAGCATTTCTAGTGATTTTGTAGTGCTGGTAGTGCTTGTCGCTGGTGGCACTCGAGGCCGTCCGCAGCGGCGCTCCTGGACGGGAGGTTGTGGCACTGGGTCGCATTCATCCCCGCGGCCCGAGGCGACCGAATGCCCGCCAGTACTGGCGATGCGTGAGGTGAGACCGTCTGCCCGCGTAGCGAACAGTCCACTAATCCCCACAGCTCGTGAGCGGTTCCAGACGGGTCGGCCAGCCCTGGCGTCCCCGGCCAGCGCTCCACGGCTCCAGGGGACTCGGTGCAGCGCGTGGCCGCTCTGTGAGGCCGCCCCCCACCCCACTGCCGCCCTGCCGTTGCCCGGCTCGACAGAGAGCGCCCGACACGATGATTGAGTGCTCACTCTTTTTGTGCGAACGTGCGAACGCGCGGGCGCGAGCGTGTTTCCCGTGTGGGCAGTACGGGCGCGATGATGAGGTGATGGGCCGGAGGGGGATGCTCACCGCTTGTCGGCCTTGTGGGTGGCCTTGTCGGCGGGCTGGTTGTCTTCAACGCTGCGACCGAACTCGGGACAGTGGTGGAAGCAACACATGAGCACACCGGATGACCACAAGAGCGGTCGCCGGCACTCGGAACAGAGGTCGCGTGCGGGGGTCATGCCGCTAACTCCGTAGGTGTCAGAGAGACACCTGAACTACCACTCCCCCCACCCAGGGGCCGTGCCTGCAAGCAAGCATGAGCATCATCATCGACTTCGATCAGCGCGTACAGGTTCGATCGGTTCTTCCTGCGGGCGACAACGATCCGCCCTTGCGCTTCGAGCCGCTGGGTGGCACGGATGACTGAGGATTTCGACAGTCCGGTCTCTTTCTGGATCCACTCGCCGCCGATGATCTGTCCTTGATCGTTGGCGCGGTGGCAGAGCGCGATCAGCACGAGCCGTTCGACCGCAGTGAGGTTGGCGCGACTGTTCGTGAAAGCGAGCGGGTCGAGCGCCCAGAGGGGCGCGATGGTTCGCTTGCCGATGCTGCGCGCGATCTTTCTGATCTCGTTGTCGGCGAGCGGTGGTTTGCATCGTTCGCGGTTGATGACCAGGAGCGCGGCCTCGATCGCTTCGGAGCTCGATCCTGCGCGGCGATGTGCGCCTGCGATCTTGGTTAGGACCTCGTTGCGCCGGCCGCGACCAATCGGACCGAGCCGGCGGTGTGAGTGTTCGCCGGCTCGCTTGGCGAGGCGATCTATCCACTGCAGCGGGAGCTGCGCGACCGGCATCTCCTCGGGCGGGATCTCCCATTCATATCGCTGGCCGCTGCGGTGCATGGACGGTGGCGCGATCACGAAGGCGCGATCACGCACGTCGACCCCGGTCGCGATCTTGTTTACCGTCCGGATCCGCGGGTTCTGCGTGAGGATGTGGCACCCTCCGCCGCCCGTGAGCGAGCGGGGTGTGTCGGGCAGGCGGCCGAGATCACGTTCGAGGTCGTCAAGCTGATCGTGGCCGCCGTGGCGCTCGTCCACGTCAATGGCGAGCAGCCCGGAGGGTCTGCAGACGATCGCGACGTTCGCGTTGGGTTCTGCGCGATACCACACACGTATGACGTCCGGATCAGCGCTGGCTGATTTCAGTCCGTGGGGGGCGAGCTTCGGATGAGGACGCTTGCCGACGGAAGGCACCACAAGCCAGTTGAACCGGCCAGCGTATTCGAGCGCTGCCTGCTCGGTCGGGGAGCCATCGGTCAGAACGGCTGGTGAGCGGTCGGTGTATGCGGTAGCGTTCGTCATGCCAGCCACCGCCGTTCCTGCTGCCCGGTCGGCAAAATCGTCTCGTGGACTTGTGGTGCGGCACCAGGCTTTGCTGTCGGCCCCGGTCTAACTGGGATCGACGCATTTGGTGGCGGCCCGCTAACCATCTTCGAGTCGCTCTAATGCCGCGACGACGCGCGGCAGCACTTCACCCCGATGCGGGAGCAGGCCAGCTTCGATCTGAGCCAAGCTGGTCACGCTGCACTTGCTGCGGATCGCGAGTTCGAGGCGCGACACTCCGACTGATTCGCGCCGCTGGCGTATCCCGCTTGTGCGCATACTCGTGCTGTCTGTCGCTGTTGTCATTGATGAGACCTCCTATAACTAGGGGAAATAGCCGCGTGGGGTGGCGAATAAAAGGCGGGGCTCCGGCTGGGCACTCACGCGGAAACGGCTACCGCGGTCAACTCCACGTCCGGCCATGGAAGGCAGAAGAAATCCGCGACCAGGGCGTCTGACATTGGCCTCAGCGGCGGCCACGACGACGATCTCGCTCGCCATCCCGGTGCCAGCCGGTCCATTTCGCCAGGCGTCACAGACGGCACATATGGCCCCCATCCGACGGCAGTTTTCGGCGGCACACCGAACCGCTTCTCCGTGCCGATCGCCCGCGCATCCCGTGCGGCAAGCCGCGTGGCTCGTCCCAAAAGTCGCGCCGCAGCCGATCCGCGGACGGGCGCCCCGAAGGGCTTCATCGGGATCCGCGCCGGCCATGCCGGCCAACGCCGGTAGGTGTCTGCCGGAGTCCTCTCCCATAGAGACTCGATGGCGTCCGGTCGATGTGTTGGCGCGCTTTGCCCGCTTGCGCACCTTGCGCGTACGAGCGGACTCAGGTTCCGGGCATGCGCCCCGGTGAGGAGCACCTCCTCCGTGCTGTCGTCGTCTTCTGCTTGGGCTCGGGCGATCTCGGCGTCGTACAGCCGGTCCCACGACACGGCGACAAGTCCCTCGTCAGCGGCGCACCAACGTTCGTCACCAAGCACGTCGCGGTAACTCTGGACGTGGGCGAAATCATCGACCCAAGCGCACTCCCAACTGGCCTGTGCCGCCAGCCAGGCGCGCCATTCGTCGCGTCCGCGCCCGATCGGCTCGAGCCGAGGCAAGCCCAGGATGCGAGCCCGTTCGTCGTCAAGATTGCGTCCTGCCCCGCAGCGCCGCCCAGCGGGATCCATGCACGTCGGCCATCCCGCCGGTCGCGACGTGCTCATCTTCGTGACGATCGCCATCGTTGATATCTCGGATTCGCGCTGCCGGGCACGGCGGTCTGTCTGCTCGTCTGTGTCCCACGCGGTGCGCTTCTCGATCGCTTTGGCGCGGTCGATCTCGGCTTGCATCTCGCCGACCTTGTGACGCTTCGTACCGCTCGCTTTGGCTGCCCGCTTCCGCCGCCCCGGATGAGAGGACCCGTCGGCTGTCCCGCGACATCTCTGGTCGAGTTTCGCCCCGCACGTCGGGCAGTTGAACCGCGAGACCTGATCCTCATCAACGCCCCGATCAGGCGCTGAGCCCGTACGCCGTTGCACTCGCAGCAGCGCGGCGTTTGTTCGCGCGACGGTCGAGTCCTGCCGGTAGCCGTCCCCGGCTTCGTGCATCGCCCGGAGCAGGTCTGTAGTGGCCTGGCGCTCCCGCTGTTCCCGCCTGCGCTGAGCTGGCGGCAGCGGTTTCGCAGAAGCCCATTCGCCGAACCGGCCGGGCAGGTGGTGCGCGATCGGGCCGTCGAGCTCCTCGAACGTCTGCAGGGCGCTCTCAGCGCGCATGAGACGATCTGAACTGCGTTTGATGCCATGGACTTGGACGAGCATCTCTGCCGTCTCAGCGTCCGTCAGGCCGGCGTGCCGCCACCATCGCACGCACACCGCAGCCGCGAACGTCTTGGCCCGCGCACCCGGGCGACCATTTGGGTAGTGGACCCGCACTCGCTCCACGATCGCTTCCTCGAGCACGCGCAGATTGATCGGCGGGCCGCTCACGGCCGACCCTTCACGGGCAGGAGTTCAACCCGGCCGGCGCTGGCGACACCCGACCGGCGGCGCTTAGCTGCAGGCGGCCCTCTGGGGCGCGTCGGCGACACGCAGCGGCCACAGGAACATCAGTCTTGGCCGGGGACCGGTGCCGAGGCGCACCGCACCGAGGGCGGCGGTGTTCGCGTAGACGAACTCCCGGGACTTGCCGAGCCGGCGCGCAAGTTCGCCCGCGTCGATCATCTCGGCGCTCTGCGCCGCAAGCTTCTCGGCCACGAGGTCAGCGAGGTGGTCGAGCTGCTCGCTTGAGAGCGTGATCTGCCGGACGCTCACGACGCACCCCGCTGGCAGCGCAAGCAGACTGGCGCGATCAGACGCTTCCTGCCTGTACACCGCTCCGAATACATCCCAGTCGATCCGCTTTTCGATCGCGTCCGTGACGATCCTCGCCAACTGGTCAGGTGCGAGCGCTTCGAGCTGGCATGTGCCACCAGTCCAGTTCTTTGATCGGCTGTCAGACCTCTTCGGCGGTGCCGTCGACAGGTCGTACTCCTCCACCTGGTCGGCCGTGAGCGCGACCCTGATCGGGATGATCTGGCAGGTCTGGATCACGCGGTCGGCCTCCACGAACGCGGTCGCGTCCTCGGTCATCGACTCGAAGATCGACTCGCCCGAAGGGTCGAAGTCACCGACGTGCAGGATCACGGTCGCCACGTCGCGGGCCAGCGCCCGGCGGGCTACCTTGTAGTTCGCGGTCAGCGACCCGAACCCGCCGCATGAGTACACCGGGACGGAGTAGTCCTCGGCGACACGATTGAGCTGGCCGAGCATGCCTGCCGCCTCGCACCAAAGCTCGATGTACTGAGGCTGTCCTTCCTGCCGGTCGCGTCGATAGTTCTGAATCCGACGGCCTGTCTCGTCGTGGAAATTCTCGATCGACTCGTAGAACGTGTTCTCGATCCTGACAATCCCGTCGTCCCGGATCGCGTCGAACGGGATCAGCTTGGCGCGGCGGGCGCGTACGAGCTTTTCCGTGAGACCCGCATACGCCTGTTCGGTCTTTGGGTACTCGTAGCGACCGACGAGGCGGTAGAAGATCTGCCGGACGCTCAGCGGGAGATGGTCCTGGTATTCCTCGAGGACCTCGTCGACCTCATCAAGAATCGCTCGGGTCCCGCCGTGCGGGCTGTAGCCGAGGTCGTAGCCCTTGGGCCGCCGATGACCGTTTTCACGGCCCGCCGTAATTTCTGGGACTGCGGTCATTACGCCACCCCACGATCGAGGTGGCGCTCGCCGATTACATGGTGCCCGGCTTCCTCGGGGCCGTCAGAATCAGGGTCACCGCGAGATGTAGAAGTCGACGCGGCACCGCGACGACTACCGCGACGCCGGCCCGGCGCACGCCGCCGCGACGAGCGGGCCCGGACTCCGTACCTGCGGGCTGGCCTCGTCAGTCGCGCTCCGGTCCTCCGCTCCGACCACACGTGTCGGTGCAGGCACCAGTCAAGAAACTCCTGCGCCTCCGCGTATTCGTCCGGGTCCACGCCGTCCACGGGGTCGGGCGCAGGAACGTTCCGCGGGAGGCCGAGCGCGAGTATGCCGAGCGCGTGTCGCGCGACCCGCTGCCTGGCGGGTGCCCGCTCTGCCGTGTCGATCTCAGCCCTGTCGATCTGGTCGCGACACTCAGCGGCGCGGGCAAGCGCAAGGTCGCGAACCTCCGCGTCGAGCGCCTTGTCGGCGATGCGCTGGAACATCGCGACCGCTACGGCGACGTTCTCGATCTGGTCGCGGCTCAGCCGGTCCTCATTGTCATCCATCGGTCCTACTCCCGTCTCTCTCGTCCTTTTCCGCTGCAGGCATGGAAGCCCGCGAGCATCCCAGTGAACAGCAGCCAGCGGACGGAAATGCAAACGGAACCGCCCCGACCGCTCGAGCGTGTGCTCAGCGACCGGGGCGGGACAAGGTCGGACGAGAACCGACGATGACCAGACCATGGTACCCGCCGCGTCGGTCGTCAGCCCCAAAAGGCACCGGTGCCAAAAACCCCCCGAATCGGTACCTAATCGAGCGGGATCCGCCGATGTGGCGAACGCCGAAACCCTCGGTAAACACTGGCGTCACGGGGGTTTCGGGACGCTCTGCCGCTGGCCTCCGGAGCGGAAGGTCGCAGGTTCAAATCCTGCCGGGCGCGTATCAGACCCAGTGCCTCCGTCCTCCAGGACAGGCGATGAGGCGGTTGCGATGAGTGAGTTGGGCCAATCCGAACATCCGCCGGTTGCGCCCCGTACTATTTGAGCAGCGGCAAGCGCACCAACCTGGAGCGCAGCGAGTATCTCCGCGATTGGTGGGTGGGCTCCCGCAAGGATGAGGGCTACCAGTTCGAGGGATCGTGGGCAGCGATGGCCTATCTCGCGGCCAAGATTTTGTCGGACCCGGCAACCGAGATTGTGGTGCCAAACCTGTCCTGCCCCGATCTGGCGGAGGCGATGTCGGACGAGCAGCGTAAGAACCGCACGGGCGAGCCGCACGTCAAATGGGCCGGGAGGTCGTCCTGATGCCTGAGAGCATCGGCCCGAGCGTGGCCTCACCCCATGAGCGGGTCCGCCACTCGCTGGCCGCGCTGAGAGGAACTGGCCGCAGGCTCGACGCCCTGCTGCGCCCGGTCTGCGGTGCGAGGGACCGGAACTGTATGGGCAAGTTCACGTCTGCCTGCGGCTCCGTTGGCCCGGAGCGCGAGGCTGCCAATCGGGGGCGAGGCGAAGGCCCGGACGGTGACCCGTGACCAGCCAAAACCGCGACCACATCCCCAGCGGCTGCCCGCTCACCCAAGGCGAGCTCGCGATCATCTCCCAGATCGCGCACGGCCACAGCTACAGCCAGATCGCCAAACAGACCCGCCGGGCTGAAAGCACGATCCGCAACCAGGCCAACCGAGCACGACGCCGGCTGCAGGTGCAGTCGACCATCGGCTGCGTGCTGGTCGGCATCCGCGACGGATGGCTGACAATCGACGGCGACCCCAACTACCAGCACGGCCACGACACCACGATCCCCGTCCGCCCCGAAGACCAGGTCACCGTCAAACAAGCCGTCTACCTCGAGGCCTTGGTCCGATGGACCCGGACCCACAACCCCGACGACCGCGAAGAAGCCGAATCACTCGCTCACATTGTGCTGCGCGAAGCCCACGAAGATGGCGCCGAGCTCGGCGCCCTGAAGGGGATCGTGACGAAGATTCACGGCGGCGCCGTGCTGACGCACGCGTTGTTGCGTGACGTTGAATGATCGTCATCACGGGCCCGCCCGTCGAGCATCGTCAACGAGCCAAAACAGCTTGGCCGGCGATCGCGGTGAGTCACGGCGTGAATCACGACGCCCGCAAGCCCCGTGTTGGCAGCGTTGGTGTACGACCGGGCGCGCTTTAGCGGCGTGGCTTGGATCACCGGCGTCGGTGCGAGTCACGACTCAGGGCCGTAGGTGGATAGCTGGGCTGAGCGACGGTTTTGGAGCTACAGCTCACAGCCGTAGGCGATTTACTGGGCTGAGCGACGGTTTTGGACCTACAGCTCACAGCCGTAGGCGATTTACTGGGCTCCGTGACGGTTTTGGACCCGCGCCTCTGAGGCCGTGAGCGCGTTTGCCGGCCTGGGGCCAAGACCGCGTCAGGCAGGCTAGGCCGAATACCGCAACGGTGCGATGGTGCGCGGCCCCGGTCGGGCCCTACGATCGCCGCGCGCCCCCGCCCCGCCGGCGCCATGGAGGGCGCAACCCTGACGCCCTCGGCGCCGGCGGGGCCCTCAGCCGCACCTTCAGGTCGCGACTTCGGGCGCCATCTCGAAGCGAAACACCTGATCCACCCCGGCGAGCTCGAACAGCCGGTGCACCTCCCGCGGGCCCCGGCGCAGCGACAGCTGGCGGCCGGCGGCGTGGGCGCGCCGATGCGCTCCGAGCAGCGCGTGCATCCCCGAGCAGTCCATGAACTCGAGCGCGCTCAGATCGACGACCATCCGGTCAAAGCCGAGATCCTCGGCGCGGCCGAGCTCCTGCTCAAGCTGGTGGCGTGAGTGCAGATCGAGCTCGCCAGAGAGCGCGAGCACGGTCGATGTGCCGGACCGCAGGCAGCTGATCGTGAGTGGCGTTGCGGACGACATGCCGGACTCGCCTGTCGGCGCGCCGTCGCCGTCGCCGAACAGCGCCCGGCTCTCGCGGCGCGCGCGCTCGAGCCTCGCCGACAGCTTCACGTAGGGCAGCGCCATCGTCTCTCCGCGGTCAGCATCGAATCCGGCCCTCGGACCGGACTTGCAACGTCAACTCCGCCTCACCACAGGTCAAGCGTCGGACTGGCCGGCTGGACGGACGGGGAGCTGACGCATCGAGCCTCCTGGTCGGGGCGATCGCCGAGGTCCCGGGCGCGATCAACCGTTGTCGGCACGACTCTATTGCCGTCGTTCGCAGTCGGTCAAGTGGCTGGTCGCACCAGCCCGGCCTCGTCGACGACGGCCTCGTAGTCCTCCCAGGTGTCGACGTCTCGCGGCACCGGCCCGGCGACGGGGACGTCGACGACCTCGTCGCCATGGAGGTCGAGCACCTTCCACACACCCTTGTCGCCGTGCAGGTTGGCCAGCTCGCCAAACGTGCTGCGGGCGAACGCGAGCGGATGCCCGCGTCCGTTCTCGTAGCCACACGCGGCCAGCGGCGCATCACCGCGGCCGGCGAGCAGCTGCTTCACCGTCTCGGGCGTAACGCCAGGCTGGTCACCCAGCATCAGCACGAGCAGCTCGCAGTTGGGATCCAACAAACCGAGCGCAACCGCAATCGATGACGAGCACCCCTCCCCGAACGAGATGTTCTCGGCCACCTGAACGCCGTCGAAGTCGACCCGCTCGCGCACCTGATCGGCGTTTCCACCGACCACGCACACGAGCTGGTCAAACGCGCAGCTGCGCGCGACGTCGAGAACGTGGCCGAGCAGCGGCACCGAGCCGTACCGGAGGAGTTGCTTGGGGGCGCCCAGCCGTTTGGAGCCACCAGCCGCCAGCACCAGGCCCGTGACCCGGCCGGCTGCTCTAGGCGACATTCGATGCGTGCTTGGCCGCGTAGGCCACGCGGCAGCCGGTGCCGCAGAAGTACTGTCGGGACCCGGCGACGTCGAGATGAAGAGTGGCCTCGGTGATCGGCACCTTCATCCCGCAGATCGGGTCGATCGCGACCTCGACGCCGGGCGGGATCTCGAGCTCCGCAGCCTCGAGCTCGTCCGGATCAAGGATCGGCGGCGCGGCGACCTGGGCGCGCGCGGCGGCGCGGGCCTCGATCGCGGCCGCTTCGGCCGGATCGTACGCGCGGTCGGCGCCGCTTGCGAACGCTCGCTTGAGCTTGGCGGCGCCCGAATGCCGGTCGCCGGAGCCCTTCTTGTCGGGACTCTCCTGATCGGTCTGCTCGAGCGTCGCGACCGATGCCTGCTCGGGGGCGACCTCGGCCAGCGCGACCGGCTCGGGCGCGGGCGCGGACCCGTTCTCGGCCTCGACCTCGACCTCGACCGCCATCGCGTCGGACTGCTCGGGAGCGGGAGGGCCGACGACGGCCGGATCGGAGTGCTGGACGACGATCATCTCGGCGAGAATCGCGATCGCGATCTCCTCCGGCGTGTCGGCACCGATGTCGACCCCGGCCGGCGTATGGAGCTGCGTGGCCAACTCGGGCGGCATGTCGAGTTCCGCACGGATTGCCTCGCCGCGCTTCTCGCTCGCGACGAGCGCGACGTACTGCACCCCGGCCTCGAGCGCCGCGGTCAGCACCTCTTCCTCGTGATAGCCGTGCGACGCGACGATCACCGCGGTGGCGCCGGCGAGCTTGTCCAGCTCGGGGACCGGCATCGACTCGGCGACGTAGTCCGCCGCCGACGCAATCCGGCAGAGAGCCCGCGCGATCGGCGACTCGCCGGTGATGACTACGCGCGCCGGCGGCAGCTGCGGCTCGATGAAGATCTCAAGCGACCCGCCGCTCAGGCACGGGTTGTGCTCGACGACCGCTCCGTCCAAGCCGTCGGATGCCTGATCGCCGTCCGGGGCTTCGGGCAGCAGCCGCAGCAGCATCGGCTGGCCGGTCTCAAGCGCCCGCAGGGAGTAGAGACGGACGGAATTCTCGGCGCACTGGCCGCCGACGAATCCGTCGATCGTCCCATCAGCGAGAACGACTGCGGTGTCGCCCGGGCTCACGCTTGCCGGACGCCTGGCACGCACTACCGTCGCGAGCGCGAACGGCACACGGTCAGCCGTCAGCTGAGCAACCTGCGCTGCGAATTTGACTTTGTTCATCGAGGGTCGCCTACAAAGATGATCGGGCCTTGGACACTTATCGTCAAATCAGCAGGATTTCGATAGACGTGTGTTCGACCGGATCGGCTTCAATCTTCGGTAAAGGTTGATCAGATGCCGCCGGTGGTGCGCTCGCGGGGACGCCTGGCCTGTTGCACCGAATGCTCCGCGGCCACGTTCACCGTGCGACAGCGCCCGCAGCGGACTCGTACACGCCTGGTCATGTAGTCGGGGTCCATCGCGTGCGCGAGCACGTTGCCGCAGTTGGCGCACACGTAGTCGAACTGGCCGTGACCGCTGAACACGGGGCGACTGGGATCGTCCTGCACCGCGGTGCCGCCGTCGATCGGCACCTCGCCGGGTTGGATCTCGCGCATCGCACGTTTGACGGTCATCGCCATCTACTGAAATGGTGCCAGAGCGCAGCCGTGGGCAACCGTTTCACAGGGTCGCCAGCTTGCCGGTGAAGTCCTTGATCAGTGCGTCGAGCACGCTGGACACGACCCCCTCCCCCATCGACGCGGCCTTGCCCGTGATCTGCGCCGCGGTGTGGACCGTCCCGCCGCCGTCTGAGAGCGTGAACGTGACATCGGCGTTGGCATGGCCCTGTCCGCCGGCCTCGCGGGATTTGACCTGCATCACGGCGCGGTGGCTGGAGTCATCGCGCTCGATCACGACGACGGTGCCGGTGAACCTCATCGACATCGCCCCCATCTTGACCACGATCTCCGCCTTGACCGAGTCCTCGCCCGTCTTCTCGAGGACGGTTCCGCCCTGAACGCACGGGACGAGCCGCTCGAGGTCGAGGATCCCACTCCACGTCTCGTCGATCGGCTTTGGACTGGTGAAGGAATGGTCGAGTTCAACCACGTCTGGGCTTCCTTTCGTGGATATGGTCTGCGGACGGACCGCGAGCTGGGAGAGAACGAATGTCGATCGGACCGGGCACCCATTCGCTGGGCCCCGAAAACGCCAAGCTGCTGATCCGCACCGGTCGGCGTGGCGGCGCAGCAAAGGCGGGCCACGACCTCGTGATCGAAGTCACGTCATGGAACGCCACGATCGCGGCCGGCGAGGATCCAGCCGACACCGAGCTGTCGCTCAGCGCCGACTCGCGCTCGCTGTGGGTGCGCCAGGGGACCGGCGGCATGATGGCGCTCGGTGAGGGCGACAAGGACAACATCCGCCAGGCGATCGACGATGAGGTGTTGAAGGGGACCGCGATCGAGTTTCGCTCGACTTCGGTCCAGCCGGGCGCTGACGGCGAGCTGAAGGTGGACGGGCAGCTGGAGCTGTCGGGCAAGACCGGGCCGGTCTCGTTCACCCTGCAATCAGACGGGCAGGGGCGGCTGACCGGCAGCGCCACCCTCACCCAGAGCGGCTGGGGGATCAAGCCGTATTCGACCCTGTTCGGAGCGCTCAAGGTCGCCGACGACGTTCGGGTCGATATCGACGCAGATCTGGCGGTCACGCCGGGCTAGTCTCGGTACACCGTCTGCGCGTCGAGGCCGCCCTCGACGCCCGGAGGCAGCGCGCCGGTGCCGTGCGCGTACAGCGCCAGGTCGGCGATCGTCTTGACCTGCCCCGGATCCGATCCCGGGGCGAAGGCGCCGTCGTCCCACTGGAGGCTGTCGGCCGGCGCCTCGAGCGCCATCCCGGCCAGCAGCTGCGCCTTGTCGCGGATCTTGGCGCTCGTGCTGCTGACCGCCGCCGACGTGCCGGCCGAGGGAGCTGTGTTGTAGCCGTGTCCGATGCCGAACCTGTCAGTGTCGGCGGGCACGACCTTGACGTCGAGCGCGGGCACGCCGAGCTCGTCGGCCACCAGCTGGGCGTACTGGGGCTCGTTGCCGTCGGGCTCGGTCGTCAGGCTGAGCACCATCTTGCCCGTCGGGTGCACGCGTAGAAAGACCGCTCTGTATGCCTCGTTTGCCATCACCGCACCTCCTCAGACGTTAGCTGTCACCTTCGGGCTCGGACCGCCCCGCTCGCCGGCGCCGCTCACGTTCCTGATGGGCAGTCAGCGCATTGTGTTCCTCAAGCTCGCAGAAGCTCGGCTGTGGGCCGCCGAGCGGGTGCGGCGGCACCGCCGGGCGCGAGCAACCCGGATAGATGCAGATCTTCGGCTGCGCGTCCGAGCTCACTGACCGAGCCCCCAGCCAGGCGTGGTGCGGCCGCGGCTGGGGCCGTAGCCGCTCGGCATCGCAACCGAGCTGCCGGGGACCGGGGTCGCGCTCCCCCACTGTTCGTCGTCTGTCTCGAGCGATGGTTCAAACGCGGTCGCCACGCCGGGGCCGTCACCTCCGCGCGCGGCCGCGATCGCGCGCGCCACGTCCTCGAGGGCGTCAAGGCTGTGGCCGCTGACGAGCGCGTCACAGAACGGCAGCGCGGCCGCCATCCCCCCGGCGCGTGGGGAGAAACCCGGTGCCGCGACGCGCGGATTGACCCACACGATCCGGTATGCCAGCCGCCGCAATCGTTGCAGCTCGCGCCCGACCAGCGTCGGATCTCCGCGCTCCCAGCCGTCGGAGAGGATCACGATCACCGCCCCGCGGGCCAGTCCGCGCCGGCCGTGGCGGTCATTGAACTCCTTCAGCGCGTCGCCGATCCGCGTCCCGCTTGACCAATCCGGCGCCGCCGCGGCCGCGCGTGCGATTGCGCGGTCGGGGTTGCGCGACGCCAGCGCGCGCGTCACCCGCGTCAGTCTGGTCGCGAACACGAACGCCTCCGCCCGGGGCCGGGCGCCCGTGGCACAGGCGAGAAACTGTAGGTAGGCACGCGCGTAGGGCTCCATCGAGCCCGAGATGTCGCACAGCAGCACGATCCGCCGGCGGACGAGGCGGCGCTCGCGCCGGGCGAGCGACACCGGATCGCCGGCCGTCCGCATGCTCGCCCGCAGCGTCCTGCGCAGGTCGATCCGGCGGCCGTGGCGGCGGCGCTGCATCCGCCGCGTCAGCCGTCGCGGTGTCGCGAGCGACAATTGCGCCATCAGGCGGTGCAGCGCCACGAGCTCGTCGGGCTCGAGCGCGTCGAACCGCTTGCTGCGCAGCACCTCCTCGTCGCTGGCCGCCAGCGGCACCGGCACCTCGCGGTCGGGCGGATCGGGGTCGCTCGCCCGCCGCCGGGAGGGCCCGACGCTCGCGTGCAGCTCGTCGGCGGCCTCGGCGCCCGTGCTGCGCGCTCCCTGCTGGGGCGGCGCGGGGTCCGTTCGCGGGGCATCTGAGGGGTCTCGCAGCGCCTCGGGCTCGTCCAGCATCCGGCTGCCGAACACCGAGAGGAACACCTCGTCGAAGGCGGCGACCTGGGTCCGGTCAGAGACGAAAACCGCCCGCGCGGTCCAGTACAGCCGGCGGCGGGCGATCGGCCGGACGGCCGCGAGCGCGTCGGCGAACCGCGCCGCCCGCTCGGGGCCGACCGGCAGGCCCGCCTCTCGCAGCCGGCGGCCGAATGCGGACGCGGTCGCCGGGAGGTCCAGCTGCACCGTCTCGAGCTTCACCGGGCGGCTCCCGGGGCATCGCCGACGAGCTCCTGCAGGCCGGCCGCCCGGACCGCGTCCTGATCCTCCCGGTACTTCAGCACCGACCCGAGCGTGCGCTCGATCGCGGCCTCGTCCAGGCGCTCCTCACCGAGCGCGCTCAGCGCCGCCAGCCAATCGATCGCCTCAGCGATTCCGGGCGGCTTCTGCACGTCGGATTCGCGCATCCGGGCGACCGCGTCGGCGACCTGCACGGCGAGCGTCTGCGAGGCGCCCTTGACGCGGCGGCGGACGATCTCGACCTCGCGGGCCGGGCTCGGGTAGTCGATCCACTGATACAGGCATCGCCGTTTGACCGCGTCGTGGAGATCGCGGGTCCGGTTCGACGTCAGCACGATGACCGGCGGATGCGTCGCCCTGATCGTGCCGAGCTCGGGGATCGTGACGGCCGCCTCGGCCAGCAGCTCGAGCAGGAAAGCCTCGAAGTCGTCGTCCGCGCGGTCGATCTCGTCGATCAGCAGCACCGCCGGGCGCGGGCCGGGATGCTCGAGCGCCCGCAGCAGCGGTCGTCGGTTGAGGTACTCGCGTCCGAACAGCTCGTCCTCGGCGAGCTCGCTGCCGCGCGCCTCGGCAAGCCGGATCGAGAGCAGCTGACGGGGGTAGTTCCACTCATACAGCGCCTCCGCGGCGTCAATCCCCTCGTAGCACTGCAGCCGCACCAGCGGGGTGTCGAGCACCGCGGACAGCGCCTTGGCGGCCTCGGTTTTGCCGACACCGGCTTCGCCCTCGAGCAGCAGCGGCTGCGGCAACGCCAGGGCGAGGAACATAGACGTCGCGAGCGCCTCGTCGACCAGGTAGTCGACCACCGCCAGCCTCCTGGCGAGCGTCTCCACATCGGGGACGAGGGCGCGGACCTCGCTCTCCGCGTCGCTCGTCGGCTCGGTCATTGCGGCGGCGCAGGCCGGCCCTGCATCGCCTCCCATACCCGCGCCGGGGTGCAGGGCATATCGATGTGATCGACGCCGTGGCTCTCGTGCAGCGCGTCGATCACGGCACTGACGATCGCCGGCGGCGAGCCGACGTTGGGCGATTCGCCGACCCCCTTGGCGCCGAGCGGGTGATGCGGACACGGCGTGACCGTCTCACCGAGCTCGAAGTCGGGGCACTCGAGCGCGGTCGGGATCAGATACTCCATGAACGATCCGTTGAGACAGTTGCCCTCCTCGTCAAACGTGATCACCTCCATCAACGCGATCCCGATCCCTTCGGCGAGGCCGCCGTGGATCTGACCGTCGACGATCATCGGGTTGATCCGAACGCCGCAGTCATCAACCGCGATGAACCGCCGCACCTTCACCACGGCCGTGTCGGGGTCGATGTCGACGACCGCGATGTAGGCGCCGTAGGGGTAGGTGAGGTTCGGCGGGTCGTAGATCACCTGCGCGTCGAGCCCGCCCTCCATCCCCTCTGGCATCGGCTTGCCGCTGTAGGAATACGCCGCGATGTCCTCGATCATCGCGCCCTGCTCGGGGTCGCCCTTGACATACCAGCGGCCCTTCTCCCACGCGAGGTCCTCGGCTCTGGTCTCGAGCATCGTCGCCGCGATCAGGCGTGCCTTGTCGCGGACCTTGCGCGACACGATCGCGACCGCCGCGCCCGAGACCGGCGTCGAGCGGCTGCCGTATGTCCCGAGACCGTAGGGGGTTCGGTCGGTGTCGCCGTGGCGCACCTCGATCTCCTCGGGCGGGATCCCGAGCTCCTCGGCGACGATCTGCGCGAACGTCGTCTCATGGCCCTGACCCTGGGTCTGGGCGCTGATCGAGACCATCGCCCTCCCCGACGGGTGGACCCGCAGGTCGGCGCCGTCGTTCATCGCCAGGCCGAGGATGTCCATGTGCTTGCGCGGACCGGCGCCGACACCCTCGGTGAAGAATGAAACGCCGATTCCCATCAGCTCGCCGCGGGCCCGTTTCTCGGCCTGCTCGCGCCGCAGCTCCTCGTAGCCGGCGATCTCCATCGCGACCCTCATCGTCTCGGCGTAGTTGCCCGAGTCATACGTCCAGCCGGTGGTCGTCTCATACGGGAACTGCTCGGGAGCGATGAAGCTGCGCATCCGCAGCTCGATCGGGTCGACGCCCATCTCGAGCGCCAGCGCCGAGACCATCCGCTCGACCAGGTACACCGCCTCGGTGATCCGGAACGAGCAGCGATACGCGACGCCGCCGGGGGCCTTGTTGGTGTAGACGGCCTTGACGCGCACGTGCGCTGCCTGCAGGTCATAGGACCCGCAGCAGATGTGAAAGAAGCCGGCCGGGAACTTCGTCGGCTGGGCGGTCGAGTCAAACGCGCCGTGGTCGGCGATCACCTCGACGCGCAGGCCGGTGACCTTCCCGTCCTTGGCGCAGATCTCAGAATGCATCACGTAGTCGCGCGCGAACCCGGTCGACATCAGATTCTCGGAGCGGTCCTCGATCCACTTGACCGGGACGCCGGCGACGATCGAGCCGGCGATCGCGCACACGTAGCCCGGGTACACCGGGACCTTGTTGCCAAAGCCGCCGCCGATGTCGTTGCAGCGGATCCTGATCATGTGCTCGGCCAGCCCGGCGACGTGCGCGTACACGGTGCGGTGTGCGTTCGGCGCCTGGTTGCCGTTGTAGATGTCCAGCTGCCCGGTCTCGGGGTTGAAGTCGGCAATCATCCCGCACGTCTCCAGCGGCGCCGGGTGGCAGCGCGGGTAGATGATGTCGCGGCTGATGATCGTGTCGGCCTCAGCGAACGCCTTGTCGGTCGCCTGCTCGTCGCCCGCCTCCCAGGTCGGGCTGGCGAGGTTGTCGCGCTGACCGTCCTTGTCGTCACGGATCAGCGGAGCGTCGGGGTCGAGCGCCTTGCGGGCGTTGACGACCGCCTGCAACGGGTCGTACTCGACGTCGATCAGCGGCAGGGCGTCACGAGCGATGTACTCGTCGGTCGCGATCACGAACGCGACCTCCTGGCCCTGGAAGCGGACCTTGTCCCCGGCGAGCACCGCCTGCGTGTCGTATGAGATCGTCGGCATCCACGCCAGGCCGAGCGTCTCGAGGTCCTTGGCGGTGATCACGGCCAGGACTCCCGGGTACGCCAGCGCCGCCGAGGTGTCGATCGAGACGATCCGCGCGTGCGCATAGGGGCTGCGGAGCACCGCGCCGTGGACCATTCCCGGCAGCCGGATGTCATCGAGGTAGTTGCCCTTGCCCCGGATGAAGCGGGCGTCCTCTTTGCGCTTGAGCCGTCCGAAGCCGATCGGCCGCTCGGTCGTGGCGCTCGGAAGATTCTCTACGGTCGCCATCGATCAGGCCTCCTGAATGTTCGTGGCCGGCGGGGCCGACGCTGCGTCCCGCGCTTCGTGCTGGGCCGCCCACTGCACCGCGGCGACGATGTTCTTGTAGCCGGTGCAGCGGCAGATCGCACCGGAGATCGCCGTTCGGATCTCCTGTTCGGAGGGATTCGGGTTGCTGTCGAGCAGCGCCCGGGAGGTCATCAGCATGCCCGGCGTGCAGAAGCCGCAGTGCAGCGCATGCATCTCGTGGAAACCCTGTTGGACGGGATCCAGCTGCCCGTCGCGCTCGAGCGCCTCGACCGTCCTCACCTCGTGACCCTCACACATCGCGGCCAGGATCGTGCACGACTTGACCGGCTCGCCGTCCATCAGCACCACGCAGGCACCACAGTTGGAGGTGTCACATCCCCAATGCGTGCCGGTCAAGCCAGGCGTGTCGCGGATGAAATGAACCAGTAGCAGGCGGGGTTCGATCTCGCGGTTGACCTCTTCGCCGTTGATCTTGATCGTCACGAACATTTCGGTCATGCCTCCTGTTGCTGGGCGCGTGCCGTGGCTCGCCGCAACGCGCGCGCCGCCAGCACCCCGGCCAGATGTCGTTTGTATTCGACCGGTCCGCGGCCGTCGGCAACCGGGGCACAATCCGCCGACGCGATCTCCCCCGCCTGCGAGTACAGCTCCTCCGACGGGGCCGCGCCGCGCAGCAGCTCGGCAGCCCGCGGCAGCGAGATCGTCGTCGGGCCGACGGCGCTCAGCGCCACGCCCGCCTCGGTGATCTTGCCGTCGGAGATCCAGACCGCAGCCGAGGCCGCCGCGATCGCCCAGTCCCCCGCCCGGCGCTCGACCTTCTCGTGCGCGCTCCCGCCGCCGGCGCGCAGCGGCAGCCGGACCTCGGTCAGCAGCTCGCCGTCGCCGACTGCGGTCATGTATGGCCCGAGGTGAAAGTCCTCGATCGCGACCACCCGCTCGCCCGAGCTGCCGCGGATCACGAGCTTGGCCCCGAGCGCGGTGCAGACGGCGCTCAGGTCCTCGGCCGCGTCCGCCTGGCAGAGCGAGCCTCCGATCGTGCCGCGGTTGCGCACGACCGGATCGGCGATCACCTGCTCGGCGTCGCGGAACACGGGAAACCGCGTTGCCAGCATCTCGTCGCGCAGCAGCTCCGCGTGACGCACCAGCGCGCCGATCCGCAGCTCGTGATCGTGTTCGCGGATATAGGAGAGCTCGGACAGGTCATTGATGTCGATCAGCCGTTCGGGGTTGGCCAGCCGGAGCTTCATCATCGGCAGCAGACTGTGGCCGCCGGCGATCACCCGCGCGCCAGGACCGAACTGTTCGAGCGCGGCGATGGCGCCGTCGACGCTCGTCGCCCGGTCGTACTCAAACGGTCCTGGTGTCTGCACCTGAGCTCCTTTCGGCGCCTGACGGCATCCGCTTGCGAGGACCGCCGACCTCTTCGGAGGGGTCGTACTGCACTGGGGAGTCGGTCCCGATCACCGGTGAGCGTGGCATCGCCTCCGGTCTGGTCTGACGGACATCGGGGTACAGCTCGCGGGCGGCCGTGCTCCCGTGCGCGGGATCGCGCAAGGCCGGGCCGTTCGGCGACGCCGCCGCGATCGGCGCCTCGCGGCCCAGACGCGCGAGCGTCAGGGTCCCCTTCGTGTAGACCTCGCCGATCCGCGGCGGCTTGACGTCCTTGCTGTCGGGGAAGTTGCGCAGGCCGTCCGCAGCGGCTCCCGGATACAGGCCGTCGATCAGCCCGACGGCGTCGTCCAGACCGGCCTTCTTGACGAGCAGCCCCTCGAGCAGGTCCACGCCCGCATCGAGGTGCTCATTGATCGTCCCGACCACCCCGCCGACAGGTCCGCTCTTCGCGACGATCTCGCCGACAGCGCCGATCGTCTCGTCGAGCCCGGCGGTGATCTTACGCAGCGCCAGGATCGTCGCCAACAGGTAGAAGACGACGGCCGCCACGATCACCACCACGACGATGATCATCACCACACCAGCTGCTGGCATCGCTCAGCCCCCGTTCACGCGTCGTCGACGATCTTGTCGAGCGATCCGCCGTAGTCGGCAGCCGCCTCGATCGTCTGGATTGCCCGTTCCTGGGTGGTGAGCAGCAGCCCGACCGCGTCCAGGTCCTTCGATCCCGCCTTTGCGCTGGCGGCGATCGACTCAACGCTCGGCACAATCGAGTTGGCCGCGGCGAGCACTCCGCGCAACAGGTAGATCACGACCGGCACCACGACCAACAGCAGCAGGACGTCGCCGATCCACTCGAGGATCATCGCGGCCTCCTCTCGGCTACGACCGCCGCCTTCCTGGCGATCCCCGGCAGAGCTCCCACGATCACGTCGAACTGAGCGTTGATCGCCTTCACGGAGCCTTCCAGGGGCCGAAGATGCTCGGACTCGACGGTCGCGAGCGCCTGCGCCAGGGTCGCGAGCTTCTCGGAGGTCGACTCGAGCTTGGTGCGAACGTGGACCAGGGCGGCGGCGAGCACGGCGATGATCACGATCGCGAGCAGGATGCTCAGGATCGTCAGCGATGACGAGCTCATCTCGGACTCCCCTCGCCATCGGCTTGGCCTGACCCATCGGGAGCGGCTTGCGGGGCTTCGGCGTATCCGTCGGTCAGCGCGTTCATGTAGCCGTCCTGGACGACCGCCTCCTGCACGATCAGTCCGAGCACCGGTGCCGTGGCCTCCAGCTGCGGGATCTGACCGGTGTTTGCGGCGACCATTCCGGCCACGTCCAGCAGGGCGCTCGCGGAGCGGTCGATGTCGTTGACGGCGCGGACCAGCGCCAGCAGCAGCCCGGCGACGGCCAGCGCCGCGAGCAGCCCGATCAGGAGCGCGATCCCCCACGCTCCATGATTGGAGAGAGCGGCGACCTCGAACGTCATCTGCCGACCGCCACCTTTCGCAACGCACGCGCGGAGTGAAGGATCCGGACTCCCGAATCGTTGATCCGGGCGACGCCGTCGAGCGGCTCGGTCTGCTCGCGGACGGTTTCAACGCCCTCCACCGCGGCGCGTGCCTGGCCGGCGATCCTGGTGGCGAGCGCCACAATCGTGATCACGATCGCAGCCGCCACGATGACCACGATGACGCCCAGCGCAAGGCCGATGCCCCAACCGCTGGAGGCACCGATCAACGTAGGCATTTCAAAACCTCCATCCTTGATCTAGTTGCGGCCGTCCGGTAGATCCCGGCCGTGCGCTCTCCTGATTGCGCGCCATTCTTGCCGATCGTGCGTTGGCGACGCAACCGTGAGGCGTAGACATGAAAGGATCGCATCCCACCGAGGACAGGAGAGCCGATGACGAACGCCACGCCTGACACTGAGACGACGCCTGCGACCGTCGCCGCGCTCGCCGGCGCGGCAGGTCGCCGCTTCGGGTCAAACAGCGCGGCGCGATACAAGGTCGACGGCGAGTGGCATGAGCTCACCTACGCCGACGTCCAGGCGGCGATCGAGGAGGTCGCGCTGGGGCTGATCGAGCTCGGAATCGCAGCGGGCGATCGCGTGGCGATCCTCGCCGACACGCGGCTCGAGTGGACGGTGATCAGCTACGGGATCACGCTCGCCGGCGCCGTCGTCGTACCGATCTACCCGACCAACTCACCGCGCGAGTGCGCCTGGGTGCTCGGCGACTCCGGGGCCCGTGCGGTGTTCTGCGAGACCGACGGTCAGCGGGCCAAGGTCGATCAGGTGGCCTCCGAACTCCCCGAGCTCGAGCACACGATCGGGATCGAGGCGGGCGCCGGCGAGACGACCCTGACGCAGCTGCGTGAACGGGGTCGTGGCGGCGATCGTTCGCTGCTGTCCGCGCGTCAGGCGGCGGTCACGCCGGCCGACCGGTACACGATCATCTACACATCCGGCACGACCGGACCGCCGAAGGGCGTCGTCCTGACGCAGCGCAACGCGATGTCGGTCTGCGAGATGGTTCAGGAGCTTGCGTTCGTCGGGCCCGGCGAGCGCACCTACCTGTTTTTGCCGCTCGCTCACGCGTTCGCGCTGACCGCGCAGCTGGCCTCGTATGACCTCGGGACGATGATCATCTATTTCGGGGGTGACACGAGGAAGATCCTCGAGGAGCTGATCGAGACCAAGCCGACATACCTACCGTCGGTTCCGCGAATCTTCGAGAAGCTCTACACCGCCGCGATGAAGCTCCAGGAGAAGGCCGAGGAGTCCGACCGCGAGCGGTTCGGCGCGGCGATCAAGCTCGGCGTCGAGGTACGGCGACGCCGCCGCCACGGCGAGCCGGTCCCGGACGAGATGGAGCGGGCGTTCGCGCAGGCCGACGAGCAGATGTTCGGGCGGGTCCGGACACTGTTCGGCGGCGAGATCAAGCAGGCGGTCACCGGCGCGGCTCCGATCGCCGCCGAGATCCTCGAATTCTTCTACGCCTGCGGGGTGCCAGTCCTGGAGGGCTGGGGGATGACCGAAACGACCGCCGTCGGCACCGTTTCAACACTCGATCACCTCAAGTTCGGGACCGTCGGTCGCCCGATGCCCGGGGTCGAGGTGAAGATCGCCGACTCAGATCAGGAGATCCTGCTGCGCGGGCCCAACATCTTCCGTGAGTACTGGCGCAACCCCGAGGCGACCGCCGAGACGCTCGTCGACGGCTGGCTTCACACCGGCGATGTCGGCGAGGTCGACGCCGAGGGCTACCTCAAGATCACCGGCCGCAAGAAGGACATCATCATCACCGCCGGCGGCAAGAACCTGACCCCGGCCAACATCGAGAATGACCTCAAGCAATCGCGGTTCATCTCCCATGCCGTGATGCACGGAGATCGACGGCCGTACCCGGTCGCGCTGATCACGCTCGACCCCGAGGAGATCCTTCCCTGGGCGCAGGAGAACGGGCTGCCGCAGGATATGGCGCAACTTGCCGCCAGCGACGAGGTTCGCGCGATCGTCCAAGCTGAGCTCGACCGGGCCAACGCCAACTACGCCCAGGTCGAGCAGATCAAGAAGTTCACGATCCTCGATCGCGACCTGTCGCTCGACGAGGGCGAGCTGACGCCGACCCTGAAGGTCAAGCGAAACGTGGTCAATGACCGCTACACCGAGCTGTTTGACTCGCTCTACGGCTGAGCCAGCAGACCTGTTTGCCCTGTCCGCAGACGGGGAAGCCGACCGGTATGAGGTTGATTGTCCTGACGCCGGAGCCGATTTCGGCCGACCAGCTGCGCTCGGCGCTGCCCGCCGGAGTGCAACCCGAGGATGCCGAGGTGATGGTCGTCGCTCCAGCTCTGCACGAGGACGCGCTGCACTTCTGGATGTCAGACGCCGATCAGGCGATTGACAGAGCCCAGGCCGTCGGGCGAGAAAGCCTCGAGCGCCTCGGCGCAGCCGGCGTGTCGGCCAGCGCGGACACGGGCGAGAGCGACCTGATGGTGGCCGTCGAGGATGCGCTCGCCAGCTTTCAGGCCGATCGCATCATCGTCTTCAACCACCCTCCCGACCAGAAGCGCTACCGCGAAGGGGTTGACGAGGACGAGCTGCGGGCGCGGTTCGGGCTGCCGGTCGCGCAGGCCGAGATCTCAGCGAGCTGAGCACGCCCGTCATACGATTAGGATCGACGGCGCCCGAAAGGCGGATTGGATCCTTGAACGTGCTCGAACCCAATGCTGATTCTGAGGCGCTCAAGACGCGGTCGACCGAGATCTCCAACGCGATCTCGCGCCTGCACAAGCAGTACGTCGGCCGTGGGCCGACCAATGCACGCACGACGATCGACGGAGACCTGGTCGTGTGCCTGCTGGAAGGAGGCCACACCCGGGCCGAGCAGACGCTCGATGAGACCGATAAGGGGTACGTCGTCGCCGCGGGCAGGCTCGGTCTCCAGGAGGCGATGGGCGGCGAGATGATCGAGGCGGTCCAAACCGTGCTCGGCCGGCGGGTGCGCTCGCTGATGAGCGCAAACGATGTCGAGCGCGACCTCCAGGTGGAGGTGTTCGTGCTCGAGCCCTGAGTCGGGGGGTGGCTGGTCAAAGGCACCGTGGAGGTGCCCAACTCAAGCCACGACGCCTCGGCCGGGTGCCGAACGTGTGGCTATCATCAGCTCTGTCCTGTTGGCCTGCGAGGCACCAGGGCACACCTAGGAGCGATAGGAGGCTTTCGGTCTAGACGCCGGCGCAGACTGTCGTACTGAAGCTTCGTACGGAGATGCGCATGCCCTGCCGACCCGATTGCCGCGCTGCAAGACGCGGTAACCACGTTTCGTGACCGCCAGTCGCGACGACGTCCGGACCCTCCCGACCGACGACCTGCTCAGGCGCCAGCGTCACGCGCCCGACGAGCGCGTGCTGGAGGAGCTGGTCGCGCGCTTTGAGCCGCTCGCCCACGGCATTGCGCGCCGCTATCAGGGGCGCGGCGAGCCCACGGAGGATCTGACGCAGGTCGCGATGGTCGGCCTGCTCAAGGCGATCAACCGGTTTGACCCCGACCGCGGCTTTGCGTTCAGCACCTACGCGACGCCGACGATGCTGGGCGAGATCAAGCGCCATTTCCGTGACGCCGGGTGGGCGGTCCATGTGCCGCGCGGCGTCAAGGAGCGGGCGCTCGAGCTCGCGCGGGTGAGCGACGAGCTCTCGACGAGTCTCGGCCGTTCACCGTCGCTCAAGGAGCTCGCCCACGCACTCGGCGCGACCGAGGAGCAGACGCTCGAAGCGCTCGAGGCCTACCACGCGCGTCAGGCGCCGTCGCTGGAGCAGCCCTCCTCCGACGACGAGCTCGGACTCAGCCCGGCAGATGCGCTGGGCGCCGAGGACGACCGGCTCGAGCAGGCCGAGTACCTGAGCATGATCGCCGCCGGTGTCGACTCGCTATCTGACACAGAGCGGCTGGTCCTGTTCCTCCGGTTCGGGCGCGACCTGACCCAGTCGGAGATCGCGCAGCGCCTCGGCACCTCGCAGATGAAGATCTCCCGTGTTCTACGGGGCGCGATCGAAAAGATCCGCCGTGCCAGCGGCGAGACCGACGAGTCCGCATAGCGCGACCGGGCCCATCCCGGGGCGCGTTGCATTCTCGTGACGGTGCGTTGGGGATTTTGCGCGCTATGCGGACAAGATGCCCAACGCTTAGACGTCTCAGGGTCCCGGGGCAGCGATATGGCTCAGTTAGGTCCCGGGCGCGGAGGGGCGGGTCAGTGGGGTCCCGGGCCGGAGCGGTGGCTCAGCGGGTCAGCCGCCCGCCACCGCGGGGAGGATGGTGACCTCGTCACCATCCTCGACCGGCGTGTCGAGCCCATCCAGGAAGCGGATGTCCTCGCCGTCGACGTACACGTTTACGAACCGCCGCAGGCCGCCATCCTCGGCGATCCTGCTGCGCAGTTCGCCGTAGCGCTCGTAGAGCGCGTCGAGCACCTCGCCGACCGTCGCGCCATCGACACTCGCCTGGGCCTCGCCCTCGGTTGCCGACCGCAACTGGGTTGGGATCTTGACTCGCACCGACATCGCGACCAATCCTATGCCAGAGCGCCAACGCGCTCAGTCGCGCGTTCGAAGGACTCGACCGACGGGTCGATCTGCCATGCCTCGAAGGTCCCGCGGGCGCAGTCGAGTGTCTTCAGTCCCTCGCCGGTGATGTAGGCGACCACCCGCTCGTCGGGGTCGATCTCGCCCCGCTCGGCGAGTTTCGCGAGCACGGCCGTCGTCACGCCGCCGGCCGTCTCGGTGAAGATCCCGGTCGTCTGCGCCAGCAGCTTGACCCCGTCGCGGATCTCGTCATCGGTGACCGAGTCGATCGAACCGCCGTTGCGGCGAGCCAGTTCGAGGGCATAGGGACCGTCGGCAGGGTTGCCGATCGCGAGTGATTTGGCGATCGTGTCGGGCTTGACCGGCTTGCAGAAGTCGCGGCCGTCGGCGAACGCGGTCGCCACCGGCGAGCACCCGGCCGCCTGGGCTCCGTTGAAGGTCGGCAGCTCGCCGCTCAGAAGCCCGGCGTCGATCCATTCACTGAATCCCCGTGCGATCTTCGTGAACAGCGATCCCGAGGCGATCGGCGCCACGACCCGGTCCGGGAGCTCGAAGCCGAGCTGCTCGGCCGTTTCGAACGCCAGCGTCTTGGAGCCCTCGGCGTAATACGGACGCATATTGATGTTGACAAACGCCCAGTCGCGGTCGGCGGACAGCTCGGTGCAGAGCCGGTTGACGTCGTCGTAGTTGCCCTTGACGGACACCAGGTTGGTGCCGTAGATCCCGGTCGCGAGCACCTTCTGCTCCTCGAGGTCGTGCGGAATGAACACGTAGGACTCAAGCCCGGCAGCCGCGGCGTGGGCCGCGACCGCGTTGGCCAGGTTGCCGGTCGACGCGCAGGCGATCGTCTGAAAGCCGAGCTCCCTCGCCCGGGCGAGCGCGACCGATACGACCCGATCCTTGAACGAGTGGGTCGGGTTGGCGGCATCGTTCTTGATCCACACCTCGTTGAGCCCGAGCCGTTGCGCGAGCCGGTCGGCCCGCACAAGCGGGGTCCAGCCGGCGTCCAGCGTCCCGGCCGGCGGCGTGCTGACGGGCAGGAAATCCCCGTAGCGCCAGAGCGAGTGAGGTCCGGCCTGGATCCGGCGCTTCAGCGCCGCGGCGTCAGTGGAGTCAGGGGGCGCGTAGGAGACCTCGAGCGGGCCAAAGCAACGTTCGCAGACGTAGCTGGCGCCGAGGTCGTAGGTTGAGTTGCATTCTTTACAGCGAAGCGACTCTGGCGGCATATGAAAAAACCTCCGCCGGGGTCTGTGGTCGGAGGTCCTCGAGGAAACGCCCTATCCACATCTCCCAGGCTTTCGTAGTTGGAGCCTGATGGACTTGGCACCGTTCCCTTGCGGGAGGTTGCCGGGGCTTCAAAGGGCCATTTCCCTCCACCCCTCTGGATGCGTACTGCTATGTGGACGTCAGTATAACCAAGCGACCGGAAACTTTGGGCCCGCCGCGATAAGCGCAGCGCGCGTAACGACGATCCCCAGCCGGTGTTCAGACAAGCCGATGACAAGCGCCTCCGCCGATCCCCTGCAACGCCTCGAGGCGATCCTCGGCATCGAGGACGGGACCACCCCGAGCCGGAGGATGCTGGTGATCGTCAATCCCTACGCAACGACCGTCTCAGACCGGCTCAAGAACCTGGTCGTGTACGCGCTGCGCGGCCGTTACGAGGTGCACGCCGTCGACACCGAGGCCCGCGATCACGCCACCGAGCTGTGTCGCGAGGCGGCGCAGGAGGGTTATGACGTCGTCGTCGCCTTCGGTGGTGACGGCACCGTCAACGAGGCCGCCAACGGGCTCGTCGGATCGACGACGCCGCTTTTCCCACTGCCCGGAGGGCGGACCAATGTGTACTGCCGGATGCTCGGTATCCCGACCGACGTCGTCGACGCGACCGAGCACCTGCTCGGGCTGGCCCACGACTGGCGTCCGAGATGGGTCGACGTCGGGTTGGCCAACGAGCGCTACTTCCTCTTCTCCGCCGGCGTCGGGCTCGATGCCAGCGTGGTCGAGCAGGTCGACGCCCATCCGAAGCTCAAGGCACGGCTCGGTGAGTGGTACTACACATGGACCGGGATCGGGACCTTCAATCGGCGCTACCTCCTACATCCGCCGCAGCTGGAGGTCGAGCTCGGAGATGAGCACGTAATCGGAGTCACCGCGATCGTGCAGAACGCCGACCCGTACACCTACTTCGGTGGACGGCCCGTCCACATGGGTGAGGGCGCGACGCTCGACAGTGCCGACCTGGCCGGCGTCGTGCTGACGCGGGCGAGCCCGATCGATATCCCGACGATCACCGCGCGGGCGCTGTCCAAACGGGCCCGCGTCACGCAGCACCGGCGCGTACGGCCGTTCAGCGGGTTGGACCAGGTGCATGTCAGGTCACGCGACGAGCGGCCGTTGCCGATCCAGGTTGACGGCGACTACATCGGCGAGGCGCGGGACGCGCTGTTCGTGGTCAAGCCCAAGGCGATGCTGGTCGTCGCTTAGATGCGCCGCCTGCTGATCGCGTCGATCCTTGCGTGCGGGGCGGCAATCGCGGTTTGCGCGCCGTCGATCGGGGCCTCGGCTGCGCGCTCGGCGCGCCCCCGCATCGCGGGCTGCACCGTCTTACCGGCCAACAACGCGTTCAACGAGCGCGTCGACCGGCTCCCGGTCGCGCCGGACTCCGAGCAGATCCTGGCGCGGATCGGTCTTGACTCGGTCGTTCATCCCGATTTCGGGACGGTCTATGACGGCGCACCGAACGGGATCCCGGTCACGGTCGTCTCAAACCACGTCCGAAGGGCACCGGTCAGCTTTCAGTACGCCTCCGAGTCCGACGGTCACCGGTATCCGCTGCCACGTGGGGTGGCGATTGAGGGCGGCCCGCGGTCGCAGGGGGACCGTCACGTGATCGTCGTCGACCGCTCGACGTGCGTCGACTACGAGTTGTTCGCCGCCTATCCGCACGACCACGGACGGCGCTGGAGCGCCGGTTCGGGGGCGATCTTCAACCTGCGCTCCGATCACCTGCGCCCGGCGGGGTGGACGTCAGCCGACGCGGCCGGCCTGCCGATCCTTCCGGGGCTGGCACGGTACAGCGAGGTCGCGGCCGGCGCGATCGACCATGCGCTGCGGTTCACCGCACCGTGCACCGGCCCGCGCTACGTCTACCCCGCGCGTCACGAGGCTGCCAGCTGCAGCGGCCCGTTCGCGCCCCCGATGGGTCTGCGCGTCAGACTCAAGCCCGGCATCGACATCTCCTCGCTGCCCTACCAGGCGCGTGTCGTCGCCCGGGCACTCAAGCGCTACGGGATGATCCTCGCCGACAACGGCTCGCCGTGGTACATCTCCGGCGAACCCAACCACCACTGGAACGACGCCGCGCTGCACGAGCTCGACCGGCTCAACGGCAGCGACTTCGAGGTCGTCGACACGGGCTCGCTGCCGCACCCGGGTCTCTGAGCGGGGGCGAGAATCGCTTCGCCGGGGACTCAACCCCGGTATGGAGCATCGCGGGTCCGCAGCCAATGACAACCGTCGCCAACCGGCCACGCGGGTCTGGCTCACCGACCGCGACCGGATCGCGCTCGAGTTCGCGGCCGAACACCGCCTGGTGCTCGCGGCCCAGGTCGCGGTGCTGCTCCAGACATCGGTCGCGGCCGCCCGCAAGCGGCTGGGGAAGCTCGTCGGGGGCGGATATCTTCGGTCTGATCGCAGGCTGGTCGGTCCCGGGTGCTATCTGATTCAGCGGCGCGGGCTGGCCGTGGTCGACCGCCGCCTGCCCCGTCCGCGAGATCTCGACCCGGCCACCTACGATCACGACGTCGGGCTCGGATGGCTGTGGCTCGCGGCCCACCGTGGCTGGTTCGGAGCCGTCGACCGCGTCGTGTCCGAACGTGAGATGCGCTCCCATGACGGGCGCCCCGAGCATCGCTCCGAGCCGATCGGCGTGAGGCTCGGCGGCGTCGGGCCGCGTGGCGGAGAGCGCCGCCACTACCCCGACCTGTTGCTCGAATGTCGCTCCGGCCACCGCGTCGCGGTCGAGCTCGAGCTGACCGAGAAAACCCGCGGGCGGTTGGAGAAGATCCTCGCCGGGTACGCGACCGACCCGCGGATCGACGCCGTCCTCTACCTGGTCCGTGACGCCGGCGTCGGCCAGGCGATCGAGCGGACCGCGGCGGCGCTCGGCACGTCGCAGACGGTGATCGTCCAACCGGCGCGGGTCCCGATCGCCCTCGGCCAGAGGTCCCCGAGGACGCGCCAGCGCCACGTGCGCCGCGCCGGTCAGCGCCTGGAGCTCGCGCGCTGAGCCCCGCGCCTCTCTCCCGCCGGCCCCCGTACTGGACGCTGGTCGCGCTCGGCGCGATGATCGCGGTTCCGTTTCGCTGGGCGGTCGTCACGGTCGCAGTGGCGTTGGCAGCCAAGACGGCGATCCGGCTCGTGCACGCGGGCTCGCGGGCGCGCGGCGCGCGGCGGACGCGACTGGCCGCCGGCCCGGCGGTGACGCTGGGGATCGACGAGCGCGGACGCGAGGTGCTGCTCACAGACCACCAGCTTGCCGCCCACGGCCTGATCGTCGGCGCCAGCGGTGCGGGCAAGTCGACGACGATGCTCACGATCCTCTGTGACCGTGTGCGGCGGGGCATGCCGGTGGTCGCGATCGACCTCAAGGGCTCCCCGGCCTTCGCCAACGAGCTCGCGGCCGCAGCTTCGCAGGCGCAGCGCCCGTTCGCACTCTGGACGCTCGACGGACCGGGCCACTGGAACCCGCTGGCGCACGGCAACGCGACCGAGCTAAAGGACAAGCTGATCTCGACCGAGCGCTTCACCGAGCCGCACTACCAGCGCGCCGCCGAACGGTATCTGCAGATGGCGTTCGGAGTGATCGAGGCCCGCGGGAGCCGACCCGACCTCGACATGATCGTCGCGTTGATGGAGCCCAAGCGGCTCGCGATCGCCGCGCGGCGCCTGGAGCCCGCGTACTCGGAGCGCGTCCAGGACTACCTCGCCGGGCTGACCCCAGATCAGCTCAGCGCCGTGCGCGGGCTGGGCACCCGGCTGGCGATCGTCAGCGAGTCCGGCGCCGGGCGCTACCTGGTCAGCGGGCGCGCCGACGAGATCGACCTCGGCTCAGCGCTCGATGGGGCCCAGGTGGTGCTTTTCAGCCTCAACTCGAGCATCTACGGCAAGCTCGCCGCGCAGCTCGGGACGCTCGCGATCCAGGACCTCGTGACCGCCACCGGCCACCGGCTCGAGCACCAGCGGTCACCACTTCAGGCAACGGTGGCGATCGACGAGTTCTCCGCGCTCGGGGGCGACCACCTGCTGGCGCTCGTGGCCCGCAGTCGCGAGGCCGGGGTCAGCGTGCTGCTGGCGACGCAGGAGCTCGCCGATCTCGACCGGGCAGCGCGCGGTTTTCGCGATCAGGTGCTCGGCCAGACAGCGGTCAAGATCGCCCACCGCCAGGACGTTCCAGCCTCGGCGCAGACGATCGCCGAGCTCGCCGGCACCGAGCCGGTCTGGGAGCAGACGCGTCAGCTCCGCAGCCCGTTTGCGCCGGCCGGCTCCAGCCGTGGCACCGTGCGGCAGGTTGAACGGTTCATCGTCCACCCCAACGAGGTCAAGCGGCTGCGCACCGGCGAGGCGGTGGTGCTGACCAAGACCCCGACCGCCGGCGTGGCCCGGATCCGCGTGCTGGGGCCGCCGGGGCAGACGCGGCACCCCGGTATCTGGCGCGGCGATCAGCCCGAGCCGGGCGTCACGCGGTAGGCGTCAAACACGGCGTCGATGTTCCGCAAGCGGTTGATCGCCTGGTCGAGGCTCCGGGTGTCGCCGACCTCGACCACGAACCGGTTGCGCACCATCGGATGGTTGACGGTGCAGTGAGCGTCGAGGATGTTGATCCCCGCCTCGGCGAAGGTCCGCGACATGTCCTCGAGCAGCCGGTGGCGGTCCCACCCGTCGACCTCGATCTCGACCCGGAACGCGGTGTCGGCATCGCCGTCCCAGGCGACGTGCGTGAATCGCTCCGGGTCCTTCTTGAGGACGACGACGTTCGGACAGTCTTCGCGGTGGATTGTGATCCCGCGCCCGAGCGAGATGTAACCGACGATCGGATCGCCCGGCACCGGCCGGCAGCACTTGGCCAGCCGGAGCATGACCTCGTCGATCCCGTCGACCGAGATCCCGTACCGCGACGAGGACGTGGTCGGGCGGCTGCGACGACGGTTGGTGTGCAGCAGGTCGTCGGCGGCCGTGGGCTGCGACTCGGCGGCCTCGCCCTGCTTGAGTCGCTGCATGACCTTGTTGACGACGACCTTGGCCGAGATCTTGGCGCCGCCCAGCGCGATGTAGAAATCGTCTGCCTTACGGAACCCCATCTCCCGGATCACGTCGGCCAGCAGCGGCGAGCCGACCAGCTTCTGCGCCGGGAGCCCCTGCTTCTTGAGGTGGTCCTGAAGGATCTCTCGGCCGCTGTGCTCGGTGTCTCGCCGCGACTCTGCCTTGAACCACGCCTTGATCTTGTTCCGCGCCCGGGTCGTCTTGACGAGCGCCAGCCAGTCGCGCGACGGGCCGCGTTCGCGCTTTGAGGTCAGCACCTCGACGATGTCGCCCGACCGCAGCTGATAGGAGAGCGGCACGATCTTGCCGTTGACCTTGGCGCCGACGCAGCGGTGGCCGACATCGGTGTGAATCTCGTAGGCGAAGTCGAGCGGAGTCGCTCCGGCGGCCAGCGATTTGACCTCGCCCTTGGGCGTGAAGACGAACACCTCGTCCTCGAACAGGTCGACCTTGAGCGCCTCCATGAACTCCCGCGGGTCGCCGCTGAAGTCCTGCTGCCAGTCCAGCAGCGAGCGCAGCCACTTGAGCTTGCCGTCGGGGTCTCGCAGCCCGCGGCTACTCTCGGCGGCGCGTGACGGGTCGACCTTGTACATCCAGTGGGCCGCGATCCCGTACTCGGCCAGGTCATGCATCTCACGGGTCCGGATCTGGATCTCCAGCGGCCTGCCCTCGGGCCCGATCACGGTCGTGTGCAGCGACTGGTACATGTTGAACTTCGGCATCGCGATGAAGTCCTTGAAGCGACCCGGCAGCGGCTTCCACAGCGAATGGATCACCCCGACCGCGCCGTAGGTGTCCTTGACCGAGTCGACGATCACGCGCATTGCCGTCAGGTCGTAGATCTCGTTGAACTCGCGGCCCTTCTTGGTCATCTTCGAGTAGATCGAGTAGAAATGCTTGGCCCGGCCGGAGATCTCGGCGTGGATCCCGAGGTCCGACAGCTCCTTGGCCAGGTACTCGCCGGCCTCATTGACGTAGCGCTCTCGCTCGCCGCGCTGCTGGGCGACCAGCCCCTTGATGTCGTTGTACTTGCGCGGGTGCAGGGTCTGGAAGGCGAGGTCCTCGAGCTCCCATTTGATCGCGTGGATCCCGAGCCGGTGGGCAATCGGCGCGTAGATGTCGAGCGTCTCGCGCGACTTCTCGATCTGCTTCTGCTTGGGCATCGCCGAGATCGTGCGCATGTTGTGCAGCCGGTCGGCGAGCTTGATCAGGATCACGCGGATGTCCGTGGACATCGCGACGACCATCTTGCGGTAGTTCTCGGCCTGGGCCTCGTCACGTGACTGGAAGGTCAGTCCGGTGAGCTTGGTGACACCATCGACGAGGCCGGCGATCTCCTCGCCGAACGCAGCCGATACCTCCTCCAGCGAGGCACTCGTGTCCTCGACGGTGTCGTGCAGCAACGCGGCGCACAGGGTGTCGGTGTCGAGCCGCATCCCGGCGCAGATCTTGGCCACGCCGACGGGGTGCGAGATGAACTCCTCGCCCGACTTACGGCGCTGGTCGGCATGGTGGACACAGGCGTACGCGAACGCCTCCGCGACGCGGTCCCGGTCGATCGGCAGCGCCGCCTGATCGGCGTGCTCCTCGACGATCGCGAACAGGTCGCCGAGCAGCTCACGCTCAGACTGGGACAGGTCCGCGCGGCCGACCGTCGGATGGCCGGCGCCGTTGGTCAGTCCGTCAACCCGCGGGCGCGACGGAGCCAGCGCCGTCGACGACGCGCTCGGCGGGGCCTTGCCACCGCTCACCGAAGAGGCGCTGCCGCCGTCGCCGGGCGCCGGGCGCTCCTGGCCAGCCGCCGCTTTGCCGGTGGCCGCCTTCGCACCCGAGCTCCCGCCGGAGTCGCCGCTGCCCGCTCCGGAGCCGCCGCGGCCCGTGCCGGACTCGCCGCGGCCGATCGCCCGGCTCAGCCGTCTCGCGGTGGGTTTGCGCTGCTCAGGTATCGCCGTCCGTCCTCGTATCGCTGTGCATAGACCCTGTACGAAGGCGAGCTGTCGAGCGCGGTCGGCGCCGTGCCCGCGATCGTGAGGGCCGGCAGATCCCGGTCGAGGCTGACAAGCTCCAGCTCCGTCAGCACCCGCACCAATCTTGCCGCCAGTTGGGCCGATCGATCGTGCGGACCATCGCCGCGAAGCAAGCGCTCGAGCTCCTCGCCGGTCGCCCGCTGCCGGCCCCTGAGGGTTCGGTAGAGGGTGACGAGCGAAGCACGGAGTCCGTACTCCAGCTCGTGCATCTGCTGTGCAAAGCGTAGCTCAGCCTCGCCCCACGCAAGGTGGGTGAAGCCCGTGCCCGCACACGCGCGCGCCGCCTCGGCGTGC
This sequence comes from uncultured Solirubrobacterales bacterium, assembly GCA_963770885.1. Classification (GTDB taxonomy): domain Bacteria; phylum Actinomycetota; class Thermoleophilia; order Solirubrobacterales; family Solirubrobacteraceae; genus Palsa-465. The sequence continues at coordinate 46,300 of CAVYRI010000010.1, read as the reverse complement.
GATGCGGGCGGGTCGAGCACGACGAGATGGTCAAACGCGCCCGCCAGAGCAGGGTCGCGCTCGAGCCCATGGTGCGAAACCAGCGTGAAGCCGCCGATCCTCGTTTGGAGCCCCTGCAGGCGGCGCGGAACGTCGGCGCACACGGCCAGCACTGGTCCGTCGGCCGCGATCGCGTCGCCGAGCACGGCCAGCGGACTCTCGCGGCGGCGGTCGATCACGGTCCGCGAGGGCCCCGGCGCCCGGTCCTGCGGAGCTCCGCTCGCCTGCGGTCCCGGGCCGCGCCCAAGCTCGGCCAGCCACCTCCTCAGGTAATCGCCAAGCTTGCCGGCGACCTCGATTGGGGCCGGGTCGCAGGGCTGGTCGTGGCGCAACACGAGCCGCGGCTCGACGACCCCGTTGAAGGCGTTTCGCTCGAGCTTGAAGGTCGCGTCGCGCGCCTGGGCCGCGTCGCAGACGAGGCCATCGCCACATCCGAACGCGACCGCGCGCGCCCGTACGCCACCCGAGTTGATCAGGAAACGGGCATGACGGCCCTCCCCCATCGGCCGCCGGTCACTGAAACGCGACCCCGGGACCAGCAGCCGCGGCGACGCATTGCCCATCCCGCAGGGCTCGAGCAGCGCGAGCTCCTCGGCCAGCGGGAGTCCGAGCTCGGCGCCCGAGACGATCGCGTCGACCCGCTCGACCGGCTGCAGCAGCTCAGGCGTCAGAACGGCCTCTGCGTGACGCTCGAATGCTTGCGCGAACGCGTCCAGCCGCGACGCCGACACGGTCACTCCGGCGGCCGCGCGGTGGCCCCCGTAGCGCTCGAGCTCGCCGGCGCAGGCGTGCAGCGCCGCGAGCAGGTCAAAGCCCGGGATACTCCGGCCCGAGCCCGAGCCGCGCTCGCCGTCGACGGCGACGAGCACGGCCGGACGGTGATGGCGCTCGGTGATCCTCGAGGCGACGATCCCGACCACGCCGGGGTGCCAACCCTCGCCGGCGAGCACATAGGAGCTCCGTGCCCCGGCCTGCGCCACCTGCGCCTCAGCCTCCCACAGCGTGCGCTCCTCGACCGCGCGACGCTCGGCATTGACCGCATCGAGCTCGTTCGCGATCTCGCGGGCCCGAGCGGGATCATCGGTCAGCAGCAGCTCGAGTCCGGCGTCCGCGCGGCGCATCCGGCCGGCGGCGTTGATCCGCGGCGCGAGCCTGAAGCCGACGGTCCCCGTGTCAAGCGCCCCGGGGTCGGCGCGGCTGACGGTCATCAGCGCGCGCAGCCCGGCCTTGGGGGTGTTCGAAAGCGCCGCCAGCCCCTCGCGCACCAGCCGCCGGTTCTCGTCGACCAGCGGCACCAGATCTGCGACCGTCGCCAGCGCGACCAGGTCGAGGTCCTCTTCCGCCGTCGGCGCACCGAGCGCCTGGGCGAGCTTATAGGCGACCGCAGTCCCGCATAGCCCGTCGAACGGGTAACCGCAGACGGACGGGTGGACGATCGCGCAGTCGGGCAGGACGCCGTCGGCACGGGGCGCGTGATGGTCGGTCACAACTACTTCGACTCCGGCCGCGCGGGCGGCGGCCACCTCCTCGACGGCCGTGATCGCACAGTCAACGGTCACGATCAGCGCCGTCCCGCGAGCCGCGAGCCGCTCCACCGTCGCCATCGCCAGCCCGTAGCCGTCCTCGATCCTGCCGGGCAGAAACCAGCCGACGCTCGCGCCCAGCGACCGCAGCGCCCGGACCATGATCGCCGTCGCGCAGACCCCATCGACGTCATAGTCGCCGTGGACGGTGATCCGCCCGCCGTCGGTCAGCTTTGCCCTGATCAGCTCCAGCGCCCGTTCGATGCCCGAGAAGTCCGTCGGCTCATGGGCCGCCCCGGCGGCGAGGAAGTCGGCCGCGGGCGCCGCCTGCGTGAACCCGCGCCGGATCAGGACCTGCGCCAGCGCGTGGCCGACCCCGAGCTCTCGCTCGAGCTTGAGCGCTACTGCGAAATCGTAGGACGCAACCTGCAGCACCGGGGTGACCGGCGCGGCCGTGACCGCGCGCAGCGGTGCCGGGGGCGCCCCGGCCTGCAGAGGTGCTGAGACGGCGTCCAGAGCGGTCTGCGCCATGCGCGGCAGGCTAGGCCCGGCGCCAGACGGACCGGTCCGGACTGTCGCGCCGGCCGCCGGCCCGTCCCGCGGCGCGGCTACCGAGCTACAGACAGAGCTACAGAACGGGCTCGGGCGGCGCGCCGTGACGCTGGCGGCGCACGCCCTCCGCGTACACGAGCGCCATCCCGATCAGCGCTCCGGGTACCGCCTCCAGCACCGTCGCGATCGTCGTGGCATGGCGGCCGGGAATCGTGAAGCCGTTGACGATCAGCCCGAACAGCGCGGCGCCGATCAGTGCGCCCACGAACGCGCCCACGATCCCGCCCCAGAAGCGATCGGGCAGCCAGATCGTGAAGTGCCACAGCGCCAACCCCATCATCACCCAGCCGAGCATGCCCATCAGCGACGCCTCCCGTGACGGCGGTTTCGCGACCGTGACTTCGCCGGTCGGTCGCGCTTGGGTGTCGCTGCGATCCCGTCATTCTCGGCCTCGTCCGGGGCTCGCTTGAACTCGTCGTCGCCGTTGGCCGGCGGGACCTCCGCGACATCGCCATCGGTCACGGCGTCCGGGGCGGCGGCCGGGCGCGTCTTCGGTTTGGCCGGCGGGGCGACGGTCGGGCTCGGCCTTGGCTTGGCCGCCGGTGCGACCGGCTCGCTCTCCTGCACGCGCGCTGTGCGCTTGGTCAGCGTCGAGGTGTGGCGCGAGGGCTCAGCCTCCTCCTCGGCGATGTCTCGCTTCATCTGCTCGAACTCAGCCGACGAGACGGTCTCGGGCTCAGGCGTGGTGATTCGTCCGATGCGACGGCGACCCTTGTCACGGGCCGGCTCGACGTCGGCCCCCGACTGGGCGTAGGGCGGCACCGTGCCGAGCTCGGAGATGATCCGCTGGCGGCGCCCGCGGTATACCGGTTCGCGCTCCTTCCAGTGCATCAGCACCGGCGAGGCGATGAAGATCGACGAGTAAGCGCCCGATGCGACACCGATCAGCAGCGCGAACGCAAAGTCCTTCAGCGTCGAGCCGCCGAACAGCAGCAGGGCGACGATCGGGAGCAGCGTGCAGCTGGTGGTGGCGAGCGACCGCGTCAACACCTCGGACATCGAGCGGTTGACGATCTGCGAGAACGCCGCCCGCGGCATCCGCGGGATGTTCTCGCGCACACGGTCGAACACGATGATCGTGTCGTAGAGGGAGTAGCCCAAGATGGTGAGCAGGGCCGCGACCGTATCGACCGTCACCTCCCTTCCGGTCAGCGCGTAGACGCCGCTGGTGATCAGCAGGTCGTGCGCCAGCGCGATCAGCACCGGGATCGCGAACTTCCACTCGAACCGCAGCGCAACATAGGCCGAGATCACGAGCAGCGAGGCGATGATCGCGACCACTGCCGAGTTGGCGACCGTGCGCCCGAAGGTCGGCCCGACCGACGTCACGTCGAAGCCCGTCGACCCGTACTTGCCGCGCAGCGCCGTCTCGACCTTATTGACGCCGCTCGGCGCCAGCTGCTTGGAGGAGATCTGGAACGTGTCGCCCTTGTTGCCGACCTTCTGGACCTCCGCATTGGGGGCCCCGGCCGCCGTCACAACGGAGTTGATCGAGGACGCGGTCGTCGGCCGTGAGAGGTGGGCGGTGATCCTCGTCCCCGAGGTGAAGTCGATCCCGAGGTTCAGCCCGCGGCCGCCGATCGCGAGCGCGCCGATCAGCAGGATCGCGCCTGACATCGAGAAGAAGTACTTCGAGCGCCCCATGAAGTCCATCCGCCAGACGTGGCGCTTCTCGCGGACCCCGAGCGCCGACGGGCGGGCGATCATCCGCGTGTCGCCCATCGTCATCAGGATCGCCTGGGTCGCCATCACGGCGGTGAACAGCGACACGATCGTGCCGATCCCAAGCGTGAACGCGAATCCCTGGACCTCGGCGGTCGCCAGCACGAACAGGATGAACGCGGTCATGATGGTGACCACGTTGGCGTCGATGATCGCCGTCAATCCCTTGCGGTAGCCGATCGCGATCCCCGAGCGGATCGATCTCCCGGCGCGGATCTCCTCTTTGACGCGTTCGAAGATCACGATGTTGGCGTCCGCGGCGACGCCGATCGTGAGGATCAGGCCTGCGATCCCGGGAAGCGTGAGCGTGATCGGGATCAGCTTGATCAGCGCGAAGAAATAGAGCGCGTAGGCGAGCAGCCCGGCGGCGGCGATCAGGCCAAGCAGGCGGTAGTAGGCCAGCAGGAACAGAATCACCACGAGCAGGCCCGCAGCGCCCGCGATCAGGCCCTGGTGCAGGGCCTGCTTGCCGAGTGTCGCCGACACCTGGGAGGTGGAGATCAGCTTCAGGTTGATCGGCAGCGCGCCGAGGCGCAGCTGCGTCGCCAGGTCCGAGGCCGACTGCTGCGTGAAGCCACCGGTGATGTCGGCGCCGTTGCCGCCGGTGATCCCGTCCGGGTAGGTCTTGTAGTCGATCGACGGGACCGTCAGCAGCTGGTTGTCCAGCGCGACCGCGAAGTGCTGGTCAAGCGTCTTGCCGAGCGTGCTGACGTCCTGGCCGCGGTGGGCGATCTGCCCGGTCACGTTCTCGAACGCGTTGCCGCCGCTTGAGTTGAATCCGAACTGGACGTCGGGGTTGCCCGCCGAGTCTGTCGAGGCCTGCGGGTTGGTGATGTCCGAGCCGCGCAGCGCGACGTTGTCTCGCAACACGTAGAACTGGGCCTGCGGGCTTGAGAACTTGACCGTCTTGCCGGCGGTCTGGTTGGCGGCCTGGAGCACCACCGTGCCCTGCTGGACGACCAGCACCTGGCCGTCGGCGGGAGTCACGCCCGGCGGCAGCTGGGTCGCCAGATTCTGGACCGCCGTGTGGTACGGGGTCGTATAGAGCTCGTTGTCGGGGCCGGCGAGCAGGCAGTGCTGACCCGGCGTGGCAGTCGTCCCCTCCTGCTTGGCCTTGGCCGCGCAGGCGGCGCTCCCCGGAGCGCCGAACATGTAGTACTGCGGACCGAGGCGGGCGTTGTGGGGACTGACCGACTTCGGCTGCTTGGCGGCGAGCGTGACCGCCTGATAGAGCGGCATGCTGCCCGCGTTCGGGGTCCCCGGAGCCGCGAACGAGGATCCCTGGCTCATCGTCACCGCGGTCGGGTCCTGGGCCTGGAGCTGACTCTCGACGGTCTTGCCGTTCGGCGTCAGCGCGTTTGCCTCCCAGTCGTAGAAGTACAGCTCGGCGACCGTGCCGACCTCGGACTCGGCCCGCGTGGTGTCCTGGACATCTGGAAGGCCGACCGTGATCTGGTTGCCGCCGGAGGTCTGGATCTCGGGCTCGGAGACGCCCAACTGGTCGACGCGCTCGCGCATGATGTCGACCGAGCGGTTGAGCGCGTCCTGGGTCACGTGCGGCGTCTGCGGGCTCGGCTCGCCCTGATAGACGAGCTGCACGCCGCCCTTGAGGTCGAGACCCAGCTCGGTCGGCTGAGTGAAGATCACGAACAGCGATGCCGCTATCAGCCCTACGACGAGGAGCAGGACGAAGCCGTGGCGCTGGCGGTCGGACATCAGTCTCGGGGGATGCTAGAGGACCGCAGCGCGGCCGAGGCCCGTTTTACCGAACACTTCAGTGGTGGTTCGCCGGCGTCAGCACGAGGAGCAGTCCGCCCTCCTCGTCGTCGTAGGCGGGAAACAGATCGGCGACCGCGCGGGCCGGGAGGTCGCGCTCGGCGTGGACCTCGACCTGTTTGCTCTTGACTCGGACCTCCCACTCCAGTGCGGTGGCGACGTGGTCGGCGCCGTCGTCGAAGCGCAAACCGAGGACCTCCCCCACCGGGCGGCCGATCACCTGCTCGGTCTTGAGCCCGGTCAACTCGAACGATCCGCGGCCGCAGTCGACGACCCGGCCGTCGCCGTCACAGGCGAAGAAGGCGGCGTTCGGCGCCGGGTAGTAGTCGTCGAGCAGCTCGAACAGGTATGCGAAGCCGCACCTGTCACAGCCGCGAGTTTCGCGCCTGAAGCCGGCGTTCAGCTCGGTCCCCATTGACCGGTTGCCGCAGTGAGGGCAGATGAAGTAGTGCTCGTGGCTCACTTGAGATAGCCAGGATAGACAGCGGCCGCGTCAACTTAGAGAGGTCTTCATTTACGGCTCGTCGCGCGTCCCGGTGCCCGGCCTGCGAGCCCGGGGCCCGATCAGAGCAGCGTCCGCGGGCCGGGCGGCTCGAGCCCCAGATGCGCGTAGGCGCGCCGGGTCGCGGCCCGTCCGCGCGGGGTGCGCTCGATCAGCCCGCGCTGGAGCAGGTATGGCTCGTAGACGTCCTCGATCGTGTCCTGCTCCTCGCCGACCGCGACCGCGAGCGTCGAGAGCCCGACCGGACCACCCGCGAACCGCTCGCAGATCGCGCGCAGGATCTCGCGGTCGAGGCGGTCGAGGCCCTCGTGGTCGACCTCGAGCAGGTCCAGCGCGCCGGCCGCGATCTCGCCGGTCACGACCCCGCGGTGGCGCACCTCGGCGTAGTCGCGGACTCGGCGCAGCAGCCGGTTGGCGACCCGCGGCGTGCCGCGGCTGCGGCTCGCGATCGCGACCGCTCCCTCGTCCTCGATCTCGACCTCGAGCAACCGCGCCGATCGCCTGACGATCGCCGCCAGGTCATCGGGGCCGTAGTGCTCGAGCCGGTGCTGGATCCCGAACCGGTCGCGGAGCGGGGTCGTCAGCAGCCCGGTCCGGGTCGTGGCGCCGATCAGGGTGAACTGGGGCAGCGGCAGCGTGACGACGCGTGCGCCGGCGCCCTGGCCGACGGTGATCGGCAGCATCGCGTCCTCCATCGCCGGGTAGAAGGTCTCCTCGAGCGCCCTCGGCAGGCGGTGGATCTCATCGACGAAGAACACCGACCGCGGCTCGAGCCCGCTCAGGTATGAGGCGACGTCCCCCTTTCGCTCGAGCGCCGGCCCAGCCGTCTGGATGAACGAGACGCCCAGCTCCGCCGCGACGATCTGCGCCAGCGAGGTCTTGCCGAGCCCCGGCGGTCCCGCCAGCAGCACGTGGTCGAGCGCCTCTCCGCGGCTCGCCGCGGCCGCGATCGAGACCGCCAGCTGGTCCTTGATCGCCTCCTGACCGACGAAGTCCTCGAGTCGCCGGGGACGGAGCGAACGATCGATCTCCAACTCGTCTGAGGGCAGCTCCTCGGGCGCCTGGATCCGATCGGCCGGGGTGCTCATCGCCGGGCGCTCCGCAGCGCGTGGGCGATCAGCTCCTCGGTCGTCTCGCCGTCGGCGCCGTCCAGCAGCTCGTCGATCTCGTTGACCCCATAACCGAGGCCGACCAGCGCCTCGCGCGCAAGCGCGCGCGGGTCATCGGTGCGGCTGATCGAGATCGCGTCGGCCGCCAGCGTCGCCCCGACCTTCTCGCGCAGCTCGACCACGATCCGCTCAGCGGTGCGCTTGCCGACCCCGGGAGCCGCCTGCAGGGTCGCCACGTCGCCGCCCGAGACGGCGGCCAGCAGCGCCCGCGGCGACGCGCCCGACAGCACCCCGAGCGCTACCTTCGGCCCGACCGACTGGACCCCGAGCAGCATCAGGAACAGGTCACGCTCCTCCTCGGTCGCGAACCCGTACAGCGCGAGCGCGTCGTCGCGGACGACCAGGTGAGTGTGCAGCGTCACCGTCAGCCCGACGGCGGGGACCTGCTTGAGCGTCTCGGCCGACACCGCGAGGCGGTAGCCGACCCCGCCCGTGTCGATCACCACGTGATCGGAGCGGCGCACCGCCACCGAGCCCGAGATCAGCGCGATCACGGTCGGGCACCGGCGCCCGCGAGGGCCGTCGCCACGGCGCCGGCGAGCGGCGCCCGATTGAGCTCGCAGATTGCGACCGCCAGGGCGTCGGCGGTGTGATCGGGGGTTGGCGGTGCCACCAGGCCGAGCATCCTGGCGACCATTCGCGCCACCTGCTCCTTGCCCGCGCGCCCGTTGCCGCAGACCGCGCTCTTGACCTGCTGGGGGTTATACGAGCGAGACGGGACGCCTCGCTGTCCCGCCGCCAGCAGCACCACGCCGCGTGCCTGGCCGACCGCGAACGCTGTCTGGACGTTGGCCCCGAAGTACAGCTCCTCGACGGCGAGCGCATCGGGCCGGTGGGTGTCAAGCAACTCGCCGACCCGCGCGTGGATCTCCGCCAGGCGCCGCTCCAGCGCCTGCGACGGGCGCGTCTGGATCACCCCCTCCTCGAGCGCGATCAACCGCGACCCTGAGCTGCGCACGACCCCATAGCCGGTGCTTGCGGTGCCGGGATCGATCCCGAGTACGAGCATCACGACAGTCATTCTGCGTCGCCGCTCGGACGCCTCCCGGACCGCTGCGTTGCGTGTGCGCCTCCACCTAGCGCAACCTCGGCGGTCTTGTGCTGTTCTAGCGGTGTCATCCCCCGCACTCGCTCATCTCGGAGGGCCGGGGCCATGGGCGCCCTGCTTGGAGCCGTGGCGATTGGCGCTGCGCTGGCGGCGGTCCTGCTCGTGCCCGCAGCCGGCGCCTCGGCCGCGATCAGGCGCACGCCGACGCTCGCGCCCAACGACACGGTCGTCGACGGACCGAATCCCGCCATCCTCGCGCTCGGGGGACTGGCCGTCGCTCGTGACGGCACCGGCGGGCTGATCTATCTCAGGCAGGTCGGCGGGGTCGCGCGCGTGTTCGCATCCGAGTTGGTCGGCGGCACCTTTCACGGGGCCGTCCAGCTCGACTCCGCGCTGCCCTCGGCCTCGTCTGCGCCGGTGATCGCGGGCACCAACGGCGGTGAGCTGTTGGCGGCGTTCGTCAACGGCGGCGAGCTCTACGCAGTGCAGAAGCCGAGCGCGTCGGCCTCGTGGGGCGCCCCGGTCCCGATTTTCGCCGGGGCCGCCAACCCGTCGCTGTCGATCAGCACCTTCGGCAAGGCCTACCTCGCCTTCACCGGCGTCGGCGACGGTGGGCATGACGTGCGAGTCGCGTATTTCGACCTCGGCCACTGGGCGCTCGCGTCGGCCCCGCTGGACGCCAACCCCGCAGACGACGCCGGCACGGGGTCCGGCGCGCCGCAGGTCGCAACCGCAGGTGACGGCACCGCGATCGTCGCCTGGGGCGAGAACGGTCACATCTACACGCGTCGCGTGCTCGGAACCTCGCCGAGCGTCGTCGACCAGCAGGTCGACCCCTCGTCCGTGGCCGGCTGGAGCGAGGTCTCGGCCGGCGACCCACAGATCTCGACCGGCGGTGACTCATCGTATGCAGCGGTTGCCTTTGACGAGCTGCTGGCGAGCGGCGCCATGCAGCAGACGCGCGTGTTCGTCAACCGGCTGCAGGCATCCGGTTACGACGGTGCCCGGGCGGCCGACGGCCTCTCGACGCCGGGCACCGTCGGGGGCGGGCAGCCACGCGTGGCGGTGACCGAGTACGGGGCCGGGTTCGTGACCGCCGAGCAGGAGCAGTCCCACGATCTGTTCGAGACGGCGCTGAGCGACAACGAGAATCCGCAGTCGACCGCTCAGGTCAACGGCCTGGCACAGCAGACCGATCCGGACGCGGTGCCGGCGACGGCCGGGCTGGTTTCGACGCTGATCGCCTGGCAGCAGAATCCCGGCGGCGCCGGGCTGCCGGAGATCCGCGTCCGGTATGCCCCCGACGGCTCCACGCTCGGCCCCGAACAGGTGGTCTCGTCGCCGGCGCTCGGACCCACCGACGCCGATCTCGGGCTGTTCGCCGGCGGAGACGTGGCGGGCGACGCGGCGATCGCGTGGGTACAGGGCACCGGGAGCCAGACGAGGATCGTCGCCGGCCAGCTGTTCCAGGCTCCGGGTTCGGTCACGCCCTCGACCCTGTTTCGCTATGCCGACAGCGTCAACCCGATCCTGGCGTGGTCGCCGGCCTCGGAGCAGTGGGGCGCTCCGCGCTACGCACTCACGGTTGACGGCGCCGCGATCGCCGACACGACCGCGACGGCGATCCGCGTTCCGGTCGCCCTCTCCCAGGGCCGCCACGTCTGGCGGATCACCGCCTCCAACCTCGGCGGGCTGACGAACGCATCGCGTACATCAACCGTGTTCGTCGACACGGTCGCGCCACAGGTCTCGTTCAAGCTCAGCGGCACGCGTCACCCCCGAACACGCGTGTGGATCAAGGTTCGCGACAGCGACACCCCGCGCGGGATCCCGCGCGCGCAGGCGTCCGGGATCGCCTCGGTGCAGGTCAGATGGGGCGACGGCTCGAAGTCGACCGTCAGGCACGTCAAATCGCACGTCTACCGGCACAGCCGGACCTACGCGGTGAAGGTGATCGTCACCGACCGCGCCGGCAACCGGACCGTGAAGAAGCGCAAGCTGAAGATCACCCCGGCGACCCCGAGGGCCCACAAGCGATGACGGCCCCCGAAGGCTCAGTGCCCGACGCAGTGACTCGGCGGCAGGCGCGGGTCGGTCAGCGCGACGACGCGCCAGACGCCGCCCTGGGCGACCGGACGCTCGTGGGTCAGCCGCGGGTCGACGGGCGCCGGGCCACCGTCGGTCGCGTCGTGGGGCCCGATGAAGTCGACCCCCGGCGCCGACATCACGGTACCGACGCGCTCGAGCGTGACGTGCAGCTTCCAGGCCAGCGCGGTCTGGACCGAGTGGTTGACGGCCGCGAAGCTCGACTTGCACGGGAACACGCCGTCGTGCCCGCCGGCGGCGGCGACCGCCTGGCTGAGCTGGTCCAGTCTCGTCACCGCCTGCGACGCGGCCGGGAACGCCGCCCGGGCTTCGCTGACCCGGGTGGTCGTGAACGGGATCGAGATCAGGACCAGGATCGCTGCGGCGGCCGCCGTTACCGCGGTGCGGTAGTGGCCGGCGAGACCTCCGCCGAGCCGGGCCAGCATCACCAGCCCGACGCCACCCAGCACGCAGGTGAGCGCCGCCGCCGGGAGATAGAAGCGCTCCAGCCCCGGATAGCCGTCGAGCGTCATCGCGACCACGACCACCCACCAGGCGGCGATCCCGACACCGATCGCCAAAAGCACCCGGTTGTGATCCCGAAACCAGCCGATCGCGACCGCCGCCACGGCGAACACCAGCGCCGGGAGCACCTGCAGGTCCCGGCCGCGGCCGACCACGGCTCGGAATGGGTCGGGACCGAGGTGACCGTTGTACTCGGCCGCGTGAGTCGCCGCCAAGAACGGGCTGCCGGAGCCGATCCACGGCGGCACAAACCAGAAGAACGGCAGCGCGAACAGTCCCGCGAGCAGCAGCAGCCGCATCTTCGGGCTGGCGAAATGAGGATCTCGGAACCAGAGCCAGAGCGCGTAGAGGCCGATGAACGGCCACCACTCGGGCCGGATCAGCCCGCCGGCGACCGCGAGCAGGAAGGCCTGGGTCCGGTGTCCGTCGAGCAGGCGGTCGATCGCCCACAGCGAGACGCCGATCAGGACCACCTCGGAGGTCCCGCGCAGGAAGTAATAGAACCAGTCCTGGGTCAGCACGATGCCGACCATCGCGAGCACGCCCGCGACCGCGCCCAGCCAGCCACCGCCGACCAGCCGGTTGCTCAACCGCCAGGCGGCGACCAGGCCGAGCAGCCCGCCGACACGCGCGGTGATCACCCAGAGCGTCGGCGCGGCGCTGTCGAACGGCCCGTAGACGGTCGTGAACAGGAACGGCAGCGGCTTCCACGATGGGCCGCCGCTGACCAGGAAGCTGAGATGAGGATCGGTGACCTCCTTGCCCCACACGATCCACGACCACGGGTCATAGCTCGGCACCGTCGGCAGCACGACCGCGGACAGCAGCGCCAGCAGAATGCAGCCGGCAACCGACAGCACCGCGGGCGAGCGCGCGAGATTATGGAGGGAGCGAGCTGATGAGGCGCCTCGGGGTTCACCCGAACCGCCGTCGGAGCCGGTCGCTGGCGGCCGCTCCTGGGGCGGGTCGACGACGGGCATCGGCGGGCGATTGTAGCGGCGGCCCTGGACTCGAGATCGGCGCCGTCACCAACGTAACCGTGCGCAAATCGTTGTGGGCGGCGCTGCTGACGCTGGCCGCCGTCCTCTCGCTGGCGCTCGTCGCGGCCGCCCCGGCCGCCGCTCAGACCCCACTCACCTACGCCGCGACGCCTCCGACCAAGGGCGCGCTGTACCCGGACGGCCAGAGCGACCGCTGGCTGCTGGGCGGCGAATGGCTCTACCAGGCCGACCCAGGCAACGTCGGCGTCCAGGACGGCTGGTGGCGAAACATCTCGAGCACCACGGGCTGGTCAGCCGTGACGGTCCCCAACTCCTTCAACGCGGGCGATCTCAGCGCCGCCAGCATGGCTGGATCGGTCGGCTGGTACCGGCGCGACTTCACGCTGCCCAGCTCGGCCTTTGCGCGCTACGTGCCGGCCCGATTCCGAAGCTGGATCATCCGCTTTGAGTCGGTCAACTACAGCGCGACGATCTGGCTCAACGGCCGCAGGATCGGAGCCCACGCGGGGGCGTACGTGCCCTTCGAGCTGCGCTTTGACCGGCGTGCGCCCGGGGGTCAACCGGCTGATCGTGCGCGTTGACGACCGCCGCACGCCTGCGGACCTGCCGCCCGGGCCCAGCGGCGGCTGGTGGAACTTCGGTGGCATCAACCGGGAGGTCTACCTGCGCTCGGCCCAGCGGGCCGACCTGACCTCGGTGCAGGTGCGCCCGCTGCTGCCCTGCCCCACGTGCGCCGCGACGATCGCCGAGCAGGCGACCGTCAGCAACCCGACCGCCAGCCCCCAGACGGTCTCGCTCCAGGGCAGCTACGGCGGACACCGGCTGAACTTCGGCGCCCGTACGATTTCCCCACACGGGACCTGGATCGCAGGTGCGCACACGAGGCTCTCTGCCCCGCACCTGTGGGCCCCCGGCAACCCCTACCTCTACACCGCGAGGCTGACGCTCTCAGACGCCCAGGGGCGCCCGCTCGAGGGCTACTTCACCTACAGCGGCGTGCGCAGCATCACCGTCGCCGCCGGCGGCCAGCTCGAGCTCAACGGACGGATCGTGCACCTGCGGGGGGTCAGCCTTCAAGAGCAGAACCTGACCACCGGCGCAGCGCTGACCCCCGCCCAGCTCGACGCGCTGGTCGGCTGGACCCACGAGCTAGGCGCGACGATCATCCGCGCCCACTATCCGCTGGACCCGCAGATCGAGCAGCTCGCCGATCAGGACGGGATCCTGCTGTGGTCCGAGATCCCCGTCTATCAGTCGGCCAGCCGCTATCTGCGCAACAGGGCCTGGCTCAGCAACGCGCACGCGATGCTGCGCGACAACATCCTCACCAACCAGAACCACCCGTCGGTGCTGCTGTGGAGCATCGGCAACGAGCTCCCGACGCCGCCCGGCGACGCCGAGGCGAGCTACATCGCCGGTGCCGCGGCGCTCGCGCACCAGCTCGATCCGACGCGCCCGGTCGGGATGGCGATCTCCGATTGGCCCGGAGTCGCCTGCCAACAGGCCTACGCGCCGCTCGATGTGATCGGCTTCAACGACTACTTCGGGTGGTTCGACGCCGGCGGCGGCACCACCGACGATCGCGACGAGCTGGGGCCGTTCCTCGACAGCCTGCACGCCTGTTACCCATCCAAGGCGCTGTTCGTCAGCGAGTTCGGCTTCGAGGCCAACCGCAACGGCCCGGTCGAGGAGCGCGGCACCTACCAGTTCCAGGCCAACGCCGCCGAGTACCACCTTGGCGTGTTCGCGAGCAAGCCGTACCTCGCGGGCGCGGTCTGGTTCGCGCTGCAGACATTCGCCGCGCGGCCCGGCTGGACCGGAGGCGACCCGCTCGGCGACCCACCGTGGGTGCAGAAGGGCGAGATCGACCAGTTCGGCAACCCGACGCCGCTGTTCGGGCTGATCCAGTCGATCTACCGTTCGACCGTTCAGATCGGGCCTACGCCGGCGCCACTGGCCAGACACTCGCGGCGCCGCCGCGCCCAGACCCGCCGGCCGCGGTGATCAGTCCGCGGGCGAGAAGCGACACCGGAGCAGCGTCGCGATCACGCGAAACCCGTCCAGCGCCGTGAGCTTCTTGCCCTCCTCGGTCGCCCGGGCACGGTAGTGGACCGGCACCTCGAAGATCCGCTCGCGGCGCTGGACCAGCCGCGCCGTGATCTCCGGCTCGATCGCGAACCCCGCCGAGTGCAGCGAAAGACTCCGGAACAGGTCAGTCCGGATCATCTTGTGGCAGGTCATGATGTCGTGCAGGTAGACGTTGTAGAGCATGTTGCAGGCGAGCGTGACGCCCTTGTTGCCGAGCACGAACAAGAACGAGTGGCTCGTATAGCCGTCGAACGCGCGCACCCCGAAGCAGGCGTTTGACCTGCCGTCGAGCAGCGGCGGCATCAGCAGGCCGAGATCGGCCGGGTCGTATTCGAGATCGGCATCGAAGATCGCCGAGAGTTCTCCGTTGGCGTATCCGAGCGCGGTCTGGATCGCGGCGCCCTTGCCCTGATTGTGCTCGTGCTCGAACAGTCGAACGCGGCCATCCCAATCGCCGCCGCGCAGGATCTCGCGCGTCCCGTCAGTCGAACCATCGTCGACCACGATCAGCTCGAAGTCGGCCGGCAGCTCGGTCGCGAGCACCTCGGCGATCGCGCGCTCGACGCGCTCGCGCTCGTTGTAGACAGGCATCAGAATCGAGAGCATGTTTGCTTTGAGGTCGCTCATCTGGGCAAGCGCATCAACGTCACAGCGCTCGCAAGGAATTGTTGATCCTAGCGAACGGCCAGCTCTGGAAGGATGCCGCGATGGACTTCGAAGCGGAGGGTCTGCTCGGGGGATTGCAGGGTCAGCAGCGGGCCGCCCGCGAGCAGCTTCTGGCGTGGCTTGTCGAGCAGGGGTTCACGCTGCCCGAGCTGCGCACCGCGGTGGCCGAGAACCGGCTTGCGCTGCTGGCGGTCGACCGCGTCCTGGGCGGCAGCTACACGGCCGCCGAGGCGCACGAGCGAGCCGGGATCCCGATCGAGCTGCTGCTCCGGATACGACGCCAGCTCGGGCTCCCCGAGGTCGGCCCCGATGAACGCGCCTTCTCTGACGAGGACATCGCCGCCGGCCGCTCGACGAAGCTGTTCCTCGACGCCGGCTTCGACGAACAGGCGATCGTCGAGATCACGCGCGTGCTCGGCGAGGCGATGGCGCGGCTGTCGGCGACCGTCACGGCATCGTTCGTCGACGCGTTCCTCGCCGCCGGCGACACCGAGGACGAGGTCGCGGTCCGGTTCGCCGAGCTCGCCGAGCAGCTGACGCCGGCGCTGACCCCGGTGCTGGTGGCCGCCTTCAAGGCGCACCTGGCCGACAGCGTCCGCCGCGGGGTGCTGGGACGCGTCGAGCTCGAGCGCGGCGATATCGCGGGCGGTCAGGAGCTCGCGATCTGCTTCGCCGACCTCGTCGGCTTCACCAGGCTCGGTGGTCAGGTCGAGCTGCGCGAGCTGGGGACCGTTGCGAGCCGGCTGGCGGCGCTCGCGGCCTCGGTGGCCGAGGCTCCGGTGCGCCTGATCAAGACGATCGGCGATGCCGCGATGTTCGTCAGCCCGGAGGCCGGCCCGCTGGTGGCCGTCGCGCTGCGGTTTGTCGACGCGGTCGCCGAGGCCGAGTTGCCGAGCCTGCGGGCGGGGATCGCGCTCGGGCCGGCGCTGCTGCGGGTCGGCGACTACTACGGCAACACGGTCAACGTCGCCAGCCGCGTGACCGGGATCGCGCGGCCCGGGAGCGTGCTGTGCACACAGGAGGTCCGCGACGCGGCGGGCGACGGCGAGCTGCAGTGGTCGTCCGCCGGGCGCCACCGGCTGAGGGGGATACCCGCCCCGGTGGCGCTCTATCGGGCGCGCCTGGACGGCCCGGACTCCGCCGACGAGACGGTGCCCGGGCCTGATCAGAGCGACGAGGCTAGGAGACCCCGTGGAGGTCGATCACGAACACGAGCGCGGCGTTAGCCGGGATCTTCGGCGGGCTGCCGGTGGCGCCGTAGCCGAGGTCCGACGGGATGATCAGCTCGCGCCGGCCGCCGACGCGCATGCCGGGGATTCCCTGCTGCCAGCCCTTGATGACACCTGACAGCGGCAAGGAGACCGGCTGGCCGCTGCCGTCGTTCCACGATGCGTCGAACTGCTTGCCGCCCTTGTAGAGGACGCCGACGTACTGGACGGTGACGGTCGAGCCTGGCTTGGCGACCGGGCCGGTGCCCTTGATCAGGTCCTTGACAACGAGCTTCTTCGGCGGCGGGCCCGAGGGCGGCACGACCTTCGGCTTGGTCTTCAGCGCCGCCGGCAGCGGCGTGCTGCTGGTGCTGGTCGCGCTGGTGCTGGTCGCGGCCGTCGATGTTGAGCTGGCCGTCGTGACCGCGGCGGCGGTTGCGCCCTGCGAGGGCGCGAGTTGGACGCCGGGGGCGGTCGAGCTGCCGCAGCCCGCCACCGCCGCGGCGAGCGCGGTCACGGCGCATGTGAGTGTTATTGGCTTGATCATGGGCGTGGACGAGGGTAGCGGGGAGCGCGCCGCTCTGTTGAAGAAGGAGATATGAGCCGCGACGCCGGGCTCAGCCGGCGATCCGCTCGAGCACGGCGGCGTCGACGTCGAAGTTGGCGTGCACGGCGCCGACGTCGTCTGACTCCTCGAGCATGTCGATCAGCTTCAACAGGCGCGCCGCGTCGCTCTCTGAGACCGGGACCCGGGACTTGGGGCGCTGCGTCACGTCGGCGCTCTCGATCTCGATGTCGGCGTCGGTGAGCGCCCCGCGGACCGCAGACAGGTCGCCGGGCTCGGTGACGATCTCGTACACGTCATCGTCGAGGCTGATGTCCTCGGCGCCGGCGTCGATCGCAACGATCAGGTCGTCCTCGTCATACCGCGAGGCGTCGACGACGATCTCGCCCCGCTTGTCGAACAGGTAGGCGACCGACCCGGGCTCGCCGAGGTTGCCGCCGTGCTTTGAGAACGCGTGCCTGACGTCGGCGCTGGTGCGGTTGCGATTGTCGGTCAGAGCCTCGATCAACAGCGCCACGCCGCCGGGCCCGTATCCCTCGTAGACGACGCTCTCGATCTGATCGGCGTCGGCGCCCTCGCCGGTTCCCTTGGCGATCGCGCGCTCGATGTTGTCCTTCGGCATCGAAGCATCGCGGGCCTTCTGGATCGCGAGCGCGAGCCCGGAATTGCCTTCGGGATCGCCGCCGCCCTCACGGGCCGCGACCGTGATCGCGCGCGCGAGCTTGGTGAAGTGCTGGCCACGGCGCTGGTCGACGATCGCCTTCTTGTGCTTGATCGAATGCCATTTGGAGTGACCGGACATGGCGACAACTATAGGAGTGCCTCGGGGTGCCGGCGGTAGAAGTCGATCGTGCGCCGCAGGCCCTCTTCGAGGTCGACCGCAGGCGTCCAGCCGGTCAGGCGGGTCAACTTCGACGCATCCACCCACTGGCGATCGATCTCGCCGTGAGGCACGCCACGCCCCGTGACCTCGGGCTCGACCTGGGTCCCGGCCAGGCGGCAGATCAGGGCCACGAGTTCGTCCACGCGGCGCGGCTGCCCGCTGCCCGCGTTGAACGCCTCGCCGGCCCCCCGTCCGTCCAGCAACGCCCGCCAGATGTCGAGGTAGGCGGCGGCGGCGTCCTCGACATAGAGAAAGTCGCGCTCGGGCGAGCCGTCGGAGCGGATCACCGGAGGCCGCCCGGCGAGTGCCGCGGTCACTGCCTCGGGGACCAGCCGCAGGCGGTTGGTGTCCCCTCCGCCGTAGAGGTTCGCAAACCGCGTCACCGCCACCGGCAGCTCGTACGTATGCCAGTAGGAGCGCGCCAGCAGATCGGCCGCCGCCTTGGACACGTCGTAGGGAAACTTCGGCGCCAGTCCCTGCTGCTCGCGGTATGGCAGGTGGTCCTGACGGCCGTAGGCCTTGTCCGATGAGGCGACCACCACGCTCTCGGGGCCGTGGCCACGACACGCGTCGAGCAGCAGCCAGGTCCCACGGATGTTGGTCTCGAAGGTGGCGACCGGGTCACTGAGGGCGGTCGGGACCTGTGTCTGGGCGGCGAGGTGAAAGACGCTGTCGGCCGCGTGCTGCTTCAGTGCCCGGGCGATCAGCCCCGGCTCGCGGATGTCTCCGTCGACGATCTCGATCTCGCGCTCGAGCCCCAGCATCTCCAGCGCCGAGTGGACCGGCTGCTGCTGGCGCACAGTGACCACCGCGGCCCCCTGGTCGAGCAGCGCCTTGACCAGCCAGCCGCCGAGCAGCCCGTGGGCACCGGTGACAAGCGCCCTGCGGCCGCTCACGCCCAGACCTTCCACGGCGCCGCCCCGGCGGCCCACAGATCGTTGAGCGCGACCGCGTCCTTGTAGGTGTCCATGCAGTCCCAGAAGCCCTCGTGGCGAAAGGCGCGAAGCCCGCGGCCGGCCGCCAGCCGTTGCAGCGGCTCGCGCTCGAGCACCGAGTCGGGCCCCAGCAGCTCGAGCATCGCGGGTCGCAGGCAGAGGAAGCCGCCGTTGACCCAGCGATCGCTGCGCGGCTTCTCCGAGAAGGCGCTGACGACTCCGTCGGGGTCGAGCTCGGCGACCCCGAACGGCAGTTCGGGCTGAACGACGGTCATCGTCGCGGCGCCGTCATGTCCGGCGTGGTAGGCGAGCAGTGCCTCGAGATCGATATCGGCGACCCCGTCGGCGTATGTGAGGCAGAAGTCGCCGTCGTCCAATTCGGCGGCGGCCAGATGAACCCGACCGCCCGTGGGGGTGTCGGCGCCGGTGTCAAGACAGCGGATCTCGGCCTCGGCCGGCCATGCCTGATTGCGGACGAACTCGCGGATCTGCTCTCCCCGGTGGCCGGTCAGCAGCAGAAAGCGCGTGAAGCGATGCGCGAGGTAGATCTGGATCACGTGCCACAGGATCGGATGGCCGCCGATCTCGACCATCGGCTTGGGGATCGAGCGTGTCTGGTGCTGCAGGCGGGTTCCGCGGCCACCGCAGAGGATCACCACGCTGGGTCTCACGGCGGCGGATTATCAGGCATCATCACCGCGGATGACCGAACGCGTGGACCCCGCAATCTTCAAGGCGTACGACATCCGAGGGATCTACGGCGACCAGATCGACGGCGCGACCGCGGTCTCGATCGGGCGTTCGTTCACGCGCGTCATCGCGGCGCTCGAAGGCAAGGCGACGCACGCGTTGACGCTCGGGCTCGGTCACGACATGCGGCTCACGGCGCCCGAGCTGGCGGCCGCATATCGCGACGGCATGTGCAGCGAGGGCGCAACGGTGCTGGACGCCGGCGAGGTCGGGACCGAGGTCCTCTACTACCTGGTCGGCTCGCGCGATCTCGACGGCGGCCTGATGTGCACGGCATCGCACAACCCCAAGTCCTATACGGGCGCCAAGCTCGTCGGCCGCGGCGCGCTCGCGCTCTCGGGTGACGCCGGCATCGGCGACGTCCGGGACCGGATCGAAGGCGGTCTCGGCGACCCGCCGGGCGGCGGCACGGTGCAGGAGGTCGCGATCATGGACGAGTTTCATGAGGCGGCGCTGGCGTTCATCGACCGCGACGCCGTGCTGGGGCTCAAGGTGGTCGTCGACGGCGGCAACGGGATGGCGGGGCCGATGGTCGGACCGCTGCTGCAGCGGCTGGGCCTCGACCTGATCGAGGCCTACTGGACCCCGAACGGGGAGTTCCCCGACCACGAGCCCAACCCGCTGCTGCCCGAGAACCGCGAGTTCATCATGAGCGAGGTCACGCGCCGCGGGGCCGACCTGGGGATCGCCTGGGACGGTGATGCCGACCGCTGCTTCTTCATCGATGAAGCGGGAGCATTTGTCGACGGTGACTTCCTGACCGCGCTGCTGAGCGGGTCGATGCTCGAGAAGGAACCGGGGGCGACCGTCCTCTATGACGTCCGCGCGAGCCGCGCTGTCGCCGACACGGCACGCGAGGCGGGCGGACACGCGCTTGTCAACCGCGTCGGCCACGCATTCTTCAAGAGCCGAATGCGAGCCGAGCACGCGGTCTTCGGCGGCGAGGTGTCGGGCCACTACTACTTCCGCGATTTCTACTGCGCGGACTCGGGCACACTGCCCGCGCTGCTGATCCTCGAGCTGCTGTCACGCCGCCGGGTACGGATGTCGGAGCTGCTGGAGCCATACCGGTCGCGCTACTTCATCTCCGGAGAGATCAACAGCGAGGTCTCTGACCCGGCCGCCAAGCTCGAGGAGCTCGCCGAGCAGTATGCCGATGGGCGCCAGAGCCGGCTTGATGGGGTCTCGGTCGACTACGACGACTGGCACTTCAATGTGCGCCCCTCGAACACAGAGCCACTGTTGCGGCTGTGTCTGGAGTCGCTGCGCTCGCGCGCGGACATGGAGTTCCACCGCGATCAGCTGCTGAGCGTGATCCGCTCGTGACCGAGGCGCGGCGCGCCGGTGAGGGGGCCGAGCAGTCCGTGGCCGCCGCCGCGACGGCCGGGATCCACACGATCGCGGTCCCGACCCCGTTCCTGGTCGGGCGGGTCAACTGCTACCTGATCGAGGATCGGCCGCTGACGCTGGTCGACACCGGCCCCAACTCGGGCAAGTCGCTCGACGAGCTCGAGCGTGCCCTGAACGCGCTCGGTCACGGGATCTCCGACCTCGAGCTGATCGTGATCACCCACCAGCACATGGACCACCTCGGCCTGCTGGAGATCCTCGCGCGACGCTCGGGGGCCGAGGTGGCTGCCTTTCACCTGCTGGCCCCGTATCTGAGCAACTTCAGCGCCAGCGCGACCGCCGATGACGAGTTCGCCATGGAGATCATGCGCGCCAACGGCGTCCCGGCCGACCTCGCGACCGCGCTCAGCTCGGTCGGCGCATCGTTTCGGGCCTTCGGGTCCAGCGGTCATGTGACGCGGCCGCTGCGCGACGGCGACGAACTCGCGTTCGCCGACAGAACCCTGCGCGTTGCGCACCGGCCGGGTCATAGCCCCTCGGACACGGTCTTCTGGGACCGTGATCGCAGGATGCTGATCGCGGGCGATCACCTGCTCGCTCACATCTCGTCAAACCCACTGATCAGCCGGCCGTTGACGGCCGAGCCCTCGGACGAGCGGCCGAGGGCGCTGATCCGCTACATCGAGTCGATGCGCGCCACCCGCGAGCTCGACCTGGACCTTGTGCTGACCGGACACGGCGAGCCGGTCATCGACCATGTCGCGTTGATCGACGAGCGCTTGCGGATGCATGCGCGGCGCGCGGACAAGCTGTTTGAGATGCTGCGCGACGGCCCTCTGACCGCCTACGAGCTGGCGCTGCGGATGTGGGGCAACGTCGCCGTTACGCAGGCGTTTTTGACGATCTCGGAGGTGCTAGGCCACGTCGATCTGCTGATCGAGTCAGGACGCGTGGGCCAGCTTGATGACGGCAGCGTGACGCGCTTTGAGGCGCTCTCGGACTAGCTGCAATCGCCCGTTGGAATCGCGCGGATTGCGGGTTTCTACGGATTGCGATCGGACCCGTTGACGCCGATGAGGACTCGGACATGTCTGCGAGGTCTCCGAGCCTCGGTGACGCCCGCCCGCGGCCGGCGTCGTCCCGAGCACACAGGGAGCGTTTCGATGACGGCTACCAGCGCCGTCTTCTGCACCGCGTACCCGCGATCCTGTATGCCGCCGACGCGGGCGAATATGGCGCCTGGCGTTACGTAAGTCCCCAGATCAAGGGGATCCTCGGCTTCTCGCCCGAAGAGTGGTGCGCGGACCCGGGGCTTTGGGCCAGCCGTCTTCACCCCGACGATCGAGGGCGGATCATCGAACTGGAGAACCGCGTCGTCGACGGCGACCCGTCTGCCGGCGCGTTCGAGTACCGGCTGCTGCACCGCGACGGTCACGTCGTCTGGGTCCGCGATGACGCGCTGCTGGTGGATGACGATCACGGCGCCAAGTGCTGGCACGGAGTGATGTCGGACATAACCGACCAGAAGGAGGCCGAAGCCGAGCTCGAGCTCCGCGCCGCACAGCAGGCGGCGGTCGCCCGGCTGGGCGAGCATGCGCTCGAGGGCGCCAGCACCTCCGACCTGATGCAGGAGGCGATCATCGCGGCCGCGCACCTGCTCAGGATGGAGATGGCGGGGGTGATCGAGCACCTGCCTGAGCACGACGGATTCGTGCTGCGCTGCACCTACGGCCTGCGCGAGAACCTCGTCAACGAGCCGATCCGCGGCGGCAAGGACTCCCAGGTCGGCTACACGGTCAGGACCGGAGGTCCGGTGATCGTCACCGATTGGAAGCAGGAGACCCGCTTCGGCCGCTCGCCGATCATGAGCGAGCACGCCGCGCGCAGCGGGCTGACGGTGATGATCGAGGGCCGGCGCAGCCCGTTCGGCGTGCTCGGAATCCACAGCACCCGAGCGCGCGAGTTCACCGCCGGCGATGTCGACTTCGTGCAGTCGCTGGCCAACGTCCTCGGCGACACGTTCGAGCGCCAGCTGACCGATGACGACATCCGCCACCGTGCGCTTCACGACCAGCTCACCGGACTTCCCAATCGCGTCCTGTTCCTCGATCGCCTCCAGCACGCGATCGAACGCCAGCGTCGCCGGCGTTCGCTGACCGCGGTCTTGGTGCTCGACCTCGACCGCTTCAAGCTCGTCAATGACAGCCTCGGCCACAAGACTGGCGATGAGCTGCTCGCGGCGGCCGCTCCCCGGCTCAAGCAGGCGATCCGCTCGAGCGACACGGTCGCGCGGTTCGGCGGCGATGAGTTCGGGATCCTGCTCGAGGAGGTTGCCGACGAGCGTGACGCCGTCGAGATGGCGCAGCGGATCGCCGGCGTGTTCGGCCGCCCGTTCGTGCTCGACGACAACGAGCACTTCGTGACCACCAGCATCGGCATCGCGCTCGCCGACGGGCGCGAGATCGCCGACGACCTGATCCGTGACGCCGATGCGGCGATGAATCGCGCCAAGGAGCTTGGTCGAGCCCGCTATGAGCTGTTCGACGTCGGCATGCGCGGCCGGGCGATCTCGCGGCTGCAGGTCGAGAACGACCTGCGTCGGGCGCTCGAGCGCGACGAGTTGACGCTCGACTACCAGCCCGTGGTCTCGCTGCGCGACCACTCGGTCGTCGGCGTCGAGGCCCTGATCCGCTGGGAGCACCCGGCCCGGGGCCGGATCGCGCCGGCCGACTTCATCGGAGTGGCGGAGGAGAACGGGCTGATCGAGCCGATCGGGCACTGGGTGCTCGACCGCGCCTGCCGCCAGGCCGCGCACTGGTACAACATGCGTCCCGACGCGCCGCCGATCTCGATGTCGGTCAACCTCTCGGCCGTCCAGGTGTCGGACCCAAGCCTCGCCGTGACCGTCGATGGCGCGCTTCGTGCATCCGGCCTCGAGCCCGCGTGCCTGTCCTTGGAGATCACCGAGAGCGTGATGCTGGCCGACGCGGACGGGCTCAGCGACGTGCTCGAGGCGCTCAAGGCGATCGGCGCCCGGCTGGTGCTCGACGACTTCGGAACCGGCTACTCGTCGCTGTCCTATCTGACACGGCTGCCGATCAACGCGCTCAAGGTCGACAGCTCGTTCGTCGACGGGCTCGGCACCGAGCCGCGCGACACGGCGATCACCGAGGCGATCATCGCGATGGCTCACGCGCTCTCGCTCGAGGTCGTCGGCGAGGGAGCCGAGACCGAGACCCAGGTCGCCGAGCTGACCCGGCTCGGGTGTGACCTCGTCCAGGGGTTCTACTTCTCTCGGCCCGTGCCAGCGGCCGACATCACCCACATGCTGACCCACGGCCCGGCCTGGGGCCGCGCGCCGAGGCGCCGGGACGGTCAGCGGTAGGCGGACGTCCCGGGCTGGATCGGCGACACCGTCGCCGTCTCGCATTCGAATGCGCCGCCCGGCATCGACGTCCTCAGGGTCGCGGTGTCGTTGGGCGCGATCACGGCCAGCCCGTAGGCCGTTGCGCAGTGCGCGGTCGACGCTGCCCCATGGGTGACGCCGAGCCGGAACGAGACCGTCTGGCCAGGGTCGACGATCAGTTTGTGCAGCGTCGTATGACCGAAGAAGTCCGTCGTCGTGTGGATCGGCTTGGTGGGCAGCGGCGAGCCCGACTTCGACTCAAATTGGATCCCGGGATAGCCGATCGTGTTGCAGCTCGTGTCCTGCGTATTGCGCAGCGCGTAGCCGAGTTCGCCGTGCCCCGTCGCCCCCTGGCCTCCGAGGAACGACAGCGCCAGGTCGGCGGCGGTGCACGGCGGCGGCCCGGAGCTCGTCGTGGTGGCCCCAGACGTGGTGCTGGCGGCCGTGTTCGTGCCCGCGCTCGTCGTGATCGATGCCTGGGTTGACTGAGTGGCTGAGCTCTGAGTGCTCGTGGTCGAGCTCGGCGGAGCTGACGAAGTCGTGGTCGAGCCCGAGCCCCCGCAGCCGGCGAGTACCCACGCCATCACGCCGGCGACTGCGGCGGCCCGGATCCTGTGGCTGGCCATCTGTTCATGTTCGGGTATCGGGGGGCCACCTCCTCCCCACCCCGTCCCGTGACCGTGACACCATCCAGCCACGATGAGCGCCGGCGCAGGACGCCGTTCGGACAAGGACCGAGTCCGCGATGAGATCGAGAAGACCGACCCCTGGTGGGGCGCGCAGATCGTCGCGGCCTGCGCGATCACGCTCCAGTTCGCGCTCACCAACAAGCTCACGGTCGGCCCGTTCTGGCTGCTGCCCGGTCTCGAGGCGCTGGTCCTGATCGCGCTGATTGCCGTCTCGCCCCACCCACGCTGGCGCCACTCCCAGGCGCGGCGCCGGGCCTCGATCTCGCTGATCGCGCTCGTCAGCCTGATGAACATGATCTCGCTCGTGCTGCTCTCCCACTACCTGCTAAAGGGGGGCAAGGCCGGTGGCCGCGAGCTGATCGGCTCGGGGGTCGTGCTGTGGGTGACCAACGTGCTGCTGTTCGGACTCTGGTACTGGCAGCTTGACCGCGGCGGCCCGCTGGCGCGCTGGAGCCGCGACGAGCGGCTACCCGACTTCCTGTTCGTGCAGATGACCGAGCGCCAATATGCGCCACCGGACTGGCGACCGACCCTGGTGGACTACCTCTACACGTCGTTCACCAACGCGACCGCCTTCAGCCCCACCGACACGATGCCGTTGACCGTGGCCGCGAAGTGGCTGATGAGCGCCCAGGCGCTGACGGCGCTGGTCACGATCGGTTTGATCGTCGCCCGAGCCGTCAACATCCTCAGCTGACGTGCGCGCACAGCCAGGCACTCAGCACCCACGACGGCGGCGCCAGTTCGACTGGGAGTTGATCGTGTGCGGCGTCTCGGGCCACGTGCTCGTCGGGCGTGACGCCGAGACGATCCGCGACGAGGACGCGTTGCTCGTCCGCGAGATCGGCGACATCCGCTGGCATCGCTGTCTGCGCTGCGACTGCTGGGTGGCGCTGCCGCGGCCCCAGCACGGGGTACACGAGCACCCGCCCGATCGCTCCGAGATCGCCGTGCCGCTGCGGGGCAAGGCGCTGCGCGACAAGATCGTCCTGCGGCTGATCGCGATCGATCGGGTGATCCACTTCCTGGTGCTGTCGCTGCTCGGGGTGGCCGTGCTCGTGTTCGCGTCAGACCGCGCGCAGCTGAAGGCCGCCTACTATCGGATCCTGACCGCAATCCAGGGTGGCGTCGCCGGCGGGCCGGTCCAGACCTCCGGTCACGTCGGGATCGTCCGCGAGCTCGACAAGCTGTTCACGCTGCGCACCGGGACATTGCACGTCGTCGGAGTCGCGCTGCTGGCCTACGCGCTGCTCGAAGGGGCGGAGGCGATCGGTCTGTGGAAGATGAAGCGGTGGGCCGAATATCTGACGTTCGTCTCGACGACGGTCCTGCTGCCACTCGAGATCTATGAGATCTCCAGCCGCCCCACCGTGCTCAAGGTGATCGGCTTCTTGATCAACCTGGCGGTCGTCATCTACCTGCTGGTGCGAAAGCGGTTGTTCGGACTTCGAGGGGGAGGCGCTGCCGACGAGGCCGAGCGCCGGCGTGAGACCAGCTGGGAGGCTGTCGAGCGTGCCACGCTCGCGACGCCGTCAGACCAGCAAGCGGATCCTGTGAAAACGTGAGCTGGCGACCCCAAACGGAAAGCCGCGGGTAACCCGTGAGCTCGGAGACCCAGCCGGGACCCCTGAGCGACGCGGAGCCCAACCACGCCGCGGTCGAGCAGGAGCTGCGCCGCGTCGGCACCGAGCTCGCGGCCTCGTTTCCGTCGACCTCACGCCATCCCGTCCGAGCGCTTGACGCGCGGGCGATGGAGATGGCGTCCGGTGATCGCGAGCTGCGTGCGGCGCTGTTCAGGTTCGTGGACGTGGTGCCGGCCTGCCGGTCACTTGATGACCTCGCCCGCCACCTGACCGGCTTCCTGGAGGAGGTCCCCGACACCCCTCCGACGCTGTCGGCGGCGATGCGGATCTCGAACACGAAGGCAGGCCGCGCGGCGCTCGGCGCCGCCGCCGCCGGCGGCGTCAAGCATCTCGCACACCGGTTCATCGTCGGCGAGACGCCCGCCGCGGCGCTCGCGACCCTGCGCGGACTGTGGGAGCACGGCGTCGCGAGCTCGGTTGACCTGCTCGGCGAGGCGACGGTCACCGAGGCCGAGGCAGATCGCTACGCCGCTCGCTGCTCGGAGGCGATCGCAGAGCTGGCCCCCGCGACCAGCCACTGGCCCGCCCGCGAGATGCTCGAGACCGACGCGATCGGGACGCTGCCGCGCGCCAACGTGTGCGTCAAGGTCTCGGCGCTGACGCCGCTGCTGCGGCCCGACGCGCCGATCCGCGGCCAGCTCGACGCCGCGGCCCGGCTGCGCCCGCTGCTGCGCCAGGCGAAGGCGGCCGGCGCGCACCTGCACATCGACATGGAGTCGCTCGACTCGCGCGAGGCGGTGCTCGAGCTCGTGCTCGAACTGCTCGACGAGGACGAGTTCCTCGATGGCCCATCCGCGGGGCTCGTGCTGCAGGCATATCTGCGCGACTCACCCGACCAGGCCGCCCAGGTGGTCGCCTGGGCCCGGCGTACTCGGCGCGTGCCGCCGTTGACCGTCAGGCTCGTCAAGGGCGCCTATTGGGACCACGAGCTCGTCCAGGCCCGCCAGCACGGATGGCCGGTGCCGGTGTTCGAGGACAAGCACGAATGCGACCGCAACTTCGAGGCGCTGACCCGGGTGCTGCTCGCCGCGCGCCCGTCGCTGCGCGTCGCGATCGCATCGCACAACCTGCGCTCGGTCTCGCACGCGATCGCGGTCAACAGCGTCTCGGGCGGCGAAAACCGCGATCTCGAGCTGCAGGTCCTGCGCGGCCTCGGTGACGAGCTCCAGCACGCGCTCGCGGCTCGGGGCTACCGGGTCCGGACCTACTGCCCGGTCGGAGACCTGGTCGCCGGGATGGCCTACCTCGTGCGGCGGCTGCTCGAGAACACATCAAACGAGTCATTCCTCTCCGAGCAGGCGCGCGGCGTGCCGCTCGAGCAGCTGCTCGCGGCCCCGTAGCCCGGAGCCGTAGCCGTTTTACTGGGCTGGGCGCAGGTTTTCCGCCTACGGTCCGCAGCCGTAGGCGTTTTACTGGGCTGGGCGCAGGTTTTCCGCCTACGGTCCGCGGCCGTAGGCGTTTTACTGGGCTCGGCGCAGGTTTTCCGCCTACGGTCCGCATGCTCGCCCGCGGCCGGCGCCGCAAGCGCTGCACCGTCGACGGCTGCAGCCGGCGCCCCTACTAACGTCAACGCCGTGCTTTCCCCGTTCGCCAATGAGCCAGTGCTCGAGTTCCGCCGCGCGGCCGTCCGCGCCCGGCTCGATGACGCGCTCGCGGCCGTCGATGGCCGGCTGCCGCTCGAGGTGCCGGTCAGGATCGGGACCGACGCGCGCGCCGGGGACGAGCTCCCGTCGACCGACCCCGGCGCCCCTGATCGACTGGTCGCCCGCGCTGCGGCCGCGCGCCCGGACGAGGTGCAGGCCGCCGTCGCCGAGGCCCGCCGTGGCTTTTCGCAGTGGCGGGAGGCTGATGTCGAGCAGCGTGCGCAGGCGCTGATCGGCGCTGCCGCCTGGCTGCGCGAGCGCCGGCTCGAGCTGACCGCACTCGAGGTGCGCGAATGCGCGAAGCCGTGGCTGGAGGCCGACGCCGACGTCTGCGAGGCGATCGACTTCCTCGAGTACTACGCGCGTGCAGGGCTCGAGCTCGGCCGCGGCCGCGAGCTGCTCCAGGTTGCGGGCGAGCGCAACGAGCTCACCTACGTCCCGCGCGGAGTCGTCGCGGTGATCTCGCCATGGAACTTCCCGCTCGCGATCCCGTGCGGGATGACGTCAGCTGCCCTGATGACCGGCAACGCGGTCGTGCTCAAACCCGCCGAGCAGTCGCCAGGGACCGCCTCGTGGCTGGTCGAGGCGCTGCGGGCGGGTGGCGTGCCACCCGCAGCGCTGGGGCTGCTCCCGGGCGAGGGCGACGTCGGCGCCGCGCTGGTGCGCCATCCTGACGTGGCGGCGATCGCGTTCACGGGCTCGCTGCCCGTCGGCAAGGAGATCGTTCGCGCGGCGGCCGAGGTCGGCGACGGGCAGCGCCAGTTCAAGCAGGTCGTGGCAGAGCTCGGCGGCAAGAACTGCGTGATCGTCGATGCCGACGCTGACCTCGACGAGGCGGTTCCCGGGATCGTCGGCTCGGCGTTCGCGTTCGCCGGCCAGAAGTGCTCGGCCGCCTCGCGCGTGCTCGTCCACGAGGCGATCGCCGACCAGTTGCTGCAGCGGGTCGCGGGCGCCGCCGAGGTGCTGGTCGTCGGCCAAGCCCAGGAGCTCGGGACCGACGTCCCGCCGGTGATCGACCGGGACGCACAGGAACGGGTCACGCGTTACGCCGAACTCGCCGCCCGCGAGGGGACGATCGTCGCCGCTGCGCAGCCTCCCGGCGGCGGCGGCTGGTTCTGCCCCGCGACGGTCGCCGGCGACCTTCCGGCCGGCTCGCCGGTGCTCGAGGAGGAGATCTTCGGTCCGCTGCTCGCCATCCAGCGGGTCCGGGACGTCGACGCCGCGTGCGAGATCGTCGACGGGCTCGCGTTCGCGCTCACCGGGGGGCTGTTCACCCGCAACCCCGCGACCGTCCGTCGCGTGAGGGAGAGCACGCCGGTCGGCAACCTCTACGTGAACCGGGGCATCACCGGCGCGATGGTCGGCCGCCAGCCGTTCGGCGGCAACCGCCTTTCAGGCACCGGGATGAAGGCCGGCGGGCCCGACTACCTGCTGCAGTTCGTCGCCCAGCGGGCGGTGACCGAGAACACGATGCGCCACGGCCTGGAGGTGTAAGGCCGGCGACGTCAACCGTCCGCTGCCCTTGATTTCTCCGCTCAGCGGGGCATCATGGAAGCGAGGATGGTGGCCTGGCTAGCAGCGACCTGGAGGGTGGCCTTCGCGGTCGCGTTCTGTGTCGCGATCGTGCTCAGCGCCTGCGCCCGGGCGCCGCGACATTCCGTCCCGATCCGGGAGCTGCGGCGGCTGATGCTCTGCGCGCTGATGCTCTACGCCGTCGGCGCGCTCGCCAAGCTCACCGATCACACACTGCTGGCCGGGCTGGTGTTCAGCGCCGGGATCATCATCTCCTCGCTGGCGGCGTGGCTGTCACGCGGCCGCGATCAGGAGGACCCGCCCGACGGCGACGAGCCCGTCGGCGAGCAACCGCCGCCCGAGCCGGACGGCGTGCCGCGCTTTGATTGGGCGACGTTCGAGCGCGAGTTCCGCTCCTACGAGCGCCGCCGGCGCACCCCCGTCTGACCCGCGCGAGCCCAGCCGGGCGCTCACCCGTCTGACCGCACCGGCGGCCGCTGGGGCGTCAAGCTCAGCAGCAGCGCGTGCAGTCGGCTCTCGCCGGACAGCTCGGGGTGAAACGCGACCGCCGCCACGTTGCCCTGGCGCACGGCGACCGGATGGCCGTCGACGGCCGCGAGCACCTCGACCTCGTCGCCGTGGGCCGAGACCCACGGAGCGCGGATGAACACGGCGTGGACGGGACCGCCCGACAGCCCGTCGAACTCGAGCTCGGCCTCGAATGAGCGCAGCTGCCGGCCGAAGGCATTGCGCTCGGCCTCGATGTCGAGCAACCCGAGGTGGCGGCGGTCGAGCATGATCATTCCGGCGCACGTGCCGAGCACCGGCGTCCCCGCCCTGGCAAGCTCGCGCAACGGCCCGGCCAGCCCCTCGCGCTCGATCCCGAGTGTCATCACGGTCGACTCACCGCCCGGGATCACGAGCCCGTCCAGGCCTTCGAGCTCCGCCGGCACGCGGACCTCGCGAGCGCGCGCGCCGATTCGCTCCAGCAGCCGGGCGTGAGCCTCGAAATCACCCTGCAGAGCCAGCACTCCGACGACCGGCTCCGCCGACTGCGCAGATGCCGCGTCTGGACCGGTCGCCGGCTGCGCCGACGGCGTGGGTCCGGCGTCTGGGCCAATCACCGCTACCAGCCGCGAGGTGCCAGCAGCTGCTCTGACTCGAGCTTTGAGCTCTCGAGGCTGACCATCGGCTGCCCGAGCCCGGTCGACGCCGCCGCGACCCGAGCGGGATCACGGTAGTGCGTGGTCGCCTCGACGATCGCGCGAGCCCGGCGGTCGGGATCCTCGGACTTGAAGATCCCCGAGCCGACGAACACGCCCTCGGCTCCGAGCTGCATCACCAGCGACGCGTCTGCGGGGTGGCGATCCCGCCGGCGCAGAACAGGACCACCGGCAGCTTGCCGTCGGCGGCCACCCGCCGCACCAGCTCAAGCGGGGCGCCAAGCTCCTTGGCGGCGGTCGCGACCTCTCCCGGCTCGAGCGTCCCGAGCCGCCGGATCGCGCCGTTGATCATCCGCAGGTGGCGGACGGCCTCGACGATGTCCCCGGTTCCGGCCTCGCCCTTGGAACGGATCATCGCGGCGCCCTCGCCGATCCGGCGCAGCGCCTCACCGAGGTTGGTGGCGCCGCACACGAACGGGACCTTGAACTGCCACTTGTCGATGTGGTTGGCCTCGTCGGCCGGAGTCAGGACCTCGGACTCGTCGATGTAGTCGACCTCGAGCGCCTCGAGCACTTGCGCCTCGGCGAAGTGTCCGATCCGCGCCTTGGCCATCACCGGGATCGTGACCGCGGCCTGGATGCCGCGGATCATCTCCGGGTCCGACATCCGCGCCACGCCGCCGTCGCGGCGGATGTCCGCCGGCACCCGCTCGAGCGCCATCACCGCCGCGGCGCCCGCGTCCTCGGCGATCTTCGCCTGCTCGGCGGTGACGACGTCCATGATCACGCCGCCCTTCAGCATCTCGGCCAGGCCGGCCTTGACGGTGAAGGTTGCCTCTTGCCGCGGGGTTTCGCCGTTATCGCTCATCGGGGCTGAGTGTACCTGGGCGCTAGGTTGTCCGACGATGAGTCTGGAATCCGTCTTTGTACGCGACGGCGAGCGGTTCGTGGCGACCGAGCTAGGGCGCGGCCCCTGGGATCCGCACGCCCTCCACGGCGGGGCGCCGGCGGCACTGCTGGCCCATCTGTTCGAGCGCTGCGAGCCGCAGCCCGACCTCCGCCTGGCGCGCGTCACCTACGAGTTCGTGCGCCCGGTCCCGCTCGGCGCCATGGTGGCATCGGTGCGGGTGACGCGGCCGGGTCGTCGCGTGATGCTGCTGGATGCAGCGATCACCGCCGACGATGGGACCGAGTTCGTTCGCGCGCGGGCGCTGCGAATCCGCCCCAGCGATGTCGGCGAGCACCCGTCCGAGCCGGTCCCGTTCCCCGGGCCCGATGCTGGCCGTGACAACGACTTTGACAACGCCGGGCTGCCGATGTTCGCCACCGACGCCCTCGAGATCCGCTTCGTCGAGGGCGCATTCCGCGAGCCCGGGAGCGCGACCGCGTGGTTTCGCCTGCGCCGTCCGATCATCGCCGGGGTGCAGATCACGCCGCTGCAGCGCGTCGCGGCGGCGGGCGACTTCGGCAACGGGATCGCGAGCGTGCTCGCCTGGGACAAGCACCTGTTCATCAACCCCGACCTGACGCTCTACCTGGAGCGCGAGCCACGCGGCGAGTGGGTCGGACTGCGATCACAGACGCGCGTGGCGCTCGGGGGCGTAGGCGTCGCCGAGAGCACCCTCTGGGACCTCGACGGCCGGATCGGCCGGGCCACCCAGGCGCTGCTGGTCAGCCGCCGCTGAGCGCTACTTGAGCCGGAAGGCCTTGATCCGCACGTCGTACTGCTGCGCGTCGCGGGCGTAGACCCCGTAGGCCAGCGCCTGGATCAGCGACAACAACGCCGTGTGCGAGCGCACGAAGGCCGGCGTGTTGGACGAGTAGTAGAGGCGAATCCGGGCCAGCCGCGCCACTTCGGACAGGGTCGCGTCGGTGATCGCCAGCGTCGGCGCCTTGCGGTGGCGAGCCAGCTTCATCGTCCGTGTGATCAGCGGGTGCGGTCGCCCCGCCGACAGCCCGACCACGAGGGTCGTGGCGTCGATCCTGCTCAGCCGCCCGAGCGCCTCCTGCGACGGGCTGGCGACGATCTCGGCGCGCAGGTCCAGGAGCATCAACAGGTGACGCAGGTAGCTGGCGAAGAACGCCATCTGGTCGGTGCCGGCGATCAATACCTTCTCGGCGGTGACGATCGCGTCGATCGCGGCCTCCACATCGGAGCGCGAGAGCTTGTGGGCGGTGTCCTCGACGTTGACGTGGTCGGCGGCGAGCGCCGCCTCGAACTCGGTGTGGTCAAGCGAGAACAGCGGCGCCGCGGTCGCGAGCGTCTCGGTGGCGCCGACCGGCCGGCGACGGTACTCGTCCCGCGCAGCCTGCTGGAGCTCGGGGAACCCCTCGAATCCAAGCGCCTGCGAGAACCGCACGACGGTGCTCGATGAGGTGTTGGCCCGCCGTGCCAGCTCCTCCGCCGTCTGGAAGGCCGCCTCGTCGAGATGGTCGACGATGTACTGGGCGACGTCCTTCTGAGAGCGCGAGAACTCGTCGAACCGGGCCCGGATGTAGGCCGACAGCGCCTGGTGGCCCTGAGCCAGCTCGGGACTTGCGATCGGGACGGAGGCTTGCTTCATCGGCAGCCGTCTGTTTCGACGCCGGCAGCCGTCGTTCCTTCAGAGTCCGTCCCACGAGCCAGATCGCGGTCGCCGGCCGCGGCCGGCGAAGCGGTGCTACTGGCGCTCGTGCAGCCGGCGCATGCGCTCCTGGTTCTCCTTGCGTTCGGCGAGAACCTGAGCGATCGCGTAGGCGATCAGCACGTTGGCGATGATCCCGATCCCGAGGAACGTGAGCAATAGCGCGAGCGTCTGTCCGCCCGCACTCGGCGAGTCCCCGAGGCCGAGGATGCTGCCCGAGCCGATCATCAGAGTCGCGATCTGCATTGCCACCGGTAAGGATAACCTCGAACGCGGCCGCCGGGGCCGCCAAGCGCTCGGCTGGTCATGGTGCCCGACGCTCGGTAGCTTGCTCTGGCGCGGCCCGGTAGCTCAGCGGTAGAGCAGCGGACTCATAATCCGTCGCGCGCAGGTTCGACTCCTGCCCGGGCCATCGGGAACTGCCCCTCAGTTGCCAAGCACGGCCGTCGGGGCTGCTGCTCGTTCGTCAGAGACCGGGTCAGGTTCTCGTTGCTGACCCGTTGGCTGTGTCCCGACGTCCGACCACCGGCTGCGACCATCCGATCAGGCGAGGTCGGGCGCGAGCCTGGCACCGCTGCTATCAAACGATCCGCTCCCGGTCGCGCTCGATCGCGTGTTCGAGTCTGTGCAGGCGTCGCAGCCGCAGAAATTTGTGGCTGCGGCCGGTCAGCAGTGTGGCCAGCGCGCAGGTCAGGAAGCATGCGGCTCCGAGCGCGGTGTTCCAGTTCGCGGCCGCCAGGTTGAGCAGCGAGCCGGTCGATGGGACGAGGTAGCCGGCGATCGCGGAGATTCCGAAGAAGATGCAGCCGAGCAGGTTGATCGCTGGCTCCCACCAGCCCGGCTCCCCGCGCCTGGGGAGCCAGCCGTTACGTGCCGAGGCGTGATAGGCGATCGCACCCGAGACCAGGAAGCAGATCGAGCCGAACGCGTCCGGGCGCCACACGAGTCGGTTGTAGTTGGCGTTCGAGAGGGATGTGTGCAGCGCCTGATAGGTCGTCACGTTGAAGAACAGGGTGCCGGCGGATTGGATCGCGGCCGCCCGAAATGCCGCCTTTCCCGCGGCGCCGGAATGGCGCTGCGGAAACGCGATCCAGGTTTGCAGTGCTCCGCCGGCGGTGAACAGGATCGAGCCAACGAAGAATGTGATCGCATCGGCGCTCGCGCCGACGAGCTGCGCGTACCCCGGAGACGGACCGATGAAAAAGCACGCGGAGCCGAGCGCGAAGAACAGGGCCATCCACCGCTCCGATCCAACAGTTCTGTCAGCCACGGATCCGAGAATGCCACGTGGCACCTCCCGCTGGGCAGAACCGCGCGTCCTTCACCCCGGTGATTGCGTTTCGGCGGTCGACGTCCATGCGCCGCCGGTCTGTTGACGGAACGCGTCAACAGCGGCATCGAGGGTCGGGAAGAAGTGACGAGGATCGAGCGGACCGATCAGCTCGTAGCGTTCGAGCTTGTCGCGGACGGGATCCTTGAGTTCGGCGAATACCAGAAAGGTCCCGTCTGCGTTGAGTTGCTCGTCGAGCTCGGCGAGCATGTCGGCCGCTGTGGTGTCAACGTCGGTGATCGGTTCCGCGGCGATCACGATCCATTGCGGGCGCGGTTGGGCGGCGGCGAGGTGGCGGATCTGATCGCGAAACGTGCGCGCATTGGCGAAGAACAGAGGAGCGTCGAAGCGGAAGATCACGAGGCCGGGAATCTGTTCGGCCTCTGGGTGCAGGGCGCGGTCGTGCTGCCCCGGCATCCCCGGGACGCGACCGAGGGTGGTCTGGTAGGGCCACCATGCTCGTCGGAACACGTTCAGGATCGAGAGCGTGACCGCCACCGCGATCCCCTGCAGGACCCCCAGGAGCGCCACACCCAGAAAAGCCGTGACTGACAACGCGAACTCGACGCGTCGCTGGCGCCACAGTCGCAGCGTTCCCGGCAGATCAGCCAGCGACAGTGATGCGGCGATCACGACGGCGGCAAGCGTCGGATTGGGCAGGTTCTTGAGCAGCCCGGGCACGAACATCAGCATCACGACAATCAGCCCGGCTCCGACCACTCCGGTGAGCTGCGTCTTGGCGCCCGCCTGCTCGGCGACCGCGGTCCGCGACCCGCTCGTGCTGACCGGGAAGCCCTGAAAGAAGCCCGCCGCGACGTTCGCCGCGCCGATCCCGATCATCTCGCCGTTACCGTCGACCTCCTGTCCGGTGCGCGCGGCGAACGACGACGCGGTGGACATGGTGTCGGTGAGCGCGACCAGCGAAATGCCCAACGCGCCCGCGATCAGCAACGGCAGATCTGAGATCGGGCTGGGCACAGTCAGCGGCGGGAATCCCTTGGGGAGCGATCCGACCAGCGCGACACCATGGCTGGACAGGTCAAACACCGTGCTCGCTGCGATCGCCGCGACGACCGCCACCAGGACCCCAGGAATGCGAGGAAGCCACCGGCCCAGCGCCAGAATCAGCACCAGGCTGAATAGTCCGATGGCAACGGCGGCACCAACCGCCTCGCCCGATGCGAGCCCGTTCACGAAGGCCTTCGCCTCGTTGATCAACCCGTTCGCATCGGTGGAGAATCCAAACAGCTTTGGCAGCTGCCCGATCAGGATCGTCAGCGCCAGGCCGTTCATGTAGCCGATCTGCGTCGGCTTGGAGAGCAGGTCCGCAACGAACCCGAGTTTCAGGGCTCCGGCGGTGATCATGATCGCCCCGACGATCAGCGCGAGCATCGACGCCAGCGCGATCGCCCGCTCCGGGCTGCCGTTTGACCCGAGAATCGGGAGGATCGTCGCCGCGATCATCGGACCCAGCGAGGAATCCGGCCCGAGGACGAGGATCCGCGAGGGTCCGGCCAGGGCGTAGCCGACAAGACAGAGGATCGTGGTATAGAGCCCGGTGATCGCGGGCAGGCCCGCAAGCTCGGCGTAGGCCATTCCCTGCGGCACCAGCAGCGTCGTGAGGACGATTCCCGCAATCACGTCGTGGCGCAGCCACGAGAGCTTGTAGGTCGAAGCTGCTCGCACGCCGGGCAACGAGCGCAATTCCACCGCGAGCCTTACGCGTCCTGGGCTTGATCGTGACCGTTCACGGTCAGCGCCGTGTCGGCCGCCACGCGCCTGAGAGTCAGCCGTTCGAAGGCGGCCCTCATCCGGTCGCTGCGCATTCGACCATCAGCCGATGGTTCCGGTCAACCACAGCGGCGAGAATGCACTTGTCGAGCGGGCACTCAAGCGTGACCCACGCCGGCGCCACATTCAGACCTGCGCCCCAGGCGCGCACCGCCGTCGTCTTGCCGTACCCGGCGGGCGCCGCCGCCAGTGTCAGCGACGCGTCCCGGCCCGCATCGAGCGCCCGCCGAAGCGGCGGCCGATGCACCACCCCGTGACGGACACTCGGCACCGCCAGCTTGGCCTCCGCCAACGGCGGAAGCCCGTCCCGGCCGCCAGAATCGCGCCCGCGTTGCGCGCCGTGCTTGGAATCGTCAACCATCACGCCACGCAAACAATACGTTCGCGTATCCGGAGTCCTGTCGCGTCACCCACAACGGGTCAGGGCAACGAGCTCGGCTGCCAGCCCGCTGATCTCCTGGTGGTAGTTCGGCTTCGGCGGGCACATCACCCGCGCATCCGAGAACTGAAGCGACGAGGAGCGTCGTGCCGAGCCCGCAGCCGGAGTCGTCTATTCGTACGAAACGAATACGCTCGGCCTCCCGGCGTGGCAGTTCCGTCCGGATCCCGCTTGATGGCAGGAGGTGACCAGGTGACCGCTCTTCTCCCCGCGCGATGGATGGCATCCAATGGCCGATGACCAAGCTCTAGACGCCCCTGAGGCGGGGGCGGGGAACCGGCGCCTGTTGCTGGCGATGGCGATGTTCGTGCTGGTCGTTGACACGTCGCTGATGAACGTGTCGATCTCAGCCGTGGTTCACGATCTCGGCACGACGGTGAGCTCGGTTCAGTCCGCGATCGCGCTCGAGGCGCTGATCTCGGCGGCGTTCATCCTGATCAACAGCAAGGTCGGAGATCTGATCGGCCGCAAGCGGGCGTACATCCTGGGCCTGCTGGCCTATGCCGTCGGTGCGCTCGCGATGACCCTGGCCCAGGGCATCACCGCCGTCGTGATCTTCTGGGCGATCATCGGCGGCCTAGGCGCCTCGCTCTTGCTGCCGGCCATGCAGTCACTGATCCACGGCAACTTCGAAGGGGCCGCCCAGAAGAAGACCTACGCGCTGGTCGGAGCGGCGGCCGCGATCGCCGCGGCGGTCGGCCCACTGCTCGGGGGCTTTCTGACGACCTATCTGTCCTGGCGCGTTGGCTTCCTGCTCGAGGTGATCGTGATCGCGATCGTCCTCTCGCAGATCAAGCTCGTCAGGGACGTCCCGTACACGGGCGACCGCCGGTTTGACGTCGTCGGAGCGATCCTCTCGGTCCTGGGCATGGGCGGTGTGGTGCTAGGCATCCTGGTCTGGCAGGAGGGCGGCGACTACGTCGTGCTGCTGATCGTGCTCGGCGCGCTGGCGCTGGCAGCGTTCGCCCGCTGGCTCGTGCGACGCCACCACGAGGGCAAGGTCACGGTGCTCGACCCAGACCTGTTCCGGCTCCCGAACTTCCGGCTCGGGATATCCGGCCAGACGCTGCAGAACATCACTCTGGGTGGCGCAATGATCGCCCTTCCGATCTTCCTGCAGATCAAGCTCGAGTACAACGCGATGCAGACCGGGCTGTCCCTGGCCCCGCTCTCGCTGACGATGTTCGCGATGGCGATCCTCGCCGGAAAGCGAGCCGGGCACCGACGCTCGGCGAGCATCATCCGCATCGGGTTCGCGCTCAGCACTCTGGGCATGGCGCTGCTGATCCCGATCGTCCCGAGAGCAAGCTCAGGCTGGTACCTCCTCGTCCCCCTGATGATCGCCGGAGCGGGGCTCGGCCTGCTCGTCTCCCAGCTCAACAACTACACGCTCGCCCCGATCGACGAGCAGCGGGTCAGCGAGGCAGCCGGAGTCAACTCCGCAGCCGGCTCGTTCGGCCTCTCATTCGGCCTGGCGATAGCGGGCGGCATCCGGTTGGCAACCCTCTCCCTGGCGTTCACCAACATGGTCAACGACAGCACCGTGATCCCGTCATCGCAGAAGCAGCAGATCTCAAAGTCGCTGGAGAACAACGCCGAGGTCATGAGCAACACCCAGCTCACAAAGCTCGTCGCCGGCGAGCCTCCCGCAGTCCAGGACGAGATCCTCAAGATCAACAACGACTCCACGAACCTCGCGCTCCAGGTGGCATTGCTGATCCCGATCCTGGCCGGAGGGCTCGGGCTGTTCAACTCCTTCTGGATGATGCGCCTGCCCGAAGTCAAGCCCTCCGCGGCCGCCGAAGCCGCCGCACTCGGGTGACCGCCGCGGCTGCCGCCGCCCGACGTCGACTGTGCGGGTGACGAGCACTATCACCGCGCCCAGCACGCCGCGCAGATCCTGCAGAGCCCGAGCGCGTGACACAGCCACCGTCGCAGACCCCGTCACACCCCCCGGAAGCGTGACACCGCGGCTCGCGCTCCTGTCCCCTCCAGCTCAAATTTATACCAGATAGATGGCCCTCATGAGGCCTTGATTTGTGCCGCATAATCGCCCGCCGCACGGTGAAACACAGGACACAAACGGAGTTGGCTGCGACAACTCCGAGGGAGGTGAGCGGATGGGTGACTACGTGTTGGACTTCCACGAGATTGACCAGACGCAGGTCGCGGCAGTCGGCGGCAAGGGGGCGCGCCTCGGTGAGCTTTCGCGGATCGACGGCATCCGCGTGCCGCCTGGCTTTTGCGTGACGACGGACGCCTTTCAACGGATCCTGGCGGAGGCGCCGGCGATCAACGATCGACTCGATCGGCTGTCGCGCCTGACGCCGGATGATCGCGAGGCGATCCGAACGCTCAGCGCCGAGATCCGCGAGACCCTCGAGGGGACGGAGATCCCGCAGGATCTGGCATCGGCGATCACGCGCCCGCTCGTCGGACTCGGCGAACAGGCCGCCTATGCCGTCCGATCCAGCGCGACGGCGGAGGACTTGCCGACCGCATCCTTTGCCGGCCAGCACGATACGTACCTGAACATCGTGGGCTCGGCGGCGATCCTCGAGCACGTCAGCCGAAGCTGGGCCTCGCTCTTCACCGAGCGGGCCGTGACCTACCGTCTGCGACACGGCTTCGATCACGGAAACGTCCAGATGGCCGTCGTGGTGCAGCGGATGGTCTTCCCGCATGCGGCCGGCATCCTGTTCACAGCCGACCCGATCACGTCGAACCGCAAGGTCGCTTCCATCGAGGCGAGCTTCGGGCTCGGTGAAGCCCTGGTCTCGGGCCTGGTCAACCCCGACGTGTACAAGGTGCGCGACGGCGAAGTCGTCGCCAAGGCTGTCGCCACCAAACAGCTCGCGATCCAAGCGTCGGCGGCGAGCGGGACACAGGAGCAGACGATCGAGGCCGAGCGGCAGGACCAGCCCGCGCTGACGGACACCGAGGTCGTGCTTCTCGCGCAGCTGGGCCGGCGCGTTGAAGCGCACTTCGACTGTCCCCAGGACATCGAGTGGTGCCTGGGCGACGATGGCTTCGAGATAGTCCAGAGCCGGCCGATCACGACGTTGTTCCCGATCCCCGCGGCCGGTGACGGAGATAAACACGTCTACGTCTCCGTCGGTCATCAGCAGATGATGACCGACCCGATGAAGCCCCTCGGGCTGTCCCTCTTCCAGCTGACGGCCCTCCCACGCATGTACGAGGCAGGTGGGAGGCTGTTCGTGGACGTCGCCCA
This sequence comes from uncultured Solirubrobacterales bacterium, assembly GCA_963770885.1. Taxonomy (GTDB): domain Bacteria; phylum Actinomycetota; class Thermoleophilia; order Solirubrobacterales; family Solirubrobacteraceae; genus Palsa-465. The sequence goes on along the minus strand of CAVYRI010000010.1, from coordinate 6,381 downwards.
GAGACTTGCGTCGCCGGCGAGGCGCGCAGGGCTCCTCGCCCTTGCCCAATCCGATCCGCTGATCGGGGACGCGCTGGAGACGCTCGTCGAGCGCGGCGACTTCGTCGCGTCGGTCCCGGACGAGGCTACGGCCGCGCCGCCTGCCGTCACTCCTCCAGACCCGATCGAGACCGATCCGGCGATCGTCGCCGAGCTGATCGAGCACAGCCAGGCTTCGATCGCGGCGGTGAGGCGCGACATCCGGACAAAGTCCGGGCCGGCGCTGCTCGAGTTCATCCTGGCCGACATCCAGGAGCTCAAGCGGCTGCTGTTCGATCCGCGCAGCCACCAGGCGATCATGGCCGGGATGGAGGCCACGTGGTGGCTCAACGAGCGGTTCGAGTCGTGGCTGGGCGAGAAGAACGCGGCCGACACGCTGACGCAATCTGCCCCCGGGAACGTCACGTCCGAGATGGGGCTGGCGCTCCTCGAGGTCGCGGACGTGATCCGCCCGTACCCGGAGGTCGTGGCGTTCCTGGAACACGTCGAGGACGACGACTTCCTCGATCAGCTGACGCCGCTCGCCGGCGGACCACAGGCCCGGGATGCGATCCGGGGCTACCTCGACAAGTACGGGATGCGCTGCGTCGGCGAGATCGACATCACCAGGCCTCGGTGGGGCGAACGCCCCTCCACGCTCGTGCCACTGCTTGTCGGGAACATCAAGAACTTCGAGCCGGGCGCAGGTCAGCGGCGGTTCGAGCAAGGACGGCAGGAGGCCTGGGACAAGGAGCAGGAGCTGCTCGAGCGTCTGCGGGCCCTGCCGGGCGGAGAACAGAAGGCGCAGGATGCCAAGCGAATGATTGACCGCGTCCGGACGTTCATCGGCTATCGCGAGTATCCGAAATACGGCATCGTCAGCCGCTACGTCGCCTACAAGCAGGCTCTGCTGGAAGAGGCCGACCGCCTCGTCGCGGCCGACGTGCTCACCGAGAAGGAGGACATCTTCTACCTCACGCTCGAGGAGCTCGCCGACGTCGTGCGCTCACACGAGGTCAGTGACCAGCTGATCTCGCAGCGCAGGCGCGCGTTCAGGTCCTACCAGGCATTGACACCGCCGCGCGTGCTCACCTCCGAAGGCGAGGTCATCGCCGGGGCCTACAGACGCAACGACGTACCGACCGGGGCGCTGATCGGCCTACCCGTCTCCAGCGGGATGATCGAGGGACGGGCCCGCGTCATCCTCGATATGACCGAGGCCGAGCTCGAAGCCGGCGACATCCTGGTGACCGCCTACACGGACCCCAGCTGGTCTCCCTTGTTCGTCGCGGTCAAGGGGCTGGTGACGGAGGTGGGCGGCCTGATGACCCACGGCGCGGTGATCGCCCGGGAGTACGGCTTGCCGGCCGTCGTGGGGGTGCAACAGGCCACCGAGCTGATCCGTGATGGCCAGCGGATCCGGGTCCACGGAACCGAGGGGTACGTCGAGGTGCTGTCGTGAGAGTGCCGGTCAGACTGATCATCGCCGGCCTGGTGCTGTCGGCCGGGCACGTCGCGGTCCACGCCGTCGAGGCGTCACTGCTCAACCTCGCGATCGCGGTCGCGGCCCGCCACGAGGGGGTTGTGCGAGCGATGTTCGCGGCTCGCGATCGCAGCCGCGTTGCTCGCGATCCTCGTCGCGATGATGTGGACCGGGCCGACATTCGACTCATGATCCGGCCCGTCCTCAGCCGGTGGCCTTCCAGCCAGACCGGCGCACTCTGTGGAGCACGAGCGGCGGCAGAAGACCGACGAGCAGGGTTGCTGCGAGCAGCGCCAGGAGGTAGGGCGGCGTGCTGATGTGTCCAAGCTGGCTCGGCGGCAGCAGACCGACCAGGCTGGCGCCCACGGAGGCGAGCGCCCCGACGACGCAGATCGTCACCAGCGCGGGCGCCCGGTAGCCACGCTGGTGCTCGGGCTGTCGCCGCCGCAGGTTGATCGCCGCGACGAACATCAGGACGTACATGATCAGGTAGACCTCCGTCGCCAGGACGGCGAACACCCAGTAGGCGCGTGACACCGCCGGCACCAGGGCGTAGAGCAACCCGATCACCGTGATGACGACCCCCTGGGCGACGAGTATGCGGAGCTGGACGCCGTTTGCGTTGAGCTCCTGGAAGTACCGCGGCAGGTAGCCACGATCGCGAGCGATGTCCAACAAGCCGGTCGAAGGGCCAGTCAGCCAGTCCAGCAGGCCACTCACCGACGCGACTACCAGCCCGACAGCGATGACCGGCGTCAGCACGTTCAGACCGAAGTGATCGAGCAGGCTCTTGAACGCCTGCATGACACCGGCGGTGAAGCTGATGTGACCGGCCGGGACCGCGACCGAGATCGCGAGCGTCGGAAAGATGAAGACGAGCAGAATCAGGATCACGGCCAGGAGCGTCGCCTTGGGGAACTCGCGCGGAGCGTCACGCAGCTCGTCGACATGGACCGCATTGACCTCAACGCCGGCGTAGGTGAAGAAGCCGTTGACGATCAGCACGATGCTCGTCAGCCCGTGCCAAGGCGGGAGCAGGTGGTGGGCGTTGAGTGGCGCCGCGGACGCGTGGCCCTGCGCAAGGAAGATCGCGGCCAGCAGGACGAGCAGCAGACCCGGGATCAGCGTCCCGAGGAAGACCCCGTAGGAGGCCAGCCTGCCGGTCGCGAGCACCCCTCTGGCAGAGACGAGCACGGCCGCCCAGAACACGACGATGATCACGACGGTCGTATAGAGGCCGCTGTGCGCCAGGCTGGGCGCGAACACGTACGCCAGCGTGCTCGCGACGTAGGCGAGCACCGCCGGGTAGTAGAAGGTCGTCTGGGCGAACTGACACCAGATCGCGACGAACCCCATCCTCGGAGAGATCCCCTCCGACACCCAGTTGTAGACGCCACCCTCCCAGCCCGAGGCGAGCTCTGCGGACACCAGTGACGCCGGCAGGAGGAACACGAGCGCGGGCAGGACGTAGAGCGCCACCGAAGCGAGACCGAGAACGGCCGTCGCGGGCGCGGCGCCGAGATCTCCGACAGACCCCAGGGTCAGCAGCGCCATCGCCAACCAGCTGAGCGCCGCCCTGGACCCGCGTGGCGCGCGAGCCCGACGCTTTGCAGATGGCCGATCCGGCTGGTCGGGTGTGCGGGTCATGTCTCAGGCGCGATGAGTTTTGCAGTCCGCCGCGGTCATAGGGTGATTGCGACGGTAAACACCGGCCTGGAAGGGAGCCTGATGAACAGCTCATCCGATTGCGTGTTGGCGGAGATCCACGGCTTCAGTCAGCCGGGCGCCACGCCGACGCCGTGGTCAGCGGGGTTGAGGGAGATCCTGGCCGCCGACACGTTCTGGCTGTCAACCGTTCGGCCGGACGGGAGGCCCCACGTCACGCCGCTGATCGCCGTGTGGCATGACGAGGCGATCTGGTTCGCGACCGGGCCAGAGGAGCGCAAGGCGGAGAATCTCGCGACGAACTCAGCCTGCCTTCTGACTACAGGACGCAGCGACCTAGCCCGCGGGGCCCTCGACGTGGTGCTCGAGGGCAACGCTGAGCGGGTGAGCTCCGATCCCGAGCTTGAGCCGATCGCCGCGGCGTTCGCGGCCAAATACGGGACCGCGATCTGGGATTACGTCGTCCGCGAGGGGACGTTCATCCATCGGCCTTCTGGGGGTCGCGTGATCGTGTTCCGCGTGCGGCCCGCGCGTGGCCTGGGATTTCGCAAGGGCGACAGCTTCAGCCAGACGAGCTGGCGGTTCGATCGGTGAGCGCAGAGCCGCAGGCCGAGGTGCAGGCGACGCTTGACGAGCTCATTGACTCGGGTGCCGAAATCGGGCTTCAGGTCGCGGTCCTGCACCAGGGCCGGCTGGTCGTCGACGCGGTCGCCGGCATCGCCGATCACGACACCGGCGAGCCGGTCAGCCCCGACACGCTGTTCTTCGCCGCCTCCACCGGGAAGGGGCTCGCATCCTCGGTCGTGCACGTGCTCGTCGATCGTGGCGAGCTTGGCTATGACGATTCGGTCGCGGACCTGTGGCCGGAGTTCGGCGCGCACGGCAAGCGGAGCGTGACGCTGGCTGACGTCCTGGTCCACACCGCCGGCGTGCCCGGGCTATGGCCACAGGTCAAACCCGCCGACCTCTGTGACTGGGAGCGCGTCTGCGCGTTCATCGCCGCTCAGGAGCCGTGGTGGATGCCTGGCACAAAGACCGGCTACCACGCGCTGACGTTCGGATTCGTGGTCGGTGAGCTGGTGCGCCGGGCGACAGGCCGCACGCTCGCGTCCGTGCTGCGCGAGGAGGTCGCGGCGCCGCTCGAGGTTGGTGACGAATTGAACTTCGGCGTGCCCCGCCACCTGCTTGGACGAGTTGCGCGAGCCGGCCCTGAGGGCGCCGAGCCACCCCGGCCGGCGCCCGGCTCGCCACTTGACCGAGCCATCCCGGCGGCCGTGCAGCCCACTGCGGCTTTCGCCAACCGCCAGGACATCCTCGCAGCCGACATTCCATCGCAGGGGACGATGACCGCGCGTGCGGCGGCGCGCACGTACGCCGCCCTGCTCGGCCACGTCGACGACGTCAAGCTCGTCTCGCCGGCCCATCTGGAGACAATCGCCAAGCCGGCGTTCTCCGGCGTCGATCAGGTGATGGGCTTTGAGACCACGTGGGCGCTCGGCTACAGCCCTGCTCGTCTCGGTAGCGCGCAGCCACGTCCCGGATCGACCTTCGTGATGGTCGGTTCCAACCGCACCGTCGCTTACGCCGATATCGACTCGGGCGTCGCCGTCGCGGTCATGCGCAACAACATCGTCGGCGATCTCGCGGCAGTCGCAAGGATCGATGACATCGTCGCCGCACACTGCGGCTGACCGGGGCAAGGCGAGGCACCGCACCACGCGCAGCGCCCGTGGGCTCCGCCCACCACAGCGGCGTCTCGCGTTCTCATGGCTAGGCTCCCGTTGTGCCTAAGGGACGGGTGGAGGCCTTCAGCGATGGCGTGATCGCGATCCTGATCACAATCATGGTGCTCGAGTTGCGCACCCCGGTCGGCACCTCTTGGCATGCGTTGGGACACGAGCTGCCGGTGCTCCTGGCTTACGCGCTCAGCTTCGTCTACCTCGGGATCTACTGGAACAACCACCACCACATGCTGGCCGCCGTCTCGCGAGTGACCGGCGGTGCGATGTGGGCCAACCTTCACCTCCTGTTCTGGCTGTCTCTGATCCCGTTCAGCACTGCGTGGATGAGCGAGCACCGGTTTCCGTCGGTCCCGACTGCGGTCTACGGCATCGTTCTGCTCTGCGCCGCGCTCGCCTACTACATCCTTCAGACGACGCTGCTCCGCGCCGGGGGCGAGAGCTCCGCGCTTCGGACCGCGCATCGGTTCCGACGTCAAGGGCAAGATCTCGCCGCTGCTCTACTGCCTCGGGATCGGTTTGTCGTTCGTAGACCGCTGGCTCGCCCTCGCGGTCTATGTCGGCGTGGCACTGATGTGGCTGGTGCCCGACCGCCGCGTCGAACGCCACGTCAGCACCATTCCCAGAAAGCCAACCGGACCGGCGTAACCCCGCGTCCAGCGATCCGGAGTTCGGCCCAGACGATGTCGCCACGGCGGTTTCTGGCAGTGCTGTCCGTTTCTGCCGATCTTTGGCCGATTTCCTAATGAGGCGCGCCTGCGCCGCCGATGAAGGCGAGCATGTCCGCCCACGACGCTCTAGCGAGTCCGGATATCGCCCTGTCAAGCAGCTCGACCGAATTCTTCCTGGCCGAGGAGCCGACCGAACGCCACGATGACCCGCAGGTGAGCGGCGACCGCGGGCATTTGCGGGAGGCGCCCGGCTCGCTCTCGCTGGACGGGGGGCCCGTGCTGGGGCAGGTGACGAGTGTCGATGTCGGGCGACTCCTTGTCACCCTGTCCGGCGACGGGGCCGTTGACCGGGCGAGCGTCTCCGCGCTGGTTGCGCTTCACGCCGGCGATGGATTTCTGATGGGCATCATCGATCGCCTGACCTGCTCGGAGAACCTCGATCGAGTGAGCGCCCACATCATGCCGGTTGGCGCGTTCTATCCCTCGCCGCGTGGCGGCGGGACCTTCCGTCTGGGGGCAGCACATCAACCGCGCATTCGAGCCGATGCTTCCTCGTCGAGGGCGAGCGTCTGAGCAAGTTCATGTCCAGCGTCGCCGATGGGGTAACCCCGCAGGAGCGCCTGATCGTCGGCTGCTACGGAGACGACGACGGCGCAAAGGCCGTGGCTGACGGGAATCGCCTCTTTCAGCGGCACCTGGCGATTCTCGGAAACAGCGGCGCGGGCAAGAGTTGGGCGGTCGCGCTGTTGATGGAGCGGGCTGCGAGTCTGCAAAGCGCAACCTGGTCGTGTTCGACCTCCACGGC
>CAVYRI010000009.1:0-250274 GCA_963770885.1 uncultured Solirubrobacterales bacterium | reverse complement strand
GTCGTGGGTTCGAGTCCCATCGCTCACCCTCCGTGAAGGCGACGGACCTCGGAGACGAGTCAGCGGCGCAGCGTCGCCTTGAGCGTCTTCGGTTCGGCGAGCAGGGCCAGGGCTTCGTCGATCGAGAGGGCCGTGATGTCGGCGGCGGCGAGCGCGTCGCGGTGGGCCCCCTCGGGTCCGATGACCGCGATCCCGAGCGCCACTGCTCCAAGCATCGGCGCGTCGTTGCGGCCGTTGCCGACCGCCGCGCAGGCGCGTGCCCCGAGCGCCTCGATGTAGTCCAGCTTCTGCTGACCGGTCTCGACGCGCTCGTAGGTCGCATCGATTCTGTCAGCGAGCGATTGCGCGGTCCCGAACGTGTCGGCCGACAGGAGATGGAGCGCAAGTCGGCCTGCCAGACGTTCCAGGGCGGTGACCGCGGCGGCGATCGGCTGGCCACGGTCGGTCAGGGTGCCGTTGGCGTCGAGCACGAGATGCTCGAGTTCGAGGCCCGCTGCTCCGGGGATCGGGACGTGGATGGTCAGTGGACCACCATCACCGGGCAGGGAGCATGGTGCGCGACCCGGTCCGCGGTGGAGCCGAGCAGCACGTCGCCGAGGATGTGGGCATGGTGCGCGACGACGATCAGGTCGTGGGCGTGCGCGGCGGCATAGTGAACGATCGAGTCCGCGCTATGGCCGGGCACGAGGTCGGTGCGCACGTCGACACCCCGGTCGCGAGATGCTCGCTCGGCGTCTCCGAGGACGCGCGTGAAGAACTCGTCCTTCTCCCGTTTGACCTCATCGACCTCGCCAAGTGACGCGGCGTAGGCGGGGAGCTTTCCCTCGACCCCCAGGACGGTCAGACTCGCGCCGAGCGCCGTGCAGATCGAGAGCGCGCAGTCCAGCGCTTTCTCGGAGTCCTTGGAGCCGTCGATCGCGACGAGCACGTTGGTGAAGTCGTACGGGCTCATCGCGAAGGCGCCGCCTCGGGAGCCGGCCGTGGCTCGGGGACGGGCCCGCCCGTCGGTCTGGGTTTCGCGAGCGCGTCGGTGGCGCGTTCGGTCTCGACGTCGGGGCGCAACCAGCATTGGGCGATCGCGGTTGGAACGATTGCCGAGAGCACCACGACGCAGATCAGGAGCGAGAACTGGGTGCGGTTGATGATGTGTGCCTGCAGCCCGTACAGCGAGCTGATCGTCCCGAACGTCAATCCCGTGCTCATCAGGAGGGTGGTGAACACCGCGTGCTCGGGCACGAACCGCCGTGCGAGCGGCAGCACCAGTCCGAGCTTCGGGGCGAGCTTCGCGGCGGCGAGCACGGCGAGCAGGCCGAGGTTCGCGAACACCGCTGCGAGGCTGACGTTCATCCCGCCGCGGAGAAAGAAGAACGGGGTCAGGAACGCGAACGCGACGACCCGCAGCCGGCGCTGCTCCTGCCGGTGCTGCTGATAGTGGCGACTCATCACGAGGCCGAGCACAAAGGCGGGCAGGACGGCCTGGCTGTTGGCCTCGTCGGCGAGCACCATGAGCATGAACAGGATCGCGAAGACGAGCTTGATCTCGGGCTCGATCACCCGGTCGCCATACCGTGCGAAGAACCACGGAGCGACCCGCGGCAACAGCACGATCACCGCGATCGAAACGACGACGAACACCGGAAACCACACCGTCGGCTTGATGAAGATCGCCGACAGCGCGATCACCGTGCACATGTCGGTCACGAAGCACGCGCTCATAATCAGCTTGCCAACCCTGACGGTATTGAGTCCTGTCTCGACCAGCACCGCATAGACGACCGCGAGGCTGGTGGTGGACAGGGCTGTGCCTGCAACCAGTGACGCCTTCGTGGTCCAGCCGAGCGGGCCGATCGCGACCAGCGTCGCGACGATGAACGGGCCGGCGAAGGAAGCGACGCCCATCGAGATCGAGGCCCAGAACCGCTCGCGGAAGTCATCGGGGTCGACCTCGGCGCCGGCGAGAAAGGTCAGGACGACCGAGGCGAAGCTCGCGATGAACACCAGCCATGCCTGGTCGGGATCGAGATTGAACACGTTCCCGAGGATCACCCCGAAGGCGAGCTCGATCAGCGCCACCGAGACCCCGATCTCCACCGAGACCATGCTCGCCAGCAGGATCGCTGCGGCGAGGATCGCGGCAAGCTCGAACGGGGTCATCGCCGGGCCTCGATTCGCATCGGACCGGGCAGGCAGCTCGCCATCGGCGCCGTCCTGGCCAGACCTGCGATGAGTTGATGCAGCTCCATCTCGGACCTCCACTCAAAACGTCGGTTGACGGTTGGGTAGAGGCCATCAGCGGCAGCGCCGCGGTTGGAGCGAGCCTCATCGCTCGCGGCCATCGTACCCCTCAACGGTCACAGCAATCAACCCGCGTCCGACAGTTCCGTGCAACGCTGCACGGGACGCCCTAGGCGATCATTCCGAGAAAGGACCCACCGTGAGCACGATCGAGCACGTCGAAGCACGTCAGATCCTCGACAGTCGCGGCAACCCGACGGTCGAGGTTGAGCTCCGGCTTGGCGTCTGGCGCGTCAGGTCGCGCCGCGGTGCCGTCGGGTGCCTCCACCGGGACGCGAGAAGCGCTCGAACTACGCGACGGCGGACAGCCCTTCGGCGGCAAGGGCGTCACCCGGGCAGTCGAGAACATCAACGGCGAGATCGCGCAAACCGTCATCGGGACCGACGCGACCGACCAGCGCGCGCTCGACGAGGCGCTGATCGGCCTCGATGGCACCGAGGGCAAATCACGACTGGGCGCCAATGCGATCCTCGGCGTCTCGATGGCGTGCGCCCGAGCCGCGGCTGCGAACGCCGGCGAGCCGCTGTGGCGCTACCTCGGCGGACCCGACGCCAACCTACTGCCGGTCCCGACGATGAACGTGCTCAACGGCGGCATGCACGCCGACAATCCGGTCGACTTCCAGGAGTTCATGATCGCCCCGGTCGGCGCCGATTCGTTCGCTCAAGCCGTCCAGATCGGCGCCGAGGTCTACCACGAGCTCCAGCGCACGCTCAAGGGCCGCGGCCTGAGCACCGCCGTCGGCGACGAGGGTGGCTTTGCGCCTGCGCTCGACTCCAACGAGGCACCACTTGAGCTGCTCGTGACGGCGATCCAGAACGCCGGCTATCGCCCGGGCGAGCAGGTCGCGATCTGCTTGGACCCGGCGGCGAGCGAGTTCTTCACCAACGGGCGCTACGAGCTCGCGGGCGAGGGACGCTCGCTCAGCTCCGAAGAGATGGTCGACTACTGGGTATCGATCCCAGACCGATACCCCGTGCTGTCGCTCGAGGACGGGATGGCCGAACAGGACTGGGACGGGTGGGCCCACCTCACCCAACGCCTCGGGGACCGTCTGCAACTGGTCGGCGACGACATCTTCGTCACCAATCCGGCGATCCTCCGTGAGGGAATCGAGCGCCGAATCGCCAACTCGATTCTGATCAAGCTCAACCAGATCGGCACCCTCACCGAGACGCTCGACACGATCACCATCGCTCATGACGCCGGCTACCGCGCCGTGATCTCCCACCGTTCCGGCGAGACCGAGGACACCTTCATCGCCGATCTCGTCGGTCGCAACCGGCGTCGGGCAGATCAAATCGGGCGCGCCGGCCCGCTCCGAGCGGGTCGCGAAGTACAACCAGCTCCTGCGCATCGAGCATGCGCTCGGGAACAAGGCTCGGTACGCAGGTCGTGCCGCGGTCGCAGTCGACTGACTCGACGCTTGCCGGACACGTCTGCTCGAGTCGTGGATCCGTAGGTATCAGGGGTCTGAGCCGTCTGAGTCAATGGCAAACTACGGAAGGCGACGCGGCGCTCGCCCTGCACTCTTTCGGTGTGGTGGAGAGTCCCGAATTCCTGCTGTGCGAACTGTGCGGCGAGCGGATCGGCGTCTACGAGCCGATCGTCGCGATCGAGGACGATGTGCCCCGGGAGACCGCGCTCGCGCGTGAGCCCGAGCTGTTGCGCACGCGCCCGAAGGTGATGCACGCGCTCTGCGCGCATCGCCGGCGCCCCGCCTGACCGCTCCGCCCGCCGTTAGGATCGGGCGTGATGCCTGGGGTGGCACGACGCTCTGCGACAGCGCGCCGGGCGCCATCGATCGGCTTCGTCGCGATCTGCCTCGGTTACTTCGCGATCATCCTCGACGGCAGCGTGCTGAACGTCGCCGTGCCGGCGATCCGCGATGACCTGCACGCGTCCCTGGCCAGCGCCCAGTGGGTGCTGAACGCCTACACGCTGACGCTGGCAGGACTGTTGCTCACCGCCGGCGCGCTCGGTGACCGGATCGGGCTGCGACGAATGTTCTTGTTCGGAGCGGGCGTGTTCACGGTCGCGTCGGCGGGCTGCGCCGCGGCGCCGTCGATCCCGGCGCTGATCGCGGCCCGCGTCGTGCAGGGGTTCGGCGCGGCCGCACTGCTGCCGGCGACGCTGGCGCTGATCCCGTACCTGTTCGGGGACGAGGCTGGTCGGTCACGAGCGGCGGTTGTCTGGGTCGGGATCGGAGCCGGGGCGGTCGCACTGGGGCCGCTCGTCGGCGGCCTTTTGATCGACGCATTCCGGTGGCGCAGCGTGTTCGTGATCAATCTCCCGATCGGCGTCATCAGCCTGGTGCTCGGCCGCCGCAGCATCAGCGAAACGCCGCGCCGTCACCGCGCCGTGGATCCGGTCGGCCAGGCGGCCGCGATCGTTGCGCTGGTGCTCGTGACCGGGGCGGTCATTCACGGCGGGCAGGCCGGCTGGCAGTCGGTGGTCACGATTTCGATGCTGACCGCCGGTCTGCTGGTCGGCGCACTGTTCTGGGTCTGGGAGCATCACTTCGCCGAGCCCCTGCTGCCGCCGGAGTTCTTCGCCAACCGGGTGCGGACCGTGGCCGTCGTCTGCGCTGCGCTGATGGGCTTTCTCTTCTATGGGACGCTGTTCATGATGTCGTTGTATTTCCAGGAGCTGCGCGGCTGGTCTCCGGGATCGACCGGGGTCGCGCTGCTGCCGCTGACGGTCGGCACGCTCGCCGGGCCGTTTCTGATCTACGGGCCGCTCTCGCGCCGGTTCGGCCATCCCGTGCTGCTCGTCGCAGGATTCGTATGCTCGGCGATCGGCGTCGCGGTGCTCGCCCCGACGGGCGCTCACACGTCCTACCCACAGCTCGCGCTCGGACTGCTGTTGATCGGCCTCGCGAGCACGGTGTCGTTCTCGGCGCTCACCTCGCTGCTGCTCGCGAGCATCTCGCGGGCCCAGTCGGGCCTTGGCTCCGGCGTCCAGAACACCACCAGACAGGCCGGCGCCCTGATGTCGGTGTCGATCCTCGGCGCAGTGCTGAACGCGTCGGCGCTCGGGCCGCGGCTCCCGATCGCGTTCGCCGTTCTCGGCGTGGTCGTGCTGATCGCGATCGCGATCTCGTCGCTGGCGCTCAAGGGGCGGTGAGCGCGCGGCGTTACGGCCGCGGCGCTCAGAGCAGCGCGCGGAGGCCGGCGACGGTCAGCAGGATCGCGAACACGACGCACAGCCCGCTCGCGATCCCGCGATGGTGATCGGCGAAGAACCTGTTCAACCGCTCGAGCATCGGCGTCGCCCGAGGCCCGATCAACGTCACAAACAGCGGCGGCCCGATCGCCGGCAGCATCGTGATCGCGTAGAGGATCACGAACGCGACGACCTTGTCTATGACCGGCACCCCGGAGATCCCGATCTCGTGGACGGCGGGGAAGAACAGCACGATGCTCGAGAAGTTCGTCAGCATCAGCCCGGCGCCCAGCGCGACCGCCGCACGGATCGGATGCGCGCCCGCGTGCTCGGGCTTGGGCGGCTTCGGCGGCGCCCGCAGCTCGTGGACTGCGAGCGCCACGAGCAGTACCGCTGCGACCAGCTTGACGACCGCGCCCGCCACCGACGGGCTGCTCGATCCGCCGGTGCTCCGTGCGAGCCCCACCGCCACCACGGCGAATCCGGCAAGTACGGCCGCAAAGCCGCCCGCCAGCGCCCACGAACGTCGAACGGGCGCGGTCTTGCGCGACAGTGTCACCAGCTGCACGGCGAGCGTTGTCGGCGAGACGGCGGCGCCGAGCGCGAGCGGGATCACGATTCCGAGTAGTCGGGCCATCGGCCGCGAGGGGCCTAATCAGACAACGTTCAATCGCTCCGCGCCGCGGCTATCAGCTCCGCGACGCGGACGAGCTTGACGCGCGGGCGCCCGTGCGGCTCGCCGAGCCCACGCTCGTGTTCGTCGATCGCCTGCCAGTCGCTCCAGGTGACCGACTCGGGGGCCCGCTCCGCAACCCACGCTTCGATCCCCGCCGCGTCCTGGTCCTCGGGGTCCCCGAGGGCGCCGTGCTCGGCGTCGTGCACGATCTTGGCGACGGTGTCGGAGGCGTCCTTCTTGTTGGTGCCGATCACGCCACTGGGGCCGCGCTTGATCCAGCCGACCACGTACTCGCCTCGGAGCGGCTGCCCGTTCGCGTCGCAGACGCGCCCGCCATCGTTGCGGATCAGCCCTCGGCGCTCGTCGAACGGAATGTCGTCGACCGGGCTTCCCCGGTAGCCGATCGACCGCAGCACCAGCCCGCACTCGATTTCCTCCTCGACTCCGGTGCTGACCGCCCGCAGGCGCCCGTCCTCGCCGGCCTCGATCCGGTTGCGCACGATCCTGATCCCGGTCACCGGCCCGTCCTCGCCCTCGCCGAGCAGCTCGACCGGCGAGCAGAGAAAACGCATCGAGATCCGGTGGCGCCGGCCTCGTGACTCGCGCTGCGAGTAGCCACGCAGCAGCTCGACGTTGCGCTTCGTGGTCGGGTCGGCCTCGTTCTCGAGCCACGCCTCGCTGTGCTCGTCGAGCTCGAGGTCGGCCGGATCGACGTGGACGTCGGCGCGGATCAGCTCGCCCAGCTCCCGCAGCTCCGGGTTGGTGAACGCGGCTTGCACCGGACCCCTGCGGCCGAGCATGACGACGTCCTCGACGGCGGAGGTCGCGAGCGCATGCAGCGCATGGTCGGCGGTGTCGGTGGGGGCCAGCTCGGAGGGGTCCAGGACCAGCATCCGGGCGACGTCGATCGCGACGTTGCCGTTTCCGATCACCACCGCTCGGTGGGCCGAGAGGTCAAACCCCGAGTCGCTGGCGTCCGGGTGGCCGTTGTACCAGTTGACGAACTCGGTCGCCCCGTGCGAGCCGGGCCGGTCCTCACCAGGGATCCCGAGCCGATTGTCGTCTGAGACGCCGAACGCGTAGACGACCGCGTGGTAGCGAGCCAGCAGTTCGGCGCGCGAGATGTGCGATCCGAGCGCGACCCCGCCGAAGAAACGAAAGCCCGGCTTGAGCGCCGTCTTGTCGTACACGCGGGTGACCGACTTGATCTTCGGATGGTCGGGCGCGACGCCGGAGCGGACGAGCCCGAACGGGGTCGGCAGCGCCTCATAGAGGTCGACCTCGAAGCCCGCGCCGAGCAACTGGTCGGTGGCGTAGAAGCCGGCTGGGCCGGCTCCGATCACAGCCGCCCTCATGCGTGCGCCTCGTGCATCTGGTCGGCGAGCTCGCGCAGCTTGAAACGCTGGACTTTGCCGGTCAGCGTTCGCGGCAGGTCATCGACGAACCGAACCACGTGCGGGTACTCGTAGCGGCGCATCCGCTCCCTGCACCATTTTCGTAGCTCGTCGGCGAGCGCATCGTCTCCCGGCGATCCGTCGCATTGCACGAACGCGGCGATCCGGCTCGCGTGCTCGATCGTGATCCCGACCACGCCGACGCCGGAAACCCGCGGGTGCTCCAGGAGCACGTGTTCCATGTCGATCGGCGATACCCACAGGCCGCCGACCTTGAGCATGTCGTCGACGCGGCCCACGTACACGTAGGCGCCGTCGTCGCGGCGTTGGAAGCGATCCCCCGACACAAACCAGTCACCGAGCATCGAGCGCTTGGTCTTCTCGTGCTGATGCCAATAGAAGGCGGCGCACGAATCTCCCTTGACCTGGAGGCCTCCGATCGCCGGACCTTCGAGCACCGAGCCGTCATCGTCGACGAGCCGCAGCTCGTAGCCGGGCACCGCGCGGCCGGTCGTCCCCGGGAGCACCTCATCGGGCCGGTTGGAGCAGTAGATGTGGAGCATCTCCGTCGAGCCGACGCCATCGAGGATCTCGAGGCCGAAGCGCTCGTTGAACAGCTCGAACGTCTGCGGCGGCAACGCCTCGGCGGCCGACACGCAGCGGCGCACCGACTCAAACGCGGCGGGCGCGGCGGCCTCGCGACAGAGAGCGCCGTACAGCGCGGGCACCGAGAAGAAGACCGTCGGTCGGTGGCGCGCGAGGTTCTCGAGGATCGGCTGCGGCCTGCTCGGCCCCGCCATCAGCACCGACGTCGCGCCGGTCCAAAGCGGGAACGACAACGAGTTCCCGAGGCCGTAGGCGTGAAACAGCTTGGTGGTCGAGAGCGTGATGTCGTCGGCTGACAGCCCGAGCACCTGCTCGCCATAGGCCTCGCACGTGACCGGGATGTCGTGGTGCAGGTGGACGACTCCCTTTGGCTTTCCGGTCGACCCCGAGCTGTAGAGCCAGAAGGCCATGTCGTCGCGGTGAGTGGGTGCCGGCGTGAGCTCGTCGGCCTGCGCCCCGAGCCCGGAGTCGAGCTCGACCACGTCAGCCGCCTGCTCGCCGCGAACCAGGTATCGCGGCCGGCGGCCCTCGAACGAATGACGCAGCCGCTCAAGCGTGCTCGCGTCGGTCGCGACCAGCTGTGCGGAACAGTCGTCGATGTAGTGCGCGAAGTTGTCGGCCTTGTCAAGCGGGCTGACGGGCACTGGAACGGCGCCGATCCGCATCGCCCCCAGGAACAGGGTCGGGAATGCGGTCGTATCGTCGAGCACGAGCAACACGCGCTCCTCACGCCGAACCCCCAGCTCGCGCAGCAGGTGACCCGCGCGGCAGACCTGGCGAGACAGCTCGCCGTAGGTCAGGGTCGCGTCGGCGGCGATGAACGCGGGCTTGTCGAACAGACGCGGGTGGCGGTCGACGATCGTTGACGAGTTGAGCAGCTCTGCGGACATCGGCGATCTGGATTATCGCGGCGGCTCTGGGGCGAGCGCCTGCGGGTCCTCAGACCGTGCGCTTGACCACGACCGACTTGGTGTCCGTGTAGTGATCCAGCGCCTCGGAGCCATGCTCCTTGCCGTAGCCACTGGCCTTCAGGCCGCCGAACGGAAGCTCGTCATAGACCTTGGTCGGAGAGTTGATCCACGTGTAGCCGCAGTCGAGCTCGGTGGCGGCACGCTCCGCCGTCTGCAGGTCACCGGTCCAGACCGCGGAGCCGAGCCCGAACGGTGAGTCGTTGGCGCGCTCGATCGCCTCATCGAGCGTGGCGACGCGCCAGATCGGCAGCGCCGGCCCGAACACCTCCTCGCGTGCCATCGGCGAGTCGCGCGGGGGCTCGAGCACGACCGTCGGGCAATAGAACCAACCGTTGGCGAGCGCCGGATCCTCGGGTCGCCCGCCGCCGGTCAGCAGCTCGCCGCCGGCGTCGACGCTCTCGTCGACCTGGCGCTCGAGGATCTCGCGCTGGCGCTCGGTGTGAAGCGGCCCGATCTGGCTCCCGGGCTCGGAGCCGATCCCGAGCCGGAGCTTGGCGGCCTTGGTGACGACCGACTCGATCACCTCGTCGGCGACCGGCTCGAGCACGTACAGGCGCTTGATCGCCAGGCACGCCTGACCGCAGTTGTAGAAGCGGCCCATGCTGGCGGCGCTCGCGGCTCGCTTGAGGTCGGCATCGGCGCAGATGATCATCGGATCAGAGCCACCGAGCTCGAGCGTCACCCGCTTGGAGCCGACCGCTGCCAGCGCCCCGACTCGCTCGCCGGTCGGCGTCGAGCCGGTGAACGCGACCTTGCGCACCAGCGGGTGGCTCACGAGCGCCTCGCCGGCGCCCGGCCCGGTGCCCGGCACGACGCTCAGGACCCCGGGCGGCAATCCGGCCTCGGTCAGGATCTCCGCCAGCCGCAGGGTCGTGAACGGCGTCGTGTCGGCGGGCTTGGCGACAACCGTGTTGCCGCACAGAAGCGCCGGGCCGAGTTTGTTGCACAGCAGCGTGGTGGGGAAGTTCCACGGCACGATCGCCGCCACGACCCCGAGCGGGCGGCGCAGCACGCGGCCGTCGACCCCGGGGTCGAGTCCGTTGACGTACACGGCCCGGACCTCCTTGGCGAGCCCCGCGTAGTGCTCGAGCGTCTCGGCCGCCTTATGCAGTTCGATCTGCGCCTCGCGGATCGTCTTGCCCTGCTCGGCCACCAGGATCGGGACGAGCTCGTCAACGTGGGCGCCAAACGCCTCCGCGCAGGCGTGCAGCACCTGGCCGCGATCGGCATAGCCGAGGCGCGACCAGTCGCTCCCGGCCGCGGCCGCGGAGCGCACCGCGGCCTCGACCAGCTCGGCGCCCGAGTCGGTCACGTGGCCGACGAGCTCGCCGGTCCCGGGGTTGGTGATCGTCCGCCGCTCGCCGTCAATCGGCAGCGCCGACCCGTCGATGAACGCGCCCCGCTGGAGCGTCTCGGTCGCGGTGCTCATTGACCGGTGAACTGCGCCTTGCGCTTCTCGGCGAACGCCGTCATCCCCTCGAGCGCGTCCTTGGACCTGAACAGCTTCTCCATCTCGCTCGCCTCGAGCGCGAGCCCGTCATCGAGCGACATCTCGCCGCCCTCGTGGACGCAGCGCTTGATCGCCGCGAACGCCAGCGCGGGACCGCTGGCGAATCCCTCGGCCGTCGCACGCACGCGGTCGTCGGCCTCGGCGGCGTCAAACACGCCGTTTACGACGCCGAGCGCGAGTGCCTCCTCGGGCGAGTAGGCGCGGCCGGTGATCAGCACGTCGAGGGCCCGCGCGGGGCCGATCATCCGCGTCAGCCGCTGGGTGCCGCCGTTGCCGGGCAGCAGCCCGAGCGTGACCTCGGGGGTTCCGAGCTTGTAGGAGCCCGTGCCGGCGTACCGCAGGTCGCACGCGAGCGCCAGCTCGAGCCCGCCGCCGAGCGCGTGGCCCCCGATCTGGGCGATGAACACCGTGGCCGCCGCGGCCATCCGCCTGAACGTCGCCTGACTGGTGGCGATCATCTCCATGTTGGCGCCGACGTCGCCCTCGAGAAACGTCTTGATGTCGGCGCCCGCGCAGAAGAACTTCTCACTCGCGCTGCGGACGACCACGACCTGCACATCGCCGCCGATTGCTTCGTCGACGGCGGCCGAGAACTCGGTCATCATCGTCAGGTCGTAGGAGTTGGCAGGCGGCTTGTCGAGCGTGATCGTGCCGATCCTGCCCTCGGAGCTGAAGCTGACGAACGCCATCAGGACAGACCTCCGACGACGACCGACTTGAGCTCAACGTAGCTGTCGAGCGCCTCGAGTCCGTGTTCCTTACCAAAGCCGCTCGCTTTGACGCCGCCGAACGGGAGCTCGTCATAGCCGTAGTGGATCTGGTTGACCCAGGTCATGCCCGCGTCGATCTCGTGCGTGGCGCGGTGGATCCTGCGCACGTCGTGGGTCCAGATCGAGGAGCCGAGACCGTACGGCGTGTCGTTGGCGCGAGCCAGAGCCTGATCGAAGTCGCTGTAGCGGAACACCGGGAGCACCGGCCCGAACACCTCCTCGGTCACGAGCCTGGAGTCGGCACCCGGTTCGGTCACCACGGCCGGCTCGAGGAACCATCCACGGTCGTGACCGGCGGTACCGCCTCCGGTCAGCAGCTCGCCGCCCTTGGCGACCCCGTCCTCGAGCTGCGCGACCAGCTCGTCACGGCCCGCGCGGGTGTGAATTGGACCCATCCGCAGGCGTGGCTTCTCGGCCTTGACCGTCCCGTCGCCGGGCTCGTAACGCGCGACGCGTTCGACCAGCCCGCCGACGAAATCATCGAACACGGAGTCGTGGACGAACACCCGCTTGCAGCCGAGGCATGCCTGGCCGGCGTTCCAGTAGCGGCCGATGATCACCGCCTTGACGGCCGCGTCGACGTCGGCGTCCTCGCAGATGATCACCGGGTCTGAGCCGCCGAGCTCGAGCGTGATCCGCTTCAGCAGCGGGCCGGCGACCGAGATCACGTGACGGCCGACCTCGGTCGAGCCCGTGAACGCGATCCGCCGCACGTCCGGATGCGAGACGAGCGCGTCGCCGATCTCGGCGCCGCGGCCGGTTACCACGTTGAGAACGCCGTCGGGCACGCCTGCCTCGGCGAACAGGCGGGCCACCTCGAGCGTCGCCAACGGCGTGGTCGCGGCCGGCTTGGCGACAACCGTGTTGCCGCTCGCGAGCGCCGGTGCGACCTTCGTCCCGAGCAGCGTCAGCGGGAAGTTGTAGGGCGTGATCGCGGCGCAGACCCCGAGCGGGCGCCGCACGACCTGACCGTAGGCGGGGCCGAATGTCGATGGGAGATCCTGGTAGGAGCCGCGGACCTTCGTCGCCGCCTCGGCGTAGTAGCGGACGCCGTGGGCGAGGTGCGTGACCTCGCCGATCGCCTCGGCGACCGGCTTGCCCTGCTCGGAGGTCAGCAGCGCTGCCAATGACTTGGCATTGCCCTCGATCAGATCGGCCGCCCGGGCCAGGATCTGGGCGCGCTTCTCCACGTCGGTCGCGCTCCAGTCGGCGAGTGCACGCTTGGCGGTCTCGACGGCCAGCTCGACGTCGGCGTTTGAGCCACTCGGGACGGTCCCGACGACCGCCTCGGTGGCCGGGTTGACGACCTCGATCTCCTTGCTGGAAGCGGCTCGACGCCACTCTCCTCCGATCAACATCGATGCTTCCATCAGATCTCCTCTGCTTGGGGTTGAAGCGGGGTGCTGACGTCGCGCTGCGCCGCCACGCTGTTCGCCAGATACAGCGCCCTCAGCTGCTGGTAGTCGTCGGCGGCCATCTGCGGCCAGCGGCCGGCCGCGCCCGTCATCGGTTTCTTGAGTCGGCCGGGAACTCCGGCGGTCAGCATTCCGGCCGGCGCGGTGGCGCGTTCGGGTATCACCGTGCCCGCGGCGAGCATCGCCCCCTCGCCGACGTGAGCGTGATGCAGGACGATCGCTCCCATGCCGACGAGCGCGTGGTCCTCGATCACGCACCCCTCGACCAGCGCACCGTGGCCGAGCGTGACGCGCCGCCCGATGATCGTCGGCAGATCGATGCCGCAGTGCACGACCGCGTTGTCCTGGATCGAGGTCTCCTCGCCTACTTCGATATGGGAGAAGTCGCCCCGGAGCACGGCTCCGAACCAGATGTTGGCACGGTCGCCGACCCGGACATCGCCGACCAGGACCGCGGTCGGAGCGAGCCAGACATCACGTCCGATCGTCGGCGAGACGCCGTCGAGCTCGACGAGCGTCGCCATTCAGCAGCCCTCTGGCTGCGACTGGCTCACCTGTTCATCGAGCAGCACCTCTCGGATGATGCTTGATCCCATCAAGGACGTACTATACAGTGTCGGGCGTCAGTCAATTGTCATTTCTGACCGGAGGAGACATCCGATGACGGCGACCGATCTCCCGGTGGAGGAGCTCGCTCCACGAAGCGAGGACGAAGTCCGCGAGCACCTCGCATCGGGCAAGCTGGTCGAGGGCCTGGCCCACATGTCGCCGCAGTACCTGGCCGGAATGCGACGGATCCTGACGGTGTCGGCCGACACCGAGCTGGTCAGCGCGCCGTCCTACCTGCGCGCGGCCCGCCACGCCCCGGCGCTCAACAACTTCGGATCGGCGGTCTCGATCATCCAGGACGAGCTCGCCCATGCCCACATCGGGTATCGGCTGCTGGGCGATCTCGGGGTCGACATGAACGCGCTGATCTACGAGCGTGAGCCGCGCGAGTTCAAGTACCCATACGCGTTCGATGTGCCGCTCGACTCCTGGCATGAGCTGGTGCTCGCCAACGCGCTGTATGACCAGGCCGGGTTCGTGCTGTTGTCAGACGTTCACCAGTCGAGCACGTTCGGCCCCTGGAAGCGTGCGCTGGCAAAGGTCGACAAGGAGGAGACCTTCCACCTGCGCCATGGGCGGACTTGGGTCCGCAAGCTGTCCGCCGACCCGGCGGAGAAGGCCAAGCTGCAGGCGTCGCTTGACTGGATGTTCATCCTCACGCTCGAGTGGTTCGGGCTGCCCGACAATCGCAAGCTGCACGGCATCCAGCTCGAGTATGGGTTCAAGGGCAAAAGCAACGACGAGTTGCGCCAGGCGTGGATGGCCGAGGTGGTCCCGTTCATGGATGAGGTCGGGCTCGAGGTGCCGGCGCACTGGGACGAGGCCGAGCGGCGGTACGTGATCGACTGCCCGTTCCCGGCGGCGTTTGACGAGGAGCGCAAGCAGTGGCTGCTCGGAGACGGTCCGATCCCGTGGGACGACGTGATCGTGCGCTGGAAGGGACGCGGGCCGATGAACCGCGAGTACGTGTCGCGGCTCCAGAAGGGTTACCGATCACGACTCGAGGTCGCAGCGTGAGCGCAGCGCCGCTGATCAGCCGTGGGCAGGCGGCCGCCGAGGCCGCAGCGGTTGGGCCGCAGAGCAGCGCCGAGAGGATCGAGGCGCGTCTGTGGCTCGCGCTCCAGGACGTCGAGGACCCCGAGATACCGGTGTCGGTTGTGGGGCTCGGGCTGATCGTGTCGCTGGCCTATGACGAGCGCCGGCGAGCGGCAGAGATCGAGCTGACGTTCACCTCGATGGGGTGCCCGGCGACCGAGTTCATCGAGGACGACATCCGGGAGCGGCTGCTGCGCGAACCCGACGTCGACGAGGTCGCGATCGAGGTCGTCTGGGACCCGGTCTGGACGAGAAGCCGGATTCGCGAGGACGCTCGCGCGCGAATGCGGAGCCTTGGGATCGTCGCGTGAGCGCGCAGCCCGCCAGAGCGGTCAACAGCACCGAGGTGTGGGAGGTGTTCGCGCGCAGCGATTACGAGCTGCCGCTGCACCACATCGGCGCCGTGACCGAGGACGACGAGGATCTGGCGCTCGTCTGCGCACGCTCGATCTACGACGAGCAGCCGTGGATCGAGATGATCATCGTTCCCCGGTCGGCGATCAGGGAGGCGATCCGCGCGTGAGCACAGAGGCGGCATCGACCGACACCGCGCAGGCGCTCGCGACCGCCGCGATGCGCTCGCTGGTCGGATCGCTGGCCGACAACAAGGCGGCGCTGGGCCGCCGCTACGCGGAGTGGGCGGTCAGCGCTCCGACGCTCGAGTCGGCCGTTGCGGCGGCCGCGATGGCCCAGGACGAGCTCGGCCACTCGCGCTCCACGTATCCCGTTCTCAAGGCGCTCGGGGCCGAGGCGGCCCACGACGCGCCGTTCGGGGGTGACCGTCGGCTGGCACTGCTGGACTCAGAGCTCGAGGACTGGTCGGCCGCGGTGGCGGCGAACCTGCTCGTCGACGGCGTGCTGACGACGTTCGTAGCCGCCTGCGCCGACAGCTCGGTGAGCGCGATGGCGCAACGTGCTCGCAAGATCCTGCAGGAGGAGGGGTCGCACCGGATCCACGCCGAGGCGTGGGCCCGCCGGCTGTGCCGCGCGGGCGAGGCTGAGCGCGAGCTGCTGATCGCGCGGCTCTTGGAGACCTGGGAGCAGGCCGGGCGGTGGCTGGGGCCGGCCGACGATCCGGGTCTGGAGGCGGCTGTGGCCCTGCGGATGGTCTCGTCGGGGGCGGGCGCCCAGCGCGAGCTGATGCGCAGCTGGCTGCGAGACCTGCTCGGGGCCGAGGGGGTCGCGCTCGAGCTCGACGAGCCGACCGACTTCTCGCGCTGGGATCCCGAGCGCCGGCGATGGAATCCGGACCGCTGAAGACGACCCCCAGCTGCCCGTTCTGCGACTGCGCGGACGTCGAGCAGGTCGGGCTGTGGGGTGGGCAGATGATCACCGCGCAGTGGCGGTGCGCCGGTTGTGGCTCCTACTTCGAGGCGATTCGGGAGAGCTTCGATGAGCGCGCGCAGCCCGGGGAGGGCGCACAGCCGGGTGAGCGCGCGCAGCCCGGGGAGGGCGCGTCGGGTCAGCTGCGTCGGCCCGCGCCGGACTCCAACGCGGCGAAGTGAGCCTGGGCGGTGTCGTGCCAGGCCTCGTGCCGTTCGTCGAACAGCTCGTGTGCGCGGGTCCGTGGCCAGGCGGGGGGCAGCAGACGCTCGGGCAGATCGGGGTCGAGAAACGGGAACTTTCGCCAGGCGTGGACGAGCAGCGTCTGGGCTCTGAACGTCGTCTCGGGCGTGCGCGGGCGCCGGCGCCCGAAGTCGGCGATGAACTGCCGGTAGCCGGTCGCCACGCGTTCGAGGTTCCATGCGTCGCCGACCAGCCGGGCGGGGTCGCCGAGCGCGCCGAGCTCGGCGTGGAATGAGAGCAGCTCGGCTACCGATCCGTTGGCGGAGATCTCGAGCAGCTCGCTCTCGCGCTCGACGTGGGGTGAGATCCAGACGCCGCCGCCGAGCGAGCCGAAGCCCGCCCATGCGAGCTGGGTCCTGATCCGATGGCGGACGTCGCGACGCTGCTCGGGGACGCGCAGCGTGACCAGTAGCCAGCGACCCTCCCAGGGCCGCGGGCGGCCGAAGCCGTAGATCCGCCGCGCGCCGGTTCGCAGGATCTCGGTGGTCGGTTCGCTCAGGTGGACGCGGGCCCGGCGGCCTGACCGCTCGGATCGCAACCACCCGGCGGCGATGCTGCGAGCCAGCGCCTGGCGCGCCGCCTGGGGCTTGATCTCGAGCGTGCCGAGCGCGGCGACCAGCGTCTCCTGCCACACCCCTCCCTGAGCAGACAGCATGTACTCGCCGAGGATCGTGAGCAGCACAGAGCGCGCGGCCGGGGCCCCGACGGCGCGGCGACGAAGCTGATCGTCCATCGGCCGGAGCTTAGGGCGCGCCGCACACGGTCCGTCGCGCACGTCTCGGATGCCGCCGAGGGGGTAGTAACTGAAATAACGGGGAGGCGCCGCCGGCGCTCTCGCATCGCCGACTGGAGGGTTCAGACAATGGTCGCAACCACCGAGACTCGAACCGAGAAGGGTGCCGGCCTCGCGCGCGGACCGGCGTTGATCGTTGGAACGATCCTGCTCGCAGTGGGCCTGTACGCCCTCTACAGAGAGCACACGTTCCCGCCGTTCTCGAACTTCCCCAACGGTGACGCACCGGTGGAGGGCAAGGTGCTCGGCATCTTCGGCGCCAACGGGTGGACTGCCATGCTGACTGCGGTCGCCGGTGGACTGCTGCTGTTCGGAGCGGCCCAGCATCTGCTCGCCAAGACGATGAGCCTGATCGTGGGCGTCGCGCTCGGCGCCGCGGCGATCATTGCGCTTATCAGCGGCAACGTGCTCGGAATGGCCGCGGCCAACGGCTGGACCGAGCTCGCATGGGGAATCGCGGCGGCGATTCTGCTGTTCAACACGCTCGTGCCGCGGCGCCGCAGGACCGTCATGGCCGACGATCGAGTCATCGAACCCGGCGCGGGCCGGTGGCGGTCCGGGCGCGCAGCACCCGCGGCGGCGGGCGCCGCGGTCGGAGCGGGCGCGGGTGCCGCTTACGAGCACCACCGTGTCGCCGAGGAGGACCGTCGGGACCATGAGTCCGAGGACGCGCCGCGGGAGTCAGATGCCGAGGCCGAGGACACCCACGTCCATCACTGACGCCGCGATCACAGCCGGCAACGCGGGCTCACCGGAACGTTGTCGGAAGGGGACGGTGGCGGGTCGCGCTTGCAGTAGGTCATCCGGTGTCGCCCCGAGTCGACGACGCCGAGGAACGGATACGACACCGCGTCGGCGAAGATGGCACATGTGAACGCCGTCCGACCCCCGCGCGGCGACCCGCTCTGCCTGCAGTCAGCGGCCTTCGCCGGACCGTCGATCGCTCCGGCAGCGACCTGGGCGGCCATCCGTGCATGGATCGCCTGCTCGAGTGCCGTCCGGGATGCAAGGTGGGAGCGCAGGATCACGGTGTGCGGGGCCTGGTCCTGACGGACGAGGGTCTCGGCCTCGCGATTGGCGCGGACCTCGGTGGCTGGGTTCAGCGACGGGTTGGAGTTGGTGTTGTTGTTGTCGACGTAGATCACCATCGCCACGAGCAAGACCACGGCGATCACGCCCGCGAGCAGGAACCGCTGCCAGATTGGGAGCCGCAGGTAGGCGCCCGGGGCGCGGGGCGGCCGTGTGCGGCGACCCGGCGCGGCCCGCGGGCCGGCGGGCGGAGTGCTCGGCTGCGAGTGTGACTCGTCGGCCATTGTCATCAGAGGCTACGCCGGAGGCACCGGCGATCGGTCCAATCGCCTGTCTGAGCACGAGCGACCGTGCTAGCAGGGCGGCGACGGCGTCTGGGAACCGAGCGGCCGGGCGCGCACGCTCGCGATCCACGCGAGCAGGATCAGGACCACTCCGAGCGCCAGGGCGATCACGGCCCAGTAGTCGGTGGTGGAAGACGGCGCGCGAGTCGAGATCGCGCCGATGCGAAGCGGATGGCCGGCCGCCTGCGCGAGCTGTCTGACGGCGGAGATCGCGCCGTTGCCGAGCTGCGGTCCGGGGCTGCCCGCTTCGCCCGCCGGCAGGGCGCTGCGCTGCGCGGTCGCCGCTGCCCCCGGCCCGTAGAGACCGAACCCATTCGGCATCACGACCAACAGCGTGCCGTGATAGACGAGCGACAGCTCCTGTCCGAGGAAGCGCGCGTAGCTCGCGGGCTGACGCCAGAGCTCGGTGATCGAGCCAAGGTCGGTCTGGCTCGCGATGATTGCGACCCGGAGCGGATAGCCGCTGCGCCGCGCGGCGGCCAGCAGCGCCGCCAGCTCGCGCTGTTGGCGCACCGTCAGACCGCCATCGCCCGGCAGGAACAGCGGTTGTGAAACGAGCACATCACTGGCCGGGTCTCCGTCGGCGCGGGCGACGCCCACTCGCAGCGCGCCAGCCAGGGCGAGCGCCGCCAGGCAGCTCGCAAGCGCCACAAGCGCCCGGAGCTGCAGAGGATGGAGTCGAGTGCGCGTAGAGTCCGCCACCTGAAAATGAGCCCGGATCACCAGCGGTGTCAAGATCGAGCCGCGACCGTGGCCGCCGCGAAGTCTAGATCCCGTGTGTTGTGGCCGGCAGCGGTGCTCGCGGTGGCCGGAGCGGCTCTCGCGATGTTGATCGCGCCGGCCGGGGCGAGCGCACACGGCCCCGTCAACCCGCCGGCGACGAGCTATCTGGCGACCGTCCGGCAGGCGCCCGCAGGACTCGATGCGAAGGTCGTCGACGGCGACCAGCGGATGTGGCTGCAGGTCGCCCCCGACCAGACGGTGGTCGTGCTCGACTACCGCGGTGCGCCGTATCTGCGGTTCTCGCGCAACGGGGTGCAGGTCAACCACAACTCGTCGATGTACTACCTCAACCAGATTCCGGCCGAGCTCGTCCCGGCGAACGTCGGGCCCCGCACGCCACCGAACTGGTCCTCGGTCTCGGGCGGGCACGCGTACGGCTGGCATGACGGCCGGCTCCACGCGCTGGCAGCGACGGCGCTCGCTCCCGGAACGACCTATGTCGGGCGCTGGAGCATCCCGGTCCGGGTCGACGGCCGGTCAGCGGTGATCGCTGGCGGGCTGACGTATGCGCCCAACCCGTCGGTCGTCTGGTTCTGGCCGATCGTCGTGGCGGTCGCTTGCGTGTTCGCGGGGTTGCGCGTCCGCCGGCGCGAGCTCGACCTGCGAATCGCGCGCGGTTTGGGTTTCGCGGGGCTCGCGGGGTTCACGGTGGCCGCGCTCGGCGAGCAGCTCCACGGTCGGCCGAACGTCTCGGTCGGCCAGCTGGTGGTACTGGCGCTGATGCTCGCGTTCGTCGTCTGGGCGCTCCGTGGGCTGGTTCTCGGTCGCCACGGCTGGTTTGGCTTCTTCCTGATCGCGCTTGCGACCCTGTTCGAGGGGGCGACGCTGGCCGGCGTGCTGGTGCACGGCTTCGTGCTGATCGCGTTGGCGCCGTTCGTCGCGCGGCTTGCGGTTGTCGTCTGTCTGGCCGCGGGCGCGGCCCTGTTGCCGGTCATCTTCCGGCTCGCCGAGCCGACCAAGCGCCCGGCGGACAGGGCCCGGGGTCGAGCCGAGGGAGAGTCCGAGCCCGACTGGGAGGACGACCCGGTACTCGGATGGGACGCCTAGCGCGCGGCGTGGCAGCGATCGCGGTGGGAGCGGCACCCGCACTGGCAGCCGCCGCACTGGCCGCCTGTGGCGCGAACAGCGCGAACGGCGTAAACGGCGTAAACGGCCACAGTGGCTCGAGCACCACCGCGAGTGCGCTGCCCGCCGCGCTCGTGCGCGAGGCCAGGCCGATCGGGCGCGGGGCGCGCTTTCATCCGCCGGCGATGGGGCCCGTGGTCGGACCGTGCCGGCGCAGGCTCGGGAGCCGGCGCGGGGTCCATGTCGAGGTGTTCGCGGCCGACCGGGTTGTGATCATCCCGGCGGGGATCGGCACCGAGCCGCCCCGGTCTGTCTCCGAGGGGCGGATCTCACACGCGCGCTGTTACGGGACGCTGGTGACGGTGGAGCCGACCGGCGTCGTACTGGTTCGTCGGGGTGCGACGCCGATGCTCGCGGCGCTGCTGCGATCGTGGGGCCAGCCGCTCTCGAGCCGCCGGCTGGTGTCGTTCAGCGGACCGGTGAGCGTGTTCGTCGGTGGCCGGCGGTGGCCCGGACGGCCCGGGTCGGTACCGCTTCGCCCGCACTCAGAGATCGTGCTCGAGGTCGGGCCCCACGTCCCGCCTCACGCGTCCTACACGTTCCCGCCTGGCAGCTGACCGTCGGCCGTCCTGGGTGCGACGCCCGTCAGCGGGGATGCTTGAGCGACGAGTATCGTGCTCGCATGGCCTCGCTCGTGATCGACCACGACGAGCTCGTGGTGAGGCTGTCCCAGCTCGAACAGATTGCAGCCTTCCGCGGCGACCTCCGGGTCTCGCTGGACGCCGTGCAGGAGGTTTGCGTCGACGATGACCCCTACGCCGCGCTGCGGGGAATACGCGCTCCCGGCACCGGGATACCGGGGAGGCTCGCGTACGGTGTCCGGTTCTTGACGGGCGGGCGCCCCGACTTCGCCGCGCTGCACGGCTCGGGGCCCGCGGTACGCGTTGAACTGGCGGCGCGAGCACCGTTCGGTCGGCTGCTGGTGTCGGTGGATGACGCCGCCGCGACGGCGGCCAAGCTCCAAGCCGGCCTCGAACGCCGGCACGTCGTTTGACGCTGGGCACGATCACACGAATTGGCGCTTTGGTGGCCCTTTGGCCGCCTTTTGGCGCGCGCGTGCACGATCCAGCTCGTAAAGGGGCCTGAGGTCGGCGGACGACTTGTGCGCCAGCCGGCGGCTGGATCGGAAAGGACGTGAAATATGTCGCGTTGCACACGCGTCGCCGCCGGGATGGCGGTCTTTGCTGGGTTTTCGCTGATTGCCGGAGTCACGAGTGCGTTTGCGGCGGTGACGCCCGGGTGGGAGTGAACTCCGACGACGGCCGGTCAGGCGGTCGTGTCAGGCGGGACGGCCGCGAGCCCGTCCTGTGCCGGAGGGGCGACCGCGGTGCTGGCGCCGACGTACGTGTCCTCGGGAGTGGGCGGCAGGCCGACGGTGGCGTTCTCGACCGTCAACGTTCAGGTTGTGTCCGGATCGGGATCCACGAATGGCGCCGTCAACGGCGAGGGCAACCTGGTCGTAGGTTATGCCGAGAACGGCAGCGGTCACCCGCAGTCTGGTTCCAACGACCTGGTCGTCGGCTCCAACAACGGGTGGTCGGGCTACGGTGAGCTCGTCGGTGGTAGCGGCGATCAGGCCAGCGGCGCGTACGCGACCGTGTTCGGCGATCAGAATGTCGCTTCGGGCGCTGAGTCCTCGGCCCTGGGTGGCGAGAACGGCACCGCCTCGAACACGGCGGCGTCGGTCACCGGTGGCAACCACGACACCGCGTCGGGCGCCAATGGTGCGTCGGCGACCGGGCTACAAGAATGTGGCGAGCGGAAGCTCCGCGTTGGTCAGCGGCGGGACGTCGAACACCGCGAGCGGCCCGAACGCCTCGATCGCCGGCGGCGAATACAACAAGGCGACCAACTCCTGGGCAGCCGTAGTCGGCGGGTGCGACAACATCGTCGGCCCCGGAGCGGTACCGACCGGAGGCTGCTCCAAACAGGCCGAGGCGATCCTCGGCGGCGCCGGCAACGACGCGATCGGGCTGCTTTCGACGATCAGCGGCGGTCAGTCCAACGAGACCGCAGGCGATGAGGCGGCGATCGCCGGCGGTCTGGCCAACCATTCAGATGGCACCAGCTCGGCGATCCTCGGCGGGTATGCCAACACGGCGGGCTTTAACCAGACCACGATCTCCGGTGGCGGCGAGAACACCGCCACCGGTGACATCTCGACGATCGCTGGTGGCTACTACAACACCGCCACCGAAGACGAGGCCAGCATCCTTGGCGGTTGCTCGAACCTCGCCGGGGCCGGCAACCTCTCGATCGCGCCCGGCTGCACTGCGTTCGGCGACTCGTTCATGTCGATCGCCGGTGGGATCGGCAACCAGGACACCAAGCTCGGCTCGGCGATCCTCGGCGGTGAGAGCAACACGATCACCGGCGGTACTGCGGACGCGATCGCGGGCGGCTCAGCGGAGTCGTTGTCAGGCTCGACCAACTTCCTCACCAGGAGCGGGAGTACGAGCTTCATCCCGTAGCCGATAGCGGCTGGCATGACACCGGCCCGCACCGAGCGAATCGGTGCGGGCCGGAAGTTTTCTGCCAGTTGCTGCGCGCGCCGCTGCCGAGGGGTAGGTTTGATGGCGATCCCAGTGACCAAGGAGCGCTTAGCGCGATGGCCGTGAAGGCCGGGGACCTCGAGTTAGATCTGATCGACGCGTTGAGCGACTGCGTCGCCGAGCGCCTGCCGGGCGAGCCGGCCGAGTCATACGCCGAGTTCGTCCGTCAGTACTACCACTGGGTACCGGCCAAGGACCTGGCCGATCGCAATCCGCTTGACCTGTGCGGCGCCGTCGTCGCACACTGGCGGACCGCCAAACAGCGCCAGCCCGACGAGGCCAAGGTGCTGGTCTACAACCCCGATCTCGAGCGAGACGGGTGGCATTCGCCATATACCGTCGTCGAGGTCGTCTCCGACGACATGCCGTTCATCGTCGACTCGGTGACCATGGAGCTGAGCCGACAGGGGTACCGGATCGAGCTGGTGGTACATCCCGTGATCCGGGTCGTGCGCGACGCCGCCGGTGAGCTGACCGAGGTGCTCGAGCCGGGGACGATGGCGCCGGGCTTGCAGACCGAGTCGGTGATTCACGCCGAGGTCGCACGCCAAGCCGACTCAGACCGTCTCGCGGTGCTGCGAGCCGGAGTCGAGCTGGTGCTGGAAGAGGTCAGGGCGGCGGTCTATGACTGGGCCCCGATGCGCGGCAAGGCGACCGCGCTGGCGACCGAGCTGCGGCGCGAGTCACCACCGGTCGCGCCTCACGAGCTCAGTGAGGCAGAGGCGTTCTTGGAGTGGCTCGGCGAGGACAACTTCACCTTCCTCGGCTACCGGGAGTACGAGCTGCGCGAGGGGGCCGTGCTTGCTGCGATCCCCGACTCGGGCCTAGGGATTCTGCGTGGCGCCGCCGCCACGCCCCTCAAACAGCTCGATCCGAAGGCGCTCTCGCTGGCTCGGTCGTCACATCCGCTGGTGTTGACGAAGGCCAACTCGCGCGCGAGCGTCCACCGCCCGGCCTACATGGACTACGTCGGCGTCAAGCGCTTCGCCCACGACGGGACCGTCCTCGGCGAGCGGCGTTTTCTCGGCCTCTACACGACGACCGCCTACAAGACCAGCCCGCGTGAGATCCCGCTGCTGCGCGAGAAGGTCGACCGCGTGATGGCGCGCGCCGCGTTCCCGTCGCACAGTCACGATGAGAAGGGGATGATCGACATCCTCGAGTCGCTGCCGCGCGACCTCTTGATCCAGATCTCCACCGACGAGCTGTTCGAGATGGCGATCGGGATCCTTGGGTTGGGAGAGCGTCAGCGGGTGCGGCTGTTCGTCGCACGTGACCAGCTCGACCGGTTCGTCGCGTGCACGCTGTGCCTCCCTCGTGACCGCTTCAATACGGCCAACCGCGAGCGCGCCGGCGCGATCATCTCCGACGCGTTCGGCGGCGGCCAGCTCGATTGGAGCCTGCAGCTGTCGGAGTCCGTCATCGTGCGCGTCAACTACGTCGTGCGATGCCCGAATGGGGTGCCGCGCGAGATCGATGTCGAGGCGGTTGAGGCGCGGATCGCCGAGGCCACGCGTGCCTGGACCGACGATCTGCGCGCGGCGCTGGTGGGGACGCACGGCGAGCAGCGTGGGGGGGAGCTGTACGCCCGGTTCGGTGAGGCGTTCCCGCCCGCGTACAGAGCCGACTGGAGCGCCCAGGGCGCGCTCGTCGATATCGACCGGATCGCCGAGCTGGAGCGGACAGGGCGGCCGATCCTCGCGCTCTACCGGACGGTGCGCGACGGTGGCGAGGTGAGCCGCTGCAAGCTGCTCAGCGCCAAGGGCGTGCTGCTGTCCGAGGTCCTGCCGACCTTCGAGCACATGGGCGCCAAGGTCGTCGACGAGCGCCCGTACGAGATCGTGCCGACCGGGTCGCGTCCGGTGTGGATCTACGACTTCGGACTCAGCTCGCCCGCCGAGGAGATGGAGCAGTCCGGGGCGTCGTTCGCAGACACGTTCCTGTCGGTCTGGGCGGGTGAGCTCGAGGACGACGGGCTCAACGCGCTGGTCCTCGCGGCGGGCCTCACCGGCCGCGAGGTCACGATCATTCGCGCGGTCGCCCGATACCTGCGCCAGGCGACGATCGGGTTCTCGGACCGCTACATGGAACGCACCCTCGTCGGCCACCCGCACATCGCAGTGCTGCTGGTGCGGCTGTTTGAGGCGAAGTTCGACCCTGACCGGCACGACCGGCTCGCCGCAGATGGGACCGCGCAGGAAGTGCAGCGGGCGATTGACGCCGTCCGGAGCCTCGACGAGGACCGGATCCTGCGCAGCTTCCTGTCAGTGATCGGCGCGATGCTGCGCACGAATTACTTCCGCACCGACACCGCAGGCAAACCGCTGCACTACCTCTCCTTCAAGCTCGATCCGAGCGAGCTGACGCTGCTCCCGCTGCCGCGGCCGCGCTATGAGATCTTCGTCTACTCACCGAGGGTCGAGGGGATCCATCTGCGGGGCGGCAAGGTCGCGCGAGGGGGGGTGCGGTGGTCTGACCGCCGTGAGGACTTCCGCACCGAAGTGCTGGGCCTGATGAAGGCGCAGATGGTAAAGAACGCGCTGATCGTGCCGGTCGGCTCAAAGGGTGGCTTCGTCGTCAAGCGTCCTCCGGCAGAGGGCGGACGCGAGGCTCAGGTCAACGCCGCGATCGCGTGCTATCGCGAGTTCCTGCGCGGCCTCCTGGACCTGACCGACAACTACGAGGGCGGCCGGGTCGTCGTGCCCGAGCGGGTCGTGCGCTACGACGACGACGATCCGTACCTTGTCGTGGCGGCCGACAAGGGCACCGCGAGCTTCTCAGACATCGCCAATGACATCGCCGACGAGTACGGCTTCTGGCTGGGGGACGCGTTCGCATCCGGCGGCTCGCACGGCTATGACCACAAGCAGATGGGGATCACGGCCCGCGGGGCCTGGGAATCGGTCAAACGCCACTTCCGCGAGCTCGGGACCGACGTTCAGAACGAGGACTTCACGGTCATCGGGATCGGTGACATGGCGGGCGACGTGTTCGGCAACGGGATGCTGTGCTCGCCTCACATCCGTCTGCTGGCGGCCTTCAACCACATGCACGTGTTCCTCGATCCCGATCCCGACCCGGCGACCAGCTTCCAGGAGCGCCAGCGGCTCTTCTCGTTGCCGCGCTCGTCGTGGAGCGACTACGACCCGTCGCTGATCTCGGCCGGGGGAGGCGTGTTCGATCGTGCCGCGAAGTCAATCCCGATATCCCCGGAGGTCCGGGAGGCGCTCGCGATCGAGGACGAGCAGCTGTCGCCGGCGGATCTGATCCGCAGGCTGCTGTGCGCGCCCGTCGATCTGCTGTTCAACGGCGGTATCGGGACCTACGTCAAGGCGACCGATGAGTCGCAGGCGGACGCGGGCGACAAGACCAACGATGCCCTGCGCGTCAACGGCGACCAGCTGCGATGCCGCGTCGTCGGCGAGGGCGGCAACCTCGGTTTCACCCAGCGAGGCCGGGTCCAGTACGCGCTCGCAGGAGGACCCGACCGCGATGGCGGGCGGATCAACACCGACGCGATCGACAACGCCGCCGGCGTCAACACCTCAGACCACGAGGTGAACATCAAGATCCTGCTCGACAGCGCCGTCGCCGCGAGCGAGATGACGGCCGACGAGCGCAACGGGTTGCTGGTCGAGATGACCGACGCGGTCGCGGAGCGGGTGCTCTACGGCAGCTACACGCAGACGCAGGCGATGAGCCTGGCGCTCGGGCAGGCGGCGCCGATGCTCGGCGTACACGAGCGGTTGATCCACCAGCTCGAGCAGGACGCAGGGCTCAACCGCGAGCTCGAGGATCTGCCGAGCGACAAGGTGCTGGCGGAGCGCAGAGCGCAGAAGCGGGGGCTGGTGGCGCCCGAGCTGGCGACTCTGATCGCGTATTGCAAGATCCACCTCTACGAGGAGCTGCTCGACTCCGACCTGCCCGAGGACCCCTATCTGGTCGGCGATCTCGAGCGCTACTTCCCCGATCCACTGCCCGAGCGCTTCCCGGCCCGGATGCGTGAGCACCGCCTGCGCCGCGAGATCATCGCGACGGTCGTCGCCAGCCAGCTGGTCGACCGCGCCGGGACGACGTTCGCGTTCCGGCTCGCCGAGGAGACCGGAGCCGCCACCTCGCAGCTCGCCCGCGCGTTCGCCGTCGCGCGCGAGGTGTTCGAGATGCGCTCGTTCTGGTCTGAGGTCGAAGCGCTCGACAACCAGATCGAGGCCCAGACCCAGCTCGAGATGTTGATCGACGGCCGCCGCCTGGTCGAACGCGCGACGCGGTGGCTGGTCCGCGCCCACCCCAGGAAGATCGAGATCGAGGCGACGACGCAGCGATTTCTGCCCGCGGCGCGGATGCTCGCGGCGGCCCTGCCGGGAGTGCTCGAGGGACTCGACGCCGAGTCGTTCCAGCACCGCCTCCGGGCGCTCGGCGAGGCGGGGGTCCCGGCGGAGCTGGCGCGACGGGTCGCCTCGATGCAGTCGGTCCTGTCGGTGTTCGACATCGTCGAGGACGCGGCGGCGACCGACCGCTCGCAGCATGAGGTGATGGCGACCTATTTCGCGCTTGGGTCGCGGCTCGGACTCGATTGGCTGCGCGACCGGATCCTCGAGCTGCCTCGCGCGGACCGCTGGCAGGCACTTGCGCGGGCGGCGCTGCGCGACGACCTCTATCGCCTGCACCGCGCGATCACGCGCGATGCGCTGCTGTCGGCCGCGCCGGGGGCCGACAGCGAGCGGATCATCGAGGCATGGGCGGCGGGCGTCGAGGAGCCGATGGCGCGCGCGCTCGGCGTGCTCGCCGACGTCAAGGCGTCGGGCGCCTTCGACACGACCACGTTGCCGGTGATCATGCGCGAGCTCAAGAGCCTGGTCAACGACCCGACCGCGATCTAGCCCTTCGCCGCACGGTCGAGAGGGCGAGCGCGAGGACGTCGATCACCCCGGCGACGAAGAACGCGGCCGGGCTCGTGATCAATCGGGCTGCCGTGCGCCGGCTCACGTCCTCAAGCTATCGTCTGCGCACCGTGCCGTCGCTGAAGACAAACGTCACCGAGCTTCCCGAGTCGCGCGTCAAGATCCAGGCCGAGGTTCCGGCCGACGAGGTCGAGCGTCGCGTTCAGCAGGCCGCCCGCAAGTTGGGCGGTCAGATGCGGGTGCCCGGATTCCGAAAGGGGAAGGTGCCGCCGACGGTTGTGATCCGTCGTCTCGGACGCGAGGCGGTGCTCGACGAGGCGCTTCGCAGCTCACTCGGCGCCTGGTACGTCGACGCGATCGACGGCGCCGGGATCTCGCCGATCGGCGATCCCGAGCTCGACGTCGGCGACCTGCCGGCAGAGGGACAGCCGCTGGAGTTCTCGATCGAGATCGGCGTCCGTCCCGAGGCGGCGCTCGGCACCTACAAGGGACTTGAGATCGGCCGGCGGGAGCCGGAGGTGACCGAGGAGGCGATCGATTCCGAGCTCGAGCAGCTGCGCGACCGTGTCGCGACGCTCGAGACGGCTGACCGTGCGGCCGAGAGCGGCGATCACGTGGTCGTCGATTACATCGGGCGGCTCGATGGCGAGCCGTTCGAGGGTGGCGAGGGTCGTGACCAGCTCGTCGAGCTCGGCTCCGGGCGGCTGATCCCCGGCTTCGAGGAGCAGCTGGTCGGCGCGGCGGCGGGCGACGAGCGCTCGGTGCAGGTCACGTTCCCCGAGGAATATCCGGGCGATCTGGCCGGCAAGAACGCGGTGTTCGACGTCAAGGTGTCCGAGGTCAAGGCCAAACGGCTGCCGGAGCTCGATGACGAGTTTGCCTCCGAGGCGGCCGGGTTTGACTCGTTGGCCGAGCTGCGCGACGACATCGGGTCGCGGCTGCGTCAGGCCGACGATGCGGCCGTCG
Source organism: uncultured Solirubrobacterales bacterium (assembly GCA_963770885.1). Classification (GTDB taxonomy): domain Bacteria; phylum Actinomycetota; class Thermoleophilia; order Solirubrobacterales; family Solirubrobacteraceae; genus Palsa-465. Next base: position 221,708 of record CAVYRI010000009.1, on the reverse strand, counting down.
AGCGCGAGTTCGAGGAGGCCGTGCTCCAGGCGGCGACCGACGAGGCAACCGTCGAGCTGCCCGAGAAGCTTGTTCACTCGCGGGCTCACGAGATGATCGAGCAGACGCTGTCGACGCTCGCTCGCCAGGGGATCTCCAAGGAGACGTATTTGAAGATCACCGGCAAGGACGAGGAGACGCTCGCTCACGAGGCCGAGCCCGAGGCCGCTACGGCGCTGCGGCGCGAGGCAGTGCTGGCCGCGATCGTGCAGGCCGAGAAGATCGAGCCGACCGACGAGGAGCTTGTGGATGCGCTGCGGCCGGCCGCCGAGCGCGACGGCTCCGATCCCGCCGAGCTCGTCGAACAGCTGCGCAAGGCAGGGCGGCTGGACGCGCTGCGAGAGGACGTCGCCAACCGGCAGGCGATCGAGCTCCTGGTCAGGGAGGCGACGCCGATCAGCGTCGAGCAGGCAAAGGCCCGCGAGAAGCTCTGGACGCCCGGTCAGGAGGAGGGCGCCGGAGGCTCCGGTCAGCTCTGGACGCCGGGGAGCAGCTGACCGAGCCGCATGTGTTAGGAGCCCAAGCGAGGCTCACGGGCGCAACAGGGGCGATTGCTACAGTCGGCAGGATTCCGGCGTAGGACAGCAAACAAGCGAGGACCATGAGCCCACTCGTACCGATGGTTGTCGAGCAAACCTCCCGCGGGGAGCGCGCCTTCGACATCTACAGCCGTCTGCTCAATGAGCGGATCATCTTCCTCGGCACGCCCGTCGACGATCAGATCGCGAACCTGATCGTTGCGCAGCTGCTGCACCTGGAGTCCGAGGATCCCGACAAGGACATCTCGCTCTACGTCAACAGCCCGGGCGGTTCGGTGTACGCGGGCCTGGCGATCTACGACACGATGCAGTTCATCAAGCCCGACGTGCAGACGATCTGCGTCGGCATCGCGATGTCGATGGGCGCGCTGCTGCTGGCGGGTGGCGCGGCGGGCAAGCGAATGGCGCTCCCGAACGCCAAGATCCTGATCCACCAGGTGTCCTCAAGCTTCCAGGGACAAGCGACCGATATAGAGATACATGCCAACGAGATCATCGACGTCCGGCGGCGGCTGGACGAGATCATCGCCAAGCACACAGGCAAGGATCTCGAGACCGTTCGGCATGACACCGAGCGCGACTACTTCATGAGCTCCGAGCAAGCGAGGGAGTACGGAATCATCGACCGGGTGATCTCACAGCACTGAAGCATTAGTCTTCGGTGTCTGAGAGCCGCCCGGTTCGAGCTCTGGGAGGAGATTCATGGCACGTCCGACCGACTCCAACGAACAGCTTCTCTGCAGCTTCTGCGGCAAGTCACAGCGGCAGGTCAAGAAGCTGATCGCTGGCCCGGGCGTCTACATCTGCGACGAATGCATCGATCTCTGCAACGAGATCATCGACGAGGAGCTCACCGCCCCGCCGAGCTTCGACATCGAGAATCTCCCCAAGCCGCGCGAGATCTATGACGTTCTCAACGAGTACGTGGTCGGCCAGGAGCAGGCCAAGCGGTCGCTCTCGGTGGCGGTCTACAACCACTACAAGCGCGTCCAGATGCTGCAGTCCGACGAGAACGACATCGAGCTGCAGAAGTCCAACATCCTGCTGCTCGGCCCGACCGGCTGCGGCAAGACGCTGCTCGCACAGACGCTCGCGAAGATCCTCAACGTCCCGTTCGCGATCGCCGATGCGACGGCCCTCACGGAGGCCGGCTATGTGGGCGAGGACGTCGAGAACATCCTCCTGAAGCTGATCCAGGCGGCCGACTATGACGTCAAGAAGGCCGAGACCGGCATCATCTACATCGACGAGGTCGACAAGATCGCTCGTAAGGCCGACAACCCGTCGATCACCCGCGACGTCTCCGGCGAGGGGGTGCAGCAGGCACTGCTGAAGATCCTCGAGGGGACGACGGCCTCGGTGCCGCCTCAGGGCGGCCGCAAGCACCCCCACCAGGAGTTTCTGTCGATCGACACGACCAACGTGCTGTTCATCTGCGGTGGCGCGTTCGCCAATCTCGACAAGGTGATCGAGCGCCGGATCGGCCATCAGGGCGTCGGCTTCGGCTCGGTGATCAAGTCCAAGGAGCAGCGCGACCTCGGCGAGATGTTCGAGCACTGCCTCCCCGAGGATCTGATCCAGTACGGCCTGATCCCCGAGTTCATCGGCCGCCTGCCGGTGATGTCGGCGATCCACCAGCTGTCACGCGACGAGCTGATGCAGATCCTGACCGAGCCGCGCAACGCGCTCGTCAAGCAGTTCCAGCGCTTCTTCCAGTTTGACGGGATCGAGCTCGTGTTCGCCGACGAGGCGCTCAGCTCGATTGCCGACAAGGCGCTCGAGCGCGAGACCGGGGCCCGGGGGTTGCGGTCGATCATCGAGGAAGTGCTGCTCGAGGTTCAATTCGAGCTGCCGTCGCGGCGGGACGTGCAGAAGTGCGTCGTTACGCGCGAGACGATCGAAAAGGACACGGCGCCGACGCTTGTCACCGTCGCGGCGCCGGACGAAGAGGCTGCGGCTTAGGGCTTTGTGACCGGGCGGGCCCTCGCGGGCCCCGCCGCCCGGCCACTGTTGGCGCTCGCTTGTGTCCGCGTGACGGTGACGGCGTCGGCTTGATCGCCCCCCACCGCGCGCGCCTAGACTTCTGTCGCCGATGCCCGATCTCGAGTCGACGAAGCGTTATGAGCCCGCGGAGGTGGAGCCGCGGATCGTGAAGCGATGGCTTGACTCGGGGCTGTTTCATCCGCCCGCCGAGGGCAGCCCGGACGCGAACTACTCGATCGCGATCCCGCCGCCCAACGTCACCGGCGTGCTTCACATGGGCCACGCGCTCAACAACACGATCCAGGACTGCCTTGTGCGCCACGCCCGCATGCAGGGCCGGCGCACGAAGTGGATCCTCGGCACCGACCATGCAGGGATCGCGACCCAGACGCAGGTCGAGCGGGCGCTCGAGCAGGAGGGGAGCAGCCGCGAGCAGCTTGGCCGCGAGCAGTTCGTCCAGCGCGTCTGGGAGTGGCGCCAGCAGTACGGCGGCACGATCATCGAGCAGCTCAAGAGGCTCGGGGCGTCGTGCGACTACGCCGAGGAGCGGTTCACGCTCGACGAGGCCTACGCGCAGGCCGTGCTGAAGGTGTTCGTTTCGCTGCATGAGAAGGGTTACATCTACCGCGACCGGTACATGGTCAACTGGGATCCGGGCACGCGCTCGGCGATCTCCGACCTCGAGGTCGAGCAGCGCGAGGTCACCGACACGCTCTACTACATCGATTACCCGCTCGCCTCCGGCGGCGGCGCGATCACGGTTGCGACGGTACGGCCTGAGACGATGCTCGCCGACACCGCGATCGCGGTTCACCCCGACGACGAGCGCTACCGCCGGCTGATCGGCGAGACCGCGATCCTGCCGCTCGTCGGCCGGCGGCTGAAGATCATCGCCGACGCGTACGTCAAGCCCGAGTTCGGCACCGGGGCGCTCAAGATCACCCCCGCGCACGACCCCAACGACTTCGAGATCGGCCGCAACCACGGCCTCGCCCAGCCGCAGGTGATCGGCGAGGACGGCCGGATGACCAGCGAGGCGCCCGAGCGATTCGTCGGAATGACCGTCGACGAGGCCCAGGCCGCGGTCGTCGCCGAGCTCAACGAGCAGGGGCTGATCGCCCGGACCGAGGCCTACACGCACGACGTGCCGTTCTCGCAGCGGTCAAGTGAGCGGATCGAGCCGCTGGTCTCGCTGCAGTGGTTCGTTGCGATGGAGGAGCTCGCCACGCCGGCGATTGAGGCCGTCACCAGCGGGCAGATCCGCTTCCACCCCGCCAACCACAAGCGCGTGTACCTCGAATGGATGCGCAACATCCGGCCATGGTGCATCTCGCGCCAGCTGTGGTGGGGCCACCGGCTGCCGGTCTGGTACCGCGACACCGAGACCTATGTCGGGGTTCAACCACCACATGGCGACGGCTGGGAGCGTGACCCGGACGTCCTTGACACCTGGTTCTCGAGCGCGCTGTGGCCGTTCGCGACGCTCGGCTGGCCGGCGCAGACCCCCGAGCTGGCAGCCTTCTACCCAACCGATGTGCTCGTCACCGGCCGCGACATCATCTTTCTCTGGGTCGCGCGGATGATCATGATGGGGTTCGAGTTCACCGGTCAGGCGCCGTTCACCGACGTCCACATCACGGCGATCATCCAGGCACCCGACGGGCGGCGGATGTCGAAGTCGCTCGGAACCGGGATCGACCCGCTGGACCTGATCGAGGGCGGCCCGCGCCCACCGGTATTCGCCGTCGGCTCACAGCCGGCGGGGGAGTTTCCTCCGTACGGCGCCGACGCTGTCCGCTGGGGGCTGCTGGCGATGTCCTCGGGCCAGGACGTGAAGTTCTCCGAGGAGAAGCTCGCCCAGGGTCAGCAGCTGACCAACAAGCTCTGGAACGCCGCCCGCCTGATCCTGCTCGGCGTCGGTCCCGATGCCCGCGCCGAGATCGCTCCCACCGCGACCGAGGACCGTTGGATCCTGTCGCGGTTGCAGCGGGCCAAGGCCGAGGTCGCGAGCCGAATCGAGCGCTACGACTTCTCCCATGCCGCGCTGGCCGTCTACGAGTTCGTCTACGGCGAGCTGTGCGACTGGTACCTCGAGCTGGTCAAGCCCCGGCTCCGGGCCCGCGAGCCCGAGCTCGCGTCGACGCTGCTGCACGTCCTGACCGAGACGGTCGCGCTCGCGCACCCGATCATCCCGTTCGAGACCGAGGAGATCTACTCACACATCCCGGGCGTCGAGGGGCTGCTGGCGGCGCGGGTCAGACGCGAGTGCGGTTCCGTGGACGAGCGTTCTGAGGAGCAGATCGCCAACGTGATCGGCGCCGTGCAGGCACTACGGACCTGGCGCGATATGGCCGGCGTCAAGGCCGGCGCGGTCGTCTCGGCGAAGCTGCTCGCGCCCGGCTATCACGAGACGGCCGGCCACCTCGAGCGCCTCGCCCGCGTCCGGCTCGATGGCGCCCAGGACGGTCGCGAGACGGTCGCGACGGTCGCGATCCCGGGCGGCACGGTCGAGGTGCTCGCCGATGATGAGCTCGACGTCGAGGCGACTGAGCGCAAGCGCGCCGACCGACGCGCGAAGCTTCAGGATGAGATCGGACGTGCCGAGCGCAAGCTTGGCAACGAGGGCTTCACGGCTAAGGCCCCGCCCGCCGTCGTGCAGGCCGAACGTGACAAGCTGCAGCAGTTGCGAGGCGAACTGGAGGCGTTGTGAAGCGGGCCGCGGGGGACCGATGAGCAGGGTGGGAGCACGGGGCGAGGGAGCGATGAACGAGCACGAGGCCGAGCGCTACCTGCTGTCGCTGGAGCTGTTCGGCATGCGCTTCGGGCTCGATCGCATGCGGCGGCTGATGACCACCCTGGGCCAGCCTGAGCGGAGCTTTCAGTCGATCCATGTCGTCGGCACCAATGGCAAGTCGTCGACCGTGCGGATGATCGCCGCGATCCTCGCCCACCACGGTCTGCGGACCGGCGCCTACCTGTCGCCTCACCTGGTGTCGTTCGGAGAGCGCATCCGGGTCGATGACCGCGACCTTCCGGCGGCCGATTTCGCGGCCGCCGTGGCGCGCGCCGCTCACGCGGCCGAGCTCGTCGACCGGGCCGGCGGCGACGACCACGTCACCCAGTTCGAGGCCCTGACCGCGGCCGCCTACTCCGAGCTCGCGCGCCAGGGGGTCGAGGTCGCGGTGATCGAGGCGGGGCTCGGTGGTCGCTACGACGCCACCAACGTGATCCCCTCCAGGGTCCAGGTGCTGACCAGCGTCGGGCTCGAGCACACGCGCTGGCTGGGGCCGACGCTGACTGACATAGCGCGCGAGAAGCTCGACGTCGTCAACCACGGCTGCACCTTGGTGCTCGGCGCCGGGCTGGCGCCCGAGGTGCTCGACGTGGCTGAGCGCGTCGCCGCCGAGCGGTCGGCGACGATCGTGCAGGCCGGCACCGATCCGGGCGTCGAGGTCGGCGCAGCGGGGACCTTCCAGCGGCGCAATTTCGCGCTCGCGAGGGCCGCGGCGCAAGCGTTCCTGGGCACGCTCGACGAGCAGGCCGTGGCGGCGGCGGCCGCCGAGGTCAGGGTTCCCGGCCGCCTGCAGCAGATCGCGACCCAGCCGCTGACGCTGGTCGACGGCGCGCACAACCCGGACGGGATGCGAGCCCTGGTCGAGTCGCTGCGGCCGCCGCTCGTCGGTCCCGACGCGCAGATCGTCGCGGCGATCTCGATCCTCGATGACAAGGACGCGGCCGGGATGCTGTCGGCGCTGCTGCCGGCCTGCGTCGCGGTCGTCTTCACCAGCAGCCAGAACCCGCGGGCGCTGCCACCGCCGACGCTCCAGTCGCTCGCGACGCAGCTCGGTGGGCCGATGTCGGAGATCGTCCCTGACCCCGGGCGGGCGCTGGCCAGGGCGCGCGAGCTCGCCGGTCCGGACGGCGCCGTGATCGCTGCCGGGTCGCTGTATCTGGTCGCCGATCTGCTCTCTGGCGGCCGCTCCGAGCGGGCTTCAATGCTGTGAACGACGACCGCGAGCAGCCGAGCTTCCTGAGCATGATCGGGCTCGTCGCGCTCATAGTGGCGGTCGTGATCCTCGTCTTCTTCGGGATTGGCTACCTGTTCGGGCGCGCATTCCTGTAACAATCCTCAGCTGTGGAGAACGAGGACTGCGGTCCTCGACGGCGTACTAGAGCACCAACAACTTCCCTGGCGCCCACTACACTCGGCCTCCTAAATGCTGACCTACGCGATCTTCGGCATCACCAACAGTGCGATCAATCTCGCGGTCGAACTCGTTGTCCTGTTTCTCATCGTTATCTGGCTGGCACTGGTCTACTGGACCTACGCTGACGCCCGCCGCCGGATCGCCGATCCACTGCTGATCGGCTGTGCCGCCGCCGCCTCGTTGTTCCCGTTCGTCGGCACGATCGTCTACATGATCGTTCGGCCGCCCGAGTACCTCGATGACGTTCGCGAGCGCGAGCTCGAGATGCAGGCCGCCGAGGCACGGCTGGCCGAGCTCGGCTACCACCTCTGCCCGCACTGTGACTACGAGGTCGAGAAGGACTTCCTGCGCTGCCCCAATTGCATGCGCAAGCTCAAGGACCCGTGCCAAGCGTGCGGACGGCCGCTCGATCCTACGTGGCAGGTCTGCCCGTACTGCGAAGCCGAGGTCGGCGCCCCGGCGCCCGCGCCGCGACGCCAGCGCCGGCGCCGCGAGCCGACGCCTGAGCCGGCCGCCGAGCAGCCGTCGGCCACCTGATCGATCCCCGGAACAGACGGTCGTCCATGGAGCGCACGCTCATCCTCGTCAAGCCCGATGCCTTCGCCCGCAACCTGACCGGTGAGATCATCGCGCGGTTTGAGCGCAAGGGACTGCGGCTCGCCGCGCTGCAGCAGATGACTCTGACCCGCGAGCTCGCGTCGCGTCACTACGCCGAGCACGAGGGCAAGCCGTTCTACGGGGAGCTGGTCGAGTTCATCACCTCGGGTCCGCTGGTCGCGATGGTGCTCGAGGGCGATCAGGCGGTCGCCGCGGCTCGCCAAGTGATCGGCGCCACCAACCCGCTGCAAGCGAACACCGGCTCGATCCGCGGCGACTACGCGATCGCGGTCGGGCAGAACATGGTCCACGGGTCGGACTCGCCGGAATCGGCGGCCCGCGAGGTGGGACTGTTCTTCCCCGATCTCGGCTGATCCTCGCCTCGCGCTCGCCGCAGCGCGCGGAGATCCTGACCCGGCTCGGGGTCGATTTCGATGCGCGGCCGACGGTGGTCGACGAGCTCGATCAGGGGCCCCCGGACGAGGTTGCGATCGAGAACGCATACCGCAAGGCGGCGGCCGCCGCGCCGGACTCGCCGGACGCGACCGTGCTCGGAGTGGACACGATCGTCACGCTCGGCGGCCGGATCTACGGCAAGCCCCGCGACCGCGAGCAGGCGCGCGAGACGCTGACCGCGCTCGCGGGTCACAAACACGCGGTGATCGGCGGGATCTGCCTGATCGGCGGCGGGCGGACGCGGACGCTGGCGGCGACCACGCTCGTCTCGATGCGGTCGCTGGACGCCGCTGCGATCGACCGCTATCTCGACACCGGCGAGTGGCGCGAGCGCGCCGGCGCGTACGCGATCCAGGGGCGAGGCGCACTCCTGATCGCAGCGATCGAGGGCGACTACTCCAATGTCGTCGGGCTGCCGGTCGCGGCGCTCGTCGAGCTCGCGCCGGCCCTCCTCGGCGCCTGACCGCGGGCTGGCCGCAACTTAGCTGCCATTTATCGCGTTTCCAGCCCTTTTCGCCGCCAGTGAGGGCATTCCCAGGCCTTTTGGTCCTCAGACGTTCGATACACTCACCCTCGGACGGAGCTGGCAGCCAGGTGCGATCAAGTCTGCTTCTCGCCGCCTCGTCCGCGCTTCCAGCTACCTGTGTCCAGATTGAGAAACTCGCCATCGTTCGAGGGCCCCGACTTGCGGCCCGTCCCGCGGGACGGCCGGCTCGTCCCGCGACCCCTGCCTGCCGGGCAGCTCGCTCACCGCTCCCCGCGAGCGATCGCGGATCCGTCTCGCTGCAGCCGAGCCGCTGAATCGAGACACTAGAGCCGAATGGGCTTCTTCACGTACCTGACCGGCTTCGGTGGCCGCGACATGGCGGTTGACCTCGGGACCGCGAACACGCTCGTCTACGTCCGCGGTCGTGGGATCGTGCTCTCGGAGCCGAGCGTGGTGGCGGTCGATTCCCGGACCGGCGAGGTGCATGCGGTCGGGATCGAGGCCAAGCGAATGCTGGGGCGCACGCCCGGGACGATCTCGGCGATCCGCCCGCTCAAGGACGGGGTGATCGCCGACTTCGAGGTCACCGAGGAGATGCTTCGCCACTTCATCCAGAAGGTCCATCAGAACCGGTGGGCCCATCCACGGGTGGTCGTCTGCGTTCCGAGCGGCGTGACGGGCGTCGAGAAGCGCGCGGTCGAGGAGGCGTGCCTGTCAGCCGGAGCGCGTCAGGCGTATCTGATCGAGGAGCCGATGGCCGCAGCGATCGGCGCCGGCCTTCCGGTCGGTGAGCCGACGGGCTCGATGGTCGTCGACATCGGCGGCGGTACGAGCGAGGTGGCGGTCATCTCGCTCGGAGGAATCGTCGTCTCACAATCGATCCGGGTCGGCGGCGACGAGCTCGACGAGGCGATCATCAACTACGTCAAGCGCGAGTACAAGCTCCTGATCGGCCAGCAGACGGCCGAGGAGGTCAAGCTCGAGATCGGCTCGGCCTACCCGATGCCCGAGGAGGTGCAGGCCGAGATCCGCGGCCGCGACATGGTGTCGGGGCTCCCCAAGACGGTCATCCTGACCAGCGAGGAGATTCGGACCGCGCTCGAGGAGCCGGTGTCGCAGATCATCGACGCCGTCAAGCAGACCCTCGACCGCACGCCACCGGAGCTCGCCTCCGACATCATGGATCGTGGCATCATGCTCGCAGGAGGGGGGTCGCTGCTACAGGGCATTGAAGAGCGCCTGCGTCATGAGACGCAGATGCCCGCGCACCTGGCGGAGTCACCGCTGACGTGCGTAGCGGTCGGATCGGGGCGTTCGCTCGAGGAATTCGAAGCGATCCACCGTTCGAGTAAGAATTCACGCAACCGTCGCCGCCGGTAAGTCGGCGCCGCTCGGGAGCAAAACTTTGGAGACCAGCAGCTCGTGCATGACAAACAGGTTCGACGGCGGCGCGCAGTACTCGCGCTGCTCGTCGGCATTTCCCTGATCCTGCTGACCGCATACTTCGGCGAGTCGCCGGACAGCCCGCTGCACAACGTCCAGCGGGGGATCGTCGAGGTCCTGTCCCCGGTCCAGCAGGGCGCGAGCACGGTTCTGTCGCCGGTCAAAGATGTCGCCGGCTGGTTCTCGGACACGTTCCAGGCCAAGTCCCAGCGCGACCAGCTGCGCAAGCAGGTCGACCAGCTGACCAAGGAGGTCGACTACTACCAGCAGCAGGCGACCCTGACCGCGCAGCTGAAGGCGCAGATCAAGCTCGACGACACGAATTCGATCAGCTCCTATGAGCCGGTCGCGGCGGACGTGATCGCGCGTGATCCGACGCTCTGGTATCAGACGATCACGATCGATCGGGGCTCCGATGACGGCGTCGGCTTCAGCGACCCGGTGACCGGCGACGGCGCGCTCGTCGGCAAGGTGACGACCGTCGACCCGACCGTCTCGATCGTGACCCTGATCACCGACCACACGTTCGCGGTCGCGGCCGAGGTGCTCGACGGCGGCGGCGACACGGGCGTGATGGTCCCGGCGGTCGGCAACCCCAACCAGATGCTGCTGCAGGACCTCCCCAGCCATGCGCCGATCCAGAAGGGCCAGCCGGTCGTGACCGCCGGCTTCAAGGACCCGTCCAACAGCGCCCTGAACTCGCTCTATCCGCCCGGCATCCCGATCGGGCAGGTGTCGAACTTCAACCAGAACGAGCTGTTCAACAACCAGCAGGTGCCGGTGACCCCCGACGCCGATCTGCGTCATCTATCGGTTGTTCAGGTCCTGACCCGCCCGCACAACAACAACGTCCGGGCCCAGGTGTCAGGCGGATGAGGGACTCGCTGCGCCTCACAGCCCGGCTGGTCGCGCTCGCGCTGGTGACGGTCGTGGTTCAGGAGTCCGCCGTCTCCCAGATCTCGATCTTCGGCGTCAGCGCCGACCTGACGCCGCTGGTGGTCTGCTCGGTCGGGCTGCTGGCCGGCTCGATGCCGGGCGCGGTCATGGGCTTCGGAACCGGGTTGCTGGTCGACACCGTGCTCGTCCAGACGCTCGGTGTCACGTCGCTGCTGTACATCGTGATCGGCTACTGGGCCGGGCGCCTGCGCGAGGTCCGCGATCCGGCGCACGGCCTCGTCCCGCTCGCGGCCGGCGCCGCCGCGACTGCCGTCGCCGGCATCGGGATGACGCTGATCCAGTTCCTGCTCGGCGTCGATGCCCCGGTCAGCCTGCTGCTTGTGCAGCAGATCTTCATCACCGTGCTGGTGAACACGCTGATCGCGCTGCCCGTGTACGCGATCGTGCGGCGCGTCGTCACGCCGGCGTTGCCCGATGACCCGCGTCGCCGCCGGCGTCGCGCCTACACCACCGGCGGTCTGAGCCCGCTCCAGCAGCCGTCGCAGCGGCTTGGTCAGATGACCCGAGGGTCCTGATGCCCCAGGTGCCCGAGGATCGCCGCCCGCCGATGACACCGCAGCTCGCGCTGCGGGTCGCGGTCGTCGGCAGCTTCGCGCTGGCGATGTTCGCGATCATCTTCTTCCGGCTCTGGTTCCTGCAGGTCCTGTCGGGCAACGAGTACCTCAACGCCGCGACCGTCAACCGTGTGCGCGATATCGCGATCGCGGCCCCGCGGGGCGACATCCTCGACTCAAGCGGCGCGGTCCTGGTCGGCTCGACGAAGGCGCTCGAGCTCCAGATCTCGGCGCCCGAGCTGCCGCACTCGGCCCGCGGCCGGGCGATCGTCTACCGCCGTCTGGCGCACGTGCTCCAGATGCCAACCAAGCGGATCCGCTGCCGCGTCGCGGGCGTCGGAGTGATGCACCTGGCGCCGATCCCCTGTGACGTCAAACAGCAGCTCGCGCTGCTGCCGTACGCCGACATCAACATCAAGCAGGTCAACCGATACCTCCAGTACTACGTCGCCGAGAACCAACAGCAGTTCCGCGGCGTCCAGGTGGCCGAGGTCTATGTGCCCAGCTACCCGCAGGGTGACCTCGCAGCTCAGCTGCTGGGGACCGTCGGCCGGATCACCGCGCAGGAGATCAAGCAGAAGGCCTACCGCGGCATCGACCCCAACGCGGTGATCGGCCAGTCGGGCCTCGAGGGCGAGTACGACAAGTATCTGCGCGGGGCCGACGGCGCCGAGGAGGTCCAGGTGGACGCACTCGGCCAGCCGACCCGGGACCTGAAGGCGACCAGCCCGACCGCGGGCAACAACCTCGCGCTGTCGCTGAACACCAACCTGCAGCGAGTTGGACAACAGGCGCTCGCGACCTCGATCGCGTCCAACCCCGGCGCCGACGCCGGCTCGTTCGTGGCGATGAACCCGGTCACCGGTGCGATCTACGCGATGGGGTCCTACCCGACCTTCGACCCGTCGATCTTCACCAAGCCGATCTCGGAGGCGAAATACAAGAGCCTGACCAGCCAGTCCAGCGGCGACCCGCTGCTCAACCGGGCGATTCAGAGCGCCGGACCGACCGGTTCGACGTTCAAGCCGATCACCGCGACTGCGGCGCTCGAGAGCGGGGCCTGGACGACGAGTGACATCTACGACGACACCGGCTCGTTCTGCTTCCCGGGCACGACCGATTGCCTGCACAACGCGGGTCATGCGGTCGACGGCTCGCTGGATCTGGTCAACGCGCTGCGAGTCTCATCCGACGACTTCTTCTACAACCTCGGCTACCGGACGAACGGCAATCCGGTCACCCACCCGGGCGGAGGTCCGCTCGACCAGTGGGCGCACAGGTTCGGGATCGGCCGCCCGACCGGCGTCGACCTCCCGGGTGAGCTGCCCGGGACGCTGCCCTCGCCGCGCTGGCGTGCGCACCAGGACAAGCTCGAGCTGCAGTGCGAGCACGGCACCGGGCCGTTCAAGGGCCACGGCAAGCACGCGTCCTGCGGGATCGCCGACGGGCGGCCGTGGTCGGTCGGCGACAACGTCAACCTCGCCGTCGGACAGGGCGACGTGCAGGTCACGCCGCTGCAGCTGGCGGTCGCCTACTCGGCGCTCGCCAACGACGGCACGATCGTGCGACCGCACCTGGGCCTTGACATCCAGAACAACGACGGCACGGTGCTGCAGAAGATCGACCCGCCGCCCGCGCGACACATCACGATCGACCCCCTGTACCGCGACACGATCCTCCAGGGTCTCCACGACGCCGCCCAGACCTCGGGCGGCACCTCCGACGACGTGATGGGCGACTTCCCCGAGCAGGTGTACGGCAAGACCGGCACCGCGCAGTACGTCGGCCAGCCCGACTATTCGTGGTACGCGTGCTTCGTGCCTCCGAGCGCGACCACGAAGCCGATCGTCGTCGTCGTCCACGTCGAACGGGGTGGCTTCGGCGACATCGCGGCGGCTCCCGTCGCGCGTCAGATCCTCTCGCAGTGGTTCTTCGGCAAGCCGGGCGTGTTCAAGGCGGGTACGTCGGCGACCCTATGAGCGCGACCGCGATCCAACCCGGGGACGAGAGCGTCGCGACGACCGCGCCGCGGGGCTGGCTGCTGATCGATCCGCTGCTGCTGCTCGCCGCCGTCGCGCTGGTGGCGTGCTCGCTGGCGACGCTCAAGGGCGCGACCGCGCACACGGTTCCGGGCCATCCGCTGTACTACGTGGAACGGCAGGCGATCTTCGCCGGCATCGGGCTGGTGGTGGCGCTGGTGATCAGTCGAATCGATTACTCGCGCTTCCGTGAGTACAAGTACGGGCTGTTCGCGCTGATGGTCGCACTGAACCTGGTCGTCTACGGGATGCCACCGGTCCAGGGCGCGCGACGGTGGATCCCGTTGCCGTTTCTGGAGTTCCAATCTTCTGAGTTCGGCAAGGTGCTGGTGATCGTCGCGCTGGCCGGCTTCACCGTCGACCGCTCACGGCGTCTGCACGAGTGGCGCACGACCGCTCGGATCATGGTGCTGGCGGTGTGTGCCGCGCTGCTGGTGTTCAAGCAACCGGACCTCGGCACCGGACTGGTTTACATCGCGATCGCGTTCGCGATCCTGTTCTTCGCCGGCACGTCGTGGAAGCAGTTGGCGACCGTGGCGGCGATCTTCGTGTCGGCGCTGGTGATCGCGCTCGTCGCGGCGCCGGCGCTGGGGTTCCACGTGCTCAGCCACTACCAGGAGCAACGCCTGGTCGGGTTCCTGCACCCGTCCAGTGATCCCCAGGGCGCCACTTACAACATCCATCAGTCGCTGATCGCGATCGGCTCCGGGCAGAAGACCGGCCGCGGCGCGTTGGCGACCCAGACAACACAGGGTTTCCTGTCAGCCAGCTCGACGGACTTCGTGTTCGCCTCGCTGGGTGAGAGATATGGCTTTGTCGGGGCAGCCGTCGTGCTGTCACTGTTTGCGCTGCTGATCTGGCGCACACTGAGAATCCTCACGATGTCCAAGAACCTGTTCGGCACGCTGATCGCCGGCGGCATCCTCGCGATGCTCATGTTCCAGGTCTTCGTGAACGTCGGAATGACGATCGGGATCATGCCCATCACGGGCGTCCCGTTACCGCTGCTGAGCTATGGCGGCTCGTCGGTGATCGTCACGTTCATCGCCATCGGACTGTTGCAGTCGATCTACGTCCAAGCACGTATGGCATCGGCTGGCAAGGGCCGGGCGCTAATTTCGTAATACCGATTGTGCTCGGACGAGCACGCGGTCAAAGAATTTCCAAAGGACTGAATGACAATTGAAAAAGCAAGTGCTGGTCAGCGTCGACCGGGCGGAGACCCGGGTCGCGCTACTGGAGTCGACGGGCACCGTCGCGCGCAAGACGACCTCGAGTTCGTCACGCAGGCGCCGTAAGCCGTCCGCTCCCGCCGCCGGCTATCAGGTCGCCGAGCTCTATCTGGAGCGCCGCGGCAACCGCTCGATCGTCGGCAACATCTACAAGGGGCGCGTCGACAACGTGCTCGCAGGACTCGAGGCCGCGTTCGTCGACATCGGCCTGGAGAAGAACGGCTTTCTGCACGTCGACGAGATCGTGCTTCCGGGCGTCGAGGCGCCGCGCCGTGGGCGCGGGGGAGCCCGCGACGGACGCAACATCACGGACCTGCTCAAGCCCGGCCAGGAGATCGTCGTACAGGTCGTCAAGGACCCGCTCAAGACCAAGGGCGCGCGGCTCTCGATGGATCTCACGATCGCCGGCCGCTACATGGTCTACGCGCCGTACGGAGAAGGGGTCGGCGTCTCGCGCCGGCTAGATGACAAGGAGCGAGAACGGCTGCGCAAGGAGGCATCCAAGCTCGAGCTCGGCGGCTCGGGGGCGATCATCCGGACCGCGGCCCAGGGGGCCAAGCGCGCCGATCTCGAGCGCGAGCTGGTGTACCTGTTCAAGCTCGGGGAGGTGCTCGAGAAGCGGGTCGCTGAGACCCAGGCGCCGGCACTCGTCTTCCAGGAGGCCGATCTCTCGGTCCGCGTCGTCCGCGACATCTTCTCGGCCGACTTCGAGCGCGCGATCGTCGACGACCCCAAGCAGCACCACCGGCTCGTCTCGTTCTTCTCGCGAACGGCGCCCGAGCTCGTCGAGCACGTCGAGCTGTGGGAGGGGGAGAAGCCGCTGTTTGAGACCTTCGGGGTCGAGAAGGTGCTCGACTCGACGCTCTCGCGTCGAGTCGATCTCCCCAGCGGCGGCTATCTGATGATCGACTACGCCGAGGCGCTGACGGTGATCGACATCAACTCCGGCTCGTTCATCGGGCGCGGCAAGGGCGCACGGCTCGAGGACACGATCACCAAGACCAACCTCGAGGCGGCCGACGAGGTCGTCCGCCAGCTGCGACTGCGCGATATCGGCGGGATCATCGTGATCGACTTCATCGACATGGCGCGCGCTCGCAACCGCGACGCGGTGCTCAAGACGCTGCGCAAGGCGCTCGACGAGGATCGGACGAAGACGTTCGTGGTCGAGATCTCGCCGCTCGGACTGGTCGAGATGACCCGCCAGAACGTCACCGACGGGGTGCGGGAGATCATGACCCGCGCCTGCCCGACCTGCGACGGCGAGGGCGTGATCAAGTCCGAGGAGACGATCGCGATCGAGTTCGAACGGCGGATGCGCGACCTGGCCAAGGAGACCGACGCCGAGGCGATCCTGATCCAGATGAACCCGCGCGTCAGCGCCGAGTTCACCGGCAACGAGGCCCGGGCGCTGCACGCGATCGAGGAGGAGACCGGGAAGTGGTTTCACTTCGAGGGCTCCGAGGGTCTGCCACTCGAGCACTTCGCGGTGCTGCTGGAAGGTGACCGCGAACAGGTACTCGAACGCGCGCTGCCGTTCCGCGAGGGCGAGGAGGTGCACGTCGAGATCGTCGAGCCACACATGTACAGCCCAGGCGACGCGGTCGCCAAGATCGACGGCTACATAATCTCGATCAAGGGCGGCACCAGATACGTCGGCGAGAAGCACCTGGTGCGGATCGACGAGGTCGGCCGGACGGCCGCCGTGGCTACCCTGGTGGATGTCCCTGGGGCGCGCGACAGTGACGGCTCAGACGGCGATTCGGAAAATAGCGACGGCGATGACGTAGAATCGAAGCCTCGGCGCCGTGGCCGCAGAGGCGGACGGCGCCGTTCCGGCGCCAAGGCCGGCTCGGCTTCGTCCTCGTCCAGTTCGGACTAGTTATGTACGCGATCATCAAGACAGGTGGAAAGCAGTACCGGGTGCAGGAGGGTGAGTCCCTGCTCGTCGAGCGCCTGCCCGGTGCCGACGGCGAGACGATCGCGCTGCAGCCGCTGCTGTTCGTCGACGGAACCGATGTGATCGATGGTGACGGCCTCTCGGCGGTCACCATCCAGGCCCGGATTGTCGGCCACGAGCGCGGCCCGAAGCTGCGGATCGTCAAGTTCAAGCCCAAGCGCGGCTACAAGCGGCGCACCGGCCACCGTCAGGAGCTGACCCGGATCGAGGTGACCTCGCTCGGCAAGGGCGGGCGCCGCAGGTCGGGTGGGTCGAAGGCCAAGTCGCCCGCGCCGGTGGCAGCGGCCAAGGCTCCCGAGCCGCAGGCCGCCGCTCCGGAGGTGGAGGCCGCCGCTCCGGAGGTGGAGGCTGCCGCTCCGGAGGTGGAGGCTGCTACTCCAGAGGTGGAGGCCGCCACTCCGGAGGTGGACGCAGCCGCCAGCGAAACCGAGGCACCGGCCACCAAGCCCGCTGCCAAGCGCGGCTCCGCCGGTGGCCGTCAATCGAGCAAGCCGGAGGCATCAGATGGCTCATAAGAAAGGCCTCGGCTCCAGCCGCAACGGCCGCGATTCGAACGCAAAGCGCCTCGGCGTCAAGGTGTTCTCAGGTCAGGCCGTGACGGGCGGCGAGATCATCGTCCGCCAGCGCGGAACCCGCTTCAAGCCGGGCGACGGCGTCGGCATCGGCAAGGACGACACGATCTTCGCGCGCTCGGCCGGAACCGTGCAGTTCACCCGTGGGCGCCGCGGACGCGTGATCTCGGTGGTCGCCGACGAGGCCGCCGAGCCGGCGCAGCAGTAGCCACAGCACCGGCCCGCGCGCTCGTCAGGTGGCGGGCGCCGCGACGATCACGGCGGTGCACTCGGGGCAGCGCCGCGCGGCGACCGGGATCACGCTCGTGCACTCCGGGCACTCCTTGGTGTCCGGATCCTCCTTCGCGCGCCGTGCCATCAGGTGGTTGTACGGCTTGACGACGAAGAAGAACACCGCCGCCGCGGTGGTGATGAACGTGATCAGCGCGTTGATGAAGTCGCCGTACAGGAAGTGGCTCGAATTGATCGTGAACGACAGCGAGCCGAAGTTCGGCTTGCCGAAGATCAGCGCGATGATCGGCGTGATCAGGTCATCGATGAACGACTTGACGAGTGAGGCGAACACGATGCCGATGACGAACGCAACCGCCAGCTCGACGAGGTTCCCGCGCATCAGAAACTGCTTGAACTCCTTCAGTACCGACATCTATTGCGTCTCCCGCGACGATCGATCGGACGGCGCGAGGATAGCCCGGTGTCGTGGGCGCCAAACCGCGCCGCGGGTGCTCGCCTCTCCTGGGCGGCGGCGCCAGTCCGCCCCCTTGGCTCTTAGCTCTCCTGGGCGGTGGGGCGCACGAGCAGCTCGTTGATGTCAACGTGCGGCGGCTGCGTGACGGCGAACATGATCGCCCGCGCGATGTCATCGGGCTCGAGCGCGTCCGAGACCGGGTTGTCGAAGAACGGCGTGTCGACCATTCCCGGCTCGATCAACGTGACCCGCACGCCGGTTCCGTTGAACTCCAGCCTCGCCGACTCGCCCATCCCGGTCACGGCCCACTTGGTCGCCGAGTAGAGCGACCCGGACAGCGCTCGGCGCCCGGCGACCGACCCGGTGAGCAGCAGATGACCCCTGGTCTCGATCAGCGCCTTCATCGTCGCCCTGATCGTCAGCGCGGTGCCGTACACGTTGGTCAGCACCATCGAGCGCCAGAATCCCGGTGTCTCTTTGAGAAATCCCCGGGCGGCGCCGAAACCGGCGTTCGCGAACGCGACGTCGAGGCGGCCGAAGCGCTCGAGCACGGTGGCGACCATCGCCTCCTGATCGGGCCACTCGGTGACATCGCACCGCACCGCGAGCGCGCGGTCGGGCCCGCCGAGCTGCGACGCGAGCTCCTGCAGCCGGTCGGTCGAGCGCGCGGCGAGCACGAGCCGGTAGCCGCCGGCTGCCGCGGCGCGGGCGGTGGCGGCGCCAATGCCGCTCGACGCGCCGGTGATCAGGAACACGGGATCGGACATAGTCTGATTCTCAAGCATGCACGATCGAGCGCGCATTCACGTCCAGGCAGGTGCCGGCGGCGACGGCTGTCTGAGCTTCCGCCGCGAGGCGCACGTGCCCAAGGGAGGACCCGACGGCGGTGACGGAGGCCGCGGCGGCGACGTGATCCTGGTCTGCGACGACTCGCTTCGCGATCTGGAGACCTACCGGCGCCGTGCTCACTTCAAGGCGCGCCGGGGAGGTCACGGGGAGGGCGCGCTCCGCCACGGCGCCGACGGCACACCGCTCGAGCTGACGGTGCCTCCCGGCACCGAGGCGGTGCTCGAGCAGGCGGGGACCCGCCACGACTTCGTGCGCGCCGGACAGCGGGCCGTCGTCGCCAAGGGCGGCTCCGGCGGACGAGGGAACAAGCGGTTCGCGGGCCCGACCCATCAGGCCCCGAGGTTCGCCGAACGGGGGCTGCCTGGAGACGAGACGTGGATCACGCTGCAGCTCAAGCTACTCGCCGACGTTGGGCTGATCGGGCTCCCGAACGCCGGCAAGTCATCACTGCTCGCGCGGCTCACCCGTGCGGCGCCGAAGATCGCCGGCTACCCGTTCACGACCCTTTCGCCGGTGCTGGGGACGCTCGAGGCCGACGACCGCCAGCTGGTCGTCGCCGACATCCCAGGGCTGATTGAGGACGCGAGCGCGGGCGCTGGGCTCGGCCACGAGTTCCTCGCGCACGTTGAGCGAACCCGCCTGCTGGTCCACGTGCTCGATCTCAGCCCGCTGGACGGCTCCGACCCCGTCAGCAATCACGCGACCGTCGAGCGCGAGCTCGAGTTGCACGACCCCCGGCTCGCGGCGCTGCCGCGCATCCTCGCTCTCTCGAAGGCAGATCTCGTCGATGAGCCGCGGCGCGCGGCTGCGCGCGCCGAATGGGAGGCCCGGCTCGGGCCCGATGTCCCGGTGATCGTCACGTCCGCGGTGGCGCGGATCGGTCTCGGGGGGCTCGCGACTGAGATGATCCGCCGCGTGCCGGCAGCGTCCGACGAGTCGGTCGGAGCTTCCGGGCCGGAGCTCGACGGCGAGCTCGCCGAGCACCGCGTGTTCAGGCCCGCGGCGCAGCGCAGCTACAGGGTCCGCCGGACGGGGACCGCGAGCTTCGCCGTCAGCGGGGCGGGGATCGAGCGCCTGGTCGCCCGCTACGACCTCGACAACGAGGAGGCGCTGGCGCACCTCGAGCGGCGTCTGCGGGGGATCGGCGTGATCCGCGCGCTTGAGGCGGAGGGCTTCGAGCCCGGCGACGAGGTCGAGATCGCCGGCGTCGCGTTCGACCTCGATCCCGACTCCTGAGGGCGTCTGCAGGCACCCCGCGGGTGTACTATCCCGCGCCGACCGGCCGGTCAAGAAAAAGAGGAGTCAGATGCGACGCATGGTGGCAGTCCTTCTCGCGGTGGGTGGCTTGGTCGCGCTTGCCAGTCCTGCCGGGGCGCAGGTACTTCGGGTCGGGTCCTATCACGGGATCCCGGGCCAGTACACGTCGATCCAGGCGGCGGTCAACGCGGCCAAGCCGGGTGACTGGATCCTGGTCGGTCCGGGCGATTACAAGACGACGACCAGCGCCGAGCCGCACGGCCGTAAGGACACGCCGGCGGGAATCCTGATCACCAAGCCCCGCATCTACGTGCGCGGGATGAACCGCAACAAGGTGATCGTCGACGGGACCAAGTCCGGCCCGGCGTGCAGCCGCTCAGCCGCTGACCAGAACCTGGGTCCGCGCGACCAGGGTGGCGGACATCTCGGGCTCAACGGCATCATGGTCTGGAAGGCCGCCGACGTCTGGGTCCAGAACCTGACCGTTTGCAACTTCCTCAGCGGCAAGGGTGACGCGGGCAACGAGCTCTGGTGGAACGGCGGCGACAACAGCGGCAAGATCGGCGGCCACGGCTACATCGGCTCGTATCTGAACGCGACGAACACCTTCTACCGCAACAACGGGACCGCGGCCCAGTACGGGATCTTCTCCAGCAACTGGACCGGGGGCACCTGGTCTCAGACCTACGCCAGCAACTTCAGCGACTCGGGCTACTACATCGGCGCCTGCCAGCAGCGGTGCGACCAGACGATCAATCGCGCTCACGCCGAATTCAACTCGCTCGGGTATTCGGGCACCAACTCCGGCGGCCCGCTCGTGGTCAAGAACTCCGAGTTCGACCTCAACCAGGACGGCTTCGATACCGACACCGAGAACGGAGACGCCCCGTCGCCGCAGAACGGGGCGTGTCCGCACGGCGGCACCAGCCCGATCACCCATACGCACTCGTGCTGGGTGTTTATGCACAACTACGTGCACGACAACAACAACCCCAACGTTCCTGAGGTGGGTCAGGCCGGCTCCACGCCGCTCGGGACGGGCCTGTCACTCAGCGGCGCCCGAAACGACACGGTCATGCACAACCGGTTTGTGCGCAACAACGCCTGGGGAGTGTTGATCCAGGTCCAGCGGGCGAGGGCGGGAAGCCGTGCATCGGCGGCAAGCTGAACTTCAGCCTCCTTGGCATCCACCTTGCTGCCTGTTTGAGCAACTTGGGGGAACGCGATCCTCAACAACAGTTTCGCCGACAACGGCTCCTTCGGTCACGCGACGCAACGGCGATATCGGCTCCCTTCAACTTCTCGACGGCAATCCGACTAACTGCTACAGAGGCAACACCGACCCGGCCGGTCTGACGACCTCGCCGTCCGGTCTCGAGCAGACACAACCGGCGTGCACGGGGGCGCCCGCGCCGGCCAACACGAACGTGCCGATCTGGTCCTGGAGATCCTCTGCGGAAACGAGGGATCGCTGGTCGGGGGGGCCATCCCGTGTCCTGGCGGTGTGCCCTACCCCGAGCCGCACACGGGTGGTCATGCACTCGCTGCCCAAGCACCTGGCGACGATGCCGGCCCCGTGCGCGGGCGTTCCGCGGAATCCGTGGTGCGAGCCGCCGAGGTCCGGACGGGGCTGACAGGGTCGCGCGCGCCTTGCGCGCTCGGCGGCTGGCATCACGCCACGCGGCTGATCGCCGCCACGGGCGCGGTGCAATCTGTACCATCTCGCGCCGTTCCGGCCGGGGCCACCTGAAGTAGAGAGGAGTTAGATGCGTCGTGCTGCTGTAGTCCTGCTTGCCCTGAGCGCGGTTCTCGCGTTCACGGCCACCGCAGGCGCGAAAGTCCTGACGGTTGGGTCCTACCACGGGGTCCGAGGCCATTACGGCTCGATCCAGGCCGCGGTGAACGCCGCCAAGCCGGGTGACTGGATCCTGGTCGGCCCAGGCGATTACAAGACGGCTCCGAGCTCGATCCGCACCCCAAAGGGCGCGCCCGACTTTCCGGCCGGCGTCCTGATCACCAAGCACAACCTCCACATCCGCGGCATGAACCGCAACTCGGTGATCATCGACGGCACCAAGCCGGGCTCGGGTGTCTGCAGCAAGCGCCCGTCGGCGCAGAACTACGGTCTGCAGGGCGGCGCCAACGGCTCGGCGTATGACTCCGCGCTGCCGAAGACGCCCTCGGGCGCGAACGGCGTGATGGTCTACAAGGCCTCGAACGTTTCGGTCGAGAACCTGACCGTCTGCAACTTCCTCGGCGGCTCGCGCGACGCGGGCAACGGGATCTGGTGGAACGGTGGCGCCGACAGCGGCAAGGTGTTCCGCGGCCACGGCTATCGCGGCGCCTACCTGACCGCGACCAGCACGTTCTTCAAAAACGAACGGACCGCCGCCACCTACGGGATCTTCTCCAGCAACTGGAGCGGCGGCACCTGGGATCAGACGTACGCGTCGAACTTCAACGACTCCGGCTACTACATCGGCGCCTGCAAGCAGGTCTGTGATCAGACCGTCAACCACGCGTGGGGGGAGTTCAACGCGCTCGGCTACTCGGGCTCGAACTCGGGCGGCACCCTGATCGTCAAGAACTCGCAGTTCGACCAAAACGAGGACGGGTTCGACACCAACAGCCAGAACGGCGACGAGCCGTCGCCGCAGAACGGCGCCTGCCCGCACAACGGGGTCAGCCCGATCACCCACACGCACTCGTGCTGGGTGTTCATGCACAACTACGTGCACGACAACAACAACCCCAACATCCCGAGCGCCGGCAGTGCGGCGGCGGGACCGGTCGGGACGGGCATGTCGGTGTCCGGTGGGCGCAACGACACGGTGATGGATAACCGGTTCGTCAACAACGACGCCTGGGGGCTGATCGTCGTCAACTATCCCGACAGTGGCAAGCCGTGCACCGGCGGGACGCTGAACTCGCCGATACTCGGAAATGGAAGCTGCCTGTTCGACGAGTGGGGCGACGCTGTCCTGGACAACAAGTTCACGCACGACGGGGGTTACGGCAACCCGACCAACGGCGACTTCGAGCAGCTGAACTTCGAGTCGCACCCGAGTGACTGCTTCCGCGGCAACGTCGACACCTCCGGTGCGCTGACGCCCGTGTCGGCGCAGCTCGAGAAGAGCTATCCCGTTTGCACGACGACCGCGGTGGCGCCGAACCTCAACATCCCGTTCGTCAACGAGGTGCTGTGCGATTCGTCGATCAGTCTGCCCCCGTTCGGGTGCCAGCCCGGCGACCACTATCCGCATCGGACTCACGTGGTCATGCACCCGCTGCCAAAGCATCTGAAGACGATGCCGAACCCATGCCAGGGAGTGCCGAGCAACCCCTGGTGCGGGCGTCGTAAGGCATAACGCAGTAGCGGATCCGTGAGCGGAGGGGCGGCGCTGGTCGCCGCCCCTCTGGCTGCGGACCGGCGTCGGTCTCCGCCGCCCGTCTCGCACCAGGCCGCCATCCCTAAGCTCTGGCGCCGTGAGCTGCACGGTCGTCAAGCTGGGCTCGAGCATCGTCGCCGACGAGCACGGGGCGGTGCGCGAACAGATGCTGGGCCGGATCTGCGACGAGCTCGCCGAGTTGCACCACGCCGGACGATCGGTGATCGTCGTGACCAGCGGCGCGATCGCCCGCGGGATGGGCGTGATGGCGCTGCCACTGCGCCCGCGCGCAATCGACGAGCTGCAGGCCGCGAGCGCGGTCGGACAGGGCAAGCTCTACCAGGTCTACGACGAGCTCCTCCGCGCCCGCGGCACCCCGACCGCTCAGGTCCTGCTGACGTTCTTCGACATGAGCGCGCGCACCCACTACCTCAATGCGCGCCAGACGCTCCAGAAGCTGCTCGACTGGCGAGTGGTCCCGGTGATCAACGAGAACGACACGACCACCACCGATGAGATCTCGTTCGGCAACAACGACTTTCTGGCCGCGCAGGTCGCGATCCTGCTCGGCGCTGAGTTGCTGCTGTTGCTGACCGACGCCGACGGCGTGTTCGCGGCCGATCCCCGGGTCGTCCCCGATGCACCACTCGTCGAGCAGGTGAGCGACTTCTCCGAGCTTGAGCAGTTCGACATCGGGTACGCCGCCTCGCCGCTCGGGTCGGGTGGGATGCGGTCAAAGGTGGTGGCTGCAGAGATGGCGACCGCGGCCGGAATCCAGACCGTGATCGCCAGCGGGTTGAAGGCCGGAGTGATCCCCGCGGCGGTCGCCGGCGTCGCCGTCGGCACCCGCTTCCCGGCACGCGAGGGCCGCTACTCGAGCTTCAAGCTGTGGCTCAAGTACGCCAAGCCGTCGCGCGGCCGGGTGCTGATCGACGCCGGGGCCGCAAGAGCACTGCGTGAGGGCGGGACGAGCCTGCTGCCGGTCGGCGTGGTCGACGTGGTCGGCTCGTTCGGCGCCGGCGACGCGGTCGAGATCCTGCTCGAGGATCAGACGGTTGGTAAGGGGATCTGCAACTACTCGGCATCCGAGCTGCGCAAGGTACGCGGAATGCAGTCGGGCGCGGTGCGCGAGCTTCTCCCGCGAGCGAGCGAGGAGGCGATCCACCGGGACTACTTTGTGCTCGCGTAATCTTTAGCGACGATGGCGAGCACTGCCGTTTCGATCAGCGAGATCTGCGCCGGCGCCCAGGCGGCGGCGCGCGAGCTCGCGGCGCTGCGCTCGACGGTCAAGGATGACGCGCTCGAGGCGATCGCCGCCGCGCTGCGCGACCACGCCGGCGAGATCCTCGAGGCCAACGCGCGCGACCTCGAGCTGGGCCGCGAGAACGGCCTCTCCGACGCGCTGCTCGACCGTTTGACGCTCAATCGCCGACGGATCGACGAAATGGCCGCCGGGGTGATCAAGATCGCCTCGCTGCCCGATCCGGTTGGTGAGGTGATCGACGGCTCGACGCTCCCCAACGGGCTTCAGGTGCGCCGTGTGCGGGTTCCGCTCGGCGTGATCGCGGTCGTGTATGAGGCGCGGCCAAACGTGACCATCGATGCCGCCGCGCTGTGCCTGAAGTCGGGCAACGCGGTCGTGCTGCGCGGCTCGAGCTCGGCGGCCCATTCCAACGCCGTGCTCGCCCTTGTGGCCTCCGAGGCCGCGACCACAGCTGGCCTGCCCGCCGGCTCGATGTCCCTGATCGCGGGCGGCGACCGTGACGAGCTCGCCGAGCTCGCGACCCAGACCGGCGTCGTCGACCTGATCATTCCGCGGGGAGGGGAGGGGCTCAAGGCGGCGCTGAAGGGCGTCGCGACGGTCCCCGTGATCTACGCCGCGTCGGGCAACAACCACGTGTTCGTCGACGCGAGCGCCGACCTGACGGCCGCGCACGCGATCGTGCTCAACTCAAAGCTTCAGCGTCCGGGGACGTGCAACGCCTCCGAGAAGCTGCTCGTCCACCGCGACGTCGCCGCGGAGTTCCTGCCGGCTGTGCTCGCCGCTCTGTCTGAGGCCGGCGTGAGGTTGCATGGCGATCAGCGCGCTCGAGCCGCCGCGCCCGGGGTGATGATTGACGCCGCCGGCGACGACGACTGGGACACCGAGTATCTGGCGCTCGAGATGGCCGTCGGCGTGGTCAACTCGGCGGCCGACGCGATCGCTCATGTCAACGCTCACGGCAGCGGCCACTCCGAGACGATCGTGACCTCCGACACCGGCTCGGCGCGCGCCTTCCAGCTCGGCGTCGACGCCGCCTGCGTTTACGTCAACGCCTCGACCCGGTTCACCGATGGGGGCGAGTTCGGAATGGGCGCCGAGATTGGTAACTCGACCCAGAAGCTGCACGCCCGCGGCCCGATCGGCCTGCGCGAGCTTTGCACCTTCAAGTACCTCGTCGAGGGCGACGGCCACATTCGTTCGTGAGCTCCCGCTGAGCGCCGTACGCCTCGGAATCCTCGGCGGGACGTTCAATCCGCCACATCTTGGTCACCTCGTCTGTGGTCAGGAGGCGTACCGTGAGCTGTCGCTCGACCGCGTGATGCTGATCCCCGCTCGTATCCCGCCCCACAAGCCGGTCGAGCAGGAGCCCGGCCCCGAGCACCGCCTCGAACTCTGCCGCCTGGCGGTCAGCAAGGACTCCCGCTTTGAGGTGTCCGACATCGAGCTCAGGCGCAACGGACCGTCGTACACGGTCGATACTCTCCAACAACTGACCTCGAACGATTCCAATACCGAGCTCTTTCTGATCGTCGGCGGCGACATCGCAGTCGGCCTGCCCCGGTGGCGAGAGCCCGAACGGGTCCTCGAACTCGCAAGTCTCGCGATTGCAAAACGGCGCGGCACCTCGCGCGCGTCGGTGCAGATGGCGCTCGATGCCCTGGGCGGCAGTGACCGGGCGCACTTCTTCCAGATGCCCCGGATCGGGGTTTCGTCGACGATGATCCGCCGGCGGGTGCGGGCCGGGCAGCCGATCCGGTACCTGGTGCCAGATCCGGTCGCCGGCTACATCGAACGCAACGGCCTGTACGCCGAGGAGCGCGCCGCATGAGTCCCGGGCGGGCGCCACAGATCAGCCCGGAGCAGATGGCGGCGGCGACCGCCGAGCTTGCGGCTGATCGCAAGGCCGTCGACATCGTGCAGCTCGACCTCCGCGGCATGATCGGCTATGCGGACTACTTCGTCATCTGCACCGGACGCAGCGACCGCCAGACCAAAGCGATTCACGATGCGATCCACCAGGGGATGAAGTCAGAGCACTCGCTCCTGCCCAGCCGCGTCGAGGGGCTCACCGAGGCCCGCTGGATCCTGATCGACTATCTCGATGTGGTGGTCCACATCTTCACGCCCGAGACGCGTGAGTACTACCGGCTCGAGCAGCTCTGGGGCGAGGCACCGTCGCTTGCGGTCGGCGCAGGGGCGCACTGAGCCGGCCGGACTCAGAGCGCGGTCATCAGCCGGGGCGCGACTTCCTTCTTGCGGCTCATGACCCCTGGGAGCTCGATCGTGCTGTCCTGCGGTTGCACTCCGAAGCTGCGCGCGACTGCGCCCACGTCCCCGGCGACGAGCAACTTGGTGCCGTGCTCGACCACGTCGGTCACCATCAGCGCGTAGAGCGCCAGCTCCTTGCTCTCGCGCTCGTGGCCCAGCGCCTGCAGCAGCTCGTCCTTGCGTTCGAGCAGACCGCTGCCCACGACCTCCACCTGCGCGATGCAGATCGTGTGTCCGCCACGGATCTCGTAGCGCTTGGCGTCCTGGCTGATGATCCGCTCAGCGCTGAGCCCAGAGACGTCGGCGGTTGCCTCGAACATCTCGCGCCCGAGCTCGTGTGCGTTGACCGCAAGCGCCCGTTCCAGGTACTCGACCACGGCGTGGTCTCGGCCGGTGGTCGTGGGTGAGTTGAGGATCACCGTGTCGGACAGCACCGCGCCCAGGAGCATCATCGCCGCCGGCCGACTCGGTTCGAGGCCGTTCTGGCGAAAGCGCTCCACGACCAGCGTCGCCGTCGAGCCGACCGGATCGAACGTCGCGGTGACCGGCACGCGCGTCTCGATCGAACCGACGTGGTGGTGGTCGAGGATCTCGACGATCTCGGCGTCGGCGATGCCGATCGCGCTCTGGGCCTGCTCGGCATGGTCGACGAGCAGCACCTTGCGTCGCGGCAGCCTGACCAGGGCGGTGCGCGTGATCAGCCCGATCGGTCGTGAATCGCCGTCGACTGCGACCGCCGCTCCGTAGTAGGTCTCCTGGATCTGGTCGGACATGTCGTCGACCAGGTAGTCGGCGGTAACCGTCAGCACGTCTGACTCCATCAGCGCACGGCACGGCGCTGCGAGCGTGACCATCCGGCCCGAGACGTAGCTGTCCAGCGGCGAGGCGATGATCGCCGTGCCGGTCTCGCGCGCCTTTTCGAGCACCTCCGCCGGCGGCGTCGCGGAGTTCGACACGATTACAAGCGCGGCCCCGAGCTCGATCGCCAGCAGCTGGGCGGCGGGGCGGTCACCGACGACGACCACGTCTCCGTCAGAGATTCCGCTCTCGGTGTCGACGTCGTTTGAGTGAACCCATACGCGGCCCGAGAGCTGACCGTCCTCGCCGGTGAGCAGTTCTCCCTCGAGGACCTCGACCACGGCGCTGACGTGCGTCGGAGCCTCCTCGAGCGTCGACGTCCCGCGCGTCTCGCGGATGTAACGCCGGGCGAGCGCTCGTTCGGTGACGATGCCCGCGATCGCGCCCTGCTCGTCGACGATCGGCACGAGCTCGAGATCGGCCTTGGCCATCGCAAGCCCGGCCTCGCGGATCGGCTCGTCCTGGCCCGTGATCGGGAAGCTCATCTGCATCACGTCACGGGCGCGCGGCATCACGTGCGGGAGGAACGCGGGCTCCTGGGCGCCGCTGCGGTCCAGCAGCCAGCGAGTCTGCGGGTTGCAGTCGCCCAGGCGAACCGGACGGTACTCGTTGTCGGGGTCAAGGCGGCCCTTGAGCTCGGCGTAGCCGAGCGCGGAGCCGACCGAATCCGTGTCCGGATTGCGGTGGCCGGTGACGTAGATGGTTGCCACGGGCCGATTATCGCCCGATTGCGGGTGCGCTGTGGGCTCAACCAGATTGCGGCGGGCTGCTCGCCGAACACATTTGCGCCCCCCGCGATACCGTCAGGGGTGCAAACAGGGGCGGCGGGCAATGGCTGCCCCTATCAGGCGCGCGGACAAGGAGACAGCTGATGCCGGCAGCCCCGACCATCCTTCCCACCCAGATCACGCAGGGCACTGCGCCTGGTCTCAACTACCGGCTTGAGGGCGAGCTCGTTCCGGTGCTGCACATGGCGCTCGACGGGCAGGTGCCGGTCTATTTCGAGCACCACGTGCTGCTGTGGAAGTACCCGGACATGCAGATTGGGCTGCATCCGCTCAAGAAAGGACTCAAGCGCCGCGCCTTCGGCGGCATGCCGCTGCTGTTGCTCGAGGCTCAGTCGCCCGGGGAGATCGCCTTCAGTCGCGATGCACCCGGTCACATCGCAGCACTCCATCTCGAGCAGGGCCAGGGGATCATCGTGCGCGAGCACCAGTTCCTGGCCGCGACTCGTAACGTCGAGTACGACTACAGCCGCATCAAGGGGTTCGCGAACATGATGTACGGCGGCGGCTTCTTCGTCGACCAGTTCTTCGCCGGCGACCACGAGGGCGTTGTCTGGGTCCACGGCTACGGCAACGTGTTCGAGAAACAGCTCGAGCCGGGAGAGACGATCGACATCGAGCCGGGCGGCTGGCTGTTTCGCGATCACTCGGTCGAGATGACCCAGGAGGTCTACGGGTTCAAGACCGGAATGCTCGGAAGCGGCGGCAACCTGGTCTTCAACCGGTTTACCGGCCCGGGCCGGGTCGGCCTCCAGAGCGCCTACTTCCACCCGCCGGCGCAGGAGGGGACGGGCGGCAACACCCAGCGCGACGCGGGTGGCGGGCTCGGGGGCATTGTCGGCGGTCTGCTCAACAACTAGCTCGGCTCGGCGATGCCCTTCCCATCCGGATATCTCGCCGAGCACCCGCTGCCCCCGGGGATCGTCGGCGCACTTGGTCTCGGCGGATACCAGCTTCTGGCCGACGTGGCCGGCGTCGGCGCGGGCCGCCTCGGATCACAGGCTTTCCTGCTCGTCGCGGCGGAGCCCGGCCCCGGGCTCCCCGACGCCGGCACCCAGATCGCCCTTCACCACACTCGATGCAAGAGTGACTCAGAGGTGGCCACGTTCACCCAGCTCGCCGCGCAGCTCGGCTACCTGCGGCTGTCCGGCTACCGGCTCGCGCTCGAGCGCCACGGCCTGCGGAGCAAAGTCAACCTGGTCAACCCAGCCACCGGCGGGATCGCGGCGACGATCCCCGACAAGCATCCCGGCGGCCTGTTCGGCGGTGGCGGCGGAGCGGCCAAGCTGCTGGCCCAAGTGCGGGCCCTCCCACCCGCGGGGCCGCCTCCCGACCTGCAGAACCCCGAGCTTCTGCGCCAGGTGCTGCTTGCGCTGGCGCTGCGCGACGAGAGCGTCGGCGGCGCCGAGGCCGCCGACCTCGCCGACCGCGCGCTCGAGCTGACCCGCGGGAATACGGCGCTCGACCCGCCGGCCGCGCTTGAGGCCGCCAAACAGGGCGGAGGCTGACGGCGCTCCAGCGCGCCGACGCGGCTCTTGGCCTCGGGGTCGGAGGGCGCCCGAAGCGCCAAACCGTCGCCCAACGCTGTGGGCGTCGGTCCGAAACCGTGGCCGAGGGTGGTTATTCGCCTACGGCTGCCAGCCGTAGGTCTAAAACCTGCGCCCAGGCCAGTAAATCGACTACGGCTACGAGCCGTAGGTCTAAAACCTGCGCCCAGGCCAGTAAATCGACCACGGTAGGCACCCGAGCCTCGGGGCCCAGGTATGGGCGACGGCGGCGGCGCTAGAACGGCCGGGGCGGGACCCAAGCCCGGGGGCGCACACACCCGACCGGGACGCTAGGACGATCCGGCGGCAGCGACGGCCGACGTGAGACGGATCCGAGGCTTGCCGCGGTGCGTGATCAGGACCTCTTCACCGCCCGCGACACGTTCCATCCAGTAGCCCAGCCTGTCCCGGAACGGGTTGGAGCCGATCGTGATCGGGCCGTCCGGTGAAGAAGTGGAGCTAGTGGGGCTCGAACCCACGACCTCTGCCATGCCATGGCAGCGCTCTCCCAGCTGAGCTATAGCCCCTTCGAATGCGAAGTCATCAGCAAGGTTAGTACACGCCTGCTGGCCGTTGCGCGATGCCTGACGGCGGCGGTTGCGATCTCCAGCTCGGCGATCGGGCCTTTGTCGCTCGAGTTCAACGTCGAACATACGTTCGCATCAACCGCGGACAGAACGCCACCGACCCAGCCCCATCCCGACCCTCGGCTGGCCGCCCGCAAGTAACCTGATCGCCAGACATGCCCGAACGCCGTTACGACCCCAAGCAGATCGAGCCCAAGTGGCAGGACCTCTGGGCCCGCGAGGGCACCTGGGAGGTCAGCAACGACTTCGATGACGAGGGCGCCGAGCCGAAGTCCTACGTGCTTGAGATGCTGCCCTACCCGAGCGGCGAGCCGCATATCGGCCATCTGAAGAACTACGCGCTCGGCGACGCGATCGCCCACTTCCACCGGCGCACCGGCCACCGCGTGATGCACCCGATGGGATACGACGCGTTTGGCCTGCCGGCCGAGAACAATGCGATCAAGACAGGGGTGCATCCGCGCGAGGCGACCGACAGGTCGATCGCCGCCTACCGCCACTGGTTTCATCGCTGGGGGATCTCGATCGACTGGACGCGCGAGCTCGGCACCCACGAGCCGTCGTACTACCGCTGGACGCAGTGGATCTTCCTGCGGTTGCTCGAGCGGGGGCTCGCGTACCGCAAGGAGGCGGCCGTCAAGTGGTGCCCCCACGATCAGACGGTGCTGGCCAACGAGCAGGTGATCGACGGTCACTGCGAGCGGTGCGGCTACGAGGTCGAGGTGCGCCAGCTCGAGCAGTGGTTCTTCCGGATCACGGACTACGCCGACCGCCTGCTCGACGACCTCGACGCGATCGACTGGCCCGAGCATGTGAAAGCGATGCAGCGCAACTGGATCGGCCGCAGCGAGGGTGCCGAGGTCACGTTCCGCTGCGAGGATCTCGAGATCGACTACCCCGTGTTCACGACCCGTCCCGACACGCTGTTCGGCGCGACCTTCTTCGTGATGGCGCCCGAGCACCCGGACGTCTTCCGCCTCGTCGAGGGCACGCCGTACGAGGGGAGCGTGCACGAGTACGTCAATCGCGTGCTGGCGGCATCGGTCGAGGACCGCGGCGCCGCTGACAAGCCCAAGACGGGCGCGCCGCTCGGCCGGACGGTCACCAACCCGGTCAACGGCGAGCAGATTCCGATGTTCGTGGCCGATTACGTGCTGATGGAGTACGGCACCGGCGCGGTGATGGGCGTTCCTGCCCACGATCAGCGTGACTTTGAGTTCGCGACCGCGTTCGAGCTTGCGATCCGCCCCGTCGTGGCTGCAGCCGACGAACGCGAGGCGCCCCCAGCCGACCAGGCGTTCACCGCCCACACCGACGACGAGGTGCTGATCAACTCGGGTGACTTCACCGGCATGGACGCGGTCAGCGGGCGCGAGGCGATCGTCGCCTGGCTGGAACGCCAGGGCGCCGGACACGCCTCGGTCAACTTCCGCCTGCGCGACTGGGGGCTCTCCCGCCAGCGCTACTGGGGCTGCCCGATCCCGGTGATCCACTGTCCGAGTTGCGGCCTGGTTCCGGTGCCCGACGAGGATCTTCCGGTCATCCTGCCCGAGATCGAGGACTACCAGCCGCGCGGCCATCCACCGCTGGCGGGCGCGCTGGACTGGGTGAACGTCAGATGCCCGGCCTGTGGCGAGGACGCCCGCCGCGAGACCGACACGATGGACACGTTCGTCGACTCGAGCTGGTATTTCCTGCGCTACTGCGACGCACGCAACGACCAGGCCGCGTGGGACCGCAAGATCGTCGGCTCGTGGATGCCGGTCGATCAGTACATCGGCGGGATCGAGCACGCGATTCTGCACCTGATGTACTCGCGCTTCTTCGTCAAGGCGCTGGCCGACATGGAACTGCTCGACGTGCAGGAGCCCTTTGAGGCTCTGTTCACCCAGGGGATGATCCTCGGCGCCGACGGCAACAAGATGTCATCGTCGAAGGGCAACGTGGTCGCGCCGAGCGAGATCGTCGAGCGGTTCGGGGCCGACGCCGCTCGCTGCTACGTGCTGTTCGTCGGACCGCCCGATCAGGACGCCGCTTGGTCAGACACCGGCGTCGAGGGCGTGTACCGGTTTCTGAGCCGGCTGTGGCGCCTGTGCGACGAGCTCGCCGGCGACCCCGGTCCGGCCGACCCGCCGCCCAACCCGACCGGCGCCGACCTGACCCTCGTCCGCAAGGTCAACTGGGCGATCGACAAGGTGACCTCGGATATGCAGGGCCGGTTCGCCTTCAACACGGCGATCGCCGCGGTCATGGAGCTCGTCAACGAGATCTACCGCCAGCGCGACGCCGACGGGTCGACACGGCGGTACGCCACCGCGATCGCCGCCTCGCTGGTGTTCCCGTTTGCGCCGCATCTCGGATCGGAGGTCTATGAGCTGCTGACGGGCGCCCGCGTGTGGACCGAACCGTGGCCTGTTGCGGATCCGGAGATGCTCCAGGCCGACACATTCGAGCTGGTCTGCCAGGTCAACGGGAAGGTGCGCGACCGGGTCACCGCCGGCACCGGCTCCGAGCGCGACGAGCTGGTGGCGCTGTGCATGGAGTCGCGCGGCGTTCGCACCCACCTCGACGGCAACGAGGTCGACAGGGTGATCGTCGTGCCCGACAAGCTGGTCAACTTCGTCGTCCGCTGATCGGTGGCCGGGCAGCCGCCGTATGTCGCGGTGATCGGCGCCGCAGAGGCGACCTCAGAACAGGCTGAGGCGGCTGAGCAGGTGGGTGCCGGCCTGGCCGCCGCCGGCGCGATCGTGATCACCGGTGGCCGCGGCGGCGTCATGGCTGCGGCTTCGCGGGGCGCCGAGCAGGCCGGGGGCACCGTTGTCGGGCTCCTGCCAGGGTCCGATCGCGCCGACGCCAACGAGTGGGTCACGGTCGCGCTCCCGACCGGGCTGGGCGAGCTGCGCAACGGCCTGATCATCCGTGCCGCCGACGCCGTGGTCGCGGTCGGAGGTGCCTATGGGACGCTGTCGGAGATCGCGCTGGCGCTGGCCGCGGGCGTGCCGGTCCTCGGGCTCGGGAGCTGGCCGATCGACGGCGTCGAGCCCGTGGAGACCGTGGCCGAGGCGGTGCGGCGGGCGCTCGAGCGCGCCCGCGAGCCTGACTGACCGCGCCCGCGAGCCTGACTGAGCGCCCGCCGATGATCCAACGTCCAGCCGCGGCTTAGACTCGCTCTGATGCCCAGCTTCAAGGCCGCCTACCTGATCCACGGCGACGACCACGGCCGCATCGCCGAGCGCCGTACCCGCCTGCGCGGGCTGGCCGAGTCGCTCAGCGGCACCGAGGGCCTCGAGCTGTTCGAGGGTGACGAGGCGACGCCGGATCGGATCGCGGCGGCGCTGGACTCGATGACGCTCGCGCTCGGACGGCGGTTCATCATCGTCGACGGCGTCGAGCGGTGGAAGGACAAGGACCTCGACTCGCTCGAGCAGGCGCTGATCGCGATCGCCCCCGAGACGACGGTCGCATTCTTCGCCCGCGAGGAGAATCGCAATCGTGCCCCCGAGCGGCTGCACAAGCTGGTCGCGACGGCAGGAGGGGAGATCAGCTCGCAGGACAGCGTCAAGCCGTGGGAGCTCCCAAAGTGGGTGATCAAGAGCGCGGCCGAGCACGGCATCGAACTCGATGCCGAAGCCGCGCGAGCGTTGATCCGCCACGTCGGGGAGCGCCAGCAGCGCCTCCTGCGCGAGCTCGAGAAGCTGGCGATCGGCGCTGACTGCGACGGTCCGCTGACGCTCGACGCGGGCCAGGTCGATGAGCTGACCGCACCCTCGGCGGAGCGCAAGGCATGGGCGGTCGCTGACGCGCTCGTGGCCGGCGACGGGCAGACGGCGGTCCGCGCCTACCTCGCACTACGAGACAACGGCGAGCGCCTGCCGGGGGTCCTGTACTGGGTCTCCCAGCGACTGCGGCTGGCCCAGGAGGTCGCGAGCGCGCTCGAGGACGGCGAGCCCCCGGCGCAGATCAAGCGGCGGATGCGGATGCCGTCAAAGGCGGCCGACCGGCTGATCGCCGATGCGCGGCGGGCTGGCGCTGAACAATTGCGCGAGGCGATCTGCGAGATCGCCGACCTCGAGCTGGCGTCGCGGGGTGGGGGGCGCGGCGGCGCCGGCGAGGACACCGAGGCGTTGATCGCGATTGAGCGGATCGCGGCCTGAGCCGCTCGGTCAGGGCATCGTCGAGTGGATCACGAGCACGATCGCAGCGATAACCCCAAGCATCACGATCAGCGCCACCACACGGCCGAGCCAGTTGCGCCGCTTGCGCAGCGAGGGGTTGAGCGGGCGATCAGGGCGCGCGATCTGAGCGTCGGGCCGGTGGGCCTGACGGCTTCGTCGAGCAGCCGGCGACGACGGCGCCGGGTACGGCTCCCTCGAGCGAGAGCTCTCCGCACGCCTCTGCTCGCGGCCCGGAGACAGTTTGACCGTGTCGTCCTCGCTGGACCGACGGGCCTGCGAAGCGGCCGCCTCCGCGTCGCGGCGCTCGGTTTCGCGGGCCTGGGTGAGCCGCTGCGCGGTCGCCTCGGCGGCGACCAGTTGCACCTGCAGGCGCTCTGACTCGGTCCGCTGCTGGTCGAGCTCACGGATCGTGGCCTGCAGCTGTTTGGCGCTCTTGCGGGCGTCGGCCCGGGTCACGTCGAGGTCGGTCGTGGCCGCGGCCAGTTCGGTCCGCGTGGCCGCGGCGAGGTCGAGTTCGGAACGCAGCCGGCCGAGCTCCGAGCGCAGGCGACGGACCTCGGTGCGTTCGTCCTCGAGCGCCTGCTCGGCCGCCTCGCGCTTGGTGTGCTCGCGCTCGGCCGTGCGCTCGGCGGACGTCATCCGCGTCCTGAGGCGGTCGATCTCCTGCTCGCGGTCACCGGCCGACGGTCGAGCCGGGACCCGGTCACTGCGGATCCGCGGCGCTCGGGCGTCCGGTGCCTGCGACGTGCGTGCCCGGCGACCACGTGGAGCATTCCGGGCCTCGGAGAGCTCTACGGCGACGTCGGGCGCCACCGAGAGCTCGAGGGAGGAGGCCTCGTCGAGCTTGATCGGGAGCTGGAAGGCGGCGACCCACAGCCCGCCGTCCTCAGCCGCCCACGGCTTGTGCTTGAGGTCCGCGAGCGCGCGGCGTTCGCTTCCATCTGCGCGCACCGTCATCGTCAGCGTCGGGCGGACGAATCTGCGGCCACGAACCCCGAACCAGCGCCCGCTGACGATCAGCTGACCCTTCTGATCGACCCCCATTCGGTCGAGCTCGAACGTAATCCGTTCCGCACCGGCCGTCGTTTCGTCGGGGGTCTGACTCGCCATTGAGGTCCTACGTGCTACCCCTAAGCCGCGCCCGGTGCTCCCCGCGAGGGCGCTGACGCTCGGGACGCGGCGCTCAGGAGCCGCGGCGCAGCCGGGCCGCGCGCGACTTCTTGCGGGCACCGCTGTTGCGATGCAGAGCGCCGCGCTTGACGGCCTTGTCGATCGTCTTCACGAGCACGCGGTGCTCGGAATCGGCCACTTCCGGGTCACCGTCGGCGACCGCGCGCTCGAGGCGCCGGAAGTAGGTCTTGATCGAGGACGTGTAGCGACGATTCTCGAGCCGCTCTCGCTCGGCGCGCTGAATCCGCTTCTTCTGTGAGTGAATGTTGGCCATAAAAAAGCAAGCGACCGCGGATGCCCGCGGCGCGCGTACTATAGCGCGCTCGTGTCAGTAGAGAGCACCGTCGTCGGCGAGCAACCACCGTCAGCACCCCCGCCGGGGTCCCGACGTCGGATCGCACTCAACACGGCGATTTTTGCGCTCGCGACGGCCCTGTCGCGGGTCGCCGGCCTCGCGCGCGAGGTGGTTCAGGCCAACTTCTTCGGCACCAGCCAGGCCGCCTCGGCGTTCACGCTCGCCTCGCAGATCCCGAACCTGTTCAGCAACCTGTTCTCGCAGGCCGCGCTGTCGGCTGCGTTCGTGCCGGTATTCACCGAGTTGATGCAGCAGGGACGCAAGCGCGAGGCGCTGCGGCTCGCGTCATCGCTGTTCTGGCTGATCCTGGTCGTGCTGGGGGCTCTGACGATCTTCTGGATGCTGGTCGCCGGGCTGGTGATGCCGCTGTTCACGGGAACGCTGAGCGCGTCGGCCACGACGCTGACGGCGGGGCTCTCTCGGGTGCTGTTCCCGGTCGTGCTGCTGCTGAGCCTCACGGGGCTGCTGGTCGGGATCCTGCAGTCCTACGACCACTTCACGATCCCGGCGCTCGCCCCGGCCGTCTGGAACGTAGTGATCGTCGTCGGCCTGGTGATCCTGCACGGCCGCTTTCACGGCCAGGATGCCGTCTACGCGTACGCGATCGCGTGGCTGATCGCGACCGTCGTCCAGATGCTCATGATCGCCTGGGCGGTTCGGAGGATCGACTTCCACTTCGCGTTCGTGATGGACTGGCGCGACCCGCGCGTTCGCGAGGTGCTGATCCTGTTCCTCCCGGTCACGCTGAGCATCGGGATCATCAACCTCGACGTGTTCCTGAACGCAGGCCTCGGCACGCTGGTCTCACCGGCTGCCCCGGCGGCGATCAACGATGCCTTCCGGATCTACATGCTGCCGCAGGGGATCTTCTCGGTGGCGGTCGCGACGGTACTGTTCCCCACCCTGAGCCGGCTCGCCGCACGCCGTGACGTGCTCGGCATGCGACGGACGCTGGGCAACGGCATGCGCCAGATCAACCTGCTGCTGATCCCGTCGGCGGCACTGATGGCCGTGCTCTCGACCCCGATCACGCGGCTCGTCTACGAGCGCGGCGCCTTCAATCTCCATTCCACGCATCTGGTCTCCACAGCGCTGTTCTGGTTTGCCTTCAGCCTCCCGTTCGCGGGGTTGAACCTGTTGCTTGGGCGGACCTTCTTCGCGCTCAAGCGTCCCTGGATCCCGACCAAGCTCGCCGCGATGAACATGGTTGTTGACCTGATCGTTTCGCTCGCTCTCTACAAGCCGCTTGGGATCGCGGGGTTGGTGATCGGAACCGTGTCGGCCAACGCGGTCATGACGTGGCTGCAGCTGAGGCGGCTGCGGACCGGGTTCAACGGGCGCCTGGAGGGTGGGCAGACGACGATGATCACGGTGCGGATCCTGCTCGCGACGGCGATCATGGCGCCGATCGGCTACCTGATCTGGAAGGGCCTGGAGTCGGCGCTCGGCCTCTCACTGATCGCCCAGATCCTGTCGGTCGGGGTCGCGCTCACGGTCTCGACGGTCCTCTACGCATGGCTCGTGCTGCTGATGCGGATTCCCGAGGCGCGCCAGATTCAGGCGCTGATCCGCAGCCGCCTGCCGGGCCACGTCGTGACCCCCTGAGCCGGGCCGCTGCAGCGCGCCCGGGCCGTGGCCGCAGGGCTGGGCGCAGACAACCGCCCCAACCCTCGTACCCTTGAGAGCCGCATGGCTGACCAGGCCCAGATCCGCAACTTCTCGATCATCGCCCACATCGACCACGGCAAGTCGACGCTGGCCGACCGGATCCTCGAGCTCACCCACACCGTCGATCCTCGCTCGATGCGCGCCCAGGTCCTCGACTCGATGGACCTCGAGCGCGAGCGCGGGATCACGATCAAGGCGCAGGCTGTTCGCGTGTTCTACGAGTCCGGACGCGATGGCAAGGCCTATCAGCTGCATCTGATCGACACGCCCGGCCATGTCGACTTCACCTACGAGGTGTCGCGGTCGCTCGCCGCCTGTGAGGGCGCGCTGCTGGTCGTCGACGCCTCCCAGGGGGTCGAAGCACAGACGGTCGCCAACACCTACCTCGCGGTCGAGTCCGGGCTGGAGCTGATTCCGTGCCTGAACAAGGTGGACCTGCCCGGGGCCGAGCCCGAGCGCGTCGCCGAGGAGGTGGCTGACCTGCTCGGCGAGCCCGCCGACGCGGTGCGGCGGATCAGCGCCAAGACGGGGGAGGGGATCACCGACGTGCTCGACGAGCTGATCGAGCGGGTGCCGCCCCCCGCCGGCGACCCCGACGCCCCGCCGCGGGCGCTGATCTTCGACTCCGAGTTCGACCAGTATCGCGGCGTGATCGCATACATCCGCGTGGTCGACGGATCGTTCACCAAAGGCGAGGCGATCCGCGCGATGCAGGCCGGCACCGAGGCCGAGATCGACGACATCGGCTTCTTCACGCCGCAGATGACCTCAGCGCAGAAGCTCAGCGCCGGCGAGGTGGGGTTCCTGATCACCGGCGTCAAGGACGTCACCAGGCTCAGGGTGGGCGACACGCTGACGACCAAGCGCGATCCGGCGACCGAGCCGCTTCCCGGTTACCGAGAGGTCAAGCCGATGGTGTTCTGCGGCCTGTTCCCGATCGATTCAGACCAGTACCCCGATCTTCGTGACGCGCTCGAGAAGCTGACGCTCAATGACGCCGCCCTGAGCTGGGAGCCGGAGACCAGCGACGCGCTCGGGTTCGGCTTCCGGTGCGGCTTCCTTGGCCTGCTGCACATGGACATCGTGCGCGAGCGGCTGGAGCGCGAGTACGACCTCGAGCTGCTGGCGACGATGCCGAGCGTCGAGTACGAGGTGACGCTGACCGATGGGTCGGTGCTCCCGGTCCACTCGCCCAACGACATGCCCGACCCGTCGAAGGTCGCCGAGGTCCGCGAGCCGTACATCCGCGCCTCGATCCTGACCCCGAAGGAATTCGTCGGACAGATCATGGAGCTCTGCCAGGAGCGCCGCGGAGACCACTCCGGGATCCATTACCTGTCGGCTGAGCGCCTCCAGATCACCTATGACCTGCCGCTGGCCGAGATCGTGCTCGACTTCTTCGATCAGCTCAAGTCACGCACGCGGGGGTACGCGTCGCTCGACTACGAGCTGATCGGCCTGCGCGAGTCCGATCTGGTCAAGCTCGACATCCTGCTCGCCGGTGACCCGATTGACGCGCTCTCGATGCTGGTTCACCGCAGCAAGGCCCAGGCCGCCGGGCGCACGCTGACCGAGAAGCTGCGCGAGAAGATCCCGCGCCAGCAGTACGACGTCCCGATCCAGGCTGCGATCGGGTCGCGGATCGTCGCCCGCGAGACGATCAAGGCCTACCGCAAGGACGTGATCGCCAAGTGCTACGGCGGTGACATCAGCCGCAAGCGCAAGCTGCTCGAGCAGCAGAAGCGTGGCAAGCAGCGGATGAAGCAGGTCGGACGGATCGAGGTTCCCCAGGAGGCATTCCTGGCGGTGCTGGAGCTCGGCGAGAAGGGCTGACCGCGCAGTGGCCGCCGACGCGCGCGGATACACGGCCGAGCTGCCCGAGCAGGGCGACCCCGCGATCGGCCAGGAGCTGATTCGCGTCCGGTATGCCGACGGGCGCACCGAGGAGCTGCGCCTGCACGACTACGGACGCGTGTACTCGATTCCCGGCCTCTACGAGCAGATCGTCCACGAGCGCCTCGACTGCAGCTCGCCGCGAGAGCTCACGGCGATGCTCGCCGACGCCGCGGACGAGCTCGGTTGGGACCGAAAGGCCGTGCGCGTGATCGATGTCGCCGCCGGCAACGGCATCTCTGGCGAAGCGCTGGCGCAACAGGGTATGCGTCCCATGCTCGGGACCGACATCGTTCCCGAGGCGCGCGAGGCTGCGCTGCGCGATCGCCCCGGCGTCTACCACGCCTATGAGACGCTCGACCTGCTCGCCCTGTCAGGACAGCAGGAGCGGGCGATCGCGAGCCTGGACGCGAACGCGGTGTCGTGCGTCGCGCCGGTCGGGACGGCGCCACAGCAGCTTCCGCCGGCGGCGCTGGCGGCCGTCGTCAGGCTGCTGGCGCCAGACGCGCTGGTCGCCTATATGCACGACCCGCTGTTCGGCCTCGCCGATACGGTCGCCGCCGAGCTAGAAGCAGGCGAGCGCGTCCGCATCGAGCAGTTGCAGCGCCGGCGCTACCTGCACCGGCGAACGATCGCCGGTCAGCGGTACGAGATGGACGGCGTGGTCGTGCGCGTGCGGCGCGACTGACCGGGCGAACGCCGCTTGAAAGGCCCTAGGAGGCCCAGTAGCCGCCAGGCCGTCGGCCAGGCCGAGGGCCGCCCGGCGGGCGGGGACGGTACCGCGGCGGCCCGTAGCGCCGCGAGCCGTAACGGTGGTAGTAGGTCCACGGTCCGCGCGACAGCGCGCGGTGGCGGCCGCCGACCAGCATCAAGACGACCAACAGCGTCGCCCACAGGAGGGTCGCGGCGAACAGCACCGCGGTCGTCACCGCCAGGACGGGAATCGCGAACAGCAGCAGGATCGGATACTCGCGTACGGTCGTCAGCGCCCAGCCGGCCGCCGAGCTGCGCCGTGCCGGGGTGCGGCCCGGCTTTGGGAGGTCGGCGACAGTCGCCTCGAGTTCGTCATAGGTGCGGGCCTTGAGCGCGAGGCTGACCCGCTGCTCGAGCTCGTCAGAGCCGATCCGCCCTTCGGTGGCCGCCTTGTGCAGGCGGTCGACGAACTGGTCTCGATCCTGATCGGATGCCCTCAGGCTGCCACGCTTGCTCACGCCTGCGAGGCTAGCGCGCGGCGGCGACGGGCGCAATCGAATCGGTGCAGCTCACGCGATCGCTGCCGGTCGCGGGGCTGCTCGGCCGCGCGCCGAGACGCGCTCCAGTGCAGCCACCGCGAGACGACCGGCCTCGACGGCGCTCGCCCATGCGATCTCCGACAGGCAGCCGGGCGCCGCGACCATGTCGCCGGCGACGAACACGTCATCGCCGCGGTCGACCGCCGGACGATCGCGCCACGTTTCGCCGGGCATGTCGAGCGCCCCGGTGCGGCCGTTCATCACCTGGCGCCGGCGCCAGCTCTCGCGCTCGCGCCAATCCGTGAACGAGGCGTCGAGCAGCTGCTCGAGCCGGGCGGCGGCGCTGTCGGCGCTCTCGCCGGGACGGATCGGCATCTGGGCCTGGCAGAGATCCTCGCCCGCGGGCGCGAGCGTCCGATCGGCGGCGGTGTGACGCTCGACCCAGCCCGCCTCCTGGAGATCGACGACGACGAACGGGTCGCCGCGTCGCGAACGGAGCGCGAGGTCGAGGCAGACCGAATAGCCGCTCTTCCATTGCAGCCCGTCGTCGGCCAGCAACCGGCGCGCGTCATCGAGCTCGGTGGCGACGATCGTCGGGCCCGACGGCAGCTCGAATACCCGCTCGCCGGTCTGGATCTCGACGCCCAGCTCGCGCGCCCGGTTGGACATCCGCTCGATGATCGAGCTCCAGCCACCGATCGGGAAGCGGGCCGTGGGTGGTGCGGAGAGCAGCCCACGGACGACGGCTCCCCACACGAAGGCCGCCGACAGCTCGCCGGGGTCATGGTGGTAGGTGAGGATCCCGCCGCTGTTGGCGAGCGCGGTCGCAGCCTCGGCGCCGACGTGGTCAGAGGCCCAGGTGTGGAAGTCGAGCTCGACCGGCGCGCTGCGGCCGCGGAGCCGGAGCGCTGCGACTGTCGCGCCGACGGCCGGTACCCGGCGGATCCCGTCGCGCCAGCGAAACCGCGCCCCTGACAGCGGTGGGCGCGCCGCCGGGGGGAGCAGGTCGCGGTCTCCCATCCAGGCCCAGAACGGGCTGTCGGACAGCAGCGCATGGGGGCCGAGGTTGGCCTTGTAGGACCCCGGCAGGCTGCGCGCGCGCCCGCCGAGCTCGGAATGTGCCTCCAGCACGCGCACGCGGGCTCCCTGCTCGGCGCAGGCGATCGCCGCCGTCAGGCCCGCGATGCCTCCACCAACGACGGTGATCTTGTCCATGTTGCGCTCCTTTTGACCCGACCGACAGTGCGCCGCGCACGGTACGCTGCAACTGGCTCGAGGTTAAGGTCCAGTCATCACGTCCGAAAAAGAGCCAGTTGACGATTCGCCGATTCCCGGCCCCGAGCTGCTGGTCAGCCTCAGGCCGGGTGAGGGGCCGCTGCACGAGCAGCTCGAGCTGACGCTGCGCGAGCTTGTCCGGGGCGGCCGCCTGGCGCCCGGTGCGCGGCTCCCCTCGTCACGGGCGCTGGCGAGCGAGCTCGGCGTGTCGCGCGGCGTCGTGCTCGAGGCGTACGGGCAGCTCGTGGCCGAGGGGTACCTGGTCGCCAGCCAGGGGGCGCCGACCCGGGTCGCCAGCGGACCCAGCTCGGAGCTTGCGCCGCTGGCCGTGCGATCGCCCGAGCCACGCTATGCATACCGGTTTGACCCCGGTCTGCCCGACCTTTCCGCCTTTCCCCGCGACGCCTGGGTCCGGTCGCTGCGCGCGGCGATGCGCCAGGCGCCGTTCGACGCTCTCGGTCACGGCGATCCGAGGGGCGCGCCTGAGTTGCGAAACGCGCTGATGACGTACCTGGGCCGGGCGCGGGGCGCGGCGCCCGAGCCCGAGCACACCCTGATCTGTGCCGGCTTCACACAGGCCTTCTCGCTCCTGTGTCAAGCGCTGGCCGGCCGCGGGATCGAGCGGATCGCGCTCGAGCAGCCGGGCTGGGCTCAGCACCGCCTGATCGCCGAGCACCACGGGCTGACCGTGGTCCCGATCGAGGTCGACGGGCACGGCCTCGACGTCGAGCGCCTCCAGGCCTGCGATTGTGAGACGGTCGTCGTGACCCCGGCGCACCAGTTCCCGACCGGGGTTGTGATGTCGTCTGAGCGCCGCGCGGCGCTGCTGGGCTGGGCCGATCAGGTCGACGGGCTGATCGTCGAGGACGACTACGACTCCGAGCTGCGCTACGACCGTGGCCCGGTCGGCGCTCTCCAGGGGCTCGCGCCCGAGCGGGTGTGCCACATCGGCTCGGTCAGCAAGCGCCTGGCGCCGTCGCTGCGGCTCGGATGGATGCTGTCCCCCTCCTGGCTGACGGGCGAGCTGACGTTTGCCAAGGCGGTCGCCGACGGCGGCACCGCGGTGATCGACCAGTTGGCGCTGGCCGACTTCATCGACCGCGGCGAGCTCGATCGTCACCTGCGCCGAATGCGCAGCCACTACCGACGGCGTCGGGAGGCGGTCGTGCAGGCGCTTGCGGTGGCGCTCCCGCAGGCCCGCGCGACCGGCGCACCGGCCGGCCTCTACGCCCGATTCCTGCTGCCCTGGCTGGCCGGGGAGACAGCGGCGCTCCGCGCGGCCGCGACCGCCGGAGTGTGGGTCGAGGGGGCAGCGTCGCAGGGCGCCACCGACGGCGAGCGCCCCGGTGAGGCCGGCATCCTGATCGGGTTCGCGAACGTCTCCGAGGCCGCGATCGAGCGCGGGATCCCGCTGCTGGCCCAAGCCATCCGCTCCTGCGATCTCAGAGCGGGCGCCGCACCCCGACCTCGTCGAGGTGGCCCAACAGGTCGGCCGGGTCCTCGTAGACCCTGAATGCCCCTGCGTAGAGCAGCTCCTCACGGCCGTAGCCGCCCGACAGGAGCCCGATTCCGAGCGCCCGCGCGCGCTGCGCGGCGAGCAGGTCCCAGACGCTGTCGCCGACGACGATCGCCTCTTGGGCATCGACCCCGAGCCGGTCGGCGGCGGTCAGGAACAGGTCCGGGTCGGGTTTGGCGTAGCGCACCTGGTCACGAGTGACGAGTGGCGTGTCGGACGGGAGGTCGAGCAGCTCGAGCGCCAGCCGCGCGCCACGCTCGGCGCCGCTGGTGGCGATCGCCCAAGGGATCCGGTCCCCGGTCAGCGCGCCCAGCAGCTCCGTCGCGCCCGGGAGTGCCACGACGCTGTCGAAATGGCGCAGGTAGGCCGCCGCGTGCAGCTCCGGCAGCCGGGCGAGCGTGTCGGCCTCGAGCGTCGTTTCGAGCTCGCGGGCGAGGGCGTTGACAAACAGGCCGCCGCTCATCCCGATCCGGCGGTGGATCTTCCAGACCGACAGCGAGATATCGAGCTCCGCAAGCGCCTCGTGCCAGGCGAGAACATGCTGGTAGACGCTGTCGATCAGGGTGCCGTCGAGATCGAATAGGAAGGCGGGGCCGCCGCGGCTCTCGGGTCGCTCGCTGATTGCCACGCCCCGATTCTCGCAAGCCCGCGGCTCGGCTCGCTAGGAACCGACGCTGAGCTTGAGCGTGAACGACCCGAACGTCAGCGTCGAGGTCTTGGCGCTGCCGCCGGTGTGCGACGCGGTCAGCGTGTTGGGGCTCGAACTCGACGCGTTGGCAGCGATCGCGACGGAGCCCGTGTTCTCGCCGGACTCGAGGATCGTCGAGGCCGTGGTCGAGCTGTAGATCGTCTGGACGCCGGCCGAGTTGACGAACGTGACGTTGAACGTGACGCTGCCGCCGGCGCCGACGCCCGTGATCGTGCAGGTGTAGTTCCCGCTCGCGGTTCCACACGCGATGACCGGGTTCCCGGTCCCGCCGGTGATGACGATCCCGAGCCCGACGACGGAGCTGATCGTCTCCTGCTGGGTGGCGCTTGTGAGCCCCGACTTCGCAAC
This sequence comes from uncultured Solirubrobacterales bacterium, assembly GCA_963770885.1. GTDB lineage: Bacteria > Actinomycetota > Thermoleophilia > Solirubrobacterales > Solirubrobacteraceae > Palsa-465. The sequence continues at coordinate 176,809 of CAVYRI010000009.1, read as the reverse complement.
CGTGATCGTCGGGCCGCCGACGGTCGAGTTGCCGTACCAGAAGGTCGCCGTCGACGATCCGGAGGGGATGCTCACGGTCGTGATCGCCGTCCCACCGTGCGTCGCCGCGAACTTACCCGTGGTTCCCGTCGAGGTCAGCGCCAGTGTCATCGCGGTGGTGGTCGGGTTGCCGTAGGCGTCCTGCTCGGCGACCGTGATCGGCCCGAGGTTGGGCGTGGAGGACTTTGGCCCGGTGATCGCGGCCGAGGTGATCGCCAGCCGGGTCGGGGCCGAGGCACCGACGGTGAAGCTGCCTGAGACGCCGGTCAGTGTGCTCTGGGTCGCGGTGAGGGTGGTCGTCTGGGCGTCGTAGAGGGTGATTGATGCGGTGCCGGCGCCGCTTGTGAAGGTGACGGTCGAGGGGTAGGTGGGTGCGGTTGCGCCGGGTGAGTTGGCGGGTCCGGAGAAGGTGATCGTCTTCGCTCCGGTGTAGCTGGTGGCGGTGTTGCCGTAGGGGTCGGTTGCGGTGAGCGTTTCGTTGAAGGCGGTGCCGGCGGTTTGCGCTGCCGGTGTGGGGAGCTTGAAGGCCGTGGCGCCGGCGGCTGAGACGGTGAAGCTGCCTGAGACGCCGGTCAGTGTGCTCTGGGTCGCGGTGAGGGTGGTCGTCTGGGCGTCGTAGAGGGTGATTGATGCGGTGCCGATGCCGCTTGTGAAGGTGACGGTCGAGGGGTAGGTGGGTGCGGTTGCGCCGGGTGAGTTGGCGGGTCCGGAGAAGGTGATCGTCTTCGCTCCGGTGTAGCTGGTGGCGGTGTTGCCGTAGGGGTCGGTTGCGGTGAGCGTTTCGTTGAAGGCGGTGCCGGCGGTTTGCGCTGCCGGTGTGGGGACCTTGAACGCGGTCGCGCCGGCGGCTGAGACGGTGAAGCTGCCTGAGACGCCTGACGCGGTCCCCTGCGTGGCCGTGAGGGTGGTCGTCTGCGCGTCGTAGAGGGTGATTGATGCGGTGCCGGCGCCGCTTGTGAAGGTGACGGTCGAGGGGTAGGTGGGTGTGGTTGCGCCGGGTGAGTTGGCGGGTCCGGAGAAGGTGATCGTCTTCGCTCCGGTGTAGCTGGTGGCGGTGTTGCCGTAGGGGTCGGTTGCGGTGAGCGTTTCGTTGAAGGCGGTGCCGGCGGTTTGCGCTGCCGGTGTCGGGACCTTGAACGCGGTCGCGACAGCGGGCGACACGGCGACGTTGCCAGACGCGCCCGACGCGGCCCCCTGCGCCGCGGTGATGGTCGTCGTCTGCGCGTCGTAGAGCGTGATCGATGCGGTGCCGACACCACCTGTGAAGGTGACCGTCGCGGGGTAGGCGGGCGCGGTTGCGCCGGGCGAGCTGGCGGGCCCTGAGAATCCGAGCGATTGCAAGCCGGTGTACCCGGAGACCGTATTGCCGCTGCTGTCCTTGGCGGTGATCGTGACGTTGAAGGCGGTTCCTGCGCCCGCGGTCGCCGGCGCGCTGACCGTGAAGTGGTCCAGCGCTCCCGAGCTGAGCGTCACGTTCGTGGTCGTGCTGGTCGCGCTCCATGACTGCCAGATCGCAGTAACCGTGTAGTGGTAGGTGCCGGCCGCGAGTCCGGCGTCGGTGCAGCTCGTCACGGTCGTCGGCGCCGTCGATGTCGGGCAGTTGCCGCCGGGAGCGCCGCCGCTCCTGGTCACGTAGTAGCTGACGGTTCCCGAGGCCGGCGGCGTCACGGCATGCCAGCTGAGCGCGACGGTCCCGGCCCCCGGAGTCCCGACGACGGTCGTCGGCGCGCTCAGCAAACCGGTGCTCGCCGAGGCTGTGCCGGTCCCGGTCGCCTTGAAGTAGGCCCATGATGCCCCCGCGGTGGCGAGCACGGCGATCGCGGCGATCGCGACGATCGGGCGGCGACGCCCGAGGACGTTGCGCAGCAACCGGATCACGAGTGCGCGCGCCCGGTGTAGTTGAGCTTCAGATGCGCGCCGCGGCACGGGTCCTGATCGGTGTTGGTGTCGATCATCTGGATCGACGCGGTCGTCGCCCCCCGTGCCGGCAGCGTCACGGAACCGTGAGCCGGAACCTTGACCCCGGCGCTCGGGATGTCGGCCTGGGTGATCACGTAGCCACCGGAGCTGCATCCGCCCGGCAGGCTCGATCTGGCAAGCGTCGTTGTCACACTCGTGACGACGATCGCGCTGGAGTTCGGGTTGGTCAGGGCGAGCGGGATCTCCGATGCCGGTGCGCCCGGATACAGAGCGTCGTACGTGTAGCCGCCGATCGTGAACGGCAGCCCGGTCACTGGTGCGATCACCCAGGTGTAGGCGGTCGCCGTGGACACCTTGCCTGACGGCGCGACCGCGCGGACCTTGAAGTGATGGGTGCCGGCACTCAGCCCCGCGTAGTGCGCTGGACTGCCACACGCCGTCCACGGCCGGCTGTCAAGGCTGCAGTGATAGCCGACGTCGCTTCGCGGGTCCGAGAACGCGAAGATCGTGTCGATCTCGGTGGTCGGGTTGGCCGGGCTACGCGTCAGCTGCGGCGGCGGCAGTGCGTCGCGATCGATCGTGAACCCCACCCGCCGCTGCCTACGCAGCCGTGTGATGTTGCCGATCCGGTCGGTCGCGCGGACGAGCACCGTGTACCTGCCATCCGGCTTGGGGAGCGAGAGCCGGTAGAACCAGTCTGCTCGCCGCAGACGGCCGCGGGAGTGTGGCCGGGGCGACAGTGACGCCCGCACCCAGACCGCGTGGCGCGCCTTGAAGGCGTGGCCGTTCCACGACCTGTTGGTCGCATTGCGCCTGACCCAGACGAGCACCGATTTCACGCCGCTGGGCGCGAGCACCGTGCCGCACAGTCCGCCACGGCGGGGACTGCACCCCGCGCGCCACGACTCGCTTGCATAGACGGCGCCCCGAGCCGGGAAGGCGACTTTGACGGCCGGGGCCTCCCTCACGCGGGTCCGCTTGGCGGGGTGAGATGCGATCCGCGGCGCGGGCGGCGTCGCCCGCGCGAGCGCGAACCCTGCCGCGACGCAGATCACAGCCAGCGAAACCGCGATCGCCGCGACCTTCACTGCGATCTTGATCGAGCTCAATCGAGACATTCGGCGAGCCGCTCGGATTCGTGGTCGAGGTGGGGTGCCGGGGGCACACGGCGGACGGCCGCCGGTTGGCGGCCGTCCGTGCGTGCCCCGTGCCGTTTGGTCAGTTGGCCGTGACGTACAGCGGAACGCCGCCGGTCAGGCCCTGGCAGTTGTCCTGCGCGACGCCCGTATCGAGCATGTGCAGGTTGACCGTCTTGGTGTACGACTGGCCCGGGGCCAGATCGTCGGCGATACCGCTGACGGTGTAGGAGCCAGTGCCAGCCTGGCCACCCAGCGCGAAGTCATTCGCCGAGCAGGCACCCTCGCTGGGGAAGCTGGTTGTCGAGGACGCCCACGGCGAGCCGTCGCTGTTGGCCACCGAGATGGTGAAGCTGTTGAGCTGCTGGCTGCCGGTGCCGTTGTTGGTGACCTTGATGGTCGCCGTCTGGTCGGTCGAGTTGGCGCCCGGATACATCGGGCCGCCGGCAGTGTTGCTGGTCACGCCCCAGTTGGAGGCGGTTCCGACGGAGGCCGATCCCGTGCCCGTGCCCGTCGAGGTGAAGTAAGCGATCGCAGCGCCCGCGGCGGCGAGAACTGCGACTACGGTGAGTGCGCCGAGAAAGCGCTTGCGAGTGAACATTGCGTGTGTGTTTCCCCTCAGACGTCGTTTGTGTGAATTTGGAGCCTGTTAGGGCTCCGCGCCGGGTAGGTGGTGAGCCCCCAAGCCTCTGCGGCTTGCCGGCGACCTTCGACGCCCGATTAATCGGCTCTCTGATGCGTTCTGGAGACGCCATAGGTCGAGGTCGGCGCCAACAAACGTCTAGTTGCGACTCGACAAACGTCTAGTCCAGTCCCAGTGGGGGCGCCTTTGCGCTGCGTCGTTCTCCGGCGCGCGTCAATCGCGGGCCGACGCTCACGGCGGCGGGCGTGGAAAAATCGCTCACTCGATGGAGCTCGGACTGCGAGATCGCGCCTGCATCGTGACCGGTGGCTCACGCGGGATCGGGCTCGAGGTCGCCCGGCAGCTGCGCGACGAGGGCGCGCGACTGCTGCTCGTGGGACGCCAACCGGATCCGCTGCGGGCTGCCGCCGATCGGCTGGGCCCAGAGGTGCGACCGGTTGCGCTCGACGTGACCGCCGCCGACGCCGGTGAGAGGCTGGCGCGGATCTGTCTCGAGCACTTCGCGCGGATCGACGTGCTTGTCAACAACGCCTCAATCAGCACCGTGCGCTCGCTGGAGCAGCTGACCGATGAGGAGTGGCAGGCCAACTGGGAGATCAACGTGATGGCACCGATGCGGCTGATGCGCGCCTGCGTGCCGGTGATGGCCGCGGCCGGATGGGGGAGGGTCGTCAACGTCAGTTCGTCATCCGGAAAGCGCCCCGGTCAGCGCAACGTCGCCTACTCGGTCACCAAGGCGGCCGAGCTCTCGTTGTCCCGGGCGTACGCCGACGTTTACGCGCGCTCCGGGGTGCTGATCAACGCGGTCACACCAGGCCCGGTCGCGAGCGAGCTGTGGCTCGAGCCCGGCGGTCTGGCCGACCAGACCGCGCAGGCGAGCGGCCGTTCCCGTGACGAGGTGCTCGACGCGACCGCGTCCGCGCTCCCGATCCGGCGCCTGGCAGCGCCGCGGGAGATCGCAAGTGCGATCGTCTTCCTCTGCTCGGAGGCGGCCTCCTACTCGGCAGGGGCCGCGTGGTCGGTCGACGGTGGCGCGGTCCAGGTGATCATCTAAGCCCGGGCGCACCCTTAGACTCCCGCACGATGGCGGTCAACGAGGACGTGGTCGGCAAGGCGTACCCCGCGACGACCTACGCGGTCGGGCGCGAGAAGATCAAGGAGTACTCATACGCCGTCGGCGAGTCCAATCCACTCCACCTCGATCACGACGCGGCGCGGGCGGCCGGCTACGCCGATGTTGTCGCGCCGCCGATGTTCGCGGTCGTCTACGCCGGCAAGGCGATGACGGCGCCGCTGTTTGACCCCGAGGTCGGGATCGACTTCGCGCACATGGTCCACGGCGCCCAGGAGTTCCGCTGGGGGCAGCTCGTGATCGCGGGCGACGAGATCGAGACCAGCGCGACGGTCAAGAACATCTCAGAGCGGGGCGGGATGGGGTTCTTCGTGTTCGAGACCGTGTCGGTCAACCAGCGAGGCGAGACCGTCTGCACCGGGACCTGGACCAACATCGTGCGAGGCGCGCAGGCTGCCCAATGAAAGCCGGCGACGAGTTCGAGCTCAAGGTCACGCCCGACCGCTACCTGACCGTTCGCTACGCGGGCGCGTCGGGCGACTTCAACCCGATCCACATCGACGAGCAGTTCGCGCAGCAGGTGGGGCTGCCAGGCCGCATCCTCCACGGCCTGTGGACGATGGCCCAGGTCGCGCGCGCCCACACCGAGTCGCTCGGTGGGCCTGACAGGCTCGCGCGCCTCGAGGTCCAGTTCCGCGGCATGGGGATGCTCGAGCAGGAGATCGTCGTCCACGGAACCGTGCTTTCGATCGCTGACGACCACGCGGTCGTCAGCTCCGACGTCGAGCAGGGCGGCAAGCGGATCATCCGCAACGGCTCGGCCGAGATCAGGCTCGGTTGAGGGGTCGCGGGCCGCTTGGGCCCGTCCCGCGCCTACCTACAATCAACTCGATGCTTACAGACCGTCAGGAGCTCGTCCTGCGCAGGCTCGTCGAGGAATACCTCGACGCCGGCTCGCCCGTGGGCAGCAAGGCGCTCAGCGCCGAGTTCGAATGGGGTCCATCGACGATTCGCCACGAGCTCGCAAACCTCGAGGAGCTGGGGCTGCTGGCGCACCCGCACACGTCGGCCGGCCGCGTCCCGACCGAGGCCGGCTACCGATACTTCGTCGACCGGCTGCTGCCGGCCGAGCAGCCGGGGCACGCACTCTCCCTGTCGCTCGTGCGCCGTGAGCTGGACGAGGCGATGCGGGTCACCACCGAGACCCTGTCGCAGGTCACCAACCTGCTGGCGATCGTGACCTCGCCGCCGATCGAGACCTCGACGATCCGCCACATCGAGGTTCTCGCGCTCCAACCCCAGGTGCTGATGGTCGTAGTGATCACCTCCACCGGCGGCGTGACCAAGCGGATGTTCACGTTCCCGCGGCCGGTCGACACGGGCCTCTCGGACTGGGCGGTGAGTTACCTCAACGAGCGTCTGGTCGGCCTCGGTCTCGGGGCGCGGATGCTCCATCAGCGGCTCCACGACCCGTCACTGTCGGACACCGAGCGCGCGTTTCTCGATGCGCTGGCGCCGGTCTTCACCGAGCTCGAGGAGTCAGACCAGGCCACCCTGTACGTCGACGGCACCGCGCGGCTGCTGACGGTTGGCCGCATCGGCGACGTCTCGGACCTCAACCTGCTGATGGACATGCTCGAGCGCCGGGTCGTGCTGCTCGAGGTGCTGCGCTCGGCGCTGACCGCGTCGCACGACGTCTCGGTTCGAATCGGGGCCGAGAACGATGTCCCGGCGCTTCAATCGCTGGCGCTGGTCGCGGCCAGCTACGGCCTGCCGCAGCGCAGCCTCGGAACGGTCTCGGTGATCGGCCCGCTGCGGATGGACTACGCCCGCGCGATCCACGCCGTCCGTGACGCCGCCGCCCAGCTGTCGACCTTCGTGGCCGAGGTCTACGACGAGCGATGACCTCGGGCCAGATGCCACGCGACTACTACGAGGTGCTCGGGGTGTCGCGCGACGCCCAGGACGCCGAGATCAAGAAGGCGTTCCGCAAGCTGGCGCGCGAGCTGCACCCCGACGTCAACAGCCACGACCCGCAGGCCGAGGAGAAGTTCAAGGAGGCGGCCGAGGCCTACGAGGTGCTGTCGGACGCCGATCGCCGCGCGACCTATGACCGCTACGGCCACGAGGGGCTGCGCAGCGGCGGCTACGCCCCCAACTTCGATTCGTTCGGCTCGGTGGCAGACATCTTCGAGGCCTTCTTCGGGGGCGGCGGGGGCGCGTTCGGCGGCATCTTCGGCGGCGGCGGCCGGCCGGGCGGCCCGGCGGCCGGCGGAGACGTCGGCGTTGGCGCCGAGATCACGCTCGAGCAGGCCTCGAGCGGGACGCAGGTTGACGTCTCATTCGAGGCGATCGAGCGCTGCGAGCACTGCAACGGCAACGGAGCCGAGCCCGGGACGCCGATCGAGACCTGTCCCAAGTGCCAGGGCACGGGCCAGCTGCAGGCAGTCACCCGGACCCCGTTCGGCCAGGTCGTGCGCGCGGCCGTCTGCGACATGTGCGACGGCGACGGGCGGGTCGCGAAGGACCCCTGCCACGTCTGCCACGGCCGCGGTCGCAAGGCCAACCGGGTCAAGCTGTCGGTCGACGTCCCGGCCGGGATCGACGACGGCCAGCGAATCCGCGTCACCGGCCGCGGCCACGCCGGCGAGCACGGCGGCCCGCCCGGCGATCTGTACGTCCAGATCCGCGTCAAGCAGGACCCGCGCTTCGTGCGCAACGGCGACGATCTCGTCACGGTGATCGATCTCGCGGCGCCGCTGGCGGCACTCGGAACCACCGTCGAGGTGCCGACGATCGATGGCGCCACCGAACTCGAGATCCCGGCGGGGACTCAGCCCAACGAGACGTTCCCGATCCGTGGGGCCGGGATGCCGGCGCTCCGCGGCCGCCGCCACGGTGACCTGCAGGTGGTCGTCAACGTCGTAATCCCGAAGCGACTCAAGCGCGAGCAGCGCCAGCTGCTCGAGCAGCTCTCCGAGAGCCTCACGGAAGACAACCTCCGTACCGAGGAAGGCATGTTCGGCAAGCTCAAGCGCGCCTTCGGCGGTTGATCAGGCTCGCGGTCCGCGTCGCGCGCGAGCAGTCCGAGCTGGTGCTCGCCGAGCTGCTCGAGCTCGCACCCGGCGGGGTGGAGGAGGTGGACGTGGACTCCGGGCTGGTCGAGTACGCGGTCTACGGAGCGCCGGGCGAGCTGCCGACGCTGCCGGCACTGGAGGCCGCGGCCGGAAACGCGCTCGTGCAGGTTCGCAGCGAGCATGTCGCCGATGACTGGGCCGAACGCTGGCGAGAATTCCACAAGCCGCTGCTGCTCGGCGACAGGCTCTGCGTGCGTCCGCCATGGACGGCCCCCGCGGCGACGCAGATCGACGTCGTGATCGATCCCGGGCAGGCGTTCGGCACCGGCGCCCACCCGACCACAAGGCTGTGCCTGGAGCTGATCGTGGGGCGCGATCGTTCGCACGGATCGTTCGCGGACCTCGGATGCGGCTCCGGAGTGCTGGCGATCACGGCCGCGAAACTCGGATCCGATCCGGTGATCGCGCTCGACCACGACCCGGCTGCGATCGCCGCGACCGAGATCAACGCGCAGCGCAACGGCGTGCAGCTGCGCGCGGCACGGTTCGACATGCGTGCCGATCAGGTGCCCGATTGCGATTTTGTGGCGGCAAACGTGCTCGCCGGCCCATTGCGTGCTTGGGCCGCGTCCCAGCGTCGGATGCCGCCGGAGCTGATCCTGAGCGGCCTGCTGCGCGCCGAAGCCGACGCCGTCGCCGCGGTCTTCGCCGCACGTGGGCTGCGGGAGCTCGAGCGCCGGACTGACGGTGATTGGGCGGCGCTGTTGCTCGCCCGCTGACCCCTCGCGCACCGGTACAGTCGCCCGAGATCTCCGGGATCCTGGTGCTGCGCCCGTTGCCCGATCAGATCCCCGAGTCACGGGTCTTCCGGGCGCTGCCGCCGGTCAAGGACGTCGAGGCGCTCCACCCCGAGAACGCGGGACTGCTGGCACTCGGGATGCCTCGCTTCGTCCCCTCGACCCCGGCGGCAGCGTTCCAGATGCTCGACCGGTACATGACCTCGGTCGGCCGGGATCCGGCCCGCGCCTACGACGGGCTGGACCTGGTCCTGGTCGGCCGCAGCAACAACGTCGGCAAGCCGGCGGCGATTCTCGGCCTTGCCCGCAACGCGACCGTCATCTCGTGCCACAAGCACACCGCGGACGCGGGGCGGCTCGCCGAGCACACTCGCAGCGCCGGCATCCTGGTCGTGGCGGCCGGGGTGCCAAGCCTGATCACCGGCGAGATGGTGCGTGAGGGGGCGATCGTGGTCGACATCGGGATCAACCCGGTGCAGCAGCCCGACGGGAAGATGCGGCTGGTTGGCGACGTCGACTTCGAGAGCGTCGCGCGCCACGCTGAGGCGGTCTCGCCGGTGCCAGGCGGGGTCGGGCCGATGACCGACGTGTGGGTCCTGCACAACGCCGTGATCGCCGCTCACGCGCTGGCAGGCAACGAGTATCCGGGTGCCTGGCTGGGGCCCCGCGGCGCCGCCTGACGCGTCGGCCGTGCGCCCGTCCGGCGTGTGGACAATCGCCGTCCACCGATCTTGTCCATCGGGCCGATGCCGCCGCACCGACGGTGGCTGATCCTGTGAGCCCGAACACCGGCCTGCGATCCAGGAACAAAGGAGGTGAACAGTTGCCCAACCCGCTCGCGATCACTGTGACGCTCGGTGGCCTGCTGCTCGATGCGATCGCTCCGCGGCCCAAGCCCCGCGCCGGATGCGCGCCGTCTCGCCCTCGGCGAATCGACGCGAGGACACCGCGCCGCGATCCGCACCCCGAGCAGGACGACGCGTCGGCGCTCGCGGGGGCGGGTTTCGTAGCTGCTGTCGAGCCGGGAGCCGCGCGCTCGCGCGTGAGCCGTGGCGCCCCGGTTCGAAGTCAGAGAGCAGGCTGATTGGTCGCCCGCGAGCCGGCGACTTGCGGTTGCGCTGTAACTGCCGCCCGGCTCGACCTGTGGCGTCTGAAAGTGGTGTTGCCGACGACCAACAATTGGAGTCGTGGTCGCGGCGGCCGCGTGGGATCACCGACGCGCGGGTCGGGGAGGTGGTCGTCATGACTTTGGAGACCGCGGCGATGCACGCGACGTACTGGTCGACGCGGTCGATCGCTCGCGAGGGCTGGACTCAACCAGTCGGCTGTGGGTCGGCGGGGTTCGTTTTGGCTGTCGAGGGGAGCGCGATCGGGGATGTCAAACGCGACAAACCCGACGTCTAGACCAAGACCACCGAGCAGATCCTCGACTCGATCGCCACCCACCGCACGCGGAACAATGAATCACGACACTGGACCGTCGAGGCCCGCGTCGATCGCCCGCGAGCCGCTACCGTGACCGGCGGTGACCTCGTTCGCGGTCAAGTTCCTGGGCTGCAAGGTCTCGCAGGCCGACGCGATGCTCGCTCGTCAGGCGCTAGTCGACGCCGGCCACGTGGAGGCGCCCGAGGACCAGGCGGACCTGCACGTCATCAACACCTGCTGCATCACCAGCGAGGCTGAGTCAAAGTCACGCCAAGCGGTCCGGCGCTCGCTGCGGACCGCCGGCAGCGTCCATGTCGCCGGCTGCGCGGTGAATCTCAACGCGCGGCAGTTCGCCGACATCGATTCGCGCGTGACGCCGTTCGTCGGCACCGCCGAAGAGGTCGCGGCGGCGGTCGGCGGATGCGCCGACCTCGAGCATGACGTGCTCGCCCGCCAGCCCGTTCACCGAGCCGACCGGACGCGCGGGTTCGTCAAGGTCCAGGACGGCTGCGACTGCCACTGCGCGTACTGCATCATCCCGACCGTGCGTGGCGGCGCCCGCTCGCGCCCGGCGAGCGCGATCCTCCGCGAGGCGGCCCAGCGGGTCGCGATCGGCCAGCCTGAGATGGTGATGACCGGGATCAGCGTCGGCGACTACCAGGACCCCGAATCCGGCCTCGAGCTCGGCGAGCTGATGATGGCCGTTGCGCGAGTGCCGGGGGTGCAGCGCGTCCGGCTGTCGAGCGTCGAGGTGATCCACGTCAAGGACTCGTTGCTCGATGCGCTCGCGCACGAGCCGAAGGTCTGCCCCCATCTGCACGTACCGATGCAGTCGGGCGATGACACGGTCCTGGCGGCGATGGGTCGCCATTACGACTCGGCGGAGTATCTGAGCCAGATCGAGGCGCTGCGCGCGGCGGCGCCGCGCGTCAACCTAACCACCGACGTGATCGTCGGTTTTCCGACCGAGGACGAGGCCGCGTTCGAGCGGACGCTGGCGGCTGTCGATGCGGCCGGGATCACCCGCGTGCACGCGTTTCAGTACTCGCCGCGGCCGGGCACGGACGCCGAGAGCCTCGGCGACCGCGTGTCGCCGCCGGAGAAAAAGCGCCGCTCGCGCGAGCTGCGGGCCCGTTCGGAGGTCCGCTCTCGCCACCACCGCAACGGCAAGCTCGGATCCAGCGAGACGGTGCTGATCGACAAGCTCGCGGACTCGCAATGCTCAGGGTATACGAGTGACTACACCCGCTGCTACCTGCCCCCGGGCGCGGGCACGCGCGGCGAGCTGGTCGACGTCGAGTGCAGTGAGCTCTACGCGGATGGGATCAAATGCGGGATTCGGAGGCGGCGCGGGCTATCCTGAGTCCCAAGTGACGGTTGCCGAACAGGTCAGGGCGGACATGACCAGCGCCATGAAGGCGGGGGAGAAGGAGCGCGTAGGGGCGCTGCGGCTGGTCCTCTCCGAGCTCCAGAAGGCTGCCAAAGACGGCAGCGACGACGAGCTCGCCGTGCTGCGCCGCGAGCGCAAGCGCCGGCTCGAGGCGGCGGCGCAGTTCCGTGACGGCGGCCGACCCGAGCTCGCCGAGACCGAGGAGTCCGAGGCGAAGCTGATCGCCGGCTACCTCCCGGCCGAGCTCGGCGACTCCGAGCTGGACGCGATCGTCGCCGCGGCGATCTCCGACACCGGCGCCGCGGGTCAGTCCGACATGGGTCGCGTGATGAAGGAAGTAATGGCGAGGACCGGTGGTCGCGCGGACGGCAAGCGCGCCTCGGCCCGCGTACGCGAGGCGCTCGGGGCCGGCTAGGAGTGCGGACGCGATAGTGCGCAAGGCGCTCGAGCTCGACAACGCGGTCGCGGCCGAACTGGCCGGTAGCGAAGACGCCGTGCTGCGCACGCTCGAAAGTCATCTCGACTGCGACATCTATCTTCGCGGCAACGTGCTGACGCTCGACGGCGACGAGCAGGCGGTCGAGGCCGGCACCGCGGTCGTCCGCGAGCTGTCGGAGCTGATCGAGCAGGGCCACGAGATCGCGCCGGGTACGATCGAGGCGGTCAGCCGCGCGCTTGACGAGCACGAGTCGCCGTCGGAGATCCTCGAGGACGTCGTCTGGCGCCACCGAGCCACCAAGGTCGCCCCCAAGACGATCAACCAGAAACGCTACGTCGATTCGATCCGCAACAACACGATCACGTTCGCGATCGGTCCGGCCGGGACCGGCAAGACATTCCTCGCGGTCGCGCTCGCGGCCGCCGCGCTCAGCCGGCGCGAGATTAACCGGATCATCCTCACGCGGCCGGCGGTCGAGGCGGGTGAGCGGCTCGGCTTCCTCCCCGGTGACCTGATGGCCAAGGTCGACCCCTACCTGCGCCCGCTGTTCGACGCGCTGCACGACATGCTCGATCCCGAGCGCGTCTCGAGCCACCTCGAGCGTGGCGTGATCGAGGTCGCGCCGCTGGCTTTTATGCGCGGCCGGACCTTGAATGACAGCTTCATCATCCTCGACGAGGCCCAGAACACCAGCCCCGAGCAGATGAAGATGTTCCTGACCCGGCTCGGCTTCAACTCCAAGATGGTCGTCACCGGGGACATCACCCAGATCGACCTCCCGCGCGAGCAGGATTCAGGGCTCGTGGTGGTCGCCGAGATCCTCAACGAGGTGGAGGGAATCGACTTTGTCCGCTTCGGCGAGGAGGACGTCGTCCGCCACAAGCTCGTGCGGCGGATCGTCGCCGCCTACAACGAGCACTCCCAGCGCCTGGCGCCCGAGTTGCTGGCGCGCAACCGGCCGCGTGGGCGGCCCGACCAGACGCGACCGGAATCCGAACGGGCCGCACGCCCGCGCGGCTGACGCATGCTCGACGTCGAGGTGATCGGGCTCGACACCGTCGTGTCGGACGGCCCCTCGGCCGTCGAGCTCGAGGAGCTGTGCGCGCTGGCGCTGTCCTCAGCCGGGATCGACGAGGGCCACGTGGCGATCGCGTTCGTCGACGAGGAGCGCAGCCGCGAGCTCAACCGCGACCACCGCCAGATCGATGAGCCCACTGACGTGCTCTCGTTCGGCGTCGATGAGGACGGGCTGAGCGCGGGGCCGCGCGAGCTCGGCGACATTGTCATCTGCCCGCCATGCACCGAGGACGTGCGTGAGGCGGTGGTCCATGGGGCGCTCCACCTCAGCGGCATGGACCACGAGACCGACAACGGCGAGATGCTCGCGCTCCAGGCCGAGCTGATGCGATGGCTGAACTAGCCGACGGCAACCCGCCGGCGCTCAGGACGCGCTCGGGGTTCGTCGCGCTCGCCGGTCGCCCGAACGTCGGCAAGTCGACGCTCGCCAACGCGATCATCGGCGCCAAGGTCGCGATCGTGTCCGACAAGCCGCAGACGACGCGGCGCGCGATCCGCGGCGTAGCCACCGGTCCTGACTGGCAGCTCGTGCTGATTGACCTGCCCGGTGTCCAGCGGCCGCGCGACACGCTGACCGAGCGGATGCAGCACCGGGTCCAGCGCGAGCTCGCCGACGCAGACGGCTGCCTGTTCGTCGTCAATCTCGAGCAGGGAATCGGTCCCGGAGACCGGTTCATCGCCAGGCTGCTCAGCTCGGCACCGGTGCCGGTGACGATCGCCGCCAACAAGTCCGACCGTGCCGACCGCGCGCGCACCGCGGCGTCGCTGCAGGCGCTCGAGGAGCTCGAGCTCGGCGACGAGATCTTCCCCATCTCGGCGCGGACCGGCGCCGGCGTCGCGCAGCTGACCGAGTACCTGATCTCGCTGCTGCCAGAGGGCCCGTTCTACTTCTCGGCCGCTGCGCACTCCGACCAGGAGCCGGCGGTGCTGCTGGCCGAGCTGGTTCGCGAGCAGGTGCTCGCGCGGACTCGCGAGGAGGTCCCGCACGCGGTCGAGGTCGAGGTTCAGGAGATCCACCGCCGGCATGACGGCCTGCTGTTCGTGCAAGCCGTCGTGTTGACCGAGACCGAGTCGCAGAAGGGGATCCTGATCGGAGCCGGCGGCGCGATGATCAAGTCGATCGGGATTGCCGCCAGGCGTGCGATCGAGCGCGAGCTTTCAACTAGGGTTCACCTCGAGCTGTCGGTCCGGGTCCGCCGGCACTGGCGGACCGACGAGCGACTGCTCGACCGGCTTGGCATCGAATAGCGCTTCTGCTAGGAACTCCATCCGAGGCCAGCCATGAAGCGTCGAGAAGCCGTTGCCACGCTGATCGCCGGGGCGTTGATCGTGCTCGCGCTGCTGGCTGTGTTCGCGGTCGATCTCTCCAACAACCAGGCGCGCTCGCGCAGCGTGGTCGAGTCCCAGGCCCACCAGCGGGCGACGCTGGTCGGAGGACTGATCGACAGCGTCTTTGAGGCCGTCAGCCACCCCGACCCCCAGCTGCTGGCTGAGTATCGGATGCCCAACGTATCCAACCAAACGCTGAACCGCAACCGGGGGTCAAACCAGTATCTCGCGCTGCTGGCGTCAAGCGGGCATGTGCTTGCCGCCTCGCACGGCTTCACCCACCAGGCGCGCGAGGAGATCGCCAACGGATCCGATGCGGCCGTCGAGATGGTCCTCGCCGGGCACCCCTGGTCGCTGGGCAACGTCCGGCCGTACGGGAGCGATGGGGTGATCAACTTCGCGTCGCGGGTCTCGACGCCGTCGGGCGCCCGGATCCTGGTGACGGGCTTCCGGCCCTCGTTGTTGAGCGCGTTCACCACCCGCGAGCTGCGCAAGGTGCCCGCCGTCAAGGGCGCTCACCATCTGCTGCTCGACGGCAACGGCGTCGTGATCGCCTCCACGAATCCCAAGCGGCCGCCGGGCTACGTGTTCCACACGCCGACCCAGATCGATGTGCTCACGCATCCGTCGGGGATCGTCAAGAACCACTACTTCGATCAGGTGCCGCTGCCGAACACCTCCTGGCGGGTGCTGCTCGCAGCGCCCGAGAGCGAGTTCTTCGCCAGCGTCTCGGGCGCCAGCAGGTTGCTGCCGTGGGTGATCTTCGGCGCCTTTGCTCTGGTCGCGCTGCTCGCGCTGGTGCTGGCGGCGCGGGCACTGCGCGCCAACGACCTCGTCGTCGAGGCCAACGCGCGGCTGGCTCAATCCAACGAGGAGCTTGAGCGGCGCGCGAAGGAGCTCGCCCGCTCAAACGCCGAGCTCGAGCAGTTCGCGTCGATCGCCTCCCATGACCTCCAGGAGCCGCTGCGCAAGGTGCGGACGTTCACCGAGCGCGTCAGGGAGACCGACGCCGACACGCTCTCAGATCGCGGGATGGAATATCTGCAGCGGGCCAACGCCTCGGCCGAGCGGATGCAACGGCTGATCGAGGACCTGCTTGTCTTCTCCCGCGTGTCCATGCAAACGCGCCCCTTCGGTCCGGTCGACCTCAACGCCGTGACCGGCGACGTGCTCGAGGATCTCGACGAACTCGTACGCCGCTCGGGCGCCCGCGTGATCGTCGGCGAGTTGCCGACGATCAACGCCGACGCGCCGCAGATGCGCCAGCTGCTCCAGAACCTGATCTCCAACGCGCTGAAGTTCAGGCGCGAGGATGTCGCGCCCGAGGTCAGCGTCACCGCCACGGTGCACGAGGAACATGTCGAGCTCGTCGTCGCAGACAACGGGATCGGCTTTGACCCGCAGTACGCGCGGCGCATCTTCCGCGTGTTCGAGCGCCTCCACGGCCGCGGGGCCTATCCGGGCACCGGAATCGGGCTCGCGCTGTGTCGAAAGATCGCCGAGCGCCACGGCGGGACGGTGCACGCACAGAGCGTTCCCGGCGTCGGCTCCAGCTTCACCGTGACCCTGCCGATACAGCCCGGCGAGAACGCCATCGAGCAACCCGTGCCCCAGAGTGGAGAACGCACCGAGCAGGAGGAGCCATATGTCGCAGTCTGAGACCCCTCGCCACCCGTTCACGATCCTGCTCGCCGATGACGACGAGGAGGATCGCGAGCTCGCCCGAGATGCGCTCCAGGACTCGCGCCTTGCCAACGAGATGAAGTTCGTCGTCGACGGTCAGGACCTGCTCGATTACCTGCGGCGCGAGGGGCGGTGGGCCGGACCCGACGTCGATGCCCCGCGGCCGGGAATCATCCTGCTCGACCTCAATATGCCCAAGAAGGACGGCCGCGAGGCGCTGGCCGAGATCAAGGCCGACGAGTCGCTGCGGCGGATCCCGATCGTCGTACTGACCACCTCCAACGATGAGGCCGACATCGTCAGCACCTATGACCTCGGCGTCAGCTCGTTCATCACCAAGCCGGTCACGTTCGGCGCGCTGGTCGACGTGATGCGCACCTGGACGCAGTACTGGTTTGAGATCGTCCAGGTTCCCAACGGTGAGGTCCGGGGCCTGAGACGGATCTGACCCGCGGCAGCCGCCGCGCCTAAAATCAGCCCGGTGGACGCTGCCGAGGTCGCATTCGACGAGCGGGGGCTGGTCCCGTGCATCGTCCAGGACTGGCGCACGGGCGAGGTCCTGACGCTCGCCTACATGAACGCCGAGGCGCTCGCCCGCACGCGCGAGACGGGCGAGACGCACTTCTTCAGCCGCTCGCGCCGGCAGCTGTGGCATAAGGGCGAGACGTCGGGTAACACGCAGACGGTCAGGGCGATCCGCTACGACTGCGACGGCGACGCGCTGGTCGCCCTGGTTGAGCCCTCCGGGCCGGCCTGCCACACCGGCGAGCGGACCTGCTTTTACCGCGGCGAGCTCGAGCCCGGAGCGCCGTTCGAATCGCTTGCGACGCTCGAGCGAACGATCGCGCAGCGCGCCGCCACGCTGCCCGAAGGCTCATACACCGCCTCGCTTTTGCGCGATCCTCAACGGATCGGCGAGAAGGTTCAGGAAGAGGCCGAGGAGGTCGCCCGCGCCGCTCGCGAGGAGTCGACCGAACGGGTCGCCGAGGAGGCCGCCGACGTTATTTACCATTTGGCGGTGTTGCTCGCGGGTCGGGAGGTTTCGTTAGCCGACGTCGAGCGTGTGCTCGATGGCCGTCGCGGGCGCTGAAAAGCAGCTGGCGGGCCCGGCGCCGTCACTGGCGGTCGTGCGCGAGCTCGCCCGTGACCACAACCTGATCCCGATCCACCAGACGTTCATCGACGACTGCCAGACGCCGGTGTCGGCCTTCCTGAAGCTGCGCGAGCTGCCGTTTGACGCCCGCGAGCCGGGCTTTTTGCTCGAGTCCGCCGATCAGGGCCGGGTCGGGCGCTATTCGTTCATCGGCTTTCGCCCGCGCAAGATCGTCCGCTGGTCGCTCGGCGACGCCGGCGACCCGTACGAGATCGCGGCCGCCGAGCTCGGTCGCTTCCGGGTCGCCGAGCTGCCCGATCTGCCTCCATTCGCCGGCGGCGCGGTCGGGATGTTTGCCTACGACCTGGTCCGTACGGTCGAGCCGCTCGGGCCCCCGAACCCCGACCCGATCGGCGTCCCCGACCTCGCCCTGATGCTGACCGATGCGCTGGTCGTCTTCGACCATCTCAAGCACACGGTCACGGTGATCGCGAACGTGTACGCCGACGAGAACCTCGATGCCTCCTACGCGCGTGCGGTGGAGACGATCGCCGAGGTCCGCTGGCGACTCGCAGCCCCGGTTCCCCGCCCTCCGCAGCCGGTCGCGTCGCAACGGCGCGCGCCGTCGTTTGAGTCGAACATGAGCCGCGATCAATTCGAGGCGACGGTTTCGCGGATCATCGAGTACATCTACGCGGGGGATGCGTTTCAGGTCGTCCCGTCGCAGCGGTGGTCGGCGCCGATCGACGTGCAGGCGTTCTCCGTCTACCGCGGGCTGCGCGCGGTCAACCCCAGCCCCTACATGTACTTCCTGGACTTCGGCGATTTCGAGATCGCGGGCGCGAGCCCCGAGCCGCTGATCACGGTCAGCGGCCGGCGGGTGTCGACGCGCCCGATCGCCGGCACCCGCCCGCGGGGCGCCAACTCCGACGACGACCGTCGGATGGCGCACGAGCTGCTCGCCGACGAGAAGGAGCGCGCCGAGCACGTGATGCTCGTCGACCTCGGCCGCAACGACCTCGGCCGGGTGTGCGAGTACGGCAGCGTCGAGGTCGAGAGCTTCATGGCGGTCGAGAACTACAGCCACGTGATGCACATCGTTTCGAGCGTCGCCGGGATCCTGCGCCCGGATGTCGGCGCGCTCGACGCTCTCCGTGCGGTGCTTCCGGCCGGCACCCTGTCAGGCGCACCGAAGGTCCGGGCGATGCAGATCATCGACGAGCTCGAGCCCGTCAAGCGCGGCGGCTACGGGGGGGCGATCGGCTGGGTCAGCTACACCGGCGAGCTCGACACCTGCATCCACATTCGCACGGTCGTGATCAAGGACGGCGTCGCGCACATTCAGGCCGGAGGCGGGACCGTCGCCGATGCCAAGCCCGACTACGAGTTCCGTGAGTCCGAGGCCAAGTCCAGAGCCATGAGGGAGGCGATCGAGCTCGCGGTCGCACAGCCGGGGTGGCCATGAGACTGCTGGTCCTCGACAACTACGACAGCTTCACCTACAACCTCGTCCAGTACGTGGGCGAGCTGGGGGCCGAGATCGAGGTCGTCCGCAACGACCACGCGACTGTCGACGAGCTGCTGATCCGTGGCTACGAGCGAGTGATCGTCTCGCCGGGACCGTGCACGCCCGACCAGGCCGGGATCTCGCTTGAGGCCGTCAGACGCTTTCCGCAGGCCGGCGTGGCGACGCTCGGCGTCTGCCTCGGCCATCAGGCGCTCGTCCAGGCATGGGGCGGCAAGGTCGTGACGCACACGCCCGTGCATGGCAAGACGACCCAGATAGAACATGACGGGCGGACGATCTTCACCGGCCTGCGCGCGCCGCTGCAGGTGGGGCGCTACCACTCGCTGATCGCCGATCCGCAGCTGCCTGATGTGCTCGAGCGCAGCGCGGTCGCCGACGGGATCGTGATGGCGGTCCGTCACCGTGAGCTGCCGGCCGAGGGTGTCCAGTTTCACCCCGAGTCGGTGCTCACCGAGCAGGGCCGCGAGCTGCTCGCGAACTTCCTCAACGGGACATCATGAGCGCCGGGCCCGACCTGCTGACGAGCTCGATCGACGCGCTCGCGAGCGGCCACGACCTGAGCCTCGATCAGACCTCGGCGGTGCTCGAGGAGATCATGCGCGGAAACGCGTCCGAGGTCCAGATCGCCGCCTTCCTGATCGCGCTGCGGACCAAGGGCGAGACCGTCGAGGAGCTGGCCGGTCTGGCGCGGGCGATGCGGTCGCTCGCGACCCCGGTGGTGGTCGCACGCGACGAGCTGCTCGACACGGCCGGGACCGGCGGCGGCCGGCGGACCTTCAACGTCTCGACGACGGCGGCGCTGATCGCCGCCGGAGCCGGTTGCACGGTCGCCAAGCACGGCAACCGGTCGGCGACCGGGCTGTCGGGATCCGCGGACGTGCTCGAGGCGCTGGGAGCGCGTATCGACCTCAGTGCCCAGGCGGTCGGGGCCTGCATCGAGCAGGTCGGGTTCGGGTTCATGTTCGCTCCCGCGCACCATCAGGCGACCCGCTACGTGGTCGGTGTCCGCCGCCAGCTGGCGGTCCGGACGATCTTCAACTTCCTCGGCCCGTTGACCAACCCCGCGGGTGCGCGCCGGCAGCTGATCGGCGTCTCCGATCCCGGCTATCTCGAGACGATGGCGGGCGCGCTGGCGCTGCTCGGGACCGAGCACGCGCTGCTGGTCTCGAGTTCCGACGGGCTCGACGAGCTCAGCATCTCGGCGCCGACGCACGTCGTCGAGGTGGTCGGCCAGGCGATCAGGGCCTATGACGTGACGCCCGAGCAGGTCGGGCTCGAGAACGCCCCCGCCGACGCGATTCCTGGCGGCGACCCGTCCCAGAACGCGGACACGGCGCGCCGGATCCTCGACGGCGAGCCGGGGGCCGCGCGCGGGCTTGCGGTCCTCAACGCGGGCGCGGCGATCTACGCGGGCGGTGGCTCGGAGTCGCTGCAGGACGGCGTCCGTACCGCTGAACGCGCGATCGACTCGGGGTCGGCGGCGTCGACGCTGGCTCGATTTGTGGCGCTGACCGGCGAGCTCGCCCCCCGAGCGCCGCAGTGAACGCGCTCGACCCGATCGTGGCGCGGACGCGGTCCGAGGTCGCGCGCCGGCGCGGCGAGCTGCCATCGCACGAGCTCTGGGAGGCCGCGCGCGAGCGGATCGCCGCCGACCCTCGGCGGCCGTTCACCGACGCGCTCGCCGCACCCGGGATCAGCGTGATCGCCGAGCACAAGCGTCGCTCGCCGTCGGCGGGCGTGATCCGGGAGGACCTGTCGCTGCAGGACGTCGTGCTCGCCTATCAGCGCGGTGGCGCGGCGGCGCTCTCGATCCTGACCGAGCAGCACAGCTTCGGCGGTTGCCTCGCAGACCTCGAGCGGGCGCGCTCGGTGGCGAGCCTGCCGATCCTGCGAAAGGACTTCGTCGTCGACCCCTACCAGCTCGCCGAGGCGGCGGTCCACGGCGCCGACGCGGTCCTGCTGATCGTCGCGGCGCTGGACGCCGAACTGCTCTCCGAGCTCCACGAGCAGGCGCTGTCGCTCGGGTTGCAGGTGCTCGTCGAGGTGCACGACGAGGCTGAGCTCGAGCTCGCCGTCGAACTCCCCGCCCGGGTGATCGGGATCAACAACCGGGACCTGACGACGCTCGAGGTCGACATCGAGCGCACGTACGCGTTGCGCGCGGCGGTCCCCGACGGAACCGTCGTGGTCGCCGAATCCGGCTTTCGGACGCGCACCGAGCTCGATCGACTGGCCGGCGCAGGAGTCGATGCGGTGCTCGTCGGCGAGGCCCTGATGCGAGCCGCGGAGATCGAGGGCGCATGCCGGGATCTGACCGGCCGCGGCCGGTGAGCCGCCATTCGTACGATTGGAGACGATGGATAGCCCTCCGAGGATCAAGTTCTGCGGGCTCACCAGCCCCGATGACGCGGCGCTCGCCGTGCAGGCCGGCGCATGGGCGCTCGGAATGATCATCTGGCCGCGGTCGCCGCGTCACTGCGAGCCAGAGGTCGCGGCTGAGATCGCCGCAGCCCACCGGCGGCGCGTACAGGTCGTCGGCGTGTTCGTCAATCCGAGGCTCGACGAGGTCACGCGGGCGGCCGACACGGCGGGCTTCACGATGCTGCAGTTCCACGGTGACGAAGGCCCGGCGTTCTGCGCCGAGGCGGCCCGGAGAACGGGCTGCCAGGTGATCAAGGCCGCCCGTGTGCGCAGCGGTGCCGACATTCAGGCGCTGGCGCCATTTCACACCGACTACCACCTGCTGGACAGCCATGTCGCCGGGATTCCGGGCGGGACCGGCGAGACGTTCGCCTGGGAGCTGGCGCGGGCCCACACCGGTTCGGTGCCGATGATCCTCTCAGGCGGGCTGACGCCCACCAACGTGGCCGACGCGATCGCCGCCACGCGGCCGTTCGCGGTTGACGTCGCCAGCGGCGTCGAGGCCGCCCCGGGCCGCAAGGACCCGGCCAAGCTCGAGGCCTTCGCGGCCGCCGTCGCCGCTTCGGGGGCGGCCCTGAGCGCGACGTGAGTGCCGTCGAGCATCGATTTGGCCCCTATGGCGGCCAGTATGTGCCCGAGACATTGATGCCGGCGCTCGCCGAGCTCGAGCAGGCCTGGGTGCGGGCGCGCGAGGACTCCTCGTTCAAGGCCGAGCTCGCCGAGCTGTTGCGTGATTACGTCGGGCGCCCGTCGCCGCTGTACCTCGCCTCACGGCTGAGCGCGGCGGCCGGCCACCCGGTCTACCTCAAGCGCGAGGACCTCAACCACACCGGGGCGCACAAGATCAACAACGCGCTCGGCCAGGCGCTGCTCGCCCGGCGGATGGGCAAGCGGCGGATCATCGCCGAGACCGGCGCCGGCCAGCACGGCGTCGCGGCGGCCACCGCCTGCGCTCTGCTCGATCTGGAGTGCATCGTCTACATGGGCACCGAGGACATGCGTCGCCAGAAGCCCAACGTCGAGCGGATGGGGCTCCTGGGGGCCCGTGTCGAGCCGGTTCAGGCCGGGGCTCGGACCCTCAAGGAGGCGGTCTCGGCGGCGATCCGCGACTGGGTCTCCAACGTCGCCACCACCCATTACATCATCGGCTCGTGCGTAGGACCGGCGCCATATCCGGCCCTCGTGCGCGACCTGCAACGGGTGATCGGCGACGAGGCCCGCGCGCAGGTGCTCGAGCGGGCCGGGAGGCTCCCGGACCGCGTGGTGGCCTGCGTCGGGGGTGGCTCGAACTCGATCGGCGTCTTCATCCCGTTCGTCGACGACCGCGAGGTGCAGCTGATCGGAGTCGAGGCGGCCGGGGAGGGGCTCGACACCGGGCGCCACGGCGCGCCGCTGACGGTCGCAGGCGTTCCCGGCGTGCTGCATGGCGCCTACGCGGCGATCATGCAGGACGAGGACGGTCAGATCCTTCAGGCGCACTCGATCTCGGCCGGCCTCGATTACCCGGGCAGCGGCCCCGAGCACGCCTGGCTGCGCGACCAGGGCCGGGCCCGCTACGTCGCGGTCACCGACTCCGAGGCGCTGCACGCGTTCGCGCGGACCGCGAGGCTGGAAGGGATCATCCCGGCGCTCGAGAGCGCCCATGCACTGGCCTGGGTGCTCGCCAACCCCGACAGCGAGCTTGACCTCGTGTGCCTGAGCGGGCGCGGGGACAAGGATCTCGCCGAGGCGCTGGCACAGCTCGACGCACGCCCGGGCTCGTGACGACCGGAGTCGAGCGGATCGCCGAGGCGTTCGCCCGCTCACAGGCCAACGGGCGATCCGCGGCCCTGATGCCGTACCTGATGGGAGGCTTCCCGACGATCGCCCGCTCGCGAGAGATCGGGCTGGCCTATGCGCGCGGTGGCGCGGACCTGGTCGAGCTCGGGGTGCCGTTCTCCGATCCGCTCGCCGACGGGCCCGTGATCCACGCAGCGGCCACAGCAGCGCTGGCCGGCGGCGCAACGCTGCCGGCGGTGCTCGAGGTCGGCCGCGGGATCGCCGAGCAGGTGCCGGTGGTCGTCATGTGTTACGCCAACGTCATCTTCGCGCACAGGCTCGAGCGGTTCGCGGACTCGCTCTGTGAGCTTGGCATCAGCGGGCTGATCGTTCCCGACCTGCCGCTCGAGGAGTCAGCGGAGATGCTCGATGCGTGTGATCGCCGCGGGCTCGCACTGGTGCCGCTCGTCGCGCCGACCACCCCCGACGACCGGATGGTTCAGATCGGTGCCCGCGCGCGCGGTTTCCTCTACGCGGTCTCGTTGACCGGCACGACCGGCGAGCGGACCGCCGTCGACCGCGGGCTCGCGCGGCTGGTGGCTCGCGCCGCGGCCAGCACCCAGGTTCCGGTCGCGGTCGGGTTCGGGATCGGGACCCCCGAGCAGGCGGCCGCGGCGGCTGCCGCCGGGGCCGACGGCGTGATCGTCGGCTCGCGGCTGGTGCGGGCGGCGGCGGAGGATCAGCACCCGCCCGAAGGCGTGATCGAGCTGGTGAGCGGCTTCGCCGCAGCACTGTCGCCTTCGAACGTGGCGGCAAAGTAAGATCCCCCGGCGATGGGCCTGATTCTCACTGCCACCGCCGGCCTCTGCATCTGGATCATCATCTGGTCGCTCAACGTCAGCGGCCTCGACGCGATCCTGATTACGGTCGTGATGGTGCTGATTGCGATCGGTCTGCGGAACCTGATCCCGCTCCTGCCCGGCCGGCGGGACTAGCCCGGGCGGCATCGATGCTCACCCGGGTGCCGGTCAGGACCCCTGCGGTCTGGATATCCGTGTGCGCGGCGCTGGCGCTCGCGGGCTGCTCGTCGAGCTCCACCGGCGGCAAGTCGTCGGTGACCGTCAAGGGCAGCACGCTGACCGTCTACGCCAGCCAGCCCCCGGGCGGCTCGGGCGGGCAGGCGGCCGTGGACATGCTCGATGCCGAGCAGCTCGCGCTGCAGCGGGCCGGCGGCAAGGCCGGGGCGTTCACGGTCAAGCTCGTCAAGCTCAAAGGCCACGAACTGTCTGACAACGCCCGGACGGCGATCGAGAATCAGACCTCGATCGCGTACCTCGGCGAGCTGCAGCCGGGCACATCGCAGATCCCGGTCGAGATCCTCAACCAGCAGGGACTGCTGGTCGTCAGCCCGGCCGACACCGCCGACTATCTGACCCAGCCGGTGCCGGCGCCGCTGTCGACCACGCCCTCGTCGTACTACCCAGCGCGCTCCACCTACAACGAGACGTTTGCGCGGGTCGTCCCCAACTCTGCCCTCGAGGCCCGGGCGATCGTCTCCGAGATGCAGGCCCAGGGGGTATCGCGGCTGTATGTAAGCCACGACGGCGAGCAGTACGGCGAGGCAGTCGCGCAGGAGGTCTCCACCGACGCCAAAAGCGCGGGACTGACGCTCGTTGGCAGCGCATCGGCGGCTGACGGAGTGTTCTATGGCGCGAGCCTGGTCAGCCCGTCGGCGCGCACGGCCGCCACCCAGGCGCTCGACAAGGCGGCGACCGCGAGCCCGAGCGCGAAGCTGTTTGCACCGTCGGGGCTCTACGACGACTCGTTCGTCGCCGGCTTGAGCCCCGGCGCTTCGGGGCACCTGTTCGTCTCGTCGCCTGGCTTCCTGCCCAAGACGCTGCCAGCAGCGGGACGCGCGTTCATGGCGAGCTTCAGGCAGTCGTTCGGCCATCAGCCCGTTCCGCAGGCGATCTTCGGCTATGAGGCGATGTCGGCCCTGCTCGCCACGCTCAATCAGGCGGGTTCGAAAGCCAACCAGCGGGCCGTGGTCGTGAGCGACTTCCGCTCGCTGAAGAATCCGCCCAATTCGGTGATCGGCCAATACTCGATCAACGGCGGCGATCCGAGCATCGCGCCGATCATCTTCGCTCACGTGCGGGGCGGAAAGCTGGCGCCGTTCAAGTTTGTCCAGCTGCAAGGGTGACCGGCCCGCGCCGCGCACGCCTCGCTTTCGCGCTTGCCGCCGCGCTCATCTCAGCGACGGTGAGCGGCTGCGGCTCCGGGCAGGCCGCGACCCACAACAAGATCGGCGGCGACGGGCTCACGATCTACGTCAGCGTCCCGCTGCACGGCGCCTCGAGCGCCAGCGGCGAGTCGGTCCTGCACGCAGCGCAGCTCGCACTTGACTCAATCCACGGACGGATCGGCGCCTACGCGATCAAGCTCAAGCCGCTCGACAACGCCAATCCAAAGACGGAAACCTGGGACCCCGGCCTGACCGAGACCAACGCCCATACGGCGCTCCTCGACAAGACGATGATCGGCTACATCGGCGACTTCAACTCGGGTGCCAGCGCGATCTCGATACCGCTGCTCAACGTGGGCGACGTGCCCCAGATCAGCCCCACGGCTTCGGCCGTCGGCCTGACCATGGGCGGCCCCGAGGCGTCGCCGGGCGAACCGGCCAAGTACTACCCGTCTGCCCGGCGCACGTTCGCGCGGGTGGTCCCCAACGATGTCGTCCAGGCCTCGGTGCAGGCACAGCTGCAGCGCAGCTCCGGGTGCACCAAGACCTATGCGCTCGACGACGGCGAGGTCGATGGGCGCGACATCTCTGACAGCTTCCAGGTCGCGGCCAAGAACGCCGGGCTCAACGTCGTCGGGGCCACCGAGTACGAGCCCAAGGCGACCGACTACACGGCGCTGGCGGCCGGCGTCGCCCAGAGCGGCGCCAACTGCGTCCTGATCGCCGCGCTGCCGGAGAACCATGCCGCGCTGGTCACCCGGCAGGTTGCGGCGGCGCTCCCGAACGCCCTGATCTTCGGCACCGCGGGCCTGGCGGAGACCACGTTTGCCAACCCGGCGCTTGGGGGCATCCCGGTGTCACTCGATCCCCGGGTGCTGATCACCGATCCGACGCTTGATCCGGCCGCCTACCCACCCGCGGGGCGGCGGTTCTACACGCTCTACAAGCGCCGCTACGGGACCCCACAGCCGGATGCGATCTTCGGATATGAGGCGATGAGCCTGACGCTCGCCGCGATCTCGCGCGCCACCGATCACGGCCGGGTGGAGGCGATGCGGTCGAAGGTGGTGGCGGCGATCTTCGCGACCCGCAACCGCCACAGCGCACTTGGCACCTACAGCATCAACGGCCACGGGGATACAAGCATCTATCGCTACGGGGTATGGAGGATCGACGACGGGCAGCTGCGTTTTCTGAAGGTGATGCATGGCTGACCGGCAGTTCGGAATGGCCCCTTAAGCGCATATTTAGTTTGCGTTAGGGAGGGGCACTCTGAGGCGGTTGCCAGGTTGCTCGCGTCCGGAGGCCGGATTAGTCTCCGCAGATCGGGGTCACCGAGAACCCGTGCCGACCTAGAGGAGGACGTATATGAGTTTTCTCGGCAAGGCGTGGAAGGGCGGCCTAGTCGTGGGCTCAGTCCTGGCGCTGAGCGCATGTGGCAGCAGTAGCAGCAGCAGCTCGAGCAGCGCTGCTGGTGGTGGGAGCAGCAGCGGCGGCAAGACGATCGACATCTACTCCAGCCTGCCGCTGCAGGGCGCGTCGTCCGCGCAGACGGTTCCGCTCGTCAACGGGATCAAGCTGGCGCTCTCGGAGGCGAAGAACAAGGCCGGACAGTTCACGGTCAACTATCAGTCGCTTGACGACTCGACCGCCGCGGCCGGCGAGTGGGACCCGACCCAGACGGCCGCCAACGCGCGCAAGGTAGCCGCTGACCCCAAGGCCGTGTACTACATCGGTGAGTTCAACTCGGGCGCGAGCGAGGTCTCGATCCCGATCCTCAACCAGGCGGGACTCCCGCAGGTCAGCCCGGCCAACACCTACGTCGGCCTAACGACCAACGAGCCCGGTAGCGCACCCGGCGAGCCGCAGAAGTACTACCCGACCGGCAAGCGCACCTACCTCCGGATCGTGCCGATCGACTCGATCCAGGCCGCGGCTGACCTGCTTGCGCTCAAGCAGGACGGCTGCACCAAGGTGGCGGTCGCCAACGACAAGGAGGCATACGGCGCCGGTCTCGCCAAGCTGCTGGAGCTCGAGAAGGGCGACTACGGGGTGGACATCGTGAGCAACACCGGGATCGACCCGAAGGCTCCGAACTTCCGCTCCTACGCGGCGACGATCAAGTCACAGGGAGCGGACTGCTTCGAGTTCGCGGGGATCGTCTCCAACGGCGGCGTGCAGATCACCAAGGACGTCCACGCGGCGCTGCCGACGGCGAAGATCCTCGGCCCTGACGGCATGTGCACGAGCTCGTGGACGAACGCCAAGCAGGGTGGGGTGCCGGCGAGCATCGATCCGCTGCTCCAGTGCACGGTCGCGACGCTCGACCTGGCCGCCTACCCGGGTGGCAAGTCGTTCCTCGCCGCCTACAAGGCCAAGTACGGAAACGCGAACCCCGATCCGTACGCGATCTACGGCTACGAGGCGATGAAGCTCGGGCTACAGACGATCGCTGGGCTCGGGGCCAACGGAGCCAACAAGGCTGACGTGCTCAAGGCGCTGTTCGCGACCAAGAATCGCCACTCGGTGCTGGGCACGTACTCGTTCAACTCCGATGGGGACACGACGCTGAAGGCCTACGGCCTGTACAAGGTCGGATCGACCGGCGATCCGGTGTTCTTCAAGACGCTGACGCCGACCAAGGTCCTCTGACCCTGAGTTCGGTCTAGACGCAAATCCGAGCTGGAGAGGGCGCGGTCGGCGCGCCCTCTCCACACCTGACAAGGGAATTGGAAGCCCAATCCGTTTCAGCCAGGATGCGCGGGGGAGCCCCGCGCCCTGTCGTCATCCTCCGCAAGCACGTTGGTCGCTACGGGCTGTGGATCGCGCTCGCGGCACTGCCGATCTATTTCGGCGTCCATGATCTGACCCACGGCTACCAGGCCGCCGGCACGCATGGCCAGACCGTGACCCGCCACGACCTAACCCAGCTTGGGTTCAACTTCGTCGAGGGCGTCTCCAACGGGTCGATCTGGGCGCTGATCGCGATGGGCTACACGCTCGTGTACGGGATCATCGAGCTGATCAACTTCGCCCACGGGGACGTGTTCATGATCGGCTCGTTCACGGCCGTCGGTATCTGGGGGTCGATCGGGCTCGGCCTCACGACCGGCACGCTCGGCGTGATCGGCGGGTTGCTGGTGACGCTGCTGATCTCGATGTTCGTCTGCGGCTCGCTCAACGTGCTGATCGAGCGGGTCGCCTACAAGCCGCTGCGCAACGCGCCCAAGCTCGCGCCGCTGATCACCGCGGTCGGGTTCTCGTTCATCCTCCAGAACGTCGGCCTGCTGTGGCGCGGCGGCTCGCCCGAGGGAGTGTCCGACCTGCTGCGCGAGAACGACACCGTGTTCCAGATCTCTGGCGTAGTCGTCCATCGCGCGGACGTGCTCGCGATCGGGATCGCCGCGCCGCTCGTGATCGCGCTCACCTGGTTCATCAACCGCACCCGTCCGGGAAGGGCGATGCGTGCGACCGCTCAGGACCCTGAGGCGGCCCGGCTGATGGGGATCAACGTCAACAACACGATCTCGCTGACCTTCCTGCTCGGCGGCATGCTCGCCGGTGCCGCCGGACTCACGTACGCGCTGTATGAGACGACCGTCTGGTACTTCCAGGGCTTTGAGGCCGGGCTGATCGCGTTCACGGCCGCGGTGATGGGCGGGATCGGCAACGTCCGCGGCGCGGTCCTGGGTGGCGTGCTGATCGGATGCATCCAGCAGATGTCAGACTCGCGGCTGGGGCCGCAGTGGACCCCGGCGGTTGTGTTCGGCTACCTGATCCTCGTGATGGTGCTGCGCCCGCGCGGGCTGCTCGGCGAGGAGACGCGAGAAGCGGGATGAACGAGCTCAAGGCACAGCTAAGCGAGTGGCGCAACGCGATCGAGAAGCGCCTGCCCCCGTGGTGGACGCGCGCCCTGGCCGCGATCGTGATCGCGATCGGGATCGTCCTGCCGTTCTTCTTCACTCAGGCAAGCGGCTTCCTGAACGCGACGATCATCGCGCTCGCGTACGTGGTGATGGCGCTCGGGCTCAACATCGTGGTCGGCTTCGCGGGGCTGCTCGATCTCGGCTACGTGGCCTTCTACGCGCTCGGCGCCTACTGCATGGGGTGGTTCGGCTCCGACTTCTTCTTCAATGCCCACGTCCACGTGCTCGTGGCCGGCGTGGCGTCGACGGAGTCGGGGATCCATCTGAACTTCATCCTGATCCTCGGCGCCGCGACGCTGATCACCGGGATCGCGGGGACTTTGATCGGACTGCCGACGCTCCGTCTGCGCAGTGACTACATCGCGATCGTGACGCTCGCCTTCGGCGAGATCATCGGTGTGGTCGCCGTCAACGGCACCAGCATCAGCCTCGGCGGCGGGCAGACGCTGACTGCTGGGGCACAGGGGATCTCGGCGCTCGATCTGCCGTACTTCCCCGGCGTCGGGCAGTTCAACCTGCTCAAATTGAGACCCTGGTACTGGCTGATCTTCGGGATCATGCTGCTGGTCTTGTTCATCGCCCGGCGGCTCCGCGATTCGCGCCTCGGCCGGGCATGGATCGCGCTGCGCGAGGATGAGGTTGCGGCCGTCTCGATGGGCATTCCGCTCGTGCGCACGAAGCTGATGGCCTACTCGATCGGGGCCACGTTCGGCGGCATGTCGGGCGCCTTCCTCGGCGCCTATGCGACGAC
This sequence comes from uncultured Solirubrobacterales bacterium, assembly GCA_963770885.1. Taxonomy (GTDB): domain Bacteria; phylum Actinomycetota; class Thermoleophilia; order Solirubrobacterales; family Solirubrobacteraceae; genus Palsa-465. The sequence goes on along the minus strand of CAVYRI010000009.1, from coordinate 147,060 downwards.
CGTCAACTCCGATCAGTTCCAGTTCTCGTTCTCGATCTTCGTGCTCGCGATGATCATCGTCGGCGGCCTCGGATCGATCTGGGGCGCGGTGCTCGGCGCCCTGCTGCTCTCCTACATCAACTACTACCTGATCCCAGACGTGCTCAACAACGTCCCGCACACGTTCGGGCTGAACTTCAACCTCACCCAGCTGTCATTCGGGATCTTCGGCTTCCTGCTCGTGCTGGTGATGGTCCTGCGCCCCCAGGGCCTGTTCCCGGAGCGCCGGCGAAGACTCGAGCTGACCGGCGAGATCGCCGCCGAGGACGCGCAGCTGATCGAGGGAGGGGCCCCGGCGCCATGAGCGAGGGTGCGCTGCTCGTTGATGCCGGAGCGCCAGCGCCGTGAGCGATGGTGCGCTGCTCGTCGACGCCGGAGCGCCAGCGCCATGAGCGAGGCTGCGCTCCGAGCCGATCACGTGACCAAGGAGTTCGGCGGCCTGGTCGCGGTCTCCGACGTGTCATTCGACGTGCCCAAGTACGGGATCGTTTCGCTGATCGGTCCCAACGGCGCCGGCAAGACGACGCTGTTCAACATGCTGACCGGGCTCTACAAGCCGTCCGACGGACAGATCGTGCTCGGCAACCGCGACATCACCCGGCTGCGGCCGGATGTGATCACGGGCCTCGGCGTCGCGCGGACATTCCAGAACATCCGGCTGTTCGGCGCCATGAGCGCGATCGAGAACGTGATGATCGGTCACCACTCGCGGATGAAGGCGGGGCTGTTCGGATCGATCCTCAGGCCGCCATGGGTCCGTCGCGAGGAGCGAGCCGCCGGTGAACGGGCTCGCGAGCTGCTCGAGTACGTCGGCCTGCGCGCCTCGACCTTCGGTCGGCTGGCGGCCGAGCTCTCATATGGCGATCAGCGCCGGCTGGAGATCGCGCGCGCGCTGGCCAGCGAACCTGAGGTCCTGTTGCTCGACGAACCAACTGCCGGCATGAACCCGCAGGAGTCGGCGGCACTGACCCAGTTCATGCGCAAGCTCCGCGACGAGCTGAAGCTGACGATCCTGCTGATCGAGCACGACATGAAGGTCGTGATGGACGTCTCTGAGCGGGTCACCGTGCTCGACCATGGCGAGAAGATCGCCGAGGGCGAGCCGGCCGAGGTGCGTGACAATTCACGCGTGATCGAGGCCTACCTCGGAAAGCAGGAGTAGCGATCGCGATGGCATTGCTCGAGGTTTCCGATCTCCGCGCCCGTTACGGGGCAATCGAGGCGCTGAAGGGCGTCTCGCTGACCGTCGACGAGGGCGAGATCGTGACCCTGATCGGCTCAAACGGGGCCGGCAAGTCGACCACGTTGCGCTCGATCTCGGGGCTGACGCCGGCGAGCGCGGGCAAGATCACGTTCTCGGGCCAGAACATCACGCGCGTCCCCGCGCACGAGATCGTCGGCTATGGCATCGCGCTCTCACCCGAGGGCCGTCACTGCTTCCCGCGGATGACCGTGCGTGAGAACCTCGACCTCGGCGCCCACCGGCGTCGCGGCACCGAGATCGCCGACGACCTCGAGCGCGTCTTCGGGCTGTTCCCGCGCTTGCAGGAACGCGAGCGCCAGAAGGCCGGCACGATGTCGGGCGGCGAGCAGCAGATGCTCGCGATCGGCCGCGCGCTGATGGCCCGCCCGAAGCTGCTGATGCTCGACGAGCCCTCGATGGGGATCGCGCCGATCCTCGTCCAGCGCATCTACGAGACGATCGGCGAGATCAACCGCACCGGCGTGACAATCCTGCTGGTCGAGCAGAACGCCAACTACGCGCTCGACATCTCCCAGCGCGGCTACGTGCTCGAGACGGGCCGCGTCGTGCTCGCCAACGAGTCGGCCTCGTTGCGCAACGACCCCGAGGTGCAGAGGGCGTACCTGGGCGCATGAGCGGGCCGGCGTATACGCGGAGGGAGCCTCGGCGCATGAGCCGGCCGGCGATCAACCGAGCGGAGCCGTGGCGGTGACGATCCTCGCGACGATCGGCCCCGCGGGGCTCTACCTGCTGTTCATCTGGCTGCTGTCGTCGGCAATCGGCGCCTGGGTCGCGGACCGCAAGGGCTACGGCGAGCGGGTCGGCCTGACGTTCGGGCTGCTGCTGTCAGCGATCGGGCTGGTGATCGTGCTGATCCTGCCGGGACGGCCGGGGTCGGCGTGGAAGGAGGAGGGCTGGATGCCGCGGCGCAGCAAGACGGTCGTCGTGCCAGACGGCTCGGACGGCGGTGGCGAGGAGCGGCGGCCCGGCTAGGAACCGTTGCCTGGCGCGAGTCCTCGCGTGATCAGCTGTCCCGCGGTGTCAGTGCCTGCGCGACCAGTGCCACCACCGCGACCGGCTCGGCCGTGAGCTGGTGCCACGTGAAGCGGAGCACCGGGAGCCCGGCGCCGCGCAAGACCGCGTCCTTGCGGTGGTCGTGTTCGAACGCCCGCCGCGTCGAGTGAAACCTGAAGCCGTCGATCTCGACGATCAGCCGGCCGGGCCAGAGGAAGTCGACCTCATAGCCGTGGACGCGGGCGTTGACGATTGGCTCCGGCAGCCGCGCGCGACGGATCAGGTCAAGAAAGCGCTCCTCGGCCTGCGAGCGGGTCACGGCCGGCCCGCGATGACGGTCGAGGAGATCGCGCAACAGGCGCTTTCCTCGCCGCCCGTCCGCGTTGCGCAGCACGCGCTCAACATCATCGGCGGTGACGATGCTCGCGACCAGAGCCCGGTCGTAGGCCAGCTCCAGCTCGCGCTCGGTCAGCGCCTCGGTGAGGTCGAGCAGGGTGCGGGCGGGTGACGTGACCGGCAGCCCGTTGCGGATCCGGATATCGGTCGGCGTCAGCGTTCGGCTGCGATGGATGCGAACGCCAGGCAACCGCTTCGAGCTCGCGTGGCCGACCACGATGTGGATCCGACCGTCGCGGGCCCCCGGCGCCAGCATCCCCCACAGCTGCGCCCCGGAGTACTGGCTGAGCGCGGCGTCATCGGGGAGCGCGAGGAGCGCGGCGGTCTCGTCGCCGAGTGCCAGCGGCGCCAGGTGACCGACGGCGTACACGCCCGGGTGCAGTGGGAAGATGACCAGGCGCCTGACCAGGCCGACGATCACGTTGTCGGTGATCCCGGCGGCCAGCAGCTGACGGCGGGATACGCGGCCGCGCTGCTTGGTTGCGATCGTCGCGATCCTGCCGTGCCGCGGGCCCGACACCTCGACATCGGCCCCCGAGAGCACCTTGATGCGCGGCGCGCGCGCTGCCGCGCGGGGTTTGGTCGATTCACTGGGCTCGGCGCAGGTTTTCGGACCACGGCTGGCGGCCGTGGTCGGTTTACTGGGCTGGGCGCAGGTTTTCGGACTACGGCTGGCGGCCGTGCTCGATTTACTGGGCTCCGCGCAGGTTTTGGCGCCAAGGCGGTCGGCGGCGGGCTGTTTGCACTGCTCCACACCACCAAGAGCCCAGCTCAACCACCCACTCGCCCTCCCAAGCCGCCGTTGTTCGCAGATCCGTCACACCCCGTGACAGAGGCGTAACTGCGTCTGGCGCCGCTGATCACCCGAACACACGGCCGGGTGTGCTCGGCCCCTGCGGGGCCTGCGTCTACCCGGCGAAAAGACCGCCGGGGAAGGGTAGAGCGCCATCCAAGTTCCGACGCGGGGCGCTAGATACCCAGGATTCGAAGCTCCTCGGTCGAGCCGAACCCAATCTCCTGGCCGGCCTCAGCGGTGCCTGATTCGCGCGCCTCGTCGGCGACGGCGGCCGCGACCGCGTTGGCGACCTCGCGGTTGAAGACCGACGGGATGATGTAGTCCTCGCGCAGCTCTTCGCTCGAGACGATGTCCGCGATCGCCCGCGCCGCGGCGGTCTTCATCGTCTCGGTGATCTCCCGCGCGCGGACGTCGAGCGCGCCGCGGAAGATGCCCGGGAAGCAGAGCACGTTGTTGATCTGGTTGGGGTAGTCGGAGCGGCCGGTCGCGAGGATCCTCACGTGCGGCAGGGCTTCCTCGGGCGAGACCTCGGGGTTCGGGTTGGCCATCGCAAACACGATCGGATCTGGGTTCATCGTCGCCAGCGCCGAGGACGGCACCACTCGCGCCCCGGAGAGGCCGATCAGCAGGTCGGCGCCCTCGATCACCTCGGCGGGGGCGCCGGCGCGGCGCTCGCTGTTGGTTCGCTCGGCGAGCAGCCGCTTGACCGCGCCCATGCTTCCGTCGAGATAGTCGGAGCGCTCAACGTGCACGGCGCCGAGCGAGTCGCAGCCGATCATGTGGCGCACGCCCGCCTCGATCAGGATGTTGGCGACCGCGACCCCGGCCGCCCCGAGCCCGACGATCACCACCCGGATGTCGCCGATCCGCTGGCCGGTGAGCGTCAGCGCGTTCAACAGCGCCGCCAGGACGACGACGGCGGTCCCGTGCTGATCGTCGTGGAAGACGGGGATGTCGAGCTCCTGCTTGAGCCGCGACTCGATTTCGAAGCAACGTGGCGCCGAGATGTCCTCGAGGTTGATGCCGCCGAACCCGGGAGCGATCGCCTTGACGGTGGCGACGATCTCGTCGGTCTCCTTGGTGTCGAGGCAGATCGGGAACGCGTCGACGCCGGCGAACTCCTTGAACAGCATCGCCTTGCCCTCCATCACCGGCATCGCCGCGCGTGGTCCGATGTCGCCCAGGCCGAGCACCGCGGTGCCATCGGAGACGACCGCGACCGTGTTGCGCTTGATCGTGTACTGAAAAGCCTTGTCTGGATCCTCGTGGATCGCCGCGCAGACCCGTGCGACACCAGGCGTGTAAGCCATCGAGAGGTCATCGCGGGTCTTGAGCGGGCTCTTGTTGTTGAGCTCGATCTTGCCCCCGGTGTGAAGCGTGAACGTGCGGTCGGTGGCGTCGAGCACGCGGGCTCCGCGGACGGCGTTGACCGCGTCGGTCAGACGGGGCCAGTCGGCCGCGTCACCGGTGTCGACCGTGATGTCGCGGATCGTGTGCCCGGAATCGACCGAGACCAGATCGACGGCGCCGATCGTGCCGCCCGCATCACCGATCGCGCTGGCGACCTTGCCGAGCATCCCGGGCAGGTGATCGATCTCGACCCGCAGGGTCAGGCTGTACTGGGCGCTGGGCGTCGTCGCCATGGGGGCGCCATCTTATGCCTCGCGGGCTGTGCACCGAGGCGCGAGATAGGCTCAGATCAGGATGTCGGATGAGCTCTTCCTGATCGACGGCAACAGCCTCGCCTACCGGGCGTTCTTCGCGCTGCCCGAGTCGATCGCGACCTCGACCGGCGTTCCGACCAACGCGATCTTCGGGTTCGCATCGATGCTCGTGAAGATTCTCACCGACTACGGGCCGAAGGCGACCGTGGTCGTCTGGGACGCTGGATCGTCGGGGCGCAAGGAGGTCTACTCGGAGTACAAAGCGCAGCGCTCAAGCCGCCCTGACCTGCTCAAGGAGCAGTGGCCGGCGCTCGAGCCGCTCGTCGATGCCTTCGGCTACCGCAACCTTAAGGTCGACGGCTACGAGGCCGACGACGTGATCGCGTCGATCGCCGAGCGCGCCAAGAGCGCGGATCCGCCGGTCGAGGTGATGATCGTCACCGGCGACCGTGACGCCTACCAGCTGGTCGACGACCGGGTCAAGATCATGACCACCTCGCGCGGGATCACCGACACGCGCGTCTACGACCGCGACGGGGTGATCGATCGCTACGGGATCCCACCCGAGCTGGTGCCCGACTTCATCGGGCTCAAGGGCGACACGAGCGACAACATCCCGGGCGTCCCGGGGATCGGGGACAAGACCGCCGCCGAGCTGCTTCAACGCTTCGGTTCGCTTGAGGAGGTGCTCGGCCACATCGACGAGATCAGCGGCGCCAAGCGCAAGCAGAACCTGACCGAGCACGCGGATGCGGCGCGCGTCTCCAAGCAGCTGGCGACCGCCAAGCGCCATGTCGCGATCGAGCTCGACGTGCCCGATTTCGTGTCCGCGCCGCCCGACCGTTCGCGACTTCGCGACGTGTTCAGGGAATACGAGCTGCGCGAGCCCCTGCGCCGCCTCGAGGAGGCGCTCGGATCGGCCGAGGCGGCGGCCCCGACGCCCGTAGCCGAGCAGGCGCTCGCGGCGCGGGTCCGGCAGGGCTCGCTGGCGGACGTCTCGAAACTGGGCTCGGATGAGGTCGCGATTGCCGTTCGGGCTCCCGAGACGCCCGAGGGGGCACTGTTCGGTGAAAACCAGGAGTGGCGCTTCGGGCTCTATAGCGACAACGGCGGCGGGCTGCTGATCGGAGGGTGCTCGAGCCCCGAGGAGCTCGTCACCGCGGTGGCCGAGCGTCCGGCGGTCGCCCACGACGCCAAGTCCCTGGGGCGGGTGCCGGAGGTGCTCGCCCACGACACCGAGGTGGCGGCCTACCTGCTCGAGCCTGCCCGCCGCGCGTATCCGTTCCGCGAGCTGTGTGAGGAACGGGGCCTGGCCACCAACGTGCAAGATGAGGCCGGCCATGACGCGCGGCTGGTCGGTGCGCTGGCCGCGTGGCAGCGCGAGGAGATCCGCGGTCGCGGGTTGATGGAGCTGCTGCAGGACGTCGAGCTGCCGCTCGTGCGGCTGCTGCGCGCGATGGAGCTCGAGGGGGTCAAGCTCGACACCGAGCGGCTCGCCGGCATCAGCTCTCGGGTCAAGACCGAGGCCGACGCGCTCGAGCGCGAGATCTTCGAGCTCGCCGGCGAGGAGTTCACGCTCGGCTCGCCCAAGCAGCTCGAGGAGGTCCTGTTCGGCAAGCTCGGGCTGTCGCGCAAGCGCCGCGGCAAGACCGGTTACTCGACGGACGCCCGCGTCCTGCAGGCGATCCGCGACGAGCATCCGATCATCCCCAAGATCGAGCGCTGGCGGGAGCTGACCAAGCTCGCTCAGACCTACCTCGACGCGCTGCCGCTGCTGGTCGACTCGCGCAGCCGGCTGCACACGACCTTCAACCAGACCGCGGCGACGACGGGACGCCTTTCATCGAACAACCCCAACCTGCAGAACATCCCGATCCGGACCGAGCTCGGGCGCGAGATCCGCGCCTGCTTCGTGGCCGAGCAGGGCGACCTGCTGGTGTCGGCCGACTACTCGCAGGTCGAACTGCGCCTGCTGGCGCACATCGCCGGCGAGGACGTGCTCAAGGAGATCTTCCGGCGCGGAGAGGACGTGCACACGGCGACCGCATGCCGCGTGTTCGGGGTGACTCCCGAGCAGATCGACCCCGGGATGCGGTCGAAGGCGAAGATGATCAACTACGGAATCGTCTACGGACTGTCGGCCTACGGGATGGCCGATCGGCTGGACATTCCCCAGTCAGAGGCTGACGACTTCATCCAGCGCTATCTCGCCGGCTTCCCGGCGGTCGGTCGGTTCATCGAGGAGACGATCGAGCAGGGGACCGAGCACGGCTACGTGTCGACTCTGTTCGGACGGCGCCGCCAGATACCCGAGTTGCGGGCGCGCCGCTGGGAGTTGCGCAAGCAGGGGGAGCGGTTCGCGGTCAACATGGTCATCCAGGGGACCGCGGCCGACATCATGAAGGTGGCGATGGTCCGCTGTGACCAGGCGCTCTCGGAGGCCGGGGTGCAGACGAGGCTGGTGTTGCAGATCCACGATGAGCTCCTGTTCGAGGGCCCGGCCGACGAGGCTGAGCAGGTCAAGGAGATCGCCGTGCGCGAGATGTCGTCGGCCTACGAGCTCGACCCGCCGCTGGCAGTCGAGGCCGGGATCGGGCCCGACTGGCTGTCGGCGAAGTGACGCCCGGCCCCCGCGCACCTGGCACGGGGGCATCGGGTCGTCAGAGCGACTTCAGCTGAGCTGGAAGATGAAGTCGTACTCCTTGCCGCCGTCACGGGCCTTGAGGCGCATCTGACCGCGGCTGCTGCGGTACGCGCCGGTCCCGCCGGTGATCGAGAGGACGCTGTTGCGATTGTCGTAGTACGGCCCCTGGACGGTGAGCTGTCCGGCCTTGAGGAACGTTGTCCACAGGCACTCCCAGATGTGCTGCTTGGGTGCGATCCGGGTGCAGAACCCCTCGTCGTGGCCGACCTTCTTGGTGTTGGCCGTGTTGTAGACGGGGTTGTTGAAGGTCAGGATGTTGCCCTTCACATCCTTCCCGCCGCCGGTGGGGATCTCCTTGTCGGTGATCGCGTGCTCGATCACGTGCACGGTGCCGCCGGTGGCATGGGCGCGGACCGGTCTGGCGGCGCTGGTGCCGGTGGCGATCGCGGCAACCGCGAGCGCCGTCACGGCGGCAAGGACGACGGCAAGCCTGGGTGGCTTGAGCTGCTGCATGGTGCTGCCTCCCTATGAGATGGACTCAGGCGGCGGCGATCGTACGCCCGCTGCCGATCATGGTCCAGCCCTGAGAGGCGGCTGTCCTGACGCACGAGCGGCGTGTCCGAGCGGCTGGGAGGAGCCGACGTTGTTGCCCAGCGCCAGCACCGCGGCGAGCAGGATCGCGACCCCGAGCGCCAGCCACTTGAGGATCTGCCTCAACCTGACGGGGCCGCGCGGGCGCCTCAAACCGACCGTCCTACGCGGTTGCCCGCGCCAGCGCGCGGGCCGGCGACCCGCCGGCGCAGACGAAATCAGGGTGCGCGACGTTGAGGTAGTGGCCGAACGACCAATCGACGAACCGCTTGGCGCCGGTCGCGCGCAGGACCGGCGAGAGCACGCGGGGGGCGACCCGGGGCACCAGGCGCTGGAAGCGGAGCATCCAGGCAAAGGGCTCGGCGTGGCCGGCGGAGAACGCGCCGTAGCGGGCCAGCGCCTGCTCGCGCGTCTGCTCGCCGTCGATCACGCGGCGCAGCTCGCGGCCGCAGGCGATCCCGAAGTAGAGCGCGGTGCGGATCCCCTCGGCGGTCAGCGGCAGGCAGTGACCGGCCGAGTCGCCGGCGAAGAAGATGCCGTCCTCGGTCGCGGGGCGAAGTGCGTGCGGGATCCAGTTGCCCTGATATCGGACCGTGTCGGCGTCGAGGTCGTCGGCCAGCCTGACGGTCGGCTCGCGCACATGGAAGCGGGGATCGAACGACCCGACGCCGATTCGCAGCTCCCCGGCGGCCGGGAAGCGCCAGCCGTAGCCGGCCGGCACGTAGCTGCGGTCGACCCAGACCTCCATGTCACGCCCGGACCCGAACGGATGGACCTCGAGCCCCCGGGACAACAACGCGTCCGGCGGCTGGATGTTGTCGCCGCTGCCGAGCACCCGGCGCCAGCCGAGGCCGTCGACGATCAGCGGCGCACGGATCTCACCCCGGTCGGTGAGCACCGTGTCGCCGCGGCGGTACTCGACCTTGGCCGTCTCGAATTCGAACTCGCCCTGATCGGCGAGCAATCCGCACAGACTCCGGTAATCGAACGTCGAGAAGGTCCACGGAAGGTCGTAGCGGACGGTCGTGTAAGGCGTGTGGACGACCAGCTCGCCGAACGTCTGCTGCAACGAGCCCTGCAACCGCATCGCGGTCAGCCAATCGGTCGGGATGCCGCAGGCCGAGGTCTGGCGCTCGCCGATCTCGTAGCGGTCGAGCACCAGCACGTCGGCACCGCTGCCCGCGAGCTCGCGCGCGACGGCGAGCCCGGCGAAGCTGGCGCCGCAGATCAGGACGTCGCAGTCACGTCGGAGCGGGGTACGGTCAGCACCCCGCTTGGTCGCTCGCGTCGGCATCGCCGCCTGATGATACGAGCGACACGACGTGTCGCCCGCCGGGACGGGCCGATCCGCCGTGTCGGCACAGGTGTCGGCACAGGCAACACCGTGCGCCCGGTGCGGCTATCCTGCGATAACTCATGTCTTCAACCACAACTCTGACTGCGCCCGATCAGTCGAACGCGAAGGTAGTCGAGGGCTCTGACGGCCTCCTGCTCGAAATCGACGGTCGGATCGTCCCCAACTACGACGCGACGCTGCACCCCTTCCAAGAGGGCGACGTCGTCACCGGCCACGTCGTCCGGATAGACAACGACGAAGTCCTCGTCGACATCGGCTACAAGTCCGAGGGCGTCATCCCGTCCGGCGAGCTCTCGATCCGCAAGTCAGTCGACCCCGGTGACGAGGTCCAGCTCGGCGAGGAGGTCGACGCGCTGGTCCTGACCAAGGAGGACCAGGACGGCCGCCTGATCCTGAGCAAGAAGCGCGCCCGCTTTGAGAAGGCGTGGCGGCGCATCGAGGCGGCAGCCGAGTCCGGCGAGCCCGTGCAGGGTGCTGTGATCGAGGTCGTCAAGGGCGGTCTGATCATCGACCTCGGAGTCCGCGGCTTCCTGCCGGCGTCGCTGGTCGACATCCGCCGCGTGCCCAACCTCGACGAGTACATGGGCCAGACGATCGAGTGCAAGGTGATCGAGCTCAATCGTTCGCGCAACAACGTCGTCCTGTCGCGGCGCGCGGTGCTCGAAGAGCAGCGCAAGGAGGACCGCGAGCGGATCCTGGATCGCCTCCAGCCCGGTCAGGTTGTCGAAGGCACGATCTCCAACATCGTCGACTTCGGCGCCTTCGTCGACCTCGACGGGATCGATGGCCTGATCCACATCTCAGAGCTGTCCTGGTCACACGTCAACCATCCGAGCGAGATCCTCAACATCGGCGACGAGGTAAGCGTCAAGGTGCTCGACATCGACCGTCAGCGCCAGCGGATCTCGCTCGGTCTAAAGCAGACCCAAGAGGATCCGTGGCAGCGCGTGGTCGACACCTACAACATCGGAGACGAGCTCGAGGGCACCGTGACCAAGGTGGTCACATTCGGCGCCTTCGTCGAGATCCTCGACGGCGTCGAGGGCCTGGTCCACATCTCCGAGCTCGCCCAGCACCACGTCGACAATCCCCGGGAGATAATCCAGCCCGGTGACCCGGTGCGGGTCAAGATCCTCGAGATCGATTCCGAGCGCCGGCGGCTGTCACTCTCGATCAAGCGCGTCGAGGGACAGGTGCTCCCAGTCCGTCCGATCCAGCCTCCGAGCGAGGGTGACGCGGGCGCGCTTGACGATGTGCCCGAGCTTGGCCTCTCAGAGGACGTCTTCTCCGCGACCGAGCCCGATGTGGCAGCGGCCGACGACGCGATCGACGAGCCGGAGGCCCCCGGCGAGGCCGAGGCTTCGGCCCCGCTCGAGCCGGATGCGCCCGCGGCACCGGAGCCCGAGGTTCTCGCTGCACCGGAGCCAGAGTCGCCCACGGCGCCGGAGCCTGAGGCCCCCGAAGCGCCCGAGCCCGAGCCCGAGCCCGAGCCTGAGCCTGATGCGGTGGCGGAACCCGAGGGCCCAGTGACACCCGAGGCCGAGGCCGTGGCGGATCCCCCGGCCGCTGTCGAGCCCGACCTGCCGGGCGAGATCGAGCCTGAGTCCGAGGCGCCCAGCGCCAACGGCGCGGCCGCCGAGGCCGAGGCCGAGCAGTCCGACGCACCCTCGGCCTGAGCCGGGGCGTGATCCCGTTCATCGGGCTGACGGGCGGCATCGGCGCCGGCAAATCGACGGCGCTTGATGCGCTGGAGCGACTCGGAGCGGTCTGCCTGTCGACCGACCGCGTGGTGCACGAGCTGTACGAGTCGCCTGAGGTGCGAGACGCGGTGGTTGCGCGGTTCGGGCCCGACACGGCTTCCGGCGGCGTGATCGACCGGCCCGCCGTCGCGCGGGCCGCGTTCGCGCAGGAGGGTGGCCGGGCATGGCTGGAGGAACTGCTGTGGCCGTTGGTGGGCGCGCGGATCGCGCAGTGGCGCGGCGAGGTCGAGCGTCAGGAGCCTGCTCCCCGGGCGGCGGTCGTGGAGGTGCCGCTGCTGTTCGAGTCGGGCATGGAGTCGGGATTTGACGCGACGATCGCGGTCGTCGCCGAGGAGGATCTGCGCAACAGCAGGGCGCTTGCCCGGGGCCATCAGGCGCTCGCGGAGCGGGCCGCCCGGCAGCTCACGCAACGGGAAAAGTCGGAGCGAGCGACGTATACCGTCATCAACGACGGTACGGTCGACGAACTCGAGCGCAAGCTGTCGGCAATCCTTGACATGCTGCCCGAGTGACCCCCTCAGCCGCCACCGCCAGCCGCCACCGCTCGCCGCGCAGGCCATCGCCCTCGCGTCGGCGCGCTGTCGCCCGGCGCCGTCGGCGGGTGGCGCTGGTGCTCGTGGTGGCCGTGGCGGTGGTCGTCGGCGGGATTCTGATGCTGCCGCTGGCCCGCAAGGCCGTCAATGAGCTCGGCCTCCCACTCCAATATCAGGACGTGATCCGCACGCAGGCGGCCGACAAGCATCTTGACCCGGCGCTGATCGCCGCCGTCATCTACGCAGAGACGAAGTTCGACGCCCGGACCTCGTCGGCCGGGGCGGAGGGGCTGATGCAGATCCTTCCCGAGACGGCCGAGTTCCTCGCCCGCCAGTCGGGGGCGACCACGTTCCACACCTCCGATTTGTCGGACCCGGCCGTCAATATCGCCTACGGCAGCTACCTGCTGCGGTATCTGCTCGACCATTACCACGGCAACAAGGTCGAGGCGATCGCCGCCTACAACGCCGGTCCCGCAAACGTCGACAAGTGGGCCGCAGACGCGCGCGCGCAGGGTCACAGCCTGCGGATCGACGAGATCCCGTTCCCCGAGACGCGGGCGTACGTGCAACGCGTGCTACAGGCCCAGAAGGACTACCGCCGCACATACGCGACCGAGCTCGGCTACGGCTGAGCGGCGCCCGCGGGCGCGAGGACGGGCTCGGCGGCGGCGATCGTCGCGCGCCGGTCGGCGCGGTGGACCAGGTCTGCAATCAGCTGCAGCGCCAGCAGCATCACGAGGCTCAGCGCGGCCGTCGCCGCGATGTACCACGGCCACGGCCCCATCACGCTCAGCAACGAGTTGTGGACCGGCTTGGTCCGCAGGTACATGTAGTTGCCGCCTGTGACGAGATCCGCCAGGGCGACGATCGCCGCGAACGCGAGCGTGATCGCAAACACCCGCCACGCGGCTCGTGGTCGGGGGTAGATGCCACAGCCGAACACCAGCAGGCACGCCGCCGTGATCGCGCCGACGTGGTAGGTGAAGTAGGTGAAGTAGTAGACACTCGGGAATGTCTGGCCGAGATCGGGCGTGAGCGTCGCCTGCAGCGATGCGGTCAGCGACCAGAAGTACGTCAGCTCGACTGCCAGCCGGCGTCGGGACCACAGTGCGACGATCGAGGCCAGCGAGACCGCGTCGGTCAGCTGCAGCGGCAGCGAGTACTTGATCGTCCAGGTCCCGTCGATCACGTCGGCGACGTACTCGCCCAGCCAGCCGGCGAGGATCAGCAGCGCGAGCGCGCGAGCGTAGACGCGGACCCAGGGCCCGGGGCGCCGGCGCGGAGCCCAGATCGAGAAGCCGGCCGCCACGACGAGCACGGCGAGCGCCGCGAGATGGGGGTCTGAGAACTGTCGCATGAGCTGATCGCGGTCTCGATCGGGAGTCGTCCGGCCGCCGCGGTATGTTCAAGTGTCCATCGATGCCTAAGTTTGAGCTAGACGCAGCCTTCCGACCGACCGCCGATCAGCCCGCCGCGATCGAGCGGCTGGCAGAGGGGATCGACGCCGGCGAGCAGTACGTGACGCTGCTCGGTGCCACCGGCACCGGCAAGACGATGACGATGGCGGCGACGATCGAGGCAGTCCAGAAACCGGCGCTGGTGATCGCCCACAACAAGACGCTCGCCGCACAGCTGTGCAACGAGTTTCGGACGTACTTCCCGCGCAACTCCGTCGAGTACTTCGTCTCCTACTACGACTACTACCAGCCCGAGGCCTACGTCCCGAGCAAGGACCTGTACATCGAGAAGGACTCGGCGATCAACCAGGAGATCGACCGGTTGCGCCACTCGGCCACCGCGGCTCTGTTCGCGCGGCGCGACGTGGTGATCGTGGCCAGCGTCTCGTGCATCTTCGGCCTGGGATCCCCCGAGGTCTACGACGAGAACCTGCAGACGCTGCGCAAGGGCGAGATGATCGACCGCGACGCGCTGCTGCGCAAGCTCGTCTCGATCCAGTACACGCGCAACGACACCGCGCTCTCGCGAGGGACGTTCAGGGTCCGCGGCGAGACGCTCGAGATCTTCCCCGCGTACGCCGAGACCGCCTATCGGGTGGTGCTGTTCGGAGACGAGGTCGAGCACCTGCAGCATTTCGACCCGGTGACCGGCGAGCTGATCGAGGATGACCTCGAGCACGTCGGAATCTGGCCCGCCTCGCACTACAACGTGCGCGAGGGGATGATCGAGGACGCTGTTGGGGAAATTGGCCGCGAGCTCAACGCCCGCTGCGCCGAGCTCGAGCAGCAGGGCAAGCTGCTCGAGTCCCACCGTCTGCGGCAGCGGACCCAATACGACATGGAGATGCTGCGCGAGCTCGGCTTCTGCTCGGGGATCGAGAACTATTCGAGGATCCTCGACGGACGCCAGCCGGGTGATCGCCCGTACTGCCTGCTGGATTACTTCCCGGGCGACTACGTCTGCTTCATCGATGAGTCCCATCAGACGGTGCCTCAGATCGGCGGCATGTACGAGGGGGACAGGTCTCGCAAACAGACGCTCGTCGATTACGGATTCCGGCTGCCCAGCGCGCTCGACAACCGCCCGCAGACGTTCCACGAGTTTCTCTCGATCACGCCCCAGCTGGTGTTCGTGTCGGCTACCCCCGGCCAGTTCGAGCGCGACAAGTCCTCGCGGATCGTCGAGCAGATCGTCAGGCCGACCGGGATCATCGACCCCGCGGTCGAGGTCCGCGAGACCCGCAATCAGATTGACGACCTGATGAACGAGATCCGGGTTCGCGCCGAGCGCGATGAGCGGACGCTGGTCACGACCTTGACCAAGAAGATGTCCGAGGATCTGACCGACTACCTGCTCGAGATGGGCTTCCGGGTGCGCTACCTGCACTCCGAGATTGACACGCTCGAGCGGATCCAGATCATCCGCGAGCTGCGACTGGGCGAGTATGACGTGCTCGTCGGGGTCAATCTGCTCCGCGAGGGACTCGACCTGCCCGAGGTTTCGCTGGTCGGGATTCTCGACGCCGACAAGGAGGGGTTCCTGCGCGGGGAGACGTCGCTGATCCAGACGATCGGCCGCGCCGCCCGCAACGTCGACGGCAAGGTGCTGATGTACGCCGACAAGGAGACGGCTGCGATGCGAGCGGCGCTGTCCGAGACCGATCGCCGGCGAGAGATCCAACGCGCCTACAACGCCGAGCACGGGATCACTCCCGAGACGATCGTCAAGGGGATCTCCGACATCGCCGAGTTCCTGCAATCGGACTCGAAGGTTCCGCGCTCCAGGCGCAGGCGGCGCCGCAAGGAGGGTTCGATGGAACCTGCCGAGATCGAGCGCGCGATCGTCGAGCTCGAGGAGGAGATGCTCGCCGCCGCCGAGGATCTCCGGTTTGAGTACGCCGCCAAGCTCCGTGACGAGATCCGCGATCTCAAGCGCGAGCTCGACGAGGCGATCGCGGCCGGCGACGCCCGCGTCTGAACCTGGGTCGCAACCTGCTGCCGGTTCGAGGGTCGTTCGGTACGCTGCGCCTGCTCGATCAAACCGGAGGTGTGGCGCGTGGCGCTGGATAGGCAGAGCATCCAACGGAAGGACTTCCCTCTCGCCCGCCGGGGCTACGACCCGGCGGCCGTCGACGCGCACCTGGCCGCGATCGCCGACGAGCTAGCCGCCCGTGACGCGGCTGGGACCCGTGGTGACACGCTCGCCTCGTCAGCCAGCGATCACGTCCGGACGATCGTCGAGGCGGCCGAGACGAGCGCCGCGAAGATCCGCCGTGACGCCGAGTCCGAGGCCGACGCGACGCGCAAGGACGCCGAGCAGCACGCGCACAGGCTGTCGGCGTCGAGCGCCGCGATGCTCGAGCGCCTCGACGCGACGCGGCGCGAGCTCGAATCGGTGATCGAGTCGCTGCGGTCGGGAGCGACCGACTTCGACAGCGAGTTGGGCCCGGGTGATCGAGCGCCGGAGCAGGTGGGCCACAACGGCGCCGGGGCAGAGGCGGAAGCGCTGGCCGCGGGGGAGCCCGCGCCGGTGGTCGCCGAACCCGCAACGCCGGTCGCCGAACCCGCGGCGGAGGCCGTCGCGGCAACGCACGCGCCCGAGCCACCCGTGCCTGGGCCACCCGCGTCCGCGTCGGCCCCGGAGCCCGAGGTAGGCGACGAGGCGGACGAGTCCGAGGCGGCGCGTCTGGTCGCGCTCAACATGGCACTCAACCGCACACCCCGCGACGAGACGGCGCAATACCTCTCGGCGCACTTCCGGCTGTCGGATCGCGACCGGCTGCTCGACGAGGTCTACGCCAGCGTCGAGGGCTAGCGCGATCGGGTCACCGGTCGCGGGGGCGGTGGCGGCCGTGGCCCTGCTCCAGTCGGCGCTGACGCCGCTGGTCTAGCTCGCGCTCGAACTGATCGAGGTCGGCGGCCGGGCCGAACAGCGACCATGCATTGCGGGCCAGGACGATCAGCACCACCAACAGGACCCACACCGGCCAGAACTGGCCGTTGGCACCTGACGCAACCCAGACGCCGGTCGCGACCACGAACGCGATCGCCGAGCCGCCGGTCTCCTGGATCATCCGGCGGGTGAGATGGCGCCGGCGCTCGGACTCGTTGCGGGCCAGCTGGGCCTTGGTGGGGGGCAGGTCACGCCGCAGCGCGTCGAGCTCAGTGGTCGAGCGCGCGGCGTACGCAGCCTGGGTGCGCTGCTCGAGCTCGTCGGTTCCCAGCCGGCCCGCGACCATGTGCTCGTTGAGCTCTGAGATCAGCTGCTCGCGGTCTGCGTCGGAAGCCCGGATCCCGCTCGGGGCCGGAGGGGTGGGAGCGGATTCGTCGCTCATTGCGGCAACTGTACGACACCACGCCCAACGGGCGGACGGGAACGTCTGTTCGGTGCACTAGACTCGCTAGGAGTGGATCAGATCGTCGTCTCGGGCGCCCGAGAGCACAACCTCAAGGACGTGACCGTCGCGATCCCGAGGTACTCGCTGACCGTCATCACGGGCCTGTCGGGGTCGGGCAAATCATCACTGGCGTTCGACACGATCTACGCCGAGGGGCAGCGGCGCTACGTCGAATCGCTGTCGGCCTACGCGCGCCAGTTCCTCGGTCAGATGGACAAGCCCGACGTGGATTCGATCGAGGGTCTGTCGCCAGCGATCTCGATCGACCAGAAGACGACCTCCCGCAACCCGCGGTCGACGGTCGGCACGGTGACCGAGATCTACGACTACCTGCGGCTGCTGTGGTCACGGATCGGGCATCCGCACTGCCATATCTGTGGGCGGCCGATCACCGGCCAGTCGGCCGAGCAGATCATCGACCAGGTGATGGAGCTGCCGGAGGGAACCCGGTTCATGGTGCTCGCCCCGATCGTGCGCGGGCGCAAGGGCGAGTACGGCAAGCAGTTCGAGGAGCTCCGGGCCGAAGGGTTCGGCCGCGTCAAGGTCGACGGCGAGCTGCGCCGGCTCGAAGAGGAGATCACGCTCGACAAGAAGTACAAGCACGACATCGCGGTCGTTGTCGACCGGCTGGTGATGAAGGGCGAGCTGCGAAAGCGGCTTGCGGACTCGATCGAGACGGCCGTCGCACTGGCGGATGGACTGGTCGAGATCGAGCTGGTCGACGAGCCGGACCGGACGCTGACCTTCTCCGAGCGGTTTGCGTGCCCGGTCCACGGTCCGAGCCTGGTCGAGCTCGAGCCGCGGATCTTCTCGTTCAACTCACCCCACGGCGCCTGCCCGAGGTGCACCGGGCTCGGGTCGCAGATGGAGATCGACCCCGAGCTGGTCGTCCCGGACCCGACCCTCTCGGTCGGCGAGGGCGCGATCGCGCCGTGGGCGGTCAGCGCCTCGGACTACTACGACCAGCTTGCCCAGGCGATCGCCGAACGGTACGGCGTCGATCTCGAGACGCCCTGGCAGGACCTGCCCGACGAAGCGCGGGACTTCTTCCTGCACGGCACCGGCGGTGACCGGGTTCACGTCTCCTACCGCAACCGCTTCGGCCGCAAGCGCACCTACGCGACCAGATTCGAGGGGATCGTCCCCAACCTGGAGCGCCGGTACCGCGAGACAGACTCGGAGTTCTCGCGCGAGAAGATCGAGGAGTACATGACCCTGCGGCCTTGCCCGGAGTGCGAAGGCGCGAGGCTGCGACCCGAGTCCCGTGCGGTGCTCGTCGCGGGCACCCCGATCCACGAGTTCACCGCGCTGTCGGCGCGGCGCGCGCTCGAGTGGATCGAGGCGCTCGAGCTGACTGAGCAAGACCGCCGGATCGCGCGGCTGGTGCTGCGTGAGATCGAGGAGCGCCTGCGGTTCCTGGACAACGTCGGCGTCGGCTATCTGTCGCTGGAGCGCGCCTCGGCGACCCTGTCGGGCGGCGAGGCACAGCGGATCAGGCTCGCGACCCAGATCGGCTCCTCGCTGGTCGGCGTGCTGTACATCCTCGATGAGCCGTCGATCGGGCTGCACCAGCGCGACAACGCGAGGCTGATCGCGACGCTCGAGCGGCTGAAGGACCTCGGCAACACGGTCCTGGTCGTCGAACACGACGAGGGGACGATGCGCGCGGCCGACCATCTGGTCGACATGGGCCCCGGTGCCGGCGAGCATGGCGGTCACGTCGTCGCCCAGGGGACCGCAGACGAGGTCGCCGCGATCGCCGATTCGCTCACCGGCCAGTTCCTGGCAGGCACGCGGGTGATCGAGACGCCGGCACGGCGCCGCAAGCCAGCGGGGTACATAGCGATCGAGGGCGCCTCCCAGCACAACCTCGACAACATCAACGTCAAGGTGCCGCTCGGGGTGCTGTGCTGCGTGACCGGGGTGTCCGGCTCGGGGAAGTCGACCCTGGTCAACGAAGTGCTGCTCAAGGCGGTCGGCAACCACCTGCACCGCTCGCGCCAGCGGGCCGGCGCCCACAAGCGGATCACCGGGCTCGATCAGCTCGACAAGATCATCTCGGTCGACCAGTCGCCGATCGGGCGCACGCCGCGGTCAAACCCGGCGACCTACATCGGCCTGTTCGACCAGATCCGGGAGCTGTTCTCCAAGACCCAGGAGGCTCGGGCTCGGGGCTACAAGCCCGGCCGGTTCTCGTTCAACGTCAAGGGCGGCCGGTGTGAGGTGTGTCGCGGCGACGGTCAGATCAAGATCGAGATGCACTTCCTGCCAGACGTCTACGTCCCGTGCGAGCAATGTCACGGCAAGCGCTACAACCGCGAGACGCTCGAGGTCCGCTTCAAGGGCAAGACGATCGCCGACGTGCTCGAGATGCCGATCGAGGAGGCACTGGAGTTCTTCGCTCACATACCGAAGATCCGCAGGCGCGTCGAGGCGCTGGTCGACGTCGGGCTCGGATACATGCGGCTCGGCCAGCCGGCGACGACGCTCTCCGGCGGCGAAGCGCAGCGGGTCAAGCTCGCGGCCGAGCTGAGCAAGGTCGCGACCGGCCGCACGATGTACATCCTTGACGAGCCGACCACCGGGCTTCACTTCGCCGACATTCAGCGGCTGCTCGAGGTGCTCCAACGCCTCGTGGACGCCGGTAACTCGGTGATCGTGATCGAGCACAACCTCGACGTGATCAAGGTCTCAGACCGGCTGATCGACCTCGGGCCCGAGGGCGGCGACGACGGCGGGCGGGTGATCGCGACCGGCACACCCGAGGACGTCGCGAACGTCGCAGCCTCCTACACGGGTCAGTTCCTGGCCGAGGTGCTGCCGGTCAGGGCGAGCAGGAACCGCCGGACTGCGGCCGGCAGCGGGAGCCGGACGCCCGCACGCAACGGCGCCGGGATCGCGGCCGGCAATGGGTCAAAGGCCACCGCGAGCAACGGGGCGAAGGCGCGCGGGCGCAATGGGTCGGCTTCGGCCGCGGCGGGCGCCAAACCGCGCCGCAAGGCGACCACCGGGCGCTGAGACCGTCTCGGCGGGCCTGGCGCGGCGCTGACGAGCCCCGTCGGCTCCCGACAGTGGGACAATCCCCGCCGTGGCCGAGCATTACCAACGCCCGGACTGGTTCACTAAGCACGTCTTCAACCCGATCGTCGCCGGCTTCACCCGCCTCGGGATCGGCGTCTACGGCTCACGGGTACTCGAGGTTCCGGGGCGCAGCAGCGGTCTGCCCCGCCGTACGCCGGTCAACCTCTTGCGGTTCGAGGGCCGCGACTATCTCGTCGCGCCGCGCGGCCATACGCAGTGGGTGCGCAACCTCCGCGTCAGCGGCAGCGGCCGGCTTCTGATCGGCCGTCGCGCCCGGTCATTCACCGCGACCGAGGTCTCCGACGATGACAAGGCGCCGCTGCTGCGGGCCTACCTGAAGAAGTGGAAGTGGGAGGTCGGACAGTTCTTCGGCGGCGTCGGTCCTGATGCCTCTGACCAGGAGCTGTTGGCGATCGCCTCCGACCATCCGGTCTTCCGGGTGGTGCAGTCCTGAGCCGCGCCGGTCCGGCGTCGGCCGGCGATCTGAAGCTGTGGGCTCAGAAGTGGCGCTGGTATGAGCGCAACTCGCTGCCGTGGAACCGCGCCCGAATCCATTGGGAGGCGATGCGCCGGCAGGCTTTCATCCGCTGGCCCGTCCACGGCAACGTACTCGAGGCGTTCCGGGAGGGGCGGCTCGAGATCGGCGCCCAGACGCTGCTCGAGCCCGGCGTCTGGCTAACGGCCCCCGGTGATGCTCGGATCACGATCGGCTCGGGCTGCTTTCTGAACCTCGGCGCGATGGTGGCCTCGATGGTGCTGGTCGAGATCGGCGACCACTGCATGTTGGCCAACGGCTGCTTCGTCAGTGACGCGAGCCACCGGTTCGCCAATCCCCGGCAGCCGGTTCCGTGGCAGGGATTCACGACCAAGGGTCCGACCCGGATCGCCAACAACGTCTGGTGCGGGGCCCATGTCGTGGTCACCAGCGGCGTCACGATCGGCGAGCGGTCCGTGATCGGGGCAAATTCGGTCGTCACCCACGACATCCCGCCGTACTCGATCGCCGCGGGGGCGCCGGCGGAGGTGCTGCGCACGATCGAGAACGACTGACGCGCCCGGCGCCTGTGCTCAGCGCACCCGGGCGGTCAGCGTGCTCGTCCTGCCGTCAACGTCTTTGACCGCCACGACCAGCTTCTGGTCCTTGATGCGGTGGTCCCTGACGCTGGCGATCAGCGCAACGCTCTCCAGCAGCCCCTTGGCTGCGACCCTCGCGGTCACGGAGCTGACGGCCGTTTGCAGGGTCACGAGCAGCTTGCCGTGCTTGAGGGCGAGCGTCTTGACCTTCCCTGCGCTGATCTCCATGACCGGGTGCTTTGACCGCTTGAGCACCGTCTTGCGGATGAAGCTCAGGCCGCGCGGCAGTGCGATCGTGAACGACCTCAGCTTGGGCGCGTTCTGACCCGCGGTCAGCCGGAAGCTCAACGTCGGCTTGCCGCTCCTCAGGCCGGTGAGCGACGCACCATGCAGGGCGGGCCGCGGGGCCGTCGTCGGGGGCGTGCCGCCGCCACCCGTGCCGCCGCCACCGGTGCCGCCACCGCCCGTGCCGCCCCCGCCACCGCCACCGGTGCCGCCACCGCCCGTGCCGCCGCCACCGCCGCCGGTGCCCCACCACCCCCGCCGCCGCCACCGCCTCCGCCTCCGCCTCCGCCCGCGGGGGGCGTACACGGCGAGATCGTGAACGGCGCTGAACCGGGAGCCGTCTGGTCATCGTTCTGCGATGTGAACGTCGCGGTCGCGGTGCCGGTCGGCGTGGCGCAGCTGGTGGTGAAGACGCTGTCGGGCCCACCCGCCAGCACCACCTGGAGACCGGTCAGCGGTACGTCGGGGATCCCGGCGAACGTGGTCGTGGCCGTCGTGAGACCGACAGCGCCGTTGATCGTGACCGGGAACGGCGGCCCGAACACGATCGTGATCGCGATGGGCTTCGTGGGAGGGGTCAGCGATCCGGTCAGGTAGACGGTGCCGGTCAGCGGGGTCGGGTAGAGCGGTGAGGTCGCTGTGGCCGATCCGACCGGCGTGCAGTCGGTGATTATCGGGTTGGAGCAGAGCAGGCCGGCCACAGCCGCGTTGATACCCAGGACCGCCGGCGGGAACTTGAGCTCGACCGAGCTGTTGGTCGCGTCATCGGCGGATTGTGTGATGTCGGTCGTGACCTGCACGCCGCGGTCGCCCGTATCTTGGACGGCGGTCACGGCCAGCATCGGCGCGTACAAGAGGCTCGCGCAGCTCGACGCGGTGACCGTCAGCGGGGCGGACGCGCTTACCGGCGTCGCGTCAAGCTGGCTGTCGGCGCTGATCGTCACGTCGGCGGGGGTGGCCGGGCAGCGGTCGGGCGCACGCAGCGTCGTGAGCGTCGCATCGAGTTGGTCGATGACGCCAGAGGGGATGTTCGAGAACGTCACGTTCAGGCCCACGCCCGCGGGATCTCCGGACGGCCGCATCGTTACGTCGGCCGTGGCCAGCTCCGCCGGCGTCGGCGCCATCGTGAAGATCCCGAGGCCGACCAGGTCATCCGGGTTCGGTGGGGCGACCAGATCGAACGTCACCGGAGCTGCGCCGCCCGAGCCGGTCACCATCCCGGTTCCCACCGCACAGCCCGACGTGGGCGACGTGGCGCTCAAGCACGCCGTGCTGGGGATCGGAGCGAGCAGGCCGGGCGGGAGGCTGATAGTCAGATCCTTGACCGAGTCACCGCTGCTCGGCGCGAATGTCAGGTCGAGTTCGAGTGACACGTTGGTCGCCCCGGCGGTGACCGTGCTCGGGGTCAGCGTGACCTGGGGCGTGATCGAAGCCGACGCAGCCGGCGCGAGCACCGCCGCCGCGACCGCCACGACGATCCCGGACAAGACCGAGCACAACGTGCGATCGCCCATCCTTCGAGCCCTGCTGTGGCGCAATCCGAGTCTCCGGGGTGCTCCGCCGTGGTACACAAGCATACCCAGATTGCGCAGTGCCCGCTAGGAGTTCTTGATCACGATCCCCTCGAGGATGTTCGCGACGCGCTCGGTCGCGTCAACCGCGGCCTCGAGACGCTCGAACAGGTCCTTCCAGCGAATCACGACCATCGGGTCGATGCCGCCGTCGAACAGCGATGCGACCGCCTCGCGCGTGATCCGGTCGCCCTCGTTCTCGAGCCGGTTGACCTCGACCGTGTAGCGCGAGATGTCTCTGAATCCGCGCAGCCTGGGGATCGCCTCGGCGATCTGGGCCGAAGCCTCCTTGAGCACGCGCGCGAGCCGGATCGCCTGGTCCATCGGCGCCTCGATCTTGTACAGGCCGAGGTAGTCGGCGACCTCCTCGGTGTAGTCGACGATGTCGTCGAGTGCCGAGGCGAGCGCGAGGATGTCCTCGCGGTCGATCGGGGTCACGAACGTGTGGTTGAGACGGTCGATGATGTCGTGCGTGATCCGGTCGCCCTCGTGCTCGCAGTCGAGGATCTCCTGCGCGAGGTGGCGCTCGTCGGGATACCCGGCCAGCATCGTGTCGAGCAGGTCGGAGGCATGCATCATGTTCTGACCCGCCTCCTCGAACAGCTCGAAGTAGATCCGGTCTCGCGGCGAGAACACCTGTGCGAAGCGAGCCATGTCACCTGATCCTAGATGAGCGGCAGTCCCTCGCGGTCGGTCAATCCCGTGACCGACCGTGAGGGCGAGACAGCTAGCCGAGGTCTGCGCGGACGCGGGCCAGCTCGTCGTCGTCGATCGAGTAGCAGTGCTCAGGGCCCGGGAACGACCCGGCCCGCACCTCGGCCGCGTACTCGGCGACACCTGCGACCATCTGGGCCTTGACGTCTGCGAAGCGCTTGGCGAACCGGGGCGCGTGGCCGTCGTAGATCCCGAGCAGGTCATGGAACACCAGCACCTGGCCGTCGGCCGCCGGACCGGCACCGATGCCGATTACGGGGATTTCCATCCGCGGCATCAGGGCCTCGGTGACCGGGGCCGGGATCGCCTCGAACACGATCGAGAAGCACCCCGCGTCCTGCAGCGCCAGCGCATCGCGAGCCACGCCGAGCGCCCGCTCGGCCGTGCGGCCCTGGGCCTTGTAGCCGCCCAGCGCGGTCGCCGTCTGGGGGGTCAGACCGACATGGCCCATGACCGGGATCCCAGCGTCGACGATCGCGCGGGCCCGCTGGACGCTGGTGCCGCCGCGTTCGAGCTTGACGGCATCACAGCCGGCCTCCTTGATGAACCGTTGCGCGGTCTGGATCGCCTGCGCGTCGGATGACTCATAGGAGCCGAACGGGAGGTCGCCGACCATGAACGGCGTCTGCAGCCCGCGCCGCACCGCCCCGGCCAGCATCAGCATCTCGTCGGTCGAGACGGGGATCGTCGACGGGTAGCCGAGCACGGTCATCGCGCCCGAGTCGCCGACCAGCACCATGTCGACCCCCGATTCCTGCGCGACCTGCGCCGATGGGTAGTCGTAGGCCGTGACCATCACGATCTGCTCGCCGAGTCGCTTCTTCTCGGCCAGCCGCGGAAGCGTCATCGGCAGCGGCCCGTCAAGGCCTTGCGGAACAGGGATTTGGGGGGTTGCGGACACTACGGTCGCCTCCTCTGGGCAGTGGTTGGCGCCCCGAATGGGGTCGCCACCTCGTTGTGGATCCAGCAGGTCCTCTGGTGGTCGGAGAGCGCGCTCACTCGCGGCCTCCTGTGACGATCAGGTCGTTGTCGATCAGCCGCGTGCCGCCGATGTCGGCGGCGACGAGGGCGAGCACCTCCCCGTTGACGCGCTCCATCGGCGCCAGCGTGTCGGCCTCGACAAGCTCCAGGTAGTCGGGCTCGACCCCGGCCGCGCTCAGCTCCCGCAGCCCGGCGTCTCTGGCGGCGCTCGCGTCCAGAGTGCCGGCGAGGACGGCCTCGCGGACGCGCTGCAGCGCCCGGTGAAGCGATCTGGCCCGTTCGCGGTCAGGC
Organism: uncultured Solirubrobacterales bacterium; assembly: GCA_963770885.1. Taxonomy (GTDB): domain Bacteria; phylum Actinomycetota; class Thermoleophilia; order Solirubrobacterales; family Solirubrobacteraceae; genus Palsa-465. The sequence goes on along the minus strand of CAVYRI010000009.1, from coordinate 122,168 downwards.
GGTGAGAGCAGCACGTTGCGGCTCGAGAGCGCGAGGCCGTCGGTGTCGCGAACCGTGGGACAGACGTCGATCACGACGGGCATGTCCAGATCGCGCACGAGTCGCTTGACGACCACCGCCTGCTGGGCATCCTTCTGCCCGAAGTAGGCGACGTCGGGCCCGACCATGTTCAGCAACTTGGCAACAACGGTCGTGACCCCGTCGAAATGCCCGCGGCCCCGGTGGGCCCCCTCGAGCTCCTCGGTCAGCCCGCTGACCGAGACCGTGGTCGCAAAGCCCGGCGGATACACGTCATCGGCGGCGGGTGCGAACACGTAGTCGACGCCCTGCTCGGCCGCGAGCTCCATGTCTCGGGCCTCGTCGCGGGGGTACGCGGCGAGATCGCCGACGTCGTTGAACTGAGCGGGATTCACGAACAGCGACACGACGACCACATCGGAGCACTCCCGGGCGCGGCGCATCAGCGACAGGTGACCGTCATGGAAGGCGCCCATCGTCGGCACGAGGCCGATCGAGCGACCCTCGCGGCGGGCCGGAAGCAGTGCCTGGCGCAGCTCAGAGACGGAGCGGACGGTCCTCATCAGCCGACCGCCTCGGCGCCGGGGAGTTGGGCGCTCGCAGCAAGCTCGCGGGTGGCCTGCACGAGCACGTCGAACACGGGCAGCAGGTCCGGCGCCCGCTCGGCGATCGCCGCACGCTGGGCCGCGATCGTCGTCTCGTCCCCGCGCGCGACGGGTCCGGTGAGCGCATCCTCCGCCCCGATCCGGGCCCAGTTCTCGACCGTCGCACGAACCAGCGGAACGAGCACTTCACGGTCGGCGCCCGCAGCCTTCGCGAGTCGCTCGGCGACGCCCTCGAGGGTGACGAGGAAGTTGGACGCGATCGATGCTGCAGCGTGGTAGGTAGCGCGATCGCGGTCGTCGAGCTCGAACGGCTGCAGCTCGAGTGCCTCCGCAAGCTGCCTGGCAACGCTCAGCGCTCTGGGCGTGCTGCCCGCGATCGCCGCGCCCGCGCCCGAGAAACGCTCCGGGCCGTCGCCGGCCGTGAAGGTCATGAGCGGATGCAGCGAGAACCGCTCGTGCGGCCCGAGCGGGTCCAGGCTGGTCGCGCCCGAGCAGTGCCCGACGAGCGGCCCGGGCTGGATGGCCGCCGCGGCTCGCGCGATCTCGGCATCGGGGACGCACAGCAGCACCGCGTCAAACCCACGTGGATCGCCATTTCGCCCCAGCGGCTCGGATGCACGCCCCCCGCGGGCCCGCAGCGCGGCGGAGAGCGCAGTTCCCAAGCGTCCGCGACCGACGACCGCGACGCTCGCGAGCGCCGGGGCTGTTGCTGGCTCTGTCGAGCCGCGCGTGACGGTTACGGAATGCCGCTCCAGTTCCCACATCAGAGATACCGGTCGGAAAAAGAAAAGCTGCAAACTGCGTTTTGAGGTCCGCCCCGAATCGGTGGCGGCCTCGCTTACAGCATACCCCGTCTGAAGATCCCTTTAGGATCGGAAACGTGACAGCAGCCGCCGAGCGCCGTGAGCTCCTGAAGGCCGTCTACGAGGAGGCCAGAGGCTGCGTCCGCTGCCAGCTTCACCAGACGCGCACCCAGGTCGTGTTCGGTTCCGGCAATGCCGACGCCGACCTGATGTTCGTCGGCGAGGCGCCCGGCGCCAACGAGGACCGGCTCGGGCTCCCGTTCGTCGGCCAGGCCGGCAAGCTGCTCGACAAGCTGCTGAACGAGATCGGGCTCGAGCGCGCTGACGTGTTTATATGCAACACCCTGAAATGCCGCCCACCGGGCAACCGGGACCCGCAGCCGAACGAGATCGAGTCTTGCAGCAGCTACCTGCACAGCCAGGTGGAGCTGATCGAGCCGAAGCTGATCTGCACGCTGGGGAACTTCTCGACCAAGCTGCTGCGTGGTGACGCGACCGGCATCTCACGGCTTCACGGTCAGGTCCAGGAGCAGATGATCGGCCCCCGCGCAGTGCGCCTGTATCCGCTCTATCACCCGGCTGCGGCGCTCTACACGCCGTCGACGCTCGAGGCGCTGCGGGCGGACTTCCATCGGATCCCGGAGCTGCTGGCGCTCGAGCCGCTGCCGCAGCCCGAGCCGCTGGCGCCGGTCCCCGAACCGGAGCTCGAGGAGCCGCCCGAACCAGAGCCGGAGGGCCCGAGCGGGGAGGCGGAGCTGTCGACGCAGCTCGGCCTGTTCCAGCTCTAGACCTAGACCGGCTCGGGGAGCCGGACCGCTGCCGAATCCTCCCGCGGGCCCGGCGGCGGCGAGGACGGGGGCGCTGCCGGTCGCTTGTCGCGCCGCAGCGCCATCGCAAATGCGAGCGCAGCGCCGACCGCCTGGATCGCGAGCACGACGGTCGCGAACCCAGCCGGCTCGCGCGAAGCGTTCAGCAGCAGGATCGGCTCGACCACCGCCACCGAACCGAGCACCACCAAGAACCACGTTCGTCGCAGTGCGAGCATGTACTGCACCGCCAAGTAGGTGCCGGCCAGCACGGCGAAGGCGGCTCCGAGCGGCAGCAGCGAGTCCGACGCGATCGCCCGCTTCTGGCCGAACACGGCGGACAACAGCGGATGCGCGGCGAACGCGTAGATCAGCAAACAGGGGATCGAGCACACGGCCACGATCCCGAGCGCCACGAACAGCACCGGCCGTGTGTCCTCTCCGGCGGCATGGCGGCGAGAAGCCTCCGGGACGAGGTAGAAGCCGCCTCCGATCGCGACCCAGATCAGGACCTTGGCGGCGACCGCGGTTGCGCCGTAGGCGCTCGCGACGGGGGTGGTGAACCGGTGCTTGGCGGCGATGATGTCGATGTTCTGCAACAGGGCGATCACAATCAGCCCGGCGATCGGCGCCCAGGCACGCCGGATGTGCGTCCAGAGCCCGACCTCGCCCGGGATGACCTCGGCGGCGGCTGCCGGCCCGGTGGCCGACCGCTCGACGTACTGGCGCAGCCGGATCCCACAGAAGATGCACATCGCGATGAACGACAGCGGTGTGCCCAAATACGCGCCCGTGACCCCGAGGCCGGCAACGACCAGCAGCGCACCCGTGATCAGCCGCGCGCCCTGCTCGCCGATCAGGCTGATGCCGACTCCCTTGTAATCCCCGACGCCCTGAAGAACGCCGCGGAGGATCGAGAGCTCGAGCCACAGCATCGCCGCGGGCAGGCCGACCGCTGCAGCCCACTGATCGTGCTTGACGCCGACCGCCTGAGCGATCGGATCGCGCAGCAGCACCGAGATGACCGAGATCACGAGCGTGCCGAAGAACAGGATGACCGTCCACCGTTTGACCGTCGCCGCCAGCGCCGCTCCGACGCCGAGGTGGCCGAGAACTCCCTCGCGTGCCGTCGCCACCTGAAGCGCCTGTCCGGCGACGGACAGGATCAGGAAGTAGCTCACCAGCGCCGCCAGCGATCCGTAGTCGGTCAGCAGCCGCGCGAACACGACCGTCGAGATCAGCGCGATGACGTTGTTGGCGATCATCGCGCCGGCGAGACCGGCTGCCTTCGCGGTCTCTGAGTGCAGTAGGTCCCGCACGTCCCGGCCCCCGAGAATTCGCTTGGTGAGTCGGGACATGCGACTCGGAGCCCGGTCAGTGGCGGGAGCAGTCATGCAGCCAGTGACGGTAGCGAACCACGCGGAGGCGCCGCTCTACAGTTTCCCGTATGCAGGGGAGATTTCGTTCCGAGAGCGCGCAGGAAACCGAGGCGATCGGGGCCCGCCTGGCCGCCGAACTGATACCCGGGGACGTGGTCTTGATCGAGGGGGAACTCGGCGCCGGCAAGACAACGCTCGTGCGCGGCGCGGCGCGTGCGCTCGGAGTCACGGGTCCGGTCACCAGCCCCACGTTCACGATCGGCCAGCGCTACCCCGGAGCCGTCCCGGTCGCACACATCGACCTCTATCGCGTCCCAGGCCTCGCCGGTGAAGAGCCCGACCTGCTGGCTGAGTACCTGCGCGACGACACGGTCGCGTTCGTCGAGTGGCCGTCGGGTGGCGAGCGGACGATCGCCGGCTTCGCGCGGATCGCCGCCCATGTCCGGCTCGAGCACGCGGGCGCCGACAGCCGGCTCGTGAGCGTTGAATCGAGCACGCCGGCGGGTGTGAGCGGCAGATGAGAGTGCTCGCGTTCGACACCGCCACGAGGGCCACGACCGTTGCGCTGGTCGACTCCGAGGGAGGCGCGATCGAGGCTCGCGACGACCCCGATCCCGGTGTGCGGCCCCGACACACCACGCAGCTGATGTCGCTGATCGCCGACGTCATGCGCAGGGCCCGGTGCGGCTGGCCCGAAATCGATCGAATCGCGGTCGGGGTCGGCCCGGGCACGTTCACCGGCCTGCGGATCGGCGTCGCCACCGCGCGGGCGCTGGCTCAGGCGCGCAGCATCGATCTGGTCGGCGTTTCGAGCCTGAGGTCGCTCGCGCTCGGAGCGGCGGACGAGGCCCGCGCCCGCGGCAGCGACGCCGTCGTACCGGTGCTCGACGCGCGCCGCAGCGAAGTGTTCGCCGCCGCCTGGCGGCCCGATGACATCGCCGCTCAGGACGACGTCCAGGCCCTGCTGGCGCCGGTCGCAATCGCGCCCGATGCGCTGGCGCAGAGCGCCGGCGCGATCGGCCATAGGCGGCTGGAGATCGGTGATGGGGCGGTAGAATTCAGGGCGGTTCTCGAGCGACCGGGGAGCTCGATACCAGACGACAGATCGAGGCTGCACCGGGTCAACGCGGTATTCACTGGGCAACTGGCGTTCCGCGCCGATCCGGCGGACGGTGGCGACGTACGGCCGGAGTATCTGCGGCTGCCGGACGCCGAGCTCTCGCTGCAGAGCGCGCAACGACGATGACGCAAACGAACTTCAAGATCAGAACGCTGGGGTACTCGGATCTCCCGCAGGTGATCGCGATCGAGCGGCGGGCCTTCGGGGCGCCATGGTCGCTGGCGATGTTCGTGCTCGAGCTCTCCAAGCCGTCGGGGTTGTGCCTGGCGGCCGCCGACGGTGACACCGACAAGCTCGTCGGCTACCTGGTGCTGTCGCGCTACGACACCGTCTGGCATCTGATGAACATCGCCGTCGATCCCGCGCGCCGACGGGAGGGGATCGCCCGCGGGATGCTCGAGCAGATGTTCGACCGCGCAGGGGCTGATGAGCAGTACACGCTCGAGGTCCGGACCTCGAACTCGCCGGCGATCGCCCTCTATGAGGCCTACGGGTTCCGCCCCGCCGGCAAGCGGCCGCGCTACTACCGCGACACCGGCGAGGATGCGGTGATCATGTGGCGCACGGCGGAGACGATCTCGACCTCCGGCGCCACCGGTTGATCCTCGCGATCGAGACCAGCTGCGATGACACGTGCGCTGCGGTGACCACGGCCGACGGCCGGATCGCCGCCAACGTGATCTCCTCGCAGGGGATCCATGACCGGTTCGGCGGCGTGGTGCCCGAGATCGCCTCCCGTCACCACCTCGAGCTGATCGGCACCGCGGTCGATGACGCGCTCGCGCGGGCCGAGATCTCGCTCGGCGACGTTGAGCTGGTGGCCGTCACACGTGGCCCCGGTCTGGTCGCCGCGCTGCTGGTCGGCTTCGCGACCGCCAAGGCGATCGCGGCGGCATACGAGCTGCCGCTGGCGCCGGTTGACCATCTCCATGGCCACGTCGCCGCGACGTTCCTGCAGCCGGGGCGGTTGCACCCCCCGTTCGTCGCGCTGATCGCCTCCGGCGGCCACACGTTCCTGGCACGCGTGACCGACCCGGGGCCGGACTACGAGGTGCTCGGCCAGACGCTCGACGACGCCGCCGGCGAGGCATTTGACAAGGGCGCGCGCCTGCTTGGGCTGGGCTACCCGGGTGGCGCGGCACTCGAGCGGCTGGCCCGTGACGGTGATCCCGATGCGTTCCCTTTCCCAACCGGGGCTCGCCTCGGCGGCCTGGACTTTTCCTTCGCCGGGCTCAAGACCGCGTTGCTGTATCGCGTGCGGGAGCTCGGCGAGCGCGAGACCGAGCGCCTGGGAGCCGACCTCGCGGCCTCCTATCAGCGAGCGATCATCGAAGCGCTCGCGGCCCGGGCCGAGCGGGCGCTGGCGGCGACGGGGCTGGCGCGGCTGGCGATCGGCGGCGGCGTGGCCGCCAACGGACCGCTTCGCGAACGTCTCGCCGGCCTCGGCGTCGAGCTGGCGATCCCGCCTCGCGAGCTGTGCACCGACAACGCGGCGATGATCGGCAGCGCCGCGCGGTACGTCGACGCGCTCGCATACCCCGACTATCTCGAGCTCGATGTCTACGCGACCGGCGAGCGGCCGCTGGCCGCGGCACGATGAGCACCACCCGGCAGGTCGTCCTCTTCGCGCGCGAGGGATGCTGCCTCTGTGACGAGGCGCGCGAAGTCCTGATGCGAGTTCGTGTCAAGCATCCGTTCGAGTTCGACGAGCGCGACATCGAGACCGATGATGCGCTGCTGCGCGCCTATCTCGAACGGATACCAGTCGTTACGATCGACGGGGTGGAGGCATTCGAGCTCTTTGTGGACGAGGCCGAGCTGGCGCGCCAGCTCGTCGGCCAAGCTGTGCGCGACCGAGGCACCGAGACCGACTAGAGTGACCCACGGATGAGCTACACGGTTGGCCGCGGTACCGAATCGGCTCAGCCGACGCTGGATAAGCCAGGAGAGAAGCTCTCCCTCGGTGTCGCCGCGCGGCTGTCTCGATATCTCCAGGTCCTCACTCAGGCCCGGAAGATCGGCAAGGAGACGATCTCCTCGCAGGAGCTGGCCGAGTACACGCACGTCAACTCGACCCAGATCCGTCGTGATCTGTCGGGCTTTGGCAAGTTCGGCAAACGGGGCGTCGGTTACAACGTCGATTCGCTCGTCAGCCAGATCCGCAAGATCCTCAGGACCGCCGGGCAGCACAACATCGCGCTGTTTGGCGCCGGTCACCTCGGGACCGCGATCGCGACCTCGGACATCTTCGCCGACCACGGCTTCCGGGTGGTCGCGATCTTCGACGTCGACGACGAGCTCGTCGGAACTCAGATCGGTTCCCTCGAGGTTCGGCATAACTCCGAGCTGCGCCAGGTCGTCGAGGACCAGGACATCGTCGTCGCGGTGCTCGCGGTCCCGTCGGGCGCCGCGCAGACACTGGCCGACCAGCTCGCCGACGCGGGCGTCAAGATCATCTTCAACTACTCCGATGCGCTGCTGCAGGTGCCGCCGGAGGTCACGGTTCACACGTCCAGCCCGGCAGTCGATCTGCTCTACGCGCTGTACTTCTATCTGACTTGATCCGCACCTCGTCGTGGACCTAGACCTCGACATCGCGCGCGAGACATTCGACGCCTCGACCGATTACACGGTCGGGCTCGAGGAGGAGTTCGCGCTGCTGAACCCGGACGAGCTCGGCCTCTGTCAGAGGTTCGAGGAGCTGCGCGCGGCGGCCGAATCCGACCCGGTGCTGTCACCGGCGATCGCCGGCGAGCTGATCTCGTCCGAGATCGAGATCCGCTCCGGGCGGGGCGCCAGCCTCGAAGCCGCGCGCGCCGCGCAACGTGATCTGCGTCGGCGGCTGTTCGCGGTCGCCGCCGATCAGGAGATCGCGCTCGGCGCGACCGGCACGCACCCGTGGTCTGACTACCGCGACCAGCGGATCATCGCGACCGAGCACTACCAGCGGGTCGAGCACGGCCTCAAGTACGTGGCGTGGCGCAACAACACCTTCTCGATCCACGTCCACGTCGGCATCCAGGGCGCGCAGCGGGCGGTTCTGATCTGTGACCGGCTGCGGCCGGTACTGCCGATCCTGCTTGCGATCTCGGCCAACTCGCCGTTTCTCGATGGCCGTGACTCGGGGCTTCACAGCGCACGGACGCAGACGTTCACCAAGAGCTTTCCCCGCTGTGGCGTACCCGACCCGTTCGGAAGCTGGCAGGCGTTCGCTGACTACATCGAGATGCTGTTCACGACCCGCTCGATCGTCGAGTACACGCAGGTCTGGTGGTCGATCCGCCCGCACCTCTCGTTCGGCACCGTCGAGGTGCGGATCTGCGACGCGCAGCCAACCGCGCAGGAATCGGACGGCCTCGCCGCGCTGATCTTCGCCTGCGTTGCACAGGCCGCACGAGACCTCGACGATGGCGTGCCGCACGTGGACCTGCCCAACCGGATGATCGAGGAGAACATGTGGCGGGCGATCCGGTACGGCCTCGATGGAGACCTGCTCGACCTCGAGCGACTGAAACCGTATCCCGGAGCGGCGGCAGTCGAACGCTTGCTCGAGTGGACCGCGCCGGTGCGTTCCGAGCTTGGAATCGATATCGGGCTGCCCTCACTGAACGGCTCCCAGCGCCAACGGCGAATGCTCGAGAGTGGAATGAGCCTGCACGAGGTCTACGCGTCCGTCCAGGCGGAGACGCGGGAGACCTATTCTGGGGTGCTGGAAACCCCGCGGAGGTGACATTGTGAGTACCGGAAATCCCCAAGGCGACCCGCTCGGCGCGGGTGCCCCGATGTCCGAGGAGGAGCTCCGCGCCGCATACGAGGCCGAGCTCAAGAAGATCCGGGTCGAGCAGGTGCTGCTCGAGAACGTCGTTTCGCTGATCAATCTCGGGATGCGCCGCACCGGGCTTTCGCCGGGCACCGAGGACGAGCGCGACCTTGCCCAGGTGCGCGTCGCGATCGACTCGATCCGGGCGCTGCTTCCAGTTGTCGAGCGGAGCGCCGCCGCGCAGGCGGGGCCGATTCGCGATGCGCTTTCACAGCTGCAGATGGCGTTCGTCAAGCTCGGCGGGACGCCTGAGTCGCCCGGAGGTGAGCCCGAGCCCGGGCGCGAGCCTTCGGGTGGTGCGGGCGGGTCAGAGCCTGGCCCCGGTGGACCGGGTTCCGGCCCGGGTGGACCGGGTTCCGGCCCGGGTGGACCGGGTTCCGGCCCGGGTGGGCCGGGTTCCGGCCCGGGTGGACCGGGTTCACCGGGTTCTGGCCCGGGCACACCGGGTTCGGGGCCCGAGCCGGCTGAGCCCAAGCCCGGCGAGCCGGGCCCTGCGCAGCGCAGCGGCCGGCTCTGGGTGCCCGGTCAGTAGCCACGACCGCCCTCGCCTAGAGGCGACGTTCCGCCCGCCGGCACGCTAGACTCGCGCCCGGCGTATTGCCGGGTCCCGGGCAGTTTCATGGGGCCCCTTTTCCGTTGTAGATCGGCGCGCGACCGCGCCTCAAACCAAGAGCCCTCCGGAGGACTTTCCTTGTCAAGCTTTCTGACGCAGCACGGCGTCCTAGTTGCGCTCGTGTGCGCCGGCGCCGCCCTTGCCTACGGCGTCCTGACCTCCCAATCGCTGCTCGCACTGTCGCCGGGTAACGAGCGCATGCAGGCGATCTCGTCCGCTGTTCAGGAGGGCGCGCGCGCGTATCTGAATCGCCAGTACACGACGATCGCCGGCGTCGGCGTCGTCCTGTTCATCGTCCTGATCCCGATCCAGAACATCCGCGTCGCGATCGGCTTCCTGATCGGCGGTCTGCTGTCCGCGGGCGCGGGCTACATCGGGATGAACGTGTCGGTGCGGGCCAACGCGCGCGTCGCGGAATCGGCGCGCGGAGGGGTTTCGCCCGCGCTGTCGGTCGCGTTCCGCGGTGGGGCGGTGACCGGACTGCTGGTCGTAGGGCTCGCCCTGCTCGGCGTGGCCGGGTACTACGGGATCCTGACCTGGATCGCCGGCGAGAGCGAGCGCTCCGCGATCGATGCGCTGATCGGGCTCGGCTTCGGCGGCTCGCTGATCTCCGTGTTCGCGCGCCTCGGCGGCGGCATCTTCACCAAGGCCGCCGACGTCGGCGCCGACCTGGTCGGCAAGATCGAGGCCGGGATCCCCGAGGACGACCCTCGCAACCCGGCAGTGATCGCCGACAACGTCGGCGACAACGTCGGCGACTGCGCCGGCATGGCCGCTGACCTGTTCGAGACCTACGCCGTGACCGCGGTCGCGGTGATGCTGCTCGGCGTGCTGTTGTTCCGCGAGCAGTCAGCGGTGGCGCTGTACCCGCTGGTGCTCGGCGCCGTGTCGATCATCGCCTCGATCATCGGCACGTTCGCCGTTCGCTCGCGGGCCGGGAACGTCGAGCGCGCGCTGTACCAGGGCCTGATTGTCTCCGGCCTCCTGGCCGCGCTCGCGTTCCTGCCGATCACCTATTGGATGATGAACGGCGTCCATCTGATCGGCCACCCGCTGTCGACGCCGGGCTGGGGTAAGTACTACCTCTGCGCGCTGATCGGGATCGGGGTCACCGCGTGTCTGTTCGTGATCACCGACTACTTCACCTCGACGCGCTTTGCGCCGGTCAAGTCGACCGCGCGCGCGTCGCAGACCGGTCACGCGACAAACATCATCCAGGGCCTCGCGCAGGGCTTTCAGTCGACCGCGCCCCCGGCGATCGTGATCGCGCTCGGAATCCTCGGCGCCTGGAAGCTCGGCGGCGGCGGCAGCACAGGCGTCTACGGCATCGCAGTCGCGGTGATGGCGCAGCTTTCGCTGACCGGCCTGATCGTCGCGCTCGACGCGTTCGGCCCGATCACCGACAACGCCGGCGGGATCGCCGAGATGGCCGACCTGCCCGAGGAGGTCCGCAACGTCACTGACCCGCTCGACGCGGTCGGCAACACGACCAAGGCGGTCACCAAGGGGTATGCGATCGGCTCGGCCGCACTCGCGGCGCTGGTCCTGTTCAACGCGTTCGAGCGCGAGCTCAACGCGAAGGGCAAGTTCCCGGACTTCTCGATCAGCAACCCAGCGGTCCTGATCGGGCTTCTGATCGGCGGGATGATGGTCTACCTGTTCGTGTCGCTCGCGATGGAGGCCGTCGGTCGAGCCGGCGGCGCCGTGGTCGAGGAGGTCCGCCGCCAGTTCCGCGAGAAGCCGGGGATCATGGAGGGCACCGAGTTGCCGGAGTACGGCGCGGCGGTCAGCCTGGTCACCCGGGCGGCGCAGCGGGAGATGATCCTGCCGTCGCTGATCCCGATTGTGGTCACATTCGTCGTCGGTCTGATCAGCGTTGAAGCGCTCGGCGGGCTGCTGATCGGTGTGATCGTCGTCGGCTTGTTCGTCGCGATCTCGATGACCTCCGGCGGCGGTGCGTGGGACAACGCCAAGAAGCTGATCGAGGACGGCGCCTACGGCGGCAAGGGCTCCGAGGCCCATGCGGCGGCGGTCACCGGTGACACGGTCGGTGACCCGTACAAGGACACCGCCGGGCCGGCGATCAACCCGATGATCAAAGTGGCGAACATCGTTGCGCTGCTGATCATTCCGCTGATCACCTGACGCGTTTTGCTTTGGGGCGGGTCTGCCTGGCCCGCCCCTGGGAGCGGGGCGCTTGAGTCCTTGGTACGTTGCGCGTTCTGGCGCCGGCGCGCCGACGGGGGCGGTAGGCTCGCGGCGGATTCTTGTCTGTTTCCGTTGAGCTTGGGCTGGTGCTGGCGTTGCTGACCGCGTTCGGGTCGGTGGCCGGGTTCCTGTACAAGTTCCGGGGTGCTCGTGAGGCGCCGTCGGTGGAGTTGCGGCGGCCCTGGCACAGCACGGTGGAGCTGTTTCGGTCGCCGCTGTACACGCTCGGGATCGCGATCGCACTGGCGTCGTGGGGATTGCACGTCGGTGCGCTGACGCTGGCGCCGATCTCGCTCGTGCAGTCGGTTATCGCCGGCGGCCTGGTGCTGCTGACGGTCGTCGCCGACCGGATGTTCGGGATCGAGGTGACGCGGCGCGAATGGATCTGCGTCGGGCTGACCGCGGCCGGGCTGGCGTTCCTGGCCGCGACGCTCGACGGTGACGCCGGCAGCGCACACTCGCACTACGATCCGTCGACGCTCGTGATCTACCTGGTCGTGCTGTCGGCCGCGGCGACGGCGGTCGTGGTGTTCCCGGGTCTTGCGAACCGGCGACAGCGCGGACCTGACTCGTCCGGCGCGCGGCCCGCGATGCTGGCCGTCTCGGCGGGGCTCCTGTGGGCGGCCTCGGACACGTCGATCAAGGCGTTGAGCTCGCACCTGAGCCAGCTCGGCTTTGGCGTACTCGTGCACCCGCTCGCGTTCGTGATCCTGATTGCGTCGCTCGTTGGCCTGCTCGTTTCGGCGCGGAGTCTTCAGCTCGGGGACGCGGTCCCGATGATCGCGCTGACCTCGGCGGCTGCCAACCTGACGACGATCGCAGCAGGGCCGATCGTGTTCGGCGAGCCGCTGCCGCAGAGCAACCTCGGGCTGGTGATCAGGCTGCTGGCATTCGCACTTGTGATCGTCGCTGCGGCGCTGATCCCGCCGCCCGCGGCGGAGCGCGCGGCCAGCCCGTAGGCGATCGGGCTGACCTGCAGGCTCGGCGAGCTAGGCTGCGATCAGCGATGCGACCACGCGTGGTAACGCAACAAATAGGGTGGTCCGTCGTCGGCTCGCGCGACCCCCTAGAGTTCGCGCAATGTTCATTCTGATCGTCGGAGCCGGCCGGGTCGGCTCGGCAATCGCCAAGCGGTCGCTCGAGGCCGGCCACGAAGTCTCGGTGCTCGACAGCGACCCGCTGTCACACGAGCGCCTCGACAAGGATCAGTCGACCAGCTGGGAGGACGCGGGCGGCCGCTTCACGGTCGGCGCCGCGCTCGAGGTCGACGGACTGGTCGCCGCCGGGATCGAGGACGCTGAAGTGTTCATGGCGGCGACCCGCGGGGACAACACGAATCTGGTCATCGCGCAGCTCGCGCAGCGGCGGTTCAATGTGCCCCGCGTCGTGGTCCGCGTCGCCGACCCGGCTCGCGCGTCCTGGTACGCCGAACAGGGTCTGTTGACGATCTGTCCGACTCAGCACGCGATCGAGCAGGCCGAGCAGATGGTGCTCGCGCCGTGAACGGGGGACGACTCTGATGTACGTGATCATCGCCGGGGCGGGCAAGGTTGGCTGGAACCTCGCCCGAGAGTTGATCGCCAAGGATCGGGAGGTGACGCTGATCGAATCCGACCACCGTCGCTACCGGATCATCGAGGAGGAGCTCGAACACGCTGCCCAGTACGGCGACGCCACCGAGCTCTGGGTGCTCGAGCGTGCCGGAATCCAGCGCGCCGATCTCGTGATCGCGGTGACCGGCGACGACGAGGACAACATCCTGATCTGCCAGGTCGCCAAGGAGAAGTACGGCTGCGAGCGGATCGTCGCCCGGGTCAACAATCCGCGCAACCTCGACCACTTCAAGCTGCTCGGCATCCAGCCGGCGGTGTCGGCCACCGACCTGATCCTGCGCCTGATCGAGCACGAGGTGCCCGAGTACGGGCTGGTGCAACTGCTGGCGCTCGAGGAGGAGCACCTGGAGATCATCGAGCTCGAGGTGGGGGAGGGCTCTCCCGTCGCCGGGAACCGGGTGCAGGACGTCGTGCTGCCCGACGGCTCGCTGATCATCTCGGTGCTGCGTGGCGGCACCGGATTTGTGCCGAAGGCCGATTCGATGATCCAGGCCGGCGATCAGGTGATGCTGATCCTCGACCCCGGCCTAGAGGGCGACATCACGCCGCGGTTCGCGCCCAACGGCTCCGAGTCCCGCGCGGGCGGCTAGCGATGGCCGATCGCGAGGTCGACTTCCTGCTGATCGGCGGGGGGTTGGCAGCAGCCAACTGCGCGCGTGCCCTGCGCCGGGCCGGCGTCGACGGCTCGATCTTGCTCGTCGGTCGCGAGCCCGACCTGCCGTATGAGCGCCCGCCGCTCTCCAAGGGTTATCTGCGCGGCAGCGAGACTCGCGCCGATGCGCTCGTCCAGAAGGCCGAGTTCTACGAGGAGCAGCGGATCGAGGTCCTGACGCGCACATCGGCGATGAAGCTCGACCTCGAAGGGCGAACGGTCAAACTCTCGAACAAGCAGGAGGTCGCGTTTGACAAGGCACTGCTGGCGACCGGCGCCAACGTCCGCCGGCTGAACGTGCCGGGCCTCGAGCTCGAGGGGATCCACTACCTGCGGACGTTCGCTAACGCCGAGGCGATTCGCGAGGACGCCGCCGGGCGCAAGGTGGTGCTGATCGGGGGCTCCTACATCGCCGCCGAGGTTGCCGCGTCGCTGACCGAGCTGGGCAGCGACTGCTCGCTTGTGATGCTCGAGCCCGTCGTCCTGAGCCGCCACTTCGGTCCCGAGGCGGCCAGGTTCATGCACGACATCCTCGAGTCACACGGAATTGCGATCTACGGCGATGACGAGCTTGACCACTTCGAGGGGGCCGATGGTCGCGTGACGAAGGTCGTGACCAAGAGCGGTCTCGAGCTCGAGGCCGATGCGGTCGTGGTCGGTGCCGGCGTGGTCCCCGACGTGATGCTGGCGCGCGGCGGTGGGCTCGAGCTCGGCGAGACGGGAGGCATCCGCGTCGACTCCAAGCTCGAGTCCAGTGCGCCAGGCGTGTTCGCGGCCGGTGACGTCGCTGAGTACGAGAGCGTGATCCACGGCGGGCGGCGGATCCGGGTCGAGCACTGGGATGTGGCCTTCAACCAGGGCAGGACCGCTGCGCTGAACATGCTCGGCCGCGGCGTCGATTATGACGTCGTCCCGTACTTCTTCTCCGACCTCTCGGATTGGGCGGCGATCGAGTATGTCGGGCCGGCCTACGAGTGGGACCGCGAGGTGGTACGCGGCTCGCCCGACGAGGGAGAGTTCACCGTCTTCTACCTGGCCGGCGGACGCCTCGCGGGCGCGCTGACGGTCGGACGATCAGCCGACCTCGCCGACGCCCGGCGGTTGATCGCGGCCGGGACCCCGCTCGGGGATCGCGCCGCCGAGCTGGGCGACCTCTCGTCGGATCTCGCCGAGCTGTAGCCGGCCGTCAGCCAGCTGTAGCGGACGGTCAGCCAGCTGTGGCGGACCGTCAGTAGACCGAATCCCGGCGCAGGCTCGCGCAGCTGGCCGCGTCCGATGCGCTGAGGTGGATCGGGCGCACCTGCCAGCCCCCGAGGTGGGGCTTGAAGTAAACGATCGGCCTGCCGCTGTCAATCGACTTGCCCGGCTGAAAGCCGACGTTGCCGACGTTGAGGCCCGTGGCCCACGCAACCTTGCTCTGGAGCCCCACGTTTGTGACCGGCTGTCCACAGGCGACGATCCTGGCGGCGCCGCCGTCCTTGGCGACCACTGACTGCAGCCGGATGATCTGCCGGCCCGCGAACCGCGCGGCGGTGATCTCGAAGCGGCCGTCGTTGACGCGCCGGTGGGCGGTTGGGATCAACGCCACGACAAGCAGCGCCACCAGCAGCCATGACGCCGCCGCGCCCGCCGCGTTCAGCCCCGGGCGGTCGCGCCAGCCGCTCGGGGAGAAGGCCAGCACCCGACCGACCGCCTGTCCGGCAATCACGATGACCAGTGCGCCCGGCTCGAACAGATATCGGCTCGCGGCCGACCAGCCGTGCAGCGCCATCGCGATCTCGAGCGCCACCCACAGGCACCCGGCGCCCACCAGCACGAGCGTCGTCCGGTCCCGGCGAAAGATCGCGATCACGATCCCGGCCAGCGCCGCGACCTGGATCGGCCACCCGTTGAGATCGCGTACGCGCCCCAGCACGCCAAGGATCTTGCTGCCGTGGATCACGTTGACCGCGTTGACCGAGCGCAGCGCGAGGTCGCCGGAGATGAACCAGTCCTTCGACGTGAACGCCGGGATGATGAACCACGCCGCGGGGATCAGCGCCACCCCGGCGATCGCCAGCACGCGCATCGTGGGCACGAAGCGCCACGCCCAGAGCGCATACAGAAGGGTGAATGCCCACGCCTCCGGACGCCCGAGCGACGCGAGCACGAGCATCACGAACGCCAGCCGTGGCCGCCTGCACAGGTGACAGTCGATCGCGGCGAGACAGAGCGTCACGATCATCGGATCTGAGTTGGCGATCAGGATCTCGTGGGAATAGGTGTCGAGGCCAAGCAGCGCGGCGCCGGCGAACGCGGCCGCGACGAACGGTGCATACGGCCGCTCGGGACAGGGTCCGGTGAGCATGTAGGCGATCCGGCCGGCGAACACCGCCCCGGCGAGCGCGGTGGCGACAGCGGTGACCATCCACAGCCACAGCTGCCCGGTGCCCGCCAGCGCGTACGGCAACGTGAACATGAACGTCAGCGGTTTCCATGACGGGGCGCCGTCTGTGTTCAGGCTCCAGTGCAGAACCTGATGTCCCCAGACCAGCCATCCGAACGCGTCATAGCCAGGTCGCATGTGGGTGACGAGCACGATCGCCACCGACGCGCCGAGCACGACCAGCGTCACCGACACCCACACCCCAGCAACCCATGGGTCTCGCGTGCCGGCTCGGCGGGCGTCGCGGCGCCCGCCGTCGGTGTAGGAGAACAGCGGCGATCTGGGCGCCCTTTCGGTCAGCATGTGGGCTCGACGCTACTGGACTCCGGGGTCAGACCGGGCCACGAGAAATTGCGGCCGGCGGCATCGTCGCACCGCGATCCCGGCTAGACCGGCGCGCTCGTCAATCCCGATCGCTTGCGCCCTGCGAACGTGTCGGTCTGGCTATGACAGTTCGGGCAGAGCAGCTCGAGGTTCTCGAGGCGGTTGTCATTGCGAACTCCGTTGACGTGGTGCAACGCGAGGGTCAACGGCAGTCCCCGCCACTCGACGACGCCGCACCGTTCGCACCGGTTCTGCTTGAGGCCCTCTCTCAGCAGCCTCAGCTTGAGGTGGTAGCGGCCACGGTAGGTGTCAGCGACCAGCAGCTCATCGATCGGCGTCGATGATGGTCGCGCCCGGACGGCGCCCCGCTTGACCGCAGACGCCCAGCTCGCTGAGGAAAAGCCGAACGTCGCGATGCACTCCCGGACACTGTGACCTTCGTCGTAGAAGCGCTGGATCGCTCCCCAGTCATACCGGCGCGCACACCGCTCGTTGACCTGTTCTCCCAACCGTCGCGCGTGGTAACTGACCGTCGCCTTCGAGACGCCGACCCTTCGCGCGATCTCCGCGCGGGTCAATCCTGCCGCGAGCAGCGCCGCTATCCGCGCGCGGGTTGGCACGGTGGCACTCGGCGGGCAAGGCGGTTCCGAGGGCGCCGCTTCTGGCATACCAGCCGGGTCAGATAGACGCGTCACGTGGTAGTCGACGGTGGCCGGCGCGAGGTTCAGTTGCCGCGCGATCGACCGCGGCGCAAAGCCCGCTTCGACCAGTTGCCGGATCCTCTCTCGGGCGTCAGACACGAACATATGTTCCCACCTGGGCAGGACGGAAACTGACCTATACTCGTCCTCCGGTTCGACAACGACCCGATGCACTGGGGAATGGTGTAATCGGCAGCACGCGACACTCTGGATGTCGAAGTTGGGGTTCGAGTCCCTGTTCCCCAGTTCCATGGCCTGCGGCGCACAACGTCGCAGGCCTCGCTGGTTTAAGGCTGGCGGTACCGCAGCGGAAGCGGCGCGCTGCATCCCTGTCCGGTTAGGGATCTACGAACTCGGCCGGCTTCTTGGTGACCCCGGCGGCAACCGCTGCCAGCTGGTTGGGCGAGCCGATCAGGCTCAGCTGGAGCTCGGCCTCGAGCGCCAGCGTCTGCTCGGGTGTGCCGGTCCAGCTTGAATCAAACAGCCGCTTGGCGGCGCGCACCGCGTCGGGGGACTTCAACGCGATCTCGGCCGCGAGCTCGCGGGCCGCGGCGAGCGGATCGTCGGACACGCGGGTCACGAGGCCGAGCTCGTGCGCCTCGGCGCCGGTGACCACCCTGCCGGTGTAGGTGAGCTCCTTGGCGACGTCGATGCCGACGAGCCGCGGCAGCGTTCGGGTGATCGCCATGTCCGGGATCAGGCCCCACCTGACCTCCATGACCGAAAGTCGCGCGTCCGGGGCAGCGATCCGGATGTCGGCCGCCAGCGCGATCTGGAGCCCGCCACCGAGGCAGTTGCCGTGCAGCGCGGCGATCACCGGCACGGGGACGCCGAGCCAGTCATAGGCAGTGCGCTGAAACCAGTTCGGCACCTCGCCACGGAGCGGGTTGAGCAGCGCATCGGTGCCCTGGCCCGAGGACATGATGCTCATCACGTCGAGGCCGGAGCAGAAGCTCGGCCCGTCGCCGTGCAGGACGACGGCGCGCAGCCCCGGCTCGGTCGCGAGGCGCTCGGCGGCGGAGATGATGCCCTCGAACATCGGCAGGTCGAGCGCGTTGTGCTTCTCGGGCCGGGTCAGGGTGACGACCGCGACGTGGTCTGTGACCTCGATCTGGACCCGCTCGGTCGCCTGGGTGGTCATCGGCGCAAACCCTACCTCTGCAGCGCCACCGGGTCGCCCAGGGTGACCGCGCCGGGCTCGAGCACCTCGCCGTAGATGCCGAACGGCAGCGGCTCGGTCGCCTCGACCTCACTCCGGTAGCCGGCCAGCAGCTTCAGGGTCGGGAAGTTCACCTGCGCGTTGTCGGGATCGCGGGTCGTGACCGCGCAGCGGCCGACGTTGCCTCGGATCGCGACGCGCGCGTCGCCGACGGCCAGCTCGTGCCCGATCCAGGAGTCCTCCTCGTAGGGCGCGACCCCGTCGACCTCGATCAGCATCCGGAAGCGGCGTACGTCAACCGAATCGGTATCGGCGACCGAGGCCAGGTCATGCAGCGAAGCCTGCGAGATGATCGAGATCGCGCCGTCGGGGCCGCGGTCTACGCCGACCGCCGGCGCGACGAGGCGCAACGGCGCGCCGAGGTACCCAGACAACGCATCCGCCCACGGCCCGATCACCAGCCGGGCATCGACCGGAACGCCGAAGAAGGCGATCTGCAGCATCTCGCCACGGCGCACCACGTCTGAGGCGCGGGTCCCGTCGGGGAACGCGAGCGTCAGCTGATCACTCGCCACGTCGTAGCTGCTGAGCACGGTCATGAGCTGCGAGAACACCTTGGCGTTGACCATCCGGTTGCGCTCGTCGATCACGCAGAAGGTGCGGTTGCCACGCGCGCCGCGGGCGTCGAGCTCGATCCGCTCGACCGCGCCGATGCGCGTGCTCTTGACCGCTGTCGTGGCCAGGCCTGAGACGAACGCGCCCACCCGCCACTCCCTCAGGCGGAGGCCTGCTCAGCCCAGTCGTTGTAGAGCTGCCAGTAGCGGCCACCCTCATCGAGCAGTTCGTCGTGCGTCCCCTGCTCGACGATCTCGCCGTGCTCCATCACCAGGATCCGCGACGCATGGCGGATCGTCGACAGGCGGTGCGCGATCACGATTGACGTGCGCCCGGCCACCAGCCGGCGCAGGCCCGTCTCGATCAGGCTCTCGGTCCGGACGTCGACATTTGAGGTCGCCTCGTCGAGCACCAGAATCCGCGGATCGGCGACCAGGGCCCGCGCGAACGCGACCAGCTGACGCTGGCCGGCCGATAGCTGGACGCCACGCTCTCCGACCTCCGTGTCGTAGCCGTGCTCGAGCTCGGAGATGAACTCATCGGCTCCGACGGCCCGCGCGGCGTCACGGATCTGCTCGTCGGTGGCCCCCGGGCGCCCGAACGAGATGTTCTCCCGGACCGTGCCGCTGAACAGGAAGCCCTCCTGGGGAACCATGCCCATCTGCGAGCGCAGCGACTCAGCGGTCACCGAGCGCAGATCACGGCCGTCGACCAGCACCGCTCCGCCGGTCGGGTCATAGAAGCGCGCCACGAGCTTGGCGAATGTCGACTTGCCCGCGCCGGTCTCGCCGACCAGCGCGACGGTCTCGCCGGGCGCGATCTGCAGGTTGATGTCTCGCAGCGCCCACATCCCGTCGTCGTCTGATCCGTAGCGGAACGAGACATCGTCGAAGCGCAGCTCGCCGCGGATCCGTGGCAGCTCGATCGCGTCAGGAGCGTCCAGGAGCTCCGGCTGCTCGTCGAGCAGGCCGAAGATCTTGTCGAGTGCCGCCATCCCCGACTGGTAGGTCGTGTAGAGCTGCGACAGCTGCTGGATCGGATCAAAGAAGTTGTTCAGCGCGGCGATGAACGCGAACACCACGCCGGTCGACGTGTGGCCGTTGATCGCCTCGACGCCGCCGATCACAAGGATCTCGACCGTCACCAGCGCCGACAGCAGCTCGATCGCCGGGAAGTACGCGGCGTTCAGCCGCACGGTCGTCATATTGGCGTCACGGTTCTCGTCATTGAGCTCCATGAACCGCCGGATGTGCTCGCGCTCCTGGCCGAACGCTCGCACGACGCGGATTCCCGACAGCGTCTCCTGCAGATAGCCGGTGATCGTCGCGATCTTCTCGCGCGTCAGCCGGTAGGCATCGGCCGACGCGATCCGGAACGCGACCGCTCCGACGGCCAGGAGCGGCAGCGCGACGAAGGTCAGCAGGGCCAGGTGGGGATCGAGCACGATCAGGATCACGACCACGCCGATCAGCGTCAGGCTCGACTGGATCAGCGTCGCCAGGCCGTCCTCGACCAGCTGGTCGAGCGCCTCGACGTCGTTGGTCATCCGCGAGATCACAACCCCGGCGCGGTTACGCGAGTAGAACCCGATCGAGAGCGACTGGAGGTGAACGAACAGCTTCAGCCTCAGGTCCTGGAGCGCCCGCTGCCCGACCCACCCGACCAGGTAGGTCTGCGCGTAGGTCGCCACCCCGTAGACGACCGCCGAGATCAGGAACGCGACCACCACCAGGTCGAGCGTGCCGGTGTCGTGCTGGTTGATTCCCTTGTCGATCGCGACCTTGGCCAGCGGCGCCGGCGCGAGCGCCGCGGCCGTCGCGAGCACCAGCGCGAGGAGCATCGCCGCCACGCGCCACCGGTAGGGGCGCAGGAGCTCGGCGAGTCCGCGCAGCTTGCGGCCACGGCCGCCGGTCTCGGCCAGCCGGCGCCTGATCTCGAGCCTGGCGAAGCTCATCGCCCCGCCACCTCCGCGGTCCCGCCGGTCAGGAACACCTGCTCGGGCATGCCCTTCTCGACGATCTCCCGATACAGCGGCGAGCTCTCGAGAAGCTCATCGTGCGAGCCGTCGGCGACCAGCCGGCCGCGCTCGAGCATCACGATCCGGTCGGCGAGCGAGATCGTCGACAGCCGGTGGGCGATCACAAACGTCGTCCGGTCGGCGAGCAGCTCTCGGAGAGCCGCTTTGATCTCCATCTCGGTCGAGGAGTCGACCGACGAGGTGGCGTCGTCGAGGATCAGGATCCGGGGGTTGGCGAGGATCGACCGCGCGATCGCGATCCGCTGGCGCTGACCGCCCGAAAGGGTCAGTCCTCGCTCGCCGATCCGGGTCTCGTAGCCGTCCGGCAGCCGCTCGATGAAGTCGGCCGCCTGGGCGGCCGCCGCGGCACGCTCCACGTCCTCGCGGCTGGCGTCCGGGCGCGCGTAGGCGATGTTATCGTGGACGGTCGCCGAGAACAGGAACGGATCGTCGTTGACGACCGCGATCGCGTTGCGCAGGCTGGCGAGGTCGACCGAGCGCACGTCGGCGCCGTCGATCTCGACCGCCCCCCCGGTGACGTCGTACAGGCGCGGCAGCAGCTGGACCAGCGTGGACTTCCCGGACCCCATCGCGCCGACCAGCGCGACCGTCTGACCCGCGGGGACGTCGAGGCTGACGTCGCTCAGCGCCGGCTGGCTCGTGCCCTCGAACGTCAGGCTGACGTCGCTGAGCACCACGTGCCCGCCGCCATCGGGGAGCGGCGGAGCGTCCGGCGGGGCGACGATCCGCGGCTCGCGATCGAGGATCTGGAAGATGCGCGCGCCCGACGCGGTCGACCGCTGTGCGGCGCCGAGCATGTAGCCGAGTGTGCGCATCGGTGAGATCAGCATCAGCAGGTAGGCGTAGAAGGCCGTGAAGGCGCCGATGCTGAGCGTGCCGTTGATCACCTCGCGGCCGCCGAACAGCAGGATTGCCGCCAGCCCGAGGTTCGGCAGGAAGCTGATCAGGGGGTTGTAGAACGCCTGGATCCGCGTTGCGTAAACCTGCTGCTCGAAGACGCGCTGGACCGAGTGTCCGAAGCGACCGAGCTGGCGCTCCTCCTGCGCGAAGGCCTTCACGACGCGAACCCCTGAGACGTTCTCCTCCACGTCTGCGGTCAGCTCCGCGATCCGCTGCTGCGCCTCCTGCATCGCGGGCCGCGACTTGTGGCCGTAGCGGTTGGCGATCAGGACCACGAACGGCACCGGCGCGAGCGAGATCGCTGCCAGCCATGGCTGGAGCACGAACATCATTACCGCGGCCAGCAGGATCGTGACCACCGACTGGGCGATGAAGATCAGCCCGTAACCGAGGAAGAACCGGACCGACTGCAGATCGACAGTCGCCCGCGACATCAGCTGGCCGGTCTGCTGGTGGTCGAAGAACGACAGCTCAAGGCGCTGCAGCTGGCCATAGAGACGGTTGCGGAGATCGACCTCGACCCCGAGCGAGACCTGCCCGGCGATCAGCCGCCTGAACACGCTCAGCACCAGCCGGGCGAGGCCCGCGGCAGTGATCGCGATTGCGATCAGCATCAGGTCATGGTGGCTGCCGGCCTTGATCGCGTTGATCGCCAGGCCCGTGAGCCATGGGATCAGGACGGTCGCGCCGAGTGCCCCGAAGGCGAGCGCGAAGGACCAGATAACGCCCCGTCGATAGGGACGCAGGAAACCGAGCAGGCGCCAGAACGTGGGCATACTTCATAAAGTATAGTGCCTGTTGCCACTAGCTGCCCTGCCGCCGCCACAGCGCCCGGAGCGACTAGCATCGCGGCGATGCTCGAGCCCCAGCGAGAACGGGTTGCAGCCGCCGCGAGGCTGCTCGCCGCCCGAGGCCTGGTGGCAGGCACCTCGGGCAACATTTCCCTGCGCGAGGGGGATCTGGTCGCAATCTCCCCGACCGGCGCCGTTCTCGAGCACCTCCAGGCAGACAAGGTCACGGTGGTCGACCTCGGCGGGACCAAGGTCCACGGACCGCTCGCCCCGACCTCAGAGCTCGCGCTGCATCTGGGCGCCTACCGCCGGACCGACGCCGGCGCTGTCGTCCACGCTCATCCGCCGGTCAGCACCGCGCTGGCCTGCGTGCTCGACGAGGTGCCGGCGGTCCATTACCAGATGGTCGAGCTCGGCGGTCCGGTCAGGGTGGCGCGGTACGCCACGTTCGGCACCGAGGAACTCGCCGATGTGACGCTCGATGCGCTCGAGGGGCGGTCTGCTGTGCTGATGGCCAACCACGGCACGCTCACCTACGGGGGCGATCTCGCTCAGGCCGTCCAGCGCTCGGTGCTACTCGAATGGGCGTGCACGCTGTACTGGCGCGCGGCATGCATCGGAGCACCGCGTGCGCTCGACGAACAGCAGCTGCGCGCCGTCAAAGACCAGCTCCAAAGCCGCAACTACGGGTCGCTGCTCGGGGTTTGAACGGCGTGAGCAGGAGTGCGATCACGCGCCGGCGGTTCGTCGCGGCCACGGTCGCCTCCGGGGCTGCCGCCTCGCTGCCCGCCTCGAGCGAGGCGGCCCGGATGGCCCGGCAGCGAGAGCGCCGGCAGCGGGCCGACGTGGTGGTCGTCGGGGCCGGCATCGCCGGCCTGACGGCGGCCCGCGAACTGGTCAGGTCCGGGCGTACGGTGGTCGTGCTCGAGGCTCGCGAACGCGTCGGCGGGCGGATCTGGAACCACGACCTCGGCCACGGCCACATCTCCGAACGCGGCGCGACGTTCATCGGCCCCACCCAGAACCACGTCCGCAAGCTCGCCCGCGAGCTGCACGTCGACACGTTTCCGGTCTATGACAAAGGCGACGACCTCTATGTCGTGGGTGACGAGCGCCTCACCTACAGCGACCAGGGGCCGTTCGGCGCCGCGCCGCCGGACCCGACGATCGCCCCCGAGCTGGCGTCGATCATCCTCACGCTCGACCAGCTGTCGACCAAGGTTCCGGTCGATGCACCGTGGCAGGCCCCTGACGCGCTTGTGCTCGACGGCAAGACGCTGCAGACGTACCTCGACGAGCAGGGCGCCTCGGAGCGCTTTCTGCAGCTGAGCGGTGCCGCGCTGAGGCCGATCTTCGGCGCCGAGCCGCGCGAGATCTCACTCCTGTTCGCGCTCTACTACATCGCAGCCTCAGGCGATCCGAAGCATCCGGGTACCTTCCAGCGCAACTTCGACACCCGCGGCGGGGCGCAGGCGGCGCGCTTCGTTGGCGGCTCGCAGCTGCTGCCGATCAAGCTCGCGGCGCGGCTCGGCGATCGCGTCGTGCTCGGCTCGCCGGTGCGGCGTGTGGCCCAGGAGCGCGGCGTCGTGACGGTCACCTCCGACCGGCTCATCGTCGAGGCGCGGCGGGTGATCGTCGCGATCGCGCCGGCGCTCGCGGGGAGGATCGATTACGAGCCGATCCTGCCGTTCGAGCGCGACCAGCTGACGCAGCGCTACGGCCAGGGCACGCTGACCAAGGTTGCGGCGGTCTATGACCGACCTTTCTGGCGCGCCGAGGGGATGACCGGGTTCGTAGTCGACGCCGGCTTCCCGGTCAGTGCCTCGTTCGACGACTCGCCTCCGGGGGGGAGGCCCGGGGTCGTGTTCGGGTTCGTCGGGGGCGATAACGCGCGCCGCTATGCGCGGATGTCGGCGACCGACCGGCGCTCGGCGGTGCTGTCGCAGCTGGCGGGGTGGTTCGGCGGCGAGGCGCTGCATCCACGCGAGTTCTTCGAGACCAGCTGGAGCGAGCAGCAGTGGACGCGGGGCTGCCCGGTCGGAATCCCGGCTGTCGGGTCGTTTGCGAGCTACGGGCCGTGGCTGCGCGAGCCGGTGGGACACATCCACTGGGCCGGGACCGAGACGGCGGTCTACTGGAACGGATACATGGACGGGGCGGTCAGCTCCGGGCAGCGCGCCGCCGCCGAGGTGAACCGCGAGCTGTAGCGTCTCGGGCTCGCACGGCAGCGCGCCCGCCGAACTCAGACCGCGCCGCGGCCATTCGCCCACTAGGGTCTCGGCAGGCGACCAAGGAGGATCAGGCCCGATGGCGACTGTCCGCGAAGCGACGTTCGATCTGTTCCGTGCCCACGGCATGACGACGATCTTCGGGAACCCGGGCTCGACCGAGCTGCCGATGCTCGCCAACTTCCCTGACGACTTCACCTATGTGCTCGGGCTCCAGGAGCAGGCCGTGGTCGGGATGGCCGACGGCTTCGCGCAGGCGACCGGCCGGCCGACGCACGTCAACCTCCACACAGCGCCCGGGGTCGGCAACGCGGTCGGCGGAATCTTCAACGCGCAGGCGAACAAGTCACCACTGGTGATCACCGCCGGCCAGCAGGTCCGCCCGCACATCACGATCGAGGCGAACCTGACCAACCGCGACGCGACCGTCGGTCCGCAGCCGTATGTGAAGTGGAGCCACGAGCCTCCGCGCGCGCAGGACGTCCCCGGCGCGCTGGCTCGCGCGATCCACTACGCGAGCCTGCCGCCCCGCGGTCCGGCGTTCGTCTCGATCCCGATGGACGACTGGGGTGAGGAGGTCGACGCCGATCGAGCGAGCAGCGCCCAGGCCCGCGCCGTCACCGGCCGCAGCGCGCCCAACCCCGAGGCATTGACCGCGCTCGCGGCGCGGCTCGAGGCCGCCGAGCGCCCGGCGCTCGTCGCCGGGCCCGACATCGACACCTCGGGCGGCTGGGATGCCGCGATCGCGCTGGCCGAGAAGCAGCACCTCCCGGTCTGGGCGAGCCCAGCCACCGGTGGCTCGCGGATCGGGTTTCCCGAGTCCCATCCCAACTTCGCCGGCCTGCTGCCGCCCGCGATCGGCCCGCTCTCAGAAACGCTCAAGGACAACGACCTGGTGCTGGTCGTCGGCTCATCGGTGTTTCCGTACTACCCGTACCTGCCGGGCCCGCTGCTCGCCGACGGCACCGAGCTGGTCGCGATCACCAGCGACCCCGGCGAGGCGGCCCGCGCGCCGATGGGCGACGCGATCGTCGGCGATGTGGCGCTCGCGCTCCACACGCTGGTCGATCTCGTGCCCGAGTCTCACCGCGAGCCGCCGCAGCCCCGGCCGGAGCCAGGCGAGCCGCCGCACGCGGATCCACTGAGCGGTTCGGAGGCGATGGCGGCGCTCGCCGACGCCTGGCCGCAGGACGGGATCGCGGTCGTCGAGACTCCGTCGTGCACACTGTCGCTGCGCAACCGGCTGCGGATCTCACAGCCCGGGAGCTACTACTTCTGCGCCAGTGGCGGGCTGGGGTTCGGGATCGCGGCCGGCGTCGGAGTCCAGCTTGCCCAGCCGGGTCGACCCGTCGTCTGCGTGCTCGGGGAGGGGTCGGCGCAGTACGGGATCACGGCTCTGTGGACCGCGGTCGCCTACAAGCTGCCGGTCACATTCCTGATCCTGCGCAACGACGAGTACATGATCCTGAAGTGGTTCGCGATGATCGAGCAGGTGACAGGCGCGCCTGGTCTCGACCTGCCCGGTCTTGACGTGGCCGCGATCGCGAACGCGTACGGGATGCAGGCGCACCAGGTCTCGGGCCGCGAGGCGCTGACCGAGGCGCTGCGCGAAGCGACCGCCGCCGGTGACGGGCCGCGGTTGGTTCAGGTTCCGGTCGCATCGGGAATGTGGCTTGAGTGATGGCGGTCCGCGCCCGATGACCCGCGCCGCCCTGACCCACGATCTGCGCTCGCTCGCTCCTGACAATCCCCAGCCGATGCCCGACCGAGCGTCGGACTGGGTCGCGCAGGGGACGCCCGAGCCGCTGCGCTCGAACCTGATCGCCGCGCTGGGGAGCGAGCAGGTGCTGACCCGGGCGCTCGATCTCGTTCGCTACGCCTCCGACGCGAGCCCCTACCGGCTGATCCCGAAGGCGGTCGTCAGGCCGCGTGACGCGGCCGACGTCTCGGCGCTGCTGCGCACGGCGGCGCAGCTGCGCAGCTCGGTCGTGTTTCGCGCCGGGGGCACCAGCCTCAACGGCCAGTCACAGACCGATTCGATCCTCGTCGATGTCCGCCATCAGTGGCAGCGGGCGAAGGTCGAAGAGGACGGCCGGATCGCCCGCCTGCAGCCGGGCGTGACGCTCGGCCTCGCCAACCGCCTGCTGGCCCGCCACAGCCGCAGGCTCGGACCCGATCCGGCCAGCACCCAGATCGCCTGCGTCGGCGGCGTGGTCGCCAACAACTCGGGCGGCATGCGCTGCGGCGTGGTCGCCGACTCCTACCGCACGGTTCGCGCGATGACGCTCGTGCTCGCCAACGGCGCGGTGATCGACACCGCCGCGCCCGACGCCGAGCAGACCTTTGCGGCGAAAGCTCCCGAGCTCGCGGCCGGGCTGGAGCAGATCCGCGACGAGCTGCGCGCCGACGAGCAACTGGCGGCGCGGGTGGCGCGCAAGTTCGAGATCAAGAACACCACCGGCTACCGCCTGTGCGCGTTCCTCGATGCAGACACGCCGGTTGAGATCTTCAGACGGCTCGTGATCGGCTCCGAGGGGACGCTCGCGTTCGTCGCCGAGGCGGTGTTCGAGACAGTTGCCCTCGGGCGCCACACTTCGCTGGCGCTGATCGGCTTTGAGGACATCGACTCGGCGGCCGCGGCGGTCGGCGAGCTGGTGCAGGCGGGCGCCACGGCGACCGAGCTGATGATCGCTCCGACCCTGATCGCCGCCGCCTACAACATGCCCGGGACGCCCGAGGAGTGGAAGCAGCTGCCTCCCACCTCGGCCGCGCTGTTGGTCGAGTTCCGCGCCGAACAGCCCGACGATCTCGACGGCCCCGAGCGGGCCGCGCTCGAGATTCTCGACGGTCGGCCGCTGCTGGGCGAGCCGTCCTTCAGCCGCGAAGGCGAGCGGATCGAGATGCTGTGGCACGTGCGCGAGGGCATGTACGGGCTGATGGCCGCCCTGCGGCCCCCGGGCGTGACCCTGATCAACGAGGACATCTGCGTTCCGCCGGCTCAGGTCGCTTCGGCCGCCAAGGATCTCCAGGCGCTGCTCGGCAAGCACGGCTTCCTGCCCGGACTGGCCGGCCACGCGTCGGCCGGGAACCTCCACTTCATCCTCACGCCGAACCTCGCGCAGCCGGCCGACGTCGAGCGCTACGACGCGTTCATGCACGACCTCGTCGAGCTGATCATCGACAAGTACGACGGTTCTTTGAAGGCCGAGCACGGGACCGGGACCAACATGGCGCCGTTCGTGCAGCGGGAGTGGGGGAGCGCCGCAACCGAGCTGATGTGGCGCGTCAAGAAGCTCGCCGACCCCGAGGATGTGCTCGGGCCGGGGATCGTCCTCAATCGTGACCCCGAGATCCACCTGCGCAACTTCAAGAGCATCCCCGAGATCGAGGAGACGGCGACCAAGTGCATCGAGTGCGGCTTCTGCGAGCCGGTCTGCCCATCTCGCCACGTGACCACCACGCCGCGCCAGCGGATCGCGCTGCGGCGCGAGATGGCCCGCCAGCCGCAGTCGTCGCCGGTCGTGCAGGCGCTGCTGGGCGAGTACGAGTACGACGCGGTCCAGACGTGCGCAGCCGATGGGTCCTGTGCCGCGGCCTGTCCGGTCGCGATCGACACCGGCAAGCTCGTCAAGGAGCTGCGCCACCGCGAGCACAGCGCCCGCGCGGAACGGATCGCGCTGGGGGTGGCAAAACGATACGCGGCGGCCGAACGGACTGCGCGCTCGGCGCTGCGGACGGGAGCGATCGCCGCGCGCGCCGCCGGCGACGATCGCGTCGGCGCCGCCACCGATCAGCTGCGCCGCCGTGCTGGTGAGGATCTGCTCCCCGGCTGGAGCAGGACGATGCCGCGCGCCGCCCCCGGCCGGCTGCCGGCGACCACGGCCGCGGGCGCGGCGGCCGTCTACCTGCCCTCGTGCCTGAACCGGATCTTCGGCAATGCTCGCGACGCCCCTTCGGCGCCGACGCTGCCCGAGGCGCTGGTCGCGATCTCGGCACGCGCGGGCAAGCCGGTCTGGATCCCCGAGGACGTCGCCGGGCACTGCTGCGGCGTGCCGTGGAGCTCGAAGGGATACCGCGCCGGCCACGAGCTGATGGCGGCGCGTACGGCCGCTGCGTTGCGGCGCTGGAGCGATGGCGGCCGGATCCCGGTCGTGATCGACGCGAGCTCCTGTACCCAGGGGGTCGTCGCCGAGCTCGCGGTCGACGGCGTCGAGGTGCTCGACTCGATCGCCTGGGTGCACGACCACCTGCTGGCGCGGCTGCGGGTCGCGCATCGCCGACCGCGGATCGCCGTGCATCCCACCTGCTCTTGCACACAGCTCGGCCTGGCACCGAAGCTCGCCGCGATCGCGCGGATGATCGCGGACGAGGTCGTGATCCCGGCCACGACCGGGTGCTGCGGGATGGCCGGCGATCGCGGCTGGCTTCACCCCGAGCTCCCGTCATCGGCGCTGCGCGAGGTGGCGCGCGAGCTCGACGGAGAGCGGCTCGAGGATTGCCTGTCGAGCAACCGTACCTGCGAGCTGGCGCTGCGCACGGTGACCGGTCATCGGTACCGCTCGTTCGTGCTCGCGTTGGAGGAGCTGACCCGGTGACGAGCGGCACCGGGCGCGGCCCGGGCGCCGGACTCTGCGACAGCTGCCGTCACCAGCAGCTCGTCCGCAACACCCGCGGCTCGGTGTTCTCGCTATGCCGTCGCTCGCGTGACGAGCCCGAGCGGTTTCCGCGCTACCCGCGGCTGCCGGTTACCGCCTGCGTCGGTTATCAGCGCGGCGGAACCGCTACTGCGGAGGCAGCGGATCCAGGACGATGAGGTTGCTTCCGTCCTGCGCCTGCTGAAGCTGCTCGGAGAACAGCCCGTGCGCGGTGATCTGGTCGACGAGGCCGGCCTCGGGCGCCTTGGGCATCTCCGACACGGTCGGCGGGAACTCCTCCGGCAGCGTGTCGGTGAGCGGATGGTTGAGCAGCGGCTGTAGCTCGGGACGGACGAACAGCACCGCGATGTCGACCGGCTTGGTGCTCGCGCCGGAGTTCGAGGTCGGGAGCTTCTTCGACAGCGTGCTCGGCTGCTGGGTGTGGCCGGGCGGCAGGATCGCCAGGACGTTGTCGACGCCGCCGATGTACTTGAACGTGTAGAGGGCGAGTTCGAGTGCCTCTCGCCGCAGCAATAGCAGCCGGTTCGTCGACGGCGTGCCGACTCCGATCGCGCAGTTCTTGCCGCCAATACCGCACAGGTTGAAGGCGATCGTGTTCCCTCCCAGCAGGGACACTGCGCTTGAGCTCGGGTCGTTGCGGACGGCCACCTGGAGACCGCTGGAGGCGCTCGGGGTCGTGCCGCTCGCGGCCGCTTGCGCCGCGGCGGCCTGTTGCGCGGCCGTCTCGAGGTTGACGACCGTCACGACCGCCAGCTGGTCGACCGAGGACAGCCGGTAGAGCGGGGCGACGTGGTCGGCGATGTCACGCGCGCCGAGCGCGCCGCTCTCGGGCGGCGACCAAGCCGACCACGGAATCGACGGCTTGCTCGTGGAGCCGCTGAGTGCGACCGCAACCGCGATCAGCAGTGCCCCGACCCCGAATCCGACCAGCACCGCGGTCGCGGTGCGGAAGCGGTGGGCGTGGGGCGACGACGGCGCGTGGTCACGACGGCGCGAGCCGGCCGAGGCCTTCGGAAGCGCCGCGCCGACCGCCTGCTCGTCGGTCGACTGCACAATCGGAGAATGCTCGCTCATACCTGGGGCCAGGTCGCGGGCTCGGTCAGATCGAGGTCGGGGCGCTCGAGTTGCACGCTGTCGAGCAGCTCGCCCACTTCATCGCCGTGGAGCTCCTTGCGATCGATCAGCGCATCGGCGATCTTCTCGATCCCGGCGCGGTTGTGGTCCATCAGCGCGTACGCGGTCACGTAGGCCTGGCCGAGGATCTGGGCCGCCGCCCGCTTCTTGTCCTGGTTGCGGAGGATGGCTCCGATCGGGTCCTCCATCATCATGCTCGCCCCGCCGGCCCTGTTCATGATCGCCGAGCCGATCCGCTCGAGCCGCTTGGAGACGGCCTCGGCGTGCTCGTCGGGCTCGAGGCTGCCGGCGATGTGAACCGGGTCGGCCCCCATCGCCCAGATCCCGACCATCGCGGCCGCGGTCGCCGTCGCGCTGCCGACGTCGCCGCTGACGCCCTGCGAGTTCTCGCCGTAGAAGACGTGCTCGGCGGCCATCGCCCCGAGTGTCATGATCAGGCCGCCCATCACGCGGCTGCGGAAGTGCGAGAAGCGCTCGTCCTTCTCCATGCTCTGATAGTGGCCGAGCGAGCCGCCGCGCTTGCGAATCGACAGCCGCGTCGAGAGGACGTCCTTCTCCAGGTAGACGTGGCCCGCCGCGGCATGGCCGGCCTCGTGGATCGCGACCGCGCGGGTCTCCTCCTGGATGTACTCGATGTTCTGGGCGGTCCCGGTCTCGACCGTCGTCATCGCCTCGACGATGTCGCGCCAGGCGAACTCGCGGCGGCCCTCGGTGTGGGCGATCGTCAGCGCCATCGAGGTGCACTGCTCGATCATCGAGGGCGAGTAGCCGTTGGTGATCCGGGCGAGCTCGTCACGGCGGCGGTCGGTGTCGAGGTCCGGCTCGTGGGCGACCTTGCCGAGATACAGGTCGAGGATGTCGAGCCGGTCATCCTTGGTCGGGGTGCGGAACCAGATGTGGCGGCCCATCCGGCCTGGACGGGTGAGCGCCGGATCGAGCACCGTGATCGGCACGTTGCAGGCGCCGATGAAGTAGATCTGCTCCTGGCGGGGACGGGGTGGCTTGAGCCGGAGCGGGATCTTGCCGACCTTTGACGGGACGATGAACATCGCGTCCAGGAAGGTGTTGAACTTGTTGGTCATCACTTTGCGCATCAGCGGCGGCTCGTCGATCCCGTCCATCACGATCAGCAGCTGGTTGAGCGCCATGCCGCCCATGCCTCCTCCCATGCCGAAGCCCGGGTAGAAGCGCTGGATCCGCTCGGTCGTCCGCTGCGCGAATGTCGCGTAGCCGGTCACCGACGACTCGGCACGCTGGGCGAACAGCTTCTCGCGCCAGGCCCGCGACTCGACCACCAGATCGCCGCTCGACGTCAGCGCGCCGTTGGGCCCGAAGAAGCACAGGTCATGGATCGAGCTCGGCTCGGCCGAGGTCGCGCCGAGGCCGCTTCCGAGCGCCTGGCGGCGCATCCCGACGGCGTCGATCTCGTCGATGAAGACGATGCACTGGCCGCCCCATTTGCTGGCCAGCTTGCGGGCCTTGCGAGCCAGGAACTGCACCGTGATCGCGTCCATGCCGATGAACATGCCCGCGAAACCGGAGCCCGGGATGGTGACGAACGGGCAGTTGAAGTTGGTCGCGATCGCCTTCGAGATCATCGTCTTGCCGGTTCCAGGGGCGCCGAGGAACAGCAGCCCGCGCTCGCGTTTGCCGCCGGCCTTCTCGAAAGCCTCGCCAGACTGCCAGAGGGTGATCACGCGGGTGATCTCCTCCTTGGCCTCGGCCTGGCCGCGGACGTCGTCGATCTTCACGCCCCAGGTCGCGTCGCCGGGCTCATAGCCGCGGATCTGGCGCACGGCGAAGAACAGGAACGGGCCGAAGAAGATCGCGAAGTTGACGAAGAACAGGAGCGGCAGCTGGATGAACACCAGCGCCAGCTGCGGCAACGTGTCGGGCGGGAAGATCTGGCGCAGGCCGTCGAACGGGTGGAAGAACGGGGCGCTGACGCCGGCGAACGCGAACAGCACCTGGCAGAGCGCCAGCAGCCCGATGATGATCAGGATGTAGAACGGGAGCCGGCGGAACTTCCCGCGCCAGAACCAGTAGCGCCGGCGGGAGACGATGTCCTCGCGCTTGAGGCTCGCGTCGGCCCCGTAGAGGCTCGGCGACGGGATCATCTTGCGGGTGACGACCTCGACCAGTCCCCGGAACATGACCACGGCGATCACGGTGATGATCAGCGCCGGAACGAACCCGAGGTGGTTCGAGTCGTAGAGGATCACGAAGAACGCCGGCGCCGTCAGCAGCGCGACCGCGGTCGCGGCGCGCGTCAGCCGCCGCCATTCGTGAGCAAGCGCCGACGCGTGCTCGTTGATCGCTCCCGTCATACGCGGACTCTCCTCGGCGTACGCCATGCGCCCTTGAGGGTACAGGGGAGCGGCAGTCGCCACGCAACTAAGCTGCAAACCGGCTCCGCTCGTGTTTGCGCCGCCCTTGGCGGGGACCAAGGCCGGATCGCAGCCGTGCGTCAGTGGTAGCGTTGCCAGCGATCGTTCAACGTCAACTCGCGGAGGGTCGTGATGGCTGAAACGCTCAAGGGAACCTGCCTATGTGGCGGCGTCGAGTACGAGGTGCAAGATCCTGAGGCGCTGGGGTACTGCCATTGCACTCGCTGCCAGCGGTGGACCGGGTCGAGCCTGGCGGGGGTGGTGGTCGCCAAAGAGAACTTCCGTTTCACCAAGGGCGAGGACCTGGTCAAGCGCTATGAGAGTGAGTTCGCGCCGCGCAACTTCTGCAGCAACTGCGGCTCGAGCCTATATGACGATCTCGGCGAGAAGTACTTCGTGGCCGCCGGGCTGATGCGCGAGCTCGAGCTGGACCCGAGCTTCCATCTCCAAGTCGCCTACAAGGCCAGCTGGCACGAGATCGGCGGCGACGCGCCGCAGTTCGCCGAGAACCCACCGGCCTGACGCCGGCCGCGCGTCGGGCGCCTGGGACGCAATGGTCAGCTCAGCGGCTGTAGCCGCGTCTGCTCGACGCGCGCGAGCTTGCGTCGCAGCCGCTGGTATTCGCGCTCCTGCGCGGGCGTGCGCTTGTAGTGCTTGTAGGCGAGGTTGTTGCGCTCGAGTGGATCGGCCTTGAGGTCGTACATCTCCCACTGATCTGGAACCTTGCCGTTGGCGTCGTAGTACCTGGCGAGCTTGTAACGGTGCTCGCGAATGCTGACGACGTGGTTCGGGGGCTCAGGGTAGGGTCCGCGGGATTGCCCGGACTGCCAGTCGTCGTAGGTGAAGACGGTGTAGTCCTGGCCTGGCTTCGGTGAGCGACTCAGGATCTGGTCTGAGTAGTCGATCCCCTCCCACGACGTGCGAGCAGACGATGGCGCCCCGACGAGGCTCGCGAGCGTCGGCAGGAAGTCGACGTGTGAGACGAGTGACCTGTTCACGTGCGAGGTCGGGAACAGGCGGGGGTTCGAGTACACCAGCGGAACGCGGATCGACTCCTCGTAGAAGTTGAAATTCTTCTGGCGCAGGCCGCCGTGGCTGGTCCCCATCTCACCGTGATCGGCTGTGGCGATCACCAGTGTGTTTTCGAGCAGTCCGGTCCTTGCCAGCGTGTCGAGGATCTTCATCAGGTAGGCGTCCGAGGACTTCATCAGGTTGCCGTAGAAGTTGAGGTAGTTGCGCTTCATCTGCGGCGTCGGGATCGGTCCGGAGGCGTTGAAGAGCCGGAGGAATTGCTCCTGCACGGTCGGCTTGGTCGACAGGCTCTCGTTCGCCGTCGCCGGCAGCCCGATCTCGCCCTCCAGCCATGAGCTGTCATACCCCGCACCGGCGTAGGTCTTGGGGTAGAACAGAACATCGTGCGGATTGACCAGTGACACGACCATGAAGAACGGCTGACTCGACGCGGCCGTGGAGCTCAGGTATTCGATCGCGCCCTCGGTCCCGGCCGAAGCCGTCCCGTCGGAGTTCATGAAGCGGCCGTCGTTGTCAGTGAAACCACCGCCCTCTTCCGAGACGTCCTGGTTGGCGCCCGCATCGGGCGGGTCCCAGCGGGTGAATCCGTACTGATTGACGTCGGAAGGAACCCAGGTGGAGCCATTGGCCGGTTTGACGCAGTGAAACTTGCCCTTGTAGACCGGCGCGTAGCCGGCCGCCGCGACCACCGTCGCCGGGTTCCTGAAGCTTGTGGACAGCTCGACCTGGGGGTACTGGGGCGAGGGCATGTCGGTCTCGAGCGTGTACTTGACACCGTGCTGCGCCGGAAAGTATCCGGACATCAGCGTCGATCGCGCGGGGGAGCACATGCACGCATTGGTGAATGCGTTCTCAAACGTCATCCCGTGCTGCTGAAGGCGGCTGAGGCCGGGCATGTTGCGTCGGGTCCAGCCCGCAGGGAAGTGCTGGACGGCCCGCTGCTGGTCGGTCAGGAAGACGAGTACGTTCATGCCAGCAACGTCACGGGCCGGCGCGACACCGTGCCGCTGGGGGCGCCCGCGGGCGCCGGCCGCTGCGCTACCGCCGAGCAGAATCCCACCCGCCCCAACCGCCGCTCCCTTCAGCAGGTCGCCTCGCGTGATCCCGTCACTCTCGGAGTGTCGCTTGCCCATTCTGAGTTCCTTTCAGCTCATCCGAGCCCGGACGAGGGCGGCCCCGTCGCGGGCTTCGAAGGCTTGGTCGTCACACGCTTGAAGACGCCGACGCTGTTGCTGGCAAAGGCGGCCGAGTAGACGTTTCTTCCATCGGGGCTGACGGCGATCGAGCTGGCGCCGAGCAGGCCGCGCCCGAACGTGCAGTCCGGCGTCGCGTGGCTGACCATGCACCCCGGACGGCGCGGCTTCTGCAGCAGAGCCCCCGAGCTGGCGTTGCGGTTGAGGACGTCGACCGCGCCGGAGGCGAACACCGCCGCGTAGACGTTGGCGCCGTCGGGGGAGACGGCCAGTCCCTCGGGATCGCTGAGCGTCCGGCCGAGCGAGCAGCCGACCGCCAGGACGTAGATCACGCACGCCGAGGTGCCCGTGAGCTGGGTCACCCGGCCGCTCTTCGATGCACGATTGAAGCTCGTCACGCTGTTGCTCAGCGCCGAGGTGACATACACGCTGCGATCGTTGTGACTGACCGCCACCGCGTCTGCGCCCTGCAGCTGAAGGCCGGTGCTACAGCCCGTGAGCGCACTTCCGACGATGCATCCGGTGCCGTTGGTGGCCTGCGTCAGCGCGCCGGTGGAGCGGTTGCGAGCGAGCACGTCCAGCGCATTGCTGAGCGCAGCCGCGACGTAGACGTTCTTCCCGTTGGCGCTGATCGCCATCCCCTCCGGAGCGCCCAGGGCGAGGCCGGTCGTGCAGCCCGAGGTCGGCGCGTCGACAACGCACCCGGCGACGCCCGCCGGCTGAGTCAGCGCGCCGGTGGAGCTATTGCGCGTGAACACCGCAATCGCATTGCCGGTGAACGAACCGACGTAGACGCTGCGACCGTCGGGGCTGACGGCGACGACGTCGGGGCCGCTCAACGCGCGAGCGGTGCTGCAGCCAGGGGTCGCGGCATTGGTGAGGCACCCGCGCCCAGAGCTGAGCTGGGTCAGCGCCCCCGTCGATCGATTGCGGCGAAAGATGAGCAGGGCGTTGCCGGCGAACGCGGTGGCATAGACATTGTTTCCATCGGCGCTGACCGCGACCGAGTTGGGACCGCGCAGCCCGATCGCCTTTGCACAGCCCGCTGCACCCCCGGCCGAGATACACCCGGCGGCGCCAGGACGTTGGGACAGCGTGCCGGTCCTGGCATTGCGGCGCAGCACCGCGATCGCGTTGCTGCGCGAGGAGGCGACGTAGAGGTTCCTGCCATCTGCGGTGATCGCGAGCGCGTCGGAACCCAGGAACGGAGCGGGACCTCGCAGCGCACGTACTCGGGTGCAGTTTGACCCGGACGCTGAACGGTCGACGAGACATCCCTTTGCCCCGTGTAACTGGACCAGCGCGCCTAACGGCGTGACCGGGGGACGGCTGCGCTGGGGAGAGGGGGCACCCAGCGCAACCGACGCCCCGGTCAACGAGACAAGGAGAATCAGCGCGAGGAGCGCGCGAACGGTAGGTATTGGGAGAAAAGGTGAGTCCATGCCAGTTGGCACTTGACTCCAATGCTTCAGCCTAGCCGTAGAACCAGGGCGTGCATCCAGGGAAGCTACGTGCATGCGACAGGGAAACTACCTGCAGCCGACGGCGGCATCGCGCCAGGGGCACAAGATGACTTTCCTCTGGATTCTCCTGGCCATCGTCTACGTGGCGTGCTGGGTCTACTTCGGACTGACAACGTTCCGCAAGGGCCACTACTGGATGTTCTGGATCGGATTCTTCTTCCCGATCCTATGGATCATCGGCGCCCTGATAGGTCCCACCCCGCGGGCTGCCGGCGTGGCATAGGAGATCCGGCGCTCAGTGCACCCGGGATGGCCGCCCGGGCACCCGGGATGGCCGCCCGTAAACCGGACGTGCCACCCGGGCCTACAGGTTGACCGCCACGTACTTGGTGTCGAGGTACTCCTCGATCCCCTCGTGGCCGCCCTCGCGCCCGAAGCCCGACTGCTTGATTCCGCCGAACGGCGCGCCGGCGTTGGAGACCATCCCCTGGTTTAGGCCGACCATCCCGGTCTCGAGGCCCTCGACGACGCGCAGCGCCCGCTTCAGGTCACGCGTGAACACATAGGCGACGAGCCCGTACTCGGTGTCGTTGGCAGCCGCGATCGCCTGATCCTCGTCGGTAAAGGCCTTGACGGGCGCGACGGGACCGAAGATCTCCTCGCGCAGCAGCTCGGCGTTGTCGGGCACATCGGTCAGCACTGTCGGGTTGTAGAAGTAGCCGGCGCCCTCGCGTGCCTGCCCGCCGACGACCGCGCGCGCGCCGCGCCCGATCGCGTCCTGCACGAGTTCTGAGACCTTGGCGCGCTGGTTGGAGTCGATCAGCGGGCCGACATCGACGTCGTCATCGACGCCGCGGCCGAGCTTCATCGCGCCCATCTTGGCGGCGAGCTTGTCGGCGAACTGCTCGGCGACCGAGCCGGCAACGTGGAAGCGGTTGGCGGAGGTGCACGCCTCGCCCATGTTGCGCATCTTGGCGACCATCGCTCCGGCGACCGCCGCGTCGAGGTCGGCGTCCTCGAAGACGATGAACGGTGCGTTGCCGCCGAGCTCCATCGAGAGGCGCAGCAGCGTGTCGGATGCCTGTGCCATCAACCGGCGGCCGACCTCGGTCGAGCCGGTGAACGACATCTTGCGCAGGCGCGGGTCAGCGATCAGCGGCGCTGTCGTCTCACCCGACGCCGATGCCGTGAACAGGTTCAGCACGCCACCCGGCAGCCCGCACTCCTCGAGGATCTTGACCAGCGCCAGCATCGACAGCGGGGTCTGCTGCGCGGGCTTTACGACCATCGTGCAGCCGGCGGCGACGGCCGGGCCGATCTTGCGCGTGCCCATCGCCAGCGGGAAGTTCCACGGGGTGATCATCAGGCACGGCCCAACGGGCTGCTTCATCGTCAACACGCGCCCCTGGCCGTTGGAGTTGACCGCATAACGGCCCTCGATCCGGACGGCCTCCTCGGAGAACCAGCGCAGGAACTCGGCGGCATAGGTGATCTCGGCCAGTGACTCCCTGAAGGCCTTGCCCATTTCGAGCGTCATCAGCAGCGCCAACTCCTCCTTGCGCTCGATCACCTTCTCGAACGCGCGGCGCAAGATCTCGCCACGATCGCGCGGCGCCATCTTGGCAAACTCGGGGCCCGCCGCCACGGCGGCATCGAGCGCGGCCTGGGCGTCCTGCACCGACGCGTCGGCGACCTCGCATAGCGCCTCGCCGGTCGACGGGTCCTCGACGGCCAGCGTGCCCTTGCCGCCGTCACGCCACTCGCCGCCGATGTAAAGCTGCTTGGGGACCTGCTCGACTGCCTGTTGCTCTTGCGATGGGGTGATCGTGGTCATGGGACTCAACCTACTACGAAGCCGGCCGGCCACCGCGCGAGCGGCGACCGGCCGGATCAGGGGGGCGTGTTGGGGGTGCGGGTCAGGCGGCAGCGGCATGGACCGACGGCTGCTCGAGTGCGACCCCGAGCACCTCGTCGATCGTCATCGCGAAGTGGAACTTCATCTGCTCGCGGACCTCCTCCGGGACGTCGTCGAGATCACCGCGGTTGCGCTCGGGGAGCACGACGTCGGTGAGCCCGGCGGCATGAGCCGCCAGCACCTTCTGCTTGACGCCACCGATCGGCAGCACCCGGCCCTGGAGCGTGACCTCGCCGGTCATCCCCACCGTGTGCTTGACCGCGCGGCCGCTGAGCAGCGAGGTGAGCGCCGTCACCATCGTCACGCCTGCGCTCGGGCCATCCTTGGGGATCGCCCCGGCGGGCACGTGGACGTGGAACGAGCGATCCTCGAACGCGGCCGGCTCGATGCCCAGCTCGCCGGCGTGGCCACGGACGTAGGAGAGAGCGATCTGCGCCGACTCCTTCATCACGTCGCCCAGCTGACCGGTCAGGGTCAGCCCCGGCTTGCCCGGCATCGCGGTGGCCTCGACGAACAGCACGTCGCCGCCGGCGCCGGTGACCGCGAGTCCGGTCGCCACGCCGGGGACCGCCGTGCGGATCGCCGACTCCTGGAAGTGGCGCTGACGTCCGAGCGCGTCGCGAATGCCATCGAGGTCGATCACGACGGGGGCCTGCGTCTGGTTTGACGCGATCCTCGTCGCGGTCTTGCGCAACAGCGTCCCGAGATCGCGCTCGAGCTGGCGTACGCCGGCCTCACGCGTGTACTCGGTGGTCACGGTCTGCAGCATCTCATCGGAGATCTCGACCTCCTCGGCTCGCAACCCGTTGCGCTCCAGCTGGCGCGGCCACAGGTAGCCACGCGCAATCGCGACCTTCTCGGTCGTGGTGTAGCCGTCGAACCGGATCACTTCCATGCGGTCGAGCAGCGGACCGGGGATCGTGTCCGCCACGTTGGCCGTGGCAATGAACATGACCCCGCTGAGGTCGAGCTCGAGATCGAGATAGTGGTCGCGGAACGAGTGGTTCTGCGCCGGATCCAGCACCTCGAGCAGGGCCGCGCTCGGGTCGCCGCGCCAGTCGGCGCCGACCTTGTCGACCTCGTCGAGCATGATCACCGGGTTCATCGTCCCGGCGTCGCGCAGCGCCCTCACCAGGCGGCCCGGGAGCGCGCCGATGTAGGTGCGGCGGTGGCCGCGGATCTCGGCCTCATCGCGGACCCCGCCCAGCGACATGCGGACGAACTTGCGTCCGGTCGCGCGGGCGATCGACTCGCCGATCGAGGTCTTGCCGGTGCCGGGCGGTCCGATCAGCGTCAGGATCGCCCCGGAGCGCTTGTCCTCGGTGATCCCGCGCTCGACGCGCAGCTTCTTGACCGCGATGTACTCGACGATCCGGTCCTTGACGTCATCCAGTCCGGCGTGGTCCTCGTCGAGGATCTCGCGAGCGTGCTCGGGGTCGAGCTTCTCCTCGGACTGCTCTGACCACGGAACCGCGATCAGCCAGTCCAGGTAGGTCCGGATCACGCTCGACTCGGCCGACTGCTCGCCCATCCGCTCCAGCCGGCCCAACTCCTTCTCGGCCTGCTCCTTGGCGTACTCGGGCATCCCGGCCTCTTCTATCTTGGTCCGGTACTCCTCGACGATCGAGGCGTCGTCCTCGTCCAGTTCCTTGCGGATCGAGTCCATCTGCTTGCGCAGGAAGTACTCGCGCTGCTGCTTCTCGGCACCGGACTCGACGTCCTCGCGGATCCGCTTGCGGACCTGCAGCTCAGCCAGCCGCTCGCGCTGGAAGCCCAGGGCGAGCTCGAGCCGCTCGGTCACGTCGAGCGTCTGCAGCAACTCGACCTTCTGCTCGTAGCGCAGATCGGGGCTGTAGCCGCTGGTGTCGGCCAGCGTGCCGGGCTCGGAGATGCTTCTCAGGAAGGCCGAGATCCGGCCGTCATCCCCGCGTACGTCGAGGATCTCCTCGACCACGGCGCGATACTCGCGCTCGAGGTTGCGGGTCTTGCCGTCCACCGGTGCGGCGTCGGGCCGCTCCTCGACCTCGACGAACAGGCGTCCATCGGGGAGTGTCTGAGCGGCGCCGGCAACACCGCGGTGCAGCCCCTGGAGCGCGACCGCACGACCGCCGCCCGGCAGCCGAACACGATCGGTGATCTCCGCGACGGTTCCGATGGCGGCGAATTCCTGCTCGTGGCGGGGCACCAGCAGGACCTGATCCTCATCGCCGGCTTCAATCGCCA
Organism: uncultured Solirubrobacterales bacterium; assembly: GCA_963770885.1. Lineage (GTDB taxonomy): Bacteria > Actinomycetota > Thermoleophilia > Solirubrobacterales > Solirubrobacteraceae > Palsa-465. The sequence continues at coordinate 81,348 of CAVYRI010000009.1, read as the reverse complement.
GCGTTAGCGACATGCCCGGGAAGACGACCACGTCGTCAAGCGGGACAAGTAGAAGGCGGCTCATAAAGTCTTCACTTTCAGTAGTTGCTTACTGCGGATAAGTAGAGAATACCACTTCCGAGGTGGATCTCAGTCGGGTCGACTTAGATTATGCCGAGCGCCTCGGCCGTCCCTGTGCGGGCCGGTCACATCTGGGATGATCGGCGGCGATGACCTCGGGAAAAGCCCCTTCAGAGGAGCCCGCACACGACATCCTCGCCGCCGAGGAGTTCGGCGTGCCGGCGCCGGACCCTGGGTTGCATCACGGGCCGGTGACGCTGCCGGACGACCCGACCGGGATCGCCGAGCCACACGATGTGCTGGCGGCCGAGGAGTTCGCGCTGCCTGCGCCGCGTGGTGGGGGTGCGATCGCCTCGGGCGCGGACGGGCAGCGCCACTCACATCAGGCTCTGATCGTGGCCGTCGGCGCCCTCGCGCTCGTGCTGCTCGCGAAACTGTTGCGCAAACGTCGCACTTAAGTTCGGCTTCGGCAGACACGCGTCACGCGATCCGCGGAACGCTCCAGGGGTGGTTCGAGTTAGGCACCCCCACGGTCCCTTCGACGACACACCCCTGAGCAGGCTCGCGGCACGACAGCACGGAACCGTCGCCACCTGGCAACTGCGCCGCCTCGGGTACACGAAGCGGATGATCCAAGGGCTCGTGGCCAAGGGCTGGCTGCACCGCCTTCACCGCGGCGTCTACGCCGTCGGGCACTCGCGCCTGACCGTCAGAGGACGCTGGATGGCCGCCGTGCTCGCCTGCGGACCCGATGCCGTCCTCAGCCACCGGGCTGCGGCGGCGCTGCACGAGCTCAGGACAGCGCCCGGCCTGATCGAGGTGACGGCACTGACAAACCGTGCGATTCCTGGAATCCGTTGCCACAGAAGCAGATGCCTCGGCCGGTCAGATCGCACCACCATCGACGGCATCCCGGTCACGTCGGTGAACCGCACGCTGCTCGACATCGCGGCGCAGGAGCGCCCCCAGCGGCTACGATCGATCCTCGAGACCGTCCAGCGCCAGGAACGCCTCAGGCCACGCCAACTCGACGAGCTCCTCGCGCACAGCGCCGGCCACCGCGGCGTCACACCGCTTCGACAGGCGCTGTCAGCGCTTCACGACGAGGCGCCGTGGACCCAGTCGGTCCTCGAGCAGCGGTTTCTGGAGCTGCTTCGAGACGCCGGGCTACCCGAGCCCCGGACCAACGTCCTCGTCGATGGCGAGCTGGTCGACTGCTTCTGGCCCGAGCACAACCTCGTCGTCGAGCTCGACAGCTACGGCTTTCACCGCGGCCGCAGGCAATTCGAGCAGGACCGGGCCAAGGACACGAGGCACACGCTCGCGGGCCGGCGCAGCGCACGGATCACACAGGCCCGCGTCGAGCACGAGCCGCGGACGGTGCTCTACGACGTCAGCCTGCTGCTCGGCGCCTCGCGGAAGGGGCGATCAGATCGGTGATCGTGCCCTCCGCCAGCTCGGCCGCCATCCCGACCGACTCCGACAGCGTGGGGTGCGGATGAATCGTCAAAGCGAGATCCTCGGCGTTGGCGCCCATCTCGATCGCGTGGACGGTCTCTGGGATCACGTCACCGGCGCTGACGCCGACGACGCCGGCGCCCAGCAGGCGGCGCGAGCCCGGCTCGAACAGCAGTTTCGTGAGTCCGTCAGCACGGCCGAGCCCGAGCGCGCGGCCTGAGGCGGCCCACGGGAACACAGCCTTCTCGTACTCGACGCCCTGCTCGCGGGCGGCGGTCTCGGTCATGCCCATCCACGCAACCTCCGGGTCGGTGTACGCGACCGATGGGATCGCGCGGGCGTCGAACGCGACATCGTGGCCGGCGATCACCTCGGCGGCCACCTTGCCCTCGTGCGACGCCTTGTGGGCCAGCATCGGCCCGCCGACGATGTCCCCGATCGCATAGATGCCGGGGACGCCTGTGCGCAGCTGGGCGTCGACGGCGATGAATCCGCGGTCGTCGACCGCGACCCCGGCGGCGTCGGCGCCGATCGCGTTGCCATTCGGGACGCGCCCGATCGCGACCAGGATCTGGTCAAAGGTCTCCGTCCCGACGCCCTCGATCTCGACCTCGATGCCGTCCTTCTTGGCCTCGGCGCCGGCGACGGCGGTGCCGAGGTGGATCGCGTCATAGCGGGCCGAGATGCGCTTGCTCAGTGGCGCCACGAGGTCAGGGTCACAGCCGGTCATCAGCTGCTCGAGCAACTCGACGACCGTCACCCGCGACCCGAGCGCGTCATATACGCAGGCCATCTCCAGACCGATGATCCCGCCGCCGATCACCAGCAGCCGGCTGGGCACCTCCGTCGGCGAGAGAGCCGCGGTCGAGTCGATGATGCGCGGATCGTCGGGCAGCAGCGGCAGCTTTGCAGCCTGTGACCCAGCCGCAATGATGCAGTTCTCGAATGTGATCTCGCGGTCGCCCACGACCAGCGACGACGGCCCGGCGAGCTGCACCGACCCGTGGACGACCTCGACCCGGCGCTGTTTGGCAAGCCCCACCAGCCCGCCCGTGAGCCGCTCCACGACCGATGCCTTCCAGCCGACGAGCGCCTCGAGATCGATCGACGGCTCGCCGAACGAGATCCCGCGCGATGACATCTCCTCGGCCTCGGACACGACCCGCGCGGCGTGCAGCAGCGCCTTTGAAGGGATGCAGCCGACATTGAGGCAGACGCCGCCGAGCTGCTCGTAGCGCTCGACCAGGGCTACCCGGAGCCCGAGATCAGCCGCGCGAAAGGCCGCCGTGTACCCGCCGATCCCGGCCCCGAGCACGACCACCTGGAAGTCGCGCTCGCCATCGGAGCCGGGCGCGTCGGTCGGCGGTGCGGACTCGCGCTGCACCGACGCGGCCGACTCGGCCGGACCGGCGCCGTCTGAATCGGACGGGCCGGCGCCGTCGGCCTCGAGCGTCATCAGCACGCTGCCCTCTGATACCCGGTCACCGATCGAGACCCGCAGTTGCGTCACAGTTCCGGCCAGCGGCGCGGGCACGTCCATCGTCGCCTTGTCTGACTCGAGCGTGACGAGCGGGTCCTCGACTGCGATCGTGTCGCCCGCAGCGACGTGGATCTCGATCACCGGAACGTCGGCGAAATCCCCGATGTCGGGGACTCTGATCTCGGAGCTCACGCCGGGCATCCGCCCCCCCTCGGGCTTGCTGCCCGCTCAGCATCCAGCCTCGCAAGGGCGGGCAGCGCCCGAGTCATCCGGCGGCTTGCTGCCCGCTCAGCATCCAGCCTCGCAAGGGCGGGCAGCGCCCGAGTCATCCGGCTGGCTCGCCTATCGGATGCCGCGCGAGTCATCCGGCTGCTCACAGCAGCGCGCGGCGCAGATCAGAGAGAACGGTCACCAGGTAGGCGACGAACCGCGCCGCGGACGCACCGTCGATCACCCGATGGTCGTAGGAGAGCGACAGCGGCACCATCAGCCGTGGCACGAACTCGCTTCCGTCCCAGACGGGCTTCGTCGCCGCGCGGGTGACCCCGAGGATCGCCACCTCGGGCGCGTTGACGATCGGCGTGAACGAGGTGCCGCCGATCCCGCCCAGCGATGAGATCGTGAACGTCGAGCCGCTCATGTCGCCCGGCGTCAGCTTGCCGTCGCGCGCCTTGGCCGACAGGTCGGTCAGGTCGGCGGCGATCTCGAGCAGGCCCTTGGAGTCGGCTTCCTTGATCACCGGCACGACCAGTCCGCCGGGCGTATCGGCGGCGAAGCCCATGTTGTAGTAGCGCTTGAGGACCAGGTCCTCGCCGTCGAGCGACGAGTTGAAGGTCGGGAACTCCTTCAGCGCCGCGACGCACGCCACCACGAGGAAGGACACCATCGTCACCTTGACGTCACTCTGCTCGGCGTTTAGCCGCTTGCGCCAAGCCTCGAGTTCGGTGATGTCCGCCTCGTCGTTGTGCGTGACGTGCGGAATCATCACCCAGTTACGAGCCAGGTTGGGCGCCGAGATCCGCTGAATCCGGGAGCGCTGCACGCGCTCCACTGGGCCGAACTTCTCAAAGTCGACTGACGGCCACGGCGGTAGCTCGATGCCCGGGGCAGCAGTCGCGCCGGCGCTCGCCGGACCTGGGCCGTGGGCGGCGCCCTCGACGTCCTCTCGGGTGATCCGGCCCTTGCGCCCGCTGCCGCTCACGCGGTTGAGCTCGACCCCGAGCTCGCGGGCGAGCCGCCGCGCCGAGGGGCTGGCATAGATCGGGCCACCGCCGTTGTCTGCCGGCTCTTCGGACGGGGCGGGCTCCTCGACCGGGGCCGCCTCCGCGACCGGGGCGGGCTCCTCGACCGGGGCCGCCTCCGCGACCGGGGCGGGCTCCTCGACCGGGGCCGCCTCGTCTGCGTCGGGCGCGCCCCCGCCGCCGCCGTCGCCTCCCTCCAAGGTCATCAGCGCCGCTCCCTGAGACACCTTGTCGCCCACCTTGGCGGTGATCTCCTTGACCACGCCGGCGGCAGGCGCCGGCACGTCCATCGTCGCCTTGTCTGACTCGAGCGTGACCAGCGGATCCTCGACTGCCACCGTGTCGCCGGGCGCGACGAGGATCTCGATGATCGGCACGTCCTCGAAGTCGCCGATGTCCGGCACCTCGACTGTCAGCAGGCCGGCGCTCATACGGTCGTCGGCATCGGCGCGTCGGGATCGATCTCGTATTTGACGATCGCGTCGCCGACCAGCTTGCGTTCGATCGCGCCCTCGGCCGCGAGCTCCATCAGCGCGGCGACCGCGACGTAGTGGCGGTCGATCTCGAAGAACTTGCGCAGACCGCTGCGGAAGTCACTGCGCCCGTAGCCGTCGGTGCCGAGCACCCGGAAACGGCCCGGGACCCACTGTCGGATCTGATCGGGGAACGCGCGGATGTAGTCGGTCGATGCGATCACCGGGCCCCGCCGGCCCTCGAGCATCTGGGAGACGTATGCCAGCCGCGGTTTGGAGGTCGGGTGCAGCATGTTCCACCGCTCGACCTCGATCCCGTCCCGTCGCAACTCGGTGAACGAGGTCGCGCTCCAGACCGCGGCGCGGATGTCGAAGTCGGATTCGAGCAGTTCGGCGGCCGCCATCACCTCGCGCAGGATGGTTCCCGACCCCATCAGCTGCACGCGTGGGCCCGGGCCGCCGGGGGCCTCGCGCAGTAGGTACATGCCCTTGAGGATGCCCTCGGCCGCCCCCTCGGGCATCGGCGGGTGAACGTAGTTCTCGTTCATCAATGTGAGGTAGTAGAAGACGTCCTCCTGCTCGACCACCATCCGGCGCAGGCCCTCGTGGATGATCACCGCAACCTCGTATCCGAATGCGGGGTCGTAGGCGCGGCAGTTGGGCACGACCGAGAACAGCACGTGGCTGTGGCCGTCCTCGTGCTGAAGGCCCTCTCCGTTGAGCGTCGTGCGTCCAGCCGTGCCGCCGAGCATGAAGCCACGCGTACGGCTGTCGCCGCCGGCCCAGACGAGGTCCCCGACTCGCTGATAGCCGAACATCGAGTAGTAGATGTAGAACGGGATCATCTGCACCGCGTGGGCGCTGTAGGAGGTGCCGGCGGCGATGAACGACGAGATCGAGCCGGCCTCGGTGATCCCCTCCTCGAGGATCTGGCCGTGCTCATCCTCCTTGTAGAACATCAGCTGCTCTGAGTCCTCTGGCTGATAGAGCTGACCGACCGGCGAGTAGATCCCAACCTGCCTGAAGAGGCCCTCCATCCCGAATGTCCGCGACTCGTCGGGGACGATCGGCACTACGTGGCGGCCGAGCGACTTGTCGCGCAGCAGTGCCGCGAGCACACGCACAAATGCCATCGTGGTCGAGATCTCCCGCTCGCCCGTGCCCTGCAGCTGGGAGTCGAACAGGCTCAGATCGGGGATCTCGAGTTGCTTGGCCTTGCGCCGGCGGACGGGCATCACGCCGCCCAGTTCAGCGCGGCGGTCGCGCAGGTACTGCATCTCGGGCGAGTCGTCGCCGGGTTTGTAGTACTCGGCTGCTCGCACCTGCTCGTCGGTCAGCGGCAGCTCGAATCGATCGCGGAACGCGAGCAGGGCATCCTCGGTCATCTTCTTGGCCTGGTGGGTGATCATCTGGCCCTCGCCTGAGACGCCCATTCCGTAGCCCTTGATCGTCTTGGCGAGGATCACGGTCGGCGCGCCCGTGTGCCGGACCGCGGCGTCATAGGCGGCGAACACCTTCTGCTGGTCCAGCCCGCCGCGGTTGAGCAGCCAGATCTCATCGTCGGACATGTGCGCCACTCGCTCGAGCAGGACCGGGTCGCGACCGAAGAAGTGCTCGCGCACGTAGGCGCCGTCTCGGGACTTGAACGTCTGGTACTCGCCGTCAAGGCAGTCCTCCATCACCTTCACCAGCCGCCCATCGGTGTCCTGCGCCAGCAGTGGGTCCCAACGGCCACCCCAGATCACCTTGATCACATTCCATCCGGCGCCGCGGAAGTCGGCCTCGAGCTCCTGGATGATCTTGCCGTTGCCACGCACCGGGCCGTCGAGGCGCTGAAGGTTGCAGTTGACGACCCAGATCAGGTTGTCGAGCTGCTCGCGACCGGCGAGACCGATCGAGCCCATCGACTCGGGCTCGTCCATCTCACCGTCGCCGAGGAACGCCCACACCTTGCGATGGTCGGTGTCGCTCATTTCGCGCGCCTTGAGGTACTTCATGAAGCGGGCCTGGTAGACCGACGTGATCGCACCGATGCCGAGCGAGACGGTCGGGAACTGCCAGAAGTCCGGCATCAGCCATGGATGTGGATAGGAGGAGAGCCCGCCCGGCCTTGTGACCTCCTGGCGGAAGCCGTCGAGCTGCTCGGGGCTCAGCCGCCCCTCGAGGAAGGCACGCGCGTAGTTGCCCGGTGAAGAATGGCCCTGGAAGTAGACGAGGTCGCCGCCATGCTCGTCACCCGGGGCGTGCCAGAAGTGGTTGAAGCCGACCTCGTACAGCGCTGCGAGCGACTGGTAGCTGGCGATGTGGCCGCCAAGCTCGGACGAGACCTTGTTCGCGCGCACGACCATTGCGATCGCGTTCCAGCGGACGATCGACCGCAGCCGCCGCTCGAGGTTGGCGTCGCCCGGGAACGGAGGCTCACGATCGACCGGGATCGTGTTGACGTACGGAGTGTTGAGGCTCGCGATCGTGCCGGCGCCCGCCTGCTGGGCGCGCTCGACGACGCGGGTGAGGATCTGCCGCGCCCGGTCGGGGCCGTCATGACTGACGACAGCTTCGAGCGCCTCGAGCCACTCGGTCGTTTCGACCGCGTCGAGGTCCGCTTCGGCGCCATTGGTGCTCGGTGGCTGGATCTGCGCTCGATCAGTCAATTTTCGCCTTCTCGCGGGACCGTAATTCGACTATACCCGGGTGCACCGGGCCGCACGGGCCCGGCCCTCCGCGGCGGTTTCCCGTAGGTTCCACGCATGACCTTGCACGAAACAGACGGGTCCCCCGGATGGCCATGGGAACGTCCACTTGCCGGTGTCCTGGATCAGCTCGTAGTCGAGTCTGAGCTGCTCGCCGACAACCCGCTCGGCGACCCTGCACGGCGGCCGCTCTACGTCTACCGCCCGCCCGGCGTCGAGCGCTCAGACGACCGCCGGCTGCCGTCGGTGTACGTGATCCAGGGCCTCACCGGGCAGCTGGACATGTGGCTCGGGCGCGCCGCGTTCGAGCCGACCTTCATCGAGCGTCTCGACGCCATGTTCGCCGCCGGCGAGTGCCCCGCGGCAGTGATCGTGCTCGTCGACGCCTGGACGTCCACGGGCGGCTCTCAGTTCCTCAACTCCTCCAGCACCGGGCGCTACCTCGATTACCTGTGCGACGAGGTCGTCCCGTTCATCGACCAGCACTATCCGACGCTCGCCGATCGCGACCATCGTGGGCTGACCGGCAAGTCCTCGGGCGGATACGGCGCGATGGTCGTGCCGATGCTGCGACCGGACATCTTCGGAGCGCTGGCGTCGCACGCCGGCGACGCGCTGTTCGAGTGCTGCTATCAACCCGAGTTCCCGCAGACCGCACGGGCTCTGCGCGACCATTTCGACGGCTCCTGGGACGTGTTCCACGAGCGGCTGAAGGACGCCCCGACGTTGGACTTCGCCCGCTTCGGAGCGGCGCTGAACGCATACGGAATGGCGTGCGTGTACTCACCCGACCCCGACCGCCCGGGGAAGCCGCTGCTCCCGTTCCAGATCGAGACCGGGAGGCTGATCGATGACATCTGGCAGTTGTGGCTCAAGCACGACCCGGTCCGGATGGCGCCCGACCATGCCGACGCGCTGAAGGGCATGCGCCGGATCTACCTCGACGCGGGACGCAGCGACGAGTGGTATCTGGACCTCGGCGCGCAGGCGTTCGCGGCCGAGCTCGACAAGCTCGGCGTCAGCTACACCTTGGACCTGTTCGAGGGCAAGCATGGGGGGCTCACATACCGCTACCCGGGCGCGATCCGCGAGCTCGTCACCGCGCTCTCATGACCGCCACCGCCGACACCGAGCTCGCGTTCGCCGGACCCACGGCGCTGGCGGCGGAGGTGCGCGCGCGTGAACTAACCCCACGCGAGCTCGTCGAGCTCCACATCCGACGGATTGAGACGCTCGATCCGAGCCTGAACGCGTTTCGCACGACGTTCGCCGAACAGGCGCTCGCCGAGGCCGACGCGATCGATGGCCATCAGGGGCCGCTGGCCGGGGTGCCGATCGCCGTCAAGGATGACCTCCCGGTCGCCGGGCAGACCGTGACCAAGGGATCGAGGAGCTTCGGGCCGCCGGCCACCGACGACGCCGAGGCGATCCGCCGGCTGCGGGCGGCGGGCGCGATCCCGGTCGGGATCACGAACGTGCCCGAGCTGATGATCTTTCCCTGGACCGTCACCGAAGCCAATGGGACCACCCGCAACCCTTGGAACCTCGAGCGCACTCCGGGCGGCTCGTCGGGCGGCTCGGCGAGCGCCGTCGCGGCCGCGATCATCCCGGCGGCGACCGCGTCCGACGGCGCCGGCTCGATCAGGATCCCTGCCGCATGCTGCGGGCTGGTGGGAATGAAGCCGACCCGCGGGCGGGTTTCCTCGCTGCCCGGAGAGCAGGGTTGGATGGGGTTGTCGGTGTACGGGGCACTCGCGCGGACGGTCGCCGACAGCGCCCTGCTGCTCGACGTGATGCACGGCCCCGGGCCGGGCGAGCGCAGCGCGGCGCCTCCGTTCAGCGGGAGCTATGTCGAGGCGGCGGCCAAGTCTCCGGGCAGGCTCAAGATCGCGATCTCACGCAGGGTTCCGCTCGGCGTGATCGCGCCCGTGTCCGCGGAGCAGCGCCAGGCATGGGAGCGCACGGCCGCGCTGCTCGAGCAGCTCGGCCACGAGGTCGTCGAGCGGACCCCCGCTTACAAGCTGGCGCTGCTGGAGCTGTTGCAGATGTGGGTCCGCGGGACCTACGAGGAGTCGCTGACGGTCCCCGACCCGTCCCAGCTCGAGCCGCTGACCAAACAGATGGCGGCCGCCGGCCGTCGTCTCGTGCCGCCGTCGCGGCGCGAGGCCGTGCTCGTCAAGCGGGAGGCGACGACCGCCCGGATCATGTCGCTGTGGGACGGGATCGACGTGCTCGTCACGCCGGGACTGGCCAAGACGGCGATCAATGCGATCGGCGGCTACGGCAAGCCGGCTCCGATCGCGATCGATATCTCGGGCCGCTTCACGCCGTTCACGGCGCTGTTCAACCTCACCGGCCAGCCGGCGATCACGATCCCGGCCGGATTCGGCAGCGATGGGCTGCCGCTCAGCGTCCAGCTGGTCGGCCGCGTCGGCACCGAGGATCTCCTCTACTCGCTTGCCGCGCAGGTCGAGCAGGCCGCGCCGTGGGTGGCGCACCGGCCGCCGATTGCAGTCAATATCTGATCGCCCCAGATCAGCAAATGGAGGAGGAACAGGTTGACGTCGATCACTGAGGCCGCACGGCCGCGTCGGTTGGTAGAGCTCGTGATGGCATTGACGGTCGCCGCGGTGATCTGCGCAGCGAGCGCCTCAGCGGCGTCCGCGAAGACCGTCTGGCTCTGCAAGCCCGGGCAGCATCCGGACCCCTGCACCCCTGGGCTGTCGACGACCGTTTACTCGCCGACGCTGCAGCCGCTGCGGGTGATCCATCCCAAGGCGGTCCGCAAGCCGAAGATCGACTGCTTCTACGTCTATCCGACAATCTCAGACCAGACCACGGTCAACGCCAACCTCAACATCGACCCTGAGGAGCGCTCGATCGCCCTCTACCAGGCGGCGCGCTATTCGCAGTACTGCCGCGTGTACGCGCCGATGTACCGGCAGATCACGGTGCCGGCACTCGAGTCGGGCAACGCGGAAACGCCCGCCGAGCTCAACCTGCCGATCGAGGACGTGACCAACGCGTTCAAGACCTACCTGAAGAAGTACAACCACGGACGGCCGTTTGTGCTGATCGGTCATTCGCAGGGCTCGTTCGTGCTCGAGCAGGTGATCGCCAAGCAGGTCGATTCCAAGCCGTCGGTTCGCAAGCGGCTGCTATCCGCGATCCTGATGGGCGGCAACGTGCTCGTCAAGGACGGGAAGGCGGTCGGCGGCACCTTCAAGCACATTCCCGGGTGCCACTCGGGCACCCAGCTCGCGTGCGTGATCGCCTTCTCGACCTTTGACCAGACGCCCCCGAACCCGAGCCTGTTCGGGCGTACCACGGTGCACGGCGAGCACGTTCTGTGCACCAACCCGGCGGCGCTCGGCGGTGGATCGGCGAACATCGATCCGGTCTTCCCGTCCCAGCCATTCGCGCCCGGAACCCTGATCGCGATCGGAATCGAGGCGTTGCACCTGACCCAGCCGCAGCCGGCGACCGTCTGGAGCAGCGAACCCGGTGCCTACAGGGCGCAGTGCGAGTCAACGGACGGGGCGAACGTGCTCGAGATCAGCGCGCAGCACGGCGCCCAGGTGGCACAGCCGAGCCCGACGCCCGAGTGGGGTCTGCACCTGCTCGACGCGAACATCGAACTCGGCAACCTGGTGACGGTCGTCAAGCGCGAGGCCGCGGCGTTCGCGAAGCGAAGCTCGTAAATCACTCTTGACTCGGGGTTGCGGTCCGGTACACTGATGTACCGTGACCGCGCTGGCCGAGCAGGAGATCGAGGCAGCCAAGACCCCGCCGCCGTTCCCCGAGGCGCCCCCGTCAGCGGCGGGCCCGATCGAGGCGGGCGAGCCGATCCGGATGCCACCGGGTGACGGGCTGCCCGCGTGGCTGCAGACGATCAGGTTCGGCACCCGCCCGCTGTCCTTCAACCTGAGATCGCACCGTCGCTTCGGTGACGTCTGGCAGATACGGATCGTCGCCCGCCGGGGCGGGTTCGTCGTCACCTGCCACCCGGATCACGTGCGCTCGCTGATGATGGCCAAGCCCGAGGATGCGCCGTCACTGACGGGCGAGAGTCCGCTACGGCCGATCCTTGGCCCGAACTCGATTCTGACCTCGGTCGGCGAGCGACACATGCGCCAGCGCAAGCTGTTGCTGCCGCCGTTCCACGGCGAGGCCGTCCAGCGCTACGTGCAGATGATCTCGGACGTCGCGGAGCGCGAGATCGACCAGTGGCCGTTGCAGGAGCCATTCGCGCTCGGGCCGCGGATGCAGGCGGTCACGCTCGAGGTGATCATGAACGGCGTCTTCGGAATCGAGGGCCGTCCCGCTCCCGGGACGACCGAGCACCGGATCCGCCAAACCGTCCGGAGGATGCTCGGCATCTCGACGAACCCGATGTTCACGGTGATCGAGCTTCGCAACGCGTCGCGAACCGAGGCGACCGGAATCCTGCGGAAGATGATCGGGACCGTCGATCGCGAGCTGTTCGCGCTGATCGCGGAGCGGCGTGCCGCCGGCGAACGTGAGGGCGAGCGGACGGACATCCTCTCGCTGATGCTGCACGCGCGCGACGAGCAGGGCGAGCCGCTGACCGACCAGGAGCTGCGCGACGAGCTGCTCTCGCTGGTCCTCGCCGGGCATGAGACGACGGCCAACTCGCTGGCCTGGATCTTCGAGCGCCTGCTTCGCACGCCGGCCGCGTACGACCGCTTGCGCGATCTCGTCCGCGCAGGCGGTCCCGAGGCTGACGAGTACGTTGAGGCCACGATCCACGAGGGGATGCGCAACCGCCCGGTGATCCCGATCGTCGTCCGGTTGGTCAAGCGCCCGTGGCGGTTCGGCGAGTACGTGGTGCCCGCTGAGACCGCGGTGGCGGTCAGCATCGTGGCACTGCACCACCGCGAAGACGTGTATCCCGATCCATTCGCGTTCAGCCCCGAGCGGTTCGTCGGCCGCAAGCCGGGCACGTACACCTGGATGCCGTTCGGTGGCGGCATCCGGCGCTGCCTCGGCGCCTCGCTGGCGATGGCCGAGCAGCGCGTGGTCCTGGCGGCGATCGCGCGGCGGACCGACCTGATCGCTCCCGATCCGAGACCCGAGCGCGCCCGCCAGCGCAACGTGACCACGATTCCGAGCCACGGGGCGCGCGTCCAGGTCACGCGGCGATACGCGGCCTGACGGCGTGCAGCCGCCCAACGTCGCGGCGGCTCGATACCGTGACGGGGATGTCGACGAGGCGCTCGAGCGCGGGGATCGCGGAGCAGACGGCCGGCCCCGGTTCGGCACGGGTGTCCGAGCCCGTCGGCCATCGCGACCGGCTGATCGCGGCGATGGCCGAGTCGATCAAGGAGAAGGGCTACCGGGAGACGACCGTCGCCGACGTGGTCCGGATCGCCCGCACGTCGCGGCGCAACTTCTACGAGCACTTCGAGGATCGCGACGGGTGCTTTCTGGCGCTGTTCGATGCGACCAACGACGCGATGATGGAACAGGTCGCGGCCGCGGTCCATCCCGACCGGACGCTCGATGAGCAGGTCGATGCTGCCGTCGACGCCTACATCGACAACGTCAGCCAGCAGCCGGCGCTGTACGCGAGCTTCGTCAACGAGCTCCCGGCGCTCGGGCGCGCCGGCTCCGAGCGCGGGCTCGCGACGCTCGAGCGGTTCGCGGCGCTGCTCGTGGCACTGGTCGAATCCGGACGCGCCGCGCGGCCCGAGCTCGCGTCGCGGCCACTGAACATGGACACCGCGATCATCATCGTCGGCGGGCTGCGAGAGCTGGCCGTGATCTCACTTCAGCGTGGGCGCGATGTGCGCGAGCTGCGGGCGAGCGCCGGCGCGACGGTCAAGTCGATCCTGACCGGCGCGCTGCTGTAGGCGCTGATCGCAGACACGGTCGGGCGATGTGGCGCAAGACGATGATCCCGCTCGACGGCCGCACCGCGTTCGTCTCCGGCGCCGCGTCGGGTATCGGCCGCGCGATGGCGCAGCGGCTCGCCGCGCACGCCTGCCCGGTGGCGATCGTCGATCAGGACGAGGAGGGCCTGCAGGCGACGGTTGACACGATCAGCGGCCCGGTCCTCGCCCGCAGGCTCGATGTCCGCGATCGCCACGCGCAGCTCGCGTTCGCCGCTGAGGTGGCGCAGTGGGCGCCCGCGCCGCTGGGGATGGTGTTCAACAACGCCGGCGTGGCCACTTCCCAGAGCATCGCCGAGGGGTCGATCGAAGACGACGAATGGGTGTTCGAGATCAACTTCTACGGGGTCGTCAACGGCGTGCGGGCGTTTCTCCCGATCCTGCTCGCCCAGGACTCGGGGGTGATCGTCAACACCTCGAGCGTCTTCGGGCTGGTCGGGATGCCCCATCAGAGCGCCTACTGCTCCTCGAAGTTCGCGGTCCGCGGGTTCACCGATTCGCTTCGGCAGGAGCTCAGGGGCACCGGCGTGCGTGCTGCGACCGTCCATCCCGGTGGGGTGAAGACCAACATCGCCCGCAACGCCCGCTTCCACGCCCACCCATCGCAGCCCGACCTGACCCACCAGCAGGCGGCGGAGATGTTCGACAAGCTGGCTCAGACGACGCCAGAACGGGCGGCGGAGATCATCCACGAGCGTGCCAAGGCCGGCCAGAGCCGGATCCTCGTCGGTCCCGATGCGTATTTTTTCGATGCGCTCGCGCGGCTGATGCCGACCCGCTATTTCGATGTGCTGGCCGGGCTCGAGCGGCTCGGCAATCGCCGCTGACGGCGCGGCTGGGCCGATCACTGCACGGTCAGCGTGCCCACCATCCCGGCCATGCGGTGACCCGGGACACTGCAGAAGAACGTGTAGGTGCCGGGGGCGAGCTTCACCGACAAGACCTTGGTGGCGCCCTGGAAGGTCGGGGTCGCTCCGACGATCGAGCCGTTGGTTCCCTTCTGGATGGTCAGGTTGTGCGACAGCGGTGACTTGTTCGTGAACGCGATCTTGACGGTCCCCGCTTTGGCGGTCAGCGTCTTCTTGGTGTAGGCGAGCTGACCGCTGGGGTCGGCCGCGATCGCCTGGCTGGCCGAGGCGACGGCGGCTCCACCGGCGCCCGAGTTCACCGCGCTCGACGAGGTGGCGGTGCTGCCGCCACCGGTCGCCGCCGCCGACGACGAGGACGAGGAGCTGCTGCTCGAGCCGCAGGCAGCCAGTCCCAGCACGAGCGCGCTGACACCGGCGGCGAGAAATAGTGGCTTTCGCATGAGTCTCCTTTGATCTGGGTGGCTGGCGGAGATGGGCTCGCGGTCGCGATCGGGCTCCTGACTGGCTCAGACGCCCATGATCGCGACTTCTTCCCGAATGCGCACTACCTGAATGCCCGATCGCAGAGCTCTTCGGCGATCGCCAGCGACGAGGTAGCCGCCGGCGATGGGGCGTTGCGGACCCAGACGACGCTGCCCGCGATCCCGAGACGGAAGTCGTCGACGAGCGCCCCGTCGCGATCGAGCGCCTGCGCCCGCACCCCCGCGGGCGCGCGGACGGTGTCATCGGGCTGCAGCGACGGAACGTAGCGCTGAAGCTCGGCGATGAAGGCCCGCTTGCGCAGCGAGCGGCGCAGCTCGCCCGCCGCCGCGCGCCAATGGCGTCCGAGCATCCGCCACGTTCCGGGCCAGCTGAGCGTGTCGGCCACGTCTCGCACGCTGACTGCGCCGCGCCGGTACCCCTCGCGCGCCGCCGACAGGATCGCGTTGGGGCCCAGCCAGACCGAGCCGTCGATCCGGCGGGTCAGGTGGACGCCGAGAAACGGAAGCGAAGGGTCCGGGACCGGGTAGATCAGACCGCGCACGAGGCTCGTTCGCTGCGGTCGCAGCTGCCAATACTCACCCCGGAAGGGCACGATCCGCGGCTCCGCCGGCTCGCCGGAGGCTCGCGCGAGGCGATCGGCCTGCAGTCCGGCGCAGACGATCACGCGGTCGGCTCCGAGCGTGCCGCCGTCGGCGAGCTCGAGCTCGGCGCCGGCCGCGCGACGGACGATCCGGGTCACCTCGGCACCGGTACGCAGCTCGCCTCCCGCAGCGGCGAGCTCGACGGCGAGCGCCCGCGCGACCGCCCCGAAGTCGACGATCGCGGTCTCGGGCGAGTGCAGCCCCGCGATCGCCTGCAGCTCGGGCTCGACCTGCGCCAGCTCGGCGCCCTCGAGCCAGCGCAGTCCTGGCACCCCGTTGGCCTGCGCGCGCTCCGCCAGCCGGTGCAAGGGGGCCAGCTCGTGTGGTTCGGTCGCCGCGACCACCTTGCCGCAGGCGGCATAAGGGACATCGTTGGCAGCGCAGTAGTCACGCAGAAGCCCCAGCCCGCGCCGGCACAGCCTCGCCTTCAGCGAACCGGGCGTGTAGTACAGACCCGCGTGCGCGACGCCGCTGTTGTGGCCGGTCTGATGGCGGGCGAGCCACGCCTCCTTCTCGACCAGGACCACCTCGGCGTCGGCGATCGATGTGCGAATCAGGCGAGCGGTTGCCAGACCGAGGATCCCGCCGCCGACGACGACGACCCGCATCAGCCGACCCGGCCGGGATCGATCGCCGGGACGATCGGTGAATGTTGCGTTGAGATCGGCACCCGCGGGACAATGGCATTTCCCGACCCGACGTGCGCATATAGTGAACGCGGCTGGCCAGCAGCCGTCCCGCCCTCCTCAACGCGGGCTGGCCGTGCCCTCCGTATCCCAAGGCGCTTCGCTGACCTCAATGACCGCGCACTCAGATCCCGTTGAGAACGGCTGGGCCGAGCCGATCACCCGCAGGACGTTCCTGGTCGCCGCCACAACGACGGCGGCCGCTGCCGGGCTCGCGGCCTGCGGCGGCTCGGCCAAGCCGACCGCGACCCTCGCCTCGGCCGCCTCGGTGCACACCTTCGGTCGCACCCAGACGTTCCTCTCCGAGCCGCACCTGCGGCCGCCCAAGGTGATCATCGCCCACCGGCAGTCCAAACCGCCGAGTGACCTGATCCTGACCGACGCCCACGCCGGCCCGGGCCAGCAGGGTCCGCTGATCTTTGACCCTGAGGGACGGCTGGTGTGGTTCGGACCCGTCTCCAACCGGCCGACCCCGGCGATGCGGGCGATGAACGTCCGCGTCCAGTCCTATCGCGGCAGGCCGGTGCTGACGTGGTGGCAGGGAGCGGTCGTCGCGGCTCACGGGGAGGGCCACTACGAGCTTGTCGACCAGCGCTACCAGCGCGTCGCTCAGGTGCACGCCGGCAACGGCTACAAGGGGGACCTACACGAGTTCGTGCTGACCGACTCCGGCACCGCTCTGTTCACCTGCTACGGCAGCTCGGAGGCGGAGCTGCCGCACCCGGACGGCAGCCGGCGCGGGCGATACCTCTACGGGGTCGCGCAGGAAGTCGACGTCGCGACCGGCAGGGTCCTGTTCCAGTGGCGGACCGACGAGCACGTCGGCTTCATCGACTCATACCACGCGGCACCCGACGACCCGACGATCCCGTGGGACTACTTCCACATCAACTCGATCGCGATCGATCCGAGCGACGGCCATCTGCTGATCTCGGGGCGCAACACGTGGTCGATCTACAAGGTCCACCGGCAGACGGGCGAGGTGCTCTGGACCCTCGGTGGCAAACGCAGTGACTTCAGGATCGGCCCCGGCGCCCACTTCGCCTTCCAGCATCACGTCCGGCCTCACGACGGCGGAATCGTGACGATCTTCGACAACGAGGCGGGGCCGCCGCGCGAGGCGCGACAGTCTCGTGGCCTCGTGCTCGCGGTCGACGAGCAGGCCTTCACGGCCAAGATGGTCACGCAGTCCAAGCACCGGCCGCCGATCCTCTCGCCGGCGCTCGGCAGCGTCCAGGACCTCGATCAGAGTGACGGCGGCGGGAGGTTCATCGGCTGGGGTGACTCGAGCTACTTCACCCATTACTCGAGTTCGGGGTCGGTCCTGCTCGACGGCCGGCTGGCGACGGGCGCGATCTCCTACCGGGCGTTCATGCAGCCATGGACAGGGGTCCCCGCGGCGCGGCCAGAGATCGCCGTCGTCCGCGCATCGCCTCACGCGCGTCTCTACGCGAGCTGGAACGGCGCGACCGAGCATCAGTTCTGGCGCGTGCTCGGCGGGTCACAGCCGGACCGGCTGAGCGAGCTCGGGACCGCGGCGGTGGCTGATTTCGAGACGCAGATCATCGTCCGCCACGCCCCGGCGTGGCTGGCTGCCGAGGCGCTCGACAGCTCGGGGGGGACGCTGTCCGGTTCGGTCCCGACACGCGTCGTCTAGCGTCGAGCGTCGATCACACGAAGGCCGGCTCCTCGGCCTGGGGCGGTCAGCGCCGGCGAGCCCGAGCGAGGCTTGCGACTGTCGCCTTGACGTGGCCCGCGGCCCAGCAGGTCGTACCGGTGTGGCAGTGCTCCAGCGCCAGAAGCGAGTCGTGGAGCTGGGCGAGCTCGGCCGGGCTGACCGAGTCGGCGATGTTGTGCAGCTCCCAGGGGTCGGTCTGGAGGTCGTAAAGCTCGCGCTGTCCGTTGCGGTACTCGACGTACAGGAGGTACGGAGTCCGGATCGCCTCATAGCTCGGTGGATTTCCGCTCACCCGGTTCTGGATGTCGGGGTCGTCCCGGCTCATGACCGGGCCGTGGTGTTCGATCAGCACCGCGTCGCGCCAGCCTGCCGGCTCGCCGCCCCGGAGCAGCGGCACAAGGCTGTGGCCGTCGCATGGCATGCTCTTGCCGGCAAGGTGCGCGAACGTCTTGGCGAGATCGACGTTCTCGGCCATTGCGCTCGTCGTCGAGCCGGCCGGGATCCCCGGCCCGGCGATCACGAGCGGCACGTGGATGTCAGTGTCAAACGCGGTCAGCTTGCCCGGCATCAGCCGGTACTCGCCGGTATGCAGCCCGTTATCGGAGCTGAACACGATGTAGGTGTTGTGCAGCATCCGGTGCGCCGCGAGCGCCGCCTGGATCCGGGCGATCATGTTGTTGACCGACTGCACCGCCTGGACGCGCTTGCGGAACACGCGGTTGATCCGCTGTATCTGGCGCGGGGTGAGCGGAGCATGGTCGAGCAGCCAATCGGGCGCGTGAGTCGGCATCGCGTCGAAGCTCGGTGGCTCGGGCGCCTTCAGGCCCGGGAAGGCGCGCTTGTAACGCGGCGCCGGCGTGTACGGCGTGTGGGGTGCGAAGGTGGCCAGCTCAAGGAAGAACGGATGGTGCGAGTGCGCCGAGCGATCGATGAAGTGAACGCCGTCGCGAGTCAGCACGTTGGTCAGGTAGTCCTTCGGCCGATGGCCGTAGTCGAGGACCGTGCCGTCGTGGTTGAGCTCGTAGTTGTATTCGGGGTAACCCCAGCCGGCGACGTCCCACTCGTTCCACCCCGGGGGCACGTAGGTGGGGGGCACCGACGCCTGGCCGGGATCGTCGAGATAGCCGTTCAGGTACTTGCCCATCATCGCCGTGCGATACCCGGCCCGCTGCAGCACGTCATTGAACGAGTGCTGCTGCTCGTTGCGGGCATGGAAGGCGTTGAACCCGCCGTGTGGTCCGGTGTTGGTGAACACCCCGGTGTCGTGGGGGTAGTTGCCGGTGAAGATCGAGGCTCGCGACGGGCAGCAGAGCGAGTCCGAGACGAAGTAGTTGGTGAACGTCAGCCCGCGTGCCTCGAGCGCCTGGACCTGGGGCATGTAGCGGATCAGGTCCATCGACAGGTCGTCGGTGAGCACGAACACGATGTTGGGGCGCTTGTGACCCGCGGCGGCCCGTCGGCGCTGACGGTTGCGAGCCGCGTGATCGGCGCGGCCTGCGCGACCGCTGTGGCCGTGGCGCTGGGCCCCCGTGCCGGGTGTGACCGAGGCGGTCGGCGCGGCCGGGTGCTGGCGGTGGGCCACGGCGGTCCCGCCGAGCACGGCAGGCAGGGCGGCGATCACGGCCGCGACCGCGAACAGCGCGACGGCCACTCGGCAACGTCGCAGGCACGCCTCCAGCGTGGCTCGGTTCTGCCGGCTCTCCAGCGTGCCTCGCTCGGTCGGACCCTCGGTGCGCTCGGGCTCCACAAGCTCCAGATTAAGCACGTCCGTTGGCTGTTTTGGTACCACCTAACGGACCCGTCGCAAGGTGCTAACGCGCCCACCCGCGGTCGCTAACCGAACACCGGTGACTCCCAACGTGGCCGCAATGTGCGGGCCGCGAAGGGGTGGCTGCGGGCGCCCGCGCCGACCGGAGATAATGCGCTGTGATGGCCTACGACGAGGACCTGGCGAACCGGATCCGAGAGCTCATCGCCGACGAGCCACGCCTGACCGAGAAGAAGATGTTCGGCGGCCTGGCGTTCCTGATCGGGGGGAACATGTCGGTCAGCGTCAGCCGTAGCGGCGGCCTGCTGCTGCGGATCGATCCCGATCAGACCGAGGCGCTGTTGGCCAAGCCCTATGCGGAACCGTTCGTGATGCGCGGCCGGGCGATGGACGGCTGGCTGCGGGTCCAGGCCGAGGGTGTCAAGACCAAACGCCAGCTCGAACGATGGGTGCAGCGGGGCGTCGCCTGCGCCCGGTCGCTGCCGCCCAAGCGATAGCGGGCGGGTGCGGTGATGGCGGACTCAGACCAGACCAGTGACGCCGATGCAGGCGCGCTGACGGCGGACCCAGACCAGACGAGCGACACCGGATCGTGGTTCCCGGTGCCCGACGAACGCGAGCTCCCGTCCGATCTGCAGCGCCTGTTTGCCAAGGCCCGGGAGCGGCTCGGGTTTGTGCCGAATGTGTTTCGCGTGTACTCGTTTCGGCCCCAGCGGCTGAGCGCATGGTTTGCTCACTTCCGCCAGCTGCACGAGCCGACCGATCATCTCACCGCGGCCGACCGGGAGATGATCGCGGTCGTTGTCAGCTCGGCGAACGGCTGCCTCTACTGCCTCGTCGCGCACGGGGCGGCACTGCGCGCGGAGCTCGGAGACCCGGTGCTCGGCGAGCGGATCTCCTACGACTGGCGGCGGGCCGGCCTTGATCCGAGGCGGGCCGCGATCTGCGCCTATTCCGAGAAGCTGACGCTTCGCCCCCGCGAGCTGACACGCGACGATCTTCAGACGCTGCTCGGTGCCGGGCTGACACTCGAGGAGGCGTGGGACGTCGCGGAGATCGCGGCGATGTACAACCTCACCAACCGGATGGCGATGGCGACCAACATGCTGCCCAACGAGGAGTACAGCGGCCAGGCACGCCCGCGGCCGCGGTGAGCGTGCGCCATCGCGATCCTTGACCTGCGCGTAGCGCTGACCCCAGAAGGCATCCCATGGCTCCTTGTGGCGGCCGGCGCCGGCTTCGATCCGCCCGGCGGTGGAGCGGGACGTCCGCGGGGCGAACGGTAGATTTGACCGCGATCAGCCTCGGTGCACGATGACAGCGGACAGATGACGATCGGTGAGGTCGCGAGGCGAGCCGGCATGACCGCATCCCGGATTCGTTACTACGAGACGATCGGCGTGCTGCCCGAGCCCGACCGTGTCGCAGGCAGGCGCTGCTACTCAGAGCAGGTGCTGCAGCGGTTGCGGATCGTCGATGCGGCGCAGCGGGTCGGCTTCACGCTGCCCGAGATCCGCGAGCTGCTCGGCTCGCGCGATCAGCCAGCCCAGGAGCGGCTGCGCGAGCTGGCGCTGATGAAGCTCCCGCAGCTCGACGAGCTGATCGAGCAGGCGACCTCGGTCCGGAAGCTGCTCGAGGTCTGCAGCAAGTGCGACTGCGATTCGATCGACGTCTGCCGGATGTTCGACGAGCGGGCGCTCCCGGATCGACGGGACCAGCGTCTGGGCTCCACTGCGGCGTCGCGGAGACAGCGCAGCGCTTCCCGCTTGACTTCAACCCAGGTTGAGGTGCGATCCTGACCGTCGTGAAGACCAGCAGGAGAGCCCGCATATGACGTATGTGATTGCCGAGCCCTGTATCGGAACCAAGGACCTCTCGTGTGTCGAGGTGTGCCCGGTCGACTGCATCCATCCGACCCAGGACGAGCCCGGATTCGACGACGAGCCGATGTTGTACATCGATCCGGAGGAATGCATCGACTGCGACGCGTGCGTCGAGGCATGCCCGGTCGATGCCTGCTTTGCCGAGGATCAGCTGCCCGAGGAGTGGCAGGCCTTCTCGCAGCGCAACGCCGACTACTACAAGCGCCGCGGCTGAGCGGCGGCCCCGTCGGGCTCGGGGCACGCCAGGGCTCCCGACGCGCCCTCAGTAGTCTGGCTGGTGATGACTGCTGCGCTCGACCGCCGCGACCGGCCCGTTCGCGACCTGCGAATCTCGGTCACCGACCGCTGCAACTTCCGCTGCACGTACTGCATGCCCAGGGAGGTCTTCGGGCGTGACTTCGCGTTTCTGCCGCGCGCGCAGCTGCTGACGTTTGAGGAGATCACCCGGCTCGCCACGGCGTTCGCGGGCCACGGGGTCACGAAGGTCCGCCTCACTGGCGGTGAGCCGCTGCTGCGCCGCGATCTCGAGCAGCTGATCTCGATGCTCGCCGCGATCGACGGGATCACCGATATCGCGCTGACGACCAACGGCTCGGCGCTCGCCGCCAAGGCGCGGTCGCTCAAGGCCGCCGGCCTGACCCGCGTCACGGTCAGCCTCGACGCGCTCGACGACGAGACGTTCGAGGCGATGAACGACGTCGGTTTCGCGGTCGAGCGGGTGCTCGCGGGGATCGAGGCCGCGGCCGCCGCCGGGCTCGCGCCGGTGAAGGTCAACATGGTCGTCAAGCGCGGCGTCAACGATCACTGCGTCACGCAGATGGCAGAGCACTTCCGCGGCAGCGGTCACGTGCTGCGGTTCATCGAGTACATGGACGTCGGCAACACGAACGGGTGGCGGATGGACGAGGTCGTCAGCGCCGCTGAGATCGTCGCGGCGGTCGATGAGCGCTGGCCGCTGGAGCCTCTGCAACGCAGCTACTCGGGCGAGGTCGCGGCCCGCTACCGCTACTGCGACGGCGGCGGCGAGATCGGCATCATCTCGTCAGTCACGCAGCCGTTCTGCGGCGCCTGCACGCGAGCGCGGCTGTCCGCGGACGGCAAGCTCTACACGTGTCTGTTCGCGACCGAGGGTCACGACCTCAGGGCGCTGGTGCGCAGCGACGCGACAGACAAGGACGTGACCGAGACGATCGCATCGATCTGGGGCGCCCGCGCCGACCGGTACTCGGAACTGCGCCACGCGCGGACGCACCGGTCCGCGAAGGTCGAGATGTCCTACATCGGCGGCTGACGGGCCAGCGGCTGAGGCGTTCGCAGTCCCATCCGTCCGGTCTGGCGCGAGGTCGCCATCAGCCGGCCGCGCGATCGCGGGTGATGTGGCGATGACGGGCAGAGACTTCGCGGCCTGGGCCGGGCGGGCGACGATGAGCAGCACGCGGTGGACGGCACGGTTCGTCCGCGGCGAGGTCGTCAAGCGCGTCGGCGGGCCGGCTCGAGCACGGGTGATCACGATCTTCGGGGGCGTGCTCGCGCTCAACGGCGCCGACACCGCGACCGTCGGGGCGGTCGCCCCCCAGCTCGAGCATGCGCTGCACATCGGCAACACCAAGATCGGTCTGCTGAGCTCGGTCACGCTGCTGATCGGGGCCGTGTGCACGATCCCCGTCGGACTGTTGGTCGACCGGATCAAGCGAATTCCGATCCTCTCGTTCAGCATCGTGCTGTGGAGCATCGCGTCGCTCGCGAGCGCCTTCTCGGGCAGCTATTCGGGCCTGCTGCTGACGCGGGTCCTGCTCGGTGCCGTGGTCGCGACAGCCGGCCCGTCGATCGCGTCGCTGACCGGCGATTACTTCCCGGCCCGGGAGCGAGGTCAGGTGTATGCGTACATCCTCGGCGGCGAGATCGCAGGGACGGCGGTCGGCTTCATCATCAGCAGCAGCGTTGCGAGCCTGATCTCGTGGCGGGCCGCGTTCGTCCTGCTGGCGATCCCCGGGTTCTTCCTCGCGCGCGAGCTGTACCGGACGGTTCCCGAGCCGCTGCGCGGCGGCCAGAGCCGTCTCGAGCCGGGCGTCGTCGACCTCCACGAGGCCGCGCAGGAGGCGCAGCGGGCCAAGGCGGACCCGGATCGCGAACAGGAGCCCTCGTCGCACGCCGACGATCCGGTCCACGAGGCAGCCCGACAGCGCGGCGTCCGCCCCGACCCCAACCTCGTCCTGTCAGAGGATCCGCGGACGCTCAGCCTCGGGGCGGCGGTGCGCTACATCCTCTCGATCCCGACCAACGTCCTGCTGATCATCAGCTCGTCGCTGGGGTACTTCTACTTCGCGGGGCTGTCGACGTTCGCGCTGCTGTTCGTCCGCGGTCACTACCACGTCAACCAGGCGACCGCCGAGCTGGCCCTGGCGCTGCTCGTCGGCGGCGCGATGATCGGGACGCTGGTCGGCGGCCGCGTGACCGACGCAATGGTCAGGCGCGGCGCGCTCGAGGCCCGGATCTGGGTCCCGGCGGTCTGCTACCTCGGGGCCGCCGCGCTGCTGGTGCCCGGGGTGCTCGGCAGCCACCTGACGCCGGCGTTGTGGTTCGACGTCGCCGGCGCCGGGCTGCTGTCGGCCGCCAACCCGCCGCTCGACGCGGCGCGGCTCGACATCATGCCGGCCGGGCTGTGGGGGCGCGCCGAGAGTACCCGCACGGTGGCGCGCTCGCTCGCCCAGGCGCTGGCGCCGATCGTGTTCGGCGGGCTCGCCGACCTGATCGCCGGCATCGCCCCCAAACAGGCGCCGGTCGGCACGCATCCGGCGCTGGTCTCGCCCGGGGCCGCCCGCGGGCTCGAGATCAGCTTCCTGCTGCTGCTCGGGACCCTGGCGGCGGCCGGCGTGATCATGCTGCGAGCCCGCGACACATACGCGAGGGATGTCGCGACCGCGGGCGCGTCGCACCAGGGGTCGGATTAGCGTCGAGCGCTCAGGCCTCACCGCGCGCCGCGGCGACCCGGGACGGGTGCCCGATGCCCGGCCACGGCGCCAGCAGCAGCAACAGCCGCGCGTCACTGACAGCGCGGACCGTGCGGCGCTCGTTGGGGGCGAAGTGCAACAGGAAGCCCGCGCCGCCGACCGCCGTCTCGGTCTCGCTGAGGATCTCGACCTGACCGTCGACGACGAGCAGGTATGCCCGCTCGTGGACCTGGTGGTCGGCGAGCTCCTCGCCGGCCGGCAGGTGGATCACGATCGCCCGCGTCTCCTCGTCGGAGCGCAGCACCTGGGGGTGGCGGGGCTCGAGGTCCAGCGAGCGAATGTCCCAACTCTCCATTGCGCCTCCTGTGGTCGCGTTGCCCTCAATCTTCCCGCGGGGCGCAAGCGCCACTCACCGCGGCGCGGCCGGCCGGCGCTCTGAGGCCGATCCGGCGTCGTCCGGCAACTGCTCGGCGAACACTCTCGAGAGCTCGTCGCGCGAGCGAATCCCAAGCTTCTGGTAGACGTGGCGCAGGTGGTACTCGATCGTCTTCGGGCTCAAAAACACGGTCGCAGCTGCCTCGCGCGTCGTCTTGCCGTTCGCCAGCAGCAGCGCGATCTGGAGCTCCTGCGGCGTCAGCTCGTCGATCGTGCTCGGGTCGCGGCGGCGGAGCGTCTCGCCGGTGGCGGCGAACTCGGCCCGGGCGCGCTCCGCCCACGGCTGGGCGTCGAGGCGCTCGAAGATCTCCACCGCGCTTCGCAGCTGTGCGCGGGCCCGCACCCGGTTGCGGGCGCGGCGCAGCCGCTCGCCGTACGCGAGCCGCGTGCGCGCGAGCTCAAAACCATCTGGCGTCAGCTCATGCTGTTGCAGCGCCTGCTCGAACAGCGCCTCGAAATCGGCCTCAGCGGCCACCTGGCCGGCGCAACGCAGCGCCCGCGCCAGCGACCAGGGCTGGCCCTTGGCCCGAGCGGCTGAGGTCAGCTCCGACGCGAGCCGCTCGGCGTCGTCGCCCCGGCCCTGCCGGAGAGAGGCGTCGACGAGGTCGGCGGCAGGGGAGAGGTCAACGTCGGTGATCGCCAGTTCGGCTAGCAGGTCACGCTGACGCTCGAACTGCCCCACGGCCGCCGCCACATCCCCGAGCCCGAGCTCGAGCTCTCCGAGCGCCGCCGTCGCCCAGATCGCGTGCAGTCGCGTGCCGAGCTGTTCTGCGAGCGACAGCGCCTCAGCCGCTCGCGTCCGGCACTCCGCCTCGCGGCCGCGGCGAGCATCGAGCCATGCGAGACCCGCAAGCCCCAGTCCGAGCTCGGTGCGCTGCTCGCTCTCGCGGGCCAGATCGATCGCCTCGCGGTAGGTCGCCTCGGCGACCGCCCACCGGTCGGTCGTCGCCTGGTCGCGGGCGATCAGGTTGAGGACGAACGGCAGCGCCCCGACCGCGGCCCGCGCTCGCGCGGCCCCCAGTGCTTGATCGAGCAGCGAGCGTCCGGCTTCTGCCTCGGGCGCGAACAGCGGCCCTACCGCCAGCCACGGGAGCAGCTGGAGATCGTCGCGCAGCTCCGGTGAGCTCTCGGCGACGGCGATCGCCTCGTGGATCGCCTCCGCACCAGCCGCCGCGTCGCCGCCAACGATTCGTGCCATACCAAGCGCGGTCGCCGACAAGAAGCGGGCCCGTGCCGAGGCATCGGGCGGCAGTTCGCCCGCGGCGCGCTCGGCGACCGCCAGCATCTCATTCGAATCGCCGGCCCAGAAGCAGGCGCTGACAGCCTCGCACAGCATCTCGACCGCCTGCTCGGGGTCGGCGCGCTCAGCAGCCTGTACGAGGATCGCGTGGCCCCGCATCACCGACCCGCGGCGCGTCGCGATGTGTCCGGCCAGGTGGTCGATCGCGACCAGCCGGTGAACGTCGGCGGTCGCGCGGCGAGCCTCGTCGAGCATCAGCACTGCCCGATCCGCGAGGCCGGCGAGCCATCCCGTCCGCGCCGCCTCGAGCAGCAGTCGCGCGCGCCGTTCGGCGTCCGGCGCGAGTCTCGCGGCGCGCTCGAATGCCGCCGCCCCGGTGGCGTAGGCGCTGCGCTCGACGCTCCGCTCCCCGGCCTGCTCGAGTGCCGCGCAGGCCGCGTCATCGGCGCCCACAGCGGCCGCCGCGAGGTGCCAGGCGCGGCGGTCGATATCGCGGTCGGGTAGCGCTGAGGCCAGAGCACGGTGGGCTTGGCGCCGCAGCGGGGCGGGGGTGTTGGCGTAGATCGCCGAACGGGCGAGCGGGTGGCGAAACTCGACCGAGCCCGCCCCGAGCGTGACCAGCCCCGCGGCCTCGGCGGCCTCGAGCCCGGACAGCTCCACCCCAAGCCGCAGGGCCGCGTGCTGGAGGATCGCGAGGTCGCCGCTGTCGCTCGTCGCGGCGAGTCCGAGCGCCCGTCTCGCGCTCTCATCCAAGCTGCCAACGCGTCGCAGGAACGCGTGCGAGATCCGCGTCGAGACCAACATCGGGGCGCCCTCGGGGGCCAGCGCCAGCTCGGCGGCTTCGGGAGCGAGCTCGAGTTCTTCTTCGGTCAGGCGTTCACCGAGCCGCACTCGACCAGGCAGATCGAGGACTGCGTCGGCTGGGGGCTTGACACCGACGCCGAGGCGCTGATCGCGTCAGAGGTGCCGGCGCTCGGGGCCGACCAGATGGCTGCGCTGTGCTCGCGCGTCAGCTGCCCGGTGCTGGTGATCCACGGTGACGAGGACGCGATCGTGCCTCATTCGGTCGGCGCCGAGGCGGCCCGGTTGAGCGGCGGCAGGCTGGTCACCTTCGAGGGGGGCGGACACATTCCGAACGCGCGCGATCCAGTGCGGTTCAACCTTGAGCTGCGCGAGTTCATCGGCTCGGTGGCGCCGCCACGCTCCCGCTGGACCCGTGCTCGGTCCCGGACCAAGCGCGCGCTGTACGTCTCCTCGCCGATCGGCCTCGGCCACGTCCGGCGTGACCTCGCGATCGCCGATCAGCTGCGCGCGCTCGATCCCGAGCTCGAGATCGAGTGGCTTGCTCAGCACCCGGTGACCGCCGTGCTCGAGGAGCGAGGCGAGCGCGTCCATCCCGCGAGCGCCGAGCTCGCCAGCGAATCGGGCCACATGCAGGCCGAGGCACGCGGGCACGAGCTGCACTGCTTTGGAGCGCTGCGCAGGATGGACGAGATCCTGCTTGCCAATTTCATGGTCTTCGATGAGCTCGCCGCCGCGGAGAACTACGACCTCTGGATCGGCGACGAGGCGTGGGACGTCGACTACTACCTGCACGAGAATCCCGAACGGAAGACGGCCTCGTACGCCTGGCTGACCGACTTCGTCGGCTATCTGCCGATGCCCGGCGGCGGTGCGCAGGAGGCGCTGTTGACCGCCGACTACAACGCCGAGATGATCGAACACATCGCTCGCTTCCCGCGCGTCCGCGACCGCGCGATCTTCATCGGTGAAGCCGACGACATCGTGCCGGACACCTTTGGCCCCGGGCTGCCGTCGATCCGCGAGTGGACCGAGCGCCATTTCAGCTTCGCCGGCTACGTGACGGGGTTCTCCCCCGCAAGGGTCGCCGACCGCGCGGGGGTGCGTGCCGAGCTTGGCTACGGCGCCGACGAGCCGGTCTGCGTGGTCAGCGTCGGCGGCTCCGGGGTCGGCAAGGCGCTGCTGGCGCGTTTGATCGAGAGCCTGCCCGCGGCCATGCGCAGGGTGCCGGGGCTGCGAATGGTGCTCGTCGCCGGGCCGCGGATCGATCCGCGGACGCTGCCCGACGCCGAGGGGCTCGAAATCCGGGATTACGTGCCCGACCTCTACCGTCACCTTGCTGCGTGCGACCTGGCGATCGTGCAGGGCGGGCTGACGACGACCATGGAGCTGGTCGCCACCGGGCGGCCGTTCATCTACTTCCCGCTCGCGGGCCACTTCGAGCAGAACTTCCACGTCCGCCATCGCCTTGACCGTCACCGGGCCGGGCGAATGATGGAGTTCGAACACTCCCCGCCCGAGGCGATTGCCGATGCAATCGCCGACGAACTCGGGCGCGAGCTCGATTACCTCCCGGTCGCGACCGACGGCGCCGTCCGGGCGGCAGCGCTGATCGCGGAGCTGCTGTAGCCGTTACGGGCGCTTGAAGCGCTTGCGCGCCGCCTGTGACCGTGGCTGCGCCGCGCAGCCGTCGAGGTGGTCGTTGACGAGCCCCATCGCCTGCATGAAGGCGTACACCGTTGTCGGACCGACGAACCGCCAGCCGCGCGCTTTGAGGTCCTTCGCCAGCGCCTTGGAGTCGGTGGTCGCCGCAAGCTCGGCCAACCCGGCACGGTCCAGCCCGCCGGCCCGGGCCTCCGGCTCGAACCGCCACACATACCGAGCCAGCGAGCCCTCGGCCTCGACCAACTCCACCGCGCGCTTGGCGTTGTTGATCACCGCCTCGATCTTCCCGCGGTGGCGGACGATGGCCGCGTCACCGAGCAGTCGGTTGACGTCGCGTTTGCCGAACCCGGCGACCTGCTCGAAATCAAAGCCCGCGAACGCCTCCCGAAAGGCCGGCCGCTTGCGCAGGATCGTCAGCCACGAGAGGCCCGCCTGGAACCCCTCGAGGCTGAGCTTCTCGAACAGACGGATGTCGTCGGCGACGGGGAAGCCCCACTCGTTGTCGTGGTAGGCGCGGTATTCGGGGGCGGAGTCCGCCCACCAGCACCGTGCGACACCGTCGTCGCCGATGGCAATTGCGCTCTCGTTCATCGCCCGTGATCGCCGGGCGCGCTAGGAGTTCTGGAGGAACACCATGTCACTGTCTTGGAACCCGTTGTCAAACGTGGTCACGATCTTGACCCCGGAGGGCGCGGAGGTCAGCTCCAGCCACTTGCCCTTGCCGGCGCTGAGGTGCAGCGAGGTCAGCTTGATCGGCACGCCCGCGACGATCCGCAGGTTATCCGGGATCGTCGCGCTCAGGTGGTAGACGAACTGGCCGTGCACGCGGGTGATGTGACCGGGGATCGGCTCCTGCACGCGCGCCGGGTTGTTGAGCACGGTGTAGAAGTAGACGACGTTGGCGCCGCCGTTGACGACCGTGATCTGCGGATGCGTGATCACCGTATCGGCGAACGCGTCACCGCCTCCGGTGCCCATGATCGAAGCCTTCGGGCAGCCCGACGGGCCCGCCGCGTTGAGCGTGCGAGCGCTGCATGACTTCGTCCGGCCGCCGTTGTAGACCGAGCCGTGCGGGAACCAGACGTCGATGTGGGTGAGCGTCGGCTGGTCGGCTTCGCTGAGCCCATGCCAGCCGAACACCGCGCTCAGCCTGACTCCCGTCGGATGTCCGGGTCGGGGCGTGGTGAGCGCTGCCTCGCGCACCGTGAGGTTGGGGTTTGACGACGCGGCAACGGCTACGGCGGCGGCGCCCATCAGCATGCCGGCGACGGCGGCCAACGCGAGCTTGCGCATGATTGATCGATCTCCTTAATCGAGCGGCGACGCGAGGTCGGCACGGCCACCGGAGCCTGGGAACGGCGTGGCCGACTGGACTCGCTTCCTCTGCCGCGCGACCCTACCAAGTGAACCCGGGTTCACGACTCACCGGCCACCCGCTGGTGGCTGTGGCGCGGGCTGATCGGGATTGACCAGGTGCGCGAAGCGGGTGGCATGATGGCCGCATGGACACAAAGGTCGGCGCAGCCGCCACATCGACCCGCATGGCGGAGCTGCTCGACGCCTATTCGAGGCGCGTGTACCCGGCCGTGCTCGAACAGCACGGTGGCCCATCGGTGTCATCGCCGCTTGGGGTGTGGCTGCTCTTGGCGGCCTGCGCGACCGGGGCGCGAGGCGAGAACCGGACAGCGCTCGAGGACGTGCTCGGCTGCGGCGCCGGCGAGGCGGGGGGGCTGCTGAAGGCGTTCACGGCATCGCCGCCGCCGGCGCTGGAGGCCGCGATCGCAGTCTGGGTCGCGGCCGCGTTGGCCGACGGCCCGCAGCTCGCCGAGTGGGTCACTGGACTTCCGGGCTCCGTCGAGTCGGGCTTGATCCCCACCCAAGCGCAGGCCGACGCCTGGGCCGAGCGCAACACGCTCGGCCTGATCAAGCGGTTCCCGCTCGATTTCGACGATTCGCTGACGATCGTGCTCGCCTCGGCGCTCGCGACCAAGGTTTCGTGGCAGCGGCCCTTTGACGTCGTCTCGGCCGACGGGCATCTCGGACCGGCGAGCCCGTGGCGCGGGATCGTCGAGCGACTGCTCTGGGACTCGCACCCCGGCCAGATGGCGATGATCGCCGACACGCGGGCCGCCGGCCTGGTGGCGGTGCATGAGGCGGTGGCGACCGAGGAGCTGACCGTGATCTCGGTGTCGGCGGAGCCGGGCGTCGCGCGCGACGCGGTCCTGGACGCCGCGCATGAGGTCGCGGCGTCTGTGTGCGACGGCGTGCCCGCGCCCCGGCGCTCGCTGTTCGAGCTGCCGCTCGGCGACGGCCATTCCTGGCAGCTCTCAGAGCGGGAGGCCCGGACGTTCCACGCCGGCCAGCGCGTCGAGCGGATCGCGGGCGTGAGCCTCCCGGCGTGGCGGGTCGAGAGCGATCTCAAACTGCAGGCGTCGCCCCTGTTCGGCACGGCGCCCGCGCTCGACACGTTGGACGAGTTGACCGGCTCAGGTGGCGGTCCGACGAGCGCGACCCAGGCGGCCGTCGCATCGTTCACGCGGTACGGGTTTGAGGCGGCCGCGGTCACCTCTCTCGCCCGCGTTGCGAGCGCCATCCGCGCACCGTTGGAGACCGGAGTGCAACGCACGGCGACCCTGCGCTTCGATCACCCCTACGCGGCGATCGCGATCGCGGGGAAGGTCGATCGGGTGGTGCCAGAAGGGGCGCGGCCGGCGGCCCGCGGTCAGTTCACGGGGTTGCCACTGTTCGCCGCCTGGGTCCACAGGCCCGACGAGGCGGAGCAGGCGTGAGCAGCGCAGACGCCCAGGCCCAGCGCCTGTGCGACCTTGCCCGGCTACGTCGCGTTCGCGACCGGATCGACCGCGAGTACGCACAGCCGCTCGATGTCGAGGCACTCGCGCGCGACGCGCTGATGTCCCCCGGCCACTTCAGCCGCGAGTTCCGCGCCGCCTACGGCGAGTCGCCCTACGCCTACGTGATGACGCGGCGGATCGAGCGCGCGATGGCGCTGCTGCGCCGTGGTGACCTGACCGTCACCGAGGTCTGCTTCGAGGTCGGCTGCTCGTCCTTGGGCACGTTCAGCACGCGCTTTGCCGAACTGGTCGGCATGCCACCCAGCGCCTACCGGCGCGACGCTGCCTGGGAGACCGCGGGGATGCCGCCGTGCGTCGCCAAGCAGGTGACCAAGCCGATCAGGAATCGAGAAGCGCGGTCGCCGAGCCGCGCCTAGGATGGCCGCCATGAACATCACCATTCACGCGAGCTTCCTGCCGCACGACGACCCCGACGCATCGCTGGCCTTCTATCGCGACACGCTCGGCTTCGAGGTGCGCAACGACGTCGAATACAACGGACTGCACTGGATCACGATCGGCCCGGCCGACCAGCCGGACACGTCGATCGTCCTCTATCCGCCGGGCGCTGCCCCCGGCGTCACCGACGACGAACGCCGCACGATCGCCGAGATGATGGCCAAGGGCACGTACGCGACGATCAACCTGGCCACAGCCGATCTGGACGGCACCTTCGACCGGGTCCAGGCCGGGGACGCGGAGGTCGTCCAGGAGCCGACCGATCAGCCGTACGGCGTTCGCGACTGCGCGGTCCGCGATCCCGCCGGCAACCTGATCCGCATCCAGCAGCTGGATTGAGCCGCTCCGGAGTCGCAGCGATGGCCACGACCACCGACTCCCGGGCGGCGGCATCGCACGCTGCCGACAGCCACGACCTGATCCGCGTGCACGGCGCGCGCGTCAACAACCTCAAGGACATCAGCGTCGAGCTCCCCAAGCGCCGGCTGACCGTGTTCACCGGCATCTCGGGCTCGGGCAAGAGCTCGCTCGTGTTCGGCACGATCGCCGCCGAGTCACAGCGCTTGATCAACGAGACCTACAGCGCCTTCGTGCAGGGCTTCATGCCCACGCTGGCGCGACCGGAGGTCGACGTGCTCGATGGGCTGACGACCGCGATCCTCGTCGACCAGCAACGGATGGGGGCTGACCCGCGCTCGACCGTCGGCACCGCCACCGACGCCAACGCGATGCTGCGGATCCTCTTCAGCCGGCTCGGGAAGCCGCACCTCGGCCCGCCGTCCGCGTTTGCCTTCAACGTCCACTCGGTCAAGGCGACCGGCGCGATCACCGTTGACCGCGGTGAGGGCAGGACCCGGGCCGTGAAGGCGAGCTTCAGCCGCGTGGGTGGCATGTGCACACGCTGCGAGGGCATGGGCAGCGTCAACGACATCGATCTCGCCGAGCTGTACGACGACTCCAAATCGCTCAACGAGGGCGCGCTCACGATCCCCGGCTACAAGCCGGGCGGGTGGAACTACCGCCTCTACAGCGCCTCGGGCTTCTTTGACCCCGACAAGCCGATCCGCAAGTACAACAAGCGCGAGCTGCACGACTTCCTCTACCGCGAGCCGGTGAGGATGAAGATCGCCGGCATCAACATGACCTACGAGGGGTTGATCGGCCGGATCCAGAAGTCGATGCTGTCCAAGGACATCGACTCGCTGCAGCCGCACGTGCGGGCGTTCGTGGAGCGTGCGGTCACGTTCACGATCTGCCCCGACTGCGGTGGCACCCGGCTCAGTCAGGCGGCGCGGTCATCGAAGATCAACAAGCTCAGCATCGCCGACGCCTGCGCGATGGAGATCCGCGATCTGGCGGAGTGGGTCGGCGAACTCGACGAGCCGTCGGTGGCACCGCTGCTCACGGCCCTGCACGAGAGCCTGGACTCATTCGTCGAGATCGGGCTCGGTTACCTCAGTCTCGACCGGCCGTCGGGCACGCTGTCGGGCGGCGAGGCGCAGCGCACGAAGATGATCCGCCAGCTCGGCTCCTCGCTGACCGACGTCACCTACGTGTTCGACGAGCCGACGATCGGTCTGCACCCCCACGACGTCGAGCGTATGAACGACCTGCTGATGCGGCTGCGCGACAAGGGCAACACGGTGCTCGTCGTCGAGCACGAGCCCGACACGATCGCGATCGCCGACCACGTCGTCGACCTCGGTCCGGGCGCCGGTAGCGCGGGCGGCACCGTCTGCTTCCAGGGCACCGTCGATGATCTCCGGGCCAGTGACACCATCACCGGCCGCCATCTCGATGACCGGACCGAGTGCAAGGAGACGACCCGGAGGCCGTCCGGCGCGCTGGAGATCCGTGGCGCCACGACGCACAACCTCCGCGACGTCGACGTCGACATCCCGCTCGGAGTGCTGGTCGTCATCACCGGCGTCGCCGGTTCTGGCAAGAGCTCGCTCGTGCAGGGGTCGATCCCGCCGGGCGCAAACGTGGTGTCGATCGATCAGAGCCCGATCCGCGGCTCGCGACGGAGCAACCCGGCGACCTACACCGGACTTCTCGAGCCGATCCGAAAGGCGTTCGCGAAGGCCAACAAGGTCAAGCCGGCGCTGTTCAGCGCCAACTCAGACGGCGCCTGCCCCAACTGCAACGGCGTCGGCGTGATCTACACCGATCTGGCGATGATGGCCGGCGTCGCCACGACCTGCGAGGAGTGCGAGGGAAAGCGGTTCCAGCCGTCGGTGCTCGAGTACAAGCTCGGCGGCCGGGACATCAGCGAGGTGCTGGCGATGTCCGTCGGCGAGGCGGAGGAGTTCTTCGCCGGCGGCAAGGCGCACACGCCGGCCGCGCACGCGATCCTCGAGCGGCTCGCCGGCGTCGGGCTCGGCTACCTCACTCTCGGCCAGCCGCTGACCACGCTGTCGGGCGGCGAGCGCCAGCGCGTCAAGCTGGCCACCCACATGGGTGACAAGGGCGGCATCTACCTCCTCGACGAGCCGACCACCGGCCTGCATCTCGCGGATGTCAGGCAACTGCTCGCGCTGCTCGATCGGCTGGTCGACTCCGGCAAGTCGGTGATCGTGATCGAGCACCACCAGGCCGTGATGGCACACGCCGACTGGCTCATCGACCTCGGCCCCGGCGCCGGTCACGACGGCGGCCGGGTCGTGTTCGAGGGCACGCCTGCCGAGGTGGTCGCCACCCGGTCGACGCTCACCGGCGAGCACCTCGCGGCCTACCTCGGATAGCTGACCGGCGCCGTTGCGGATCCCGGGCATCGCGCTACGCTGACCGGTAGCAACGAGAGGAGGCGACATGGTCGAGTCCGACGAGGTAGATCATCCCGATGTCAAGGCCCTCCTGACCGAGGCTCGCGATCATCTCGCGGCCGGCGATGACAAGGAGGCGGCGCGGCTGTTGACCGACGCCGCCTACCACACGCACGACCCCGAGGTCGAGGTGCAGGTACGTGAGCTTGCCGCGCTGGGGCTCGGACGCGCAGGCCGGTTCAGCAAGGGCCGCTGGGAGGAGATCATCCGGATCGCCGATCTGCGCTCGCAGCGGAAGTGAAGCGTTAGGCGGACCGAGCGTGAGATGGCCGAGTCAGCTTCATCGTGACGGTGGTCGCGGTTCGGCCCGTGGGTGTGGGACGATGACGTTCATCACCCGGACGCGCCTGCTGCCGGCGGGGCGCTCCCCCGGCGCCGTCCGCCGCCTGTGGGGCTTGATCACTTCTGCCAGCTCTTGCGAGAGTCGTTGGACCTCTGTTGCCGTCAGCCAGAGGTCGACATTGCTGAGGACGGCGTTGCGCCACTCCTCGGGCTCGGCGTGCTCGCCCGCGGTGAACTCGAGCCCCAACGCCCGGGTCGTGTCGAAGTACGCCGCCACGACGGCGGCAGCGGCCGATGCCCCGGCCGGCGTTGAGCTGTCGAGATCCACCTGGATACGGCGGCCGGTTGCTCGCCATGGACGCTCGCGACGGTCGTTTCGCTGAGGCGCCGGTTCGGCGAACCCATAGCGCTCCAGGAGGTTCAGGTGGTATGCCGTCGCGCTCGGACTGAGCCCGGTCAGCGTCGCGCACTGGGTGGCGGTCAGTTCCTCGCCCGTCGCTAGGGCATTGATGATGGCCAACCGCGCCGGATGAGCGAGGGCGCGGATGCTGCGCGGGTTATCGAACCGAACCGGAGCGGGGTCCTTCGATGAAGCCTGTGCATCGCGGTTCTTGGGCATGGGGGGCAGACACTACTGCTTGACACCTGAGTGTTCAGCAAATACTGTTCAATAAATGCTGAAGATTACGGTGGACGACAACCTGCGTCCGATCAGAGTCCGGGCGGCGGCCGCAGATGCCGTGCCGAAGGTGGCGGCAGCGCTGGCGGACGCGTTCATCAACGACCCCGTGTTCACGTGGCTCCTGCCGCGCGGGCTGGGGCTAGAGCGACGGCTGCGAACGATGCTTGCGGCTGAGATGGAGCATTACGTACTGCGCAACGGGGGGACCGTCTGGACGACTTCCGGGTATGACGGCGCGGTGACCGAGCTGCCCCCGGGGGCCTGGGAGATGCCGATGTCCTTTACGGGGAGGGAGGCGCTCACCTGGATGCGGACGTTCGGGAGGCGATTGGCGCTCGCGGGCAGAGCGCAGCGTGCGATGGAGGAGCGACACCTGCGTGAGCCTCACTTCTACGTCCGGACGGTCGGGGTGCGGACCGCGCTGCAGGGGCAGGGCGTGGGATCGGCGCTCATGCAGCCGACGCTGGACAGAGCCGATTCGGCCGGATTACTGACGTATATAGAGGCCAGCAGTGAGCGGAGCGCGGCTCTATATGAGCGGCTCGGCTTTGTGCACATCGATGTCCTTGAGCTGCCAGGAGGTGGACCGCCGGTCTGGTTGATGCGTCGCCCTCCGGCAGGGGCATCGCGGGCTGCGGCCTGAGCTGACCTCGGCGGATCGAATAGCGCCACCCACCCTGCTCGTGGACATGGGATTGCTTGCGGGTCGAGATTGACCGGCTGGCCCGTTGCCGAGCGAGCGCAAGCTTGGAGACCGCGCTGAGGGACGCGATGCGCTGGTCGGCGCGGTCGGTGGCCCGCGAGGTCGGGCTCAAATCAGTCGGCCGTGGGGTCGGCGGGGCTTGTTCTGGTTGTCGAAGGGGAGCGCGATCGGGGGTGTCAAACGCGACAAATCCCGGTCTGGGGGAGGTGATTTGTCGCAAACCGGGCCGATTTCGCTGCCGTCTGTGGCAAATCCCGTCGTGCGCGGACGATTTGTCACGTTTGGCATGCGCTCAGGGCGCCGCCTGCACGGGTCTGGAAGGCGTTCGGGGCTGAAACCTGGTCGTCGTCAGCAGACCTAAAAGCTGTCCGAGGGACTCGCTGTCCGATCGACAAGGGTCCGCCGATGTCGTCGTCGTCGGCGTGTGCCTCGATCGGCCCGAGGGCCGTTCGTGCTCGTGGGTCGATCAGGAGAGAGCCAGGTCCAGGCGCTGGAACGCACCGCGCCGATCTTCGCGATGCTCCCCCAGGGGTTCCCCGAGCGCGCGACCCATGACAACAAACGCTCGGGCACCTCAAGCCTCTAAGGGCCCTGACACCCTGCCACTTCGACAGCCTCGAGCAGCTCACCGAACGGATCCTCGGCTTCCAAACCGAGTTCGCGAAGACCGCCACGCCCTTCGACTGGACCTTCACCCGACGCGACCTTCACGACCTGATCGACCGACTCGATCAGCGCGGCCGATTCGCGGCGGCCGTCTGAACGAACTTACGTGAGGCGGTACGTCGGGGCTGGTGGATCGGGTGGTGCGCAGGCACATGGCCAAGCTGGAAGACGTCGGGTGGTGTGAGCGGATGCCCGCGATACGCGGCGACGAGATGCTGGTGAGGATGACCCCCGTCGGGGCTCGACGGTGTCAGGCTGGGCGAGCTACCAGCACTCCGCGCACCCGACCCGTTCTCACCCCGGACCCTGCGCAGCATCCGGGTCGCATGGGCAGCCGCTGACATCGAGCGCGCCAGCCATCAGTGGATCGCAAGCCGCGAGCTGGCACAACCTGCGCGCCCCATCGGCTTGGAGCAAGCCTCCATCGCGACCGGCCGGTACGCACAGGTCCGCTACCTGGCCGGCCCCGCCGCCGCCAGCCACCTGGGGCGGGCGCCTGGCAACCGAGATCGGCCTGACCGCCCCGCAGTTCATCGCCGCTGAACGGGTGGTATCGGACGGGGCTCCCGTACCACCCTCGGTCATTGACACGGTCGACGAGGCGTGGTGGCCGTCGAGACGGCGCCAGTGGCCGATCCCGATGTCCCGCGACCTTTGCCGGAACGCGTTGTCCCGCAGCGTTCGACAACGGAGAAGCCTATGGAGACCGCCGAGCGGGCAGCAGAACGCTGGAAGCTAGTCAACGACGTGCTCGGCGACCCGGGGCGCCGGCGGCGTTGGCGACTGGGAGCGACTTAGGATCCGGCGCAGGGCCGTCCGTTTAGCGAGGCCGTATGCAGATTTTTCGCGGACAAGCTTTATGCGACAGGCGAGCCGGACGACGAGCGATGATCATCGCCGGCGCATGCACTGTTCGTTGGTGGATCGTCTGCCGACACGATCAGCGGCGCTGGCCCCTCGCCAGTTCGGTGCTGCCATGAGCCCGGCAAGCCTTGGGCGCACGACTGCTGGGCCGAATGCGGCGCCGTATCCGGCCAGGCCAGCCGCTCAGCTGCTCTGCGCCGGCGCCTCGGCCTGCGCGTCTTCCTGCGCCATCGCCGCGAATGGCGCGGCGGTGAGAATCGGTGCGACTGGGGGAGGTGGCGAGCAGCTCAAAACTGGGCCTCGCGGATCCTTCTCGTCACGGTTGCGGATAGTCACTTCGAAATCCGTCATGAGCGAAACCTTTCTCGTGAGATCACCGGGCACACTACCGCGAGCCGAGGTCGGTGTCACTTCGCTTCGGTCCGATCGGGCGACACCTCCGGCACCTCGAATGGCTTCAGCCGCACGAGGCGCTGGTGGTCGGGGAACCGCTCGGCTTCTCCCACCTGCTCGCCGCGCAGGTAGTCGCCCTCCCACTCGTCGCTGGCTCGATTTGCGAGGAACGAGCTGCGCTGCTTGGTGAAGCGGTACACGCCGCGGGCGGAGTCGGGATCTTCCGCAATCGACGCGATGCGTGGCGAAACGGATTCGAGCTCGCCGCGTCGCTGGGGGAGGATTGTGCAGAACGGCTCTTCGACTCCGAAGACGACGGTTCCTGGCCTGGTGAACTGCCAGTTCATGGTAAATGTCTGGTTCGCCCAGTCGGTCTCGACGATGCCCTCGAGCGGACAGATGCCGTCTTTCGGTGCATTGACGGGTCCGCGCACGAGGAGATTCCAGCCCGGCGGGGTGCGAAACAGCCAGGCGACGCGAAACGTCAGGATGCCCGAGCCGAACGCCCCTAGCCCGCATCCGCTCGCCGACACGGCCCCGGGGTCATCTCCGCCGGTCCAGGTGGCTTTCACAGGCTCGCTGAGCACGATGTCCCAACCGGCCCGGTTAGCCATCATGATCGGCAGGCACCGCCGTCCGAAGCGGGTCGCGGGAGTCTCGAGCCAGTCCCGGCGGCCGGAGGCCGGCATGAGACGCTGACCGAGCTCGGGAGTGAGCTCGTAGGCGATCAGCTCCACGCGGGCAAGGGTAGCGAGGATCTCGATGCGTCTGCCAAGCGGTGTGTCAGCGCCTGCGGCACATCCGCCGCGCGCCGTCGAGTAGGCGTGCGATCGCCATCACGAAGCGAAACCGCCGGGTGGAGCGCAGTGCCTGCCAGGCCGCGCGTTCCCACTCCCATCGGGCACGTTCCTGCTCCCACCGGGCACGTTCCTGCTCGAGGACCGTCTCGGCGGTCTGCGTGCGCTTGCGCAGAATGCCGTTCTCCTCAAGCAGCTCCGCGTATCGGCCCCATGAATGCCACTCCAGCCGGACCAGACGCGCGAGCTCATCGGCCGCCTGGGTGACTGGCTGGATGTCGTCGCGCCGATCGGCGCCGAGGTGCTCGATGAGCGCGACGGCGTGCGCCGATGCGTCGTGGTGCTGGCTGGCGAGGTGGCGATTGCGCAGTCCCATCGTCGCGGTCCAGTCGCGCAGGTCCCGGTTCAAGCGGTTGGCATCGACGATCTCGGGCAGCGCGGTGCCTGCGAAGCCATCTGCCTCGAGCGCGGGGTAGGTCTCCGGAGTGACCCAGCCGTCGCCACCGGCGATGCCGTAGACGTAGGCGGCACGGCGTCCGGCCATCGCCTCGACGACGCATCGGCCCAGGCCGATCACGAGGTCGCAGTCGGCGATCGCCTGTTCGGGGGTAGTGGACACCTCCGACAAGGCGCCGCGCAGCAGGGGCTCGATGCCTGCCGCTCGGCAGGCGGACGTGATCCCCTCGGCCTCGGTTCCGCGCAGGTAGTTGCCGAGGATCAGGGCGCGGCGCGGCCGCGCGGCGACGGCGCCTCGTACACCGAAGCGCTTCAAATCGACCGGCTGGCGCATGCGAATGATCGGGAGCGCCGCGGCCAGTGCGCGGACATGGCTCGCGACCCGCTCGTTTAGCACAATCACGCCATCACATACTCCCGCGAGCTGCGGCGGCGATTGGAGCGGGAAATACTCCGAATGGGCGACCATTAGCCGACGGGCGTTCGGGTAGCGTTCCGCCAGGGCGTAGGCGGAGCCGGCATCCTGCGCGAGCACCGCGTTACAGCCTCGCGGCAGCCTGTCGGGGTCGAGGCTCACCGTCAGCCCGCGGCTACGGGCGACCGCGGCGATCGCGCCGGCCTCGTGCGGATGCACGACGACCTCATGCCCTAGACGCTGCAGTTCGTCGGCCACCGTCAGCGTGTAGGTCTCGGTGCCGGCGAAGTGGACGAATGAGTGCAGCCCGAGGACGATCCGCAACGCGTCACACCCTCGTTGCGGTGAGCAGCTTGCGTACCTCGGCCCGGTCGTCCAGCGGGCGCGGGACGTCGTCAGGGTCGAACACCAGTCCCGCGGATTCGCCGCGATCGAGGATCAGGACGATGTCGCCGGGTCGGGCCCCACACAGCGCGCGGGCGATCGCCCGACGGCGGTCGGGCTCGATCGCGATCATGGCGGCGCCGACCGCGCCTAACCGAAGGCCCGGGTGAATCGCGCCCGCGGGGTCCTCGAGGCGGAAGCGTTGGGTCGTGAGGATGACGTGGTCGGCAGCGGCTGCTGCGGCCGCGCCCGTCGCTCGGGCCTGCTCCGCGTCGACGAAGGACATGGTTGAGAGGACGACCCGAAGCTCTCCGGCGCGGCGAGCTCGCAACACCGCGCTCGCGCCCTCGAGCGCCCGCGCGACGCCATCGGGGTTGTGCGCGAAGTCGACGATCACGTCGAAGTTGCGGCCGCCGGAGACGAGCTCGAAGCGTCCGGGCAGCGGAGCGGCGCGTTCGATCGCGTCGGCAGCGCGGCCAGGGTCCATCCCCAGCGCGTCGGCCAGCGCCAGCGCGGCGGCGACGTTGAGCGCGTTGTGCCAGCCCGCGAGCCTGATCGACAGCAGGCGCGTGCTCTTGCCCTCGGTGATCAGGATCCGCGGCCCGGTCAGGACGGCTTCGACCTCGATGAGACGCCGGTCGGCGTCGGGCGCCTGTCCGAACG
This sequence comes from uncultured Solirubrobacterales bacterium, assembly GCA_963770885.1. Taxonomy (GTDB): domain Bacteria; phylum Actinomycetota; class Thermoleophilia; order Solirubrobacterales; family Solirubrobacteraceae; genus Palsa-465. The sequence goes on along the minus strand of CAVYRI010000009.1, from coordinate 40,493 downwards.
TCACGACCGTCGCGCCGCGGTCTCGCAGCTCGGCGGCGAGAAGACGGCCCTCGGGCTGATCGACCCCGATCGCCGCTGCGGCGACGTGATCGCCGTCATCCGAAATGAACGCCCGCCGCTTGCATGCGAAGTAAGCGGCTCGTGACCCATGTCGGTACAGATGATCGCGAGTCAGGTTCGTGAACACCGCGGCATCCGGGCACAACCGCGGGCAGCCTTCGAGCTGGAAGCTCGACAGCTCGGCGACGAGGATGTCGCCCGGCTCGTCGCTCGCGGCGCAGAGCGGCGTCCCGAAGCGAGTGTTGCCGGCGCAAACCGGCCGTCGACCATCCGCTGCGAGGATCGAGGCCAGCAGGGACGTTGTCGTGCTCTTGCCGTTCGTACCCGTGACCCCGATCGTCGGGCGGGCATCGAGCCGCCAACCCAGCTCCGCCTCGTCAATCACCGCGAGTCCGCGCCGCAGTGCGCTGAGGAGCAGCGGGGTGTCGTACGCGAGCCCGGGGCTCTTCACGATCGTCCGCGGCGGGTCGGTCGTCTCGAATAGTTCGATGCCCGTGCCCCGAACTGTTCGGATCCCAAGCTGGTCGTGCAGGATGGCGATAGCCGCGTCCTGAGCCGGGCCCTCCAGTCCGTCCCAGGCAAGCACGGGCTCGCCGGGCAGCGCACGCAGAGCGCGGGCGGCGGCCATCCCAGCGCGTCCGACGCCGGCGACGAGGTACGGTCCCGGGGGGAGCGGCGGGCGCGTCCGGCTCGGCTGGGATACCGGCGAGGCGCCGCGAGCCGGGCCGTGAGACTTCCCGCCGTCGATCTGCGGCTGCGCTGATGCCGTGGTCATGCGAACGGATGGGGCAGCCTACGGTTGGGGTCGCCCGTCCTAGGAGCGTGGCCGTGGATGTGTCCGTCGCGGGTGGCGACCCCCTTCCGGACGCGGGGCATTGCATCAGGCTCGGCGCCGAACCCGAACGTGAGTGGCACAAGACCCGGGGCGAGCGCCCGAACGACCGCGTAGGGAGCCGAGCGCGGCGAGGACAGGTCCGCGGTAAGGGGCGAACATCCGGCATCGGCCAGCGCTCCCGGCACGTCGTCCGGCGCGAGCGTCGGGATCGCCGACATCTCGATCTCGTGCCGGGAGGTGTACAGGAACTCGTTCTCCCCCGCTCGTGCCGGATCCGCGTGGAGCTGCAGATGGTCGGACGGCGAGCGTACGTCGCCTGGGGTCAGGCCTGTCTCCCCAGGCGGCCCGGATTCTGTGGCGCAGGCGAGAGCGACGGCCTCCACCGTCGCGCGCTCCAGGGCCTGCGAGGCCGAGGCCCGGCAGGCCGCTCCGAGCCTCAGCCCGTGGCGCGGATGGGTCAGGCAACACAGGATCACTGGGAGCGTGTCGAGCGAGATGTTCACCCAAACGGTCGACCACCCGCCATCGCCTAGCACGCGACGCATCCGAGCAGCGTGTTCTGGGACATCCCGATCGCCGATCCGCTCACGGCCGGCTCGGCGCAGCCATGTGACCATGAAGGCGTCGCGCTCGATCAGCTCCCAAACTGCGTGGCGGGCGGCGAGGCGAGGGTCCAGCGCCGCCGCAACCCCGGAGCCCGTCCACGGGATCCGTCGGGAGGGCGCGTGAGGCGAGGGCGCGGTGGTGTGAACGCACTCCGCCGGTGCCCAGCGTGCGCGTCCATCGATGGCCCGCACCAGCCTCCAGGCGCGGGGACCGTCGCCGGCATCGAATCCCCGTCGGGCATATAGCCGGGTCGGCGCGATCAGCTGTCGTAGCTCGGCTGCGCGGGCGATCCGCAGCCCGGTCGCGGGATATGCTGCGCTGTGGCGTTCGGCGCCCTCCGCGCACGCGATCCAGCGCGCCATCGACGGAGTCGCTCCCGTCCCCTGGACGAGGCGTTCGTCCGGCCTGCCGGCGGCCTCGGGATCAGGAGCGGCGATCCGCGCGATGCACACGAGAGTTCCGGGGAGGGCGGAGCTGACCGGTCTGGGCTGGCTCAACGAGGTCACCGTTCCCAACCGATGGGGACGTTCCGCGCCCAGCCGGTCCAGCTCATGGGCGTCCACGTGCCCGGTGGGCCGAGAGGGATCGGAGGAGGTGAGGACGCAGATCTTCCTCTCGCCGAGCACAGCGTCGCGCCACAGCGACCCGACCCGCTCAATCGGTCGGTCCCCGTGGACGGCGCCATCGCCTCGCAGGAGCATGCCGTAGGCCCGAAGCCTGGCCCGGGGCTCGATCCCTGCGACGAACGCGCGTGCGGCTCGGACTCGCAGGGCTGCCGGGATCGTCGCCGGCAGGTAGATCGCCTCCTCGGCTGTGGCAGCGAGGCCGACGGGCGCCTCGCCATGGCGGATCTGAGCGATTGCATCACCCAGCGGCGCGAGCGCCGTCGACTGCCCGGCCCGATCGCGGTCCTCACCCAGCGCTCCGAGATCGTCGAGGATCCGGCGCAGCCGCTGCACGTCGTGCTCACAGTCGTGGTCGCTGAGCACCGCGGCAGCCAGGCCGCCGGCGCGCTCCGTTCCGCCGTCGATCGCGATCGACGCCTCGATCTCGGGCCCAAGCACAATCAGACCGCCGGACCCGACGGCCAACATCCAGCCCTCGCGCACACGACGGGCCAAACGCGATCGCCGGATCACCGTCCGACGAGCAGCGCCAGCAGAGCAACCGCCGAGGGAGGGATCTCGAGCAGCGCGTGGACCGCGCCGTCGTCGAAACCCCCGATGACCCGCAGCGGAACGCCCAGTTCGGTCGCGACGAGCGACGCGGTCTGCATCGCACCGCCGGCCTCGATCAGCGCGTAGCGGTAGCCGCGCGCACCGTACTTGCGGCTCGGCCGAGTCAGATCGGCCGAGATGAAGATGATCGGGTTCCCTGCCTCCAACAGCGTCCGCGTGGTGGGGTCGTCCACGAACAACGCGCCGATATCAGCGGGAGCGCTGGCGAGCCGGCACAGCACGCCCCGTTGGGGATCGCTCCACCAGAGCCCGCTGCGCAGGTCCGGCAGGTCGTGGACGACAAGGAGGTGCACCACCAGCGGACGAAGGGCGCCAGCCGATGGAACGGTCGCCCCCCGCGGCGCACCGTTGCCGGCCGCCCGGACGATCGCGCTCAGCTCGGAGACGCTCGGCCGGCGCGCAGCGTCGTGCACCAGGGTCGACCGCCGACGCCGCGCGAGATCAGCGACCACGGAGTTGGCGGCTTGCGGCGCGGCCACCGGGCCGAGATCGCCCCCAGGTCTGTACGTGACTGCCACGAGGGTGTCCAGCTCGTCGTCGTCGATCGGCCGACCCAACGCGGACCCGACGGAGCTCTGGCGGTGCAGGAGGACCCACGCATGCTCGGCCGGCACAAGGGCGCCGGCGTCCAGCAGACGCACCACGAGTCGTCGCGCCCGACTCCCGTGGCACTCAGCGATTTCGGCAACACTCGTGCGTCCGTCGCACCGCTCGAGCACGGCGGTAAGCCAATCCGCGTCACCGTCGACCAACACATCGTGCCGGCCGATGTCGATCGCGAATCCGGCAGGGGACCGGCGCACGGTCCCGGCGAGAAGCGGACGTAGGGTCTCAAGCTCCCCGTAGCCCGGGCGGACGGGAGCTGACGCGACGGCTGAGGCCGAGGAACCAGACGGCGAAGGCGCCCGCATCCGGGTCATTATCCACCAGGCCACCCGCGGGGGTGATTGTGGGCATCGTCGGCTCAGCCGTGATCCGACCGTGCGCCAACACGGCGGAGCGCCATCACGAGCAGTGCAGGAGAGTCGATCCGCCGTCGTAGTCGGCGAAGGTGTGTTGCTATCGCAGAGCAGGTACGAGCTCGACGTCGCTCGTCGCGTCGCGGCTTGCCGATGTCGAAAAGGAGCCGCCGACCATCCGCAGGTAGCGCACTCGCACCAGCGCGGCACTTCGCTCGCAAGTGATGTTCGTTCAGCGTTCGTTGGTGAGACGCCGTCACGCCAGGACAGAGGACGAAGTGGGAATGGCAGAGTTCATCTTCAGCTACCGCTCTGCCAAGGGGCGCGAGCCGGTTGCCGACGGCAGTGAGCTGGCGGCGTGGCAAGCGTTCCTGAACGACGTCGTCGCTCCGAACGTCGTGGATCCGGGCTGGCCGGTGTTCGAGCCCTACGACGAAGATGATGACCGCACCCGCTTCCAGCCCCGTGGCTGTGCGCGACCGGTGACTGCCGGCTGACACCGGCTCTCGCCGTCGGCCTCGCTGCGCGCGATCAGGATCGCGGGAACGGCCCCATTCGCTGAGCTTTGTCAACCAGCGTCGCAGGCAGTCCGGGCATCGCCATTTTGCTAGCTCACGTTCGCTTGTTGGACTGTTTTGTGCCAACGAGCGGTTTCTAGCGGTTCGTCGCGGTGGCCAGCCGATCGGCCAATTACGCGGAATCCCCTGCAAACAACGGGAATTCCCTGCAAACGACGTGATGCCGGAGGAGGGACTCGAACCCCCGACACGCGGATTATGATTCCGCTGCTCTAACCGACTGAGCTACTCCGGCGCGCGCCGGAGCGTAGCAACCGGCCGGTGGGCTTTCACGCGGCGCGGGGCTCAGCCGGCGCCGCAGAAAGCCGCGAGGTCCTCGGTCACGCCGACGACGCCGAGCAGCTTGCCGTCTGAGTCGACCACCGGGACGCGCCGGGTGCCCGTCGCCAGCGCCAGCTCGTGTCCGTCCCGCGCGGGTGCGTCGGGGGCGATCGTGGGGCCGTTGCGCGCGATCTCTGACGCGGCGAGGTCATCGGCGTCGGGGCCGGCGACGTCCTCGCGTGACAGCGAACCGGCGTAGCGGCCGTCGTCTGCGAGCAGCGCCATCTGCCGATGTGAGCTGGCGGCGAACCACTCCCGGACGTCGCCGACCGTAGCGGTCGCCGGCAGGGCGCTGAACTGCTTGTGGATGACATCGGCAGCCGACAGTCCGGCAGCGTCATCGAGCATCATTCGTGCCACAGCCGGACGGTACCAATCCCGGCCCACAGCATGGCTACGATCCGCAAACAGATCCTGATCGACGCGGCGCCCGATGCGGTGTGGGACGCGGTACGCGACTTCGGCGCGCCGCACACGCGGTTCGTCCCCGGTTTCGTCACCGACACCCAACTCGATGGAGACACACGCATCGTGACATTCGCAAGTGGCCTGGTCCAGCGCGAGCCGCTGGTCAGCTGCGATGACGAGGCCCGCCGGCTCGTCTACACGGCCGCTGATTCGCCGGTCGGCATGACGCACTACAACGCCTCGGTGCAGGTGTTCGCCGACGGTCCGTCCGGCAAGCGTGTCGTGTGGCTCGTAGATCTGCTACCCGACGGTCTCGCGGGCCGCTTCAGCGACGCGATGGACCTCGGCGCAGCCGCGATGAAACGTGCGTTTGCACGGTCCGACCTATGATCCCGCTCAGTGGCCGCGCTTGAAACTGCAGTAGAAGCCGTCATCAACCGCTGCCTGGCGGTCAAGCCCGGCGAGGACGTGCTTGTGGTCGCCGACGCGGGCACGCGTTCGGTCGGCGAACTGCTGCGCGACGGAGCCGCCGGCGCCGGGGCTGACGCGGTCCTGACGATCATGGACGAGCGGGCGACCGACGGAACCGATCCGCCGCGGCCGATTGGAGCTGCGATGGCCGCCTGCGATGTGTTCATCGCGCCCACCAGCCGTTCGCTCAGCCACACCCCGGCGCGCAAGCGAGCATCGGAGGCGGGAGCGCGGGGAGCGACGCTGCCGGGCGTGACCGAGGAGATGCTCGCGCGCGTGATGGCGGTCGACTTCGACCGCATGAGCGAGCGCTCGCGGGCAGTCGCGGCGCTGCTCGACGCCGCGGATCAGGCCCACGTGACCTGCCCACGAGGCTCGGATTTCCTGTTTGACCTGACCGGCCGCAGCGGCGTCCCAGACGACGGCGACCTGACCGAGCCGGGCAGATTCGGCAATCTTCCGGCCGGCGAGGGATTCATTGCGCCGCTGGGCGGCGACGGAACGATCGTCGCGTCCAGCCTCGCGCCGCTGGGCCTGAGCAGCGAGCCGGCGAGGCTGACGGTCGAGCACGGGCGAATCGTGGCCGCGCAGGACGGCCTGGGCCCGAGGTATCTGGAGCTGCTGCGCGCCCACGGCGAGCTGGGGACCAATCTGGCCGAGCTTGGGATCGGGACCAACGACTGCGCGACGCTGACGGGCAGCGTGCTCGAGGACGAGAAGATCCTCGGCACCGTGCACGTCGCGTTCGGCGCCAGTGCGGGGATCGGCGGCACCGTCTCGGTCCCGATCCACCTCGATGCCGTGGTGCTCGACGCGACGCTCTCAATCGGCGGTACGCAGGTGCTGGACGCCGGCCGGTACGTCCTCGACTGACCCGCGCGATCGAAACCGCGCGGTGACGACGCTGCTCGCCTATCCCAACGTCTCCGAGGGCCGTGACCGGGCCGCGATCGACCAGATCGGCGCTGCGTTCGGCGATCACCTGCTCGACGTGCACTCAGATCCCGATCACCACCGGAGCGCCTTCACGCTCGCCGGCGGCCCCGACGACATTTCCCAGGCGGTGGCGGCCGGCGCCGGGCGGGCGGTGCAGTTGCTCGACATCTCGGGACACGACGGCGTTCATCCCCACATTGGGGTCCTGGACGTCGCACCGATCATCTACCTCGATGACGCCGACCGCGGAGCGGCGTGTGCGGAGGCGCTGGTGCTGGCCGACCTGCTCGGATCAGAGCTCGGGCTGCCCGTGTTCCTGTACGGGATCCTCGCGGGCGGCCGGACCCGCGCGCAGCTGCGCCGCGGCGGCCCGGGGGAGCTGGCCCGTCGCATGCAGGCAGGGCAGCTTGCGCCCGACTTCGGCCCGCCCGCGATGCACCGGACCGCGGGTGCGGTGCTGGTCGCTGCACGCCCGCCGCTGGTCGCCTTCAACGTCGAGCTCGGGCCCGGCGCGACGCTTCAGGACGCGCGCGCAATCGCGGCGGCGATCAGAGAGGGGGGAGATGAGGGTCTGGCCGGCGTGCGGGCGATCGGGCTGTGGCTCGAGCACCGTGGGCTGGCACAGGTGTCGACCAACGTCGAAGACCACCACCGGACCCCGCTCGCCGCGGTGGTCGCGGCCGTCGCCCGGCATGCTCAGCCGGCAGGCGCAGAGCTCGTCGGGCTGGCCCCGCGCGCCGCCTTCGATGGCTTTCCGCACGACCTCCCGCTGCACGGCTACGCAACGATCGAGGATGCACTCGCCCAACGCGGCCGCACCGCGTAAGCTCCATACCAACCGATGGCACAGACCAAGCGAAAGCGCCGTACCAAGCATCGCGGAACGGCTGCGGGAACGATCGAGACCCGCGGACGGACCGGACGTCCGCCGAGCGCCGAGGAGCGCAAGAAGCAGTCACGGGCGAAGGCGCGGGAGGAGCGGCTCAACCAACAGCCGACCTGGAACAGCGCGACCAAGCGCGCGGGCCTCGCGTCCGTGTTCATGTTCCTGTTTCTGCTGCTGGCCTCGCACGGGAACGTGGTGGCCGCGATCCTGTTCGGGGTGTTCGCGTTCGCGCTCTACGTGCCGTCGGGCTACTACCTCGAGATGTGGCTCTGGCGCCGCCGCCAGCGCAAGCGTGAGGCGTCGCGATGATCGACGTGCGGACCTTCACCGTCGGGCCTGTGCAGGAGAACTGCTACATCGTCAGGCGCAAAGACGCGGGGAGCGCGGTGATCGTCGATCCGGGCGACGAGGCCCCGCGGATCCTCGAGGCGGTCGACGCGCTCGGGATCGAAAAGGTGGAGGCGATCCTCGTCACCCACACCCACTTCGATCACATCGGTGCCGTCGCCCCGGTTGCGGCGGCGACCGGTGCACCGGTCATCTGTCCCGAGCTGGAGACGCACGTGCTGGCGAACATCATGGATTACGTCCCCTGGGAGGGCATCGGGCCGTTTGAGAGCTACGAGGCCGACCAAACGGTCAAGGGCGGCGAGACACTGGCGATCGCGGATCTGGAGTTCGAGGTCACCTTCACCCCGGGACACAGCCCGGGCCACGTCAGCTACGCACTCGCCGACGAAGGCGCCCTGTTCTCGGGCGACGTCCTCTTTCAGGGTTCCGTCGGGCGGGTCGACCTGCCCGGCGGGGATTGGCCGACGCTGCTTGCGTCGATCGAGTCGCTGATCAACACCTATCCGCCCGAGACCCACGTATACGCCGGGCATATGGGGCTCACCACGCTCGGCCAGGAGCGCGACTCAAATCCTTTCCTGCGCGAACTCGCGCACCAAAATTAACCGCCCAGGCTCCCGTCCCGTGAGCGTGATCCAGGCCCCCAGAGGCACGTTTGATGTGCTCCCCGCCGACGCGGAGCGGCGCGAGTTGCTGCGGGCACACGCGCAGCGAATCCTCGGCTCGGCGGGCTACGGACGGATCGAGACGCCGACCTTCGAGGCCACCGAGCTGTTCGCGCGCGGGGTCGGTGAGGCGACCGACATCGTCCAGAAGGAGATGTACACGTTCGATGACGGCGGCGGGCGCTCGCTCACGCTGCGGCCCGAGGGGACGGCGCCGGTCTGCCGCGCCTACATCGAGCACGGCATGCACAAGCTTCCGCAGCCGGTCAAGCTGTGGTATCTGTCGACCTTCTTCAGGGCTGAGGCGCCGCAGAGGGGGCGCTACCGCCAGTTCTGGCAGGTCGGGGCCGAGGTGATCGGCGCCGAAAGCCCCGAGGCCGATGCGGAGCTGATCCTGCTGTTGGCCGAGCTGCTGGACGCGATGGCCGTCAGGGAGACTCGCTTGCGCCTCTCGAGCCTCGGCACGCCCGAGACCCGGGCCGAGTACCGCGAGGAGCTGACCGCGTTCCTGCGCGCGCACGAGAACTCGCTGTCACCCGACGTTGTGGCGCGGATCGAGATGAACCCGATGCGGGCATTCGACGCCAGCGACGCGACCACGAGGCGGACCATGCAGGATGCGCCGACGCTCCTTGACCGGCTCGCCCCAGGTGACGCCGAGCACTTCGACCGCGTGCGCGAGCTGCTCGACGACGCGGGTCTGCGCTACGAGCTCGACCCGACGCTGGTGCGGGGCCTTGACTACTACACGCGCACCGTGTTCGAGTTCGCCTCCGACACGCTCGGCGCGCAGTCGGGGGTCGGCGGCGGGGGGCGCTACGACGGCCTGATGGAGCTGATCGGCGGTCGCCCGACGCCCGCGTCCGGTTGGGCCGCCGGGGTCGAGCGGATCCTGCTCGCCGCGCCCGAGCAGCCGATCGCGCCACCGGCGGTTGACCTGTTCGTCGCGGTCGCGGCGCCCGGCGCCCAGCGCGCGGCATTCACGCTGGCCACCGAGGCCCGGCTGGCGGGGCTCGGCGTCCAGTTGGAGCTCACCGGCCGCTCGCTCAAGGGCCAGCTCAAGCAGGCAGACCGGATCGGCGCCCGCTACGTGGCGCTCGTCGGCGACGAGCCGCCGATCGCGCTCAAGCAGATGGAATCCGGCGAGCAGACCGAGCACGAGCCCCAGTCCGTGATCCCGACGATCCTGAGAGGGGACAGGCTGTGAGCATCGACTCAGAGCTGACCCCGAACCGCTATCGCGACACCTGGGCGGGCGGCCTCGACGCGGGCCGCGCCGGCACGCAGGCGCGCGTCTCGGGCTGGGTCCACCGCCGCCGCGATCACGGCGGGCTGATCTTCATCGACCTGCGGGAGCGCTCGGGGATCGTGCAGCTCGTGTTCCACCCCGAATCGGCACCCGAGGCTCATGCGCGGGCCCATTCGCTGCGGTCAGAGGACGTGATCACCGCCGCCGGGACCGTGAACCTGAGAGCACCCGAGAACATCAACCCGAATCTCGCGACCGGTGAGATCGAGGTCGCGGTCTCAGAGCTCGCGCTGCTGGCCGACTCCGAGACGCCGCCGTTCCCACTCGACGAGGACGTCAACATCGACGAGAACCTGCGCCTGCGCCACCGCTCGGTCGACCTGCGGCGCAAGCCGCTGCAGGACGCGATCGCGCTCCGCCACCGGGTCGTGCAGACGATGCGCGACGTGCTCGACAAGCATGGGTTCCTCGAGATCGAGACGCCGTTTCTGACCCGGTCGACGCCGGAGGGCGCACGTGACTTCCTGGTCCCGGCCCGCGTCGCGCCCGGCTCCTTCTACGCGCTGCCACAGTCACCGCAGCTGTTCAAGCAGCTGCTGATGCTCGCCGGGTTTGAGCGCTACTACCAGATCGTCCGCTGCTTCCGTGACGAGGATTCCCGCGCCGACCGGATGACCGAGTTCACGCAGCTCGACATGGAGCTCTCGTTCGTCGTCGAGGAGGACGTCTACGAGATCACCGAGGCCGTGATCGGGGCGGTGTTCGAACGCGCCGGGTTCGACGTGCCGGCACCGCCGTGGCCGCGGATGACCTATGCCGAGGCGGTCTCGCGGTTTGGCTCAGACCGGCCGGATACCCGGTTCGGCCTCGAGCTGCACGACCTCGGCGGCGAGCTGCGCCAGACCGGCTTCAAGGTGTTCGCTGACACGCTCGCGGGCGGGGGCGTCGTGCGCGGCATCAACGCCGGCGCGCGCGAGCTGCCACGGTCCGACCTCGACGCGCTGACCGAGGTCGCCAAGCAGCACGGGGCGAAGGGCCTCGTCTGGGCGTTCGTGCACGACGAGGAGCCCGGCTGGCGGTCGCCGATCGCGAAGTTCCTGTCAGCCGGCGAGATCGCCGGCGTGACACGCACGCTTGAGGCGAGCTCCGGGGACCTGCTGCTGATCGTCGCCGACGCTCCGGCGACCGCCGAGCGCGTGCTTGGAGCCCTGCGGCTCGAGCTTGCGCGCCGCTTGCAGCTTGTCCCGGCAGGCTCGCACGACATCCGCTGGGTGATCCAGTTCCCGATGTTCTCCTGGGATCAGGACGGGCAGCGCTGGGACGCCTCGCACCATCCGTTCACCGCGCCGGCAACCGCGGCCGGCGCCGCCGCGACAGCCGCGGACCTTGACGACCCGGGGAGGTTGCTCTCGCGGTCATATGACCTCGTGCTCGACGGAAACGAGATCGGCGGCGGCTCGATCCGTAACCATCGGATCGACGTCCAGACCCGGATCTTCGAGCTGCTCGGGATCGACCAGCAGGAGGCGCAGGCGCGGTTCGGCTTCCTGCTCGACGCGCTGCGCTTCGGGGCGCCGCCGCACGGGGGGATCGCGTTCGGCCTGGACCGGATCGTGGCGCTGCTGGCCGGCCGCGACAACATCCGCGAGGTGATCGCGTTTCCCAAGGCGACCAGCGGCGCCGACCCGCTGACCGGCGCCCCCGCTCCGGTGGAGCCGGTCCAGCTGCGAGAGCTCGGCCTGCGATTGAGCTGAGCGCGTGATCGACGCGGAGGCCTTTGAGCACCATCTGACCTCGCCCCAGGGCGAAGGGCGCAGGCCGCGCGATTGCTTCACCGTCACCTCCGGCGGCGGCTCGTGCTGTGATGAGATCACGCTCTCGCTGACCGTGTCCGGAGATCGCGTTCTCGACGTGGGTTTCGAAGCCCGCGGCTGCGGCGCGGCGACCGCGGCCGCAAGCGCCGCCGTGACCCTTGTCCGAGGCGCGCCGGTCCTCGATGCCGCACGCGTCGGTGTCAGGGAGATCGACGCCGAGCTGGGCGGACTGAGCCCGGGCAAGTTGCACGCGGCCGAGTTGGCCGCCGACGCGCTCGCCCGGTCACTCGGCGTCGCGGCCCGTGCGCGCGCGAGGCTCGCGCCGCCGTCCGGTGGCCGGACGCTGGTCGCGATGAGCGGTGGCGTCGACAGCGCCGTGGCGGCCCACCTGGTCGCGTCCGACGGCGAGGCGGTCGCGGTGACGCTCGAGCTGTGGGCCGACCGCGAGAACGACGCCGAGCGCAGCTGCTGTTCGGCCTCGGCTGTCGCTCAGGCGCGGGCGCTGGCGCATTCGATGTCGATTCCGCACTTCACGATCGACCTGCGCGCCGAATTTCGTGCCGGGGTCGTCGAGCCGTTCATCGCCGGCTATGCCGGCGGTGAGACGCCCAATCCATGCGTCGGCTGCAACGGCCATGTCCGGCTCGACGCGATGCTCGAGCTCGCCACGGGGCTTGGCGCCCGCCGGTTGGCGACCGGCCACTATGCGCGGGTCGCGGAGACCGGCCACGAGCAGGGGCCGCTGCTGCGCGCCGCGGCCGACCCCGGCAAGGACCAGACCTACATGCTCGCGGCGCTGGAACCGTCGTCACTGGCGCGGATGTCCTTCCCGCTCGGCGAGCTGGAGAAGCCGCAGGTCCGAAGGATCGCGCAGCGAGCCGGACTGCCGGTCGCGGCAAAGGCCGACTCACAGGACCTGTGCTTTCTCGCCGGCACCAACCGGGCCCGGTTCCTCGCTCGCCATGGATCGCTCGGGGACCGGCCGGGGACGATCGTCGCCGCGGACGGGACCGTGCTCGGCCAGCATCTCGGGCAGCATCGCTTCACCGTCGGACAGCGGCGCGGGGTCGGCCTCAGCGGCGCCGAGCCGCTGTACGTGCTCGATAAGGATCCCCGCCACGAGCGGGTGACGGTCGGCCCGCGCTCGGCGCTGGCGACCTCTCGGGTCGCGGTCCGGGGTGCGCGCCTGTACCGCCGGGGCTCGCGCGTCAATCAGGTCAAGCTGCGCTACCGCTCGCGGCCGGTGAGCGCCACGCTTGCCGGCGACCGGGCGGCGGGCAGTCACCGGCGGCTCGCGATCGAGCTCGCAGAGGCGGTCGACGGCGCGGCGCCGGGCCAGCTGGCGTGCCTGATGGACGGCGATCTGGTCGTCGGCTGGGGCACGATCGACCGGGGGCTAGGAACCTAAGAGTCCACTACGGACCAAACGGTTCCGAGCGTTCGTCGTGACCGGGGGTCGCGCGCATACACTGAGGCGTTCTTATGACGTCTGACGAGATCCGCAAGAGATTCATCGAGTTCTTCGAGCAGCGCGACCATCGCCGGCTGCCGTCCTCGTCGCTGATCCCGGCCGAGTTTGACCCGTCGGTGCTGTTCACGATCGCCGGCATGGTGCCGCTCAAGCCCTATTTCCTGGGCATCGAAACGCCCCCGCATCCGCGCGCGACGACCTGCCAGAAGACCTTCCGCACGTCGGACATCGAGATCATCGGTACGACCACCGCGCATCTCACGTTCTTCGAGATGCTCGGAAACTTCTCGTTCGGGGATTACTTCAAGCGCGAGGCGGCACAGTTCGCGTGGGAGCTGTCGACCGACGGATTCGGCTTCGCGCCGCAGGACATCTGGATCACCGTGTTCGCCGGCGATGACGGGCTCGGGATCGGCCCCGACCGGGAGGCGATCGATGCCTGGTTGGAAATCGGGGTCCCGCGCGAGCGGATCGTCGAATGCGACCGTGACGAGAACTTCTGGCAAATGGGGCCGACGGGTCCATGCGGCCCGTGCTCAGAGCTGTACCTGGACCGCGGGGTCGATCACGGCACTGCCGACGACCTCCCCGGGGGCGCCAACGAGCGCTTCCTCGAGTACTGGAATCTCGTATTCATGGAGTTCGACCAGAACCCCGAGGGCGTGCTGACGCCGCTGCCGGCCAAGAACATCGACACCGGGCTCGGCCTCAACCGCCTCGCGTCGATCCTGCAGGGCAAGGAGACCGTGTTCGAGGCTGACCAGTTCGCGCCGCTGATCGCGCTCGGCGAGGAGCTCTCGGGCCGCAGCTACGGCAAGGACTTCCCGACCGACAAAGCGCTGCGCGTGCTCGCCGACCACAGCCGGTCGATCTCGTTCCTGCTCGCCGACGGGGTCGTGCCCTCCAATGAGGATCGCGGCTACGTCCTGCGTCGGATCATCCGGCGGGCGATCCAGCACGGTCGCGGGCTCGGGCTCGGGCCCGGCTTCCTGCTCTCCTACGCCGACCGAGTCACCGAGCTGATGGGGTCGGAGTACTCAGAGCTGCGCGAGCACAAGGACCTGATTGCGAAGTGGCTGCACTCCGAGGAGGAGAGCTTCGGGCGCACGCTCGAGCTCGGGCTGAAGCGTCTCAGCGAGCTGATCGATCGCGCCAGGGACCACGGTGCGGAGGGGATCGCCGGCGCCGACGCGTTCCAGCTGCACGACACGTACGGGTTCCCGATCGACATGACGCTCGAGATCGTCGCCGAGCACGGCCTCGGCGTCGACGAACAGGGGTTCGAGGCGCTGATGGAGGAGCAGCGCAGTCGCGCCCGCGCCGGCTCCAGCCGTGCCGGCCGCGGCGCGCAGCTGCGCGAGCGGGCGCTCGAGCTGTCGGGCGCGTCCGGCTTTGAGACCGCGTTCGTCGGCTACGAGACCACCGAGGCCGAGACCACGATCGGCGCCGTCAACGAGGACAACGGGCGCTTGTTGATCAAGCTTGTCGAGTCGCCGTTCTACGCCACCGGCGGCGGCCAGATCGCCGATTCGGGGACGATCGAGTGCGCCGGCGGCGGCTGTCTGGCAACCGTCCAGGATGTGCTGCGCCTCGGCGCTGACCAGGTGCTTGCGGTGGCGCCCGAGCACGGGCGGTTCGAGCGCGGAGAACGGGTGCGAGCGCACGTCAACCGCGCCACTCGCCACGCAACCGAGTGCAACCACACCGCCACCCACCTGCTCCATGCCGCGCTGCGCAGCAGGCTTGGCAGCCACGTCCACCAGGCCGGGTCCTACGTCGGCCCCGACAAGCTCCGGTTCGACTTCACCCACGGGTCGGCGCTGAGCGCCGACGATCTCGACGCGGTCCAGGAGGACGTCAACCGTTGGATCCTCGAGAGCCACCCGGTACGAGCGATCACGACCACGCTCGAGGAGGCCAAGCGGCTCGGCGCAATGGCCCTGTTCAACGAGAAGTACGGTGACGTGGTGCGGATGGTCGAGGTCGGCGACGGCTCCTTCTCACGCGAGCTGTGTGGCGGCACGCATGTCCAGACGACCTCCGAGCTGGGGCTGTTCCGGATCGTGGCCGAGACCTCGAGCGCGGCGAACGTCCGCCGCGTCGAGGCGATCACCGGGCCCGAGGTGGTCGCGTTCATGCGCGAGCGCGACCGGGAGCTCGAGCGGGCATCGGCGGCCCTGCGGGTCCCGCCTCACAACGTCGCCGAGACCGCCGGCGAGCTGAGCGGACGTGTGCGCGAGCTCGAACGGGCCGCCCGGAGCCGACCGGGAAAGAACGGCGCGATCGACCTCGACAAGCTAGCCGCCGAAGCCATTCAGGCATCCGGTGCGACCGTGCTCACGACCGCGGTGAGCGCGGCCGACGGTCAGGCGCTGCTGGAGATCGTTGACAGACTCAAGGGTAAGCTCGGCGACGCCGCGATCGTGCTCGGCAGCGCCGGTGAAGGACGGGTGGACCTGGTGGCGAGCGTCGCCCCGGCGCTCGTGCAGCGGGGTGTCCGCGCCGGCGAGATCATCAAGGTCGCGGCGCGGGAAGTCGGCGGCGGGGGCGGCGGGCGAGACACGATGGCCCGTGCCGGCGGCCGCGATCCCGAGCAGCTTCCGGCCGCGATCAGCGCCGCCCGCGCGGCGATCGAGGCGGCGCTGGGGTCCTGACGGTGCGGGTGCTGGCGCTCGACTACGGCAGCGCACGATGCGGATGCGCAGTCAGCGATCCGACCGGCGTCGTGGCGACGCCGCTGGCGCCCGTCACCGATCCGGCCTCGCGGCGCGGGATCGGACGGCTTCGTGCTCTGGTGGCGCAACTGGGAGCCGAACGGGTGATCGTCGGTCTGCCGCTCACCCTGTCGGGGTCTGACTCGGCCCAGACCGCCGAGGCCCGGGAGTTCGCGGCGCGGCTGCAGCGCGTGCTCCCGGTCACAGTGGAGCTCTACGACGAGCGGTTCACGACTCGGCTCGCGCAGCGGTCCGGCGGACGGGCGAGCGAGGACTCGCGTGCCGCCGCGCACCTGCTCGAAGGTTGGCTCGCACGCCGCCAGACCGTCGGGGTCGTGGATGCCTGACGGACGCGAGCGGACAGCCGAGGAACGCGAAGCAGCCCGCCTCGAGCGCGAGCGCCGGCGCGCGGAGCGCGCCGGCCGTCCGGCCGGCGATGCGCAACCGGCCGCGGTTCCAGTCGCGCCGCCGCCGGCTGCTCGTGAAGCGCCGTCGCAGCCCGAGCCCGGGCCAGACCTCGAGCCCGAGCCAGACCCCGAACCCGAGCCAGACCCCGAACCCGAGCCCGACCTTGAGCCGGAACCCGAGCCCGAGCCCCACGCGGAGCAATCGGCCGACAGCGATCTCGACGGCGTCAACCATGACCACGGGGGCGACCACGACGATCTCAACCATGGTGACGAGCTTGCCCACCACGACAACGACGGGTTCGAGACCGGCGAGCACGAGGTCGAGGTCCCGTCGGGCACCCGCCGCGTAAGTCATCTCGAAACGATCACCGCCGGTCGTGGCCGCAAGCGGCCGCAGCCACGACGACGCAAGCCGGACGCCCGGGGGCCACGGAAGAAGCACTCGTGGAAGGGGCGGGCCGCCTCGCTGCTGGCGCTGGTCGCCGCCGGCGCGCTGATCTGGTTTCTGATCGAGCTGTTTCAGCCCTTCGGCGGCTCCCCCCACGGACAGGTGACGGTGATCGTCCCCCGCCATGCGAGCTCGAGCCAGATCGGTGACATGCTCGCCAAGAGTGGAGTGATCCCGTCGAGTTTCTTCTTCGAGCTGCGGGCGACGCTCGGCGGCGACCGCAGCGATCTGCGCTCAGGCCTCTACCACCTCCAACGGGGAATGACCTACAGCGCCGTCCTGGAGGCGCTGACCACCGCGCCGCCGGCGGCAAAGGTAACCAACCTGACGATCACCGAGGGCCGGACCAGACACGAGATCAACGCGCTGCTCCACGCCCAACACGTGCACGGCAGCTACCTCGCGCAGACGCGCAGCTCGCCGCTGCTGAACCCCAGGCAGTACGGGCTCAAGCACGCGCCCCAGACGCTCGAGGGCTTCCTGTTCCCCGACACCTACCAGCTGGTCGACCCGGTCAAGATCCACGCGCTGGTAGACGATCAGCTGCGAGCGTTCAAGCAGAACTTCGCCAAGGTCAACCTCGACTACGCGCGCCGCCATCACCTGACGCCGTACGACGTGCTGACCATCGCGTCGCTGATCGAGGCCGAGGCCGCGACCAAGCACGACCGGCCGCTGGTCTCATCGGTGATCTACAACCGGTTGGCCGACGGCATGGCGCTGCAGCTCGACTCGACCACCCGCTTTGCGACCGGCAACTACACGCGCCCGCTGACCGAGTCACAGCTGCACTCGTCCTCGCCCTACAACACACGGACGCACGCGGGCCTGCCGCCCGGGCCGATCGACAACCCGGGGATGGCAGCGATCCAGGCCGCCGCGCACCCGGCGAACAGCAAGTACCTGTTCTTCTTCACGCGGCCATGTGGGCGCAGCGCGGTGTTCGCGTCGACCTACGCCCAGTTCCTGGCCCAGGGCAGCCAGCACCTCAACAAGCATTGCTGAGCTTGACCTGGGACCCGGCACCGCCGGCCGGCGCGTCGCGCACGCGGCTCGGCGTGCTCGGCTGGCCGGTCGCCCATAGTCTGTCGCCTGCGATCCAGAACGCCGCCCTTGCAGCCGTCGGCCTGCACGAGTGGCGCTACCAGCTGCTGCCGGTCGAGCCGGAGCTGTTCGCCGAGGTGGTGGTCGCGCTCCCACAGGCGGGCTTCCGCGGCGCGAACGTGACGATCCCGCACAAGCAGGCGGCCCTGGCGCTCGCCACCCAGCCGACGCCGAGGGCGCTCGCGATCGGGGCCGCGAACACGCTCATCTTCGCTGCAGCCGAGACCGTGGCCGACAACACCGACGCGCCGGCGCTGATCGCGGCGGTGCCGATCGAGCTCGCGGGCGCGACCACCCTCGTGCTGGGGGCGGGCGGGTCCGCGCGGGCCGCGGTCTGGGCGCTCGCCGATGCCGGCGCCGCCGAGGTCCGGGTCTGGAACCGGACTCCGCGGCGGGCCCGAGATCTCTGCGCCGAGCTCGGCGGCACCCCGGTGTCGACGGCCGCGCCCGCCGACGTGCTGGTCAACTGCACAGCCGTCGGGCTTGACGGCGCCGACACGCTCGACGATCTGCCGGTGGCCGCGGGAGACCTGGAGGGCTTCGCCTGCATCGTCGACTTCGTCTACGCGCCCTCCACGACACCGCTCGTCGCCGCGGCTCGAGAGCTTGGCCTGGCAACGGTCGACGGGCTCGATCTGCTGGTCGGCCAAGGGGCGCTGAGCTTCGAGCAGTTCACCGGCACGGCGGCGCCGGTTGAGGTGATGCGTGCCGCGGCTCGCGGGTCGCGAGCCTAGCCCCCTCGGATGCGAGCGCCGGGCGCGTTGGCAACCCGGTGAGTAAGGTGCGAGCCGATGATCACGACCGCGCCCGTCAGGGAATACATCGAGCAGGCCAGGCCGGACCCCGATCCGCTGCTCGCCGAGATGGAGGCCCACGGCCGACGGGACGGGATCCCGATCGTGGTGCCCTCGACCGGCACGCTGCTGCAGATCCTGGCTCGGTCTCATGGCGCGCGGCGGGCG
Source organism: uncultured Solirubrobacterales bacterium (assembly GCA_963770885.1). Taxonomy (GTDB): domain Bacteria; phylum Actinomycetota; class Thermoleophilia; order Solirubrobacterales; family Solirubrobacteraceae; genus Palsa-465. The sequence continues at coordinate 22,007 of CAVYRI010000009.1, read as the reverse complement.
CTCGAGGTCGGGACCGCGATCGGCGTCTCGACCCTCTGCATCGCGCGCGGGCTCGCCGATGACGGGACGATCGTGTCGTTTGAGATCGACCCTGAACGCCACCGGGCCGCACGGGGTTACCTCGATCGCGGTGGCTTCGCCGATCGGGCCGACCTCAGGCTCGAGGACGCGCGCGACGGTCTCTCCTCGCTGAAGCCGGGATTCGACTTCGCGTTTCTCGACGGCGTCAAGGCGCAATACGGCCAGTACTTCGACCTCGTGATGCCGCTGCTGGCGCCGGGGGCGATGCTCGTCGTTGACAACGTGCTGATGGGCGGCTTGGTCGCCGATCTGACCGATACCTCGGAGCGGGCGGTGATCGCGCGCTCGTTCAACGACCGACTGTTGGGAGATCCCGACATGATCGCGACCCTGACCCCGGTCGGGGACGGAGTTCTGGTGGCGATCAAGCGATGACGGTGAGACGCGGATGAGCTCGGGGTCAGGCGGCGAGCAGGCCGCCAACACGTGCATGCCTTGCCGTGGCACCGGCAAGCTGATCTCGGGTCTCGGCGGCACGCCCCACGAGGTCACCTGCCCGTGGTGTCGCGGTACCGGTGAGCGAATCCCGGGGATCGACGCCCAGGAGGCTCCCGCCGAGAGGGCTGCGGCCGGCGCCGCGAAGTCCGACCCCGCGCCCACCGACCCCGCGCCCACCGAGCCCGAGGCGGCGTCAGACAGCGCGCCCGCGCCCGGGCAGGACTGACAGCGGCCGGCACCGGACCGTCCCTAACCTTCGTCTGAGATGGCGCTTCATCTGACCACTGCGGGGGAGTCGCACGGCCCCGCGCTGACCTGCATCATCGAGGGGCTCCCCGCCGGGCTCGAGCTCGACCGCGAGGCGATCGATCGCGACCTCGGCCGCCGCCAGCTCGGCCACGGCCGCGGCGGACGGATGAAGATCGAGCGCGACACGGCCAATGTCAAGGGCGGCGTCCGTCACGGTCGAACGCTCGGCGGACCGATCGCGCTCGAGGTGGTCAACCGCGATTACGCCAACTGGGAGGAGCGGATGAATCCCTGGCCGGTCGACGAGGATGTGGCCGAGGTCCATCTCCCGCGGCCCGGCCACGCCGATCTCGTCGGCACCCAGAAGTACCGCCTCACCGATGTCCGCAATGTGCTCGAGCGCGCGAGCGCCCGTGAGACGGCGGCGCGCGTCGCGGGTGGGGCGGTCGCAAAAGCATTCCTGCGCGCGCTGGGGGTTTCGGTCTTCTCGCACGTCATCCAGATCACCTCGGTGACCGCGCCGCGTCGCAACGATCTGACGCCGGCCGACTTCGCGGCCGTCGATGAATCGCCGGTCCGCTGTCTGGATCCGGACGCGAGCCGGGGCATGGTCGCCGAGATCGACCGGCTGCGGAAGGCCAACGAGTCACTCGGGGGCGTGTTCGAAGTGCGGGCCTTCGGGCTCGTCCCCGGTCTCGGCTCGCATGTCTCATGGCAGGAGCGGCTCGACGGCCGGCTCGGCCAGGCAATCCTCTCGATCCAGGCGCTCAAGGGCGTGTCGATCGGTGACGGACTCGAGGTCGCGGGACTGCCCGGATCCCAGGCTCACGACGAGATCTTCTACGACGAGGACCGCGGGTTTTGGCGCGAGACCAATCGGGCTGGCGGTCTCGAGGGTGGGATGACGACCGGCGAGCCGCTCGTCGTCCGCGGCGCGATGAAGCCGCTGCCGACGCTTACCAAGCCGCTGCGGTCGGTCGACATCGCGACGCACGCGCCGGCCGAGGCGCTTCGCGAGCGGACCGACTCGTGCACGGTGCCGGCGGCCGGCGTCGTTGGCGAGGCGATGGTCGCGTTCGTGCTGGCGGACACGTATCGACGCAAGTTCGGCGGCGACCACATCGACGACGTCCGCGAGTCGCTCGAGGCCTACAAGAGGCGGATCGGATGGCAGCGGAGCTAGGTCGCGCTTCCGCGGCCGGCGAACGGCGCCGCGTGGTCGCGATGATCGGATTCATGGGCGCGGGAAAGTCGACGGCGGCCCGCGCGGCCGCCGATGCGCTCGCAGTCGACGCGCTTGATGTGGATCGGATCGTCGAGCAGCGACTCGGCAAGCCGATCGACCGCGTGTTCGCGCAGGACGGCGAGGCGGCGTTCCGCAAGGCCGAGGAGGAGGTGACGCTCGAGTTGCTGCAGGCCCCGACCACGCGAGTGCTGTCGCTCGGCGGCGGTGCGATCGGATCGAAGGCCGTCCGGGCTGCGCTCGCCCGCGAGCTTGTGGTGTGGGTCGACGTCGACGTCGGCACGGCCTGGGAGCGGTGCCGGTCCAGCGGCCGCCCGCTCGCCTGCGACCAAGCGCGCTTCGAGCAGCTTTATCTCGACCGCCAGCCGGTCTACGAACAGCTGGCCGATCTCGTCGTACCGCACCACGTCTCCGACCGGATGGGCACAGTGCTGAGCGCGGCTGAGGGGATGCCGCGCGGGACGCTGATGCTGTGGGCGGTCACCGAGAATGGCGGTTATCCGTGCTACATCGGGCCTGGTCTGCTCGATCAGCAGGCGTTCTGGCCGGCGGCCGTCGGCGGCCGGCGCTTCCTTGTGACCGATGGGGCCGTAGGACGGCTGTTTGGGGATTCACGTGCACTCGCGCCGCTCGACGGGCGGGTGGCGATCATGCCCGGTGAACAGTCCAAGACGGTCGCGCACGCCGAGATCGTCTGGTCGGAGCTTGCCCGTGCCGGGATGACGCGCGCGGACGTGGTCGTGGCGCTCGGCGGCGGAGTCGTCGGCGACCTCGCGGGCTTCTGCGCTGCCACCTATCAACGTGGCGTGCGCTACGTGCAGGTGCCGACGACGCTCGTCGCGCAGGTCGACTCGGCCTACGGCGGCAAGACCGGGGTCGACCTCGAGGAGGCCAAGAACTACGTCGGCGCATTCCACCAGCCCGATGCTGTGATCGCCGACACCTCCACGCTGGCGACGCTGCCCGCGACCGAGCTCGCGGCGGGCTATGCGGAGGTGGTCAAGACGGCGCTGATCGCCGGCGGCACGCTGTGGGAGCTGATCCGCGCCGGGGCCGACGCGGCAGATCTACGCGTGATCGCCGCCTGCGCTCGCTGCAAGCTCGCGATCGTCGCCCGCGACGAGCGCGACGGCGGGATCCGCCAGGTGCTCAACCTCGGCCACACCGTCGCGCACGCGATCGAGACCGTGACCGGCTACTCGACCTACCGCCACGGCGAGGCCGTCGCCCTCGGCCTGCTGGCGGCGCTCCGGCTGTCGGGTCACGGATCACTGCGCGATGAGGTCTCCGAGCTGCTGGCCGGCCGTGGGCTGCCGACCACGATGGGCAACATAGATCCCGACGCGGTGGTGATGGCGACCGCCCGCGACAAGAAGCGGCTGGGCGAAGGGCCGGTCCCGTTCGTGCTGCTGCCCGAGCCAGGCGATCCTCGACCGGGCAGCGCCGTCGCGCCGCGCGAGCTGATCGCCGCCGTCCGCGAACTGACAAGCTGACGTCCGTGGACGCCCACAACCGAGTCGAGGTGATGCACGGCGTCAACCTCGACCAGCTCGCGCGCCGGGACCCGTTCCACTACGGGACCCTGTCAATGACCGAGCTCGAGGTCCACATCTCCGAGGCGGCCGCCGAGCTAGGGCTGCAGACGAGGTTCTTTCAGACCAACCACGAGGGGAGCTTCGTCGAGCACCTGCACGGCCTTGACGGGCTCGCCGACGGAATCATTCTCAACCCGGGGTCGTGGACGCACTATTCATACGCGATCCGCGATGCGCTCGAGATGACCGGCCTCCCAGCCGTTGAGGTGCACCTGTCCGACGTCGATTCGCGCGAGGAGTGGCGGCGCAAATCGGTCATCCGAGAGCTCTGCATCGGACGGATCGCGGGCAAGGGGCCGGCCGGATACCGTGAAGCACTGGAGCTGATGCGAAAGGAATTTGAGAAATGAGCGATCGCGCAGAGCGGCTGATCGAGCTGTTGCCAGCCGAGGGCGTCGACGCGCTGCTGGTCACGGCGCTGGTCAACGTCCGGTACATGACCGGCTACACGGGAAGCAACGGACTGGCCGTCATCGGGCCTCAGACGCGCGTGTTCGTGACCGATTTCCGGTATCTCGAGCAGGCCGCCGAGGAGGTCGACCGCAGTTATGACCGCAGGCGTGACCAGCTCGAGCTGTTCGACGCGATGATCGCTGCGCTGCCGGGCGACGGCGAGATCAGGCTCGGTTTCGACGACACCAACATCACCGTGCGCCAGCACGCACGGCTGCGCGAGCTGCTGCCCGGGCGCGTCGAGCTGGTCAGTGCCGGCGGCCTTGTCGAGCGACTGCGCGCGGTCAAGGAGCCCGAGGAGATCGAGAAGATCCGAGTCGCGGCGCGGGTTGCCGATGAGGCGCTGCAGACGCTGCTGGGCCAGGGACTGGCCGGTCGCACGGAGCGCGAGCTCGCCGATGCGCTGGAGCGGATGATGCGCGAGCGTGGCGCCGAGCGGCCGTCGTTTGACTCGATCGTCGCCGCCGGACCGCACGGCGCGCTGCCGCACGCCAAACCCCGAGACGTGGAAGTCAAGCCCGGGGACATGGTCGTGATCGACTGGGGCGCCGAGGTCGACGGATACTGCTCGGATTGCACGCGGACGATCGCCGCCGGCGAGCCGTCCGACGAGGCCCGCGCGATCTACGAGCTGGTGCTGGCCGCCCAAGTCGCCGGCGTTGAGGCGATCCACGCCGGCGCGGGCGGTCGCGAGGTCGACGCCGCGGCGCGCAAGCTGATCGACGACGGTGGTTACGGCGATCACTTCGGCCACGGTCTCGGTCACGGCGTCGGGGCAGAGATCCACGAGGCGCCGCGGCTGTCGATGCGCTCCGAGGACGAGCTCGTCACCGGCAACGTGGTGACCGTCGAGCCGGGGATCTACCTGCCGGGCCGTCTCGGGGTGCGGATCGAGGATCTGGTCGTCGTCGCCGACGGCGGCTGCGAGATCCTGACCTCGCTCGACAAGCAGCTGACGGTGGCGAGCTGACCGCCGCGGCGTTCTAGACTGGCTCGCTGCCAATGCTCTCGACCAATCAGTTCCGCAACGGAAACCACATCGACGTCGACGGGACGATCTTCAAGATCGTCGAGTTCCAGCACGTCAAGCCGGGCAAGGGGGGCGCGTTCGTGCGCACCAAGCTGCGGCGGGCGAGCGACGGCGCGGTGATCGACCGCACGTTCCGCGCCGGGGAGAAGTTCCGCTCGGTGCGGACCGAGGTGCGGCGGATGCAGTTCCTGTATCGCGACGGTACCGATGCCCACTTCATGGACACTGAGAGCTACGAGCAGTTGACGATCCCGGAGGCGACCCTGGCCGATGCCCTGCGGTTCATGAGGGACTCCGAGGAGGTCGAGCTGCTGTACATCGACAACGAGCCCTCCGACGTCCAGCTGCCGAGCGCGATCGATCTGGCGGTGTCCGAAACCGAGCCCGGCTTGCGCGGCGACACGGCATCCGGGGGCGGCACCAAGCCCGCCGTGCTGGAGACCGGCGCCCGGATCCAGGTGCCGCTGTTCGTCAACATCGGTGACCTCGTCCGGGTCGACACCCGGTCGGGCGAGTACGTCTCGCGTGCCTGAAGCGCAGCGACCGCGACCGGCACATGCGTAGGACAGATCAGCGCCGCGCCGCGGTCTGGGCGCTGTACCAGAGTGACCTGCTCGGCAAGGACATCGACGATACGTTCGCCGGCGATGCACGCGGCTTCACCCGTGCGCTCGCGGCGCTCGTGCGCGAGCACCGCCCCGAGCTCGACGATCTGATCCGCGCCTATTCGAGCGGCTGGACGCTCGAGCGGATCGCCCCGCTGGAGCGCTCGATCCTCCGCGTCGGCCTGGCCGAGATGCTGCACGCCGACGAGCTGCCCGGCGACCAGGCGATCCCTCCGGAGGGGGCGATCGACGAGGCGGTCGAGACCGCGAAGCAGTTCTGCGGCGCCGAAGCGCCTGCGTTCGTCAACGGAATCCTGGGTTCCGTGCTCAAGGAGCGGATAAGCAGAACGTAGGAAGTTTCCGTTCGCGGCGTTGAGAGCGGCGACAATCCAAGGTCCATGAGACTGCTTGTCGTCGACGATGACCGCGCCCTGCGCGAGGTGCTGCGCAGAGCCCTCTCGCTGTCGGGCTATGAGGTCCGGCTCGCCGAGTCGGGCGCCGAGGCGCTGTCTGAGGTCGTCAGCACGGTGCCCGATGCAATGGTGCTCGACATCGGCCTGCCCGACATCGACGGGCTCGAGGTCTGCCGCCTGCTGCGGCGGGAGGGAAACCGGCTCCCAATCCTGATGCTGACCGCGCGCGACGCGATCTCGGATCGGATCGACGGGCTCGACGCCGGCGCCGATGACTATCTCGTCAAGCCGTTCGACATCGACGAGCTGAAGGCGAGAATCCGCGCCCTGCTGCGGCGCGCGGGCGGCGAGGGGGACGTCGAGGGCGGACTGTCGTTTGGAGAGCTGAGGCTCGATCCCGCGCGCCACGGCGTCACCGTCGACGCCAACTTCGTCGAGCTGACGCGGACCGAGTATCAGCTGCTCGAGCTGTTGATGCTCAACCCGCGCCGGGTGCTTCCCCACAGCCTGATCTACGACCGCGTGTGGGGTTATGACTTCGGGCCGACATCGAACGCGCTGCGCGTCTACGTCGGCTACTTGCGGCGCAAACTCGAGGACGCCGGCTCCCGGCCGCTGATCCACACGGTCCGGGGGGTGGGATACGCGCTGAGGGAGCCGTCGGAATGAGCCTGCGGGCGAGAATGGCGCTCGCGTCCGGAGTCGCCGTCGCGCTGGCGGTGATCGCGGTCGCGTTCTCGGCCTACGAGGGCACGAAGTCACAGCTCCAGGGACAGGTTGACCAGTCGCTGCGGAGCCTGACCGGCTCGGTGCTCGGCGGGGTCGGCCTGTCAGCCAACGGCCAGCGAGGCGGCCCGCCCGGCGCCCGGCCGCCCGGTGTGAACGGAGGTGGTCCGGCGGGCGGGCCGCCGAGCGGCGCGACGTTCGGTTTCGGCGCCAACGGTGCCGCGTCGGGCTCCGGCTCCTCCGACCGCGGACAAGCCGAGCAGGGGACCACGACCAACAGGGACCCCGACGACCGCGACGAGGGTCTCGGGCTCGATGATCGCCGTGGCCCCGCTTTCGGCGGTGCCGCCGGCACAGTGACCGTCATCCACCGCGACGGCACTGCGTTCGTGCCTCCCGGCCAGAAGCAGACGATCCCGGCCGATGCCCGGGCAAAGGCTCTCGCCGCCACCGGCAAGGGTCACTACTACACCTCGATGCACGTCAACGGAACGCATATCCGCGTCCTGGCGACCGGCGTCGGCTGGCGCGGGGCGCTGCTGGTCGCGCTGCCGCTCAAGGACGTCGACAACGCGCTCTCAAACCAGTTGCTGTTGCTGGCGTTGATCTCGGCGGCTGGGGTGCTGCTGGCCGCCATACTCGGGCTCGCGGTCGCGAGGACCGCGCTCGCGCCGATCGGCCGTTTCACACGCCAGACCGAGGCGATCGCCCATAACCCCGAACGGCTCGAGGAGGAGCGGCTCGACATTCACGGCAGCGATGAGCTCGCTCGCCTGGCGCAGACCTTCAACCGGACACTGGATGCGCTCGAGAGATCGGTGCAGGCGCAGCGGAACCTGGTTGCCGACGCCTCGCACGAGCTTCGGACGCCGATCGCCACGGTCCGGGCCAACATCCAGCTGATGCGCGACGAGGAGCTGCTGACGCCCGAGGATCGCCAAGCGCTGCGCGCCGACGTGATCGAGGAACTCGATGAGCTCACGGCGCTGGTTGGCGACGTGGTCGAGCTCGCTCGCGGCTCCAAACCGAGCGGCGAGCCGGGCGACGTGCGCGTCGACGAGATCGTGACCGGCGCCGTCGATCGCACTCGCCGACGAGCGCCCCAGCTGACGCTTACCTCATCGATCGAGCTGGCGCTGGTCAGCGGCGAGGGAGACCGGATCGCTCGCGCGGTCGCGAACCTGCTCGACAACGCGGTCAAATGGAGCCCGCCCGGCGCCGCGATCGAGGTCGAGCTCAAGGACGGGATCCTGACCGTCCGAGACCACGGCCCGGGCTTTCGCGAGGAGGACCTCCCGTACGTCTTTGACCGCTTCCACCGGGCTCGCGATGCGCGCTCGAAGCCGGGCTCCGGGCTCGGCCTCGCGATCGTCCGCCAGGCCGCGGAGGCGCACGGCGGGTTTGTCGAGGCCGCCAACGCCCGAGGCGGGGGCGCGCTGATGCGGATCAGCTTCGGTCCCCGGCTCGAGCTCGCCGAGACCGACTTGCCCGACGCCGTCAGCTCGCCCTGACGGCCGGCGGCAGGCTCAGCGCCCGCCGGTGATGAGGCCGGCCAGCCACTCGCCGACGGCCTCGCTGATCGTCACCACATCGCTGCGCAGGCTGTGGTCGCCCGCCACCTCGACAACGGCGCGGTTGGGACCGGGTCCAGGCATCCCGAAGCGATCGCCGCGGCCCTGGATCACCAATGTCGGCACCGTGACCGCGTCGAGCTCACCCAGACGGCTCTCGGGCGTCTTGGCCGATCCCGCGCGGCGCGGGGGCAGCAGCGGGAACGCGAGGCACAGCACGCCGATCGCGCCGACGGCGGTCGCGGTCCTGCAGGCCACCCGCGCACCGCTCGATCGACCGCCGACGACGAGCGGCAGTCCGGCAAGCTCGCGGTGTGACAGATGGGCGATGACTGCCTCCCACGAGGCGTCCAGCACTGGCGCCCGCGGCGGCGACCGTCGCCCGGCGACGCGATAGGGCTGCTCTACGAGCGCCACCGAAAAGCGCTGCGCGCGGGCGGCGGCGGCCGCCGCCAGCAGGTCCTTGGCGCCGACGCCGCCGCCGGCGCCATGACCGAGCACGACGGCGCCGGGCGCCGCGGGCACGACATCCAGATGAGCGCGCGCCTGTCCGTGCGGGGTCTCGATCTCGATCTCGTCCACGGGACGGATCCTCTCAGCTGCGCGCCTCGGCCGATGCGTCGGGAGCGCGCGTAGGCTTGGCCGCGTGAGCCGCGGGCCGCTGCGCTTCCGAGCATTCAGGCTGCTGTTCGCGGCACAGTCGGTGTCGTCCTTCGGTGACCGGCCGGTTCCGGTTGCGCTCGCGTTCGCGGTCCTCGAGCTGACCGGCAGCGTCACCGACCTCGGCCTGGTGCTCGCATGCCAGACGGTGCCGCTGATCGTGTTCGTGCTATTCGGCGGAGTCTGGGCCGATCGCGTCGGGCGCCGGCGGCTGATGCTGGGCTCTGACCTGGTCCGCGCCGGGGCGCAGGGCGTGAGCGCGGCGGTGCTGCTGTCGGGGGCCGCGCAGATCTGGCAGCTCGCCGTCCTGCAGGCGGTCTACGGGATCGCGGCTGCAGCCGAGCGCTGCCGCACGATGCGGGCGCAGTCGACGCGGCAATGGCCTGCGTCACAGTCCATCACTGGCAGCCAGCCGGCGCGGGGCTGGCCGAGCTGCGCAGGGTGGCACGCAAGCGCGTCGTCGTGTTCACCTTCGAGCTGTCGGGCCTGCCGGAATGGCAGCGGCGCCACCTGCGCGAAGGACTCGAGATCGAGGAGCCGAGGTTCCCGTCGATCGCCGCGATCTGCGATGCGCTGGGCCCGAACGTACGGGTGGAGCGGATTCCCACTCCGGCAGACTGCACCGATGGCTTCTTCGAAGCCTTCTGGAACCGGCCCGAGGCGCTGCTCGATCCCGACGTCCGGCGGTCGCAGTCGATGTGGGCGCTGCTGCCGGCGGGCGTCGAGGAGCGGATCGTCGGCCGGCTGCGAGCGGCGCTGCAGTCCGGCGCCTGGGACGCTGAATACGGCCGGCTTCGCGACCTCCACGCGCTCGACGGGTCGCTGCGGCTTGTGGTCGCCGAGCTTGACGGTCAGGATTGACGGATGACCGCCGTGAATGAGTTCGCGCCGATGAAGGCAGTTCTCGTCGACAAGCCCTTCTCAGATCCAGAGTGGCTGTTCGAGCGAAAGCTCGACGGGGTGCGCTGCGGCGTGGTGCGGCGCGGCGGGCGACCACGGCTGCTGTCACGCACCGGCAGGCGGCTGGATGACACCTATCCCGAGCTCGTCGACGCGCTCGCGGGCGGAGTAGACCTGGTGGCCGACGGCGAGATCGTCGCGTTCAGTGGGGGCCAGACCAGCTTCGAGCGCCTCCAGCAGCGGCTTGGGATCACCGACCGCAAGCGCGCCCGCGAAAGCTCTGTCGCTGTCTACCTCTACCTGTTCGACCTGCTCGAGTACGACGGCCACGACCTTCGCGATCGTCCGCTGCGCGAGCGCAAGGCCCAGCTGCGACAAGCGGTCAAGTTCGGCGGGCCGGTGCGGTTCACACCGCACCGTCTCGGTGACGGCGAAACGGCCTTCCGCCACGCGTGTGAGCGGGGATGGGAGGGCGTGATCGCCAAGCGCGCCGACAGCCGCTATGTCGGCAAGCGGTCGCGCGACTGGCTCAAGCTCAAGTGCAACCGCGCGCAGGAACTCGTGATCGGAGGTTGGACGGCCCCCAAGGGCAGCCGCCAGCGGCTCGGGGCGATCCTGGTCGGTTATTGGGACGGCGGACGATTGCGTTACGCAGGCAAGGTCGGGACCGGGTTTGACGGCCCGACCCTGCAGCGGCTCGGCGATCTGCTCGAGCGACGCGAGCGGTCCTCGCCGCCGTTCGACGACGGCCGCCTCCCCGCCGCGGCCCACTGGGCCGAGCCCGAGCTGGTGGCTGAGATCGGATTCACCGAATGGACGCGCGACGGCCGTCTTCGCCACCCGCGCTATCAGGGCCTGCGCGATGACAAGCCCGCTCGCGAGGTCGTGCGCGAGGAGCCCGCGCGATGACGCTCGAGATCAGGGCCGGGCGCCGGACGGTGCAGGTCTCGCGTCCCGACAAGGAGCTGTTTCCGTCGGGAGTCACGAAGGGCGAGCTTGCTCGCCATTACGAGCGGGTCGCGGACGTGATGCTGCCGAAGATCGCCGACCGCCCACTGACGCTCGAGCGCTATCCGGACGGGATCGAGGGTCAGCGGATCATGCAGCAGCGCGCCGGCTCCTACTTCCCGGCCTGGGTGCCGCGCGTTGTGGTGCCGAAGAAGGGGGGCTCGGTCGAGCATGTGCGCGCCGCGGATGCCGCGACGCTCGTGTACCTCGCCAATCAGGCCTGCATCACGCTGCACGCCTGGTTGAGCCGCCGCGACCGGCTCGACCACCCCGACCGCCTGATCATCGATCTCGACCCAAGCACGGACAACCCCGCCGAGGTCCGCCGGGCCGCACGGCTGATCGGGAGCCTGTTGGGCGAGCTTGAGCTCGCGCCGTGGGCGATGACGACCGGCTCGCGCGGCTATCACGTGGTCGTGGCGCTCAAGCGCCGAGCCGCGTTCGACGATGTGCGAGCCTTCGCGCGCGATCTGGCGTCGGTCGCAGAGCGCCGCGAGCCCAAGTTGTTTACAACCGAGCAGCGCAAGGCCAAGCGCGGCGGACGAGTCCTGATCGACATCTCTGGCAATGCCTACGCGCAGACGGCGGTCGCGCCGTACTCGGTCCGGGCGCGACCGACGGCCCCGGTCGCCACACCGCTGCACTGGGACGAGCTCTCAGATCAGCGTATGCGCGCTGACCGCTGGACCGTCAGGACGATCGGCCGCCGACTCGATCGCGACGGCGATCCGTGGGCGGAGATCGACGCCCGCCCGGTCACGCTGACGGCCGCGCGGCGGCTGCTCGACCGTGCGCTTGAAGACTAGAGACGTCGTTTGAGCGCCAGCGCGTTGGCGGTCGCGTACCCCTCCCAGTCGTTGTTGAAATACACGAACACCTCGTGCGTGCGGCGCCACGCGGCGATCCGGCGCGCCCAGGTGTCGATCTCGGTGGCGGAGTAGTTGCCGTTGCGTCCGCGTGAGCCGTAGTGGAGTCGGACATACCGCCACGAGGCGGTCACCGCGTGGGTCTGGAACGGGCGCTTGGGGTGATCGCCGATTGTGAGCGCAACGCCGTGGTTGCGCAGCGCCTCCAGGACGGGCCCAGCGAACCAGCTCGGGTGGCGGAACTCGATCGTGTGGTTGCCGCCGGGAAGCGCAGCCAGCCAGGCCTCGAGCCGTTCGTCGTCGCGGTGGAATGTCTCGGGCAGCTGCCACAGCACCGGTCCCAGCCGGCTCGCCTGCTGGAGCGGCTCGATCCGCTCGTAGAAACGCCCGATTCCCGAGCCGACGTCGCGCAGGCGCTTGATGTGCGTCAGATAGCGGCTCGCCTTGACCGCGAACAGAAACCCGGCGGGAGTCTGGTCTACCCAGGCGGCGACCGCGTCGCGGTTCGGCAGCCGGTAGAAGGTCGTGTTGACCTCGACGGTGTCAAAGCGTCCCGCGTAGAGCTCGAGCCAGCGACGCTTGGGCTCGCACTGTGGGTAAAGCCGCCCGCGCCAGTCGTCGTAGTTCCAGCCTGAGCACCCAATGTGGGCTGAGTTCATGCCCGTCTTGTTAGCGAATCCGCGCAGCCACGGGTTGACGGCCACGGGCTCGCTCTACAGGATGTCCGGAGCTGAGGCAAGATTGTGACCAAGGAGGTTGTCAAGCGTGTTCAAGAAAGTCGTGTGGGCTACCGACGGATCCGAGTCCGCCGATCAATCGCTGCCGCTGGCCAAGAGCCTCGCGGCTGAGGGCGGCGGAGCGATGGTCGTCGTGCACTGCGAGGAGATCACGATGCCCGGCAAGGGCGGCGGTCGCCTGCCGCTGCACGCCAATGAGGGCGACCTCAAGGACAAGATCGCAAAACAGGTCAGCGAACTCTCTGACGGTGGCGTCCCGACCACGTTGCAGACCTACAGCATCAGTGTCGGTGGCGCGGCCCACGTGATCGCCGATGCGGCCAAGGAGGCGCAGGCAGATCTGATCGTCGTCGGGACCCGCGGCCACACGGTCCTCGGGGGCCTGCTCCTGGGCAGCGTCACCCAGCGGCTGCTGCACGTCGCACCGTGCCCCGTCCTGGCGGTGCCGACCCGCGACGCCGAGGGCGCCGCGGATTGAGCGGCCGATAGCCGGCGGTCAGGCGCCGCGCCGGCGTCGGCGGTGCGCAAGTTGCCGCTCGCGGGCGGCGGTCACGACCGCCGCCACCTCCTGGGGGCTGCCGACGACCTGGAGGTCCGCGAGCTCGGCCGCTTCGATGCGGTGGTCGGCGAGCGCCCCACTCCGCAGCCACTCGAGCATCCCGTCCCAGTCCTGGTCACCGTCGTCGACCAGGATCACGGGGAAGTGGTCGATCGTCTGAGTCTGGATCAGGGTCAACGCCTCGAACAGTTCGTCGAGTGTCCCGAATCCTCCGGGGCCGATCACGAACCCGCTCGCGTAGCGCACGAACATCACCTTGCGGGCGAAGAAGTGCCGAAAGCGCAGCCCGATGTCGACGTAATCGTTGAGCTTCTGCTCCTGGGGAAGCTCGATGTTGCACCCGACCGACACCGCGCCGACCTCACGCGCGCCGCGGTTGGCGGCCTCCATCAGCCCACCGCCGCCCCCGGTGATGACCGCGTAGCCTGAGCGGCCGAGTTCGGCGCCGACCTCGCGCATCAGCCGGTAGTGGGGGTGGTCGCGCGGCGTACGCGCGGACCCGAACACAGTCACGGCGGGGCCGATCTCAGACAGCAGGTCAAACCCGAGCGCGAACTCGGCCGCGATCGCGTGGATTCGCTCCGAGTCCTCGGCCCGGACGGACGGAGCCTCATCGCCGAGCCACAGCAACAGCTCCTGGTCGAAGGTGAGACCAGACGCTGGTTCGGGGTCCGGCCGGGTCACGGTCCAAAGGCTATGCGCCGCGATGCCCGCGGCGCTACGATCTGCCGCGATGGGGCCGCGGATGGGGAGGATGCTGGCGGTGACGGCCGCGTGCTGCGCGATCGTGGCGGCGCCTGCGTGCGCGGCGCGTCTGCGGATCCTGGCGCACTGGAACGTGACGATCACGGGCACCGTGACGCATGAGTGGTCGCTGCCGGATGCCGAGCCCTGCCAGGCGACCGGCGACGGCTCGCTGAGCGCTCACTTCAAAAGCGTGCGACCGCAACGGATCACGATCGCCAACAACGGCTTCGGTCCGGGCGACATCTCCTGGAACGGCATCTTTCACATCCACGGCAAGATCACGGCGGTCGACAGCCGGACTCGCAATCCGGCCGATCCAGGGCAGGATTGCGAGTCCGGCACGCCGGTGCCCGACACGCGCGCCTGCGGGACGCGGCCGTTGCACACCAGCCTGTTGGTCGAGATGCCGCTGCGCACGGTGCGGCGGACGTTCGACCTCACGGACGACGGCAGCTTCACGACGCCGGCGCTCAACGCACCGGAGGGGGTGCAGGACTGTGAGCGCGACGGCTTTGACAGCTTCGCCGACATCGGCGTCGCAGCGCGGCCGGGCTCCGAGGACCTGCCGATGCCCGGGTACCCGAGCGCGGCACGGCTCGGGTCAGCGCACGCGCACCGGATCGTGGTCTCCGCTTCCCAGCACCGGCGGTTCGTCTCCTCGGCGCAGACGTTCCGTCAGGTCAAGATCGTGTTCACGCGCGCGCGCTGACGCGCGCGCAGTCGCGCCGTCCCGTCGCGCCGCCCCAGGGTTCCGGTCCGGGTGCGCCGTCGGCCAGGTATCTACTACATCGTGTAGTGTTATGCATTGTAGTAGTTGATACCGACGACCAGATTGGAGAAATCGTGTTGAAGCGCCTTGCCCTCGTCGTGGCCGCCGTGACGTTCTCGCTCGGCTCCGCGACGACCGCGATGGCCAGTGGCCATACGCCCACGCATTCCCGTGCACTTACGCTCAGCCAGAAATCGAAGCACCGCCGCGCCCATCCCGCTCACGCCACCCCGGATCAGGTACTCCAGTGGAATCAGGTGCTCCAGCAGGTGCTGGTGGCGCCGGGCGCTCAGCCGGCGTCGATCCACCCAACCCGCACAATGGCGATCACCCAGATCGCCGTCTACGACGCGGTGAACGGCATCAGGCATCACGGGCAGCCGATGGTCGTTGACCTGCGCGGGCCGCGGGACGCCTCGCCGGGCGCAGCGGTCGCCGGCGCAGCGCGCACGGCGCTCGACGCGCTCCTCCCGACCCAGGCCCCGACGATCGATGCGGCATTCGCCACGTCGATGCGGGAGCTGGGCGACCGGCGGGCAGTGCGCCGCGGGGTCAAGTTCGGTGACCTGGTTGCACAGGCGGTCCTCGCCGCACGCGCCAACGACGGCGCGACCGCGATGCCGCCGGTCTTCACGCCGACCGCCGGGCCCGGTAGCTACCAGCTGACGCCGCCCGCGTTCGCGCCGGCGGGGTTCACGCAGACGGCCCATGTCCGTCCGTTCGTGCTGGGATCAGCGAGCCGCTTCCGTCCCGGCCCGCCGCCGGTGCTGACAAGCGCCCGCTACGCGGCTGATTTCCGTGAGGTGGAGTCACTCGGCCGGCTGAATAGCACCACCCGGACCGCCGATCAGACCGCGATCGCCACATTCTGGGGTGCCGCACCGGTGTGGGTGGTCTTCAACCAGGTCGCTGACCAGGCAGCCGCTCGGCTCGGTGGCACGCTGCAGCGCAACGCCCAGTTGTTCGCGGTGCTCGACGCCACCCTGGCCGACAGCGCGATCGCGCTCTACGACGCGAAGTACACCTACGCCCGGTGGCGCCCGATCACCGCGATCACGGCATCTGACCAGGGCAACGGGATGACGATCGCGGATCCGACCTGGGTGCCGCTCGCCAACACGGCGAACGACCCCGGCTACCCGGGTGCCCACGCAGAGTTCAGCCAGGCAGCCTCGACGGTGCTGCGCCGTTTCTTGCACACCGACGCGTTCTCGTTCTCGCTGAGCAATGCCACGGTCGGCATCACGCGGTCGTTTGGCAGCTTCTCCCAGGCCGCGGCCGAGGCGTCGGCGAGCCGCATCTTCGCCGGCCAGCACTTCCGCTACGACGAGGATGCGGGCCAGGAGCTCGGAGGCCAGGTGGCGCGCTTCGTGCTCGACCATACCCTCGGGCGCGGCGGTCACCGATGACCACTGCCGCGTTCGTGTTCTGAGGACCCGCTCCACCCGCGAGCCGCGCTCCCGGATCGCTCGATCCAGGAGCGCGGCCCAAGGGGGTGGTGGTCAGGCAGCCGCGGGAACGCCGCTGCGGGCGCTCACATCGCAGTCCAGAAGCTGCCCAGGCAGGGCGGGGCGCCGGGGATCCGGACGACGATCGCCGCCTCGGCAATGACGTCCTCGTCTTCGAGAGCGATGATCTCGACGATCTCCTGTTGATAGGCGACGCTTTCCCCGTCGACGCAGTCGACGATCAGGACGACCGTGTCACTTCGTGCCCAGGCGACGGGGGTCCGCCGGCCGCTGGCGAAGGTGATCGGATCGGCGGCCTCGCGCGAGACGGGCGGCACTGGGCAGCGCCTGACAGTCGAGCCGTTGAAGTCAAAACGGTGGGGCGTGAGCGTGAACTCGTTGTCCTCGGCCGCGGCGAATCTGCTGCTGGCCCAATCCTTGGCCACCGCGGTGAGGTAGTCGAGAGCCGTCAGGCCTGCGGGCGGGCTCATGGGTCAACCTCCGGTAGGTCCTTGGCGCCGGCTGCCGTCTGGCGCGCTGGGTCGGGTTGGCGTGATGACGACATGGGGCCATCTTCCGTCGCCTGGTTGGCGGTGGCGCTAGAGGCGCTACCCCAGGATTACGGCCTGGGGTGTCGAGGTGAGCGCTCCGGCCAGCTCGTCGCGTGAAGAGATGTCGAGCTTTCGGTAGACGTTGCTCAGGTGCCATTCGACCGCCTTGACGGTCACGAATTGGCGCTGGGCGATTTCGCGGTTGGTCAGCCCCTCGGCCGCGAGCGCGGCCGTTCGGTCCTCGCTGGCCGTCAACGACTCGCGGCCGGACAGCAGACGCCGGTCGCGGCGGGGGCGAGCCCCTGCCGCGAGGAGCTCGTCGTGTGCTCGATCGGCGCGTGTGCTTGCGCCGATCCGGGCCGTCTCGTCCAGGGCGGCGCGGAGAACGTTGCGTGCCTCGGTCCGGATCCCCGCGCGGCGGAGCGCTGCGCCCAGCTCGAGCAGCGAGCGCCCGTGCTCGAGCCGGCCTTCGGCCTGTTCCAATACGGCGACCGATTCCCGTAGGGCTTGGATGCCATCCTCGCCGCCGGTCACCAGGCCGAGCGTTCGCAGCGAGCCTCCCTGCGCCTCGGGCACGCCGAAGCGGCGCGCATCAGTGAGCTCTTCCTCGGCCATCACCTGCGCCTCGTCACGGCGCTCCAGGGCCGAGAGCGCCAGCGCTGCGGCGGAGCGCCAATCGCAGCAATAAGGGTTCGCGATCGTCCCTGAAACCAGCCGACCGGCGGCTGTGGCTTCTCCGAGCGCGGCCTCGGGGCGCCCTTGCGCGAGATGGAAGTGAGCCAGCGAGGTGTGCAGGAGCGCGAGCGGAAGCGTGGGCGCGGCGCTCGCCGGCACGAGCGCGCGATTGACGAGCTCGGCGGCGTCGTCCAGGGCGCCGCGAGCGACGAGCGCATCGAGCAGGTGTGCAACACACCAGGCGACGCCCGGCTCGCCGCTGCCCTCCTCGAACAGTCCGAGTGCCAGGCGGGCCTCTGCCTCCGCGCGGCGGATCTCGCCCAGCCGCAGCGACGCTTTTGAGCGCATCGTCGACTGCCAGGCGACCGTGAGACGGTTGCCATGTTGCGTCGCGGCCGTGATCGACTCGCGGTACACGCGCGCGGCTTGTCCGAGTGCGCCGCTGTAGATCAGCCCGTTTCCGATCGCGCCGACGATCACGCTATTCGGCGCGTCCAGCCGCTCGGTCTCGAGCGCCCGCTGCGCAAGCTCGATCGCGGCGCTCGCCGGAGGACGTGAGGCGGCGATCGCGACCACGAGCGGCGCGAGCGTGCGTGGCGAGAGCGGGATGCCGGCCTCGAGCTCGGCAAACCGGCGCTCCCAGTGGGGTGCGACGAGGGTCGTGCAAGTGAACTCGTGAAAGGCCATCGCGAGCATCTCGGCCTCGAGCGCGACGCCGAGCTCGTCGTTGCGGTCCGGGACCCCGCCGAGCGCTTCGTGGAAGATCTCCACCGATCCCCGGAACTCGCCGCAGGAGGCAACCGCGCGGCCGAGATCGAGCGCGATCCGGGAGCGCTGCACCGGATCGTCGGTGAGGGCGATTGCCGCGCGCAGATGCGACTCGAACTCGTCTCGCCGTCGGTCGGCCGCCTCGGCAAGGCCGAGCTCATGCAGCACCGGGCCGCGCTCATTGTCCGCGGGCGGTTCGTCGAGCGCGCGCTGCAGGTAATTGATCGCAGCGTCGGCGGCGCCGCGGGCGGCAGCCTGGCGCGCCGCAGCCCGCAGCACGCTGACCCGATCCGGATCGCCCGTCGCGGGGAGCCGGAGCACGTGCCGGGCGACGCGTTCGCTCTCCGCTCCGCGCACCTCCATCAGCCTGGCCGCGCGTGCGTGCAGCCGCTGGCGCTCGTGCGGCGGAGTCTGTCCGTAGACGGCGCTGCGGACCACCGGATGCATGAAGTCCAGTTCGACGTCGCGGTCGGCTGCGAGTACGTTGACCGCGACGAGGGCCGCCGCCGCAGTGCCGACCGCATCGGCAGAAAGCTCGGTCAGATCGGCGACGTCGCGCAACGGCGCCGGCGGTCCAAGGACGGCGACCGCGCGCGCAACGGCGGTGGCATCGTCGGGCAACAGCCGCAGCCGCCGCCGCACGGTTTGTCCAACCCGTTCTGAGCCGAACTCGACGACCGCCGTGGCGTCGCCGCCGCTCCCCGCCACCCCCTCGTCGACCAGCTCGGCCACGAGCTCACCGAGCAGGAACGCGTTACCACCGCTCGCCACGTGACAGGCGGCCGTGAACTCGTCCACGGCGCCCGGCAGCTGGCGTCGGACCAGCACCGCCGCGGCATCGGCCGACAGAGGCGCCGGGCGCACGACCTGGGCGGTGCCCGCGAGCACATCGATCAGCGCCTGGTCGGCGCGCGGCTCGGCGGGGCGGGTAGCGCAGATCAGCACCAGCGCCAGATCCTCGACACGTTCCGCGAGATAGACCAGCCAGCGCAACGACGCCGTGTCGGCCCAGTGCAGATCGTCGGCGAGCAGCAGCAGCGGCTGCTGCTCGGACAGGTTGACGGCCAGCCAGTACAGGCCATGCAGATGCGCGAACAGGCCATCCTCGGCGGCGGTCTCGACGGCCGCCGCACTGAAGACGGCCGCCGCGGACTCCGCGCCGCCGCCGAGCGCGGCCGGTGACTCCCTCACGCTGCGTTCCAGAAGCTGCCTGACGACGCCGAATCCAAACGGACGGTCGAGCTCGGTGCCACGGCCACGCAGGACGCGCAGCCCGGCGTCCTGGCCGATAGCCCCGGCCATCCGAAGCAGCTCGGTCTTCCCTACACCGGCCTGACCCTCCACGAGCACGACGCCGCCACGCCCACGCTTGGCACGCTCGATCACGCGCTCGAACAGGCGCAGCTCGCTGTCGCGCTCCAACAGCGTGACCATGGGTGCGGCGCCGGCGCACATGGCGCACAGGGTTTCATACGATGGCCCGGCCGTCGGTCCTCGCCGGGCTGGTCGAAATCGCCCCTGGGGCCGCCTGCTGTCGAGAAGCGCGACCGGCGAGATCCCCGATCCAACGTCGTCGGCGCTTGCACAACTTTTATTCCTAAAAGCTGCTGATTTCGTAGTATGATCCCGCGCCTGGCCCCGCAGCCAGACGCCAACCCCCACAGCGCGGGGGCATCCCGCGAGAACGCATCCAAGCGTGGGACCGGGAACGGCCGCCAAATGCACCTACGGCGCGCACGCTGGCTTAGGGGAAGGGACGTGTCGACCGCGGGGCCAGCAATTTCGCCGGGACAGAGCGCCGGACGGTGGCCTTGACGTCGCGGCTCGGGCGCAGATTCCGGAGCTCCAGAGGCAGCGAGATAAACCGCTACAGGCCCTGGATGAAGCTCCGGGCCTCAGTCATAGCGGGTGAAATTGAACTTGTCGCGCCGCTTTGAGCACGAGAAACGCGCGAGCCCACCGCCGAGCGCCTTACACGTCCAGCCGGGGCTGGTGAAGTCGTGCGGCGCCGTGGTCGCGAAGCTGCCGGCATGCAGCGCCGCGTCGACGGTCTTGCACGGAACGCCGAACGTGACGATCGATGTCAGGTCGATGCCCGAGAACTGACCCGTGGGCTTGACGTAGTCGTAGCACGACCGGCTCGCCTTGCCGTCGGGCTCGGAATTCGCAGACCAGGTCTTGCTGAAGTGCTTGACGGGTCCCGAATTGAAGTTGGGAGGCAGCAGGCACTGGATCGTGCCTCGGATCGTGCCCTTGACCTTCCCGTCTGCCCGGAAGTGGCCGGTGATCGTCGTGCTGTTCTTGGAGCCGGCGGGCAGCAGCGCCTTGAGGGTGAAGCTCCCCTTGGAGATCTTCACCTTCGCGGGGTATTTCGCGACACCGGGCGCGGGGCCACAGTCCGGCGCCACAACGCCCGTCTCGAACATCAGCACGTGTGTGCCATTGGCCGAGACTTCGAAGCTGACGGCCGCCGCGTTGCTCGTCTTTCCGAAGTAGACCGAGCCCTTGTTCGGCGCCGCAGCCAGCGCAACGGCCACTGGCAGCGCCGCGATCGCAAGCGCCACACATGCAAACCTGACGACCCTTCCGCCCATCTCGCCCTCCGGTTTCTCCGGCGCCTCGACACGGGATCGTAGCGCGTGGCGGCCGCAGCTCTCCACTCCGGCGCATGCCGCCGGCGATCAAGCTCAGGAGGGTTGGACCGGTGAGCATGAGGATGGTGTGACCCTGCTTGGTCTCGTCGCCGGCGGTCCGTCAGCGGAATCGTGGTTGTTGCTGGGTGACGCAGTGGATTCCGCCCCCGCCATTGCCCAGGTTGTCGATGTTCAGTTGCTCGATCGCCCGCCCGGGGAATGCCGCCGCGAGCGTCTGTCTTGCGGCGGCGTCGGCATGTGCGTCGCCGAACTGGGCGGTGATCACCGCGCCGTTGCAGACGTAGTAGTTCACGTAGTCGTCGACGAAGCCGGGGTCGCGATGCTGTCGAATCTTGTGCCACACCGGCCCGGTCAGCTTCCGGACGTTGATCGGCGCGCCACGAGCCTCCGTTGACGTCGAGAGGATCCGGTATTGCCGACGCTCGTCTTCTGACCAGATGTTGTGATCGCTGGCCAGCGCGGGGTACTGGACGAGCGCGCGGCCTTTCGCGGTGAACCGCGATGTCCCGTCGACGTGGTCGTCGGTGATGTCGTGGCCCCTGATCCCCGCAAACCAGATCACCTTCGACGCGCCGTAGGCAGAGCACATCGCCGCTGTGAGCTCGAGCTTCGTCTTGTCCGGATTACGGTTGCGGCTGATGATGCTGCTGCGGGTTGCCATCAGCGTCCCGTGCCCGTCGGTCTCGATCGCTCCTCCCTCGCTGACAAACCCCGCGCGCTTGAACGGCACGCCCACATGCGCTGCGACCCGACGAGCCACCAACGCGTCCTTGGCGTGCGTCTGCTTGTGGCCCCAGCCGTTGAAGTTCAGGCCAACGGCATCCAGACTCCCGGCGGCGTTGACGCGGAAGATCGGGCCGGTGTCGCGCATCCAACAGTCATCGACCGCGATCTCACCGATCACTTGCACAGCCGAGCCGCAGGCCGCCCTCGCCTCGGGGACGCTGTCGCGATTTGCACACAAGAAGACGGGCTCGTAGTTCGCGATCGTGCGTGCGACAAGCGCGATGTTGGCCTGCGCGCCCGCGAGCTCAGCCCCCCAGATCGCCTTGCTGTCCGGCCACGCCATCCAGGTGCGCTCATGCGGCACCGAGTCAAGCGGCACGCGAAAGCTCGATCGGTCAGCAACCGCGCTCGCTCGAGCCTCGACGACAGCCAAGGCGACGCTTCCAAACCCGGCCGCCGCCGCGCCGAGAAACGCCCGGCGCGACAGCGACCCTGAGATCGGCCCGCTGGCCATTCCTCATCGTAGTCAGTGGCA
>CAVYRI010000008.1:0-130616 GCA_963770885.1 uncultured Solirubrobacterales bacterium | reverse complement strand
TCATCCCGCGCCGCTGCGCCGGAAAGGCGGTCGTCAGGATGGTCAGGCTGAGCGGCAGCACGATTGCCCCGCCAAGCCCTTGCACCGTCCGGGCGGCGATCAACTCGGACGCGTTCGGCGCCAGGGCGCAGGCCACCGAAGCAAGGGTGAAGACGACGAGCCCAACGGTGAACACCTTCCGCCGTCCGAGCCGGTCGCCAAGCGCGGCGGCGGTGATGATGCCCGCGGCGAACGCGATGCCGTAGGCATTCAGTGTCCACTGCAGGGAAGAGAGGCTCACATGCAGCTCGCGTTGCATGCGCGGCAGCGCCGTGATCACGACGACCGAGTCGAGAATGACCATGAAGTAGGCGGTCGAGGTGAGGCCGAGAACCCAGCCGAGGCGGCGGTTCGTTGTGGGTTTGTTTGTCATCTGTGCTCCTTAGTCGTGGCTACATCGCGATTGCTTCGTAGACGTCGACCGCGCCGCCGATCTCGAGGACCGGGCAACTCTTCGCGAGCTCGACCGCCGCATCGAGGCTCTCGGCCGAGACGATCGAGTAGCCGGTCAGGCCGCGCGAGCCACCATCGCTGACCGAGCCGCCCTGGCCAACCGTCTTCGCGGTCCCCATCGCCGCGCCGCCCTCGACAACGGCCAAACCCAGCTCGCCGAACCAATGACCCCACTTGGCATACTGCGCGTTGCGCTCGGCCTCGTCGTCGGACACACCCTTGCCGCCGCTATACGCGAACATGTAATTCGCCATCTCCGACCCTTTCGATCACGGCCGGCGCGGATGCCGGCCTTTGATCTGATGACGAACGGGCGGCGCCCAGACGGACATGGCGATCGAGATACCGCCGCGGTGTCCGTCTGTGCGGTGGCCGTTCGTCTAAGAGAGAGATCGGCAGCTCAAGAAGGAGGCGCAGGTGAAGTACGTACTGCTGAATTACGCCAAGGCCGAGACGGCCGGGGAACGCCGGGAACGCGAGATGTCCCCCGCCGTCGCCGCGGTCCTGGAGCGGTCGGATGTCAGCGGCTGGGTCCGTCTGCAGCCGGCCGAGTCGGCGACGACCCTCAGCCTCGAGTCGCGAAAGGTGCTGTTGACCGACGGTCCGTTCGTTGACAGCAAGGAGTTCCTCGCCGGCTTGATTCTGGTTGAGGCTGAGGACCTCGACGTCGTGCTCTCGGTCGCCACCGAGCTGCAGGAGCTTGACGTCACAGCCGCGATCGAGGTCCGTCCTGTGCTCGAGCAGGAGCTCGGGGGTGCTTGAAGACGTCTTTCGCGAGCAGTGGGGACGCGTGCTCGCCACGCTCGTCGGCATTCTCGGCGACATCGAGCTTGCCGAGGACGCGGCACAGGAAGCGTTCGTGCTTGCCGCCGAACGGTGGCCGCGCGACGGCCAGCCGATGAACCCGACCGGTTGGCTGGTCGCCACTGCTCGCAACCGCGCGATCGACCGGATCCGGCGCGAGCGGGCACTGGCGATCAAGACCGAGCAGCTGAAGCGAGAGCTGCGCGAAGGACCGGAGGAGACGATGGACGAGACGGCGACGTTTGCCGACGAGCGGCTCGAGCTGATCTTCACCTGCTGTCACCCGGCGCTCGCGCTCGAAGCGCAGGTCGGGCTCACCCTGCGGACGCTCGGCGGCCTGTCAACCGAGGAGATCGCTCGCGCCTTCCTCGTCCCATTCGAGACCATGAGCAAACGCCTGGCACGCGCCAAGCACAAGATCCGGGATGCCGCGATACCGTTCGCCGTCCCGCCCGACCACCTGCTACCCGAGCGGCTCGACGCCGTGCTCGCGGTGGTCTATCTGATCTTCAACGAGGGCTGGGGCGGCGGCCGCATCGATCTGTCCGCGGATGCGATCCGCCTCGGCCGCTCGCTGGTGGAGCTCATGCCTGACGAAGCCGAAGCCCGCGCCCTGCTCGCGCTGATGCTCATCGACCATGCGCGCAACGCCGCTCGCTTTCACGACGGCGAGGTCGTTCTTCTGGATGACCAGGACCGCGCGCTCTGGGACCAGAATCAGATCGACGAAGGCCGGCAACAGCTTGAACGGGCGCTGATCCTCCACGGGAGCGGGCCGGGTGGGCTGTATTTCATCCAAGCCGCGATCGCCGACCTCCACCTCCAGCGTCCACGCAACTGGGAACAGATCGCGCTCCTCTACCAGCGGCTCGAGCAGATCACCGGCTCGTCGGTGGTGACGATGAACCGCGCGATCGCCGTCGCGGAACTCGACGGACCCGAGGCTGCACTGGTCCTGCTCGACCGGCTCGAGCTCGACGACTACCGCTACTACCATTCGACGCGAGCCGACCTGCTGCGACGGCTCGGCCGAAGCGACGAAGCGCGCGCCGCCTACACACGCGCCATCGAGCAGACCCGGCCAGGGCCAGAGCAGCGGTTCCTCGAGCGCCGCCTCGTCGACCTCTCGGAAAGGGCCGGACACCAATCAGACCCCGGGCAGTCAGCCCAGTAGCACCTCAGAGTTGGTCGCTGGCGATCAGGCGATTCCAGTCTGAGCCCAGTGGCGCTTTGAGCGTGCAGGCTGCGATCAGTCGCCCGCGCTCGTCGTTGTCGAGATGCCAGCGGTTCTCGATGTGGTCCACGACCCTCCAAGAGCGGCACAGATGGTTCAGGTCGCCGACGCTGAAACCGACGGTGAGCGCGAAGCGCTGCGGGAGTCGGTTTGGGCGCCAGTACTGCCAGCTGAGGTGCCCGCTCAGAACTCGCGGAAGTCCCCGACCGTAGAACTGAAGCGCAGATGCCTCTCCGTAGTTCTGGGTCAGGATGGCGCCATCACCCCGATTGATCGAGGCGACGCCGGCCCAGGCCCGCTCGACCTGGGTGGTCATCTCCGGCCAGCCGATCTCATCCTTGAAGTAGCCGAGCTTCCAGACACCGGAGTGAACCAGCTGCGACGTCGTGTAGAACGGGACCACGATCGGGCCTGCCAGCGCGATGACCGCGATCTGCAGCGCGCCGGCCACGCCGAGCAGCAGCATCCGCCGGCCACGCCGAAGCCACGGCTCCACGGCCACGGCTCCCGCGGCGACGGCCAGTGCATCGGCCGGGAGCGGGTAGTAGCTGCGGCCGCGCTCGAACAGGAAGATCAACGTCACGAGCACGGGAATCAGGGCGAGCGTGCGCAGCCCGTGCCGCCACAACCAGACCACACCGGTGGCCGCGAGGGCGGCCGTCGCGCCGAGGAACAACAGCTGCTCGGCGACGTAGGCCGGACGCGAGGTGTCTGAAGCGGTCGCGGCGTTCTGGCTTGAGAAGAACTGCACGCTCGGCCACCCGTGCTGCACTTGCCAGACGACGTTGGGAAGCAGCAGGAGCAGAGCGAGCGTCAATCCGATCCAGGGCCACACAGTCGTCAGCTGGCGGCGCTCACCGGTGAAGATGAGTGACGCGGCAAAGACGGCGATCAAGACGGCGATCGTGTACTTCGCCTCCAGACCGATGCCGGCGATCAGACCGAGCACGAGCCACAGCCGCGGGTCTTGTCGCACGAGCAGACGCACCGCGACGTAGAGAAAACCCACCCAGGCCAGCGCGTCCAGCCAAGTGGGATGAAAGATGCTCGCTGAGCCGAGTATGTACGGCGTCAGTGCCCAGGAGAAGGCGGCTAGCGCTTGGGCTCTGGGACCCCCTCCCAGCTCACGGGCGATGAACGCTACGAGGATCACGGTCCCTACCCCAGCGGCCAGGCTGACCAGGCGCAGGGCCAGCAGCGAGTTCGGCGCGACCGTGTCTACGACCCAGCCGACGGCCGCGGTCAAGGGAGGAAAATCGACGTACCCGAGGGCGAGGTGGTGAGCGGCCGCGAGGAAGTAGAGCTCATCCCGATCCCAGCCGTAGCGGGACATGAACGGCGCCGTCACCGCGACAAGCAGGGCGGCGGCGGCCAAGCCGATCCAAAGCGTCGTTCTCGCCGAGTCCTGGGCTGACCTGACCGCCGTCACCAGGCGCGTACCCTACGCCGTCGCCTGCCGTCCCTCATGCCGGACTCCCAGCCGCCACCCAACGCTCGAACACGTCGACTTGCTCGGGCGGCCACGCGCCGTCACATGGCATCGTGCCGGCCCTGAGCCGCTCGGCGATCGCGTCCGCGTGTGACGCCACGTCGGCGTGGGACCAGAGATCGAACGAAAAGCGCATCGAGTCGCGGTCGCGGTCGCGGAACATCGGCTTGATGTGCGCGTCGTAGGAGAGGGGCTCGTGCGGACCTGGAAGCTGCACCGGGGTCAACTCGGGCGTGGGCTCTGCGGTCGCGTGCGGACGCGACCACGGGTACGCATCGCACACCCACCACCAGCGCGGCACGGGCATATGCGGCGGCGGATGGACACCGGGCTGAGAGTTCTCAAGCGCGATCCGCGACCCCCACTCCAAGTACGCGGTGAACGCGGCCCGGAACTCGGCGTCGTTCGGTAGCCCGGTCTCGTCGGCGCTGCGCACGAGCAGCTGCACCCAACGAGCTCGCTGCTGCGGGCGCAGCGCCCTGTCGAGATGCTGGCTGATCATCCGGTCGTACTCCCCGTAGCGCTTGCTGTAGGCCGGCGGTCCGCCAAACACCTGGCCGAGCCATGACGCGACGCGCTCGGGGTGATCGGGAGACATCTGGGAGAACAGTCCGGCGAGCAGCGGGTCCTGCGGGACATGCACCTCGTAGAAGCGACGCGTGAGCCGCAGCAGCGCCGGGAACCCTCCGGCCCATTGGAACAGCGTGGCCTGCTCGGGCGAGGGGGGATCGTGGAAGTCCACGTACCAATGCATGCCGCTGCAGAACGGCTTGTTCTGCGATTGGCCGCATCGGCACAGGCTGTAGTGCTCGAGCGACGCCCCGTCGCCTCGCAGCTCGGCGTTGCCGTCGTGGTCCAGCAGCTCGATCGACCCGGTGACGCGGTATGGCCCGTCCTTGGATACCTCGACCGCGGGCTCGCGCTCGGTGTCAGACGCTCTGACCGGCTCGCCGCCGCCGGCTCGTGCGCGAGTTCTCCGCGACGTACAGGTCGCCGTTGGCGGCGAACGCGAAGTCGTCGGCCTCGATGCCCGTGAACTTGACGGTGCCCCGGCCCGCCTGCCCATCCGGCCGGATCGGGATGTTGACAATCGTGTCGGTCGAGGTGTTGGAGACGTAGACACGACGGTGTCGCACCTTGATGCCGTTGGCCCCTGGCAGGGGGAAGTTCATGAAACTCGCGCCAGTCGGCGCGAGCAGCGGGCATTCGCTCCATCGCGTCGCCTGTGACGCGCCGGGCGCGAGCCGCCAGATGACACCGAGGTTGGAGTCCGCGATGTAGAGATTTCCAGCCGAGTCGAACGCGATCCCATTCGGAAACGCGCCTGTCGGTAGCGCGGCAATCCGGATTGGGTGCGCGAAGCCGCCGAGCGCGACACGCCAGATGCCGGCGGCCACAGGGTC
Source organism: uncultured Solirubrobacterales bacterium (assembly GCA_963770885.1). GTDB lineage: Bacteria > Actinomycetota > Thermoleophilia > Solirubrobacterales > Solirubrobacteraceae > Palsa-465. The sequence continues at coordinate 125,194 of CAVYRI010000008.1, read as the reverse complement.
GGGGGAGCGGACGGCGATGTCGAGGCTATTCGCCGGCCGGTCGACGGCCACGCCAACCGTGATGCCTCCGTCGGTCGGGATTGGGAGCTTGCTCTGGACCCCGTCAGAGGCGATCCGATCGATCTCGCTCGCGAACGCCAGGCTGACGTAGATCGTGCCGTCGCCCGCGATCGCGAGGTTCTCCGGGGTCTCTTGTGCAGCAGGATTGAACGCCACGACCGTCCGCAACGGGGCCGCGCCCGCACCGGCCGCGAACACGAGTGTCACCGCCAGCGTGACAGCCAACCAGATGGTCATCCGCGCCATCACGACAGGCGAGAGGCTGGCGTGTTCCATCGCCGCGCCCCGTCAGCTCTCGGTTGTCCCGATCGCGACGACCGTGAACGGAAGCTGTGGAGCGCGACCCATCTTGTCGAGCTGGCTGTTGACCACGAGCAGTCGCTCCTTGCGGATCGCGATCGCGGTCGGAAACGCAAAGTCGTCACTTCGGAGCAGCTCCTTGACCCTCCCCGCCGCTCCGTCCCGTTCGAGCTCGACGACGGCGATTTGATCGCGTGCATTGACCGCCACGTAGAGACTCGATCCCGACATGGCCATTCCGTCGCAGTGCTCAAGCGGACCGCCATGCAAAGCAACCTCCGTGACCTGCCCGGTGTCCAAGCTGATCTGCCACAGGCGCCCCAGGTTCGTCTGGCAGGCGACCAGGTGCCGCCGGTCGGGGGTCAGAGCGATCCCGTTGAAGTTCAATCCCTCCGCCCAGGGGACTCCCTGTTCGGCGAGGTCCACCCACGGCTCAATCGCCGGTGGCGACCCGGCGACTCTGAACAGCAGTGAGATGTATGAGTCGGTCACGTACGCGTCGCCGCCGGGGCCGAACGCGATGTCGTTGACGCATGACGGACGCGCGCCAACGTCGAGCCGCGCGATCAACGACCGGTCGGCGAGGTCGTAGACATGCAGCGTTCCGGCATATCCGCCCGCAGCCCACAGCCTTCCTTCGGCGTCGACCTTGACCCCGGCGACCGAGTTGCGCTCGTCGGCTCCAGCCGGCGACCACACCTCCACCTCGTCCGCGCCACCAAGACGGTGCAACGCTCCATCCGCAAGGCTGCCCACATACGCGTCGCCCGTGGCCGGATCGACGCCGACGCTCTCGGGGAACACCGCCTCGCCGGGCAGCTCGAACGTGTGGACAGCTGCTGTTGTCGTCTCGGTCGGCACGCTGGAAGTGCGCCAGTGTCACCCGAGCCGACACTCAAGTCCAAGACAAGTTGCCCGCCGATCAGTAGATTGCGTCTATCGAACGCCTGGACCTGCGGTTGGTGCAGTATTTCGTGACCGTCGCCGAGGAGCTTCATTTCGGTCGCGCCGCCGAGCGCCTGCACATCGCACAGCCGTCGCTGAGCCACCAGATCCGGCGGCTGGAGCAGCAATTCGAGGTGACGCTGCTCAACCGCACCAGCCGCCACGTCGAGCTCACACCCGCCGGACGCGTGCTCCTGACGGAGGGGCGCCGCCTGTTGAAACAGTCAGAGCGGGTGATTCGGCACACCCGAGCCGCGGACTCGGAGCACCTGACGATTGGCTTCTACGGGTCCGCCGCCGATGCCTGGCTGGCCCGCGTCCTGCGTGCGTTCAGTGAGCGGCACCCAGACGTCGATCTGTCCGTGAGGGACCTGCTGCTGGGGCGGATCGATCAGATCGTCGACGGCTCTATCGACGTCGCGTTCACGCGGCTCCTGCCCGGCCAAGCCGACGTCGCGATTGAGATCATCGCCCGTGAGCCGCGGCTCGTCGCGATCCCGAGCACGCACCCGCTATCCGAACGCGCCTCGCTCACGTTCGACGACCTGCGCGACGAGAGCTTCATCACCAACCCCATCGTCGATGCGCAGGGTCCTCCGGTCAGGTGGCTCGCCGAGCAAGCTCGACACGGGCTTCCGGGACGCGTCGCCGCCGAGGCCGCAAGCGTTCAAGAGATCCTCACCCTGGTTGCCACCGGTAGGGGAGTGAGTCTCGTTCCTGCCTCCGTGGCCGAACACTATCCACGGGCCGACGTCAGCTACGTGAAGGTGGCCAATGCGGACCCGGCCGTGGTCTCGCTCGCCTGGGCGCCCGGGGCAGAGCGCCCCACCCTTGAAGCGTTCATCGAGACCGCACGACAGCTGGCGAGCACAACTTGACGAACCGTTGACCAGCCCATATGCCGGTCATGATCTCGCCTGGCTCCGCAACGACGCCTCTGTGATCCGGCGCGCCGACCGAACAAGTCCCGAGGGCTCAGTGAGCCTGTTCAGAGGGGTCATCGACGAGGCGTAGCTGGCGCCCCCCGCGTCGGCCGGCTTTGCGGCGAATGATGCCGATCGTGCCGTCGAAGGTCTCTGGTTCCAGGAAGGGCCTGCATCAGATCCAGCGGTTTGACTTCCGTGGCGCTACCAGCTACCTTGCGATGCATGGTATCCCTTCGTGAGGCCGCGATCTCTCAGCTGCGCCGCGGTGTGCTGGAGTTCTGCGTGCTCGCGTTGTTGCGAGACAGCGAGCGATACGCCTACGAAATCGTGCATGCCCTGTCGCTGGCCGATGGCCTGGTCACGACCGAGGGCACGCTCTATCCGCTGTTGAGCAGGTTGCGCAAGGACGGGGTGGTGGAGACCACGTGGCGTGAGTCGTCATCGGGACCTCCGCGCCGCTACTACCGGCTGACTTCGGATGGCGAGGCGCTGCTGCACGCCTTCGGCCAAGAGTGGGTGCGATTTCGTGGCTCTGTAGACCAACTGCTCGAGACGGGAGCGACTCGATGACCACAACCACTCTGCATCCCGCTGCTGCTGACTACATCAAGCGCCTTCGCCGGGCATCGCGCTCACTGCCGAGGGACACGCGTCGGGAGCTGCTCAGTGATATCGAGGCGCACCTCCAGGAGGCGATTGACAGTGGGATGTCCGACGCCGAGGTGATGTCGACCCTCGACCGGCTGGGTAGCCCTGAGGAGATCGTCGCCGCGCACTACGCCGACACCGTCGATCCATCGAGCGGCGCAAAGGGGCTCCACGAGTGGGCGGCGATCCTGCTGCTTCTGCTTGGCGGATTCGTGATCGGCATCGGATGGCTGATCGGAGTGTTCCTGCTCTGGAGCTCGCGCGCCTGGACAACCGTGGACAAGCTGATCGGCACGTTCATCGTTCCCGGAGGATTGGCGGGGGCCCTGGTCGTGGCCGTCCTCACAGGCAGCAAGAGGATTTGCATCAGCGGGGGCGGCCAGCCAACTCGCTGTACAGGTGGCCCCAGCACGTCGCATCAGATCCTGGAGATCGTGCTGATCACGATCTTCGTGCTCGGCTCGATCGCGACCGCCGTCTACCTCACCCGGCGGGCCAGACCGCCCGCCACGACGGCCTGACGCGGGGCACGCCCGGTGGCGGCACTCGCCGGCTTCCGAGGCGGGCGGTAAGCCCCTGAAAGGCACCTGAGAGAGACGTCGCCGCCTGGCCGCCAGGCGGCGACTTTCTCAGGCGACCGCGACAGTGCGGCCGCCGTCCGGTGCCCTACTCGCCTGGGATCGGGCCGAACAGCGCAGACCCGCCCACACTCGTCCTCGCTGGTGACCCCGAAGATGAGCCGGAGGCAGCGGCGAGCATCGCACAGCCACGTGACCCGTCAGCGCGCCGCCGCGTCCGCCTTGCGCCGCAGATAGTCGCGCTCTGGCCGGCTGCTCGTCAGCCGGGCCGCGGCCTCATACGCCTCGGCGGCGGCGGCGTGCTCGCCCGCCAGCTCGAGCAGATGCCCCCGCACGGACGCAACGCGATGGTTGCCGTTCAGCCGCGGGTCCGCGCTCGACCTCGGCGAGCAGGTCGAGACCCGCCCGCGGGCCCTTGAACATCGCGAGCGCGACGGCGCGGTTCAGCGTGAAGACAGGATTGGGGGCAATCCGCTCGAGCAGCCCATACAGCGCCGAGATCTCGCGCCAGTCGGTCGCAGCCGTGCTTGGCGCCTCGGCGTGGACCGCCGCGATCGCGGCCTGGAGCTGGAATGGGCCGACCGGCCCGGCGCTCAGCGAACGCTCGGTCAGCGCCACGCCCTCGGTGATTTGTCGGCGATCCCAGCGGCTGCGGTCCTGCTCGGCGAGTGGGATCAGCTCGCCTGACGGTCCAGCGCGCGCGCGATGGCGAGCGTGGGTCAGCAGCATCAGTGCCAGCAGCCCCGTGACCTCGTCGTCGCCTGGCAGCAGCCGGTGCATCATCCGCGTCAGCCGGATCGCCTCCTGCGCGAGCTCGAGCCGCTGGATCTGCGCGCCGGAGCTTGCCGTGTAGCCCTCGTTGAAGATCAGGTAGAGGGTCTGGCGAACGGCTCCGAGCCTGCGTGGATCCGGGCCGCTCTGCGGCAACTCGAAGCTCGCCCCGGACTCGGCGATCGTCCGCTTCGCGCGGCTGATCCGTTGCGCCATCGTCGCCTCGGGGACGAGAAACGCGCTGGCGATCTCGGCAGTCGTCAGACCGCCGACCGCCCGCAGCGTCAGCGCGATCTGTGACCCCGGCGAGAGGGCGTCATGGCAGCAGAGGAACAGCAGCGCGAGCGAGTCGTCGTGTGCCGGGCCGCTCTGTGTCGATGGCCCGAGCGCGTCCTCCTGTTCGCGCCGGCGCCGGGCAGCGTCGCTGCGGAACTCGTCAATCAGCCTGCGCGACGCGGCGGTGAGCAGCCACGCGCGCGGGTTCTCGGGGACGCCCGTCTGGGGCCACTGCCTGACCGCGGCGAGCAGAGCCTCCTGGACGGCGTCCTCGCACGCATCGAAGGAGCCGTAGCGGCGCACGAGCAGGCCGAGCACCTCCGGCGCCAGCGGACGCAGGAGGTGCTCCGGACTGTCAGAGATCGGCGCCGCCGACATCCAGGATCGGCCGCACCTCGATCGGCGCGAACCTGGCGCTCGGCCACCTCGCGGCGATCTCGACCGCACGCTCATTGCTCTCGCAGTCGACGATCAGGTAGCCGCCGAAGTGTTCCTTGGCTTCGGCGAGCGGTCCGTCGGTGACCACCGGGGACCCACCGTCGAGGCGAACGGTTTTCGTCTGCACGGGATCGGCCAGCGGTTCGGTTGCCACAAGCTCGCCCGACTGCCTGATCTCTTCAAGCAATACGCCCATCTCCTCGACCAGCTCACTGCGGGAGGAGAAGATCTCGCGCATGTCGGCGTTGTCATACAGCAGGATCATGTATTTCATCGTCGTCTCCGGTCTATCACGCAACGCCGTAGACGATGTCAACGGCGCCCTCTGGCAGCGGGCTCGTCTGCTCGAGCGTCAGCGTGGTGTCGAGCGAGACGGCCTCGGTCAGCAGCCTGCCACCGCCGAGGAAGATCGGCAGCACCAGCAGCCCCAGCTTGTCAAGACCGCCGATCCGCCGGAATGTCTCGATCGTCTGCAGCCCGCCGACCAGATGCACCTCCCGCCCCTTGTTGGCGGCGCGCACCTGCTCGAGCAGCCGCTCAGGATCACTGTCGGTCACGATCGTCACCGGCGCCCCAGCGGTCGCGACGTCGCGCCCGAGCACGAACACCTCCAGGCCGGGCCATGGCCACCGTTCGGCGCCCAGCGCCGGCTCGAACGTGTGGCGCCCCATCAACACCGCCTCGCAGCGGGCGTGAAACTCCGGCCACCCGTGGCTGGTACCTGCCACGAATCCCGGATCGGCCACCAGCGAGGGCCACCCATCCGGCGTTGTCACATAGCCGTCGGCACTGATGCTGAATCGGGTCCTGATCGCCATCTTCGAAGCTCCTTTCAGGATCGTTTGGACGCTGGTCGGAGCCGCGGCGCTGTTCTCGACATGCGCCGATCGATCTGTCGCGGATGACGTCCCGAGCTAGGCGGCGTCGGAGATGCCCTGGCGAGAGGAGGAGACGGCGCGGGCGATCCCACGGAGCACGCGCCCGAACACCAGGTGGTGCACGGGCGAGAACAGGTACCAGTAGGTGAGCCCGACGTACCCGGCGGGGTCGAACACGGTCGTCTGACGGATCCACGCTCCGTCCGGCCCGTCGGGCTCGACCTCGAACTGGAGCCAGAGGCGACCGGGGAGCTTCATCTCGGCCGCCAGACGGAGGACTCGGCCGTGCTCGAGGCGATCTACCCGCCAGAAGTCGACCACGTCACCGACCCGCAGATCGACCGGGTGGCGGCGTCCCCGCCGGAATCCGACGCCGCCCCGCAGCCTGTCAAGCGCGCCGCGCAGGCGCCAGAAGAGATCGCCGGCGTACCAGCCCGTACGGCCCCCGATGCGGCTGATCTGGTGAAACACCCGCGGAGGCGGTTGGGGTACGTGGGTGACGTGTGACGACACGAGCCGCCGGCCGACGCTCACCCGTCTCGCCCGCCTGGCCGGTAGTGCCTCGGACCAGCGCGTCGTCGCGAATTCTCGATCCTCGCTGAGCAGCGCCCGCGCGATCGCGGCGTCGAGGCGCAGCGGCTTGACCGCAAACGCCTCCCGGGCGGCATTTGAGCAGACGACCGTCTCGTTGCGCAGGCTTTCGACCATCGCCCCCGCGACCCGGCGATAGCTCGGCGTCAGCATGGCCAGGCCGATGCGCGAGAGGCGCGGCGTCAACAGTGAAGACCGCAGCAGACTCCGGCGCAAGCCTCGCTGCCGGGCGTACTCGCGGAGCACCTCCGCATATGTGTGGCGGTCGTCGCCGCCGATCTCGAAGATCGCGTCACCCGGATGGTCGAGGGCCGCGACCAGGTATGCGACCACATCCTCGATCGCGATCGGCTGAGCAGCCGTATCCACCCAGCGGGGTGCGATCGTGACCGGGAGCCGCTCGACGAGGGCTCGGACGATCTCGTAGGAGGCGCTACCGGGGCCGATCACGATCGACGCCCGGAACTCGACCGTCGGCACTCCGGTGCAGCGCAGGAGTTGCCCGACCTCCTGTCGGCTTGCGAGGTGGCGTGACAGGTCGCTGCCGTCACCAAGCCCACCGAGATAGACGATCCGCCGCACTCCAGCCTCGCGAGCGCGCGAACCAGAGACTCCGGCTCGAGCACATCACCACCGACGATCTCGGTATCGCCGGTGATCGCGCCGGCGAGCGACTCCGGACGACGGGACAGGCACCGGATCCGATGACGGTGATCGCTCTGAAGCCGGGCCAGGAGGCGACCACCGACATACCCGGTCGCGCCGGTCAACAGAACTGCATGACGGGCGTTCTCCGGGTAGGTGCGAGTGTGCTTGTTGTGGTTCATCGGGTGATCTACTATCCTACATAGTAGTTCACCTGGCCGCAACACCGAGCGTCGCAGTGACATCGGTTCATCGGCCTCAACAGACACATCCAAAGGAGCCAGACATGAACCGCACCACACTGTCACTCTCTGTGATCGCGTTCGTCGTGGCCGCCGGCATCGCGGTGATCGTCGCCACGAGCGGCGGCAGCACATCGAAGGCGCTCGCAGCACCCGGCGCCAACAGTGCGATCTCGATCAAGCAGACGTCGGTCGGCCCCGCGCTGACCGACGCCAACGGGCGCGCCCTGTACCTGTTCGCGGGCGACAAGCCCAACGTCAGCAAGCTGTCCGCCGCTGGACGCGCCGTGTGGCCCCCGTTCACCTCGTCCACCCGTCCAGCCGCGACCGGTGGAGCGAAGGCGGGCGACATCGGGACCGTGACCGGCATGGGGGCGCAGGTCACCTACCACGGCCATCCCCTGTACTACTTCGCCGGTGACAACAAGCCGGGGCAGGTCGCAGGTCAGGACCTGAACGAGTTCGGCGGCCGCTGGTACGTGCTGTCGAGTGCCGGGGGCGCGATCACGACGGCGCCACAGGCCTCGGCGGGATCCAGCTCGGCCGGCTCGAGCTCCGGCTACAGCTACTGAGAGCGCGCGGCTCATCGGCCCGCGCCGTGCGCTTCAACACTCGGCCCGCGGACCTGGTCCGCGGGCCGAGCCACGTCTGGGGACAGGTTCAGATCGAGCACGCGAGCGGTCTGCGATCTGCGGGCGCGGCGGTCCCGCAGCAGGCGAGCGGGCGCGAGCGCCCAGGTCATGCCACTGAATGTGACCGGCAGCGCGACCGACACCCCGCGGTAGAGGAGCATGGCGACCGCGGCGGGGGCAGCGGGAGCACCGTAGAGCACGAGCGCCCCGAACAGTCCTCCCTCGACGGCGCCGATTCCGGCCGGCAGCGGGACCACGGAGCCCAGCGAACCAACCAGATAGCCCATCATCACAACGCTCACGGCCGGTGCGTGACCGTAGGCGTGAAACGCCGCCCACAGGACGGCGTTGTCAAACAGGTAGTAGGCCAGCGCTCCCGCGAGTCTCCAATCGCGCTCACTGAGCAGTCGCCGCGCCTCGGCCGCGCCGTGACCGAGGACGCGCACCTCGCCGGCGATGCGGCGCAGCCTGGAACCGCGCGGCTCGCGCTCGGCCCGCTCCGCGTGACGCGCGATCAGCGCAACGGCAATCACGAGGACGAGTGAGCCTCCGGCCGCGGGCAGGGTCCGCAGCGCGTCGTGGGGGCCATCGGGCCAGCCGAGCCAGAGGCTGACCGAAAGCAGGCCGAGCACCATCACCCCGGGGGCGGTAGTGAGGATCGTCAGAGCCACCGTGGAGCGTGCCAGCCCTCGCACCGAGTGGGCCTGCGCGTCGGCGGACTTCGCGGCCAGGCCGGGCCCGATCAAGGTCCCGGCCGGGAGCACGGTGATCGCGCCGAGCGCGCGCAGGCCGACGCGAAGGCCCGGCCGCGTTCCCGTGCGGCCGCCGAACACGAGCACGAACACAAACACGAATCCCAGCATCGACAACAGCTCCAGCAGGGCTGCCGCACCCACCCATGCCGCGCAGGCAGCGACGAGGCGGCCCGGGCTCCGGACGAGCGATGCAATCGCCAGCAGCCCCGCGGCGACGAGGACGATGGCGCCCCAGCGCTTGACACGTGCGGGCCGCCCTGCCGGCGCCCGGCGTCTCGGACCCAGCCGCGGCATGAACGGTGTTCAGGAGCTCCGGCCGGCCGTCTCGGCGATGACCGGAGCCCGGGCGGGGACCTGCGATCCGGCGGGAACCTGCGGCTCGGGATCGCAGGAGTCATCGCCGGTTTCAGCCGTGAACAGGCCGACCGCGTTGACGCACAGGACGATCAGCACGACGCCGCTCACGAGTTCGTTGAGCCAGGCCAGATGGTCGGTGGCATAGCCCAGCACCCAGGGGCTGATGGCAAGCCAGACGCCCGCCGCGAGGGTCACGAACGCGGCCCCCCGGAGGTTGGCGATCATCAGCGCCAGCGGAGCGAAGCCGAACACCAGCGCGACGTGGTTGGCGACGGCCGAGTGAGCATCTGCAAAGCCCCAGATCCAGGGCGAGACCGCAACCCAGCCGAAGATCGCCGCGCCTGCGATCGCCCGTCGGTCCGGAAGGGGTGGCATCGGGACGGTCTTCATTCGGTTACCTCCAGCACGGGGCGGTCAAAGACGGTGAACAGCAGGAACATGGCCGGCAGGACGAGCACAAGGACGAATCCGGCCGAGAGCGCGACCGCCACCAGCGCAGCGTGCGTGGCCGCGGCAGTGTGCAAAGTCAGGTGCGATCCGACCAGGCGCGGCGACTGGGCGACGAACCACCCCCACAGCAGCGCCGCGGCGGACACTGCCCCGGCCGCCCGGGCGACCAGGTAGCGGCGTCGCACGAGCGCGACCAGCGACACGATCACCGCCGCGATACCGCCTATCACGAACGGCAGCCCGGCGCCGACCAGGCGATGCCAGAGCACCGGCGTGGTCAGGTCCGCAGTGAGCAGCGCGGCGAGCATCGCCACCAGGAGGCACGCCGCGGCGACGATCCCCCGGCGGCGAAAGCGCCCTGCGGCGTCGTGCTCGCCGCCGCGGGCGAGCTTGAGGGTGACGAACCCGGCCGCCAACGTGGCGCACAGCGACACGGCGAGGACGCCGACAACCAACGCGAACGGGGAGGTCCACGGGATCGACGGAGCCGCCTTGCCGCTCGCCGGCGCCTCGAACGCGGCCTTGGCCAGTCCGCCGGCGATGACGCCGAACGCGAACGGCGCCACCACGCTCGACACTGCGAACACGCGGCTCAGCAGCCGCAGGCTTCGGGCTCCCGTCCCCGGGCTGCCCCGGAGGCCAAGCGCGACGCTGCGCACGACGATCGCGAGCAGCCCGACCGTGAACGGCGCCAGCAGTCCGGTCCCCAACGCCGAGAACGCGCGTGGAAACGCGGAGAAGAGGATCGTGATCGAGAAGATCAGCCACACGTGGTTGGCCTCCCAGAGCGGCCCGATCGACGCGGCGGTCGCGTCACGGTCGCTGTCGGCGGTGGCGCGCTCGGAGCCGGCAGCGGCCCCGAGGTCAAGGATTCCGGCGCCGAAATCGGTGCCGGCAAGGACGGCGTACGCGGTCAGCGAGACGCCGAGCAGGATCGAGAGCAATGCGGGCAGTGTCATCTCGATCACGCGACCGCCGGGGTGAGCAGTTCGGCCGGCCGCCGGGCGATCCGGCGCACCGTCCAGACCGTCAACACGGTGAGGCCGATGTAGAGCAAAGTGAAGGCGGTGAAGGTGGCGCCGAGGCCGGGCGCCGACGTGATTCCGTTCGAGGTGCGAAACACGCCATACACCGTCCACGGCTGACGGCCCAGCTCGCTGACCAGCCAGCCGAGCTCGTTGGCGATGAAGGCGGCCGGCCCGGCAGCCCCGATCGCCGCCAAGGTCAACCTGTCCTCGGGGCCTGGACGGCCACGGCGACGCCGCAGCCAGTACCACAGGCCGAGCGCGACCAGTCCGGTGCCGATTCCGACCATGCCGATGAAGGCGAGCCTGACCGGTGCCGTCAGCGGCGTGCGGTTGGCCTTGGGAAACGTGTCGAGGCCGCGGACCGGCGCCTTGGGATCGTCGAACGCCAGCAGGCTGAGGAGATGCGGCACCTTGACGTTGAGCACGTTGCCGTTGTGGCCCGGCAACGGGAAGCCGCCAACGTTCAGGCCGGCCCCCTTCTCGGTCTGGGTGACGCCCTCGATCGCCGCCAACGTTGCCGGCTGGTGGGCAGCGACCGTCCGACCGAGCAGGTCACCGGCCGCCAGCTGCAGCGGAGCGATGATCGCTGCCGTCGACATCGCCAGGGCGATCGCCTTGCGGTGGTAGCTGTTGCGGCGCCCGCGCAGCATCCCGATCGCGTAGACGCTGGCGATCCCGAACGCCGTCGCGAGATAGGCGCCGAGCACCATGTGGGAGGTCTCGGTCGCCCAGGCCGGGTTGAACATCGCGGCCAGAGGGTCGACATGTGTCACGTGGCCGTTGACGATCCGAAATCCGCGCGGGACGTTCATCCAGGCGTTGGCGGTGACGATGAAGAACGCCGACGCGACCGCCGAGATGGCGACCGGGAAGCCGGCGAGCCAGTGGGCACGCGGCGATAGCCGATTCCACCCGTAGAGGTAGATCCCGACGAAGATCGCTTCGATGAAGAAGGCGGCTCCCTCGAGCGAGAACGGGAGCCCGATGATCCCGCCCGCGTAGGCCATGAAGCGGGGGAACAGCAGTCCCAACTCGAAGCTGATGATCGTCCCCGAAGCGGCTCCGACGGCGAACAGAACGGCGAACACCTTTGACCAGCGGCGAGCCAACGCGCGCCACACGGGGTCGCCAGTGCGCAGATGCATCCCTTCCGCGACCAACATCATCACGGGCAGCCCGACGCCGAGCACGGCGAAGAGCAGGTGGAAGCTGAGCGACGTGCCGATCTGGCTGCGACCGGCCGTGAGGTGCGATATGGCGGCGGTTGTGATCATCTACTACGCAGCGTAGCAGATAGGCGAATAGGTCTGCAACCGACTTACTACTCAACATAGTATTCTGTTCGTCGTAGGACCGTCCGCCGCACGTCCGAGGAGCCAGCCGATGCGCACCGATGAGAGCGATCACGACGACCCGCCCGCGCTGCATGAGCTCGAGGCCGAGGTCATGGAGGTGATCTGGCGGCGCGGCGAGAGTTCGGTGCGAGAGGTCATGGATGCGGCCAACGCCGAGGCGACCCGTGCGCGCGCGTATACGACCTACATGACGATCATGGCCAGGCTCGACGGCAAGGGCCTGCTGCAGCGTCGGCGCGAGGGAAAGACTGATTTCTATCGGCCGCAGTACACGCGTGCGCAGTACGGCAGCGTCCGGGCCCGGGCCGAGCTCGACTCGATCGTCGATCAGTTCGGTGATCTGGCGCTCGCCCACGTCGCCCGCCAGATGGCCGAGCTGGATCCCCAACGCCGTCGTGCCCTGGAGCGGATGGCCCGTGAGAGCTGACGGCCATATTCGCAGTCGACGCGAGACGCTGGTCCTTGGCCTGACGACGGCGCTCGGCGGCGGCGGCATGATCGCGGCCGGCGCGGCGGTGGGCACCGCGGTCGGCTCGGTGCACCACGTGACGGTGGGCGCCGGCCGGCTCGCGGTCGCCGGGCGGGTGTTCTCCTACCCGACCCTGAACCTGGCGGCCGCGCTGATGCTCGGGCTCGCCGTGCTGGGCGCGGTGACGCTGATCGCCGCCGTACGGGCGATCTGGCGCCAGGGGCGCGAATACCGGCGCTTTTTGGAACGCGTGGAGATGCTGGGTCCGCTTGACGGCCATCCGGCGGTGACCGTGATCGCGGGTTCGCGGCCGGACGCCTTCTGCGCCGGATATCTGCGGCCGGCCATTTACATCTCCGAGGGGGCGGTGAGCGTGCTTGGTCCGGCCGAACTAGAGGCCGTGCTCGCCCACGAATACCACCATCGCCGCGCTCACGATCCGTTGCGGCTGGCGCTGGGCCGGATCCTCGCCCACGCGGTCTTCTTCGTGCCGGTGCTGCGTCCGCTGCAGGAGCGCTACGCGGAGCTCGCCGAACTGCGGGCCGATCGCGCGGCCGTCGGGGCCAGCGGCGGTCGCCGGAGTCCGTTGGCCTCGGCACTGCTCGCCTTCGACGCGTGCTCTGCACCGAGTGCCGGCGGCGTCTCGCCGGCGCGGGTCGATTCGCTGCTCGGCGAACCCGACCGCTGGCGCATCTCATATCGACTGACGATCGGATCGCTCACCGTGCTGGTGGCGGCGGCGATCGTCATCTGGCGGATGAGTGGGGGCGCGTCGGCGCACGCGACGTTCGACGTGCCACTGCTGACGACCACGCCGTGCCTGTCAATGCTGTTGCTCGTGCCGATGGCCGTCTGCGCCATCCTGCTGCGCCGCCGAACGCGGATCGCAGCGTGAGCTCACCGAAGTACGCTCCAGTAGTGCTGATGCCTGCGAGCGCCGACAGCACGCTCCAAAGCACTCCGGAGGGGCGCGTGCCTCGGCTCAGCGCCGATCGCACTCGGCGCCCGACGCCGACCGGAGGAGCTTCGAGCGGCCACAGAGCTCCCAAAGTCGCGGGCTCTCGCCGCGTGTCCGGCGCACAGGCGCTGCTGGGCCTACTGGCGCTCGTCTGCCTCGCGCTCGTGTTCGCCAGGCTGATCGAACGGTGGCAGGTGACGCCGGCCACCGCCTCGCATCACGTCCTCGTCCTCGGCCAACCGCTCAGCTATCCGGCCGCCAACGCGGCCGCGCTGCTCGTCCTCGGCCTGGCGCTGTTCGGAGCGATCGTGGTTGCGATCGCCGTGATCGCCGCGGTCCGCGAGGTGACGGCCACGCGGCGCCTGACTCGCCGGCTGGCGACCGCCGAGCCGCTGCCGGGCGCGTCCGCATTCGTGATCGCCGGCGAGCGCCCGCAGGCATTCTGCGCGGGGCTGATCCGGCCGCGCGTGTACGTGAGCGACGGAGCGCTGGCGCTCCTTGACGATGCGGCGCTCGAGACCGTGCTCGCGCACGAGCGCCACCACGCGCGGAGGCGAGACCCCTTGCGGCTGGTCGTCGGCCGGGTCTTCACCCGGGCGCTCTTCTTTCTCCCCGGGCTAAACGAGCTCGCGCGGCGCCGTGAGGCGCTCGCCGAGATCAGCGCCGACCAGGCCGCGGTCGCGACCGGACCCGAGGGCCGCCCAGCACTGGCACGCGCGATGCTCTCGTTCAGCGACTCTCCGGGCGCCGACGCCGGGGTTGGGATCGACCCCGTCCGCGTGGACCATCTGCTGGGTGAGCCACCGGCGTGGCGGTTTCCGGCGGCGACGTTTGTCGGCGCTCTGCTGGTGCTCGGTCTGCTCGCCGCGATCGCGCTGCTGGCCGGGCGGGAGGCCGCCGGGTCGGCGTCGCTGGCGCCGCCGTTTCTCTCAGCCCAGCCGTGCGTGGTTGTGCTGGCATTGATCCCGGCCGCCTTGGCGCTCGTCGGGATCGCGGTCGCGCAGCGCACGCGGTTGCCGGCCGCCATGCGACAGGCTGCCCGAGACTGATCGGGCCACGGCGGGAAGGTTTGGTCGCCGGCGGCGTCTTATTTGAGCAGAGCGCGATTACTACGATGTGTAGTAGTATCGACCACCAACTGTAAAGGACCTCTGCCATGCAGCTGCCAGAAACCCGACCCTCGATCAACTCAAATGCACTGATGGGCTCGCGTGCGCCCTCTCGCGCTCGCGCGGTGACAATCCTGCGGCTGGTTGGCGCGCTGGCCCTCCTCGCGGCCGGCGCGATGCACCTGCAGCAGTACACCGTCGACGACTATCGGGTGATCCCGACGATCGGCACCCTGTTCATACTGAACTTCATCTCCGCAACGGTGCTCGGCCTCTACCTGATGGCGCCCGGAGGACAATCGGGCGGTCGGTTGCGGCGAGCGGGCGACCTGTTCGCAGCCGTCAGCGGCTGCGCCGTCGCCTTGACCTCCCTGGTCGCTCTGTTCATCAGCGAGCAGCAGCCGCTGTTCGGATTCATGGAACAGGGCTATCGGCTCGAGATCGTGCTCGTGATCGCCTTCGAAGCGCTCACCGTCGCGGCGCTAGGTGGGTTCATCGTGCTGGCCTACGGCCGGGGGCGGTGATGGCGCACCTCTGTCAGATCACGTTGCCGGGACTCGACGTTGCATCCGAATGGCAGCTGGTTCACGATCAGCTGCTCGACGAGTTCCCGGCGGTCACTGATGTGCTGGCGACGACGCTGCCGGGCACGCTGCTGGTCGTCCACGATGGGCCGGCCGACGATGGCTGGCTCGACTGCGCCAGCGACACGGTGTTGGCGTCTCGCCGCCGCCCTCGCAGCGCGTCGGGCGCCCGCGCCTGAGCCACCAACAGCCAATAACTACACAGCGTCGTCGCGAGCGTCTATGATCAGGGGATGGCGCGCGTCAAGACCTCCGCCCCACCCCCCGCACTGCATGAACTCGAGGCGGAGATCATGGAGGAGGTCTGGCGACAGGGCGAGACCACCGTCAAGCTCGTGATGGCGGCTCTGAACCGCAAGGCCAAGCCGCCGCGCGCATACACGACCTACATGACCGTCATGCGCCGGCTCAGCGACAAGGGACTGCTCGACCGCATACGCAGCGGTCGTCATGACAGCTACACCGCTCGCCTGAGCCGCGATGAGTACCAAGAGCTGCGCGCCGGGGCCGAGGTCCGGGGGCTCGTTGACGAGTTCGGTGACGTCGCGCTTGCGCAGTTCGCCAAGAGCCTCTCGACGCTCGATCCGGCGCGGCGTCGGCAATTGCAGCGCCTGGCCTCCGGACGCTGACCGGGCAGGCTCGAGCCTGGTCGAGCCGAATCTGGATCCGCCGTTCCCCAACGCGTCGCGGTTCCGGGCCGTGACGCTCGCCGCCGATGATGAGTTCAAGCCCCGGGTGGTCTCGAGCTCGCTCGCGCTGAAGCATCCACTCCGGCAGTCGACGCTCAGACCTTCGGATGAGGCGGCCTCAACGACGCGGTTGGCCGGCATCCGTGGTATCAACGTTGCAGGGACCTGTGCACGATCCTGAAGGCGAGGTGACCGCTTTTGAGTTCGGACGGGTTGTCTGCTCGTGACCGCAGAAAGGATGGGCCGGCGCTCGTCGTGGAGCATCTGTCGAAGCGGTTCGGCGACCGCCTCGCGTTCGAGGACGTCTCGTTCGACGTCGGCTACGGCGAGGTGTTCGGGTTCCTGGGCCCCAACGGCGCCGGCAAGACGACGACCGTCCGGACGCTCGGCACCCTGATCGCTCCGAGCTCGGGCACGGCGACGGTCGCGGGCATCCCGCTCAAGCCCGAGAACGGCGTCAAGATCCGCCGCCGGCTCGCGATCATGCCCGAGGCCCCGGGTCTTTACCTGCGGCTGAGCGTGGCCGAGAACCTCGAGTGCTTCGCCGGCCTCTATGAGGTGCCAGATCCTGGCGTCCGAATCGAGCGGGCGCTGCACGCGGTCAACCTCACCGATCGCGCGCATGACCCGTGCGGGGCGCTGTCAAAGGGATTGCGCCAGCGGGTCGCGCTGGCGCGGGCGCTGATCAGCGACCCCGAGATCCTGTTCCTCGACGAGCCCACGTCGGGTCTCGATCCGGTCGCCTCACGCGATGTTCACGAGCTGATCGATGACCTGCGCCGGCGTGGGGTGACGATCTTTTTGACCACGCACCGGCTCGAGGAGGCCGAGCGCCTTTGCGACCGCGTCGCGATCCTCAATACGACGCTGCGGACGATCGGGCGTCCCGACGAACTCCGCGAGCGGCTGTTTGCCAAGTCGTTGACGGTCAAGACGGTCGCGCCGCTGCCCGACCCACAGACCGTCTTTGGGGGCTTGCCCGCGGTCGAGAACTGGCGCGAGAACGGCGGCGGCGAGTACGTGATCGCGATCGCGGACTCGGCCGTCGCCGCGCCCGCCGTGACCCGCGCGCTGGTTGAGGCCGGCGCCGACGTGCTGCAGATCAGCGAATCTCGCCATTCGCTCGAGGACGTCTACCTCGAGCTGATCCAGGAAGACGTCGAGCTCGATGCGAGGCGATCATGAGCTGGAGCCGGATCCGGGCGATCTTCCGCAAGGAGCTGCGCGAATATCGTCACAACGGGTCGATCATCGCGACCATGGCGGTGCTGCCGATCATCTTCACGATCGAGCCGCTGATCCAGATCTTCAGCCTCCCGGCATCGTCGGCAGCGACGCTGATGGACAAGGATCCGCTGCTCTATATGCTCGGGATCCCGGCGCTCGTTCCGGCTGCGCTGGCCGCCTACTCGGTCGTCGGCGAACGCCAGCAGGGCACGCTCGAGCCGGTGCTGACGACCCCGATTCGCCGCGAGGAGTTCCTCCTCGGCAAGGCGCTCGCGGTGCTCGTGCCGGCGCTGATCACCGCGTACCTGGTGTTCGCGCTCTCGATCGTCGCGATCAAGCTGTTCGCGGCATCCGCGGTCGCCCACGCCATCCTGCGCGCTCCCGAGTTGCTCGCCCAGGTGGTGTTCACGCCGCTGCTTGCCGCTCTCTCGATCTGGATCGGCACCGGGATCTCGGCTCGCTGCAACGACACGCGAGTCGCCCAGCAACTGAGCATCCTCGCGAGCCTCCCGACGGTCGTCGTCGCGGCGCTGATCGCGTTCGGCGTCATCCATACGTCGACCGGCTTGGCGTTCGGGCTCGGCGTGGGGTTGCTGATCCTCGACATCCGTGGCTGGCGGATCGTCTCTCCGATGCTCGACCGCGAACGGTTGATCACCGGAACCAAGTCCTGAAGTCAGCGGCCGATCGCCTGCGGGAAGTTGAAGTAGTGGTGGGGGTCGACGCGGGTGCGCGTCGCCTTCAGGCGCTGCAGGTTCTGCCCGTAGTAAGCGTGCTCCCAGTTGGGCAGTGATGGGTCGATGTAGTTCTGATACGCCATCCCCGAGACGAACGGGTGCAGCTTCGTGTGCGCCTGGCTGATCCAGTCGGCGGTGCTGCCGTCGCCGTAATACTGAATGCAGAACAGCGGCTCGCGGTGGACGAATGCGGTCGCGGTCGGAGCCACGTCCTTGATCGCGCCGCCATAGGCGTCGCACAGCAGCGCGCCGGCGCCCGAGTGTTCGGCGGCGGCGATCATCGCCGAACGGCCGGCGCTCGACAGCGGTGAGCCGACGTAGTCGGACTTCGCGTTGAACGTCTCGCGCTGCATCGTGCCGCCCGGCCCTGCACCAACGGTGTGGCAGGCGGCGACAGTCCGACCCTCGCATCCCGCCAGCAGCAGCTGCAGCTGGAGATATGGCTTCTCGACGTTTGTGGCCAAGTTCGCCCCAGGCACGGCGAGCAGCGGCGCCGCGACCCCCGGCAGCGACCCCGGCGAATCCAGGTACTGCCCGTTGGCCTCGATCGTTGGACCGCTCGAGTTGAGGTGCAGAATCGAGGTGACCTTGTTGGTCGTGTGCGGAGCCCAGGACTGCCAAGCGGCGATCGCCTCGTCGGCCGACGACCACGGCCAGTGCACCTCGAAGTACGTCGCGCTGTTGGGTATCGGATGGACCTTGAACGTGAACTCGGTGACGACCCCGAAGTTGCCGCCGCCGCCGCCCTTCAGCGCCCACAGCAGGTCGGCGTCCGAGCTGTGATCGACGGTCCGAAGCTGGCCGTCGGCGGTCACGATCTTGACCCCCTGGAGGCTGTCGATCGTGAGGCCGAAGTGTCGCGCCGCGAGCCCGAAACCACCGCCGAGCGTCGACCCGGCGATGCCGACCGACGGGCACGACCCGCCCGGCAGCGTCACCCCGTGCGCAGACAGCTTCGAATAGACATCGATCAGCTGCGCGCCGGCGCCGATCGTCGCCGTTTGAGCGCCGGCGTTGACGGTGACGGAGTCCAGCCGCCGCAGATCGAGGACGACGCCGTTGGCGAGCGTCGAGTAGCCGGCGTAGCTGTGGCCGCCCGAGCGGGCCCGGACGTGCATGCCGTGGCCGACCGTGAAGCGGATCGCATCGCGCACGTCAACCCCGTCGACCGGCCGCGCCACCGCGCTCGGGCGGACATGATCAAAGCGCGGGTTGAACACGTGGGCCGCCGCCTCAAAGCCGGCGTCTCCCGGCTCGAATACGTGCCCTCGGATCGCGGCCCTAAGACCGGAGGCCACGACGATCCCCCCGGTGGGCGGGGACCGCTGGCAGCCATCGCTTTTGCCCCTGCCTCTGGCCCATCTGCCAAGCCTACCTCGACGAGCGGGTCGGACTCGAGCTGCTCGAGACCCGCACGTTCGCTCCGCGCATCGTTCTACAGCGGCTACGGACGTCGGTAGGAGAACTCCGTTGGGCATCTTGTCCGCATAGCGAGCAAAATCCCCGACGCACTGTTACGAAACGGTCACGGCCTGGATGGACAGCGCGTACCCCGCCCCGCAGCTGGTGCCGTCCCGCCCGCAGGTGGTGCCGTCCCGCCGCCCGGGCACCGCCGTCAGTCGATCACAAAACCGACCGTCACGCGACTGACGCGCCCGTTGCGAAATAGGAAGTCGGTTACGCGCCGCCCGGCGAGCAGCGCTCCGACATGACAGTCCAGAGTGCCGGTCACGGCCTGGCAGGTGACGCCCAGCACCACCACCGATACGGCAGCCCTGCGCAAACTGGCTGGCGTTCATCACAATCCCCTCCCCAGCCGATCTGTAACCCCGCGCTGATTCTGCGCAACCGCGATGGACCTCCACTCACAAACGCCGCGCGTTAGCCTCGCGGGATGGATCAGATGCGCGTGCTCGAGCCGGCCGAGGACGTGTACGCGTTCTACGACGGACGGATCGCCGGCCATCGCTTCGCCGACGGGCCGAACTGGGTCGATGACGGCGCGCTGTCACTCGGGATCGCGAGCTACGCGATCGTCGGCGACGGGGACGCGATCGTCTACGACACGCACATCTCCGTCGAGCATGCCGGAGAGATTCGGCGGTTCCTCGAGCGCAAGGGCATTCGCGCGTTCAGGGTCGTGCTCAGCCACTGGCATCTCGACCATGTGGCGGGGACGGAGGCTTTCGACGACTGCGAGGTGATCGCCTGCCGACGGACGGCCGAGCTTCTGACCCAGTTCAAATCGGCGATCGAGGACGGCTCACACGAGGGGCCGCCGGCGATCGATCCGCTGATCCTCCCCACCGAGGTGTTCGACGGTCACGTTCGGCTGACCGTCGGCGAGACCGAGATCGACCTGATCCACACCAACATTCACTCAGACGACGCGACCGTGATCTGGCTGCCGCAGCGACGATTGCTGCTCTGTGGCGACACGATGGAGGACACGGTCACCTATGTCGACGAGCCGCAGAGCTTCGATCTTCACCTCGCCAACCTCGAACGTCTGGCACAGCTACACCCTGACCGCATCCTCCCCAACCACGGCGATCCGGAGGTGATCGCCGCAGGCGGCTACGGCTCACACCTGATCGGCGCCACCGAGCATTACATCCACCTGTTGCAACGCTGCCGGACAGACCCGGGTCTGCGTCAGGCGACGCTGCGCGAGCTGCTTGCCGAGTCACTCAGCGCGGGCGCGATTCACTACTTCGAGCCCTATGAGGCGGTTCACCGCGAGAATCTCGAGACGGTCCTCGCGGCTTGATGCTCACCACCACTTGCGCTCGCGCGCGTCGCTCGTGCCGCCGGTCTGGTCAAGCGCGTCTAGCAGCGCCATGTCCGGGGCCGAGAGCTCGAAGTCGAACACCTGCGCGTTGCGCTCGATCCGTTCCTGGTGGGTGGACTTGGGCAGCACGATCGTGTCGCGCTGGATGCACCAGCGCAGCAGGACCTGCGCCGCGGTCCTGCCCAGGCGCTGCGCGATCTCGGCCACCGTCCGGTCTGACAGGTGGCGGCCGGTGCCGAGCGGACTGTAGGCCTCGAGCGCGACCTGCCGCTGCTCGCTGGCGGCAAGCAGACCCTTGCGGTACTCAAACGGGCTGAACTGCACCTGGTTGACAACCGGCGGTGTGCTCGCAATCGCGAGCACCTGGTCGAGCTCCTCGGTGCTGAAGTTCGAGACGCCGATCGAGCGGGCGAACCCACGCTCGCGCGCCTTCTCCATGCCAGGCCAGGCCCAGGTTGGGCCGTTCTGCGGCCAGTGGATGATGTACAGGTCGAGCTGATCGATCCCGAGACGCTGAAGGCTCTGCTCGGCCTCGGCCACCGGGTCGGTGCCGCGCGGGTAGAACTTGGTCGTGATGAAGACCTCGTCGCGCGGCACGCTGCTGTCGCGCAGTGCGCGGCCGACGCTCTCCTCGTTGCCGTAGGCCTGGGCGGTGTCGATGTGGCGGTAGCCCGCTTCCAGCGCCCAGCGAACTGCGTTCTCGCATTCGGGGCCGTCGGGAACCTGCCACACCCCGAGTCCGAGGACGGGGATCGAGCCACCGTCGGCCAGCATCCGTCGCCGCCCGTCAGCGCTCGCGTTGTCGTCCGGCATATCGTCTCCTCGCCGTCGCCTGGATTGGGATCTTGCCGACTAGGACCCTAGCCGCCCGGGTGCCCGAGCCCGCAGGGTGCTGTCAGGCGCTTACCTGGACGGCTCTCGCCGAGACCTTGGATGGCGTGGGGAGCGGCTGCAGCGCCACGACCTCCGCCGGCCCCTCGCTGGCCTGATAGTGCTCGTATGCCCGCACGAACGCGTCGACGACTCGCGGGTCAAACTGGGTGCCGGCGCAGCGGCGCAGCTCGGCGAGCGCGTCAGCGGGGCAGATCGCCGCCCCGTACGGACGGTCGCTGATCATCGCGTCGAACGCGTCACAGACGAACACGATCCGCGCTCCGAGCGGAATCCGCTCGCGCGCGAGCCCGTCCGGGTAGCCGCCGCCGTCGTAGCGCTCGTGGGTTGAGCGGATCAGGCGGCCGACCGGAGCCAGCGCCGGGCTGACGCCGGTGACTCGCTCGCCGACGATCGTGTGCGTGCGGATAAAGGCCATCTCGGCCTCGGTCAGCGACCTGGGTTTGCGAAGAATCGCCTCCGGGATCGCGAGCTTGCCGATGTCGCGGAGCTGCGCCGCGTCGCGTACTGAATCGACCTCCTGGTCGTCGAGGCCGAGCTCCTTCGCGGTCTGCAGCGCCAGCGATGCGACGTCCCGGCTGTGTCGCAGGAGACCATCGTCTCGCTCGGCCAGCGCCGCGAGCAGCACCTCCTTGGTCTGCTCGAGCGCCGACCGGCGCCCCGAATGTTTGGTCGCGTACATCAACCGGTCAGCCGTCCGGAGCGCGTCCGATGGCGCGTCAGACGACACATCCTCGAGCAGGATCGCGCCGCACGAGCATGTGACCTCAAACGAGGCACCTCGGGTGCGCAGAACCTCGGGCAGGGTCGCGATCACGGCGTCGAGGTCGAATCCGTGGGCCTCGTCGAGCTCGACCACGACGCAGAACTCGTCGCCGCCGAGCCGGTAGGCCTGGCCGCGTCCGGCGACCCAGCTCATCAGGCCGATGCCAAGACGCCGGAGCAACGCATCGCCCGCGACGTGCCCGAAGGTGTCGTTGTACTCCTTGAACCCGTCGAGATCAGCAAGCGCCAATGCGGTGCGGCGCGACGGCCGGGCCCGCAGGCGGCGCCTGAGGTCCGCCATCAGCATCGGGCGGTTGGCCAAGCCGGTGAGGGCGTCAGTCCGGGCCTGGGTTCTTGCCTCGACCAGGAGGCGCTGGGTCTGGGCAAAGGCCACCAGCAGACGCACGCAGACGGCCACTAGACAGAGCGCCGACAGAGCGAGCACGAGTGGGTCGACCCGATGGAAGTGGTCGACGACAAGCACTCCGATCGACGCCAGCGCGGAGACGACCGCAACCGTGATCGTGGCGCCGCTCTCGACCGGTGCCCGGTGGCTGATCGCCGGCTGCCATGCGGCCACCCCGAGGAGCAGGATTGCGAGCGCCCAGCCGAGGTCGAGCAGTCCGCCGGCGATGTAGCTGTCGTTGGCGGTCTGCAGCAGATAGACGGAGTCCGTGAACGCGAACAGCAGCAGTGCGCCGGCGACGAACGCAAGCGTCCGGTCAAATGCCCGCCACGAGGTTGCGAACGCGGCAATCAACAGGGCGAGCAGAAGCAGGTCGCCGACGGGATACGCCAGACCGGTCACAACCACGCCGAAGTTGCCGGTAGTGGTCGAGAGCACCGCATCGAAGACGGCCGACGAGACGAGCGCGGTTCCGGCCAGCGCCGCGATGAAGCCGTCCAACCAAACGGTGGCCGGCACGTGCGACAGCCGGCGTCGGAGCAGCAGCGCGAGCCCCGCCGCGGCCAGCGGGTAGAAGAGCAGATAGCCGACGTCGGAGGGCGACGGGATCGGCGGCGCTCCAACCGACTCGAGGAACAGGTTGTAGTAGCCCTGCCCGAGCGTCCAGGCTGTCAGCGCGGCGCCGAGCGCGAGCCACGCCACCCGCTCGCCGCGCTCGCGGAAGGCCCGCAGCGCACACATCGCAATCGCGCAGTAGAGGACGCCGTTGTAGAGGATGTCCCCGAGTACGCCCCCAGTGCTGCCGGTGTTGGGCGTACCGGCCAGGATCTTCCATCCGGCGAGCACGAGCAGCAGCGCGCCGCCGATCCCTCCCAGACCCTTGACGAACAACGAGGGTGACACCTCTGTCGCTGAGTCAGCGAAGCGGTCTTGCGCCGGCGAGGCGGCATCGCGCAAGCTGAACTGGGGTCCGGGCTTCATTGAACGAGCCTTCTGCGGCGCTGGGCTAGCGCGAGCCGATTCGCTATCGCGCGCATGGGACTTCATCGGCCCCAAGGCGCCGGCGGCGGTGCGTATCTCTCCGCACTGATCGACCGTGTGATCTGCGCGATCTGCCCCGGCGGCTGGATGGGCGATGAGCGTGAAAAGAAGCCTGGCAGCCGAGGCCGGCTACCAGGCTCCCAGGACTTCGGTCAGACCGCTTCCGCTTCGCCCTCGCCGAGGGCGACGAGCCCGTAGAGGATCCACAGGCAGAGGGCGAACACGCCGAGAGACCAGAACGGGTAGTTCCCGCCGACCGACAGCAGCGCTTCTAGTGCGCCGAGTGACGCGGCGACGATCCCGATGATCCGTCCATACGCGCCACCGCCGAACAGCGAGATGCCGGCCGTGATCTGAATGATCCCGAGGATCACCGTGATCCAGCCCCAAGTGTGCAAGTTAGCGAACACATACGACGAACTCGAGGTGAAGAAGTGGGCGTTTCCGATCGCCCCGAAGCCATAGATGATGTTGAGCGTTCCCGCGATCAAGAGCAGGATCGCGACAAACAGCGCTCGGCCAACGCCTTTCATAGTGGACTCCTCTCTGGCGACTCCCCGGGAGCCGCGCATGTCTGTACGGCTGCATGGTTCGGGAGCGCGACCCTGCATCCTCCGCCTGGGTGGAGTCATTCAGATCGTCTTCGGTACGTTTGCCCTCGATGCGCCCGCGACGGCCGCTCTGAGATGAACGATCCGTACCGGCTCGAGCGGTTCGTCGCCGCCCAGGACCTGGGCGGGACGTATGAGGCGGCGATCGAGGAGCTCCGTGGCGGCCGCAAGCGCAGTCACTGGATGTGGTTCGTGTTTCCCCAGATCGCCGGCCTCGGTCGCAGCCCGGCCTCCCAGCGCTACGCGATCTCATCACTCGCCGAGGCCCGGGCGTACCTCGCACACCCCGTCCTCGGTCCGCGGCTACGCGAGTGCGCGGCGGTCGTCTCCGAGCTTGATCGCCTGACCGCGGAGGGGGTGTTCGGCGCGATCGACGCGCTCAAGCTCCGCTCCAGCATGACCCTGTTTCACCGGGCCGATGCGGCTGAGCCCCTGTTCGCCCGCGTGCTTGAGGTCTACTTCGACGGGGTCGTCGACGAGGCGACCGTCCGGCTGCTGGCCGCCGAGCTCTGACCGGACTGGCTGGGCTGCTGGCCTCGCTGCAGGCCGGGCGGCTGGGTGGGCTCGGGGCATCCGTTAGCGGTCGCCGCCTCGCCCGCGTCCGCCGGCAGGCATTCCCACCGCCGCCGCTCCATGACCTTGATCGGTGTCAGCCAACGGTGGTCGCTCTGCTGCCATCCTTGCAACAACCCGTTGTCGAGCGCCTTGGCCGCCGGGATCACGACGTCCTCCTCGTGCGCCGGGGCCGGACAGCTGAAGCTGTTGGGAGCGCACGGCTGGAGGCCGAGATCGCTGTGCTCAATCTGGTTTGCGCGCAGCTCGAGGACCTGGTCTTGACCGTAATGCGGGATGCCCGCGTAGTAGCCCGTGATCAGCCGCACCGTCGGCGTCTGCGTCAGCGCGAACCCCTGCACCTGATATCCGCCCAACGAGTTGATCGGCGAGCCCGAGATCGCGTTGCGCAGCGAGAGGCGCTTGAGATACAGGTCATCGCGCAGCGCCACCAACTGCTTGCCGAAGCCCGTCGCGCCGAGCTCGGGCGCCGCTGGGGTCATCGAGACGAGCTTGTACTGGTCCTCGTCCCAGTGGATCGCAAACGGGAGCAGCTCGCCGTGCGCGTCGGGGATCGAGTACCCGGCGATGATCTCGCGCGTGCCGTCGTTGTTGTAGTCAAGCGCGGGTGGAGCGCCCGCGGGTTGGACCCAGTCCCGCGCCGTCCTGCCCAGACCGCGTGGCCGGAAGTCGAGCTTGAGCCGCAGCCAGCCGCCGCTGACGTCATAGATCCGGAGCTCGTCCGAGCGCGGTGGAGCAGCGCCCTTGGCGCCGGTCGCGCCGGCGTAGAAGGCCGAGCTGGTCGGCTCGTCCTCGACCACGAGCACCCACGAGTCCTGCTCGGTCGAGTGCAGCCGCAACCGCTCGTTGATGACCACGTGACCGCCATGGGCGAGCATGCTGTCGATCGTCTGGTTGATCTGATCGGCGATCGGCGGCGGCTTGACGAGTGTCCGCCAGTCGCTGCTCAAGCCGATCGTCGCGGTGCCGACGGCGACCACTAGCACAGCGGCCAGCAGCCCCTGGAAGAGCCTGTCGCTCCAGGCCGAGTGAGGCATGTCGGGGGCAGGGTCAGGGGCGGCGATCGCGACGCCGGCGCCGTCTGCGGCGACGGCCCTGCCGCCCTCGCCCTCGCCGCCTCCATCACCGGCGCCGTCGGGCAGCAACTGCGGCAACACACCGAGCTCGACCACCTCGGACGCCTCCGACAGCGCGCGGGCCGCCTCACACCGCTGACCGCCGTCGGCGAGCAGCGAATTCCACTCGTGGGTACGGATCGTCGTCACGAGTCTGACCGTCGGGGAGCTCATCGCGATCAGTGACTCGAGCGTGGCCACGTTGAGAACGTCGAAGAATCGATCGAGGCCGTCGAGCCACAGGCACACCTCGGCTGACGGCAGCTTGACGTCGAGCTCGTGGTCGGCGAGCCATTGGAGCCCGTCGGCGTCGACCGGCACGATCGCCGGAATGGGCCCGAACGCGCGACAGGCCGCCTCGCGCGCGGCACGCGACTTGCCGCATCGCGCGGGCCCGTGGACGACGATCGGCACCGCCCCTGCGAACGCCTGCTCGAGCCGCTGATCTTCGTTGCGCGCTTGGTAGTGCTCGCCGCCGGCCTGGCGCACCGGGTAGACGCCGAGTGCTGCCAGCTTGGTCGTCGCAAGCCGCTGCGGTGGCCAGACCCGAAGCGCGTTCTCGAGCGAGCTCAGCTGCCCGTTGAACGCCACCCACCGCTGCACGCACGCCCCAGTCAGGGCCAGCAGCAGTGTCACCAAAAGCGTCAGCAGCGCCGTCGGCCCGGCGATGTCGGTGAGCTGCGGCAACACGAGCGTCGCGATCGCCAGTCCGGCCGCTGCTCCGGCCCCACCGGCCGCGCCCGTTCGTCGGAGTCGTCTGCTCATGTCATCCCCCTCCCCGCCCTTGCCGACCCGGACTCGGATCAGCGCGACGGTCTTGCCGAGCTAGGGTGTCGGCGACAAGATCGTCGCACAAACCGGAGGCCCGAATGGCAACTGAGACTGCATCTGCAACGCTCGTCACCGGGGTCGATTTCGTCGCCGTCCCCGCGCGCGACTTCGATGCCTCGATGAAGTTCTACGGCGACGTGCTGGGGCTGCCGTTCGTCAAGCGGTGGGGTGAGATGCCAGGCGCCGAGTACCAGGCCGGCAACCTGACGCTCGCGATCATGGAGCCGACCGCGTTCGGGCAGGAGTTCCGCCCGCACTCACTGCCGATCGCGCTTGCAGTCGATGACGTGCCCGAGGCGCGTGAGCAGCTGGAGGCCAAGGGAGTGCAGTTCGTCAGTGACCTGATCGACAGCGGCGTCTGTCATCAGGCGATCTTCCTCGACCCAGCCGGGAACTCGCTCGGACTCCATCACCGCTACGCCCGATAGCGTCGCCGGCGGCCCGATGCCGATCGAGTGGGCCGGTCTGGGCCCTGAACTGCTGCTGACGCTCGACCGCTCGCAGGCCGAGCCGCTCGGCGCACAGCTCGAACGCCAGCTCCGCGAGGCGATCCGCTCGGGCCGGCTGGCGGCCGGCGAACGGGTTCCATCGTCTCGCGCGATGGCGGCCGAGCTAGGGATCTCGCGTGGCCTGGTGCTCGAGTGCTACAGCCAGCTTCAGGCCGAGGGCTTTTTGACCTCGAGGGCCGGATCGGCGACACGGGTCGCCGCCGGGGCGCTGACGCCCGCCGAGCGTCCGCCGCAGCCTGCCCCAGCACCACGCCTCGCGGTCGACTTCCGACCCGGAGTGCCCGACCTGACGAGCTTCCCGCGTCGCGACTGGGCCTGGGCGCTGCGCGAAGCCTGTCGCACCGCGGCCCCGGCCGACCTGGACTACGGTGACCCGCGCGGCGCCGACGTCCTGCGCCAGGTGCTGGCCGGTTATCTGCGGCGCGTCCGGGGGACGGTTGCCGACGCGGAGCAGATGTTCATCTGTGCGGGCTTCGGGCAGGGGATCAATCTCGTGCTCGGCGCGCTGGCCCGAGACGGGATCCGGCGGGTCGCGATCGAGGACCCCGGTGACGACGACTACGAGGTGATCGCTGGCCGCCTGGGCATGGAGGCCGTCCCGATCGCGATCGACGAGCTCGGAATCGACATCGATGCGCTCGCCGCCAGCGACGTCCGCGCCGTGATCCTTACGCCGACACACCAATTCCCGACCGGGACGGCGCTCGCCCCCGCGCGCCGCCAGGCGCTTGTCCGCTGGGCGACCGAGCGCGACGCGACGATCATCGAGGACGACTACGACGCCGAGTTTCGCTACGACCGCGATCCGGTTGGCGCGCTTCAGGGGCTGAGCCCCGATCGCGTGGTGCTGATCGGTACGACCAGCAAGTCGCTCGCTCCGGCGCTGCGGCTCGGGTGGATCACGTGTCCCACCAGGCTGCTCGAGTCGCTGATCGAGGACAAGCGGCTCGGCGACCGCGGGTCGCCGACGCTCGAGCAGCTCGCATTCGCGGCGATGATCGAATCCGGTCGCTACGACCGTCATCTGCGCCATATGCGCAGCGTCTACGGCGCCCGGCGCGACACGCTCGTTCGCGCGCTCGCGCGGCACGCTCCGGATCTGAGGCTGACCGGGCTGGCAGCAGGCTTTCACGCGGTCGCCCACCTGCCGCCAGGTTCGGACGAGCAGGCCGTGGTCGACCGGGCGCACGCTCGCTCGATCGGCCTCTACGGAATGAGCGGCTACCGCCCGAGTCGACGTCACGGGCCTCCGCAGCTGGTGCTCGGCTGGGGGAATCTGAGCGAGTCTGCGATCGAGCGAGGCATCAGGACGGTCGGCGACCTGCTCTGAGAGCGGCGCTGCGAGTCGCCGAAAGCGGCTCACTATTTCGATGCCGAATTGGCTCTTATCGATGAGCCGCTTGGGACGTAACTTGAGCGGCCATGAGCACTCGCAGCCATCGGCCCTCGATCCTCTCGGCGCCCGGCGCCCCCACCTTGCTCGGCACATCGATCCTCGCCCGGCTGCCGCTGGCGATGTTCAGCATCGCGCTGTTGGTCCACGCGCAGCGGCTAACCGGGTCATTCGCGATCGCCGGCGTGGTCACCGGCGCCTACGCGATCTCCGGAGCGCTGGCGGCGCCGCTGCTCGGCCGGCTTGTCGATCGCTGCGGTCAGACGGCAGTGCTGGTCTGCGCCGCGACGGTCAGCGCGCTGGTGCTGGTGATCATCGGATTGCTCCCCAACGGCACTGCGCCCGTGCTCCTGATCGCGCTGGCGGCCGCCACCGGCTCGGCGACGCCGCCGCTGGAGGCCTGCGTCCGGACGCTGCTGCCGGCGATCGCCGCCGACGCCGATACGCTCCCGGCGCTGTTCGCGTTCGAGTCCACCGTCCTCGAGCTCACGTTCGTGCTCGGTCCGCCGTTGGCGCTCGGGATCGGGGTTCTGTGGTCGACCGGCGCGGCGCTTGCGGTCGGCGGCCTGGTGATGCTCGCCGCGACGCTCGCGTTCGCTGCGCAACCGGCTTCGCGCCGCTGGCATCCGGCCCACCGTCCCCGCCGGACGCCTGGAGCGTCGCTGTGGTCACCGGCAATGCGAATTCTGGTCCTGATCGAACTCGCGACCGGCGCAGTCTTCGGGGCGACCGACATCGGCGTCACCGCCGCATGCAAGACGCTCGGGAGCACCGCCGCCGCGGGCCCGGTGCTCGGCATCTGGGGCGCTGGCTCGCTGCTGGGAGGGATCGTCGCCACCCGCCTCGGCGGCGGCGCCCGGCGCGGCAAGGGCCTGACGGTGCTGGTTGGGCTGCTCGCGCTCGGCCATGGTGCGCTGATGCTCGCCACCGGCAGCGTGCCTGCGATCGCGCTCGTGATCCTGCTGGCAGGCGCCACAATCGCTCCGACCGAGGCGAGCGTCTACGCGATCGCCGACAGAGCCGCTCCGGCCACCGCGCACACCGAGGCGTTCTCGTGGCTCTTCACGGCGTCGTCGGCGGGGGCGGCGGCGGGCGCGGCGGTCGCCGGCTTGCTGGCGCAGAGTGCCGGCGCGCCGGCGGTGCTGGCGTTTGCCGGTGGCGCAGGTCTGGCCGCGGCATTGATCGCGGCGCTCGGATCGCGCGCGATCGACAATGCCGCTGGGGCGGAGCCCCGGAGCCACCAGGGTTCGACTCTCTCAGATCGCGAGACGCGGGCGCAGCACATGGCGCCGGCGACGGCGCGGGCGGGAGCCGAGTAGATGGTCGGCCCGGAGCCGGAGCAGGGCAACAGCCTGCTCGGTTGCGACGAATGGGTTGGCGACCACGCGTCGGTCCTGGAGCGAGATCGCGGCGACCGCCTCGCCGTCAACGAGCGCCAGCAGCACCTCGCCCGCGAGCGGCGCGGCGTCGTCGAGGTCAGCGAGCGCTGACACGACGCCGGCCTCGTCGCTACCGACGCGACGGAGCACGACTGCGAGCTCCGGGCGCTCTGAATCGTTGCGCGCCGCGGCCACCTCGGAGCTTGTCCTCCAGCTGCTCGCGGCCCGATGCAGATCCGCTCGATGAGTGGCTGCTGCGATTGCGTTGATGGAGGTCATCTGCGGTTCCTTTCAGTCAATTCCGTATGAGCATGATGCGCCTAAGCCGGGCTGCGCACATCGGGCATATGGAGCCGGTTTGAGGGCTGCACCCCTTACCTGTGAGCGCCTACCCCTTACTCGCTAAGAGCCCGAAAACCCCCCATTTGAGGCACAAATCCTTGCTCTGGCGTGCGATGATGGGGGTCAGGGAGTCGCTGGTGCTCGTCGATCTGCACGCCCACTACCCGATGCATCTGCTGACCGATGAGCAGCAGCGGACGCACGAGCGCGCGCAGACCTGGTGGCGTCAGCGCTGGCAGGGCCGTGTCGTCTCCCTGCTGTCACGTCTGGCCAACTACCAGGGCCCCGGCGGCAACCCGAGCGTGACCGAGGAGCTGATGCGAAACGGTGACGTCGGTGTCGCCCTCTCGATGCTCTACCAGCCGTTCGACGAGATGGACCTCGGCCAGCCCTACGGCGCCCCTCCACGCCAGAGTTACTTCGATGACATCGTCGACCAGCACCAGACGGTCGAGGATCACGTCAAGGCACACGGCGATGCCGTCGCGATCGCGCACTCGGCGACCGAGCTCGACGCGCTCCTCGGCGGCGACGTCCCGATCCTGGTTCATGCGATCGAGGGAGGGTTCCAACTCGGCGCCGACGGATCGGAGATCCGGCGCAACGTCGCGAAGTTGGGTGATCTCGGCGTCGCGTATGTGACCGTCGCGCATCTCTTCTTCCGCGACGTCGCGACCAACGCGCCGGCGCTGCCGTTCCTCCCCGACTGGCTTTACAACCGCGTCTTTCCGCAGGGAGCCGACGAGGGGCTGACGGCGCTCGGCCATCAGGTGATCGACGCGCTGGTCGACGAGGGCATCCTGATCGACATCACGCATATGCGCTCGCAGTCGATCCGCGACGTGCTCGCACAGCTCGATGAGCGAGATCCCGACAAGCAGATCCCGGTGATCGCGACCCACATGGCGTATCGCTTCGGCGGTCTGGAGTACTCGTTCGACGACCAGACGATCACCGCCGTCGCGGCGCGCGGCGGTGTGCTCGGCTGCATCCTGTGCGATCACTACATCAGCAGCGGGCTGCACGGCGCCAAGACGATCGACGGGTCGATCGACAAGCTGTGCCGACACATCGACAAGATCCACGAGCTGACCAGCAGCTACGACAACATCGGGATCGGCTCCGATCTGGACGGCTACATCAAGCCGGCCCTGGCAGGACTCGAGCACATGGGGCGGATGGCCGAGCTGCAGCAGCACCTGCGCCAGCGCTATGGCGACGCCGACGCCGAGAAGATCTGCAGCGGCAACGCGCTTCGGGTGTTGCGATCGGAGTGGGGAAACAGGCGGCCCTCCCCAGGGGCCGGCGGCTCGCCGTAGCCGAGGCGTCAGGCCAAGGCGGCCTCGACGACGCTCAGCGGCGACCCGGTGTCGATCGTCCGCGTCAGCTTCAGCCCCGCCGACGCAAACAGCCGCTCGAACTCGACCTCGGTCCGCTCGCGGCCGCCGATCATCACGAGCATCATCAGGTCATAGAACTTCGCCATGTGGCCCGCCGCGCCCGGATCGACGACCATCTCGATCACCAGGATGCGCCCGCCCTCGTTCATCGCGTGGCGACAGTTCTCCAGCACCGCGGCGGCGCGGTCATCCTCCCAGTCGTGCAGCGCGCGCTTGAGCATGTACACGTCGCCACCGGCGGGAACTGACTGAAACATGTCTCCCGACACGAGCCGGCAACGGTCCGCGACCACGCTGTGACGGAGGCGCTCGCGTGCTCCATCGATCACGTGCGGGCGGTCGAACAGCACGCCCGTCGCGCCCGGAGTCGCGGCCACCACCGCCTCGATCAGAGCGCCATGGCCGCCGGCCACATCGACGACCGTGCCCGACGGAAAGTCATACGCGTCAACGACGGCCAGCGCGTCGCGCGTCGTGTGGCTTGACATCGCGTCGTTGAACCGCTCGCTGGCCGTCGGGTTGGAGGCGAGGTAATCGAATAGCGACGCGTCGAACACCCGCTCGAACGCGGGCTCGCCCGTTCGCAGCGTCGACAGCAGCTGCTCCCACGGTCTCTGCACCAAAGGCTGTCCGACGTAAAGCGCGTACTCGTACACCGATCCACCGGGAGCATCGCGCCGCAGCGGCGCCGCGAGCGCCGTGATCGCAAAGCGGCCGTCCTCGCGCTGCTCGAAGACACCGCGACTTGCGAGGGCGCGCAGCAGCCGGAACAGCAGCTCTGGCCGAGTCCCGGTCGCGGAGGCGAGCTCGCCGATGGTCTGCGCGCCGTCGGACAGCAGGTCGGCGATTCCCAGCTCGGCCGCGACGCAGATCGCGCGCGACAGCTCGAACGCGTAGACCATGTCGAGCAGCGCGGTGCTCGGCGGTACCGGCTCTGCTTGCCGGGCGTCGCTCGTGTGCCGCCCTGGATCCAACCCGAGACCTCGTGCCTAGATGAGCATCGCGCTACTGGAGAGCTCGGTGGTCCGCGCGAGGATGTCGGTGTAGGCGCTGGCGAGGGCGGGCTCGCGTCGCAGCTGCCAGATCACGGTCGCGTGGTCCCACGCCAGCTCGCGGGCCGTCACGATCGACCACATCGCGAGCGCGTTCTCGACCTGCTTGGGGACCACATCTTCGACGTCAGCGATCAAGCCGGTTTCAAACCACCCGGCCACCCGTGATTCAACCGTCGCGAGGATCGAGTTGACGCGCTCGTAGTCGGCGTGCTGAGGAGTGTCATCGCCGGGCGCGAGTCCCATCTCCTCACACGTCTGCACGAGCGCCAGTGGCAGGTCATGGTTGATGTGGGCGTTCATCCCGGCGAGCGCGAACAGGATCGGCGCCAGCGGCCGGCTGCGCTGCTCGATCAGCGGCCGCCACGCGACCGGGGCCGCCGCTCCAGTGGCGATCGTTGCCTCGGCATCGAAGTAGAGGCCGGCGAACACGACGTCGAGGCGATCAAGGAACGCGGGATCCTCAAACGTGGTGCCGGCGCTTGCCGTCTTGACGGCCCTGGTGACCTGGAGATACAGCCGATTGAAATAGGCCACCCCGTCCTTTCGGGGAAGCGCTGAGTCGATCTTCTGCATCTTCGCGATCACATCGGCGATCACAGTTTCCGCGCCCCCGGCCCCGACCGATTCCCCCGACGCTTGCACGGCGACGATCGTAGCCAACGGTGACTGGCCCCGCTGCCACCGATGAGAGGAGCGCGGCGGACAACAGCGAAAGCCGGGCCATGGGTCAGCGCTGGGAGGGAGATCAGCGAGATCACCAAAGACGCCACTCCCAACACGGCGCTGTACTTCGGGGCGACGCTCGGGGCGATCCTGCTGCCCAAGGCCGCAGCGATCACCTATATGGTCATCGCCGCCCGCAAGGTAATTTAGATCCGTGGCGGTAAGAGACAAGCCGCCGACACGCCTACGGTCCGCTCTGCGCAGGAGTAAACCGACACAGTTGCTGCACTGATCCGCAACGGGGGTGTCATGCAGAGTTAGCATCCCCTCAACTTCGAGCTCGGACGAGGGGAGCTATGGGGTTCTTTCGCAAGGACCAGCAGTCGCACGGCAAACATCCGTTCAGGACGACCGCTCTGGTTCTGGAGGCGACCGCACCGCCCGAGGGCGGGCCGAGCATCGGGCCCGGGTCGCGCGGCTCGGTGCGGATCCAGGCCGATCCGGGGTCAGGCAGCCGGGCCTTTGACGGCAAGATCCGGATGATCGAGGAGCACTGGCTGGTCCCGGGGATGGAAGTGCCGGTGACCTTCGACGGTCAGCGGCCCGAGCAATTCGAGATCGACTGGGACGCGATCCCGAGCATGGAGGCCCGCGCGGGAGCAAATGACCCGGCGCTGGCCGAGCCGGTCGTGGCGCGCCGGAAGGTCGCGCATGCGCTTGGCCTCAGCAGGGCGGACACCGGCTCGTCGCGGACCGAGCGCGTCGAGCGCGCGCTGGCGCAGCGCGCCGAGCAGCCGGCGCCGCCGGGAAAGCTGCCGGGGGTGGTCCTGATCGCGACGATCAGGGGCCGGCGCAAGATCGTCGGCGATGCCAACAATGACAGCACCCATGACCAGCTCACGTACGAGCGCAAGAGCGCCGCGGTGCTGTCGGTCAACGTCCTCGGGCGCCCGCCCTACGCGCTCTACGTCCGCAAGTTCAAGTGCGAGACCGATCTGATCGAGCCGCTCTGGACACCGCTGCCCGCGCTCGTCTCGATCGA
Organism: uncultured Solirubrobacterales bacterium; assembly: GCA_963770885.1. Lineage (GTDB taxonomy): Bacteria > Actinomycetota > Thermoleophilia > Solirubrobacterales > Solirubrobacteraceae > Palsa-465. The sequence continues at coordinate 90,739 of CAVYRI010000008.1, read as the reverse complement.
GGATCCTGCCGACGTCGAGATCCTCTGGGACGAGGTGCCCAGCCACGACGTGCAGCTGATGAACCGGATCGCCAGCTCGGTTGCGACGCGCCAGGCCCAGACGCAGCAGGTCGATCAGCTTCGCGCCGCGCTGAGCGACGCGGTCTCGCCGGCGGACGCGTCTGCGCCCAACGCCGCACCGGCCGTCGACATGGCCGCGCTCGGATCGCTCGCGCCCGACATGCAGAAGCTCGCCGCCGACAACGCCAAGCGGGCGCTGGCCTACGTCAAGGACCCCAAGATGCGCGCGATGCTGATCGATCAGTATCGGGCGGCCGGGATCGACGTCGGCGAAAACGATCAGGCGCGCTGAGATCGGGCGCTATTGTGCGGCGGCGTGAGCCGGCCATCCGCGGACTTCGCCCATCCCAAACGCGCCGACCTGCCGACCGGGCACCATCTCCGGCCGTTGCGCGAGGCCGACGCCCCGATCGACTACCCGGCGGTGATGGGCTCCCGCGCCCGGCTGTGGGATAAGTTCGGGGACGCGTGGGGGTGGCCGGCCACCACTCTGACCTACGAGGAGGACCGTCGGGATCTCGCGCGCCACGAGGGCGAGAACGAGACCCACGAGGCGTTTGTCTACGCGCTGCTCAACGAGCCCGAGACAGAGCTGCTCGGCTGCCTGTACATCGATCCTCCCGAAGCCGATTCGCCGGCGGGGAGCGACGCGGTCGTCTCCTGGTGGGTCGTGGATCAGAAGGCGGGATCTGAGTTGGAAGCCGCGCTTGAAGAGTTCGCTCCCAGCTGGCTGACCGACACCTGGGGGTTCGAGCGCGTTCACTACTTCCCGTGAGCTGAGCGGGAACCGGCCTGGGCCGATCCGGATCCGGCCTGCACCGCCTGGGCAACCGCGAGTTTACGCGGCGGCGGGGTGCGCGAGCGCCTCGGCTCCGAGCAGATCTTCCAGCTCGGTGGCCAGCTCCTCGGTCTGCGATTCGGTCAGTGGCGCAAGCGGCGCACGGACGTCACGGGCGATCGGCACCCCGCGAATGCCGAGCGCCGCTTTGACCGACGGCTGGACGGAGCGCCTGGCTAGCACGCCGCGCAGCGATGCGAGCAACTCGCTGCGCTCAGCGGTCGGATCGTGGACCAGCGCGGCGACGAGCTCGGGGAACGCGCCCGCGACACCCGACACGGCCCCGACGGCGCCGTGCGCCAATCCCTGGCGCAGGACGCTCTCAGCGCCGATGAACACGTCCAGTCCCGTCTGCAGGTACGGCTCGGCGCACTCGAAGGGAGCGTCCGACACCTTCATCCCGACGAGATTGTCAACGCGGTCGCACAGCTCCGCGACGACGCTCACCGGGACCGAGTAGCCGCTGCGGTCGGCGAACTCGTACAGGTAGAACGGTAGTGGCGCACAGGCCCGGGCCGCGGCGGTGAAATGCTCGACGAGCTCGCTCGGGCCAAGCCGGAAGTACGGCGGCGCGATCACCGCGACGGCGTCGGCGCCCGCCTGCGACGCGTGCGCCGCCAGCGCGCTGGTGTCGGCCGTGGTCTGCGCGCCGCAATGGACGATCACCCGCAGGCTGCCTCTGTTCTCGATCGCCAGCCGCGCGGCGCGCCGCCGCTCGTCGTTGGTCAGCAGGATCCCCTCGCCGGTCGTGCCCAGCACGAGCACGCCTTCGATCCCGCTCGCCTCGTAGAAGTGCAGCAGCGGCTCAAACGCCTCCTCGTCGAGGCGCTGGCCGGAGTCGCACAGCGGTGTCACCGCGGCGGCGATCGTGCCCGAGATGCGCCGGTCTTCCATCTGCTTGCCGGCCGGGGACTACCCCGGGCCGGGAACCCCGCACAGGTCGGCGAGCACCTCTCCGGCGGCGTGCACCGAGAGGGCCCACGTCTGGAGGCCGACGATGCCGTCGGCTGTGATCGCGCCCTCGTGCTGGGCGCCCTTGACCGCGGTCGTCGTCTCTGGACCGTAGATGCCGTCCTTGGCGAGCACCGGGTTCGAGTTCGGCGCGAAATCTCCGCGGCCCTCGTTGAGCGCATTCTGGAGCTTCTCGACGACCGAGCCATGGGACCCCTCGCTGAGGGTCGGTGGCTCGGGGCCGTCGCCGCCCAGCGCCCCCCAGGTGGCGGGGCCCACGATCCCGTCCACGGTCAGGTGCGAGTCGCGCTGGAACTGCTCGACAGCGGACTTGGTCACCGGGCCGAAGATGCCGTCAATCTGGCTGTCGCTCAGCGTCCGGCGCACAAGCTTGTACTGCAGCCATCTCACCTCTTGTCCGGTCGCGCCCTCCGAAATGGTTGCAGGCGTAGGCATGGTCCCCTCCGATCCTGGATGGTCAAGAGCGCGGCGCGAGACGCCGACCGGCGCCCCTCTCGCCGCGACCCCAATATATGCGACCGGCGCCGATCGAGGTCAATTTACGATCCGCCACTGGATCGGCCCGAGGCCCGGGAAATGGAGGGCTTCGGCGGTCGCGCCGGTCAGGTCCCAGGTCCGGCCCGCGATGTATGGCCCGCGGTCGATCACCGGCACCCGGATTGCCCGATTGCCGTACTTGAACAGGACCTCGGTTCCACACGGCAACGTCTTGTTGGCGACGCCCAGGGTCGAGACGTGCAGGATCCCGCCACATGCGACGCCGTTGCCGTAGTCGGTGTAGAACGAGGCGATGCTGACGTTGTACTGCCCCGGCGGGAGCTCGGCCGGGTCCAGCAGCACGTTGGAGAAGTTGAGCCGGTCGAGGTGGTAGCGGGCGACCGCGAGCTGGAACCGAGCTACCGCCGCGCGCACCTGGGCGTCAGTCGGCGCGCCCTTGGCCGGCTGGTTGGTCACGCTTGCGGGCTGGTTGAGGCTCGGGTCGCTCGATTGCTTGACGACCACCGCCCCCGGATCGGACGACTTGGTGTGCTTGAGCGGCGCCTCGCCGGCGACGGGCTCGATCGGCTGCGGATGCGCCTGTTGGGTCGAGGCGATGGTCGTCGTCGAGGCGTGCGTTCCGGTCCCCGACTGCTGCGTGGCCACACTGGAACCGCACCCTGCCAGCGCGAACGCCCCGAGGGCTGTAGCGACGAGACCTCGAATACGGCGACTCTAGCCGAACGCCGACGCTGGTCAGGGGGACGTGAGGAGGGTCAGGCGGCGGCGCCGAGCCGGGTGACGAGGGTCCGTGCCGCGTCGGCGAGCTCGGGCGGGCCGAGGACCTCCATCGGCTCATCGAGCATGGCCATCCAGACGAGGAAGCTGCGCGACCAGCCGCCGCGGGTGCTGACGATGCAGGCGTCGTCCCCGTCGGGCTCGACGGTCGCGTAGCGGCTCGGAATCCGTCTGCCCGCATCGGCCGCGGGCACCGCGAGCCGTACGCGGCCAGGCTCAGCCGGGGCGTCTCCACCCCCGCTCCCGCTCGCGTGAAGCTGCTGCCTCACATAGGCGGCCGGGTCGCCGCCGGGGATGGTGCGGCGCCGTCCGCGGCCACCGAGCCGGATCCGGCCGCGAATGCGATCGATGCGGAACGTCCGCCAGTCATCACGGTCGTTGTCGAACGCGACCAGGTACCAGCGATGGCCGCTGTAGACGACGGCGCTGGGCTCGGTGTTGCGCTTGGTGGAGCGGTCGTCCCTGGCCACGTAGGGGAAGTGCAATCTGATCCCGTCCCGGCAGGCGCCGGCGATCGTCGCCAACGTGTCGGCGTCGATCTGTGGACCGTCGACGCCGAACGCGGAGGTCGCGTCCCCGAGCGCGCTGACCCGTCGGCGCAAACGCGCCGGCAGTACCTGCTCGAGCTTTGCCAACGCCCGGACCGAGGTCTCCTCGATCCCCGCGATCGACCCCGAGGCGGCTGTCCGCAGGCCGACGGCGACCGCGACCGCCTCGGCGTCGTCGAGCAGCAGCGGCGGTAGCTCGCCTCCCGAGCCGAGCCGATAGCCACCGGCGACGCCGGGGGCCGCCTCGACTGGGTAGCCGAGCGAGCGCAGCTTCTCGATGTCGCGGCGGATCGTCCGTGGCCCGACCTCGAGTCGTTCGGCGAGCTCCTGACCGGTCCATTCACGGCGGACCTGGAGCAGCGAAAGCAGTGCGAGCAGGCGGGCGGAGGTCTGAACCATCGACGCGAAAAGGATTCTACGAATTGCGGACAAGAATTGACCGCATACCGTCGCCAACGTGTCCTATTGCGGACCGGATTTGACCGCAATTCTCGAAAGGGTGTGGCCATGTCAACAACCACTCTCACCTACTCGCAGACGGCCGAAAGAGTGCGGTCTGCCAACCGTGTCGCGTGGCTCGGTTTCATCGTCGTGATCGCCTCCGCGGTCATGGACCTGCTCGACTCGACGATTGCTCAGACGGCCGCACCGGCGATCCGGCGTGACCTCGGCGGCTCGTATGCCGACCTCGAGTGGATCACCGCCGCTTACACGCTCGCGATGTCAGCGACGCTGCTGCTCGGAAGCCGGCTCGGTGACGCGCTCGGACGCCGCCGGGTGTTGCTCGTCGGGATGGGCGGCTTCATCGGAGCATCGGCGCTGTGCGCGCTTGCTCCCTCCCCCGACCTGCTGATCGCCGCTCGTGCATTGCAGGGCGCGATCGCAGCAATCATGGTCCCGCAGGGCTTCGGGTTGATCCGCGAGCTGTTCGGAGATGAGGGGCAGCAGAAGGCGTTCGCAGTGTTTGGGCCGGTGATGGGGCTGGCCGCCGTTCTCGGTCCGCTGCTCGGCGGCGGACTGGTCGACCTCAACGTGCTCGGCTCGGGATGGCGCGCGATCTTCCTGATCAACGTGCCGCTTGGGGTCGTGGCGATCGTGGCCGGCCGCCGGTACCTGCCGCGGTCGGCGCCGGCGACGCCGGGAGCCCGGCTCGACGCCCCGAGCGTCCTGCTGGCGATGATCGGTGGGGTCGCGCTCGTCTATCCCCTGATCCAAGGTCGCGAGCAGGGCTGGCCGGTGTGGTCGTTCGTGCTGCTGGCCGCGGGGCTGGTGACCATCGGCGCGTTCGCGCTGCTCCAGGTCCGCCGCTCGCGTAAGGGTCAGACGCCGCTGGTCGAGCCGTCGGTGTTGCGGCGGCGGCCATATGTCGCCGGGCTGGCCGTTGTGGTCGGCTTCATCGGCGCGATGGGCGGGATGATGATCGCGCTCAACGTGATGTTCCAGACAGGACTCGGGTTCACGCCGCTCGCGTGTGGAATCGCGACGGTTGCGATCCCGCTGGCCGCGATCGGCGGCTCGATCACCTCGTCGGCGCTGCTGGCGCGAATCGGGCGCACGACAATGCACATCGGCATCGTGACGATGGCCGCCGGCCTGATATTCGTCGACCTGGTGATGCGATCGGCGAGCGGCGGGGTCAGTGCCTGGGAGCTCGCCGGACCGCTGGCGATCACCGGCTACGGCATGGGGATGGTGTTCGTGCCGATGTTCGACGTGATCCTCGCCGGGGTCGCACCGCACGAGCTCGGCTCGGCTTCAGGCCTGCTCGAGTCAGTCCAACAGCTGGCGATGTCACTCGGGATCGCCGCCGTGGGCACCGTGCTGTTCGACCGTCTCGGCAGTGGCCATGGGCCGGCAGCGTTCGTCGGGGCCGCCGACCACGCGCTGCTGATCGCGGTCGCGTTCCTGGTCGCCGCCTGCGCGGCCGTCTTCTGGCTTCCCAAGCACGCGCCGGCTCACTAACGGGTAACAGCGGGCCGCGCCCGGGCGGGCGCGGCCCGAACGACGCTATCGAGGGGAGCGGTCGCGGCCACTCCCGGCGGGTTCGGCGTGCGGGGCGCGAGGTGTGGGCGATTCACTGGGCTCCGCGCAGGTTTTGGCGCTACGGCCGCCAGCCGTAGCCGAATTACTGGGCTCCACGCAGGTTTTGGCGCTACGACCGCCAGCCGTGGCCGAATTACTGGGCTCTGCGCAGGTTTTTGAGGTACGGCGCCGGGAGGCGGGAGGCCGCGCCGGAGGCGGGCGGCGGGCGCGGCGTTCGCGCCCGCGCCCGCCCCCTGCAGCCACGGTCGCGTCAGTTCTCGACCACCATCAACGTGTTGCCGTCCGGATCACGGAACCAGAACAGCGGCGGGACGGAGCCGCCCATGCGGCTGACCTCGTCGTCGACGTCGACCCCGCGAGACTTGAGGTCGGCGTGGTCGGCATCGATGTCGCTCGTGGCCAGGCCGATGCCGGTCTCGACCTTGCCGGTCGGCCTGCCCTCCGGTGGCGGGACGATCGCGATCGTCGTCACGGCGTCGGCGGGGGCGACCTCGACCCAGCGATAGCCGTTGCCGAACGGGATGTCGGTGCGCTTCTCGAAGCCGAGCGTGTCGACATAGAACTCGATCGCGCGGTCCTGGTCAGACACCGGGACGACGACGACGCCCACCTTGCTGATCCTGGTCTGGGTCTTGCTCATGACTCCTCCTGGGGTTGATGACACCCACTCAGACCACCGAGGTCGCCGAGACTCATCGGCGCTCGCGACGGGTATCCCAACTCGCGCGCCCGGCGAAATCGCGTGTTAACTTCAATCGCTTGCGTGACCCGAACGTCCCGGTAGGGAATCTCTGATGCGCGGCCGCGCCGCCCTGGTGACGATTGTTCTCGTTCTGTCGGGATGCGGCCTGGCCGCCTGCGGGTCAAGCGGAGCCGGCGGCTCGCCGTCGAACAACGGCGGCGGTGATCCGGCGGGCACCGTCCCGCAGGCAAAGCCGCAGGTGATCGAGCCGGCCGCCGGCGTCCAGGCGGGCCTCACGGCGGGAGACGGATCGTCGAGCGACCCGGTCGGCGACGTCAACGCTCATGCGCCGCCGCTCACGCAGATCAGGCATGAGCTGCGGCTGGAGCTGGTCGCCGCGCCGGTGACCAACGCGTCGTACATCGACCCGCTGCAGTTCGTCACGCACTGGGAGCGCACCGACCAGGGTGTCGATGCCGGCCTGCCCGTCGGCGCGCCGATACTCGCTCCGTGCCCGGTCAAGATCCTCGCGATCATTCCCAACTGGTATGCCGGGCAGCCGCTGATCTACTTCGAGCTGCTCAACGGGCCGGACGCGGGCAAGGTGCAGTACGTGGCCGAGCAGATCACCGACCTCGCACGCCCCGGGAGCATCGTCGCGCAAGGGCAGCCGGTGGCGCGGTTTGCGAAGTCGGGCACCGACATCGAGTACGGCTGGTCGACCCTGAACGGGATCACGCTTGCAAGGGCGACGACGGGCTATGAGGAGGGAGAGGTCACCCCGGCGGGCCGGTCGATGCGCAATTGGCTGAACAGCCTCGGGGCGAACGCGGGCCCAAGCTAGCTCTGACCACCCAGGCCCGAGCCAGGGCCCGTAGCGGACCCTGCCAGTCGGATCACGGTGTCTCCCTCGCGCACCGCCGGCCGCCGGCGATCGGTCGCGACGCGCATCGTCCCGTTGGGCGCGACGACGAACGCCACCGTGCGGTCGCGCAGCTCACTGTCGCCGGAGCTGTCGGCGCTCGTGGTCACGAACCGCGCACCGTCCGCGAGCCGGCGGGTCAGCTCGGGGAGCGTCAACTCGAGGCGGCCGAGGACCTCGGGCTCGATCGAGGATGGCACCAGATCGGGCTCGTCGGGATCGGGAGCCACGCGGTAGACGTGGCCGTGACCGAGCTCGGTGCGCAACTGCGCGGCGGCTAGTGCGTTGAAGTCATCGCTGCGCGAGAGCAGCAGCGCGTCGGTGACCTCCTCGAGCTCTGCCTCGCGGTTGAGCGAGTCCACCAGCAGCCGTCCGCGGTCGGCCTGCAGGCCCGCCGCGCGAGCGGCCGACTGGGTGCTGGGGCCGGCCCACAGCCGGACCCCGATGCCGGCCTCCTTCAGTGCGCTGCCGATCGCGCGCGCCAGCTCGTGGCCGCCGACGATCAGCACCAAGGTGCCCTGCTTGCCGGCGATGCCGAGCCTTCTGGCGACCGGCGAGCCGGTCAGCCCGTAGATCACGACGGTGCCGAAAATCGCGACGAACACGATCGGGAGCACCTTGTCCGCGCCGTGGATACCGGCCGCCTCGAGCTCGAGCCCGAACGCCGACGCGGTCGCGCCGGCGACGATCCCGCGCGGCGCCATCCAGGCGATGAAGGCCCGCTCACGTCGATCGAGGCTCGACCGCCAGGTCGTCACAGCGACCATCACCGGGCGGATCACGAGAATCATGACCGCCGTCAGGCCGAGCGCGCCGGCGAGCACGTGCTTGACGTCGGCCGGCGAGACCGAGGCGGCGATCAGCACGAACAGGACACCGATCAGCAGCTGCACCAGGGTCTCGTGGAACTCCACCGTCGGGGCGAGATCGATCGAGCGCTGGTTGGCAAGAAAGACGCCCATCAGCAGCGTCGCGACGAAGCCGGTGTCGTCGCGAATCAGGTCGGCGCCGACCAGCGCTGCGACGGCCAGCGCCAGGGTGACGGCGACGACCATGCGCGGCGCTACCTGCTGGACCTGACGCAGCAGCAGCCACAGCAGGCCGGCTCCGATCGCACCGACGAGCGCTCCGACCAGCAGGCTGACGAACATCGCGCCCGGGCGCCAGCCGCTCGAGCCGCCCGTCTGCACGATCTGGAAGACGACCACGCCGAGCAGCGCGCCGAGCGGGTCGATCAGAACGCCCTCCCACTTGAGCACCGACCGCACGTCTCGTGCCGGGCGGATGTAGGCCAGCAGCGGCAGCACGACCGTCGGACCGGAGACAACCAGAACCGCGCCGATCAGAAAGGCGAGTCCGGTGCCGATGCCGCCGAACAGCAGCGCGGTCGTGCCGGTCACCATCAGCCAGGTGATCACCAACCCGACGGTCACCAATCGGATCACGGCCGGCCGCGTCCGCGGTGACACGTCGCGGAACGAGAGCCTCAACCCGGCTTCGAACAGCACCACTCCGACGGCGACCGCGACGAACGGCTGATAGAGCGGCCCGAGCAGGTTGTCGGGCCGCACATCGCGGGTCAGGATGCCCGCGATGAAGCCCACCGGCAGCAGCACGACGATCGCCGGCAGCCGGAGAAACCGTGCCGTCAGCTGCGAGCCGACCGCCAGCGTCACGACCAGCCCGATCCCGAGCAGCAGATCGTTGCTCGTCAGGGTGGTCGTCACACGCCAAGTCTCCCAGTGGCGCTAGACGGTGGGCTTGGTCGAACCCGCGTGATTAGCTTGCGTTTACGAAAGTCGTCACTTTCGTAACCAGTCCTCTTGACAAGACTCTGTAAGCGTGGATAAGGTGAGGCCCTCACAGGACCGGGTACAACAGCGTCTGGTGAAAGCTGTCTGCAAGCTTTCGCAAGCTTTCACAAGGCGTCACGGTTGCCGAGGAGGAAGCATGCCTGGTCGTCGTTCCCTGCCGTATCCCGTCTCGCTGCGCGCGTTCACGCGGCAGACCCTCCAGGCAGGGACGGCACTCGCCGCCGCTCTGCTGTTGGGGGCACTCCCTTCAGCCCAGGCGTCGACAGCAACGCGGGCACAGGCGGCTTCCTCCTTGGCACGATCGTTGCCGGCGCGCGTGTGGACCCCGAAGACGACCGCGGCGGTGACCGCGTCCCCGTCTGCCCGCGACCGAGCGTCTGACTGCCCGGTGCCGACGAGCGGCGAGGCGTCGGCACCGGCCCCGGGCGCACCGACCAACGTGCGCGCGATCGGCGGCGACGGGTCGGTGACCGTCACCTGGTGTGCGCCCGTTGCCGGGCAGGGCAACGTCAGCTCCTACACGGTCACCGCTCCGGACGGCACGCAGGTCAGCTCGCCCGTGCCCAACAACTGGGCAATCGTCGACGGCCTCAGCAACGGCAAGTCGTACTCGTTCACGGTCCAGGCGAAGACCACCTCGGGCAGCACCGGCGCCACGTCGGCCGCCTCGAACACCGTTACCACGGCGCCGATCGCGCCGCCGCGCGACGTCCTGCTCGGCAAGCCGCAGAGCGTCACCTACGACCAGTACTCGCTGATGATCGGCGGCAAGCGGACGATGATCTACTCGGGTGAGTTCGATCCCTGGCGGCTTCCATCGCCGTCGCTGTGGATCGACCGGCTAGAGAAGATGAAGGCTGACGGCTTCAACGCCGTCACCCCGTACTTCGACTGGGATTACCACTCCTCCGCGCCCGGGCAATACGACTTCTCCGGCGTTCGCGACATCAACACGTTCCTCAACGACGCTCAGAAGGTCGGCCTGTACGTGATCGCGCGGCCGGGTCCGTACATCAACGCCGAGACCGACGCCGGCGGGTTCCCGGGCTGGCTGGTCACCCAGCAGGGCACGGCCCGCACTGACGCGCCCGACTACGTCGCTGCAGCCAAGCAGTGGCTTTCGGAGATCGACCCGATCATCGCCGCCCACCAGATCACGCGCGGCGGCGACGTGATCCTGTATCAGGTCGAGAACGAGCTGTTCTACAACGAGCCGGCGACCGTCAACTACATGGCGGACCTGATCGCGAAGGTCAAGGCTGGCGGGATCAACGTCCCGCTGACCGGCAACCACAGCGGCACCTACAACGGGACGCCCGGGGCGGTCGACATCGACGGCTATGACTCCTACCCGCAGGGCTTCAACTGCGCCGACCCGAACTCGTTCGGAACCCCCGGTGGCTTCTCGCCGTTCGCCGGTGAGCCGCTGATGCTGCCGGAGTTCCAGGGTGGTTCATACGACTCGTGGGGGGGCTCAGGCTACGACAACTGCTACGAGATGACGAACTCCGACTTCGAGAACGTCTTCTACAAGAGCAACGTCGCTGACGGCGTCACGATCCAGAGCAACTACATGACGGTCGGCGGCACCAACTGGGGCTGGTTGCCAGCGCCATTCATGTACACCTCATATGACTACGGCTCGGCAATCCGGGAGTCGGGCGAGATCGGGACCCCATCAGACCCGGACGCAATCGCCGGCTCCAAGTACGGCGAGAACAAGTTGCTCGGTGACTTCCTGCAGTCAGTTCCGTCGCTGACCAACACGCAGGGCGTCGGCGCGCCGACATCGAGCAACTCGGCCGTTGCCACGGAGGCGCGCGGCAATCCCGACGACCACACGCAGATGGTTTACCTGCGCCAGCAGAATGCCAGCTCTACCTCTGACGTCAGCACGCACCTGGCGCTCAACACGGTGCCGAGCTTCAGCTACTCCTACGACGACACAGATCCGGCGCTGAGCTACACCGGCAGCTGGTCGCCCGTCGCAAACCAGTCCTACACCGGCGGCGATTACAAGAACACCGAGAGCTTCAGCGACGTGACCGGCGACTCGATGTCGGTCACCTTCACCGGCACGGCCGTGCAGTACATCGCGCCGACCGCCAACAACCACGGGTACGCCGACGTCTACCTGGACGGCACCAAGGTCGCCACGGTCGACGGCTACTCGCCGGGCACCGACTTCCAGCAGGTCCTGTACTCGGCCAGCGGCCTGGCCGACACGACTCACACGCTGAAGATCGTCGTGACCGGCCAGAAGGACGCGGCTTCTGGGGGCACCTATGTGTCAGTTGACGCGATCAACGTCCCGACCGCCGCCCAGGCGGCCGACTACTACCCGACCGTTCCTCAGCAGCCGGGCACCTCGATCACGCTTCAGGGACGCGATGCGCGCCTGCTGCTCACCAACTTCGCGTTCGACGGCGAGCAGATGCAGTACTCGACGTCTGAGCTGATGACCGACGCACAGATCGGCAATCGGGCCGTCGCGCTCCTGTACGGACCGTCGGGGACCGACGGCGAGACCGTGCTGCGGTACGACAGCCAGCCGACGGTGAACGTGATCAAGGGCAGCGTTCAGAGCAGCTGGGACTCGTCGCGCGGCGATCTGCGCCTGGACTACACCCACAGCGGACTGGCCGAGGTTCAGATCACCGGCGGCGGCCGGCCGCCGCTGTTGCTGCTGCTGGCCGACAAGAACACGGCCGAGGAGTTCTGGCCCGAGTCGACTAGCGCGGGTCCGGCGCTCGTCGAGGGTGGGTATCTGGTGCGCACCGCGGACTCGCACACAAGGACGCTTGCGCTCACCGGTGACACGAGCAGCTCGGGGCCAATCGCCGTCTGGGCGCCAAGCGGCATCGCGAACCTGACCTGGAACGGCCAGCGGGTGAACACGACCAGTCAGAGCGACGGCTCGCTTGCGGGCACGTTGCCCGGGCCTGCGTCAGTCAACCTGCCGACCCTCTCGCGCTGGCGGTTCCGGTTCGAGACCCCCGAGGCCCAGCCGTTCTACGACGACAGCTCGTGGACGCTGGCCGATCATCCGACAACCACCAACCCGACGCCGCCGGTGACGACCCCGGTCCTGTACGCCGACGACTACGGCTTCCACCATGGGTTCATCTGGTATCGCGGCCACTTCACCGCGACCGGCAGCGAGACCGGGATCACGCTGACCGCCAACGGCGGCTCGCACGGCGCGTTCAGCGTCTGGCTCAACGGCGCCTTCATCGGCTCGGACTCGTCGGGCAACCAGCAAACCCAGACGTTCAGCTTCCCGGCCGCCGCGATTCACTCGGGCGCCGACAACGTCGTCGCGGTGCTCGTGCAGAGCTCGAGCCATGACGAGGACGGGGTCTACGGCTCACCGCCGGCCGACGGCCAGAAGAGCCCGCGCGGCCTGATGGGCGCCAAGCTCAACGGCGGATCGGAAACGGTCACCTGGCGCCTTGAGGGCAACCAGGGCGGCGAACGGCTCCAGGACCCGGTCCGCGGCCCGCTCAACGCGACCGGTCTGTACGGCACCAACCATGGCTGGGACCTGCCCGGGTTCCCGGATGACAGCTGGCAGTCGGTGTCGCTTCCGGATGACTGGAACAGTCGCGGCGTGCCCGAGGGGATCGGCTGGTACCGCACGACCTTCTCGCTCGTCGGTGCCGTCGAGCAGCTACAGCCCGATCGCGGTCCAGCTCGGCAGCCTGCCCAACGCCCCGAACGCCGACTCGCGCGCGTTCATCTTCATCAACGGATGGCTGATCGGCCAGTACGACAACCGGCAGGGGCCGCAGACCCAGTTCTACGTTCCGGCGGGGATTCTCAACGAGCGGGGCCAGAACACGATCGCGATCGCCGAATGGGCGCTGCAGCCAAACGGCGGTGGGCTGGGCCCGGTCAAGCTCGTCTCGCTCGGCAATCAGGCCGGCGGCGTTGCGGTCCAGCCGGTCGACAGCCCCGGCTACTCGGCAGCCGTGTACGGGCCGCCGACGGCGGGCCAGCCGACGCTCGCGCTGACCTCCTCGAGCCAGCTCGCACAGGCCGGCAAGTCGTTCACCGTCACCGCGACGATGTCCAATCAGGGCAACGAGCCGCTCACCAACGCGACCGTCGATCTCAGTGTGCCGTCGGGCTGGACCGTGTCGCCGGCAAGTGGGTCGCTCGGGAAACTCACCTCCGGCACGAGCCGCTCGAGCACCTTCACGGTGACGCCGGGCTCGTCGGGCCTGACACCCGGCCCGCTGCCGCTTGGCCGCGCAGGCGAGCTACTCCACCCCCGGCGGCGGCGCTCGGTCGCTGCAGGCGGGGGTCACGGTCGAGGTGCCCTACAGCTCGCTGTCGCAGAGCTACGACAACATCGGCATCACCGACGACACCAACACCAACCCGGCGCCGAACTTTGACGGTTTCGACGGCGACGGAACCACGTTCTCGGCCCAGGGACTCGACAGTGCGGGCCTGGACCCCGGGGCGTCGGTGACGGCTGACGGGCTCAGCTTCACGTGGCCGGACGTTGCGTCCGCACAACCCGACAACACGATGGCGGAGGGACAGATCATCGATGTGTCGGGCTCGGGCTCGAAGCTCGGCTTTTTGACCTCGAGCAACAACTCGGCGCTGTCGGGCACCGGCACCGTGTACTACACCGATGGCAGCAGCTCCACGTTCAGCCTCGACGTCGGCAACTTCTGGTATCAGGCCGGGACAAACGGCAATCCGAGCAACACGCAGGTCGCGTCGGTCAACTACGCCAATTACCCGACGGGCTCCTCGGGGCACACCGTGTACGTGTTCGAGGACGCCGTCGGGATCGACCCGAGCAAGACCGTCGAAGCGGTCGCGCTGCCAGGACTGGGGAGCGTCACCGGGTACAACCCGGCAATGCATATCTTCGCAATCTCGGTCGGAAGTTGAGGCGCCGGAATCGGCAGCCACCCGCGATAGGCTGACGTCGTGAACCTTGACTCGGGGCAGCTGGTTGACGCCGAGGTTCCGCCCGAGCTGCGTCAGGAGCGGATCACGGGCCTGGTGCACGATCGTGGCTTCATGCGGGTGGTGGATCTCGCACAGCGATTCCACGTCTCGACGGTCACGATCCGCAGCGATCTGCAGGCGCTCGAGGCCCGCGGAAAGATCCGCCGGATCCGCGGTGGAGCGGTGCCGGCCAGCGTCGTGCCCGGCGAGCAGCCGTTCGAGGCCTCTGCGCTGGATCTCGCGACCGAGAAGGCCCACATCGGATCGATCGCGGCGCGGATGGTCACGAGTGGAGAGACGGTGCTGCTCGACGTCGGGACGACGACGACCGCGGTCGCCCGCGCGCTGGTGGCCCGGACCGAGCTACACGACGTGACCGTGTTCACCACGGCGCTCAACGTCGCGCTCGAGCTCGAGCGGGCGCACCCGCGGATCACCGTGGTCGTGACCGGCGGCACACTGCGGCCGCTGCAGCACTCGCTCGTCAACCCGCTGGCGACGTTGTTGTTGGGCAAGGTCCACGCCTCGATCGGGTTCATCGGCTGCAACGGTGTCGATGTGCGCGGCGGAATCACGAACATCAACCTCCCCGAGGCCGAGATCAAGCGTGCGATGGTCCTCGCCGCGCGGCGGAGCGTGATCGTCGCCGACGGCTCAAAGCTCGGCGAGGTCGAGCTCGCGAAGGTGTGCGACATCGACGAGGTCAGCATGGTGATCACCGACCAGACGGCGGACCCTGCGGTCGTGTCCGAGATCGAATCGGTGGGCTGCATCGTCGAAGTCGCGGGCTGAGCGCCGGAGCCCGCAAGGTTCGGCTTCGTGCTCGGGCGGGCACAATGAAAGCCGGACCGCATGAGCCTCACGAACGACCCCACCGATCTTCCGCGCCGCGAGCTGGGCGCGGGTCAGGTCATGCTGTCCCCCGCCGATCTTGAACTCGCCCCGTCCGATCGGGCGCGCGATCTTTACCGCCTCAGCGACCCGGCACTCTCGGAGCTCGGCCTCGACGAGTTCCTCGACGAGCTGCTGGTGCGGGTACAGGACGCGCTCGACGTTGACACGGTCGCGATCCTGCTGCTCGACCCGGCCTCAGACCAGCTCGTCGCGCGAGCGGCGAAGGGGATCGAAGAGGAGGTCGAGCGCGGCGTTCGGATCCCGATCGGCCAGGGATTCGCCGGCCGGATTGCGGCTGAGCGCGTGGCAATCTTCATCGAGGACGTCGATCACGCCGACATCCTCAATCCGATCCTGCGCCAGAAGGGGATCCGCTCGCTGCTCGGCGTTCCGCTGGTCGTCGAGGGCCAACTGATCGGCGTGCTCCATGTCGGCGCACTGGTCGCGCGCCAATTCGGAGGCACCGACCTCGCTCTGCTTGAGGTCGCCGCGGCGCGAGCGGCGCCGGGGATCGAACGGGCGCGTCTCTATTCGGCGCTCGAACACGAGCACCGCGTCGCGATGGTGCTGCAGCGAAGCCTGCTGCCGCGCCAGCTCGCAAACGTGATCGGGGTCTCGGCCGCCGCGCGCTACCTGCCCGCCAGCGACGAGGTCGGCGGGGACTGGTACGACGTGTTCGAGCTCTCGCGCGGCCGGATCGGGGTCGCGATCGGTGATGTCGTCGGCCACGGCGTGCGGGCGGCGGCGTTGATGGGACAGCTGCGCACGGCGCTGCACGCCTACGCGATCGAGGATCACGGTCCGGCCAAGACCCTCGACCTGGTCGACCGTTTCGTCCAGGCGATTCCAGGCGACGCGATGGCGACCGCCGCCTACGCGGTGCTGGACCCGGTGACCGGGCTGGTCAGGGTCGCGAGTGCCGGCCACCTGCCGCCACTGGTGATCGGTGGCGGTGCCGGCCGTGTGCTCCAGATCGCGCCCGCGACGCCACTGGGGGTGTTCCCGTATGGCGCCTATCACGAGCAGGAGCTGTCACTCGAGACGGGCGAGACGCTCGTCCTGTACACCGACGGCCTCGTGGAACGCCCGGGAATCCCACTCGAGACGAGCATCCAGGAGCTGCTCGACACCGTCATCGACGCTCCGACCGCCGACGAGGTGTGCCAGTTCGCGATCGAGCAGCTGGTGCCGTTCGGCGGATTGCGCGACGATGCGGCGGTCGTCGCAATGCAGAACCAGAAGATTCCCGGCGAGCTGCGGATGCGACCGAACGCCGATCCAAAGGTGCTGGTGGAGATCCGCCGCGTCCTGCGACGGTGGCTGCACGATCGCGGCGCCAGCGACGAGGCCGTGGTCGAGATCACATTAGCGGTCTGCGAGGCCTGCACGAACGCGATCGAGCACGCCTATTCGCCGGCCCCGGCTCAATTCGACCTGCTCGCCTCAGAGGACGACGGGATGCTCACGATCGTCGTCAAGGATGCCGGCAGCTGGCGCCCGCCGCGCGGGACCGACCGCGGACGGGGGCTGACGATCATCGACGCGGCGATGGACGAGGTGCACGTCAACTCCGGCGCCTCGGGCACCGAGGTCGTGATGCGACGGAGGGTCGACCGGTGAGGATCTCGGACGCGCAGTTCAGCGTCCGCGGCACGGCGATGATCGCCCGGCTGACCGGGGAGATCGACCTCTCAAACGCCGAGGCGATCGGTGACGCGATCGTCCTCGAGGTGCCCAACCGGGCGGCCGCACTGGTGCTCGACCTCAGTGACGTGGACTACATCGACAGCGCCGGCATCCGGCTCGTCTTCCAGCTGCGCACGAAGCTGCGCGCCCGCGGGCAGGATCTTCTGCTGGTCGTCGCGCCGTCGTCGGCCGCCGGAGACGCGCTCCGGCTCGCCGGCGTGGCTGCAAGCATCGACACCGTCGAGTCAGTCGACCAGGCACTCGACCGTCTGCCTGAGCCTGAATGCGCCGACGGCGCGTCAGCCGACTGACCTCGACACCCGCTGCACCAGCAGCTCGGCGCCGTGCTCGGGAACGACCACCAGCATGCTGCGCCGCGCTCGCTCGCTCGCGGCCGAGCGCGGCCGGATGTTGAGACCCGCTGCCGCCCGCAGCACCTCTCGCATCTCCATCTCGGCGAACGGGGCACCGGCGCACCGTCTGACGCCGCCGCCGAACGGGATCCAAGCGTAGGGATCGGGCGTCGGTCCCTGTAGCCACCGTTCGGGTGCGAAGGCCGATGCGTCCTGCCACAGGTCCTCGCGCCGCATCGCGAGCCATAGGCATGCCGCGACCTGGACCCCGGCGGGCAGCGTGCGGCCTGCGATCTGCACCGGCTCCAACAGCAGTCGGGGCGCGATCGTCAATGCCGGACGGACGCGCATCACCTCCTTGACGACCGCGTCGAGATAGGCGGATTCGCCGTCGCGCATCCGTGCCTGGACCGCCGGATGGCGCGCGAGCCGCTCGAAGCCCCACGCGAGCGTCGCGGCCGAGCTGTCGTGGCCCCCGACCAGGAGCGCGACGAGCTGATCTCGGAGCTGGCGGTCGCCGACCGGGTCACCGTTGGAGTCACGCTGCTCGAGCAGCATCGCGAGCACGGAGTCCTGGGCGCCGTCGTCCGCCTGCGACCGCGTCGCCGCCAGCAGCTCGAACAGCAGCGCGTCGAAGCGCTCCACCGCCACCCGAAAGCGTCCCCACGGACTGTGGCGCCCCAGGTCACGGCGGACGAGCGCCATCGACAGCATGCCCGGCATCGAGCGAACGCCGGCCAGGGACCCGTCGATCGCATCGCGCAGCCGTCCGGCCTGCTCGCCGCGGGCGCCGAAAACGACGCGCAGGATGATCTCGAGCGTCAGCTGTCGCATCCGCTCCAGCGCCACCACCGGCCCCTCCCAAGACTCGAGTTCGTTCTGCGCGAGCTCGGACACGATCGGAGCCAGCGCGCGCATCCGCTCGCCGTGGAACGGCGCCGCCATCAGCCGCCGCTCGCGCAGGTGCTGCTCGCCGTCGAGCAGCAGGATCGAGTGCGGGCCGGCAAACGGCCGCAGGAACTCCCAGCTCTGCCCGGCTGGCGCGATCGCCGGGTCCAGCCGGAAGATCTCGCGCACCGCAGTCGGGTCTGAGAAGAGGACCATTGGCTGCTCGGTCCAGTAGGTCCGGATCGTGACCGGGTCGCCGTAGCGGCGGTGCAGGCTCTGCATGAACGCGGCCGGGCGCGCCATCCAACCGATCGTCTGCCAGGCGGCGGGCGCACGTGGGCCGGGCGGCAGCTCCATGGCGCGATCGTACGCGGCTCAGAATGTGTTCAAGCAGCCGTAGACGGTGAACAGCGGATTGACCACCGTCCCGCCGTGCGGCACGCGCATCAGCTGCTGGCCAACGAACGTGGGCGGCGAGTCCGCTTTGTAACAGCCGTCGGATTGAACGGAGACGTCGTAGGAGACCGTCTGCTGATATGGGGTCGGACCGGACTGGGGGATCAGCACGGTCACATTGCAGGCCCAATCGTCACCGGGGCCGCCGGCGGCGCCGCTGCGGCGCAGGCAGGAGGTCAACTGGTTGAGGCTCGCGCCGGCCGGGACCTTGCGGCCCAGCAACCGCTGCTGCAGGATCGTGAGGCGATTGAAGGTCGGTGCGAACGCGTGATTGAGTCGTTGCGCGGTGACGCCGGTCGGACCCCAGTTGGTAGCCGCGGTGACCACGATCAGCGTCACAGCTCCAATCAGCGCCGCCCGGACCGGTCCTCTCCACCCGGCCCGGCGCGGGACCGGGACGCCGGCGAAGTCACGCCGTGCGAGCGACGCCCACGCGACCGCCAGGCAAGCCGCGATCCACGCGACGCTGACAAGGCTGCCGACGATCAACGGGGTCAAGAACGCGGGATCGGCGAACAGTCCATGCCAGCCCCCGAAGGCCGAGCCGACCAGCAGCGCGTGGACCCAGACGCCGCTACCGATCAGCGCCAGCAGCTGCATCAGCAGGGCGACCAGCACCGGGCCGAGGACGCCGAGGATCCCATTGCGGGTCAGCGTCGAGAACAAGACGGCGATGGTCACGAACGCGAGCAGCGGCAGCAGGTTCAGCGCCCAGCTGACCGCGAGCAGCAGCAGGCTCCGCCCGCCGGGGATCAGTGTTCCACCGAGCCCGACGAGCGGCTGGTGCCCGATCACCAGCAGTCCTGCGACCGTGCTCGCGATCGCGGTCGCGGCCGCAATCGCCGCGGCCATCGCGGCGGCCGCGAGCACCTTGCCGATGAACAGCTCGCGCCGCGTCCGGGACCGCGTCAGCAGCGTCTTCCAGGTCCCGTACCGGTCCTCGGCCGAGAACAGGTCACCGGCGATCACACCGGCGATCACCGGGAAGCCCCACTGCCCGGCGAACGAGAGGATCACCAGCCCCACGGCGTAGCCCGAGCTGTGGACCCAGATTCCGAACAGCGTGTCCGCGGGCGTGCTGCTCTGGAGTTTGAGGACCGCAGCGAACGCGAACGGACCAAGCACGCAGATCAGCGTCAGCACCCGCGTCGCGAACTGGCTCGCGAGCTTGCGCCACTCGACCCGAAATGCGCTGCGCACACGGCCTGCGGGGGACGGCGTCGCGTGCACGCGGGCGATCGCGGGAGCGCTAGCGGCCATCGCTGATCAGATCGTCGGTCGCGCGGTGGACCGTCTCATCGTGGGGCTCGGGACCGGGCCGCTCACCGGTCAGTGCGAAGAACATCGCCTCCAACGGCCCGACGAGCACCTCGAGGCCGCGGATCGCGATCGAGCGGCGGCCGAGATCGACCACGTAGGGATCGAGGCTCTCGGCGCGAGCCTCGAGCTGGAGACCGCCGTTGGGCGACGGGATCGCACGGACGCCGCGATGTTCGCGGGCCACCTCGAGCGCCGCCGGGTCGTCATTGGTGATCAGCCGGTACTCGATCGCGGGCGCCTGGTCGCGCAGCCCCGCCACGGTCCCACTCCAAACCTCCCGGCCCTGGCGGAGCACCGTGAAGCTGTCACAAATCCCTTCCACCTCGTCGATCTGGTGGCTCGAGAGCAGGACCGCCACGCCCTCGCAGGCAAGCCCTCGCAACAGCGCGCCGACGTCGCGGACGCCCGCCGGGTCCAGTCCGCTGGTCGGCTCGTCGAGCAGCAGCAGCCGCGGCGCGCGGACGAGCGCCGCCGCGATCCCGAGCCGCTGGCGCATCCCGGTCGAGTAGGCGCTGACCCGGTCATCGGCGCGGTCGGCGAGCATCACCTGTGCCAGCGCGTCATCGATCCGCGCGCAAGCGCCCAGATCATCGAGCTCGGCAAGCAGCTCGAGGTTCACCCGACCCGACAGGTAGGGATAGAACGCGGGCGTCTCGACGAATCCCGCGACCCCATCGAGCGCGTTTGGGTCGGCGGTGTCGAGCGGCCGCCCGAACAGCTCGATCTCGCCTTCGTCCGGCGTCACCAGGCCGAACAGCATCCGCAGCAGGGTCGTCTTGCCGGCGCCGTTTGGGCCGAGCAGCCCTCGCACCTCGCCGGCGGCGACAACCAGGTCCACCTGATCGACGGCGCGTTGCGCGTCGAACACCTTGATCAGCCCATGCGCGCTGAGCGCCGGCGCTGTCGCGTCGCGGCCGGAGTTGGCTCGCGGGTGGCGATCACCGTTCATCGCCGGACCACCAAGCCGGCGTTCGACTCGAGCCCAGATCGGGTCGCGACGACCGCAAGGCTGCCGGAATGCCCGACGTCGACCGTGACCGCCGCATGGCCGGCGCGGTTGGTCGCCAGCCGGTGGCCGGCAAGCGTGACGACCGCGCCTGCGACCGGCGTGCTCTTCGCGCGGCCGCCCGACGGCTGCCCAGGGATCGTGACGGTGATCTTCGCGCGGGCCCGTTTGTACGCGGACACGGTCGCCGGCCTGACCCTGACTGACAGATCCGACCCGCACCGGGCCGCGAGCGCCCTGGCACCGAGACTCGACGGCGGACCAGGCCGTGGGTGCAGCGGCAACAGCAACGGCGGTCGCGGCCGCTGGGCAAAGTCGAAGTCGTCGGCGAGGTTGCCGAGGATCGGCAGGGACTCGCGAACATCAGGCCGTGGGTCAGGGCGCCCGTCGGTGCGCGGGTTGAGTCGCTGGCCCCCGAGGAAGTCGTCCTCGATGAACTTGTTGAACGCATCGAATGAGAGGGTCTGGTGGTCGACGCACCCCCGCTTCGCGTAGGGACTGATGACGATCGACGGGACCCGGAGTCCGTAGCCGTATTGGTCCACCTGCGTCGGCACGACGTGGTCGTAGAAGCCACCCCAGTCATCCCAGGCGAGGATGATCGCGGTGCTCTTCCAGTCGGGCCCGCGCATGATCGTGTTGATCAAATGCGTCACGTGAGACTCTCCGACCGTGACGCTGGCGGGCGGATGCTCGGAGTCGGCCTGGTTGGGCACGACCCATGAGACGGCCGGCAGCGTCCCGGCACGAGCCGCCGCGTAGAAGTTCGAGATCGCGAGGACGTTCCCGGTCTGCCGGTTCTCGTGGACGGTCGTGAACTCCGGCAGCGGGTTCCAGATGTCGGGCGTCGCGGAGCCACGCGCAAGACTGCCCGGCGTCTGGCGTTGCAGCGTGCACGTCATCTGGTCGTTGGGACAGTCCGCCTCGAGCCCCGGCTCGAAGTAGTAGCCCCACGTCACGTGCCCGCGGTGAAGCAGGTAGGTCATGTCGGTCCAGTCGAAGTGGACCGTCGGGTAGCGCGATCTGGGGCCGTACTGGGTGCTCGCCACCGCAAGGCCGCCGGGATGGTTGATGTTGCCGTGGCAGCTGAACGGGTTGCCCACTTCGGTGCAGGTGGCCGACCAGCCCGAGACCATGTACAGATGAGCCGCGAAGCTCCACGAGCGGACCGGCTCGAACATGTGGTCGTCGAGCACGTAGTTCTGCGCGTAGCGCCAGTAGTTCGGGATCTCGCGCGCGTCGTGATAACCCATCACGTCGGGCGTCAAGGACTGGCTGCAGTTGGGGTTGTTCACCCCCACGCAGCTCTCGGCACCGAGCACTGCCTGCGCGATGAATCCGTTCATGCTGCCGCCGGCGATGTCGGCGACGGCGTTGGGGTTGGCGTGGGGCCCGCCGCCGTTGACGTCGGCTGAGTCGTGGTAGGGACGGACACAGCTGCCGTTGCGCGGATTGGGTGAGCAGACCGTTGCGACTCCGTGCCGGGCGGGGATCCCGTCGGCGCCGGGGAAGGTGCCGAAGTAGCTGTCGAACGACCGGTTCTCCTGCATGATGATCACGACGTGGCGGATCTTGTGGATGCCCGCCGCCGGCCGTGCGCAGCTGTTGGATCCGCCGCAGCCGGCCGTCGATACGGCGCGGGCCGGCTTACCTGTGTCGGGCAGCGAGTCGAGCACGATCGCCACGACCGCGAGCACGGCGAGGACGGCAGCGCACGCCTGCACGAGACGGCGGACGCTCACCGGCGCATCCTCGAGACCGCTGACGCGTTCAGATGTCCTGCGCCGAGTGCGGCCCGAGGCGGTCGAAACGCTCGGGAGAAGACTGACACCCGGCGACAGGGTTACACATGGGATAGCACCGGCGCGCTGCTGCCAACACGAAGCCGCAGCCGGCCGCATGGCCGCGTACGGCTGCGGTGGTGTGGCCCGCGACCGATGAGTAGTGTTGCGACCGTGGCGCGGATCACGCAGGACACCAAGATCGAGGCGCTGAAACGGTCACCGCTGTTCGAGGGTCTCTCGCGCAAGCAGCTGACATATCTCGCGCGACTCACCGACGACCTCGACGTGGCACCGGGGACCGTGCTCTGCGAACAGGGGTCACTCGGGCGGGAGTTCTTCGTGATCATCGAGGGAGAGGCGACCGTGACCCGTGGACGGAAGGCGGTCGCGACCGTCGGCCCCGGTGACTTCTTCGGCGAGATCGCGCTGCTCGAACACGTCGTGCGGACCGCAACCGTCACCGCTGCGACACGATTGCGATTCTTCGTGATCAGCGACAGAGCGTTCAATTCGGTGCTCGAGACCGACCCGAGTATCGAGCGCAAGGTGCTCCGCGCGCTCGCGCGACGCGTGGTCTCGAACTCCGGCGATCCCGCGGTTCCGTAGGCGCGGGCCTTTTCGAGCCGCGAGCCGGCTGCTAGACTGCGCGGCGCGATGCGCCCGCGCAACACCTCGTTTCTGACTCGCACCTGAGCTGCCCGGCCACGGCCGCTGCAGCGCCCGTTCTGTCCCCCTGCGTCGTCTTGAGAGTGTGTTGTGAGTACCTACCTGCGCGTCCTGCGCATCAGAGATTTCCGGTTGTTGTTCTTCGGCCAAGCAGCGAGCATGGTCGGCGACCGCGTGGTCGTCGTCGCCCTGGCGCTGTTTGTGACGATGCAGACGCATTCCCCGGAAGCGCTCGGGCTGGTGCTCGCGGCGCAGTCGCTGCCGCTCGTGGCGCTGCTGCTGATCGGCGGCGTGTGGGCGGACCGCTTCCCGCGCCACCGGATCATGGTCGGCACCGACGTGGTCCGTGGGCTGCTGCACGCGGGCCTGGCGATCCTGATCTTCACCGGTGGCGTCCGGATCTGGGAGCTGGTCGTGATCGAGGCGCTGTTCGGCGCCGCTGAGGCCTTCTTTGCACCGGCGTTCAGCGGGCTGCTCCCGCAGACCGTGCCGGAGTCGATGATCCAGGACGCGACCGCGATGACGGAGACCGTCGGGAACCTTGCGTTCATGATCGGTCCGATGCTCGCCGTCGCTCTGGTCCTCGGAATTGGTGCCGGCGAGGCGTTCGTGTTCGACGCGCTGACGTTTGCGGTCAGCGCGATGCTGCTGATGCGCCTCCGTCCACGCCCGCGCGGAGAGACGGTCGCGGGCGGCTCGGTGATCGATGACCTGCGCGCCGGATGGCGCGAGGTCCGTTCGCGGACGTGGGTGTGGGCGACGATCGCGACGTTCGCCGGTGCCGTCCTGTGTGTATACGCCCAGTGGTACGCGCTCGGCCCCGGGATCTCGCGGTCGGTCTACGGCAGCGCCTCGGTGTTCGGCGTGCTGGAAGCGGTCGCCGGCGCCGGCGCGGTGTTCGGCGCCGCGATCGGGCTCGCCTGGCGACCGGCGCGTCCGTTGCGACTCGGGCTGATGCTGGTCGCGGCGTGGCCGCTGCAGGACCTGATGTTCGCGCTCGGCGCGCCGCTGCCGTACGTCGTCGGGCTGGCATTCGCGACCGGGCTCGGGTTCTCGCTGGTGACGATCTGGTGGATCTCCGCGCTCGCGCATCACATCCCCGCCCATGCCCTCTCTCGGGTCAGCGCCTGGGACTGGATGGGCTCGCTGGCGCTGTTGCCGCTCGGCTACCTGATCGCCGAGCCGCTCGCGGGCTGGCTCGGCGCCCGCACCGTGGTGGCCGTCGGCAGCGCGATCGGGATCGTGCTGCTGGCGCTCGCGCTGGTCCCGCGTTCGACCAGAGAGCTCGAGCTACCCCCGCGCTCGCCCGGCCACGCCGGCGATCGGCATGCCGAGGGATTGCAGGTCGGCGACAGCCTTGTCCGCGGGTGACGCATCGCGCGGGCCGGCGTGAGCTGGGGCCGGCCCGCGAACGCGGCGAGGGGCCTGATCCGAGTGCCCGGCTGTGCATAGAATCGCGCCACAACCGAGCGTAGGAGAGGCGGATGAGCGAAACGGTCAAATTCCTGCTGGGCGAGCAGGAGATCCCGACGCATTGGGTCAACCTGATGGCCGACCTACCCGGCGAGGCGCCGCCGCCGCTTCACCCTCAGACCAAGGAGCCGGCCGGTCCCGATGACTTGACGCCGATCTTCCCGATGGGTCTGATCCTGCAGGAGGTCTCGCCCGAGCCCGAGATCGAGATCCCCGAACCCGTGCGCGACGCCTACAGGCTGTGGCGCCCGACGCCGCTGTACCGTGCCCGCCGGCTCGAGCGCGAGCTCGATACGCCGGCGCACATCTACTACAAGTACGAGGGGGTCTCACCGGCCGGGTCGCACAAGCCCAACACGTCGGTCGCCCAGGCGTACGAGAACGCCAACGCCGGGATCCGCAAGCTGACGACCGAGACCGGCGCGGGTCAGTGGGGCTCGGCGCTCGCGTTTGCGTGCCGGCTGTTCGGCCTCGAGTGCGAGGTCTGGATGGTGGGGTCGAGCTATGACCAGAAGCCGTATCGCCGCTCGATGATGCAGACCTGGGGAGCGACCGTGCACCGGTCACCGTCCGACGTGACCGACTCGGGGCGGGCACAGAGCGGACACCCGACGGGCTCGCTTGGAATCGCGATCTCCGAGGCGGTCGAGGTCGCCGCCCAGAGCCCGGACACCAACTACTCGCTCGGATCGGTCCTCAACCACGTGCTCCTGCACCAGACGGTGATCGGCCAGGAGGCGCTGGCGCAGATGGAGATGGCCGGCGAGTATCCCGACACCGTGATCGCGTGCGTCGGCGGCGGCTCGAACTTCGGCGGCCTGACGTTCCCGTTCCTGCGCCGCAACCTGAGAGAGGGGACCAAGACTCAGTTCATCGCCGCCGAGCCCGCCGCCTGTCCGACGCTGACCCGCGGCGTGTATGCGTACGACTTCGGCGACACCGTCGGCCTGACGCCGCTGATGCCGATGTACACACTCGGTCATGACTTCGTGCCGCCTCCGGTCCATGCCGGCGGGCTGCGCTACCACGGTGACTCGCCGCTGGTCTGCGGCCTGGTCAAGGCCGGGCTCGTCGAGCCTCGGGCCTACCGGCAGAACGAGACCTTCGAGGCGGCGGTCCGGTTCGCGCGGTGCGAGGGGATCATCCCGGCGCCCGAGCCCGCGCACGCGATCAGGGCCGTGATCACCGAGGCCGACGCCGCGCGCGAGGCGGGCGAGGAACGAGTGATCCTGTTCGGCCTCTGCGGCCATGGCAACTTCGATCTCAGCGCCTATGACGCCTTCCTGGCGGGCGAGCTCGACGACCCGGAGTTCTCCGAGACCGACATGGACAGCGCGCTGGCCAGCCTTCCGGAGGCACCGGCGCTGAGCTGAGCCGGTCGAGTGCCGGCGCCGGATTGAAACCGACGCCGGCACGACGACTCAGTCGCCCCCAAAAGCCCCGTCTACGCCGGAGCGATGTTCTGGTTGACGCGGAACAGGTTCTCCGGGTCGTACTGCGCCTTGATCGCGGCCAGCTTGCCGTAGTTGTCCCGGTAGGTCGCCTGGACGCGCTCCTGCCCCTCCTCCATCATGAAATTGACGTAGGCACCGCCGGCCGAGTAGGGATGCGTCGCATCCCAGTAGCCGACGCACCAGTCGCGGATCGTCGCCGCGTTGGCCGGGTCCGGGTCGACGCCGAAGATGACCTCGGCGTACTGGGCGTCGCGATAGTTGAACGCGGTGTCGGTGTTGGAGACGTCGTGCGCGGCGCCGTCGATCGGATACAGATGCATCGTCGAGTGCATCGTCGGCAGCTTCTGCCCCCATTCGAGATGCTGCTCGATCAGCCCATCTGAGATCTCGTTGAAGAAATCCGCCCGCCAGTAGCACTGCAGGCCCTTGACGTACAGGCCGTCGAACAGACTCTGCAGAACCGGGTGCGGCATCGCGCCGACGCCATGGAGGAGCACGTCGCCGACATCATGGACCGGCGCGAGCAGCTCGGCCGCCTCCGCTTCAGAGCCGACCACGCACCACATCACCGCGCAGACCTTGCGCATGTGCAGCTCGGCCGGGAACAGGTCAACCGGCGGGACAGTCATCTCGGCGAAGAAGCCGCCCAGGTTGCGCGGGGCGGACGGCATGAAGTCGCGGTAGAACCGCATCACCTCGGCCGTCTGCTCGATCGGCCAGAAGGTCGGGCCGGCCATCAACGTCGCGCCGATCGGGTGGGTCTTGAACTCAAACGAGGTGACGACGCCGAAGTTCCCGCCCCCGCCGCGCAGCGCCCAGAAGAGATCGGGGTGCTCGTCGGCGCTTGCACGCACGACCGACCCGTCGGCCAACACCACGTCGGCGCCGACCAGACTGTCGACCGTCAATCCGAACCTACGGGTCAGGTGACCGAGCCCGCCGCCAAGGGTCAGGCCACCGACCCCGGTCGTCGAGATGATCCCTGACGGGGTCGCCCGGCCGTGCTCGGCCGTCGCGCGGTCGACCTGGCCCCAGGTGGCGCCGCCGCCGACGCGGACGGTGTGCGCCTCGGGGTCGACGACAACGTCGTCCATCCCGGCGAGGTCGATCACGAGGCCGTCATCGACGATCCCCAGCCCTCCTCCGTTGTGCCCGCCGCCGCGGACGGCCAGTGGGACTCCGTGTGCGCGGGCAAACGCGATGCAGCGCGCGACCTCGTCCTCGGTTTGACAGCGAACGAGTAGCGCCGGGCGCTTGTCGATCATCCCGTTGTGGACGGCCCTGGCTTCGTCATAGCCGGCGTCTCCGGCACCCACGATCCTCCCGTCCAGCCCCGAAAGCTCGCGGCGGGCGGAATCAACCAACGACGCAGTAGCGGTCATGTTTTTCTCCCCGGTTGTTCGTGTACGGACCCGTTGGCCCGATCAGCAAGCTACGCCAGTACCGTCGCCGTGTCATGACCTGTTCTGACCGATCTTCGATCATCTCTGACGATCGCTGGACCGGCATGGCATAGTCAGGTCTGACTATTCGCGACTGGGGACGCGGACCACGTGTCAAGCCTGCCTGGACCACTTCGCCTTACGCCGTCTTTTCCGTTCGCTGGGCGCTCTCATGAACTGATGACGCTCCGGGCGCTGATCCCGAGCGCCGACGGGGAGGGGCTCAGGTTCGCGCTCGTCGGCGGCGAGGCCGGCTCGGGCAAGAGCCGGCTGGTGCGCGAGTTCGTGCGCGAGGCGGCATCCGCCGGGGCGATGGTGCTCTACGGGGCATGCGACGCGGTCGTGCGGCGCCCGTACCGGCCGTTCGTCGAGGCGCTCGACCAGCTTGTCCGCGCCACCGATCCCGTCACCCTGCGCGAAGCGCTCGGCACCGAGGGCGGCGAACTGGTGCGCCTGGTTCCTGATCTGGCGAAGGTCGTAGGCGAACTGCCCGCGCCGCTGGCCGCCGATCCGGACACCGAGCGCCACCGTCTCCACACGGCTGTCGCCGACCTGCTCGCGGCCGTCGGCCGGTGGGCGCCGCTGGTCGTCGTGATCGAGGATGGGCATTGGGCCGACGCGCCGACGCTGCTGTTGCTCCGTCACCTCGCCCGCGGCGCGTCAGGGGCACGAGCGCTGCTGGTCACGACCTTCCGCGACACGGAGGCCGAGGTCCCCGAGGCTCTCTCGGCGGCGCTTGTCGACCTGCGCCGGTCAGAGGGCGTCGTTCGGCTGCGGCTCGGCGGCTTGAGTCCCGAGGAGGTTTTCGAGTTCGTGCAGCGAGCCGGTGGCGGGGATCCCGGGTCGAGGCTGAGCGAGGTCGCCCGGGTGCTGCGCAGCCTGACCGGCGGCAATCCGTTCCTGATGACCGAGCTCTGGCGCTCGGTGCTCGAGGCGGACCCGGCCGCGATCGGCGCCGGCGCGGACCTCGCGTCCGCGGTCGCCAACCTCGGCAGCCCGGAAGGCGTCAGGGAGGTCGTCAGCCAGCGGCTGGCGCGACTCAGTCCTGGCACCACCCGGCTGCTGGAGCTGGCTGCGGTGGCCGGAGCCGAGTTCGATCTGTCGATCGTCGGGCGTGACGGGGCGGCGGACGCTGAGGTCCGGATCGCGCTCGAGCAGGCGCTTGCGCACGGGATGATCGAGGAGACAGCGTCACGGCGGCTTGGGTATCGGTTCACTCACGAGCTTGTGCGGCGGGCTCTCTATGACCGCATGCCTGCGCTGCGCCGAGCCGAGCTGCACCTGCAGGTCGCCGAGGCTCTGGAGCGCGTGCATGCCGCCGACGAGGGCCGCGGCGGGCTGGCGGAGCTGGCATACCACTTCGGTGAGGCGGCACCGGTCGACGGGCCGCGCCGGGCGATCGACTACTCGCTGCTCGCCGGCCGGGCCGCACTCACGACGCTCGACTTCGATGAGGCTGACCTGCGCTTCTCATACGCGCTCGAGCTCGGAATCGACGACCCGCGCCGCCGCGCCCGGACGCAGCTCGAACTCGGGACCACCCGCGTCCGGGCAGGCCACTCCGACGAGGCGATGACGGCCTTCGAAGCCGCCGCCCAGATCGCCCGCGAGCTCGATGACCCGGAGCTGCTGGCGACCGCCGCGGTCGGATTCGAGGATGCGTGCTGGCGTCCGGCGCGAACCGATAACGCCGCACTGGAGCTGCTGCACGAGGCATCGCTCGCGCTCGGACCGGGCGATTCCGAGTTGCGGGTCCGTCTGTTGTCCGGGATGACCCGCGCGCACGCGCTGCCCGGCAACTACCAGCGCGCGGCCGAGGTCGAGGTCCAGGCGATCGCGATGGCGCGCCGGCTCGACGACCGCGCCGGCCTCGCCACGGTACTGATGCGCTCCTACTGGTCGCACGGCAACAGCAGCCTCGAGCGGACGCTCGAGATGCTCGCCGAGGCGCGCGACCTCGCGGCCGAGCTCGGCGACGCCGACCTGCAGACCGAGGCGATGGAGTGGAGCGTCGCCAGTCTGATTGCGCTCGGCGACCTCGACCGCGCGGGGCGCGAGCTCGAGGAGGTCCATGCACTTGCGGGGCGGCTGCGCCAGCCGTTCATGCTCCACGTGGCCGAGCACTACGCCTCGACGCTGGCGCTCTGCACCGGCCGGCTCGCCGAGGCCGACGCCGCCGCCCAGCGCTCGCACGAGTGGAGTCTGCTGCTGACCGACCGGCCCGCGTCGGGGATCCACGGGATCCAGATGTTCGGCATCCGCCGTGAGCAGGGGCGGCTGAGCGAGCTCGCGCCCGTCACGCGGCTGTTCGCTGCCAGCGATCGGCTCAGTGGCGCCTGGCGGCCGGGCTTTGCGGCCCTGCTGGCCGAGCTCGGAATGGAGGCCGAGGCTCGCCGCGAGCTGACCCGTGTGCGCGAGGAGGGGTTCGACAGCCTCCGCTCGGGGATCTGGCTTGCCTCGCTCACCTACCTGACCGATGCGTGCGCCGCGGTCGGCGACGAGCCGATGGCGGCGCTGATCTATCCCGAGCTCAATCCGCTGGCAGGCGCGAACGTGGTCGTCGGCCATGGCGTCGCCTGCTACGGGTCCGCCGATCGCTATCTCGGGATGCTGGCCTCGACGCTTGGCGATCACCGGCTGGCGATCGAGCACTTCGAGCACGCGCTGGCGCGCAACCGGGAGATGGGCGCGACAACCTGGACCGCGCACACGCTGTATGCGTATGGGCGAACGCTGCGGATGCGGGGCACGGCGGACGATGGCGCCCGTGCCGTCGAGCTCCTGTCGGAGGCGGCGACGCTGGCCGAGCGGATCGGGATGCCAACCCTGCTGGCGCGCTCGCAAGCGCTCGGAGCGACGGCTGCGCCGGTGCGGACGCTGCCCGATGACCTCTCCTGGCGCGAGGTTCAGATCCTGCGGCTGGCGGCGGCCGGACGCAGCAACCGCGAGATCGGCGAGGAGCTGTTCATCAGCGGACACACGGTCGCCAACCATGTCCGCAGCATCCTGCGCAAGACCGGCGCCTCCAATCGCACCGAGGCGGCCGCGTATGCGTTTCGCAACGGCCTGCTCGATTCGCCCGACACCCGGTAGGATCGCCCCATGCCGATGTATGTCATCGAGCGGACGTTCGCCGAGCAGCTTGACCTCAACACCGATGACGTCGATGTGCTCGAGGAGATCAACGCCGACGAGGGCGTCAGCTGGCTGTTCTCGTTTCTGAGCGCCGACCGGTACCGGACCTACTGCCTCTACGAGGCACCGAATCCTGACGCGATCATCGCCGCCGCCAAGCGCGCGGGGATCCCGGCCGACGCGGTGACCGAAGTCACCCGCGTCACGGCCGACACCTTCCGCTGAGCTGCTCGTCGCCCCCGCGCCGCGGGCCGCGGCGGTCGGGGTCGCGCTACTCGGGGTCGTACTTGAACGAGATCCCCAAGCGGACGCGGTAGCTGAGAACGCCGCCGTCCTGAATCGTCAGATCCTGGCGGACGACCTCGGCGATGCGCAGCTCACGCACGCTCTTTGCGGCCGTCTCGACCGCGACGCGAGCCGCTGCCTCCCAGGACTCGCTGCTGACGCCCACGACCTCGGTGACGCGGTAGACGCTCTCGGGCATGAGACCTCCTATCGGTGGGGAATAACGCCTCCTGCCCAGTCTTTCAGTCCCCCGCGGCTGATGCCAACAAGTTCGCCGTTGCACCTCGATCGACGGGCCATGCGCCGGAGGGCTCGCCGGCCGGCGGGCGAGCGGGTCCGTGGGCGATTTTGTGCGTATAGCGCCCAACATCGCCCAACGTCCTGCGCCCGGGGGGCCTGCCGGCCGTCCCACGTCGAGTTCGAGCGTCGCGCTCCGATCCCGCAGCGCGGGACGTCGTGTCGCAAAACCAGGCGTGGACGGGAGGCCGAATCTGGCGCCGCGGGCTTGCGATCCCGGAGATCGGCGCCGATCACCTCCGTGGATGTACGTCTGGCTTCCCAACCGCCGACTGCCACCGATTGTCGCCTGCGTGATCGCCTGCGCCTGCCTGGCGCCCGCGAATGCGTTCGGCCGGGTGACGCTCGGAAACTGGGATCTCGCCCAACAGCGCCAGGTGGTCCACGCCGGACTGATGGCGGACGTGGGCGGCCACCGGTTCGGTGGCTCGCAGCGGCTCACAGGCGCGCAGGCGGACCGGTCGATGGTGGCGCTCGCGAGCAGGATCGACGGGCAATCCGCAGATCTCGGCCAGCAGACCACCGTGACGGCGGTCCGCGCCAGGCAGAGCGTGCTGACCGTCACCGGGTTCGACGCCCTCGTTGTGGATCAGCTCGGCCTCGCCGATGTGGCGGCGCACGTGCGGCGAGCGACCGCGGCGGTCGGTCTGCGCCCACCCTCCTACTACGGGACCGAGGTGGTCGCCCGATTCATGGGCCTGCGCTATGACCACCCAGCCGGCACCGATCAGCTCGAACTCTTTCCGACCGATCAGATCACGCGCGCGGAGGCGGCGTGGTCACTGGCGCAGGTGCTCGACAACGACAGCTGGAGCGTCGACTCGGCGCGCGAGTCACTGAGCGCCTACGAGCTCCCGCGGATGACCGCAGATCAGCTCACGGCGATGCGGATCGCCGTCTCGCGGATCGGCTATCCCTACGTCTACGCGGGTACGACCGACAACACGGC
Organism: uncultured Solirubrobacterales bacterium; assembly: GCA_963770885.1. Taxonomy (GTDB): domain Bacteria; phylum Actinomycetota; class Thermoleophilia; order Solirubrobacterales; family Solirubrobacteraceae; genus Palsa-465. The sequence goes on along the minus strand of CAVYRI010000008.1, from coordinate 58,526 downwards.
TGACGGGCTAGCGCACGGCGGCTTTGACTGCTCGGGGTTCGTCTGGCGCGTGTACAAGATCTCCGGCCTTTCCTGGGGCCGCGAGATCCACGGCCGGACCGCCGCGCAGATGGCCGGCGAGATCCCGCGCAGCCAGCGCCTGCGCTACAGCCAGCTGCAGCCGGGCGACATCCTGTTCTTCGGCAGCGCTCACTTCAACTCGAAGGCGACCGAGGCGAACATCATCCACGCCGGCCTCTACCTGGGCGACAACTGGGTGATCCACTCATCGGGCCAGGGCGTCTACGTGCTGCCGCTCAGGGGCAGCTGGCTCGGCGACCAGTTCGCCTGGGGCCGGCGGGTGCTGCCCTGACAGCGAGCGGGCGAGGCCCGCCCTGACGGCCCGCCGGCGCCTCAGCCCGGGAGCCAGCCCTCCCGGTAGCCGACCTCCCGATCCTCGCCTACGTCCGCGTAGGCCTCCAGTGGATCAGTCGTTTCCTCGCTGACCCCGGCGCCGTGGCGCTGTGCGATCTCGGCCGCCGGATAGACGACGTCGCGGGTCAGCCGGGTTCCGAGCGCCAGCACGGCGCAGGGCCCGCCACCGGCGCCGACGAACACGTGGTCGGTCCAGGCCGGGCAATGGACGAGGTCCCATTGCCTCAGCGCGCGTTGGTGCCCGTCGATCAGGAGCAGGCACTCGCCGGCGAGCACGAGGAAGTCCTCCTGCTCGTTCTCCCGGTGGTAGTAGCAGGCGGGCTGGCCGGGCTCGAGCACGCCGATGTTGACGCCGATCTGCGCGAACCTGACGTCGCCCTCGAAGCGCGTATAGGCCCCGAAGTCGCCCTCCATCCAGACGGCGTCGCGCGCGTTGAGCACGAACCACCCCTCGCCTTCGGGAACCTTGCCCGCGGGTGTCTCGCGCATCCGGGCTTCGCAGACCACGTCACCATTATGCGGAATATGAGCGAGCAGACCTCGAACAGCGAGCGTCCGTACGGCGGCGCCGGCGACTCGCGCGCCGGGACGCTGACCGTCGCCGACCGCTTTCGAAGACATGCCGAGATGCTGGCGGCCAGTGACCGCTCGCCCCTGTACGTCGTGCTGATGCGTGACGCCGCGGATGACCTCCACGCCGGCGGGGTCGTGGCCGACCTGATGGACGGGGTCGATGCCCCGCCCGGTGCGGTCCCCCAGCTACGGCTGCTGGCGGCGCTGCACGAGCTCGTGCTCAGCGGCCGGACGCCCTACCTGGCGCACTTTTACCCGAGCGCCGGCGGCTCGGCGGCGCCCGGCGGGGCGTGGGCCGCCGCGGCCGAGGCGATGCGCGCCAACTTCGACTGGATCAAGGTCAGGATGACGCGCACCGTGCAGACAAACGAGCCCGGCCGCAGCGCTGTGCTGTTCGCGGTCCTGCTGTGGCTGACCGACCGCCACCGGCTCCCGGTGCGCCTGCTCGAGATCGGCGCGAGCGCCGGCATCAACCTGCTGCCCGACCGATACTGCTACGTGCACGATGGCGATCGGCTCGGCGATCCGGCATCGGCCGTGCGGTTCGAGCAGCCATGGTCGCCGCCGCCGCCGATCGCCCTGCGCGAGGCCGCCGATCGGCTCGAGATCTCCTACCGGGCGGGGTGCGATCTGGCGCCGCTGGATCCGCGCGACCCAGCCGATCGGCTGCGGCTGTTGTCGTACATCTGGCCTGACGAGCCGGCGCGAATCGCTCGGCTCCAGGACGCTCTCTCGGTCGCAGCCCAGTCGCCTGCGCGCGTGGAGTGTGCGCCGGCCGGCGAGTGGCTGCCGGATGCGCTGGCACAGCGCGGTGGCGATCAGCTGACCGTCGTCTGGCACTCGGTGGTTCGCCAGTATCTCGGCGCGCCCGAGTGGGCGGAGCTAGAGCGAACGATCGCGCAGGCGAGCGCGGCGGACCCCCGACGACCGATCGTGTTCGCCCGCATGGAGCCGGCGTGGGGCGACGGGCTCACGATCGAGGTCACTCTGCGCTCGGCGGCCGATGACCGCGGTTCGCGGCTCGCGATCTGCGGGGACCATGGCCCGCCGGTTCACTGGCACGCCGTGCCTGGTTAGGACTCGAGCGTCGCGAGCGCCTCGTTGAACGCCGCGCTCGGGCGCATCGCCGATGCCACCCGCTCGGGATCGGGGCGGTAGTAACCGCCGACGTCGACCGGCGAGCCCTGCACCTCGGTGAGCTCGGCGACGATCGTCTCCTCGTCGGCCTTCAGCCGTTGCGCAAGTGGCGCGAAGCGCTGGGCGAGCTCGGGGTCGTCGGTCTGCTCGGACAATTCCGTCGCCCAATACAGCGCCAGGTAGAAGTGGCTGCCGCGGTTGTCGAGCTCGCCGACCTTGCGCGACGGCGAGCGGTTCTCCTCCAGCAGCGTCGCCGTCGCGCGATCGAGCGCCTGGCCGAGCAGCTTCGCGCGTGGCTTGTTCTCCCTATCGGCGAGCAGCTCGAGTGACACCGCCAGGGCGAGGAATTCACCGAGCGAGTCCCAGCGGAGATGGTTCTCGCGGTTGAACTGCTGAACGTGCTTGGGGGCCGACCCGCCGGCGCCGGTCTCGAACAGGCCGCCGCCGTTCATCAGCGGCACGATCGACAGCATCTTCGCACTCGTGCCCAGCTCGAGGATCGGGAACAGGTCGGTCAGGTAGTCGCGCAGAACGTTGCCGGTCACCGAGATCGTGTCCTCGCCGGCGCGGGCGCGGGCGAGCGTGAACCGGGTCGCGGCGGCGACGTCGAGGATCTCGATCTTCAATCCGCTCGTGTCAAGGCCGGCGAGCGCCGGCCGGACCTTGTTGAGCAGCTCACGATCGTGCGGGCGCGTCTCGTCGAGCCAGAACACGGCCGGAGCGCCCGTCGCCCTGGCGCGCGAAACCGCCAGTGCAATCCAATCCTGGATCGCGGCATCCTTGGTCTGGCACATCCGCCAGATGTCGCCGGCCTGCACCTGGTGCTCGAGCAGCGCCTGACCGCGATCGTCGATCACCCGGACGACGCCGTCGCCGGTGATCTCGAACGTCTTGTCGTGCGAGCCGTATTCCTCGGCCTTCTGGGCCATCAGACCGACGTTCGGGGTCGTCCCCATCGTCGCCGGATCAAACGCGCCATGCTCGCGGCAGTCATCGACCGTCTCGGCGTACAGCGCTGCGTAGGAGTGGTCGGGAATCACGAACTTGGTGTCCTGCTGGGCGCCTGCGGCGTTCCACATCTGACCGGAGGCGCGGATTGCGGCCGGCATCGACGCGTCGATGATCACGTCGCTGGGGACGTGGAGGTTTGTGATCCCGCGGTCGGAATCGACCATCGCCAGCGCGGGCCCATCCACATAGGCACGATCGATCGCGTCCACGATCGCCTCCCGCTGATCCGCGGGCAGCTCCTCGATCGCCGTCAGCAGCGCGGCGATGCCGTCGTTGGGGTTCACCCCGGCCGTCCGCAGCGCGTCGGCGTGATCGGCGAACAGCGAGGCGAAGTAGCAACGGACCGCGTGGCCGAAGATGATCGGATCCGAGACCTTCATCATCGTCGCCTTCAGGTGGACCGAGAACAGAACACCGCGACGCTTGGCGTCGGCGATCTGCTCGGCCAGGAACGCCGTCAACGCCACGCGACGCATCACGGCCGCGTCGAGCACCTCGCCTGCGAGGACCGGGGTCGTCTGCTTGAGGACGGTGACGGTCCCGTCGGGCGCCACGTGCTCGATCCCGACCGAGCCGCCGCTTGAGACGGTGACCGATTCCTCGGTCGCGCGGAAGTCGCCTTCGGTCATCGTCTCCACGTGCGACTGCGAGTCCGATGACCACGCCCCCATCGAGTGCGGGTGACGGCGGGCGTAGGCCTTGACCGAATCCGGCGCGCGGCGGTCCGAGTTGCCCTCGCGCAGCACCGGATTCACAGCGCTGCCCTTGACTCTGTCATACCGGGTCCGGATCTCGCGCTGCGAGTCGTCGGCCGGCTCGTCGGGGTACTCGGGCAGCTCATAGCCGTCGCGCTGGAGCTCGGCGATCGCGGCCTTCAGCTGTGGCACCGAGGCGCTGATGTTCGGGAGCTTGATGATGTTCGCCTCCCGGGTCTCCGCCAGCGCGCCGAGCTCGGCGAGCGCATCGGAGACGCGCTTTGATTCGGGCAGCAGGCCGGAGAACTGCGCCAGGATCCGGCCCGACAGCGAGATGTCCCGGAGTTCGATCTCGACGCCGGCCACCGCCGCGAACGCCTCGACGATCGGCAGCAACGACTCGGTGGCCAGCGCGGGAGCCTCGTCTGTGTGCGTGTAGACGATCTTCATCCGCGGCGGGCGACCATACCCTATGTTCGGCTCAACGCCCCCGCCGAGAAAGGAGCGCCCGATGCCCGATCGATCCGGACGCGTCTCACTGCATGCAGCGGGGAACGGTGTGGCGAAATCGAGACACGTTCGTGTGGCGATCGAGGCTTCGGACCGGAGGATCTTCGGGCCCCGGCCTGCGGACCGGCGCGGCGTCGAAATCCCGCTCCAATAAGCCCGGCGGGCGTACGATCTAGCTGATGGAGAGCCGCATCGTCTATGTCTCGCGGCTGATCAGGCTGCCGCTGCTCGGTGCTGACGGCGCCGAGATCGGGCGGGTGGCGGACGGTGTCGTCGACCTGGGGTCCAAGCCCCCGCGAGTCAACGGGGTCGTCGTCGCTGTGCAGCGCCGGCGGGTGTTCGTGGGGATCGGCAGAATCGGCGAGATCGGCAGCGACGGCGCGCGGCTGCGGCGCGGATCGGTCAACCTGCGCCAGTTCGAGCTGCGCGACGGCGAGATGCTGCTCGCCGGGCAGCTGATCGGCAAGCGGCTGAAGGGCGCACGCGTGGCTGATATCGGGCTGACGCCGGCGCCGGACGGGATCGGGTGGGAGGTCGCGACAGTCGCGCTCGCGGGCCGTCGCGTTCCCGGCCTGCGGCGGGCGCCTGACGTGATCGACTGGAGCGAGGCGGGCGAGTTGTTCGCATCCGATCGGTCGGTCGACCGCGAAGCCGCGGAACTGGGCGGCCTGCACCCCGCCGAGATGGCGGACGCGATCCGCCGCCTGCCGCTCAGCCGCCGGCGCGTGCTCGCGCTGGAGCTCGAAGATGACCGCTTCGCCGATCTGCTCGAGGAGCTGTCAGAGGACGAGCAGGTCAAGCTCGTCGAGGGCCTTGACCAGCAGCGCCTCGCGCGGGTGCTCGACGAGATGGAGGCCGACGACGCCGCTGACCTGCTCGGAGAGTTCTCGGCCAGCCGCCAGGCCGAGCTGTTGACCGCGATGGATCCCGACGAAGCCGAGCCGGTCCGCCGTCTGCTGAGCTACCAGCCGGACACCGCGGGCGGGCTGATGACGCCCGAGCCGGTGATCCTGGCGCCGACTGCGACCGTCGCCGACGCCCTGGCGCGGGTCCGCGACCCGTTGCTGCCGGTGCCGCTCGCGGCCGCTGTGTTCATCGCTCGGCCGCCGCTGGAGACGCCGACCGGCCGCTATCTCGGCAACGTCGGGATCCAGCGGCTGCTGCGGGAGGCGCCGAGCAAGCCGCTCGGACGGTGCGTGGACGAGGATGTCGAACCGGTCAACGTCGAGATGAGCGACCGCGAGGTCGCCGGCCAGCTGGCCGCGTACGACGTGGTCTCGCTGGCGGTCGTCGATGACGCCGGCCGGCTGCTCGGCGCTGTCACGATCGATGACGTGCTCGACCGCGTCCTTCCCTCCAACTGGAGGATTACCCTGTCCGGTAACTGATATGGCGCGACGCGACGATCTCAGCACCCCACGTGGAAGCCCCGGCGGCCCGGTCTATGACCCGGATGCGTTCGGCCGCTTCGCCGAGCGCCTGGCACGCCTGCTCGGCACCGCCCGCTACATCGTCGCGCAGACGATCTTCGTCATCTTGTGGATCTCGCTCAACGTCGTGGCGGTCTTCGGACGCTGGGACGCCTTCCCGTTCATCCTGCTCAACCTCGCGTTCTCGACTCAGGCGGCATACGCAGCGCCACTGATCCTGCTGGCGCAGAATCGCCAGACCGATCGCGACCGCGAGGAGGTCGAGCGCGACCGCGACGTCAACGCCCGCTCGCTGGCCGAGGCGGAGTTCCTCGCGCGGGAGATTGCTGGCTTGAGGCTGGCGGTGGAGCAGAAGGCCGACCGCGAGGACATCGTCGAGCCGTTGGAGCGGCTCGCGAGCATGGTTGAGCGCCTGCAGCCGGTCGAGCCCGAACAGGAGTCGCTCCAGGGCCCCGGGGACTAGACCGGTCGCGCGCGCCGGACTCGCAGTATCAGGGAGGATGGTTTGTCCGCCGAGGGCGCAACACCAATTGGACCCGCACGCGCACTGCCGCCGTCGATCAGCGACGCCGAGCTGGTCCGACGCTGCCGCGAGGGCGACCAGGGTGCCTGGAAGGCACTGGTCGAGCGCTACGCCTCGCTCGTCCACGGGATCCTGCGCGGCGCTTTTCGGCTCGAGTCCCACGATGCCGAGGACGCGTTCCAGGAAGTGTTCACGCGGCTGTACGTCCAGCTCGGGAGCATTCGCGATGAGCAGGCCGTGCGTGGCTGGATCGCGCAGGTCACGCGGAACGTAGCGCTCGACTGGCTGCGTCAGAGCGGTCGCGAACTGGCGACCGGTGACGAGCTCGACGAGCATGCCTTCGAGGAGCCGCTGCGGGCTCTCGACGAGGCGCTCACCGTCAGGGCGGCGATGGCGCGCCTGCCCGAGCACCAACGGGAGATCCTCGACCGGTTCTTCGCGCGCGACGAGAGCTACCAGACGATCGGCGAGCAGCTCGGGATCCCCGCCGGCACCGTGGCGAGCCGGATCTCTCGCGCGCTGGCAGCGCTGCGGGTCGAGTTCGAGCGCGAGCACCCACGGCGCTGACCCGGGTCTGGGCCCAGATGGAAGATTCCAGCGAGTTGGCACGTCCTTCTCTCCACATGGATGACCCGCTCGAGATCGAAACTGGACTCGTCAGCGCGCTGAAGCTGACCGCGGAGCCGCCGCAGGCCTGGATCGACGCCGCGGCGATGATCCCGTCGACGTTGGGCGAGCTGGAGACGATCGAGCGCGCCGTCGAGAGCGCGGAGTTTCGCGAGCGGTTTGCCAGCGATCCGCGGGACGCCGTGCTACAGGCCGGACTGACTCCGTCAGATGAGCTGGTGCAGGCGCTGCGCAGTCGGCTCTGCTGACGGCGGGCGCGTGCTTTCAGGTTGAGGCGGCGGCCTCGCGGGCGCGTGCTCGTGCAGCATCAGCGCCGGCGACGATCGCGCTCGCTCGCTCGCGGCGCTGATCTCCTGGCATCAGCACAAGGTTGACGTCAATCAGCGCGGACGCGGACCGCGCGGCCGCCGTCGCAAGCTCGGCCGCGCCGGCGGCATCGGCGCGGAGCACCGGCTCGCACCGCTGCGCGATCTCGGCCGCCAGCGCCGCGCAGTCGGCGCCCGCCGTGGCGATCGTCAGCAACGAGTCAGCCGCGGCGACCAGTGCCGCGAACAGATTGCCGTCGCGGCCCGAGGCGCCAGGCTCGGGCGCCCGCGCAAGTGCCGCACGGGCGGCGTCGTACGCGCGCGCGTTACCGGTCGCCGCCTCGCTGGAGCGCTCGCGCAGCGTCGCCGCCTGAACCGCGGCGCCGCTCCCGTCGGCCCAGGTCTGCAACGAGTCGCGCGCGATCGACTCGCACAGCCCCGCCGCCAGCTCTACGACGCCGGCCGCCACGACACCGGCGCCCTCGGTTGGGGACGCGAGCGCCAGGCGACCCGCGATCGTCGACAGGTCAGCCGAGGCTTCGCTCACTGCGGCCCCCGGTGAGAGTGAACAAAAGCCGCGGCAAGAGACGGTGCCTCATGTCCCTTCGCCGCGGCTGTTTGAACGCCGCCCGGAAGCAGCGGACTGAGATCCCAGGTGATATCGGTCGCGCTGCTTGTCACGGGTGGTCGGCATGAAGTGACGGTGACCAGGAGCACCGTCACTTCAGAGTCAACCGGAAGCTAGAAGCGCCTGCCCTTGGACTCGAACTCGGCGTGACCATGCTTGCGGAAGTGGCCCTCGACGTCCGGCCCCTCGTCGCTGTTGAGAGTCTTGTCGGTGCCCTCCGCCTCAGGAAGCTTCTGGTCCTGCTTGACCTGCTCGTCCTTCTCGCTCATCGGAGCTCCTTGTTTAGGGGTTGCCCTCCGCCTGCTTGGGCGTCTGCATCGAGGACGGACGACGGACCGGAAATCTTCCCTTCCGTGACGAACAGCACATAGGATCCAGCGATGGCCGAGCGCGACGCGGACGACGAGCTGCCGGCCTGGTCAGTCGACCGCGAGGCGGTCGGCGCGCGACCGCAGCCGTCGGTGTGGCCGTTGGGCGATGCCCGGGCATGGGCCTGGGGCGGCTCGCGGGGCGAGGGCGTTCGCGTCTGCATCGTCGACAGTGGCGTTGATGGCAGCCATCCGTCGGTCGGAGCGATCCAGAGCGCGGTTGCGGTCACCCAGGGACCCGCGGGCGAACTGGCGGTGGTCGAGGATGACCGGGGCGACGCCTTCGGCCACGGCACCGCCTGCGCGGCGATCATCCGCGAGCTGGCGCCCGAGTGCGAGATCCACTCCGTGCGGGTGCTCGGCGGCGAGCTGACCGGTACCGGACCCGTCCTGCTGCACGGCCTGCGGTGGGCGCTCGAGCAGCGGTTCGAGGTGATCAACCTGAGCCTTTCGACGACCAAGAGCCGCTTCGCACCCGAGCTCCGAGAGCTCACCGACGCGGCTTACTTCTGCGGCAGCATCCTGGTCGCGTCGGCCCACAACATGCCGGTCGAGGCGGTCGCCGGCGAGGGTGCCGACGCCCTGGTCGGGCAGCGAATCCCGGCGACCACCGGACTGGCGGGTTGGTCGCTGGCATCCGAGGAGCCGATCGCGGTCGCAGACGTGAGCCACGATCCGCGTTTCGCGCGCGACTTCGCCGAGGGCACCGGCTTCATCCCCACGAGGATGTCGATCCATCCGCTGCTCCACGACGAGCGCTCGCTCGGGGTTCTGAGCGTGCTCGACCAGGGAGCCGGCGAGCAGGTCGGGCTCGCCGACATGAACGTCCTCGCCCTGATCGCGACCCACGCCGCCGCCGCCCTCGCGCTTGTCCAAGCCGCGCGGCACGACGAGACTGGCGGCGATCGTGACCGGGGCGACGATCGTAACCGCGACGGACTGGCGAGCCTGAAACGCGCGCTGGCCGACGCGAGCCCGGCCCAGCGCGAGGCAGCGCTGGCAATCGTTGCCGGACTCGAGCGGTTGCTGGCAGAGAGCTGAGCCGGCTACAGCCCCGTCGAGGCGCTTGAGCCGACCGGCGACTCGCCGCGCGAGCCGTTGGCGGCGGCGGCGCCGTTGGAGCTTTCACGGTTGCCGCTCCGGATCCCGGCGGCGACGCGGGCGCCCAGGTCGCCATCGACGCTGGTCCAGTACTCGACCACCCGCTCCTGGACCTCGGGCGTGACGGCGTTGGTCGCATGGCCGACCACGTTCGACACGAGATGGTCGCGGTCGGCGTCGGTCATCACCTCGCGCACGAGCGCCCCGGGCTGCCCGAAGTCGTCGTCCTCGGAATGCAGGGTCGCAGCGTGCCGGATCATCTCCGCGCCCTCGACACCCCAGACCGTGTCCATGAAGTTCGGGTCGGCCTTCGGCCCGCCATAGCTGTTGGGCGTATAGACCGGCCGGCCGCCGCTGTGGTGGTAGCGCATCCCGCCGTCCTTGTTGTAGGAGTCGACCTGAGCCCTGGGCTGATTGATAGGCAGCTGCAGGTAGTTGGTTCCGATCCGATGGCGGTGCGTGTCGGGGTAGCTGAACAGCCGTCCGAGCAGCATCTTGTCCGGACTCGGTCCGATGCCGCGGACCATGTTGGCCGGCTCAAAGGCAGCCTGCTCCACCTCGGCGAAGTAGTTCTCGGGGTTGCGATCGAGCACCATCCGCCCGACCGTGATCGGCGGGTAGTCGCCGTGCGGCCAGACTTTGGTCAGGTCAAACGGGTTGAAGCGGTAGTCGGCCGCATCGGCGAACGGCATGATCTGCATGTCGAGCCGCCACTCGGGTTGATCGTTGGTTGCGATTGCGTCGTGCAGATCACGGAGGTGGAAGTCGGGCTCCTCGGCCACCATCTCCTTGGCCTCGGCGTCAGTGAAGTTCTCGATCCCCTGCTCGGTCTTGAAGTGGTACTGGACCCAGAACTTCTCGCCGCCTTCGTTCTCCCACAGGAAGGTGTGGCTGCTGTAGCCGTTCATGTGGCGCCAGGTGCGGGGCGTGCCGCGGTCGCTCATCAGGATCGTGACCTGGTGGGCGGACTCCGGTGACAGCGTCCAGAAGTCCCACTGCATGTCGTTGGAGCGCAGGTTGGTATCCGGCAGGCGCTTCTGGGAGTGGATGAAGTCCTGGAACTTCGACGGATCGCGAACGAAGAAGACCGGCGTGTTGTTGCCGACCATGTCGTAGTTGCCCTCATCGGTGTAGAGCTTGACGGCGAAGCCGCGCGGATCGCGGACCGTGTCGGCGCTGCCGAGCTCGCCGGCGACGGTCGAGAAGCGGACGAACAGCGGCGTGCGCCTGCCCGGCTTGAGGAAGTCAGCCTTGCAGTACTGGGTCACGTCCTCGGTGACCTCGAAGAAGCCGTGCGCCCCTCCCCCTTTCGCGTGCACCACCCGCTCGGGTACGCGCTCCCGGTTGAACTGGGCCATCTTCTGGATCACATAGTGATCCTGGAGCAGGATCGGGCCGTCGGGGCCGACCGTCAGCGAGTGCTCGTCACTGCCCGCCGGGATGCCGGCGTCGGTTGTCGTGCGGGGTGGCTGCTGGCTCATCTCAATGGGCTCCTTTCAGCGCTTTGTCGTAATCGACAGCGGCCCCGGTCCCATAGTTGGGGTATCCGGTGGCGCCCGATGAGAAACAGGTGGAGCGCTTTTGCGCCCCACCTGCTGCCAGGTCTACGTCGCTTCAGCCGCGGCGTCGGCCGTTTCTGGCCCCTGGACAAAGAGGAACACAGCGCCGGCCACCACGCCCGCCACGAACTGAGCGAGCCAGTACTCCCAGATGTGGCTGAAGCCGACCGCGCCGTGGACGATCTGGCCCAGGGCAACTGCGGGGTTGAACGCGCCGCCGGAGATGCCGCCGACCGCGAACGCCCCCGCGAGCACCGTGAACCCGATCGCCAGGCCGTAGAACGAGTTGCCCTCATTGGCCTTGGCGGTCGCCACGTTGAGCACGACGTAGACGAGCGCGAACGTGAACAGGAACTCGGCGATCAGCACCCGTCCGGTTCCGAGCAACACGCCAGCATGCTGATGACCGGCGACCACGCTCGCGATCAGCCCGCCGCAGACGCCCGCGACCAGCTGCGTGATCACGTATCCGCCCCATTCGGACGCGTTGATCCCTCCCCGCACGAGCACCCCGGTTGACACGGCCGGGTTGTAGTGGCCGCCCGACACCCAGCCGCCGGCGAACACCATCACCATCAGAATCGAGCCGATCGCGAGCGGGGCAAACGGGCCGCTGGGATTGATCTTGGCCGTAGCCGTGCCGACCGTGAAGACGAGAAAGAAGGTTCCGATGAACTCGACGGTCAGCTTGCGATTCTGTTCCACGACGCCTCCGGTTCCATTCGAACGTTTGGCGTCTGTGTTCGACCACCGGTGCGAGTCCCCTGCCCATCGGCGCGGCGCCCGGGCGCCGGCCGTCGGCCGACAACCGTCGTATAGCCCAGCAAATCCACTACGGCTCCGACGTGGCGGCCGGCGCGCGCGGGCTACCGCTGACGCCGCGCGCGGACTACTCCCCGACGCCGCTCGCAGCAGCCGTCGACACGGGCTCCACGTCCGTGCCATAGGTCATCACCCGCGCTGGATGCGTCGCCGAGAGCCGGCCCTGAGCGGTCTCCATCAGCGACGACGATGGCGGCGAGCTTGTCAGCGCCTCGAGCAGCGTCTCGCCCTCGATCTGCTCGCACCGGCAATCGGTCAGCGCGCTGACAGTCGCCGTTCGCAGGATCCGCTCGAGCACACCGATTTCTCCGAAGAAGCCGGGAGCAGCGAGAACTCCCAGCATCTGATCCGGTCCGCCGCCGGTGCTCTCGGCGCTGACCTGGAGCCGCCCTTCGGCGAGCACGTAGAGCGAATCGGCTTCATCGCCCTGCCGGATGATCACGTCCCCGGCGGCGAACCGGACTTCGACCGCGGCCGCCGCCAGCCGCTCGAGGATCGGGCGGGACGCCTTCTCGAAGATCTCGAGCTGCTCGAGCAGTGCGACCCGGGGTTCGAGCAGCCGCACGCGGGCTGCGGTCTCGCGATCGATCGCGAGCAGCGCCGGGTACCCGCCGAGCGCCAGCACGGCCGGACCGAACGCCATCACGAACAGGCCGCCGTTGAGTCCGAGCGCGTGGACGGCGATCGGCGTCAACAGGGCGCCGAGCGAGATCGCTCCGAGCACGAACGCGAAGAACACGCCGAACACACGTGCCAGCTGATCGGCGGCGACCGCGCGCTGGAGGGCCGTGATCGCGAGCACGTCGACGACGAGCGTGGCCGCGCCTCGAAAGACCTGCACCGCGAACGCCAGCGCCGGAGCATGGATGATCGCCAAGAGAGCCGTCGGCAGCGCGTAGCCGAGCGCGCCGGCGAGGATGATCGCTCCGAGCCGCCGTGACCCGGCGAGCCTGTCGACGGCGCCGGCCGCGAGCACGCCGCCGACGCCGAGCCCGGCCAGCAGGTAGCCGAACCCCTGCGGGCCGGTCCCGAGCCGGTGCTCGGAGACGCCGATGAACAGAACCGTGTCGGTCCCGTACACGAAGCTGACCAGGACGCTGTAGGCGACCAGCGTCCGGGCGGCGGAGAGGGCGAGGATCGTCCGGACGCCGACCAGCATCTGTGCCAGCGGCCCGGCCGTGCCGCCCTCGGTCACGTCGACCGGGCGGCTCCGGGTGCGGATCCTCGAGACGATCACCGCCGACAGCGCGAAGCTAGCGGCGTTGACGACGAACACGGCCGTCGATGATCCGACCACCAGGATCAGTGCCCCGATCGCCGGTCCGACGATCACGACGAGCTGCTCGATCGTTCCGTTCAGAGCGTTGGCGGCGACGAGGTCATCCTCATCGACGATCGACGGGATCGTTGCCGAGGTTGCGGGCAGATAGACGACGTTGCAGATCGCGGTCAGCGCGGCGAACACGAGCGCGAGCACGGGTGGCCCCGATGTGACGGCGACGACCGCGATTGCGGCCTGCCAGAGCCCGCACAGCAGATCGGATCCGACCATCAGCCTGATCCGCTCGGTGCGTTCGGCGATCACGCCGCCGTAGGCGCTCAGCACCAGCTGCGGGACGTAGCGCACCAGCCCGGCGGCACCGACCCAGCCGAGCGAGTGGGTCCGCTCATAGATGAACGCCAGTAGCCCTACGTTGTATGCCCAGCTGCCGGTCGCCGAGATCAGCAGACCGCCGAACAAGCGCCGCGCGTCGCGCTTGGCCAGCACGGAGCGGTAGCCGGAGAACCACCCCGCGATGCGTGCACCATCCATGGACGCGGGAGTCTATGTTCTGCGCCACGGCGCGCGGATAGAATGCCGCGCGAGGTGGCTACCTGCTCGGCGTGCGGAACGGACAACCGAGCCGGGAGACGTTTCTGCGCACAGTGCGGGGCAGCGCTCCCGGTGAAGTGCAGCACGTGCGCGGCCGACAACGAGCCGGGCGATCGCTTCTGCGGTGACTGCGGCGCGGCGCTCGAGTGGACCGCCGCCACCGGCACCGGCGGCCCGGCGCTGACCCAGCCGGCGCCTTCGATCGCAGAGCGGCGGCTGGTGTCGGTGTTGTTCGCGGATCTGGTCGGGTTCACGACCCTGTCTGAGCATCGCGACCCCGAGGAGGTTCGCGAGCTTTTGTCGCAGTACTTCGACCGTTGCCGGTCTCTGATCGGCCGCTATGGCGGGACGGTTGAGAAGTTCATCGGCGATGCGGTGATGGCGGTCTGGGGAACGCCGGTCGCGCGCGAGGACGACGCCGAGCGTGCGGTCCGCGCGGCGCTGGCGCTGACGAGCGCGGTGACGCTGCTGGGCGAGGAGGTCGGGATGCCCGAGCTGCGCGTCCGCGCCGGGGTGCTGACCGGCAACGCGGCGGTTGAGGTCGGCGCCGAGGGCGAGGGGATGGTGCTGGGTGACACGGTCAACACCGCGTCGCGGCTGCAGTCGATCGCCGAGCCGGGAACGGTGCTGGTCGATGACGTCACCCGAAGGGCGTCCGAGGCCGCGATCGCCTACGAGGATGCCGGCGAGCACCGGGTCAAGGGCCGCGAGCAGCCGGTGCGCGCGTGGACCGCGCTGCGGGTTGTCGCGGGCGCCGGGGGCGCGCGGCGCAGCGCCGGTCTCGAGGCGCCGTTCGTCGGGCGCGAGCGCGAGCTTGCGACCGTGATCGAATCCTTCGAGGAGAGCGCCGAGCAGGGGCGAGCCCGCCTCGTGACCGTCGTCGGGGACGCGGGCTCGGGCAAATCGCGGCTGCTATGGGAGTTCTCCAAGTACATCGATGGAGTGCAGAAGCTCGTGCGCTGGCACCAGGGCCGCTGTCTCTCCTACGGTGAGGGCGTCGCGTACTGGGCGTTGGCACAGATGATCCGAGCGCGCGCGAACATCGCCGAAGAGGAGGGTCCTGCGTCTGCGCGCGCCAAGCTGAGCGAGGCGATCGCGCTTTACGTGACCGATGAGCGGGAACGGCGGCTGATCGAGCCGCGGCTCGCGCACCTGCTCGGACTCGAGCAGCGCACCGCCTCAGACCGCGCTGACCTGTTCAGCGGCTGGCGGCTGTTCTTCGAGCGGATGTCAGACACCGAGCCGGTCGTGCTCGCATTCGAGGATCTGCAATGGGCCGACTCCGGGCTGCTCGAGTTCATCGACTATCTGCTCGAGTGGTCAGTCGAGCGCCCCGTGTTCCTGCTCGCGCTCGGTCGCCCCGACCTGCTGGACTCCCGGCCCGGCTGGGCAGCGACCGCGATCACGCTCGCTCCGATCCCGGATGCAGCGATGCGACAGCTGCTCGACGGGCTCGTTCCGGGGCTCCCCGACGACCTGGCCCTCAGGGTGCTCTCGCGCGCCGAGGGGATGCCCCTGTACGCGGTCGAGACGGTGCGCATGCTGCTCGACCGCGGACTGCTCGAGCAGCAGGGCAGCCGCTACCGCGTGACCGGCGATGTCGACGAGCTCGACGTGCCCGAGACTCTCCATGCGCTCGCCGCCGCACGCCTCGACGGGCTGACGCAGAGCGAACGAGTCGTCCTCCAGGACGCGGCCGTGTTCGGGGAGTCGTTCACGCCGGCGGGGGTCGCCGCGCTGTCTGACCGGACGCCCGAGAGTGTGACCGAGACTCTTGACGGCCTGGTGGCCAAGCAGGTGCTCGGCTTCAACGACGATCGGCTCTCCTCCGAGCGTGGTCAATACCACTTCCTCCAGGGCCTGCTGCGCACGACCGCCTACGCGACGCTGTCGCGCAAGGACCGCAAGAGCCGCCACCTAGCGGCCGCGCGCCACCTGCAGGAGGCCTGGGGCGAGGAGGCGCCCGAGCTGGCCGAGGTGCTGGCCGCGCACTTCCTCGAGGCGGCGGCCGCCGATCCGGAGGCGGCCGACGCGCCCAGGATTCGTGCTGCGGCCTGCGAGACACTCGCCGAGGCGGGCGAGCGGGCGCTCTCGCTGGCGCTCGGAGCCGAGGCCCAGCGAGCGTTCGATCGCGCCGCTGAACTCGCCGAGGACGATCGGGCGCGGGCGGACCTGCTCGATCGGGCAGGAAGGGCGGCCCAGCAGAACGCCGATCAGGGAAGCGCGCGCGAGCGCCTGGAGCAGGCGGTCGGCCTGTTCGACGCGCTCGGTGATCAGCCCGGGGCGGCGCGTTCGCTGGCTGCGCTTGCCCAGAGTCTGTTCTGGGAGGATCGGCTCGAAGACGCGATCGACCTGATGCGCCGGGCCGTCGCCGGACTGGCCGATGGGAGTGCTGACCAGGCCGGGGCGCTGGCCAGCCTGTCGCACTTCCTCGTGTTCAAGAACGAATTCGATGAGGCTCTGGCCGCGGCCGACGCAGCGCTGGCGATCGCCGAGCCGCTTCAGGATTGGGCCACCGTGGTGCGTGGCTTCAACACGGTCTCGCACATCCGTTTCCGTTCGGGGCGGACCGAGGAGGCGATGGCCTTCCGCGAGCGGGCGCTGAAGATCGCGGTGTCCTACGACCTCGGGGACCATGCGCTTCGCACATACAACAACCTGGCCGACGGCCCGCTGCAGCTCGATCGCTTCCAGGAGGCCCGAGACCTGGTTGAACCAGGGCTGGTGCTGGCCAAGTCACGAGGCAACCGGGCCTGGGAGCAGATGCTGAGCCTGATGATCGCCGCCTGCAACCTGGGGCTGGGCCGCTGGGACGAGACGCTCGAGGTCGCTGAACGGCTGGACGATCCGACGCACCTGGTCCATCTGGCCTCGCTCCCGCAGCTCGCGCGCATCCATGCGGCGCGCGGCGACCGAGAGGCGTTGCGGCGCGTCCATGCGTTGGCCAGCACCACGGGAGACTCGACCAACTCCGAGTTCGCGTATGGCCCGCCGGTGGCACGCGCAATCGCTCTGAACTTCGAAGGCGAGCACCACGAGGCGCTTGCAGCGGTGCTGCCGATCGCTCTCTCGAGCACCGAAATCGCGAACGAGGACCGGCGCGAGGCGTACGTCGAAGCCGGGCTCGCGGCGCTGGTGCTGGACGACCAGGCGACAGTGCAGCGACTGATCGAGTTCGTGGGTGGACTGCCGCCGGCGATGCGCTCGCCGCTGCTGCGCGCGGGAGCCGCAAGACTCGCCGGCTCGCTCGCGGTACGCCGCGGTAATGCACGGCTTGCCCACGAACGATTCGCCGGCGCAGAACGAGAGCTGCGTGAGATCGATGCGCCGTTCGCGCTCGCGCAGGTGCTGCTCGAGCATGCGGAGCTGCTGCACGCTGAAGGACGCGAGGGTGAGGCGGCGGTCAAGCTGACCGAGGCGACCGCGATCTTCGAGCGGCTTCGTGCCGCCCCATGGCTCGAGCGGGCCCGGTCGCTCGGTCCACAGGTCACGGCATGAGGAGGGTGCCCTGACAGGACGCTGCTGGGCGGGGATTGGCTGGCGGTCGCGGTTGCGCTCGACAGGGAGGCGCGGTGTAGGTTACGGATTGGGGGACATGCCCGGTCTAGATCACGTACGCGCGCAGTACGCCGGAGCCGCCACGTGAGCGCGACGGCCGAGCTTCGCTGTGCGGCTTGTGGGGGGCTGTCCCCACCGGGGAAGTTCTGCATCCACTGCGGGACTTCGAGCCAGCAGACGTGCCGATCATGCGGCGCGGCGGTCGTGCCCGGCGCAAGGTTCTGTCTGGAATGCGGCACGGCGCTGACGAGCACCGGCGCCAGGCCGGCGCCCGGCGAGCCGGTGACGATCGCCGAGCGCCGGTTGGTGTCCGTGTTGTTCGCCGATCTGGTCGGGTTCACGACCCTGGCTGAGCATCGCGATCCCGAGGAGGTCCGGGAGCTTTTGTCGCAGTACTTCGATCGCTGCCGGACCTTGATCGAGCGTTACGGAGGGACGGTTGAGAAGTTCATCGGCGACGCGGTGATGGCGGTCTGGGGAACGCCGGTCGCGCGCGAGGATGACGCCGAGCGTGCGGTCCGCGCGGCGCTGGCCTTGACGCAGGCGGTGACCGCGTTGGGTGGCGAGGTCAGGATGCCGGAGCTGCGCGTGCGGGCGGGTGTCCTGACCGGTAACGCGGCGGTTGAGGTCGGCGCCGAGGGCGAGGGGATGGTGCTGGGTGACACGGTGAACACCGCGTCGCGGCTGCAATCGATCGCCGAGCCCGGGACGGTGCTGGTCGATGACGTGACCCGCAGGGCGTCCGAGGCGGCGATCGAGTACGAGGACGCGGGTACCCATCAGGTCAAGGGCCGCGAACAGCCCGTGCACGCGTCGACCGCGCTACGAGTGGTGGCCGGCGTCGGGGGCGCCCGGCGGAGCGTCGGTCTCGAGGCGCCATTCGTCGGACGCGCACGCGAGCTTCAGACGGTCGTGGCCGCGGCGGAGGCGAGCGCCGACGAAAGGCGAGCGCGGCTGGTGGCGGTGGTGGGCGAAGCCGGCTCGGGCAAGTCTCGCCTGCTGTGGGAGTTCTTCAAGCACGTCGACGGCCTGGAGAAGGTCGTCCGCTGGCACCAGGGACGGTGTCTGTCCTACGGCGAGGGAGTCTCCTACTGGGCTCTGGCCGAGATGGTCCGCAGCCGCGTCGGCATCGCCGAGGAGGAGGAGGCCGACGTCGCACGGCGCAAGCTGCGCGAGGCAGTGGAGGAGTTCGTCGATGACGAACGCGAGCGCCGGCTCGTTGAGCCGCGGCTCGCCCACCTGCTGCGACTCGAAGAACGGCCTGACGCCGACCGCGCGGACCTGTTCTCCGGATGGCGGCTGTTCTTCGAGCGGATGTCCGATATCGAGCCCGTCGTGCTCGCGTTCGAGGACCTGCAGTGGGCGGACTCGGGGCTGCTGGACTTCATCGATTACCTGCTCGAGTGGTCAGCCGATCACCCAATCTTCATCCTCGCACTCGGCCGGCAGGAGCTGCGCGAACGCCGGCCATCGTGGGAGCCGCTGACGCTCGAACCGCTGGGCCGCGATTCGATCTCGACGATCCTCGATGAGCTGGCTCCCGGACTGCCGCGGGAGCTCGTGGACGAGATCTGTAACCGAGCCGAGGGAATCCCGCTGTACGCGGTCGAGACGATCAGGATGCTCCAGGACCGCGGCATGCTGGTCCAGGAGGGGCCGCGTTACAAGGTGACCGGGGACGTGTCCGACCTCGACGTTCCGGAGACGCTGCAGGCGCTGGTTGCATCGAGGCTCGACGGCCTGTCGTCGGGCGAGCGCCAGTTGCTCCAGGACGCATCCGTGCTGGGCCAGTCGTTTTCGGCGGCGGCCGCGGCAGCCCTCAGCGGCCGGCCCGAGTCCGATGTCGTCTCAGTGCTGGACGCGCTGGTCGCCAAGCAGGTCCTCGGGCGCGACGATGATCCCCGCTCGCCCGAGCGCGGTCAGTATGTGTTCCTGCAGGCGCTGCTACGCACGGTGGCATACGGGACCCTGTCCCGACGAGCGCGCAAGGACCGGCACGTCGCGGCAGCCCGACACCTCGAGCGGACCTGGCCGGGCGAGGCCCGCGACATCGCGGAGGTGCTTGCGTCGCACTACCTCGAGGCGATTCGCGCCGATCCGGATGCCGACGACGTCCCGGTTCTGCGTGCGTCGGCACTCCAAACGCTGATCCGCGCCGGCCGGTCGGCCGCCTCGTTGGCGCTCGGCTCAGAGGCCGACCGCTATTTCGAACAGGCGGGCGAGCTCGTCGGGGATGATCTCGAGCGCGCCGAACTGCTTGAGCAGTCCGGCCGCGCCTTGCGTCACAGCGGCGACTCTGCACTGGCTGAAGAGCGGCTTCGCGCGGCGATCGGACTGTACGAGCACAACGGCAACCCCACCGGCGGTACCGCGACCGTGACGCTCGGCAACATGCTCGGGGCGGAGGGACGTCTCGACGAGGCCAAGACTCTGCTCGAGCGCTTCCGCCCCGTCGGAGACGAACAGGCAGACGTCGTTGTCCGTGCGCGCGCGCTCACCGAGCTCGCCCGGATTCTCTACCTGCTGGGCCGTGCCGACGAGCCGGCACCACTGTTCGACGAGGCGCTGACGACGCTCGAGATGGAGCAGTCGTGGGCATATCTGGCCGAGGCATTCCTGCACCGGAGTTCGTTCTTGGTCTACCTGAAACGGCTGCAGGAGGGACTCGGCGTGCTGCGCCAGGCACTGAGCTTGGCTCGCGCACATGATCTCCCGGCGGTCGAGCTGCGAGCCCACTATCTGCTCGCGGCCGTCGCCCTGGAACGCGATCAGCTCACCGAAGCGGTGGAAGAAGTCAACAAGGGACTGGTGATCGCGCGTGAGCGCGGAGACCGGGCCAACGAACGCGACCTTCTGAGCCAGGCGGTGCCGCCGCTGGTCGAGCTCGGCCGTTGGGATGAGGCGCTGCCGGTCGCGGACGGGCTGCTGACCGAGACCGACATCTGCGCGATCGCTGCGGCGGCGTTCGCCGCACAGGTCGCGAGCGGCCGCGGGCTCGACGACTTCCTCGTACGCTGCCGTGCTCTGGCTGAGGGATCGCTCGAGAGCGAGTACGTCGATGCACGGGTCTGTGCCGGGATCGTGCTCGCCCGTATAGCGCTTGACCGGGGCGAGGCACGCGAGGCTCTTGATCGCGCCGCCAGCGTCCTCGAGGCGGCCTTCACGGGCGGTGAGTTCCGCTCTGAGTCATACGCCCTGTGCGTCGACGCGGCGATCGAGCTTGGTGACGCCGGTGCGATGTCACGGCTCGTCACCTTCGTCGACGAACTACCCCCGGCGATCGCCACCCCACTGCTGCGCGGCTGCCGCCTGCGTCTCGTGGCAGAGCAGGCGCACCTCGGCGGAGACGACGACGCGGCGGTCGCGGCCGAGGATGACGGGCTCGCGATCCTCGAGGGCGCCGGCGCGCGACCACTGATCGCGCGGGCGCTGGTCGAGAGGGCACGCCGCCGCGACGATCTCGCGGCCCTCGAGCGGGCCCGCGAGATCTATGCCGAGCTCCATGCGACGCGCTGGCTGGAGCAGATCGCCAATGACTTCGAGGTAACAGCGTGAGCGCAACGCCCGAGGTCAGGTGTGCGGCATGCGGTGAGCCGACTCCTGAAGCGGGACGGTTCTGCGTCCACTGCGCAGCGCCGCTTGTGCAGAGCTGTCCCAACTGCGGCGCGCCGGCGGTACCCGGCGCACGCTTCTGCATGCAGTGCGCGGCGCCGCTTGTCGCTCAGCCCCCTGACTCGACTACAGCGTCACAGGTTGTCGCCGAGCGGCGGCTGGTGTCGGTGTTGTTCGCGGATCTGGTCGGGTTCACGACCTTGTCTGAGCATCGCGACCCCGAGGAGGTTCGCGAGCTGCTGTCGCGATACTTCGACCGTTGCCGGGCGCTGATCGAGCGTTACGGTGGCACGGTTGAGAAGTTCATCGGCGATGCGGTGATGGCGGTCTGGGGAACGCCGGTCGCGCGCGAGGACGACGCCGAGCGTGCGGTCCGCGCGGCGCTGGCGCTGACGAGCGCGGTGACGCTGCTGGGCGAGGAGGTCGGGATGCCCGAGCTGCGCGTCCGCGCCGGGGTGCTGACCGGCAACGCGGCGGTTGAGGTCGGCGCCGAGGGCGAGGGGATGGTGCTGGGTGACACGGTCAACACCGCGTCGCGGCTGCAGTCGATCGCCGAGCCGGGAACGGTGCTGGTCGATGACGTCACCCGACGTGCTTCCGAGGCCGCGATCGAGTATGAGGACGCAGGTACCCATCAGGTCAAGGGCCGCGAGCAGCCGGTGCATGGGTGGACCGCGCTGCGGGTGGTCGCCGGGGTCGGGGGCGCTCGCCGAGGCGCCGGTCTCGAGGCGCCGTTCGTCGGGCGCGAGCGCGAGCTGCAGACGATCATCTCGGTCGCCGAGGACTCGGTCGCGCACCGGACCGCGCGGCTGGTGACGGTGACCGGCGACGCCGGGACCGGGAAATCACGCCTGTTGTGGGAATTCTTCAAGTACATCGACGGGATCGAGGAGACCCGTTGGTGGCATCAGGGCCGGTGCTTGGCGTACGGCGAGGGCGTCGCGTACTGGGCGCTGGCCGAGATGATCCGGGCACGGGCGGAGATCAGCGAGGATGACGATCCGCCGACCGAGCGCCAGAAGCTGCGTGCGACGATCGAGCGGTTTGTGACCGACGAGCG
Organism: uncultured Solirubrobacterales bacterium; assembly: GCA_963770885.1. GTDB lineage: Bacteria > Actinomycetota > Thermoleophilia > Solirubrobacterales > Solirubrobacteraceae > Palsa-465. The sequence continues at coordinate 36,720 of CAVYRI010000008.1, read as the reverse complement.
CGAGCGGCAGCTGATCGAGCCACGATTGGCACAGCTGCTCGGGCTCGAACAGCGCAGCGCCACGGAGGCGGCGGACCTATTCAGCGGCTGGCGGCTGTTCCTCGAGCGGATGGCGGCGGCAAGCCCGGTGATCCTGGTGTTCGAGGATCTGCAGTGGGCCGACTCGGGGCTGTTGGACTTCATCGACTACCTGCTCGAGTGGTCAGCCGATCACCCGATCTTCATCCTCGCGTTGGGCCGGCCCGAACTCGATCCCCGGCGCCGCGACTGGGGAACCGCGATCCATCTCGACGTGCTCGCACCAGACGCGATGGAGGCGCTCCTCGACGGCCTGGTGCCCGGTCTCGGAGACGATCTCACGGCGCGGATCCTCGAGCGCGCCGAAGGGGTCCCCCTGTACGCGGTCGAGACCGTCCGGATGCTGCTCGACCGCGGGATCGTCACCCAGGAGGGAAATCGCTACGTCGTCTCCGGGACGATCTCCAACCTCGAGGTGCCAGAGACCCTGCACGCGCTGGTTGCCGCTCGCCTCGACAACCTCGATTCCGTCGAGCGCAAGCTGCTCCAGGACGCCGCCGTGCTCGGCATCTCGTTCTTCCCGGCGGCCGTCGCCGCGGTCAGTCAGCGGCCGGAAGGCGAGGTCCGCCGGACCCTGGATGGGCTCGTCGGCAAGCAGCTGCTCGGCCTCGAGGAGGACAAGCGCTCAGGCGAGCAGGGTCAGTATCACTTCCTCCAAGCGCTGCTGCGGACGATCGCGCTTGGCACGCTCTCTCGGCGCGACCGCAAGGCACGCCACCTGGCGGCCGCCGAACACCTACGGAAGGCTTACGGGGACTCGACCGAGATCGCCGAGGTGCTCGCGAGTCACTACCTGGAAGCAGTGGACGCCGAGCCCGACGCCAGCGACGCCGACGAGATTCGAGGGCGAGCACGAGAGACGCTTGCCACGGCGGGCCACCGCGCCGTCTCGCTCGCGCTCGGAGCAGAGGCTCGCCGCTACTTCGAGCAGGCCGCCACCTTGGCCCGCGATGAGCCCGAGCGCGCCGAGCTGCTGGCGGAGGCGGGCTCCGCGGCCGCACGCACCGCAGACCGGGACGGCGCTCGCATCCTGCTGGGCGACGCGATCACCGCGCTCGACGCTGCCGGCCGCGGCGCGCAGGCGGCCCGCACGCGCATCAAGCTGGCGGTCGTCCTGATCGCCAACAACCGTCTCGAGCAGGCCCGCGAGCTGCTCGACGAGGCTGAGCGCTCGATCAGCGACCAGCCCACGCTCGCCGAGGTGGCGGCCCGGCGGGCTCAGATCGCCTTCCTGACCAACGACTACCGTGGTGCCTGCGACCAGGCTGAGCTCGCGCTCAGCATCGCCGACCCCCGCGATCTGCGTCCGGTGATCGCCGAGGCGGCGCTGACCAAGTCGGTGGCTCTGAGCTACGAGGACCGGCTGACCGAGGGGGCGGCGCTGATCGAACTCGGTCTGCGGGTCGCGCTCGAGTCAGGGATCACCGAGCAGGCTTTGCGCGGCTATTACAACCTCGCCGATATGCGGATGCTGACCGGGCGGCCGGCCGAGTCCTCAGAGCTGCTCGAACGCGGGCTCGCACTGGCGCGCGAGCGCGGCGATCGCAGCTGGGAGCGTGACATGCTGGCGCAGATCACCCAGGGGCATGTGTTCTGCGGCCGCTGGGATCAGGCGATCGCGACCGCGCGGACACTCCAGGACGGCGCCAGTGACGAGGCCACGCGCGTCGCCACGGCGCCACTTGCGCTGATCTTCGCCTCCCGGGGCGACAAGGCGGCGCTGCAACCGCTGGCCATCGAACAGGCGCAGCCATCGGAGTGGCACGAGCTGGCGCTGATGGAGACCGCCGGCCGCGCGATTGCGCTCCGCGCCCTCGGAGACCGCGATCAGTGCGAGGCGCTTGCGGTCCGCATGGCCGCCGAGCTGCCGCACGTCAATAACAGCACGAAGGCGATCTTCGTCGACGACGTGATCGACATCCTGCTCGAATTCGGACGGGTGCAGGAGCTCGACCAGCTGGTCCCGCCTCCAGATGTCCGCGTGATGGCGGGCGTTCACGGTCAGCTTGAGCGCGGTCGGGCGCAACTCGAATGGCTGCGCGACGGGCCCGCCGCGGCAGAGCCGACGATGTCGGCGGCGGTCGACGCCCTGCGGCTGAGCGAGTCTCCGCTAGCGCTGGCACGCGGCCTGCTCGATCACGGCCGGCTGCTCCAGAAGCTCGACCGACCCGCGCAGGCACAGCCCCTGCTCCACGAGGCCACCGGGATCTTCACCGCGCTCAGGGCGGTGCCGTGGCTCGAGCAGGCCGGCGCGCTGCTCGCAACCGAGGTGGCAACGGCGGTTTGATGACCGCCGGGTCGTTCCTGCGGGCGGTACCGGTGTTGACCGACCTGTCAGACGAGCTGCTCGATCGGCTTGCCGGCCAGGTCCGCGAGGTGCATCACGAGGCCGGCGACTGGATCATGCACAAAGGCGACGAGGCGGACGTCATGTACATCATTCGCAGCGGACGCGTCGAGGTGCTCGATGAAGGGCCGCCGGAGGCGCTCGTCGGGGTTCTGCGCCGAGGTGACGTACTCGGCGAGCTCGCGCTGCTGCGTCAAGGAGTGCGATCGCGATCTGTCCGGGCGCTGCGTGACACCGAGCTGCTCGAGCTCGGCCGCGGAGATTTCGAGCAACTGATCCTCGACGCGCCCGCGTTCGCGCTCGGCCTGACCAGGGCGATGGGCGCTCAGCTCGCCGCGGCCCGGCCGCCGGTCGCAACTGTCTCCCCGCCCCAGACGATTGCGGTGACCGGACTCGAGCAGGGCGTACCGGTCGACGACGTGGCCGATCGGCTCGCACAATCGCTGCAGGCTTACGGGAGCGTCGTCCAGCTGCGCGAAGTGGACCTGGCTGCGCTCGACCGGGCCGAGCGCGACTGCGATCGTGTTCTGCTGGTAACCGGCAGCCCGCCGGATGATCCATGGACCGAACTTTGCGTCCGCGAGTCCGACCTCGTGATCGCGATCACCCGCGGCAGCGTCGATCCCCGCTGGACAGGGCGAGAACAGGCGCTACGTGGCTGTGAGCTGATCGTTCTCGACGCACGCGCATCCGACTCGCTGCTGACTAGGGTGCGCGCTCGCGAGGTGCAGTTGATCGGCGAGCGAGCGCGCCTCGGGGATGCATTGGCCGCGACTGGCCGCCGCATCGCGGGACGCGCGCCGGGCATCGTCCTGTCGGGCGGCGGAGCGCGAGCTTTCGCCCACCTCGGAGCGTTGGAGGAGCTGCGCGACGCCGGGATCCGATTTGACCGCGTGGGCGGTGTCAGCCTCGGCGCGCTGGTGGGCGGATTCGTGGCGATGGACGTCGAGGCAGATGACATCTATGAGGTCTTCAGGCGCGGGTTCGTGGAGACAAACCCCACGAACGATTTTGCACCGCCGGCCTTCTCGCTGGTCCGTGGAGGCAAGACCCGGAAGCTGATGCGCGACGCGTTCGGCGGGCTGCGGATCGAGGAGCTGCCTCGTCGTTTCTTCTGCCTCAGTTGTGACCTGATCGCGCGCGAGGCCGTCGTCCATCGGACCGGTCCGGTCGTCGATGCGATCTATCCAAGCCTTGCGATCCCGGGCGTGTTTCCCCCGGTCGCGACACCCGAGGGCCGGCTGCTCGTCGACGGAGGGGTGCTCGATAATCTTCCGGTTGAGACGATGGCGCGAAGCGGCGAGGGACCGGTGATCGCGCTTGACGTGACGGGACGAGGCGGCCAGGTCGTTCGAGCGCGGCGGCCGGGCCTGGCGGCACTCGGTCACCCCGTGCGCCGCGCGCTGACGGGCAGCGAGGCCGAGATCCCGCGGCTGGGCGAGACGATCGTGCGGACGGTGTTGGTGGGGAGCACTGATACAGCCCTTGCGGCACGGATGCACGCCGACTTTGTGATTGCACCGCAGGTCGAGGGGGTCGGAATGATGGACTGGAAGGCAATCGCGCAGGTCAGAGAGCTTGGTCGTCGCGCAGCCCGGGAGGCGCTCGAGGCAGACCCCGAACTGCCAACTCGACTGATGGCCTAGATCAACGGTCGATGGGTACCGGAGCGCCAACCAGCGACCAGAGCGCGGTGGCAACCGACGCTGTGCCAAGCGGCTCCGTCGCCAACGCCCGGCTTCGCGGCCCGTCACCGAAAACCGTGCTCGCCATCGCGTCACTTGGCGCCGTGGTCGCGTTCATCGACGCGACGATCGTCAACATCGCGTTCCCCGACATCGAGCGGTCGTTCCCGGGAACGTCTATCTCGACCCTGTCGTGGGTGCTCAATGCCTACAACATCTTCTTCGCGGCGTTCCTGGTCGCATCGGCGCGGATCGCTGACCTCCTCGGTCGCCGCCGGATATTCGTCGCCGGACTCGAACTGTTCACGGTCGCATCACTGCTTTGTGCGCTCGCACCATCGCCCGGCGCGCTGATCGCCTTCCGTGTGATTCAGGCACTCGGAGCTGCAATGGTTGTGCCCTCGTCGCTTGCGATCGTGCTGCACGCGTTCCCGCCCGAGCAGCGCTCACACGGAGTCGCGCTGCTGTCGGCTGTATCAGCCGTGGCCGCCGGCCTCGGTCCATCGATCGGTGGCCTGCTGGTGAGCGCCGACGACTGGCGCCTGGTGTTCCTGGTCAATCTGCCGATCGGCGCCGCGGCGATCATCCTCGCACGTACGAGACTTGTCGAAAGCCGTGCGCCGGGGCGCCGGCGAATGCCCGACCTGCTCGGCTCGCTGATGTTCGCGCTCAGCATCGGAACACTGGTGCTCGCCGTCGTCAAGGGCCCCGACTGGGGTTGGATCGCACCACAGACACTGGTGTCGTTCGCGCTCGCGATCGCGCTGGGCAGTCTCGTCGTGTGGCGTTGCACGTGGCACCGGTCCCCAATTCTCGACCTCTCGCTGCTGCGCTTTCAGAGCTTCAGCGCCGCGAACGGGATGACGACGATCGGCGCGGCCGGCTTCTACGGCTACACACTGACCAATGTCCTGTTCCTAACCGGGGTCTGGCACTACTCCGTCCTGGAGGCAGGTCTGGCGATGACCCCGGGACCGTTCGTCGCCGCCGCGGTAGCCGGGCCGACGAGTCGCCTCGTTCAAAAGATTGGTCATCGGCCAGTGCTGGTCTCCGGCGGCCTGATCTGGGGCGGCGCAGTGCTCTGGCTTGTCGAGGTGGTCGGCCCGGCCCCCGACTTCCTCGGCCAATGGCTGCCGGGCATGGTGCTGCTCGGCATCGGAGCAGGCACCCTGTTTCCCAACCTGAGCGGCGCGGCCGTCGCCTCCGTCCCGGGCGAGAGCTTTGCGACCGCCACCGGGCTCAACTCGGTCGCACGCCAGGTGGGCGCGGCGCTGGGCGTCGCGGTCGTAGTGGCGATCGTCGGCTCACCCACCGCCTCCAACGCCGCGGTCGTGTTCGACCACGCCTGGACGTTCGGTGCGGCCTGCCTGTTCGTCGCCGGGCTCGGGTGCCTGCTCGTCGGACGGATTGACGTCGACAAGACGCCCTCGCTCGGGGAGGCAGCCCAGGCGGTGGCGCATATGGGCGCCGGGACCCGCTCGACGCAGCGCGCCCATGCGCGGCGCGCGTTCACGGTCGCGCAGGCACCGGCGATGGAGTCACACCGGCCCGAATCGATTGCTGACTTCCTCGCGCAGGTGCCCCTGTTCGCCGAGCTCGAACCAACGCTGCGTGAGACGGTCTGCGCCGGCGCACACACGATTCACCTCGATGCCGACCGATGGCTATTTCACGAGGGCGACCCCGGCGATGCCCTGTATGTCGTGCGAGCCGGGCGGCTGGTGGTCACCGACGAGCGCACCGGGGCCACGCTGCGGGAACTTGGTCGCGGCGACGCCGTCGGAGAACTCGGGCTGCTGACGAACCTGCCCCGGTCGGCGTCGGTACGTGCCGTACGTGCCAGCGAACTGGTCGTCGTCGGCAAAGACGAGTTCGAGCGGCTGCTGAGCGCCTCGCCGGCGCTGCCGGTGGCGCTCAGCCGAACGCTGGCCGAGCAGCTCCGCGACTCGCGCGCGCCGGCTTCATCAATGCGGCCGCTCCCAACGACCGTCGCCGTTGTCGCGCTAGACGATCAGGTCGAGCTCGGCAGCTTCGTCGACCGCCTTGCGCATGCACTCGGGCCGTCGTGCGCGGTCCTCGACGGCAGCGAGGTTGGGCCGTCGAGCGGCAGCGACGGTTCGGCCTCTGTTTATGCGCCGATCCTCGACCGGGCCGAGGCGACGCATGATCTCGTCATCCTGATGGCGAGCGACGCCCGGGACCTAACGCGATGGACCCAGTTCTGCCTCCAGCAGGCCGACCGGATCCTCGCGATGGCGTGCGGCGCGCCAGAGGTGCGTCCGGTTCGCGACCGCGCCGAGCTTCGTGGCTGCGATCTGGTCGCCTGCGACGTCCGACTTGGCTCAGGGCTGCTGGCCCAACACGTGCAGGCGCTCGAGCCGATCGAGTCGCATGCGTGGCGATCGGCGACCGCCAACAGTGACGTGGAGCGGATTGCGCGTCGGCTGACGGGCCGATCGGTCGGCGTTGTTCTATCGGGCGGCGGCGCGCGGGCGTTCGCGCACATCGGTGTGCTCGAGGAGCTGACCTCCGCGGGGATCAAGCTCGACCGCGTCGCCGGGGTCAGCATGGGCGCGTTCATCGGCGCCCTGTTCGCCAAGGGCTTGGACCCCCAGGAGATCGACGCGCTCTGCTTCGACGAGTGGGTCCAGCGCCGTCCGCTCGGCGATTACACGGTGCCGCGCAATGCGCTGATCCGGGGCGATCGAGTCCGGTCGATGCTGCGGCGCGCCTTTGACTCGATCGCGATCGAGGAGCTACCGCTGAGTTTCGTCTGCGGTTGCGCCGAGCTGCGCAGCGGATCGCTCGTGCTGTCGAGGTACGGCTCGCTCTACGACGCCGTCTCGTTTTCAATCGCCGTGCCGGTGCTCGCAGCACCCCAGGTCCGCGGCCGCAGCCTGTTCGTCGATGGATCGCTGGTGGACAACCTGCCGATCAGAGCGATGGCTGAGATGGGCGAAGGACCGATCATCGCAGTCGACGTCAAGGCGACCTTCTCGGCGGCCGACGCCGCGGCCGGCCCGGCGCCAGGCGCGGATCGCTTCGGTCAAGGCGATGCACCCCCCGCAACCGATCGCAAGCCCGAGCGTGACGGGCGGGTGCCAGGTCTCGCTGAGACCCTCACCCGGGTGATTCTGCTCGCGTCGAACAACACATCCGAGGCGGCCCGTGCGCACGCGGACCTCGTGATCAAACCGCGCGCCGCCGGAGTCGGCCTGCTCGAGTTCCACCAGCTCGACGCCGCCCGCGAAGCGGGCCGCTCGGCGGCGCGTGACGCGCTCGCGAACGCCCCCGCGACTCTGTTCGAGTGACAGCCGGTAGGTTTACGGCGTGCTCGGACTACCGGACGGCATCAAGGCCTGCCTGTTCGATCTCGACGGTGTGCTGACCCAGACCGCCAAGGTCCATGACGCGGCCTGGAAGCAGACGTTCGACGACTATCTGCGGGCGCGGGCGCAGCGCGAGGGTGAGCAGTTCAAGGAGTTTGACCCGGCCGCGGACTACGACACCTACGTCGACGGCAAACCACGCTATGACGGCGTGCGCTCGTTCTTGGACTCGCGCGGGATCAAGCTCCCCGAGGGCAGCTCCGACGACCCGCCAACGGCCGAGACCGTGAGCGGGATCGGCAACCGCAAGAACGAGCTGGTCCTGAAGCTGATCCGCGCCCAGGGCGTCGAACCGTATGAAGGGTCGGTGCGGTACGTGCGCGCGGCGCGCGACGCAGGGTTGCGGCGCGCGGTCGTCTCGTCGAGCGCCAACTGCCGCGACGTGCTGATCGCGGCCGGGATCGAGGATCTGTTCGAGGAACGGATTGACGGGATCGTCGCCGAGCGTGAGCACCTGAAGGGAAAGCCCGCGCCCGACACGTTTCTCGCCGGGGCCAGGGCGGTCGGTGTCGAGGCCTCTGCGGCGGTCGTGTTCGAGGACGCGCTCGCCGGGGTCCAGGCCGGCCGCGACGGGCACTTCGGGTATGTCGTCGGAGTCGATCGTGTCGGCCAGGCGCAGGCCTTGCGCGAGCACGGTGCGACGGTCGTCGTGAAGGACCTCGCCGAGCTGCTGTGATCGGCCATCCGGCGTTCCCGGTAGAGCCCTGGTCGATCCGCGAGACCGAGCCGCAGCTCGACAATCTTGGCCCGGCCGAGTCCGTGTTCGCGCTTGCGAACGGCCACATCGGATTGCGCGGCAACTTTGACGAGGGCGAGCCGTACGGACTGCCGGGCACCTATCTGGGCGGGTTCTACGAAGTACGCCCGCTCCCATATGCCGAGGCGGGGTTCGGCTACCCCGAGGACGGCCAGACGGTCGTCAACGTCACCAACGGCAAGATCATCAGACTGCTGGTCGAGGACGAGCCCTTCGACCTGCGATACGGAACCCTGATCAGCCACGAGCGAGAGCTCGACCTGCGTTCGGGCCTGCTGCACCGCAAGGTCGAATGGGTCTCGCCGACCGGCCGCCGGGTGAAGGTCTCCTCGACCCGGCTGGTGTCGTTCAATCACCGGGCGGTTGCCGCGATCGAGTACATGGTCGAATCCGTTGACGAGGGCTTCCCGGTCGTCGTGCAATCACTGCTGGTCGCCAACGAGGCGGCGCCGAGCGCCAGCGCCGACCCGCGCGCGGCGGCCGCGCTCGCCGCGCCGCTCGATGCCGAGCTATCCGACACACGCGACGGCGGCGCGATCCTCGTGCATCGCACGAGACAGTCGCAGCTGCGGATCGCCGCCGCGATGGACCACTTGGTCGAGGCCCCCGATGGTTACGAGTGCCGGACCGAGGCCACCGACGATCTCGCCCGCTTCACGATCTCCGCCGATCTGGAGCCGGGCAAGCCGCTGCGGCTGGTCAAGACCCTGTGCTACGGGTGGTCGGCGGAGCGCTCGATCCCCGCCCTGCGCGACCAGGTCGCGGCAGCCGACGAGGGGGCACGGCACGCCGGATGGGACGGACTGATCAAGAAGCAGCGCGCCTACCTCGATCACTTCTGGCGCCGCTCGGACGTCGAGCTCGAGGGCGACGCGGAGCTCCAGCAGGCGCTCCGGTTCGCTCTCTTTCACACGCTTCAGGCGGGCGCCCGTGGCGAGCAGCGTGCGATCGCCGCGAAGGGATTGACGGGCTCGGGGTATGACGGCCACACGTTCTGGGACACGGAGATGTTCGTCCTCCCCGTCTTGACCTACACCGCGCCGCACGCAGCGGCCGACGCGCTGCGCTGGCGCCAGCAGACGCTCGATCTCGCGCGCGAGCGCGCGAAGACCCTCGGCCTGAAGGGCGCGACCTTCCCGTGGCGCACGATCCGCGGTCAGGAGTGCTCGAGCTACTGGCCGGCCGGGACGGCGGCGTTTCACATCAACGCTGACATCGCCGACGCCGTGATCCGGTACCTCGGTGCAACTCATGACGGGGAGTTCGAACGCGAGACCGCGCTCGAGCTGCTGATCGAGACCGCGCGGCTGTGGCGGTCACTCGGTCACCACGACACGACCGGTCGCTTCCGGATCGACGGTGTGACCGGGCCCGACGAGTACAGCGCGGTGGTCGACAACAACGTCTACACCAACCTGTTGGCTCAGCGAAACCTTCGCGCGGCGGCCGATGTCGCCGAGCGCCACCCGCGCATTGCGGCGCGTTTCGGGGTCGACGACGAGGAGGTCGCGAGCTGGCGCGACGCGGCGGCCCAGGTCGTGATCGAGTTCGACGAGACGCTCGGCGTGCACGCACAGGCTGAGGACTTCACCTCACACCAGCGGTGGAACTTCGAGGCGACAAAGCCCGACCAGTACCCGCTGCTGCTCAACTTCCCGTACTTCGACCTGTACCGAAAGCAGGTCGTCAAGCAGGCAGACCTCGTCTACGCGCTATTCGTGTGCGGCGATTCGTTCACCGCCGAGGAGAAGGCGCGCGACTTCGAGTACTACGAGGCGCTGACGGTGCGCGACTCGTCGCTGTCGGCATGCATCCAGGCGGTGGTCGCGGCCGAGGTCGGTCACCTCGATCTCGCCTACGACTACTTCGCCGAGGCCGCCCTGATGGATCTCGGCGACCTCGAGCACAACACGGGTGACGGGATCCATATCGCGTCGGTAGCGGGGACGTGGATCGCGGCGGTGGCCGGGTTCGGCGGCTTGCGAGATCACGGCGGCAAGTTGACCTTCAGCCCCCGCCTGCCGGGCGCGCTGACACGACTGTGCTTCCGGCTCGTGTACTGCGGGCGCAGTCTGCGCGTCGACTTCGGACACGAGCAGGTCGAGTACTCGCTGCAGGACGGGGAGCCGCTCGAGCTCAGCCACCACGGTCAGTCATTCACGGTCTCGACCGACGATCCGGTGACGCTCCCGATTCCGGCGATCGAGCCGCGGCCCGCCCCGAGCCAGCCGGCGGGGCGCGAGCCGGCGCAGCGGCGCGCGCAGCGCTGACAGTGCCGATTGGCGTCAGCCGCGGGTTTGGGCGGTCACGCGAGCAGGTGGACGATCGCCGCGATCCCGACCACGACGATCACCGCCTTGAGCACGGGCGCCGGCAGCTTCCGCCCCGTGTGCGCGCCGAGGATCCCGCCCAGCAGCGAGCCGCCCGCGATCAGTGCCGCCGGTCCCCACGCGACGTGCGCAGCGAAGATGAACACGGTCCCCGACACCAGGTTGACGACCCCGGTCAGCACGACCTTGACCGCGTTGAGCCGCTGCAGGTCGTCGTCGAGTGACAGGGTCAGGACCGCGAGCACCATGATGCCCTGTGCGGCGCCGAAGTAGCCGCCGTAGATCCCGGCGCCGAACACCGCCAGCGTCGCGAGCGGCCCGGCGCGCTCGTGCGAGCGCGGCCGCCGCGTCGCGAGCGCCGCCGAGATCCGCGGCTGCAACAGGATCAGCGCCAGCGCGATCGCGATGAAGGCCGGCACGATCGCTTTGAACGCCGACGCCGGCAGGCTGAGCAGCAGCACCGCCCCGATCACGCCGCCGCTCATCGATGCGCACGCCAGATACGACAGCCGCCGCCGTTGACCGTCGAGCTCGCGGCGATACCCAAACGCTCCGGTCGCCGAGCCGGGGACCAGGCCGACGGTGTTGGAGACGTTCGCGGTCACCGGCGCGTAGCCGAACGCGAGCAGCACCGGGAAGGTGATCAACGTGCCGCTGCCGACGACCGTGTTGATCGTCCCCGCAGCGATTCCCGCGGCGAAGATCGCAACCGCCTCCAGGACGCCCATCAGACCGTCCCAGTCAGCCTTAGCCGCGCCCGCGCAACGGGCGCAGTGCAGCCTCCAGCCGCACCAGCTCGTCGAGCATGTCGGATGCGGCCGAGACCATCACGTCGTTGGCCTGCAACTCGCGGTGCTCATCCAAGAACTGAACCACGAACGGGATGTGCACGGCCGTATGAACGGGCACCATGCGCAGCTCCGTGACGACCTGCTTGAGCTGTTGAACAGCGCGCGTGCCGGCGGCGATGCCGCCGTAGGAGACGAACCCGACCGGTTTGTAGTGCCACTCTCGGTTGAGGTAGTCGAGCGCGTTCTTCAGCGGGGCCGGATAGCCGTTGTTGTATTCAGAGGTCACGAGCACGACGGCGTCGGCGGCGTCGACGGTCGCGCTCCAGGCGAACGTGTGCTGCTTGGTGTAATCGCCCAGCCTCGGATGGTTGGGCTCGTCGAGGAACGGCAATGCCCATTGCGCCAGATCCGCCACCTCGAGCTCGAACTGCCCGTGTTCTGTGGCTCGCTGGGTGAACCAGTGGGCGACCGGAAGCCCAACCCGCCCGGGCCGTGTGCTGGCGATCACGATCAGGAGCTTGGGCATCTGTTGAGCAGGCGCGGCGGCGGTATCGTAGCTATCGTCGCCACCGTGGCCGCAGCGTCCGATCGACCGCTCCCGAGCCCGACCGCCGCCGACCTCTCCGGCCGACTGGTCGGCAGGCTCGTAATCGTTGAGCCGCTGGCCCTCGAGCACGAGGCGGGACTGATCGCCGCGGCGAGCGAGTCAGAGTTGTTTGCGTGGATGCCGGTCGACATGGCGTCGTCCCCCGACGCCGTCCGCACCTGGCTGCAGGCGACGCTCGAGTCCACGCAGGCCGGACGTGACGTCCCGTTCGTGCTCCGCGATGCCAGCACCGGCGAGGTCGTCGGTTCGACGCGCTTTCTCGAGCTCCGGCTCGAGCACCTGCGTGCCGAGATCGGCTGGACCTGGTTGAGGCGCGAGTCCTGGTCTACCGGAATCAACGTCGAGACCAAGATGCTGCTCCTCGGGCGCGCCTTTGAGGACGTGGGCCTGCGGCGCGTCGAATTCAAGACCGACGCACGCAACGAACGGTCCAGGGGCGCGCTGCTGGCGCTCGGCGCCGAGTTCGAGGGGATCCTGCGCAAGCACATGGTCGTCCGTGACGGCGGTGCGCGCGATTCTGCCTACTACTCGGTGATCGACGACGAGTGGCCGCGGCTGCGCGAGCAGTTGCGCGAGCGCGTCGATCGGCACGCCGCCCGACTGGCCGCGGGCAACGCATCCCAGTAGGGTGGCCGCGATGACGGACCGGTTCGACGTCGCGATCCTCGGCGCCGGCCCCGGCGGCGAGCACGCGGCCTATGCGCTCGTCGCGGCAGGCCGGCGGGTGCTGCTGATCGAACGCGAACTGATCGGCGGCGAGTGCACCAACTGGGCCTGCATACCGAGCAAGACCCTGCTCCGTCCGGCGGAGGTGCTCGGCGAGTCCGAGCGCGCGGCGGGCGTCGAGCAAGGCCCGCGCAACTGGCCCGAGCTCGACAAGTACCGCGACTACATGACCGGGGCCGGCGATGACTCCGCCCGCGTGCAGAACTACGACAAGATGGGCGTCACGGTCGTCAAGGGCGACGGACGGCTGGCGGGCCCCGGGCGGCTGCAGGTCGGAGACCAGACCTTCGAGGCCGATGCGATCCTGATCAGCACCGGGTCTGATCCGGTCATTCCCCCGATCGATGGACTCCGCGAGGCCGGTTACTGGACCAACCGCGAGGCGACCGCGCTGCACGAGCTGCCCAGCAGCGTGGTCGTGATCGGCGGCGGACCGGTCGGGATCGAGCTCGCCCAGTTCCTGCGCCGGTTCGAGACCGAGGTCGCGGTCGTCGAGGGCTCGCCGCGCATCGCCGCGCGCGAGGACCCGCGCGTCTCGCAGCTGCTCGAGGAGTCGATGCGCGGTGACGGGATCGAAGTCCATGCCGGGGCGCAGGCGCAGCGCGTCCAGATCGACGGTGGCCGCCACGTCGTCTCGCTCGACAGCGGCTCGGTGCTCAGCGGCGAGCGACTGATCGTCGCCACCGGACGGCGGCCGCGCAGCAGCGACCTGGGGCTCGAGACGATCGGCGTCGATCCGGGCCGGGGACCGGTCCCGGTCGACGACCACTGCCGAGTGGCCGACGGCGTCTGGGCCGCGGGCGATTGCACCGGCGTGATGCTGTTCACCCACCTGGCGAAGTACCAGGCCCGGATCGCCGTGGCCGGGATGCTCGGCCGCCCGGTTGCCGCCGACTATCGCGCGATCCCGCGGGTGATCTTCACCGACCCGGAGGTCGCGGCGGTCGGGATGACCGAGGCGCAGGCGCGGGAGGCGGGACTCAACGTCGCCGTCTCGCGGATCGAGCTGCCGACCGCGATCGCACGTCCGTATACCTACGAGCGCGATCCGCGCGGCGAGCTGAGCCTGGTGTTCGACGCCGACCGGCGCGTGATGGTGGGCGCCTGGGCAGTCGCGCCGCTGGCCAGCGAGTGGATCCACCAGGCGGTGCTCGCGATCCGGGCAGAGGTCCCATTCGAGGTGCTGATCGACACCGTCGCCCAGTTCCCGTCCTATGCGGAGGCCTTCCTCTCGGGGCTGCAGGCGCTGGCGTTCCCCTGACCGGGGTCGGTCAGACCGCCCGCGCGAGGCACAGCCGCGTCCGCAGCTCGAGCGTGAACCGGCCGCCGTGCTCGTCGATCACGGCCGCCACCCCGCGCAGAAGCTGGTCACGCTCGACGTCGCCCAGCAGCCGGATCTCAGACAGCGTCGTGAGCATCCCGGCGTACTGCTCGGCGGAGTAGTCGATGCTCCAGCCGTAGTGTCGCTCCTGCGCGCCGGCGAAACCGTCGGCCGCGGCGATCTCGTCCTCCCAGCGCTCGTCGCCGTCGGGGTTCTCGTTGGCGGGATGCGTCGGCCCGGTCGGCTTCAGATCGGGCGCGGCGTGCGCATACACCTCGCGCAGCGCCTCGCGGACCGGTGACGCCCCCCAGGCGGGCCGGTTCCAGAACACCGCCAGCACGCCGCCGGGTCTCAGCGCGCGGCGTGCGCGCTGGTAGCGGACCTCGGGTGCCATCCAGTGCCAGGCCTGCGCGCTGTAGAGCAGCGGGAAAGTCGCATCGGCGGGATCCCACTGCTCGAAGTCGGACTCGACGATCTCGACCCCCGGATAGGCCGCACAATTTCGCCGCGCGATTCGGGCCATCGCCGCACTCGGCTCGACGGCGATCACTCGTGCGCCTCGGGCCGCGAGCAGCACCGTCGCCTTGCCGGTCCCGGCGCCGACCTCGAGGATCCCCGTCCCGCGCGCGACCCCACCGAGCTCGACGAGGTCGTCGATCAGCCCGACGGGGTACGAGGGCCGGTAAGTGTCGTACAGGTCGGCGACTTCGCCGAACAGCAGTCGTCGCGGGAGTGTCATCGACCGATCAGTCAAGCAGCGCGGGCTGGTTGACGGCCAGATCGTGCCGGCGGCGCGCGGCGCAAGCCCCACCGGGCCATCGCTAGGCTCCGATGGGCGATGGCGCGAGGAACGCGAACAGCCGTGCGGCTCGCGTGCGCGCTGACCGCAGCGACGATCTTGGGTCCGATGTCAATGGCACATGCCGCCGTGACGCGCAGCGGACGTGTACCCGCCGCCCCGAGGGGCTCGCAGATCGTGGGAGAGCTCGCTCCGGCGCTCCGGATTCACGTGACCGTGGCGCTCAAGCCGCGTGACCCGGCCGCGCTCGCCGCCTACGCACAGGCGGTCTCGACCTTCGGCTCGGGACTGTTTCACGACTACCTCACGCCGGCTCAGTTCGCACGGCGCTTTGGCGCCTCTGCGGCCGCGATCGGGGCCGTGCGCGGCAGCCTCGAGGCCGCGGGGCTGACGCCGGGGCGCATCAGCACGGGAGGGCTCTCGATCCCGGTCGTCGCGACCGCCGGCCAGCTCGAGCGGGGTCTGCGAATCTCGCTGCGCAGGCTCTCTCTGCCGAACGGGCGCACGGCGGTGATCGCCGACGTCGCGCCCGCCCTGCAACCGACCGCCGCGCACGCCGTGCAGGCGATCGTCGGACTGAGCTCGGTGGCCGCGCCACATCCGCTCGTGGTCCGTCCTCCCCGCGTTCCTTCGCGGCTCCCCGCCGGCGATCCAGATGTCGATGCCGATCTCGCCACCGGCGGACCGCAGCCGTGCTCGACGGCACGCACCGAGGCGGGCGCCCAGGACTCCTACACCGCCGACCAGATCGCGGCCGCCTACGGGTTCGCACCGCTGTATCGCGCCGGTGACCGCGGGGCCGGGGTGACGGTCGCGGTCTACGAGCTCGAGCCGGTGGATCACCGTGATATCAGCGGCTATCAGTCCTGCTATGGAACGCACGCCTCGGTCTCGTATGTGCCGGTGGACGGCGGCAACGGCAAGGGCCCTGGAACCGGCGAGGCGGCACTGGACATCGAGAACCTGATCGGCCTCGCTCCGCGCGCCAAGCTGCTCGTCTACCAGGCGCGAAACTCGAACTCTGGCGCTCCGGGATCAGGTCCGTTTGACACCTTCAGCGCGATCGTCAATCAGGACCGGGCGAAGGTGGTGAGCATCTCCTGGGGCGAATGCGAGGACACGCTCGGGGCGGCCAACGCCGGCGCCGAGGGCGAGCTGTTCGAGCAGGCCGCAGTCCAGGGGCAGACGGTCGTCGCGGCGAGCGGCGATAGCGGCTCGGAGGACTGCGTCTCAAACGGGAGTGGCGGCCAGACACAGCCAGCGGTTGACGATCCCTCGAGCCAGCCGTTCGTGACCGGCGTCGGCGGGACGACGCTGACCGCGATCGGCCCGCGCCCCACCGAGGGGGTCTGGAACACCGGCCTTGGGTCGCTGACCGGCCTTCCCCAGGACGGCGCCAGCGGCGGAGGGATCTCAGATCTGTGGCCGATGCCGACCGGCCAGCGCGACGCCGCAGCGGCGCTCAACGTCCTCGCCGGCGGCGTCACCGGGTCGCAGTGCGGCCATCCCGGCGGGTACTGTCGTGAGGTGCCCGACGTGGCCGCCGACGGCGATCCGACGACCGGTTACACGATCTACTTCAACGGCAGCGGCGATTCGATCGGCTCACCTCAGGGGTGGCAGGCGATCGGCGGCACGAGTGGGGCCGCGCCCGTCTGGGCGGCGCTGATGGCGCTTGCCGACGCGTCGCCGGCCTGCTCCGCCGGGCCGGTCGGCTATGCGCTGCCGGCGCTCTACCGCGCCGCGAGCACCTCCTACGCGGCCGACTTCAACGACGTGCGGTCGGGCGACAACGACTTCACGGGCACCAACGGGGGGCGGTTCCCGGCCGGCCTCGGCTACGACGAGGCGTCCGGCCTCGGGAGCCCGAACGCAGCCTCACTCGTGGCAAGCCTGTGCGCCGTCGCCCTGCGGATGACCAGGCCAGACAAGCAGCGATCGCGGCTGGGGGCGAGCGTCCGCCTGCAGTTGCACGTGCAGGCGCCAGGCGGCGGCACGATCCGCTTCCACGTCTCGGGGCTCCCGCCCGGCCTGTCGCTGAACCCCGCCACCGGCCAGATCACCGGCCGCCCACGGCGGGCGGGCAGCTATCACGTGGTGGCGACCGCTCAGGATGGCCGCGGGGCCCTGGCCGGCGCACGCTTTGAGTGGTCGATCGGCAGTGCTCCTCGGATCGCGCACCTGTCGCTCACAGGCGTCGACCGGCATCGCCCCGCGCTCTCGTTCACGCTCGCGACCGGCAAGGACTCGCCGCCGATCGGCGCGCTCGAGCTGAGTGTCCCGCCACCGCTGCGGCTGAGTTCGACCAACGGTGTCACCGTGTCGGCGCCGCGCGGCGGTGCAAGGTCTACCGCTCAGCTGACCGCCGGCGCGCTCCGGATCGACCTTCAGCGCGGGTTTCGCAACCTCGAGGTCACCGTCCGCTACCCGGCGCTGCAGACCAGCCGCGGCCGGCTCGCCAATGCGCGTGGCCGCCGGGCGCCCCGGCTCACGGTGACCATTCTCGACGCAGGCACCGGCGCCAGTCACCTTCACCCCCGTATCTGATGCTGGGGGGCGAGTGCAGCGTCGAGGTGAAGTTCGGAATCGATCGCTGCTGGGCGCTGATCGCCGACGTCGAGCGTGCGCCGCGGTGGCAGCGGACGCTCGAGAGCCTCGTCGTCGTCACCCGCGACGAGTGCGGCCGGGCGCTGCTCTGCGACACCGTCAGCGACGGCCGGATCACGAAGGTCCGGGTCCGGGTGCAGATGCGTTACGAGGAGCCCCACGCGCTGCGCTGGGCTCAGGTGCAGTCCGAGGACCTCGATGCGATGCACGGCTCGTGGACGCTCGAGGAGCTCGGCCCGTCGCTGACCAGGGTCAGATACTCACTGGCGCTCGACCCGGGTCCGATCGGACGGCTGGCACGACCGCTCGAGCGGGTCGTCCGGCGGGCCGTGATCGGCCACCAGGCCGACGAGTTCGCCAACGCGATCGCGGCTGAGGGGTAGCCAAGCCGGTTCTCAGTCGGCGTACAGGCGCGAGACATCACGCAGGACGGCGATCATCTCCTTCGCAGCGGGAGCCACGCCGGGCCCCGCCATCGTCGCGATCGTCACCTTGCGGGCTGGGCTCCGGGGCGCGAGCGCGCGCACGACGATCCCGGGATGAACGTTGGTCAGCGCCAGCCGCGGGATCAGCGCGACGCCGACACCGGCCGCGACGAGCCCCTGGACGACGTCGTAGTCGTCGCTCTCGAACGCGACGTAGGGCTCGAACCCGGCCGCCAGGCAGGACCGCACCACGTGGCGCGCGCACGGACTCGAGGCCGAGGTCTGGACCCAGCTCTGATCGTGTAGATCGGCCAGCGAGACGTTCGCCTCCGAGACGAGCGGATGGTTGGCCGGCAGCGCGACGTGCATCGGGTCCTCGAGCAGAGTGACCGAACGCAGACCGGCTCCCGGGCGCTCGCGCACGCCGGGGAACTCGAACAGCAGCGCCAGGTCGAACTCGCCGGCGCGCAGCCGCGGCCCGATCTCCTCGGGCTCTCCCTCGGCCAGCGTCAACGCCACATCCGGATGGGCCTTGCGAAAGCGGGCCACGGCGAGCGGCATCAGCGTCGCTCCCGCCGATGGAAACGAGGCCACGCGGAGCTTGCCGGCACGGATTCCGAGCACGGCTTCGAGCTCGGCCTCGGCCGCCTCGACCTGGGTGAAGATCGCCGCCGCATGCTCGACCAGGATCGCGCCCGCGGCGGTCGCCCGGACGCCGCGCCGGTCGCGGACCACGAGCGTCGCGCCGGTCTCTGACTCCAGCCGTGCGATCGACTGCGAGACGGCCGACTGGGTGTAGGAGAGTGCCTGCGCCGCGGCCGAGAAAGAGCCCCTGGTGACGACCTCGACGAGCACCTGCAGCCGCCCGAGATTGAGCATTAGCAAAGCTTATCCTGAGAATGACCAACCTTATTAGCCCTGATAGAAGGCCGGTGCCATGCTCGCGCCGAACCGTGAGCGCAAGAGGCTTGCGAGAGGAGCGGCACGGTGACCAACGCGATCATCTCCTACGACGACACGCTCGGCGACCATGACGCGCTCGGTCTCGGGCGGCTGCTCGCAGAGGCCGGGGCACAGCTGACGCTCGCATACGTGCGCCACGCCGCACAGGCCGACCGCGACCGCGAGCTGGTTGCCGAGCATCAGGCAGCGATCCTGCTCGAGTGCGGTGCGCGCCGGCTCGACGACCCCTACGTCGACCGCCGTGTGGTGCTGAGCGGCTGCACGGCCGACGGTCTCGGGTGGCTGGCCGAGCACGAACGTGCCGACCTGATCGTGTTCGGATCGGAGTACCGCACCGCCGCTGGACGGGTCGCACCGTGCCGGTCGGCGCAGGCGCTGCTCGAGCGCGGCCCCGCCGCGGTCGCGATCGCGCCGGCCGCCTACGGCGCGATCGCCGAGCCCCGGATCGAGACGATCGGCGTTCTCTCGGGCTCGGCTGATGAGGCCGCGATCGAGACCGCCTTCTCGCTCGCCGACCGGCTTGACGCGACCGTCGTCGATGGCGATCGCCGCGTGGACCTGCTGGTCATTGGCTCGCGCGCCGAGGCCCCGGCCGGTCGGGTCACGATCAGCTCGCGCTCCCAGCACGCGATCGAAGAGGCGACGTCGCCCGTGATCGTCGTGGCTCGCGGCGCGGCGCTGCGCTTCGAGACGCTCGTCACCGCCTAGGACGCCGGGCGGATCGCGGGCGCTCCGCGCCGCGCTGGGTATCGTCGTGCGGCTTGCGAACACTGGTCATCTCAGATCTGCATCTCGGCACCCGCGTGCAACACGATGTCCTGCGGGTGAGCGCGCCACTGGCGATCCTGCTCGACGCCCTGCGGGACATCGACCGGCTCGTGCTGCTCGGCGACACCTTCGAGCTGATCACCCGTCACCCTCGCCGCTCGTTGGCTGCGGCCGAGCCCGTCCTGCGTGCGATCGGCGAGCGGATGGCGTCGGGCGAAGTCGTGCTCGTACTCGGCAACCATGACGCGCCGCTGATCAGAGCCTGGGTGCGCGTCCACGGAGCGAACCTGACCAACGACACCTGGCTTGATCCGACGATCACCCAGGCGCTCGCGGCGGTGATCTCGTGGTTGGGCCCAGCGCCCGTGGAGGTTCGCTACCCCGGTGTCTGGCTCGACGAGCGGATCTACGCCACGCACGGCCACTATCTGGACCACCATCTGATCCCCGAGTCACCGATCGGCCTCCCGCTGGGCGTGCTTGGCGGCCGCCTGCACCGGACCGCGGTGCCGTTCGATTACGAGCACGGACGGATCCGCTCGCACCACAGCCGGGACACGGTCGCGGGCCGGGCGCTGCAGCGCGGGGTCGATGCGACTGCCAACGTGGTGCGCGTCACGGTCCTGCCCCATCTCCCCCGGCTGCTGATGAGCGCCCGGATGACGCCGCTCACCGCGGCGGCGGCCGACCTGCAGATGCGCCGCGCGGCGCTGCCGGCGATGGCGCGCGCGCTCGCCCAGCTCGGGATCGAAGCCGAGTGGGTGATCTTCGGCCACGTACACCGGCTCGGGCCGCTGGACTCAGACCTGCCCGCGCGCTGGCGCCCGGGCGGGCGCGGGGCCCGGCTGGTCAACAGCGGCTCGTGGCTCTATGAGCCGATGCTTGTCGACCGCGCGACGCCGCCCCATCCCTACTGGCCCGGTGGTGCGGTGCTGATCGAGCCCGGTGCAGAGCCGCGCGCGATCAGCCTGCTCGACGGTCTGCACCGCCGCGAGCTGCGCCCTGACCCAGGCGCTCCGCGGCGTGTAGAGCGCCGCGTCGCCGGCTGATGATCAGGTGGCTGTCGCCGAACTCGTGCCACAGGTACCCGCGGCGCAGCGCCTCGTGATACGAGCGTTCGAGCAGCTCGTCACCCGCGATCGCGGCGAGCATCTGCAGATGTGACGCCTGCGGCTCGTGCCAGCCGGTGATCAACCCGTCGACCGCGCGGATCTCGCGTTCGGGCCCGATCACCAGCCCTGTCCACCCCGAACCAGGGGCGACGGTGCCGTCGGGACGGGCGACGGTCTCGAGCGCCCTGACGACGGTCGTTCCGACCGCGATCACTCGTCCCCCGGCGGCGTGAGCGGCGTTCACCAACCGCGCGGTCATCGCCGGAACGCGGTACTGCTCGGGAAACGGTGGCTCGTGGCGCTCGGGTGACGAGACGCCGGTGTGGAGCGTGATCGGCGCAACCATCACGCCGCGCGCGATCAGCTCGCAGATCAGCTCCGCGGTGAAGGGACGGCCGGCGCTGGGCATCTCGGCGCTGCCGGGAGCGATCGCGTAGACATTCTGATAGGCGTCAAGCGGCCAGGGACGATCGACGTAGCCGTAGCGGATCGGCTCGCCGTGGCGCTCGAGATACTCCTCGACCGGCGCCGACCCGTCGAACCGTGCGAGCATCAGCCGCGATCCCGTCGCGTAGGGCGCGGCGAGCTCGAGCCGGCCGTCGCCGTCGAGCTCGATCCTGTCGCCGGCGCGCCCGCGTTCGGGACGAGATCCGTCAGCGCCGCGCAGCTCGACCACGCGCCAGCTCTCGTCGAGCTCGGGAGCCCGGGTCGCGAAGTGGACCCGCACCGGCGAGCCGTCAGTCCGGCGGCCCGACACCGCGGCGGCGAGCGTCGCCGAAACGTTGACCACGACCAGGTCTCCAGCAACCAGCAGCCGCGCCAGGCGGTCAAAGCGGGTGTGGATCACCGAGCCGTCGTCGCGATCGGCGACCAGCAGCCGGACCGCGTCCCGGTCGATCCCGCGAGATTCCGGCGGCGCCGTCGCCTCCAGCGCGTGCGGCAGGTCGAACGCGAGCGCGCTCATCGTGCGGCCGGCTCCTCGGCCAGGATCTCGTGCGCTCGGTAGCGGCCGCTCGGCAGGTCACCCTCGATCAGCTCGAGCAGTCCGGGCACGCTCTCCTCGGGCGGTGGGCGATCGGAGATGTCCTCGCCGCGGAACGCCTCCTGGTGCATCTGCGTCCGCATGTCGCCCGGGTCGACGGCGTAGACGCGAAGCTGCTGTTGCTCGGCGCCGAGGATCGCCGTCAGCTGCTCGAGCGCGGCCTTCGAGGAACCGTAGCCGCCCCAGCCCGCGTAGGGCTCGAGCGCCGCGTCGGAGGTGACGTTGATGATCCGCCCGCCGGGCGGGATCAGTGGCAGCGCGGCCTGAACGAGAGCGAGGGGGGCGTGCAGGTTGGTGTCATAGACGCGCTTGAGTTCCTCCTGCGGGTAGCGCTCCAGGTCGGGCTGCGGGCTCGGCCCGAGCGTGCTTGCGTTGTTGACGAGCAGGTCGATCCGCTCGCCGGCCGCGGCGACGAGCGCGCCGCGGTGCCATTCGTCGGTGACGTCGCCCGCGAGCGCCCTGACATCCGTCTCCCGGCGCAGCTCGCCCGCGACCCGCTCCAGATCGTGCTGACCGCGGGCGTCGATCACGAGCCTGTAGTCGCGTTGTGCGAGCTCCCGCGCGAGGGCGAGTCCGAGTCCGCGCGAGGCCCCGGTGATGATTGCTGTTTGCATGACCACCACGCTAGGCGGCCGATGGTCTCGCTTTCCAGCGGTAATTGGTCCTAGGACCGTGGGCCGCCGACGAGCCCGCTCTGCACGGCGATCAGCGCCGCCTGGGTGCGATCTGTGACGCCGAGCTTGGCGAACAGGTGGCCGACGTGGGTCTTGACGGTCTTCTCGGCGATGCCGAGCTCGAACGCGATCCGCTTGTTCGAGCGCCCGGCGGCGAGCAGCTCGAGCACCTCGTGCTCGCGCCGGGTGAGCCGCTCGCCGTCGAGTGGGGCGGCCACGGGCGGCCGTGACAGGGTCCGCAGCAGCCGCCCGGCAACGGTCGGCGCGATCATCGCCTCGCCCGCCTGCGCTGTCCGGATCGCTCTCGCCAGCTCAGCCGGTTCGACGTCTTTGAGCAGGTAGCCGTCGGCGCCCGCCTGCACCGCCGGCATCAGCCGCTCGTCATCAAGGAAGCTCGTCAACACGATCACCTTGCTGCGCGGCGAGCGCTCGCGGACAGTCCGCATCGCGCCGACGCCGTCCAGCCGGGGCATAACCAGGTCCATCAGGATCACGTCGGGCTCGAGCTCGGCGGCGCGGTCGACGGCCTCGATCCCGTCGGCCGCCTCGCCGGCGACCTCGATCCCATCCTGGAGTTCGAGGAATGTCCGCAGCCCCTCCCGGACGACCGCGTGGTCATCGACGATCAGCACCCGGATCGGGCCGTCGGTCACGGCCGCGGTACCTCGAGCGCGATCCGCGTTCCCTGGCCGTGGGCCGAGCTCAGCTCAAGCGTGCCGCCGAGCTCCTGGGCGCGCTCCTCCATCGAGGTCAGCCCCAGATGGCGCGAGCGCAGCTCCGGGTCGTCGGGGTCGAACCCGACCCCGTCATCGGTGACCTCGAGCTTGAGCACCGAACCGCGCCCGTCAAGCCGTACGACCACCCGCTGCGCGGCCGCGTGGCGGACCGCGTTATGGAGTGCCTCGTGCGCGATTCGCAGCACCTCGAGCTCGCGTTCGTCATCGTCGGCCGGCCGCGGCGGGTCGTCGACCTCGAGCTCGACCTCGATTCCGTGGACCCGAGTGAGCATCGCGACCTCCTTGCGCAGCGCCCCCTCGAGCCCGTCCTGGTCAAGGTCGGCGGGGCGCAGTCCGAGGATCAGGGTGCGCAGCTCCGCCAGCGCCTCGCGAGCCAGCGCGCGAACCCGATCGAGCTGCGCGCGGGCGGCCACCGAGTCACGATCGAGCAGGGTCGAGGCCGCCTCGGCACTCAGGTTGAGGCTGAACAGCTTCTGGCTGACGACGTCGTGGAGCTCGAGCGCCAACCGGTTGCGCTCAGACAGGATCGACAGCTCGCGGCTTCGCTCGTACAACCTGGCGTTGGTGATCGCGATCGCCGCGTGGGCGGCGAGCAGTTCGATCAGCTCCTGGTCGAGCTCGTCAAAAGCGTCGCCACCGTCCTTCTCGGTCAGGTAGAAGGCGCCGATCACCTCGCCGCGCGCACGAATCGGGACCCCGAGGAAGGACCGCATATTGGGGTGGCGGTCCGGCCACCAGCCGCGAAACCGGGGATCGTCATGGATGTCAACGGTTCGGTAGGCGCCGCTGGAGTGCAGCATCGCCCCGAGCATCCCGTGCGTCCGGGGCAGCGGGCCCATCGCGGCGATCAGCTCATCACTCATTCCGGCGACGAGAAAGCGCCTGAATCCTCCCGTGCCGTCCGGGATCCCGAGCGCGGCGTAACGAGCGCCCGCGAGTTCGCGCGCGGAGTCGACCAGACGCTGCAGCACCTCATCGACTGACAGCTGCGAGGCGACCGCCAGGACCGCGTCACTGACGGCTTTGAGCGCCGGACTCAGAGGCTCCGCCATGCGCAGGACGATAGCTTTGGTGATCGATGCCTCGATTTCTCTTCTGGACCCAGGCAGCGATCGTCTTCTTCGTGATCGTCGGGATGGTGATCGCGATCACGAGGCTCGCCTGAGGACGGCCGCACGCCGTGGCAGCCCCGATCGGCTCGCTCATCGTCGGCACGGACGGCTCGCAGACCGCGTCGGTCGCGGTCACCCAGGCGGTCGAGCTGGCGCGTGCGCTCCGCGCTCGGCTGAGCATTGTCAGTGCCTACGAGCCGGTGCCCGAGGGCAGGCTGCGCAGCGCGCGCACGGATTCGAGTGAGGACATTCAATGGGCGGTCAATCAGCGCGAGGACGTGCTGGCGCTGCTCGAGACGCTGGCCGCCCAGGCCCGCGGGGCCGGCGTCGAGCAGGTCGAGACGTTCGCCCGGGTCGGCGATGCTGCTGACGCGATCCTCGACGTGGCGGAGGAGCAGCGCTGTGACCTGATCGTGGTCGGGAACAAGGGGATGACCGGCGCGACCCGGTTCCTGCTCGGCTCGGTTCCGAACAAGGTCTCGCATCACGCGCCCTGCTCGGTGATGATCGTCCGCACGTCGTAGCGACGCGCTGTCGGGGTGCTGCGTCGGCCCGGTGGGTCCTAGGTTGGCGGAGGCGCGCTCAGCGGGGCGGTGGCCGCGCCGGCGTCAAGCAGCCCGTATCCGTACTGCGAATTGGGCTTTGTCGGGCCCAGCTGGACCGCGGTTGCCTCGAGCCGGGCGAGGACTGCGGCAGGCGTCGGACGTGGGCCGATCACGCCGCTGGCGATCACCAACGCGGCGGTCGCGGCGACCTCGGGCGCTGACATCGACGTCCCGACGTAGTAGTTGGGGTACCCGAACCGGCCCCAGCGAGGCGGGTCGGTCAGCGTCAGCTGGTAGATCGACGGCAGGTTGCGGTCCGGGTGGCACTGCGGGTCGGTGGCGATCGCGGCGTCATCGCCGCCGCCGGGCGCGACCAGGTCCAGACCCGTCGCCGCCGTTGGAGTAGTCGGCCAGGCACAGGTCCTTGGTCGTCGCCCCTACCGAGATCACGTTGCGGGCGCGTGCCGGGTAGGCGATCTTGTTGGTCTGGTCGTTGCCGGCCGCCCCGACGACCGTGACCCCGCGTGAGTGGGCGTAATTGATCGCGCTGACGATCTGCGGAATCTCCGCCGCCGAGGTCACCTGGCTTGGCAGGAACTCGAGGCTCAGGTTGATCACCTGGGCCCCGTGTTTGACCGCGTAGCGGATCCCGCGGGCGATCGTCGACTCGTCTCCAAGCCCGTTCTTGTCGAGGATCCGGACCGGCATGATCGACGCGCCGTAGGCGAGGCCGGTAAGCGCCAGGCGGTTGTTGGTCGCCTCGGCGAGGACCCCGGCCACGAACGTCCCGTGGCCGTTGCGATCGAGCGGGTACTTGTTGTTCGCGACGAAGTCGTAGGGATGGACGAACCGCGTCCCCTTGAAGTCGGGCGAGAGCCGGAACCTGCGCCAGTTGCGATAGGCGACCCCGGTGTCGAGCACCGCGATCACCACGCCACGACCTCCGGCCCGATGGTCCGCGATCAGGTTGGCCCACGCCTGAGGGGCGTCAACGCCGGTCAGGGGCATCATGTTCCACTGCAGCTGTTCCCAGCCCTGAGGGCGGTTGGCGCGACCGCGGTCGTCGGGGAAGAACGCGCCGGCCTCGTGGGCGATGAAGTTCGGCTCGGCGTAGCTGACACCAGGCTCGTGGCGCAGCCGGCGGATCGCCGAGCGGACGCTCTCGCCGCGAGGCAGGCGCAGCAGCGCGGAGTGCGGCGCCGGCGCAGAGGCGGGTCTGCGGATCCCCATCCGCAGCTCGAGGTCGGAGGTCACGGTCGTGAGCGGGCCCGGCCGGTAGCCGACGAGCACCTCGTGTGGCACGTAGCCGAGCGCGGTCCGGCCGGCGCGCGCGATATGCGGTGCCCGCGGGGCGGCACTCGCTGTTCCCGTGCCGATGACGGCGGTCCCCACGAACGCGATCACCGATGCGACCAAGGTCGCCCGGATCAGACGCGGGTGCAAATGCCGATCTCGCATACGAGTGGTAAGGCGCCGCCGGGCTTCATGTCCGCGCGGCTGATGCTTAAGACATCATCGGAGGGCCCGAAGTTGCCCTGATGAAAGGTATCGACATATTTGTTGCGGTTTAGCCCATGAGCTCGCATTTCTTCCCCCGCGATGAGTACTTCATGCGTCTGGCGTTGCGCGAGGCATCACGAGCCGTCGAGCACGACGACACTCCGGTCGGCGCGATCGTCGTCAGCGACGGCGAGGTGATCGGAACTCGGCCACAACGAGCGCGAACTGCGCGCCGATCCGACGGCCCACGCGGAGATGATCGCGCTCCGCGAAGCCGCGCGCGCGCTCGGCAGCTGGCGCGTGCTCGACTCAGTCCTGTACGTGACCCTCGAGCCGTGCGCGATGTGCGCGGGAGCGATTGTGTTGGCCCGGGTGCCCGCGGGTCGTGTTCGGCACCGCCGATCCCAAGGCCGGCGCCGCGGGCAGCGTGCTCGACGTGCTCGGCGAGCAGCGCCTCAACCACCGCCCCCAGGTGCAGTCGGGCCTGCTCGCCGAGGAGTGCGCCGACCTGCTGCGCGCGTTCTTCGCCGAGCGCCGCTGAGTCCGCGCGCCGCCACGGCTGCCACGCGAGCGCGGCTACGCTGCCGCCACCCGCACGCTTGCTCTAATTTGTTGCCGCCCCACCGGAGAGGTGGCAGAGCGGTTGAATGCGCCGGTCTCGAAAACCGGTATGGGCGGTTTCGTCCATCGAGGGTTCGAATCCCTCCCTCTCCGTTGATCCAGCCGAGAATATGCCCCTATGCGGGCATATTTCGGGTTGAGACTGACCGAGGTCGACCGCTGGCAGCCGCTCAAGGCCGGTCCAGACCGTTGGATACGGCGGTGTTTTTTCCCACAGTTTTCCCACAGGCCTCGATCTCGGCCTCACGCGCTCGCTCATGGGCCTCCGCCAGATAGGCATCGAGCAACACGGCAGCTTGCTCCGGCGATTTGCGTGATGTCAGGGTAATCGCTGATCTGACGTCTACGCTCATTTACCGTAGAACGCGTGGATCAGGAATCTCCGGCACCCTCTCGGCAGCGGGGTGCCGAAGGACCGAACCGTGAATCTCGTCCATCGCAGATCACGAACTCGGGCGGCGGGCAGCGACGCACCCAGTCAGTCGCGTGTCCCTCAGGCTTCCGCTTCTAGCCCGTAGCAGCAGGGGCGGGGCGACCAGCTCGAAAGAGCCGGTTTGCCCTCATCTCGACGTCCCGTCCGCAGCGCGAGAAAACGGCCGGTGTGTGTGAGCGAGGCGGGTTATGCTCGCCAATCGATGGGCTCCGCGCTCGCGATCCTGGCGGCCGCGTGGCTCCGGTTATCCGCCGGTGCTCGAGCTGGTGAGTCCCGCCTTCTTCAAGCAGGTCAGCTCCGCAGACTTCAACGAAGATGGGAGGACACTGCCGTAGGAGTTGGCGGCGGCTAGCGTGGTGATCCCGTGGGCCTTGAGCGCCGGGACCAGGCAGTCGGTGACTTCCGTGGCTTTCGCCGCCGTCAGGGGGACTCTCTCGAGAGTGCTCTCGAGCTTCGACTTCAGGGCCTGCGAGACCTGCGGTGTGCTGCTACCGCACGCGCTCACGCCGAGCAGCGTTGCGCCGCACGCCAGCGCGGAGAGGGATCGACGGGGAAAGCCGAGTCGAGATGTCATGACGGTGCTCCTCTGTGGGGCGCATGGCGACGGAAGAGCCAGAGTCGGACGATCAAGACGCACAGCACCACGACACCCACCGTGTAAAGCACGAGCCCTGAGCCCGCGCTGACGGTCACGAATCCGCCGGTAAGTCCACCGGTGGCCTGCTGCTGTGCCTTGCTCAGATCCGACCAGTTCGTTATCGCGAGGAGCGTCAGTATCGCGACGACCGCCGTCGTGCCGAGCAGGCGTCGCTTTGACAGCACTCCGGTCAGGAGCGGCCACGCGGCCACAACGGTGCAGATCACCAGAAACAGGAAGATGACCACACCGCCGCCACCGGGATGGGATGAGATTGCGGTGACCCCGCCGACGCTCGCCTGGGCCCATGGCAGAAGCGAACCGATGAACACCAGCAGCACACCACCGAGCAGCCACCAACCGTTCCTGGTCAGCTGTCCCCACTGCGGCATTGCCACCGAGATCGATTGGCTCACGGGCGGACTTGATCCTGGCGAGCTGGCAGGCTTCTCGGCCGGCGGGTCTGAAACTAATGACGCGGCCCCCGATGCGCCGGTCTGCATGACCTGACTGCCGCACTGCGCACAAAATGCATCGGCACCACCAACCCCACCGCCGCACTGCGGACACACTGGCATAACCACTTTTACCTCTCCGTTGGGTTGATGTTCATTACGCCGGCCACCGGTTTCTCTCGTGCCGAGTTCTCGCCGCGTCTAATAACGGACGGCACGCGCGCGCTCTTGCGTTGCGAGGCACAGCGCGCTTTTGGCGCAGGACTTCCGACAACAAAGCGCCATGCAGAAGATCGAGGTTCGAGCCACTTCAGCCGCTCTTCACGACCCCGCTGCGGGAACCGCTGTCGCCAGCGCCGCGAATTGCGGCACGCCCAACCCGCTCGCGAGGTCATAACCGGGCTTTGCGCTGAAGCCGGGGACCCTGCGCAGGTAGGTGTTGTTGCCTCGGGCAAGCGAGTTAGGAATGCGAGCTATAGCCCTGTGCTTCACGTCAAGGTGTTCGGTCTGGATGGCGGTTTGACCGCGGCGGAACTCGATCAGGTCGCCGACCGGCTGGCTAGCGGCCTTGCTCCGAGTACCCCGACGTCTTGTTAGCTGACGCACGCGAAACTCTCACCGGGCCCTCGGTTGAACATGACTGGCAAACCGTGCGCCGCGACGTCCGGAGGGCCATCCTTCTTGCAGCTATCGCTGCGGAGGTCAAGATCAAGACGACCCTCGCTGGCAAGACCCCGGGCGAGAAAAGGCCGTTGGTCGACATCATCCTGGGGAGCTTCCGCGAGGTGGAAGTGGCCGTCGCAGAGTTGCCGCACAAGACCATCAAGGCCGCGCGGTCTGCCGATCATTTCACGAGGACGACCCGGAGCTATTCGAGAAGGTCAAGAGACTCTTCACGCACCGCAACAACGTCGCTCACCGTGGCGAACCCCCAAGCCTCGAGGAGGCTCGGACGGACGTAGTTGCAGCGGTCGACCTTTTTGCCTGGCTGAACTCGCTGCCAGATCCTGCCTGACTCAGCCCCACCGTGGCAATTCCGGTTTGATCGACAAGCAGCACTCTCAAACCGCACTGGCTTGAGGGCGATCCGGGACGCACCGCCGCGATGTCGCAATTAGCCCGGAGCGACACGCTTGCTCCCGGCGTCGGGAGTGTTGGTTTCGAGAGAGTCGACGCGCTTGCAGGCTCGCCCGTGCTGGCTAGCGACGGCAGTGCCGCGGGTGGCCCGGCTGTTGGCTGGCGCGGTGAGGGCTAGGGCCAGTGTCGGGTGCCAGACTAAGGCCGTGCCGCTCGATCTGACATCCGAGGAGAACTGGATGGGCCCTTTCTACCAGCTCTCGATCGTCTGGGGGCGGCGCGACACTGCCCGCCTCGACGCCGCGATCCGAGCGTGCTGGGGAGATTCATCGCTGGAGGGTTGCTGGACCTCCAAGTTGGTGGACCGATCGCAGCCGCGTGTTGAACCGAGCCTTGAATCGCAGCAGCGGCACGGGGCGCTGGTCGGCATCGCCGCGATCCCGGGATTCGGATCAACGTTGTGCTCCTCCATTGCGCGCCACCTCGACGAGTCCGGAGACGACTGGCTTGACTTCGACCTGCCGGTCGAAGCCATGGTCGCAGTCGATCCGCGCGCCAACTCGCTTTTCGAGGGCGACCCCTCCGTCCCCCCCGAGAGCCTCTTGGCCCCTTACGCGTGGCGCAAGGTGATCGATGACTTCCTTGTCGATATCGCCACCCGTATCGCGAGAGCGGCCCCCTTTGATTTCGGTGTGATCGGCGATGAGGCGCTCGCCGACGATCTGACGCGAAAGGAACTCGAGGACCCGACCCAGCCACGCCGGTGGGTGACGCTGCTCGTGCCAGACGTCCGAGGCGAGCTCACCCGCATCGCCCATCCGTACGAACGACCCTTCCCCGGGTGAGCCCTCGCACGGGCAGCGGACCCCACTTCACAAGCGTCGCGCCGGGTCGCAGCACCAAGCGAGAGTCGGAAGCCACGATCGGCGGGGATCACGGGTGCTAGCTACTTGCCCCGGATAAACGGCCGGGAGTGAAACGGCCGCGCCAGGATGACGCGGCCGAGTCAGGCTTATGAATGGTCGCCCGGGTGGAGTCGGGCTTGGTGAAGTGTTTCAGTGGGTGGGGATGGCGAGGGTGTCGAGGTCGTAGGCGAGGATCGCCCATCCGGTCCAGATCTGCATCCCGTCATCTCCTTTGAGCCGGGATCGGCGCATGCCGTAGCCGCGTTTGAGGTGACTGATCCGGCCCTCGATCCCGGTTCGGTAGCGGGCTCTGCGTTTGCGGGTGCGTCGGCTGCCGGGTTCGTGGCGGCCGGAGATCTGGATCTGCTCGTCGCCCAGGTCGCGGAACGCCTCTTTGGTCGGGCCGGGCTGAAAGCCGCCGTCGGCGACGATCTCCCGTAGACAGATCCCAGCGCGTTCGAGCTCGCCGGCGGTGTGCGGTAACAGCGTGTTCTCGGCGGGGTTCCCGAGCTGGTGCCCGGCGGGGAGGATGAACCCGCGGGCGCCCTTGCGGGTGTTCTCGGTCACCTCGCAGATCTGCGCGACGTACCCGAACTCGGTCGGTTTGCCGAGCTTGCCTTTGCGGATCGGTCGGGCGTCGGGGTCTGCGATTGACACCAGCCGGCTGGTGATCTTCAGCCCGCGGACGCGACGATCGATCTGCTCGGCGACCTTCCCACAGCGGTCCGCGAGCTCCTGCAGCTTCTCGGCGCTCTGCAGCTTCGCCTTCGCGCCGCGGCCGCGGGCGCAGGCTCTGGCAGCAGCGGCGAGCCGTTTGGCCTCCCGGGCGGAGCGGGCGATCAGCTGCCCGGCCTGCTGGTTGAGTGCCATCACGGCTGCTTTGGCTTCGCCGGTCCGCCTGGCCAGCGTCTTGGAGATCGCGCGAACCGTCTTGCCGATCGTCCGGGACCGATCGCGGACCCGGCCCGTCGTGGCGCCGATCATCCGTGAGAGCTTGCGGCCCTCGCGCGCGAGCGTCCTGGCGCCTTGCAGGGCGAGCATCGCGTCGGACGGGTAGCGGATGTCGGCCTCGACGACCGTCGAGTCGATCCTCGCCGCACGCGCCCGGAACCGTGTCTCGCGCTGCGCCTTCTCGATCACCATCCTGGTGATCTCTTGCACCACGCCGACACCGAGCCGGCGGGCGAGCTTGCGGACCGTCGACTCGTCCGGCACCCGCTGATCGATCCCGATCAGACAGAACCGCCGCAGATGCAGCGAGTCTGACACCTCCCGCACCAACGTCTCGTACCCCCAGCCGGTCCGCTGCTTGACGACCATCAACCGCACGAAGGTCGCCATCGAGATCGACGGGCGCCCCCGGTCCCGCGCGCCCGGCGCCCACGCCTGGGCGATCGGGAACAGCAACAGCGAATCTGACAGCACCCGATCGAGCCGCGCGAGATCGCCCGGCAACTCGCGCACCTCGATCGGCAGCACCTCGTCCCACAGACACTCCACCGGCCCGCTCACGAGCGTCAGCATCGCACCTCCACCAGATCAGAAAACCATTCATAAGCAGGCGAAGTGTCTTAAACGCACCAGACGGAACGAATGGCTTTCTGACCGACGGCGATGCCACTCTGCACAGCACCCGATCGCGCGGAGGACCCATGCCCGGACCCGGACGCAACCAGCCCTGCCCCTGCGGCTCAGGCCGCAAAGTCAAACGCTGCTGCGGCGAGCACCGCGGCCCCTCCGAAGACCAACTCGCCAGCGCGCACCTCGCGACGCTCGCCCACGACGCCGTCCATGACCTCGCTCACCTCTCAGACCAGGCGCTCGAAATCCTCTGGGAAGGCCTGTTCGACCTCCCCACGACCGACCTGTCCCTGCACGTCAAGCTCCCAGCGTTGATCACCCCGGAACTGCAGCGCCTGCAAAGCGCGGTCGCTGACGACGATCCCGACCGCGGCTGGGAAGAGCTGCGCACCGTGACCGAGCAGATCGACACCCCCCAACAACGCGCCCACCTCGCCGACGCGATCCTCCGACTCCGCGATCAACATCGCCTCACCCGCACCCAAGCCGCCTACTCGATCTACCACCTCAACACCCGCTCCCAGCACCTCCTCGCCGCCAGCCTCACCCACACCATCGCCGTCACAGCCGGCGCCAACCGCACCCCCGGCGGCCTCCAAATCGCCGCCTAACCCCGACTGTTTATCCGGGGCAAGTAGCTAATAAGGAGAGCAACAGCAAGCACACCAGCACCGAAAGCAGGAGTTGCCCCCAAAACCGAGCCGAGTGGTGAGTTGATCGAAGACCAGCAGTCTCGGACGCGACCTACCGGAACGCGCTTCCGGCGCCGTTGCTTCTGCTCCCCGAAAGGATCGGGGCATCGGGCCTGAAACCCCAGATCGTGCAGTAGACGCCGAGGAAGAGTTCCCATGCGAACTCCGGGATGGTCACGATCGCTTGCAGCGAGTGCAGCGCGTGGCTCGGTTCGTTGCCGGTGAACATGATGGCCGTGCCGGACACGATGATCAGCGGTCCGCCGACGAGGCCGAGCCACGTTGCCCGTCGCGGCACTAGGCCCGAGCGGTACATCAGGTAGCCGAGGATCAGCCCGTTCCCCCAGCCGACGACCCAGCCCGGGCCTAGGAGGAACGTCCAGTCCTTGATCGCGGCGAGGGTGTAGGCGACCGTGCCTTCGGCCGGACCCGCAACTTGTTGACGCAGCGTGATGATCGCGAGCATGCAGAGGATGCCGACGAGGATGAACGTGCACTCGACCAGGCGGGCGGTCACGTAGCCGAGCGACAGCTCCTCGTTCTGTCGTCTAAGGATCGGGAAGATCACGACCGCGGTGCCGATGTTCGCGATGATCAGCAGCAGCTCAAGCAGCGCTGCGAGCAAGACCTGATTGTCGTGCCCAGCACCCGCGATGTAGCGCTCCGGATGTCGGAGCACGGTCTCGTAAAGTGCCAGCGCTGGGATCGACGTGACGAACGTGATGAGGAAGAGCACGCCGAACCACCGCGCCCTCTTCTGATCTAGAGACACCCCTTGACCCCCTTCCCTGGTGATGGCGATCAGGCGAATGCCCACACCACCACCTCGATCGGGTAGAACGCGAACCTACCGGCATAGGACCGTTGTTTCAATCCAGATTCGGGGCGAGCGGCGTTTCGAATGTCAGGGCGCTGACCGGTGTCGGTGCGACGTCCACTCCAACATGCGATGGCGTCGGAGGTGGCGTCGCTGCCCAACGATCGATCGACATGCGACGGCCGTTGGGCGGCGACCGAGCGCGACCGTAGCCTGGGTTGGTGCCTCGGATTAGCGCCTTCTATGGGATCACGATTCTTATGTTCTGGAATGAGGGCGATCACGCTCGCCCTCATTTCCACGCTCGTTACGCCGGTGGCTGCGTCGATCGGGCTGGATGGAAGCCTCATCGCCGGCGAGCTTCCGAATCGCGCTCTGAGGCTGGTCGCTGAGTGAGCTTCGCTGCACCGAGACGAGCTGGCCCAGAACTGGGAGCGGGCGCGCCGTGACGAGCCGCTTCAAGAGATCGATCCGCTCCCCGAGCATGGGTTTCGTTATGCAGCTGGTTGATGTCATCGCAGTGGAGGTCCTCGGCGATTATTGCCTGCGGCTGACGTTCGCCGATGGCACCGTCGGGGATGTCGAGTTTCAGACGCGGGAGTGGGGTGGTGTGTTTGAGCCGCTGCGCGACCCGACGTACTTTGCGCGCGTCAGGGTTGACCCCGAGCTGGGAACGATTGCTTGGCCCGATGGGGCCGACATGGCTTCGGAGCCGCTCTATGAGGAAGCTCGACGCCATCTCGTCCAGACAGCCTGAACGGCTGTCGCAGATCGATCGAAAGTGAGCAGTCCTCAGCGGGCAGCAACGAAGCTCCGAGGTACGACGCTGCGTGGTGCGGCGCGATCTATCTCTGGAGGATTCATGTCCACCTTGCTTGACTCTGCCGGCCGTCGGCGCTCACCCGCGACCATGCCGGGACACCGGGCGGGCTGCTCGCCGAGAACAAGGGTCGCGTCTATCCGGCCGACCCGCCGAGGGTCGAGGAGATCATCGCGGTCATGCGCGCCGCGGGCGAGACGATCCACGGCGCGCGTGTCAGGGCGCTGGTGGTGATCTTGTGGCGGGCGGGGTTGCGGATCAACGAGGCGCTCCGTCTCGCGGAGACCGACCTCGAGCCCAGGCGCGGTTCGATTCTCGTGCGCCACGGTAAGGGCGGCAAACGGCGTGAGGTTGGGATGGACGATTGGGGGTGGGAGCAGATCGAGCCGTGGCAGCGCCACCGCCTCGAGCTGCCGGTCGGCCCATTCCTGTGCGTCATTGACGGCGCGACCCGCGGGCGGATCTGGTCACCGACCGGCGCGCGCAGCGAGCTGCGGCGGCTCGCCGTCCAGGCGAGCGTGCGACGGAGGTTCGCTCCGCATCAATTACGGCACGCGCACGCGGTCGAGGTGGCGCGCGAGGGGGTCCCGCTGCCGGTCATCCAGCGCCAGCCCGGGCACGCGCACCTGGGCGTCACGAGCACCTACCTCCAAGGAATCGACACGACCGAGATCATCAACACCGTGCATGCCCGCCGGCCGCCCCGGCCCGCAAGGTCTCAGCGACGCCTTCACCACCGCCGTTGCCGCCAAGAATTTCACCGGGACCCTGGGCGGCCCGCAACAAGTCGCTTCCATGACGCTGCCGGCGGGCAATTACGTGGTCTTCGCCAAGGCACCCCTCGTCAACCAGTCGAGTGGTACCGAGACGCTGAGCTGCTCCATCGCGACCGCCCATACGAGCGCCGCGGACTCGATGTCCATCACGCTCAAACCGGATGGCGAAGAGCCGATGGTGCTCATGGGATCCGCCACCGTGGGGCCGGCATCAGTGAGGACGCAGAATTTCGTCATGGACTGTTCACCTGCCGGTCTCCCCCCAACCAGTGGAATCCTGACGTTCGGGCCAGGGCAGATGACAGCCATTCGAATCGGAGCCCTCCACGCCCAATGAACCGACCTTCGAAGCGATCCTACCCGGGCCCTCCGGCTCCGGGCTGCCTTACGCGTCGCTGTCGCTTGGGCTCCGAGCAGCCGGGCGCAGACTGCTCCGTTTCGATCAGAGGGAAGTCGACCGAAGTGCTCGCGTTTCTTGTCGTCGCGCTATCGGCGGCTGTCGCTGGTCTCCGCCACAGCAACCCGCCAAGATCGTGCGTCGGGCGGTTGACCGCGAACGGCACGAGAAAGTTGCTTATCGCACCAGCCTGGCGTATGTTCTCGAGGCATAGCGCGACTGGATGCGCGTGACCGGGGAGGAGGACGCTTATGAGGCGCGGTTTGCGTATCTGTGACGTAGGTCGTATGAGGCGCTTCGTTGTCGTTGTGTCGATGATTGCGGTGATCGCGGCCGCTCTGTCGGCGGCTGCGGCTGGCAACGTGGCGGCGACGTGGGGCACGGTCGCGCAGCGCGCGGCCTTTCCGGTCTATAGACCGCTGCAGACTCTCGGCCTCAGATTCGATGGGGTGAGGCTTGCCCGCTATACGGGGTGCCTGACGGCTGGTTGGGGGAACTCGCAGTCACACGCGGGCCCTCATTTCGGGATCTACGAGCCGGGCGATACCAGCCGCTGCGGGCAGCCTGGCGTCGCTAGCCAGGTCGCCACGACCACGATCAACGGCGTCAAGGTTGGCGTGCTCGTCCAGTGCCCAACCTGGCCAAAGTGCAGGGTCAAGGACGGCGAGACGGACGGGTCCTTCCTGCTCTTCGTGCCTGAGGACGTCTCCAAGCACTACGCGATCCAACTCGACAGCCGGCACATCTCCCTGGCGCACTTCCTGGAGATCGCAAAAAGCTTCAAGAGGGTGAGAACGGGTCGTCAAGGGAGGACGCCAGTCCACCTCTCCGACTTCCTCTCACCCGACCGCAAGATCTGGTGCCTTTTCAACGACAGCCCCGGTGTCAGGCAGGCCGCCTGCCTCTACGACGCCAACCGGTTCACCGGAGGCCAGGAGTACTCCGCCTATTTGCGCCCAAACGGGCAGCTCGACACCTGCGCCTGGCAGCCAACTCAAAGCGGATTAGAGGCCTGCGTCCAGAACTGGGACCCGTCCGCGCCCGTGCTCAAGAGCGGCCAGGTCGACGTGATCTACCAGTACCGCTGCCAGGCGACTCGGACCGCGATCACCTGCATGGTCGACACCGGTAAAGGCAAAGGCAAGGGGTTCACGATCACCGACACGGGAGCGACACCAATCCCGTAGCAGTCGC
>CAVYRI010000007.1:0-33007 GCA_963770885.1 uncultured Solirubrobacterales bacterium | reverse complement strand
TCATAATCCGTCGCGCGCAGGTTCGACCCCTGCCCGGGCCATCGGGAACTGCCCCTCAGTTGCCAAGCACGGCCGTCGGGGCTGCTGCTCGTTCGTCAGAGACCGGGTCAGGTTCTCGTTGCTGACCCGTTGGTTGTGTCCCGACGTCCGACCACCGGCTGCGACCATCCGATCACGCGAGGTCGGGCGCGAGCCTGGCACCGCTGCTATCAAACGATCCGCTCCCGGTCGCGCTCGATCGCGTGTTCGAGTCTGTGCAGTCGTCGCAGCCCAGGTTTGTGGCTGCGGCCGGTCAGCAGTGTGGCCAGCGCGCAGGTCAGGAAGCATGCGGCTCCGAGCGCGGTGTTCCAGTTCGCGGCCGCCAGGTTGAGCAGCGAGCCGGTCGATGGGACGAGGTAGCCGGCGATCGCGGAGATTCCGAAGAAGATGCAGCCGAGCAGGTTGATCGCTGGCTCCCACCAGCCCGGCTCCCCGCGCCTGGGGAGCCAGCCGTTACGTGCCGAGGCGTGATAGGCGATCGCACCCGAGACCAGGAAGCAGATCGAGCCGAACGCGTCCGGGCGCCACACGAGTCGGTTGTAGTTGGCGTCCGAGAGGGATGTGTGCAGCGCCTGATAGGTCGTCACGT
The DNA here is from genome assembly GCA_963770885.1 of uncultured Solirubrobacterales bacterium. Classification (GTDB taxonomy): domain Bacteria; phylum Actinomycetota; class Thermoleophilia; order Solirubrobacterales; family Solirubrobacteraceae; genus Palsa-465. Next base: position 32,379 of record CAVYRI010000007.1, on the reverse strand, counting down.
TGAAGAACAGGGTGCCGGCGGATTGGATCGCGGCCGCCCGAAATGCCGCCTTTCCCGCGGCGCCGGAATGGCGCTGCGGAAACGCGATCCAGGTTTGCAGTGCTCCGCCGGCGGTGAACAGGATCGAGCCAACGAAGAATGTGATCGCATCGGCGCTCGCGCCGACGAGCTGCGCGTACCCCGGAGACGGACCGATGAAAAAGCACGCGGAGCCGAGCGCGAAGAACAGGGCCATCCACCGCTCCGATCCAACAGTTCTGTCAGCCACGGATCCGAGAATGCCACGTGGCACCTCCCGCTGGGCAGAACCGCGCGTCCTTCACCCCGGTGATTGCGTTTCGGCGGTCGACGTCCATGCGCCGCCGGTCTGTTGACGGAACGCGTCAACAGCGGCATCGAGGGTCGGGAAGAAGTGACGAGGATCGAGCGGACCGATCAGCTCGTAGCGTTCGAGCTTGTCGCGGACGGGATCCTTGAGTTCGGCGAATACCAGAAAGGTCCCGTCTGCGTTGAGTTGCTCGTCGAGCTCGGCGAGCATGTCGGCCGCTGTGGTGTCAACGTCGGTGATCGGTTCCGCGGCGATCACGATCCATTGCGGGCGCGGTTGGGCGGCGGCGAGGTGGCGGATCTGATCGCGAAACGTGCGCGCATTGGCGAAGAACAGAGGAGCGTCGAAGCGGAAGATCACGAGGCCGGGAATCTGTTCGGCCTCTGGGTGCAGGGCGCGGTCGGCTGCCCCGGCATCCCCGGGACGCGACCGAGGGTGGTCTGGTAGGGCCACCATGCTCGTCGGAACACGTTCAGGATCGAGAGCGTGACCGCCACCGCGATCCCCTGCAGGACCCCCAGGAGCGCCACACCCAGAAAAGCCGTGACTGACAACGCGAACTCGACGCGTCGCTGGCGCCACAGTCGCAGCGTTCCCGGCAGATCAGCCAGCGACAGTGATGCGGCGATCACGACGGCGGCAAGCGTCGGATTGGGCAGGTTCTTGAGCAGCCCGGGCACGAACACCAGCATCACGACAATCAGCCCGGCTCCGACCACTCCGGTAAGCTGCGTCTTGGCGCCCGCCTGCTCGGCGACCGCGGTCCGCGACCCGCTCGTGCTGACCGGGAAGCCCTGAAAGAAGCCGGCAGCGACGTTCGCCGCGCCGATCCCGATCATCTCGCCGTTACCGTCGACCTCCTGTCCGGTGCGCGCGGCGAACGACGACGCGGTGGACATGGTGTCGGTGAGCGCGACCAGCGAAATGCCCAACGCGCCCGCGATCAGCAACGGCAGATCTGAGATCGGGCTGGGCACAGTCAGCGGCGGGAATCCCTTGGGGAGCGATCCGACCAGCGCGACACCATGGCTGGACAGGTCAAACACCGTGCTCGCTGCGATCGCCGCGACGACCGCCACCAGGACCCCAGGAATGCGAGGAAGCCACCGGCCCAGCGCCAGAATCAGCACCAGGCTGAATAGTCCGATGGCAACGGCGGCACCAACCGCCTCGCCCGATGCGAGCCCGTTCACGAAGGCCTTCGCCTCGTTGATCAACCCGTTCGCATCGGTGGAGAATCCAAACAGCTTTGGCAGCTGCCCGATCAGGATCGTCAGCGCCAGGCCGTTCATGTAGCCGATCTGCGTCGGCTTGGAGAGCAGGTCCGCAACGAACCCGAGTTTCAGGGCTCCGGCGGTGATCATGATCGCCCCGACGATCAGCGCGAGCATCGACGCCAGCGCGATCGCCCGCTCCGGGCTGCCGTTTGACCCGAGAATCGGGAGGATCGTCGCCGCGATCATCGGACCCAGCGAGGAATCCGGCCCGAGGACGAGGATCCGCGAGGGTCCGGCCAGGGCGTAGCCGACAAGACAGAGGATCGTGGTATAGAGCCCGGTGATCGCGGGCAGGCCCGCAAGCTCGGCGTAGGCCATTCCCTGCGGCACCAGCAGCGTCGTGAGGACGATTCCCGCAATCACGTCGTGGCGCAGCCACGAGACCTTGTAGGTCGAAGCTGCTCGCACGCCGGGCAACGAGCGCAATTCCACCGCGAGCCTTACGCGTCCTGGGCTTGATCGTGACCGTTCACGGTCAGCGCCGTGTCGGCCGCCACGCGCCTGAGAGTCAGCCGTTCGAAGGCGGCCCTCATCCGGTCGCTGCGCATTCGACCATCAGCCGATGGTTCCGGTCAACCACAGCGGCGAGAATGCACTTGTCGAGCGGGCACTCAAGCGTGACCCACGCCGGCGCCACATTCAGACCTGCGCCCCAGGCGCGCACCGCCGTCGTCTTGCCGTACCCGGCGGGCGCCGCCGCCAGTGTCAGCGACGCGTCCCGGCCCGCATCGAGCGCCCGCCGAAGCGGCGGCCGATGCACCACCCCGTGACGGACACTCGGCACCGCCAGCTTGGCCTCCGCCAACGGCGGAAGCCCGTCCCGGCCGCCAGAATCGCGCCCGCGTTGCGCGCCGTGCTTGGAATCGTCAACCATCACGCCACGCAAACAATACGTTCGCGTATCCGGAGTCCTGTCGCGTCACCCACAACGGGTCAGGGCAACGAGCTCGGCTGCCAGCCCGCTGATCTCCTGGTGGTAGTTCGGCTTCGGCGGGCACATCACCCGCGCATCCGAGAACTGAAGCGACGAGGAGCGTCGTGTCGAGCCCGCAGCCGGAGCTGTCTATTCGTACGAAACGAATACGCTCGGCCTCCCGGCGTGGCAGTTCCGTCCGGATCCCGCTTGATGGCAGGAGGTGACCAGGTGACCGCTCTTCTCCCCGCGCGATGGATGGCATCCAATGGCCGATGACCAAGCTCTAGACGCCCCTGAGGCGGGGGCGGGGAACCGGCGCCTGTCGCTGTTGCTGGCGATGGCGATGTTCGTGCTGGTCGTTGACACGTCGCTGATGAACGTGTCGATCTCAGCCGTGGTTCACGATCTCGGCACGACGGTGAGCTCGGTTCAGTCCGCGATCGCGCTCGAGGCGCTGATCTCGGCGGCGTTCATCCTGATCAACAGCAAGGTCGGAGATCTCATCGGCCGCAAGCGGGCGTACATCCTGGGCCTGCTTGCCTATGCCGTCGGTGCGCTCGCGATGACCCTGGCCCAGGGCATCACCGCCGTCGTGATCTTCTGGGCGATCATCGGCGGCCTGGGCGCCTCGCTCTTGCTGCCGGCCATGCAGTCACTAATCCACGGCAACTTCGAAGGGGCCGCCCAGAAGAAGACCTACGCGCTGGTCGGAGCGGCGGCCGCGATCGCCGCGGCGGTCGGCCCACTGCTCGGGGGCTTTCTGACGACCTATCTGTCCTGGCGCGTTGGCTTCCTGCTCGAGGTGATCGTGATCGCCATCGTCCTCTCGCAGATCAAGCTCGTCAGGGACGTCACGTACACCGGCGACCGCCGGTTTGACGTCGTCGGAGCGATCCTCTCGGTCCTGGGCATGGGCGGTGTGGTGCTAGGCATCCTGGTCTGGCAGGAGGGCGGCGACTACGTCGTGCTGCTGATCGTGCTCGGCGCGCTGGCGCTGGCAGCGTTCGCCCGCTGGCTCGTGCGACGCCACCACGAGGGCAAGGTCACGGTGCTCGACCCAGACCTGTTCCGGCTCCCGAACTTCCGGCTCGGGATATCCGGCCAGACGCTGCAGAACATCACTCTGGGTGGCGCAATGATCGCCCTTCCGATCTTCCTGCAGATCAAGCTCGAGTACAACGCGATGCAGACCGGGCTGTCCCTGGCCCCGCTCTCGCTGACGATGTTCGCGATGGCGATCCTCGCCGGAAAGCGAGCCGGGCACCGACGCTCGGCGAGCATCATCCGCATCGGGTTCGCGCTCAGCACTCTGGGCATGGCGCTGCTGATCCCGATCGTCCCGAGAGCAAGCTCAGGCTGGTACCTCCTCGTCCCCCTGATGATCGCCGGAGCGGGGCTCGGCCTGCTCGTCTCCCAGCTCAACAACTACGCGCTCGCCCCGATCGACGAGCAGCGGGTCAGCGAGGCAGCCGGAGTCAACTCCGCAGCCGGCTCGTTCGGCCTCTCATTCGGCCTGGCGATAGCGGGCGGCATCCTGTTGGCAACCCTCTCCCTGGCGTTCACCAACATGGTCAACGACAGCACCGTGATCCCGTCATCGCAGAAGCAGCAGATCTCAAAGTCGCTGGAGAACAACGCCGAGGTCATGAGCAACACCCAGCTCACAAAGCTCGTCGCCGGCGAGCCTCCCGCAGTCCAGGACGAGATCCTCAAGATCAACAACGACTCCACGAACCTCGCGCTCCAGGTGGCATTGCTGATCCCGATCCTGGCCGGAGGGCTCGGGCTGTTCAACTCCTTCCGGATGATGCGCCTGCCCGAAGTCAAGCCCTCCGCGGCCGCCGAAGCCGCCGCACTCGGGTGACCGCCGCGGCTGCCGCCGCCCGACGTCGACTGTGCGGGTGACGAGCACTATCACCGCGCCCAGCACGGCGCGCAGATCCTGCAGAGCCCGAGCGCGTGACACAGCCACCGTCGCAGACCCCGTCACACCCCCCGGAAGCGTGACACCGCGGCTCGCGCTCCTGTCCCCTCCAGCTTAAATTTATACCAGATAGATGGCCCTCATGAGGCCTTGATTTGTGCCGCATAATCGCCCGCCGCACGGTGAAACACAGGACACAAACGGAGTTGGCTGCGACAACTCCGAGGGAGGTGAGCGGATGGGTGACTACGTGTTGGACTTCCACGAGATTGACCAGACGCAGGTCGCGGCAGTCGGCGGCAAGGGGGCGCGCCTCGGTGAGCTTTCGCGGATCGACGGCATCCGCGTGCCGCCTGGCTTTTGCGTGACGACGGACGCCTTTGAACGGATCCTGGCGGAGGCGCCGGCGATCAACGATCGACTCGATCGGCTGTCGCGCCTGACGCCGGATGATCGCGAGGCGATCCGAACGCTCAGCGCCGAGATCCGCGAGACCCTCGAGGGGACGGAGATCCCGCAGGATCTGGCATCGGCGATCACGCGCCCGCTCGTCGGACTCGGCGAACAGGCCGCCTATGCCGTCCGATCCAGCGCGACGGCGGAGGACTTGCCGACCGCATCCTTTGCCGGCCAGCACGATACGTACCTGAACATCGTGGGCTCGGCGGCGATCCTCGAGCACGTCAGCCGAAGCTGGGCCTCGCTCTTCACCGAGCGGGCCGTGACCTACCGTCTGCGACACGGCTTCGATCACGGCAAAGTCCAGATGGCCGTCGTCGTGCAGCGGATGGTCTTCCCGCATGCGGCCGGCATCCTGTTCACCGCCGACCCGATCACGTCGAACCGCAAGGTCGCTTCCGTCGAAGCGAGCTTCGGGCTCGGTGAAGCCCTGGTCTCGGGCCTGGTCAACCCCGACGTGTACAAGGTGCGCGACGGCGAAGTCGTCGCCAAGGCTGTCGCCACCAAACAGCTCGCGATCCAAGCGTCGGCGGCGAGCGGGACACAGGAGCAGACGATCGAGGCCGAGCGGCAGGACCAGCCCGCGCTGACGGACACCGAGGTCGTGCTTCTCGCGCAGCTGGGCCGGCGCGTTGAAGCGCACTTCGACTGTCCCCAGGACATCGAGTGGTGCCTGGGCGACGATGGCTTCGAAATCGTCCAGAGCCGGCCGATCACGACGTTGTTCCCGATCCCCGCGGCCGGTGACGGAGATAACCACGTCTACGTCTCCGTCGGTCATCAGCAGATGATGACCGACCCGATGAAGCCCCTCGGGCTGTCCCTCTTCCAGCTGACGGCCCTCCCACGCATGTACGAGGCAGGTGGGAGGCTGTTCGTGGACGTCGCCCAGAGACTTGCGTCGCCGGCGAGGCGCGCAGGGCTCCTCGCCCTTGCCCAATCCGATCCGCTGATCGGGGACGCGCTGGAGACGATCGTCGAGCGCGGCGACTTCGTCGCGTCGGTCCCGGACGAGGCTCCGGCCGCGCCGCCTGCCGTCACCCCTCCAGACCCGATCGAGACCGATCCGGCGATCGTCGCCGAGCTGATCGAGCACAGCCAGGCCTCGATCGCGGCGGTGAGGCGCGACATCCGGACAAAGTCCGGGCCGGCGCTGCTCGAGTTCATCCTGGCCGACATCCAGGAGCTCAAGCGGCTGCTGTTCGATCCGCGCAGCCACCAGGCGATCATGGCCGGGATGGAGGCCACGTGGTGGCTCAACGAGCGGTTCGAGTCGTGGCTGGGCGAGAAGAACGCGGCCGACACGCTGACGCAATCTGCCCCCGGGAACGTCACGTCCGAGATGGGGCTGGCGCTCCTCGAGGTCGCGGACGTGATCCGCCCGTACCCGGAGGTCGTGGCGTTCCTGGAACACGTCGAGGACGACGACTTCCTCGATCAGCTGACGCCGCTCGCCGGCGGACCACAGGCCCGGGATGCGATCCGGGGCTACCTCGACAAGTACGGGATGCGCTGCGTCGGCGAGATCGACATCACCAGGCCTCGGTGGGGCGAACGCCCCTCCACGCTCGTGCCACTGCTTGTCGGGAACATCAAGAACTTCGAGCCGGGCGCAGGTCAGCGGCGGTTCGAGCAAGGACGGCAGGAGGCCTGGGACAAGGAGCAGGAGCTGCTCGAGCGTCTGCGGGCCCTGCCGGGCGGAGAACAGAAGGCGCAGGATGCCAAGCGAATGATTGACCGCGTCCGGACGTTCATCGGCTACCGCGAGTATCCGAAATACGGCATCGTCAGCCGCTATGTCGCCTACAAGCAGGCTCTGCTGGAAGAGGCCGACCGCCTCGTCGCGGCCGACGTGCTCACCGAGAAGGAGGACATCTTCTACCTCACGCTCGAGGAGCTCGCCGACGTCGTGCGCTCACACGAGGTCAGTGACCAGCTGATCTCGCAGCGCAGGCGCGCGTTCAGGTCCTACCAGGCATTGACACCGCCGCGCGTGCTCACCTCCGAAGGCGAGGTCATCGCCGGGGCCTACAGACGCAACGACGTACCGACCGGGGCGCTGATCGGCCTACCCGTCTCCAGCGGGATGATCGAGGGACGGGCCCGCGTCATCCTCGATATGACCGAGGCCGAGCTCGAAGCCGGCGACATCCTGGTGACCGCCTACACGGACCCCAGCTGGTCTCCCTTGTTCGTCGCGGTCAAGGGGCTGGTGACGGAGGTGGGCGGCCTGATGACCCACGGCGCGGTGATCGCCCGGGAGTACGGCTTGCCGGCCGTCGTGGGGGTGCAACAGGCCACCGAGCTGATCCGTGATGGCCAGCGGATCCGGGTCCACGGAACCGAGGGGTACGTCGAGGTGCTGTCGTGAGAGTGCCGGTCAGACTGATCATCGCCGGCCTGGTGCTGTCGGCCGGGCACGTCGCGGTCCACGCCGTCGAGGCGTCACTGCTCAACCTCGCGATCGCGGTCGCGGCCCGCCACGAGGGGGTTGTGCGAGCGATGTTCGCGGCTCGCGATCGCAGCCGCGTTGCTCGCGATCCTCGTCGCGATGATGTGGACCGGGCCGACATTCGACTCATGATCCGGCGCGTCCTCAGCCGGTGGCCTTCCAGCCAGACCGGCGCACTCTGTGGAGCACGAGCGGCGGCAGAAGACCGACGAGCAGGGTTGCTGCGAGCAGCGCCAGGAGGTAGGGCGGCGTGCTGATGTGTCCAAGCTGGCTCGGCGGCAGCAGACCGACCAGGCCGGCGCCCACGGAGGCGAGCGCCCCGACGACGCAGATCGTCACCAGCGCGGGCGCCCGGTAGCCACGCTGGTGCTCGGGCTGTCGCCGCCGCAGGTTGATCGCCGCGACGAACATCAGGACGTACATGATCAGGTAGACCTCCGTCGCCAGGACGGCGAACACCCAGTAGGCGCGTGACACCGCCGGCACCAGGGCGTAGAGCAACCCGATCACCGTGATGACGACCCCCTGGGCGACGAGTATGCGGAGCTGGACGCCGTTTGCGTTGAGCTCCTGGAAGTACCGCGGCAGGTAGCCACGATCGCGAGCGATGTCCAACAAACCGGTCGAAGGGCCAGTCAGCCAGTCCAGCAGGCCACTCACCGACGCGACTACCAGCCCGACAGCGATGACCGGCGTCAGCACGTTCAGACCGAAGTGATCGAGCAGGCTCTTGAACGCCTGCATGACACCGGCGGTGAAGCTGATGTGACCGGCCGGGACCGCGACCGAGATCGCGAGCGTCGGAAAGATGAAGACGAGCAGAATCAGGATCACGGCCAGGAGCGTCGCCTTGGGGAACTCGCGCGGAGCGTCACGCAGCTCGTCGACATGGACCGCATTGACCTCAACGCCGGCGTAGGTGAAGAAGCCGTTGACGATCAGCACGATGCTCGTCAGCCCGTGCCAAGGCGGGAGCAGGTGGTGGGCGTTGAGTGGCGCCGCGGACGCGTGGCCCTGCGCAAGGAAGATCGCGGCCAGCAGGACGAGCAGCAGACCCGGGATCAGCGTCCCGAGGAAGACCCCGTAGGAGGCCAGCCTGCCGGTCGCGAGCACCCCTCTGGCAGAGACGAGCACGGCCGCCCAGAACACGACGATGATCACGACGGTCGTATAGAGGCCGCTGTGCGCCAGGCTGGGCGCGAACACGTACGCCAGCGTGCTCGCGACGTAGGCGAGCACCGCCGGGTAGTAGAAGGTCGTCTGGGCGAACTGACACCAGATCGCGACGAACCCCATCCTCGGAGAGATCCCCTCCGACACCCAGTTGTAGACGCCACCCTCCCAGCCCGAGGCGAGCTCTGCGGACACCAGTGACGCCGGCAGGAGGAACACGAGCGCGGGCAGGACGTAGAGCGCCACCGAAGCGAGACCGAGAACGGCCGTCGCGGGCGCGGCGCCGAGATCTCCGACAGACCCCAGGGTCAGCAGCGCCATCGCCAACCAGCTGAGCGCCGCCCTGGACCCGCGTGGCGCGCGAGCCCGACGCTTTGCAGATGGCCGATCCGGCTGGTCGGGTGTGCGGGTCATGTCTCAGGCGCGATGAGTTTTGCAGTCCGCCGCGGTCATAGGGTGATTGCGACGGTAAACACCGGCCTGGAAGGGAGCCTGATGAACAGCTCATCCGATTGCGTGTTGGCGGAGATCCACGGCTTCAGTCAGCCGGGCGCCACGCCGACGCCGTGGTCAGCGGGGTTGAGGGAGATCCTGGCCGCCGACACGTTCTGGCTGTCAACCGTTCGGCCGGACGGGAGGCCCCACGTCACGCCGCTGATCGCCGTGTGGCATGACGAGGCGATCTGGTTCGCGACCGGGCCAGAGGAGCGCAAGGCGGAGAATCTCGCGACGAACTCAGCCTGCCTTCTGACTACAGGACGCAGCGACCTAGCCCGCGGGGCCCTCGACGTGGTGCTCGAGGGCAACGCTGAGCGGGTGAGCTCCGATCCCGAGCTTGAGCCGATCGCCGCGGCGTTCGCGGCCAAATACGGGACCGCGATCTGGGATTACGTCGTCCGCGAGGGGACGTTCATCCATCGGCCTTCTGGGGGTCGCGTGATCGTGTTCCGCGTGCGGCCCGCGCGTGGCCTGGGATTTCGCAAGGGCGACAGCTTCAGCCAGACGAGCTGGCGGTTCGATCGGTGAGCGCAGAGCCGCAGGCCGAGGTGCAGGCGACGCTTGACGAGCTCATTGACTCGGGTGCCGAAATCGGGCTTCAGGTCGCGGTCCTGCACCAGGGCCGGCTGGTCGTCGACGCGGTCGCCGGCATCGCCGATCACGACACCGGCGAGCCGGTCAGCCCCGACACGCTGTTCTTCGCCGCCTCCACCGGGAAGGGGCTCGCATCCTCGGTCGTGCACGTGCTCGTCGATCGTGGCGAGCTTGGCTATGACGATTCGGTCGCGGACCTGTGGCCGGAGTTCGGCGCGCACGGCAAGCGGAGCGTGACGCTGGCTGACGTCCTGGTCCACACCGCCGGCGTGCCCGGGCTATGGCCACAGGTCAAACCCGCCGACCTCTGTGACTGGGAGCGCGTCTGCGCGTTCATCGCCGCTCAGGAGCCGTGGTGGATGCCTGGCACAAAGACCGGCTACCACGCGCTGACGTTCGGATTCGTGGTCGGTGAGCTGGTGCGCCGGGCGACAGGCCGCACGCTCGCGTCCGTGCTGCGCGAGGAGGTCGCGGCGCCGCTCGAGGTTGGTGACGAATTGAACTTCGGCGTGCCCCGCCACCTGCTTGGACGAGTTGCGCGAGCCGGCCCTGAGGGCGCCGAGCCACCCCGGCCGGCGCCCGGCTCGCCACTTGACCGAGCCATCCCGGCGGCCGTGCAGCCCACTGCGGCTTTCGCCAACCGCCAGGACATCCTCGCAGCCGACATTCCATCGCAGGGGACGATGACCGCGCGTGCGGCGGCGCGCACGTACGCCGCCCTGCTCGGCCACGTCGACGACGTCAAGCTCGTCTCGCCGGCCCATCTGGAGACAATCGCCAAGCCGGCGTTCTCCGGCGTCGATCAGGTGATGGGCTTTGAGACCACGTGGGCGCTCGGCTACAGCCCTGCTCGTCTCGGTAGCGCGCAGCCACGTCCCGGATCGACCTTCGTGATGGTCGGTTCCAACCGCACCGTCGCTTACGCCGATATCGACTCGGGCGTCGCCGTCGCGGTCATGCGCAACAACATCGTCGGCGATCTCGCGGCAGTCGCAAGGATCGATGACATCGTCGCCGCACACTGCGGCTGACCGGGGCAAGGCGAGGCACCGCACCACGCGCAGCGCCCGTGGGCTCCGCCCACCACAGCGGCGTCTCGCGTTCTCATGGCTAGGCTCCCGTTGTGCCTAAGGGACGGGTGGAGGCCTTCAGCGATGGCGTGATCGCGATCCTGATCACAATCATGGTGCTCGAGTTGCGCACCCCGGTCGGCACCTCTTGGCATGCGTTGGGACACGAGCTGCCGGTGCTCCTGGCTTACGCGCTCAGCTTCGTCTACCTCGGGATCTACTGGAACAACCACCACCACATGCTGGCCGCCGTCTCGCGAGTGACCGGCGGTGCGATGTGGGCCAACCTTCACCTCCTGTTCTGGCTGTCTCTGATCCCGTTCAGCACTGCGTGGATGAGCGAGCACCGGTTTCCGTCGGTCCCGACTGCGGTCTACGGCATCGTTCTGCTCTGCGCCGCGCTCGCCTACTACATCCTTCAGACGACGCTGCTCCGCGCCGTGGGCGAGAGCTCCGTGCTTCGGACCGCCATCGGTTCCGACGTCAAGGGCAAGATCTCGCCGCTGCTCTACTGCCTCGGGATCGGTTTGTCGTTCGTAGACCGCTGGCTCGCCCTCGCGGTCTATGTCGGCGTGGCACTGATGTGGCTGGTGCCCGACCGCCGCGTCGAACGCCACGTCAGCACCATTCCCAGAAAGCCAACCGGACCGGCGTAACCCCGCGTCCAGCGATCCGGAGTTCGGCCCAGACGATGTCGCCACGGCGGTTTCTGGCAGTGCTGTCCGTTTCTGCCGATCTTTGGCCGATTTCCTAATGAGGCGCGCCTGCGCCGCCGATGAAGGCGAGCATGTCCGCCCACGACGCTCTAGCGAGTCCGGATATCGCCCTGTCAAGCAGCTCGACCGAATTCTTCCTGGCCGAGGAGCCGACCGAACGCCACGATGACCCGCAGGTGAGCGGCGACCGCGGGCATTTGCGGGAGGCGCCCGGCTCGCTCTCGCTGGACGGGGGGCCCGTGCTGGGGCAGGTGACGAGTGTCGATGTCGGGCGACTCCTTGTCACCCTGTCCGGCGACGGGGCCGTTGACCGGGCGAGCGTCTCCGCGCTGGTTGCGCTTCACGCCGGCGATGGATTTCTGATGGGCATCATCGATCGCCTGACCTGCTCGGAGAACCTCGATCGAGTGAGCGCCCACATCATGCCGGTTGGCGCGTTCTATCCCTCGCCGCGTGGCGGCGGGACCTTCCGTCTGGGGGCAGCACATCAACCGCGCATTCGAGCCCGATGCTTCCTCGTCGAGGGCGAGCGTCTGAGCAAGTTCATGTCCAGCGTCGCCGATGGGGTAACCCCGCAGGAGCGCCTGATCGTCGGCTGCTACGGAGACGACGACGGCGCAAAGGCCGTGGCTGACGGGAATCGCCTCTTTCAGCGGCACCTGGCGATTCTCGGAAACAGCGGCGCGGGCAAGAGTTGGGCGGTCGCGCTGTTGATGGAGCGGGCTGCGAGTCTGCAGAGCGCCAACCTGGTCGTGTTCGACCTCCACGGCGAGTATGGGCCGCTTGCCGATGCCGGCTTGGCCACGCGGTTGCGGATGGCGGGGGCGGCGGACCTCGAGCAAGACGCCGACGACCTGCTCCATCTGCCGTATTGGCTGTTTGAGATCGACGAACTGGCGATGATCATCCTCAACGAGGACGATCCGCACTCCGCCGATCAGCGTCTCTGGCTGATCCATCGAATCGAGGCGCTCAAGCGGTCGTCACTGGGGATGGTCGGCAGCTACAACGAGATGCTGACCGCGACCGTCGACTCGCCTGTCCCGTACCGGTTCGACGAGTTGATCCAGTGGGCGGAGCGTGATGAGGTCGAGCAGATCGTGCTGCAGCCGAGCGGCAAGGTCGTGCCCGGTCCGTACGCCGGCAAGCTGCGCGGCCTGATCACCCGGCTGGAGGCACGCCGAGCCGATCCGCGGTATGCGTTCGTGTTCCAGCCGCCGGAGAGCGCCCACGACACCGACTGGCTACCGCGCACGGCGATGAAGCTGCTGCAGGCATCCACTCGAGCCCCTGGCATCAAGGCGATTGACATCTCAGAGGTGCCGACATCGCTCATGCCGCTGGTCACCGGACTGCTCGCACGGCTGATCTACGACATCCAGTTCTGGACCGAGCCGGCCCAGCGGACGCCGGTCTGTGTGGTCTGCGACGAGGCGCACGTCTACCTGCGTGATGGAGAAGCCGAGTCGCCGGTCTATGCGGCGGCTAGTCGCCGGTTTGAGACGATCGCGAAAGAGGGACGGAAGTACGGGGTCTGTCTCGCCGTCGTCAGCCAGCGCCCAAGCGAGCTCAACCAGACCGTGCTGAGCCAGTGCAACAACTTCGTGATCCTGAGACTGAGCAACGACCAGGACCACGAGGCGATCGTGCAACTCGTCCCGGGAGCGTTCGCCGGCGTGGCCGCCGTGCTTCCGACCCTCGATGTCGGAGAGGCCGTGGTCATCGGAGACGCGATCCCGCTCCCGGTGAGGATCAAACTTGACCGTGCCAGCGTCAGTCCGGACAGCAGGACCATCCCGTACTGGTCACTCTGGGCAAACCAGCAGTCCTCCCCCGACGCGATCGTGGCCGGCGTGGCCGCGCTGCGCGCCCAGTCTCGCTGCAACCTCGAGGAGAATGAAACGACCGGCGACGGGTGACCGTGGCCGGGCCGACGATCCAGCTGTTATGCGGCGGTTACCGACCCGGGTCCGGAGATCAGCCGTGGGCCGAGTAGGTCGCCGGCATCCTCAGTCTCACAGCCCGCCTGTCGATCGTGCCCTGCTCCGTAGCCGTGGGCGCCTGCGCGTCTGTCGACCACTCGATCCGCAAATGCCCGCTCAGCCCGTGCGGCCCGGCGACGGCGAGCATCGCCCGCAGCGCCGAGGACTTCCTGTCCCAGATCGCCTTCCCGGACACGGCGAGATCGGAGACGAAGCGGGTCGAGTGCAAGCGCAGGACCAGCGGCCGATAGGAGTAGTAGCCGCCCGAGATCTCAAACGACCCCCCGTAGAGGCCGTGGCCGCGGCCGCCGGCGAGCAGGTTGTACCAGCGCTCGAGGGCGTCACCGATCGTCTCGGTGGCGGCCCATGCGGCCTGGCGGTCCAGTTTGGTCGAGCGGTCGGCGCGGTCAGCGGGGACCGCCGCCGGGGCGCGAGCGACGTCTCTGGGGAAGACGGGCACCACGTACTGCGCGGGCACGCGCCCGGCGCAAGAGGTGTTCCCGGCGGCGCCCGTGGCGAGGTACCGGCGCGTGATCACCGACACGCAGTCCAGGAAGTCGACCTGGGCGGTGACGTGATTGGAGTTCGCCACACGGACGAAGGTCGCATCTGGCCAGGCCGCAGCCACCTTGCTGGCGTCGCCGAGCGGTGTCGCCTGGTCGAGCAGCCCATCTAGCACGAGCACCGGGATCCTCGGAAATCCGACCGCGGGCGGGAACGGCGGGTCGGCCACGGGCGGCCGCGGCCAGCGAAGGCACCCGTAGACGAGTTCGTTTTCGTCCAGGGACGCCAGCCACACCCGCTTGGAGAATGGGAAGAACGCCCGGGGCCCCAGCCGCCTGACGGCGCGCGCCAGCTGCGCCGCCCGCCCAGCGCCACCCGAGCTCGTGTCCCAGGCGGTCGGGTAGTCGTGGCACGACACAGCCTCGAGGTCGCCGGCGGAGTAGCCGCTCGGCGCCCCGCCGCCGGTGTCGAGACTCACGTCCTCGGCGGCGAGCCGCTCGATCGGCACCAGCTCACCGTGCCTGGCGGCCTTCAGGGCGGCCGGTAGGTCACGAAAGAAGGTGTAGCTGTAGGTCGCGTCATCCACCAGCTGGGCGAAGGCGGCCGCGGTGAGGTCGACGTGACGCCGCGTGTGCGACTCGTCGTCAGCCACGCCGACGACGGGATGGCGGGCCAGCCGCCGGTCAAACGAGGCAATCTCGTGCAGAAGAGCTCTGCCTCTGCAGCCGGCGAAGCTCCTGCAGATCGTGTCCCACGCCCGGCGCAGAGCCGTCACCGCCTCGGGCTCGAGCGGGTCGAACTGCTGGTTGTAGGTGCCGTCGAGCACGAGGTCGCGCACCAAGCTCGGGTAGTGGACAGCGAACACCTGGGCGGCGTAGCTGCCGTAGGAGTCGCCGTAGAGGTCGACCTTGCTGACGTGGATCGCCCCGAGCACCGCCCGCAGGTCCTCGGCGACGGCGGCGCTGCCGTAGGCGTTTGCCCGTTTGCCGAGCCTCCTCGCGCAGGCGGCTACCACGGCGGCGTAATTCCCCGGCCGGGCGAGGGCGTTGTAATCCTGCACGCCGGGACAATCGACTGCATCGGACGCGCCGGTGCCGCGCTGATCCATCAGGATCAGGTCGTGGCGCCGGCGCAGCGAGCCGATCATGAACAGATAGCTCGCCGCCGACCCGGTTGACGGGTACCCGGGCCCGCCCTCCATGGCGACGATCGGCTCCAGCCCCGGGAGCGACGAATCAGTGTGCAGGTACACCTCGAAGTGGACCCGGAGGCTCCCCCGTCGCGGCGCGCTCCAGTAGAGCGGGACCTCGATCGACCCGCAGAGGACGCGCTTTTGTCCGCGACAGGATCGGATGAGCACCTTGGACGCCGGCTGAGCCCGCCCCGCGAGCGCGTCCGCCGTGGTCGACGCGGCACCAGCCAGCAGCACCCCGGCGACCAACACGATTGCGAGCGCGGCGGCCTGAAAGCTCTGCCGAGGACTGCGCCGGCGGTCGGACTTCACCCTCACCCGTGTCTGTGACATCGCGGGGCGAGACTACCGCGGACGACGCCGTCGACCGGTCACTTCGCCAAATGGCGGGGCTTTGGGGTCATCCGATCGGGGGGATGACGCGCGGACGCGCGGGTTTAGCGTGCATCACTCCCACTACCGATACAAAGGCGTCCGTCAATGGCAGAAGCACCTACGACGATCCGTGTTCAATCAGAGGGCCCGATCGCACGCTACGAGCAGGGCGTGATCGGTTTCCTCGCTGATTTCCAGGACCCCCACCAGGAGTGGCGGCGGTTGTTCTCGGAACTGTTCGGCACGTTCCTGCTCGTCCTGGTGGCGGCCGGCGGCGGCATGATGGGCCACGCCTTCCCGGGCGTGATCACCCGCTCCGACGCCGTCGTGGCGCCGGGGCTGATGGTGATGGGAGTGATCCTGTTCATGGGCAGGGTCTCCGGCGCCCATCTGAACCCGGCGGTCAGCATCGCGTTCGCCCTGCGCCGCGACTTCCCATGGAGACGGGTGCCCGGCTACATCGTCGTCCAGCTGATCGGCGCGACGCTCGCGGCGCTCTTCCTGCACGCGGTCATCAACGTGTCGGCGACCTACGGATCAAACTACCCAACCGCCGCATACTCCTCAGCGGCTGCGTTCTGGATGGAGGCAGTTCTGACCCTCGGCCTGGTCAGCGTGATCCTCGGTACGGCTTCGGGCGCGCAGAACGTCGGCCTGTTCGGTGCCCTCGGCGTCGCCGGTTACATCGCGCTCGCCGGCCTGTGGGGCAGTCCGATCTCGGGCGCTTCGATGAACCCGGCCCGCACATTCGGCCCCGACCTGGTTGGTGGGAACTTCTCGCACTACCTCGTGTACGTGGCGGGGCCGATCGCCGGAGCCGCCGTCGCCGTCGGCGCCGCATTCGTCCTGCGTGGCCGAGGCGGCGGCGCGGCCGGATCGGGAGCAGGCCAGGGCGCGCTGTTCACCGTGACCCACGACCCCGACAATCCCTGACGCGCATCCCGTGACTGGCGAGGCGATCAGCTGACGGCGGCCGACAGCTCGCCCGCCAGATCTCCGCGGCGTGCGACGACCACGTGCCCGAGCCCGAGCCAGTCGGCGACGAGTGCAAGCTCTGCTGCCAGCTCGCCGGCGACGTGAGCGCTCTCCACGCCGGGCTCGGCGAACGCACCTTGGACGAGCAACGCGCTTCGCTGGCGGTCTGACTTGAGGTCAACCCGCGCGACCAGCGTGTCGCCGAGCAGAAACGGGAGCACGTAGTAGCCGTACACGCGCTTGGGCGCCGGGGTGTAGATCTCAATCCGGTAGCGGAATCCAAACAGCCGCTCGGCGCGGGGGCGAAACCAGACCAGCGAGTCAAACGGCGACAACAGCGCGCGTGCCTGCAATCGGCGCGGCTGACGGGCAGCCGGCCACAGATAGCCCGGCGCGTCCCAGCCCTCGACCGCGACCGGCGTCAACTCGCCGGCCGCCACGAGCTCCTGCACCCGGGCCTTCGAGGCGGCTCTCGGGAGGCGGAAGTAGTCACCGATATCGGGCTCGGTCGCCACTCCGAGCGCAGCGGCGGCGACCCGGACCAGCTCGCGCTGGGCATCGGCTGTGGACGGCGTCAGCCGGTCGCGGATCTCGCCTGGCAAAACACGCTGCGTCGTGTCGTACAGCCGCTCGAAGTTCACCCGCCGGGCCGCCGCGACCTGCCCCGTGAAAAACAGGTGCTCGAGCGCGACCTTGCCCTCGTGCCAGTTCCACATCCGCCCGGTCTGCGGCGGGGGCCGCACGGCCCCCGTGTCGCGTGCTCTGATCGGACCCTGCTCGGACACGAGCGCCAGGGTCTCGGCCACCAGTTCGGGTTGCTCGCGGGCGATCCTCGAGATCGAGCCCCACGCCTGGCCGTCGACGTCCGCCATCCGCCACCTGAACAGCGGATGGAGATCGACCGGGATCAGCGAGGCCTCGTGTGCCCAGTACTCGACCAGCCGCCGATCGATCCGCCCTTCGCCGTGGCCGGCGATCCGATCAAGGCGCGATCGGTCATAGGGGCCCAGTCGCGAGAAGACCGGCATGTAATGGGAGCGGCAGAAGACGTTGACCGAATCGAGCTGCAACACGCCCAGCCGGCTCACCAGCTTCGCTATCTGGCCGGCGTGCGGGGGACTCTCGGGCCGCGAGCGATCGAACCCCTGGGCCGCGAGCGCGATCCGCCGCGCGCGGGCGAGGCTCAACGTAGGCGGGGTGCGCGAAAGGCGGCGGGTGAGGGAACTGGCGTCCAAGGGCGCGCGCGATGTTAGGCTGCCGCGCCTCGATTCAGCTGACCGGAGGAGGAGTGCCCGTGGTGAGACGGATCGCTGGCTGCCTGACTGGTGCGCTGATCGCCACGCTGCTGATCGCAATCCCCGCCCAGGCGCGCACGGACTATTCCGGCCAGGCCTACAACATCCTCGCCCCCGGTGAGTGGGGCGGGCTGCCCGCCAACCAGTACTCGACCGACCAGGGTCAGCTCTACGACGACCTGACGCCGCTGCAGGGCCACGTCACCGCTGCCGACGTCAAGCGCTTCTACCTGTCTGAGAAGTTCGGCGTGACCGGCCCGATCATCCGCCGCGAGCAGACCGGGCGCCCCGGCCTGCAGATTCTCCGCGACGACCACGACATCCCCCATATCTATGGCAAGACCCGCGCCGACGTGATGTTCGGCTCCGGCTGGGTCGCGGCCGAGGACCGCGGTCTGCTGCTGCTCGAAGGTCTCGGCCCGGCGTATCTGGCCACGCTTGACGCGCCAGGGATCAACCCGTTCGGCCTCGTCACCTCGGGGCGCTCGTTCACGCCCAGCCCCGAGGCGATCCGGTTCGTCGCCAAGCAGGAGAACGTGCTACGCCGCGCGGGCAAGGCAGGTCGCCAGGTGCTCAGTGACCTGCGCAACTGGGTCGCCGGCATCAACGCGTATGAGGCGTCGACCGAGCGGTCAGGCCCGAAGCTCCCGCACGCCAAGCTGACCGATGCGATTGCGGGATTCGCGTTCATCGGCTCGATCTTCGGCAACGGCGGCGGCAACGAGGTCGCGAACTCAGACTTCCTCGCTCGCCTGGAGCGTCAGCTCGGGCGTAAGGCCGGGCGGAAGGTGTTCCGTGATCTGCGCGAGGTCAACGACCCCGAGGCTCCGACCACGATCAAGAAGCGGTTCCCCTACGACGGCGTCCCCAAGGGCCCGACGCCGGGCGCGATGGTGATTGACCCCGGATCGGAGAGCAGCTCGGTCGGCGCAGCGGCCGCCGCTCACGCGGCGTCCCATCGCCTCGCGTCGAACTTCATCATCGCCGGCTCCAGGCACTCGGCCGACGGCCATCCGCTCGCAGTGATGGGGCCCCAGCTGGGCTACTACTACCCGGAGATCGTGATGCAGGGAGACCTGCACGGCGGCGGCATCGACGCCCGCGGGATCATCGCGCCGATCGCGCCCTACGTGTTCATCGGCCGTGGGCGCGACTTCGCCTGGAGCCTGACGAGCGCCGACTCCGAGAACGAGCAGCAGTTCCTCGAGCAGCTCTGCAACCCCAATCGCAGCCGCCCGACGCGCGCCTCGACGCACTACCTCTACAAGGGCCGCTGCCGGCCGCTGAGGCTGTTTGACGCCGGGCGGCTGGGTGCCGGCGACGGCCAGCCCGCGCACGAGGTCAGGTTCTACGAGAGCGTGCACGGCCCGATCAGCGGCACCGTCACCGTCCGCGGACGCCCATACGCGGTCTCACTCGATCGCTCGACCCGCGGCGACGAGCCCACGGGGGAGCTGGCTCTCAGCGCGCTGGACTCAAACCAGGTCCACTCGCCGCAGGAGTTCTTCCGGGCGGTCAATCATTTCGGAACCACTTTCAACTGGCCCTACATCGACAGCCGCCACATCGCCTACTTCTCTTCGGGGCGGCTGCCGATCATGGCGCCGGGCACCGATCCGAGCCTGCCGGCGCTCGGCACCGGCAAGTACGACTGGCGCGGCTGGCTGCCGCTCAACCGACACCCGCACATGGTCGAACCACGCTCCGACATCCTCACCAACTGGAACAACAAGCCGGCCCCCGGATGGGGAGCCGCCTCGGACAACTACGCCTACGGAGCGGTGCACCGGGTGCAGCTGTACCGCGGCTTCACGAAGGGTATGCATCTCAACGACGACGTCTCGATCATGAATCGCGCCGCGACCGAGGACCTGCGCGTGATCAAGGTCTGGCCGATCATCAGGCGCGTCCTCAACGGCGGACCGGCACCGAGCAGGCTCGCGGCCCAGGCCGCCAGTCTGGTCGACCAGTGGCGCCGCCAGGGCGCAAGCCGGCTGGACCGAAATCTCGACGGCCGGATCGACGCCCCGGGCGCGGCCGTCATGGACACCGCCTGGAACGGGATCGCGACCGCGGTCATGCGCCCGGTGCTGGGTCCGCTGACCGCAAACCTCGAGCAGCTGATGCCGACCAGCGGCACGCCCTCGTTTGACCCGGGCTGGTATGGCTACGTGTCAAAGGACCTGCGGACTGAGCTTGGCATGAAGGTGCGCGGGAGGTTTAGCCGTCGCTACTGCGGCAACGGCAATCTCAAGGCCTGCCGCAAGTCACTGTGGGCGGCGATCCAGGCGGCGGCCGACCACCTCGCGGCCACCCAGGGCCCCAACCCCGATGACTGGTTCTCGAGTGCGACGGCAGAACGGATCTCGTTCATCCCCGGCCTGATCCCGTTCACGATGCGGTGGACCAACCGCTCGACCTTCCAGCAGGCGATCGAGTTCACCGGTCACGCCAAGGGCTGAGGGGGCGATCGAGAGCCCGGGCAGCGATGGCGCGGGGCGCGGACTCCGATCACCGTGTCCGACTACCGACCACGCTAAGGTCGCCCCCACGATGACCGTCCATACGTCGAGTCGATCGGCTTCGCCAACGGCGAGGCCGCAGGCTCGGCAGCCCCGCTGATCTGGGGCCAGGCCCAGTACCTGAGGCTGCTCCGCGACCTTCAGAACAGCCGCATCTCCGACCAGCCGGCGATCACACGCGCGCGCTACATCACCAACGGCCCTCCGACTCCGCTCCCAGTCGCGATCAGCTCGCCCAACAGCTCAACCTCGACCCCGACGACGGTCGTGAGCGGAATCACGACACCCGGTGCGAATGTCGAGATCGCCTCCAGTCAGCCTGGCTCCGCCGACAACTCGACCAAGACGGTCTCGACCGTCGCTGACGGCGGCGGCGCGTTCAGCGCCACCGTCCCGACCCCGGCGGGCCAGTCGGTGATCACGGCAGCGGCGACCTCGGGCGATCACACCTCGGGCTGGGATCAGGAGACTGTGACCAACCCGTAGCCGGGGAGCGCGGTCACCGCGCAGACCGCGCCTGCCCGCAGATGGAGCTCCTGGAGCCGGTCAGGCTCTAACCCGGCCGGCGGCCCAGCGCTTGGCCCAGGCGTCCAGCGGCCCCAACGCAGCGAGCAGCGCGATGCCCTCGCCGCTGAGGCGATAGCCGCCACCGCGCTGCGCGGTGACGATCGCCGCCTGACGCAGCTCCCTCAGCCTGTCGTTGAGGACGCTGGACGAGACGCCGCCGCACCGTGACTGAAGCTCGCGAAACGTCAACTGCCGCCCGTCGCGCAGCTCCCAGAGGACGCGCAGTGCCCAGCGGCGCCCCAGCAGATCGAGCAGCGCCATCACAGGCCGGCCGGTGTCCGAGCCTCGCACCGGCTGACCGGGAAGCGGCGTCAGGTTGCGTGCTTTGGATTTCGAAGCTACCATTGGGACCCGCGCTCTGATTTCCAAAGCAGGAGGATAGCCGATGTCCAGTACGTCAACCGAACCGCGGATCGCGGCGCTGCACTCGCCTTACGAGCGCGAGCTCGAGCAGCAGCTGCGCAAATGGATGCCACCCGGGAGCCCACTCGAGCCGCTGGCGCTGTTTCGGACGCTGGCCGTTCACGACGAGCTCTTCTCCCGCATGCGGCCGCTCGGCGCGGGGATCCTCGGCCACGGCCGAGTCGACCCGCGTGACCGGGAGATCATCATCCATCGCACCTGCGCGCGGGCCGGCGCCGAATACGAGTGGGGCGTCCATGCCGTTGCGTTCGGCAGGCCCCTCGGCCTCACCGAGGAGCAGCTCGCCGCGACGCGAACCGGAGCAGCCGACGATCCCGTCTGGTCAGCGCAGGACGCACAGCTGCTTGAGCTCGCCGACCAACTTCACGACGGCTGCGACGTCTCGGATTCGTTGTGGCAGCGACTCGCTGCAAGATTCACGCCCGATCAGCTGCTCGAGCTCGTGATCACCGCCGGCTGGTACAGACTGCTCTCGTACGTGATCGCCGCGGCGCGGGTTGACCTCGAGGAGTGGGCCCAGCGCTTCCCAGCTTAGGCGCGGGGGCTTGAGTCGAGCACTTCCGGCGCCGGCCTGGAGGGCTCGAAGGGCTCATCGGCCGCGCCGGTTGCACGGTCGCCGGCGAGCTCAAACTCGACTCGGACCGTTGTCCCGAGGCCCGGGCTTGACTCGATCGCGATCGAGCCCCCGCTCTGCTCCACGATGCTTCGGGCAAGTGCGAGGCCGAGGCCGGCGCCGTTGCCGAAATCCTTGGTCGTGAAGAACGGCTCGAAACTGCGCTCGATCACGTCGGCCGTCATTCCGACGCCTGTATCGCCGACCGAGATCGCGACCCGGTCCTGACCTCCGTCTCGTGTCGGAGCGTGCGCCCGGATCGCCCGGATCGTCAGGCTCCCGCCGTCAGGCATGGCCTCACAGCCGTTGCGCGCGAGGTTCTCGAGCGCATGCACGAGCCCGGCGCGATCGCCCCGGATCACTGCCCCTGCGCAGTCGTCGGTGACCGTCAGGGCAATCCGATCGCCGAGCCCTGACCGGATCCGGTCCTCGATCTCGGTGACGAGCTCCGAAAGATTGATCGCCACCGGCTCGAACGTCTGCCGGTGCCCGATCGACAGCAGATCACGCGTCATCGCCGTGCACTGGTCGGCCGAGGCGCGGATCACCTCGAGGTCCTCTCGCAGCCGGTCGTCGCCGGGACGGGCGGTGGCGATGATGTCGCTGACGCCCAGGATCACCGACAACTTGTTGTTGAGCTGATGGGCGACGGCGCCCGCGAGCCGGGCGATCGCCTCGAGCCGCTGCGCCTGTGCGAGCTGGTCCTCGAGCATCCGCTGATCGGTGCGGTCCTGGACGGCGATCACCTGGAAGGCGCGCGCCCCGGAGGCGTCGAACACCGGCGAGACGCTGGAGATCAGGTGCAGCCGGCGGCCCGAGCGCGTGCTGAAGACCTGGTCGTGGCCGAGCTGATCGGACGTCTGGGACCAGCGCTCGGTGAACCGCTTCATCGAGCGAGCCGCCTCGGAGGTCGGCAGGATTGCACTGAAGTCCGAGCCTACGAGCGCCTCCGGGGTGCTCTCGAAGATCTCGGAATAGACCCGGTTGCACTCGACCAGGCGGCCGTCGGCGTCACGGAT
The DNA here is from genome assembly GCA_963770885.1 of uncultured Solirubrobacterales bacterium. Lineage (GTDB taxonomy): Bacteria > Actinomycetota > Thermoleophilia > Solirubrobacterales > Solirubrobacteraceae > Palsa-465. Next base: position 9,505 of record CAVYRI010000007.1, on the reverse strand, counting down.
CGCGATCCCCAGCCGTCCGGTGTCGAAGATCGCACGCCACCGCTCCTGCCCGATCCGCAGCTCGTCGGCTATCCGCTTGGGGGCCGAGAGGTCGCGCGCGATTGTGGAGGCGCCGGCGATCTGGCCATCGGCGTCGTGGACCTGCGAGACCGTCAGCGCGACGGTCACGTCGCGGCCCTCCTTGGTTCGCCGCAGGGCCTGCTCGCGTACCACCTCTCCGTGCCGGGTCCGCTCGGTGATCTCGGCGACGTCCAGTCCCTGCCCCGGGACCGAAAGGAGCGAGATGTGCCGGCCGACGGCTTCTTGAGCGGTATAGCCATAGATCCGCTCGGCCCCGCGATTCCAGCTCGTGATCACACCGTCGAGATCGTTGCCGATGATCGCGTCATCGGACTGCTCGATCAGGGCGGTGAGAAAGGCGACGCGTTCCTCGCTCAGGCACCGCGAGGTGATCTCGCGACCGACGGCCATCCCGCCAACGATCTCCCCCGCCCCGTCGTAGCGTGGGGCGACATCGACCTGGTACCAGCGCCCGCCGTCCAGGGCTCTGACGTCGACCGACGAGGCGTGACCGGTGAGCGCGGCCTCGTAGTAGGGCTTCCAGAACTCCCAGCGCTCAGGCCCAAGCACGTCGGCGGCCGACCGTCCCTCGATCTCGTCGGGGTCAAGGCGGGCGTCGGTGACGGCCTGACCACCCACGACCAGGTAGCGACATCCCTCATCGAACAGGGCCACCGACAGCCCGGGCAGCTGCCGCAGACCGCTGATCGCGACGTGGGGTCGCTTTTCACTGCCGCCACCGCCTTCCGGGGCGCTCATCCCCTACCTCTGATCATTCTCAGTCCAGGCGATCGCAGGAGCGGCTGAGCGCGTCAGGCCCCGGCTCAGAGCCCCACGGCGCGTCCCAACCCAAAGCAATGTTCGCGAATGCTATCGAATCTTACTATGTGAAATGGCACTCTCGCTGGCCGCGTCTTGTGCAGATAGGCACATCGAGGCGGCTCACCGGAACCGTTTTTCGAACCAGTGATCGGCGAACGGCTCGGAGTTGAACGGCGCCACCTCGACGTAACCGGCTGACCGGTACATGGCGATCGCCTCGACCAGCGCGCGATTGGTCTCCAGGCGGGCGGCGGGCGCCCCGCTGGCGACGGCGCACTGCTCGAGCTCGGCCAGCAACCGCCTCCCGATCCCGAGGCCGCGTGTCGACTGGGCAACCCACATCCGCTTGATCTCCGATGGGGCCCCGGGGTGGTGTTTGACGGCTCCGCAGCCGATCGCCCGATCTCGTAGGTATGCGATCAACAGCTCTCCGGCGGGAGGCCTCAGCTCGTGGGGCTCGGCGGAGACCCCAGCTGCCGGGTCAAAGCCGGTCTCCGACCGCCGGTCCAGCTCGGCGAAGTACTCCGACACGCAGTCCATCGCGTCGCGATCGGTCGGATCAACAGCCCGGATCGCAACCCCGTCCCCGTCGGCTGCGTCTCCCGGTCGGGGAACCATCGCAGCCGCCATGCTCTCATCCTAATGAGGAGGGCGAGCGGGATCTGATCAGTCGAGCAGCCCGTGCTCTCGCGCGTAGGCGACCAGCTCGGCACGGGTGGTGAGCCGGACCTTCTGCTGGATGTGGGCGCGATGGGATTCGACCGTCCGCACGCTCAAGAACAGGGTCGCGGCGATCTCGCCGTTGGTGTGGCCGAGGGCGATCAGCTTCAGCACCTCGAGCTCACGCGGGGAAAGGTTGCCCGGGCGCTGATCGCCCTCCGGTGGAGCTGACGCCAGCCGCGCCCCAAGCTCGGGGTTGAGGTAGGTGCGCCCTTCGGCGGCCAGCTCGATCGCGGTCATCAGCTCTGAGTCGGCGGCGTCCTTGAGGACGTAGCCCACCGCGCCGGCCCGCAGCGCCGTGCGAGCGAAGGCCGGATCATCCTGCATCGTCAGCACGACGATCCGGGTGTCAGGCGCGTCGGCGCGCAGCTGCGGGATCACGTCAAGGCTCGAGTTGCCGGCCATGTTGAGGTCGAGTACCAGCACCTGAGGCCCGTGGTCGAGCACCGACCGCACCGTTGCAGGGATATCACCCGCCTCATCCACGACCTCGAACTTGTGCTCGAACTCAAGCAACATCCGCAGACCCGAGCGGACCACCTGGTGGTCGTCGGCCAACACGACTGTGATCGCTGTCGGTTCAGACAAGTCAGCCTCGATCGGATCGCTCACGCGAGCGAATGTTTGTGAGTGGCCTTCGGGTATGGACCTCGGCATAGTTGCCGAATCTAGATCCCCGTGACCGGCTCGACATCAGTCTTCGTCACGCTTGGCGCTCCGTAGACCGTACGGACCCGCCGAGCTACCGACGGCCGTCACCCCATCAAAGCGTCGGGCGGCCAGGCCGGCCTGGGTTAGGCGCTGGCCCCACGCAGGAGCTCGACCGGATCCTCCTCGCGATGCCGGGCCGGGAGCTTGACGGTGATCTTGGTGCCTTCGCCGGGCGCAGACTCGATGCTCAGCTCGCCTCCGAGCAGTTCGACGCGCTCGTGCATTCCCAGCAGGCCGAACCCACGCGTCTCAGAGCTGGGGTCGAAGCCCACCCCGTCGTCGCGGACCATCACGGTCATCGTCCGATCCTCCTCGATCAGCTCGACGATCGCCCGTTTCGCTTGACCGTGGCTGACGGCATTGGTCAGCGCTTCCTGCACGATCCGATACAGCCCCGTTTCGTACTCTCCCAGCAGCCGGTGCCCCGCCCGCCCATGCTCGAACGCCAGGTCGATCTGGACGTCGATCTCGACCCCACGGCCGCGGACTCGGTCCACCAGGGCCAGCACGGCAGGTTCCAGGCCGAGCTGGTCCAGCGCCGCCGGGCGCAGCTCCGAGATCAGTCCGCGCAGCGACGCGATGTCGTATTCGAGCTGGTCGAGCGCGCGCGCCACGGCCTCGTTCATCGCCGCTTCGGTTCCGCTTCGCGCACCGGCCGACAGGATCAGCCGTAGGCTGCCGAGCGCCTGCAGCGTTTCGTCGTGCAGCTCGCGAGCCCACCTGGCCCGTTCGCCCTCAGCGACGGCGAGTCGTTGCCGGCGACGGTCGTCGGCGACCGAATGGGCGGTGGCGACGGCCGTCGCAGCGCTTGCCGCGAACGCTTCCAGCAGCTGCTGGTGCTCGGCGGTGAAATCTCCGCCCTCGAGTTGGTCGACGGCGACCAGCACTCCGTACGGGCGGCCGCGGAAGATGAGCGGCACCACCAGGCCGTTCTCCGCGTTGACGCCGAGATGACCGAGGCCATGCTGCTGAAAGCGCGCCAGGTTGAGCTGATCGATCAGCCGCTGCGACTGGCCGGAACGCAGCGCAGCGCTGGCGACGGTGTTCGCGAGCGCCACGCGCTGTCCGAGCAGGTCCGCCGGCAGCTCCCCGGCACCGGCGGCGAGCTCGAGCTGCTCGTCGACGACCAACTCGATCACCAGCGCCCTTGCTGACACGAGCGCCCGGCCGCGCTTGGCGACCATCTCGAGAATCGATGAGAGCTCGGTCTGGCCTCCGAGCGCGCGCGCAATCTGAAGCGTCGCATCGAGCGAGTCGACCGTACGCTGGAGATCGCGCCGCTTGGCCTCAGAACCGGAGAAGCGGTTGGCGTGATCGATCGCGACGCCGGCGAAGTCGGCGAGCATCATCACCGCCTGTTCGTCCTCTTCGGTGAATTCGCCCCCGCCTTCCTTCTCGGTCAGGTAGAGGTTTCCGAACGGCTCGCCGTCGATCATGATCGCGACCCCGAGGAACGTCCGCATCGGCGGGTGGCCGACCGGGAAGCCATATGAGTGGGGATGGCTTCCGACGTCGGCGATGCGTAGTGGGCGGCGGTCCGTGATCAGCTCTCCAAGCACCCCGCGACCCGTCGGTAGCAGCCCGATCGCCCGGCGCTCATCATCGCCGATGCCGAGCGTCAGGAAGCGTGCGAGCTCGGTGCGCGACTCGTCGAGGACTCCGAGCGCCGCGTAGCGTGCCTTCGACAGGTCGCGCGCCGCGTTCAGGACGCGATCGAGAACGACTTCGATGTCGAGGCGCTCGAGTACCGTCCGGGCGAGCGTCAACACAGCGCGAGTCGCTTGATGGCGTTTATCGTTGGTTTCCAACGTGCAGCCCCACCCTCAACCATAGCGCTCGAACTGCTGTGCGGCGCCCTGGTCGCCGGACTGCGGGCCGGCGCCTCCCGTTCACGGCCCGGAGGGACCGTCCAGCAGGCCCTGTTCCTGGGCGTAGGCGACGAGCTCGGCTCGAGTCGTCCTGCCTGACTTCTGCTGGATGTTGGCCCGGTGCGATTCGACCGTGCGCACGCTCAGGTAGAGCTTCTCCGAGATCTCGGCGTTCGTGAACCCGAGCGCCACCAGCCGCAGCACCTCGACCTCGCGCTCGGTCAGATTGTCGGGCGGCCCTGGCGGCAGGTCCGGCTGGGCGGCGATCTCTGCCCCCAGCTTCGGGTTCAGATAGCGCGAGCCGTTCGAGGCAGCGTGGACCGCCTCGACGAGCTCGCTGTCGGCCGCCTCTTTGAGCACGAAGGCGAGCGCGCCCGTCCGCAGTGCCTCGCGTGCGAAGCGGGGATCGTCCTCCATCGTCAGCACGACGATCGCGGTACCGGGGGAGGCTTGCAGCATCTGCGGAATCGCCTTCAGGCTCGACCCGCCGGGCATGCTGAGGTCGAGCACGATCACGCCTGGCTTGTAGGCGAGGACCTTGCGCAGCGCCTCGTCGACATCGGCCGCCTCGGCGACGACGTTGAATCCGGGTTCAGCGTCGAGCAACATCCGTAGGCCTCGGCGGACGATCGTGTGATCGTCGGCGAGCACAATCGATGTCTGCCTGGTCGTCTGTGAGCCGCTGTCGGAGATGACCGGAAACCTACTGCGCCGCGTCCGGCGTCGCATGGATCGCAACGCTCCGTGCGCAGTCTGCCAACTCTGGGCCATAGCATCATGGTTCGTGGCATCGCTCGCCGAAGCAGACCTGACGCTCAAGCTGAGCCGCAGCGAGAGCGAGAAACGCCTGGTCGCTGCGCAGAAGCGCCTACTTGCGCTCAGGCTCCAGCTCGGAGGGCTGCTCGGCGAGCACCGGCTCGGGCCGCCGCTGTGCGTCCTGTTCGAGGGATGGGACGCGGCCGGCAAGGGTGGCGCGATTCGCCGCCTGGTCGGCCCCCTGGACCCGCGCCACGTCCGCGTCTCGCAGTTCAGCGCGCCGACCGAGGACGAGCGCCGTCACCACTTCCTGAGCCGCTTCACCCCCTCGATGCCGGGCTGGGGCGGCATGACGGTGCTCGATCGCTCCTGGTACGGGCGGGTGCTTGTCGAGCGCGTCGAGGGTTTTGCGACCCAGGCCGAGTGGAGCCGTGCGTACGAGCAGATCGTCCAGTACGAGACGAGCCTCGCGTCCGAGGGGCTGCTGCTGGTCAAGCTGTGGCTGCACGTCTCCGAGGACGAACAGCTGCGCCGCTTCCGGGCCAGGGAGCGTGACCCGCTCAAGCGCTGGAAGCTGACCGGCGAAGATTGGCGCAATCTGTCCAAGCGCGCTGCCTATGAGGAGGCGCTCGACGACATGCTCGTGCGCACCGACCACCCCGAGGCGCCGTGGTACGTGATCGCGGCCGAGTCGAAGAGCTACGCGCGGGTGCGGGTGGTCGAGATCGTGATCGATGCGATCGAGCGAGCGCTACGGGCGGCCGATCAGGAACCGGTCTCGGCCGCCGCCGAGCTCTGAGACCCCGACTGGGCCACGGTCAGTAGGAGTCCAGCGAGGGCACCGGCGGCGTCGGCTCGGGAACGGCAATCCGGACCCTGGCATCGACGATCGTGGCGCCGGTCGGTCCCGCGATCAGCGGATTGCAGTCGAGCTCGGCGATCTCGGGATGCGCCTGCACCATTGCGCTGACGCGGTGGAGCACATCCTCGACGGCGCCGATATCGCACGGCGGCGCCCCGCGATATCCGTCGAGCAGTGGGAAGGTCCTCAGCGAACGCAACATCTCGCGGGCGTCGAGATCGGTCACAGGGGTGATCCGGACCGCGACATCCTTGATCAGCTCGGCCGTCGTCCCGCCCGCGCCGCAGGCCAGCACCGGGCCGAAGTTGAGGTCGTGGACAACGCCGACGATCAGCTCGACGCCGGTCGAGGCCATCGGCTGGACGATGAGGCCCGTCAGCTGATGGCCGGCCTCGACCACGGCCGTCTCGATCTCGGCCGCCGCCGTTCTGACGGCCTCGGGGGTGTCGAGATCGAGTCGCACCCCTCCGGCGTCGCTTTTGTGGACCAGACCGGTCGCGACCGCCTTGAGCGCGACCGGCATCCCGAGCGTGCTCGCCACCTCGACGGCGTGGTCGACGTCCCGCGCGACCGCGGTCGCGATCAGCGGCAGGCCATAGCAGCGCAGCAACGCGCTGACCTGCCCGGGCGAGAGCCACTCAGATCCGGCCGCGAGGGCATGAGTGATGATCGCGGCGGCCTCATTCAGACGGCAGCCGCCCGGATCGACGACCGTGCCTTCGGGCCGTGTCCGCCAGGTTCCATGGCGTGCCGCGAGCGCCACTGCCCGGGCCGCATCCTCGGGGAACTCATATCCCGGAACTTCAACCGGGCCCGCTGCGAGCTCGCCGGGCGGCCCCAATCCGGTCATGAAGACCGCCGCGACGCAGCAGTCACCGGCGGATTGGGCAGCGTCGCTGATCGCCGCCGCGACCGCTTCCGCCTCGGTGACCAGCGGCGGGACGAAGATCGTGATGATCGCGTCGCAGGCGTCGTTGTAGGCGAGCGTCCGGATCGCGGTGCGGTAATCGTCCGGCGAGGCCGATGCGATCAGGTCGATCGGATTCTTGAGCGAGGCCGCGTTCGGGAGCAGCTCGGTGAGCTCTCGATGGACGGCCTTGGAAAGCTCTGGCACCTGAACGCCGTTCGCCTGGCAGACGTCGGCGCAGATGATCCCCGGGCCGCCACCGTTGGTGACGATCGCAATCCGCTCGCCCGCGGGCACGGGCTGCTTGCCGAGCAGCGCCGCGACGCCGAACAGCTCGTGCAGCGTGTCGGTGCGGATCACGCCGACCTGATGAAACAGGGCGTCGACGGTCACGTCCGATGCCGACACCAGCGCGCCGGTGTGGGAAGAGGTTGCCCGGGCCCCGGCCGCCGATCGGCCGCTCTTGACCGCCAGAATCGGCTTCTTGCGCGCAAAACGGCGCGCGACGCGGGCGAACCGGCGCGGATTGCCGAACGACTCCAGGTACAGCAGCGCGATATCGGTGTCGGGGTCCTGCTCCCAGTACTGGAGCAGGTCATTGCTCGACAGGTCGGCCTTGTTGCCGACCGAGACGAATGACGAGAGGCCGATGCCCAGCTTGGTCGCCGCCTCGATGATCGCGATCCCGATCCCACCGCTCTGGGACAGAAAACCGACCCTGCCGGCAGCGCTCGGCCGGGGCGCGAAGGTGGCGTTGAGGCTCACGTCCGGTGAGCTGTTGAGGATCCCGAGGCAGTTGGGCCCGATCAGCCGCATGCCCGACTCGCGGCACACATCGACCAGCTCGCGCTGGCGTTGGATCCCCTCGCCGCCGATCTCCGCAAATCCCGCCGAGATCACGAGCAGAGCGCCGACCCCGGTTGCCGCGCACTGGCGTGCGACCTCGACCACGTGCACCGCGGGGACCGCGACGACCGCGAGTTCGACCGCTGCGGGTATGTCGGCAACCGTCCGGTATGCCGGCAGCGACTGGACGACCTCGGCGCTCTGGTTGACCGCGTAGACCGGGCCGTTGAACGTCCCCGCGATCAGGTTGTGGAGGATCTCGCCCCCGATCGTCCCCCGCCGGCGCGACGCGCCGATCACCGCCACTGACCTCGGCCGCAGAAAGCGGCTCACGGCCGCGACGGCCGCCGTTCGCTCGCGCTCCTCGAAGCGTGCGATCGCACCCGGTGACAGCGACGTCGGCAGCTCGATCTCGATCGCGTCGGGCGTCGAGTGGGCATCGACCGGGAAGCCGCTCTGGCGGAACACGTCGATCATCCGGTGGTTGGCGGGCAGCACCTCGGCGACGAACGTCCCGATCCCGTGCTTGTCCCCGACCGCCGCGAGGTGCGCGAGCATGATCGTCGAGATCCCCTTGCCCTGCCACGCGTCGGAGACCAGGAACGCGACCTCAGCCCGGTCGGTGTTCATCCTGATGTACACGGCATGGGCGACGATCTGGCCCAGGGCGCCGGTCTCGGCCACGAGCGCGAAGCGATCCTGGTAGTCGACATCGACCGACCACGATGTGACCCATTTCAGATCGGGGTGACCGAAGAACCTGAACGCGATCGCCTCCTCCGAGATGCCCTCCAGGAACTCGCGGATCGCGGCTTCGTCGCCGGCGCGGACCGGGCGGATGTGGACCGTCGAGCCGTCTCGCAGGACAACGTCGGTCTCGCTGTCGGAGGGATATTCGGCTGTCAGGCTCTCGGCCATCGCCGGACGAGTATCGACCATCGCCTGACGAGTATCGGCCCTCTGATCGGCCTCGGCATCAGTGGTTCCTACGAACCCCGATGCGAACCTTACGCGCCCCCGCGTCAGCCAGATCGCCAGCCGAAGAGGCTGGCGTTCCGGAGGCTGTCTCGACAAGGCCGCGCGGCAGGACGATCAGCGGACTCGGGCTGCGGCGTGCGAGATAGGTCGAGGTACTGCCGCTCAACAGCCCGCCGATCGGGCCGTTGGCCCGCGAGCCGACGATCAGCAGGTCGACGTCCTTGGCGAACCCCGCAAGCTCCTCTGAGGGATCGCCGTAGACGACGTCGCCCGTCACGCCCTCGAGGGCATCGATCCGGTTGCGCTCGGCCTTCATCACCCGCTCGGTTTCGTGCGTCCAGTCGAGCGGAGTCGGGGTGTGCGAGGGCACGGTCTGCAACGACACGACCGCCAGCGCTCGCAGCGAGCTGCCGTGAATCGCGGCGATCGAACGGGCCGCCGCGAGCGCGAGGCGCTCTCCTCGGATCCGTCATTGCCGATCCCGATCGACCGCAATTGGTGCTCGATGTCCGCATACCCGGATGGGGCAATCGCCACCGCGCACGGGGCGCCGTTGAGCGCAGCGAGCGTCTCGTCGCCGATCAGCACCCTCCCGACGGGACCACGATGGGTCGACCCGATGACCAGCAGATCGGCCGACTCGTCGGCCGCCAGGTCCTGAAGCGCGCGGCCCGGCTTGCCGTCGGGATGGACGACAGTGCGCGCCTGCACCCCGGCCGCCTCGCGCCGCGCTCGAGCAGGTCTTCGGCGTGAAGGTGAGGATCGCCGAGCTCCCTGCGGCCCACCGCCGGAAAGCATGCCGCCGTAGATGTTGGCCAGCACGATCTGCGCGTCGGCAGAGGCACTATTTGTGCGAGCGCGATCGCATCCCGGCCGCCCTGCCGACCGTCGACCCCGACCAGGATCTTGTCGAACATCGCCGTCTCCCGAAGTTTTGGGGTTTGTGAACACCGTAGGAGACAACCCGCGCCCGGG
>CAVYRI010000006.1:0-247829 GCA_963770885.1 uncultured Solirubrobacterales bacterium | reverse complement strand
TCAACCCGTTCGGCCTCGTCACCTCGGGGCGCTCGTTCACGCCCAGCCCCGAGGCGATCCGGTTCGTCGCCAAGCAGGAGAACGTGCTACGCCGCGCGGGCAAGGCAGGTCGCCAGGTGCTCAGTGACCTGCGCAACTGGGTCGCCGGCATCAACGCGTATGAGGCGTCGACCGAGCGGTCAGGCCCGAAGCTCCCGCACGCCAAGCTGACCGATGCGATTGCGGGATTCGCGTTCATCGGCTCGATCTTCGGCAACGGCGGCGGCAACGAGGTCGCGAACTCCGACTTCCTCGCTCGCCTGGAGCGTCAGCTCGGGCGTAAGGCCGGGCGGAAGGTGTTCCGTGATCTGCGCGAGGTCAACGACCCCGAGGCTCCGACCACGATCAAGAAGCGGTTCCCCTACGACGGCGTCCCCAAGGGCCCGACGCCGGGCGCGATGGTGATTGACCCCGGATCGGAGAGCAGCTCGGTCGGCGCAGCGGCCGCCGCTCACGCGGCGTCCCATCGCCTCGCGTCGAACTTCATCATCGCCGGCTCCAGGCACTCGGCCGACGGCCATCCGCTCGCAGTGATGGGGCCCCAGCTGGGCTACTACTACCCGGAGATCGTGATGCAGGGAGACCTGCACGGCGGCGGCATCGACGCCCGCGGGATCATCGCGCCGATCGCGCCCTACGTGTTCATCGGCCGTGGGCGCGACTTCGCCTGGAGCCTGACGAGCGCCGACTCCGAGAACGAGCAGCAGTTCCTCGAGCAGCTCTGCAACCCCAATCGCAGCCGCCCGACGCGCGCCTCGACGCACTACCTCTACAAGGGCCGCTGCCGGCCGCTGAGGCTGTTTGACGCCGGGCGGCTGGGTGCCGGCGACGGCCAGCCCGCGCACGAGGTCAGGTTCTACGAGAGCGTGCACGGCCCGATCAGCGGCACCGTCACCGTCCGCGGACGCCCATACGCGGTCTCACTCGATCGCTCGACCCGCGGCGACGAGCCCACGGGGGAGCTGGCTCTCAGCGCGCTGGACTCAAACCAGGTCCACTCGCCGCAGGAGTTCTTCCGGGCGGTCAATCATTTCGGAACCACTTTCAACTGGCCCTACATCGACAGCCGCCACATCGCCTACTTCTCTTCGGGGCGGCTGCCGATCATGGCGCCGGGCACCGATCCGAGCCTGCCGGCGCTCGGCACCGGCAAGTACGACTGGCGCGGCTGGCTGCCGCTCAACCGACACCCGCACATGGTCGAACCACGCTCCGACATCCTCACCAACTGGAACAACAAGCCGGCCCCCGGATGGGGAGCCGCCTCGGACAACTACGCCTACGGAGCGGTGCACCGGGTGCAGCTGTACCGCGGCTTCACGAAGGGTATGCATCTCAACGACGACGTCTCGATCATGAATCGCGCCGCGACCGAGGACCTGCGCGTGATCAAGGTCTGGCCGATCATCAGGCGCGTCCTCAACGGCGGACCGGCACCGAGCAGGCTCGCGGCCCAGGCCGCCAGTCTGGTCGACCAGTGGCGCCGCCAGGGCGCAAGCCGGCTGGACCGAAATCTCGACGGCCGGATCGACGCCCCGGGCGCGGCCGTCATGGACACCGCCTGGAACGGGATCGCGACCGCGGTCATGCGCCCGGTGCTGGGTCCGCTGACCGCAAACCTCGAGCAGCTGATGCCGACCAGCGGCACGCCCTCGTTTGACCCGGGCTGGTATGGCTACGTGTCAAAGGACCTGCGGACTGAGCTTGGCATGAAGGTGCGCGGGAGGTTTAGCCGTCGCTACTGCGGCAACGGCAATCTCAAGGCCTGCCGCAAGTCACTGTGGGCGGCGATCCAGGCGGCGGCCGACCACCTCGCGGCCACCCAGGGCCCCAACCCCGATGACTGGTTCTCGAGTGCGACGGCAGAACGGATCTCGTTCATCCCCGGCCTGATCCCGTTCACGATGCGGTGGACCAACCGCTCGACCTTCCAGCAGGCGATCGAGTTCACCGGTCACGCCAAGGGCTGAGGGGGCGATCGAGAGCCCGGGCAGCGATGGCGCGGGGCGCGGACTCCGATCACCGTGTCCGACTACCGACCACGCTAAGGTCGCCCCCACGATGACCGTCCATACGTCGAGTCGATCGGCTTCGCCAACGGCGAGGCCGCAGGCTCGGCAGCCCCGCTGATCTGGGGCCAGGCCCAGTACCTGAGGCTGCTCCGCGACCTTCAGAACAGCCGCATCTCCGACCAGCCGGCGATCACACGCGCGCGCTACATCACCAACGGCCCTCCGACTCCGCTCCCAGTCGCGATCAGCTCGCCCAACAGCTCAACCTCGACCCCGACGACGGTCGTGAGCGGAATCACGACACCCGGTGCGAATGTCGAGATCGCCTCCAGTCAGCCTGGCTCCGCCGACAACTCGACCAAGACGGTCTCGACCGTCGCTGACGGCGGCGGCGCGTTCAGCGCCACCGTCCCGACCCCGGCGGGCCAGTCGGTGATCACGGCAGCGGCGACCTCGGGCGATCACACCTCGGGCTGGGATCAGGAGACTGTGACCAACCCGTAGCCGGGGGCGCGGTCACCGCGCAGACCGCGCCTGCCCGCAGATGGAGCTCCTGGAGCCGGTCAGGCTCTAACCCGGCCGGCGGCCCAGCGCTTGGCCCAGGCGTCCAGCGGCCCCAACGCAGCGAGCAGCGCGACGCCCTCGCCGCTGAGGCGATAGCCGCCACCGCGCTGCGCGGTGACGATCGCCGCCTGACGCAGCTCCCTCAGCCTGTCGTTGAGGACGCTGGACGAGACGCCGCCGCACCGTGACTGAAGCTCGCGAAACGTCAACTGCCGCCCGTCGCGCAGCTCCCAGAGGACGCGCAGTGCCCAGCGGCGCCCCAGCAGATCGAGCAGCGCCATCACAGGCCGGCCGGTCTCCGAGCCTCGCACCGGCTGACCGGGAAGCGGCGTCAGGTTGCGTGCTTTGGATTTCGAAGCTACCATTGGGACCCGCGCTCTGATTTCCGAAGCAGGAGGATAGCCGATGTCCAGTACGTCAACCGAACCGCGGATCGCGGCGCTGCACTCGCCTTACGAGCCCGAGCTCGAGCAGCAGCTGCGCAAATGGATGCCACCCGGGAGCCCACTCGAGCCGCTGGCGCTGTTTCGGACGCTGGCCGTTCACGACGAGCTCTTCTCCCGCATGCGGCCGCTCGGCGCGGGGATCCTCGGCCACGGCCGAGTCGACCCGCGTGACCGGGAGATCATCATCCATCGCACCTGCGCGCGGGCCGGCGCCGAATACGAGTGGGGCGTCCATGCCGTTGCGTTCGGCAGGCCCCTCGGCCTCACTGGGGAGCAGCTCGCTGCGACGCGAACCGGAGCAGCCGACGATCCCGTCTGGTCAGCGCAGGACGCACAACTGCTCGAGCTCGCCGATCAACTTCACGACGGCTGCGACGTCTCGGATTCGTTGTGGCAGCGACTCGCTGCCAGATTCACGCCCGACCAGCTGCTCGAGCTCGTGATCACCGCCGGCTGGTACAGACTGCTCTCGTACGTGGTCGCCGCGGCGCGGGTTGAGCTCGAGGAGTGGGCCCAGCGCTTCCCAGCTTAGGCGCGGGGGCTTGAGTCGACCACTTCCGGCGCCGGCCTGGAGGGCTCGAAGGGCTCATCGGCCGCGCCGGTTGCACGGTCGCCGGCGAGCTCAAACTCGACTCGGACCGTTGTCCCGAGGCCCGGGCTTGACTCGATCGCGATCGAGCCCCCGCTCTGCTCCACGATGCTTCGGGCAAGTGCGAGGCCGAGGCCGGCGCCGTTGCCGAAATCCTTGGTCGTGAAGAACGGCTCGAAACTGCGCTCGATCACGTCGGCCGTCATTCCGACGCCTGTATCGCCGACCGAGATCGCGACCCGGTCCTGACCTCCGTCTCGTGTCGGAGCGTGCGCCCGGATCGCCCGGATCGTCAGGCTCCCGCCGTCAGGCATGGCCTCACAGCCGTTGCGCGCGAGGTTCTCGAGCGCATGCACGAGCCCGGCGCGATCGCCCCGGATCACTGCCCCTGCGCAGTCGTCGGTGACCGTCAGGGCAATCCGATCGCCGAGCCCTGACCGGATCCGGTCCTCGATCTCGGTGACGAGCTCCGAAAGATTGATCGCCACCGGCTCGAACGTCTGCCGGTGCCCGATCGACAGCAGATCACGCGTCATCGCCGTGCACTGGTCGGCCGAGGCGCGGATCACCTCGAGGTCCTCTCGCAGCCGGTCGTCGCCGGGACGGGCGGTGGCGATGATGTCGCTGACGCCCAGGATCACCGACAACTTGTTGTTGAGCTGATGGGCGACGGCGCCCGCGAGCCGGGCGATCGCCTCGAGCCGCTGCGCCTGTGCGAGCTGGTCCTCGAGCATCCGCTGATCGGTGCGGTCCTGGACGGCGATCACCTGGAAGGCGCGCGCCCCGGAGGCGTCGAACACCGGCGAGACGCTGGAGATCAGGTGCAGCCGGCGGCCCGAGCGCGTGCTGAAGACCTGGTCGTGGCCGAGCTGATCGGACGTCTGGGACCAGCGCTCGGTGAACCGCTTCATCGAGCGAGCCGCCTCGGAGGTCGGCAGGATTGCACTGAAGTCCGAGCCTACGAGCGCCTCCGGGGTGCTCTCGAAGATCTCGGAATAGACCCGGTTGCACTCGACCAGGCGGCCGTCGGCGTCACGGATCGCGATCCCCAGCCGTCCGGTGTCGAAGATCGCACGCCACCGCTCCTGCCCGATCCGCAGCTCGTCGGCTATCCGCTTGGGGGCCGAGAGGTCGCGCGCGATTGTGGAGGCGCCGGCGATCTGGCCATCGGCGTCGTGGACCTGCGAGACCGTCAGCGCGACGGTCACGTCGCGGCCCTCCTTGGTTCGCCGCAGGGCCTGCTCGCGTACCACCTCTCCGTGCCGGGTCCGCTCGGTGATCTCGGCGACGTCCAGTCCCTGCCCCGGGACCGAAAGCAGCGAGATGTGCCGGCCGACGGCTTCTTGAGCGGTATAGCCATAGATCCGCTCGGCCCCGCGATTCCAGCTCGTGATCACACCGTCGAGATCGTTGCCGATGATCGCGTCATCGGACTGCTCGATCAGGGCGGTGAGAAAGGCGACGCGTTCCTCGCTCAGGCGCCGCGAGGTGATCTCGCGACCGACGGCCATCCCGCCAACGATCTCCCCCGCCCCGTCGTAGCGTGGGGCGACATCGACCTGGTACCAGCGCCCGCCGTCCAGGGCTCTGACGTCGACCGACGAGGCGTGACCGGTGAGCGCGGCCTCGTAGTAGGGCTTCCAGAACTCCCAGCGCTCAGGCCCAAGCACGTCGGCGGCCGACCGTCCCTCGATCTCGTCGGGGTCAAGGCGGGCGTCGGTGACGGCCTGACCACCCACGACCAGGTAGCGACATCCCTCATCGAACAGGGCCACCGACAGCCCGGGCAGCTGCCGCAGACCGCTGATCGCGACGTGGGGTCGCTTTTCACTGCCGCCACCGCCTTCCGGGGCGCTCATCCCCTACCTCTGATCATTCTCAGTCCAGGCGATCGCAGGAGCGGCTGAGCGCGTCAGGCCCCGGCTCAGAGCCCCACGGCGCGTCCCAACCCAAAGCAATGTTCGCGAATGCTATCGAATCTTACTATGTGAAATGGCACTCTCGCTGGCCGCGTCTTGTGCAGATAGGCACATCGAGGCGGCTCACCGGAACCGTTTTTCGAACCAGTGATCGGCGAACGGCTCGGAGTTGAACGGCGCCACCTCGACGTAACCGGCTGACCGGTACATGGCGATCGCCTCGACCAGCGCGCGATTGGTCTCCAGGCGGGCGGCGGGCGCCCCGCTGGCGACGGCGCACTGCTCGAGCTCGGCCAGCAACCGCCTCCCGATCCCGAGGCCGCGTGTCGACTGGGCAACCCACATCCGCTTGATCTCCGATGGGGCCCCGGGGTGGTGTTTGACGGCTCCGCAGCCGATCGCCCGATCTTGTAGGTAGGCGATCAAGAGCTCCCCGGCGGGAGGCCTCAGCTCGTGGGGCTCGGCGGAGACCCCAGCTGCCGGATCAAAGCCGGACTCCGACCGCCGGTCCAGCTCGGCGAAGTACTCCGACACGCAGTCCACCGCGTCGCGATCGGTCGGATCCACAGCCCGGATCGCAACCCCGTCCCCGTCAGCCGCATCCGCTGGTCGGGGAACCATCGCAGCCGCCATGTTCTCATCCTAATCAGGACGGCGAGCCGGATCTGATCAGTCGAGCAGCCCGTGCTCTCGCGCGTAGGCGACCAGCTCGGCACGGGTCGTGAGCCGCACCTTCTGCTGGATGTGGGCGCGATGGGACTCGACCGTCCGCACGCTCAAGAACAGTGTCGCGGCGATCTCGCCGTTGGTGTGGCCGAGGGCGATCAGCTTCAGCACCTCGAGCTCACGCGGGGAAAGGTTGCCCGGGCGCTGATCGCCCTCCGGTGGGGCCGACGCCAGCCGCGCCCCAAGCTCGGGGTTGAGGTAGGTGCGCCCTTCGGCGGCCAGCTCGATCGCGGTCATCAGCTCTGAGTCGGCGGCGTCCTTGAGGACGTAGCCCACCGCGCCGGCCCGCAGCGCCGTGCGCGCGAAGGCCGGATCATCCTGCATCGTCAGCACGACGATCTGGGTGTCAGGCGCGTCGGCGCGCAACTGCGGGATCACATCAAGGCTCGAGTTGCCGGCCATGTTGAGGTCGAGTACCAGCACCTGAGGCCCGTGGTCGAGCACCGACCGCAGCGTGGCAGGGATATCACCCGCCTCATCCACGACCTCGAACTTGTGCTCGAACTCAAGCAACATGCGCAGACCCGAGCGGACCACCTGATGGTCGTCGGCCAACACGATCGTGATCGCTGTCGATTCAGACAAGTCAGCCTCGATCGGCTCGCTCAAGCGAGCGGAGGTTTGTGAGTGGCCTTCGGGTATGGACCTCGGCATAGTTGCCGAATCTAGATCCCCGTGACCGGCTCGACATCAGTCTTCGTCACGCTTGGCGCTCCGTAGACCGTACGGACCCGCCGAGCTACCGATGGCCGTTACCCCATCAAAGCGTCGGGCGGCCAGGCCGGCCTGGGTTAGGCGCTGGCCCCACGCAGGAGCTCGACCGGATCCTCCTCGCGATGGCGGGCCGGAAGCTTGACGGTGATCTTGGTGCCTTCGCCGGGCGCAGACTCGATGCTCAGCTCGCCTCCGAGCAGTTCGACGCGCTCGTGCATTCCAAGCAGGCCGAACCCACGCGTCGCAGAGCTGGGGTCGAAGCCCACCCCGTCGTCGCGGACCATCACCGTCATGGTCCGATCTTCCTCGATCAGCTCGACGATCGCCCGTTTCGCTTGACCGTGGCTGACGGCGTTGGTCAGCGCTTCCTGCACGATCCGATACAGCCCCGTTTCGTACTCTCCCACCAGCCGGTGCGCCGCCCGCCCATGCTCGAACGCCAGGTCGATCTGGACGTCGATCTCGACCCCACGGCCACGAACTCGGTCCACCAGGGCCAGCACGGCAGGTTCCAGGCCGAGCTGGTCCAGCGCAGCCGGGCGCAGCTCCGAGATCAGCCCCCGCAGCGACGCGATGTCGTATTCGAGCTGGTCGAGCGCGCGGGCCACGGCCTCGTTCATCGCCGCTTCGGTTCCGGTTCGCGCACCGGCCGACAGGATCAGCCGAAGGCTGCCGAGCGCCTGCAGCGTTTCGTCGTGCAGCTCGCGAGCCCACCTGGCCCGTTCGCCCTCAGCGACGGCGAGTCGTTGCCGGCGACGGTCGTCGGCGACCGAATGGGCGGTGGCGACGGCCGTCGCGGCGCTTGCGGCGAACGCTTCCAGCAGCTGCTGGTGCTCGGCGGTGAAATCTCCGCCCTCGAGTTGGTCGACGGCGACCAGCACTCCGTACGGGCGGCCGCGGAAGATGAGTGGCACCACCAGGCCGTTCTCCGCGTTGACGCCGAGATGACCGAGGCCGTGCTGCTGAAAGCGCGCCAGGTTGAGCTGATCGATCAGCCGCTGCGACTGGCCGGAACGCAGCGCAGCGCTGGCGACGGTGTTCGCGAGCGCCACGCGCTGTCCGAGCAGGTCCGCCGGCAGCTCCCCGGCCCCGGCGGCGAGCTCGAGCTGCTCGTCGACGACCAGCTCGATCACCAGCGCCCTTGCCGACACGAGCGCCCGGCCGCGCTTGGCGACCATCTCGAGAATCGATGAGAGCTCGGTCTGGCCTCCGAGCGCGCGCGCAATCTGAAGCGTCGCATCGAGCGAGTCGACCGTGCGCTGGAGATCGCGCCGCTTGGCCTCAGAACCGGAGAAGCGGTTGGCGTGATCGATCGCGACGCCGGCGAAGTCGGCCAGCATCATCACCGCCTGTTCGTCCTCTTCGGTGAATTCGCCGCCGCCTTCCTTCTCGGTCAGGTAGAGGTTTCCGAACGGCTCGCCGTCGATCATGATCGCAACCCCGAGAAACGTCCGCATCGGCGGGTGGCCGACCGGGAAGCCATATGAGTGGGGATGGCTTCCGACGTCGGCGATGCGTAGTGGGCGGCGATCCGTGATCAGCTCTCCGAGCACCCCGCGACCCGTCGGTAGCAGCCCGATCGCCCGGCGCTCGTCATCGCCGATGCCGAGCGTCAGGAAGCGTGCGAGTTCGGTGCGCGACTCGTCGAGCACTCCGAGCGCCGCGTAGCGTGCCTTCGACAGGTCGCGCGCCGCGTTCAGGACGCGATCGAGAACGACTTCGATGTCGAGGCGCTCGAGTACCGTCCGGGCGAGCGTCAACACAGCGAGAGTCGCTTGATGGCGGTTATCGTTGGTTTCCAACGTGCAGCCCCGCCCTCAACCATAGCGCTCGGACTGCTCTGCGGCGCCCTGGTCGCCGGACTGCGGGCCGACGCCTCCCGTCACGGCCCGGAGGGACCGTCCAGCAGGCCCTGTTCCTGGGCGTAGGCGACGAGCTCGGCTCGGGTCGTCCTGCCTGACTTCTGCTGGATGTTGGCCCGGTGCGATTCGACCGTGCGCACGCTCAGGTAGAGCTTCTCCGAGATCTCGGCGTTCGTGAACCCGAGCGCCACCAGCCGCAGCACCTCGACCTCGCGCTCGGTCAGATTGTCGGGCGGCCCTGGCGGCAGGTCCGGCTGGGCGGCGATCTCTGCCCCCAGCTTCGGGTTCAGATAGCGCGAGCCGTTCGAGGCGGCGTGGACCGCCTCGACGAGCTCGCTGTCGGCCGCCTCCTTGAGCACGAACGCGAGCGCGCCCGTCCGCAGTGCCTCGCGTGCGAAGCGGGGATCGTCCTCCATCGTCAGCACGACGATCGCGGTACCGGGGGAGGCTTGCAGCATCTGCGGAATCGCCTTCAGGCTCGACCCGCCGGGCATGCTGAGGTCGAGCACGATCACGCCTGGCTTGTAGGCGAGGACCTTGCGCAGCGCCTCGTCGACATCGGCCGCCTCGGCGACGACGTTGAATCCGGGTTCAGCGTCGAGCAGCATCCGTAGGCCTCGGCGGACGATCGTGTGATCGTCGGCGAGCACAATCGATGTCTGCCTGGTCGTCTGTGAGCCGCTGTCGGAGATGACCAGAAACCTACTGCGCCGCGTCCGGCGTCGCATGGATCGCAACGCTCCGTGCGCAGTCTGCCAACTCTGGGCCATAGCATCATCGTTCGTGGCATCGCTCGCCGAAGCAGACCTGACGCTCAAGCTGAGCCGCAGCGAGAGCGAGAAACGCCTGGTCGCGGCGCAGAAGCGCCTACTTGCGCTCAGGCTCCAGCTCGGAGGGCTGCTCGGCGAGCACCGGCTCGGGCCGCCGCTGTGCGTCCTGTTCGAGGGATGGGACGCGGCCGGCAAGGGTGGCGCGATTCGCCGCCTGGTCGGCCCCCTGGACCCGCGCCACGTCCGCGTCTCGCAGTTCAGCGCGCCGACCGAGGACGAGCGCCGTCACCACTTCCTGAGCCGCTTCACCCCGTCGATGCCGGGCTGGGGCGGCATGACGGTGCTCGATCGCTCCTGGTACGGGCGGGTGCTTGTCGAGCGCGTCGAGGGTTTTGCGACCCAGGCCGAGTGGAGCCGTGCGTACGAGCAGATCGTCCAGTACGAGACGAGCCTCGCGTCCGAGGGGCTGCTGCTGGTCAAGCTGTGGCTGCACGTCTCCGAGGACGAACAGCTGCGCCGCTTCCGGGCCAGGGAGCGTGACCCGCTCAAGCGCTGGAAGCTGACCGGCGAAGATTGGCGCAATCTGTCCAAGCGCGCTGCCTATGAGGAGGCGCTCGACGACATGCTCGTGCGCACCGACCACCCCGAGGCGCCGTGGTACGTGATCGCGGCCGAGTCGAAGAGCTACGCGCGGGTGCGGGTGGTCGAGATCGTGATCGATGCGATCGAGCGAGCGCTACGGGCGGCCGATCAGGAACCGGTCTCGGCCGCCGCCGAGCTCTGAGACCCCGACTGGGCCACGGTCAGTAGGAGTCCAGCGAGGGCACCGGCGGCGTCGGCTCGGGAACGGCAATCCGGACCCTGGCATCGACGATCGTGGCGCCGGTCGGTCCCGCGATCAGCGGATTGCAGTCGAGCTCGGCGATCTCGGGATGCGCCTGCACCATTGCGCTGACGCGGTGGAGCACATCCTCGACGGCGCCGATATCGCACGGCGGCGCCCCGCGATATCCGTCGAGCAGTGGGAAGGTCCTCAGCGAACGCAACATCTCGCGGGCGTCGAGATCGGTCACAGGGGTGATCCGGACCGCGACATCCTTGATCAGCTCGGCCGTCGTCCCGCCCGCGCCGCAGGCCAGCACCGGGCCGAAGTTGAGGTCGTGGACGACGCCGACGATCAGCTCGACGCCGGTCGAGGCCATCGGCTGGACGATGAGGCCCGTCAGCTGATGGCCGGCCTCGACCACGGCCGTCTCGATCTCGGCCGCCGCCGTTCTGACGGCCTCGGGGGTGTCGAGATCGAGTCGCACCCCTCCGGCGTCGCTTTTGTGGACCAGACCGGTCGCGACCGCCTTGAGTGCGACCGGCATCCCGAGCGTGCTCGCCACCTCGACGGCGTGGTCGACGTCCCGCGCGACCGCGGTCGCGATCAGCGGCAGGCCATAGCAGCGCAGCAACGCGCTGACCTGCCCGGGCGAGAGCCACTCAGATCCGGCCGCGAGGGCATGAGTGATGATCGCGGCGGCCTCATTCAGACGGCAGCCGCCCGGATCGACGACCGTGCCTTCGGGCCGTGTCCGCCAGGTTCCATGGCGTGCCGCGAGCGCCACTGCCCGGGCCGCATCCTCGGGGAACTCATATCCCGGAACTTCAACCGGGCCCGCTGCGAGCTCGCCGGGCGGCCCCAATCCGGTCATGAACACCGCCGCGACGCAGCAGTCACCGGCGGATTGGGCAGCGTCGCTGATCGCCGCCGCGACCGCTTCCGCCTCGGTGACCAGCGGCGGGACGAAGATCGTGATGATCGCGTCGCAGGCGTCGTTGTAGGCGAGCGTCCGGATCGCGGCGCGGTAATCGTCCGGCGAGGCCGATGCGATCAGGTCGATCGGATTCTTGAGCGAGGCCGCGTTCGGGAGCAGCTCGGTGAGCTCTCGATGGACGGCCTTGGAAAGCTCTGGCACCTGAACGCCGTTCGCCTGGCAGACGTCGGCGCAGATGATCCCCGGGCCGCCACCGTTGGTGACGATCGCAATCCGCTCGCCCGCGGGCACGGGCTGCTTGCCGAGCAGCGCCGCGACGCCGAACAGCTCGTGCAGCGTGTCGGTGCGGATCACGCCGACCTGATGAAACAGGGCGTCGACGGTCACGTCCGATGCCGACACCAGCGCGCCGGTGTGGGAAGAGGTTGCCCGGGCCCCGGCCGCCGATCGGCCGCTCTTGACCGCCAGAATCGGCTTCTTGCGCGCAAAACGGCGCGCGACGCGGGCGAACCGGCGCGGATTGCCGAACGACTCCAGGTACAGCAGCGCGATATCGGTGTCGGGGTCCTGCTCCCAGTACTGGAGCAGGTCATTGCTCGACAGGTCGGCCTTGTTGCCGACCGAGACGAATGACGAGAGGCCGACGCCCAGCTTGGTCGCCGCCTCGATGATCGCGATCCCGATCCCACCGCTCTGGGACAGAAAACCGACCCTGCCGGCAGCGCTCGGCCGGGGCGCGAAGGTGGCGTTGAGGCTGACGTCCGGTGAGCTGTTGAGGATCCCGAGGCAGTTGGGCCCGATCAGCCGCATGCCCGACTCGCGGCACACATCGACCAGCTCGCGCTGGCGTTGGATCCCCTCGCCGCCGATCTCCGCAAATCCCGCCGAGATCACGAGCAGAGCGCCGACCCCGGTTGCCGCGCACTGGCGTGCGACCTCGACCACGTGCACCGCGGGGACCGCGACGACCGCGAGTTCGACCGCTGCGGGTATGTCGGCAACCGTCCGGTATGCCGGCAGCGACTGGACGACCTCGGCGCTCTGGTTGACCGCGTAGACCGGGCCGTTGAACGTCCCCGCGATTAGGTTGTGGAGGATCTCGCCCCCGATCGTCCCCCGCCGGCGCGACGCGCCGATCACCGCCACTGACCTCGGCCGCAGAAAGCGGCTCACGGCCGCGACGGCCGCCGTTCGCTCGCGCTCCTCGAAGCGTGCGATCGCGCCCGGTGACAGCGACGTCGGCAGCTCGATCTCGATCGCGTCGGGCGTTGAGTGGGCATCGACCGGGAAGCCGCTCTGGCGGAACACGTCGATCATCCGGTGGTTGGCGGGCAGCACCTCGGCGATGAACGTCCCGATCCCGTGCTTGTCCCCGACCGCCGCGAGGTGCGCGAGCATGATCGTCGAGATCCCCTTGCCCTGCCACGCGTCGGAGACCAGGAACGCGACCTCCGCCCGGTCGGTGTTCATCCGGATGTACGCGGCATGGGCGACGATCTGGCCCAGGGCGCCGGTCTCGGCCACGAGCGCGAAGCGATCCTGGTAGTCGACGTCGACCGACCACGATGTGACCCATTTGAGATCGGGGTGACCGAAGAACCTGAACGCGATTGCCTCCTCCGAGATGCCTTCCAGGAACTCGCGGATCGCGGGTTCGTCGCCGGCGCGGACCGGACGGATGTGGACCGTCGAGCCGTCTCGCAGGACGACGTCGGTCTCGCTCTCGGAGGGATATTCGGCTGTCAGACTCTCGGCCATCGCCGGACGAGTATCGATCATCGCCTGACGAGTATCGGCCCTCTGACCGGCCTCGGCATCAGTGGTTCCTACGAACCCCGATGCGGACCTTACGCGCCCGCGCGTCAGCTGAGATCGCCAGCCGAAGAGGCGGGGGTTCCGGAGGCTGCCTCGACCAGGCCGCGCGGCAGGACGATCAGCGGACATGGGCTGCGGCGTGCGAGATAGGTCGAGGTACTGCCGCTCAACAGCCGGCCGATCGGGCCATTGGCCCGCGAGCCGACGACCAGCAGGTCGACGTCCTTGGCGAACCCCGCAAGCTCCTCGGAGGGATCGCCGTAGACGACGTCGCCCGTCACGCCCTCGAGCGCATCGATCCGGTCGCGCTCGGCCTTCATCACCCGCTCGGTTTCGTGCGTCCAGTCGAGCGGAGTCGGAGTGTGCGAGGGCACGGTCTGCAACGAGACGACCGCCAGCGCTCGCAGCGAGCTGCCGTGAATCGCGCCGATGCAACGGGCCGCCGCGAGCGCGAGAGCGCTCTCCTCGGATCCGTCATGGCCGATCCCGATCGACCGCAATTGATGTTCGATGTCCGCATACCCGGATGGGGCAATCGCCACCGCGCACGGGGCGCCGTTGAGCGCAGCGAGCGTCTCGTCGCCGATCAGCACCCTCCCGACGGGACCACGATGGGTCGACCCGATCACCAGCAGATCGGCCGACTCGTCGGCCGCCAGGTCCTGAAGCGCGCGGCCCGGCTTGCCGTCGGGATGGACGACAGTGCGCGCCTGCACCCCGGCCGCCTTGCGCTCGCGCTCGAGCAGGTCTTCGGCGTCGAGGTGAGAATCGCCGGTTCCCCGCCGGCCACCGCCGGAAAGCATGCCGCCGTAGATGTTGGCCAGCACGATCTGCGCGTCGGCAGAGGCAAGTATTCGTGCGAGCGCGATCGCATCCCGGCCGCCCTGCCGACCGTCGACCCCGACCAGCATCTTGTCGAACATCGCTGTCTCCCGAAGTTCTGGGCTTTGTGAACACCGTAGCGAGACAACCGGCGCCCGGGCATCCGGAATCCGCCCTTGCCGCAGCTGCGGTCTGACACTGATCTGCAGCTGCGACGCGACTGACGTCCCGGCGGCTGCCAGAATGGGTGCACGATGGTGCCCTCCAGCTCAGGCGCGCTTGACCGGGTCCGGATCGGGGACTGCATCCACCACGGGATCTTCACCTGCGACCCCGGCGCATCGCTTGCCGAGGTGGCAGAGATCATGGCCAGCCGCCGCGTTCACGCGCTGGTCGTGGCAGACCAGAGCGGCAAGCCGGCTCAGATCGTCTCCGACATTGACCTGATCGCAGCGATTGCCGCCGACGACAGCCTCAGAGCCGAGGACGTGGCCGGATCGAAGGCCGTCTCGGCATCGAGCAATGCCTCCCTGCGCGAGGCCGCACAGCTGATGAGCGAAAACGCAGTCTCACACCTGATCGCCCGTGACCCGGCCAGCGGGCAGCCGGTCGGAGTGCTCTCGTCGACGGACATCCTCGGCGCCTACGGGCTCGCCGGGCGCTCCGAGGGGTAGCCGCCCGCCCCGGGGCGCTTTCGCATACGGTTGCGCCGTGGCCGGCGGCTGGTTCGAATCGGTAGCGCAAGCACAACGACGCGCCAAGCGGGCGCTTCCCCGCTCTGTGTATCTCGCGCTGGTGGCGGGCTCGGAGGCCGGGCTGACGCTGCAGGACAACGTCAACGCGTTCGGCGAGCTCGGGTTCTGCCCGCACGTCGCCGGTCAGCCGCCCGCGCGGGCGCTCGAGACGTCGCTTATGGGCCAGGAGCTGGCGCTACCGGTGGTGATCTCGCCGACCGGCGTCCAGGCTGTGCACCCCGAAGGCGAGCTGGCGGTCGCCCGCGCGGCGGCCGCGCGTGACACGGCGATCGGCCTCAGCTCATTTGCGAGCAAGCCGATCGAGGAGGTCGTGGCCGCCAACCCGATGACCTTCTTTCAGGTCTACTGGGCCGGCACGCGCGACCAGATCGAGGCGCGCCTGGCGCGCGCCGCAGCGGCCGGAGCCGTCGGCCTGATCGTGACGCTGGACTGGTCGTTCTCCCACGGGCGCGACTGGGGCAGCCCGGCGATCCCGGCCCAGATGGACCTGCAGACGATCGTGAGACTGCTGCCGGGGGCGCTGAGCCGGCCCGGCTGGTCGCTGGCCTGGGCGCGGGCCGGGGGGCCGCCCGGGCTGACGGTCCCGAACATGGCCACCGGCCCCGCGCCGCCGCCGACCTTCTTCGGCGCCTACGGCGAATGGATGCAGACGCCGCCGCCATCGTGGGAGGACCTGCGCTGGCTGGTGACCCAGTGGGACGGCCCGGTGATGATCAAGGGCATCATGCGCGCCGATGACGCCCGCCGGGCGGTCGAGGTCGGGGCGAGCGCGATCTCGGTCTCCAATCACGGCGGCAACAACCTGGACAGCACACCGGCGCCGATCAGGGTGTTGCCCGGAATCGTCGATGCGGTCGGCGATCGGGTCGAGGTCGTGCTCGACGGCGGCGTCCGCCGCGGCAGCGACGTCGTCAAGGCGCTGGCGCTCGGCGCCCGGGCGGTGATGATCGGCCGCGCCTACCTGTGGGGCTTGGCGGCAGCCGGACAGCCCGGCGTCGAGAACGTGCTCGACATCCTGCGCGGCGGGATCGACTCGGCGCTGCGCGGCCTTGCCCGCGCCTCGGTCCATGACCTGTGTCGCGATGACCTGCTGATCGGCGCGGACTTCGCGCGCAGCGCGCCCGGAGCCTCGGGCGCGCCATCGGCAATCGATCGCGGATAAGTCGCGGAAAATCCCGCTCAGGAGAGGACTGCCTGCAGTGACGAGGTCAGCTCCACGAGCTTGCTCGCCGGCAGATAACGGCCGCGGCCGCGCCTGGCGAGCGCGCGCCCGGCAGCAACAGAGTCGGCCTCGGTGCTCGTGCCGAGCACGTCGAGTCGGTCGAGGATCGCGGCCGCCGAGAGTGGGTCCTCGCCCTTGGTGTGGAGCGCGTCTGACAGCAGCACCGCCGTCCGCCCTCCCGGCGGGACGTGCTCGAGCTGCTGGGCGGCCACCCGCAGCGCTCGCGCGAGGTCGGTCCGGCCGTGGCCACGCAGCGAGAGCAGGTCGTCGACCACGGATGCCGCCGGTCGCGCAGCGCGCTCTGACAGCAACACCAGCGGCTCAGATCCGAACGCCACGACGCTGCAATGCAGCCGCTCGCTGCGCGCGCCGACCACCGCCGCGGCCGCGACCGACGCCAGCGCGACGGCATGGCCGCTCATTGAGCCGCTGCGATCGACGAGCAGGCAGACCGCGCGGGGAGCGGCCGCGAACTGACGCGCGACGAGATCGCGGGCATCGTGCGGGCGCCGGCCGCCGCTGCGCTCGAGCGTCCGATCCAGATCCAGCTCACCGTCGAGCGCGCCCGTTCGCGCGACGATCCGTCGCGTCCCGCGCCGGCGCGGCTGCCCGGTCCGTCCGAGCGCCGGCAGCAGCCGGGCGGCCAGCGTCCGGGCCTGGCGGCGCAGCGCCGGGTCGGTGGCGACGGCGATGTCTGCCAGCATCGCGAGCGCCTCGTCGCCGTCCTCGCGCAGCTGTGCTCGCAGCGCCCGCGCATCGAGCGCGCCGACCTCGGGCGACACCTGCTCAAAGCCCGGGTGCGCGGACGCCAGGCGCCGGCGGTCGAGCGTCCTGCGGCCCTGCGCGTCGATCTCGTCGCGCGTCTGCTTGGGACTCAGCGCGCCGCGCCGTCCGGCACCGGGCCGGCCGGCGAGACGCTTGCTCTTCCCGCCGCCGGCTCGGGATCCGGGCTCAGCGCCCGGTCGAGCAGCTCGGCGATCACCTCCTCGACCGTGCGGTCCTGATCCTCGTGGACCCGCACGCGCCCCGAGAGGGCCGCGATCGCAGCATCGAGCAGGCCGTCGCGCCCGATCGGATCCTCGTCCCGGATCCGCGCCAGGCCCCGCGCGAGCCGGACCGTGTCGATCGCGCCCCGGACCGAGGACCCGCTGCGCACGGCCGCGTGGGCACGTGTCCCTCGCGTGACCTGCACCGCGATCGCGATCTCACGCTCGTCGCCCGCGGTCTGGCGGCGGACGACCTCCCGTTCGCCTTCCTCGTCGAGATAGGTGATCGCCACGCGGCACATTCGATCGGCAATCGCCTGGCTGACGCGCGCGGTGCCGATCGCGTCAAACGGGTTCATCGCGGCGACCAGCACGAACCCGTCCACGGCAGCGATCCGCCCGAGCCGGGGAATCACGAGCTCGCGCTCGGCCATCGCCGTGATCAGCACGTTGAGCGTCTCCTCGGGGATCCGGTTGAGCTCCTCGAGGTACAGCAGCGACCCGTCGCGCATCGCCGTCACCAGCGGCCCGTCAGACCACGCCTCCGGCCGGTAGCCGCGCGCCAGCACAAGCGCCGGGTCGTGCTGGCCGATCAGCCGTGCCGGGGTCAGCTCGGCGTTTCCCTCGACGAACTCGATCCCGCGCCCGGAGGCGCCTGCGATCGCCCGCAGGAGCGTCGACTTGCCGGTGCCCGGAGGTCCGTCGAGGACCACGTGACAGCCCTCGTCGAGCGCGACCGAGATCACCTCCGCCTCGCGGCGGAGTCCGACCACCTCGTGCTCGACGACTTCCAGCAGCGCTCAGTGCTCGTGGATCACGACGCCGCGGATGTTCTTGCCCGCCGCGAGATCGTCGTAGCCCTGGTTGATTTCCTCAAGCTTGTACTGCCTGGTCACCAATTCGTCGAGCTTGAGCTTTCCCGCGCGGTAGAGGTCCAGCATCTTCTTGATGTCCTGGGTCGGATTGCAATCACCGAACAGCGATCCCTGAACCCGCTTGCGGAACAGCGTCATGTCGGTGCCCGACAGATGGACGGTCATCGCGACGGGATTGGCGAGGCCGGTCAGCACGGTGGTCCCACCCTTGCGGATCGACATCACGGCCTCGAGCACGACCTGCTCGTTGACGACATCGACGGTCACGATCGCGACGTCCGCGCCGACGCCGCGGGTCAGCTCCTTGGCGAGCTCGGCCGCCTCGCCACCGTTGGAGACCGAGTGAGTGGCGCCCATCTCCTGCGCGAACTCGCGCTTGTTGGCCAGTGGGTCGACCGCGATGATGTTGGTCGCGCCGGCGTGCGAAGCGCCCTGCACGGCGTTGGCGCCGATGCCGCCGATCCCGAACACGATCACCGTGTCACCGATCTGGGTGTTGCCGGTGTTGACCGCCGATCCCCAGCCGGTCGGCACGCCGCAGCCGCACAGGACCGCGACCTCGAGCGGAAGATCGTCGTCGACCTTGACCGCCGACGTCTCGGAGATCACCGAGTACTGGGAGAAGGTGCCCAACATGCACATCGCCCCGACGTTCTGGCCGTCGAGCGTGAACGGATAGCTGCCGTCCGGCAGGCAACCCTCGAGGATCGTCGCGCCGAGATCGCAGATGCTCTGCTGGCCGCTCGCGCACCAACGGCAGTGTCCGCATGAGGGGATGAACGCGCACACGACGTGGTCGCCGACCGCGACCCGGCTGACGCCTGGTCCGACCGCCTCGACGACCCCGGCCCCCTCATGGCCGCCGAGGTACGGCACGGGTACGGGCAGGTCACCCGTCATCAGGTGCATGTCGGAATGGCACAGGCCGGCCGCGACGTAGCGGATCAGGACCTCGTTCTGCTTCGGCTCACGAAGGTCGAGCTCAGTGATCTCCCACGGTTGGTTGACCTCGGTGAGAACGGCGGCCTTGGTCTTCACGTGCGTCTCTCCTCTTGCCAATGACGGTTTGCGGCCCTGCAGCCTACGTCGAGGCGGCTGGGCGCGCAAACCTCGGCCGCAGCGGCTCGGCCGTGCGGTGTCGCAGGCAGCCACGCCAGACACCGAGCCCGTAGGCGAGATCGTCGGCGAGCGCGATCGCCGTCCACCGCAGCGGATCGAGCCTCGGCCTCGCAGTCAGCCACTCGGAGGCCGGAGCTGCGGCGAGCATCGTCACCGCTGCCCACCGCGTGCGCCGCGGCGTGCGCCGTAGGGCCAGCGCTCCCAGCAAGACCGGTGCCGCGACGGTCGGCGCCGCGCGGCTGACGCCGAGCAGCACCTTGGCCACCGCCGACAGGCCGAACGCGTAAGCCACGGGCGCCGGTACCCCGGCCCGCCGCAGCCGCGCCATCGACGGCAGCGGCGCGGTGCACGCCACCGCAGCAGCGGGCGCGAGCCGGCCGCAGAGCGCCAGCGCCACGGCAGCCGCCGGTCGCGGCGCAATCGTGACCGGCGCCAGCAGCCCCGGGTGTCGCCTTGACAGCGCGGCGGCCGATGTCCCGTATCGGTAGCGGCGGCCCAGCAGCGGGCGCCAGCCGCTCGGCTCCTGGTGACGCACGGTCACGGCCGGGTCGTAGCGCACCGTCCAGCCGCGGTCGCGCAGGCGCCAGACGAGGTCCACGTCCTCGCCGTAGCGCAGCGTCTCGTCGAAACCTGTGTTGAGCGCCTCCCTGCGCACGATCATTGCGGCGGTCGGGACATAGGCGATCGGGCGCCCGGGCCCGACCTCCCCCGCCGCCGGGCCCAGGTCGAGCGGCGACCGGGACGACAGGTAGCGCTCGCGGACCGTCTGGCGCCCCGGTCTTGGCACCGGGAGCACGCGTGGCGCGACCGCGCCGACGGTCGGATCGGCGAAGTGGCGCCCCAGCTGCTCCAGCCAGCCGGGCCCGGCGATCGCGTCCGAATCCAGAAACGCGACCAACTCGGTCCTGACCGCCGCCAGCCCGGTGTTGCGCGCGACGCCGGGACCACCGCTGCGCTCACGGCGGATACAGCGCGCGCGATGACGGTCACACGCCGCACGCACGGACTGCGGCCGGGCGGAGCCGTC
Source organism: uncultured Solirubrobacterales bacterium (assembly GCA_963770885.1). Taxonomy (GTDB): domain Bacteria; phylum Actinomycetota; class Thermoleophilia; order Solirubrobacterales; family Solirubrobacteraceae; genus Palsa-465. Next base: position 227,807 of record CAVYRI010000006.1, on the reverse strand, counting down.
ATCGACGACGACAACGGCCGCGTCCGGACCGCCAAGCGCCGCCAGGCAGCGCTCCAGCTGCTCGGGACGGTCGCGGACCGGGATCACGACGGTCGCCGCCGGCGCCTGGATCGACTGCTCGGGCACGGGCGCCGCGAGGCCGCCGTCGATCAGCCTGCGAGCCAACTCGCGGGCGGCCGGCGAGGCGGCCGCCCCGCGCTCGAGCTGCGCCAACGCCCGAGCGCCCGAATCCGATAGCCGCGTGACGCGCAGCGGCGACCCGCCGACGAGCAGCCGACCACTGCCGTAGCGCCGCACCGAGCCCGCCAGCCGGATGCCAAACCCATCGGGGAGGACGTTCACGCCGACAGACCGCCGTCAACCGGCAGCACCGCGCCGGTTACCCCGGCCGCCGTCTCGCCGGCCAGGAACACGACAGCTGCGGCAACCTCCGACGGTTCGAGCAGCCGCTGGATCGGCTGGTGATCGGCGAAATGCTCGGCGCTCTCCAGCCCGTAGAGCCGCGCGCTCTCGTCGAGCGTCGCGGTGCGGGTCGACCCGGGGCTGATCGCGTTCGCGGTGATCCCGGTACCGCGCAGCTCGACCGCGAGCGCTTTCACCAGTCCGACGACCCCCGCCTTCGCGGCGCTGTACGCGGCCAGCATCGGGAGCCCGCGCGCCGCGGCCGCCGACGAGATCGCGATGAAACGGCCGCTGCGGGGGTCTGGCCGGCGCAGCATCGCCGGCATCGCCGCCCGCGAGGCGACCATCACGCCTCCGAGGCAGACGTCGACGACCGCCCGCTCGAGTTCGGGCGCCAGCTCCCACTGCGGCACTCCCCCGACGATCACTCCGGCCGCGGCTACGACAACGTCGAGACCGCCGTGCTCGCTCTCGGCGGCCGCGACGGCGGTGGCCATCGCGTCGATGTCGGTCGCATCCGCCACGACCGCGAGCGCGGACGGGCCGGCGGCGGCCACCACCGCGTCGAGCTCGTCGCGGGTCCCAAGGCCGTACGGGACGTGCGGCTGCTCGGCGCACGCGTCAACCGCGAGGACGTCGTATCCCTCCGACGCCAGGGCGATCGTGATCGCGGCGCCGATCCCGCGGGCGGCGCCGGTCACCAGCGCGACGCGGCGGGCGCTCACACCCATCCCTCCAGCTCGGCGAGCAGCTCCCTGGCGGCAGCAGCGAGCATCGCCCGACCCGCGGCCTCGGTGGCGCCGGCCGGATCGCCGAGCACTCCGTTGGGGCTCAGCTGGGAGACGCGCGCCGAGCGGAGAGCTCCGATCAGCTCCGGGAGCGCCCGGGTCTCCCCCGCCTGCGCTCGGTCGCTGCGCACCCGCTGGGGATCGATCGCGAGCATCAGCGAGGTCTCGGTCTGGCCGGCGTGGGCGTCGCCGCCCCAGTCGGGCACAAACGACCTGACGTCGCGGCCCTCGTGGAGGAGGGTGGCCAGCGCCCGGCGCAGCGGTGCCGCATTGCCGCCGTGCGTGCAGACGAGCATCACTCGCCGGAAGGTGGCGCTCGCCGACCGGCACAGCTCGACGATCAGCAGCTCCGTCGCCGGCTGGCCGATCGAGATGGTCCCGCTGAAGCCGTCGTGCTCGCCCGAGGAGCCATACGCGATCGGCGGCGCGACCAGGACGTCGTCGCGGGCGGCCGCGGCGGCGCGTGTGATCGCGAGCGCGATCTCGGTGTCGGTCCCGAGCGGCAGATGCGGGCCGTGCTGCTCGGTCGCGCCGAGCGGCACCAGCAGGATCGAGTCGACATCGGCCAGCTCAGGCCACGTGGCCTGGGCGAGCTCTGAGCGCACGGCCGGCCCACGACTCTGGGCGAGCTCGGAGCTCACCGCCGGCCCACGGCTTGGCGCAACGGGCTCATCCGCCGATCACGGTCAGCGGGCTCTCGTCGCACGCCCGCCCGGGTCGGCGGGCCGAATGGTCTCGCAACGGCTTGGGCAACGCCTCCCCGCCATCGCGGGCGGCGATCGCGAGCTCACCGTGGCCGAGCACGCACTCGGGGTCGGGGCCGTCCAGCGGCAGCCCGGTGAAGAACTTCGCCGCCATGCAGCCGCCGCGACACGAGTCATAGTGGCCGCAGCTCGCGCAGGCGCCGCCGCTCTGCGGCCCACGCAACGAGGCGAACAGCTCCGACGTCCTCCAGACCGTCTCAAAGCCGCCTGGGCTGCGCACGTTGCCGGCCAGGAACTCCTCGTGGATCGCGAACGGGCACGCGTACACGTCACCGATCGGATCGATCAGGCAGACCACGCGCCCCGCGCCGCACATTCCGAGGCCCGGCAGCGCCTCGCCGTAGGCGGCCAGGTGGAAGAACGAGTCGCCGGTCAGGACATCGTCGCCGTTGGCCTGCAGCCAACGGTAGAGCTCGAGCTGCTGCCATCCCGTCGGATGCAGCTGATCCCAGACATCGGCGCCGCGACCCGCCGGGCGCAGCCGCGTCAGCCGCAGCTGGGCGCCGTGCGCATCGGCGAGCGCCTTGAACTCGTCCAGCTGGGCGACGTTGTCACGGGTCACCACGACCGACACCTTGAAGCCGCGCATGCCGGCGTCTTTGAGGTGGCCCATCGCTCGCAGCGCGGTCTCGAACGAGCCCGCGCCCCGGATCGCATCGTTGATCTGCGCGGTCGCGCCGTCGAGCGAGATCTGGACGTCGACGTAGTCGGTGGTCGCCAGCCTGGCTGCGACCGCAGGCGTGATCCGGCTGCCGTTGGTCGAGAACTTGACGCCGACATCATGGCCGACCGCGTAATCGAGCAGCTCCCAGAAATCGCGTCGTACCGTCGGCTCGCCGCCGCCGACGTTGACATAGAACACCTGCATCCGCTGGAGCTCGTCGATCACCGCCCTGCACTCCGCCGTGGTCAGCTCACGCGGGTCGCGGCGGCCCGAGCTCGAGAGGCAGTGCACACAGGCCAGATTGCAGGCATACGTCAGCTCCCAGGTCAGACAGATCGGCGCCTGGAGCCCGATCTCGAACTGCTCGACGAGCGTCATCGGGTCGTCGGCGGGCGCTCGCGGATCATGCCCGTCTGCGCGAGCGTCCCGAGCGCCCGCTCATAGGCGGCGAGCCGGTCGCTCGCGACACCGGCTGCAAGGCACGCATCACGCGCGGTCGCGTGGTCCTCGAGGCCGCGGACCGCCTCCAGCAGCTGCGGGCTCTTGAGGAACGAGAGCCGCCTGGTGCCGAAGTGGTAGGCGAGCGCGCCAAACGGCTCGGGCCGCAGCGCGACCTGGTCACTGATAGTCCAGGCTCGGTCGAGCACGGACACGGCTGATCCGGCCACCGGCGGCTAGTAGACGCCGCACATCCCGTCAATCGAGACGTCCTCGACCAGCAGATCGTCCTCGATCAGCGGCTCGCGCTCGGTCTCGCGCTCGGGAATTTCCTCGGCGTGCGCCTCAGAAGGCTGGACTTCAGCCTCGATGGTGGCCTGCGCTTTTGGCTCGCTCATGCTCTCCTCGTTTGGTCGCTCGGCGTGCGGTCAGTCAATCAGAGGTGAGCGACGAGGTGCGCGATGTTCCGTCGAGCCAGATCGTCCACGGCTCGATCGAGCCGATCTCAAGCACGCCGCGCTGATCCCACGGGTCGGCGTACAGTACTATACGGTCTAGTTCTGTCCAAAGGAGCGCCGCCGACACTATGACCCCGGAGATCCACACCCTGATGACCGGCATCGCGTTCGGAGAATCACCCCGCTGGCACGACGGCCGGCTGTGGTTCGCCGACTGGTCCGCTGAGCAACTGATCGCCGTCGACCTCGACGGCGCCCATGAGGTGATCACACAGGTCCATTCGTTCCCGTTCTCAATTGACTGGCTGCCCGACGGAGCCCTGCTCGTCGTCTCGGCGGCAGAGCGCAAGCTGCTGCGGATGGGGCCCGACGGCTCGTTCTCGACCTACGCCGATCTGCGCCCGCTCTACGACAAGCCGTGGAATGAGATCGTCGTCGACGGCCGCGCAAACACCTACGTCAACGGCGGCGGGTCCGATCTGCTCGCCGGCGAGCCGTTCGCCCCCGGGGTTGTGGCGCTCGTGACGCCGGATGGCCGGGTGCAAGAGGTCGCAGACGGAATCGAATTCCCCAACGGGATGGCCGTCACGCCCGACAACGGGACGCTGATCGTCGCCGAGTCCTACGCCGCCAGGCTGTCGGCGTTCGAGATCGCCGCCGACGGGACACTCAGCAACCGCCGGGTGTGGGCCGACCTCGGTGAAGCCGCGCCGGACGGGATCTGCATCGACGCAAGCGGCGCCGTCTGGTATGCCGATGTCCCCCATCGTCGCTGCGTCCGGGTACGCGAAGGCGGCGAGATCCTCGACACGGTCGAGCTCGATCGCGGGTGCTTCTCATGCGCGCTCGGCGGCCCGGACGGCCGCACGCTGTTCATGGTCGCGCAGGAGTGGCACGGTGTCTCCGGGGTGGCCGACGGCCCCCGCACCGGCCAGGTGCTGACCGCCGCTGTGCCCGAACCCGGCGCCGGCTGGCCCTAGCCGGCCCGAACAGCGGCCTGCCTAGACTCGGAGTATCGCTCCTGGCCTTCCCACCCGCACGGTTGTCATCGCCGCCTCTCGGATTCCCGGGATCCGCCGGATCCCGGTCCTGAAGCTGCTCGCGGTCGCCGAGATCTCGCTGCTCGCCCACAGCCACCTGATGCGGCTCACGCCCGATGAGCGCCGGCGGCTGTATCGGCTGATGCGGACAGCGCGCGGACGCCCAAGCAGCCTCAGCGACCGCGAACGCGATGAGCTCTCAGACCTGGTCGCCAAGCTCGAGCCGCGGCTGCTCGCCGGCGAGGCAGCGAGCCGGCTCTCGCCGGTGCCGATCCCAAAGCGGATCACGCACGGCCCGCGTAAGAACCGCTGACCCGTTCCTCTCCGCCGTCAGCGATCCTGTGGCAGTAGCGGTAGGCCTCGGTGAATCCGAGCCGCCGGTACATCGCCAGCGCCGCCTCGTTGCGCTGCTCGACCTGCAGGTAGGCGAGTTCGGCCTCGGCGTGGTCGCTCGCGAGCAGCGCGCGGACGAGCTCGGTCCCGAGCCCCTGGCGCCGTCTCGCTGGGTCCACGGCGACGCAGAACATCCCGACCAGACCGTCCTGCGCAACGGCGATCCCCACCGCGTCGGCGGCGATCCGGTGAAATGACGCCCGCCCGCGCAACAGCTCAAACACGGTGCGCGCGTGGGCGGCGACGTCGCGGCCGGGCTCGCATGTCGCCCACGCTCGCAGCCATTCGCCGTCGGCATGGTCGGTCACGGTCGACTCGGCGCCACCGCGAAGCCCCAGCGGTGCCCCGGTCAGCACCAGCGTCGGCCAGGCGGACGCCCACCCACACCGGTCTAAGGCCGTCTGCAGCCGTCGATGAAGCGCGAGGGGGCTGACCTGGATTCCCGGTCGGATCGAGTGCTCACGAGCAAACGCACAGACCCGCTCGATCCCCGGCTGCACCTCGTCGGCGCTCAGCTCGCGACACGGTGTGAGCGCGTTGTTCGAGCGCCCGCGATCCAGCCCTGGCGTCGCGCGAAGCAACCACCCACCCGCCGCCGGCCGCTCGACCGTGGCCGGCCACGCGTGGCGGGCTGCGGTCTCGAGCCGGCAGATCAGGTCAAGATCGGTGACCTTCGCGCGGTCCACGCAGTTTCACCCGGCCTCGGGTGCAGCGCCGGCTGACCCTCCCCGCGGCGAACTGACAGCAAGCCCGGCAGGGTGCCGCGCCATCGTGGCGCAGGCGAGCGCCCCGGCGGCCAGGTAGAGGCATCCCTGGGCATTGAGCAGCCCCATCAGGCCGAGCGGTCCGGCCAGCAGACCACCCGCCAGCATCCCCACGGCCTGGCCGGCGTTGTCGGCAAGCGTCATCGCACCGAAGATGCGGCCGCGCTGCCGGTCGGTGCCGGCGAGTTGCAGGAAGCTGATCAGCCCAGTCTCCATCACCACGCCTGGCGCCCCGGCGGCGATGAACAGCGCTATGTAGACGCCGGCCGCGGTCGTGACCGGCGGCAGGTTCCAGATCGTCAGGTCCACGACGCCGAACACGAGCGCCCCTGCGGCCGTCAGCCGACCTGCGAGATGTGAGGTCGACATGTAGCTGAGCACGAGACCGGCGGCGATCGCGCCGATCGCCTGCACACCGCGCAGCAGGCCGATCTCGCCGGCGCCGCCGTGCAGCCGGCGGGCGACGAACAGGATGAACAGAACGACGAAGATCCCCTGGGCGACCTGGCCCACCAGCGCGACTCCGAGCGCGCCCCTGATCTCGCGCAGACGCAGCACCGCCGCGAACCCGCGTCCGCCCGGCGGCGGCGTCCGTTGCACTGCGCGCCGATCGCGAGCCGGCCCGCGTTCTGCGCCCGGCAGGCGGGCGATCAGCAATCCGGCGGCGGCGAAGCTGACCGCGTCTGCGACCACGATCGTCCGCAGGTCCCCAGCCGCCAGGAGCAGACCGCCAAGCGGTCCGCCGGCAAGCCGCCCGATGCCGCTGTTGAGCGCGATCAGTGAGTTGCCCGAGACGAGCTCGTCGGCCGGCAGCAGGGTCGGAAGCAGCGCATTCTTCGCCGGGTCAAACAGCGTCGCCAGCGAGGCCTGGACGACGATCACCCCGTACACGATCGCGAGCCCGGAGCGCCCCCCGACGGCCAGCAGCGGCAGCAGCGAGAGCGCCTGCGCCGTCGTCACTACGAGCATCACTCGCCGCCGGTCGGCGTGGTCTGCCAATCGCCCGCCGAGCGGCGCGAGCAGCACCCCGGGCGCAAGCTGGGCCAGAAACGCGATCGAGGTCCCGAGCGCCGAGCCGGTCATCCCGTAGACGACGATCGGCAGGGCGACGAGCAGCATCCAGTCGCCGCCATCGGAGATCAGCCCCGCCAGCCACAGCGACCGGAAGTCGCGCTCGGCGAGTGCAGCCGGCGCTCTCATGGCGGATCGGCTCGCGGGTAGGCATAGAGGCCGAGCGAGACGAGCTCGGAGCCCTCGGGCGCCTGATCCCGGGTCGCCGCGATCAGCGGCCGGATCAGGGCGTCGAGCTTGGCGCCCAGCTCGCCGAGCTCCGCCGGCGTCAACCGCAGCGTGTACGCCGACCAGACGTCGGCGTCGCGCCACGCCGGCGCCACCCGGTCGCGGTGAGCGAGGTATTCGCGCAGTCGTTGCTGCTCGAGCGCGAGCGAGGCGGACATCACCGCCGCGACGCCCTTTCCCTCGGCCGTCTCGGGGTCGGCGTCGGGGGCGACCTCAAAACCGGTGATCGTGGCGCGCCACGGTCGCTCACGACCGTCATCGGAGCTGACCTGCTCGACCAGTCCGTAGCGGGCGAGCGTCCGGACGTGATAGCTGCAGTTCGACGGCGTGTCGCCGACCGCGCGAGCGCACGTCGACGCGGTCGCGGGACCGTTGGCGATCAGGTATGTGAGCACGTCCAGGCGAACCGGATGCGCCAGCGCCTCGAGCACGTCCGGATCCGTGAGGACGGGGCGAACTTCAGACATGCTCCCTCCTCTGAAAGAGTCTTTCAGAGTTCTAGCAGACGGCCGCCGCCGAGACAAGTGCCGCCGGCGACCGGCTCAGCGCGGCGTCCGGTAGCGCTCGAGCGCCTCCGTCCGGGCCTGCTTGTGGTCGACGATCGGCGCCGGGTAATCCCGCCCGATCCTGCAGCCCGCCTCGCGCTGAACCTCCGGCGGCATCCTCCATGGCTCGGCCAGGAACTCGTCCGGGATCCGTTCCAGTTCGGGGATGTAGCGGCGCACGTAGGCGCCATGTGGGTCAAAGCGCTCCTGCTGGCGGGTCGGGTTGAAGATCCGCTTGAACGCCGGCTGGGGATCGACGCCAACCGATGCGATCCATTGCCAGTTGCCGTTGTTGCTGGCCTCGTCCCCGTCGATCAGCAGCCGCATGAACCACCCTTCACCCCAACGCCAGTCGATCCCGAGATCCTTGGTCAGAAACGAGCCCACCAGCAGCCGGGCGCGGTTATGCATCCACCCCTCGCGGCGCAGCTGGCGCATCCCGGCGTCGACCGCTGGGTAGCCGGTGCGCCCCTCGCACCAGGCCTCGAAGCGCTTCTCGGCGTGGCTCCAGCGGATCGTGCCGCGGTAGCGGCTCTGGTACTCGCTGCGCGCGTTGGCGGGGAAATGACCGATCACGTGCGCATAGAAGTCGCGCCAGGCCAGCTGGCGGCGAAACGCACTCGCGCCCTCGCCCGTTCCAAGCCGGGCCTCGACCTCGCGCGGTGAGACGCAGCCCAAGTGCAGGTACGGAGACAGCCTCGAGATGCTCTCCCCGGTGAGCCGATCGCGTTCGCTGGCGTAGTCCTTCACCGGCCCGGCGAGGAACCGCCGCAGCGCTTCGCGTCCGGCGCGCTCGCCTCCGGGCATCGGGTCGCTGCACTCCTGTTTCAGCCCGAGCTGCGCCAGCGCGGGCAACCGTCCGTATCTGATCCGGGAGGCTGCCGATGGGACCGCGCGCGGAGCGCCGATCACGCCACGCCGCGGCTGAGCGAGCCAGCTGCGGTAAAACGGCGTGAACACCGTGTACGGCTGGCCGTCGGTGGTTCGGATCGCCTCGAGGCGGTCGACCGCGAACAGCCCCGGGTGCACGACAACCTCGATCCCGGCCTGCGCCAACGCATCGCGCACCTGTTCCTGGCGGGTGCGCGCGAACGGCCCGACGTCGGCGGTGAAGTGAACGGTGCCCGCGCCGACCTGGCGGGCGACCGCGGCGAGCTCACGATCGGGTCGGCCGTGTCGGACGACCAGGCGGCTGTCGCGCTGACGCAGCGAACGATCGAGATCGTCCAATGACTCGAGTAGGAACTGGGTCCGCGGACCTGACGCGTGGCGGCCTCTGAGCAGCGCGTCATCGAAGCAGAAGACCGGCGTCGCACCCCCGCCCTGGTCGATCGCACCGCGAAGCGCAGGATGATCATGGACCCGGAGATCCCTGCGCAGCCATACCAGCGCGCTCATGCCATCGCCTGCCTGACCGCGGCCTGGCGGTAGTCAAAGATCCGGTCGAGGTCGCGACGGACGAGCAGCGCGTTGGCGATCGCCCCCACCGGGCCGAGCGGCACTGCGTAGTCGACCGTGTCGCGGACGAGGGTCCCTGAGCCCGTCGCCGTGAACGTGTGCCGGTGGTGCCACAGCGAATAGGGGCCCCGGAGCTGGCGGTCGACGAAGCTCCGTCGTGGCACCCACTCCTCGATCCGAGAGGTCCAGCGCAGCGGGACACCGTGGACGCGGAGGCGGTAGTCGATCAGCGCTCCGCGATGCATCGCTACGGGCTCCGGCGTCAGCACCTCGAACCCGAGCCACCGGGGAGTGATCCGCTCGAGGTTGCGCGCGCGGGAGAAGAACTCGAACACCTCGGCGATCGGGCGCTTGACCAGCTGCTCGCGCTCGAGCCGGTGGACCCTCACGCGTCGCCGAGCACGTCTCGCAGCGCCGGCTCGATGTCCGGGTGGTGAAACTCGTAACCGAGCTCGCGGAGCTTGGCTGGGATCGCACGCTGGCCGGTGGTGACCATCTCCGCCATGTCCCCGTAGAGCAGCTTGACCGCCAGCCCCGGGACCGGCAGCACGGCGGGCCGGCCGAGCACGTGTCCGAGCGCTCGTGACAGTTCTGCGTTCGTCACGGGTGTCGGGGCGGTGAGATTGACCGGGCCCTGCGCGCGCCCGTCATCGACGCACAGCAGCAGGCCTCCGACGACGTCGTCGAGATGGATCCACGGGACGTACTGCTTGCCACCCGCGACCGGTCCCCCGATCCCGAGCCTGAAGAACGGCAGCATCTTCGCCAGCGCACCCCCGCTAGGCGACAGCACGACTCCCGTCCGTGTGCACGCGACCCGCAGTTTGGAGTCGGCGCGATGGGCTTCGCGCTCCCAATCGACCGTCAGCTCAGCGAGGAAGTCGTCACCCGCCGGCGCTCGCTCGTCGAGCGCCGCGTCGTCTCGCGGACCGTAGTAGCCGGTGGCCGACTGAGAGACCAGCACCGACGGCCGAGCGTCCCCGAGCGCGTCGATCGCGTCGACCAGTCCCCGGGTCGCGAGCACCCGTGAATCGCGGATCCTCGTCTTGGCCTCGTCCGTCCACCGTTGAGCGACCGGCTCGCCGGCCAGGTTCAGGACGGCGGCTACCCCGGCGAACGCCTCGAGCGGCGGCGGCTCCTCGGTCGGCCGCGGCCACGGATGGACCTCAGCCCCGTCGCCGAGAACCCGCGCGCCACGCTCGGGATCGCGCGACAGCGCGATGACCTGATCGCCGCGGGAGCGAAGCGCGTCGGCCACGGCCAGCCCGAGCGTCCCGGTCGCCCCGGTGATCAGGACCCGCATTCGTCGCCCTCGCTACTCAACGTCTCGTGGTTCATTGCCATCACTGTACACACATTTTGTGTGAAGAAACGTAACGTTCTGTAGAGTTCCCGCTCAACCGGCGTGCAAAACCCAACCTTGACCACCGCACAGCTTGCCGAGCGGACGGGCGTTCCCGCCGGGACGCTGCGGATGTGGGAGAGCCGCCACGGCTTCCCGGCTCCGGACCGACTCCCGGGGGGTCATCGCCGCTACAGCCACCGGGATGTCGAGGCCGTTGCGGCCGTCGCGAGGCTGCGCGACCAGGGGCTGTCGCTGCCGGCCGCGATCGAACAGGTGCTGCGCGACGCCCGTCCGCCCGACGGCTCGATCTTCGCCGGGCTCCGCGAGGCTCACCCCGATCTGCAGCCGATCGTGCTCTCCAAGGCCACGCTGCTCGCCGTCACGCACGCGATCGAGGATGAGTCCTGCGCTCGCGGCGCTGACGGATTGCTGGTCGGCTCGTTTCAGCGGGCGCGCTTCTATCGCCAGGCACAGCATCGCTGGCGCGAGGTGGCGCGCACCGCGCAGGTCGCGGTCGCGATCGCCGATTTCGAGCAGCTGCGCACCCCGGCGCAGTCGGCACTCGAGCTGCCGATCGAGGCCCCGCTGGCGCTCGCGCGCGAATGGACGCTGGTCGTCGACGCGTCTGCAGTCCAGGCGTGCCTCGCGGCGTGGGAGCTCCCGAGCCGGTCCGAACTGCCCGACCGGGCGCGGCGGTTTGAGGTGCTGTGGTCCCTGGACCCGCAGGTCGTGCGTTCGGCCAGCCAGGTGGCGATCGGGCTGTTGGCGCTCGCCGAGCCCGCGGTCGCCGCACGCGCTGCGGCCGCTCTGCGCGACCCCGTCGCCGTCTCGGCGCCCGACCTCCGCGGTGCCTCGGCGCTCGTTCATCGGATCGTCGCCTACGTCGGGCGCCTGAGTGATGCCGCCGTCCCCCGCAACTCCGGGCCGGACGGCTCGCCTCAATCCTCGTGACGAGCCTCGGCCAGCGTTTCGGCCACGCACAGCCCGCCGACCAGCACCGCGATCGCGCCGGAGACCACCCATGCCGGGAGCGAGCCGCCCAGGGCGTAGAGGGCGATCAGCGCCGCCGCGACGGTCATCCGCCCGGGACTTCGCTCACCCGCGAGCCGCCACCGCGAGGCGGTCAGGCCAAGCAGGTAGACGGCCACGCCGGCGCACATCGCCAGACGGCCCGGGTCTGGCATCGGTGCCGACGCGGAGTTGTGGACGACGAGCTTGACGCCGTCGGCGAAGATGATGATCCCGGCGACGATCACCAGATGCAGGTAGCTGTAGGCGTCGGCCGCCGCCAGCACGGGGTCATCGTGCTCGCGCAGGCGCGCCTGCGCTCGCTCGTGGAAGCTGTCGAAGTACGTCCACCACATCCCGACCGCGGTCAGCAGGCCGAGACTCGCCCCGAGGATCAGCTCGGGCGTCAGGTGACGTTCGGCGGTACCGACGCCGACCCCGATCGCGATGATCGACTCGCCCAGGCAGATGATCACGAATGAGCCGTAGCGGTCGGCGAAATGGGCGACCGCCACGCGCTGCAGGCCGCGCAGCCGCTCGCGCGTGAGCCAGGCCGGACCTGCGTAGTCGATCGCCGCGGCGGCTGTCCAGACAAGCGCCCGTTGCCATCCCTCGAGGAAGATGGCGCCGATCAGCAACAGGGCCATCCCGATCCCGACGGTCATCGCGAAGCCGGCGATCGCGGTCCACGCCGCGTTTCCCTTGCGCGACGCATCGGCATATAGCCCGAGGTGCAAAAACCGCACGAGCGCGTACGCGCAGACGAACAGGACCGCCTCACGGCCGAACGCCTGCGGCAGCGCGAGCCCGACGATGAAGATCAGCACCGTCGCCGACAGCAGGTACGCCCGCAGCGCGCGGGAGTTCTCCTCCTCGGCGTTGGCCGCCCAGACGAATGCAGACCACGCCCACCAGATCAGCGCGAGCAGCAGCATCGCCTCGCCGAAGCGGCCCCACGTGGGGCTGTGGGCCATCAGCGCCGTCACCTGCGTGACCGCAAACACGAACACGAGGTCCCACAGCAGCTCGACCGTGCTCGCGTGCCGCTCCGCTGCCTGCTCCTCGGCCTGCTCCAGCGTCAGCTCGCTCACGCCTCACAAGTATCACGCCGCGGGTGGCCCGGTCCTGATTGGATACCGGTCCCAACCCGAGGCGAGGAGATTCGATGGCAGACCGGGCAGCGATCGTGACTGGAGGTTCGAGCGGGATCGGGTTCGCGATCGCGCGGATGCTGCTCGACGAGGGCTACGGGGTGACGATCGCCGCACGGCGACCCGACAAGCTCGAGGCGGCGGCCGCCGAGCTGAGCCGCGGCGGCGGCGAAGTGGTCCACGTGGCGGCCAACATGGCTGACGAGGAGGCCGTCGGCGAGATCGTCGCCGCGCACCGCAACCGCTTTGGCCGCCTCGACGTGCTCGTCAACAACGCCGGGATCGGCATTGGAGCGCCGGTCGCCGAGATCGTGACCAAACGCCTCGACATGCAGCTGAACGTCAATCTCCGCTCGATCATCCTCTTCTACCGCGAGTGCGCCGAGCTGCTGCGCGCCGCGGCCGCCGAGCACCACAACGCGCTGGTCGTCAACACGGCGTCGATCGCGGGTAAGTCCGGGGACGCCTGGGTCTCGGTCTACTCGGCGACCAAGGCGGGCGTCGTCGGCTTCACCCAGTCGATGAACAAGGAGCTCGGCGGGGACGGAGTCAAGTCGTGCGCCCTCTGCCCAGCGTTCGTGGATACCCCGATGGCTGACTGGGTCAAGGGTTCGATCCCAGCCGAGGACATGATCCGCTCCGAGGATGTGGCCGAGGCGGTGCGGATGCTGCTGCGCCTGTCACCCGGGTGCGTGATCCCCGAGATCATCTTCCAGCCTCCTGGCACCAGGCTCGGAGACATCCCGATCAGCCTCTGAGCGCCGGGCGATCCTCGCTGCAGCGCTGCCCGGCCTCGAGCTCGCATCCGAGCTCGGTCAGCGTGCGGCGGTAGTCGTCATAGCTGCGCGTGGCCAGGGTCCAGGCCGAGCCGTCGGCGGCGACAAGCTCGTCGGTGCGGTCGAGGTCGAGCGACTGCTCGGGCTCGTGCTCGACACGCCCGCTTTGAGCGCTGACAGGGGCTGTCGCGGGGGGCTCCGGGACGGTGGCGGCGGGCCCCGGGACGGTCGCGGCGGGCTCTGGGTCGGCGAGCAAGCTCGCCTGCAGGTAAAGCCTCAGGATCAGCAGCTCGTGCTTGCTGGCGCGACGTGGCCGTCCGCGCCAGACATTGCGATACGCGAACCGGTCCCACGCCTTGGCAAACTCGATCACCGCCGTACGGCCACCGGATCGGTGAGCCGCGAGCATCGGGCAGATGCCGTCGCGGTTGGCGTATGCGCCGACGATGATCGGATTGCTCTCCATCCCCGTCAACATCGCGACCCGCGTATGGCGGGGGAGCTTCTCGATTGTGAGCCTGAGATTGGCGGAGGCCTTTGAGCGGGCGCTTCCCATAGGGTTCCTCATCGGCCGCAGGCGGCCGCGACTGTAGTCGCAGACCTCTCGGCCGACGCGAGTCGCGTCTCTCTCCGCGAAAGGAAGCTTGCAATGAAGCTCGGAGTCAACCTCGGCTACTGGGGTCTCGGGATGGGACCGCAGGAGCAACTTCAGGTCGTCCAGGAGGCCGAGCGCCTCGGGTACGACTCGGTCTGGGCGGCCGAGGCCTACGGCTCCGATGCGGCCACGGTGCTCGCGTGGCTGGCGGCGGGCACGAGCACGGTGAAGCTCGGCTCGGCGATCTTCCAGATGCCCGGGCGCAGCCCGGCGATGACCGCGATGACCGCCGCAACGATCGACGAGCTGTCGGGCGGGCGGATGCTGCTCGGGATCGGCTCCTCGGGGCCGCAGGTCGCCGAGGGGTGGCACGGCCAGCGTTTCGGACGCCAGCTCCAGCGCACGCGCGAGTACGTGACCGTGATCCGCAAGGCGCTCGCCCGCGAGCGACTCGAGTTCAAGGGCGAGACGCTCGAGCTGCCACTCCCCGACGGACCGGGCAAGGCGTTGAAGTTGATGATCACCCCCGTCCAGGAGCGAATCCCGATCTACCTCGCCGCGATCGGTCCCAAGAACACCGCGCTCGCCGGCGAGATCGCCGACGGCTGGATCCCGACCTTCTTCTCGCCCGAGCACGTCGCCTCGTTTCGCGAGCTGCTCGAGGAGGGAGCGGCGCGTTCGGGCAGGTCACTCGACGGGTTTGACATCGCGCCGACCGTGCAGGTGTTCGTGTCCGACGACCTCGAGCTCGCACGCAACGTGATGCGCCCGGTGCTGGCGCTCTACATCGGCGGGATGGGGTCGCGCCGGCAGAACTTCTACAACAACCTCGTCAAGCGCTACGGCTTCGAGCAGGCCGCAGAGGAGATCCAGGATCTGTACCTGGAAGGCAAGAAGGCGCAGGCCGGCGAGGCGATCCCGGGCGAGCTGATCGATGCGGTGTCGCTGTGTGGCCCGCGCGACGTCGTCCGCGAGCGCCTCGGGGCGTTCAGGAACGCCGGCGTCGGGACGCTGATGGTCAGCCCGATGGCGTGGACCGCCGACGACCGCGTCGCCCAGCTGCGAGCGGTGGCTGAGCTGGCGGGTTGAGTCGGACGCAGTTTCGCTTCTTCCTCGGCGCTTTCGGTCAGCCCGGCCACGCGTTCCCGATGCTGGCGCTCGGCGCCGAGCTTGCGGCCCGCGGCCACCACGTGACCTACGAGACCTGGTCGCGGTGGCGCGAGCACGTCGAGGCAAACGGGATGACCTTCGTCCCGGCCCCCGAGTTCCCAGTGTTCCCGACTCAGGAGCAGCCGCTGTCCCCGTATGAGGCGGTCGTGCGCGCGACCGCAGCGACGCGCCAGGCGATCGTCGATGCGGCACCCGACGTGGTCGTGCACGACATCCTGACGCTCGCGCCGGCCCTCGGCGCCGAGCTCGAGGGCTTGCCCGCCGCGACTGTGATCCCGCACGTCTACCCGGTTGGCGCCCCGGGCTTTCCGCCCTACGCGCTCGGGGCCCGGCTGCCGCACACGGAAGCCGGCCGGCGGTTGTGGCGCGCGCTGGACTGGCCGGTTGGAGCCGGGCTGCGGCGCGGCCGAGCCGAGCTCAATGACGCGCGCCGGCGACTCGGACTACCGCCGACGCGGCGACTGCACGGTGGCCTCAGCGAGCAGCTCTGCCTCGTCGGCACCCTGCCTGAGCTCGAGTACCCCCGTGCGTGGCCCGACCATGTCCACGTCGTCGGGCCGCTGATCTGGGAGCCGCCCTACGAGACCGTGGAGCCGCCTCCGGGCGACGCCCCGCTGATCCTGGTGGCACCGTCAACAGCACAGGATCCCGACCACCGCCTGCTCCGTGCCGCGGTCACAGGGCTCGCCCGCGAGCCGGTCCGGGTGCTGGCGACCTGGAACCGGCGGCTGCCGTCAGAGCCGCTGGCGGTCGCGGCCAACACACGGCTGGTCGAGTGGATCTCGTATGCGCGGACGATGCCCGGCTGTGCACTGGTGATCTGCCACGCCGGCCACGGGACGATGGCCCGAGCGCTGGTCTCCGGCGCCGCCGTGCTCGCGGCCCCGCACGCCGGTGACATGGCCGAGAACGCCGCGCGCGCCGACTGGGCCGGCGTCGGCGTCCGGGTCCCGTGGCGCCTGCTCGGGGCCGAGAGCCTCCGGCTCGCGGCTCGCCGCGCGCTCGAGACCGGCTCGCTAGTGGAGGCGGCGGCCCGGATCGCGGCCGCCACGAGCCCCGACGCAGGTGCGGCTCGCGCCGCCGAGCTCGTGGTCGAGCTCGCGCTCAGGACGAAAGTCCGCGGCGGCGCACGAACTCGATGAGCTGCGGGTCCTCGCTGGCCACGAGGTCGACCGGCTCGCCGTAGCAGGCGCACAGCTCGACGACCGCGCGCTCGTCGGTCAGCTCACGCGCGCGCCAGATCGCGCCGTGCTCCTCCCAGCGCTCGAGATCCTCGATCGTCGTCGGCGGCCGGGCCTGCTGCTCAGCCATGGCGGTGGTTTCAGCCCGTGGTCGAGCTCGACTCGGCTGAGCTCGACTCGGCTGAACCGCTGCTCGCTCGGGCCGGGTTGGCGGTCGCCCAGTCGACGATCTTGCGCGACCCCTGGATCACGGTCCCGTCGTCGAGCACCAGCACCGGCACCCAGTAGTTGCCGGTCAGCTGCTTGACCTCCCTGCGCCCGCTGGTCAGGTCATTGACCGCTGACGGCAACAGGCCGAGGCCGTAGGAGCGGATCACGTCGGGACGGTGGCCGGCCTGCGCCAGCGCCTTGTGCGCCTCGCCGCACGGGTGCCTGTGCACGGGCGCGCCGGCGGTCCAGGTTCCGTAACAGACGTAGAGCTTCACGTCGGAGAACGGTCCGATTCAGCTCCGGGGGTGGGACTCGAACCCACAACTTTTCGGTTAACAGCCGAATACTCTGCCAATTGAGTTACCCCGGATTATGGTGTATCGGGTCTGACTTACCAAACCAATGTACCGAGACCTTGGCGAAGCCGTTCTCGACTTCGGCGTGGCAATTAGAGCACAACAGCACGCACTTTCTCGCCTCGGCCCGAAGCGTCTGCAGCGAGTAGGAGATACCGCCACCGCTCACCGGCATCTGCTTGGCCTCCGGCTCGAGGTGGTGGAAGTGCAGCGCGGCGACATGCCTGTCATAACCACAGATGCAGCACCGGCCACCGGCCTCGGCGACGAGGATCCCCTTCAGTCGTCGGCGCCGCCGCGCAACCGCCTCTGACCGGCATCGCTTGCAACGGTAGTAACCCCGCCCTTCGAGGAAGAACAGGGTCTCGCCGTGGTGGGCGCAGACCATCGTGACCTCCAACAGTCCGGCCCGCTTGGCGGCCGTGGCCTGCTCGCGTGGCCGGCGTCGCTGGTGCTCGGTCTTCAACCCGTAGCGCCGCAGCCAGTGCCGGACGGTGCCCTTGCTCCGCCCCACGTCCGCTGCGATCTGCGCGATCGACGCGCCTGCCGCCACCAGCTCCGCGAGCCGCTCTCGCTCGAGGCCGCCCTTGGGCGAGTGCCGGTCGCGATTGGCCGCCTCGAGGCCGTGCTTCTCCATCCAATACGAGACGGTCGACGGATGACGACCGAATCGCCGCGCGATCTTCTCGACGCTCAGCCCCTGGGCGAGCAGCACTCTGAGTGATTCCCTGTCCACGTTCGACCTCCTTGATCGAACGTATGTTCGCATACGGCGCGGACGGAACGGGCGCGGCAGAGCCGCCGAAAGCCCTGCTCAGGCATCGGTTTCGAGTCGGGCGACGACCGCCCGGATAGCGGACTGCACCACCTCGCGCCGCTTGGCCAGCTCGCCGGTTCCCGACACCTCGGGCCCCTGGCCGCGGAGGCGCAGGATCGCCCGGTCAAGCCGGTCAAGCTCGAGCACCAGGCGCGCGTGTTCGAGCCGGTCGGGGCCTGGGTCGGGGATTCTCCCCGCGAGCTGCACCAGCCCTCCGAGCAGCCTGGCGAACTCCTCGTCCTCGGGCGGCAGCTCGGTCAGCGGTGATGCGGTGTGGCCGGCGCCGAGGTGCCGGGCCGCCCGCCGCAGCTGCTGGCTTGACAGGAGCTCGTCGGGGTCGATCGCAGCCAGCGCCTGCGCGCCCAGATCGGGCAGCGCGATGCAGAGCGCGAGAAATGTCCGCTCGGGCCGCGGGCCAAGCGAGACAGGCCGGTTCTCGCGCGTCCTCTGGCCCCCACCGTCTGTCGCAGCCGAGCCCGCCTCCGGAGCCAAACCGGTCACCCCCGCGCCCCCGCCGTTGCGCGACGGCCTCCCCGCGCCGGCCGAACCGCCGCCGCCCAGCAGCGCGACCAGCCGCGCGTCGGTCAGCTCGAGCCGCCCCGCCACGCGACGGAGCAGGTCATCGCGCAGGATGCTCGCCGGCAGCTCATCCAGGACCGGACGGAGCTCGGTCAGTGCCCGGTCGCGACCCTCGGCGCTGCTCAGGTCAGCGCGCTCGAGGATCCGGTCGACGTTGAAGACGACGAACGGCTTTGACTCCTGCACCAGCTCGCGGATCGCCTCGCCGCCCTCGCGCTCGACGAGCTCGGCGGGGTCGGTCCCGTCCGGCAGTCCGACGACGCGAAGCTCGAGCTGTCTCGCTCGGGCCAGCCGGGCGGCGCGGAGCATCGCATCCTGCCCGGCGCGATCGGCATCCAGGCACAGCTCGAGTACGTGGGCCATCCGTTCCAGCTCGGCCACCTGCTCCTCGGTCAGGGCGGTGCCCATGATCCCGACGGCGTTGCGGAGCCCCGCCTGGTGCAGCGCGAGCACATCGGTGTAGCCCTCGACGAGGATCATCCGGTCGGCGCGAGCGGCGGCCGGGCGGGCGAGGTCGACTCCGAACAGCACCTCGCGCTTGTGGTAGAGCTCGCCGTCGGATGTGTTGAGGTATTTGGGCCGCTGGTTGTCGCGCATCGCGCGGGCGCCGAAACCGTGGACCCGGCCGCGCGCGTCGACGGCGGGGAACATGATCCGCTCGCGGAAACGGTCGTAGATGCTGCCGGGCCGGTTGCGTGACCGCTGTGCAAGCCCAACCGCGAGCAGCTCCTCCTCGGTGTAGCCGCTGGCCCGAGAGGCGCGCAGCATCCGGTCCCAGGCGCTCGGCGCATAGCCAACCCTGAACTCCCGCAGGGTCTGCTCCTCGAGGCCCCTTCCGAGCAGGTAGGCACGCGCGCCCTGCGCCTCATTCGCCTCCCACAGGTAGCGCGAGTAATAGGTCGCCGCTCGCCCCAGCAGCGCGTGCAGCCGCTCGCGCCGCTCACGGCGGGCGGCGGCGCTCGGGTCCTCGTCCTCGGTCTCGAGCTTGACCCCGAACCGGTCGGCCAACGCCTCGAGTGCACCCTTGAAGTCGAGCCCCTCGGTCTCCATCACGAAATCGAACGGGTCACCCGAGACCTGACAGCCGAAGCAGTGGTAGTGCTTCTCGTCCGGGCGCACATGAAAGGACGCGGTTCGCTCGTCGTGGAACGGACAGAGGCCGAAGTAGCTGTTGACGCCGGCCCGGCGCAGTTCGGTGCGGCTCGAGACAAGCGCCAGCATGTCGACCGCCGCCAGCGCACGATCGCGAGAATCGGCCGTGTAGCGGCTCACGCTTATGGCCTCCGCTCGACATCGTGTCTCGCGTGTAAACGGGCCGCGTGAGTCATCCGTGCTTATGGCCTCCGCTCGACATCGTGTCTCGCGTGTAAACGGGCCGCGTGAGTCATCCAGCTGGTGCGAACGCGACCGGAACGGTGAGCTGCTCGAAGCGGTTGATGCAGTAGCGATCGGTCATCCCGGCCAGGTAATCGGTCACGCGGGTCGCAAGTTCGCCGGCCGGGATCGAGGCCGGGATCTCCTCGGGATGGGTGCAGTAGTGCTCAAACAGCGCCTTGACCACCAGGTGGATCTTCGCGTGCTCGCGGGTCGCGACCGGCCCGAGGTAGACGTGGTCGAACATGAACGACCGCAGGGCGCTCATCGCCGTGCCGACGCGCTCGCCCTGAACGATGTCTCCCGCTGTGTGGGAGCGCTCGACGAGGTCGTGAACGAGCATGTCGATCCGGCGCTGGCCCGTGTCACCGAGGATCTCGATCGCGCCGCCCGGCAGGTCTGCCGCCGACAGGACCCCGGCTCGGACCGCATCGTCGATGTCGTGGTTGATATAGGCGAACCGGTCGACGAGCCGCACGATCTTCCCTTCGAGCGTCGATGGCTGCTGGGCGCGCCCGGAGTGGCTCACGATCCCGTCGCGGACCGGGGCGGTCAGGTTGAGACCCTGGCCGTCTCGCTCGAGCGTCTCGACCACGCGCAGCGAGTGCTCGTGGTGCTTGAAGGCGAGGCCGAACCGCTCGCGCAGACAGCGGTCCAGCGCCTCCTCGCCGACGTGTCCGAACGGCGGGTGCCCGAGGTCGTGGCCGAGGCCGATCGCCTCGACCAGGTCCTCGTTGAGCGCCAGTGCCCGTGCGACCGTCCGGGAGACCTGGGTGACCTCGAGCGTGTGGGTGAGCCGGGTGCGGTAATGGTCTCCGCTCGGCGCGACGAACACCTGCGTCTTGTGCTTGAGCCGCCGGAACGCCTTGCAGTGGACGATCCGGTCGCGATCACGCTGAAATGGGGTGCGTAGCCCGCAGTCGGGCTCGGGACGCATCCGGTCGGCCGGATAGGACCGCGTCGCCAGCGGCGAGAGGTCAGCCTGTTCGCGCGCACGCAGCCGCTGCTCGAAGGCGTCCGCGACCGGACCCCGGGGGTGCTCGTAGCCGGTTGTCAGCGTCTGATCGCTCACAGCTCCGATTCTGACAGCGTGCCGAGCGCTACCAGCGGGTTTGTGGCGAACAAGTCACGCACAATCCGCACACGGACGCGTCGCTCCGACTCCTGGAGCGAGCCGGATCGGCGGCCGCTACGCCGCGAGCAGCGGCCGCAGCCGCACGTGCGCGTGATGCTCGGCGGTCTCGGAGATCGCCCGTTCCACCTGGCGCAACGCCCGCTCCGAGCCGTCGGGGGCGTCCGCGAGCGAAACGCCCAGCGCTCCGACCAGGAACTCGTAGGCTGCCTCGTCGAGCGGGAACGCGGCCGCCTCGCACGAGCTGCAGACAACGCCGCCGGCAGCGCCCGAGAAGCCCCGTAGGTGTTCGGTCTCCCCGCACACCGCACACGCCCCCAGCTGCGGGACGATCCCGGCAGCGAGCAGCAGCTTGAGGCGAAATGCGAGCCCGTTCGCGGTCCGCGCGTGGGCGGCACCGCGTTCGAGCAGGCTCAGCTCGTTGGCCAGCAGCACGAACACCTCGGGGTGCGGGTCCGAGGTCTCAAACAGGCGTGAGACTGCGTCACAGGCGCGCGAGGCCGCGTCGAGCGTTACCGCGTGGTCGCGCAGCCCGCCATGGGTGGCGATCGTGTCGACGCCGGTGACGGTCAGCAGCTCGCTGCGCCCTTCGTGCAGCATCGCGCCGATGTGGAAGAACGGCTCCAGCCGCGCTCCGAAGCGGCTGCGTGCGCGGCGCGCTCCCTTGGCGATCGCGCTCAAGCGCCCGTGCTCCGGGGTATATAGATGCAGGATCCGATCTGCCTCTCCGTAACGGATCGACCGCAGCACGATCGCCTCGGTCTTGAGCGATCTCGGCACCCTATCCCCCAGCTATACTTTGTGAAGTTATGAAGCCAGTCACTCTCTACACCACCGACAACTGCTCCAGGTGCGTCGGCGCCAAGATGCTGCTCGGCAAGCGCGACATCTCCTATCAGGAGATCAATCTGTCACGCGACCCGGACGGCCGCGCGAAGCTGTCGGAGGTGACCGGAATGGTGACCTTCCCGCAGATCGTGATCGGCGACCAGTCGCTCGGCGGCTATGACCAGCTGCTCGCCGCCGACCGCGAGGGTCGGCTGCGGGAGTTGCTGGCCGAGGTCACCCCGGCCGCTTAGCGCGCGGGGCCGAGCGCCCGCGCGGGCCGCGCGCATCCTCAGGCGAATCGACTGACCGAGCCGCCGCCCGCCGCTTGCGCGGCCGTGGCTGGCAGTGTTCGCACACGTAGGTGCCCCTGCCCCCTACGACCAGCTTACGGATCGTGGTCCCGCACCGCGGGCAGGGCTCGCCCTCGCGGCGGTGGACCAGGAACCGGTCCTGGAACGAGCCACGCGCGCCGTCGACGTGGCGGAAGTCGTCAATCGTCGCGCCCTTGGCTTCGATTCCGGCCATCAGCGCCTCCTCGACCCCATCGCGCAGCTCTGACAGCTGCGGGCGGGTGAGCGTGCCGACGGGCCGCAGCGGGTGGATCCGGGCCCGGAACAGCGCCTCGTCGGCGTAGATGTTGCCCACGCCCGCGATCCGCCGCTGGTCGAGCAGGAACGACTTGACCGGCGCGCGGCGGCCGCGTGCGAGCGCCCGCAGGTGCTCAAGCGTGAACTCCGGGGTCAGCGGCTCGATCCCGATCCGCTCGCGCAGGTAGGCGTCGAGTGCGGCGGCGCCTTTGAGGACATGGCCGGTTCCGAAGCGACGCGGGTCGATGTAGGCGAGCCGATGGCCCGCGTCGAGCTCGAACCGCACGCGCGTGTGCGGCGGCTCGGCCGGCGGGTCGAACAGCAGCGCGCCGGTCATTCGCAGGTGGATCAGGAGGTAGACGTCTCCTGACAGCTCCCAGACCAGGTACTTGCCCGAGCGGCTGACGCGCTGCACCGTCCTGCCCCGCAGCGCCCGTTCGGTGTTGCGGGGTGGGTCGGGGCGCGTCCAGCGGGGATCGAGGATCTCGACCTCGACGATCTGGCGCCCCTCCAGATGAGGGGCAAGCTGGCGGCGGATCGTCTCTACCTCGGGAAGCTCGGGCATACCCTTGTTCTTACAGGAACGGACTGCCGGGCAGCTCTCCGGCCTGCACGCCGGCAAGCCACGCCAGCACGCTGGCGCCGACGTCGGCCAGCGGACCGTTGTGGCGGCGGCCGCCGTTGCCGATGAAGACGGCCAACAGCGGAGCATGCTCGCGGGTGTGGTCGGTGCGCGGCGAGGCGAGATCACAGCCGTGGTCGGCGGTCAGGATCAGCAGGTCGTCGTCGCCGAGCAGCGCCAGCCACTGCGCGACGGCGCGGTCGATCTCGGCCAGCGCGCCCGCGAAACCCTCGAAGTCGTGGCGGTGGCCGTAGACCTGATCGGTTTCGATCAGGTTGGTGAACACGAATCCGGCGTCGAGCTCGCCGATCAGCTCGGTCGTCCTCGCCAGCGCGGTCGCGTTGGTCGGCCCTGGATGCTGGACGTCGATCCCGATACCGGCAAACAGCTGACCGACCTTGCCGACCGAGTGGACCTCGACCCCCTCGGCCTGTAGCGCGTCGAGGTAGCTGGCGGTCGGTGGCGGGGACGCAAAGTCCCGCCGCCCGTCAGTTCTGACGAAGCCGCTATCGACGCCGGTGAAGGGGCGTGCGATCACGCGGCCGACCGCGTGCTCGGGCGGCAGCGTCCGCCTCACCTGGCCGCAGATCCTGTACAGCTCGTCGGTCGCCACGACATCGGTGTGAGCGGCGATCTGGAGCACGGAGTCCTCGCTCGTGTAGACGATCAGCTCCCCGGTGCGCACGTGCTCTGAGCCGAACCTGTCGATCGCCTCGAGCCCGTTGCTGGGCCGGTTGCACAGCACGTCGCGACCGCTGGCGGCGCGCACGAGCTCGATCACCGGCGCGGGAAAGCCATCCGGATAGGTCGGCATCGGGGCCGGCGCAACGACCCCCATCAGCTCCCAGTGGCCCGCGGTTGAGTCCTTGCCGGGCCCGAGTGCGTGCAGGCGGCCATGCAGCACGGGGCGTGCCGCCGGTCGGACGCCCACGAGCTCGATGATCGAGCCGAGTCCGAGCGCCGCCAGCGTCGGCACATCCAGCCCGCCGAGCCGCTGCGCGACGTGGCCAAGCGTGTTGGCGCCGGCGTCGCCGTACTGTGCCGCGTCGTCGAGCGCTCCGACGCCGCACGCATCGAGCACGACGACAAACGCTCGCCGCACGCTAACCGGCCCCGCTCATCGCGTCCCGCGCCCCGAGGATCTCCTCCGAACGGATCGTAAACGCCTGATCGAAGTCCGTGCGGCCCAGCTGATGCCTTCCTCAGTTGTCGGGATCCCCGCGCGCGATCTGCGCCCGCGGGTGCGCGTCGAAGTAGACATCGCGCAGGCGGTCGGCCGACAGATGAGTGTAGATCTGTGTCGTGCCGATGTCGGCGTGGCCGAGCATCTCCTGAAGCGACCGCAGGTCGCAGCCCCCGGCGAGCAGATGGGTCGCGAACGTGTGACGCAACGTGTGGGGGCTCATCCGCTGGTCGAGACCGGCGCTCCGGGCGTGGCCCTGGACGATCTTGTAGAGCCCCTGGCGGGAGAGCCCCCTGCCTCTGAGGTTGACGAACACACGCGGCTCGTCTGCGAGCCCCACCAGTCGAGGGCGGCCGCGGGCCAGGTAGGCCTCGAGCGTCTCGATCGCCTTGCTGCCGACCGGGACCAGTCGCTCCTTGGAGCCCTTCCCGCGGGTGCGCAGAACGCCCGCCTCGAGGTCGAGGTCGGAGAGCTCGAGCGAGGTCGCCTCGGTCGCTCGCAGCCCGCACGCGTACATCGTCTCCAGCAGCGCGCGGTCGCGCAGCGCCGCGGGCGAGTTGCCCTTGGGCTGGGCAAGCAGCCGGTTGACCTCGTCGCGGCTCAGCACCTTCGGCAGCCGCCCGGGCGAGCGCGGCGGACGCAGCTCGGCGATCGGGTCGTGGTCGATCAGCTGCTCGCGTCGCAGGTGGCGGTAGAACGACCGCAGGCACGCGATCTTGCGCTGCAGCGTCGAGGGTCCGACCGGGGCCTTGCCCTCGCGGCCGGTCGCGAGCTCTGAGATGAAGCCGGCCACATCGGTCGGCTTGACGTCGAGCGGGTCGACTTCGATCCGGCCGAGGTAGGCGCCGTACTGCTGCAGGTCGGACCGGTAGGCCTCGAGCGTGTTGCGCGACAGCCCACGCTCGAGCTCGAGCGTGGCCAGGAACTCGAGCGTCAGGTCGGTCAGATGTTGTTGCGCAGACGGCGCGGTCGGCGCGCTCACGGTTCCCATCGGTGGCTCGATATTCGCTTCGCCCGGTGGCAGTCCTCCGGCTGGGCGTGCGCGTGCGCGGAACGCCGGCGGGCGCTGAACGACGGTCTCTACAGCGTCCCGCGCTCGCGGGCCAGCGCAAGCCACAGCAACGCGATCAGGGACTTCGAGTCCTCGGACTCGGCGATTGCGGCGTCGAGTCGATCAAGCGGCCAGGCGACGATCTCGATCCGTTCGCCGGGCTCGGGCTCTGCGGTCGGATCGTCGTGAAGCCCTCGGGCCAGATACCACCAGACGCGCTCGTCGCTGAAACCCGGGCTGGTGTAGAAGACCTTGATCTCGTCCCACGAGTCGGCGCGCTTGCCGATCTCCTCGGCGAGCTCGCGCTTGGCTGTCGCCAGCGGCTCCTCGCCCGCGACGTCGCGCTTGCCCGCCGGGATCTCGAGTGACGCCGGCAGGCCGGCGGCTTCGCGCGGCTGTCGGGTGAGCCACACGTGCTCGTCGTCGACGGCGAGGATCCCGACCGCGCCCGGATGCCAGACCTTCTCGCGCGTCACCTCGGCGCCGTCAGCGTGGCGGAATCGCTCGACGCCGGCGGTGAAAATCGTGCCGCGCCAGCGGGTGTCTGTCGCGATCAGCTTGAACTCGCTCATCCGCCCGCCGGCGTCAGCTCCACCGCCGCCTCGTCGAGGATCGCGATCGCGATCTCGAGCAGGTCCTCGAGCGCGTGCCCGCTGATTCGCTCGGTCGGTTCGTGGTTGTGCTCGGTGCCGTCGGCGAGGTTGGCACAACGGAAGCCGGCGGTGTGAAAGGAGTTCGCATCAGACGCGCCGCCGGAGTCGATCAACGTCGGTTCGTACCCGCAGCGGCGCAGCGCGCGCTCTGCGACCGCGAGCTCCGGGGCTGAGGGCTTGATCCGGTAACCCTGGAACATCTGCTCGACGGTCAGATCGAGGTCGCATTCGGTCGCGTTGGCCGCGTCCTGGAGGTGGTCGACGGCCTCGGTCGTGACCGCGGCCGCGCGAGCCTCGTCGAGGCTGCGGACCTCGGCCTCGACCCGGCATCGCTCCGGGACCACGTTGATCGCCGTGCCGCCGTCGATCATCCCGACATTGGCGGTCGTCTGATCATCCAGGCGCCCCAGCCGCATCGCCGCGATCGCCTTCGCGGCGCCTGCGATCGCGCTGCGACCCGCCTCCGGGCGGACCCCTGCATGGGCGGCCCGGCCACGGAACTCGGCCAGGATCCGGTAGTGGGTCGGCGAGGCGACGACGATCTCGCCGATCGGGGTCGCGTGATCGAACACGTAGCCGAATTCGCTGCGCAGCTGTGAGACGTCGAACGCCCGCGAGCCCCGTAGCGAGACCTCCTCGCAGACGGTGAACAGGAACTCGACGCCGACCGGTGGCGGCGCGTGCGCCGAGGTCAGCAGCCGGGCGAGCTCGACCGCGACCGCGACCGCGGACTTGTTGTCAGCACCGAGGATCGCGTCGTTGTCGTTTGACCAATAGCCGCCCGCGAACACCGGCGTGACCGGCGCCACCGCCGGCACGGTGTCGAGATGTGCACAGATCAGGATGCTGGACGACGCTCGCCCGGGGACGCGCGCGAGCAGATTGCCAGCGTCGGATCCGACCTGCTCGGCGGCTGCGTCCTCGCCGACCTCGAGCCCCATCGCTCGCAGCTCGCCGGTCACCCAGTCAGCGCACGCTCGTTCGTGACGGGACGGGCTCGCGATCGCGCACAGCGCCGCAAACGTATCGTGCAGCCGGGCGCGCTCGGCCTCGGTGGTGCGCCTCACCGGCGCTCGCTACCCGGCGCCACGCGAGACGCTGATGTCCCGTTCCTGACTCTCGCCCACGACATCCCCGTCGCGGGCTGCGGCACGCCTCACCGCGGCGCCGACGAACTCCCTGAACAGCGGCGCTGGGCGCTCGGGCCGGGACTTGAACTCCGGGTGGTACTGGGAGGCGATGTAGAACGGGTGCTCATCGCGCGCCAGCTCGATCGCCTCGACTAGGCGCTCGTCGGGCGAGGTGCCAGAGCAGATCAGCCCCGCGCTCTCGAGCCGGCGGCGGAGGTGGTTGTTGACCTCGTAGCGGTGGCGGTGTCGCTCGTAGACGACCGGCTCGTCGTAGAGCTCGCGGATCCGAGTGCCGTCGTGGAGCTTGACCGGGTCGGCGCCGAGTCGCATCGTCCCGCCCATGTCAGCGATCTCCTTCTGCTCGGGCAGCAGGTCGATCACCGGGAACGGGGTCTCGGGGTCCATCTCGGTCGAGTTGGCGCCCTCCATCCCGGCCACGTGGCGCGCGAACTCGCTCACCGCGACGTGCATCCCGAGACAGATCCCGAGATACGGGATCCGCTCTTCGCGGGCGATCTGGGCGGCGTGGATCTTTCCCTCCCAGCCCCGGCCGCCGAACCCGCCCGGGATCAGGATCCCGTCGGCCTCGTGCAGGCGGCCGACGACGTCGGCGTGGCTGACCGACTCCGAGTCGACCCAGTCGATCTCGACCCGGCAGCCGTGGTGAACGCCGGCGTGACGGAGCGACTCGGCAACCGACAGGTAGGCGTCCTCGAGCTGGACGTATTTGCCGACCAGCGCGACCCGCACGGTCTTGTCGACCTCGGCGGCGCGGCGGGTGATCCGCTCCCAGTCGCTCAGGTCCGGGGTCCCGGCCTGCAGCCCGAAGTGCTCGCTGAGGATGTACTCGTCGACGCCCTGGGCGTTGAATCCGAGCGGCACCTTGTAGATGTCGTCGACGTCATAGCCTGAGATCACCGCCTCGACCGGCAGGCTCGCGAACAGCGCGATCTTGCGCCGGATGTCGGTCGACAGCTCGGCCTCGGAGCGGCAGACGATCATGTCGGGCGCGATCCCGATCCTGCGCAGCTCGTTGACCGAGTGCTGGGTCGGCTTGGTCTTCAGCTCGCCCGCGTGCCCGATGTAGGGCACCAGCGTCAGATGGATGAACATGCAGCGGCGGCGGCCGACGTCGACGGGGAACTGACGGATCGCCTCCAGGAACGGCAGCGACTCGATGTCACCGACCGTGCCGCCGATCTCGGTCACGACGAAGTCAACCTCGCTGGAGTCGGCCATCAGCTTGATCCGCTGCTGGATCTCGTCCGTGATGTGAGGCACAACCTGGACGGTGGCGCCGAGATAATCGCCACGGCGCTCGCGACGGATCACCGTGTTGTAGATGCCGCCCGCGGTCACGTTCGAGGCGCGGCTCGTGTTCGCGTCGGTGAAGCGCTCGTAGTGACCCAGGTCGAGGTCGGTCTCGGCACCGTCCTCGGTCACGAACACCTCGCCATGCTGATAGGGCGACATCGTGCCCGGGTCGACGTTGATGTAGGGGTCGAACTTCTGCAGCTGCACATCGAGCCCGCGCGCGACCAGCAGCCGCCCGATCGATGCTGCGGCGATGCCCTTGCCGAGCGAGGAGACGACCCCGCCGGTGATGAATATGAAGCGCGTTTCGCCGTGAGCCATCGACTGTGTTCGAGTCTAACGCGGCCTCGGTCGGAACTCAGATCGCCCACGGGGGCTGGGCGCGGTCGGGGTCACGCGGCGCGCAGCAGCTCGCGCGCGTGCTCCGACGCGGCTCCGTCATCGCTGCCGGCGCCGAGCATCCGGACCAGCTCGCCGACCACCTCGTCGCCGTCGAGCATCGCGACGGTGGTCGTCGCCAGCTCGGAATCGTCGTCCTTGGCGATCGTGAAGTGCCGCTGGGCGAGCGCCGCGACCTGGGGCAGGTGGGTGATGCAGAGCACCTGCCGCGCCTGTGACAGCGCCCGCAGATGCTCGCCGACGGCGCGCGCCGTGTGGCCGCCGATCCCGGCATCGATCTCGTCGAAGACCAGCAGCGGCGCGGCCTCACCGCCGGCCGACCGACTCGACTCCGCGACGCTCAACAGCGCCAGCATCACGCGCGACAGCTCGCCACCCGACGCGACCTCGCGCAGCGGGCCGGGCGGCGCGCCCGGGTTGGTGGCGATCATCATCTCGATCGTCTCTGCCCCGCGTGGACCGCAGCCGTCAGGCCGTGGCGCCAGCTCGATTTCGAACTGGGCCTGTGCCATCGCCAGCTCGCCCAGCCGCGCGCGAACCTCGGCGGCCAGCTTGGGTGCGGCCTTGCGCCGCGAGCCACCGAGCTTGCCCGCGAGCTTGTTCAGCTCATCTCGGGCGGGCGCGAGCTCGTGCGCAGCCTGCTCGAGCGCCTGGTCGGCCTGCTCGAGCTCGGCGCGGCGGGCCCGGCAGTGGTCGGCATGGGCGAGGACGTCGGCGATCCCGCCGCCGTGCTTGCGCGCCAGCCGCGCCAGCAGCGCCAGCCGCGCCTCGATCTCCTCGAGCGTCTGTCCTGTTCCCTCCTGGCCGGAGACATCCTCCAGGTATCCGCGCAGCTCGCCGCCGATGTCCTCCGCCTCGTAGCGCAGCGCCTCGAGGCGTTGCGCCAGCGCTCCGAGCGCAGGATCGATCGCGGCCGCCTGCTCGAGCTCCTGAGCGGCTCGAGAGAGCAGCTCGCGGACCCCGTCCCCGCCGTCGGGCGCGATCGCCTCGGCCCCTGTCGCCGCCGCCCGCTGAAGTAGCTCGAGGTGGCGCAGCCGGTCACGCTGCACGGTCAGCTCGGCCTCCTCCTCGACGGTCGGGTTGGCCGCCTCGATCTCCTCCAGCTCGAACGAGACGAGGTCGAGCTCACGCTCGCGGCGGCCGGCCAGCTCGCGCAGCTCCCGCTCGCGCCGCTCGAGGCCGCCGACGCGCTCATACGCGGCGCGCAGCCGGTCGCGGAGCCTGGCCTGGGGCTCGCCGCAGTAGGCGTCGAGCAGGTCGAGCTGGGCGGCCTGGAGCATCAGCTTGCGGTGCTCGTGCTGGCCGTAGAACGACAGCAGCCGGCCACCGAGCCGCTGGAGGTCGGCGAGCGTCGCCGCGCGGCCGCACACATATGCCCGCGTGCGGCTGTCGGGCCAGACACGGCGCGCGAGCACGATCTCGTCGGCGCCGTTGGGGATCAGCTCGGAGTCGGCGATCTCGGGCGGGATCGCGAACACGCCCTCGACATAGGCCTCCTGAGCCCCGGTGCGCACCACGCCGCGCCGCGCGCGGCCGCCGAGCAGCAGGTCGAGCGAGTGCGCCAGCAACGTCTTGCCGGCCCCCGTCTCGCCGGTCAGCATGTTCAGCCCCGGGGCGAGCCGCAGCTCGGCGCGATCCATCAGCAGCAGGTTCTCGACCCTGAGTTCGTAGAGCATCAGGAGTGGTCTACCAACCGCCCCTGACGGACCCGGCGATTACAGCGGCGTGGCGAGGCGCCCGAACTTCTGGCGCAGCCGCTGGTAGAAGTTCGTTCCGTGC
This sequence comes from uncultured Solirubrobacterales bacterium, assembly GCA_963770885.1. Lineage (GTDB taxonomy): Bacteria > Actinomycetota > Thermoleophilia > Solirubrobacterales > Solirubrobacteraceae > Palsa-465. The sequence continues at coordinate 197,554 of CAVYRI010000006.1, read as the reverse complement.
AGTTGCGCCAGTGCCGCGAGCCCGTAGTCGAACCGCACCTCGATCGGCTCGCCCGGCTCAAGGTTGCAGATCGGCCGGCCGTCGATGATCACGTCGACCGGCTCCTCGCGTGAGCGGTTGTGGACGGTCAGCCGGTCATCGGGGGCGACGACGAGCGTCCGCGCGGTCAGCGAGTGGGGCGCGATGAACGAGACCACGTACCCCTGCACCCCCCACGCCATCACCGGCCCCCCATTGGCGAGGTTGTAACCGGTCGATCCCGCCGGCGTCGCGACCACGAGACCGTCGCACCGGACCCGGCCGACCTCGTCGCCGCTGACCGAGTACTCGAGGTCAGCGACCCGCAGGCCCTGCTGGCGGTGGATCGAGACATCGTTGATCGCCAGCCACTGCTCGCCGTTGCCCGACAGCTCGATCGCGGGCAGCGATAGGACCTCGAAGTCGCCGGCGAGCGCACGGACGCATCCTGCCCGCGCCTCCTCGCGGTCGACCGCCGCGAGAAACCCCATCTCGCCGAAGTTGATCCCGAACACCGGCACGCCGGTTCGTGCGTAGGTTCGCAGTGCGCTCAGGATCGTCCCGTCGCCGCCGAGCGCGAAGCAGATGTCAACGGTCGTGTCCAGCGGTGCGTCGAGCGTCAGCGACGAGCCCGGCTCGAGCTGGTGCTTGGCCGTCTCCTCGGGGTCGAGCCGGAGTTCGACGCCCCGCTCGCGGGCGAGCGTCACGAGCGCGCGCAGCGCCTCGCCGGTGACATCGGGGCGGCGGTGGGTGAGCACCGTGGCGGTTGTCACGCGGCTCACGGCTCGACCGCCCTGACCGCCGGCTCGAGATCGGCGAGGCCGGCGCGGCCACCCTCGGCGATCCAGGCGAACGTCTCGAGGTTGCCCTTCGGTCCCGGCAGGCCCGAGCTTGCGTAGCCCAGCACGGATGCGCCGAGCTCGATCGCCGCGCGGCCGACATCGAGCAGCGCTCCTCGGCGCAGCCCGGGGTCGCGGACGACGCCGCCCTTGCCGATGCCGTCCCGGCCGACCTCGAACTGCGGCTTGACGAGCGCCAGGCAGTCAAAGCCGTCCGCGGCGCACGCGAGCGCGGCGCCCAGCACCTTGATGACCGAGATGAACGACACGTCGATCACGATCAGATCGGGACGGTACGGAACCCCGTCAGCGGTCAGCGAGCGCGCGTTGTGGCGTTCGATCACGGTCACACGGGGGTCGGACCGCAGCGCCCAGTCGAGCTGGCCGTAGGCGACGTCGAGCGCGATCACGTGGGCGGCGCCGCGCTTGAGCAGGCAGTCGGTGAAGCCGCCCGTCGAGGCGCCGACGTCGAGCGCCTGGCGCGCGCCGACGTCGATCTGGAGGGCATCGAGCGCATTGGCGAGCTTGGTGCCCCCGCGGGAGACGTAGGCCGGCCCTTCGCGCAGCTCGAACTCGACGTCCTCGGGCACCAGCTGGCCCGGCTTGTCGGCCCGGCGCCGGTCGGGGCCAAGCAGCACCTCGCCGGCGATCACCGATGCGGCCGCCCGCGAACGTGACGGGAACGCGCCGCGCTGCGACAGCAGGCTGTCGAGCCGGACGCGCCTCACGAGTGGTTCTCAGGACGGGTGGGAGCCACTGCAGCCTGAAACGGTACGTGATCGACCTCACAGTCAGCTCGTCGAGCAGCCGGGACGATGGAGATGACAATGCAATTCAAGCCACTAACGCTTCCGATCCACGGCGTGATCGAGCTCTTCGCAGGGGTCGTGATGATCGTTGCTCCGGCGCTGCTGGGCTTCAGCGCCGCAGCGATCATCGTGTCCGCATCGCTGGGAACGGTTCTGACCACAGCCGCGCTCGGGGTGACGGTCCGCCGGCTGACGTCGGTGACCGCCCACACCCGCTTCGACAGCGCCTTTCTGATCGCGACCGCGCTCGCCGCGCTCGCGCTGGCGCTCACCGAGCAGCTCGACGCGGTGCTGCTGCTCAGCGCGATCATCCTGCTGCTCGTCACGCTTGGCCTCGGGACCCGTTACAGCGCGGCTCATTAGGGGAGCCGCGCGGGCGGGGCGGGGAGTCGCGCCGAGCCTTGCGGCCCATCTCGCGCTGACACGCCTCGCGAGCAGCGGCTGCGACGAGGGCCTGAGCGAGACGGGCGGGCCGCACGCCGCGCTTCGCCTAGGGTCGGGGCATGCCTGAGCTGTGGTTCCCCGACCCGCCGCTGGCCGATCGGGTCGTACTGCTTCGTGCCTGGCATACCGAGGACGTGCCGGCGAACCTGATGGGCTTCGCTGATCGCAGCGTGCGATTCACGGCATCGATCGCGAGCAACGGCGTGCTGCGGTCGGCTGCTGGCTCTCACCGGCGTCGCGCGGGCGCGGCGTGGCGACGCGCGCAATACGCCTGATGGCCCGGTGGTCATTCGGCGAGCTCGGCATCGCGCGCCTCGAATGGACCTGCGGGCCGGACAACGAGGCGTCGCAGCGCGTCGTGGGGCGCTGCGGTTTTGTCCGCGAGGGTGTCCTGCGCTCCCACGTGACGTTCAACGGCCGCCGCCGCGATACGGTGATGTTCAGCCTGTTGCCGGGCGAGCTGCGCTAGACGGTCCTTGGGCCCCAGGCGCGGCCGCGTTGCATTTCCGGCACAGTGGATTGGGGATCTTGGTCGAATAGCGAGCACAATCCCCAACGGAGTGCGGCACGTACGCAGATCGTTGGGGATCTTGGGCGCCAGGCGCACAAAATCCCCCACGAACGAGGGGGCCCCTAGCCGCTGGCGACTCCGCTGCGCCCTCCGACGACGGCCTCGATCCGCTCCGCGATCCGCTCGCCGGTGAACCCGACCTCCTCGTGCAGCAGCGCCGGGGACCCGTGCGTCACATACCGATCCGGCAACCCCACCCGGAGGATCCGCGGCGCCAGCCCCGAGTCAGACAGCGTCTCCCAGACGGCCGACCCGAAGCCGCCCGCCAGCACGCCCTCCTCGACAGTCACCAGCAGCTCGTGCTCGGCCGCCAGCTGAGCGGCCAGCCCGGCGTCGATCGGCTTGGCGAAGCGCGCGTCGGCGACCGTCACAGCGATTCCGTGCGCGGCCAGGATCTCGGCCGCCTCGAGCGCCTTGGCGACGCCCGTCCCGTATCCCAGCATCGCGACCCGGACCGCGCCCGGCTCATCGCCGCTGGCCTCGCGCAGAATCTCGCCGGTCCCGATCTCGAGCCGCTTGGGGGCGCTCGGCAGCCCGACGCCGATGCCGTTTCCGCGCGGGTAGCGCAGCGCGATCGGCCCGTCGTCGTAGCGCAGCGCCGTGTGCAGCATGTGGACCAGCATCGCCTCGTCGCGCGGGGCCATCAGGACGATGTTCGGCAGGCAGCGCAGATAGGCGATGTCGTAGACGCCGTGGTGGGTCGGACCGTCGTCGCCGACCAGCCCGGCGCGGTCCATCGCGAACACGACGTTGAGCTTCTGCAGGCAGACGTCGTGGACGATCTGGTCATAGGCGCGCTGCAGGAAGGTCGAGTAGATCGCGGCGACCGGCTTGCAGCCCTGAAGCGCGAGCCCAGCCGCGAACAGGACCGCCTGCTGCTCGGCGATCCCGACGTCGTAGTAGCGGTCGGGGAGCTCGCCCTGGAGGATGTTCAGCCCGGTGCCCGAGTTCATCGCGGCCGTGATCCCGATCACGCGGTCGTCGCGGTGGCACTCGCGCACCAGCGCCTCGCCGAACACCTGCGTATAGGCGGGCGGCGCCGGCTTGGCCGACGCCGGCGTTGGCTTGGCGGCCGCGGGTGCGCCGTTGGCGATCGACTTGGGCTTGGCTGCGTGCCATTTCTCCATCCCCTCCAGCCCGCCCTCCTCGGCGGGCGCAAAGCCCTTGCCCTTGATCGTCGCGCAGTGCACGACGACCGGTCGCTCCGCCGCCAGCGCCTCGCGCAGCGCGCGTCGCAGCGCACGCACGTCGTGGCCGTCGATCACGCCCATGTAGGCGAAGTCGAGCTCCTCCCACCACAGCCCGGGCGCCCAGAAGGCCTTCAGGGATTCCTTGAAATGAGGTCCGAAGCGCTCGAACGCCGGGCCGATCCCGGCCGGGAGCTTGGTCAGCCCACCCTCGACGCCCTCACGGGCGTGCCACAGCTTCGGGTTCATCCGGACGCGGTTGAAATACCGGGACATGGCGCCGACGTTGGGCGCGATCGACATCCCGTTGTCGTTGAGCACGACCACGATCGGCGTTCCCTCACCGCCCGCCTGGTGGACCGCTTCGAATGCGACCCCGCCGGTCAGCGCCCCGTCACCGACGACCGCGACGACGTGCGCGTCCTCCCCGTGTCCGCGCCGCATCGCCTCCTTGATCCCTACTGCGTAGCCGATCGAGGTCGACGCATGGCCGGCTCCCATGATGTCGTGCGGAGACTCCTCGATCGAGCAGAACGGCGCCAGGCCATGGTACTTGCGGATCGTGGGCAGCTGATCGCGGCGGCCGGTCAGGACCTTGTGCGGGTAGGCCTGATGGCCGACGTCCCAGAGGATCTTGTCCTTGGGCGAGTCCAGGAGCGAGTGCAGCGCCACGGCGATCTCGCAGGCGCCCAGATTCGCCCCGAAGTGGCCGCCGATCTCACCGACCGTGTCGATGATGTGCTCGCGCACCTCCTGGGCGACCTGCTGCAGCTGCTCGTCGGTCAACTCGTGCAGATCCTCGGGACCGTCGATGCCTTGCAGGAGGTCTGTCATCAATAGCTCCGGGTCGCGATGAAGTCTGCAATCTGCTCGAGCTCGGACGCATCCAGCGGCGCCGTCTCACTCAGTGATACCCGCGTACGCTGGTGGGATTGCTCGGCCAGCTTGCGAGCGCCGTCAAGCCCGAACTCGGTCACATAGGTGCGCTTTCCCAGCCGCTCGTCGCTGCCCTGCTGCTTGCCCAGCGTTGCCTCGGACCCGGTCACGTCGAGGATGTCATCGACGATCTGAAAGAGAACGCCGAGCTCGCCCGCGAAGGCGCGCAACGCGGCGATTGTGGCCGGTGTGTGCTCGCTCGCCAGCAACAGCGGGCACTCGATGCTGGCCGCAATCAGTTGCCCGGTCTTGAGCTCGTGCAGCCGCCGCAGCCCCTCGGGCCCGGAGCCGGCGGTCCCGGCGACGTCCATGAACTGGCCGCCCACCATCCCTCGCACGCCGGTCGCTCTCGCCAGCGCCGCCGCCGCCGCCAGCACCTGGCCGGGCTCGCCGGCGGTCTGGGTCAACAGGAGTCTGAAAGCCTCGGCGTAAAGACCGTCTCCTGCCAGGATCGCGACGTCATCGCCGAACGCCTTGTGGCAGGTGAGCCGGCCTCGGCGCAGGTCATCGTCGTCCATCGCCGGCAGGTCGTCGTGGATCAGCGAGTAGGTGTGGATCAACTCGATCGAGGCCGCGAGCGGCAGCACCGACGCGCGCTCGATGCCGAGCGTCCCGGCGGTCGCCAGCGTTAGCACCGGGCGGATCCGCTTGCCTCCGGCGAGCAGCGAGTAGCGCATCGCCTCCTCGAGCCCCGCGGTCGCGAACTCATCGGAGAATCGCAGCGCCTCGAGGTAGCGCTCGACCTCCGAACGCAGGTGTTCGGGGTAAGCGGGGCGAACGAGTGGGATCGCGGCGGCCATCAGTCGGCCCTTGGTGCCTTAGCCCGCCGGTAGCGGGAGCTGACCGGGGAGATCAGGCAACGGCTCCAGTGCTGCCCGGGCCCGCTCATCCACTTGGGAGCTGGCCTCCGAGGCCAGGGCAGCGCACTCCTCGATCAGGCTCAACGCTGCGTCGGGCTCGAGTTCGCCCGCGCGTAGGCGGTCAACGGCGTCATTGAGTGCCGTCGTCAGCTCTGTAAGAGCATCGGTCACGCCGAGAAGGTTAGCGGTCCGCGCCGCAGAGTCGCGCGATCGCGCCTAGCGGATGCCGTCCAGCACGCCCGGCGGATGCCGTCCAGCACGCCCGGCGGATGCCGTCCAGCACGCCTAGCGGATGCCGTCCAACGCCTCGTTCACGAGCTCGTCGGCACGCGCGTTCTGGGCCCTTGGGACGGTCCTGATCGTCCAGCGATCAAATCGCCGGAGCCCGTTGATCGCCTGCTCGTAGAGGGGCTTCATCGACGGGTGCTTGACCTTGTAGGTCCCGCCCAGCTGGCGCGCGACCAGCTCGGAGTCGTTGACCAGCTCGATCTCGCTGGCGCCGAGCTCAGCCGCTTTTTCGACTCCCAGCAGCACCGCCCTGTACTCGGCGACGTTGTTGGTCGCCACCCCGATCCGCTCGGCCAGCTCGTCGACCACCGCCCCCCCGTCGTCGGACACCACCACGCCGATCGCGGCGGGCCCCGGGTTGCCGCGCGCACCACCATCGACATGGACGACGAGCTTCACCGCGCCGGCGTCCTGGGTGAGGGTCAATCGTGGGCGAGCTCTGGCAGCTCGCCGGGGATCCGCGGTCGCCGACGGTCGCGAACCTCGCGCTTGCCGCCACCCGATGAGCTGCGCCCACGCCGCGAGGTCTTGCGGCGGTCGACAATGACCGTCACATTCGGGTCCGACGAGTAGTAGTCGGTGAGCTTTTCGAACAGCTCACCGGAGAGATCATCCGGGACGACGCAGTAGATCACCTACCGGATGCTAGTGAACCGGGGTGCTGGTCCACCATCGAACGTATGTCGAGGTAAGCAGAACTACAGGTCGAGCATTCCGCGTTCGTCAGCGAACGCGTTGCGGCGACGCTCCTCGGGAGCGAGCTCATCGAGCTCGTAGCCCTGGCCGGAGACGCGGACGCTCGGCACCTCATCTGAGAGGTCGACCTCGTAGCGATACCAGCACAGCTCCCAGGCGACGACGATGTTGACGACGCTCGGAAACTCCGCGGCCGGCAGCACCGAGACCTCGGGTACTCCCAGCGAACGGGCGATCCCGGCCACCGTGCGAGGGTGCTCAGACGAGTTGAACAGCTGCACCGCCGAGGAGATCTTGTGCTCGATGCTGGTTGGGACGGCGCGCACGTGCCGCGGCTCGCGGATGCCGTGCTGAGGCCGCCTGGCGGCGACCGGACGCGACGTCGTCTCGGCCCGGACGGGCGCCGGCGTCGGCGGGGGCTGGGGCTCGTCGGGCTCGTCCTCCCAACGCGGCGGGGGCTCCTCGCGGGGCGCCGTGGTCGCCGGCTCACGGCGAGGACGGAGCCGGCCGAACAGCGATCGTCTGCGGTCGACCCGGGCCCCGGCATCGCCATAGTCGGGGATCGTGCCCTCTCGGACCCAACCGCCGTGAACTGCCCGCGAGGTGCAGAGCTCGCAGACCGAATGGCGCGTGCCGCCACCGACGTAGATCTCGGCCCGCTCGCCGCGCAGCAGCGTCCGCCCGCATACGTCACAGGCGGACTGCTCGATCGAGGTGCTGATTGCCCTGGTATTCACGGCGATCGAGCCTACTACGCCTTGACCGCTTCGCGCTCTGCGCGTGCTTCGTCCACGACCCGTGAGGCGAGGTGCCCGGGCACCTCCTCGTAGCGCTCGAACTCCATCGTGAACTCGCCCTGCCCACCGGTGATCGACCTCAGGTCGGGCGCGTAGGAGAGCATCTCGGCCATCGGAACCTCGGCCTTGATGTCGGTCATCCCGGCACCGGCCGGTTCCATCCCGAGCGGGCGGCCGCGCCGCGAGTTGAGGTCTCCGATCACGTCCCCGACCGAGTCCTCCGGAGCGTTGACCGTGACCAGCATGATCGGCTCCAGCAGCACCGGCGAGGCGTTCTCGAGCGCCTCCTTCATCGCCTGCGAGCCCGCGACCTTGAACGCCATCTCAGAGGAGTCGACTGTGTGGTAGGAGCCGTCGTAGAGACGCACGCGGACGTCCTTGACCGGGTAGCCGGCGACGACGCCCTCCTGCATCGCCTCGTGGACGCCTTTCTCGACCGCCGGGATGAATCCGGATGGAATCACGCCACCTTTGATCGCGTTGACGAACTCGAACCCCGAGCCGGATTCGAGCGGCTCGATCTCGATGTGGCAGTCGCCGAACTGCCCGCGCCCACCGGTCTGCTTCTTGTGGCGGCCGTGGGCCTTGGCGCCGGCGCGGATCGTCTCCTGATAGGGCACGCGCGGAGGCTTGAGCGTGACCTCGGCGCCGAACCGCTCCTTCAGACGCTCGACGATCACCTCGACGTGCACCTGCGATAACCCGGCCACGATCTGCTGGCCGGTCTGCGCGTCGCGGTGCAGGTCGATCGTCGGGTCCTCCTCCTGCAGACGGCGCAGCGCCGTGAACACCTTGTCCTCGTCGCCCTTGCTCTTGGGCTCGATCGCGAACGCCATCACCGGCGCCGGGAGCTTGATGCTCGGCATCTCGATCGGCTCGTCGCGAGCCGCCAGCCAGTCGCCGGCCTTGGTCTCCTTGAGCTTGGCGACGGCGCCGATGTCGCCGGGTCCGAACTCGTCGATGTGTCCGGTCTGGTTGCCCTCGAACGTGACCAGCTGCCCGATCCGCTCCTTGCTGTGGGTGCGCGTGTTGAGCACCTGCGAGTCCTGCCTCATCACCCCTTGGTAGACGCGAAACAGGTTGATCCGACCGGCGAACGGGTCGGCGCGGGTTTTGAACACGTACGCGAACAGCTCCTTCTCCTCGACCGGCACGAGCGTCACCTCGCCGACCTCGAGCCCTCCGTGCTTGACCGGCGACGGGAGGTCCTCGACGATCGCGTCGAGCAGCCGGTTGGTGCCAAGATTTCGGGTCACGACGCCGCATGTGACGGGGAACAGCGCACCGTGGTTGGTGCCCTCCTTGAGTGCGGCGACGATCTCGTCGTGGGAGATCTCCTCCCCCTCGAGGTAGCGCTCCATCAGCGCGTCGGAGGTCTCTGAGACCTCGTCCATCAGCTTCTCGCGGTACTCCTCGGCCTGTGCCTGGAGTGCCTCGGGGATCGGGATCTCCTTGCAGTTGTCGCGTCCGGCGCCGTCGTAGGAGTAGGCCTTCATGTCGACCAGGTCAATCACGCCGGAGACCTCGTGCTCGACGCCGATCGGGATCTCGGTCGCGACCACGTGCTGGCCGAAGGCGGACTTCAGCGACTCGAGCGTGCGGAAGAAGTCGGCGCGCTCGCGGTCGAGCATGTTGACGAACACCAGCCGCGCGAGATCGAGTTCGGCGGCTCGCTGCCAGAGACGGGTGGTGTGGACCTCGACGCCCATCACGGCGTTGATCACGAACACCGCTGACTCGCACACGCGCAGGGCGCCAAGCGCGTCAGCGACGAAGCTCGAGTCGCCGGGGGTGTCGAGCAGGTTCACCTTGCGGTCCTGCCACTCAAACGAGCTCAGCGCTGCCGAGATCGACATCTGGCGCGCCTTCTCGTCGGGATCGGTGTCCGAGACGGTTGTCCCGTCAACCACAGTGCCGAGGCGGTTGACCGCGCCTGCCTGAAACAGGAGCGCTTCGTGCAACGAGGTCTTGCCACTGCCGCGATGGCCGACAAGGGCGACGTTCCGGATTCGATCCGCAGCCTTGTGCATGGCGTGACTCCTCTCTCTCGAAATGCCGAAAGAGCGACCTTATCGGAGCCGCGCCTGCGCGCGCGGGCCAGCCGCGGGCTCGGCATCCTGCCTCGGCCTTTGCGCGACGCACGCGTCGTCCGGTCCGGCGCCGCATGCGGCCGCCGGGCCGGGCTCCGTGCGGCCCGGCCTGCTAATCGAGCTCGCCGGCCAGCTTCGATCGCAGGCGCAGCACCGCCTTGGTGTGCAGCTGCGAGACGCGCGACTCAGTCACTCCGAGGACCTCCCCGATCTCGCGCAGGGTCAGATTCTCGTAGTAGTACAGAGCCACGACCAGCTTCTCGCGCTCGGGCAGCGCTGCGATCGCGTCGGCGATCCGGTCGCGCAGCTCTGACTCGTCCACCAGCGCCTGCGGGTCGGGGGCCGAGTTGTCTGGCAGCGTGTCGAGCAGCGACACCTGATCGCCGCTGGAGTCCGACACGGTCCAGAGCTCGTCGAGCGCGACGATCGTCGAGTTCGAGATCTGGACCAGCTGGTCCTGGAAGTCCTGGACGCTGATCTCGAGCTCGCTCGCCATCTCGTCGTCTGTCGGGGCGCGCTGGAGCCTGGCCTCGAGCTTCATGTTGGCCCGCTCGAACTGCCTTGCCCGGGCGCGCACCGACCGCGGGACCCAGTCCAGCGCGCGCAGCTCGTCGATGATCGCGCCGCGGATCCGGGTGATCGCATAGGTCTCGAACTTGACCTCGCGGGAGAGGTCGAACTTCTCGATTGCGTTGATCAGGCCGCCGAGCCCGTACGAGATCAGGTCGGCCTCCTCGACGTGCGCGGGCAGCCCAGACCCCATCCGGCCGGCGACGTACTTGACCAGCGGTGAATACGCGACCACAAGGCGCTCACGGGCGCGCTCGTCGCCCGATGCCTTGTACGTCCTCCAAAGTTCTTGGAGTTCGATCGCTTTGACGTTGGTTTCCAGTTCTGCCCCCCGTTTGCCCGTCACGCACGCGGATGTGAGTGCACATAAGCGGAGCGAAGTCGTCCCGACTCTACCCGAGTGTAAACCTGAGTGGTCGAGATGCTCGCGTGTCCCAACAATTCCTGAATCGCTCTCAGGTCCGCCCCTCCCTCCAGCAGATGGGTCGCAAACGAGTGGCGTAACGCGTGCGGGTGGGCGTCGGCGAGCGCGGGCGCCTGAGCGCTCGCCAACCGCGACCAGGCCTTCAGCCGCCGCCGCACATCTGAGGTTCCAAGCCGGCGTCCGGACTTCGACAACAACAGCGCCTCGGTCTCGCCCTCGGGCATGCCGCCCGCTCGGCATCCTGCCTCGCCGGATCGGGCGGCGCCCGAGTCATACTGCAGCAGCGCCGGCCGTCCCTTCGCGAGGTAGCGGTCCAGCGCCCGCAGCGAATGCTCGCCGGCAGGCACCAGGCGCGTCTTGCCGCCCTTGCCCTCCACGCGGACGCACTCGCCGTCGAAGTCGATCGAGCCGAGGTCGAGCGAGACCAGCTCCTCGGCCCGCAGCCCTGATGCGTAGGCGAGCTCGAACATCGCCCGGTCGCGGAGCGCGAGCGGCGTCGTCGCCGGGATCCGGTCCAACAGCGCCGACACCTCGGCCGGCTTGAGCACCCGCGGCAGCCGCTGGGTCCGTTTGGGCGAGTGCAGCAGCTCAGCCGGATTCTCCGCCCGAGCGCCGAGCTCGATCTGGTTGCGGAACATGCCCCGCAGCGCCGCCAGCTTGCGAGCCACCGTCGCCGGGGCCTGGCCGCGCTCCGACAGCGAGGCTACGTATCGGCGCAGCGCCCGCACGTCGACCATTGCCGGGGTCAGCTCGCGCTCGCTGGCCCAGGCCGCGAACTGCGCGGTGTCGATCGCGTATGCCCGTCGCGTCTTGGCGGCCACGGCCCGCCGACGGAGGTCGTCGTCGTAGGCCTCAAGCGCTGTGCGCCACGCGGGCGAGACCTGATCCGATGATGATGCCGGCATCTACGCTGCAGATTCGCCGCGACGCCGTGCGGCACCTCCGTGGCTCGGACTAGGCTACGTCCACGATCGTCCCGATTGGTGTGTACGGGTAGACGGCGGCCGCCTCGGAGTAGGGCATCTCGACGCAGCCGAGACTCTGCGGGAAGCCGTAGCTGCCACGGATGAATCCGTGCAACGCGTCGCCGCCATTGAAGTAGCTGACGTATGGGACGCCAGGGTCGGAGTAATGGCTGCCGTCTGGGTTGGTGCCGCTCATCGTGACCGACGGCGCGTGCTCGAACACGGCGAATACGCCCTGTGCCGTCGCGGCCCCCGGGATGCCGGTGTTGACCAGTCCCGACTCGGCGGTCTTACCGTTGTGCCAGGTGTTCTCGGTCTCGGGGCTGCCCTCGCTGACATACACGAACGTGTAGCCGAAGGTCGACTTGTGACCGCTCAGTACGGCGCCGATCAGCGCGTTCCAGACGGCGCGGCCGGCGACGCCGTCGGCGGTCATCCCGTGGTCGTTCTCGAACGCCATCACCGCGCCCTTGGTCAGCTCGCCCGATGCGCCGGGCTGCCACAGGTCGCGCAGAGCGGACGGTGTGTTGGACCACCGCCAGGTGAAGTGGCCCTTCGGAGGCTTGATCGCGGCCGCCTCCTCCGCGGCGGGGTTCGACTTCACGCCGGCGCCGTTGTATTTGAAGTCGACCGGCAGGTACCCGAGCAGTCCGAGCATCTGCTGTAGACGCAGAGTCGAGCCTGCAGGGACCGTCCAGTTCCCCCCCGACGAGGTGGAGCTTTGCGCGCCGTCGACGAGCCGGACGTCGTTGGGGAGTGCGATGTGGACTGTGGCGCCCAGGCCATAGCCGTACCCGGTGGGTTGGAACACGATCGCGTGGCTGTTGACCGTGTGCCAGCGGCCCTCAGCGGGCGAGACCGGCGGCAGGTGCGAGCCCAGCGACTTCGAGATCGGCTTGGAGAACGTCAGCGTGATCGGCGTGCTGGGCTTGATCGCCGTCCCGGGAGCGGGGTTCGCGACGGCCGTCGCCGCGCCACCGGCCGGGAACCAACTCACGGCCGCTTGGCTCGATGTCTCCCAGCGGCGCAGCTGGGCGGACACGAAGATCGACCCGGCCGGGGCAGTCCGCGGGAGCGGAACAACGGTCTTCGGGCTCGACAACACGTGGCGGCGCAGGTGACCCGATGGCCCGTAGGCGTAGGCCTGGATCGGCGCCTTGAAGTGCAGCAACAGCCGCTGATGGCCGCGAACGGTTAGGTAATGAGAGCGGAGGCTCGCCACCGGCGTGGTCATCGTCAGCTGGAGCTTCTGCGTCTTACCCGCGAGCCACGAGATCCAGCCAGGGCGCTTCACGACCACATAGACCGTCAGTTTCTCATTGGCGGGGATCGTCTTCGTCGGCCAGATGCGACCGCCCTTGACCGTGACCGGAACCGGCTGGTTCTGCCGGCCCGCCACAACGTTCACGCTCTCCACCTTGCCACCGCCGAGCGGCATGCCGATCTTCGCGATCGCATTGGCGTCGGTCGTCAGGCTGGCGTGTGCGGAGGTGAGCATCAGCGCGCCGACAACGACCACCGCGACGACGATCAGCATCGCCGCGCCCAGCGCGTAATGTCCCGGCCCAAAGCGCCGCGGAGATGACGCCTCACTACCGCCGAGCTTGCGCCCAGAGCGCCCACCCGCCGGCGTCCGCAAGTACGAAACGTTCGCCACCGCCGGAAATGGTACTGATTACGGTTGTCCGATCAAGCGATAGGCGGCGGACCTAACGTTTTGCAAGCAACGATGCAAACGGCGCGGCTGCAGGGTGAACTTGCGCGCAGCCGTCGTCGGGGCCGCGCGGCGACGGCCTCCAGGCGCGCCGTTCAGCGGGTCACGGCGCCTTGCGCGGCGCTCGAGACCAGCTTCGCGTACTTGCTCAGCGCCACCCCGGGATAGCGGCTTCTGGGGCGGCTCGTAGGCCCGCGCGCGCTCGGCCAGCTGCTCGTCGGACAGATCGACATCGAGCCGGCGCGCGTCGACGTCGAGCGTGATCAGGTCCCCGTCGCGGACCAGGCCGATCGCCCCGCCGCGGACCGACTCGGGCGCCACGTGACCGGCCATCAGCCCGTGGGTGGCGCCGGAGAATCGTCCGTCGGTCAGGAGCGCGACGTCCTCCCCCAGCCCCTCGCCCACGAGGGCCGCCGTCACCGCCAGCATCTCGCGCATCCCAGGTCCGCCGGCCGGGCCCTCGTTGCGGATCACGATCATGTCGCCGGCTTTGATCGAGCGCGCCGTCACCGCCGCCATCGCATCCTCCTCGGACTCGAACACGCGGGCCGGACCGGACTGGAGCCGGCGCTCATGTCCGGCGAGCTTGACGACACATCCGTCGGGCGCGAGGTTGCCGTGCAGGATCGCCAGGCCGCCGGTCGCCTTGATCGGATCGCTGAGCGAGCGGACGACGGCCTGACCCTCGGTCTCGGTCGCGCCGCGGGCGATCTCTCCGGCGGTCCGGCCGGTCACGGTGATCGCCTGCTCATTGAGCAGGCCGGCCTCCTGCAGCCGCGACATGACCAGTGGTACGCCACCCGCCTCGTACAGGTCTGGGGCCACGAACCGGCCGCCAGGCTTGAGGTCACACAGCAGCGGCGTCCGTTCGCTGATCTCGTCGAAATCGTCGATCGCGAGCTCGATCCCCATCTCCTTGGCGATCGCGAGCAGGTGCAGGACACCGTTGGTCGAGCCGCCGCTGCAGGCGATCGCGGCGATCGCGTTCTCGAGGCTCTCGCGGGTGATGATCTGGCTCGGGCGCAGGTCATTGCGAAGGATGCTCATGACCAGCTCGCCGGCCTGCTCTGAGATCGGGCCCTTGTGCTCGTCGACCGCCGGGACCATCGAGAAGCCGGCCGGGGAGATGCCGAGCACCTCGAACGCCATCGCCATCGTGTTGGCCGTGAACTGTCCGCCGCAGGCGCCCGCGCCGGGCGAGGCGACGTTCTCGATCTCGGTCAGCTCCTCGTCGGTGATCCGGCCCGCGGCGTGGGCGCCGACGGCCTCGAACACCTCCTGGATCGTGACCCGCTGTCCGCGATAGACCCCGGGCAGGATCGAACCGCCGTACAGCATCAGGCTGGGGATGTCGAGCCGGCAGAGCGCCATTACCGTGGCCGGGATCGTCTTGTCGCAGCCGCTGATCGCGATCACCGCGTCGAACATGTGGGCGTCGACCACGAGCTCGATCGAGTCAGCGATCAACTCGCGGCTGACCAGCGAGGCCCGCATCCCGGCGGTCCCCATCGTGATCCCGTCCGAGATCGCGATCGTGTTGAGCTCCATCGGCGTCCCACCGGCGCGCCGAATCCCCTCCTTGACCTTGGCCCCCAGCCCGCGCAGGTGGAAGTTGCACGGCATCGTCTCGATCCACGTGTTGGCGACCGCCACCAGCGGCTTGGCGAGCGCCTCCTCGTCGTAGCCGATGCCCTTCAGGTAGGCGCGCGCGGCCGCTCGCTCGGGGCCCTCGGTCAGGGCGCGACTGCGGTGCTTGAGGTCGAACTCGGTGCTGATGCCCATCGGGGCGCGAACCTTATCGCCCGCCGTCGGGCGGGGCCTGCCGTGAGGGCCGCCCTATCGCCCGCCGTGAGGTGAGGGCGGCCGTGTGGGCCGCCGCCCGCAGCCACTCGGGGTGCGAGCCCAGCCGGGCCACGTGGGCCGCCGCCCGCGTGCAAGTCGTGACAAACCGCCTCCGCCCCGATTGGATTTGTCACAGACCGCAGGCTGGAGATGCGGGACGCGACAAATCCAGTCGGCGCGCGCCGGGTTTGTCACCAACTGCAGGCGGGCGCCAGCCGCATGCCGGTTCTTCCACCGCCCGAAGTCATTGACGGGCTGCGACGCGGCCGGCGGGGCACGCGCGGGTGGTCGGCCTCGGGCTAACCGGCCGCGTCGAGCGGGTGGTCGGCCTCGGGCTAACCGGCCGCGTCGAGCGGGTGGTCGGCCTCGGGCTAACCGGCCGCGTCGAGCGGGGTGGTCTTCTCGCTCGCCGTGCTGCGCATCCGCTGGCGCTCCCACTGGGACAGGCGCCAGAGGTCGCGCTTGACCCGTGCCGGGTCGAGCTGACGGCCGGGGAGGTGCATGTTGGCGGTCGAGATCAGTCGCCGCTCGTCACCGGTCAGCGCCATCCACTTCGCGAGCACGTCATCTGAGTCCGGCAGCCGGGCACTGCCGTACGGGCGGGTCTCGTCGGGGAACGCGACGCAGTACTCGTTCAGCAGCCGATGGGTCTGGGCCAGGTAGGCGATGATCGCGCGGTGGGGATAGATCAGATACGCGTAGGCGGCGCCGCCGGTAGTGCCGCTCGCTTCAGCGGGCCCCTCGGCCTGGCTGCCCCAGACCCGGATGAATCCCAGGTCCCGGTACATCGCCCACTCCTCCTCGTTGACGCACGACTGCAGCAGCGCTCTCGCGCGCGCCTCGGCGCGGCGCTCGCGTCCGGGGTCGTATGGCATCGGCGGCGCGACCTGTCGCCTCGCCTTCAGGCGCGACCACAGCTCCGAGATTCGCGGCAGCAGCTCTTCTGAGAGCAGGGCGATTGCAACCAGCGCTGTCGCGACGAGCGCCAGCAGCACCGCTGACTTCCTAGCGTCCGCCCGCGGCCCGCGGGAAGAAGATCACGCGATCGGCATCTCGCGGGATGTCGTCGAACGACCGGACCATGCTCGCCTGGCGCCGTCCGTCAGCCTCAAGGCGCGGCACGGCGGCCCACAGACCAGCGTCCAGCTGGCGGCGGAACTCCTCGATCAAACGCTGCTCATCCTCGGCGAGCTCGACGTCTCCCTCGGCGATCAGCACCTCGCCATGACCCGGTTTCATCCGCAAGAACCGCACCGGTGAATTATGTCATGCCGCGGCGATCTGCCCGCCGGGCGTGCGCCACGTGTCGCATCAGCCCACAGGCGCCGGCATCAGCCCACTGGCGCCGGCATCAGCCCGCAGGCGTCGGCATCAGCCCGCCGGCGTGCGCGTCAGGCCGAGGACGTCGACCGGCCCAGGGCCGGCCCCCACGCCCGCGAGCCCGTCACGGACCGCGTCGGATGCCATCCGCTTGGCCCCCCGCGCCGCTTCCAGCGGGCTGGCGCCCCACGCGAGCTGGGCGGCGAGCACCGACGAATGGGTGCAGCCCGAGCCGTGGGCGGCCCCGTCAGGATGGCGTTCACCTGCGATCTCGACCAGCTGCGAGCCGTCGTAGAAGAGGTCGACCGCCCGCTCGCGATGTCCACCGGTGATCACGACCGCGGCCGGGCCGAAGGCGTAAATCGCCCGTGCCAGGTCCTCAACCGTGTCGTCTGCCTCGGCTCCGAGCACGAGCAGCGCGCGGGCCTCGGGAAGGTTCGGCGTGATCACCGTGGCGCGTGAGATCAGCTGCTCGATCAGCGCCGTGCGGGCCGACGGGTCCAGCAACTGGGCGCCCGACTCGGAGACCATGACCGGATCGAGGACGACCGGGGTCCCTGGCGCCAGAAGGTCCAGCGACCGCGCGACAGCCTCGATCGCCTGCACCGTGCCGAGCATTCCGATTTTGACCGCGTCGACGCCGATGTCGGTCGCGACCGCGTGCACCTGGGCGACGATCACGTCGGGCGAGATCGCCTCCACGGCGGTGACGCCGACCGTGTTCTGCGCCGTGATCGCCGTCACCGCGGTCATACCGTGCACGCCGCAGGCGGCGAACGCCTTCAGGTCGGCCTGGATGCCGGCGCCGCCGCCCGAGTCCGAGCCGGCGATCGAGAGCACGCATGGTGGCCGCGCGGCGGCTGGCGGGCGGTCGGTGGCCGGCGGCGGGTCGGCGGCTGGCGGTCGGTCGGGCACCGGGCGAGCTTACTTGCGCCCCGGAAGCGGGCGGTCACGCGCCCGGCAGTCGCCGGCGCACGCCTGCGCACGCCTGCGCCGGGCGGTCACGCGCCCGGCAGTCGCAGGCGCACGCCTGCGCACGCCTGCGCGGTCACCGGAGCAGCACGGAGTAGCCACCACCGGGTTCGCGGCGGGTCCTGCCCGCCAGCTCAAGCGATGCCAATGCCGCGAGTCCCTGGTCGGGATCGAGCCCGGCGCGAGCGACCGCGGCCGGTCCGCTGCGCCCTTCAGCGAGCGCGTCGAGCAGTGCCTGCAGATCGCGGGGCAGCGCCGGCGCGAAGGGTCTGGCCTCGAGCCCGAACACGCCATCGAGCAGGTCCTCGGCGCCCGACACCAACAACGCGCCCTCGAGCAACAGGCGGTGCGGGCCGCGGGCCAGCGGTGAGGTGATCCGCCCCGGCACCGCACCGACGACGCGCCCCAGCGCCGCGGCGTGCCCGGCGGTCAGCATCGCCCCCGAGGTCAGGCGTGCCTCGACGACGACCGTCAGCCGCGCGAGCGCAGCGATCAGCCGGTTTCGGGCGGGGAACATCCAGCGGCGCACGCCGGTGCCGGGCGGGAGCTCCGAGGCGGCCGCGCCCGACTCGATGATCTGCGCGTGCAGCGCCCGCGCCCGGCGCGGGTATGCGCGGTCGGGCCCGGCCGCAAGGACCGCGATCGTCGCCCCGTTGGCGTCGAGCGCACCGCGGTGGGCCGCGGTGTCGATCCCGAGTGCCATGCCGCTGATCACCGTCAGCCCTGCGGCCGCCATTCCCCGCGCGAGCGACCGCGCGACGTCGAGGCCGTACGGCGACGGCCGGCGGGCGCCGACGATCGCGACCGCGGGCCGGCCGGCGAGCGCCAGGAAGCGCTCGATGCCGCTGGTGACGTGGAGCACCGCCGGCGGCGCGTCGAGCGCGGTCAGCGACCTCGGGTACTCGGGGCGGCAGCGACAGAGCTGCTCGACACCGGCCTCGGCGGCGCGCGCCCGAGCGTCGGCGGCCGAGAACGCCCGCAGCTCGCCTCCGATCTCATCGCGGCGGGCGCCCGCGAGCGCAGCGATCAGCTCGCAGTCGGGCAGTGCCAGCAGCGGGTCAAGCCGGTCACGGTGAAGGTCGATGTGGCCGGCCAGGCGTGTGAGCAGCCAGCTGCGTGCCAGGCACGCGTCACACGCCTCGGGGGCAGTCACCGTGCCAGCGCCAGAGCGGTGCTCGACCGCTGTCGCAGGGTCAGTGCTGTGAGCAGGTCAGCGCGCGACACGCGGTCGCGCGCCGCGAGATCGGCGATCGTCTGCGCCACCCGCAGCACGCGATGGCGTCCCCGCGCGCTTAGCATCCCGGCGGTGTAGGCCCGCCCGAGCTCGCGCTCGGCGTCGCGATCGATGCGCACCAGCCGCTGGACAGCGCGGACCTCCATGTCGCCGTTGCAGCGAGCCCCGGTCCCCGCAAGCCGGTATTGCTGCCGTTCACGCGCTTCGGCGACGATCGCGCTGACCTTCGCGGAGCTCGTGCTCGACGGCGACCGGAGCTCCTCGGCCGACGGTCGCTCGACGTCGATCACGAGGTCCATCCGGTCCAGCAACGGCCCGCTCAGCCTCCGCTGGTGGCGCCGTAGCTCGGCCTCGCCGCACGTGCAGCGGTCGTCTCCGAGCCCCGCGAACCCGCATGGGCACGGATTGGTTGCGGCGACCAGCATGAACCGCGTCGGCAGCTGCAGGGCCCGCTGGCCGCGGACGATCGTCACGCTCCCGTCCTCGAGCGGCTGGCGCAGGGCGTCGAGCGTCGGGCGCTGGAACTCCGACAGCTCGTCGAGGAACAGAACCCCGTGGTGGGCCAGTGTCGCCTCACCAGGCCGCGGTGGCGAGCCTCCTCCCGCGAGGCCGGACGGGGAGATCGTGTGATGGGGCGCTCGGAACGGTCGCGCCGCGATCAGCCGGTCGGCGTGCAGGCCGGCGACGCTGTGGATCCGGGTCACCTCGATCGCCTCTGACCTCGTCAGCTCGGGCAGGATCGATGCAAGCCGGCGGGCGAGCATCGTCTTGCCGGTGCCGGGGGCCCCCTGCATCAGCAGGTTGTGGCCGCCGGCGGCGGCGATCTGGAGCGCGAGCAACGGCGCCGCGTGCCCTCGCACATCGGCGAGGTCGGGAAGCTGATCGTGGCCGTTGGCGCCGGCGCCAGGATTCGGCGGCCCGGGCGGCTCGGGCAGCGGCGGCGGCTCGGCGCCGCCCAGCACCGCGGCGGCCGAGCGGAGATCCTCGACGCCAATCACCTGCAGCCCGGTGACGAGCGCCGCCTCCCGCGCTCGTTGGCGCGGGACGATCAGTCGCGCGCAGCCCGCCCGCCTCGCTCCCTCGGCGACCGCAAGCGCACCGGGCGAGTCCCGCAGCTCACCGCCGAGCGACAGCTCCCCGAACACCGCGTAGGACTCCAGGCCGACGGTCGCGACCTGCCCGCTGGAGGCCAGCACCGCGAGCGCAAGTGCGGCGTCGAAGCCGGGCCCGGCTTTGCGCAGGAAGGCCGGCGCGAGGTTGGCGGTGATCCGGCTGGCCGGAAATTGAAAGCCCGAGTTGAAGATCGCGGCGCGGATCCGGTCACGTGACTCGCGCACCGCCGTGTCGCCGAGGCCGACGATCGTGAACGCCGGCAGCCCCGCGCGGATGTCGACCTCGACCCACACCTCGCGCGGCTGGACGCCGTCGATCGTGAACGTTCGGACCCGAGCGAGCATCGCCCCAACGTAGGTCCGATCGCGTGACCCGTGGATTGCGGAGTGTGCCAATTCGGTGCCAATCGCGGCCGGATTTGGCACTCAATCGTTGCGATCGGCAAGCCACAGGGCACACGATCGCTCCTAGCGTGGCCAGCCGATGAGCGACGATGCCCGGCACCGGCTCGGAACGGCCGGCGAACAGCTGGCCGCGCAACACCTGCAACGCCGCGGGCTGGTGATCGTCGACCGCAACTACCGCACCCGCTGGGGCGAGCTCGACATCGTCGCCGTCGACGGGCGAGCGATCGTGTTCTGCGAGGTCAAGACCCGCCGCGCGAGCGCCCGCAGCGGCGGTCCGCTGGAGGCGGTGACGCCCAATAAGCAGGCCCGCGTTCGCAAGATGGCGGCCAGCTGGCTGCGCGAACGCGGCCGCGAGCGACCTTACGCGTCCGCGTTGCGGTTTGACGCGATCGGAATCATGGTCGACGCCACCGGCGCGCTCGTCTCATTGGAGCACCTCGAGGGCGCGTTCTGACCCAGGCTGCCAGGTCCAAGGCACCACCGGGGCGCCTTAGAGGAGACACCCCTTCTGCACTCCGGCAGCCCTACCCGCCGAGCGCCAGCTGCTGATAGGCGATCGACTGAAACGAGAGCCGGTGCAACGGCGAGAGCCCGATCCGCTCGATCGCCTCGCGATGCTCCGGGGTCGAGTAGCCGACGTGCTGGGCGAACTCCCAGCCGGGGTGGGCCTCGTCGGCACGGCGCATGTAGCGATCGCGGGTCTCCTTGGCGAGCACCGAGGCGGCCGCGATCGCGGCGCTCTTGGCGTCTCCGCCGATCACGGCGCGCCGCTCGTGACCGAGGCCGCTGACCGGAAAGCCGTCGCTGAGACAGATGCAGCCGGGCACCGCGACCGCATCGAGCGCGTCACGCAGTGCCGCGAGGTTGGTCTTGTGCAGTCCGCGCGCGTCGATCCCGGGGGCGCACCGGGTCACGATCGCGACCCGCGCCGCGAGCCCGAGAATCACCGGGTACAGCGCCGCGCGGCCCTCGGGGGTCTGCTGCTTTGAGTCGTTGAGCGTCCCCAGCGCCCGCGCCTGAGCCGGCCCGATCCGCTCGAGGTCGAGCAGCACCGCGGCGGCCACGAGCGGGCCCGCGAGACAGCCGCGGCCGGCTTCGTCAGCGCCCGCGACGAACCTCATGCCCAACCCCCGATCGAAGTTCAGCAGCCGCCGGCCCGGGCGGCTGGGGCGCTTGCGTGGCTTGGCGCCCTTCGGGCGCCGGCCGTTCTCAGAGCGTCCCGATTCGGTCGGGAGGCCAGTAGGTGAAGAAAGCGACACCGATGATCCACTTGTCGGGGACGGGACCCCAGAAACGGCTGTCGTCGGACTCGCCACGGTTGTCGCCCATCATGAAGTAATCACCGGGCGGAATCTTGATCGCTTTGCGGAACGTGCATGAAGGAGCGCCTCCGCACGGCTCGATGTAGGAGTCCTGTTCGCGCACTCCGTTGCGGTAAACGTGGCCGTTGATGATCGAGACCGTGTCCCCGGGACCCGCTACGACACGCTTGATGAACGTCTGGCTCGACTCAGAAACGGTCGGCTGGCCGCATGCCTGTGGGTGCCCGGCGCCCTGATTGGGGTTGCCACACTGCGGGTCATCCTGATTGTCGGCGCCGTGCGGTGGGTGGAAGACGACTACGTCGCCGATGCTCGGATGGTTGATCAGCCGGTTGGTCAGCACCCGCTGGCCGATGTCGAGCGTCGGCTCCATCGACTGGCTCGGAATCCGGTAGGGCTTGACCACGAACGCCTGGATCAGCAGCGCCAGGCCGACGGCTATCGCCACCGTCAGGACGAGCTCAATCAAAGACTGAAGCCCGGACTTCTTCTTGCTGCTCATCCGATTCGCTCCTGGAGCTAGAGAAACCCGATCCGGTCCGGCGGCCAGTAGGTGAAGAAGGCCTTGCCGATTATCCAGGCCTTGGGCACCGGACCCCAGAACCGGCTATCGAGCGAATCAGGGCGATTGTCGCCCATCATGTAGTAATCGCCGTGCGGGATCGTGATCGTGGCGGGGAAGTTGCACTCGCTGGCGTTATCGCACGGGACGGTGAACGAGTCCTTCTCGCGCACGCCGTCGCGATACACGTGACCATCGCGGATCGAGAGATGGTCACCCGGGAGCCCGACGACGCGCTTGATGTAGGTCTGCGTCGATGGCTCGGTCTGCGGCGTGTCGCAGGCGCTCGCGTACTGCTGGCCATCCCCGTTCTCGCCCTGATGCGGGTTGGCGCACGACTCGCTCGCCGGCGGATGAAAGACGACGATGTCGCCGATCTTGGGACTCGTGAAGTTGTTGCCGATCCGGTTGACGAGTACCCGCTGGTTGATGTGCAGCGTCGGCAGCATCGACCCGCTCGGGATCTCGTACGGCTTGACGATGAACGCCTGGACTGCGAGCGCCAGCCCGAGCGCGACCGCCACGATCCCCACCAGCTCGGCGGCCGACCGCAGGAACGGCTTCTTGGTCCGCGTCACACCTACTCGGCGTCTGCCGCCGGCTCGGCGTCCGCCGCCGGCTCGGCGTCCGCAGGCTCGGCGTCCTGCCCTTCGGGCTGCGCGTCGTCCGTGGCCTCGGCTTCCGGCTCGAGCTCCGCCGCAGGCGCGGCAGCCTCGGGCGCGGGGGCCTCGGGTTCACCGGCCTCGGGCTCAGCGGCCTCGGGCTCAGCGGCGGCCTCGGCGTCGGGCGCGTCCACCGGCTCGTCGGCGGCGGCTGCGTCGGCCTCTGCGGCCTCAATCTCCTCCTCGGGGCCGTACAGCAGCTCGCGCTCGACGGCCACCTCGGGACCGGCCGACCGGCGCTCGCGGACGCGTGCGCGCTTGCCGACACGGCCACGCAGGTAGTAGAGCTTGGCGCGCCTGACGTCCCCGCGTCCGGCCACCTCGATCCGCTCGATCTTCGGCGAATGCAACGGGAACGTGCGCTCGACACCGACGCCGAATGACTGCTTGCGGACGGTGAACGTCTCGCGCGCCCCGTGTCCCTGGCGCTTGATCACCACGCCCTCGAACACCTGCGTGCGGCGGCGCGTGCCCTCGATCACCTGGAAGTGGACCCGTAGGCGATCACCGGCGTCGAACGCCGGTACGCGGCGGAGCTGGCTGCGCTCCAAACTGTCGATAGCTGTGCTCATAGGTCAATGCAAGCGCCCGCGCTTGCATGGCGAGCCGTACTGCGCGGGCAGGATCCGGGCTGGGGTCGCCGCGCAAAGCGCGTACCCGCCCGTGCGGCCGACTATGGTAGCGGACCGCCCGAGAGCCGCGATGCGGTGGCAGACGGCTTGCGCCGGCGTCGGCCGACGGGCCTAGCCGGACTCGCCTCGCTCGGCCGCGGCGCGTCGCGCTCGGCTCTGCTCCAAGCGCCACTGCGCGATCTGCGCGTGGTGGCCGGAGAGCAGCACCTCGGGGACGCGCCACCCGCGGTGCTCAGCCGGGCGGGTGTAGTGCGGGTACTCGGGGCCGCGCTGCAGCGCTGCGCTGTATGACTCCTCGAGCGCCGACTGCTCGTGACCGAGCGAACCGGGCAGCTTGCGCAGCACCGCGTCGCACAGCACCATCGCCGGCAGCTCTCCGCCCGCCAGCACGTAGCGCCCGATCGAGATCCGGTCTGAGCAGAAATGCTCGAGCACCCGCTCGTCGAAGCCCTCATAGCGCCCGCACAGAAGCGTCAGCGACGGCTCAGCGGCGAGCTCGTCGACGAGCTGGTCATCGAGCAGCCGGCCGCCGGCGTCGAGCGCGACCACTCGCCGGTGGGAGCGCAGCGAGACCGGATCTCCGTCGTAGCGGGCGCGGAGCGCGGCCTCGACCACGTCGACTCGAAGCACCATTCCCGCACCGCCACCGAACGGCGTGTCATCCACCTGGCCGGCGCTGAGCGGCGTGTGGTCGCGATAGTTGAAGAATGAGATCCGGTGGCCGTTACCGACCGCGTTGGCGACGTGACGCTGGGAGCACAACCAGACGAAGGCCTCGGGGAACAGCGTGAACACGTCGATCTCCATCAGGCCTCACCCAAAAACCGCAGGTCGACGTCGATCGTCCGGCGTTCGATGTCGACCGCACGCACCGCGTCCTTGATCAGAGGCACCAGCAGCTGCGGCCCGCCGCCGGCACGGTCCACCTCGAGCACCTCGCACGAGGGCAAGCCCAGCAGCCGCGTCACGACCCCGACCTCGACGTCTGCGTCATGGACCGTGCAGCCCTCGAGGTCGTGGGCCCACCACTCATCCGGCTCGAGCTCGGGGGCTCGCTCGCGCGCCACCAGGATCTCGGCCCCGCGCAGCGCCTGCGCTCCGTCACGGTCATCACAGCCGTCGAGCCTGACGATCGGGCGCGCGTCGAATCCGGCCCGGCGAACGATCACCCGCTGGCGCTCGGCGACGACGACCGCGCCGCCCGACACGAGCAGCTCCGGGACGCCATCGACCACGTGGAAGCTGCCGTCAAGTCCGTGGGGCCGGCCTACGGTCCCCGCCCGCAACCAGCGCTCGGGATCGGTCAAGCGTCGACGATGTCGACGAACACGCGGCGCTTGTCGCGTACTGCGGCGGCCTTGATCACGGTCCGAAGCGCGGACGCCGTCCGGCCGCCGCGGCCGATCACGCTGCCGTAGTCGTCGGGCGCGACCGAGAGCTCCAGCACGAGCGTGCCGTCGTGCTCCTCGACCTCGGTCACCTGGACCTCGTCCGGATGCCCCACGAGCCCTTGCGTCAGGTACTCGAGCAGATCCTTCACGGCGCCGTCCTTTAGCTGATGCCCTGCGTGCGCAGGAGCTTGCGGACCGTCTCGCTCGGCTGGGCGCCGCGCGACAGCCAGTCGCGGATGCGCTCCTCGTCGAGCACGATCGTGGACGGGTCCGTCTGAGCGTTGTAGTGCCCGACGGTCTCGATCACGCGCCCGTCGCGCTTGGAGCGCTGATCGGCGACGACGACCCGCCAGATCGGGTTCTTCCGTCCGCCAATTCGCGTTAGTCGAAGTCTGACTGCCATGAACGACTGGCGAGGTTAGCGTGCCGGCGGAGTAAGTGCGTGTCTAGACGCAGGTTCAGATCGAGCGCCGGCGCCTAACGCCCGCCCTGGCGAAGCAGTGCCCCCAGGTCCGGCGTTCGCCCCTGCGCGACCTGGCGCAGCACCTTGCGCATCTGCTCGAACTGCTTGATCAGCTGCTTGACCGCCTGCACGTTGGTCCCCGATCCGCGGGCGATCCGCAGCCGCCGCGAGCCCTTGATCAGCTCCGGATGACGCCGCTCCTCGGGCGTCATCGACAGGATGATCGCCTGTAGCCGGTCAAACTCGCGCTCGTCGACCTTGGCCCCGCGAAGCTCTGACCCAATCCCGGGAAGCATCCCCAGCAGCGACTGCAGCGGACCAAGCCGGCGCACCTGTCGCATCTGGTCGAGAAAATCGTCGAGGCCGAACTCCTGCTTGCGAAGCTTGCGCTCGAGCTCGGCCGACTGCTGCTCTGAGTAGCCTGCCTCGGCCTTCTCGATCAGCGTCATCACGTCGCCCATGCCGAGGATCCGCTGCGCCATGCGGTCGGGGTGGAAGCGCTCGAACTGGTCGAGCTTCTCGCCGGTGGACGCGAACAGGATCGGTTTGCCGGTGATCGCCTTGACCGACAGCGCCGCGCCGCCGCGGGCGTCGCCGTCGAGCTTGGTCATCACGACCCCGTCGAAATCGACCACTTCGCCGAACTGCTCGGCGACGTTGACCGCGTCCTGGCCGGTCATCGAGTCGACCACCAGCAGGATGTCGTGCGGGGACACTGCACGTTTGATCTCGGCCAGTTCGTCCATCAACTCCTTGTCGACGTGCAGCCGGCCGCTGGTGTCAACGATCAGGACGTCCTTACCCTCCGCCTTGGCGCGCTCAAGCGCCCACTTGGCGATCTTGACGGGGCTCTCGTCGGTCCCCTGTTCGTAGACCGCGGCACCAGCCTGACCGCCGACCTTGATCAGCTGGTCAACCGCCGCTGGCCGGTAGACGTCACACGCCGCAACCGCGACCGACGATCCGTGCTCCTCACGCAGATAGCGAGCCAGCTTGCCGGTGGCGGTCGTCTTCCCCGAGCCCTGCAGCCCCGCCATCAACACCACCGTCGGCGGACGCGGCGAGAACGACAGCTCGCGGGCGGCGCCGCCCATCAACTCGGCCAGCTCGTCGGAGACGATCTTGACCACCTGCTGGCCGGGGTTGAGCTGGCCGATGATGTCGGCCCCCAGCGCCCGGTCCTTGACCGCCGTCGTGAAGCTCTTGACGACCTTGAAGTTGACGTCGGCCTCGAGCAGCGCGAGGCGGATCTCGCGCATCGCGGCGTTGATGTCGTCCTCGGTCAGGGTTCCCCGGCCGCGGACATCGGCGAGCGTGACCTGGAGCTTCTCGGCTAGCGAATCGAACATCGCTGACTGAGGCTACTGACGTGCGTTGCCGGAGTTCTCACCGTCCGGCAGCTCCCCGGCCGGCTTATCGGCGCCGCCGGCGGCGTTGAACGCCCTGCTCAGCCCCCCGAACGCCTCGGCGAACTCGGACGGGATCACGAACACCTTGTTGGCGTCGCCCTTCGCGAGCTCGGGCAACATCTGCAGATACTGGTAGCTGAGCAGCTTCGGGTCCGGGTTGCCCGCGTGGATCGACTCGAACACGGTCGAGATCGCCTGCGCCTCGCCTTCGGCGCGGAGGATCGCCGCCTGCTTCTCGCCCTCGGCGGTCAGCACCGCGGCCTGCTTCTGACCCTCGGCGGTCAGGATCTGGGACTGCTTGATGCCCTCGGCGTTGAGGATCGCCGCGCGGCGGTCACGCTCGGCGCGCATCTGCTTCTCCATCGCCTCCTGGATCGTGCCGGGCGGATCGATCGACTTGATCTCGACCCGGTTGACGCGAATCCCCCATTTGGTGGTGGCCTCGTCGAGCACCCCGCGCAGCTGTGCGTTGATGTGATCGCGGCTGGTCAAAGCGTCCTCCAGCGTCAGTGAGCCGATCACGTTTCGCAGTGTCGTGACCGTGATCTGCTCGATCGCCTGCAACGGGTTGGCGACCTCATAGGTGACCGACTTGGCGTCGTTGACCGTGAAGTACAGGACGGTGTCGATCTGCACCACCAGGTTGTCCTCGGTGATCACCGGCTGGGGCGGAAAGGAGACCACCTGCTCGCGCAGGTCGATCAGCGGCTTGAGCTTGTCAATGAACGGCATCAGCAGCGTCAGCCCCGGGTTCAGTGTCCGCTGGTAGCGGCCGAACCGCTCGACGATCCCCGCCTTGGCCTGTGGTACGACCCGCACGGTACGGGCGAACATGATCACCAGGAACACAACTACGACGACCCCCACGATTATTCCGGCCATGCCCCGCTCCTATTCGGTCACGAGCGCCGTCGCGCCCTTGATTTCAACCACATCGACGACCGTTCCCTGCTCGATCACCTCGTCGTCCATCAGCGAGCGCGCGGTCCACACCTCGCCGTCGATCCTCACGCAACCCACTCCCTCGCGGTTGGCGATTCGCTCGAGCACGACCGCCTGCTTGCCGACCAATGCGGCCGCGCCGGTACGGATCTGAGGCGGCATCTTCAGGTGTGAGCGAACTATGGGTCGCACGATCACCAGCGTCAGCAGCGAGACCATCAGGAACACAACCCATGCCGCCGTCGAGCCAACAGCAGCATCGGCGGCCCCCGCAAGCGCCGCTGCGATCGCGAACGGAGCCAGGAAGAAGCCCGTGGTGAGCATCTCGCCGACGCCGAAGGCACACGCGACGATGACCCACAGAACCCATCCGTTCATTCGGGTCGAGATTAGCGCCAAGGCGCCCTGAGCAGGGGATCTTTGCCTGCCCGCTAGGACACGAGCGCGCGTGCGAACTCAGCCGCGTCAAACGGCCGCAGGTCCTCAAGCTGCTCGCCGACGCCGATCAGCTTGACCGGGATCCCGAGCTCGTGAGCGATCGCAAGCGCGATGCCGCCCTTGGCGGTGCCGTCCAGCTTGGTCAGCGCGAGCCCGGTCACCTGCACGGTCTCGGAGAACATCTGTGCCTGACGCAGACCGTTCTGCCCGGTCGTCGCGTCGACCGTCAGCAGTGTCTCGTGAGGCGCGTCGGGGATCTGCTTTGCGATCACGCGGCGCACCTTGGACAGCTCGGCCATCAGGTCGTCCTGGGTGTGCAGACGGCCGGCCGTGTCGATGATCACCACGTCGGCGCCCTCGCGGATCGCCGTGCTGACGCCGTCGTAGGCGACCGAGCCCGGGTCGGCGTCGGCCGGCCCCTTGACGAAGCCGACTCCGGCGCGCTGGGCCCACAGCTCGAGCTGCTCGACGCCCGCGGCGCGGAACGTGTCGCCGGCGGCGAGCACAACCGAGCGATCGAGCTCGCGGCTCAGATGCCAGGCGAGCTTGCCGACCGTCGTCGTCTTGCCGGTCCCGTTGACCCCGGCAACGAGGATCACCGTCGGAGAGGGACGGATGTCGATCGTGTCGTTGCCGGTCTGCGCGATCTCGGTCAGCAGCGCGACGAGCCGGTCGGAGAGCTCCTGACCGCCCGAGAGCTTGTTCTCACTCACCTCGCGCTCGAGCTGCCCGACCACCTGCGCTGTCGTCTGCGCGCCCACGTCGGCGTAGATCAGCGCTTCCTCGAGCCGCTCCCAGGTCTCGTCGTTGATGTCCTCGAACAGGGTCGCCTGGATTTCGGACTGCAGCGCCTGGCGTGTCTTTCGCAGGCTCTCGCGCAGCCGCCGGAAGCGCCCGACGCGCTGCTCCTCGGCCGCGGGCTCACTCTCGGCCGCGGGCGGCGGAGCGCCGTCGACGATGAATAGATCGCGCCAATCTCGGGCCATGCCGGCGGCGACCTTACCAGCGTGTCGGTGATCGGTTCCGGGCGCCCGGAGCCGCTATGCGGCCTGCGCCTCGCCGCCGGCCTCGGTGACATCGGTCAGCCGCCGCGAGACGACCTTCGAGATCCCGTCGGCGCCCATCGACACCCCGTATAGCGAGTCGGCCGCGTCCATCGTGCGCTTCTGGTGGGTGACGACGATGAACTGGGCGCGCGACGAGTACCTGCGCAGCAGCGCCAGAAAGCGGTCGATGTTGAGGTCATCGAGCGCCGCCTCGACCTCGTCGAGGATGTAGAACGGGCAGGGCCGGGCGAGGAACACGGCGAACAGGAAGGCCAGCGCGGTCATCGACTTCTCGCCACCGGACAGCAGCGACAGGCGCTTGCATTCCTTGCCGGCCGGCGTGATCTCGATCTCGACCCCGAGCAGGTCCTCCTGCTCGGAGCCGTCGTGCTCCTCCTCGCGATCGTCGCCCTGCTCGCCGTCGGGATCGGAGGGGGCCGTCTCGCCGCCGATCACGCGGGCCGGTCCCGGGCGCTCGCTGACGAGCCGCAGGCGACCGCTTCCGCCCGGGAAGAGATGCGTGACCAGCTCCTGAAACCCGCTCGCCGTCGCGGCAAAGGTCTGCTCGAAGGTGGTTCTGATCTGACGGTCGGTGTCGGCGATCAGCTTCTCGAGCTCGCGCAGTGCCGCCTCGAGATCCGCCCGCTGGCGCTCCAGCTCCTCGACGTGCTCGACGGCCTCGGCGTACTCAGTCTCCGCGAGCGGATTGACCGGCCCGAGCTGTTCGCGGCGGCGGGCGACGCGCGCCAGCCGCGTGTCAAGGCTCTCGCGCTCCTCCTCGGCCAGCTCCTGCTCGGCGGGCGCGGCCTCGAGCTCGAGCCGTTCGGCAAGCTCCTCGAGCTCGCGCTGAGAGTCCTCGGCCTGGTCTCGCGAGCGCTGCAGACGGACCTCCGCCTCGGTCACGGACTCGTTTTCGCGCTGCAGCCGGGAGTGGAGCGTCACCTCCTGCTGGGCGCAGGTCCGCAGCTCCAGGGCGACCGTCTCGCCCGCCTCACGGTCGGCCCGCAGCGCCTCGTCGAATACGACCAGCCGGCCTGAGATCGCTTCCGCCGCGGCGTCAAGCGCCAGGATCAGCGCCGCGATCTGCGGCAGCAGCTCGCTGTCGCGTGTGACCACGGCGTCGAGCTGCTCGATTCGGTCGGCGCGCTCGGCGCGCTCTCGCGTCGCCCGGTCGAGCATCTGGCGCTCGGCCGCCAGCTCGGCGATCAGCTGCGCGCGGCGGCCGGCGTTGCGCCCCTCGTCGGGAGCGGCGCGGCGGCGTTCGATCTGCTCCTCGATCCGCCGCTGGTCCTCGGTCAGCTCGTCCAGCGCCCGGACCGCCGTGCGGTGGGCCGCGATAAGTTCCTCGGCGGCGCGCTCGACGGCCGTGACGTCCGCCGTCGCGCGGTCAAGCGCCGCGCGCGCGTCAAGCTCGGTCTGGGCGCTGGTCTCGCTTGCCGCGATCAGCTGCTCACGGCGGTTGCGCTCGGCAAGCAGCCGATCCTCGCCGACCGCGGGCGCCTGGCGCAGCTCACGCGTCCGTGAGGACCAGACGCGGCCCTGCCTGGTCACCGCCACGCCCTCGAACCCGTCATTGCACCGGTGCAGCTCGCTGACCACCCACGTGTCGCGCAGCAGTGCTCGCGCGACCGCCAGCGCCGGTTTGCTGCCGCGCACGTGGTCGATCAGTGGCTTAGCCCCGGGAGCGGGGCCGCTTGCGGTGCTCGCCTGGCCCTCGTCGGAGCCTCCGGTCACGAGCGCTCGGCCCCCTTCGCTGCCGGTCGCGTCCAGGAGCTCGGAGCCGGCCTCGAGATGCTCGACGACCGCGGCCTTGAGCCGCCCGTCGAGCGCCGCCGCGAGCGCCAGCTCGTATCCCGGATCGACCTCGAGCTGATCGGCGAGCGCGGGCGCGCCACCGAGCGAGCCCGTCTGATGGCGCAAAAACTGATTGACGCCGGCCAGCTCGCTGCCGACGCGCGCCGCCTGCAGGCGCGCCGCTCCGACCGCGCGTTCGGCGTCGCCCACAGCGCTGCGAGCCGCTTCGACCCGCCCTTCGGCGGCCTGGCGCTCGGCCAGGCACGCCTGCACCTGCTCGACCTGGCGCACGGCCCCAGCGGCGGCTTGCGCCCGGCGTCGCTCGAGATCCTCAAGCTGGCGCTCGAGCTCGGCCTCACGGTCGCGGTCGAGCTCAGCAAGCCCTTGCACGAGTGCGGCGATCCGCCGGTCCGCGTCACCGTCGGGCTGGTCGCGCTCGGCGTCGGCGCGCAGGGCCGCCGCGAGCTCCGTGGCTCGATGTAGACGCGTCTCGATCGACAGGGCAGCCGACCGCACCGCCTCGGCCCGGTAGCCGACCCGCTCGCTCGCTCCCCGGGCCGCGTAGGACCGCCGGGAGAGCTCCTCGCGCTGGGCGCTGCGTGCCGCGAGCGCCTCCTCAGCCGCCTCTCGCCGGCGGGCGACTGCCTCGAGCTCCTGCTCGAGCGCCGCGCGCCTGGTGCGCACCTCGGTCGCCGCCTGCTGGGCCTCGTTGAGTCCATGGCGATGTGCGCGAAGCTGATCGCGGCCCAGCTCCCATCTGATCTCGAGCGCCTGGCGCTCGAGGCGAGCGTGGAGCTCGGCCGCCTCGGCCTGTCGCTTGAGCGGCCGCAGCCGGGACCTCGCTTCGCGCTCGACGTCCAGCGCGCGGTCGAGGTTGTCCTGCGTCCTGGTCAGCTTCAGCTGCGCCCGCCGCCGGCGCTTGCGGTGCTTGCCGAGCCCTGCCGCCTCCTCGATCAACAGCCGCCGGTCGCGGGGCTTGGAGGTGACGATCGCCTCGACACGGCCCTGTGAGATGACCGAATGCATCTCCTTGCCCAGGCCGGTGTCGGACAGCAGCTCGACCACGTCGATCAGCCGACAGCGCGCGCCGGCGAGCCGATATTCGCCGTCGCCGTTGCGATCCAGCTGGCGGAAGATCGATACCTCGGGCGCTCCGAGCGCGAGCGATCCCTCGCTGTCGTCGAGCACCAGCTCGACCTCGGCGTGGCTCGCGGCCTGCCTTCCCGGCGCGCCGGCGAAGATGACGTCCTGCATCGATTGGCCGCGCACGTTGCCGGGCGACTGCTCACCGAGCGCCCACAGGACCGCATCGGTGACGTTCGACTTGCCGGAGCCGTTGGGCCCGACGATCACGCTGACGCCGGGGCCGAACTCGAGCCGAGTGCGATCCGGGAACGACTTGAAGCCCTTGACCGTGATCGATTTCAGGTACACGGATCAACCTCGCTGATCGGCGGACGTATGCGGATGATCATTTCGACATCGCCTCCAGCGCCGCCTGCGCGGCTTCCTGTTCGGCGTCCTTCTTGCTGCGCCCGACTCCGGAGCCGATCTGCACCCCGTCGATCGTGGCGTTGACGGTGAAGGTCCGGTCGTGTGGCGGCCCCTGCTCGTCCACGACCGCGTAGCTGACCAGCTCGCCGCGTCGCGCGAGCCGCTCCTGAAGCGCGGACTTGAAGTCGACCGGATTCTCGAGCGCGTCTTCGATCTCCTGCGAGAAGGCGTCGACGACCGCCTCGGCCGTCGCCTCGTAGCCGAACGCGAGATAGCAGGCGCCGATCACGGCCTCGATCACCGACGCGAGCACTCGCTCGGTGTTGACGAGCGCGTCGACCCCCGGCCGAGCTGCCGCAGGAGCCGCTGCGCGAAGGCGCTCGGGAACTCCCAGCCGCTCGGCCACCGCTCTGCACGAACGGCCCGAGACGGCCTGGGCACGGATCTTGGTCAGCCTGCCGGGACCGAAGCGATCCGCCTCCAGCCGCGGGAACAGATGGGTCGTCACCGCGAGCCCGAGCACGCTGTCGCCGAGAAACGCCAGCCGCTCGTAGGAATCCGCGCGCCGCGCCGTCCATGAGGAGTGCGTGAAGGCGGGCTTGGCGAGCTCGGGCGGAAGCTGGTCGACGAGCTCGTGCAGGCGCGTGCCGGTCTCGCCAGCGGGGCGATCCGGTCGCTGGCCACCCATGCCCCCCGAGTCCGGCACCGCGCTCACTCAGGGTCGGTGCCTTGGCTCGCGGCCGCCGAACGCTGTCGGGCGGAATCGGTCGCGAGCACAAAGTCGACCGCCTGTCCGACCGTCAGGATCCGTGCGGCCTCTTCATCTGAGATCTTCACGCCATAGGAGTCCTCGAGCTCCTGCACCAGCGTGTAGAGATCCAGCGAATCGGCTTCGAGGTCCTCCCGGAAGCGGGTCGACTCATCAATCGAGCTCGGATCGATCTCGAGCTCGTCGGCCAGATGCGCACGGATCAGCGAGGAGACTTGCTCGCGGGTCATCGGCGCAACACGGTAGCCGTGGCCCCGGACGGGGCGCGTGAGATCTGGGCGTCAGTCATCGTCGTTGGATGCCCCCACGGACGCCGGGGTGCGGAGCGCTCCGGCGACCTGCAACGCCTCGCGCGTGGCGCGGATCACGTCCTCCTGCACGCCGCGCGCGGCAACCTCGATCGCCCGCTGAAAGCCCCTGCGGGTGAAGCGGCCGTGCGCGATCACTCCAAGTTGGCGCAGGCCGAGCATGTACGCGCCGCCGGGCGTCTCGGGATTGATCTCCTCACGCAGCTTGGAGACCGCCGGCCGGATCAGCCAGCCGCCGAGCCTCCCCCGCACCGAGCTCAGCGCCGCGTCGCGGATCGCGCGGATCGTGCGCTCCGAGACGCCCTCGATCAGCTTCAGCGTGATGTTGCCGGTGAAGCCGTCCATCACGATTACGTCGGCAACGTCATCGGTCACCTGCGTCCCCTCGACGTTGCCGATGAAGTTCAGCCCCGCCCCGCCCTCGCCCGCGAGCTGCTCGTGCACGGTGACCAGGTCCGGCGTTCCCTTCGCGGCCTCTTCGCCGTTTGACAGCAGCGCCACCCGCGGCGCGGTGATCCCCATCACAGCCTGGGCGAAGGCGGACCCCATGTGCGCGAACTGAACCAGGTGCTCTGGCCGGCAGGTGACGTTCGCACCGACATCGAGCAGCAGGACCGGCGTGCCGCCCGGAACCGGCAGCGGGAGCGCCAGCGCCGGCCGGTAGATGCCGCGGTCGCGGCGGATGTTGAACAGCGCCGCCGCAAGTGCCGAGCCGGTCGAGCCGCCGGACACGAGCGCCTGAGCACGGCCGTCCGCGACCGCCTTGGCCGCCTGCACGATCGACGCCTCCGGGGTCGATCGGACCGCGAACGCCGGATCGGCCGCCTTGGCGATCGAAACGGGCGCGTCGACCACCTCGACCCCATCTGAGACCTCGCCGATCTCCCGCCGCGGGCCGAACAGGATCACGTTGAGGTCGGAGCGGACAGCCCGGACGGCGCCGGCCGCTACCTCCGCGGGGCCCAGGTCAGCCCCGCCCGCATCAACGGCGACGGTGACCATCGCTGAGCGCGGCTAACCGGTCTGCTCGCCGGTGTCGGCGATCACTTCGCGCCCGCGGTAGCTTCCGCATACGGGGCAGACGCGATGAGGGCGCCGTGGGCTGTGGCACTGCGGGCACTCGTTGTATGCGGGCGCCGTGAGCTTGTGCTGCGAGCGGCGCTGCGTGGTGCGTGCATGGGATTGCTTCTGCTTCGGAACGGCCATTTGAAGGCAGCAGGCTAGCAGGCAACCGGCCCTCTGCCGGGCCGGATCGGGGCCGCGGGGCAGGACCGGCGTGGCGCTCAGGCGCTCACACCGTAGCCAGCAGACTCCGCGCGAGCAGCGGCGTCAGCTCCGAGGCGGCCTGCGGATGGCCGAACAGGAACCCTTGGGCCTGCTGCACCCGGTTGGCGGCCAGCCACTCGATCTGAGCCTCGTGCTCGACGCCCTCGGCGACCAGCGCCGCGTCACAGACGCCGGCGATCTCGACGATCGCCCGCAGGAGCGCGGTTGCCTCCCCGTCACCGGGCACCCCGTGCAGCAGCACCCGGTCGAGCTTGATCACATCCACGTCGAGCTGGCGCAGCCGCGACAGCGAGGAGAAGCCGGCGCCGAAATCGTCGATCGCCAGCGCCGTCCCGGCGGCCCGGAGATCTGCCAGTGCGGCGCGCGTGTCAGCCGCGTCGACCGTCCACGCCGACTCGGTCAGCTCGACGATGAACATCGTCGGGTCAAGACCGTATTCGCGCAGCGCCGACTGCATCCGCGCGCCGAAGTCCGATGCCAGCAACTGGTGCGGTGAGACGTTGAGGCTCAGCCGCGGCCGCAGGCGGGCCTGCAGCCAGGCCGTCGCGTCCCGGCATGCCTGGCGCACGACCCAGTCGACGAGGTCGTCACCGACGGCGCTGTGCTCTGCGAGCGCGATGAACGATTCGGGCTTCAGCAGGCCGCGATCGGGGTGGCGCCAGCGCAGCAGCGCCTCAACCGCGGTAATCCCCCGCTCGCCGGCGATCTGCCAGACCGGCTGGTAGTGCAGTTCGAGCTCTGACCCCGAGATCGCGCGGCGCAGCTGGGCTGACACGCTCGCTCGCCGCGCAAGCAGCGTCTCGGTTGTGCGGTGGAACGCGAGCTGGCCTCCGCCCGCAGCCTTCGCCTTGTACATAGCCGTGTCGGCATGGCGCAGCAGTGCCTCGGGGTCCGACGCGTCGTCGGGATACAGGCTCACGCCGATGCTCGCGGCCGTCCAGAGCTCGGTCCCGGCGACCCCGAACGGCTCTTGGAGCGCGACGTGCAGCTTGGCGCCGACCGACTCCGCCACATGCTCGGGGTCGTCGTCGAGGTCGGAGAGCAACACGAGGAACTCGTCGCCTCCCTGACGGGCGAGCACGTCGGTGTCGCGCAGCACGCCGCGCAGTCGGGTGGCGACTGCAGCCAGGAACTGGTCGCCGGCCGCGTGGCCGAGCCTGTCGTTGACGGCCTTGAAGTCGTCTAGGTCGACGTACATGAGGGCGACCGCGGTGTTGTTGCGCCGCGCCCGCGCGACCGCGAGCTCGAGCTGCTCCTCGATCAGGACCCGGTTCGGCAGGCCGGTGAGACGATCGTGATAGGCGAGGTATGCGAGCTGCTGCTGCCCGCGCAGGCGCTCGGAGATGTCGCGCGCGACGCCGTAGATGACAGCCTCGTTGTCGTCGGAGGCCTCGACCAGCGAGAGCGACACCTCGACCGGCAGCCGGCGGCGGTCGGCGCACACCGCGACCACCTCGATCCGGCGCTGGGCGAGCTTGGGCCCTCCGCTCTCGAACGCGCGCTTGAGGCCGGATCGGTGTGCATCGCGTTCAGCTGGGTCGATCAGCAGCTTGGCCAAGTCATTGCCGACCGCCTGCTCGCGGCGGTACCCGAACATCAGCTCGGCGGCCGGGTTGAACTCGAGGATCCGACCGTGCTGGTCAAGCGCGATCAGCGCGTCGAGCGAGGCATCGGCGACCGCGCGCTGGCGCGCCAGCGCACCGTGGAGGCGGCCGAGCTGGTGCGCGCTCTCGATCGCCTGCGCCACGTGGGCGGCGAACGCGACCAGCACGTCGAGCAGCTCGTCGTCCGGGCGCCGCCCCGAATCGGGCTCGTCAACCGAGATCACCCCGAGGCGCTCGCCATCGCTTCCGTCGAGCGTTACGAACAGTGCATCCTCGGCGAGCCAGGCGGTTGGATCCTCGGCCCGCGCCGGAAGCTGGGGCGTGTAGCTGGTCACGTGCTCTTCCCAAACGAGCGCCTCGGCTGCAACGAAGTACGCGCCGCGACAGAGGAATCTCGGGTCCAGCATCGGCGTCCAGGTGTCGGCGGCGGAGATGTGTCCGAGCAGCGTCTCGCGCGCCCGCGTGCTGCCGTGGACGGCCTTGACCTCGTATTCGTCCGTGTCCGGGCGGTACACGTTGATGACGACCGTCGCGAACCCGAGTGTCTCGGACACGATTCGCGCTACGGCAGCGAGGAGCTCTGGAAGCTCAGGACCGCTCCGCACGAGCCGTGCGAGTTCGAGTAGGCCACGGAGGTGCCCGGCGGCTGGCGGCTCAGACCCGCCTGACCGCTCCCGGTTGCGCTCCATTCCCTTTCCTGATCGGCCGGAAGTGGCTGCGACTTAACCAAAGGTTTTCGAAACTGGGCGTGGCTGTGTCAGCGTACTTACGCACCGGATAGGCGTCATTCTTTGGGTGAGCCGCGACGCCGCGTCGTGGGTGGATGCGGCCGGTCTCACTGATCGAATCTGAGCTCGGCGAGCTTGGCCCAGCGGGCGTCAGGTTCACGCTCATGACCGTGCTCCGGTCCTGCCTCGTTGAGATTGGCGCCACACACCGCGCACAGGCCCGCGCAGTCGGGCCGGCAGAGGATCTGGGTCGGGAGGGCGAGCGCGAGCGCGTCGCGCGCCCAGGCCCGCACGTCGAGGACGCCCGTGCTGACATAGGGCGACTGCAGCTCGTCGCCGGCCCCCGGCTGAGACACCTCCCGCGCGTCGACTTCGAGCATTGGCTCGGCAGACGACAGACAGCGCATGCAGGGACCCTCGATCCGGGCCTCAAAACCCAGCCTCAGAGCGTAGCCGTCACCCGTCGTCCTGGACACGTCGAGGATCGCGTCCACCTGCGGTGGCGCGGCCGCGTAGCGCTCGCCGCCAAGCTCGAAGGGATCGATCATGACCGCGAGCTCGATCCGCCGGCCCTCTCCCGCGGTGAGCCGGAGCGCAGCGAGGTCGAACAGATCGGCACGGAGTGCCATCTCACGAGCTTACGCCAGGCGTGGGGGTCGGCCGAGAGCGATCGAGCTCGCGTTTGACCACCTTGCCGGTGGCGTTGCGCGGCAGCGTGTCGACGAACACGACCTCTCGGGGGACCTTGAAGCGCGCGAGGCGTGCGCGGATGTGGCCCTTGAGCTCGTCCTCGGTCAGCGACGCGCCGGGCTTGAGCACGACATAGGCGCGCAGCCGCTGGCCGAACTCGGGGTCGGGGACGCCGATCACGGCAGTCTCGTTGACGCCCGGCATGGCGGCGATCAGGTCCTCGACCTCGGCCGGGAAGACGTTCTCGCCGCCGGAGACGATCATGTCGTCGTCGCGCCCGTCGACGAACAGGCGGCCGTCGGGGTCGAAGTGGCCGACGTCTCCGGTCGACATCAGGCCGGCCACCCTGGCCTTGTCCCCTCCGGTCGTATAGCCGTCGAACAGCAGCTCAGAGCCGACGAAGATGCGGCCGGTCTCCCCGGCCGCGACCGGGACCGAGTCGCGGTCGAGCAGCTTGACGACCGTGCCGCGGGGTGGCCGTCCGGCGGTGCCCGGCGCGGCGCGAAGATCGGCGGGAGACGCGATCGACGCCCACGCGACCTCGGTCGAGCCGTACAGGTTGTAGAGCTTGTCGCCGAACACGTCCATCACCTGCTGCGCGAGCGGTCCCGGCAGCGCGGAGCCGCTTGCGGCGATCACCCGCAGCGACGAGGTATCGCACTGCTGCAGGACCTCCGGGCCGAGCTCGAGCATCCGCTGGAGCATGATCGGCACCACGATCAGCGCCGTCGCGCCGGTGTCGGCGACGGCACGAAGGGTCTCGAGTGGCTCAAAGCGGCGTCGCAGTACGAGCGTCGACGAGAGGCCGGTCGCGAGCAGCGTGTGGGCGTAGCCCCAGGAGTGAAACAGCGGCGCCGCGATCATCGTCGTCTCCCGCGCACGCATCGGGATCGCTGACAGCAGCGCGGCGGCGGGGTTCAGCGAGGTCGGGGTGGCGCGATTGGCGCCCTTCGGCGCGCCGGTCGTCCCCGACGTCAGGATCACGGTCCGCCCCGGCTGGGCCGGCGGCGGCAGCGGGGCGTCGGCGCGCGTGAGCGCGAGCTCCTGCAGCGACGGGGATTCGCTCTCGCCGGGCCGGTCACGCCAGGCGCGGAAGCTCGCGCGGCCGCCCCGTGCCTCGCCGATCACCGCCTCGAACTCGTCGTCGTAGATGATCGCCGCCGGCGCCTCGCGGAGGATCACGTCCGCGACCTGCGGCCCGGCGAACGAGGTGTTGAGGTACAGAGCGTTGGCACCCAGCCTTGAACAGGCGACGCTTGCCTGCACGAACCAGCGGTGGTTGCGGCACATCAGCGCAACGCCGTCGCCCTCGCGAACCCCGTAGCCCGCCAGGCCGCGTGCGATCGCGTTGGACTGGCGGTCGAGCTCGTCGAACGTCACGCGCCCGAGCTCGTCGATCATCGCGTCGGCGTCGGGATACCGCGCCGCGGTCCCGAGATAGCCGGCGGCGAGTGTCGGCCCCCAGTTGTGCAGCCCGAGGACCACGCGCAGCACACGGTCAGGGCGGGACGGCTTGAGTACGCCCGCGCGGGCGAACCGGTACGCCAGGTGCAGCTTGTCGGCGATCGCCGGGAACATCGCCTCTACGTCGTTGCGAGCGCCTGCGACATCGCCACTATCCAATCAGGAGCCGTCACCGGTCATCATGATGGCGTGTCCGAGTGGTTTCGAGCCTACGGCTTCGCCGACGTGCGCAACGGCCTGCTGATCGGCGCCTATCCGCTCGACGTCGGCGACGTGCAGATGCTCGAACGGCTCGGCATCCGCCGTGTGCTCAACCTGGTGCAGGATGACGAGTACGAGACCGACGGCCAGCGCGCCGAGGTCCAGGCCGCGCTGGCGCAGGCCGGCATCCTCGAGCGCCGGATCGAGTTCGTCGACTACGGGCGACTGCCGCCCGACGTGCTCGAGGCCGCCGTCCAGGAGGTCGTCGCGTGGCTGCGGGCCGGCGACCGCAGCTATGTGCACTGCCGAGCCGGCTGGCAGCGGTCGGCAGCCGTGGCGGCCGGAGCGATCGCGGTCGAGGACGAGATCGGGATCGAGGAGGCGCTCGACGTCGTCCGGGCGCGCAAACCGATGGCCAATCCGTTGCCGGAGCAGCGGGAGGATCTGGTGGCCTGGTTCAACGGGCGCGGTTTGAATCCCGAGTCCGCCTCGTAGGCCGCTGCCCCCTCTTCGGGGTCGCCAGCGGCATGCCCCCTTCGCACACGGGCTGATCAGAGGCTCGCGGCGGTTGCCGGGCGCCGGCGACGCGACTTGTGCGAAGTGGGCAACCGTTGCCGCCCCCTGAGGAGGGTGGTGTGCGACGGGTCTGGCCTCGTCGGCCGGCTCCGGCCCGGTCTGCCGCGGCGGGCTCCCGGAAAACCAGTCAGTCGGCGGCCGGGGCGCGCGGGCGCGTCTCGCTTAGCACCCTTTAAGAGGGCGACTACTCAGCCGCCCGCAGATGGCGCGCAGCCGGTGTCGGCTCGACCTCAAGCTCTAGCGTGAGCTCATTTGCGTTGACGTTGCGGGCGCCGGTGGTGACGTGCTCGAGTTCGGGCAGCTCGCGCCCGTCGGTGACGGCGCCGTGGTCGGCGAACCGGCGCGCTGCCGGCAGCACGCGGGCCTCGTAGGAGCCCACGGTCTCGTTGTATGACTTGACGGCGCTGTTGAGCCGGGTGCCGAGCGTCGCCAGCAGCGTCGAGAGCTTGACCAGCCGGCCGTGGAGCTCGCGGCCGAGCTCGGAGATCGCCTGAGCGGACTCTGCGACCCGCTCCTGCTGCCAGCCGTAGGCGACCGCGCGCAGCATCGCCAGCAGCGTCGTCGGCGTGGCGATCAGGACCCGCCGCGCCATCGCGTCTTCGATCAGTGCCGGGTCGGCTTCGAGCGCGGCCCCGTACAGGTGCTCTCCGGGCAGGAACATGACGACGAAATCGGGCGTCGTGTCGAGCCCCGCCCAGTAGGCCTTGTCAGCCAGTGACTTGACGTGCTTGCGCAGCAGCCGCGCGTGGTCGCGCAGATGGCGCTCGCGCTCGGCCTCGTCGCGCGCCTCGTAGGCGTCGAGCACCCCCTGCAGCGGCGCCTTGGCGTCGACGATCACCTGCTTTCCGCCCGGCAGCCTGACGATCAGATCCGGGCGTAGGGTCGTCTCATCGCCGGCGACCGGGGTCTGCTCGGCGAAGTCACAGTGCCTCAGCATGCCCGCCAGCTCGACCACGTTTCGCAGCTGCATCTGGCCCCACTGACCGCGGGTGTTGGGCTTGCGCAGCGCGGTCACCAGCGCGCCGGTCTCGCTCCGCAACCGCTCGCCGGTCTCGTTCAGGGTTCGCAGCTGCGCTTCGAGCCGCCCGCGCGACTCTCGCCGTTCCTGGTCGAGCGCCATCAGCTGACCGTCGACGCGCCCGAGCTGCTCCTTGAGCGGCGCGACGAGCTGCTCGACCGCCTGCTGGCGCTTTTCCAGGTCGCCGTCGGCCCGCGCCTGGGCCGTCTGCATTTGCGCGCGCGAGAACTCGGTCAGCTGCGTGACACTTGCCTGCAGCGCCTCGGCGCTGAGCGCCCTGAACGTGTCCGACATCCGCTGCTGCGCGTCGTTGACGGTCTGCAGTCGCTCGGCCGCCCGCGCACGCTCGTGCTCGAGGTCAGACTGCGCGCGCACCAGCTCGCGTTCGAGCCCAGCCGCCTGGTCGGCTGATCGAGCACCGGCGCGCAGCCGCGGCACGAGCGCGACCGCGAGCAAAGCAGCACCGAGGATCACTCCGATTAGCAGCCAAAAAGCATTCATGAGCGGCTGACAAGCGTGGCGCGCGTGCCGGACGGAAAGGCGCTGAGCGACAATCGGCGCCGTGTCACCGGAGCTCGTCCGCAGGCGACTGCTGGTCCACGGCCGCGTACAGGGCGTCTGGTTTCGCGACTCGACGCGCGAGCTGGCGGGCCGCGAAGGGGTGTCGGGATGGGCGCGCAACCGCGCCGACGGCGTGCTCGAGATAGTCCTCGAAGGCGACCCGGGTGCGGTCGCGACCGTCGCGGCCTACTGTGAGCAGGGTCCGCCCCGGGCACGAGTGTCAAGCGTCGAGTCCGAGGCGGAGGACCCCGAGGGCCTGAGCGGATTCGAGATC
Organism: uncultured Solirubrobacterales bacterium; assembly: GCA_963770885.1. Lineage (GTDB taxonomy): Bacteria > Actinomycetota > Thermoleophilia > Solirubrobacterales > Solirubrobacteraceae > Palsa-465. The sequence continues at coordinate 155,823 of CAVYRI010000006.1, read as the reverse complement.
TGCTAGGTGCTCGATTAGATTTGGGCGCCGTGGTCCCGACGGCTCACCTGCCCGCGTTTCTGGCGACGGTCTACGTGCTGATCCTGATCCCCGGGCCCAGCGTGCTGTTCACGATCAGCCGCGGCGTCGCGCTCGGGCGCCGGGCGGCGCTTGCGACCGTGCTGGGCAACACGTCGGGTCTGCTGTTGCAGTTGGTGCTGGTTGCCGTGGGGCTCGGCTCGCTGCTGGCCAGCTCGGAGACCGTCTACACGGTGCTGAAGCTGATCGGCGCCGCATATCTGGTGGTGCTCGGGGTCCGCAGCATCCGCGAGCGCAAGCGGCTCGCGAACGTGCTGCGATCGAACTCGGTCGCGCCCCGCAGCCTCGGCCAAACGATCCGCGAGGGGTTCGTGGTCGGTGCGACCAACCCCAAGGGCCTGCTGATCTTCACCGCCGTCCTGCCGCAGTTCATAGATCGGTCACAAGGGCATTACACGATCCAGCTGCTGTCGCTGGGACTGATCTGCGCGCTGGTGGCGCTGATCTCGGACAGCACATGGGCGCTGGCGTCGGGCAGCGCCCGCTCGTGGCTCGGCCGGTCCCCTGAGCGCCTCGAGCGCCTCAGCATCGGCGGCGGCGTCAGCCTGATCGCACTCGGCGCGGGGCTGGCCCTGACGGGCCGCAAGCACTGACCCGCGCCAGAACCCAGCGGGCCGGAGCCGTCTCTGGGAAGGAGAGCGCCGTCCGGGCGAAGGAGTTAGGAAACCTCGGCCGGCTCGTCCTTGCCGGCCAGGCGATCGCGCCCGCGCTGCACGGCCGCGATGAACTTCGACAGGTTGACCTCGAGCGTGTTGAGGATCTCGTCGGCGTAGTCCTCGGCGCCGAGCCGGATCTCGCGCTCGCGGGCGCGGGCGTCCTCGATGATGTCCTCGGCGGCGCGCTCGGCCTGCTTGGTGATCTCCTCGTCGGAAACCAACCGATCCTGGCGCTCGCGCGCCTCCTTGACGATCCGCTCGGCCTCGCGCTTGGCCTCGGCGAGCATCTCCTGGCGCTCCTTGACGATCCAGCGTGCCTGCTTGATCTCCTCGGGGATCGTCGCGCGCATCTGGTCGAGGATGTCGTAGATCTCTTCTTTGTCCACGCGAACCTGGTCGGTCAGGGGGACCGGCTTGGCGTTGTGGACCAGATCGTCCAATTTGTCGATGAGTACCAGGACGTCCATCTCGCGCACCTCTGTTTCGTCAGCGGCCGAGCCGTTCCTTCAAGTGCCGCGCGACCTCGTCGGGGACCAGATCTTCGATGTCGCCACCGAACGTCGCGAGCTCCTTGACGCCACTCGACCTTAGGAAACTGTACTTGGGGGACGCCATCAGGTAAACGGACTCGATTTCGGGAGCCTGGCGTCGGTTGAGTTGGTCCATCTCGAGTTCGTATTCGAAATCGGTGATCGCCCGCAGCCCCTTGACGATCGCCATCGCTCCTCGCTCCCTGGCGAAGTCGACCAGCAGCGTGCTGAAGGCCTCGACCTGGACGTTCGGAAGCTCGCGCGTGGCCTGCTGCACGAACGCGATCCGCTCCTCCGCGGTGAACAGGGTGCTGCCCTTGCGCCACGGCAGGTTGACGACCGCGACGATCACCGTGTCGTACATCGCGGACGCCCTTCCGATCACGTCGAGGTGACCGTAGGTGACCGGGTCAAACGTGCCGGGACAGATCGCGATGCGGTTATCGGGGGCCATGGATTTGGATCAGGGTGTCGCCATAGCGGCGCTCGTCGAGTTGCTCGAGCTCGAGCTCGAGCGGACTGCGGCGGTCAGACTCTGCAACCACGCGCGCCTCGGGGGCGAGCACCGGCGCGAGCGCCGCCGAGAGCTCCGCTGCCAACGAGCCCGCGTGGCGATATGGGGGGTCTAGGAACACAAGATCGTATTGACGCGAGCTACCCCGTGCTCGCTGGAGGAAATCGAGCGCGCGCGCCCGGTGGACGACGGCATCGATCCCGAGCCGCTCGAGATTGCGTCTGATCGCCGCCAAAGCCGCCGCTGAGGAATCGACCAGCGTCGCCTCCGCGGCGCCGCGTGACAGCGCCTCGATCGCGAGCGCGCCCGAGCCGGCGAACAGGTCCAGCACCCGCGCACCGGAGACATCGTCGAGAATCGAGAACAGCGCCTCGCGCACGCGATCAGAGGTCGGCCTGGTCGCTGTGCCGCGTGGCGCGATCAGCTCGCGACCCCCATAGGCACCGGCGATCACGCGCATCCTGGCGCCTCAGGCCGGGATCGGCGCCTGCGCCTCGGGCCCGAACATCCCGACCAGCGCATCGGCCAGCAGCGCGTGCTCGGGCGCTGCGAGCTCGGGGTCCTGGTCATCGATCCGCTCGGCGCGCGCCCTCGCTCGCTCCAGTAGCTCAGCGTCACGTGGCAGCTCGGCGACGCGGAACTGCGCGATCCCGCTCTGCCTGGTCCCGACCAGTTCACCCTCCCCGCGCAGCTCGAGATCGATCTCCGCGAGCCGGAAGCCATCGGTGTGGTCGGCCAGGGCCCGCAGCCGCGGCGACTCCTTGGCGCCGAACAGCAGGCACAGTGACGCATGCGAGCCGCGGCCGATCCGACCGCGCAGCTGGTGCAGCTGTGAGATCCCGTAGCGATCGGCATCCTCGACCAGCATCACGGTCGCATTCGGGACGTCGATCCCGACCTCGATCACCGAGGTCGCGACGAGCACATCGGCGGCGCCCGACGCAAACTCGGCCATCACGTCGTGCTTCTCCGCCGGACGAAGCTGTCCGTGCATCAGGACGACCCGGAAATCGCGCAGCTCGCCCGCTCGGAGGCGTTCGAACTCGGCGGTCGCGGCGCGCGCCTGGAGCAGCTCGGACTCCGACACCAGCGGGCAGACCACGAACGCCTGGCGGCCGGCGCGCAGCTCCTCGCGGATCCGGTCATACGCGCGCGCACGCTCACGCTCGCTGGAGCAGACGAAGGTCTGGATCGGGCGCCGCCCCTTCGGCAGCTCGCGAAGCTGGGTGAAGTCGAGGTCACCGTAACCCGCCAGCGCCAGCGTCCGCGGGATCGGGGTCGCGGTCATGTGCAGGACATGCGGCCGCTCTCCGGGCGCGGACTTGGCATCGAGCGCCGCTCGCTGACGGACCCCGAAGCGATGCTGTTCGTCGACGACCGCGACCGCGAGTCTGGAGAACCTGACCGGCTCCTCGATCAGCGCGTGCGTTCCCACCAGCAGCGATAGCTCGCCGCTCTCGAGCTTGCCGAGCAGATCGGCGCGACGCCGCCCGGGGGTCGATCCTGTCAGCAGGCCCATCGCGATCGCCTCACCTCCGATCAGCGTCTGGATCGTCGCGAAGTGCTGCTCGGCGAGCGGCTCGGTGGGAGCCATCAGCGCCCCCTGGTGGCCGTGTTCGATCGCGCGCAGCAGCGCGTAGAGGGCGACGACCGTTTTGCCCGAGCCCACCTCACCCATCAGCAGCCGCTGCATCGGGAGACTCAGCGCGAGGTCCTCGTCGAGCTGCGCGATCGCGGCCTCCTGGTCGGCGGTCGGCGTGAATGGGAGCATCGTCGCCAGCCACCGCGCGGTCAGATCCGGCGGCTCGTCGAGCACCGGCGCGCTGACGCCGGCGCGACGCAGCCTACGGCGCCGGAGCAGCGCGAGCTGGGCGAGCAGCAGCTCGTCGAACGCGAGCCGCCGGCGACCGAGTGCCTGGGCGTCGTCGCCCTCGAAGTGCGCAGCCGCGAGCGCGCTGCGCCGCTCGGGCAATTGCTCGTGCGTGCGCACGAGCGAGGGCAGCGGCTCGGGGACGTCGGCGATCGCCGCGGCGTTGGCCCGCACCATCGCGAGGATCTGGGTCGACGAGAGCCCCTCGGTGGCCGCATAGTGAGCGACCGCGTCGGCGCCCGTCGCGGCCTCGTTCGTGCGCGCGTGCGCCTGCACCCGAAACCGGTTTCGTCCCTCGTATTTGCCGTGCAGGACCAGGCGCGTTGTGGCCGGGTACTTGCCCACCAGCCACGGCTGGTTGAAGAACGTCGCCTTCATCACGGCGGTGTCATCCGCGACCGTCGCCTCGACCAGCGGGCGCATTCCGCGGCGGCGAACCGGCCGCGAGGCGATCGCGCGCACCTGCACGACGACCGTCGCGACCTCCCCGGTCACGAGCTCGGCGACTGCGCGGGCCTCACGGCGATCACGCGGCAGGTGCTCGAGTAGGTCACCGACCGTCTCAAGGCCGAGCGCTTCGCCCGCCCGGGCGGCCTTGGTGCCCTCGAACTCGAGCTTGCGCCCAAGCAGCGACGGCCGCGGATAGCGGATCGGCGCGCTGCTGAGCTCGGGATCCTCGAGTGGGTGGGAGCTGGCGAATCCGGTCGGCGTCATCACTATCGATGATGACCGTCGCGGCGGTCGGCGTCAGACCGGGCGCCCGCTTGGGCCGGCTATTCAGCCGACAACAGCCACCAGTAGCGCGGCTGACCCCCATCTGACAGCTCGAGCTCGGCGGAGCCCGAGACCAGCCCGGTGACCGTCTGGTCGTCGAGGGGGGCGTCGGCGCCGCGCAGGCATGTGATCAGCTCGGCGTTGTCGCTCAGCTGCGCGAGCACGTCCTGCAGGGTCTGGCGCGGATCGCCCCACGCGACGAGCTCGTCCTCGACGAACCCGACCGCCTCGCCGGCCCGGAAGCGGCCCTGCGTGTCGTCGCGCGCCGCGGGCGCGACCGCACCGCTGCGGACCCGGTCGAGCGTCTGCAGCATCGCGCTCGCGTTGACCTCCGCGGCGCGGTCCGGATCGAGGCTGACCGCCGCCGCCAGGCCGGCCTGCTGGGAGCGCGACGCGATCACCGCCACCGTCTTGTCCGAGAGCTCGGCGGCCCGCTCGGCGGCCATCACGACGTTGGCGCTGTTGGGCAGCACGACCACCTGTTCGGCGGGGACGGCGTGGATCGCAGCGAGCAGGTCATAGGTCGAGGGATTGAGCGTCGGCCCTCCGTCGAGCACGCGAACGCCGAAGCCCTCGAACAGGGCACGCATGCCGTCGCCGTTGACCACCGCAAGCGCTCCGCAGACGTCCTGGACGGCCTCGACGAGGCGGTCATCACGGGCCTGCACCTGCTCGCGCATGTCGGCGACGTCGAGGTGCGAGACGGTGCCGGCGTCGGCGAACAGGGCAGTCGCTTCATCCGGGTCGTCGGTGTGGACGTGGACCTTGAGCGTCGTCGCGTCGCCGACGACCAGAACCGAGTCACCGATCCGATCGAGCGCCTCGATGAACGCACGCTGCTCGAGATCCCGGCCGCTGACCGCGAAGTTGGTGCAGTAACGATAGGTCGACGAGCTGTGCTGCGGATGCGAGACGCGGGCCGCGACCTGGTGTTCGAGCACCGGCGCGTCGCCTCCTCGCAGCGCGCCGAGGAAGCCCGCCAGCAACACGGTCAGCGCATAGCCACCGGCGTCGACCACGCCGGCCTCCCGCAGCACCGGCAGCAGGTCGGGTCCGCGCTGGACCGACTCCTGGCCGGCGTCGAGCGCCTGCTCGATCACGCGTGCGATCACCTCGTCCTGCTCGATCACGGTTGCGTCGGGACCCAGCCGCGCGTCGCGGGTGTGGGCGAGATCGGACGCGACCCGATAGGCCATCTCGCGCACCACGGTGAGAATCGTGCCCTCGGCGGGATCGCGAACGGACCCGTACGCCTGATCGGCCGCCCGTGCCAGCGCCGCGCCGATCAGCACCGGGTCGACGAGCTCGCCGGGACGACTGGCGAGCTCCTCAGCGGCTCCCCGGATGAGCTGCGACAGGATCACCCCGGAATTGCCGCGCGCGCCCAGCAGCGCCGCGCGTGCGACCGAGGCGACGATCTCGTCGCGGCCGATGTCGTCGATCGTGCGACCCTCGGAGGCTCCCGAGAGGCGGTCGAGCTCCTGCAGCACGGCTCGGAGCGTGAGCACCATGTTGTCGCCCGTGTCACCGTCGGCGACCGGAAACACGTTGAGGTCGTTGACTTCCTCACGGCGCTCCTCGAGGGCCGCAAGTCCCGCCTCGACGACCGCCCTGAACCGAACGATGCTCGGATCAGACGCGGTGGACCGGCTGGGCGCTGCGCCGGACGCAGCCACTTCTATCTGGCTTTGACGATCTTGCCGGCTTTCAGGCAACGCGTGCACACGTAGACGCGACGGGGCGTCCCGTTGTCGTCGATCCGAACCCGCTGCAGGTTGGGGTCGAAGCGTCGCCTGGTGGCGACCATCGAATGGCTGCGGTTGTTGCCAAAGGCGGGACCCTTGGCGCAGACGTGACAGATCCTTGGCATCGCGAGGCGAGTATAGACAGAGCGGCGGTGTGAAAACCGGCGCCCACCACCGGGCGCCCGGCGACGCAGGATCGGAAGGCGCCGATCGGCTTGCAGATCGACGCAAGTGGGTACAGAACGGGCGGTATGGGCCCCAGCGCCAGGCGCTCTGCCGAGCCACTCGTGGGGCTCCGGCTCCCGGATCGTTACGCGATCCGACGCCATATCGCCACCGGTGGCATGGCGTCGGTTTGGTGCGCCGAGGACCGCGTGCTCGGGCGAGACGTCGCGATCAAGGTGCTGTCCGAGCGCTTCGCCCACGACGACCGCGCGACCCGCCGCTTCAAGCGCGAGGCGCGTGCTGCCGCCCGGGTTTCGGCCCATCCTCACGTCGTCACGATCTTCGACGTCGGCGACATCGAGCCCGCGCCCGACGATGACTCGCCACGGGCGTTCATCGTCATGGAGTACCTGGACGGTGGGACCGTCGCCGAGGCGCTGCGCTCCCAGGCCGTGACCCGCAGCGAGGCGCGGCGGTGGCTGCGCCAGGCGGCGTCCGCCCTCGACCACGCCCATGCGCGCGGGATCGTCCACCGAGACATCAAACCGGCGAACTTCCTGCTCGACCGCGACCGGAGCCTGCATGTCGCCGATTTCGGGATCGCCCGGCTGCAGAGCGAGGACACGATCACCAGCACCGGCGAGGTGTTCGGGACCGCCGCCTATCTCGCTCCCGAGCAGGCGCTCGGGAGCCGGGCGACCGCCGCCAGCGACCGCTACTCGCTGGCGGTCGGCGCGTTTGAGCTGATGACCGGCAGCCGCCCGTTCACCGCGCCGCATTTCGCCGCCCAGGCGCGTCAGCACATCGAGGATCAACCGCCAGCAGCGAGCGGCCGCGACCGGACGATTCCGGTCGCCGTCGACGGGGTCCTGCGCCGCGGGATGGCCAAGGACCCCGAGGCCCGCTATCCGACCGCCGGCGCTTTCGTCGAGGCGCTTGAAGCGGCGCTGCACGGCCGCGATCAGACCCCGCGCCCGACCGCGGTCAGATCTCCCTCCGCCCACGCCGCCGCCGGCGCCAGGCGCCGCCAGAGTGGCCGCGCTGTCGCCCTGGCTGCGCTGGCCGTCGTGGCGCTCGGGGTGATCCTGGTGATCACCCAGCTTGGCGACAGCTCAAGCCACAACGCCGCGCAGTCGTCCACGCCCCAGCACGCGAGCGGAGCGGCTCGCAGGCGCCGCCCCGCCAAGCCGCGCACGTCGACGAGCGCGAGCTCCTCGAGCGCCACGATCGCGTCGAGCACGGCACCCGCATCCTCGACCGCGACGGCCCCGCCGAGTGCCGCCGCGCTGCAGCTCGAGGGCCACAACGAGATGCTGGCCGGCGACTACGCGGCGGCGATCGCGATGCTTCACCGGACGCTCGCAACGAGCGCGCCGGGTAGCCTGACGCACGCATACGCGCTCTATGACCTCGGGCGTTCGCTGCTGCTGTCGGGCGACCCGGAGGCAGCGATCCCGGTACTCGAGCAGCGGCTCAAGATCCCCAACCAGACGGCGGTCGTCGAGCAGACGCTGGATCAGGCCCTGCGGGCCGCGGGCCAGGCTACGAGCACGGCACCGCCGTCAGGTGGGGCCGCCCCCGGATCCGTGCCGGGACGCGCGCATGGCAAGGGCCCCGGCACCGGCGCCGGTCACGGGCAGAGCAGCGAGCCGGGCGACGGCCCCGGTAAAGGCCCCGGCAACGGCGCCGGTCATGGGCAGAGCAGCGGGCCGGGCGACGGCGGCAGCAGCGAGGGGTGAACGCCCGCGCCGGGCGGCCGGGCCTCCCAAAGCGGCCGAGCGCCCGAAGGGCCTATCGGGCCGAAAGTTGCTCTTTGACCGCCAGCGACGCCAACGCCGCCTGCACCGCGTGGGCGCCGGTATCGCGCTTGGAGCCGCCGGTGACCCGGTCGAGCCCCTGCTCGATGTTGTCGACCGTCAGGACGCCGAAGCCGCACGGCACGCCGGTCTGGAGCTGCACCCTGGAGATGCCCTGCGCGGCGCTCGAGCAGACGAAGTCGTAGTGGTCGGTCTCACCGCGAATCACCGCTCCGAGGCACACGACCGCGTCGTAGCGGCCCGACTCGGCCGCGTACTTGGCGATCAGCGGCAGCTCGAACGCTCCCGGCACGTCGAAGCGGTCGACCGCGGCGACCCCCGCCTCGCCCAGAGCGCAGCGCGCACCCTGCTCGAGCCGGTCGGCGAGCTCCTCATAGAAACGCGCCACGCACAGCGCGACGCGCCGCTCAGAGGCCATCGTCGCCGCGGCCGCCCGTGCCCGGCTCCTGCTCGTCGTGGAGCATCTCCTCGTCGAGCGGAAGCCCCTGGTGGTGGAGCGTGTGGCCGAGCTTGTCGCGCTTGGCGCGCAGATATGCCTCGTTGTGCGGGTTCGGGGCGTGCTGGATCGGCAGCTGGTCGCTCACCGACAGGCCGTATCCGGCGAGCCCGGAGATCTTCTTGGGGTTGTTGGTCAGGATCCTGATGCTGGTCAGGCCGAGATCGACGAGGATCTGAGCGCCGATCCCATAATCGCGCAGGTCGGCGGGAAGCCCGAGACGGAGGTTGGCGTCGACCGTGTCGAGCCCCTCCTCCTGCAGCTTGTACGCGCGCAGCTTGTTGAGCAGGCCGATGCCGCGGCCCTCCTGGGACAAATAGAGGAGCACGCCGCGCCCCTCCTGCTCGATCATCGCCAGCGCCGACTCGAGCTGCTCACCGCAGTCGCAGCGCAGCGAGTGGAACACGTCCCCGGTCAGACACTCGGAGTGAACGCGGACCAGCACGTCATCGACTCCGTCCACGTCGCCCTTGACCAGCGCAACATGGTGCTTGTTGTCGACCAGCGAGCGGTAACCGACGGCGACGAACTCCCCGAAAGCGGTCGGCAGCTTGGTCGCCACGACCCGCTCGATCAGCTTCTCGTGCCGGCGCCGGTAGGCGACCAGGTCGGCGACCGTGATCATCTTCAGGCCGTGTCGCTCGCAGTAGAGACCGAGGTCCGGCACGCGCGCCATCGTCCCGTCGTCGTTCATGATCTCGCAGATCACGCCGGCCGGGTTCAGGCCCGCGAGCCGCGCCAGGTCGACGGCAGCCTCGGTCTGGCCGACCCGCTCCAGCACGCCGCCGACCTTCGCCTTGAGCGGGAACACGTGTCCCGGCTGCACGAGCTCACGGGGGCTTGTCTCTGGGTCGATCGCGACCTGGATGGTCCGCGCCCGGTCGGCGGCCGAGATGCCGGTGCTGACGCCCGACCGTGCCTCGATCGAGACCGTGAACGCGGTCTCGAACGCGGACTCGTTCTTGGCCGCCATCAGGTCGAGGCCGAGCTCGTCGCAGCGCGTCGAGGTGAGGGCGAGGCAGATCAGACCCCGCCCCTCCTTGGCCATGAAGTTGATCGCGTCGGGCGTGATGAACTGAGCCGCCATCGTCAGGTCGCCCTCGTTCTCGCGCGTCTCGTCGTCGCAGACGACCACCATCTTGCCCTCGCGGATGTCCTCGAGCGCCTCCTCGATCGACGCGAACGTCACGTTTGTGGCGCTCACCGTGACGCTCCTACGAGCTTCTCTACGTATTTGGCAAGCACGTCAACCTCCAAGTTGACCTGGGTTCCGGCCACTGCGCGGCCGAGATTGGTTCGCTGCAAAGTCTCGGGGATCAATGAAACGGTAAAAGATGCGTCGTCTAGATCGGCGATCGTCAGCGAAACGCCGTCGACGGCGACCGACCCCTTGGCGACCACGTAACGCAGCACGTCCTGGGGCGCCGCGATCTGGACGCGGCGCGCAAAGCCGTCCTCGAACACGCCGGCGATCGTGCCGAGGCCGTCGACATGGCCCTGCACGACATGGCCCCCGAGCCGGTCTGAGGCTCGCAGCGGCAGCTCGAGGTTGACCTCGGTGCCGGCGTCGGCTTCGTTCAGCGACGAGCGCTGCAGCGTCTCGTTCATCACCTCCGCCACGAACGAGCCGTCACCGGCCTCGATCGCGGTCAGGCAGACGCCGTTGACCGCCACCGAGTCGCCCTCTGACAACTCGCCGGCGAGTCCGGAGTGGACCGTCAGCCTGACGCCGTCGGCGGAGCGCTCCGCGCTCGAGATCGTCCCCCGATCCTGTACGAGCCCGGTGAACATGCCGTCACCACTCCTTGATCCGCGCCGAGACGAGGATGTCGTCACCGACGCCCTCGCAGGTCAGGGTCAGCGCCCGCACAGCATCGGCGATCAGCTCGACGCCCTCGCCCTCGAGCGGGTCCCGGGCGGTGCGCCCGCCGAGGATCAGCGGCGCCAAAAACAGCCTGATCTCGTCGACCTCGCCGGCATCGAGGAACGCTCCGGCCAGGTGTGGCCCGCCTTCGAGCAGGATCGAGGCCACCCCGGCTGCGCCGAGCTGATCCAGTGCCGAGACGACGCGGGCCGGCTCGTTCTCGCCAGTCGCGACGATCACGTCGACGCCATGGGTCTGGAGTGCGTCAGTCGCCGTCCGCGGCGCCGCCCGCGAGACGACGACCGTCAGCGGCACGCGGCGCGCATCGCGGACCAGCTGCGCATTGAGCGGCAGCCGGCCGAGCGCATCGAACACGACCCGCCGCGGCTGACGGATCGCCCCCTCGACGCGCGCGGTCAGCAGCGGGTCGTCGGCCAGCGCGGTACCGATCCCGACCGCGACCGCGTCACACTCGGCGCGCCAGTGGTGCGCGCGCTCGCGGCTGGACTCGCCCGAGATCCACTTCGAGTCGCCGCCGCGGGTGGCGACCTTGCCGTCGAGCGTCATCGCCGACTTGAACAGCACCCACGGGCGACCGGTGCGCGCGTACTTGCGAAACGGCTGGTTCAGGAGCCGGGCGCGTTGCGCGAGATCGCCGTTGGCGAGGACCACCTCGACGCCCTCGTCACGGAGGATCCCGAGCCCGCGTCCGCTCGCGTGCTCGCTCGGGTCATCAGAGGCGACGAACACACGGCCGATGCCGGCCTCCTGGATCGCCTCGGTGCACGGCGGCGTCTTGCCGTAGTGGCAGCAGGGCTCCAGCGATATGTACAGCGTCGCGTCCGAGAGGTCCGCGCCGCCTGCCGCGCGGATCGCCTCGACCTCGGCGTGGGCCGAACCGAGTGCGCGGTGAAAGCCTTCGCCGAGCACGTCGTCGACCGTCGCCAGCACGGCCCCGACCAGTGGGTTGGGGCTCACCAGGCCCCGGCCTTGCTCTGCGAGCTCGATCGCGCGGGCGAGGTGGCGGTGGTCGGCCTGTGGATTGCTGACGGTCATCACTGCTGTTGAGAATAGTTACGTGCGCACTTTCCGCCGCGCAAGCGGTAGACGCTGATCTCGGGGCCCGGCCGCGCGTATTGGGCCGGGTAGTAGTCAATCGACCAGTCGAAGCTGAACGGCACCGCGTAGCGGTTGTTCCCGAACGGGCTCACGTGGTAGACGAGCGAGGCCCGATTGGCGAGCTGTGCGTAGTAGGCGATCGCGGCCGGGGCGATCCTCGGCTGCGCAAACGAGCGTCCCGCCTGCAGCGACCCGATCACGACCCAGCAGTAGCCCTGCTGGACGTACTGGGTCAGCAGCGCCGGGCGCAGGGTCCGCTCGTATTCATCGACGGCGACGTAACGGTGTGCTCCGGCCGCCAGCGGCTTGCCGTCCGTGCCGAGGTTCGTCTCCCAGGTCGGGAACCGCTGCCAGCGCGCGCCGCTCGACGTCCACGGCAGCGACCTGCCGACGTCGGTCGCCCAGTTGTCCTCGACGACCGGCTCGATCACCACCTTGGCTCCGGCCGGAATGTGGGCGACCATCCACCGGCGTGCCAGGTTGCGTGTGTCGGGACGCGCGAGCACCGCGTCGTTGTGGATCACGGTCGCGAGCCCCTGGCTCAGCATCACGACGACCGCGACCGTTCCGACCACGAGCACCGGCACGCGCCAGGTCCGCACGATCCAGCGCACCAATTCGACCGTCCCGTAAGCCGCGAGCAACGAGACGATCGGGAACAGCGGCATCAGCCAGCGCCCGAAGAACCGCTGCTGGTCGCCCATGTAGATGATGAAGGCGATCGGCGCCGGGATCAGCACCAGCGCCATCGTCAGCCGCTTGCGAATCACGAGCAGCGCCGCGCCCCCGATCGCCGCCAGCGAGGGCGCCCAGCCCAGTCCCCAGGTGAAGGTCCACAGGTAGTAGGCGGTGCCGCTGCTCGAGGTGGTACCGAGCTTGATCGGAGCGCCGCCGCCGGCCAATGACTGCTGGGTCGCCACCCCCGCCTGGAAGGCCGAGAAGTCCAGCACCGAGTAGGGGTTGGCGGCGACGAATGCCAGCAGTGCGCACAGCACCGCCAGTGCGAGCCGGCGCGAGGCGATCAGCACGGCGCCGCCCGCGCCGTCACACGCGGCCGCCGCGACCAGCGGCACGAGCATGATCGCGCCGGTGTACTTGGTCGCGGCCGCAAGCCCGATTGCAACGCCGGAGATCACGTAATCGCGGCGCCAGCCGCGTCGCAATACCCCCGCGACGCCGTACAGCGCCAGCGCCACCGGCGCGAGCGTCGGCACGTCGTTGAGCGCCAGATGGCTGTAGAAGTTCGGCAGGAAGGCGACCCCGAAGATCGCGGCACCGAGCAGCGCGACCGTCCGGCCGAACAGGCGCTCGCCCGCGAGGTAGGTCAGCCAAACGGCGATCGTCCCGAGCACGGCGGCGACCACGCGCGCGACCACGAACACCTCGGTCGGGTTGGTCGTGTAGACCCTCGAAACCGCGTCCCCGCTGCCGAACCACAGCTCGAACACGATGTGCAGCAGGTATGAGTAGGCCGGCGGGTTGAGGAAGTACTGCGGGTTGAGATCGTGGGAGAAGAAGGCGATCGCGCGCGGGACGAAGTGGGTCGCCTCGTCGACGTTGTAGCTGTAGGGGAGCCCCTGCTTGATCCCCCAAAGGCGCAGCAGCAGGGTGACCACGAGCAGAACCGCGAGCAGCGGCCGGTGCAGATCGACCCTGCGAGCGACGGCACCGTCGCTGAGGCTCTCGGGCGGGTTTTGTGGCGGGGACGAGAGCGGCGCTCGACCCGGACTCAGCGTTGCCGCATCCATGTTGTCCCCCGAGTATCCCGCTACCGTGTGATCGATAGCGCACGCCCGTGGACCGCTGACGAGCCCGGGATCGCGGAGCGGCCTTCTACTTTTCCGCGTCTTGCAGACATGAAGCTGATCATCCAGATTCCCTGTTTCAACGAGCAAGACCAGCTTCCGAACACGCTCGGCCACCTGCCGCGGGCGATCGACGGCTTCGACTCGGTGGAATGGCTGATCATCGACGACGGCTCGTCGGACTCGACTGTCGAGACCGCACGCGCCCATGGAGTCGACCACATCGTCCGGCTGACAAACCACAAGGGGCTCGCGGCCGCATTCCAGGCCGGGCTCGACGCGGGGCTCAAGCTCGGCGCCGACGTGATCGTCAACACCGATGCCGACAACCAGTACGAGGGCGCCGATATCCCGAAGCTGGTGCAACCGATCCTGCGCGGCGACGCCGACATGGTGATCGGTGATCGCCAGGTCGACGTCAACGAGCACTTCTCGGTCACCAAGCGCCAACTGCAGCGGGCCGGCTCGTGGGTCGTGCGCCAGGCATCGTCGACCGAGATCCCCGACACGACCTCGGGCTTCAGGGCGTACAACCGCGAGGCGGCGCTGCAGATGCAGGCGGTATCGAGGTTCACCTACACGCTGGAGACGATCATCCAGGCCGGCAAGCTGCTCGTGGCGCTCGACCACGTCCCGATCCGCACCAACGCCAAGACGCGCGAGTCGCGGCTGTTCCCGTCGATGTCGGCCTACGTGCGCCGCAACGCGCTGTCGATCTTCAGGATCTACTCGCAGTATGAGCCGCTGAAGGTCTTCTGGGGCGGCGCCGTGCTGATGGGCCTCCCGGCGCTGGCGATCTTCATCCGCTTCCTGATCCTGTTCATCCAGCACCCCGACGCCGCACGCGGTCACATCCAGTCGCTGATCGCCGGCGCGGTGCTGTTCATCGCCGCGATGCTGCTCGGGGCTCTGGGCGTGATCGGAGACCTGCTCGCCGCCCAACGGACGCTCTCCCAACGGACGTTTGAGCGCGTACGGCGAATCGAGCTGCAGCTCGGCGTCGAGCCGTCGCACTACGAACCCGGCGCCCCACACAAGGGCGGCGAGGGCGGCGACGCCGTCGCCGGCAGCTCGCCCGAGTCCGGCAAGCGGACCGTCGACCCCAGCGGCCCCGGCGACCGCGAGGCCCTGGGCGTATGACGTCGCCGGCTGCGGCCGGCGCGGCCATACCGACCGGCAACACGTTCGACAAGTACGGCTCCACGAACCCCGTCGTGCGCCGTCTGATGGCCGGCTTCGAGCGCACGCTCGACGAGCTCTTCTCGCAGGCGGCGCCCCGCTCGGTGCTCGATGTCGGCTGCGGGGAGGGCGTGCTCAGCGCGCAGTGGGCCGCCAGGCTCGGTGACGGCCGGGTCGTCGGCGTTGACCTCGAGGATCCCAAGCTCGAGGCCGAATGGGCCGGCCGTGGGCGAGCGAACCTCGAGTTTCGCGCGATGAGGGCCGAACGGCTCGAGTTCGGCGACGGCGATTTTGACCTCGTCGCGGCGACCGAGGTGCTCGAGCACGTGGACGATCCGCGAGCCGTGCTGCAGGAGATGGCTCGGGTCGCCCGGCGCCATCTGCTCGTCTCGGTCCCCCGCGAGCCGTTGTGGCGGGCCCTGAACGTTGCGCGCGGCGCGTACGTGCGCCAGCTCGGCAACACGCCGGGCCATCTCAACCACTGGAGCCGCGGTTCATTCGCTGCCCTGCTGGGGCAATATGGGGACGTGGTGCAGACCCGCTCGCCATTCCCGTGGACGATGCTGCTGGTGCAGGTCGGCTGATGTCCTCGCCGACCCGGCAGGCCGCGCCGGGTGAGCTGCCTGACGGCGACCGGTCGGGGCCGGGCGAGCCGAGCGCCGGCACGCCGGGCCAGGGCGAGGATCCATCGTTCGCGTCGGGCGCCCGGATCCTCTCGATCGGGATCGCGTCGACCGGCCTATTCACGTTCGCCTACCTGGCGACCGCCAGCCACGTCCTCAATCCCGCTTCCTACGGGCGCATCTCGCTGTGCTGGGCGATCATGTTCGTGATCCTGTCGGTGATCTATCGGCCGATCGAGCAGCTGCTCTCGCGCACGATCGCCGACCGGCGCGCGCGCGGGCTCCACGGCCACGTGCTGCGGGTCCCGGCCGCGATCCAGAGCGGATTCGCGATCCTCTTTGTGGTGCTCGCAATCGCGATGCGGCCGGAGGTCCAGAACGGGATCTTCGACGGCTCCGCGGGGCTCTACTGGATCCTCGTGATCGGCGTGGTCGCGTACGCGGCGAGCTACTTCGCGCGCGGCTGGCTGGCCGGCCACAAACGGTTCGCGCTGTACGGCGGGCTGGTGTTCCTTGAGTCGACATCGCGGTTTCTGTTCGCGCTCGCGGCGGCGGTCGGGATCATCTCGGGCCAGAACGGGGTCGGACTGGGGATGGCGGTCGCGCCGTTCGTCTCGCTGGCGGTGATCCCGTTCGCGTTCTCACGCATCCGGATGGCGGCTCCGGCGGGCGTCCCAGCCGCCGATGCGGCCCGAGAGGGCCCCGCTCACGCCCAACTCGAGGAGGCGACCACGGACCTGTCGCTCAAGCATGGAGCGAGATTCGCGATCGCGGTCGTCGGGATCATGCTGGCGGAGCAGACGCTGATGAACGCGGGCGTCCTGATCGTCGCCGGAAACGCCAAGGGAGGCGCGGTCGCGCTGACGCTCGGATTGACCGGGTTCGTGTTCAACGTGATGCTGATCGTGAGAGCGCCGCTGCAGCTGTTCCAGGCGATCCAGACCTCGATCCTCCCCCACCTCGCCGGTCTCGAGGCACGTGAGAGTGCGGACGAGTTCCACCGCGCGATCCGAATCACGATCCTCGCGATCATCGCGTTCGCCGCCGCCGTTGCGCTCGGGCTGCTGCTGATCGGCCCGGCGGTGATGACCGCGCTGCTGGGCGACAAGGGGTATCACTACGGGCGCCTCGGGCTGGCGCTGGTCGGAGTCGGGATGGGGCTTCACCTGATCTCCGGGACGCTTAATCAGGCGGCCCTGGCCCGCGGCCGGGCGACGTCGGCGGCCGTCGCGTGGCTGCTCGCCGCCGGGTTGTTCGTCGCGTTCATGCTGAGCTCGGTGGTCGCCAATCAGGTGACCCGGGTCGAGGTCGGCTACTTCGGCGCGACCGCGGTGCTGTGCCTGATGCTGGCGCTCGTCTACCGCCGCGGCTCGAGCCGATCTCAGGCCGAGACGCCGGCCGCGGCCGCGATCGCGGCATAGGCCGCCGCGGGGTCGTCGGCGCCGAACACGCCCGAGCCGGTCACGAGCAGGTTCGCGCCCGCCTGCACACACGCCCGCGCCGTCGCCTCGTGCACGCCGCCGTCGACCTCGAGCGCGACCTCCTCGGGCAGCGAGGATCGCATCCGCTGCAGCTTGAAGAGCGAGTTGGGGATGAACTCCTGCGCTCCCCAGCCGGGGTTGACGCTCATGCAGAGAGCGAGATCGAGGCTCCCGCCGGCGACCTCGGCCAGCGCATCGGCCGGCGTCGCGGGGCACAGCGCCGCGCCGGCGGTACACCCGCCCTCGCGGATCGCCTGCAGCGTGTAGTGAAGATGCGGGGTCGCCTCGGCGTGAACGGTAATCCCGTCAGCGCCGGCACGGGCGATCTCGTCGATATGGCGTTCGGGACGCTCCACCATCATGTGAACGTCGATCAGCCCCCCGGCCGCGTGCACGAGGTCGGCCAGCGCGCTCACGACCACCGCGCCGAACGTGATCGGCTCGACGAAATGGCCGTCCATCACGTCCACGTGGATCACGCGGGCGCCGGCGTCGAGCACCTCCTGGACCTGCGAGCCAAGCCGGGCGAAGTCCGCTGACAGGATCGAGGGCGCCAGCCTCGGCTCACGGAGCAAAGTCCGGCGGCCGTCGAGCTCTGAAACCGGTCGGCGCTGTACGTCGGTCATCCGTCAGACGGCCTGCAACATGCTTCCGTGGCAGTGATTGCAGGCCACGATCGCGGTGCTCGACATCCGCACGATCGTCGAGTGCTCGCCGCAGTTGGGGCACACCGACACGAGCTCGTATCGCTGCAGGCAGTAGACGCAGCGGTAGCGGCCCGGGACCGCGGTTGGCCGCAGCCACGGCTCGCCGCAGCCAGGGCACTCCGGTCCCAGCTTCGGCCCCTGTGCTGGTTCGCTCACACCTAAAGGCTAACGCTCGCGGTTACGGCAACCGGCGGCGAAGCCGCGCGATGAAGAAACCATCGGTGCCGTCACGGTCGGGAAATGTCTGCAGGAACGGGCCTTCGGCCGCCGCCGGAAGCAGATCGCAGACGGGCTCGGCGGCGAAGTCCGGGCGCTCATGCAGCAGCGCCTCGACCACCGATCGCCCTTCGGCGCGCGAGATCGTGCAGACCGAGTAGACAAGCGTTCCCCCCGGCGCGGTGGCTTGCGCGGCGGCGCGCAGAATCCTCATCTGCATCACAGACAGCGCCGCGATCCGCTCGATGCTCGTGCGCCACCGCAGGTCGGGGCGCGATTGAAGGGTGCCGAGCCCGCTGCAGGGCGGGTCGACCAGGACCGCATCGAAGCCGCCGGCGTCGGCGAACGCGCCCGCATCGCCGACGTGCACTCGCGCACAGCTGACATGCATGCGGGCGAGCGTCTCTGAGAGGCCTCTCGCCCGGCCAGGATTGCGTTCGACGGCGACCAGCTCGCCGCGATCCTCGATCAGCGCCGCCAGCTGGGAGGCCTTGGCACCGGGCGCCGCACACAGATCCAGGACCCGATCCCCGGGGACCGGGCTCAGTGCCCGGCCGGCGAGCATCGAGCCGCGCGCCTGGGCCATGATCGCCCCGCGCGCGAAAAGCTCCGAGCCCTGAACGTCGAACGCGGCCTCGAGCACAAGCGCCTCGGGCAGCCCCGCCACCGGCCGTGCCTCGATCGGCAGGCCGGCGAGGACCTCATCGCGCGAGGCGACCAGCGTGTTGACCCGCAGCGCCGACTCGGCGGGCTCGTTGATCTGCGCCAGCAGCGCGCGGGCTCGCTGCGCGCCCAGCTCTGACCACCACAGCTGCGCCAGCCAGCACGGCACCGAGTGCTTGATCGCCGCCGCCGCGGGCGACTCGTCCGAGAGCGAGCCCACCAACTCCGGCCCTTCGCGGACCGCACGACGCAGCACGGCGTTGACCAGCCCGGCACCGCTGTGCGACCCGTGCTTGGCAAGCTCGACGGTCTCGTGGACGGCGGCGTGGTCGGCCACCCCGTCGAGAAACAGCAGCTGCAGCAGGCCGAGCTCGAGCGCGGTCAGGATCCCAGGGTCGAGGCTCGCCAGCGGACGGCTGCACAGCTGCGAGGCGATGTGGTCCAGCGTCGCGCGCCGCTGCACGGTCCCGTAGGCGAGCGCCATCGCAAATGAGCGTTCCCGCGGCTCGAGGTCCTGCGCCTCGGCCGCCAGCGCCCGATCGGCGTACGCGCCGTGCTCAGACACACGGCGCACGACGGCATACGCGCAGGCCCGCGCGGGCGAGACGCCGCTCGGGGGCGGCCGGCGGGCGCGGGTTGGGGCGTCGCGCGCCACCGTCAGCCGTGCAGGCCCCGCAGGTAGTCGGCTGCCGGCATCGCGCGGCGGCCCGGAGGCTGGACGACGAGCAGCTCGAGCGTCCCGGTCGCGCAGCCGAGCGCCGGCAGCGGGCCGTCCAACCGCAGCTCACCGCGCGCCAGGTCGCCGCGATGCGTCGCGCGCGCCTCCCAGACCCCGAGCCGGCCGCCGTCCGGCAGCGTCACCGCGGCGCCGATGTGAGGATTCAGGGCCCGGACCTGGCGCTCGAGCTCGACCGCCGGCCGGCCGGGGTCGAGCAACCTGTCGCTCGCGGCGAGCTTGTCGGCGTAGGTGACCGCGGCTTCGTCCTGCTCGGCGCACATCGGGCGCCGATCGAGTACATCGATCAGCAGCGCCCCGCCGACCGCCTCCAGGCGCCCGGCGAGCGATCCGTAAGTGTCGTCGGCTCTGATCGGCTCGGTCACCTGCGCGCAGACGGGACCGCTGTCGAGTCCGGCCGTCAGCCGCATGATCGAGACGCCCGTCCGCCCGTCGCCGGCCATGATCGCCCGTTCGATCGGCGCCGCGCCACGCCACCGGGGCAGCAGGGACGGATGGACGTTGAGCGGCTCGTAATCGGACAGCAGCGGCTCCTTGATCAGCGCTCCGAAGGCGCACACGCACAGTACGTCGGGCGCCGCCGCACCGATCCGCGCGCGGGCATCGGGGGAGTTGACCGACTCCGGCTGATCGAGCTCGATCCCGAGCTCGAGCGCGGCACCGGCAACCGGCGGCGATGCCAACCGCCGCCCTCTGCCCTGCGGGCGATCGGGGCGGGTCACGACCAGCCTCGGCCGGTGCGGGGACGCCGCCAGGGCGCGCAGCACAGCGGCGGCGAACTCCGACGTGCCGAGATAGACCGTCCTCACCGCGCGCCGCGGGCGGCGGCTAGGCCGCCTGCGCCTCGCGCAGCGCCCGCATCGCCTCTTTGCGCTGCTGGCGGGAGATGCGATCGAGCACGAGCACGCCGTCGAGATGATCGATCTCGTGCTGGATCACGCGCGCCTCGAGCCCGGATGCCTCGACCGTGATCGGCTCGCCGTACTCGTCGAGCGCGCTGACGCGCACGAACACCGGCCGCTCGACGTCGACGTGGACGGCCGGCAGGCTGAGGCAGCCCTCCTCGAGGATCTCCTCCTCGTTCCCCGACCACTCGATCTCGGGATTGATCAGCGCCGAGACGGGAGCCTGCTGGTGGACGCGATAGACGAGCACCCGGTGCAGCACCCCGACCTGGTTGGCCGCGAGGCCGACCCCGAGCGCGTCGATCATCAGCTCGCCCATCCGCCTGACCTCATCGCGCAGCGCGTCATCGAAACGCTCGACCGGCCGCGCGCGAGTCCGTAACACGGGGTCTCCGAACTTGCGCACGTGGGCCAGCGCAGCGGTCCGGCGTGCCGCTACCTCGGGGTCGAGCTGCTCCTCCTCGTGCTCTTCCTCCTCGACCACCTCGAAGTCCTCGGGCGGCTCGTGATCGAGCTTCTCGGTCTCTTCTGTCGCGCGGTTTGCCACGAGGCGAGTCTAGCTGCCGCGGACCGGCGCGTTCGCCCTGCACAGGCCGCACAAGCGGCCACCGACCGCGGCTACTGCGGGTCGACGTCGACGCTGACGTTGGCCCCCCGGCGGGCCGCCGCCGGCGCCAGCACCGCGACGGCCTCGCCGATCGTGTCGATCGCCGCCACCCGCTGCTGGGCCTTGACGACGATCTGGGCCCTGGCGCGGCCGCGGAGTCTGAACAGTGGCGCGGGTCCGAGCACGCTGCCGTCGATCGCTTGCAGTGCCGCCGCGATCTCGTCCGCGGTCGCCCGCGCGAGCGGCTCATCCTCGGCGCTGCAGACGACCCGGATCAGGGTCGCGAACGGCGGATAACGGAGCGCGCGGCGCCGCTCGAGCTCGTCGGCGACAAAGCCGCTCGAGTCGTGCTGGGTCGCGAACGAGATCGACCGCGCCTCCGGCGCCAGTGTCTGGACGAGCACCCGGCCCCCGAGCGAGCCGCGGCCGGTCCTGCCGGCGAGCTGGGTGATCAGCGCGAACGTCCGCTCCTCGGCGCGGAAATCGGGAAACCGCAGCGTCTGGTCGGCGTCGAGCACCACGCCGAGCGACACGTCCGGAAAATCGTGGCCCTTGGCGACCATCTGGGTGCCGACCAGGACGCCCGATTGCGCGGACGCGAAGCGCTGCAGGATCCCGGCCCGCTCGTCGAGCGTGGTGGCGTCGGCGTCGAGCCGGAAGACCGGGAACCGGTCGGACCCCAGCGCGTCGCGCAACTCGTGCTCGATCCGCTCGGTGCCGGCGCCGTGGCGCGCGATCGACACCGAACCGCAGCTCGGGCACCGGCTCGGTACCGGCTCCCGGTGGCCGCAGTGGTGGCAGGCGACGAACGAGCCGTTTCGATGCAACACCAACGCCACCTCGCAGTTGGGGCACAGCCACACCCGGCCGCAGGCCCGGCACGAGAGAAAGTTCGACCAGCCCCGCCGGTTGAGCAGCACGATCGCCTTGCCGTCGGCCCGGCGCAGGTCTGCGAGCGCCATCCGCGTCTCGGGGTGAAGCGGCTGATGGCGGCCCCGCATATCAAGCACCTCGACCGCCGGCAACGGCCGCCGGTCGACGCGCTCGGGCAGCCGCAGGGTCCGCATCGCGAGCACGCTCTCCGGCCGCGGCGTCGCGCTCCCGGCCACGAGCACTGCTCCCGAGGTGGCCGCACGCGCCGCGGCGACGGCGCGTGCGTCGTAGCGCGGATCCCCCTCGTGCTTGTAGGAGCTCTCGTGCTCCTCGTCGACGATGATCAGGCCGAGGTCGCTCAGCGGCGCGAACACCGCCGAGCGGGGGCCGACGCAGACCCGCGCCTCGGCGCGTCGCAGGCGAAGCCACTCGTCGTGGCGCTCACCGACCGCCAGCGCCGAGTGCAGCACCGCCACGATGTCGCCAAAGCGGGCCTGGAACCGCCACAGCACCTGGGGAGTCAGCGCGATCTCGGGCACGAGCACGATCGCGCTGCGGCCTGCCTCCAGCGCCGCCTGCACGGCATGAAGGTAGACCTCGGTCTTGCCCGAGCCGGTCACGCCGTGCAGCAGAAAGCCGTGCCGCGGCCGGTCGCCTGTGCTCATCGCCCGCTCCAGCTGCGCCAGCGCGGCCTGCTGGTCAGTGGTCAGCGGCGGCGCCTGCACAGCCGCGGTGCCCAGCGGCCGGGCCACCGGTCGCCGCGGGCGGAGGTGCGAGTGGATCTCGACCAGCCCGCGGCGCTCCAGCCGGCGCAGGCTCTCGGTCCCGAGCTCGGCGGCAACGGTGGCGCCGCGTGCCTCCAGTGCGCCGAGCAGCTCTCGTTGACGATCGGTCAGGCGCGCGGCCGGGTCGGTCAACACCGCGCCGCCGGCGGCCGTCAGCTCGGCGACGAGCGCGCGCTTGCTCCGCATCCCCTCGGCTGTTCCGGGGGCGAGCATCAGGCTCAGCGCCCTGGCGGTGGTCGAGCAGTACTCCCGCCCCATCCATTCCGCGAGCGCGACCATCTCGTCCGGGATCGAGACCGCCAGCACCTCCTCGGGCTCAGCCAGACGCTCGGGATCGAGCTCCGATTCGCGGGCGAGCTCGACGACCACCCCTAGCGATCGCTGACGGCCGAACGGGACCCGCAGCACCGAGCCGACGGCGACCGTCTGTCCGTCGGCGAGCGCGTAGTCAAACGAGCCTCGGATCGCGCGGGTCCGGGTCAGCGGCACCACCCGCGCGATCATCCGCGTTGCGCGACGTCGTGAGGGGCGACAAGCTCATTCATCGTTGCCCGAATCTAGAGCCGGGCGAGGATGCCCAGTGCGAGCGTCTACTCTCGTGGCGGTGGAGCCGGAACCCGGAGAGGAGATCTTCTTCCACGGCCACCCGTCGTGGCTCTCGCTGGCGGCCCTGCTGCTCAAGGGGCTGTTCGTCTGCGTGCTGGCCGGCGCGGTGGCCGGGATCGTGAGCGCGATCTCCGATGGCCACGTCGAGATCGGATGGATCGTGATCGTGGTCGTGGTCGTGTTCGTCGTCCTGATCGTCGCGGCGCAGATCCGCCGGATCCAGACCACGTACTCGATCACCAACCGGCGGCTGACGATCGAGACCGGCATCCTCTCCCGCCAGCTGCATCAGACCCGGCTCGAACGCGTCCAGAACGTCAATGCGACCCAGTCGCTGGCCGAACGAATCGTCCGGATCGGGACGGTCGATTTCGACACCGCGGGCGAGTCGGAGTTCGAGTTCGCCTTCCGGGGCGTCCGCGACCCGCGCGGGATCGTCCGCACCGTCGATCGGGCCCTGCACACGCTCGGCGGCGGCGATCCACGGGCCAGCGCCGGCGTCTAAGGCGATCAAGGGATCAGGATCGAGAGCTCGGCGGTCGACTGGCCGGCGCTCCGGGTCGAGGTCAGGCCGATCGAGCTGACCTTCCGCAGGTCGGGCGCAAACGTCCCGGCCCGTGCGCGGTTGACGATGCCCGTCTGCTCGCCGAGCGCCAGCAGGCGCTGGAAGTCGGCATACGCGACCGCCGTGACCGGGCCGGCGAGCGGGCCGACGGCGCGGTTGAAC
Source organism: uncultured Solirubrobacterales bacterium (assembly GCA_963770885.1). Classification (GTDB taxonomy): domain Bacteria; phylum Actinomycetota; class Thermoleophilia; order Solirubrobacterales; family Solirubrobacteraceae; genus Palsa-465. The sequence continues at coordinate 132,282 of CAVYRI010000006.1, read as the reverse complement.
TCGGGGTCGGAGGCGAGCGACCCCTCGGAGCGCTGGGCGACCGCCGCGATGCCGTCGACGCTGGTCGAGATCACCACCAGCCCCCTGAAGACGGCGTAGTTGAGCTCCAGCCCGTTGGACAGCGCGAGCTGATGATCGGTGATTCCGGCCACCGGGCGGTCGTTGAACTCGGGCACCGAGCCGGGGCCGCTGCTGGGCGCAGTGAACAGCTGTGCGAGCGGGATCTCGAGCTGCGCCAGCTGCGTCCGCAGGTGGCGCTGATTCGGCGCCCTGGTGACGATCACGAGCCCCGGTGATTGGCCGTGCGCGACGATCGCGACGGCCGTCTCGTGGTGGAAGATCGAGGTCACGCCGGCGACGTTCACCCCCTCGCTGGCCAACGCCGTCCCGAGCCGCGAGAGCAGCGGCCCGAGCCCGCCCACCACTCCGGCGGCGGCCGCGGCACCGAGAATCTGGGGAGCGATCCGGTCCAGCCCGCTGACGTCGAACATCATGATCGAGGCCCGCGGCATCACGTGCTGGAGAGTCGGCTCAAACGGCGCGGTCGCGGGCGGGTCCAGGCGCTGGAGCTGTCGATCGAGCACGCTATGGATCTGGACCCGGGCGCCTGCCGTCGCCGGCGAGACGCTCACCGTCACACCCTGGAGCGCGGGCTGGTAAAGCAGTTCTCCGAGCGCTCCGAAGAGCCCGCCCTGAGGGGTGAGCAGGCGCCGCACCCCGGCCAGCGATGCGTAGGCATCGAGCACCCGGCCGGCCGGCTCGGTCGACGCGGCGCGGCGGTAGACGGCCGACGAGGCAAGCGACGGAGTGGCGCCGGCGGCGACGTCGATCGCGGCCCGGACGCTCGCGCCCTGGCCGACGACCAGGAAGTGTGAAACGAACGCGAGCTCGCTGCCGCTCGGATACGAAAACAGCGCCGTGCCGCGATAGTGGCCGCTGGCCGTCGCCCCGGCTGAGCGGACGAACGCCTCTGCTCGCGCGTGGTTTGAGACGTCGACCATGGTCAGCCAGCCGGCGGTCGTGGTCGGCGTGTCCAGCAGCGCCAGCGCCGCTTCGTTGCCCAGCCAGGGCTCGATCTGACCCGCGAAGTCGGCCGCTGACCCGCCGCCAACGATCGCGATCAGGCGCGCGATCGCGGTCGCGCCGGCGAGCGAAAAGTCGGGGAACCGCCGTCCCACCGTCAGCGACTGTCCGACGGAGGACCGGCCCCGATCAAGCGACACGTTGACGTAGGCGAGCGCGTCGGCCGGGACCAGCGCGGCGGCGCCGGTCGCCGGCGCGCCGGTCGACCCCTCGAGCCCGACCGCGAGCCCGAGCACCGCGATCAGAGCGACGGCTGCGACCGTGAGCCAGAACACACCCCCCGGGCGCCGACCGGCTGGCTGTTCGCCATCCGCGGGCTGCGTCGAGCCCTCGGTCTCAGTCACGGCGCCGGGCGCTCACGCGGCAGCGTCGCGTGAGCCGACAGATCGCCGCTCGTTGCGCTCGACGAAGTCGATGATCGTCGGCACGCCGTCGAGTCCGTATCGCTCTCGCAGCCGGTTCTCGATGAAGTAGGCGTAGTCACGCGTGACTCGTGCCCGCGAGTTCACCTGGATCGAGAATCGCGGCGGCCGTTCGGCGGTCTGGGTCATGAACAGCAGTCGCAGCCGGTGCCCTGACCGGGCGCCGCGGCCGCCGGCCCCAACCGGGGGCTGGCGCGCGGCCACCACCTCGCCGAGGAAGCGGTTGAGCTGCGGCGTCGGGATCCGGGTCCGGCTGCGGTCGGCGAGCGCGACTGCCTCGATCAGCAGCCGCTCGACGTGACGTCCGGTCTTGGCGCTCGCGGTCAGCACCCGCGGGCGCAGCCGCAGCTTCTGGTGCACACGGGCCCGCTCGTGGTCGAGATCGAAGTCCTCCGCGATGTCCCACTTGTTGAGCACCAGCGCCGTCGCGCAGCCGCTCTTCATTGCCAGCTCGGCGATCCGCAGGTCCTGGCTGGTGACGCCGTCGGTGGCGTCGCAGACGACCAGTGCCACGTCGGCGCGCTCAGCGGCCCTGCGCGAGCGCAGCGATGTGTAGTACTCGATCGACTCCCCGACCTTGGCCTGGCGCCGGATCCCGGCCGTGTCGACCAGGATCAGGTCGCGATCTGCGAACCGCAGCGGCAGGTCGATCGCGTCGCGCGTGGTGCCGGCCTGAGCTGAGACGATCACACGTTCTGACCCGGCGAAGCGGTTCACGAGTGACGACTTGCCGACATTCGGACGGCCGATCACCGCCAGTCGGACAGCGTCATCGGTGCCCGGATCCTGATCGCCGTCTGGTGCGAGTGCCGCGATCGCATCGAGCAGATCCCCGGTTCCGAGTCCCTGGGCGGCCGAGACCGCGATCGGGTCACCGAGGCCGAGCGCGTAGAACTCGGCCGCCTGCGGGATGTCCGCGGCGGTGTCGACCTTGTTGGCCGCGACCAGCACGGGCACCGAGCCCCGGCGCAGGATCTCGGCCATCTCCTGATCGCCTGGGCGCAGACCGGCCTTGGCGTCGACGACCAGCACCGCGACCGCCGCGTCGGCGAGTGCGGCCCGGGCCTGCCCCTGGATCTGGTGTGCGAGCTCGTCGCGGTCGTCGAGATCGATCCCGCCCGTGTCGATCAGCGTCAGCGCCTTGCCGTTCCACTCGGTCGTCAGCTCCTTGCGGTCGCGCGTCACCCCGGGACGCTCGTGCACAACAGCCTCGCGCGACTCGGTGAGCCGGTTGACCAGCGACGATTTCCCGACGTTCGGGTACCCGACGATTGCGACCTTCATGGTCGGTCGAGGCTAGCTGAGGCGATAGACCTCACGAGCTCCACGACACGGCGCACGACCTGGGGCAGGTCCAGGCCGGTCGTGTCGACGACCACCGCATCGGGCGCCGCCACCAGCGGCGAGTGCTCTCGGGTCGAGTCCCGCTGATCGCGGATCACCTGCTCGGCCAGCACCGTGTCGGGATCGGCACCGATCTCCGTCGCGCGTCGGCGGGCCCGCTCCTGCGGGCTGGCGGTCAGAAACACCTTGACCTCAGCGTCGGGCGCGACGACCGTGCCGATATCGCGCCCCTCGGCGACCCAGTTGCCGCTGCCCAGCAGCCGCCGCTGCTGGGTCACCATCGCCGCCCTGACGGCCGGGTCGGCGGCCGCGCGAGACGCCCCCTCCGACACCGCGGGCGTACGGATCTCGGCGCTCACGTCACGTCCATCGAGCAGGATCCGCTCACCGAGCGCCACCGCCAGCGTCGGCGCGACGTCGGCCGGATCGGCGTTTTGCTCCAGCGCTGCGAGCGCAACGCACCGATACATCGCGCCCGAATCGAGATATGTGAACCCCAGCTCGTCGGCGACCGCGCGCGCGACGCTCGACTTGCCGGCCCCCGCGGGTCCGTCGATCGCAACCACCATCAGGACGCGAGCGCGGCGATATCGGCCGCGAAGCTGGGATACGAGACGTCGGCCGCCTCGATGCCGACCACCTCCACACCGTCCTGCGAGGCGAGCCCGGCGATCGCCCCGAGCATTGCCAGGCGGTGATCGCCATGTGCCTCCAGGCGGCCGCCGCGCAGAGCGCCTGTCCCCCGGACAACGAACCCGTCCTCGAGCGCCTCGATCTCGGCTCCGAGGCCACGGAGGCCGTCGACCACGGTCGCGATCCGGTCTGACTCCTTCAGCCGCAGCTCGCCCGCCCCGCGCACCACGGTCTCGCCTTCGGCGAAGCATCCGAGCAGCGCGACGAGCGGCAGCTCGTCGATCGCGAGCGGAACCTCGTCACCGTCGACGGTCGTCGCCTCGAGCGGGCCACTGGTGATGTCGAGGTCGGAGACCGGCTCGGCCGCCTCGAGCCCGCGCTGCTGTTCGAGATCGCCGACCACGATCGCCTTCATCCGCTGCAGGATCCGCACAAAGCCGGTCCGGGTCCAGTTGACGCCGACCCGCTCGAGCACCAGCCTCGACCCGGGCACGAGGATCCCGGCGGTGATCAGGAATGCGGCGCTCGACATGTCCCCCGGGACGACGATCTGTTCGAGCCCGAGCTCGTCGACGTTCCCGATCCTGGTTGTCAGGCGCCCGTCGGCAGCACGTTCGCGCGCCACCGCCGCTCCGGCCGCCAGCAGCATCCGCTCGGTGTGGTCGCGGGTGGCGATCGCCTCGATCACCGACGTCCCGGCCGTCGCGAGTCCGGCCAGCAGGGCGCACGACTTGACCTGCGCGCTGGCTACCGGCAGGACGTAGTCGATCCCGCTCAGCGGCCCGCCGAAGACTGTGAACGGCGGGTAGCGCCCCTCTCGCGCCTCGATCCTCGCGCCCATCAGCGCCAGCGGCTCGGCGATCCGGTCGACCGGCCGGCGGCGAATCGAATCGTCACCGTCGAGCGTGAAGCTCTGCCGCGGCTGGAACGCGAGCCAGCCGGGGAGCAGCCGCATCAACGTGCCGGCATTGCCGACATCGATCGCGTCGCCCGGCGAGCGCGCGTTGCGAAGGCCGCAGCCACGGATCAGAACGTGGTCATCGCGGTGCTGCACGATCGCACCCAGCGATCGGACCGCGTGGAGCGTCGAACGCGTATCGGCGGCGTCGAGGTAGTTGAAGATCGGCACCGGCTCGGACGCCATCGCGCCGATGATCGCGGCCCGATGCGAGATCGACTTGTCGGCCGGCGGGGCGATTCGCCCTCGCAAGCGCGCGCCCGGCTCAAAGCGGGCGTTCACGCCCGCGCCACCGGAAACCCGAGACCGGAGACCAGCGCCTGCGCGCGGTCGGCACCGTCGCTGCCGGCGATCCAGAGCGCGACGACGCCCTCGGTCATGTCGCTGGCGGGGTACAGCGCCATGTCGGTGATGTTGACGCCCGCGCGCCCGAGCTCGAGCGCGATCTGGGCCACCACCCCGGGGCGGTTGGGGACCGACACGCGAAGCTCGTGCAGCTCGCCGCCCGCCAGCTGGGACTCGAGCAGCTGTCGGCGATCGTCCGCGGCGGCCTCGTTCCAGGTGGTGATCGCGTCCCGGTCACCGGCGGCCAGCGCCGCGCGTGCGGCCTGCAAACGCCGCACCGCACCGTCGATCTCGGCCGTCAGCGCATCCCGGTTCGACAGGTAGATGTCGGTCCAGATGTTGCTCGGCGCGCCCGCCACGCGGGTCGCGTCGCGGAAGCTCGGGCCGGTTGCCGGCAGGCGCGCGTCGCCGTCGGCCAGGGTGGCGGCGGCCTGCGCGACGAGCACGTTGGCGAGCACGTGCGGCAGATGCGAGACGGCGGCCAGCATACGATCATGGGTCTCGGCGTCGACCGCGGTCGGGCGGGCTCCGAGGCCGTACAGCAGCCGGTGCAGCCGCTCGTACAGCACCCCGGAGGTGACCGGCGTCGGAGTCAGGTACCAGGTCGCCGAATCGAACAGATCGGCGCGGGCGTGCTCGACGCCGGCGTTCTCGGCGCCCGCGAGCGGATGGCCGCCGACGAACCGCGGGTCGTCATGGGCGGCGACCACCACACGCTTGGTCGAGCCGACGTCGGTCACGACGCATTCCGGCGAGGCCGACGAGAGCGCGTCGCTGACGAGCTCCGAGAGGCCGCCCACTGGAACCGCGACGAACACCACGTCGGCCCCGGCGACCGCCTCGGCGACCGAGCCGGCGGCCTCGTCGAGCGCCCCGCGCTCCAGCGCGAGCGAGAGCGCATCGCCGCTTGTGTCGTAGCCGATCACCGATCCCGACAGCCGCCCGCGGACGGCGAGCCCAACCGAGCCGCCGATGAGCCCCACTCCGAGGACGGCAACGCGCATCTGCCGCGCAGACTAAGCGACGGCCTGACGGCGGGTGCGAACCGCAGCCGCGAGCCCATCGAGCACGTCGACCGTCGTCTCCCAGCCGATGCAGCCGTCGGTGATCGACTGGCCGTAGACCAGCGTTCCGGCGCCGTCGAGGTCCTGACGGCCGGCGACCAGGAACGACTCGAGCATCACGCCGACCAGCGCCCGATTCCCGGCCGCGATCTGCTCTGCCACCACCTCGGCCACCGCCGGCTGGCGATCGGGGTCCTTGCCGCTGTTGTCGTGGCTGAGATCGATCATCACGCGTTCGGGCAGTCCCTCGGCGCGCAGCAGCTCGATCGCCCGCGAGACGGGCTCCGCCGCGTAGTTGGGGGCGTCCTTGCCGCCGCGCAGGATCACGTGGCAGTCGGTATTGCCGCGCGTGTAGAGAATCGCCGGCGTGCCGCTGACATCGATCCCGGCGAAGGCGTGCGAGACGGCCGCAGCGCGCACCGCGTCGACCGCGACCTGGACATTGCCGTCGGTCCGGTTCTTGAACCCGACCGGCATCGACAGTCCCGACCCCAGCTGGCGGTGGATCTGGCTCTCGACCGTGCGCGCGCCGATCGCGCCCCAGCAGACCGCGTCGGAGATGTACTGCGGGGTGATCGGGTCCAGGAACTCGCAGCCGACCGGCAGGCCCAGCGCGAGCACCTCCAGCAGCAGCCGTCGCGCCATCCTCAGCCCGGTGTTGACGTCGCTGGAGCCGTCCAAGTGGGGGTCGTTGATCAGCCCCTTCCAGCCGATCGTCGTGCGCGGCTTCTCGAAGTAGACCCGCATCGCCACGCAGAGGTCACTCGACAGCCTTCCCAGCTCCCCGCTGAGACGCTCGGCGTAGTCCCGGGTCGCCGCGACGTCGTGGACGCTGCACGGCCCGACCACGACCAGCAGGCGGTCGTCACCACCGTCGAGGATTGCCTGCACGTCTGAGCGCCCGCGCAGTAGCACCTCGGCGTGGGTGTCTGACAGCGGCAGCTCCTCGATCAGCTCACGCGGAGCGACCAGCGGCACCAGGCGCTCGATCCGCTGGTCGCGGACCGCATCGCTTCGCTCGATACCGGTGAACGCCACGTCAGGGGGCGACCGAGACGTCGGACAGCGTCTTGCCCGCGAGCGCGGCGACCGCCTGGACCTGATCCAGGTAGTCGGCGAACTGATCGGCGACCAGCTGCTGGGCGGCGTCGCAGATCGCCTCGTCGGGGTTGGGATGGACCTCGACGATGATCCCGTCGGCGCCCGCCGCGGCGGCCGCGAGCGACATCGGCAGCACCAGATCGCGCCGGCCGGCGGCGTGGCTGGGGTCGACGATCACCGGCAGATGGGTCAGCTCCTTGAGAACAGGGATCGCCATCAGATCGAGCGTGAACCGGTAGGCGGTCTCGAACGTGCGGATCCCGCGCTCGCACAGCATCACCGACTCGTTGCCCTCCTTGAGGATGTACTCGGCAGCCATCAGCAGCTCCTCCAGCGTGCTCGACAGACCGCGCTTGATCAGCGCCGGGCAGCCGCTGCGGCCGATCTCCGACAGGAGGCTGTAGTTCTGCATGTTGCGGGCCCCGACCTGGATCACGTCGGCGACCTCGATCACCGTCTCCAGATCGCGCGCGTCCATCACCTCGGTGACGATCGGCAGCCCGGTCTCGGCGCGCGCCTCGGCGAGCAGGTGCAGGCCCTCCTGGCCCAGGCCGCCGAACGCGTACGGGGATGTGCGCGGCTTGTAGGCCCCGCCCCTGAACAGTGTCGCGCCGGCGTCGGCGACGATTCGCGCGGTCTGCAACGTCTGTTCGCGGGACTCGATCGTGCACGGGCCGGCGATCATCGCGAAGTGGTCACCGCCGACCTTGCGCCCGGCGATCTCGAGCACGGTCCGCTGCCCGTGCTTGATCTGACTCGAGGCGAGCTTGTAGGGCTTTGAGATCGGCACCATGTGGTCGACCCCGGGCGTGCTCTCGAGCTCGAGCCGGGCGACGTGCTCGGCGTCGCCGATCGCCCCGATCACCGTCAGCTCATCGCCATAGATCACGTGTGCCCGCGCACCGACGCTGTGCACCCGCTCGACGACGGCCTGGACCTCCGCTTCGGTCGCCGTCGGTTTCATCACGATCATCATCTACTTGTCCTTTCTCAACGCCTGGAAACTGTACGCAAGCTCGAGCGCTGCGCTCGTCGCGGTCTGAAACGGCGCCCGACCTCCGGGTCTCCGGCGCAGAGCGCGCGCGGACGGGGGCTGTGGCCGAGCGCCTAGCTAAATCGCCAGGCGTAGAAGCGGGCGTAGAAGGACCAGCCGGCGGCGTCGGTGCCGCGGGACGTCGTTGGACTGTGGCTGGTCATGCGCTCGGCGGTGGTTCTAGCAGACGGGGTCGGCTGTGCCAAGCGGCGGTTTGTCGGGTGCCGGCTTTTGCTGGGGAACAGTGGTGAGGGGTGCCGTTTGGCCCCGGCCGGGGCCCGGAAACCGTCGTATCCGGTAGTAAAAAGCCTACGGCCCGTAGCCGTAGGTGGATTACTCCCCTATATAGACGGCTAACGACCAAGCCCCCGCGCCCGGCCAACCTCCACTCCCCCTCCCCCAGCCAAAACGCGCCTACACCAACTCCGACATCGCCGCCAAGAACCTCGCGTTCTCGGCATCGCTGCCAACCGTCACCCGCAAGGCCCCCTCGCGCCCCAGCGACCCCCCGGCCCGAACCAGAACCCCGCGCTGCGCCAGCCCGCCAACGACATCCGCCTCGACGGCGTCCTCGGGCAACCGAGTCCAGATGAAGTTCGCATCGGACTCGGCGACCCACAGGCCCAGCGCCCGCAGGCCGTCTGACAGCTCGCCGCGCGCCGCAACCGTCCGCACGACCCGGCGCTCGACCTCGTCCTGGTGGCCGAGCGCTGCCACCGCCGCCGCCTGGGCGACCATGTTGAGGTAGAAGGGCTGGCGAACCTGGTCGACGGCGGCGCGGAAGTCCTCGGAGCCGCACAGCCCGTACCCGACGCGCAGCCCGGCGAGCCCGTAGACCTTCGAGAACGTCCGCAGGATCACGAGGTTGGGCCAGCGCTTGAGCAACTCGACCGACGCATACGTGTCGCCGAGTACGAGCGCGTACTCGGCGTAGGCCTCGTCGAGGATCACGCACACGTGGCGTGGCACGCGCCGCAGGAAGCGCTCCACCTCGTCGAGCCCGAGCGAGGTCGACGTCGGGTTGTTGGGGTTGCAGATCAGCACCAGCCGGGTCGCGACCGTCACCTCCGCGGCCATCGCTTCGAGGTCGTGGCGGTCTTCGCCGTCGAGCGGGACCTGGATCCCGCGTGCGCCCGACGCCGCCTCCAGATGCGGGTAGACGCTGAACGCAGGCCATCCATACACCACCTCGGCGCCCGGCTCGAGCAGCGCCTCGCCCGCCGCGAGCAGGATGTCGCACGAGCCGTTGCCAAGCGCGATCCGCTGCTTGGGGACCCCGTAGCGCGCCGCCAGCGCCCCCCGCAGCGCCCCGTATGAGGGGTCCGGGTAACGGTGCACCCCCGCGACCGCCGCCTGGGCCGCCGCGATCACGTCGGGGCCGGGCGCCAGCCAGCACTCGTTGGAGGCGAGCATCGCAACATCGGCGCCGAGGTCGTAGCCGGCCGCCAGCGGGTAGGACGGGATCCGCCGGATGCGCTCCCCGAATTCGATCGCCATCGACAGCTGAGATCCCTTCCCTGAGTCGGTTGCCTGGGTCAGCGACCTATTGTGCCGAGTCGAGGTCTCGCCGCAGGGCGCGGGCCGCGCCCAGGTAGACGTGCCCGGGCTCGTGGTCGTCGTCGGCGTAGTAGTGCACCAGCACACGGATCACCCGCGGCAGCGACCCCGGAACCGGGACCTCGCGCGCGCACAGCAGCGGCACCCTGTCGAGCCCCAGCCGCCGCGCCGCGACCGCCGGGAACTCGGCGTTGAGGTCATCGGTCAGCGTGAAGATGCAGCTCACCATCGCATCGGCCGTCAGTGAGTTGCGCGACATCAACTCGCGGATCAGAACGTCTGTGGCCTCGAGGATCGCGGTCGCTTCGTTTTCCTCGACGCTATTGGCGCCTCGGAGCGCGAACAGCCGCATCGGGCGGTAATTCTGCCAGAGGGCCCTCGGCGCGCCCGGCGCGGTCGAGCTCGTACACGGTCGCGCACCCGAACCGGCGAACGGCGACGACCATCGGACCGAGCAGCGCGGCCATGTCGACGTGGTCGCGGCAGTCGGCGAGCAGGAAGCGCGCGCCGCTGCGCGCCACGAACCGGCGCGCCTGGGCCCGCGACATCGAGCCGTCGAACAGCGCGTCGGCCGCGAGCGAGCGCGGGATGCAGCGGGGCTCTGACCACAGGCAGTCCCCGACGAACGTCTGGCGGCCGGTCCGCGCCGGGACGACCTCGCCGAGATAGAACCGCGTCAACACGCCGCCCGGGTCGGGATCGCGCTGCAGGAAGGCGAGCGCGTCGCGCTCGTCATCGGTGATGTAGTTCGCGTTGCCAGGGGTCGGGCGCGTATAGGTGTGCGCGATCACCAGCGCGTAGGCGTTGGCGGGGATCGTCGCGAGCGCGAGCACGGCGACGGTCACCAAGCGCGTGCGCGGCGGCCGCCCCCAGCCGGTGCGCTGTACCCCAAGCACCGCCAGCACCGCCAGCGGGGCCGTGATCCCGTTGAAGGCGTGCAGCGGTGTGGCGCTCAGCGTGCTCGCGGAGAAGACGTAGATCGCCAACGATGCCAACGGCCAGGTCCGCGTCATCAGCTCGAGAAAGCTTCGCGGGCGCCCGCGGTAGCCGAGTCCCGCGAACACGGCCAGCGGGGCGACCGCGAGCACGATCGACCAGAACGGGAATGCGTGCTTGCTGGCGATCCGGGCGAGGTTCCAGCTCAGGTCGAAGTGGCCCAGCGCCAGGTAGTAGGCGAGCGGGATCCCGGTCAGCACCACGGTCAGGATCGGCAGCCCGAGTCCGCGGCCTCCCCGGTGATCACGCCAGCGGATCAGCTCGGCGAACACGACGATCAGGATCAGCGTCTCGCCCTGCCAGGGATGGAGCATGCTGGCGACGGCTCCCATCGCCCCCGGCGCCCAGGCGAGCTGGCCGGCACTCCGGGCGCGCTCGTAGCCCAGCAGCGCGAACACGAGCAGCGCCACGGCGATCAACCCGAACGGATAGCCCCATGACAACCACCCGGGCATCATGTCGCCGACGATGCTGACCGAGCCGTAGATGACGCTGAACGAGCCGAAGAACAGTCCGAGCGCGATCACCGCGCGGCGCTCTCCGCGCCCGCTGACGGTCCGGTACGCATATGCCCGCACCGCGAAGAACGTGGCCAGGACCGCGACCGGCTTCCACAGCAACAGAGCCAGCCACGGCGCGACGCCGAGCGCTGCGATCGCCCCCGAGATCACGATCGCGGGCTGGAGGTAGTCCGACGGCGTCGGGCGCAGCACGAACATGTTCGAGATCAGCAGATGGTGCGAGGCCGACTGGATCCACGCCAGGTACTGCATCTGATCGACGATGAAGAAGCCGTCGGTGCCGGTCCAGACCAGACCGTGCCCCGCCATCTCGAACAGGTCAGTGACGACGACCCACATCGACATCGCCGCGAACGCGACCAGCAGGGCGAGCTCGACAGGGTCCAGCCGCAACGACCGGCGCCCGGCGACCGCCGGCGCCGGCCCGGACGGCGCGGCAGGTAGCACAGACTCGATTCGCACGGTCGCCGACGCTAACAAAGCGCGGCCTGGCGGCTTACGGTCGCTAGTTGGCGAGCTTACGCTGATGCAACTGCGACGCCAGACCGACCGTGCTGCCGAGCGGGTTGATCCCGTGGTCGGTCATGTAGATCTGAAGCGCCGGCATGAAGGTCAGCACCAGAAACACGGTCATCACCAGCGCCGTCCTGCGCAGCCCGGTGCTCATCGCCAGCGCGGCCAGCGGCAGCAGCCAGATCACGTACCACGGCACCAGCCAGGCGAGGCTCGCGATCAGCGCGAATGTCGCCCACCCAGCGCCTGACAGCCAATCCCGGCGGCGGAGGACCTGATAGGCGATCACGACCACAACAACCACGCTCATGATCCGCAGCAGCCCCGAGGTGCCGCCGCCGACCCCGATCACCAGGCCGATCACGTTGGGAATGCTGAAGTCGGTCAGCAGGGAGCTCTGATCGGAGAGGTTGGGGATCGAGAAGCCGAACAACGCCAGGCTGAGGAGGATCATCGGCACCGCCGCCAGCACTACGCCGACGATGAACCGCAGCCGACGCTCGCGGGTCGCCACCGCGACCAGCAGGAACGGCAGCAGCAGCACGGCAGTGAACTTGACCGCGATCGCGAGCACGAGCGCCGCGCCCGCTGAACGGTCCCGTCCAGCCAGCACGAACGAGATCGCCCCCATCGACGGGACCAGCATGAAGAAATCGTTGTGGAAGCCGCCGACGGCGTAGATCAGGTAGATCGGGTTCAGCGCCACGAACACGACCGCGACCCGTGGATCGCGTCCGAGCTGGCGCGCGCACTGCCAGACGAGCGCGATGAAGCCGAGGCTGAGCAGGACGGTGACGACCTTGAGCACCCAGTAGGCGACCGGCAGCGACATGAACGCGAGCGGGTAGGTGATCGCGCTGAACAGCGACCCGTACGGGCTGCGCAGGTTGTGCCAGGTCGAGAACGCGTACACGGGGTCAAAGAACTCCTGCTTGATCACGTGCGCATAGGGGTTGAACTGGTGCAGCGCCCCGAGCCGCGCGTAGCCGAGGTAGTTCCACACGTCGTTGAGCTGCAGCGGCGGGCTCATCAGCAGGATCACGTGCAGCACCACGACCGCCACCGCGATCAGTCGCATCGACAGGCTGCGCGCTGCAGCGAGCGCGACCGCGTAGGCGACGATCATTGCCACCAGCACCGCGCTCAGTCCGATCCCGACCGTGTTGGCGTCCGTGAACGGCCGCGCGATCAGCGCGTGCAGCGGCCCCGCGTCCCAGCTCGGGAATACGACCCGGCTGCGAGGCACGAGCACCGACGGACCCGCCGCGGCGACGAGCACGATCGCCAGCGTCGCGACGACCAGCGCCGCGATCGCGATCCGTCCGGCCACCGGGCCGAACGTGACACGCGGAATCCGCAGCGACCTGCCGAGCCCGAGCGATCTGGGCGTCGGCAGCGCAACTGTGCTCTCGGACTGTCCGCCGGCCGACGTCGAAGCGAACGAGACCGAGGCGTCGGCATCGCTTTGCGGCTGGCGCATGGACTGAAGATAGTGCCGTTGGCGCGGTTGCCGGGATCCGGATCGGGTGTTGTGATTCTGTTAAGGGTCCTCTTCGGGGCCGTTATGTGCCCTGGCGCGACGGGTTTGTCGCGTTCTAGCCTGGCGCGGTGAGCGTCGGATCGCTGTCTGGAGACGGGCACCGGCTGGCAGGGCCGCTGCACTCCGGCCGCGCCCGCGTGATCGGCGACCCCGCCACGACGGCGATCACGGCGACGATCGCGTCGCTTACCGTGCTGGCGGCGGTGCTGCGGTTCACGCACCTCGCGCATCAGGGTTTCTGGTTTGACGAGGCCAACACGGCCGCCGACGTCCATTTCTCACCTGGCCAGATGCTGGGGCTGCTGCCCCAGAACGAGACGACCCCGCCGCTCTTTTACTGCATCGCCTGGGTCTGGGCGCGCCTGTTCGGGTTTGGCGAATTTGCGCTGCGCTCGCTGCCGGCGCTCGCGGGGGTCGCGACCGTGCCGGTGATGTACTTCGCCACGACCAAGCTGGTGACCAGGCGGGCGGGAGTCGTCGCGGCGGCGCTGACGGCGTGCAACCCGCTCCTGGTCTGGTACTCGCAGGAGTTTCGCCCCTACGAGACGATGGTGCTGCTCAGCGGGGCGGGGCTGCTGGCTTTCGCCCATGCGCGCGAGCGCCCGACGACGAAGGCGTTGATCGCCTGGGCGGTGCTCTCCGCGCTGGCGCTCGCCAACCACTACTACGCGATGCTGACGGTCGTCCCCGAGGCGGTGTGGCTGCTGGTCATCCACCGACGCGACCGCAGCCTGAAGGCCGTCGTGCTCGCGGTCGCGCTCGTGGCTGCCTGCGGGCTCGCGCTGCTGCCGCTCGCGATCAGCCAGAACTCGACCGGCAACGCCAGCTGGATCGCGCCGATCCCGCTCGTCCCACGGCTGGCGCAGATCGTGCCCGAGTTCCTGATCGGCTTCCAGGCGCCGGCGGCCCGCGTGCTCGAGCGGCTCGCCGAGGCCGCCGTGCTGGTCGCGTTCGTCCTGCTCGCCTGGCGCGGCACCGCGCTCGAGCGGCGCGGCGCGGTCGTCGCGGGCACGATCGCCGTCTGCGGGCTCGCGCTCAACCTGCTGCTGGTCGCCGGTGGAGTCGATGACCTGATCACCCGCAACGTGCTGTCGCTGTGGCCGCCGGCGGCGATCGTCGTCGCCGCCGGCCTCGGCGGGCGTCGCGCGGGCTGGTTGGGCGGTGGCGCGGTCCTCGCGCTGTGCGTGACCGGGGTCGTGGCCGTGACGGGGGTCGCGGTCGACCGCAGCTTCCAGCGTCCCGACTGGCGGGCCGTCGGCCGCGTGCTCGGCGCGCGGCCGAGCGCTCGTGTCGGCGAGCGCGCGATCCTCGTGCAGGACTATCGCGATCTATTGCCGCTGTCTCTGTACCTCCCCGACCTCCATTTCCTGCGCGGGTCCTCGGCGCTGGTCGATCAGCTCGACGTGATCTCGATCGGGGCGCCACGGGTGCCGCTCTGCTGGTGGGGCGCGGCCTGCAATCTGTCGGACTCGGCGATGCAGAGCAACTACGAGATCCGCGGGTTTCATGTCGCCTGGCGCAGGCGCGCGCTTCAGTTCACGGTGATGGCGCTCGATGCCTCCAAGCCGGTGCGGCTGACGCCTGCGATGGTCGCGTCGGCACTCAGGACGACGACGTATCGCCGTGACGAGCTTCTGACCCAGCGGCGGACGTGAGCTCGCCGACCTCATCCTCGGTCAGCCGCCGGTGTGCGCCCGGTTGAAGGTCGCCAAGCTCGAGCGGCCCGAATCGCACCCGTTCAAGCGCCCGGACCCGATGGCCGACGTGCTCGCACATCCGCTTGACCTGACGTTTGCGTCCCTCATGGATCGTGATCTCGATCGTGTCGGCCGAGACCCGGCGCACGCCGGCCGGGGCCGTCGGCCCATCCTCGAGCGCCACTCCCGCTCTGAGCTGCGCGAGCGTCGCGTCGGACACCGGGGCGTTGCGCAGCCGCGCCCGATAGGTCTTGGGCACCTCGAAGCTCGGGTGCGTGAGTCGGTAGGCGAGGTCGCCGTCGTTGGTCACCAGGATCAGGCCGGTGACGTCGATGTCGAGTCTCCCGACCGGATACAGCCTCAATGGTGAATCGATCAACGACACGACCGTAGGCCGGCGCTGGGGGTCGCTGGCGGTGCTGACCACACCGGCCGGCTTGTTGACCGCGTAGACCACGCGCTCGGTCGCCGGCGCGATGAGCTCGCCGTCGACCGCGACGGCGTCGTCGGGTCCGACATCGCGGGCAGGGTCGAGCACCTGCTCGCCGTCGACGGTCACCCGCCCCGAGCCGATGATCCGCTCAGCCGAGCGGCGCGAGGCGACGCCGGCCGTGGCCAGGAACTTCGCTAGGCGCATGGCGATGGCACCATAGAGAGCGACGATGGACTTCGAGCTTCTCAAACGCGCGCTGACAGAGCTCGGCGAGCCCGAGTACCGCAACCGGCAGGTCTGGCGGTGGGCGGCGCAGGGGGCGACCGGCTTTGACGCGATGA
The DNA here is from genome assembly GCA_963770885.1 of uncultured Solirubrobacterales bacterium. Lineage (GTDB taxonomy): Bacteria > Actinomycetota > Thermoleophilia > Solirubrobacterales > Solirubrobacteraceae > Palsa-465. The sequence continues at coordinate 116,701 of CAVYRI010000006.1, read as the reverse complement.
CCGACCTGCCGCTCGCGCTCCGTTCGGCGCTGCAGCGCGACGTCCCGTTCTCGAGCCTGACGCTCGAACACGAGGCTCACGCCCGTGACGGAACGATCAAGGCGCTCCTGCGCACCGCCGACAGCCGTCCGCTGGAGACCGTGCTGATGAGCTATCGCGACGGACGGCGGTCGCTGTGCCTCTCCTCGCAGTCGGGCTGTCCGCTGACCTGCACCTTCTGTGCGACCGGGCAGATGCGCTTCGGCCGCAACCTCACCGCCTCCGAGATCATCGACCAGGCGCTGCACTTCCGTCGCGGCGGACCGGTCGATCACGCGGTCTTCATGGGCATGGGCGAGCCGATGATGAATATCGACGCCGTGCTCGCGGCGTGCGCGCTACTGCCCGAGATCGGGATCAGCCAACGCCACACGGCGATCTCGACGATCGGCTGGATTCCCGGGATCGACCGACTCGCCGCCGAGCCGATGCCGATCCGCCTCGCGCTCTCGCTGCACGCTGCCGACGAGCAGCTGCGCTCGCAGCTGATGCCGGTCAACGACCGCTATCCGCTGGCTGACGTGCTCGAGGCGTGCCGCCGCTACTACGAGCGCAAGCGGCGGATGGTGTTCGTCGAGTACGTGATGCTCGCGGGGGTCAACGACTCGTTCGCGCAGGCGCGGAGCCTGGCGGCGGTTCTCGACCGGCGGACGTTCAAGGTCAACCTGATCCCGTATAACCCGACCGGCTCGCCCTACGCCGGCTCCAGCCCGAAGGCAATCGAGGCATTCAGGGCCGAGCTCGAGCGCCAGGGGATCGGCGCCACCGTGAGGCTCACCCGAGGTCGCGACATCGACGCCGCCTGCGGTCAGCTCGCGGTCGCCCGCGCGGCCGCGCCGGCGCTGTGACGACGCTCGCGCGGCGGCTGACCGCGCAGCTGCTGGCCGGCCGCCCGGCACTTGACCCGGTGGCGGTCGTCAATCGTCTGCTCGCGGTCCAGGGCCAGGACCCACGCGGTGCGCGGCTGGCGATCAGGGCGCGCAGTCAGGGCACAACCGCCGCCGAGGTCGACCGGCTGCTGACCGATGAGCGGTCGCTGCTGATCACCTGGCTAAACAGGGGCACGCTGCACCTGGTGCGCAGCGAGGATTACTTCTGGCTGCATGCTCTGACCACGCCGCAGCTGCGGACCTCGAACCTGACCCGGCTGGCCCAGCACGGCGTCACCGCGGCTCAGGCGCGCCGCGCGGTGTCGCTGGTCAAGCGCGCGCTGGCCGCCAACGGCCCGATGACCGGGCCGGCACTGCGCGAGCGGCTGCGGGGGGCCGCGATCCCGACCGACGGACAGGCGTTCATCCACGTGATGTTCGCCGCCGCGCTCGACGGGAGTGTCGTGCGGGGGCCGATGATCGGCCGCCAGCACGCCTACGCGCTGGTCAGCGACTGGCTGCCTGCCAAGCCGAGGTTCGACCGCGACGTCGCGCTCGCCGAGCTGGCACGGCGGTACCTGGCCGGTCACGGCCCCGCCGAGGCCGCCGACCTCGCGCGCTGGGCCGGCGTCCCGCTCGGCACCGCGCGCTCGGGGTTTGAGGCGATTGCGGGCGAGCTTGTACAGCGGCCGGACGGGCTGCTCGAGCTCCGGAAGCGGTCGCGGGCGGCGCCACTACCGCCACCGCGACTGCTGGGCGCCTATGAGCCGGTGCTGCTCGGCTGGCGCTCGCGGGCCGAGCTGCTGGACCAGCTGGAGCCGCACGTGGTCAGCGGTGGGATCTTCCGCGGCTTTGCGCTCGTCGACGGCAGGGCCGCGGCGGTCTGGCGGATCGCCGCCGGCGAGGTGCAGATCGAACCGCTGGTCAGCATTTCGGCCGCCGATCAGCGGGCGCTGGCGGACGACGGGCGGGCGGCGGTCGAGTTTCTGGGGATCTAGGCTGGCTGGTCGGGCCCGGCCGTCACCATCGCGTCCGAGACGCCGGCGGGGGGCTCGGCCGTCACCACGGCGCCCGACACGCCGGCCCGCGCCTCCCCCGCCCGCATCAGCCGCTCGCGCAGCTCGTGTTCGAGCTCCGGCGCGGGATCGAACTCGGTCACGTCGGGGAGCTCCTTGACCGAGTCAAGGCCGAAGAGCCGCAAAAACAGCTCGGTGGTGCGGTAGAGCACGGCCCCGAACTGCGACCGGCCCGCCTCCTCGATGATCCCTCGCTCGAGCAGCGTCATCGCCGCCGACTCGGCGCTGACGCCCCGGATCCGGGCGATCTCGGGCCGTGAGACGGGCTGCAGGTAGGCGACGATCGCCAGGGTCTCGGCCTGCGCCGGGGTCAACGCCGGGGTCCTCGGCCTGGCCAGCAGCCGCCGCGCGGCGGGCTCGACGTCGGGATGGGTGCTGAGCACGTAGCCGCCGGCCAGCTCGCGGACGACGAGGCCGCGGCGTTCGAACTCAAAGCTCTCCCGAAGGCGCTCGAGTGCCGTGACGACCTCGTGCAGCTCGACGCCGGTCGCGTCCGCCAGCGCGTCCGCGGTGACGGGATCCGAGCTCAGGAACAGCAGCCCTTCGAGGGTGCGCTCGAGTTGGCCGGCGGTGGTCATGCGGTCATCCTCCGCTGCGCCGCGGCTGACTCGATCGTGATCTCCGCGAACGGCTGCTCCTGGATCCAGGTCGCCTCGCCCTGCTTGTAGAGCTCGAGCAGCGCATACAGGGTCACCGCCACCGTCACGCGGTCCGATCGCGCGACCGCCTCTGAGAACGTGAACCTCCCGCGAGCGAGCAGTTTCCTGAGATGAGCCAGCCGCTCGGCGACCGTGACCTTGGCGATCGTGACGTGGCGCAGGTCGACCGGCGGCGGCAGCACCAGCAGCTCACCGATCGCGGCGGTGAGCGTTGCCGGGTCATACACGGCGCGGGCGTCGGCCAGCGACGCCTTGCGCAGTGCCGGCGGCAGCGGCGCGGAGCGAAACCGGTAGCCCTCCTGCTCCTCGAGCCGCTCGCGAAGGTGGGCCGCGGCGGCGCGGTAGCGGTGTGCCGACAGCAGCCGCGCGAGCAGCTCCTCGGCCGCCTCGCCGGGATCGAGCTCGATCTCCTCGAGCTCCTCACCGGGCAGCAGCAGCCGTGACTTGAGCTCCAGCAGGGCCGCGATCAGGACCAGGAACTCGGTCGCCGCCTCAAGATCGAGTTCGCCGCGCTGCTCGAGGTGGTCGATGTAGGTGATCACGACATCGGCCAGGTCCACCTCGAGCAGATCGACCTCCTCGCGCAGGATCAAGGTCAGCAGCAGGTCAAACGGGCCCGCGAACACATCCAGGTCGAGCTCGAGGTCTGCGAGAGCCACGGCGCAGACGTTAGCTGCGCGCCCGGACCGCTCCGACGCCCATCACGTCACGGACGTCGGCCACGGTCTGCGTCGCGATCGCCCGGGCCTTCGCGGCGCCCGCCGCAAACACCGCCTCGAGCCCGGCGACGTCTGAGCGGAGCTCGTCGTAGCGCCCGCGGACCGGCGCCAGGTAGTCGATCACCGCCTCTGCCACGGCGGTCTTGAAGGCTCCGTAGCCCTGCCCGTCGAACTGCTGCTCGATCTGCTCAGGCGTGCTGCCGTTGACCGCCGCCATGATCTCGATCAGGTTCGTGATCCCGGCCTTGTCGGGCCCGCGGAGCACCTCGCTGCCAGAGTCGGTTACCGACGAGCGGATCTTCTTGGCGATCGTGTCGGGAGGGTCGAGCACCAGCACGGTTCCCTGCTCGGTTCCTCCGGTGGTCGACATCTTCTTCTCGGGAGCCTGGAGGTCCATGATCCTCGCGCCGACCTCGGGCACCCGCACCTCGGGCAGCACCAGCGTCTCGCCGAAGCGGGCGTTGAAGCGCTCGGCCACGTCGCGCGTGAGCTCGATGTGCTGGCGCTGGTCCTCGCCGACCGGGACCTCGTCGGTTCGGTAAGCGAGCACGTCGGCGGCCTGCAGGACCGGATAGATGTACAGCCCGGCCGAGATCAGGTCACGCTGGCTGGCCGACTTCTCCTTGAACTGGGTCATGCGGTTGAGCTCGCCGTAGGCGGTCACGCTGGTCAGCAGCCAACACAGCTCGGTGTGCTCACGGACGTCGGCCTGGCGGAAGAAGATGCACCGTTCCGGGTCAATGCCCGCGGCCAGCAGGATGGCGGCCGTGTCGTGGACCGAGCCCCGCAGCGTCTCGGGGTCGTAGGCGACGGTGATCGCGTGCAGGTCGACGATGCAATAGATCGCGTCACCGCGCTCCTGCCCGGAGACGTACTGGGTGATTGCGCCGATGTAGTTGCCCAGGTGCTTGCGCCCCGTCGGCTGGATGCCGGAGAAGATCCGCATCGGCCCGAGGCTACCTGCTTTCGGTGCGGCGACTACTGGGCGAGCGCCCGTGAAAGCGGGTCGCTTTCGGGAGCGCTGCCCCCGCCGGAGCCCGAGCCGGTTCTCGAGTCCGCCCCGGCGCGCGGACGCGCCAGCAGCCACGCGGCGACCACGCCGCCGATCGCCCCGCACACGTGCCCCTGCCACGAGATCCCCGGGTGCGGCACGACGCTCGCCAGCAGCGCGCCGCCCCACACCACCGCGACGACGATCCCGATCAGGATCTCGAGCATGTTGCGGTTGAACACGCCGCGCGCGAACAGGTAGGTCGCATACCCGAACACGATCCCGCTGGCTCCAACCGTGTCGGTGCCCGCGGGAGCGATCAGCCACGTGCCCAGCCCGCCGACGACGATCACGATCAATGTCACCAGCGCCAGCCTGGCGGCGCCCCACAGCGCGATGATCACGCCCATGAACACGAACGGAATCGTGTTGTCGATCAGGTGCGTGAAGCTGACGTGCAGAAACGGAGCGGTGAAGATCGCCCACAGATGGTCGACGTTGCGCGGGTAGATCCCGCCGCTGTTGTCGAGCGCCTTGTGGTCGAGCGAGTTGATCACCTCGAGGATCCACATCAGCGCGACGATCCCGGTCAGCAGGATCAGGCCCTGGACCGACTCACGGCTCTTGGCCGGGACCTTGCTGCTCAGACCGGAGACCTTGCTGCTCACAACACCAAAGGATGGCACGTGAATCGCGATCTGCGAGGTCGGCGCGGCGATCTTGATCGAACTCTTACGCGAGCGTCTGCAGCGCGATCGCCAGCGCCACCTCGGCCCGGGCTCTGAGCGCGTCGCGCAGCACGAACTCGTCGGGGGTGTGCGCCCCGCCGCCCCTCGGTCCGAGCCCATCAATCGTGAGCTTGATCGCCGCGGCGAAATGGCTTGCGTCGCTGGCGCCGCCGCGGGGGACACCGACGATCGGGCGGCCGAGCTGGTCGGAGGCCCGCTCGAGCACGGGGGCGGTGGCCTGCCGTGCATCCATTCCCGGCCACAGCCGCTGCATCCGTGCATCGAGCTTGACGTCGTCGAGTTCGGGCGGCACCCGCGCGAGCACCGGCTCGAACGCCTCGAGGCTGCGCGCGCGGAGATCGAAGATCAGCTCGCCGGCCGCGGGCACGACGTTGAAGGCGTCGCCCGATCGCATCACGGTCGGTACCGCGCTGAGCCGTTGCGCCCCGGCGGGATCGTGCATCTCGGACACCGACTGGGCGGTCGCGGCCAGCGCCAGCAGGGCGTTGCGACCCTGGTCCGGGGCGCTGCCCGAATGCGAGGCGCGCCCGGTCGCGGTCACCCGCAGCGTCCCGGCGGCCTTGCGCCGGACGACGACGCCCTCCTCGCCGTCTGGGCCGCGCTCGCCGGCCTCGAAGCACAGGCATGCGTCATAGCCGGCGAATCGGGAGGTGTGCACGAACGGCGCCACCCGCCACTCCTCGTCAGTCACCAGCAGCACCGCCAGCTCGGCGAACGAGGACGGGTCGCGTGCGAGCTCCCTGGCGACCCCGAGCGACAGCACCACGCCGCCCTTCATGTCGGCTGTCCCGGTCCCGTACAGCCGGTCGCCGTCGTGGCGCAGCGGCTGGTGGGCTCCGTGGCCGATCACCGTGTCGACGTGACCGAGCAGCATCACCTTCCGCACGCCGGCCCCCGGCACGGTCGCGATCAGATCGGGGGCGCTCCCAGGCGTCGAGCACTCCACGCGCTCGGTCAGCGCGCCCCCGGGAAGCAGTGACGCGCACAGCGCGAGCGCCTCCTCGGCGCCGGGAATATCGCCCGACGGCGATGAGATCCCCACCAGCTGCTCGAGCTCACGCTCGCCACGCTCGGCGATCTCGGTCGCAGCGGTGGCGATCCGGCTGTCGCTGACCGAGGTCATCGGCCGACCCTCCGCCGGCGATCGCAGGCGGCCCGCCTCACGCGGCAACCGCCAGGATCTCGTCGACCGGCAGCTCGCCAGGTCGCGCGCCGCGAGCGGCGGCCCGCGCGGCGAGCTCACAGAGCGCCGCGTTGACGGGCGTCGGCACCCCATGCAGGGCGCCGAGCAGCACGATCTCGCCGTTGAGGTAGTCGGTCTCGATCGCCCCGGTGCCGCGCGCCAGGCTCTGCCAGGTCGACGACCCCGCGCGCGGGTTGTCGCCGATCGGCTGGACTCCGATCCGCTCCCAGCGGCCGCTCAGGTCGCTGACGTGTTCGGCCTCGAACTCGATCCCCGCGGCGGTGAGGGCCGCCTGCCCCTCCGCTCTGGCAAGCTCGGTCACCTCGTCGCTGCGCTCGCCCGGCCCGCACAGGGCGTCGACCGCGTTGCCGAGGTTGAGCATCAGCTTGGCGTACTTGAGGCGCATCACGTCCGCGCGCGGTTGCGATTCGAACGTCGCGGCAGTCAGTGCGTCAGTGACCGCGTCGCACAGGTCGTCGGCGCCGTGCGGGAAGCGGCCGATGTCGATGATCCCGGTCGCCCGTGCTCCGTAGGCGAGCACCACGCCGGGCTTCAGATGCGCGGCCGGCAGCATCACCACGGCGCCGTAGACGGCGTCCATCACGCGCAGCGCGCAGCGTTCGTTGTCGACCCCGTTCTGAAGACAGACGACTGGTACATGGCTCGCCCCGGCGAGCCGCAGCCGTGCCAGGGCTCCGGCCGTGTCCTGGCTCTTGGTCGCCAGCAGGACCACGTCGCCTGGGTCGCCGAGACCGAGCTCGGCCGGGTCCTCGGCCGCCGGCAGCGCCAGCACGGAGCGCTGCACCGGAGTCTGGAACTCAAGACCGTCGCGCTGGATCGCTTCCAGGTGCTCGCCGCGCGCGATCAGCGCCACATCGAACCCCGCCTGCGCGAGCCTCGCGCCAACCGCGCCGCCGATCGCCCCGGCGCCGAAGATCACGAATCGCATTGCCTCAGCCTATGACGGATCGGCCGCCGCGCGCTCACAGCGCCTGACGCACGACCGGCCGACGCGCCGCGGCGGCTTCATCCAGCCGCCGCACCGGGGTCGTGTACGGCGCTCCACGCGCAATCTCGGGGTCCTCGCCCGCCTCGCGCAGGATCTCAGCCAGGATCTCGGCGAACCGGTCGAGCGTCTCCTTGGTCTCGGTTTCGGTCGGCTCGACCAGCAGGGCCTCCTCGACCAGCAGCGGGAAGTAGACGGTCGGGGGATGAACCCCGTGGTCGAGCAGCCTCTTTGCCAGATCGAGGGTTCGGATCTGCAGCTCGCGCTTCATCGGCGCTCCGGAGAGCACGAACTCGTGCATGCACAGCCGGTCGTAGGCGGCCGGCAGATATCTGGCCACCCCCTCGGCGCGCAGCTTCGCGAGCAGGTAGTTGGCGTTCAGGACCGCAACCTCGGAGACGCCCCGCAGCCCCGCCGCGCCGAGCGAGCGGATGTATGCGTAGGAGCGGACGAACACGCCGTAGTTGCCCTGGAAGCCCCGCAGGCGGCCGATCGACTTGGGACGGTCGTAGTCGAGGTCGTAGACGTAGGCGGCGTCGCCGTCGGAGCCCTGCGAGCGGCGCACGACCTGCGGCCGGGGCAGGAACGGCTCGATCCGCTCCGCGACAGCGATCGGCCCCGCGCCCGGCCCGCCGCCTCCGTGTGGCTGGGTGAACGACTTGTGCAGGTTGAAATGCACGATGTCGAAGCCCATGTCCCCCGGACGGCAGATGCCCATGATCGCGTTGAGGTTGGCGCCGTCGTAGTAGAGCGTCGCGCCGACGTCGTGAACGATCTCGGCGATCTCCTCGATCGCCGGCTCAAACAGCCCCAACGTCGAGGGATTGGTGAGCATCAGGCAGGCCACCTCGTCGGTCGCCTTCTCGCGCAGGTCGTCGAGGTTGACGTTGCCGTGCTCGTCGGTGCCGATGTGGACGACGTCGTAGCCGGCCATCGTGACCGTCGCCGGGTTGGTCCCGTGGGCGGTGTCGGGAGTCAGCACCTGCGTGCGCCGTTCGCCGCGGTCCTCGTGGAAGGCGCGGGTCAGCAGCACGCCGGCGAGCTCGCCGTGTGACCCCGCCGAAGGCTGGAGCGACACGTGCGGGAGGCCGGCGATCTCGGCCAGGTCGCTCTGCAGCCGCCACATCAGCTCGAGCGCCCCCTGAGCGCGGTCGGGGCGCTGCAGCGGATGGAGCTTGGCGTGGCCCGGCAGTCCGGCGACTCGCTCGTGGAGCTTGGGGTTGTGCTTCATCGTGCAGGACCCGAGCGGATAGAAGCCGGTGTCGAGGTCGAAGTTGCGCTTCGAGAGCCGGTTGAAGTGGCGCACGATCTCGGGTTCGGAGACCTCGGGCAGCTGCGCGGGCCGTTCGCGGCGGAGCCTCGGTTCGAGCAGCTCGTCGAGCGGGCGCTGGGGAACGTCGAGCGCTGGGGCGACGAACGCGCGGCGGCCCGGCTTGGAGCGATCGAAGATCGTCAGCTCGTCATCGGCAGCGGCAATCATGCCCCGACTCGCTCATAGTCGCGTTTGCGCTCCGCCGCCACAGCCTGCCCGAGCGCGGTCACCAGCGCATCGATCTCGGTCCGGGTTCGGCGCTCGGTGATCGCGACCAGCAGCCCGTCGCCGTACTCGAGGTAGTCGCGAGCGAGTGGGTAGCCAGGGTTGATTCCGCGCTCCAGGCAGCGCTCGATCACGCGCTCCGCGGGTGCGTCGAGCGCCAGCGCAAACTCGCGCACCACCGGCTGGTCGTGCAGCAGCGTGACGCCGTCGAGTCCCGCCAGGCGCTCCCGCGCGTACGCGGTTCGCTGCACCAGCAGCTCGGCAAGCTCGACGATCCCGGCCTGGCCGAGCCAGCTCAGGTAGATGATCCCGGCGAGCGCGTTGAGCGCCTGCGCGGTGCAGATGTTCGAGGTGGCCTTCTCGCGGCGGATGTGCTGCTCGCGGGTCTGAAGCGTCAGCACGAAGCCGCGCTTGCCGTCGAGATCATGCGTCTCGCCCGCGATCCGTCCCGGGATCCGCCTGAGCAGCGCCTCGGTCGCGGTGAAGAAGCCGAATGACGGGCCGCCGAAGTCCAGCCGGTTGCCGAGCGTCTGGCCCTCGCCGACGGCGAGATCGACGCCGCACTCGCCGGGGGTGCGCAGCAGCGCGAGCGGGATCGGATCGCACGAGCAGATGATCAGCGCGCCGACCTTATGGGCCGCGGCTGCCAGCGGCTCGAGATCTTCGATCGCGCCGAGGAAGTTCGGCTGCGCGACGATCACGGCGCTGACGTCCTCGTCGAGCTCGGGGAGGGTCGTCGCGCCGGCCTGCAGCGGGACCTCGGTGACCTCCATCGCCCATCCGTGGGCGAGCGTCGCCAGGGTCTCGCGGGCGTGCGGGTGCACTCCGCGCGAGACCACGAACCGCCGCCGCGAGTTGGTGAGCTTGGCGACGTAGCCGGCGGCGGCTACGGCGCTCGGCCCCTCGTACACCGACGCGTTGGAGATCGGCATCCCGGTCAGCTCGCAGATGGCGGTCTGGTATTCGAACATCGCCTGCAGCCCGCCCTGGGAGACCTCGGGCTGATAGGGGGTGTACGGGGTCAGGAACTCCGAGCGGCTGATGATCGAATCGACCAGCGCCGGCACGTAGTGGTCATACATCCCTGCTCCCAAAAACGAGATCTCGTCCTCGGTGCTCGAGTTGCGGCCCGCGAGCGCCCGCAGCTCGTCATACACCTCCTGCTCGGCGAGGCCAGCTCCGAGCGCCAGTGGCGCTGAGAGCCTGAGGTCGCCGGGGATATCGGCAAACAGGTCCTCGATCCGCTCGACGCCGATCGACGCCAGCATCTCGCGCCGATCCTCGTCAGTTGCGGCGGTGTACTCGCTCACTGAAGGGTCGCCTGATAGCCCGAGGAGTCCAGCAGCGACTCCTGTTCGGACGGGTCTGTGAGCTTGACCTTGACCAGCCAGCCCTCGCCGTAGGGGTCCTCGTTGATCGTCTCGGGCTTGTCACCCAGCGCCTCGTTGACGGCCACGACCTCGCCACTCAGTGGCGAGACCACGTCGGACACCGCCTTGACCGATTCGACCTCGGTGTAGGCGGAGTCCTTGTTGACCTGAGCGCCCACCTGTGGCGGGTCAAAGAACACGACCTCGCCGAGCGAGTCCTGCGCGTACCACGTGATCCCGAACGTCGCCTCGTCTCCGGAGACCCGGGCCCAGTCGTGGTCGGGGTGGTAGAGCAGGTCGTCGGGGTAGCTTGCATCTGCCACGTCGTCACGGCTCCTTCTTGTAGATCGGCTTGGGCTCGACGACCGCGGTGCGCGTCCGGCCGCGGACGTCGATCTGAAGCGTCGTGCCGGGCTCTGCCTGCGCGGCGTCGACGTACGCCATACCAATACCCCGCTCAAGCGACGGGGAGAACGTCCCACTGGTGACCACCCCGCCGCCGGCGACCTCGTTGCCCTGGCGCGCGATCCCGTCACCGTCGATCGTGAACGCGACCAGCTTCTGGGCAGGGCCGTCAGCCCGCGTCCGCGCGACGCTCTCAGAGCCGATGAAGCCCGTCTGCTCGCGACAGCACCAGCCCAGCCCAGCCTCGATCGGGCCGCGATCCTCGCTCAGATCGTTCCCGTACAGGCAGTAGCAGACCTCGAGCCGCAGCGTGTCGCGCGCGCCGAGCCCGGCGGGTGTCACGCCGGCTGCGAGCAGCGCGTCCCAGGCTGCGGGCGCGTGGCGTGGATCGAGCAGCAGCTCGACCCCGTCCTCCCCCGTGTATCCGGTTCCGCAGACGAGCATCGGGATCCCGGCGACCGTGCGCTGGCAGCAGTGCATCCTGGGAGGCAGCCCGCCATCGGCAAGCGCTGTCAGGAGTGGGCGCGCCTCGGGCCCCTGGACGGCGAGCATTGCGAAGTCGTCGCGCCGGTCGACGACGTCGGCGTCGAACGGCCCGAGGTGGGATTGAAACCACGCCAGGTCGCGCTCGTGGTTGGCGGCGTTGGTGACCGTGAGGAAATGGAACTCGGCGAGCCTGTAGGTGAACAGGTCATCGAGCACGCCTCCGTCCTCGCGGCAGCAGACGCCGTACTGAGCGCCGCCCTCGGGTAGCCGGCGGACGTCGTTGGACAGCAGCCGCTGCAGCAGCTCCGCGGCACCGGGGCCCCTGACCTCGATCTGGCCCATGTGCGAAACGTCGAACACGCCGCTGTGGTTGCGGACGGCAGCGTGCTCGGTGCGGATGCCCGCGTACTGGAGCGGCATCTGAAAGCCCGCGAAGCCGACCAGCTTGGCGCCCGCAGCCACGTGCTGCTCGTGCAGTGGGCTGTGCCGGAGGCTCTCGGCGACGGAGGGCACCGACAGCAGGCTAGTACACCGACCCGCTGCTTTAGCCGGGTTCAAATGGTGCGCTGAGCGGCTCGATCAGCGGTCTTTGAGAAACGACGGGATGTCGATGTCGTCGTCGGAGATCTCCAGCGACGAGCGCTGGCGATCGTCCATCGTCACGTCGCGGTCGCGGCGCTCGCGGCGAGTGACCTCGCGTGCGGTGCTCGGGCTGCGATGGCCGTGGTCAAAGCCGGTCGCGATCACCGTCACCCGCACGTCGTCACCGAGCGCGTCGTCGATCACCGCTCCGAAGATGATGTTCGAGTTCGAATCGGCCGCGCTCTGGACCAGCTCGGCCGCCTCGTTGACCTCGAATAGCCCGAGGTCGTGGCCGCCGGTGATGTTGAGCAGGATCCCCATCGCCCCCTCGACCGACTCCTCGAGCAACGGCGATGAGATCGCGACCTTCGCGGCCTCGCTTGCGCGATTCTCGCCGGCCGCGGTGCCGATTCCCATCAGCGCGCTGCCGGCGTCGTGCATGATCGTCCGCACGTCGGCAAAATCGAGGTTGATCAACCCCGGGATCGTGATCAGGTCGGTGATCCCCTGGACGCCCTGACGCAGAACGTTGTCGGCTTCGCGGAACGCGTCGAGAACGGAGGTGCGCCGCTCGACGATCGCGAGCAGCTTCTCGTTCGGGATCACGATCAGCGTGTCGACGTTCTCGCGCAGCCGCTGGATTCCCTCGTCGGCCTGGCGCGCCCGCTGCGTTCCCTCGAACGTGAACGGCCTCGTCACGACGCCGACGGTCAGCGCGCCGATCTCGTTCTTGGCGATCTCGGCGATCACCGGCGCGGCGCCTGTTCCGGTGCCGCCGCCCTCGCCGGCGGTGACGAACACCATGTCGGCACCCTTCAGCGCCTCCTTGATGTCATCGCGCGACTCGGCTGCGGCGCCGTGCCCGACGTCGGGATTGGACCCGGCCCCGAGCCCCTTGGTCAGCTCGTGGCCGATGTTGAGCTTGATGTCGGCGTCGCACATCGCGAGCGCCTGGGCGTCGGTGTTGCAGGCGACGAACTCCACCCCGCGCAGACCCGCATCGACCATCCGGTTGACGGCGTTGGTGCCGCCGCCGCCGACGCCGACGACTTTGATGACTGCCAGATAGCTGCCGCTTTCCATGAGTTCCCGTCCGACCCCTCGCTGTGTTTCCGTCCGACCCTCGATATAGGGTTGAGTGTTTAAACGCCTGCTTATCTGTGCAGGCAGTTTGGCACGTTATGACCTTCTGTTGCGAGAAGTCAACGGGCGCTGGGACTTCGCAACGTTCGTTGCAGAAGCAGGAACTCTCGATCAGCGGCAGAGACTAGGCGCTTCGGTGCCATCACCCTCAGGTTGAGCTTCACCCTCAGTTGGAGGGCGTGGTCGAGCCTCCGGGAGTCGTCGCCGTCCCCGATGTCGAACCCGCCGAGGCGGTCGAGTCCGACCCCGCTCCGGCGGCCGGACGATTCGGGTCGGTGACGTCGACGTACACCGCTGCGGCCGAGTCGCGGCTGGCGAGCACGGCCGTGGCCGCGTTCCATTTCGCGACCAGCCGGCCACCGTCGCCGAAGTAGATCGCAGGCCCGTCACGCAGCTGTGCGACCAACCCGTGCGCGGGTCCGTCGCTGACGCCGCCGATCTTCGCCAGCAGCTGATACGGCGCCGCCGCCAGCAGCCGGACCTCGCTGAGCGCGTAGCCCGTCAGTCGCGGCCCCCCCGGCGGGACTCCGAGTGAGATCACCGGCAGCGTCGAGGCTGCCGTGACGTCGTGCAACAGCGTGCCGTCGCCGGCGACCGGGATCCGCCGGCCGGCCTCCATCACCACCGCGACCGGCATCTGCTCGATCACCCGGATTCGCATCCCGTGCGGGAACTTGGTGGCGACGTCGATGCTCTTGACGTCGGGGTAGGGCTGGACCGCGGTCTTGAGTTGGCCCAGATTCACGTCGAGGGTGGTCATGTTGCGGGCCGCCGCGACCAGCGCCGTGCGGATCCGGGCCGCATCCGGTCCGCTGGCGCCCGTGACCTTCACCTGCTGCACCGCGACCAGCGAGGAGTCGCGCAGCCAGAAGTACGCGCCGACGAGCAGCACCGCGGTCGCGACCAGTGCCGCGATCAGCCGGCGGCCGGGCCTGAAACGGAAGCGGCCCGTCCGGGTTGCTGAGCGACGACGAGCGTCAAACCTGCCGCCGAGGCGGGGCCAGACGCTCATCGGTGGGTCCATTCCGCCGGCAGCGAGACCGGCCCGAGCGCCTGGACCTCGGGCTCGAGCTCGACGCCGAACCGCTCCTTGACGCGCCGTCGGCCCTCGGCCATCACCGCGACCACGTCGGCCGTCGTCGCGTCACCGAAGTTCTCGACGAAGTTCGCGTGCTTGGCCGAGAACCCGGCGCCGCCGATTCGCAGCCCGCGACACCCGGCGGCGTCGAGCAGCTGGCCTGCGCTTCGTCCCTGCGCCCGCGGATCATCGGGGTTCTTGAACGTCGAGCCGAACGTCTTGATCCCGGACGGCTGCGCCTCGCGGCGCCGGCGGCGCATGTCGGCGAGCGTCCGCTTGACCTCCTCGGGCTCTGAGGCCTGCAGCGCGAACGAGGCGCGGGCGACGACCTCCCCGGCGGTGAGCCCGGAGCGCCGGTACGCGAAGCCGAGCTGTTCGGGCAGCCGCCGCTCGGTCCCCGCCGCGCTGACGATGTCGACCCAGTCCAGCGCCCGGGCGAGCTCGCCGCCGTAGGCATTGGCGTTCATCCGCACCGCCCCACCGACAGTGCCCGGGATGTTGACGCCAAACTCGATGCCGGTCAGACCGGCCCGTGCCGCGCGCGCTGAGACCGTCGGCAGGCGCGCGCCGCCCCCACAGTTGATTCGCGTTCCGTCGAGTTCGATCTCGCTCAGCTCCCGATCAAGTTTCAGCACCAGTCCGCGGACTCCCGCGTCCGCCACCAGCAGGTTCGACCCCGAGCCCACCACCCCTACCTCGAGCCCCGATTCCGCGGCCCAAGTGAGGATCCGCTCAAGCGCCTCGATCGAGCCGGCCTTCGCGAACAGCTCGGCGTTGCCGCCGGCGCGGATCGTCGTCAGCCGCGCGAGCGGGTAGTCGCGCTCGATGCCCTCCGGGACCTCGGTCATCGTCACGGCAGCGTAGAAGGCGGCCCGGCGGGCTGAGAGCCGCCCGTGCGCGAGCTGCGCGCGACCGGCCGGTTCAGACCACCAGCGAACGGGCCAGCGAGTCGACGTCTCCTGCGCCCATCACCAGGCAGACGTCTCCGTCCCTGAGCCACCCGGCGAGCAGCGTGCGCGCCTCGTCGAACTCCGGCATCCATGCGACCGCCCGCCCGCCCGCGGCGTCCGCCGTGGTCGCGGCGATCAGATGGCCGTCGATGCCCGGAAAGTCGGCGGCGTCCTCGCGCGCCGGATAGACGGGCAGCACCACGATCGCGTCCGCCGCCGCGAGCGAGGCCCCGAACTCCCGTGCCAACGCGCGCGTGCGCGAGAAGAGGTGAGGCTGAAACACCGCCACCACCCGTCTGGGGTGCAGCGTCCGCACGGCGGCGATCGCGGCCCCCACCTTGGTCGGATTGTGCGCGTAGTCGTCGTAGACGAGCGCGCCCGAGCCGGTCCTGCCGAGCAGTTCGAGGCGGCGCCGGGCGCCGACGAAGTTGGCCATCGCCGCGGCCGCCCGCTGCGGGTCGGCTCCGGCCAGGGCGCACGCGGTCAGCGCCCCCGCCGCGTCGGCGGCGTTGTGGGCGCCCGGGACCGGGAGTGTGACCTCGATTCCCCGCCACTGAAAGCGCGAGCCCTCGGGCCCGAGCTGGGGGTCAGGCGCGTCATACGAGGCCGAGCCGGGCGGGCAGAGGCGCAGCAGTTCGGGACGGTTGAACACGACCGCGCGCTCGCCGGCGCGCGCCATGAACGTCTGCAGCGTCTGCTCGAGATCGAGCCTCGACGAGTAGGTCGTGTGGTGGTCGAGCTCGGCGCTGGTCAGGATCGCGATCTGGGGGTCGAGCTTGAGCAGCGAGCGGTCGCTCTCGTCGGCCTCGACCACGATCCACTCACCCGACCCCCAGCCAGCGTTGAGCCCCGTCGAACGAAGCTCGCCGCCGACCACGTACGAGGGGTCAAGACCGGCCCCGGCAAGCGCATGGACCGCCATCGCGGCGGTGGTCGTCTTGCCGTGCGTCCCGGTCACCGCGAGGCAGCACCGAAGCGCCGCGATCTCGGCGAGCAGGTCGGCCCGGTGCAGCTCGCGGGCGGCCACGCCCCGCTCGGGGTTCTCGGTCATGATCGCGCTCGAATAGACAACCTCGGCGCCGGCGGGGACGTTGGCGCGCGCGTGTCCGATGACCGGCTCGATCCCGTGCTCGCGCAGCCGCTTGATGTAGGGCGACTCCGCCCGGTCAGATCCGGTCACGCTCGCCCCAAGCGCCGTTGCGATCAGCGCCAATCCGCTCATCCCGGCGCCCCCGATGCCGACGAAGTGAAGCTTGCGCCCCGACCAGTCGGCCTGGTGTGCTGCTGTGGTGCTCAGGGCCGGGTGGTCAGGAGCGCTCGAGCACGACCACCGGGATCTCGCGCTCGGTCTTGGCCTGGTAGTCGTTGTAGGCGGGCCAGCTCTCGGTCATCAACTTCCACAGCCGCGACCGCTCTTCGCTATCGGCAGTCCGCGCGCGGGCCGGGAAACGGTCGGCGAGAACCTGCAGCTCCACCTCGGGGTCGGCGACCAGATTCAGATACCAGGCCGGATGTGACGGCGCCCCGCCGCGAGATGCGACGATCACGTAGTCCCCGTCCTGCTCGCCGTAGATCAGCGGCGTCGTGTGCTCCTCGCCGGACCGGCGCCCGGTGGTCGTCAACAGCAGGACGTTCGCACCGCGCCATTCGTGCCCCTCGGCGCCGTCGGTCGCCCGATAGCGCTTCACATGCTCCTGTCCAAACAGCATCTCGATCTTGCAGTAGTCCGGGTCGTGTGTCGATCAGGCTATATGAACCAACGTTCCAGCGAGCGCGGCGCCCACATCCGGTATCTTGGCGGCGTTCTGATTGGCAGGCTCAGAACGATGATCGACGCGGGTGCGCTGCGGCTGACGGTCGCGGCGGCGCTCGGCGTCGCCGTGCTCGCGGCCGTCGCGATGCACTCGCACGCCTCGGCCGCGACCGGCGAGGCGAAGGCGCACGCCGCCAACGCCCAGAAGTGCGCGCAGCCCTACCCGGCTCGGCGCGATCCCGCCAACCCGCTGAACCTTCGAGTCGCGCCTGGCTCTGACCCACTCCGCGGAGCGAATTTCTTCGTTGACGGTCCGGCCCATGGCCGTGCCGCCGGGGCGATCGCTCAGCTGCTCGGGGCCAACCCCGATCGGTTCTCCAGCGCCCTCTCCTGGGCACGCTTCCAGCAGCGGATGCACGCCGGCCGCATGGAGGCCCGGATCGCCTCCAGTTCGAGGGTTGCGCACGAGATCGTCGAGCTGTCGAAGATCGCCGCCCAGCCCGAGGCGCAGCGGTTCAGCATCTACTCCGAGGGCGGCGGCCCGGGGGCGATCTTCGCGCAGGCGGAGAAGATCTTCTGCCAGAACATGACCGCCGACCCGGGCTCGATCCCGATCATCACGACCTACTTCATGCACGCGGCGCTGGGCGGCTGTCCGACCACGCACCAGATCCGGGCCTACAACCCCGTGTTCCATCGCCGCGTCAACGAGATGGCCGCCGCGACCGGTAGACGGCCGGCCGTCTACCTGCTCGAGCTCGACGCGATCGGCTCCTCGCGCTGCATCTCGAGGATCGGCTCGATGCACGCATGGGAGGCCGATCTCCGCTACGAGATGCGCAAGATGCAGGCGCTCCCGCATACCGTCGTCTATGTCGAGGCCGGCTACTCGGACTCCAACCCGGTTCGCTACACCGCCAGGATCCTGAACGCGATCGGCGTCCGCAGGATCCGCGGCTTCTTCACCAACGACACCCACAACAACTGGACGATCAACGAGATCCGGTGGGCGACCAGGATCTCGCGCCTCACCCATGGCGCCCACTTCATCGTCAACACGGCGACCAACGGCCACGGACCGCTGCGCAACCACGACCGCGTTCACAACGGCAACGAGGACCTCTGCAACCCCCCGGGGCGCGGGCTCGGGCCGAGGGACACCACCGCGACCGGGTTCAGGCGCGCCGATGCGTTCCTGTGGACCCATCCGCCTGGCAACAGCAGCGGCTGCGGCGGCGGCCCGCCGGCGGGCGACTTCTGGCCCGCGCGCGCGATCCACATGGCCCAGAACGCCAACGCTCGGCTGGGTCCGAGATATCCCAGCCGGCCCTACTGACCGGCAGCCACCCGCGCTACTGGCCGGCGGCCACAGGCGCGCGGTCAGCCCCCGCCGCCGCCAGCACCTCGGCTGCGATCTCCCGAGCCGCTTCCGGGCGCGCGAGCTGCGCCGATGCCTTCGCCATCGCGGCCAGCCGCCCCTGGTCGGCGAGCAGACTGCCGACCTCGTTGGCCAGCCGCGGCCCGCTCAGCTCGGAGTCGGCGATCACGATCGCCGCGCCCGCGCGCGCCATGAAGCGCGCGTTCTCGGTCTGGTGGTCGGCGGTCGCGTACGGATAGGGCACGAGCACCATCGGGCGCCCGTGCGCGGCGACCTCGAACACCGAGCCGCCGGCTCTCGCGACGACCAGGTCGCTGGCCGACAGCGCCTCGCCGAACTCGGTTATGTAGCCACGGAGGTCGTAGTGAGCGCCCGGAGATGTCAATTGGCCCAGATCGCGCTCGCCGGCCGCGTGCAGGACCCTGAACCGCGCTCCCTTGAACGCCTCGACCGCCGCCTCGTTGATCGATCGCGCCCCCTGCGAGCCGCCGAACACCAGCACGCACTGCTCCTCAGCGCCGATCCCGAACCGCACCCGCGCCGCCGCCCGGTCCTGCGCCGGCAGCGGCACCGGCCGCCCGGTCAACAGGTAGCGATCGCCGTCCCGGCCCTCGATCGGAAACGCGAGGCAGACCCGGCGCGCGAGCGGCGCCAGCAGCCGATTCGTGAGCCCGAGGTGGCTGTCTGCCTCCATCAGCACCAGCGGCACGCGGGCAACGGCCGCCGCGAGCCCGACCGGCCCGGCGGCATACCCGCCCGCTCCCAGCACCGCCGCGGGACGGAGCTCGCGCAGCAGACGGCGGGCCTCGCGGGCGGCGCCCGCGTCGACCACCGCGGTGCGCAGCGCGCCCGTCAGGCTGCGGCGCGCGAGCGGCGCGACCTTCAGCGTCCGCAGCTCGTAGCCGGCGGCGGGCACGAGCTCGCGCTCGGCCCGCTCGCCGCCGACGAACACGACCTCCGCCCCGTCAGCTCGCAGCGCGTCGGCTACCGCCAGCGCCGGCACGACGTGCCCGGCGGTCCCGCCGGCGCCGATCACGATCATCGGCGGCGTCACTCTCGGGGGCCTCTACCGCCTTCAGTCGTCGCGCTCCCGGCCGGGAGATGTTGAGCAGCACGCCGACAGCAGCCAGCATCACGCACAGGTTCGTCGGTGCATAGGAGATGAACGGGAGTGGCACGCCGGTCAATGGCGCGATCCCGAGCACGACGAAGATGTTGAGGATTCCCTGACACAGGATCAGCGACGTGAGGCCGGTCGCCAGCAGCTTCGCATAACGCCCGACGGCTCGGCGCGCGGTGCGAAGCCCGGCGTAGGCGATCATCCCGTAGAGGACGATCACGCCCGCGATCCCGAGCACGCCGAGCTCCTCGCCGATCACCGCGAGGATGAAGTCGGTTTGCGCCTCGGGCAGGTAGTAGATCTTCTGGACCGATTTTCCGAGCCCGACGCCGAACAGCCCGCCGGATCCGAGCGCGATCTGACCCTGGACGGCCTGGAAGCCGGCGCTCGACTTCGACGCCCACGGGTTCAGGAATGCGGTCAGGCGGGCTCGCTGATATGGCTGCGCGAGCGCGAGGATCGTGATCAGCCCGCCAACCACGACCGCGATCAGCACCAGGTGGCGGATCGGCATCCCGCCGGCGATCAGCAGCATCGTGATCGTGAACGCGACCACCAGCGCCGTGCCGAGGTCGGGCTCGACGATGATCAGCAGGCATGCCGGTGCGGCGACGATCGCGACCGGCATCACCGCTTGGCGCAGGCCCCGCATCCGCCGCGGGTGGTCAGCCAGGTATCTGGCGACGTACAGCACCAGGGCGATCTTCATCAGCTCCGAGGGCTGGAACTGGACCGGGCCGACCGCGAACCACCGCCGAGCGCCGTTGACCACGACGCCGAACCCGGGCAGCATCACCAGCACCAGCAGCACGAACGACCCCAGCAGCAGGAGCGTCGCCACCTGTGCGTTGAGCAGCGACATCCCTCGGCGCTCGAGGAAGTACATCGCCACCAGGCCGAGCCCGCCGAACAGCAGGTAGCGGAAGAAGTCCCCGGTTCCGCTGCCCTGCCCGTTGAGGACGCCGAGCGGCGATGAGGCGCTGTAGACCATCACGGCACCGAACGCGAGCAGGCACAGCGTCGCCGTCATCAGGATCCGGTGCTCGATCGGCGGCGCGGCCCGCCGCCCGGACATCAGAGCGCCTCCACGAGCGCGCGGAAATGCTCCCCACGCGCTTCGAAGTCTCTGTACTGGTCATAACTCGCGCAGGCGGGCGACAGCAGGACGGTCTCGCCGGGGCGCGCAGCGTCGGCCGCTTCGGTGACCGCCGTCCCGAGGTCGCCGACCAGACGGAGCTCCACCCCGGTGGTCGCGAGCGCGCTCGCCAGCTCGCCCGCCGCCTCGCCGATCAGGTACACCGACACGCAGCGCTCGCCGACCAGCGGCGCGAGCGGCGCGAAGTCCTGCTGCTTGCCGCGCCCGCCGGCGATCAGATGGACGCCGCCCGGGTAGCTGCGCAGCGCGACCACGGTGCTCGCGACGTTGGTCGCCTTGGAGTCGTTGATGTACACGACCCCGGCGCGCTCGCGAATCAGCTCGAGCCGGTGCGGCACCCCGGCGAAGCTCCTCAGCCCCCGTGCGACCGCCTCCGGCGCCACCTCGCGCGACAGGCAGGCAGCGGCGGCCGCCATCGCGTTGGCGCGGTTGTGCTCGCCCGGCAGCGAGATCTCGGCGGCGCAGAGCAGCGGCCGGTCCTCCCACCACAGCACGCCGTCACGCAGCGTCATCGCCGCCCCGGCGCTGTCACCGAACAGGATCCGCCGCGCGCCGCCGCCGATTTCGACCGGTCCGAGGTCGTCGGGGATCACCGCCGCGTCGGCCGGCTTCTGGTTGGCGAAGATCCTCAGCTTCGCCGCCGTGTAGGCCTCGTAGGTGCCGTGGCGATCGAGATGGTCGGGCTCGAGGTTGAGCAGCACCGCGACCTCGGGCGCGAACGCATCGGTGTCCTCGAGCTGAAACGAGGACACCTCGCAGACCACGGTCGCATCACCGATGTCCTCAAAGGCCAGCGTGACGGCCGCCGTGCCCACGTTTCCGACCACTGCGACCGGCAGGCCCGCCTCACGGTGGATGTGGCCGATCCACTCGGTCGTGGTCGTCTTGCCGTTGGTGCCGGTCACCGCGACGAACTCGTTGCCGACCAGCCGCCACGCCAGTTCGACCTCGCCGAGCACCGGGATCCCACGATCGCGCGCCGCCGCGACAACGGGGGCACTTTGAGGTACGCCGGGGCTCTTGATGAGCGTCCCGGCGCGGGCGGCAATGGCGTCGCCTGACGCATCGAGGTGGACTTCGACGCCGGCCTCCAAAAGCCTTCCCGCCGCAGCGGCAAGTGCAGGGTCCGATCGCGCGCCCGCATCGCATCCGATCACCTCCTCTCCGCGGGCGCGTAGAACAAGCGCGGCGGCGACCCCGGAGCGCGCCAGCCCGACGACCAGGTACGGACCACCAGGGAGCGGCGGTCTGGGCTTCATCAGCCGGCGCGGGCCGGGTGGTCAGCCACGGATGCTGAGCTGGTAGACGACGAAGCCGATCGCTCCGCACGCCGCGGCGACGATCCAGAAGCGCAGGATGATCTTCGTCTCCGACCATCCCTGCAGCTCGAAGTGGTGGTGGATCGGCGCCATCAGGAAGATCCGCTTGCGAAACGTCTGAAACGAGAACACCTGGAGGACGACCGACAGGACCTCGATCACGAAGATCCCGCCGAGCAGGATCAGCAGCACCTCGGTCTGGGTCATCACCGCCAGCCCGGCGATCGCGCCACCGAGCCCCAACGAGCCCGTGTCGCCCATGAAGATGCTGGCCGGGAAGCTGTTGAACCACAGAAACCCGACGCAGGCGCCGACCAGGCACGCGGCCAGCAGCGCCAGATCGTGCGCGCCGGGGGTGATGAACGTGATCCCGATGTAGGAGAGCAGCACGATCGCCGCGCAGCCGGCCGCCAGCCCGTCGAGCCCGTCTGCGAAGTTGACCGCCGTCGTCGTGCCTGCCACGACCAAGTAGACGAACAGGGGGAACAGCGGTCCGACGTCGATGCTGACATCGACGAACGTGAGCTTGATCGTCGGCGCGATATTGGCCTCCTGGGTCGCGATCCACCACAGCCCAACCGAGATCGCGATCGTCACCACCAACTTGGTCCGCGCACGGAGGCCGAGCGATCGCCGCTTGACTATCTTGGTGTAGTCGTCGGCGAAGCCGAGCAGCGCGCACGCGACCGCGGCGCCGAACACGCCGATCGACTCCCAACGCCGGTGCGAGAGCAGCAGGAACGGGATCGCGATCGCGGCGAAGATGATGATCCCGCCCATCGTCGGCGTCCCCGCCTTGGTCTTGTGGCCCTCCGGCCCCTCCTCGCGGATGTTCTGCCCGAACTCGCGGCGCCGCAGAAACTCGATGAACTTGGGGCTGAGGAACAGGCACATCAGCAGCGACGCCGTGCCGGCGATCAGTACCGGGCCGGAGGCCGAACCCATCAGATCGCCCGCGCTTCTGCCGCGAGCGTGTCGCAGACGAGCTTGAGCCCGACTCCGAGCGAGCCCTTGACGAGCACCACGTCGCCCTCGTCGAGCAGCTCCGGGACGATCGCGGCCGCCTCGGCCGCGTCCGCGACCGGCTGGCATTCGCCGTCGAACGAGTCTGCGATGCAAGCCGCCAGCGGCCCGACCGTGACCAGCAGGTCGACCCCGGCCCGGTTGGCGAGCTCGCCAAGTTCGGCGTGGTAGGCCCGCCCGTCGGGGCCGAGCTCGAGCATGTCACCGAGCACGGCGACGCGCCGCGCGGCGTTCAGCCGCGCGGCGGTGGCATCGAGATCGGCGAGGGCGGCGCGCATCGACATCGGGTTCGCGTTGTAGCAGCCATCGATGACCGTTAGGCCGCCCGGCAGCTGCACGGTCTCGCCGCGGCCCGGGGTCAGCTCGAGCTCGACCCGGCCCGACGGGGTCACGCCGAGCGCGAGCGCCGCCGCGACCGCGGCCAGCAGGTCGACCCGGAGGTGTGCCTGGCGAAACGGGGCCTCGAGCTCGATTCGCTCGCCCTGGGCGTCGATCACGATGCGCTGCTCGTCCTCGCTGACCATTCGGACGTCACCCTGGTCGCCGAACGTGACCGTTCGTATGTCGGAGCGCAGGTGGGGGTCGAGCAACCGCTCGCCGGCGGGCACGATCGCGACCGCCCCCGGCGCCAGCCCCGCGATCAGCTCTGCCTTCGCAGCGGCGACGTTCTGGACCGTGCCCAGCAGCTCCAGATGGACCGGGCCGACGCTGACGATCACCGCGACGTCGGGCTCGGCGATCGACGCCAGCTCGGCGATCTGGCCGGCTCCCCGCATCGCCATCTCGAGCACCATCACCTCGGTGCCCGCCGGCGCCCGGAGGATCTCGAGCGGGACCCCGATCTCGGTGTTGTAGTTGGCCCGCGACGCAACCGTCCGCCGTTCGCGTGTGAGCAGCGCCGACAGCAGGTCCTTGGTCGAGGTCTTCCCGGTCGAGCCCGTGACGCCGATCACCCGCGCGCCCAGCTCGCGCCGCCAGGCGGTCGCGAGCGTCTGCAGCGCGCTCAGAGGATCGTCGGCGGTCAGCACGGCGCCGCCGCCTGGTGCCAAGTCCGCGTTGGGGCCGCTGACCAGCACTCCCCACGCCCCGGCCTGGAGCGCAGCCGGCGCGAACCTGCCGCCGTCTTGACTCTGACCCCGAAGACCGACGAACAGGGCTCCGGGGCCCGCATCGCGCGAGTCGATCGTGACGCGCTCTGGCCCTTCGCCGTCGTCTGGCGCGGTGATCAGCCGGGCGCCGGCAGCGGCCGCGACCTGCTGGGCTGTCCAGTTCCTCATCGTCGGCTCGCGCCGGACGCCTGCAGCGCGCCGAGCGCTTCGCGGGCCACCGTCACGTCGTCGAACGGGATCTTGCGCCCCGACTCGAACTCCTGGCCCTGCTCGTGACCCTTGCCGGCGATCACGACCACGTCTCCAGGCTCGGCCCCGGCGATCGCCCGCGCGATCGCGGCCCGGCGGTCGACCTCGTGCTCGAGCCCGGGGGCGGCGGCAAGGACCTCGGCGACGATCGCGTCGGGATCCTCGGAGCGGGGGTTGTCCGAGGTCACGATCGCCCGGTCGGCGAGCCGTCCGGCGATCGCGCCCATCAGCGGCCGCTTGCCGCGATCGCGGTCACCACCGCAGCCGAACACCGCGATCAGCCGCGCCTGGGTCAGACCGCGGGCCGCTCTGAGCACGTTCTCGAGTGAGTCCGGCGTGTGTGCGTAATCGACCACGACCGCGAACGGCTGCCCGGCGTCGACGATCTCGAACCGCCCCGGCACCTGTCCGGCGGTCGCGATCGCCGCGGCGCAGGTCTGCGCCGGGACGCCCAGCAGGCGCGCGGCCGCGAGCGCGCCGAGCACGTTGTACACGTTGAACTCGCCCCGCAGCGGCGAGCGCAGCGAGAGCGTCCCGTCGGGGGTCCGGACGGTGAACTCGGAACCCGAGATGTCACTGCGGAGATCGACCGCGCGGTAGTCGGCGTCAGCGTGCAGCGCGAACGTGATCGGGTGCTGCAGCTGTGCGGCCAGCCGGGCGCCGTAGGGGTCGTCGATGTTGACGACCGCCGCCGCCGGCTTGTGGGCCACGAACAGCCGCCGCTTGGCGCGGAAGTAGTCCTCCATCGTCGGATGGAAGTCGAGGTGATCCTGGGTCAGGTTGGTGAACACCGCCGCCGCGAAGTGGATCGCATCGGCGCGGCGCAGCTGGAGCGCGTGCGAGGAGACCTCGATCGCGCAGGCGGCGTCACCGCCGTCGAGCATCTCACGCATGGTCCGCTGCAGGTCGATCGCCTCCGGGGTCGTGCGCTGCACGTCGCGCTCGTTGCCCGCGATCACGCTCTTGACGGTGCCGAGCAGCCCGGTCTGGCGGCCGCCGGCCTCCAGCAGCGCCCGCACCAGGAACGCCGTCGTCGTCTTGCCGTTGGTGCCGGTCACCCCAACCGTCTGCAGCGTCGCCGTCGGGTCGCCGAAGAAGGCCGCCGCGGCCGGGGCCATCGCGGCGCGCACCGACGCAACCGGGATCTCGGGAACATCGAGACCGAGCGGTCGCTCGACGACCAGCGCCACCGCCCCGGAGGCGATCGCCTCGGGTGCGAAATCGTGGCCGTCGCGCGTGAACCCGGGCACGCAGAAGAACAGCGTCCCCGGCCTCACGAGCCGGTTGTCGTAGGCGAGATCGGTGATCTCGATCTCCCCAGAGCCGACCGGCGCGCCCGGCATCACCTTGTCCAGCCGCATCGCGCAGCGAGTCTAGCCGCGGGGGTGGCGGTAGCTCGGGCGCGCCGGGGCCTCTGACCGGGATCGTTGGTGGATTCTGGGCGCCATGCGCACAAGATCCCCCCCGAACCGCGGAACGCCTACGACGCCGCGATCCGGAGATCGCCGGCGCCGGAAGCCGTCCCGGCGCCCTCGCCGCACAGGACGTCCGCCACCCTCTCGGCAGCGTGGCCGTCCCAGCCGGGCGGGCGCTGCGGCGCTGGTCCGCGACTGCCGAGCGCCGGCAGGATGTCCGCGATCCGTGACGGCTGCAGGCCGAGCAGCGTGTTCGTGCCGGCGCGGATCGTTACCGGGCGCTCGGTGTTGTCGCGCAGCGTGAAGCACGGCACGCCGAGGAAGGTCGTCTCCTCCTGCACGCCGCCGGAATCGGTCAGCACCGCCGTCGCGTCGGCCTCCAGCGAGAGGAAGTCCAGGTAGCCGGTCGGCTCTAGTACGTGAACGTTCGGGGCGATCGCGATACCGGACAGCGCCTTGCGAGTCCTTGGATGGGCGGGGAACACCACCGGCAGCTCGCGGGCGATCGCGTTCAGCTGCCTGATCACGTCACCGAGCAGCGGCCCGTCGACCAGCGCCGGACGATGCAGGGTCACGAGCAGATAGTCGCCTGCAGCGAGCCCCAGTCGCGATGCTTTGCCCAGATCGCGAAACCGCGACTCCATCGCCACGAGGCTGTCGATCATCGTGTTGCCGACGAAGTGGATCCGGTCGGAGGCGATCCCCTCCGCCTGCAGGTTCTCGCGGGCCTCGTCGGAGTGGATCAACAGGTAGTCGCTGAATTCGTCGGCGACGATCCGGTTTATCTCCTCGGGCATCGTCCGATCGAAGCTGCGCAGACCGGCCTCGAGATGCGCGAGCCCGATCCCGAGCTTCGCCGCCACGAGCGTCACCGCGAGCGTCGAATTGACGTCACCGGGCACGATCACCAGCTCGGGGCGCTCGCGCTCCAGCACCGGCTCGATCCGTTCCATCACCCGCGCGGTCTGGACCGCGTGGGTGGCTGAGCCGACGCCCAGCACGTAATCGGGCGTCGGCACGCCGAGTTCCTCCATGAACACGTCCGACATCATCCGGTCGTAGTGCTGGCCGGTGTGGACGATCACGTGCCGCGTTCCGGGCGACCGCTTCCTCAGCGCCGCGATCACAGGCGCCATCTTCACGAAGTTCGGGCGCGCCCCCATGGCGTACACAAGCCCCACCGGGCCGCAGGGTAGTCCCTACTGCCGCCGACGACAAGCGTTTGCGACCGGCCGTCAGGTTGTCCGAGCAGCCACCGGGCCGTTCACGCGCCCCGGCACGACCGAGCCGGTCCCCGTCGATGCCCGCCCGCACAGGCAGTCGTCGTAGATCATCAGGGCATCGGCGAGGAACTTCGTCGCCCAGTTTGGATACTGCAGCGGCGCATAGCGTCCCCAGAGCGGGAATGAGCCCGCCAGCGCGCCACGCACCGGCGGCCAATGAACCGCCTCCTGCCGCGCCGCCGCCTGCTCGACTGCCCGCAGCCCCGCGTTCAGCCATCGCGGGTCGCCCGTCTCCTGGTGCAGGCGCAGCCACACACCGCCGAGCTGTGCCGTGCCGGTCAAGCAGGAATAGGCAACGGCCGGCCGCCAGTCCTGATCGAAGCTGGCCGGCATCAGCCGATACTCGTCCAGGGGCGCCACAAGCGCCTCGGCGGCGCGCTTCACCGCCACCAGCCACCGCTCTTCGCCCGTTAGGCAGTAGCTCTCGAGCAGGCCGCGCAGCGTATACGCGATCGCGTGCGTGCTCGGCTTGGTGCCCGGCCGAAACGTGCAGTTGGCAAACCATCCGTTGCCGCGCTGGCACGAGCACGCCCAATCGAGATGGTCGCGTGCTGCCCGCTCGGCCTGCTCGTCGCCGCTACGCCGGGCCCAGCGGAGCATCGCCCACGCCACTCTGGTGTTGTAGGTATGGGGGATGTTCGCGAACTCGAACGCCGGCTGCCAGGTGCCGTCATCGCGGAGGTTGGTGCACAGAAACGCGGTCGCACGCTGGGCCGACTCCTCATAGCCGTCCAATCCGGCGTCGGCGAGGTCAATCCAGCCGTGCAGCACCATCCCGGTGTTGAACACGACCGAGCGCCGCGGCTCGGTCGCAACGTGTCCCTCCATGATGCCGCCGTCGGGCTCCTGAACCGTCTTCTCCCAGTCTCCCATCTGGACGGCGCGCTCGATCAGCCCGGGAGCGCAGCCGACGCGGCGGCCATACTCGAGCAGCGTGCCCAGCACATAGCCAGTCGTCTCCGGGTAGGCCGGCAGCCAGCCGTGCAGTAGCGAGAATCCCTTCGAGGAGCCCTGGCGTCCAGTCACATCATGGCTGGCGCAGAGCCAGCCGACCGCGGCAGACAGCGCGCCGTCGCGGGCGCCCACGGCCAGCGGCAGGACCGGTGAAGCGACCGTCCGGACCGCGTCGCGGAGGACCAGCGAGGGACTGAGGATGTGGCGGATCCGCTCGGGCCGCACGGCGCCACGAGGATAGTGGCTCAGGCCGGGGCGCTGACCGGGGGCGATCCGGTCTGGCGAGGCGTCACTTGCGGGCGTCGATCCAGAGATGCCAGCCCCAGCGGGCACCGAGCCGCTCCGCGACGGCCGAATTCGCCAGGCGGCGACCGCCGGGGTAGCTGCGCAGATGCAGGAACCGAACGGCCGTGCGAACCTCGCAGAAGTCAGAGAACAGCCGGGCACCATCGTCGCGTCCGTAGACCTTGGAGAGCGGGTTGCCGGGACCGTCGGTGTTGTTGTTGAGAAACAGCTGGCGATCGGTGATGTACGAGGCGCCGTGCTCGCGCAGGAGCTCGCGGTGGCCGCGCAGCACATCTGGAGCCTCATGGGTCAGGCGCGAGACGACCTCGGTACCCCGGGGCAGGAGCAGCGCGATCGCCAGCAGCCGACGCAGCGCAAGGATCGAGAACCGGTAGTTGAACGAGTCGCGGTGGTAGACCATCACGATCGCACGCCCCCCCGGGCGCAGCACGCGATGGAACTCCTGCGCGACACGCTCGGTCTCCGGGAGATGGTGGATCACTCCCATCGAGTAGACGAGGTCAAAGCTCGAGTCCTCGAACGGGAGCTCGACAATCGAACCGCTCACGAACCGGCCCGGCACACCCGCCTGCTCGAAACGGTCACGGGCGAGCGCCTCCGCCGTGGGACTGAAGTCGATCCCCGTGTACCGAGCGCCGGCGCGCGCGAACTGGAGCCCATCGGTGGCGACCCCACAGCCGGCCTCGAGCACATCCCGGCCGCTCCACGAGGAGAACTGGGCCATCTCCGGGATGTCCGGCTCCAGGCGATAGCGCTCGCGCTCAACTTCGGCGAAGAACTCCCGGCTTCCCACCGGGTGGTCCGAGACCCGGAAACCGGGCTGGTAGGCGGCCCAGAACGCCGCTCGGTCCGCCTCAGCGTGCTGCGCCACGGCTGCGCAGCATAGAGGCTCGGGCCGCCCCGCCCAGCCTGGTGTTGTGCGGCGCGTCGCCGGTATGGTGCCAGCGGTGACCGAGCCTCAGCAGCTCACGGATGCGGCGCTGAACCTCACCGAGCGGGCCGCGCAGGTCCAGTGGCGCGGGCCGGACGCCTATGACGGCCTCTGGTGGGACTGGCCCGGCGTGATCGTCGGCGGCCGGCGTCGTCGCCAGGCGGTCATGCAGCTGCACGTCCGTTCGCCGATCGACATCCGGCCGCTCTACCGTCACACGCATCCGATCGTCCCCAAGGCGCTCGCTCTGTTCGGTTCCACCGGTCTGCGGATCCACGCCCTGACCGCAGATGAGCGAGCGAGGAGGCTGGGGCTCGAGGCGCTCGACGCCCTGGACGCCGATCACCGCGCTGGGCCGGTCGTCTGGGGCTACCACTGGGACATGCAGACCCGGTGGAGCTTCTATCCGGCGGGCAGCCCGTCGATCGTGCATACCGCGTTCGCCGTCGGCGCGCTGCTCGAGGGAGAACGGGAGGCGAGCCGCCCGGATCTCGGCGACCGAGCGCGGGGGGCGGCGCGCTGGGTGCTCGACGAGCTGTGGGTCGAGCCTGAGGGATTCTTCGCCTACCACCCCCATAGCCGCGCCAACATCCACAACGCGAACCTGCTCGGCGCCTGGCTTGTGTGGGCGGCGCTCGGTGATCAGGGGCGGGCCCGCGAGCGGGTGCGGCGCGCCGTCGCACGGACGCTCGCCGACCAGCGGCCCGACGGCTCGTGGCCGTACGGCGAGGGCGGCGGCAACGTCAGCTGGGCCGACTCCTTCCACTCGGGCTACGTGCTTGCATGCCTGGACCGTCTGCGCGACGTGCACCCGGGGGCGGACGCCGCCGTCGCCCGAGGGGCGCAGTTCTACCGCGGATTCTTCGGAGCGCACGGCGAGGCTCACCTGTGGGCGCGTCGCCGCTACCCCGAGGACGCCCACTCCGCCGGCACCGGCCTCAGCACACTCGCCATGCTGGTGCAGCGCGGCCTGATCGAGCCGGCGCTGCTTGAGCGGGTGGCCGACCGCGCTCTGACGGAGGGGATCCGCGGTGGCCACGCCGTCTTCCGCCGCTATCGCTGGGGGCTGCGGACCTTCGTTCACTACCTGCGCTGGTGTGACGCCCATCTCGCGCTCGGCCTGGCCGACGCCGCGGCTGTCCTCGCCGGTGCGACGGCGGCGAGCAAACCCGGCACCGGCGACTCTCGCGTGACACCCGTCTGACACCGGCTACCATCTCGGTCACTTCGTGACTCGACGTCGCTCGGCACTCTCGCCTCGCCTGGTCATCGCTGGAACCCTCGGCGTCGCAGTGATCGCAGTGCTTCTGGTGGTGCTGGTCACATCGGGCAGCGGCCGCCAAGTCCGTCACGCACCCCCGCGCGCGGTGATCCCCACGCACCAGCGCTGCAACTCGTCCGCCTGCTCCCAGACGACGTCACCGCCCCGTTTCTTCGCTCCGAACTCGATCTGGAATGTGCCGGTCCCCTCCAAAGCGCCGCTCGATCCGAACTCCGCGGCGATCGTCGGCAATCTGCTGGCGCAGGAGCGCACCGAGCCGGTCGGCATCGCCACCAGGTCCTACGGCGTACCGATCTACACGGTCTCTGCCAAACAGCCCGACATCCACGTGACACTCGACCAGGGTCCGGCAATGGCGAACCTACAACGTGTGTTTGACGAGGTGCCGATTCCCGCCGGCGCCCAACCGGCGAACGGGACGGACTCCAACCTCGCCGTCTACCAGCCGAGTTCGGACACGATGTGGGAGTTCTGGCGGCTGTCCAAGCAGCCCGATGGCTGGCATGCAAGCTGGGGAGGGCGGATCGAGCACGTCTCCACCGATCCCGGCTACTTCCGCAATGTGAACAGCCCAAATGGCAACCTGATCGAGCAGGTCGATTGGGGGACCACGGCCGCAGGGTTTCCGCTCGTCGCGGGCGTGATGACGATCTCAGAGCTCAAAGCCGGGCACATAAACCACGCCCTCGGATTGGCGATCTCGAACACGCGGGCCGGGGTCTGGGCCGCGCCGGCGCAGCGCAGCGACGGCTCCTCGCCCGCCTCCGACACCGTCCCGGAGGGAGCTCATTTTCGGCTCGACCCGCACCTCAACCTTGCCTCGCTGCACCTACCCCACTTCGTCCTGATGATGGCCCAAGCGGCACAGAAGTACGGAATCATCATCAACAACCGCTCCGACGGTTTCACCTTCCGAGCGGAGGACCCGCTGCAGTACGAGCGCCGCTACGGCTACAACCCCTACATGGGACGGGCCAACATCCCCGGAACAGCCGGAGCGCTCTTCAGCCAGTGGCCATCGGTGATGCTGCGCGAGTTCCCTTGGAGCCACCTACAACTGCTGAAGATGAACCTCCGCACCCAGCCCGACACCAACGCGGTCATACAGCGTTAGACGCTGCTCTGAGCAACCCACCGGTCGTGCCACACGCTGACGGTGTAGAGATTCCAGAGGTGCTTGCTCCAGTCACCCTGGCCGGCGCGGTGGGCGGCGAACAGTCGGTCGACCGCCGAGTACTCAAGCAGACCCCGCTCGCGCAGGGTCGAGCGATTGACGGTTGCCTGAGCGAGGGCCCCGAACGAACCCCGTAGCCATTCCTCCATCGGCGTGCCGAAGCCCTGCTTGGGCCGATCGATGATCTCGTCGGGCAGGATGCCGCGCATTGCCTGCCGCAGAGCCCACTTCCCCACCCCATCGCGGTACTTCAGCCGCGGCGGCAGGGCCAACGCGAACTCGACCAGCCGGTGGTCGAGAAACGGGTCACGGCCTTCGACCGAGTTGGCCATCGTCAGCTTGTCGAGTCGGGTGAGTAGCAGTTCGGGCAGCCGCTGCTGGAGTTCGAGATAGGTCATCTTCTGGAAGATGTCGGTCCCGTGCAGAGCGTGCGCGGCCTCATCCCAGTGATGCTCGATGTCACGGTAGGGGTCGATCTGCGCCGCCGCCGGAGCGATCTGACGTTTGACGGCGCCGCGAAAGCAGATCTCGCCGCCCCAGTACGGGATCCGGCTGCTCCCGGCGTCCGAAAGTGCCTCTCCGTGGCGGATCCCGTGACCGACCCGTCGGGTCGCGAGTGCCGCGAGCCTGCCGGCGGGCGCACGGATGGCGCCGGGCAGGCGCTGGAACGGCGCCGCGAACCGGCGGTGGGCGGCATATCCGTCGTATCCGTGCAGTAGTTCGTCTGCCCCCTCGCCGCATTGGATCACAATCGTGCCCGTGTCTTTGGCCAGGCGGCTGACGAAATGCTGCGGCACAGCGGTCCAATCGGCCGCCGGATCGTCCTGATGGTCAGCCAGGAGAGGAAGGAACTCCTCCAGCTCCGCGTCGTCGACCAGGACCTCGTGGTGCTCGGTGGCGAACCTGCCCGCCACGATTCGAGCTGCATCCCGCTCGTCGTAGCGGGCGTATCCCCGCGGCGCGACCGAGAACGTCCGCACCGGCCGGTCGATCAGCTCGGCCATCAGAGCCACGTTGGTCGATGAGTCAAGGCCGCCTGAGAGAAAGACGCCGAATGGGACATCGGACATCATCCGCTGGCTGATCGATTCCCGCAGCAGGTCTCGCAACTCGGTCACGAGCTCGTCGTCGCCGGCGGCCTCGACCGCGGCGAACGCTGAGGCGGAGAACGGAGTCCACCAACGCTCCCTGCGAACGCTCCCGTTCAGGGACACCGTCATCCGCTCGGCTGGCGACAATTTGAACACGCGCTCAAAGAGCGTGCGCGGCGCGGGCACGAAGCTGAACGTCAGGTAGTCGGAGAAGGCCCGCTCGTCAAGCTCGCGAGCCACCGCTGGATGCTCGAGAATCGCCTTGACCTCGGATCCGAACACGACGCCGCCGGGAAGCTGCGCGTAGTACAGCGGTTTGACCCCGATCC
Source organism: uncultured Solirubrobacterales bacterium (assembly GCA_963770885.1). Taxonomy (GTDB): domain Bacteria; phylum Actinomycetota; class Thermoleophilia; order Solirubrobacterales; family Solirubrobacteraceae; genus Palsa-465. The sequence goes on along the minus strand of CAVYRI010000006.1, from coordinate 83,987 downwards.
GGTCACGCGCCAAGAGAAGCGATCGCCGGCGCTCGTCCCAGATCGCCAGCGCGAACATCCCCTCGAGGCGCTCGACGCACCGCTCGCCCTCCTCCTCGTAGAGATGGACGATCGCCTCCGTGTCGGTTGCAGAGCGAAACCGGTGACCCTTGGCCTCGAGCTCCTGGCGGAGCGCCTGGTGGTTGTAGACCTCGCCGTTGTAGGCGATCCAAACCGAGCCGTCCTCGTTGCTCATCGGCTGATGCCCGGCCGGCGAGAGGTCGATGATCGACAGCCGTCGGTGCCCGAGGGCGACCCGCCGGTCTGGGGCGATGAAGCTCCCGGCGTCGTCGGGCCCCCGGTGTCTGAGGCTGTCGGTCATCGCCGTCAGGATCTCCGGCTCGACCCGGAGCCCCGCGTCGAAGGCGACGATTCCGCAGATGCCGCACATGGTTTAGCGGCGGCCCGCGCGGCGCGCCGCGACGGCGCGGTCGACGGCGGCGAGGAAGGCGCTCGCCATCCGCTCGTAGTTGAACGCGGCGACGTCCTCGCGTCCCGCCGCTCCCATTCGGGCTGCAAGCTCGGGCGAGTCGACCAGCTTGCGGACAGCCCGCGCGAGCGAGACGGAGTCGCGCTCGGGCACGATGAAGCCGTTGCGGCCGTCCACCACCAGCCCGCCGGCCGCCGCTCCGACGGCATCGGTGGCCACCACCGGCACGCCGGCGTGAAAGGCCTCGTTGACAACCAGGCCCCACGGCTCCTTGTCGAGCGCGGTCGTGACCGATGGGAGCACGAGGCAGCGCGCCGTGGCGAACTCGGCCGGCAGCTGATCCTGGCTGCGGTATCCGACCAGCTCGACCTGATCGGATCCTCGGATGCGTTCCCGTGCCCAACCCTCGAGCGGCCCGCCTCCGACCAGGCGCAGCCGGGCCCCATTGATCGTGGGCCCGTCGAACGCGTCCAGCAGGTAGGTGAGGCCCTTGTACTCCTTGAACTGCCCGACGAAGAGCACTTCCGGCGCCGCGTTGTCGCGGGCGGGAGCGATCGCTTCGAACGTGCGGCCATCAACCGCCTGCCCGGCCACAAAGACCTTGTCCGCGGCGACGCCACGGGTGCTCAACACGAACCTGCGCACGTGTTCTCCGTAGGCGACGATCGCGCCCGAGCCCCGATAGATCGACTCCATCAACGGCTTGCTGAGGCGATGGAAGGCCGAGTTCGGATGCATCCACATCCCAAGCCAGAGCACGAATCCAGTCTGGCTGACCCGGCTCGCCTCGTACACGAGCGGGAGCATCAGCCGTCCATTGGGGCTCTTGATGACGGCGTCATAGTTGCCCGCTGCTATTCGCCGCACCACTCCCGGCATCACGGACTCGCCGGCGATCCGGTAGCGGGGGAGCTCGATCCGCCTGTAGCCGCCGTCCCAGACCGCCGGCACGCGAGGATCGGACCAGCGCTCACGCTGATCGGAGAAGAAGTAGAAGTCGACGTCGCCCGAGCGGCCGAGCTGCTCATAGAGCCCTCGCCGATAGTGAGTCGGGAAGTAGTCGATGAAGGCGACTCGTGGCGTCATGCTTAGGGGCCGCCAGGCCTGGGTGCGAAGCCATCTCCTGCGCTGCGCGCACCGTTCTCGAGGACAGGATAGCCTTGCCCGCCGGTCTATGCGGATCGGATACCTGGCCAGCCACTACCCGGCCGTCTCACACACGTTCGTGCTGCGGGAGATCCAAGCTCTCCGCCGACAGGGGGTGGACGTCGAGAGCTTTTCGATTCACCGCGCCGGGCCCGATCAACTCCTCGCGGCGGCCGATCGAGAGGAGGATGCGCGAACGTTCGCTGTGCTGCCGGTGACCCCGCTGGACCTCGTGTCGACGCATCTGAGCGCGCTGCTGCGGGCCCCGCGCCGTTACCTGAACACGCTCGCGTTTGCGCTCAGACGGGCCAACCCGGGCCTGCGTGGCCGGCTGTGGGGCCTGTTCTACTTCATCGAGGCGATCCTCGTCTGGCGCGCTGCCCGGCAGCGCGGTGTCAGTCACCTGCACGCGGTGTTCGCCGACGTGGCCAGTGATGTCGCCCTGCTGGTCACTCACTTCGGTGGCGCGGGCTGGAGCTGGAGCTTCGCGGTACACGGCCCCGTCGAGTTCCGTGACATCGAACTCAACCATCTCGCAGAAAAGCTCGATTCTGCGCGCTTCTCGGTCGCGATCAGCGACTTTGGGCGCAGCCAGCTGATGACGGTGGTGGCGCCACAACGTTGGCGTGATGTCCATGTCGTGCGGATGGGCATCGAGCCCGATGCATTCGCGCTCGACGATCATCAGTTGAGGACTGACACACCCCACATCGTGTGCGTGGGCAGACTGGTCAAACTCAAGGGCCAGGCGTTGCTGTTGGAGGCTTTCGCGGAGCTGTGCCGCCGGGGCCTGGCGGGCACCCTGACGTTGGTCGGCGACGGCCCAAGCCGGGCTGAGCTCGAGCGTCTGGCGCGTCATCTCGGAATCTCCGAGCGGGTCACGTTCACGGGGGCTGTCGGACAGGACGAGCTGCGGTCGATCTACCGTTCTGCCGACGCGTTCTGCCTGCCGTCGATGGCGGAGGGATTGCCGGTCGTCCTGATGGAGGCGATGGCCTTCGAGGTCCCGGTCGTGACGACTCAGATCATGGGGATCCCCGAGCTCGTCGAGGATGGACGGACGGGCCTGCTCGTGGCCCCCGGCCGGACCGATGCGCTCGTCGAGGCACTCGAGCGACTGCTCAGCGATCAGCCTCTGCGTGAGCGGCTCGGGCGTGAGGGACGCCGCAAGGTGCTCGCCGAGTACGACGTGAACCGCTCGGCGAGCCGGCTGCGGGAGATCCTGCTCGCGAGCGTCTGACTCCGAAGCCGAGCCCGCCGGGCTAAAGCGACCACGATGCGAATGGCTGCCCGGTGAACTCACGCAGCGCATCGACCTCCGGTACGAGCAGCGCGCTGAGCCGCTCTCGCATCTCCGGAGCGAGCTTCGGTGGCCGCGGCACCGGTCCGAACAGAAGCCTGTTCGCCGGTCCGCGGACCTCGTCGCGCAGGCGAGCCGGCACCGTTCGGCTGATCGGCCATAGAACCCGGTCCCAGAGGCGCGCAGTGAGCCACCGAGGGGGATTCTTCTCTGCGCGAGTGTTGCGCTCGAGCTGGAATTCCGAGGAGTCAAACGAGACGTCGACGCCGAGGAACCGGAAGATCTCGCTGAGCGTTTCCCGGCGGCGCGTCCTCAGCTGCTGCTGGTCGATGACGAGCAGCTGAGAGGCGTCGTAGAAGGCCAGATACTGCTTGACCTGAGTCCAGTAGCGGCTCGGGCAGACGATCGGATTGTCGAGGCGGTCGTATTCGGCCATGTAGCGCGCAAAGGAGGTCAGGTCTCCGTCGGCGCGCCGCTGGACCCAGTGCGAAATCGTCCGCTCGATCGGGTCACGCACGAGGTAGAGCAGCTTGGTGTCGGGTATCAGCTCGTGCATCCGTTCAGGAACGTGCGGGCGATGGGAATAGGCGGCGTACGCGGGCGTCGCTTCGCCGCGCACCGGCGTATCGCTCTCAAACTGGGACTCATACCAGGAGCGGCGCTCGCGCCAATCCTCACGCCAGAAGTAGCGCAGCTCCTTCTGGCTCGTCATCGTGATCGCGGGATGCAGATCGAGGTAGCGGTGCAGGCTTGTGGTACCGGCCTTCGGAGCGCCGATGATGATCAGGTTGGGCAGCATGGCTCAGATCCATCCGCCAGCTGCTGGCTAGGCCCTGCCTCCCAACGTGAGTCGCCGCCGGCTTGTCGCGCCCGCGGGGCGATAGGTGTCCTTGACCCTGGTGCGGGGAAAATCGCTCCCCGGAACGGGCCGGCCGAGGAACTCACACAGCGGCTCCCAGCAATCACCAGCACATATGTCGATGACCAACAGGTCCGACGATCGCTCCCTGAAGTGTGTATGAATCCGGTCGTGATATTCGTCGTAGGCCCGGGCGTACCGCACTGGCTCGAAGCTGACGCTGCCATAGAGCGTCCGAGAGATGGCGCGGATGTAGTGTGCGGCGGGCAAGTCCGCGTTGTCGGCAAGGAACGGTTCCAGAAAGCTCGCCCAGTAACGACGGCAGGAGTCCAGCCAGGCGCCCTTCTCTCTTGTTGTGAGAATGAACTTGCTACCGGGATAGCCGACATCGAGTGCCTCGACGGCCACGCAAGCCGGGGTGTCCGTGATCGCAGCGTAGGAGTCCAGGACAGACAGCCGCAGCGAATCGCCGCCCTCCAACATGAACGCCGTCAGCTGGCGCATCGTCGTCGCATCCGCCGGGAAGTGGCGACTCGGATAGGACAGTACCTCGAGCGCCGCGTTCAAGCTGGTGGTGCCGGTCCGGCTGAGCCCGATGCCGAAGATCCTGCCGGCGCCCAAGTCTGACCTGAGCGGGGGCTTCCTACTGCGGCTTGCCGAATCAACGCACCGCCTGATCCATTGCAAAACCTGCAGCGAAGACCCGTCATCGGCCATTGACAGTCACTCTCACCAGAAGTCCCACGCACCTTCCGAGCGCGCTGTCGAGGGAGTCTAACGGGTGCACCTAGGCTGATGGCTTCCGGAATCCTCTACTCGTGCTCGGGAGAGCGCCATGTCGCCGAGGCGATGCGCTCCGCGCGCTCCTCGCTCGCTCATAACCGGCTACCGCATGTGATGTTCGCTTCGCCACTGCCCGAACAAATACCGTTTGGGCTCGAGGTGCGGTCGTTCGCTCCGTCGGGCAATCCCTACTTGGACAAGATCAACCATATCCGTACCTCGCCATTTGACCGCACCATCTTTCTCGACAGCGACACGTTTGTCGCGGGTGATATAGGCCACGTTTTCGATCTCCTCGACCACCACGACCTTGCTGCCGCGCTCGCTGGCGCGCAGGCTCGCTATCCGATACGCCCTGACGACATTTCCGATGCCTTCTATGAGTTCAACACAGGTGTACTGGCCTGGCGCCAAACGCCACGCGCGGCAAAGTTCCTCAATCGCTGGGAGGAGCGCTACCGTGAGGCCCCGCTCAACCACGGCCCTGCCGACCAGATCGCATTTCGGCAGTGTGCTTGGGACACCGAGGCCAAGATCGCGGTTCTCGGGCCCGAGTACAACTGCCGGATCACACGGCCGCTTGCTGTTGTGGGGCCGGTGTACGTCCTTCACGGTCACCGCGACGATCTGGAGCAGCTGGCTACCAGATTGAACCGGCGCGAGACCGCACGCGCGTTCACGCCTGCGCCGTACAGGCGCAGGGCACAGGCTGCCGAACGGCTCAAACTCGCCGGTCCCGTCAGCTGGCTGAGGCGCGCGCTCCGAACCCCGTGGTCGGTCGGCGGAGAGTGAGCCCAGCGACGGCGGTCAACGGTCGCGGTTGAGCAATCGCCGGCCGAGGCGATATGAGAGCTGGTGCTGGCGGGGCGTGTAGTTGCGCGCCCCTTGTCGTTGGTTGATGCGTCTCGCAAGCGCCTCCGCATTGCCGTGGCGACCATGAATGACGCGGACCCGCTCCACAACCGTGGCCGGGTGATTGACGCGGAGATTGTATTCGGCTCCCAGGCAAATTACCCGAAGTCCCGACCGCCAGGCGCAGTGCCTGAATGCCGGCTGATCGGCCTCACGGCCGGTCGTCCCGGCTCTGGGAAATGGCCTGTCATCCTGCCAGGCGAGATAGGTCTGCAGCCAACTCTCCAAGAACGCCCTGGTTCGCGTGCTGCTCCGCCACGCGATTACGCCGGTGTTGAACTCATAGAAGGCGCTTGGCACGTCCGGGTCATCCAGTCCGCGATAGCCGGGACTGTGAGCAACCGCGACCTCGTAGCGTTCGAGTACATGCAGGACATGCGCGATCTCATCGACGATCAGCGTGTCGCTGTCGAGGAAGATCGTCCGTTCAAACGGTGACCGCAGCATGTTTGCGATTTTGTCCGCATACGGATCGCCGGTCGGGTCAAACGCAACCACCGAAAGCTGCGCTACGCGCTGAGCGTCGGTTAGCAACGGCGAGGCGAACAGCAGATGCGGCACGCGATTGTGCCGGAGTGACGACCTCGCCGATTGAAGGGCCTCTGCGACGTATGCCTCGCCCGATGCGGAATAGAGGATCCCCGCTGCATCGTTTTCCGACCGTGCTGACAAATCGCGTACCGCCGCGCAGGAGATTGGAGGCCTACGCTGACCGGTCCGCTGACGATGACCGGCCCCGAGCCGCGGACGAACCGACCGCAAGCGCGGAAGCCGACCGGTAATACGGACTGTCGCTGACCAAGGCGCTCGCGGTGTCGAACGCCTGCATCCGTCCGTCGACGATCACCATCACACGGTCGCAGATGTCGAGGGTCGACATCCGATGAGCGACGACAAACAGGGTCAGCTCATGCTTGAGTGTCGCGAGAGACTCCTGGATCAACAGCTCGGCGTGGGGATCGAGCGCGCTCGTCGGTTCGTCGAGCACCAGCACCTCGGGCCGCGCCGCGAGCGCCCGCGCAAGGCAGATCCGCTGCTGCTGGCCTCCGGAGACGGCGTCGGCTCGAGGGCCGATTATGGTGCTGTAACCGTGAGACCACTTGACAATCTCGGAATGGATGCCCGCGAGCCGGGCGGCATGTTCGACCACGTCGTCGTCGAGTTCGCGGAAGAAGCGGATGTTGTCGCTGACCGAGGCGTGCAGCAGGCGTGGCTCCTGAGGTAGGTAGGCGACCGCCCTGCGCCAATCCTCGCGACTGAAGTCCGTGGCGGGAATATCGTTGATCCGATACGCCCCCGACGATGGCTCGCGGAGCCCGAGCAGAATCTGCACGAGCGTCGACTTGCCGGCACCGGTCGGGCCGACGATCCCCACCGTCTCGCGCCCTGACACCTCGAAGGTGATATCGGACAGAACCGGGCGGCCGGGTTCGTACGCCATCGAGACGTCTTGCAAAGCAAGCGTGTGCACGACCGCGAGGGTCCGCCCGGCATGGACCGGAGTGCTGTCCGCGTAGCGCTGAATTGACTCCTGAATCCGCTCGAGATATGGCAGCGCTTGGAGCACGCCCGCGTAGGCGCCCTGCGCCTGCTGACTGTAGGTGCCGGCGCGCACGAGCAGCAGCACGACCGCGCCCAGCGACGCAATGTGGCCCGCCCCAGTTGCGTACAGCGCCGCCAGCGACCCTGCGATCAGGAGGTACATGAGGCTCTGGTAGACGCCGGGGACAAGGCGCGTGATCACCTGCATCCTGTAGAAGGGAGCGCGAACCGCATCCACGAGGCCGTCGACCTGCGCGCGTTGGGCCGCTGCCACGCCAAAGACCTGGGTCTCCTCGGCGACGCGCACCGACTCGTTGACGCCGCTCGCGTATCTCAGCGACGCCTGGGAGGCGGCGCGGGCATAGCGGCGCCCCACCCCGCTTAGTGGCCGCAGCACCGCGAACAGTCCGACCGCGGCTACCAGCACAGCCAACGCGCCGACGACGTTCAGCACCAGCGCCGAAACGACGAGCACCAGAAAGCTCATAAGTGATACGAGCGCGACGCTGGCCTGGACCGTGCCCATCGTGGCCTGACCGATCTGGTTTGTCGCCAGTTCCTGTAGCTGTCCCTCGCGGTCGCGTGACTGCTGACTCCAGGAGGCGCGCGTGAACGCCGCGAACACCTGGCTGCGAAGCTGCGCCTGGAGGTTGGCCGCGATCCGCGACGGGATCACCGAAACCACCCACTGCAACGCGAGGCGGACCAGCGCCAGGGCGATCGCGATGGCGAGCAACACGCCGACTCCTTCCTTCACGTTCAGCGGCCCGACGTCGACGTGCACCCGAGACGCGCCGTCGACCAACGCCACCGCGGTTTGCGCAAGGATCGCCAGAATCCCGGACTCGGTGATCCCGCACATCACCGAGGCGATCATCAGCACCACCACATCCCGGCGCCGGTCGCCCAGCAAGGGACGCAATCGCGACCATCCGAGGTTGCGTCCGATCACACCTGAGCTTGGCTGCACCCCCCTGGAGTCCAAGCGGCCGTTCTGATCTGGCGGGCGCTTGTCTGGCAGGTCCGGCGAGGCGCCTTGCACGAAATCTCCGGTCGCGGGAATCTGGTCACGCGGGCGGCTCGAGGTCGGCCGCATTTTGCCCGTCACCGGGGCCCCACCTTCAACCTTGAGCCCGCGACGGGCGTGGAGCATGGGCACACGCGGCCCCGGCTGACATTCACGACTGGATGCCCTCCCGGGCCGCTTCGCATCGTTGCACTGGAAAGTATAGCTGCACGGGGGTTGCCGTGGATCAAGCGACATCGCGCCGATCGTCACCCGTTAAAGTGGCGAGACATGGCGTCCAACCAGCGACTTGTGACGCAGTCCTGACTGCATGAACAGGTCCACGTCGAGGTTTGGGCGCGCCGGCCCGACGCCGTCTTGACCGCGACGATCGGATCGCCGCGGTGACCCTCAGGCCGATCTTCATCTTCTCGGCTCCGCGGTCGGGTTCCACGCTCGTGCAACGAGTGCTGGCCACCCATCCCCAGGTCACGACGGCGTCCGAGCCATGGCTGCTGCTGCCGCTTCTGTCGCCCCTCTACGAGCTGCCGGCGGCCGGGGCCCGAGACCCGCTGATCCACGACGCCCTTGAGGACTTCATCGCCGAGCTTCCGCGCGGTCAGGAGGACTACCGGGCTGCGCTGCGCGAGTTTGCGCTCCGTCTATACGGCCGGGCAGCCGGTGACGACGTGGCCTACTTCGTCGACAAGACGCCGCTGTACCACATGATCATCGACGAGATCGTCGCGGCGTTCCCCGACGGACGATTCCTGTTCCTGTTCCGGAATCCGCTCAGCGTGCTGGCGTCGTGTGTCGAGTTGTTCGACGAGGGCAGGTGGGAAGTGGCCCGCTACCACACGGCGCTGTTTCAGAGCTTCGCAAACCTGGTCCCCTGCGCGGCGCGCCATGCCGACCGCTCCCTGACGCTGCGGTTCGAGGACCTCGTCACGTCCGGGGAGGCCCCGTGGCGCGCCATCGTCGAGTATCTCGAGTTGCCATGGGAGCCGGACATGCTCGAGCGATTCTCCGTGCTGCAGCTGCGAGGTCGGATGGGCGATCGCACCGGGACCGAGCGCTATAGCGCGCTCAGCGCCGAGCCCGTGGACAAATGGCGCCTGACCGTCTGCAACCCGTTGCGACGCGCATGGTGCGGGCGGTACCTGCACTGGCTCGGGCGCGACCGGCTCTCCGCGATGGGCTATGACCTCGATCAGCTGCTGCTGGCGCTCGCCGCCACCGGCAACACCAACGAGCGCCTCCTGGACGACGCCGGTCTGCTGGGCTCCTCGCTGGTTCGTGAGCTCGTCAAGGCCAGGATCCCGCGGTACACCAGTCGCGCCAGCACGTGGCGCGCGCTGCTTGGGGCCTGAGCAGCTACCCGCCGCCGGGCGACCGCTCAGCCCCCTGGATCCGCGCCACAGATGGGGCCCGGAGGTCGAACGATCACCGAGGTGAAGTGCGACTGGACGATCGTCCGTGTTCGCGCCCGTCGGTCAGACGCCGCGCAAGACGCGCCGATGGTCTACGTGAGCCGCTTCTTCCTCTGGAGCGACGCAATTTGATCGCTCCTCGGCGGGAGCGGCGATCCAAGGAGCACAGTGCGATGAGACTCGCGAACCTCACCATGCCCACACGCGCCCGACTTGGCTTCGCGGTTGCTCTTATGTCGCTTGTCCTGGCGCCGAGCGGCGCAGCGGCCGCCAACCACCACGCCTGCCGTCACGAACGGCATCACCACACGGTCTGTGTCGCACACCGGCGGCGCCACCGCCGCACCGGCGCAACGAAGAAGACGCACGCGGATGGCCTCGCCGTCCGCGCCACCCCGGCGCCTCCCCGCTATTTCTCGCCCATGTCGATCTGGAATTTGAAGGTTCCGGCGAACGCGCCGCTTGACCCCAACTCGTCCGCTGTCGTCGGCAATCTGCTGGCGCAAGAGGCGACCGAGGGGCTCGGAATCGCCACCAGTTCGTACGGCGTCCCGATCTACACCGTCCCGGCTAAGGAGCCGCTCGTGCACGTCACGCTGGACCAGGGACCCGCCCAAGCCGCCTTGCAGCAGGCATTTGATGCCGTGCCGCTGCCCGCAAACGCGCAGCCGGCCACGGGCACCGACGGAAACCTAGCCGTCTACCAGAAGAGCACGAACTCGATGTGGGAATTCTGGCGCCTCTCTGACCAGGCCGACGGATGGCACGCGAAGTGGGGCGGGCGGCTGCTCGACGTCTCTACCGACCCCGGCTATTACCGGAACATCACTTCACCCTCCGGGGCGGTTCTGGAGAGCGCGTCGTGGGGCAGCACCGCCCCCGGATTTCCGCTCGTGGCCGGCGTGATGACGATCGCCCAGCTGCAGTCTGGGGTCATCCCTCACGCTCTCGGCCTGGCCATCTCGAACACGTGCGGCGGTCTCTGGGCATGGCCCGCCCAAGGCACCGACGGCGTCTCGGCTGAACCTTGCGTACCTGAAGGCGCCCATTTCCGCCTGGACCCCAACCTCAACCTCGCCTCACTCAACCTCGGCCCGGTGGCGCTGATGATGGCCCAAGCAGCCCAGAAGTACGGGATCATCATCAACAACCGCTCCGACGGGTTCACCTTCCGGGGCGAGGATCCGACCCAGTACGAAGCCCAGTACGGGACCAACCCCTACAGCACCATATTCTGCCACCAATGGCCGTCACAGATACTCGCGCAATTCCCCTGGAGCTATCTGCAGCTGCTGCCGATGAACCTCCAGCCGCCGGCTGGCACTCCTTAGCCGTTTGACCGCCACGCCGCACGTCCAGCGCGGGCGACCCAGCCGATCACACTAGACTCACGGCCGGGTCGCCGCGCTTGCGCCGTGGTCGCTCTCATCCATGTGCGGGATCGCTGGCCAAGCTCGACAGGACGGAGGCACGCCCAACCGGACGGCCATCGAGCGGATGTGCATCGCGCTGGAGCACCGAGGCCCCGACTCGCGCGGCATCCACACCGAGCCGGGCGTGGGCTTGGGAATTCAGCGCCTTCGGATCATCGACCTGGTCACCGGAGATCAGCCGATCTTCAACGAGGACAGGTCGGTCGCCGTAGTGCTCAACGGGGAGATCTACAACTTCCGCGAGCTGCGCGCGCGACTCGATGCCCAGGGGCACGTCTTCGCCACCAGCGGCGATACCGAGGTCATCGTGCACCTTTACGAAGAGCTCGGGCCGGCGTGCATAGAGCATCTCAATGGCATGTTCGGGCTCGCGATCTGGGACGCCCGCGCGCGCAGGCTGGTGCTCGCACGCGACCGCCTGGGCAAGAAGCCGCTCTACTACTCCGTCGGCGACGGGACAATCTCGTTCGCATCCGAGCTCGGCGCGCTGTTGAAGTGTCCCGACGTCCCTCGCCAGCTCGATCTGGCGGCGATCGACGCCTACCTGGCGTATCGCTACATCCCCTCGCCGCTGAGCGTTTTCGCCGGCGTCGGCAAGCTTGGGCCGGCGCGCCGGCTCGTGTACGAGGACGGCCGCGCGCGTGTGGAGCGCTACTGGCAGCTCGACTTCGCGTCCAAGACGCAGTTTGACTCCGACGAGCAGGCCTTCGAGGGAGTGCGCGAGCATCTGCGGCGCGCGGTCCGGCGCCGGATGATCTCCGACGTTCCGCTCGGAGCCTTTCTGTCGGGAGGAGTCGACTCCGCCGCCGTCGTGGCGGCGATGGCCGAGGCCTCCCCCGAGCCCGTCAAGACGTTCTCGATCGGCTTTCGCTCAGAGCTCGACGAGCGTCCGCTGGCGCGGCTGGTGGCACAGCGCTTCGCCACCGATCACCACGAGCTGGTGGTCGAACCGGATGCGGTCGAGATCCTGCCGCAGATCGTTCGCCACCATGGCGAGCCGTTCGCCGACGCGACCTCGGTGCCGACGTTCTACCTGGCCCAGATGACGCGACAGCACGTCACCGTTGCACTCAACGGTGACGGCGGTGACGAGGCGTTTGGCGGCTACAACCGCTACCAGGCCGCCCTGCTGGCGCAGCGGCTGCGCCGCCTCCCCGGGCCGGTGCGCCAGACCGCGGCGGCGCTGGCCGCCCGGCTCCCGTCAAGCGGGCAGATCGATTCCTGGCGGATGCGCGCCCGGCGGCTCGGCGAAACGCTCACCCTCGACGCGGCCGGACTTCACTTCGCCTACATGACCGCGCTGCAGGGATTGCGCCGGGAGCATTTGTATACGAGCGAGTTCGTGGTCGAACTGGGCCCCTCACTGGTCGAAAACGACTTCCGGGCGCGGTGGGAACAAACGACCGCGACCGGCACTCTGGATCGCATGCTCGAAGTCGACACGCTCACCTTTCTGCCCGACGATCTGCTGGCCAAGGTCGACATCGCGACGATGGCGCATTCGCTCGAGGGCCGCTCGCCGCTTCTTGACCATGAGCTGATGCAGTTCGCCGCGAGCCTGCCAGAGCGCCTGAAGGTCAACGGGCGACAGAAGAAGGTGGCGCTCCGGCGCGCGATGGTCGGGATCGTGCCCGACGAGATCCTGGCCGCTCCGAAACGGGGCTTTCAGCCGCCGCTCGCTGATTGGTTTCGCGGACAGCTGCGCGAGTACGCTCGCGAGGTGCTGCTCGATCCGAGCTCCAGAGCTCGCGGATACTTTCGACCCGAGGCTGTGAGCTCGCTGCTCGACGAACACGGCGCCGGGGCCGCTGACCACTCGCAGGGCATCTGGACGCTCCTCGTGCTCGAGCTGTGGCACCGGGAGTTTGTCGACCGTGCGTCGCCGGGCCCCGCCGGGTCAGCCGCCGCGAGCGCCATGCGCCCGGCGCCGGCTACGGACTAGTGTCGTGATCCATTGATCGGCGTGCAGTGGGTGGCGATCGAGTCGAACGCCTCCAGACCCATGCAGGCGGCGCCCTGAGCGGATGCCAAACGTGACAAATCGTCCGCGCACGACGGGATTTGCCACAGACGGCATCGAAATCGGGGCGGTTTGCGACAAATCACCTCCCCGCGACTGGGGTTTGTCGCGTTTGACATCCCCGGTCGCGCTCCGCCTTCGACAGCCAAGACGAGCCCCGCCGATCCACGGCCGACTGATTTGAGCCCGACCTCGCGGGCCATCGACCGCGCCGACCAGCGCGTCGCGTCCGTCAGCGTGGTCTCCAACGGCTCGTCCAACAGCCCGTCAAGCCGCCGCTCGACAAAACCGTGGTGCCGTTCAGACCCCCAGCCGCCACCGACACAATCCGAGCACGCAACGCCAACGCCTGCGCAGACCACCAATTAATGCATCACGACACTAGCGACCGAGGAGCGCCGTCGTGACCGCGGCCGGCGGCCGCTGGGCGCCCACGATCACCGCCGCCCACAGCCAGATGATCAGGCTCTGGAAGGAGGCGGCGAGCGGCGATGTGATCCCGGCCACCAGCCACAGAACGAAGATCGACCCGAGCGCGATCTGCCACGGACGCAGCTCGGGCGCGACCCGGCGACTGATCACCGCCCCGCCGACGCCGATGAACAGGACCAGTAACCACAGCGCCAGTCCGACGAGGCCGAGCTCGGTGGCGATTGAGGCGTACACATCGTGAAGTGGGGTGTTGGCAATCCTGCCCTCGCCGACCGCGGTGGAATAGGAATTCGACGTCTTGAAGTAGTTGGGGGCGACCTGCAGGAAGCGTCCCCAGCCGAACCCGAACAGAGGGTGCGCTTCCACCATCGCCACGGCGGCCGTATCGAGCGCGTCCCGGTTGCGCAGGGTCGCAACGTCCCCCGCACGTGCGGTTGCGTGCCGGCGCACCGACGGGATCGCGAAGGCCACGGCGGTGATGACTGCGACACCGAGGAGGAACGGAATCACGTAGCGCCGGAGCTTGGGCACCACGATCAGAGTCAGCGGCGCCGCGATGCCAACGCCGACCCAGATCGTCCGCTGGAACGTCAAGAACAGCGAGAAGGCGCAGACTGCGATCGTCAGCAGGACCACAGCGCGCGCCGCCCGCGAGCGCCACTCACCAAACGCGATCACCGACGCGAGGCTGCACGCATAGAGCGCGAGCCCGTTGACCGCAGCCTGGACGAACGGCCCGCGCGCCCGGCCGAAGTGGACTCCCACTTTGGGGTTGTTGATGTATCGCGGGAACACGAGCGCATGCGGCCCGATGATCTCGAAGATGCCCGTGGCTCCCAGATAGAGCCCCATGCCCACCAGCGTTGCCAACAGGACCCGCCGGTCCTTTGCGCTTGGGAACGCGACCGGCGCGATGATGAACACGAACCAGTCCAAGATCTGCATGCGATCCAGCAGGTCGAAGATCGCGCCGTGATTGGTGATCGTTCCAACGGCGATCGCCGACCCGATCGCGTACGCCCCGGCGACGTACATCAGGGCGTAAAGGGGCCTGAACCTGATCGACGGTCGATCGCGAGCACCGGGGGCGCGTACTGCGAGCGCAATCAGGGCCACGCCGAGCACGAGCCGATCGGGGGCAACCGAATGCGGTAGGCCAAGCTGCTGCCAATTGCCACCGAACATCGACAGCACGAGCGCCGCCGAAATGCTCCATGAGGCTGGCACGATCCAGATCGCGTAGACGACCAGCGCCCCAGCCAGCGCCTCCACGAGTTCGACGCGCAGGTCCCTCGGCCCGCTCGCTGTCATCCTTGCCACCACGAACGCGCCGAGCAGCAGTGGCACCGCAATCGCGAAGGGCCACCAGCGCAGCGAGTGCCGCGACGCTCCGGACATGCCTCAGGAGCTGGGTCTGGTGCGCGTGCGGCGAGCTGCGAGGAGCAGCGCGAGCGCCACGCCCAGGCCAAGGCCGGCGGCGGCGCCCGCGAACACGAGCAGCTCGAGCCTCGATCGCCGGTCGCCGGCTGCGCTGGAGGCAGCTGACAACGGCTGGAGCGACTGCGTCGCCGCGGTGCCCTCGAAGCTCTGCTGGTAGGCCGCTCGGATCGAGTTGGCCTGATCCACCGCGACGCTCAGATCGGCCTCGGCGCTCCCCAACTGCTTGCGCTGAGCGAGTGACATCTTCGCGGTCGTCGCACCCTTGTGCGCGAGGCTGCTTGAGATCGCCGATTGGAGAGCGTCCTTATTTGCCACCAGCACGTTCACGCGCAGCTGCGCCTTCGAGAGCGCCTTGAGCAGTTTCGCCGCCTCGGGGTTTGAGGAGTTCACCCGTTGCACGTACCTGATCAGTTGCGCGCTGGCCGCGTTGGCGAGCGCGATCGCGGTCGCGCTCGATGGGGTGGTGGCGGTCACCGCGAAGACGGGGCTCTGCGGCACGGCGGCAGCCGCCAACTCGGCCCTGAGCGTTGCCGGCCGGACGTGGAGCCGGGCCGCGACCGGATCGATCACGCCGTCGGCTGTTATCACGCGAGCGTAGGTGTCGGCAAGAACGGGTCCACCTGTCGCCAACCCGCTGAGCGCACCCGGCGCTCCCAAGTTGAGGTGCAGCACGGCCAGCCGGGCCGTGGCCGAGTACTTCTGGTGGCGGACATAGGCCACCGCAGCACCGGCGGCCGCGAAGACGATGATCGTGATGATCACGATCGCGAGGTGCGAACGAACCGCGTCCCAGACGCCGACCGGCGCCTCCTCGGAGCCGCCTTGAGGTGCACCGTGACGCTGCGTGGGTCCGTCAAGCTGCTCGGGCGCGGTCTCGGCGTCCGAGTAGGTCTCCGGCGTGAAATCGCTTTCGCCTGGCATATTCGAAGGTCGGACCGTGCCCCCGGACCTTTGGTTGAGGCCGCACGCCTGCTATGGCGCGTTTGTAGCGTAAACGGATACCACAATCGGGGATGCAGTGCTGAGGGGCGGTAGACTCCGGACCCGAACTCGGGGCACGATCCGCGGTCGCAACCCCTCCGCCCTCCATTGCCATCTGGTCAGCAGACGCCCATCACCAACGGGATCGTCTTCATCGGAGGACTACATCGCAGCGGCACGACGCCGCTTGCTCGCTGGCTCTCCGCCCACCCTGACATCAGCGGGCTGACCGAGACCGGCGTCTACGAGGACGAGGGACAGCACCTGCAGTCCGTATATCCGATCGCCGCTGCGCACGGTGGCCCAGGACGATTCGCCCTTGACCCGGCAGCGCGTCTCACCGCTGAGTCGCCGCTGGTCACCACTGACGCGGCGCAGCGCCTGCTTGCCGCCTGGATGCCGTTCTGGGATGCCTCAAAGCCGGTGTTGCTCGAGAAGTCCCCGCCAAACCTGATCCGCATGCCGTTCCTGCGCGCGCTGTTCCCGACGGCTCGCTTCATCATCGTCGTCCGTCATCCGGTCGCGGTGTCCGTCGCCACCCGCAAGTGGACCCGCACCAGCATGGACGCGCTGGTGCGCAACTGGCTCGCCGGTCACGGTCATCTGGTTGATGACTCGCGAGCGGTCGGCGACGTCGCCGTGGTTCGCTACGAGGATCTGATGGCCGCGCCCGAAGACGAGCTCGACCGCCTGTTTGCGTTCCTCGGCCTGCCGGCCCACTGCACTGCCTGGCCGGCACGCGCGGGCCTCAACGACGCCTACTTCTCGCAGTTCACCAACCCTCGCTCGCCCTGGGCCAAGCGGGCCAACGCACGCGTGGCGCGCCGCTACGAGTCGCAGGTGGCGCGATTCGGATACAGCCTGCTGCGACCGTCGCAGCTGAGCTCTCCGGCGCCAGAGATCGCGCAGCTTAGGCCGCCGGCACGCGACGGGGCAGGGCAACTGCGCCCCCAGCGCCGCGGAGCTTCAACAGCCTAGTGCAGCGTTCCGTTAGTCTCTTGTATTTGTAAGTGAGTTTCGGTACGGTTGGTTCGTGGCGCGTGTTGCTGTGGCGATCGATCTGTCTGCTGAGGAGGAGCGCGAGTTGCGGGCGGTGTTGCGGACACCGTCGGCGTCTCAGCAGCAGGCGATGCGGGCGCGGATTGTGTTGCGGGCTGCCGACGGCGCGACGAACACGCAGATCGCGGCTGAGGTGGGTGTGTCGTTGCCGACTGTCGGGTTGTGGCGACGGAGTTTCTGCGAGCGCGGGCTGGATGGTCTGGTCGATGCGCCGCGGTCGGGGCGCCCCCGTCAGATCGACGATGACGAGGTCCAGCGCGTGCTGGCCAAGACGCTCGAGCCGCCGCCGGACGGGACGACGCATTGGAGCGTGCGCCGGCTTGCCGCCGCGACGGGGATTTCGCCGACGACGGTGCATCGGATCTGGCGCGAGCACAAGCTAAGACCCCACCAGGTCCGGTCATTCAAATTCTCCAAGGACCCGCAGCTCATCGAGAAGGTGATCGACGTCGTCGGGCTCTATCTCGCTCCACCGAAGGGCGCGCTGGTGCTGTGTGTGGACGAGAAGACGCAGATCCAGGCGCTGGATCGCACCCAGCCAACGCTGCCGATCAAGCCCGGCAAAGCGCAGCGGATGACCCACGACTACAAGCGCAACGGCACCACCAGCCTCTACGCCGCGTTGGAGATCGCCACCGGCGAGGTCACCGGGGCGTGCTATCCCCAGCACACCCACCAGGAGTTTCTCGCGTTCCTCAACCAGCTTGTCCGCGCCTATCCGCGACGCCCGTTGCACGTCGTGCTTGACAACTCCTCGACGCACTCAACGCCAGAGGTCAAACGCTGGCTCGGGCGTCACAAGCGCGTGCATTTCCACTTCACCCCGACCAGCGCCTCGTGGATGAACATGGTCGAGATCTGGTTCTCGATTCTCACCAAGCAACAGGTCCGCCGCGGCGTCTACCACGACGTTCCCGAACTGATCGCAGCGATCGCGCACTACATCGACGGCTACAACGACCGCGCGCAACCGTTCGTCTGGACCAAGACCGCCGATCAGGTCCTCGCAAAGGCCGTCAAACAACAACCCACTTCAGGAACGCTGCACTAGGAGCGTTCCAGCGCAGCGGCGACCCGCTTGGCCGCCCTGCGCACGCGCTTGCCCGCCCGCGAGCGGTACCAGCCTTGGTCGGCGACAAGCGGCCAGAGGCGCCTGGAGACCGACCGACCGACCCGTTTGTGAAGCGCCCGCCGGGGCATGCGGCCATACGGCACTCCGGTCAGCTCCGCCCGCCGGCGGTTGAAACGATCGAGCGCCGGATCAACCTCGCGATTCGCCGATCGGAGCAGGAATCCATGCTCGTCGAAGTCACCGTGATAGTGAACGATCACCGGCGGGGCGCTCAAGGCCGGGCTGACCTGCGTGTGACTCGGGAAGTTGAGGGATGGGGGTAGGGCTCGCCACGGCAAGCCGTTGCGCAGCATCCCGAGCGCGAGCGCAGCCTGCTCGGCGAGCCATTGCCATTGCTCGCGAATCAGCCAGGGCTCGCGTGTGAGCGCGGACGACAGCTGCCGGTACATGTCCATCCACGCGTCGGCGAGCGGGGCACAGAGCGAATGCGGCACGAACAGGACCCCGCTGTTGAAGTAGGGGTAGATTCGCTGCCCGGTTGCAGTTGCGGTCAGTATCCTCTGCGGCTCGGCCACGCGTGCGGCGGCAAACAGCCCGCGCCATTCCTGATCGGTGAACCGGTCGAAATCGGCCGGCTTGGCCCCGATGTGCTTGGTATCGACCCAGAAGGTCGGGTCACCGACGACCGCGACGTCGCAATCGAGGGCCACCAGGACATCGAACTCATGGTCCTTGTCGAGCTCCAGCATCCGCAGCTTGTTGGCGAGCGGGTTGCCGCCCGCGACGCGCTCGACGACCCTGACCTCGGCGTCGAGCTGCTCGAGCGGTGCTGAGAAGCTTGGGGCGACGTCATCAACGAAGCTCACCACGATCGGCGCCTGGGACAGGTCCCCGGCAAACGATCGGATCGATATGACGAGGTTGTGCGCCATGGTCGCGAACTCCGGCCGGTTCTCCGCGACGCAAGCGAACAGAACCGAGCGGCTAGGCCGCTTGCGGGAGGCCGTACTCATGGGGGCGTTGCATGCGGGCCCGGCTCATCGATCAGCCGTCGACTCTAGTCTCGCGGCGGCTCGCGGCGCCCAACGCTCCTTCAGCGCGCTGATCAGCGTCTCGACGAGCTCGTCCAGATCCTGCTCGAGCGGACGCAGCTCGACATCGGGCTGGCGGGGCTCCTCATACGGAGCATCGATCCCGGTGAATCCTCTGATCTTTCCTTCCCTGGCACGGGCGTAGAGGCCCTTCGGGTCCCGGCGCTCGCATTCCGCAAGCGGCGTGTTGACGAACACTTCGAGAAAGTCGACGCCGCCCTGCTCGTGCACGTCCCGTACCACCTGACGATCGGCTGCGTATGGACTGATCAAGCTGACGATCGCGACCGTGCCGGCGTCCGCGAACAGCGCAGCGACGTGTCCGACGCGCCTGACGTTCTCGGCACGATCATCTGGATGGAACCCGAGATCGCTGTTGAGGCCGTGACGGAGGTTGTCACCGTCAAGCAGGTATGCGGGCTGCCCCTCGCGCGCCAGCCGCTCCTCAAGCGCCACGGCGATCGTCGACTTGCCGGAGGCCGATAACCCGGTGAGCCAGACCGTCGCGCCGTGTTGCTCCAGAAGCGACCAACGGTCCGAACGCGAGAGCTTGCTGGGGTGCCAGCTCACCTCCTCGCCCTCCCGGGCAGCACCGATCTCGGGCTTGATGATCATCCCGGCGCCCACCGTGCCGTTGGTGGCCTCGTCGATCAGGATGAAGCTTCCGGTCGTCCTGTTTCGGCGGTACTCGTCAAAGATCAGCGGAACGCTCGTGCGCAATCTCAGGCGGCCGATCTCGTTCAGCGCAAGTTCGGTCGCGCTCTCCTCGCGGTGCAGGGTGTTGACGTCGATCCTGTATCGCACCTGCTCGACAAGGGCACGGCCGAGCCGGGTGGTGTGCTTGATCGCGTAGCGACCCCCCGCGGTCACCGGCGCCTCGCCCATCCAGCAGACGATCGCCTCCACGTCCCGGTCGACGGTCGGCCGGTTATGGGGCCGGCAGATCATGTCGCCCCGCGAGATGTCGAGGTCGTGCTCGAGTCGCAGCGTCACGGACATCGGTGCAAACGCCTCGTTGACGGGGCCATCGCACGTTTCGATTGACAAGATCCGTGATTGCTCGCCGCTCGGCAGCACGGCTACGGGATCGCCGGGTCTGAAGATGCCGGAGGCAAGCTCGCCGGCGTATCCGCGGTAGTCGGGATCGTCAGATTCGCGACCCGGCCGGATCACCCACTGCACGGGTAAGCGGCAGTCGATCAGGTTGCGGTCGGAGGCCACGTGCACGTGCTCGAGGTGATACAGGAGCGCGGGGCCTTCGTACCAGGGCATCCGATCCGAGCGCTGCACGACGTTCTCGCCTCCAAGCGCAGAGATCGGGATGAACGTCACGTCAGTGACCTCGAGCCGCGCACAGAACTCGCGGAAGTCGCGCTCGATCTGATCGCAGGATGACTCGCGGTAGCCGACCAGGTCCATCTTGTTGATGCAGACGACCAAGTGCCTGATGCCAAGCAGCGAAGCAATGAAGGCATGCCGTCGCGTCTGCTCGACGACGCCTTTTCGAGCGTCGATCAAGATCACCGCGAGGTCAGCGGTGGACGCGCCGGTGACCATGTTCCGGGTATAGCGCTCGTGGCCCGGCGTGTCGGCGATGATGAACTTCCGACGCGCCGTCTGAAAGTAGCGATACGCGACGTCGATCGTTATCCCCTGCTCGCGCTCGGCGCGCAGGCCGTCGGTCAACAGTGAGAGGTCAAGCGTGCCGTCGCCATTGCGACGGTCAGAAGCCAGCTTCAGAGCGTCCAGCTGGTCGCTCAGTATCTGCTTGGAGTCATATAGGAGCCGACCGATCAGCGTGCTCTTGCCGTCATCGACCGAGCCGCTGATCACCAGACGGAGCAGCGCTGCCGCGCTCTCGTCCAGCGTGCCGGCGGTGCCCTGACCGCCCGCCGCCACCGTCGCCATCAGAAATAGCCCTCTCGCTTGCGGTCCTCCATCGCCGCCTCCGTGACGCGGTCGTCGGCTCGCGTCTCGCCGCGCTCGGTCAGCTGGGTGCCGGCAATCTCCGCGATCACCCGCTCGAGCGTGATCGCGGTCGACTGCACGGCGCCAGTACAGGTCATGTCCCCCACCGTGCGGTAGCGCACGGAGGTGGTGAACGGCTGCTCGTCGTCGCGAAGCTCCACGAACGAGCAGGCGGCGTACAGCATTCCGTCGCGACGAAACACTCGCCGCTGATGCGCAAAGTACAAGCTCGGGACCTCGAGTCCCTCCTTCTCGATGTACCGCCACACATCCAGCTCAGTCCAATTGGATAGAGGGAAGATGCGGACGTGCTCGCCACGTCGGATGCGGCCGTTGTAGAGCCTCCACAGCTCCGGCCGCTGTCCCTTCGGATCCCATTGGCCGAAATCGTCGCGGAACGAGAAGACCCGCTCCTTTGCTCGGGCGCGCTCCTCATCGCGCCGCGCTCCGCCGAATGCTGCATCAAAGCGATGCTCGGCGATCGCATCCAGGAGCGTCACCGTCTGCAGGCGGTTGCGCGACATATCCGGGCCCGGATGCTCGACCGCACGCCCACGATCGATCGACTCCTGCACCGAGGCGACGATCAGGCGCTCCCCCAACTCGGCTATCCGGCGATCACGGAACTCGATCGCCTCCGGGAAGTTGTGGCCGGTATCGATGTGCATCACTGGGAACGGGAACCGCGCCGGCCTGAACGCCTTTTCCGCCAGCCGCAGCAAGACGATCGAGTCTTTGCCTCCAGAGAACAGGAGGACCGGGCGTTCGAATTCTGCCGCCACCTCGCGCATCACGTGCACCGCTTCGCTTTCCAACGCCGCGAGATGCGTCAGCTCGTGCGTCGCGTGTGTTCTGCGCGTTCGGTGCGCCGCGTGGTCGCGACCATCCACGTTGGAGTGCGACGTCGCTGCACCGCCGTTGGTGGAGCGCGAGCTCTCGCGTCCCGCCGGGGGCTCGGAGGCTCCCACGGTCGACCCCGGCGTAATGCGGCTGCGAACAAGTTCGCCTGCGAGCAGCGCCAGGAACCGCGTATTGGTCTGAACGTAGCGAGACATCAGCCTACGGGGCTCCTGCGCGAGACGGAACAGCCACTCGAGCCCGATCCGCTGGATCGGCACCGGAGCTCGACGCCTGACACCGGCGAGCACGTCGATCGAACCACCGACCCCCATCACGAACGGGACGCCGATCGCTCTGCCGTGCCGTGCCAGGAAGTACTCCTTGCGCGGTGAGCTCATCGCAACAAACAGGATGTCGGGCTCCGCGGCCGCGATCGCGGCAGCAATCTCGGGCTCCTCGTCGTCTGTGTAGTACCCGTCTCGGTAGCCAGCCAGTTCGAGATCTGGGAACTCGCTGCGCATACGCTGGACCGCGACCTCGAGCACGTCGGCCTTAGCGCCGAGGATGTATATCCGGTATCCCGCGACCGTCGCGCGCGCGAGCAGCGCCTGCATCAGGTCGATGCCGGCGACCCGCGTTGGCAGAGGATCTCCAAGTAGCCGCGACGCCCAGACGATCGGCTGGCCGTCAGCGGTGACGAGCTCACAACGAGCCACACTCTCACGCAGCGGATCATCGTCCTGCATCGACACCAGCTTCGCGACGTTGATCGCCATGTGCTGGGCGAACCCGCGCGACGCGATCACGGAATCGCAGATGGCCAGCGTCTCATCGAGAGTCACGCGATCGATCTCGCAGCCCATCACCCGCGCGCGACGGAGTCGCAGCTCCGCCAGCAGCTGCGCCCGGCCATTCTCCTCCATGGCGCCCCCGTCGACCGCGGCGGGGCGCAATGCGATCGTCTCGGTCGCCTGCAAGCTACATCCCTCTCCGTCCGGCAACGTACGGAATCGTGCGCAGCAGGATCTTCACGTCCAGCCACAGTGACCAGTTGGTGACATACAGGTAGTCCAGCTTCACCATCTCGTCGAGCGGTATCCGGGCCGAACCGAGGATCTGCCAGTGACCGGTCATCCCCGGTGTCAGCTTGAGCCGGCGGCGATCCCATCCCTGGATCCGGCGATCCTCCTCGACCACCAGCGGGCGCGGGCCGACGAGGCTCATGTCGCCGCGCAGCACGTTCCACAACTGCGGCAGCTCGTCAAGTGAGACTCGGCGCAGCAACTCGCCAACGCGAGTCGTGCGTGGGTCCCGCGGGATCTTGAACAGGCCGTCTGCGCGATTGAGGTGGCCAAGCTGATCTCTCTGCCCGTGCGCTCCCACGACCATCGTCCGGAACTTCACCATCTCGAAGGGCTTGCCGTCACGGCCGACGCGGAACTGCCAGAACAGCACCGGACCGCGAGAGTCCAACTTGATCGCAATCGCGATGATCGCGAGCAGCGGCGATAGAAAGATCAGCCCCAGCGTCGACCCGACCACGTCCATCGACCGCTTCACCAGCAACGACGATCGGCCGAGATGAACGCCCCGCGTCGACAGCAACGGCACGCCATCGATGTCATCGAACTCGACCGAGGAGCCCACGACTTCGAGCATCCGTGGCACGACGCTCACCTTGATCCCCAGCGTCGTCGCGGTACGAATCAGGTCGAGCACCTCCTCCGCGTCGGTACGCTCGGGCGCAATCACGATTCTGTGGACGCGATACTCCGAGATCAGCGCCCGCAGGTCCCCGTTGTGCGACAGGACCGCCATGCTCTCGTGTGGCCCGAACTGCTCCACAGGGACGTAGCCCACGACGGCCGCGTGCAGGGAACGCCTGCCGGCCAGCTTGGTGCGGACCCTCTGGCAGGTCCGTGCGTCGCCGATCACAAGGCAGCGTTCGGGAGACGTGATCCGCCGGCAAAGCCAGCGCGCCGTGGCACGGAACACCAACAGCGCGAGAAAGACGCCGGCCCAGATGATCAACAGCGGCCGCCGATCGCTCGTTCCCGTGATCACAAAGCCGTTGATCAGCCACACGAGCATCGCGTACAGCGTCGCCAGCTGAAGCAGCGCCGGCGCCTCATCGAGGGTCGACTTGCGTACCAGCCATTCCCCTCGGTCATAGATGCCGAAAACCTTCCCGACGACCACGATCAGCGGCGCAAGCGCCAACGCCGCGACGTCGGGTTGATCGGGTCCAACGACCGCCATCGAGACCAGCAGCGCGACTGCGGCTGCCAGCACGTCGCCCACAGCAAGGCTGCGGCGGTAGACGGCGTCACGCGAAATGTCGGGCGAGCGGAGACTCCAGCGGCTCGAAACGACGTGCGGCGAGCCGGTTGCGTCATCGGGCGCGGCCGCGAGCGGGGGCACTGCGCCGTCAAGGATCGCCTGCGCGGCCGCGCCGACGACGCTGTCTGCGCCGACTACGCTCGGGGGCACAGACCCAGAATCGCCGGGCCGATCAGCCCGTGACGATGACCGCTGCGTACGTAAATTCACCCGGATTCTTTCTCCCACGTAGGGCTTCCCATCCCAACGCCGACTCTCAGCCGCCAACCCTCCGATCCCCCGTGCCCACGTCCTACCACACAGTCGGGAGTCATTGGAAGTTTCTTTGCAACGGGTGGCCGCCATTACACTTCTTTTTTCGGTAACGCGCGCAGTCTCTATTCATATCTGTTGACAGTGCGTTAAGTCAGTTTTCCCTCCTGAATGCTTTTGATTCTCTGCTTTTCCTCATGGACGAAAGCTCGCAACGTGGGGGATCTTGGGCGTCATGCGCACAGGATCCCCCAACGACAAGCCGTCAGCCGGGTCCGAACCCGCGCGCGCGCCCGTTGAGCTCGCGCCGCGCGAGTACGCGGTCCACGAGTCCGTACGCGAGCGCCTCCTCGCCGGTGAAATAGCGGTCTCGCTCCATGTCGGCGTGGACACGCTCGACCGACTGCCCGGTGTGCTTTGCGTAGATCTCGTCCACGCGTGCGCGCAGCGCGAGGATCTCCCTGGCGTGGATCTCGACATCGGTCGATTGACCCTCGAAGCCGCCCGATGGCTGGTGGATCAGGATCCGGCTGTTGGGCAGCGCCATCCGCTTGCCCTCGGCTCCGCCAACCAGCAGCAGCGAGCCCATCGACATCGCAATCCCGTAGCAGATCGTCTGCACGTCGGGCCGGATGAACTGCATCGTGTCGTAGATCGCCAGGCCGGCGTAGATCGAGCCGCCCGGGGAGTTGATGTAGAGGTGGATGTCCTTGTCGGGATCGTCTGATTCGAGGTGGACGAGCTGGGCGACGACCAGGTTCGCGGTGTCCTCGTCGACGACGCCGCCCAGGAACACGACCCGGTCGTTGAGCAGCCGGGAGTAGATGTCGAACGAGCGCTCGCCACGGGCGGTCTGCTCGACGACCATCGGAACGAGTGGCATGGATGCTTGCCTCCTTATACGAGTGCTATGGTGCAACCACGCGGTTGCAGTTCAGGTTCACCGTACCATAGGTGCAACCGTTCAGTTGCACATAGCCCGACCAGGAGCGCTCCATGACCGAGCTGATCGAACGCGAGCTTGCACTTCCCGCCCCCGCAGCCGACGTCTGGACGGCGATCACCGATCCCGAGTGGTTGTCGGACTGGCTTGCTGACGAGGTCGCGCTCGAGTTGTGGCCGGGGGGCGACGCCCGGTTCGTCTGCGGTGACGAGGATCGCACCGGCTGGGTCGAGGAGGTCAGCCCGCCGAGCGAGGACCCGCGTACCGGCCGCCTGGCGTTCTGGTGGGCCCGCGATGACGAGCCCGCGTCGCGGGTGCAACTCGAGCTGACGCCGCTCTCGGAGACCGAGACCCTGCTGCGGGTGATCGAAACGCGCCCGCTGGAGATCCTCGATCTGGTCGGCGTGCCGCTCGGCGGCGGATACCGCCAGACGCGGTTCGGCCCCGCGCTGGTCGCGGCCTGACGATGGAGGACGACCGCGCCGGCGCCGTCTTCGGGGCGCTTGCGGACCCGATGCGCCGGCGGCTCCTGACCGAGATCTCCGCCCACCCGGCGACCGCGACCGAGCTCGCGACCAGACTCCCGATCACACGCCAGGCCGTGACCAAGCACCTGAGCTCGCTGTCGGACGCGGGCCTGCTCGAGCGAAAGCGGGCCGGCCGCGATGTCCGCTACCACGTGACGCCGGCGCCGCTCTCCAGCGCGGTCACGTGGATGGCCGAGGTCGGAGGCCAGTGGGATGACCGGCTGGCGAGGCTGGCAAGCGCGTTCGCAGACCAGGACGGCGTATAGCGTCAAGGGGGCTTGGAACGCCGTGCACGTATGCGGTGCATTCGGTTCTGAGCCTCGGCCCGCGCGAGCGGGGTTGGGCGACCTGTCAGCGCGGTGAGATGCCGAGGTAGGGCACCGCCCACCCGACGATCTTCTGGAACGCGGGCGCGGCGACCGAGCCCCCGTAGATCGAGCCCTGCGGCTCGTCGACCACAACCAGAGCCAGCAGCTGCGGGTGGTTGGCCGGGACCATCCCGACGAACGACGCCACGAACTCGGTATCCGAGTAGTGCCCGTCGATCGCGATGTTCGCGGTGCCGGTCTTGCCGGCCATCTCGTAGCCCGGGATCGCGGCGCCCGAGGCGGTCCCGCCCTCGCCGAACACGCCGACCAGCATCTGGCGCAGCTCGGAGGCGGTTCGCTCGGAGATGATCCGGTGACCGGTCGGCTCCCGACTGTCCTTGCCGCCGATCGCCTTGACGATGTGCGGCGCGCGCAGGATGCCGCCGTTGGCGATCGCCGCGTACGCGGTCGCGATCTGCATCGGCGTCACCGACTCGCCCTGTCCGAACGGCAGGTTGCCCATCGTGGAGCCCGAGTACTGGGAGGCAGAGAGGACGATCCCACCGTCCTCGCCGGGGAGGTCCACGCCCGTCGGTGAACCGAATCCGAAGCGCCGCACCCAGTAGTTGAACCGGTCCGGGCCGAGCTTGGCGCCGATCAGGTCCGCGCCGATGTTGCTCGACACCTTGAGGATCCCGGCGACCGACAGCGGTTCTGGCCCATGGTCCTCGGCGTCGTGGATCTCGCGGTCGGCCACCTGAAGGCCGGGCGGTGAAGCGGGGATGTTGAACACCGTGCTCGGCGTGACGAGCCCGTCCTGAAGTGCGCCGGCGACCGTGATCGCCTTGAAGGTCGAGCCGGGCTCGTAGTTGAAGCCGACGGCGCGGTCCTGGTCGGCCCAGGCGGGCGACGACCCCGGGTCGTTGGCGTTGACCCGCGGCCAGTTGGCAAGCGCCAGGATGGAACCGGTCTTCGGGTTCATCACGATTGCGGTCGCGCCCTTGGGGGAGTACTGGGCTCCGACCCCGGCGAGCACCTGCTCGACCTCGTCCTGCAGCGGCGCATTGATCGTCAGCTGCAGCGTGTTGCCCGGCTTCATCGTGCGGACATCGTCGATCGAGATCGGCTGGCCGATCGCGTCGTTGACGATCGTCCGCAGGCCATCGGTTCCCTGCAGCTGCTTGTTGTAGAGGTATTCGAGGCCGCTGGCGCCCGGTGCCGTTACGGTGCACGGTGCCGAGCACCTGGGATGCGAACCAGTCGCGCGGATAGACGCGGGTGACCTTCGGGACCTCCGAGATCCCGTTGATCTGGAGCTTCATGATCTCCGTCGCGCGATCGGCCGGAAGCAGGTAGGCGAGCGGCACGTAGCCGGTGTGCGGCTTGCTCAGCTGCCGCTCAACGGTCAGCACGGGTTGCTGCAGCAGCGGCGCGAGCTTCTGCGCGACCGACATCGGGTGCTTGATCAGGAACGGGTCTGCGATCACCTCGTCGGCCGATTCGGAGATCGCGAGCTGCAGTCCGGTGCTGTCGGTGATCGTGCCCCGCGTCGCCGGGATCACGTCACGCGTGATCTGCTGGCTGACCGCTGCCTGCTGAAGCGAGCCGGCCCGCAGGACCCCCAGGTCCGCGGCGCGCAGCAGCCCGGCCACCAGAAGCCCAAGGAAGGCGAGGAATATCAAGCCGATCCTCTTGTCCAGAGCGGCCATGGCGCTGGCCTCAGCCGCCGGTCGAGGTGGCGGCGGTGGCGGTGGCTGTGGCGGTTGTGTCGCCGGTCGCGGTCGTCTCGCCGGTCGTCGGCGTGACCGCCGTCGTGGCACCCGGCGTCGTGCCTGCGTCCGCAGCCGCGGCGGCGGCCCCCGACGGAGTGTCGATCACCGGCAGCGCGGCGACGAACCCGGACGCGTCCGGCGCATGGATGTTGTGCAGCGCCGGTCCGATCGCATCCCCGCCGCGGACGTGGAGGAAGTTGATCGCCTCGGGAGCCGGCATCACCATCCCCATCGAGGCGGCGAGGCTCTCGATCCGCTGGTCGTCGCTGAGCTCGGCGACGCTCGCCCGGAGCTGTTCGTTACGGCTCGCGAGCGCGGTACCGCGCTCGATCGAGCGGCCTGTCGTCGCACTCAGCTTCAGCACCTCGACCTGCATCGCGACGATCCCGGCCAGCAGGATCCCGAGGATCGGGATCCAGGCCCGTCCTCGGATGATCCGGTCAAGCAGCGGATGATCGGGAAGTCCGGTGACGAGTGCCCGCGCGCGTACGAGCAGCGACCCACGCGCGACCGGCCGTGCGGCGCGGCGCCGGGCAGGGCGGCGAGGCCTCCGGGTCGGGGCAGGGCGAGTCGGGGCGGGGCGCGTCGGAACGCGTCGGGCCGGGCTCGAGACCCCAGCGGCAGGGCTCGAGACCCCAGCGGCAGGGCTCGAGGCCGCTGCGGACGGGCCGGAGATGCGGCGCGGAACGGTCGGCTTGCGTACCGTCGAGCGGTGGCCGGCCGCACGCTGTTTGGGCGGCGCGGCGGACCGCTTCTCGGGCGAGCTTCCACGGGCGGCGGGTGTGATCGCGGACGGCGTCATGTCGGCGTGACCTCCAGCTTGCGGGCGGCGCGCAAGTGCGCAGACCTGGATCGTGGGTTCGCGGCGACTTCCCCCGGTGTCGCAGCCACTGCACGGCGGGTTAGAAGCTCTGCCTCGGGCTCGCGCCCGCAGACGCAGATCGGGAGCTCGGGCGGGCAGATGCAGCCGCGGGCGCGGGCTGCCAAAAAGCGCTTGACGAGCCGGTCCTCGAGCGAGTGAAACGAGATCGCCGCGAACCGCCCGTCGGTTGCGAGCAGATCCCAGGCCGCCGGCAGCGCCTGCTCGAGCTGGGCCAGCTCGTCGTTGACCGCGATCCGCAGCGCCTGGAAGGTCCGGCGGGCAGGATGGCCGCCGGCGAACTGCGCCGGCACCGGCACCGCTGTCTTGATCGTGTCGACCAGCTGCTGGGTGCAGGTCAGCTCCTCGCGCCGGCGGGTCCGCGAGATCGCGCGGGCGATCTGCGACGCGTAGCGCTCCTCGCCGTACTCGCGCAGCAGCCGCGCGAGACGGCGCTCGTCCCAGGTGTTGACGATCTCCTGTGCTGTCAGCTCCTGGTCGGGGTCCATCCGCATGTCGAGCGGGGCGTCGTACGCGTACGAGAACCCGCGCGCCCAGGTGTCGACCTGCATCGACGACATCCCGAGGTCGAGGTACAGCATGTCGGCGTGCAGCCGCTCGGCTTCGAGTTCGCCCAGAGCGCTGACGAAGTCGGCTCGGATGAAGCGCGTCTGGCATGGCACCTCGGCGGCCAGCTCGGCGAACCGCTGCTCGGCGACCGGGTCGCGATCGATCCCGATCAGCGTCCCGGCGGGCCCGATCCGCTCCGCGATCAGGCGGGCGTGGCCGCCGCCGCCGACGGTGCAGTCCACCGCCGTCTCACCCGGCCGCGGGTCGAGCAGGTCGATCAGCTCGCCGGCGAGGACCGGGATGTGGGTCTGCGTCATGTCAAGCAGTGTCGCCAAGGCTCGCTGCGAGGTCGGGGATGCGGGTCAGTA
This sequence comes from uncultured Solirubrobacterales bacterium, assembly GCA_963770885.1. GTDB lineage: Bacteria > Actinomycetota > Thermoleophilia > Solirubrobacterales > Solirubrobacteraceae > Palsa-465. The sequence continues at coordinate 54,265 of CAVYRI010000006.1, read as the reverse complement.
CGTCCTCGAAGTTGTCCGCGTAGCTGCGACGGTCCCAGACCTCGAGGCACTCGCCGGAGCCGGTCACGACAACCTCCTTGTCGAGTCCGGCGTAGCTCATGAGCTGGGGCGGAATCATCACGCGGTTGGCAGCGTCAAGCTCGGCATCGAAGGACGCGTTGAAGAAGAAGCGCTTCAGCTCCCGAGCCTTCGGCGAGGCTGGGTTGAGGCCGGCGAGGGTCGAGTTCGTGTAGGCGTCGTACCCTTCGGGCGTCCACACGGCGACCGTGCGCGCTCCGCCGGCCTGCACTTCGTGTGATGCCGCGAGCACCACTCCGCTCGCCAGCGCCCCTCTGAACTTCGCCGGGATCGTCAGCCGATGTTTGGCGTCTAGCGCGTGTTCGAAGGATCCGCGGAAGCTCAAGGGTTCTCATACCGGTGGGAGAACTCTGAAACCCGGGTGGCTGGGTGGGAGGAGCCCTGCCACCCGGGTTCCTGAATCGATGCCCCACAGTAACCCACTATCCCCCACATTGCAACCCGATTCCCGCCGTTCACCCCACTGAGGCGCTTCGACGTGCCCGAAACGCGTCAGAACGCCCGTGCCCAGGGCGATTCGGATCGCCTGCGGCCCCGGCTACGACATTCGTCGAGGCCGCACGAACGGGTGCAAAGACGGCGGTTGCGAGCGAACTTGCACCGCGCGGCCGGTTCCGTCCGGGGCGTGTGCATCAGCATGCTGGGGCTGCCCAGGTGCGAGCCGACCGGGTGAGCGAGCCCAGAATCCACTCGTCGGCAGAGGCTGACTCGGGGCGCCTAGAGCCCTGACGCCAGGGCAAGCGCCGAAGCCGCTGTCCTACTCGCTGGAGGGTGCTGGAGCGTTAGGACTTGGTCCAGAGCGCGACGATGTCCGTGTGTTCGGGATCCACAGATCGCACTGACAGCACACTGACAGCGGACTTGACGATCCGCCACGACGCGCCGGTGAGATGGGCACGGGAGCGGGCTTTGCGCTGGCTCCCTGACTCGTATGTCACGAGTTTGCTCAGTGCCAGGTCCTGGTCTCTCATATGGATCAGCATCGCATTGAGGGCGAGGCGCTTGTCCAAAACGGTCCTGAACGGTCCACGGTCGTCGTCGAGGTTGGCTCTGGGATACAGCCACCGTTCGAGAGCCACGTGTGCCGAGTACGGAAGCGCACGGGCGAGAATGGCCTTCAGTGACGCAACGTTTGGCCATGCGAGCAGCAGTTGGCCGCCGGGACGTAACGCATTGATGAGGCGATCGATCGCCAGCGTTGGGTCCCCAAGGTGTTCAAGGACGTTCCAGCAGACGGCCAGATCGAATGCCTCCGGTTGAATGGGAGCCGCTTCGATCTGACCGTGGATGGCTTCTTGCAAATCCCGGTTGCGCGCAAGTTGGTGTTCGGACGGGTCAATGCCAACGGTGTAGCTTGGGATTCGAGGCCGAACGCGACACATAGCCCCACAACCGGCGTCGAGTATGCGGATAGATCCTCGACCGGCGAAGTGCCCCTCGATTGCATCCGTGATCTCTCGAGGTGCGGCGTTGCCGCGGTACGCGCACAGAAAGCTCGCGCCAATCAGCGAGCGTGCTCGCTCGTCGTGCTCTGGCAATCGGTCCTTTGCTGTTCGCACAGTGATGCCCGCCGAGTGTCTCATCGGATCATAAAGCGGCCGCAAATCACATGATTTCGGATCGCTGAAGTGCTGGACGTTGCCTGCTGCTCGCCGAGAGTGCGATCACTGCTGCGTCAACACCGGCGTCTAGTGAGTGAGCGGGTCTGGCTACAGCTAGCTACCCCACCCCTCGTCGGCGCCGACCAACAGCACCAGCCGCGCGCCGACTTCACATGGCTCGGCCACAAGCCGGCCGCCGTGAAGGGCCGCGACCGAGCTCGCGATCGCCAGCCCGCGACCGTGCACCCCGCGACCGTGGCGCGCACGGCGCACCAGCTCTGAGAGCGGGGCAGGCAGCCCCGGTCCGTCATCGCAGACCTCGATCCGGACGCCCGCGCCCGAGGCGCATCCGACCACCGTGACGCGCGCGGCCCCGTGCTCGACCGCGTTGGCGATCAGATTGCCGGTCACCTGCGCCAGCCGGAGGCGGTCGCCCCGGACCGGCGGCAGCGACCCGACGCAGGTCAGGCTCAGCTCGACTCCGGCGTCGGCGGCGCTCGGCTGCCAGGCACGGACCGAGTCCGACAGCAGGGCGGCCAGGTCAATCCGTTCCAGATCGCGCGGCGCCGGACCGAGCGGCCCGCCGGCGGGTGCCCGTGAGAGGTCGTCAAGCGCGAGCGCGGCGCGGCCGAGCTCGAGGTTGATCGCACGGAGCTGCGCGGCCGACAGCGGCTCTGCGCGCCGGCCGAGGTCGAGCCCCAACCGCGCCGCCGCCAACGGCCCGCGCAGCTCGTGGCACGCGCGCGCGACCGCCTCGCGTCTGTTGTCGAGGGACCGGTGCAGCGCCAGCCACATCGCAACCGCCACCCCGGCCGTCAGCCAGCCCGCGTAGGTCGCCGCGACGCCAACCGACATCAGTCGAGCCCTGCCTCGATCAGCCGGTAGCCGACGCCCCAGACGTTGACCACGAACGCTCCTCCGGAGCCGCTCAGCTTCTTGCGCAGCCGCGAGGCGTGCGAGTCGAGCGTCCTCGTCGTGCCCAGTGCCCTGAAGCCCCAGACACCGCGCAGCAGCTCCTCGCGCGTGAAGACCCGCGTCGGCTCCTCCGCCAGCGCCCTCAGCAGCGCGAACTCCTTCTTTGACAGATGGACCGGCTCCCCGTCGAGCTCGACGATCCGGCTCAGCGGATCGAGCTGGAGTGGACCGACCTTCAGCAGCCCCGCTCCCGGACGCCGGCGCGCCCGTCCGAGCACCGCCCCGATCCGCCCCCGCAGCTCCGGATAGCTGAACGGCTTGACGAGATAGTCGTCGCACCCGCGCTCGAACCCCCGCACGCGATCAAGCTCGCCGGCGCGGCCGCTCAGGACGATCACCGGGATCCCGGGGTCAAGCCGCGCGGCGGCGGCGTCCGAGGCCCTGATCTCGCGCAGCAGGTCGAGCCCGTCGCGGTCCGGGAGCCCGAGATCGATGATCGCCAGGTCGGGCGATTTGGTCGTCATCAGGCGCAATCCATCGTGCGCCGTGTCGGCCTCCAGAGGCTCGTATCCATCTGCCGCGAGGTTGTCGGCGAGGAACCTTCGGGTGGTCTTTCGGTCCTCTACGATCAGGATCGTTGGCGGATTTGGCTCCACACTGCAACGAGCCTGCGACCGACCCGCAATCGCCCCCTGCAACATCGCTTTCAGTGGCCCGGCGGCGAAGGATTCCGCCATATGATGCCGACGCCCATGTACCGACGCGGTAACTACAGCTCGGGCGACGATTTCGTCCTCGAGTACGGGGAGTTGCGCTTCACGTTCAACGAGCGTGACTTCCGCGAGCGGTGCGAGCAGGCGGCGCGCAAGCTTGGCTTCCTGGCCGGCGCCGTCGAGGAGGACGAGGCCGAGGATCTGATCAACCTGGTCGTCAACGGCGAGGTCACAGACCCCGCCTCGGCGCTCGGCGAGCATGTCAACGAGTGCTGGTCTGAGCTCGTCGGCCCCTCCGAGCGCTCGCTCGTCCACTGGCTGCGGCGGCTGATATTCCGCGGGGCATGGCTCGACCAGCGCGTCAAGGAGGGCGAGCTCGACATCTCCTACAACGAGGACTCGAGCGGGTTCGTCTATGTGCAGCCCGATCGCGGCGGCGAGCCGATCGAGCTCGCGCCCGAGCCGAGCTGGGACCGCGTCGCCTACGTGCGCCGCTGAGCGCGGTGGTCAATCCCGGGGCCTGCGCTGAACTACGCGCCCGGTTCTATCCCCCCGCCCCCTGGAGCGCCGACACGTTCTGATCGGCCGGCGGCGGGTTGTCGAGGATCAGCTGCGGCACCGTCACCATCGTGTAGCCACGCTTGCGCAGCCCGGCGATGATCTTCGGCAGTGCGGCGACGGTCTCCGAGCGGTTGCCGCCGGCATCGTGCATCAGGATGATCGCCCCGGGCTTGGCGCCGTCAAGCGCTCGGTCGACGATCGTCGACACGCCGGGCATCTCGTAATCGTTGGTATCGACGGTCCACAGGATCATCAGCATCCGGTACTTCTTCAGCAGCGACAGCGTCGTTGAGTTCCACAGCCCGTAGGGCGGCCGGAACATGCGCGGGAACGGCGCTCCGTACTGGCCGATCGCCGCCGTCTCCTGCAGCAGCTGTTGCTGCTGGGCCTTGCGCGGCAGGGTCGACATCGCCGGGTGGTTCTCGGTGTGGTCGCCGATCGGATACCCGCGCGCGACGATCGCCGCGGTTGACGCGTGGAAGTACTGCTCGGCGACCCCGACCTCGAAGAACGTGCCCGGCACGTGCTCGCGCTCGAGCACGGACAGGACCTGGGGCGTGTACGGGCCCGGCCCGTCGTCGAAGGTGAGCGCCACCTCGCGGTGCTGTGTCCCCGCGATCCGGACATACGGCGTGTAGGAGAGCGTTTTGGTGATCGCCGCGTTCTCGGCCGCGCGCTGGGTGGCTTGGAACGACGTCGGTCCGCTGCCGGCCAGGGTCTTGATCCGGGCGAAGTAGCTCGCCGGGACGAGTGCGGCGCGATGCGAGGCCCCTCCCCCGGTGCTTGCTCCGACCGCCATTCCGATCACCAGCGCCAGCACGGCGATCGCGACCAGCGCCCCGGCGCGGCGGCGCCGGCGGTAGACGGCAGGCGGCAGTCGCCGACCGCCGGACGCTGCTGTCCTTCGCGGGTGGTGCGCGCCGGGCTGGTCGCGCACTGCGGTGTCGGCGTCATCCATCGAGAGAGAACCCCGCGGGCATGATGCCGCGTTGCGCGGTCATCTGCACCGAGAAGCGGCAACCGGCCTCCCCACTAGGCTCCGAGATGGATGAATCCACGCATCTGGCTGATAATTCCGACCTTTAACGAGGCCGCGAACCTCGAGCGAATCGTGCGCGCGACGATCACAGAGCTCGACCGCGTGGTCGCCGGCGAGTACCGGATCCTGATCGTCGACGACAACTCGCCTGACGGCACCGGCACGATCGCTGACTCGCTCGTGGCCGAGATCCCGGCGCTCGACGTTCTGCACCGCCCCGCCAAGGCCGGCCTCGGTCAGGCGTACCTGGCCGGCTTCGCCCGGGCGCTCGCCGGTGGGGCCGAGCTCGTGATCGAAATGGATGCCGACTTCTCGCATGATCCCCGCTATCTGCCGGCGCTGATCAGCGCCACCGGCGAAGCTGACGTCGTGCTTGGCTCCCGCTACGTCGCGGGCGGGGGCGTGCGTGACTGGGGGCTGGTACGAAAGCTGATCAGCCGCGGGGGTGGCCTCTATGCGCGGCTGATCCTCGGCGTCAAGGTCCATGACCTGACCGGCGGCTTCAAGTGCATCAAGCGTGAGGTGCTCGAGGCGATCGACCTCTCGACGGTGCGCGCCGAGGGCTACGTGTTCCAGATCGAGGTGACCTACCGGGCGCTGCTGGCGGGCTTTACCGTCCGTGAGGTGCCGATCGTGTTCGCCGACCGCACCGCGGGTAAAAGCAAGATGTCCTCTCGGATCGCGCTCGAGGCGATGTGGATGGTGCCGACGCTGCGTGCAAGCGCCAAGGCGGCCGTGACCAGGCGCGATTCCGGGGTAGGGACCCGGTAAGGCCCAATGCTCGTCCTTAACCTGATCTCAATGTTGCCCAAACGGCTTCCGGTATCCGCCCGGGCATCCTGTTTGTGATGAGCGTTCGCGGCCCCCTGGGCGCCACCTCTCCGAGTGCCGGCGTCGAGCTGGGCCGCGGCCCCACCCTCGATACCCAAGCGCAACCGTCTGTCAGCAGCCGCCGCGCGCTGCTCGCCGTCGGCGGCCTGCTGACCTGCGGACTGCTGATCGCGATCTCGGCCGCCAGCACGCCGACCCTGCTGCCGCTCTCGATCCGCCCCGTTCCGAAAGCGCTTGCCGGCGCGTTCAGCAGCATCGACCTGAACCTGCACTCCGGTGGCGCGATCGCCGTTCTGACGATGATGACCGTCTGCTACGCGATCGTCACGATGCTGTCCGCGGAGTTGTCCGCCCGGACCGTGCTGATGGCGATCGCGGCGCTCCACGCTGTCGTGCTGCTTGCGCCGCCGCTGCTGTCGACCGACATCTTCAGCTATCAGGCCTACGCCCGGATGGGCTCGCTGTTCGGCTTCAGCCCGTACCTGAGCGGTCCGCATGCGCTCGGCGTCGGTGACCCGGTGTTTCCGTACATCGGCTCGAAATGGTCATCGATCCCGAGCGTCTACGGCCCGGTGTTCACGATGTTCAGCTACCTGCTGGTGCCGCTCTCGATCGCGGCAAGCGCGGTCGCCTACAAGTCGATCGCCGCGATCGCGAGCTTGGGGATCGTGGCGCTGGTGTTCAACGCCGCCCGGCTGCGCGGCGTCGACCCGGTCAGGGCGGCGGCGCTGGTCGGGCTCAACCCGCTGCTGGTTGTCTACGGCGTCGGCGGCGGCCACAACGACCTGCTGATGCTGCTGGCACTGGTCGGCGCGATGTACGCGATCCTCGCCAACCGAGAGCGCCTCGGCGGCGGGCTGACCGTGCTCGCGATCGGGATCAAACTGACGGCCGGGCTGATGCTCCCGTTCGCGATCGCGGCCGGCGGGCCCCTGCGCGGCGCCGGCCGGCGGCGAAATCTGCTCGTCGGCGCGGGCGTCACGGTGGCACTCGTGACGGCGCTGACGTTGGCCCTGTTCGGTCCGGGCGTCATCAACCTGCTCTCAACCGTCCAGCGCAGCCAGACCGAGGGTGACTGGCACAGCATCCCGGGGCTGCTCTCGACGCGCCTGGACATGGTCACGGTCGGGCACATCGTCGGCTTTGTCCTTGCGGCGGCCTTCGTCGGAGTGACCGTCTGGCTCGTCCGCCGGGTCTGGCGCGGCCAGACTGACTGGATCGACGGGGTCGGCTGGGCGACGGCCGCGATGCTGATCGCGGCCAGCTCGCTGCTGCCCTGGTACGTCGCCTGGTTGCTGCCGTTTGCGGCACTCGCGACCGATCGCCGGCTGTTCCGGACGGCGCTCGTGATCACCTGCGTCGTGCAAGGCGTTGAGATGCTCGGATACATTCCCCACAGCCTTTCTCTGCCAGGCCTATGAGCAATCGAGCGCAGGCCGCGCCCTCGCCCAATGATTGAACGATGAGCGTCTCACCAGACCTCCCACCGGTCAGCCCACGGACCCCCGATCTGGTCAGCGTCGTGGCGCCGGTCTACAACGAGGAAGGGGCGATCGAGGAGTTCTACACGCGCGTCTGCGCCGCCCTCGACGGGCTGCCGTTCGAATTGGTGCTCGTCGACGACGGGTCAAGCGACGGCTCGCCGATGCTGCTCAGCCGGCTGGCCTCCAATGATCCGCGGGTGCGGGTAGTGCAGCTGTCGCGCAACTTCGGCCATCAGACCGCTCTGACCGCCGGCCTGGATCATGCCGCCGGTGACCCTGTGGTGATGATGGACGCCGATCTGCAGGATCCGCCCGAGCTGATCCCGACGATGCTCGACCACTGGCGAGCCGGCTGCGACGTCGTCTACGCCGTCCGCGAGTATCGGGCGGGCGAATCGCGCTTCAAGCTCAGCACCGCGCGCTGGTTCTACACGCTGTTCGACAAGCTTGCGCAGGTCGAGCTCCAGCACAACTCGGGTGACTTCAGGCTGCTCGACCGCCGTCCGCTCAACGCGCTGCTGTCGATGCGCGAGCGCAACCGGTTCCTGCGCGGGATGACTGTCTGGGTCGGCTACACCCAGGCCGCGGTGCCCTACGAGCGCGACGCGAGGTACGCGGGAGAGACCAAGTACACGCTGCCGAAGATGCTGCGATTCTCGCTCGACGCGATCTCGTCGTTCTCGCACCGCCCGCTGCAGCTCGCGACGCTGCTCGGGTTCATGATCTCGACGCTCGCGTTCATCGCGATCCCGGTCGTGGTCGTGCTGCGCATCCTGGGCTCCTACCTGCCCGGCTTCAGCGCCCTGACGATCGTCGTGCTGCTGCTCGGCGGAATCGAACTGATCGCGATCGGGATTATCGGCGAGTACGTCGGTCGGATCTATGACGAGGTCAAGGGGCGTCCGCTGTATCTCGTCCGTGCCCGTCACAACCTCCCCGACCCCGAAGGACGACGCAAGCCCGACTACGAGCCTGACAAGCTCCCGCTCGGTGCAAGGACCGATTCGGAGGCGTGACGATGTCGATACCGCTGTTTGACACGGCTTCGCAGCTGGAGCCGCTCGGCGACGATCTTCGCGCCGCGATCCTTGCCGTCGTCGACTCGGGCGGATTCGTGTTCGGCCCCGAGGTCCGGGCGTTCGAGCGCGAGCTTGCGGACTACGTCGGAACGACGGACGCGATCGGCGTCGGCAACGGCACCGATGCGATCACGATCGCGTTGCGCGCGATGGGCGTTGGCCCCGGCGACGATGTCGTCGTCCCGTCGTTCACCTTCTACGCCAGCGCCGAGGCGATCGAGCCGACCGGTGCGCGTCCGGTGTTCTGTGACATCGACCCCGAGAACTTCTGTGTCACACCGGACACGGTCCGCGCCGCCCTGACCCCGAAGACGCGCGCGGTGATCGTCGTCCACCTGTTCGGAAATGTCGCGCCGGTCAAGGAGATCGAGGCGCTCGGGGTGCCGGTGCTCGAGGACGCGGCGCAGGCGCTCGGTTCCAAGGGGCGCGACGGCCGGCCGGGCTCGCTGGCCACCGCCGCGACGTTCAGCTTCTACCCCTCCAAGAACCTCGGCGCATTCGGCGACGGGGGCGCGATCACGACCTCGGACCCCCGGCTCGCAGAGCACGTCCGCAGTCTGCACTCCCACGGCTCGCGCGACAAGGTCACGTTTGACGAGCTGGGCTACAACTCGCGGCTGGATGCGATTCAGGCGGCGATCCTCCGCGTGCAGCTACCTCACCTCGACAGCTGGTCAGACGGCCGCCGGGCTGCGGCCGCGCACTACGCCGAAGCCGGGCTCGGCGAGCTCGTCGCGCTCCCGCAGGCGGTCGACGGCGCCGACCCCGCGTGGCATCTGTACGTCGTTCGCACCCCGGAGCCCGAATCGCTCGTCGCCTCGTTGCACGACCAGGGGATCGAGGCGCGGTGCTACTACCGTGCCGCGACCCACGAGCAGCCCGCGATGCGCGAGTTTGCGCCCACCGTGCCGCTGCCCGGGACCGAGGTCGCGTCGCGCACGAACGTCGCGATCCCGATCAGCCCTGTCTTGAGCGCCGCCCAAGCGCAGCAGGTTGTGGCCGCGGTGCGGACCCACCTGCATTCGAGCGCCGCGGGCCGTTCGAGCGCCTGAGCGCCTCCAGTGTCGTGATTCATTGATCGGCGTCCTGTGGGTGGCGGTCGAGTCGGGGGTCATTGAACTTGACGCCGCGTACAGGCTCGAGGTGCCCCAGCGTTTGTAGTCGTGGGTCGCGCGTTTCGGGAACCCCTGGGGGAGCATCGCGAAGATCGGCGCGGTGCGTTCCAGCGCCTGGATCTGGCGCTCTCTGATCGACGCACGGCACGACGGTCCGCTCGGGCGGATCGAGCTACAGGCCGACGACATCGGCGGACCCTTGTCGATCGGACAGCGAGTCCTTGGACAGCTTTTAGGTCTGCTGACGACCAGGTTAGGGGACCCGAACGCCTTCCAGACCCGTGCAGGCGGCGCCCCTGAGCGGATGCCAAACGTGACAAATCGTCCGCGCACGACGGGATTTGCCACAGACGGCATCGAAATCGGCCCGGTTTGCGACAAATCGCCTCCCCCGCGGCCGGGTTTGTCGCGTTTGACACCCCCGATCACCCCCCTTCGACAGCCAAAACGAACCCCACCGACCGACGGCCGACTGATTTGAGCCCGACCCCGCAGGCCACCGACCGCATCGACCAGCGAGCCGCGTCCGTCAGCGCGGTCTCCAAGCTTGCGCGCTCGGATCGTGTTGGCCGCGGCTGGGGGTCTGAACAACAACAAGCGACGGCACACCCCCACCATCCCCCCGCCGACCACCAACTAACGCATCACGACACTAGCCCCCCGCGGGGCTCGGCCCGACCGACGGGTTCGTGCGGCCGTCGGGCTCGCCGGCGCCACCGGCGGCGCGTCGGAGCGGACGGACGTCGGCGCCCGGACGGTGCTGCGCATCCGAGGACTCCTCGAGCGCCGCGATCCGCGACGAGAGCCCTCTGATCGCGTCGGCGACAGGGTCGGGCAAGTGGATCCAGTCGGCGTCCGGACCCTCGGGCTTACGCCCCTCGATCCGGACCGGATGACCCGGGTTGCCGACCACGGTCGAATGCGGCGGCACGTCGTGGATGACGACGCTGTTGGCGCCAATCTTGGCGCCGTGACCGATCGTGATCGGACCCAGCAGCTTGGCGCCGGAGCCGATCGTGACGTTGTCCTGCACCGTCGGGTGTCGTTTTCCGGTCGCAAAGCCAGTGCCGCCCAGCGTGACGCCCTGATAGAGGGTCACGTCATCGCCGATCTCCGCCGTTTCGCCGATCACCACGCCCATCCCGTGGTCGACAAAGAAACCGTCGCCGATCTCAGCCGCCGGGTGGATCTCGATCCCGGTCACCGAGCGCGCGGCCGTCGACATCATCCTCGGCAGCAGTGGAACCCCGGCGCCGTGTAGTGCGTGTGCGGCGCGATGGACGAGCAGCGCATGCACACCGGGCCAGGCCGCCAGCACCTCGAGCGAGCTGACGTCGCGCGCAGCCGGATCGCGGCTCTGGGCCGCGGCCACGTCGCGCCCGATCTCTGCGACCGTCCGCCGGATCAGGCCGAGCCCGAACACGGTAAAAGCGTAGCGAGCCGCGGATGCCGACCCGTCAGGGCGCGAAGAACGGCGTCGACACGTACCGCTCGCCGGAGTCGGGCAGGATCGTCGCAATCCGGGCCCCGCGCGACTCGGGCCGCGAGGCGATCTGGAGCGCCGCAGAGACGGCGGCCCCGCATGAGATCCCGGCCAGAACCCCCTCGCGCTGGGCGAGCATTCGTGCGACCGCGATCGCCTGCTCGTCGTCGACCGCGATCACCTCGTCGAGCAGGTCCCGGTTGAGAACCTTGGGCACGAACCCGGCGCCGATCCCCTGGATCTTGTGCGGGCCCGGCTCGCCACCGGAGAGCACCGCGGAGCTGCGTGGCTCGACCGCCACGATCCGGCAGTCCGGGTTGCGGTCCTTGAGCACCTCCCCCACTCCGGTCACGGTGCCGCCCGTCCCGACGCCGGCGACAAACACGTCGATCCGGCCGTCGAGCGCGTCCCAGAGCTCGGGCCCCGTCGTGCGCCGGTGAATCTCGGGGTTGGCCGGGTTGGAGAACTGGTCGGGCAGGAACACATCGTCGCGGGTCGCCATCGCGCGGGCGGCATCGACCGCCTCGGTCATGCCGCCGAGCGACTCGGTGACTTCAACGCGGGCGCCGTAGAGCCGCAACAGCCCCTCGCGCTCGCGGCTCATCCCCTGCGGCAGCGTGAGGATCAGCTCGTAGCCCCTCGCGGCGCAGACGAACGCGAGCGCGATGCCGGTGTTGCCGCTTGTCGCCTCGACGATCGTCGTCCGTCCCGGCTCGATTCGGCCCTCGCGCTCGGCGGCCTCGATCATCGCGACGCCGATCCGGTCCTTGACGCTCCCGCCAGGGTTGAACGACTCCAGCTTTGCGAACAGCTCGACGTGGTCACCGTCTGTGATCCGCTGCAACTGCACGACCGGCGTGCCGCCAACCAGGTCAGAGACGTTTGTGGTGACACGGCTCATCGCGCCAGCAGCCTAGATGAAGGGCATCCCGATAGCCGAGCCCGAGTGCTGCAATCGGTTGCCGTACCATCCCGCTCTATGCCCGAGCAGCTTGTGGATCAAGACGATCCAGAAGCCGTCCTATGCTTGGCTGACGGTTCGTAAGCGGCCTCCAGCGCTGCCGAATCCGCCCAACCATGTCCGTAGACGAACAGCTCCAACAGTCACGATTCTCGCGCCGGCAGCTCCTCAAGATGGCCGGGGTCGTCGCCGTCAGTGGCTGGGCGCTCGACGGCTCACGCCTGCTGAGCAGCTCGGAGACCAACCTCGTCAACGGACCTGACGTCCAGGCGCCCCGGTCAGCGACGCACACCTTCTATTCGCGTCCCGATCTGCAGATCGCCTCGACCACGGTCGATGGCCCGTTCGGCCACGGCAGCCGTCTGATGGTCGGGCCCAAGGCGGTCCACGGCGCCCAGGGAGGCCCGCTGATCGTTGACGCCCACGGCGACCCGGTGTGGTTTGAGCCCGTCACCCGATGGGCCACCAACGTCCGGGTCCAGGAATACCGAGGCCAGCCGGTGCTGACCTGGTGGGAGGGCGTGGTCGACAAGCAGGGCTACGGCCAGGGCGAGGGGGTGATCGTCGACAACACCTACCGCGAGATCGCGCGCATCCGGGCGGGCAACGGCCACACCGTCGACCTGCACGAGTTCATGCTCACCCCGCAGGGAACCGCGCTCGTCACCTGCCGGCCGCAGATCGTGGCGGCCGACCTGACGAGCATCGGCGGCCCCCGGGACGGGACCGTGTTCGAGTCGATCTTCCAGGAGGTGGACGTCCAGACCGGGCGCGTGCTGTTGGAGTGGCGCGGACTTGACCACATACCGGTCTCCGAGAGCCACCGCGCCCCGGGGGGCGTCGTCGACTATCTCCACGTCAACTCGATCGAGGTCCTGCCCGACGGCCACCTGCTGATCTCGGCGCGCAACACGTGGGCGCTCTACAAGCTCGATCGCCGCTCGGGCGCGGTGATCTGGCGTCTGGGCGGAAAGCGAAGCGACTTTGCCGTGCACCGGGCCGGCCGATTCTTCTGGCAGCACGACGCCCGCCAACCCGCGGCCGGCCTACTGACGCTGTTCGATAACGGGTCAGATGGGCCGACGAGGTCGGCGACGCAGTCAAGGGGGCTGCGGTTCGCGATCGACGAAGGCCGGCGGACGGTGCGGCTGACGGGCTCCTACGTGCATCCGAACGCTTTGCTGGCCTCGTCGATGGGGAACGTCCAGCTATTGCCCGGCGGCCACGCAATCGTCGGCTGGGGCGCGGAGCCGTTCGTCAGCCTGTTCTCACCCGAGGCCAACCTGATCGCCGACCTGCGGATGGTCTCCGGCCAGCTCTCCTACCGCGGCCTGCGCCTGCCCTGGAGCGCCACGCCGACAACGAATCCGGCGGTCGCGGTGCACAGATCGGCCCGGACCGGGCTGCGCAAGCTCTACGCGAGCTGGAACGGAGCCAGCGCCTTCGCCCACTGGCAGATCCTGACCGGCCGCCGGGCCAGTGACTTGCGAGCCGTCGGCACCGTTCCCCGGCGCGGCTTTGAGACCTCGGTCGCGCTCGGCACCGCGGACGGCTATGCGGCCGCCGCCGCGGTGGACCGCTCTGGTCGCAAACTCGCTACCAGCAACACGATCTCGCTCTGATCAGGGCGGGGCGTGGATAGACCGCTCCAGGGGCCCTCGATCATGATCACCGGGGCCCCGCGGAGCAGAGGGCTCAAGTGGCGGCGCCGACCGCCTCCTCGTCCTCGGCGCGGTAGCGCTGGATTGCCAGCATCGCACCGTCGATGATCCGCTCGCCGAACTGCTTGCTGTCGTTGACGTGCGGGAAGGGCACGTCGGGCACCGGCAGCTCGAGGAACTCGCACAGCGGCTCCCAGCCGTCGGCCGCCGACCACACGAGCAGGCGATCTGAGGGTACGGTCGCCCTGATCTCGTCGTTGTAGCGGCGCATCGCGTCGGCCATGTAGGCCTGGCTGGTGTTCTCATCCTGCATCAGGCCGCTGTTCTTCCACATCTCATCCATCAGCGACATGTACGAGCGCCATCTCGAATCCACTGACGACCACGCGTCTGACATGTGCCGGATCGTGATCTGCCCGTACAGCACGCCCCAGATCGTGTCGTGCATGCTGCGCGCCCACGAGTCTCCGTCACGGACGCTGAGCAACACCTTTGCATCGGGATACAGATCGATCAGCTCATGGGTGAAGTACGACCCGGGCCAATCGACGGTCGCCTCAAAGCCGTCAAAGATCGCGTCCAGCGACAGCTCGTTGCTGAGCGCCTGGCGCCAGCGCTCGGTCTCCTCGAGCTCGCCGAGCACGTTGACCATGTGGTAGCAGGGCGCAAGGCCGAGCATCTCGAGCGCGATCTTCTGCGACAGCGTGCCGGTGCGTGGCAATCCGGCTCCGATCAGTTTCATATCTGAACTCCATTCTGGTTGTGGACAAGTCCAATGCCGGCCGAGGAAGCGACGCCCGCCGCTCCGTTGTGCTCCTGCACCCCGCCGCGCCCGGTGATCGGGTCGGGACCGTCGAGCAGTTCGAGCACCGCCTGCACGGCCGCCGGCACCGCCAGGTCTGGGGTAATCGTCAAATCGGCCCTGCTGGGCGCCTCGTAAGGCGCGTCGACACCGGTGAAGCCGTGGATCTCCCCGGCTCTCGCCCGGGCATAAAGGGTCTTCGGGTCGCGCTCGACGCACACCTCGAGCGGCGTGTCGACGAACACCTCGATGAACCGCAGCTCGCAACGAGCGTGGCTCTCGCGGACCGCGTCTCGAGCGGATTGCATCGGTGACACCAGCGCGACGATCGCGACCGCGCCCGCGTCGGCGAACATCCGCGCGAGCTCGCCCGCCCGAGCGATGTTCGCCAGCCGGTCGGCCTCGCAGAACCCCAGATCGCCACACAGGCCGTGGCGCAGATTGTCGCCGTCGAGCAGGTAGGCGAACCGTCCGTCGCCGACCAGCCGCTCCTCGAGGCCTGCGCCGATCGTCGACTTGCCCGACGCCGGCAGGCCGGTCAGCCAGATCGTCGCTCCCTGCGCGCCGAGCGCCTGCCAGCGCCGCCGGCGCGACAGGTTTCCGTTCTGCCACGTGACGTTGCTACTGCGGTCCATCGCCGCCCCCTCCCGTTGAGATGCCCTTCTCTTTCGGCGCGTTCGTCAAAATCGCTGCCCTCAAGCCGTCGGCCCGAAGGACTTCGAGGTCGCGATCACCTTCCCGGCGGCATCGAGCGCCTGGACCTCGAAGCGCTTGTAGCCGGAGGGGACGGAGATCGGCGTCTCAAAGCCCGACCTGGCGCCGTGCGCGACCACGGCCATGGTCCCGTTGCCGTTCGATGCCAGGACCTTCCAACCAGCCAGCCGGGTGGCGCCGTTCCAGCTCGCATAGACCGTCGTCTTGCCGGCCTCCGAACGGGCGGCTCCCTTCGGCGCCTGCAGTGGCAGGCCGACCCACGGCTGCACGTAGGCCCGGTAGCTCATGTCCGGCGCCGGGAACGCGGCGTCGAACAGCAGCTTGCCCGACTTGGAGAACTCAGACATGAACGGAACCTGTCCCCAGCCGACGAACACGTTGCCGTTGGGCAGGCGCTGGACGTTGCCCATGTACTGGGACTCGAACGTCGTGCCGTGGGAGTACTGGCGGACGACTGTGGCGGTGTCCCCGGCGGGGTTCAGCTTGACCTCAAGCCCTCGCGATGGACCGGTCGCCGAGAGGAACTGCCCGGCGCCGGTGATCTCGCAGCAGTGATCGTCGAACAGCGTCACGTCGGTGGGACCGTGCATCTCGACGTCGTGCTGCCACTCGAACTTGGCGTTCGCCGGCAGCGCGAAGCTCGAATTCTTGCCACCGAGCGTCCAGATGATGTTCCCGTTGGCAATCTTGACCAGGTAGGCGCCCCACGTGTTGCGCATCGAGACGACGAACGTGCCGTTGTTGTTGAGGCTGATCGAGTTGATGTGGAAGGCGTCCCACGGGAATCCGTTCGGCGGCGGCTGCGTGTAGGACGCCGACAGCGGAATGTGGCCGCTGGCGTTCCAGGTGTAGAGCAGCTTGCCGGTCTTGATGTCGTACTCCTGGACGGCTGACTCGACCAGCGTGCCGTCGTTGACGCCCCCGTACTTGGCCAGGTTCGCCGACACGTTGCGGTTCGCGGTCACCCAGGCGTCGCCGCCCTTGATCTGGAGCGTGTGCAGCGTCGGGATCCAGCCGTTGGTCCCCTTCAGCGTCGCGATCCGCTGATAGTGCTGGTTGACGATCACGTACTCGCCGCTGTTGATCTGGCCGGTGGCGGTGACGTTGCCCTGCCACCAGCTGAGAACCGGCTTGCCGTTGTAGACCTGCGCCTGCAGATTGGACGCGACCACGTCCTTCGGAACCGGCTCAAACCAGACCGGGTGCATGTGCCCATCGAGGATCATCGGTCCGCTCTGTCCGACCATCGGCGCCTTGGTGATGTCGTAGAAGTTGGTCACCATCACGTAGCCGGGCAGCGGCAGCGCGCCGGGGGCCACGCTCTCGAGCTGCATCTTGGGCGGGTGCAGCCCTGGCTCGGAGACGTAGGTGTAGGC
Organism: uncultured Solirubrobacterales bacterium; assembly: GCA_963770885.1. Lineage (GTDB taxonomy): Bacteria > Actinomycetota > Thermoleophilia > Solirubrobacterales > Solirubrobacteraceae > Palsa-465. The sequence goes on along the minus strand of CAVYRI010000006.1, from coordinate 37,852 downwards.
CCCGTTGGTGGTGTAGTTGCCGATCGGCGCGGCGTGGCTGCGAGGGATCGCGAACTCGATCACGCAGAAGATCACGATCACCCCCACCGCCGCCGTGAGGATCTTGCGGCCGGCCTTGATCTGGACGGGGTTCTCGGCCTTCGGGACCAGCAGGAAGGTCAGCAACGCGGCAACCCCGACCAGGCCTGCTCCGATCAGGTAACCGAGCCGGAATCCATCCGTCAGCGCCTGGGGAACCGGGTGGCCGCGGCCGACCAGATGGCTGGTGTAGAGGGTCGCGATCGAGATCAGGACCGCAAGGCCCAGGCCGCCGCCGACCTGGCGCGAGGTGTTCACAAGGCCCGATGCGAGCCCCGCCTGGCCCTGACCGGCGCTCTGGGTGGCGGCGATCGTCGAGGGGACGATCGAGAAGCCGATCCCGATCGCCATCAGGATCCCGGGCAGCAAGATGTATTGGATCGCGCTGCCGCCGTCGCCGATCCGCGTGAACAACAGCATCGCGGCGGTCATCAGCAGCAGCCCACCGCCCAGCACATTGCGCACGCCGGCGCGGCCGACGAGCTTTCCCGCCTGCGATGCGCAGGCGAAGATCGCGAGCGCCATCGGTAGGAAGACGAGACCGGTCGTCAGCGGTGACAGCGCCAGCACCTGCTGGAGATAGAGCGAGCCCATGTACCACATCGGGAACAGGGCGGCGCTGAACAGAAGCACGATTGCGTTGACGACCCGCAGTGGTCTGGTGAACGCCTTCGGCGGGATCAGCGGCGCCTTGGTCCGCTTCTCGATCTCGGGGAACAGCGTCAACAGAATCGCCCCGATCGCGATCGGCACCAGCGCCTCGGGCGAGCCCCACCCCTGGCTGCCGGCGGTAACGCCACCATAGGCGGAGATCAACAGGCCGATCGTCAGCACCAGCGCGCCGACGAGGTCGACGCCGGGGCGGTCTGGGTTGCGGCGCTCGGCGACGACGCGCGTTGCAACGATTGCGGCGGCGATCCCGATCGGGACGTTGATCAGCAGCACCCACCGCCAGCTCCACTCCTGCGTGATCACGCCTCCGGCGAGCGTGCCGGCGGCCCCGCCGGCGCCGTTCATCGCCCCCCACAGCGCGATCGCGCGGTGGCGAGCAGGGCCGGCCTCGAACGACGATGTGATGATCGCCAGCGACGAGGCGGCCATCGCGGCGCCGCCGAGCCCCTGGATCGCGCGCGCGACGATCAGCACGCCGCTGGTCGGCGCCAGGCCGCCGCTCAGCGACGCGAGTGAGAACAACAGCAGTGCCGCGACGAACGTCCGCCGCTGCCCGAAGATGTCGGCGCCACGGCCGGCGAGCATCAGGAAGCCCGCGAACACAATCGCGTAGGCGTCGATGACCCACTGCAGGTCGGCCGACGAGAAGCGCAGGCTCTCCTGGATCGACGGCAGCGCGACATTGACGATCGACAGGTCGAGGATGACCATGAACTGCGCCACGCAGCAGACGGCGAGCAGCAGGCCCTTGCCCGAGATGCGGCGGGTCGGCTCGGACTCGGGGCTCGAAACTGCTACCGGGCTCTCGACGCTTGTGCTCATCTGACTAAAACTCCTGCCATGCGCCAGCGCCGGCCAGCCGGTCGGGCAGCGACAGCCGTGCGGAGAAGCCCTTCGGACCCAAGGCCCTCAGTACCCGCCGCCGGTGGTCGACTTGACCGCTTTGCCAGACGGCGACACGAGGTACCAGATTCCACCGTCGGCCGCGACTCCGGCGCCCGATGTGGCGCCCGAGCCCGTGTGCGTGTAGAGGGCGTGCTTGTTGTAGAGCACCTGTTCCTTGCCGTCGCCGCGCTTGAACGTCGACAGCATCGAGGCGTCGATTCCCGGCCCGGCCTTCGGCGCTCCACTCTGGGTCAGGGGCGGCCATTGGGAGACGCAGGATCCGGCGCACTTGCTGGCACCGGATGGATCGGCAGTCGAGAGATAGAGAGCCTGACCCGAGGGGGTCGCGAGCACCGATCCGTAGCCGGCGACCTTCTTGACGACGACGGTGGCGTTTGCCGCCGAGCCGCTCCCCGACGAGTTGCCGCTGCTCGACGAGCCACCGCAGGCGGTCGCCAGCGCGGCGCCGATCACGAGCACGGCGACCAGCGAGGTGCGCATGGGATTCTTCCTCGCCCTTTGGATGAGGCGTAAGCGACTCAAATTCTGCGTGCGTAGTTGGTCATCGAGGCAAGCCACAACGTCATGGGCGTCCGTAGGTCGGATTCGGGATCGAGTGCTAGCCCTGATTTTCGGCCGCCCGTAGCGGATTCAAACAGCGAGTCAAGCTAACGAGACAGGCACGGCAATCTAACACGAACCTAACGGGACGCGAAACAATCCTACGAAGGACAACGTAAGACCAGCGTCAAGTGGATGTCGGAGGTGGACCGGCGCGCCGCCGCCGTGTGCTACCCATTGGCCCGACAATGGATGACAACACCTCTCAGCGCCTCGGCGGGCAATCTAACAAGCCGGGCGACGACAACCTCGATCAGATCACCAATCGCCGGGAGTTCCTCCGCATCGCGGCGGCGGTCGCGGGCACCGGCAGCGGCCTTGCACTGGCCGGCTGCGGCTCCTCGAAGGCGAGCCCTCGCAGCAGGCCGTCGTCCTCCAGCGCCTCGGCGATCACGGTCGCGCCGCCGAGGCTCAACGCGCGAGCGAGCGCGGTCACCAAGCGCGGCGTCCAGCACCTGAAAACCCAGGCCGGCATGCGCCCGCCCGAGATCCGGATCGACCACCACGCCGGCAAAGATGTCGTCCCCGGCGTCGTCGTCACCGACGCCCACGGCGGCCCATCACAGCAGGGACCGCTGATCATCGACTCCTCCGGTCGCATGGTCTGGTTCCTGCCGCTCTCCCCTCGCCCCTCGCCGGCACACCGAGCCTTCAACGTCCGCGTCCAGACCTACCGCGGCGAGCCGGTCCTGACCTGGTTTGAGGGCGCAGTCGTCTCCGCCCACGGGCTCGGTCACTACGAGATCGTCGACCAGCAATATCGCCGGGTTGCTCAGGTCCACGCCGGCCACGGCTACCAGGGAGATCTGCACGAGTTTCTGCTGACCGATACCGGTACCGCCTTGTTCACCTGCTACGGCCGCGCGATCGGCAACCTTCCGGGGGGCCGACGAGGGCCGTACTTCTACGGCATCGCGCAGGAGGTCGACGTGGCCTCGGGCAGGGTCCTGTTCCAGTGGCGCAGCGATCAGCACGTCGCCCTCTCGGCCTCCTACGAACGGGTGCCGGACAAGTCGAGCAGCACGTGGGACTACTTCCACATCAATTCGATCGCGATCGACCCGACCGACCAGAACCTGTTGATCTCGAGCCGCAATACGTGGGCCGTCTACAAGGTCAACCGCAAGACCGGCCGGGTAATGTGGAAACTCGGCGGCAAGGGCTCGAACTTCAGGATGGGTCGCGGGACGCACTTCGCCTTCCAGCACCACGTGACGCTTCACCCCGGCGGGATCCTGACGATCTTCGACAACGAGGGCGGCCCGCCGAAGGAGGCCAGCCAGTCGCGCGGGCTCGTGCTGTCGATCAACGAGCCGGCCCGCACAGCGCATTTCCGGCGCCAGTTCCACCACCATCCACCGGTGATGTCCGAGGCGCTCGGCAGCGTTCAACCGCTCAGCAGCGGCCACACGTTCATGGGCTGGGGGTCGTCGAGCTACTTCACCGAATACGGCAGCTCGGGTCAGGTGCTGTTCGACGGGCGCCTGTCGCCCGGAACCTCGTCCTACCGGGCCTTCAAGGAGACCTGGAACGGCACGCCGACGGACTCACCGGCCGTCCACATCGCTCGCACGGGTTCGTCGGCGCACGTCTACGTGAGCTGGAACGGAGCCACCGACGTCGACCAGTGGAGCGTCTGGGGCGGCCGCGACGATCGGCGGCTGAGACACCTCGGAGTCGCGCACGTGGCGGGATTCGAGACCGAGATCACGGTTCCCGACGTGCCCAAGCTGGTCGTCGTCCAGGCGATCGGCGGCTCGGGGTCGGTGCTTGCGAAGACAAGCGCGGTGCGTACCTAGGAAGGGTCGCATCGCGGATGCGCGTGGCCTCCCGACACCCCGACGGCGGCTCCCTGTGGTCAGAGATGCAGGCGATCTGTAGACCGCGACTTTCGTCGTCGCTACCGTGTTTGAAGTTCTCGAGTCCGTCTGGCAGACCAAGCCAGGCGGTGGATCCGTCTGGATGGGAGACCTGACGTCAAGCGCGGTGTTTTTACGGGCGCGGCCGACCGCCGGCCCTATCGACTGTCGTCCGGGGGCGCCTGGGGCCGTCGTCCGGGGGCACCTGGAGCCGGTATTGAGGGGCGCGCGCAGTAGCCGCCCGCAGCCGCGGTGGCGCTCGCTAGGGCTCGTCCCTCTGTTGATCGCCGCCACCGCGACGCTGATGCTCGCTGCGCCTCAGGGCGCGAGCGCGGCCCGCTCGCGCGGCGGGCGCGCGATCGCGTCGCCGCCGGGCGTGAGCGTGCTCGGGTCCCAACTGCTCAACGACGGGGTGCCGTGGATCCCGCGCGGGGTTCAGATCGTCGGTCTCGTCGCGCCAGACCGCGCGCTCACCGGCAAGTACATCGCAGCGCATCAGAACTTCAGCGCCCGCGAGCTCAGCGAGGCGCGGGCTGACGGCGCCGACACGGTCCGGTTCCAGGTCAGCCAGTTCGGGCTCGATCCCGGCAACGTGTTGTTTTCGCAGGCCTACGTGCGCGAGGTCGCCAGCGGCGTCAACATCGCGCGAAGCCTCGGCCTGATGGTGATCGTCTCGCTCCAAGCCGAGCCGCCGGCGGGCGAGAACGCCCGCTGTCCGCTGCCCGACGTCGGCGCCGAGCGGGTCTGGATCGAGCTCGGGGCGATGTTCGCGAATGACCCCGGCGTGATGTTCGAGCTCTACAACGAGCCAGGGATCAACGCCACCGCGGCCAACTGGCAGCTGTGGCTCAACGGCGGCACGATCAACCAGGGCAACGGCCAGTCGTGCCAGGCAGTCGGGATCCAGTCCCTGATCGACGTGATCCGCAGCGACCACGCGGACAACGTGATCATCGTCCCCGGCCTCAGCGGCGAGCAGACGCTCGGCGGCATGCCGGCCCTCGTAGATCCCGCCGATCCGGGCAACCCGCAGCTCGCCTACGGGGTCCACTACCCGTCGCTGTCGGTCGGGATCAGTCGTTGGAACCGTCAGTTCGGTCAGTTCAGCGCCACCGTCCCGGTGATCATCACCGAGTGGGACCAGAACTCGACCCACGATTGCCTCGACAACGCACCCCAGATGTCGACGCTGCTGCTCGACTACCTGATCAGCAAGCACATCGGCCTCGTCGGGTTCGCGTTCGATCTCCCCGGCACGATCGTCGCCGACTACTCCTTTGCACCCACGAGCTTCGATGACTTCGCCTGTGGCGTCCCCAACGGGGGTCCGGGCGAGCTGCTGTTCAACGAGTACGCGGGCCTCGCGCAGGCCGACGGGCCCCAGCACGTGATCGGCGACCCGGCCTGGATCGTCAACAGCAGGGCCGTGGCTTCGCTCGAGGCGCTGAACCCCGGCGTCACCAAGCACTTCTTCAACAGCCCGCGCGCGTTCGTCGTCGGCGCCAACACGAACAAGCTGAGCCAGCTCGCGATCACGTCGGCGCTCCCGACCGCCAAGTTCACCAATGAGGCGACGCTGGCCGCAGCGGTCAACGGCGGCGATCTCCCGCCCGGCACGCGCGCCGTGATGTTCGATGACGAGTACGGCGAGCTTACGCCGCGCGCCCAGCAGCTGCACCCGTCGACCTACTACAGCCGTGCTGCCCTGGTGGCCCACCGCGCCGGTCTGCTGCTCGTCGCGGCGCCGGCGACCAGCCTCGTCTTCGCACGAGCCCCCGAGACCCCCGTCGGCCGCGCCAACGGGCAGTTCTTGAGGTTCGACATCGCCGGTGCCGTCGCGCGCTACGCGGACGTCTATGAGATCGATGCGCAGGCGAGCCAATCCCATCCCTCCAGCTATGCGGCGTTCGTCGAGTCAGTCGCCACGCAGGCGGTCGCCGCGAACCCGAGCGTCGAGCTGCTCGCCGGCCTGAGCACGAATCCGTCCGGGATCAAGCAGACCTCCAAGACGCTGCTCAACGCGGCGCTGGAGTCCCGGACCATGGTCTCCGGGTTCGATCTCAATGACCCCGGCTACCGCCGGCTGTGCACTCGCTGCGGCACCTGGTACGCGGCCGTCGCGAACAGGTTCCTCGGCGGCCTGCTCAAGCAGGGCGGTTAGGCCGTGCGTGCGCCGCGGGTCAGCCTCGGCTGCAGCAGCTGGCGCCGGCGCCGCGTGCCCGCGCCGCGCAAGCGCGGTCTAGCCCAGCCCGGCCTGCGGAGCGCTCTGAGCCGACTCGAGGAGCATTTATGGCCTCCAGGGTCACTTTTGCTCCCCGAGTGGGCGCTCGGTCCCGTCCTGGTCGCAGTCACGCGTCGTCTCGATCCGGCGCCCATGTCGAAGCCCCAGACAAAAACCGCGCAACGGACGTCGTCCTCGCCCGAGACGATCTGCGGCTTCCCACCACAACCCTGACACCGAAGCGGGGTCGAGCTGCCGGTGGCCGCGCTGGGCGCCCGTGGTCCTTCTCCGGGGGTACCGAGCATCGCGCGAGCCTGCCGGAGGCTTTTCCTGCCTTGCCCCAGCTGCCTTAGCTTAGCCGGGTAGCCGCCGACCCCGAAGTGGTCGAGCACACCCGGCGTGGTGCCGTCACCGAGTCGGATCTCGAGCCGGGTCGACGAGCCGCGCTCGGTGGGCGCTCAGATCAGCCGGCAGATCTGCTGCGGACTCCGGATCGGGCTACGATCGTGGCGCGATGCTCTCGATCACGACGAAGTCTCCGTACGCGCTCAGCGCGCTGGTCGAGCTTTGTCGCCACGGCAACGGTGGCCCGGTCCCGATCGCCGAGCTCGCCCGGAGGCGGGAGATTCCGGTCCAGTTCCTCGAGCAGATGTTCGCGACCCTGCGGCGCGCCGGCATCGTCCGCTCGCAGCGCGGCGTGAAGGGGGGCTACACGCTCGCGCGCCCGGCGGATCAGATCACCGTGATCGAGCTGGTCGAGGTGCTTGACGGCCCACTCGGAAGGGGCGCGCAGGGCATCTTCTTCGAGGCCGCCCAGGCCGCGGGCGCGGTGCTGTCCGAGGCGACGGTTGCCTCGGTTGCCGAGCAGGAGCTCCAGGCCGCTGGGGCGCCGATGTATCACATCTAGACCGCACGCCCGCGGCGACCGGCCCGAAAGGACTCAAGAGACGCCCCGGCCGGCACACCCCGGCGGGACAAGCGTGGAAGGCGGGCGCTGATGTTCCAACGAATGCGCGGCGACCGGGAGCGGCGTGGAGGAAGGCTGCCGCTTTCGCACCGATCCTCGGACTGGGCCGGGCGCACAGCGCGGCTCACCTGCATTTGGTGACAAACCTGGCGCGCGCGAGCCGATTTGTCGCGGACAGGCGTCTCCAGCGCGCGGGCCGTGACAAATCCAATCTGGCGGAGGCGGTTTGTCACGTCTTGCACGCGAAGCGCAGCGAGCCCGGCCGGCCGAGACGGGCCTCAGCGAGGCCGCCTCGGTCTTAGATCCAGCCGCGCTCGGTGGCGATCAGCACGGCCTGCGCCCGGTCCATCGCTCCGAGCTTGCCGTACACGTTGTGCAGGTGGGTCCTGACGGTGCTGGTCGACAGCCCAAGCTCGTTCGCGATCTGCTTGTAAACCATCCCGCGCGCGAGCCGGCGCAAGACGTCGATCTCGCGGCTCGACATCGGGCACGGGTCGACCTGCCGCGGCCGGCCGCTCGACGAGGGCAGCGGCAGCTCGTACATGACGGTCCGCAGGCCCGCCGGTGTGACGCCCACGGAGCGCGCCGCGTTGAGCATCTCTGAGGGTGAGATCGGGCCGCCGAGCACGTAGTGAGCGAGCATGTCGGCGAGCCGAACCAGCGATGACTCGGGATCGGCGTCAGATGAGTGGTGGTGCTCAATCACGCTCGCGATCGAGCGCGGCATCCCCCACCGCCTCGCCAGCACGCCGCCGACCAGCGCGTGGTCAACGCCCAGCTCTCGCCGTTCGCGCTGGAGGCGCTCCTCGGGCGTGCCGGCGTCCCCGTGGACCTGCCCGGGATAGCCGGGATAGGCGTGGATCAGGACGAGCTTGCCGATGTCGTGCAGCAGCGACGTGACCATCAGGCGGTCGCGGGCCTCGTAGTTGACCTCGCGGCCGAGCCGATCAGCCGCCCGCTGGGTCGCGACCGCGTGCAGACGGAACCGCTCTGGAATTCCCTGCCACACGGCCGACCGCTCAAAGAAGTCAAACGTCCGCGCACGGCGGGCGATCGCATGCACGGTGCTCGGGGTCAGGACCCCGACGCCGGCGACGGCGCTGTCGACCTTGCCGGCCTGCGGCCCCTCGATCTGGTTTGCGAGGCGGACGACCGTGACCGCGAGCGCGACGTCGGACTCGACGGCCTGAACGACGTCTGCCGTGGAGGGCTCGCCGTCCTCGAACAGCCGCAGCACGCGATTGCGTGACTCCACCAGTACCGGATAGACCTCGAGCGCCTCGAATGCTGCCGTCAGCCTGCGCCCGTGCCCCTCGTTGTGATGCCGCTCGCCGGCAGCATACGGATCAGTTGGATTGGTTTTCACAGCTTCAGCCGACGCCACCGTTGGCTCACACGTCCCTTTCTGCCAGCAGGCAGCAGGATGACCATACATTGATGGCGAGGTTTCCCGTCATGGTCAGAATTATCGGCAGATCCGAGGTTCCGGTTTAGCCCTCGGCTGGCCCCGAAGGGGCCTGACGGGCGGCCCGATCGAGCGCCCGGTCGATCCGCGAGAGGCTCTCGTCGCGGCCCAGAAGCACCAACGTCTCGAAGATCCCGGGCGACACCGTCTGCCCTGCCAGCGCAACGCGGATCGGTTGAAACACCTTGCTCGGCTTGGTGGCGCTGCGCTCCACGACCCGCCGCAGCGCCGCCTCGACGGTCACCACATCGAACGGCTCGGTGGCGGCAAGCGCGTCGCGCGCCCGCTGCAGTGTCTCGACGCCGCCGTCAGCGCAGATCGTCTTCTCAAACGCCGCCGGGTCGTCGACCGGCCCGTCGAACACGAACGACACCAGCGGCCAGAAGTCAGCCAGCGTCTGGATCTTCTCGCGCGAGATCGCGACCGCCTCGCCGAGCCCTGAGCGGCCGGTGAACTGCTCGAGCCGGCGGGTCAGGTCCGGAGTGTCGAGCTCGCGGAGGTGACGGCCGTTGAAGTGCCGGAGCTTGCGTTCGTCGAACACCGCCGGGTTGCGCGACACCCGGTCGAGCCGGAACCGCTCGGCAAGCTCGCTGATTGAGAAGTGCTCCTCGTCGGCAGCGAACCCGGCACCGAGCAGTGCGATGTAGTTGTCAACCGCCTCCGGCAGATAGCCGGCGTCGCGGAGCTCCTGGACCGATGCCGCGCCGTGGCGCTTTGAGAGCTTTCGCCCGTCGGGGCCGTGCAGCAGCGGCAGATGCGCGTAGCGGGGCGCCGTGGCGCCCAGCGCCTCGAGCACCAGCAACTGCTTGGGCGTGTTCGACAGGTGGTCCTCGCCGCGCACCACATGTGTGATCCCGGCATCGAGATCATCGATCGCGACAGCGAAGTTGTAGAGCACCGAGCCGTCGGCGCGAGCGATCACCGGGTCGTCCATGTTGGCGTTCGGGAAGCTCGTCTCGCCCCTGATCACGTCGTCGACGACCGTCTCGCCGTCTTCAGGGACGCGCAGGCGGACGGCACCGTCATCCTGCGCCTCGCCGCGGAAACCACGCTCGCTGCCGTAGCGCGCCTTGAAGGCGTTGACGTCCTCCGCGGTCGCGTCCGAGTGATAGGCGTGGCCGCTGGCGAGCAGCTGCGAGAGCGCCTCGCGGTGGCGCCCAGCGCGCTCGGTCTGCAAGATCGGTCCCTCATCCCAATCGAGGCCAAGCCACCGCAGCGCGTCAAGGATCTGCTCGACGTTCTCCGGCGTCGATCGCTCCCGGTCGGTATCTTCGATCCGCAGCACGAGGGTGCCCGCACGCTGGTCGGGACGATCACCCGGCCCGTGGGCCAGTAGCCAGTTGTAGAGCGCCGTTCGGGCGCCGCCGATGTGGAGCGCCCCGGTCGGAGACGGAGCAAAGCGAACTCGCATGGACATCGCCATCAGATGCTAATCGGCGCTCACGTATCACCGGCGGGCGGACTGTCCAAAGCTGTGGACCGCGGGGTCGAGCGGGGATGTCACTCGATCCAGATCTTCAACCAGTCACCTCGCATGTGGCGGCCGACGAACTACGGCGAGGACGACTTCGCGCAGTTTCGCACGGCGGTCAAGGCGAGCCCGATCAAAGCGGTCGTGATCCACGCCGTCTACCTGCTCAACTGCGCATCGACCGATCGCGCGATCCGCAACAAGTCGCGCACCTCGCTGATCCAGTCGCTGCGAGTCGGCGCCGGGATCGGCGCTGCCGGGGTCGTCCTGCACCCCGGATCGGCCAAGCAGGGGGACGTGCCCCGGGCGATCAAGCGCGCCGGCAAGGTGATCGGCGAGGCGCTGTCCGAGACCGATGGCTGCCCGCTGTACCTCGAGGACACGGCCGGCGCGGGCGGCACGCTGGGCCGCTCGTTCGAGGAGCTGGCCGACCTGCTCGAGCAATCCGGCGGCGGGCCGCGGCTCGGCGTCTGCCTGGACTCCTGCCACCTGTTCGCGTCGGGATACGACATCCGCACGGCCGACGGGCTGACCGAGACGCTTGACGAGTTTGACCGGGTCGTCGGGCTCAAACGGCTTGGCGCCCTTCACGTCAACGACTCGATGAGCGGCCTTGGCTCAAACCGCGATCGCCACGCCCGCCTGGGCGAGGGCGAGCTCGGCGAGCGCGGCTGTGCCGCGTTTCTGTCCGAGCGCCGGTTCGCCAAACTTCCAGTGGTGCTCGAGACCGACCCGACCCCCGAGCAGGTCGCACTCGCGTTCAAGCTGCGCAAGCGCGGCGAGGCGGCCCGCCGACGCCGCGCCGCCGGCACGAAGGCCAAGCGCACACGGCCCCGAGCGAGCGGATAGCGTGCCACAGCTATGAGCAACGGCAACCGCACCGCCGACGCGTTGGTCGTGTTCGGGATCACCGGTGACCTCGCTCGCAAGATGACGCTGCGCTCGCTGTATCGCCTCGAGCGGCGCAGGCTGCTCGACTGCCCCGTGATCGGTGTCGCAGGCAGCGACTGGCCGATCCAGCGGCTACGCGAGTTCGCGGGCGGAGCGATCCAGCAGACCGGGGAGAAGATCAACGACCGGGTGCTGTCACGGTTCACCCGCCGGCTCTCATACGTCGGAGGCGACTTCGGCGCCGACCGGACCTACGAGCGCGTGGCCGAGGCCCTCGGCGACGCCAAGTTTCCAGTGTTTTACCTGGAAATCCCGCCTTCCCTGTTCGAGACTGTGATCGCCGGGCTGGCGAAGCAGGGGCTGCTCTCAGACGGGCAGCGGGTGGTCGTCGAGAAGCCGTTCGGCAATGACCTGCGATCCGCCCAGCAGTTGTCGGCCGACCTCCACAAGTATCTCGACGAGAGCCAGCTGTACCGGATCGACCATTTCCTGGGCAAGATGGGACTCGAGGAGATCGCCTATCTGCGGTTCGCCAACACGATGCTCGAGCCGGTCTGGAACCGCAACTACATCGGCTCGGTGCAGCTGACGATGGCCGAGTCGTTCGGGGTCGAGGGCCGCGGCAGCTTCTATGACCCGGTCGGCGCGCTGCGCGACGTGGTCGTCAACCACCTGATGCAGCTGGTCGCCTCGGTGGCGATGGAGCCACCCGGCGGTTCCGACGTCGAGACCCTCAAGGACGTCAAGTTCGACGTCTTTCGCGCGATGGCGGACGCCGACCCCAAGCACTGCGTCCGCGGCCAGTACCGGGGTTACCGCAGCACCGATGGGGGTCAAGGCTCGATCGACAACCGAGACCTACGTTGCGCTGCGGCTCGAGGTCGACAACTGGCGCTGGGGCGGGGTGCCGTTCTTCATCCGCACCGGCAAGCACCTGGCGGTCAGCCAGACCGAGGTCAGGCTGATCTTCCGCGAACCACCGCGGCTGTCATTCATCTCGAGCCACCACCGGCCCCCGGCCCCGAATCAGATCGTGTTCAGGATCGACCCCGAGACCGGGATCCGGATCGGGCTCGACGCTCACCGCGCCGATCGCTCGTCCCCCTCGGAGATCGACTTCGACATGCGGTTCGACGCACAGGGCGGCGAGGATGCGACCCCGTACGAGGTGCTGCTCCACGCCGCGCTGATCGGCGATAGCACCCACTTCACTCGCGAGGACGGAATCGAGGCGGCGTGGCGAGTCGTCCAGCCGCTGCTCGACTCGCCGCCGCCGGTGCGCGCATACGCCAAGGGCTCGTGGGGGCCGCGCGAAGCCGACGAGCTGGTGGCGCCGTACGGCGGCTGGCGCTCGCCCTGGCTTCCCGACTGAAGAGTCGCTCAGGCCCGAGCTACGGCTGCTGCTCGCCGCCGGCCTCGCGCTCTTGGCGCTCGTGCTCCTGCTTTTCGTGGTAGAGCGCCTCCTCGTGCTCCCAGACCGAGTCCGGCGCCTCGGGGTTGGCGGCGACGTACTCGGGATCCGGGTCCGGCTCGGCGGGCCCGCCGATCGCGGTGATGTCGTGGTCCATCTGCGGCCGCGTCATCGCTGCCATCCGCTTCGACGCCGGGATCCCGCCGAGCATCGCCAGCAGCGCCAACAGGGCGATCACGAGCCCGATCACCTGCACAACCGTCGTCGAGCCCAGGAACAACAGCAGCAGGCCGACGATCAACGCCACGACAGCTCCGACTCCCAGCGCAGTGAGGCGAGACTTCGTCATGGCAGCGCAAGCATAACCCGTGCAGTGCCGGGCCAGCGGAGGCCTCGGGCCGATCAGCGGGCCGCGGCCGCAGCGGCAGCGACTGACCCGTCGCTCAGCAACGCAGCTCCGAGCAGGTGATCGAGCTGGGCGTGCAGCCCGGCGGCGCCGCGCTGGACGCGGAAGCTCGGACCGAGCCTCAGGCAGCGATGGCCGACCGATGTGCTGAGCTCGATCACAACGTCCGATTCGCCGGGGTAATCCGCCAGCACGTCCTTGAGCTCCCCGATCGCGGCTGCCGGAAGCGCCGCCGCGTCGAGCCGGATGCGCAGCGCGGTCGGCACCGGCGGCGGCTTGGCGGCCTCCGCCTGGGCCTTGGCGACCTCGTCCGGGCTGGGCTGGAAGCGCTCGACCTGCTGGGCGACCAGGCATGTCTTGTCGCGATCCTTGTGGTCGACCTTGCCGCGTACGACCACGATCGAATCGGTCTCCAGGGCGCCCTCGCTATCGCGCAGCGCCTTGTCGAAGACAATGATCTCGACCGATGCCTCGAGGTCGTAGAGGGTGGCGAACATCATCATGTCGCCCTTCTTGGTCTTGATCTTCTTGGCCTGGGTGACCATCCCGCCGACCGTGACCCACTCACCGTCGCGACGCTGGGCAAGCTCTCCCAGAGCGCTGTCGCAGCGGGCACGCAGCGCGGAGCCGACCTCCTTCAGCGGGTGTTCGGAGATGAACAGGCCGATTGACTCCTTCTCGGCCGCCAGCAGCTCGGTGCGGCTGAACTCCTCACCCGGAATCGGGGCGTGGCTGGGCCCCTGGAAGGCCTGGGGGGCGCCCGTGGCGGCCCCGCCCCCGTCATCGAGCCCACCGAGGTCAAAGATCGAACCCTGGCCGATCAGCGCGTCCTGCTGGGCCTTCTGCCCCGCCGCCTGCGCCTGCTCGAGCACGGTGAGCATGCCCTTGCGCGACGCTCCGGTCGAGCCGAACGCACCGCATTTGATCAGCGCCTCGATCGCCTTCTTGTTGACGGCCCGGTTGTCGACCCGCTCGCAGAAGTCGAACAGGCTCGTGAACGGTCCGTTCTCGCCGCGAGCCAGCTTGATCGCCTCGACCGCCTGATAGCCGACGCCCTTGACCGCGTCGAGCCCGAACCGGATGTTGCCGTCGACGACCACGAACTCGTGGTCGGAGAGGTTGACGTCCGGCGGCAGGATCTCGATCCCCATCTGCTCGGCCTGGGCGGCGAAGAACGGCACCTTGTCCTTGGTGTCCATCACCGAGGAGATCAGCGCCGCCATGTACTCGGCCGGGTAGTTGGCCTTCAGCCACGCCGTGCGATAGGCGATCAACGCGTAGCACGCGGAGTGCGATTTGTTGAACGAGTAGTCGGCTGACCGCTCGTTGGTCGTCCACAGCCGCTCGATCACCGCCTCAGCGGTCCCCGAGGCACGGCAGCCGGCGAAGAACTCGGGCTTGAGCTTGGCCATCGCCTCGCGGTTCTTCTTGCCGATCGCCTTGCGCAGGTCATCGGCCTTGGCGCCCGAGAAGCCCGCGATCTCCTTGGAGATCTGCATCGCCTGCTCCTGGTAGACGATCACGCCGTTGGTCGACTCGAGAATCGCCCGCAGCCGCTCGTCGGGGTAGGAGACGGTCTCGGGATTGTGCTTGCCGCGGGTGTAGGTCGGGATGTTCTCCATCGGCCCCGGGCGGTACAGCGCGTTGAGCGCGATCAGGTGCTCGAACTCGCTCGGGCGCACCTTCTTGAGCGTCTCGCGCATCCCCTCAGACTCGAACTGGAACACGCCGATCGAGTCACCGCGCGCCATCATCTCGTATGTCTTGGCGTCATTGAGGGGCAGCGCCGCCATGTCGGGCCGGTCACCGGTCGAGCGCTCGATGATGTCCAGCGCGTCCTCGATCACGTCGAGGTTGCGCAGCCCGAGGAAATCCATCTTCAGCAAGCCGAGCTGCTCGACCGGCTTCATCGAGAACTGGGTCACGGTCCGGAACACCTTTTCGCCGTCCTCGTCGGAGCCGGCATCGGCGATCTGGAGCGGCACGATGTCGGTCAGCGGCCGGTCGGCGATCACCACCGCCGCAGCATGGATCGAGGAGTTGCGGACGATCCCCTCCAGGCCGCGCGCGACGTCGACGATCTGTTTGGCGGTCCCGTCCCGGTCGACCTCGGCCCGCAGCGGCTGGCCGGGCTTGAGGCAGTCCTCGAAGCTCGGCGGCCGGCCCATCATCGGGTCGGGGATCAGCTTGGCGAGCTTGTCCCCGGCACCGTAGTCGTGACCGAGCACCCGGGCCGCATCACGCGTGGCGGCGCGCGGGAACATCTTGCCGAAGGTGACGATCTGGGCGACCGACTCCTTCCCGTACTTCTCGGTCACGTAGCGGATCACGCGCTCGCGGCCGCGGACCGAGAAATCGATGTCGATGTCGGGCATCGACACCCGCTCGGGGTTGAGGAACCGCTCGAACAGCAGGTCGTAGCGCAGCGGGTCGACGTCGGTGATCGCAAGCGAGTAGGCGACGATCGACCCCGCCGCCGAGCCGCGGCCCGGGCCGACGGCGATGCCCGAGTCCTTGGCGAACTTGACGAAGTCCCAGACGATCAGGAAGTAGGCGTTGAAGCCCATCCGGTCGATCACCCCGAGCTCGTACTCCGCCCGCTCCATCGCCTCGGCTGCAATCGGGTGCCCATAGCGCTCACGCAGCCCGTCAAGCACCCGCGCGCGCAGGTACTCGCCTTCGGCCGTGCCGTCGGGAGTCGGATAGCTCGGGATCAGCTGGCTGCCGAGCTCGAGCTCGACGTCGCACCGCTCGGCGATCTCGATCGTGCTCGCGATCGCCTCCGGCCAATCGGCGAACGACTGCGCCATCTCCTCGCTGGAGCGCAGGTAGAACTCGTTGGTGTCGAAGCTGATCTTGGGCTGGCTCAGCACCGACTTGGTCTGGACGCAGAGCAGCGCGGCGTGATGCTCGTAGTCCTCGCGCCGCAGGTAGTGCACGTCACCGGTGCCGACCAGCGGGCGGTTGCGCTCGCGGGCGATCGACAAGATCTGCTCATTGCAGGCGTCCTGCACGGCGAGGCCGTTCTTCTGCACCTCGAAATAGACGTTGTCGCGCCCGAACGCCCCAATCAGCTCGTCTGCGTGAGCGCGGGCCTTGTCGGGATGGCCGTCGATCAGGTGCTGGCAGAAGCGCGACTGCAGGCACCCGGTGAGCACGATCACGCCGGCGGCGTGCTCGGCCAGCTGCGTCATGTCGACCCCGGGCTTACCGCGGTGATAGCCCTCCAGAAAGCCGGCCGAGGAGAGCTTGACCAGGTTGCGATAGCCGGCCATGTCGGAGGCCAGCAGGGTCAGGTGGAAGCGGTCCATCTTCCCCGGACCGCGGCGTGCGTGGTCGTCGACGACGTAGATCTCGCACCCGAGGATCGGCTTGATGCCGTGCTTGCGACAGGCCGTGAACAGCTCCACCGAGCCGTTCATGACCCCGTGATCGGTCAACCCGAGCGCCGGCTGGTCGAACGACGCGGCCCGCGCGGCGAGCGCGTCGATCTTGCACGCCCCGTCGAGCAGCGAGTACTCGGAATGGACGTGTAGGTGGGCGCAGGGAGCTGGCATCTGGTCTGAAGATCCTCGCCTCGGCCGGAGCTCTGGTCCGTCCGCTAAGGCAAGCCGGCCGCCGGCGAAGTTCGACGGCGACCGTCATCTTCGAGGATAGGCTCCGGCCCGGACACCGTGGCCGTCCCGGACGGCGCGGGGCGACGTTTCAGGCGCTCTGTGCGCGCTTGATCCATTCGGCGATCTGTGTCAGCGGCAGCTCGTCGCCGATCACGACCGTCTCTTCGCCCGGGGTGCCCGCCAGCAGCAGCTCGAGCGACCCCAGCGGCCCCGAGACCCGCGTCGAGACCGGCCCCGGCGGGGCGTCGTCGCGCACCTGGGCGCCGGGCCCGTCGCCGACGAGCAGATAAGCCGTCGGCTCAGGCGGGGACTCGTACGCAAGCGTGAACCGCACTCCCTCCGTCCAGCTTGGCTTGATTGCGCTTGCGAGCACGGTCAGCAATGTCAACGGGTGCATCCGGACGCCCGTGTCGTGCAGGCCCTTGAGATCGAGCCGGGCGTCGGGCAGCGCCTCGAACGCTGCCAGCCGCTTGCGCTTGCCCCGCACGCGCGCGACTCCCCGTCCGAAGCGGCGCCTGACCGGGCTCGCGATCAGCATCGCGGTCAGCTCCGCGTAGCCGCCGATCACCTGGAAGTCGACCTCGCGCCGCCGCCGCGGGACGTCATCGTGAACGACCCGGTGGCCGGACCCGTCAACCGTCACCCGCATACAGCCCGCCTCGCCGCCGAGCATCACGTCGTAGGCGACGGGCTCGGGGTCGACCGCCCGCTGGGCGGGCAGCAGATCGACGATCAGCCGGCCCGCCCGGTCTGGGTCGTCCTTGGCGAGCGCCGTGAACACGGGACGCAGCCACGATGTCGTCTCAGGTGTGGGCTCGGCGGGAGGGGCTGGCTCGCCGCTCGGCGGTGGCAGCTTGACGGCCGCTGCGGCCGCTGACCCCGGCTCGTCCTCGGTCTCGGGCTCGTCCAGTGGCGCGATCCCGTCGCGGAGGCGCACGAGCGCCTCGCTGAGGCGCTCCATCGGCTCTGCCTCCGGTCGCGCCTGCGGCGTCGTGGGAGGCGCCTCGGGCTCGGGCTCGGCGACAACCTCGACCACAGGCTCGGCCCCAACCACGGCCTCGGGCTCCGCCGCGGACTCCACCTCGACCTCGACCTCGACCGCAGGCTCGGTCCCAGCGGCCGGCTCCTGCCCGCGCAACAACTCGAGCGCCAGTCGTAACTCGCCGATCGCTTCATGCGCCTCACCCGTGCGGCGACGCAGCCGGCCGAGCTCGAGCTCGAGCGTCGCGACGCGGCGCTCGGCGACCAGCCGCCCGTCACGTTCGCGCCCGACCGTGCCCCGGAGGCCGTCGAGCTCGTCACGGAGCTGCGCGACCGTTGCCCTGATTCGTTCGTCGAGCACCTGCCGGGCGGCCACACGGGCCTCGGCGTCGACCAGCCGCGCACGCAGCGCCGCCTCCGCCCCGGCCCGCTGGTCGAGTTCAACTCGCAACGCGCTCACCAGCGCTTCGGCTCCCGGATCCGGCGATGCCGGAACCGGCGCCATGGCGATCGCCGACAGCGCCGGCTCGTCTGGCACGCGCCGGACACTCCCGGTCCGTCGCGCCTTGAGCTCGTGCTCGGCCCCGAGCAGCCGCTCGAGCTCCTCGGGCGCCCGGACCGGGCGCCGCTGCGCTCGGGCGCGCTCGAGCTCGTCTTCGGCCTCGGTCACTGCCTGCTCGGCCCGTTCGCGGGCGGCGGTCGCCGTCGCGGCGACCTGGTCGGCCTCATCGATCCGCCGCCGGGCCGCCGCCAGCTCCCGCTCGAGCTCTCGGAGGCGCTCCTCGGCCGTCGCCAGGTCCCCGAGCGCCTGACGCGCACGGTCGCCTTCGCGCACGCGGTCGGCGAGCCGCTGCTCGAGGTCGAACCGCTGCGCGCGCTCGGCGTGCGCACGCTGCTCGGCCGACCTCCGGGTCGCCTCCAGACCGGTCACCGACCTCCGCAACTCCGCAACCTCGGCCCGGGCTCCCTCGAGCTGCTGCTCGAGCCCGCCGACCTGGGCACGCACGCCGGTCGCCGCCTGTTCGGCATCGGCCGTGCGCCGGCGGGCGTCCTCGGCCTCGAGCTCGGCGCTGGGCAGCGGTCGCGGCGCCGGCTGATCGGCCTCGGCGACCGGCTCGCTATCCGGCTGCGGATCCTCTGACTGCGATTCGTCGCCGGCCTCGAGCTCCGGCTCGTCGCCGCCGGCACCGGGCGGCTCGACCGCCGCCGGCAGCGGCACGACGACGGCGCCGAACTGCAGCCACGCGCGGCCGCCGAGATCGGCGGCCAGCGCCGCCGGCACCGAGAAGCTGATCCGCCACATTCCCGGCGGGGTACCGCTCAGGCTGGGCGGCTCGGGCATCGCCGGGAACCGGTATCGGCGCCCGGGCGCCTCGATCACCAGCGTCGGCTGGGCGCTCCACGCCGGGCGCCGGCGGCGCCAGCGCCCGGTCACGCGGACGGTCAGGTTCTCGCCCCCTTCCGAAAACCACTCGACGACCTCGATGCCGAGCGGCGAGGGGACTCCCGGCGGGTCGTTCATCGCCTCGACGGTATTTGCAGAGGCGGACGGACTCCGGTCCGCGCCACGCCTGCGCCCTCAGGCGCCGACATCTCCCGAACGGAGCTCGTCGGCGAGCGCCCTGGCCTCCTGCAGCAACCGGGTGGCCTCCCCGAGCCCACCGGCGTCGCTCTGCACGGTCTCCTGGGTCACGGCGAGCTCGGAGCCCACCCGCGCCAGTTCCGCACGCAGCCCGGCCGCCTCGCTGACGGCGGCCTCGCGAGCCACGTTGGCTGCCGCCAGCTCGCCACGGAGCGTCATTGCCTCGGTCGTCTGCGAGTCGGCGGCGGCCCGCGCTTTGGTGATCTGCTCGCGCAACGTCGCCACCTCCTCGGTCCGCTCCTGGAGTTCGCGACGTTGGGCCTGCACCGCCTCGCGCAACCGGTCGAGCTCGTCGCGCAGCTCGCCGAGCGTCACCTCGAGCGCTCCGTGGCGATCGACCCGCGCGTCGAGCTCTGACTGCGCGGAGGCGAGCGCAACCCTGACCTGAGCCGCATCCGCTGTCCGCTGGTCGACCTCGGCCTGGAGCGCGGCGATCGTCTCCCTGAGCAACCGGTCCGCCACCGGCCCCGACCGCGGTGCCTCGGGTCCAGCCGGCGGCGGCTCCTCGCCGAGGGCTGGGTGCGGCGGCCGCGCGACGGGCGTCGGCAGTGACATCCGCAGCGGCGGCACCGGGATCACGGCCGTGCCGAGCCACAGCGCCGCCTGCCCCTCCTCGCGGGGCTCAGCCCAGCTCGGAACCGTGAACGTCGCGCTCCAGCGGTCAGGCGCCTGGTCGTGGTCTGGCTCGTGGTCGGGGTCGGCAGCGAATCGGTGGCGCCGCCCCTCGAGGTTGACCACCAGCAGCTCCTCGTCGCCGCTGGCCGCGTTCTGCTCGTCCACCCAGCGGCCGCTGAGCCGCAGCCGGATCTCGCCCGCCGCGGCGCGCGAGCTCTGAACCCGATCGAGCTCGAGCGGGCGCGGTGTGTGGGTGTGTACTGAGTTACTCATCTCGATCCGGTGGATGGGTGTCGCTCGCTAATCCGAGCTCGCCGCCTGCCGGCCCGCGACCGCTCCAGCGGCCAGCGCCACGAACACGACGGCGAGTGCGATCGCTCTGTTGCCGCGGGGCTTTCGACGTCGCATGTACCACCTGCTGCTGCGCCATACCGCGAGCCCGAGAAGCTTGTAGCGCACGGGTGCGATCCTACTCGCCTCCGCGGCCGCCACCGGACTGCTCGCGCAGCCTCCACGCCATCCGCGACTGCAGCGACCACAGCTCGATGAAGCCCGGCGAGGCCGCCTGCGAGAACAGTCCCCCCGACTCTGCGAACGTCGCCAGCTGCGGGTCGTAGACGGCGTTGGGCGAGGACCTGGTGATGACCCGCACCGAGCCCTTGTAGAGCTTGAGCCCGATCTTGCCGGTGACCCGCTCGTTGACGGCCTCCATGTATGCGTCGAGGTCCGTGCGCAGCGGCTCCCACCACAGGCCGGCATAGACCAGGTAGGCCCAGCGCTGGTCGAGCGTCGGCTTGAGCTGGTTCTGGTGGATCGTGCAGACCAGCTTCTCGAGCTCCTGATGGGCGCACAGCAGGATCGCCGCGGCCGGCACCTCGTAGATGTCGCGGACCTTGAGGCCGACGATCCGGTCCTCGATGTGATCGATGATCCCGACCCCGTGCCGGGCCCCGATCTCGCCCGCGAGCTCGATCAGCGCGACCGGCTCCAGCGCGGTCCCGTTGAGCGCCACCGGCGTTCCGGCCTCGAACTCGACCTCGATGATCTCAGGCTCGTCGGGAGCCAGCTCGGGGCGCGTGACGAGCTGGAAGACGTCGTCCTCGGGCGCGTGCTCGAGATCCTCGATCCATCGTCCTTCGCTGGACCGCCCCCAGAGGTTGTCGTCGATCGAGTAGGGGGCGACCTCGGCGCCGCCCTTGACCGGGATCCCATGTTCGCGCGCGTACGCGGCCTCCTCGTCGCGGCCCATCCGCCACGAGCGAACGGGAGCGATCACCTTCAGCTCGGGGGCAAGCGTCGCGATCGTCGCCTCGATTCGGACCTGATCGTTGCCCTTGCCGGTGCACCCGTGGGCGATCGTGTCACAGCCGGTCTGGAGCGCGTACTGAACCGCCAGCTTGGCGATCAGCGGCCGGCCGAGCGCCGTGAACAACGGGTACCCGAGACCGTAGATCGCGTTGGCCTTGATCGCCGGCAGCACGTACTCACGGGCGAACTCCTCGCGGGCGTCGATCACGTGCGCTTCGATCGCGCCGATCTGGATCGCCTTGGACTTGACGGTCTCGTAGTCCTCGCCGGGCTGTCCGAGGTTGACCGTCAGCGCGACGACCTCGGCCTCGTACTGGTCCTGGATCCACTTGAGCATCACGCTCGTGTCGAGGCCGCCGCTGTAGAGCAGCAGTACGCGGTGGACCTCGGACGGGTCGGCCTGGTAGGAGGCGATGCGGGTCTCGTCGGGCATCGGCGAAGCGTATTCGCCGTCAGCCGGCGACGCCGGAACGGTAGCGACCGCCACTCGGCGGCGGCGTCAGCAGGCTTACGGGAGCTTGCCGGTGAAGGCGCCTGCGGCGATCTTCTCGACGTTGACCTCGGTCAGATGGGTCGGCGGGGTCTGCGCCGCTGCCGTGACCGTGACCAGCGTCCCGATCCCCGTATGGGACCCCCGATAGACGAGCACCGCGATCTGCTCCAGCGACGGCTGCGGGTTGCAGTCCGGTGGTCCGGTCCAGTTGCTGTAGAGGATCCCCGACTGGCACGGTTGCAGACCGGCGGACGTGATCACGTGGTGGTACACCCGCGCGTGTCTGCCCAGCCCAAGCTTGCGGTCGGGAGCTGCCGCGATCGCGCCGCCCTTGGCCAACAGCTTCTCCTGGATCCCGAAGAAGCTCTCCGGGGCGCGAGTCGCGCTGACCTGCAGCGAGGCGTAGTACTTGATCTCGCTGCTCGGAACCGACGGCGGCTCGGTGTTCGCGACCTTGCGCGGGGCGCTGTAGTAGGTGCAGCTCGCCTTCAGCGGCCCGACATGATCGAGGTACATCTTCGGCTGGTGGACGAGCTTGGCGAGCTTGTGAACCGACAGCCGCGTGCACTTTGGCGGCAACAGGCCCGTCCGCGCGGCGGCGCCGGTGACCGCCAACAGCAGGATCGCGCCCGCGCAGACAACCGCAGCCAGCCCCGCCAGCTGCCCTGCCCGCACCCTGCGCGCGGTCGATCCCGTCGGTGCCGAACTCTAAGGAGGCGCATATGTTGAACGTGTTAGCGGTGCGCTGGGATCCAGCGAGCGCTCAGCCGAACGTCTCGGCCACGAGCCGCCGCTGGTGGTGGGATGCCAGCGCGGCAAAGCGCTCGGCGAACTCGTCTCGGGCGGCGGCCTCGTCGGCCTCGAGCCGGTCGATCAGTACGCCCATCGCCATCAGCGCCCGCGACCCCCGTGGCAGCGTCGAGACCTCGTCGGCGAGCGATCTCAGCATCGCGACCTGGACCTCGCGGTCCTGGTGGCGGCCGAGCACGTCCTGGAGCGCTTTCAGCGCCCGGACCATCTCGCTGACGACCTCGGCCTCGTGCAGCTGAGCTCCGAACAGCTCGAGCATGTAGCGCAGCTCCTTGCCCTTCTTGCGCAGCTCGTGGTAGGACTCGGGCGGGCTCGATGTATCGATATCGCGGCCCATTCGCACGACTCGCTTGTAGACCTTCTGGATCCGCTCCCCAGCCAGCTGACCGATCGGCGTCGTCGCCTCGGGCCGGTCATCGGTCGGCAGCTCGACCAGCGACTCGAGCAGCATCTCCCAGTCGGCCAGCAGCTCGTCGGTGCGACGCGATGCAACCGCGCGCGCCATCTGGAAGTGGGTCGTCAGCCGCCAGTGCTCGAGCACCTGGCGCAGCGGCGCAAGGTCGGGGCGCAGCGACTCGGGCACCAGCGCCCGCATGTCCTCGAACCCCAGCAGGTAGACGTCTAGGTCGCGCGCCTCGCCGGTCGCCTGCTGCAACCACCGAAACTCGGTCCTGAACCCGGGCAGCTCGAGCGCCGGGAACACGGGCGCCAGCTGGCGCTGGACCGTCCGCGAGCGACGGACCGAAATCCGCAGCCGATGCAGGAACTCCGAATCGGCGTCGGCGATCGCGCCCTCGCGGTTACCCGCGATCACCCCCAGCAGCCGCCTCAGCACGGCCGCGGCGGCCGCATCGGAGCGCATCTCGTACGCGAGCGGTACGACCACCTTGGAGGTCGGCGCGGCGATCACACAGTCAACTCTCGCAGGCGGCCGACGGCTGCGTCGATCTCCTGCTCGCCGGCGATCAGCGGCGGCTCGAGCCTGATCGTCGCCGGACCGGTGGCGTTGACAACCAGCCGCTGCTCGAGCAGCGCGCGGCGGGCCAGCTCGGGCGCCGACGCACCGCCTGTGCCGTCGGCCAGATCGAAGCCGACCATCAGCCCCCGCCCGCGGACGTCCGCCACGCCCGGCAGCGATCGCAGGCCGGCGCGCAGCCGCTCGCCGAGCTCACGGACTCGCCCGAGCAGCTCGGGATCCGAGCAGATCTCGAGCGCGACCAGCGCCGCCGAGCAGACGAGCAGCCCGCCCGCGAACGTCGAGCCATGATCACCTGGCTGCGAGCGCGTCCGCGAGCCTGCGGCCCGTGATCAGGGCTCCGATCGGCAGTCCGCCGCCGAGCGCCTTGGCACTCGTGATCGCATCGGGGACGACCGGCGTCTGCTGGTAGGCCCAAACGGTGCCGGTGCGACCCATCCCGGTCTGGATCTCGTCGAACACCAGCGCAGCGCCGGTTCGGTCACAGGCCGCCCGTGCCGCGAGCAGGAGCTCATCTGAGAGCACGTTGATCCCGGTCTCACCCTGGATCGGCTCGAGCAGCACCGCCGCGGTCCGGTCGTCGACCGCGGCGTCCAGCGCATCGGGATCCCTGGGCACGACGATGAACCCCGGCACTAGCGGCGCGAACGGCGCCTGCTTGGATTCCTGCGGGGTCGCCGACAGCGCTCCGTACGTGCGCCCGTGGAAGGCGCCCTCGACCACGATCACGTTGCCCGCGGGCCGCGCGCGGCGGCAGAGCTTGATCGCGGCCTCGTTGGCCTCGGCGCCGCTGTTGCAGAGATACACCTTGCCCCCCAGCGAGCTCTCCGAGAGCGCCGCTGAGAGCCGCATCGCGGGCTCGGTGTAGTAGAGGTTGGTCACGTGGGTGAGCGTCCCGACCTGCTCGCGGACCGCCTGCACCACGCGCGGGTGGCAGTGACCGACGTTGAGGACCGAGATCCCGGCCAGGAAGTCGAGGTACTCGTTGCCGTCCGAATCCCACAGCCGGCACCCCTCGCCACGCACGAACTGGACCGGGTTGCGGACATAGGTGCCGATCGCGTACTCGCGCTCGAGCTCCTGCAGCTCGGCCAGCGACGCGGTCACGCCGGGTCTCCGCCGCCGATCTTGGTGCCCTGCCCGGCGTCGGTGAACAGCTCGAGCAGCAGCGAGTGCGGCACGCGGCCGTCGACGATGTGCGCGAACGAGACGCCGCCATGGATCGCATCCAGGCACGCCGCCAGCTTGGGCCGCATCCCGCCGGCCACGGTGCCAAGCGCCGTCTGGACCTCGGTGGCGCTGGCCTCCGAGACGACGCTGGTCGGGTCCTCGGGGTCGCTCAGCCAGCCCTGCACGTCGGTCAGGAACATGATCTTGTAGGCACCGAGCGCGGCCGCGACCGCGCCCGCCGCCTCGTCGGCGTTGATGTTGTAGGAGTTCCCCTCGCGATCGGCCCCGACGCTCGCCACCACGGGGATGTAGTCCTGGGCCACGTGTGACAGCACGTTGACGTCGACGCGCTCGATCTTGCCGACGAAGCCGATGTCCTGACCGCTGGGGGCGGCCTGTCGGGAGGCACGGAACAGCATTCCGTCATCACCGCAAAGGCCGACGGCCGGCTGACCGTGACGGCCGAGTCGCAGGACGATGTCCTTGTTGACCTTGCCGACAAGCACCATCTTTGCGACCTCGACCGTCGCTGCGTCGGACACCCTCAGGCCGTCTACGAACCGCACCGGGAGGTCGAGGCGCTCCATGTAGCCGGTGATCTCGGGGCCGCCGCCGTGGACGACGATCGGGTTCATGCCGACGTACTTGAGCAGCACCACATCGCGCGCGAACTCTTCCTTCAGCGCGGTGTCGGTCATCGCCGCACCGCCGTACTTGATCACGACGGTCCTGCCGTGGAACTCCCGGATGTAGGGCAGCGCCTCGAGCAGTGTCGCTACGTCGCGCATCTGGGTCACGTGGTGTAGTCGGCGTTGATCGTCACGTACTCGTGTCCGAGGTCTGAGAAGTACAACTCCGCCTCGGCCCCCTCGCCGGGGAGGCCGATCTCGTACTCGACCTCCTCGCGCGCGACCGCCTGGGCGAGTGCGGCCGCGTCGTGAGGCACGCAGCCACCGCCCGAGCAGACCTGGACGCCCTCGATCGCGATGTCGACCGGCAGCGGCGCGGTTGCAGGCATCGCGGCGCCGACGGCCTGGATGACCCGCCCCCAATTGGGGTCGCCGCCGTACAGGGCCGTCTTGACCAGCTGCGAGTTGGCGACCGAGCGAGCGACGGCGTGGACTGCCTCCTGATCGCCGCCGCGCACGACGACGCGTCCGACGCGCCGCGCCCCCTCGCCGTCGCGGAGCACCATCAGCGCGAGCTGACGCAACAGCGCGTCGAGCGCCTCGCCGAACCGCAGCTCGTCCTCGGTCTCGGGCTCGACCCGAACCCCGGAGGCGCCGTTGCACTGGAGGATCACAGTGTCGTTGGTCGACAGCTGGCCATCGACGCTGGCACGCTCGAACGACCGTCGCAGACAGACTCCGAGCAGCAGGTCGCATGTCTGCGACGACAGCAGCGCATCGCTCTGCACGAAGCAGAGCAGCGTCGCAAACCGCGGCGAGATCATCCCGGCGCCCTTTGCCTGCGCGGTCAGCATCACGGTGCCGCCGGCCAGGCTGACGCTCAGCCGAGCTCGCTTCTCGAACGCGTCCGTCGTCTGGATCGCGGCCGAGAAGGCGGCGTCGCCGTCGGGCTCGAGCTCCCGCGCGGCGCCTGCGATCCCGCGGTTGATCGCATCCATCGGCAGTGGCACTCCGATCACGCCGGTCGACGCGACCGCGACCTGCCCCTCGGGGACGCCGCACGCAATCGCCCCGCCGCCCTGCATCCGCGCGGCGTCCTCGAACCCCGGTCTGCCGGTCGCGGCGTTCGCGTTGCCCGAGTTGACGACCACGGCCCGTACCGCCCCGAGGTCGCAGCGCTCGGTGCAGATCAGGACCGGCCCCGCCAGCACGCCCGAGGCGGTGAAGCGCGCGGCGCTCGTCGTCTCGGGAGCGTCTGATACGAGCAGCCCGACGTCGGGCTGGCCGCCGGACTTGATACCGGCGGCGACGCCCGCGGCCCTGAAGCCGACCGGGAGCCCCCTACCCTGCAGCTCGGTGATGTGCGGCAGCCGTTGCACCCAACGGCTCGAGAAGAACTCGCTCACCCGATCCCCTCCCCTTCGGGCCGGCCGAACATCAGGTTGAGGTTCTGCACCGCCTGCGAGGCGGCGCCCTTCCAGAGGTTGTCGATCGCCGAGAAGACGATGATCCGCCCAGTCCGGTCATCGCGGTGGACCGAGATCCGGCAGAAGTTGGTCTCGCGCACGTCGCGCACGCCGGGCGGGGAGTCAACGACCTCGACAAACGGCTCGCCCGCGTAGAACTCTTGATAGAGCGCTCTAGCGTCTCCGGGCCCCCCATTGATAGGAGTCACGTAACACGACACAAGCTCCCCCTGATCGAGTGGCAGAAGATGCGCGGTGAACGTGACGCGGATGTCCGCGCCGAGCGTCGCGAGCTCCTGCTCGATCTCGGGCGTGTGCCGGTGACGCGGCACCCCGTACGGGTTGACGTTCTCATCGACTGTCACGAAATGGGTCTTGTCGGTCGCCGCCCGCCCCGCCCCCGAGACCCCGGACTTGGCGTCGATGACAACGTCGCCGATCACTCCGGCGGCGGCCAGCGGCGCCAGCCCGAGCACCGTCGCGGTCGGATAGCAGCCCGGATTGGCGACGATCTCGGCCCCGGCGATCTGCTCGCGGTAGCGCTCGGGGAGCCCATAGACGGCGCTGGACAGCAGCCCGGGCTCGGGGTGCTCGCGGTACCACTCCTCGTAGACCGCGGCATCGCGTAGCCGGAAGTCCGCGCTCAGGTCGACCACCTTGACGCCGCGTCGGTGCAGCTCTGAGACCACCTCGGCTGCCGCCCCGTGCGGGTACGCGACAACCGCCGCATCGACCGCTGCATGACGGTCGTAATCGAGCTCCTCGAGTTCGAGCGTGACGCGGTGATGGGGATAGAGCTCGTCGAGCCGGCGGCCGGTGTCAGAGCGGGCGGTCACGGCCTCCAGGTCGAACGCGGGGTGTCGATCGAGCAGCCTTGCGGTCAGCGCTCCCGCGTAGCCCGCGGCCCCGAAGACCGACACGCTAGGAGTCACGGACCCTCCCCTGCAACCGGTCGGCGAGCGCCGCGCTGATCTTGCGCCGCTTGGCGGCGACCTCCTCGTCGGTCAGCGTGCGATCAGCCGCGCGGTAGCTGAGGCGAAGCGCGAGTGAGACGTTGCCCTCCCCCACCTGCTCGCCTCGGTAGACGTCGAACAGGGTGACATCACGCAGCAGTGGGGCCCCGGCCTCGCGCACGACCTCGATCACCTCGGCGGCGCTCACCGTCTCGGCGACGACCACCGCGAGGTCCTCCCGGACGTCGGGGAAGCTGGTCACGTCTCGGTACTGGGGGACCCAACCGTGGAGCTGCGCTGCGACGACGTCGAGATCGAGCTCGAAGCCGCTGAGCGGGCCAGACCAATCCCACGCGGCGGCGACCTGGGGATGAAGCTCCCCGATCCACCCGACCTCCTCGCCGCCGACGACGATGACCGCCGCCCGTCCGGGGTGCAGAAACGGCGCCGGCTCGGGTGTCGCCCGCACCGCCCAATCCGCGCCGAGCGCGTCCAGCAAACCCGTGAGCACGCTCTTGGCTGCGAAGAAGTCGACCGCCGGGGGCGACTGAGTCCGCCAGGTCGCCGGGCGGACCGGTCCTGCAAGCAGCACCCCAAGGTGGTAGGGCTCGTCCGGCAGCGGTGCGTCGCCCGGAAGGTAGACGGCGCCGGCCTCGAACAACCTGATCGTCGCGGCGCCCCGGTCGCGGTTGCGGCTCGCGTTGTCGAACAGCGAGCCGAGCAGCGTCGTTCGCAGCAGCGATTGCTCGCTCGACATCGCGTTCTGAAGCTTGATCATCGGCCGCTCGGGCAGTCTGAGCTTCTGATGAAGATCTGGACTGACAAAGCTCCAACCGACGACCTCGTCGAGCCCCTGGGCGGTGAGCGCGTCGCTCGCGCGGCGCCGCACCCGCTGACGCTCGGTCAACCTCCCGGAGGCACCGTGTCGCGAGGGCAGCGTCGACGGGAGTGTGTCGAGCGCGCCGAGCCGCGCCACCTCCTCGATCAGGTCCGCTTCGCGGGTGACGTCCGCGCGCCGGAACGCAGGCACGGTGACGTCGAGTCCGTCGGACGCGTCCGCGACCGTGAATTCGAGCGCCTTCAGGATCTCGGCGCACCGCGCCCGCGGGACCTCGACGCCGAGCAGCCGCTGCACGCGCTCGTGTCGCAGACGGATCGTCTCGGGTGCCGGCCCAGGGCCCCCGACGTCGATCGTGCCTTCACGCAACCGCGCCCCGCACAGCTCGATCATCAGCGCGGCCGCGACGGCCTGGCCGTCCATCGCCTGCTCGGGCTGGATCCCCTTCTCGAACCGCGACGAGGCCTCGCTGCGCAGCCCGAGCTTGAGCGACGTGCGGTGGACGTTGGCGCCGTTCCAGTTCGCGGCCTCCATCAGCACGCGCGTGGTGCCGCCGTGCACCTCGCTGCGAGCGCCGCCCATCACGCCGGCGATCGACGTCGGTCCATCGCCGTCGGCGATCAGCATCATCTGATCGTCGAGCGTCCGGGTCTGATCGTCGAGCGTCTGCACCTGCTCTCCGGCGCCGGCGAGCCGAACCGTGAGCGCCTGGCCGGCGACCCGATCGAGGTCGAACGCGTGCAGCGGCTGGCCGGTCAGGAGCATCACGTAGTTGGTGATGTCGACGACGTTTGAGATCGGGCGCTGGCCGGCGGCCATCAGCCGTGCCTTCAGCCACCACGGCGACGGTCCGATCTTGACCTCCTCGAATACCCGCGCCGTGAAGCGCGGGCACAGGTCCGGGCACTCGACGGTGATGCTGACTCCTGCGATGTCCCCCGCGGTGCCGCGGTCATCGGTCCACGGCGGCGGTCGCAGCGCCGCCCCGGTCGCGGCGTGCGCCTCGCGCGCGACGCCGTAGATCGCCAGGCAGTCGGGCCGGTTGGGCGTGATCTCGAGCTCGAGCACGTCAGTCGAGATCGGCAGCACGCCCTGCAGCGGTGTCCCAGGAACGAGCCCGTCGTCCTCGAGCACCATGATCCCGGCGTGCTCGGTCCCGATCGCGACCTCGTCCTCGGCGAGGATCATCCCGTTCGATGCCTGGCCGCGCAGTTTGGCGACCTTCAGCCTCGTCCCATCTGGCATCACCGCGCCGGGCTTGGCGACCGCGACCGTCTGGCCGGCCGCGACGTTGGGCGCGCCGCAGACGATCTGGCTCGGCTCGCCGTCGCCGACGTCGACCAGGCAGACGCTCAGCCGGTCGGCGTCGGGATGCTGCTCGGCCCGTAGCACGCGCCCGACGACGAACTTGTCCAGCGCGCCGACGCCGTGGTGCTCGACGCGCTCGACCTCGGTCCCGGTCATCGCCAGGCGGTCCGCGAGCGCCGGGGGGTCGAGCTCGGGGCGGCAGTACTCGTGCAGCCAGTCGATTGGGACGCGCATTGTTCTAGAACTGCTCCAGCATTCGGATGTCGTTCTCGTACAGCAGCCGGAGGTCGGGGACCCCGTGCTTGAGCATCGCGATCCGTTCGATCCCCATCCCGAACGCGAACCCCTGGACCCGCTCGGGGTCATATCCGTGCTCGCGAACGTGGTCGAACACGTTGGGGTCGACCATGCCGGCGCCGAGGATCTCGATCCAGGCGTTGCCCCTGCACACCGGGCAGCGTTGACCGTCGGCCGTCACACCGTGCTTGCAGTTGAAGCACGAGACGTCGACCTCGACGCTCGGTTCGGTGAACGGGAAGAAGTGCGGTCGCAGCCGCACCTCGCGCTCATCACCGAAGATCGCGCGGGCGAACGTCAGCAGCGTGCCCTGGAGGTCGGCGAGCGTGATGTCGTCGTCGACTGCCAGACCTTCGACCTGGTGAAACTGCGGCGTGTGCGTGGCGTCGTTGTCGAGCCGGTACACGCGGCCGGGGACGATCGTGTAGATCGGCGGCGGCTGCTGTTCCATCGCGCGTACCTGGACTGGCGAGGTGTGCACGCGCAGCACCCTCGCCTGCGGGTCGAAGATGTCGTCGGCGGGCTCGACGTAGAAGGTGTCGGTCATCAGCCGCGCTGGATGTGTCGGCGCGTGGTTGAGGGCGTCGAAGTTGTAATAGACGGTCTCGACCTCGGGTCCCTCGGCGACGTTGAAGCCGAGCCCCACGAACACATCCTCGATCTCGCGCCAGGTCTGCGTGATCAGATGCAGACGGCCTATCTGCGGCGCCGGATCGGCCGGCAGCGTCACGTCAACCCGGTCGTGCACCAGCCGTGCGTCGAGCTCGGCCGCGGCCAGCGCGGCACCGCGCCGCTCGATCGCGTCGTCGAGTCCCTGGCGGGCCTGGTTGGCCGCTTTTCCGGTCGCGGCACGCTGGTCGGGCGGGAGCTGTGCCACACCTCGCAGCAGGTTCGGAAGCTCGGCCTTACGTCCCAGGTAGCGGACGCGCACGTCCTCGAGCTCGTCAGTCGTCTGAGCGGCGGCGATCGCGGCCCGCGCCTGCTGTTCGATCTCGGCGATCCGGTCACTCATCGCGGGGCCATCCTAGACGCCTCATAAAGGGCGATCGTCGCCGCCATCGCGGCGTTGAGCGAATGGGTCGCGATCGGGATCTGCGCGGTCTCGTCGGCGGCTTCGATCAGCTCTCGGGGTAGGCCCTCGCGCTCGGCGCCGATCAGTAGCGTCACGTCCTTGAGGTCAAGCTCGGCCAGCGGTCCGCCGACGCCGGCCGCGAGCGCGATCGTCCGTCCCGGCAGCTGTCCGATCTTGGTTACGCGCGCGAGCGGGACCGCGAACACCGCGCCCATGCTCGCGCGGACGGCCTTGGGGCTGAACGGGTCTGCGGTCCCCGGACCGAGCGCGACCGTCGCGGCCCCGAACGCCTGCGCGCTGCGCAACACAGCGCCGACGTTGCCAGGGTCAGAGAGACCATGGAGGTAGACGCACAACGGGCCCGCGGGCGCCGGCGCCCACCGCTCCTGGTACACCGCCAGCGCGCGGGTGCCGGACCCAAGGCCCGACGCCGCGGCGAGCAGCCGCTGATCGACCTCGACCCCCTCGAGCCCGCTGCCGGCCGCGCAGTAGCGCTCGACCGCCGGCCAGCCGGCCGCGTCGGCGGCCGCCAGCAGATCCTCGCCTTCGGCCACGAAGCGCCCGCTGCGCTCCCGCCAGCGCTTGCGCTGGTTGAGCTTGCGGATCTCCTTGAGTCTTTCGTTATGGGGGCTTGTGATCGGCATTTCAAACAAAAAAGGCGCCGTCTCCGAGGAGCGGCGCCCGAGTGGCGGTGCTGGTGTGGCGGGCTGTTGCTCAGCCGGCCGCCAGCGCCTCGCGGGCGCGGTCGGCAAAGCGTCGGAAGGTCTCGGCGTCGTGGACGGCCATGTCGGCCAGGATCTTGCGGTCGAGTTCGACGCCCGCGGTCTGGAGGCCGTGCATGAATTGCGAGTAGGAGAGGCCGTTCTGGCGCGCGGCCGCATTGATGCGCGTGATCCACAGACGGCGGAAGTCGCGCTTGCGATTGCGACGATCGCGGTAGCGGTACTGGTCGGCCTTCAGCACCGCCTCCTTGGCGGTCTTGTAATGCCGGCTGGCATCGCCGCGATAGCCCTTGGCGAGCTTCAGCGTCGCGCGGCGCTTCTTGCGGGCGTGGACCGAGCGCTTGACCCGGGTCATGATCGTTTGGCTCCGAGCAGCTTCTTGACCCGCGGCTCGTCGTGCGGCGAGATCTCCGTCGGCCGGCGGTGCTGGCGCTTGCGCTTGGGCGACTTCTTCTCGAGGATGTGAGTCGTGAACGAGTGCCGTCCGCGGACCTTGCCGCCGGCGGTCACCTTGAAGCGCTTCTTTGCGCCCGAATGCGTCTTCATCTTCGGCATTGCGGCCTGAGAGTAAAGCAGACGTCGTGCGACGCGAACGGGTGGCCCGGGCAGTGAAAAGTGCCGGTGGCGCGGGCGGTCAGCCGCGCGGGACCGGCGCCCGCTTCAGAACCCGGCCGTCGGAGCCCAACCAGACCAGCACGATCGGCGAGCTCGGCCGGGGAGCCACCTGGAGCGCCGCGACGTTGTTCTGGACCTTGACGGTTTCGATCATGTCGCCGCCCCTCGGCTCGGCCTGGAACCGCTCGAGCCCGACGGTCGCGACACCGTCGGGCACGACGGTGATGATCTGAAGTGGGCTGCGCGGACTTGACCGGTGGCCGACGACGATCCCGTTCCCGGTCTCGATCTCGGCCTCCGAGAACCCGACCGAACCTTGCGGCGCGGTCTCAACGACCACCACCTGCCCTCCTGAGGTGCGCCCGCTCAGATCGCCCTGCCGCGGTCGAAGTCGGGGGCCTTGCAGTGGTGTGACCGGGACCAGGAAGACCTTCGCTCCCCACGGTGTCGAGCCGGCGAGCCGGATCTCCGTTCGGTCCGGTGCGCCCGCCGCGCGGAGTCCTCGGCCTGGCCGCGGCGCCGGGCCTCGTGCAGCTTGTTCCACGCGATCCCGTACAGCCAGCCACGCGCCGACTCCGACCGCGGTCGGTAGCGCGGGATCGCCTCGAGCGCCGCGGCGAATGTCTCCGCGCAGAGATCAAACGACGCCTCGGTGCTCGTTACGCGGCGGCGAAAGAACGCGAGGACGCCGCGCACGTGGCGGCGATAGAAGACGGCGAACGCCTCGAGGTCGTCGCCGACCGCGATCAGCAGGTGGGTGTCGGAGCGCGACGGCGCTCTCGTCGGAGAGCTACGCCGCCGCGTCGCTGGGCGCGTCGGCCTTGGCGGCGCTCGGGCTGTCGGGCTCGGCGGGGGTGGAACTGTCGACCTCGGGGGCAGCGGAGCTGTCGGCCTCGGTAGCAGCCGAGCTGTCGGCCTCGGGGGCGGCGGAACTGTCGACCTCGGCTGCCGCCGAACTGTCGACCTCGGCTGCCGCCGAACTGTCGACCTCGGCTGCCGCCGAACTGTCGACTTCGGCTGCGCCGTTGTGATGACCCCCGCCACGGCGGTTTGAGACGTGAACGTCGGCCTCGGGAGGCTTGGCGCCGTCGACCTCGCCGGCCAGAACCGCCTTCGACGGGCCCAGCATCATCGTCATGTTGCGCCCGTCCTGAAGCGGTGACTGCTCGATCACGGCGACCTCCGAGAGCTCATCGGCGAGCCGGTCAAGGAGCGCTGTCCCCCGCTCGGGGTGGGTGACCTCGCGCCCGCGGAACATGATCGTCACCTTGACCCGGTCCTTGCCGAGCAGGAAGCGCCGCACGTGGCCCTTCTTGGTGTCGTAATCGTTCTGAGCGATCTTCGGGCGGAACTTGATCTCGCGGATCGTGATCTGCTGTTGGTGCTTGCGGGCGGCCTTCTGCTTCTGGGCCTGCTCGTATTTGTACTTGGAGTAGTCGAGCACGCGGCACACGGGCGGACGGGCGTCGGGCGCCACCTCGACCAGGTCGAGATCGCGCTCCTGCGCGTACACGAGCGCCTCGGCCGTCTTGATGACGCCGATCTGCTTGCCGTCCTCGCCGACGAGCCTGACCTCGGGCACGCGGATGCGATCGTTGATCCGAGTCAGGTCCCGCTCGGGCGGGCGCCGGTCGAACCTACGCGGTACCGGCACTTAGTTGAAGGCGCGGCGTTGGTTCAAGCGGTGCCGGGCCGTGTGTGGTGCAGTTGGATCAACGCCGCTCAGTATAGCGGCGACGGGCTAACTGATCGAGCGACTTGTGATCTGCTCGGTTAGACGTTTTGCGAACTCGTCGACCTTCAGCGAACCCTCGTCGCCACGGCGATGCTCGCGCAGCGAGACCTCGTCCGATTCCTGCTCGCGGTCGCCGACGACCAGCATGTACGGGATCTTGCGCAGCTCGGCGTCGCGGATCTTGCGTTTAACCGACTCGGTGCGGTCGTCGACCTCAGCGCGGACCGGGATCGACCGCAGCCGCCCGGCGACCTGCTCGGCGTACTCGTTGTGCCGGTCTGCGATCGGCAGCACAGTCGCCTGCACGGGCGCCAGCCAGAGCGGAAGCTCGCCCTGGAGGTGCTCGAGCAGGATCCCAATGAACCGCTCGTAGGACCCCATCAGCGCCCGATGGATCATCACCGGCTGGTGCTCGGCGTTGTCGGCTCCGGTGTAGCTGAGGCCGAAACGCTGCGGCATGTTGTAGTCGAGCTGGACGGTACCCAGCTGCCACGAGCGGGCCAGGGAATCGGTCATGTGCATGTCGATCTTGGGTCCGTAGAAGGCGCCGTCGCCCTCGTTGATCTCGTATTCGAGGCCATGGGACTCGAGCGCTTGGCGCAGCGCGGCCTCGCTGAGATCCCACAGCTCGTCTGATCCGATCCGCTGCTCGGGCCGGGTCGAGAACTCGAGCTTGACATCGAGCCCGAACACGGCGTAGGTCGCGAACGCGAACTCGAGGCATCCGGCGACCTCGTCCTGAATCTGGTCCTCGGTGCAGAAGATGTGCGCGTCGTCCTGGGCGAAATGACGCACGCGCAGGAGCCCATGCAGAGTCCCGCTGGGCTCGTTGCGGTGCAGCAGGCCCGGCTCTGAGTAACGGACGGGAAGATCGCGGTATGAGTGGGGCCGCAGCGAATACAGCTGGCAATGGCCCGGGCAGTTCATCGGCTTGAGCGCCATCGGCCGGTCCTCGGACTCCGTGATGAACATCTCCTCGCCGTACTTGTCCCAGTGGCCCGAGGTCTTCCACAGCGAGCTGTCGTAGAGCAGTGGCGTCTTGACCTCGGTGTAGCCGCGCTTGACGCCCATCTCGCGGCTGAGGGCGACGAGCGAGTTGTAGACGTCGGTTCCCGCCGGCAGCCAGAACGCGGCGCCGGGCGAGACATCGGAGAACTGGAAAAGGCCCAACTGCGGCCCGAGTCGCCGGTGGTCGTTGGCCCGCGCGCGCTCGATGCGGTCCAGATACTCCCGCAGCTCCTTGCGCGAGAAGAACGCCGTCCCATACACGCGCGTGAGCATCTGACGCTTGGCATCGCCGCGCCAGTAGGCGCCGGCCACCGACTGGAGCTTGAACGCCTTGATCCGGCTCGTGCTCGGCGAGTGGGGCCCGCGACAGAGATCGGTGAACGGCCCGTTGGTGTACAGCGACACGGTCTCGACGCCCTGGTCGCGAACGAGGTCCTCGATCAGCTCGACCTTGTAGGGCTGGTCCTCGGCCCTGAACCGCTCCAGCGCGTCGGCGACGGCGACGTCCTCGCGCACGAACCGCTCGTCGGCATCGACGTGGACCTGCATCTGCTGCTCGATCCGCTCGAAGTCGGCATCGCTGAGGGTCACCCCGGGCGGGAACTCGAAGTCGTAGTAGAAGCCGTCGCGGACCGGCGGGCCGATCGAGATCTTGACCCCCGGGTAGAGGTCCAGAACCGCGGCTGCCAGCACGTGCGCGGCGTCGTGGCGGATCAGCGTCAGCGCGTCGTCGCCGCTTCGATCGGTCACGATCTGAAGCTGGGCGTCGCTGGCGTCACCGTTGCCGTCGGGCAACGGCCGCGCGAGGTCGCGGACCTCGTCGCCGATCTTGACCGCGAGCGCCGCGCGTGCCAGGCCGGGGCCGATCGCCGCCGCGGCGTCGGCGCCGGTCGCCTCCGGGGGCAGGGTCAGCTGGGTGCCGTCGGGGAGCTCGTAATGCATCGAGCAGTGATGCTAATTGCCCGGCGCGGTCGTGGCGCGGTCGTGGCGCGGCCGCGGGCCGGTCTCGGTCGCGAGAGTGCTCGGCTCAGCCGCGCAAGGGCCGGGTGTCGGCGATCGCCTTCATCTCCGACGCGCGCCTCATCACGCGGAAGCCGAAGCGTGCGATCGTGACCGGCATGATCTCAATCGCCGGGCAGACGATCTGGGCCAGCGGCCGGCAGGTGATCGTGGCGAATTCGACCACCCGGCCGCGGAACCGGCCTGCGCACCAGACGTGACGTCGGCCAGTCGGCCTCAGCGTCACGCTTAACAGACCGCTCTTGTCGGTCACACCAGTGCCCGCCGACGCGTGCGTGGTGCAGCGCCTGCCGTGGGCCCCGGAGACGAACGCCTCATAGCGGCGGTGAAGGTTGGTCGAACCGGCGGTCGCGCTCGAAGCGCGAAACCGGACCACGAAAGCGGTCTTCCGGGTGCCGATCGACGGCGCCACCGCCGCGCGCGTGGCGGCCAGCGCGATCGGGGCCGCAACCACCGTGCCAACCAGCGCCAACGCCAGCGCGGCCGCAAACTTCCGCTGCATCATCGAAGACGATGGTACCCGCCGCTCGGTGACGTTATGCGCCCGGGCGGGCCCCTCGGCTAGGCCCGGATTCGCCGTGACGTGCGGCCACCGTCACGCTAGAGTTACCGCTCCCGGACGATTAGCTCAGCTGGGAGAGCGCCGCCTCGACAAGGCGGAGGTCGCTGGTTCGAGCCCAGCATCGTCCATCGGCGATTAGCAGGGATTTTCTGCTGATCCTGCCTCAGGTAGCTAGCAGGGCGTGCGTCCCGTACGCGTCCCCTCCGCGGCGAACCTCCCTTCGCGCGGCCCAAATCAGCTCCGCGGCGGACACCTTCGGGACGTCTCGAAGCTCGCGGATGACGCCGGCGTAATGCCGGCGAGCGTCGCGACCGAGTGCCCGGCCTGGTCGGCGACGTACACGAGATCCTCGCCCGCCCACAGCAGTAGAGACACAAACGAACCACGCAGTCGGTACGGCCGCAGGTCGTCGGTGACACCGGCGGCGAGTGCCGCCGGCTGATACACACGTCGCCGCCAATTGGCCCAGTCCTCGCGCCTCCAAACCCCGCCCGAAGGTCGCGAGATGATCAGGCCTTCGGTCCTGCCCCCGCACGCCACCCGCCACTCGGCGAGATCCTGGGCCAGCGGAGCGAGCAGGTCGACGTAGCGCTCGCGCCTGGTCTTGGTGGCGTACACGCGCAGCGCGTCGTGGTGCAGATCCCGCCATTCGGCGTTGCGGTCCTCGATCGGTCGAAAGCCGCCGTATCCGAGCATCGCCACGATCAGGGCGTTGCGCTGACGCTCCGTAGGCGAGCCCGTCTGCGCCTCATAGGCGCGGCGTGGGCGCTTGCCTGGGCCTGACCCGGGGACCGCACGCGTCCTCGGCTGGAGCATGACGGCGCGGATCCTCTCGATGGTCAGGGGCGTGAGAGGGCGCGGCGGGGCCGTCGGCGGTGGGCTGGGCTTCGCAACCAGGTCGACTGGATTCGCCGGGATCAATCCGCGGACTGCAGCGCGCTTCAGGATCGCTGAGAGCAGGTGAAGGGCCTTGAGCACTGACGCGGTGGCCAGACCTCGTCTGATCAGCTGGTCGCGCAGGTCCTCGACCACGAGTGGGGTGATCTCACGCAGCTTGTAGGCACCGAC
>CAVYRI010000005.1:0-1223387 GCA_963770885.1 uncultured Solirubrobacterales bacterium | reverse complement strand
CGCCTGGACCACAACCAGGAGCTCTACCAGCTGAGCTACGCCCACCGTGGAGCGTTTGAATCTACCAGCGCTCGGCCGCCGTTCGGCATCCGGTCGATCCCGGGTGCCGGTAGGCGTAGCCTGTCCTGACATGAGTCCTGACTCCCAGAGCAGGTGGCGCGATCCGGGGCTCGGCATGCGCCTGCTGATCTCGTGGCTGACCAACGCGATCGTGCTGGCCGTGGTCGCCTGGCTGCTGAGTGGCGTTCATGTCTCAAACGTCGGGTCGCTGTTGGTCGCGGCCGCGGTCTTCGGGGTGCTCAACACGCTGCTCAAACCGCTGCTGCGGCTGATCACGCTGCCATTCGCGATCCTGACCTTGGGCATCGCCTGGTTCTTCGTCTCGCTGCTGATGCTCGTTTTGACCGACCACATCGCCAGCGGCTTTTCCATCCACGGCTTCTGGACCTATGTCGAGGCGACCCTGATCGTGTGGCTGGTCAACCTCGCGCTGGACTTCCTGCCCGGGCCGTGGCAGATCACCGGTCACCGTCGGCGGCGGCGCAAGGACGTTTAGGCCTCGGTCTGGGCGGCCCGGTAGGTCGCGATGATCACCCCGGTGGTGGTAGCCACGGCTTCGATCAGCGTCAGTCGCCCGTAGGGGCCATCGTCGGCGAACATCCTGCGGCCCGATCCGAGCACCAGCGGGTGGATCAGCAGCACGAACCGGTCGATCAGGTTTCGCTGCATCAGTGCCCCGATCAGCTGACCGCTGCCGAGGATCGTGAGCTGTAACTCACCGCGCCGCAGCTGCGCGACCGCATCGGCTGCATCGCCGGTGAGCAGCACGGAGTTGACCCACGGCAAGGGCTCGCTGAGCGTGTTCGAGGCGACGTACTTGGTCTGCTTGTTGAGTGCGTCGGTGAACGGGTTGTCGCCTCGGGCCGGCCAGACCTCGGCGAAGTCGGTGTACGTGCGCCGCCCCAACAGCAGCGCCCCCGGTTGACTCTGAGGCCGGCCAACTCCGAGCTTCTCGACGATCATCGGGTCGTTACCGGCCGCCGCGCCCCAGCCGCCGTGCTCGAACCCGTCTCGCTCATCCTCGTCGGGCCGGGCCGGTGACTGCATCACGCCGTCGAGCGAGAGATGGTTGACCACTATGACCTCACCCATGGTGTCGTTCCTTTTTGAATTCAGGGGCGCGTCGGCGGGGGCTTGGAACGCTTGCTGCGTAAATGGTTCCCAGGTCCGGCGCCAACACTCGTACAGAACTAGACCGTATAGTACCCCATCTCCACGAGAACTGGACTGTCCAGTACGATGCCCGACGAGCCCATGCCCACCGCTCCGCGCTCAGCGCAACACCAGCCGGCCGACGCGGCGCCCGCGCCGCTGCGCCGCTCTGACCGCAAGCACAAGGCGATCCTCGAGGCGGCCACGGCCGGCTTCCTCCGCAACGGCTACCTCGGCACCAGCATGGACGAGATCGCGGCCGAGGCCGCGGTCTCCAAGCAGACGGTCTACAAGCACTTCGCCGACAAGGAGACGTTGTTTCGCGAGATCGTCACGAGCACCGTCGATGAAGTCAGCGACCCCAACTACGAGGAGGTCCTCGACCTCCGTGACAGCGGTGACATCGGCGCCGACCTCCGCGACCTCGCGCTGCGCCAGCTGACTCGCGTGATGCAGCCACGCCTGCTCCAGCTGCGCCGGCTCGTGATCGGCGAGACGGGACGCTTCCCCGAGCTCGGCCGCCTGTTCTACGAGCGGGGGCCCGGACGGACGATGGCCGCGCTCGCGGCCGCCTTCGAGCGACTCGCGGCCCACGGCGTGCTCGCCGTCGATGATCCGCAACTGGCCGCCGCCCACTTCAATTGGCTGGTGATGTCGGTCCCGCTCAATCGCGCCATGCTGCTGGGCGACGATGACCCGCCCCCGCCGGCCGAGCTGCGACGCGGCGCAGACAGCGGGGTGCGGGTGTTCCTCGCCGCGTACGGGCCTCGCAGCTAGCCGGCGGCGGGCTCGAGAAAGCCGGTCACCGAGCCCATCCGGCCATCCTCGGCGAGCGTCGCGAAGTCGGTCCCGATCGCCACCGGGTCACCACCGGTGGCCACCAGCGACCAGCTGAACCGCACCCGATCGTGATGGGAGTCGGGCCCCGCGACAAGCGCGAAGCGATGGCCGGGGAATTGCTGCTGGACGCCGGCGATCATGTCCGCGATGCCGTCGATCCCGTCGCCCTCCATCAAGGGGTCGACGTAGCGAGCGTCCTCGGTAACCGTCTGCGCGACGAGCTCGCGCCGCCGCTGCGGTTCGGTTTCGTTCCACATCTCGATGTATCCGTGGACCAGCGTGTCGGCGTTTGGCATGGATGCCTCCTTGTCTCTGTTGACCGCACGCCGCCACGGTCGCACCGACGGGCCGACCCGTCGATTACCCGTCAGGTAACCGATCCGGCGAATTCCCTATAAAGTCTCATCATTCCTGAGCGGGTCACGGCCGACCCCCGCTGACCCGGTAGCCGATATGCCCACACGAACGGACTCCGCTGAGCACCCCAACCTGCTCCTGATCATCACCGACCAGGAGCGGGCGCCGATGCACTTCCCGGCCGGGTTCACCGAGAGGCTCTCATCGCGCTCGCGGCTGATGCGCCACGGGGTGAGCTTCGAGAACGCGGTCTGCAACACCTCGATGTGCAGCCCGAGCCGTGCGACCTTCTTCACCGGCCAGATGCCGGCCCAGCACGGGGTCACCGACACCCTGACCGAGAACGGGCCGGTGTCTGCGACCGAGACGGAGCTGAGCGCCGAGATCCCGAACCTTGCAATGATGCTCCGCGACGCCGGCTACGACGTCCACTACCGCGGCAAGTGGCACATTAGCAAGGGTCCGGCGGGCGGCTTCGACGTCACCCCGGAGCAGATTGCCGCCTACGGTTTCGATGGCTGGGTCGCGCCCGATGCAGGCGGCGACACTCAGCCGAGGAACTTCGGCGGCGGCCGTGCCGACCATGATGCCGACTACATCGAGCAGGCGGTTTCGTTCCTGCGCGAGCGTGCCGCGCAGGCCGGCGGACGTCCGTTCTGCCTTGTCGTATCGCTCATCAATCCACACGACGTGCTCGCTTACCCGCGCCATTGGGAAGACGACTACGCGTCCGAGGCCCTGGCCGGCGCCATCGAGCTGCCGGCGAGCTTCGACGAGGACCTGGCGACCAACTTCAAGCCGGCCGTGCACGCGATGGTCAAGCCGGCGATCGATATGGCGGTCGGGCCGCTGCAGACCCGCGAGCAGTGCGTGCGATACGTGAACTTCTACGCGAGCCTGATCAGGCGGATCGACGAGCAGATCGCGCCGATCGTCGACTGCCTGTACTGCCCGGACGGGAGGCCGACCCCGCTCGGCGAGAACACGCTGACCGTGCGCTTCTCCGACCACGGCGAGCTCGCGATGGCCCACGGCGGCCTGCGCCAGAAGGCGTTCAACGTCTACGAGGAGACGCTGCGAGTGCCGCTGATCTTCTCCTACCCCGGACTGATCGCCGAGCCCGGCTCGTGCCCGCACCCCGCGTCACTGATCGACATCATCCCGACGGTCGCGGACATCCTCGGCGTCCAGCCGCTGACCGGTCTTCGCGGAACCGATCTCTCGCCGCTGGTACGAGACCCGGACGGTCCGCCGGTGCAGGACGAGGTGCTGTTCACCTTCGACGACATGCATGCCGGCACCGGACTCGTCCCGGAGGTGCTCCCCGGAGTGCCCGGGCGGATCCGCTGCATCCGCGAACGCCGGTTCAAGTACGCCCGCTATTTCGACTCCGAGGGCCGCCACGACCCCGAGTACGAGATGTACGACCTGAGCGCGGATCCGCACGAGCTCGAGAACCTCGCGCATCCCGACCACCCGCGCCACGGCGACCCTGAAGTCGCGCAGCAGCGAGCGCGGCTGGCCGACAAGCTCGCCGCCGCCGAGGATCGGCTGGCGCAGAGCGCCGGCTCCGGGCTGACCACATAGCGCTTCGCTATCGTCGATCGGGCGTGCAGGACGCGTCCGGTCCGCGGAAAGGGTCACAGGCCCACCTGGCAGCGGTGCTCGGTGTTCTCGGTGCCGGACGTGACTTTCGGCCCGGCGTGCGGACCCGCCGGAGGCCGGAAGGAGTCAACATGTCCGACCCACGTACGCTGCCGCCCCGCCCGAACCTGCGCTTTCTGCGCGGCGAAGCCAAACGCCGTCGCAAGTCAGGTGAGTTCCCGTCGATCGCGCGCGCGCAACTGGCGATCGCGCGCGAGTACGGGTTCCCGTCCTGGCCACGGCTGAAGTTCCATGTCGAGGCGCGGACGCTCGACGCCGCGCAGCGGGCGGCCGCCTTGATCGCGTCGGCAACCTCGGCGGACCTGAGGCGCGCACGGGCGCTGCTGGCCGCCGATCCGGCACTTGCGCGCCACGATCTCGCGACTGCCTGCGTCACCGGCGAGGCGGACGACGTCGCGCGCAGGCTCGCGGCTCGCCCGGCCGCGGTGAACGAGCCGACCGGCCCGAACGGCTGGCAGCCGGTCCTGTACGCGTGCTTCTCGCGGCTGCTCCGCGGCGATCCCGAGCGGTCGTCTGGCATCCGTGAAGTCGTCCGCCATCTGCTTGGCGCCGGCGCCGACCCGAATGCGTTCTTCATCAACGGCGACGGCTGGCTCCAGGTCGCGCTCTACGGCGCTGCCGGAATCGCCGGTGACCCCGAGCTGACAAGGATGCTGCTCGACGCGGGGGCCGACCCGACCGACGATCGGGAAGGCTATGAGGGCAACGAGGTCCTGTATCACGCCGCCGAGCTGTCGGACCCGAGGTGCGCGATGCTCGTGATCGACGCCGGCGCCCGGCAGGACCTCGTCGACTACGACCTCGGGCGGGCGCTCAACTTCCCCAACCCGGCGATGGTGGAGATGTTCTGCGCCCACGGCGCCCGCGCCTCGGCTGAACATCTCCACCAAGCGGTCTGGCGCCGGCGGCCACGGCGGACGATCGCCGCGCTGCTCGACGCCGGCGCACCGGTCGACGCGCCCGACGAGCACGGCCTCACCCCACTCCAGGTCGCCGTCCGCTGGGCGGATGACGAGACCGTGGCGGTCCTGCGCGAGCGCGGGGCGGACGGGACACGGGTCAGCGACGAGGACCGGGCGATCGGCGCCTACCTGTCACACGGCGGCGACGATCCCCCATCGGGCCTCCCGCAGTCGCTGCTCGGCGAGATGCTGATCGTCTCGATCCAGGGAGACCACCTCGACGCGATGCGCAGTCTGCTCGACGCGGGCGCGAGGCTCGACGGGGAGCACAGCGGCGAAGGAGCCCCGCTCGGCCAGGCGTGCTGGCGCGGACGCGCGCAGATGGTCCGAGAGCTCGTCGAGCGCGGGGCGGCACTCGAATTCCACCACGGCGGTACCGCGATCGGGGCGGCGCTGCACGGGTCGCGGCACTGCAACGAGCCCGAGGGCGGGCCGACGATGCAGCCCCGCGACGAGATCGCAAGCGCGCCGTACGTCGAGATCGTCGAGCTGCTGCTCGCCGCGGGCGCACCGGTGCCGGACCGAGTCGGAGACAAAGGCCCCCGCGCGGCCACGGTGATCGCCGAGCTCGGTCTCGACCCGCCCCCGTGACCCGCCGCGAGCGTCCGCGCTCAGACGCCGGCAGCCGACGGTTGCAGTTGCTCGGTCGGTGACGAGCCGAGCACGAAACCGCGGTACCCCTGCGCTGCGACCTCGTCGCACGCGCGGCGGTACGGACCGCAACCGCCGACGTAGGGCATGAATACGCGCGGCTTGCCGGGAATGTTGGCGCCGACATACCA
This sequence comes from uncultured Solirubrobacterales bacterium, assembly GCA_963770885.1. Lineage (GTDB taxonomy): Bacteria > Actinomycetota > Thermoleophilia > Solirubrobacterales > Solirubrobacteraceae > Palsa-465. The sequence goes on along the minus strand of CAVYRI010000005.1, from coordinate 1,217,569 downwards.
CGAGTTGGCGACCGGATAGAGGGTCGCGTCGGCGAGCTCGTTGACGTGCTGCACCCAAGCCACCTCGGCGTCGGCGGTGGCCTCGATGCGCTGGACCCCGCGCCGTCGCAGATCGACGATGCAGTCCGCGATCCAGTCGATGTGCTGCTCGATCGACACGACCATGTTGCTGAGCACCGACGGGCTGCCGGGACCGGTGACCATGAACAGGTTTGGGAAGCCGGCGCTCGCCAGACCGAGATACGCCCGCGGCCCGTATGCCCAGTGCTCTCTCAGCGTCCGTCCGCCGGGGCCGGTGATATCGATGTCGAGCAGTGCGCCGGTGATCGCGTCGAAGCCGATCGCGAACACGATCGCATCCAGCGTGTACTCACCGTCGGTCGTTCGCAGGCCATCTGCGGTGATCGCTTCGATCGGTGACCGGCGGACGTCGACCAGCTCGACGTTGTCGCGGTTGTACGTCTCGTAGTAACCGGTGTCGACGCACGTCCGCTTGGTGCCGATGTGCTGTCGCGGGCACAGCGCCTCGGCCACGTCTGGGTCTTGGACGATCGAGCGGATCTTCTCGCGCGTGAACTCGGCCGCGGTGGCATTCGCGTCCGGGTTTGAGAAATAGTCGGTGAACGCGTACGACAGCGCGTTGATCCCACCCCGCTGCCAGCCGGCCTCGTACAGGCGGCGGCGCTCCTCGTCGGACACCTCGAAGGCCGACGTCTCCGGCCATGGGAAGGGCACGCCGGCGTCCGACTGCTGCGCCGCCAGGCGGCGCTCGGAGAAGTTGCGCCGAATCTCGCTCGCCACCTGCGGGTCGAGCGGGCCGTTGTGGGCCGGCATGCTGTAGTTGGCCGTGCGCTGGAAGACGAACAGGCGCTCGGCCTGGCGCGCGATCTGCGGGATCGCCTGGATCGCGGTCGAGCCGGTGCCGATCACCCCCACGCGCTGGCCGCTGAAGTCGACTCCCCCCTGCGGCCATCGGGCGGTGTGAAACCACCGCCCGTTGAACGACTCCAGCCCCGGGAACTGGGGACGCTTGATCGATGACAGACAGCCGGTCGCCATCACGCACCACGGCGCCGAGAATGCCTCGCCGGCGCTGGTTGTGATCAGCCAGCGGTTGGAGTCCTCATCGAAGGTCGCGGCGCTGACCTCGGTGCACAGCTGGATGTCGCGCCGCAGGTCGAACCGATCGGCGACGTAGTCGAGGTAGTCCAGGATCTCCGGCTGGGCGGAGTACCTCTCGCTCCACTGCCACTCGTCGAGCAGCTCCTCGGAGAACGAGTAGCAGTAGTCGATGCTCTCGATGTCGCATCGTGCGCCGGGATAGCGGTTGTAGAACCACGTTCCTCCCACCCCGTCTCCCCGCTCGAGCACTCGCACCCGCAATCCAAGCTCGCGCAGCCGGTGGAGCGCGTAGAGCCCGGCAAAGCCGGCGCCGACGACCAGCACATCGAGGTCATCTGCGGGCTGTTGATCGTGTGAGGTCATAGCGCTCGGACTGCCGCTGCGGTGCGGCGTGCGGCGTGCGGCCGAACTCTACGCAGGTCAGCGGCCCGGCCGAGGGTTTCCGGACTCCAGTGCCCAAGCAACGCTCAGCTCGGCGGCGAGGGCAGACGCCGCTTCAGATGCTCCTCGGTGGCTTCAGTCAGAATCTCGAGCAGCGCCGAGGTCGCTGGGGAGCGGTGCACTCGCGCCAGCGTGGCGGCGGCGACGGTGCGCGAGGGCGCCGAGCTCCCGAGGTTGTGGATCCTGACGTCGGCGCGCAGGTTGGTGAGCGCGAGCTCCGGGACGACGGCGATTCCGGCGCCGGCGGCGACCATGCCCTGGACGATGTTGAAGTCGTCACTGCGGAAAGCGATGCGTGGCTGGTCGCGCTCCGGCTCGGGGTCTGGGCCAGGGGCGAGGAAGATCCGGCCCTCGCGAGTGGGCGACCGGGCGAGCTCGATTCGCGTCTCGTCCGCGAGGTCTCGCAGCCGCAGCCGCTTACGGCCGGCGAGCCGATGCCGGGGTGGGAGGATCGCGTACCTGGGCTCGTCGAGCAGGTGGTGGAGCTCCATGCCCGTGTACAGATCACCGAACCCATCGGGCGCGTTGCGGGCGGCCACGATCGCGACCTCGAGCTCTCCCACGCGCAGCATTGGCACCGACTCCTCGGGCTCGGCCTCGAGGACCGAGAACTGGACGTCGGGGTACCGGGCGCTGAACAGCGCCACCGCCGCGGGCACCAGCGCGGTGCCCGCAGTCGGGATCGACGCCATCCGAACGCGGCCGCCGCGCAGACCGGCGATCGCTTCCAGCTCGCGCTCGGCGAGCGTCTGCTCGGCGAGGATCGCCTCGGCGTGGCGGAGCAGCGCCTCGCCCGCGCTGGTGAGCTTGACGCCGCGCGTCGTCCGCTCGAGCAGCGGCATTCCGGCGCTGCGCTCGAGCGCCGCCATCTGCTGGGAAACGGCCGGCTGTGTGTATGTGAGCGACTCGGCGGCTGCCGACAGTGACCCGAGTCTGGCCACCTCACGGAAGACCCGCAGGTGGCGAAGCTCGAACATAAGCTGAGCTTAGAACGAACCCGCGCAATTATCTATTTGACCTTATGGCATCTGAAGAGCGATAGTTGAGCCGCAGACGAATCGAGGAGGCGAACGATGACCTTCAACAGCCACACGACCAGCGCCGCACGCCCCCGCATGGTGGGGATCAATCACGTTGCGCTGGACGTCGGCGACCTCGAGGAGGCACTTGAGTTCTACGGCGTGATCTTCGAGCTGCGCGAGATCGACCGCGAGCCGGGCATGGCGTTCATCGACATGGGTGACCAGTTCCTCGCACTGACCCAAACGTCCGACCGGCCGGCAGACCAGACACGGCACTTCGGTCTGGTCGTCGACGACAAGCAGGCGGTGAGGGCTGCGTTGGAGGCGCACGGGGTCGAGATCGCACCCGGTCCACGGCTCAACTTCCTGGATCCGTGGGGTAACCAGGTCCAGGTGGTCGACTACCGCGATATTCAGTTCACGAAGGCTCCGCAAGTGATCCGCGCAATGGGGCTCGGTCACCTTCACAAGCGCCCGCCGGCAGTGCAACAGCTGCGCGACAAAGGGCTCACCGGATAGACCTTCACGCCCCCGGCAGGACTCGAACCTGCGACCCACGGCTTAGAAGGCCGTCGCTCTGTCCAGCTGAGCTACGGGGGCCTGCCATGAGAGTAAACGTGAGCGCGCGGCGGCTCGCAGCGCCGCGGACTTGACAGCTTCGCCAATCTGATGGGCAGGCGTCCGTTGCCGCCGCGTGGACGCCGTCGGCAAACGAGTCTCGAACAGGGAGGGACGAAATGGCCACGTGCACGCATCTCGATCAGGTGCTGGTCGGACGACCCGAGCAGGTTGAGGGCTGTGAGGAATGCCTGAAGATCGGGGGCACGTGGATGCACCTGCGCGTGTGCAGGACGTGTGGCAAGGTCGGCTGTTGCGACTCGTCGCCCAACCGCCACGCCTCCGGGCACGCACGCGAGGTCGGCCATCCGATCATCACCTCGCTCGAGCCGCGCGAGGACTGGTCCTACTGCTTCGTCGATGATGTCGCGTTCGTCCTCGAGGACTCGCGATGACAGAGCCGCTCGGGCTCGGGGTCGAGGAGCCACCTGACCGCAACGGCGCGTTCCCCCGGCTCGATGACGAGCAGCGCGCGCGGCTGCGGGCGATCGGCACGGTGCGCAGCACCACCGCCGGCGAGGTCCTGTTCCGCGAGGGTGACGAGGGCTATGACCTGTTCGTGATCGAGTCCGGCGCGGCGGTGATCGTGCAGGGGTATGGAGAGGAGAACCGCGTCGTCGCCGTCCATGGCCCACACCGGTTCCTCGGCGAGCTGAACCTGCTGACCGGCTCGCCGGCCTACCTGACCGCGGTCGTTCGTGACCCCGGCGAGGTGATCTGTGTGCCCGCCAGGCGGCTTCGCGAGATCGTCAGCGATGACGAGGACCTCGGCAACGTGATCCTGCGCGCCTTCATGCAGCGCCGGGCGATCCTGATCGACGTCGGGGCCGGGGTGAAGGTCGTCGGGTCGCGCTTCTCCCACAACAGCCAGCGGGTGCGCGAGTTCCTCGCCCGCAACCGGATGCCCTATCACTGGATGGGCGTCGAGGAGGACGAGGAGGCCGACAAGCTGCTCGAGGCGCTCGCCGTGGCGCCCTGCGAAACGCCGGTCGTGATCCGCGGCCATGACGTCCTGCGCAATCCGACCAACTCCGAGCTGGCGCGGATGCTCGGCCTCGGCGCCCGGGGCGCCCCGCCGGCGATGTGTGACCTGGTGATCGTCGGCGGCGGCCCGGCCGGGCTCGCGGCGGCCGTCTATGGCGCCTCAGAGGGGCTCGATACGCAGGCGCTCGACAAGATCGCGTTCGGAGGCCAGGCCAGCACGTCGGCCCGGATCGAGAACTATCTGGGCTTCCCGACCGGGATCTCTGGCGGCGAGCTCGCCGAGCGCGCGGTCCTGCAGGCCAAGCGGTTCGGCGCCCGGCTGGCCGTGCCGGCGCGGGCGGTGAGCCTGACCCCGGAGAACAGTCACTTCGCGATCGGGCTCGAGGACGGAGCGGTCGTCCACGGCCGGACCGTGATCGTCGCCACCGGCGCCCACTACCGCAAGCTCGAGATCCCCAATCTCGAGCGCTACGAGGGCGTCGGCGTCTACTACGCAGCAACCAGCGCCGAGGCCCAGCTGTGTGTGAGCGACCCAGTGCTGGTCGTCGGCGGCGGCAACTCGGCCGGACAGGCGGCGATGTTCCTCTCCCGCCAGGCCTCCAGCTGCACGCTGCTGATCCGCGGTGGGGATCTGGGCAAGTCGATGTCGCGCTACCTGATCGACGAGCTCGACCGGCGCGAGCAGGTCACTGTCCAGACCTACACCGAGGTGGTTGAGCTCAAGGGCGAGCAGGGACTGGAGGCGGTGGTCCTGCGCGACACCCACAGCGGCCGGCTGACCGAGACCGAGGCCAAGGCGCTGTTCGTGTTCATCGGCGCCTCGCCGCACACCGAGTGGCTCGACGGGCAGGTCGCGAGTGACGAGAACGGCTTTCTGCTGACCGGCCGTGACCTGCAGGAGGAGTCGCTGGCCGTCTACGGCGACGAGCGCCCGTACTTCCTGGAGACCAGCCGGCCCGGAATCTTCGCCGTCGGTGACGTCCACGCGGGCTCGATCAAGCGCTGCGCGTCGGCCGTCGGCGAGGGCTCGATGGCGGTTCGCCTGGTCCACCAGCGCCTCGCAGCTCGCTGAGCACCCGGGCGCGCTGCCCGCTTCCCGCTGCGCGCCGGCCTTGGCACATAACCGGAAGCTACGGCCGGTTATGTGCCGAGGTGGACGCGACGTCGGTGAATAACCGTCGCAATCCGACGGTGAGCGCGAAGAATCGGGGCGCCCGGATTTGAACCGGGGACCTCCGCCACCCAAAGGCGGCGCGCTACCAGGCTGCGCCACGCCCCGTCGCCGACCAAGTCTAGACGCGCCCGGACGGCGACCGTCACGCGAACTCGGCCGCCGGTGATCGCAGTCGAGTAGCCTCGGCCCGGGATGCCGGAGATCCTGCCCCTGCGAGCGCTGAGGTACGACCCCGAGAGGACCGGAGGTCTGCAGGACGTCGTCGCTCCGCCCTACGACGTGATCGACGCCCGCCGGCGTGCGGCGCTGCAGGCGCGCTCGCCGTACAACGTGGTCGCGCTTGACCTGCCAGAGGGCGGCGACGACCGCTACCAGCACGCCGCCGAGCTGCTGCGCCAGTGGCGCGCCGATGAGGTGCTGACCCAGGACGAGTCTCCCGCCCTGTGGACGCTCGAGCAGGAATACACCGGTCCGGACGGCAAGCGGCGCACGCGCACGGGGTTCTTCGCACGCGTGCGCGTGGAGGAGTACGGCGCCGGCCGGATCCGGCCGCACGAGCGCACGCACCCCGGCCCGCGGGAGGACCGCCTCCAGCTGACGCGATCCACCAAGACCAACCTGTCCCCCATCTTCTCGCTCTACTCCGACCCGGACGGCATCGCGCGCGCCGCCCTAACCAGTCCAGAACCGTGGGCGCAGACGACCGACGATGACGGAACCGTCAACCGTCTCGGACGCATCCAGGACGCCGCCACGATCGAGATCGTCACGCAGACGGTGACGCCGGCCGAGCTGCTGATCGCCGACGGACACCACCGGTACGAGACGGCCCGGGCCTACGCCGACGAGATCGGCGGCGAGGGACCGCACCGGTACACGCTGATGTGCCTGGTCGCGCTCCAGGACCCCGGGCTGACGGTGTTCCCGACCCACCGGCTGGTCAAAGGGCTGCGTCCCGACCAGCACGAGGCGCTTGCACTCGCGCTCCGGCGCGACTTCGAGATCCAGTTCCTCTCATCAACCGCCGAGCTGGTCCCGGTCGCCGGTGACGCCGTCGAGATGGGCTACATGGACGCTCACTTCCGCCGTCCGTTCAGGCTTACGCTCAAGGACGGCTCGATCGCCGACGCCGCGCTTGCAGGCCACGCCGAGCCGTATCGCCGGCTCGACACCGCCGTGCTCGAGGCGCTGGTGCTCAAGGGCGCGCTCGCGATGACCGACCACGACATCGACGAGCTGCACGGCCTCGGTTATGCGCGAGACTTCGAGCAGGCGCTCGAGTTGGTCCGGAGCGCCGCCTACGACGCTGCCTTCTTCATGACGCCGACCCCGATCGAGCGTCTCCGCGAGGTCGCGGCCGCGGGCGAGAGCATGCCGCCGAAGTCGACCTACTTCTTCCCCAAGGTGCCGACCGGGCTGCTGTTCAATCCGCTGACCTAAGCGCCGCGGCGTCAGTCGATCACCTGCACCCCGGCCTCGCGCAGCTGCGCGATCGCGCGTTCGCCGTCACCGGCATGCACCTCGACCGGCCGTGTGGCGTCGAGGTGGACGATCACGTGCAACCCATGCCGGCGGGCGTCGAGCGCAGTCTCCTTGACGCAGTAGTCGAGCGCCAGCCCGGCGACGTGGACCGTGTCGACGTCGCGGTCGCGCAACAGCCGCTCGAGCCTGGTGTCCTCAAAGCCCGAGTAGCCCTCCATCTCCGGCGTCCGGCCGGCGTCGACGATCGCGTCGATCCGGCTGCAGTCGATCCGTTCGTGAAGCTGGGCGCCGGGCGTGTCACGGACGCAGTGGACTGGCCATGGCCCTCCCTGCTGCGCGAACGAGGCGTGGTCGGGTGGATGCCAGTCGCGCGTCGCGATCACGAACGGCAACGCTCGCGCGAGCGCGTTCACGGGGTCGATCACGGCGTCGCCGTCGGGGACCTCGAGGGCTCCGCCCGAGCAGAAGTCGTTCTGAACGTCGACGATGATCAGCGCTTCGATGGCGCCAATATAGTCCGGCGATGCAACCGCCTGAGGGCGAGCTCCGCGAGCGCCTGCGCACCGTGCTGCTCAAGCCCGAGGACGCGGCTGCGCTCCACGTGCGCGGCCGGACGGACGCGGCGGTGCTGGTCGCGCTGTATCTCGATGCCGGCGAGCTGCGGGCGGTGTTCACCGAGCGGCGCGCGGATCTGCGCCGTCACGCCGGCGAGGTTTCGTTTCCCGGCGGCCGCCGCGACGAGACCGACCCGGACCTGCTCGCCACCGCCCTGCGTGAGGCTCACGAGGAGATCGGGCTGGATCCCAACGCGGTCGAGATCGTCGGCGCGCTGCAGCCGACGCCTACGATCGCCACCGGCTACGCCGTGTATCCGTTCGTCGGCTTCATCGAGCCCGGCCAGAAGTGGGAGCTGAGCCCGCGCGAGGTCGCCGAGGTGCTCGAGTTGCCGCTCGCCGCGCTGGCGGACGGCTACGGCCGGCGTCGGCTCCTGCGCCGCGGGGTCCCGATTCGCACCGACACGTATTTGATCGATGGGAAGCTGATCTGGGGGGCCACCGCACGGATCCTCGCCGACCTCTTTGACCGGCTCAGCTCCGTCGAGAGCCCGACGGCAACACCCTAGCTCAGGACCTCGTTGACCGCCATCGTGGCTGCCGCAGACCAGACGGGGTTGTCAAGCGGGTCGGCGTCGAGCAGCACGTACGGGATCAGCGAGCGTTCACATGCCTCGCGGATCCGCTTGGCGCCGGCGTCGAGCAGCGCCTGATCGACGGACCCGGTCCGTTCGTAGACGACCCCGCGCACGGTCGTGTCGAGCATCCGGCTCATCAACATCTCGAGCCGCGTGCCGTGCAGCGCCTCGAGCTGCTCTGCCTCACCCCGAGCCGAGCCGAGCAGCACGCACACGACGCCGACGTGGTCCAGAGCCGGCGCGAGGGTCGCGATCCGATCGGGATCGCCGACGAACGCCTCGGCCCCGGCGGCCTCGATCTCGCCCACCCGGGACGGATCGCGCGTCGTGCCGCGAACCGCGTGGCCGCGGGCCAGCAGCCGCTGCGCGAGCGAGAGCCCACGACACCCACAGCCGATGATCAGGCAGCGCGCCATCCGCCGACCGGATCAGCTCTCGGGGCGGCTCGGGGCGCCGAACTCCTCCTGCACCTGGGCCCGAGTTCGCTCCGGCAGCCCCCGCGCCCGCCGGCGGGCGTTGGTCGCCTCCAGCAGCTCGTCGAGATCGCGGTCGGCGAGATACGCCTCGCGCTGGCGCCGCTGCTCGTGGAGATCGTTCATCACCTGCAGCTCGAGGTCCGCGATGCTCACCTCGGGCTTTCCTCGCCGCCGCCGGCGCTCGTTGTGCGCGGCGAGCATCTGGCTCAGGTCCTCGGCCTCGAGCGCCTCACGGTCCTCGACGATCTCGCGCGCCGATCGCAGCCCCAGCTGCTCGACTCCAGTCCCCGGGAAGTACTTGCCCAGCAGCCATACCCACAGCACCAGAGCCGCAATAGCGCCCACCAGGACGATTGCAAATGCATCCACCTGGTGCGAGTTTAACCCCCACTGATCTCGGCGAAAGGATGTCGGGCGATCGAGCGCAACTTCTTCGATTGACGCCGTGTTTATGCGGGCGTCTAACGCCACCGCTAAGCACGGGCCGGAGGCCGGCGGAGGTCTATCCAAACGCAGGGTTCAAGGAGGCTTCATGCGTCTTCGCTTCATCGTGCTCGCGACCGCGCTTGCGGCGTTCGCCTCGGCGGCCATTCCAGGGGCTGCCGCTGCTGCGCCGAGACACAATCGCGGGCTTACGATCCACGCAGTGCCACACAGCATCATCGCCGGGGAGGCGGTCTTGATCTTCGGTCGGCTGCGGGGTCCCGACCACGGCAACCAGGTGATCCGCCTCTATCACCGCGTAAACCCGTTTCCGTTCTTCACCCTGATCGGGAAGGCACACACGAACTCCGCCGGGCAGTACGAGTTCGCCCGCGCCGAGGGCATCGTCGAGACCAACCGCAGCTGGTTCACCCGCGGCCCGGCGTTCAGCCACAGTGCCACGGTGCATGAACGGGTCGCAGCGCTCGTCAGCCTGGCCGCCAGCTCGTCGAGCGGCACAACCCGTCACCCGATCACGTTCTCGGGCCACCTGACCCCCGACCACACCGGCGCGGCGGTGCTGCTACAGGCCCAGAGGGGCTCCTCGAACCAGTGGACGACGATCAAGCGAGGGATCGTCGGACCCGGTTCCAACTACCAGATCCCACTCGCATTCCGCAGGCCTGGGGCGATCGACATCCGGGCCCTGTTCAGAGGCGACCGTCGTAACATCGCGGCAGTCTCCGATCCGGTGTCGGTGATCATCCAGCAGACCGAGGTCCCGGACTTCACGATCCAGACCTCTGACCCGATCGTGACAAACGACTCGCCGTACACGATCTCGGGAACCCTGTCCAAGGCCGGCACCACGGCCCCCGAGACCGGCACGATGGTCAGCCTGTTCGCCCGCCAGCCGCAGGGCGGTCCGTTCAAGGAGGTCAGCTCGACGTTCACCGGTTCGGACGGGAGCTACCAGTTTGAGAACCTCGAGTCGACGGTCAACGAGCTGTACCAGGTCCGCACCACCTTCGCGCCAGCTCGCCACTCGGCGGTCCTGTTCGAAGGCGTGCAGGACGTGGTCACGATGACCGCCAGCTCGTCGACGTCGACGGTCGATGGCCACGTCACGTTCAGCGGCACGGTGTCGCCTGACAAGGCGGGCCATGCGATCTATCTGCAGAAGTTCGGCAAGGACAACAACTGGCACACCGTCGAGACGCGGTTCGTCAACGCCGGCTCGACGTTCCAGTTCGGATGGACGTTCGGGACCGCCGGCGCGAAGGAGTTCCGCGCCAAGATCACCGGCGGCCCGGCAAACGTCGGCGGCGCCTGCGCACCGGTGACGATTGCCGTCACCCTGCCACCGCTGGCAACGCTGCCAACCGGCTAGCACGTAACGGAGGTGCAGTGCGCTCACCGGCCCTCGTCGCGCTCGCGGCGGGGGCCGGTCGGTGTCCGGCAACGCCCGAACAGAGCTGCACTGATGTAGCGTCTCGCGCATGGACTTCGAACTGAGTGACGAACAGCGCCTGATCCGCGAGACCGCTCGCGCATTCACCGACAACGAGATCGTGGAGCGTGCGCGGGATAACGATCGCAACGAGCACTTCGACCTCGAGCTGGTGCGCAAGATCGCCGACCAGGGCTACCTGGGGGCGATCGTGCCGCGGGAGTACGGCGGCGCGGGGCTCGATTACCTCACTTACGGGATCATCGTCGAGGAGATCGGCCGCGGCGACTCGGCGATGCGGACCGTGATCTCGGTCCAGACCTCGCTGGTCTGCTCGGCGCTCCTGCGCTGGGGGACCGAGGAGCAGAAGCAGCGCTACCTGCCTAAGCTGTGCTCCGGTGAGTGGCTGGGCTGCTTCGGTCTGACGGAGCCCGACACCGGGTCTGACGCGGCCAACCAGCGGACGCGTGCCAAGCGGACCGATTCCGGCTGGGTGATCAACGGCGCCAAGATGTGGATCTCGCTCGGCAACCATGCGAGCCTGGCGATGATCTTCGCCCAGACCGACCCCGAGAAGGCCCATCGGGGGCTGGCCTGCTTCCTTGTCGAGACAGACGGCAACGACGGCTTTACGCCCCAGGAGATCCATCACAAGATGGGCCTGCGCGGGTCGGATACCGCCTCGATCTCGCTCAGCGACTGCGAGGTGCCGGAGGACGCGATCCTGGGCGAGGTCGGCGACGGCTTCAAGATCGCGATGACCTCGCTTGACTCCGGGCGCTACAGCGTCGCCGCCGGCTGCGTCGGAATCTGCCAGGGCTGCGTCCAGGAGTCGGTCAACTACTCCAAGGAGCGCCAGCAGTTCGGCAAGCCGATCGCGAGCTTCCAGCTCGTGCAGGCGATGCTCGCGGAGATGGCGGTCGAGACCGAGGCGGCGCGGATGCTCGTCTATCGGGCCGGGGCGCTGAAGGACGCCGGCAAGCCGAGCACCGTCGAGACCTCGGTCGCCAAGCTGTACGCGACCGAGGCGGCGGTCAAGTGCGCCAACACGGCGATTCAGGTCCACGGCGGCGCGGGCTACGTCGACGACCACCCGGTCGAGCGCTACTTCCGCGACGTCCGGGTGACGACGTTATATGAGGGCACTTCGCAGATCCAGAAGCTGATCATCGGGCGCGCGCTGACCGGCATCAACGCGCTCGTGCCGTCGTAGTAGACGGGTGAGCGGGCGCGCCGACAGCACCCCGGCGCCGGGCGTGATCGGCGTTGCGGGCGCCGGCACGATGGGCGCCGGGATCGCCCAGCTGGCCTGCCTTTCCCGTGCCCGGACTCTCGTCCACGACCCCGATCCGGCCGCGCTCGAGCGCGGCCTGCAGCGAATCGCCGACCAGCTGCAGCGCGGCGCCAGCCGCGGGCGCTGGAGCGAGCAGGACGCGACCGAGGCGACCTCCCTGCTGGCGCCCGCGCCCGCGCTCGATGACCTGGCCGCGTGCGAGCTGGTGATCGAGGCCGCACCGGAACGGCTTGAGATCAAGCGCGACCTGTTCGGGCGCCTCGGCGCGATCGTCTCCGAGCAATGCGTACTGGCGACCAACACGTCGTCGCTGCTGGTCACGGCGCTCGCGGACGCCGTGCCCAATCCGGAGCGGGTCGTAGGAATGCACTTCTTCAATCCGCCACCGCTGATGGCGCTGCTCGAGGTGGTTGCCGGCGATGCGTCCGGCGAACGGGCGCTCGCGCTCGCCCGGGCGGCCGGCGAGGCGATGGGCAAGCACGTGATCGACGCCGTCGACGGCCCGGGCTTCCTCGTCAACCGCTGCAACCGGCCGTTCGGGCTCGAGGCACTGCGCCTGCTTGGGGAACGGCTGGCGACGATCGACGAGATCGACCGGGCGTGCCGGCTCGGGGCCGGGTTCAGGATGGGCCCCTTCGAGCTGATGGACCTGGTTGGCGTCGACGTCGGGCTCGACGTGTCCCGGTCCTTCTTTGAGCAGAGCTTCGGCGAGCCACGCTGGCGCCCGTCACCGATCACTGTCAAGACGGTCGCCGCCGGGCGGCTGGGGCGCAAGTCGGGACGCGGCTACTACACATATCCGCCCGACGGCGAGCACCGGCCGGCGGACCCCGAGGCGCTGCCGGTCGGCGGCGGCGAGGGTCTGGTGGTGATCGCGGGTGACACGGTGCTGGCCGAGCAGTTGCGAGAGGCCGCCGGCGAGGCCGGCTGGGCGGTCGCCGATCCGCTCGAGGCCCAGGAGCTGTCGACGCCGTTCCTGATCCTCGACCTGACCGGCGGCGAGGAGCCCGACGCACCGCTGCAGGGCGCGCCGCAGGCGATCTGCGTCAGCGTGGGCTCGCTCGCCGCGCTGGACCCCGGAGGCTCCGCGGTCGGCTTTCACGCGCTGCCGCCGCTGGGCTCGTCGCGGCTGGTCGAGCTCACCCGCGGCCCGGACTCGGCCGACTCCGCCGCGCGGGCAGCCGAGCGGTTCTTCAACACGATCGGCAAGCACACGCTGTGGGTCGGCGACGCGCCGGGGCTCGTCCTGGGGCGAATCGTGTGCCAGGTGATAAATGAGGCCGCGTTCGCGCTCGGCGAGGGCGTCGGGACCGCGCAGGACATCGACGCGGGCATGGTGCACGGCCTCAGCTATCCCCGGGGAGTGCTCACCTGGGCCGACGAGATCGGCCTCGACCACGTCCTCGCGGTCCTCGACGGCCTCGCGCTCGAGCGGGGCGAGGACCGCTACCGGGCGGCCCCCGCGCTGCGGCGGCTCGGCTGGTCGGGCCGCCTCGGCCGCCAGACCGGCGCCGGTTTCTTCGAGTACGACGTGGCGTAGCAGCGGGGCGCCCAACGCGGTGGGCGGCGGCTTGCAACGTCGCGGGTAAGAAACTGATTTAGATACCGGCGGCCGTGGGTACCCTGCGGCTCGTCTGTTCGCTGGACGTTCATCCGATTGGTGCCCAAAAGAGCTAATCGGCCAGCGGATTACAACCGAGGAGCACCACATGAAGGACGCAGACAGGGTTAGGGGGCTGCGCCAACGTTCGGTGCACGTCCGGGACCGTTCTCGGCTGACTCTGGCTGCCCTGGCAGCCGCAGCGATCGCGTGTTGCCTGGCACTGGCGCCAGCCGCCGCAGCACGTCCAGCGAGCGCATGCACCAATGCGGGCACGCCCGTCGGCGCCGTCTCACATCGCGTGCTGGACGGGGCGGTCGCCTGCCTGGTAAACCAGCAGCGCCGCCGGCACGGCCTCCCCGGACTGCACGTCAGCCAGGAGCTGAACCGCTCGGCTCAGGGCTGGACGAACTTCATGGTCAGGCACAACGCCTTCTTCCATGGCAGCAATTGGGCAGCGCGGATCACCGCCGTCGGCTTTCACTGGGTGTCGGCGGGCGAGAACATCGCGGCCGGTTACAGCACCCCATCCCAGGTCGTCAACGCCTGGATGGGTAGCGCGGGCCACTGCCGCAACATCCTCGCTCCCGTGTTCTCATCGATGGGCACTGGAGTCGACCCGGAGGGCACGGGCCGCATGCACAACATGGGCACCTGGACCCAGGATTTCGGACTTCGTCGCGGGCAGAATGCGCCCTCGCGCAACTGGGGTCCTGCGAACGGCTGCCCCTATTAAGCCGACAGTCCGTCGCAACGCACCGGCTGACCGGCGTCAGCTGGGCGTGGCGGCGGCGTCTGTAACCGCCTCAAAAGGGAGCGGCGTGTCACGCAGGTAGCGCTCGGCGTCGAGCGCGGCCTGACATCCCGAGCCCGCGGCCGTGATCGCCTGGCGATACGTGTGGTCGACGAGATCTCCGGCTGCAAACACACCCGGTAGGTTGGTCTGAGTCGAGCGTCCCTCGGTGACCACGTAGCCCTCGTCGTCGGTCTGGACCTGCCCGAGCACCAGCTGCGACTGGGGCACGTGGCCGACGGCGATGAAGGCGCCGCCGATCTCGAGCTCCTCCGTAGAGCCGTCGCCGGTGTTGCGCAGCTTGGCGACGGCCAGCGACTTGCCGCCGTTGCCCGAGAACCCGTCGACGACGTACGGGGTCAGAAACTCGATGTTGGGGATCGCCTTGGCGCGGTCGAGCATGATCGCCGAGGCCCGGAAGTCGTCTCGGCGGTGAACGACGACCACCTTGGACGCGAACTTGGCCAGGAAGATCGCCTCCTCCATCGCCGAGTCACCCCCGCCGACGATCATCGACGGGACGTCCTTGAAGAACGCCGCGTCGCAGGTCGCGCAGTAGCTGACACCCCGCCCGGCGAGCTCCTGCTCACCGGGGACGTCGAGCTTGCGGTGCTGTGCTCCCATCGCCAACACGACCGTCTTTGCGAGGTGAACCTGGTCGCCGACCCACACCTTGTGCGGACTGCCGCCGCTGGACAGCTCGAGCGCGGTCACGTCGTCGGTCTCCAAGCGGGCCCCGAAACGCTCCGCCTGGCTGCGGAAGCGCTCCATCACATCGGGGCCCATGATCCCGTCGGGGAAGCCCGGGTAGTTCTCGACGTCGGTCGTCTGCTGCAGCAGGCCGCCCCAGGCGAAGCCCTCGACCACGAGTGGCTCGAGGTCGGCGCGCGCCGTGTAGAGCGCCGCCGTGTAGCCCGCGGGCCCACTGCCGACGATGATTACGTTCTCGATCTTCTGCTCAGGCACTTCATTAAGTATAGCTAGGTGCCTCGTCCGTGCGCCACTTGGCAACGGTCTTTCGTAGCTGCAGATAGGCGATCGCGCCGGGCAGCGTCGGCAGCCAGAACGCGAACGCACGATAGGCCAGTACGGCGACGACCGCGAGCTGCACCGGCACGTTGAAGGCCGTGAAGGCGCCGATCATGCCGCCGTCGACGCCGCCGATCCCGCCCGGAAGCGGCAACGCGTTGCCGAGCATCCCGACGAAGTACGACATCACGATCACCGCGAGCGGCGGCGCGCTGCCGAACGCGTGGAAGCACGCCCACAGGACGGAGATGTCGAACGCCCACCACGCCGGAGCGCCGAGCAGATAGACGTTGCGGCTGCGGACCAGGTCGATCGCTGTCCGCACGCCGCTGGCCGCGGCCGCAGGCGCGGCCGCAACCTGGCCGGCGATCCGGCTCAGGCGGCCACCCTTCATCCAGCGCTTGACGAGCCGGTCGAAGTCGGCCGGCAGGAGCGACACGCCGAGGAAGATCGCGATCACGCCGGCGCCGAACAGCGCGGGAACGACGGTGATCGCGAACGGCGCCGGTCCCGCGAACAGCCCGAGGTAGAGGCCCAGGCCGACGATCACCAGCGCACCCATGTAGACCCCGTACAGCAGCGCCATGAACGCGATCATGCGGCACGCGACGAGTCTGGACTCGAGCCCCGAGCGCGTCAGCGCCCAGGCGGTCAGCGCGATCCCGCCAGCGCCCGCCGAGGCGAACAGCCGCGTCGCCGCCAGCCCGGCCATCGTGATCTGATAGCTGGCGCGCCAGTCGATCCGCGATTCGCCGCGGACGAACACGACCCTGAACAGCGCGACGTAGCCGCAGAAGGAGCACACCTCGAGCACTGCCGCGAGCGCGAACCACCAGCCGTTGCCGTGCTGGATCCGGTTCCAGGTCTCCCGCAGGCCGAGCACTCGCGGCAGCACGAAGTACAAGAACGCCGCCGCCGAAACGACGAACACGATCGAGGCCAGGAGCCGCCCTCGGGTGAAGCGGACCCTGGGCATCTCCTCTTGGCTGTGCCCGGGCTCACGGGCCTGCCCGAGCTCCGGTGACGTGGCGCCGTTGCGCACCAGGCGCTCGAGCTTCGGATCGTCGCGCTTGCCCGGCTCTCCGTCGGTGCGGGGAGCGGTTCGGCGGGACACGGCACCTCGCTGCTCGATCGATGTCTCGTCGTGCATCGGGTGCAGCCAGTCCTAACCGCCGCCGGCGAGTTGCGCAATCGTGTCCAGGCCCGCGATCGCCCGCGAGGTCGCGGGGCGCAGTCTCGGCGCGCCGAGCCTGACCGTCTCGGCGAGCGCCGCGCCGCCCACCAGATCGATCGCGTAATGCTCACCGAGATAGACCAGCGCCAGCCCGAGCAGCGCCGTGTACGTCCAGCCGACGGCGCCCGCAACCGGACCCACCTCCGAAAGCAGGTGGGCACCCATCATGGACGTGGCAAAGTGCAGCGACGGCATGGCAGCCAACGGGTTTCCTCCCAGAACATCGTAGAGGGCGGGCCAGCGCTCTCCCCAGAACTCCTCTCCGTACTCGATCATCATCCGCCTGACGCGCGGGTAGCGGGGGTCCTCGAGACGCCCGCGCAGCGCGGCGTACCAGGGCGGCGCGGTCGGGATCGCCCAGTAGAAGCTCGCGCCGATGTCGAACACGGCGTACATCCGGGCTGCGGCTGAGCTGAACCGCTCGGGACGGCGCGCGAGCACGTACAGCACGCTGGCGTGAGGCACCGCGAACCACGTCCAGTGGCAGAACACGAGTACCCGCTCGAAGCGGTTGATCGAGCCCGGATTTGAGAACCTGCGCTGCAGGCGCATCGTCGGCGGGACCCCGAGGCCGAGCACGCGGTCGGCGTCGATCGGATAGTCGATGCGGACCCGCCGGGCCTGGTGCTCGGCGTCGTCGTGCGGCAGCTCATAGGCGGCCAGATAGGCCCACATGTTCAACGTGCAGATCGCCAGTTCGCGTCTGCGGCTCGGCGCCATCACGACCGTCAGGGCAGCCGGCGCCAATGACGCGCTGGCCATCACGGCGGCAGGTGGGAGCTTCACGCGGCGGCGCAGCACAGGGGCGATGACGCCCGTCGCGACGAGGGCCCAGGCACCTGCTCTGATCGCCCTCGAGATGCGCAAGGGGCGGCCAGTATAGGCGCGGCCCCCAACCCAGTGCGCGTCACACATCGGGCCTCGACAGATAGAATGCTCGCCGCCTTGCGACCCGACTGCATCCGCGCCCTCCATAGCCGCCGGCGCCGCCACAGGGGCCCGGTGTCGAGCCCGCGGGCCCGGACTCTGCTGTTGGTCACGGCGTTGATCGTGCTGGCGTCGCTGGTGTTCGCCCCCGACGCGTTTGCCGGCTTCATCACGCCGAAGCGGGGCGGCTCGCCGAACGCCAACCAGATCTCGGCGCTGTACAAGATCGTCCTCTACATCGCGGCGGTCGTGTTCGTCGTCGTCGAGGGCGCGCTCGTCTACTCCGTCTACAAGTTCCGCGCCAAGAAGGGCGCGGTCGCCGCGCAGATCCACGGCAACACGCGGCTTGAGCTCGGCTGGACGGTTGCGGCGGCGCTGATCCTTGTGGTGCTGACGGTGGTCACGTTCATCAAGCTGCCGAGCATCGTCAACCCGCCGGACTCGAGCAACGGCTTCGTGCTGTCGGCGTCGCTGACCCGTCCCGAGCCCCCGAACGGCAAGAAGCTGACGATCTGCATCCAGGGCCGCCAGTACATCTGGCGCTACACCTACGGCAACGGCTGCCTCAACAACGCCTTCACGCTCAAGCTGCCGTACTCCTACCAGGAGATGGTGGTGCCCGAGCAGACCACCGTGGTGCTCGACATCCAGTCGACCGACGTGATCCATTCCTGGTGGGTGCCCTCGCTCGGCGGCAAGGTCGACGCGGTGCCGGGCTACACGACCTACACCTGGTTCAAGGCGCTGCACACGGGCCTCTTCCACGGCCAGTGCGCACAGCTGTGCGGGGTCAACCACGCCGCGATGACGGCACTGGTCAAGGTCGTCACCCCCGCGCAGTACCAGGCCTGGATCGCGAAGCAGAAGCAGCAGATCACGACCGCCAACGCGCAGGTTCTGCCGCTACGGGCGATACTCACGTCAGAAGGGGATCTGGGGAACTAGCTGATGGCAGTCACCGACTACGCAACCCGGCCGGTCCCGCAGGTCACGCGCAACGCCGTCGTGGCACCGCGGACGACCAAGCGCTGGGTCGACTGGGTCACGACCACCGACCACAAGAAGATCGGGATCATGTATCTGGTCCTGACCTTCGTCTTCTTCTGCATGGGCGGAGTCGAGGCGTTGATGATGCGGCTGCAGCTGAGCGTGCCCAACAACACGCTGCTGACCTCCGAGCACTACAACCAGCTGCTCACGATGCACGGGACGACGATGATCTTCCTGTTCGTCGTGCCCGTGATGGCGGGCTTTGGCAACTACTTCCTGCCGCTGATGATCGGCGCTCGGGACATGGCCTTCCCGCGCCTGAACGCGCTCTCGTTCTGGCTGCTGCTGCTCGGCGGAATCGTCTTCTACACCACCCTCTTCTTCCATCCGCCGAACGCCGGCTGGTGGAGCTATCCGCCGCTGTCTGAGTCGCTGTATTCCCCGAGCGGTGGCCAGGACGCCTGGATCTTCTTGATCCACATCACCGGCATCTCGTCGCTGATCGGCGCGATCAACTTCTACGCCACGATCGTCAACATGCGCGCGCCGGGCATGACCTGGGGCCGGCTGCCGCTGTTCGTGTGGTCGCTGCTGGTCTACTCGCTGCTGCTGATCATCGCGCTGCCGGTCGTCGCCGCGGCGGTCACGATGCTGCTGACCGACCGCCACTTCGGCACCCACTTCTTCGACCCGACCGCGCACGGCTCGCCGGTCCTCTGGCAGCACCTGTTCTGGTTCTTCGGGCACCCAGAGGTCTACATCATGATCCTGCCCGGGTTCGGGATGATCTCCGAGATCATCCCGGTGTTCTCGCGCAAGCCGATCTTCGGCTACAAGGCGATCGCCGCCTCCACCGCCATGATCGCGTTCCTCGCGACGCTCGTCTGGGCCCACCACATGTTCGCCTCGCCGGTGCCGATCGTGGTGCTCGGATTCTTCATGCTGAGCTCGTTCCTGATCGGGGTGCCGACCGGGGTCAAGATCTTCAACTGGATCGCGACCCTGTGGCGGGGGTCGATCGTGATGACGACCTCGCTGTGGTTCGCGGTCGGTTTCATCGCGATCTTCGTGATCGGCGGGATCACCGGCATCTTCCTCGCCGTGTTCCCGGTCGACTGGCAGCTCAACGACACCTACTTCGTCGTCGCCCACTTCCACTATGTGCTGATGGGCGGCGCGGTGTTCACGATCTTCTCCGGGCTCTACTACTGGTTCCCGAAGATGACCGGGCGGATGCTCGACGAGCGCGCGGGCAAATGGTCGTTCTGGGTCATGTTCATCGGCTTCAATGCGACCTTCTTCGTCCAGCATGCGCTCGGCCTGTCGGGGATGCCCCGGCGGATCTACACCTATGCGCCCGGCCTCGGCTGGTCCACTTACAACTTGATCTCCACGATCGGATCGTTCATCCTCGGGGTCGGGGTCCTGATCACGATCCTCAACGTCGCCCACAGCCTCAAGCACGGCAAGATCGCGGGCCCCGACCCCTGGAAGGGCAACACGCTGGAGTGGTTCACGTCCTCGCCTCCGCCGGTCAACAACTTCGACTCGATTCCGCGCGTGCGATCGGTCGAGCCGATGCGGGATATCCGGCGCGAGATCGAGCGCCAGACCGGGACGATCCAGAAGACCGGCGGCAGCGAGCGGTTCACCCGCGCCTAGTGGGCAGGCGATGAACGCCTCGATCGCAACCGCGACGACCGGGACTCGGCCGCGTCAGGTCCTGGGCGACTACTTCGACCTGACCAAGCCGAAGGTCCAGTCGTTGCTGCTGTTCACGACCGTGACGACGATGGAGATCGCCGGCGACCCGTCGGTCTCCAAGATCGCGCTGACCTGCGTCGGCGGGTACCTGTCGGCCGGCGGCGCGGGGGCGGTCAACCACTACTGGGACCGCGACATCGACGCCCGCATGAGCCGTACGGCGTCACGGCCGATTCCGTCCGGGCGGGTGAGCCCGGGTGCCGCGCTGCGGTTCGGGATCGCGCTGGCACTGGCATCGCTGGTACTGATGACGCTGACGATCAACCTGCTCTCGGCGCTGCTGGCGTTCGGAGGCTTCGTCGGCTACGTCGGCGTGTACACGATCTGGCTCAAGCGGCGGACGCCGTACAACATCGTGATCGGCGGCGCCGCCGGAGCGATGCCGCCGCTGGTCGCGTGGGCCGCGACCACCGGCTCGCTGTCTTGGACAGCGCTCTACCTGTTCGCAATCGTCTTCTACTGGACGCCGCCGCACTTCTGGGCGCTGAGCCTGCTGATGAAGGACGAGTACGCCGAGGTCGGCGTGCCGATGCTCCCGGTCGTCCGCGGCGAGCGCGAGACGCGCCGACAGATCGTCCTCTACGGGCTGCTGCTGTACGCCGTCAGCCAGCTGCCGTTCTGCGCCGGGGCGTTTGGCGGCATCTACCTGTTCAGCTCGGTCGCGCTCGGGCTCGCGTTCGTCGGCGCGACGGTGGTGCTCTACCGCCGGGCGAGCAGGCGCTGGGCGCTGCGCGTATACCTGTTCTCGATGATCTACCTGGCGCTGCTGTTCGCGTCGATGGTCGCCGACGTCAAGCTCTGAGAGCCGCCACCGGTCACGTCAACCGATTAGGATCTCCGCCAATGGACCGAAAGCTCGCCCGCAAGAACATCCGCTCCGGCCTGATCGCCGGCGCCGCCGCACTGTTCATGTTCGGGATCTCGTTCGTCGCCGCCGTGGTCTACATCCACGCGTGAGCGAGGGCTTGTGAACGAGGTTGAGCAGCAGACGCCGCCGGTCGGCGAGGAGATCCACCTCCCCGGACCGAGCCTGATCCCGCTGATGAGCGCGATCGGGATCACGCTGACCGTGATCGGGACGACGCTCAGCCTGATCATCTCGGCGATCGGCCTGATCATCTTCATCGTCACGACCGTGCTCTGGATTCGTGACACGCGGCGCGACATCGACCAACTGCCCGAAGAGCACCACTGACGCCCGCTCGGTGATGCGTCCGTCGCCGCCGCGTGAGCCGGCGCCGGGTCGCGCTACGGCCGGGCGCTGACCGGCAGCTCGCAGCTCGCCCCGTCGCCGGTCCAGACCCTGACGATGTCCCGCATCGACAGCATCCCCGCCAAATCGCCGTGCCCGACCACGACGAGGTGCCTGAAGCCACCCCTGACCATCGTCGCCGCCGCCTGTTCGAGTGACCAGTCGGGGGATGCGAACGTCAGGCTGGCGGTCAGATGGTCGGCGACACGCTCCCGATCGGGATTCTCGCCGGCGCCGATCGAATGGAGGATGTCGCGCTCGGTGATCAGGCCCGGGGCCTGTCCGTCGGGGTCGAGCACGACCGCGGCGCCGACCCGCCGGTCGCACATCGCGCTCGCGGCCTGCCGGAGTGTGTGCTCGGGACCGACTGTCAGAAGCACCTCGGTCATCCCCTCTGCAACCAGCATCGCCACCTCACCAAGTTTGCAACGATTGACTCAATCATAATTGAGCCTCGGCGTCGTGTACATGCCGACGCCGTTCGTCGCGCGGAACCCATAGGATGCAGAGGGTTCATGCTCGAGGGTGAAGGACAGCGTGTTGCGTAGCCGATTGCGCAACCGCCCCATCTTGCAGATGCTCTGCATCGGGGTGGTCGGGGTCGCGATTCTGCTCCCGATCGCGCTGTTTCTGATTCCGTGGTGGCCGACCGCCGCCTCGGCCCAGGCACACAACGATCACACGCTCTACGACGTGCTGCTGATCGCGACCGTGCCGATCTTCGTGCTCGTGGTCACGGTGATCGGCTACTCGATCTGGAAGTTCCGGATGAAGCCCGGCGAGGAGGAGAAGGACGGCCCGCCGATCCACGGTAACACCAGGCTCGAGGTCATCTGGACCGCGCTGCCGGCGATCCTGATCCTCGGCATGTGCGGCTACTCCTACACCGTCCTGCGCTCGAACGAGGACAGCCATGCCAACGAGATGACCGTCAACGTCACCGCGCGGCAGTTCGCGTTCGAGTTCTCCTACCCGCGTTCCAGCGGCGGTCAGGTGGTTTCGCCGGTGCTCTACCTGCCCAAGGACAGACCGGTGGTGTTCAAGCTCCGCTCGCTCGACGTGATCCACAGCTTCTTCGTGCCGGAGTTCTCTGAGAAGCTCGACGCCGTCCCCGGGATCACGACGACGCTGCGCGTGACGCCCGACCGGCTCGGCACCTACCCGGCCGAATGCACCGAGCTGTGCGGGGCGGGGCACTCGCTGATGCGCGCGACCGTGCACGTGGTCACGCCCGCGGCCTTCACCAAGTGGCTCGGCGCTCAGAAGCTCAACGGCCCGCCGCCGGTCGGCACGCCGCCTCCCAACGCGGCCCAACCGGGAATCCCCGGCAGCTCGGGCAGCTCCGCGAACCCCAGTGGCTCCTCGTCCTCCTCGGGCTCGTCGTCGGCCAGCAGCGCGGCCGCCGGCAAGGCGATCTTCGTCGGCTCGGGAGGCTGCGCCAGCTGTCACACGCTGTCGGCCGCCGGCGCGACCGGCACCGTCGGCCCGAACCTGACGCAGCGATTGAAGTCAGACTGTGCGACGCCGCAGTCGATGAAGATCCGCGGCAAGACGCTGGCCCAATGCATCCAGACCGCGATCACCAAGCCGTACGCCTACCTGCCTACCGGCTACAAGGCGGGCGTGATGCCCTCAAACTTCGCCCAGACGATGAGCTCGACTCAGATCCAGTCGCTCGTCAACTACCTGTCGAGCGTGACAAAGTGAACTCAGTCCGTGCGTGTGATTGCAGCTTCGGGCGGGACCACGATTCCAAGGAGGCGAGCTGATGGCCCTTCCGGCAAAGCTCCGAGCCCCCGGCTGGTACCGGGCGGCGCTGTGTGACGTAATCGGATTTGCATTCGGGTTCGGCCTCACCTGCCTGATCAGGTTCCTGATGCACCAGCATCCCGTGATTGACGCCCACGCGATCACGATCGTCGCGCTGATGTCGGTCCCCGCCGGCTTCCTGCTCGGCCTCGGCACATGCGACTATTGGCTGTACTGGGCGAGCGGCAGGCCGACTCGTCCCGAGAGCCACGCAGACCACGGCGCACGGAGCTGGCGCGACTACTTCCGCGTCAACACCGACCACAAGGTGATCGGGATCCAGTACACGGTCACCTCGTTCTTCTTCCTGTTCGTGGGCGGCATGCTGGCGATGCTGATCCGCGCCCAGCTCGCCAAGCCCGGGATGCAGTTCCTGACACCCGAGCAGTACAACGGCGTCTTCTCCGTCCACGCAACGGTGCTGATCTTCCTGTTCGTGATCCCGGTGTTCGCCGGGCTGGCGAACTTCGTCCTGCCGCTGATGATCGGCGCTCCGGACATGGCCTTCCCGCGCTTGAACGCGCTCTCATACTGGCTGCTGCCGATCGCGGGGGTCATGATGCTGATGAGCTTCCTGGCGCCGGGAGGCTCGTTCGCGGCCGGCTGGACGGCCTACGCGCCGCTGTCGACGACGATGCCGATTGGGCAGCTGTTCTTCTCGATCGCAGTTCAGTTCGCGGGCTTCTCGTCGATCTTCACCGCGCTCAACTTCCTGGTCACGATCATCACCATGCGCGCGCCTGGAATGAGCTTCTTCCGGCTGCCGCTGCTGGTCTGGGCGAACTTCTCGACCTCGCTGCTGGTCGTGATCGCGACCCCCTTCATCGCCGCCTCGCAGTTCTTCATCCTGCTCGACACGGCGTTGCACTTCCACTTCTTCGACGCGTTCGTCGGCGCGGGGAAGAACGGCAACGTGATCATGTACCAGCACGTCTTCTGGTTCTACTCGCACCCGGCCGTCTACATCATGATGCTGCCCGGGTTCGGGATCATCTCCGAGATCCTCGCGGTCAAGGCCCGAAAGCCGATCTTCGGCTACCGGATGATGGCCTTCTCGCTGCTGGCGATCGTGGTGCTCGGCTTCACGGTCTGGGCCCATCACATGTTCGTCTCGGGGATGGCCCCTTGGATCCGGATCCCGATGATGATCACGACCGCGATCATCGCCATCCCGACCGGGATCAAGATCTTCTCCTGGCTGGCGACGCTGTGGCGCGGCGTGCTGCACATGGACACGCCGATGCTGTTCGCGCTCGGCTTTCTGACGATGTTCACGCTCGGCGGGATCAGCGGCGTGATGCTGGCGATGATCCCGTTTGACATTCACGTCAGCCAGACCTACTTCATCGTCGCCCACATCCACTACGTGCTGTTCGGCGGCTCGCTGATGACGATCTTCGCCGGCGTCTACTACTGGTTCCCGAAGATGACCGGTCGCATGTACGACGAGCGGCTGGGCAAGTGGCACTTCTGGATGACGTTCGTGTTCGCCAACCTGACGTTCGGCCCGATGCACGTCATCGGGATCCAGGGAATGCCCCGCCGGGTCGCCGAGTACGCGGCCAAGTTCGCGAGCTGGAACCTGTTCATCTCGATCTGCTCGTTCATCCTCGGGCTGACGACGCTGATCTTCCTCTACAACATGGTCACCAGCTGGCGCGCCGGTCCGCGCGCGGCCGCCAACCCGTGGCGCGGGCTGACGCTCGAGTGGCAGGTCTCCTCGCCGCCGCCGATCTTCAACTTCGACTCGGTCCCAACGGTCGTCGGCGGACCATACGAGTACGGCGTTCCGGGCGCGGTGCACGGGATCTTCAAGCCACCGGCCGAGGCCAAGCCGCTGGCGGCGGGCGTCGGGGCCTCGTCCGCGGGCGCTCCCGTCGATGAGGGCGGTGGCGAATGAGGACGGTCCTCGTCGTCGCCAACGAGACGATCGGCGGCCGCGCGCTGATCGATACGGTCGAGCGTTACGCAGCTGAGGAGCAGACCCAGTTCGTGCTCTGCGTCCCGCAGACGCGCCCCCGCTCGGGGTACGTGATCTACGACGACTCGGTGTTCGACGCCGCCCAGGCCCGGGTCGACCTGGCGGTCGGATTCGTGCGCTCGGAGGGCATGCAGGCGGTTGGCGAGGTCGCCGACCCCGACCCGTACGCCGCGACGATCGACGCGGTGCGCGAGTACAACCCCGACGCGATCATCATCTCCACCTATCCCGAGCACCGCTCCGGGTGGCAGCGCCGTGACCTGATCGACCGCGTCCGTGACGCGACCGGGCTTCCGGTCGAGCACGTGGTCGCCGACATCGATACCGAGGGACTCGCGTTCCACGTCACGCTGGCGGTCGCCAACCGCACCGGGAGCGGCGACGAGCTGCTCGACGCGCTGAAGACCAAGGCGGCCGCCGAGGGCGATCGCCGCGAGCGGCTGTTCGTCGTCCTCGTGCCGCTCGAGGGCGGCGACTCGAGCGCCACCCGGCGCGCCCGGACACGCCTGGCGATGGTGCTCGGTCGCCTCCGGGATGCCGGCCTGACGGCGGCCGGGATGACCGGCGACCCCGATCCCTACACGGCGATCATGAACGCGCTGCAGTACTTCCGGGTCGACGACATCGTTATCTCGACCTTCCCGGACACTAGGTCCGGCTGGCTGCGGGCGGACCTGATCGAGCGGGTCCGCAACGCGACCGGCAAGGAAGTGCAGCACATCGTGAACACCGACCCTGTGGGGACCCAGACCTAGGAGCAGGCGATGGAAGCTGCCTCGATTGCACACGCCGAGCACCACGGACCGCCCCCGGCCCACCAGTCCTCCCGGGTCAACGCCCCGACGCTCGGGATGATGCTTTTCATCATCTCCGAGGTGATGATCTTCGGCGCCTTCTTCACGGCGTACTTCTTCATCCGGGTCGTCAGCCATGACCCGTGGCCGACGCCGGGGACGCATCTGCCGGAGGCCGTCGCGGGCATCAACACGGCGATCCTGCTGTCGTCGTCGCTGACGATTCACTGGGCCCTGACGTCGATCAAGAACGGCAACCGGTTCGGGCTCAAGGCCGGGATGACGGCCACGTTCCTGCTCGGCCTGACGTTCCTGACGGTTCAGATCAACGAGTACGTCCACATCGGCTTCGCGCCCCATGACGCGGCCCAGGCGACGATCTTCTACTCGCTCACCGGCCTGCATGGGGCGCACGTGTTCATCGGCCTCTGCCTGCTGCTGATGGTCACGATCAGGGCCTTCAGGGGCCATTACTCGCCCGAGCATCACCGCGGCATGGAAGTGCCCGGGATCTACTGGCACTTCGTCGACATCATGTGGGTCATCGTCTACACGACGGTCTACGTGATCTAGGGCACTCGCTCGCCCGGCCGGCGCCGGCTCCGAGCGCGGTCGTGCGCACACGTCCTCCCAATCCTCTCCGCTCCGAAGCCGACGCGTTCGCGTTCCTGATCTGGTTCGTGGTCGCGGTCGCGATCATCGTCGCCGTGATCGTGATCGCGCGCACCGTCTAAGACGGCGGGCGCGAGCGCCCTGACGGGCGGCGAGGACCATGCTTTACGTGACGAATCCGAATCCGCGAGGCCGATTTGTCACATTCGTCACGCTCAGCCTGCTGTTTGTGCCAGATCAGACCGCCTCGGCTGGATTGGTCACGTTCTGCAGGTCACGGCGGCTGGGCAAGCCGGAGACCCGGCGTCACGGCTCTCGGGGCGCCAATCGTGTGATCGACGGGCGGCGCGCGCTGCACCGGACATGCCACAGGCGTGCCACCATTGATCGGCGTGCCCCCGCTGCTCTTCGCCGACGCTCCCGTTCAGACGATCGGCTTTCCCGTGCTCGTCGTGCTGTCGTGGGTCCCGTACCACATCCGGGCGCGAACGCTGGCCAGCGAGGGCCGCGCCGTTCCGGGCTGGCGTCAGGCCTGCTACGTGGCCGGCCTGGTCACGCTGCTGGTCGCCGCCAGCCCACCGGTCGACAAGCTCTCAGAGCAGCTGCTGGTCGCCCACATGGCAGAGCATCTGCTGATCGGCGACATCGCCGCGCTGCTGCTGGTGCTGGGGATGACCGGCCCGTTGCTGGCGCCGCTGCTGCGCAACCCGGCGATCGCCAAGCTGCGTGTGCTGACGCACCCGGTGGTCGCGATCGTCGTCTGGGCGGTCAACTTCTATGCCTGGCACTCGCCGGCGCTCTACCAGGCGGCGCTGCGCCACGACGCGCTGCACGCGCTCGAGCACGCGACCTTCCTGGCGTTCGGGATCTGCGTCTGGATGGCGCTGCTCGGCCCGCTCCCCAAGCCCGCCTGGTTCGGCAATGCGGCGCGACTGGTCTATATCATCGTCGTGCGGCTGGTCGGGACCGTGCTGGCCAACATCCTGATCTTCGGTGGGACCGTCTTTTACCCCTACTACCGGGCCGGAGATGCCCACTGGCATATTTCGCCGATCGCCGACCAGGTCGCCGCCGGGGGCGTGATGATGGTCGAGGAGAGCCTGCTCACGATCGGGCTCTTCTGCTGGCTGTTTTTGCGTGTCGCGCGCCAGCAAGAGGAGCGCCAGGCGCTGCTGGACTACGCGCTGGAGCACGGGATCGAGCTCGACGAGCGGCGCGCCCAGCGGGCCGTGGCGGCGGGCCGGGGCGACGAGCTGCTGGCGCGGCTGCGCGACACGGCGGCCGGTACCGACGCCGGCCCGGGAGCGCGCACGGCGAGCCCGGCCTAGCCCCCTATTTCGCGGCGCCCGAGATGAAGTTGACCAAGGCCGTGATCTCGCTCTTGGTCAGCGTCTTGGCGAAATTGGCCGGCATGATCCCGGACTTGTAGCCCGCCGGGAGGTACGCATACGGCTTGGTGATCGCCGTCTCGATGCACTTCTGCAGCGTCGCACCGCGGATCTTCTTGGACTGCGCCGTCGCGCAGTTGGCGCGCAGATCCTTGTCGAGGTTGGGGCCGACAGTCCCGGTGGTGCCGGCCGCGGCCAGCGTGTGGCAGCTGCCACAACCGCCGACGCCGGTGAAGACGGCCTTGCCGGCCGCCGGCGTGGTGCCTGTGACGCCGCCTGCGGACGCCAGCGCGCCCGTATCGACCCCGGGCTTGGCAGCCACTGCACTGACGTACGCAGCCACGTCCTGAGCGTCCTGGCCTTTGTAGAGCATCCCCGGCATCGCACCCGCGGTGTCGGGATACCGGATCCAGTAGTCGATCAGGCCCTCGATCGAGGTGCTCTTGACCCCGTCAATGCGGTCCTGGTGAAACGCATCGTCAAGGTTGGGGCCGACCGTCCCGGTCGTGTTGGCGTGCGCCAGCGTGTGACAGGCGCCGCACTTCTCGACGAACAGGACCTTGCCCTTGACGAGGTTCGAGGTGGGGTGCTTGACCGCGCACCCCCCGAGACTCACGAGCGCGACTGCGCTCGCCAGCAGGGCCGCGAGGCTCTGGAGGGGGCGTGGGACACCTTTCACCATACGCTCGGGGCGGCACTCTATCCAAGCATGCGGCATCCGGGCGCCGTCGCGGGGTATCGCCACCAATCGCCGCCGCCTGGGCCGCTGGTAGCATTGCGCCGCGATGAGGTCGCGCCAGAAGTATCGAATGCGGACGCCCTCGACCGGTCGAGAAGTGATCATCGAAGCTGAGCCGGGACAGGTCTACATCGACCGTGAGACGGGCGAGGAGCTCGAGGCCATCGGCGAGCTGCTGCCGCTCGCCCCAACGCCCTCAGAGCTTCCGTGGAACGTCGACAACCTGCGGTTCTGCAACTGGTGTGACCAGCTTTCGCAGAAGGATCTCAACGACTGCCCGTATTGCGGCAGGCGCATGGCGCCACTCGGCTCCTAGTGACCCTCAACCCAGCCGAAAAGGGGCCCCGCGCTAAGACCCCGAGGCCCGTGATCGTGCTCGCGGCCGTGCTCGCCCTGGCCGTCTTCGTGGCGGGCTGCGGCGGCGGCGGTTCGAGCACCGACAACACCGCCGGGGCGCCCACGTTCACGGTTCCGACCGGCGCGGTGGCCAGCACGCCGCCTCCGCAGACGTCCACCAGCAGCTCGACGACCACGAGCTCTGCCACGGGCACGGCGACCAGCACCGGGACGGCGACCAGCGCCGGCACCGGGACCAGCGCCGCAACCGGCACCAGCGGCGGCGCCCCCGCCACGACGTCGCCATCCGGCGGCGCCGGCACGGGCGGCGCCACCGGCACCGGCACCAACGGCGGCGCCGGGCTCGGGTCAGCCTTCTGCCAGCAGAACCCCGGGGCCTGCTAGCGCCCAGCGTCCGCCCGCCTCACCGCGTCCGGTGATCAGTGGACGTACTTCTTGGGATACGGCGTGTTGACGACCTCGGTCGCGCCGTACTCGACCTTCGTGCCCGAGTAAGCGCACAGGTAGCGCGTGCTCGCTCCGACCGACATCTGAGCCGTCTGCCCGGCTGCGGCGTGCGTGCAATTGGCCTTCCGGCTCTGGCGGTAGGTGAACTTGGTCGCGTTGAGGTTGTACGTCAGCACCGGCGCCCAGGTCGGAACCGTCAGCGCGATGACCTCGCCGGCCTTGACCGGCAGCGCGGTGAAGGTCGTGAACTTCGGCGGCAGCGACAGCGGCTCCTCGAGCACCTGGCCCAGGAACGGGAGCACGTGGAAGGTCGCGCTCTGCGCCGCGACCGTGTACTTGTTGTTGCGGCCGGGCTTGAGCACGCTCAGCGCCAGTTGAGGCGTGCCGCCGAACGCGAGGTCGAGCGTGTGCAGGAGTTTGCGCTCGATCGTCGGCTTCGGCGAAAGATTGGACAGACCGACCGTGAACGACACGATCCAGCCGTTCTTCTTGATCATCATCGGGTTGACGACGCCGTCGCTCGTCGTCTGCAGCCCCGTCGTGCGCGTCAGCAGGATGAAGCACTGCGACAGAGGCGTGTTCTTGGGGCATTGCGGCCTGGCGATCGGGGTCGCCGTCTGGCCGATCTGGACGATCTTCGCGTCGGCGGCGGCCGGTGTCAGCGCCAACAGAGTCACGATTATTGCTGCGGTTACCAGCGAGAAGGGTTTCATTATCTTCATTGAACACCAGCCGTCGGCCGCAGTTGCGCGAAACCGCCCAGGCATAGCCCCGTTGCGGTAGTCAAGCATCCGGCGCGCGCGACCGCGCGTCACCCTCCCCGACCTGCGGCCGGGCTTGGTTTGGATCGTCGAGATTGAAAGTCTGCGCGCGCTAGATCTTGGTGACGTTGACTGCCTTCGGACCTTTGGGACCGGCCTCCTCCTCGTAGGAGACCTTCGAACCCTCGGCCAGTGAGCGATAGCCGTCACCGTTGATGCCACTGAAGTGGACGAACAGATCGCGACCACCATCATCGGGCGTGATGAACCCAAATCCCTTGTCGTCGCTGAACCACTTGACGGTACCCGTTGCCATGTACTCCCCTTCGGCGCTACGCGCTTTGAACACGATCCGGGCCTCTATGACCCTGATTAGACGCGCAAAAAGTAGCAGGGAGCGCGGTCTCGCAGGTGTTAGGTGCGCGATAAACGCTGCGCGACGTGCTCGGCCCGGGCTCAGCGAAGCTGCGCCGCGACCTGTGCGATCTCGTCCAGGTCCCCTGGCGCGGGGATCCACGGGAGCTTGAGCGGATCGTCGGCGTAGCGCGGGATCACGTGCAGATGCGTGTGGAAGACCGTCTGCCAGGCAACGGGGCCACAGGAGTTGAGCAGGTTGACGCCGTCGGCTCCGAGCCGTTCGCGGAGCCGCTCAGCCAGCCGGCGCGCGGCGAGCATCGTCGCCGCGAGGTCGTCGCCATCGGCGGCCAGGATGTCGCTGCTGTGGCGTCTGGGCACGACCAGCGCATGGCCTCTGGTCGCAGGGTTGATGTCCATGAACGAGACCGTCAGCTCGTCCTCGTCGATGATCTGCGCGGGCAGCTCCTCGGCGACGATCTTGCAGAACAGGCAGTCGGGGTCGCTCATGGCAGCGGGGTCGCTCATGGCGAGCAGCTTACTCGCGCCCCACCAGCTCGCGGGCGTACCCAAGCGCCTCCTCGCGCGAGCTCACCTCGCCGGCGTAGGCGGCCTCCTCGAGCTCGTGCAGCAGCTGACCGAGCTGCGGACCCGGCGTGATCCCCAGCTCGCTGACCAGCTCGTTGCCTCGGATCGGTGGCCGCGGTGGATTCTCGTTCCAGTCCAGCGCCTCGCGGAGCAGCTCCCTCGCCAGCTCGACGTGGCGCGCGATCGCGCGCTCTGAGCCATCGCCTCGGGTGGCGAGCCGATCGGCGACGCTGAGCACCGTCACATCCGCCGCGACCGGGCTGCAGACATCGAGGTAGCGATAGATCTCGCGCCGGCCCAGCGGCATCGAGTGGACCAGGAACCCGAGCCGCAGATGGTGACGGGTGACGCCGGCGACGTACTCCGCCAGCCGCGTGCTGGCGCGCAACCGCGTCAGGATCTCGCATGACATCCGCGCGCCCGCCTCGTCGTGGCGCATGAACGTCACCCTCCCCTCGGACGTCACCGCCCGCGTCTGCGGCTTGGCGATGTCGTGCAGCAGCGCGCCGAAGCGCAGCCCCCCGCCGCGGGTCAGGTCGTTCGCCAGCGGCGTCGCAAGCAGCTCGCGCACCGCCTCGGCGTCAGCGCCGAAGGCAGGCTCGGGATCACGTTGGATCGCGATCGTCTCCGCCAGCACAGCGCGGGTGTGCTCGAAGACGTCGAGATGGTGAAAGCGGCTCTGCTCGATCCCGCGCAGCGCGGCGAGCTCCGGCAGCACCGCCTCGGTCATTCCGGCGGCATCCATCATGTCGAGGCCCTCGATCGCCCGGTCGGCGGCAAGCACCCTGCGCAGCTCACCGAACACGCGCTCGGCGGCGACCTCGGTCAGCCCCGGCGCGCTCGCGCGCGCGAGCGCCATCGTGTCGGGGTCGACGTCGAACCGCAGCTCGCAAGCAAAACGGGCGAGCCGCAGCACGCGGAGCGGATCGCGCTCGAAGCTGTCGGGCGCCACCGCCCGCAGCCGCCGCGCAGCGAGATCGGCGAGACCCCCAGTCGGGTCGACGAGCGACTCGTCGCCGCCGAGTCGCTGTGCGATCGCGTTGATCGTCAGGTCGCGCCGGACGAGATCGGACTCGATCGTCTCGCCCTCGAGTGGCAGCAGATCGAGCTCCCAGCTGCGGTCCCGGGCGACCACCCGCCAGGCCCCGAACTCGTCTGACAACGCGAATACGGACGCGTCGGTCGTGCGGCTGAGCGCACGCGCGGTCCGCTGCACCACATCGGCCGGGGCCGCGATGACGACGTCGTAGTCTGCGGTCTCTCGCTCGAGTAGCCGGTCACGGAGCGCCCCGCCGACGAGCCACGCTCGGTCGCTGATCGCGGTGAGCGCCTGCAGCGGACCGGTCACGGCTCCGGCACGCCGTCGCGGTGGTAGCTGCGCGGCACGCGCCGCGAGATCCCGCACAGGATCTCGTGGGCGATCGTGTCGATCCGGTTGGAGATGTCCTCGATCGTCTGGCGCTCGGATCCGTCGCGGCCGACGATCGTCGCCCTCGCGCCGACGCGCAGTTCCGGCGCCGGATCGGCCCCCACATCGACGGTCACGTTGTCCATGCTGACCGTGCCGACAAACGGATGTCGCCGGCCCGCGATCAGCGCGTCGCAGTTGTTGCTCAGCGAGCGCCTGATCCCGTCGGCATAGCCGATCGGCAGCGTCGCGATCCAGGTCTCGCGGTCGGCGACGAAACGTCGCCCGTAGCCGACGGTGTCCCCCGGGCGCGCGAGCTTCAGCGCCGCGACGTACGAGAGCCATTCGAGCGCCGGCTCGAGCCGGTAGCGATCGGGGTCCTCGTTCATCGGGTCACAACCGTAGATCGCGATTCCGCAGCGGACCATGTCGAAGTGGGCCTCCGGCTCGCGCACGGTCGCGGCGCTGTTAGCCGCGTGTACGACGATCCCGGGCGCGCGCTCGCGCAGCGCATCGGCGAACGGGGTGAACGCCGCCAGCTGTGCGGCCATGAATTCCGGATCGCCGTCGGCGGTCGCGAGGTGCGTCATCGCGCCGGCCAGCTCGAGCTTGGGAGAGGCGGCGAGGACTCGCTCCGCGACCGCCAGCGCCGCCGACATCTCTCTGGTTCCCAGCCGCCCCATGCCGGTGTCGAACTTGACGTGAACGCGCACCGGCGCCTGGACGTCCGCGGCGATGACCTGGGCCACGAACTCCTCGCTCCAGGCGGCGAGCTCGACTCGCGCGGCCAGCGCGACCGGCAACTCCTCGTCACTCAGCGCGCCCAGCACCAGGATCGGCTCCGAGATCCCGGCGTCCCTGAGCTCGGCCGCCTCCTGTGCGGTGGCGACCGCGAGCATCGCGGCGCCGCCCGCGATCGCGGCCCGGGCCGCTCTTACCGCGCCGTGGCCCGACGCGTCCGCCTTGACGACGGCGCACAGCGTCGCGTCGCCGGCAAGCCCCGCCTGCAGCGTGACCACGTTTCGCTCGATCGCCGCCAGGTTGACGCGTGCAAGCGCGCGCCGGGCCATCCGTTCAGCCGCCCACCCGAGCCTGGGGCAGCGCCTCGATCACATCACGCGCGATCACGCCCTCGGGGCCGATCCGCTCCGCCGCCAGCTGCCCCGAGCGGGCATGCACCCAGACCCCGGCGCAGGCGGCGTGGAAGGGGTCCATCCGCTTGGCCAGGTAGGCGCCGATCACTCCCGACAGGACGTCACCGGTGCCGGCGGTCGCCAGTGCCGGCGCGCCGCCGCGACTGACCGCCACGCGGCCTGACGGGTCGGCGACGATCGTGTCATCGCCCTTGAGCACCACGACCGACCGCGCCAGCACCGCGGCGCGGGTCGCGTAGCTCAGCCGGTGGCGCTCGATCTCCTCAGAGGACTCGCCGAGCAGACGCCCCAGCTCACCGGCATGGGGCGTCAGCACGGTCGCGGCCGAGCGCTTGGCGAGCGACTCCAGACGTCCGGCGTGAGCGTTGAGACCGTCGGCGTCGAGCAGCAGCGGTATTGCGGCGCGGCGCGCGAGATCGCGACAGAAGTCGACGCTTCCGTCGGCGCGCCCGATCCCGGGCCCGAGCACCAGCGCATCGGCTCGCCCGAGCCGCTCCAGCGCGGGCTCGGCGGCCTCGATCACGAGCGCTCCCTCGTAGTCGGGCAGCGGCACGGTCATCACCTCGACCAGCCGTATCTCGAAGATGTCATGAAGCGACGAGGGCACGAGCGCGGTCACGTATCCAGCGCCGGCTCGCGCGGCCGACTCCGACGCCAGCGACGGAGCGCCTGTCAGCCCCCGCGAACCCCCGCAGACGAGCACGTTGCCGGCGGCGAACTTGTTCGACTGACTGCCCCGGAGCGGGACCCCGTCGACCACCTGGGGCTCGATCAACCCGATCGCAGGCTCGACCGGCGCACCGGCGGGGATCCCGATCTCGACGACGGCAACCGCGCCCGCATGCGCCTTGCCGGGCGCGATCCAGAGCCCGGGCTTGGCGGCGTGAAAGGTTGCCGTAGCGTCGGCGACCACGGCGGCGCCGGCCACCTCGCCGGTCGAGCTGTCAACCCCGCTGGGGACGTCGCACGCGATCACGGCGACGTCCTGCTCAACGGCCGCGTTGATCGCCTCGATCGCCGTCAGCGCCGGCTCGCGAGGCTCGCCCTGAAAGCCGGTGCCGAGGATCGCATCGACGATCGCCGCGGCCCCATGCAGGACGCCCGGGTCAAACGGTCGCGGAGGCGGGCCTCCGAGACGCTCGAAATTGGCCAGCGCGTCGCCTCGCAGCTCGTCGGAGGCGCCGAGCAGCATCACGTCCACATCGCGACCGCGGTCGCGCAGCAGCCGGGCGACCACCAACCCGTCACCGCCGTTGTTGCCGCGCCCGCAGACGACGACGACCCGTCCCTCGGGAGCGCCCTCGTCGACGAGCTCGGCCATCCCGGACCCGGCCTTCTCCATCAGCTCGATGCCTGGGATCCCGCGCTCCTCGATCGCCCATCGATCGGTCTCGCGCTGCTGCTCTGCGTTCGGCAGCGGCGCCAGCCACTCGGCCAGCGGCGTCACGGTCGGCGCTGCTCGGGCGATGAACGCTCGGTCACGGCCACCGCACCTGCATCCTCGCGAGTGTGGGTGAGCGAGACGCGCACGATGACCCCGAGGCTAGCGGCACGCTCGGCCACAGCGCCGTGAAGCCTGACCGCCGGCGGGCCGCCGGCGGAGACGACCTCGACGTCGAGCCAACTCCACGCCTGCAGCCCGAGCGCCTTGGCGACCGCCTCCTTGGCGCAGAACCTGGCCGCGAGGTGCTGCCCCGGACGGGCTCGCGAGGCGGCGTAGCTACGTTCCTGCTCGGTGAACAGCCGCTCGGCCAGTCGCGGGCGACGAGCCAGCGCGCGCTCGAGCCGCTCGATCTCGAGCAGATCGATCCCGATCGCCGGATGCTCCGTCGCCGACGCCGCGTCGCGCTCGGGGTTCACTCAACCGTGACCGTTTTCGCCAGGTTCCGCGGCTGGTCGACGTTGAGTCCGCGCAGGCGAGCGATGTTGTAGGCGAGCAACTGCAGCGGGATCACGGCGAGGATCGGCGCCAGCATCCAGTCGGTGTGCGGCACGCGGATCACGTCGTCGGCGTGCTGGCCAATCACCTCATCGCCCTCGCTGGCGACCGCGATCACGCGCGCGCCTCGGGCTCGGACCTCCTGCATGTTGGAGATCACCTTCTCGAGCACCGGCGACTCCGTCGCCACGACGACCACCGGCGTGTGCTCGTCGAGCAGCGCGATCGGGCCGTGCTTCATCTCGCCGGCCGCATAGGCGTCGGTCGCGATGTAGGAAATCTCCTTGAGCTTCAGCGCCCCCTCGAGTGCCACCGGAAGTCCGATGTGGCGGCCGAGGTAGAGGAAGAAGTCGCCCTCGTAGTTGGCGCGCGCGACCGTCTTGCACCGCTCGGCGTCGCGCTCAAGCACCTCGGCGATCAGATGCGGAAGCCGCTTGAGCTCGTGGATGGTCGCCGCCAGCACCGACGGCTCCAGTGACCCGCGCAGCTCGGCAAGCCGGAGCGCGAGCAGGTACATCGCCGCGATCTGGCTGACGAACGTCTTGGTCGCGGCGACGCCGACCTCGAGCCCAGCACGGGTGTAGAGGACGCCGTCGGCCTCGCGCGTCGCCTGGGCGCCCATGATGTTGGTCACCGCCAGCACCTTCGCACCGCGCCCGCGCGCCGTCCGCATCGCGGCCAGCGTGTCGGCGGTCTCGCCCGACTGGGAGATCCCGACGACCAGATCATCGGGGCCGACGACCGGGTTGCGATAGCGGTACTCCGAGGCGATATCGACCTCGACCGGGATCCGCGCCCACTGCTCGATCGCGTAGCGGCCGATCAGGCCGGCGTGGTACGCCGTGCCACATGCGACGATCACGATCCGCCGGACCTCGCGCAGGTAGTCGTCGGTGATCGTGCCCAGATCGCCGAGGTCAATCCCATCGGCGTGGGCGACCCGCTCGCCGAGCGTCTCGGCGACCGCGCCTGCCTGCTCGTTGATCTCCTTGAGCATGAACGTTTCATAGCCCTGCTTCTCGGCCGTCTGAGCGTCCCAGTCGATCTCGACGATCTCGCGCTCCAGCGGCTCGCCGGCGGCGCTCTGGAACTCGACCCCCTCGGGCCGCAGGACGACGATCTCGTCATCGCCCATGTATTGCACGTGTCGCGTGTGGCGCAGGAAGGCGGGGATCGCTGAGCCGATGAACTGCTCGCCCTCGCCGCGGCCGACGATCAGCGGGCACTCCTTGCGCGCGCCGACCAGCAGGCCTGGCTCGTCGGCACTGATCGCGACGAACGCGTAATGGCCGCGCAGCCGTCCGTACGCGTCACGCACGGCGGCAATCAGATCGCCGTCGTTGGCGCTCGCGACCAAGTGCGCGATCACCTCCGCATCGGTCTCGGAGGTGAAGATCGCCCCCGCGGCCAGCAGCTCGTCCCTGAGCTCGACATAGTTCTCGACGATCCCGTTGACGACGATGTGCACGCGCTCGGTGGTGTCGTAGTGGGGATGGGCGTTCTCCTCGGTGACGCGACCGTGGGTAGCCCACCGCGTGTGCCCGATCCCGGTGCCGGTCTGCGGACGCTCGGCGAGCGCCACCGCCGGGCCGTCGGATGTCTCCATCCCGTCGATCGCCGCCCGCAGGGCGCTCAGGTTGCCGACCGCACGCACGGCGTCGATCCGGTCGCCGGCGAGGACCGAGATCCCGGCGCTGTCATAGCCGCGATATTCGAGCTGCTCAAGACCCTCGAGCAGCACCTTTTGGACGTCGCGGGGGCCGACGTAGCCGACGATGCCGCACATTTGTCAAGCCTCCTGGTTCGTGGCGCGTTGCCAGGCCGGTGGCCCAGACCGGGCCCTAAAGCAAAGCCATCGGCAGATTGGGAGCGAATTTTAACCCCGTCGGGCTCATATTCCGTACACGGTCCTTGCAGCGTGTGGTCGATTGCGGAGCGCCGGCGTGGCGGCTACGCACCCAGCAGGGTCTCGACGACCCCCGTCAGCCGCTCACAGACGGAGTCGGTCTCGCCCTCGGTCGGCGCCTCGACCATCACGCGGATCAGCGGCTCGGTTCCGGACGCTCGGACGAGCACCCGCCCCCGGCCGTCGAGCTCGGCTCCCTCGCGGTCGATCGCGGCGGCCATCTGCTGGGCCTCCATCACCCGGGTCAGCGCGGCCCGGTCGGCGGCCCTGATGTTGACCAGCCGCTGCGGCAGCTTCTCCATCGCGTCACGCTCGCGCAGGTCACGTCCACCGAGCGCCTCGAGCGTCAGCAGCGCGCTCGCGATCCCGTCCCCACACGGCCCGAATCCGAGGTCGATGATGTGCCCCGACTGCTCGCCGCCGAGCGCCCAGCCACGCTTTCGCAGCTCGTCAAGCACATAGCGGTCGCCAACGGCCGTGGTCGCCACCTCGACGCCCGCCTGCGCCATCGCGGTGTGAAAGCCGAAGTTGGTCATCACCGTGACGGCAACCCCGCCGCCGGCGAGGCGGTCGTGGCGGTGCAGGTGGATCGCGGCCAGCGCGATCAGCTCGTCGCCGTCGACGATCTTGGCGTCGCCGTCGACTGCCAGCACGCGGTCACCGTCGCCATCGAAGGCGAACGCCACGTCGTGGCCGACCAACCGCATCTGCTCGATCACAGCCCCGAGATGTGTCGAACCGCAGGCGTCGTTGATGTTGCGACCGTCGGGCGCGTCGGCGATCACGTCCACCTCGGCACCGAGCCGGCGGAAGATCTCCGGCGCGGCGTGGAAGGTGGCGCCATTGGCGCAGTCGAGCAGCACCCGGACGCCGGTCAGGTCGAGCTCCGAGAACCGAGTGTGCAGCTCACGCAGGTAGTCCTCGAGCGCCCCGTGGAGGCGATTGACGCGGCCGATCCGCTCCGGGTTTGCGAACGGCTGCGAGAGCGCCGCCTCGATCTCGTGCTCGGTGTCGTCGTCGAGCTTGAAGCCATCAGCGGCGAACAGCTTGATCCCGTTGTCCTCGTAGGGATTGTGAGAGGCGGAGATGACCGCCGCCATGTCGAGCCCGTGGCGCCGGACCAGGATCGGCGCTGCGGGGGTCGGTAGCACCCCGGCCAGCAGCGCGTCCCCACCGGCGGCCGTGACGCCGGCAGCAATCGCCGACTCGAGCATCTCGCCCGATTCGCGCGTATCACGGACGATCAGGACCTGGGGCCTGGCCCGCTCCGAGCGCACAACCGCGGTACGCGCGAGCGCAAGCGCCAGCTCGGCGCTGAGAAAGTCTCCCGCCCGTCCCCGTACCCCGTCCGTGCCAAACAGCTGGCGCGGCATGCGTCGCTCGTCAGCGCTTGGAGAACTGCGGACGCTTGCGGGCCTTCTTGAGCCCAGCCTTCTTACGCTCCTTGACCCGCGGGTCACGCGTCAGAAAGCCGCGTCGCTTGAGTTCGCCCCTGAGGTTCGGGTCGGCGTCGAGCAGCGCCTTGGAGATGCCGTGTCGCAGCGCGCCGGCCTGTGCCGAGACGCCACCACCGTGCATCCGCGCGACGACGTCCATCCGCGACTCGTAGCCGACGGTCTCCAGCGGCTGGCGGATCACGCGCCGCAACGTGTCGCGTGGGAAGAACGCGTCGAGCTCCTTGCCGTTGATCGAATAGGTCCCGGTGCCCGGCTTGAGGATCACGCGGGCAACGGCCGTCTTGCGCTTGCCGGTCGCCGTGTAGCGAGCCCCGGCCGCCAGGTCGATCGCGGCGTCGGCGATCGGCCGTGCCTCGTCGACCGTGTCCTCGTCACCCTCGAGCGCGGCCTCCTCGGCCTCGGCCTCGGCGGCTGCGCGAGCCTCGGCGTCGAGGAACTCGTCGCTCTCGGAGACGATGTCCGGGATCAGGTCGGCGCCCGGGATCTCCGGACGCTCGCGAGGCGCGATCTCGATCTCCTCTGCCTGCCCCTCGGCTTGCGCCGGGGTGGTCGGCGCGGCCGCAGCGGGCGGAGCCGGCGTCTCGGCGGCCGGCTCAGGCGCGGACTCCGCGACGACTGGCTCGGGCTCCGGCTCGGCGGCCGGCGCCGCCTCGGGCTCGGCGTCCGGCGCGGGCGGTGCCTCTGCGTCCGGCGCGGGCTCGGTCTCAGCAGCCGGCGCGGGCTCGGTCTCAGCAGCCGGCTCGGGCTCGGCGGCGACTGGCTCGGGCTCCGGTTCGGCGGCGGGCTCGGGCTCCTCGGCAGCGACGGGCTCCTCAGCCGCCGCGGGCTCCTCTGCGGCCGCGGGCTCCTCGTCCGGCGCCTCGGGAGCCGTGGGCTCCTCGGCGGCCGCGGGCTCCTCGTCCGGCGCCTCGGGAGCCGTGGACTCCTCGTTGCGCTGCTCGTCCTCGGGGTGCTCCGCTTCGCTCACGACTTGATCTCCATCGGTTGAGGCTGCTGGGCAGCGTGCGGATGCTCGGGCCCGGCGTAAACCTTGAGTTTGGTGATCTGCCGGCGCGCCAGACGGTTGCGGGGCAGCATGCCCTTGACCGCGCGCCGGATCACCTCCTCGGGACGCCGCTCGAGCATCTCTGACAGCGTGCGGGACCGAAGACCGCCCGGGTAGCCCGAATGACGGTAATAACGCTTGTCGGCGAGCTTGTTACCGGTGACCGAGATCTTCTCGGCGTTGATCACGATCACGAAGTCGCCGGTGTCGACGTGTGGGGTATAGGTCGGCTTGCGCTTCCCCCGCAGGGCGTCCGCGATCTGGGTCGCCAGCCTGCCGAGCGTCTGCCCGGAGGCGTCGACGATCAGCCAGTTGCGCTCTCGATCTGCGGGGGTGGCTACGTAGGTCTTCATGGCATGCACAAGCCGCGCGATGACGCGCGGCCGACGTCGATGATAGTCAATCCTCGACAGTGCTGGATGCGGCGCCGAAACGGTGCACCGGCGACCTCGCCGGATGCCGAGTACCGCCACCGCTTACGCTCATGCAATGGAGCTTCCGGTGGGCGTGCGCCGGCTGGGATACCGCGGCGCATATCGCGGCCTGCAGGTGCTGTGGTTCTTCTGGCGGCCACATAAGCAGGGCGTCAAGTGCCTGGTGACCGCCGAGGACCGTGTGCTGCTCGTCCGTCACACCTACGGCCGGCGCTCATGGGACGTGCCGGGCGGTGCTGTCAAGCGGGGGGAACCGCCACAGGTGACGGCCCGCCGCGAGATGGACGAGGAGCTCGGTCTCGGTTCCGCCGACTGGGTCAAGTTCGGCGAGATCGAAGGCCGTATCGACCATCGGCGGGACAAGATCCATTGCTTTCGTGCGGATCTGGACACGACCCCCGAACTGACCCTGGACCTTGGAGAGCTCGATGTCGCGCAGTGGTTTGACCGCGCCCAGCTGCCCGAGGACCTGAGCCCCTACGTGGTCCCGATCATGAGGGGCGCGTTCCTGCATGACCAGCAGCGCCAGGCCTGACGGCGCGCCGGCCTACTCCCACTCGATCGTGCCCGGCGGCTTGCTGGTGATGTCGAGCACGACGCGCCCCACGGGGCGGATCTCATTGATCATCCGCGACGCGATCTGCTCGAGCAGGTCGTACGGGAGCCGGGCCCAGTCGGCCGTCATCGCGTCGTCGCTGGTGACCGCGCGGATCGCGATCACGTTGCCGTAGGTCCGCTCGTCGCCCTGGACCCCGACCGTGCGGATGTCGGGCAGCACGCAGAAGGACTGCCACAACTCGCGATACAGGCCCGCCTTGCGGATCTCGTCCTGGAGGATCGCGTCGGCTTCGCGGAGCGTGTCGAGCCGCTCGCGGGTCGCCTCACCGCCGACGATCCGGATCGCGAGCCCCGGCCCCGGGAATGGCTGGCGCCACACGAGGCGCTCGGGCAGACCGAGCTCGGCGCCGACCGCGCGCACCTCGTCCTTGAACAGCGCCCGGAGCGGCTCGACGAGCTCGAACTCGAGGTCCTCGGGAAGGCCGCCGACGTTGTGGTGTGACTTGATCGTCGCCGCGCCGGTGCCCCCGCCGGACTCGATCACGTCCGAGTAGAGCGTCCCCTGGACGAGGAACCGCACGTCGTCGAGCTTCAATGCCTGTTCCTCGAACACGCGGATGAACTCGGCGCCGATCAGCTTGCGTTTGCGCTCGGGGTCGCTGACCCCCCGTAGGCGGCCGAGGAAGCGGTCGGATGCG
This sequence comes from uncultured Solirubrobacterales bacterium, assembly GCA_963770885.1. Classification (GTDB taxonomy): domain Bacteria; phylum Actinomycetota; class Thermoleophilia; order Solirubrobacterales; family Solirubrobacteraceae; genus Palsa-465. Next base: position 1,175,873 of record CAVYRI010000005.1, on the reverse strand, counting down.
TCGACCGCCACCAGCGGCACCTTGAAGTGGTCCCGGAAGGCGGAGATGACCTGCTCGCCCTCGTTCTTGCGCATCAGCCCGTGGTCGACGAACACGCATGTCAGCCGGTCGCCGATCGCACGGTGCACGAGCAGCGCGGCGACGCTCGAGTCGACCCCTCCCGAGAGGCCGCAGATCGCGCGCCCGTCGGCGACCTGCGCTCGGATCCGGGCGATCTGATCCTCGATCACCGAGGCGGCGCTCCAGCTTCCGCTGCAGCCACAGATGTCGATCAGGAAGTTGGACAGCACCTGCTGGCCGTACGGGGTGTGAACCACCTCGGGGTGAAACTGGATCCCGTACACGCCCTCTTGCACGGACTCGAATGCGGCCACCGGCGACGCGGTCGACGACGCCAGCGCCGTGAACCCGGGCGGCGGCGAGAAGACCGTGTCGCGGTGCGACATCCAGCACGATTGCTCGCCCGGAGTGCCGGCCAGCAGCCGGCCGGTGTCTGAGACGGTCAGCCGCGAGCGTCCGAACTCCCCGACCTCGGCACCCTCGACGCGGCCGCCGAGCTCGAGCGCCAGCAGCTGCATCCCATAACAGATGCCCAGCACCGGCACGCCGAGCTTGAGCAGCTCTGACTGCAGCGGCGGCGCCCCGTCGGCGTAGACCGACGCCGGACCGCCCGACAAGATCACGCCCTTGGGCCGACGACGCGCGACCTCGGCGGCGCCAACGTGGTGGGGCAGCAGCTCGGAGAAGACGCCGCACTCGCGGACGCGCCTGGCGATCAGCTGTGAGTACTGGCCGCCGTAGTCGAGCACGATGACCTCGTCGACCGCCGTCGGCACCTCTGACCGCAGATCCTCGACCGAGGCCTCGCGCGCCCCGTCGGATCCCCCGGGAACCTCTAGATCCGCAGCGGCGGAAGGACTAGTCGGCGACACCGACCGTCGCGGCTCGGCTGCCGGCGCCCATTCCGACGCCCTGCTCGCGCTGGAGGTGCTTGCCCTCGGTCTGCAGCGCCGGCGCGACCATCAGCTCGGCGCGGTTGAACTCCGCGATGTCCCGGTATCCGCAAGTCGCCATCGACGTGCGCAGTCCGCCCATCAGGTTGAACGTCCCGTCGTTCTCACGCGCGGGTCCCTTGATGATCTCCTCGAGGGTCCCGTTCTGTGTCGTTGCGACGCGGGTTCCGCGCGGCAGGGTTGGATGGAAGGTCGCCATCCCCCAGTTGTAGCCGTGGCCCGGAGCCTCGTACGCGCGCGCCAGCGCCGAGCCGAGCATCACCGCGTCGGCGCCGCATGCGACCGCCTTGGCGATGTCACCGCCGTTGCGCATCCCGCCGTCGGCGATCACCTTGACGTAGTCACCGGTCTCGAGCATGTGCTGCGAGCGCGCGGCCGCGACGTCCGCGATCGCGGTCGCCTGCGGCACGCCGATGCCGAGCACACCACGCGTCGTGCAGATCGCGCCCGGGCCCACCCCGACCAGGACTCCGGCAGCGCCGGTCCTCATCAGGTGCAAGCCCGTGTGGTAGGAGGCACAGCCGCCGACGATCACCGGCGTCGGAGCCAGCTCGCGGATGAACTCCTTCAGGTTCAGTGGTGGCCGGCTCTCGTCCCGCGAGACGTGCTCGGCCGACACGACGGTGCCCTGGATGACGAGGATGTCGAGCCCGGCCTCGAGCGCGACCTCATAGTGGGTCCGCACCTTCTGCGGGGTCAGCGAGGCGGCCGCGACCACGCCGTGGGACTTGATCTCCTCGATTCGCCGCGCGATCAGCTCTGGCTTGACCGGCTCGCGGTAGATGTCCTGCATCTCGCGGGTCGCGATCTCCCTCGAGAAGCTCGCGATCCGCTCGAGCTGCGCGTCCGCGTCCTCGTAGCGGCAGTAGATGCCCTCGAGGTTGAGCACCGCGAGGCCGCCGAGCTTGCCGATGATGCCTGCGCTCTCAGGGGAAACCACTCCGTCGAGCGCGGCGGCCAGCATCGGGAGCTCGAACCGGTAGGGACCGAGCGTCCACGTGATGTCGATGTCATCTGGGTCGCGCGTGCGCCGCGAGGGGACGATCGCAATATCGTCGAACCCGTACGCCCGCCGGGCCTTCTTGCCGCGTCCGATCTCTACTTCCATCTGCGGAGCGTAGATCGTGACTCGGACATGAAGTCCGTCGAGATGGCGGCAACCATGGGAGACCGATCCTAGCAGCGGCCAAGGGCACCTCCGGACCGCTCCACCGGCTCGCGCTCGGCCCGCTCAGCCGATCTCAGCGCCGACCACGAGGTGCTCGGCCTGCACCTCGTTGAGGAGCCGATCCACGCGTCCGGGATCGATCACCCCGGCACCGAAGTGCAGCGTCGACTCGGCCCCGCAGGCAACCCCGAACCGCAGGCACTCGACCGGGCTCCGGCCGCCGTACCGCGCCGCGACATACCCGGCCAGGAACGCGTCTCCCGAGCCCACGACGGAGCGCGCCTCCTGCTCGCGGATCTGCACTCGCACGAGCGTCGAGGCACCGTCTTCGACGACCTTCGCGTAGCAGCCGTCCGACACGGTCATGATCGACTCGTGTGCGCCCAGCCGGGTCATCTCGGTGACGGCCTGCGCGCGGTCGTCTGAGTCGTTGAACTCGTGGCCGACGAGCTCCTCGGCCTCGAGCTCGTTCGGCGAGACGAGGTCCGGCTCGCCCTTCATCGCCAGCCGTAGCGGCTCGCCTTCGGTGTCGAGCATCGTGGTCACGCCGAGCCGGCGCACGTCGCGGATCAGCGAGCAGTAGGAGTCCTGCTCGACGCCGCGCGGCAGGCTGCCCGCGAACACGCAGATGCTCGCCCCCTTGGCCAGGTAGAGAAGCTTCTCGCGGAACAGGTGCAGCTCCTGGTCGGCGACCGCCGGACCGCGTTCGTTGATCTCGGTATGCAGCCCGGTGGTCGGATCGAGAACGACGGTGTTCGTGCGCGACTCCTCCCGGATCCGGACGAAGTCGCTGAGGATCGACTCGTCGCTCAGCGCCTCGACGATCCGGGTGCCGGTCGCGCCGCCGGCAAAACCGGTGGCGATCACCGGCTGACCGAGCTGCTTGATCGCCCGCGCGATGTTGACGCCCTTGCCGCCCGGCATCGTCGTCTGGCCGACGGTGCGGTGGCGCCGCCCGGGCGTGAAGCTCGGAACCTCGAGCGTCTTGTCGATCGCTGCGTTGAGCGTGACAGTGATGATCATGCAGCCTCCAATCCTCCCTGAGCTGCTTGCGCGCGTCTGCGTCGTCGCAACAGGAACGCTAGCGCGGTCGCACCGCCGATCGCGATCACGAGCAACATGAGCGTCAGCGGCCGGGTGATGAAGTGCACCGCGCTGGTGAGCGGGCTGATCGCCGGCACGGCCTTGGCCAGCAGCAGCGGGATGTGTGCCACGGGCCGCCCGTCGACGAGCACGACCGCCGTGCCGAGCCTGGCATGGCGAGCGAGCGGGCCGGTCAACTGCTTCGGAGCGTGTACGACCACCCGCACGTGGTCGTGGTTGCCGACGACGTGCGTGAACGGCCCCGCGGCGACGAGCGCCGCCGGCCGGCCCGAGCGATAGCGCACCGCCGGCCGGGCCAGCACCTCGCCCGCACGAACGGGCTTGACCAGATGGAAGTTCGCGAACCCGTAGTCGAGCAGCGCCATCGTGTTGTCATCGCGCGCGTCTTCGCTTGAGGTCCCAAGCACCGCGCTGACCAGTGTCATACCGCGTCGATGCCCCGATGCGACCAGGACGTAACCGGCGTCGTCGGTATGGCCCGTCTTGACGCCGTCGATCCACGGATACTCGGCCACCAGGTCATTGCGATTGACCACGTAGCGCTGGTGCGAGCCCGACAGCAGGACCGCGTGGGGAAGCGCGACGATCCGCTTGAAGTACGGCGAGTGCGTCAGGTCGTAGCTCGCGAGCTTGACCAGGTCGGCCGCGGTCGAGTAGTTGCCCGGCGTGTCGAGACCGATCGGCGTCGAGTAGTGGGTGTGGTTGAGCCCCAGCTTGCGCGCCTCGCGGTTCATCATCCCGATGAAGCGGCCAACGGATCCGTGGCCGACGTTGTAGGCGAGGTCCTCGGCGGCGTCGTCGGCGCTTGGCAGCATCAGCGCGAGCAGCAGGTCGTGGACGCTCATCTGCTCCCCGGGGACGAGCCCGATCTGCGAGTCCGATGGGGCCGCGACGTAGTCGGGCGCAGTGAAGATCTTGCTCAGATGGTGCTCATGCTGGAGCGTCACCAGCGCCGTCATCAGCTTGGTCGTGCTCGCGATCGGCCGCTCGCGGTTGACCCTGTACCCGTACAGCCGCTGGCCGGTGCTCTGCTCGATCAGGATCGCGGCGGTGACAGACAGCTGTGGCCGGGCAGCGGCCGGGACGGCGGCGCTCGCGGCTGCAGACCAGACCAGCGTCATGCAGCACGCGGCGGTCGCCGCGAGCAGCCGGAACCGGGCGGCGGCCAAGGCGCGGTGCTGCCGTCTCAACGCCGCAGCCTCAGGCGCTGCCCCGTCTGGAGGCTGTTCGGGCTGATGTTGGGGTTGAGCGTCGTGATCCGGAGGATCGGAACGTGGGTCTTGACCGAGATCTCGCTCAGCGTGTCACCTGACTTGACGACGTAGAACTTCGGCAGCCGACGTCTGTGGTGGGAGTGGTGGCCGCCGGTCGCCAGATTGGTCGACTGCGTGACCGGCGTGTGATGGGTGACAAGTCCCGAGTGGACGATCACATAGGTCACCACTGCCACAGCGGCGAGTGCGATCGGCGCCAGGTAGCGCGCGCTTTTTGCCACCATCGCGCCGCCGATCATACAGGCGCGTCGGCGCTTGACTCCAGCCTGCGATCGGGGTTGCAGCGACCGCGACTCGACGCCGGGCGGGCGCTTGGCGCCAAGCCCCGGCCGGCTCCGACCGCCGCCTGGCGGCGGTCAGTCGACAAGGTTCCAGGCCAGCTCTCGCAGGCGCGCCGCCTCGGCGCGGGCCGCGTCTGCCGGTTGCGAGCCCCGTTGTTCAAACGCGTGCACGATTCCGCGCGAAGAGGAGATCAGCCCTCCCGCCCGGCCGGGCACGAACGCCGCCGCGAGGTCCTGGACCCGGCCTCCCTGGGCGCCGACGCCGGGCAGCAGGAACGGCGCGTTGGGCATCGTCTCGCGCAGTGATGCCAGACGCTCGGGTGCTGTTGCCCCGGTGACCGCGCCGACGTCGGCGACCCCCCACTCGCCGACTCCTGCGGCACCGAGCTGCGACACCATCGCGGCCAGGCGCTCGCTGACCGTGCCGCCCGCGGCAAGCTCCTGCTCCTGGACGTCGGCGGCGCCGGGATTCGACGTCCTCACGAGCACGAACAGTCCGGCGCCTCGTGCCCGGGCGGCGTCGAGCAGCGGCTCGATCGAGTCGGCGCCAAGCAGCGGATTGACGGTCAGCGCATCGGCGCCGATCCCGGCGACGGTCCCGAACGGGGTCTCGGTCTCGCCAAAGTACGCCTGTGCGTAGGCCCGGGCGGTGACGTCGATGTCGCCGCGCTTGCCGTCGCAGATGACGAGCAGTCCGCGCTCCTGCGCATCGGCGACCACCTCCTGGAGCGCAGTCCACCCTGGCGCCCCGAGCCGCTCGAAGCACGCGATCTGGGGCTTGACCGCGACGCACTGCTCCGCGGTGGCTTCGAGTACGAGCCGGCAGTGCGCGGCGACCGCCCGGGCCGCGGCCGCGGCAGGCGACCTGCCCGTGACGTCTGAGCCCTCACCGCCGGCGAGCTCGAGTGCGCGTGGCCACAACCGCACCGGATCGGGATCGAGCCCCAGCACGATCTGGGACGTGCGCTCATCAACCGCCCGAGCAAGCCGATCGCCAAATGAATGCTGGCCGACGGAGCCGGTCGCCGCCGGACGGACGCCCACCTCGTCCGCTCCGGCGCCGCCGTCGCCGGCGCGTTCTTGCTGCGACGAACTCGAGGGCGCTACTTGACTGCCTTCTTCAGCGCAGCACCAGCGGTGAACTTGGGCACCCGCGAGGCCGCGATCTGGATCCGCTCGCCGGTCGCAGGGTTACGGCCCTCGCGGGCGCTGCGATGCGAGACGCTGAACTTGCCGAAGCCGGAGAAGGTGACATCGCTGCCGCGCCGCAGCGCTCCCTCGATCGTCTCGAGCATCGCATCGACGGCATCTCCGGCGTCCTTCTTGCTCAACCCGGCCCGATCTGCGACCTGGTCTACGAACTCAGACTTCGTCACTTGCTCCTCCTTCTAACTTGGTAGGAATTCTCGACGCTAACACGGTCCCCGGACGACCAAGGCGGCCGAACCTCCCTAACCTGCCCATTCTCACCGTGACCCATCCCCAGTGTGGACGGGGGTGACCGCGGTTTCGCGCAAATTGCGGGAATGAATCACATACTTGAGGCGCCCTGCGAGCGACAAACCGCCGTCGAAATGGGCGATCGCGAGCCCTAGAGGCGCCGTAGTGGACAATGAGTGCGCGAGAACATGACCTGCGGCGGGCCGGAGCCGGACAATCACAGCGGCAGACCAGCTGCCGTCGTGACCCCGTAACGACCGGCGAACGCGCCAAGATCATGTCCTGGCACTGTTGCATGCGATGACGACGACCAGCTCACAGCGATCACAGACACCGCCTCAGCCCGGCGGTCCCGCCCAACCGGAATCGGTGGCTGCGCCCGAGCATGCGCCCGGCGATGCCGCGGGCGACGACAATACGCAGGTGGATCTCGGCCGCCTCGCATGGCTGGCCACGTCGCTGGCGTGCCTGATCGCCGTGCTGATCCTCGTGCTCGAGGGCTACTACGGCTACGCGGGAGTGACGTTCGCGGTCGCGATGTCGGCGGCCATCAACCTGACCTGACGGGTTTCGCGCAGGCGCCCGGCGGCGATCCCGCGCGGCGTCGTCAATCGTGCGCGCCGGTACGCGAGTGCGCCTGAGCGATCAGGACCTCGCCGGGCCTGACGCGATCCTCGGGTTCGAGATGGATCAGAACATCGGTGCCCTGCAGCCGATCGGCGATCACATCCTGCAGCTCGTGCGCGGTCCGATGGGCGTCCTCGAGCGACGTCCCGGCGCGGAACTGGACATGGAGGTCGACGTAGCGGCGTGCGCCGGCCCTGCGCGTGCGCAGCTCGTGATATCCGACGACGCCGCTGGTCGCGAACGCCGCGATCGCTTCCCGGATCACCTCGACCTCGTCCGGCGGCAACGACTCGTCCACCAGGACGCGCGTGGATTGCGCGAGCAGGCGCACGCCGGTGGTCACGATCACGCACGCGACCGCGAGCGCGACGACCGGGTCGATCCACTGGGCACCGGTGATCGCGACCAGCACCAAACCCACCAACACCGCGGCCGATGTCAGCGCGTCGGTTCCGAGATGGGCCGCGTCACCGGCGAGTGCCGGGGACCCCGTGCGCGCCGCCGCCCGGCGCAATCTCAGCGCGACACCGACGTTGACGAGCATCGAGACCCCGATCACCGCGATGCCGATCCCGACCATCTGCACGCTCTTGTGGTTGATCAGGTGGCGGATCGCCTCAAACGCGATCGCCGCCGATCCGACCAGGATCAGAATCCCCTCGATCGCCGCGGCCAGGTTCTCGATCTTCTCGTGCCCGTAGCGATGGCCCTCATCGGCCGGTTCATCGGCCTTGCGAACCGAGAAGTAAGCGACCACCGAGGCGACCAGGTCGATGCTCGAGTGGACCGCCTCGGTCAGGATCGCGACCGACCCCGTCACCGTCCCGGCGATCACCTTCATCAGGATCAGCGCCGAATTGGAGAGCACCGAGAGCGCTGCCGTGCGCTGCTTGAGCTGCGGCTCTGCTGTGGCGCCGTTGAGCTCGCTCATGGCGCGCCCCCACGCCAGCGCAGCATCGCGCGGACGGCGCGGCCGCGATGGCTGATCAGATCCTTCTCCTCGTCGCTGAGCTCGGCCATCGTCCTGCCACCGAAGTCTCCGTCAGGCAGGAACGCCGGGTCATAGCCAAACCCGCGGTCACCCCGTGGCTGGACGGCCAGGCGTCCGTGGCTGTCGCCCCAGAAGACGCGCTCGGTGTCGTTGACGGGGTCGACGAACGCGAGCGCACACACGTACCGCAGCCCGCTGCCCGGCGGCGCCTCACGCATCAGCTTGTCGAGGTTCTCCTGGTCGTCTGATCGCAACCCGGCGTAGCGGGCCGAGTGGACGCCGGGCCGGCCGCCGAGCGCATCGGCTTCGATCCCGGAGTCGTCGGCGATCGCGGGGCGGCCGGTCTGGGCCGCGGCGGCCCGCGCCTTTGGCAGCGCGTTGGCGTCGAACGTGTCGCCGACCTCGGGCGGCAGCGCGATCCCGTCCGGAAGCGGCTCGACGGTGATCGACGCGGGCGCCAGCAGGCGCTCGAACTCTCGCAGTTTGTGCGGATTGCGGGTCGCCAGCACGAGCGACGCGGGGATCGCCATCGCTTCAGCGAGCCGCGCCGACGACCGTCTCGTCCTGCAGCGCGCGCAGCGACTCGATCCCGAGTGCCGCCAGCGCGAGCAGGTCGTCGAGATGGGCGCGCGACAGCGGTGTCCGCTCGGCCGTCGCCTGCACCTCGACCAATCCCCCGTCGCTGGTCATGACCACGTTCGCGTCGACCTCGGCGGTCGAGTCCTCGGAGTAGTCGAGGTCGAGCAGCGCAATCCCGTCGACGATCCCGCACGAGACGGCCGCGACCGAGCCCGTCAGCGGTGAGCGCTGCAGCAGTCCCTGCTCGATCAGGTGATTGCAGGCGAGCTGCAGGGCGACCATCCCGCCCGTGATCGATGCGCAGCGGGTGCCGCCATCGGCCTGCAGGACGTCACAGTCGACGTAGATCGTGCGCTCGCCCAGCGCAGCGAAGTCGATCACACCCCGCAGCGAGCGACCGATCAGCCGCTGGATCTCCACCGTGCGCCCGTCGGGCCGGCCCTTGCTCACGTCGCGCTGCTTTCGCTCGCCGGTCGATGCCGGCAGCATCCCGTACTCGGACGTCACCCAGCCGCGGCCCGAGCCCGCCAGCCACCGCGGCACGGTCTCCTGGACCGAGGCGGTGCAGATCACCCGCGTCTCGCCCATCGAGATCAGTGCCGACCCGGTCGCCGTGCGGACGAATCCGGGCTCGATCGTCGCCGGGCGCAGCTGGTCGGCAGCGCGGCCGTAGCTGCGCTCGCGGCTCTTCGCGGCGGGGCTCATGCCGCGATCCGGGCACCGAGCTCCACGTGAGTCACCTCCCCGAGCGGCATCTGGAGAAAGCGGGTGCCGATCGCACGGAACGCATCCACATCACCGGTGCAGGAGAAGCGGTAGCTGCCCTCGCCACGCCGGGGGTTGAGCAGCTCCCGCGATGTCAGCGCGCGCTCGACGCTGCGGGCCACGCCGGCGCCCGAGGTCACGAGCGTCACCCCCCGGCCCAGCGCGCGCTGGAGCATCGGCGCGACGAGCGGATAGTGGGTGCAGCCGAGGATCACCGTGTCGACCTCGGCTTCGCGCAGCGGCGCGCAGTACTGGCGCACGGTCTCGACCACCTGCTCGTCGTACGGGAAGCCCAGCTGGATCAGGGGCGCCAGGTCGGGACAGGCGACGGTCTCGATGTGGACGTGTGGATCGGCGGCGAGCACGGCGCGCTCGTAGGCGCCGCTCGCGGCCGTCGCCGGCGTCGCGAGCAGGCCGATCCGCCCGCTCCTGCTGCCCGCCACCGCCAGCTGCGTCGCGGGCGCGACCACGCCGATCACGTCGATCTCGCGCCCGCTGCGCGAGAGATGGTCCTCGAGCGTCCCGAGCGCCGCCGAGCTGACCGCGTTGCAGGCGACGACCAGCAGCTTGGCGCCCGATTCGAGCAGATGATCGGTGATCTCGATCGCGAACCTGCGCAGCTCGTCCTGGCTGCGCTGGCCGTACGGGAAGCGGGCGGTGTCGCCGAGATATGAGTAATCCTCGGTCGGCAGCGAGACGAGCAGCTCGTGCAGGACCGTGAGGCCGCCGACCCCGGAGTCGAACACGGCCACCGGGAGCTCGGCGAGTGCAGACATAACGTCCATGGTGCCAAAGCGAGCGGCAACTCCGCCGAAACCGGGTCTGAACCGCGGTACCTCGGTCTCTGAACTGCGTATATCGGCGGTCAGCGAGGTCGCCCCGAGCGGCCCCGGAAGCGAAGACCGACGGCCTGCGTGGATACGCTCGCCGACAGCAGATCCGTGCGCGCCCTGATCGTCACCAACATGTACCCGACGCCCGACCGGCCCTGGTTCGGGAGCTTCGTCGCCGACCAGGTGCAGGCCCTGCGCCGCGCAGACGTGGCTGAGATCGAGGTGTTCTCGTTCGGCGGCGACTACGTCGGCGCCGCTGCGCGGCTGCGCAGAGCCCATGCCGGACAGCGCTTTGACATCGTCCACGCGCACTTCGGTCTGACCGTCTGGCCGGCGCTCGCCGCCTCCGCCCGCAAGCGGGTCGTGACGCTCCATGGGACCGATCTCGCCCATCCGCTGTCTCGCCCGGTCACGCTCGCAGGCCTGCGGCTGTGCGACCTGGTCGCCACGGTCTCCGACCGGCTTGCGCTCCGGGTTCCGCGCTGGGCCGCTTCACCGGGCCGGCGCGCGGTGCTGCCGTCGGGCGTCGACACGGTCCGCTTCAAGCCGATCGACCGACGCCAGGCGCGCGCGCAGCTCGGCCTGCACCCCGACGGTCCGTACCTCCTGTTCGCGGCCGACCCGGCGCGGCCGGAGAAGCGCTTCGATCGCGCCCAGCAGCTGGCCGCGGGAGTCCGGCTGCTGACGCTCGTCGACATCGAGCCGGCTCAGGTGCCATTGCACGTCAACGCTGCCAACGCGGTGCTGGTCCCCTCCGACCGGGAGGGATTCGGGCTCGCGACGCTCGAAGCGCTCGCCTGTGACGTCCCGGTCCTCGCAACCCCGGTCGGGGTCGCCCCCGAGGCGCTGGGCGGCATCGCCGGAGCGCTGTGCGCCCCGTTTGACGCCCGGACCTGGGCGCAGGCGCTCGAGCCCCACCTGCAGGCGGCCGATCCGCGGATCGAGGGGCGCGCACGTGCCCAGGCGTTCTCTGCCGACGCGATGGCCGCCCGCGTGCTCGACGCCTGGCACCGCCTGCTCGACGGGTGAGGGCCCGTCGAAGATCGTCCCCAGCCCGCGTCCCCTGAGCTCAGCCGGCGAGCGCCGGCCAGCGTTCCGCCAGACGCCGGCGCGCGTTGCGCGCCTCGGACGCCAGCGGCCCGGGCGGGGCCGCAGCGCTCGGCGGGGCGCTCAGCGCCTCGAGCATCGCCGCCACCGACCGCGACAGCGCCCCGAGCGAATATCCACCCTCGAGCACGCCGCCGACCGGGACCTCGAGCTCGGCGGCGAGATCGCGGATCGAGCCCGCCATCGCCGCGAAGCCGGCCTCGGTCACCCGGCAGTCGGCGAGCGGGTCGTCGCGGTGGGCGTCGAAGCCGGCCGAGATCAGGATCAGCTGCGGTCTGAACGAGCGCGCAAGCTCGACCGCGACGCCGTCGACGAGTGACCGGTACACCTCGTCACCGGAGCCGGGGTCGACCGGGAGGTTGACGGTGTAACCGATGCCCTCTCCCGACCCGACGTCCGACGCGGGGCCGGTGCCGGGATACAGCGGCGACTGGTGGATCGAGACGAACAGGACCCTCGGCTCGGAGTGGAAGATGTCATTGGTCCCGTTGCCGTGGTGAACGTCCCAGTCGAGGATCATCACCCGATCGAGCCCGTGCGCGTCAAGCGCATGCCGGGCCGCGATGGCGATGTTGTTGAACAGGCAGAAGCCCATCGCCCGCGCCCGTTCGGCGTGATGGCCGGGTGGACGGTGCGAACTGAACCCGGACGGGGCCGCCCCGCTGAGCAGCAGGTCGACCAGCTGCACCGCTCCCCCGGCGCCGTGCAGCGCCGCCTCGAAGGACCCCTCGCTAACGATCGTGTCGGCGTCGATGTGGCCGCCACCGGCGGCCGCGATCTGCTCGATCGCGGCGATGAACGGCTCGGGGTGGACGGCCGCCAGCACCGACCGCTCGACCTCGGGCGACCGGACCCGCTGATAGCCAAGCCAGCCGCGGTTTGACAGCTCTGACTCGATCGCGACGATCCGCGCGGCCTGCTCTGGATGAGTCCCGGTGTCGTGGGAAAGCGATGATGGATGCTCGAGGAACACGGGGACGTTGGCCATCGGCCAGTACCGTACCTGCAGGTGCACGGATCGGAGACCCACGTCGCGGTGGTCGGTGCCGGTGCCGCCGGTCTGTACACGGCGATCTGCGCCGCACGCAACGGCGCCAGCGTGGCGCTCGTCTCGGCGACGCCGCTAGCGGAGTCCTCGAGCTACTGGGCCCAAGGCGGGCTGGCCGCGGCGCTGGCCCAGGATGACAGCCCGGACCTCCACCTCGCCGACACGATCGCGGCCGGCCGCGGCTCGGTCCGCGAGTCCGCCGCGCGGGTCCTGTGCGCGGAGGCCCCGGCGGCCGTCGACGACCTCGCCTCGCTCGGCGTGCGCTTCGACGCCGACCGCCACGGCAACTTCGCGCTCGGTCTCGAGGGCGGCCACAGCGTCCGCCGGATCGTCCACGCGGGCGGCGCCGCAACCGGCCGGCGGCTGATCCGCCAGCTGTCGGCGCTGGTCGCCCAGGACGACCGGATCGAGGTGCTCGAGCGCCGGCGGGTGGTCCGGGTCGTCACCGACGGCGAACGCGCGTGTGGCGTCGGGCTCGCCGACGGCGGCCGGCTGGAGGCGGGCGCGATCGTGCTCGCGACCGGCGGTGCGGCCGCCCTGTGGGCCCGGACGACGAACCCGCTCGGGGCGATCGGCGGCGGGTTGATGCTCGCGTTCGATGCCGGCGCCGAGCTCGCGGATCTGGAGCTGATGCAATTTCATCCGACGGCCGTGGTCGGCGACAACGGCGCCGACGGCTTTCTGGTCACCGAAGCCGTCCGCGGCGAGGGGGCGCGGCTGCTTGACGGCTCCGGACAGCGGTTCGTCGATGAGCTCGCGCCGCGCGACGAGGTCGCCCGCGCCGTCCAGCGGGTGCTCGACTCCAGCAGCGCCAGAGCGGTCGGGCTCGATATGCGGGACGTCGATCCGGCGCTGTTCCCCAACGTCGTCAGCGCCCTGCGCCGGGCCGGGATCGATCCTGAGACCGAGCTGGTCCCGGTCGCGCCGGCAGCGCACTACATGATGGGCGGGATCGCGACCGACCTTGACGGGCGCGCCACGCTCCCCGGCCTGTACGCAGTCGGAGAGTGCTCCTGCACCGGCCTGCATGGCGCCAACCGCCTTGCTTCGAACTCGTTGAGCGAGTGCTTCGTGTTCGGCGCGCGCGCGGCGCGGGCGGCGGTCGCGCAGCGGGACGCCCCGACGACGGCGCCGATCGCGGCCCCCGACGGCCCCGCGCGCGATCTCTCGATCACCCCCGAGTCTCGCGCCGCGCTGTGGCGCTACGCCGGGCTGGAGCGCAGCGGCGAGGGCCTGCGGATCCTGGCCGGCGACCCTCATCCGCTGGTCGCGCTGATCGCCCGCTCGGCGCTCGCGCGCGAGGAGAGCCGTGGCGCGCACCTGCGCACCGACTTCCCGCAGCGCGACCCGGAGCTCGATCAGATGCACTTCACGCTTGCGCTGGGCGGCGACGCGACCGCCGCGCGTTGGGCCTGACCGATACGGGCGAAAGCCAAACGGGGCGAGCGCCACTTAACAGTGCGTTAATAATCCGACACCGGGCAGCTTCACAACCTGTGGGTATCAATGGCCGAGGTAAGAAGCTTGGCGCTGGCCGGAGCGCCGAAACCCAGGAGACATATAAACCCATGTACCGGTTCAGCCGTGCGATCTACAGGGAGATCGCCAATGAGGTCATCGAGGATCCGCACGGGAGCTGTCCTCATGCCAACCACGAGCGGGTATTGCGTGCCTGCGAGGCCGCAGTCGAGCGTCTCGCGACCGACCGCCACTACTTCGCCCACCCGTCGAAGACGCTTTTCAACGACATCCGGATCTACTTCCCGATGTGCGCCCAGCCCCGCGTGCTGCGCGTAATCGAGCGCTACCTGGCGTTCGCCGACGAGTTCCTCCGCAGCCAGCCGCAGAACGGCTATGACCTGTATGGCAATCCGCTGCAGTGCCGCGCGAGCACTCGCAAGGGCACGCCGTGCCAGCGGATGCCGCTGCCGCACAACGGCTACTGCCCGTCGCACCAGCATCTCGCCGAGACCGAGGAGATCGAGCCGGCGCTGGCCGCCTGAAGGGTCATCAGGGGCCCGCATTCGCGGGCCCGTGTGCCCCACCACTGGTTTGGCTTGAACCCTGGCGGCGCCGGGGGCGGTGTACCGTGCGCCGATGCTGCTCGGCGTCGATGTCGGTGGGACGTTCACCGACGCCGTGCTCGCGGTCGGCGGCCGAGTCGTGACCGCGAAGGCGCCGACCACACCGCGTGACGAGTCCGAGGGCGTGATCGCCGCCGTGGCTGCGGTGCTCGAGCTCGCCGGCGCTCGGGCCGGCGAGGTGTCGGCGTTCTCGCACGGGATGACGGTGGCCACCAACGCGCTGCTCGAGGGCCGGACCGCGCGAACGGCGTTCGTCGCCACCGAGGGCTTCACCGACATCGTGGCGCTCGGGCGCCAGAACCGACCCGAGCTCTACCGCCTGTGCGTCGCACCTCCGGCGCCGCTGACGCCCGAGGGCCGGCGCTTCGGCGCCCGTGAGCGGATGACCCCGGAGGGCGTGCTGCGCGAACTGGACCCGGGCGAGGCGCAGCGGCTCGCGCGCGCTGTTGCCGGCTGCGACCCGGAGGCGGTCGCGATCGTGCTGCTGCACTCCTATCGCCATCCCGAGCACGAGCGGCTGGTGGCGGCCGCGATCGCAGCCGAGTTGCCCAACGCGCATGTTTCGTTGTCGCACGAGGTCGTCGGCACGTTCAGGGAGTTCGAGCGCGCCGCCACGACTGAGGTTGACGCCGCCCTCTCGCCGCTGCTGGCCGGCTATCTGCGCCGGCTGCGCGAACGGTGTCAGCGTGACGGCCTGCCGGATCCCAGGATCATGCAGTCAAACGGCGGCCTGATCGACGTTGACGCGGCGGCCGGCCACGCGGCCTGGACGGTCCTCTCCGGACCGGCGGGCGGTGCCGCCGGGGCGGCGTTCGTAGCGCGAGCCAGCGGCCAGCTCGACGCCGTTTGCTTCGACATGGGCGGCACGTCTTGCGATGTGTGCGTGGTCGACTCGGGCGCCGTCCAGGAGCAGAGTTCGGCGACGATCGCCGATCGCCCGCTGGCGCTGCCGATGATCGCGATTCACACCGTCGGCGCCGGCGGCGGCTCGATCGCCTGGCGCGACGCCGGCGGCGCGCTCCGCGTCGGCCCGCGCTCGGCGGGCGCCGATCCCGGCCCAGCCTGCTACGGCCGGGGAGGTGCGCAGCCGACGGTTACCGACGCCAACCTGATGCTCGGCCTGCTCGCCGCCGACCGGCCGCTGGCCGGAGGCGTGGAGCTGAATCGCGATGCCGCCGCGCGCGCGATCGGCGAGCTCGCAGCCGAACTCGAGCTCGAGCCGCTTGCCTGCGCCGAGGGCATCATCGCGGTCTCGAACGCGGAGATGGTGCGGGCGCTGCGGGTCGTGACCGTGCAGCGCGGGATCGATCCGCGCGGCTACGCCCTGCTCGCATTCGGCGGTGCGGGGCCGCTCCATGCTGCCGCGATCGCCGGCGAGCTCGGGATCACCAAGATCGTCTGCCCGCGCGCGTCAGGGGTCCTGTCGGCGCTCGGCCTGGTGATCTCAGCCCGGCGGCGTGACGTCCAGCGAACTGTGCTGCTGAGCGGCGAGCCGCTGACCGCCCGCGCCGTCGCCGAGGTGGTCGCGACGCTCGGCCAGCAGGCTCGGACCGAGCTCGGCGAGCCGGCTGCCGAGCTGGCAGCCACCTACGAGCTGCGCTACCGGGGGCAGGCGTTCGAGCTCGCGGTCGGCGGCTCGCTCGCGCCGGACCCGTCAGAGCTCCGAGCGGCCTTCGAGGCCCTGCACGAGGAGCGCTACGGCTACAGCGACCCCGATCAGCGGCTCGAGCTGGTCACGGTCAGGGTATCGGCGTCGATCCCCGGGGCCGAGGTCACACTCGGCGAGCAGCTTCACGCCGCCGACGAGCGACGCGGCCGGCGACCCGCGACGCTCGGCGGGGTGCAGGTCGAGCTCGATGTGCTGCGGGGCGCGCCGCCGCCAGGCACCGAGATCAGTGGCCCGGCGGTGGTCGAGCTGGCCGAATCGACGCTCCTGGTGCCGCCGGGCTGGGTGGGCGAGACCGACCCGCACGGCACGATTGCGCTCGTCCAATCACAACCGCCGCCCCGATGACCGACCCCGTCCAGCTGCAGATCCTGACCGGCGCCCTGCATTCGATCTGCGAGGAGATGGGCGCCGTGCTGATCCGCTCGGCGCACTCGGCCAACATCAAGGAGCGCCGCGACGCCTCGACCGCCTTGTTCAACGCGCGCGGCGAGATGGTCATGCAGGCCGAGCACATCCCGGTGCACCTCGGGGCGATGCCGGCGGCGGTCGCGGCCGTGCTCGATTGCGAACACGCCCCGGGCCGCTCGTGGATCCTCAACGACCCGTATCGCGGCGGCACCCACCTGCCTGACATCACCGTGATCACGCCGGTGTTCGCGGACGGCGAGCTGATCGCCTTCACGGCCAGTCGTGCCCACCACGCCGACGTCGGCGGCCCGACACCTGGCTCGATGCCGGCCGACAGCACGACGCTCGCCGATGAGGGCGTCGTGATCGAGCCCCGCGTCCTCGACGGGCAGGCGATTGCCGAGCTCAGCGTCCAGATGCGCCGGCCCGACCAGCGCCGTGCCGACCTGCGCGCCCAGCTGGCGGCGGGACGGGTCGGCGTAATGCGGCTCGGAGAGCTTCATCGGCGGGTCGGCGCCGAGACGCTGCTGGCAGCCTACGACGAGGTGCTGGACTACGCCGAGCGGCGCACGCGGGCCTGCATCGCGGCGCTGCCCGACGGGGAGCGCGCCGCCGACGACGTCCTCGAGGCGCGTGAGGGCGACCTCGAGGTCCGGCTGCGCGCGACGGTCGCCGGCGATCGCCTCACGCTCGACTTCACCGGCAGCGCCGAGCAGCACCCCGGAAACCTCAACTGCCCGCTGGCGGTCACGCGGTCGGCCTGCTACTTCGCGATCCGGGTTCTGACCGACCCCGACATCCCGGCCAACGCCGGCGCCTATCGCCCCGTCGAGGTGATCGCGCCGCAGGGCTCACTGCTCAACGCCCGCTCGCCGGCGGCGGTCGTGGGCGGCAACGTCGAGACCTCGTCGCGGGTCGCCGACGTAGTCCTGGCAGCATTCGGGCGCGCACTCGGCCAGGGGACGATGAACAACGTCACGGTCGGCGACCAGGAGGTCGTCTACTACGAAACGATCGGCGGCGGTCAGGGCGCCTGCCCCGACGCCGACGGGCCGAGCGCGATCCACGTCGCGATGAGCAACACGCTCAACACCCCGATCGAGGCGCTCGAGCTCGAGTTCCCGCTCCGGGTGGTCCGTTACGGCGTGCGCCGCGGATCGGGTGGTGACGGCCGCTACCGCGGCGGCGACGGCGTGATCCGCGAGCTGGAGGCGCTCGCACCGCTGCGCTACTCGCTGATCACCGAGCGTCGTCGACACGCGCCTCCCGGCGCGCAGGGAGGCGCGCCCGGGATGCCGGGGCGAAACCTGCTCGACGGCGAGCCGTTGCCACCGAAGGCGATCGGTGAGTTGCGGCCCGGTCAACGCCTGCGGATCGAAACGCCGGGCGGTGGCGGGTTCGGGACGCCCGGGTCAGCCGACGCGCCGCGGCCCCCCGGTGCGCCGGAAAATGGCCCTACGGCACCGTAGCTTCCGGCCTCGATACGCCTCCGAAAATCGCCGAATTTGCAGGGACATTTTGCGATTTTCGGCTTCTCGCATACAATCGTTGCGTCCCGGTTGCCGACGGATTGGAAGTGTTGCGCGCACGGGACGGATTGGAAATACAACCCTCGTCTCCCCCCTTAATTCTAAATGCCGATTGCTTTTAAAGAATGGGCCGTGACTGTGCGGGCGCTCGCCGAAGGCGAGCAGCTTCTTACGCTTCGCAAGGGCGGCATCCGTGAACCAGAGAAACACTTCAAGCTCGATTACGAGCGGTTTTTCCTATACCCGACGTTCGACCATCAGCGCACGGACCTCGTGCGTGAGTCCCATCGCCCCGAGCTGTCACGCGCACTGGAGGAGGGCGTCTGGAGCGATGGCGAACCTCATCCCCAGGCTCTGAACCGGGGCGAGGAGATCGCCCAGCCCGACCGGGTGCGAATTCGCGCCTGGGCCGAGGTGGCGGCTCACTTCACGGTCACCGACCGGCGCGCCGTCGAGGCGCTGTCGCCGTTCTACGTCTGGACGACCGACTATGCCGAGAAGCGGCTGGCATGGAAGCGCCGCCATCCGCTGCACGTGATCCTGCTGCGCACCTACCGGATCCCGCGGCCTGTGACGGTCAAGGTCCGCGACGAATACGGTGGTTGCCGGTCATGGCTCGAGCTGACCCGCGAGCTCCCGTTCGAAGGCACTCCGGTGCTGTCCGACGAGGAGTTCGAGCGCGCATCCGAGGAGATCGCAGCGATCGCTTCGGACCGCCAGCCGGTGCTCGTCTGACCGGCGCTTGGCGACCTGACAATCGTCGGCCTGGCGGCCGGCGGCAAACACCTCCGAGCACCGAGTTGACCCCGCATGACCTGGGTCGAATCGCACCTGGGCGGCTTCCGCGCCAGGCACGACGAAACCGACGCGCGTGACGCACGCCGCGTCCTGCAGTCGCTGACGCTGACCGCGACGCGGATGGACGCGCTGTTCGCCCGTCCGGTCGACGAGATCACCGTCGTCCTGCACGGCAGCGTCGCGTCGTTGACGATGACCAACCCGGTCATGCCGGTGACCTGGTGGATGACCGCCCCGGCCGCCCGGCGCTACGTCGCCGGCTGGGCGGGCGCGAGCGAGCTCCACGTCCTCTCCCCCACCGTCCTGCGGGCGCGAGCGTCGAACGTGTCGGGCTCGCGCGAGATGCTCGCCCTCAGCGCCGCAGCGCTTTACGCGCGCCGGGTGATCGTCACCAACAACCGCGATCTCGACGGCGTCATCGGCCCTATCCGGTGGCGCCGTGAGCTTCGCTGGGCGTGGCTGCTGGAGGGCTCGGCGCGCTGGTTTGCGGGCCAGACCGAGCACGCCAGGCCCGCGATCGCGCGGCGGATGCACGAGGGAAGCCAGCCGCGGTTTCCGCCCGGCCTCCGCGACGCGACGCTGCTCGGCGGCACGGTGATCGATCTGCTCGCCCGTGAGGAGGGCGAGCCGGCCGCAGCCGCGTTCGCGTCGCGCCTTGAGCCCCAGGGGGCGAACGTTGCGATCTCGCGCGCCTTCGGCGGCCGGACCCTGAAGCGGACCGAGGAGGCGTGGCGGCTACACCTGGCGCGCCTCGGCGGGCCCGGCTGACCGGCGCGGTCGGCGCGCGTGGGCCGTCAATGAACCAGGGTGGCAAGCCAGACCAGCAGCGCGCCCAGCGCGAGCGCGACCAGCAGCCAGATCAGCAGCTTCGCCGGCGCCACCGGTGACCCCGACGGCACCGGCGCGAGCATCTCGGCCTGCATCAGAACCTCGCGGGCGGTCTGGGCTCCCGAAGCGGGCACCAGGACGTCCCGTGGCCCGGCTGCCAGGAAATCGGGCACGTCGAAGCCCGCGCTCCGTCGCAGCATGCTCGGGACGCCCTCCTCGAGCAGCAGGCCCTGGATGAACTCCGCCTCGGCGAGGTTGCGCGATCCTGCCACCCGGACCAGCTCACCCTCGGCGAGCTGCGGCTTGATCTTGCGCGCCTGGCGATGGCGCTCGGAGACCGGCTCGGCCTCCTCGGCGCCGCTCTGTTGCACGAGCGGCAGCGAGCAGTTCGGGCAGAAGCGCTCCTCGCGCGAGAACCACGAGCCGCACTGCGGGCAGACGAGCTCCCCGACGCCGCCCTGCTGGGTGGGCATCAGGTCACCCGTGCTCCCCGGCCGAGGCGACCGGTCCGACCACCTCGAGCTCTGCGTCGATCACCCGGCCGTCACGGATCTCATAGGCCTTGACCTCCGGCCGCTCCCCGGCGAGCCCGACGATCACATACAGGGTCTCGGGATAGAACGCCAGGTTGATATCGGTCTGTGATGGGTACGGGGCGCTGCGCGTGTGCGAGTGGTAGATCGCGCCGAGATCGAGGTCCTCTTCGTCGATCGCCATCTGAATCCGAAACTGCTCGGCACCGTCGATCTCGTAACGCAGCGGGCTTGCGGCAACGTTGACCGCACGGTAGAGCGTCACCGCCTCACCGTCGCGGGACGCGACCATCCCACAGCACTCGTTGGGCGCGTCTTCGATTGCATGCGCCACCATCTCGTCGTACAGCTCGCGAGATATCCGCATCGCGGGCCGAGGCTAGCAGTGCCTCACTGGACGCCCTGCACCAGGCCGAACGGCACCGACTTGTGCGGATCGCCCGGGTACCGCAGCTCGCCGATCAGCGCCTCGTGCTGAGCGTCGTTGGCCATGATCTGGGTGACGAGCCGGATCAGCCTCCGGTCCTCGAGCTTGGTCATCGCGACGAAATATGCCCCGACGACGACCCGTTCGACCGCGATCAGCAGCCGCAGGGCGTCATCGGACCCCTGCAACTGACCGAGCCGCCCCTTGACGTTGCGACGTGCGTAGTCGCGGTTGGCCGCCGCCTCGTTCGCCGGCGGCTTCGGAGCGGCGGCGCCCAGCGCCGCGAGCTTGGCCCGCAGCAGACGGACATGCGCCTGCTCCTGGGCGCGAAACGGCGCCAGTGCCCGGCGGGCATCTCCGGGCAGGATCGGACTGTCGAGCACGTGCTCGTACGTGAACAGCAGCAGCAGCTCAGCGCTCAACAGCCGATAGACGAGGCTCGACTCGGACTCGGGCTGACCGCCGGCCGTGGCCGGCTCACCGGCCGCGCTCGCGCTGCCGGTGCGCGCGATCGTGACGGCGGTGGCGGCGCCGACGCCTGCGATCAGCAGCTCGCGACGGGTCGCGGTCGGCGTCATCGCGATCACTCGCGTCCGGTCACCAGCGGCGATGGCACCGGAACCATCCCCTGCGCCAGCCGGAGCATCGCGATGTGCTGGGAGTCGCTGTTGAGAATCGTCGCCGCCGCGGCCCGCACGGGCCCCGGTTTCAGGCGGGGGATGGCGTCGAGATACGCCGCGATCTGGCCGCGCTCGAGCTCGTGCAGCAGCGCCAGCACCTGCTGGTCGTTCGTCGGGTGTCCAAGGTCGTAGCTCGCCTCACGGGGTGGATCGCTGCCGCCTGCCGCCTTGATCAGCGACAGCAGCTCGCCGGTGTGCTGAAGCTCCTCATACAGAAACTGCTTGGCCAGCTTGGCGTTGGCATGGGAGAGCAGCGGCAGGCCCGCCGTGTAGGCGGCGACCGTACGCCGCTCGAGGTCGAGCAGCCCGGCCAGGATCCGCAGATCGCTGTGCTGGACCGGTGGCGCGGCGGACTGGACCGCCGGTTTGCCGGTGTGGTTGGAGCTTCCGCATCCGGCGAGGACAACCGCGCCCACGCTCACGATCGCAGCGCCGGCACCGCTCAGCAGTGCCCGCCGAGAGGCGCCGTCGTCTTCGCTCACCACCAGACGGTCGAGTCCAGATTCTCGATCTCGTCGACCGGGCGCGTGTAGATACCCGAGGACAGATACTTCCAGCCGTCGTCGCAGACGATGAACACGACGTTGCCCTCGTCGAGCTCGCCCGCGATCCGCACCGCGACGCGAGCGATCGCTCCCGAGGAGACACCGGCGAACACGCGCTCCTCGTCGAGCAGCTTGCGGGTGAACACGATCGCGTCGTGGTTGGTGACGAAGATCTTGCGGTCCAGGAGGCTGAGATCGATGATCGGCGGGATGAAACCGTCGTCGAGCGACCGCAGGCCCTGCACCGGCTCGCCCTGCATCGGCTCCGCGGCGACGATCTTGACGTCGTCGCCCAGCTCCTCCTTGAGCCTGCGTCCGTTGCCCATCAGCGTGCCCCCGGTTCCGAGGCCGGCGACGAACGCCGCGACCTCGTCGAGCTCCTCGAGGATCTCGAGCGCCGTGCCGTTGTAGTGCGCGTCGGGGTTGGCCCGGTTGCCGTACTGGTAGGGCATGTAGTAGGAGGCGTCGCGTTGCGCCATGTCGAGCGCCATCTCGACCGCGCCGTTGGATCCCTTGGACCCCTCGGAATAGACGATCTCAGCGCCGTACATTCGCAGCAGTTCGGTTCGCTCCGGGGTCACGTTCTCGGGCATCACGACCTTCAGTGGGTAGCCCTTGCGGCCGCAGATCATCGCCAGCGAGATCCCGGTGTTGCCGGAGGTCGGCTCGAGGATCGTCTGCCCGGGAGAGATCAGGCCCTTCTCCTCGGCGTCCTCGATCAGCGCCCGTGCGACGCGGTCCTTGACCGAGCCGGTCGGATTGCGGGACTCGAGCTTGGCCCAGATCCGGACCCCGGGCTTGGGGCTCAGGCGCTTGAGCTCGATCAGCGGCGTATGGCCGATCGCCTGGATGATGTCGCCATAACGGCCCCCGCAGGGCTTGTTCTGCAAGGTCTCGGCGGCCATTGCTTTACGAAGTGTAGCGAGGTCGAGAGGCACCTTGCGAGGGCCTGCGCGTCTCGCGACGCCGCGGTGCCGGCGCTACCGAGCGCCCCCGGCCATCGCCGGCAGGATCACCAGCGTGTCGGCCGCGCCGACCGTCGTGTCGAGACCGTCCAGAACACGGACGTCCTCGTCGTTGAGGTACACGTTGACGTAGCGATTGAGACCGCCGTCGGCGGCGAACAGCTGCGACTGGGTGTCGGGATGCGTCTCGGCGACCGAGCGCAGGATCTCGCCGACCGACGAGCCCTCGGCGCTGATCTCCTTCTCGCCGCCCACGGACGGACGCAGCACGGGTGGGATCCGAATCGTCGCCATTGCCGGGCCGAACCCTAGTGGGCTCCGGCGCAGAACGCCTCGTAGTCGGGGAACACGCCGAGCTCGTCATCGGAGATCGCCTCCGGCGGCCGCGAGCAGATCGGGCACTCGGGGTCGCGGCGTACCTTGACCTCGGTCACCCGGGCCGCGAGCGCGTCGTACATCAGCAGGCGGCCGATCAGCGGGTCGCCCTCGCCGAGGATCAGCTTGATGACCTCGGTCGCCTGCAGCAGGCCCATCGTCCCGGGCAGCACTCCGAGCACGCCGTTGGCGCCGCACGAGGGCGCGAGCTCAGCGGGCGGGGGCACCGGGAACAGGCACCGGTAGCACGGCCCTTCGTAGGGCTTGAAGACCGACAGCTGCCCTTCGAAGCCGAGAATCGCGGCCGACACGACCGGGATCTGCAGCCGCACGGAGGCGTCATTGAGCAGGTAGCGAGTTGGGAAGTTGTCGAGCCCGTCGACGACGATGTCGTAACCCGGCAGGATCTCCATGATGTTGTCTGGCCCGATCCGGACGGGGTACTTCTCGACCTTGACGTCGGGATTGAGCGCGGTGATCGTCTGCTCGGCCGAGTCGACCTTCGGTACTCCGATCCGCTCTGAGGAGTGGATCACCTGGCGCTGGAGGTTTGACAGGTCGACGTCATCGTCGTCGACGATGCCGAGCGTCCCGACTCCCGCAGCGGCCAGATAGAGCGCCGTGGGGGACCCGAGACCGCCGGCGCCGAGCAGCAGCACCTTGGCGTCGAGCAGCCTCTGCTGGCCCTCGGCGCCGACCTCGGGCAGCAGCAGGTGGCGCGAGTAGCGCTCGCGCTGCTCGGTGGTCAGCGACCGGGGCTGCTCGACCTCGTAGCCACGGTCCTTCCAGAGCGTGATCCCGCCCGTCATCGACTCGACGTTCTCGTAGCCGAGGTCGTCGATCAGCGTCCGCGCCGCCCAGGCCGAGCGGTTGCCCGACTGGCAGTAGAGGATCACGTGCTGTGAGCGGTCGGGCGCTGCGCCCTCGATCCGCGTCTCGAGGTGAGATTTGGGTACGTGCTTGGCGCCCGGAATGTGGCCGGCCGACCACTCATCGATCTCGCGCACGTCAACGACTACGGCCCCATTGGACACCTGCTCGCGCACGACCGCCGGATCGACCTCGTCGATCCGGCTCTTGATCTGGCGGAGAACTTCGGCTCCGGAAGGGCTCATCGCGAAAAACTCCTCAAAGGCGGTAAGGATTCAATACTTCATTGAGTATAGCGACCCGGCGATCAGGCCGTAGAAGGAGTTTTCAAGGCTACTCCGGAAGCGGAGCGGTCGCCGGGAGGCCCTGCCGCCTGTACTCGTCGTAGTACGCGCGCCAGTCGTCGGTCGCGGCCGTCCGCTGCGGCGAAGCGCCCCCGGCCACGGCGCCGAGCATGTCGAGACACTGGTCCCAACCGGCCGCATCGCGGGCAGCTTTGTCCGCGCTGTCGAGCGCGACCGAGAAGGTCAGCCGGCAGGCGTTCCCATCCTCGAGCGGCTCGAGCTCGAACGTCAACTGGTCCTCCCCCCAGGTAAAACTCAGCAGCCGCTCGGGATCGACGTCGAGCATCACGCCGCTGATCGGCGGGTAGGCGTCCTGCGCGAACCGGAAGGCCATCTTGGCGCCCGCCTGGAGCCGGTCGAACTCGACCGTGGTCGGAAACCACTCGGCCAGCTGACCGGGGTCGGTGATCGCTCTCCAGACAGCGGCCACGGAGTGTGGGAAGGTTCGCTCGAAGCGGACCAGTGGCCGTCCGTTGCGGCTCTCATAGCGTCCGGTCGTCATCATCGGTTCCCCTTTCCAGGTGTCGTTCGAGGGCATCGAGTCGGTGCTCCCAGAGCTCGCGGTAAGGCGCCAGCCATGCGTCGAGATCGGCGAGCGGCGCGGGGTCGATCTCGTAGACGCGACGCTGCGCCTGCGGTCTGACACGCACGAGCCCGGCGTCTCGCAACACGCGCAGGTGCTTCGAGGTCCCGGGCTGGGTGAGCCCCAGCGCCTCGACGAGCTCGTTCACCGACCGCGGCTTGAGGCGCAGCAGCTCGATCGCCGCGCGACGGTGCGGATCGGAGAGCGCGAGCCATGTAGATGCCATTTTTGGAATATAACCAATCTAGCATGAACGAGGAAGGTGCAGGCGGATTTCGGTTTGACCGCCCCTCCCCCAGCGAAAACAGAAACGCTTCTACGATCGACCCCGTGCGCGCCCCGGTCGATCACATCCCCGCCCCTCCCTTCCCGCGTGGCCTGGAGTGGATCAACACCGCGCCGCTACGGATCGACCAGCAGCTCGGCAGGCCGGTGCTGATCGAGTTCTGGGACTTCTGTCGCGTCAACTCGCTGCGGACGCTCCCCTACGTCGAGGGCTGGCACGAGCGTTACGAGCGCGCGGGGCTGCGGGTGATCGGCGTCCACGCCTCGGGCTTTGAGCCGTCGGCCGATCCAGCGGCGGTGACCGCCGCGGTCGCGCGACTGGGAATCGGGTACCCCGTCGTGATCGACGCCGCGTTTGAGGTCTGGCAGGAGTACGAGAACCTGGGCTGGCCCGCCCGCTACCTGTTCAACCAGCAGGGGATGCTGTTCGAGTACCACTACGGGGAGGGCGACTACGGGGCGACCGAGCTCGCGATCCAGGAGCTGCTCGAGCTGTCGGAGCCGACGCTGCCGCCGATCCGCCCCGAGGACCGCCCGGGCGCGCTGCTGACCCAACAGAGTGACGACGTCCCAGGGCCCTACAGCGGCCCCTACGAGGCCGGCGCCGTGTGGGCGGTGCTCGACGGAGCCGGGACGGTGACCGCCAACGGCCGCGCGATCGACGTCACCCACCCCGGCTGCTATCAGCTCATCGCCCACGAGCGCAGCACCGCCGGGACGCTGGCGCTCGAGCTCGGTGACGGCGTGAGCTGTTACGCGGTCTGCTTCACACCCGGCGTCGCCGAGCAGTGAGCGTCCAGAAGGTTGACCAGCTGCGGCGGTCCCTGCTCGTTGACCCAGACCGCGAATCCGACCCGGTAGGGACTGCGCGAGGGGTTGGGCCCGAGGAAGCTCGGCTCGCTAACCCAGCAGCCGCTGTTGACCAGCATCGAGCCAGACGTGGTGCGCCACTCGCTCAGATCGTCGCCGTCCAGCGGACCGGCGCGATGCGTATGGCCGAAGACGACGTACGGCGCGTCGACGCCGAGCCCCAGAAGCGCCCGACCGATCCCATACAGGCCGGCCTGGCGCAGCGCGGCGCCCGACAGATCAGCGCGAAACGGCCCGATCCTGGCCCGGTTGAGCGCCGCGATGGCGACCGGGAACAGGGTGGCCATCGCGCGCCTGCGCACCCCCCGGCGGTCGCGCCCGGTCAGCGCGTCCCAACCCCGCACCGATCCGCCGTGGAGCGAGCCACCGCGCTCCGTTGGGATCCGCTGCGCAAGCGCGTGGATCC
Organism: uncultured Solirubrobacterales bacterium; assembly: GCA_963770885.1. Lineage (GTDB taxonomy): Bacteria > Actinomycetota > Thermoleophilia > Solirubrobacterales > Solirubrobacteraceae > Palsa-465. The sequence goes on along the minus strand of CAVYRI010000005.1, from coordinate 1,149,444 downwards.
AGGCGTAGATCGGCGCCAGCACGGCCTCGTAGTCCTCGGCGCCGGCGGCGCCGCCGGCGCTCAGACCAACGATTCGTGTCATCACACCGGCGGCGAGCCGCTCGAGTGTCGGCATCGTCAGGTGCAGGTCCGCGTAATGGCCGTGCGTCGCGTAAACGTCGGGGCGCAGCCAGACGCCTGGGTAGGCGATCCGGATCTCGGCCGGGCTGAGCCACTGCGCCAGCTGCGCGATCGGGTCCCCCGGCGCCGGCTCGACGCTGGACTCGAGCCCGAGCGGCGGCGGCGGGGCCGTGCGCGCGCGGCGCTGCAACCACGGCGACAGCAGGTGATGGTCATGGTTGCCGGGCACGATCACGACCTCGGTTCCCGGCGCCAGCGCGGCGCCCAGCTCGGTCAGCGGCCGTCGCGCGGCATCGAGCGCGTCGCGCTCGGGCCCATGGCGGAACTCGACCACGTCGCCGAGCAGGATCAGCCGATCGCAGTCGGCCGCGGCCGCCAGCAGCGGCGCGAGCAGCTCTGGATCCGACAGCGCGTCGCCCTTGGTGTGCGAGCCCAGGTGCAGATCGGAGACGACCAGCGTGCGCACCGCTCGGCCCTTTGGTTTCGGGCTCTTACGCGGCGTCTGCCGCCATCGCCTGGCGGATCGCCTTGGGAAGCATGAAGCGGACGTCCTCGGAGACCACTTCGAGCTCGCGCACGTCATCGGTGCCGCGGCTGCGGAAGAACTCGACCAACCGCTGGACGAGCTCCTCGGGAGCGCTCGCGCCCGACGTGATTCCGACCACGCGCTTGTCGGCCAGCCACCCCTCGCGCACCTGCCCCTGGTTATCGATCAGGTGAGCCTCCGCTCCGTGCTCGCGGGCCACCTCGACGAGCCGGTTGGAGTTCGACGAGTTGCGCGACCCGATCACGAGCACCAGGTCAGACTGGCGGGCGAGCTGCTTGACAGCTGCCTGGCGGTTGGTCGTGGCGTAACAGATGTCGTCGGTCCGGGGGCCGATGATCGCTGGGAAGCGCTCGCGCAGCCGCTTGATGATCGCGGTCGTCTCGTCGACCGACAGGGTCGTCTGCGAGATGTAGGCGACCTTCGTCGGGTCCTTGACCTCGAGTCGGTCGACGCCCTGCTCGTCCTCGATCAGGACGATGTGGTCGGGCGCCTCCCCCATCGTTCCCTCGACCTCCTCGTGGCCGGCGTGGCCGATCAGGACGATCGTGTACTCGTCGGCGGCGAACTTGCGCGCCTCGACATGGACCTTGGTAACCAGCGGACAGGTCGCGTCGATCGTCTGCAGCTCGCGCGCCTTGGCATTGGCGTGCACGCTCGGCGCCACTCCATGGGCCGAGAAGACGACGGTCGCACCCTCGGGCACGTCTGATTCGGAGTCGACGAACACCGCTCCGCGCTCGCGCAGCTGCTCGACCACGTGCTTGTTGTGGACGATCTCCTTGCGCACGTAGACCGGCGCGCCGTAGAGCTCAAGCGCCCGCTCGACCGTCTGGACGGCGCGGTCGACGCCGGCGCAATACCCCCGCGGTGCCGCGAGCAGGATCGTGTCCGGGACGTGGTCAGCCATCTTCAAAAGAGAGTCTAGGCGCGCTTTAGTCGTTGGCCGTGGCGGCCTCGAGCAGCTGCGCGAACTGCAGCCGCGCGGCCTCGCGCCGGGCCGGGATGAACTCGCTCGGGACACTGTCCGCGGGCGCCTGGAAGCCGCGCAGCACCTGCCGCGCGACCGACGCGCGGTGGACCTCGTCAGGGCCGTCGTAGATCCTGGCCGCGCGGGCCATCCGGTACATCGACTCGAGCGGCAGATCGGTCGAGTAGCCGAGGCTGCCGTGCGCCTGCAGCGCTCGGTCGACCACATCGTGCAGCACGTTGGCGCCGTAGAACTTGATCATCGCGATCTCTTTGCGGGCGGCGGCGACACCCTCGGTGTCCATCTTCCACGCCGCGTGCAGGGTCATCAGCCGGGCCGCGTGCATCTCGGCCTCGGAGTCCGCGATCCAGTTCTGGATCGTCTGATGGTCGCCGAGCACCGAGCCGTGCGAGTAGCGGTAGGTCGAGCGTTCGCAGAGCATGTCGAACGCGCGCCGCGCGACGCCCAGCCACCGCATGCAGTGGTGGATCCGGCCGGGATACAGCCGCTGCTGGGCGATCAGGAAACCCGCTCCCTCGGCACCGAGCAGCGCGTCGGCCGGTATCCGGACCTCGTCGTAGGCAATCTCGGCGTGGTTGCCGTAGCGGCCGAAGCTGTCGTAGGGGTGCTCCATCGTCGCCACGTCGCGGACGATCTTCACCCCGGGGATGTCGGCGTCGACGATCAGCATCGACGCCCGCTGGTGGGGGCGTGCGTCGGGGTCGGTGACCGCCATCACGATCAAAAAGTCGGCGATCGAGCCGTTGGAGGAGAACCACTTACGGCCGTTGATCACCCATTCGTCGCCGTCACGGGTGGCACGCGTCTGCAGCAGCGTCGGATCCGAGCCGGCGGTCTCGGGCTCGGTCATGCTGAACGCCGACTTCAGATCGCCGGCCAGCAGCGGGTACAGGTAGCGCTCCTTCTGCTCAGGCGTGCCGGCCAGCGCGAGGATCTCGGAGTTGCCCGAGTCCGGCGCAGCGTTGCCGAACATCAGCGGCGCGAACGGACTCGTGCCGAGGATCTCGTGCATCAGCCCGAGCTTGACCTGGCCGAAACCCTGGCCGCCGAGCTCTGGGTCGAGGTGAGCGGCCCACAGTCCCTGGCGCTTGACCTCCTCCTGGAGCGGCCGGCCGGCGCGCCGCAGCCCCTCCCAGCCGAGCTCGTCGTAGAGCGTCTCCAGCGGCCACACGTTCTCACGCACGAATGTGCGCATCCACTGCAGCTTGGCCTCAAACTCCGGCTCGGTTGAGAAATCCCAGGACACGTTCTCCGGCTCCAGTCCTGGAGGCTACCGGTGCGCGGCCTTCTGGGTAGGCTTGTGCCAGCTTCAGTCCTGCGCGCAAAGGGAAGTTCGATGTCCCAGCAGCACCTCGACCGCCTCACATCGATCGATGCCTCGTTCCTGCACCAGGAGGGCGAGGCGTCACACATGCACATCGGCGGCGTGCTGCTGTTCGAAGGGCCGGTGCCGGCCTTCGAGGACTTCCTCGATCACGTCCGCTCGCGGCTGCATCTCGTACCGCGCTATCGCCAGAAGCTCGCGACGCCGCCGCTGGAGACCGGGCGGCCGCTGTGGGTCGACGACCCGAGCTTCAACCTCGAATACCACGTCCGCCAGACTGCCCTGCCGCCACCGGGCAGCGAGGAGCAGCTGTTTCTGCTGACGTCGCGGATCGCCTCCCAACAGCTAGATCGGTCCAAGCCGCTGTGGGAGCAGTGGCTCGTTGAGGGCCTCGCCGACGGGCGCTTCGCGATCATCTCCAAGGCCCACCACTCGCTCGTCGACGGCGTCGCCGGCGTCGACCTCGCGACGGTCCTGTTCGACCTCGAGCGTGACCCGGAGCCGCCGGCCGAGGACCTCGAGCCCTGGCAGCCGCACCGCGAGCCGTCGAGCGCCGAGCTGGTCGCAGCCGGCGTGCGCGGGATCGTGACCACGAGCACCGAGCTGGCGACGCGGGCGATCGGCGCGGCGACCCGTCCGACACGAACCCTGGGCGCGCTGCGTGACGCCGTCGAGGGCGTCGGCGAGATCGTCTGGGCCGGGCTGAACCCTGCCCCCGAGACGCCGCTCAACGTTCCGATCGGCCCGCACCGGCGCTACGCGGTCGTGCGCGCGCAGCTGTCGGAGTTCAAGGAGGTCAAGGACGCGCTTGGCGGGACCGTCAACGACGTCGTGCTGGCGATCGTCTCCGGCGCGCTGGCGACGTGGCTGCGCTCACGCGGCGTGCGCACCGAGGGGCTCGAGATGCGGGCGCTGGTCCCGGTCTCGGTCCGGAACAAGGACCAGTCCAACACGCTCGGCAATCAGCTGGTCGTGATGCGCGGGTCGCTGCCGATCTACATCGATGACCCGGTCGCCCGGCTGCAGTTCGTCCGCAAGTCGATGGATGGGCTGAAGGAGTCAAAGCAGGCGGTCGGCGCCGCGACGCTGACGGCGGTCAACAACCTCGCGCCACCGACCGTGCTCGCGCAGGCCTCGCGGCTGAACTTCTCGACCCGCCTGTTCAACCTGATCGTCACCAACATCCCCGGCCCGCAGGTGCCGCTGTACGTGCTCGGCCGCGAGCTCCAGGATCTGTTCCCGGTCGCCTTCCTGCCAGAGAACCATGGGCTCGCGATCGCGATCATGTCCTATAACGGCGGCATCGACTTCGGGCTGCTGGGCGACTTTGACGCGCTGCCCGACATCGATGTGGTCGCCGACGGGATCGCCGACTCGCTGGCCGAGCTGGTCGCGATTGCGCGCGGCGGCTCCTGGGACGAGCACGACGACGAGGAGGAGCTCGAGTCGCCGCCGGCGCCGGCCGAGCCGCTGGCCGACCAGGGCGCCGGCCACAACGGATCGCCGATGCCGATCATCCCCTCCGACCACGGCCGCCCCAAGCACGGGCCGGCCGCCGACATGCGTGCCAAGCGTCAGCGGGGCAGCCGCCCGGCGCGCCGCCGCGCTGACTCGTAATCTTCAGACCGATCGATGGCGACCGACGATGACCTCATCAAGCCGGGCCAGATCGCCTACCGCCTCGAGCTGACAGCGGCGCAGTTGAAGATCGTGCACACGGCGCTCAAGGCGCTGTATGACGACCTCGGGCGAGAGGAGCACGACGTCAAGAACGTCGCCGCCGCCGTGCTCGCCAAGCTCCCGGGCGAGCACGACATCCGGGCGATCGACCTTGACCACGAGCTGCACGGCCACTGAGCGCGTCCGGAGGAGGCGCTCAGAAGCCGAGCGCGAACTTCGCGTCTTCGCTCATCAGATCAGGCGTCCAGGGCGGCGAGAAGGTCATCGTCGGCTGGACCTCGGTGACCCCATCCAGGTCGCCGACGAACTCCTCGATCTGTTCTGAGACCTGGGGCCCGATCGGGCATCCGGGACTGGTGAGCGTGTACGTGACGCGGACCGTGCTGTTCTCGACCTCGACCTCGTAAATCAACCCGAGCTCGACGAAATCGAGCCCCAGCTCGGGGTCGATCACGTCCCGCAGGGCGTCTGTGACCTCATCGACGGTTGTCATTCAAGGCAGTTTACGGGACTCGCGCCACCCCAAATTCCCGCACTTTCCGGATAACTGGGCTCGAATCCTGAATGCAGGGTTAAAAAATCGCGTGTCGGCTTGTCATCCGGCCGCGGCTTTGGGTAGGTTTGCGCGATCGTCGACTTCGAGGACAAGCCGCCGACGCTCCGCTGCCGTGGCGACGAGGACCGCAACACGCAGGGAGTCCGGCGACCCGCGCTGGCTCGCGCGATTCGCGCTCAGACCGACGTGCTCGTCGACCTGTCGGACTTGGTGTTCGCCGATTCGTCGCTGATGATCGACTTCGCCGTCCTCGCCCGCCGCCTGCGCGCGCACGGCCGCGCGATCCGGATCTACGGCGCCCAGCCCCAGATCCAGACGCTGATCGAGGCGGTCGGCCTGCACCGCCTGCCCGGGGTCAAGATCCAGGGCCCGGCGCCCGCCGTCGCCTGACACCCGCTCGACGGCTCGCCGCGCAACGCCGCGGCTCACACCCCACTCGGACAGCAAAACTGTTCGACAGCAACACAAATGCTCTTAGAGTCGCGGTTGGCCGCTCGCGACCTCGAGCGTTGTCCTAGCCTTAGCTTCACGATGATCGCCCTCATACTCCTGATCCTCTGGCCGCTGGCCGAACTGTTCGTCGCGATCGAGGTCGCCGGGCTGATCGGAGTCCTGGCGACGGTTGTGCTGCTGCTGATCACGATCCCGCTCGGATTCTGGCTCGCGCGACGCCAGGGGCGCTCGGCATGGGGCAGGCTCAGCGTGGCGATCGCCGAGGGCCGGCCACCGGGCCGGGAGGTCGTCGACGCGGCGCTCGTCGTCGCCGGTGGCGCGCTGCTGATCGTGCCCGGGTTCATCACCGACGTGCTCGGCCTGGCGCTGCTGGCGCCCACTCGCGCGCTCGCGCGCCGGGGGCTGATCCGCAACTTCCGCAGCCGTCTGGTCGTTCAGGCGAGCCGCTTCGGGGGCGGCACGCGCCCGTATGACGTCGACTCGACCGCGACTGACGTCGACAGCGCCCAGCTTCATCGATGACAGCAGGCGATCCGTCACAGCTGCGCATCATCTCGTTCGGGGATCTCGACGGGGAGGTGTGGGGCGCGGCGATCCAGGCCGGACAGCCCGCGATCGCGTTCCACACACCGGACGGGGGCAGCGCGGCCGCCGGCGACGGCGCGTTCTCGCTGACCGAGGAGTCCGACGGCTGGCGGCTGGGCGGCGATCGCTTTGAGCTGCTCGCGGTGCCCGTGCACGATGGCGGCCACGGCCCCGAGGCGGGCAGCGAGCTGTGCGTCGTCTCCGGCACGCTGGCCGGGTCCGATGTCCAGTGTCTGGGGACGATCACCAGCCGGCCGGGCCTCAAGCGGGGCAGGCTGGATTCGGTCCGGGGACTGTCGGGGTGGTTTGCGTCCGATCGCGGCCTCGAGTTGCTGGCCCTGCGGCCCGCCGGCGGGCGCGGCCATGAGGCAGATCAGATCGCGGCCACCGTGTTCGAGCCCGAGGGCGCGATCGCCGTCGATGACCCCCGGATCTCGACCACCTTCCGTGCCGGTGAGCTTCCCTCGCGGGCGAGCCTCGAGCTGTGGATCGGCGAGGGCGAGGAGCAGTATCCGCGGCGGGCGGCAGCCGAGGCCAACGGCGAGCCGAGCGAGGCCAACGGCGATGGGGTCAGTCTCCAGGTGACACCTCTGCGATGTCATACGGGTGGGCTCGACGGGGCGGGCGTGTACGTGCTCGCGCGCTTCTAGGACGGATCCGGTGGCCGGGATGGAGGCGGTGATCAGCGATTTCGGCGGCGTGCTCACCTCACCGCTGGCGGGCTCGTTCGCGGTATTCGAGGAGACGTCTGGGGTGCCGCTGCCCGAGCTCGGCAAGGCGATGGCGGCGATCGCCGCGAGGCGTGGGGTCAACCCGCTGTTCGATCTCGAGACCGGCCGTCTCAGCGAGCGGGAGTTCCTGAAGGCGCTCGCCGAGCAGCTCGGCGAGCAGCTCGGCCGCGAAATCGACCTCGACGGCTTCGGCGAGCGCTACTTCGCCAGTCTGGACCCCAACGACGCGATGATCGACTACATGCGCGAGCTGCGGCGGCGCGGATACAAGCTTGCGATCTGCACCAACAACGTTCGCGAATGGGAGGCCAGATGGCGGGCGATGGTCCCGATCGACGGGCTGTTCGAGGTCGTCGTCGACTCGGCGTTCGTCGGCTCGCGCAAGCCCGAGCCCGAGATCTACGAGCTGACGCTCGAGCGGCTCGGCGTGACGGCCGCCGCGGCGGTTCTGATCGACGACATCGAGGCCAACTGCGACGGCGCTCGCGCGATCGGCCTCGAAGCGGTCCTGTTTGAGTCCACCGAGCAGGCGATTGAGGCGGTCGAGGAGATCCTGCGCGCGGCTGGGGGCCCGGGCGCGGACGGAGCCGGCGGCGTGCAGGAGTCGGGCGCGTGAGCCGACGCCGGCGATGGCCGGTTGCCGCCGGACTGGCGGCGCTCGTGGCGATCGGCGCGCTCGCGGTGGTCGTGTTCGCGTCGGCGGGAACGACCGCCGGCGACCCGGCAGCAAGCTCGACCGCGACCGTCAACCCGACCGCGCCGCTCGTCAGGCCCGACTTCACGCTGGCGCTCGGCGACCCCGTCGGCAGGGCGATCCCGAGCGGGTATCTCGGCTTCTCGATCGAGTTTCAGGCGATCCGCGCCTACACGGGCTCTGACCCCAAGCGGGTCAATCCGGTGCTGGTCCAGCTGATCCGCAATCTCACACCCGGGCAGGCGCCGGTGATCCGGATCGGCGGCGACAGCACGGATGAATCGTGGGTCCCGACGGCCGGGATCAAGCCGCCGCCGCAGGTGACCTACAAGCTCACGCCGAGCTGGTTTGCGACCACCGGCGCGCTCGTGCGAGCGCTCGGGGCGAGGGTGATCGCGGGGATCAACCTGGGCGCCAACCAGCCCGGGCTGGCCGCCGCCGAGGCCCGCCAGGACGAGCGGACGTTCGGCGCCGCGCTGGAGGCGTTCGAGATCGGCAACGAGCCCAACGTCTACGACAAGATCGCCGCCTACCGGACCCCCTCCGGCACACCGGTTCTGACCCGACCGGCGGGATATGAGTACCCCGCGTACTCGGACGAGTTCAGAGCGATCGCCCGGCGCCTGCCGGCGCTCGCGCTGGCGGGCCCGGCGCTGGCGGCCGGCCCGATGCCGGTGCCCGGCTCGTGGGTCTCGATGCTGGCCGGCTACATGCACTCGACTCCCCGCCTGCGGCTGCTCACGATCCACCGTTACCCGCTGCGCAACTGCTTCGTGGCGCCCGACTCGCCCCAGTACCCGACGATTGCAAACCTGTTGTCGCGCTACTCGACGGCGGACCTTGCTGCGGGCGTGCGGCGCTACATCGAGCTGGCCCACGGCGCCGGGCGCGAGCTGCGGATCGACGAGCTGAACTCGGTCGCGTGCCGCGGCAAGCGCGGCGTCAGTGACACGTTCGCGGCCGGGCTCTGGGCCCCCGATGCCCTGTTCGAGCTTGCCCGGGCCGGCGTCGACGGCATCAACATGCACACGCTCCCCGACTCGGCCTACGAGCTGTTCAAGTTCAGCCACGCCGGCGGCCGCTGGCACGCCGAGGTGCCGCCGGTCTACTACGGCCTCGACCTCTTCAGCCGGGCGGCTCCGCCGGGCTCTCGCCTGCTCAAGGTCCACGGCGGCGGCCGCTGGCCCGGGCTCAGCGTCTGGGCGACGCGGGCGCCCGACGGCACCGTCCGGGTGCTGCTCGACAACGAGAGCCGCTCGCGCGGCGGCAGCGTCGGGCTGCGAGCGCCGGCCGGGACGCAGGGCCCCGTGACCCTGGTCCGAATGCGCGCCCCGAGCGTCCACGCGCGCAGGGGCGTCTCGATCGGCGGCGCGAGCTTCGGCGCGCGCACCTACACGGGCGTGCTCGGACAGCCCCGAGTCGAGAACGTGCAGCCCGACCGGGGGGCCTACTCGGTGTCCGTACCGGCCGCCAGCGCCGCGTTGGTGACGTTCTCACACCGCTGACGCCAGTGTCGTGATGCATTAGTTGGTGGTCGGCGGGGGGATGATGGCGGTATGCCGTCACTGATGGGCTGTTGGACGAGCCACGGCCGGGGCAGCCGCGCAAAGATCACCGGCGTGCAGGTCGGGGAGGTGATCGTCAAGACGTTGGAGACGGCGCTGACGGACGCGGCTCGCTGGTCGGCGCGGTCGGTGGCCTGCGATGTCGGGCTCAAATCAGTCGGCCGTGGATCGGCGCGGTTCGTTTGGCTGTCGAACGGGAGCGCGATCGGGGATGTCAAACGCGACAAACCCCGGTCGCGGGGAGGTGATTTGTCGCAAACCGCGCCGATTTCGATGCCGTCTGTGGCAAATCCCGTCGGGCGCGGACGATTTGTCACGTTTGGCATGCGCTCAGGGCGCCTCCTGCACGGGTCTGGAAGGCGTTCGGGCCCCCTAACCCGCTGTCCGATCGACAAGGGTCCGCCGGTGTCGTCGGCCTGTACTTAGATCCGTCCGGGCGGCCCGTGGTGCTCGTGGTCGATCAGGAGCGCCAGATCCAGGCGCTGAAACCCTCCACGCCGATCTTCGCGATCCTCCCCCAGGGGGTTCCCGAAACGCGCGACCCGCGACTACAAACGCTCGGGCACCTCGAGCCTCAACGCAGCGTCACAACCGGCAAGGGTGATCGGCTCGCTGCACTCCCGCCACCGCGCGATCGAGACACGACGCTAGTTCTCGACCCCGAGCCTGTCCCAGCAGTAGAGCTCGAGACACTCTGTCGCGAGCGTCGCGCACCGCTCCTCCGATAGCCAGGGGAGCACCGTGTCGAACGCCTGCTCCTCGCCGACGCCGGCGTCGAACGCCTCCTCGCCGCGGAACCCGGCGGCGATCTTCAGCGCCTCGCGACGGTTCTCCCCGAGCGACGGGAACACGTTGACGAGGAACTCCTTGTTCGGCAGCGGGTGGCCCACCTCGAGCGAGACGTGCCATGCGGCCAGCAGCGACAGGTCGTGCTCGTCCAGATCGGCGACCGCCTTCGCGTAATGGGATTCGAGCTCCGACTCCGGGATCTCGTCCACCCACGCGCGCACCACCTCGCCGAGGATCTGACGGCGTGCTTCTCGCCCAACCGAGTCGGCGATCACCCGGATGGCGTTCTGCGGTTCGATGAAGCAGAGGGTCATTGAAGCTCCGGCTCGTGGATACGGACCTTCGGGACGGTAGGACCTGGTCCGGACGGAGTGAAAGATGTCTTGCAGCTCAGAGCCCGAGGGCTGCGCGCGCCGTCTCCAGCGCGATCGGATCGGGCTCGCGTGCCGGATCTGACCCCAATCCGGCACGGTCCTGGCGCTCCCAGTTGTAGAACCCGACGTCGAGCGTCTCGAGCGGTACCTGACAGGCCTGTGCGAGCGCCGCGGCGCGGCGATCGAGCAGCATCGGGTCTCCGATCCCGAGCAGTCGCTTGGCCGCGATCGTGACCGGGTCATTGCCGCCAAGGAACAGCGACTCGGCCCGCATCTCGTAGACGCCGAGCGAGTTGAGCGTCGTGAGCAGATCGAACTTCGCCCCGCGCTGGAACCCGGGCAGCGACAGCCGTTCGAACGCCCGCGCGAAGCGCCGTTCGGGAGCCCAGTCGGCCTCGCCCGTGAAGCCCGCCTGCTGTGAGCCGGAGCGCTGTGACCAGGCTCGGTAGGAGTCAAGTGTTCGAATCCCCCGTCCGGGCTCGTGCGAGGTGCGCGGCCCCAGCTCGAGCTCGAGCGCGTCGGGGTCGGCCACCTCGCCTGAGCTCCACGATGTCCGCCCGCGGGCGACGGCCGCAAATGGATCCTCCCCGTCGAGCGGACAGAGATAGGCGATCAGGAACGCCAGCCAGCTGCGCTCCTCGATCGCGGCGGCAGGATCGGCCACCTCGGCGTAGAGGCCCGGCGGGTCGGACGCCAGCTCGCCGAGGCGTGCGCTCGCGTAGGTCAGCTCTTCGGCGAGCCGTTCGGCGTCGGCGCCGGACTTCACGCCGGGGACGAGCTCGGAGCGATAACCGTCATCAGCGCCGCGCGCGAGTCTGCGGACGGTGACGCCGGCGGGTGCACGGCCGCCGCCGGTTCGCTGCCGCGTCGGCGCCGTGCCCGAGCCGGCGCTCGACCCCGCGGTGCGCGGCTGCTTCTGGGTACCCGCCCCCGGCGAGACGATCGGCCGCATCTCGACCCGCTGCTCGCGCGAGCAGATCGGGCAGTTCTGAACGAGGCGGTTGTGGCGGCAGAAGGTCGGCATCTGGGGGTCGACTAGGTCTCGCCGGCGCTGAGCCCCGTGGCGACGGTCTCGCCACGGCGATGCTCCCGCCCGCGCGCGATCACCTCACGGAAGCTCTTGAAGCGGAAGATGAAGACCAGCGCTCCAAACCCTAGCGCCGACGTGAGCACCGCGGTCGCGATCTGCTGACCGACCGAGAACGCGGCCACCTCGGGGTTGTGGGAGAAGATCGTCAGCAGCAGCGCCTGCTGCACGCCGGCGCCTCCCGGCGTGAACGGGAACACCGAGGCGACCACCTGGACTGCCAGCACCAGCAGCGCGTTGCGAACCGAGCCTCCGATGTGGAACGCGTCCAGCAGGGCCCAGTACGCGAAGAAGCGAGCGATCCAGCTCGCAAACTGCCACGAGGCCATCTTGCGCTTGTACGCGTCCCGATCCCGCAGGATCGCCAGCCCCTGGCGGATCCGTTCCCAGAACGCCCGCACGCGCGCCGACAGCAGCGCGAAGGCGACCAGGAACAGGATCGCGAGCGCGGTCAGCACAAACAGGGTGAAGCGCATGTTGGAGGCGAAGAAGCTGATGTCGAACGCCGGTAGCTTGGAGAAGTCCGGCGGCTTGGGGAACACGCCCTGGGTGAACGCGAAGCACATCACCAGCAGCCCCATCAGCCAGTCGAAGATCACTCCGGTTGCCAGAGCGGAGGCGATCGTCGGGTAGCTTGACTCGGTGATCGCGACCCGGGTCAAGAACAGCTGCGCGATGTTGCCCCCGCCAAGCGGGAACACGTTGTTGATCGCGTAGCCGACCATGTAGGCGCCCCAGATGTCGCGCCAGCGGACGGGGACGTCCGGATAGGCAGTCTGGACCGCCCCCCAGAGCGCGCGCGAGCGCAGCAGCAGGTAGAGCGCGTACAGCGCCAGTCCGAGCAGCAGCCACGGCCAGCTCAGCCCGGCGAGCTGGGAGAAGAACGTCCCCGCTGAATCCAGCAGGCCGCTGACCGTGCACGCGATCGACGCATGACAGCCGGATGCTGCCGCTACCAACATCCTCACACGGTCGCACAACGGTCAGTCGGGCACAGCCGCCTCGGAGCGGTCCCGACCGCCCGGCTGCCGGCCCGACGAGACCCAAAAAAAAGGACCGGGGGACCCAGATCCATCTGGGTCCCCCGGAGAGCCAGGGAAGTGGGGGCGCAGTTCCCTGACCGACAGGGGCGAGTTTCCCCGTCCCAAGCCTTCAGTAAACCTCAAATGCCCCAAATACCGAATCGGACTTCAGGAAACCGATCGGCGGTTAGCCTAGCATGAGATCAGGACCCCCGACAAGACCCGTTTTTGGTCGCAAAATGCGGGGTTTTGGCGGTTTGTTGCTCTCCAACATCGCGCCGTGTCAGGTCGATAGTTACCACTGTCACGAAGTCACCCGCACCGGGCGGACACCGTCGTTGGCATGGGGGCGCTGCCGCGATCCGGTCAGGGCCGCTTCGAGCGCGTCCCGGGACCGCTGAAGAACTCCTCGCCCGGACGCACCGTGCCCGCGGCCTCGGCTTCGTGGCGCAGCGTGTGGTCCGCTTCCCCGCTCCAGGCGCCGACCGCCAGCATCTCCCGGTCAGCGTCCATCGGACTGCCCCCGAGATCGGCATTGACGATCCGGGCGCACTTCCGGCCCTCGGCGATCGCGGTCACGACCAGCGACTGGCCGATCCGCGCGTCGCCGCACGCGTACACCCGTCCGACCGAGCTGCGGTAGGTCATCTCGGTCCTGATGTTGCCGCGGCGGTCGAACGCCAGCCCCAGCTCGCTGACCAGGCCGCCGTGCTCGGGGTGCTCGAACCCAATCGCGATCAGCGCCAGATCGGCCTCGAGCACGAACTCGCTGCCGGGCACCGGCGTCAGATCGCGCGACGACCTGCCGGTCACCTTGCGGGCATACACGTGGCTGACCGACCCGTCACGGCCACCGAATCCGGTCACCTCTGTTCCCCAGCGGCGCTTGCCCCCCTCGTCGAGTGCGTAAGTGGATTCGGTGCGCTTGGGAGGCAGCGGCCAGGGGTGGCGTGGGTCATCGCCGTCGGGTGGCAACTCGGCGTAGACGTCGAGCATCACCACGCTCGATGCCCGTTCACGATGAGAATTGGAGATGCAGTCCATGCCGGTGTCGCCACCGCCGATCACGATCACCTTCTTGTCTCTGGCGGTGATCTCGGTGCCAGCGGCCACCGGTCGTGACGGCCGTCCCTGCGAGGCTGCAACCCAGCGGTTTCGCTGGTAGAGATAGTCCATCGCCGGGTGGATCCCGGCCAGCTCGCGTCCGGGGACGTCGAGCTCACGCGGGACGCGCGAGCCGATCGAGATCACCAGCGCGTCGTAGCGCTCCTGGAGCTCACGGGCGCCGATGTCGCGGCCGATGTCGGTGTCGTAGACGAACTCGATCCCCTCCTGCTCGAGGATCGCCACCCGTCGGTCGATGATCCACTTCTCGAGCTTGGCGTCCGGAACCCCGAACCGCAGCAGCCCGCCCGGCCCCTCGTCGCGCTCATAGACGGTCACCGAGTGCCCGCACCGATTGAGCTCGGCGGCCGCGGCGAGCCCGGCGGGACCGGCGCCGACCACTGCCACGGTCCGTCCCGAGCGGCGAGCCGGGGGCTCGGCGACGATCCATCCCTCGGCGAACGCCCGCTCGACGATCGACAGCTCGATCTGCTCGATCGTCACCGGATCGTCGTTGATCGCGAGCACGCACGCCGACTCGCACGGCGCGGGGCAGATCAGCCCGGTGAACTCGGGGAAGTTGTTGGTGCTGTGGAGCTCATCGCTGGCCTCGCGCCACTTGTCGCGGTAGATGAGGTCATTCCAGTCGGGGATCAGGTTGCCCAGCGGGCAGCCCTCGTGGCAGAACGGGACCCCGCAGTCCATGCAGCGCGCGCCCTGGCGCTGGAGCTCGGAGGCCGGCTGAAGCGAGAAGTACTGCTCGTAGTCGGCCACGCGCTCGCTCGGGTCGCGCTTCTCGAAGCCGACTCGGTGGATCTTCAGGAAGGCTCCGAGCTCACCCATACCGGACCGGGGAGGCTACCAACGAACTCGTCGTTTCCTTAGATTGCACCGAGTGTCGACGATCGAGCACCACACCGCCGTGCTCCCGGTCTCGGGCGAGTTCTCGCTCGCCGCGGCGGCCGCGTTCGGCTTTGGCCCGCGCGAGGGCGAGGCAGACGGACGGATGCGACTGGCGTTTGCGGTCGACGGGGGCCGCGGTTATGCGGGCGCGATCCTCACCCAGCGCGAGGAACCGCGCGGCCCGGTGACCATCGAGCTGGTGCTGCGCGGCCAGGCGCCGGCGCGGGCGGCGGTCGCGCAGGCCGCGCGAATCGTCTCGCTCGACCACGACGGGGCCGCCTTCCTCCGTATCGGAGAGGGCGATCCGGTACTCGGCGAGCTGCAGCGCGCACACCCGGGCCAGCGGCCGGTGCTGTTCGCCTCTCCCTATGAGGCGGCCGCCTGGTCGATCATCTCCACCCGCCGCCCGGCGGCGCAGTCGCGCAAGGTGCGCGAAGAGCTCAGCATCCAGCTCGGCGACAGCTTCGAGCTCGACGGCGAACAGCTGCACGCCTTCCCCCAGCCCGAGCACCTCCTCGAGCTCGGAGACCGCTTCGACGGCCTCAACCTCCAGAAGCTGACCCGGCTTCGGAGCGTTGCCGAGGCGGCGCTGCTGGGCGACCTCGACGTCGGTGTGCTCCAGGCGCTCGGTCCCGAGCGAGCGTTCGAAGCCGTCCAGCGGCTGGACGGGATCGGGCCTTTCTACGCGGGCCTGATCGTCGTCCGCGCGAGCGGCTTCGCCGACGCGCTGCTGCAGACGCCCGAGCGCCATGTGCTCGAGAATGCGGCGCGGTTCTACGGGCGCCCGGAGCCGCCGACACTCGAATGGCTGACGGAGCTGGCGGAGCGCTGGCGTCCGTTTCGCACCTGGGCGACGGTTCTGATCCGACTTGCCGGCGACCGCGGCACGGTCGCCGGTGCGGTGCGCTGACCTGCACGCCGAGCCGGCCGGCCGCTACGCGCTCAGCGCCCCCTCGGCCGCATCGCGCTCGGCGAGCACCCGCTTGTAGTCGCGCGGCATCACCTTCACGAACTGGTCGCGTCGGCGCTCCCACGAGGCAAGCAGGTTGCGCGCCACCAGTGACCCGGTGCGCTGCGCGTGCTCTGAGATCAGCGCTTTGACCTCCTCGTCATCGTCCTCGCTCAGCGGCTCGAGGTCGACCAGATCGAGGTTGCAGCGCCCCTCGAAGCGGCGGTCCTTGTCATAGACATAGGCGATTCCGCCGCTCATGCCGGCGGCGAAGTTGCGCCCCGTCGGGCCGAGCACGACCACGCGCCCGCCGGTCATGTACTCGCACCCGTGATCGCCGACTCCCTCGACGACCGCCATCGCGCCCGAGTTGCGCACCGCGAACCGCTCGCCAGCCAGCCCGCGGAAGAACGCCCGCCCGTCCGTGGCGCCGTAGAGGACCGTGTTGCCGACGAGCACGTTCTCCTCGGCACGGAACAGCGCCGTCTCGGGCGGCCGGATCGCGACGATCCCGCCCGACAGACCCTTGCCGGCGTAGTCGTTGGTCTCGCCGCGCAGCGCGAACGTGACCCCGGGAGCGAGCCAGGCGCCGAAGCTCTGGCCGGCCGAGCCCGAGAACGAGATCTCGATCGTCCCGTCGGGGAGGCCGCGAGCTCCGTAGCGCCGCGCGATCTCGCCGGACAGGATGCCGCCGACGGTACGGTTGACGTTGCGGACCGGCACCGGCCCGTGGCGGACCTGCTCGCCCTTCTCGAGCGCCGGTGCGCAGAGCTGGACGAGCTCCCAATCGAGCGCGTCATCGAGCACCGGCACCTGCGGCCGGCTGCGCGAGCGCGGCATGTCGGGCGGCAGGTCGGGCATCGTCAGGATCTGCGACAGGTCGACGCCGCGCGCCTTCCAGTGATCGATCGCCTCGTCGGTCTCGAGCAGCTCGGTGTGCCCGATCAGGTCCTCGAAGCGTCGCACGCCGAGCTTGGCCATCAGGCCGCGAACATCCTCGGCGACGAACATCATGTAGGCGGTCACGTGCTCCGGCGTGCCGCGGAAGCGCGCCCTCAGCTCCGGATCCTGGGTCGCGATCCCGACCGGGCAGGTGTTGAGGTGGCAGACGCGCATCATGATGCAGCCCATCGCGATCAACGGCGCGGTCGAAAAGCCGAACTCGTCGGCGCCGAGCAACGCGCCGATCACGACGTCGCGGCCGGTCTTCAGCTGGCCGTCGACCTCAACCGTGATCCGCGAGCGCAGGTCATTGAGCAGCAGCGTCTGCTGGGTTTCGGCGAGGCCGATCTCCCACGGGACGCCGGCCGCCTGAACCGACGACTGCGGCGACGCGCCGGTACCCCCGTCGTGACCGGAGATCGTCACGTGGTCGGCGTTGGCCTTCGCGACGCCGGCCGCCACGGTCCCGACCCCGACCTCGGACACCAGCTTGACCGACACCGAGCCGTCGGGATTGGAACATCGCAGGTCGTAGATCAGCTGCTTGAGATCCTCGATCGAATAGATGTCGTGGTGTGGCGGCGGCGAGATCAGGCCGACGCCCGGAGTCGAGTTGCGGATCTTCGCGATGTAATCGTCGACCTTGTGGCCCGGTAGCTGGCCGCCCTCGCCGGGCTTGGCCCCCTGGGCCATCTTGATCTGGAGCTGATCGGCGTTTACCAGATAGTGGATCGTGACCCCGAACCGCCCCGACGCCACCTGTTTGATCGCCGAGCGGCGCAGATCGCCGTTGGCGTCGGGCGTGTAACGGGAGGAGTCCTCGCCGCCCTCGCCGGTGTTGGACCTCGCCCCGAGACGGTTCATCGCGATCGCGAGCGTTTCGTGGGCCTCCCTGCTCAGCGCGCCGAGGCTCATCGCGCCGGTGGTGAAGCGCTTGACGATCTCGGCCGCCGGCTCGACCTCCTCGAGATCGACCGGCTGCTCTGCGAACCGCAGCTTCATCAGTCCGCGCAGCGCCGCGCGCCGCGTCGACTCGTCGTTTGCCTGCGTCACGAACTCGTCATAGGTCTGCTGTGGGTCGCGCAACGTGTCGCCGTCGGAGCTCGCTGCAACGGCGTGCTGGAGGCTGGCGATCGTGTCCGGGTTCCAGATGTGCAGCTCGCCATCGCGCCGCCACTGCAGCACCCCGCCGACCGGCAACAGATCACGGCCGGTGCGCGGGTAGGCGCGGAAATGGCGCTCGAGCGCCTCGGTCGCGAGCACGCTCGAACCGACGCCACCGATCCGTGAGGCGGTGCCCGTGAAGTGGCGGTCGATCAGCTCGCGGTCGAGCCCGACCGCCTCGAAGATCTGGGCCCCGCAGTAGGACTGGATCGTCGAGATCCCCATCTTCGAGAACGTCTTCAGCAGACCCTTGCCGATCGCCCGGACGATCCGCTGCTCGGCCTCCTCACGAGACAGGTCGACGGGCAGCAGCGAGCGGTCGGCGAGCTCGTCAAGTGACTCGAACATCAGGTACGGGTTGATCCCGGAGGCGCCGTAGCCGATCAGCGTCGCCATGTGGTGGATGTCGCGCGGTTCGCCGGACTCGATCACCAGGCCGGTCCGCAGTCGCGTCCCGGCTCGCACAAGGTGGTGGTGAACCGCGGCGACCGCCAGCAGCGACGGCATCGCCACCCGCTCGGGCCCAAGGTTGCGGTCCGACAGGATCAGGATGTTGGCGCCGTTGTCGACGTAGCGGCCGGCCTCCTCGCACAGCGCCTGAAGGCGGCGCGTCATCCCCTCGGTGCCGTCCTCGATCGGCCAGGTGATGTCGATCGTCGCGGCGTCGAAGATCTCGTGCGACACCTGGCGCAGCTTCTCGAGCTCGTGGTTGCGCAGGATCGGCTGGTTCATTACCAGCTGGTGGGCCTGGTCCGGGGACTCGGTCAGCAGGTTGAGCTCGCCTCCGACCCCGGTCTGCAGACTCATCACAACGTTCTCGCGGAGCGGGTCGATCGGCGGGTTGGTGACCTGGGCGAACAGCTGCTTGAAGTAGGCGAACAGCGGCGGCTGACGGTCGGACAGCACCGCGAGCGCCGAGTCATTGCCCATGCTCGCGACCGGCTCCTCGCCGCGGGTGGCCATCGGCGCGATGATCATCCGCAGGTCCTCCTGCGAGTAGCCGAACGCCAGCTGCCGGGAGCGGAGCGGCTCGACCCGTGGGACCCGCGGCTCGCGCGCGGGGAGATCGTCGATGTGCACCACCGAGCGCTCGTACCACTCGCCGTAGGGCTTGCGCCGGGCGACGCGCCGCTTGATCTCCTCGTCGGGGACGATCCGCCCCTCCTCGAGGTCGAGCAGAAACAGCTTGCCCGGCGCCAGACGGCCCTTGCGCTGGACGTGCTCGGGGGCGACCGTCACGACGCCGGTCTCGGACGCGAGCACGACGTACCCCTCGGTGTCCTGCACCCACCGGCCGGGTCGCAGGCCGTTGCGGTCGAGCACCGCGCCGGCCATCCGGCCGTCGGTGAAGACGATCGCCGCCGGCCCGTCCCACGGCTCCATCAGGCATGAGTGGAAGTCGTAGAACCCCTTCACGTCGGGGTCGAGATCGCGACGCGTCCGGTAGGCCTCGGGGACCATCATCATCACCGCGTGGGGGATCGACCGGCCGCTGAGCACCAGCAGCTCGAGCACGTTGTCGAACACGGCCGAGTCCGAGCCTCCCTCGCGGACGACCGGGATCACCTTCTCGAGGTCGTCGCCGAACAGCTCCGAGGCGAGCTGTGACTCGCGCGCCCGCATCCAGTTGACGTTGCCGCGCAGCGTGTTGACCTCGCCGTTGTGGGCGATCAGCCGGTAGGGGTGAGCGAGCTCCCAGCTCGGGAACGTGTTGGTCGAGAAGCGCGAGTGCACGAGCGCCAGGCGCGAGGCGACCCGTGGGTCGCGCAGGTCCGGGAAGTAGCGCGGCAGCTGGGGCGCCGTCAGCATGCCCTTGTAGACCATCGTCCGGCTCGAGAAGCTCGGAATCGCGAGATCGGCGCCGGCCGCGCGCTCGATCAAGCGGCGGATCACGTACAGCTTGCGCTCGAACGCACCCTGGTCCTCGATCTGCTCCGATGCCTCGACCAGCACCTGGCGGATGACCGGTGCCGACGACCTCGCCGTCTCCCCGACGAAGCGGTCATCGACCGGCACGTCGCGCCACCAGACCGCGCGCTGGCCCTCGGCCTCGATCGCGCCCTCGATCAGCTGCTCGAGGATCAGCCGCCGTTCGGGATCCGTCGGCAGGTAGCAGACGCCGACCCCGTAGCGACCGGGCGCGGGCAGCTCGACGCCCGCCACGGCGCCGCGCATGAACGCGTCGGGGATCTGAAGCAGGATTCCGGCGCCGTCACCGGTGTTGGGATCCGCGCCCTCGGCGCCGCGATGCTCGAGGTTCTCGAGTGCATCGAGCGCCTTCTCGACAACCGCGTGGCTCGCCTCTCCCCACAGCTTCGCGACCAGCGCGATCCCACATGAGTCGTGCTCGTAGGCGGGGTGGTAGAGGCCGGTGGCCCCTGGAGGAGCAGACTTGTGCATGGAGTGTGGGGCCCTACTTGCGGGGTCCCGGCACGGTGAGGCCGGAGCCAAAAGGCTACCAGCGCGTAGGGCCGTTTCGTCAGCTTTTTGACTTGGCCCGCGTCTTGCCCGCGCCGTTCTTGGAGCGGGTGCCCGATCCCGAGCCGCTCTTTGAGCTCGTGGACCGCTTGCTGCTCTTCGCGGCCGGCTTCTTGGGCTCTTCGGGAGCGTCGCTGTCGCCGGAGCGGACCTCGGCCAGGCTCGCCTCGAGCGCGGCCATCAGGTCGGGCGCCGGAGCCTCCTCCTCGGCCTGCGGCTGAACGGCGATCTCCTCGCCTGCGGCCTTGCGTTCGATCAGGTCCAGGACCCGGTCGCGGTACTCGTCGCGGTACTTGTCGGGGTCGAACTCGGTCGACAGCGAGTCGATCAGCTGCTGAGCCATCGTCAGCTCGCGCTTGGTCGCCTCGGCCTCACCGACCGCGTCGAGCTCATCGATCCTGTCGGGCGCCAGCACCTCGTCGCCGAACAGCATCGTCGACATCGTCATCACGTCACCGGTCGGCCGCAGCGCGCAGAGCTGCTGTTTGGAGCGGATCACGACCCGGCCGATCCCGACCTTGCCAGCCTCGCGCATCGCCTCGAGCAAGAGCCGGTAGGCCTTCGCGCCGCCGGTCGTCGGCGCGAGGTAGTAGGAGTGGTCGTAGTAGATCGGGTCGATCTCCGTCAGATCGACGAACTCCTCGATATCAATCGTCTTGGTCGCCTTCGGATCGAGCGCGTCGAGCTCCTCGGGCTCGATCAACACATAGCGGTCCGGACTGAGCTCATAGCCCTTGACGATCTCCTCGTAGGGGACCTCGTCGCCGGTCGTGGAATCGACGCGCTTCTGGCGGATCCGGGCGCCGGTCTTGCTCGACAGCTGGTGGAAGCGGACGGATTTAGGGGAGGTCGCGCTGTAGAGCTTGACGGGAACGTTTACGAGCCCGAAGCTGATCGCGCCTGTCCAGATTGCTCGTGCCATCAGTGAGTTTGTATACCGCAGTCGGCGGTCGGGCAAGCATTGATCGCAGTCTTGCCGCCGAAGTCGAGCTTTGCGTGAGGGTCGCTCATCGACCGATCGAGCGCATGTCGGCGTACCGGTCGCCGGCCGCGGCGCCGGGCGGCGCGGCCTCCTCGATCCGTGCCAGATCGTCGGAGTCGAGCTCGAGCTCGGACGCCTGCGCGTTCTGCTCCAGGTAGGTCCGGCGCTTGGTTCCGGGGATCGGCACGACGTCGTGGCCCTGGGCGAGCACCCAGGCGAGCGCCAGCTGCGCCGGCGTGCACTCCTTCTCGGCGGCGATCGCCCGCACCCGATCGACGAGCTCGAGGTTGCGGGCGAAGTTCTCGCCGACGAAGCGCGGATTAGCGGCGCGGAAGTCATCGTCATCGAGGTCTTCAGGGGCCTTGATCGTCCCCGTCAAGAAGCCGCGACCGAGCGGGCTGTAGGCGACCAACCCGATCCCGAGCTCGCGCAATGTCGGCAGCACCCCGTCCTCGGGGTCGCGAGTCCAGAGCGAGTACTCGCTCTGCAGCGCGGAGACCGGATGGACGGCATGTGCCCGGCGGATCGTCTCCGGCGAGGCCTCCGACAGCCCGATGAACCTGATCTTGCCGGCGTCGATCAGCGACGTCATCGCGCCGACGGTCTCCTCGATCTGCACATCGGGATCGACGCGGTGCTGGTAATAGAGATCGATGTGGTCGACGCGCAGCCGGCGCAGCGAGGCGTCACATGACTTCACGACGTACTCGGGCCGCCCATTTACCCCCCGCGAGGTTGGGTCGTTGGGGTTGCGCACAATCCCGAACTTGGTCGCCAGCACGACCTCGTCGCGCCGGCCTTCGACCGCGCGGCCGACCAGCTCCTCGTTCGTGAACGGGCCGTAGGCGTCGGACGTGTCGAGGAAGTTGATCTCGAGCTCGAGCGCGCGATGGATCGTCGCGATCGATTCGGCCTCGTCGGTGGTGCCGTAGAACTCGGACATCCCCATGCATCCGAGCCCCTGCTCGGAGACAACGAGTCCCTGGCTGCCAAGCATCCTCTGCTCCACTGAAATCCGAGCCTAGCGGGCGGGCACGGCAACATCTCACGAGATGGCCTCAAAGCGCGTTTCATCAACAGTGCGCCTGCCCCCGTTTCAGACCCTGCTCGATGCCCACGCCCGTGACGTCCACAGGTTCCTGATCGCGAGCGTCGGGCCGAACGAAGCCGACGATTGTTACCAGGAGACCTGGCTGGCGGCGTTGCGCGCCTACCCGAGCCTCAAGGACGCGGCCAACCTGCGTAGCTGGGTGTTGACGATCGCGCACCGCAAGGCGATCGACCACGTGCGGGCGCGGGCACGACGGGCGGTGCCGGTCGCCGAAACCGAGGAGCTGGCCGGGGTCGCTCAGGCGCCGGCCGCGCTCGACGGTGCGCTCTGGGCGCAGGTCGCGCAGCTACCCGGCAAACAGCGCACCGCGGTCGCGCTGCGGTTCGTCGCCGACGCCCCCTACGACGAGATCGCCTCGGTGATGGAGACCAGCGAGGAGGCGGCACGGCGCAACGTCCACGAAGGCCTCAAGAGGTTGAGAAAGGAATACGTCCATGAATGAGCTCGATTCACTGCAGCGCCAGCTTCGCCGCGCCGCCCGCTCGGCCGGTCCAAGCCCGCCGGAGCTGACCGGAGCGGCCGCCGCCGCGGGCCTGCTCGACGTCGCCTACGCGACGACCGACTCCCCCGTCGGCACCCTGCTGCTCGCCACCACCCCGGCCGGGCTGGTACGGATCGCGTTCATCGACTTCGAGCGCGAGGATGACGTGCTGCAGGAGATGGCGGCCGACATCTCGCCGCGCGTGCTCGCCGCGCCGCGCAAGCTCGACGAGCCCCGCCGCGAGCTCGAGCAGTACTTCGTCGGCGACCGGCACGAGTTCGAGCTCCCGCTCGACTGGCGGCTCACCAAGGGCTTCGGCCGGCGGGTGCTCGAGGCGACCGCGGCGATCCCGTACGGCTCGGTGTCGAGCTACCGCGACGTCGCGACCGAGGCGGGGAGCCCACGCGGCTCGCGCGCGGCCGGCAACGCGCTCGGCGCCAACCCGCTGCCGATCGTGGTGCCGTGCCATCGCGTGCTGCATTCGGGCGGTGGGCTGGGCGGCTACACGGGCGGTCTGGACCGCAAGCGGACACTGCTGGCGATCGAGCGCGGGCAGTCCCCGCTCGGCGCCTGATTTCCGTTCGGCGTCGCGGCCAACCTCGGTGAGCAACCGGCCATATACGCCGGTTAGGCACCGAGGTTGGACCCAACGCCGGGCTGTGTGACGCATCTCACACTTCACGCCTCCCGCGCGTGACAGAGGTTCAGGCAAGCGAGGATCAACCCGGACCGGAGGGACGCTCATGAACAGAGAGCTCAGGAAGGCGCTGCCGCCGGGACCGCGGGCCCCCGCGGCGCTTCAGCTCGTCGGCACCTGGACCCGGCCGACCGCGACGCTCAGGCGGCTGCGCAAGTACGGCAAGCGCGCCACCGTCCAGCTGCCGTTCCAGCCGCCGTTCGTGATCCTCTCTGACCCGGCCGACATCAAGGAGCTGTTCACCGCCCCGGCTGACGTGGTCCATCCCGGCGAGGGGGCGCGGATCCTCGAGCCGGTGGTTGGACGCAACTCGGTGATCCTGCTCGACGAGTCGGCCCACCTCGCGCAGCGGCGGCTGATGCTGCCCGCCTTCCACGGCGAGCGGATGCAGCGGCTGCGGGGCGTGATGACCGAACTGGCCGAGCGCGAGGTCGAGAGCTGGCCGGCCGACGAGCGGTTCGCGCTCCACGCCCGGCTCCAGAACGTGACGCTGGAGATCATCCTGCGCGCGGTGTTCGGACTCGAGCGCAGCGAGCGCTCAGCCCAGCTGCGTGACCTGCTGACCGAGGTGCTCTCGTTTGGCGAGAGCCCGCTATCGGTGCTGCCCGCGCTCCAGCGGGTGCTCGGCTGGACCCCGACCCAGCGTCGCTTCCAGGATCGCCTCAAGCGCGCCGACCGGATGATCTTCGAGCTGATCGAGGAGCGGCGCGCGGAGGCCGCCCAAGGCGCCGTCGAGCGAGATGACGTGCTCGCGATGCTGCTCGCGGCGCGTCACGAGCCCGAGGCGCCGGGGCTCGAGGGAGCGCCGATGTCCGAGCAGGAACTCCGCGACGAGCTGATGACGGCGCTCGTCGCCGGCCATGAGACGACCGCATCCCAGCTCGCATGGGCGCTCGAGCGCCTGTCGCGGGAGCCCGACGTGCAGGCCCGCCTGACGGCCGAGCTCGACGAGGCCGAGCACGATGAGTACCTGACCGCGACGATCAACGAGATCCTGCGGCTGCGGCCCGTGCTCCCCAACGCCGAGCCGCGGCTGACCAAGCAGGAGGTCGAGATCGGCGGCGTCCGCTACCCGCGTGGTGTGGTGCTGCTGGCGAGCGCGTTCATGATCCACCACGACCCCGATATCTACCCCGAGCCGTCGGCCTTCCGGCCCGAGCGGTTCCTCGACAAGCCGCCCGGCACCTACACGTGGATCCCGTTCGGCGGCGGGCGGCGCCGCTGCCTGGGCGCAAGTTTCGCGCTCGAGGAGATGCGGATCGTGTTGCGTGCCGTGCTGACGCGGTTCACGCTGGCGCCGTCGGCCCCGCGCCCAGAGACGACCCGACGTCGCGGGATCACGTTCACGCCGTCGCGGTCGGCGACCGTCGTGCTGCGCACCCGGGCGCCGGCGGCGGCGGAGCCCGCGCCCGCGCTCGCGACGACCGCCTGACCCCGCATGCCGGCGATCGGCGCCGGGTAGGACGCGACCATGGACCTGATGCGCCCGATCCGTGCGCTGGACCGCACTCAACAGCGCCACCGGGCGCTCGCGGTCCCGGTCGCGGTGGTCAAGAAGTTCGGCGACGATCAGGCCGGGACGCTGGCGGCGCTCGTCGCCTACTACGGATTCTTCTCGCTGTTCCCGCTGCTGCTGGTGTTCGTGACCGTGCTCGGGTACGTGCTGCAGGGCGACCAGAGCGCTCAGGAGTCGATCCGCAACTCGGTGCTGGGCCAGTTCCCGATCGTCGGCCAGAAGATCAACGTCACGCAGCTGCACGGCAACGTGATCGCGCTCGGGATCGGCCTGCTCACGTCGCTGTGGGCCGGGCTCGGGGTGACCCAGGCCGCCCAAAGGGCGTTCGACGAGATCTGGGCGGTGCCGATCAAGAGCCGAGCCGGTTTCCTGCACTCCCGGCTGCGCGGGGTCGGGCTGCTCGTATCGCTGGGGGCGATGTTCGTGATTGCGTCGCTCGCGTCGGGGCTGGTGACGGGCGGGCTGGGCAACGACACGCTGGTCCAGATCGCGGGGATTGCGCTCTCGCTGCTGCTCAACGTCGGTCTCTTCTTCGCCGCCTTCCGCTTGATGACCAACGCCACGATCCCGAGCCGGGACCTGCGCGCGGGCGTCGTCGTGGCCGCGATCATGTGGACGATCCTGCAGGGGCTAGGCGGCTACTACATCGGCCACGTGCTCAAGAGCGCGCACGGCACCTACGCGCAGTTCGGATTCGTGATCGCGCTGCTGATCTGGCTTCACCTGGGTGCCCAGATGACGCTCTTCTCGGCCGAGATCAACACCGTCCTGACCAGGCGGCTGTGGCCGCGGAGCCTGTTCGGGCCGCCAACGGAGCCGGCCGATCAGGAGGCGCTGCGGGCGCTGGCAAAGGTGCAGGAGCGCTCGGAGGCCGAGAAGATCGACGTCGAGTTCAAGAGCTGAACCAGCTCTAGAACAGACGGTCGGCGGACTCGCGCCGCGTCGACTCCAGCGGCCAGCTGCACAGACCACCTTCCGCCGGACACCCGGCGCACAGGCCGCGGTGCGGCGCCGGGCTGACCTCGAACTCCCGGCGCAAGACCCCGTCGGCGAGACGTCGTAGGCGCTGGTCGAGATCGTCGCGCTGCGAGCGCTCGAAGGTCGCGGTCACCGGGCGGTCCGGCTGCTCGAGGAAGCAGTACGCGACCTCGACCGCCGCGGCGCCGCCGCGCAGCGCGGCGAGCGCATAGACGAGCCGCTGGGTCGCATACGGCCCATCCACCAGCAGCGCGGGATCGCCGCCGTCGAGCCGGTCACTCTTGTAGTCGACGACCAGCGCCCTGCCACCCGGCTCGCGCGCGAGCACATCGATCACACCGTTGACGAGGATCGGTGCCACTAGCTCGAACGCGAACGGCTCCTCCCGGCGGAGCTCGGTTGCGCGCCCCAGCCGCTCGCACAGCGGGCTGTCGACAAAGCGCGCCACGACCGCGGTCAGCTCGGCGGCCTCATCCGTCGTCGGCGCCCGCAGGCCTGCGGCCGCAGCAGCCGCGCCGATCGCCTCGGCGCTGGGCGCGGCGGGCGCCCTGAAGCTGAGCCGCTCCAACAGCGCGTGCAGGATCACGCCGCGCTCGGTGGCCGGCCGGACGCGGTCGGGCCCGGGCGCCTGCTCATCGACCGGCTCAGGAGCAGCCGGCAGCCCGAGCACGCGCTCACAGTAGAAGCGATAGCTACAGCGGGCGTATGCGCCGAGCGCCGAGTAACTGAGCGTCGTCACCGGTGGGCCCGGGACGGCGTGGGCGGGCGTGGGCGCAACCAGGGCTGCCCCGGCCGGGGCCGCGACCGCGGGAGCGTCCGGGAAGGTCGCCGCCGGAGCCGGAGCAGCCTCGCCGTCTGGTCCCTCAACGCCGCCCGGCGAATCGCCCGGAGCCACCACCCGCAACCGCACCCACGAGTCGCCGAGCGCAACGTCGCCGCCCCCTTCCGCGATCCGCTCGCCGAGCTCGGCGACGAACGCCGGCGCGATCCACGCTGCCGGCCCGCCGCCGGTCGCGCCGCCCTCTGTCCAGCCCTGAAACCGGGTCGCGCCGCTGAGGACCAGCCGCTCACGAGCACGCGTCATCGCGACGTAGAACAGTCGCCGCTCCTCGCGCTCCTCGGCGAGCTTGCCCTCCTCCCCGAGCGCGTTGTAATCCAGCGCCGACACCCGGCCCCGAGCGCCGCTGCGCTGCAACCGCAGACCCAGCCGCCCATCGGACCCGACTCGCACGAGCTCATACGGCGGGCGCACCGAGCGACCGAGGTCGGCGACGCAGACGGTGTCGAACTCGAGCCCCTTGGCCCGGTGGATGGTCATCAGGCGGATCGCGTCCAGCCCCTCCCCCTCGACCGGCGCCTCGCTCTCGTGGGCGCCTCCGCCCCCTCCCTGCTCGCGCTCGGCGACCGCGTCCACGAACCCGCGCAGGTTCGGCCCGTGATCGCGTTCGTACTCGCGTGCGAGCCGCATCAGCTTGCGGACGTTGGCCAGCCGCCGCCGGCCGCCCGGCATCGCCAGCATCGCCAGGTCATAACCTGTGCGCCGCAGGACGCCATCGATCAGATCCTCGAGACGGGTGCGCGCAATCTGCGTCCGCTCACGAGCAAACCAGCCGACGAACTCGGCCAGCACCCGGCGGTCGTCGCTGTCCACTGCGTCCAGAACGCCGCCGGACGCAAGCAGCAGCGACCAGGGATCGCCGCCGCTCGCGCGGGCGTCGCCGGCCAGCACCACAAGCGCATCGAGCGACGCGCCGACCAGCGGCGAGCTGAGCACCGTGTACAGCGCCTGCTCGTCGCGCGGGTTGGCGAGCGTGCGCAGGTAGGCGACCAGGTCGAGCACCTGCGGGTGCAGCCAGTAGCCGCGGCCACCGATCACGTACGTCGGCAGGCCGCGGCGCTCGAGCGCGCGCTCGTAGGCCCGCATGTCGGTCGTCGCCCGGATCAGCACGACGATCTTCCCCGGTGCCGTCCCGGCCCCGACAAGCTCGCCGACCCGGTCGGCGAGCGCGGCTGCCTCGGCCAGCCGCCACGGCGCAGCCAGCCCCTCGAGCTCCCAATCGGCTCCCTTGTCGGCCAGGATCAGCTCCACCCTCGGCCCCGCCGCGGCGTCACCATCAGTGGGATCGCGGCTGGGGATCAGCGCCTTGAACTGATCCTCGAGCTCGTTCGCGAAGGCTGCGTTGATCGCGTTCAGGACCTCCGGCCGCGAGCGGAAGTTGACCTGCAGGGTCTGTAGCTCGCCCGCCGCCGCGAGCCGCTCGGCGCGCCGCTGAAACAGCCGCACGTCGGCGTGGCGAAAACGGTAGATCGACTGCTGAGCGTCGCCGACCGTGAACAGGTTGCCGCGCGCGATCGCTTCGATCAGCTCGAGCTGGACCCGGTTGGTGTCCTGGAGCTCGTCCACCATGATCCGCTCAAACCGCTGTGCGTAACGCTCGCGCAGCGCGCCGTTGCCGCGCAGCAACGCCAGTGTGAGCAGCTCGAGATCCTCGAAGTCGACGCCGGAGATCGCTCGCTTGCGCTCGCCGTACCGCACGTCGAAGGCCGCCAGCAGGGCATCGAGGTGGTCCCGCACCGGCCCGGCCGCCCGGGCCGCGCAGACCGCCTGGTAGGCGGCCAGCGCCTCGCTGTAGGCGCCGCATGCGTCAGTGCCGAGCGCGGCGCCGTTGGCCGGAAGCTTGACCCACCCGAGCTCGGCCGGCCACAGGTCGTCCACGCCGAGCAGCGCCCGGCAGCGCGCGAGGCGGTCCAGCGCGTCGAGGACCCGCGGTCCTGGATCGGCGACCGCCGCCAGTTCAGCGCCGACCTCCTCCAGGGAGCGCTGCAGCGTCTGCGCCGCCGCCCCTCGATCCACCCCCGGCGGGCAGGGCGGGAGCCGTGGCACACGCTCGCCGCGGCTTCGCAGCTGCGCGTGGACGGCCAGGACCGTATCGCGCAGCCGGCCCGGGCTGTAGTCGGCGATCAGGTCGACGGCGCCGTCGGCCGGCGCGATGTCTCGCAGCGCGTCGTCGAACGCCTCCTGCGCAAGCGGATCGGACTGCTCGCGATCGAGCACCACGAACCCCGGGTCCAGGCCGGCGGCCAGCGCGCTCGTGCGCAGCACACGGGCGCAGAATCCATGGATGGTGGAGATGAACGCGCCCTCCGTCGCCCGTGCGTGCTCGACCGCGCCCAGCTCTCGCAACCGCCCGCGGATCCGATCGCGCAGCTCGGCGGCCGCCTTCTCGGTGAATGTGATCGCGAGGATCCTGGCGACGTCGATTCCGTCCTCGATCACCGCGAGCGCGAAGCGCTCCACCAGCACCGAGGTCTTGCCGCTGCCGGCCGCGGCGTCCAGCAGCAGGTCGCCGTCGCGCCGCTCGATCGCGCGCCACTGCTCGTCGGTCCACGATCGGCCGCCGGTCATTGACTGCGGCAGATCCCCGGAAATGCGCATCCGTCCCGGGTGCACGTCTGTGGGCAGGGCGTCAGCCTTCCGGTCCGCAGCGCCGCGGCGATCGCGCTCGCGCGGGCCGCGGCCTCGTCAAGCGCGGTGGCGAACTCGTCCGGCTCGCGCGCATCCCTACCAACCGCGCCGCTGCCGACCTCGGCGCCGTCGACGAACATCCCCCGCGGGCGCAGGTCATCGCCCCGTAACGGCTGGTAGAAGCCGCCCGCCGGCTCGAGTCCGATCAGGTCACGAACCGCGAGCAGGTAGACGGCGACCTGGAGCTTGCGGTCAGCGCTCCAGCGCGCCTGCGGGTATTCGCTTCTGGAGCCACCGCTCTTGTAATCGCGAACCAGCGCCGCCCCAGCGCCGTCGGTGTCGACCCGGTCGATCGCGCCCCGGATCGCGACCCGCTGATCGCCTTCACCCAGCTCGAGCGCCGGCAGTGACGGCCGCTCGTCATCGAACCCGAACCGCAGCTCGAGCCCGTACGGCCGCCATCGGGCGCCGGTCTCGGCCTCGAGCGCCAGATAGCGGCGCAGATCGGCCTCGATCGCGCGCAGCGCCCCGGCGCGGACGACGGCGGGGCGCCCGACCCCGAGCCGAGCGCTCTCACCGCCGCCGGCGCTGAGCTCGGCCAGCGTCCGGTCGAGGATCAGGCGCGCGGTCTCCAGCGTGTCGGGCGTCAGCGGCCGGTCGAGGTCGGCGAACACCCGCTCGAGCGCCCCGTGCATCACGTTGCCGCGCGCAATCGCCTCGGACTCGGGTTCGAGCGCCTCGGGGCGCAGCTCACCCTCGACCAGCCATTTGACCGGGCAGTCGGCGTACTTCTCCAGTGCCCCCGCCGACATGATCTCGACATGGCGCAGTCGCGCGAGCGCACGTGCGGTCAGCGTGCGGTCGGGCTCGGGCTGCTCGCCCCCGGACAGTGCCGAGCGCGCCGCGAGCGTGCGCTCCAGCTCACGCGGCGTCGGCGCCTGCGCCTCGCTCCAGACGACGTCGGACAACAGCCGGCGCGCGCGCCGCTCAGGCCACTGCTCTACGAACAGCTCCGCGACGTCGGCGATGAACGGGGACGGGAGCGCGATGTTGCCCTCCTCGTCGGAGCTGCGGTAGCTGAGCACGACCCGATCGGTCGCTCGGGAGACGGTCGCGTAGAGCAGGTAGCGCTCGCGCTCCAGCGTGTCCTCGCTGCCGCGCAGCCGCAGCCCCGAGGCGACCGCGAGCTCGTGGCGTTGCTCGTCTGACAGAAACGGCTCCTGGCGGGCCGGGAGCGGAAAGCCACCCTCCTGCATCCCGATCACGAACACGACCCGAGCGCGCCGCGCCCGGATCTCCAGCGGCTCCGTGAGCCGCACGTGACCGGGTCCAGCTGGTCCCGCGATCGCGTCACCGGCCACGACGACGAGCTCGTCGAGCAGCTCGAGCAGCTCCCCTGCAGACGGCACCGCCCCCAGCTCTGAGAGCTCGTCGAGCCCTCGGGTGACGGTCGCCAATGCGCGAGCGTCCAGCGACTCCGCGACGGTCAGCACCGGCGCCGCGCCGCGGTGGCCACCGACGAACAGGTCCGCGGCCAGCCTGCGCAGCACACCAGCCGGATCGGGGCTGCAAGCCAGCGCGTCGAGCTCGGGCAGATTCTGACCGAGACGCGCTCGCGCAGCCCCGACCGACACAAGACCGGCGCGCAGGACCTCGGCCTCGAGGCGGTCGGCGAGCTCGGGGCGGCTCAGCACCCCCGGCGCGCGCAGGTAATCCAACAGGTCCTCGGGGCGAGCGTCATCGAGCAGCGCGCACCGTGTCGCTCCGCGCAGGCCCCGCCCGAGCGCCGTGTGCGTCAGCGGCAGCTCGCGCTCCCAGCTGAGCGGGATCCCGTACTGCTCGAACACGCTCTCCAGCAGCGGGCCGGCGCCCGACAGCGAGCGGGCGACAACGGCGATCTCCTCCCCGCGGAAGCCATCGCGCAGCAGCTCGAGCACCTTCAGCGCGACCAGCTCGGCTTCGCCGCGCTCGCCGCCGGACTCGAGCAGCGCGACCGCCGGGCCGGGATCGATCCGCGCGGCGCCGGGCTCGAACAGGTTGCGCTCGAGGTGGTGCAGCGCCGCCCGCGAGCCGGGTGCGTAGTGGTCATCGAGCGCCGGTAGCTCAATCGTCCGCTCGGCCAGCGCCGAGAGCTCCTGCACGGCCTGCGCCCGGGCGCGAAGCGCAACCCGACCGCCCTCGTGGGTGAGCGAGGCGGTGACGCGGGCGCCGACGACCCGGGCGAGCGTCTCGACCGCGTCGCGCTGGGACCGGGTCAGCTCGTCGAACCCATAGAAGAACAGCTCGTCGCGACCCCAGCAGCCCGGATCGGCTCGCAGCGCGTCGAGCGCGCGCCATGTGTACAGCTCGCGGTCGACACGGCCGATCCGGTCAAGCTCGCGGATGTACTCGAGGTAGATGCGCCCCAGATCCGTCGCATGGGCACGGCGACGGTCGTCCTGGAGCGCCCAGCTCCGCAACCCGGCGATGAACCGTGGCGGGGTGATCAGCTCCCGCTGCAGCTCGGCGATCAGGTTGCCCGCCGAGAGGCGAAAGCCGGGCGTGGCGCTGGACTCGTGCATGGCCTCGAGCGCCAGCCGCGCCAGCACGGTTCGCAGCACCCGGTCGCGCTGAAGCGCTGAGAGCGTGGTCGCGACGTAGCCCGTCCGCCGCGCGATCTCACGCGCCAGCCCCGAGAACGTCAGCACCGATCCGAACACGACCCCGTCCGCGGCGAGCTCGCGGCGGTAGTAGCGGGCGTCGACGCCGGTCGGGACGATCAGCAGCGCGCCGCGAGGGGCGACGGCGCCGAACGCGCCCAGCACCTCGCCGGCCTTGGCGGAGTTGGCGGGTCCGAGGACGAGATCGAGCGGCACCCGCCTATGGTGGCGAGCGGCGATGACGGAGCACCCGGGCGGGGTTGCCGACCACGACCGTCTCGGGCTCGACGTCCCTGATCACGACCGCGCCGGCACCGACCACGGCGCCGGCCCCGACCCGTCTCTCGGGCGCCAGCACCGCGCCGGCTCCGAGGAACACGCCGTCGCCGATCGTGCATGCACCGGCGACGATCACCCCGGGGCCCATCGACGCGTAGTCGCCGAGCGTCACGTGGTGGGCGATCGAGCACGAGCGGTTGATCAGACAGCCGGCGCCGGTCAGCACCGCCGCCCCCAGGACCGAGCCCGCGCCGACATAGGTCCCAGCGCCGAGGATCGCCGTGGACGCCAGCACCGCCGTCGGGTCGACGATCGTCAGCGCCGTCCCAAAGCCACGCTCGTACGCGTCGGCGATCGCCGCGCGGCGCCCACCGGGGCTTGTCTGCGGGACGGCGAACGGGATCTCAAGCAGCTCCGGGTCAAGCTGATCGAGCTCGATCACCGCCGGCACCTCCGTGGGGACGGTCGCTCCAGGAAGGTTGCGGACCGCGGCGACCAGCTCCCAGCCGAGCCGGCGACCGGTCTCGACCAGTTCGCTCGCGTGCGACGACGACGCCGCAAAGAGAACGAACCTCACGGGTAGGCGACCACCTCGGGCGGCAGCCCGGCGCCGACAAGCTCGGCGATCATCTCGTCGTAGCCGGAGTGGACGTACAGGGTCGCAGTCTCGCGCGCCACGAACGTGAAGCGGACGCCCGCGTCCCAGGCGCGCCGGGCGAGGTTCCAGTCGTTGGGCTCCGAGGCCAGTGCGCATGCCCGGTCATAGCGCAGGAAGCGCAGGCCGCCGTGGAAGATCGCAGACTGCCAGTTGAACGCGCCGAGCCGCGGCGGCCAGGCCCCGACCGCGCTCGCCGTGCCCCTGTCCGCGCGAGCCACCCGCATCACCGAGTAGGCGACCTCGGCACGCGCCTCGCGGGCCCCGGCAAGCAGCCGCGCCAGATGATCAGCGTCCCAGGCATCGTCGTGGCTGAGCGGCGCGATCCAGCGACCGGTCGCCAGCCCGACCGCGGTCGCCCGCGGAACGCTGCCCTTGACCGCCCACCGCTCCCACGGGTCCGCGGGGTCGTTCTCGCGCACCGGCAGGTTGTGGAAGCGGATCCGCTCGTCGCCGAGCCCGGCGACGCGCGCCGCGGTGTCGTCGGTGCAGTGGTCGCCGACGACGATCGCCTCCCAGTTGGCGTGCGACTGCGCGAGCACCGATGCGAGCGCCCGCTCGCACAGGGTGTCGGGCGAGTGGTAGGTCGAGACCGCGACCGTGACAAGCGGGTCGGGGTCCTCGTAGGCGAGCTGATACGCAGGCTCCGAGCGGGCGCCGGCGAGCAGCTCGGGCCAGCGCTGCTGAGCCTCGTACGCCCTCGCGGTCAGCGCCTGCGTCCGGCGAAGCCGCGTCCGCAGCTCGGCGGCGACCGCGGTCAGCCGCGCCTGCGAGGCCTCGATCGCGGCCAGCCGCACATGGTTCTCCTGCGCCAGCTGATTGAAGACCTCGAGCTGGTGAGCAAGCTGCGCGTGGCGCCCCTCGAACAGCCGTCGCGTCGGCCACAACCTGCTCCGGGCGCGCGATCTGAGGCTCCCCATCGCCGGGAGCATCGCAGTCGGATCGGCGGTAGGATCGCCGGCCGTGGGCGAACAGGAGCAGTGGCCGGCCAGACGCGGTCAGGCGTCTGTGTTCGGTGATCATCGTGGCCGGCTGACGCTCGTGCCGGCCGGCACGATCCCGTTCGAGGTGCAACGCAGCTTCGTGCTCTCAGAGCTACCCGCCGGCGCGCGCCGAGCCGGCCACGCGTGCCGCACCCAGCATCGGTTCCTGGTCGGGATCTCGGGCGTCGCGATCGCGACCGTCGACGATGGCCGCGACTGCCGCCGGCTCCGGCTGGCGGGCGGCGACACGATCCACGTGCCACCGGGGACCTGGCTCGAGCTCGAGGCCGACGGCGACGGCGTCGTCGTGCTGGTGTTCGCCGACGGCGACTACGACCCGTCTGACTACGTGCGCGACAGGGCCGAGCTGTCCCGTGCCGACGACGCCGCGGCCGCGACCGCCTCGGACGCGATCGCGACCTGATCGTCGGTCAGCCACGAGTCGAATGGCAGGCTGATCGCGCGCGCGGCGAGCCGCTGCGCCGCCGCAAATGGCCCGGCGCCGGCGAATGGATGCAGCAGCGGCGGGATCGGGTCGTAGTGGACGGCCGAGCCGACGCCACGGTGCGCCATTCCCGCGCGCACGGCGTCACGGCCCGGGTGGGTGACGACGAACTGGTGCCACGGCGGCTCACCGGCCGGGTCCGGCGGCGGCAGGCTCAGCCCCGCGACGGATCCCAGCCGTCCCCGGTAGGCGGCCGCCAGCGCCCGCAGCCTGACGTGCGCCCGCGGCAGCTCGGCCAGCCGCTCGCGGAGCACCGCCGCCTGGACCTCGTCGAGTCGTGAGTTGACGCCCGGCGCGACCGCCTGGCCCTGCCACTCCGACCAGCCGTAGGAGCGCAGCTCGCGGACCGTCCTCGATAGGCGCTCGTCGCCGGTGGTCACGGCACCGCCGTCCCCGAGACCGCCGAGCGTCTTTGTCGGATAGAAGGAGAACGCCGCCGCGTCGGCCAGCGACCCGGCCGGCCCGCCGCCCTCGTCGACCCCCGCCGCGTGGGCCGCGTCCTCGACCAGCAACAGCCGTTGGCGGTCGGCGATCGCGCGCAGCGCCGCGATCGGCGCCAGGCGGCCGAACAGGTGGACGGCGACGATCGCGGCCGTCCGCGGCCCGACAGCGGCTGCGACGCGATCCGGGTCGACCAATCCCGTGGCCTGATCGACGTCGGCCCCGACCGGAGTTGCGCCCGCCATCACGACCGCCATCCAGGTGGCCGCAGCGGTGTAGGCGGGCACTATCACCTCGTCGCCCGGGCCGACGCCGGACGCTCGCAGGATCAGCGCGATCGCATCGGTCCCACTGCCGACCCCCACCGCATGCCCGACGCCACTCAGCGCGGCGAACTCGCGCTCAAACGCGTCAACCTCCTCGCCAAGCACGTACCGGCCCGAGCGCGCCACCCTCAGCAGCGCGGCCTCGGTTGCGCGCGCCCGCGAGACGTGGGCCGCACGCAGGTCGCAGAAGGCGACCGTGATCTCTGCCGTCACGCGGCGGCGGACTGCTCGGCGTCAGCCGTCTCAGGCTGCTCGGCGTCGGCCGTCTCAGGCGGCTTGACGCCCTCGTGGGCCCATGGCTCGTCGAACTCGACCCGCCACTTTCCCTCCTCGTTCTGCTGCAGCGCGAGGCGGGCGCGGAAGCTCTTGCCCGAGCGGCCCTTGAAACCCGACACGGGCTTCTCCGTCCGCCCGGTCTTGATCAGCTCGCGGGCGATCGAGACCGGCAGGTTCTTGCCGATCTTCGACTTCCAGATCACGAACCCGCACCCGGGGTCGTCGCGCGACCAGCACGAGTAGCCCTTGCGGTTCTCGACGATGTCGCGCCCGCAGACCGGGCACGGCCCGAGGTTGGCACGAGGGATCCGGACGTCCTTGAGCTTGGCATCAAGCTCGCCGACGGTCGCCTCGGTGAACTTGACGATGTCGCCCATGAACGCCTCGCGCGAGTCCTGGCCGGTCTCGATCTTCGCCAGCCGGTGCTCCCAGTCCCCGGTCAGCCCGGGACTCGTCAGCGGGTGCTCGCCGAGCAGCCTGATCACGTTGAGGCCCTTCTCGGTGACGACCAGCGCCCGCGCGTCGCGCTCGATGTATCCGACCTGGAGCAGCCGCTCGATGATCGCCGCACGGGTGGCGGGCGTGCCGATCCCGGAGTCCTTCATCGCCTCGCGCAGCTCCTCCTCGTCGACCAACTTGCCGGCCGTCTCCATCGCGGCCAGCAGTGCGCCCTCGGTGTAGCGGCGCGGCGGCTTGGTCTCCTTCTCCTCGGAGGAGATCTCGAGCACCGAGACGGCCTCGTCGCGCTGCAGCTTGGGCAGCTGCTGCTCGCGGCCCTCGTCGTCATCGCTGCGGTCGGTGTCCGACAGCTCCCCGTACACCCCGCGCCAGCCAGGCACGAGCATCAGCTTGCCGCGGGTGCGGAAGACGTTGTCGGCGACGGTCGTCTCGACGCGCGTGTTCTCGAACACGGCCTCGGGGTGGAAGACGGCGAGAAAACGGCGCGCGACGAGGTCGTAGATCCGCCTGTCGTCGTCGTTCATCTTGTCGACCGGATGGTGCTCGGCGTTGGTCGGGATGATCGCGTGGTGGTCGGTGACCTTGAGGTCGTTGACGACCCGCGACAGCGGCAGCTTCTCGAGCCCGACCACGTAGTCGGCCGCCTGCCGGTACTCGCTGCGCTCGCCGACGAGCCTGGCGATCGGCTTGGATCTCGTTGATCATGTCGCCGGTCAGATAGCGCGAGTTGGTCCGCGGATAGGTGAGCGCCTTGTGCTCCTCGTACAGGCGCTGGGCTGCCGCCAGCGTCCGGCGCGCGGTGAAGCCGAAGCGGCTGTTTGCGTCGCGCTGAAGCGAGGTCAGGTCATAGAGCAGGGGCGGACGTTCCTTGCGCTCTGACTTCTCGAGCTTGGTGATCGTCCCGTTCTGGCCCTCGCAGGCCGTGACCACGGCACGCGCCTGCTCAGCCGTCTTGCAGCGCGGGTTCGACCCCGCGTGGAAGCGGCCCTCGTAGCGGCGCGGAGCGTCCTTGACGGTGTCGAACTGCGCGTCGACGATCCAGTAGGGCTCGGGCCTGAAGTCGCGGATCTCCTGTTCGCGCCGGGCGAGGATCGCAAGCGTCGGCGTCTGCACCCGTCCCAGCGAGACGGCGCCGTCAAATGACGAGCGCAGCCGGATCGTCGCCGCGCGGGTCGAGTTCATGCCGACGATCCAGTCTGCCTCCGAGCGCGAACGGGCCGCGTCCTGCAGCGACGCGAGCTCCGAGCCCGGGCGCAGGTGGCCGAACGCCTGCTCGATTGCGCTCTTGGTCATCGAGTTCAGCCACAGCCGCTGGACCGGCTTCTTCGAGCCGGACTTCTCGTACAGGTAGGCGAAGATCAGCTCGCCCTCGCGGCCGGCGTCACAGGCGTTGATGACGTTGGCGACGTCGTCGCGCGCCAGCATCCGCTTGACCACGTTCATCTGCTTCTTGGAGCGCTCGTCGCGAACCACGAGCTTGAAATGATCGGGGACGATCGGCAGGTCGGCCATCCGCCACTTCTTGAACTTGGCGTCGTACTCGTCGGGGTCGGCAAGCTGGACAAGATGGCCCACGGCCCAGGTGACGACGTGATCGGGCCCCTCGAGGTACCCGTCGCCCTTGCTGAATTGGCCGGGCAGCACGCGGACGAGGTCGCGCCCGACGGACGGCTTCTCGGCGATGACGAGCGTCTTGGACATCGGGTCGCAGGGTAGCGCCCTATGCAACGGCGGCCCGTGAACGTCGTTGCGGCGCTGTCGTGACCGCTAGGCCACCTGCCGCTGATCGACCCGTTGTGAGACCGCCGGCAGATGCAGCTCGGAGGCGGTCCGCTCGGCGCTCGCGATCAGCGCGCGGGCCTGTTCGCCGCTGCCCAGCGCCTGCGCGAGGTCGAGCTGCGTGTGCGCGACCTGGATCGCCGCGCCCAGGCCCCGGTTGACATCCAGGGCGAACTCGAGGTGGGTTCGGGCGAGCTCGCGGTCACCGATCGTCAGCGCCAGCCGTCCCAGATAGCGGGCGACCGAGCCAAGACAGACGGTCGCGATCCCGACGACAACGGTGCGGTCGCGATACGGCACCAGCAGCTCGTGCAGCAGGCGCGCGCGCCGGCCGTCCTTCACCCCCACGGCGACGTCGGCCGCGAGCACCATCGCGACCACCCAATCGCCGTCACGGGGGACGTCCTCGAACCGCTGCGTGGCGAGCTGATCGAACACCTCGGCGGCCTCGTCGAGCCGCCCCGTCTCGACCAGCAGTGCCGCGAAGCCGGCAAGCCAGGCCGGCCGGTGTGGGTTGTCGCGGACCTGCTCGCGCACCGCCGGCTCGAGCTCTTCCCCGCGCGCCTGCTCACGGCGGACGGCGAGCAGCTGAATCGCGTAGTACTGGACGGCCGTTTCGCTCTCGGGCCTCAGCCCCGCGGTCAGCGCCTCATTGGCGAGCCTGTCCGCGGTGTTGAGATGCCCCGCAAGCAGCGCCCGCATCGCGCGCCAGACCGCCACCTGCCACAGGTACAGCGGCTGGCGCAGCTCACGAGCCGCGGCGGCGAATGCCTCGACCTGCGCCTCCACGCCGGCCGAGTCGCCCTGCTCGAGCAGGTCGAGCACCAGCCAGGCGTGGCCCTGGAGGACGAGTTCGGCGTCCGAGGCCTGCGTCGCGGACCGCAGCAACTCGGTCGCATCCGCGACCCGCTGCTCGAGACGGTCCGGGTCCCAGTACGCGCGCCGGCGCGCCGCCGCTGCCAGCGCCGCCGCCTGGGGCTCGTCGAGCTCGCGTGCGATCTCGGTCGCCTCGGCGCTCAGGGCCCGCATCCGGTCTCGTTCGGGCGAGTAGTAGAGCGCGCCGCACAGTCGCGAGAGCAGCCGCACGTGCATCACCGTGCGACGCGGTGTGACCATCGTCAGCGCCTGGTCGAGCATTCCGATCAGCTCCTGATCGACGACCCCTGGCGGCTGCAGATACCGGCGTGAGGCGCCGATCGCAGCGTGGGCGAGCGCCTCGCCGTCGCCGAGCCCCGCGGCGAGCGAGGCGGCCTCGCGAAACACCGGCCACGCCAGCGACCGCTCGCCGCTGCGCATCCGCGATTCGCCGAGCGCCAGCAGCAGCGCACAGCGCCGCGGCACCGCCTCGGGTTCGAACTGCTCGAGCACCTCGAGCGCTCGGGCGTAATGGCCGGCCGCCTGCTCGTGCGCCAGCATCTCGGTCGCCTGCTCACCGGCGGCCAGCGCGTAGCGAATCGCGCGCTCGGCGTACTCGGGGTTGGCGGCCAGCGTGAAGTGGTGCGCAAGCGCATTGACATTGCGGTCGCTGCCGCGCTGCTCGAGCGCGACCCCGACCCGCCGGTGAAGCCGCGCCCGGCGCGCGGTCGACATCCCCTCATAGAGCGTCTCGCGGATCAGCGCATGCGTGAAGCTGTAACGGCCGGCCGTGGTCAGCGATTCGCCGACCAGTCCGGTGCTGAGTGCCTCTTCGAGCGCGGTCAGAAAGGTCTCCTCGTCGAGCGCGAGCACGTCCTCGAGCAGCGCGCCGTCGAATTCGCGGCCGATCACCGACGCCACTCGCATCGACTCAACCGCGTCGTCGCCGAGCCGCGCGATCCGCCGCGAGATCACCTCGCGGACGTCGTCCGGGAGCCCGAAGCGCTGCAGGTCATAGACGCCTGCGCGCTGGACCTCGACGCCCGCATCCTGCAGATGGCGGAGCATCTCCTCGATGAAGAACGGGTTGCCCTCGGTCTCCTCGTACAGCGCTCGGGCGAAGTCCGCCCCGGGCGCTCGCCCGATCGTCGCCCCGACCAGCCTCGCCGCGTCTCGCTCGGGCAATCCGGTCAGGTCGATCTGGGTCATCAGCCGCTCGTGGCGCAGGTTCGCCAGCGCCGCCGAGAAGCCCTCGCTCCACCGCTCGATCGTCCGGTAGGCGCCGATGATTGACAGCCGACCGGGGCGGGGCGCCCGCGCGAGGTGGCGCAGCAGCATCAGTGTCGGCCGGTCGGCCCAGTGCAGGTCATCGATCACGATCAGCACCGGCATCGACGCCGACAGGTCACCCAGTAGCCCGACGACGGCCTCGAACAGCCGGTAGCGCTCGGTCTCGGCGTCGCCACCGTCGGTCTGGGGAAGCTCGGGCAACCGCCGCCGCAGCTCGGGCAGCAGCCGTGCAAGCTCGGCGCCGTGAGGGCGCGTCGTGGCGCGCAGCTCGTCCAGCGGCGCCGCCGAGATGTAGTGGCCCAGCGCCTCGATGAACGGCTGAAACGCGACCACCGTCTCCTCCGGTGCACGGCCCGCGAGCACCAGCGTCCCGTCCGCATGGGCGCGCAGCGCGGTCTCGGCCAGCAGCCGCGACTTGCCGACACCGGGGTCGCCGCTGACCAGCAGCACGCGCTCGTTGCGCCTCCCCGGCTCACCCTCCAGCCCCGCCCCCTCGAGCCACCGCTCGAGCTCGCCGAGCTCGGCGACGCGCCCGATCATCCCCGGCGAGGCCAGCGCCCGCAGTTCGGCCGGCAGCGGGATCGACTGCCCCTGGCTGTCGGGCAACGTCAGCTCGACGTCGAGCCCGTTGAGCTCGCCGGTCTCCTCCAGCGATGGCGGGCTCAGCAGCGACCGGTGGGCCGCCATCGCCTCGGCCGACGGCGTCGTCCCGAGCTCGTCGCGCAGCAGCGTCCGCAGCCGGTCAAAGACGCGCAGCCCCTCGGCCACGTTGCCCTGGGCCTGCAGCGACCGCATCAGCAGCACGTAGCCCGACTCGCGATAGGGCTCGGCATCGATCAGCGCCCGCGCGGCCCGCTGCACGGACCCGATCTGCGCGCCCCCGAGTACGAGCCCGGCCCGTCCGACCACCTCGAGCGCGCGAAGCCGGATGTCGCCGAGCTCGCGCCGGCGAGTCTCGAGCCAGCTCGCCTGGGACCCGGGGAGCAGCCCCCGTCTGGCGATGTTGAGCGGGACCTGCGCAAGCGCCCAGGCCCCGCGCGGATCGCCGGCCTGCAGCGCCGCGTCGGCACGGTCGACGTGCGACGCCGCCGCCTCGATGTCGATCCATGCCGGCTCGGGAAGCTCGAGCACGAGTTCGTCGCGCCCACTGAGGACCGCGGCGCCGAGCGCCGAGCGCAGTCTCGACAGCAGCGTCCGCAGCGCCGCGTCCTGGGAGCGGGGTGCTTGCTCTGGCCACAGCGCGCCGATCAGCTCCTCGCGCCCGACCGGACGATCGCGGTTCAGGACCAGGTAGGCGAGCAGCAGCGGGACCTGCTTGCCGCGCAGCGCACCCGCCAGCTCGGCGCCGTCGATTTCGACGGACAGGCGCCCGCAGAGCTGGATCCGGGTTCTCTCGCTCGCTCTCGGGGGATTCTGCAACGTTTTGGAAACGTATCGCCAACGGCCATTCGACAGCTTTCCCAACCGTGGTCACCGGGGCCACAAGGGACGACTTGCGAAATTGGTCGTCTGACTGTTTCGCAGACTGCAGCCGCCTTGTTCGACGAGACATGACTCCGATCAACGAAGAGCCTTCCCGGATCGCATACTGCGAGTGTGGGGCACAGCTTGCAGGCGATTCCGAGCAAGAACTCTTCGATGCGGCCCAGCAGCACCTCGCACATCATCACCCGCAGCTCCTGGGGGCGTTGGGGCTCGATGTGGTGCAGCAGATGGCCGAGGAACGTCCGGGGGCAATGAACGCCTGAGGCGGGCGGCGACGCAGACCGCCGCCCGCCACGGCGTCCATCTCGAGAGTGCCCGCCGGTCGCGATGGTCCCCGAGTCGCCGACGACGGGGCGCTAGCCGCAGTGCCCTGTCGCAACGCTCTCGCGCTGCGCCAGCGCCTTGGCGAGCTGCGCGCGCACGACCGAGTTGGGGACCGCGAACCCACCCGCGCGAGAGCCACCGGTCAGGGCCGCGAAAACGGTCGCCAGCACGTGGCCATCGGAGTCGATCAGCGGACCGCCGGAGTTGCCGGGACGGACTCGACCACGGAGCGCGGTGATCGACCGCACCACGTGCCCCTCTCCATAGGCGTTCTCGGTGGTGACGGTGCTGGTCTGGCCAAGCCTGGCCGGCTCGGCGTTGAACGCGCCGTCGAGCGGATAGCCGAGGATCGCCGCCGAGCTTCCGACGCTCGGATTACCGGCGAACGCGAGCGGCCGCACGTCGAGTCCGGCGACCCGGAGCACCGCGACGTCGTCATGGGAGTCAAAGCCGATCACCTCAGCGGCGCGCCCCGGACCGACGCCGCCCACCTGGATCGCGGTGTCGGACTCGCCCGCGACCACGTGCGCGTTGGTGACCACGATTCCTGGCGCGGCGACCCAGCCGCTGCCCTCGACCCCGAGCCCGCAGGCGGTGCCGAACACGCGCACGACGCTGCCGGCCGCCGTCCGTACTCCAGGCTCGCGCAGGACTCCCCGTGCGGGGGGAGGCACGTCGGCCGCCGGGCCGCGCACGGACGGCAGCGGATCGATCCTCGCGAGCGCGTCGAGGATCGGGCCCGACGGCGGCAACAGCTGGTCGAGCTCGGTCAGAATCGCCGACCGCTGGATGTCCTGGCGAAGCGGCGCCGAATGCGCCGACTGCAGCGCGACGGCGCCGACGATCCACGCGATCCCGAGCCCTACGCAGGCGGTGAGCAGCGCACCGAGCAGACCGTCGACGGTCCGCAATCCGGGCAGCCGCAGGGCCGAGCGCACGCGAGCGCCGACACCCTCCAAGCCGCTCGCGAGCACCCCACCCACCAGCAGCGCCCCGAGCAGGCCGAGCAGAGGCGCATACGGCGAGCGTGCGCCCTCGTTGAGCACCAGCGGCGCCAATCGGGTCCCGAGGAACGCACCGATCGCAAATCCGACCAGCGACAGGGCGCCGACGATGAAGCCCTGGATGTAGCCGTAGATGGCCAGCAGGACCGTGAACGCCACGATCAATAAATCGATGGTGGTGATCGGAAAATGCTAGCCGCGCTCCAAATTCCGGGCCGCATCTTCTACCGTCCATGAGCGGGGTGTTACAAGATGGAGTCATAGGGGCGCAAACTCGGCGCCCGCAGCGGCGCCGGACGCGCCGCCGCCGGCGGCTGCTCACGCGAGCGGTCCCGATCCTCGCTCTGGCGGCGGCGGCGTTTGCCGCGGGCGCGTTTCTGGCCACCGCCCCGGGGCGAGCCGAGCGCCACACGGTGAGTGAATACGTACGCGACTGGCAGCACCACGACTACGCGGCGATGTACCGGCTGTTGGACGCCGACTCGCGGCGGCACACGAGCGAGGTCGGGTTCATCCGCGAGCTCTCAGACACCCAGGCGACCGCGACCATGACCTCGCTGCTCCCCGGCCACGTCGCGAGCGCCGGAGGTGACACGATCACCGTCGCGACCACCGTTCAGACCCGGATCTGGGGCACCCTGCACGAGACACTCCAGGTCCCGTTCACGGGCAGCGGCTCGGGCGCCCGGGTGTCGCTGCGCCCGTGGGTCCTGTTCCCCGGTCTGCGCCCCGGCGAGCGGCTGCACCGGGCGATGAGACTGGCGCCACGCGGCACCCTGCTGGCGGCCGACGGGACGCCGCTGGCCGAGGGGCCCGACCGGACCTCGCCGATTCCCGACGTCGCCGGACAGATCGTGGGGACCCTGGCCTCGATCCCGAGTGCCGAGGCGAACGCATACATGGCCGACGGCTATCCGCCCGACGCGAAGGTCGGGCATGACGGCCTCGAGCGGGTGTTCGAGGCGCCGCTGGCGGGAACGCCCGGCGGCAAGCTGTTCGCCGGCCATCGGATGCTCGCGTCCGCCGCCCCGATCGCGGGCAAGCCCGTGAAGACGACGATCTCCCCGCCGCTGGAGCGCGCGGCGGTGGCCGCGATGGGGAGCCAGTACGCCGGCATCACGGTCATGAACCCCCGCACCGGTGCGCTGCTCGCGCTCGCCGGGATCGCCTTCTCGGATCCGCAACCGCCCGGCTCGACGATGAAGATCGTGACCGTCACCGGTGCGCTCCAGGCCCATATCACGACGCTCGGCACCACCTACCCGATCGCCACCGCGGCCGACGTCGGCGGCTACATGCTTCAGAACGCCAGTGGCGAGGCGTGCGGCGGGACGCTGCTGAACGCGTTCGCGGTCTCGTGCAACTCGGTGTTCGCGCCACTCGGCGTCAAGCTCGGCGCCAGGCGACTGGTCGCGACCGCGAAGCGATTCGGTTTTGACCAGTCACCCGGGATCCCGGGAGCAATCGAGAGCACGATCCCCTCGGCGAGCAAGATCGGCGGCGCCACGGCCGTCGGCTCC
Source organism: uncultured Solirubrobacterales bacterium (assembly GCA_963770885.1). GTDB lineage: Bacteria > Actinomycetota > Thermoleophilia > Solirubrobacterales > Solirubrobacteraceae > Palsa-465. The sequence goes on along the minus strand of CAVYRI010000005.1, from coordinate 1,105,338 downwards.
TCGGCGATCGGGCAGGGCGTCGTGCTGACCACGCCGCTCGAGATGGCCGACGTCGCGGCGACGATCGCGATGGGAGGCAGGCGTCCGATCCCGACCCTGCTGGCCGGCTCCAAGCCCCGGTTCGTGCACGTCACGAGCCGTCGAGTGGCCAATGAGGTGCAGCAGATGATGGTCGCGGTCGTGACCGAGGGGACCGGGACCGCGGCCCAGATCCCGGGCGTCGAGGTCGCCGGCAAGACCGGCACCGCGGAGCTGACCGACACCTCCCAGCCGGGGGCCAACACGGCCGCGAACACCGACGCCTGGTTCGTCGCCTACGCGCCGGTCGACCATCCGCGCTACGTCGTCGGGGCGCTGTTCCCCAATCAGGGCTTCGGTGGCGCGGCCGCAGCCCCGCCGGTCCGCGACATCCTCGCCTCGGCGCTCGGGCACTGACCTCCGAACCCGCGCCTCAGCGAGCGCGGTACGCGGCGGCCACCACGCTCGGGTTCAGCGTCCCCTGTGTCCACGCCACGAGCGCGTCGCGCCGCGGTCCGAATGCAACCGTCAGGTCCAGCGCGAAGGTGCTGGCCGAAAGCACCCGGGCCCGCCCAAAGCGCCCGCTGGACGCCGCACCGACGGCGGCGACCGGGTGGCCGTCGCGCACCCAGCCGACAATCACCTCGCCGTTGGGTCCGACCGCGAGCGCCGGGGACTGGGATGGATCGATCGCTCCCAGCGATACGGTGCGGCCGAAGCGGCCGTTGGCGCCACGGGTCGCCGCATGGACGGTGCAGGCCCCGGAGCCGGCGCATGACGACCAGGCCGCACCCTGCGCACCGGCGGTATTGCCGGCGTAGCTGAGACCCGATGCCTGGCCGCCGGCTGACAGCGTCCTGACCTGCGGCTTGGCCGCGACATCGGCCGCCTTGACCTGCGAGTGGTAGTTGGCGTGGCGGTCGTAGTAGCTCTCGATCCAGGCGGCGGTCGCGCCCGACCCGCGTCGCGCGACAGCGAGCGCGTCGATCCGATGGCCGGCCAACGCCCGCAGCAGCGTGTGGGAGTGGCGCGGCCCACCGGCCTTCGACCCCTGCGCGTAGTAGATGCTCCGCGGATCAGCCGTGCCCGCCGGCCCGCTGGCGGCAGTCCAGGCGAGCAGTGAGCTCTCGCCCCCGAGCCACGTCGCGGTCAGCGCCTCGGGACTCTGGGAGGCAGCCGTGAGCCGGCGCCTGGCGGCAAACCGTCCGGTCTTGCCCGACTGCGCCGCCCAGACGCCGCCCTCCGAGGCGACCGTCGCGAGCATCCGGCCATCGGCTAGCTCGACCAGCTGACCGAGCGTCGCTCCGGTGAGCCCGCCGACCACGGTCTGGCGGCGCCGCACGCTGCCGCCGGCGCCGACCCTGACGACCTGGGCGCTGCTGCAGCAGTCAAGCCTCTTCGAGCTGGACCCCGTCAACAGCTCGAGCGATCCCCGGGTGTACGCGAGCGCGAGCACCTGGCTGGCGCCCGTGAGCCTTCGCACCGCGCCGACCCGGCCGGCAGCAGACCGCGACACGAGATAGGCCTGCGAGCTGCCGGTCGTGTCGACGTCCTCGGTCGCGAACGCGGCCGTGGCGCCGCCCGAGCCCGAGAACGCGAGCTGGGTCGGCAACAGGTCTGTGGCGGCGGGCTTGACGAGCTCAAACGGCCTACCCCACCCCGCCTGGGCCGCGGGGGCAATGGCGGCCGGCAGCGCCAGCACGAGCGCTACAGCTGCGGCCCGCGCCAGACCTCGCCGTCGCGGTGCACGAGCCAGATACAGACCAGCACCCCAGCGATCAAGCCGATGATGACCCCGAGCGCGATGATCAGTGCGTCGGAGCCGCCGGAGCGGGTGTAGCCGACCACGACCACCGGAATCGCGATCGCGAAGAAGACTCCGATCCCGCTCGCAAGCGGGTCGAATCGCATCGTGCTTGGCGTCGACGGTCCACGACCGCTGGGCTCGCTGCGCTGCCATCGGTCGTCGTCGTTCAAAGGTCGAGCGAGATCGTCGCCTGAGTGCGGTCGTCGGCGCCGAGGATGTGCAGCGTCAGCGGGCGGTTCGCGTACGCCGAGGAGCCAATCCGGAACAGCACCAACCCGCCCTGAGTCGGCCCGTCGCTGGCGGTCGTGTCGGGGGCCGGCTCGGTCTGCAGCGGATACAGCTTCTGCGCGGTCCACGCGAACGGGTTCAGGTTCGGATTCAGCGGGGTCGGGTGATAGACGGTGCCCTGCGTGTCGACGACGGTGAAGTTGTCGGTCGTGATCGCGGCCCGCGAGGTTTGGTTCTTGGCCCACAGGAAGATCCCGTACCAATACTGGTCCGGCGTCAGCGGCGGCGTACCGGCCGGCAGCCCCTTGACGTACTGGGAGTCCTCGACGCTGTAGGGGTTGAGGATCCGCGAGATCTGCAGCTGGTAGGTGATCGGGCCCGCGTCGACGTAGCCGCCGATGTTGTTCGCATCGGCGTTGTGGGGGTGCGCCTGCTCGTTGCCGCAGGCTGTCAGCCCGAGGGCGAGCGCCAGCGCAAAGACGGCGATCCAGAGACGGCGGGCTCTCACGGCTGCAAGAGTCTAATCACTGGCGGGGCACGGAAACGTCACCCCGCCTCGACCGTCGGCCGCTGTCCGCGACCACGACCTTCCTCGAGGATCGACCGCAGCCGGCGCATCGCTTTGGCCGCCTGGCGCCGGCTCCACGAGCGGCCTCCGAGCATGTCCATCAGCTTGTCGGACAGCTGCGAGGGGATCGTCTCGAGCGTGTACTGCACCCGCGTCGTGTCCCCCGGGCCGGGCGACAGCGTGTAGGTGCCCACCATCCGGATCCGGTTGTATTTGCCGCCCCGCCCGCGCTCGACGATCCGAAACGGCGTCTGCAGCTCGGCGAACGTGACGTCGGCCCACGCGAAGCGATTGAGTGGCGCCTTGATCCGGAAGCGGGCCCCGGCGCCGGTGCCGTACGTGTCAACGCGCGTCAGATGCCAGTCGACCAGATAGTGGTCGGTGAACTCGGCGTGGTTGGCGATGTCCGCCAGGTACTCGAATACCTGTTCGCGGGGCTTGGCGATCGTGGTCGAGACCGTGAAGGGATCCACGGTCGGGCAGTTTATGCGGCCGCCCGCTGATCGGTGATCCGCATCGTGTGGCCGAATTCCGGGCCGTGAACCGTCCGCGTCTGGATCGGGGTCTCGCGCTGACTCCGGCGACACAGCTCGCACGCGATCGTCCCAGATTCATAGACGTAGACGCGCTCGCCGACGAGCGGCGTCCGGTTGCAGCACGAGCATCGTTCCGAGCCGGCCAGGCGCTCGTCGAGCCCTTTGCGAAGCAGGGCGAGCTCGAGATCGAGCATGTCGCGCAGCGACGCAGTCATGGAACCTAGGTTCGGTTTTCAGGTCTCGGTTCCTCCCGGCGACAGGGGTACATAAGACCGCGCGGCGAATCACGTCACGTTCACAGAAAAATCTCAAAAAACCTGCTATTTGCGCGCAATTGAGCACAAACGATTGGTGGACGATTCGTCCAACTGGGTTTACCTTTGCTTTGACCGTATGACTATCATCCTGTTAAGACCACTCGGTCTGACGGCGGCTCCGTGACACCCACCTCCTTCCATGATGCGCAGCCGCAGGACCCCCTAGCGAGGAGACGGCCGATGAAAGCGTGGATGTCGGGCAACGTCGCTGGGACCGGTACGTTTCGCTGCACCGAATGTGATTTCCCACTGTCGCTGGATGCGGCCGACGAGTTGCCGTCGTGCCCCAACTGCGGCGGAACCGAGTTCGTCCGAGCGTCGCTGTTCACGACCTCGCAGCAGGCGGTGATCGAGCTCGCGGCCGACGTCGAGGACCGCAGCTGGATCGCCGAGCTGCGCGCCGGGCTCGACGAGCCCGGGCAGTACGTCGCCTACCAGTCGAGCAAAGATGTGATCGCCTACGCGCTCGCCCGCGAGTGGACCCGGATTGGCCGGAGCCTGGCAGCCGACGTCCGCTTCGACGACCCGACCGTCTCGCGCCGCCACGCGCTGATCGTGCGCCAGCCCGACGGCCTGCGGGTGCTCGATGACCGAAGCCTGAACGGGGTGTTCGTCAACGGCGAGCGCGTCGAGTGGAGCACGCTCGCCGATGGTGACGAGATCGTGATCGGTCGCCATCACCTTCATTTCATCGATGTGCCGGTGATCTCCGGGATGCGCTTCGGCCACCCGCACGAGGACGCCGCCGCGCTCGGCGACTGACCCGCAGGCGACGACCACGGCCGCCCCCGGCGATCGACGGTCGCCGCCGGAGTCCCTCGCTTATAGTCAGGCGCCGATGCCCGCGACGATCTCCGTCCTGTCTCAGAAAGGCGGCACCGGCAAGACGACCGCCGTCCGGACGCTGACCGACGTCTTTCGCCGGGCGGGGCTGTCGGTGCTGGCCGTCGACCTGGATCCGCAGGGCAACCTCTCCGATTACCTGGACGTCGACCCCGACGCCTCGCCGACGATCGGCGACGTCCTTGCGGGACGTGCGAGGGCAGCCGACGCGGTTCACAACGGGATCGTCCCGGCCAATCTGGGACTGGCCGAGGCCGAGTTGGCGCTCGGCGGCAAGATGGGGCGCGAGCTGACACTGAAACGGGCGCTGCGTGAGATCTCGAGTGACTTCGATCTGGTCCTGATCGACTGTCCGCCGGCGCTCGGCCTGCTGACCGTCAACGCGCTCGTCGCGTCCGACTATGCGCTGCTGTCGGCCGAGGCCCAGTACTTCGCCCTCCAGGGGGTCGAGCAGGCGCTCGAGGTGATCGACCTGGCCCGCGACAGCCTCAACCCCGATCTGGTCTGGCTCGGCGTGGTGCTCAACATCGCCGACATGCGAACCCGCCACTCGCGCGAAGCGTTCGATTCACTGCGCGAGCATTTCGGCGACCGGCTGATCGACACCACGATCAAGGCATCGATCGCCTACGCGGAGTCGGCCGAGCGAGCCGTCTCGATCCTCGACTACCGGCCCGACCTCGGCGCCGATTACATCGCGGTCGCCGAGGAGCTGCTCAAGCGGCTCGGGCTGCAAGAGGCCCGCGACCGGGTCGGGTCAATGCTCCGCACGGCGCCGGCCGCGCAGGCGTAGAGGCGTAGCTGGTCTTCACAGCGCGCGGACGTCGGCGCCCTGGGTCTCAAACGGCGCCCGCAGCACGTTCGCCCAGCCCGCCGTCACCTGCTGGAGCCTCGAGATCACCGAGCCGGTCTGCTCGTAGTGACACCAGAACAGGACCGAAGGCCCGGCGCCCGAGATCGTGGCGCCGAGCGCGCCGAATTCCACTGCTCGTTGCCTGAGCTCGGCCGAGCGCGGATACAGGCGGGCGCGATAGGGCTGGTGGAGGCGGTCATGCAGTCCGGCGCCGATCAGCTCCCAGTCGCCGCTCGCCAGTCCAAGGCTGAGCAGCGACGCGGCCGCGACGTTGAAGGCCGCATCGGCGAGCGGGACCGCCTGCGGCAGGGCCGATCGCGCCTTATTGGTCGCGACCGAGTGCCCCGGCACGACGAGGACCGCCTCGAGCCCCATCGGCGGCTCGATCCGGTGCACGCGATCGGCGCCGCAGACGACGAAGCCGCCGTGCTGTGCCGCGGCCACGTTGTCAGGGTGGCCCTCGAGCTCGCACGCCAGGCCGGCGACGTCGGCGTCGAGCTCGAACAGGTGGTCGGCGGCCATCAGCCCGGCAAGCGTCGCCGCCGCGCTCGAGCCCAGGCCGCCGCTGAGCGGGATCTCCGAGCTGATCCGGAACTCGAACGCATCGGCGGGGTGCAGCTGTTCGAATGCCCGCACGATCAGGTTGTCGCGGTCGCGGCCGACGTCGAGGTCGGTGTGGACGGCGAACCGGCCGGTCTCGGAGACCTCGAGTTCGAGGTGCAACGCCAGCGCCGCCGCGAAGACGTCGAAACCGGGACCGAGATTGGCGGACGAGGCCGGGACCCGGATCAGGCGCCGACGCGACAGCGTCACCCGAGCACCGCTTGCTCGATCGCCTCCGCGCTGGCCTCGCACGGGACCACCGCGCCGGCCTGCTCGAGCGCCGTCTGCGGATCCTTGAGCCCGTTGCCGGTCAGCACGCACACCACCGTCCGCGCATCCCCGGCCCCGTGCACCAGCAGGCCCGCGACACTGGCGGCCGACGCCGGCTCGCAGAAGACCCCCTCCTTCCCGGCCAGCAGCCGGTAGGCGGACAGGATCTGCTCGTCGGTCACCGCGTTGACCGAGCCGCCCGACGCGGTCATCGCGTTCATCGCGTCCTCCCACCGCGCCGGGTTGCCGATCCGGATCGCGCTGGCGATCGTCTCGGGGTTCTCGACCGGCTTGCCCAGCACCAGCGGCGCGGCGCCGGCGGCCTGGAAGCCGAACATCCGCGGGCTCTCGCCGAGCTCGCTGAAGCCGCGCCAGTACGCGGTGATGTTGCCCGCGTTGCCGACCGGGATGCAGAGCGCCTCGAGCTCGCCGGCGAGCGACTCCGACACCTCGAACGCCGCGGTCTTCTGGCCCTCGATCCGGAACTCGCTGACCGAGTTGACGAGCGCAATCGGGTGGTTGGCGCACAGCTCACGGACCAGTTTCAGAGCCACGTCGAAGTTGCCCCGCAGCGCCACCACGCGCGCACCATGCATCAGCGCCTGGGCCAGCTTGCCGGTCGCGATCTTGCCCTCTGGGACGATCACCGCGCACCGCAACCCAGCTCGGGCGGCATACGCGGCGGCCGACGCGGCGGTGTTGCCGGTCGAGGCGCAGACGATCGCCCTGGAGCCCTCGCGCACGGCGGCCGACACCGCGCAGGTCATCCCCCGGTCCTTGAACGAGCCGGTCGGGTTGAGCCCCTCGAGCTTCAGCCAGACCTCGGCTCCAACTCGCTCTGAGATGGCCGGCGCCGGGACAAGCGGCGTCGAGCCCTCGCCGAGCGAGACGACCGAATCGTGTTCGTCGAACGGCAGGTTGTCGCGGTAACGCTCGATCAGCCCCGGCATTGCCCGGCGGAGCATGTCAGAGTGCCCCGGCTGCGGCGGTCAGCCGCGGGCCGGCGCCCGCGCGGCGGTCAGCCGCGGGCCGTCGTCGGTCAGACGACGTCGAGCACGACTTTGCCGGTCGCGCCGCGGGTGTCGAGCAGCTCGAGCGCGTCGGCCGCCTGCTCGAGCGGGAACCGCGCACCGACCAACGGCGCGACGGTCCCGGCGGCGATCAGCTCGTCGAGCGCGGCGCCGATCTTCGCCGTTCGGTCGGGATGCGTCAGCACGCCCGCCCCCCAACCGGCGCCGATCACCTCGGTGTTGTTGAGCAGCAGCCGGTTGACCCGCACCTCGGGGATCGAGCCGGCCGTGAAGCCGACGACGACGACCCTCCCCCCTTCCCGCAGCGAGCGCAGGCTATCGGTGAACCGATCCCCGCCGACCGGATCGATCACGATGTCGACGCCCCCATTTGAGAGCTCCTTGGCCTGGTCCTTCCACGGCCCGTCTGAGCGCAGGACATGGTCGGCTCCGGCCTGGGCCGCAACGCGTTCCTTGTCGTCGGTGGAGACGACCCCGATCGTGCTCGCGCCCAGCCCCTTGGCGACCTGGAGCACGGCGGTGCCGACCCCGCCAGCGGCGCCATGGACGAGCACCGTCTCGCCCTCCTTCAGCCGCCCGCGGATCAACAGCGAGAAGTAGGCCGTGTGGTAGTTGAGCACCAGCGCCGCCCCCTGCGCGAAGTCGAGCTGGTCGGGGATCTTGAAGGTGAAATACGACGGGGCGACGGCGACCTCGGCGAACCCGGCATCGCCGCAGAAGGCGGCGACGCGGTCACCGGGCTTGACCGAGGCGTCGTCAGGCGCCGCGCGGACGACGCCGCTCACCTCGCTGCCCGGGATGAACGGCAGCTCCGGCTTGTACTGGTACTGACCCCTGGTCTGCAGCAGCTCGGGGAACGAGACCCCGGCCGCGTGGACGTCAACCAGCACGCCGCTGCCGGGGGTCATCGGGTGCGAAGCATCGGGCTCGGGGACATCGACCAGCTTCAGCGCCGATGCTGGCCCGGTCAGCTCGGTGATCTGGATCGCTCTCATGCGGCCGCGGATCCTATAAGGATCAAAACTCTTCCTCGAGCACCCGGATCGCGCGCGGCGGGGCGCGCAGGACCTCGAGCCCCGCGATCAGCTCCATCGCGGCCGCGAACCGTGACTCGAGCACCGGGTGGACCACCATCACCAGCCGCGCCTGATCGCGCAGGCCCTTCTGCACGACTGACTTGACCGAAACGTCCTGGAGCGCGAGCACCTGCGCCACCTGCGCCAGCACGCCGGGCTCGTCGGCCACCTCCAGGTGCAGGTAGAACGAGGACACGATGTCGTGGACGATCTCGAGGCTCTCGGTCGCAGGTGGCGTCGAGGCCGGCGGGATCATCGCGCTGATCACGTCCCCGAGCACTGCCGACGCGGTCTGGGGGCCGCCGGCGCCCGGACCGGACATCGTGATCTCGGTGATCGCCTCGGACTCCACCGTGACCGCGTTGAAGGGTCCGTTGATGGAGGCCAGCGGATGGCCGGGGTAGAGGAACGCCGGGTACACCCGGACCGACAGCGCCCGCTCGCCGACGCGCTCGGCGGTCCCGATCAGCTTCAGGCCGAGCCCGAGGTCGCGCGCGTATTCGAGATCGTCGGGCTGGATCTGTTCGATCCCCTCGTAGCGCACCTGGTCGATGTGGACCGGGGTCTCGAAGGCAAGCCGGGCGATGATCGCCATCTTTGCGGCGGCGTCACGGCCGTCGACGTCCTCGGACGGGTCAGCCTCGGCGTAGCCGAGCCGCTGCGCGTCGGCCAGCGCCTCCGCGAACGTCGCGCCGGTGCGCGCCATCTCGGTCAGGATGAAGTTGGTGGTTCCGTTGACGATCCCGTGGACCCGGTCGATCGTCGCCCCCGCGAGCGACTCCGCCAGCACCCGGATCACCGGCACGACGCCGGCCACGGCGCCTTCGAACCGCAGCTGCACCCGGTTCTCGCGCGCGACCTCCCACAGCTCCTCGCCGTACTGGGAGAGCAGCTGCTTGTTGGCTGTCACGACGTGCTTTTTGGCGCGCATCGCCCGCAGCAGGTAGTCCCGCGTCGGCTCGATGCCGCCGATCAGCTCGACGATCAGATCCGAGCGATCGAGGATCTCGTCAAACGAGCCCGAGCTGCGGGTCAGCACGCCCGACAGCTCGGGGCGCAGCCCGGTGATCCGCTCGATCCGGTCAGCATGGCTCGGCAACAGCTGCGCGAACGCGCCGCCGACCGTCCCGTGCCCGAGCAGCCCGACCTGGAAGCTCGTCATCGCTCAACATCCCGACTCGTCAGATCGGCGTAGGTCTCGCGGCGCACGACCACCCGCGCCGACCCGCCCGCGCAGAAGACCACCGGCGGCCGCGGGACGCCGTTGTAGTTGTTGGCCAGCGAGTAGCCGTAGGCGCCGGTCGCGGGGGTGACGATCACGTCGCCCGGCTCGGGGTTCTCGAGCTCGACGTCGGTGACGATCACGTCACCGGACTCGCAATGCTTGCCCGCCAGTTGGCACAGCTCGCCGCCGGACGCCAGCGGGCGATCGGCGATCAGCGCCTCGTAGCGGGAGTCGTAGAGCATCGGTCGCAGGTTGTCCGACATGCCGCCGTCGACCGCGACCCAGGTCGAAACGTTGCGCTTGACCGATTCGACGGTGTACAGCGTCACCGTCGAGTTCGCCACAAGCGCCCGGCCGGGCTCCAGCAGCAGGCGCTTGTCGGCGCCGATCTCGGTGTGAAGCGCGTCAACGATCGCATCAACGTACTGCTCGGTGGTCGGCGGGCGTTGGTCGGCGGTGTAGGCCGCCCCCAGGCCGCCGCCCAGGTTGTAGACGTCGAAGTCGCCCAGCTGCGCGATCGCCCGCACGGCCTCGCGGAACGGCTCGAGCTCGAACAGCTGCGATCCGATGTGGAAATGAAGGCCGACGAGCTTCAGCGACTGCGACGAGCTCTCGCCCAACCGCGCGATCGCCGCCGGCGCCTGCTGCATCGAGAAGCCGAACTTCGAGTCAGCCTGTCCGGTCGAGATCTTGCTGTGCGTGTCGCCGGCAACGCCGGGCGTGACCCGGATCAGGACCTCCTGGCGGCGGCCGAGCTCGCCGGCGATCCGCTCCAGGCGCTCGAGCTCGTCAAAAGAGTCGATCACCACGTGACCGACGCCCGCCTCGAGCGCCTCGCGCAGCTCGGCGGCCGACTTGGCGTTGCCGTGCAGATACGTGCGCCGGGGGTCGAAGCCGGCGTTGAGCGCGAGCGCGAGTTCGCCGCCGGAGGCGACGTCGCACGCGAGCCCCTCCTCGGCGAGCGTCCGGTAGACCGCGGTGCAGGGGAAGGCCTTTGACGCGAACAACACGTCGAAGTCGTCATGCCGGACGGCAACGGCATCAACAAACGTGCGCGCTCGCGTCCGCAGGTCGTCCTGCACCACGACGTAGGCCGGAGTCCCGAACTCGTGCGCGAGCTCGATCGCATCGCAGCCCCCGAGCTCGAGCCGGCCGCGCTCGTTGACCCGCGTCCCGAGCGGGAGCAGGTGCGACAGCGGGATGGCGAGCGGTGTTTGCACGAGAGTGGAAAAGATATGGTGTGGCGCGTGAAGGGGTGGCTCGGTGGCGCGTAGCAGGACGGTCACACCCGTGCGCCCGGCCCGCTCGGGCGTGCATGACGGGCTCGCCTACGCGCTCTGGCTGCCCGAGGACGCCCGCCGCCCGGTTACCGCGGGCGTGGTCGTGTTGCACGGTGCCGGATCGTGCAAGGAGAACCACTACGACTTCGCGCGCGCGACGATCGCACTAGGGATGGCGGCGCTGTCGTTTGATCAGCGCGGCCACGGCGAGAGTGCAGGGCCGATGGACGGTCGGGCGGTGCAGGACGTCGTTGCGATGGCTTCGCTGCTGCGGCGTGAGCTCGGCGCGCCGGACGGCGCGGTCGCCCTGCGCGGCTCGAGCATGGGCGGCTACCTCGCGCTCGGTGCCGCCGAGGATGCCGACGCGCAGGCAGTGGTCGCGATCTGTCCCGCGAGTGCCGCCGGGCTGCGCCGCGGCGTGCGCGATGGGGCGCTCGCATTCGATGCCGACGTCGGGGCGCTCACCACGTTGCTCGAATCGGCCGAGCTCGGGCCGATCGTGCGGCGGCTTGACGTGCCGGTCCTGCTCTTACACGCGCAGGGAGACGAGCGGGTGCCGATCCAGCACTCGCGCGAGCTGGCAGCGGTGCTCAGGACGCCGCAGAGTCGACTGATCGAGCTTCCGGGCGGACATCACCGCTCGATCCAGCATGACGAGGAGCTGCAGGCGGTCAGCCTCCGGTTTCTCGAGCGCGCCCTCGGCCTGAGGTGAGCACTGCTTGCTTGTCCGGCGGGGTGCTGGCACCCAGGCGCCGGTCAGCCGTCAGTGGCCGTGGCCGTGCGGCTCGCCCTGACCTGTGCCGTCGCCGGCCGTGCCGGACGTCGGGGCATGAACAGTCGACTCGCTGCCACCGTGACCGTGGCCATGACCCTGGCTCTGTCCGCCACCCTGACCGGGCTCGTCGCCGCCGGGCTGGCCGCCACCCTGATCGCCGGAGCCGGGTGACCCGCCCTGGTCCCCCGTCTGTCCGGCGCCGGTGGGGCCACCCTGGCCCTGGCCGCCGCCCTGGGGCGTGCCCTGACCACCGCCGCCACCGTATTGGTGGCCGCCGTCGTATCCGTTTCCGTGCCCGTGGCCGTGGCTGCCGCCGTCACCCTGATCACCGGTCGAGCCGGTCGAGCCGGTCGAGCCGCCATCGCCGGTCGAGCCGCCGCTGTGCCCATGGCCGTGGTCGTTGCCGCTCTCATTTGAGCCGGCCCCCTGGCCATCGCCGTTGTTCGTGTTTCCCTGATCAGCGGGCTGCCCGGCGGGCGTGGTAGCACTGACCGTGGTGGCGTTCTCGTGGGTGTTGTGACGGCGGCCGCCCCGCCCGTTGTTGTTGCCGGCGCCTCTCCCGACCCGAGGAGCCGGATTGACGACCGGGGTTGGACTGACGACCGGAGTAGTGACGGAAGTCGGCGGCGGCGTGGTGACCGGCGTCGTGCCCTGGGGCGCAGGCCCGGCGCCCGGGACCGACCCGGAGCCGGTGCCGCCGTGAAGATGACCGACTTGACCGTGGCCACCCCCCGAACTCCCGCCCGACCGGTGTGAGCCCGAGTGCGAGCCGCCGCGAGTCGGGGTGCCCGAGCCGACCGACTGGCTTGAGCTGCCGGTGGTACCGGTCGCCGGCACGGCCGCTGTCGCGATCAGGACCGGCTGCGCGGTGGCAGCGCCAGGCGCCGCGGCGGTGTGGGGTTTGACGGCCGTGTTGGCGCCCGAGATGCTGGGCGGCGCCTGTGTGATGCGGACAGCCGCAGGGGAGCTCTGCTGAGACACGGTCGGCCAGCCGTGGATCGTCAGTACGGCGCTAGCGATGATGAACAAGACGGCAGCACAGGCCAGAATCGAACCGGCGGTGCCGAAACCGGCGATATAAGCGCGAGTGGCTCGCACAGCTTCCCCCTATAAAGAGCAGACGAGAGAAGTCTACGTGCTTGATCGACTTCAGTTCAAAACTCTTCATGCAGACTGGACAAACGTTCTATCTCGCATAGCTACCTAAACTGCCTATTTCCTAACTGGCGTTATGGATCGGCTTACCGGTTCTGGCAACATCGGGTGCAGCTATGACCGCCCCCAAGTCCTTTGGCCGCGACACTGGGCTCCAGGCCCGGATGCTGCTGACGATCTTTCTGCTCGGGCTCGTGTACGCGATCCTGATCGCGGTCCTGATCGCCGCCGGCACCGGCGCGATCACGATCGCGGTGATCGCCGCCGTGCTGTTCGGGGTGCAGTACTTCACCTCGGACAAGATCGCGCTGCTCTCGATGGGCGCCCACGAGGTCACGCCGGAAGAGCAGCCCGAGCTTCACGCGACGATCGAGCGCCTCTGCGTCCAGGCCAACCTTCCCAAGCCTCGCGTCGGCGTCGTGCAAACGCCGATGCCAAACGCGTTCGCGGTCGGCCGCTCGCCGAGCAAGGCGACAGTGTGCGCCACGACCGGGCTGCTGGAGCTGCTCTCTCCGGCCGAGCTCGAGGGCGTCCTCGCACACGAGCTGACCCACGTGCAGAACCGAGACGTGCTCGTGATGACGGTCGCGAGCTTCTTCGCCTCGATCGCCTCGTTCATCGTCCAGATGGGTTTCTGGTTCGGGCTCGGATTCGACGACCGTGACGACAACGGCCCGGGGATCATCGTCGTGATCCTCGTTTCAGCCGTCGTATACCTGGTCTCGTTCGTCCTGATCCAGACGCTATCTCGCTACCGCGAGTTCGCGGCCGACCGTGGCTCGGCGATCCTCACCGGCCGGCCGAGTGCGCTCAGCTCGGCGCTGCTGAAGATCAGCGGCGCGATGGATCAGATCCCGCAGCGTGACCTGCGCGCCGCGTCGGGCGAACTGGCCGCGTTCTACATCTTCCCGCCCAAGGCCAAGCAGAGCGTCGCGAACCTGTTCTCGACCCACCCGCCGCTCGAGGCGAGGCTCGCGGCGCTCGGCCGGCTCGAGGCGCAGCTTCAGGGCACCGCCTGAGCGAGCACGACGACCGGGCGGCGCGGCTTGCAATCGCCGGCACGACCGCCACTAAGCTGTAGCCGCACCCATGGGCCTGCTCGACGTCCTCACCGGAAAGCGCAAGATGGCCAAGCCGGCACCGGACAGGCTGTTCGCGATCAGCACCGCGTACGTGACGATGGAGAGCACGCTCGAGATCACGAGCCGCGGCGGCGCGGCGATCGTGTTCCAGTCGCTTGCGACGGCCGACTTTCGTTCGATCGTTCGCGATATGGAGGAGGTCGTCAAGGCGACCGCCGCCGACAGCAAGACGACCGTCGAGACCTCCGAGGACACCTACGGCTTCAGCTGGTTCGTCCTGCGCGGTGATGACTTTGACGAGCTCGTCGTCGGCATCAACGCGGTCAGCACGGCGCTCGTCGAGGGTGGCTACGGCGAACGGGTCCTGTGCGCCGTGTTCGCCTTCCAGGATTCCAAGCAGCGCCCGGTCTACTGGATCTACAACTACAAGCGCGGCGCGTTCTATCCCTTTGCGCCGGCGTCCGGCCCCCAGCAGCGCGACAACGAGCGAGAGCTGGTGCTCAAGGCGCAGATCGGCTCCGAGCTTCCGGTCGAGTCCGAGCTGGCGCGCTGGTTTCCGCTCTGGGGAATCCCGATCTAATCATCGGCGCGTCACGATGATCGAGCTGGGCCCGGTGTGAGCACCGGGCGCGTCCTGATCAACGCTCGCGTCACCGCGCGAGCGACGATCACCGGGGTCGAGCGCTACGCGCTCGAGGTGATCCCAAGGCTGCAGGCGCTGGCGCCCGACACCTACACGGTCGCCCGGCCGCCGGCAGCCGCGAGCGCTGGGGCCCTCGGGCATCTCTGGGAGCAGGCGGTGCTCCCTGTAGCGGCCGCGCGCGCCGGCGCGGACGTGGTCTTCTCGCCGGCCAATCTCGCCCCGCTGGCCTGGCCACGCAATGTGGTGGCGATCCATGACGCGGCGGTGTTCCGCGGCTCGGGTGCCTACTCGCGCGGCTACCGGCTGTTGCACCAGCGACTCGGCGCTCTGGCCGCTCGCCGAGCGCTCCACGTCGTGACGGTCTCCGCCTTCTCGGCACGTGAGCTCGTGCAAGCCCTGGGACTCGACCCCGCCTCGGTAACGGTGATCGCCGGCGGTGTCAGCCCCCGGTTCAGCACGTCCGTCGACCCGTCGCCCGTGCTTGCGCGCCACGGGCTCACCAACCCCTACGTGCTGACGATTGGCACCGCCGACGCGCGCAAGAACCTCGCGGCGTTGAGCGTCGCGGTGCAGCGACTCAAAGCGCTTGGGGTCGAAGTTGTCAACGCGGGCGACACCCGGCCGCAATTCGCCGCAACGGGGGCGCTGCCTGCCATGCGGTCGCTCGGGTACGTGGACGAGCGGGATCTCCCCGGCCTCTATCGCGGCGCCAGCGCGTTCGTGCTCCCGTCCCTGTACGAGGGACTTGGACTGCCGTGCCTGGAGGCGATGGCGTCGGGCGTGCCGGTCGTCGCCTCGAACTGCGCAGCGCTGCCGGAAACCTGCGGCGAGGCCGCGATCCTCGTTGACCCCTGCGACCGCGAGGCGATCGCGCAGGCGCTCGAGCGGGTGCTCGCAGACGAGCCTCTCGCGGCGGGCCTGCGCGAGGCGGGCCTCGCCCGCGTCGGTCAGTTCACCTGGGAGGCGGCCGCGGCCCAGTTGCACTCCCTGCTGTCTGGCCGAACCTAAGTCGGGATCAGTCCCTCGCCCTGAAACTCCTCCTTGGCCTCCTCAATCGAGACGTCGGGAGGCGGCAGGATGATGTCTGAGCCAACCAGCTCGTCATCGGGCACGAGCTGTCCCTTCGCGCGGATCAACTCGACGAGGCCCGTGAATGCGTCGCGGAAGCGCTGCTCGTCGTTTGCGTCACACGCAGCAACGGCCTCGTTGTCGAGTTCGTTGAGCGCTGGAACGTCGTCGTCGCTGATCTCGTACTGGCCCTCAGTCGAGACCCGGACGATCATTGAGCGTGCTCCTGGCCGGAGCCGCTGCCCTCCCCTGCTGTTCGCACTCCGGTATCGGCGGCCGCCGGCTCGGCGTCGCCGCCGTCAGCCACGCCGGCCCCCAGCTCGCCCTTGGGCGTACCGCCGGTGCCAAGCTCGGCCTTCATCTTCTCCAGCTCGGAGTCGACCTCACTGGTGCTCGACAGTTGCTTGAGCTGGCGGTCGATGTCGTCCTCGCCACTCCCGAGTTGGGTCAGGTCCTCGAACGTGCCGGCTTCTTCCAGCTCTGAGACCGCGTCGGCCCGCGCCTTCATGTTCTCGGTCTTGTCGAGCGCCCGCTGCATCGCCAGTCCAACATCGGCCATCTCCTCGCCGACTCCGGTCGCCGCCTCGGAGATCCGCACCTGGGCTTCGGCCGCCGAGTACTGAGCCTTGATGACCTCCTTCTTGGAGCGGAACTGCTCGAGCTTTGCCCGTAGCTTCTGCTCCGACGCGGTCATCTGCTCCTGCTGCTGCTCGAGCTGCGTGATCTGCGAGTCCAGTGACTGCAGCTCGGTCTGCGCGACGTTCTTGCGCTCGAGGGCCATCCGGGCAAGGTCCTCGTTCCCGGCCGCCAGCGCCTGGCGTGCCTGCGTGTCGAGCTTGACCACCTGCTGCTGGTACTTCTCCTCCTGCAGCTGGAGGCGCTTCTTGGACGTGACGACGTCGGCGATCCCCTTCTTGACGTTCTGGAGGAGCTCGATCTGCTTCTGGTAGCTGTACTCGAGGGTCTCGGACGGATCCTCGGCGCGATCGAGCAGTTTGGAGATCTTGGCTTTGACTACTGTGGACATGCGCCCGGATAGGCCCGGCATCGCATCCTCCTTGCGGTGGCTGGACTGGCACTACAAGCGTACCGAGCATTCGAACCAGGCTCGCTGCGGTTCGCGCACGCGCCCACCTCGGCTCGGGGGCGGCCCTGTCTGGGTCCGCAGACCGCGCGGCTCAGAGCGCGTTCGGATGACGAGCCATGAAGCCCGTGGTGCTCGTCATCAGCGGGCGCCAGCGGGGGCCCGTTCCCGGAGGTGGATGCGGGTCGTCCTCGGCCGAGGTGTCAAACCGGATCCCGGCCACCTCGATGAATGCGTGCGCCGGATTGGTGTAGACGGTGACCCACTGGCCGATTCCGGTCTGGCCCCAGGACTCGAACTCGCTCGAGTCCATCGAGATTTTCAGCAGACCGGCCGCATGCAGGACGTAGGAGACCGAGCCGGAGCAGTCATAGCCGGCGTCGTTCCAGACCCCGTGGCCGCCGCCGTAGATGTAGGGCTTGTGGCGAATCTTGTCTCCGGCCCAGATGATCTTCTTGACCTGCATCGGCGCATACGACGGGGCGTACGCAAGCCCCTTGATGATCTTCGCCTTGTCGCCGCGGACGATCGGACGCTTGGGGGTGCTGACCGGCGTGGCAGGCGCTCCAAGGCCCATTCCGCCCGTCATGTCGGTTCCTGACCCGGTGCTGGGCGGCGGCGTCGAGGCCTGTGCCGTAGCGGCCCACAACAGCGTTGCGAGCATGGGTACCAGGAATCGTAGGTAGCGCAAATCGTCTCTTTCGTCGGCCTGCGGGGTTAGCTGTCGGGCTGGCGCTAAAAGAGCCTGCGCCTCCCACGGGTTCACCGTGGGATTAGCCCCAAGGGGATTCATTTGGGTCCCCCGCTCCGCGGATTTCGTTTCCCGCGGATTAGGCGTTGCGGCAATATACATACTCCGGCGGCGGCCGTGTCAAGCCCTCATCGCGCTGGGCGTTGCAATGCGACACCCGAGCGGCGCTGACGCCCAGGCCCCGCGCTAACGTCCGCGCACATGCGAAGGTGGCTGTTGTTGGGCGTCCTCGGGACGTGCGTGGGGTTGTCCGGCTGCGGCGGGACGAAGCTGCTGACCGAGACGAAATCCGCGACGGTCACGGTCGGGATCCCGGCCAGCGTGCCGGGCGCCGTCAAGAAGCTCGGGTTCCCGGCGATCGCGACCAAGAACACGACGAGGGTGCCAGGAGCCGACCCGGTCGCCGACGCTGCGGCCGTGGCGCTGGCGGTCTATCCCTCAGTCGGCGCCGGGACCCACCCCGGCGCGGTCACATTGGCGCCCACCGGTGACTGGCAGGCCGCAATCGCCTCCTCGGTGCTGATGGCACCGCCCGTGCGCGCACCGATCCTGCTGTCGGGAGCCGGCTCGATGCCCGCAGCGACCGCTGAGGCGCTGTCCGAGCTGGCCCCGACCGGCGCTGGCGCGGTCGGCGGCGCGCAGGTGATCACCATCGGTGACGCCACGACGCCGTCGGGACTCAAGACCGCCGCGATCAAGGGCAGGGACCCCTACACGATCGCGGCGCAGATTGACCGCTTTGTCGCCGCCGCGACCGGCAAGGCGAGCTCCGATGTCGTGATCGCGTCGGCGCTGAGCCCGGCGTACGCGATGCCGGCGGCCGGCTGGGCGGCCGAGAGCGGCGACCCGGTCCTGTTCGTCGGCTCGAGCGTCCCCGCCGCCACCCGCCAGGCGCTGCTCGCCCACCAGCACCCGCACATCTACGTGCTCGGCCCGTCGAACGTGATCAGCGACGCGGTTGTCCACCAGCTGAGCAAATACGGCACCGTCAAGCGCGTCGGCGCCGATGACCCGGCCGCAAACTCGGTCGCCTTCGCCGAGTACCGCGACCCGGCGTGCGTATATGGACAGCCGTGCGCCCACGTGCCCGGGAGCTTCGGCTGGGCGATTCGCAGCCCAGGGCATGGCTACGTGCTGCTCAACGCCAAGCGGCCGCTCGACGCCGCCGCCGCGGCGCCGCTGTCGGGCACCGGTGACTACGGGCCACAGCTGCTGGTGGACAATGCGACTACCCTGCCTCACTCGGTGCTCAACTTCTTTCTCGACTACGCCACGCCCGGGTTCACCCAGGAGGGCCCGACGGCCGCGGTCTACAACCACGGCTGGATGATCGGCGACGAAACCGCGATCTCGGTCCCCGTCCAGGCCGAGGTCGATCATCTGCTCCAGGCGGTTCCGCAGGTGACGCGATGAGCGAGTCAGAGAACCCGGCGCGGCTGAGCGCCGAACACACGGTCACGGTCGAGGATGTGCGTCAGTTGATGGGCGCCTCGACGCCCCATTTCGCGCTTCAGCTGCGTGACCGGATCCGCAATCTGATCCGGGATCTGCCCGAGGGCCACCCCGCGCGCCGCGAGGGTGAGCGTGAGATCGCGCGGCTCGACAAGATCGCGTTCGTCGGCGAGGTCCGCGGTCACACCGCCGAAGCTGGGCTCTCGCCGCTGCCGAGCCTCGGCCACGACGCCGACGAGTCGCGCTGACCAACCCTGGCGAGGCGGGGTTGACGGCTCATCGAGGCGGGATTTCCGGCCCCGATGGCGAAATGGCAGAACGTCGAGGTAGCGAATGCGTTTACATCTAGGCCGTGAGTGATGAGCGCTTCATATCGGTGATCGGCCTTGGGCGGGTGGGCCTTCCGCTTGCGCTGTGCTTTGCCGATCTCGGCCTGCGGGTGCTCGGCGTCGACCACGACCCGGCGGTGCTGGACTCGATTCGCGCCGGGCGAATGCCGTTCAGCGAAGCCGGCACCCAGGCGCTGCTCGATCGCGTCCGGACCACCGGCCGGCTCGAGCTGACCGACCGCGCCGCCGATGCCGCCCAGGCCGACGACATCGTGATCACGATCGGGACGCCATCGTTCTCGCACGTCGAGAGCGACCTCCGTCAGGTCCGCGCGGCGGTCGACGATCTGCTGCCGCTGCTGCGCCCGGGCCATTCGCTGATCCTGCGCTCGACGATCGCGCCCGGCACGACCGACTACGTGGCCGGCTACCTCGAGAAGCGGCGCGGGCTGCGCGTCGGCGACGAGGTGTTCGTCGCCCACGCGCCGGAGCGGATCGCCGCCGGCCGGTTCCTGGAGGAGATCTCGACGCTGCCGTGCATCGTCGGCGGCGTCTGCGAAACCTCGACCGAACGCGCCGCGAGCCTGTTCTCAGTGTTCGGCGCGCCGATCGTCCGGACCACCCCGGTCCAGGCCGAGCTCGCCAAGATCTGGACCAACATCCTGCGCTACGCGACGTTCGCCTTGCCGAACCTGCTGATGATGGACTGCGAGAGCTACGGCGCGAACGTGTTCGAGGTGATCGAGTTGATCAACCACGACTACCCGCGGGGCGGGATCGCGATGCCCGGCCTGACCGCCGGCAGCTGTCTGCGCAAGGACTTCGCGTTCTCCGAGGAGCGCTCGCATGCTCCCGGGATGCTGCTCGCGGTCTCGCGCGTCAACGAGGGTGTGCCGCTGTTCCTGGTCGAGGGGATCAAGCGGCGGCTCGGGAGCCTGGGCTCGCGCAAGGTCGCGGTCCTCGGCCTGACCTTCAAGCGCGACACCGACGACGAGCGCGACTCGCTGTCGCCGAAACTGATCAGGCTGCTCGAGCGCGAGCTTGCCGACGTCGCCGTCTGTGACCCGCACGCGGCGACGCCCACCCAAGCGCTTGCCGATGCGGTCCGCGACGCCGACGTCGTGATCGTCGCGACCAACCACACGGCGTTCGAGGGCTCACAGACGCTGAAGCAGATCGTCGCGCTCGCCGCCGACGACTGTCTGCTGGTCGATCCGTGGAACGCGCTCGGCACCGCGCAGGTGTTCGCCTACGCGTCGGAGACCGCCGCTCTGCTCGGTCCGGCCGCACCCCTCGACGCCTCCCCTGACGTAACCCACTGATGGCGCGCGTACTCGTGACGGGCGGCGCCGGCACGATCGGCGCGGCCGTCGTGCGGCGCCTGCTGGCCGATCCGGAATTCGAGGTCCGAGTCTCTGATCACCGCGTCGCGCCGGGCTGGATGCGCGAGGGCTGCGAGATCCAGACTGGTGACCTGCGCGAGCTGGACTTCGCTCGCCGATCGCTTGACGGCTGCTCGCACGTGATCCACCTGGCGGCGATCGTCGGCGGGATCGCCAACTTCCACAAGCTCCCGTTCACGCTGACCGAGGTCAACAACGCGCTCACCGGGGCGATCGTCCACGCATCGGTCGAGCAACGTGTGGAGCGCTTCACATATGTCTCCTCGTCGATGGTGTTCGAGCGCGCGACGGAGTTCCCGACCACCGAGGAGCATCTCGGCCACTGTCCGCCGCCCCGCTCGGCGTATGGCTTCTCGAAGCTCGCCGGCGAGGTCTACACGCGCGCCGCGCACGACCAACACGGGCTGCGGTACACGATCTGCCGGCCATTCAACGCCTACGGCCCCGGGGAGCTGCCGGACCCCGACGAGCCGGGCATCGCCCATGCTGTCCCGGACCTGATCTCAAAGGTCATCTCCGGACAGCGCCCGCTGCAGATCTTCGGCGGCGGCGAGCAGACCCGGACGCTGACCCACGTCGATGACATCGCCGACGGGATCGTGACCGCGATGGCCTCGCCCGACGGCGAGAACCAGGACTTCAACATCTCGGCCTCGCGGGAGATCACGATCGCCGAGCTCGCACGGATCATCTGGGAGGCATGTGGCGAGCCCGCCGAGCAGTTCGAGCTCGCCCATCTGCCCAGCTTTGAGGTCGACGTCCAGCGCCGCTGGCCGTCGGTCAGCAAGGCCCAGCAGCTGCTCGGCTGGGAGGCCAGGATCGGCCTCGACGACGGGATCGCGGACACGGTCACGTGGCTGGCGGCGCAGGGCACCACCGGTCGCTGACGCCGACTCAGACCAACCGCATTTTCACTTTCGGCTTGCGTCCGCCATCGGACCGAGTAAGTTTTGCGAGCCTTGGAGACTTCAGCGGCTTCTGCGCAAGAGACCATCCTGGCCGACGCCGACTTCGCCCCCGGCCAGAAAGGCCTGAAAGCCGACGCGCTCGGCTATGCCTCGAACCTGGTCATCGCGATCGCTTCGACCGCGCCCGCGTACAGCCTCGCGGCGACGCTCGGCTTCATCGTCGCGGTCGGTGGCGTCGGCGTGCACGCGCCGGCGGTGCTGCTGGTGGCGTTCATCCCGATCCTGTTCGTCTCGGTCGGCTACCGGTTCTTCAACCTCGCCGACCCCGACGCGGGGACGACCTTCGCCTGGGTCACGCGCGCGTTCGGCCCGCAGATCGGGTGGGTCAACGGCTGGGCGATCTTCCTCGCCGACATCATCGTGATGGCCTCGCTGGCGGAGATCGCGGCCAATTACACCTACCTCCTGTTCGGCCTGCACGGACTGGCAGGCTCCAATCTCGCGCTGATCATCGGCGCGGTCGTGTGGATCGCGCTGATGACCTGGATCTGCTACCGGGGCATCGAGCTCTCGGCGCGGATCCAGACGATCCTGCTGGGAGTCGAGATCTTCACGCTGACGCTGTTCGCGATCGTGGCGCTGGTCAAGGTCTACGCGAACAATCCGGCCCATTCGATCCAGGTGTCGGCGTCGTGGTTCAACCCGTTCGCGATGGGTTGGGGGGCGCTGGTGGACGGGCTCCTGCTGGCGATCTTCATCTACTGGGGGTGGGACTCGGGGGTCGCCGTCAACGAGGAGTCCCGTGACAAGAACCGCGGGCCCGGCAAGGCCGCCGTCGTCTCAACGGTGATCCTGTTGTTGATCTACGTGATCGTGGCCGCCGCGGCGCAGGCCTACCACGGCCCGGCCTTCCTGGCCGGCAACTCGGCCGACGTGATCAACGCGCTCGGCGGCCAGGTGTTCGGATCGCCGCTTGACAAGCTGATGATCATCACTGTGCTCACCTCGGCGTCGGCATCTACCCAGACGACGATCCTGCCCACCGCGCGCACGACGCTTTCGATGGCGAAATGGGACTCGATCCCGTCGGCGTTCGGTCGCGTCCACCCGCGCTTCTTCACGCCGAGCTTCTCGACCCTGCTGATGGGCGGGCTGTCGGCCGCGTGGACCGTGGCGCTGCTCGCCGCCAATCCAAACCAGGACGTGCTCGGCGACACGATCTCCGCGCTCGGCTTCGCGGTCTGCTTCTACTACGGCTTCACCGGCCTGGCGTGCGCGGTCTACTACCGCCGCGAGCTGTTCAAGAGCGCGCGCAACTTCTTCCTTGCCGGCCTGATCCCGGTCGTCGGCGGGTTGATGATGGCGTACGTGGCGATCAAGGCGTACAGCTACTACAGCACCGTCGGCAACAACTACTCAAAGCCGGTCGCCGGGATCCAGACGCCGATCTTCGTCGGTATCGGCGGTCTGATCCTCGGGATCGTGCTGATGTTCGCCTCGTGGCCGTTCTTCCCGAAGTTCTTCGGCCGAAAGTGGTTTGAGGCTGCTGATCCGGCCGTGCTGGTGGACGACGCCGCGTACAAGGCCCCTGTCACGCCGTAACCTGACTGCGACGCGCGCCCCTCTGTGACCAGGGCGTCGGACGAGTTCTCGCTGGCACTGGAGTTCGACTGGCGCGTCGCGGCAGCCGGCGCGACGAGGACGTTCGAGATCGCCGAGGGGCTGGTCGTCCTCAACGACGATCTCCCCAACGTGCATTCGCTCAATCTCGTGATCGTCGGACGGCCTCTGCCGATGCCGCTCGACGCGCGAGCGCTGGTGGCGCTCGCCGATCGCCGGCTCGGGCACCTCAGCCATCGGTTCGTGCGGATCGGCGACCCAAAGACGGCGCGGCGGGTCGCGGCCGACCTCGAGCGGGCCGGCTGGGAGCGCGACGACACCGTCTTCATGGTGATGCGCGAGGACCCGCGCGACGCGATCGCAGACCCACGGGCGCGCGAGATCTCAGACGACGAGCTCGACGCCGTCACGCGCGCCAACTTCGAGCACTACGACTACGGGCCCGGCGCGACGCCCGGAATCGTGGGCCAGCTCGTCGCCGGCCAGCGCGCGATGCGCGCCGCGACCGCCGCGCGCGCGTTCGGCGCCGGCGAGGACGGCGGCCTGCAGGCGATGTGCACGCTCTACCTGGACCCCGACGTCTCCGGGGTCAGGATCGCGATGGTCGAGCAGGTCGGAACGCTCCCCGAGCACCGCGAGCGAGGGCTTGCGAAGGCGGTCGTGTCCGCCGCGGTTGCCGCCGCGGGTGAGTGGGGTGCCGAGCTGATCACCGTGCCCGCTGACGCCAACGACTGGCCCCAGCTGCTGTACGCAAGGCTCGGCTTCGCGCCCGCCGGGGTCGAGACGACCTTCACGCTGCGCAACGCGGCCGCGCAGCGCGCCACGTGAGAGACTGCCAGGCGATGTCCAGGACCGTCACCGGTATGGAGTGCAAGGACTCGATTCTCGACACGATCGGCGACACGCCGGTGGTCAGGCTGTCGCGGATCGGGGCCGGCCTTCGCCCGGCGATCGTCGCCAAGCTCGAATCGTTCAATCCCGGCGGCTCGATCAAGGACCGGGTCGCGATCGCGCTGATCGAGGCCGCCGAGCGCGACGGCAAGCTCCGGCCGGGCGGCACGATCGTCGAGCCGACCTCAGGCAACACGGGCACCGGGCTCGCGATTGCGGCGCGGCTGAAGGGCTATCGGGTGATCGCCGTGATGCCCGACAAGATGTCGCGCGAGAAGATCGACCTGCTGCGCGCTTACGGCGCCGAGGTCGTGGTCGCGCCCACGGACGTGGCGCCCGATTCACCGCAGTCCTACTACCGGGTCGCCGATCGGCTGACCGAGGAGATCCCGGGCGCCTTTCAGCCCAACCAATACGCCAACCCCGCCAACCCGCAGGCCCACTACGAGTCGACCGGTCCCGAGCTGTGGGAGCAGCTCGGCAGCCGGATTACGCATCTTGTGGTTGGCGTCGGCACCGGCGGCACGATCACCGGGACGGCCAGGTATCTGCGCGAGCGAAAGCAGGACATCGAGGTGATCGGCGCCGACCCCGAGGGATCGATCTACTCGGGCGGCGAGGAGAACGTGCGGCCGTACCTGGTCGAGGGCGTGGGCGAGGACTTCTGGCCGCAGACGTTTGACCCGACCGTGGTCGACCGCTGGGTGACGGTCTCTGATCGCGACGCCTTTCTGACCACGCGCCGGCTCGCGCAGCTGGAGGCGATCCTGGCTGGCGGCTCGGGCGGCCTCGCGGTCCACGCGGCGCTCGAGGTCGCGGCCGGCGTCCAGGATCCCGAGGCGGTGATCGTGGTCGTGATCCCCGACGGCGGACGGTCCTACCTGTCGAAGGTCTTCTCCGACGGCTGGATGCGCCAGTACGGGTTCCTCGAGCGTGGCGCCGACACGCTGGTCGGCGACGTCCTGCGCCGCAAGAGCGAGGCGGGCGAGATCCCGCCGCTGGTGACGGTCGATTCCCACTTCCGGGTCCGTGACGCGATCGGGCTGCTGCACGAGCACCGGGTCTCGCAGCTTCCGGTCGTCAGCTCCAATGACCCGTCGACGGTAGTCGGGGCGATCGGCGAGCGTGGTTTGCTTCGGCACGCCGCCCAGGACCCGGCGCTGCTCGACGCCGAGATCGTCGACGTGATGGAGCCGCCGTTCGCGGCCGTTTCGAGCCAGGACCCGGTCCGCGACGCGGTCGCGCTGCTGGTCGGTGACCAGCAGGCGCTGCTTGTGACCGAGGACGGCCGCGCCGCGGGGCTGGTGACCCGCACCGACCTGCTCGAGGCGCTGGCGACGTGACCGGCGCGCGCGACTCGCGAGACGGGTTCGCGCACCCGTGCGGTCCACGCCGGCCTGACGCCCGATCCCTTCTACGGATCGGTGATCCCCGCGATCCACCAGACCTCGACCTACGCGCAGCCAAGCCCGGGAGAGTTCGTACAGGACTACGACTACTCCCGCTCGGCCAACCCGACTCGGGCCGCACTCGAGCGCGCACTCGGAGAGCTCGAGGACGGCCAGGCGGTCGCATTCTCATCGGGCCTCGCCGCGGAGCACGCCCTGATCACCGTGCTCTGCGAGGCGGGCGGGCACGTGGTTTTGCCCGACGACCTCTACGGCGGCACGTTCCGGCTGGTCGACAAGGTGCTGACGCGCTGGGGGCTGCACTACGACCTCGTCGACCAGACCGATCTCGGTGCGCTCGAGCGGGCCGTGACAGCCGACACGCGGCTGATCTGGGTTGAGAGCCCGACCAACCCGCTGCTCAACGTGATCGACATCGAGGGCGTCATCGCCCGCCGCCGTGACGCGCTGGTCGCGGTCGACAACACCTTCGCCACGCCGGCCAACCAGCGCCCGCTCGAGCTCGGCGCCGATGCGGTCGTTCATTCGACGACCAAGTATCTCGGCGGTCACTCCGACGTCGTCGGCGGCGCGGTGATCACGCAGCGGCCCGAGCTCTACGAGCAGCTGCGGTTCGTCCAGAACGCGGTCGGGGCCGTACCGGGGCCGCTCGACTGCTTCCTCGTGCACCGCGGTCTGCGGACGCTCCACCTGCGGATGGACGCCCATGCGCGCAGCGCCGCGGCGGTCGCGGCGATGCTGCGTGAGGCGCCCGGAGTCGAGGATGTCCGCTGGCCGGGATTCAGCGGCATGGTCAGCTTCCGCCATCCGCGCGCCGCCGTCGTCGCCGGCAAGACGCGCCTGTTCACGCTCGCCGAGTCGCTGGGCGGCGTCGAGTCGCTGATCGAGCTGCCGCAGGCGATGACGCACCAGTCGGTCGAGGGCTCGGCGGCGGCAGTCCCGCCGGACCTGGTCCGGCTCAGCTGCGGGGTCGAGGATCCGGACGACCTGGTCGCCGACCTGCGCCAGGCGCTAGCCGTCACGTAGGGGCGTAATCGACCTACAGCTGCGCGCCATAGGTTCTTTACCCCCGCAGACGACGGTTTCCACGACCGCCGTCCACGACCAGCGACCAGCGGCCGAGAAGCACCGGATGGCTCACCCCTCAGACCAGCACAAAGCTGATCACGAGCTCCAGCCAGCCTGACCTGTGTGCCCCGTGTAGCCTCGGGCGCCATGGAGCGACCCGTCGCTGACGCCCAACCCATCTCGCCGAGCGCTCTTCCCGGCCCATACCCGGTGGGCTCCTATGCCGCCCAGCTCAAGCGCCGGCTGCGGGAGTTTGCAAGCGTCCAGCTTGTCGGCGAGGTGTGGGGGTTCAAGGTCTCCAGCGTGCGGGTCTACTTCGAGCTCCGCGACGCTCGCGGCGCGCTCCCGTGCTCGATGTGGCGGACCGACTTTGACTCGCTCGCAGTGACGCTCAGTGACGGCCTGCGGATCGTGGTCGGCGGAGGATGCGACTATTACCCCGGCAGCGCGACCTCGTCGCCGTCGTTCACCTTCGCCGTCACCGAGCTGCGCCTCGAAGGCGAGGGGGATCTGCTGGTCGCGCTGGCGCGGCTGCGGCGCAAACTCGACGCCGAAGGGCTGTTCGAGCGCCAGAAGCGGCTCACCGTGCCCACCCTGCCGCGCGTGATCGGGGTCGTCACCGGCGAGCAGGGCAAGGCGCGCGATGACGTGCTCGCCGCCCTGCGGCGCCGGGGCTGGGCCGGACGGCTGGTATGGGCCTTCGCGCCGGTCCAGGACCGCCGCGCGGCGCCCCGGATCGCGTGGTGCCTACGCGAGCTGGCGGCGATCGAGCAGGTCGAGGTGGTGATCGTCGCGCGCGGCGGTGGCTCGCTCGCGGACCTGTTCGCGTTCTGCGACGAGGGGCTCTGCCGGACCGTCGCGCTGTTGCGCGTGCCGGTGATCTCGTCGGTCGGCCATCACACCGACCGAACACTGATCGATGACGTCGCCGCGATCAGCTGCTCGACGCCCACCCACGCGGCCGAGGCCGCCGTCGCCGTCGACTGCAACACCGCGCGGGCCCGGCTCGGTCTCGCCGCAGAGCGGCTCGCAGACCACGGCCGGCGTGCGGTTGTCTCCAGGGCCCGTGCGCTCGCCGCGCTGGCACGTGCCCCTGCGCAGCACGTTGCGCGCAACCGCCGAGCGCTTCACCAGCTGTTGCGCGAGCTGCGGGCAAGCGCCCGGCGCAAGGTCAAGGGCGGCGACGATCTCGCGCGCACGCATATGCTGGTGCTCGAGCGCACCGTCGGGCGTGCCCGGGGCTCTGATCACAGCCGTCGCTCGCGGGAGCTCGAGCGGCTGACATTGGCGCTCGGCGCCCATGACCCGCAGCGCACGCTGGAGCGGGGATATGCGCTGGTCACCGCGCACGACGGTACGCCGCTCGGTTCCGCCGCAGCCGCGGGCAACGCAGACCGGTTCGCGGTCCGCTTCCACGACGGCACGGTGTCGGCCAGGGTCGACCGAGGCGAACAATGATGAGCGACGAGCGCAGTTACGAGTCGGCCGTCTCGCGCGTCGAGGAGATCATCCGCCGGCTTGACTCGGGCGAAGCGGGACTGCGCGAGACGCTCGACCTCGTGGCCGAGGGCCGTGAGCTGGTTGAGTACTGTGCCGCCGAGCTCGACGCGGTCAGCAAGGGCCTCGACGAGCTCAAGCTGGAGGAACTCGTCACACGTCTGCAAGGAGCACAGAACAACGATGAGCACGTTTGACCTGCTCGCGGACCTGCCGCTGCAGGTCGACGGATACTCGCTGGAGGGTCTTCAGGCCAACGTCTCGAGCGGCTTTGAGCGCCTGTCGACGATCGTGCACCTGCGTGGAGCCGGTGCCGAAGGGGTCGGTGAGGACGTCGTCTACGACTCCGAGGATCAGATCGCCCTGCAGCAGGCGGGACCGGTCCTTGACCTCGCCGGCAGCTACACACTGAGCGAATTCTGCGAGCTGATCGACGGGCTTGACCTGTTCCCCTCGCCACCCCAGCGCGACGTCTCGCGGCTGTATCGCCGCTGGACGTTTCACAGCGCGGCGCTCGACCTCGCCCTGCGCCAGGCGGACCGTGCGCTGCACGACGCGCTCGGGCGTGACCCCAATCCGCTCACGTTCGTGGTCTCGCTGCGCCTCGGCGAGCCGCCGACTCTGGAGCCGATCCACAGCCGGCTGGCGAACTACCCGACCTTGCGCTTCAAACTCGACCCGACGAGCTCGTGGACGCCCGAGCTGATCGACGAGCTCGTCGCGACCGGCGCGGTCGACTCGGTCGACTTCAAGTCCCTGTATCACGGCACCGTCGTCGACCAGGCCCCTGATCCGGTGCTCTACCGACGCGTCGTGCAGGCGTTCCCCGACGCGTGGATCGAGGACCCCGACGTGGTCACCGCCGAGACGGCCGAGGTCCTGTCAGACGTTCATGACCGGATCACCTGGGACGCGCCGATCCACTCGATCGACGACATCGAGTCGCTGCCGTTCGCGCCCCGGATGGTCAACATCAAGCCCTCGCGGATCGGTGGTCTGCGCAAGCTGTGCGACACCTACGACTACTGCGCCGAGCGCGGGATCGGCGCCTACGGCGGCGGCCAGTTCGAGCTCGGCCCCGGCCGCGGGCAGGCCCAGTACCTGGCGTCGCTGTTTCACCCCGACACCCCGAACGATCTCGCGCCGGTCGGTTTCAACCAGGAGCGCCCGCAGCCGGGGCTGCCGTCGAGCCCGCTGGCGCCAACGCCGGACCCGACCGGCTTTCGCTGGAACTCGGCCTGAACCCGGTCAGCCGAGATCGAGCAGCAGCTTGCCCTGCACGCCGCGCTCGCGCAGGCGGGACCACGCATCGTTGACGTCAGCCAACGCCAGCACCTCGTCGATCCGGACGCGGATCGAGCCGTCGGCGAGCGCCTCGAGCGCCTCCTGCAGGCCGGAGCGGCGCTGCTCGCGCGAAAGCTGCATACCGCCGTAGCCCAGCAGCGCGACATTCTTGCGGTACAGCGTCCGCATGTTGAACGCGACCTCGGGACCGGCCGAGGCGCCGAGCGCCACGATTCGCCCGCGACTCGCGATCATCTCCACGACCGGCGCTACGAACGCGCCACCGAGCGGATCGAAGACCACCGTCGGCTCAAACTCGCCGGCCTGCGCGACCAGCTGGTCGGGGCCGGCGACGATGGCCCGCTCGGCGCCCTGGTTGACGATCGCCGCGGCCTTCTCGGACGAGCCGGTCTGGCCCCAGACGGTCGCGCCCGCGGCCCGCGCGAGCGAGATGGTCATGCTTCCGACCCCGCCCGAGGCGCCGAGCACCAGCACCCGGTCCTCGCCGTCGACCCGGGCGAGCTTGCGCACCACGTTGAGAGCCGTCAGCCCCGCGATTCCCATCGCGGCCGCGTCGCGGGTGCTGACCCCCGCTGGAAGCTCGAGCACCGCCTCGGCCGGGACGACCGCCGCCTGCGCCCAGACGCCGTCGCGCGCCGATCCGAGGCCCTCGCCGGCGACCAGTACCGCTTGGCCGTCGGCGACCCCGGCTGCCTCGGCTCCGAGCGTCCGCGGCAGAGGCACGTCGGGCGCCACCTGCCCCTGGGCGACGTAGCTGTCGACCGGGTTGACGCCCCCATACTCGAGCTCGACGCGCACCTCACCCGCCGCGGGCGTTGCAAGCGTGACCGGCTCGGCAGCGAGCGGCTCGCCGTGGCGATGAAGACGGGCCGCGATGACTGTCTCGGGAGCCCCGGCCATCAGGCGGCGTGTTTTAGCAGAGCGCCGTTGTCGATAATGGTCGCCATGACGGGCAGCGGAGAACTACGCGGGACGGTCGCGCTGGTGACCGGCGCCTCGAGCGGGATCGGACAGGCGACCGCGCTCGCGCTCGCCCAGCACGGCGCCAAGCTCACGATCGCAGCGCGCCGCCGGGACCGCCTCCAGCAGCTTGCCGCGCAGATCTCTGACATCGGCGGCGAGGCGCTCGCGATCGAGACCGACGTGACCTCGCCCGAGCAGGCCGAGAATCTGATCGATCGGACCGTGTCGCGCTTCGGCCGCCTCGACACGCTGGTCAACAACGCCGGTGTGATGCTGCTCGGGCCGGCGCTCGACGCCCCGCTGCAGGAGTGGGAGCGGATGGTCGCCGTCAACGTGCAGGGGTTGCTCTACTGCGCCCACGCCGCCCTGCCCCACCTGCTCAACGCCGCCCAGGACAGCCCTCGCCGGGTCGCCGACATGGTCAACATCAGCTCCGTCGCGGGCCGCGTGACGCGCAGCGGCAGCGGCGTCTACAACCTGACCAAACACGGCATCGGGGCGTTCAGCGACTCGCTGCGCCAGGAGGTCACCAGCCGCCACGTGCGCGTCTCGCTGATTGAGCCGGGCGCGGTCGCCACCGAACTGCGTTCGCACAACCGGCCGGAGATTCGCGAGCAGATGGAGGCACGCTTCGACGGCATCGAGATCCTCACGGCGCAGGACATCGCCGAGACGATCACATTCGTCGTCACCCGACCGTGGCGGATGGCGATCAACGAGGTCCTGATCCGCCCCACCGAGCAGGACGCCTAGCGCGCCGGCGGGCGCGTCGGCCAGACCCCGGATCCCGCCGGTCGTCACCGCCTCTAATTGAACGGTCACGTACTGTTGGAGCCCTGGACGGGGTCGGCTCGCCGTGCCCCTGCCGCCACGAATCAGGAGATCCCTTGCAAGAAAGACTCGCAATCGCGGGCGCCGGCACGATCGCGTGCGGGCTCGCAGTCACCGCCGCGCGTTACGGCGACGTCGTCCTCTGGGCACGGTCTGAGAGATCAGCCGATCGTGCGCGGGCATCGGTCGCCAAGCTGTGTGAGAGGCTCGAGGACCCGGCCGCCGCCGCGCGTGTGACGGTCGCCACCGACCAGGCGGCGCTGCACGGCGAGACCTTCATCGTCGAGGCCGTTGCGGAGGATCCCGATCACAAGGAGCCGCTGCTGGCCGAGCTCGGAGCCGCCGCGGACCCGGGCGCGATCCTCGCCACCACGACCTCGTCGCTGTCGATCGCCGCGCTCGCGCAGGCGAGCGGCCGTCCGCAGCGTTTCGTCGGCCTGCATGTCTTCAACCCGGTGCCGCGGATGGAGCTCGTCGAGCTCGTCTTCCCGCCCGAGGCCGAGCAGGAGGTGCGCGATCGCGCGCGGGCGTTCTGCGAGCTGCTCGGCAAGACGCCGGTCGAGGTTCCCGACACACCGGGTTTCGTCGTCAATCGCCTGCTGTTCCCGTATCTGTTCGATGCCGTCGAGCTGATGTCACGCACCGGCGTCGCAGCCGGCCGATCTCGATCGCTGCATGACGCTCGGCGCCGGAATGCCGATGGGCCCGCTGGCGCTGCTCGACTTCGTCGGCCTCGATGTCGCGCAGGCGATCGGGAGACGATCGGCGCCAAGGTGCCACAACGGCTCGAGGAGCTCGTCGCGGAGGGTGCCCTGGGACGGAAGTCGCGCCGCGGCTTCTACGAATACGACTGAAACGACTACGACGAACTCTTTAAGAGCTCGTTCATCTCCGGCGCCCAAGATTCTGCCTGCGACGTACCTCATAGCAGCACCTCCTCCCCAGAAGCACGAGACCGGCCCGTCCCCAGCGGGCCGGTTTCTTTTTGGCCTTGGCGCACCCGCCGCCGTGGCGACGAAACCGCAGCTGGCGAAGCCGGCCCGAAGGCCGGCTTCGGTCTCTCCTCTCAACCACCGGAGGTCTGTGATGCTGCGATCGCGAGCCACCGGTCGTCGCGCTGGGCGCAAATGTAACGAATGATGCGAGCGCCTGCGTCGGCAGCCGCCGTCACTGCTCTTGGGACTCGGCCTGGGTCGGTGCGGGCTCCGCGGGAGGCTTGCGCTCGCGGATCCTGACCGCCTCGATCCGGTTCTGACGGACCGACTCGACGCGGATCGAGTAGCCGTTCGCGGCCACCTGGTCACCGCGCTTGGGCAGCCGACCGAGTTCGGCGAACACGAACCCACCGATCGAGTTGTAGGCGTCGGTGTCGACCGGCAGGTGCAGGCCGTAGTCCTCGAGATCGGTGACCGCCACGTGCCCGCGGACGAACCAGTCGCCGTTGGCCAGCCGCCGGATCGCCCCGCCCGCGGGGTCGGTCTCGTCCGCGATCTCGCCCACAATCTCCTCGATGATGTCCTCGATCGTGACAATCCCGGCCGTGCGGCCGTACTCGTCGATCACGATTGCGAGCTCGGTCCGCTCCCGCTGTAGGTCGGCGAGCAGATCATCGAGCGGCTTGGTCTCCGGGACGATCGGCGCCGCACGGACCAGGCCCCCGAAATAGGCCTCGTAGCCCTCGGCCATCACCAGCTTCACCAGCTGGTTGACGTGCACGATCCCCTTGACCCGGTCCTGGTTCTCATCCTCGGTCACGACCAGCCGCGAATGGCCGGTCGAGACGCACCGCCGCAGGGCGTCCTGGACCGTCTCGGACAGGTCGACCGTGACGACCGCCGGGATCGGGGTCATCACCTGCCGAGCCTCCTGTTCGTGGAGATGAAAGACGCCGGTCAGCATGTTCGCCTCGCCGACGTCGAGGCTGCCGCCCGAGCTGGACTCGGCGATGATCCGCTTGATCTCATCGGGGGTCCCGCCCTCGGGCTCGGCGTCGGGGTCGATTCCAAATCCCCGCAACAGCGAGTACGACGCCGAGTTGAGGACCACGATCAGCGGGTGGAACATGACCCTGAAGAACCGCAGCGGGCGCGCGATCCGCCTCGCGAGCTCCTCGGCGTTCTGGATTGTGTAGAGCTTGGGCGCGATCTCGCCGATGATGCTCTGGGCGACGGTGATCAGCAGGTAGGCGATCACGACCGATACCGCGACCGCCGCGGTGTGGCCGAGCGCGTTGCCGAGCAGCGGCTCGAACAGGTGCGCGAGCGCCGGCTCGCCGAGCGCGCCGATCCCGATCGACGCCATCGTGATCCCGACTTGGCAGGCGGCGATGTAGTCGCTGATGTTGTCGATCTCGGTCAGCGCCAGACGAGCGCCGCGCTTGCCCTCTTCGGCCATCGACTGAAGCCGCGCGCGACGGGAGCGAACGAGCGAGTACTCGGCGATCACGAAGAACGCGTTGACCAGGACCAGCAGTCCCGTCAGGATGATGAACAGCGCCGTCACAGGCGGGCCCGCGAGGGCCGATCCACCGTCCTGGCGGAGGCGCCCCGAGTCCGCGGACTCTTACTTCGGCTTGGGTCGTCGTCGTTCATTCGCGACGCGGCGAACGGTAGCAGCAGCACCCCGCGGATCTGACGCCGCGCGTCACAGCTCGACGGACGGGCGCCACGCTCGGTCAGCCGAGCTCGTCGAATCGGGCCGCGACCTCGAAGTCGGTCTCGGTCAGTCCGCCCGCGGAGTGGTTGGTCAACGACAGCTTCACCTTGTTCCATCCGTGGACGAGGATGTCGGGGTGGTGGTTGGCCTCCTCGGCCACGTCGGCGACCTGGTTGACGAACGCGATCGCGCCCGCGAAGTTCTCAAACCGCCAGTCGCGGACGATCTCGTCGCCCTCACGTTCCCAGGCGAGTGGGCGTAGCCTTGAACTGATCTCGTCGTCACCGAGAATCTCTGCCATAGCCTCTCCAATCGGGGTATTCCGGTACCACAGACTCCCACAGTCGCGCCTCCGACAAACCAAGTCAAATTGAGAATCGTCAGCCTCGTCCCATCCGCGACCGAAATGCTGTTTGCGCTCGGACTCGGCCCCGAGGTGGTCGCTGTCACGCACGAGTGCGACTTTCCAGCGGCGGCTCGCGACCTGCCGCGGGTGACGCGCGATGTGCTCCCCTCAGGGCTGAACTCGGCCCAGATCGACGCGGCCGTCAAGGAGCGCACGCTCAACGGGCAGTCGATCTACGAACTCGACACCGACGCGCTGCACGAACTCGAGCCCGACCTGATCGTCACCCAGGCACTGTGCTCGGTGTGCGCGGTCTCGTTCGATGACGTGAGTGCGATCGCCGAGCAGATCTCGAGCAGGCCGCAGGTGATCTCGCTCGACCCACACACGGTCGGCGAGGTGCTCGGCGATGCCCGCACGCTCGCCCAGGCGACCGATCGCAAGGATGCCGCGGTCGAGCTCATCCGCGACGCGGCGGCGCGGATCGACCGCGTCCGGCTCGCAGTGAGGGACGCGCGGCGCCCGCGGGTGGTCGCGCTCGAGTGGCTCGACCCGCCGTTCGCCGCCGGCCATTGGACCCCGCAGCTGATCGAGCTCGCTGGCGGCGAGGACGTGCTCGGGTTCGCCGGCGAGAACTCCGAGCAGCGAACGTGGCCTGAGGTCCAGGCGACCCGGCCCGACGTCGTGATCGTGATGCCGTGCGGCTACGACGCCGAGATCGCCTACCGCGAGGCCGAGATGCATCGCGACGAGCTGGCCGCGATCGGCGCCGGCGAGGTCGTCGCCGTCAACGCGTCGGCCTACTTCTCGCGGCCCGGGCCGCGCCTCGTTGACGGACTCGAGCTGCTGGCGCGGATCCTCCATCCCGCGCTGTTCCCGGCCACCGACACCGAGGCCCAAGCTGAGGCGCTCACGGTCGCGCTGTAGCCAAGCGGGGGCCCGGCCGGTTGCCTAGAAGCCGACGCCGCCCGGCGCCAGCCCGTGGCTGCCGGCAACCGCCACCGCGCCGACCACGCTCAGCACTCCGACCAGCACGCAGCAGGCGATCGCCGCGCCCTGCATCCCGCGACGCTCGCCGAGCTGGAATATCGCAAGGCCGCAGATTGCCCCGCCGACAAGCCCGCCTAAGTGGCCCCCGATCGAGATCCCCGAGACGCTGAGCGAGAACACGATGTTGATCACCAGCGTTATCCCCAACCCGCTCTGCCAGATCGAGATCCCGCGGTAGTAGGCGACCACGATCAGCGCCCCGAGGGCGCCGAAGCAGGCGGCCGAGGCTCCAATCGTGACCGCGTCGGGCTGAAACAGCAGCGCGCCGAATGACCCCGCGAACAGCGACACGACATAGACGACGAGGAAGTTCCAGTGGCCGATCGCGGGCTCGAGCATGATCCCGATGAAGTACAGGAACAGCATGTTGAACAGGATGTGGATCAGACCGTCGTGCAGGAATCCCGACGTGAACAGGCGCCAGTACTGCTCGTGATGAGCGATCAGGGGGCCGAAGAGGGCGCCATGGTTGAAGATGTAGCCTCCGCCGCCACCGCCGAGGGGCGCACCGGCGGCCGTCTCGGCGAGAAACACGACGACGTTGATCGCGATCAGCGCCTGGGTCACGACCGGCCCGCTGGCGCGGACGCTGCGAATCGTCTTGACCTTGGTCCGGTCCCGCGCGCATTCCGGGCATCGCATCCCGACCGAGGTCGGCGTCATGCAGTCGGGGCAGATCGGCCGCCCGCATGACGAGCACGAGACGCCGGTCTCACGGGACGGGTGGCGGTAGCAGACAGCCATCGCGGATGACGGTATCAGCGGCGCTCGCGCTCCCGGTGACGTGCAGCTGCTCTGCACGTCGACGCCGGCCGCCGCCGGCTCGATGCGGGCGGCTCTGGGCGATCAGCCGCTACCGGTCTGGCAGGATGCGCCGAGCCTCCTCGGCGAAGTCGTGCAGCGTCCGGCCGGTCAGCTCGAGCACGTTGGACGACTGCTGCGCGCGGGCGCGGTGGCGTGAGCGCACCCTGAGCACCACCAGCGCCGTCCCGGCGCTCGCGCCGATCACGGCGGCGGCCGCCGGACGCACCCAGTTGCGAGGGTCACGCATGGCTGTCAGCTCCCACGCCTCGAGCTCCTCCTGGGCGAGCTCGGTGAGATTGACGAGCCTGACCTCCATCCGCGCGGCGAGGTCGTCGGGCGGGTCAACCGGCGACAGTGCCTCGCGCAGCAGCGCCTCGAAGTCCGTCACTCCCGAGCTCAACGGGTCACCTCCTCACCGGCGTTGGTGGCGACGATCGACTCGAGCTGGCGGATCGCGCGGTGCAGCAGCACCTTGGTCGCACCGTCGGTGCGGCCCAGCGCACGCGCGATCTCGCGGTTGTCCATGCCCAGCGCGAACCGCATGATCAGCGCCTCGCGCCGATCATCGGGAAGCTGCTGCACGCCGTCGAGGATCGCCTTGAGCTCCTCGCGGCCCTCGACCAGCGACTCGGTCGTGTGGGGCGCGGAGATCAAACCGGCATCCTCGATTGCCGACTCGGGCTTGCGTGAGCGGTCGCGGTAGAAGTTGGCCGCCAGGTTGTGCGCGATCCGGATGAGCCAGGGGCGCAGCGGCCGGCCATTTGACTCTCGCAGCGCCCGTTCGAAGTGGCGGTAGGCCTGCAGGAACGTCTGCTCGGTGAGGTCCTCGGCATCATGGTGGTTGCCGACCCGGTAGTAGCTGTAGGAGTAGACGTCTCGGAGATGGCGCCGATAGAGCTCGGTGAAGCGAGCATCGAGCTCCGCCTTGTCTTTGGGCACCTCATCGACCACGGCAGCCGCAATCTACCTTCGCCCCGTGCTTCTCGTTGGATCGGGTGCGAGCACATCAAGCTGCGCGTATCGGTCGCTGGGACTCGGGGCGAGCCGGCTGGCTGACCGTCGCGGCCCACCGCTCGGGCTCGATCCGGCCCTCGAGCAGCGCCGCGAGCCCGTCAAGCGCGGGAGCCTGGAGGCGGGCCGCGCGCGCCGCCTCGGCAAGCAGCGGCACCGAGTCGACCGCCTCTGCGGCATGGCCGAGGACCGCATCGATCTCACCCGGCGGCACCCCACGTGCGAGCAGTTCACCGGCGCGGCGGTTGCGCGAGTCGCTCGCGACGACGGTCGCGACCAGATCCCCGGCGCCGGCGAGTCCGGCGAACGTCTCCGGGCGGCCCCCGCTCGCGCGCGCGAGCGCGTCAACCTCGGCGAACACCTTCCCCGCCGCGGCACCGGCGATGTTGGGGCCGGCGGGCGAAGCGGCGGCGGCCGCGAGCACGGCGGCGTTCTTGGCGCAGCCGGCGAGCTCGACGCCGGTCACGTCGTTGGTGACCGTGACGTCGAGGTTGGCGGCGCGCAGGGCGTCCGCGAGCTGGCGTGCGAAGGAGGTGTCGATCGAGGCGACGACGACCGAGGCGCCGTGCTGCAGCATCTCGGCGGCGTGGGCCGGCCCGCCGAGCACGGCGACGGCGCGGGCATTGCAGCGCTCGGCCGCAAATGCGCACGGGAGCGTGCCGAGCGGTGGCACCAGCCCCTTGCTGACCACCACCACGGCGGTGCGGCTCGAGATCCTTCCGCCGTGCGCCGCCAGCACCGCCGGCAGCGCCTTCGCGGGCACCGCGAGACAAACGATGTCGTGCCCCTCGAGGTTGAGCTCGGAGGCGCGCATCACGCGGACCTCGTCGGGCAGCCTGACGCCGGGCAGGTAGCGCGAATTCTCGCCTGACTCGCCGACCGCGAGCGCCTGCTCGGGGGTGCGACAGCCAAGGTCCACCTCGAGCCCCGCCTCGGCGAGGCAGACCGCCAGACTCGTGCCCCACGTGCCGGCGCCGATGATCGCCACACGCCGCACGGGCGGCAGTCCGCCGAGCCACTCCCACTGGAGCATCACGCACGGCCAGATCCGGTCGGTCACCGCGCCCGCGAGCGCTTTCGACGGTTCCTCGACGACGGGGAACCGCAGCGGACGGCCGGCGCGGATGCGCACCTTGTGGGGCCGGATCCGCCACCCCTTCCGCACCGCCTCGGTGCCGAGCACCGCGACCGGGACGACCGGCACGCCGGTCTCCAGCGCGAGGCGCCCGACGCCGCGTCGCGGGCGGCCGAGCGAGCCGGGCCGGATACGGGTGCCCTCGGGGAACATCAGGACGATGTCCCCGCGCGCGAGGATCGCCTTCGCGGTCTCGATCATGTCCGAGTCGCCCGCGCCTCGAACGACCGGGAAGGCACCCAGCGCATTGAGAGCCCATGACAGCAGGCGGCCCCGGAACAGCTCCTTCTTGGCGACGTAGTACATCGGCCGGCGGGCCATCGTCGCGATCACGAACGGGTCCAGGAAGCTGCGGTGGTTGGAGGCCAGGATCACCGGCCCGTGCTTGGGGATGTGCTCGCGCCCGATCCGCTCGTAGCGGAAGTAGAGATGGAAGACGGGCTGGAACAGGACCCGCACGAGCCCGTACAGGAACGGATTGGCTCGGTGCTCGCGCGACCGCTGGTGAAGCCGATCGTTACTCATCGCACATTGGCGTACCCGTTCCGGGCCCGCCCGTTACAGTTGAGCACCTTGAGTCCCGGTTTCGACAGCACCCGGACCCTGCGAGGAGCCGCCTGCGGCGCCGTCGCGGCGGGCGTCTGGGCGCTCCAGCAGCCGCTCGACAAGCTGGTCTTCTCGAGCGGTCAGGATGACGTCGAGCTGCTCGGCAAGGCGATCACGAAGGGCAGTGGCTGGTATCCGGCGGGCCTCGCGCTCCACGTCGGCAACGGCGCCCTGTTCGGGGCCGTGTACGCAAACGTCGCGCCGGCGATTCCGATCCCGGCGCCGCTGCGCGGGCCGGTCGCAGCGCTGGTCGAGCATCTCGCGCTGTGGCCGCTGACGAACGTCACCGATCGCTTCCATCCGGCGCGCAATGATCTGCCGAAGCTGAGCGGCAACCGCATCGCGTTCGCGCAGGCCGCGTGGCGCCACCTGGTGTTCGGGTTCGTGCTCGGAGAGCTCGAGCGGCGAGTCAACGCCGAGCCCGAGCCGGTGCCGCCCGAGGACGCGACCGATTACTCGAGCAACGGCCACGGGACGTTCGAGCACGCCGTTTCGGTGCAGCCGGCCGGCTGACGCCGCCCCGTGGCACCGCGGGTCCTGATCACGGGCGCAGCAGGGTTCGCCGGCAGGTGGCTGGTGCGCGCCTGCGCGGACGCCGGCGATCAGGTCGTGGCGCTCTCGCGCGAGGGCACGGCCCTCTCGGGATCGGCGACCGAGGTCGCGGTCGACCTGCGCGGCGCCGAGGCGGTGCGGGCCGCCGTCGCCGATGCTCGCCCCGAGATCGTCTACCACCTCGCCGCGCTCAGCTCGGTCGGCAAGTCCTGGGACCATCCGGCGCAGACGGTCGACGAGAACGTCAACGGCGCGGTGAACCTGCTTGAGGCAGTTCGCTGGGAGGCGCCCCGGGCGCGCGTGGTCTGGGTCAGCTCGTGTGAGGTCTACGGGATCCCCTCCAGTCTCCCGATTCCCGAGTCCGCTCCGTTTGCGCCGGCCAGCCCGTACGCCGTCTCGAAGGCGAGCGCCGAGCAACTCGCCGCCGTCTACTGCGAGTACCACGGACTCGACATCGTGCGCGCGCGGCCGTTCAGCCACTCCGGCCCGGGTCAGCGGCCGATCTTCCTCTTGTCGTCGATCGCCCGTCAGGCGGTACAGAGCCGGCTCGCCGGAGCGCACCGAGTCGCGGTGACGACCGGCAATCCCGACACCCGCCGGGACTTCACCGACGTCCGCGACGTCGTCCGCGCCTACCGCCGGCTTGCCGCCGGCACTCCCGAGCGCGTCTACAACGTCAGCTCCGGCGTGTCGGTTTCGGCCGCCGAACAGGTGCAGCTGCTCGCCGAGCTGGTCGCACCGATGACGGTCGACCACGAGGTCGACGCGACCCTCGTCCGCGCCCACGAGGTGATGGACCTCCGCGGCGACCACTCGCGCCTGACCGCCGACACCGGCTGGGAGCCCGAGATTCCGCTGCGCCAGACGATGGCCGACACGCTCTCCTGGTGGGAGCGGACGCTCGCCGCGCTCGAGTGACGGGCGGCTTGACGCCGACGAGCGTTGTGGCGCGCATTCGCTCGCTAGTCGGTCCGGCCCCGCGAGCGCTCGCGATCACGCCCCGCGGGCCACTCGAGGAGCAAAAGTGACACTGGGGGGCAGAAATGCTCCCCGAGTGAGCTTCCGC
Organism: uncultured Solirubrobacterales bacterium; assembly: GCA_963770885.1. Lineage (GTDB taxonomy): Bacteria > Actinomycetota > Thermoleophilia > Solirubrobacterales > Solirubrobacteraceae > Palsa-465. The sequence goes on along the minus strand of CAVYRI010000005.1, from coordinate 1,065,224 downwards.
GCGTCGCTCTCTCCTTTCGGCGTCCCTGACGCGCCGCCGCATGCGAGACTCGGGGACCGCGCCCGCCTAGCTCAATTGGTAGAGCACTTCACTTGTAATGAAGGGGTTGCCGGTTCAAGTCCGGCGGCGGGCTCTCAGAAGTACGGGGCCAAGGAGCGTTGGGGACATCCTGGCCAATCGGCGCGCGCAGATACGTCACCGAGCACGGATGCGAGATCCATCACCTGGTCGTCCGCGCGCGTGACCCGGTCTTGACGCCGGAACTGCCGGGAGCAAGCCCAACCATCATGACCCCTTCGATGCGCCGTTGACCGCAGGGCGTGGCCGAGAATTGATGACGCAGCCCACTGCCGCTGGCCGCCCGTTCCGAGGTTCACTGACGGCTAGGAGACATGTGCGTGGGCGCCGCTCCCAGATCCATGAGCGAGCTACCTCGGACCGTATACCCGCCAACCGATGACATCACTGTCGTCGCGAAAACATCCATAGAGGCTCGGAACTGAGACCGTGCAAGTGGTCGTGATCGGCCCATGCCACTGCCACGACAGATCAATCGTGACCGTCACCGGTGTTCCAATACCCCCCGAGTAAACGGCTTGCATACCGCAGCCGCGCAAAAAGCCGCCCTCTGATCCCATGAACGCTTGGCCGCCGTCTGCTATTCCGAAGGCAGGAGCCGTAATCCAGTCGTCGGTATCCCATTGCGAATCCGATACCAGACTCATATTGCCGACGTCGGTGTTCAGGCTGGTCGAGACGACCATTTCGCAGTCGTTGCCGCCGTTGTCGCCGAGTCCAGGCCCGTTGGCAGCGCTTCCCAACCCGCCCCCACCGCCTCCCAGCCCGCGGTTCGGCAGGATGGTCAGCGACGCGTCTCCAAACTCCGCCGGCGCGCGAAGCCGAGACGTGCCGGCCAGCGGCTTGACGGCGTAGCTGGCGGTCCTGCGCGAGCCGGTGTAGCGCGGCTTGCTGAGCCTGAACGTCAGATCGTGGCTGCGCCCAGCGATGTGCAGCACGCCCGTCGGCGGCCTGCCGGGCAGGAACACTCGCCGGTGCAGCCGCCTGAGCGACACCGTTCCCGAACGACCGGCATCGGTCACATAGCGCGCCCGGCCGCTGACACCGCGCAGCGTCACCCGACCAGCGTGAAATGCACCGCTCTTGGCTGAGTAGGACACGATCACGGCGGCGGAGGCCAGCGACGCGCTCGCCAACACGCCGACGATCAGCACCGCAGCCAGAGCCGCGGCCCTCGTCGCCTGGCATCGTGAGCGATCGTCTCGCTGCTTCACACTCCCAGCGGACTGCTCCGTCTGGCGCCACTTCACGGCATGCCCTCCTCAGCGGTCAACCCGGCCCCGGGTCTTCGCAGAAGCGAACCCTACACCCGGGCGACTCCGTCAGCCGGGGCCGCCCTTACTAGGCATGTCAGGGTTAGCTAGCAATCAACAGTGACGTCGACGAAATGAGCCCAATTCCTACGGGCACGGCGCAGACACATCCCGCCATCGACGTCGCGATCGCCGACGGTGACCGCCGTCGCGCGCGCGGGCTGCACCGTGAGGAACTGGCCACGCCGGCGGAGACCCAGCCCCGACTACGACAAGCGGCCTCAGCAAGGCCGCGACTACCGGCCCTCGGTGAAGCTGCTCGCAGGCCCTAGCCCTGGCATGTCTGCGATTGCGCCGCCGAGCGCACGCGACCCGACCTCCAGCGTCGCACGTTGCGACCCTCAACGAGCAAGCGATCCCCGCCTTCCGGCACGCTGGATTGCAACCAACCAGCGTCGAGATCGTCGACAGCTACGACACCGAGATCGAGTTCCCTGGCACGAAACGCAGCCCCGGTCTCCGAGCCGCAGCCTCACCGGGCAACAGCGCTCCTTGCACGTGAGCGGCTATCTCAGGAAGAGTTGTAAAGCCCCCGCACGATGCGGTACATCTCGGCTGCGGTCTCGAGCTGTCCAGGGCAGCACGGCGGACCACCCGGCACGCTGATGCCGATCTCCAGATGGGGCGAGTTGGAGATCCCGACGATCCCGCAGCCGACCTCGGCGATGTCCTGTCCCGCGGACACGTGCGCGCCGACCGGCACGAGCGCGGGGCGGGCGTGTCCGTAATACACGTAGCGCCCGCGGAGCGAACCGCTGCTGACCTTCAGGATCGGCGCGTCCGGGCCGAAGCCGCTGATGCCCTCGGCGACGATCGTCCCAGGGGCGATCGCGACCTCGATCACGCGCGGGCCGCACGCGTCTCCTACGGTGCCGATGTCGACCCCCTGATCGAGCGTCCAGTGGCTCGGCGAGAGCACGCGCCCGATCGGCCGCAGCGGGAACAGGAGCCCCCCGGCGGCGATCCTACGGCGGTCCTCGACCCACGCTTGCAGCGCCCGGGCCGTTCGCACGCCGACCGTCCCGCTCGCCGGGTGCAAGTGGGCGGCAAGCTGGAATCGCATCGCGCTGCGCCGCGTCATCGGCCCGAAGATCCCATCCGTGCCGGTCGGGATGCCGACGGCGCCCAGCCACCACTGCAGCGTGCGCACGTCGCCGCCGCGGTCGCCCGCGTGCAGCACGCGCCCGAACGGCGAGGCGACCCTCACGACCCTCCGGCCACGCGCGACCCACGACGCCAATGTCCTGCGGGTGCGGACCCCGACGGTCCCGCTCGCGGGGCTCAGACGTGCCGCGAGCTGAAAACGCAAAGCGCTCCGGCGCGTCAGCACGCCGAAGATCCCGTCCGCGCCCGTCGGGATTCCCACATCGCCCAGCCATCGCTGCAGCGTCCGCACATCGCCGCCCCGATCCCCGACTCGGAGGACTCTTCGAAACGGCGGGCGTCGGACCGCCCGGTTCCTGCGTCCGATGCTCCTCCCGCGAGCGACCCACCGTCGCAGCGTTCGCGCCGTTCGCACCCCGACCGTCCCGCTCGCCGGATGAAGACGCGCCGCGAGCTGAAAGCGCCGGACGCTCCGTTGCGTCAGCGCGCCGAAAACCCCGTCTGCGCCCGTCCGTATCCCCACAGCGGTTAGCCACCGCTGCAACCTCCGCACATCGCGGCCCGCCTCCCCCACCCGCAGCACGCGCGCAAACGGCGAGGCGCTCGCGGGCGTCGCGGCCGATGCCGTGCCGGTAGCCAGCCCAACCGCGAGACAGATCAGCAGCGACGCGACCCATCTGCGTCCAGGCGAAAAGGAGGTGAGCGGATGGCGAAAACACATTGCGCATCCGGCGACAGGCGCGATCGAACACGGCTCGGTCGATCCGAACCGCCTCCGCGCCCACTTGAAGTCGCGGACTCAGCGCACTTCGATCCAATCGGTTGCATCCCTGCCGGTTGCGGTCATCGCGACTAGACATGTCGGTTAGCGGACAGCGGCCCCGGCATATCGCCCAAAGGCATGGCGCCGCGAATGTTTCGCCAGCGTGGGGGTAGCGGCTTCGTGAGTCTTCTATTTCAAGCAGAAGCGCGCGCCCGCCTACGCAAATCCTCGTTTGTCCGAGGTCGCGAGAGCGGTGCTTAGCGTCCATTTATCGCTCGTTCGATGGCCTCCTGGGTGAGCAGGCCGCGGCTCGCGGGCACGCACGCCAGGCCCGCCCTCAGCAGCTTTGGCTCGTGAAGGTCTATTCCTGCAGCCGTGACCATCTGCGGGGTCAGCTGACCTTGGTTGGTTGGGTCCGGGAAGCTTGTGAACCCGCCCGCCCTGAAATGGGACTTAGAGCGTCCTCCCGTGCACGTCTGGGGCGAGATCGAGGATTGGCTGTTCGAACATCTCCCGCACGGGCACCCCGCGCGCGACGCTCCAATCCGCCGCGCCCAAGATCGGCTCGCCGCACGTCAACGAGCGGTGAAGCTGGCAAAGGACAAGCCGAAGCTCGCAGCCGAGGTCGGGGTCGGGCGGCCAGATCTTCCAAGCAGCGACCACGGTGGCGTGATCGACATCAATCACACACCAGCCGACGCGATCGCCACGCTCCCCGGGCTCGACCAGTCTCTGGCACAACAGATTGCCGACGCGCACGAGCGCGCCTCCGCCTTTTGCGTCGCTCGAGGACCTCGGGATGGTGCTTGACCTACCCGCCGATGTCGTCGAACGCCTACGGGATCGGGTGGTTTTCTTACCCGACTGAGGACCCCGGTATCGGCCAACGCGGATCGCTGGGCCACGCTCAGCGTGACTACACGCTCGCCCTCTGACCGGGAGCCTGGGCCGGCGGCCAGTCAGCCGCTCACGCGGCCGCTGATTCGTGTAACCGGAGCGGTGCGGTGTTCGCGCCGGTGAGCCTGTGGGCCGCGTCAGATGGCACGTGGCGTTTGGCGGCGCGAGCCGGTTGGAAAATACGTCGTCTATCGCGTACTTATCTCTCATCGACGTAACGCTTTGGCTGTGTTCGGCCATCTTGGGGGTAGATGCAGGTTGATGCTGAGCGCCGAGTGCGCTTTGAGGCGCTATTTGAGCGTCATCACGCGGCCGTGCGCGCGTATGTGGTGCGGCGGTCAGCGGGGGTCGTCGTCGAGGATGTCGTCGCCGACACGTTCTTGGTCGCTTGGCGGCGGCTTGAGGATGTACCCGATTTGGCGCTGCCGTGGCTTTTGGGGGTGGCGCGACGTGTGCTGGCCGATCAGTGGCGAGGGGCGCGGCGGCGGCAGTCATTGACTGAGCGGCTGAGGCGGGAGTCGCCTGCGGCGGGTGCATGGTCGCCGCCGGTGGGGTTGAGTCGGGAGCTGACTGACGCTCTGAGCGTGTTGACTGAGCGTGAGCGCGAGGCGCTCTTGTTGGTTGCCTGGGACGGGCTGTCGCCGCGTGACGCGGCGGTCGTGGCCGGCTGCTCGAGCTCGGCGTTCCGCGTCAGGCTGCACCGCGCCCGCGGGCGGGTCGCCGCGCAGCTTGGCATCGAGCAGGACACGTCGACTATCACGGAGAGGCTGGCGTGAACGATTCGGTGATTGAGCGGGTCGCGGGCGAGGATCCCGTGCGGCGCGAGGCGGCTGGCGGCGTTTGGCGACGCGAGCAGGCCGAGATGATGCGCGCTCGAGTGCTGGCTGCGATCGACGGCGACCAGGCGCGCGGCTCGCGGCCGGTTCGTCGTGGCGGTGGCGTCCTGCGCGCGGGGGGCGTGGCCGTCGCGGTTTTCGTCGTCGCGGTCGTGGTCGCGTTCGTCGCGTTCGGTCACCATGTACACGCGCCGAAGTCGGCTCCAGCGAGGGGCAAGGGCAAGCCGGCCACCATCCATCCGCCCAAACCGGTCGGGCTCTACGCCGCGGGTGTGGTCAGTGTCGGTGACAGCCCGCAAGCGCTGCTCGCCCACGGCGACTCGCTTTGGATCGCGACGCCGAAAAGCGTCGTCAGGCTGAACCTGCACAACGGTTCGACGATCGCGCGGATTCCGATCCCCACCAACGGCGTCAATGCGGGCCTCGCGTTTGGTGCTGGCAGCATCTGGATCGCGCCGACCGGCTCGTCTCAGCTTCTGCGGATCGACCCGTCAAATAACCGACTCGTTGCCAACATCCACCTCGGCGTCAGTGACAACGGACGCGTGAGCTCGCTCGGTGGTGGCGTTGCGTTCGCCGCCGGCAGGATCTGGGTCAGCCGCGACTCAAACCGTCCCCGCGGAGACATCATCTCGGTCAACCCCGTGACGGATCGAGCCGCTGGGCCGCCGATCCGGGTCGGGTCCGGGCCCGCCACGGTCGTGTCCGGGTTCGGCTCGCTATGGGTCGACAACACGTCCGTCGTCGTCGGCCAGAACGCCCCGTCCAGGATCTATCCGGGGGTGTCACGGATCGATCTACAGACCCGCCGCATGACCGCCGAGCCGTTCTCGGGAACCCCTGCGATCGGGTTCGGATCGCTATGGATCCAAACGGACGCCGAGTCCGATAGCGCAGCGATCGTCCGCGTCGACCCCGCCACCGGCCAGACGATCGCCCGGATCGCCGTGCCACGTGTCGTCGGCGTCGCATCCGGCGGCGGCCGCGTATGGGCGATCGCCTACCCAAGGTCGCGGTCGGCGAGCACATTCCAGCCGATCAAGGGGACCACAGCTCTGTCGCAGATCGACCCACAAACCAGCCGTGTCATCGGCAAGCGTGTCCATCTACCGCTCATCCAGCCGATCTCGATCGTCGTGTCACACGGACAACTCTGGATCGCCGACTATCAGAGCCGCAAGGTGACTCATTTCCAGCTGATCAAGCACTAGGGTCTCGCTCGGCGCAACCACCGACTCCTGACGCCTGCACTACGGTCAGACAGATGACCGGAGACCTAACCGAACGCGTGGGGGCTCACTGCCCCTTCGTCGCCTATCGGGCTGTGATGGCTCGACCGCTGCTCGCGGAGCTCGTCCGGCCAGGCGAGAACCCCGGGCTTCGAGTTCCCTGCCCCGCGGACGGCTCTGGCGTCGCGAGCGCTAGAGCTAGGCCGCCGTCCCCCGCGGCTGACCTGAGGCTTCGCCGTGCGCCACTCGTTGATCGTCGATCCAGTTGAGAATGTCGCGCGAGTGCGTGATTACCGTCCCGTCCGCGAGCTTGAGGACCGGCAGCTTCTCTGTTCCGGTTGCGGCGCGCAACTCATCCCGCGAGCCTTTGCGAAGGAACGGGATCGGGCTGCCGTGCGCGGCGATCACCTTCTCGTACTCGATCCCTGAGGCGCGCAAGGCCTCTTGGACGCGTCGGCAGGGATGGATCCGGGGGCCCCCGTTATCCCCGTGGCATACGTAAAGAGTTGGCTTTTCGGACGCCGCCTGACCAGCCGGTTCAGATTTCGGGATCTGACTCATACGTTGAGCAGTACCCACAAGCCGCGCCACGGAACCGAGACCTGAGGGCACCGGTTCCGCCCCACGACGTGTAAGAGCACTGAGCGGATGGCTGCACGATGCCGCACGCGGCCGCTGATTTCGTGAGTCCAGAAGTCAGGAGGCCCAACACTCGAAGCGCTCCAGTAAGCCCGAAGCGGAAGCCCGGAGCGTCTGCTCGGGCTGGCGCGATTGCTCAGATCCAGCAGCCGGCGGTCAGCAACACCCACAAGGCGGAACTCACCTGCGATGGCGATGGATTGCACCGCTCGCGTGGATCTAACGCGAAAACCCACCAAAGGAGCCTTGTGATGACGAACAGTCCGACAATCGCCAACAGCTCAGTTCTGGTCACCGGGGCCAACCGCGGCCTCGGGCAGGCGCTCGTTGAAGAGGCGCTTGGAAGGGGCGCCAAGCGCGTGTATGCCGGGACTCGAGCGCCGTATGCCCACCCCGACCACCGGGTCAGACGGCTGGCGCTGGACATCACCGACCCGACGCAGATCCAGGCGGCGGTCGAGCACGTCGACTCGCTCGACCTCCTGATCAACAACGCCGGCGTGTCGCTGCCCGACGACCTCGGCGGCCGTGACTCACTCGAGCACCACCTCGCGGTCAACCTATACGGCACTTGGGCGTTGACCCAGGCATTCCTGCCAGCGCTGGTCAGTCGGCAAGGGGTGATCGTCAATGTCGTCTCGCTGGCGGCGTTCGCCGCCGTGCCGGTGCTACCCGCATACTCGATCTCGAAGGCCGCGTTGTTCGCGCTCACACAGTCGCAGCGCGCGCTGCTGGCCGCGGACGGAGTCACTGTTCACGCCGTCATGGCAGGCCCAATCGATACCGACATGGTCCGTGGTCTCGCGATCCCCAAGACCGTCCCGGAGGTTGTCGCACGCGGCGTCCTTGACGGTGTCGAACGCGGCGAGGAGGAGATCTTCCCCGACCCGATGTCCGCGAGCCTGGCCGCCGCCTGGTCCTCCGGGGACGCCAAGGCGCTCGAACGCCAGAACGCCAGGCTGGTCCAGCCGAAGCTGGTCGCCGCCTAGCCAACGCGGGCCGGTCGGCCGACCAGCTCGCAGATCTCTAACGCGGCGACAGCCGGATGTGAGTCCGCCGCCACACCTTGACCCACCGACTGCCTGAGGAGCAAGACATGACGATCCAAACGATCGGAACCCGCGCCGAATGGGACGCCGCCCGCGCCGACCTGCTCGAGCGCGAGAAGGAGCACACTCGCCTGGGCGACGAGCTCGCCCGCCATCGCCGGAACCTGCCCTGGGTAGCGGTCGAGAAGCAATACACGCTGGACGCCGAAGACGGACCGAAAACACTCGCGGACTTGTTCGACGGCCGCTCGCAGCTGCTGATCTACCACTTCATGTTCGGCCCAAGCTACGAGCAGGCCTGTCCAACCAACTCATCGATCGCCGACGCCATCAACGGCCTGGTTGCGCATCTACAGGCACGCGACGTAACGCTGATGCTGGTCTCGGGCGCGCCGATCGAGAAGCTGATCGACTACCGCGACCGGATGGGCTGGGATCTCAACTGGGCCTCCAGCCATCGCAGCGATTTCGATCTCGAGCTCGGCTTCTCGAGCACCGAGGAGCAGACGCGCGCATGGGTCGAATCTGCCCGGTCGGCCGGCCTGCCGCCGGTCGCCCATCGCAACGCGCAGGCCAGCGGCACCGACCTCGTCGGCTACCTGACCGAAGGCTTCGGCTTCAACGCCTTCGCGCTGCACGGCGGGACGGTCTATCAGACCTACTCGAGCAGCGGCCGCGGCGTCGAGTTCCTGATGACCTACTACGGGGTCCTCGACCGCGCACCGAGGGGCCGCGACGAGGGCGAGGAGTTCCAGATGTGGATCCAGCGCCGAGTCGAGTACAACAGGGAGCCGAGGCTCTCCAGATGATCGAAGCTCGTAACAGGTGGCTTGCGGCACGCCTCGAACTACTCGAGGCCGGGCATGGAGCCTGATCGATGACGCGTGTAACCGCGAGTAAGTCTCCACACGTTGTGCACCTGGAGCTGCACACCAACGACCGGAACGCCGCGAGTCGGTTCTACCTCGACCTGCTGCGGTGGCAGACGGAGCGGATCGACACGCAATGGGGCAGCTATCACGCACTCAGCCTCGGCTCAGGACTCGACGGCGGGATCGTCGAATGCGGGGCATGCCCGGCCAGCTGGCTGCCATACGTCGTGGTCGATCGGATCGAAGCGACCACGGCGCTGGCGCGTGGGCTCGGCGCGCGAGTGCTGCTCGCCCCGCGAGAGGGGCCGACCGGCTGGCGCGCGGTCCTGTCGACTCCCGCGGGCGGGGAGATCGCGCTCTGGCAGCCCAAGCCTCGGCTACCGGAACTGGCGTGATGAACGAGACGCAGTTGCTCAAGGCCGCAAGCCACGGAGACGAGCGGGCCTTCGCTGAGCTCGTCGAGTCGCACCGCGGTCCTCTATACGCGCACTGCTACGAGATGCTCGGCTCCGTTCACGACGCCGATGACGCCGTGCAGGAAACGCTGCTGAAGGCGTGGCGAGCACTCGCCCGCTTCGAAGCCCGCAGCTCGCTGCGGACGTGGCTGTACACGATCGCGACGAACGTCTGCCTGCGCATGATCGAGCAACGGTCCTCCCGTCGGGTACTGCCGATGGACTACGGGCCGCCGGCTGACCCGCACGACGGGCTCGGGCCGCCGTTGCTCGAATCGCGCTCCATCGAGCCAGTGCCTGACCGCGAGCTCAGACTCGCCGAGGGGCGCGCGGGACCCGCGGCACGTTATGAACAGCGCGAGGCGATCGAGCTGGCATTCATCGCCGCCCTCCAGCATCTGCCCGCCCGTCAGCGGGCCGCACTGATTCTCCGCGATGTGCTCGGTTTCTCAGGGGCCGAGGTCGCAGATGCGCTTGACACAACCGCCGCGTCGGTCTACAGCCTGCTACAGCGCGCGCACGCGACGATCGACGACCGCCTGCCTGACCGCACCCAACAGGCGACGCTCCGCGCGCTCGATGACAAGCAGCTGCGGACAATAGTGGACCACTACACCGAGGCCTGGGCACGCAACGACGTGGACGCGATCGTCCACTTGCTGACCGAGAGTGCGACGCTCGCAATGCCACCGATCGTCACCTGGTACCGCGGACTCGAGGCGATCGAGATCATGTTCCGCACCGTCGCGTTCGCCGACCGGCGCAGCTGGCGGATGCTGCCGACCTCGGCCAACGGTCAGCTTGCGGTGGGCACATACGAACGCGACAGCTCGGGCGTCTACGCGCCGCACGGCGTGACGGTGCTTACGCTGCGCGGTGACAAGATTCAGGAGATCGCCGCCTACTACGGCCCGTGGATGCTCGAGCGGTTCGGACTTCCCGCGCGGGCCTGATGCCACGATCGAACCGAGCTCCGTGCGGTGCCGGCTGGCACAGCGGGCCCTCGCGCTACTCGAGAGTCGACTAACGCGGGGCGAGCTCGCCGAAGAAGTAGGAGGCGGTGACACCGCCGTCGATGAGGAAATCGCTGCCGGTGATAAACCCACCGTCCGGGCCCATGAGGAGGGCGCCGACATCCGCGACCTCGTCTGGGGTGCCCGCGCGCCGAGCCGGTGACAGCTCGATCATGCGTCGGTATCCCTCGCCGCGGGGGGCTGTCGCCCTGACCAATCGCCCAGCCCGGCGGCCGTGTCGAATGGCTCTCGTACTGCGGCCTCAGGCGCGACGTCAGAGTCGGTAGTTGTCCCGAGCTTCGGTCAGATCGCAGACCGTGGCCCGATGATCCGGTTGGCTGTCTGTGGGTGCGGTGCTACGGTTGGCGCGGCCCTTCCGGGCCTCTCTATGCGTGACGCTCGCTGACATTCGCTTCTAACTCGCGGCGGGGTCTGATCGACCTGCGCCGACGCGGATGCGCCAGCCGTTTGTCACGAGTTCCGGAAGGAGTCATGAATTGCCGTCGACTTTGCTCGATGCCCAAAAAGTCACTCGCCGCTGGGGAGCGCGCTGCGTTCTTGACGCGGTCGACGTACGTGTAGACGCGGGAAGCCGGATTGGACTGATCGGGCCCAACGGTGCCGGGAAGTCGACGCTGCTGCGAATCCTCGCCGGCCTTGAGACCTCCGACGGGGGTTTGGTCCGGCGCTTTGGAACCGTCGGCTACCTGCCGCAACTCGCCGATGCCGGCGACCGCAGCAGGACGGTGCGCGAGACGATCTTCGAGCGCATCGGGTTGACGTCGGCCACCGACGCATTAGAGCGATGGGCCAGCGCGCTGCAGGCGGGCGATCTCGACGCGGTGCAGCCACACGCCGACGCGCTGGAGCGTTGGCTCGGGCTCGGAGGCGCGGACGTCGAGGCTCGCCTCGGCAGGGCCGTCGCAGAGCTTGGGCTGACGGCGGGTTTGCTCGGCCGGCGTCTGGACGCGCTTTCGGGCGGGCAGGCGGCAAGGGCGGGACTCGCCGCGCTGCAGGTTGCCCGGTTTGACGTCGTCCTGCTCGACGAGCCCACCAACCACCTGGATGGTGACGGCCTGCGGCGGCTGGCGATGCTGCTCCAGTCGCGGTCCGGGGGGATTGTGCTGGTCTCGCACGACCGCGCGCTGCTGACGGAGTCGGTCGCCGAGATCATCGAGCTCGATCGGCGCACCGGAAAGGCGACGCGATATCGAGGCGGATGGGGCACCTATGAGCGCGAGCGCACAGCCGCCTATGAGCGCGCTAGGGCTGAACGTGCGCGGGCGCTCGAGCGCCGTGAGCAACTGCTCGCTGCCGAACGCGAGACCCGGCGGCGGGCTGCGGCGAGTCACAGCCGGGCCGGCGCACGAGTGCATGACAACGACAAGCAGTCGCGCGAGTGGGTGAGGATGCGCGCCGAGGAGATGGCCGGCCGGGCGCGAAAGATGGGCAGCCGAGCGCGCCGCGAGGAGATCCCGGATGCACCCTGGGAGAACCCTGCCCTGCGTCTTCACCTGACTGGAGCAGAACGGCGCCGGGCGTGGGTGGTGGCGCTCGAGGGCGTCGTGCTGAGTCGTGGCGAATGGACGTTGGGGCCACTCGAGTTCGCAGTCGCCCAGGGCGAGCGCGTCCTACTCAGCGGTCCAAACGGAAGCGGCAAATCGACGCTGCTCGGCGCCCTCGCGGGGCAGATCGCGCCGATCCAGGGTAGGCGGCGCGCCGCCCCGCGTGTGGTCATCGCCCAGATCGGTCAGCTCCGGGAGGCCTTGTCCGGCCGCGCGACGCTGACCGATCAGGTGCGACGCCTCACCGGTCTGGACGAGCCCGGCGCCCGCACCGCGCTGGCGGCGTTCGGACTCGACGCTGATCCGGCCACGCGTAGCGCCGCGACCCTGTCTCCCGGTGAACGCACCCGCGCCGAGCTGACGGTGCTCGCCCACCGCCGCGCCGCCTGTCTGCTGCTCGACGAGCCGACCAACCACCTCGACACGGAGTCACTGGAGGCGCTCGAGGCGGCGCTCGCGCGCTGGCCGGGGGCGCTGGTCGTGGCCACGCACGATCGCCGACTGCGTCGCAACCTCAGCCTCACCAGAGAAGTCGCTCTGGGGTGAGCGTCTGACCGACACGGCCGAGGAGGTAGGGCGGCGTGCACACGGTCGCGCTCAGCGCGCCACCGACCACATTCGACGCAAGCTTTGTCGCGTTTGGACTGCTGGGGCGGCTTGGCCTCCGTAGCCGCTTTGGACAGCCGTCAGCGTCCGTCCAACGTCGCCAGCGACGGGCTCCCGGAGATGCTTCGTTGTCCGCGCACCGCTGCAGCCCGCTGCACCGACGCTTCAGCGAGAGCTGGGTTAATCCTTCGTCCGGGGCACGATCAGGATCGGGCACGTGGCGTGGTACACGAGTGACTCACCGGTGCTGCCGAGGAGCAGTCGAGCGACGGTTCCCCACCGCCTCGAACCGATCACGAGCAGATCGACCTCGGGGCAGAGCTCCAGCAAGACATCGGCAGGCCGCCCGCGTCGGATCTCGACCCGCGCTTTTGGATCAAGCGATTCTGCCGCGGCGCGGGCCCGCTGGCGGAGTTGCTGTTCCTCGGTGAGGACCTGGTCGTCGAGCTCGGGGAGCGCCTCTGAGACTCCGCCCCGGGACCATCGTGCCGATTTTGCCCGGTCATCGACAACGCCGCAGATGTGTAACTTCGCTCCGGCGGCGATTGCGATCGATGCCGCGAGGGCGAGCGCCGCCTCGGACTCCGGGCCACCGTCATACCCGACGCCGATTCGCCTGATCGGGATGTCCTTGCGGTGGTGGATACCGCGTGGGGCGATCGCGAGCGCACAGCTCGCATAGCCGATCAGCTGGCGGACTCGTTTGCCGATCCGCACCGAACCTTCAGGTGCCTTGTCGCTTGACCCGACGACGAGCAGGTCACGGTGATCACGGGCGACCACGCGCCGGAGTGCGCGTGCGGTGGAAACGTCTGTCTTGACAACCACATGCGCATCGGGCATCTCAAGATCGCGTATGCGCGCAAGCCCTACCTGCGCCTGTTTGCGAAGGCTCTTCCAGCTGAACGCGTTCGGCGGGACGACGATCGGGTCAGAGATGACCGCGACGAGCGTCAGATCAGCTCCCGTTGCGCGCGCCAGCGCAGCACCGAGCGCCGCCGCATCACGCCCCTCAAGACTCGCGCTGACGCCCGCGGCGAGATGAGTGAGTTTGGCGGGGTGCGCAGAACCGCGACCGCCGGCGCCGATCTGGTCATTCATCACTCCCAGACTATGCGAAAGCTCGCCTGACGGGCCGGGCGGCCACGCGGAGGCTGCCCAGGGAGGCGGTCAGTAATGACGACGGACACGTGATGTGGTGGGGTTCCGATGCCGCCGGGCGGGGAGCCCGAGCGATGATCGGTACATGTCGTACATGGATTCCAAGTCGCCGGCTCAAGGAACGATCAAACACCTGATCGATACCCGCGACTTCGATCGACGTGAGCTGGGCGAGCTGTTCGATTTGATCGGCCTCTTGAAGGCAGCGGATCTCGACGGCGCGGTGCCTCAGCTGTTGCGAGGGCGTTCGCTCGGGATGATCTTCGAGGAGCCGTCGACTCGGACGCGCGTGTCGTTCGAAGTGGGAATGTTCAAGCTCGGCGGGCACGCGCTGTACCTCAAGCCGGGCGAGATTCATCTCGGCGTGCGGGAGTCGCTGTACGACACGGCCAAGGTGCTCTCGCGAATGTGCGATGTACTGGAGGCGCGAACGCTCAAACACTCGACGGTCACCCAACTTGCTCGCTATGCGGATGTGCCGGTGATCAACGGGCTCAGTGACTTCAACCACCCAACGCAGGCGATCTGCGACATGTACACGATTCTCGAGCACCTGCCGGACGACCGTGAGCTCGCGGACTGCACGCTCGTTTTCGTCGGCGATCGCACGAACGTCTGCAGCTCGCTGATGTTTATCGCCGCGCAGCTCGGCATGCACTTCGTGCACGCCGCGCCCGAGCGTTACCAGTCGCCGGCGGATTGGGTCACGGCGGCGCGGTTGATCGCGCGTGACTCCGGCGGCACCGTCGAGGTCACGGCGGATGTCGAGGACGCGATCACCCGTGCGGACTTCATCTACACCGACCTCTGGTGGTGGGTGGACCAGGAGGACGAGATCCCGGAGCGGCGCGCGGCCTTCATGCCCCGCTACCAGGTCAACGCCGCGCTCTTTGCCCGAGCGCCCGCGCACGCCCAGTTCATGCACTGCCTTCCGGCCTCACGCGGCGTCGAGGTCACCGACGCGGTGATCGATCACGAGCGCTCGATCGTGTTCGACCAAGCCGAGAACCGACTTCACGCGGAGAAGGCGATCCTTGTCTGGCTCACCTATCCGACGCTCAAGCACCATCCCTCGGAAGAGCTGCGCGCCTATCACGAGGGCCGCGTGCAGTCCTTCCTGAGCAGCGTCGGCTGGGATCGCGCCGGCTCCGCCCGCACCCGTTACCGGGTCGTTTCCAACGGGCGCACGGACCCTCCAGCGTCCCCGACTAGGGGCGTTCGCCAAGGAGACAGCCATGAGCATCATCCACCAGTCACCAGCTGATCAACCCCAGTCGCCTGAGAACGCCGGCCAGCCGGCCAGAGGCCGACGGCGCGTGATGGGGCTGCTCGACATCACCCTCTTCTCGGTCTCGGCGATCTTGGTCGTCGACCAGCTCACCGCCTCCGCGTCGATCGGTACCGACACGATCGGCTGGTGGCTGCTCTGCATCGTCGTGTTCTTCATCCCGTACGCGCTGATCACGTCCGAGCTGGCCACCACCTACCCCGATCAGGGCGGCATCTACGTTTGGGTAAGCAAGGCCTTCGGCCGTCGCTGGGGCACCCGCACCACGTACTGGTACTGGGTGAACGTCGCGATGTGGATGCCGTCGGTGTTCCTCCTGTTTGCGGGAGTCTTTTCACAGCTGTTCGTCCCTCACTGGAGTGACTGGGCGAGTGGCAAGTGGTACCAGGTCGGGATCGCGATCCTGTTCACCTGGCTGGTCGTGATCGTAGGCGTCACCCGACTGGAGATCGGCAAGTGGGTCAACAACCTCGGCGCCGCATTGAAGGTCGTGATCATTCTCGCGATCGGGATCGGCGGGATTGTCCTGGCGATCCGTCATGGCTCCGCCAACCACATTGGCGGTGGCGCCTTCGTACCGTCCTTCCACGTGGCGAAGTCGTTTTTGCCGGTGATCATCTACATGTTGCTCGGGTTCGAGCTGGTCTCGTCGATGGGTGGCGAAATCAAGAAGCCGGAGAAGCAGATCCCGCGCGCGTTCTTCACCACCGGCGTGACCGTGGCGCTGCTGTACATATTCGCCACCGTCGGGATCCTGTTGTCACTGTCCCTGCACAAGCTGACCCTCGTCCAAGGGCTCGTGGACACGTTCAAGGCGATCTTCGGCACACAGGGCGTCGGCGATGTCGCGGTCTACATCCTCGGGGTGGCGGCGCTGTACACGTACTTCACCAACATGACCACCTGGAGCATGGGCTCCAATCGCGCGGTCGCCGAGGCCGCCAGCGACGGTGAGCTGCCCGCCTGGCTCGGCCGTGAGGACCCGAAGCGCGGCACGCCGATAGCCGCGTACGCGGCGACGGGCGTTATCTCGACCATCGTGCTGCTGATCGCCGCGCTCTTCATCAGCAGCCAGGATTCGCTCTACTACGCCCTGTTCGCCGCCTCCTCGGTGGTCTTCCTACTCCCGTACCTGCTGATGTACCCGGCGGCACTGGCGCTCCGGATCAAGGATCCCCAGCGCGAGCGGCCGTTCCGGGTTCCCGGCGGGACGATCACGTTGGCCGTGCTGGTTGCGATCACCACCGCGGCGATCGCGGCGACGGCGCTGCTGTTCGTCTGGCCAGAGGTGCCCCACCAGCCCGCTGACTGGTCCTATACCGGGCCGCTGCTCGGGATCGTGGTCGGAGCGTTGGTCGTTGGCGAGCTGCTGATCTGGCGCGAGATGTTCAAGACACGACACCCCACTCGGCGCAAAGGGGCGCGGATCGCCCCACCGGCCGCGACAGCAGGCCGGCCATGAGCGCCACGATCTCATCCACACCGGCCGCGGACGGCTTCCGGATGCCGGCAGAGTGGGAGCCACACGACGGCTGCTGGCTGATCTGGCCCGAGCGCCCCGACAACTGGCGCCTGGGAGCGAAGCCCGCCCAAGCAGCGTTTGCGGCGGTCGCACACGCGATCGGAGCCAGCGAGCACGTGACGGTCGCGGTAGCCGCCGATCAATTCGACCACTGTCGCTCGATGCTATCCCCGGAGATCGAGGTCGTGGAGATGACGACCAACGACGCGTGGATCCGAGACACCGGGCCCACATTCGTCATCGATGACCACGGCCGGCGACGCGGCGTCCACTGGCACTTCAACGCGTGGGGCGGGCTCGAGGACGGTCTGTATTTCCCCTGGGATCAAGACGAACACGTCGCCCCGAAGGTGCTGGAGATCGAGCACAGCGACCGCTACCGCGCCCCGATTGTGCTCGAAGGCGGATCCATTCACGTCGACGGACAGGGCACCGTCCTCGCCACCGAGGAATGCCTCCTGAACCATGACCGCAACCCGGGCCTCGCCCGCGAGCAAATCGAGCGCACCCTGGAGGCCTACCTGGGCGCCACCAAGGTGCTGTGGCTCTCGGCAGGCGTGTTCCACGACGAGACCAACGGCCACATCGACAACCTCGCCACCTTCGTCGGGCCCGGGGTCGTCGCGCTCGACTGGAGCGACGACTCCAGCGATCCCCAGCACGCGATCTCCCAAGATGCGCTGAGACGCCTCGAGGAGGCGACCGACGCGCGTGGTCGCAGGATCGAGGTAGTGCGACTTCCGTCACCGGCGCCGGTCCTGATCACCGACGAGGAGGCGCGAAGCGTCGACGTGGTCGAGGGGACGATGCCACGCCGCGCCGGCGACCGCCTCGCCGCGTCATATGCGAACTACTACCTCGGCAACACGCGGGTGGTATTTCCGCTCCTCGACGAGCGCCACGACGACGAGGCGCGAGAGATCCTGCGCGATTGCTTCCCCGACCGCGAGGTGGTCGGTGTCGCCGCCCGCGAGATCCTCCTCGGCGGCGGGAATATCCACTGCATCACCCAACAGGTGCCGAGCCCCACACGAGGGCTGGCGTCACACCTGCCTGTCGAACGCGCCAGCGCCGGCACGGGTCGCAACGGCCGGCAGAGCTGATGCTCGTCGTCGTGGCTCTCGGCGGCAACGCCCTCCTCCGGCGCGGCGAGCGCGCGGACGCCGAGGTGCAGCGCCAACACATCGCGGAGGCCACGCGGGCGCTGGCGCCGATCGCCCTCAAGCATCAATTGGTCATCACCCACGGCAACGGTCCCCAGGTGGGCCTGCTCGCGCTCCAAGCCGAGTCCTACCGAGACGTCGCTCCATACCCGCTCGATGTGCTCGGCGCCGAATCCGAGGGGATGATCGGCTACCTGCTCGAACAGAGTCTGGGCAACACCGTTCGAGGGCAGCGCACGGCCACGCTCTTGACGCAGGTGATCGTCGACGCCAACGACCCGGCATTCGCACAGCCGACCAAGCCGGTTGGACCCGTCTACACGCAGCGCGAGGCCGCGCGTGTGGCTCGTCTGCGCGGTTGGACGGTGGCGCCGGACGGCGACCGCTGGCGGCGAGTGGTCCCATCGCCAGAGCCGCGCAAGATCGTCGAGCTTGGGGCGATCCGGACCCTGATTGACGCCGGACTCATCGTCGTCTGCGTTGGAGGCGGCGGGGTGCCTGTGATCGTCGACGAGCGCGATTGCTTGCACGGAGTCGAGGCGGTAATCGACAAGGATCGTGCAGCTGCCCTGCTGGCCCGCGAGCTGCGCGCGGACGCGCTGCTGCTGCTGACCGATGTGCCGGCGATTGAGGTCGGGTGGGGCACGTCAGATGCTCATGCCCTCCTGGCCGCGACGCCCGCCGAGCTTGCCGCCCTGGACCTGGCCGCGGGCTCGATGGGTCCCAAGGCGCAGGCAGCATCCCAATTCATGAGCGAGACGGGCGGAATCGCCGCGATCGGTGCGCTCGAAGACTCGGCTGCGATCCTCGAAGGTGCGGCAGGCACGCGGATCGTTGCGGCGCACGCCGCCGCTGCTGTGGCCACTCATTAGCGGGTCTGCACACCGGCGGTCGAGCCCTGCGCGCGACGGGAAATTGCCCCCGTGGCCTTAGTTGACCTGCGGTCAGAGTTCTTAAGAAGATCTCACCAATACCGCTTAGCTTCCGGGCGAGCAGATGAGCGCACCACGGCACCTGTGGTCCGGCGACTGGCGGCTCGACTCTGCGGCCATGGCTGAGGAGCTGGCCGAGCGTCGATCACGGACCAAGGAGCCGGCCGAACCACCAACAGAACAGTTACCCCTACAGGGTCCCCGGGCGCGGCCGAAGCGCGACCGTCTCGCGCGAGCTCGCGAGCGTCTGCGACGCGGCGCCCACCAGATGATCGGGCGGCTGACCAGCGCGCTGGGCGGCAACCGCAAACGGCTGTCGCGACCGCTGCTGGTCGCGCTCGGAGCGCTGATCGTTGTCGGCGCGGCCTACGGGGTCGCCTCGCTGGCGGCCGGTTCGGGCGGAGAGGGCAGCGGGAGGCCCGCGTGGCTCGGCGTCGATATGGCCGGACCGTCGTTCCCGGCGGCCACCTTCCCCTCCGGCGGGAGCGGCTTCCCATTCGTACACGGTGCGCTGGTCGTCTATGTGATGCCGGGCGGCCCGGGCGAGGCAGCCGGCCTTGAGCCCGGCGCCGTGATCACCGAGATCGACAACCAGAAGGTGTCATCCCCGGCGCAGGTCAACTCGATCCTCGCCCGCCTGCATGTGGGAGATCGAGTTCAGATCCAGTACGACAAGGCGCTGACGATGTATACGACAAAGATCGCGCTGACCGCACGACCCGCGGGATCTCCATGAGCTTCGCGGACCCACTTGTGCTGCTCGCGCTGCTCGCAATCCCCTGCGCGGTCTGGTGGTACGCGGGTCAGCAGCGCCGTCGAGCGCGCGCGGCATCTGCGTTTGTCGTGCCCACGCTGATCGCGTCGGTCGCGCCCCGACGCCCGGGGTGGCGCCGTCACGCGCCGATGCTTGCGTTCGCGCTCGCGCTGGTGGTGTTGATCGTCGCCGCGGCGCGCCCGCAGCGTACCGTCGCCAAGCCGGTCACCGACGGCGCGATAATGCTCGCCAACGACGTCAGCAGCTCGATGCAGTCGCGCGACGTCGCTCCGACGCGCGAACGTGCCGCGCAGCGCGCCGCCCGGCGTTTTCTGGCCAGCGTCCCGGGCACCGTCCAGGTCGGCCTGCTCGCATTCGCCCGCAGACCAACTGTCCTGCAGTCGCCGACGACCGATCATGCGCTCGCCGCGGCCGCGGAGGGACGGCTGCCGCCGACGAGCGGCGGCACGGCGATCGGCGAGGCGATCACGACCGCCGAGCGGCAGCTGCTCGCAGTTCCGCGCATCGCCGGCCGGCGGCCCCCGGGGGCGATCGTCCTGATCTCAGATGGCGCCTCGAACGTCGGCGTCGGCCCGCTGGTCGCGGCCCGCGAGGCGCGCGCTCGGCACATCCCGATCTACACGATCTCGGTCGGCACGCCGAATGGAACGATCTCGATCAAGCGCCGCTCCGGGACGGTAAACGCACATGTGCCCGTCAGCCGCGAGCAGCTGGCGCAGATCGCGCGAGCATCCGGCGGTCAGACCTTCGAGACTTCAGACACCGCCGGGGTGAGCGCAGCCTACGCACGTCTCGCCGCCCGGCTCGGCCACAAACAAGTCAAACAGGAGATCACCGCGAGCTTCGCCGGTGGAGCCCTGGTGCTGCTGTTGCTCGGCTGCGCCCTGTCACTCCGCTGGTTCGGGCGCCTCGTCTAGGTGACAGCGACCGCGGAGGACAGATGAACGACACAGAGCAGATTGAGCACACCAACGACCAGCGCAGGGAGGCGCGCGATGCGCTGCAGGAGGCGCTGTATGAGATCAAGCGGGTGATCGTCGGCCAGGACGCGATGCTCGAGCGGCTACTGGTGAGCCTGCTCGCGAGCGGCCACGTCCTGCTCGAGGGCGTTCCCGGGCTGGCGAAGACACTGACGGTCAAGACGCTCTCGACTGCGCTCGGCGGCTCCTACAGCCGGATTCAGTTCACGCCCGACCTGGTCCCCGCCGACCTGGTGGGGACCCGCATCTACCGGCCGGACACCGGCGCGTTCGACACCGAGCTTGGCCCGGTGATGTGCAACTTCCTGCTCGCCGACGAGATCAATCGCGCGCCGGCGAAGGTGCAGTCCGCGCTGCTCGAGGTGATGCAGGAGCAGCAGGTGACGATCGGGGGGACCGCGTTTGAAGTGCCGCTGCCATTCATCGTGATGGCGACCCAGAATCCGATCGAGTCCGAGGGCACGTATCCCCTCCCCGAGGCGCAGGTCGATCGCTTCCTGATGAAGATCCTCGTTGACTACCCGAGCGTCGGCGAGGAGGCCGCCGTGGTCGGGCGCAGCCTCGTCGACCCTGCGACGGTGCGCGAATGCCTGTCGCTTGAAGACCTCCGGCGCCACGCCCGCACGGCGCAGACGGTTCTCGTCGATCGCGACGTGATCGGCTACGCGGTCGCGCTCGCGGACGCGACCCGCCACCCGGAGGAGCACGGTCTCGCGGACATGGCGCCGCTGATCGAGTTCGGCTCGAGCCCACGAGGACCGATCGGACTCGTCCAGGCGGCGCGCGTGCTCGCGCTCCTGCGCGGGCGCGGTCACGTCACCGGTGACGACATCCGCGATCTCGCTGCGGATGTGCTGCGCCACCGGCTCGTGCTCTCCTACGACGCGCTCAGCGAAGGCGTGACGGCCGATGAGCTCCTCGGCCGGGTGCTGGCGGCCGTTGAGCAGCCCGACACCACGCACCTGATGCGCGATGAGACGGCGGCCAGCGCGTAGTGAGCGGCGCGGTGCTCCAACCGCCGGCCGCACGACAGGGGCCGGGACCGATCGTTGCGCCGCTGATCGAAGCGCTTGACGTGGCGCTCAACCGGCTCGTCGCGAGGACGCTCCCCGGCGACCGGCGCGCCGCCGGAGTGGGGGTCGGAACCGAGCTCGCGCAGCTGCGCCCATACCAGGTCGGCGACGACGTGCGCCACATCGACCCAGCGGCGTCGGCTCGCACGGGCCAGCCTCATGTCCGCCTGCACGTGCCCGAACGTGCGTTCACGACCTGGATCGTGCTCGACGTGTCGCCGTCGATGGCGTTCGGCACCGCGCGGCGGCTGAAGGCCGACGTTGCCGAGGGTGTGGCGCTCGTGTTCGGGCGTCTCGGCGTGCGGCGGACCGGCAGCGTCGGCCTGGTCGCGTTCGGCGCTGCGGGACCGCGCGTGCTCCCGCCCCGTGGCTCCAAGCCCGGGATGGTCGCCCTACGCCGGTTTCTCGCGGAGGGCACCGCACCCGACGGGCAACACGACAGCGACGGCCTGGCCGACGGGCTCCGTCACGTGGCACGCCTTGCCCGCCAGCCTGGGCTCGTTGTGGTGATCTCGGACTTCCGCGATCAGCATGCCTGGGAGCGTCCGCTCGGCTCGCTCGGAGTCGGTCACTCGGTGCTCGCGGTCGAGATCGTCGATCCGCGCGAAACGGAGCTGCCGCGACTCGGATACCTGTCACTCGTCGATCCCGAGAGCGGCGCGCTGATCGAGGTCGATACCTCGCGCCGGCACGTCCGCGATCGCTTCGCGGCGATCGAGCGCGAGCGCCGTGAGGCGGTCGGGCGCGAGCTCCGCCGGCTGCGCGTTCACCATGTCGCGCTCTCAACTGACCAGGACTGGCTCGTGGCGCTGGGGCGAAACCTCCGATGAGCTTCGGATCGCCACTGTGGCTGATCGGTCTGGCACTCGTTCCCGCCCTGCTGGGCGCATCGCTTGCCGCGCGCAGGCGCGCCAGGCGGTACGTGATCCGGTTTCCGGCCGTCTCCACGCTCCGGCTCGCGGCGCGCGGCGGAACGTCGTGGCGGCGCCAGCTTCCGGTCGCATGTGTGCTCGCGGCGATCGCGGCGCTCGCAGTCGCGCTTGCCCGCCCGCACGTGAGCTACAGCGCGGCCGTCAAGGCCACGACGGTGATGCTCGTTGCCGACGAGTCCGGCTCGATGGCTGCGACCGACGTCAAGCCGACGCGCCTCGCGGCCGCGGAGCGTGCCGCCGACGGGTTCATCGATCACCTCCCAGCCAACGCGCGGGTGGGCGCGATCGCGTTCTCCTCGGCGCCGAACGACGTCCAGGCGCCGACACTCAACCACGGGGCCGCGCGGGCGGTGATCGACCGCCAGGTCGCCAACGGCGCGACGGCGACCGGCGATGCGCTCGAGCTAGCGCTCCGGCTGCTGCATACACGGCAGACGCGGCCAGGAGCCGGGGCGATCGTGCTTGTCTCAGACGGTGCCGCCAATGCCGGCATCAGTGCGATCACTGCAGCACGTCTTGCCGCCCGCGAGAGGATCCCGATCTATACCGTCGCCCTCGGGACGCCGAGCGGGACCCTCCCCAACCCCGAGCCGTTCAGCCCGCCGCTCGCGGTCCCGCCCGATCCTGAGTTGATGCGGCAGATCGCTGCGGTTGCCCGCGGCCGCGAGTTCGATGCCCAGAGCGCGGACCGGCTCAGCTCGATCTACAAGGGGCTCGGGACCCGAATCGGAAGCGTTACCCGCAAGCGCGAGATCACCGCGGATTTTGCGATTGGCGGGCTCGTGCTGCTGCTGTTGGGCGCCGCCGCGTCGACGCGCTGGGCGGGGCGGTTTCCGTAAGGCCGGTTGGCCCCCGCGGGCGCCGGTGGCCGTAAGCGGAGCGTCAGCAGATCGGCGTCGTCAGGGCTCAGCGGCACGGGCCATTCTGGCGACCGCGTCGCCGAGATGTTCTGGACTGGTGGCGAAGTTGAGCCGAACGTGGCCTGCGCCCGGTTGGCCGAAGTCCAAACCTCGCCCAAGCGCGACCCGACCGCGCGTGAGAAAGACGCTCGCCGGCTCGTCACCGATTCCCAGGCGCCCGCAGTCAAGCCACGCGAGGTACGTCGCTTGCGGTGCAGTCCAGCGGACGTCAGGAAGCTTTGCGGCGAGGTCCGCCGCAAGCTGGGTCAGGTTGTGCTGCAACTGCACGATCACCGCGTCGAGCCATTCGTCACCCTCGGTGAAGGCGACCTCGGCGGCGATCGTTCCGAGGAGGCTGGCGTGCTCGTGCTGGGCACTGAGGCGCTTGACGATCTCGCGGCCTCTGTCTCCTGCTGTGACGATGAACGCGGTCTTCAACGCGGCCAGGTTGAACGCCTTTGACGCCGACGTCAGCGCGATGCCATATTCGCGCGCAGCGTCCGATACTTCGAG
Organism: uncultured Solirubrobacterales bacterium; assembly: GCA_963770885.1. Classification (GTDB taxonomy): domain Bacteria; phylum Actinomycetota; class Thermoleophilia; order Solirubrobacterales; family Solirubrobacteraceae; genus Palsa-465. The sequence continues at coordinate 1,041,567 of CAVYRI010000005.1, read as the reverse complement.
CCACGGAACGTGCTCGGCGCCCGGGAGCACGAGCGGCGCGTGGATCTCGTCGGCCAGCACCCAGGTTTCTGCCGCTGCGCAACGTTCGGCCAACAACTTGAGCTCGTCGCGCGTGAGAACGTGACCGCTCGGATTGTGCGGGTTGCTGAGCACGAATCCTGCGATCCGTCTCGACAGGACGTCGTCGAGCTTCTCGAGATCGATCTTCCCAGCGCCGTCCAGGTCGACAGTGAGCACCGGAAAGCCCGCCGCTTCGAGCTCGGCGAAGAATGGTGGGTAGGCAGGCGTCGCGAACGCGACCGCCTGGCCAGGCGCTGCGATCGCCCGGCACAGCTCGACGAGCCCCAGCATGACGTCGGGCACCACCGTCACCTGCCCAGGATCGATCACCCAGCCCAGCCGCCGAGCAGCGAAGCCAGCCAGTGCTTCTGTCAGGGGAGGGCTTGCCGGGACCGCATAGCCAAGGTCGTTGCGTCCGATCGTCTCAACCAGCGCTTCGCGGATTGGCGGGGCGACTGGAAAGTCCATCTCGGCGACCGTCAGGCTCAGGACATCGCGATCGTAGGGCGCCCACTTCTCGCTGCGTCGGCGGTGCAGTTCGCCAAGCGAAGGAACCGTGAGGTCAACCGCCGCGCCGGTCATCGACCGCAAGGCTATCCCGAGCCGCGCCGCGGTTCTCCTTCAGGTCGGTGACGACCGGACCGAGGGCGGGGGGTTGCGGTCGCCCTGCTCTACGCCGCGACGATGATGCTCATGGGCCTGTCAATGGTGCTCACCTGGAGCTATCTGGCCAAGCACGAGCAGTTGGTCGCCGAACCGGCCAGAGCGGCGATTCCGGCCGGCGCTCGACGGGCGCTGGTGGGTGCGCTCGCCTATGCCCCGGCGATTGCCCTGGCATTCGTGGTCCCGGCGATCTCGCTTGCCGTTGACGCCGTGATCGCGATCTACTTCGCGGTGTCGAGGACTGAGGTGCCCGGACTGATCTTCAGGTCCGGACTGAACGAGGAACCCTAAAAGCACCACCGCCGCGAGATCGCTCGGTTCGCGGCCGGGAGATAGTGTCGTACGCGGTCCCTACCGAAGGGAGTGTCGATGACCGGACCAGACACGCTGCGAGTGCTGATCGCGTCCTACGACGAGCCCGCATCAGCCAACTCCGACTACGAGGCCGTCAAGAGCCTGTATGACGAGGCTGAAACCTCGCACGGCTTCGATGCGGCGGTCGTGCTGCGCGACGGCGTCGGCAACATGGAGGTGGTCAGAAAGCACGAGGACCCGACGCGCCACGGCGCCGTGCATGGGCTCAAGTGGGGATTGGCCGTCGGCGTTGCCGCCGCTCTGCTGCCCGGCGTCGGCCTGATCGGCGGTCTGGCGGTCGGCGGCGGCGCCGGCGCCGCCATCGGCGCCGTCGCCGGGCACATCAAGGGTGGTCTGGACGACGAGGATCTGAACGGGATCACGGAGACGCTCGAACGCGGCCAGGCGGCGCTGATCGTCGTCTATGCCTCAGACATGGCAGACCAGATCGCCGCCCGCGTCGAGGCCGCTGAAACCTACGTATCCAAGGACGTCCAAGCGCGCGTCGAGGAGCTGGCCGAACAGATGCGAGCGGCCGACCTCGCGCGCTGACACGCGTGCCGCGCGATGTGACTGCGCCGCTCGTCGTCCTCGCGATGACGGCTGGAATCGCGGCGTGCGGCGGCTCGCACAAACCAGCGTCGCCCGGTCACCAGCGCGAGGTTCGCGCTTCCGGCGCGCGCAGCCTGCCATGCCACGAGTCGATCAGCACGGCGGCGCCCGCGCCCGGCATGAGCATCGTGCTGGGAGTCGTCGCGCTGCCGGCAAGCCCGCATCTGCGGCTCGCGCTGCAGACGGCGCGGTCGGGACTGCAGGAACCCGCGGCGCGGCTGTTCGCCAAGGAGGGCCTCACTGTCCGCGTGGGTGCTCGACTGCGGCTGATCGTGCCCGACCGGCTTGAAGGACAGTTCTCAATCGGTTGGGGCAACGCCGACGAGGGTCATCGTGGCACGGTGATCGTGGTGAATCGCTGCACCGGACCCCCGGGCGCGAGATGGCTCAGTTATGCCGGCGGCTATTACGTCCGAAACCCGTTCTGCGCACGACTGATCGTCGCCGCGCACGGGCAGCGTCGACAGGTGCGGGTCGGCATCGGCAAGGCGTGCTCAGGGCAGCGCCCGCCGCCTCAGCCGACGCAGGGGTAAGCGGCCGACGGTGCGACCGCCCGGCATCTGGCTCGTGCGATGACTCGCGGGCCGATCAGGCCGGGGCGAGACCCTTCGGGTTCGAGCCGTAGTGGTTGTCGCCCGGGGTGCTGTCGGTGCAGAAGAAGACCAGCAGCACGATCGGTCCGATCAACGGGATCAGATCGAGCAGCAGCCACCAGGCGGTCCGATCGGTGTCGTGGAGGCGGCGAAAGCCGACCGCCAAGCTCGGGAGCAGCACCGCGAGGTAATAGACGAACAGCAGGATCACAAATGCGTGGGCTGCAAAAACAAGCAGATAGAGAACCAGTCCGATCACGAAGTTCACGAGCGTGAACATCCAGAACTCGGTCCGGCTCGCCCGGCCGCTGAAGCCGGTGTAATTCCTCAATACCGCGAGATACCAGGCCATCACATACGCCCCTTGCTGAGTATCGACCGGCGCCCCGCACGTGATCAACTCCCCACGCCCAGCGGGTTGACCCGCCGGCGGCTTGTGTTAAGCATCTCATAAATCTGGCACCCCGTGTTGGTGCGACGATGAGGACAGTTGCAGGGAGAGAGAACCATGACCGAGCGGACAGACGCCCGACCACCAACCAGCCACGAGCGGCGGGCGGGCCAGCCGTGGGATGCGTCGTACGTCGATGGCCCGCCGCCATGGGACATCGGAGAACCACAGCCGGCGATAGTGCGCCTCGTGACCGAGGGCGCATTCGCCGGCGCGGTTCTCGATGCGGGATGTGGGACGGGCGAGAACTCGCTACAGGTTGCCGCGACGGGACTCCCTGTGTTGGGAGTCGACGTGGCCGAGACGGCGCTGTCGATCGCACGGGACAAGGCTGACGCTCGGGGAAGCGACGCTGAGTTCGTGGTCGCCGATGCGCTGCACCTGGACCGTCTGGGTCGTCGCTTTGAGACGGTGCTCGATTGCGGGTTGTTCCACAGCTTCGACAGCGACGAGCGGCGCGACTACGTTGCGAATCTGGCGGCCGTGACCGACCGGGGAGCCAACCTGTACGTGCTCTGCTTCAGCGACGTCGGACCTGACCGGTGCGGCCCGCACCCCGTCAGCCGGGAGGAGCTGCGAACCGTGTTAGCCCCGATCCGCGGCTGGGACGTTGCCGCCATCAGTCCGGATCGGATTCAGACAAGATTCGATCCGCACGGTGCGCCAGCCTGGTTGGCGAGGGTCCAGCGGATCTAGGCCGAGGCCTCCCGTGGCGGCGTGATGTCCTCTACGGTGCCGGTCGGACCGCTCGAGTCAAACGAGACGTGAAGCTCGCGCGTCACCAGCCGCAGCGCGCCGCCGTCGTCCTCGACGATCTCGACGACGGTGTCCTTGAGCGGGCCGTCGACGTGCCGAATGACGCGGATCGTGCGCTCCATCGGCCGAGTCTTTCACAGCCCGCCGAGGATCGACGCGAGGTTCCCTGCGGGCCGGATCGCACTTGATGTTCACCGTGGCGAGGATCGCCTCAGTCGGTCACGTCGATGATCTGTCCCTCGCGGGCGAGCGCGATCTTGCCCGGGCCGCCGAGTTGGGTCCAGCGGCCGGCGAGCTTGGCTTCAAGTGATTCGAGGTGCTGGTCATCGTGGTCGGGGTCGTGGTGGAACATCAGCGTCTGGCCACACGCGGCGCGACGCGCGAACACCAGCGCATCGGAGACGCTCGAATGACCCCAGCCGCGACGCAGACGGTACTCCTCGTCCTCGTACTGGCAGTCGTGGATCAACAGTGACGCGTTGCTGGCGAGCGCCAACCCCGAGACCCAGGTCCGATCAGCCGTCTCCAGGTCCTCGCCGAGACCGGGCTCATGATCGGGGAGGTAGCAGATGCTCGTCGCGCCGCACGTGAGCCGGTAGCCGAGCGTCGGCCCGCGGTGGGCGACGAACGTGCTCTTGACCTCGATGCCCCCCAGTTGCAGCGCCGGCTGGGATGCATCATCGAAGCGCACGTGAGCCGGCAGATCGCGGATCTCGATCGGCGACAGCGGATCGGAGATGTACCGGGCGAGCCGCTCACGCAACGGCCGGTCGGCGCTCGTCGGCCCCCAGATCGTGACGTTCATCTGCGGGTCAAACAGCGGCGCGAAGAACATCAGCCCCTGAATGTGATCGAGGTGGAGGTGGGTCAGGAGGATGTGGACGGATTCGCGGCGGCCGACCAGAGCGACGCCGAGCTCCCGGATCCCGGTGCCCGCGTCGAGGATCACCTCGGTCCCGTCGGGGCTGGTCACCTGCACGCACGAGGTGTTGCCGCCGAAACCCGAGCAGGCCGGTCCCGGAACCGGGATCGAGCCGCGCGAACCCCACACCTTCAGGCGCATCGCGTCAGGCCCCGGAGTCTTCCAGCGGCCACGCTCGGTCCGCGTCGAGCGGCCAGAACACGACCAGCGCCCCGTGCGGGCCGACCGATCCCACCAGCGGCAGCGCCGTAGCCTCGATCGGGGTCAGGCTCCCGTTCGCAGATCGGATGTGGAACCTCCCATAGCCGGGCCGCGCGTCACGCAGCGCGACCGTGACCGGGAGGTTCTCCGTGGGCAGTCGCTCGCCGTGCTCGTCGAACGGTCCGATCTCCCCGCGCCAGGCGTCGCGCGGGATCCGGCCGGTCTCCTCGAATCGAGCGCCGAGCACCTCGGCGGCTGCCTCGTTGTAGAAGACGATCGCCCCCTCGGTGTCGACGAGCATCGCCGCAAGCGAGATGATCGAGATCAGGTTGCGAGCCAGGATCAGCTCGAGAGGCTGCTCTTCGGCATCGGGCATGTGCGCACCCTAATCGGCGGAGCCGTTGACTGACAGCACGTTGACCGGTCGGCGCTCGACGGTCAAGCCGGATCGGCCCCCGATGGCGGCGCCGCACGCCAGGCCGGCCCTACGCGGACAGGAGCACGACCCCGCCAAGGACGGCCGCAATTCCCAGCTTGCTGGGCCTGACCGAGACGCTCGCCGAGCAGCCGAAATGCCAGCAGCACGGTGTCGGGCGACCGGGGTTGACAGGCAGCCATCTGGCTGCATATCATAGGCAGCCAAATGGCTGCATCTCCGCCCATGGATGAGGTATTCCGGGCGCTGGCAGATCCGAGCCGGCGCCTGCTGCTTGACAGCCTCAACGAACGCAACGGGCAGACACTGCGTGAACTGTGCTCGCGGCTGCAGATGGCGCGCCAGTCGGTCAGCAAGCACCTCGCCGTGCTCGAAGCGGCCAATCTGGTCACGACCGTCCGCCGCGGCAGGGAGAAGCTCCACTACCTCAACGCGGCCCCGATCAACGAGATCGCCGAGCGCTGGATCACCCGGTACGACGCAGACCGCGTGCTCGCGCTCGCCGACCTGAAACGAGCACTGGAGGACACACCGATGGACAACCCCTCGTTCGTCTATACGACCTACATCAGAACAACGCCCGAGCGGCTCTGGCAGGCGCTGACCGAGCCCGCCTTCACCGAGCGCTACTGGGGGCTGACGTTCGGCTCCGACTGGCGGTCCGGCTCACCGGTCGCGTGGCATCAGGCCGGCGTGACGATCTCCGACGCCGAGCAGCGCGTGCTCGAGTCAGAGCCGTATCGCCGGCTCTCGTACACCTGGCACACGGTGACGCCCGAGTGGGCGGCCGCGCTGGGCATCGCCGATGACGGCCGCGACCGCCTGGCGGCCGAGCGGCGCTCGAAAGTCACATTTGAGATCGAGCCGCTCGAAGGCGATCAGGTACGGCTGACGGTCGTCCACGACGACCTCGAGCCGGATGGGCTGATGCCCACGCTGATCAGCAAGGGCTGGCCGCGCGTGATCGCCAACCTCAAGACGCTGCTCGAAACGGGCGAGGTGCTACCCGATCTCACGGCCCCGCTGCGGACCTCGATCGTCGAGCTGACGTCATGACGGTGACGGCCACATCGGTGCCGACCTGGAGGGAACGATGACCACCCATATCACCGGAACGCGCGCGCAGTGGCTCGCCGCCCGCCTCGAGCTGCTCGAGGCCGAGAAGGAGTTGACCCGCCGCGGCGACGAGGTCGCCCAGCAGCGTCAGGCACTGCCCTGGGTCCGAGTCGAGAAGGATTACCGGTTTGAGACAGCGGACGGCCCGGCGTCCCTGGCCGACCTGTTCGGAGGACGGTCGCAGCTGCTTGTCTACCACTTCATGTTCGGGCCCGAGTACTCCGGCGGCGGCTGCCCCGCTTGCTCGGCGATCGCGGACGGGTTCAACGGCTTCGCCGTCCACCTCGAGCACCACGACGTGGCGATGGCCGCGGTCTCGCGAGCGCCGATCGCCGAATTGGAGGCCTACAGGCGCCGGATGGGCTGGACCTTCAGGTGGACGTCCTCGATCGACAGCGAGTTCAACTACGACTTCAACACGTCGATCACCGAGCAGCAGCAACGGTCGGGCGATGTCGAGTACAACTACCGCTCGATCGACCCCGGCTGGGTCCGCGCCGCCGACCCCGACAGCACGCCGGTGAGGTTCGCGGCGATGACGGGCACCGACGTCGCCACCTACATCCGGGAGCAGCCGGGGATGAGCGCGTTCGCGCTCGACGACGGGGTCGTGTACCACACCTACTCGGCCTACGCCCGTGGGCTCGACGCCCTATGGGGCATGTATCAGTGGCTTGACCGGGCGCCGCTGGGGCGCAACGAGACCGATGGGTGGTTCCGCCGCCACAACGAGTACACGGACTGAAGGTCTGCGGCTATCCCGCAACCGGGAACGCGACCAGGCGCGGGGGTCCCGACCGCGAGACGGCCGCCCGTGCCCACCCCGTGAGCAGCGCGACCCGGAAGTCCTGCTGCACCGCGTGGCCCGCGCCAACGGCAACGCTCGCAGTGGCCATCCGTGACTCCTCGTGGCATCGGTAGTCAGCGCACCGGACGTGGACTGCGAAGTCCACCGGCCGCTGCGGCCGCGGGATGCTCTCTTGGACCGCCCGGCGGATCGCGCGCTGCACCGCGTAGACGGCCACCGGGCTGTCGAGCCGGCGCTCGTCGGCCGGCACCGCGATCAGGCTCGGTGTGAAGCGGACCAGGGCGGCGATCCGCTCGACGATCATCCGCGCCTGGACATCGAGCGCGAGGAGCTTGGAGCGCTCCCATGTCGAGCGGGTCGGCAAGGTTGCCACCGCCGCCAGGTTGCAACCGCAGACGGCGCACAATGGCTGGACGCCGGCCCCGCAGCCGCAGTCCGGGCAGACTGTCTTCACGGCCTGCGCCGGATCGGTGTTGGGGAGGGTCGACGCGACGACCACGTCGGCAACGGCCTCTGTGGGTGCCGGACCTTCGGCCGGGCTCACTCTCTCATCCACCGGGTCGCCTCCCGTCTCGTCTGACAAGGACCGTCTCTACGTCTTTGTTCGCGGCGGCCGAACCGTACCGCCGCCGGGGCTTCGGTCTGGACTATCGGACAGCGCTGCTGTCGTGGCGCGCCGGACAAGAGCCCCAGCTACCGACAGTTATGAAGCTGTGCTGCTCAGGTCGCGGGAGCGGCCGGCGGCGCGACGATCCAGAACAGCACAACTTCCGTCTGGCCGATGTTGCGCCAGCCCTCGACCCTGTCGCTATCGGCCACCAACACCTCGCCCGATCGCAGCGCCGGCGTCCTGCCGGCGATCTGGACCTGGAGCAGACCGCTTGCGAGCGTGATGATCCCGGTCCCCTTCTGCCCCTCCGCCGGCGCGCCGGCCTCGCCTCGATCGAGGTGCACGAGGTCGATCCGGAGCTCAGAGGTCGCGTCGCCGAGCAGCGTGATCGCGTGCTCGACGCCGCGCTGCGGGTCTTCGGGGCGACGACCGATCCGATACACCTCGGGATCCTCGCCATGGAGCAGGTCATCGATCGTGAGCCCGAGTGCTGAGCTGAGCCGGGCGAGCGTCGTCAGCGAGAGGCCACGTTCGGCTCGCTCGGCCTGGGAGATCGCGCTCGCGGTCACCCCCGCCAGCTTGGCGAGGTCGTGCTGACTGAGGCCGCGAGCCCGCCGCACGGCACGCAGCGACGCCGCGACGCGAGCGATGATGTCGGCCGGCGCAAGCACCGCCTGGCCATGCTCGCGGTGCCAGTGCAGCACCGAGCCGCGCACGCCGCCGGGGCGGCCCTCGGCCTTCGCCACTCGTACGGTTCGCTCGTCGACGCGCAGGATGCACTGCGTCACCGACTCGACCGTGTCTCGGACCGTGGGTGGAATGTCCTGGGCGCTCATCGACCAGTAGGCGATCGCGCCGACATCGAGCAGCAGCGGGCAGCAACGGGCGAAGAACCCGCGGGTGCTGCTCGGACCCCACACGCCGACCATGCTGTCGAGCGATTCGAACAGCAGCAGCCGCCGGCCGCCCGGCTTGCAGATTCCGTAGATCTCGCGCAGCAGATCGGCGGGGTGCTCGAGACCGCTGCCCGGACCGGCGCTCAGCACGTCGACCCCGGCGGCGCGGAGCACGTCGGATGGGTCTCCGACCGAGATGAAGGTCCGCGTGTCGAAGTCCTCCCCACGCAACGCGATCGCGTCATAGAACGGCTCGACCGGCACCGCGTCGAACTGCCACACGACGTTGTCGCCCCAATAGAGTCCACCGAGCACGGCGTCGAGTGCATCGAGGCCGGTGCTGACTCGTTGCTCGGAGCCTTGATCCTCAAGCATCGCTGTAGCCGGGGCTGCCGCAGACAATCTACCTCTGATCGACGCTCGCCGTGAGGCTCGGCCCCTGATGGCTCGTGATCGGCCGTCGCAGCAGGCCCCGGCAAAACAGCAGCGCTGTACGGCAGGCGTTGCCCTCGGCCGCTCGGGGTAAAACGATCACCTGCGAGTAAGAGCGCGCACGCGACTCGGCTCTGCCGGCCCACCCGTCCTCAAATCGGCTGTCGAGATGCGAGGAGCGCGGCCTTCGTCACCTTGCTCATCACATGCGCACGCTCCTGATCACTCAGCGGCCGGACGGCACGTACGTGGTCTGCCGGCAGAGCCGGACTGCCGAGCGGCTGCGCGCGCGGATCCACCGGTGGCGGTTGGACACGGCGATCGCCGGCGGCGCCTGTCCGGACTCGGCGCCGGCGCTGTCCCTGCGGGCCAACGAGCTGATCGGTCGCAGGAGCCGTGGGCGACTCTCGCGCGCGATCCAGCGGCTGCTGCGCAGGTCCAACCGCTCGCTGCACCCAATTCACGATCCGGTGCCGATCTGCTGGCAGAAGGTGCGCAGCGCCCGGCCGGCGCTCGAACAGCTCGCGGCCCACCTGAGCGGCCCTGACCCGGTCGACGCGCGTGGCGTCGCGATGGTGCAGATCATCCTGTCCGACGGCTCCGGGCCGCTGTTCAGCCGCCCATGCGCCGACGATCTCGAGCCCGCGCTCGAGGCGGCGATCGAAGCGCTGGAGCCGCGGTTCGAGCTCTGAGACGCTTCCAAGTCGGCGCCGCCTCCGCGGGCCGCGAGCGCGATCCGGCAAGCTAAGGCGATGCGCGACCACCCGATCAGATGGCTGCTAACGCTCGCCGTCGCCAGCCTGGCGGTGTTCGCTGGGTTGACCGTGGCGGTTACGCCCGGGCCGCCGTTGGGGTTTGACTCCCGGGCATCCCAGATCGTCGCTGACCTGCGCGCACCGTGGCTGGATTCAGTCGCCCGCGCGATCACAACGCTGGGCCCGATCACGATCGTCGGCTCCGCGGTGATACTCGGCGCGGCGCTGCTGCTGAGGCGCGGACACCAGCTCCGAGCCGCGGCGCTTGTGGCCGGGATGGCGCTCACGTCGGTCACGGTCTGGATCGCCAAGCCCACGATCGGCCGTCCTGGCCTCGACGTGCCGCCGGACCAGACGACCGGGTTCAGCTTCCCGTCCGGCCACGCGGCCAACTCGATCGGCTGGCTCGCGCTCGCGATCGCTGTCACGGTCGTCGTCAAGCCGCGTGCCACGCGGCTCACGCTCGTCGCGGCGGGCGCCCTGCTCACGGTGCTCGTCGGGCTCAGCCGGATCTATCTTCGGATCCACTACGCGTCCGACGTCGTCGCCGGTCAGGCGCTCGCGGTTGCGATGTACGCGCTCGCCTCGGCCGGTGCGCTCGCCTGGCAGGCGCACCGCACCCGAAACGAATCCCGAGCTCGTGAGCGCGCCGGCACCGCCGCGACACTGACTCGATCGTGATCGGCTCCGGGAGAGCCTCAGGCGCAGCTCAAGATCGGGCGTCAGAGGGGCGGTTGCTCACGGCAGCGAGACCGTCGCCTCGATCTCGATCAGCAGCCCGGGGACGGCGAGTCCGGTGATTCCGACGATCGTCTGCGCGGGGTGTTCGGCCGAACCCTGGACCTCTTCGATCGCGGCGGTGATCACCGCGTACTCGGTCGGCTGCGTCGTGTAGATCGTCCGCCGGACGACATGCTCCCAGCCGGCGTCGACCGCCTCCAGTGCGATCTCGAGATTGCGCATTGCGGCTTTCGTCTGCTCACCGAGATCGTCGCCCCCGATGATGCTGAAGTCGGGCGCGAGGGCGATCTGGCCGGCGATGTAGACCGTCCGCGAGCCGCCGGCCACGGTCACGTGGCTGAAGCCTGGCGCGGGATGGAGATCGGGCGGATTGATCAGGTCACGCGTGCTCATCGGACTCCTCTTGTTGCCGGTGTGGGTGGTCCGGGAGATTACGGGCACGCCGCCTGGGATCGGCGCCGCCGGGCTCCGGACTGCCGCGCACCCGGCAATCGCTAGTAGGCTGACGCGCGCACGCGCACACTCATGGCGTTCGACCTCGTCATCGACATCGAGAACTCACCCGGCGCCCTTGCCCAGGCCGCCGCGGCGATCAGCGATGCGGGCGTCAACATCGCGGCCGCGACGTGCATCGGCCCCGGCGAGCGGGCCGAGCTCCACATCCTCGTCAAGCACGCCGAGGCGGCTCGGCACTCGCTCGCGATCTCGCACCTGGGGGTGACGCGCGAGCGCGAGGTCGTGGTGGTCGACGTCGACGATCGCCCCGGCGTGCTCGCCGACCTGACGCGCCGGATCGCACGGGCCGGAGTCAACCTCGATCTCGTCTACGTCGCCACGGGCGACCGTGTGGTGTTCGGCTCGCCCGATCTGGCCGCGCTGCGCGGCGCCCTGCAGGACGGTGCCTGATCGCGGTCAGGCACCGCCGAGGAACCCGACCGAGGCGATGTTCGTCGCCGACAGGGCCGCGAGCTGCCGCAGCTCTGACAGCCAAAGCGAGAGGTAACTGAACACGACCGCGGGCGTCGTCTGTTTGTCGGCACCCAGCGTGCCGACGAACGTCCCGGCCTTCGCGCTCCGAGCGATCGGCGGCCACGCGGTGGCTGCGGTGGCGGACGTGGGCCCGATGGGAGTCCGGCCGGCCCGCGGCCTTGCCACGGCGACGCGCGCCATGTCGATCGGGTGGCCGTAGAGGCCGGGTGCTGGGATCGGCCGTGGCGTGCGCCGCTGCGCACCGGTGATCTGGGGGAAGCTGCCCACCCTGGTTATGAAGTTGCGGTTCGGCGCACCGACCACCCCTGACCACAGGAGCCTGCGGTTCTCGCGGTCCCAGTTGAACTCCGGGACGACGTTGTGAAAATCGGTCAGCTCGCGCAGGTCATGACTGCGGACGTCGACCATGAACAGGTCACTGCGGAAGTTGGGGTCGGAGAAGTCGGCCAGGAACTGCACCGTCCCGGTCGAGCCCGGGTCGGGAGCGTCGAAGCCGGTCCGCTGGGCGGCCGCGATCACCTGGTCATACCACGAGCCCGTCGGCGAGTTTCGATTGCTCATGAAGATCACATCGCGCATGTCGGGAGTGAACGCGGCCTGCTCCTGGTAGACGGGATCGTCGTCGCTGATCTGCGTGACCATCGGATGCGCCGGTGACGCGCCGCGGCCGAAAACGCGCATGAAGTACAGCTGCTGGTGCATCCAGCCGGGCAGGGTCGCCTGATAGGGAGAGCTGCGCGGGCCGAAGGCGGTGAACAGAAAGCCGCTGCCGTCGGGCGCCCAGTGCTGGGTCTCGTAGATCCCATACGCCGGCCCGACCACGCGAATGTGTCCCAGATGCGGCCGCCCGCGCCTGGGAGCGACGAAATCGGCCAGCAGCATCTGCCACCGCCCTCCTCCCTGCGAGAGCGGGTATGCCTCCTGCCTGGTCCAGACGATCTGACGGCCGTTGGGTGACCAATACGGGTGGTAGTTGTCATACGGCACGCCGCTCGTGTCGCTGTAGACGGCACCGCCGTCGGGGTCGCTGCCGCGCGTCAAGCGGGTGACGTCGGTCCCGTTGGTGCGCATCGCGTACAGGTCGCCGCCGTAGCCGCCGAGACACGGCATCCCGAGGTGCTCGGGCTGGTCACCATAGGAGCAGAACAGGATCCAGCCCCCCTTCGGGCGCTCGGCGGCGAACCCGTTTGGGCCTGGGGTGCGGCCGCAGGTCAGGCAGCTGCGGCGGGAGCCGTCGAGCCGCGACCTGTAGACCTGCAGGATCCCCGCGCGGTCCAGCTCCTGCGAGAGGACGTCGCCGCTGTTGGTCCAGCTCGGGTCCTGGCCGAATGTGTGGCCGTTGCGATGGACCTCGAACGGCGCCGAGAAGTACGGCCCAGGCCGTGACCCGTGTGTGCGGGCACCGGCGGTGGCGATCTGCGCCCCCGCCCCGGCGCCCACGAGCAGCGCCGCGGCGAGCGCACATGCGGCTGCCACCAGCCGCGATCTCGATAACAGGTCAGTCATGCGCCAGCAGCCTCGCCCCCAGCGCCTGCGCCAGCCCCCTGCCCCCCTGTCGCATCACGATGTCGTGGTTGAAAGCAAACGCCGGCCGGGCGATCGGCCCGAACGCGTTCATCCACGGCTTGGTCGTGCGGACTCGCCAGTCATAGACGATCGCGACGCCGTCACCCTCGTATAGCCGCCACACGCCGACGCCTTCGAGCTCGCCGCTGGCATGGCCCTCGATCAGATGCGGGCGCTCGATACGCGCGACCCGAAGATCGAACGCCAGCGAGTAGGGCAGCAGACTGCGCCAGGTGAAGCGGTCAAGCTCCCCCACCCCATCCTCGTCGCCGCGCTCGAGCAACTCGACGCGGGTGACGCCCTTCCACCATCGCGGGTACCCCGCGGAATCGAGCAGCAGGTCGAACACGGCGTCGATCGGTGCATCGACACACCAGGTCGTCAGGAACTCGTACCGCGCCACCAGCGACCCTCCGGTCCGTTTGCCACTCGCGTCGCAAACCGTATCCGGTCACGCCCGAGGCCAGTGGCATCTGCTTGGCGGAAAGGGAGCCCGGCCGAGGACAGCGGTCAGCGGTGTGCGCGCGCGGATCGTCTCCGCACGCGCACACCGTTCCCGCAAGTCGCAGACAGTGCTTGCCGCGACTTGGCCCCTTGACGGGCGTGCAGCCTCACCGCTGCACGCCCGCCCGCATGTGCCCCCTCGCTCTCTGGCGTGGTCCCCCAACCACACCGCGCGAGCCATGCATTTGAGGCGGCTCCCCCCGCGTGAACGCCCCGTTTGCCCCCGGGACTGGCCCCCCGGCTCGTGTGAAGAACAAGAGCTTGCTCGGCGCTCATGCGAACCCGCCCCGCCAGGTCCCGCCGATCACGTGCAGCGCGTTGCCGATGCTCGCGCAGCTGATGTCGTAGAACTCGGGCGGCTCGCTGGGCAGGCGCCCGCCGCCCATCCGAAACGATCCCCGCCAGCTTCCGTCTGGCGTGCGGACCGAGTGAAACAGCCGATGGTCTGAGCAGATCGCGACCAGTCCGAGCGAGTGAGCGACGCGCCCACAGGCGACGCTGAGCGCAAATCGCGGCGCGATCCCATGCTGCTGTCCGCCGAGCACTCCAAAGTAACGCTGCCAGCTGCCATCCGGAAACCGGATCGTGTGGTAGAGCTGCGCGTCGGAGCCGAGACCCACCACATGCAGGCTGCCGCCCCAGACGGCAGCGCAGTCGATCGAGACAAATCGCGCCGGCGCGTCGTAGAGCTGGCTCAGACCCCGCAGGTCCTGCCAGCCGGAGTCAGCGTCACGCAGCGTGTGGTACAGCCGGCCACTCTCGTCGAGCGTGACCAGCTGCAGCGAATCGCCAACCCCCGCGCAGGCGGCCGCCGCAAACGCATCCGGGCCGCGGTGACGCTCGGTGTCGATCGCCTCGAAGCGATCCTGCCACCGTCCCTCCGAGTCACACGCCGCGTGGTACAGGCGGCCGTCGGAACCCAAGCCGACGAGCTCGAGCATCCCGCGGGCCCCGGTGCAGGCGGCCCCGTAGAACTCCCGCGGTCCGCCGTCGAGCACTCGGCCGCGAAGCTCGACGAACGAGCGCCAGGTTCCATCCGGCCGGCGCTCGGTGTGGTACAGCTCGCCGTCGATGCCGACCCCGACCAGCGCCAGCGCGCCGCCGACCTCGGTGACGCTGGCGCCCACGAACCCGTCGGTGTCCCCCTCGATCAGGTCAAAGGACTCCCACCGGCCGTCCAGGCTGAGAACCGCGTGGTAGAGCTGGTCGATGGCCGGATTCGCCGGCTCTGGGGTCTGGGCAAAACTGGTGATTGTCGTCATACGCCTTGTGCTCGACTCGTTGTGACGCAGGCCACACTAAGTGCGCAGGGCCTTCCGCGCACCCCACCCTGGGTGTAGTCGTCCACACCCCCGTGGCGCCGCCCGCGGTGGCCGTGCGTCTCGCCGGGCCGCGCGCCGCCGAGATCAGCCGCGCGCGCCGGAACGCGCCAGCGACGCCAGCCGGCCGGTGCGGTCGGGCCACGGCTCGTTCAGCGTCCGGTCCTCGCCGCGCTGCGCCGCTTGACCGCTCGGCGGGGTGCCGCTGCCGTCCCATTCGAGGCCATCGGCGATCACCGGGAACACCTTCTCGGGCGCCTCCCGGCCCCAGATCGTGTCGAGATGCCCGAACCCGGGGATGCCGCAGAAGTCCGCGGCGCAATCATGGAATTCGCGCATGAACTTCGCGGCCTTGGCCTGACCCTGCCAGCGCCACATCCGGTTCTGGTCGCCGGCGATGAACGTGAATCGCGCACGCTTGTCGGGTGCCGGCAGGCTCTTGGGCCGCGCGAGGTAGTTGGCGGGCGTTGCGGCGTCACGTGGCTGCGCGGGGACGACGTGCCCGTACCGGCTGCTTTCGGAGATCTGATCGATGAAGCTCATCGGCGTCGCGCCGAGCTCGCGCGCCGACCAGTCGTGCACGGCGGGATCGAGCCAGTCGCGGCCGTCGGGACCCTTGTGCAGCAGCAGCGTGTCCCATCCTGACCCGTACATGAAGTTGGCCAGCTGACAGGGCGCGTTCCCGCACGGCCGTTCGGTGCGCCTGGCGACCGTGCCGAACAGACTCCCGACCAGAGTGTCTGACCGCAGCGCCCACTGTGCGTCCATCCACGGCATCGCCAGCTGCACGAGCGGAGCCGCGGCACGCTGCTTGACCCACGTCGGCCATCGGACGTCGGGGAACAACGACACCGCGCTCGAGACGACGTGCGACACCTTGCCGTCCATGAAGCCCGCGACGTACCCCATCAAAAAGCCGACCGACCCCTGACAGTGCACCACCGTCTTGAGCTGCCCGTCGGGGCGGCCGGTCTCGGCGAGAACAACGTCGATCGCGGTCGGGTGGTCAACGCGCGCAGCCTGATCGAGCGTGTAACGGTTGGGCGGAAAGTCGATCGAGGCCCGCCAGTTCTCGACCCAGACGTCGTAGCCGCGGCGGAGCAGGTACTCGGCCAGCGACGGGCCGACCGGCTGGCCGTAGAACATGTTGGCCCGCACGCCTGACCCGGGGATCAGCAGCACCGGGTCGCCGTCGGGCTCGCCCGGGCCGGCGCCGGCAAGCCGCAGCCGCTGCACGTTGAGTGGGAAGTCGAGATCCTCCACCTCAAAGGGAACGACCCTGCGCTCCAGCGTCGGATTGCCCGCCACCGGGTGCCACTCCAGTTCGCGCTTGGGGGTCTCCCAGTCGGGCTCGGGCCGGTCGATCGGGAAGCTCGGCCGCGCGAGCGTGACCGGCTGGCCAACATAGGCCCGGGCCAGCCGTTTGCCAAACCACCATTGGTAACGCACCGGGGCGCGGAGCTGGTCCATCAGCCCGCCGCCGATCCCGCGGAAGCCGATCATCTGCCGGGCGAACGACAGCGGCTCGATCCGCAGCACGCCGATCGCCAGTGTCAGCTCGGGATCGTCCTCGTCGGCCGGGACGCCCGAGCCTCGGTAGAGCCGCGAGAAGAGGGTCGTCGTGTCGCGCCAGGCGTCGAATCCCGGATCGTTCTCGACCAGCTTGAAGCCGTACAGCGTCAGCGGCTCGCCGGTGCTGTCGTGGCGCAGCCTGACCTCGTAGCGCATCCGAAGGTGCAGCACGTCTGACAGCTCGCCGCCGGCCGGCACGAGGATCCTGAACTCGCCGCCGGTGACCGTTGCGGCTCTCCCCTGCAGCCCGTCGCAGGAGAGGGTCCCCCTTTCCACCCGCCCAGCGTAACCCGGGTCGCGGACCCAGCTGTCGACGTCATCGAACGAGACCTGGATCGTCATCGTCGTCCGCGTGCCGACGCCCTTACGCAGCGCGTCATTGAAGTCGACGGCCGACTCGAACCCCAGCCAGCCCGTGAATCGCTCGGTCCAACGTACCCCGGTCATCTCATCCACCCGCCCTTTCTGCCGCGTAGCCCGCGATCCGATGTGAGAGCGCGCCGATCGTGAGGCTTGGATTGGGCCCGACCGGCCCCGGCATCGCCGCCCCGTCGGCGACGAACAGCCCCTCGCAGCCGAACACCTCCCCGTGTGTGTCGATCACGCCCTCGTTTTCGCTGGTGCCCATCCGGCACCCGCCGAGCGGGTGCGCGCAGGCCCCGCGGCCGGGCATGAAACGCCGCCGCCAGCCGCGGTCACCGAGCTCTCCTCCGAGCCTCGCGGTCAGCGCCGCGGTACACCGCTCGACGAAGCTGAAGTAGTTGTCGGACTCGGCGTCCGGATCCCAGTCGAGCGTCAGCGCATCGCCGGCGAGGTCCATCGTGCCGCCGGGTACGTCGCGTCCCATCGCCAGCAGCGCCACCATTGACGTCGAGGCGTGGGCGTTGCCGAGCGCCTCCATGATCTCGCCGCCGACGTTGCCGAGCAGCCTGCCCCGCAGCGAGCGCAGCCCGACGTCGCGCATCTTCCACAGATCGCCCGGCATCTCGGTCACCTGCCACATCATCTCGATCCCGCGCGGATAGCCGCCGTCCTCGAGCCAGGTTGAGTGGCCGTCGGCCTCGGCACGGGCGTAGCTGGTGATCACCGGGCCCCGGCTCGGTGCGAGATTGCGCCACTCGCCGTCCTCGCGGCAGTCGCGGGCGAACTTGAGCAGGTCGCCGTTGGCCGAGAAGCCGCACCCGAGCTGGGCGCTGAGCCGGGGCAGCACGGTCCGGCTGCTGAGCAGCAGCCGCGTCGTCCCGAACGTGCCGCCCGCGAGGATCACCACCTTCGCTCGCACCGTCCGCAGCTCTGCCATGTCCTGGTCGAGCAGTTCGAGATCGGTCTCGTGATTCTCCGCCAGCGCACGCTCGCGAACCTGAGCGCGGGCGCCCGCGTGCTGGCGGTAGCGGACCTGATAGCCCCCGCCTGGCCTTGGGCCGGCGATGTCGAGCGCCTCGCAGCAGGTGCGGATCTCCTTGCGCCCACTCGGGTGGCGCAGGAACTCGCTCAGGAAGTTGAAGTCGAGCGTGTTCTTGGCGCCCTCGTTGCAACCGAAGTCGCAGTCACCCGACAGCGTGCACGTGCGCCGAGGCCGATGGTGGAGGTTGTCGCTGTCGACCGAGCCGGAGTCGTCGAGCAGCGGCATCCCGGGCTCGGCCGGCTGCCCCTCGCGCTGCGCGAAGGTGACTGCGATCGGAGCCGGCTCGGGCTCCAGTCCGATCTCGCGCACCGCGTCCCTGAACGCCTTGGTCTTGGGAACAGCGTATGGGCCGTATGGCATCTCGGTCGGGTTGAGCCTCGCGAGTACGGCCTCGTAGCCCTCCTCGAGCTCGTCATATGAGACCGGCCACTCGCGCCAGCCGTTGGACTCGTCAGCGGCGAACGTCTCCGGCGGCTTGCGAAGCATCACGTTGGCGTACACAAGTGACCCGCCCCCGAGGCCGGCCGAGATGACCGCAGTCACATGCTCGAACTTCAACAGCTCGATCAGGCCGTAGTTGCCGCTCGTCGGATCCCAGACGTTGTCGCGCATCTCGCGCGGGGTGCGGGCGAACGACCCCGGCGGGTACGGCAGCCCCCGCTCGAGCACCAGGATGTCGTTGACGCCGCACTCGGCGAGCCGCTGCGCGGCGACAGCGCCGCCGAAGCCCGACCCGATCACGATCGCGTCGAACGTGTCGCGGTCTGTGTCAGCCACTCGGATGCACCTCCGTTTGATCGCGCTCTGCGCTGTCCTCGTCGGGGTCGGTCTCGCCCTCGATCAGCGTCGCGGCATCGACGACCAGACCCATCCCGATCTCCTGGGCAAGCTCGCGCGCCTCACGGGCAAGCTGCACGATCCGGGCGCGGTCCTCGGGCAATCCCCGGGCCTGCAGCGCGCGCGCTTCGTCGAGCGCGGTCAGCGCGACACAGGGCAGAGCGCGGGCGCTCTGGCTCTGCTTGCGCGCCGCGGCGATGTGCTCGAGCGCCTTGTCGGGCCACCCGGCGACCGTCGCCAGCCGCCCCAGCGAACGGTGCACCGGCCACAGTGCAAAGGCTCCGGGGGACACGATCCAGCGCCCGCCGTAGGGCGCAAGCCAGCTATAGAACTCCTGCGCCCGCGCCTGGTCGCCGAGCTCGGCCGCCACGTCGCCGGCCATTGCGAGCATGATCAGATGTGAGCTGTCGCGCGGGAAGCCCTCCAGGCCGCGGGCGGTCAGACGATCGAGCTCCTCGGCCGCCTCCTGCGTCCGCGCCGCCTGCACGAGCGTCGCCGCAAGCGCGCTGTGAAAGCCGACCATCTCTGGATGGGTGGCGACCATCGCCCTGAGCGCGGCCTCGAGCTCCGGCAGCCGCCCCTGCTGGAGGCGGAGCATCACGAGCTGAGCCGCCCCTGCCAGCTCGCCCACTGAGCCGTGCACACGCTGCAGGAGCTCGGTCGACTCGGCGTTGCGGCGCTCGGCTTCGTCGAACCTGCCCGCGCCCGCCGCACGGAGTGCGTGCTGGAGCGGCAGGAACACCATTGCTCGCGGCTGGCGGAGCTCGTCCGCCATCTGCGCGACCCGCGCGATCTCCTGGTCGACGACCGCGAATCGCCCGAGTTCGAGCAGCACGCTGATCCTCCAGTTGCGGACCTGCAGCTCGAGCTCTGAGTCGCCGAGCTCCTCGCTCATCGCGATCAGCTCTTCGGAGACACCCAGGTCCTCGCGCCACGAGTCCGGCCCCCAGCGCGCGAGCAGGTAGCGGCCGAGCACATACGCGAGCGTCTGCGCGGACTCGCGGCTGGCGCGGAGCTCGTGTTCGGACCTCGCCAGCGCGAGCGCCTCGGCTGCCAGCTCCGTGCGCCGCTGGAGCTGATCGCTCCAGTGCAGCGCCGCTGCCAGGAAGCCCTTCGCGCGCGCCAGCAGGCCCGGATCGTCGCTGCGCTCCAACTGTGCCACCGCGATTTCGGCGAGCCGAACGAGCTCACCGTCGTATCCGGCCGTCAGTCCCCAGATCCCCAGCGCCAGCGTGGCGCGTCCGAGCGCCCGCGCATCACCATGCGCGAGCGCGATCTCAGCGGCCGCCTTGAGCGTCACTCGGGCCCCGTCGGTGTCGCCGGCGCGGGTTTGCGCCTCGCCCAGCGCCTGCAGCAGCACCAGCCGCTGGTCCCCGTCAGCGGTGCAGAGCGTCAGCGCGCGCGAGTACAGGACCACGGCCTGGTCATACGCGTACTTCGCGACGGCGCGTTCGCCGGCACGCTCGGCATACTCGATCGCCCGCTGCGGGTCGCGGACCGATGCCGCCTCGAGGTAGTGGTGGGCGATCTCGGCCAACCCCTCGCCGGCAGCCGCGTCCGTGGTGCGCTCGAGCGCGTCGCCGACCGCCTCATGGAGCGCCGCCCGCCGGGCCTTCGGCAGCGCGTCGTAGAGGGTCGCCTGGATCAGCCCGTGCCAGAAGGCGTATCCGTCCGGCGGGTCTTCGAGCGCGCGAACCAGTCGCAGCGCGACCGCCTGGTCGAGCAGCTCGACCAGCTCGTCGGTCGCCATCGCCGTCGCCGTCGCCGCTGCGACGGTGCCGGCGCGGAATCGCTCGCCGATCACCGACGCGAGATCGAGCACCTGGCGCCCGCCGTCGCTGAGCAGCGACAGCCGCGCGGTGATCGCGTCCCTCACTCCGGCCGGAAGCGGCAGCTTGCTCGACACGAGTGCCTGCTCGTCGCGCAGCTCGTCGGCTCCCAGCAGACCCAGCAGCTCGGTCACGAACAGCGGATTGCCCGAGGTCACCTCGTGGATCCGCGCAACCGCGGCGGTCGACGGGATCAGACGCTGGCGCAGCTCGATCAGCCGGCCGACCTCGTCGGGGCCGAGCCCCTGGAGCGCGATCGAGCGCAGCGGGCGGACCAGCGCGCTCAACTCCGGGATCGTCCGGGCGGTGACGTCGACTTCGACGTCGCGGTGCGTGGCGACGATCAGGATCCGCTTGTCGGCGATTGAGTGCGCGATGAACGACAGCGCTAGCAGCGAGGCCTCATCGGCCGCGTGCAGGTCATCGAACACGATCAGCAGCGCCGCCTGCTCGCTCGCAACGCGCAGCAGCGACAGCAGTGCGTCGTAGACGTGGAAGCGCCCCTCGGCGACGCCCTTGAGATCGACGCCCGCGTGTTCGACCTCGAGGTCGGGAACGATCATCCGCAACCATGCCGCCTGGCTTGAGACCGATCGCAGCAGCTCGGGCCCCTCGGGCCAGCTCGCGATCGCCCGCACGATCTGGATCCAGTGCCAGTACGGCGGCGCCGCCTCGGCGCTGAGCCCCACGCCCCAGACCGCAGGCACGCCGCGCTGGTGCGCGTGATCGGAGAGCTCGCGCGCGAGCGTCGTCTTGCCGATCCCCGGCTCGCCCGCCAGCAGGATCACGCCCCCCTGGCTCATCAGTGCATCGTCAAGGGCGGTCACAAGCTGCTCGGACTCCTCGAGCCGTCCGACGACGCGTGGCCGGCGTGACCTCGGGACGTCGCTGACCGTCGTGACTGACAGCGCATCGACTCGCGAACGGGGCCGGTGCTTGCCCTGCAGCGCCGCCGCGGCGTCCTGTGCCAGCTCGACTGCGCTCGCATGCCGGTCATCAGCGGACTTCGCCAGCGCCGAGCAGAACACGTCGTCGAGCGCGCGCGGCAGCTCGGGCTCGAAATCGGAGATCCGCGGCGGTGGCGCTTCGAGGTGCGCGTACAGGACCGCCACCTCGGAGTCGCGAGGGAACGGAACGCTGCCCGTCAGGCATTGGAACAGCAGACAGGCAAGTGAATAGATGTCAGCCCGCGCATCGAGGCGATGACCTCGGATCTGCTCGGGTGCCATGTAGTAGACGGTCCCGAGCGGCCGCTCGGTTGCCGACACCGTGCTGTCGCCGAGTCGCTTGCTGAGCCCGAAGTCACCGAGCCAGGCGTGCGGACCCGTGGTCGGCACTCGATCGACGGACATCAGGACGTTGCTCGGCTTGACATCGCGGTGGATCAGTCGTACCGAGTGAGCGGCCTGCAGCGCGCCGGCCAGCTGCTCCAGGATCACGATCGAGGTCTCTGGCGACAGCCGCCGTTCGCGACGGATCATCCCCTGTAGATCGCTGCCGCCGACGTAACGCATCGCGATGTAGCAGATGCCGTCGACCTCGCCGGCGTCATAGACGGGAATGATGTGTGGGTGCTCGAGGCTCGCCGCCAGCGTCGACTCGCGCAGGAACCGCTCGCGAACCCGGTCGTCGGCGGCAAGCTCGGGCGCGAGCACTTTCAGTGCGACGTCGCGATTGAGGCTCAGCTGCGTGGCGCGGTAAACCGTGCCGGTACCGCCACGTCCGATCGGACCCTCGACCCGATATCCGGCGCGCCCCATCGTCGCCTGAACGTCAACCCCCACCACGCCGGTGATTCTCTCACTAAACGGTCAACCGTGAATAGACGCGCTAAGTTGCTTTCGCCGACGGAGTGATGGAGTGTGAGGGCTGTGCCGCAATTGACAGTCAGAGTCCCGTGACAGGCGTCCGACAGACTCCTGTCGAGCTACAGGAGATCATCGCCGCCGAGCGGACCGGAAACCCGTTTCTGGTCTGGCGCACCGACGCGGGCGGTCAGCGGTTGCTGGCGCTCGAGCCCGACCGCTGGCGGGTGACGATCGGCCGCGACCCGGGAGCGGACGTGCCGCTCACCTGGGACCGGGAGGTGTCACGCGCGCACGCGTTGCTGGAGCGGGTCGGCGGACGGTGGACGCTCGTCGACGACGGACTCTCGCGCCACGGGTCCTACGTCAACGGCACGCACGTGCCCGGCCGTCGCGGGCTCGCCGATCGCGACCGCCTCTGCTTCGGCGCTACCGAGGTCACCTTCCGCGAGGCGGTCGGCGGCAGCGCCGATATGACGGCGTCGATCGGTCTGCCGGTGCAGGCGGTGCCGCTCTCGCCGATGCAGCGCAACATCGCGATCGCGCTCTGCCGGCCGATGCGCGAGTCCGAGGCCGCAATGCCGGCCACCAACCGCCGGATCGCCGACGAAGTGTTCCTCAGCGTCGATGCGGTCAAGGCGCACCTCAGGGTGCTGTTCGAGCGCTATGGGCTCAATGACCTGCCCCAGAACGAAAAGCGCGTCCGGCTGGCAGCGACGATTCTCGCCTCCGGGGTCCTGTCGCCGCGCGACTTCTAGCGGCGATGGGAGCTCCGCCCGTCACCCAGTCGTCGTTCACCGGCTTTCCGGCCGACACGTTCGCCTGGTTTGAGGGACTTCAGTCAGACAACTCACGCAGCTACTTCGAGGCCAACCGTGACATCTACGAGGCGTCGGTGCGGGGCGCGCTCGAGGCGATGCTCGAGCAACTCGCCGACGAGCTCGGAGGACGGGTGCGGATGTTTCGCCAGAACCGCGATGTCCGCTTCTCGGCTGACAAGTCCCCGTACAAGACGACCACCTACGGCCTGATCATGGACCGCTCCGATGACGAGCTCTCGCTCTACGCGCAGCTCTCGTCCACGGGCCTGTTCGCAGGCTCGGGCTACCACGTGCTGGCGCCCGACCAGCTGACCCGCTTTCGCGACGCGGTGATCGATCAGCGGGCCGGGCCCGGACTCGAGCGCGCGGTCGCCGCGACCGGGGCGGCGGGACTCGAGGTCTTCGGCTCCGCTCTCAAGACCGCCCCGCGCGGATATGACCGCGACCACGAGCGGGTCGCGCTCCTGCGCCACAAGGCGTTGTTCGCGGGCGCTCGGCTGTCGCCCGGCTCACGCGGCATCGCCCGCCGGGCGGCGCTTGACCACGCGCGCGCGACCTGGGCGGCGTGTGGGCCGATCAACAGCTGGCTCGCGGCCGAGGTCGGCCCCAGCGAGGAGCCGCCCGAGCCGCGGCGACGCGGCGGGCGGCGGGGTCGCTGACCGTCCTCACATCGTGTAGTCGAGATCAGCCGAGATCTCCGCCACGTCCATCTGGGCCTTCTGGAGCTTGCCCGCGAGATCCCAGTTCATCGACTGCCAGCGGGTGAACTGGTCCAGCACCCAGACCCCCGACTGGCGCGCCCCGTTGCCCGACTTGCCGTTGCCGCCGAACGGGAGATGGGCCTCAGCCCCCGAGGTCGAGTTGTTGACGCTCACCATGCCGGCGCTGATCTGCTCGCGGAAGCGGAATGCGCTGCGCGGATCGTTGGTGTAGATCGCGCTCGAGAGGCCATACCCGTGCCCGTTGGCGAGCGCCATCGCCTCCTCCCAGTCCGAGAACCGGGCGACGCCGACCATCGGGCCGAACGTCTCGGTGTTGGCGAGCTCGTCGTCGGCTCGCACCCCGCTGACGATCGTCGGGTGACAGTAGAGACCGCGCTCGGGATCGTCGCCCACGAACCCCGCGCGGGGCGCGGCGGCGGTGATCCGTCCGGTCGCCGTCGATCCGTGGACCGAGTGGTGGTCGCGAATGAGGCCGAGCCAGTCACGTTCGAACCGGTCCAGGAAGCGCTCGTCGATCATCGGTCCGTAGAGCACGTCGCGCGTCGGATCGCCGATTGCGGCCTCCTGCACGGCGCGCGAGAACAGATCGAGAAATTCGTCGTGGATCTGCTCGTGCGCGATCACCGTCCCAAGCGAGGTGCACCGCTGGCCGGCGGTCCCAAAGCCACTGAACAGCGCCCCCTCGACGGCCAGTTCGAGGTTCGCGTCGGGCATCACGACCAGCGGGTTCTTGCCCCCCAGCTCGAGGCACGGTGTCTGCAGGTGGCGTCCGCACAGCTCGCCCACGCGCCGGCCGACATCGGTCGAGCCGGTGAACCCGACCTTCTGGACCAGCCCCCGCTGCAGCGCCTGCTCGAGTCCCTCGAAGGTTGATGGGCCATCGGCGAGCACGACGTTGAGCACGTCACGCGGCACGCCGGCGCGCCACAGCAGCTCCGCGAGCCCGAGCGCGCTCGCCGACGCGTACTCGGCCGGCTTCCAGACGACCGCGTTGCCACACAGCAGCGCCGGGACGATGTACCACGAGGGCACCGCAACCGGAAAGTTGCCGGCGGTGATGATCGCCGCGACGCCGACCGGCGTCCGGTAGGTGAACAGCTGCTTGTCGGGCATCTCCGACGGAACCGTCATCCCGTACAGGCGCCGTCCCTCGCTGAGGAAGAACTCGCAGGTGTCGATCACCTCCTGCACCTCCCCGAGCGCTTCGCCTGTCGGCTTGCCGACCTCCCGGGTGACCAGCGCGGCCAGCCGCGCCTTGTTGCGGCGGACGAGCACGGCGGCGTTGGCGATCACGTTCCCGCGGACCGGCGCCGGGATTGCTGCCCACCGCGCCTGGGCCTCCTTGGCGGTGGCACTCGCATCGACCACTGTGGCGGCGTCCCCGAGCGAGATCTGGGCGACGACCTCGTCGAGGTTCGCAGGGTTGGTCGAGGTGCGTGTCGCACGGTCGCCCGCTCGCCGGCCGCCGACCATCGAGGCGAGCTCGAGCGCTTCGGCGCTGCTTGTGGTTGTCATCACTTCACTCCTTCGTCAAACGACATTGAACTCGCGGCGCAACAGGTCCCTGGCACGGAAGCGCTCAACCGACAATGGCGCGATGTCGATTACCGGCTCGCGCCCGATTATGAGATCGCGGACCACCTCGCCGACCGCCGGTCCCTGTAGGAAACCATGACCGGAGAATCCGGTCGCGTAGATGAACCGCGACACCTCGGTGGCCTCGCCGATCAGTGCGTTGTGATCCGGGGTCAACTCGTAGAACCCCGACCAGCTTCCCCGGATCCCGACCCGCGCCAGCGCCGGCGCTCGCCGCTCAGCGACCGCCAGCAAGGCCGGAACCAGATCGTCGGGCACCTCGGCGTCGAAGCCGGGCTGTTCACCCGGCCCCGGCATGCCCATCAGCACTCCGGGCCCCTCCCGGTGAAAGTAGAAGCTGGTCGTGAAGTCGATCGTCATCGGCAGCGCGCGCGGGAGGTCGGGAATCGCCTCGGTGAACAGGATCTCCCGCCGCAGCGGCGTGACCGGCAGCTCGACGCCGGCGAATTCGCCCAGCGCGCGTGACCATGCTCCGGCGGCACAGACCACGGTTCCGGTCTGCACGACGCCGTCGGTGGTCTGCACGGCACGGATCTCGCCGTCCTCGACCTCGATCGCCGTGACCTCTGACCCGGTCGCCAGATGGGCTCCGTGCGCCCGAGCGCCTGCCGCGTACCCCTGGACGACCGAGTCGGGAGTCGCATGGCCGTCGGACGCGCAGAACGCCCCCGCGACCACGTCGCCGACCTCGAGCAGCGGACAGAGCTCCCGCACCGCGGCCGGGTCGATGATCTCGCTCGGTACACCGAGCCGGCGCTGGAGCTCGACCCCGCGCTCGAACTCGTGGACCTCCTCCTCGCGCGTGAGCACGAACAGGTACCCGACCGTGTGCAGGTCGATCTCCCACCCCGGCCGCCGGCCGAAGTCCGCGAATGCGCGCAGGCTGCGCTGCGCCAGCCGGATATTGATCTCGTCTGAGAACTGCGCTCGCACGCCGCCCGCCGCCCGACCCGAGGAGCCCGACCCGAGCTGGTCGCGCTCGACGAGCACGACGTCCTCGACGCCGGCCTCGGCGAGGTGAAAGGCGCAGCTGGCGCCGATCACGCCGCCGCCGATGATCACGGCGGAGGCCTGGGAGGGCAGTGGCTGAAGGCGTCGGGGCAAGCTCAAAGCTTCCCAGAACGCCGACCGCGTGCCGGCCGCGCAGCCGCCGCTCGCTAGCTTGGGATCGACCACGATGCCCGATCACGACGACACGCGCGAACTCGCCGACGTCCCACTCGCCGAGTGGGTCACCGAGCTCAGAGGTGGCGCCGGTGGTGTGCCTGCGCGGGACGTTCGGGCGATGCGGTCCGCATCCCGTCAGCGTGCGGCGGACCGGCCCCGGGGCCCTGAGATGGCGCGGGTGCTCGACGGCGCCATACCGGATGGCGGCGTCCGATTCCGCCTCTACCGACCGGTGCTCGAGCCCCGGCCGCTGATCGTCTACGCGCACGGTGGGATGTGGCTGCTCGGCGACCTCGAGACCCACGACCGGACCTGCCGAAGACTCGCGCTCGCGGTCGATGCGTCGGTGCTTGCCGTCGAGCCCCGCCTCGCGCCCGAGTGGCCGTGGCCGGCTGCCGTCGACGATCTGGCCGGCGCGATCGCGTGGGCGATGGGCACGCCACCGGAGCTCGGCAACGGCGGGCGCGTGGTCGCGGTCGCCGGCGACAGCTCCGGCGGGCACCTGGCCGTCCTCGCGACGGTGAAGCTCAGAGACGGCGGCGCGAGCTTCCCGCCCCTGGTGCTGCTCGCCTACCCGAATGCCGATCTGACCCTTTCGCAGCAGTCGACCCGGGAATACGGCACTGGCTGGGGGCTCGAGGCCGACGACCTTGAGTGGGCGATCGATCAGTGGGTCCCGTCCGGAGTCGACCGCTCGGCGCCCGAGGTCAGCCCGCTGGCGGCCGACCTGGCCGGGATCGAGGCGGCGCTGGTCGTCACGGCCGACCACGACCCGCTCCGTGACGAAGGTGACGCGCTCGCAGCGGCGCTTGCGCGTGCGGGGGCTGATGTCCGTCACCGCCGCGAGGCGGGCATGGTCCACGGTTTTCTGCAGGCGCTCGATCTGTTCTCGCCGGCCGCCGCCGCGGCGAGCGATCGGTTTCTGGCCGATGCGGGCGAGCTGGTCAGGCGACAGCTGGAGGGCAGCTAACCGGCGCCGGCGTCGGCCCAGGCCGCTCGATACGCGGTCGGCGTCGTATGGATCGCGCGACGGAAGTGGTCTCGCAGCGAAGCCGCACTCCCGAAGCCGCAGCGGCGCGCGATCGCCTCGACCGGCAGCTCGCCCGCCTCGAGCAGCGCCCGTGCCCGGAGCGTTCGCTGGGCGATCAGCCATTGCAGCGGCGTCGTCCCGGTCTCGGCGCGGAAGCGGCGCGCGAAGCTGCGGTCGCTGTAGCCGGCATGGCGCGCGAGTTGGGTGACGGTCAGCGGTTCGCTGAGATGCTCGAGCGCCCATCGGCGGGTCCGCTCGAGGCTGTCTCCGCGGGAGCCGGGCACGGGCTGCTCGAGGAACTGGGCCTGGCCGCCCTCCCGCTGCGGCGCGACGACGATCCGGCGAGCGATCGCATTCGCCGCCGCGGCGCCGTGGTCGCGACGGACGATGTGCAGGCAGAGGTCGATCCCAGCCGCGACGCCGGCCGAGGTCAGCACGTTCCCCTCGTCGACGTACAGGACATCGGGGCTGACCCGCACCGCCGGAAAGCGCCGCGCGAGCAGCCTCGCGGCGCGCCAGTGGGTTGTCACGCGTCGCCCGTCGAGCACGCCCGCGGCGGCGAGCGCGAACGCGCCGGTGCAGATCGAGACCATTCGCGCGCCCCGCCGATCAGCTTTGCGCAGCGCTTCGAGCACCGCGGGTGCGACCGGCGCCGTCACATCCTCGAAGCCGGGGACCACGACCGTGTCGGCATCGTCGAGTGCCGCGAGGTCGTGGTCGACGAGCAGCGCGAACGCGGTCGTGGTCGGGACCGGGCCGCGCGCCTGGGCGCAGACGACGAACTCGTACAACTCCTCCTCGCGATGGCCGAAAACCTGGGCGGCGATCGAGAGGTCGAAGGCGACCACCTCGGGCAGCGCGACGGCGACCACTCTGTGCATGGCAGAAATCTATCGAACTGTGGCGTTTCTGCCACTTGTGGCGCTCGCCGCCACCGGCCACGATCAGCCGATGAACATCGAGATCTTGCTCTACGAAGGTTTTGACGAGCTCGACGCGATCGGGCCCTACGAGGTCCTGTCGGGTGCGGGCAAATACTCCGGACGCTTCGACGTGCGACTTGTCACGGTGACTGCGACCCCGACCGTCACCGCGTCCCACGGCGCGCAGATCCAGCCCCACGGCGTCCTCTCCGACACGCCGGACCTGCTGATCGTCCCCGGGGGCGGGTGGAATGACCGCTCCGAGGCCGGCGCCCGCGCCGAGGCCGAGCGTGGGGAGCTGCCGCGGGCGATCGCCGCCCGCCACGCCGCGGGTGCGACCGTCGCGTCGGTGTGCACGGGCGCAATGCTGCTCGCCACAGCCGGGCTGCTGACCGGGCGGCCCGCGGTGACCCATCACGTCGCGCTCGACGATCTGCGCGCCTCGGGCGCGAACGTGATCGACGACGCCCGCGTGATCGACGACGGTGACCTGCTCACCGCCGGCGGCGTCACGTCGGGGATCGATCTCGCGCTGTGGATCGTCGAGCGCGAGCTCGGCCCGGAGGCGGCCGCGGCGGCCGCGCGCGAGCTCGAGTACGAGCGGATACCGGGCGTCGTGCGATCGCCGGACCCGAGCGCCGCGCGCTCCGCTACGACCTAGGCTCCTCGAGACCCGCCTGAAGTTGGCCCAGCAGCTCCGCCAGCTGCTGGGTGTCGGCCTCGCCCAACGCCGCGCGCAGCCGCTCGTCGTGACGGGCGGCAACGACGCGCAGCCGGTCAAACAGCTCGACGCCGGCGGGCGTCAGCTCGACGCGCTGCACGCGGCGGTTGGACGTCTCCCTCCAGCGTCGCACCAGCCCGCGCTGCTCGAGCCCGTTGAGATGATGGGTGAGCGTCGCACCGGTGATCCCCAGCTGCTCGGCCATCTCGGACTGGGTGTCGCACTGCTGGGCGCGGACGAGCAGCAGCACCTGCCAAGTCGAAGCCGAGCCCCCGGCCTCGGCCATCGCCCGGTCGAAGGCCTGGCTGACCGTGCGCGCCGTCCGGGCCAGGCGCAGGCCGATCGGCGACGGTGGCTCGGGAGCGCTCATTGAGCACCAGCATAGCCAACGGCTTGACATCTAAGAATTAGATATCTAATCTTTTGCCTCCTAAGCTTTCGTGCCGTCATGAAGGAGGCGACCCCATGACATCAGTCCGCCCGGATCCGAACCAGGCATCGTCTGGCGCGGCTCACGCCGGGATCGCGTTCGCCGCGATCGTGCTGGCGATGCTCCCGGCGGTGCTCGACCAGACGATCCTGTCGACCGCACTGCCCACGATCGCCGCCGACCTCGGCCGGCTGACCGACGTCTCGTGGGTGATATCCGTCTACGTGGTGGCCGCCGCGGCGACCACGCCACTGTGGGGGAAGCTGGGCGATCGTCACGGCCGCCGTCACGTACTAGAGCTCGCCTTGGCGCTCTTCCTGGCGGCTTCAGCCGTCTGCGGAGCGGCTCCCGACATGACCTGGCTGGTCGTCTCGCGGGCGCTACAGGGTGCAGCCGCGGGCGGGCTGATGACGCTGGCGATGGCCGCGGTCGGAGATCTGGTGTCGCCACGCGAGCGTGGCCGCTATCAGGGCTATATCGCCGCCACGTTCGCGGTCGCGACCGTGATCGGGCCGTTGATCGGCGGACTGCTCGTCGAGCATGTGAGCTGGCGCTGGGTGTTCTATGTCAACGTGCCGGTCGGGGTGGCGGCGCTCGCCGGACTCAGGCTGTGGATGCCGGCCGGCGCGCCGCGCCCGTCCCCGCAGAGGCTCGATGCCGCCGGGGCGGCGCTACTGGCGTCGGCCACGGTGACCGTCATGCTCACGTGCATCTGGGGCGGCTCGCGCTACGCGTGGGACTCGGCAACGATCGTGAGCCTGTTGCTGGCGGCGGTGATCTTCACCGTGCTGCTCGTCTCCCGCGAGCGGCGCGCCGCCGACCCGATCGTGCCGTTCGATCTGCTCCGCACCCGCCCCGTCGCGGTGTCGAGCGCGGTCCTGTTCCTGACCACCGCCGCGCTGTTTGCGGTCACCGTGTTCGTACCCCTCTACCTGCAAACCACCACCGGGGCGACGCCGATCCAGGCTGGACTGCTGCTCGTGCCGATGATGGTCGGCATCACCGTCTCGACGAATCTCGCGGGCCGCGCGATCGCGCGAACCGGTCGCTACAGGCGCTATCCAGTGATCGGGCTGGCGCTGATGGCGGTCGCGCTCGGGCTGCTCGCAGTGGTCGCCTCTCACCCATCTCGCGCGACAACCGGGATCGCGCTGGGAGTGTTCGGTCTCGGCTTTGGGATGGTGGGTCAGGTGCTGACCGTCGCGGTGCAGAACAGCGTCGGTCGGACCCAGCTTGGGATCGCGATGGCGACGACGACCTTCTTCCGCGGTCTCGGGGGCGCGATGGGCGCCGCGGCACTCGGCGCGGTGTTCGCAGCCCAAGCCGACATCAACGTCGGCGGCGTCAGCCTGCACGCGCTCGGCTCGCTCGCCCGAAGCCACATCATCGATGGTGTGCAGATCGTGTTCGTGGTCGCCGCGGCGATCGCCGTGATAGCGCTTGCGGTCGTCGCGCTGCTCGAGGAGGTGCCGCTGCAAGGACCGGCGCCGGCCGAGGCACGCCGGGCAGCAGGGACGCCGCGCGATGCGGTCGCGCCACGGTCGGCTTAGATTCTGGGCGTGCACGGCTTCGACCTCAGTCCCGACGACGAGCAGCTGCTGCGCGGTCCCGTCGCGGAGCGGACACTCGAGTGGGTGGCCGCGGCCGTCGGATCCCGTCGGATCCGCCGCCGAGGTCGTGAGCTGCCGCGCACTGGCGGGAGGCACTTCCTCGGCGGTTCACCGGGTGGACGTCGTGACCCACCGGCTCTCGACGAGTTCCTGTCGGGGCTTGCCGAGGTGCTGAGCGCGATCCATCGGGCCGGCGTGTCAGCCAGCGCGTCGTTGCCGCCCTACCGTCCCTATGCACTGCGGATGCAGCGCCCCCCTGCTTGGGCGACCGAGCCGGACGTGTGGCTGCAGGCGATCGAGCTCGTTCAGGGTCCGATGCCAGGCGGCCAGCAGACCTTGATCCACCGCGACTACCACCCCGGCAACGTGCTCTGGAGCGACCGTCGTGTGAGCGGCGTCGTCGACTGGGTCAACACGAGCCTCGGTTCGCCCTGGGCCGACGTCGGCCACTGCCGCGTCAACCTCGCCGGCCGGTTTGGCCAGAACTCCGCCGAGCGGTTCCTCGATCTGTATCGGACATGTGACGGTGGCGACGACGAGTACCACCCGTACTGGGACGCGGCGGCCGCGATCGGCGGCCTCGACGAGAGCTGGGACGAGGACCGCGATCCCGGACACGAGCGCTTTCTCGCGGCCGCGATCGCGAGGCTCTGAGCCGGGCTGCCGGACCGTCGCGACGGGCTGTGGCCGGTGGCACAATTGCTGTATGTCCGCCAGTAACGTCGAAATCGCACGCCGCGGCTACGAGGCGATCGCCGGCGGAGACGTGGACGCGATCCGCGATCTGCTCGATCCCGAGGTCAAATGGCACGGAGGTGACCCGTCGGCCGAGGGCGCGTGTCGCAATCGCGACCAGGCACTGGCGTTCATGAGCCGCCGGACCCTCCCACGCGGCGTCGGCGAGCTGGTCGACGTCGTCGACGCCGGCGACAGGGTCGTGGTGCTGATTCGTCCGCGGGGCGCCCGCGACGACGCCGTGATCGCGAACCTGACCACGTTCCGTGACGGCAGGGTCGTCGAGATGGTCCACTACGCGGACCCCGAGGACGCCTTCGCCGCGGCCGGCCTGGCACCGTCGCCGCGACCTGCGAGCTGAGCCGGTCCGCTACGCGGCGGTGCCGCTGAACGGCGCCGGCGGGAACGCGCCGGCCTGTGCGGTGCCCGAGATGCTCTGGCCGTCGACGGTCGCGCTGAACGTGACGGTCAGCGGGAACGGCTGCGTGATGTCGACCTTCCAGGTCGCGCTGTCGCCGTCGACGCTGCCCTCGTAGATGTCGAGCTGTTGGCCATTGCCGGCCTGCGTCCCGGTCAGTGCCGAGCCGTCGGACTTGAGCTCGAGCCTCGAGCTCTGAGCGCCCATCGGCGTCTGCACGGTGATGTCCCAGCTGCCGTCGATGCTCATCTGCCGTTCCTCTCGTCCGGTTGTGCCGACCTGATTATCCCCGCGCCGAGCCCGTCACCGGTTCGGTTAGTGTCTTTGATCGGCGTGACGCCGACCTTTGAGCTCCAGACTCCGTGAGGACGCAGGTTGGGATCGTCGGCGCCGGGCCCGCGGGTCTGACGCTCGCGTTGCTGCTCGCGCGCGAAGGAATCGAATCCGTCGTGCTCGAGAACCGCAGCCGTGAATACGTCGAGCGCCGGCTTCGCGCCGGGCTGCTCGAGCAGAACACGGTCGACCTGATGCACGCGCTCGACGCCGGCGACCGGCTGGCGCGCGAGGGCCTGGTCCACAACGGGATCTTCCTGCGCCGGCAGGGTCGCACCGATTACGTCCCGATCACCGAGCTGACCGGACGCACGATCACGATCTACGGACAGCAGGAGGTGGTCAAGGATCTGATCTCGGTGGCGCTCGACCGCGGCGTCGAGATCCGCTTCGAGGTGTCCGACGTGGCGCTCGCCGAGCTCGACTCAGAACGGCCGGCGGTCGAGTATTCAAGCGCCGGATCATCGGGCCGCCTCCAGTGCGATTTCATCGCCGGCTGCGACGGCTTTCACGGGATCTCGCGGGCCTCGCTCGCGCCGGGCACGATCACCGAGTTCGACTATGAGTACCCGTTCGGGTGGCTCGGGATCCTCGCCGACGCGCCGCCGGCCACCGACGAGCTGATCTACGCCTGGCATGAGCGCGGCTTCGCGCTGTACACGATGCGTTCGTCGTCGATCAGCCGCCTCTACATCCAGGTGCCGGCGGGCGAACGGCTCGAAAAGTGGTCCGATGCCCGGATCTGGGAGGAACTGCAGCTCCGGCTTGCCAGCGACGGGTGGAGCGTCAACGAGGGCCTGATCCTCGAGAAGGGCATCACCCCACTTCGCACGTTCGTCTGCCAGCCGATGCAGTATCGCAATGTGTTCCTGCTCGGCGATGCTGCCCACATCGTGCCGCCGACGGGCGCCAAGGGCCTCAACCTCGCGGTCAACGACGCGCGGCTTCTGGCCGAGGCGCTCACCGGGTGGTATCAAAGCGGGTCGCGCGCGAGGCTCGACCGGTTCTCCGAGATCGCGCTGCGGCGCGTCTGGCGAGCCCAGGACTTCTCCAACTACATGACCCAGCTCCTACACGACCTTGGCCGCGGCCCGTACGAGCGGATGCTCCAGCTCTCGCGACTTGACTATCTGGCCCACTCCGAGGCGGCGGCCAGGAGCCTGGCCGAAAACTACGCTGGCCTGGCGGCTACCGCAGACTTCTGATCGCTGAGATGACCGTCGCCTACGAGAAGGGGTTGCACGAGCTCGGGGACGGGCTGTTCGCCTACCTGCAGCCCGACGGCGGCTGGGGCTGGAGCAACGCCGGGCTGATCGCCGCCGGCGGCACCTCGCTGCTGGTCGACACGCTCTACGACCTGCGGCTGACGCGCGAGATGCTCGCGGCGATGTCACACGTGACCGACGGCAACCCGATCGACGCCGCGGTCAACACGCACTCAAATCCCGATCACTGCTTCGGCAATGAACTGCTGCCACGGGCTGCCGAGATCTACGCATCGCGCACCACGGCGCGCGAGCTCGAGTCGGTCTCGCCCGAGCTTCTGCAGGCGGTCAAGTCGGCACCCGACCTCCCCTCTGAGCTGCGCGCGTTCGTCGACCACGCGTTCGGACCGTTTGAATTCGAGGGGATCACGGTGCGGATGCCCTCGCGCACGTTCGACGGCCGCCACGAGCTGCTGGTCGGCGACCGCCGGGTCGAGTTCATCGAGCTTGGGCCGGCGCACACGGGCGGCGACACGATCGTCTGGGTTCCCGACGCGCAGACCGTCTTCACCGGCGACCTGCTGTTCATCGACGGGACTCCGATCGTATGGGCGAGCCTCAGCAACTGGATCGCCGCCTGTGACCGGATCCTCGAGCTCGGCTCGGCTGTGCTGGTCCCCGGTCACGGTCCGGTCACGGACACCTCCGGCGTCGGAGACGTGCAGCGCTACCTGCGCTTCGTGCGCGCCGAGGCGCGGCAGCGGTTCGACGCCGGGATGGACGCCGCGGCGGCGGCCGACGACATCGACATCACCGACTTCGCCGACTGGCGCGATCCCGAGCGGCTGGCCGCCAACGTCGTCGCCGCCTACCGGGAGTTCGACCCCGAGATGCCACCGCAGTCGCCGCCGGAGCTGTTGGTGCGGATGGCGGCCTGGATGGCACGCCACTAGGAGTGCGCTAACAGCAGCCCTGACTCCGCCACCCCCTAACCCAAGGCGTCGCCACGACTCCGGGTCAGTCCAGCCTGGAGCTACCCAGCCAGCCGCTGCCGCCGCCGGGCGCTATGGGGAGGCCAGCAGGTGTGCGCACAGATCACCGAGTGCTCGCAGCTCGGGTTCGCTCAGACGATCGACGAACACCCGCTGGACGGCGGCGATGTGGCTCGCCTGCGCTGCGCGGACCAGCGCCAGGCCGGCATCGGTCAGGCACGCGTCCGTCGCCCGAGTGTCCCCGGGGTATGGCCGGCGCTCGACCAACCCGCGCCGTTGCGAGCGAGTCGACGATCCTCGAGACGCGGCTGACGCTCAGGTCGACGTCCGCCGCGAGCCTCGACAGCCGGCGCCGACGCTGCTCGGACGCGGCCAGCCGTCCGAGCAGCTCGAGCGCGCTCAGCGACAGTCCGTAATCGTGGTCGAGCGCGGCTTCCAGGACGCGGGTGAGCTCGCGATGCACGCGGTTGAGCCCGAGCCATGCGTCGGCGGGAGCGCCCTGCAGCCGCGCGAGGCCGTCATCGCCGATCACGTATGCGCACTGATCCTGCTGGACGCTGTCGACGGTCACGGCTTGCGCTCGGCCGTCAGACCGCCCAGCCAGCGGGCCGTCGCCGCGAGATCGGCGTCGATCAGTTCGTGCCCGGCCTCCTGGACTGCGAGGGTCACCTCGGCGCCGCCGGAGCGCAGCACCTCGGCGAGCCGGTCTGACGCCTGCCCGCCGGAATACGGGTCATGTGCGCCCGCTGCTATCAGCACGTCGGTCCCGTCCAACGCCGGTGCAGCGTCCGGCTCGTAGGGAAGCATCGGCCGCAGCAGAGCAGCCCCCGCGAGCAGGCCTGGCCGGCGCAGCATCATGCTGATCGCGATGTTCGCGCCGTTGGAGTAGCCCAGCGCGATCACACGTGCGGGGTCGAGATCGTATGCGGTCACCGCCGCCTCGACGAAGTCGGCCAGCTCGTCGGTTCGTTTCAGCAGGTCGGGGATATCGAGCTCCATCGGGCCGCGCCGGGCGAAGAAGCGCCGGATGTAACCGTTCTCGAGCACCTTTCCCCGTGGGCTGAGAAGCGTCGCCTCCGGCGCCAGGGCACGGCCGAGGCCGACGAACTGATGCTCGTCGCCGCCGGTCGAATGGAGCAACAGCAGCGTGGTCGCGTCGGCGCCGGGCTCGATCACGTGCTCGAAGCCGAGGTCCGTCCGTGGTGAGAGCGCTCGTGCGGGATTCATCGCTCGCTCCCGGTGACCGTCGCGACGTCGGCATCGGACTCGTCTGACCGCGACTGCCAGTCGGCCCGGGGATCTGGCAGCGGCGTCAGCCGGCGCTCGACCTCGGGGCGACGGGACTCGAGCCATGGCGGCAGGATGATCCGCCGTCCCAGCTCCTCCACCGGGCCGTCGACCGTGAAGCCCGGCTCCTCGGTCGCGAGCTCGAACAGGACGCCCCCGGGCTCGCGGAAGTAGACCGAGTGGAAGTAGTGGCGATCGATCACCCCGCTGTTGGGAACCCCGGCCTCGTTGAGCCGGTCCAGCCACTCGCCCTGCTCGGCGTCAGTCGTGTACCAGGCGATGTGATGAACGACGCCCGCGCTCTGGCGGCCGCGCTCTGGCGGCGCTTCGTCGAGGGCGATCCAGCCGCCGCGCTTGTCGCCGCGCAGCTCCCAGGTTTCGGCCGCGTCCGTCCGGCCGGCGCCCATCAGTGTCTCGAGCAGCGCTGCCGTCGCCTGCGGCGCCGCCGCTGTAGGCGCGGACGCCCTCGAAGCCTCGGAGCGCCAGGTCGGCGGGAATCTCGGGATGGTCGGCGATCAACGCCTCGTCGCCGCTTGTGTCGAGGATCAGCTCATGGCCGAGGCCCTCGAAATCCGCGAACCGCAGGCTCGCCCCGTCGTGCTCGATGTCGGTTCCCTCGGCCGTCAGCCGGTCCGCCCAGAAATCCAGCGCCTGCTCTGATCCGACCCGCCAGACGATCCGGTGGACCATGCCGGCGCCGGCGCGGCCAGGGATCGCAAACGGGTACTCAAAGAACGTCAGATCGGCACCGGGCCGGGCCTGCTCGTCGCCGTAGAACAGGTGGTAGACGCTCGGGTCGTCCTGGTTGACCGTCTTCGCCGTCAACCGCAGACCCAGCACGCGGGTGTAGTAGTCGAGATTGCGCCGGGCGTCTCCGGTGATCGCCGTGATGTGGTGGATTCCGTCGAACTTCATCGGTTCCCCTCCCGGGGTCTGAAGGATAGTTGTCAAAGCAAGTTTGCTAGAGCAAGTATACGCTCTTGTTGGTTGTGTTGTCAACCACCGGGTGAAGGCGGGGCGGGGCGCGCCGCGGGCGGGGCAGCCGGGGGGTGCGGGGGTGCCGCTGCGGCGCGCTGGCGCGGGGCGCGCGCTGCGGGCGGGCGGCACGCGCTGCGGGCGGCGCGCGCTGCGGGCGGCGCAGAGCGGCGTGGGGGTGCGAGACATGCGGGCGCGCGGGCGCGCAATCCGGTCATGCATCTCGTGACAAATCGACCCCGGCACGGCCCGATTTGTCGCGTTTGGCTTGCCCGGCCTGCGGATCGCGACAGACCGGACCCCGGGTGGGCGGATTTGTCACGTTCTGCACCGGGCCCACTCCGGCCCGGCCCCGGCCAGCCCGGGTCCGCCACCGGTCCGTGCTCGCCACCGGTCGGGCCCGGGCTTTCCACGTTTGACTCGCTCAGCGCGCATTCTGTGGAAAATCGACCCGACGCGCCGCGCTTTCCACGTTCTGGAGGGCAGCAGGGGCGGGCGCTGCCACCCCGTGGTTCCCAATCCACGGCCACCCCGCGCCCCCTCACGGCCACGCTCCACCCTTCCGCCGCGCTCCACCCATGCGGCAGCGCCCACCCGGCGGCGGCGCTCCGCGACGCCGATGACGCGCTTCCCCACCCCGCGGCGGCGCTCCGCCTGTGGCCAAGGCGACACAATGAGGCCGTGAGGGCAGCCGGGACGCCAAGGCGAGTGCTGATCGCGCTGCTCGGCGTTGCCGTGGTCGTGGCCGTCGTGGGGGTCATCGCCGCCACTCGATCGCATGGCAGCAAGACGCCGAGTACGGCGCTGACCGCCAGCAAGATCCCGGCCAGACCCGCTACTCCCGTCCGCGGCCCGAAGGTGATCGTCCAGAGCGCGGCCGTTGGGCCTGCGATCGCCCCCGGCTTCGTTGGGATGACGATGGAGTACCGCAACCTCGAGGAGCTGGTCGGTAGCAATCCCGCGGCGCTCGACCCGGCGTACCTCCAGCTGCTGCGCCAGCTCGCTCCCGGCCAGCGCCGGGTTCTGCGATTCGGCGGCGACAGCACCGACTGGACCTGGTGGCCGGTCGCACACATGCGCAAGCCGCCCGGCGTCAGGTATTCGCTGACTCCCGGCTGGCTGCGAGTTGCCGGCGCGCTCAGCTCGCAGCTCGACGCGCACCTGATCCTGGGCATCAATCTCGAGGCCGACAACCGCGTAGTCGCCAAGGCCGAGACCCGAGCCCTGATCGCCCGGCTCGGTCACAAATCGATTGACGCAATCGAGATCGGTAACGAGCCCGAGCTGTACGGCACCTTCGGCTGGTACCGCTCGGCGAGCGGGCTGCCGGTCCCCGGCCGGCCGCGGGACTACAGCGAAGCTGACTTCACGCACGAGTTCTCGTCCTTCGCGCGCGCGCTGCCGCCGGTCCCATTGGCCGGACCGAGCAGCGGCGCCGCGACGTGGCTCGCCGACCTGGGTGGCTTCCTCCGTGACGAGCCGCGGGTCCGGGTGGCAACGGTCCACGCCTACCCGCTCAAGCACTGCGGAACGACCCCGGTCACGATCGCCGAGCTGCTGTCCGATCAGTCGTCACACGGATTGGCCGTGCAGCTCGCGCCGCTGGTCGCCGACGCCGACGCCCACCACGTACCGCTCCGGGTCGATGAGATCAACGCCGTCTCGTGCGGTGGCCAGCGCGGCGTCAGCGACACGTTCGGCTCGGCGCTGTGGGCGCTGGACACGTTGTTCGAGCTCGCGAAGCTGGGCGTCTACGGCGTCAACATCCAGTCGGTCCCGAACACGATCAACGAGATGCTCGGCGCGAGCTTGCACCGCGGGACGTGGAAGGTGCGCGTCCACCCCGAGTACTACGGCCTGATGATGTTCGCGCAAGCGGCGCCACCGGGCTCGCGGGTGCTCACCGTCACCGGCCCGGTGCCGGTCGGCGTCAAGGTGTGGGCGACGCATGATCCCGACGGCCACGTGCGGATCGTCGTGATCAACAAGCACCTGCGCGCGACCGAGACGGTCCGCCTGCGAATCGGGCCCGGGCACGGTACGGCGAGCGTGCAACAGCTGCGCGCGCCCTCGGTCGGTGCCAAGACCGGCGTCACCCTGGGCGGGCAGACCTTCGGAGCGACCACGTCGACCGGCGTGCTCGAGGGTCGCTCGACGGCCGGCACGCTTGCGCCGCAGGACGGAACCTACGTCGTCCACGTGCCGGGAGCCAGTGCGACGATGCTGACCGTGGCGTCGAACTGACCGGCCCGCTCGGCGCCCACAGCCACTAGGGTCCGCGAAATGTTCACACGGGTCACACAGGCGGTGGTGGTCATCTGCGGGATCGCTGCGACCGTCGTGATCGCCGGCTTGGGCGCGGTTGCGAACGCGCGCCTCGCTCGCTCGACGCCGCCGACGGTGACCGCTGCTGAGGCCACCGCGCTCGGCCGCCAGGCGTATCTGTACGGCTTCCCGCTGCTCGAGTTTCTGCGCGTTGACAGGACCGAGACGAGCGTTCGCTGCCCCGACCGCAACGGCGACGCACCGCTGAACTCATTCAGCGGCCGGGGTCGACTCGCTCGCCCCAGCGACAAGACCGTGGTCGCGCCCAACGTCGACACGCTCTACTCGCTCGCTCACCTTGACCTCGGTCACGGGCCGGTCGTGCTCAGCCATCCGAACATGGGCCACCGCTATTTCGTCTTCGAGCTCGTCGACCCGTACACCAACGTGGTCGGCTATATCGGCTCACGAACCACCGGCTCAGAGGCGGGCCGGTTTGCGATCACCTGGACCGGCCATCCCGGCCCCCGGGTTCCGGGCACCCATGTGATCTGGTCAAAGTACCGCCGCGTGTGGGTGATCGGGCGGACGCTCGTCTACGGCAGCGCGGCAGACACGCGCCGTGCGCTGGGGTTGATGGGCCGCTACAGCCTCGCCCCGCCGAGCGGTCCGCGACGGTTCGCGGCCGGCTGCCGTCCGGGCAAGCCGCGCGAGTCCACGACGCCCACGGGTCTGGCGTTCCTGACCGCGCTCGACCGTGCGCTGCGCCAGAACCCGCCCCCACCGCGCGACCGGCCTCTGCTCAAGCGGCTGAAATCGGTCGGCGTCGGACCGGGCATGGACCCGCGTCATGCCAAGCTGGCCGCGCCGGTGCTGGCCGCGCTCGTCGCCGGCGTCGACGATGAGGCGTCGGCGCTCCCTCTGATCTCCCGGGCCCAGGTCCTCCGGGAGGCGCAGGCAAACCACGGTTGGGCGACGATCGGCGGTGACATCGGCAACTTCGGAACCGACTATCTGTTCCGTGCTGAGGTCGCGCTGCTGGGCCTCGGCGCCAACACGCCGCAGGAGGCGCTGTACCCGACCGCGCTGACCGACGCAAACGGTCAATTCCTCGACGGCAACAAGGACTATCGGCTCGTCTTCAAGCGCGGCCAGGCCCCGCCCAACCGTGCCTTCTGGTCGCTGACGATGTATGACTTCAATGGCTTCTTGGTCGCCAGCCCGACGCACCGCTACGCGATCGGCGATACCCATCCCCCGCTTCGGCGCGAGCCAGACGGCGACATCGTCGTGCTGATCCAGCGAAGGCGTCCGACCGAGCCGCACGTCAACTGGCTTCCCTCCCCGGACGGGATGTTCAGGCTCAACCTCCGGATCTACTGGCCGCGGCGGGCGGTGCTCGACGGTCACTGGCAGCCGCCGCCGGTCGAGCCGGTCGCTCCCTGAGCGAGGCGGCTCGAAGCCGGGCCGCCTCCTAGAGCGAGGCGGCCAGAAGCCAGCCGCCTCCCGAGGCGGTCGCACCCAGAGCCGACCTACCCCGCGACCCGCGACACCGCGCCCCCGAGCTGCTCGTCGAAGAACGTCAAGATCCGGCGCCAGGCATCCTCGGCCGACGGGTGGTGATAATCAAACGCGGTCAGGTGGACGATCGGCCCGAACAACGGCCCGACGTTGATCCGGTTCAGGAAGCTGTGCCCCGCGTCGGGGTACTCCTTGATGTCGTGTGAGATACCGAGCTCGGTGAGCGTCCGCTCGAGGCGCTCCGCCCTCCCCTTCAGCATCCAGTCCCGGGCGCCGTAGCTGGCGACGATCGGGCACGAGCCGGCGAGCCGCTCGGATGGGTCCTTGGGAAGCTCGCCGTAGTTGACCGACGCGGCTGCGAACTCGTACCGCGGAGCGCAGAACAGCGCGAAGCCGCCTCCCATGCAGAAGCCGATGATCCCGATCCTCCCCGTGCAGTCCTCGCGGGCCGCGAGCCAGTTGCGCGCCGCCTCGATGTCCAGGTAGGCCGGCCCACGGCCGGTGCGCGAGGCCTGCAGAGTCGCGAGCACGCACCGGATCCCGCGCCCCGAGTAGAGGTCTGGAGCGACCGCGAGGTAGCCGGCGGCAGCGAGCCGGTCAGCCTGCTCGCGAATATCGTCGGAGAGGCCGATCGAGTCCTGGATCACGACCACGCCCGGCCACGGCCCAGACCCTCTCGGCAACGCCAGGTAAGCGTGCAGCTTCCCCGAGCCGGGAGTTTCGTAGCTGGTCTGGGGCATTTCGAGCTCCCCGGTGCGGGGACGGTGCAAGCGTATTGGCTGCACCTCACTCGATGTGCGGCGACGACGACTCACGACAGATCCGCTGCGAGGCTTGCGGTGCTGTTGTGTTGCTGGCATCGTGCACCGTTCCGTACAGCTTCGGACCACAGGGGGGTTCCTTGCAAGCAGCACTCCTTTCCCACAAGCGCCTGCTCGGGGGCGCAGCTGCGATCGCAGCGATCATCGCCGTGGCGATCCCGGCGGTGTCCGGCGCACGCACCGCAACGACTGCCGCCACCCCGGCGTGCACGAGCTCGGGCCTTGTCGTGTGGATGAACACCAATGGCAACGGAGCCGCGGGGAGCGTGTTCTTCAAGCTCCAGTTCACGAATCTGTCAGGTCATTCGTGCACGCTGCGCGGCTTCCCGGGGGTCTCGGCTGTCAGCCTCAGGGGCAGGCAGCTCGGCCGCGCGGCCTCCCATGGCGGCAAGCGGCGCACGATCACGATCGCAAACGGCAAGACCGCGAAGGCGACGCTGAGGATCGTTGACGCGCTGAACTTCCCGCCCTCGAAGTGCGTCCCGGTGACGGCTGCCGGTCTGCGGGTCTTCGCGCCCAACGCGACGAAGGCGAAGATCGTCCCGTTCCCGTTCACCGCATGCTCGCGCGCGAGCGGTCCGACGTATCTCTCGGTCGGGCCCGTCACGCACTAGTCGGCGGGCGGAGCAAGGCGTCAGGCACGAGGGCCGGCTCGGATCCGGCCGGCCCTCAGCCGCCGCCTGTGCTCGGCTATCGTCTGGCGCTCGATG
This sequence comes from uncultured Solirubrobacterales bacterium, assembly GCA_963770885.1. Taxonomy (GTDB): domain Bacteria; phylum Actinomycetota; class Thermoleophilia; order Solirubrobacterales; family Solirubrobacteraceae; genus Palsa-465. The sequence continues at coordinate 999,052 of CAVYRI010000005.1, read as the reverse complement.
CACTCGTCGAGTGAGCTGCGCAGGGACGACTTTGACATCGAGCTGGACGGCGGATCCGCGACGCTCGAGGATCTGTTCGCGGGTTTCGAGGAGCACGACCGCGTCGGTGCTGTGGTCCGCGACCCTGTCGGCGCCGTCGGCGCAAGCACGCTGCTGCTCGCGGCGGTCACCCGGTTCTACGACTTCCAGCGTGCCAAGGGTGGCGAGTTCTTCATCTATCCCGACTACTTCCTGTTCCACGTCGACCATGCGCGCGGCGAACATGGGATGCTCGATGTCTGGCCCTCCCACAAGGAGGTCGTCGTCGTCGATCACCCCGAGCAGCTACTGGAGGCGATCAACGACCGGGGGATCACCCGGCTGCTGGTGCCCGACGGGCCGCGCGGCGAGCCACGCTTCGAACGCCAAACGCTCGCCAGCGCGCAGAGCCGGATCGTCTCGGCGCTCGCCTATTCGCCGACCGGCCGTGTCGCCCAGGGCGACGTGCGGATCGCGGCCAACGACGTGACCGAGTCCTACGTCAACGCGGTGCTCGATCCCGACGATGCCGAGCAGGCCGCCGGCCCCTACGCCAACAACGTCGGCGAGGTCGATGCGGAGATCCGCCGTCAGATCCGTGCCGAGCGCGCGGCTCTGCTCGAGAACGGGCGGCCGGTCGAGACCTACCGCCGGCTCGGCCTCGACGACGCCCTTGCGATGCTGAGCGCCAACGGGGCCGACTGACCCTCGCGACTACTGGGGCGGACCCGCTGGCCGCGACAGGCCGCCACCGTGAGCGCGGCGGATGAAGTAGAGGATCACCGTCGAGCACAGGATCGACAGCAGCAGCCCGGGAACCCCTCGGCCCCACAGTGCCAGCCCGATCAGCCCCGCGATGAACGATCCGGCGAGCCCGAGCGCGGTCGTCTGCATGAGCGACATCGGGTCGGCGCCAGGAAGAACCAGGCGCGCCAGCCCGCCGGTCACCAAGCCGAGCAGTGCGAGCAACAGCAGATAGACGAACAAGCCCATGACGTGTCGTTGTCAGTCGCACACGTGCGCGACCGAGCGCCCGACCCAGGCTACCAACGCCACGATCCCCGCCGCGCACGGTAGGGTCTACGCCGGACCCCGGCGGACCGAGGAGGACGACCCATGGACGATGCGATCGTAGTCGGAACTGACGGCTCAGATACGGCCAACAAGGCCGTCGCCGAGGCAATCAGGTTCGCGAAGGCGCTTGACGGCAAGGTCCACGTCGTGTCGGCATTCGAGCCGCTGCGCGGCGCGCGTGTGCACGGGGCTCCAGAGGGCGCCGCGAAGGTGTGGGCGCCGCTCCCGGATGACAAGGTCGAGGCGATCCTCAGCCAGGCCGCTGCCGTGGTCCGCCACGGAGGCGTCGAGGTGACCACCCATGCGGTGCGCGACGATCCCGCCGATGCGCTGCTCGGCGTCGCCGATTCGGTCGGCGCGACGCTGATCGTCGTCGGAAGCAAGGGGATGCACGGCCGCCGGCGGTTCGCGCTCGGCAACGTCCCCAACAAGGTCTCGCACCGCGCGCACTGCAATGTGTTGATCGTCGCCACCGAAGGCGACGACGACTCCGACGACGAGTAGACACGCCGCCGCCAAAGCGTCGGAGATCTTGCTCGCGAGCGAGCAAGATGCCCAACGCTTGCCTCGGCGCGGGCGCGGGCGGGGCCCAATCGCGGGTGCTAAAATAGTGCTTGCCAGCAAGCAAGTATTTAGGAAGGCATTTGGCCACCACCGCCCCGATCCTCGACGAAGAGACCGCGGTCCGGCTGCGCGTCGCGATCGCACGCCTTTCTCGGCGCCTACGCCCGACCGCGGCCGGCGCCGCCGCCGGGCTGACGCCGACCAAGAGCGCGGTGCTGCTTCGGATCGTCCGCGGCGATCAGCTCAGGCTCTCGCAGCTGGCCGAGGCCGAGGGGCTGAACCCGACGATGCTGTCGCGGGTGATCGCCGGGCTGGCCGACGCTGGGCTGGTCGAGCGGGTCAAAGACGCCGGTGACCGGCGCGCAGCGCGAGTCAAGGCCACGCCCGCCGGGCGCAGGCTCGCCGAACGGATGCGCCGCGAGCGGACCGCCGCACTCAACCACGCGCTCGAGGGCCTGACCGAGAGCGACCAGCAGCTGATCGAGACTGCCCTCCCAGCGCTGGAGGCGCTGGCACAGGAGCTGCAGGACGGGCGCTCGTGACCCGCGTGGTCCGCGCTGGACGCGTCACTTTCGCCGCCCTTTCGGTCCCCAACTACCGCCGCTACTACAGCGGCCAGGCGATCTCGCTGATCGGCACCTGGATGCAGATGACCGCCCAGGCGTGGCTGGTTCTGAGCCTCACCCACTCGAGCACCTGGCTCGGGGTGGTGATCGGCCTGCAGACGGTGCCGGTGCTGTTCCTCGGCCCGTACGGCGGCGTGATCGCCGACCGCGTCGACAAGCGCAAGATGATGATCGCGCTTCAGAGCGCGATGGGCCTCCAGGCCCTCGCGCTCGGGGTGCTGACGGTGACCGGCGCCGTGACCCTGTGGGAGATCGGCGTCCTGGCGGCGCTGTTGGGCCTCAACAACGCTTTCGAGAACCCGGCGCGCCAGTCGTTCATGCTCGAGCTCGTCGGCCCCGAACATCTGCGAAACGCGGTCAGCCTCAACTCCGTGCTGGTCAACGTCGCGCGAACGATCGGCCCGGCCGTGGCCGGCATCTTGATCGCGACCGTCGGCGTCGGGATCTGCTTCCTCGTCAACGCCGGCAGCTTCGTCGCCGTGGTCGCGTCACTGATCACGATGAACACTCGGGCGCTGTCTCCGACGATCCCCACCAAGCGAGGTCGGGGGCAGCTGCGCGAGGGCCTGCGATACGTGCGCTCGACGCCACAGCTGGCGGTGCCACTGCTGATGATGGGGCTCGCGGGCTGCTTGACCTACGAGTTCCAGGTCTCGCTGCCGGTGATGGCCGACCGCGGGCTCGACGTCGGCGCGACGGGGTTCGGCTTCATGACCGCGTCGATGGGGTTCGGGGCCGTGATCGGCGGACTGCTGGTCGCGGCGCGCGGCAGCACCGGACTCCGGCCTCTGGTGCTGGCCTCGTTCTGGTTTGCGATCGCGATGACGCTTGCGACCGTCGCGCCGACGCTCGGGGTCGAGATGGTGGCGCTTGCGCTCGCAGGTGCGGGCAGCATCGCGTTCATGTCGACCGGAAACTCGACCCTGCAGCTGAACTCCGAGCCCGAGATGCGCGGACGCGTGATGTCGCTGTGGTTCGTCGCGTTCCAAGGGTCGACCCCGATCGGAGGGCCGATCGTCGGCTGGATGTCGGATGTCATCGGACCGCGGGCCGGGCTGGGATTGGGCGCGATCACGCTCGCGCTGGTCGGGCTCGGCGGGCTGTACGCGATCCGGAGGCTGCCGCGTCAGCGTTCGCCACTTCCGACCACGATCGTCCCCCGCAAGAGCAGCGTCGCGACCCGCGTTTGACGGCCGACTGAAGTCGTTGTCGAAATCGACGCGGCTCGTTCGACGCGTCCGTAGGGCATAAAAAAATAGGAGGACTCCGATGCGACGGATAGTGGTCTCTGAATTCGTCTCGCTCGACGGCGTGATCGAGGATCCGGGCGGCGCTGAAGGGAGCGCGATCGGCGGCTGGACGTTCAAGTTCGACGATCCCGTCGGCATGAAATACAAGCTCGACGAAGTCAACGAACACGACGCGATGCTGCTCGGACGGGTCACGTATCAGGGCTTCGCCGCGGCTTGGCCCGGGCGGACCGACGAGGTCGGGTTTGCGGACAAGATGAACTCGATGCCCAAGTACGTCGTCTCGCGGACACTCGGGAGCGCCGACTGGAACAACTCGACGATCCTCACCGGAGACCTGGCCACGGAGGTCACCGCGCTCCGCGAGCAGGATGGAGGCGACATCCTGGTCGCCGGAAGCGCCACGCTGGTTCGCGCGCTGGCTGCAAGTGACCTCATCGACGAGTACCGCTTGATGATCTTCCCGATCATCCTCGGTCAGGGCAAGCAACTGCTGGAGGGGCTCCGCGATGCGCCGATCCTGAAGTGTGTGGACGCCAAGCGGCTGGACTCCGGGACCGTGATTCTCACCTATCACCGGGCTTGATGCACGGGGTCTGCACGCGGCGGCGACGTGGGCTGGCTACGCTCGCCTGCCGTGAGCGAACCGACTTTCGATCTGCAGAGCCACTCGATCCACTCCGACGGCGGGCTGACCCCGAGTGGCGTCGTCGAGGCGGCGGCCGCCGCCGGGGTGCAGCTGCTCGCGCTGACTGACCACGACACGGCGGCCGGCGTCGCCGAGGCGCAGCGGGCTGCCACTGAGCTCGGCGTCGGCCTTGTCCCGGCAACCGAGATCACCTCGATCTGGGAGGGCGGCCAGGACCTGCACGTGCTCGGCTATCTGATTGACCCGGATAATCCGACGCTGGTCAGGGCGCTGGAGCGCTCGCGGTCTGACCGTGAGCTGCGTGCGCAGAAGATGGCGCAGGCGCTGCAGGACATGGGCTACGAGCTCGACCAGGCCGTGCTTGACCAGCGCGCCGCTGAGGGCAAGGCGATCGGCCGCCCCCACCTCGCGCAGGCCGTGGTCACCGTCCCGGCCAATCATGACCGCCTCGAGAAGGAGGGGCTGCTCGATCCGACCGCGTTTCTGGTCGAGTACCTGATCGAGGGCCGACCCGCGTTCAGAGACCGCGAGGCCCCGTCGGTCGAGGAGGCGATCGAGCTGATCCATACTGCGGGCGGGCTGGCCGTCTGGGCCCACCCGTTCTGGGACGTCAAGGACCCCGCTGATGTGCTCGCTGCGATTAACCGCTTCCGGGCGGCCGGCGTCGACGGCGTCGAGTCGTTCTACGTCACCCATACCCGCGAGGAGACCGAGCTGCTGGTCAACCGGTGTACCGAGCTCGGCCTGCTGAGCACCGGCTCGTCGGACTTTCACGGGCCTCAGCATCAGACCTTCTCGCGCTTTCGCGCGTTTTGCACGTACGGGCTCGAGCCGAAGCTCGGTCCGCTCGCAGACTGACCAGACCGACTCAGGGCGCGAGCCGCGAGTGCCCGAGCACGAACGTCCGCTGCGGCGTGGTGATCACGACCACCCGTTGGCCCGCCTTCAGGTCGCCCAGCGTCACCGCCCGGCCGTTGTCGCGGATCCACGCGCCGGCGGGGATCATGAGCGTCAGCGACCTGTACGCCGAGCCCGGAATCCCTTCCGTGAGCTTCAGCTGCTGCCCACTGACCGAATCGACCGTGCCGCGCTGCAGCGTCAAGGTCTGGAAGCCGTGCGCGGTCTTGACGACCAGGCTGCCCTGGACGGCCCGCCAGGCAAGCGGCGCCAGCCCGATCGCCCCGTTGCCGTGCATTGCCCGCCAGCGCATTGCCCGCCGCAGGTCGTGTCGGCGCACCGCCCGCCACATCCTCAGCGCATGCCCCGAGGGCATCGGCCACGACTGGGTCGAGTGGGCCGAGCCACCGCTCGCGGCACCGGCCACAGCGATCGCGCTCGCGCCCGCGCCGACCGCCAGGCAGCTGAGCCCAACAGCGAGCAGCAGCGCGTGGTTGCGGATCATGCGCACCGTCTAATCAAACACGAAAGGTGCGCGGCGGCGCTCCAGTCACCCCGGCCGCCCCGGCCCGCCCCGGCTCACCCCCGGGCCCGCCCCCGGCCCCCGGCCGGTTACGCCGGCACGTTGCGGTCTGACAGATGCTGGCCGACCTTGCGCTTGACGCGCTGCAGCGCGTTGTCGACCGTCTTGCAGTCGCAATCGAGCCGGCGAGCCACTTCCTCGTAGGAATGACCGTCGAGATACAGCGCCAGCACGCGCGATTCGAGCTCTGAAAGCGCAGTCGAGATGCAGGCCACCAGTGCCCGCAGCTCCTCTGATGAGATCACCTGGTTGACCGGATCATGGACGGTCGGACCGGGGAGCATCTCGTCGAGGGTGGGCTCGCTGTCTCCGAACGATCCCGCCGGAGTGCTCGAAAACGACACGTATTGGTTCAGCGGCGTGTGCTTATTGCGCGTCGCCGTCTTGACCGCGGTGATGATCTGACGTGTGATGCAGAGCTCAGCGAAGTTGCGGAAGCTCGATTCGCGGTCGGTCCGATAATCGCGGACCGCCTTGTAGAGGCCGACCAGGCCCTCCTGGATCAGGTCGTCGGAGTCGCCGCCGGCGAGAAAGTAAGACGAGGCCTTGAGCCGGACGAAGCCGTAGTAGCGGCGGACGATCCGGTCGTAGGCGTCGGTGTGCCCCTGTTTGGCCAGGGCGATGAGATAACCATCATCAACCTTAGGTTGAGGCTGAGAGTAAGCAGACAGTCGGGCCACGAGAACCTTCCTTGTTACCCCCCGCCCAGAGGCGAGAGATCGGACATTTCGTGGCGCGCTACCTCCCCTGGCGCCGCACCATTATTGGCCATCCGGAAAGCAGGCCAACGACGGCCTCGCTCTCCCTCCACCCAAGCCCTAAAGCTCGAGTTGATCCTTATTTAAGGCGGCGAGCTTGACATAGCAACGCACCGATGTCAAGAGCGCTGCAAGTTTCCTTGCCGGCTCTGCGCCACCGCGTAGATCAAGACCGCTGCCGCGGCGCCGACGCTGAGCGACTCAACCATGCCTCGGACAGGGATCGAGACGAGCCCGTCGCAAGCCGCCGCGACCCGCGGGCGCAGGCCGCGACCCTCGGAGCCCAGCACCAGCACCACAGGTCCGGCGAAGTCGGCGGACGCGTAATCAAGCCGGCCTCCCTGGTCGGCCCCGTAGCACCAGAATCCTGCTTTCTTGGCCTGAGCGAGGAAGTCGGCGAGATTACGGATCTTCGCGATCGGGAGATGCTCGACCGCCCCGGCCGAGGCCTTGCAGACCGCCGGCGTCACCTCGGCCGCGCGGCGTTCGGTGATCACCAGCCCAGATGCCCCCGCACACTCGGCGCTGCGGGCGATCGCGCCTAGATTCTGGGGATCCTGCACCTGGTCGAGCGCCACAATCATCGGCTCGGGCAGCGCCAGCAGCTCATCGGCGACCGCATAGCGATAGTCGCCGGTCTCCGCGCAGACACCCTGGTGCTCCGCCGATCCGCAGACGTGCGCCAGCTCCTCGGCCCCGGCCTGGATCGTGATCGACGCCAGCGGCGCCAGCCAGGACTCGCGGCGAGCGTTGGCCGTCGCCCAGATCCTCGACACCCTCCGCGGACCCCGGATCGCCTCGCGCACCGGGTTGCGGCCGTAGACGATCACGGCTGCCCGGCCCGAGCGCTCATCGGATCGGGATCAGCTCCGGGCCGCCGGGACCATCGCGGACCTCCCACCCGAGCGCCCGCAGCTCGTCGCGGACGCGGTCGGCACGAGCGAAGTCACGTTCCTCGCGGGCTCGGTCACGCTCGGCGATCAGCTCGATCACATCCGGCGGCGCCTGCTCAGCCTCGGCCTCGAGCAGGTTGGCGAGCCCGAACACATCGAGCATCTCGCGCAGGTCTTCGCGGCCGACGGCGCCGCTGTCGCTGCGGTTTGCCTCCCGGACCCAGTCGAACACGGCGGCCAGCGCACGCGGACTGTTGAAATCGGTCGCCAACGCATCGGAGAACTCCTCTCGGAGCTCCGCCGACCACTCCGGGCTCGGCCCGTCGTTGAGCCTTCGCGCCGCCTCGCGGATCCGGGCACACTGGGCCCGCGCCTCGTCGAGCCGGGCGTCGTCGAACTCGATCGGCTGACGGTAATGGGCGCCGCAAAAGTACATCAGCAGCGGATCGCGGCCGAAGTACTCGAGCGCCCGGTGCAGCACGAACGTGTTGCCGATTGACTTGGACATCTTCTCGCTGTCGAGGCGGACCATCCCGTTGTGCATCCAGATGCGAGCCAGCGGCTGCCCGTGGGCAGCGAACGTCTGAGCGGCCTCGTTCTCGTGGTGCGGGAACAGCAGGTCGCTGCCACCGCCGTGGATCTCGATCCCGAGGCCGAGCGTCTGTTCGGCCATCGCCGAGCACTCGATGTGCCAGCCGGGCCGGCCGGGGCCCCACGGGGACTCCCACGCAGTGTCCTCGCCCTGCTTGCGTCCTTTCCAGAGCGCGAAGTCGAGCGGATCACGTTTGCGGTCGGCGCCCGCGACCCCCTCGCCCTGGTCCATCTGGTCGATGTTGCGGTGCGATAATTCCCCGTAATTGGGGTAATCCCGGACGGAGAAGTAGACATCGCCACCGGCGGCATAAGCGTGTCCCCCTCCTACCAACCGGTCGATCAGCCCGACGATCGGACCCATCGTTTCGCTTGCGAGCGGCTCGGCGTCGGGGCGGCCGAGACCGAGCGCCTCGGTGTCGGCGATGTAGAACTCGGTCATCTCGCGCGCGAGCTCGGCGCTGCCGACGCTGGCCTGCAGCGCCGCGGCGTAGATCTTGTCGTTGACATCGGTGATGTTTGCCACGAACTCCACCGCGTAGCCCTCGCTGACCAGGAAGCGCTTCAGCTGCGAGAAGACCACGAATGGCCGTGCGTTGCCGACATGTATCCGTCCGTACACGGTCGGGCCGCAGGCGTAGATCCGGATCAGCTCGCCGGCAGCCGGCTTGAGCTCGATCACGCGCCCTGCTTTCGTGTCGTGCAGCGAGATTGTCCGCAACGTCCGGCTACCCTAGCGCCCCCCAACGCAGCGATCCGGTCCCCGAGTTAGGTGTCAGCCGGTCGTCAACGCCGGCTCGGTTGCCAGCAGATCGTCGATCTGCTCGGGCGCCAGCGGGCGACCAAGCAGGAACCCTTGCCCGGTGTCGCATTGCTCGGCACGCAGATAGTCGAGCTGGAAGGTCTGCTCGATTCCCTCGGCGAGCGTCTCGAGCCCGAGGCTCTTGCCGAGCCACACGAGGGCGTGGATGATCGCCTTCGAATCGCGCGAGCCGGCGATCCCGGACACGAACGAGCGGTCGATCTTCAACGCGTCAACCGGGAAGCGATCCAGGTATGCCAACGAGCTGTACCCCGTGCCGAAGTCGTCGATCGCGATCCTGACGCCGAGTCGCTTGAGCGCCTCAAGCCTCAGCGCGGCATCGTCGGCGTCGCGCATCAGCGCCGTCTCTGTGATCTCGAGCGTCAGCGCGCCCGCGTCGAGCCCGGTCAGCTCGAGCGCCTCGGCCACGTCACCGACCAGATCGCGGTCGTCGAGCTGGTAGGCGGAAACGTTCACCGACATGCCGATCGGCCGCCCGCTGTCGCGCCATCCGACGGCCGTCTGACATGCCTTGCGCAGCACCCAGCGCCCGATCGGACCGATCATCCCCGCGTGCTCGGCGAGCGGGATGAAGCGTCCCGGTGGGATCACGCCGTGGACCGGGTGCCTCAGCCGGATCAGCGCCTCGACGCCAGTGATCGACCCGCTCTCGAGATCGAAGAGCGGCTGGTAGACGAGGAATAGCTCGTCGCGCTCGAGCGCCTGCTCAAGATCGATCGCGATCCCGATCTTGTCCCCGGTGACCGTCTCGATCGTGTGATCGAACATCACCCACCGGTCTTTGCCCTCCCGCTTGGCTTCATAGAGAGCGCTGTCGGCGTTGTGCAGCAGCTCATCGGCCGAGCCGTCGAGCCCGAGCGCGATTCCGATGCTGGCGGTGATCGACAGCTTCCATGCCTCGCCATCGGCCAGCTCAACCGGAACTCGCAGGCCCTCGCAGATCCGCTCTGCAACGTGCTCGGCGGTCGAGCCAGGCGTGCAGGGCTCGAGCAGCAGCACGAACTCATCACCGGCCAGCCGGCCGACGGTATCGGTCTCGCGCGTAGCGTCTGAGAGCCGGTCGCTGACGACGCGCAGGAGCTCGTCGCCGGCGCCGTGGCCAAGCGTGTCGTTGACCTGCTTGAAGGCGTCGAGATCGACATACAGGGCGGCGATCGGGTCCCGGGCGCGACGGGCTCGCGCGAGCATCTGCGCCATCCGGTCCATGATCAGCGCACGGTTCGGCAATCCGGTGAGCGGATCGTGCATCGATTCATACCTCAGCTTGCTCTGCGTCACCAGCAGATCGCGCTGCGCGAGCAGCTGGCGGACCGAGACGAGCGTCGCGAGCACGACGGCCGACACCATCACCGTCGCCGGGAGAACTGCGTCGTGGCGCTCGCTGAAGATCAACAGTCCGAACCCGACGGCGACCGCGACGTAAGGCAACCAGCTCGGCCGCTTAAGCCCCATGCCGGATCGGGGCCTGACCGTCTGGTACGAAGTCTTCTGCGCCGCGCCGGCGATCGCGAACAGTGCGACCCCGATCATCCACAGCGAATCGACCGGGTCACCGTCGTGATAGACCGAATGAAGCTGGATGTAGTTGTAGATGATGTCCGCCGCGACGAAGAACAAGGCCCCCGCGGCCAGGAACTGAAGCGCGCGCCTGCTGGAGCCGATGTTTCCGCGCAGAAGCACGTAGCCGAGGCCAACAAGGAGGATCATGTCGCCAACCGGGTAGGCGATCGAGACGGCCGCCTTGAAGGGATTGGGGCTGCTTTTCAACACGGTCGGGCCCAAGGCCACGTACGTCATCAGTGCCGCCGTGGTGACAGCCACGACCGCAAGATCGAGCCGGAGACGCGTCCGCTCGCTCGCGCCGAGGTCCTTGGGCGCGAAGCGCAGAAAAGCGCAGAATGCGACCGGATAGAAGGCGAGGAACAACAGATCGGCCACCGACGGATATGGCAGACGGCCGACAAACTGATAGATGCTCTGCGCCAAATCACCTGCCAGGTAGCACGCGCCGGCGAGGGTCAGCAGCAACCAGGCCGAGCGCAGCCGCGGTTGGGCTCGGCAGCGGCCGCTGGCGCCGAGGAACGAGAGGATCGCCGTCAGGGCCACCGCGTAGAAGAAGGCATCCCCGATCAGTGCGCGGTGCCCGGTGAACGACGACAGCGACTGCCAGACGCCGTAGGCGACCAGCACGATGCCCATCGCGACGGCCGTCGGCGCCCATCTCGCCTGGCGGCGCAGGTGTGCGATCGCGCGCTGGATCGCGGCGATCGGGTTCATCCCGGCCCGATCGCCGGCGTGTCCGGACACAGTCGGCCCGCACCCGGAAAATCACCCGGACAGCTCATACGAATGATCTCGGCAGGAGGGCCGCAGAGCTGATCAGTACCGTTCCGCCGATTTGGCCCGTAGTCCCCCAAACCCTGCGACTCACATCCAGGCGCTGTAGCGGTGCCAGCTCGTACGCCCGTCGCGCTGGATCGGGCCGCCCGAGTGCCTCGTAGGCGCGGCCTAGAGTGAAGGCACCCGGTCTGTGCTCGCAGTAGGCCTGGAGCGCGAAGCCGACCGCGGTCATCGCGAGCACGGCGATCGGTGTTCCAGCGCCAGCGATGCGCGCCGCCGACGTGGCGTGTCGCGGGGTGAGCTTATCGGTCATTGACACGATTTCGGCTGCCCGCTCGAGCCCTGAACCCGTAGTCGGCCGTACTCACGGCGGGGAACTCCCCGCTGCGCACACACCGCCGCGATCCGACACTCCAAGCAGGATGCATCAGCCACGCGCGGACGGCCAACCCGTCGACCAATCACGCCGGCGAGTACTCGTGATCGACGACTCGATGATGATTCGCGAAGCGGTTCGGATCGCGCTTGACGACGTGGACGTGCTGGACGCCGGGTCGGCCGACGAGGGGCTCCTGACCGCCGCTCGGGAGCGCCCCGACGCGATCCTGCTTGATTGCGTACTGGCGGGTATGGACGGGCCGGCCGCGGCTCGCGAGCTCGCGGGGGCCGATGCGACGTCGTCGATCCCGATCTTGATGCTGACCGCTTCAGAGCCGGATGACAACCCAGCGCCGTCGGTGCGCGGACTGATCGCCAAGCCCTTCGGGCTGAGCACGTTTGCACGCCGCCTGGAGACGCTGCTGGGATGGACGGCATGAGACCGCTCTGCCTGCAGGCGATCTGGGACGAGCACCTGGATGACGTCGTCGATCGAGTGCGTGTGATCGAGGATGCGGCCGTGGGACTTCGAGCCGGCAAGCTCGAACCCGGTTTGATCTGCGAGGCGCGGGCGGCGGCACACACGCTCGCCGGCTCGGTCGGCACGTTCGGATTTGAATGCGCCTCATGCGCAGCGATGTCCCTGCAGTGGGAGCTCGAACACGGGTGCCCGAGCGGCCCGTGCAGGTTTGACGCGCTGCTGCACTCCCTCAGACGCGGCTTGAAGCTGGACCCAGATCAGTTCGGCGATTAAGCCCGTCCTTGACCACGGACCTCGAATGATTGTCGAGGACGCCAGCTGATCGCGGCTCGTCACGCCCCTGCTCTAGCGGACGACGAGCCCGACCAGGACCAGCTCGAGCACCCCGTCGCGAGCCCGCTTGGGACCCCACCCGTGACCGGTGCGCAGGTGCCGGTAGGTGTGGCCGACGGCGTTGAACAGCACGGTCGCAGTCCGGGCCGGGTCATCGACGGCGATCAGCGTGCCGTCGGTCGCGCCGTCGAGCAGCAGTCGCTGCAGCGGCGCGACGAACACCGCCCGCGTCGCGGCCTCCGGCCCCGGCTCGTGGAAGATCGCGCTGCGGGCGGCGGCCGAGAGCGCGTCGAAGATCGCCAGGTTGCGCTCGCTCAGCTCGCATTGGAGCTCGAGCGCCAGCCGCAGCCTGTCCCTCGCCGACCCCTCGGCGACCAGCGCGGTCCAGAACGCGTCGCGGTACTCGCCCTGCAGACGCACGGCGACAGCGCTGAGGATGTCCTGCTTGGAGACGCCGCGCCGGTGAAGCGTCATCCGCGACACGCCGGCAGCGGCCGAGATCCGCTCGAGCGTCGCCGCCGCGAGCCCGTCGCTCGCGAGCACGTGACGGGCGGCATCGACGATGTGGGGCGCGACCTCCGGACGTGCCGCCGCGGCTCGGGTCATCCGCGCTTGTACGCGCGGAACCGGAACGAGCGCTCGGTCCGGTCAACGCTCGGCTCGCTGAGTCCCGCGCGGGTCAGTCGTGTCGGCAGGCCCGCAGGGTCCACCAGCGCCAGCGTGTCGCCGACGTGGATGACCTTGAACAACCGCCCGGCCCCGATGCTGTCCGTGCCGGCGAACACGCCGCCGTCGCACAGGACCCGTGCGACCTCGGCGAACGCGCGGTCCTGGAGCGCCGGCGGGTCGATGTGGTGCAGCATCGTGAAGCACACGACCGCCGAGAAACGCCCGGCGGCGAACGGAAGCGCGGTCGCATCTCCCTGGACCACCTCCACCGTGTTGCCAAGCGCGAGCCGCAACTGCTCGCAGTAGCGGTCGCTGAGCTCGAGCGCCGTCAGCCGCGGCACCCTGGGAGCCAGCAGCCTGGTCGTGGCGCCAAAGCCAGGTCCGATCTCGAGCACGTCGTCACCGAGTGACATGCCGTCGAGGCCCCATGGCACCAGCTTGTCCTTGACCCGGCGAGCCCACCGGTCAGACGAGCAGATCATGTTGTGTGCAAGGTTCACTGTTACGCCAGCGTACCATCTGAGTACAGAGCTGTACCGAAGGTAGACGTCAGCCGGGCAGCAGACTGAAGCGCACCCGGGTGCCGGCGTTGGAGTCGGCCATCCAGATCCGGCCGCCGTGCGCCTCGACGATCGCTCGTGAGACCGCGAGACCGAGTCCTGCTCCATCGCCCGTCCGGGCGGCGTCGGCGCCCGTCCTGTAGAAGGCCGTGAACACCCGCTCGCGCTCCTCGGGCGCGATCCCGCCGCCGCTGTCGGCGATCTCGACCTCGATCCTCGACTCCACCGGTTCGGCCCGCACGACCACGCTCCCGTCAGCCGGAGTGTGGCGGATCGCGTTCTGGATCAGGTTGAACAGGACGCGCTGAAGCTTCTCGGGGTTCGCGCGAGCCGGCGCCAGACCGCGGGGGACGTTGGCGACCACGGCGATCCCCTTCGCCTCGGCCTGGACGCGCATCGCCTCGACCGTCTCACCGACCAGCTCGCGCAGCGCGACGCGCTCCCATGACCAGTTGATGTCCCCAGCCTCGATCCGCGAGAGCTCGAACAGGTCATCGATCAGTGCGCTCAACGCGTCGATATGGGTGCGCATCCGTGCCAGGTAGCCGCGCCGCGTATCGGGGTCGACGACGATCTCGTCACCGACCGCCTCGGCCAGCAGCCGCAACGACGTGATCGGCGTCCGCAGATCGTGTGACACGGCCGCGACCAGGTCCCGCCGTGCCCGGTCTGACTGGTCGCGCGCGGCCTGCTCGACGCGCAGATCGGCGATCATCGCGTTCGCTGCCTGCGCGAGCTCGGACAGTTCGTCGCCGGCACTCGTTCGGATCGTGACGTTGCGCTCCCCCGCGCCGACCGCCCGCAGCCCATCCCGCACCGCCTCGACGTCGCGCAGGATTCCGGCCGAGACCAGCTTCGCCCCCACCACGGCGAGCGCACCCGCGGCGACGACGATCGCGGCGACCAGCACCGCCTCGTGATCGGACAGCACCATCAGGGCCGAGACGACGACCAGCGCGACGAGCACCGGCGCGACCGCGATCGCGACCACGAGCGCGAACTGGTGCGACAGCGAGCCGGCCTGATCTCGGACCCTCGCCGACCAGCGGGCCACGGGAGCTCGATTGTCGTGGTCAGCGCTCATGGCGCGAACCGGTAGCCGACGCCCCACACGGTCTCGATGTGGCGCGGCTGCGCCGGGTCCCGCTCGATCTTGGCGCGCAGCCGCCGGATATGCACGGTCACGGTCGAGGTATCGCTGTAGAACGAGTACTGCCAGATCGCGTCCATCAGCTGGTTGCGCGAGAACACCTGGCCGGGGTGGCGGGCGAGGAACAGGAGCACGTCGAATTCGCGCTGGGTCAGCTGCACCTCCTCGCCGCGGGCGTACACCCGGCGCGAGGTCGGGTCGATCGTCAGATCGCCGCAAACGACTGGCTGCGAGCGGCTCGGCGAGGTGTCGACCCGCCGCAGGACCGCGTCGACCCGGGCGACCAGCTCCGCCGGCGAGAACGGCTTGACGACGTAGTCATCGGCGCCCAGTCGCAGGCCGACCACCCGGTCTGACTCCTCGCCCTTGGCCGTCAGCAGGATCGTCGCGATCCGCCCGCGCTCCTGTTCGCGCAGCCGGCGCATCACCTCGAGGCCGTCGATCCCGGGCAGCATGAGGTCCAGTACGACCAGGTCGGGACGCTCGTTGGCGACCTCCGCCAGAGCTTGGACGCCGTCGGAGGCGACCCGCGTGCGATAGCCGGCGCGCTCGAGGTAGCGCGATACCACCTCGGCGATCGTCGGCTCGTCGTCGACGACCAGCACGGTGCCCCGGGCATGGTCTTCCATCGTGTGATTCTGGCAGCGGAAAAGGCCCCCGGGGCCCTCAGCGGTGCGAGTTCATCTCCTGTTCACCTGCTGCCCGGCTCGCTCACGGCACCGCCGCCGGCCGCCGGTCAGCCGGTCAGCTCCCTGATCACGTCGCCCGAGTGAGTCACGGGGAGCCGATTTCCCTCGAGTTCGATGCTCGCCCCGCTTGGGTCGATCAGCTCGAGCACGCGCACGTTGAGCCGCTGGTGGACCTTGGCCGTCAGCCCGTCTCGGGGGACGCTGAACACCAACCCGGTCGGTGCCGAGTGTCGCGTCGCCGCCGCGAACCCGTATACGGCGGTTGCCGACACCCCGACCAGCATCTTGGCCGGCAGCCCCGAGGCTCTGTCAGCGGCTCGCATCCCCGCCAGCGAGCCGGCGCCGGTGCCGACCGCGATCAGCTGATCTTCCACGCCTTGCGTCGCCAGCGCCTGCTGCGCGAGCTCGACCATCGTCTCCTCGGACACCGCGACCTCCCCACTCGCTCCCGAAAAATGCGAGCGTCATGATAACGACGTGACAGAGCGCGCCCTGATCGCCGAGCAGGCCGACATGGTGGCGGCGGCATGGTCGGCTCCGGGCTCTCCACCGTCCTGGCAGCTGACCGCCGCCCAGTTCGCGACCCTGCGAGATGACCCCGAGCTGCTTGCGATCGCGGCGACGATCCCGCGGGATCGCCTGCCGCCGTTGCTCTTCACAGCCGCAGCCACCTCGCTGATTCTGTCTCTGGAGCCACAGCCGCTGCGTGACCTGTTTCCGCGACTGGGCGAGCCCCAACCACCGCTGGGCCCCGGCTTTGCCGCCGAGTACCGGGACTTCTGCGTGCAGCATCGAGGTCAGCTGCGCGAGCTCTGCGCGCGCCACCGCTACCAGATGAACGAGGTCGGCCGGTGCGCGGAGTTCGTGTCCGCGCTGGCCGGCGCTGCGGACTCCGGACGCGAGGTCGTGTTCGTCGACATCGGCACGGGTGCCGGGCTGGCGCTCCACTTCGACCGTTACCGGTACATGTTCCGCGGCGCGCAAGACCGGGTCTGGGAGGTCGGTCCCCGGGACGCGCCGGTGACGATCGACGTCGAGCTCAGAGGCGGGCTCGTGCCGCCGATCCCGAGTGAGCTACCGGTCATCGCCGACCGCGTCGGAATCGACATCGAGCCACTCGATCTGACTGACCGCGCCGTCCGCGGGTGGCTGACAGCGTGCGTGCCGCAGGAGATCGGGGCCGTGACACGATTTCACCAAGCGGCCGAGGTCGCGCTCGCCCACCCGGCGCGCTCGCTGCGCGGTGACGCCTGCGAACTGCTCCCCGACCTCCTCGATGGGATCCCTAACGGCCCGCTGATCTGCATCGCGGACAGCTACGTCAATGTCTTCTTCAGACCGGCAGAGCTCGAGCGCTTCAGGGAGATCGTCGACGCAGTCGGACGCAAGCGCGACCTCGACTGGATCTCGACCGACCCCCTCGTCCCGATGGGAGCCGCGGCCACCTCGACGGTAACCGCGATCCCCGCACCGGCGGAGCTGCTGGAGCGAGCCCGCCGAGGCGGCGTGTTCGGCACGATCAGCAGGCTCTCCTACCGGCGCGGCCGGCTGACCCGCTCGATCCTCGGCGCCGCTCATCCGAGCGGGGTGTGGCTCGAGTGGCTCGATCGGGACGGCTCGCGGCTGTAGGCCGGGCCGCCCCGATCGTCACCCCCGCGTCGCGACCGTCGCGATCGCGATCGCCGCGACTCCCTCCTCGCGACCCTCGAACCCGAGCCCCTCGCCGCGGGTCGCCTTCACGCTCACGTGACCGACGTCGAGATCGAGCGCGGCCGCGAGCGTCGCCCGCACCTGTTCGCGGACCGGTGACAGCTTCGGTCGCTCGAGTAACACGGTCGCGTCCACGTGCAGGACCTCATAGCCCGCCTCCTCGACGAGCGTCACCGTCGTTCGCAGCAGCTCGATCGAGTCCGCGCCGGCGTAGCGCTCGTCGGTGTCGGGGAAGTGCTCGCCGATGTCGCCCATCGCGCAGGCGCCGAGCACCGCGTCGATCACGGCGTGCGTGAGCACGTCAGCGTCCGAGTGTCCCTCGAGCCCGAGCTCATGCTCGAGCTCGACACCGCCGATCACGAGGCGGCGCCCGGCCACCAGGCGGTGACGGTCGTAGCCGATCCCGGTCGCGGTGCTCACCGAAGGCGCTCCGCCAGCACCATCTCCGCGATCCGCAGATCCTCGCGTGTCGTGACCTTGAGATTCGACGCCTCGCTGCCGACGACTCGCACCACGCCGCCGGCCTGCTCCACTAGCCAGGCGTCGTCGGTCGCGCGCGCGAGCTCATCCTCGGCAACCGAGAGCGCTCGCTCGATCGCCGCGCGCCGGAAGACCTGCGGGGTCTGAACCGCCCACAGCCGTGCTCGGTCCAGCGTCCGCTCGACGGTGCGGCCGTCGGTCCCGACCTCCTTGATCGTGTCTGACACCGGCGCGGCGGCGATCACCGCGTCGGCCTGCGCAAGCTCGAGCTCCTCGAGCGCTTGCTCGAACAGCCTCGGCGTCGCCAGCGGGCGAGCGGCGTCATGGACGATCACCGGGTCACCCTCGCCGGCCCGCAGCGCCGCGAGCACCGAGTGCGAACGTTGCGCTCCGCCGGCGACGGCGATCGTGCCCTCGGGTGCCTCCCCGAGCGCGGCGGCCGGCAGCGCGACCACGATCTTCTCCACCGCCTCGACGGCACGCAGGGCGGCAACGCTCCATTCGAGCATTGGCCGCCCACAGAGTGTTACGAGCGCCTTGGGCCGGTCCGATCCAAGGCGCTCGCCACGTCCCGCGGCCACGATCAGCGCGACCGCCATCTCTTGAGCTCTACTTCGCCGCGACGGCCACCTTGCCGTTGGATCGGCCGTTCGGCCCAGCGCCGGCACCGGTGCGGGCATTGCCATTGGCAGCACTGTTGCGGCCGGCGGCACCGTTGCCGTTGGACTTGGCGTGACCGTTGCCATTGACATGAGATTCACCGAGCAGTCCGTAGAGGTGCTCTTCGACCTGCTGCTCATCCATCTCGAGCGCATACATCAGCTCGGAGGCGAGGATCTTCTTGGCGCGGGTGAACATCTGCTTCTCGCCGGTGGACAACCCTTTCTCCGCTTCGCGGATCGCAAGGTTTCGGACCACCTCGGCCAGCTCGTAGATGTCGCCGGTCTTGATCTTGTCGCGGTTGTGCTTGAAGCGCCGATTCCAGTTCTTCGGCATTTCCGAGCACTCGTCGCCGAGCACTGCGAGCACCTTCTTGACCGTCTCCTCGTCGATCACGCGCCGGAGTCCGGCCAGCGCGGCGTTCTCGGTCGGGACCATGACAGTCATGTCGTTATGGAGGATCTTGATTGTCAGATACTCGCGGCTCTCGCCGAGCACCTCCTTCTCCTCCTTGCGGAGAACCTTGCCTGCTCCATGGTGCGGATAGACGACGCTGTCGCCGATCTCGAACTCGATGTGGGGGGGCGGTTCAGCAGGCTCAAGATCATCCAGCTGCTCTTCCGTTAGCTCTGTGATGGTGTCCTCCTCTGTCAGTGCGGGGCCGGGCGTAGCCCGCTCGCAGATTGCGACTACGTCTGCAGGTAGCGATCAACCAAGTTGATCTCCTGCTGTCGGCGAAGGCCCTCGCGGATGTCCTTCGCCCGGATCTCGCCGACACCGTCGACGGTCTCCAGCTCGCCATCCGATGCGGCGAGCAGTTCCTCGAAACCTCCGAACTCCGTCACGATCCGCTGCACGACGAGTCGCGGCAGCCTGGGGATGCGACCCAGGATCCGGAATCCGCGCGGAGACACGGGGTAATCGAGGGTGTTCAGTTTTCGGTCGAAGCCGAGCAGCTCGGCTAGTCGCCCGAAGTCCAGCAAGTCCTGATGGGGGAGCCTGACGAGTTGGTCGACGACGACCGCGAACACCTCGTCGGTGTCCTCGACCAGGTAATCGTGCACGAGCGCGGCCTTGTCGGCGGCCACGCCGACCATCGTCTCGTCGAGCTGCATCTCGATCAGCCGGCCCTCGGTTCCGAGCTCGACGATGTAGCGCTCGATCTCGACTGCCATCCGCGTCACGAGCTCCGCCCGTTGCAGGACCGTCAGGACGTCGTGCAACGTCACGCCGCCCTCGAACTCGAGCGCCGTCAGCCGGGTCGAGACCTGGTCGAGCCGGCTGCGGTACTTGTCCAGCGTCGCGAGCGCCTGGTTTGCCTTGGCGAGCACAACGGGGATGTCCTCGAGGATGTACTTCACGCCGTCGACGTACAGCGACACAACCTCGCGCCGCTCGGAGACCGCGATCACGATCGCGTCGGTCTGCTTGGAGACCCGCTCGGCGGTCCGGTGCCGGGTACCGGTCTCGAGCGTCAGGATCGTCGGGTCGGGCGTCAGCTGAACATTGACGTGCGCGATCTTTGTCGCATTCGAGCTGAGCACGATCGCGCCGTCCATCTTCGCGAGCTCGTACAGAAACGCGGGCGAGTAGTCGACGTCGAGCTTGATCCCGCCCGAGAACAGGAACGCGAGCTCGTCGGTATCACCGATCACGATCAGCGCCCCGGTCCGCGCGTCGACGATGTTGTCGATCCCCTCGCGCAGCGAGGTCCCCGGGGCGACCATCTCTAGCGCCCTCATGATCCGGGACTCTTGTCGAGACTCGAGCTCTTCTTTGAGCTCTTCCCCGGAACGCGGCGGCATCATGGGAGATTTTAGCCGTAATGGTGCGCGCAGGGGGTCTGACCGCAGACGGTTGCATAGGTAACCGTGCCCGAGTCGCAAACGACGACCGCAGGCGGGCGGATGGCCGGCCCGCGCGAGGCTCAGACGGCGCCCCCGGCCGGTCCCCGCGGCAGTCAGGCGGCGGCCGCGGCGGCCCGCGGCGCGATCACGCTGCTAAGCACCGCGCGCAGCGAACCGTGGGCGCTGGGCGCCGCGACCGGCGCGAGACCGAACCGCTCGGCCTCGGCCAGCCGCCGATCGGAGTGGGCGACCGTGCGCAGCTCGCCCGTCAGCCCCAGTTCACCAAAGCACGCCAGCGGCAGCCCGCCCTCGGCGGTCAGCGCGACACGCTTGGCGGCGCTCGCGACCGCGAGCGCGACCGCGAGATCGGCGCCGGGCTCGTCGACGCGCACGCCCCCGACGACGTTGACGAAGACGTCGGCGGCGCCCAGCCCGATGCCCCCATGACGACCGAGGACGGCGAGCACCAGCGCGACGCGGTTGCGGTCCAGGCCGGCGACGACCCGCCTCGGCGGCACCAGCTCGGACGAGCTGACCAGCGCCTGCACCTCGACCAGCAGCGGGCGCGACCCCTCCATCGCGCACAGGACGACGCTCCCGGGGGAGCGCGTCGCCTCGGCCAGAAAGCGCGCCGAGGCGTCGAGCACCTCGACCAGGCCGTCGTCACGCATCTCGAACACGCCGGCGTCATTGGTCGAGCCGAACCGGTTCTTGATCGCACGGACCGTGCGGTACGTGCGCTCCCGCTCGCCCTCGAACTGCAGCACGCAATCGACCAGGTGCTCGAGCACGCGTGGCCCCGCGAGCGCCCCCTCCTTGGTCACGTGTCCGACCAGCAGCACCGCGATCCCAAGCCGCTTGGCGACCTCCATCGTCTCTCCGGCCACCTCTCTGACCTGCGCCACGGAACCGGCGGCCGAGGCCAGCGCGCCCGAGTGCAGCGTCTGAACGGAGTCAATCACGCACACCTCTGGCCGCTCCTGCTCGAGCGTCGCGAGCACGGTGTCGAGGTCGGTCTCGGCGATCACGGGCACCGCCAACGCATCGCCCGTGCGCAGCCGTTGTGCCCGCAGCCGGATCTGCGCCGCCGACTCCTCCGCCGACACGTACAGCGCCCGCCGTCCCGCAGCGACGAGGTTCGCGAGCACCATCGTCGTCAGCGTCGACTTGCCGATTCCCGGCGCGCCGCCGATCAGCACCAGCGAACCGGGCACGATGCCTCCGCCGAGCACGTTGTCGAGCTCCCCGACCCCGGTGCTCAGCCGGGGCTCTTCGGCGGCCTGCACGTCGCGCAGCCTGACCGGCTGAAGGGGCGCCGCCGATCCAGCTCCGCGCCCTGCGCCGCCCGAGCCGCCAGCGCCCGCGGCCCGTTGCGGCGGCCGACGGACGTGTTCGACGAGCGTGTTCCACTCCCCGCACCCCGGGCACTGCCCGGCCCAGCGCGCGGTCTCATGGCCGCACTCCGAGCACACGTGCATGGACGACGATCGAGGCACGCCGCTCAGCGTACGCGCCGGCCCCGACGTCTATGGGCCGGCGTTACACACTTGTCACACGACGAGCTATTCGGAGTCCGGAGCGCTCTCGGGCGAGTCCGACGCCGAGGGCTCCGTGTCCCCGTGCTCGTCTTCGTCGTCGGAGGAGCCACCCTCTGCTCCGACGCCGACCGGGGTCGGCTTCGGCGCCGGCTCGATCACCGTCAGCTTGACGTCATCCTCTTCGCCCTCGCCGGTGCCGGGCTCGACGAGCACCGTCGATCCTGGCGGCACCTGCGAGCGGAGCACGAAGTCCGCCAGCGGATCCTCGATGTAGCGCTGGATCGCCCGGCGTAGCGGGCGTGCGCCCATCGCCGGATCCCAGCCCTTCTCGACGAGCAGATCCTTGGCCGACTCCGACAGCTCGAGCTGCAGTTCGCGTTCGGCCATCGACTCGCGGATTCGCGTCAGCAGCAACTCGACGATCTCCTTGATCTCCTCCTTGGCGAGCTTGTGGAAGACGATCACCTCGTCGATCCGGTTGAGGAACTCAGGCCTGAAGACCTTCTTGAGCTCGCCCATGATCCGGTTCTTCATGTCGTCGTAGGTGATGCCGGTCTCATCGTCTGAGACCGCGAAGCCGAGCGGCGTGTTGCGCGCGATCTCCGAGGCCCCGATGTTCGAGGTCATGATCACGATGCAGTGCCGGAAGTCGACGGTCCGGCCCTGGGCGTCGGTCAGACGGCCGTCCTCGAGGATCTGCAGCAGGATGTTGAAGACGTCCGGATGTGCCTTCTCGATCTCGTCGAGCAGCAGCACGCTGTACGGCTTGCGGCGGACGGCCTCGGTCAGCTGGCCACCCTCGTCGTAGCCGATGTAGCCCGGAGGCGAACCGACCAGACGGGAGACCGCGTGCTTCTCCATGTACTCGGACATGTCGATCCGGATCATCGTGTCCTCGTCGCCGAACAGGAACTCGGCCAGCGTCCGGGCCAGCTCGGTCTTACCGACCCCGGACGGGCCGAGGAAGATAAACGAACCGGTCGGCCGCTTGGGATCCTTGAGCCCGGCCCGCGAACGGCGGATCGCCTTGGAGACGACCTCGATCGCCGGGTGCTGCCCGATCACACGCTTGTGGAGCTCGTCCTCCATCCGCATCAGCTTCTGCGTCTCGGCCTCGGTCAGCTTGAAGACCGGGATTCCCGTCCACATCGAGACGATGTCGGCGATCTCCTCCTCGCCGATCGACGGACGCTCCGTCATCTCACCGGCTTCCCACTGCTCGGCGAGCTCGCGCTTCTTCTGCGCCAGGCGGCGCTCGTCGTCGCGCAGGCTCGCGGCCTTCTCGAACTCCTGGTTTTCGATCGCCTCCTCCTTGGCCCGGCGCGTCTCGGTGATCTGCTCCTCGAGTTCGCGGGAGGCCGGTGGTGAGGTCATCGACTTGATACGCATCCGCGAGGCGGCCTCGTCGATCAGGTCGATCGCCTTGTCGGGCAGGAAGCGGTCGGAGATGTAGCGGTCCGCGAGGTCGGCTGCCGCCTCGAGCGCCTCATCGGTGATGTTCACCTTGTGGTGCTGCTCGTAGCGGTCGCGCAGCCCCTTGAGGATCTGCACGGTCTCCTCGGTCGTCGGCTGATCGACGGTGATCTTCTGGAACCGCCGCTCAAGCGCCGAATCGCGCTCGAGATACTTGCGGTACTCCTCGAGCGTGGTCGCGCCGACGGTCTGGAGTTCCCCGCGGGCGAGTGCCGGCTTGAGGATCGAAGCTGCGTCGATCGCGCCCTCGGCCGCGCCGGCGCCGACGAGGTTGTGAAGCTCGTCGATGAACAGGATGATGTCGCCCCGCTGGGTGATCTCCTTCATCACCTTCTTGAGCCGCTCCTCAAATTCACCGCGGTACTTGGAGCCGGCGACCAGCGCCGCAAGGTCAAGCGTGTAGATCTGCTTGCCCTTCAGCAGCTCGGGCACGTCGGCGTTGGTGATCCGCTGCGCGAGGCCCTCGACGACGGCGGTCTTGCCGACGCCGGGCTCGCCCACCAGCACCGGGTTGTTCTTGGTGCGGCGGGAGAGGATCTGCATGATCCGCTCGATCTCGGTCTCGCGACCGACGACCGGGTCGAGCTTGCCCTCGGACGCGAGCTTGGTCAGGTTGCGGCCGAACTGGTCCAGCAGCTTGGAGGACTTCTTGCCCTCGCCCGGGCCGCCGGCGCCCTGCGCGCCTGACCCCGAGCCGCGCTGGCGGCTGCCGGGCCCGGACAGCATCCGGATCACCTCGTTGCGGATCTTCTCGGAGTCGGCGTCGAAGTCGAGCAGGATCCGCGCCGCGACGCCCTCGTTCTCGCGCACGAGGCCGAGCAGGATGTGCTCGGTGCCGATGTAGTTGTGGCCGAGACTCAGCGCTTCGCGCAGCGCCAGCTCGAGCACCTTCTTCGCGCGCGGCGTGAACGGGATCTGGCCTGAGGTGACCTCTTCACCGGAGCCGACGATCCGCACGACCTGGGCGCGGACTCGCTCGACGGTGATGTCCAGCGACTCGAGCACCCGAGCTGCCAGGCCCTCCTCCTCGCGGAGCAGGCCGAGCAGGATGTGCTCGGTGCCGATGTAGTTGTGCTTTAGGGTCCGTGCCTCTTCCTGCGCCAGGACGACCACCTGGCGGGCTCGTTCTGTGAATCGCTCGAACATAGGCTTCCTGAAATCTGGTTGTCGCCGTTACTCGGAGGTGGTTGGTCGTTGGGTTTTCCGGGTCTATCGCGGGTTCCGGATTCTCGGTTCCCTCCGCCGTCAAGCCGCCATGGGGCTCAGACGGCTTGCGGGGACGCCGACGATCCCGTCTCCTGCATCTATTCGGCTCCCAGAGCCAAACGGATGAGTGGCAACGGTTCTCGATCGGGCCATACCTCAGTCTAACAGCCGCTCTCCGCTAACTAGGACCACGAAAACCCGGTGCGTGCTGTCAGTTCAGACGCCGTCGTAGCGCGCTGTCTGGCCGGCCGCCGGCGTCTCGATCGCGCTACCTGCCCGGCGGCGAGACCGTGCCTTCCACCCCGATCGCGGCGGAATCCGCCCTCCGGTCGACAGCCACGATCCGGCCAGGATCAGCAACAGGCCCGCCAGCGCGCCGGGGCCGGGCTGCTCGCCCAGCAGCGTCACCCCCAAAACCACCGCCACCAGCGGGTTGATGTAGGTGATCACGGTCGCCCTGCTGGTGCCGGCCTCCCGGATCAACAGCGTGTAGACGACGAACGCCACCGCGGTACACAGCACCCCCAGCCCCGTCACCGCCGCGAACGCCCCCACCGTGGGCGTGCGCGCGGGCATGTCGAGCGCCGCGAACGGGGCCAGGATCACGGCTGCAATGACCAGGCTCGCGCCGGTCAGAGCGCGCGAGTCGAGACCGCCCATCTGGAGCTTGACCAGCATCGGGCCGATCGCGTACCCGACGGCGCCGACGAAGATCGCCAGCGCGCCGAGCAGCTCGGCGCTGTTGCCGGCGACATCGATCCCCATCAACGCGATCACGCCAGCAAAGCCGATCGCCAACCCGAGCGCGCGCAGCCTTGTCGGCCGCTCGGACCTGTCAAATCGCAGCGACAGCACGGTCACGATCAGCGGCACCGAGGCGATGATGATCGCGGCCAGCGACGAGGCGACGTGCACCTCGCCGGCGGCGATCAGCGGGAACGGGATCGAGATCTCGGCGACCGCGTAGGCGAGGATCCACACCCACCTCGAGCGCAGCGCTCCGAATTGCCGCCAAGACACAGCGACCAGCAGCACCGCGGCGATCGCCACCCGGAGCCAGGCGACATCGGGGGCGGTCATGCCGCCGTTGATCGCGATCTTGATCAGCAGATAGGAGCCGCCCCAGACCACGGACATGAACGCGAACGCCCACCAGGCGCGCCGCGTCATGACCGCAGGGCCGGGAACAGCACCACCTCGCGGATCGACCGTCTGCCGGTCATGATCATCACCAGCCGGTCGATGCCGATCCCGATCCCGCCGGTTGGCGGCATCCCGAGCTCCAGCGCCTCGACGAAGCTCTCGTCGTAGGGCTGGGCCTCATCATCACCGGCGAGCGCGAGCCGACGCTGAGCCTCGAACCGCCGGCGCTGCTCGTCGGGGTCGTTGAGTTCTGTGAACGCGTTGGCGATCTCCATCCCGTCGATGATCAGCTCAAAGCGCTCGACGAGGCCCGGCGTCTCGCGGTGGTCCTTGGCCAGCGGCGAGATCTCGACCGGGTAGTCGAACAGGAACGTCGGCTCGATCAGCGTCGGCTCGACCTGGTCTGAGACGAGCTCGTCGACCAGCTGTGCCCAGCTGTGGTCCGGTGTGACCGCCAGCCCGCGGGCCTCCATCGAGGCCGCGAGCTGATCGCGGTCACGATCGGCCAGGATGTCGATCCCGGTCCGGTGCAGGACCGCGCCGGCGAGCGTCTCCCGCCTGAACGGGCCGCTGAGGTCAATCGGGCCCTGGTAGTCGACCGCCTCGGCGACCGCGCGCAGCAGACGCTCACAGCGATCGGCGACGTCGCGGTAATCGGCGTACGCCTCGTACCACTCGAGCATCGTGAACTCCGGGTTGTGCGTCGTGTCGACGCCCTCGTTGCGGAAGTCCTTGCCGAGCTCGTAGACGCGCTCGAGCCCGCCGACGATCAAGCGCTTGAGATACAGCTCGGTCGCGATCCGCAGATAGAAGTCCCGGTCGAGCGCGTTGTGGTGGGTGGTGAACGGCCGTGCCATCGCGCCCCCGTACAGTGGCTGCAGAACCGGCGTCTCGACCTCGACGAAGTCCTCGTCGTCGAGAAATCTCCGGATCGCCGAGACCATGCGGGCGCGCGTGATGAACAGCCTGCGCACCTCCTCGTTTGACATCAGATCGAGCTCGCGGTGGCGAAAGCGAGTTTCGACGTCGGACAGTCCGTGATGCTTCTCGGGCGGCGGGCGCAGTGACTTCGCCAGCACCGTGAACGCCCGGACGCGGAGCGAGAGCTCCCCGCGGCGTGACCGGAAGGCGACGCCGTCGACGCCGATCAGGTCACCGAGGTCGAGCCCCAGCAGGCGCTCCATGCCATCGCTGCCGAGCTCGTCGACTCGGGCCTGAAGCTGGATCCGCCCGGAGCGGTCGACCAGGTCCAGGAACGCCATCTTGCCCTGCCCGCGGCGCGCGCTCAGCCGGCCCGCGACGCGATGCTCGGCATCGGTCTCCTCGCCGTTCTCGAGCCCCTCGTGGGCGGCACGGACCGCGGCGACCGGTTCGACGCCGGCGAACTCGTGCGGGAACGGCTCGACGCCTGCCTCGCGCAGCGCCTCCAGCTTGTGTCGGCGCGCGGCAAGCAGCTCTGAGGTCTCGGTGGGGTCGTCGCCCACGCCCGGACCCCGGTTACTTGGCGCCGACGTCGATCTTGGTGATCTTGAGCTTTCGCTCGCCCCGCGGCGTCGCGATCTGAACCTCTTCGCCGCGCTTGCGGCCGAGCAGCGCCTTGCCGACCGGCGATTCGTTGGAGAGCTTCATCTCGGCCGGCTTGGCCTCCGCCGAGCCGACGATCGTGTACTTGGTCGACTTGCCGCCCTCGTCCTTGACGTGGACGATCGAGCCGACGCGCACCACATCGGTGCCGAGGTCCGACGCGTCGACGACCGTCGCCGAGCGCAGCTTGTCCTCGAGCACCGCAATCCGGGCCTCGAGCATCGCCTGCTCGTTCTTGGCGTCGTCGTATTCGGCGTTCTCGGTGATATCACCGAACTCGCGTGCCTCCTTGATCCTCCCGGCGACCTCCCGGCGTCTGGTGGTCGACAGATGGTCGAGCTCCGCCTTCAGTGTGGCGAGGCCTTCCTGAGTGAGGATGACGTCTTTTGGCATAGCTTAAGACCCTGGTATCGGAAACATTCTGGGCGAGAAAAACCCGCCTGGACGGGCGGGAACCCGCGCTTCACCGCTCGCGGGGCGCATGAGTATAGAGACCGGCCCGCGGCGGCCCTACTACAGATGGGTGATGCGCGCTCCAGTACCCGTGTCGTGACTCCGAAATCGCTTGCGGGCGGGACGAATGGGGTCCGAGGGGCGGGGCGAATGGGGTCCCCACCCCATGGTTGCCCTGGCCGATCGTCGCGATCTTTGAAGCGGAGTTTGTCGACGACAGGAGACCTGATGACCTCTTCCGCTGCCCCACTCCGGCGTCCGCTGCCGCCGCGACCACACGCGCTCGATCCCGATGTTCTGCTGACGCCCGGCCAGCCCGACTTCGATCAGGCAAGGCGCGCCTGGAATCTCGCCGTCGATCAACGGCCGGCGGCGATCGGAATACCCCGCAGCAGCGATGACGTCATCGCGCTGATCAGGTTCGCGCGCGAGCACGGGCTGCGGGTGGCGCCCCAGGCGACCGGGCACAGCGCAGCCTGCCTGACGGCGCTCGACGGGTCGTTGCTGCTCAAGACCTCACGCATGCGGTCGGCGACGATCGACCCGCAGGGCCGGACCGCCACGGTGCAGGCGGGCGCGCAGTGGATCGACGTCTCGTCGCTCGCGGCCGAGCATGGCCTGGCGTCGCTGGCGGGCTCCTCACCGGACGTGGGCGTCGTCGGCTACATGCTCGGCGGCGGGCTCAGCTGGCTGGGGCGGCGGTACGGGCTCGCCGCCAACGGGATCCGGCGGGCGGAGGTGATCACGAGCGCAGGAGAGAGGCTCGAGGTCGATGCCCGGCGCAATCAGGAGCTGTTCTGGGCGTTGCGCGGTGGCGGTGGCGCCTACGCCGTCGTCACAGAGCTCGAGTTCGAGCTGCATCCGGTGGCGTCGGTCTATGCCGGCGTGCTGCTGTGGCCGCTTGATCGGGCCGCCGAGATCCTCGGCGCTTGGATTCACTGGCTCGCTCAGGTGCCCGATGAGCTCACCTCGGCCGGTCGGCTGCTGCGAATCCCGCCGCTGCCGTTCGTGGCACCGGAGCTCAGCGGCCGGGAGTTCGTGGCGATCGAGGCGGCCTACATCGGCGACGGCGATGCCGGCGGCCGGCTGCTCGCGCCGCTGCGCGCGCTGGGCCCCGAGATCGACACGTTCACGGCGATGCCGACTGACGGGCTCTCGATGCTGCACATGGACCCCCCGGAGCCGGTCCCGGCGCTCGGAGACGGGATGCTGCTCTCGACGCTGACACACACGGCGATCGACAACCTGCTCGACGTGGCCGGGGCACACGCTCGCTCCAGCCTGCTGGCGGTGGACCTGCGCCATCTCGGCGGCGCGCTCGGGCGGGCGCCGTCAGACGGGGGCGCCGTTGCGTCGCTTGATGGCGAGTACGTGGCGTTCGCGGTCGGGATGGCCCCCGACCCAACCGGTCTGCAGACGCTGGCCGCCGACGTCGACCGCGTCCGGGCGGCACTCGGGCGCTGGGCCGCCGCACGGGCCTACTCGAACTTCGCCGAGCGGCCGCGACCCGGTGACGAGCTGTTCGGCGAGGACGGCCACGAACTGCTGCGGCGCGTCAAGCGGGCCTATGACCCCGACGACGTGATCCAGGCCAATCACCCGGTCGCGCCCGCCTCCAGCGAGGCGGACTGACATGGGGCACGTCGTCGCCGAACCCGTGGCTGAGCGGACGCCGGGCGCCCCGAAGCCGATCCGCTGCCTGCTGGTCGACGATCATCAGGCGGTCCGGATCGGCCTGCGCGAGCTGCTCACGATCGACCCCGGATTCGAGGTGCTGGAGGCATCGGCGACCGCCGAGGAGGCGCTCGAGTTCGCCGAGCGCGTCGAGGTCGACGTCGCAGTCGTCGACTACCAGCTGCCCGGCCGCTCGGGCCTGTGGTTGAGCCGCAAGCTCAAGCGCTTGGCGAAGGCGCCGGCGGTGGTGATCTACAGCGCCTACTCCGACTACGTGCTGGCCGCGGCGTGCGTCGTCGCGCAGGCCAACAGCCTGGTCAGCAAGTCGGCGCTCGGCGCCGACCTCTGCGAACGGATCCGCGAGGCGGCGCGGGGCGAGAGCCATCTCCCGATCGTGCCGCCATCATTGGCCGACAGCATGCGGCGGCGCTTGGACTCGCACGAGCAGGCGATCTTCGGGATGATGCTGGCGGGTATCGCCACCGCGGAGATCGGCAGGATCCTGTCGTTGGACCGAGGCGAGCTCGAGAACCGGCAATGGGCGATGCTGCGAAAGCTCGAAAGGCTGGATCGGCCGCTTTGAGATGGCGCTGAGCCAGCGTCCGGAGCGGCGCCGATACGTGCCGCTCGTGTACCGCGTCGCGGCGCTGAACGCGGTCCTGTTGGTGGCGGCCGTCGTGGTGACGCTGCTGGTGCTCGAGCCCCGCAAATTCTCCTCGTTCGCCCTCGACGAGGCCGTCGTCTTGGTGATCGCGCTCGCGCTCGTGGGCCTCGTCAACCTGATGCTCCTGCGCCGGGTGGTGCGCCCGCTCGAGGCGCTCACCGCGCTTGCCCGCCGGGTCGACCTGGCCCGGCCCGGTGAGCGCATGCCGGGCGCCGAGCCGACCTCAGAGGCCGGCGAGCTCGCGCTGACCTTCAACGAGATGCTCGACCGGCTCGAGATCGAGCGCCGCGAGGCCACCGGCCGGGTGCTCGCCGGGCAGGAGGCCGAGCGGCTGCGGATCGCCCAGGAGCTCCACGACCAGGTCGGTCAGGAGCTGACGGCGGTCCTGCTCGGGCTGGCCCGGGTGCAGTCACGCGTGCAACCGGCGCTGCACGAGGACGTGACGATCGTCCAGGAGGCGGTGCGCTCAAGCCTCGAGGACGTCCGCCGGATCTCGCTCGAGCTGCGGCCCGAGGCGCTTGACGACCTGGGCCTGGTCAGCGCCCTTGCCGTCCTCTGTGAGCGTTTCGCCCAGGCATCGGGGCTGTCGGTGACCCAGAGCATCGACGAGCAGCTGCCAGAGCTCGACCCCGAGTCAGAGCTGGTCATCTACCGGGTCGCGCAGGAGGCGCTGACCAACGTCGCGCGTCATTCGGGTAGCGAATCGGCGCACCTGTCGCTCGCGGCTGACAACGGCGAGCTGGTGATGGCGGTCAGCGACCGGGGCTCAGGCCCACCCGGCGACAGCGAGGACGGCACCGGAATCCGCGGGATGCGTGAGCGGGCGGCGCTGATCGGTGCCAACCTCCAGATCGCGTCCAACGACGACGGCGGCTGTACGGTCGCCCTGGTCGTGGCGGCCGACGGGTCGCGACGCAATCACACATGACACCGCTCAAGACACGGATCCTGCTCGCCGACGACCACGCGGTCGTCCGCCACGGCCTGCGGCTGGTCCTCAACGCCGAGCCCGACCTCGAGGTCGTCGCCGAGGCCGGCAACGGCGCCGAGGCGGTCCAGCTTGGCTCACAGCCTGACGTCGACCTGGCGATCATCGATGTCTCGATGCCGCGGATGACCGGCCTGCAGGCGGTGGCCGAGCTGCACCGGCGCCGACCCGAGCTGCGAACGCTGATCCTGTCGATGCACGAAAACGAGCGCTACCTCTACGAGGCGCTCCGGGCGGGCGCGTCGGGCTACGTGCTCAAGACGGTCGTCGATCGCGATCTGGTCGAGGCCTGCCGCGCGGCGATGCGGGGCGAGGCGTTCCTCTATCCCGGCGCGATGACCGCCCTGATCCGCGACTACCTGCGCCAGGCTCGCAACGACGAGCCGGTCAGGGAAGATCCGCTGACCCCGCGCGAGCTGGAGGTGGTCAAGCTGATCGCCGAGAGCTACAACACCAAGCAGATCGCCGACGCGCTGGTGATCAGCGAGAAGACCGTCGAGCGCCATCGCGCCAATATCCTCGAGAAGCTCGGGATGCATGACCGGGTCGAGCTGACGCGGTATGCGATCCGGCGCGGGCTGGTGCAGCCCTAGCGTCCGGCGCGGGCTGGCGCAGCCGTAGCGTCGAGCTCGGACAGGCCCCTACTCCACGGACGGCTCGATGTTCTGATTGGACGCGAAGAAGTTGGTCGGGTCGTACTCGGTCTTGACCGCGACCAGCCGCTCGTGGTTATCGCCATAGGCGCGCCTGACTGCACCTGCGTCCTCGTCGTCGGTCAGGTTGTTGACGTACACGCCTGGCGCGAGCAACGGTTCGATCGCGGCGAACAGCTCCCGGGTCCAGCCGATGTTGCGGCTGGCCTCTTGCGGGTCGGCCCACTGCGAGAGGATCAGGCAGTCGTACCGATCGCCGCGGTGTGCAAACGCCGTCGCGTCGGGCGCCACCCTCCCGGCCGCGCCGTGGAGCTGCTGCAGCCCGACGCCTGACGCGCGCGAGGGCATCTGGGGCACGCCCTCGATCATGACCTCGATCAGCTCGTCGCTGACGTCGATCACGTGACCCGACCGCCAGTAGTGCTGCTGTCCGGACGGAAAGCCGGGGTCGGGCAGCCGCTGGAGCAGCAGGTAGGGCATCGGCCCGACGGTGTCGCTCTGCGGTCCGAGCCGCCGCAGCGGCGCAAGCATTCGCTCGCAGTGCTCGAATCGTCCCGCGATGCACACCCCGATGCTCGCCGACAGCTCTCCCTCCGCCGTCAACGACAGCGAAGCGTTCGCGCTCATCTCGTCCGGAGCATCGGCGGTCAGCTCGCGGTACAGCCGCATCGCGGAGGCCGCCCTCGCCGCCGGATAGCTCAGCGCGCCCGCGAGTACCCGGTCGACGCGGTGCAGGTTGAACTCAAACGAGCTCACAACCCCAAAGTTGCTGCCCGCCCCACGCAGGCCCCAGAACAGCTCGGGATGCTCCGCGGCGCTTGCCCTCAGCAGATCGCCGGTGGAGGTCACGACCTCGGCCGAGACCAGGTTGTCGCACGTCAGCCCGTGTTTGCCGTTCAGCCATCCCAGCCCACCCCCGAGCGCGAGCCCGGCCAGCCCCGTCCCGGACATCACCCCGGTCGGCACGGCGAGCTCGAATGCCTGTGTCTCGCGGTCAAGCTCGCCCAGCGTCAGGCCGGGCTGCGCGGTCACGACCCTCCGTGTTCGGTCGACTCGGCAGCGCTTCATTCGCGACACGTCGATCAGCAGGCCACCCTCGCAGACGGCCCTGCCGGCAACTCCGTGGCCCCCGCTCTTGACCGACGCCGGCAAGCCGGCCTCCCGGGCAAACGAGACGCAGCGCCGGACATCGTCGACGGTGACACAGCGGACGATCAATGCCGGGCGGCGATCGACGATCGCGTTGAACACGCGGCGGGCAGCGTCATAGCCACGATCGGACGGGCTCAGCAGGCGCCCCGATAGACCCTGCTCGAGTCGCCTCACCGCCGCACGCTCAAGATCGCCGGCGACGTGTCGGGTGTGGTCGTCGTGGCGACCGTTGTTGGCCCTCAGACCGGTCCTGATCGAGGCGTCGGCTGTCATCTGATCGCTCCGGGAGTCGGCTTGCAATTCGGAGAATCGCGGCAGCCGCCCTGGCCCACAATGGGGTTGGGCCCCCATTTCAGCGGTCGATCGCGACCCGATGGGGTGCTGACCCCATTCTCGGAGCCGCCGGCGCCCACGATCCTGTGACACATGGAGCCGATCCGTGTGCTGATCGTCGATGACCACCCCGCGGTCCGCGCTGGCGTCCGGCGGCTGCTCGCAGGGGAGCCCGGAATCGTGGTCGCCGGGGAGGCCGACAGCGCCGGCGCCGCTGCGACAGCGGCGTCCCGGCGCCCGCCCGACGTCGCGATCGTCGATTATCACCTCGGTGACCGCAGTGGCCTGTGGGTCTCCCTGCGGCTCGGCGAGCTGCAACCACGGCCGCGTGTCCTGATCTACTCGGCGTTCGCCGATGGCGCCGTCGCTGCGGCGGCGATCGTCGCCGGTGCCGACGGTGTGCTCGCGAAGTCGTCGATCGCCTCCGAGCTCGTGATCGCGGTCCGCCGGCTGTGCGAGGGCCGGCCATATCTCCCCGTCATCTCGCGGACGCTGACGCTGTCGCTCGGCGCCTGCCTGGGCGACCAAGAGCGCGAGCTGTTCGATCTGCTCGTGCACGGCCTGGCGCCGGCTGAGGTTGCCACCCGGCTCCAGATCACGGCGGCCGAGCTCGCTTCCAGGCGCGAGCGGATCCTCGCCGCGCTCGCCCCCGCGGCCGCTCGCAGCCGTCTGCGTTCGACCACCCACCGCCCGCTGGAATATGGCGGCGCGCGCAGCCTCCGGCTTGCGCGACTGCGCTCGCGAGCCATCTCGTGAGGCCGGCCCCGCTGGCCCTCGCCGCGATCGTCACGTTCGCGGCCATCCGCCGCCGCCGGCAGCTGCGGCCGACCGGCTGGGCGCTCGCCGGGCTGGGGCTTGCCGGGCTGCTCGCCTACGGCGCCGGCCTGGTCGATCTCCCGAACACTGAACGCGCGATCCGTGACCTGACGTCGACGCTGGGTCCGTATGCGTACGCGCTCGTTGGGCTGCTCGCGCTGCTCGAGACGGGGGCCGGGATGGGCTTCATCGTCCCGGGCGAGATCGCCGTGATCCTCGGTGGCGTCAGCGCCGGCCACGGGCAGATACAGCTGCCGGCGCTGATCGCGATCGTATGGGCGTGCGCGCTGACCGGTGACCTGATCTCGTTCGTGCTCGGCCGCCGGCTGGGCAGGTCGTTCCTGCTGACCCATGGGCCGCGGTTCGGGATCGGCCGTGAGCGGGTCCAGCAGGCCGAGCGATTCTTCGCCGCCCATGGCGTCAAGACGATCATCGCCGGTCGTTTCGTCGGGTTCGTCCGCCCGCTGACGCCGTTCATCGCGGGCTCGACGAGGATGCCCGCGCGTAGGTTCATCCCCTGCACGGCGCTCGCCGCCGGCCTGTGGGCGGCGACCTTCTCGGTGCTCGGCTACCTCTTCTGGGGATCGCTGGATGAACTGATCGCGGCCGTCGGGCATGCAACGGCGGCGCTGACCGCCGTCCTCGTGACGGCCGCGGTTGCTCTCGCGGCCCTCCGCAGAGCCAAGAGCCGCCGCGTCTCTGACCACGGGCCGCCGGCACCACCGGCCACCGCACCTACACCCGCGCCCGCGCCCGCGGGAGGCGAGTGACCTGACGGCGTTCGGCTGGGCGGCGACGCTCGCCGTGATCGCGTCCCTGTTCGCGTTCGATCTGCTCGCGGTCCCGCGCCGGTCGGAGGCGCCCACGTTCCGCGAGGCCGCTGGCTGGTCGATCCTCTACGTCGCGGTGGCGCTCGCGTTCGGGCTCGTCCTCGGCCTCAGCACGGGCTGGGAGGTCGGCTCTGAGTACATCGCCGGCTATCTGGTCGAGAAGAGCCTTTCGGTCGACAACCTGTTCGTGTTCGTGATCATCGTCGGGGCGTTCGCCGTTCCGGTCGCGCACCGGTCGCGCGCGCTGACGGTCGGGATCCTCGTTGCGCTGATCCTCCGTGGCGTCCTGATCGCCGTCGGCGCCTCGCTGCTGAACGCGTTCTCCTTCATGTTCCTGATCTTCGGGCTGGCGCTGCTGTTCACGGCCGTGCAGCTGTTTCGCCACCACGATCAGGACCCGTCGATTGACGACAACCCGGTCGTCACCGCGGCGCGGCGAGCGCTCCCGGTCAGCCGCGACTACGACGGCGGCCGGCTCGTGACGCGTCGCCACGGCCGCCGCCAGCTGACGCCGATGTTCCTGGTGCTGATCGCGCTCGGCACCACCGACCTGCTGTTCGCGCTCGACTCGATCCCGGCCGTGTTCGGCGTGACCAGCAACGCCTACGTCGTCTTCTGCGCCAACGCGTTCGCGCTGCTCGGGCTGCGGCCGCTGTTCTTCCTCGTCACGGGCCTCCTGCACCGGCTGGTGTTTCTCTCAATCGGCCTGTCGGTGATCCTGGCGCTGATCGGGGTCAAGCTCGTTCTGCACTTCGGGCATCTGCACGCCGCCGCGATCCCCGAGATCTCAACCGGGGCGTCGTTGGCGGCGATCGTCGTCGTGCTGGCCGTGACAACGATCGCAAGCCTGCGCCGCACGCGCGGCGACCCAACCGCCGTCGCCCACGCCGGCTCGATTCGCGCCGGCGCTCCGAGCACTGGCGACAGCCGTGCGCGGTCCGCGCTACCGCGTGGCGGCGGCCATCGACTCAAGCCCGAGTAGCCGGCGGGCGTCGGTCACCGTCGCCGCGCGCTGGAGGTCGTTCTGCAGCTCCTTGTCGCCTCCGAGACGCTCGAGGTACCACGGATAGAACTTGCGCAGGTAGCGGGCCGCCCGTTCGGGCCCGAGGTGCTCGCATGCGCGATCGATCACCCAGTCGAGCTCGGCCAGGATCTCGTCTCTATCCGGTCGGGCTGATCGCTCCCCGACGAGCTGTTCGAACAGCCACGGGTTGCCGAGCGAGCCACGCGCGAGCAGGACCGCGGCGGCGCCGGTGCGCTCGAATGCCTCGCGCGCCCGATCGGCGCTCCGCAGGCCGCCCGAGATCAGCACCGGCACCGGCAGCTCATCGACCAGTGTCCGCGCCAGTTCGTAGTCCGGCTGGCCGTTGTGGCGCTGGGACGCGTGCCGGGGATGGATGCACAGTCCGGCCACGCCTGCCTCGTCGACGAGCCGGCGTGCGACCAGCTCACCGCTTCGGTCCCCCGGATGCGCTCCCGAGCGGAGCTTCACGGTCACCGGCAGGCCGCTACCGCGCGCCGCCGCTCTGGCCAGCGCTACGGCGCGGTCGGGATCCGCCAGTAGCGCCGCGCCGGCGCCGGTCTTGCAGACCTTCGGCACCGGGCAGCCCATGTTGAGGTCGATCAGATCGGCGCCCGCGTCGGCGACCCGCTCCGCTGCCGATGCCATCACGTCCGGGTCGTGTCCGAACAGCTGCACCGCCACCGGGTGCTCGTCGGGGTGGATCCGCAGCAGCTCGCGACAGGTCCGCTCGTTGCGGTGGTGGACCGCGAAGCTCGACACCATCTCGGAGACGACCAGCCCGGCGCCATAGCGCTTGGCCTGCAGACGCACGAACCAGTTGCCGATCCCGGCCAGCGGAGCGAGTACGACCCGGTTCGGGATCGTGATCCCGCCGAGGGTCCAGCTGTCGGTCAACCTGCCGGGCACAGATTCATGGTACGAATGCAGGGCAATGGACCTTGCCGCCGTCGTCAAGCCCTGGTTTGAGTTGACGCTCGAGCAGGTGCCTGGGCTGGAGCTGTTCGACGCCCACACGCACATCGGCGCCAATGACCCCGACGGCATGAGCCAGACGCGCGAGCAGCTGCTCGATGGGCTGCGCGCCGCCCACGCCCGCGGGGCGTTCGTGTTCCCGATGCACGAGCCCGACGGCTATCTGCCCGCCAACGACATGGTGATCGAGGCGGCCGCCGCCTCCGATGGGCTGCTGACCCCGTTCTGTCGCGTGAAGCCGGGAGACAACGCGATCGCCGAGGCCGAGCGGGCGCTCGGTGCGGGCGCGAAGGGAATCAAGCTCCACCCCAGGGCCGAGCAGTTCACGCTCGATCATCCCGACGTCCGCTCGCTCGCCGCGATCGCCGACGAGCGCGGGCTGCCGATGCTGATCCACGCCGGCCGAGGGATCCCGGCGCTCGGGGCGCACGCGGTGCAGCTGGTGGACGAGTTCCCCAACGCGCGTCTGATCCTTGCCCACGCGGCGATCTGCGACCTCTCCTGGATCTGGCGCGTCGCGCCCGACTACCCCAATCTGCTGTTCGACACCGCCTGGTGGATGCCGGCCGATCTCCAGGCGCTGTTTTCGCTCGTGCCGCCGGGCCAGATCCTGTTCGCCAGCGATGCGCCGTACGGCGCGACGTCGATGTCGAGCGTCTTCCAGCTCCGGATCGCTATCCAGATGGGGCTCAGCCACGACCAGATCCGCGCGGTCGCCGGCCGCCAGTCGCTGGCGATCGCCGCCGGCGAGCCGCTGCTGCAGGTCGGCCCCGCGCGCGGCGAGCATGAGGTCCGGTCCCACGTGCTGCTGGATCGCGTGTCGGCGTTCGTGATGCTCAGCGCGATCGCGACGATGCGCGGTGGCGATGGCGGTCCCGAGATGCTGTCGCTTGCTCGCCAGTCCTGCGATGTCCCCGACGAGGTCGATGACGCTCCCGTGTTCGCAACGATCCGCGGCCTGCTCGACTCATTCGAGGAGCTTCAGGCAGCCGCCCCGACGGACCGCCGTCGTCTGGCCTTCCTGATCCTCGCCGCGATCGTCGCCAAGACGCCGGACGTGCCGGTCCCGGCGCTCGCTGCGGCCGCATAACCCCCGCCCCCCGGCCTCCGGCTACGTGGCGTTGCGCTGCCAGATCAGCTGCAGCCCGAGCAGCGTCAGCAGATCGTCGACCTCGTCGATCGTCTCCTGCACGGTCGGCACCAGCACACCGGCAAGGCCGCCGGTCGCCAGCACCTTGGTGTGCGCGCCGAGTTCGTCGCGCAGCCGGTGGACGATCCCGTCGACCTGAGCGGCGAATCCGAACACGATCCCGCTGCGGATCGCATCCACGGTCGACTTCCCGATCAGCGATCGGGGCTGTGTCAGCTCGACCTTGGGGAGCTTGGCGGCGCGGTCATAGAGCGCGTCGATCGAGATCTCGGCGCCCGGCGTGATGATCCCGCCCAGATACTCGCCTGCCGCCGAGACCACGTCATAGGTGATCGCGGTCCCGAAATCGACCACCACGCACGTGTCTCGGACCCGGTCATAGGCGGCGACCGCGTTCACCAACCGGTCGGCGCCGACCTCGCGCGGGTTATCCATCCGGATCGCCATGCCGGTGCGGATCGACGGTCCGACGACCAACATCTGATGGCCGAGATACCGCTCCGCCATCGCGGTCCACTGGACCGACAGCTGCGGCACGGTCGAGGAGACGATCGAGGCGTCGATGTCGGCGAACGCCATCCCGCGCAGCGCGAGCAGGTTGGAGAGCGCCGCGCCCAGCTCGTCCTGGGTCGATTCGCGGACGGTCGCAAAGCGCCAATGCTCGGTCACCTGGTCGCCGTCGGAATGCATCACCCCGAAGTGGGTCTGCGTATTGCCGACGTCTACGACCAGCAGCATCCGCGCATTACATCAGCGGCGGGCCGGCAGAGCGAACCTCCTGTCCGCCGCCGAGCTGCCCGAGCGTGTCGGCAACGCGCTCGCCCGTCGGCAGCGTCAGCTCGGGGTCCAGCTCGAGCAGCGGCACGAGCACGAATCGCCGCGAGCTGACCTCCGGATGCGGAAGGGTCAGTCGCGTCGAGCTGTACTGAAGGTCTCCGAGCAGCAATAGGTCGACATCGATCACCCGCGGCCCGTGCCGGACGCCGCCCTGCTGGCGGCCGACACTCTGCTCGACCCCCTTGCAGGCGTCAAGCAGCTCCTCGGGGTCGAGCTCGGTCTGCACCCGCAGGCAGGCATTGAGGAACTCGCGCTGGTCGACCACCAAGCCGACCGGCTCGGTCTCATACACGCCCGACGACGCGAGCACCGATACCCCGCGCGCGGGCAGTTCCCGAACCACCGCTTCGAGGTGGGCCCGTCGGTTGCCGATGTTGGAGCCGAGGCCGAGAAAGCCGGTCCGGCTCAAGCGCCGGCCTCGCGCCACACCTCCACCGACACCTCACCGACGGGCAGCACCAGCGGCGGCTCGGGCTTGGCGGCCTTGACCCACACGGCGCCCGCGTCGAAGCGCTCCAGCAGCCGCTCGGCGATCGCCGCGCACAGCCGCTCGAGTGTCTTGTAGCTGCGCTGCTGGGCGACCAGGTTGGCCATCTCGCAGACCTGGCCGTAGTCGATCGTGTCCTCGATCCGGTCGGTGATCGTTGCGTCGCACTCGCCGACGTCGAGCCGGAGGTCGAGCAGCAGCCGCTGGCCGACTTCGCGCTCGGCGGCCGTGACCCCCACGTGCGTGTAGAGCGACAGCCCGCTGATCTCGATCGTTACTTCCGGCTCGGCGCGGTCCTCGTCGTCGTCATCGTCTACGTCGTCGAGATCGTCGAACTCGTCGGCGTCGTGCTTGCCCATGGGCGCTTGACCGTAGCAGCCGTGATCGCCAGCGCGTCATGGATCGGCCCGGCGTCGTGGACTCGGAACACGCGCGCTCCGCGCAGGTATGCGAGCACGTTGGTGGCGATCGTCGCGGCCGTTCGGTCCTCGACAGGCTTGGCGGTGATCTTGCCCAGAAACGACTTGCGAGAGGTCCCTATCGCGATCGGCCTTCCGAGCGTCAGCAGCTCGTCGAGCCTGCGCAGCAGCTCGAGATTGTGCTCGGTTGTCTTGCCGAACCCGATCCCGGGGTCGAGCAGGATCTGCTGCTCGCGGACGCCGCGCGAGACGGCGAACTCCATCCGCTGCTCGAGGAACGCCTTGACGTCGGAGACGACATCGTCGTAGCGCGGGTTGCGCTGCATCGTGCGCGGCTCGCCGAGCATGTGCATCAGGCAGCAGTCGGCCCGTGCGGCGGCGACCACGTCGACCATCGTCGGATCGCCGCGCAGGGCGGTGACGTCGTTGACGAACGTCGCCCCGGCGGTGATCGCGGCGGCGGCGACCGCGGACTTGGAGGTATCGATCGAGATCTGCGCCTGAGACCCAGCGGCCCGCACCCCCTCGATCACCGGAACGACCCGGCGCAGCTCCTCCCCCTCGCGCACCGGGCTGGCGCCGGGCCGTGTCGACTCGCCGCCGACGTCGAGCACGCCCGCGCCCGAGCGCTCGAGCTCGAGCGCATGGTCGATCGCCGCCGACGCGTCGAGATACAGGCCGCCGTCGGAGAACGAGTCAGGGGTCACGTTGACGATCCCCATCACCCGGAACTCACCGCTGGCTGCGGCCGCGACGGCGCTGCGCATCACGGCTCCTCGTCGGGCCAGTATCCGTGCACGTCGAAGAACTCCCGCGCCCGCTCCTCCTGGTCACGGTCGCGGTTGCTCTCGACGCTCATCCGGAACATCCAGTTGAGCATCCACACGATCAGCGCCACGATCACGAGCGCCACGCCGGTGCCGGCCTCGAGCGAATGGCCGTTGGTCTGCGTCGACACGCTCGCGTGGCCGAGCACGATCAGCACGATCCCGCCCGCGGCAATCGCGAGCGGGAGCCAGAGCCGTGCGAGCGATAGAACCACCCGGCCAGGTGTGGGGCGCGCTTGCTCATTCATCCCGCCGTCAGACGTTACCTGCCAGCGAGTCGCGCTTTGCAGGAGATGCGCCTCTGCCGGCACACCACGTGCTATACACCCCGCGTCGTGATCGCGCCCGGAACAGGCGTCACTCGTAGAACGCTGCTCCGTGGCGCAGCGGGCGGTGCCGCGCTCGTGGCGAGCGCCGGCCTGCCGGCGTGGGCGCGGCCGGTCGCCGAGCGGGCGACCCGGATCCGCAGGCCCGACAGCCTCCCGTTCCCGCACCTACCGGCCGGTCATCCGAGCATGCCGAAGATCGAGCACATCGTCGTCCTGATGATGGAGAACCACTCGTTCGACAACCTGCTCGGGATGGTGCCCTGGCAGGTCAAGGGGCGGCTGCTGGTCGACGGGCTCGAGCGCCGTAAGGGACGGCTCGCAAACTTCAATCGCGACTCCAGCGGGCACAAGGTGTTCGCCGCCCGAGCCCCTTCGCCATGCCAGCTCAGCGGCGCCCCGACGCAGAGTTGGAACGCTTCGCACGAGGCCTATGCGAACGGCGCCAACAGCGGCTTCGTGAAGGCCAGCGGCCCGATCGCGATGGCCCTCTGGGACCATCACGACCTGCCGTTCACCTACTCGCTCGTCAAGCACTTTCCGATCGGCCAGCGCTACTTCTGCTCGACGCTGTGCCAGACCTACCCCAACCGCCGCTACCTGTTCAGCGGCACCTCTTCGGGGCTTGTCGCGACCAACCTCAAGCAGACACTGGCGATCCCGGCGGCAAACGGGACGATCTGGGACCGCCTCGACGCTCATGGGATCAACTGGGGCATCTACTTCGAGGACCTTCCAAGCTACGCGATCATCCCCGGCTCGGTGCAGTCCGCTCGCCAGCACCCGATCTCGGAGTTCTTCACTGACGCGGCGGCCGGCAACCTGCCCTCGTTCACGTTCCTGGACCCCAACTACGAGACGACCTCCGAGGAGGACCCCCAGGACGTCCAGGTCGGAGAGGAGTTCATCGCCAGCATCGTCAAGGCGCTGATGAAGGCGCCGACGTGGAAGAACACCGCGTTCTTCTTGACCTACGACGAGCACGGTGGCTACTACGACCACGTCCCGCCGCCGCGCGCGGTCAAGCCCGACAACATCGCGCCGATCCCGCCACCGGACGCCGCGCCGCTGCTCCCGGGTGGCTTTGACCGCTACGGCTTCCGAGTCCCCCTGGTGGTCGTCTCCCCTTGGGCTCGCTCCAAGTACGTCTCCTGCGTCGTCCAGGACCACACCTCGATCACTGCCTTCATCGAGCGCAAGTGGAACCTGCCGGCGATGACCTTCCGCGACGCCAACGCCCATCCGATGACCGACTACTTCGACTTCCGCAAGCCGGCGTTCGCCAAGCCACCGGCGCTCAAGGCGGCCCCGGCGCTGACGGCCGGCTTGGCCCAATGCGCGGCGCAGGGGCTCAACCCGCCGCTGCCTCCCGGCGTCTGAC
The DNA here is from genome assembly GCA_963770885.1 of uncultured Solirubrobacterales bacterium. Classification (GTDB taxonomy): domain Bacteria; phylum Actinomycetota; class Thermoleophilia; order Solirubrobacterales; family Solirubrobacteraceae; genus Palsa-465. The sequence continues at coordinate 957,099 of CAVYRI010000005.1, read as the reverse complement.
GCCGCGCGCCGCGCCGGCCGCGGCCGCCGCGGACCTTGGAACGCTTTACGTCTATATGGCAGCAAGCGTTCCTGGGACCCTCGGAACCTCGTGCACGTATGGGGTGCAGAGCGTTCCAAGCCGCAAGCGCGCTGACGAGGTCCTGGGCGTCGCTGCCAAGGATTCAGGGAGCGACGCGTGCTCCGCACCCGAGCGACCGAGGACGCCGCAAGCGCGCTGACGAGGTCCTGGGCGTCGCTGCCAAGGACGCAGGGAGCGACGCGTGCTCCGCACGCGAGCGACCGAGGACGCCGCAAGCGCGCTGACGAGGTCCTGGGCGTCGCTGCCAAGGACGCAGGGAGCGACGCGTGCTCCGCACGCGAGCGACCGAGGACGCCGGCAGCGGCGTCCAGGAACCGTCAGGTCAGCTACTCGGCGGTGCCGCCGGCGAGGCCAGGCCGGGGCAGCGGCCGCGGCGCGTCGCGCCCGGGGCGCTCGGCGGGCGTGCCGGTGACGGCGGGGATCTCGGGTGGCGGCGGCGCCTCGGCGCCGAACACTTCCTCCTCGGACGAGCCGTCGAGCAGGCCTTCGAACTGCTCCTTCTCGATCGTCTCGCGCTTGATCAGGATCTCGGAGAGCTTCTCGAGTGAGGCCCGCTTCTCGGTCAGGATGTCGCGCGCCTGGACGTGGGCTGCCTCCACGATCCGGCGGATCTCGTCGTCGATCTCGCGCGCGATCTCATCTGAGTAGTCGGGCTCGGCGCTGAACTCGCGGCCCAGGAAGGGCTGGCCATGGTCATGGCCGAAGACGCGCGGTCCGAGCTTCTCGGACATCCCGAAGCGCATCACCATCTGCTTGGCGGTCGCCGTCACCTTCTCGAGGTCGTTGGACGCCCCGGTCGTGATCTCCCCGAAGCAGATCTCCTCCGCGGCGCGGCCGCCGAGGGTCATCGCCATCGTGTCCTGCAGCTCCGCGCGCGTGGTCAGGAACTTGTCCTCGCCGGGCAGCGAGATCGTGTATCCGAGCGCCTGGCCACGGGAGATGACCGAGATCTTGTGGATCGGGTCGGAGTTCGGGAGATAGTGGCCGACGATCGCGTGACCCATCTCGTGATAGGCCGTGATCTTGCGCTCCTTCTCGCTCATCACGCGGGTCTTCTTCTCCGGCCCCGCGATCACCCGCATGATCCCTTCCTCGAGCTCGAGCTGGGTGATCTCGCGCTTGCCGTTGCGGGCGGCCAGCAGCGCCGCCTCGTTGACGAGGTTCGACAGGTCGGCGCCGGTGAAGCCGGGCGTCTGGCCGGCGAGCGCGTCGACGTCGATCTCGCGCGCCAGCGGCTTGCCGCGGGTGTGGACCTCGAGGATCTTCTTGCGGCCGAGCCGATCGGGACGGTCGACCACGATCTGGCGGTCGAAGCGGCCCGGGCGCAGCAGCGCCGGGTCGAGGATGTCGGGCCGGTTGGTGGCGGCGATCAGGATGATGTTGTCCTTCATCTCGAAGCCGTCCATCTCGACCAGCAGCTGGTTGAGCGTCTGCTCGCGCTCGTCGTGACCGCCGCCCAGGCCGGCGCCGCGATGGCGGCCGACGGCGTCGATCTCGTCCATGAAGATGATGCAGGGGCTGTTCTGCTTGGCCTGCTCGAACAGGTCACGCACGCGCGAGGCGCCGACCCCGACGAACATCTCGACGAAGTCAGATCCCGAAATCGAGAAGAACGGAACTCCCGCCTCGCCGGCGACCGCACGCGCCAGCAGCGTCTTGCCGGTGCCCGGCGGCCCGTACAGCAGCACGCCCTTGGGAATCCGGGCGCCCAGCGCCTGGAACTTCTTGGGGTTCTCGAGGAACTCCTTGATCTCGTGCAGCTCCTCGACCGCCTCGTCGACGCCCGCCACGTCGCGGAACGTGATCTTGGGCGAGTCGACCGACATTCGCTTGGCACGGGACTTGCCGAACGACATCACCTTCGAGCCACCGCCCTGGACCTGGTTCATGAGGAAGATCCAGAACCCGATGAACAGCAGGAACGGGAGCACATAGGTCAGCAGCGACAACCAGCCGTTGGAGGACTTGCTCTCGACATTGACCGACGTGTTGCCGTCCTCCTTGATCGCCTCGTTGATCAGCGTGTTCGCGTAGCTGTCGGGATAGCCGACCGAGTACTTCTGGCCGTTGTCGAGCGTGACCGAGACGCTGTTCGCCTTCTGGTCGAGCTCCATGCTCTTGACCTGGCCGGCCTGGGTCTGCTCGACCAGCTGGCCGAAGGTGTAGCTGGGCGACTTGCTCGAGCTCCCGATCAGTTTCTGGGCGAAAAACGCCAGCACAACAACGATCAGAATCGGAAACGCGGCGCTCTTGAAGAACCTGCTCATGAAGTGATCCCGTTGGTTTGTCCGGCACCGCTGGTGGGCGTCGTGCCCGGAAACAGCAAGCGTAGCACCTGAGTTTGGCGCATAAGTGCGCCTAAGTTCGGCTGCAGCAGGGCTTTCACTGCTTCAACGCCGCCACGTACGGAAGGTTGCGGTATCGCTCGGCATGGTCGAGTCCGTAGCCGATCGCAAAGCGGTTTGGGATCTCGAAGCCCACATACCTGGTCTTTAACTCGACCTTTCGGCGCTCGGGCTTGATCAGCAACGCGCAGACCTCCAGCGACGCCGGATTGCGGCCCTCGAGATTGCGCAGCAGGTACTGGAGCGTCAGCCCCGAGTCGACGATGTCCTCGACGATCAGCACGTCGCGCCCCTCGATCGCCGCGTCGAGGTCCTTGAGGATTCGCACGACGCCCGACGATTTGGTCGCCGACCCGTACGACGCGACCGCCATGAAGTCGACCTCGACCGGCACGTCGAGGTTGCGCATCAGGTCCGAGAGGAAGAACACCGCCCCCTTCAGGACGCCGATCAGGACCAGGTCCTTGCCCACGTAGTCGCGCGAGATCTCGGCCCCGAGCTCGCGCACGCGCTGCTGGAGTCGGTCGGCAGGGACGAGGATCTCCCCGATCGCTCCGTCGTCGCTCACGGTTTCAGTCTATGGGGCGCTTCGCGCCCTGTTTTTCAGTCGCTTGAGGCGCCGCCGGTGGCTGCGCCCGCCCTCGGGGCGTGCGCCCGAACGTCAGCACGCCATTTCGCACGTTGGCTCGGACCCCGTGCGGGAGATCCAACGCCGCGCTCCCGTGCTCGCTCAGCGCGGCGATCTCCTCCGCCCGCCTTGCAACCCCCGCCGCGGGCCCACCGGCGGCCTCGTCAGCGAGCCGCTGCACGACGAGCCGCCGCAGCCCCGGCGCAAGCTCGCGCAGGCGGACGAGCGAGATCTCCCGGCGGCCGTCGAGCGCCGAGCTGACCAGCTCGTCGAGCACGTCGCCCTCCGCGCGCAGGATCTCGGCCAGGGCCAGGACGTTGTCCTGCGCCGCGGGGTGCGCGAGCTCGAGTGCCGGCACCAGCTCGCGCCGGATCCGGTTGCGCGCGTACGCGTCGGAGTCGTTGGTCTCGTCGTCTCGCCAGCGCAGCTCGCGCTCGATGCAGTAGGCCGCTGTCTGCTCGCGCGTGAACCCGAGCAGCGGCCGGATCAGGATCCCGTCGCGCGGGCGCATCCCCAGCAGCGCCCGCCGGCTCGGCGACGACGCCAGCCGGTAGAGGATCGTCTCGACCTGATCGGAGCGTGTGTGCCCGGCGGCGACGTCCGCCGCCCGGGCCCGCGCCAGTTCCGTGGCCGCCCCGTAGCGCTGATCGCGCGCCCACGCTTGGAGGTTCCCGGCCTCGCCGGGGCGGACTGGCCTTCGCACGTCGAGCTCGACGCCGAGCCGCTCGCACAGCTCGGCGCAGTGGCGCTCGTCGCCGTCGGCGCCGGCACGAAGCCCGTAGTTGAAGTGCAGAGCGCTCACGGCGGCCGGGCCGGCGATCCGAACCGCGATGTCCAGCAGACAGGTCGAGTCGCGGCCGCCCGAGTACATCACCACCACTGGTCGCCCCGGAGCCAGCAGGCCGCCGGCGATCACCTGCGCGAGCATCACGCCGCCTCTCGCGGGCGGGCGATGAAGATCTCGGTCGAGTCGTTGAACCCCTTGAGCTTGACCGCGGCGATCCGCTCGAACTCGAGATGCGTTCCGTCGCACGCCTCGACGACCGGCCGCGTGACCAGCACCTCGCCGCCGGCCGATCGCGCCGCCACCCGCGAGGCCATGTTCACCTCGCGTCCGTAGTAGTCGCCGTCGCGATACAGCGCCACGCCGTAGTGGATCGCAATCCGGGGCAGCGGCCGCTCGCTCTGCAGTCGCTGAAAGCCGACCGCCCAGTCCGTCAGCGCAGCAGGATCGGATCCGACGATCATCGCCTCGTCGCCGATCGTCTTGATCACCCGCGCCTCCTCGGGGAGCGTGGCCTCGACCGATTCGACGAACCGCTCGACCGTCTCGACCGCGGTCAGCTCCCCCTCATCCTCGGTCAGCTGCGTGTAGCCGGCCAGGTCGGCGAACGCGATCGCGACCCGCATCCGGCCGAGGTCGATCGACGTCCCGTCGAGGTCGGATTCCATGTGGCCGACCACGTCCTGCTCGACGAAGTGCTGGAGGTAGCGCTGATGGACCTGGTCGAGCACCGGTCCGGCGAGCGGCAGCACCTGTCTGGAGATCGTGTGCATCTGCTCGGCCGTCTCGACCCCCGTCGATCCGGATCGCAAGAGCGGCTCGTGGACGTAGAGATGGAAGAGACGCACCTCGGCGTCCGCGATCTGCGCCATCGCCTGCCCGTAGACGCGCACCAGCTGCAGCAGTGCGACCAGCGGGAAGCCGGCCTCGAGCGCCGCCGCGACATAGCGCAACAGCAGCAGCTCGTCGGCGGACACGGTGCCGGACCGTTCGGCGCTGACGCCGAGCCCGCTCACGACCCGCTCGATCAGACCCGAGTCGAGTCCTGTCTGACGCGCGGCGTGGCGGATCGAGAGGCGCTGCTCGTCGTCTCCGAACAGCTCCTCGAGGAACCCGAAGGCCAGCCGGCCCTCGTCGGTCGCGGATTTGATCTCGGCCAGCGAGTGTCCGCGCTTGCGCATTCTCGCAACCACCCTCGCGGTGCCGATCGCCGACGCGTTCCACTCACCCTCAAACTGCGGGACCAGGCCGCGCTGCACCCACCGGCGCAGGGTCGCGGGCGCCACGCCGATCCGCTCCGCCGCCGCGGTCAGAGTCATCTGCCCAGCCCGCGCCAGCGTTCTAAAAGTCGGCGGCGGGGTCTCGGTGAGGACGAGGCCCCGCCGCCCGCGGGCGGAACGGCCCGCTGCGTCGGTCGTCGGCGCTCGTCACGTTTCCGGCGGCGCCTCGCGAGCGCACTCGAGGGCGCGTCCACGATCCGACCTGTTGCCTTACTTGAGCTTCTAGGTCTACTCGGCATCGGCCGTTCTGTCAATCGATCCGAGCAATAAAACGGCGCGCCTTGCGCGCTCAGATCTCTAAGTGCGGGTAATCGGCCGCGATCATCTCGCGGTATCGCGCATACAGCGGCTTTGTGATCGGGATCAGCGCGAGCGCAGCCTTGACATCGCCCCCGGTCTTGATCCGGCGGCGCGCGATCGCGATCGCCATGTTCTCCTTGCCCTGGAAGTACTTGTTGGCCGTCTCGGAGTTCATCGTCATCATGACCTTCGGCTCCCAGTCGACGTCGTCTGACCACTCCCAGTAGAGGTTGGGCTCGCCCTCGTCCACCCGGCCGGCGCGGATGTTGACGACGAGATCCAGATCGCTGAACTCGAACCGTTGCGGGGTGTCTGCGTCACGGAGCTTGGGACCCATATCGGGGTCGTCGCTCATCAGCCCGAAAGTGCGGTCCATCACCTCGCGGAACTCCTTGGCCGATTGGAAGCTCGCCATCGGCGGGCAGTCTAATCCTGCGCGAGGGGGCGCAACCGAAAGCGCCAGTCGTTGCAGTGCAGCATGTTCCCGGGCGGATACTCGAACTCCAGCGCCTCGAGCAGCTCAAAGCCGGCCCGGGCACAGAGCGCGTTGGAGGCAACGTTGTCGACCGCCGGGAAGGCGTGCGCAAACTCGTGTCGGCCGGTGGCCGCTGCCTGGGCCAGCGCCAGCGTGCATGCTCGTGTCGCCAGCCCCTGGCCTTGACGCTCGGGGAGAACTGACCAGCCCATCTCGTAGACCTGCGCGTCGCGCCAGTCGCGGTCCCAGTAGCCGACCCAGCCGGCCGCAACGCCGTCCGACGCGACGATCGCAAAGCACCCCGAGCCGGGCAGCTCGTAGCGAGCCTGGCGCTTGGCGATCTGCTCGGCGTCCTCGGGGCCGCCGAGATGCTCCATCATCGCCGGGTCGCCGATCAGCCGGGTGAGCAGGTCCAGGTCACCTGGGCCCCAGGGTTCCAGCCTCACCGCCGGTTGCCGAGCGTCAGCCGCCACCACAACAGAGTTACACGCGCGGGGTCTGACCGGCCCGTAAGCTCGCCCGCGCGTGAATCAGAACAATCAGAACAAGATCCACCTGCACCCGACCGCCCCGCTGGCCGAGCGTGTGCTGCTTCCCGGAGACCCGGGTCGCGCGCTGCTGCTCGCGCAGTCGCTGCTGCACGAGCCGAAGATGTTCAACCACAACCGCGGTCTGTGGGGCTACACGGGCACCGCTGCCGACGGTGAGCCGCTCACCATTCAGTCCACCGGGATGGGCGGCCCCAGTGCCGCGATCGTGATCGCCGAGCTGCACGACCTCGGGGCGCAGACGATCGTGCGGGTCGGTACCTGCGGAGGCCTGGCGCCGGAGCTTGAGCTCGGCCAGCTGCTGGTCGTCACCGAGGCGCTTGCACAGGACGGCACCAGCCGCGCGCTCGGCGCCGGCGCCCGGGTCGCACCCGCACCGGAACTTGCCGGCCGCCTGCGCGATGCGGCCGGCGGCCAGGCGCTCTCGGGTCCGGTCATCTCGACCGACCTGTTCTACGACGGGCCGCCAGACAGCGAGCTGCGGTGGCTGGCCGAGGGCGCCCTTGCGGTCGAGATGGAGGCGGCGACGGTGTTCGCGCTCGCGGCCCTGCGCGGCGTTCGCGCCGCCGCGGTGCTGATCGTCTCCGACCTGCTGCTCCCTCAGCGCCGGCGGATCGACCCCGATGGTCTACTGACAGCCTCGACTCACCTCGGCGAGGTCGCGGTTGCTGCCCTACGCCGGTGAGTCGCTCAGTCGCCCTGGCCGTCGTTGGCCGCGCGCTGTGCCTCGAGGCGCTCGAGCGTCGCCTCGATCCTCTCCAGTCGCTCCTCGAGCGACTGCTTGCTCCCGGGGGTGTCGAGCCGCGACTCGACTCGATCGAGCCCATCCTCGATCCCCTCCAGCCGTTGCGAGACGCTGCGGACCCGGCGGGTGAGGCGCTCGAGGTCACTCGCCGAGGGGAGGTTGAGCGCGCCCATCGCGGCTTCCTGTGCCCGCACCGCGCGCTCGCGCGTCTCAAACGCAGCCGACAGTGCGCTGCTGACGACCGGGTTCTCGAGCAGCTCCTGGGCGAGCTTGCCGATCGCCTCCTCGCCCTGCTTAGTCATCCGGACCTTGATGCTCTGCTGGTCACTCATCGACGGAGCACTCTACAGCGGTGGCGGTCGGCCGCCAACGCCGGACGAGAGGACCTCAAATCGCTCATGTTGAGGCTCGTTCGTGACGACAACAAACGAATGGAGCATCGTTTATCGGCAACCCTCAGCTTCAAGTTGAGTCTTAGTTCACCGAAAATTACGTTTTCTCGGCGTCAGGCGCGGGAATGGACCCAGTGCAGCGGGAGCCAGGCGCGCCGGCCTTTGGACCAATGTTCGGCGCACAGGCCCGCCAGCGGGAACGGTTCAGCGTTGCAAAGCATCCGACCAGCCAGTAGCTTCCCACCTACGTCGTTGCTGCACTCTGCGCAGACAGTCGCGCATGACCTGATCACGGATAGGAGACGGCTGAGAGTTGCCCGCTAGGGGGAAGCTTCTGTTTCTGTTCGCGGTGCTGGGAACCGCACTGGCGACGATGTTCGTGGTCGCGACTCCGATCGCCTCAGCCGAGGCCTGCACTGTAACCGTCACGGTTGTCGGTGGGCAGACCTACAGCTTCAACGTCAACGTCGCGCCCGGCACGCCGATCGCTGACATGAATCTCCCGATTCCCGGCACGGTCACCTCCGAGAGCGAATCGTGCGTGCCCGATGCGACGACCACGACCACGACGACCACCACGCCGCCAAGCTCGAGCTCTGGCTCGAGCTCGAGCTCGTCGAGCTCCTCGTCCTCAACCTCAACCTCTAGTGCAGGTTCACCCTCGTCCTCGACGAGCACCACGACGACCTCCAGCAGCCAGACGCCGACGCCGTCTGGCCCGGCGCGCAAGCAGCGCCACTCGAGCCATAAGCAGAAGTCTCAGAGCAAGCAGTCGAGGACGAGCTCGTCGGGCAGCTCGAAAAAGAAGAAGAAGTCCAAGGCCAAGCTGCCGTCCGGCAAGGGCGTGCCGACGGCCAACAATCCGACGTTCTCTCTGTCGTTGCCGGGTCCGGCGCCGATCGGCGTCCCGAACTTCTTCATCGACAGTTTTCAGATCCCGCCGTTCTTGATCCCGATCTATCAGGCGGCCGGGATCGAGTACCAGGTGCCGTGGCAGGTGCTGGCGGCGATCAACGAGATCGAGACCGACTACGGCCGCAACCTGTCGGTTTCTTCAGCGGGCGCGGTCGGGTGGATGCAGTTTTTGCCCTCGACCTGGAAGCGCTGGGCTGTGGACGCCAACGGCGACGGCGTGGCCGACCCGTATAACCCGGTCGACGCGATCTTCACCGCTGCGCGCTACTTGCATGCCGCGGGCGCCTCGACGAATCTCTCTCAGGCGATCTTCGCCTACAACCACGCTGACTGGTATGTGCAGTCGGTGCTGCTGCGCGCGAAGCTGATCGGCGGCATCCCGTCACAGCTGATCGGCGCGCTGACCGGTCTGGTCCAGGGTCACTTCCCGGTCGCCGCGCCGGCCAAGTACGCCGACGACTCGATCGTCAGCCTCGCAAAGCAGCATGCCAAGGGTGCCAACGCCGCGGTGCCGATCGATTCGGGCAGCGCAACCGGCACGTCGGTGTTCGCCAAGCGCGGATCGCCGGTGATCGCGGTCAACGACGGCAAGATCCTCAAGGTCGGCCACAACGCCAAGCTCGGTCGCTACATCGAGCTCCAGGATGCGACCGGCAACGTCTACACCTACTCGCAGCTCGGTTCGATCTCGCGCACGTACCCGGTCCCCAAGCCCGTCAAGCTCAATCCCCGTGACATCGCCAAGGAACTGGCCGCACCGGCCGGGCGCCCCCCGACCTCGGCGGCCAGCGCCGGTTCCCAGCGGGCCGGCAAGGTCTCCTCCACGGCCAAGTCGACCGCCGCGCCCGCTACGTCGAGCGCCTCGACCTCGAGCACGACGTCCGCGGCGTCGACCGGCGCGCCGATCACCCTGCCGGTCAAGCCCGCCGCCCCCGCCTCCAAGACCAAGACCAAGGCCGCCGCGCCGCTGGTCAAGGAGCGGCTGTTCGCGAACCCGGCCCGCGCCGGCTCCTACGCAGCCGGCGGCGACCTGCAGCTCAAGAATGCCGCGCAGCAGATCTCGAGCTTCCAGAACTTCTTCTCCGACACCCTGCATCTGGGGCGCAGCCAGTACTCGCTCAAGCCACTGCGGGCCGGCTCGATTGTTGTCGCGGGCACGATCCTCGGCCGGATCGGCGGCCCGTCCCAGAACGTCGCACCCCACCTCTACTTCCAGATCCGCCCCGCCGGCAAGAATGCGCCGCTGATCGATCCCAAGCCGATCCTCGACGGCTGGAAGCTGCTCGAGGCCACAGCCGTCTACCGCGCCGCCGGAGTCGATCCGTTCTTCGGTCCCGGCGCCCACAACGCGAGCGTCGGCCAGGTGCTTTTGATGTCCAAAGAACAGCTGACCCAGCGCGTTCTGACCGATCCGCACGTGCAGATCTACAACTGCGGCCGGCGCGACATCGAAGCCGGCCTGATCGACCGCCGCGTGCTCGCGACGATCGAGTTCCTGTCGGCCTCCGGGCTTGATCCCTACGTCTCGGGGCTGGACTGCGGGCACAGCGTCAACGCCTCGACCGGCGTCGACGAGCAGGGCGCCACCGGCGCGAGCCTGGACATCTCGAAGATCAACAACATCCCGATCCTCGGTCATCAGGGCCCGGGCTCGATCACCGACATCACGATCCGGCGCCTGCTGACGCTCCAGGGGAGCATGGCCCCCGACGAGATCATCAGCACGGTGTCCTACAAGGGCCAGCCGACCACGCTCGCGCTGCCCGACCACAAGAACCGCATCCAGGTCATGTTCACGCCTGACTTCGGGACCAACAAGAAGCTCTCAAAGCAGGTCAAGAGCCTGCTCCAGCCCGGACAGTGGGTGAAGCTGATCGACCACATCAGCCGGATCCCCGAACCCGTGGTCCCGATCGCGCCGAGCAAGTACGCGATCCGCGTCCAGGGCGGCTGACCGGCCGCCCGGTCACGGCGCAGCGGTGAGCGCGTCCTCGCCCCTGTTCCGATTCGTCCAGTTCGAGCTGCCGTGGCAGCTCGGGCCGCCCGACGGCCGCTACCTGCTCCGTCCCCCGTCAAACCCCGACGCGCCGGCCGCGCATGTGATCGTCCTCGTGATGCTCGGCGCGCCGGAGCGGCGGCGGCTGGCCCCGCGGCGACGGCAGGCGCCGCCCGAGCCCGAGCCGACGCCGGTGACCACCACGCGGGTGACGATCGTCGACGTCGGGCGGCCGCTCGAGGACCCCGATCAGGCGGCCCGTTGGCTGGACCGCGCCGGTGACGCCGAGCTCGACGAGGGGATCGAGATCCTCAACCGAGCCCTGCACGCGTTTCGCCTCGCGACCTCGGACCCGTACCTGGGTCCGGTCACCCGCCGCCAGGCGATCGTCGCCCGGGTGGGATTCGGCGCCGGCGAGCAGGTCGCCGACGGGCTCTGGACCGACGCTCGGGAGCTTGTGCAGGCCGAGGGCCGCCAGCGGCGCGTCCAGGTTCTCAGCCCCCAGGCACGGCTCGCGGCGGTGCTCGGATCGCGCGAGCAGCCGCTCGTGTGCGAGGAGCTCGCGCTCCGGGCCCGGCTCGACCTCGAGCATCGCCGAAGCCGCGAGGCGGCGCTCCAGGTCGTGGTCGCACTCGATGCCGCCGTCGCCGAGCTGTCGGCCGACCCCGCCGCCGAGGTGCTGGCCGAACGGATCGACGAGCTGCGCGCCCAGCGCGAGCCCGTCGCCGCCTCGGCCCAGGCCGCGCTCGCGGGCCCGCTGACCGAGCCCCAGCTTGAGCGGATTGTGTTCGCGCTGCAGCGGATCGAGTCGGCGCTGCGGGCGCGGGCGGTCAACAGCGCCTGACGCGGCTCAGTCGAGCGCGGCCTGTCAACCGCGTCCGACGCGGCTGAGTCGAGCGCGGCCTGTCAACCGCGCCTGATGCGGCTCAGCCGCGCTCGAGCAATCCGACGACCGCCTCGAGCTCCGCCACCACGTCGCCGCCGCAGCGGACTTCCGCGCGCTCGTCAAACGGCGTCTTGCCCTTGGTCACGATCGCCAGCCGGCCACCAGCGGCAAGCGTCAACATTGGCAGCTGCGCCACCGGGTAGACCTCGAGCGAGGTGCCGACACACAGCATCAGATCGGCGCCGGCCGCGAGTTCCTCCGCCCGCGCCAGCGCGCTCTCGGGCAGCAGCTCGCCGAACAGGACCACGCCGGGTTTGAGCGGCAGTCCGCAGTCGCAGCGCGGAATGCCGGCGCCGTCGTCTCGCTGGCGCGCCCGGACGTCGACGCTCCCGTAGCGCCCGCCGCACGACAGACACGACGCGTGGTCGATCGTGCCGTGCACCTCGATCAGGGTTTCGGTCCCGGCCTTCGCGTGCAGGCGGTCGACGTTCTGGGTGATCACGCCGTCGAGCAGCCCCGCCCGCTCGAGCCTCGATAGCGCCGCGTGCGCGCCGTTGGGCAGCTTCTCCTCAAGCGTCTGGAAGCGCTCGCCGTAGAAGCGCCAGAAGCGCTCCGGGTCGTTCCTGAAGGCGCTGATGTGGGCGACCTCCATCGGGTCGACGTTCTCCCACAGCCCGGCTTGAGGCGAGCGGAAATCAGGGATCCCCGATGGCACCGAGATCCCGGCGCCGGTCAGCGCGACGACCGACCGCGCTCCGCGGATCAGCTCGGCGAGCCGTGCCGTCGCATCGGTTACCCCGAGCGCGCTCACGCGGCTCTGAGCAGGTCCCGCTGGAGTGCTGGCGGCTCCACCGGGCCAGAGTCTAGGACCGGGGCTCGTGGCGCGGCGCGCCGAGCTCGGCACCGAACCGGCTGACCGTCGTCGACAGTGACGCAGTCATCGCGCGTTTGATGAACAGCAGATCGACCAGCGGCGAGACGATCGTCCGGCGCGCCAGCTCGTACTCGAGCGTCAGCGACACCTCGACGCTCTCCCCCGCGGGGGTGAAGGTGACGCTCTGGCGGCCCCGGATCGAGCTGTCCTGGACCTCGAGCGCCAGCCCCCGCAGTGGCTCGTGGGCGATCACCCGCTCGACTACGCGGCCGCGTCCGGCCGGCCCCGACTCCCAGGTGACGGTTGCTCCGACCTCCGGCCAGTCGCCGGTGACCTCGATCACCCGCTCGAGACCGTCAACCCAGTAACTCCAGCGGCTGGTGTCATACCAGCATCGTTCGGCCTCGGCGACCGTGCCGTCGAACTCCTGGGTCACCTGTGCCGCTCGCATCGCAGCGCCGATTGTGCCGGTTGCGCTCCGCCGGGAGTACGCTGCGCAAGGACGGCGATGACGACCAACCTTCCCCAGCTCCTGGAGCCGTATCCCGAGATCTCCTCGCGGGCCTACGAGCACCCCGCCGACCGAGCGGCCACTGCGGCGCTCAAGTCGGTGCCGATGCTCGACACGGTGGTCCGCAAGCTGGTCGAGTTCCGCTACGAGCGCGCGCTGCGCCAGTTCTACCTAGGCAACTCGGTCAAGGTCTCCGAGCGCCAGCTGCCCGACCTGTGGGCGTCGCACCTGGGGGTCTGCAGGGTGCTCGACATGCCCGACGAGTACGACCTCTACGTCAGCTCGTCGATGAACGACAACGCCCGCGCGATCGGCTCAAAGAGCCCGATCATCGTGTTCGACTCATCGCTGGTGGAACGCCTGGGACCCGGCGAGCAGCGGGTGGTGCTCGCCCACGAGCTCGGCCACATCCTCTCCGACCACGTCCTCTACATGACCGCGCTCGACATCCTCTTGCGTGCCGGGCTCGCGCTGCCGGTGATCCTCGGGATCCCATTGCGCGCGGTCCGGGCGGTGCTGCTCGAGTGGAGCCGGACCGCGGAGTTGAGCAGTGATCGGGCCGCGACGCTCGCGGTCCGCGACCCGCAGATCGTCTGCCGCACTCTGATGGTGATGGCCGCCGGCCTGCCCGCCGACCAGCTCGACCTCGACGCGTTCACGGCGCAGGCGATGGAGTACGACAACTGGGAGGACTCCCATGACCGCGTACGCCGCTTCTTCCTCGAGATCGGCGCCACGCACCCGTACTCCGTTCGCCGGGTGTCCCAGGTGATGCAGTGGGTACGAGGCGGCGAGTACGACCGCATCCTGCGCGGCGAGTACCGCCGGCGCGGCGACGACAAGGATGTCCGCGAGGAGGCCAGCGACGCGGTCGAGTTCTACGCCGAGCGCTTCCGCGCGCTGTTCCGCGAGGTCGGCGACAACGTCACCACGCTCGGCTCGCAGGTCGGCGACGCCAGCCAGCAGCTCGCCGAGTGGCTGCGAAAGCGCGCCCCGGGCACCAAGCAGGGCTAGACGTCAGCAGGCCCGGTCGTCGATCGAGCCGATCGGCGTCGGCGCGTTGGGGCGACCCTCGGTCTGCGGCCCGCGTGTCCGCGAGCGGCTTGAGCCGGCGGTCTGTGTCGCGCGGGCGTCCGGGTCCGTGGGCTCGGTGGCGGTTTTGGACCTACAGCCCACAGCCGTAGGTGGATCACTCCCCTCGGCGGCGGTTTCCCGACTACCGCTCGGAGCCGTGGTCGAGTTACCGGGCTCCGCGCTGGTTTGCCGGTACACCCCCCGCTCGCCGTGCGATGTCCGAGCCGACGCTGGACCAAGTCCCCTTGACAAGCGATAGTAAACGATATATCGTTGACCCATCGTTATACATCGTAGTGAGGAGAACTACATGACTGGCAATTCAATTGCAATGCCCTGGCCGGGGGGTGAAATCCGGCAACCGAGGACGCACCGCGACCACAAGCGCGCCATTGGTGACCGCAAGCGCGCCATCAGGATGGCTCGCGAGCGCGGCCGTGCCTTCAGGCAGGCCCGGAAGCAGGCCGCTCCCAGCCCCGAGGGTTGGGCGTTCAGCCGCGAGCGCGGATGGCAAGGCCGCCCGTCGCCCGACGAGATCTATGAGATCGGCGGCGGGCGCCGTATGCGCGGTGGTGGCCCGTTCGGTGGTCCCCCGTTCGGCGGTGGGCCATTCGGCGGCGGCCCCTTCTGGGGCCCCGGTGGCGGTCACAGGGGACGCGGTCGCGGCCGCGCCCGGCGTGGCGACGTCCGGCTCGCGCTCCTGCGCCTGCTGGCCGAGGAGCCGCGCAACGGCTACCAGCTGATGCAGACAATCGAGGAGCGCAGCGACGGCCGCTGGCGCCCGAGCCCGGGCTCGGTCTATCCGACCCTGTCCCAGCTCGAGGACGAAGGCCTGGTGCGCTCAACGGAGTCCGAGGGCGCACGCCACTTCGAGCTCACCGACGCTGGGCGTGAGCACCTCGAGAGCCGCGCCGAGGAACCGGCGCCATGGGATGCCGGCGATGAGGCCTTCGGTCCGCTTGCTGACATCGCGCCGCTGGTGATCGCGATCGGCAAGGCCGCCTGGCAGGTGGCCTCGGTCGGTGACGAGACCCAGCGAGAGCGGGCGATCGAGACGCTCACCGAGACCCGCCGGACCCTGTATCGGATCCTCGCCGAGGATCCCGATCAGGGTGACGAACAACCGGAGCAGACCGCGTAACGTATTCGCTGTGTCTGCCACCGATCTGAATGGAGCCTCCGTCCGTGACGCGGGCGGGGGCTCTACTCCGGCGATCGCGGTCCGTGACCTGGTCAAGAACTTCGACCAGGTCAAGGCCGTTCGCGGCGTCAACTTCGAGGTCGCGCTCGGCGAGGTTTTCGGCTTCCTGGGCCCCAACGGCGCCGGGAAGACGACCACGATCAACATGCTCTGCACGCTCGCCAAGCCCACCGCGGGCGAGGCGTGGGTCGCGGGCCACAACGTCGTCACCGAGCGCGATGACGTCCGCCGACACATCGGCCTGGTGTTCCAGGACCCGACCCTTGACGGCTACCTGACGGCGGCGCAGAACCTCAAGCTTCACGCGGAGCTGTACGGAGTCCGGTCAGATCTGGTCGCCCCGCGGATGCAGCAGGTGATGGAGATGGTCGGCCTCTGGGAGCGCAAGGACACGGTCGTCGGCACGTTTTCGGGCGGCATGCGTCGCCGGCTCGAGATCGCCCGCGGGCTGATGCACTCGCCCCGGGTGCTGTTCCTCGACGAGCCGACAATTGGTCTGGACCCGCAGACGCGCCGCTCGATCTGGAGCTACATCCGCGAGCTCAAGGAGCGCGAGGAGATCACGATCTTCATGACCACCCACTACATGGATGAGGCCGAGTGGTGTGACCGGATCGCGATCATGGATCACGGCCAGATCGTCGCGATCGACTCGCCCGAGACGCTCAAGGCACAGGTCGGCAAGGATCGCGTGACGATCCACACCGATGACAACGATGCCGCGGTCGCCGCCCTGGCGGAGCGCTTCGGGGTCGAGGCCCGTGTCTCAGAGGGCGCGGTCACGTTCGGCGTCCCCGGCGGCGAGGAGTTCGTGCCGCGGCTGTTCGGCGAGCTCGGGATGCCGATCCGTGCCGTCAGCGTCTCACGCCCGACGCTCGATGACGTGTTCATGTCCCATACCGGCACCACGATTCGCGACGCCGAGGAGGACCAATCCAAGCACCGAAACCGGGTGATGATGCAGATGATGGGCGGTAGGCGATGAGCACCACTGTCGATCGCATCCAGGACGCCGGGCGCCCTCCCTCCCAGCACGAGGTCGTCCGCGTCAGCGTCCCCAAGCGCAGCCTCCGATCCGAGCTGCGCGCGATCAAGATCGTCTGGCGCCGCGAGCTGATCCGGTTCCGCGCGGACAAGCTGCGGATGGTCACCTCACTCGTGCAGCCGCTGCTGTTCCTGTTCGTGCTCGGCGCCGGGCTCCAGGGCCTCGCGCGCGCCGGCACCCATGGAGTCGGACTCAAGACCTTCATCTATCCAGGGATCCTCTGCATCTCGGTGATGTTCACGGCGATGTTCTCGGCCGCCTCGATCGTCTGGGACCGGGAGTTCGGCTTCCTGCGCGAGATGATGGTCGCCCCGATCCGGCGCAGCTCGATCGTGATCGGCAAATGCCTCGGGGGCGCCACCGTGGCCGGTTTCCAGGGCGCGCTGATCATCTGCCTCGCCGGCCTGGTCAGCGTCCCCTACCACCCGCTGCTGATCCTCGGGATCTTCTCGCTGCAGCTGCTGCTCGCCTATTCGATCACCGCCTTCGGCGTGATGATTGCCGTGCGGATCAAGCAGATGCAGTCGTTCATGGGCGTCATGCAGATGATCGTGATGCCGATGTTCTTCATCTCCGGCGCGCTGTTCCCGGTCTCAGGCCTGCCTCGCTGGCTGGAGGTGCTCAACCGCCTTGACCCGCTGACATATGCCGTCGACCCGATGCGGCGGATGGTGTTCGCGGCGCTGACGCTGCCAGCCGGAGCAAAGGCTGCGCTTGACTCGGGCGTCACCTGGTGGGGTTGGCGCGTGCCCGGCCTGCTCGAGGCGGGGATGATCCTGATCCTCGGCCTGATCATGATGGGCATCGCGATCTGGGAATTCAGCGCGACGGAGTAGGGCCCGCCTTACAACTCGTTAACACCGCGGGCCGAAGTCGATGGCAATCTGCGCGCCTGGATGGGAGGAGGCACAACGTTCATCCTGGTGCTGGTCGTGATCGCCGGCTTCGCGTTCGATTTCACGAACGGCTTCCATGACACGGCCAACGCGATGGCCACCTCGATCGCGACCGGCGCGCTGAAGCCCAAGGTTGCGGTGATCCTGTCGGCGTGCCTGAACTTCGCCGGCGCGTTCATCTCAATCTCGGTCGCGGCGACGATCGCCAAAGGGATCGTCAACCCGAAGGTGCTGACCGGCGGCGATGGGCTCGAGCTCGTGCTGGCGGCACTGATCGGCGCCATGATCTGGAACCTGATCACGTGGTACTTCACGATCCCGTCGAGCTCCAGCCACGCGCTGATCGGCGGCGTGATCGGAGCGACGATCGTCGCCAGCAGCTCCAGCGAGGTCAACTGGCACAACCTCGTCCAGACGGTGATCGTGCCGGCGCTGCTGTCGCCGTTCATCGCCGGCGTGGTCGCTCTGGTCGGGACGTTCTTCGCCTACCGGCTGATCCGGCGGCTCGGCCAACGCGAGGCGCGCACCGGATACCGCTATGGACAGATCTTCTCCGCCTCGCTCGTGTCGCTCGCCCACGGCACCAATGACGCCCAGAAGACGATGGGCGTGATCTCGCTGGCGCTGATCGCCAACGGCAGCATCAGCGCGACCAACTTCTCGGTTCCGATCTGGGTCAAGCTCGGCTGCGCGACCTCGATCGCACTCGGCACGGCCAGCGGCGGCTGGCGAATCATCAACACGATGGGCAACCGGATCACGACCGTCGAGTCGCCGCAGGGGTTCTCAGCTGAGTCCTCGAGCGCCGCGGTGATCCTCGCCTCCTCCTACTACGGCTACCCGCTGTCGACGACCCAGGTCGTGTCGGGCGCCGTGATGGGGTCCGGACTCGGCAAGAAGCTTGCGAGCGTCCACTGGGGCGTCGTCGGGCAGATGGCATCGGCCTGGATCTTCACGATCCCCTCCGCTGCCATCTTGGGCGGCGTCGCCTGGGAGATCTCGAACCTGTTCTCCGGTCACACGAACCTCGGCGCATTGGTGATCTGCGTGCTCGCCTCGCTCGCCGCCCTTGGGCTTGCGATCTTGGCCAGGCGCAACAACGTCACCGCTTCAGATCTCGATCGCACCGGCGTGAGCCCCGACCAGGAGGCCGCGCGGGCCGAAGCACCCCAGATGGCCGCAGCCGCATGACCCTGCCGCTCGCCACCCCGTTCATCGACTGGAGCGCGCTCGGGAAGATCGCGCTCGTGTCGCTGTTCGCCGGCGCCGGCGTCGTGATCCTGTTCGGGATCCTGCTGCTCGGGCTCAGGGAGGCCGATCAGGCGCGCAATACGTTCGAGCGGATCGCCGCCTACGCTCTCAGCGGCATCTGCGGGCTGGTCTGCATCGCCGTCGTCGTTGTGGGGATCTACGCGATGGCCCACAAGCCGTCCTCGAAGCCCGCGCCCAAGGGCAAGTCAGCGGCCACGCCCGCGCTCCGCACGGCTCTCTGAGGCCGTCTTGGAGCGCTGGTAGCTTTGCGCCGTGAGCCCCGGCGACTCCGCCGCCACCCCGCATCAGCCGCTGCGGGCCGACTGTCTGTCCGGTCTCAGAGACGGTGAGTTCGCGGCCAAGCTCAAGCAGGGCAAGTTCGTCTGGCTGGACATGGTCGACCCCAGCGACGACGATTTCGAGCAGTTGGCGAAGCTGATCGAGCTGCATCCGGTGACGCTCGACCAGCTTCGGAGCTTCAGGCAGCGCCCGAAGATCGAGGAGTACGAGGGCTACGTCTTGATGGTCGTCTTCGGGGTCGACCCGGACACCGTCTCCGGCGGCCCGCTGCTGCGTGAGGTCAACCTGATCATCTCCGGCGACTATGTCGTCTCGATCCACCGCACGCCACTGGCGTCGCTCGACGAGATCCGCGAGCGCTACAACGACCAGCCGGTCCGCAGCGAGCAGTTCCTCGTCTACAAGATCCTCGACGCGATCACGTCGACGTTCGTTCCAGTGATGTCCCGGATCGACGATGACATTGACGAGCTCGAGCAGCAGATCATCGACGACGCCTCGGCTGAGCACCTGCAGCGGATCTTCTCGCTGAAGCGCGACCTGGTCGCCTTGCGGCGCGTGGTGTCGCCGATGCGCGACATGTTCGCGCGCGACTCCGAGCAGCTGATCGACCTTGCCGGGCTCGAAACCGACGATCGTTTCTACTACCGGGACCTGTATGACAGCCTGATCCGGACCGCGGAGCTGGTGGATTCCTACCGCGATCTGCTCAGCGGGGCGACCGACATGTACCTGTCGACGATCGCCAACCGCCAGGGCGAGATCAACAAGCAGCTGACGGTGATCGCGACGATCTTTTTGCCGCTGACCTTCCTGACCGGATTCTTCGGGCAGAACTTCGCCTACATGGTCACGAACATCATCAACACGACCTGGTCGTTCTACGTCTTCGGCGTCGGGCTGCTAGTCGTCTCGGTGATCGGCTTCTGGATCTACTTCCGGCGCAAGCGCTGGGCCTGAGGCCTTACGCGGCCGGCCCGACGTAGCGTGCGTGGGCCTTGATCCAGTTGCGGGCGATCGCGGGCGTGGCACGAGCCCGCCCGCGGCTGGCGCTGCACCTTGTGTGAGCTCGCCGTGCTCTTGATCAGTCCGCCCTCCGCCGCGGCGACGGCGAGCACGAGGATCCGCAGCCGTTCCAAAGCTGGACCGGTGTTACACCGATGCCGTCGCGGGCTCCTCAATCCGGCGCGGAAGCAGTGTCTCGCGCGCGATCACGAGCCGCTGGATCTGGGCCGTGCCCTCGTACAGCTGCAGGATCTTGGCGTCGCGCATCAGCTTCTCGACCGGGTACTCCTTGATGAACCCGTAGCCACCGAACACCTGGACCGCATCGGTCGTGACCTCCATCGCGCTGTCGGCGGCGAACCGCTTGGCATGCGAGGACTCGAGCGTGTTGCGCTTGCCCTGGTCGAGCAGCACTGCGGAGTTCCAGGTCGCCAGCCGCGACATGTGGACCTTGGTCGCCATGTCGGCGATCATGAACTGGATCGCCTGGTGCATCGCGATCGGGACGCCGAACTGGACGCGCTCCTTGGAGTAATCGATCGCGAACTCCATCGCCGCCCGCGCGACCCCGGTGGCCATCGCGGCCACGCCCGGGCGGGTGCGATCGAGCGTCATCATCGCGATCTTGAAGCCCTTGTTCTCCTCCCCGACGAGGTGATCGAGTCCGATCTCGACATCGTTGAAGGAGATAGTCGCCGTGTTGGAGGCACGCTGACCCATCTTGTCCTCGTGCTTGTCGACGACCACGCCGGCATCGCGGGGGACGATGAAGCATGAGATCCCGCGGTGACCGGCCTCCTTGTCGGTCTTCGCGTAGACGGTGTAGTAGTTGGCGTACTCGCCGTTGGTGATGAAGCACTTGGAGCCGTTGATGACCCACTTGTCGCCGCGGCGCACCGCAGTCGTCTTCATCGCCGAGACGTCGGACCCCGCGTCGGGCTCGGTCAGGCAGAAGGACGCCAGCAGCGGCGCCTCCGACAGGCGGCCGAGGTACTCCTTCTTGAGCTCCTCAGAGGCGGCCAGCGCGATCGGCGCCGTCGCCAGGCCGTTGCACGTGAGCGAGGTGCCGATTCCCGAGCAGCCCCAGGCGATCTCCTCCTCAATGATCACGCCGTCGAAGTAACCGAGCCCTGAGCCACCGTATTCGGACGGCAGGTGGCCGTTCATCAGCCCGACCTCCCAGGCCTTCTCGATGATCTCCTCCGGCCAGGTGCCATCGCGGTCGTACTCCCAGGCGACGGGGCGGATCTCCTTCTCGGCGAAGTCGTGCGCCATTTCGCGGATGCTCTTCTGCTCGTCAGTGAGCGTGAAATCGACCACTTTGGGTGTCTCCTTGAATCTCGATTGACTAGTCAGTCAATCCTCTAGCTGAAGGGTACTCGATCGAGCGGCACGCGCAACCGGGTCTGGACGACTGAGCACTCGGTAATCCGCCCGGATCTTCCATCGATGTGCCTGCAAGCAGGGGCGCACACGGCTCCCCCTCCCGAGCATGCAGACGTGACAAATCACGGCGGCCCGATCGGATCTGTCGCAAACCGCGCGGAAGGCGGCGCACCTGGTGCCAAATCGCAGCCGGCAGCCGCGATTTGTCACGTTCAGCACGATCGCCCCGGTCCGGCTCCCCGCCCAGCCCCCCGGCCGCCTGCGCAACCCGGCCGCGTGCGCAACACTTAACCATCGTGCAGAGCGCATTCGGCACCGTGCTGTGGGTCGTATGCGGGGTCGGCGTAATCGGGGCCCTGGCCGGATTGCTCGTGAGCCACCGGACCTGGGATGAGTACGGCAAGGACCACCTGCTGCTCGAGACCGATCATTCGCGCCCGGCGCCGAACGGGTCGCCCGCCGCGACACTGCAGCGCGACACCGAGATCCGCCAGCTGCTTGAGGCCCGCAACGCCCGCCGGAGGCGGCGGGGCGAGCCTGAGATCAACATCGAGCAGGAGCTGGCGCGGCTGACCGCGCCCCAGATCGACGCCGAGTTGCGCGACGAGATCCGTCAGCTCGTGATCGCCCGCAACCACCGCCGCGCGCGGCAGGGGAAGCCGCCGCTTGACGTCGAGGCCGAGATTTCGCGCGAGATCGCCGGCCTGAGCGGCATCTGAGTGCCAATCGTCACGGGCGCGGCGTAACCGGTAAATTGGCGCCGATGGCCGACCCTCGCCGCGTAGAGCTCGATGACCTGATCAACCGCCCTGGGACGTACTTTAACCCCCAGACCGAGGTGCTGCTGGTCGTCGACGACTCGCCGTCGCTCGACACCGAGATCTTCAACATGGAGGAGTTCGAGGGCGCCGACTGGGTGCTGATCTCCGACGAGACGCCGATCGAGGAGCACCGGCGCGACGAGCTGCTTGAGCGCTTCCAGATCCACTACCACGCCGGCGCAGCCGAGGACGAGGACGACGAGGAAGAGGACGAGCTCGAGGCCGACGACCAGGAGCCCGGCCGCGAGGATTAGCGCCCGCCGGCGCTAGCCGCCGCTGCCGTTGAGCAGCCCGGCGCACTTCTGCATCTTGGAGACGTCGCTGCCGGCGCTCTGGATGCACTGCGTGTACTTCTGAAGCTTCGCCGTCGCTCCGCTCGACGAGCCGGTCGACCCCGAGCCCGTCGACCCCGACCCAGATGAGCTCGAACCTGACCCGAGCGAGCCCAAATCGCCCACCCCCGCGCCCTGCACCTGTGACAGGACCCCCTGCAGCTTGCTCTGGAACTCGCTGAACGGCTTGACGTTGGTCGGCGCCGAGATCGTCTGGGGCTGGTTTAGCTCGGAGTAGCCGAACGTCAGGTTGATGGCGGCCGAGCTGAGGCCGCCGAGCAGGGTCGAGATCTGGCCGCTGACCGGGATTCCAAGGCTCAGTTGCAGCCTGCGCATGGTGTGGTCACTGGTTCCGGTCCAGACGTTGACGGTCGGGTTCTTGACCGTGCTGGCGATCTTCTGGCGCGTGGCGGGCGAGATCGTGCTCGGGATCCGCGAGCCGGCACCGCTCGTCGACGCCTTGTGCAGGAAGGTGCTGAGGTCGTTGAGGAGCGCCGTGACGTTGACCCCCGCCCTGATGTGGGTCGTCGAGGTGCCGCCGATGGTCGCGGTGCCGACGACCGTCGGGTTGGTGACCCAGTGAAGCGGATCGATGCCCAGCTTGGAGAGACCTGAGCCACCGCCCGTGCCTGCGCTCGAGAAGCCCGAGGCGAGCTTGTGGAAGTCACTCGCAGGAAGCTGGTACGAGGCTCCGTTGAGGGTTATGTACCCGGCCGACCCGGTTGAGGTCAGCCCAAGCTGCCCCTTACGCCCAAGCGCGTCAAGGCCGATCGTGAAGTCTGACTGCGGCAGGTTCCCCGAGCCCTGGCTCTGAAATGGCCCGGTGAGCGAGAGCGCGATCGGCCCGCTGAGGGCGCTGGACCCCGACGGCACGAACCCCAGCCGGAAGTTCAGAATCCCGCTCTTGACGGTGTGGTTGCCGCTGAAGGTCTCCTGCAGCAGCTGCTGAGCGTTACCGGACCCCGAACCGCTGCCGCTGCTGCCGCATGCGGAGAGCGCGGGCAGCGCCACCGCGACCAGCAGAACCGCCGCCGCCCGACGCCACGCCGGGACCTGGCTAGCCATGCAACTTCATCCTCAGCCGTGGCAGCAGCACGGTGGCGAATGTAGCATCGGATCAGTGCGCAGGAGCCTGTTAGCCCTGCTCGCGGTCGCCGTATTCCCGACAAGCGCAGCCGCGGCGCCGGTGCTGGTGCTCGGCCACGATGGTCGAGCGCGCCCCATAAACGACCCGTTTGTCAGCGGACCGGCGCTCACTCCTGCCCCGACGCCGAAGACCACCCGCCGGCGAACGCTCGCCACCGCGGCCAAATCGCGGCAAGCTCCCCGAGCTCACAAGCGCCACCGTCGTCCACAGCGGACCGTCACCAGCGAGCTCGCGCGCCTCTATCGCACGCATCAGATCACCAAGGCTGTCTACCGGCGCTACAGCGCCAGCTTCAAGCGGGCGCTGAGAACCGAGAAGCGCCTCACGGGCACTCGCAGGAGCGAGCTCGAGGCGGTCACCGAGACGATGCACCAGATCGCCGTCGCTCGCGCGTTGACACCGTCACGGCTGCCGGCGCTGTTTGCGACCCTCAACCAAAACCGCCGCTGGTGGACGACCGGGCCGTTGCTCGCCTCCGGCCAGCGGGTCGAGTTCGCCGGATCGCAGCTGGTCTGGGAGTACTACCCCGGCCAGGGGATCCAGCTGCAGGTGCTCGGCAGCTTCGGTAAGGCCGACGGCCTCTATACGGCCGGACCGGCCGACTACTCGCAGCTGCGCGAGCTGCTCTCGCAGCTGATTCCACTCGCCGCCCACCGCGCGGGCGGCCTGACCTGGGAGTACTACTTCCACTTCGACGGCGGCTCGCCGCCGTGGACGAGCGCGATGTCCCAGGCGACCGGGCTCGAGGCCCTGACGCGCGCCTACGAGGCGACCGGCGACGCCTACTACCTCGGCATCGCGAGCCGGGCGTTGCCGGTGTTCACGGTCGGCCCACCCTCCGGGGTCACGGTCAAGACCCCGCTCGGCAACCGCTATCTGCAGTACACCTTCGCCCCTGGGACCTCGATCATCAACGCCTTCCTGCAGACCTTGATCGGCCTTTACGACTACGCGCACGTGAGCGGCAGCTCTGAGGCAATGCGCCTCTTCAAGGCCGGCAACGCCGAAGCGATCGCCGAGGTGCCCCACTTCGACACCGGGGCTTGGTCGCTCTATCAGCCGGGGATCGAGGACGACCTCAGCTACCACGAGCTGGTCATCGGCTTCCTCGGGCAGCTCTGCTCGATGACCAAGATCCCCGTCTACTGCGTGACCGCCAGGCACTTCCGCACCTACCTCAAGACGCCTCCGGTGCTCGAGCAGCTGACGACCAGCGGGCGCGCGCGCACGGCCGTGAGCCTGCGCTTCCGACTGTCGAAGATCTCCCATGTCGGAGTCGTGATCACGCAGGGCACGACGACCGAGTTTCAGACCAGCGCCGTGCTGCCCTACGGCGTCGACCAGTTCACGATCCCGGCGCTCAAGCACCCCGGCACCTACGAGGTCCGGCTGGCGGCCACCGACCTGGCCGGCAACTTCGCCCGGACCACCGGGTCGCTGCAGATCTCCCGCTGACCGGCGTCCCGACTGACGTCGCCGAGGGTCGGGGGCCGAGCCCGCGAGCAATAGACTCGGCTCGCGATGCGTCCGCGGACGATCCTCTACACCGGCAAGGGCGGCGTCGGCAAGACGTCGGTCGCAGCGTGCACGGCGCGCCGCTGCGCGGCATCGGGCCTGCGGACGCTCGTGATCTCGACCGACCCTGCCCACAGCCTCTCCGAATCGCTGTTGGCAGAACTCGGCGGCGAGCCCGTCCAGGTCGCCGACCGCCTCTGGGGCCAGGAGGTCAAGGCCCAGGACGAGATGGAGCTGCATTGGTCCGGTGTCCAGGAATGGCTCGCCGAAGTGCTCCAGGAGCGCGGCGTCGACCGGATCTCGGCCGAGGAGCTGACGGTTCCGCCGGGGATGGACGAGCTGTTCTCGCTGCTGCGTCTCCAGGCCCACAACGAATCCGGCCGCTGGGACGCGATCATCGTCGACTGCGCTCCGACCGGCGAGACGCTGCGGCTGCTCTCGTTTCCCGACGTCGCGCGGTGGTGGATCGACAAGGTGTTCCCGCTCGAGCGCCAGCTGCTGGCCGCGGCGCGGCCGATCGCCCGCTCGCTGCTCGACATCTCGCTGCCCAGCCATGCGGTGTTCGGCGACATCGAGCGGCTGTCGCAGAACCTGATCGCGATGAACGAGATCCTCCGCGATCGCCGGCGCTGCTCGATCCGCCTGGTGATGAACCCCGACAAGATGGTGATCGGCGAGGCGATGCGCACCTTCACCTACCTGAACCTGTACGGGTATCTGACCGACGCCGTGATCGTCAACCGGCTCTTTCCGCCCGGGGTCGGCGACTACTTCGCCGCCTGGAGGCGCGTGCAGGAGGAGCACCTCGAGCTCGTCCACTCGGCGTTTGAGCCGGTCCCGGTGCTGCTCGCGCCCTACTTCGAGCAGGAGGTGGTCGGCGGTGGGATGCTCGACCGGCTCGCTGAGGCGTTGTTCGAGGGCCGCGACGCCGCTGCGATCCTGCACGAGCAGCTGACACAGGAGATCGAACTCGACGACGACGGTGCCCGGCTCAAGCTGGCGCTTCCGTTCGCGAGCAAGGGGGACATCTCGCTCAAGCAGCTCGGACTCGAGCTGGTGGTCCGGGTCGACGGTCAGAAGCGCACGATCATGCTGCCGCCGGCGCTGGCCGCATACCACCCGACGGAGGCCACGTTTGCGGACGGGGCGCTCGAGGTGCGCTTCGATGGCTAGCGCCGAGGACTCGCCGAGCGGGCGCGCGACGCACGACTCCGCGGCCGACGTCGACCCGCTGATCCGGCTCGAGCAGCGGCTCGAGCGCGCCGAGCAGGCAGCCGAGCGCCTGATCGCCGAGGCGACCGCGGCCGCGATGCGAAAGCCCCCACCGTCGGGCTGGCAGCGCCGCGAGCCCGACAGCGCAGAACCGGCCGGCAGCCAAAATGAGGCTGGCTCAAGGGCCTCGGCGTCCGGGGCGCGACGCGACCGGCGAGATCGAGCTGCTGCTCGAGGCGGTCCGCGCGTTGCGAGACCGGATCCCACCCGATCTCCAGCGTCGCCTGGCCGAGGCTCTGCGCGAGGTTCTGGTGGCCCTCAGAGCCCTGATCGACTGGTATCTGGAGCGCAGCCAGCGCGAGCGCCGCGAGACCGCCGAGGTCCGCGACATACCGATTCTCTAGCCGTCGCGCCGCCCCTGAGGTCCGCGCCCTGACGACCTCGACGGGCCGCCCGGAGCGACCCATACAATCGGGCCGTGGCCCCCAGTTGCAGCCCGAAAGGGCCTCCTGATGAGCAGGGGTCGACGCGCTCGGTTGACGTACGGGTAGAACCTGGACGATGAGCCACTCCCGGACCGCAGCCGACGGCGCGAGGCGCCCCAGCTCGACCGCGAGCCGTCTCGCACGCGCCTGGCGGATGCTGCCGCCTGACCGGCGGCTGGCCGCGATCGCCGCGCTCGGCCTGTTTCTGACGCTGTTTCTGCCCTGGTACCAGGAGACTGTGATCGCCAGCGGCGCGGCGACGAAACTGCGCTCCGCGAGCGCCTCGCTGACCGGCTGGGGCGCGTTCTCGTTCGTCGAGGCGGCGGTGCTGCTGGTCGCGGTCGCCGTGCTCGTGCTGCTCTTCTATCGCGCCGAGGGCCGCGCATTCCACATCCCCGGCGGCGACGGCGGTGTGATCACGGCCGCCGGCCTGTGGACGGCGCTGCTGATCGTCTGGCGCATGTTCGACAAGGAGGGGACGACCGGCCACGGCCAGTACGCGACCACCTCCGGCATCGAGTGGGGCATCTTCATCGCGCTCGGGGTCGCAGCGCTGCTCGCGTACGCCGGCTCCCGGATCCGCAGCGCCCACGAGCCCGAACCGCCGCTGCCGGGCGAGCTGCGCACCGACGCGGGCGACCGGCCACCGCCGGGCGGCGATCCTGCGCGCAGCCAGCCCACCGCCGCGACCGCAGTCGCGGCGACGCCACGTGCGCGCCAGGGTCCCAAGCCCCCGCGGCCGCGAACTCAGCCGCCCAAGCAATCGTGGAGCTACCAGGGCGGTGACTCCGATCAGCCGGCGTTGAGCGACGAGCCCGACTGGCACGACGCCGCCACCCTCCAGCGGGCGCCCGAACGGACCGACCACCCGGCCCGAACGCGACCCAGCGAACGCGAGCGCCCGGTCGCGCCCGCCACCGAGGCCGGCCGCGAGACACAGCCACCCGTTCGCCCGCACCGCGCACGTGTGGCGCGCGACGGTCAGCCCGAACGCGGGCTCAACTTCTCAGACCTGGACGAGATCACGTTCGATGACCCGCCCGAGGCGCCGACCGTCCGTCGGACCTCGGAGGATCCGACCGAGCACCTGCAAGCCGATCACGATCAGTAGCACGCGCCCGAACCGGTCAATGATTGCCGGGCTGGAGCACGAACGAGAAATAGGCGGTCGCCAGCCCGATCACCAGAATCCCGGTCAGGATCATGGCCCGAGACCCGACGATGTGACCCGAGACCCCGACCAGCAGCCCGAACACCAGGACGGCGATGAACACCGTCAGCTGCGACTGCTGGGAGAGGAGGAACAGGAGCATTGCCTGCGGGAACCCTATATTTGGGTCCCGCGGCGCACGCCGCCCCCGAAGGTCAGCACGACACCGAGCCCCAGCCGCGAATGCCCGACACGATCACAGAACCGACGACGGTGCAGGACGTCGCGGCGGGTCTGCGCAGCGCCGGGTACCTGCCCGGCGAGAGCACCGCGCTGGTCTCATTCCTGGCGACCAAGCTCGGCAAGCCGGTTCTCGTCGAAGGCCCGGCCGGGGTTGGCAAGACCGAACTCGCCAAGGCGCTAGCCCGTTATCTGAACCGAACGCTGGTTCGCCTTCAGTGCTACGAGGGCCTCGACGAGGCCAAGGCGCTGTATGAGTGGAATTACAAGAAGCAGCTGCTGCGGATCCAGACCGAGTCCAGCGAAGCCGGCTGGCGCGACGTCCAGGACGACATCTTCGGCGAGGAATTCCTCCTTCAGCGCCCGCTGATGACTGCGATCGCGTCACCGGATCCGGTCGTGTTGCTGATCGACGAGATCGACAAGACCGACCAGGAGTTCGAGGCGATGCTGCTCGAGCTGCTGTCCGATTTCCAGATCTCGATCCCCGAGCTTGGGCGGATCGACGCGCGCAGTCAGCCGGTCGTGCTGCTGACCTCCAACAACACGCGCGAACTCACCGAGGCGCTCAAGCGCCGCTGCCTGTACCTGTGGCTCGACTACCCCGAGACCGAGCACGAGCTGGAGATCGTCCGGCTGCACTCACCCGAGCTCGACGAGACGCTCGCACGCAAGCTGGTCGAGATCGTCCAGCAGGTCCGCGAGCTCGACCTCAAGAAGCCGCCCAGCATCGCCGAGTCGATTGACTGGGCCCGAGCGCTGATCCTGCTCGGAGCCACCGAGATTGACGACCAGACGTTCCGGCAGACGATGAGCGTGATCGTCAAGCACCGGACCGACCTCGACACGGTCGCGGCTCGCGTCGGCGTCAAGCTCGAGCGCTCGGCGAGCGACGACGCCCGGCCGGCGGCCTGACCCCGGCGCACCGTGGCCGAGGCACCGCCACCCGCCAAGCTCTACGCCCGGATCCCTGACCGCGGCCCGGGAGGGTTCGACGGCCAACTGCTGGCATTCGCCGAGGAGCTGCGCGAGGAGGGAATGGCGCTCGGCACCTCCGAGCTGCTCGACGCATTCGCCGCGCTCGAGCAGGTGCCCTGGACCGACCAGGACGCGTTCAGGGGCGCGCTGTCGGCGACGCTCGCCAAGTCCCCCGACGACCGGCGCACATTCGAGCTCGTATTCGAGCGCTTCTTCTTCCGGGCGGCCGAGGCCGAGGCGGCACGCCAGCAGATCAGCGAGGCACCGTCGCGGCCCGGAGCGCTCGACGTCGATCTCGAGGCGCTCCGCCAGCAGATCGCCGCCGCACTGCGCGACGGCGACGAGGCGACCCTGCGTGACCTCGCGCGGCTCGCGATCGCCGCCTTCGGCAAGGGTGAGGGGTCGGGCGTGCTCGGGGTCGACGTGCAGCGGATCCGCCGCGCACTGGGCCTCCGGGCCGAGCCCCAGCCCGATCTTCCCGAGAGCGACCCGCGCCGCGAGGGAGTCGGCCGCGACCAGTTGCGGAGGTTCGAGCAACAGCTGCGGCGCGAGCTCGAGCGCGACCTGATCGAGCGAACCGCGAGCCTGCCCCCCAAGCGCCCGCTGAGCGAGCTTGACCGCGCGCTGCCGACCGGCCCGATTCAGGACCTCGCCGCCGTGCACCGCGTCGTCGCCCAGCTCAAGCGCCGTCTCGCCAGCCAGGGACACGAGCTCAAGGGCCACCAGCGCCATGCCCACGTCGACGTGCGCCGCACGATGCGAGCCTCACTGCAGACCGGCGGCGTCCCGATCGAGCTCAAGTACCGGCCCAAGCGGCCGCGACGGCCCGAGATCTTCGTCTTGTGCGACGTCTCAACCAGCGTCACCAGCGCGAGCACCTTCTTTTTGTCGGTGCTGCACGCGCTGCACGACTCGTTTCGCAAGCTGCGCTCGTTCGTGTTCATCGAGCGGATCTCCGAGGTGACCGAGGTGTTCGAGCGCGAGCGCGACTTCCGCGCCGCCAGCGAGGCCGTGTCACGCGACGCCGGCGTCGCCGATATCTCCGGCTACACCGACTACGGACGGGTCTGGACCGAGCTGCTGGCGCTGATCGAGGACGAGCTCCATCCCCGTGCCACGGTGATCGTGCTCGGCGACGCGCGGACCAACGGCCGCCCGCCCCGTGATGACGTGTTCGCGGCGATCACGGCTCGCGCCGGCCGGACCTTCTGGCTCAACCCCGAGCCGCGCCTGTACTGGAACTACGGCGACTCCGTGATCGCCGCATACGAGCAGCACTGCACGGCGTTTGAGTGCTGGCGGACCGATCAGCTCGAGGAGTTCGTCAAGGCGCTGACGCGCCCGATCGCGGCCTGACCGGCGCCGCCGCTGCAGCGGTCCTCAGCCCTCGTCGTTGAAACGCGTGGTGATCGTGCGGGTGTCGCCATTGGCGTCGCGCAGCACCCACTTGGCAGCGTAGGCGCCGGGCGCCAGCGCCGGGACGTTCACGCCCCGCGGCGTGTCGACGTTGGCCGCACCGAACACCCGCCGGCGTGTCCCGGCGCGAGTGATCGTCAGCGCGACGGGGACGCCGCTCGCTCCGGTCGACCCATGCGCGGCCGGCAGTCCTGACTGCGCCGATGCCACGAACCCGCCGTAGAGGGTCTCGTCCTGGATCGGCGAGGTCGACTCGATCAAGGGCACCTGCGTGATCGTCTGACCGCCGCTGAAGTCATCGGTCTGGGCGATGTCACGGGTCGAGAGGCCCGCTGCGTTGCCGCTGCCCGGGCAGACGGTCCCCTCGCCGAACAGCCCGAACCCGACCTCGGAGCTCGTCGGGGGTTTGCTGATCGGAGGGCCGTAGAAGTCTCCCGGCTGACAGGTCCCGGAAGCGATCTGCGTCTGGTTGCCGAGGAGGTGGACGCGCAGGTGGGCTACGTGCAGTCTGGTCAGGCGGCGACCGGCCTGGTTGATCAGCGCCAGCACCGAGCCACCGTGCAGATGCATGCCGCCGACGAAGATCATTCCGGCCAGCCCGGCCTGGGCGTGGCGGCGCCCGATCCGGTAGTGGTTGCCCGGAACCAGCCCGGTGCACCGGACCGCCTGGATCCGCAGGTAGGCGGTGCACTGTGGGAACCCGGTCGGGATGAACAGGACCTGGTCGTTGAACGACGTCGGGACGCTGTTGGGCTCGCCGAGCGAGACGGTCAGCTTGACCAGCGCCCCGTTGGGCTCAAAGAACGACACTGCCCGGTTGTCGTCGCTGCTCAAGGTCAGCCTTGTTCCTGACGTCAGCCGCCGCGTCGGGACCAGTGCCGCGCCGGCCTCGGCGCTGCACAGCTGAGCGGGCGGCTCGGTGAACCGCTTCCCGATCCGCAGTGACAGCACGCCGGTCTGCGTGCAGGGGCCGATCACCACGCTGCGACCGCCGACCGCGAAGCCGTTGTCGAGGTCAAACCAGCCGGTGTAGCCCGATTCGGTGAACGGGTTGCCGCCGTCGCCGGTGGCGATCAGATCGGGATTCGGAGCACCCCGGCCGCCCCCGTATTCAACGATTACGGCCTCGCGGTCGTCACCGACCGCGTGCGGAGCCCCCTTCTTGGAGCGCAGCTCCACCGGGCCCCAGGTCCCGTTGGCGCGGGTGTGGGTCCTCGCCGTCGCGACCACGTCCGGTCCGCGCAGCAGGCCGACCGCGACCGGGACGCGCCGTGCGACCCCCAGGCTGCCGCGGACGAACGGGCTGAACTGCCGAAGCGAGACGGTGTGCAGCGGCAGCGCCGACCTGCTCGCCGTCGAGGACTGGACGCATCCCGCAGCCGGGTTTGACCACATGTCCTGGATCAGGTACTGGTGACCGTTGATCACCTGGTTGTAAGGGGAGCCGTCGGGGGCGAACCCCAGCGGGGTGCCCTGCTGGGGTCCGTTCTCGCACTTGTCGGCGACCTCGAAGCCGTCGGGGTCCATCCACGCGTCCCCGTAGGGATCGGTGATCGCCTCCTCGGTCTCGTGGCCCATCGTGTCGAGCGACTCCTCGGCCTCCGGGTTGCCCTGTGGGTCTGCCCCCGGCGGCGGCGTGAACTCGACCAGCGGGTCGGGGATCGGCGAGTAGACCGTCGCACCCTGTCCAAGATCGAACTCGGAGTGGTAACCCGCAAACGCGGTGGTCGCGCACGAACCCGGAGCGATGCACGTGTCGACGTTGGGGGGCAGGAGGATGAACCAGATGTTCGACAGCCCGCGCTCGCGCGGGTTCTTGGGGCCGATCAGCTGGTTGATCTGCTTCTCGAGCTGCAGATCGGTGACGCAGGTCGCGATTCCCGATGGCGAAGCGCACTGGTCAGACAGCTTGGGGTACGGCGTGTCGAGGTCGACCGAGTCGACCGCCGGGTCATATGAGATGTGACTGCTGCCGGGCCCGTGCCCGTCCTCGTATTGGGTCAGCGTCGAGAAAAGGTCATGGGGGCTGCCAGAGTCACGCGCGACGTCGAGGAGGAACTGCTTGATCAGCGCCTCATATCCGAGCGTCCCAGCCGTCGGCGAGCCGTCGAAGTGGTACCCGGGCGGCGCCCAGAAGATCGTGTGGATCGTGACGTTTCGCATCACCTGACCGCCGTGGTAGACGACCGGCAGGTTGCGACCCGAGGCCAACTCGGGGATGCCAAGCCGCGGCAGAATCCCCATCGCGTTGCCGATCCGTGGCCTGAAGGCCTTGCGCTCGGCCCCGATCGGCCTGAACCGAAACCGCGCCGCGGCAGGCGCTGCGGCGGTTGCGCCGAGCAGCAGCGCCGCGGCGACGGCCGGCAGGAGCACCCGCGCGATCCGCATCAAGACCCACCTCAGGCGCCCCATTGCGCTGCACGTTATCGCAGCGTGAGACAGGCGGTAGCATCTCCCCAGCATCTGAAAACCCAGGGGGGCTGGCGGGAAAAGCCGGCTGAGATAGCGCCCCTCGCAGCTGATGTGACCTGGCGCTGACCCTTCGAACCTGTGGGGTAATGCCCGCGGAGGGAGCGACAAGATCAATGATCGAGGCTCCGACACAGGAGCCTCGCGAGCTTGAGAGCACCGGTGGGGTGCGGGTCGAGCTCGTGAGCCGGACGTTTTGCACCAAGCGCGGTCAGGTGCAGGCCCTGTCCGCAATGACGCTGCACGCCCGCCCGCGCGACATTGTCGCGGTCGTCGGCCCGAGCGGCTGCGGCAAGACGACGCTGCTCGAGCTGATCTGCGGCCTGCAGCGCCCCGACGCCGGCACGGTCGACTGCGCGCCCGCCGCGCTGATGCCGCAGCGCGATCTGCTGCTGCCGTGGCTGGGCACGGTCGACAACGCTGCACTCGCACTTCGCGCGCGGGGCGTTCGACGCGAGGCGGCCCGCGAGCTCGTGGCCCCGTGGATCGAGCGCTTCGGGCTGTCCGGGTTCGAGGACGCCAAGCCGGCCGCGTTATCGGGTGGGATGCGCCAGCGGGTCTCGTTCCTGCGATCGATGCTCGCCGGCAAGCCGGTGCTGGCGCTCGACGAGCCGTTCGCCTCGCTTGACGCGATCACCCGCGCCGAGATGCAGGGCTGGCTCGGGCACGTGCTCGAGACCGAGCCGCGGACGGTCGTCCTGGTGACGCACGATGTCGAGGAGGCGGTGGTGCTCGCCGATCGCGTGGTTGTGATGTCGCCCCGGCCGGGCCACGCGGTGGCCGAGATCGTGGTCAGATTGAGCCGTCCGCGGCGGCGCACCGACCCCGAGCTGACGGTCCTGCGCGAGCGCGTTTACGCGGCCCTGGGGGTGGCCCAATGAGGCGACTGTTGTCCGGCTGGCGAGCGGCGGCGCTGCTGCTCGTGCTGCTCGGGATCTGGGAGATCTACGTCGACACGGGCGGCGCCAACGCGCTGATCCTGCCCGCGCCGCACGCGATCGCGCAGTCGATCTACGACGACCGGTCGCTGCTGTGGAGCAACTTCCTGACGACGGCCGGGGAGGTGCTGCTGGGGATCATCGTGGCGGCGGTCGTCGGCCTTGCGCTGGCGATCGCGATCCACTTCTCTCACACGCTGCGCCGGGCGATCTACCCGCTGCTGGTCGGCTCCCAGGCAATCCCGATCCCGATCATCGCGCCGTTGCTCGTGCTGTGGCTGGGTTTTGGGATCGCTCCGAAGCTGGTCGTGATCGCGCTCGTCTGCTTTTTCCCGATCGTCGTCACCACGCTTGCCGGGCTCGCGGCCGTCGACCCTGGCCTGATCAAGCTGATGCGCAGTTTCGACGCACCCCGCGGGCGTACGTTTCGCCACGTCGAGCTGCCCGCGGCGCTGCCGGGCGTGCTGACCGGGGCCAAGATCGCGGCCGCGGTGGCGGTGATCGCCGCAGTGTTCGCGGAGCTGTCGGGGTCCAACGCCGGGCTCGGCTACCTGTATCAGCAGTCCGAGGCGCAGCTGCTGATGCCGCGTGCCTACGCCGCCGTCGTGATCCTGTGCCTGTTCGCGATCGCGCTCTTCTGGCTGCTCACGCTCGCCGAGCGGCTGCTCGTCCCGTGGGCATATAAACCGATGACTGGAGAAACGTCCGTATGAGAATCCGCCTCCCGCTGCTCGCGGCCGCGCTCGTCACCGCACTCGTGCTGGCGGCGTGCGGCGAGAAGCAGGACAAGCTGACCGCGGCCGGCGCACCGGCGCAGCAGGTGTCGCTGATGCTCGACTGGTTCCCCAACGCAGATCACGTCGGGCTCTACCGCGCCCTGGCGGAGGGTGACTTCTCCAAGGCCGGGCTCGACGTCCACGTCCAGGTGCCCTCCGATCCCGCGACGCCGCTGCAGCTGCTTGCCGCCGGCAAGGTCGACCTCGCGATCTCATATGAGCCCGAGCTGATGCTCGCGCGTGACAAGGGCGAGCCGCTGGTCGCGATCGCGGCGCTCGTGCAGCGCCCGCTGACCTCGATCGTGTCGCTGGCGTCCAAGAACATCACCAACCCCTCCCAGCTGCGCGGCAAGACCGTCGGCGACGCCGGGATCGCCTATCAGCACTCCTACCTGCAGACGATCCTCCAGCAGGCGGGGGTCCCTCAGAGCTCGGTCAAGGAGATCAACGTCGGCTCCAACCTGGTGCCGGCGATGCTGTCGGGCCGGGTCGACGCGACGCTCGGCGCCTACTGGAACTACGAGGCGATCCAGCTGCGCCAGATGGGCAAGCGCACCAACGTGATCCACATGGAGAAGGCCGGCGTCCCGACCTACGACGAGCTGGTGCTGGTGACCCGCGAGGACGAGATCGCCAACCGAACCAACATCCTGCGCCGGTTCGTGCAGGCGCTGGGACGCGGTTATGAGTCGGTCCGTCGCGACCCCGAGGCGGGCGTCAACGCGCTTGTCGGCGCCAACCCG
Organism: uncultured Solirubrobacterales bacterium; assembly: GCA_963770885.1. GTDB lineage: Bacteria > Actinomycetota > Thermoleophilia > Solirubrobacterales > Solirubrobacteraceae > Palsa-465. The sequence continues at coordinate 921,959 of CAVYRI010000005.1, read as the reverse complement.
TCGCTGAGCCCCAAGCTCCAGCTCGCCAGCGTCCGCGCGACGCTGCCCGACTACTTCCCGTCGAACTCCAGTCTCCCGTGGGGCTGGCAGGACGAGAAGGAGTGGACGCGCTACGGAGAGTGGATGCTCGCACACCACCTGATCTCCAACCCTGCCTCGATCGTCGCCGCGTCGACCAACCAACTGCTCGCGGGTCAGGGTCCCTGAGCGCAGTCAGCCGGCCATCCGCAGCGTCGCGGGGCTCCCGGCGCCCGACAGCGCGTGCAGTCCCGCCAGCCCGGCCCACGGCTCGTAGGGCTCGAAGAACTCCGCCACCTCCTCCTCGGTGGCCCGCACGCGCGGGTCGCCGCCGCTCTTGCGCCGGCCGACGAACTTGACGTACGCCAGATCGCCGGCCGGGATCTGGTCAAGCCGCCCCTGGCCCACGAGCGCCAGCGTCTGGATCGTCCAGCTGCCGATGCCGCTGATCCGGCGCAGACGGCGCCAGCCGCGCTCGTGGTCGCCGTGATCGAGGTCAACGCGTCCGCTGGCCACCTCGCGGGCGGCGCGAGTGACGGTCAGCGCGCGGCTCGGGTGAAGATCGAATGAGGCCAGCAGTGCCGGCGCCTGAGTCGCGAGCACCGCCGCCGTCGGCGAGTCGCGCAGACCCGTGACCGGGCAGCGGCGACCGAGCCTCGCGACCAGGCGGCGTTGGATCGCGGCCGCGCGCTCGTACTCGATCAGCTGTTCGCAGACGGCCCACACGAGCGCCTCGAACGGCTCCGGTCGCCCCGCAACGCGCAGCCCGGGGTTGGCACGCACCGCGCGCCCGATCAGCGGATCGAATCGAAATCGCTCATAGAACGGCCTCAGGTCCTGGTCGATCCCGAGCGCGAATCGCATCCGCTCGATCCCCCATTCGGCGGCGTCGCGGTGCTCGGCCTGGGCCCCGAACAGGACCCGATCTCCCGACAGTTGGGCGACCCGGATCGTGACCGGCTGAGCGCCGGCGTGCAGGAGGCGGTGCAGGACACCGTTGCGGGTCCGCGCGAGTCCGTCGAGGCCGACGCGCCGGGAGAGCCGGAACGGCCACCGCGGCCGGACCTCGATCCGGACCTCGACCCCGCTGCCGGCCGTCAATCCCCCGGCTTCGCGATCAGGTGGACGTCGACCAGGAACGACCGTGTGCCGGCGATCTGAAGCCCACCCGGGAGGCGACGGCCGCCCTTCGCGCGCGCGACCCGGCGTGCGGTTCGGCGTCTGGCGAGCGCGATCGTCGCCGCCCCGGCGACAAACCCCGTCGCTGCCGCCGCGGCCGCCTGGACGGCTGGCAGGAGCGCGGGCGAGACGGGCTCGATCGCTCGCTGACCGGGCACCACCGGCTCGATCGCTCGCACATCGGCCAGCACCGGCAGTCCGTCGACCACCTCCTCCGCTTCACTGATCTCCGGTGCCGACCCGTTGCCGGCGTCATTTGGGCGTGCCATCGGTCGCACATGGTGACATCGGACGCGGTCGGGATCAAAGGTCATTTGCTCGAGGACCGCCGATCGGTGCGCAGCCTTACCGCGGATCGCAGGGCAGCAGAGCACGGAGAAGCCGTAGGATTGGTCGCGCCGCACATGCCGACCTCGATCGACGTCTTCGCCAAGGCTCGCGAGCACGAGCGCTTGGAGCAGCTCCGCATCGCGCGCGAACTCGACGCAGTCCCGTACTTCCGGGTGCTCGAGGGCCCGACGCTGCCCGTGGTCACGATGGAGGGCAAGCGCCGGATCATGCTCGGATCCAACAACTACCTCGGCCTCACGGGCGACGAGCGGGTTACGAAGGGCGCGATCGACGCGGTCGTCAAATACGGGACCGGGTTGACCGGCTCGCGGTTCCTGAACGGGACGATCGATCTCCACCTCGAGCTCGAGGAGGAGCTCGCGGACTGGCTTGGGACCGAGGCTGCGCTCGTCTTCACGACCGGCCATCAGGCCAACCTCGGCGCCCTGGGCACGATCCTCGGCCCCGGCGACACGGTGATCGCCGACTCCGGAGACCACGCGTCGATCCTCGACGGCTGCATTCTGTCGCGCGCCAAGCTGAGGCCGTTCCGCCACAACCGGCTCGACCGGCTCGAGCACGCGCTGCAGCGCGCCGAGGATGACCCGGGCGGGGTGCTGGTGGTGGTCGACGGCGTGTTCTCGATGGAGGGCGACGTCGCCCCGTTGCCGGAGATCACCGATCTCTGCAGCCGCTACGGAGCGCGGCTGATGGTCGACGAGGCACACGCGCTCGGCGTGCTCGGCGCGCGGGGCGCCGGGACGGCAGAGCTGTTCGGAGTAGAGGATCGGGTCGACCTGCGGATGGCGACGTTCTCCAAATCGCTCGCCTCCTGCGGCGGCGTGATCGCCGGCCCCGCCGACGTGATCGAGTTCCTGCGAATCCAGTCGCGGCCGTTCATGTTCACCGCCGCCGCGGTGCCCGCCGCGATCGGGGCGACGCTCGCCGCCGTCCGGATCTGCCGCTCGGCGGAGGGGCCGCCGCTGTTCGCGCGGGTGCTCGAGAACGCGCGCTATCTGCACTCGGGCCTGCGCGAGCTCGGCTTCCGGGTCGTGGAGCCGACCCAGCTGGCCGACGGCACCGACGTCGTGACCGCCGTCGTGCCCGTCGTCGTGGGCGACGACTGGAAGGCAGCGTTTCTGTGGAAGGCGCTCTACGAAGCCGGCGTGTTCGTCAACACTGCGCTGCACCCGGCGGTGCCGCCGGCGGGCGCGCTGCTTCGCACGAGCGTGATGGCGACCCACGACGAGGCCACGCTTGACGCTGCGCTCGAGATCTTCGGCGCGGTCAAGCACGAGTTCGAGGCCGAGCACGGACCGCTGCCGGACTGAATCCGATCGTGAGCGGTCGCTCGGCGCGGCCGTCACGAGTGATCCGGTGAGGCCGGCACCACCCCGTTGCCGGGTCGGCTGATCACACTCCGTTCACACCCCGCACTGCTCCTCCGCGGCGCCAGCGGGCCGCCAGACTTGTCCACTCCCGCACAAGACCAACTCGGTAACAAAAAGTGCGCTCCGTGCGCATCAACACGACTTGTGACGTTGCTGTAACCCCTCGGTTTGTTCTAGGTTCTGCTGAGTCGAACGGTAGTGGCAGATCGGGCGGCAGGGTGGCTTGTGGGAGGGGCAGACTTCCCTCGAAGCCATCGGTCGAAAAATCGGAGTGTTGGGCTCCGGAGAGGTGACGCAGGTACGGCCGGGCGTCTATGCGCAGACGATCGTCCCTGGCCGGTAATTGTCAACGTCCGCCTTCGGGCGGAATGAACGCAGGTAGGGATGGAGAAGCCACATGACGCAACCGACCGCCATGACGACCTCCGAGCCGCAACGGCTTCGGGCGCTTGAGCGTGCGAACGAAATCCGACTCGCACGCGCATGCCTGAAGCGGCGCATTGCACTCGGTGAGGTCGCCGCAGCGGACGTGCTCCTCGCCCCCCCTCCCGAGACCGAGCGCTGGCCGATCGGCGAGTTGCTCAGGAGTCAGCGACGCTGGGGGAGCAGCAGGTGTAACAAGTTCCTCTCGCGGAACCAGATCAGCGAAACGAAGCCGATCGGAACGCTGACCGACCGTCAGCGCCGGATGCTGGCCACGTCTCTCAGAGCGCCGGTCGACGTATCCGTCCCCGCGTCGGTCGCGCAGGCCCCCGAGGCGGGGATGGCGCTCGTAGCGTAACTGCGCCAGGGGCCCGCCGGCCCTGATGCAGCCCGGTGAACCACGACGCGCCCCGCCATGCACGCGGGGCGCGTCCCGCCGGCCACCATCTTTCAGATCTGGATTCCGACCGGAACCGGACTCGCACCAGCGAGGAAGAAGAACCAGATCACGAACACGGTCAGCGTCAGCCCCGCGCTGACGACGAGCACCGCCTCGAGCACGACGTGGCCGGGATCGCTGTGACCGCGCGCGACGCAGTTTGCCCGGTATACGTCACTGAGTTTGGCGAGCACCGACGCGATCACCGTGATCGTGACCACGACGCCGACCAGCATCGCGAGCAGGGCGGCGCCGAGTGACTCGGTCGCACCCTGGATCTGGGACCCGACCCACAGCCACAGCAGCGGCGTTCCGACCCACAGGACGAGGCTCCCGATGAACATGATCAGGATCACCAGGATCGCGCCGGTGCCGTTCCTCAGCAGCACTCGCATGCGGTCCCCACGATAGCCCCCGGGGCCGAGGTTCCGAGCGGGTCAGGGAGGTACGGCCGACACGAGTTGCGCCTGTCCGCATGAAGCCGGATGCCGATCGGGCCGCGGAACCGAGTCCGCGACCCCCGGCTAACGGACAGCCGGAGGAGAGCTTGACCTGCCACCAGCCCATCAGCATGCCGATCAGGCCGAGCTTCGGCCGGACCTGCCAGGCGCCGCACCCGGGCTCGCCCAGCTCGCTGCGGTGGATCCGCACGAACCGGTAGGAGCCCGGATCGAGCAGCATCCGCTCGAGCGTCACGCGCTTTGCCTCCTGCTCGTCGACGCGCCGCGCAATCGTGGCGCGCGCGTCATGCAGGCGCTGGGCGAGGTCATCGCGGACGCGCTCGAGCTCGCCGAGGTCGAGCACCTTGGGCGTGGCCCTATAGGCGGTCGGCTGTTCGAGTCCACCCATCGAGAACGCCGTCACGAACGCATCGGAGAGCTCGCGCTCGAGCCGCGCAATCTGATTGCGCAACGTACGCCGAGCCGCGCGTTCGTCAGGCGCGACAATACGGTCACCAGCGGGCCGCGTCGAAGCTGGGGGGAGAACCTGGGTAGCGATGGACGTCTGCCTTCCTCCCATTGCGGGCCAGATTAGCAACTAGTAGCGCGCGACACGAGGGGTTCGGAGGCGCCGCCGACGGTCACCGGTCCGCTTACACCGTCGCTCGCCGCGCACCCGACAGGCCCTCAACCGAGCAGCTCCGCGCAGATCCAGAGTGCCTCATCGATGTGAATGTCGGGCACCCCATCCACCCCGATCGTGAACAGCGTCAGCCGCTGGGTCCGCGAGCCGACCCCGCTGCCCCCGAGCGGCTCGCCGAACAGCACCGCGTGGATCGCCGTCCGGTCGGCGACCACCAGGCTGCCCGGCTCGATCCACGCCCCCAGTCCCGACATTCGCTCGCAGTCGGCCTCGGTCGCGGTGCGGATCCCAAGGCCGCCCTCGTCCACGGCGTCGCCGTCGAGTGCCCAGACAGGCACCAGGGTCTCGAGCAGCGCGACCAGGCAGGCGTCGGCGATCAGCCCCGAAGATTTGAACCCGCCCTGGATCAGGCGGGTCACGGCAACCTCCTCGCTCGGGATTCGGTCCACGTCGGGATCGAGCCCGATCTGCCTGAAGAACGCTCGATACGCATGCGGGATCGGCTTGGTCCGCAGCGTGACGATGCTCGCCCCGCGCATTCGGCTCGAGAGCTCGTTGAGCTGCGCCACGAGCGCGTGCGGGCTCGGTCCCCGGCGGGCCGCGAGGGTCGCCCAGTGCAGCCTCAGGCCCGGGAACTCGTCACCGATCGCCGGCTCGACGAACCCCTCGGCAGGGCGCAGCTCGACCGGCTCGCTCACTTCGACGGCGGCTCGCTGTTCAACAGAGCCTGCACCTTGGGCGCCAGCGAGGCGCTCGTTTGCCATGCGTCGCCGATCAGCCGGAACTTCACGATCCCGCCACGATATGCCAGCTCGGCCATCGGGCAGACAGCGACGTCGTAGAGCCCCCCGACCACGTTGCCGCTGTCGTAGGCGACCGGGATCGTCCAGTGGTGCGAGCGGATCAGCGCGCGGGTCGCCGACTGACTGCTGTTGACGGCGACCGCCGCGAACTGCACCCTGCCAGCCGCGTAATGAGTTGACAGCCGCTGGAGAGCGTCGACCTGGCGCTCGCACTGGCTCGACGCGGCCGAGAACAGCGACAGCACCAGCGGACGGCGGTGGGCGATCAGGCAGATGTTGAGGACCCGCGGGTCATGGCGTGCGAGCGTGCAGGGCGGATTGGTGTTGGCGATCCCGCTGAGGTTGGTGTTGGCAAGCGGGGCCGAGAAGTAGTGCAGCGGTTTGCCCGGAGGGATCCCCGCCGTACTGACCCCGTTGGTCAGGAACTGGTACACGGACACGACCACCACCACCGTCAGCCCGAAGATCCCGATCATCCACCGGTAGCGACGCGTGTCGACGACCGGGGGTGCAAGCGTCGTGCCGGGCGGCGGCCCGGGCTCGGTGCGCCCGGCGAGCCTGGCGGGACCGGCCGGCGCGGCGGGACCGGCCGGCGTGGCGGGGTCGGCCGGCCTGGCGGGAGCGGGGTCCGCTGCGAGATCTTCGACTGCGGGGGTTTCGTCGCGCCGGTTTGCCCGGTCGGGATCCAGCCGCGTCAGCGGCTCTGGTTGCCGCGGTCGCGGACGGCTGTCCGACGAGCCCTCCGGCGACGAGTCAGCGCCCTCGTCGCCCGGCGCCCCCGGCCGCTCGCTCACGCTACCCGCGGCCTGCGCTTGCGCCGGCTGATCCCGGCGACGCCACCGCGCCCCAGCGACCGAACCCGCTCGAGTGCGTCGCCGCGCTGCGACAGGGCGAGCACCGCCGGGAGCACCAGCAGCACGCCCCCGAGCGATACGGACAGGTCGACGATCGTGACAAAGCCGAAGTCGCGCAGCATCGTGATGTCCGATACGACCAGCACTCCGAATCCGACGATCGCGGTGATCCCGGATGCCAGCACCGCGGCGCCCGTCGATCTGTAGGTTCGCGCGAGCGCCGCCTGCAGGTCGACGCCGGCCGCCCGCTCCTGGCGGAAGCGCTCAGAGAGCAGCACGCTGAACTCGGTCGAGATCGCGATCACCAGCGTCCCGAGGGTCGCAGACATCGGGTTGAGCGGGATCCCGATCAAGAACAGGATCAGCGCCGACCACCCGGTCGCGAACGCGATCGGGACCATCGGCACGATCGCGCGCCGCAGAGAACGGAACACGAGCGTGAGCACGAGCCCGACCGCGAGCAGGCCCGCCAACAACGTCAGCAGTCTGCGACTGGATGACGAAAGCGCTGAGTTGGCCTCCGCGGCCAGCACCGGCAGGCCGGCAAGCTGGGCCTTGACGCCCGGCGGCGGGTGCAGCTGCGAGCGCATGTAGTTCACGACCTGCTCCTGGCGCGAGAGGGGCATCAGGCGAATCCCGAACGCGAGCGTCGCGTTCTTGTGGTCGGGTGTGATCACGGCCTGTGAGAAGTAGGTCGGCACGGCCGCCAACAGCTGGGTGATCTCGGACTGGGTCAGGCTGGTCTGCCGGGTCGACTGGCTGCTGGTCGAGAACAGGTCCGGAAGTGACAGCGCCGGGCACAGGGTCGCCCGCCCACAGCCACGCTCCTCGAGATAGCCGTAGTGGCTGAGCAGCTTGTTCTCGTATCCGATCATCCAGCCGACGGTCTTCGGGGTCGCGACATTGGAGCCGCTGACGGTCACGTCGATCTCGCCCGAGACGCCGGTCACCCGCTCGAGGGTCCGCAGGTTGCGCAGCGCCGGCATGTTGGACGGCACCAGCTTGGTCACGTCGGATTGCACTCCGGTCTGCGTGTCGGCGACCCAGCCCGCGACGGCGAGCACCGCCGCCAGCGCAAGCACCCGCCCGGGCCGGCGGGTCACGGTCGCGACCAGACGCCCGAAACCATCCGAGGACGGCGGTCCACCGCCGGACGGTGACGACCCGGTCGTGCCCAACGGACCATTCCGACCGCCGCCGGCTCGCCGCCGGGCGCCACCGAGCACCGCGCCGGCGTCCCTGAACGCTCGTGCGAGCATTGCCCCGGCACTGCGGAAGGCGACCGCCACCGCCCGCCACGCGGCCCGCACGATCTCTGACGCACCGCGGAAGGGAGCCGCGACCGGCTCCGGGGGTCGCGCGCGTGCGTGGACTCGGCTGCGCTCCGACACCGTGCGGCCGCGGCTGCGCCGCTCGGCGAGCACCAGTGCCGCGGAGCCGGCGCTCAACGCGCAGGCGAACGCGACGGCGATCCCGACGACCAGCAGCAGCCCAAAGCCCTGCACCATCGGCACCGGAGACAGAAGCAACACAAGAAACCCGGTCGCCGTAGCCAGCGCCGCGGTGGCGATCGTCGGCGCGGCGCGCCCTGCCGCCTGGGCGACCGCGCGCTGAGCCGACAGCGGCGGCTGATCGCCGTCTGCGGCGCTGCGCTGTGCCTCCTGAGCGCGCGCCTGGAACTGGATCCCGTAGTCGACCGCGAGCCCGATCAGGATCGGCAGGACGGCGATCGACGCCAGCGTAAGGGTCGCGCCGAGCGCGGCCAGCAGCCCGAACGTGATCCCCGCGGCCGCCAGCGCGATCGCCAGCGGCAGCAGGCGGGGGCGGTTGCGGAACACGATCAGCAGCGTCACCGCCATCACGACCAGCACCGCGATCAGCAGCCGCGCGATCGACCCCGAGATCGTCCGGGCCAGATCATTTGTGACCACCGGGACCCCGGTCACCGTATAGGTGCCGCCGTAGGCCGAGCGGAACATCGGCATCTTGATCGCCTGGCGGATCCATGAGATCGCCTGCGCCTGCTGGGCGTCTGAGAGCGAGGACTTCAGCCGGATCTGGATCAACGCCGAGTTGGCCGTCGGGAACAGGTACGCGAACCGCGCCTTGGGCTGGTTGACCCCCCGGGTCTGGTCAAACACGATCTGCGGGATGAACTGCGGCGAGTCGATCGAGGGCAGCGTCGTGATGCCGGAGGTCAGGGCGAGCTGCTCGAGCGACTGCAGCTGCTGCTGATACTCGAGCTGTCCGGCGGCGGTCGCATCCTTGGCCGCCTGCTTGTGACCAAGCCCCCGCCCGAGCGCGAGCTCGTACGCGTTGTGCTCGGCGCTCTTGACCGACTTCCCGACCCCGGCCATCATCGCGCGAATCTCGGTGTTGACGGCGGCGACGGCGCGATTCAGAAACGTCCCCGGGCCGTAGACCGCCTGCACCGCCTTCGCCGCGGCGAGCTTGCCGCACGGGCTGCCGGCGCCACCGTACGGGGCGTGCGTGCCCGGCTTGGCGGGCGTGAACGCGCGCAGCGTCTGGTTGGGGACCACGTACTGGCCGGCGAAGCAAGCCTCGAGCTGCGTCAACGTCGCCAGGTCCTTAGTCTCGACCAGGTCCGGGAGCGGCTCGTGAATCAGCACGATCACCGCGTCGTCACCAAAGTGGTGCTCGTCGTTGGCGGTCGCCTGATAGCTGGCCGACGTCTTGCTGACGAACGTGTCGGTGCCCGCCGAGGGCTTGAGTCCGAGCGCCAGCAGGCCACCCCCGACGGCGAGCCCGCTGACGATCGCGATCGTCAGCGCCGGCGCGCGCGCGGCCGCCCCGGCGAACCGCTCGAACATCTTCCCAACCGCCATCGACGCAGGCTAGCCGCGGCAGCCAGCCACTCGCGTCGATCGCGCGCGGCGCAAGCCGCCTTTCAGTCCATCGTCAGCGGGCCCTGAGACTCGCCGGACAAGAACTGACGGATGAACGGGTTGTCGGAGTTGAGCATGTCCTCAGCTGGGCCCGCCTCGACGATCCGGCCCTTCCACAGGACGTTGATGTAGTCGGCGACGCGGCGGGCGCTCATGATGTCGTGCGTGATCACGCAGAAGGTCGGCAGGTGCGCCTTCTGCTTCTGCTTGGCCTCATCCATCATGTCGCGGTGGATCTCGAGGATCAGCTCGCCCAGCAGCGCGGTGCGGACCGGGTCCAGACCCGAGTCGGGCTCGTCGAACAGGACGATGTCGGGCTCGAGGACGAGCGCCCGCGCGAACCCGGCGCGCTTGCGCATCCCGCCCGAGAGCTCATTTGGCATCTTCAGGCGCGCGGATCCCAGTCCGACCTCATTCAGACGCCGCATGACGATGTCCTCGACCTCGTCCTCGCCCTTCTCGGTGTGCTGTCGAAGCGGGAACGCGACGTTGTCGTACAGGTTCATCGAGCCGAACAGGGCTCCGTCCTGGAACAGAAGCCCGAACTTCTTGCGCATGTCGAACAGGTCATCGTCGGGCATGTTCGGGACCGATTCACCGTGGACGAGGATGTCGCCGTCGTCGGGGTACAGCAGCCCGACCATGTGCTTGATGCACACCGACTTGCCGGTTCCCGACGGTCCGATGATCATCGAGACCATTCCCTCGGGCAGGCCCATGTTCAATCCCCGCAGGATGTGAGCGCGCCCGAACGACTTGTAGAGGTCGATGAATTCGACCGCGTCGGGACGACCCGAGGGATAGACCTTGTAGCTGTGCCACTTGTATTCGTCATCGGAGACCCCATCCGGAGGGGCCGGGCGCGGTGGCGCCTCGTCAATCACCGACACGCGCGAGCCACCGCGACCTCCGTCCGCGTCGTCCTGCCCGTCGGCTGACCGCTCCCACCGGGGGGTCTGCTCAGGCTCGCCGTCGTGCGGCGCGGTGCTGGTCACCTCCCCCCCGGGCGCTTCTGAGGATCCGGGTTCGGCAGCGGACTCCCCGGCCGGGGTCTGGTCGTTTTCACCCTGCGCGCGATCGAGCTCATCCGGCTGGTGCTCGTCCTCGTGGCGGTTTGAGGTGTCCATTTAGCCTCCGATTGGTGCGCGTGGGTTCGCGCCCCAGAATAGCTGCGTTCCGAGCATTCCGATCAGGTGCACGGCGACGATGTTCAGGACCATCGATTTCGCCGTGGCGGTACCCACACCTACAGGCCCACCACTGGCGTTGTAGCCGTAGTAACAGCCGACGAGCACGATCACGATCGCCATGCTCATCGCTTTGATCAGGCTGTATAAGAGGTCAGGCGGGTTCTGGAACTGCCAGAAGATTAAGAAGAACCCTCCCGACGACACGTAGCCGATCTGCTGCACGACCGCGAGGTAGCTGGCGAAGAAGCCGGCGCCGATCGAGCACAGGTACACGAACGGCAGCACCATCAGCGCGGCCAGCAGCCGCGTCGCGCACAGGAACGTCATGCCGCTGATGCCCATCACCTCGAGCGCGTCGATCTCGTCCGAGATCCTCATCGAGCCGAGCTCGGCGACGATCCCGGTGCCGACCTTGGCGGCCATCATGTAGCCGAACACGAGCGGCACCAGCTCGCGCAGATCACACCAGGCCGCGAACACTCCCGAGTACGCGGGGGTGCCCTCGCCGTAGGTGAAATAGGCGCCTTCGATCCCGCACTGCAGGCCGATGATGAACACCAGGCCCCAGATCACGAGCGTCGAGGAGATGATCAGGATGCCGGCCTGACGCAGCGCCTCGCCAAAGAACCTGAACACGCGCAGCGTGAGCACCTCGCGGACGATCTGCGAGGTGAACTTGACGATCTCCCCGAAGGACTCGATCCAGCCGCGCGGTGTTGCGATCAGGTCGCCCATGTCACTTGATGATCGTCGTGATCTCGGGATGGGTCGCGAGCAGCGTCTGAGTGAAGGCGTAGTTGAACGCGAACACGCCCAGGAAGGCGATCACGACCGCCTGGTTGACGGCGCGCCCCACCCCCTCGGCACCGCCCGAAGCGGTCATCCCCTTGTAACAACAGACGATCGCGATGATCGCCCCGAACAGGGTCGTCTTGAGCACCGAGCCCCACAGGTCGGTGGTCGACGCGTTGTTGAAGAAGGTGGCCCAGAACGGGCCCAGCGGCGCGTGGTTGACGAGCGTCGCCAGAATCCCACCGAAGATCCCGAACAGCAGCGCGTAGATGTCGAACAGGCCGGTCAGCAGCATCAGCGCCAGAAAGCGCGGCACGACCAGGTTCTTGACCGGGTCGACGCCCAGCACCTGAAGCGCATCGAGCTCCTCGCGGATCTTGCGGGCGCCGAGGTCGGCCGTGATCGCCGTGCCCGCGACACCCGCGAGCACGATCGCATCGACGAACGGCGCAAATTCCCTGATCGACGCCAGCACGAAGAACCCGCCGAGGCGGTCCAGCGCGCCGAACAGCACCAGGAAGTTGGCCGCCTGAAGGCCCGGGGCCTCGTACCCGAAGGCGATCGTCGAGATCAGCAGCGGGAACCAGCACAGCTTCATCGCGAACAGGAATTGGCCGACGAACTCGCTGCCGTAGGGGTACGGAGGTCGCACCGCCGAGACGAGCGTCTTACCCGTCAGGATCATCATGTTGCCGACCTCTTCGAGCAAGTTCTTGAACGGCAAGAACGCCCGATCGGCGACAGCTCTGATCAACGGTTCTCTTCCTCCCGGGGGTGGTGAGCTTGCACGACGCTCCGGCGCGTAAGCCTACGGTACGGGTGAGCCAAAAATCCAGTTTGAACCGTGTTACCGGGGCTTGCGTCACTTTTGGAGGCAACGGCACCCCGCGGCGCGCGCGGACTCACACCTGCGTTGGCGAAACCGGGCGCATGGTATGTTGACCGCGCGTTGCGGGCCTGGATTAGGTGCAGCCCTCAGATCATCGCCGGCGTCGCGGTGACGCTGGCGCTGTCGGCGTGCGGTTCGGGCGCCAACCAGGCGACCAATGAGCCGAGCGGCCACTTCAAGGTCGCGGTCAGTTCGGCGAGCTTCCCGGCGCTGCAGCGGCTCGCCCAGCAGTCCCATCTGGTGATTTCGGTCCGCAACACCGGCAGTCACGCGATTCCCAATCTGGCGGTCACGATCTGCAACACCTCGTGTGCCTACCCTTCCCAAAACGGCCAGGGAACCAGCGCCCAGGCATTCGCGCAGAACCTTAATCAGCCGTATCTGGCCAACCCGTCGCGCCCGATCTGGATCGTCAACAAGGCTCCGGGGCCGTGTCTCTACAGCTGCCGCAACGGCGGCCCGGGTGCGTACGTGACCGCGTACTCGAACACCTGGGCGCTCGGCCACCAGCTCCCGCCAGGACACACGGCGACGTTCGACTGGGCCGTCACGGCGGTCTCGGCCGGCAGCCACGTGGTCGCCTGGCAGGTCGCCGCTGGGCTCAACGGCAAGGCGAAGGCGGTGCTAGCCGACGGGTCGCAGCCGGGCGGGACGTTCCTGGTCCACATCGCGCACAGGCCACAGCAGTCCTACGTCAACAACGCCGGCAAGGTGGTCGTCGTCAACGGCGGCTAGCCTGGCGCGGGGTTTCCCCGGTCAGCCGTCGCGTCAGCCGGCGCTTGATTGAGACCAGATGTTGAGGCTGCCGTCGACCGCGTAGCGGTCGATCTGTTCAAGCTCGTCGGCACCGAATGTGAGCTGCCCGAGCGCGGCGACATTCTGCTCGAGTTGCTCGACGCTGCTGGCCCCGAGCAGCGCCGACGTGACGCGCGCGTCGCGGAGCACCCATGCGACCGCCAGCTGAGCGAGCGTCTGCCCACGGTCCTCGGCGATCGAGGCCAGCGCTTGGACCCGCTCGAGGTTGCGCTCGTTGACGATCTGCTCGTCGAAGTACTGCCCGCGGCGGACGCGGGAGTCGTCGGGGACCCCGTGCAGATACTTGTCGGTCAGCAGGCCCTGGGCGAGCGGCGAGAAGGCGATGCAACCGATCCCCTCGCGGCCGAGCACGTCGAGCAGGCCGTCCTCGATCCAGCGGTTGAACATCGAGTAGGAGGGCTGGTGGATCAGCAACGGTGTCCCCAGCTCGGCCAGGATCCTGATCGCCTCCTCGGTCCGTTCGGGGCTGTACGACGAGATCCCGACGTAGCGCGCCTTGCCCTGGCGGACGGCCGAGTCCAGCGCGCCCATCGTCTCCCGCAGCGGCGTCTCGGGATCGAACCGGTGCGAGTAGAAGATGTCCACGTACTCCAGGCGCATCCGTTTCAGGCTCTGGTCGAGGCTGCCGAGCACGTACTTGCGCGACCCCCATTCCCCGTACGGCCCGGGCCACATGTCGTAGCCGGCCTTGGTCGAGATGACGACCTCGTCACGCAGCCCTGCGAAGTCCTCGGCGAACAGGCGCCCGAAGTTGAGCTCGGCGCTGCCGTACGGCGGGCCGTAGTTGTTGGCGAGATCGAAGTGCGTGATCCCGAGGTCGAACGCCTTCCGCAGGATCGCCCGGCTGGTCGACAGCGGCCGGTCGTCGCCGAAGTTCTGCCACAGCCCGAGCGAGATCGGCGGCAGCAGCAGGCCGCTGCGCCCGCAGCGGCGGTACTCGAATCGCTCGTAGCGGTCGGGCGCCGGCACGTACCTGGACATCGGCCCGCGCTCCACGTTGTCGGCCATCTGCTCGAGTATTTCAACTCGGGTCGGGAGGCGACGGCCCGGCGGGCTGCTCGTGTCGCGGGCGGTCTCGGCCGAGCGGCGCCACCCCCCGCTGGGGGGGCGGGAGGCGAGAGGCGCCACCCCGGCCCCCCGTGGACCCGAGCCGGGACCCGGACCGGGACCCGGACCCGGACCCGAGCCGGACCCGAGCCGGACCCGAGCCGGACCCGAGCCGGACCCGAGCCGGACCCGGACTGAGCCGGACCCGAGCCGCACATGCAAAACGTGGCAAATCGCGCGGCGCCGGTGCGATCTTCCACAAAATGCAGGCTGAGCGAGACAAACGCGACAAATCGCCCGCCGTCGCCGTGATTTGCCACAAACTGCATGATGCGCCCGCGCGCGCGGTCACCAGCCAATCGACCACGGTGGCAGGCCGCGGCCGCGAACTCACCCCTGGCGCGGCCGGTGCCAGCTAGAACGCCCACGGGCCCATCAACCGCGCTTTTTGCGAGCGGTTTGGACAGATGGATAGTGACCCCCGCGCGTGCGTCACCTACATTTGGCGCTCGGTCTCGCACTCGAGACCGCATATTCACGCGCGTGCCCGGTGCCGCCGAGGGCGCAGATCAAAAGGAAACCAGTAGAAGCATGCCTATCCGTCAGCAGAACGTCCTTGCCGCACAGTGGGCTCCGAACGGTGGGAGCCTCGGAGCCCCGGACCTCACCGTCCCCGACAACCAGGTCTTCGGAGCCAACGTATTCAGCTCGGCCGTCCAGCGCCAGCGTCTCCCCCGCGATGTCTTCGGCCGCCTGCAGCAGACGCTCGCGCGCGGCGAGGCGCTCGACACCTCGCTCGCCGATGCGGTCGCGCTGGCGATGAAGGAGTGGGCGCTCGAGCATGGCGCGACCCACTACACGCACTGGTTCCAGCCTCTGACAGGGTCGACGGCCGAGAAGCACGACAGCTTCTACGCACCGACCGGCGAGGGCACGGCGCTGGCCGAATTCACCGGCAAGGAGCTGATCCAGGGTGAGCCCGATGCGTCCTCGTTCCCGACCGGCGGCATCCGCGCGACGTTCGAGGCCCGCGGCTACACCGCCTGGGATCCGACCTCGCCGGCGTTCCTGCTCGAGAACCCCAACGGCGCGCTGCTCTGCATCCCAACCGCGTTCGCGTCCTGGACGGGCGAGGCGCTGGACCACAAGATCCCGCTGCTGCGCTCTATGGACGCGTTGTCGAAGTCGGCGATCCGTGCGCTCAAACTATTCGGCAACACGGTCGGCTCGCGCGTGTTCACGACCGTCGGGGCCGAGCAGGAGTACTTCCTGATCGACGAGCAGTACTACTTCGAGCGCCCGGACCTGGTCACCACCGGGCGGACCCTGTTCGGGGCCAAGCCGCCCAAGGGTCACGAGCTCGACGACCACTACTTCGGCTCGATCCCCGAGCGAATCCTCGCCTGCATGCTCGACACCGAGCGCGAGCTGCAGAAGCTCGGCATCCCGGTCAAGACCCGCCACAACGAGGTCGCACCCAACCAGTACGAGCTCGCGCCGATCTTCGAGAACTCCAACGTCGGCGCCGACCATCAGCAGCTCACGATGCAGGTGATGCAGAACGTGGCCAGGCGCTATGGCCTGGTCTGCCTGCTGCACGAGAAGCCGTTCGCCGGCGTCAACGGGTCGGGCAAGCACAACAACTGGTCGATGGGCACCGATGCGGGCGAGAACCTGCTCGACCCGGGCGACACCCCGCACGAGAACCTTCAGTTCCTGTTCTTCTCCGCGGCCGTGATCCAGGCCGTCAACAAGCACCAGGGACTGTTGCGCGCATCGATCGCGTCACCGGGCCAGGACCATCGCCTCGGGGCAAACGAGGCGCCGCCGGCGATCATCTCGATCTTCCTCGGCGCCGAGCTCGAGCGTGTGTTCGGTGCGATCGAGCGGGGTGAGGTCGGCGAGTCCACGCCTGAGTCGTTCCTCGGCCTCGGCACGCCGGTGCTGCCGCCGCTGCCGTTGCACGGCGGTGACCGCAACCGCACGAGCCCGTTCGCGTTCACCGGCAACAAGTTCGAGTTCCGGGCGCTCGGCTCGAGCATGTCCCTGTCGCTGCCCAACACGGTGCTGAACACGATCGTCGCCGAGGCGATCGACTATCTCGCCGAGGATCTCGAGGATGCGCTCCAGGGTGGCGCCGAGCTGGAGGCGGCGCTGCGCCCGATCCTCCAGCGCAGCTATGCGGCCAACAAGCAGATCGTGTTCGGCGGCGACAACTACTCCGACGAGTGGCATCGCGAGGCCCAGGAGCGTGGACTGCTGAACCTCAAGGCGACTCCCGACGCGCTGCCGTACCTGGTCAGCGATACGACCCAGGAGCTGTTCTCGAACTACGGCGTCCTGTCCGAGCGCGAGCTCGACTCACGCTACGAGGTGTTCCTCGAGCAGTACGTGACCAAGCTCAACATCGAGTCCGAGGAGGCCGCGGCGATCGCCCGGACGCTGCTGATCCCCGCATCGGCGCGCTACATCTCGCTGCTGATCAGCGCTCAGCTGCCAGAGCTCGCGAGCGAGATCGAGGCCGTGCTGACCACGTTCGTGGACGCGGTCAAGGCGCTGGAGTCGGTGAATCTGGCCGAGAACCAGCCGCACGACGACGTGCTCAAGCACGCCGAATACATGCGCGACGAGACGATCCCGGCGATGGCGGCGGTGCGCGAGTCTGCGGACAAGCTCGAGAAGCTGGTCGCCGACGACCTGTGGCCGCTGCCCAAGTACTCGGAGATCCTGTTCATCAAGTAGCGGGCCGGGCCCGACCCTCGCGGAGCGCGCCGCGCGCGTCGGGTCAGGCCTCGCGCGGCGGCGCCGGGCCGGGCCGCGCGCGTCGGGTCAGGCCTCGCGCGGCGGCGCCGGGCCGGGCCGCGCGCGTCGGGTCAGGCCGCGCGCGTCGGGGCCGGGCCGGGCCGCGCAGGCAGGCCGGACCAGGCCGGGCCATGTCACGGGCTAGCCGGCTGAGAGCACGCGCGTCTGCAGCCACGCGTTGCCAAACGCCCCGCGTGGATCGACCCGGCTCAGGAGCGCCGCGAAATCCTCAAGCCGCGGGTAGAGCGGCCCGATCGTGTCCGCGCCGGCGAGGAACAGCTTGCCCCAGTGGGGTCGCGCCGCGTACGGAGCGAGCGCGGCCTCGACCCTCGCCAGCGCCTCGCGCACCGCGGCGGGCTCCCGCTTCCACGTGAAGTGGATCGCAACGCTCTCGCGCCCGTACTCGGGACTCATCCACAGCGAATCGGCGGCGATCGAACGGATCTCGCTCAGCTGCAACACCGGGCGCACCGTGTCGGCAATCCCCAGGACCGCGCCGATCGCGTTCACCGCGTCGCCGCGCGCGACGATGAACTCGGACTGGATCTCGGCGCCGACGCTCGGAGTGAAGCCCATCCGGAAGTGGGGCAAACGCTCAGACCACGGACCCGGAACGCCCATCTGAGGCGTGCAGTTGATCGGGTCAAGCGCGGCGATCGGGTGCAGGTCCACGCGTGCCGCCACGGCCCCGAACAGCTCGTCGCGGTCGATGTCCAACGGCGAACCGACCCGGTTCTTGACCCATACCTGGTCGCAGCTCTCGCCCCACTCGGTGAACACGCTGACGCTGTACCCGGCCGACATGACCTCGTCGAAGTGCTGAAACAGCGCCTCCCAGCCGAGCCGTTCAAACACCCACTGACGTACCTCGAAGCCGGGCTCGACGTCGAGCGTGACGTGCGTCACGACGCCGGCGGCGCCGAGGCCGACCACGATCCCGTCAAAGTCGGCATCTCCCCGCGCGACCCGAACGAGCTCTCCTGAGGACGTCACGAGCTCGAGCCCGGCGACCGAGGTCGCAAGGTTGCCGTTGTTGTCGCCAGATCCGTGCGTGCCGGTCGCGACGGCCCCGGCCACCGCGATGTGCGGCAGCGATGCGAGGTTGGCGAGCGCCAGCTCCTCTGCGACCAACAACTCGGCGAGCTCGCCGTAGCGGGTCGCGCCGCCGACGGTGACGGTCGAGCAGCCTCGGTCGACGGCGATCTCGGCCGGCAGCCGGTCCAACGAGACGAGCTCGGCGGAGTCCCCGATCTCGCTGAATGTGTGTCGCGAGCCGAGCACCCGGATCCGTGCGGCCGCGCTGACGATCTCCTGCAGCTGCTCGAGCGTCGCCGGCTCGTGGAGCGCGCGCGCCTGATACGTGTAGGTCTCGGCCCAGTTGGTCAGCGCCACCGGCGCACCGTAGCGGTCCGGCGTCGAGCCCGGGCGCGAAGGAAGCGATCGAGCTTTCCAACCCACGGCGTGATCTCGGGCGAAGCGCGACGCACCAAGTTCTAGTAGCGCAACTTGCGTGCTCCCGCCGGGTTTTTCGCTACGGTGACTCACCGTATGGTGGAAGACCGCGTGGCGCGCGGTTGCCGGGTTCAGGGGACGCGCCGAGTGCGCAATGTCGTCGCAGCGCTGCTTGCGGTGGTGCTGCTCGGAGCGCTGTGCGGGTCGGCGGTCGCCTCGTCGGGCGGTGGCTCGCTGGGCTCGACCAAGCACAAGCGCAAGCCGACACCACCACGCCGCCCACCACGTCTCGAGGGGCAGTGCGCTCGGCAACCGGGCGATGTGGATCTGGGAGCTCCAGTTCACCCAGGGCGGGAACATCAGCTCGATCATCTCGGCCGCCCGTCAATGGGGGATCGGGACGCTGATGATCAAAAGCAGTGACGGCACCGACTTCTGGTCCTCGCAGTTCTCGCCCCAGGTCGTGTCCGAGTTTCACCGGGCGGGGCTGCGGGTGTGCGCCTGGCAGTACGTGTACGGCAGCCACCCGATCACCGAGGCCTACATGGGCGCCGCCGCGGTCAGGGACGGTGCCGACTGCCTGCTGATCGACGCGGAGAGCGAGTACGAGGGCAGGTACATCGCCGCACAGTCATACGTCAAGCGGCTGCGGTTGCTGATCGGCCGTCGCTTCCCGGTCGCGCTGGCGAGCTTCCCGTACGTCGACTTCCACCCCGGGTTCCCGTATTCGGTGTTCCTCGGGCCCGACGGGGCGCAATCCAACGTGCCGCAGATGTACTGGAAGGACATCGGCACCTCGGTCGACGGCGTGTTCGCCCACACCTACACCTACAACACGATCTATCGGCGCCGAATCTACCCGCTCGGCCAGGTCTACAACTCGCCTCCGTCGCATCAGATCTTCCGCTTCCGCCAGCTCTCCCGGGCCTACGGCGCGTCTGGCGTCAGCTGGTGGGACTGGCAGGAGGCCAACAACAAGAGCTGGAACGCGATCTCGAGGCCCGCCGGGCCGCTGACCGGCTACACCGCCGATCGCGTCGCGGCGAGCATTTCCAAGGGCGCCCGAGGGGATCTGGTCGTCTGGGCCCAGGAGCATCTGCTCTCGGCGGGATTTTCGATCGGGGTCGACGGGGACTTCGGCGCGACGACGAGGACCGCGGTCGAGCGCTTCCAGAGCGCCCACGGCCTGACCGCGGACGGAATCATCGGCCCCGAGACGTGGGGCGCACTGCTTCGCTACCGGACGGCGAGGATCGTCTGGGGCGCCAAGGCGAGCGCGAGCTCCGCCGCGGCCGCGACCGCGGCTCACAGCGGCGCGGCGCTGCATGAGCCCGTCCCGGTCTCGGCTCGGCAGCCGCAGCGGCGCGACGAGGTCGCGGGCGCCGGCGGGGCCGGCCGGTCACGGGGCCGGTGACCGCGCCGGCACAAAACCGAATCATTCTTTAACTGATCGATTAAGTTGTGAATCAAATGGCGCCCGGCCGGGTAGTGAACAGACGGGAGCAATTTCAGGATGAGCGGAGCGGGCTGGATCGACGAACAGTTCTATGACTGCAGCAACCTCGGGCTGCTGCAGATCAACATCGTGCGCCGCCCCGAGTACATCGTGCTCGTCCTGACGGGCGAACTGGACCTGTCCAGCAGCGCGCTGCTCGCGGAGGGGTTCGAGCGCGTCACGAATGACGCCCCCGAACGCCTCGTGCTGCTCGATCTCGAGCAACTCGGGTTCATGGACTCGGCCGGCCTGCACACGCTGTCGAAGCTCGGGCGCCTGATGGGCACCCGGCTGAAGGTCAGGGCCGGGACGCACCGCAAGCTGTTCTCGCTCACGGCGCTCGATCTGTCGCTGACGCTGGTCGAAGACGTGCCCGAGCCGTTCGCATTGACGTCCGCGGCGCGCAATATCGGTTTTGTCCGCGACCTCTACAACGCCTGGTGGCTGGGCGGCATCTCTGCGATGGCCGCGCGCGTCCCGGAGGACGTCGAGTGGGAGCCATCGACAGCGCGCGGGCAGATCCTCAAGGGCCGCCGGCAGTTGCGGGCTTTCTGGGAGCAGGGCGAACCGACGCCGGCGGCCGCGTCGGCGTGGTTCACAGCCGTCGACGACGATGTGATCATCGAGTCCGAGCATCGGCTCGATGACGGCTCGCAGAAGCGGATCTTCTCGCTGTACGAGTTCTCGGGCTCAAAGCTGAGACGCGCGATCGCCGTCGAGGGCGCTCTGCGCTAGGGCTCGCGCCGGAGTCGCTAGAACATCCCGTGGTCGCGCGCGTAGGCGACCAGCTCCGCGCGCGTGTTGCGGCTCGTCTTCTGCTGGATGTGGGCACGATGTGACTCGACCGTGCGGACGCTGAGAAACAGCTGTGCCGCGATCTCGGCGTTGGTGTGCCCGTGGGCGATCAACTTCAGCACCTCGACCTCGCGTATCGTGAGATCGTCGGGCGGGCCGGAGCTCACCGGCGCCTCGGCCGCCAGGCGGGCGCCGAGCTCGGGATTGAGATACGTGCGCCCCTCGGCCGCCATCCGCACGGCCTGGATCAGCTCCTCCTCGGCAGCCTCCTTGAGGACGAAGCCGGTCGCGCCGGCTCGCAGCGCCTCGCGCGCCAGCTCGGGGTCTCCCTGCATCGTCAAGACGACGATGTGCGTCTCGGGCGACCCTTCGAGGATCCGGGGAATCGACCCGATGCTCGAGCCGGCTGGCATGTTGACGTCCAGCACCAGCACCGTGGGGTGATGGGCCGCGACGCGGCGCTCGGTCGGCTCGATATCACCTGCCTCGGCCACGACCTCGAATTCCGGCTCTGCGTCGAGCAGCATCCGCAGGCCGGCGCGAACGACCTCGTGGTCGTCGGCGAGCACGATCGTGATCGGTGCGCCGTCGCCCTCGCCGCTCTGCTGGGGCCCCCCAATCACGACTCAGATTTCAGCACGACCCCCGGCGCAATGGTAGCGGGGTGTCGTTCATGGAGCTCGACCACGCCGATAACGACCACTCCGGCGCCGAACGTGACATCCCCCTGCACGACCAGGCGCTCGGCGTCTCGCAATGACGGCGGGCCGTCGGGGAAGCGCCGCTCGAAGTCGTCGATCAGCTTGTAGTAGCGCGGGTCCAGCTCGACGAACGGGAGATCATCCGCCCGTTCGGGCGCGGGCTCGACGTCGAGCGCGCCGTTGAGCTTGTAGACATCGGAACGCAGCACGAGCAGGTCATCGGTCGTCTTGACCGGCACGAACCGCCGCCGCGCCGACGAGCAGCAGACCGGCGCCGTCGAAGCTCTCGATCGCGGCGCCCATCGCGCTCTCGAGCTGGATCACGGGGGTCGACTCCGGGTCGCGCGGATCGACGGTCTTGCGGTTGACGATCAGCGGCAGCTCGAGCACGCCGTCGGCGCGCTGAAGCGTGTCGGCCAGCACCCGAAGGTCGACCCACAGGTTGTTGGTGTTGTAGTAGCGCCAGCGACGGAAATCCCTGAACGACTCCTCGTCCTCGGACGGCGTCTGGGCGGTCTCGCGCAGCACCAGCTGCCCATCGGAGCGACGGCGGGCGATGTGGCCGCCCTTGCGCTCGGCCTCGGTGCCCTCGACGACCTCCATCAGGAACGGGATCTGCTCGCGCTCCAGATGAGCCGCGATCCGCGGATCGAGCGTCGCCCCGAGATTGTCCGAGTTGGAGATCATCGCGTGGCTGAAGCCCTGTTGGAGCAGCGCATCGAGCATCCCAGAGCGCCGCAGCGCGCCGTACACGTCTCCGTGGCCCGGTGGGCACCACTCGAGTGGCGGAGCGGCCGGCCAGCTCACCGGCCCGAGCGTGTTGGCGTCAAGCTTGGGGATCATGCTCTGCATGAAGTCGGGCGCGATCCCCTCGTGCTCGATCTCCGGATAGGCGCTGAGCGCGCGCTCGGTTGCCGCTCGCGTCGCCTCGCTGTTCATCAGCACCAGCGGCAGCCGCACCCCGAGTCGCCGGCGCAGGGCGAGTGTCTGCCCGACGATGATCTCCAGGAACGAGCGGTCCTCGCGCGCCTGCACGAGCGACTTGGGCTCCTGGAGCCCCATCGTCGTCGCCAGACCGCCGTTGAGCTTGATCACGACCACGTGCTCGAGCGCCCGCGCCGGATCAGTTTCGGGCAGGTCTACGAGCGCGGGCACGTCACCGACCGGCTCAAGCTCGGCGGTCGGCAGCATCGTCTCATGCCCCGAGACCAGCCGCCGGTACGCGCTCTCAAAGGCCCGGATCGCCTCCTCGTGGGCGCCCGCCGCCCGCATCTTGGCGGCCGCCGCGCGAATTCCCTCATCGCTCATCTGAAACTGCATTTTGCCTTGCCGGCTCAGCCGAGGACCTGCTCGATTGCTTGCTCGGACCGGCCCTGGCCCTCGAGGAAGTCAACCGTCGTGTAGCGCGCACGCAGACGACCCCCGAAGCGAAACGCCGCTCGCAGCATCCGCCCGTCGATTCCGAGATAGCCGGGTGTCGACGGGATCCCGAGGACGTCGAGCGCGCCCGGCACGCCATCTGACAACTCCAGTGCGCAAGCCAGACCGCTCGTGACGCGCGTCCAGCCGTCAGGATCGCGCGGCCAAAGGCCCACCGAGGCCTCGATAAAGCGGCGCTTGCCGGCCACGGCCTCCACGATCTCGCCAGTCGGCTCGCCGAGCCACTCACGGGCCGAATCACCGAGCGGATCTGAGGGCGGCTCCGGCGTTCGCAGCGTGGCGACGCCGCCTCCGAACGCGTACCGCTGCAGCGCGATCGCAAACCGCGTCGCATACCCCACCTGAAGGCCGTGCGAACCGTGCTCGCGCAGACCTCGAGCGGCGAGCAGGTCCCAGAAGTGCGACGCATGGTGCTCGCAGCCGCTGGCCGGGCGCGAGCTGCCCGCGACGGCGATCGCATGGCCGGACTGGATCAGCCCTCGCAGGAGCTCGGCGACGGCGTCCGGCCGGCCGTCAACGATCGCCGGCGCGCGCTGGATCGCGAACCGAAGCGGGGCGAGCATCAGATCGGCCGCCTGCGCCGACCACGGCTCGCCGCACAGCAGGTGTGCCGCCAGCCAGTCGACCCGGGCGCTGGCCTTGGCGAGCAGATCACCCACGCCGGCGCGGGTTAACTCCCCGGGCGCCGCGGCGGCGACGCGCGGGTCCGCGAACACGGCCAGCGGCGGACGTGCCGGCATCGTCACCTTGACGCCGTCGAACTCGAGCGCCGCGACGCCGGAGGCGTAGCCGTCCATCGAGGCGGCGGTCGCGACCGACGTGAAGTCAAGTTCGCGGGAATCAGCCGCGAAACGGACGATGTCAGTGATCACCCCCGCACCGACCGCGACCGGCGCGGTCTCAGGGCCGATCCGGCTCTGGACCCTTGCGATCGGCTCGCGGCCGGGCCTCAGCCCCGACCGCTGCGCGAACACGAGCTCCTCGACCTCGATCCCGGCGCCGCTCAACCTGCCGGCGACGTCGCGACCGGCCGCCTCCTCGGTGTTGGCGTCCATCACCACTAGCGCTCGGCGCCATCCAGTCCGCCCGCCGTACTCGGCCAGTTGCTCGTGGGCCGATTCGCTGACCGTGACCGCCGGCTCGCCTGCGAGCCTCAAGGCTGGCCGTAGTACGAGCTCGGCCCGTGCTTGCGCTCGAAGTGCTTGGCGCGCAGCGCCGCGTCCAGCGATCGCACCTGGGGCTCGAGCGCCGTCGTGAGCAGCGCCAACCGGGCGACCTCCTCGAGCGTCACCGCGATCTCGACCGCCGCGGCGGGATCGCGACCCCAGCAGAACGGTGCGTGACCTCGGACCAGCGCGCACGGCAGATCGTCCTCGCGGCCCGCGACCGCCTCGATCAGAGCCGTTCCGGTCTCGCCCTCGTAGTCGTGCTCGATCTCCTCGGGGGTCAGGGGCCGGGTGACCGGGATCGCCTCGGCGGTCAGATCGGCATGAGTGGTGCCCAGCACCGGGATCTCGCGCTCGGCCTGGGCCCAGGCGGTCGCCCAGGTCGAGTGGGTATGGACCACGCCGCCGACCTTGGGATAAGCGCGGTACAGCGCCAGGTGGGTCGGGGTGTCAGTCGACGGGCGTCGCTCACCGGCCACCACCTCGCCGCTGTCGAGGCCCACGATCACGACGTCGTCGGCGGTCATCTGCGCGTAGGCGACGCCGCTGGCCTTGATCGCGATCAATCCCCGCTCGCGGTCGATGCCGCTGACGTTGCCCCAGGTGAGCTTGACCAGCCGGTGCTCGACCAGCGCCAGATTGGCGGCGAGAACCTGTTCGCGCAGCGCTTGCAGCATCAGCGGCGATTACCGCCTCGACGGCGGGTCAGATCTCCTCGTACTCGATTTCGAGCAGCTCGGCGAACCGGCGCCAGCGCGGCGCGTGCTCGCCGAGGTTGGTCACGAAATGGTGCGGGCCGCCGTAGTGCAGCCACTCGTCCATGAAGTCCTCGATCCCGAGGTCGGGGCGGAAGTGAAAGTAGTGCATCTCGACGTTTGGCAACTCGGGCGTGTCGAGCACCTCGCCGTGTCCGACCAGCAGCCGGTAGTACTCGCCCTCGATCGGGATCAGGGCCGCGGTCGTGGCGGGCCCCGGGACGGCCGAGAAGACCGGCGTCGGCGGGTTGTCGAGGCCTCCGATCCCGAGCGGGCGGTCGATCAAGCGGACCGGCCGGTCGGTGCGGGCCAGGCGCCAGTTGCCCTCCCCCATGTGACTGATCAGCACCGAGTCCAGGTCCCAGTCCATCGCGTACATCTCCGAAAAGTGCGCCTCGCCGATCATCGCCTGGGCCGCGACCATCAGCGTCGCGGTGTTGGTGTCACCTTCGGCTGCATACGCGTAGCCGTCGGCCATCAGGTCCGAGGCGGCGAGCAGCGGCAGCTGCTCGAAGCGGCCGTCGCCGCCGATCGAGTCAAAGTGGAACGAGAACCCGGCGTAATTGCCGTCCTCGAGCATCGCCCGCAGCGCGACCTCGACCCGGGCCGCGTACTGGTGGCGCTCGGTCGGCAGCGCCGGGTCGATCTCGAACCGGCCCTCGTGCTCTGCGACCACCGCCTCGACCGCCGCGTCGGAGACCGCCCGGACCCGTTCGTAGAGCAGGCCGAGGTCCTCGTTGACCACCGTCGTGCCCAGCCGCCTGAGCATCGCCTCGGGGTCGTAGCGGATATCGCCCATCCCATTCATCGGGTAGCCGAGCAGTGCCAGCCGCGAGCACCGCAGCGCCGTGACGGCCTTGGCCGCGTTGGCCCAGTCCGCGAATGCCTGCTCGAAGCGCTCCGACCGCCAGTCACCGGTGATGACCGTGAACGGGATGTCGGCCCGCACCAGCGCGTTGGCCTGATCCTGGGCTCCGTGGATCCCCTGGTTGTAGGTGAGGCTGTCCATGTTCCAGTCGGCGGTCACGGCCCGCTGGGGCTGGATGTTGGCCAGCAGCAGCGGCAGCCGCAGCCCCATCAGCGCCCGGATCGTGCGCATCGCGGGCCCGTATGTGAGCATCACGATCATCACCCCGTCAACGCCGGACGCGGCGAGTTCGGAGGTGATCGCCTCGACATCGGCCTGGTTGCGCGCGGGTCGGCTGAACGTAACCGTCGCGACGCCGGCGAGGCGCTCGGCGACCTCCTTGGCGTACTGGGCCTGATGCTCGGTGATCCCGGGGATCATGTCGTCGTAGAGCTCCTGCATGATCCCGAGCAGGCCGATCCTGGGCAGTTCGTTCACGGCGCCCTCCTTGTCTCGGTCGCAATCCGCTTAAGCCCGTGCAGCAGCGCCACCTGCGTGCTGCCCAGCGTCTCGTACAGGCTGCGGTAGATCTCATACACACGGTCATAGGTCTCACCAGCGGCCGGATCGGGCATATACGCGCGCGCGTCCGGAGGGGCGGTGGCGATCACCGCCTCCCCGATCCCGCGGTAGAGACCCGCCGCCACGGCGCCAAACAGCGCCGCGCCCCGCGCCGGCACCTCGCTGGAGTCCGGCACGCGGACCTTCAGTCCGCTGATGTCGGCGATCAGCTGCATCGTCAGCGGACTGCGCTCGGCGATCCCGCCGCAGGCCACGATCTCTCCTAGCGCGATCCCGTGCTCGGTGAAGTTGTCGATGACCCGGCGGTTGCCGAACGCGATCGACTCGAGCAGCGCCCGGTAGATCTGGTCGGGCGTGCTCTGAAGCGTGAGCCCGAGGATCACGCCGGTCAGGTCGGCGTCGGCGAGGATCGAACGGTTGCCGTTGAACCAGTCGAGCGCCAAAAGACCGGTCTCGCCCGGAGCGAGCTGGGCGGCGCCGGCCTCGAGCCGTTCGTAGGCGCCGGCGCCCTCGTCCAGCGTGCGCACAAACCAGGCCAGCATGTCGCCGACCGCTACCTGTCCGGCCTCATAGCCGTAGAGCCCAGGCAGGATCCCGTCTTGGGCCACGCCGGTGATCCCCGGGAGGAGAACCTCGTCGGCTCCGAGCACCATGTCGCAGATCGAGGTGCCGATCACGGTCACGAACGTGCCCGGACTCTGAACGCCGGTGCCCGGGACCGAGACGAACGAGTCGACGTTGCCGACCGCGACCGCCACGTCCTCGCTCAGGCCAAGACTCCGCGCACGTTGCGCGGTCAGCGTCCCAGCGCGGGTGCCGAGCGCGGCGAACCGGGTGCCCAGCTTGGCGGCCGGATCGTCAAAGCCGGGATACGCGGCCTCGAAGTAGGCCGTCGGCGGTAACCCGTCGGTGGGTGACCACATCGCCTTGTAGGCGGCGGTGCAGCTCTGGCGCACCTCGTTGCCGGTCAGCCACCACACGATCCAGTCGGTCGCCTCGATGAACGCCGCCGCAGCGTCATAACACTCCCTGTCCTGGAGCCACAGCTCGATCAGCTTCGGGAAATACCACTCGGATGAGATCCGGCCGCCGTAGCGGCTGAGGAAGTCCTCGTCGCGCTCGATCGCGACCTCGGTGAGGTGGTCCGCGATCGGCTGCGCCGCGTGGTGCTTCCACAGCTTCGGCCATGCGTGCCGACGGCCGCGCCAGCGATCGCTGCGACACAGAGGGACGCCGTCGGTGCTGACCGGCAGTACGGTGCACGAGGTGACGTCGACTCCGATTCCGACCACCTGATCGGGCTCCACACCCCCCTGACGAACGACGTCGGGTATCGCCGACTCGAGCACCGCGATCCAGTCATCGGGATCCTGGAGCGCCCAGTCGGTCGGCAGCCGCTCGCCGGTCGAGGGCAGCTCGGAGTCGATCACGGCGCTCGCGTACGGCACGACGCTGACCGCCAGCTGCTCGCCGGTCCGTGCGTCGATCAGCAGCGCGCGACCGGACTCGGTGCCGAAGTCGACACCGATGCTGAAGGCGCGCCTGCTCAATCGGCCTTCGGAGCCGCGCCTAGGAGCCGTCTTCGGAGCTCGGGGGCCCCGGCTCGGCGGGCGGCTCGCTCACGGGGGCCGCAGTGCCGTCGCCGGACGTGGGCGCCGGGGCATCGTTGCCGCCCGCCGGAGCGCCGTTTCCCAGATGCGCCTCCAGCCGAGCACGGCGGTACTCCTCGACCACGATCTCGGTCAGCTCCTCGACCGAGGTCTCGGCGGTCGGCTTGTCGAGCCCGATCACGCCGTCCTGAATCAGGTTCACGCGGTCGCAGGCAGTCAGAACGTGCACGTAGTTGTGCAGGATCATGATGATCGAGACGTTGCCCTCGTCCTTGAGGCGCTGGATCAGGTCGAGGATCATCGCGCCTTCCTTGGCGCCCATCGCCGCGAGCGGCTCGTCGAGCAGGATGATGTCGGCGTCGCCGGAGATCGTCCGCGCGACGGCGATCGCCTGCCGTTGGCCGCCTGACAACCGCGCGGCCGGCACGTCGATGTGCGGGATGTTGATCCCGATCTGATCGAGCGCCTTGCGGGCCTCGCGCTTCATCAGCACGTTGTTGACGAATGGGATCGGGCGCCTGACCGCCTCGCGATGAAGGAACAGGTTCTGGTAGACGCTCAGCTCACCGACCAGCGCCAGATCCTGGAACACGGTGTCGATCCCGTGCTTGCGAGCGTCATCGACGCTCTTGGGCGCGAAATCCTCCCCCTTGCACCACATCGTGCCGGTGTCGGCCTTCTGGAAACCGCACAGGATCTTGATCAGCGTCGACTTGCCGGCGCCGTTATCGCCCAGCAGCCCGAGCACCTCGCCCTTGCGCAGGTGCATGTTGATGTCGCGCAGCGCGATCGTGGGTCCGAACCGCTTGGCGATGTGCTCGACCCGGAGGACGTCGTCGTCGGCCGAGGTCGGCGCGACGATCCGCTCGCCGGCGAATGCCTGCTCAGCCACGGCCCGCTCCCCGGCGCACGCGTGCGATGTAGACGTTGACGGTCATCGCGATGATGATCGCGATCCCCAGGTACAGATCGACGTAGTTGGCGCTCACGCCCTTGATCACCAGGCCGTCGTTGAGGACGCCGAGGAACAGCGCCCCGATCAGGGCGCCGACGACCGTCCCGGAGCCGCCGGTCATCAGCGTGCCGCCGATGATCACCGCTGATATCGCCTCGAGCAGGATCGTGTTGGAGCCAGACGGGTCCGGGGTCATGCTCGCAGTCCGGACCGCCTCGAGAATCCCGGCGAAGCCGGCCATGAGCGCGCACAGCACGAAGCTGCGGATCAGCACGAACCGGACGTTGATGCCCGCCTCAGCCGCCCCGAGACGGTTTCCACCCACGGCCACCGTATAGACCCCCGAACGGCTGAACGACAGCACCAGCTGCAAGATGATCACGATCCCGATCGCCCAGAACAGCTCTGAGTAGGTGCCGGCGCCGAAGATCTGCGCAAAGCCGGTGATCTTGACGACCGAGGTTCCCGGGGTCGTGATCTCCTGCGAGTGGGAGATGATCAACGTCAGCCCGTCGAGGAAGAACAGCATCGCCAGCGTGACGACGAACGAGGCGATCCCGATGTAGGCGATGAAGAAGCCATTGACCGCGCCCAGCAGCATCGCGACGATCAGCGCCACGATCACGGCCGGGACCAGCGGCAGTCCCGCCTCGGTCAGCTTCCAGTAGACAAACGGCGTGAACAGCCACAACGCCCCGATCGACAGGTCGATCTCGCCGAGCGTCATCACGAACACCTGCCCCGCCGCCATGATCGCGAGGTAGGTGAAGTAGGGGAGCAGCGACTTGAAGTTGCTTGCCGTCAGGAAATTGCTGGTCGTGGCGGCGAAGTAGATGATCGTGATCAGCGTGACCACGATGATGCTGCCCTCGCGCAGCGTCAGAAAGCGCTTGAGCAGGCCGCCGGCAGCACCGCCGCGCGTCCGGCTCGGCGCCGGGCGCGGCGGTGTTTGGCCAGCCTGCGTGTCAGACGTGACCGCCATCGGTATCGCGGACCCTACCCGTTTTCGAGCCGGTCTACGAGCGTTTTTTTACGACTTCTGGACGCCCGGCGCCGTGCCGGTGCCCTCGTAGCGGCTCTTGGTCGAGCTGTACGGGACCACCGTCGTCTTGCTCAGGAACTTCAGGCCGGTATCGGTCTCCGCGATTCCGCTCAGCCCGGTTGACGCGTTGTACATGTAGAGCTGTAGGATCGGCAAAAAGCCCTGCAGGTAGGGCTGCTGGTCGATCGTGAACTCGATGTACCCCGCGGCCAGAAGCTGCTCGGTGATCGGCGTCAGGTCATAGCCGCCGCCGACCCAGCCCTTGGTCTTCAGGCCCTGCTTCTGGATCGTCTGGGCGACGCCCTGGGTGCTGCCCGCGTCGACCGCGAACATTCCCTTGGCGCTCGAGTGGGCCTGGGCCCAGGAGTTGATGACCGTCAGCTCGGCAGGCACCGCGGCGCCGGTCGCGACTACGTCGTACTTGATGTTCGAATGGCTCTTGAGCGTGTCCTTGGCGCCGTCGATCCGCGGCTGGATGTTGGCCGCGCCCGGCGTCGCGATGAACAGCGCGATCTCGCCGCCGCCTGGCAGCAGCTTCACGATCTGATCGCCCATCTGCTGGCCGGAAACGAACAGGTCCTGGCCGATGTAGGAGAGACGGCCGGTCTGGGGCTCGTCGGCGTTATAGGCGACGGTCGGGATTCCGGCCTTGAGCGCCGCCTGGACAGGCGCGTTGAACGCCGTCGGAGAGATCAGCGTGGTCGCAATCCCCTGGACCTTTGAGGACACCGCGCTGTTGATCGCGTTGACCATCTCGCCGACGTTGCTGGTCGCCGACCCGGTCCACGTGTACGAGCACCCGAGCAGCTTGCAGGCGTCGGCCGCCCCGTTCTGGGTCGGCGTGAAGAACACGTTCGTGGTCACGTGGTTGACCATCGTGTAGTGCTGCGGCTTACTGAAACCGAAGATCGAAGCCGCCGAGCTTCCGCTTGAGCTGGAGGCGGCCGATGCGGTTGAACTCGAGCTCGAGCTCGAGCCACATGCCTGCAGCGCCAACCCCACGATCCCGGCCGCACCACCGGTCAGCGCCGCCCGACGCGTCACCTGGTGCCACTTGGTCTCCTGGGACTCGCCGTTTGCGTACTTGCGCTGCTCGGTGTTCTCGTCCCACTCCAGACGCTCGACTGCGTCATGGACGAGATCTTCGTGTTCATCCGACATATGGGGCTCCTCCTCTTTTTTTGGAACAGTCAGCCCGGACAAAGAACGCTCTCAGACGTTGGCGCTCCTGTCCAATCAAATTAACCGAGGGTAAATCTGGACTTACAGCCTGCCCCGCTCCTCTGCTCGGCATTGCTCGGCATGGCTTTGCGGGCGCGATGTTAGCGATCACACGCACCCGCTGTCAACGTTTTACCGGCGCGACCGCTGTGCTCGCCCGGACGATCAGCTCCGGCTCGACGAGCGATCGCGATGGCGCCTGGTCACCGGTTTCGATCGTCCGGACCAGCAGTCGCAGGCTCCGGCTCCCGACCTCGATGAAGTCCTGGCGCACCGTCGTCAGCGGCGGCGCGAAGTAGGGAGCCTCGGGGATGTCGTCGAAGCCGACCACGCTCACCTCGTCGGGAATCGAGCGCCCGGCCTCGTGCATCGCGCGCAGCACGCCGAGCGCCATCTGGTCGTTGGCGGCGAAGATCGCGGTCACTTCGCGATCCGCGCTCAGCCGCCGGCCGTGGTCATAGCCGGCGCGCGCGCTCCAGTCGCCGGGAAGCGGTGCCGCCGGCTCCACCCCCGCGGCCTGCATCGTCGCCCGCCAGCCCTCGACGCGCTCCCGGGACTCAAACCAGTCAGATGGCCCCGAGATGTGCCAGACGTTCTGATGTCCGAGATCGAGCAGGTGCTGGGTGGCGGCAACGGCGCCCGCGTACTGGTCCACAGCCACGACGGGGGCGACGTCGACCGGGGCCGCCTCGACAGCGACGATCGGCACGTCAACCGATGCATGCTGCAGCGCGTCGGCGGCCTTCAGGTCGGGCGCGATCACGAGGATGCCGTCGACCCCCTGGATCCGCAGTCGATCGACGGCGAATGCGACCGATGAGCGGTTCAGTGCCTTGAGGCTGGCGACGATCATGACGTACCCCGCCTCGTGCGCGGCCCGCTCGATCCCGAACAGGGTCGACGCCGGGCCGTACAAGGTCGTGTCGAAACCGACCACGCCGAGCGTATTCGTGCGGCCGGTTGCCAACGCCCTCGCGACTGAGTTCGGGCGGTAGCCCAGCTCGCGCATCGCCGCGATCACACGCCCCCGTGTCTCCGGCCGCACCTTAGGGCTGCCGTTGATCACCCGCGAGACGGTCTGATGCGAGACGCCGGCGAGCCGGCCAACGTCCGACATGACAGCGGGCCGACGCTGGCGCCGGGGCCTCTTGCTGCTCCCGTCGACACCCATGCACCGCTCCTCTCCAGAGGGCGCTGCATTCTCAGCGGCCTCGCTTACTGGCGATGTTAGCGCTAACCTACGCCGGTGCTCAACACAAGTCTCGGCATCTGGGCGTTCGGCCCGATGATCACCAGGTTTGTTCCCGGCGGCTACCAGCCGAGCCACGACTACGTCACCGAGCCCGTCGCCGAGAAGGTCCACCGCGCCGTCGAGGGGCTCGGCGACCTGATGGATGGCTATGAGTTCCACTATCCCAACGAGCTGTCCCCCGACAATCTCGACGCGGTCCAGGCCGCGCTCAACGGTCACGACATCTACTGCATCGCCGGCGGTCTGCACCTCGACCCCCGGTTCGCCCGCGGCGGGCTTGTCAACCCGGATCCCAAGCTCCGCGGCGAGGCTCGCCGCATCGTCCGCGAGGCGGCCGAGTTCGCCGGGTCGCTGGGCGCCCACCTGATCATCTGGCCCGGAGGTGAGGGCTACAACTACCCGTTCCAGACCCCGTACGTGCAGTCATGGGGGTGGCTGATCGACGGGATGGTGGAGGCGGGCGAGATCTGTGACCGCCACGGGATCAAGCTGCTGCTCGAGCATAAGAACTCAGAGCCGGCAATGAAGATCCTGATGCGCAACATCGGCATGTGCCTGTATGTCGCCCACAAGGTGCGTGAGCGGGGCGTCCGCAACGTCCAGATCAACATGGACTGGCAGCATCTGCTGATGAACGGCGAGCACCTGCCCGAGTACGCGGCACTGCTCGCGTCAGACGGGCTGCTCGGACACCTGCACGCGAACTCGGGTTGGGGCACCTTCGACGACGACAACATGGTCGGCACGACGGCCTTCATGGAGACGCTGGAGCTTGCGCTCGAACTGCGCCGCTGCGGCTACGGCGCCGACGGTGAGCGGCTCGGGTTCGACCTTTATCCCTACACCGAGGACCAGGTCGGCGCCGTCAGGCGGTCGGTTCTGCAGTGGCGGTTCATCGACTCGATCGCGGCGCGGATCGACGACGCCGCGCTCCGAGAAGCACAACAGCGCAAGGACGCGGTCCGCGCCTACGAGCTCGTCTACGCCGCGCTCGGCGAAGCTGGATGACTCGCGCCTGCGCGTGAGCCCCACGCTGGTCGGGATCGACGTTGGCACCACCGCCGTAAAGGGCGTCGCGATCGACCAGACCGGCTTGGTGCTGGAGGTGGCGCAGGCCGGTTACCCGTTGCAAACGCCGCGGCCCGGCTGGGTGGAGCAGGATCCCGAGGATTGGTGGCAGGCGACCGAGCAGGTCCTGTCCCTGCTGCGGACGGCGACCGGCCCGCCCGTCGGGATCGGGCTGTCGGGTCAGATGCACGGGCTGGTGGCGCTTGACGCCGCCGACCGGGTGCTGCGCCCGGCGATCCTCTGGAACGACCAGCGCACCGCCGCCCAGTGCGCCGAGATCGAGGCCACGATCGGGCCTGCGCGGCTGGTGGAGCTGACCGGCAACCGGGCGCTACCTGGCTTCACGGCGCCAAAACTGCTGTGGCTGCGAGCGAATGAGCCCGACGTCTGGGCCCGCGTCGCGCGCGTGCTGCTGCCAAAGGACTACGTCCGGCTGCGGCTTTGCGGCGTTCATGCGACCGACGTCTCAGACGCCTCGGGCACGCTGCTGCTCGACGTCGCGCAACGGCGGTGGAGCCAGGAGGTGCTCGACGCGCTCGAGCTCGACGCCGGTTGGCTCCCCGAGGTGCTGGAGAGCGCCGCGATCTCCGGCACGCGCAGCGTCGGCACCCCGGTCGCCGCGGGCGCCGGCGATCAGGCCGCCGGGGCACTCGGCGTCGGTGTCTCACAGCCCGGGCCGCTGTCGGTCGTGCTCGGAACCTCTGGAGTCGTGTTCGCGGCCTGTGACCGCTACCTCGCCGATCCGCTCGGCCGCCTGCATGCCTTCTGCCACGCCCGGCCACAGGCCTGGCACGTGATGGGCGTGATGCTGTCGGCCGCCGGATCGCTCGGCTGGGCACGCGATGTGATGGCGCCAGGGACGCCGTTTCACGAACTGCTGGCGGGCGCCGACCGGTGGCCCGCGGGTGTCGAGGGCCTGACCTTCCTCCCCTATCTGGCCGGCGAGCGCACGCCCCACGCCGACCCCGATGCCCGTGGCGCCTTCACCGGACTGAGCCTGCGCCACGACCGAGCGGCGCTCGTTCGGGCGGTGCTCGAGGGGGTCGCGTTCGGGCTGCGCGACAGCCTCGACCTGACCGGCGAGCTGGGCATCCGGGCGACAGTCGGCCGCGTCTCGGGCGGCGGCGCACGCAGTGAGCTGTGGCTGCAGATCGTCGCGTCCGTACTGGAGCTCCCGCTCGAGCGGGTCGCGGTGCAGGAGGGGGCGGCATTCGGCGCGGCGCTGCTCGGCGGGGTCACCGCGGGCGTGTTCGAGGATGTCGACGCGGCCATCGCCGCCACGGTTCGGACTGGTGCGCGGATCGAGCCGGTGCCTGAGTGGATCGAGCCCTACCGCGAGGCCCGCGAGCGATTCCGGGCGCTCTACCCCGCGCTGAAGGGGATCACTGCACCAGGTGCGCCCCTGGCCCAGGGCTGACCGCGATCGCCGCGGCCGGCGGCTGGACTCCCGGCGCAAGCAGACCCAGCACGTAACCGCCGAAGCCTCCGCCGATAATCCGCGCGCCGACCGCCCCGGCGTCCAGCAGGCGCCCGACCGTGGCCTCGACTGCCGGGGTCGAAATTTCATATGCGTCGCGCAGGCTCGCGTGCGAGGCGTTCAGCAACTCGCCGACGCGCTCGAGATCGCCGGCTCCGAGCGCCGCGACCGTCTCCCGAACGCGCTCGTTCTCGGTGACCACGTGGCGGACGCGCCCCGCCAGCGGAGCCGGGAGCCGCTGCGCCATCTCGAGCGTCGCGGCGCGCAGC
Organism: uncultured Solirubrobacterales bacterium; assembly: GCA_963770885.1. Classification (GTDB taxonomy): domain Bacteria; phylum Actinomycetota; class Thermoleophilia; order Solirubrobacterales; family Solirubrobacteraceae; genus Palsa-465. The sequence continues at coordinate 886,870 of CAVYRI010000005.1, read as the reverse complement.
GTCTCGATCCCGAGCAGGTCACAGGCGCGGGCGCACTCGGCCCGCCGCTGGTTGTAGCCGGCCTCACCGTCGTCGCCGCGCTCGGGCCCGGCGTTGGCATGACGCTCGCCGGAGTCGAGCGTCACCAGCCGGTAGTCATCCAACGCGAGCGGGACCTTGCGCACCTCGAGCGATTGAAAGTCGATTCGCAGCGCATGGTCACGTTCTCCGCACAGCGACGCGATCTGGTCAAGCAATCCCGTCTGCGCCCCAACCCACTCGTTCTCGATCCGCGAGCAGATCTGCGCGAGCGCGATCGGGTCGGCGGGCTGCGCGCCGCTGACCGCCAGCAGCGCCAGGCAGAGCGCCACCTCGAGCGCCGCCGACGATGACAGCCCCGAACCGCGCGGGACCGTGCCGCGGATCTCGAGGCGGGCGCCGCTGCACTCATAGCCTGCCGCGCCGAGCTCGGCCACCGCGCCGCGCACAAACGCCTGCCAGCCGCTGATCGGCTCCGGGTCGGCGACCGTAAACGAATCGCTCTCGCCTAGGTCGGCCGCCAGCACATCGACGCGGCCGTCGTCGGCCCGCTGCGCGGTGACGGTGACGCCCTGCGCGATCGCGAACGGGAGCGCGAGGCCCTGGTTGTAGTCGGTGTGCTCACCGATCAGATTCACGCGCCCGGGAGCGAAGGCCGTCACGTGGTCACTCACCTTGTACTCTCCATTGCAATGATCGGCGACATTCTCCAGCCAACCCATCTTCTCCTGATCCTCGTCGTGGCGCTGCTGGTGCTCGGACCGAAGCGACTGCCCGAGGTGGGGCGCGCCGTTGGCCGCAGCATCCACGACTTCAAGGGCGCGATCAACGGCGAGCACCATGATGAGCCCGAGCCGACGATCACGACCGAAGCGTCCAAGCCGGCCAACGAGCCGGCCGATCACGTCGCCTGACGCTGACCGAACGAGGCGCTCCTGTGCCGGTGCAATGGGGGATCCTCTCCACGGCGCACATCAACGAGAAGTTCCTCGCCGGCTGCGCGCAATCTGACGCGGTCGCGGTGAGCGCGGTCGCCAGCCGCAACGCAGAGCGCGCGCGCGAGTATGCCGCGCAGCACGGGATCGAGCGGGCGCACGGCTCATATGAGGGGCTGCTGGCCGACCCTGAGGTTGAGGCGGTCTACATCTCGCTGCCCAACTCGATGCATCTGAGCTGGACCGAACGGGCGTTGCGAGCCGGCAAGCACGTCCTCTGCGAAAAGCCGCTCGGGCGTGATCCTCGGGCGGTCGCGGCGGCGTTTGATGTCGCCGAGCGCGAGGGAAGGCTGCTGTCGGAGGCGTTCATGTATCGCCACAACCCGCAGACGCTGAGCGTCCAGGAACTGGTTGACACCGGCGCGATCGGTCGCCTGCGGCTGATCCGTGGTGCGTTCAGCTTCGTTGCCGCCGATCCGGACAACATCCGGCTGCTCGGGACGCTCGACGGTGGCGGGTTGATGGACGTCGGCAGCTACTGCGTCAGCGCGGCAAGAATGCTCGGCGGCGAACCGCACGAGGTCACCGCCCAGCAGGTGACCGGCGGCGATGGCGTCGACGTCGTGCTGACCGGCACGATGCGCTTCGCCGACGAGGTTATGGCTCACTTCGACTGCGGTCTCGCGCTCGCCGCCCGCGACGAGCTCGAGGTTGTCGGTGACCGCGGCTCGCTGTTCCTCGACGACCCGTGGCACTGCATTGACCCCGTGATCGAGCTGCGCAGCGCAGCCGGCTCGGAGCGGATCGAAGTGCCTCGCGTGAACTCCTACATGCTCGAGGCAGAGAACATGTCGGCCGCGATCCGCGGCGACGGTGAGCTGCTGCTCGGCCGCGAGGACGGGATCGGGCAGGCCGCCGCGATCGCCGCCCTGTACGAGGCAGCGCAGACCGGCCGGAGCGTGGTGACGGCCCGTGGATGACGAGCACCAGGTGAGGCTGGCCTCTAACGAGGCCGTCTTCCGCGAGGTCAACGAGGGCATCCAGCGCGGTCAATGGCCCGGTGACGAGGCCAAGCCGGTCGGGTTTCGCTGCGAATGCGCTCGCCTGGGCTGCAACCTGCTGGTCGAGGTGCAGATAGAGCAATACGAGCACGTCCGCTCTGATCCACGCCAGTTCCTGATGATCCCGGGCCATGAGCTGGCCGAGGTTGAGACCGTCGTTGAGCGCACGCCGACCTACGTGATCGTCCGCAAGATCGACGAGGCCGGCGAACAGGCCGACGACTCCGATCCGAGATCGTGACCAGCTGAGCTAGGCGAAGGACTGGCGCCGGTGTCCGCGCCGGTTGGGCACCCCGGAGGCTCGCGTCTCGCCCGGCGGCGCCGCGCGCCGACGCCTGAAACCCGCGTCGTGTAGATCGAACCGCATCCGCACCTCGGTGCCGCCACCCGAGCGGGGCACGATCGCGAGGTCGTCGACCACCTGACAGATCAGCCCGAGCCCCAGCCCGAGCCCCGGGCGGTCCGCCCGTGGCTGCAGCCCGCATCCGTCGTCGGCGACGAGGATCCACAGCTCGTCTAAAACGAGCGCCGCCGTTATGTGAATCTCCCCCGGCTCGCTGCGGTAGGCGTGCAGGACGGCGTTCGTCACCGCCTCGGAGCTGGCGAGGCTGACGGCGTCCAGCTGGCGGCGGGTCGCCCCTGCCGAGGCCGCGAACTCCTTCAGCGCCCGTCGCGCCTCGGGCACCGACTCGGGGACGGCGCCGAACGTCAGGCTGAGGGTCTTCCCGGCTTCTGGCATAAGGTCCGTGTACCCGCTGGGCCGCGACCCTATGCGCGCCGCCGGCACCCGGCGATCGCGTGATCGAGGTGCAAGCGGCACCCAAATTGGGTACACCCAGCCCAGGTCCCGCTTGAGCGATCCTCGGCTTGCGCGGTGTCAAGACGGGGCGTAGCCTCGAACCGGCAGCAGCGGAGGACCAACAGGCGACCCTCCCGGCCCGAGCATTCCAACCAGGAGCACGCGCGATGGCAGATCGAAGGCAGTCGGACAGTTCGCCGGCGGGCGAGAAGCGTCCAGCTGGCCGCTCTGGTGCAAACGGGCAGTCGGCAGGCGCCGGTGGCCGCTCGTCGTCGGCCGCAAGCCGCAAGTCGGGCGCAGCGACACCCGACGAGCAGATCCGCGCCCTCTACGAGCAGGCCGAATCCAGCACCTCGAAGGCCTTTGACGAGTTCGTCTCCAAGCCGAGCTTCGGCTGGATCCTGGCGCGCAGCGCCGAGAACGTCGCCGCGCTCTCGCGGATCGGGTCGGAGTTCACCGATCTCGTGTGGCGCAACCTGCGGCTCGCGGGACGTGCCGACATCACCCGCCTCGCGCGCCAGCTGCACCGCACCGAGGACAAGCTCGAGCGCGTGCTGCAGGAGGTCGAGCAGCTGCGCGATCAGCTCGCGGCTGATCAGAAGCGCGACGCGGGTCCGGGCGCCCGGGCAAAGGCGGGCCGTTGAGCGCGATCGAGCGGCTCATCGGCACCCCGCTCGACGCGCTGGAGTTCTCCAACATCGTCCTGACGACCGATGACGCGATCGTCGGCGCGACCCCGCGCGACGTGGTCTGGACGCACCGCGAGACGACCCTCTACCGGTACCGCTCCGACAGCCGCGAGTACCCGGTGCCGCTGCTGCTCGTGTTCGCGCTCATCAACCGGCCCGAGATCTTCGACCTGCGCCCCGGCGGCTCGTTGATCGAGTACTTGCTCTCCGAGGGCTTTGACGTGTTCCTCGTCGACTGGGGCTCGCCCGACGAGGAGGACGCCGAGATGGGGCTGGACGACTACGTCTGTGATGAGCTCCACTGGGCGATCCGGGAGACGCTGCGAGCCAGCGGGTCCGACGAGGTGTCGCTGATGGGCTGGTGCATCGGCGCGACCCTGTGCGCCATGTACTGCGGCCTCAAAGACATACCCGATGGCGCCGGGCGGGTGCGGGATGACCGTAACGGCGCCGGTCGCTCGCCGGCGGCGGGGCCGAGGGCTGTCCGCAATCTGGCGCTGCTGACGATGCCGATCGACGCCCGCCAGTCGACCTACGCCACCTGGATCGGCGACCCCGAGTTCGACGTCGGGCAGGTGGCCGAGCAGTGGCGCGTGATCCCGGGCAGCGGCGTCGATTTCGCCAACAAGATGCTCAAGCCCGTGACGAACTTCGTCACCACCTACCGCCGGCTCTGGCAGAGCGTCCAGGACGGCAACGCGCGGCGCGACGCCTACCAGCCGATGGCCAAGTGGGTCGCCGACAACCCCGCCTTCCCGGGTCGGGCGTGGTCGCAGTGGATCGAGATGATGTATCGCGACGGCACGCTGGTCGGCGGCCGTGCGAGGCTCCGCGGGCAGCGGATCGACCTCGGCCGGGTCGACCAGAATCTGCTCGTCGTCACCGCCGGGTCAGACCACATCGCCCCGCGGCCGGGGACGATGCCGGTGTTCGACCTCGTCTCCAGCGAGGACGTCACCCACATTGACAGGCCCGGCGGCCACATCGGGCTGATCGCGGGATCGGCCGCGCGCAAGGAGATCTGGCCCGAGATCGCGGACTGGCTGAGGGACCGCTCGGAGCGCTGAGCGCGCCCGAGATCGTCAAGAGAGGAGACGAGATGAGCACCGATACGACCACCACCATCACCACCGAGCCCGCCGATATCTCCGGCGAGGTCCGCCGCCCACGGATGGACGGGCACGTCGTGTTCGTGACCGGCGGGACGCGCGGCATCGGCGGCGCGATCTCGAGGAGCTTCGGCGCCCAGGGCGCGGTCGTCGCGGCGGGCTTCGGCCGCGACACAGAGCACGCCAACGAGTTCCTCGGCGAGCTCGAGGAGCACAAGATCCAGGCCAGCATTCACCAGGGGAACGTCGGCTCCGCCGATGACTGCCGGCGAACCGTCGCGGAGGTGATCGAGCGTCACGGCAGACTCGACGTGCTGGTCAACAACGCCGGGATCACGATCGACAAGACCGCCCTGAAGATGAGTGACGAGGACTGGTATCGGGTGATCGCCGTCAATCTCAGTGGCGCGTTCTTCATGTCCCAGGCCGTGCTGCCACACATGATCGAGCGCGGCTCGGGAAGGATCGTCAACATCTCTTCGATCATCGGCGAGACCGGCAACATCGGGCAAGCCAACTACGCCGCCTCGAAGTCAGGCCTGTTCGGGCTCACCAAGACGCTCGCGCGCGAGGCCGCGTTCCAGCTCCAGCGCGCCGGCAAGCTCACGGATGACTCGATCGGCGTGACCGTCAACACGGTCGCCCCCGGCTTCATCGCCACCGAGATGCTCGAGCAGATCCCCGACAAGGTGCTCGACAAGATCAAGGCCCAGATCCCGCTCGGACGGCTCGGCCGCCCGGACGAGATCGCCCGTGTGGTCCATTTCCTCGCTGCCGACCAGTCGTCGTACATCACCGGCGCCGTCTGGGCAGTCAACGGCGGCCAGGACATGTAGCTCGCCGGGCCGCGTCTATATTCAGGCGTCCGATGGCGAATCGTTCTGCGGCCGCGCTTGGGGAGATCATCCGCCAGCAGCGGGAGCTCGCCGAGCTCTCGATGCGTCAGTTCGCGCAGCTGGCCGGGATCTCGAACCCATACCTGTCCCAGATCGAGCGCGGCCTGCGCGCCCCCTCAGAGCAGGTCCTGGAGGGGATCGCGGGGGCCCTGAAGGTGTCGGCCGAGACGCTCTATCAGCAGGCGGGGGTCTCGCCTCCGGGCGAGCCTGGGGAGGCGAGCGCGGTCCGCGACGCGATCGCCGCCGACCCCCAGCTGACAGCCCGGCAGCGCACGGCGCTGAAGGAGGTCTATGAGGCGTTCGTCGCCGCCTCGCCCCGCCACACCCGCCGGCGCCACCAGGACGGCCCCGGCGAATGAGCGAGCGCAAGGCCGCGCTCGTCACCGGCGCGGCGAGCGGCATCGGCCGCGCTGTCACCGCGCGGCTGTGCGATCACGGGTATGACGTGCTCGCCGTCGATCTGAGCCCCGATCCGGACGGTCCCGGCGTCACGTTTGAGGCCGACCTGACCTCGCCCGCGAGCAACGCCGAGGCGGTCAGCGCAGCGCTCGAGCGCTTCGGGCGACTCGACCTCGTGGTTCCGAACGCCGGCGTGCAGCACGTCGCGCCGATCGACGACTTCCCGCTCGAGCGCTGGGAGACAATCGTGTCGCTGTTGCTGACGAGCCCGTTCATGCTCGCCAAGTACGCGTGGCCGGCATTGAAGAGCTCCGGCGCCGGCCGCTTCATCGTGATCGCATCGGTCCACGGACTGGTCGCATCGCCGTTCAAGGCCGCATACGTGTCGGCCAAGCACGGCGTGCTCGGGCTCGTCAAGACGCTCGCGCTCGAGGGCGCCGAGTTCGGCATCACGGCCTGTGCGGTCTGTCCCGGCTACGTCCGGACGCCGCTGGTCGAGAAGCAGATCGCCGACCAGGCGCGCGCGCATGCGCTGCCCGAGGATCAGGTGCTCGAGCAGGTGATCCTCGCCCCGCACGCAGTCAAGGAGCTGATCGAGCCCGCTGAGGTGGCGGAGGTGGTCGCATTCCTCGCCGGGCCGGCGGGCCGCGCGTTCACCGGCGTCCCGGTCACGATGGACCAGGGCTGGAGCGCGCGGTAGCCGGCGGCGCCTACTCCTGCACCACTTCGACCACCTCATAGACGCCCGACACGTGGTCGTTCTCGACGAACGCCGAGAGGCGATCCACGCGCTCGTTCTCCTGCGCGTCGGACTCCTGGCGCCAGCGGTGGTACTCCTCCTCGGTCATGTCGAAGATGCCGAACGAGATGATCTCGTCCTCATCGCGGATGTTGCGGGCGTGGTAGGCACGTTGCATCCCCGGAGGCGGATCCTCACCCGGATCCCAGGAGCGCCGGAACTGATCCCAGGATCCCGGCTTCAGACGGCGGGCGGACAACATCACGATCATCTCGGACCTCCCGGTAGCTGATTTGCCGCTCGCCGCCGCGCGACGGCCGACGGCGGGCGTGCTTGCGGTGCGACCCTACCGCCTCGCGCACGTGTCGGCCAAGCACGCGCGTTCGGGTGGGGGATGTGTGTCGTCGAAGGCACCGTAGGGGCGACTAACTCACGCCACCCCCGCGTTTGCCATCCGGCGCCTCGAGTGAGAGACCACGTCTGAAAGCAGCGCCGGCCAGTGCTCGGCCAGCGCCTCGTGGCCCATGAACAGCCCGAGATGCCCGCCCGAGCAGAGCCGCCGCACGACCAGGTCTGACGGCGTCGACGCATGGTCGGCGAGCGCGAACACCTGATCGGGAGGGGTGATGTGATCCGCGGCGCCCGCGAGCAGGAACAGCGGCATGTCGAGATTGCCCAGCGCGACCGGCCGTCCGGCGACCTCGAGCTCACCGCGCACGAGCTCGTTATCGGCGAACAGGTGCCGCACGATCCACAGATAGAACGGCCCAGGGATGTCCTGGGTGTGCTTGAACCAGTCCTCGAACTCCTGATAGCGCACCACATGGTGAGCGTCGCCGAGATGGCACAGCAGCTCGAGCTGCCTGGAGACCTCTGCGCCAGGCTGGATCATGATGAAACCCGACAGCATGTGGTTGCCCTTCAGCACCCCGCCGCCCGAGGCGACGAGCGCCTCGTAGAAGCTGAGGTCGCCACCCGGGGCAAGCCACGACAGGACCTCGTGGATGACGGGCTCGCCGGCGTGGAAGTCGATCGGGGCGCCGGCGATCGTGAGCGTGTTGATCCGTTCGGGGGCGAGCGCCGCATAGACCGTCGCCAGCCAGCCGCCCTGACAGTCGCCGATCAGGTTCACGCGGCCGCCGCAGTGCTCAACCGCCCGGTCGACGAGCTCTAGGTAATCCTCGATCCCGGCGTCGGCGGTCTCGCTGGTCGCGCCGGCCCAGTCCAGCGTGTACGCGCGTTTCAGACCCGAGGCGACGATCGTCCGCATCTGGCTCTGCTCGGGCGAATAGTCGACGATGCAGGAGTCGTGCCCGGCCTGCGGCGGCAGCACGAGCGTCGGGACCACGCCGCGCGCGGAACCCGAGGAGAAATCGCGCAGCCGAGCCAGCGGCGATTCAAACACGATCTCATGCGGCGACGCCCATCCCGGGCGCTTGCGCTCGGCGGTCACCGACATCCACCGGGCGACGTCCAGCGACCATGGGGAGATCCGCCAACTCGCCCGCACGCAGTCGTTGACCCCGGCCGCGGTGGCCGCCCAGCCCTCCATCCAGCTCCCCAACAGCCCTCCATAAGCCGGCGAAACCGGCGGCGGGCGCAGCGACGAATCAGTCATCCTGACCTCCTCTAAAAGACGACGGCACCGGTGGGAGACCCTACCGGTGCCATCGGCTTTCATGTTTCAGTGCCTGCCCCGGCCCTCCAGATGGAAGGTCTGGCACCGAGCGTTGCGCCCTGGGCTCAGCCCTTACTTGAGCAGCGTGCGAGCGGTGCTCGTGTAGGAGCTCGTGAGCTCGCGGGTGAAGTCCGCCTGGGCCTCGATCATGTTCTTGAGCCACTCCTGCTGCGTGGCGCCCGCGACCCTGAGCTCGGCCTCAATCGCTCGGTCGACGGCCTTCTCGTAGGAGTCGAGGTACAGGTTGCCCGCCTTGCGGCTGGCGGCGACGAACTGCTCGCCGGCCTCGGTCGCACGCTCGAAAGCGGACTCGATCGAGGGGGAGGTGTGCTTGGTCTGGGTGGTTGCCATGATTGCTCCTGGAATCTCGCTGTCACTTACTTCTTCGTGCTTGCAGATTAGCACGAAACTAGCAAACGCGCAAGCGCGATCGGTCAACCTTGCCACGATCATGTCAAGGTTTAGTAGGATGCTGCGGATGCGTGATTTGATCGCTGCGGCCCACGAGCGGACGATCGTCTACGACGGCGGAATGGGCGCCACCTTGGAGCAGTTCGAGCTGAGCCTCGAGCACGATTACAAGTTGCCGGGTCGCTGTCACGAGGTGCTCGTGCTCAACCGCCCCGACGTGATCGAGGGCGTCCATCACTCGATGCTCGAGGCTGGCGCCGAGGTGCTCGAGACAGACAGCTTCCAGGCGTCGCGGATCAAGCTCGGCGAGTGGGGGCTGGCGGAGCACACCCACGAGATCAACCTGCGCGCGGCGGAGATCGCGCGCAGGGCGGCCGGCGAGCACCGGTTCGTTGCCGGGGCGATCGGGCCGACCGGCTTCCTGCCCGCCAGCGACGATCCGACGCTCGGCAAGATCACGTTCGCCGAGCTCGTCGACGTGTTCGCCGAGCAGACGACAGGCTTGCTGGCCGGCGGCGTCGACCTGGTGATCATCGAGACAACGCAGGACATTCTCGAGCTGCAAGGCGGCCGTGTTCGGCGCCCGGCGGGCGTTCGCCGAACAGGGGCGCGCGGTGCCGATCCAGTGCAGCGTGTCGCTCCTGCCCCAGGGCGGCAAGATGCTGCTCGGGACCGACATCAGCTCCGCGCTCGCGACGCTCGAGGCGCTCCGGGTCGACGCGATCGGGCTCAACTGCTCGACCGGGCCCGAGGACATGCGCGACGCGATCCGGTTCCTCGGTGAATACAGCTCGGTCCCGGTCCACTGCATCCCCAACGCCGGCTTGCCGATCCAGGGCCCGAACGGCGAAACGATCTTCCCTGAGCGGCCCGAGCCGCTCGCAAACGTGCTCGGCGAATTCGTCGACCGCTACGGCGTCAGCATCGTCGGTGGGTGCTGCGGGACGACACCGGAGCACATCCGCGCGATCGCCGAGCGCGTCAAGAACACGATCCCCGAGCCCCGTCCGCTGCGCAGGGCTCCGCACGTCAGCTCGATGATCGGTGCGACCCCGCTCGTCCAGGACCCGCGACCGACGCTGGTCGGCGAGCGGGTCAACTCTCAGGGCTCGCGCAAGGCCAAGGAGCTGCTGCTCACCGACGACTACGACGGCCTGCTGGTCGTCGCCGAGGACCAGGTGAACGGCGGCGCGCACGTGCTCGACGTGTGCGTGGCGCTGACCGAACGCCAGGACGAGGCCGGCCAGATGGGCGAGATCGTCAAGCGGATCTCGCTCTCGCTCGATGCCCCGATCCAGATCGACTCGACCGAGCCCGAGGTGATCGAAGCCGCGCTCGAGCGGATCCCCGGGCGCGCGATCGTCAACTCCATCAACCTCGAGGCCGGCCGCGCCAAGCTCGACCGGGTGGTACCGCTGGCCAAGGCTCACGGAGCGGCGGTGATCGCGCTCACGATCGACGAGGTGGGCATGGCGAAGACGGCAGCGCGCAAGCTCGAGGTCGCCACGCGGATCACCGAGCTCTGCTGCGACGAGCACGCGCTCGATCGCGAGGCGCTGATCTTCGACTGCCTGACGTTCACGCTGACGACCGGGGACCCGGAATGGCGCCCGAGCGCCGTCGAGACGATCGAGGGCATCAGGCTCGTCAAGCAGGAGCTGCCCGGCGTCAAGACCTCGCTCGGCGTCAGCAACGTCAGCTTCGGCGTCAGCATGGTGGCGCGCGCGGTGCTCAACAGCGTCTTCCTCCATCACTGCGTAGAGGCGGGGCTGGACCTGGCGATGGTCAACCCGAACCACATCACCCCCTACGCCGAGATCCCCGAGGCAGAGCGCGAGCTCGCCGACGATCTCGTGTTCGACCGCCGCGAGGACGCACTCGAGCGCTTCATCGCCCATTTCGAGGCCAAGAGCGGCGACCACGATGACGGGCCCGGCGCCGCGGCCGACCCGACCGAGGGGATGGAGCCCGAGGAGGCGCTGCACTTCCACATTCTGCGCCGCAAGAAAGAGGGGGTCGAGGACTGGATCGACGCCAGCGTCGAGAAGATCGGCGCCGTCCCGACGCTCAACGAAGTGCTCCTGCCGGCGATGAAGGAGGTCGGTGACAAGTTCGGCGCCGGCGAGCTGATCCTTCCATTCGTGCTCCAGTCGGCCGAGGTGATGAAGCGCGCCGTCGCCCAGCTCGAGCGCTATCTAGACAAGCTCGAGGGCTACACCAAGGGAACGGTCGTGATCGCGACCGTGTTCGGGGACGTGCACGACATCGGCAAGTCGCTGGTCAACACGATCCTGACCAACAACGGCTACACGGTGATCGACCTCGGCAAGCAGGTCCCGATCTCGAACATCCTCGACGCCGCGATCGAGCACAAGGCGACCGCGATCGGGCTCTCGGCGCTGCTGGTCTCGACCTCCAAGCAGATGCCTGCCTGCATCCAGGAGCTGCACGAGCGCAAGCTCCCGTTCCCGGTGCTGATCGGCGGGGCGGCGATCAACCGCAATTTCGGGCTGCGGATCCTCTATCCCCACGGGAGCGAGTCCGATGAAACCTACGAGCCCGGCGTCTTCTATTGCAAGGATGCGTTCGAGGGGCTCGCGAAGATGGACCAGCTGGTCGACGCCCAGGCGCACGAGGGATTGGTCACCAAGACGCGCGACGCCGCCCAGCGGCTGCGCGACCAACCCGTCGCCGAGCCCGACGACGCGCCGCCCGTCACCGACTCGTCGGTCCGCAGCGGCGCCCGGACCGACAACCTGATCCCCGAGCCGCCCTTCTGGGGAGTGCGCGAGCTCGAGGTACCGCTTGAGGAGGTCTACCCCCACCTCGACACTCACGTGCTGTTCAAGCTCCACTGGGGCGGCCGCGGTGTCAAGGGGGAGCAGTGGACGCGGCTGCTGCGCGATGACTTTCAACCGCGGCTGGAGCGGATGTGGAGCGAGCAGACATATCTGCACCCCCGAGCTCTGCTGGGCTACTTCCCCTGCAACGCCGACGGCAACGAGCTGATCGTCTGGGACCCGGCGGCCCCGGGCGAGCGCGAGCTCCACCGCCTTGTGTTCCCGCGTCAGCCGCGCCACGACCGGATCTGCCTGTCGGACTTCTACCGTCCGCTCGGTTCCGAGCTCGACGTGGTCGCGCTGCAGGCGGTCACGGCGGGCGGTGAGGTGACCGACCTGATGGCATCGCTCGAGTCCGACGGCGAATTCGCCGAGCAGCTGTTCGTCCACGGGCTCGGAGTCCAGACTGCCGAGGGGATGGCCGAGTGGGTGCACGCCAGGGCCCGCACCGATCTCGGCATCGAGCCGTCACAGGGGCGCCGCTACTCGTGGGGCTACCCGTCGTGCCCAGAGCAGTCCGAGCTGACCAAGGTCTTCGAGCTGCTCGACGCGCCGTCGATCGGCCTGTCGCTTTCGGGCGGCTACGCGGTTGAGCCCGAGCAGTCGACGCTCGCGATCGTCGCCCACCACCCGCAGGCGGTCTACTTCGGGATGCGGTCCGGGATGCTGCCCCGGACGCCCAAGCAGGCGGCCGACGAGCTGATTGCGGGGACCGAGAAGGACCCGACGCGACTGGCGACGCTCTCAGACGACGAGCCACAGCCCGCGGGCGCGGCGGACGACGCGCCCGCGCTGGCGCAGGCCTGACGCCCCCGTCAGCTCTCGGCGTTGGCGGTCCCGCGCGACCGCGAGCGCGAGCGGTGCGGCCGCGCCGGCAGCTTGACCGGCGCCGCATGGATCGCCCGGAGGCGAACCTCGCGCCAGGACATTCCCTCCTTGACCAGTGCCGGGGCGCCCATCAGGATCGCTGTCGTCACCTCGACCGCCTGCAGGATCACGCCGTAGGCGACGCCGGTACCGAAGCCCACGTGCCAGCCGGTGTGCAGCACGGCCGCGCACGCGGCCTGGAAGACGCCGAGGTTCGCCGGCGTCGCCGGCAGCACCGCGGTGATGTTGACCGCGAACAGGACCGCCGCAGCGGCCGCGAAACCGGTCTGGTCGGCGAGGCCGAGCGCGACCAGCAGGATGTAGCAAGACAGACACTGCAGACCCCAGGCGGCGAACTGGCACAGCGCCGCCCGCGCGCCCAGGCGTGGCCGGCGAAAGACGGCGAGCCCGGCTCGGACCCGGGTCATCGCCTTCCTCGCCTGCGCGAGCAGCACGTGCAGCCGTCCAAGCCTCGAGGTCGCCGACCCGTGGCGGAGCACGATCGGCGCCAGCAGCACCAGCGCCAGCAGCGCCAGCGGCGCGATCGCCGCGACCAGCAGCGCGTTCTGGTGGCCGCTGAACAGGTCGACCGACGAGAACATGACGGCGCCGAGCACGACCAGCGCGACGATGTTGAGCAAGGTCTGCGAGACCACCGTGCCCAGAACGACCGGCAGGTTTTCGCGCGGGCGGCCGGTGCGGCGCGCGACGACAAGCGCGCGCGAAGGCTCACCGAGTCGTGCCGGCAGGGTCGAAGACATCAGCACCCCGATGAATGTGCCCTGCATCGCGTCGGAGAGCTTGATCCGCGCGCTCGGCAAGGCCGCGCGCAGGATCGCATCCCACGAGAAGGCGCGCATCACCATCGAGGCGCACATCACCGCCAGGCCAAGCAGCACGAACGAGGGACTCGAGTTGATCAGCGCCGAGGCGATGTGGTCAAGGCCGATCTTGTTGAGCGCCAGGACCGCCAGCGCAATTGCGCCCAGCGACACCACGGCCATCGCGCCACGGCGTGCCGCGGTGACCAGCGGGGCGTGGCGCGGGCCGATCTTCGGCTCCAGGGTCGGCAGCCGCTTGGGGCCGACATGAGGCTTGAGATCCGCGGGCCATGTGCCGATGGCGACCGCGGCGCGCTCGCCGAAGCCGGCCGGCTTGGGTGTCGCAATCGCGTCCTCGTAGGCCTCGATCACCTGCTCGGCGACGTGCGGCCACGCGAACCGCTCGACGTCGCGCGCCGCCGCGCGCGCCATCTCGTTGCGCTGCCCGGGCTCGTCGTAGAGGTCGCGCAGAGCTTCGGCGAGCGCCGTCGGGTCGGCGGGCGGCACCAGCACTCCGTCGACGCCGTCCCGCACGACATCCCGGTAGCCGGCGATGTCGGACGCGATCACGGGCGTACCCGCCGCGAACGCCTCGGTCAAGACCATCCCGAAGCTCTCACCGCGAAGCGACGGGGCGCACAGCACGTCGGCTGCCTCGAGCTCCTCGTGCTTGCGCCGGTCGTCGACCTTGCCCAGCACACGGACCCCGCGGTCGTCAAGCATCATCGGCGCGATCTCCTCGTGCGTCGGCCCGATCACCGTCAGTTCGGTCGGAATGTGCTCACGGAGCGCCTCGAAGGACCGCAGCAGCAGCGGCAGCCCCTTGCGCTCGACGGACTGGCCGACAAACAGGATCCGCAGCGCCTCACCGGGCTCGCGCGTTCCCGCCCGGCTCTGGACCTCGGCGTCGACGTGGACGCCGTTGGGGATCACCCGGTAATGGCCGCCGAAGAAGCGCCGGCCGGTCCAGGCCGCGGCCTCGGAGACAGCGATCCGGACGTGAAGGTGGTTGAGCATCCGCCGGGCGCCGAGCAGGTTCGCCATCCCGTTCGCAAATCGGCTCTCGGAGTAGGAGTGGAAGGTGCCGACCAGTGGCAGTCGCGTCGAGTCGGTCGCGATCCAGCTGGTCAGCGGCGCGACCGGCTCGTGGATGTGGACGACGTCATAGCCGCCGGTGCGCAGCTCGTGGTGCAGCGCCGCGATCCCGTGCGGTGTGATCGACAGGTTCGAGACCGCCCCGTTGGCCTTGAAGCCGACGGTCCGGCCCAGCGAGACGAGATAGTCGGGCGCTTGCAGCGATTGCGGACGCGCGCCCCGGTGCAGGACAGCGGCGAACGTGTCCGGGGGGTCATAGGGCGCCAGGACACGAACTTGGTGTCCGTCCTCGATGAAGCGCTCGGCGAGCGCCTCGATATGCCTCGTCACCCCGCCCGGATACGTCCAGGAATAAGGCGACACCAGGGCGATCCGCATGGGCTTCATTCTATCTTCTTACCCCCTTGAGGCTCGGGAGTTTCGGTCCCTTATCATCGTCTGACGATGCCGACCCGCCAGTTCGTCAAATACACCTTTTTGAAGGTCGATCCTGCCTGGCGCCGGATCGACGACGAAAGGCGCGCTGCAGACAAGCGCGAATTCACCGCTGCCTGCGAGGATTTTGCCGACGGCCACCTGCTCCGAGCCTTCTCGCTCGTCGGCACCCGCGGCGACGCTGACCTGCTGCTGCTCAGCCAGGCCCAGAACCTGGAGCGGATTCACGAGTTCCACGTCGTGCTCGCGCAGAGCGGGTTGATGAAGTGGTGCACGGTTCCCTACTCGATGCTGGCGATGACCAAGCCGTCGGAATATTCAGACGAGTCCCGCCTGGAGATTCGACCGGCACACGGCAAGTACCTGTTCGTCTATCCGTTCGTCAAGACCCGCGCCTGGTACGCGCTACCCGCCGACGAGCGCTGGCGGATCATGCAGGAGCACATCAGGATTGGCAGGGAGTTCCCGTCGGTGGACCTCAACACCAGTTACTCGTTCGGGCTCGACGACCAGGAGTTCGTGGTCGCGTTTGAGACCGACAATCCGGCCGACTTCCTCGATCTGGTGCAACGGCTGCGAACCACCGAGTCGAGTTCGTACACGCTCCGCGACACCCCCACCTTCACCTGCATCTCGTGCTCGATCGAGCGCGCCCTGGGGGCGCTCGACGGAGCCGCGATGGCTCTCGGAGCCGGCGCCTGAGTCGGGTGCCGACCGCGCCGACCCGGGAGGCGCTCGACAAGGCCGCGGCGACGCTGCACGCCGCCGATCCGGTGCTCGCCGAGCTGATCGACCGTTATGGGATCGATGGTCTGGGCGAGCGGCGCCGCTCGCGCCCGCGCGATCACTACGGCGTACTGGTCCGCGCGATCATCGGCCAGCAGGTCTCGACCCATGCCGCCAACGCGATGTTCCGGCGGCTGACCGAGCGCTTCGGGGGCCGGCTGCCGACGCCCGAGGAGGTGCTCGCCGACGATCCGCACGAGCTCCGTGCCGCCGCCGGACTGTCGAACGCGAAGGTCACCTTCCTGCGCTCGCTGGCCGAACACGTGCTCGATGGCTCGCTCGAGCTGCACAAGCTCAGACGGCTCTCGGACGAGCAGGTGGTCGCGGAACTGGTCGCGGTCAAGGGGATCGGCCCGTGGACCGCGCAGATGTTCCTGATCTTCCACCTCAATCGCCCCGACATCCTCGCCGCCGGCGACCTCGGTATCCGGCGCGCGATCATGGTCGCCTACGGTCTGCCCGAGATGCCCGACCCTGCGGAGATCGAGCGGCTCGCCGAGCCGTGGCGGCCGTATCGGACGCTCGCGTGCGAGTTTCTCTGGCGCTCGCTTGACGCGACGCCGGTCTAGGCCCCGCTCTGGGCGCCGCCGAGCAGCGAGAGGAGGTTCGTCGTCTCTGAGGCGGGCGGGATCGTCGGCTTGGGCTGGTTGCCGTAGGACACGAAGTCCACGCGCATCGCCACCTTCACGGCCTGACCTGTCGGGATCCGTTCGCCGTAGTTCATCGTCAGGCGCCGGACCAGGTGGCGCGAGTCGATCCAGGCGTCGACCGGCATGTTCCCGGCCTTGAACTCGTGGCGCAGCGCAGCGACGAGCTCCTCGATCCCCTTGCGCGAGCTGGGCGGCACCGCCGCCGGCAGCTTGCTGAGATCGATTTCGCCGCGGTAGTGCGTCGTGCGCACCCCGGCGATCGTTGCCTCGCCCAGCTTTGTGACGCTGCCGG
Source organism: uncultured Solirubrobacterales bacterium (assembly GCA_963770885.1). Classification (GTDB taxonomy): domain Bacteria; phylum Actinomycetota; class Thermoleophilia; order Solirubrobacterales; family Solirubrobacteraceae; genus Palsa-465. The sequence continues at coordinate 870,350 of CAVYRI010000005.1, read as the reverse complement.
CGGACGTGGCGCGCAGGTAGCTCAGGAACTGTCCCGGGTCGTTGAGCGACGAGGTCCCGCTCATCAGCGACGACATTCCCGGGATCCCCGATGACCGGCCCAGCGCGCTGAGGCTCATTGCGATCCACGGCTTGCCGCCGGGCAGCCTGCTCGTCAGCGCCGGCATCTTCATGTACATCGTCGGCCCCGCCAGGACTGCGTCCATGGTGAGGTTATGCCCCAGCATCGCCGCCGCAGGGCCGGGCATCTGCATCCGCATCGACATCGAGCCCAGATGCTGGCGGGGCGAGAACGAGCCCGAGCCGGTCGCCGTGATCGTCAGCGGCCCGACGATCTCGTGCATGTGCATCACGGCCTTGTAGCCGGAGGCCGCCGAGGAGACGTACGCCGCGCGCGTGAGTGTCGATGCCGGCACCGTCGCGGCGGATTTCCCCGAAGACCCGCCACAGCCGCTAACGACCATCGCCACCACGCCCACCACGGCAAGCGTCCGAGCTGCCAAAACGCCCGACTTCATCTCGCCACAGGGTAGAGCGTGGTGCAAATGGCGATCAGCTCGCGGAGGCCTGGGCTGACCCTGCGGACACGGCTGGTGGTGCGCCAACGCGTTGCAGCAGCCAGGGGACGATCTCGGCGGCCTCGCCTCGCGGCCCCTTGACTGCCGTCGCCCGCTGCACCGCGTGGCGGAACGCCGTCAACGACTCCTGGGGACGCTCGTTGACCGGGATCGCGTTTGCGAACAGCTCCAGCACGGCGTCACCGGGCGTCAGCTCGCTCGGCTGCCACTCGCCACCCGCGCGATACTGCGTCGCGACGATCAGGGCGACCGGCACCGACTCGCTGCCGGCGACCCCGCCGAGATCGCCGACGGGGTGGTTGGTCTGCTCGCGCTTCCCTGCCCGGAGTCGGAGTGACAGCGGCTTCGGGAACGGGTGCAGCAACCCCTGCTCGTCGAGCACCGCATACTCGTCGGAGTAGTACGTGGCGCCGGCCGCGAGGAGCTGCGCGACGAGTGTCGTCTTACCGCTGAAGCTGCGCCCCGGTATCACGATCCCCCTCCCGCGGTACGCGACAGCACCCGCGTGCACGAAGATCCGGTCGGGGGCCTTGAGCGCGACGTGGTTGCGGACGAACGTGTCGAACAGGCCCAGCACGACGTCGAGCTCTCCGGTCGTCAACACGACCCCGTCTCGCTCCGCGGCGTAGACCACCCCGTCCTCGGTGGTTATCGCGAACCGCGGGTCGTCCGGGCCCGGATCGCGCTCGCGCCACCCAGGAGGGACCAGCTCGGCCATCCGGCCCATCAGGTCCGGATCGGGGGCCTCGATCACGACGCCGACGCCGTAGGCCTCGCCGGCGATCGTGGTCGCTTCCGGTCTGGGCTCGTCGTTCACGGTCAGCTCGTCGTTCACGGTACTGCGCTCGCTCGACCCGGGGCCGGCCGCGTCGCGCCGCGGCGCCTCAGGAAGGCTCCGCTACCAGCGTCAGCGGCAGCGATGCCGGTGCGGCCGCGGCGGGCGCCATCGTCAGCATCAGGCGGACCAGCTCCTCGATCTGCACCGATCCCGCGGCGAGCGCGCTTGCGATCCTGCCGTCGGTCCCGACGGCCACCCCCATCGGGGTGCCGACGATCTGATACCTGGCCGCCACCTCGTGGCCTCCCTCGTATAGCGCCAGGATGTCGCCGGCGGAGCGGACCTCCTCGGCCAGCTGCTCTGGAACGAGAATGTCGCTCTCGATCAGCGCGAACGTGATCCGGTCACCGAGCGCGGCGTCCCAACGCGCGAGCTCGGGCAGCAATTCGCGGCACGGCCCACAGGACTGACCCGCGAACACCAGCAGGACCGGCAATCCGCGCTCACACAGCGCCTCCAGCGCGACGGGCACACCGTCGAGGTCGGGAAGCGAGAAGCGCGGGGCGAGCTCGCCGACTTCGAGTTGCGGCGGCGCGGCGTCCGGCGTCGCGGCCTGGGGCTGGCGACTGAGCGTGCGGTAGCGGATCACGGCGACACCCAGCAGCGCGCATGCGATCACAGCGATGCCGGCGACCAGGTTGGCGGCGGCCAGGTTGCTGGTCCATGCGGTGAGCGCCGAGCCGGGTCCCTTCCAGACGACAAGCGCCGCGACCGCCAGCAGCGCCCCATTGCGCGCGAGCGTCCGCCAGCTGATCTGGGCCGACGAGACCTGGCCGAAGCAGTTGCAGTCCGGCGTCCGGCCATGGCGCAGCGCATTGACGATCCCGGCGATGAACACAACCAGCAACAACCCGGTCGCGACCGCACCCCAGCGTGCTGTTGGCTGGAGCAGGAGCGCCAGCGCGCATGCGAGCTCGACGAACGGCAGCAGCGTGCCGCCAACGCGGGCAGCGAGATCCCCCATGCCGAACTCGACGATCGTGCGGCGTAGGGCCGCGAGATCGGAGAGCTTCGCCACCGCCGCCGTGACGAACACGACGGCCAGCAGGAGCCTTGCGAGAAGAACGATCGAATTCATCAGTCAGTGTCGTGGTTGAGTCGCCACGCCGGACCGGCGCGCGCGCGACGGAAACCCCGGACAGGCATACGCCTGCGCCCGGCGGACGCCGTCCGATCTCGGCCGGCTCACTTGCAGCAGTGACCTGCGCTCGTCAGGCAGCACTTGTACTTGAAGTCGTCGGTGCAGTAGGACAGGCAGTAGCTCGACGGGCAGAAGGTGCCCGACACGAGCGACTGGAAGCTGCCGTAACCGTTCTTGCCGCTGCAGGTGTGGCCGGCTACGCAGACGCTCTGACAGCAGCTGCCGAACTGCGACTGGTCGTCGCAGTGCACACAGCAGCATGTGTAGCCCGAGCCACAGTCGGTCGACGTCGAGCACGGCTTGCAGCCGTAGAAGTCGTTGCCAGAGGTCGGCGCGCTGCCCTGGAAGCAGGAGGGCTTGTCGGTCGAGCCGAGCGCCTTGCAGGTGCTACCGCCGGTCGTGGCGGCGGCGAGCGGTGCGGCCACAGTCGTGATCAGGACCGTGCCGGCGCCTGCGGCTGCGAATGTGCGCAGCGCCTCCCGGCGCGACAGTCCGTCGCGCTGCTCGCGTGGCGGAGCGCTCAACAACCCGCGCTCCTGCAGCTGCGCGAGCGAGTCGCCGATCTCGACCTCGGTTACCGGCCGCCCCAGGCGGTAGCTGGCGAGCTCCGCGATGTCCGCCGAACTGTTGGTGCCGTCGACGTACGCGAACGCGACCGCCGCAAGCTCCTTCAGACAGTGTGCTTCCTTGCTCTCAAGATCGTAGATGACGGTTTCGTCGCCGAGCGTCTCGACGAGCAGTCCATCTCTGCGCGCCGGTGGGCAAGGCTGCGCCCCTGGCTTTTTCGATGTCATCGTTCTTCACCCCTATGCGTTGTGCGCAACCGTGCGCTCTATTCGCTACTGATCCGTAATGAAAGCATATAGCCGTATCGGCATCGACAGCGATCGAGTTAACTCAATCCCATAGATGTCGCCCATAGACACGTATCGGCATGAGCAGCGAACGACCTAAATCGCCCCTCGCAGGGGCGCCGACTGGGTCGGCCGAGGTCGCGAGCACCCATCAGGAGGTTCGTATTCGGGCGGCGATGACGAATCTCCGGATCGATGCGGCGACGGCCGAGGTGATGGAGGCGCTGGACCGAGCCGGCGCCCCCAGCGTCCTGCTCAAAGGGCCGGCGCTGGCGGACTGGGAGCCCGACGGGCTCGCCCGCGGGTACACCGACTGCGACCTGTGGGTGGCCCCCGCGACGGTCGCAACGGCCGAGCGCACGATTGGCGAGCTGGGATTTGCGCCCGGGGTCGACGAACAGGGCCTGCCCGACTGGTGGACCGAGCACGCGAGCGCCTGGAGACGCGAGCTTGATGGAGTGGAGGTGGACCTTCACCGCACGATTCAGGGAATCGGGGTCGGACCTGAGCAGGCGTGGCAGGTTCTGGTGCGCCAGACCGAGGAGGTTACGGTCGCGGGCTATCCGGCACGCCGTCTTTCAGTGGCCGCCCGGGCGATGTACGTCGCGCTGCACGCCGCCCATCACGGCGAGCGCGCGGATCGATCGCGCCAGCGTCTGGACGCCGCGCTCGCGGCGGTCCCGGAGGGCGTGTGGCGCCAGGCTCAGGCGCTCGCGTCGCGGCTTGACGCGCTCGATGCGTTCGCGGCCGGGCTGCGGCTATCCGACGCCGGCGCCGATCTGGCAGCGCGGCTGTCGCTGCCAGCGACCCAGTCGGTCACGGTCGCACTTCGTGCCAGCACGCCGCCGCCGCTGGCGCTGGGCCTGGATCAGCTGACCACCGCCGGCTGGAGCGGCCCGAGGATCCTGCTGCGCAAGGTGATCCCGCCGCCTGGCTTCATTCGCCATTGGTGGCCGTCGGCGGCGCGCAGCCGGGCGATGCTGCTCGTCGGGTACGTCTACCGGCCGCTCTGGTTGCTGCGCCACGTCCCCCAAGGTTGGCGGGCGTGGCGCGATGCGAGGCGTCGCGTCTCAGACCGTCGGTAGCGGTGCCGTCAGACCGCTGAGACTTCTTCTTCGTCGGCGACCCGGAACGATGACCCACAGCCACAGGCTGCGATCACATTCGGGTTTTCAACCTTGAAGCCGGCGCCCTGAAGGCCGTCGACAAAGTCGATCACAGAGCCGCGAACGTAGGGAAGGCTCGGCGTGTCAACCAGCAGGCGGATGCCCTTGTCCTCGAACACCTCGTCGCCGTCGCGCTGCTCGTCGAAGGCGAGCGCGTACTGGAATCCCGAGCAGCCTCCGCCCCTGACGCCGACCCGCAATCCTGCCGTCTCGGCGACCGCGTTCTGCCCCGAAAGAAACTCGCGAACCTTCTCGGCACCTTTGTCGGTGAGCTTGATCATTGCTTCATTCAGTATAGCGACGCGACCTCGGTACGCTAGAGGGAGTGTCCGCGACTCCAGACGAGCTGAAATCACGGATAGAGGCCGGTATCCCCGGCGCCACGGCCGACGTTACCGGCGACGGCCATCACTTCAACGCGATCGTGACCGCGGCCGCGTTCTCAGGGATGCCCAGGCTCGCTCAGCACCGCCTCGTCCACGACGTGTTCGGCGCGGAGCTCGGCGACCGCATCCACGCACTCTCAATCCAGACGCGAACCTCGGAAACGGAGGACACCAGATGAGTGACACAGCCCCCAACCCGATGCGGGACGCCATCCAGGAGGCGATCTCCGAGAACCAGGTGATCCTGTTCATGAAGGGGACGCCCGACGCCCCGGCGTGCGGCTTCTCGGCCCGCACGGTTGCGATCCTGAAGTCGCTCGGCACGCAGTTTGCGGCCGTCGACATCCTCCCCGACCCCAGGATCCGCCAGGAGTTGTCAGCGCTCTCGAACTGGCCCACGATCCCGCAGCTGTTCGTCGACGGCGATCTTGTCGGAGGGTGCGACATCGTCAGTGAGATGTATGAGTCCGGCGAGCTCGCCGAGACGCTCGGGCTCGAGGACGCACGCGCGACCGAGCCGGAGCCCGAGGCGGCGCCGGTTCAGTCGGCCCCGCTCTCGATCGAGAATCGGCTCTAGGCACAAGAGCCGCTGACCGGAGCGCCCGAACGCGAGCAGAGCGGGAGCGCCGCAGCCGGCCGCGGCGCGGTCGTCGCGCTGCGGTTCGAGGACGGCGCGCTGTGGGCGCTCGACCAGACCGTCCTGCCGTGGCGCGAGGTCGAGCTCGAACTGCGCAGCGCCGACGACGTCGCCGGCGCGATCAAGCGACTCTCGATCCGCGGCGCGCCGCTGATCGGCGTCGCGGCGGCGTACGGCGTCGCGATCGAGCTCGAGCGCGACCCCGACGGAGTCGAGCGGGCCTGCGCGACCCTCGCCGGGGCGCGACCGACTGCGGTCAACCTCGCGTACGCCGTCGAGCGGGTCCGCCGAGCGGTGCTCACGGCACGGCTCCACGGGGGCCCCGAGTGCGATCACGCCGCCGTTGCGCTCGACGAGGCCCGCCTGATTGAGGCCGAGGAGGAGTCCGCCAGTGAGCTGCTGGCCTGCTACGGAGCCGACGAGCTCGCCGGCTGTCGCCGGATTCTGACCCACTGCAACTCCGGCGCCCTGGCAGCGCCCGGACGCGGCACGGCGCTGGCGGTGATCGCCGAGCTCGCCGGGCGCGGCTCGCTCGAACGGGTGCTCGCGGCCGAGTCGCGACCGCTGCTGCAGGGAGCGCGGCTGACGGTGTACGAGCTGAGCCGGCTCGGGATCGATCACGAGCTGATCGTCGACGGTGCCGCCGCGGGACTGATCGCCGCGGGCGAGGTCGACGCCGTGATCGTCGGCTGCGACCGGGTTGCGGCCAACGGCGATGTCGCCAACAAGGTCGGCACCTACGCGCACGCGCTCGCCGCCGCGGCCGCCGGGATTCCGCTCCTCGTCGCGGGCCCCACCTCGACGATCGATCCGGCGTGCCCGACGGGCGCTCAGATCGAGATCGAGGAGCGCTCCGGCGACGAGGTCCGGGCGGTCCGTGCCGGCCCCGACGCAACCCTGCACGAGATCACGATCCCGGGCACGCGGTGCCGCAACCCCGCCTTCGACGTGACCCCGGCCAAGCTCGTGAGCGCGATGGTCACCGAGCGCGGCGTGGCTCGCCCGGCGAGCGGCGAGTCGGTGCTTGATCTGCTCGGCGAAGCTCGAGCTGCTCGATGATCCGCCGCGAGTCGCAGATCACCTCCCCGTCGAGGACCAGCAGCGGCACCCGCTTCTGACCGCTGAGCGCAACCACCTCGGGACGCCGACCGCGCCGCTGCGGCACGATGACCGCATCGAAGGCGATCCCGTCGCGCCTTAGAGCACGGGCCACCCTCCCGCACGGGCACAGCCAATCGGTCGGGGTGTTGCACCGGTACAGCGTCGCCATCGCGTCAGCAGACGATACGGCGGCCCGAGTCGGCTCGACGGCCTGTGGGGCTACAGCCCGACGCGGCGCAGCGTCCCGCCCGCGATCCGCAGCGCGAACGGCTGTCGCGCCCCCGGCGGCGCGATCAGCGCCCCGTCGCGCTCCCGGTAGAACTCGATCGTCTCCTCGAGACAGTCCTCGTGGGGCGAGGTCCTCCATCCGAGCTCGCGCTTGGCCTTGCGGTTGACGAACGCCCAGTTCAGTGACGCGGCCCGCACCTCTGCCGGGCTCGGCATCGATTCCCCGGCAACTCTCCGCCCCGCGCCGGCGAGCGCGACCGCGAGCCCGACCGGCAGCTTGATCGCCGGCGGCTGCACCCCGGACAGACGGCCGAGATCGGCGAACAGGCGGTCCAAGGTGAAGTTCCGGTTGCCGAGGATGTAGCGCTCGCCGACAGTGCCCCGCTCGTCGGCGAGCAGATGGCCGCGGGCCACGTCCTGCACGCCGACGACGTTCAGGGTCCCATCGACATAGGCCGGGATCTGACGGCGCAGAAAGCGCCGGACGAGCGCCGTCGATGACCGGCCTGGATCGCCGGGGCCGAGCACGTGCGCCGGGTTGACGATCACGAGCGGCAGCCCGCGCGCGATCAGTCGCAGTGCCGCGGTCTCGGCCTCGTGCTTGGCATCGAGGTAGGCGATCGCGTATCGGCCGGCCTCCCACGCGTTGTGCTCGTCGGCGGTCTGACCCGAGGCGGCCGGCCCGATCGCTGCGACCGAGGAGGTGTAGACGACCCGCTGCACCCCGGCGCGCAGCGCCTCCTCGAGCACGACCCGCGTCCCCTCGACGGTGACCGAGATGATCTGTGCGCGGGGCTCGGCGAGCCTCGTCGTGCCGGCGACGTGAAAGACGCGCTCCACCCCCCGCATCGCGCGACGGATCGTGCGGCGGTCGAGAATGTCGCCACGCAGCTGCTTGACGTCGAGACCGGCGAGCGCATCGGTGCGCGAGCTGTCGCGCACCGTGACGACCACCTCGTCCCCGCGCTCCACGAGCAGTCGGGTTACGTGGGAGCCGATGAAACCGGTCGCGCCTGTGACGAGGGTGCGCGGCACTTGGCGGCGCAGTGTAGACACGCTGGTAGGGTCACGCCGTCATGAGCGTTGCGATCGTCTCCGACACCTGCCACTACATGCCGAGCGAGATGGTGGCCGAGCAGGACGTGCACGAGGTGAGCCTCTACGTCCGCTGGCCGGAGGGCGCGCAGCGCGAGAGCGAGATCACCGACTACACCGCGTACTACGACCGGCTCGGCTCCGAGCCCGACCTGCCGAGTACCTCCCAGCCGTCGATCGGGGACTTCCTGGGGGTCTATGAGCCGCTGCTCGACGCTGGCCATGAGATCGTCTCGATCCACCTCGCGGGCGGGATGTCGGGAACCGTGAGCGCCGCCGAGCAGGCGCGCGAGCAACTTGGCGAGCGAGCCTCGCGGGTGTTCGTGTTCGACTCGGCCACCGCCTGCGGCGGCGAAGGCCTCGTGATCCTGGCCGGCTGCGCAGCCGCCCGGGCAGGCCACACCGGAGCCGAGGTGTTCGATCACGTCCAGCGCGCCCGGGCCGGGCTGAAGATGTGGTTCGCGATCGACACGCTCGAGTACCTGCGGCGCGGCGGCCGGATCGCCGGCGCGCAGGCGTGGCTCGGCTCGGCGCTTAGGATCAAGCCGATCCTGACGGTCGAGTCCGAGATCACCCCGATCGAGCGCGTGCGAACGTCGCGACGCGCATTTGAGCGGATGGTCGACCTTCTGCGCACGTGCAATGACGCCGGCGCCGACGCGTGGATGGTGCAGCACATCCAGGCTCCGGAGGAGGCCGTTGAGCTGGCTGCGCGGGGGACCGAGATCTTCGGTGTCAGACCGCGTGTGATCTCAGAGATCGGGCCGGTGATCGGCACCCATGTCGGCCCCGGCCTGCTCGGCGCGGGAGGGCTGCCGAGCTCGTTCCTGAGCTAGACGCTGAGGCCGTGGAGGTCATAGCGTCTTGCTATGACCGTGCAGGCCGTGGTTTTGTCTGAGGTCGGCCGGACCCTTGCGCGGCCACGCTCGCCCAAAACAGCCCTCAAAACCGGCTGATTGCCGCTCCTCGCTTGACCAACCGACGCCCATCTCGGCTGTTGTATGGGGGCGTAATCGACCTACGGCCGATCGGCCGCGAGCCGTAGTGGGCCAGCCGTCATATAGGGGAGTAATCGACCTACGGCCGCCAGCCGTAGGTCGCCAGCCGTCATATAGGGGAGTAATCCACCTACGGCCGCCAGCCGTAGGTTCTTTAGCCCGCATACGACGGTTTCAGACACACCGGCCGGGAGCCGGTGAAGGCCGAGCCGACCGGGCCCGCCCGTACCGATCAGGGTCACGATCCCCGACCGTCGAGAGCACGATCCCGAGCGTCACGGCGATCTGGACGCCCGTGATCCGCAAGCAGCGACCAGCGAGCGAAGAGGCCGGACGGCTCACCACTCTGACCACAACTAGGTGATCAGGAACTTCAGCTGCGCTCAGGCGTTGAGCTTCTTGCGCCGCCGGCGCCCGAAGGTGAGCGCCCCGATCGCCGCCAGGCCACCGCCGAGCACGAACCCCGCCACACCGGCTCCGACCAGCGCCTGCGGCTCGTGGTGGCGCAGCTGAGAGCGCCAGTCGGTCAGGCGGGCGACCTCGACTCGGAGCTTCTCGACCGCGGTCCCGAGCTCCTGGCGGTTGAGCTCGATCGATGCCCGGATCTGCTCGGGCGTGCGAGCCGGAGTGCCCGTTGCCATCAGAGCTGGCCCTCGGGCGCGACCGTGTCGCGGATCTTGCGTGCCTCGTCGATCGCCATGTCGGGCATCGGCGCGCCGACCTTCAGCTTGCGCCACGCGAACAGGAACGCGGCCGCGGTCAGCAGGATCAGCACGACCATCACGATTGCGAACCCCAGCCACAGGCTTCCAGTCGCGTCGTTGATCGCCCAGGCGATTGTCAGCAGGATGAAGATCAGCGCGAACACGCCGAACACGGCACCGACTGCCGCCGCGGCTGCACCCGCGCCGATCGAGGTCGCCTTCTGAGTGATCTCAACCTTGGCGAGTTCGATCTCCTCGCGGACCAGGACCGAGACGCGCTCGGAGACCTCGGTTACGGCCTGGGCGAGGTTTTCGTTGTCAGCGGGCAAGACGCTTGAGGATCAGGGCGAACAGGAGCCCACCGGCGAACGCTGCGCCGACGGCAATCTCTGGCCGTCGTTCGAGCAGACCGCCACCATCGGCTTCGGCGGCCACGGGGGGCGGCTCCCATGCGGGGGGCGGCGGCTCGGTCGGGGGCGTGACGATAGCCGTCGGCGTGACCGCGACCGGGGGCGTGACCTCGGCCGGCGGCGTGATGGCTGTGGGAGGCTCAGCGGGCGTGCTCTCGGTCTCGGCCTCGGGTGCGCGCTCGGGCTCCGCCGCCGGCGCGCTGTCGGACTCAGCGGACTCAGCCGCAGGTGTCAGCGGGGCGGACTCGACCGGCGCCCCGTCGCTGTCCGGCGCGGTGGGCGCATCGGGACCGAGCGCTGCCGGCTGATCGACGGCTGCCGCGTCGTCCGGTGCAGCTGGGTTCTCTGGCTGCTCGCTCACTCGGGCGGCTCTTCGCCGAACACCCGCATCCAGATGACCGCGGCCAACCGAGTGGAGGCGATGCTCGCGAGGGCACCGATTCCTGCCAGCAACCCGGACCACATCAGGCGCTTCACCAGGGGACTCTCGGACATCGGGAGCATTCAATCAGACTCTCGTTGGCGGACGTGCGCGGGACATCGATAGAAGTCCTACTGCTACCCACCGCCCGCGTCGCGCTAACGCTCGATCCCGCGGCAGATCATCTCGACGATCAGCGTCTTGGCCTGTTCGAGCTCGTCCTCGCCGATCTCGGCGCTGTCGAAGATCCAGCCGGTCAGGACCTGTTCGACCGAGCCGTAGAACGCCTGCGCGGCGAACTCCGGCGTCACCTCGGTCCGGAATCTGCCCTCTTGCTGGGCGCGCGAGACGATCGTCGCGATCCCGGCATAGGCCTCACGGATCTTCGCCAGATGGGTCAGCCCGAACGTGTTCGCCGCGCGCGTGACCTCGACGATGATCACCTTCATCAGCTCCGGATCGTGGCGATAGGAGTCGATGATGAACGCGGCGATCGCGTACAGCTTCTCGCGCGGCGAGCTGAGCGTCGCATCGGCCTCCCCGATCGCGGCCAGCATCACATCCCAGCGCTCGAGGAACAGCGTGTCGAGGATCTCCTCCTTGGAGGAGAAGTAGTGGTACACGAGCCCATAGGCGACGCCGGCCTCGTCGGCGATGTCCGATACGCGACAGGTGTGAAACCCCTGGCGTGCGAACACCCGCACCGCGGCGTCGAGGATCAGACGCCGCTTGTCGGTCGCGGCGGTCGTCACTTCCCGGCCCAGTTGTATGCGTTCGGCCGGCGGTGCGCGAGCGCGGGGACGCGGGACCGCACCTCGCCGATCCGGTCCATCTCCAGGTCGGCGACGATCGCGGTCTCGGAGTCGGTTGCCCCGGCGAGCACCACGCCCCACGGGTCGACGATCATCGAGCGCCCGCCCGAGCGCAGGCCCCCGGGGTGGTGGCCGATCTGGTTGGGCGCGATCACGAAGCCCTGGTTCTCGATCGCGCGCGCGCGGATCAGGGGCTCCCAGTGGTCGCGCGTGGTGGGAAACGTGAACGCGGCCGGGATCGACATCACGGTCGCGCCGCGCAGCGCGAGGATCCGGTACAGCTCGGGAAAGCGGAGGTCGTAACAGATCGTCAGCCCGAGCTTGGTGGCGTCGCGCAACTCGGTGACGACGATCTCCTCGCCAGGCTCCTCGGTCGTCGACTCCGCGTAACGCGCTCCGTCGATCTCGACGTCGAACAGGTGAATCTTGCGGTACACCGCCTTGACCTCGCCGTCGGGGCCCACGTGCACACTCGTGTTGGCGCCCAGCTCGCGGCCGGGCACACGCTCGAACATCGAGCCGGCGATCAGGTCCAGCCCGAGCGCCGCGGCGGTCTCGCGCGCCCAGCTGATCGCACGGCCATCGAGCGTCTCGGCGCCCGCCTCCATGTCCTCCCTGGTTCCGAGCACGGTCCACTTCTCGGGCAGCACGACAAGCTCCGCGCCGAGCGAAGCTGCCCTGCGCACGAGGCGGTCGGCGGTCTCGAGGTTGCGATCGGTATCGTCGGTCGCGTTCAGTTGGATTGCGGCAGCGCGCACGGCCTCGCCTTTCCCGATTGACTAGTCAGTCAGTGTTGCAGGTTCCTGTCGGCCAGGCCCCTCATTTTCTCAGCCCAGGCGATGAACGCTCCGATCCCGGCGGCCCTCCCCTACCGCGGCAGGTTCGGTGACGAGCGTCCCGTCGCGCTTGGCGAGATCGCGCTCCCGCCCGGGGCAATGCCGGGCCGCTCGGGCTTACGTCCCCTGAAGGCCTGGCGCTACGTCGGCGTGTACGGCCCGGAGTTGATGATCTGCCTGGCCTCGGTCCGGGTCGGGCCGGCCCGGCAGATGCTTCTGGGCCGTCTGGGACCGCGCCGCCCGGCGGCTCTACGAGCGCACGCGGATCGGTACCGCGGCCGTCTCGCTGGCGACCGGCACCGCACGCGTCAACGACGGCGAGGTGCTGATCGAGCTCGAGCTGGCGGAGACCGCCGGCGTGGAGACGGTCTGCCCGTCCGGCGAGGCGTATGCATGGACGCGCAAGCAGGGCGGGATCGCCGCTCGGGGCACGGTCGAGATCGGAGGCGTGCGCCGGTCCGTCGAGGCTCGCGCGGTGATTGACGACACCGCCGGCTACTACGAGCGGCACACCCGATGGAGCTGGTGCGCCGGCGTCGGCGCGGCGGTTGACGGCCGCGAGCTCGCCTGGAACCTCGTCCAGGGGGTCAACGACCCGCCGCACCACAGCGAGCGGACGGTGTGGATCGACGGCCAGCCGTCCGAGGCAGGGCCGGTCGAGTTCGCGTCCGACCTGTCAGCCGTCGGCGGGTTGCTGTTCGCCTCCGAAGCGGAGCGCGAGAACGACACCAACATGCTGCTCGTGCGCAGCTCCTACCGGCAGCCGTTCGGCACCTTCTCGGGCGAACTGCCCGGCGGCATCCGGCTGGCCGGCGGGTACGGCGTGATGGAGTGGCACGACGCCTGGTGGTGAGCGCTCAGTCCGCCATCGCGGCGAGGCCGCGAACCAGCACCTCGAGCCCGAACTCGAACCGCTCGTCGCCGTCGCCGGACGTCAGCTGTGCCGCGAGCGCGACGGTGTTCGGGAACCGGTCGGCCGGTAGCGACTCGAAGTAGTTCCGCATGTTTGCGACGAACTCGCCCATCACCTCGGGCGTGACGTTCTCGCCCGCATAGAGGCTCTGCTCATAGGCGACAGCGGTCACGTACAGGGGCAGCAGGTCGCAGGCGTAGGCGACCACCTGATCGGGCAATCCCCCCGCGCGCAGCGTGCGGATCATCCACTCGCTGCCCGCCAGCGCGTTCTCACCGAGCGGGATCCGCGCGAAGATCGCCCGTGCCAGATCGCGGTGTGAAGCAATCGCCGCCCGCATCACGCGCAGCCCGTCCTTGACCTCCTCCTGCCAGTGCTCGGGGTCCGGCTGCTCGGGGATCGCCACTGAGCCGATCACCCGCTCGACGACAAGCTCGATCAGCTCCTCCTTGCCCGCGACGTGCGCGTACAGGGAAGCGGCGCCCGTGCCAAGCGTCTGAGCGACGCGACGCATCGTGACCGCATCGAGCCCCTCGGCATCGATGATCTCGAGCGCGGCCGCGGCGATCGCGTCCCGCGTCAGCGCGCGCTCGCGCGGCTCGCGGCGCTTGGCCTCAGTCCCTCGCGACGGCAGGCGGGGAACGGGCGGCAGCTCGGTCGGGCTCATCTCCCGATCAGCCTACTTGACAGGACGGACATCGTTTGGAACACTGTTCGCATTCTAGAACGTTGTTCGAGAATCTGGTTCGAGAATTGCGTTCTAAAACATTGTTCCACGATTTGCCGGAGATGAGAATGCAACTTCCCCATCCGAAGAGATGGCTGATCCTGTTCGTGATCCTGGCCGCCGAATGCATGGATCTGCTCGACGGGACGGTCGTCAATGTCGCCGCACCGACGATTCACCACGATCTGCACGCGTCCTCGACGCAACTGCAGTGGATCGTCGGCGGCTATGCGGTGGCACTCGCCGTCGGCCTCTTGATCGGCGGCCGGCTCGGTGACCTGTTCGGGCGCCGGCGGATGTTCCTGATCGGCGCCGCCGGCTTCACAGTCGCGTCAACGCTGTGCGGCCTGGCGCCGACGACCGGCGTGCTGATCGCGGCGCGCCTCGCGCAGGGCCTGTTCGGGGCGATGATGATCCCGCAGGGCCTGGGCGTGATCCGCGAGGTGTTCCCCGCTGATGAGCTGCCGAAGGCGTTCGGCCTGTTCGGCCCCGTGATGGGTTCGGCGGCCATGATCGGCCCGATTCTCGGCGGCGCGCTGATCGCGCTGGACCTGTTCGGGTCCGGTTGGCGGCTGGTGTTCCTGATCAACCTGCCGCTCGGCATCGCCGCCGTGGTCGGGGCCGCGACGCTGCTGCCGGCCACGCGCACACGACATGCGAACAAGCTCGACCTCGGCGGTGCGCTGCTGGCGGCCGTCGGCGCGCTGGCGATCGTCTATCCGCTGATCCAGGGTCGCGAGCTCGGCTGGCCGGCATGGACGTATGCGTCGATGGGCGCGAGCGTCGTGTTGTTCGCGCTGCTCGCGCGTCACCTGCGTCGCCGCAAGGCGGCCGGGCTCGACCCGCTGATCGAGCCGAGCATCTTCAGCCACCGCGGCTACTCGGCCGGCGTACTGGTGCTGATGCTGTATTTCGGCGGCATGGTCGGCTCAATGCTCGCGATGACGCTGTTCCTGCAGCTCGGCGAGGGGTTCAGCGCAATCCACGCCGGCCTGACGATGGCTCCGTTCGCACTCGGCACCGCGCTGACGGCGCCCGTGTCGGCGCAGACGATGGCCAAGGTCGGCGGGCGGACGCTGATCCAGATCGGCGGCCTCGTCTCGATGCTGGGCTATGTCGCGGTCGCGCTGATCGTCGCCTCGGCGGCGCACGTCTCGAGCGTGGCGTTGATCGGTCCGCTGCTCGTCGTCGGGATGGGCATGGGGCTGTTCGTGGTGCCCGTGTTCGACACGATCATCTCGGCCGTCACCGATCAGGAGACCGGCTCGGCATCGGGCGTGCTCAACGCGATCCAGCAGCTCGGCGGAGGGATCGGCGTGGCGGTGCTGGGGACGATCTTCTTCACCGTCCTCGGACACGAAGGGTTCGGCCCAGCGCTGACCCACACGATGTGGTGGCAGGTCGCGCTGCTCGCCGCGATGCTCGCACTGTCGCCACTGCTCCCTGCCAAGGCGCGCGAGGCCGAGGCGAGCTCGACGGATGGTGGCTCGCGGGAGAGCCGCGAACAGCGGCTCGTGGAGGGCGCCACCGCGTAGTGGATCGACGGACAACCCCCGGTCGCAAACGCAGGGTTTGCGGCCGGGGAGTTCGTCGTTTCATCGTCAGGCGGTGCGCTGGCGGCGAAGCTCGGCGAGCAGCAGCTTGGAGTGCATCGCGCCGACCAACTCCCGCAGCGGCTGCGCGCCCGAGGAGATGATCTCGACCGCGCGCTCGACCTCCACCTCGCCGAGGCGCTGCAGCAGGACGCGCACCTCCTCCTCGACCAGTGGCGCCAGCGCGTCGCGATAACGCAACGTGTCGTAGACGGTGAAGCCGATCTCCTGCTCGTAGCCGCCGGCGCGGAAGCGCGAGATCGCCTCGATGATCGCGACGTCGTCGTCGTCGTATCCACGCGAGTTCGGGGTCAGGATGCCGAGCTCCTCGAGCCGCTGCAGAACCTTGCGCGGGACGTCATAGGTCTCGTGGACGACAGTCCGCGACACCCGGCCCGACTCGCGCGCCTCGATCGTGCGGTCGAGGATCCGGTCCTCGAGCTCGATCACCCTCGCGGCCCGCTCGGGCTCGTCAGACATCACGTCGCGGATCACCCGCAGCGGCATGAAGCGCTGCTCCTGCAGGCGCTTGATCAACTGGATCCGCTCGACGAACTCCTCCGGGTAGTAGGCCATGTTCCGGCTCGTCCTGAGCACGTCATCGTCGGGGCCGAGCAGTCCCTCGCGCAGGTAGTGCTTGATCGTCCCGGCGCTGACGCCGGAGCGCTCGGCGAGCTCGGACATCTTCAGCATGCCGCTGGTGGCCGCCATCTCAGTTGCTCATGAACGATCCGCGCACGGTCTGTTGGGCGCCGGCAATCGCGCCCGCTTCGTGCAGCTCGGCGATCTCCGCCGCGCTGTAGCCGGCCTGACCCAGAACCTCGTCGGTGTGCTCGCCGAGCGCCGGGCCCGGTGAGCGGCCGGGCTGGGCGGGCGTGCGGCTGAGCTTGACCGGCGTCCCGAGCTGCCGCACGGGCTTCTCGCTGCCGGGCTGGCGCAGCGACACGACCATCTCCCGCGCGCGGACGAGCTCGGAGTCGAGCACCTCGTCGAGTTCCAGGATCGGCTCCAGACAGCAGTCGTACTCCGACGCGAACGTGCGCCACTGATCGCGCGAGCGCTGCCTGAAGATCTCGCTTACCGCGCGGTGAGCATCGGATCCCGGCGGGTCGAACTGGTGTCCGAGCAGATCCTCGCGTCCGACGCCCTGACACCACGCCTGCCAGAACTTGGGCTCCAGGGCGCCGAGCGAGACATACCCGTCTGCGCACTGATACGGGCGATAGCAGGTGAACCGCCCCGCCAGCTGAAGCTCTCCCCGGCGAGGTGCGCGACCCGTCGCGAACGTTTCGGCGGCGACCATTGCCAGCCATGACAGGGCGCCGTCGAACATCGAGCAGTCGACCAGCTGGCCCTCGCCCGATCGCTCCCGCTCGCGCAGCGCGACCAGGATCCCGACCGCGGCCATCAGCGAGCCGCCGCCGATGTCGGCGATCTGGCCGGCGGCCTGCACCGGCGGACCATCGCCGTCGCCGGTCAGGCCGAGCAGGCCGTTGAGGCCGAGGTAGTTGATGTCGTGACCGGAGCGGTCACGGTTGGGGCCATCCTGCCCGTAGCCGGTGATCGCGCAGTAGATCAGCCGCGGGTTGTGCGTACGCAGCACGTCGTAGCCGACTCCGAGACGGTCGAGCACCCCCGGTCGGAATGACTCGAGCAGCACGTCGGCGTCGCGCACCAGCCGCAGCAGCACCTCCTTGCCCTGCTCTGACTTGAGGTTGATCCGGATCGAGCGCTTGCCGCGGTTGAGCGCCAAAAACAGGGCTCCGCGCGCCGTCTCCTCGGCGCCGTCGTAGTGCGGTGGCGACCAGCGCACGTAGTCGCCGACGCCCGTGTCCTCGACCTTGATCACGTCGGCGCCGAAGTCGGCCAGCAGCAGCGAGCAGAACGGGCCCGGCAACAGCCTGCTCAGGTCAAGGACCGTGAGGCCGTCGAGCGCGAGCGTCATCCGGCTGCCGGGACGCGGGGCTCGATTCCGAGCAGCTCGCGGGCCTGTTGCACGGTCGCCGGCCGCCGCCCGGCGTCCTGCACCATCTGCCGTGCCTTGGCGATCAGGTCGCCGTTGGAGCGCGCCATCTCCCCGTTCGGGAGATAGAAGTTGTCCTCCAGTCCGACCCGGACCGAGCCGCCGAGCGTGAGCGCCGCCGCCACCAGCATCCACTGCTGGCGACCGATCCCGATCACGCCCCAGTGGTGGTGTCCGGCGGGCAGGTTGTCGGCCATCGCGGCAACGTTGCGGGCGCTGGCCGGCACGCCGCCGACGACCCCCATCACGAAGTCGGCGTGCAGCGGGGCCGCCAGCAGGCCCATGTCGACCAGCGGCGCCAGCGAGCCGACATGGCCGAGATCGAAGCACTCGTGCTCGGGCTTGATCTCGAGCCGGCGCATCGCCTCCAGCAGCTCGATGATCTCGTCAAACGGGTTCGTGAACACGAACTTGAACACGAAGTCCCTGCGCGAGCGCGAGTACTTGGCGTAGTTCATCGAGCCCATGTTGAGCGCCGCGACCGCGGGCCTGCACGCCTCCAGGTAAGCGATCCGCTTGGCCACCGGGACACCGACGGTCCCGGTTGAGAAGTTGATGATCGCCGCGTCGCCGACCTCGTCGGTGATCGCCTGCTTGATCGCCGCGAAGTCCTCGATCTCATACGACGGCGCACCGTCGGGCGAGCGGGCGTGGATGTGGATGTGGACGCCGCCCTCGTCGACGATCCGGCGCGCCTCGGACGCGTATTCCTCGGGCGTGTACGGGATCGCCGGGCACTGGTCACGATTGGCGATCGCGCCCGAGATCGCGCACGTGACGATCGCCGGATCTTCAACGCTCATACGGGAACGACTCCTGACCGCTTGTACGGACGCTCGATCTTCTTGCCGGCCGCCATCTCGAGCGCCCTGCAGATGGTTTTCCTGGTCTCGCGGGGGTCGATCACATCGTCGATCATGTCGTTGCCGGCGGCAACGTAGACATCGATGATCTTGCGGAACTCGTCGATCAGCTCCTGGCGCTTGGCGGCCGGATCGTCAGCTGCTTGCACCTGCTTGCGGAAGATGATCTCGACCGCCCCCTCGGCGCCCATCACGCTGATCTCGGCGCTCGGCCAGGCGACGATCACGTCGGGCTCGAACGCACGGCCGCACATCACGTAGTAGCCGGCGCCGTAGGCCTTGCGAAGCACGACCGTGACCTTCGGGACGGTTGCATTGGCGGTCGCATAGAGCATCTTGGCGCCGTGGCGGATGATCCCCTGCTGCTCGACCTTGGTCCCGACCATGAAGCCGGGTACATCCATCAGGTAGACGAGCGGGATCCCGTAGGCGTTGCAGAGATTGATGAAGCGCGCCGCCTTGTCCGAGGAGTCGTTGTCGAGGATGCCGCCGAGCTGCCTGGGCTGGTTGGCGACGATTCCCGCGGGGCGACCGCCGAACCGAGCCAGACAGGTGATGATCGTCTTGGCGAACTGCGGCTTGAGATCGAAATAGCTGCCGTCGTCGACGATCCGCCGGATCACCTCATACATGTCGTACGGCTTGCGGTTTGACTCGGGCAGCACGTCGAGCAGCGCCTCGTCGCCACGGTCGATCGGGTCATCGGTGGCGAGGATCGGAGCGGGCAGCTCACAGTTCTGGGGAAAGAAGCTCAGGTACTGCTTGATCGCCTCGATGCACTCCTGGTCATCTGCGACCTCGAGGTCCCCGACGCCCGACTTGCGGCAGTGCACGCGTGACCCCCCGAGCTCCTCCTGGGTCACATCCTCGCCGACCGCCGCGCGGACCAGATGTGGGCCGGCGAGCGCCATCGACCCGCGCCCCTTGACCATCGGCACGAAGTCAGCCAGGCCGGGGATGTAGGCCGTGCCCGCGGCACACGGTCCCATCAGCGCCGCGACCTGCGGGATCACGCCGGAGTTGATGACCTCCTCGCGGAACAGGTGCCCGCTGCCGGCGAACAGCGACCCGACCGCCTCCTGGATCCGGGCCCCGGCCGAGTCCAGCAGCCACACGAACGGGATCCGCTTGGTCAGCGCGAGCTCGCGCAGGCGGGTGACCTTTAGCTCTCCGGTCATCCCCATCGAGCCCGCCATCACCGTGAAGTCGTATGCTGCCACCGCGGTCAGCCGGCCGTTGACCTTGCCGTAACCGGTGATCACGCCGTCGGCCGGCGCCTCGCGGCCCTCCATCGCCCGCTGGGAAAAGTGCGGCCGCCCGTGGATTCCAAGCTCGACGAACGTCCCCTCGTCGATCAACAACGCCAGACGCTCGCGCGCGGTCAGCTTGTCGGCGTCGTGCTGGCGGGCGATCTTCTCCTCGCCGCCTCCGAGCCTGATCTGTTCCCGGCGGACCTGGAGGTCCGCGGCGAGCGGCCGCAGCAGACTGGAGGGAGGGGCGTCGGTCGACAAAGCAAGAAGTGGGACGTACCACTTCTCACTTTGTCAGTTGGCGCAGAGCGCGTCAAGGCGCGCCCGTGCGCTAGGTCGTCGGGACGATCAGCACGCCGCACCTGGCGTGGTGCGAGACGCTGTTGGGCACCGAGCCGAGCATCCGCTTGGCGCCGCTCATACCGCGATTGCCGACCACGATCATGTCGGCGCCCTGATCCTCGGCGACCGTGATCAGCGCCTGGGCGGGATCGCCGCTGCAGACGTGGCCGTGGGCATCAACGCCCTTGGCGATCAGGCGGTCACGCGCCTGGGTGACGATCTGCTCGGCCTTCAGCCGCGCGTCCTCATCGCTGATCGGCTCGGCGACGGGAAAGCCACCCGCGGCCGACATCCACGAGGCGGCCGATGTGTCGCTGTAGCAGTTGACAACGTGCACGCTCGCTCCGAGCGCGAGCGCGAGCTTGCCGGCGTACTCAACGGCGCGGTCCGCGCTCGCCGAGCCGTCGGTCCCGGCCACCATCGCCTGCGTCATTCGCCCTGTCCCCTCTCATCGCTCGATCCCGTGCCGCACGCCCCGGGGTGGCGGGTTCGATTGGCCGTCCGGGACGCTATCACTCCGCTGTCGCCGGTCTGCGTCGGCGCTGCTACCGACCCTTCCACTCGGGCTCGCGTTTCTCGAAGAAGGCCTTGACGCCCTCCTGGATGTCCTCCGTCGAGAAGGCGATCGTCAGCTGCGCGCGCAGGTAGTCGATCGCGTCGGCCAGCGGCATGTCCTGCTGGCGGTAGATCGCGTCCTTGCCGAGCTTCATCAGCGCCGGCGACTTGCGCGCCAGCTTCTGTGACCACTCGTCGACCAGCGGTCCGAACTCCTGCTCGGACGCGACCCGGTTGACGATCCCGATCCGCTCGGCCTCCTGCGCCGAGATCTGCTCGCCGAGCAGCATCAGCTCGGCTGTCTTCTTGCGCCCGACGTTGCGGTAGATCAGCGCCATGATCATGAACGGGAACAGGCCGACGTTGATCTCGGGCGTCCCGAAGCGAGCTGTCTCCTTGGCGATGACCAGATCGCAGGCCAGCGCCAGGCCGAGCGAACCGGCCAGCACGTGACCGTTGGCGGCGCAGATCGACGGCTTGCCCAGCTCCCCGAGCAGCTTGAACACGCGAGGGAAGCGCTCGGTTGCGAAGTGCTTGTGGATCAGCGCCGTGTCGCCGGCGAACCCACCCAGATTGGCGCCGCTGGAGAAGACCTTGTCGTGAGTCGAGGTCAGCACCACGCACCGGACCGCACCGTCGTCGCGGGCCGTGTGCAGCGCCTCGATCAGCTCGGTCAGGAGCTCGTCGGAGAGCGCGTTGCGCGTCTGCGGCTGATCGAACGCGATCGTGGCGACGCCCGTCGGCGCCACGTTGTACTGGAGCGTCTCGTAGGCCACGGCGCCGCGAAGCCTACGGCCTCGGTGTCTGAAGGGCGTACATCGACGTTCAGGCACCCGCGCCTACCCTCGCGGTGCGGTAAGTAGGAAGTCCTACTGTTTACTTTGGCATCATCGCGCGGTACGGTTGCCCGCATGGCCTCAGCAGACGTCCTCAAGCCCGACTTCGCCTCCGAGCGCAAGCACTTCATCTTCACCGACGAGCACGAGCAGCTGCGGGAGTCGGTCCGCCGCTTCGTGATCAAGGAGCTCCAACCCCACGCCGAGGAGTGGGAGGAGACGACCTTTCCCGACTGGGTGTTCGAGCGGATGGGCGAGCTCGGCTTCCTCGGCCTCGACAAGCCCGAGGCGTACGGCGGCCAGGGCGGCGACTACTACACAGCCCTCGTGCTGGCCGAAGAGATGGCCCATGCCCACTGCGGCGGGCTTTCAATGGGCGTCGCGGTCCAGACCGACATGGCGATGCCACCGATCCTCGCGTTTGGCACCGAGGACCAGAAGCAGCAGTGGGCCGCGCCGGCGATCGCGGGCAAGGCGATCCTGGCGATCGGGATCACCGAGCCCGACGCCGGATCCGACGTCGCCGGGATCAAGACGCGCGCGGTCCGTGACGAGGCGACCGGCGACTACGTGATCAACGGCTCCAAGACCTACATCACAAATGGACACCGCGCGCACGCGATTGTGCTCGTGACCAAGACCGACCCCGAGGCTGGCCGCCGGATGACTCGTACGGCGAGTGATCAGGCGAGGCCGGATGCCGAGCGCTCGTCGTACGAGGGGTTCACGCTGTTCATCGTCCCGATGGATACACCCGGCGTGATCCGCGAGAAGCGGCTGAAGAAGCTCGGCATGCACGCCTCGGACACGGCGCTGCTCGCCTTCCAGGATGTCCGCGTCCCCGAGTCGGCCGTCCTTGGCCAGATCGGCAAAGGCTTCTACCACATCATGTGGGAGCTCCAGGGCGAGCGGCTGATCGGCGCCGCCGGCGCGGTCGCAGGCGCGCAGCAGGTGTTTGACCGCACGCTCCAGTACGCCAAGGAGCGCAAGGCGTTCGGCAGGGAGATCGGCCACTTCCAGGTGATCCGCCACAAGTTCGCCGAGATGGCGACCAAGATCGAGACCGCCCGGCAGATGGTTTACACGACCGCGTGGCGCTTTCAGAACGGCGAGTACCCGGTCCGCGAGATCACGATGGCAAAGCTGTACAGCGCGCGGATCGCGGTCGAGGTGGCCGACGAGTGCATCCAGATCCATGGCGGGGCCGGCTACATGCAGGAGTACGGGATCGAGCGCTCGTGGCGCGATCTGCGCCTGAACCGGATCGGAGCCGGCACCGACGAGATCATGCTCGACGTGATCGGCCGCTCCTACGGGCTCTGAGCGACACCGCGCACCTGATCCGAGCCCTCACAAAGCAGCCTCAAAAATCGGCCACCGGACCGTGATCGACTGCATAATTGCGGCCCATGCGGTCATCGGTGACGATCCGCGACGTCGCGCGCCTCGCGGACGTCCATCCCGGCACGGTTTCGCGCGCGCTCAATGAGCAGACCCGCGGGCTCGTCAACCCCGAGACCGCCGAACGTGTGATCCGCGCCGCGGAGGAACTCGGCTACCGGCCCAACCCGATCGCCCGCGGGTTGAAGACCAATCGCTCGTTCACCGTCGGCGTGCTGATCCCGGATCTGACCAACCCGCTGTTCCCACCAATCCTGCGCGGGATCGACGACCGCCTCGGCGACGCCGGGTACACATTGCTGACCGTCAACACCGACAACGACGCCGAGCGCGAGCGGACCCATGTCGACGCACTGCTCGCACGCCACGTCGACGGCTTCATCGCCGCCACGGCGCGGCTGCACGCCGAGCTGCTGGCCGAGGTCGCGGCCGGTGGCACCCCGGTGGTGCTCGTCAACCGCAGCGTCGAGGACGGCTCGCTGCCCGCCGTGACGGTCGACGACCGCCGGGGGAGCATGCTTGCGGTCGAGCACGTGGTCGGGCTCGGGCACACCGAGATCGGTCACCTCGCCGGCCCGCAGAACACCTCCACCGGCCATGGGCGCTATCTCGGCTTCAACGACGCGATGGCGGCCGCGGGACTCCGGGTGCCGCGCGAGCGCATCAGCTACTCCGATGCCTTCAGCGAGTCCGAGGGCGCCCGCGCCTGCGAGGAGCTGATGGCCCGAGATCCACGGCTGACCGCAATCGTCACGGCGAACGACCGCCTCGCGATCGGCTGTTACGACACGCTCGCCGCCCGCGGGCTCAGTTGTCCCGGCGACGTGTCGGTGGTGGGCTTCAATGACATGCCGCTGGTCGACCGGCTGGCCCCGCCGCTGACGACGATCCGGGTTCCGCAACGCGAGATCGGACAGGTCGCGGCCGACCTGCTGCTCGGCCGCCTCGGTGAGGGCACTAACGGCTCTGACCAGATCCTGCTCGAGCCGACGCTGGTCGTCCGGGGCTCGACCGGACCGCTGCGCGGACGGCGATGACCGCCGGCGCCGCGCCATGACGTCGGTGGCCAACGCCGACCTGGCCGCGAAGGCGGGCGCCTCGACGGCGGCGCCCCGTCGCCCGATCCCGCCGTTCACCGCCGAGCACGAGGAGCTGCGCGCCGAGGCACGCGAGTTCGTCGTCACCCGGCTGCGGCCCCACGCCGAGGAGTGGGAGGATGCCGAGCGGTTTCCCTCAGACGTGTTCGGGTGGCTCGCCGAAGCGGGCTATCTGGGACTCAAGTTCCCGCTCGAGTACGGGGGTCGCGGTGACACCGTGGCGGCCGCGGTGCTGGTGGAGGAGCTCGCGCGCTGCGGATCCGGCGGCCTCGCCGCGGGACTCGGCGCGCACGGGGGGATCGCGCTGCCGCCGATCGCGACGTTCGGCACCGAGGAGCAGAAGCAGCGCTACCTCGTGCCAGGCCTCAGGGGCGAGAAGATCGCGGCGCTGGCGATCACCGAGCCCGGCGCAGGCTCCGACGTGGCCGGGATCCGGACGCACGCCGAGCGGGTCGACGGCGGCTATCTGGTCAACGGCTCAAAGACGTTCATCACCGGCGGCGTCCGCGCTGACGTGCTGGTCACCGCGGTGCGGACCAAACCCCAGGCGCATGCCAGACACGACGGGGTTTCGTTCTTGATCATCGAGCGCGGCGACGGCGTCAGCTCGAGTCAGTTGCGCAAGCTCGGCTGGCACGCCTCTGACACGGCCGAGATCGCGTTCGATGACGTGTTCGTCGGCGAGGAGAACCTGCTCGGCGCCGAGCACGGCGGCTTCTATCTGATCATGGCCAACTTCCAGTGGGAGCGGCTGCTGATGGCGCTCGGCGCGGTCGGCGCAATGCAGGTCTGCTTCGAGCGCACGCTAGCGCACGTCCGGGCTCATCCGGCGCTCAGCGCTGCCCAGTCGATCCGCCATCAGCTGGCCGAGATCGCGGTCACGCTCGAGACTGGCCGCGCGGTGACCTACGCCGCCCTACGCCGCTTCGTTGCCGGCGAGGACGCGGTCCGCGAGGTGACGATCGCCAAGCTCCGGACCCAGCGGGCGGCCTTTGACGCGATCGACCGCTGCGTGCAGATCCACGGCCTGGACGCGCCGGCCGAGCTCGAGCGCGCGCTGCGCGACGCCCGGCTGGGCCCGATCGGCGGCGGCACGGACGAGATCATGCGCGAGATCCTGGGTCGCTCGCTCGGGCTCTGAGCACACCGCCGGGGAGGACGTGAGCTACGCTCGGAAGCGATGGACTCCAAGCGAGGGCAATTGTTGGTTGCCGGCCCTGGACTGATGGACGCGAACTTCTTCCGGGCCGTGGTGCTCGTGATCGAGCACAGCGAGGACGGCGCGCTCGGCCTGGTGCTCAACCGTCCCTCGGAGACCACGGTCGGCGAGGCCGTGTCAGAGCTCGAGCAACTGCTCGACCTCGACGACCGGCTGTTCATCGGCGGGCCGGTGCAGCCGTCGGCGCTGATCGTGCTGGGCGAGTTCGAGGACGCGACCGACGCCGCCCTGATCGCCTTCGACGACGTCGGCGTGCTCGCGACCAACGCCTCGGAGGACGGGCCGGCGGGTCTGCGCCGCAGCCGCGCATTCGTCGGCCACTCCGGCTGGGGGCCGGGACAGCTTGACGCCGAGCTCGACCGAGGGGACTGGATCCTCGAGCCGGCCCGGCTCGAGGACGCGTTCGCCGACACCCCCCGCGACCTCTGGCAGACCGTGCTGACTCGCAAGGGAGGCGACTACGCGATCGTGGCATTGATGCCACTCGATCCGTCGGTCAATTAGCTCCACCAGGGTCGGCGATGGCGCACGATCACGCCCACTCCCACGCGCCCGACCGGACGGCCGAGCGCGGCGCGCTCAAGGCCACGCTGATTCTGATCGTCGCCTTCATGCTGGTCGAGGTGGCGGCCGGGGTGCTCGCGCACTCCCTGGCACTGCTCTCCGATGCGGCCCACATGCTGACCGATGCGGTCGCGCTGGCGATCGCGCTGGTAGCCGCGCGGCTCGCCGAGCGTCCCGCGAGCGGCGCGATGACCTACGGGCTTGGCCGCGCGGAGATCCTCAGCGCCCAGGCCAACGGCGTAACGCTGCTGGTGCTGTCGGTGCTGATCATCGCCGACGCGATCTCGCGGCTCATCTCTCCACCACACGTGCACGGGGGTACGGTGCTGATCGTCGCGATCGCCGGGATCGTGGTCAACCTGATCGCCGTCCGAATCATGGCGCGGGGCTCGGGTCCGCAGCGCAGCCTCAACGTCGAGGGCTCGTTCCGCCACATCCTCACCGACCTGTACGGCTTCATCGCGACCGCCGTGGCGGCGATCGTGATCATCGTCACCGGGTTCTCACGCGCGGACGCGATCGCCTCGCTGCTGATCGCGGCGCTGCTGCTGCAGGCCGCCTATCACCTGCTGCTCGCGTCGGGGCGGGTGTTCATGGAGGCGGCGCCGGCGGGACTCGATCCCGACCAGATCGGGCGCGAGCTCGCTCGCCAGCCTGGCGTCGTCGAGGTCCACGACCTCCATGTCTGGGAGGTGACCTCGGGCTTCCCTGCGCTCTCGGCCCATGTCGTCGTTCGCGCCGGCGATGACTGCCACGAGCGCCGCCGCCAGCTCCAGGAGGTCGTTCGCGATCACTTCGGCGTCAGGCACACGACGCTCCAGGTTGATCACGAGGCGGCGCCCCAGCCGCCGCTGCAGATCGAGGTTCCACACCGCGAGTAGACTCGCGCGGGATGAAGGTGATCAAGCCCGGCGAGGACCACGACGTCCCGCGTGGCGTCGTCGGCGGCGCCGAGATCTCACAGATCACCGCCGACGCTCACAACATCTACATGGGCCGCTTTCGAGTCCCTCCCGGCGCTCGCTCGATGCCCCACTACCACGAGGGGTGCGAGAGCGCCGTCTACATGCTGTCCGGCGGTCTGATCGTCAAATGGGGCGACAAGCTCGACCACGAGCTGGCGCTTGAGCCGGGCGACATGGTGTACGTCCCGCCGCGCGAGACACACGTGTTGGAGAACACTTCCGACAGCGAGGCGGCCGAGTACGTGGTCGCACGTGACTCGCCGACCGAGGACGCGGTCATCGTCCCCTGGGCGACCGAGGACCAGTGACCCACGCCACCGGCTTTCTGAGCGGCGCCGGGGGCCGGCGGATCTTCTGGCAGAGCTGGACACCCGAGGTTCCGCCGCGGGCGGTGATCGTGATCGTCCACGGCGCCGGCGAGCACAGCGACCGCTACGGCCATCTGGCCGGCGCGCTGGTCGCCGATGGCTATGCCGTCCATACGCTCGACCATCGAGGCCACGGCCGGTCCGACGGTCGGCGGGCGCTGCTGGACCGTCTCGACAACGCGGTCGCCGACCTCGACCAGGTCGTCGTCCAGGCAGCCGCCGAACACCCCGGGACGCCGGTCTACATGCTTGGCCACAGCATGGGTGCAACGATCGCGCTCCGTTACACGTTCCTGCACCAGGATCGGCTGGCCGGGCTGATCCTGTCGGGGGCGCTGGCCGCGCTCGAGGGTGCGTCGCCGGCGGCGCGCACGGCGGCCAGGTTCCTGTCGGTGGTCGCGCCGACCCTGCCGCTGCTCCCGATCGATCCCGCGCGCGTCAGCCGTGACCCCGAGGTGGTCAGCGCGTACGTCGACGACGCGCTCGTCTACCACGGCAAGCTGCCCGTCCGCACGGTGGCCGAGCTCGCGGCGGCGATCGACCGGCTCCCCGACGAAGCGCAGACGATCACGATCCCGACCCTGATCCTGTACGGAACCGAGGACAGTCTCTGTCCGCCGGCGGGGAGCGTGATGCTCAGCGAGCGGATTGGAGCTGCGGATAAATCTGTGAAGGCCTACGACGGCCTATTCCACGAGATCCTCAACGAGCCCGAGCGCGATGAGGTCTTGGCCGACATCAGGGCCTGGCTGTCAGAGCGAGTGGCCGCCGCAGGCGCACCTGCCGGCGGAGCGTCAAGCCCGGCGGGCTCGAGCACCTCGTAGCTGCCGTCGTCGCGGACGACGATGCCGCCATGCGCGAGCCAGTCAGGCGCGCGCTCGGGGCCGCTGAGGATCGCAGCCTTGGCAAGCGCTTCGGCTTCGGCAGCAGTCTGCGCCAGCGCCGTCGCCTGCACGATGCCGGTGAACGCAGGCCGGCCGGTTCGCGGGTCGAGCAGATGGTGCGCCGCAAGTCCGTCATCGCCGATCCAGCTGCGCTTGCCGATCCCACTGGTCGCGATCCCCGCGGCGGACAGCTCGAAGGTGTGCAGGACGGAGTCGTCAAAGGGGCTCGAGACGTGGACTTCGCGCTCCGCTCGGCGCCGGCCTCCAAGTCGGATATCGCCGCCGCAGTCGATCGCAAATGCGTCGAAGCCGGCGAGCATCGCCGCCAGCTGGTCAGCGAACACGCCCTTGGCGATACCGCCGGGGTCAAACGCTGTCCCGGGCCTGCGAGCCACGACCGACCTGCGTGAGTCGACGGCGAACTGGTCGCCGGCCGGGTGCCGGCTCGGTCGCGCGGCGGACCGGGGCGGCGCGAGCGCGAGCGCCTCGCCGAGACTGATCCCGGGGCCTGTGAAGTGCGTGCGGTAGCCCGCGCGTTCGATCTCAGCGCCGAGCGTCGCGTCGACCAGTCCACCGGTCTCGCGCGACGCCGCGATCGAGACCTCGATCAGCCTGCGCAGCATCGGGCTGACCTTGACCTCCGGCCTTGGATCGCGGTTGAAGCTCGTCAGCTCGCTGTCGGATTCAAAGCGGGAGAACCGCGCGTGCCAGCGCAGCAGCGAACGTTTCGCCATCGCCGCCGCGTCGGCGGCATCGGCCGGGCGATTGCGATCGGCGACGATCACGGTGCAGGTGCAACCGAAGCAGTCGAACGTGTGCCGATGCTCAGCCGTCGCCGGGACCTCCGGCGGTGACACCGGAGCCGCGCTCATGACTGGCTCGAGGTGACCGAGCTCATGCCCGAGCTCGATCCTCCCGCCCCGGAGCTCGATGACGTCGACGGCGCGCTCGGTGACGTAGACGGCGTGCTCGACGATGTAGACGGCGTGCTCGAGACCGCTGCCGAGCCAACCGAGCTCTGCTGCGCGAGCGCAGGGTCGTGGCCGCTGATCAGCATCAATGTGATCAGCAGCCAGGTGGCGACGAACAGCGCCAGCGCACCCATGATCACGCGCTTGCGGATCATCCGCACGCGGGCAAGCCGGGCCTCGCGGATCGAGATTGCCTGTGCCTGGGTCATGGGCGAGATCTTCCGGCGCGCCCGTATCAGACGCGTGAGAGGTCGCTAAGAAGCAGGTATGAACGTCTGCGCGCCGCCGACGGCGCCGAGCTCGAACCGGCAGCCGCTGTAGTAGCCGCCTGCGTCGGACAGGAGGAACGCGAGCAGCGCCACCAGCTGGTCGTCCCCGGTCGGCTCGCCGGGCCACACCGCGACCGCGGTCACGGCGAAGCGGGCCCACTCGACCGACAGCGTTCGGGCGAGGTTCTCGAGCCCTGCGCGGACGGCCGTCGCATGCTGCCCGGCCTCGGCCGTCGGCGCCACGAACAGCAGCCGGCCCCCGTCAGCGGCCGGGATCAGGGCGCCGGTCGCGACGGCCCGCGCCGTGACCCAGGCGTGCTGCAGCGCTCTCTGCAGGCCAGGCTCGCCGCCGGCGCCGAAGCTCGGGCGGGCATCAAACACGAGCCCGCTGATCGGAAGTCGCTGCGTCACCCAGCCGGCGGCGCCGTCCTCGTCGCCCGCCAGCTCGTCGGGCACCGAATCGAGCCACGCCCCGAGCCTGCGCAGCTCGGATGTGATCGCATCGGACAGGTCGCCGGCGGCTGCGATCCGGCGGCCGGCAAGCAGCTGCTCGCGAAACGTCACGCGGGGTCTTGCGCGCGCGCGAGGCGGCCGGCGCCCGAGTGGCCCGCCTCCTGAAGTGCGCAGTGAAGCTCGCGGATCCGGTCCAGGATGTGATCGGCCGCTGCCTGCTGCTGCTCGGCTGTGGGATCTGGGTTGCGCTCGAAGCGCAGGGGTTCACCGTAGGCGACGGTCACGCGCGGGAAGTGAAGCCGCTTCCAGTTGCGGACCTGATGGGAACCGAGGATCGCGACCGGCACCACGGGCGCCCCGGTCTGCAAGGCGAGCCGGCCGATCCCCCGTTTCGCCTGGTCGGCCATCCGCCCGTTGCGCGAGCGGCCGCCCTCGCAGTACATGCCGACCGTGCCGCCCCGCTCGAGGATCGCGGACGCACTCTCGAATGCCTCCTCATCCTGGAATCCCCGCCGCACCGGGAACACGCCCCCGTGGCTGTAGATGTAAGAGGCGATCGGACCGCTGAACATCTGTGACTTGGCCATGAACTGAACCCGGCGGCGGACAAACGCCCCGGTGAAGAAGTGATCCATGAACGAGGCATGGTTGGGGGCGAGGATCAGCGGGCCGCCGGGGACGCGGTCACTCATGTAGCCGCGCGCCCGGAAGACCGTCAGCGAGTAGAGCACCATCAGGGCGCGGACGGTCTCGTAGACCTTGCCCTCGGGCTCCCCCGCGCGCACGCGCGCGTGAAACTGGTCGAAGTACTCCTTCGGCCGCTCGTCTTTGTAGACCTGCGGTTTGAGCTCTACATCCGCCATGTGACCAATCGATACCCGTCAGCCGTTCAGTCGTTGCGCGAGCGCCTCCAGACCGGGCCGGCCTGCCACCCGGGGACGGGCTGGATGCATTCTGCATCTTCTCCCATCCTCCGCGGTCCGCGGTGCTCGAGCTCGACGCACTCTCTCGCGTCAAGCCACGCTCGCGCGGCCAGCGTCAATCGCTGCTCTCAGCCCTGCAGCGGCAACACCAGCGCGGGCCGGTCAATCTCGTGCTCGGCGGTGGTCGAGACGACCGCGGTGCCAATCGCGAAGAACTCGATCACATGCGAACCCCAGCCGTGGCTGCGCTCGATGATCCGAGCCCCGACGATCCCCTCGGACTGCAGCTGGTCGGCCTCGGTCTGCATCCGCTCCATCGCCAGCTCGCGGGCTTCGTAGAGCGCCTGCGTGAAATTCGGCATCTCGACGTTGCGTCCAATCTGACGAAACGACTGCAGCATCCCCTGGCGGCCGACGTGGTAGACGCAGTTGCCCATCACCAGACCCGTCGGACGGTAGCCGGCCCGGAGCAGGGTCGCGAAGTCCTGCCCGCTCATATCCGACGTGAAGGGACGTCCGGTGGGCGCCCGGTGAAGCTCTCCCGCGGCGTGCTTGACGGCCGTGCCGACGGCGATGAACTCGGCCAGGTCGGCGCCCCAATCGTAGCGGCCGATATCGAGCCTGACGCCGACGATCCCGTCTGCGCCGAGCTGATCGGCCTCCTCCTCCATCCGCGTCATCGCCAGCTCGCGCGCGTGATACATCGCCTGGGTCAGGACGCCCATCTCCTGACTCTGGTTCCACATCGCCTGCTGGAAGCCGATGTGGTAGATCGAGCTCCCGAGCACCAGCCCGAGCGGCTCGAAACCCGACTGCTTGACGAGCAGAAACTCGTTCACCGACAGGTCTGAGGTGAAGAAGCCGCGCGCGACCTCCTGCTTCATCCGCTCGATCCGCTCGAGACCGGACTGAGGAATGCCGGCGAGCGACCCGGCTTCGTATGACGCGGCCTGCGGCGCCGCTTCGGTCGGCGCGGCCTGCTGGACCTCCGCCTGGCGCCGGGGACCTGACTCGCCGTCGTCGCGCTTGAGGAAACCCATCTCTCTCCTATTCGTTGAGCAGACGCTCGAGCGCCTGCCTGGTTGTCTGGCTGCGCTTCGCCGCGAGCGCCAACGCCTCGCTCAGCGCCGCCAGCCAGGTGTCTGTGTCAACCGCGTCACTCTTGAGCACGATCCCGCCCGACAGGCGGGAGCAGCGCGTATCGATCTCGGCCCCTGAGCTGACCAGTTCAAGCCGCCGATCACCCACGTCGACCGTGATCCGGCGCACGACCTTGGGCCCCAGCAGCCCGTCGCGACGGCGCTCGACCCGCACCGCACCCGGCACGGTCTCCTCGAGCTTGACCGCCAGCGCCTCGACGAACGTGCTCACGTCGGTGCTGTCCGCCCGCAGCGAGGCGGTGATCAGATCGATGTCGAGTGTGCCGGCCTGGTCTGCGTCTTCGAGGGCCATCGCTGCTGATCAGGCTACGCCACGTCCGATCCCTGCGCGGCTTCAGATCGCTCCCACCCCCGTGCGCGCTCGACGGCGCGCCGCCAGGTCGCCAGCAGCCGTGCACGCTCGTCGCCGTCCATGCGGGGCTCGTATCGGTGCTTCTCGCGCCAGCTGCGGGCCACGTCATCGATCGTCCACAGGCCGATCCCGACGCCTGCCATGTACGCGGCGCCGAGCGCGGTCGTCTCGGGGATCTCGGGAACGCTGACCGGGACCCCGAGCATGTCAGCCTGGAACTGCATCAGCCACGCGTTCACCGATGCGCCGCCGTCCGCTCGCAGTTCGGTCAGCTCGGTCGCGCAGGCCGCTTCGATCGCCTCGACGGCGTCGACCGTCTGGTAGGCGATCGCCTCGAGCGCGGCGCGGGCGAGGTGAGCGCGCGTCACGCCGCGGGTCAGGCCGACGATCGTGCCACGCGCGTATGGATCCCAGTGCGGAGAGCCCAGGCCGGTCAGCGCGGGGACGAAGTAGACGCCGTCGTTACCCCCCAGAGACGCGGCGAGCCGCTCGCTGTCGGACGCAACTTCGATGATCCCGAGCCCGTCGCGCAGCCATTGGATGGATGCGCCGGTGACGAAGATCGCCGCCTCGAGCGCATACGTGAGCCGTTCACCGATCCGCCACGCGACCGTGCCCAGCAGTCCTGCGGCCACCGGCGGCGCCTTGTAGCCCGCGTTCTGCAACACAAACGAGCCGGTTCCGTACGTGTTCTTGCCCAAACCCGGATCGACGCACGCCTGGCCGAACAGCGCCGCCTGCTGGTCGCCCGCGATCCCGGCGACCGGCACCTGGTGGCCATGCATCGCGTTGGGCCGTGTGATCCCAACCGGGCCGCAGCTCGAGACGACCGCTGGCAGCGCCCGCTCGGGGACCCCGAACAGGGCCAGCAGCTCACCCTCCCAGGCGCCGGTGGTGATGTCGTACAACATCGTCCGGGATGCGTTTGACGCGTCGGTCGCCAGCTCGCCGGTCAGCTTGTAGATCAGCCAGGCGTCGACCGTGCCGAAGATCGCCGTCCCGGATTGAGCGCGGTCGCGCAACCCGTCGACGTTGTCCAGCAGCCACTCGATCTTGGTCGCCGAGAAGTACGGATCGAGCACCAGGCCGGTCCGCTCACGGACGAGCGGCCCGTGGCCCTGGTCGCGCAGCTGATCGCAGCGCGCGGCGGTGCGGCGATCCTGCCAGACGATCGCGCGATACAGCGGCTGGCCCGTGTCGGGGTCCCAGACGCAGACGGTTTCGCGCTGGTTTGTGATCCCGACCGCGTCGAGCTCGCCGGGGCGCGCGATCCCGGCATCCCGGAGCGCCTCACCGGCGACCGCGTGCGTGACCTCCCAGATCTCGGTCGCATCATGCTCAACCCAGCCAGGGCGCGGGAAGTGCTGGTGGAACTCGCGGTAGGCGCGTCCGATCAGCTCGGTCTGACCGTCGAACACCAGGCAGGTCGTGCCCGTCGTGCCCTGGTCGATCGCGAGGATCATCGTCCGCGCATATTGGCAGCGCCTGCAAACGCGGTCAGCGGACCTGGAATGACACGTGCGCCGTCGCCAGGACGGCTCCCGACCGCAGCCCGACGAGATAGGCGCAGGCGTGATCGGCCCCGCGGGTGGACGACTTCCAGCCCGACAGCTCGCTGAAGCGCCCCCTGACGGCGTACGAGTCAGAGGCGGCCGCGGCGCGCCCGCGCTCAGTCGCAAACGAGCCCGCGCAGCCGACGTAGTCGACGAACAGGTACGCGGTGGCGCGGCGCCGCGCGAAGCCGTGGATCGTCATGTTGTAGGTCTTGCGTGGCTTGGCGCTGGCCGGCGCGTCGATTGCGATCCGGTTCGCGCCGCCGCCGATCGACGGGCGCGACGCGCGCGGAGCGCCAACCGCAAGCGTCGCGCCCGTAGTCCAGAGCGCGGCAAGCACCGCCACAAGCGAACAGACCCCAGTCCTGCTCATCCCGAGCCGATTATCGGCGGACGCGGCGGCCATGTAAAGGCGTGCACGCGCCGTCGGCACCCGATCGACACAAGTGCACGAGTTCGGCGCGTCAGGACGCGCGTTTATGCTCCGCTCCGTCCTGCGCCGAACCCCAGGAGTGACGAGTTGCCAGACGTCGAAGCGCACATCACCGGCACCGTTTGGAAGATCGAAGTCGAGGTCGGCGACAGCGTCCAGGAGGGCGATGCGGTCGTGATCCTCGAATCGATGAAGATGGAGATGCCCGTCGAGGCCGAGGATCCCGGGGTCGTCAAGGAGATCCTGTGCAGCGAGGGTCAGTCGGTGTCCGAGGGCGACACGCTCGTTGTCCTCGAGTAGTCCAGGCGGCCGGCTGCTGATCGACGAGCCCGCGCCCGGAGTGGCGCGGCTGGTGATCTCCAACCCGGCCAAGCGCGGGGCGCTCGACCGCGCGATCCTCGACCGCTTCGCCGAGGTGATGCCCCAACTCGACGCGCGCTGCGTGCTGGTCACCGGCCAGCAGCGGGTCTTCTCGGCCGGCTACGACATCGGTGACCTGCCCGACCGGGTCCTCGCCGACGAGGCCGAGAAGCTCATCGCACACCCGTTCACCGCCGCGATCGACGCGATCGACGCCTACCCGTATCCGACGCTCGCGGCGCTCAACGGCCACACGATCGGCGGCGGCCTCGAGCTCGCCGTCTCATGCGATCTGCGGATCGCGGCCGACTCGATCAAATTGGCGATGCCGCCCGCCAAGCTCGGGCTGGTCTACTCGCACACGGGGATCAAGAAGTTCATTGACACGATTGGGGCGCCCCGGACGCGCGAGCTGTTCATGGTCGCCGGCCGGATCGACGCCGCGACCGCTCGCGACTGGGGGCTCGTAAACCGGGTCGTGGAGCTGGAGCAGCTCGAGCGACACGCCCTCGAGCTGGCGACCGAGATCGCAGCCAACGCACCGCTCTCGCAGCGCGGCAACAAACGGGTGATCGCCGCCGTGCTCGCGGCGGCTAGCTCGCTCGCGCCCGACGTCGAACGCGAGCTGTTGCAGCTGCGCCGCGACTGCTTCTCCTCCGAGGACTTCAGGGAGGGCGTCCGGGCGTTTGCCGAGAAGCGGGCGCCGGAGTGGAAAGGGCGCTAGACGATGGCCTTGACTGGTTACCCGGCCTCGGCGGCGCGAGCCCGGGACTTGGACCACTCCGCCTTGTGGGCGCGCTTGGTCGCCTGGTAATCGGCCAGCGCCTGAGCCGAATCGACGTCTCCGAGCGTCGGATGCCACGGCACCAGATCAGCCGCCGCTGCGACTCCGAACCGCTTGGCCAGCACCGAGCCCAGCGCCTTGACCTTCATCTCGCCGAATCCGGGCAGCGCCTCGAGGTTGGCGCGCAGCTCGTCTGAGTCCGCCGCAGTCCTCCAGACGCGGGCGGCGTCGCCGTCGTATTCATCGCGGATGTAGACGGCGAGATCGTGGACCCGCCGCGCCATCGAGCCCGGGAAGCGATGGATCGCGGGCCGCTCGCGGAAGATCGGCTCAAGGTCGGCTGCCGCGAGTGTCTGCGCGTCGATCGATCCGAGGCGCTCACGCAGCGCGAGCGGCCCGGAGAAGGCCTTCTGAACCGTCACCTGCTGGTCGAGCGCGAACCCGATCAGCAACGCCATCGGGTCGGTTGCGATCAGCTCGTTGGCCTCGTCGGAGTCGGTGAAGTGGAGGCGATCGGGCATCGACGGATCATCATAAACGGACCGCGTTGTGGGCCCTGTGTCGGACTCGTCCGACCCCGTGGCTAGCTTCCCGCGTCAATGCCGCCGTTGATCACCCGCGAGGAGGCACTGCACCTCGGGGGTCTCGAGAAGCACGAGGAGATCGAAGCGCTCGTCCAACGTGCGTGGGACGCCCGCGTCGAGCGGTTCGCCGACTCGACCGACATGTGCTCGCTGGTCAACGCCAAGTCAGGCGGCTGCGCCGAGGACTGCGGGTTCTGCGCCCAGAGTAAGTACGCCGACGCGCAGACGCCGCTGCACGCGATGATGGAGCCCGAGCAGATCCTTGAGCATGCCCGTGCCGCCGAGGCGGCGGGGGCGCACCGGTTCTGCATGGTCACCCAGGGTCAGGGCCTGTCGGCACGGGACTTCGAGAAGGTGCTGGCCGGCGCGCGGTTGGTCGCCGAGCACACGAACCTCAAGCGCTGCGCATCGGTTGGACACATCACGGTCCCGCGCGCGGAGGCGCTCCGGGACGCGGGCATCCAGCGCGTCCACCACAACGTCGAGACGGCCGAGTCCTATTACCCCGAGGTCTCGACCACGGTCCGCTACCAGGGCCGCCTGCGCACGATCGACGCGGTCCGTGAGGCAGGTCTCGAGACCTGCGTCGGCGGGATCCTGAACCTCGGTGAGACCCACGAGCAGCGGGTCGAGATGGCCTTCGAGCTCGCGTCCATCAACCCGACCAGTGTCCCGATCAACCTGCTCAACCCCCGCCCCGGGACGAAGTTCGGAGACCG
Source organism: uncultured Solirubrobacterales bacterium (assembly GCA_963770885.1). Classification (GTDB taxonomy): domain Bacteria; phylum Actinomycetota; class Thermoleophilia; order Solirubrobacterales; family Solirubrobacteraceae; genus Palsa-465. The sequence continues at coordinate 833,986 of CAVYRI010000005.1, read as the reverse complement.
CGAGCTGATGGATCCGTGGGAGGCGGTCAAGTGGATCGCGATCTTCAGGCTGATCCTGCCCGAGGCGTTGTTCCGGCTCTGCGGTGGACGGGTCGAGAACCTCGGTGAGCTGCAGGCGACCGCGGTCAAGGCGGGACTGAATGGCGTGATGATGGGCAACTTCCTGACCACGCTCGGCAACACGCCGGAGGCCGATCGCGAGATGTTCGAGGACCTCGGGCTGAACGTCGCTCGCCAGCCCGACAACGGCGCCAACCCGCGGCCCGACAACCGCACCGGCTGGCTCGCGGGCGAAACCCCCGACGTGCTCGCTGATGCCCTCGGCGCACCGGTCGAGAGCGCGACGCTCGAGATCAAGCTCTGGGACCCCTCGACCCAGCTGCGGTTCGCCGCCAAGCGGACCGTGCCTGCGCGTCCTGATGGGGCGCCCAATCGAGGCCACAAACGAAAGCAGGAACGGGAGGCAGCATGATCGACATCGAGGCGCGGTTGGGCGAGCTGCGGTCCCTTGGCCTGCATCGCCGCACCCGTCTCGTCAGCGGGCCCCAGGGGCCCCGCGTCGTGCTCGACGGCAAGCCGGTTCTGCTGCTGTGCTCCAACAACTACCTGGGGCTTGCCGATCACCCGGCGCTCCGTCAGGCCGCCGGCGACGCGGCGATGCGTTGGGGCGTCGGCGCCGGTGCCTCGCGGCTCGTCTCCGGGACGATGACGATCCACCGCCGGCTCGAGGAGCAGCTGGCCGAGTTCAAGCGGCGCGAGACCGCGCTCGTGTTCGGCTCGGGCTACCTCGCCAACGCCGGCTCGATCGCCGCGCTCGCCCGCCAAGGGGAAGTTGTCTTCTCCGACGAGCTCAATCACGCCTCGATCATCGATGGCTGCCGACTGTCGCGCGCCGAGGTGTTCGTCTATAACCACTGCGATCCCGAGCACCTGCAGTGGGGGATCGAGCAGGCCGAGGGCCGCGGCGCGCTGATCGTGACCGACAGCGTGTTCTCGATGGACGGCGACGTGGCTCCGCTGACCGAGATCGTCGAGCTCGCCGAGCGACACCGTCTGCGGACGCTCGTCGATGAAGCCCACGCGACCGGCGTGCTCGGACCGGGCGGCCGCGGCGCGCTCGCCGAGGCTGGCCTCGAGGACCAGGTCGATGTGATCGTCGGAACGCTCGGCAAGGCGCTCGGCTCCTACGGGGCGTTCGTGGCCTGTGACGCGGCGATGGCGCGCTACCTCGTCAACGCCGCGCGAACCTTCATCTTCTCGACCGCGCTGCCCCCGCCCGCCGCCGCCGCGGCGCTCGCGGCGCTCGAGTTGCTGCGGGAGCGGCCCCATCGGGTCGCCAAACTGAACGCGAACGCGAACACGCTGCGCGAGGGCCTCGAGCGCGAAGGGTTCGACGTGGCCGGCTCACGGACCCAGATTCTGCCGCTGGTGATCGGCGAGGCGCAGCTCGCGATGCAGATCTGCGAGGCGGCGCTGACGCAGGGCGTGTTCGCCCAGGCGATCCGGCCCCCCACCGTGCCACCGATGACCTCGCGGCTGAGATTGGCGGTGATGGCCACTCACCGCGAGGAGGAGCTCCGCGCCGCGGCCCAGACGCTCGGGCAGGCTGCCCGGGCGGCCGGATTCGAACCTCGAACGCGGCTCGCCGCAGTTGCGTCCGACCCCGAGCTTCAGCCGGCCTCGGAGGCCAAGCACGAGCCGGAGCGCGGACGCGAGCCCGCGCGCACGTCACGACCGGGGGTGTTCGACTTCGAAGCGCCCGAGCCGATCCGCCGCGCGGCATAGACGTGGCGCTCTGAGGGCCCGCGCTCGGTGCGCGGCTGCTTTGTCACCGGGACCGATACCGGAGTCGGCAAAAGCGTTCTGACGGCGGCGATCGTCGCGGCGCTGCGGAGCGCCGGCGTCGAGGTCCGAGCGCTGAAGCCGGTCCTGACCGGGCTCGACGAGCCCCCCACCGGCGAGTGGCCGGCCGATCACGAGCTCCTTGCGCGGGTGGCCGGGTGCCGTCCCGAGCAGGTGGTTCTCGAGACGTATGGGCCCGCGGTGTCCCCCCATCTCGCGGTGGCGCTGTCCGGTCGCGCGCGCCCGCTGCGGTCACTGGTCGAGGGAATCCAGGCCTTCGCGACGCCGGGCGCGACGCTAGTGGTCGAGGGCGTCGGCGGCCTGCTCGTGCCGCTCGACGGCGACTCAAACGTCCGTGACCTGGCGCGCGAGCTCGGCCTGCCGGTGCTGATCGCGGCTCGCCCCGGCCTCGGCACGATCAACCACACGCTGTTGACGCTCGAGGCCGCCCGCGCCGTCGGGCTGACCGTGGCCGGCGTCGTCCTGACCCCGTGGCCCGAGCGGCCGAGCATGATCGAGAGCTCAAATCTCGAGACGATCGAGCGGCTCGGCGAGGTCGAGGTGAGGACGCTCGGCGTGGTCTCGCGGGCCGCCGGCGAGCAGCTCGCGCGGGCGGGCCGATCGCTGCCGCTCGACCGCTGGCTCGCGTAGCGAAAAACCGCTTGCGGCCACGGTTTGTGGCGCTTTGCAGGGGCGGATCTTCCGACCGGTCGCGGCTCTACGTTTCTGACATGTCCACCACCTCTGCTCTGGTCGAGTCCGACCTTCAACATCTCTGGCATCCGTTCACTCAGCAGCAGGGCTGGTGCGAGGACGGGCCGCCGCTCGTGATCGACCGCGCCGTCGGTACGAACCTCTACGACACCGACGGGCGTGCGTACATCGACGGCGTGTCATCGCTGTGGTGCAACGTCCACGGCCATCGCCATCCGGCGATCGACGAGGCGATCCGGTCCCAGCTCGATCGGGTCGCGCACACGACGATGCTCGGCCTCTCCCACGAGCCGGCGATCGAGCTCGCGCGGCGACTGGTTGAGGTCGCACCTGACGGCCTCGAGCGCGTGTTCTATTCAGACAGCGGCTCGACCGCGGTCGAGATCGCGCTGAAGATGGCGTTCCAGTGGTGGGTGCAGCGCTCCGACACCGGGCGGACGCGGTTCATCTGCCTTCAGAACGCCTACCACGGAGACACGATCGGAGCCGTGTCGGTCGGCGGGATTGACCTGTTCCACTCGCTCTACCGTCCGCTCCTGTTCGAAGCGCTGCAGGCACGCGCCGGCGACGCCTCGCACCTGGAACAGCTGCTGACCGAGCACCGGGGCGAGCTTGCGGCGGTGATCGTCGAGCCGCTCGTCCAGGGTGCCGCCGGAATGCTGCTGCAACCGCCGGGTTATCTGCGCGAGGTGCGTGAGCTCTGCGACGAACACGGGGTGCTGTTGATCTGTGACGAGGTGGCGACCGGCTTCGGGCGCACCGGCAGGATGTTCGCCTGTGAGCACGAGGGCGTGACCCCCGATCTCCTGTGCGTCGGCAAGGGGTTGACCGGTGGCTATCTCCCGCTCGCCGCGACCCTGGCCACGGAGCGGATCTATGAGGGTTTCCTCGGCCGCTTCGAGGAGTTCAGAACCTTCTTCCACGGCCACACGTTCACCGGCAACCCGCTCGCCTGCGCGGCGGCGATCGCGACCCTGGAAACGTTCGACCGCGAGCGGACGCTCGAGCAGCTGCAGCCGAAGATCGACCTCCTGTCGAGGCTGCTCGAACAGCGGGTGGCGATGCTGCCCGGCGTCGCCGAGGTTCGACAGCGCGGAATGATGGTCGGGATCGAGCTGACCCGGGCCCCCGTGGACGCACGGCTCGGGCACCGGGTGACGCTGGCAGCGCGCCACCGCGGGGCGATCATCCGGCCGCTCGGCGATGTGATCGTGCTGATGCCGCCGCTGGCGATCTCCGAGCACGACCTCCGGCGCCTGGTCGCGATCACGGCGTCGTCGATCGCCGAGGTGAGCGTCGGCCGGCTCGCCCACGCCGCTGCCTGAGGCGCCGACGCGGAGCGTTAATCCTCGTAGGGCGTGAAGTCCTGCTTGCGGGCCCCGCACACAGGACAGAACCAGGTGTCGGGGATGTCAGCGAACTCGGTCCCGGGCGGAATCCCCCCGTCGGGGTCGCCCTCCGCCGGGTCGTAGATGAACCCACACGATTCGCACATGTACTTCACGCGCGCAAGCGTATCGACCGCCAACTCCAGGTAGGGTCGCGGGCGTGCCGACCGATCGTCCCGAGCCAGGAGCAGAGCTCCATAGCGGTCCGGCAACGGTCCCGCGGCTCGCCGCCACGGTGATCCTCCTGCGCGGCGCAGGCGACGGCCTCGAGGTCCTGCTCGCCCAGCGTACGCCGAAGGCGCGCTTCATGGGGGGCGCCTGGGTGTTTCCGGGCGGCGCCGTCAGCGCCCAGGACGGTGACGGCGACGCGGCCCTTCGCGCCGCAGCGGTCCGCGAACTGCGCGAGGAGGCAGGGATCACGCTTCCCGATCCCTCGCAGCTGGTCCCGTTCTCGCGCTGGATCACCCCGGCGGTGGTCAAGATCCGCTACGACACCTGGTTCTTCCTCGCCAGCGTGCCCGACGGCGCCGAGCCGGAGATCGACGGCCAAGAGGTCGTCGACGCCCGCTGGTATCAACCCGAGAGCGCGCTCGCGGCGTCTCGGGCCGGGGAGATCCTGCTCGTCTTCCCGACGATCAAGCACCTCGAGCAGCTGGCCGTGTTCGGATCCGCTGACGAGCTGCTGCGCCACGCCCGCGCCAGCACGGTCGCGCCGGTGGAGCCACGCGTCGTCAAGGAGGGCGAGACGGCCAGAATCGTGCTCCCCGGCGAGCCGGACTACGACCCGTGACCGACGCCCGGCCGCGATCCCGGGCTCGCAAATTGACGGTCGCCGTCACCGGTCCGACCGGCGACATCGGTCGATCGCTGCTCAGAGCGCTCGAGCGAAGCCGCCAGATCGGACGCATCGCCGCGATCGCCCGCAGCCCGTTTGACCCCGCCGCCGCGGGCCTGCACAAGACCGAATATCGCCAGGCCGACGTGCTCGACCCCGACGCGGTCGGCGAACTGGTCGCCGGAGCCGACGTGGTCGTGCACCTCGCGTTCGCGATCATGGGTGATCTCAACGAGACCACGGCGGTCAACCTGCGGGGCTCGCGCAACGTGTTCTCGGCGACGGTCGCCGCCGGGGCAAGACGGCTCGTCTACGCATCGTCGGTCGCCGCCTACGGCTTTCGCAGCGACAACCCCGAGTTGCTGACCGAGGATCTCCAGGCCCGGGGCACCAGACGCCACTACTACTCGGCGCAGAAGGCCGAGCTCGAGAAGACGCTCTGGCGGCTGCTGCAGGGCAGCGACACGGCTGGCTTCGTGTTTCGCCCATGCATCGTCGCGGGCCCTGACGCGCTGGCGCTGATCCACAGCATCCCCTATGTGCAGCTGTCGGCACGGCTGCCCGATGCCGTCGTTGCAGCGCTTGAGTCGATGCCGGCGCTGAAGCCGGTGATCCCCGACACGGACGTCCCGTTTCAGCTCGTGCACCACGACGACGTCGCGACCGCGATGCGATCTGCGGTGCTCGGCCGGGGTGAAGCCGGGGTGTACAACCTCGCGGGCGAGGGCACGCTGAAGATGTCTGACCTGGCGGCGGCGCTCGGCTACTACAGCGTCCGCTTGCCGGGATTCGCACTCGACGCCGCGGCGGAGTTGGTCGCCCGAGTGCCGTTCGTGCCCGCCGAGGCACAGTGGATCGAATCGCTGCGCTACCCGGTGCTGATGGACACCGCCAAGGCGCGCCGCGAGCTTCGCTGGCGGCCACGACATGATGCGGCGCAGACGCTCGCGGAGATGGTCACCGTCGCGCGGTCGCGCGGTCCGAGCGGTTGAGCGGCCGGCTGGCCGAGTTGGCCAAGGCGCTCAGCGCGCCGCGGACCTCGGGACCCGGCCAGATCAGCCGCCGCCGTAGGCGACCACGAGGTCGGTCAGCACCCCCCACTAAATCTGGGCGAAGCACAACTTGACGCTCTTATTAGGTGACCCTAATTACTGAGGCGCGCAGCGTACTACGGGTCGGCCCGGTCAGCGAGCTGCCGGGTTTGGCCCGCGCCGGCCGGGCACCGCTACGTATCGGCGTTGAAGTCCGGCAGCCCCAGAGTCTGCAGCCAATGGCTGATCGTGATGTTGAGCTGCGTGAACTCGCCGGTCCAGATCAGGACCCCCATCGAGATCAGGACCGCCCCACCGACCCCGATCACGATCGCGTAGTGGCGCTTGATCACCGCGAACGCAGCGGTCGCCCGCCCGAACGCAAGCCCGGTGATCAGGAACGGCACTCCGAGCCCGGCACAGTAGGCGGCCAGCAGCACCGCCCCTCGCGAGGCTGAGTTCGACGTACCAGCCGCCGTCACGATCGCCCCCAGGGTCGGTCCCGTGCAGGGCGTCCAGGCAAGCGCAAATGCGGCCCCGGTCAGCGCCGGGCCGCTACGCCCGGCCCGCGTCATCAGCTTGTCGACGTGCCACTCGCGGCCGAACGCCGGCACGAACGGGGCGAGCACGAACACGATCCCCATCGCGATGATCAGCGCACCTGAGATCTTCAGCGCCGCCGGCCCGGTCAGCGCGGTCCGCAGCGCCCGCTGCCCGAGCAGCCCGAGCGCGATGAAGATGAACGAGAAGCTGCCGATGAACGCCAGGCTCGGCAGGATCACCCGACTCGCATTGACCTTGTCGGGCGCCACCCCGGCGACAGCCGAGATGTAGCCGGGGACGAGCGGCAGCACGCAGGGAGATAAGAACGAGATCAACCCCGCCCCGAAAGCCACGGGGATCCCGATGCCCGACGCCGCGTCCATTTCAGATCACGAGGGTATCGCCGCGCGGTGGCCTTGGGCGCACACGGAGACGCCGGCGCCCGGCCCGGCCCCCACGAAGCACTCGCGGCGACCCGCGCCCACTCAGGCGCAGATCGCCGCGCTCACGATCTCCCCGCGGTCACAACGTCCGCGTCAGCCGCCGATCCGGATCAGCTTCTTGTTGACGAACTCGTCGGCACCGAACCTGCCGAGCTCGCGGCCGAAGCCGGAGCGCTTGACGCCGCCGAACGGCAGCTCGGCGCCATCGGCGCCGACCACATTGACGAACACCATGCCGGCGTCGATCTTGTCTGCCACGCGGAGCGCCTGGTCTGGATCGCTGGTCATCACGTAGGAGCCCAGTCCGTAGGGCGTGTCGTTGGCCAGCTCGACGGCCGCGTCCTCCGACGGCACTCGATAGACCTGGGCGACGGGCCCGAAGAACTCCTCGCGGTATCCATCGTTGTCAGGCTTGATGTCGGTCAGCACCGTCGACGAGTAGAAGTTGCCCTCGCGCTCGCCGCCGGCAACCAGGGTCGCGCCCTGATCGACGGCACGCTTGACCTGATCGGCGAGCCGGTCGGTCGCCGTCGACGAGGAGAGCGGGCCGATCGTAGTATCGGCCGACGTCGGATCGCCCGGCTTGACGGCGGTCAGAGCCGCCGTGAACTTCTCCAGGAACGGCTCATAGAGGTCATCGACCACGATGAAGCGCTTGGCCGCGTTGCACGCCTGGCCGGTGTTCTCCAGCCGCGCGCCGACGGCGGCCTCAACGGCCGCGTCCATGTCCTTGGTGCTCAGCAGGATGAACGGATCCGAACCGCCGAGCTCGAGCACGACCTTCTTCAGATTGCGTCCCGCGATCTCGGCGACGGCCGCGCCGGCACGCTCGGAGCCGGTCAACGACACCCCGCGCACGCGCGGGTCCTCGATCACGGTCTTGATCTGATCGTTGGTCGCGTAGATGTTGATGTACGCGTCCGGCGGGAAACCGGCCTCTTGAAAGAGCTGCTCGATCGCGGCGGCGGACTCCGGGCACTGAGGCGCGTGCTTGAGCAGGATCGTGTTGCCGATCACGAGATTCGGGCCCGCGAACCGAGCCACCTGGTAGTAGGGATAGTTCCACGGCATGATCCCCAGCAGGACTCCGAACGAGCTCCGGCGGATCAGCGCCGAACCCTCGCCGCCCATCAGCTCGATCGGCTCGTCGGCCATCAGTTTGGCCGCGTTGTCGGCGTAGAAGCCGTAGATGTCGACGCAGAAGTCGACCTCGCCAAGTGCCTGCTCGATCGGCTTGCCCATCTCGCGCACGATGATTTCGCCGAGCCGCTCGCGCTGCTCGCCGTGTAGCTCGCCGACCCGGCGAACCAGTGCCGCCCGCTCCTCGACGGTTGTCGAGGCGGCCCACTCCTTGTGCGCACGGTCCGCTCTGCCGATGGCGGCGTCGAGATCGCCATCGCTGATCGTCGGATACTCCTGAACGGTCTCTCCGGTCGCCGGATTGATAACCGCGTAGTCAGCCATCTGTTCTTCCCTTTCCCCGTTCCGCGGGCGTGATCGTCTGTGGCAGGTTGGCCGCCGGGCCGAAGTGGTTGCCCGAGCGAGCTCGAGATGCGCGGGCAAGCACCCGTGCTGATGCGACCATACCGAAGCCGGCCGGACGCGGGAAATCGCGCAATCTGCGGCTGTTTTGGAACGCGGTCGTACCGGGCGCAATTCGTAACTTTCGCCGCGATCAGGCGTTAGGATGCTCAAGGGTCTTTTGTGGAAGCCTCCGCACTCCCAGCATCGGTAGGCGTCGGACGTAGCCGGATCACTCTCGGCGCGTCGTTGCTCCGGATCCGCTCCGACGAGCAGCTCGTGACGATCTTCCGCGAGGGCAACGACAACGCCTTCAGCGTCATCCATGACCGCTACCGTCCGCGGCTGTTCGCCTACACGCGGCAGATGCTGTCCGGCACCGGCCAGGACCCCGAGGATGCGGTGCAGGAGATCTTCATGCGCGCCTACTACGGCCTGCGTGCCAACGATCGCCAGCTCGCGCTTCGCGCCTGGCTGTACCGGATCGCCCACAACCGTTGCGTCGACGAGCTTCGCCGTCCGCACGCGATCGCGATGGAGATGGTCGAGGCGCTCGCCCCCAACGCTCACGATCCGGTCGCCAAGGCCGAGCAGCGCGACGCGCTGCGGCGGCTGATCGCCGACGTCCAGCGACTGCCCGATCAGCAGCGCTCGGCGCTGCTGATGCGCGAGCTGAGCGGGATGCCCTACATCGAGGTCTCGGGCGCACTCGGCGTCTCGGTGCCGGCGGTCAAGTCACTGCTGGTCAGGGCCAGAGTCAGCCTCGCACAGGCCCATGAGGCCCGCGATACGGCCTGCGCCTCGATCCGCGAGGACCTGATCACGGCCCACGACCGGGGAGTGCGGACCAGCGGACTCGCGCGACGGCACATGCGCGACTGCTCGGACTGCCGCCAGTTCCGAGCCGAGTTCCGCGGCTGCAGTCGCAACCTCGCCGCACTGGCGCCGACGTTGGGACCACTGGGCTTGCTGGCCAACCTGCTCGGGTGGGGCGGCGGCGCCGGCGGCGGCGCGGCCGGTGGCAGCGGCGCGGTCGCAGGCGGTGGAGCCGCGGCAGCCGGTGGAGCCGCAGGCGGCGGAGCCGCAGCGGCGGCCGGCCTGCTCGCCGGTGGCGCGGCCCACGCCGTGACCCTGCTCGCGGCGGCAGCCGTGGTCACTGCCGGAGGCGCAGTCGAGCTTCAGCGCACCCTGGCCACCCCTCCCTCCCATCACGTCCACCATCACGTCACGGTCCCCGTGCGCAGTGCTCCTGGTGACATTGACGGTGGAGCGGCGATCACGCCCGCCTCGGCCGCCGGGACTCGGCGCAGCTCCGCAAAGTCCACCGGCGGATCGAGCACGACTGGCGGCGGGCAGAGCGCACAGAGTCAGCAGTCACCGACGAGCGGCCCGGGAGCCGTCCCAGGTACCCGCGGCGGCAACCCGAGCTCGACCCGGCAGATCCCGATCACCGAGACGCTCGACCCCGACAACCTCCTCTACGCGACCAACACGCCGACCGCACCCACCGACGGCACACCAGGCGCGACGACCGCCGCCGGAACACCGGTCGGCACCGGCACCGGCACGCCGACCGTGACCGGCACGGGCACCGGCGCCACGACCGGCACCGGCACGCCTGCCAGCACCGGCACCGGCGCGACAACCGGTACCGGCACACCGACCGGCACCGCCACCGGCACGCCGGCTGGCACCGGCACGGGCACCGGCGCCACGACCGGCACCGGAACGCCGACGCAGACCGGTGCCGGCACCGGCGCAGAACAGGGCACGACGACCGGGGCGGCCACGACAACAACATCTACAGGCGGAACTGACACGAGCGGCGGCGCAAGCATCGGCTCGGACTCAGGGACCGTCGCCTCGACCTCGGTCGGCGCGAGTACGACGCGAGCAAGCCGGGGGAGGAGGGTCAGCTTCATCTCCAAGCGCCACCCTCGGCACCGGATCGTCGTCGGTAGGCTGCTGGGACCATAGAGCGCTACCTCGAGAACCTCGACCACGAGGAGCTGTACGTCCGCCGGGGACAGCGATCTGGTCTGTACACGATCGTCGCCGTCCACTCGACGGCACGCGGCCCGTCACTCGGCGGCTGCCGGATGTGGTCATACGGAGACTCGCGAGCGGCCGTCCGCGACGCTCTGCGCCTGTCGCGGGCGATGACGCTCAAGGCCGCAGTCGCCAACCTCAGCCTCGGGGGCGGCAAGGGCGTGATCATGGCGCCGGCCGACCGGCCACTCGCCGCCGAGCGTCGTCACGCGGCGCTGCTTGACTTCGGTGACACGGTCCGGGCGCTCGACGGCCGCTACATCACCGCCGAGGACGTCGGCACCTCGAGTCGTGACATGGGCGTGATCGCGCAGCGCACCAAGTTCGTCGCGGGTCTGGCCCGCAGCCGGGGCGGCTCAGGGGACCCGAGCCCGCTGACGGCGCTCGGCGTCGAGGCCGCGATCCACGCGTCGTGTGAGCGCGCGTTCTCTGACCCGACCCTCCGTGACCGCATGATCTGCGTGATCGGACTCGGGCATGTCGGCTCGCGGGTCGCGAAGCTCTGCGCGCGGGCCGGGGCGAGGCTGACCGTGGCCGATGTCGACGACCGCAAGCGGACGCTCGCGCACCAGATCGGCGCTCGCTGGAGCAGCCCGGCGGCGGCGCTCGTGAGCAAGGTCGACGTGCTGGTCCCGTGCGCGCTGGGCGGGATCTTCGATGACGAGACCGTGCCGCAGCTGCACTGCCGGGTCGTCGCCGGCGCCGCGAACAATCAACTCGCCGACGACCGGATGGCCGATGTGCTGCATGCGCAGGGGATCCTCTGGGCACCAGACTTCGTCGTCAACGCCGGGGGCGTGATCAACATCGCCGAGGAGCTCGGTGGCTATGACGCCGCCGCCGCCCGGCGGCGCGTTCGCTCGATCGCAAACACGCTGAGCGAGATCTACGAGCACGCGGATGCGGAGCAGACGACGCCGCTCGCCGCGGCACTGAAGCTCGCCGCGCGTCGGCTCGCGGCGTCCAACGGCCGCGCCATGGTCTGACCCGTCACGGCTCGGCGAGCGTGAAGGGGCCGGGGCGCTGTATGTCCGGCGGGAGCCTGCCCTCGTCGGCAAGCTTGTCGAGGTGGGCCGCGAGCGTGACCATGGCCGCCGGGCGCAGCTGTGGCGGAGCGTCATCCCAGGCCGCGTCGAGCAGCTCGTCGACTGAGCGGGCCCCGGCGTCGATGCCGGCGACCAGCCGCCGCTCGCGCTCAAGCCGGTGGGTGACGTACTCGTCGAGCTTGGCCGCGGGATCGAGAACGGTTGGCCCGTGGCCGGGACACAGCAAGCCCAGTGACCGCCGCCGGAGCCTCGCAAGGCCATCGAGGTAGCCGCTCAGTGCCCCGGGGTCGGGCGCGATGAAGACGCTGCCCTGACCGAGGACCGCGTCGCCGGTGAATCCCAGCTCGCCGTCGACGAAGGCGAAGTGATCCGGCGCGTGGCCGGGCGTGGCGATCGCCTCGAGCGGCCCGAAGCGCGTCCCCTCCGACAACACGACATCAGGATCGCCCCGTCCGGCGGCGAGCGGAGCGTCGGGGAACAGCCGGCGCAGGTGCGGGACTGCCTGACTGTGATCGGGATGGTCGTGCGTCAGCGTGATCCCGCCCAAACCACCCCGTCGCTCGATCTCCGCCACGAGCTCCTCAACGTGCTCGGGTAGGTCAGGTCCAGGGTCGATCAGCCACGCCGGATCGCTGGAGACGATCCACGAATTGGTGCCGCTGAGCGTGAACGGACTGGGGTTGTTCGCACGAATACCAACTGCGTCGTGGCCGTCAAGATCGAGGCGTGTCACTGCTTGAATAGTCAACCATGGCCGCCGCCGATCACGAGACTGGCCATGGGGTCAACCAGGCCGCCGGCGACGACGAAGGGCTTGGCAGCAGTGGCGACCCGAGTCGCAGCCTGTGGCGCGGCCTGATCTCGCTCGGAATCCTGATCGCGATGGTCGTCGGGCTGCTGCTGGCCGTGCCGGGGTTGCACGGCGTGGCCGACGCGGTGAGCGACATGAGCGGTGGCTGGCTCGTGGTCGCGTTCGTGCTGGAGATCCTCTCCTGCCTCGGCTATGTGCTCGCGTTCCTGCAGGTGTTCGACCGTGCCCCGATCCGGTTTGGGGCACGCGTCGCGCTCAGCGAGCTTGCGTTCGGAGCGGCCGTATCGCTCGGGGGCGCAGGCAGCGTCGCCGTCGGAGCCTGGCTGCTGGTCGAGCGGGGTGGCGAGCCGACGAGCATCGCCGAGCGCTCGGCGGTCCTCTTCCTGCTCACCAGCGCCGTCAACGTGATCACCCTGGCGCTCGCCGGGCTCGGGCTCTGGACCGGGATCCTGCCGGGACCGAGCAACCCGCTGTTGAGCCTCGTCCCCGGCATGGTCGGCGTCGTCGTGTTCGTGTTCTTCCTGATGCTGCCGCGGTTTTCCGAGCGGCTGGCGGCTTCTCGTTCGCCCGGGCGGGTGCGGACGCTGCTGGTCGAGGTCGCCGCCACGATCCGGCTGACCGAGCAGGTGATGTTCACCGGAGACTGGCGGATCATCGGAGCGATCGCCTTTCTGTGGTGTGACATCGGTGTGCTCGCCGCCTGCTTCGCCGCGGCGGGAATGGTGCCGCCGCTGGCGACGATCGTGCTGGCCTACCAGATCGGCTACCTCTCGAACCTGATCCCGGTCCCGGGCAACATCGGGATCCTCGACGGGAGTCTGGTGGGGATGTTCGTTATCTACGGCACCTCGGCCACGCTCGCCACCGCGGCGACCGTCGTCTATCACGCGATCGCTCTGTGGGTACCGGCGATGTGGGGCACGATCGCATTCCTGATCCTGCGGCGCACGCGCCACCGGCCGCTCAAGCTTCGGCCGCCGCGCGAGATCCGCCGCCAACAGCGTCGCGAGGCTCGCCGCCGTCGTCAGCGAGACGGCTGACTCGGACCAATCCAGCTCGGCGCAGGTCGTCGTCAAGTGTCAACCGACAGCCTCGGCCCTCTGCGTGAGTCGCGAAACATGCAGGACCGGCGTGCGATCCGCCCACGGCAGCGCCTGCTCGAGCTCGGCGGCCAGCGCGATCAGGTGATGCTCCTCGCCGGGCCGGGCGCCGATCTGCACGCCGATCGGAAGCCCGTTGCTGTGCCGTCCGAGCGGCAGCGAGATCGCCGGCTGACCGGTCGCGTTGTAGGGGACGAGGAACTGGCACGGTCGCTGCTCGCGATACAGGAACTCCTCCGGCGGGAGATCGACATCCATGCTGAACTCCCCCTGGCGCTGTGCGACCTGCGCGCAGGTCGGCGACACCCAGACATCGCGGTCGCAGAAGAACGGCCCGATCGCACGACGAATCGTGTTCAGCTCGTCGAGCGCGTCGAGCATCCGTTGTGGTGACCGGCTCTGGGCGAACCGATAGAAGCGAAGCGTCCCGCGCTCGACGGTTTCGGGCCCAACTTGCCTGCCGGTGGCGGCGGCGAAGTCATCCAGCCAGCGATCGAATCCGTAATACCAGGCGTCGAGACAGGCCCGGTCGATCGCTGCCAGATCGATCTCGGGAGCGGCCTGACTGACGTCGTGACCCAGGCTCTCGAGCACCACCGCGGTCCGTTCAACGGCCGCAGCAACCTCCGGGTCGACCGGTGCGTCCATCAGCGGCTCGGCTGACCAGCCGATCCGCAAGCGAGGACCGGGCGCGGTCACATACTCCAGATACGGGCGCTCGGCGCGGCGGATAACGAACGGGTCCCCAGGCTGCGCCACCCCGAGCCGGTCCAGCACCGCCGCCGTGTCGCGGACCGTCCGGGTCAGCACGAAGCTCTGCTGCATGCCGAATCCGGTCTCGGCCTCGGCAGGGCCCGACGAAACGCGACCGCGCGATGGGTGCAGCCCGACGGTGCCGCACCATGCTGCCGGCCCGCGCGTCGAGCCGCCGATGTCGGACGCGTGTGCAATCGGCACCACCCCCGCGGCGACGGCGGCGCCCGCCCCGCCCGACGAACCCGCCGTCGAGAAGCCGGGCATCCACGGGTTCTCCGTCGCGCCGTAGAGCTTGTTCTGGGCGCTCATAGCCATCGAGAACTCGGGCGTGTTGGTCCGGCCGATCAGATTGAAGCCGGCCTCGAGGATCAGGCGCGCGTACGAGCTGTCGCGCTCACCGACGTAGCCCTCGCACAGTCTGCTCCCGTGCTCGAGTCGGCGCCCAGCGAACTCGGGCCCGACGTCCTTGATCAGGAACGGCACCCCGGCGAACGGCGCCTGCGACGAATCGCCCGCGGACGGATCGCCCGCCTGGTCATAGACCTCGATCACGGCCCCGAGCTGCGAATTGGTGATTTCGTGTGCCGCCAATGCGGCTGCCGCGACCTCCGCGGCGGACACCTGTGCCCGAGCGATCAGATCCGCGAGGGCGAGACCATCGCGCCGGGCGTACTCGAGCGGGTCCACGGCCAGACGCCGGTGCTAGCTGATCGGGCACTCGTACGACATCGGCCCGGGGAGCCTACCCCGCAATCAACGCCGGGTGGATCTGACCGACTGGTTGGACCTCCCGGTCGGCGCGGCCCTCGCCGTCTGCCGATTGATTCAGACGCTCTGCGCGCGCAGATCTGCGATCCGGATGATCTCCGTCCAGCGGCTCTTGTTGAACCGACCTGCATGCTCGAGCCCCTGTGACGCCAGCTCGCGTACCTGCCGCTCGATCTCTGGGTCGTGCGTGTGGTAGGCAGCGTCTGTCAGAAGTCGCGCCGCACCCTTGTTATCGCCGGCCTGAAGATGATCGCGAGCCTCGGTGACAAGGCCCTGGACATCCGGGTGATCGACCATGTTCGCCTCCTCCGATAGGGAAGCGTCCACCCTAGTGGCCCACCCTGCATCTGACCATCACGGTGACAGCACCGCTGTCGGCGTGTTGTGCACTGCCCCACCAGGCGGTCTCCAGCTACAGCAGTGCTGTTTGGGTACGTCGCCATCCTGGCTACCCGAACGTGAATGAATACGCCTCGACACCCGGTTGGGAGAACGTGATCCTCAGCGTCCGCTCGCCGACCCCGTTGTGCTGGCGCACGAGCTGGTACAGGCGGCCGTCCCGGAGCAGCCCGTGCCCGTCCTCGTCGACGTCGACCCCCTGTGACCGACCGGGCGACTGGTCGTCGAGGAGCACGCGAAACGGGATCGGCTCGTGCTTTCCCGACGACAGCACGAGATGCGCGTCACGCGAGTGGAACCGAAAGGCGATACTCCCGCCGGGTTTGTCGAGCACGACGTTCTCGCTCCCTATCGTCCACTCGCCGTCGAGCGCCCAGTGGTTGACCGGCAGCCGCTCGGGCAGCTCGTAGGAGCTGGGCTCGAGCGCGGCACCGTCGGCTGGCGCGAACCGCTCGCCGCGCTCGCGGCCGAGATATGTCTCAGGCGTCTGGAGGTGATCCCAGTCGGCTGCCGCCTCCACGCCGGCCCCTCTGACCGAGACCAGGTCACGCTGCACGCCGAGCAGCCGCTGGATCGTGCGCTCGGATTGCTCATAGTCTCCCTCGCCGAACTGCTCGTCGCGGATCACTCCCTCCGCATCGATGAAATAGAGCGCCGGCCAGTAGTGGTTCTCAAACGCGCTCCAGACGCCGTAGTTGTTGTCGACCGCGACCGGGTAGTCGATCTCTCGCTCCGCGATCGCGACGCGGATACGGTCGATCTCGTGCTCGAAGGAGAACTCCGGCGTGTGGACTCCGATGACCAGGAGTCCGTCGTCGCGGTAGGCCCGCGACCACGCCCGAACGTACGGCTCCTGCCGTAGCCAGTTGATGCACGTCAGCGTCCAGAAGTTCGCCAGCACGACGTGGCCCTCCAGCTCGGCGGGGCCGAGCGGCTCTGAGTTGAGCCACTCGGCCGCCCCAGCGAACCGAGGCACGTGCAACCGCTCGACCATCGTCTCGCTAACGCAGCGACCGAAACGCCGCGCGGAGCTCCTCGGAGAACAGTCCCGGCTGTTCCCAGGCCGCGAAGTGCCCACCTCGATCGACTTCGTTGAAGTAGATGAGGTTGTCGGGATACGCCCGCTCTGCCCAACTCCGCGGCGCTTGATACAGCTCGTCCGGGAAGACACTGATCGCGAACGGAATCGTGATCGGCTTGGCGTCGAAGAAGTCAGCCTTGTTCTCCCAGTACAGACGAGCCGCAGAAACCCCGGTGTTCGTCAGCCAGTAGAGCGTGATGTTGTCGAGCAGGTCATCTCGCGTCAGGTCGCTCTGGAGTCGGCCTTCGAGGACCTGCCGCACCAGTCCGGGTTGGCCCGTGCCGTCGCCGTGGTCGAGCGCGAAGGCCGCTAGGTCGATCGGTGAGTCCGCCAGCCCGTAGAGCGTTTGCGGTCGCGTGGCCATGATCAGCGCGTAGGCCACGTGTGTCGCGTAGAAGCTGCTCAACTGCTCGTACGCGCGTAGCTCCTCGCCGGAGAGATCGGCTGGCGGCGGGTCACCGTGCTCGAACCCCGGTACGAGGTCGGCCGGCGCGGTACCCGGCATGTTGGAGTGGATGCCGAGCAATTCGGGAGCGGCCTGTGCGCCCATCGTCTGCGTGACGGCCGCGCCCCAGTCGCCGCCCTGGGCCACAAACCGGGTATATCCCAGCCGCTTCATCAGCACCACCCACGCGCGCGCGATGCGCACGGGATCCCATCCAGTGCTCGTCGGCTTGGCGGAGAACCCGTGGCCCGGGAGCGAGGGAATCACCAGATGAAAGGCGTCCGATGCGCTCGCGCCGTGCGCCGTGGGATCGCTCAGCGGCTTGATGATCTTCAGCTGCTCGATGATCGAGCCAGGCCATCCGTGCGTCACGATCAGCGGCAGCGCGTCCTCATGGTCAGAGCGAACGTGGATGAAGTGAATGTCGAGCCCGTCGATCTCGGTGACGTATTGAGGTAGGGCGTTCAGCTTCGCTTCGCACTTTCGCCAGTCGTAGTCCGTTGCCCAGTAGCCAGCGAGCTCCTGCATCATTGCGAGCGGCGCCCCCTGAGACTCGTCGCTGACGGTCTCTCGCTCAGGCCACCTGGTCGCGTTGATGCGCCTGCTCAGCTCGGTCAGCTCCGACTCGGGGAAGCCGACCTGAAACGGCCGAATAGCGGCGCTGTCGCTGGTCGGTCGATCTCCAACGTCAGTAGCGGACATCTGAACCTCCTGGGTCGTGTCGCGAGTCAAAGCCACGGTGTCCGCGGCTCGTCGTGTGGTGACCGCACGATCCTCCATCGGGTGGCTCCTCGCGCCCGTGACCCTCCCCGGCCCGCACCCTGGTCAGTAGTGAGCTGTCGCTGAAGGGCGTGTCGGGAGTCGCTCAGCCGCCGGTGCCGGCGAACCACGTGGCGCGCTCGATCGGCGAATGCGGATCGCCGGGCGGGGGCTCGGGCGCCGCCTTGGTCGCCGTGCCAGTCGGCTTGGTCTGCGTCAAGCCAACACGAGCGACGGTCCACTCGCCGCCGCGCTCGGTCGCAAGCCAGGTCGCCTCCGGGTCCGAGACCCGCATACGTTGTACTTCGGCAAGCGCCTCTTCGCGGGTCATGACCTCATCTTAGTGCTCCGGTTGCGGCTCCTCGGACCGCGGCGGCGCAGGCTCCAGCCGGGTCGGCATTGAGTCCGAGACCGCCGGCGGTGGGTTCTGTCCGGGAGTGCCGCTGCTTCCGAGCGCCACAGATCGTTGAGCGTCACCGGAACACAGGCCCAGAGGCCGATTGCTGCCGCGCTCGGCACTCATGACAAACGTCACGGCCGAACTCGGCCGCCCGGCACTTACGGCGGCGGCGCCCCCAATCTACGATGTCGGTCACAACTTGAGCCGTCTGCAAGGCAGGTGAGCGTAATGACTTTCCGGATTGCCGTCTCCGCCCTTTGGATCGCCTTTGGGGTGTACTGGCTGATCGCCGCCACGACGGCCAAGCAGGGGTCCCGTCGTTGCGCGTGTCCCCCGGGCCTTCTGGTCCTTGTCGCACTCATCTTGCTCCGGGCGTTCAGGCCCGACACGCTCGTCGTGCACAGCGTGGCCCTGCAGGTTGTCGGGATGATTCTCCTCGTGGCCGGGCTGGGGCTGGCAGTCTGGGCGCGGATCTATCTCGGCCGCAACTGGGGTATGCCGATGACGCGCAAGGCCGAGCCGGAACTCGTCACGCGCGGCCCATACCGCCTGGTCCGGCACCCGATCTACTCCGGCCTGCTGCTCGCAATCCTCGGCACTGCGCTGGTGATCAATGTCTTCTGGCTGATCGCGCTCCCCGTGCTGGGCGCGTACTTCATCTACAGCGCAACCGTCGAGGAGCGGCTGATGACGACCGCGTTTCCGGCTGCGTATCCCAGCTACAAGGCGCAGACGAAGATGCTGGTTCCGTTCGTGCTCTGAGCGCGTGAAGATCAACAACCGCGCCAGCATTCGGAGTGCCTGACTTCCCCCGACCCCGACAAACAGGGCGACCTCGTGATCGCGGGCGGCTCCGGCAGTGATCTGGCCCCGAACTCCCCGGCATTCCAGTCCGCCCAGGAGGCCTGCGGGCCGATCCCCTCGAGCGTAACCCCGGCGCAAGCGGACCCCACCAGACTCCCGCTCGACAACCTCCCCGCCCGCCGGTGTTCCAGCGGCGGCGAAGAAGTGCAAAGCGCCGAGCGCGTTCACCGGAGGCGGACCCGCCTCCTCGACCCGCGGATGATGCGCGCCGGCAGCGGCAGTGGAGAATGAGCGTATGGAGGCGAGGACACCGGCTGCGGTGTGGGCGGATGAGCGGGTCGCTGCTGTGCGTGACGATCCGGCTGCTCGGATCGCGCTCGTTGAGCGCTTGTATCACGGGCCGTTCGGCGAAGCTCCGCGACATCTGCCCTACAGGCGCGCGGCAATGTCGTTCATGCGTTGGCAGCTGCGGCGCGGCGTGCTCGAGCCGCTGGACGGCGAGCGGCCCGGAAGTCGTTGGTGGCGGGCAGTGAACGAGCGGCTGCTGCGCGACGGCTGCGAGGCGGTGGCGCTGAGCGGTGATCTTGCGGGTCCACCGACGTCGCGGACCGTCGACTATTGGATGTCGTTCGCCGACTACCCGACGGCTCGCGCCTGGTATCGGGCGCACAACGCGAGTGTGGTAGCTGCGTATCTCGAGCACCGCGATCTGGCTGAGGTGGAGAACGCCGCCGAGCGCTTCTTCATGAATGTGGTTCTTTGCCGTGTGCTGTATGCGCACGCGCTTGTCGCCGCGCCGCGAATCTCGCTTGGATGGCTTCGTCCGCTCGCGCCCGTACTGGCGACCCAAGACTCGGGATGACCGGGATCTTCCTCCAGCTCTCGCGCGTGCTCCCTGCCGAATATCCCCTCACTGATGACGTCAGCTCCTACCTGTCTGCCGAGCTCGGTTTTGGTCGTCTCCTCGACTTCGGTGTGATCGTGCCGAGGCTTACGCAACTGTATGCATGGTCGGCTCATGAGCTCGGCGAACCTGGGCTCCTCAACTGCACTCATCAGGGGGCGCTGACCTATGCGTGGCGATATGAAGACCGGGACGTCTGGAGGCCGAGGCGATCGATGCTCGTCAACCTGGCTCACCGAGCACTCCCGCCTGAACGCGCGCTCGGCCGTGGCCGCGACCATCCTTGAGACGGAGGGGTCGCCTAGTCTGAGGCGGCCCGGCTACTCGGTCGGCGGGAGGTCGACCGCTGAGAATCAGAGGCTACGGTCACGCTCGGCCGGCAGCCCGAACGAGGCGAAGATGTCTTCGTCCTGGAAGACCGAGTTACGTGTGATCCCGGTCGGCGAGATCGTGAAGACCTGGACGGTGTGGAGTTTGTAGGTGTTGCCGATTCGTTGGTACGCCGCGAAGCCGAGTTGCCCGTTGGCCCGCAGCGGCTCGAGATGCCAGTCGGTGCCGGCAGCCTCAAACACCCATTGCATGAAGATCGCGTAGTTGCGCCGACCCGTGAACCAGTTCAGCATCGGTGGCATCTCCATGAGGACGTCATCAGCCAGCAGCCGCTTGAGCCCCTCGACGTCGGCCCTCTCGAAGGCACTCATGTAGCGCTCGACGATGGCGCGCTGCTCAACCTCGGTCGTTTCGCGGAGCCTGTCTGGCTGGGCACCGGTCGCCTCAATGCTCGACCGTGCGCGCCGCAGCGCGCTGTTCACAGAGATCACGGTGCCGCCGATGATCTCGGCGGTCTCCGAGGCGGAGAAGTCGAGCACGTCGCGCAGAATCAAGACAGCACGCTGCCGGGCCGAGAGGTGCTGGAGCGCGGCCATGAACGCCAGGCGAAGGCTGCCCCTGTCGACCGTCGTGCTCGCAGGGTCGCGTGCATCCAACAAGGCGTCGGGTATTGGTTGAAGCCAGGTCACCTCGTGGGCCCGCACCAGCGGCTTCAGCGGGTCCGACTCGGCGACGAACCCCGACGGCAGCGGGCGGCGGCCGCCGCTGGCCAACGCGCTCAGGCAGGCGTTGGTCGCGATCCTGTAGAGCCAGGTCCGCAGGGAGCTGCGCGATTCGTCGTACCGCGCCCGAGCTCGCCACGCGCGCAGATAAGTCTCCTGGACCACGTCCTCGGCGTCGTGCACTGAGCCGAGCATCCGGTAGCAGTGCGCGAGCAGTTCCGTTCGATACGGCTCGATCAGCTCGTCGAAGCCGGGCCCGGCTTGGATCGTCGTCACCGCATTCTCCTTTGGCCCAACCCGGCCGATCGACTGTCGCCTCGGCGACCCCCGGACCGCAATATCGCCGGGGGTCGCTGCTCGGGTACGCTCAGCAACTCTGTCAGGCGTGCTCGGGCGTCTGCACCGGACTGTTGTGGTAGGCGGCGACCATCCATCGGCCGTCGCGCTTCTCGAACACCCAGGTCGCGTGGATCTTTCGAGCCTCCGGCACGGCGTCCTCGCCGGCGAACAGGATCCCGCCTTCACTGATCGCGACGGCCGCGTCCTGACCGACGAACCGGAGGCTCAGCTGCTTGTCAACCGTCGAACTGCCCTTGAGGGGGCCCTCGAACCCGGCGGCCATCAGGTCGCGCACCACCTTGCGACTGCCGCGCAGCGACCCTGGCAGGATCGCGGTGGCGTCGTCGGTGTAGTACTTGGTGAAGCCGTCGGCATCATTGTCGGTCCAGGCCTGGTACATCTCGCTCAGCATCACGTTGATCGCGGCCTTGTCGTCAGAGCGGCTGTGCAACATCGGAATCCTCCTTTGACGTATGTCTCGATGGTGAGGCTCCAACGAACCTCGTCTGTACATACCGCCCAGGACGGCGAAACTCACCGGCCGCGAGGAGCAATCCGGTGGAGAATCCTCTGAGGCGTTCACCCCATGCGAGGATCGGAGGATCACATGCCCCAGGACGGGATCTCACGGATCAAGACGCAGCTCGAGGCGAACACGTACACGCGGTACAGCATCGGCTGCGCCGCCGTGTGGGCTGTCATCCTGGCCGTCGGGCGGCGCCGGCTGGATGCTGAAACCTGGAACAGCCTGCGGCTGGGCTGCGCCGGTTGGTGGAGCGGATGGACGTCGGCGACGATCGCCCGCGCAGGCTTCCCCCCGCCGAGAAAGCTCACGCCCCAGGCCGAGAGAAGGCTCGAGATCGTGTCGCTCGCGCTGGTCGCGGTCGGCCTGATCAGCGTCATCCGCCTGCTGGTCACCGGCAAGAAACCCGCGCGCAGCTAGGTGGACGTTCCCGACCTTGTGGGACCTGTACGGATTCGCGGGTCCTGCGGCTGCGTAACGTCGGCGTAACGGCGTTATGACCGTGTTATTTGTCAGGTCGTACAACGACGTCGAGAGTGCGACCGGTCCGGCCAACCGCCCAGGCGTACAACGAAGCACGCAGCCTCCGGAAGCTCGCGACCTTGCTCACCGTGGCAACGCTGGTGGGCGGCAGCCTGGTGGCAGGATGCGGGCGAAGCTCACACAACCCGACCGCGGCGAGCGTGTCGGGCTCCGGGTTGGCGTTCGCAACGTGCATGCGCTCGCACGGGGTTGCGAACTTCCCTGACCCGAAAGCCAGTGCTCCGGGAATCCAGCCACTCGGCTCGAGCTCGGAGATCAACTCGCCCGGGTTTCAGTCGGCCCAGGCGTCCTGTAGGCATCTGCTGCCCGGCGGCGGTTCTGGCTCGGGACCTCCATCGGCGCAGGCACATGCTCAACTGCTGCAGATCGCGAAGTGCATGCGACGCCACGGCATCTCGAGCTTCCCGGACCCGCAGGCGGGCTCGCCGCCCACCAGCTTGGCCGGCTACAACGCGATCATCGGCCACGGGGGGTACCTGCTCGCGATCCCGAGCTCGCTCGATATGAGGTCGCCAGCGTTCAGGCAGGCGGCGACCGCCTGCAGCTTCGGCCCGCGGGGCGCTGCCTGAACGGAAACGATCTCGGCTCGCTTCGGCTCTCGTTGGCCGCACTTGACGCAACGGCGGAATCGTCCTCACCGACCGCGCAGGTGAGTCAGGACCGCTCGTGCGCAACCTTCGGTGGTGTGGTCGACGTATCGACCACGAGGTCATGGCGGACCCCGTCGTGCACCGCCCGCGCCTGCGCCGCCGCCATGCCGGCGACCCGGTCAGTGCGCGCCGTCCCACGGCGAGGCTGCTCGCGACCGAGACCGGGCGAAGCGTCGCCGACCAGCGGCGGCGAGAGGGCGTCAATCAGGTCGTCCACCCCCAAGTGGACCCACGGTGTATCAAGCAGATCCTGGAGGTGCCGGGCGATCGACGACTTTCCCGAACTCGACCCGCCGTTCAGAACGATCACGTCCGGGTCCATCGAAATGGCACTCTAGTCGCGCGACAAATTGGTACCGATCCGACCCGCCGGACTGGTAGCTTCCACCGGGCGGGTCTGGTGAAGCGCCAGGAAGCGGTCGAGCACTGCGTGCCCCCACGCGCTCGCACGGGCAACGGCGCCCGGCTCCAGCGCGCCGTCAGGCATCTCGTCGGCAATGCGCCCCGCCAGTTCGCCGTTGATCTCGACGTGAAACTGCAATCCGTAGACGTTGTCGGCAACCCTGAACGCCTGCTCGGCGCATCGATCGCTGGTCGCCAGCCGCACCGCGCCTGGCGGCAGCGTGTAGCTGTGGCGATGCCAGTGCAGCACCTCGAGCGCGTCGGTGTCGGAACCGAGAACGGGATCCTCGCGTCCCGCAGCCGTGAGTGTCGCGTCGCCGATGCCGACTTCGAGCACGCCGTCCGTAACTACACGCCCGCCCAACGCAACCGCGAGCAGCTGCGCGCCGAAGCAGACACCGAGAACTGGTAGCCCAAGGCCGACGGCGTCGCTGAGCAGCTGTCGCTCGGCCGCGAGATGCTCGGTGGTCTCATCGTCCGCCGACCCGCTCGGCGCGCCGAGCACGATCAGCCCCGACAGGTCCGCGGCTCTCGGCAGCAGCTCGCCTCGAAATGGCCGGAGGTTGACCGAGCGCAGCCGAGCGCGGCGCAGCGCGGAAGCGATGTTGCCCTGCCCCTCATAGGAGACGTGCTGAATGACCGCCCACATTGTCGACATGTCGTCCAATCATGCTGTCACCGAGTTGCGCGCGAGAGGTGTTCTAGCGCCAACCCGACTCCCTGCGCGGGGCCATCGGTCTGGTTCGCTCGTGCTTGGGGCCGCCGGAATCGCCAAGTTCGGCTTTGCTCGAGGCCGGGCGCGCGAGTGCCCACGCCGCGGGCGCGACCGTCCTGATGGCGCGCGCCGGCGAGCTTGAGCGGGAGTTCCGGTGGGGTGTGGCACGCCAGTTGCTGACCGCGCCGGCCCGCGACCGCTTGGGCGGGCCGGCAGCTTGGATTCATCGCACCAAGACTGCGGGCTCAGGGACATGAGTGGTTCCATGTCGAGAAGCTCTGGCCGGCTCCGCTCACCGGGTGAAGGGCCGCGACAGGCGCGACCCACGACCCTAGGAGACGACGATGCCGAAGTACCTGCTTCTCAAGCACTACCGTGGCGGCCCGGAGCAGCACCATCCCTTCCCGCCGATTGACCAGTGGGCGCCCGAGGACGTGGAGGCGCACATGGCCTTTCAGAGACATGTCAGCGAACTGCTGCAGGAGAGCGGGGAGTACGTCGACGCGCAGGCGCTCACGCCGGCGCGTACCTGGGTGCGCTACGGCGGTCCGGACGCGGCGCCGGTCACCACCGAGGGCCCGCACCCTGAGACCAGTGACCTGATCGCGGGCTGGTACATGATCGACGTCGAGTCTCGCGAGCGCGCGCTCGAGCTCGCCGCGTACGTCTCGTCTGAGCCCGGCCCCCGCGGCGAGCCCCTGTATGAGTGGATCGACGTGCGGGAGATCATGTCCGAGGCGCCGTCGGAGGACTGATCCGGCGTGATCGACGAGCCGACGCGACCGCTGGACGAGGGCGCCCTGCGCGCTCTCGTCCCGCGGGTGCTCGCGGGCCTGGTCCGCCGGGGCGAGGACTTCGATGCCGCCGAGGACGCGCTGCAGGACGCTCTACTGGAGGCGCTGCGGGTGTGGCCCGAGCACCCGCCGCGCGACCCGCGCGCGTGGCTGACGACGGTCACGACCCGGCGGCTCGTCGACGCCCGCCGCAGCGAGGCCGCCCGTCAGCGCCGCGAGGAAACGACGTCCGCCGAGCCGCGGCCCACCGCCACGCAGGAGGGCGACGACACTCTCTTGCTGCTGTTCTGCTGCTGTCATCCCGACCTTGCGCCCGCGTCGCAGGTGGCGCTGACCCTGCGCGCGGTCGGAGGCCTCTCCACCCGGGAGATCGCCGACGCCTTCTACGTGCCGGAGGCGACGATGGCGCAGCGGATCAGTCGCGCCAAGCGCGCCCTCCGGGGGCGGCGCCTGGACCAGCCCGGCGACCTCGCCGTCGTGCTGCGCGTGCTCTACCTGATCTACACCGCCGGCCACGCGGGCCGGCTGGACCTGGCCGGCGAGGCGATCCGGCTCGCCCGCCAACTCACCCTGGCCACCGAGGAACCGGAGGCGCGCGGGCTGCTTGCGCTGATGCTGCTCAACCACGCCCGCCTCCCGGCGCGCCTGGACTCAGAGAGCCGGATCGTCACGCTGGACCGACAGGACCGTGGCCTCTGGGACAAGCGCGAGATCGCCGAGGGCGTACGCGTCCTGCAATCGGCGCTGGCCGCTGAGCGCCCTGGCCGCTATCAAATCGAGGCAGCGATCGCCGCCCTGCACGACGACGCGGCAAGCGCCGCGGAGACCGACTGGCCGCAGATCCTCGCCTGGTATGACGACCTCGTCGCGCTCACCGACGACCCGGTGCACCAGGACCCCGCCGCGATGCTCGGGCGCGCAGTCGCGGTCGGCCACGCCCTCGGCCCCACCGCCGGGCTGCGCGAAACCGATCGACTACGCGAGGTGCTCGACGAGCGCCACCGCTGGCACGCCGTCCGCGGCCACCTGCACGAGCTCAGCAGCGACCTCCCTGCTGCCGCCCGGGCGTACGCCGAAGCCGCCCGACTGGCCACAAACGTCGCCGAGCGCGACCACCTGGTCCGCCAGGCTGCCCGCGCGCGGACCGCCGAGCTGAACAGAAACGGTCGGTAGTCTGGGTAGACCCTGGGTGCTTTAGTCGACGAGGATCAGCGATGGATAGGCCGGTGTTGTTCTGCTATGACGGGTCGGACGGGTCAAAGACGGCGTTGACCGCTGCAGCCGAGTGGATCAAACCTGCCGACGCCGTGGTGTTGACCGTCTGGACGCCCGCCGGGATCCTGCTGGCCCGGGCGGGCTCGTTCATCGTCGCAATTCCGAACGAGGGCGAGGTCGATGACCAGGAAGCCGCGTCAGCTCAACAGATCGCCGAGGAGGGCGCGGCGGGGGCTCGACGGCGCGGTTACAACGCCGCTGCACGAGTCGCCCAGGCGGGCGATTCGGTAGCCAAGACGATCGATGAGGTCGCCGACGAACTCGGCGCCGGACTGATTGTCTGTGGCCAACGGGGACGAGGCGCCGTGGGCAGTGCTCTGCTCGGGAGCGTCTCGCACGCACTCGCCGCGCACACCAAGCGGCCAGTACTCATTGCCCCACAGCACCTGTCGTAGCGCTTTCGCCGTGCAGGCTGCCATCCCGGGGCTCGAAATGGTGGCAGTTGCCGATCGCCAAACGGGCCAGCGCAGCCCTGACCGTGGGTACGCGATGCTCGGCTCGGCTGGGCAGGATCACCATCGCCAGCAGGAACCCGAGGGCGAAGATTCCGACCGCCCACCAGAACGCCGTCGTATAGCCGTGAACCGCAGCGGCGTCCGCCAGCCCGGCGGTGTGGAGGTGACTGGCCGCGTAGCTCGCCACGGCGCTGGCGAAGATCGTGCTCAGCAGCGAGGTGCCGACTGACCCACCGACCTGTTGGGACGTGTTGACCATCGCCGACGCAATCCCGGCTTCGCTTCCCTCCACGCCCAGCGTGGCGGTCGAGAACGCGGGCGCGAAGATGCATCCCATCCCCAGGCCGAGGATGATCAGCCCGGGAAGGACATCGGCGGCGTACTTGGAGTCCGGCGTCAGATGGGTGAAGAGGAACATCCCGATCGCCCCGAGCGTCATGCCGGTGAGCACCAGCGGCTTGACCCCGGTGCGTTGGATCACCCGCGTCTGAACGGTCGTCGAGGTGACCACCAGCACGCCGGTCAGGGGCAGGAACGCGAGCCCGGTGGTCAGCGGGGAAAGGCCGAGCTGCTGCTGCAGGAAGTAGGTGAGGAAGAGAAACACGGCAAAGATGCCGGCGCCGGCCAGTGCGATCGTCGTGTACGCGCCTCCGCGGGCCCGGTCCCAGACGATATGTAGCGGCAGCAGCGGATGCTTGACCCGGCGCTCGATCAGCACGAACGCGGTCAGCAGCACGGGACTGGCGACCAGCGCCACGATCGTCACCGTCGCCGTCCAGGAGTGGGTCTCGGCGTTTGAGAACCCGTAGACGAGCGCGAATAGGCCGAGTGCCGAGGTGAGAACGCCAGGTATGTCAATCGGCTCCCGCTCCGGAGCAGCGTGGTTGATCAGTAGGCGCAACGCAACCATCGTCGTCGGTATCGCGATCACGAGGTTGACGTAAAGACACCAGCGCCAGGACAGGATCTGGGTCAGCGCACCGCCGAGGATCAGGCCGAGCGAGGCGCCACCACCGGCGATCGCACCGAAGATCCCGAACGCCGTTGGCCGGTCCGGTGATCCCTCGAACGTGACCGTCAGCAGCCCCAGCGCCGAGGGCGCGAGCAGCGCGCCGAACGCCCCCTGGAGGGTGCGGGCGGCGACGAGCACGGCGAAGGATTGGGCCAGACCGCCAATCGCCGAGGCGATCGAGAACCCAACCAGGCCGCCGATCAGGGTCCACTTGCGTCCGAACAGATCGCCGAGCTTTCCGCCCAGCAGCAGGAGGCTGCCGAACGCCAGTGCATAGGCGGTGACGATCCATTGCCGGCTCTCGGTCGAGAAACCCAGCGCCTTCTGCGCCGAAGGGATCGCGATCGTCACGATCGTCGCGTCCAGCACCACCATCAGCTGCGCGACGCTGAGCAACGCGAGCACCGCCCATCGATTCGGTTCGGCGGTCGCGGGCTTGCCGGCCCTGCCACTGACGGCAGCCATCAGGCGATGGTATGGGACGATCGAACCCGGCGGCTATGGAGCGATCGATCTGGGACCGTCGTTCAGCGCTTCGGACCGATCCGCGCGACGACGTTTCCGGCCGGCCCGTACCAGACCATGGTCCGCGGCCAGCGCAGCTTGCCGGGAAGTCGCAACCCGACCGCGACGTTGTTGTGCGCGGTCAACGAAACCGGCGCTCCAGCCCTCCCGCGCGCGACGATCCGGGCGACCCCGTCGGGCACCACGATCGTCATCGACCAGGTCGTCCGGGTCACGATTCCGCTCTCCCACATCCCGCCGCGCTCGATCTGTCGGGCGCCCATCGCTCCGAGCACAGCGCCGGAGTAGCGCCCACCGACGGTCATCAAAGCCACTCGCCAGTCGCTGTCGAGCTGCTCCATCTTGCGCCGGTCCCTGGCCGACACGTGGCGCCAAGCGGCATTCGGGATCGGGGCCACAGCGAACATCACCTGCACGCCACCGCCTACGGCGGGGCCGGCGATCCGGACGGTCGAGTAGTTGGGCCGCCCGTACGCCCCGGCCAGGAGCGCGCTCTTGGCCAGGCGCCGGAAGCGAGGCAGGATCGCGCGGTCCGCGGCCGTCGCAGGACGGCCCAGCGTGCCCACCACCTCGAGGAGCGCTCGCTCACCGGCAGGCTTGACCGCGGCGCTCAATGGCGCGGGTCTCCGGTGTGACAGCACCACGACGGCAGCGGCGAAGACAGCTACCGCCAGCACGGCTGCGCCAGCCGCGACGAACGCCCCAAACGAAGGTCTCGACCTCGATCGCCCGTCGCGCAGCGGCGAGCGGTCGGCCGACGTGGCGGACGCCAGCACACTGAGCGGCGGCGGTTCGCAGCAAACCACCGGGTTGGCGGCTTGCAACCGTTCGATCACGTCGTTCATCGCACCACCTCCAGCACTCCGCTCGCCCCGTCGGCGAGCGCTGCGGACAATCGTCGCCGCGCGCGGTGCAATCGAACCGCAAACGTCCCGCGGGAACAGCCGACCACAACTGCTGCTTCGGACGCCGACAATCCCTCCCAGGCGATCAGCAGCAACGCCTCACGGTCGCGCTCACCCAACGATGCCAGCGCGTCGGCCAGCACCCGATCGCCGGTCGCCGGGAGGGCCGCGCCCGTGGCATGGGCCTCGAGCTGCCCGACGAGTGCGGCGTCTCGGCGGGCGCGGCGGTGGACATGGAGGACCACTCGCCGCGCACAGCCGAGCAGCCAGGGCAGCTCCGCACCCTCGGGGACCGCGTCGATCCTCCGCCAGGCGACCGCAAACACCTCGCTCACGACGTCGTCCGCCGACGCTGACTCACCGGCACCGAGGCGCCGCAGCGCGTAGGCCCGCACTGCCGCGCCGTGGGCGTTAAAGAGCTCCTCTAGGCAGCGGCGTCTGGTGTCCACATCAACCTATGCCCGCTACCCCCCTGGCCATTACACCGTCACAAGAGGGCTGTCGCCGGTGCCGCTAGGTCGGCTCACCCCATTGACCATCGCCATGATCCCTCGCGCTCTGATCATCGATCGCCCGCGAACCGCCGGGTCCGAAACCAGCCTGCTTCAGCATTCGCCGCACGTCCACCACGATCTGGACCTCCACGTCCTTACCGCGAGGTGCGGGGAGCACCTCGGTCTCAGGGCCAAGCGAAACCTTGAGCTTGCCATTGTGCTCATGCGTCACGGTTCCAATCGCCTCCAGCAGCGAAACGACCTCGTGCCACTCGATGTTGCGGCTCGGCGGGTGGCTGAAGATCCGCTCGACCGTGTCGCGATGACGGCTGCTGAGATGCGCTTCCATCGGGATCCCTTCGTCGGTGTGCTCTGCCCACGATTCTCCCGGGACATGCTCGCACGCCGATCCTCCTCTGACATGAGCCCGCTGGGGGCTGGCCACCTACGCAGCGTTTGGCTTGCCCAGCTCGTTGCCCCAATGCGGGCGGAACTGGATGCTGATCCGCGCGCCCAGACAGTTGGCGACTTTGGGAACGCCGTGCAGCCAGGTCCGCTGGCAGCTTCCGCCCATCACCAGCAGGTCCCCGTGGCCGAGTTGGAGACGCAATCCTGGGCCGCCCGACTTCGGCCGTAGCCCGAACGGCCGGGCGGCGCCGAGCGCGACGATCGCCACCATCGTGTCGCGTGGGCTCTCGCGGGCGATGCGGTCCCCGTGCCAGGCGACGCTGTCGCTCCCATCGCGGTACAGACAGAGGCCGGCGCTGACGAACGGCTCGCCGAGCTCCTCGGCATAGTGGGCATTCAGCGCCGAACGCGCCTCCTCGAGCACCGCATGGGGCAGGGCTTCGCCCTGCGGGTAGCGGGCCAGGAGCCGCGGGACGCGCACGGTGTTGTCGTAGATGTGCATCCGCTCCTCGTGCCACGGCACGGCCCTGGCGAGCGTATCGAAGAGCTGGTCGGCGCCGGTGACGAAGCCCGGCCGTAGGTCAACCCAGGCGCCGTCCGACAGCGGCCGGCGCTCGACGGCGGCCCCGAGCCCGGCGACCCCGAGCTTGTCCACGGAGCCAAACAGCGAGGGTTGGACGACGAGCGACACAGGGGTGAAGTTTAGCTCGACGCTACGAACACACGTTCGTGGCGAGAGTGCGACGTCAATCGATCCGCACGATCACTCGGTGCGTCTACTCGGCGGCGATCTGCTGCCTGGGATTGACTAGGCTCCGACGCGAAACGGGGCTTTGGCGATCGTGCCGGCGATCCCGTCCGCGCTCGGGCTTGCGACGAGCAGATAGCTTCCACGCGGCAGTTCTTTGCCCGCGAGTCTTCCGGTAAACCGGAACGCGTTCTTACCGGCATTGCCGTTCGACGTGAAGCTGCCGCGCATGATGACGATCCGCGTGCAGTGCTGGTCCTTGCGGTTGTGTCTGGTCACGGCTGCGCAATGGACGTGCGCGCCTTGCTTCGTGGCTCGGCCCGGGAGCAGCCGCTCGACGCTGAACCGGACCGTCGCGGCCTGATTGAGGGTGTAGCTGACGACGGTTCCAAGCTTGCTGTGAGGCCGCAGCGGGAGCGTGCTCGGGCCATGGGCCGCGGCTTTGAACGTGCGCGGCGAGAGCGACAGCCTGCTGATCGCGGGGAGCGCCACGAACGTCGCGGTCACGTTTTTGGCTGCGCTCAGCGTCACCGTACAGGTGGTTGACGCGGTGGCGCACGCGCCGCTCCAGCCCCCAAATCGCGATTGGCTCGCCGGCGCGGCACTGAGCGTCACGTGGGTGCCCTCCGCAAAGGTGGCCGAGCAGCTCGACCCGCAGTCGATCCCCGCCGGGTCGCTGGTCACGGTTCCGGCGCCGCTGCCCGCCCGGACGACCGTCAGGGTGACCGGCGACGGCGGCAAGCGTGTGAAAGTCGCCGTGACGGTCGTGTCGGAGCCGAGCGACAGGTGGCAGGCGCCGGTCCCGGAGCAGCCCCCGCCAGACCAGCCGGCGAACGTCGAACCGGCGGCCGGGGTCGCGGTCAGCGTCACGACCGTGCCTTCGCTGAACGGGGCCGCGCAGGTCAAACCACAATCGATCCCCGCCGGGCTGCTCCTCACCGCCCCGCTGCCGGTGCCCGACATCGAGATCGTCAGCTCGTAGGTGATCGTGGTGAACGTCGCGGTCACGGATTCGGCAGCGCTCATCGTCACCTGACAGGTGCCGGTGCCCGAGCAGCCGCCACCAGACCAGCCGGCGAAGGTCGAACCAGCGGCGGGGGTCGCGGTCAGCGTCACCACCGTCCCCTCGCTGAAAGAAGCGGAGCAGGTCAAACCACAGTCGATCCCAGCCGGGCTGCTCGTCACCGATCCAGAGCCAGTGCCGGACTTTGACACAGCGAGCGTTTCGTTCGGCACGACGCCGAACGTCGCGGTCACCGATTCGGCGGCGCTCATCGTCACCTCACAGGAGCCGACGCCCGAGCACCCCCCACCAGACCAGCCGGTGAACGTCGAGCCAGCGTCCGGCACCGCGGTCAGCGTCACGACCGTGCCCTCGCTGAACGACTTCGAGCAGGTCAGACCACAGTCGATCCCTGGCGGGCTGCTCGTCACCGATCCCGAGCCGCTCCCCGCCGGGGCGACGGTCAGGGTCTCGGGAAGGCCCGAGCCCGACTCAAACGCCCCCACGTCGCAAGTGCTCTCGCCGTCGTCGGGGCGGAGAAAGCCACGCTGATCGGTCGGCGGGCATAGGCCGAGGGGGATGTAGTCGATCGCGACGCTGCCCGCTCCGAGGGCCATTGTCTGCGTGGGACCACCGTTGTCCGCTGGCGAGTCGAGGTTGATGCCACCGGTACCGGTCTCCGGGGCGTTGACGGTGTCGTGGGTACCGGAGGACATGCCGCAGTCGGAATTGTCGGCCACGTTGTAGCCCGCGTCCGTCACGCCGGTGCCGCCGTTGATCGGCTGGTCGACGCAGTTTGACCCGGGGGCCGATCCGTCGTCGAAGATGTCGCCTGCGATCGTGGCGTCGAACTCGTTGTAGAGCGCACCTCCGCTCGTTGCGCTGTCGCCGGAGAACGTGTCGTTTTCGATCGTCGCACCCGTCTCGGTGGAGATCGCGCCGCCGTCGCCGCCGGCCGTGTCGTCGACGAACGTGTCGTTGGTCGCGTCGAAGCTGCCTCCGTTGGAGATCGCGCCGCCACTGAAGGTCGCTGAGTCGCCAACGAACGTGACGCCAACGATCTGGTTGCCGCCTTCGGTGTCAAGCGCGCCGCCGCTGGCTGCCGAGTCGTCCGAGAACGTGTCGTTCATCAGATTGACGCCGGCGGAGTCGTCCTCGAGCCCACCGCCGTTGCCCGTGGCCTGGGCGCCCGTGATCGTCAGGTCCGAGAGCGTGATCTTGCCCGTGGGGAATGTAGTGCTGGTAGCGGTGAAGACGCTGTCGCCGGCGGGCGCGGTCACCGTCACACCTGGGCCACCGGTGATCGTAAGCGTGGAACTGGGGGGCTCGTCGGTGATCGTGACGGCCTCGTCGTAGGCGCCGGCGACCACATCGACTGTCGTCGCGGTCGACCCGATCGCGTTCGCGAGCGAGACCGCATGCGAGATCGTCGCACACGGGGTCGACTGGGTCTGGCAGTCGTTGCTCGTATCGGTGGCCTGGGCGTTGGTGTTGTCGACGTACAGCGTCAACGTCGAAGCGCCCTCCGCGCCGCCGGCGAACGAGATCCCCAGGACGGCGAGCGCGACCCCGGCAACGATCAGCGCGCGGCGAATCAGACCCACGCTCTCACCAGAATCGACCCACGGGCACTCGCGCGCACGCCCCACGGAGGGGTCCAGCCTCGACCGGCTGGACCACAGCTTCGGATGGTTGTCGAACCTCGCAAACCTTGGTCTCGATGCATGCTGCTCCGATCGGGCGGCACACCGTACACAGCAGCGTTTCCAAAATCAAGATGGTTCTGGTCTGCCGTCTGGACGCGCTGCCCGACGCCTGCCGGCCGGCTGATTCGTCAGCGAGACGGCGTGAGCTCGGATGGGCGTTGTGGCTCAGCGGCCGCCGGGTCGCCTCCGGCGGACTCGACCAATGCCAGGGCGCGCTGGTACTCGTTGTACCGACGCAGGTCTCGCAGCCGGATCCAACCCGGCCGCGTCTCGAGCTCGACACTTCGGCCCGTGTCGTCTGGACGACCGTCCGCGGGACGCGTTTGTACGAGCTCGGCGTGCTGGTCGATCGCGGCGCCCAGGTCACTGGTGGCGCCGTCGTCGAGCAGGCTGAGCTCGAGATGGGATGTGAGCACGAGCAGCTCGCGTTGGGTCGCCCGCCGGGCCGGCCGCCTGCGGGCGCCGCGAAACGCGAACGCGTCCCATGCCTTCGCGAAGGAGATGCAGGTGGTGCGACCGCCGGCGCGGTGCGCGGCCAGCATCGGGCAGATGCCGTCATGGTCGGTGTAGGCGCCGACGATGATGTCGTTCTGGCGGATGCCGTCGAGCATCGCGACCCGCGTATCCCGTGGGAGGCTGTCGATCACCCGTCGCAGATCTTTGATCGTCGCCTGTCGCCGCGTTCGCATAAGGATTCGCCGCCTGCCGGGGCCGGGCGGCCACTGTATCGGCGGTCGTCCAGAGCCACAACCGATCTCCTTTGCACGAATGCAACCTTGCAGACGAGGTCCACCCTCTCAGCGGGGGTTGCGATCCAGGCTCGCAGAATGCAGACGACCGCC
Organism: uncultured Solirubrobacterales bacterium; assembly: GCA_963770885.1. GTDB lineage: Bacteria > Actinomycetota > Thermoleophilia > Solirubrobacterales > Solirubrobacteraceae > Palsa-465. The sequence goes on along the minus strand of CAVYRI010000005.1, from coordinate 799,956 downwards.
GTCGGGGTCAAGGACAACGTCCCGTTCTTGATCGTGACTGAAGTCGGCGTGATCACCTCGTCGGCTGAGCCCTTTCCCTGCAGCGACCCGGACGCGGTGTAGACCGTGACCTTGGTAGCGACCAGCGGTTTGCGCATGAGGAAGTCCAGCTCGGTCCCAGCGTTGACGAGGCGGCGGCGGCGTCACCGCCCCAGATCACCGCACGGGCGCAATCCCACAATCGCCCCGCACCTCACGTGCACGGCCCGACGAACGACAGGCCGACGATCGCCGCGCGGTCGCGTAGTTCGCGCAGAATGTTGGCGGTGGGTTGCGGATTGTCGCGGGCGTGAGCAGGTTCAGGGTGGATCGTCGTAATGAGGTTGACGGTTATTTTTGGCACTGCGAGCGCGGCGGTCGGGCGCGGTGGTCGTCGTCGACTCGGCGGCGCTCGGGCTGGTCTGGGTGGGTTGCGGTCGTGGGTCGGGTGCCTGTCGCTGGGCGCTGCGGCGGTAGTCGCCGTCCTGGCGGCGTTTGCTGCGGGCCCTGGGCGCGTGGCGAGCGATCCTCGAGTTGGATCGGTGAGTTTGCCGGTGGCGGCGTGGGGCCCGGTGTCGGCGGTCCTTGGACGTGATCTGCCGGCCTATCGGCTTGTCGGCTTGGGTGCGCGTAACCCCGCACAGCAGTTTGTTGTGCGTTTTTCGCGCGCCGGTGCGATGGTGTCCGCGAGAGCGGAGCGGCTCGGGGTGGCGCTGTCAGGGATTGGTTACGGCAGCACGCTGCGGGGAGTCGGGCCGGTGGCACCGCGAGAGAGCCGTGGCCGTGTGACTTACGCGTATCGGTCGCTGACCGCGTGGTGGGCGAACGGTCCACTGGGCCTGGAGCAGGGTTTCGATTTGCCGACGCGTCCGGGCTCGGGTGGCGGGCCGCTGACGCTCTCGCTCGCGTTCTCCGGTGGTTTGCGGGCAGGAATGGAGCACGGCTCGGTGTTGCTCTTAGGCCGGAAGGCGGCGCTGACCTACGGCGGCCTGCATGTCAGCGATGCGCACGGGCAGCTGTTGCGCTCCTGGCTGCAGCTGGTCCCCGGCGGAGTGCTGATCCGGGTTGATGATCGCGGCGCGGCCTATCCGCTGCGGATCGACCCGTTCCTCCAGCAGGCGATCCTGAGAGCGTCGGGCGGAGCCCTGGGCGACGCGTTCGGACGCTCGGTCGCGGTGTCGGGCGACACGATCGTCGTCGGCGCCGAGTTCCATAAGATCGGTTCAAGCCGGTCGCAGGGAGCGGCTTACGTATTCGTGAGACCTCCGTCGGGGTGGGCCAACGCGACAGAGACCGCCAGGCTGACCGCCTCAAACGGCGCCGCCGGCGACGACTTTGGCGAGTCGGTGGCGATCTCGCGTAACACAATCGTCGTCGGCGCGGCCTTTCACAAGGTCGGCAAGCACCGCCAGCAGGGGGAGGCCTACGTGTTCGTGAGACCCCGGGCAGGGTGGACTGGCACGCGCACCGAAACGGCCAGGCTGGTCGCCTCCGACGGCGCCGTGAAGGACTGGTTCGGTGGGTCGGTAGCGGTGTCGGGGGACACGATCGTTGTCGGCTCCTACCGCCACACCATCGGCCGGCGTGCCCAACAGGGGAAGGCGTATGTGTTCGTGAGAGCGAAGTCGGGGTGGACCGGCACGCGCACCCAGACCGCGAGCCTGACCTCCTCAAACGGCGACACGCAAGACTGGTTCGGGTGGTCTGTAGCGGTATCAGGCAACACGATCGCCGTTGGCGCACCGCTGCATACGGTCGGCAAGCGCGTCCACGAGGGCGAGGCCTACCTGTTCGTGAAACCCGGGACGGGATGGGCCGGGAAGCGCACCGAGACCGCCAGACTGACCGCCTCGAACGGCGCGCACGATCTTCTTGGCAGCACCGTCGGGGTGTCGGGCAACACGGTCGTCGTCGCCGCGCCCCAGCGCAAGGTCAGCAACCACGCCTTCCAGGGAGAGCTGGACGTGTTCGTGAGACCCCGATCGGGGTGGTCGGGGACACGCACGCAGACCGGCAGGCTGGTCGCCTCCGACGGCGTCGGCCACGCTGACGGCGGCGACGAACTCGGCGCCTTCTCCCTCGCGATCTCGAGCGACACGATCCTCTCCAGCGCGGCATCCCACACGGTCGCCAAGAACTTCCAGCAAGGCGAGGCCTACGTGTTCGTAAGACCCCGAGCCGGGTGGGCCGGTACGCACACCGAGACCGCCAAGCTGACCTCCTCAAACGGCGCCGCGGGTGACTACTTCGGCAACGCAGTCGCGCTCACGGCCAACACGATCGTCATCGGTGCCATGAGCCACAAACCGGTCAACCCACTCACACCCGGGCGCGGCAAGGCATACGTGTTCGTCAGAGACCCCACCGGCGGACGCGGGTAACGCGACAAGACTGCGGTTGCCGACACCCAACTCGAATGGCGCAATAAGACCGAGTCAATGCCGAGCCCTGTGAGCTGATGGATCCGCCTCGTCAGCGACACCTTCGGGTTATCCGTACCGAAGCGCGAGGTGTTTAGCCGATACGCCGGCGCTCGGCGGGCTTCTACGCGGCTGGGTGTACGCACCGCACGCGCGGCTGACCCCCACGCATCGAGCCTGGACCGTCCGCCCCGTCTCGCCGGTCGGCTCGTAGAAATAGGCCTTGACCGTCGCCGAAGAGCGACCGAGCCGATCGGCGATCTGCCGAACCGCGAGCCCGTCGAGCTCGCGGCAATGGCAAGCCAGCGGGACAGCGCGGCGACGTTCAACGAGCCGATCGGCATGCGCCGACGGAAACGCAACGGGGTGCGATCAAGGCTCTTGGCGCCTCACGGTTGCGACCCGGTCGATAGACCTGTCGAAGGACAGGATCGTTTCGACGTCGGTGATCTCGGCCTGCGCCACGAGGTACGCCTCGGCGAAGTCCAGGCGATCCAGCTCGTAGACCTCAAGGGAACGCAGCAGCGCGGCGCGGTCGACGGTCTTGATCGAGGGGAGCGCAAGTGCCGCCCGCATGAGCTCTGCAACACGCTCGCGCTCCACCTCGTAGTAGGACTCGAGCACGTAGACGCACTCGGCGACCACGAGGTCAGCGAGCAGGAGCTCGTCGGCGGCACTCAGCGCGGCTGTCGCCCGCGCCGCCACCGCCGGCGGGTCACCGGTCAGATGCCGAATCAAGACATTGGTGTCGACGAACGCGCTCAGTGACGTCGCCCCGCGCGCGCCTCGCGGGTGGCGCGCAGCACCTCGTCCCATGCGGTTCCGCGCTTTGCAGCTGGAACTGGAACGCTGCCGGCGAGCTTGAGGAAGTCCGGCGTCTTGGCGATCACCGCCCGTGCATGCTCGACTCGGAACAGGAGCTCGTCGCCCTCGGCGAGCCCCAACGCGTCCCGCACATCCTTCGGGATCGTGACTTGCCCTTTCGAAGTGATCCTGGCGCTCGAATCCATATCCGCTCCTTACCTACGAGCAATTGTAAGGACGGCGGCTGTGCTGGCAGACGCCGACGCTCTCGTGAGGTAAATCATTTGGCGGCAGGGTGCGTGTTTCCCATGCGCCGCGGACGCCGCGGATGAGGTGGACGCTGCCGGCGCCGAGACCCGAGGGCGCGCGTGGTGTGGCGGATGGTGTCGATGCAGCAGTGCCGTGAACCAATCCCTGGGTCCGGGGTCGGTGTCGAAGGAGTTACGAGTGATCTGCACGGGGTTTGGCGGCGGCCGGCCGTCATGCGGCTGTTGCCGTTCCGGTCGCGGACGTTCGGCGTTCGGCAGGCATCGGTCGGCGATCGGCCAGCTGGCGTCCGCTCCCGCTGCCGAAGCTGGCTCGCTCGCTTGCCTGCTCCCACGCCTGTCTCACCGCAGTCACGTCGAGGTCGCCGATCTCCCGGGGCGAGCCGGGCCCCTCGTGCGCCGGTGGCGTGGCCAGGGGTACCGCGTCACGACGTAGCTGTTCGGGCTGCTTGCGTGCGAAAAGCACGCAAGCAGCTGTTAGTCCGTGCTGCTCGTCGTCCTCTCGGCCGGTCGGCTGCGCTCTACTTCTCGTCCTCCTCTCGCCTGACCGCAGTGGCAGCGTCCTGCACCACGCTGCGAAGGAACTCGTACTGGGTCTTGACGAGGCGGTCAGCCATATCCATCGCGGCGTCCACGATCTCGCGCCGCCGGGACGGACGCTCGCCATGTGACAACGCTGGCAACGCCTCGTCAACGACGTCGACGAACTTTCGGACCGCCTCGATCGCGGCCCGAGACCCGGACTCGAGCGACTTCAGCACTTCATCGGAGAGCTCGGCGGTCCGGTCGATCTGCTCCTGTTGCTTGCGCTCGCGCTCGTGCTCCTCCTGCGCGCCCTCAAGCTCGCGGGCCTTGTGAGCGGCCGCACCCCTGCGTGCGGCCTCGCTGCGCTGGGCAGTGGTCTCTGGCATCAGATTGCCTCCTTCGAGGGACGTGCGTCCCCATCGACACGCATTCACGGAAGCCGGTCGGGGGGTCCCGGCTCGCGGTGACCCGCTTCGCGGCTACCGTCATGACTGACGCTAGGCAAGCCCACGGGCCGCGTCATCCGGAACAAAGCGACGCGCGAATGTAGAAAGCACGGACGTCGCTGGACTATCGAAGGCACTGACCGAAGCTCGGGCTCGGACGGCATTCAGGCTGGCTTCGTGCCCCGGCATCCCTCGGAGGTGTGCACGCCAGCGGCGAGGCTGGAGCGCGCCTCGCCTCGCTGGGTCTCGACGATTGTCATGACGGGTCAGGCCGCGCGCACGGCGGTCGCTGCGTCAGAACGCTGCGCGTCGGGACTGGTGGGGATCCGGGCCACGAACGCTTCGACCTTCGTCTGCCAGCCATCTTCCAGTGGCCCTTTGAGCCCGGTCACGAGGACCTTGTCCTCGGCGATCTTGACCAGACCCTTGCTCGCAAGCATCTCGTTCATGATCGGTCGAACGCGCTGCCACTTGGCCAACTCGTCCTCGGTCGGCACGCGCCCTGTCTTCTTGTCCGGCTTCGGCGCCGCCTCCGTGGTCAGGATCGCGTAGCGCGTGCCCTCAGGGAGCTTCAGCTTCTTCAAAAAGCGACGCATCCCGCCGATCGGTTTCCCGATCCGCCCGGGCGAGCTGAACACGTACAGGTCAGCTGGCGATAGCTCCGTCGGGCTCTGGTCTCGGATGTGATGGACGGCGACGACGACGCCTTTGGCGGCCATTTGCTTTCGGAACTCGGCCGCAACGGTCGCACCGTTTCCGTACTTCGAGGCGTGCAAGTACTCGATTCTCATGGTGAACCCTCCGAAGGCCTCGGGTTGGACGCAGCTGGGGTCGGGGTGATCGCGAGCGCGATGCCGGCCGTCTGGCCACGAGCGCCGCGTAACCGCTGCACCGCTTGATAGAGCGGGAGGATCAGGACCTTGTCGACCCGGTACTTACGCGCGATCAGCTGATCGACGTGATCGATGTCGCTCTTGGGCAGCAACTCGGCCTGCGCCGACACCGGCTCGCCGCGCAACCGCCCGCTCGCAGAGCAGGGCGCGATCATCACCGTTGCGTTGCGACGCACGCGCTTGACCTTGAACGATTGCGCGTCGGTCTTGACTAGCAGTCGGCCGTTCTCGATCACGAACCATACGGGTGTCGCCACGCCGGTTCCGTCGCGTTTGAAGCTGGTCAGGCTGAGGTACTTGCCGGGGAACGAGGTCTCGAGTTCGGACCCAGCAGGAACAGCGGGTCGCTCCACAGAGGATCCGATCGTCTGAGGCTGCACGAGCGCTCCTTTCTACGTAGCGCCATAGAACGGTCTTCTGTTCGTTGCGACACGAGCAACGGACACGCTACGCGCCGCGACCGCAGGAGTCATCGAGGAAACACCACACAACGTGTCGGGAAAACACAAGATTGCGCAACGAGGGCGTACCTACCAAGAGCACCCAGGACCGGCTCGGCGGCTCGCTCCGCGGCCTCGAGCCCTGCTGCAATGATCCCCCTGCGAACGCCGCGAGGGCCAGCACGGCCGTGACTTTCGATGCCCAGTGAGGCGATCCTGCTGACACGAACCAGGTGTCTGGCCCGACGCGACCGCGCACCCGCTCGGCGCCCATTGCACAACCGCTCGAGATGAGCTTGCGATGCTGGTCCACTGCCGAGCGCGCCCGAAGGAGAAGCCGCGAACCACATATTTGAGGCCAATGACGCGCCTGGTGGTTGGTGGATGCGGTAGAACGACCGAGTTCGCCGAGACTTCTCTGTCGCCCGGACCGCCCACACGCATACCAGACCAACTGGATAGCGCCGAGCAGATTGCAATCCTGCTCGAGGTGGCCGGCGAGCTCGACCGCGGCGAAGCCGTCATTGACCTCATGGACCGCGACGGCCGGACTTGGACGCACCGCCACCCGATCCTGACGACAGGCCGGCGCGCGGCGATCGCCACGCTGCTCCTGGGCGGCGGCCGGGCTTCCGCTACCGGGGCGACGTTTTGGCGCGACGTGGATCTCGCCAACGGACGGTTCGTGGTCGGCCGGGACAAGACCCACGCAGGCATGCGCGAGGTCGACATGCTGCCGCTGCTCCGGGAGATCCTGACCGAGCACAAGGCCGCAACCGAGCACGCAGGACCGAACGATCCAGTGTTCGTCACCTCGATCGGCAAAGCCGCGCTCGCGGCACAACATTCGCCAAGACGTCGTCGACGCCGTGGTCGCGCACGCGACCAGGCTCGTCGAAGCGCGCGGCCTACAACCACTGCCGCTCGGGATCACCCCGCACAAGCTGCGGCATACGTTCGCCTCGATCCTCGTGGCGATCGGCAGGGCCCACCTACGTGATGCAGCAACTCGGGCACACGATCCGGCCTTCACGCTTCGGGTCTACGCGCACATGCGCCGCAGCGAGGACGAGCGCGAACGGCTCAAGGCGCTCGTCGAAGGCCACGTTTGGGCAGTGAATGGGCAGTATGACCCTGATGTGGCCCCGCAGACCGAGTCCAGGACCGATTCCCGACCACTAGAAAGCCCCGCGTTAGCAGGGTTTTCTTGAAATCGGGGCGCCCGGATTTGAACCGGGGACCTCACCGACCCGAATAGCGCGCGCACCCAGGCCCGGCGAGAGGAAATACCTGCAAAGCGCACGTTCTGCCGATCACTACGAGCCACCTCAGACCCTCGAAAATTGCGGCGGATTGCCGGGGATTGGGCACAGAGATCCGCTCTGTGCCCAATCATCGACTTCGCGTGACTCGCCGCCATCAGACGGCCTCTCCCCCCGCTCCGGCTCGCGGGCGTGCGCGGCCAGTCGAAGGAGGACGGCAGACGGCCGTACCGGAGCTCCCACACGAGCATCGCCTGGAGCGCGCGCTCCTCCATCCAGCGCCGCTCGATCGCTCCGCGATGGCAAGCTTGCAGTACGCATAGGCGTCGCCCTTTCCTTTGCGTGGCTGGGTGTAGGCGCCGCAGCCGCGGCACACGCCCACGTACCGGGCCTTGACCCCCGGCGCTTTCTCCCCGGTCGGGTCGTAGAAGTACGCCTTGATCGTCCCTGCCGAGCGGCCGAGACGGTCGGTCATGTGTGCGATCGAGAGGCCCTCGAACGACCGGTATGTCGCGGAACGGCCGGTAATGCCGCGCCAGGGTGACCGCCCGGCACGCTCGAGAACCCGACCCGTTTCCGCGGTTGACGCCTTGGCCGTCAGATCGGGTCACGCTACCTCGGCCAATTGGCATTTCCGTCGAGGTCGGCACGCAAGTGCCGGCGCACCCCGCGCGATCCGAGACTCCGGACGCGTCGCGACCAACGCTGCTCGCGCAACGCAAGCATGGGCTCACGCGCACCACGGCTCTCGCTGTCGGATCCCACAGGAAGCAGAAGGGTGACTACCAGAGCCATCGACAATGCTGAGTCTTCGTGAAGGAGAAGTGGCCACCTACGCCGGCTCTCGCGCCTTACGCAATCGGAGGTTGCCCCGGTCGCCGTGGAACCCAGTACAACCACGACTCCGGGCACAGCCGCAACCCGCCGTCCGGAGCACCGAGGATCCGGTCGCCCGGGACGAGAGTCCGGTGCTTCGGCAGCCAGAACATCGTTTCGCCCGCTCCTCGGAGCACGATCGACTCCACCCCAGAGGGCAGGTTGCGCTTGGCGCGCGAGGTCGAGGCCGCGTAGCGCTGCGCGACTTGCTCACGGTTTCGCCGATGCGGGCCGAGCGTTGTCAGTACCACCGCGCTGCGTCCCGCAACGCGTTCGTCGGCCCACCTCCAGAACTGATCCTGGTCGCCTGGCAGGAGCGGATCGATGAATACGGCTGCGTCCCGGTCCTCGTACAAAACCGAGCCCACATACTGGTCCCAGCCGTCGGGGCTGTCGCGCTCCGCCCCAGGCGCCCACTCGGGTGTGGGGCCGTCCACCGCCACAGGCCGGGGGCGATCTCCTCCATAAGCGGAACCTACCGCGGCGTCCCAGCCCCAGATGGACGCGCGGCGGAGGAACGCGGGCGCAAGCACCGCAGCAGCCGCGAAGGAAAAGCGCAACACAAGAGCGCCGGTCTGATCGAACACCGACACTCTGTTGTAGATGCTCGTAGCCCGATCCGACAGCCGTGTTGATGTTGCTGGTTTGAGCAACGAAGGAGCGGCGTCACGGTTGACCTGAGGCCGGATCGGCTGTTTCGCTTCGCCCGCTTAGCTAAGCCAGCCACTAGCCGGAACGCCCTCGGTGTATCGACCGAAATCCCCGGCTGTCGCATCGATCGACCGCAGAAGCGCCGCGCGGTTCGCCCCACACCAGGGCTCCGCCTAGTGCAGCGTCCCATTAGTCTCTTGTAATTAGAAGAGACTTTCAGTACGGTCGGATTGTGGGACGCGTGCCGGCGGTCATCGAGCTCACCGAAGAGGAGGAACGCGATCTGCGTCTGGTGTTGAGGACACCGTCGGCGCCGCAGGAGCGGGCGACGCGCGCGCGGATCGTGTTGCGCGCGGCGGAGGGTGCGAGTAACACTCAGATCGCCCGGGAGGTTGGTGTGTCGCTGCCAACGGTTGGGCTGTGGCGGCGGAACTTCTCAGAGCGTCGGATGGATGGCTTGGAGACGGCACCGAGGTCGGGGCGTCCGCGGGAGATCACCGATGATGAGGTGCAGCGGGTGTTGGCCAAGACGTTGGACGCGCCGCCGGACGGCACGACGCACTGGAGTGTGCGCAGGCTGGCGGCCGCGACGGGGATCTCGTCCTCCACGGTGCACCGGATCTGGCGCGATCACAAGCTCAAGCCCCACCAGGTCCGTTCGTTTAAGTTCTCGCGCGACCCCGAGCTAGTCGAAAAGGTGATCGACGTCGTCGGCCTGTATCTCGATCCGCCGAAGGGCGCGCTGGTGTTGTGCGTCGACGAGAAGACGCAGATCCAGGCGCTCGATCGCACCCAGCCGACGTTGCCGATCAAGCCGGGCAAGGCGCAGCGGATGACTCACGATTACAAGCGCAACGGCACCACCAGCCTCTACGCCGCGCTTGAGATCGCCAGCGGCGAAGTCACCGGCGCCTGCTACCCGCGGCACACCCACCAGGAGTTCCTGACGTTCCTCAACCGGCTCGTGAAGGCCTACCCGCGCCGACCCTTGCACGTCGTCCTGGACAACAGCTCAACCCACTCCACGCCCGAGGTCAACGCCTGGCTAGCGCGTCACCCACGGGTGCATTTCCACTTCACCCCGACCAGCGCATCATGGCTGAACATGGTCGAGCTCTGGTTCTCGATCCTGACCAAGCAGCAAGTGCGCCGCGGCGTCTATCACGACGTCCCGGAGCTGATCGCCGCGATCGAGCACTTCATCGCCGGCTACAACGACCGAGCCCAACCGTTCGTCTGGACCAAGACCGCCGAGCAGGTTCTCGCCAAGGCCACCCAAAAACAAGACACTTCAGAACGGTGCACTAGGCACATGCGCCCCTCGTCGAGCGTGAGCACCACGCACCCGCTTTTAGCAATACCCGTCAACCCGACCGTGAGCGTCCGCCGAGACGACTCGGTGCTGCTGCTGCATCGTCGCCGGCGCGGGTCTGACTGCGGCGCTGCCGCTCTCGCTATCCAGCCGGCCGGAGCGGAAGCCCCGATCCCCGGCGCTATGGACCTGGACGCACTTGGTCGTTAGCGAAGGTGGCTTGCGTCCCTACGGCTCAGGTCAGAACCGATTCTCAATCACACCAGCCCGCGTCGAGCTCGTCGGGGAAGGCCGTCATCCAGTAGTCGGAAAGGACGGCCTTCAGCGGCTTCCAAACGACGAGCGTTGGATCGTCGAGATCAGCCACCGCGACGAGCACGTCGGGGCCATATACCGCGAGACGCTCCCGGCATACCCCACACAGGCTTAGGACCACCGTCCGGCCGCCCTCGCGATGCAGACATACCGAGGCGAGAACGCGTCTGCCAAGGCGAAACACCGCGTAATAGGACTCAGTCTCGTGGCAAACCTCCACCGAAGGATTGATCGCATCCCGGGCGGTGCCAGTCACGATCATTCCGTCGTCGAGCAGCATCGCCGCAGCCCCGTGATGATTGTCGTCATCGAACCGGTCGCCGATCAACGAACGGTATGCATCAACAACCGCGCCAAGATCCGCTTTGTCCACGACCGCGATCTTAAGGGGCACGACTCGCGCCAGTCAGTGGGTCCGCTCGCCAGAGCCAGCGACGTGGCCACGTCGCTGCCCTCGGCTCAGGCTGCCGCATTGTCGCTCACGCGGCCGTGACAGAACGAGTGCCGCTTCGAAAGCTGGCCGGCGCGAAGCGGCAGCGCGGAGCGGATTCAGGTCGCCCCAGGTTGCGGCCGGTAGTTCGCCGAAGCGGGCTGCGCGAAACACAGTGGGGACTGGCGTCGGTCGTCAGGGCGATGGTCTGGCTGGTCGCGAGATGTCGCGCTTGCCGAGGGCCCGGACTACTGGTCAGGCTCAACGGGCTCGCCGCGGCGTTCCTGCAGCCATTCGGCAAACATGAACTCCACGCTCTCAACGAGCGCGAACACCAGCGACGCGCCGAACGCCGCGCCAAACCACGCCCATGCGCCACTGAGCAGTTCGGCAATCCCGCGGGCGGTGGCGATCGCGAGCACGATCGAAATGAACGCAAGTGCGGTGCCAAGCAGGACCACTTCATTCGAGCCCTTCTGCAGAGGCGATCGAAATCCACCGGTGGCCAGCCCCTCCAAGCCGCCAAATGCGACGACGGCTCCGAGGCCGAAGACGACCAGGTCGCCAAATCGCGGGGTTCCGCGACCGAGTTCAACGGCGCCGAAGCTCGCCGTGATCGTCACCGAATACCCAAACGCGGTGGCGTTTCCGCCCAGCGACTGCCCCAGACCGGAGACCAATCGCTCGCGCACGCCCTGCGGTCGCGGCGACCGACTCACGCCTAGCGCGTCGTTATTGGCCATCGCACAACGATTCAACGCACACCATCAAACTCCCCCGCAAAAGCTCCCAGCAACCAATGACGAACTGCCCAACCGCGGGCACTGCCTATGCAGGTACGAGCGTCCTGAAAACTGTGTAGGCGGCTGATGGATAGGTTAATGGTGACTCCGAGAGTGTCAACGTGTGATTGTCAGTTTGCACCGTCCGGGACGCGATCACCGAAGTGGATCTTGAACGCGAGCAGCGCTGTCGTCCAGTTCCGGGTTTTCGTCCATTGCGGGACTGCGTTCTGGAGCGCGAGGTAGACGAGCTTGCGAGCCGCGTCCTCGTTGGGGAAGCTGCCCTTGGTCTTGATCGCCTTGCGCAGCTGGCGGTTGAGCGCCTCGATCGCGTTCGTCGTGTAGATCACGCGGCGGACCTCGTCGGGGAACGCGAGGAACGGGATCACGTGCTCCCAGGCGTTCAGCCATCCCTGGGTGATGACCGGGAACCGTTGCCCCCACTTCTCGTCGAAGGTCTCGAGCTCGGCGTGCGCCTGGTCGGCGTCTTTGGCGGTGTAGATCGGTTTGAGGTCGCGGGCGACCTGCTCGCGCTCACGGCGCGGGACGTACTTGAGGCTTGAGCGGATCAGGTGCACCAGACACGTTTGGACGGTCGTCATCGGGAAGACAGCTTCGATCGCCTCGGGGAACCCGGTCAGCCCGTCGACGCAGCAGATCAGGATGTCTGAGACGCCTCGCTGCTTGAGGTCGGTCAGGACCTGCATCCAGAACTTCGCGCCCTCGGTCTCTTGGAACCACATGCCGAGCACGTCGCGGTCGCCGTCGAGCGTGACGCCGAGCGCGAGGTAGAGCGCGCGGCGCTGGATGCTGCCGCCGTCGCGGATCTTCAGGACCATGCAATCGAGGAACACGATCGGGTAGATGTCCTCCAGCGGCCGCTTGGCCCATTCACGGACGTCGTCCATCACGCCGTCGGTGACCCGCGAGATCAGGTCGCGGCCGACGCTCACGCCGTAGATCTCCTCGAGGTGCGCGGAGATGTCGCGGACTGACAGCCCGCGGCTGTAGAGCGCGAGGATCTTGTCGTCAAACCCCTCAAAGCGGCGCTGGCGCTTGCGAACGATCTTCGGCGCAAAGCTGCCGTCGCGATCGCGGGGGGTCTCGATCCCGACCGGGCCGTGCTCGCAGATCAGCGTCTTCGCCGTCGATCCGTTGCGCGTGTTCCCTGTCCCGCCGGGCGGCTCCTGATGCGGCTCATAGCCGAGATGATCGGTCAGCTCGACCTCCATCGCGCGCTCCACCAGGCGCTTGGTCAGCTCGGCGAGCAGCCCGCCGGGCCCGGCGATCTCCTCCTCTGTCGAGGCGCCGGCGAGCAGCTCGTCGATCACCTCGTTGCTGATCCGCCGGCCAGCTGGCATCCCGAGCGCAGCATGCACCCGACGTCGGTCAGACGCACCGTCCACAGCACGATCGATCACCTCGGCCGGGGAGCCGCGGCGGGCGCGCCGCGCCGAGCTTGCCCAGCGCCAATCTCCGCTCGCTCTACGAGCTCGCTGCGATCGTCGCCGGGCAACCCCGTCGCGATCCCCAACCCGAGAGCCTCAAGCTCCCGGACGCGCTCCAGCTCGGTCCTGCTCTTCAGCGTTCTGCTTCTCGTTGTTGGCATGACGATCTCTTTCGTTCATGCCTACACACTTCCTGGGACAGACCCTGCGCACATCATCGGTCGCTGTCTGGTTAGCCCCGGGGGAGAAGCGGAAGGGAGGCCTTTAGCTCGCTCTTTCCAGCGCCGCTTTGTGCGAGCGGTCCGAGGGCTGTCAGTATGGGCGCGGTGACAGCTCGGTACGTTGGGTCGGGTCCGTACTGCTATGCGAACTCACTTGCGATCGTCTTCGGTGACGGCATCGACCCTGGCCTGGTCCAGGTGCTGACTGGCTCGCCGTTTGGCCTTGAGTTGATCGCCGGGGAGGTGTTGCTGTTCGATCCGCTTGGCTGGGATCCTGGGATCGGAATCGAGGCGGCGCTGGGGCTCTTGGGGTGGACGTGCGATGCAAGTGACGCAGACGATGCTGCGACCGCGCTCGACCAGATGCGTTCGGCGCTGGAGTCAGGCCCGGTCTTGGTCGGGCCGCTGGAGATTGGTCTGCTCCTGCATCACCCGGAGCCGCGAGGCGCGATCGGGTCCGATCACTACGTGATTGTCATCGGCATCGAGGAAGACCTGATCCGATTTCATGACCCGCATGGTTATCCATACGCGACGATGCCCGTGCAAGCCTTCACACTTGCGTGGCGCGCTGACTCGATCCCCTACGCTCAGGTGCGATACCGCATGTGGAGCGGCTTTCAGCGGCTTCGAGATGTGGCTCCGGCCGACGCCCTGGATGCCTCTCTGCCCGCGGCCGTGGCATGGCTGGAGGACGACCGGCCTGATCGCGTCCCGCCCGGGTCGGTGGGCGGCGCGGACGCGGCGATCGCGTTCGCCGACCGAGTGAAGGCGGGGCTCGCGCCCGCCCAGCGCGAAGGGCTGATCTGGTTTGCCGTGCGCGTGGGCGCGCGACGACTCGCAGACGCGGAGCATTGGCTTGCTGAGATCGGTCTCTCGAACGCCGGTGCGATCGCAGGAGCCCAGAGCCGACTAATTGGAAGCCTGCAATACCCTCTCGTCACAGGAGACGACGCCACCGTCGTGGCCCTCCTACAGGAGCTCGCGCCAACGTATGGCACATTGGCCGAAGCGCTGAAGGCCTAACAGGCGATCCCCAGCGTCAATCGCGCCGAGACGGGCAGGCCCTCCTTGGCGCATGTCGAGCAGAACGCGACCCGTCACGAGAGTGCCGGTCTGATCGATCTCAGCGACAGTGTCGAAGGGGGCCGCTATCGATAGGCAGGCTGTTCGCTGTCGGGGTCAGTAGCGACTGCGTCAAGGCGTCGATCAGAGAGGAGCCGTTCGATCGTCGCGACGGTCGCCCCTACCCCGGCCCAGTGTGGGTCGACGTCCGCCGCGACGCACCACGCATGGTCAGACGGCCACACGAACGCGGGCGTGCCACCCAGGGAGAACTCCGGCAGGGCCCAAATCCCAGCCGCTGCCGGCTCACCCCAGATCTCAGCCTCTGAGAGCGCCCCGCGAAACAGAAAGAAGGAGCGGGCTGCGACCCGAGCGCTGCGCGGAACACCGAAGGTGGGCCACCTGCGAGCCGACTCCGGTAACGGCCACCCTTCCCAGAGACCGAAGTAGCAGTCTGAGGGATCAGAGGTCTCGGTGGCAAGCAGCTGCAGCAGCGCCCGCCACTGTTCAATCTCACCGGGCGATGCGTCGAGATCGGCTTCCCACTCCTGTTGGCCCTGATAGGTGGGGTCGGGGATAAATCGCACACGCGCGTAGGCCGGGAAGCCAGCCGGTCCGAAAGTCACCAGCCGATCCCACGAAACGTCGCTCGTAACAATCCAGCTGGCCGGTGAAAGGTCTGAGCAGACGGCGAGTGGCACGTCAGCAATCTATAGCCGAGTAATTGCACTCCGACTGTCCCAAGAGAAACCGGACCGCCTGGCTGTTGGATCTCGATCGGACCGGCAGCGGCGACCTGGGTACGATCTAGCCCCAACTTCCCCGCCCCTTGCACCGCTGAAGGCGGGGCCACATACACCGACATGTTTCGCGGGGTTACGGCGTGAGCGCAGAAGACGGCCAGGCTACCCATCCGAGGCCGGTATCGCTGGTGAACCAGCCGGCAGCGAAGATCTGGCGCGCCGTTGCGTAATTGCGGGGTGCCTGCCGCTTTGGGGCTAAACCCGACAGCGAGCCATTGATGTGCCCCACAGGCACATCTGCATAGGCAAGGCGCATCCAGCGGCCGCGAGCCGGCTGCCGGAACCTCCCAAGCCCGATTGGGAGGATCGGCGTCGACCCCGACCAGCGCGCGCTCCTGCTTCGTCGCCCACGTGGCCACGATTGAGTCGCTTCTGCATTCGGGTTACTGCCAGTCAGAGGAGAAGCGTCGCGGCGACATGGACGCCTCGGCCAGACGCCCCAGGCTTCGTGAAGGGAGAAGTGGCCACCTACGCCGGCTCTCGCGCCTCAGGCAAGTCGGCGCGCGACTCTCGCCGTCTCCGACCGCCGCGGCCGCCGCCTATGCAGAGCCGGTGTCCGTCGAACTGGGCGGCACTTTCGCGTCTGGCCCTAAGTAGCGGTCCTGGTCGTCTTTCGTAGGCGACGTCATTACGATCCGCTGCTATGAGGAGGCTTGTGGCGGTGGCGGTGTTGGCGCCGTGTCTGGGTGCGTGCGGGGGCGTCTCTGGGACGAGCAATCATCGGCCGAGGCCGGTGAAGGAGCACGCCGCGATTCGGCTCCTGCCGTGCCGCGAGACCACTGGCGCTGACGCGCCCTGGCGAGGGATGAGTGTTGTTCTGGGGGTGGTCGCCCTGCCCGCGAGTCCGCATATGCGGCGGGCGCTCCAAACCACGTTGACGGGTTCGCGGGATCCGGCGGCCCGCCTCTTCGCCAAGGAGGGCCTCGTCGTCCGCGCTGGCGCGCGCTTCGGGCTGATCGTCCCAACGCGCCTGCGAGATCGGCTCTCGATCGGTTGGGGCAACGCGGGCGAGGGTCATGTCGGTTCGACGATTTTGGTACCAGGCTGTCCGGGCGGGAAGTGGCTTGACTTTGCAGGCGGCTATTGGGTCCGCAGCACGATGTGTGCGCCGTTGATCGTCGAGTCAGACGGCCGACGGCGGCGAGTGTGGCTTGGCATCGGAAAGGCGTGTCGGGGGCAGCTCCCGCCGCCGCAACCCACCCAAACCTAACTCCCCTGTCCCTCCGCGCACGGAGAATTCGCCCCACCCCGGCCGCTTCCGTAGTAGTCGACCAGCGACAGCGCTCGATCTGACCCCTTGCGAAAGGCACCTTCAGTGATTGGTGGGGGGGCTAAGGTTCGAGAGCATGAGCACGGACGCCGTGTCCGCGCCGCCGTCCTCGACGTCGCGCGTTGCGCGTCGTGGTCTGGTACGCCGCGCGAAGGTCCTGTCGTGGTTGAGTGTGGGCTGGATGACGGTCGAAGCGGGCGCGTCGATCGTCGCTGCGCTCGTGGCTGGTTCGGTCGCGCTGCTGGGCTTCGGTTTGGATTCGCTGATCGAGCTGGCTTCGGCCAGCATCGTGATATGGCGCTTCACCGGAGATCGAATCCAGAGCGAAGCCGCTGAGCGCCGCGCGCAGCAGCTCATCGCTGGGTGCTTCGGGCACTAGCTGTCTATCTGCTCTACGACGGCATCACCACGCTCGTCGGCGGCCCGCATCCTACGGTGAGCTGGGCGGGTGTCGCGGTATCGACAGGCGCGATCATCGTGATGCCTGTCCTCGCGCGAGCAAAGAACCGCGTCGCAGCGCAGCTCGGCTCCGGCGCCGTTAGCGGCGACGCCGCTCAGTCGTGGCTATGTGCGATCGCTGCGGCCGGGGTGCTTGCCAGCATCCTGGCCAACGCCGCTCTCGGCTGGTGGTGGTTGGACCCGACCATTGGCCTCGGCATCGCTGGCCTTGCTGTCCACGAGTGCGGTGAAGCTTGGGCTGGCGAAGTCTGCGCGGACTGCGCCCCCGTGGGCTTCGAGGCGAGCGCGCGAGCAGCTGCGAACGCCTGCACGCACCCTGAGTAGCTGAGGGCCGACCTGCGACCAACGCGCTATCGCCCACGGCGTAGGTGCGACCGCACGCTCAACGGTTTGATCAACCGGCAGCAGCGCCGCGTGATTCGCCCGACACCAGTGGTCTACATAGGCACATGCGCCCATCGGCGAGCGCGACACTCACGCACCCGCGTTTGAGCAATCCTTTAACGCCCAGCGCCAGGGAAGGTCCACAGCGGGCTCATGTCACTTCTCGTTTGTCGCCGACGGAGCTACGCGGTCGCCGCTCCTGCCTTTAGCTGCTCGGCAGCCCGAAGGAGAAGCAACGCTGGCACTCGTCGCGCCGGACGACATGCCTTCTGGTTCGTGGCAGGGGCAGCCAGGTTCTCGTTAGCCTGACCCCATCTTCTGGCGGCGGCGCGCACGGAGCCACCTATGTCCTCCGTGCTGCTCTGCCTACGCATGTGCGACTTGCGCTCGCGCACGCCGCCTCGTCTGAGCGCCACGCTAAGGCAAGATGCGGGGAAGGTCCGGCCGTCGCCACGACGTCGGCGTCTTCCCTCATTTGAGCGCAAAGCGAGTCTCAGGCGGCGGGCACTGCTTTCTGCAGAAACGAGGGGAGGCCAGCGGGGTACTCCCGCCTGACCGATGCCTTCATCGAGAGGGAGCATCCCTTCCCAGCGTTCCGCAGTCGGCCACTTGAACTGGCCGGCGGCCCACACCGTCTATCGCACCAGCGGGCAACGGTCAGACCGCGTGGGTCGCGAGCCAGTCGGCGCCCGCTGAACCCCAGCCTGGGTCTCAGCGGCCAGGAGCGGGCTCGCCTAGCATCCGAGCCATGATCGCGCCGTGGGGCCCCCGACCGCGCGGGCGCCGGTCACGCGCTTCGCGGCCTGATGCTCGTCGCCGGCCGAGCTACCGAGATGAGGACCCGGTATGGGCGAGGATGATGTTTGCTTCGCGCTGGCCGCGCGTCATAAAGTCGTTTGCTGAGCCAGACGGCGGTGAAGGAGCACCCGGGCGCGATCAGCGGCTTGCCTCGGGGCGCGATCATCTGTTAACAGGTGTGTTGGCCCTCGGTTGAGGAGGAGCTATCGCCCGGCCGCGGCAAATGGTAATCGCGCGAACAGAACCGCTCGCCGGCGGTGCTTCGCCCGCCGATGGAGCGGGAAGGACCGGGTTGCATGCCGCCCCCTCCGGTCGATCTTCTGCCGCCCTTGGCCGGTCTGGTTTACACGCGGCAACAGTACGACCGGCTGTTCGCGGTCTACGTTCCCATCGCCCTGGGCGTGTTCGCGATTGTGATCGTCGCGATCGGATTCGCGCTGGTGCGGTATCGGAGGGCGATGGGCAGGACCGCCGCCCGTTGGAGCGAGAACAATCCGCTCGAGGCCACCTACGCCGTCGGGCTAGCGCTGGTCGTCGTGCTGCTGCTGTATCTGACGTTCTCGGCTGAACACCAGGTGGATACCGTGGCTGCTCGCGAGCGGCCGGCGGTGACGGTCGATGTCACGGGCTCGCAATGGGAGTGGACGTTCTATTACCCTGCGTACGGGATCACCGCCCGCAGCGGCGTCGCCGGCCACCAGCCGCTGGTCGTGCCCACGGGCGAGGCGATCCGCTTCAGGCTCACCTCTGTCGATGTGATCCATTCGTTCTGGATCCCCGCACTGCGGTTCAAGCGCGATGCGATTCCGGGGATGACCGAGAACGTGACGCTGTCCTTCGGCCATGCCGGCGTCTTCCCCGGGCAGTGTGCTGAGTTCTGCGGGTTGAGGCATGCCGAGATGGTGTTCGACGCCGTTGCCCTCAGTCCAGCGCGCTTCAGAGCCTGGGCGGCCGGGAAGCGGAGCCGGCGATGACGAGCGCGACGGCGGTGGCCCCACCACCCCGCCTGTCCGGATGGCTCGGCGCCGTCACCAGCACCGACCACAAACGGATCGGTCTGAATCTCGGCGTCT
The DNA here is from genome assembly GCA_963770885.1 of uncultured Solirubrobacterales bacterium. Lineage (GTDB taxonomy): Bacteria > Actinomycetota > Thermoleophilia > Solirubrobacterales > Solirubrobacteraceae > Palsa-465. The sequence continues at coordinate 780,995 of CAVYRI010000005.1, read as the reverse complement.
GTTCGCTCGTCTTCTTTTTGATCGGAGGCGTGTTCGCGCTGCTGATGCGGGCGCAGCTCGCCTCGTCCAACGGCCAGCTGGTGTCTGACAACACCTACAGCGAGCTGTTCACCATGCATGGCTCGACGATGATCTACCTGTTCGTGACGCCGATGGCGATCGCGCTCGCGATGTACCTCGTCCCCTTGCAGATCGGCGCGGTGTCGGTGTCCTCTCCGCGAGTTGCCTTGGCCGGCTTCTGGATCTGGCTGTCAGGCGGGCTCATCATGCAATCGGGCTGGGTGACCGGCGACGGGGCCGGCCGTGCTGGCTGGTTTGCCTACGAGCCTCTGTCCAACGGCGTTAATACCCCCGGGGTCGGCCAGGACATGTGGGTGATCGGGGTGATGCTGGCGGCGGCCGGACTCCTGGTCATGGCGGCCTGCGTGCTGACGACGATCGGCCGGCGCCGCGCCCCCGGGATGTCAATGCTGAGGATGCCGGTGTTCACGTGGACGGCGCTGGTCAGTGTGCTGATGACGGTGGGCGCGTTCCCGGTGCTGATCCTGGTGATGGTGTTGATGTTCATCGATCGCCACGGAGGTCACATCTTCATCGGGTTCAATGGTGCCATCGACTACCAGGACCTGTTCTGGTTCTTCGGTCACCCAGTCGTGTACGTGATGTTCTTTCCCTACCTCGGTTGTGCGGCCGAGGCGATTGCGGTCAGCGCTCACAAGCGTTGGTTTGGTTACAAGGCGTTTGTGGCCTCGATGATGGCCTTTGCGGCTCTCTCGATGAGCGTCTGGGGTCATCACATGTTCACCACCGGTGGGGTGACCAACGAGTACTTCGCGTTCACCTCGACGATGCTCGTCGTCCCGGCGGGCATCGAGTACTTCGACCTGGTGGGGACTCTGGTGGGTGGCTCAATCGTCTTACGCACCTCAATGCTGTTCGCGCTCGGATTCTTCGTGCAGTTTTTGATTGGTGGACTGAGCGGGATCTTCGTCGCCTCCCCGGTGCTCGACTACCAGGCCAACGACTCATACATGATCGTCGCTCACTTCCACTACACGCTCTTTGCCGGCAGTGTGTTCGGCTTCTTCGCCGGCGTGTACCACTGGTTTCCGAAGCTCACCGGCGCGAGGCTGCGTGAGTCGCTGGGCAAGCTCCAGCTGGTGCTGATGCTGATCGGTACCAACCTCACCTTCTTCCCGATGTTCTTCCTCGGGGCCGAGGGGATGCCCCGGCGCATCTCGCGCTATCCGTCCCATCCCGGTTGGGTCACGCTCAACCGTCTGGAGACGGTCGGCTCCGGAATCATCGCTCTGGGGGTTCTGGTGTTCCTGGTCAACCTGTGGGTCTCGCTGCGCAGCCGGGAAGAGGCCGGCGATGACCCCTGGCTTGGCCACACGCTGGAGTGGAGCACCTCATCCCCGCCTCCGGCGCTGAACTTCGACCGGCCGCTTCCCCCGATTCGGTCCTACGCACCCCTGCTGGACCTCCGCGAGGCCGCGGAAGATGAGGCGCATGAACAAGCCCGGAGCGCGACGTGAGAGGAGGCGCCATCCCTCTGCTGGTGTGGGGAAGCCTGCTGGTCGTGCTGATGCTGATCAACCTGATCTGGACCGGTGACGCGATCCAGGCCGGGACGTTCGCATTTGCGGTTGTCGTCGTCCTCACCTGCGCCGGCCTGTTCGTCGCCGGTAGCCGCGCGGCCATCCGCCGTGGAGCGCCGGAGTTGCGGCCCGAACCCGAGGGGGTGCCTCAGGCGAGTCTCGGGGCCGCCCTGGCCGGCTTCTCGGTGGCGACGTTCGTGTTCGGCTTGGTGTTCGGTCGGTTCCTGATCTTCTTCGGCGCCGGGCTGCTGGTGGCCGCGCTCGGTCGGCTGACGCTCGAGCTCCGGTCCCAGCGCCGCACCCGCGGGCAGGTCCCTCAGGAGCCGCGGCGATGAGGGCGCCGACGTTGTGGCAGCTGATCGTCGGGCACTGGGAGGTGGCGTGGCCGCTGGACGTCCAGGCCGCCGTCTACGTGTCCGCCTACCTCTGGGCGGTGCGAACGACTCGCGGTCGCTGGGCGGTCAGGAGGACGGCCGCGTTCCTCGCCGGCATCGCCTCGGTGCTCATCGCGTTGCAGTCCGGAATCGACGCCTTTGACGACCAGCTGCTGTCGGTTCACATGGTTCAGCACATGATCCTGCTGCTGGCGGCACCCATGCTGCTGCTGGGCGGACAACCGGTCCTCCTGGGATTGCGTGTGCTGGGTCCTGAGCATGGGCGCGACCTCGTGCGGGTGATGGCGCGCGTCCGGTCCTTTACCGGCCCGGTCGCGTGCCTGGCGTTCTTCTGGGTGGTGGTCCTTCTCACCCACGTCCCGTCCTTCTACGACGCGACGCTGCGCAGCAGCGCCCTGCACGAAACCGAACACGCGCTATACCTGCTGGCCGGACTGCTCCTGTGGTGGCATGTGCTCGCCGGCGATCCGGTGCGCTCCCGGCAGTTGAGAGGTCTGCCGATCCTCTGCTACGTGCTGGCGGCGATGCTGCCCATGACGATCGTCGGGGCCTACCTGAATCGCCACGCCGCGCTGGTCTACGCCGGCTACGGTCCACCGGCACGCGCGCTCGGGATCTCCCCGCTGGCCGATCAAGCGCAGGCGGGGGCGATCATGTGGGTCGGCGGCGGGACGATCATGATCGCCGTAGGACTGTGGGCGGCCATGGCGGCTCTGACTGCCGAGGAGCGCCGTCAGCAGCGACGCGAGGCTAACCAGGCACCGGTGGTGGTTGAGCTCAGGGGGCCGACGAGATCGGGGAGCCGGCGGTGATCGGACGCGTCAGGCGGTGGCTGACGCATCGTTCGCGGATCCCGGCATCCGTGCGCATGGCGTTGGCCGTGACGCTCGGGACAGCCGGTGTGATGGGAATTGCGGCACCCCCGTCCTCCAGCGCCGGCGGTCCCCTGACTGCGGTCGGGGGCCCACCGAGTTCAAGTCCCAACGCCCCGTCCAAGTCTCCCGAGCCGCCGGGAGCCGGAAATCCAACCAAGACCTTCCCCGACTCCGCCGCCCGGGCGATCCAGGGCCATAGCCTCTACGAGCAGAGCTGCTCGGCCTGCCACGGCATCGATCTTCAGGGCCAGAGCGGCGTGGCCCCATCGCTGATCGGTGTCGGCGCTGGCCCCGTGGATTTCTACCTCTCCACCGGGCGCATGCCGCTCGCCAACCCGCGCGCTGAACCCGAACGTGCCAAGCCGAAGTTCAGCCGCTCGCAGATCAACGCGTTGATCGACTACGTGAGCCTGTTCGGCGGTCCGGCGGCCCCGACCGCTGATCCGTCAATGGGGAGCCTCTCGCTCGGCCAGCACGAGTTCACGCTGCACTGCGCGGGCTGCCACCAGATCGTCGGCCGCGGCGGCATGACGGTCGGAGCGCAGGTTCCTGATCTGCAGCAGGCCACCGCCCAGCAGGTCGCCGAAGCGGTGCGGATGGGTCCGTATCTGATGCCGAACTTCGATGCCAAACGGATCACCCAGCACGACCTGGACTCGATTGCGCGCTACGTGCTCTGGACGCGGCACCCGGACAACCCGGGAGGCTGGGGGATCTACAACATCGGTCCGATCCCCGAGGGGATCGTCGCGTGGTTCGTCGCGCTGTTGGCGCTCGTGCTCGTTGCCCGACTGATCGGGGAGCGCGCCGCGTGACGCCTGCCACGCCCGTCACACCAGCCACAACGGAGGTAAGGACGTGAGCCCAGAGGGCCGCCCACCCGCCAAAAGGCTTGGCACCCTGCTGGGCCTGCTCGTCGCCGTGCGCACTGTGTGGCACACGCTCCGGGGCAAACACCCCGGCGCGCCTCCCCCGCCTGCCCCCGAATCGGGGTATGACCCCAGTCAACGGACGGTGCCCGCCGACCGCCGGGCCGAGACGCTCGTCGCCGCTCTGCTGATCGCCGGCGCCCTGCTCGGATTCGGGTTCACGGTGATCTATGTCGTGCTTGAGACCAACACTCAATTGCTCGGCATCGCCATGGGCGGCTGTCTGGCCATGCTGGCCGCGGCGTCGATCGTCGCCGGAAAACTGGTCGTTCCGCAGGAGACCTCCGTCGAACCGCGCGATCAGCTGCTTGACGAGGAGCAGACCGAGAGCCTGGTAGAGATCGTCGAATCCGGCGGGCAGGGAATCTCCCGCCGCGTGCTGCTAACCGGCGCCGGGGGGCTAGCCGGGGCCGCGGTCGTCACTGCGGTGGCGGCGCCACTGGCCTCACTGGGCCCCCCGGCGGCCTCCCTGCACCAATCCCCGTGGCAGCGAGGTGTCCGCCTGGTCGACGACCAGAGCAGCCCCTATGCCGCGGACGACATTCAGATCGGCTCCTTCTACACCGCGCTGCCGGACGGTGAGAGTTGGGAGAGCTTCGGCGCCGGTCTGCTGGTCATTCGTCTCCCCGTGACGATGATCCACCTTCCCGCCGCGCGCGCTGACTGGACCCCCGGGGGGATCATGGCCTTCTCCAAGATTTGCCCTCACGCCGGATGTGCGATCTCGCTCTACCGCTATCCCACGTATGCGCCGACCAGCTCTCAGCCGGCGTTCACGTGTCCGTGTCATTACTCGACCTTTACGCCGGCTGACGGCGGACATGTGGTGTTCGGTCCGGCCGGCCGGGCGTTGCCGCAACTGCCCCTGATGATCGACTCAGACGGCAATCTACGCGCCGCCGGACGCTTCGATGAGGACATCGGCCCATCGTGGTGGGGGGTGCGCCGGACGTGAAGCCCGTCCAGCGATTCGCTCACCGACGCTTCGAGCGCGGGGTCCGCTACACCGAGCAGCGTCTGGGCGGCGCGCCCATGTTCAAGTGGATGCTGCGCTATGTCTTCCCCGACCACTGGTCCTTCCTGATCGGAGAGATCGCTCTCTACTCCTTCCTGGTTCTGGTCGGGACAGGGATCTTCCTGACCCTGTACTACATCCCGGGCGACTCCCAGGTCATCTACCACGGCTCCTACGCGCTTTTGCGCGACCAGCAGATGTCCGAGGCTTACCGGTCAGTGCTCGACATCAGCTTCAACGTGCCGGCCGGATTGCTCATCCGCCAGGTCCACCACTGGGCCGCGGACCTGTTCATCGCAGCGATCGTCCTGCACCTGATCCGGATCTTCTTCACCGGCGCCTACCGCAAGCCACGCGATCTCAACTACTACATCGGGTTGACGATGCTGATGCTGGCGATCCTCGAGGGCTTTGCCGGTTATTCGCTGGTCGACGATCTCCTGTCCGGCATGGGACTGGCGATCGCCAACGCCGTCGCCCTCTCCATCCCCCTCGTTGGGGGGCAGCTGGCAAGCACGATCTGGGGCGGACAGTTCCCGGGTACTGACAGCTTCTTGTCCCGGCTGGAGATCGTGCACGTGTTACTGATCCCCGCGGCACTGGCTGCTCTGATCACGGTCCATCTCGCCATGATCATGCGCCAGCATCATTCTCAGTTCCCGGGCCCGGGACGACGCGAACGCAACGTTGTCGGCACGCCGATGTGGCCGGCCTACGCGCTGCGCTCGGTCGGGCTCCTGCTGGCCGTCGCCGCAATCCTGTTCTTGATCGGCGGGTTGATCCAGATCAACCCGATCTGGCAGTGGGGCCCGTACCACCCTTATCTGTCCGAGAACGGCGCTCAGCCGGACTGGTACATCGGCTGGCTGATCGGCGCGCTGCGCCTGATGCCGAACTTCGAGCCGGTGATTGCCGGCCGCACGATCATCCCCAATCCGTTTTGGGGTGGAGCCCTGTTTCCGCTCGTGGTCTTCGGCGCCATGTACGCCTGGCCCGCCCTCGAGCGCCGGATCACCGGTGACCGCCGCCGTCACGATCTGCTCGATCGCCCCCGTGACCGGCCGATTCGAACCGCCGTCGGAGCCGCGTTTCTCAGTTGGGTCGTGGTCATCTTCGCGGTCGGCTCAACCGATCGGCTCTTCTACCGTCTCCACATCTCCTACACCGCCCAGATCGAGATCTGGCGGGTGGGCGTGTGGGTGGTGCCGATCGTCGTGTTCTTCTTGACCCGCAGTGCGTGCCGTTCCCTGCAGCGCACCGAGTCACACCTGTTACAGGAGTGGCAGGGCACGGTCGTCGAGCGTCGCCCGGATGGCGGGGTCGAGCCGGTGGCCTACAGCCCGGACCGGTCCAAACCTCAGATCACGGAGCCCCCGGTGGGCACCGTACCCGGACAGGACCCCGCGGGTCCGAGCAAGTAGTGCCATCATCGGGCGCCCGCGGGCGGGCTGCGGTGCCCTGACCTGACCGGCGGCGTTGGTAAGCACGGAAACCATCTTCGGCTCGCCCGGGTCCTGCGCATGGTTTTGGTGGCGGTCAACTCCGCCTGCGGGTAGCAACCCGGCATGCATTTGATTCGCACGTTGAGTTCAGGACCCGGGCTGGATCGCGCCGGGCACGGTCCCCGTGTCTGATCCTGACTCGGTTCCCGCGGCGACTGAGTCAGGATCTTCGCAACCCGTCCCGTCGCCGCCGACCGCGGCAGCCACGGCCACGCGCATCTTCCTTCGGCCCATCGCCACACCGTTTCCTTTGGGCTTCTTCGCCCTCGCCACTGCGAGCCTCCTCGTTGCGGGCTTGGAACTCGGATGGTTCACGGCCGCCGATCGGCCGATCGTCGCCGTCACGCTGATCGCCTTCGCCTTCCCGTTGCAGATGCTGGCCTCGGTGTTCGGCTTCCTGGGTCGAGACACGGTGGCGGCGACGGGCTTCGGCGTCCAGGGCGGAACCTGGCTGGTGGTCGGTGTCGACCTGCTCCTGAGCCCTCCCGGGTCGAGCAGTCGAGCGCTGGGGGTGCTGTTGATCGCCGCCTCAGCCTGGATTCTCATCTGTGCCCTGGGCTCGACCCTGGGCAAGCTGGCTCCGGCGGCGGTGCTGCTGCTCACATCCCTTCGCTTCCTCCTGACCGGACTGTACGAATTGACCTCGAGGACCGCCGTGGGCAACGCCGCCGCGGTCGTCGGGCTGGTCCTGGTGGCTGTGGCCGCCTATGTCGCGCTGGCCCTCGAGGTCGAGAATCTTCAGCGTCAGACCGTCCTCCCGGTGCTGCGTCGCGGTCGCGGAGCCGAGGCCATGCAGGGTGATCTGATCGCACAGTCTCGCCGGCTCGACCGCGAGGCGGGAGTCCGCGAGCAACTCTGAGCTTCGTCCCCGTGTGGCGGGGGTCGGAGGCGCCGGTCGATCGGCGTGGCCGCGGGGCCGGGCGCCGAGGAGCTAGCGCTCTTCATTCTGTTCGCCTAATGACACCGCTGCGGCGTTCTGTTCGTCTCGTGACAACCGATCCCGTGCCGCTGCCGGGATTGTGTGTCCTGGCGGGTATGTCACAGAGACAGACCTGATCCCGACTGGAGCGTGCCAATGCCCAATACCGCCGAGTTCATCCTGAACCGCCTGACTGAATGGGGCGTCAACCGTGTGTATGGATACCCCGGCGACGGGATCAACGGACTGATCGGTGCCTTTCACGAGGTGGGTGACCGGCTGGAGTTCATACAGACCCGGCACGAGGAAATCGCCTCGTTTGCCGCCTGCGCACACGCGAAGTTCACCGGGGAGGTCGGGGTGTGCATGGCGACCTCAGGCCCGGGGGCGATTCACCTGCTCAACGGGATCTACGACGCCAAGCTCGACCATCAGCCGGTGGTGGCCATCGTTGGTCAGCAGAAGCGGATGTCGCTGGGCGCCAACTATCAGCAGGAGGTCGACCTCAACACCCTGTTCAAGGACGTGGCCAGCGAGTACATCATGACGATCATGGATCCGACGCAGGCTCGTCACGTGATCGACCGGGCGATGCGCATCGCCAAGGACTCACGCCAGCCGACCGCCGTGATCGTGCCGGAGGACGTGCAGGAGGCCGAGCATGAGGAGGCACCGCGCGCACACGGCGCTGTCTTCTCTTCGGTGGGCTTCAGCCGGCCGCTGATCCGGCCTCGCGACGAGGACCTGAGTCGGGCCGCCGAGGTCCTCAACGCCGGCGAGAAGGTGGCGATTCTGATCGGACAGGGAGCCGCGCAGGCGGCCGACGAGGTCGTGCAGGTGGCCGAGCTGCTGGGCGCCGGCGTCGCCAAGGCCCTGAACGGACGCTCGGCGCTGCCCGATGACCTCCCGTTCGTGACCGGCTCGATCGGCCTGCTGGGGACCAAGCCCAGCTACGACATGATGATGGGGTGCGACACGCTGCTGATGATCGGCACGAGCTTCCCCTACGCGGAGTGGCTGCCTGAGGAGGGGCAGGCCCGGGCGGTCCAGATCGATATAGACGGACGGCTGCTGGGCATGCGCTACGCGCCAACCGAGTGCAACCTGGTCGGGGATGCCAAGGACACGCTGTCGGCGCTGATCCCGCTGTTGCAGCCCAAGCAGGACCGATCGTGGCGCCAATGGCTCGAGGGCGAGATCGAAACGTGGTGGAGGCTGATGGACGAGCGTGCGCATCTCGACGCGCAACCGATCAACCCGCAGCTTGTGTTCGCCGAGCTGAGTCCACGCCTGCCCGACAACTGCATCCTGACCTCCGACTCGGGATCGGCGACCAACTGGTGGGCGCGTCACCTCCGCATGCGGCAAGGGATGCAGTCGGCGCTGTCGGGAACGCTGGCGACGATGTGCCCCGCGGTCCCCTATGCCCTGGCGGCAAAATTCGCCTATCCCGAGCGGCCGGTGATCGCGTCGATCGGAGACGGGGCGATGCAGATGCTCGGCAATGCCGCCCTGGTCGATCTGGCCCGCTATCAGGAGCGCTGGGTAAACAGACAGTGCGTCGTCGTGGTGCTGCACAACAACGACCTCAACCAGGTCACCTGGGAGCAGCGGGTCATGGCCGGCGATCCGAAGCTGGAGGCCTCACAGGTACTGCCGGACTTCCCGTTCGCCCGCTACGCCGAGGTACTAGGACTGAGAGGGATCCGGGTGGACCGCCCCGAGGACGTCGGCGCCGCGTGGGATGAGGCGCTGGCCGCCTCCGGCCCAGTCGTGTATGAGGCGATCACGGACCCGGAGGTCCCACCCCTGCCTCCCCACATACAGTTCGAGCAGGCCAAGAAGCTCGCCCAGGCGCTGCCCGGTGATCCTCACGCGAGGCGGATCATCACCCAGTCGATCAAAGGCAAGGTCGAGGAGTTCATCACCCGGTGAGCGGGTCTTGATCATGACCGCTCTTCGCCAGGCCGTAGGCGGCCGCATCGAGTCCATCGATGTGAGCGCGTACTCCGTGCCCACCCCCCACGAAGGAAGAGTCCGACGGCACGCTCGTCTGGAACGCGACGACGCTGGTCCTGGTACAGCTACGCTGCGGAACCCACACCGGTCTGGGCTACACCTACTGCCACCCCGCGGCCGGACAGATCATCGAGTCCAAGCTGGCGGGCATCCTCACCGACGCCGATCCGCTCATGCCCCAGCAGGCGTGGGCGCAGATGCAGATCCAATCGCGTCAGATGGGGCATACCGGAATCGCCGCGATGGCGATCTCGGCCGTCGACGTGGCGCTGTGGGATCTGAAGGCCAAACTGCTCGGTGTGTGCCTGGCCGACGCTCTGCCGCGCTTTCGCGAGCGCGTGCCGGTCTACGGGTCCGGGGGTTTTTGCAACCTCAGCCACGAGCAGCTCGCCGAGCAGGTGCGGGGCTGGGTCAATGACGGCTTTCGGAGCGTCAAGATCAAAGTTGGCCGTGATCCCAGGTCCGACCTTGAGCGAGTCGAGCTCGTGCGCTCCGTCGCCGGAGAAGGCGTCGAGATCATGGTCGACGCCAACGGTGCCCACACGCCCCAGGACGCCGCTCGGTGGGCTGAACGCTACTGGGAACTCGGCGTCACCTACTTCGAGGAGCCGGTGTCCTCGGATGACCTGCGCGGCTTGGCCTACGTGCGCGAGCGCGCGCCGGCCGGCCTAGCCCTCGCCGCCGGCGAGTACGGCTGGAACCTCCCGTACTTCCAGACGATGCTGGATGCAGAGGCTGTGCACATCCTGCAAGCCGATGTGACCCGCTGCGGGGGCATCACCAACCTGCTGCGCATCGACGGATTGTGCCAGGCACGCAGCCAGCCGTTCTCAGCGCACTGCGCCCCGGCCATCTCGGCTCACGCCTGCTGCGCGATGGAGACCCTCGTACACGTCGAGTACTTCCACGACCACTATCGCATCGAGCGGCTCCTGTTCGACGGGACGCTTGACCCCGACGACGGGCTGCTGACCCCTGACCGCTCCCGGCCCGGGCTCGGTCTGGAGCTCAAGGCTCAGGACGCCCGTCGGTATGAGATCTGAGCAAGGAGCTGGGCGCATGACCACCCAGACAATTCCTGCCCGTGTCGACTCCCGGTTCAAGGGCGGCATGCAGGCCTCGACCTCGATCGACGTGCGCACACTGCGACGCCGCTTGGAGCAGGAGATCGTGGGCGAGGTTCGCTTCGATACCGGCAGCAAGGCGCTGTACGCGACCGACGCGTCGAACTATCGCCAGGTACCGATCGGCGTCGTGATCCCCCGCACGCTCGAAGACGTTGTCGTGACCCACCGCATCTGTCACGAGCTCGGTGCGCCGATCGTTTGCCGCGGAGCGGGTACGAGCCTCTCGGGTGAAACGGTCAATTTCGCCGTGGTGATCGACTTCACCAAGTACCTGCACGAAATCGGCGACGCCGACGCCACCACCCAGACCGTCGTCTGCCAGCCCGGAGCCATCAACGAACAGGTCAACAAGAAGACGGGCCCCCAGATCGGCATGATCTTCGGCCCCGACCCCTCCACCCACTCCCGCTGCGCCATCGGCGGCAACATCGGCAACAACTCCTGCGGGATCCACTCGGTACAGGCCCAGCTCTACGGGCCGGGACCTCGGACCTCGGACAACGTCGAAGCGATGGAAATCGTCACCCACGATGGTGCACGCTTCTGGGTGGGAGTGAACGAAGAGGAGCGGATTGACGAGATCATCGCCGCCGGCGGACGCAAGGGCGAGATCTACGCGCAGCTGCGCGACCTACGCGACCGGTACGCCGACGCGATCCGGGACGGCTACCAGCCTGTCGATACTCTTCCCCGCCGGGTATCGGGCTACAACCTGGACGAGCTGTTGCCCGAGCGGGGCTTCAACGTCGCCCGAGCTCTGGTGGGCAGCGAGAGTACCTGTGCGACGACGCTGCAGGTCAAGCTCAAGCTGACGCCCGCCCTGCTGCAGCGCACACTGGTGGTGGTCGAGTATGACGAGATCCCGGACGCCGCCGAGCACGTCACCGAGATCATGGACTGGAAGCCAATCGGCTTGGAAGCCCTGGACCACCGGCTGATCGAGGACGAGACGGAGCTGGGCAAGCACGTCTCGGAGCTCGAAGAACTCCCGCGGCGGGACCGCTCCCAGGCCTCGTGGCTGATGGTGCAGTTCGGCGCCGACACTGCCCAAGAGTCCGAGGCCACCGCCGATCGCTTTCGCGACTGGCTGGTCGATGAGAAGGGCTACGAACCGGCGCGCGTCAAGATCATGTACTCAAAGCAGGAGGGAGGGCACAGCAGTGATCTGTGGCAGGTGCGCGAGGGCGGCCTGGGCGCCACCGCCTTCCCCCCTGACGGCAGGGATCACTGGCCGGGATGGGAGGACTCCGCCGTGCCGCCGGACCGAATCGGCCCCTACCTGCGCGACCTGATGGCGCTGTATGACAAGTACGGCTACCACGGCGCGTTCTACGGGCACTTCGGTCAGGGCTGCATCCACAGCCGGATCGACTTTGACCTGCGTACCGCTCAGGGCATCGCAAAGTACCGCGCTTTCCTGGAGGAGGCGGCCGACCTTTGTATCTCCTATGGCGGCTCGCTGTCCGGTGAGCACGGTGACGGACAGCAGCGCGCCGAGCTGCTGGTCAAGCAGTACGGTGAGGAGCTGCTGGAGGCGATGCGGGAGTTCAAGCGCATCTGGGACCCGGACTGGAAGATGAACCCCGGCAAGGTGATCGACCCCTACCGGTTGGACGAACATCTCAAGCTCGGCACCGACTACAACCCGTGGCGGCCCCCGGTTCGCTTTGCCTATACCCAGGATAAGGGTGACATCGCGCATGCGACCCTGCGGTGCGTCGGGGTCGGCAAGTGTCGAGTTCCCGACGCCGGCACCGTCATGTGCCCCAGCTACATGGTCACGCGTGAGGAGAAGGACTCCACTCGGGGGCGCGCTCGCCTGCTGTTCGAGATGCTCGAGGGCGATGTCATCACCGACGGCTGGCAGAGCAAGGAGGTCTACGAGGCGCTGGATCTATGCCTGGCCTGCAAGGGCTGCACCAGCGACTGCCCCGTCCAGGTCGACATGCCGACCTACAAGGCCGAGTTCCTTCACCGTCACTTCAAGAGCCTGCGTCGCTGGCGCCCACGCTACGCCTACGCCTTCGGGCTGATTGATCAGGCGTCCGGGATCGCTTCACGGATGCCGGAGCTCGTCAACTTCGTGACCCAGACGCCCGGCCTCGCTCGCGCCGCCAAGTTCGCGGCCGGCATGGCGCCACAGCGGTCGATCCCGGAGTTCGCCCCCCTCACCCTGCAGCAGTGGTGGCAGCAACGCGGGGGGACGTCCAACCCCGATGGCCCGCGCGTGGTGCTGTGGCCGGACACCTTCAACAACCATTTCCACACCGACGTGGGCGTGGCCTGCGTGGAGGCGATCGAGGCGGCCGGATGGCAGATCGTGATGCCCGAGGGTCACGTCTGCTGCGGTCGCCCGCTGTATGACTACGGCTTCCTCGACCTCGCTCAACGGTACCTGAAGAACACGCTGTCGGTACTTCGAGAGGAGATCCGCGCCGGCACTCCGGTCGTCGGGATGGAGCCGAGCTGCCTCGCCGTCTTCAAGGACGAGCTCGCCGGCATGATGCCCCACGACGACGACGCCCAGCGCCTGGCCAACAACGCCATGCACTTCGCCGAGTTCTTCGAACGCTACGAGATCGCGGTCCCGAAACTCGACCGCAAGGCGCTGCTCTGGGGCCACTGCCACCACAAGGCCACCGGTGGCATCGAGCCCGAGCACAAGCTGCTGCAGCGCATGGGGATGGAGATCGAGTCGGTCAACGGCGGCTGCTGTGGGCTGGCCGGGTCCTGGGGATTCGAACAGGGACACTACGACGTCTCGATGAAGGCCGGCGAACAGGCCCTGCTTCCGGCCGTGCGCGGAGCCTCGCCCGAGGTGATCGTCGTCGCCAACGGCTTCTCGTGTAAGACCCAGGTCGAGCAGGGAGGCGCAGGGCGCCGGGCCCTGCACGTAGCTCAGCTGATGAAGATGGCCAGAGAGTTCGGCCCGGACGGCCCCCCGGAGCGAGGCCGGAGCGCACCTGTGCGGACGAGCGCCCGCGACCTGCGGCGTCTGCGGTCGTGCGGCGTCTGGCCAGCGCGGGAATGCTCACCGCCGCCTCGCTGAGCGTTGGCGCCGCAATCGTGCGGCGCGCGCGGCGCTGACGCTCGCCCACGGGTGGCTTTTGTGCACCCGCGCCGTCTGACACGCCCTCGGTAACGGTGCGACCTACTTACCGTGGCGCAGCGCCGCGAGCCCGGCGCCCGCGCCGATCGCCGCGGCCCCAGCGGACAGCACCAACTCGCGACGCTTGGCCAGCTCGTACTGGGGGCTTATGGCGTGAGCCTGGTCGTCAAATGGGCCGTGGGCGCCGCGATCTTCATCCACTGGTTCAAACAGGTTGTCGTGCCCGTTGGGATCGAGGTTGTGCCGGGTCATCTGTGACTGAAAACCGGTCTTGGCCAGGTAGCGGTCGAGAAGCCAAGGGGCCACGCGTTCGCCGATGATGTTCATGACTGTCGGCATACCAACGTAGATCTGGCGCCGCTTGTGGTGAGCAGCGTGGTGGATGGCGTCGGCCGCGACTTCGGGCTGGTACATCGGTGGGACCGGCATCGTCTGCTTGGGCAGCTTGGTGCGCCCCCAGGTGAACTGGGTGGTGTTTAGCCCGGGCAGTTGGATCATCGAGATCCGCACCTTGGACTTATGGTGAAGGAGTTCGGTGAGCACGCTCTCCGTGAACCCCTTACAGGCATGCTTGGCGCCGCAGTACGGAGCTTGAAGCGGTATCCCGCGATAGGACATCGCCGAACAAACCTGCACAACCGATCCGTGGTCGCGGGGCACCATCCGCTTGAGGGCCGCGCGGGTTCCCCACACCATCCCGAGATAGCTCACTTCGGTGGAGCGCCTGAACTCCTCGGGCTCGATGTCCAGGAACTCGGCGTAGACCGTGACCATCGCGTCATTGACCCATACATCGATTGGTCCGAACGCGTCCTCGACCGATGCGGCGGCGGCTTCCACCTGGTCGTGGTCGGCAACGTCGACGGGCAGAATCATGGCTTGACCGCCGGCCTGCTCGACTTCGCGAGCGGCACCCTCGAGACCCTTGCGGCCTCGGGCCAAGAGCGCGATCCGGGCTCCGTCGCGCGCGAACTTCCGGGCCGAGGCGCGGCCGATTCCGCCGGAGGCACCGGTGATGACGACGACTTCGCCTTGCTTGGGCATGCATGCTCCTTTCTCGGACGGGTGGGGCGACGGTTCGCTGGGGAAGACGCCGCGCTACGGGGCTACCCCGTGCGGTAACCGCCACTTTCGCCGGTGTCCCGAAGTGTTCGCCAGATGACGGTCTCGGGGCGTCATGTCTCAGATTGCTGGGTGCCGTCTCAACCCGGGGGTATGCAGTGGGACATGGCCAGTACGCAGACATCCGCTTCGGCCTCCCACGCGACCGGTGGCTTTCCCCGTCTGGAGCACCCGGGCGTTCGGCTCGATGGATATCTGAGCATTGAGGACTACGCCGCCATCGGCGAAGGTCACTCGTTGGCGTTGGTCGGGCTGGACGACTCGATTGACTGGATGTGTCTTCCACGGCTTGACTCACCGAGTGTGTTTGCCGCCCTGCTCGATGGTCGCGCGGGCGGGCGCTTTGTCCTGCAACCGGCGGTTGCGTTCGACGTTCAGCGCTCCTACATCGAGCGAACGAACGTGCTGCAGACGACGTTTCAGACCGCTGAGGGCGATGTGCGGCTAACCGACTGGCTGAGCTTCGGGGCAGACGGAAATACCAAGCCCGCGCGGGAACTCGTACGACGGGTGGAGGGGCTCTCGGGAACTGTGCCGATGCGGTGGGAGCTGCGCCCCAGATTCGACTATGGACGCCACGCGGCTGTCTTTGAGCGGGGTGCCGATCTGTTTCTCGCTCATCATGGAACCCTGATGCTGGGATTCCAGGCGTGGGACGCGGGCGAGCCTTATGCGGAAACGGGTGCCCTGACGGCGAAATTTGACATCTCTTCCGGTCAGCAGGCTGTCCTGAATCTGGTTGCCGCCGACGGCACCCCCCTGCCGACACCTCGGCGCCGGGACACCGAGCGGCGGCTCACCAATACCGTGTCTGCGTGGCAAGCCTGGGTCGGTCGGCACACCTACGAAGGGCCCTGGAAGCGTGCCGTCGAGCGCAGTCTGCTCGCCATCGGACTGCTGGCCGACAGGCGCTCGGGGGCCATCACCGCCGCGGGGACAACCTCGCTGCCCGAGGTGCTGGGCGGGCAGCGCAACTTCGACTATCGCTTCGGTTGGACTCGCGACTGCTCATTCAGCGTGGATGCCCTGCTCAGCGTCGGCCTGGAAGATCTGCCGCAGGCGTCGGTTGCCTGGCTGCTTGAGGCGACCCGGCACACGCATCCGCGAGTCGACCCCGTGTATGGGCTGGCCGGCGATGTCGTTCGCTCCCAGCGAGAGCTGAGCCTTTCGGGGTATCGAGGAACGGGCCCGGCGCACGTCGGCAACAAAGCTGGAAGCCAGCTTCAGCTGGGCGGCGTCGGGGACCTGATGCAGACGATATGGCGCTCTGTGCAGCACGGGAGCGTCCTGCCGCAGGAAGTCGGCCAGCGGCTGGCCGATATGGCCGACCTGCTGTGCCTGATCTGGCGCAGGCAGGATGCCGGCCTATGGGAGCTTGGCGATTACGCTCAGTACGGGACATCGAAGGTCGGCTGCTGGGTGGCCCTCGACCGTCTGCTGGAGCTGGTCAAGGTCGGTCAGGTCCCATCCCGCAATGTCCAACGGTGGCGCCACGAGCGGGACGCCATCCGTGACTTCATCGACGGTTCCCTGTGGTCAGACACCCTCAGCAGCTACCTCTTCAGGTCCGACCGGCTGCAACTCGATTGCGGGCTGTTGCTGATCGCTCGGCGTGGCTACGTCGAGCCTGGCTCGCCCCGGTTGACGGGGACGATCCAGGCCATTGAACGCAACCTGGCGGCCGGCGATGGCCTGTTCTACCGCTATAGCGGGATGCAGGATCAGGAGAACGCGTTCCTGGCCTGCTCGTTCTGGATGGTCGAAGCCCTGACCGTGGCCGGACGCCACGAGGATGCTGAGGCGCTCATGAGCACCGCCACGGGCTGGGCCAATGATGTCGGTCTGCTCTCGGAAGAGATGGACGCCGACACGCGTGCCATGCGGGGTAACTTCCCCCAGGCACTCACGCACCTGGCCCTGATCAGTGCAGCGGCAATCTTGTCCGCGCGACCTGGTGGACGAAAGAAAGTGCCAGCAGCCGGTGGCCGCGAATCCGACGCGCGTGGGCGGGTGCTCGGCGAGGATGCCGAAATCTGGATCGGGGCTGGGTGGTTGAGCTCATGCTTGACCGCCTCATGGTCCGGGGTGGGAATGTGGCCCGCCCCCGCCGTGTCGGCTACCTCACGGAGCTGAAGAGAGGCGGTCAGCTCTCACGCCGGGGCGACGGTTCTTGGATCCCAAAGGTGAAATTCCGGCTGAGGTCTGTGACATGCGGGCGCGGCGGGCGGTCAGCTGAAATCGCGCGGCGGCGGCGTTGCCGCCAGCAGCCGGCGAAACATCGAACTTCGCTGCCCTATCCGTAAGCAGAAGAAGCCTCAGCGCCTGAGGCGGCACGCGCGTGAGGCGGAGGGGGGTGCCGTGCGATCGGTGATGCGCCCATATCCGCTCGAGCGCATGCAGGCCTGCGCAGTCGACGAACTCCAGCTGGGCGAGGTCGAGAACCAGCTCCTTGGCATGCGCGGTCCAGTCGACCGTCAACTCTCGTTCGAGGTCGCCAGCGGTGGCGAGGTCGAGCTCGCCGACTACGGCAAAGATGATCACCGGGCGCGGGTCGCGCTGCCGGGCCGCCGGGACCGGCGCCAGGGACGGTGCAAGCGTGGGTCTAAGCATGGGCCCTCTCATCGACGCCCTCAGCGGTTCGGCGCGCCCGCCAGCCCGCGGCCTGCCTCATCCGGCGGATTTCGGCTTGTACCACAGCGACGTGGCGATGTGACTGCGCGCCGCGCCCGGGCACTCGTATGCCCGACCGCGGTACCGGGCCCGACTCGTCGGAGGGGACTTTTTCTGATTCGTTCATGCACAGATCATCCTTGCTCGTGTCCGAGAGTCCAAGAGCATCGGTCTCCCGACTGACGGCCTGGCCCGGTTTCGGTGACGCGCCCCCATCTAACTGTCGTGGCGATGACATTTCTCGGCGTTGGAGCGCGCCGCCGTAAGCCGCCAGCGGAATTGTTCGACCGATGGCCTCCGGCCCAAACGCTGGGGTGAAGATGATCCCCGGCGGGTATCTTCAGCCGGCAGGACGCGTTGTCGTCCGGGCGGCTTAGAACGAGGAACGGAGCAGGATGGACGATCTTTCCCGCAGCGGCTCTCCTATCGACCCCGATGCTGACGAGGTCACCCAGCGCCAGCTGCACCTTGCCCGTGCCCAGGGAGACGCCTACGGCGCTGCCGTCGAGCACATGGCGACCTGCGTCGCGCTTGCGGGGGCGGAACAGAGAGCCGGTGACTACTGGATCGGGTACGCCGTCGCGGCGGCTGAGGGGATCTACGAGTGGGCCGACGGAGAGCTCGTCTGGCACGAACCCGGAGACGGGGACCTACAGGTTGAGATCACGGTGCGCGACGCTAGTGACGGCCGGTTTGTACCCAGCGCGCGGGTCATCGTCACGCTGATCGGTCCCGACGGCGACCGACTCGGGACCCATGAACAGCCGCTGCTCTGGCATCCGATGGTCTACCACTACGGACGCAACTGGTCCGCCCCGTCAGACGGTTCCTACGGCTTACGCGTACGGGTCGAGCCGCCGCGATTCCTGCGCCACGATCAGCTCAACGGCAACCGGTTGGTCGATCCCGTCGAGATCGAGTTTCCCGATGTCAGGATTCACCACGAGTAGGGCGCGATGAGGTTCCGAGGGGCCGACGGGAGCGATCCGGATCAGAGTAGCCCGCCGCCTGGGGGCGACCGGACTCCGCCGGGCGAGGTGAAGACCACGAACGCCCTCCGTCCGAGAGGGGATCTATCTGCTCAGCGACGCAGACCAGTGGCCGAAGCTGGTGAATTCGTTCTCATTCTCGAGGAGGAGCCTGACCTGGCCACTGGACTATCGGCCGAGGATCGGCTGGTCGCCACGCGGGCGTTTCAGGCTCGGGTCATCGTGGCGAACCGTCCGCGGTGGGATCCTCCGCTCTTCGATCCGGCGACGACATACGGACTGCTGCTGCTCGACGGCCTGCTCGGACGACGGCTTCGCCTGGGTCCGGCGGTGGGAACCGAGCTGCTCAGCGCTGGCGACATTCTGCGTCCGTGGGACGAGCCGACGCTGTGGGGCATGATTCCGCCCGAACTGGACTGGAGGGTCTTTCGTCCGACTAGGCTGGCGGTGCTGGACGAGCGGATCACCACGTTGATCGGACGCCGCCCTCAACTCGTCGTGAACTTCTCCGGGCGTCTGCTGAGACGTACACGATCGGTCGCCTACATCATGGCTCTCAGTCACCACACGCGGGTGGAGGAGAAGCTGCTGGCCACGCTGTGGCATCTGGCCAGCAACTGGGGCCGGGTGACCGCTGAAGGGGTGATCGTCCCGTTTCGGGTGTCGCACGAGGTCCTGGGAGAGATACTCGGCGCCCAGCGTCCTTCGGTCACGATGGCGCTGCGGCGACTCCAGGATCAGAATCTGGTCAGGCGCGGCCCGAACGGCGGGTACATCCTGTTGGCCGACCCTCCTGATTGGAGCAGTAACGCCACGGATCCGGCCCAGCCCGCTGCGGGCGAACCCGCCGCCGTCCGTGGGTGGGTCTCAGACTGCCGAGCAGCCGAGCGGCCACTCGGGCAAGCACCTCCAGAAGGTCAGATGTAGGCACGGTGGCCGGCGCTCGGAGCGCCAAGACTCGCTCACTGCGCAGGTGCCTCCCCGGGTCCTGGTGAGGTCTGTCGGCTAGCGCCGGATCTCCGCCGCCCGCGCGTCACGGCGTTCGCGCTGGGGAATCACCGTGTACTTCGGGTCAGCGGCTGAGGCGCGTCCGGCCTCGAAGATGCCGAACCGGGTGCATGCCGATGCCGCCAGCAGGGCCGCCCCAGCGGCCGCCGCGGCCGGTCGGCTTCGATGACCGGCGAGTGCGCTCACCAGGGCTCCTCCGACGCCGAGGATCTTGCTCGCCGATATGAGCCTTCCGGAGCGTCCCCGCGACAGTGGCTCGCCGACCAGATCCCCGACGCGTCGCTCCATCGCTCGTGACGCGACGAGCTCGGTGGCGACGGCAGCGAGCGCCAGCTTCCGGGCGGGGGCCGTCTCGGCCACCGGGGCGGTCAGAAGCGCGAAGCCCGCCGCCGCCGAGGCCGCCGAGGCCACGAACACGTAGGGGAGCTCCCGGTGCGCATCGTGCCAGACCGGAACCGCCGTGTTGGCGATCAGCGCGGCGGTGTAGGAGGCGACCGCCGGACCCATCACGCCGGCGCCCAGCGTGGAGGCCAGGCCCACCCGCGGCGCTGCCCCGGTGAGGTCACTGGCGGCTGCGAGCCCCGCGAGCGGGCCGTAGCCGGTGAGGATCCACGTACCGACGCTCATCGGCGAGCTGAGCTTGAACGTCCGCAGCATGTTCAGGAATCGGGCCGGACGGCCGAGGTCATGGATCAACCCGTAGAGCGATACCCCGAGCGCGCCCAAGGCGCCGACTTTGAGGGGTGTCGCCAGCCGAGGCCGGCCCGTGAGCTGGGCGCCCGCGGCGAGGACCGAGGACGCGCCGGCCAACCCGCCCGTGAACAGGTAGGTGGCAATGTCTCGGGGCTCCCAGACGATCTGATTGATGATCGGCTGTCCGTAGTAGGAGCTGAACTTTGGCTCGCCGCGCGCGACCCGGCCGGTATGAGCCCTCCCCCCACCGAACTGGGGCGGCCCCTGGAACTGGGCCTCGCGGTCCGGGCGCACCCCTTGGACGCCGTCACGGGTGACGTCAGAGGCGCTCATCGGAGCCGCCGCCCGATGAACGTGGCGGCGATGCCGGTGAGCAGGGCCGCCGCAGCGATCTGGACGTGGCGGTAGGTGCGGGGAAGGTCGCGTGTGGTCACTACCGGGTCTGGCGGCAGACCGTAGACCTCGGGCTCATCGAGCAACAGGAAGAACGCGCCGTCGCCCCCGACCCCGTCGTCCGGATCGGCTCCGTACAAGCGTGCCTGAGTCACGCCGCTTTCCTGCAACTGCTCGACGCGGCCCGCCGCGCGTTTGCGCAGCTCCTCGAGCTCTCCGAACTGGATCGAGTTGGTGGGGCAGGCCTTGGCGCACGCAGGCTCCTCGCCAACGTCGAGGCGGTCGTAGCAGAGGGTGCACTTGAACACGCGCCCGTCGTCCTTGCGCTGATCGATGACCCCATAGGGGCAGGCCGGAACGCAGTATCCACAGCCGTTGCAGACGTCCTCCTGAACGACCACGGTGCCGAATTCGGTGCGAAACAACGCGCCCGTGGGGCAGACGTCCAAACACGCCGCGTGCGTGCAGTGCTTGCACACGTCGGAGGCCATCAGCCAGCGCAGACCGTCGGGGGCGCCGTCGACACCCTCGGCGTGCGTCGGCTGCTCAATGAAAGCCACGTGTCGCCACGTGTCCGCGCCTAGGCCCTGGGTGTTGTCAAACGACATCCCGGTCCATTCCAGACCGTCCTCGGGCACTCGGTTCCATTCCTTGCACGCCACCTCGCACGCCTTACAGCCGATGCATACCGACGTGTCGGTGAAGAAGCCCAAACGAGGCGGCGCATCGGTGTAGCCGGCATTCTCGGCCGGACCCGCGCCGACCTGGACGATGGGGAGCGGGTAGCTGGGATTGCCAGCCCTCACCGCTCCGCCCTCGCCTGGTCCTCGATGCCGGCACGGTGCTGGTACTTCCGGACCAGCTGCGGGCGGGCGGGGCCACGGGGGCGGCGCCCGGGCTGGATGTCAACGGTCAGGGCCTTGACCTCCTGGATGTGGACGTTGGGATCAAGGACTATCGAGGACAGCTCATTCATCGAGTCACCGGTCGTGTAACCGTTCGGACCCCAGTGATAAGGCATTCCGATCTGGTGCAGGACCCGGCCATTCAGGCGCAGTGGCGCCATCCGTTCGGTGACCAGTACCCGCGCCTCCACCACCCCTCGCGCGCTGATGACCTGCGCCCAGCCACCGTGTTCCAAACCGCGCAGTTCAGCCAGTTCGGGAGACACCTCGCAGAAGAAGGCGGGCTGCAGCTCAGCCAGATACGGCGTCCAGCGGGTCATTCCACCGGCGGTGAAATGCTCAGTCAGCCGGTATGTCGTGACCACGAAAGGAAAGACCTCGGCGCCCGGCGTGCCGGCGTCGGGGTGGTAGCGGTTGTGGGGATCGGGATAGGTCCGGCGCGCCGGATTGTGCTGAACGCCGTAGAGCGGATTCCTCACCGGCGACTCCTGGGGTTCATAGTGGGTCGGCATCGGTCCATCGGCGAGCCCGACCGGCACGTAGAGCCATCCCCGCCCGTCGGCCTGCATGATGAACGGGTCGGTACCGGCCAGGGCATCGGGCCCGCGCGCATCTTCGTCGGGCACGTAGTCCGGCGGCTTGGTGGCCTTGAAATCCGGAATGTCGTGGCCTACCCACTTCTCCTGCTCGGAGTCCCACCAGACCAGGGTCTTGCGCGCGCTCCACGGCTGCCCCTCGGGATCGGCGGAAGCGCGGTTGTAGAGAATGCGCCGGTTGGCCGGCCACGCCCAGCCCCACTCACCTCCGGTCCAGTTCTGCTCGGTCCATGGCTTGCGCCGGGCGGTCTGGTTGGTTCCATCGGCGTAACAGCCGCAGTAGATCCAGCACCCGCACGAGGTCGACCCGTCGCTGCGCAGCTGCTCGTAGGAGGAAAGGCAGTTCCCCTGCGCGTCCCAGCCGTTGATCTCCGCCAAGACCGCGTCGGCACTTGGCTCCTCGATCTCGCCCTCGGTCGGGTAGTCCCAGGTCAGGTCCAGGAGCGGCGCGTCCCTCGCGTCGCGTGATTCCCTGAGACGCTCACGCAGGATTCGGCCCAGGTGAAAGACGAACCACAGGTCACTGCGCTGATCGCCCTCGGGCTCGACCGCCTTGTGGTGCCACTGGAGCATGCGCTGGGTGTTGGTGAAAGTCCCTTCCTTCTGGGTGTGCGAGGCGGCTGGAAAGAAGAAGACCTCGGTCTTGATGGCCTCCGTGCGCAGCTCGCCGGTCTCGATCTCAGGTCCATCCTTCCACCAGGTGGCGCTCTCGATCAGCGAGAAGTCGCGCACGACCAGCCAGTCGAGGTTGGCCATCCCCAGGCGCTGCATCCTGGTGTTGGCCGAGCCCACGGCCGGGTTCTCACCCATCAGGAAATAGCCGGTGCAGCGGCCGGCCAGCTGCTCGAACACCGTGTCATAAGTGCTGTGGCTACCGGTCAGACGGGGCAGGTAGTCAAAGCAGAAATCGTTGGCGGGCGTCGCCGCCGAGCCCCACCACGCCTTGAGGAGGGAGACCATGTAGTCGCGGGCGTTGCCCCAGTAGCCTCGGTCAGCGGCGTCAGCCTCGATGAAAGCGTCGAGATCCTCGTGCTCGTGGGCGTGGGGCATGGGAAGGTAGCCGGGCAGCAGGTTGAACAGCGTCGGGATGTCGCTTGAGCCCTGGATCGAGGCGTGCCCGCGCATGGCCATGATGCCGCCCCCGGGCCGCCCGATGTTTCCGAGCAGAAGCTGCAGGATCGAGGCCGCGCGGATGTACTGGACGCCGACCGTGTGCTGTGTCCAGCCCACCGCATACACAAAGGCCGAGGTGCGATCACGGCCAGAGTTGGACGTGATCCACTCACACACCTGGGCGAACACCTCGGGCGGGACGCCGCAGGTCTCGTGGACCATCTCCGGGCTGTAGCGAGCGTAGTGGCGCCTTAGTACCTGAAATACGCAGCGGGGATGCTGCAGCGTGTCGTCGCGCTCGGGCCAGGGTTCGGTCGGCGACCCGCCGGAGCCGTGCGTCTCGCCGTGGCCGGACTGCTGCACCGAGCGCTTGGAGTCCTGTCCCTTGCGTTCCCCGTAGGCCATGTCACGGTCGCCGGAGGCCGCCTGGACGTCGGTGCCCTCGTATCGCCACGTGGCAAAGTCATAGCTGCCCTCCTCGGGATCGAACCCCGAGAACAGGCCATCGAGATCCTCGGTGTCCTGAAAGTCCTCGCTGAGGATCATCGGTGCGTTGGTGTACGCAGTCACGTACTCCTTGAAGTGCTTCTCGTTCTGGAGGACATGGTTGATGATCCCGCCCAGAAATGCGATGTCGGTCCCGGCCCGCAGCGGAACGTAGAGGTCGGCGAGTGCGCTCGTACGACTGAAGCGCGGGTCCACGTGAATCAGCTTCGCCCCGCGGGCCTTGGCCTCCATCACCCACTGGTAAGCCACCGGGTGGGCCTCGGCCATGTTCGAGCCCTGGATCACGATGCAGTCAGAGTTCTGCAGGTCTCCCGGGAAGTTCGTCGCGCCGCCCCGGCCGAATGAGGTCCCAAGTCCTGCGACCGTCGAGGAGTGACAGACGCGGGCTTGGTTCTCAATCTGGATGATGCCCAGGGCCGTGAACAGCTTCTTGATCAGATAGTTCTCCTCGTTGTCCAAGGTGGCCCCGCCCAGACTGGCGATACCCATCGTCCGTCGGACGCGTCGGCCGTCCTCGTCCCACTGCCAGCCCTCCTCGCGCGAGTTGAGGACGCGGTCGGCCAGCATCTGCATCGCGCTCTCGAGATCCATGCGCTCCCACTCGGTCCCGAACGGCCGGCGATAGAGAACGTACTCCTCGCGGGACTCCTTCGACGTCGTGAGCTGCAGCGTGGCCGAACCCTTCGGGCATAGCCGGCCGCGACTGGCCGGAGAGTCGGGATCTCCCTCGATCTGCACGACCTGCCCGTCCTTGACGAACACATTCTGGCCGCACCCGACCGCGCAGTAGGGACAGACCGACTTGACCACCCGGTCGGCGTCGGCATTGCGATTGGTCAGCCGCTGGCTCTGGCGGGACTTCACGGCGGCGCCACGGCCGGAACGATCCGCGCCGACGAGCTGGCGTGCGGCGGGCCAGGAAATGAGGTCATCAAGTCTCATGCGAGTCCTCTGGGGTCAGGTCCCGCTTGGCCCGCTCCTGGACCCAATCCAGCACATGTTCTTTACGCAGCGGGTTATGTTGAGCCGGGTTGACGAGATGTTGCGCGCTGCCCAGGAGCCCCTCGCGATGTTCGAGACCAGGGTCCAGGGGCGGGCTTCCATCGGCTGGCACTCCGGTGGCGATCAGGTGCGCCTGGCCGGGAGGGATTCCCAGCCGCTGCCCAACCAGGTGATAGCTCCCCGTGGCGCGCAGCGCCTTGAGCACCTCAAGCTTGTCGGGCATCGGCATGCAACTACCCGCACTTCCCATTTTCTGCGCGATCCCGTCATCGCAGTGACATTTCTGCGGCCTCTACTCGTCGGTCGCACCTGCGCGGGGGACAGGTGCAGTCATGTCCACTCGTCGCCCCGGGCCGATCGCCCGCGCCCTGTTGCGGGGCCCGGCCTATCTGTATGACCTGAATGCGGGGTGGCTCCTCGGGCGGCGTTTCCTGCTCCTCACGCACATTGGCCGTCGGACGGGGCGCAAATA
This sequence comes from uncultured Solirubrobacterales bacterium, assembly GCA_963770885.1. Lineage (GTDB taxonomy): Bacteria > Actinomycetota > Thermoleophilia > Solirubrobacterales > Solirubrobacteraceae > Palsa-465. Next base: position 756,034 of record CAVYRI010000005.1, on the reverse strand, counting down.
TCGGACCGTCCTCGAGGTGATTGCCGAGGACCGGATTTCCGGCGAGCTTTTCGTCATCGCGGGGCTGGGACAGTCCGCAGAGTGGTACCGAAACCTGAAAGCACACGGAGCAACCGAAGTAGCTGTGGGCCGCCAGCACTTCAGGCCGAGGTACCGCGAACTAGGAGAGCTCGAGGCGATCCAAGTCTTGGCTGACTATGAGGGTCGCAACCGATGGGCGGCTCCGGTCATGCGGAGGGTATTGAGCTGGCTGATCGGCTGGCGGTACGCCGGAAGTGATCAGGCACGACGAAGATTGGTCGCCGAGCTTCCGATACTGGCGCTGTGGTCGGACGATGCCCCGGATCCGGGGGATTGACCTCTGTGGGCACGTCGGCTGACGCCATTGCGGGGGTGGTTTCGTCATCTTTGTGACAGGCATTGGTATCGCGGTGGGGCAGCGGGAAGAAATCATCGTGACCGGCGATTCCAATCAGGAGGCGGTTATGACCGAGACGGAGGTCCTCACTTCACAGCGGTGGCGGCGCCTCATCCCGCTGGCGTTCGTCACCTACAGCTTTGCCTACCTGGATCGATCGAATTACTCGCTGGGCGCGGCCGGTGGCCTGAAGCATGCGCTGCACATCACCTCCGGTCAGGCGGGCCTGCTCGGGGGCCTGTTCTTCATCGGCTATTTCGTCTTCCAGGTGCCCGCCGCCGACTTCGCCGAGCGGCGCAGCGTCAAGCAGCTGATGTTCTGGTCGTTGATCCTCTGGGGCGTCTTCGCCTCCCTGCAGGGCGTGGTTACGACCTACCCACTGCTGCTCGCCGATCGGTTCCTACTCGGCGTGGTTGAGGCGGCCGTGATCCCGGCGATGCTGGTGTTCTTGACGCACTGGTTCAGTAGCCGCGAGCGCGGGCGGGCTGACACGTTCTTGATCCTGGGAAATCCGGTCACGCTGCTGTGGATGTCCGTGCTCTCGGGGTATTTGATTGCGGCGACGAGCTACCGCTGGATGTTCGTGATAGAGGGCGTGCCGGCGATCGCCTGGGCGTTCGTGTTCCGCGCCCTGACCTCTGACCGCCCGCGCGAGGCGCAGTGGCTCAACGCCTCCGAGCGGACCGGGATTGAGGATCAGCTGGCGGCCGAGCAGGCCCGTGTCCCGAAGGTCCGTGGCTACCGGGAGGCCTTCAGATCCCGCAACGTCCAAGTTCTCGCCGTGCAGTACGCGCTGTGGAGCATCGGCGTCTACGGATTTGTGTTCTGGCTGCCAACGATCGTCAAATCGCTGTCCAAGCATGGAATCGGCTCAACGGGGCTACTGTCCGCGGTGCCGTACGCGCTCGCGGTTGTCCTGATGCTCGGCAACTCCTATATCTCCGACCACACCCACAAGCGCCGGCGGTTGTTCGTCTGGCCGTTCCTGATGATCGGGGCGGTGGCCTTCTACCTCTCCTATATGGTCGGGACCGGCCATTTCCTGGAGTCGTTCGTGCTGTTGATCATCGCCGGCGGCGTGATGTACGCGCCATACGGGCCGTACTTCGCCTTCATCCCGGAGTTCTTGCCCCAGAACGTGTCCGGGGCGGCGATGGGCGTGATCAACGCCTTCGGCGCGCTCGGCGGTTTCGCCGGCGCCTATGTTGTCGGCGCGCTCGGTGGCGGCACCAAGTCCGGCGCGGCATTCATATTCATGGCCGGCGCGCTGCTGGCCGCGGGACTGCTCATGTTCCTCGTCAAACGCCCGGTGCTGCGTGAGGCGGAGGAGGTTCCACACGCCAAGAGCAAGGTCCTGGCGTCGACCGGCGCGCGACCCATGCGCCACCCTCTGGCCGGGTCGAGCTCGGTGCCGGTGTCCAGCGGCCGCGGCGAGACGCGCTGACATGGACCGGGTGACCGTGGCGATCGCCGTACCGCTCGATGCCGAGCTGGTGACGCCGATCCGCGCGCTCTCGGAAAGGATCGACGTGCTCTACGAGCCCGATCTCTTGCCCGCCGTTCGCTATCCCGGCGATCACCGCGGCGCACAGCCCTTCGATCGGTCCGCCAGTGCCGAGCGGCGCTGGCGGGACCTTCTGAGCCGAGCCGAGGTTCTGTTCGGGCTGCCGGGAGACTCGGCCAGCGGTTTGGCGGCCACGGTCCGAAACAACCCGGGCCTGCGCTGGATACAAGGGACCGCGGCCGGAACCGGAGAGCAGGTCAAAGCGTCCGGGCTCACGCCGCAGGAGCTCGAGCGCGTGACGATCACCAGCGCGAGTGGCGTGCACGTGGGTCCGCTGGCCGAGTTCTGCCTGCTGGGCCTCTTGACCTTCACCAAGGACCTGGGGCGTCTGCGGGCCGACCAGCGGGCCCACCGTTGGGATCACCACCCGGTCGACGAACTGCGAGGCCGAACCGCCCTGATCCTCGGGCTGGGAGCGATCGGCACCGAAGTGGGCCGCCTGACCAAGGCGTTCGGGATGCGAACCATCGGCGTCAACCGTCACGGCGCCAGCGACTCGTCCTACATCGACGAGATGGGCAGCCCGGAGGACCTGTATGAGCTGCTCGCTCAAGCCGACGCGGTCATCATCACGCTGCCGCACACCGCGCAGACCACGCGGATGCTCGACGCCCGCGCGCTCGAGCAGTGCCGGCCCGACGCGATCCTCGTCAACATCGGCCGGGGCGGGGTCATCGATGAGCCGGCGCTGATCGACGCACTGAGAGACAACCGCCTGCGGGGCGCCGCGCTGGACGTCTTCGCCACCGAACCGCTGCCGCCCGACAGCCCCCTGTGGGAGCTCCCAAACGTGCTGCTCAGCCCTCACACCGCCGCGCTCTCGGTCCATGAGAACGCGCGCATCAGCGGGCTGTTCCTGGAGAATCTGCGCCGCTATCTCGACGGGGACGAGCTGCTCAGCCGCGTCGATACAAACCTGTTCTACTGACCGGAGCAGCCTCCTGAGCCGAGGGGCGCAACACCCTTTCAGCGCAGCCTCGCCGCTCAATCACCTGACGCGAGCCTACGATCAACGTCTCGATCCATCGTCCCTCGCGGCAGGACGCGCACCGGCGGGCGTGGTCTCTTGGGCGATGGGCCAGGTCCGATCGCGCGTGACCAGCTCGACGTTCGCGAGTCTCTACCGCGGGCGCCACCGCTTGGCTGGTCGCTGACCGGGGTAATGTGATGCCCCTCGGCACGCTTGGCCGATCGCCCGGTCTCCTCGGCGCAGCTGCAATCGCGGTACTCGGAGCTCAGAGCACGTCCGTGTACCTTCCACGATCAGCAACTAGCGTGAAAACCGTCGAGCGGAACACCGGTCCGATGGCAGACTCAACGCAGAAGTCCGAGATCGGACTGGTAGCGGCGCTCAGCATTGGCGTCGGCGCGATGGTCGGCGCTGGGATCTTTTCCATCCTCGGCGTCGTGACCCGTATTTCGGGGTCCGCGATGCCCGTGTCCTTCGCGATCGGCGCGGTCGTTGCTGGTCTCGCTGCCTATGGCTACGCCGCGCTCGGTAAGACGTTCCCAAGCGTCGGAGGGGCGGTCACATTCTTGGTCCGTGGCTACGGCGAGGGTGTCGTCTCGGGTTCGCTGAACGTGTTTCAGTACTTCAGCTACATCATCACGATCGCGCTGTACGCCAGTGGGTTCGCGGCGTATGCCGCGACGTTCATCGCTCTGCCGGCGAAGGTGTGGGCGGTGGGGGTCGTGCTCGTTTTCACGGCGATCAACTTCCTCGGCGCCCGAATCATGGGCCGAGCAGAGTCCGTGATCGTGATCATCAAAGTGGCGATCCTGGTCGTGTTCGTCGTGGCGGCCTTCATCGCGCTCCCCGGGAACGGGTCCGCGCGGCTATCGGCGCCACCTAGCCGGATCCGCTAGCGATCTTCACCGGGGCGGGCTTGCTGTTCGTCGGCTACGAGGGCTTCGGTCTGATCACGAACGCCGCCGCCACCATGGCCAACCCCAAGCGCGAGCTGCCACGCGCGCTCTACGGCAGCGTCGCGATCGTCAGCGTGATCTACGTGCTCGTCGCCAGCGGTGTCGTGACCAACGTGCCGCTCAACGTCCTCAAAGGCCTCGGGGATTCCGCGCTCGCCGTCGCCGCCAAACCATCGCTCGGCCAAGCAGGCTTCAAGCTGATCGCGATCGCCGCACTACTCTCGACCGCATCCGCCGTGAACGCCACCCTGTTCGGGTCAACCAACATCGCCTATCAGATCGCCAAGAACGGCGAACTCCCACCAGCGTTTGACCGCAAACTCTGGGGCCGCGATCTCGAAGGACTGTTCATCACAGCCGGCATCGTCCTCGTGTTCGTCCTCATCTTCCCCCTCAGCGCGGTCGCCTCGATGGGCAGCGCCGGGTTCCTGCTCGTCTACGCAGCGGTCGCCATCGGCCACATGCGCATTCGAAAGCAGACCGGCGCCAAAGTGTGGCCGATCATCGCCTCCGCACTCACCTGCCTCGCCCTATTCGCCGTCCTCACCTACCACATGATCAATACCGCGCCAACATCAGCGATCAGTCTCGCCGTCACGCTCGCCGGCAGCTTCGTATTCGAGATCGTTTATCGGCGCACGAAAGGGCGAACTTTCAAGGAAATCCTCGCCCAGACCGACCCCGGCCCCGCGGTCGCCGCTGACTAGATTCCAAGGGCGCGCGCGACGAAGTTCGAGGTCGCGGTCGACGCGCGAATCCAGCGAGGCCGCACCTACCGCCACGCGCTCAGGCCGACAATCGAGCAGGAGCGCTTATGACCGGATCGTGATCGCGGCTGCGGCAAACGGTAACCCCGGATTCGATGTCGACGACGTCGCCTGGCTGCTCAGCCACGCCGACGGCGAGATCCTCGTGCTGCGACCGAGCAAGGAACAGCCGCTCGGCCCGCCAGCCCATCCCGGCCGGCAAGCCCCCACGCGCGGACCCGGCCGTCGACGAGCGCGATCAACCGCGGTCAACGACGACGGCCGCGCCGCAAGCAGCACCTACGAACCGAGCGAGCGTCGGGCCCCCCGAATCCCTTAGCGCCCGCTCGAGCCCGCCCGCAGCCACGCTGTCAATATCGTGATCGTCGATCGGCCGTGGGTCGAGGTGCCCGGCCCCGCCATGTGATTCCACGCTGTCATCCAGGTGACAACCGACCGCTCCGACCGGCGACGAACGGTGTTGACATCTCTAGTCACATGTCAAACCGACGACGCACCGGAGATCATGCCGTCGCCGATCGGCTGGGTCGAGGTCGGCGACGAAGTTCAGCCACCCTTTAGGGCAGCACGGGTCAACGCCGCTGCCCGATCTGCGGAACCGTCGTCCTCGCCGACGGCGCGCTGGGGCTCATCGGCGGTCGAATCACTCACGCCGAGTGCGCGCTTGTTCACTGGCTGGCCAGTTCCGAGTTGCCAGACGGTATCGGCGGCTCCGCGGGCGTGTGACGATTAGGTCAGCGGTCGGACACCTCCACTGGTCCTCGTCGGCGCCATCAGCTTAGGTCTCTTGAGTTCGTAGTCAAGACCAACGGCGGAGGCCGACGGTCGACTACCACCCCCTCCGCCGTACACCCTCACCGATCGGAGGTGATCCTGCGTGGATGCAAGCCCGTCATACTCACCGACTCTTGTTACGCAGAGCACCGACAGTCATGGCGACTTTGCCGCGGGCCTGCGGCGGGTCGATCAATCACCAGTCCCGATAGGAAGCTTCGCGACCGGGCTTCGAGCACGACCGCGGCGACGCTACATCGGCGCCTATGCCACCGGCATCCGGGCTCGTGTAAGGGTCGCGACACTAGGTGATTTCGCGACCGGCATGTGCGCCGGCAAGATTGATGTCCAGGCGAGCCAACGGCGCTCAGCCCGGCGGCGGTCGCGCGATGGTCACGTCGGTAGACGCGATGTAACGCGCGTCACTGGCTGAGGGTCTGATCGATCCCGGCCATCGTTGCGCCGCACTCGATCGACCGCCAGGAACGGAGGCGGATCGAACCCGTCACTGCGCTGACAATCCACACTGAACGGCGCCCCACAAACGGGTATTGCTCGAGCCGTGCCCGTAGCCGTGCCTGGGTCACACAGCAGCCACTAACCGGCCCCGCCGTGAGCCGCTTCCGCGTGCCGTGTGGACGCGGCTCGCCGCCTGCACGGGGGCGGCGGCGCTACTGCAACTCGACGGAACGCTGATCACCGTCGCGCTTCCCTCCGTCGCGCGTGGGTTAGGTGTCAGCAGCAGCGCCACGTCGGTCGTGCTGGGCGCATATTTCGCCGCCTACGCGTTGATGCTGCTGCCCGGTGGCGTCCTGTTCGATCGCCTCGGAGCGCGCCGCGTGGCCCTGCTCGGCCTCCTGTTGTTTGCGGGCGGCGCGGCGGCCGGAGCGCTGTCCTCGAGCATCGGCATGCTCGTGGCGACCCGCCTGGTCCAAGGCGCCGGGGCAGGTCTCGTTAGCCCGGCGGCGTTGGCAGGAGCGAGCGGTGAGCGGTTTTCCGCCCGAGCGGCGCGGCAGCGCGCTCGGGATCTCGGGAGCGAGTGCCGGGGCCTCGAACCTGCTCGGCCCACTGCTAGGCGGGCTGCTGACGGTCGCGCTGGGCTGGCGGGCGGACTGGTGGGCGCTCGTGCCGTTGGCCATCCTCGCCGCCTGGGCGATTGTCTTGCGTGTGCCGCGAAGCGTGCACAGCGGGGCAGTGGGCGAACGAGCCCCGGCCGTGAATAACGTCGTGATCGCAGCGACCTTCCTGGCGGGGCTTACGTTCGCGGTGATGATCGGGTCCTTCTACATGGCCGAGCAATATCTTCAGCGCGTGGCGGGATACTCGGCGCTCGGTGCAGGCAGCGTGCTCGTGCTCGTAGCTCTGCTAGTCGGCGTGTCAGCGCCCATCGCCGGCCGACTCGTCGACCGTTATGGCGAGCAGTTTCCCGCGATGATCGGGTTCGCTGCCGCCGGGCTTGGGCTGCTGGTGCTCGGGCTTCCATCGGTCTCGCTGCGCAGTGCTGGCACGTTCGCGCCACTGATTCCCGTGGGCGTTGGGCTGGGGATCTTGTTCGTCCCGGTCTCACGTGCCGCGCTGAACTCCACGCCGATTTCGTCTCATGGACGGACGTCCGCGTTCCTGTCGGTCGGACGACTGCTTGGCGCGGCGGCAGGCGCAGGCTTTGCTGGACTGGCAGTCTCGGGCGCCCCGACTGCCCCGACCGTGCACAACGCCTTGCTTCTCGCCTGCGCGCTCTGCTTGATCGTCGGCGTGCCGGCCTCGACGCGCCTCAGAACGCCGGCGGAAATCCCCCACCCGCTGCGGGGCGCTGCCCACTGAGCGTGCGAGCCCGACTGGGCCGGACGTGCACGCCCGCCAATACGAGGCACGGGGGCGCCGACGACATCGTGCGCTACGCGCTCGGAGGCTGATCGGCGATGACGCCGCTGACGCCCGCTGCCTTTGCCGGCCTTCACCTCGGCGAGGCGGTACCGCCGGTGATGGTGACCCTCGCCTACCTGTATCTCTACGCGCTACGCGTGCATCGGCTCTGGGGCATGGGAAGGCCGGTCGCAATCTGGCGGACAGTCTCCTTCGTCTGCGGCGTGCTGTTGGTCGCGATCGTGCAGATCGGGCCGCTCGATACGCTCGCAGACCAGGTGCTGGTGGCGCACATGCTCCAGCACATCGTGATTGGCGACATCGCTTCGCTACTGGTCGTGTTCGGGCTCACCGGTCCGGTGCTCCAGCCGCTGCTGCACATCCGCGCGACCCGGCCGCTGCGCGTTTTGGCACAGCCGCTCGTGGCCCAAGGCCTATGGGCGGCCGATCTGTACGCGTGGCACCTTCCGCTCTTCTACCAGCTGGCGATCCGCCACGACCTTGTCCACGCCCTCGAGCACGCGTGCCTGCTTTGGTTCGGAGGGCTGCTGTGGCTCGGCCTCATCGGACCTCTGCCCAAGCCCAGGTGGTTTGCCGGGTGGGGGGCGCTCGGGTACGTCGTCTCGGTGCGGTTCGTCGGCGCGATCCTCGCCACTCGCTGATCTGGGCGCAGACCGTTTTCTATCCGTCTACAAACCGACCGACGCCGCCCGGGGCCTGAACGCGCTGTCAGACCAGAACGTCGCCGGCGGGTTGATGATGGTCGAGCAGATGATTCTCACCACGCTGCTGCTCGCGTGGCTGTTCTATCGCTTCGCTTGCCAGGACGAGGAGCGCCAACAGCTGCTTGATCTCGCATCAGAGCGCGGCGTTCCGCTCAGCAACGAACGAGCTACGCGCGCGGCAGCCGCCGGGACGGGAGCTCGGCTACGCCGGCGACTCCTGAGCGAAGCCTCAGACCCGCGCCCACCGGAGGCCGAGCGGCACAGCGTCCAGTCGGGCGCCGCGCCCAACTCGCGGCGCGCTCCGTGAGGGCACCGAGTCGGCTGGTCCGTTCGCGCGCTATGTCCGCAGTCCGACGCTCATCGCCCTGCTATCAAGACAGGCGCTCGCGTCGATCTGTCAGCAGGCGGACCAAGGCTGTGGCCATCACGGCATCGCTCGGCGATAGTACGGGCCATGACGAGCAGCAACGACCCGAACACCGCCCGCGGCGAGCCAGTCGCGATCGCGCGTGGCGTCCAGGGGGGTCGAAGCGTCGCCACGCGACACGCCGAAGCTGTGATCCAGGCTGAGGTCCGTCGCCTTGCCCGGGCGCTCGGCCCGTACCGCGTCCTCCGACGAGACGCGCTCGAGCGGGCCGCGGGGGCCACGAGCTGGCGAGACGGGTCATTCGAAAGCGCGCTCCGGTCCGCGGTGCGAACCGGAGCGCTCGAGCCCCTGCCAGCCGGGTTCTACCGCCTCCCGAGCCCTGGCGCGCAGCGCGGACGTAGTGAAGACGAGGACCGAGCCGTTGCGTCGCGAGGCCAACCGCCCGCTCGTTCCTGATTCGCCACGAATCGCGAACAGCCCCCGGGGAAGGCGGTAGCGGCCGGGGATAACCCAGCCGCGGCTGCCAGAAGTACACTGCCTTCGGTCCCCCGCCAGCGCACGGAGGCGGGCGGCACGGTGCGGCGCCGTCGACAACTGGCGTGAGGGGCCCCACGATGGCGTGCGCTACACCTCCCGGCACGCGCGTCGCGACGATGCCATTGGTCCGTAGTTGATGCAACCGGTGCTTCGCGCTCCTCGGCGGCCCGCCGGATTGGCGGATCGCGCGTCCGCCGGTCACGGCTCCCGAGGTTTCCGCCGGTTAGGTCCGGAGAGCATCCCTGTCAGCGCACTGACGGTTCCCGTGTACAGCTGCGTTGCTTAGTGCAACGGTGGCAGCATGCAATCTTCACCGGCGTCCGTGAGCTCTGCCCAGGCAACGGCGGGCCAGAAGCGAAACGAGCTGATCGACGCGGTCCTTGGCTCCAGCCGCGCGCTCGTGGCGGTCGCGGCGCGCTCGCTCTTGAGCGTCCCCGGGGACGTGACCCTGTCGCAGTACCGCGTGCTGGTTGAGCTCGCCGCGCGCGGCCCGATGCGACTGGCGGATCTGGCGGCGGTGCTCGGGGTGGATCGTTCAACAGCGACGCGGATGAGCGATCGGCTGGCGCGCAAGCGTCTCGTGCAACGCCGGCGCCTCGGCGAGGACCGCCGTGGTGTACGCGTATCGCTCACAGCCAGCGGGCGCCAGCTGGTTGAGCAGGTCACCCGAAATCGCCGCGCCGAGATCGGGGTGATCCTCGGTCGGATGCCTGACGCCGACCGACACGCGACGCTGACCGCCCTGCGTGGGTTCGCGCGGGCTGCCGGTGAGGTGCCCGAGCAGGATTGGTCGCTGGGATGGGAATGGGATCTCCCGGCGTGAGCGGTAGCACAGACTCGCTGTCGACCCATTCGCACGCCCCGCCATGGTCGGCACGTGGCCTGCGCGGCGTGGCGTGGTGGCTTGGAGGCGCGCGGCTCGGCCTGGTCGTCATGGCACTCGTGGTCGGCGCCGGGGCTGGCGTGGGGGCGGCGGGGTTCCGATGGTTGATCTTCGCGTTCACCTGGCTCGCCACCGGCTACACCCAGTTCGGCCAGCAGGGCCACGCGCCAAGCCTGCACTTTCCCGCGCTCGGGATCTTTTTCGTGCTCGTGATCCCCGTCGTGGGCGGGCTGCTCTACGGGCCTTTGATTCAGCGATTCGCCCGGGAGGCCCGTGGCCACGGGGTGCCGGAGGTGATGCTCGCGGTCGCAGAGAACGGAGGACGGATCCGTCCGCAGGTGACGATCGTCAAGGCACTCGCGTCGGCGATCTGCATCGGCACGGGCGGTTCCGTCGGCCGCGAAGGCCCGATCGTTCAGATCGGGTCGGCATTTGCCTCGACGCTCGGTCAGCTCGTTCGGATGTCCGAGAACCGGCTGCGGATCATCGTCGCGTGCGGCGCCGCGGGCGGGATCGCGGCTACGTTCAACGCGCCGATCACCGGGCTGTTCTTTGGGTTCGAGATCGTCCTGCGCGAGTTCTCGCTCGACGCTCTGGTCGCCACCAGCCTGGCGGCGGTCACGGGCGATGTGATCAGCCGCGCGTTCTTCGGCTCGGCTCCGTTCTTCACCCAGGTGCCCCATGACCTCATCGTGGGCAACGACAGCACCTACCTGCTGGTCGCCGTGCTCGCGCTCGCTGCGGGCCTGATCGGCGTCGGCTTCAAGACGTTCCTGTACTGGCTGGAGGACTTCGCCGATGAGCTGTGGAAGGGCCGCCCCGAGTGGGCGCGACCGGCGGTGGGCGGCGTCGCGCTTGGATTGGTGCTGCTCGTCTTGCCGCAGATGTACGGGGTCGGCTATCCGGTGATGGGCAAGGCGCTCGCCGGCCAGTACGCGCTGTGGTTCATCGTGATCCTGATGCTGGGCAAGGTTCTAGCGTCCAGCCTGACTCTCTCGATCGGCGGCTCGGGCGGGGTGTTCGCCCCCTCGCTGTTCATCGGCGCGATGGCGGGAATGGCCTTCGGGACCGTCGCCCACCACCTGTTCGGTCCGGCGATCGGGCCGCCCGCGTTGTACGCGGTGGTGGCGATGGGCGGGGTCTTTGCGGCCGCGGCCCAGGCACCCCTAACAGCGATCGCCAGCGTGGCGGAGATGACCGGCAACTTCACACTCACACTGCCGATCATGCTCGCCTGCGGGATCGCGGCCGCGGTGTCCAAGCGAATCACGTACGGCAGCATCTACACCACCAAGCTACTGCGCCGCGGCATCGATATCGAGCGGCCGCGAACGACCGACGTGCTCGCAACGCTCACTGCAGCCGACGTCATGCAGCCGATTCCGCGATTCGATCACAAAGCGGGACCGACCCCACTTCCCGAAGCGGTCGAGCGAGACGGGCACGGTTCGATCAACGGACAGTGGGAGGCGCTCGTCGGCCCGGTCGCCGACGCCCGGGAAGCGCAGGCGCTGTTCTCCGACGAGACGCTCGATCAGGCACTCCGACAGCTCGTTCTGTACGGCCACGCCGGACTTCCCGTGATCTCCCATGACAACGAGCTCGAAGGATGGATCACTCGTCAGAGCGTTCTCCACACCGTCGCCGATAGCTTGAGCGCGTCCCCGAGCGAGATCGAGCGCGGCGCGGTCGCCGCGGACTTCGCCGTCGAGCATCCCGAGGTCACCGCGCACGCGCCGAGCTCGCCGCTACCCGGGCATCGGATCGTCGAACTTGCGGTTACGCCTGATTCCCCGGCGCTCGGGCGGCGGGTTGGCGAGCTCTCCTGGCCGAGCGGATCGCTGGTCGTGGCGGCGACCCGGGGACGCGATGTCGTTCCACTGCATCCAGACAGCAAGCTCACCGCCGGCGAACGCTTGATCCTGCTCGTCCCCGCCGTGAGGGGTGAGAATGGGCGAGCGCACAAGCGGGCACATGAACCGCTAGGCGATGTCAAATGAACGGCGACCGCAGCCCCGCTAAAAGGACGCGACAACTCCTTCGCATGGACACCCGTCCCCACCGCGTCGTGCCAATCTGCCATGTGCTACGTGCCGATCCGGACATGGCCGAGGCGATTCCCGCACCGCTCCGCCAGCAGGCGATCGACGAGTGCATCGCCCCCGTCGCACGGCTGCGACGAGGCCGATGGAACGGACAGCACCCCGGCATGTCGCACGGCGGCATCGGCATGCTCGTGCTGGATGGCCTGCTTGTACGGCGCGTCGGTGTCGACGGAAGATTCGGCGCTGAGCTCCTGGGCCAAGGCGATCTCCTGAGACCATGGCAAGGGGAAGATGCACCACCGACGCTGATACAAGCCACCGGCTGGCGCATCCTCGAGCCGACAAAGGTAGCTCTGCTTGACGAGCGCGTCGCGCAGCGCTTCGCACGTTACCCCGAACTCACCGGACGCATAGCCGGACGCGCGCTGGAACGGTCGCGAAACCTCGCGGTCAACATGGCGATCGTCCACCAGCCCCGCGTCCACGTTCGCCTCCACATGCTCCTATGGCACCTCGCGGGACGCTGGGGACACGTCCGGAGCGACGGAATCGTCCTTCGGCTGAACCTCACCCACACCGTCCTGGCCGATCTCGTCGCGGCACGCCGCCCCACCGTCAGCACATCCCTCTCGGAGCTGGCCAAGCACCGGATCATCCGGCCAATCGACCGCGGCTGGCTTCTAACTGGCGACCCACCGGGCGAGCTCCTTGAACTCGGTGCAAGGGCGCTCGTGGTACCCGATCGGCAGTCGTCCCAGCCTTGAGCCAATCAATGACCGATAGTTATCCGGAGCCAAGCGCCTGTCCCATCGGGCCGGCCGTAGTCGTGGCCTGCCGCCTCGTTCCAGCAGTGGCGGGTGGGATCGGCGGCCCCGTGCCGACGCGTAAGCAGCTCCTCGGTCGCACGGCGATCGCAAGCATGCCGAAGCCGCGTCCCGATCGCGGTGGTTGGGCGATTGCCTACCCCGACACCGCTGCTCCTGGGACGGGTCAGAACAGCTCACCTGGGGTCGGCTCGCCCGGTGCCCGCTTCTCGGGACGGCCGACGGCGCATTGATATCAAACACTGCGAGCCACCTCAGCCGGAAGGAGTGGGCGGTGCTCGCGGGTAATCTGCTGTCGTCGCGCCGACCGGTAGGGGTAGGGAGCAACTACAGATGTTGACGACCGTCCACGAGGAGCTCAGCGAGTCCTATCCGGCCATCGCTGACCCGGTTCCGCGCGCCCGCTTGGCAGTCACGCAGTTCGCGGCTCAGAGCGGGATCGCCGGCGAACAGTTGGACGCCGTGCGCCTGGCGGTCACCGAAGCGGTCACCAACGCCGTCAAGCACGCCTACCCGCAAACGACCGGCGCCTTCCACCTAGCGGCGGCCGTCACCGCCGACGAGCTCTGGGTTCTCGTGGCCGACGACGGCTGCGGTACCAGACCCCCTCCCAGCACCCCGGCCTCGGATGGGGGCTCACGCTCATCGCCCAGCACTCAGAGGAATACGTGATCACCGAGCGGGCGGCGGGCGGGACCGAGGTGAGGATGCGGTTCCCAATTCCGCCGAGCAGTCCGCCCGCTCACGGTTAGCTGCGCGGGTCAAGCTCCTCGGCCACCGAGGCGGCTTCACCCACCTTCTCGACCAGCAGATAGCCGGGGTGGCGCTCGACGATGAATTCGGCGTCAGGGACCTCGTGGCCAGCAACGACAACGAACCTCCGGGGATCGGCGCGGACACGCTCGTATTCGGCGGGCGTCAACCGCACCGCCTCGCCACACTCCAGACGAGCGCATTCGCAGCGAAACGGCACCCGCTGGTCCTCCTCACCCGGCCACAGCCCTCGCTCGATCCCCTCGTTGGTCTCCCGAAACAACGACTCGTTCAGACCGATCCGCTGTTTCGAGACGCCATCCATGCCGGGCAGACTACGCCGCTTCCCGACCGCACCCGGCGAAACTCGCCCTCGCGGTCGCGAGACAGCGCGGTCGCGAGATTTCTCGCCCCTCGCCGGAAGCCCGCGGCTACTAGCCCCCGGATGTTGTATCGCGCCCATCGTCCAAATACACCGTGATCGGAGTGTCACCCGGGTTACGTGCGATGAGTCCATGCCGTCACACGCGCCGGTCGAGCACGATGAACTGGCGTACTAGCGGCGGGTCGATGCACTCTAGCGGCCGGTGTGCGCGTGATCGTCAATGCCCGTGGCTCCCCAGGTGCCCCATCGCTCCGCTCCGATTACCGTGACACCGTAAAAGACAACTCCGAGTGTCGATGGCCGCGAGCGCCGTAGCCGGTGGCGCCAAGCTCACGCACCCGGTGGAGGCGGCAGCAGCGGGTGCCTAAAGAAGGTGGCACCGGGCGCTTCCGTAGCCGAGCTCGCACCCGCTCGGCCAGGATGCCGGTGAGCGGCTGATCCCACTGACCCCGGAGACAGCCCGGATGCTAATCAGTCGGGGTGTTGGCGCCCCGGCCGGTCGCACGGCCCGGGGCGCCCCTCTGTTGAGGCATTCTTCGCGGAAGAGGGGCGCTCCCTAACGGGATGGCACACCGCTCGACGATGGGCCTGTTGTGCGCCACGACCCCAGCCAGAGCCGTCTAAAAGACTCTCGTAGAAGAGTCACTTGTAACTTACCGCTAATCAGGGACGATTATGTGAAAAAGCTCACAATTCTGGGCGGTGACTGGGGCTCGGCGCTGCCAACTCAGCCCAACGGCGCCAAAGCAAACAACAGCCCCACTCGCAGGACTTTTTTGATCGGGGCGCCCGGATTTGAACCGGGGACCTCACCGACCCGATTAACGCGCGCAGCCACGCCCGGCGAGCAGGCAATCCCTGCAAGCCGAGGGCTTTACCGATAGCCGCCGACCACCTCAGACCCCTGGATACAGCCGTGGATTACGCGGGATTGGGCAGAGAAGAGCGCTCTGTGCCCAATCGAGCGATCGGGGCCCGATTCCGCATCCCCAGGGCTTCCACCGGGAGAGGACACGCTCACCGAAGCAGCCGGACCGCGCACCGGGGACCCGATGCGCCGGCCAGACGGCCATCGCCAGTCAGCAGCTCGCAGCCCAGCAGCTCAGCCAGCGCGACGTAGCTCGCGTCATACGCCGTAACGTTCGCGCGCAATTCGAACGCGCGGCGCATCAGCGGCAGCGTCGGATAGCGGCTCATGCCGAGCTGCTCAAGGTCAGCGACCGCCGCCTCGAACCTTCGATCGGAGATCGTGCCCGCGTGCCACCGCTTACGGAGCACCGCGACGGTTTCAACATCTACGAGGTCAGGAGCCGCTACCTGGTCGGCGCCACGAATCTCGCCGCGAGCGCGCCGCCCATCTGCGCCGTCGTCGCCAATCACATTCGCCAGAACCGAGGCGTCAACAACGATCAAC
This sequence comes from uncultured Solirubrobacterales bacterium, assembly GCA_963770885.1. GTDB lineage: Bacteria > Actinomycetota > Thermoleophilia > Solirubrobacterales > Solirubrobacteraceae > Palsa-465. The sequence goes on along the minus strand of CAVYRI010000005.1, from coordinate 740,789 downwards.
GCCGGGCGCGCTCCTCGCGCAGATCCTCGGCGGCCCGGGCGAGTCCGACGGCGCCGCCACGACGCTGCTCGATCTGCTCCAGCACCTCATCGACCGTTGGCCGCTCGGCCAAGCGACGAAGCTCTCCGGCCAGGTACTGCTGAAGCGACTGCCCGCGCCGCTCGGCCCGACGTTGAAGCGCCGCATGGACATCGTCAGGAAGATCGCGGACAAGCACATTCATGCTTGCAAAATGCTAGCACACGTCGCCGGCGCGACCGGAGCGGGACTCTCGCCACAAGGTCCCGACTCTCGCCGCGGTCGGATGCCCGCTGTGCCGGCCAAGCATTGCGCCCTCCGAGGCGAACACGACGTAGGCACCGCCCTGCTCCCCGCGCGATGCGGGTCCGTCGGACCGCTGCCCAGAGACGCGCAATGCAGGCAAGGCGGGGCGGACGCCGAGGCGAATCCGACGTCCGCGGCGCCGTGCTGTCATCGCAGTGGAGGGGTGGTGTGGCTTTGCAGCACGTCATCGCATCGACGGGCCTGCGTTCCCCTCAACGCGCAGCTCCGTCTCTGGCATCAACGGTGCCCGTCGCGTGAGCGGAGCGGGGGGCGAGAAGGCGATCATCGGCACGCTCGACGATCAGCCGGACTCGGCGAGCAGCTTCCGTCTCTGTCAGGTTCTGTTGGCGGCGTGTGTCTAAGGAGGTATGTACACCCTCTATGTTGTGATCACGATTCTGGCGGCGCTCGCGAATGGCTACGCCGCCTCGTTGGACTTCGTCGGCGCCGAATCGGTCAGGCTCGTTGCTGACCGGGTCCAAGTCTCCCGGCGGTGGATGGTCCCGCTCGGCGCGTTGTTGGCCTCGGGAGCGGCCGGGTTGGTGGGAGGCTTCGCCGTACCCGCGCTTGGGACGGCTGCAGCGGTCGGCCTGATCCTGTACTTCATCTGTGCCGTGAGCGCGCATCTCCGAGTCGGTGACCGCGGGATTGCCCCGGCCGTGTTGTTCCTGCTCCTGGCGGCGGCGGCCCTAGCCACGAACCTCGCCTACCACACGCAATAGTGAGCCGTCCGGCCGCGGAATCAGGGAGCTGATGATGGATGAGCGCGAATGGCTGACTGAGCGGTTTGAGCGGCACAGGCCGCATCTGCGCGCTGTCGCCTATCGGATGCTCGGATCGGTCAGCGAAGCGGACGACGCTGTCCAGGAGGCCTGGCTTCGGATCGGCGATCAGGACCCACAGGGCGTCGAGAACATGCAGGCCTGGCTGACCACGATCGTCGGACGGGTATGCCTGAACATTCTGCGCTCGCGTAGGTCGCGATCCGAACAGCCCTGGGTTTACGTTCCGGACCCTGTGGTGAGTCTTGGTGAGGCGGAAGATCCCGCGTACGCGGCGGTGCTGACCGAGTCCGTTGGCCTCGCGCTGCTTGTGGTGCTCGAGCAGCTGACGCCGGCCGAGCGACTGGCGTTTGTGCTCCACGACATCTTTGGCGTGCCGTTTGCCCAGATCGCTACCGCCCTCGAGCGCTCTGAAGCCTCCACTCAGCAGCTCGCGAGCCGCGCGCGGCGGCGGTTGCGCGGTTCGCCGGTACCCGACCGTGACCTCGCGCGGCAGCGGCGTGTCGTCGATGCATTCTTCGCCGCGTCACGCGACGGCAACTTCGAGGGTCTTCTGGCGCTGCTCGATCCCGGCGTCGAACTGCGGATCGACGGCGGTGTCCTGCGGGCGGACGCCTCGCTCCTGTTGCGCGGCGCGGACGCCGTGGCCGCGCACACGACCACCTACTCGAAGCTATACCCGTTCGTCATACCCGCACTGGTGAACGGCGCCGCTGGCGCAGTAGTGGCGCCCCGCGGCCGCGTGTTCTCGGTCATGGCCTTCACCGTCGCCGACGGGAAGATCCTCCAGATCGACGCCCTGCTCGACCCCGAGCGTCTCCAGCGACTCGATCTCAGCATTCCATCCGGCGCCGACATGGAAGGTTGATTTGAAGCGCACCAGCCGCGCACTGCGGGTCTCTCGCGGGCTGTGCAGGATGCCGGCGCTGATAACGAAGCAGGACTGGCGCTCGTTGCAACCGCCTCAGGCCGTGATGAGGTCGGCGAGCATCTCCGCGAGGTGCGCGAAGGCCTGCAAGTGGCCCTCGCCCTCGCGCATGGTCAGGCGGGCGTCCGACAGGTTTTCCGCAAACCAGTGGGCATGGCTCGGTGTGGTCATGCGGTCCTCGGTCCCATACCACAGCAGAACTGGACACTCGACAGTAGTGGGGTCGACATCCCAGACGCCGATCCAGGCGACGTTGTCCCAGGCGCACCCCATGACGCCCCTGCGCATCGCTTCGCGCATGTCGGCGAGCAGGTGCTCAGAGTAGGCGTTCCACAGCCGCCGGTCTGAGTCGGACAGCAGCGGTTCGAACTCCTCGTAGAGGGACGTGGAGCTCTCGAGCGGCGCGGTCATATCGAACCCCTCCACAAGCCGCGCCAGCGATGACGCCGACCGCTTCGACCCGCTCGCCAGCGATGGCCGCCGTGGCCAGGGCGAACGGTCCCCCGCCAGACCAGCCGGATGTCCGGAACCGCTCCAGGCCGTAGCGGTCGGCCACCTGCAGGGCCGTCTGCGCGACTGACCCGACGCTGAAGGCGGCGGACGTCGAGCCCCCGTAGCCGGGCCGGTCAAAGGCGATCCAACGGACGCCGGCATCGGTCAGCAGATGATCGGCCCAGGCCATCTCGAGGCGACAGCCGGGAGTCCCGTGAAAGTGCAGGACAGGCTGACCGCTCAAAGCGCCCGACTCGCGGACTCGGAGCGTGATGTCCTCTAGCTGCAGATCCTGCTCTTGCGCCGCCACGTCAGCAATTCTTGCGGACCGTCCCAAATCAGGCCCGCCCCAAAAGGATCCGGTACAAGCTCCGAGTCTTCGCCTGGTGCGCGTGATTCAGCTTCCGCGGCCACCAGCACACCGCAAACCGGAGCGTGCAAAGTGGCGATTTACAGGGAAAAATCGGGGCGCCCGGATTTGAACCGGGGACCTCACCGACCCGAATCATGGACGAAATCCGGAGTGGGTGTGGGAAGTACCTGCAAATCCTTGGGTTCGTGCGTCCGGCGCGCCCGCGAGGCCCACGGATATAGCGGTCGATTGCCGGGGTTTCGGCAGGGAGATGGATCCCCTGCCAAAACCGTGCGGGTGTCACTGAAGCCAGTGAAGGAAGCTCTCGTACATGGCGCCGGCGTCGATCAGCCGCTCCAGCGACGTGACCAGCGGGCCGATCGAGGCGGGGCCCTGCGGGAACCGGCGCGGGTTGAGAATCACGATCCCACGGTGCGGCCGGTTTTCGCCCCGATAGAGACGATCGAGTTCGAGGAAGTCGTCACGGTTATACGTCACCAGCGAACGCTCGGCACCCGGCGCATACTCGAACAGGTCTCGATCCGTGAGCCCACGAAGCTCACGACGCTCGATGATCGCCTCGACGTCCTGGTCGCGGGCGCGTAGCTGCTCGGCCACGACGGCCGAGATCATCTCGTCGAGCAGGAGCTTCACCGCGTGAGGCTCTGCTCACGCCAGCGCCGCTCGGCCGCGTCCGCCTCCTCCTCGTTCAGACGGATCCGCTCGTCGATCTCGGCGGGATACTCGCTGTAGTAGCCGATCGCATCGCGCACCTGGCGCACGCCCAGGCTCGACCACTCGGCCGTCGCCTGAATTGCTTCGTCCCCTTCGAGACCAGTCGAACGCAGCACGCCGATCACCTCCCAAACGTCCGGTCCGGCGGCCAGCCCGGCGCGGCGGCCGGTCGGTCCATCACGGAACACGATCCCGGGATGGTCGTCCATCCGCACCCCCTCATCGATATAGCGCTCCGCGAGCCGCGACTTGTTCCACCCTGAACGTGTCCCGCGGCGTTCCAGCCGTTCAACGATACCCGCGTCCAGGCGTGCCGAAAACTGGCGTGCAGCAGACATGTCGTACATTGTAACGCAACGCCTGACAGTGGGCGGACAAACTTGCGGATCTTCCCGCCCTCGCGCCCAAGGCAGGGCGCTCGTGGGTGGCGAGGAGACGCTCTTCGCGACACGAATGCAAGGCTGCGGAGAATTTGCGCCTGATGCTTAACTCGATGATCTTCTTCTCGAGCTCATGCGCGACTACGCGCGAGCTTGCCGAGGACGACCCACCGCCCGCTGGCGGGGTCGTGTCGGTGTGGCGGTTGCCTCGCTGTCGTCGTTTACGTTCCGCCATCCCGACGACCCGAACCTCGAGAAACCGCGATCGGAGTCTTGACCGCCTACGCCGCGTACATTGCAGCCGACAGGCACCGGTTTACCCCAAACGCGCTCCCGTTCCTGCTCGTCGGGCTACAGCTACGCTCCGCGCTGGACGGCATCGGGGAGCGAGCGTGGCAGGCGGTGGTGGTGGTCATCGTCGTGTTCGTCGTACGGGTGCTGGGGAGGCACGCGCTGTCCGGAACCGCGGGCGCGGTCGCTCACCGGCTGGGCAACGAACAGCTGGCCGATTGGCGCGAACAGCTCGTGCTGGGATGGAGCGGGATGCGCGAAGCTCTATGTCGATCCCAGCGCTTTCGCTGCCGTTCTCCCAGAACCGCGGCCTCGTTATCTTCCTCGCCTTTGCCGTGGCGTTCACGACTTTGGTGGCGCCTGGCTGACCCTCGCGGCCCTGATCCGGCGCGTCGGGCCGGGCAGACCGAGCATCGCCGGCGCCAGGCCTTAGCGTCGGACGGCGATTGCTGTTGATCATCGGAACCACCGGTTGCATCGTCTCCCTGGGCCTCCTCGGCGCCTTCTTCGCCAGCGGGTCCCTCCAGCACCTCTCTTGTTCGCCGCAGCCAGGACGGCGAGCCCGCGGCCGACTGCCTGATGGCTCTTCTGCGCAAGCAGTGCCGGCAACCGGCTGGTTTGTCGCTGGCCAGCAATCACGACCGGGCGCTGACATGAAGTGGTACTTACCCCGGCCAGCCGACCGCCGCGGTTGGGTGGGCCTGATCCAACGCACGTCCTGGGCACTCCCTCGACTGACCACGGCGGATTGTGGCGCATCCGCATCATCGGCCGGCCCGGCGGCCAATCGCCGCTGGTGGTCGGCGGACATCGCCGGCCCCGCGCAGAGGCAACGAGTCTGTGACCACGGTGCCGACCGAACCGTTGTAGACGATCGGCTCGCAGATTCAAGAGGCCGCGTTCCAGGAGCGCGCCGTGCTCCGGTGGTCAAGGCAGTGACACCGAGAACGTTAGACCGCGGACATAACACCTTCTGAGGCAGCAGGACCGCGGTGAGATCTGGGAGAGGGGGTAGTCACCGTGGAGATCAATGACGCCAGAGCAGCTGATCAATCAGGCGTTCGCGGAGTTCACCGATCCTGTCGTCGAACATTTCGACTCGGTCCGATCGGGGTGCCGGAGTGGAAGCTGTGTGGAGCTCCTGACCGCGCGGGTCGGTGCCGATGTCGAGTTCTGAGCGTCCCGGGGTGTGCGTGGAGCGGCTCGGCGTCTCGGCGTTTTCGATCCCGACTGATTTTCCGGAGTCCGATGGCACCGCGGAGTGGAAGTCGACGACGATCGTCGTCGTTCAGGCCAGCGGTGGCGGCCGGACCGGTTTGGGTTGGACGTATGGGAGTGCGGCGTGCGGGACGGTGATCGATTCAACGCTGCGCGAGGTGGTGGTCGGCCGCGATGCAATGCGGGTCGCGGCTGCGTGGGGGTCGATGGCGGCGGCGTGTCGCAACCTGGGTCGTCCCGGGCTGGCGTCGATGGCGATCGCGGCGGTTGATACGGCGCTGTGGGATCTCAAGGCGCGGATCCTCGAGTTGCCGCTGGCGACTTTGCTGGACGCCGTACGCGAGTCGGTTCCGGTTTACGGCTCGGGCGGTTTTTGTTCCTATCCCGACGAGCGCCTGGCCGATCAACTCGCCGGCTGGGTCGAGCAGGGGATCCCGCGGGTGAAGATGAAGGTCGGGCGTGACCCGGCGCGAGATCTGAAGCGGGTGGCTGTGGCGCGAGAGGCGATCGGTTCCGGCACCGAGCTGTTCGTCGACGCCAACGGGGCGCTCTCGCGGGCGCGGGCACTCTGGTTCGCTCGGCGCTATGCCGAGGACTACGACGTCCGGTGGTTCGAGGAGCCGGTGTCCTCCGACGACCTGGAGGGTCTGCGTTTCGTGCGTGACCACGCTCCGGCGGGAATGGACATCGCGGCGGGTGAGTACGGGTACATGCCGGACTATTTCGAACGGATGCTCGCTGCCGGGGCGGTCACCTCCTGCCTGCAGGCCGACGCGACGCGCTGTGAGGGCATCACTGGCTTTTCGCGCGTCGCGGCGTTATGTCATGCACGCTCGCTGGAGATCTCGGCGCACTGCGGCCCGTCGATCCATGCTCATGTCTGCTGCGCGGTACCGGGGTTTCGCCATCTGGAGTACTTCCATGATCACGTTCGGCTGGAGCGGATGTTGTTCGATGGCGTGCCCGAGCCCGAGAACGGGGAGTTGCGTCCCGATCTGTCAAGGCCGGGCAATGGCCTCGACTTCAAGCACGCCGACGCCGAGCGTTACGCGATCTGATTACGAAAGGGAGTCATGGGCATCGTGAAAAGCGGCAAAGGTCGGCCCAGCGAACACTGGATCGACCGTGCGGTTCAGAACATCGAGCATGGTCGGTTTGAGCGCTCGCTGTCGGCAATGACGGCGTTCGCCGCTGCCGTCACCACCGCGGAGATCTACCTCGAGCACTACCGGGCGAGCTTTGGCAACAAGATGATGTGGAGCCCGATCATCGTCACGCCCCCGGTGATGATCGCGGGGATCGGAGGTGTCTTCAGCCGGCGCTGGGCCAAGACCTATCTGCCCATAACCGCGGTCGTCTATACCGCGAACGGCCTGATCGGCGAGTACTACCACGCTCGTGGCGTGGCGCGGCGCCCCGGGGGTTTTGACCAGGCCAGCTACAACCTGGCGATGGGGCCGCCGATCATGGCCCCGGGGTTGATGACGATCGTCGGCGGGATGGGCGTGCTGGCGGCCGTGCTGCGCCGGGAGGATTAGCCGATGGCCAATGATCGTGATCTGCGCAGGGCTGATCACCTGCCCAACCTGCGTGAGCACGGCGAGCCGCGACATCCGAGCTGGCTCCCGCGCCAGCGCCGGGGAACGACTCCGCAGATGATCGGCCGCTACCCGGATTACGACGTGCTCGACAACGCCGACAACTGGGATCCGGCAACGCGGGCGACGGTTACCGAGCGCCTGCGTGACGATCGGGCGCTGAGGTTCTTCAGCGCCGAGGAGGAGGCCACATTGCGGGCCTTCTGCGATGTGACGACCGCTCAGGATGGCGAACCACGCGTCCCAGTGGCCGAGATGGTCGACGAGAAGTTCGCTGCCGGCCGGCTGGACGGCTACCGCTACGCCGACATGCCGCGGGATCCCGACACCTGGCGGATGGTGCTCCGAGGGCTCGACGAGATGGCACATCACCGTTACGGGCTGCAGAGCTTCGCCGAGGCTGCGCTCGAGGCACAACGGGCCATCGTCGGCGATCTCTCAGCAGGCTCGCTGACCGGCGGGGTTTGGGAGGAGCTCGACGTGGCCCGCGCGTTCTCGGTCTGCATGCGCGCGATCCTGGCGGCCTTCTATTCGCATCCGTGGGCGTGGAACGAGATCGGCTACGGGGGGCCAGCGTACCCCCAGGGTTACATGCGGCTGGGACCCACCTCGACGTTGGAGCCCCACGAGCGTCCAGGGGCCACCGCCGAGGACCCAGTTCGAGCCGCCGGCGAGCTCGAGTCATGACCGGCCGCTTCAGCAGGGTGCTCAAGGGTGCCGTCGGCCCGCGCGCGAATGAGTCCCGGTTCCTGCTCGACGTTCATCGTCGTGACATGCCCGGCCAGGACACGATGGCGCGCTACCAGAACTCCGATGAGGTGGACCTGTGCATCGTCGGCGCGGGAGCAGGGGGTTCGGTGCTCGCCCAGCGGCTGGCGCGGCTGGGGTGGCGGATCGTGATCATCGAAGCGGGACCGTTCTGGCATCCAGACGAGGATTGGGTGTCCGACGAGGCGGGCTCGCATCAGCTCTATTGGACCCAGGAGCGGGTGATCGGCGGCGAGGACCCAATCGAGATGGGGAAGAACAACTCCGGGCGGGGGGTGGGCGGATCGATGGTCCACTACGCCGGCTACTGCCCACGCTTTCACCCGTCTGACTTTCAAACCTATAGCCGCGACGGCGTGGGTGCCGACTGGCCGATCTCCTATCAGGATCTCAAGCCGCATTACGAGGAGCTCGAGCGCGAGCTGCCGGTGGCTGGACAGGACTGGCCGTGGGGCGACCCCCATCGCTACCCCTTCTCCCCGCATCCGATCGGCGAGGCCGCGTCGGTTCTGTGGCGAGGGGCGATCGAGTGCGACATCGAGATGCGCGTCGGCCCAGTCGGGATCGTCAACGGCACGTTCGGTAACCGCCCGCACTGCATCTACCGCGGCTTCTGTCTGCAGGGCTGCAAGGTCAACGCCAAGGCCAGCCCCTACGTCACCCACCTGCCCGACGCGATCGCCCACGGCGTCGAGATACGCGCCGACAGCATGGCCGTCGGGGTCGAGCTCGACCGGGACGATAGTCATGCCATCGGGGTCCGGTATGTGCGCGAGGGAGAAAGAACCGAGCGCCTGCAGCGGGCCCGAGCCGTCGCCATCGCCGGCTACTCGATCGAGACGCCCCGACTGCTGCTGAATTCCACCTCCAGGCGCTTTCCCAACGGGCTGGGCAACAACCACGATCAGGTCGGGCGCTACGTCATGGTACAGGGCGCCTCGCAGACTGCCGGACGCTTCTCCGACGAGCTGCGGATGTACAAGGGCCCGCCGCCCGAGGTCTCCTCCGAGCAGTTCTATGAGACCGAGGGTTCACGCGGATTCGCGCGCGGGTTCTCGATCCAGACCGTGTCCCCGCAGCCGATCGGCTGGGCAGAGCACGTCCTCGCCGACGGACACTGGGGGCGAGCGCTGCGCGAATACATGCGCGACTACAACCACTGGACAACCATCGGCGTGCTCAACGAGCTGCTACCCCACGCCGACAATCGCGTCACGCTCGCTCAGGAAATGGACCCCTACGGGATCCCGGTGGCCCGCTTTGACTACAGCCGCAGCGAGAACGACAAAGCGAACATGGCCTACTCGACCAAGGTCATCAACGACATCTTGCACGCCGCCGGCGCCCAGGACGTCCTGACGATCCAGCGCTACGCCCACCTGGTCGGCGGCGCCCGTATGGGCACAAGACCTGAGAACAGCGTGGTCAACTCAGATCACCAGGTCTGGGACGTGCCGAACCTGTTTGTCAGTGACGGCAGCGTGTGCCCCACCCAAGGCAGCGCGAACCCGGCGCTGACGATCATGGCGCTGGCCTCCCGACTCGCGGAGCGGCTAGCCGCCGGGACCCCCAAACACCGAAATAAGAGCGCGCTGTCATTTCAGCTCCGCGCCCGCGATCACCCCAGGAGCACCCAATGAGCGACAACGTGAGTCAATACATCCTGCGCCGCCTGCTGAACGAATGGGGAGTGCAACGGATCTTCGGTTACGCCGGAGACGGAATCATCGGCTTTCTCGGGGCTCTGGGCGGTGAGCCCGGTATCGACTGCCCCGACTTCGTGCAGGCCCGACACGAAGAGATGGCGGCATTCATGGCCTGCGCGCACGCGAAGTTCACCGGCGAGGTCGGCGTCTGCCTAGCGACCTCGGGCCCGGGGGCTATCCACCTGCTCAACGGTCTGTATGACGCCAAGCTTGACCATCAGCCTGTGCTGGCGATCGTCGGCCAGCAGGCTCGGGCGGGCCTGGGCGGCAACTTCCAGCAGGAGGTAGACCTCGACGCGCTGTTCAAGGACGTCGCCCATGAGTACGTACAAGTCTGCATGGACCCCACTCAAGCGCGCCACCTGGTCGACCGGGGGATGCGAATCGCGCTGGAAGAACGGACGGTCACCTGCCTGATCGTCCCCAACGATGTGCAGCAGCTCAATTCGGTACCAGAGCCACCGCGGACGCACGGCACGGTCCACTCGGGCCCGGGCTACAGCCGCGGTCGGCGCCTGCCGAGCGAGGCCGATCTACAACAGGCCGCTGCCATCCTGAACGCCGGCGAGAAAGTGGCCATGCTGGTTGGCCAAGGAGCGCTGCACGCCTCTGACGAGGTGGCCGAGGTCGCCGATCTCCTCGGTGCCGGGGTCGCCAAGGCGCTGCTGGGCAAGGCCGTGCTCCCCGACGATCTGCCTTGGGTGACGGGATCGATCGGCCTGCTGGGCACCAAGCCCAGCTGGGACATGATGACCGGCGCCGACACCCTGCTGATGGTCGGCTCATCGTTTCCCTACTCGGAGTTCCTACCCGAGGAAGGGCAGGCACGCGGCGTGCAGATCGACATCGACGGCAAGATGATCGGCATTCGCTACGCGATGGAGACCAACCTGCTCGGAGACAGCGCCGAGACACTTCGGGCGCTGATCCCGCTCCTTCAGCGTAAGACGGATCGCGCGTGGCGCGAGAAGATCGAGCATGATGTCGCCGACTGGTGGAACCTGATGCAGGCCCGCGCCAACGAGAGCGCAGACCCGATCAATCCCCAGCTGCTGTTCGCCGAGCTTTCCAATCGGCTCCCTGACGACGCGATCCTGACCGCCGACTCGGGCTCATCGGCCAACTGGTACGCCCGCGACATAAAGCTGCGCAAGGGAATGATGGGCTCGCTCTCGGGCACATTGGCCACGATGGGCCCAGGCGTGCCATACGCGATCGGCGCGAAGTTCGCCCACCCCGCCCGGCCCGTGTTCGCGCTCGTCGGCGACGGCGCGATGCAGATGAACGGTCTGGCCGAGCTGATCACCGTAGCCAAGTACTGGCGCCAGTGGTCAGACCCGCGCTTCTGCGTACTGGTGCTCAACAACCGCGACCTCAACCAGGTGACCTGGGAGCTGCGCGCGATGGCCGGCGAAGCGCGCGTACCGACCACCCAGGACATCCCCGACGTGCACTACGCGCAATGGGCCGAGCTGATCGGGCTCAAGGGCATCCGCGTCGACTCACCCCAGCAGATTGCCGGCGCCTGGGACGAGGCGCTGCTCGCCGACCGTCCGGTGCTGATCGAGGCGATCACCGACCCCTCGGTGCCGCCGCTACCACCGCACATAACGATCGAGCAGGCCAAATCATTCATGTACGCGCTGCTCGGTGGGGACCCCAATGCTGGACAGATGATCACCCAGTCGGCCAAGCAAAAGCTCGAGGAGTTCCTGCCGGGCCGCTGAGCCGCCGCCGGACCTCTAAGTAGCCCGGCCCCGGGCTGTGAAAGGCCGCCGCCTCGTCAAGCGGACGGCGCGGCAGGATGGACCGTCAAGAGACCCGCAGAACTAACGCAAGGGAGCCAGGATGGGATTCGATCAATATCACGAGCCGCCAGATGAGCTGTCCCCTGAGGCACGGACCTTTGCGCGGATGTCAGCCTCGCTCACCGAGGAGGCAGAGGCGATCGGCTGGTATCAGCAGCGCCTCGCGATCGAAACCGATGAGGATGCGAGAGCCATCATGCGCAACGCCCAGGAGGAGGAGTTCAAGCACTTCAGCATGGACCTCGAATTCCTGCTCCGACGTGACCCCACCTGGCGCGCAATCGCCCAGGACATCCTGTTCAAGGAGGGCGACATCGTCGCGCACGGCGAGGATGCCGAAGATGACGCCGGCTAGCGTGGCTCCGTGCGACGAACACGTTCATCCACCAGCCGTCGGCTCGGACCCGAGTAGAGCGAGCACGGGCGTGAACGCGCGCAGCGCTCCATTCACCGCCGGCGCGGCTGCGCCCCGTCGTCCCACCCGGACAGACGGATACCTCCCGATCCGGGATTACGCCGCGATCGGCGACCGCAACACCGTGGCGCTAATCGGTTTGGACGGCTCTGTTGATTGGCTCTGCCTGCCCAGCTTTGACGAGCCGTTCGTCTTCGGTGCGCTCGTTGACTCCGATCGGGGCGGACGGTTCACGCTCGCACCAGCGGATGCCTACGAAGCGAGCCGACGGTATCTCCCGAACACGAACGTACTCGAGACGGTGTTCCTGACCGCTGACGGCGCGGTCCGCGTGACCGACGCACTGGTACTTCAGGGTGACGATCGGCCGGTCCGTGAGCTTGTCCGCCGGGTCGAGGCGGTGAGCGGAGAGGTGCCCATGATCTGGCGAGTCGCACCCCGTTTCGAGCACACGCATCGCCCCGCTCGCATCGAACGACGAGCCGAAGGGATCCTCGTCGCGCGAGACGGCGATGCCATCGGCCTCCAGACATGGGAGGCGGGCGACCCCCAGATGTCCGACGGGGCCATCGGCGCCACCTTCACGCCAGCGGTTGGAGAGCGTGCACTACTCGTTGTCAGCGCGATCTCGATATCCGATGGTTCACTGCCGTTCGCCCCGCGAGCCGACCTTGACGATCGTCTTGATGAGACGATCCGCCGGTGGCAGGAGTGGTCTGCCAGCATCCCGTATGAAGGTCCGTGGCGAGACGCCGTGTCGCGCAGCGGTCTCGTGCTCAAAATGCTCGTCCACGCTCCGACCGGAGCTATCGTCGCCGCGCCGACCACGGGCCTGCCCGAAACGCTGGGTGGTGCTCGTAACTGGGATTACCGCTTCAGCTGGCTGCGGGACTCCTCCTTCGCCGTCGACGCGCTAATGGGCCTGGCCGATGAGGAGGAGGCCCGGCGGTTTCTCCACTGGGTCATCGCCGCGTCCGCTCAACATCATCCCCGGCTGCATCCGTTCTACCATCTGGACGGCAGTGCGAGCATCGGCCAGAAGTCACTGGACGTGGCCGGCTACCGAGGCTCCCGCCCGGTGCTTGAAGGCAACGGAGCGGTCGATCAGCGCCAACTCGGCAACTACGGGGACCTGTTTCAGGCCGCCACGCTGTATGCCGACCGCGGCCACGAGTTTGACGAGCAGACGGCGGCGCGGCTAGCCGGGATTGCCGACTATGTCTGCGAAGCGTGGGTCGAGCGCGACTCGGGCATCTGGGAGCTTGGCACCCGACGGCACTACACGGCCTCGAAGATGCAATGCTGGATTGCGCTTGACCGCGCCTTGAAGCTTGCCGGCGAGAACAAGATTCCCGGAAGACACGCCGACCGCTGGCGCGAGACGGCTAACCGCATCCGTGACTTCGTAGAGGATCGCTGCTGGTCTGAAAAGCTGGGCGCCTATGCCCGCTCGGCTGACGGCGACGAGCTTGACGCCGGCGTCCTCGTCGGCGTGTTCATGGACTACGAAACCAGCGACCGCCAGCGCCTGCACCGGACCGTGGATCGGCTGCGCGAGCGCCTCGGCTCCGGACCGTTGCTGTATCGCTACACCGGGATGTCGGGCACCGAGGGGACCTTCCTGGCCTGCGCCTTTTGGATGGTCCACGCGCTCGTCCGGCTGGAGCGTCTCGACGAAGCGCAAGCGCTGATGGACGAGCTGGTCGGGCTTGCGAATGACGTCGGGCTGTACTCGGAGGAGATGACGGCCGACGGCTGCGAGATGCTCGGTAACTTCCCCCAAGCGCTGACGCACCTGGCCCTGATCAACGCCGCCGTTACCTATGACGAGGCTCGCCGGGGCGAGCGGTGAACCGTCGACCCAGCGACACCGGGCTGCTCGCCGGCCGCGGTGAGCAGGACGATCTCAGCGAGGGTGGGAGACCAGAATCGTCTCTCCCGGCACAGACGAAACCGAAACGGTACGTTTCGTCTTCGCCTCGGCAGTCGCGGCTGCAGCGTCAAAAACAAGGTCCACGAGCGCGCGCCCGGGGCTCGTCACGCTGCCACGACGGCGGTGCTTGCCGCGACCCGTCGCCGCCTCCGTGCCGAGGCACCTTCGGGCGCCAGTCAACCTTTCGATCACGAGTGCTCGCCGTCTGGGCTCGCGGACAGCGGTCATATCAAGCCGGATTGCCGGTGTGAAACGCAATCTGCGACGCCCAAACCTAAACCTCAGCATCTCGGCGGTCTGCTTGCTGCTGTCGCTCTGGGCGATCAGCTTGACGATCTCGCTCTCACGCGCAGTGAGCGGGTCCTCCCGGATCTCCTCACCGTCGCGGGGGCGCTGCAGGCAGTCGCGGATCAGCGCGTTGATCGCGCCGGGGTAGAGGAACGGCTCGCGTCGCACCGTCGCGCGGCACGCCTCGACGAGGTCGCGGTCGCGGTCGACGCCCCATCTCCACACCACGGGAACACCCACCCACGCGTCACCTGCATCGGGGACAGCGCGGTCGCGGGTAGCAGCACGGCCGTCAACTCGACGGGACGGTTCGCATCAGATCAGCTGGGGGGTGATCCCCATTGTGGGCGCCGATGCTGGAAGTCAACCTCACTCGTAGTTCTACGAGGGCCCGGCCTGATGGCCGCCAGCCCCAAAGGAGACGACGATGTCCACATCCCTGATGCCCGATCATCGCCTGCGAGCTCCCGCGAGCAACGAAGGACACGCGGGCGGCAAGAGCCGGATGATGGCGGTGTCCCAGGCCGGGTACGGCTCACCCGAGGTCCTGGAGCTGAGGGAGCTCGACAGGCCGCCGGTTGGAGATGGTGAGGTGCTCGTCCGGGTCCACGCCGCGGGCGTGACCAGGGAGTCTGGCACTTGATGGCCGGACTGCCCTACCTGGTGCGGATCATGGGCTTCGGGCTGCGCCCGCCGAAGGCCAGCGTTCCCGGTAGGGATGTCGCGGGGCGCGTCGAGGGCGTCGGCGACACGGTGACCCAATTTCGGGTCGGTGATGCGGTGTTCGGCACGTGTGAGGGCTCGTTTGCCGAGTACGCCCGTGCTCGGCCGGACACGCTCTCGCCGATGCCGGCCAACCTGAGCTTTGAGCAGGCCGCCGCGGTCCCCACTTCTGGGTGCACCGCCCTGCAGGCCGCCCGCGATCAGGCCAAGATCCGGCCCGGGCAGCGGGTCCTGATCACCGGCGCGGGCGGGCTGTCGGCATATTCGCGGTGCAGCTGGCCAAGGCGTTCGGCGCCGAGGTGACCGGCGTGTGCAGCACCGCCAAGACCGAGCTTGTCCGGTCGGTCGGAGCCGATCACGTGATCGACTCCACAGCCGCGGAGTTCACCGACCGGGCGGAGCGCTACGACGCCATCCTCGACATCGCCGGAAACCGCGCCCTGTCACAGCTCCGGCGCGTCCTCGCGACAAGCGGGACGCTCGTGATCGTCGGAGGGGAAGGAGGGGGTCGCTGGCTGGGCGGCTTCGATCGTCAGCTCCGCGCGCTGATGCTCTCCCCGCTCCTGCGCCAGAGACTGGGCACCTTGATCGCGGGTGTCCGGCAGGCGGACCTACGGCTGCTCAGAGAGCTGATCGAGGCCGGGCAGGGTGACGCCGGTCCTGGACATAGCGTTCCCGCTGAGCGCCGTGCCTCACGCGATCGGCACCTGCGAGGAGGTCACGCGGCCGGCAAGGTCGTGATCACGGTCTGAGACCGGCGCCGAACCAATTGGCCCGCATGACGAGCGGGGCGGCGTCCGCCACCCCGCGACGTTCGTACCTACCCAAGTCACCGGGCGAAACGGGACCCTACTCCGCACTAAGTCACAGAGAATCCCTGCAAAGGTCCATGTTCTTGCGGCCGAGGGGGTCGAATCTAAAGACGACCTAGAGCGGAGTTGGGCTCCTCGCAGCTAACTCCGCACTAAGTGGGAGAAATCCCTGCAAGGCGGTCATTGTCGGGCACCGAAACAGGCGGGATCAAGCGCAGAGTAAGACCGACCTAGCGCGGAGAAAACGGCACCTATTGCAAATCGCCGGAAAGTCGATCCAGCGCGTCTGGTACGTCCGCTCGTGGTCGGGTGGCGACGGTGGCGACCGTCCGCTGGAGGCGCGTCGACGAGGCGTTAGTCGAGGCATGGCGCGCGTCGGGATCGTGCCGCCCGGGCGCCACGACATCGTCATCCGAAACGGGTCGGCCCCCGTCGCGACGTGACTCGCAGCCCCTCGTCCAATACCTCAGGACTTGAAGCCATGAAGACCAGCGTCGCCTCCGCGATCGACACGCCCGGCCGAGACCCGGCCGATTACGACGACGATGCGCTCGACCGTCTCGCCGACCTGATAGCGGATCGACTCGCTGCGCGACTAGGCGTCCTCACGCCCTCCCACGCGCAGCCCGAGCCGCTTTTGGACGCAGCCGAGATCGCGCGCCTGCACGGCAAGACGCGCTCCTGGGTCTACGAGCATGCCGGCGAGCTCGGCGCGGTGCGCCTCGGTTCCGGCCGCCGCCCGAGGCTCGGGTTCTCCCCCGCCCGTGTGGCTGCGTCCCCCGAGAAGGTCGACGAGCCGGCTCACATGCAGCTGCCCCAGATTGCACAGCCCCGTCGGGGCCTCCGCCCACGCACCGACCGCACGCCTTCCGGCGCCGAGCTGCTCCCTGTCGCCCGACTGGCAAACCGCTAGGCCGACAGGCACCCGGGCGCCGACGCGGCCACCACGCCGGCGGCAGGCTCCGCCGCCTGGGCAGGACCCGGACTGCCCAGTACCGAGAAGCCGCCCCATAGCGCAATCACCGCATCCGCCTCGAACTCCTTCGACATCGTGAGGGCGACGAACCTGCATACTGGATCCGACGTCGGTCCTCGACGAAGGCTGATGGCCCCCCGCGCAAACGGACAGGTGCTCAAGCCCAGCGGGCAGCGGCGCAGCTTCTCGCTGCGGTTCCGCGCCTACGGCAGCCGCTGGGTGATCAAGCTCGGCCGCCCCGAGGACGGCTGGACGACCCAGATGGCGGAGCGCGAGCTTGCCGTTGTCCTGCGCGACGTCGACCTCGGTACCTGGCGTCCCCAGCGGCCCGAGGCAGCGCCGGTGAAGGAGGTCGACCCGAGCTTCCACGAGTTCGCATCCGACTGGTACGCGACAAAGGAACTCGAGGTCGAGCCGAACACGGCCAACCACTACCGCAACGACCTCACCAACCACCTGCTGCCGTTCTTCAAGCAGCACCACCTCTCGCAGATCACCGCGGCCGAGGTCGACCGTTACCGCCAGCACAAGGCGCGCGAGGCAGCTGAGGTCACGGCGGCCGCGGAGAGCGGAAAGCCGATGATGCTCTCCTACGTCGATCGCTTGGGTCGCCGCTACCGGCGCCGCGCGCGACCGCTGTCAGCGCGCTCGATCAACATGCACATCGACCTGCTCGCGCAGATCCTCGCGGTCGCAGTCGACTACGGCCACCTGCCGAGCAATCCGGCGGTCGGCAAGCGCCGGCGCATGAAGGTCTCAAAGCCTCGCCCGGTTCACCTGGACAGCGCCGAGCAGATCGCGATCCTGCTCGAGGCCGCCGGCCAGCTCGATCGCGGCGAAGCGGTGATCGGCGTCACCGACCGCCGCGGCCGCACGTGGAGCCAGCGCCACCCGAGCTACACGGCCGGCCGGCGCGCGGCGCTCGCCACGCTGCTCCTCGGCGGCGGACGGGCGTCGGCCACGGGAGCGATGTTGTGGCGCGACGTTGACCTCGCCAACGGGCGGTTCGAGGTCGGACGCGACAAGACCGATGCGGGCACGCGCGAGGTCGACATGTTCCCGCTGCTGCGGGAGATCCTGACCGAACACAAGGCCGCGAGCGAGCGGACCGGCCCCAACGACCCCGTGTTCGTCACCGCCACCGGGACGGCACGCTCCCGGCACAACCTCCGCCAGGACGTCGTCGACGCCGCGGTGACCCACGCGCGCCGGCTCGTCGAGGAGCGCGGGATGCAGCCGCTGCCGCTCGGCATCACCCCGCACAAGCTGCGGCACACGTTCGCCTCGATCCTGGTCGCGATCGGCAAGGACCCCACCTACGTGATGCAGCAGCTCGGCCACACAGACCCTGCCTTCACGCTGCGCGTCTACGCCCATGCGATGCGCCGCAGCGACGAGGAGCGCGAGCAGCTCAAGGCGCTCGTCGAAGGCCACGATTGGGCACAGATTGGGCACAAAACGGCCGAATCTGCTTCCGCGGCGGTCGACCGCGACACCGACTGAGACGCAGAAAGCCCCGCGTTAGAGGCTGTTGCGCAAAGCCCGCGAATGCGGGCTTTGTCGTGTCCGGGGTGGGGTTAAGACTTTGCCGCATGGCTCAGAACTTCTTGTCGTGTGATCGGGAGCAGGAGTTGTTGTTGCCGCCGAGTTTGCGGGATTGGCTTGGCGAGGATCACGTCGTCTGGTGCGTGCTCGACGCGGTGCAGATGATGGACCTGTCGGGGTTCTATGGCGCCTACCGCGCCGATGGGCATGGTCGCGCGGCACACGACCCGGCGATGATGGTCGCGCTGATGCTCTACAGCTACGCGTTCGGGGACCGGTCCTCCAGGGCGATCGAGCGGCGCTGCCTGGAGGACGTGCCGACCCGGGTGATCTGCGCGAACCGGATACCTGATCACACCACGATCGCGAGGTTCCGCGCCCGGCATGAGACAGCGTTGGCGGAGACGTTCACTCAGGTCCTTGGGCTGTGCGCGAGGGCTGGCTTGGTGTCGGTCGGGACCGTTGCGTTGGATGGCACTGCGATCGCGGCGGACGCGTCCAGGGCGGCGACTCGCTCGCATGACTCGATCCGCGAGGAGGTCGAGCGGATGCTCGGCGAGGCTGCGGAGGTCGACGCGCGTGAGGACGAGATCCATGGTGATGCTCGTGGTGATGAGCTGCCCGCGGAGCTGGTCGATCGTCGTTCGCGGTTGGCGCGGTTGCGTCGCTGCCGGGAAGAGCTTGAGGCCGAGCAGGCCAAGGCTGAGGCTGACTATCAGGAGAACCTGCGGTGGCGGGCCGAGTGGGAGGCTGAGCATGGACGCAAGCTCGGTGGCCGCAAACCGTTCCCGCTCGATCGCGATGGTCTGGGGAAGCGGACGATCAACACGACTGATCCGGACTCAAAGGTGATCGCCCGCGAGGGCCGCCAGCCGGTCCAGGGCTACAACGCCCAAGCGGTCGCCACCGCGGATCAGATCATCGTTGCTGCGGACATCACTCAGCAGTCCAATGATTCGGGGCAGCTCGAGCCGATGATCCGCCAAGCCGCCGACACGGTCGCCGCTATGGAGCTCGAGGAAGAGATTGAGACGGTGCTGGCCGACGACGGCTACTGGAATGCGACTCACATGACTGCGCTGACCGAGGACGGCATGGAAGTGATCGTTCCGACCAGATCATCGGTCAGGACCAAGGCTCGGAAGCTGTCTCCCAAACAAGGGCCACATGCCGAGCGGATCGATCGGCTATTGGACACGCCGGAAGGCAAGAC
The DNA here is from genome assembly GCA_963770885.1 of uncultured Solirubrobacterales bacterium. GTDB lineage: Bacteria > Actinomycetota > Thermoleophilia > Solirubrobacterales > Solirubrobacteraceae > Palsa-465. Next base: position 721,502 of record CAVYRI010000005.1, on the reverse strand, counting down.
GCTCTACACGCGCCGCCAGCACATGATCGAGCCGGTGTTCGCGAACACGAAGTTCAACCGCGGGATCCGACGGTTCAGTCGGCGCGGGTTAGCCGCCTGCCGGGCTGAGTGGCGGCTGATCGCAGCGACTCACAACCTGATGAAGCTCTACCGGGCCCAGATCGCGATCTGACCCGGCCGGCCGGGGTCACGGTCGACCGCGGGCGCGCATCGTCCCACCCTAGCCTTCACGGAAATGCGAAAGGCCGCCTCAGCAGGCGACCTTTGCGCAACAGCCTCGTTAGCAGGCTTTACTGAAATCGGGGCGCCCGGATTTGAACCGGGGACCTCACCGACCCGAACGGTGCGCGCTACCAGGCTGCGCCACGCCCCGATCTCGCGAGTGTAGTCAAAGGGAGCCGGTGAGCCCGTGGACCACGCCATCGGCGGTCCCGGTCGCTCCCTGCACGGCGGTGCCGACCGCGCCGGTCGCGCTGGCAGTCGCGTGGTCGACGGTGCCGGTCGCGCTCGCAGTCGCGTGGTCGACGGTGCCGGTCGCGCTCGCAGTCGCGTGGTCGACGGTGCCGGTCGCGCTGCCGGCGGCGTGGTCGACGGTGCCGGTCGCGCTGCCAGCCGCGTGATTGACGGTGCTGGTCACGCTGCCAGTCGCGTGGTCGACGGTGCCGGTCGCGCTGCCGGCGGCGTGGTCGACGGTGCCGGTCGCGGAGCCGGCGGCATGGTCGACGGTGCCGGTCGCGGAGCCGGCGGCATGGTCGACGGCGCCGGTGACGCTGCCAGCCGCGTGGTTCACAGCCGCAGTGACGCCGCTCGACGCGCCGCCCGTCGCATGGTTGAGCGTGCCCGTGACGGCGTCGGTCACATGGTTGACCGTGTCCGTGGCGGCGCCCGCCGCATGGTTGACGGCTCCGGTGAGCGCGCCCGTCGCATGGTTGACCGTGCCAGTGACCCCGTTGACCGCGCCGTCCACAGCCCCGGTCGCGCCCTGGGTCACCTTGTTGACCGTGCCCGTGACCCCATTGACCGCGCCATTCACAGCCCCGGTCGCGCCCTGGGTCACCTTGTTGACCGTGCCCGTGACCCCATTGACCGCGCCATTCACAGCCCCGGTCGCGCCCTGGGTCACCTTGTTGACCGTGCCCGTGAGGGTGTTCGTCGTGCCGTCGACGATCTTCGTCACGTGCTTGACGGTGTTCTGCGCGCCTGACGAGACCGTTCCGGTGGCCCGCTTACCCGTCTGCGACGAAGTCGACCGGCCCGTGGCGGGCCCGGAGCTCGTTGACGCCGATCCGCCCTGGCTCGTGCTCGAGGTCGGGCCATGGCCAGGTGGCGAGCCCGGCCCAGAGCCGTGACGGCCACCGGTGATCGAGGACTTCGGCGCGCGCCCGTGAGACGGTCGCACGACGCTCGCGCGGGCGCCCTTGCCGGGCGCGGCCGTGCGCCGCAGCGCCGCGCGCGAACGCTTGTGATCGGGGCGGGCCGCACCGCTGACCACGGCGCCCGTGCTCGGAGCGGCCGACGGTGCAACCGCATGCCCGTGGCCGGCCAGGCCGGCCACGATCGCTCCTCCGGCGCCCCCGACGGCGATCACCGCAGCGGCGATCGCTGCGCCACTCACTGACGACGCGGCGCCACCGGAGCCGGCGACCGTCGCCGCGTTCTGTGCGGACTGCACCGCGAACGGGTGCGCGCCGGTGCGACGCAACGCTGGCTTGGAGCCGCCGCCTCCCCGCCACGGCCAGCGCCAGAGGCCGAACGGGAACAGGACTGCGATCTTGTCGGCGATGCTGCGCGGCCGCAGCAGCGCCTCGTCGACGCCCGCCAGGTGCGCCGTCATGCGGCACGGCTGGCAGTGGGCGAGGTGACGTACGAGCTGACGGCGCTGACGCACGCCGAGCGACCGTCGGGACTGCAGGCGCCCGTCTGCAATCAGCGTCTCGACCTGCTGGCAGCGGCGGCCGCTGGCCAGCTCTTCATATTCGTCGGCGAGCTTGCGGCGGGCGCGGAACAGCGCGCTCTCGACCATCTGGCGCGACATCCCCGTCCGGCTCGCGATCTCGTCGTAGGACAGGCCCTCGAACTCGCGCATCACCAGCAGCTGGTGGTGGCTGTCCGAGAGACCACCGAATGCACCGCGAAGGTCGTTGAGGTTCTGCCTGCTCTCGACCGCCGCGAGCGGCGTCGGTGCGATCGACGCAAGCGCACGGGGGCCGCCGATCAGGTCATCGTCGGCGTCCAGCGAGACCTCGCGCGAGCGGCGTTTGCGGCGAAACTCGTCGATGCAGGCGTTTTTGGCGATCTCGTAGATCCATGGCTTGAAGGTGATCGCCTGCTCGCTGGACCGCAGCCGCCGCAGGGCGGACATGAAGACCTCCTGGGCGATGTCCTCCGCACGGCCGTGGTCATGGACGCGGCCGACGATGAACCCGCCGATCCGCTCACGGTAGCGCGAGTACAACTCCTCGAAGGCGCGGTCATCGCCCTCGCGCGCCGCTTCGATCAGGTCGTCCTCACGGGACGCCGAGGTGATCGAGGCGGTTGGGAGCATCACTGACATGTGACCCGCTTCAACGTGAGCTAGAAGCCCTTTCCCTACCGATGCACAGTTGACTGAACTCTAACGTTTATTTGAGAGGCGGACGACCAGAGCGCCGCCGGACTCCCTTCGTATACCCATTCTGGAGCCGATGCTCACCAATGTCGCGCAAATCGAACCATCAGCTGGCCAATTCGGCCAATTCTGATTGCCCATGTCCGACCCAGGAGGCATACTTTGTCGCCACCGAAGAGAACGGCGAAGGAGGATCTCCGATGGCCAATCACCTGACGCCCAGCGAGCTAGCGAAGGAAGCCGGCTTGGAACGGCGAGACGTCATCGTGAAATGCGTCGAGCTGGGCGTCCCGATCTTCAACGGTCGGATCGACAAGACCCTTTTTCTCTCGAGCCTGCGCGAGCTGACGGGCTCGGGCTCGCAGCAGCCTCAGGCCCAAGTAGCCGGGGCCTAGCCGGCCTCTTCTTCCTCGGCGGACTGACGCAACAGCGTCGTCGTCGTCTGCTCGAGAATCTTGCGCCACGCGCGGGTTGATTCTCGCTCTGCCTCGAAGTGCTTGACGACCTTCCGTACCCTGGTCGCGGAGATGTCTATCCCGTGCCGGGCGCAGATCCGCTTGAACCGCTGATAGTCGTTGGCGAGCTTGAGCGTCACCGACTGGAACCCGTGGCGCGCGATGTCGACCCGTGAGCCGTAGTTCATCACGCTGGTCTGGAACATCAGCTCGTCGCTGGCTTCGGGCTCGATCAGGATGATGTCGACGCCCGGGTACCGCTGCTCCCAGTGCCCGGCAAGCTCGTGCAGGCGCTGATGGGCGAGCAGCTTGAAGACCTGGTAGCCGATCTGCGGGAAGCCCATATCGGATACGCGCTGGACCTTCGGACCGGTCAGGGTCGGGATCCGCTTCTCGAACTTGTTGACGTATGGGACCAGCGGATTGACGACTATGATCAGCTTCGCGCCGGCCTCGACGGCAATGTCGAGGTTGGTCGTCGACACGATCCCGCCGTCGACCAATTCACGGTCGCGCACCTTGACCGGCTTGTAGATCATCGGCAGCGCGCTCGACGCGCTGACGGCCTTCGAGATCGGGACGTCCTCCCAGCCGTCGGCACCGAACACGATCCGCTCGCACGTGTCCAGATCGGTCGCGGTCAAGTAGAGCTCGTTCTGGAGCAGCCTGAAGTCATCGGTGCGGTCTGGGTCCGAGAGGATCCGGCGGACATAGTGCTCGATCCCCTCCCCGGAGTAGAGGCCCGAGGGAAGCGCCCCAGCGAGGCCGAGCACGACGTCGACGGCCGAGATCTGACCCAGGTCTCGCGTCAGCAGGCGCACCAGCTGCGCCACCCGCAGTGGGAAGGTCACGCCGCGGGTCACGAACTCCTTGTAGTTGGGCTTCAGCAGCGATCCGACGCGAGCGTCGGGAAACGGGGTCGGGACCTGCTGGACGATCACCCGCATCATCTCCTCCGGAGTGACACCGTTTGCGACCGCCGCGGCGACGAACGAGCCGGCACTCGTGCCGACATACACATCGAACTCATTGACTGTCCGGTTGACCGAAAGCAGGTTGAGCGCCCGCAGCGCGCCGATCTCGTAGACGCCGCCCGTGAACCCGCCGCCACCGAGGACGAGCGCGGTCTTGGAGCGTTTGCGCCGACTACTGGTAGCGGAACCCGATCCCGCCTTGCGCTCCGTCGCCGACGCATCGAGCTTTACGACTTGGCCCATTAGGTATACGGAGTCTAAAGCGTGGTTATGTCGTGTCCCTCCGGGGTTGCTACCGATTGTTAAGCCGCAAGGGACCGAAGCTTTCGCCGCCCCGAGCGGTTACATACCTTTGATGCTGCGGATTTCAGCCACGCTGGCGGCGCTGCTGGCTGTGGGGGCACTGGTGGCGGGAACCGCCCACGGGGCATCGGCTCGCTCGCCCGCGGGAATCGCCTACGGGGCGTCGGCTCGCGCCCCGCACATCGCCACGCCCGCGGTGCGAGGGCTCGATCGCGCGCTCAACGCCGGCATGCGAGCCGCGGGGCAGTACAGCGGCGCTTACGTCCTCGATCTGACCAGCGGTCAGGTGCTCTATGCGCACAATGCCCGGGTCGGCCGGCTGCCGGCGTCGGTCGAGAAGCTCTACACCACGTCGGCTGTGCTGCGGCAGTTCGGGCCCGGGGCGACGCTGACGACTGCACTGCTCGGGATCGGCCACTTTCATGGCTCGACGTTCGACGGAACCCTGTATCTGCGCGGTGGCGGTGACCCGACGTTCGGCTCGGCCGCCTTCGACCAGGCCAACTATGGCACCGGCGCCACGATCCAGCAGCTGGTCTCGAACCTGATCTCGTCGACCGGGATCAAGGCGCTGAATGGGCCCGTGGTCGCCGACCAGTCGATCTTCGACTCGCGTCGTGGAACGCCGGCCACCGGCTACGCGCCGTCGACCGAGGTCGAGGGCGAGCTCAGCGGTCTTTCGTTTGACGCCGGCTGGAGCGGCAGCTCCGAGACGGCGCTCGTCACCCACCCGGCATTGCAGGCAGGACGGCAACTGGTGGCGGCGCTGAAGGCCGCGGACGTCAAGCTCCCGGCCCGCCCCACGGTCCGAGCTGGGATCACGCCGCCCGGATCTCAGACCATGGCCGTGGTCCGCTCACCGCGGATCTCGACGCTGATCGCGCTGACGAACACGCCGTCGAACAACTTCTTCGCCGAGACGCTGCTCAAGGATCTCGGCGCCCGCTACGGTGGCGGCGGCTCGACCGCCGCCGGCGCCGCCGTTGTCCGCGCGACGATCGCCAACAGCTTCGGCCTCCATCCCCGCCTCAATGACGGCTCCGGGCTCTCGCGCTATGACCGCACGACGCCGTTCGACGTTGTCTCGCTGCTGCGCCAGCAGGCCGGCAACACCCCGTTCATCAACTCGCTGGCGGTCGCCGGCCGTACCGGAACACTGATCGACGAGATGCGCGGCACCTACGCCCAGAGCAGATGCAAGGGCAAGACGGGAACCCTGCACGACGTCTCCAACCTGGTCGGCTATTGCCACGCCCGCAACGGCGACGCGCTCGCCTACGCGCTGCTGATGAACGGGGTCATCCCCGACTATGCGCACCCGATCCAGGACAAGATGATCGTCGCGGTCGCCAAGTACGACGGGTAGCGGCCGGGACGCGGTGGCGGCGAGCTTCAGCTCGCCAGCAGCTCGCGCAACCCCGGTTCGTCGATCACCGCCACCCCGGCCCGCTCGGCCTGTGCGAGCTTGGAGCCCGGGCTCTCCCCCGCGACTACGTAGTCGGTCTTGCGCGACACCGAGCCCGTGACCCTGCCGCCGGCCGCGGTGATCATCTCGGTCGCCTGCTCTCTGGTCAGCTCGGGCAGCGTGCCGGTCAGCACCAGCGTCTTGCCGGCCAGCGGCCCCTCCCCCGGCGGCGGCCCCTCCTCCTCAAACCGGAGCCCGCGCTCGCGCAGATCCGCGATCAGGGCCTCCATCTTCTCGTCGTGGAGTTGATCGTGGATCGTACGTGCCATCTTCGGACCGACCCCCTGAGTCTGCTCGATCGCCTCGACGTCGGCGTCCATCAGCGCGTCGATCGTGCGGAACTGCTGGGCGAGGTTGCGCCCGGTCACGTAGCCGACCTCCTCGATCCCGAGCGCGAACAGGACCCTGCCGAACGGCTGACGCTTGGACTGCTGGACCGCGGCGATCAGCTTCTCGGCCGACACCGGGCCAAAGCCGCTCTGCTCGGCGATCTGCTCGCCGTCGAGGCGGTAGAAATCGGCCGCCGTCCTGACCCAGCCGAGGTCCATGAAGAGGCTCACCTGCTTCTCACCGAGGCCGTCGATGTCCATCGCACCGACGAAATGCTTGAGCAGCTGCCAGCGACGACCGGGGCAGTCGCGGTTCGGGCAGCGCGTGAAAACGGCGCCGTCGGGCTTGACCGTGGGCGTGTTGCAAACCGGGCAGCGCTCGGGCGGGCCAGGCGGCGGCGGCCGGTCCTTGTGCTCTGCCACGTGGGGCGCCGGCGACAGGACCTGCGGGATCACGTCCCCGGCGCGCAGCACGATCACCTCCTCGCCCTCGCGGATGTCCTTGCGAGCGAGATCCTCCTCGTTGTGCAGCGTCGCCAGCTTGATCGTGACACCCGCCACGTGGACCGGCTCGAGCATCGCGTACGGGTGCAGATCTCCGAACTTCCCCGGATTCCACCCCACTCGCTCGAGTTTTGTCACGGCCGTCGTCGGCGGGAACTTCCACGCGATCGCCCAGCGAGGATCACGCCCGACGACGCCGAGCCGGCGCTGGAGCTCGAACTGGTTGACCTTGACCACGACGCCGTCGATCTCGAATTCGAGCGACCCACGGCGCTCCTCCCACGAGCGGCACTGTTTGACGACCTCGTCCTCGGTGGTCAGCTTCTTGACGTCGGGGTGGACCGGGAAGCGATGGGCGCGCAGCCACTCCAGCGCCTCCCAATGGGCGGTGAGCGTCAGGCCCTCGCTGACGCCGATCGCGTAGCACCACAGCGACAGCGGGCGCTCGGCCGCGAGCTTGGGGTCGAGCTGGCGGATCGTGCCGGCCGCCGAGTTGCGGGGATTCATGAACGTCGAAAGGCCCGCCTCGGCGCGGCGCTCGTTGAGCGCCGCGAAATCCGGCAACGACATGTAGACCTCGCCGCGCACTTCGAGCACCGGTGGCGGATCGTCGGTCTCGAGCCGCAGCGGGATCGAGCCGATCGTGCGCAGGTTGTGGGTCACGTCCTCGCCGACCTCGCCATTGCCGCGCGTCGCGCCGCGCTCGAACACACCGTCGCGGTAGATCAGCGAGATCGCCAGGCCATCGATCTTGGGCTCGGCCACGAACTCGAACTCGGGATCCTCGATTCCCTCCCTCGCCAGATGGTTGCGCATCCGCTGAATCCATGCGCGCAGCTCCTCGGCCGAGCGCGCGTTGGCGAGCGACAGCATTGGCTCCGGGTGGCGGACCTTGATCAGGTCGGATACCGGCTCGCCACCGATCCGCTGGGTGGGCGAGTCGGGAGTGACCAGCTCGGGGTGCTCGGCCTCGATCGCCCGCAGCTCGTCGAGCAGCGCGTCGTACTCGGCATCGCCGATCTCGGGATCATCGAGCACGTAGTAGCGGTAGCCATGGTGCTCGAGCAGCCTGCGCAGCTCAGCCGCGCGGGTGGCAGGGTCCGGTGGGCTCACGCTCGATCACCTGATCGGGCGTCCGGTCCGCTCACGGCTCGATCACGTGATCGGAGAGCGTCCGGTCCGCTCACGGCTCGGTCACCTCGTCGGCGGCGGGCGCGATCAGCCGGTCGAGGTCCTGGCGCTGGAGCGTGTCGAGCCCAGGGCGGTCGGTCAGATCGAAGTGGATCGGCGTAACCGCGATCCTGCCCGCGGCGACGGCCGCCAGATCGGTACCGGGCTCGTCGCGCTCGTAGATCGCGTCGCCGTAGATCCGGTACAGCCGCCTGCTGGCCGAAGCCTCGTCGACGAGCGCCAGCTCGTCGCGGTAGATCCGCTTGCCTAGTCGTGCGACCGACACCCCCTTCGGGGCGCCGCCCGGCACGTTGACGTTGAGCAGCGTGCCCGAGGGCAGCGCGATGCTCTCGAGCTCCGCCACCAGTCGCGCGGTGAAATTCGCGGCACCCGAGAAGTCAAAGCCCGAGCCGGCGCGGAAGTCGAGCTCCATCGAGTTCGACTGCTGCGAGACCGCGATCCCCGGCAGCCCGAGGACGATAGCCTCGAATGCCGCCGCGACCGTGCCCGAGTAGGTGATGTCGTCGCCGAGGTTGGAGCCGTGGTTGATCCCCGACACGACCAGCTCGGCCACGAAGCCGGCGATCAGGCCGAGGTTCGCCAGCCGCACGCAGTCGACGGGTGTTCCATCCGTTGCGTAGCCCACCGTCCCGTCTCCGAAGTCGACCTCCTGGACCCACAGTGGTCGCCTGGTCGTGATCGAGCGAGCCATCGCAGAGCGATTGCCGTCGGGCGCGATCACCGCCAGCTCGACCTCGGGCATCGCGACCAGGGCGCGGCGCAGCGCCTGAAGCCCGGCGGCCTCGATCCCGTCGTCATTTGTCAGCAGCACTCGCACCTTGCTGCATGCTAGGAGGCGCGGAGGCGCCGCGGCCTCTGCCCCCGTGGCTCAGTTCTGAGCCGCCCCCGAGATCCGTCTCAGGACGCGCATCACCGCGGCCCAAACGGTGAAGTACTCTCTCACCGCTCGGGCCGCGGCCGCCCCCAAAATGCGCCTGCGCCCTCGTGTGGGTGGAATAGTACGGTTTTGATGGGTAAAGACATATCGAACATTTGTCCACCCGAATGGCGGATTTGCCCTAGATGTGGTGCAGCACACGTTTGCAGCCGTAACCGACACCGGCGAGGTAGAGACCGTGTGCAGCAGCGGTGAACCCGGCAGCTTCGCGCGGCCGCCCCGCGAGCAGTGATTCGAAGTCCTCGAGCGAGCGTGATCCGCGCGCGACCTCGAGCATCGTCCCGACCAGGACACGGTTCATGTGGCGCATGAACGAGTCCGCCTCGATCCAGAACTCGAGCAGATCCCCGTCCTCCGTCCAGTACGCGCCCAGCACTTCGCGCGAGAACCTGACGTGAGTGGTCTCAGTCGGCGTGAACGCCGTGAAGTCGTGGGTCCCGTTCAGCGCCCGCGCGCATGCGTGCAGCCCAGCGCGGTCCACGACCCCCGACCAGTGGAGCGCGCGGCCGTTCTCATGCGCGCTGCGCGCCCGGCGGGCGAGCACTCGGTAGCAGTAGGCGCGACTGGTTGCGTCGCGACGCGCGTCGAACCCAGGCTCGGCGGTGACGCACTCCAGCACCGCGACATCATCGGGCAGCAGCGCGTTGAGCGACCGCACAGGCACCGGCTCGCCCTCATAGCTGGCGACCTGGCCCCAGGCGTGGACGCCGGCGTCGGTCCGCCCGGCCACGGTCAGCGTGACCGCCGGAGCACGGAGTGCGATCGCCAGCGCCCGTTGCAGTTCCTCCTGGACCGTGCGCTGTCCCTCCTGGCGTGCCCAGCCGGCGAACTCAGTCCCCCGGTACTCGATTGTGAGGCGCGACGTCAACGGCGTCGCCGTGGCTCACACCAACTCGAGCAGGACCATCTCCGTCGAGTCGGACCGCCTCGGCCCAAGCTTCATGATCCGGGTGTAACCACCCGGCCGCTCGGTGTAACGGGGTGCGATCTCCTCAAACAGCTTGTAGACCGCGAACTTGTCCTGGCCGAGCGCCGACAGCGCCTGGCGCCGAGCGTGCAGATCGCCGCGTTTGGCAAGCGTGATCAACTTCTCGACCTCGGGCTTGACGGCCTTCGCCTTCGCCTCGGTCGTCTGGATCCGCTCGTGCTCGATGATCTCCTTGCTCAGGTTCATCAGCAGCGCCTTGCGGTGCGAGGCGCTGCGGCTGAGCTGATATCGCTGACGCTGGTGGCGCATCGGGCTAGCTTAGTCGTCGCGGAGCGAGAGCCCGCGGTGGTGCAGGGTCTCGATCACCTCGTCGATTGACTTCTTGCCGAAGTTCGGGATCGCGTTGAGCTCACCCTCGGTTTTCGAGACGAGGTCACCGACCGTCTGGATGCCGGCCCGCTTGAGGCAGTTGTACGACCGCACACCGAGCTCGAGCTCCTCGATCAGAATGTCGTCCATCGCGTTGGGCGGACGGGAGTTCGGACCGGGGTGCGCGCCCGGGAGCCCGGGCTCGATCCCGGGCGCCGCCGCGTTGTCGCGCAGCTCCGCCAGGCGCTGTTCGTCGGTGAAGATCGCCAGCTGCGAGATCAGGATCTCGGCCGCCTCGCGGAGCGCCGCGTGCGGGTCGATCGAGCCGTCGGTCTCGATGTCGAGCGTGAGCTTGTCGAAGTCGGTCTTCTGGCCGACACGGGCCTGCTCGACGTTGTACGCCACGCGACGGACCGGCGAGAAGATCGAGTCGATCGGGATCACGCCGATCGGCTGATCGGGAGACTTGTTCTCCTCGGCCGGGCGGTAGCCACGGCCGCGGCCGATCGTCAGGTAAACCTCGAGCTTGGTCTTCTTCTCGAGCGTCGCGATGTGGGCATCCGGGTTGAGGATCTCGACGCCCGAGGGCAGGTCGATGTCCTTGGCCGTGATGTCACCTGGCCCGGTGACGACCAGCGGCGCCTCGATCTCCGTCGCGTCGGAGTGCATCCGGCAGACGATCCCCTTCAGATTCAGGACGATGTCTGTGACGTCCTCCTTGACGCCGCGGATCGTTGAGAACTCGTGTGCGACGCCCTCGATCCTGACGCTGGTGACCGCCGCGCCGGCCAGCGAGGAGAGCAACACACGCCTCAGTGAATTCCCGAAGGTGTAACCGAAGCCCCGGTCCAGGGGCTCGATCGTGAACGAGCCGCGAGTGTCATCGACCGACTCGCCTGAGATTCGGGGGACTTGGAAATCAAGCATCACACGTCCTAACATCGTGGGTTCCTGCCCGCCCTAGAGGCGGCGTTCAGCGCCGCGGCAGGCCATCCGACCAAGCGGCCAAAAGCTCGTCTACTTCGAGTACAGCTCGACGATCAGCTGTTCCTGCACCGGTGCGGCGATCTCCCGCCGCTCCGGCTTGCGCAACACCTTCGCCGTCAGCGAATCGTGATCCGCCTGTAGCCACGCTGGCACCTGCCCGGTCAACTCGGTTGCGTCGCGGATCACCTGGGCAGCCGTCGAGCCCTGATGGATCGCGATCACGTCGTTATCGCGCAGCTGATAGCTCGGGATGTTCACGCGGCGACCGTTGACGGTCCAGTGGCCATGCAGGATCAGCTGCCTGGCCTGCCTGCGAGACGCCGCGAAGCCGAGCCGGACGAGCACGTTGTCGAAGCGACACTCGAGCATCCTCAGGAGGTTCTCGCCGGTCACTCCCTGCTGGCGCGAGGCCTTCTCGTAATAGATCTGGAACTGCTTCTCGAGCACGCCGTAGTAGCGCCTGGCCTTCTGCTTTTCGCGCAACTGGACGCGATACTCGCTCTGCTTCTGGCGGCCGCGGCCATGATCGCCGGGCGGGTAGGAGCGCCGCTCGACGCCGCACTTGTCAGTCAGGCACCGCTCGCCCTTGAGGAACAACTTCTGTCCCTCGCGGCGGCATTGCTTGCACTGTGGAGAGGTGTCTCGTGCCATCAGACGCGCCTGCGCTTTCTCGGGCGACAGCCGTTATGTGCCTGGGGCGTGACGTCCTTGACGCCAGTCACCTCGAGGCCGGCGGCCTGCAAAGAACGGATCGCCGTCTCGCGTCCGGAGCCGGGGCCCTTGACGAACACCTCGACCTTTTGCAGGCCGTGCTCGATGCCCTTGCGCGCCGCCGCATCGGCGGTCACCTGGGCGGCGAACGGGGTCGACTTGCGGGAGCCCTTGAAGCCGGCGCCACCGGCCGACTCCCAGGCGATCACGTTGCCCTCGCGGTCGGTCAGCGAAACGATCGTGTTGTTGAACGAAGTCTTGATGTGCGCCTGCCCGACGGGAATGTTCTTGCGCACGCGGCGCCGGCCGCGCTGTGGTCTCCTCGGTGCGGGCATTTACTTCTTCGCCGCCTTCTTCTTGCCGGCGACCTGCATCCGCTTGGGCCCCTTCCGCGTACGCGCGTTGGTCTTCGTGTTCTGTCCGCGGACCGGCAGCCCGCGCCGGTGGCGCAGGCCGCGGTAGCAACCGATCTCCTGCAGACGCTTGATGTTCTGGGAGCGCTCGCGGCGAAGGTCGCCCTCGACCATGAGCGTCGAGTCGATCAGCTCGCGCAGCTGCACGACCTCGTCCTCGGTCAGGTCACGCACCTTGCGGTCCGGCTCGATTCCGACCTTCGCCAGCAGCTCGTTGGAGGTCGAGCGGCCGATCCCGTAGATGTACGTGAGCCCGACCTCGACCCGCTTGTTGAGGGGGATGTTTACCCCTGAAATTCTTGCCATGCGATCAGCCTTGCCGCTGCTTGTGACGTGGATTCGAGCAGATGACAAGGACCCGCCCATGCCGGCGGATGATCTTGCACTTTTCGCACATCGGCTTGACCGACGGTCGTACTTTCACGCTCGCTTCGCTCTCATCGTGGGAACAATTAAGTGGTACCTTCGGTGCGGCTCTGGAGACCGGTTCGGTCGCCGCTACCGCGCCGAGGAGCACCGCAGCACGAAATCGCCGCGCTACAGGCGCACCGGGGGATGTTAGCAGGGGCGATCAGGCGGCCGCGCGCCCGCCCGAGGCCTCGTGCCACGGGGTCAGGATCCGCGGTCCATCGGCCGTGATCGCGATCGTGAACTCGAAATGGGCAGCCAGCGAGCCGTCCTGTGAGTAGATCGACCAGTGGTCCTCGCCGACCCGCACGCCGTGCCGGCCCGCGGTGACCATCGGCTCGACCGCAAGCACCATCCCCTCCTCAAGGAGGATGCCCGTTGCGGGCGTGCCGTAGTTGGGGATCTGCGGCTCCTCGTGCATTTCGCGACCGATCCCGTGTCCGACCAGCGAGCGCACGACTGACAGCCCCGCGGTCTCGACGTGCTGCTGCACGGCGTGCGAGACGTCCCCGAGCCGGTTTCCGGCGCGGCACTCACGCACCGCCGCGAACAGCGATTGCTCAGTGGTGCTCAGAAGCTTGGTCGCGACCGGCGAGATCGAGCCGACCGGGAAGGTCCTGGCTCCGTCGGCTACCCAGCCGTCGAGCACGACGCCGATGTCGACCGACAGGATGTCTCCTCGGCCGAGCTTGTATGGGCCGGGAATGCCGTGCACGATCATCGAGTTGGGCGAGGCGCAGATCGAGCCCGGGAAGCCCCGGTAACCCTTGAATGCCGGTGTGGCGCCCTGCGAGCGGATGTAGCGCTCGGCCGCCTGGTCGAGCTCCTTGGTCGTGACTCCAGGCCGGATCTTGCCGGCCAGCAGGTTCATCGTCCGGACCAGGACCGCACCCGCGGCCGCCATTTGATCGATCTGCTCAGGACTCTTCTTGATGATCATCTAGAACCTCAGCTTAGTGCCGTCGGCTCAGACGTTCTCTTCGAGCCGAAGAGTGGCGATCACCGCCCGGATATGGTCATGGACGTCGGTCGCGGTCCGCGTGCCGTCGATCCGGCGCAGCAGTCCCTGTTCGTCGTAGTAGCCGACCAGCGGCTCGGTCTGGTCGTGGTACACGCGCAGCCGGTTCTCGATCACCTCGGGCTTGTCGTCGTCGCGCTGGATCAGCCGTGAGCCGTCCTGGTCGCAGATGCCCTCGCGCTTGGGCGGGTCGAACTCGACGTGGTAGTTGTGGCCCGCCTTGACGCAGACGCGACGACCCGACAGGCGGCGGACGACCTCCTCGTCGGGCACGTCGATCAGCAGTACGGCGGTCACGCGCCTGCCGAGCTCTGACAGCTGCCTATCGAGCGCGGTCGCCTGGTCGAGCGTGCGCGGAAAGCCGTCGAGAATGAATCCATCCTCGGCGTCCTCGTGCTGCAGCCGCTCGCCCGCCATCGCAACGATCAGGTCATCGGGGACCAGATCGCCGGCGTCCATGTAGGCCTTCGCTCGAATCCCGAGCGGGGTCTCGTCGCGGACGTTTCCACGCAGCATCTCGCCGGTCGAGATGAACGGGAGCTGGAAGTCGTCCCGGAGGCGGTCAGCCTGCGTCCCCTTGCCCGCGCCCGGAGGTCCGAACAGGATCAGGTTTAGTTCAGCCACCGCCTCACTCTATCCGGTCGGCGCCGCACGGGCGACCCGTTCTAGACGGCGGGTCGCGCCGGGCGCGTAGCTGTGCAGGCCCTCACCCGGGCTACTTTAAGAAGCCCTCGTAGTTGCGCATCATCAGCTGCGCCTCGAGCTGTTTCATCGTGTCGAGCGCGACTCCGATCACGATCAGGATCGAGGTGCCGCCGAAGAAGAAATTGGCGTTGGTCTGGTTGATCAGGATCGTCGGCAGCGCCGCGATCGCGGCCAGGAACAGAGCTCCCGGGAACGTCAGCCGCGCCAGGATCCGATCGAGGAATTCGGCCGTCGGTCTGCCTGGCCTCACCCCCGGGATGAAGCCGCCGTACTTCTTGAGGTTGTCGGCCTGGTCGACGGGATTGAACGTGACCGCCGTGTAGAAATACGTGAACAGGATGATGAAGATGCTCTCGCCAAGCACGTAGTGCCAACTCTGCGGGCTGAAGAAATTCGCCAGGTCGGTCGCAAAGCCCTTGCGGTTCTGGCCGATCAGCTGGCCGATCGTCGGTGGGATCGCCATCACGCTGGCGGCGAAGATCACCGGGATCACGCCGGCCATGTTCACGCGCAGCGGCAGGTAGGTCTGGCCGCCCTGGGTCATCCGCCGCCCGATCACCCGCTTGGCGTACTGGATCGGGATCCGGCGCTGGCCCTCCTGCACGAACACGACCGCCGCCACGACGCCCAGCGCGATGAACGGCATGATCACGCGGAAGACCTGGTCGGGGTTGTTCCACCACGCCTGGATGCCGCTCGGGATCCGAGAGACGATGCTCGCAAAGATCAGCAGCGAGATGCCGTTGCCGATCCCACGCTGCGTGATCAGCTCGCCCATCCACATCAGCAGCACCGTGCCGGCGGTCAGCGAGATCACGATCATGAACACCTTGAACAGCGTGAAGTTGGCGATCAGCGTCGTGCCGGCGGCCTTCTCGAAGCTGCGGAACAGGAACACGTAGCCGATCGACTGCGCGAACGCGAGCCCGACCGTCAGGTAGCGCGTGTACTGGGTGATCCGCGCCTGGCCGACCTCGCCCTCCTTCTGCAGCTTCTCCAGCGAGGGCACGACGACCTGCAGCAGCTGCAGGATGATCGAGGCCGTGATGTAGGGCATGATCCCGAGCGCGAAGATCGCGATCCGCCCCAGACCGCCGCCGCTGAACAGGTTCAGCAGCCCGAAGATCCCGCTGCCGCCAAGCGACTTCTGAATCTGGTTGGCGGCCGAGGAGCTGATTCCCGGCGCCGGAATGTGAGTACCGAGCCTGTACAGCGCGAGAATCGCGGCCGTGAACAGGATCTTCTTGCGGATCTCGCCGACCCTGAACGCTCCTAGGATCGTCGCGACCATCTACCCGCCTCAGTCCTCGATCAGCTGACAGGTGCCGCCGGCCGCTTCGATCTGCTCGCGGGCCGTGCGGCTGAAGCCGTGTGCGTGAACGGTCAGCGCCTTGGTCAGCTGTCCCTTGGCGAGAATCTTCACCGCTACATTCTTGCGCGTCGCCAATCCCTTGGCGCCGAGTGTCTCGAGCGTGACCGAATCGCCGGCCTCAAACCGAGCCTCGAGATCGACCAGGTTGACCGGCTGGGTGTGGGTCCGGAACGGCTCGAACGGCATCGACTTGCGCATGTGCGGGCCGCGCAGCTTGCGCATCCGCATGTGGATCGGATTCTGGCCGCCCTCAAAGCGCGGTCGCCGCTTGGCGCCCGACCGCGAGCCCCAGCCCTTCTGACCGCGCCCGGCTGTCTTGCCGGTGCCCGAGCCCTCGCCACGGCCGACGCGCTTTCGCGGCCGGCGTGAACCCGGCGCGGGGCTGAGGTTGTGCAGCCCGATCCGCTCCTCGCGGCTCTCGTCGCTCATGGCTCGTCGACCTCGACCAGATGGCGGACCTTGTGGATCATGCCGCGGATCTGCGGCGAGTCGCCGACCTCGACCGTTTGACCGATCCGGCGCAGCCCGAGCGAACGGAGCGTCGCCAGCTGGCGCTTGTCGCAGCCGTTACGGGACTTGCGCTGGGTGACGCGCAGCGTGCTCATCACGCCTCCGCCGCGGCCTCGCCGTTGCTCACCGAGCTTGGCTCACCGTTGCTCACCGCGCTCGGCCCGTCGGCCGCACCGTCAACCTGCTTGTCGATCAGGCCGAGGACCTGATTGACCGACAGGCCGCGCAGCTCGGCGACCTCGTCGGGCGTACGCAGCGACTCCAGCCCGGCCATCGTCGCCTTGACGAGGTTGATCGGGTTCTGCGAGCCGAGGCTCTTGCTGAGGATGTCGTGGATCCCGGCGAGCTCGAGCACCGCGCGTACGCCGCCGCCGGCGATCACGCCGGTACCCGGGGACGCCGGCTTCAGGAACACCCTGCCGGCGCCGAACACGCCGGTCGTCTGATGGGTGATCGTCGAGCCGTGCTTGGGAACCCGGTAGAGGTTCTTCTTCGCGCGCTCGACGCCCTTCTGGATCGCGACCGGGACCTCGTTGGCCTTGCCGTAGCCGATCCCGACGACCTCGCGCTCGTCACCGACGACGACCAGCGCCGTGAACGAGAAGCGCCGGCCGCCCTTGACGACCTTGGCGACGCGGTTGATCTCGACCACGCGCTCCTGGAGGTCCAGGCCGGCAGCTGAAACTGTTCTATCTCGAGCCATTAGAAGGTCAGGGTAGCGGGGTCTAGACGTGCAGCCCGGCCTCGCGGGCGCCTTCGGCGAACGCCTTGACGCGTCCGTGGTACTGGTAGCCGCCGCGATCGAACACCGCGGTCTGCACGCCGGCGGACTTGGCGCGCTCGGCCAGGACAGCGCCGGCCTTGCTCGCCTGCTCGGCGCCGGTCAGTTTGCGCAGCTCGGGCTCGGTCCAGTTGACGGCGGCCAACGTGCGACCGTTGTCATCGTCGATCAGCTGGGCAGAGATACCGCGGTTTGAGCGAAACACAGAGATCCGCGGCCGCTCGGCGGTCCCGGCGACCTTGGCGCGGACCCGGCGCCGGCGCTTCAGGCGACGTTGCGGCTTGGTCAAGACGGTCATGCGCGCTTACCGACCTTTCGGGCGACGTATTCGCCCTCGTAGCGGATCCCCTTGCCCTTGTACGGCTCGGGCTTGCGCTGCTTGCGGATGTAGGCGGCGATCTCGCCGACCTGCTGCTTGGAAGCGCCGCGGACGACGATCCTGGTCGGTTGGGGGACCTCGAACTCGATCCCGTCGGGCGCCTTGACCGGCACGGGGTGCGAGTAGCCGAGTGCAAGCTCGAGGTCGCGGCCGCGCATCTGGGCGCGATAGCCGACGCCCTGGATCTCGAGGCGCTTCTCGAACCCGTCAGTCACGCCCTGGACCATGTTGGCCACCAGCGTGCGCGTGAGACCGTGCAGAGCGCGGTGCTCGCCACGGTCGGTTGGGCGCTTGACCAGCACCTCATCACCGACGTGCTCGACGAGCATGTCGCGGTGGACCCGCTCAGAAAGCTCTCCCTTGGGCCCGTTGACGGTCACCCGCTCGGGCTCGATCGCAATCGTCACGCCCGCGGGTACCGGGATCGGCTGTCGTCCGATTCTCGACATCGTCTCTAGAGGGTTACCAGACCCTCGCCACTACCTCGCCGCCGACGCCCTGCTGGCGGGCCTCGTGGCCGGTCATGACGCCCTTCGAGGTCGAGATGATCGCGGTGCCCATGCCACCCTGGATGCGGGGGATGTGGCTGTGGTCGACGTAGGTCCGCTGACCGGGGCGCGAAACGCGCTGCATACCGGAGATCACCGGCTTGCGGTCGGTGGTGTACTTGAGCGTGACCGTGATCTGCTCACCGGGGCGGCCGGGCACAGGCGGCTCGATCTGGTAGGCCTCGATGTAGCCCTGCTCCTTGAGGATCCGCGCCAGCTCGCGCTTGAGCTTCGATGACGGGATCGCGACGTCGTGGTGCTGCGCGTTGGCCGCGTTGCGCAGACGCGTGAGGAAGTCGGCTACCGGGTCGGTCATTGACATGCGGCGTCTCCTACCAGCTCGACTTCGTCATCCCGGGCACGTACCCGTTGTGGGCAAGCTCGCGCAGGCAGATCCGGCAGATGCCGAACTTGCGATACACCGAGCGCGCGCGGCCGCAGCGGCGGCAGCGCGTGTAGCCCCTGGTCTTGTACTTCGGCGTCCGCTGCTGGCGGACTCGCTGTGAAACCTTTGCCATGTGCTCCTTCTAGTCCTTAGCCGCCGTTGTTCGAGGCACCGACCGGCCGGCCTTCCTTCGAGAATGGCATGCCCAGTGCCTCGAGCAGCGCGAACGACTCCTCGTCGCTGGCCGCGGTGGTGGTGATCGTGATGTCGAGGCCGCGCACCTGATCGATCTCGTCGTAGTCGACCTCGGGGAAGATGATCTGCTCGCGCACGCCGAGCGAGTAGTTGCCGCGACCGTCAAACGCCCGCGGGCTGAGCCCCCTGAAGTCTCGGATCCGCGGGATCGCGATCGACATCAGCCGATCGAGGAACTCGTATGAGCGCTCCCCGCGCAGCGTCACGGCGACGCCAACGGGCATCCCCTCGCGTACCTTGAACTGCGCGATCGACTTTCGTGCGCGGCGGATGTTGGGCCGCTGGCCGGTGATCGTCGCCAGCTGCTCGGTCGCGGCCTCCAGCACCTTGGAGTCCTGCTTGGCGTCGCCGCACCCCATATTGACGGTGACCTTTTCGATCCGCGGCGCCTGCATCACGGTCGTATAGCCGAACCGCTCGATCAGCGCGGGGCGGATCTCCTCGAGGTATCTGGTCTTGAGTCTTGCGCTAGCCATGTTCCTAATCCAGTCGGGCGCCGGTCCGCTTGCCGACGCGGAAGCGCTTGCCGTCCTCGATCTCGATCCCGACGCGGGTCGGCTTGCCGTCCTTTGCGTCGAGCAGCATCACGTTGGAGATGTGAATCGGCCCTTCGCGCTCGATCACACCGCCGGTCTGCTGAGCGCGCGAGGTCTGCGTCGGGCGCTGATGACGCTTGACGATGTTCAGCCCCTCGACGTAGAGCCGGTTCTTCTTGGGCTCAACGCGCAGAACCTTGCCGGTCTTGCCGCGGTCCTTGCCGCTGATCACGATCACTTCGTCGTCGGTCCTGATCCGGGCCGGCATCTGCTAGATCACCTCCGGGGCCAGAGAGACGATTCGCATGAAGTTGCGCTCGCGCAGCTCGCGGGCGACGGGACCGAAGATGCGCGTCCCCCGGGGAGCGCCTTGGGCGTCGATCAGCACCGCAGCGTTCTCATCGAAGGCGATGTAGGTGCCGTCATCGCGGCCGTAGGATTTCTTCGTCCGGACGACGACGGCTGTCACGACCTCGCCCTTCTTGACCGAGCCCTGCGGGCTCGCGGTCTTGACCGTCGCCGTGATCGTGTCGCCGACGCCGGCGTACCGCCGGCGCGAGCCGCCGCGCACTCGGATCACGAGGATCTCCCGCGCGCCGCTGTTGTCGGCCACGCGAAGCCTGGTCTCGTTCTGGATCACTTACTTCGCCCTCTCGACTACCTGGACCAGCCGCCAGCGCTTGGTCCTCGACAGCGGCCGCGCCTCACGGACAATCACGGTGTCGCCCAGGTTGGCGTCGTTGCTCTCGTCGTGGGCGTGCAGCGTCCGTGACGTCCGCACGATCTTCTTGTAGCGACGATGACGCCGAGCGGTGTCGATCCGGACGGTGATCGTCTTGTCTGCCTTGTCGGAGACGACGACGCCCTGACGCTGCTTCTGCACCCCGGGGGTGTGGTCGCGCGCAGGTGTGGGCTCGCCACCCGTTCCGGCTGACTTGGCCCTCGCCTTGGCACGGCCGGCGCGGCGGACCTGTGCCTTCTGCCGGCGCTCGGTGACCCGCTCGTCGTGGCGCTCCTGCGCGGTCCGCGGAGCGCGCGGCTTGACCTTCGCCGCCTTAGCGGCCCGGGCCCGCGAGCGCCGCTCCTTGGGTGCCAGCACCTCTTGGCGCTCGGCCTGCGCGGCGGGTGCGGCCGGCTTGGCATCCACGCCGGCGCTGGCGGACTCCTCAGCGGGTGCCTGGGCAGCGGTGTCCTGGGGCGGAGCCTCGACAGCCTCGGGGGCCTCGCCGGCCTCCGGCGTCTGTTCAGCGTTGTCGTTGATCTCTTCTTCAGCCATTGTCCTGAGCCTGTCCGGTTTGCAGGTCGAGCTCGCGCTCGCGGGCGACCGTGATCGCGCGCGCTATCTCGCGCTTGGCGCGCGCGAGGCCGGCGGTGTTGTCGAGCTCTCCGGTCGCGTGCTGGAATCGCAGACCGAACAGATCGCGCCGGGCGGTGCGAATGTGCTCGTCCAACTCGTTGTCTGTCAGGTCGCGAAGCTCCGAGGCGCGCACCGTCAGCCGTCCTCTCGCATTACGAACTTGGTCCTTACGGGAAGCTTGTGGCCGGCGAGCCGCATCGCCTCGCGTGCGAGGTCCTCGGGAACGCCGGCGAGCTCGAACATCACCCTGCCGGGCTTGACGACCGCGACCCATCCCTCGGGCGAGCCCTTCCCCGAGCCCATCCGCGTCTCGGCGGGCTTCTTGGTGAACGGCTTGTCGGGATAGACGTTGATCCAGACCTTCCCGCCACGCTTGATCTTGCGGGTCATCGCGATTCGGGCAGCCTCGATCTGGCGGTTGGTCAACCACCCTGCATCGAGCGCCTTGAGGCCGTACTCGCCGAACTGGACCTTCACCTGTCCACGCGAGAGGCCCGCACGACGACCGCGGTGCTGCTTGCGGTGCTTGACGCGCTTGGGAGCGAGCATCAGCCGGTACCACCCTGCTGATCACCGCCGCCGCCGCCGCGCTGGCCGCCACCACCGCCGCCGCCGCGGGGTCCGCCACCGCCGCCACCACCGCCACCGCCACCGCTACGAGGTCCCCGGCCACGACCACCGGGGCCGCCGCTGCGCCCACCCGGACCGCCGCCACGGCCGCCCTGGCCACCACGACCACCGGGACCGCCCGGGCCACCGCGACCGCCCGGACCGCCACGGCCACCTTGACCGCCCGGACCGCCACGACCGCCAGGGCCGCCACCGCGGCCACCGCCGCGTCCGTCACGACCCGAGCGCCCGTCGCGTCCGCCGCGCTCCGGCGCCTGCGGCGAGGGCTCGTCCATGATCGTCAGGTCGGCGCCGGTGTAGCCCTCGGGCATGATCTCGCCCTTGTTGATCCAGCACTTGACGCCGATCCGGCCGAACGTGGTTCGTGCCTCGTGGAAGCCGTAGTCGATGTCAGCGCGAAGCGTGTGCAGCGGGACGCGGCCATCGGAGTAGCCCTCGGTCCGCGCCATCTCGGCGCCCCCGAGCCGTCCGGAGACCTGGACCTTGACGCCCTTGGCACCGGAGCGCATCGCGCTGGTCAGCGCGCGCTTCATCGCGCGCCGGAAGGCGACCCGGTTCTGTAGCTGCTCGGCGATCGACTGCGCGACCAGCCGCGCGTCGAGCTCGGGCCGCTTGATCTCGAGGATGTTGACCTTGACCTGCTTGTTGGTGATCCGGTGCAGGTCCCGGCGGAGCTGGTCGACCTCAGAGCCCGACTTGCCGATCACGATCCCGGGGCGGGCCGTGTGGATGTTGACCTCGACCTCGGTGGCGTTCTTTCGGATCGTGATGTCAGACAGGCCGGCATGCGAGAGCCGGCCGACGATGTGCTCCCGGATCTTGGTGTCCTCGTCCAGGTAGTCGGCGAAGTTGCGTTCGTTGAACCAGTTCGACTTCCAGTCGTGGATGTAGCCCACGCGGATCGATTCGGGATGAACTTTTTGGCCCATATTCTGTGGTTAGTCCTTCGGCGTGAGCAGGATCGTCAGGTGGCTGGTGCGTTTGCGGATTCGCGTCGCGCGGCCCATCGCGCGCGGGCGGAAGCGCTTGATCGTCGGACCCTCGTCGGCGTGCACGGCCTTGACGTATAGGTCCTCGCCGACGAGCTCGTGATTGTGCTCTGCGTTCGCGACGGCTGACTCGAGCAGTTTGCTCCAGTCGCGCGCGATCGCACGCGGCGTCAGAGCGAGGATAGCTCGCGCCTCCTCGACTGACTTGCCGCGAATGTGGTCGCACACCAGCCGCGCCTTGCGGGCCGACGAGCGAACGTACTTGGCCTGGGCGCGGACCACGGGTGCGGGCTGACCCGGCTCGCGCTGCGAACGGCGCCGCCGCGGAGCGGGCTTGGCCGGCTTCTCCGCCTCGGGCTCCGCAGCCTTGCGTCGCGGCCGCCGCGCACGCTTGCGCTTCTCAGCGACCTCAGCCTCGGCCTCGGGCTCATCGTCATCAGCTTCCGCCTCGGGCTCTGGATCTTCCTGAGCCTCCGGCGCGTCCGTGTCGGCGGCCTCGTCTGCGGAGTCCGTTTCGTCGTCCGCGTCAACGGTCGAGGATGCATCCGCGGCCGGAACCGGTCGCGTGTCCTCGGCCTCAGCCGCCGCCTCGGGCTCTACCGAGGAGCGACCGGTTTCGGCGTCGGGTGCGTCCTCGGGCGGAATGTCGGGGGCTTCAGGATTCATCGTCTTCTACCGGTACCTGCGTGTCCCCGATACAGACGTGTGGGGGCGAATTCCCCCAGTTTGTGCCCCACCATTGACTCCGAGATGAACACCGGCACGTGCTTGCGCCCGTCGTGCACCGCGATCGTGTGACCGACCATCTCGGGGAAGATCGTCGACGTGCGTGACCAGGTCCTGACCATCCGCTTCTCGCCCGACGAGTTCATCGCCTCGATGCGGCTCATCAGGCGCTCCTCGACGAACGGACCCTTCTTGCTCGAACGGCTCATCGCTTCTTACCCCTCCTACGGCCACGCACGATGTACTGGTCTGACTTCTTGCCCTTCTTACGGGTCCGGTACCCGAGCGTCGGGACTCCCCACGGGGTGACCGGGTGACGGCCGGGCGTCGTCGAGCCCTCGCCGCCGCCGTGCGGATGGTCGACCGGGTTCATCGCCGTGCCTCGGGTCTGGGGCCGCACGCCCATGTGGCGTTTGCGACCGGCCTTCCCGATCTTGACGTTCTGGTGGTCGGAATTTCCGATCGTGCCGACGGTCGCGCGGCACTCGGCGCGAACCATCCGCATCTCGCCGGACGGCAGGCGCAACGTCGCGTAGTCGCCGTCCTTGGCCAGCAGCTGAATGCCGGCACCGGCCGAGCGGGCCATCTGGCCGCCGCGACCCGGGGTCAGCTCAACGTTGTGCACGACCGTGCCGGGCGGCATCTTGGCCAGCGCCAGACAGTTACCGACGCGGATGTCGGCGTTGTCGCCCGACTCCACGGTTGCGCCGACGCGAAGCCGCTGCGGAGCCAGGATGTAGCTCTTCTCGCCGTCGGCGTAATGGAGCAACGCGATGTAGGCGGACCGGTTCGGGTCGTACTCGATCTGGGCGACCTTGGCCGGGATCCCGTCCTTGCGGCGCTTGAAGTCGATCTTGCGATACAGCCGCTTGGCGCCGCCACCGCGGTGGCGGGCGGTCTTGCGACCGTGGGCGTTGCGCCCACCGGACTTCTTCAGTCCCTCGGTTAGCGACTTCTCCGGCTTTGACCGGGTGATCTCGGCGAAGTCCGGGTAGGTGACGAACCGGCGTCCCGGTGAAGTTGGTTTGGGCTTGCGAATCGGCATTTACTCGGTGGGCTCGAATGACTGGAAGATCGGGATCGTGTCACCGGGCCGAACCTGGACGATCGCCTTCTTCCACTGGCGGGTCCGTCCGGCGGTCTGGCCGCGGCGCTTGGGCTTGCTCTTGACCGACGCGGTGCGAACCGCGAGCACCTTGACGTCGAACAGCTCCTCGATCGCCTGGCGGATCTGGGTCTTGTGGGCGCGGTCGTGGACGCGGAAGGTGTACTTGCCGGCCTCGGCTAGGACGAACGACTTCTCCGACACGACCGGCCGGATCACGACCTGACTGGGATCCATCAGCCCTCCCCCTCCCCGGCACCGCCGGCGCGAGCGACGAGCCCGGTCATCGCAGTCTCGGACACGAGCAGTGATGCGGCGCCGATCACGTCGGCAACGCCGGCATCGCCGACCGGCATCACGGCGACCCGCTTGAGATTTCGAAACGACTTGCCGGCCGCCGCCTCGTCCTCTGAGAGCAGCACCAGCGTCGGGCTCGTGGCTCCCCAGTCAAGCAAGAGATCAGCGGCCTGCTTGGTGGACGGCTCGTCGAACGCGGCGGCGTCGAACACGGCTACCGACTCGCGGTCGGCGTGGGCCGAGAGCGCGCTGCGCAGCGCGGCGCGGCGCGCCTTGCGGTTGACCTTGGCTGTGTAGTGGCGCGGCGTCGGCCCGAAGACGACGCCGCCGCCGGTCCACACGGGCGAACGCGATGAACCCGCGCGGGCGCGACCGGTCCCCTTCTGGCGCCACGGCTTGGCGCCGCCGCCTGACACCTCACCGCGAGTCTTGGTCGAAGCGGTGCCCTGCCGGCGGGCATTGAGCTCAGCCCGGACGGTCTCGTGCACGAGCGGCATGTTGAAGCGCGCCTCGAACGCGGCACCGTCGAGCGTCGCCGAGCCGCCACCGAGCTTTGGAGCTGACTTAGCCATCGGTCCGCACCTCCACGGTCGACCCCTTGGGGCCGGGCACGGCTCCCCGCACCAGCAGCAGGTTCTGCTTGGGCATCACCTCGACCACTGTCAGGCCGCGCTGGGTGACGCGGCCGCCGCCCATCCGGCCAGGGCCGCGGATCCCCTTGAAGACGCGCGATGGAGTCGCCGATGCGCCGATCGATCCCGGCGCGCGGACATTGTGCGAGCCGTGGCTCTTGGGTCCGCTCTTGAAGTTGTGGCGACGGATCGTGCCCTGGAACCCCTTGCCCTTCGAGGTCCCGGAGATCTTGACCCGCTGGCCGGCCTCGAACGCGTCGACGGTCACGGTCTCGCCGACCAGCAGCTCGCCGGCCTGGTCGCGAAACTCGACCACATGGCGATGCGCCGATGCGTCGGCCTTCTTGAGGTGGCCGAGCTCGGCCTTGGTGAGCGACTTCTCCTTGCAGGCACCGAAGGCGAGTTGGACGGCCTCGTAGCCGTCGCGCTCCATCGTCCGGATCGCCGTCACCGGGCACGGACCGGCCTCGAGCACGGTCACCCGCTCGACGCGGCCGTCTTCGAGGAAGCGCTGCGTCATGCCGAGCTTCTTGGCGAGGATCGCGGCCATCAGCTCTACGAGGCCAGGCGAATCTCGATGTCCACCCCGGCCGGGAGATGGTCGAGTCGCTGGAGCGAATCGACCGTTTTCGGCGTCGGCTGGTGGATATCGATCAGTCGCTTGTGGGTGCGGATCTCGAAGTGCTCGCGCGAGTCCTTGTCCTTGAACGGCGAGCGGATCACGCAGTACACGTTCTTCTCCGTGGGCAGGGGAACGGGACCGGAGACGGTCGCGCCGGTGCGCGTCGCCGTCTCGACGATCTCCTTGGCTGCCGTTTCGATCGCCGTGTGGTCATAGGACTTCAGGCGAATTCGGATTTTGTTTTGAGCGATTGTTGCCACGGGTTCTCAGTCAAACGGGGCGGTACCGGACTTAGGCCAGACCACCCCGCCCACTTGTCGTATCTGCTTTGACAAAAAACAGGCGGCGGGCCGAAAGGCCACGCCGCCCAATAACTATTGAATGACTTCGGTTACGACCCCCGAGCCGACCGTACGGCCGCCCTCACGAATCGCGAACCGCAGACCCTGGTCCATGGCGATCGGCTGGATCAGCTCGATCTCCATCTGGACGTTGTCGCCGGGCATGACCATCTCCGTGCCCTCGGGCAGGTTGGCCACTCCGGTGACGTCGGTCGTGCGGAAGTAGAACTGCGGC
Organism: uncultured Solirubrobacterales bacterium; assembly: GCA_963770885.1. Classification (GTDB taxonomy): domain Bacteria; phylum Actinomycetota; class Thermoleophilia; order Solirubrobacterales; family Solirubrobacteraceae; genus Palsa-465. The sequence continues at coordinate 695,497 of CAVYRI010000005.1, read as the reverse complement.
CGGTAACCGGTGAAGAACGGCGTGTGACGGCCGCCCTCCTCCTTCTTGAGGACGTAGACCTCGGCCTTGAACTTGGTGTGCGGCGTGATCGAGCCTGGCTTGCACAGCACCTGGCCGCGCTCGATCTCCTCGCGCTTGGTGCCGCGCAGCAGGCATCCGACGTTATCGCCGGCGCGGCCTTCGTCGAGGATCTTCTTGAACATCTCGACGCCGGTCACGACGGTCGTCTCGGTGGCCTTGATGCCCACGATCTCGACGGTCTCGCCGGTCTTGATGATCCCCTGCTCGATCCGCCCGGTGGCCACCGTCCCGCGGCCGGTGATCGAGAACACGTCCTCGACCGGCATCAGGAACGGCTTGTCCAGGTCACGGGTCGGCTCGGGAATGTAAGTGTCAAGCGCGTCGGCGAGCTCGAGGATCTTGCCCTCGTACTCCTCGTCGCCCTCGAGCGCCTTGAGCGCCGAGCCGATCACGAACGGGATGTCGTCACCGGGAAACTCGTACTCGGAAAGCAGGTCACGAATCTCGACCTCGACGAGCTCGAGCAGCTCGGGGTCGTCGACCATGTCGGCCTTGTTGAGAAAGACGACGATGTACGGCACGCCGACCTGGCGGGCGAGCAGGATGTGCTCGCGAGTCTGGGGCATCGCGCCGTCGGCAGCCGAGACGACCAGGATCGCCCCATCCATCTGGGCAGCGCCGGTGATCATGTTCTTCACATAGTCAGCGTGACCCGGGCAGTCCACGTGGGCGTAGTGCCGGTTGGCGGTCTCGTACTCGACGTGGGAGGTCGCGATCGTGATGCCGCGTGCCTTCTCCTCTGGAGCGTTGTCGATCGAGTCGAACGACCGCACCTCGGTGCCGCCGCCGAACTTGTCGTGGAGCACCTTGGTGATGGCCGCGGTCAGCGTCGTCTTGCCATGGTCGATGTGACCGATGGTGCCGACGTTGACATGGGGCTTGTCGCGCTCGAACTTGGCCTTCGCCACTTTGGGGTCGCTCCTTCTTCTTTCAGTGTTTTCGTTCGTCCCAGGACGAACCCATTCAGGATATAAGTTTTCCGTCCGCGGAAGCTGCTACGTCCAGCCTATGCGGCTTCCTGCTCGCCGCCGGTGATCTTGTCAGCGATGTTCGGCGGCACTTCCTCGTAACGGTCGAACTGCATCGTGTAGGTCGCGCGACCCTGCGTCGTGGACCGCAGATCGGTCGCGTAACCGAACATCTCCGACAGCGGCACGTGGCCGGTGACGACCTGCGCGTTGCCGCGCTGCTCCATCCCGTTGACCTGGCCGCGCCGGCGGTTGAGGTCACCGATCACGTCGCCCATGAACTCCTCGGGCGTCACGACCTCGACCGCGAACACCGGCTCGAGCAGCACCGGCTTGGCTCGGGAGACGGCCGCCTTGAGCGCCAGCGAGCCGGCGACTCGGAAGGCGATCTCGGACGAGTCGGTGTCGTGGTACTTGCCATCGGTCAAGGTGACGCGGACATCGACCAGCGGGTAGCCGGCGCGCGGACCGTTGTCCATCGCGTCCTCGACGCCCTTCTCGACCGCGGGGATGAACTCCGTCGGCACCGAGCCACCCTTGACCTTGTTGATGAAGTCAAAGCCCTCGCCGGGAGCCGGCTCGACGTCGATGTAGACGATCCCGTACTGACCCGAGCCGCCGGTCTGGCGCACGAAGCGGCCCTCGACCTTCTCGGCGCGACCGCGGATCGTTTCGCGATAGGAGACCTGGGGGCGCCCGACGTTGGCGTCGACCTTGAATTCCCTCAGCATCCGGTCGACCAGCACCTCGAGGTGCAGCTCGCCCATACCTGAGATCTCTGTCTGCCCCGTCTCCTCGTTGGTCTGGACCTGGAACGTTGGATCCTCTTCGGCCAGCCGGCCGAGCGCAACGGACATCTTCTCCTGGTCAGCCTTGGTCTTGGGCTCGATCGCGACCTTGATCACGGGCTCGGGGAACTCGATCGTCTCGAGCTTGATCGGACGGTCGGGTGCGGCGAGCGTGTCGCCGGTGACGACCTGCTTGATCCCCACCGCCGCGGCGATGTCGCCGGCGTAGACCTCCTTGACCTCTTCGCGCTCGTTGGCGTGCATCATCAGGATCCGGCCGATCCGCTCGGTCCGGCCCGTGTTGACGTTGAGCACGCGCGACCCCGCCTCGAGCTTGCCCGAGTAGATGCGGAAGTAAGTGAGCTTGCCGACGTAGGGGTCGGCCATGATCTTGAACGCGAGCGCCGCGAACGGCTCCTCGTCGGAGGCATGGCGCTCCACCGGCCTGTCACCGTTATCGGAGCCCTTGGTTGGCTCGAGCCCCTCGACCGGTGGCACGTCCAGCGGGCTCGGAAGGTAGGCGATCACCGCGTCCAGCAGCGGCTGCACGCCCTTGTTCTTGAAGCTCGACCCGCATAGCACGGGGGTCATCCGGATCGCGAGCGTCGCGGCGCGAATCGCTTCGCGCAGGCGCTGCGCCGGAATCTCCTGCTCCTCGAGGATCATCTCGAGCAGCACGTCGTCGTACTTTGACACCTCCTCGAGCAGATGCTCGCGGGCGGCGGCGGCCTCGTCGGCGAGCTCGGCCGGAATCTCGACGATCTCCTGATCCTTGCCCAGCTCGTCCTTGTAGATGATCGCGACGTTCTCGACCAGGTCGACGATGCCGCGGAAGTCCGCCTCCGCGCCAATCGGAAGCTGGATCGGGACCGGGTGGGCGCCGAGGCGGTCGATCATCGTCTGTACGCCGCGGTCGAAGTCGGCGCCGATCCGGTCCATCTTGTTGATGTACGCGATCCGCGGCACGTGGTACTTGTCGGCCTGGCGCCACACGGTCTCGGACTGGGGCTCGACCCCGGCGACCGAGTCAAACAGCGCGATCGCGCCGTCGAGGACGCGCAGCGAGCGCTCGACCTCGACGGTGAAGTCGACGTGGCCCGGCGTGTCGATGATGTTGATCCGGTGGTCGTGCCACTCGCAGGTCGTTGCGGCCGACGTGATCGTGATCCCGCGCTCCTGCTCCTGCTCCATCCAGTCCATCACGGCGGCGCCCTCGTGAACCTCCCCCATCTTGTAGGTCCGCCCGGTGTAATAGAGGATGCGCTCGGTCGTCGTCGTCTTACCGGCGTCGATGTGAGCCATGATCCCGATATTGCGGGTGTTCTCGAGGGTAAAAGTGCGTGGCATGATTCTTGAGTGTTGGAAGCTCTGTGGGGGCAGTGTGCCGGTCCCCGGTCGCGGCCATGAAAAAGGGCCCAAAGGGCCCGTTCACGACGCACCTGTCGGGTACGGGCAGTTGTCTAGTTGGTCGGCGTCTCCATCGGTTCGATCCGCGCCCGGGAACGAGCACAGATGAACGCGACCCGACCCGAGGCGGACTCCGAATATAGCAGAGGGGAGCTGGTCTCAGGTGCGCATTCCGAGGCTTCCGAGCGGGGCCGATTGAACGGTTCAGATCGTGGTTCGCAGACCGTCCGGCGCGCTGTTGTGGTCGGCGGTGTACTCGGTTGCGCGCTGATCCTCGCCGCCCAGTTCACGCCGCTGTTCAGCGTCCACACGAGCGCCAGCCGGGTCGCGATCAAGACCGTCCAGACCGGATCGCACGACTCCTACGCGCTGGTGCCGGTTGCGATCCTGGGACTGCTGCTGACCTTCGAGGTGTGGCGCACGCGGAGCCGCCTGGCGCTCGCGGCAATCGCCGTGATCGCGATCGTCTCACTGCTGATCGCATTGCTCGCCGACCTCCCGGACGCCCAGGCGACAGGGCTGGTCGGCAGCACGGCGTCGGGATTGCGGGTCGCGAGCTCGAGCCCGAGCATCGGGCTCTACCTTGAGACTCTGGGGGCGGTGGTGCTGCTGATCAGCGCCGCTGCCGGACTGTTGCTGCTGGAGGCTCCGCCGGGCCCGGCGCCGGTTTCAGGGACGCGTTCGCGTCGGGCTCGAAGCACTGACGCATCCGCGCCTCGAGACGCCTGATCGGCTGCCCGTTTTGGGCGACTTCAAACCACTTTTTTGGCGGAGGTCCGCTTCCTGACCTCTTGCCAAACACCAACGGTTTTCTAACATCACGAGCGTTAGATTAAGAGAACGCGAGGGTTGTCCCACCGCAGCCCCCGGTCCCGTGCGGTGGGCGGCCCTCGCGTTTCTTTTTGCCGGGGCGTGTCCGCGTGGGCGCTGACGGAGGGGTCCGGGTGCGTCAGGCGTCTCGCGACGCTTGCAGCGGCGTTTTGCGAAACGCTCGCGTGCTGTCACATTCAGCGGGGTTCACGCGAGATACGGGGTGATGGTGTCGACTGCCAGCCACGACGACGACCTGCTTGCCCGGTTTGCCGGCGGCGACCCCGAGGCGTTCGTGGTCTTCTACCGCAGCCACCTGGGAGCGATGCTCGGCTTCTTCCTGCGCCGGACCGGCGACCCCGAGCTGACGGCTGACCTGACCGCCGAGGTGTTCGCAGCCGCGCTGCTGGCCGCCAAGCGGTATCGACCCGGTGACCGCCCCGCACTCGCCTGGCTGTACGCGATCGCCGCCCACAAGCTCGCTGACAGCCGCCGGCGCGGGCGGGTCGAGGATGCGGCTCGCCGGCAGCTGGCGCTTGCACCCCTAACCGTCGACGACGATGAGTTGGCGCGCGTCGAGGAGATGGCTGACCCGGGCGCCGCGCAGACAGCGCTGCTGGCCCTGCCGGCGAGCCAACGTGACGCCGTGCTCGCTCGAGTGGTCGATGAACGGCCATACGCCGAGATCGCCGCCCAGATGCGGTGCTCGGAGCTGCTGGTTCGTCAGCGCGTCAGCCGCGGACTGCGCACGCTCCGCGCCCAGATGAAGGAGGCCCAATGAGTCCGTTCTTCGATGACCTCGAAGACCAGCTGCGCTCCGCCGCCCGCGTGCAGGCCGGCGCCGACGACGTGGCGCCGAGCCGCCGACCGAGGCGATCGTGGCTGCATGCCGGGCTCGGCGCCGCGCCGGTGGTCGCGGCAATCCTCGTTGTGCTGGTGGTGGTGGGCGGAGCGCTGCTGCTGTTGGGCCACCGCGGCGGCGACGGCTCGCAGGCGCCGGCCTCGCCACCCGCCGGCGGCGGCATCGGCGCGCTGATCGCCCGGACGCCGAAACGGCAGCTGGACCACGAGCTTGCCTATATGGCCGCGGCAACGCGCATGACGCTGCACTCGCGGGCCTGTCAGCTCCATCAGCCGACCGCCGTCTCATTTGTGAACGGCTCCCCTGGCGCGGCACTGACCTCCCTCCTCGGCGTGCTGAGGCGGGCGCAGACGCCCGCCGACCACCTGCGCCCCGCCGCGCTCGCGGGCACGCCCGACGTCTACGCCGGCCATACGCGGCTCGCGCTGTCCGCCGGCGGAGTCTCCTACTTCATCGTCCCAGCGCGCTACGACGCCGCGGCCTGGATTCCCTCGGCGCGCTGCTTTGACCTGCAGCGCGCAGCGCTACGCGCGTATCGACCGAACATCGCCCCGTCACTGCGCCAGCCAACAATCGCCCTACAGGCGGGGCTGATCAAGTTTGACCTGCACCTCGCGGCCCATGGCCCCCACAGCACGATCTGCCTGGTCACCGCCTCCGGGGACTCGGGCGGAGCGAATTGCGGGATCACAGCCGCAGAGATCAAGCGGGGCGTACCCGCGTCCTACGGACAGGGCACGTTCAGCGGCATCGTTCCCGACGGGGTCGCGTCAGTGACGCTGCGCTTCCGGACGGCGCCCGGCTCGCCGACGCACTCGGTGACTGGTGCTGTCAGGGGCAACGTCTACGCCGTGCACCTCGCGAACGCGCCATCGGTGCCGGTGATTCCGACGGTGATCTGGCGCTCGGCTGATGGCCACGTCCTGAAGGTGGTCCCGGCTCCGAGACCGCAGACCGTGACCTCAGCCTGCCGGCACCATCCGGCGGAGTGCCTGGTGGCCACGGCCGCCTCGGTCGTGACGAGCAGCGTGTCGCGGAGCGGCGCCGCGTTCTACGGGGTCGAGGGGCAGCCCGGCCCCTAAGAACGACGGGCCCGCTACCAGCGGTAATGCGCGAAGGCCTTGTTGGCCTGCGCCATGCGGTAGATGTCGTCCTTGCGCTTGAAGGCGTTGCCCTGCTGCTGCTGGGCATCGAGCAGCTCGTTGGCGAGCCGCTGGGACATCGTCTTCTCACGGCGGGCGCGAGCAAACTGGACCAGCCACCGGACCGCGAGCGTGCGGGCCCGGCGCGAGGGCACCTCGACGGGCACCTGGTAGGTGGCGCCACCGACGCGCCGAGGCCGGACCTCGAGCACCGGGGTGAGCGCCTTGATGCCTGCCTCGAGCTGCTCGACCGCGTTCTTGCCGCTCCGCTCGGCGAGGATCGCGAGCGCGTCGTAGACGATCTTCTCGGCGGTCGACTTCTTGCCGTCGAGCATCACCTTGTTGATCACCTGCTGGACGAGGCGATTGCGATAGACGGGGTCCGCCTCGACCGGGCGGACCGCAGCTGCTGCGCGGCGCGGCACCTACTTGGCCTTCACGCCGTACTGGGAGCGAGCCTTCTTGCGCTCGCCGACCCCAGCCGCGTCGAGCGTGCCGCGAATCACCTTGTAGCGGAATCCCGGCAGGTCCTTGACGCGACCGCCGCGGACGAGCACGACCGAGTGCTCCTGAAGGTTGTGTCCCTCGCCCGGGATGTAGGCGCCGACCTCCATGCCGTTCGTGAGCCGCACACGGGCGACCTTGCGCAGAGCCGAGTTCGGCTTCTTCGGCGTGGTCGTGTAGACACGCGTGCAGACGCCACGGCGCTGAGGCGCCGCGACCTTCTTCTTGCGGCCCTTGCCCGACTTCAGACCGGGCGTGGCGAGCTTTTTCTTGGGCGCGGTGCGGCCCTTGCGGATCAGCTGGCTTGTGGTCGGCATGCGACGCGCAAGGGTAGCAGGGGCAGCCCGATTGTTGTCCGGCCAATCCATCGCAGCTGCGGCTCCCGGCGCGCCGGACGGTTGTCCGGCGAACCCGACTGCGCTGCGGCCCGAGTCAGCCTGCGGTCATGTGGCTGTGGACGTCATGGAACGTCATCTCCGGCGGCGCTGGAAACCCCGCCGCCTGTGTATGAGGCCCAATCTGGTCCTCCGCGAACTTCTCAAACTCCTCGCGGCTCTCCCACACGTCGACGACGCGGATCCCGGTGTCGGTCTGCGCGGCCCAATGGAAAAGGATCCCGTCCGGGCCGGCGCCACCCGCCTCGAGCTCCATCAGCTCGAGCACACGGTTGTAGTTATCGAGAGTTGCGCCCTCGAAGTCCATCACTATCGCTACTGCCATCCCTTACCCCCCAAGCGGTTGACGGTTCGCCTCCGCGGCGAGCCTACCCGAGTCGGGGCACGCGATCCAGGCATCGGGCCGGCGGGTCGCCGGGCCGTAGTCGATTTACTCCCCTCCGCGCAGGTTGAGGACCTACGGCTCACAGCCGTAGTCGATTTACTCCCCTCCGCGCAGGCTGAGCACCTACGGCTCACGCGAGCACGCGAGCCGCGAGCAGCAGCCCCGCCAGCCCAAACGCCCGCCGACCCAACGGCCCGCGAGCCCGAGGACCCTGCTACGCCGGCACGCCCGCCAACGCCTGATCGACGTCGACGTGCGGGACGCCGACCGCGTCGGCGACCGGCGCGTAGGTGACCTCGCCGCCCGCGACGTTGACGCCGAGCTTCAGCCCCGGGCTGTCGGCCGTCGCCTCGTGCACACCGGCATTCGCCAGATGGAGGATGTAGGGAATCGTCGCGTTGGTGAGCGCGTACGTCGACGTGACCGGGACCGCCCCGGGCATGTTCGCCACGCAGTAATGCGTGATCCCGTCGACCTCGTAGGTCGGGTCGCTGTGGGTCGTCGGGTGCGACGTCTCAAAGCAGCCGCCCTGATCGATCGACACGTCGACCAGCACCGCGTTGCGCTTCATGATTGAGAGCTGCCCCCGGGTGATGACGCGCGGCGCGAGCGCGCCGTGGACCAGCACGGCGCCGATCACGAGATCGACGTCGGGCAGCCGCTCCTCGATCGACAGCGTCGACGCAAAGCAGGTGTCGGCCCGGCCGCCGAAGACGATGTCGAGCTCGCGCAGACGGTCGATGTTGCGGTCATAGACGTACACGGTCGCCTGCATCCCGATCGCGATCGAGGCGGCGTGCATCCCGACCACGCCGCCGCCGATCACCATCACGTTGGCGGCCGCGACGCCCGGCACACCACCGAGCAGGATGCCCCGCCCGCCAAGCGGCTTCTCGAGCATGAACGCACCGGCCTGGGTGGCGATCTTGCCCGCCACCTCCGACATCGGCGCCAGCAGCGGCAGCCTCCCCTTGGCGTCCTCGACCGTCTCATAGGCGATGCAGGTCGCCCCGGATTCCATCAACCCCCGCGTCAGCGCCTCGTCGGCGGCCAGGTGCAGGTACGTGAACAGCGTGTGCCGAGGCGCGAGCCGGCTGACCTCTTCGGGCTGGGGCTCCTTGACCTTGACGATCAGCGTCGCCTCGCCGAACACGGCATCGGCGTCGGGCAGGATCGTCGCGCCCTGAGCCTGGTAGGTGTCGTCGGGCAACGCCGAGCCCTTGCCGGCACCGCTCTGAACGTAGACCTCGTGTCCGGCGTCCACCAGCTCGCGGACGCCGGCGGGCGTCAGCGCAACCCGGTACTCGTCTTTCTTGACCTCTGTCGGTACTCCAACTTTCATGTCACTAGCTCCCGGCCTCGTAGTGCCAGCCAAAACTCGATTCGATCACGCGCGTTGCTGAGGCTACGCCCGGTCAGTTCCTCCACTCGTTTGATTCGGTAACGAAGCGTATGACGATGGCAGTAGAGACGCTTCGCGGCGCGCTCCCACTGACCGTTCTCCTCGATGAACGCCTCCAGCGACCGCATCAGCTCACCTCCGTAGTGTCCCTCGCTGGCCTCGATCGGACCGAGAATCGAATCACAGAACAGCTTCAGCGCCTCGTCGTCCTGCAACGACAGCAGCAGCTGAAAGGAACCGAGATCCTTGTAGGTCGCCAGACGCGCGGCCCCGTTGGAGTGGTCTGACCCGTTCTGGTCGCCGACCACGCCGAGCGCGAGGGCCTCGACCGCGCACCGCCCCTCATGGAAGCTGCGGCGCGCCTCGCCGCCCTCGACCGGCCGCCCGACCCCGACCCGGAGCCCCGGGCCCAGGCCCTCGTGCAGCCGCCGCGTCACCCGGTCCGCGAGCCCGAACAGATCGTCCTCCGCGAGCCCCGCGACCAGCGCGCACGTCAGCGGTCCCGCCGACGCGACCAGCCCCGACGAGGCCTCCTCGCGTAGGGCGGTGGTGAGCGCATCCTCAATCGGCCCGGCCGATCCGCGACCGTTGTTGGGCCGCTGCACCACGAGCGCCGCGACACGGTCAGAGAGCCCGAACGGCTCAAGCCGGCGCGCCAGCTCGCCGCCGGTCAGCTCGCCGCCGACGATCGCCGCGAGCACATCCCCGGCCAGCCGCCGCTCGGTGTCCCCCGCGACCCGGCCGCGAAGCAACTCGAGCGCGACAATCGTGACCGCCTGGTGAAGCGTCAGCCGGTCGAAGTCGGTCAGCGGCCCACCGTCTTTGATCGCCACCAGCCAAGCCTCGGGAACCCGCTCAGCAGCCCCGTTGCCCGCTCCCGGCGAGCCGTCGGCGGCGACCGGGAGCGCGAGCGCCCGCTCTGACTCCTCGCCCAGCGGGGGCAGGAAAGCCCGCGCCTCACGCCGGCGCGCTCTGTCGATCAGCTCCTCGTGCAGCGCGGCCAGGGAGCCGGGCTCGACGGCGCGGCGGAAGGCGCGCTGGACGAGCAGCTCGCCCCGCGCATCGAACACAAGCACGGCGGCCCCGATCAGCGTTGACAGCGTTCCGGCGAGCGCCTCGAGTCCACGCTCGGAGAGGACGATCCGCTCGAGCCGCTCGTGGGCGGCGATCGCCCGGCGCAGGACGGCGTACTGCTCATTGACGAGTTTCGTGAATGCGGCCTCGGTGACCGCGATGAACGGAACCTCGTAGGGGACCTCGAACACGGGGAACTCGCGCTCGGCCGCTGCCTCCAGCAGCGGCTCGGGAACGCGCTCGTGGCGGAAGCCGACTCCGAACCCGAGCCCCGCCAGCTGGTGGTCGGCCAGCCGGGCAACGAACTCGTGCTGCTGCTCGGGCGTCTCGAGCAGCATCCCGGTGGAGAGCAGGAGCTCCCCACCGGACAGCCACGGAGTCGGGTCCTGCAGCTCGGAGATGTGGACCCACCGCACGGGCAGGTCCACTGCTTCATCTCCGGTCAGCAGCCGAACGTCGAGACCTTGCAGCAGCTCACGGACGGTGAGCATCTAAAACTCCGCTCACCCTGCGGCGCGGCGTCAGGACGGGTCCCGCCTCACTCGGTCGTTGGAGACGCCACCGGAGTGCATCCGCTCGGTCGCCTCCGTCAGCACCGGCCGCAGCACGGACTCCATCTCCTCAAACTGCTGCGGGCCCGCGATCAGCGGCGGCGAGAGCTGGATCACCGGGTCGCCACGGTCGTCGGCACGGCAGATCAGCCCGCGGCGGTACAGCTCGGCGGACATAAAGCCGCGCAGCAGCGTCTCTGACTCCTCGTCCGAGAACGACTCCTTGGTGTCCTGATCCTTGACCAGCTCAATCGCGTGGAAGTACCCGGTGCCGCGCACATCACCGACGATCGGGATGTCGCGCAGCGAGTCGAGCATCTCCTTGAACGCGCCCTCGTTGCTGCGAACGTTGTCGAGGACTCCCTCGTTGTCCATCGCGTCGATGTTGGCGAGCGCGATCGCCGAGCAGACGGGGTGGCCGGCGAACGTGAACCCGTGAATGAAGCTCTCGGTCCCGTGCAGGAACGGCTCCGCGACACGATCGGACGCGATCACGGCACCCATCGGCGCGTACGCGCTGGTGAGCCCCTTGGCGGTCGTGATCATGTCGGGCTCGTAGCCGTACTTGTGGGAGCCGAACCACTCGCCGAGCCGGCCCCAACCGCAGATCACCTCGTCGGAGATCAGCAGCACGTCGTACTCGTCACAGATCTCGCGAATCCGCTTCCAGTAGCCCTCGGGCGGCACAAAGCAGCCGCCGCCGTTCTGGACCGGCTCCATGATCACGGCCCCGACCGTGTCCGGGCCTTCGAACTCGATCCGCTCCTTGACCGCCTCGGCGAGGTCTGCGACCTCCATCCCGTGCGGGAGCCGGTAAGTGTTGGTGTTGGGGACGTGGCATCCGCCCGGCGCCAGCGGCTCGAACGGCTGGCGCACGCTCGTGATTCCGGTCGCCGACAACGCCCCGAGGCTCGTGCCGTGGTAGGCGACCTCGCGGGCGATCACCTTCGTCTTGTTGGGCTTGCCCGTGACCTTGTGGTACTGGCGCGCGAGCTTCAGCGCCGACTCGACCGCCTCGCTGCCGCCGCTGGTGAAGAACACGCGGTTGAGGCTCCCGGGCGCGAGCCCGGCCACGCGGGCGGCGAGCTCGATCGAGCGCGGGTGCGCGTAGGACCAGTTGGTGAAGAAGCCGAGCTCTCTCGCCTGATCGGCGCCGGCCTGCACGATGTCGCCGCGGCCATGGCCGATGTTGACGCAGAACAGCGCCGACAAGCCGTCGAGATAGCGGTTCCCGTGTTCGTCGTAGACGTAGCAACCCTCACCGCGCGTGATGATCGGGATCTCCTGATCCTGATACGCGGACATACGCGTGAAATGCATCCACAGGTGCCGACGTCCGAGCTCCTGGAGCGAGCTGCTCTCGGTCCGAACCGCTTCCTCGGTACTTGCCATGCGAACTCCGATCTGTGACGTTTTGTACAAAGGTAACGAGCGCCTGCTTGTACCACAATTGTCCGCGGCGGCGAATTGTACGTGCTCAGTTGTACATCTCCGTCACGCCTGGCGGCCAACCGCGACCGGCCGATCGGGATCGGTGATCCATTCGCTCCACGAGCCGGCGTAGAGCGCAGCGCGATGGCCGGCGAGCTCGAGTGCCAGCACCTGGTGTGCGGCGGTCACGCCCGAGCCGCAGTAGGCCCCGAGCTGCACTCCGGGTCCGACCCCGAGCGCCTCGAACCCGCTGCGCAGCTCAGACGACCTCCGGAACCGTCCCGAATCGTCCAGGTTGAGCTCGGCGGGCCGGCTGGACGCTCCGGGGATGTGGCCGGCGACCGGATCGATCGGCTCGCGCTCACCGGCGTATCGCTCGCTCGCGCGGGCGTCGAGCAGCACCCCGCTGCGGGCGAGCTCCGCGGCGCCGTCGGCGTCGAGCACGGGCATCGCGCCGGGGCGGGCGACGAAATCCCCGCCGGGCGCCGGGCCCGACGGCCCGGTCTGGATCGGGAGCCCCTCCTGCAGCCACGCCGCGAGCCCGCCGTCGAGCAGCGCGACTGCGGCGTGGCCGAAGTAGCGCAGCAGCCACCAAGCCCGCGCGGCAGCGGTCCCGGTGGCGGCGTCGTAGACGACCACGTCCCGATCGGCGCTGACCCCGACGGCCTGCATCGCGCTCTCGAACTCAGCCGTGGACGGCAGCGGGTGGCGGCCTCGCTTGCCGGCCGGCGCCGCGAGCTCGGAGTCGAGGTCGACGAACGCTGCGCTCGGGATGTGGCCCCGTTCGTAGAGGTCGCGGCGCGCGCCGGCGGCCAGGTCCCAGCGGACGTCGAGCACCACCGGCTCGGACCCGAGGAGCCGCTGCAGCCCGCGGGCGTCGATCAGCGGGCCAAATGGCGTTGGGTCACGCATCTGACTCCCGTTATACGGGAGAAACTCGCATCACTCCCGAGCGAACGCTCAGGCGGGCGCCGGAACAGCGATCCCGATGCGGGTGGCGCGAACGGGCGCTGGCGTCAGCCAGGCGGCGATCAGGACCAGCGCGAAGGCGAAGAACTCGATCGCGAGCATGACCGGATGACCGGAGAGCGGATCCCCGAAGACGATGATCCCGCCGACGATCCCGCTGACGTTGGCCGCCGTCCCGGTTACCGCGATCACGGGCACGGCCTCGCCGTCCTGGAGGCCCTTGGCCGAGCTGTAGAACGCGGCCACCGAGGCGATGATCGTCACGGCGACCCAGGGGCTCAACAGCGCGATCGGACCGTGCGTCCCGATTTCGCCCGAGATCGCCTTGATTGCGACATCGGAGACACCGAACAGAATCCCCGAGGCCGCCCCCAACATGAAGCCGTGGTGCTGGACGGGGGCGCCGATCCGGGGCCCCATGATCAGCAACGTCCCGGCCACCAGCAGCGCGGCCTCGAACGCGACCATGCCGGGCACCGAGAAGCGCGAGTGGGCGCCGTGGACCGCCGGCAGGCTGAAGCCCAGCAGGACCAGACCGCCGGCCGTCAGCGCGAGGCCGAGCCACTGGCGGCGTGAGATCTCAAGTCCGAAGGCGCGCTCGGCCATGATCGCCAGCAGCACGACGCCGCCGGCGAGCACCGCCTGCACGACTGACAGCGGCGCGACCGCCATCGCAGCGACATGGAAGATCCACGCCCCTGCGGCGATCAGCATCCCGAGCGCAAACAGCTTCGACGAAAAGAGCGACTTGGCCGTCCGCAACGGGCGTCGAATGTCAACGGCCGGAGCCGCGCACGCGCCGCGGTGCTTGAACAGAAAGCCGACGTTCGTCGTCAGCGCGCAGATGAGCGCAAGCAGGATGCCTAGTAGGGGAGTCAAGTTTGGGGGGTTTTGGTCTGGAGCCGGTGAAGCTCGTGGCCGCCTCACGCTTTTCCTCGGCAGCTTTGAGGAGAGCCTTGAGGGGAGCGTCGGATGTCCAGCGCGAACTGGACATCACTCGAGCCTTGACCGGCTCTCGCAATATACCCTGCCGAACCCACATAAACGTTGGCTATGAACCGTCCGCTGCTCCTGATCGACATCGACGGCGTGATCTCGCTGTTCGGCTTTGACCACGCCAAGCCCCCGCCCGGGATGTTCGTCACCGTGGACGGGATCCCCCATTTCCTCTCGGCCGAAGCCGGTGAGCAGCTGCTCGTCCTGGGCGAGATGTTCGAGCTCGCGTGGTGCTCTGGCTGGGAGGAGAAGGCCGACGAGTACCTCCCGCACGCGCTCGGGCTGCCCGCCGGCCTGCCCCACGTGAGCCTCGCCGGAGACGATCACGGCCGCCACTGGAAGCTCGCCGCAATCGACCGGTTCGCCGGCGCCGATCGTCCGCTGGCGTGGATCGACGACGGACATGACCCCAGCTGTGAGGAGTGGGCGGCCGCTCGACCGGTGCCGACCCTGCTGGTCGGGACCGATCCGGCGATCGGGCTGACCGCCGCACACGCCCGAACGTTGTCAGCCTGGGCGCGGCGGCTTCGTTAATCGAACGCGCCGTGACGCCCCGCGCCGGCGCGAAATCGCTCCAGGCCGGTCTGCACATCGGCGAGCGACCGCAGACCGTGCTCGAACTCGATCGCCAGCGCGTCGGTCTCGTGCAGTCCCTCGGACTCCAGCAGCGACAGGCGATCCTCGCGCATGCAGGTCTGCGGGAACCGGGCCAGCGAACGGGCGAGCTCCTGCGCCGCCGCCAGACTCTCGCCGCGCGGGACGACGCGGTTGACGAGGCCGATCGCGAGCGCCTCGTCAGCTGCGACCGCACGCCCGGTGAGGATCAGGTCCATCGCTCGGCTGGCGCCGATCAGCCGCGGAAGCCGAACCGTGCCACCATCGATCAGCGGCACGCCCCAGCGGCGGCAGAACACCCCCAGGACAGCGTCCTGCTCGGCGATCCGAAGGTCGCACCAGAGCGCGAGCTCGAGGCCACCCGCGACCGCGTGGCCGCCGATCGCGGCGATCACAGGTTTCGAGAGCCGGATCCGGGTCGGGCCCATCGGTCCGTCGCCGTCGCGGTCGACGCGGTTCGATTTCGCCGTCCCGATCGCCTTGAGATCGGCGCCGGCGCAGAACACGCCGCCCTCGCCGTGCAGGACCGCGACCGCCGCCGCGTGATCGCCATCGAAGTCGCGAAACGCCTGCACAAGCGCGGCGGCCGTTGGTCCGTCGACCGCGTTTCGTCGCTCGGGCCGCGATAGCGAGACGGTCGTGACGGGCCCGTCTCGCGTCACCGTGACCGGGCCATCGCGCGAGACAGACACGGTCTCGGTCACGCCGCCCCCACCGCGCGCCGGACGAAGATCCGCAGCGCCTCGACGATCTCGGCCGCGGTCGGGCCCGGTCCCCCGAGCGGGGACAGCGGCCCGACGAGCGCTTCGCCGCACCCACCGACCAAGGCCGCCGCGGTCAGCTCGACGTT
The DNA here is from genome assembly GCA_963770885.1 of uncultured Solirubrobacterales bacterium. Classification (GTDB taxonomy): domain Bacteria; phylum Actinomycetota; class Thermoleophilia; order Solirubrobacterales; family Solirubrobacteraceae; genus Palsa-465. The sequence continues at coordinate 680,267 of CAVYRI010000005.1, read as the reverse complement.
CTGGTCGGGGAGCTCGCCGGCCTCGATCCCGGTCCGCAGGCCCTCAGCGATCACGGCCGCGTAGCGCTCCCGGTATGCGAGTCGTTCGGCGTCGACCAGCGGGTCGACCGGCTCGGCGATCAGTGCCCATGCGAGCCGCCGGTTGCCGAGCGCCCGCCGCGCGAAGGTCGCGAGCACGGTCTCGAGCCGCTCGGCCGCTGACGACCCGGCGGGCATCCGGTCGGCCGCGGCGCGCATCGCGCGTTCCTCGCGTGCACAGACCGAACGGAAGACATCCACGAACAGCTCCTCCTTGGAGGCGAAGTGACGGTAGAGCGTCCCGGCGGCGACCCCGGCGCGGTCGGCGATCGCGACCACCGAGGCGGTGCTGTAGCCACCCTCCTCGATCAACTCTCGTGCCGCCATCAGCAGGCGGTCTCGCGTGGTGGCGGTGGTCGCTTCCACTCGGGTCACCCCTTGAACGTCGATGAGCCCAGATCGCCGAACGGTCCATCGCGGTCAGCGACCGCCGCCCTGAATCCCTCGCGCGCCGCCAGGCCCTGGAACTCGTACCCCTCGCGGGTGTGACGGGCGACGCCGTCGAACACGGTCCCCAGCACCTGCGTCGTGTGAAGGCCCTGCGCGAACAGGCCCTGGTTGACGAGCAGCTTCATCATCTGGAGCTGGTTGAGCGGCATCCGCGCGATCCGCGCGACCAGTGTCTCGGTGCGCTCGTCGAGCTGCTCGGCTGCGGGAGCCTCGATCGCGAGTCCCCACTCCGCCGCCTCGGCGCCTGACAGCGAGTCACCGGTGAACAGCAGCCGCTTGGCCCGCTGGGGTCCGAGCCGGTAGGCCCACAACGAGGTGGTCGGCGAGCCCCATACCCGCGCCGGCGGGTAGCCGATCTTGGCGTCGGCAGCGATCACCAGCAGATCTGAGCAGAGCGCCATGTCCGTCCCACCGGCGACGCAGAACCCGTGCACCTTGCAGACGACGGGCTTGCTGCACTGAAACAGCGACATGAAGCCGCGGACGTTGCGGCTCATCATCGCGTAGTCGACCATCGGGTCCCAGACCGAGCCCGGATCGTGGTTGGACGCCATCACGGCCGGATCCAGAGGCGAGCCCGAGGGCGCGTCGGCGACGCCGTCGGGTGCAGCTTCCGCTTGCCCCATCCCCTCGGCACTCTGCACCAGGTCATAGCCGCCGCAGAACCCCTTCCCGTTGCCCGACAGCAACAGCACGCGCACCCGCGGGTCGAGGTCAGCGTGCTCGACGCGGCGCTCGAGCTCGCTCACGAGTTCACGCGTGATCCCGTTGCCGCGGTGGGGCCGGTCGAGCGTCAGCCGGGCCACGCGGCCCGTGACCTCGTACTCAATCGAGCTCATACGGGCAGCGCGCGGTCCACGATCGCGGCGGCGTCGACACCGGCGGGCAGCGTCCCGTAGACGCGACCGCCCTCGCCCTGCAGGCGGGCTGCACAGAACGCGTCGGCGACCGCCGGCGGCGAGAACCGCACCAGCAGCGACGCCTGGAGCCCGACGGCGAGCTCCTCGACCAACCGCCGCGCCTCGAACTGGCTCTCGTAGAGCCGCTGCTCTGCGCTCGCGCCCTCGGCGCCCTCGAAGATCGCGTTAACACGCGCGCGCGTGCGCGCCATGTGGTCGTCGAGCCGCCGGTCGGCGCCGGCGGCCAGCTCGCACTCGTCGATGAACGCCGGCAGACCCTCGGGCTCCTTGACGATCGCCCGCAGCACATCGAGCGCCGCCACGTTGCCCGACCCTTCCCAGATCGAGTTCAGTGGCGCGTCGCGATACAGCCCCGGCAGCCCTGACTCCTCGACGAACCCGTTTCCGCCCAGGCACTCGAGCGCCTCGGCCGCGTGCGCCGCTGCCCGCTTGCTGACCCAGTACTTCATCACCGCGGTCGCGAATCGCCGGAACGCGCCCGCATCGTGCTCGTCGTAGCTGCGGGCGACTCGCATCGCGCTGACGGTCGCGGCCTCTGATTCGATCGCGAGGTCGGCAAGCACGTTGCGCATCGCGGGCTGGTCAACCAGCAGGGCGCCGAATGCCGACCGGTGACGCGCGTGGTGGACCGCCTCGACCGTGCCCCGCCGCAGCCCGGTCGTGGAACCGAGCAGGCAGTCGAGGCGCGTGTGGTTGACCATCCGGATGATCGCGGGCACGCCGCGCCCCTCCTCGCCGATCAGCCGCCCCTCGATCCCGCGGAACTCGACCTCCGATGACGGCAGCGAGCGCGTCCCGAGCTTGTCCTTCAGCCGCTGGAACTCCATTCCCGGACCGCGCCGTACCAAGAAGCAGGACAGCCCGCCGGGAGCCTGGGCGAGTACCAGGAACACATCGCACGGAGGGTAGGAGCAGAACCACTTGTGCCCGTGGATCTCGTAGCTGTCGTCACCCACCGGCTCGGCGCGTGTGATGTTGGCCCGCACGTCGGAGCCGCCCTGGCGCTCGGTCATCGCCATCCCGGCCAGCGCGCCGGTCTCGTAGTCGGCGCTGGTCAGGCGCGGCTCCCACTCTGCCGCGAGCCCGGGAGCGCCGTCACGGAGCGCCGGAATCGCCGCATAGGTCATCGAGACCGGGCACATGACGCCATCGTTGGCGTTGCTGTAGAGCGTGAACATCGCGGCCCGCACCACGTGAGCGCCGGGCTGCGGCTCGCGCCAGGGGAGAGCGTGGATCGAGCGGTTTACGGCACGCTCGAGCAGCCAGTGCCACGAGGGGTCGAGCTCGACCTGGTCGACGCGGTTGCCATATCGGTCGTGGGTCACGAGCCGGGGCTCGTTGTGTTCGGCACGCCGTCCGTGCTCGAGCGCCTCAACGCTTCCGGCGACCGCGCCCACGTCGCTGACGGCGTCGGCGCCCCAGCCACCGCCCTCGCGGTCAACTGCCTCGCGGAGCGCGAGGTCGCAGTCGAACAGGTTGATCGGTTGCAGCCGCGGGGGCTGGTTGAGCACCTCGCGGGCCGGGTCGGTTACTTCGATCGTTGCCACTTCGAGCTCCCTTCCGCGCGGGTGAGGCTGCGGTCACATCGTCAGGACAGGCCGGTCGTCACCCGGCCACGGCGCCGTTCATCGTTTGCTCGGCGACCCGATCAGTCGCGTCATGCGTGCCGCCGAGCAGCCTCCGCGACAGCTGCGCACGGCGGAAGAACAGCGGCGCGTCGTGCTCCCAGGTGGCGCCGATGCCCCCGTGCACGTTGATCATCGAACGGGCCGCGAAATCGAGCGCGCCGCCGGCGGCCGAGCGGGCGGCGCTCGCCGCGAGCGGAAACTCCTCCGGCGCCGAGGCACGCGCCCAGCCGGCGTAGTACTCCAGCCCGCGGGCGTTCTCGAGCCGGCGCAGGACTTCGGTCAGCTCGTGCTTGATCGACTGATAGGAGCCGATCGCGCGCCCGAACGTGAACCGGTCCTTGGCGTATTCGACGCTCACGTCAAGGCATGTCTGCACGGCGCCGATCGACTCAGCCGCGATCAGCGCCTGGGCCAAGTACCAGGCGTCGGCCGCGACCGCGCTATCGACGTCGAGCCCCCGGCCCTGGGCGCCCGAGAAGGTCACGTGTGCCACCGACCGGGTGGCGTCATAGCTGGTCACCGGCTCCAGGTCGACCCCGTCCGCGGATGGGTCGATCGCGACGGCGACCGGGTCGCCGTCCTCGTCGGCGCCGATCGCGACCAGCAGGCCGGCCCCGGGGGCGTCAATCACAAACGCGACCTCGCCGTCGAGCGTGACGGTGTCGCCGGCCACGGTCGCGCGCGGCGCAGGGAGACGATTCATGCCCGACCGCGGGTCGACCGTCCAGCCGTCGTAATGATCGCTGGGCGGCCGCGCGGCGACGTACACCGGCCGCAGCTCGCCGGAGGCGACCGCATCCAGCGCCTGATCACCGGCTGCATCGAGAATCGCCGCCGCGGGCATCAGCCCGAGGATCGGCACCGCAGCCAGCACGCGCCCGCACTCCTCGGCGATCAGCAGCGCGTCAAACGCGCCGAGCTCGGCGCCACCGTGCTCCTCGGAGACCAGCAGCCCCGGCCAGCCGGCCTCGATTGCGACCGGCCACAGATCGGGCAGCGCGTCAGCGTCCTCGAGCGCGTCGCGGGCCGCCTCGATCGTCTTGTAGCGCGCCAGTGAACCGCGGGCCGCCTCGCGCAGCAGAACCTGTTCGTCTGAGAGAGCGAAGTTCATCGCGCCACCGCCTGCTTCTCGATCGCCCGCAGCTCGCTGAACGGGACACCCTTGTCGAGCCTCGGTTCGGGTGGTAACCCGAGCACCCGCTCGCCGATCGTGTTGCGCAGGATCTGCTCGGTCCCCCCCGCCGACTTCAGCCCCGGCAGGAACGAGATCAGGTAGCTCCAATCGTTGTCGGCGTCAAGCGCCTCAGGACCGACGACATCGGCGGCGAGGTCGGTCGCGGCGATCGCCGCGTTGACCATCGTGACCTTCGCAAGCCCGGCCTCCGGACCCGGGATCTGGCCCCGGGAGAGCGCGGTCAGCGCGCGATAGCCGTTGAAGCGGACCGCGAGCAGTTCGGTCATCACCTCGCCGAGCCTGCGGCGCGCGTCGGCGTCGCCGCGGGCGGCCTGATCGTCGGCCAGCGTCTCGGCCAGCCTCGCGGGAGAACCGAACGACTCAGAGCCGAACCCGATCGTCAGCCGCTCGTACATCAGCACCGTCAGTGCCGTCCCCCAGCCGTTGCCGACGCCGCCGACGACGGCATCGGGCTCGAGCCGGACGTCATCGAAGAAGACCTCGTTGAACTCCGCCTCACCGGAGATCTGGCGCAGGCCGCGGACCGTGACTCCCGCGGCGTCCATCGGGACGATGAACATTGTCAGCCCCTTGTGCTTTGGCACGTCGGCGTCGGTGCGGGCGAGCAGCAGTCCGAAGGAGGCAAACTGCGCGTTCGTGGTCCACACCTTCTGCCCGGTCAGCGTCCAGCTCCCGTCGTCATTGAGTCGTGCGCGGGTCTGGATCGCGGCCAGATCGGAGCCGGCGCCGGGCTCGGAGAACATCTGACACCAGACCTCGTCACCGTGGAGCATCGGACCCAGGTAGCGGCTCTTCTGGTCTTCGGAGCCGTGGGCGATCAGGCACGGGCCGAGCATCCCGATTCCGATCACGTCGATGATCCCGGGGACCTTTGCGCGCGAGATCTCCTGGTTGACCGTCACCTGCTCGATCGGACCCAACCCCCGCCCGCCGACCTCGGCCGGCCAGGTGACGGCGGCCAGTCCGGCCTCTGCGAGCTTGCGCTGCCAGGCGCGCCGCGCGTTGACGTAATCCTCGTCCTCGTAGGAGCCGGCCCGGGGCGGAGCCTGGTCCCTATTCGCGTCAAGCCAGGCACGCGCCTCTGCGCGATACGCGGCCTGTTCGGGCGTGTCGTTCAGGTCCACGATGGTCTCCTCAGTCCCTTTGGTGAATCCAGATTCACCAATCTTATCCGGTGGGGCTCGGCGAGGCGGTGGTGCGTCAGCTGACGCCCGTGTTGCGCGCCAGCAGCCCCGGACGTAAGATGCGCGGTCGCAACGGGAAAGGCGTCCGGGAGACTCGGATCCCTCCGAGCTCCCGGACAGTCAGGGGAGTGGGGGCGCAGTCCCCTGACGAGCACGCAAGCCGTGATCAGGCACTGCGTAACGTCTGTTCACGAATGTATCGCATTAGCCTCCTTATCCGGGAAGCTTTTGCGAGCGGTTGTCGACTTTGGCGCGTCTGCCTCGAGGGCGCAAATGCTGCCTCTCATAGCTTAAGTTTGGTCCGGGGCGCTCGGATCCATCCGAGCCCCCGGACGGTCAGGGGAGAAGGGGCGCTTTCCCCTGACGAGCTAAGGCAGATGCTCTCCGCAGATCAGAGCCGCGGACGCGGCCGGGTCATCAAGCGAGCGCAAGCGCTCGACCGCCTGTCAGCTGGCTATTGATCTCGTCAGCTTCAAGCGAGATCTCGCGGCCTTCGAGCAACGATCGGTCAGCTGCCTCGACGATTCTCACCACGCTACGTGCCAGGGCGGTGTGAAACTCCATCATCTCGCCGGATCGGATCGCGCTCACGAAGTCGCCAAGCTCGAGCCCCAGCGGTTCATGGGATTCGATCTTGGGGGAGATGATGTCCCCGCTTCGATACGACAGGTGGTACTCCCCGAATGTCTCCGGATCCCGATACACCACTCCGCTGTCGAACAGGCGCACGGACTCCACTGCCCCGTCGTCGTAGGTGACCATGCGCTCGCTCCCGACGACCACCGTCCGCCGCAGCTTGCTCGGCGACAACCAGCTCAGCTCGACGTTGGCCACGATGCCGGAGGCGAAAGTCATCGCCACGAACGCGACGTCGACGATTCCCCTGACGATCGAATCGCGACCGATCGCGCGCACGCTGATCGGCATTTCGTTGAGCCAGTACAGGAGGATCGAGAAATCGTGCGGTCCGAGATCCCAGATCACGCTCACGTCGCGCTGATGCAGCCCCAGGTTCACGCGGCTGGAGGAGATGAAGTAGATCTCTCCCAGGGTTCCGGACTCGAGCATGCGCTTGATCGCGCGCACCGGCGGGCTGTAGATGAACGTATGCCCGCACATCAGGATCTGATCGCGCTCGCTCGCCAGCGCGGCGAGATCGTCAGCTAGCTCACTGGACGGTGCGAGCGGCTTCTCGACGAATACGTGCTTTCCGGCCCGCAGCGCTTGGGAGGCCAGCTCATGATGCGTGCGGACCGGGGTTGCGATGATCACTGCCTCGACACTCGGGTCGGCGAGAACGCGCTCCACATTCGTCGTGGTTCTGACCGCGGGGTAGCGGCGCTTGGAGCGCTCCAGCCGGTCGTTGTCGAGGTCGCAGATCCAGCGCACCTCGGCCTCGGGCTTGTCGGCCAAGACCCGGAGCAGGTTGGGACCCCAATACCCGAGCCCGATGACGGCGACTCCGACCGGCTCAGTGGGCGGCGCCTGGTGAGACCGGGAAAGCCCGATGGATGTGTTAGCTAGAGACGTCATCACGCGCTCCTGACCGATAGTGCGGCGTCGATTGCGCTGGCGACACGTTCGATCTCCAGCGGGCTGAGGTCGGGGTGCATTGGCAACGAAAGCTCCTCCGCGGCCCACGCTTCGGCGACAGGGAAGCTCGCTTCTGGCGGCCCCTGACCGGCCCATGCTCCGTGCTGGTGGACCGCGCTCGCATAATGCACCCCCGTCTCGATTCCGCTCGCCCGCAGGATGCCGGCGACATGATCCCGGTCGTTGAAGCGCGTCGCAAACAGGTGGTAGACGCATGGGCTCTCGGGGCGCTCTTCGAGCAGCTGTGTCATCTGGGTCAGCGCCGCGCGGTAGCGCTCTGCTCGGTCGCGCCGTGCCGCGTTCCACTCGTCGAGGTGGGCCAGCTTGACGCGCAGCAGTGCGGCCTGGAGACCGTCCAGTCGCTCGTTGTAGCCCACCTCTGTGTGCTCTCCCTTGTTGCGCTGGCCGAGGTTGCGCAGACGGCGCAGCCGCGCCGCCAGTCGAGCGTCGTCGGTGCAGATAGCACCGCCATCGCCGAGTGCGCCCAGGTTCTTGCCCGGATAGAAAGAGAAGGCGGCAGCGGCGCCGAGCGAGCCGACACGCTTACCGCGATAGGTCGCCCCGGCTGCCTGCGCCGCGTCCTCGAGGACCAGCAGTCCGTTCGCACGCCCGAGTGCGCCGATTGCGTCCATGTCGCACGCCTGGCCGTACAGGTGCACGGCGATGATCGCAGCCGTGCGTGGCCCGATCGCCGCCTGCGCCGCGACCGGGTCGAGCAGACCGGTCCCTTTCTCCACGTCGCACAGCACCGGCGTTGCGCCTACGTACACGGCCGCAAGTGCCGAAGCTATGAACGTGTGCGCCGGGACGATCACCTCGTCGCCCGGGCCGATGTTGTAAGCCCTCAGCATCAGCGTCAACGCCGCTGTGCCCGACGAAACGCCGACGCAGTGCTCGACCTCGCAATATCGCGCGAACTCGGCCTCGAACTGCTCGACTTCGTCACCCAGCGTGAACGCGGATGACTCGAGAAGCCGGTCGAACGCAGCATGCAGCTCATTGCGAAGCGGCGCATGCTGGAGATCTAGTGCGGCAAAGCGCACTCTGTCTGATTGCCCTTGGAAGGGTTGCTGCGATGCCCTCAAGAATCTGCCCCTTGTTGCCCTGGCCTACCTTGCCCACGCTTTATGTCACGTGGCGACAAGAGTCGGAATAGGGCGCCACGCCCATGCGTCGTTCAACGTCATGAACGGAACCGCGCTATTCTTGCCAAAGTAGCCAGTTCCCGAATGATCGAGGAGCTGGGATGGTGGGCGAGCTTTGGGGCATAAGTGAACATCGGTAAAGGGGATCACGCGACTGTTCGCGTGCTTGTGGTAGACGACCACGATCTGTTTCGAACTGGTCTGGCGTCGCTGCTCTCGGCCGAGCCCGACATCGAGGTCGTGGCTCAGGCCTCTGGTGGCCGGATGGGAGTCCGGCTCGCGGGCGAGCTGCAGCCGGATGTGGTGCTGATGGATATTCGGATGCCGGATCTGCCCGGACCCGCGGCAACGCGTCAGATCGTCGACAGCCATCCCGAGGTGCGGGTGCTGGCACTCACCGTCGTCTCCGATGACGCCGACGTCGCGGCCGCCTTGCAGGCGGGCGCGCGTGGGTTCGTGGCCAAGGACACCCCAATCGACAGTCTGGTGGTGGCGATCCATGCCGCCGCCAGCGGCGTAGCGTGGCTCTCTCCGCGAGCTGCCGAAGTGGTTCTCGGAAGCATGCTGAACGGGAACACCGAACCGCCCCGGGACTCCGCCGGGATCGACCAGCTGTCGTCACGCGAGCTCGAAGTCCTGAAGCTGATCGCCTTGGGGATGGAGAATGCCGAGATCGCAAAGGAGTTGAACATCAGCCCGCGTACGGCGAAGAACCATGTCTCCAACATCCTCGCCAAGCTCGACCTGCCGAGCCGGGTTCAAGCAGCGGTCTACGCCGTTCGGCAGGGCGTGACGTGATGCTGGAGCCTGTGTCTTAGCCCGTTTCCCGATCGAGCAGGTCCGATCGGCTCGCGGCACCGAGCTTGTGAACCGCCTCTGAGACGTGCCGGCGCACCGTCACCGGCGCGATCTGCAGCCGATCAGCGATCCGCGCCGTCGAGTGACCGCGGCGCAACATTCCCAGGACCTGCGCCTCACGTCTGGTTAGCGCGTCGCCCGTCGTGCGGCTGCCGCGTAGCTCACCGATCAGGTCCATCACCATCTTCCGCGGTATCACGGCCTCGTCGTTGGCCACGGCTCCGAAGACCCGTCTCAGCCGCTCCGCGTCGAGCGCCCCCGGAACGTAGCCGACGGCACCGTTGCGCACCGATTCGAGCATGTCATCGACATCGCCGGACGGAGCCAGGACTACCACCGCGCAGCGCGGAGCAGCGCGACAGATCCCGCGGACCCCTGCGCGCCAGCCCGTGAGGCTCTCAGATCCCACCAACGCGACGTCCGGCTGTTCATGGTTGGCGGCTCGGATTGCGCTCTCCATGTCACTGGCCTCTGCGCAGACCTCGACGTTTGCACCCAGCGCCATGCGGATGCCGAGCCGCGTAGCCGGATGATCAACGATCATCAATTTGATTGTGTGGTCCCGGTCGCGTGCCCCACTGCGCCGCTCCGGGCCCTCGAGCCGGATCACCATCGCCCCTATCCGTCTCCCAAGCGTTCTTGCGGGTGAACTTCAGTCGCACTCATCGTAGCGATAAACGCTTCAAAGATCCGCACTTTTCCGCGAACCTCACGATCTTTACGCCGATCTGACGCGGGACGACTGGTCCGCGCGGCGTTCATTGCCTTGAACGGCGAATGAGCCAGCCTGGTCATTGAGCGCTCAGACGAGCGGCTCAATACTCGCTGGCATAGCGGTTCAGGAAGTGGCCAGGGGCAAATGGCCAGGGGCGACGTTGAACACGAGGCACGGTATGAGAGATGAAATGAGGGGTGGGGCGCTGGCGGCGAATGGATCGCTGACGGCGCCGATCGGTTTTCGATGCAAGACGGCGGTTGACGAATCACCCGACGCGCTGCGTAAGGTCGAGCGGGCTGTCGCACGCGCCAAGGAAGGCGATCGGGAAGCCCTGCGCTTCCTGTACGTCACTTATTCAAACAACGTCTACGGCTACGTCCGCTCGATCGTCCGCGAGGACTACGAGGCCGAGGACGTGACTCAGCACGTCTTCGCGAAGCTGATGACGAGAATCGTCAAATACGACGATCGTGGCGTGCCATTCCTCGCCTGGCTGCTCCGACTGGCCCGCAACGTGGCGATCGATCACCTGCGGTCAAACCGGGTCACGCCGTCCGAGAGCGTGATTGATCCGAACGGAGCATCCCGGGTCGATCTGGATCAGCCAGAGACGGTCAGGGCCGCGCTCGCCACGCTGCCCGTCGAGCAGCGCCAAGTGGTCATCATGCGCCACGTCGTTGGGCTCACGCCGGGCGAGATCGCCGACCGCATGGGCCGAACCGAGAGCTCGATCCATGGCTTGCACCACCGCGGCCGGCGAGCGCTTCAGCGCGAACTGGAGCGACTCGACGTGACTCCGTCCACGCGAGGCGACCGTGCCGATCGCCGGCTTGCGGCTGCTTGACCGCGGCCGGCGCGGCAGCCGGGATGCGACTACGTAAGACGATCGTCGCCCGGGATGCGACCGCGTGTGACGACTGTCGCCCGAGCCGCGGCGATCTCGTCGCGCGAGTGGGCCGCCGGACACCGCGCGCGGCGCAAATATCGCAAGACAGCATCCGTTGATCTGGAGAGAGGGCGCACAAGTGGGCTTTACCGCGATTGATTCCGAGCAGGCGACATCCGTTTCAGCGGACGTCGACGCCAACCGGTCGCCGCGGGGAGTCGGCATCGCCTGCCGTTCGCTGGACGTGATCCTCTCGTCGATCCTGCTTGTCGTGCTGGCGCCGCTGATGGCTGTGATCGCAGTCGCGATCCGCGTTGACTCAGCCGGGCCGATCTTGTTTCGCCAACGCCGTCTGGGCCGCGCTCTGTCGCCGTTTACCGTGCACAAGTTCCGGACCATGACCGATGGAGCCAGCGACGAGATCCACCGCGCGTTCGTGATCGGCCTGATCGCCGGTGCCGAGCCCGAGCGAGAGGGAGACAAGCCGCAGTTCAAGCTCACCTCCGACCGGCGTATCACGCGTATCGGGCGCTTTCTGCGACGGTCGAGCCTCGACGAGCTACCGCAGCTGTGGGATGTCCTGCGTGGAAAGATGTCTCTCGTCGGGCCACGACCCGCGCTTTCCTACGAGGTCGAGCACTATCCGCCGCACTGGCTCAGCCGGTTCGGCGTAAAGCCGGGCATAACCGGGCTTTGGCAGGTGAGCGGCCGCTCGGAGCTGACGATGGAAGACATGGTCAGACTCGACATCCAGTACGCCGAGCGGCGGTCATTCTGGCTGAACGTTTGGATTCTGCTGCGAACGGTGCCCGCGGTTGTGAGCTTGCGAGGAGCGGCATGAACGCCACGGGCGCCGCTCTTAGCTGCACCGAAGGCCTCTGACCGAGCGCTTCTAGTTAGTTAGGAGTCCGGGCTCGGTCCTCAGCCGTTGCGCGAGGGCGGAGGTCGAGTACGTCGCCGCCAAAAGCTGGCGACTGGAGCCCAAGCTGCCTGACGCGGGCACCACGGGCCTGGCGATTGACGACCAAGCCGGCGCCTGACGCGCATTGCACCGTCGCCGACCTGAGCGCCGATGACCGGCGACCGCCCACGCGCTGGACGACTGTTCGGGCGCAGCCACAATCGGCGCTGGACGTTTGACTGAAGATCCGGTGCTCAGCTGGGCGCACCCACGCCCACGGTCGATAGCCGCCCTAACAGATCTAAAAGGCGAGGACCGAAATGCGACGCGTAATGATTATCTGTGCCCTGCTCCTCTCGGTATTCACGACAGTAGCATGGGGTGCAACAGACAGCGCGACAAGGTCGAGGACGACGCAGAATACGCAGCGGAGCTCGACGCACCGTAGTCACCATATGCGGACGAAGGGTCATCGACGGCGAGGCAACCGCCATCCTGCCAAGCGTCACCGCAAGACCACACACCGCAACGCGGCAGCCGGCGCGACGAACACGACCGCCTCGAAGGCAACTCCAGTTTTGTTTGGCGATGGCAAGGTCGAGTCCAACGTGGACCTGAACGCAGCGGGTCTGGCCGAGGCGTTTCCGTTTCTCGCTTCGTCGTCCGGAACGGCATCATCGATCACCGTCTACGTTGATTCGCATAACACCGCGAAGACCCTCATCGCCGGCCTGTACACCAACGCCAACGGTCATCCGGGGACGTTGCTCTCGACGGGGTCGCTCGGCTCGCTGACACCTCGTGCGTGGAACACAGTCGATGTGAAGTCGACTGCAGTCTCAGTGGGGAATCAGTATTGGGTCGTCGTGCTCGGCACCGGCGGCACCTTCTGGTTCCGTGATCGTGCGAATGGCCCGTGCGAGAGCGAGAACTCCGCGCAGAGCAATTTGACCGCGCTTCCATCGGCTTGGTCTGACGGACCCAGCTGGTCGACGTGCCCGCTGTCCGCTTACGTCAGCGGCACGGTCTCAACGACCAGCCCCTCGGCGCCGAACAACACGACCGCGCCGAAGGTAAGCGGCACGCCCACCCAGGGCGTCACGCTGACGACCTCCAACGGTTCCTGGGGCGGCAGCCCGACCGGATTCAGCTACGCCTGGAAGGACTGTGACAGGTCCGGGAACTACTGCACCGCGATCACCGGCGCCACGTCAAGCAGCTACACGTTGACCAGCGGCGACACCGGTCACACGATCCGCTCGATCGTCACCGCCACGAACAGCGGCGGCTCGTCAACCGCGGCCTCCACACAGACCGCCACAGTAGCCGGTGCAGCTCCCGCCCCACCGTGGGAAGTAACCGCACCGACGATCACCGGCACGGCGCAGCAGGGAGACATGCTGACCGCGAACTACGGCACCTGGAGCGGCGGTACGCCGATGACCTACACGTGCTCCTGGTCTGACGGCGGTTCGGGCTACACGCACATGCTCGGCGCATCGGACGTCGGCCACACGGTGTCGGTTACCGTTACGGCCACCAACGCCGCGGGCACGGCGACGGCCTCCTCCACGCAGACCGCGATGGTGACGGCCGCTCCCGTAGCACCGTCGAACACCAGCGCGCCAACGATCACCGGGACTCCCCAACAGGGAGACACGCTGACCGCGCACTCTGGCACCTGGAGCGGCGACACGCCGATGAGCTACACCTACGCATGGTCTGATGGCACCACCGGCGCCACAGACACCCTCGGCGCCTCAGACGTCGGCCAGACCATCACCGTGACCGTCACGGCCACGAACGACGGCGGGTCGGCGAACGCCACCTCGACAGCAACCTCGACGGTAGCCGGCACACCGGCCGCCCCACCGTGGGACGTGACCGCACCGACGATCACCGGCACGGCGCAGCAGGGAGACATGCTGACCGCGAACTACGGCACCTGGAGCGGCGGTACGCCGATGACCTACACGTGCTCCTGGTCTGACGGCGGTTCGGGCTACACGCACATGCTCGGCGCATCGGACGTCGGCCACACGGTGTCGGTTACCGTTACGGCCACCAACGCCGCGGGCACGGCGACGGCCTCCTCCACGCAGACCGCGATGGTGACGGCCGCTCCCGTAGCACCGTCGAACACCAGCGCGCCAACGATCACCGGGACTCCCCAACAGGGAGACACGCTGACCGCGCACTCTGGCACCTGGAGCGGCGACACGCCGATGAGCTACACCTACGCATGGTCTGATGGCACCACCGGCGCCACAGACACCCTCGGCGCCTCAGACGTCGGCCAGACCATCACCGTGACCGTCACGGCCACGAACGACGGCGGGTCGGCGAACGCCACCTCGACAGCAACCTCGACGGTAGCCGGCACACCGGCCGCCCCACCGTGGGACGTGACCGCACCGACGATCACCGGGACTCCCCAACAGGGAGACACGCTGACCGCGCACTCTGGCACCTGGAGCGGCGACACGCCGATGAGCTACACCTACGCATGGTCTGATGGCACCACCGGCGCCACAGACACCCTCGGCGCCTCAGACGTCGGCCAGACCATCAAAGTGACCGTCACGGCCACGAACGACGGCGGCTCGGCGAACGCCTCGAGTGGGAGCGTCGGGCCGGTCACCAGTTCGTCGCCACCGCCCCCGGGATGCACGACCACGCTGACGGCTGGGTCGAACATCATCACGGCGGTCAATGCGGCGAAGTCTGGCGACACGATCTGCCTCGACAAGGGCACCTATTCGGGCGGGACGATCAACGGTGACAAGTTCACCAGCTACGTGACGGTCCAGTCCGCCGATGGCACCCGTGACGCGGTCCTCAACAGCGGGCTGACGATCGACAACTCGTCGTACATCCGCCTGCAGGGCCTCGACATCGAGGGTGGCGGCATCGGTGGCAACGGCGGAGTCGCCTACGAAGGCACTTCCGGCTCGAACTACCAGATCGTCAACAGCACGATCGCGAACTCTGACTATGGAGTGCTGATCGGCTCGAGTAGCGGAGCGATCAGCAACGTAACGGTCACGCAGAGCACGCTGCATAACTTCGACTTCTCCGGCACGTCTGCCGGAACTGGCGGAGGACAAGCAGTCTCGTGCTACTGGTGCAATCCGACGATTACTGTCAGTCACAACATCTTCTATGCCGCGTCCTGGCATTACATCCAGTGCGGCGGTTGTGACAGCTTCATCGTCGACCATAACCTGTTCTCATGCCCCTGCAACCAGCACTCGGGCGCGCACCTCAACGTGTTCCAGATCTGGCAGGGCGGCTCAAACGACCAGTTCACGAACAACGTCGTTGTCGGCAACCCGAATCAGGTTGGGACCAACGGCCAGATCTGCGGTGGCTGCGTCCTGTTTGAGAATGGGCCGGGGGGTGGTACCGCCGGCGACGGGTTCACGAACTACAACGTGAGCAACAACCTGTTCGTCAACTCGGGCGGCTCCTTGCCGATCCAGGTCCAGACGACCACGGGCGGGACGGTGTCAAACAACACCGTGGCTGACGGATTCCAGTATGGGATCGCGATCGGCTACAACGGCGTAACGGGAGTCCAGAGCACGAATCTCAACTCCCAATACAACATCGTCGCAGGCCAGACCGACAACGGGCAGGCGTACCGCTACGGCGCGGCCTCTGGGACAAGCGACCACAATGTCGCGGACTCTCACGGTGGCACGAGCGGCACCGGTTCGCTGAACGGTTGGACCGAAGCGTGGCAGACCACGACCTGGTCGAACCCAACGACAACTCCGATGCCCGCCGGCTACTACCAGCCAGTGACCCTCGGCTCGTCGTTCGGATACCAGGGCAGCATCGGCCCGTAGGGCCAAGCCGTATCGCAGACCTGAGCGTCGGGATCATCCCATTCCGGATGATCCCGGCGCTCATTGCGTTCCCTGTTGCCCGGGCACGACCGCACCAAGGATTCGCTGGCGCAGCTCTCGGCGTGCGAAGCGACGATATTCGGGGTCCGGGACGCGCTCTACGCGTCGGACGGCAGCTCGTGCGAATCCGTATAGGAATGCAACCCCGGAGAGGACAGCCGGGCGCCGGCGCCCGACTCTGAACGAACGCAACGTGACCCAGAGGACTGTGTGCTGTCCGATGTAGGCGCATTCCCCGTGCCGTGCATGCCCGCGGAGCGTCCCGTCGGCGCTGCCGATCGGTCGGTGGTGGACTGAGATCAGGTCGCGGAAGGTTCGCGTAGTGAAGCCGTACATTCGGGCGTATGTCTCGTCGATCGTGTCCCAGCCCAAGCGTTCCTGCAGCCCACCGATCCGCTCGAAACACTCACGCGAATAGCACTTCAGAGCGCCATGCACGTGATTGGGCGCGATTCGGATAAATCGGTTGCCACCCCCCGGTGTTGCCTCCATCAACACGCCGCCGGCGAGGCCCAGTTTCGGCTCTGCGTCAAAGCGGGCCATCAGCTCGCGCAGGTACGTCGGCGCAAGCTCGATATCGCCGTCGAGCTTCATCAGGTGCGTGTAGTCACGCCAGTCCACGGTCGCCAGCCCGGCGTTGAAGGTTCGCGGCGCCGCACCACCAGCTAGTCGATCCCGCTGAGAGCGCTGTTGGGGTCCGGCCTCGATCACGGTCAGGAACGGCACCTCCGACTCGAGCCGACGCAGCACTTCGAGTGTGCGGTCATCGGAGTCGTCATCGACGATGATCCACCGAGCCGGGAGAAGCTCCTGCGCCGCGACGGCGCGGACGACTCGCTCGATGTGCGCCGCTTCGTTGCGGACCGGCGAGATGATCAGGATCTTTTCCACGCCCACAGCAGACCGTTGCCGTTGGTCTTGGCGCTTAGCCGAGTCGTGTACCCGTGGCGCTCGAACAGTCCTCTCGCGAGCTGATGAATGTCACCTTCCGGATTCGAGATCCGGTGATACTCGACGATCCAGATCGGAGACACTTCTGCGAGCCGCGGATCCTCGAGGATCGCCCACTCGCTGCCTTCGATGTTCATCTTCACGAGATCGGCCTTGGCGATTTCAGGAAAGACGTCGACGGCCCGAACGGGCGTCCCAGCACCGCTGTCGATTCGCGAGAAGTTGTGATGACCCGTCTTGAACATCACGGTGCCGTCACGGTTGGCGGCGCATGCCCGGACGAGCTTCCAGTCGGCGCCGTTGGCCGCTCGCACTCGCTCCCAGACGTCGCCGTTGGCCGGGTCTGGCTCGAACCCGACCACGCTCCCCAGAGGGAGCTGCTCTCGCGCGTGCACCTCGAAGAAGCCGATATTCGCGCCGAGATCGAGCACGTTCACGTCGCGATCGAGCTGTCTCAGTCGCGCGGATACCTCTTCGGGCCAGCGGTAGTAATCGTAGGCGTAGAACTTCCGGAAGATGTCGATGTCGCCGCTTCGATGGCGCACGGATATCCGACCGTCGCTGTGTCGCAGCTCGTAATCGGCGAGCCCCGGCCTGACGAGCTCACGGAAGGCGTAGCGAAATGGGGTCTTGACGAGTCGCGCCTCGACATACGTCCAAGCGACTTTCTTGCCTGCAGCCCTCAGCGGCTCGAGTTGCCGGGGCCATCGTGCAGAGGTCACGCGGCGGCCAAGTTTCACGGTCCGGTTTGCCGGCGCCGTCGGTGGCGACGGCGCGTGCGCTGCGCCCCACGCGTTCGACTGGAGGTTGACAGCGGCCCCGACTGACCCGCCGTCAGCGGTGGTTGGCTCTTCGGTCACTTTGTGCATGCGCCCGATGAACGTTCGGGGCGCATCATTCCTCGCGCTCGGGGCCGAAAAAAGTAGCGGTCGCGTGCCTAGGCGCAATCATCCGATCCTGTGCGCGAGCCACACCGGGCGTCGGGCGTTAGTGGGCCATGTGCACGAGCAGCGCGATGCCCGGCCAAGAGTCCCTGATCGATGCCCGAGTCGATCCGGAGGACGGCTCACGCCGGATCCTGATCATCACCGAGAACGCGCCGGTTCCAGGCGACCGTCGTGTCTGGAATGAGAGCCGGACGCTGGCCGCCGCCGGCTGGGAGGTGGTCATCGTGGCCCCTGCCCGCCACGGCACGGTCTCGGCCCCGTACGAGCTGCTCGAGGGTATCGAGATCCACCGGTATCCCCTGCGACCCTCGGAGGGCGGCGCGCGCGGTTATTTGCGTGAATACGGTCAGGCGATGTGGCGGATCCGCAAGCTCGTGCACCGGCTGACGCGTGAGCGCCGCTTTGACGTCGTTCACGCCTGCAACCCGCCCGATTTTCTGTTGCTTGCCGCGCGAAGCGCGCGGCGACAGGGCGCGCGGTACGTATTCGACCATCACGACCTCGCTCCGGAGCTTTTTCGCACGCGTTTCGCCGGCGGCTCGCGAGTGCTGGAACTCGCCACGCGCGCGGCGGAGCGATTGGCGTTCCAGATGGCCGACGTGACGCTCGCCACCAACGAGACCTACCGTAAGGTTGCGCTGACCCGCGGCCGCAAGCGTCCCGAGGACGTGTTTGTCGTGCGCAACGGACCTGATCTCGAGCGCTTCCGACCGGTCGCCCCCGATCTGACCCTCCGGCGCGGGCGCTCGAACCTACTCGTTTACGTCGGAATCATGGGTCCGCAAGATGGCGTCGACCACGCACTGCGCGCCCTTGCATGGCTGCGCGGGCGACGCGACGACTGGCACGCGATACTCGCCGGGGACGGCGAAGTGCTTGGGGCGATGCGTGCCCTTGCCGCGGACCTCGGTCTCAGCGATGTCGTCGAGTTCGCCGGCTGGATCGGGGATCCCGACTTGCGTCGCTTGCTGTCGACCGCCGACGTGTGCATAGCCCCGGACCCTCCAAGCCCCCTCAACGACGCTTCGACCATGGTCAAGATCCCGGAGTACATGGCGATGGGACGACCAATCGTGAGCTACGACTTGAGCGAGTCGCGGGCATCGGCCGGCGATGCCGCGCTCTACGCGACGGAGCAAGATCCTGAAGATCTGGGACGCTGTCTGGATGAATTGCTCGGCGACCCCGAGCGTCGCCGCCGGATGGGGCGTGTAGCCACCAAGCGGGTGCAAGAAGCGCTTGCATGGCAGCACGCTGAGCGGTCGCTGCTTGCAGCCTACGACCGGGCACTCGAACACGGCGATCGGGCCCTCAATCGTCACTTTGGCACTGGTTCGCCAATCCGTGAGAGGGCACAACCGCCCGCGACGCCGGCCTACCGGCACGCCGACCGAACTTGACGCTAAGACGACGAAGCATCCTCAAACGACTGCTGGTCGGTGCAGCGGTCGTGCTCGCCGGCGTCGCAGCGTTGCTGCTCACGCACGGGTCGGCGACCCACCGCGTCAAAGCGCACTCCCTGCCCAAGCCGCACCCGGTCGCGCAGCAATGCACCACGACACTGGGCGCAGCCGACGATGTCGCACACGCGATCGTGACGGCTCACGACGGTGACGTGCTCTGCCTAAGCGCAGGCGATTATCCGGCAATCGAAGTCTCCGATGCGACCCACCACCGCTACGTCACCGTCGAGCCCGTAGCCGGTGCGAGCGTGACCGTCAACGGTATTCAGCTCAGCAGCGATACGTTCCTGCGGTTCGAGGGTCTGAAGATGTCGGCCGGCGTCAACATGATAGGCCCAGGCGCGGCGAGTCATGACCTCCAGTTCATCGACAACGACATCGGGCACACGACCTACGGCCTCGTTATCAACGGCACCGGCGCTCCGATCCGCGGTGTCCTGATCGAGGGCAACGCGATCCACAACCTCGACTTCACGGGGCCGTCTGCCGGATATGCCGGCGGTCAGGGCATCACGGTCTTCTGGGGCTCGGATATCAGGGTGATTCGCAATCGCTTCTGGGCCAACAGCTGGCACTACATTCAATGCGGTACCTGCGACAACACAGTCGTCGACCACAACCTCTTCACAGGTCCGTCGAACATGCACCAAGGCGCGCACCTGAACGTGTGGCAGATCTGGCAGGGCAGCGCCAACGACTCGTTCACGAACAACAGGGTGATCGGTGCGCCGGGCGCGCCGATCGCCGCCGGAGCGATTCTGTGGGAGACCGGCTCGGGTGGCGGCACGCTTGCCGACTCCTACCGGCATATGACGGTGAGCAACAACCTGTTCGTCGACGAGGACGCGACGACGACGCTGGACCTTGCCGCTGCGACTGGCTTGACGGTCACAAACAACACGATTCTGGGGTCGGGCTACGGCTTGCTGATCCGCGGGAGATGCACCTGTTCGGCGGGACTGAACACCCCGGGGAGCGACTACAACATCAGCAACAACATCGTCGTCAAGGACACAAACGCTGGAGCCCGCTTCAGGGTGTTCTGCCCAAAGTCAGGATTCTGCGGCGACCACAACGTTTCGGACGACGAGTCGGCGCGAACAGCGTTTCCCGGCGCGTCCCAGTATGTGACGGACTGGACGCCGAAGTGGGCGGACACGACCTGGAAGTCGGTTAGCGCAGTCGCGCCGCCCGCCACGTTCTACCAACCCCTCGGTTTGCCGTTCTCCAGTGGTGCCCGGTTCGGCGCTGGTCGCTGACGTCGCCTGAGTCCGCCCGCCGGCGGACTCAGGACGAGCGTCTTCTCAGGGTCCGATCGCTCCTTGGTAGCCATAGGCCGACGAGATCCCTACGGGCTTGTAGAACCCGGACGGTGCCGGGCTGTTGCTCATCGGATTCCAGCTTGTCGTCTGCCAGTGTTGAGTCCATCCGTTCATTGAGCCGGTCCCGGACGTGCCGCCGTGCGAGTCTGCGACATTGTGATCGTTGACGCAACCGCTGTCGCACCCATAGCGATACGCGGTCCCGTTCCCGGTCTGCCCGGCGACGATGTTGTATTGAGCCGATAGGTTCGTGCTCGCGTTCGTGCAAGTCGAGTTGTAGCCGACCGCGATCCCGTACTGGAAGCCATCGGCGACGGTGTTGTGACTGACCGTTCCGCGGTTGGTCGTCTGGAGCTGGATCGGCAACGAGCCGCCGGCGTCCACGAACAGGTTGTTGCTGATGTTGTAGTTCGAAAACGTCTCGCTACAGGTGGCGCCACCAGCGCCGTTCTCGAGCAGGACGCAGCCGCCGCAGATCGGGGTCGGTCCCGCCGACCCGTCGATGATGTTGTTGGTGAACGAGTCGTTGGAGCCGCCCTGCCAGATCTGCAGGATGTTCAGGTGCGCGCCCGAATGCCCGTTGCACGGACAGCTGAACAGATTGTGGTCGACGTCCAGGCCGTCGCAACCGCCGCACTGGATGTAGTGCCAGCTGTTCGCCCAGAAGTGGTTGTGGCTGACAACGACGTCAGCGCCCCAGTAGAGCGTGACACCCTGGCCGCCGGCATACCCGGACGATGACCCGGAGAAGTCCAGGTTGTGGATCAGGTTGCCTTGAATCACCACGTTTGTGATCGGCCCCGGGTAGCCATCGAGGACGACGCCATACCTGGCCGGACCGATGTTATTGCTGAGGAACTGAAAATCGTGACCCGTCCTGATCACGTTGAAGCCCTCGGTCATCTTCAGCTGCTGGAAGCGCAGGAACGCCGAGTTCGAGATTTGAACGCCGTCCACGGTGGGCGTCGCGCCCGGCGCCGGCTCGACGGTGACGTAGCTCGTGTGGTTGGCATTGGACACGTTTATCTGGGAGTAGCTGCCGGTTCGCAAGCAGATCCCGGCACCGTTCGGGGCTGACGCGACCGCACCGCCAACGTTGGCGCCGGGCGAGAGGGTCGTCGTGCAAGGGACCGATGCGACCGGAACGACCTTGACGGGTGGCGCAGCCGGCGGTGTGGTGCTCGGCGGAACGGACGACGGTGGGTTCTTGCCCGAGGACGTGGGCTTCTTGTGCCGGCGGTGCTTGGCGACGCACTTCACACGGCGCTTCGCCTGCGCCCGTCGACGGTGCTTGGCAGCGTGATGACGCCGTTTCTGACCGTGGCGACGGTTCGCTGCTTCGCAGCGCTTTGACTTGTGGTGCCGATGCCCCGCCTTTTGGTGTCGGCGGTGCTTTGCTGCGACGCGCGCGTGGCGCGTGTGGCTAGCTCGGGGGTTGCTTCGGGCAACAGCCATAGCCGTTGCGCTCAGAGCAGTAATGATGATCAGAGCGATCACCAAGGCGCGGCGAACAGTCGAGCACCAGCTGGGCAGCATTGCGTCTCCTCGTCGTCGGCGTCTTCACGTCTTTGGCCTACGGGGTTAGCTGACGGGCTGGCGCTCGGTCCCGAGCGCTTCTCGCAGAACACCACGGGATTCGCCCCAAAACAAATTGGGTCCCCCGCTCTCTGGCCGTAGCCAGGGATTCGGCGCGCGGCACTCTATCGCAGGAGACGGCCGCTCGACGCCCGGTAGGTTAGATACCGACAAGTGGTGCGCACCGCGGCCCGTCCCCGGTGCGCGCCGCGGCCGATTTTCGGCCCTCCGCTCGACGCTCTTAACACGCGCTACGGTCGCAGGCGAGCGTCCTTGAGCTGTCGCGCGTCGTAATCCGACATCAACAGTTCCCGCGCAAAGAACTCGAGCACAGGTTCGTTGGTCCCATGCAAGCAGTCATCGACTGCAACCAATCCCAAAGAACCAGCTAGACCGGAAATTTATGGAATTTGCGCTTGTACTGAGAGAGCTCTGGGGACGTAAGAAGCTGCTAATCGCGGGTTTTCTGATCGCGCTCGTTGCGGCGGTGTTGAGCGTCTATCGGCCCGACGGCATGTCGCTCAAGCCGCGCTCGTTGGTCTACTCGGCCGCCTCGACCCAGGTGCTCGTGGACCAGTCATCGTCCGTCCTGGGCAACTCATCGCAGATCTTCGACGGACCCGATGCTCGTGCAACGGTGTTTGCGAACTTCATGACCAGCCCGGCGGTTCTGGCCCTGATCGGCCAGAAGGCCGGGATACCCGGCGATCAGCTCTACGCCGCCGGACCGGTGAACCCCAACGTGCCGCGGGTCGTGCAGGAGCCCACGGCCGGGGCGCGCAATGTCCAGATCACCGGCGAAACCGACCCGTATCGGCTGACCCTCAACGCCGATCCTGCGCTGCCGATCATCGACATCTACTCGCAGGCGCCGACGACCAAGCAGGCGATCGCGCTCGCGAACGGCGCGGTCAGCGGTCTGCAGGAGTATCTGATCAACGTCGAGAACACCGACAAGATTCGCCCCTCGAACCGGGTCGAACTTCACCCGCTGGGGACGGCGACGGGAGGTCCAGTCGATCCTGGGATCCGCAAATCGCTCGCCGCTCTGGTGTTCCTCGTGGTCTTCGTGCTGTGGTGTGTGGCGCTGCTGGTCGGTGCTCGGTTCCGGGCGAACTGGCTGGCCAGTGCTGAGATCCACGACGCAGAGGGCCAGCCACTAGAGGGTCAGCAGCGAGAGGGCCAGCCGCGCCCGGCCTCCCCCTCGTTTGATGGCCACGATGACTTCCGCGACGATTTCCGCGACGACGATTTCCGCGACGACCTCCCGGCGACTGTGGCGCCGAATGGTCACGGCCAGGACCACCGCCGCCACGGTCGTCGTGCGGTCGCCCAGCGGGCGCGCGCATCGTCGCGCGACGGCGAGGACACCGCGGTTGTCCTGCCGCCGCATCGTTCGGGCTAGCTCGTGGCGGATTCATCCGCAGAGGGTGTGTCGGCGGACCTGAGAGGTTCACCGGCACGCTCACCGTTGCCTCGAGGATCGGTTCGCCGCGCTCGCGCCGCGAACGCTCGAGCGCCGTCGGGCACTCGAGAGGCACAGCCACCGCTCGATCGGTTCCCCTACACCAAGCGTCCGCTCCCATGGGGCTTGGCGGCGTTTCTCGCGATGCTGTTCTTGGTCCCGTTCGACTCGACGCAGGTGAAGGTGCATCTGCCGGTCGGGTCGCAGATCGATCGGTTTGCGATCGTCGGGCTCGTCTTCATGTGGATCTGGTTCGGCGGCGATCAGCGGGCCTTCCTGCGGACCCGTCGCTCGAAGCTCTACGTCGGGGCGGCGTGTGTCTTCCTGACGGCAGCGGTCGGGAGCCTGCTGCTCGATGTTGGGCGAATCATCAACGTGGGAGAGTTCGCCCTGGCCGAGAAGCGCTTTGCGCTGCTCGGCTCGTTCCTGATCCTGGCCTGGTTCACGCTCGCCGCGCTGCGATATGAAGACGTCCGCGGGTTCATGTCCTATGTGATCGGGCTCAGCACGGTCACCGCGGTCGGCATCATCATCGAGCGAAAGACCGGATACAACGTCTTCTACAACCTCAGCGGGGCCATCTTCAAGCCGATCGCGACAGTTGCGCCGTCGCCGACCCTCATCCACCCCACGGTCGCCGACGGCGGGCGGGTCGTTGTCGTCGGGCCGACGCTGCACGGGCTGGCTGCGTCGACGCTGCTCGTGGTCGTGATGCCGTTCGCGTTCGTTCGCGTAATCGACGCAACAACCCGGAGATCGTTCCTGCTCAATGCCGCTGCGTTCGCGTTGTTGTTCGCCGGTGCGATGTCGACGCAGAAGAAGACCGCCCTGCTCGTTCCGATCGCCGCGATCATCTACATCGCCTTCTACCGTCGCCGCCAGGTGCTTCGGCTCGCGCCGGTCGGAATCGTGGTGCTGGGGATCGTGGTTCATCTCGCGTCTCCGCACTCGCTCGGATTGATTCTCGACTTCAACAACGATGTCAACAGCAACTCGACCGGCCACCGCCTTGGCGACTTCACCGACCTTGTCCCCGACATCGATGCGCACCTTGCGTTCGGTCGCGGTTACGGCACGCTGAACCCAGATCAGCCGGGCCAGTTCCGGATCAACGACAACGAATACCTCGACCAGCTGTGGGAGGTCGGTGTCGTCGGGCTCTTGGCCTACATTGGGATGGTCCTTGCGCCCGTCGTTCTCGCGCGCCGAGCTATCCGCGGTCGCGATCCGACGGTCGGCTCGCTTGCGCTTGCCGGCTCCTCCGGCTGTGTCGCTTACTTCGTCGTCAGCGCGCTGTTCGACGCGTTCTCATACCCGCAGGCGCCGTACATGTTCTTCTTCGTCGCCGCGATCACCACGATTGCCGCTGCTGGGCCTGAAGGCAACGTGGTACCCACTCGCGAAATCCGGCGACAACTCGCGCGGCGATCGCGGCAGCTGGCGACCGCCTGAGTCGCAGACCCGCCTGAATCGCCGACCCGTCGGCCTCCGTGCGGAGATGTTTGATCTCGCTCGCGATCAGCGAGCAGCGCTCGTAGCGAGTCGTCGTGCGTGTAGCTCCAGGCATTGTCCGTTGTCGGTCGTCAGCCGTTTGGCCTCGGATGCCGCGGGCCTGCAACCACGCGAGCGCCCGGGGATCCTGACCCCGATCGCGACGGGCGGGCTCGGTCTTCAGCTGCGGCGTCCGGTGTGTCCGAAACTGTCGTATGCGGAGCTAAAAACCTATGGCTCGTCGCCGTAGGTGGGTTACGCCCCTATATGACGGTTGGCCACCTACGACTCCCAGCTGGTGGTGGCCGTGCGCCACGCGTGGCGACGATCCCCGGCTCCAAGTGCCCCAGCGGGCCTGATTCGGTGGGCATCCTCGGACAACGCCGGGTAGTCCGACCTGGTTTGAGCGGGCGCGCACGCAGCAAGCTCAGCGCCGACGGAGTGAAGTCGTGCGCGCTGGGCCCCGGCGAGCCGCTCGCAGTCCACAAGCGCTCGATCGGCCGGGCGCCTACTGGGAGCCGGCGGGCGCCAGACGCCGTGACATACGGCGCAGCGGATTGCTGGGCAGGACCCGCGCGGCGAACGTCTGAAGGCTCCGCAGTGAGTCCGGGAAGACGATCCGCAGCGCCAGCACGTATGCGGCCGTCGCGATCACGAATACCGCTACGAGGTATGGAAACGCCGGGAACGTGGGCGGCGGTCAGAGCCATGCTCGCCGGCCAGGCGACAGCGACAAGCGCCCCCGACGCGACGGTGGCGGGGGCCACGTCATTCCAGAGGCGGCGCAACGGCGGCTGACCCGAGCCACGGAGCATCAGGATGTAGGCGACGAGCAGGAACAGGCTGTGCACGACCGCGGCGTCGATCGCGACCGCGGTCAGGCCAAGCGGGGCGACGAGGAATACGGTCGACCCGTACACGGCGAAGTGCGCCCAACCGTAGCCGAGCAGGGCACGCGGTCGTCCGGCCGCCATCAGGACCGCGCCGGCCGCGTCGATCACCAGCGTCGCGGCGCCACCGATTGCCAGGATCTGCGTCGGCCTGACCGCGCCGGTCCAGGCATGTCCGAACAGCCATGGAACGAACACCGGCGCCACGATCGCGAGGAGTGCAAGCAGCGGGAACAGCAGCAGGGTGAGCAGGCGCACGATGCGGACTCGCAGGTCATCCATGTCCCCGGCACTGCTGGTGCGCGAAAGGATCGGAAAGCCAACCGAGCTCATCACCTTGCTGATCTTCTTCTGGTACTCCACGCCGAGGGTGTACGCGCGGAAGTAGAGCCCCGCTTGAAAAGCCCCGAGCCGGGCGCCGACGATCGCGTAATCGCAGTTTCGAAAGCCGATCCAGCTGACAGCGGCGAGCCCTGCTGGTGCGCCGTACCCGAGCACCTCGCGGGCGGCTCGCCGGTGAATCCACGGCATCGGAGGGGGCGCCCAGATCCACGTCATAACCGCCGCCACCAAGCCGCCCGCGAGCACGCCCAGGACGAGCGCGATCCCGTTCAGCCCGGCCACGGCGAGCCCGACCGCGGTGACCGCGGCGGCGACGGTGCCGACGATGTCAATGATGCTCAAACGCCGGAACGCCAGGCTCCGCTGGAGCAACGCCGCCGGCACCGTGTTGGCCGCGGAGATGAAGAAACCCGGCGTCGAGAGCCGTACGAACTCAGCCGTGCGAGCGCCGAAG
Source organism: uncultured Solirubrobacterales bacterium (assembly GCA_963770885.1). Lineage (GTDB taxonomy): Bacteria > Actinomycetota > Thermoleophilia > Solirubrobacterales > Solirubrobacteraceae > Palsa-465. Next base: position 653,900 of record CAVYRI010000005.1, on the reverse strand, counting down.
ATCGGCGTCACGATGAAGGTCGCCGCCAGCAACGTCAGCCCGACCAGCACGAGGCCTGTCAGCAGCGCCAGCGCGAAGCCCGACTGGAGATGCTCGCGGCTCACCGACGGGCGCTGCACGAGGGCCGCGCCGACGCCGGCCGACGGGATGAACGCGAGCTCCGCGACGATCGCCGCGATCGCGAACCGGCCATACTCGGCGGGCGAGATCAGATGAGCGCAGACGACCAGGGATGCCATCGCAACCAATTCGCTGGTCGGACGCGTGAATACGATCCATCGCAACCCACGAAGCGTGGCGGTGCGAACTTCGTCTATCGACAGGGAATCGTCGGTCACGCTGGAGGCTGCGTCGGCTGATTTATCAGCCTGCAAAGCGCGCGCCCGGCGAACTGCTTCGTGTCGGCAACGGTCGACGGCGCCGCGCTGCGCGCCGGGGCGCTGGCCTGGAGGTCATGTCGCTCTATCAACGAGCGGCGGCCGGCGATTCTCGCACCGAAAGTGCCGCTGCGCCCCGCGTTTTATCGCCCGCTGCCGGCCCGCGCGACCCGGCGACGCTGCAAGAACCAACCCCTGCCGCACGTTTCTAATCAGCGGGGATCCAAGCGGCAGTAGGTGGCGGGCACAAGATGAGCACAGCAAGCAGCGACAGGGCGGACTCGCCCCGAACAGCGCCACATCCGGCGGCGCACGATCGTGCGTCGAGCCGCGCCATCAACCTCACCTTCCACGGAGTCGGGGAGCCGACGCGACGTCTGGAGCCGGGCGAAGCAGACGTCTGGCTGAGCTCCGCGCAGTTATCGTCGATTCTGGACGCAGTGGCGAGTCGGACCGACGTGCGGATCACGTTCGACGACGGCAACGCTTCAGACGTGCACACGGCGCTGCCGGCACTGCGGGCCCGCGGGCTGACGGCGACGTTCTTCGTGGTCGCCGGGAGGCTCGGGACCCCGGGATTCTTGGACGATGAAGACGTCGGGGCGCTCGCTGCAGCGGGCATGGCGATCGGCTGTCACGGAATGCGTCACCGGCCTTGGCGAAAACTCAACGGGCAGGAGATGCACGAGGAGATGCTGTCCTCGAAAACGCGGCTGGAGGAGATCGTCGCCCAACCGGTCAAACACGCGGCCTGTCCGTTTGGCTCCTACGACCGCCGGGTTTTGTTCGCACTTCGCCGCTACGGTTATGACCGAGTGTTCACCAGCGACCGCGGGACGGCTCGCTCGGATCGCTGGCTGCAGGCGCGCAACACGCTCGGCAAGCACGACTCAGGGGACGTAGTCGACCCGATCGTCTCACGCGACCGACGGCTCGATCGAGCCCTCCGGCGACAGGCCAAGTTAGCGGTCAAGCGATGGCGTTGACAACGCCCGGCCCGACGCTCAGCGGCACGGCGCCGGCATCCAACTCGGCCAGCCCCGTGTTGATCGGTTTCGCCGACGCGCTCGCGGCACCCGAAAGTGCCTGGAGCATCTTGGAATCCGGCTCGCGGGTGGTCGCGTTCGCCCGCCGCGGCTCGCGCCCGCCGCTCAGACGTTGCAAGGCCATCCGAATCGTCGAGATCACGCCTCCCGAGCACGATCTCGGACGGGCGCTTGCCGATCTCCGGGCGCTGGTGGCGCGAGAACCCTTTGCCGCGGTGATGCCGCTCGATGATGGGGCCGTGTGGCTGTGTGACGGCGCCCTACAGGATTCCCCGGTCGCCGTGGCCGGTCCTACCGGCACCTTGGCTGAACTCGCGCTTGACAAACGTCTCCAGCTCGACGCCGCGGCGCGCGCAGGATTGAGCATCCCGCCGACCAGATCGATTGACTCGCTCGACGATCTGCTCCGGTTGTCCGAGTTTCCGGTCGTGCTAAAGCCGGCGCGGCCGGTGAGCGACAGAGGTGGTCGGCTGGTCCGCGGAGCAAACTACGTCTGCGGCACCAGGACCGAGCTCGAGGCCGCCGCCGACGCCTGGAACGCGGCCGAACCGCTGCTCGCCCAGCCTCTGCTGTCCGGCGGCGGCGAAGGCCTGTTCGGACTCGTCGGACCCGCCGGGCTTTTGGCCGTCAGCGCGCACCGCCGGATCCGAATGATGAATCCGGCGGGCTCTGGCTCGAGCGCCTGCAGCTCGACTCGGGTGGACGCCGAGCTGGCCCGGGCTGCCGGGCGGATGCTCACCGGGGTGGGATGGAGAGGCATGTTCATGCTCGAGTTTCTTCGCGGGACGGACGGGACGGCGTGGTTCATGGAGCTCAACGGCCGCCCGTGGGGGAGCATGGCCCTAGCCCGGCGTCTGGGTCTCGAGTATCCGGCCTGGGCGCTGAGGCAGCTCAGCGAGCCTGATTTCGCGCCCGCCGCCACGGCGCCGCTCGAGGGCCAGATCTGCCGTCACCTTGGCAGGGAGCTCGTTCATCTGCTGATGGTGCTGCGTGGTCCTGACTCTGTCGCGTTGACTCAGTGGCCATCGCGATTGCAGACGGTGCGCGACGTCCTGCGTGTCAGCCCGGACGAGTACTGGTACAACACGCGCCGCGGCGACCGCAGACTCTTCATCGAGGACGCGTTCAGGACCGTCGCCCGCCCGATCGTCTCAAAGGCCAAGGCGTGACACGGGTTCGCGTTGCGACTCACGTGCACTCCGACTGGTCCTACGATGGCAGCTGGAGCCTGACACGGATCGCCGCCGAGTTCGGTCGCCGCGGATATGACGCGGTGCTGATCGCCGAACACGACCGCGGGTTTGATGCCGCGCGCCGCGCCGCCCATCGAGCGGCCTGCTCGCAAGCCAGCACCACGTCGTGCCTGATCGTGCCCGGGATCGAGTACAGCGATGCGAGTAACACCATCCATGTGCCCGTTTGGGGCGACATCCCATTCCTCGGCAGCGGTGTCGACACGGGTCAGTTGCTTGCCCGCGCCGCCGACGCCGGGGGGCTGGCCGTCCTCGCCCATCCCTCGCGGCGGGACGCGTGGAAGCGGTTTGATCCGGCGTGGATGCGCTATCTGCTTGGAGTGGAGCTTTGGAACCGCAAGTACGACGGCTACGCACCGAGCCGTGACGCCGCAGAGCTCCTCGCAACGCGGCCCGATCTGCTCCCCGTGGCCTCACTCGACTTTCACACCGCACGACAGTTTCATCCGCTGGCGATGGTGCTCGAGCTCGACGGCGATGTCAGCGAGGCGCGGATCTGCGATGCCCTCGGCGAACGGCGCGGCCAGGCCACTGCCTTCGGGCTCCCGGCCGTGCAGCTTGCTCGGGGCGCCGCCGGGCCAGCGATGCACGGCGTGGAACGGGCGCGAAAGAAGGTCGCCGTACGGGTACGGAGTGGCCGCCACCTGCGGGGTCTGCTGCGCTCAGGCGAGCCACGGAACTAGGCCGCTCCTATGAGTTACGAACTCCCCAGCCCGGCGAGCCCTGGCGACCCGAGGTGGAAGTTGACCTTTGGCGTGCTCGTTTGTAGGACGGTGTGGACTTGACGAGTCGCTGCTACGTGATCTACGGGCCCACGCCCTGGGACAGCCACCGCAATGCGGCGCACAACTACGCCCATGCGCTCGCGATGCGCCACCCGGTCTTGTACATCGACCCGCCGCTGAGCCCACTGAGCCCGATTCGGTACGGCTTGCGGCCGGAGACCTGGCCGCGCTTGCGAGCGGTCGTGGACCGGCGACTGCGTAGATCCGACCGCCTTACGGTGTTCGGCCCCCTGTCACTTCCGCCGGTGGAGAACGCGCGTATGCGCGCGCTCTCGCTGCCGTTCGTACGGGCTCAGATCCGACATGCAGTCTCGAGCGCGGGCTTTCAACAGCCAGTCGTGGTGGCCTGGCGGTCGCTCGCGGAATTGGCCGGCGTGGCTGGCGAGACGCTGCGCGTGGCGGTGGTCATGGACCATCCAGCGGCCAGCGCGTCACTGCTTCATCGAGACGCTTCTGAACTCGAGGCCGAGATATCGTCGACCTGTGGCGCAGCGGACCTGATCTGCGCTACCTCGCATCCCGTCCACGAGCTGCTCGCCGAGCGCGGGTGGTCCAGCGAGCTCGTTCCGTTCGGCTTTCCCGAGGATCTGGCCGGCGCCTTTGACACGGCGCTGGAGCCACCCGAGTACGCCACGCTCCCGCGTCCGCTGTTGGGATACACCGGCAGCATCGACGATCGGCTGGACTTCGACTTGATCCTCAAGCTCGCGGATCGCTTCAGCCACGGTTCGCTGGTATTCGTAGGTGCGGTCAGTCCGCGGCTCTCCGCCCAGGCGCGCCAAGCACTTGTGTCTCGTTCCAATATCCATCTGCTCGGGAGCAGGTCACGGACGGCGCTGCCCGGCTACGTCCGATACCTCGACGTCGCGTTGATGCCCTACGCCGACGACGTGTTCACGCGCCACCAGTCGCCGATGAAGGCTTGGGAGTACCTGTACGCCGGTCCACCGATCGTGGGTACCGCGTCACCCGAGCTGCGCCACTACCCGCCTCCGCTGGTCAACTATGCCGACAGCGCCGATCAGATGCCGGCGCTGGTGGAGCGGGCCCTTGCCGATCCCGCGTTCGGGCGCGATGAACGCCGGCAATTCGCCCTGGCCAACACCTGGGAGGACCGCGCCGCCCAGATCGACGCCCTCGTCGAGGACGCACTCAACGCCAGAACCGGAGCTTTGGCGCTCACCCTTTCGTAACGAAGAGAATGCGAACGCAAACCCGATCATGACGACGACATCAACTCACAACCTCGCCGGGAAACGGGTGACGCGTGGAGTGCCCTCGGCACCGACCGACCGTCCACGGATAACAGTCATGATCCCGGCCTACAACTACGGGCGTTTCCTGCGCGGCTGTGTGGACAGCGCTCTCTCGCAACGCGATGTCGACGTTGAGCTGCTGATAATCGATGACTGCTCGTCAGACGACACGGAAGTCGTCGCCAGCGAGCTGGCGGGGTCGGATGCTCGAATCACAGTGATTCGCCACGAGCGCAATCGCGGCCACATCCCATCGGTCAACGAGGGCTTCGGGCACGTCAGCACCGAGTACGTGGTCAAGCTCGATGCAGATGATTTGCTGGCACCCGGGTCGCTGGCTCGGTCCACTGCCTTGTTAGAGGCCAATCCCGATGTTGGCTTCGTGTACGGGCGTCCGGAGCACTTCTGCGACCGCGTACCGAAGACCGGCGACTCGCCGACGAGAAGCTGGACCGTCTGGGCAGGCCGCGAGTGGGTCGCCAGGCGGTGTCGCAGCGTCAACAACGTCATCAGCCAACCCGAGGTTGTGATGCGGACCGAAGCGCTGCGTCAAGCGCTCCCGATCCGCGCCGACCTTCCCCACACCTCGGACCTGCACCTATGGATCCAGCTCGCGTCGTGTAACGACGTCGGCCGGATCAACGGCCCCGTCCAGGGGTACTACCGCGTGCACGACAACAGCATGCAGCGCACGATGCACACTGGTCAGCTGTTCGGGCTCAGAGCGCGCAGAGATGCCTTCGACGCGGTGTTCGCCGGTGAGGCAGGAGCGCTCAGCGGCGCTGAGGAGCTGCACGCCAGCGCCAGACGCGCAATCGCCGCTGAGGCTCTGGACCGCGCTTCCCACGCCTACGATCGTGGGCGAGCGAGCGCAGACGACGAGCCGATCGCCGGGTTCGTCGAGTTTGCGATCGAGACCTGGCCCGCCGCATCTGAGCTGCCAGAGTGGACTGCCTTGGAGTCGCGCGAGGCGGTCGGAGCGCAACGGGCGCCTCGACGCCCACGCTTCGTTGCCGACGCGCTCGGGCGGCGCGCCCGGGCTGAGATGTACAGGTGGCGCTGGCGGCGCACCGGCGAGTACTGAGTTCAGACCGCCCCAACCAACCCTGGGCTCACGGCACGCGGCCGGGTCAGCCGTTGCCGAGCTTGCGGAACATCGAGTAACCGCCGTCGTGGGACGCATGATGCGTAACCAACGCATAGTCTCGGTCCTCGATCAGGCCGGAGTGGATCCGCTGCGTCGCCGAGCGATTGATCCCCGTCAGGACGACGAACCAGGCTGCATCCAGCGTCTCTCGCTCATCCTCATCGAGCTTCCGGTGCTTGCCGACGACCACGACGTCGAACCGATCGAGGTGCTCCTGCTCGCGCTTGCGCACGAACGCGTCGGGACGGGAGAGCCGCTCGCCGGGACGACGGCCACGACCGGGCAGCAACGGCGGGGTCGCATCGTGCAGCCACACAATCTCAGGCCTGTTGGGGTTCAGCTTCAGACCGGCCAGCACGGCCCTCGTGCTTCGTTGCGTCGCCGAGGCCCTGATCAGCAGCGCGTTGTGGACGTCCTCCTTCTGCACGACACTTTGGAGGATCGACTGCGGAGCACCGGCGCTGATCGTGCGCCGCCGCGCCTCGAGCTCGCGCCGCAGCCGTCGCGTGAGCCGGACATCAGGACGCTCCGCAACCAGCGGGAGCACCTTGTCGCGCGTGATCGGGACGTGCTTGCCGTTGACGGCGGGTGCAGAACCTCTGCGCCGATCCGGCGCGCTCTCACCCGCCATCACGGCATCCGCCAGCCGGCCCTGCCCGCACGCGCGCAGCATCACGCCCAGATCCGCGAGCCAGGCATCGATCTCGCGGCTCGGAAGACGATGGACGCTGCGTCGAGCCGGGGACTCACTCGCTGTTGCCTGTGACGGATCGGAGTTTCGTCCCGCAAGCGCGTACGTCACGCGGCGAATGCGATCGAGCTCGAGATGCCTCATTGCCGGGAACTGATCGGCCCGCCGGACCGCTTCGTCGATCTTTCCCTGGCAGAGAAGCGCGCTGATGAAGAACGCCCAATCAACAGGATCGGGGTCAGGGGCATCGTGGAACAGGAGGCCCCGCTCAGCTGACCTGGCCACCCATCGCACCGCTTCGGCCGGGTTGCCGCCGTAGAGGTGGCGACGCGCAAGTCCGAGTGTCGGCTCCGGCATGAAGTGGTAGTTGAGGCACCGTAGGAACAGCTCCTCTGCGCGCTCGAGATGGCCCTCCGTGAGCAGGCGCTCGCCCTCGTGCAGCAGCGCTCGGTCAAGGCCGCCGCTGATCGCATGCGAGTTGGTGACCCCAGACGCCGACGAAACCAGTTCCAGCGGCTGGAACGGTCCCGTCTGCACGACCCTCTCCCCCGGACCGGCGGCCTGATAGAGCCTCAGCCACTGCAGCAGTTCATCGCGCTGGGCCATCGTGTGCCGCGAATGGGCCAGCTCGAAGCCGGCGTCGGTGATCCGGGCCAATTCGTCGGGGTGCGCGAACAGGAATTCGAGCTTCTCGACGATGTCACTCTGGTCGGCGAATACGGCGTTCTCCATGTCCACGAACCCGGCCGCCTCGATCGAAGCCGTGCGCTCGGTCACCAGACAGGTGCGGGACGCCGGGATCTCGAAGTGCTTGCGGATCACGTCCCGCGCGATCGTCCCGCACGTGGGCGCGATCGACGCGCTGTTCAGCAGCTGTGCGTATCGGTCGCCTTGAATCATCCGGCCGGTTGCCCGCTCGTCGAACCAGCCGGCATGCGGAGTCGTCATGGAGGGGAACTGCGGCGTGACGGTGCTGTGGATCTGGCTGCGCCACGGGTAGTGCGCCGCTTGACTGCCGGTGAACAGAATCGGGATGTTCTTCTGCAGGCCATAGTCCCGATAGACCTCACCGTCGACGAAGTTCGGCCACACGAACAGCCGATCGGCGATGTCCGGCGTGTACTCCGCCATCGACACGGCAAGCGTAAAGAACGTGTCGACCCCCCAGCGATCCATATCCGACAGAAACACGGACCTGGTGGCGCAATATGCGTCTGCGTTGCAGAAGCCCAGCTTCGGGATCTCGGGATGCGACGAGGTTCCTGTGATCCTGCGCGGCCCGGCGTACACACCTGACTCGAACACCGACAGGTCTGGCCGATGGAGCTCACAGACCTGCTCGTAGTCGCAGTCCTCGCTGACAACGACGACGTCGAAGTGGTGCTCCAAGCACCTGACCTGCTCGCGGAGGTGCTGCTGGATGAACGGAGGCAGGCCTGGCTTCGCCCATCTGAAGAGGACGAGTTTTGGCTTGTACGCTCCGCACACCAGCGGCAAGCGATTCACTTGGGTGGGTCACCGTGGCCTCGAAAGCTCCAGCCGGTTACATCGCGGACGCACGTTCAGGCGGGTTGTGCTGCCTTGTTGCGGCGGTCGGCGACCTGCTCCTGATGGGCCTGGCGCCACTCGATCAGCCCGCGCAGTCCCTCTTCGAGGGGTACGCGTGCCTCGAAGGCGATCTCTGACTCGGCGCGGTCCGTCGAGCCGATTCGATTCTTCACGAACGTCAGCCCCGATGGCTCGAGGTGTATTCCGACATCGGAGTCGGTGATCTCCAGCAGCATCTCGGCGAGCTCTCGGATCGAGGTCCGCCGTCCGGTGCACACGTTGTAGACGCGATCCACGGTGTCCGCCGCCATCGCGCAGACATTCGCGGAGGCGCAGTCCCCCACGTAGACGAAATCGTACGCCTGGCTGCCATCGCCATAGATCACGAGCGGCTCGCCCCGATCAATCGCGTCGAGCATCTTCATGATCACCGCGATGTACGCGCCTTGGTAGTCCTGGCGCGGCCCGTACACATTCATGTAGCGCAAACCGACGTACGGCAGCGAGTACCGCGTGTGAAGCGCTCTCGCCATCGCTTCGCCGGCGACCTTGGTGGCCCCGTAGAAGTCGGTGAAGTTGAACGGGTGATCCTCGGTCATCGGCTGCTCGACAGCATCGCCGTAGACCGACGCAGACGATGAGTAGACGAGCCGCTGCACGCCGGCCGCGACGCACGCCTCGAACACGTTGAACGTACCGCGGACGTTGACCTCAAAGGCGGCGCGCGGGTACTCGTAGCACTGCAACAGCCACAACGCGGCGAAATGAAACACGCCGTCGGCGCCTTTGAGCGCCTTCGCCAGGATGTCGGTGTGGAGGATGTCGCCGCCCGCCTCGTAGATCTTCACGCGCGGGTCCTGGAGCGCATCGGCGAGATTCTCTTCGCTGCCCCGCAGGAAATTGTCGTAGACGACGATCTCGGCCACGTCATGCTCTCTGAGCGCGTCGACGGTGTGGGAGCCGATCAGTCCGGCCCCGCCGATCGCGACGATTCGTTTGCCTCGTAGATCCACGCGAGTACTCCTATCTAACGCGACGGTTGCGTAACGCCGTCGGGCAATTGGTCTTATTGGCCTGGTCGCAGATTGAGCGGCGACGCGCTCTTGTTTCGCGCCCCACAGCAATAACGTGCGCACACACCCCTTACTCGCGGTGCGTCAAGCTGGGCTGGCCCGTCACAGGTGGTGCTGTTTTTAGAGCCCCTCGCCGCCGCCGGCCACCAAGTCGCGCACAGCGGCGTGCATTGCCTTCAGCTCGGCGAGCTCCCGCGCCGGATTCCCAGCCACGGTGGCGCCCGGTGCGACGTCGCGGACGACGACGGCTCCAAGGCCCACGGTCGCGTCATCGCCGACCGAGATGTGATCGCGCAGGGTCGAGGACGGGGAGATCCAGCTTCGATCGCCGAGTTGCGCGCCGCCACCGACGCTCGTCAGGGTCATAACGAGCGCTCCGCTCCCGACTTCCACGCCGTGGGCGATGTAGACCAGGTTGTCGATCCGGGCATCGGAATGGATCACGGTCGCCCCCAGCGTCGCTCGATCGATGCATGAGTTGGCGCCGATCTCGACGTTGTCCTCGATCACGACCGTGCCCAGGTGAGGGAAGCGCTCCGGTGCGCCACGCTCATTGCGCTCAAACCCAAAGCCGTCCGCGCCGATCACGGTGCCCGGATGAATTGTGCAATCAGCGCCGATCGTGCAACCCGCGTACACGTGCACGCCGGCGTGGACAATGGTCCGCTCGCCGAGTCGTGCATCCGCACCGATCGTCGCAAGCGGACCCACGTAGGCACTCGCGGGCACGATCGCACGGTCATCAATCACGGCGCTGGGATGGATGCCGGTCGGTCGCCGCTCCCCAAAGAAGTGCGAGACGACGCGCATGAACGCGAGACGAGGGTTCGGGCAGGCCAAGGTGACCGGTGGCGGCTGTTCGGTCTGCAGGGCCGGTTCGTCTCCGAGCAGCACGAGTGTTGCGCCTGTGGCCTGCAGCATCCCGAGCGCCCGAGAGCCGGACGCGCTTATGAAGCTGACGTCACCCTCCGTTGCCTGGCCGATCGCAGCGGGCCCTTGGATCGCCATCGAGGCACAACGGTGATCGGCGCCCGCGAGTTGCTCGCGGGCGTTTAGGTAATCAGCGACATCGAGGACGGTCGGCACCAGAGAGCTGAGTCATGCTAGCTCGCGGGCGATGCCGGCCCGGGCATCGTGGGCGCGACCGCCGGCGTGATGCCTCCAGAGGGCGCGGACGGTCTCGTCGATGTATCGGCGCGGTTGTTCGGTCGCGTTGCGCATCACGACCTCGTCCAGGTAGCGTTCCCGCTCGAGGATCGAGCCGTCCAGCCACACCTCGGGGTGAGTGTTGAGCATTACGCGCGTCGGAGGGTCGTCGCCCAGACAGCGCAGTAGTGATTCGTCGCGCCATGCCCGGCAGCTGTCGCTCACGTACATGAGCCCTTTCGCCAGCCTCGGATCGTGCGGATTGAGCCACCGGCCGCCGATCGCGAACAGGTTCTCCAGGCCCGTATGTGGCTGGTGCATACAGATCGAGCGTACCGCCGTGCCGCTGACCCGCTCAAGGACCGAAACCTCCCAGTCCAGACGCTCGAGCGCCTCGTCGGGATCAGTCGGGTAGCAGACCAGGTCATAGTGCAGACCGATCTCGTGACCGAGCTCGATCAGCCGCCCAATCAGTGCTCCGTTCTCGGAGCTCATCACGTTGTAGGGCTGAGTCAGGGCCAGGTAGTAGGTCGCGCTGACGCCCAGACTCGCCTCGAGCTCGGCCATCCGATCGACGTGCACGAGATGGAGATCGATGTCGTGACGGAGGTATAACGTCGGCCGTGATTCGACCGAGCGCATCGCTCCGGCGGGCGCAAACCGATAGCCGGCCTCCCTGAGCCGGACGATCAGGCCCGCGTATCCGTCGAGACTGAAATCCGGAAGCTGGTACGGCGTGGGCCCCGGCGAGCGGCCGAGCTTGCGTCGCTGGCGCGCCCCAAGGTCACGCCACTCCTCGCGCGTGATCGGTTTCTCCACACGTAGATAACGTGAGAGCCTCCACGCTCCTTGTGCGCAAATGTCGGAATCATGCAAGCCCGAAGCAGAATCGGCAGCTAACCTGTGGTCCATGCCGGCATTGACGCGGGTTCGGGGATGAACGACAACTGATGATCGGACGTGGATGACCCCCAAGTCCCACGGGAGCGGCCGCTTCGAGCTCGGAGACCTCGGGTCGCTTGGAGATGATGTGGTGATCGAAGAGGGCGTACTGATCTTCAATGCAGCGCACGTGCACCTTGAAGATGAGGTGTACCTGGGGCACCGCACAATGCTCAAAGGCGACACCCGTGGGGAGCTTGTGATCGAACAGGGCGCATGGATCGGGCAGGACTGCTACCTGCATAGCGCCGGCGGAATCCGGATCGGTCGCCGAGCCGGCATCGGGCCCCGCGTGATGATGCTCACCTCGACGCACATCGAGGCCGCACCGCCCGCCCCGATCATCGATGCCCCACTTGAGTTCGCGCCGATCGACGTCGGCGAAGGCTGTGACATCGGTGTCGGATCGATCCTGCTGCCGGGCGCCCGAATCGGCGCCGGTGCCCAGATCGGAGCCGGATCGATCGTCAAAGGTGAGGTGCCCGCAGGGGCCGTCGCCGCGGGAGTACCGGCACGCGTCCGGCGTCGGCGCGGGGAGCGGGTGAGTCGATGAGCGATACCAGAGTCCTGCACCTAGCCGAGCCGCACTTCGATGCCGACGCGCTCGCAGCACTCGAGCGCGTGCTGACGAGTGGACGGCTGACCCAAGGGCCCGTTGTCGAGGAGTTTGAGCGCGCGGTTGCCGAGATGTGCGACGCGCGTCACGCGGTCGCGGTCACGTCAGCCACGACCGCGCTCGAGCTCGCGCTCGCGGCGCTCGACATCGGGCCGGGAAGCGAGGTGCTCGCGGCTGACTTCACCTACCCGGCAACCGGCAACGTGGTGCTGCAGCGGGGAGCCGAGCTTCGTCTCATCGACGCGGATCCGCAGACCTACTGCATCGATCCAGATCTACTCGCTGACGCCATCACTGACCGTACCTCGGCCGTGATCACGGTCGACGTGTTCGGGCTGCCCGCAGACTACGCACGGATTGAGCCACTGCTGGCAGAGCGCGGCATTCCGTTGCTCTGCGACTCGGCTTGTGGGCTCGGCGGTGGGATCGGTTCGCGCCGGTGTGGATCATTTGGCCGCCTCAGTGCGTTCAGCTTTCATCCGCGCAAGTCGCTGACGACGGGCGAGGGGGGAATGGTGACGACCGACGACGACGCGCTCGCCGAGCGCTTGCGACGTCTGCGCAACCATGGCACCGAGCGCGATGGATGGCGGGCCAAGTTTGTCGAGCCCGGATTCAACTTCCGGATGAGCGAGCTCAACGCCGCGCTCGGCCTCTCCCAGGCGCCCAGCTACGAAGCGGTCGTGCAACGGCGCCGTGAGCTGGCCTCAGCGCTGACCGATCACCTGAGCCACGTCGAGGGGCTGGTTGCGCAGGCCGAGCCAGACGGCCATCGCCATCCCTACCAGGCCTACGTGGTCACGCTCGACGACCGGATTGATCGTGACCTGACGATTGGCATGCTCCGCGAGCTCGGGATCGAGGCGACCCTAGGGACCTACGCGATGCATGCCGAACCCGCCTTCATGGACCGGTGTGGGACCGCGCCCGGTGATCTCCCGGCGTCATACAGGCTGGTGGAACAGACGCTCGCGCTTCCGGTCCACCAGGGCCTGGACGAGCGCGACATGGAGCGCGTGGCGAGCGCCGTCGGCGACGTGATCGCCGAGCCGGCTGCTAGGCGACGCTGAGCTCGCGGTACTGGGGCACGACGACCTGGTGCTCAACCCCGGCCCGCTGGATCGCGCGCGCGGTCGAGAGAGCGGCTAGCGCGTCGCCCCCTCGGACCGTGGGCGATTCGCCGAAGCGCACGGCATCGATGAATGCTTCCCACTGCACGCGAAGTGGCTCCCGGCGATTGAGCGCATAGCGCACCATGTCGCCCTCTCCCCCGCCGCGCATGCCCGAAAGCTGATCCCACTCGATCGACCTGGTGGGATGCTCGTAGAAGGTGAGGTCCTGGGTCAGGTAGTTGACCACGAACATGCCTCCTGCTCCGAGCACCGTCAACTCACGCACCTTGGTCGGCGTGATCCAGTTAACCTCGAGCAGGCCTGTGGAGCCGGAGTCGAACCGCAGCGTGGCGGACAGTAGATCGTCTCCCTCCTCGCGTGCCCGCGCGCCTGACTCGGCGTAGACGCGCTCCACTTCTGAGCCCGACAGGAAGCGCATCACGTCGATGTCGTGCGTTGCCAGGTCGAGAGCGACGCCCGCCATCCCGTTGCGGTTTGGGAACGGGCTCAGACGTCGCGCGTGCATCTGCACGATCCGTCCGGCCGCACCATCATCAAGTTTGCGCTTCAGAGCGACCACGGCGGGGTTGAACCGCTCGACGAAACCGACTCCGAGCACAAGCCCCTGCTCGTCGGCCTCGACCAGCAACTCCCGCGCCTGATCCTCGCTCGGCGCCATCGGCTTCTCGACGAACGCGTGCACGCCGGCGGCGAGCACCGCCGAGGCGCATTCAGGCAGCGCAGCCACGGGCACGGCAAGACAGGCGAAGTCGAACTGCTGCTCGGCCAGCGCGTCCTCGAGATCTCCGTAGCCCGCCGTCGCCGGATGCGCACGCAGCAGTTCCTGACGTCTGGCTTCGTCGCACTCGACCACGCCGGCGACTTCGACTCCCGGAAAGGCGCTCAGAATGCGCAGGTGGTAGCCGCCCATCACGCCCAACCCGACGACCAGCCCGCGCAGGACCGGCTGCTCGGCGTTCGCAGCTGTTGCGTCGTATTCCCTCACGGCTACGCCTCCAGTCGCGGAAGCGCCCGGGCCGCGAACAGCTTGCCTTCCGAGCAAGGCGCCGTGACCGTCAGGACCTGATTGCCGCTGAGCGGGACAAACGTCGTCGGCCGGCCGTAGTTGCCGCAGTACGCCGGACGGCCCTGGACGACCACCTGCTTGGTGTGGGTGATGTGCTGCTTCACCTGGGAGAAATTGATTGACTCGACTGCGAGCGTGACCGCGCTCCTGTTGCCGGCTCTCTGATAGATGCAGGTCGGGCCGAGGGGCGCCTCGAGCGGAACATCCAGCTGCCCCCCGACGATCGACTGCGCCTCGGACTTCGAGACGAGCGCGCACGGGTTCACCTGACCAGCGACCGGCTGGCCGTTGTGGGCTACCGGCCCGCCGGTATCGGCCACGCCCGGGTTGTCGTCGTTATGCGTGGCTCCGCCGGTACCGTGTACCGGCCGGTGGGTTGGATTGCCGTGGGTCACGACGTCGTCGGACTTCACGATCCTCTGAGATTTGCCGGCCGCATGATCGCTCGAGCTCGAGCCTTGGGTCTTGTTGGCACCAGCGGTGCTCTGCTGCGCGCTGGACGTCCCTGCAGTCACGTTCGCCGATGGTGTTGACGAGGAGCCGGCCGGCGTTGAGGAACTTCCACCACACGCGGTGATCAACAGCGCTGCGCCGCAGGCCAGGATCATGCCTGGCAACACGGGCCCCTTGCGTCGAGTGCGGTCTGGCCGACGATCGATCTGCGGTGCCTTGCTCATTGTTCACCCTGCTCAGAGTTGATGGTCATGCTGATGCTTATCTGCTCGCTGGGGCCCGGTGTTCCTACGATCCCGATGCGAACATCGGGTCCACCCAGTAGTTGCTCGAGTTGTAGCTGCTGGCCGGGAAGGTGCTCGTCCTGCTGTACGCATACACGCCATTAACGCTCGTGGAGTTCGGAATTGCGTGCAGCGGCGGGTTATCTACCCCGCCTGTGGCGAACGCCGCTCCAGTGACCGAGTAGTGCCCTTGGGGCGCCAGGTACGCCGCGACGTAGGTGGTGTTCGCTGAGATCGCCACCGGCTGGGAGAAGTTGACCATCTGCCAGCCGGACGCGGTTTCGTTCGTGAACGTCGCCGACGCCAGCAAGGTGCCGGTTGAGGTCCAGAGGCTCCCGATATGCGTGCCCGTGTTGTTCGCCGCTTTGTAGAAGCGGACCCCGGTCACCATCCCGGCCTGGTCAGAGGTGAACTTCACGCCGAGCTCGACCGAGGAGTTGTCGCCTGAGTCGATAGTCGCGGGCGTCGCGAAGTCGAAGATCGTGTCCTCAGGCACCGCCGCGTTGGACGCGGTCGAGGCCGGGCTGGTGCCGATCGCGTTCGTGGCCGTGACCGTGAACGTGTAGCTGGTCCCGTTGGTGAGCCCGGTGATCGACGCCGAGTTGGCCGACCCACCGACCTGGACCGGCGTCTGAGCGCTCGATCCGATGAACGGCGTCACCGTATAGCCCGTGATCGAACTCCCACCATTGTTCGCCGGCGCGGTCCAGCTGACCAGCGCCTGGCTCGATGCGCCGCTCGCCGTCACGCTGGTCGGAGCCCCGGGGGCCGACGCCGTCCCGACCGGGTTCGACTGAGCCGAGGCAGGCCCGGAGCCCTGCGGATTGGACGCGGTAACCGTGAACGTGTACGTCGTACCCGCGGTCAACCCGTTCACGGTGCCGGTGGTCGCCGGTGGCGATCCGGTCACGGTCGTCGTCGGTTGCGCGGTGGTGCCGATGTAGGGCGTGATCGTGTAGGTCGTCGGCGGCCCACCGCTGGACGGCGCGCTCCAGCTCACGGTCGCCGATCCCGACCCGCCGGTCGCGGTCACGCCGGTCACCTGCCCCGGTGCAGCGGAGACCGGACTGAAGTCGACGTCCACCCAGTAGTTGGTCGACTGGTAAGCGCTGCTTGGGAAGGTCGCCGATCGGCCGTAGGCATACACGCCGTCGGCGCTGGTGGCATTGGGGAGCGCGTGTAGCGGCGCGTTGTTGACGCCGGCGGTGGCGAACGCAGACGCGGTGTCAGAGTAATGACCGGAAGGCGCGAAGTACGCGGCGACATAGGTGGTGTTCGGGTTGATCGCCACCGGCTGCGAGAAGTTGACCTGCTGCCAGCCCGACGCCGTCTCATTGGTGAACGTGGCCGTCGCGAGCAACGTCCCGCTGGCCGTGTACAGGCTCCCGATGTGGGTGCCGGTGTTGGCCGCGGCCTTGTAGAAGCGGATCCCGGTCACGGTTCCGAACGTGTCAGAGGTGAACTTCACGCCAAGGTTGACGCCAGTGGTGTCGCCGGAGTCGACCGCCGAACCGGTGGGGGCCGAGAAGTCGAAGATCGTGTCCTGCGGGGTGGCCGAGTTCGAGGCCGTCGACGCCGGACTGGTCCCGATCGCATTCGTGGCGGTGACGGTGAATGTGTAGCTGGTCCCGTTATTGAGTCCGGTGACCGTCGCCTGACTTGCCGACCCACCCACCTGGACCGGCGTCTGGGCGTTCGATCCGATGAACGGCGTCACCGTATAGCCCGTGATCGGGCTCCCGCCGTTGTTGCTAGGCGCCGACCAGGTCACCAGAGCCTGGCTCGAGGCGCCCGCCGCTGACACATTCGTCGGCGCCGACGGCGGTGAAGCCGAGGTCGGCGTGACCGCGTTGGATTGTGAGGACACGGGCCCGTTCCCGGCGCTACTCGACGCCTGCACCGTGAACGTGTAGCTGGTTCCGCCCGTCAGACCCGTGACGGTCGCGCTGGTCGCCGGCGGCGAACCGGTCACGGTCGTCGTCTGCTGCGCCGCCGAACCGATGTACGGCGTGATCGTGTAGGTCGTCGGCGCCCCACCGGTCGCCGGCGCGTTCCAGTTGACCGTCGCCGATGCTTGACCGCCGGTCGCGGTCACACCGGTGACCTGGCCAGGCGGCGACGTCGGCTGGAAGTCCACGTCTACCCAGTAGTTGGTCGAGTTGAAGCTGCTTGATGGGAAGTTGGCCGAGTTGCCGTAGGCATAGACACCGTTGGCGCTGCTGGAGTTGGCGACCGCCTGCAGCGGCGGGTTGCTGACGCCGGAGCTGGCGAACGCGGCCGCGGAGTCGGAGTAATGACCGAGCGGGGCGAAGTAGGCCGCGACATAGGTGGTGTTCGCAGAGATCGCCACCGGCTGCGAGAAATTGACCTGCTGCCAGCCCGACGCCGTCTCATTGGTGAACGTGGCCGTCGCGAGCAACGTCCCACTGGCCGTGTACAGGCTCCCGATATGAGTGCCGGTGTTGGCCGCAGCCTTGTAGAAGCGGATCCCGCTCACCGTCCCGGCCTGACTGGCGGTGAACTTTACGCCCAGGTTGACGCCAGAACCGTCGCCGGAGTCGACGGCCGAGGCGGCCGGGGCCGAGAAGTCGAAGATCGTGTCCTGCGGGGTGGCCGAGTTCGAGGCCGTCGACGCCGGACTAGTCCCGATCGCATTCGTGGCGGTGACGGTGAATGTGTAGCTGGTCCCGTTATTGAGTCCGGTGACCGTCGCCTGACTTGCCGACCCACCCACCTGGACCGGCGTCTGAGCGTTCGATCCGATAAACGGCGTCACCGTATAGCCCGTGATCGAACTCCCACCATTGTTCGCCGGCGCGGTCCAGCTGACGAGCGCCTGGCTCGATGCGCCGCTCGCGCTCACGCCTGTGGGTGCCGTCGGGGCCGTCGGAGCGGTCGGCGTGACCGCGTTGGACTGCCCCGAGACTGCGCCGTTGCCGAGCGGGTTGGAAGCCTGGACCGTGAACGTGTAGCTGGTTCCGCCCGTCAGACCCGTGACGGTCGCGCTGGTCGCCGGCGGCGAACCGGTCACGGTCGTCGTCTGCTGCGCCGCCGAACCGATGTACGGCGTGATCGTGTAGGTCGTCGGCGCCCCACCGGTCGCCGGCGCGTTCCAGTTGACCGTCGCCGCCCCGACCCCACCGGTCGCCGTCACACCGGTGACCTGGCCGGGCGCCGAGGCCGGCGAGAACACGGGATCGACCCAGTAGTTGTCGCCGCCGCTGTTGACGTTCGTCGGGAAGGTGCTCGAAGTGCTGTACGTGTACAGGCCGTTCGTGGTCGTCGCGGTTGTCGGAACGGCGTGCAGCGGTGGGCTGTTGAGAGCGTTGCCGCCCGTCGGGGGCGGATTGTCGAAGTAGTACTGGTCGTCTGAGTAATGACCGGAGGGCGCGAAGTACGCGATGACATAGGTGGTGTTCGGGTTGATCGGCACCGGCTGCGAGAAGCTGACCTGCTGCCAGCCGGAGGGCGTCTCATTGGCGAACGTGGCCGACGCCAGCAACGTGCCGTTCGCGGTGTACAGACTGCCGACGTGCGTGCCGGTATTGGCCGCCGACTTGTAGAACCGGACCCCGCTGATCGTCCCGAACGCATCCGAGGTGAACTTCATTCCGAGCTCGACCGAGCCGCTGTCCCCCGAGTCGACCGTCGTCGGAGTGACGCCGGAACCCCATAGCGAGCACGGACAATTGACGTTTACCTGGACGCCCGCTGAAGGCTTTTCGATGTTGCCGCTGTCGTCGATCGCCCTCGACATGATCGTCGTCGTCGGGCTGCTGCGGTCGACCCAGTTATAGGACCAGTTGACGGTCTGTGCGTCGTTGCCGATCGTCGCCGGATGCCAGGTGGCGCCACCGTCGGTCGATACGTCGACCTCCGCAATCACGCCGCCACCGGGATCGGTCGCCGTCCCCGTAACCGTGACCGCACTGTTGTCCTGCAGCGTCGCGCCCGCGGTCGGCGACGTGATCGTCGAGGTGGGCGGGGTTGTGTTCGTGCCCTGGGTCGCCGGGACCAATCCGGAGATCAGTGATGCGGGCTGTGCGCCCATGTCCGCGAACAGGTTTACGGTCGCCTGCTCGACGGTGGGATCAGGTTTCGAACCGAACGGCGCACCGGGCTCGTCCCAGGCGTTCGTGTCGTCAAGACCCCAGGACCACTGGACGGTTCCCGCACCGAAGACCAGCGCGCCGCTCGGCGCGCGGTACAAGGTGAGGTGGTGCGTTGCGGTGGCCTTATCGTTGAGCAGGCTGCCGTAATCGGTGAACGCCTGTACTCCACTGACCGTGGTGCTCGACATGTCGAACAGGCCCGTTGGTCGAAAACCGTTGTCCTCGTCCTGGTCCCACTCGTAACCCAGCATCTGGTTGCCCGGCGCCAGCGTCAAGCTCTGACCGGGCGTCAGTTGTGAGACCGCGGTATTGCGCCAGAACCGCAGCTTGCTGTACTGGTAGGGGACGGAGATGTCCGACGATCCGCCGTTGACGATGAACTGCTGTCCGGTCAGCGCGTTTGCCGGCTGACCGCCGTCCGCTGGCGGGCTGAAGCGAGGGTCGGCCCAGGCACCGGTCCAGGTGGGTGGATCCTGCGGGTCTGTCGGAGCGTTGAAGTGCGTCTCCTTGTACGTGACCACCGTGCGGTAGGGCGTGTTCGAGCCATCGATGCTGTTGCCCCAGCGCGTCTTCCAGAACACTTCGTTACCGCTGAAGAACGCGAGGTTGACCCCCGCCTTCAACGCGGCCTGCACGTTGGCACGCTGCCCAGCCGACCAGTACTCGTCATGGCCGCTCGAGATGAAGACCTTGTGATTGAGCAGCAGCGATCCGTTGCTGTCGACGTTGGACTCATTCGTGTAGCTCACGTCATAGCCGTTTTCCTCCATCCAGCGGATCATCTGGTACTCCGCGTAGAATGGGTCTGAGGCTCCGTTGTCGGTGGTCAGCGCGCCATCGAACGGGCGGTTGTAGGAGACGGCGTACGCGGCTTTGTACGCGAGTGGGTTGCCGGGAGGGCACGCGACGGTGCACGTATAGAGGCTGTTGCCGCCGTAGTCGTTGTACGCCTCCCAGGTCTCATCGGAGGTCTGCAGGAGGATGTCCGAGTGGCTCGAGTCGTTGCGGACGACAAACAGGATCTGGCTGTCCCCGCCGGGGTCCTTTGAGTCATCGCGGACCAGATGGGCGATGTAGAGCCCGGAAACCGCTGTCGACGGCACCGTCCAGGATGCCGAGACGCCCCAGTTGCCGCAGTCGATCTCGCCCGTCGAGGAATCGGTCAGACAGGACGGCTGGGTCTGCGGCAACGTCACCGAGGGCTTGATGTTCGAGGCGATCAAGCGCGCGCCGTCGCCCCCGTAGTAGCCGAGACGCAGGATGTCGATGTGGTAGTTGGTCGACGGCGTATTGATCTTGAAGTTCTCGGTCTGGCCGACATTGACGCCGATCTGCGTGGCGAATCCTTGAATCGACGAGTCCCCGGCTCCGGTCACCTCCCAGTCGCTTGGCGGATCTCCGGGCAGGCTGTTCTCGCAAACGATCGGGTTTGCAACCGGCGGCGTGCAAGGTCCGCCGCTCGCGGCCGAGCCACCGGTCGCCAGCGTGAGGCCGGTCAGGATGAGGGCGCCAAGCAGCGCAAGGACCGTCAGAACGCGCCTGCGCGGGGCGAGGATGGTCGAGAGCAAGTGCACTTCTAGACAACCAACGCGCGCAGACCGTTGTAACTCGCGAGAGCTAAGCGCAGCTTTTGTTAAGACTCTTCGTCTCGCAGTCGGCGCCGG
Source organism: uncultured Solirubrobacterales bacterium (assembly GCA_963770885.1). Taxonomy (GTDB): domain Bacteria; phylum Actinomycetota; class Thermoleophilia; order Solirubrobacterales; family Solirubrobacteraceae; genus Palsa-465. The sequence goes on along the minus strand of CAVYRI010000005.1, from coordinate 633,308 downwards.
GTGAAACGTGGCCAGCTGCGCAAGTTGCAAACTGGGCTCCTTTTGGCGCGGAGCCGGCTGCTGGTCGTCAGACTGTCTCCGGTGCCACGATGACGGGTGCTGGCGATGGACTCTCGCGGGCGGCCGCGTCTTGCCGGCGTTTGTACCGCGCGATCGGCGCTTCGACCAGACGCCACGACACTTCGGCTGCGGCCACCGAACCGATCACGAGCAGCGCAGCGATCCGTCCGCGCCAATGGTGCGCGTCGGAGTATGCGATCAGCGGGTAGTGCCAGAGGTAGATCGCGTAGGAGCGTCGCCCCACCCACACGACTGCCCCCCAGGTGAACGCTCGCGCGAGTCCGTGGCGGGTGTGGATCAAGCCAATGATCAGGCCGGCCGCGGCGAGTTCGGGCACGATGCCCATCAGGAATCCGTCGAATAGCGATATCGCGGATTGGAGGAACGCGGACGTGACGCAGATGATGGTGCCAGCGGTGACGAACAGCGAGGGCCGGGGTGGCCGCCAGCGCCCGCCCTGGGTGGCGAGCGAGAGCGCGCAGCCCATCATGATCGCTCCGGACTGCCAGACCGGGTTATAGACGGCCAGCGGATTGTCGGTTGGCAGTCCGAACGCGAAGTGGAGCTGGCCGCAGATATGCGTGCCGATCGCGAGGGCAAATAGGATGGCGGCGCCCCTGCGGGCGCCCAGCCGGAGGACGAACGGCAATAGCAGCGGCCAGAGGAGATAGAACTGCTCCTCAAGCGCCAGCGACCAGGTTTGCCCGTAGTAGCCGGTTCCGTGACCGAACCAGTCGAGGAGGTTTGTGGTGTAGGTGGTTGGCCCGAGGAGTTGCGCGGCGGTGGGGTGCGCGAACGGTGCGGTGACGATGAGCATCAGCAGCAGCGGGGGGTAGAGCCGCAGCCAGCGGCGCGCGTAGAATCGCCCGAGTCGGATCGTGCCGTCCCGCTGCGTTTCTTCAACGAGAAGCGTGGTGATCAGGAAGCCTGATAGGACGAAGAAGATCGCGACGCCGTCACCGCCGCCGGTGAACCAGCCGGTGAGGTGATCCATGACGACTCCGGTGACTGCGAGAGCGCGGAGTCCATCCAGGGTGGTGATTCGAGATTGGGCCATAGAGCCTCGCGCTGCGTTTGCGCAACCAGGAAATGAAACGTCACCGGCCGGAGATTTCTTACGGCCCCGCGAGATTCTCGATCGATAAGTGGCAATGCTGGGTTCGCTCGGCCCTGGCGACGTCGATTCGGTCCCCACCGGCTCGAATGGCCCACATTTCGACCGGCTGTGTAGTTTGAAATCGCCTGTCGGGTTGTAGCTTTGAACCTTGCAAGCCGGCGGCCGCGGAGCGAAGCCCGAGGCCGGAAAGCTAGAAGCCCCCTGTAGTCGGGCGCAGGCTTGGGAGCCACGCGCGCGCGTCTCGAGCACTTTCCTGGTTCCGATCCCCGCCGAAAAATTCGATCAATCGCTCTCGCGACGCGAGAGGCGAGGCACGCGGACCGTTATCTCTCCGTGGCACGTAAGGGAGTCATCCTGGTGGCCCCGCCCCCGCCGAACGCAACGCGCGCCGTCGGCAGGGCCGCAACCGCCCTGCAACCGGTCGCAAATCGACCGATCCTGTGGCACGTCCTGGACGCGCTGCACGCTGCGGGAGTGGACGAGAACATCGTCGTCACCCCGGAGACGCTCGCCGATGAAGTGCGCGGGTCGATTGCTGACGAAGGACCGGCGGACGTCCCTGTGCGCTACGTGGTGTCCGAGAACGGCTCGGATGTCGGCGACGCGCTCCGCTGCGCCGCCGAACGCGTCGGCGGGGCGTCCTGCATCGTCCACCGCGGTGACGGGATGCTCGCCGAGCCGCTCGCACCGTTCACCGAGCGGCTCGCAGAGAGCGCAACCGACCTCATGCTGCTCGTTCACCCGACCGCGGATAAGGCGGGGCGCTTGGGCATGCCGGCCCGCCGTCTCCTGCGTCTCGCGGAGTCAAATTTCGCGAGGACGTTGCCGGGGATCGCCGGCGTCTGTCTGTTCGGCCCCGGCGCGCTGTATCGGGCGGCCGAGGCGAACTTGTATGCCGGTGAGCAGCTCGACCTCGCTGCGGTGGGCGATATGGTTGCAAGCTCAGGCGGCCAACTCGACGTCCAGGTTGTGCGGGGATGGCGTCATTACTCGGGCGATGTCGCAGATCTCCTGGAGCTCAACCGAGCCACGCTCGACGCGCTGTCCCCGGACGACGAGCCGGCACACGATGGCGACAACAAGATTGAGGGCCGGGTCGCGATCCACGCGACCGCGTGCGTCACCTCGAGCGTGATCGTGGGTCCGGCGATCATCGGCGAGCGCGCACAAGTGGTAGATGCGTACGTCGGCCCGTACACGTCGATCGGCGCAGGGGCCCGGATCGAGGGCGCCGAGGTCGAGCGTTCGATCATCTCGCCCGGCGCGAGCATCACTCACCTTGACGGGCGGTTGGTCGCCAGCGTTGTCGGCACCAACGCGCGCATCTATCGCGACTTCTCGCTTCCTCGGGCGATGCGGCTTCGTTGCGGAGACGATGTCGAGGTCGCGTTCTGTTGATCAATTGCCGGCGGCAGGCGTGATGCGTTGGAAGAACGCACGGTCACCGGTCGTTGCTCGGATGTAGACAGAGCTCCTCGAACAAAGGATCGGTTCCTCGATGAAGACGCTCGTGACCGGCGGTGCCGGTTTTATCGGCACTCACCTCGTGCGCGCCCTCACCGAACGCGGCGATCAGGTGGTGGTGCTCGATAGCCTCGAGTCCCAGGTTCATGGCCAGGCACCCCCGGAGATCCCCTCCGGCGTTGAGTTCCTGGTCGGAAACGTTGGTGACACCAAGCTGGCCACCCAGGCGCTCGAAGGCGTCGACAGGGTGGTACACCTCGCCGCCGCCGTTGGGGTTGGCCAGTCGATGTATGAGATTGCTCGTTACACCGAGCTCAACACGATGGCCACGGCGCGCTTTCTCGAGGCGCTCATCGCGACGCGCCCGCTGCCGGGTCGCCTGGTGGTTGCATCGTCAATGTCCATCTACGGCGAGGGCGAATACGTCTGCTCTGAAGATGGGCGAATGGCGCCGGGCCCCCGCCCCGAGGAGCAGTTGATCGCCCGCTCGTGGGAGATGCACTGCCCGACCTGCGGCCGTGAAATGGAGCCGATCGGCACACGCGAGACCAAGCAGCTGCTGCCCACCTCGATCTACGCCATCAACAAACGTGACCACGAGGAGATGTCCCTGGTTACGGGCGCCGCGTACGGCATTCCGACGGTGGCGCTTCGCTTCTTCAACGTCTACGGTCCCGGTCAGGCGCTGTCCAACCCGTACACGGGCGTCGCCGCGATCTTCGCCTCGCGCCTGCTGAACGGCCGGAGCCCGATGATCTTCGAGGACGGCGCCCAGAGTCGCGATTTCACCCACGTCTCCGACGTTGTGCAGGGCATCCTGCTGGCGCTCGAGTCTGAGGCGGCGGTTGGACATGCCGTCAATCTCGGCACCGGGCACGCCACGAGTGTTGCGGATGTCGCTCGTGTGATCTCAGACGGCCTGGGACTCGATATCGAGCCCGAGCGCAATGGGCGTTACCGCGCGGGCGACATCCGCCACTGTTACGCGGATCCGGCTCGCGCGCGGGAGCTGCTCGGCTTCGAGGCGCAGACCAGCTTCGAGGACGGCATGAGCCGGCTCGTCGAGTGGCTGGAACAGCAGCAAGCTGAGGACCGCGTCGACGACGCCACGCGCGAACTTGCCGCGCGAGGCTTGACGATCTAACGCCTCGATGCGACGGCGGCCCGGATGACGGGGGACTCAAATCACCCGGCAGATCTCGCGATCATCGTCGTCTCGACGAACGAGGCACGGTGGCTGGAGCCATGCCTGCGGACGGTGTTCGAGCACGCTGGGGGCGCACGCCTCGACGTCGTGGTCGTCGACAATTCGTCGACCGACGGCACTCCCGAATTGGTGCAGTCGCGGTTTCCCGAGGCGCGCGTCGTCAGCTCCGTGAACCGCGGCTTCGGCCATGCGAATAACCGCGGGCTGCTGACCTGCAGCGCTCGATACGCACTCTTGCTGAACCCTGACACCGAGGTGGTGAAGGGAACCTTCGGCGAGCTCGTCGCGGCGCTTGACGAAAGACCGGAGGTCGGGCTTGCAGGCGTCAAGCAGATCACGGCCGATGGCACGCTGTGGCCGACGATTCGTCGCTTCCCGAGTGTGACGCGCGCTCTTGCGGATGCGCTTGCCTCCGAGCGATGGCCGATCTCGGGGAGCTGGAGCGGCGAGCGCGAGCTCGATATGTCGTTGTACGACAAGGAGGTTGATTGCGACTGGACCTCCGGCTCATTCATGCTGGCCCGCCGCGAAGCGCTGCTCGGCGCCGGTCTGCTCGATGAGCGGTTCTTCATCTACTCCGAGGAGCCGGACCTCTGTCTGCGCATGAAGCGCGCCGGGTGGACGACGCGGCACCTGCCCCAGATGACCATCGTTCATCACGCCGCCAAGGGTGGCGTGCGGCCGAAGATGGTCGCGCAGGACGCGTACACCCGCCGCCAGTACGCTCGCAAACACTTCAGCTCCAACTACGCCGCCGGCTATCTCGCAGCTGTGGGCGTCCGCCATCTGCTGCGCGCGGTCGTACCGCCGCGTGATGAAAGTGGTGCGCAGCGGCGGGCGGCGGCTCGACTGGCGTTGAGCACCCTGGCGGGACGCACGCCACCCCCCTTCGGCGCACCTCCACCCACCGCGCTTGGCGACGCAGCCGGATCCCTGGTTTCCAGGGATCGCGCTGCCTCAGAGAACGGGCGTGACCGCGTTGTCTCAGACAACGGGCGTGACCGCGTTGTCTCAGACAACGGCCGGCCCCTCGTTCCCGCGGATAAGTAGCCGAAGCCTCCTAGATCTGGCAGCAGGGACGGTGGCGCGGCGGCTGCCGCATCCGCTCGGTCTCAGCGTGCGCTCGGTCTCAGCTTGCGCTCAGGCTCAGCGTGCCCTCAGGCTCAGCGCGCGGCTTCGCCCTCGCTGCCGGCCGCCATCACGCTGACCTCCGTGCCACCGATGTCGCGAGCGCGCGCGATCAGATGGCCACCGAGCGCCTCCGCTCGGATTCGCATCGTGCGCATGCCCAGTCCGGTGCCCGGGTTCGCCTGCGCCTCGGGGTGGCCGAGCCCGCAGCCGTCGTCGGAGACGTGCAACAACAGGTCGCTGTACCGAGAGCCGAGCGTCACCTTGACGTGCTGGGCACCGCCGTGATGGACGGCGTTGGAGATCGCCTCGCGGGCGATCCGAACGATCTCTCGGCGGTCGGCGGCGCTCACATCCTGATCTCCGGTGTTCTCGGTCCGGACGGTGATCTGGACCCCGAAGCGCGCCTCGAACTCGGCGGCCACGTCACGAAGGGCCTCCACGGTGCTGAACGCCTGTGACGCCTCGAGGTCGACAATTGCCTCGCGTGACATGGCCAGCGCACGCTGGGCGGCGAACGCCAGCTGAGACTCGCCGAACTCGCGTTCCAAACGCTCTCCCTGCGCGGAGATGAATGCCAGGTCCTGCGCCAGCCCATCATGCAGGTCACGCGCGATACGAACCCGCTCGGCGCTGACGGCCTCCTGCGCGGCCTGATCGCGGGTCCGCAGATACATGCGCAACGCGGCTACGAGCAGCAGCGCGAAAGCGATCAATCTGAAGATGTGCGCGGGCGTAACCCAGTCGTGCGCCGCGAGCGGCAGGATCAGCTGCTGCAGGGCTGCGGCCGCGAGCAGATACGAGGCGCCCGCCAGCAGCCACCGATCGCCCGCCCCGTCGTGGGCGCGGCTGGCGAAGCCGAATCCAGTCAACAGCAGACCGCAGAACGAGATGAACGCGAGTGTCATCACCATCGGCTCGTAGATCGGGTTCGAGCCCGGATTGTTGATGCCCGCAATCCGGTCGAGCAGGATCCCAAGCAGCACAATGGAGACACCGATGAAGCCGGCCATCACCGCGAGCCGGGGCTTGGCGGGGACCAGCAGTTTGGCGGGCACGAACGCGGCGGCGAGCAGCATGCCCGTCACCAGCAGTGCGCAGGCGTTGCTCGCGGCGGCCCCGTAACTATCGACGTTGAAGTTGCTGAGCGCCGGCAGAGCCCGGAACACGACCTGGGTCCACGCGACCGTGCCCAGCCCCGCGAGCAGAAACAGGTCAGACAGGCGCCGGGTCCGCAGGAACTGCGACCTCAGCAGCACCGCGCTGAGCACGGCCGCGAGCATGATTGCGGTCTCGATCGCCGAGCACGTTCGAGCGGCTCGGATGTGCAGCGGCACGATCGTCTCCGCGGCGACGATCACCGCGCCGACGGCCGCCGCCAGCGTGGTGCCAAGCAGCGCGCGCACAGCCACCGACTCGTGAGCAGCGGACGGCGTGCGTCCTACTAAGAACTCGTTCCCTGACGGGACGGTTGCCATCTGTATTCCCCCTGAAAGTGGGGGCGCCCCCAGCCAGTCGGATGTCCCGATCGCCCCCGATGTCCAACAACGTCTAAAACCTTACCATATCTCACTTTGCCAGCAAAGTAAGAAGCCCCTTCATTCACTAACGCGCCACAACTATATCCCTGCACGCTTAGCCACACAACGACTCCGGGGGCCCCTTTTAGGGCCCCCGGAGATCATCAGCTGTTATGTAGCCCGTCGCCGGGCCCTTAGCTACTCGGAATCGTTGTCAGCCGGGAGATCGAGATCGGCGAGCTCCTCGGCGAACCCGAGCGCCGAGCCACCGTTGCCGATGTTCTCGAGATCGGACAGGTCAGGCTCCAGGCCGCCGGCGAATCCGCTCAGAGACTCGCCGTCGGTCAGGCCGAGCTCGGCAGCGAGATCGTCGTGGTCGAGCAGCCCGACCTCGTCGATCCCGCGTGGCAGCGGCTCGGACGGCTCGATCTCGATCCGGCGGTAGCGCTTGAGCCCGGTGGCCGCAGGGATCAGCTTGCCAATGATCACGTTCTCCTTCAGACCGTTGAGGCGATCGATCTTGCCCTCGAGCGCCGCGTCGGTCAGGACCTTGGTCGTCTCCTGGAAGGAGGCGGCCGACAGGAACGAGTCCGTGTTCAGCGAGGCCTTGGTGATCCCGAGGATGATCTCCTCGGCCTGGGCGCCCTCGCCACCGGCGTCGATCACATCCTGGTTGAGCCGCGCGTACTCGTTGCGGTCAACGAACTGGCCGGGAAGCAGGTCAGTGTCTCCCTTCTGGTCAACGCGAACCTTCTTCATCATCTGGCGGACGATCAGCTCGATGTGCTTGTCGTTGATGTCCACGCCCTGGGACTTGTAGACCTCCTGGACCTCGCGGACGAGGTACAGCTCGGTGTTTGTCCGGCGCTCCACGGGTGTCTTGCCGCCGAAGGCGAGCAGGTCGTGCGGGTAAAGCGAGCCCTCGTTGAGCTGCTGGCCGACGGTGACCTTCTGGCCGTCCTCGACGTAGAGCAGCGTGCGCCGCGGGAACGTCTCGCGATGCTCCTCGCCGCCGTCGTCGGTGATCACGACCGTGATCGCCTTATCGGAGTCCTCGATCGACACCTTGCCGTCGACCGGGGCCATCTTGGCCAGACCCTTCGGGCGCCGGGCCTCGAACAGCTCGACCACGCGCGGCAGGCCGTGCGTGATATCCGCGCCGGCGACGCCGCCGGTGTGGAAGGTACGCATCGTCAGCTGGGTTCCCGGCTCACCGATCGACTGGGCCGCGATGATCCCGACCGCGTCTCCGATCTGGGCCAGGTTGCCGGTCGCCATCGAGCGTCCGTAGCAGGCCTGGCAGACCCCTGTCGGGGCCTCGCACTTGAGCACCGAGCGCACCTTGACGGTGATCACGCTGCCCTTATCGGAATCGTCCTGCCAGGCCTCGACGAGGTCGGCAAGCTCGGGGCGATCGATCTCCTGGCCCTTCTCGACGATCACCCGGCCGCGCTTGGTCTTCAGGTCCTGCGCGGCGATCCGGCCGATCAGGTCAGTGTTGACCTCGCCGGTCGGACGTGGGCGACGCGTCTCGGGGTCGATCTCGAGCTGGAACACCGGGCTCTCGATGAACTCCTCGGTGCCACAGTCCTCGCCGCGGATGATCACGTCCTGGGAGACGTCGACCAGACGGCGGGTCAGGTAGCCCGAGTCGGCCGTGCGCAGCGCCGTGTCGGCCAAGCCCTTGCGGGCGCCGTGGGTCGAGATGAAGTACTCGAGCACGGTCAGGCCCTCCATGAAGTTGGCCTTGATCGGACGTTCGATGATTTCGCCCTTCGGGTTTGCCATCAGGCCGCGCATGCCGGCGAGCTGGCGGATCTGCGAGAACGAACCACGGGCTCCCGAGTTGGCCATCATGAAGATCGGGTTCATCTCCTCCAGGTACTCGTAGAGCACCTCGCCGACCTCGTTGGTCGCGCGATCCCAGAGGCTGGTTACAGCCTCGTGGCGCTCCTCCTGGGTGATCTCCCCGTCCTCGTACTGAGCCTCGATCGTGGTCAGCTCCTGCTCGTACTGAGCCAGGATCTCGGCCTTGCTCGGCGGCGTCTGGACGTCGTTCTTGGAGATCGTCACTCCCGCACGGGTTGCGTACTGGAAGCCGATGTCCTTGAAGGCGTCGAGCACCTGCGAGATCGACGGCGCCCCGTAACGCTGCACGAGGTCGTCGACCAGCTTGGTGGTGTCCTTCTTCTTCATCGAGCGGTTGATGAACTCGAACGAGCTGGGGTCGAACTGATCGCCCAGCGCCTCCTCGAGCGCGCGCTCGATCTTCTCGTTGTAGATGATCCGTCCGACGGTGGTCAGGACGTGGCCACCCTCCCGTCCGGCAGGGCGGTACTCGGCCAGGTCATGGAGCTTGACCACGTGGTGCTCGTATGACCACTCCGCCTCCTGGGCGGTGCGGAACACGTGCGGCCTGGGATCCTGAGCGGCCGGGTCGATGCCCTCGAGCTCGGAGCCCTCCGGGCCATAGGTCAGGTAGTAGGCGCCGAGCACCATGTCCTGCGCCGGCGTCGCCAGCGGCGCGCCGTGCGCGGGCGAGAGGATGTTGTTGGCCGACAGCATCAGGATCCTCGCTTCGGCCTGCGCCTCCGCTGACAGCGGCAGGTGCACGGCCATCTGATCGCCGTCGAAGTCGGCGTTGAACGCGTGGCAGACGAGCGGATGGACCTGGATCGCCTTGCCCTCGACCAGCACCGGCTCGAACGCCTGAATGCCGAGGCGGTGAAGCGTCGGCGCGCGGTTGAGCAGCACCGGATGCTCGTGGATGACCTCCTCGAGAACGTCCCACACCTCGGGGATCATCGAGTCGACCATCTTCTTGGCGGCCTTGATGTTCTGGGCCGACTTGCGCTCGACCAGCCGCGCCATGATGAACGGCTTGAACAGCTCGAGCGCCATCAGCTTCGGCAGACCACACTGGTGCAGCCGCAGTGACGGGCCAGACACGATCACCGAGCGGCCCGAGTAATCGACCCGCTTGCCGAGCAGGTTCTGGCGGAACCGGCCCTGCTTGCCCTTGAGCATGTCCGACAGCGACTTCAGCGGCCGGTTGCCGGGGCCCGTGACGGGCCGTCCGCGACGGCCGTTGTCGAACAGCGCGTCGACGGACTCCTGCAGCATCCGCTTCTCGTTGTTGACGATGATCTCGGGCGCGCCGAGATCGAGCAGCCGCTTGAGGCGGTTGTTGCGGTTGATCACACGGCGGTAGAGGTCATTGAGGTCTGAGGTCGCGAAGCGGCCACCGTCGAGCTGGACCATCGGGCGCAGCTCGGGCGGGATCACCGGAACTGCCTCGAGCACCATCATCTCGGGCTTGTTGCCCGATGAGAGGAAGGCCGAGACGACCTTCAGGCGCTTGACCGCGCGGGCCTGCTTCTGGCCCTTGGCCGTCTTGACCTGCTCCTGCAGATCGGCCGACTCGGCGTCGAGATCGACCTGCTGGAGGAGATCGCGAACCGCCTCGGCGCCCATGCCGCCACGGAAGTACTCGCCGAAGCCATACGGCGAGCCGAACCGATCACGGAGCTCGCGGAACGTGGTCTCGTCGTTGATCACGTCCTTGGGCTTCATCGTCTTGAACAGCTCCCACACCTGGCGCATGCGCTCTGCCGCGTCCTCGATGTAGGCCTCGGTGTCGTCGATGTCCGCCTGGAAGCTCTTGCGGAGCTCCTTGAGCATCTTCTCGCGCTCGTCGTCGGACAGCTTGGCGATGTTGACCTCGAGCGTCTCGGCCCAGAGATGGTCGTCGTCTGAGAAATCACGCCCCGTCTTGGCCGAGTTGAGGTACTCCTCGCGACGGGCGAGCGACTCCTTGAGCTCCAGTACGCGCTCCTCCTTCTCGGCCGCGTAGGAGTCCAGCACCTTGTTGACCTCGGTCTCGAGTGACTCGACGTCGCGGTCGCGGGCCTCGTCGTCGACCCACGTGACCATCGAGGCCGCGAAGTACAGGACCTTCTCGAGCTCCTTGGGCGCCATGTCGAGCAGGTAACCGATCCGGCTCGGAACGCCCTTGAAGAACCAGATATGCGATACCGGCGCGGCGAGGTCGATATGGCCCATGCGCTCGCGGCGGACCTTCGAGCGCGTGACCTCGACACCGCAGCGCTCGCACACGATGCCCTTGTAACGGACGCGCTTGTACTTGCCGCAGTAGCACTCCCAGTCCTTGGTCGGACCGAAGATGCGCTCGCAGAAGAGCCCGTCCTTCTCGGGCTTGAGCGTCCTGTAGTTGATCGTCTCCGGCTTGGTTACCTCGCCGGAGCTCCACGACCGAATCTGCTTGGAGGAAGCAAGCCCGATCTCGATTGCGTCGAAATTATTTATGTCGATCAAAGTGTGTCCCTTGCGCTTGAAAAAACTGTGGACGAGGCTCGGCCGGACGACTTACGCCTCGTCCTCCTCCAAAACCCCTTCTGCTTCGCCGCCTTCGATGTCGGCCTCGAGCATCGGATCCCCATCGGTGGCGAAGTCCTCCTGTTCGATGGCCTCACCCGACTCGAGATCCGGATCCTCGGCCTCGGCCTCCTCCTCGGAGGCCTCGACGGTCTCACCTTCGTGCTCGGTCGCCTCGTCGGCCGCGGGCGCGCCATCGGCAGCCCGGACGCCGGAGAGATCGATACCGAGTTCTTCCGCAGCCCGCAGAAGGTCATCGTCCTCCTCGCGCATCTCGGCGCGCTCGCCCTCCTCGGAGACGACGTTGACGTCGAGCGCCAGCGACTGCATCTCCTTGAGCAGGACCTTGAACGACTCGGGAATCGAGGGCTCGGCGATGTTCTCGCCCTTGACGATCGCCTCGTATGCCTTGACCCGCCCGACTGTGTCATCGGACTTGATCGTCAGCATCTCCTGCAGCGTGTAGGCGGCGCCGTAGGCCTCCAGCGCCCAGACCTCCATCTCTCCGAAGCGCTGGCCGCCGAACTGCGCCTTGCCGCCCAGGGGCTGCTGGGTGACGAGCGAGTAGGGGCCGGTCGAGCGGGCGTGGATCTTGTCGTCGACCAGGTGCAGGAGCTTGAGGATGTACATGTACCCGACCGTGACCTGCTCCTCGAACGGCTCGCCGGTGCGGCCGTTGAACAGCGTCGTCTTGCCGGACGCCTGCTCTCCCTCGCGCCGGGACTTGTCGACATCCATGTTGATCAGGCCCTTGTGCTCATCCTGCCAGCGGACCAGCGCCTCGTCGACGTCGGCCACCGTGGCGCCGTCGAAGACGGGCGTTGCCACATAGACCTTGCCCGCGCTGCCGTCGGGCCGCGAGCCGCCGTTGGTGGCGCGCTTGCGGGCCTCCGAGCCGTCCTCGTACCAGCCGTTGGCGGCGACCCATCCGAGATGGGTCTCGAGGATCTGCCCGACGTTCATCCGGCTCGGCACACCGAGCGGGTTGAGGATCACGTCGACCGGGGTGCCGTCCTCGAGGAACGGCATGTCCTGGACGTCGACGATCTTCGAGATCACGCCCTTGTTGCCGTGCCGGCCGGCGAGCTTGTCGCCCTCGGCGATCTTGCGCTTCTTGGCAACGAACACTCGCACCAGATCGTTGACCCCGGGCGGCAGGTCGTCGCCCTCGTCGCGGCTGAAGGTCTTGACGTCGATCACGACGCCGCCCTCGCCGTGCGGCACCTTGAGCGAGGTGTCGCGGACCTCGCGCGCCTTCTCCTTGAAGATCGCGCGGATCAGCTTCTCCTCGGCGGTCAGCTCGGTCTCGCCCTTCGGCGTCACCTTGCCGACCAGCAGGTCACCGGACGCGACCTCGGCGCCGATCCGGACGATGCCCCGGTCGTCGAGGTTGCGCAGCGACTCCTCCGAGCGGTTCGGAATGTCGCGGGTGATCTCCTCGTCGCCGAGCTTCGTCGTCCGCGCATCGACCTCGTACTCCTCGATGTGGATCGACGTCAGCTCGTCGTCGGCCACCAACCGCTTGGAGAGAATGATCGCGTCCTCGAAGTTGTAGCCCTCCCAGGACATGAAGGCGACGAGCAGGTTCTTGCCCAGCGCCATCTCGCCCATGTCGGTCGCCGACCCGTCGGCGAGCACGTCGCCCTGCTTGATCGTCGAACCGACGTCGACGATCGGCTTCTGATGGATCAGCGTTCCCTGATTGGAGCGCATGAACTTCTGCAGCGGGTACTCCTTCTGACCCTCCTTGCCGTCGACCACGACCTGCTCGGCGTCGACGTAGGAAACGGTGCCAGGCTCGCCGGCGACGGCGACGTCACCGGTGTCGATCGCGGCCCGCCGCTCCATCCCGGTGCCGACCAGCGGGGCGTCGGTGACCAGCAGCGGCACCGCCTGGCGCTGCATGTTGGAGCCCATCAGGGCGCGGTTGGCGTCGTCGTGCTCGAGGAACGGGATCATCGCCGTGGCGACCGACCAGATCTGCTCCGGCGAGACGTCGATCAGATCGACCTCCTCCGGCGCGACGGTCACGTACTGCCCCGCCTGCGTGCGGCAGATGATCTCGTCGCCGGTCAGCTTGCCGTGGTCATCGACCGGCGTGTTGGCCTGGGCGATGATCCGCTCCTCCTCCTGGGTGGCGTCGATCCGGACGATCTCGTCGGTCACCTTGCCGTTCTTGACGACCCGGTACGGGGTGGTGACGAAACCGTGCTCGGAGATCTCCGCGTAGGAGGACAACGAGCCGATCAGGCCGATGTTCGGACCCTCGGGGGTCTCGATCGGACACATCCGGCCGTAGTGGGTCGGGTGCACGTCGCGCACCTCGATCGGCGCGCGCTCACGCGTCAGGCCGCCCGCCCCGAGCGCGCTCAGGCGCCGGCGGTGGGTCAGACCGGCCAGGGAGTTGGTCTGGTCCATGAACTGGCTCAGCTGCGAGGAGCCGAAGAACTCCTTCAGCGCCGCCACGACCGGCCTGATGTTGACGATCGTCTGCGGCGTGATCGTGTCGGCGTCCTCGGTCGTCAGCCGCTCGCGGACGACCCGCTCCATCCGGTACAGGCCGATCCGGAACGCCTCCTGGATCAGTTCGCCGACGGTCCGCAGCCGGCGGTTGCCGAAGTGCTCGTACTCGTCGAGGTGATCCTGGATCGGCTCGCGCGGCATTGCCGCGGCCTCGGCCGCGTAATCGGCCTTGACGTCGTCTGAGAGCTCCTCGGGCATTCCGAGCAGCCGCGGTAGCGAGACCAGCTCCTTGACCAGGGCGATGATGTCGTCGTGGGTCAGGACCCGCGTGTCGAGGTCGATGTCGAGCCCGAGCCGCGAGTTGAGCTTGTAACGACCGACGCGCGTCAGGTCATAGCGCTTGGGGTCGAAGAACAGCTGGTTGAGCAGCGATCGCGCGGCGTCGATCGACGGCGGCTCGCCCGGGCGCTGCTTCTTGAACAGCTCGATCAGCGCGCCCTCTTCGGTCCGCGTCGCCTCCGTGTCGGCGTCAACTGTGTTGCGGATGTAGAGGCTGTTGTCGAACAGCTTCAGGATCTCCTCGTCCGACGCGTAGCCCATCGCGCGCAGAAGCACCGTTACCGGGAGCTTGCGCTTGCGGTCGATGCGGACGTAGACGCGCCCCTTCTTGTCGATCTCGAGCTCAAGCCATGAGCCGCGAGCCGGCATCAGGTTGGCGATGAAGACCTGCTTCTCGCGATCCTTGGGCTCCATCACGTAGGCGCCCGGCGAGCGCACCAGCTGCGTCACGACGACGCGCTCGGTGCCGTTGATGATGAACGTGCCCCGTTCGGTCATCCACGGGAAGTCGCCCATGAACACCGACTGCTCGCGGATCTCGCCGGTCTCGCGGTTGATGAACGCGACCGTGACGGTCAGCGGGCGCGCATAGGTCAGGTCCTTCTCGCGGCACTGCTCGAGGCTCGCGACGGGCTCGTCAAAGGTGAATTCGCCGAACTGGACGGCGAGGTTTCCGGTGTAGTCCTCGATCGGCGAGATGTCGTCGATCGTCTCGCGCAGGCCACCGCCGCTTGGGTCGGTCAGCCAGGCGAACGACTTGCGCTGAATATCGATCAGGTTGGGGACTTCAAGGACCTTGTTCAGGCGCGCGAAGCTACGGCGCGTCCGGGGGGCATGAGCGGTTGCCAAGACGGCGACTCCTCGGGGCGGTCGGAGAGAGAGAGCTGAGCGCCGGCACGAGCGTGAAGGCTCACGAAAGCGCGACCAGCAAAGATAGCACACGGCATCGGCGCCCTGTGCAGGATCAATCAGCTCTCACGGACCCCGCCCTCGACGACCGCGTATGTGGCGCGGCGCCGCGTACTTCGGGCGGCTTCGACTATTGGCTGACCGGGGCAGTGTAGGGACAAATCGGCCACCAAGCAAGCGTGTGCAACGTCACGCACACGGCCCGCCGGATTGCCGATCATGGCCTTGGCGAGTCACAGGTCGCCTTGAGCAGAAGTCCAGAGATTCTTGTAGGGTTTGCAGCGTCGGGGCGCAGCGGTGGGGTTGTGCGCCTAGAACGCAATGGAATGAATCGGGGTTTCCCATGCAACAACTCTTCAACCGACCCTTGCGGTTAGCGTTGTTGATCACGCTCGCACCGTTGGCGATCGCTTCGCCGGCGAGCGCAGACTTCTTCCATCGGTCGTACTCGCTGACCGTCGCACCCGGCAGTCCCTCCTATGAGGCCGCTCCCGGCGAGGTCGCGAGCGGCCAGACGGTGAGCATCACGGCGACGGTCAAGAACGAGAGCCACGCCAGGCCGCTGGGAGCCGCGAACCTCTTCTGGCCGCGCGGCTTCAAGGTCCTGAGCGCGACGTCATCCGCCGGGACGGCGACGATCGATACCGCCACCTCGTGGTCGAGGACCTGCACCGATCACGGCTTCCCCGTGGGCCCGTGCGTCGAACTGCGCGACTTCGTGCTCCCGCCGGGCCAGTCGCTGACGGTCACGATGTCGGTCGCGACGCCCGCGTGCCAGCAGGGCAGCGACTTCACATGGGTCGTCGATGCCGAGCACGCTCACGGCTACCACCGCTCCCGCTACCAAAGCTCGCTGATCAACTCTCGGCGCAGCGGTGCGCGATCGAGCTCTCGCTGGCACGGCTGGCACCACCGCCACCACGTCGAGGCGAACACGACCCTCGACGGGGCCTGCTCTCTGAGCTGGAGCACGGAGCCGAACAACGCCGGGGCCAACGCCGTCATCACCTCCAACAGCAACGCAGCCGGGCCGGCGCCGGCCGTCACCGTGGTCGACGAGCACGGTAATCCGATCAACGGCTCGACTGCCCCGGTTTCCGTGGCGCTCGCCACCAATCTGCACGCAACCCTGAATGGAACGCTCACTCAGCCGGCGAACGGCACCACGGGGACGGCGTCGTTCGCGGATCTGTCGATCAATCAGCCTGCGACCGGCTACCAGCTCGGCGCAAGCAGCGGCACGCTGGACCCAGCCACTTCGACCGCGTTTGATGTGACCGACGAGGCGGTCAGCTGCGACCCGAGCAACCCGGCGTCATGCAAAACCACGGTCGGCACGCCGAACGGAAACCAGGGCACCGTGCAGGCGACCCCAACCAGCTCGGGCGTGCTGGTGGAGTCGGTCAACGCCAACAACGGCGCGCAGCTCACCTGCAGCGGCTACACATCTACCGATCCCAACACGTATCAGTTCGATGCGCCGGCGGGCTGGGGCAAGCTGGTGACGCTCACGATCCGCCCGCTGACGAAGCTCAGCGGAAGGCCGGGCGACATTCTCGAGGCGCAGCAGATCTGCTTCGGTGCGCCCGAGGACTTCACAACCGCGTCCGGCACGCTCGCGCCCCCGGGGACGCTGCCCGACGGCACGGCCGGCTTCATCGGCCTGCTGCCTGACTGCGGCGCCGGCATCACCGGGCCCTGCCACAACCGCAAGCAGGACACGACGATCAGTGACCCGCTCAGCCCGTACGGCTTCGATCTCGTGCTGGTCGCAGACATTCCGGCAACGTTCGCCGGCGATCCTCACATGAGATAGCGCAACCGGCGCCGGGGTGGCCACCCGTCCTCGCGCGCGAGGACGGGTGGCCAGCGGCCGCAGCCTGCTACGCCCCCGTGGCCACCGGTCGCAGCCTGCTACGCGCCCGATAGCGCCGGCGGTCGGCTGCCGGCGCGGCTCCCGTTCGCCAGACCGGCGATACTCGGGAGCCGCACGACGCCCAACCGCCCGAGGATCTCGTCGTGCTCGATCTGCCGCTCGGCCTCCAGCGGCTCGATGCCAGCGAGCACGTCCAGCGCCAGCGCAACCTCGTAGTCCTCACCGCGCTCACGCGCGGTCACGACCGCCAGCTCGAGCTCGCGCCTGGCAGCATCGAGCTCGCCGAGCCGCAGCAGCGCCGTACCGCAGGCGCGCCGCAGCAGGGCGACGTAGGTGCTGCCGGCGGCCAGCAGCTCCTCGGCCAGCTGCAGTCCCCGCTCCGGAGCTCCACCGACGGCCTCGCCCTCGGCGCCGAGGGCATTGGCCAGATCGGCGTAGTAGCCGACCCCGGCGCGCCGCATGTCCGCCGCCGTCGCTTGAAGCAGGGCGGTTCCCTCCTGCGCACGCCCGGCCCGCACGGCCAGCCGACCGAGCAGCATCTTGGCGAACGCCAACCCCTCCTCGTGGCCGGTGGCGCTCCAGATCCGGTGCGCCCGCCGCAGGTGGCTCTCGGCTTCTTCGAGGCGCCCCTGGTCGGAGAGAATCTCGCCGACATTGGCATCGGTCTCCGCCTCGTCTGCGGCGTTGCCCGCGCGCTCACTGCAACTTCCGGCCTGGAGGTAGAGATCGACCGCCTCCCCCCACCTGCCGCCCCAGTAGGCGAAGCCGCCGAGATTGTTCAGCACGTCACCCTCGCCCTTCAGGTCCCCTAGCTCTCGGTAGATCTCCAACGCCCGCTGCGAGTACTTCATCTCGTCGGGCCGCCCGAGCTCGAACAGTGCCCAGTCGAGCGTGTAGCACGCCCGGGCCTGCGCCCGAAGCTCGCCGATCGCCTCTCCCTCTGTCAGCGCCTCTCGGCACAGCCGTTCGGTCTCCCGGTACCGGCGCTGACGCTGGCGGATCCAGGCGAGCTCGGCGACCAGCCGCGCGCGCCACGCTCGGGCATCGCGGCCGGGCACCTGTTCGATCGTCCGCAGCCCGCGACGCATCCAGCGCACGGCGGTTGACATCTCGCTTCGTTGGCGAAGCCGCCCGTGGCGGAAGCAGAGACGGGCTTGGACGATCGGATCCCCGGCGCTCAGCCGGCGCGCGGACGTGAACGCATGCGACGCGGCGGACAGCTCTCCCACCTGCGCCAGCGCGTCCCCAAGCTGCTCCCACACGCGAGCCAGGTCGGTCGCCCCCACGCCGTCAGCCCGGCCGGCCTCGAGTGCGCGCCGGTAGAGCCGCGAGGCGTCCGCGTGCGCAAAACGCTCGCTCGCGCGCTCAGCCCCGATGATCGCGTACTTCCAAGCCCGCTCATGGTCGCCGGCGAGGCTGAAGTGCCGGGAGAGCACCGCGGGATCGGCGTCGACGTCGCGCCCGGTGTCCTGCTCGAGCGAGCTCGCAACAACTGCGTGCAGCTCCCGCCGCAGCCTGAACGGAAGACTCTCGTAGGCGACCTCGCACAGATCCGGGCGCTTGAACCGCACCTGCCCGTCGGGATCTCGCTCGAACACCCCCGACAGCCGTTCCCAGGTCCGATCATCGAGCTCGGCCGCATCTGGCTCCAGGACATCGCGCAGACGGCCGGCGTGGAAGGCAAGTCCGAGCACCGCCGCTCGGCGTACGAGCGCCCGGTCTCCAGGATCGAGAGCGTCGATCCGCGCGCCCGCCGCCGCTTCGACGCTGTCGGGAAGCGTTCCGGACCCTCCGGCTGCGGCCGACAGCAGGTCGAGCAGGAACTCTGGGCTGCCGCCGGACCGCTCGACGGCCAGTTCGAGCATGTGGGGCGGCAGCACATGTGCCTCGGGCGTGGACTCGGCCAGGGTCATCGCGTCCGAGGGCGACAGCGGGCCGAGCTCGAGTGCCACGACGCCTTCCACCCCGTCGAGAGCTCCCGTGTGCACCTCGCGGCGCGTGATCAGGACCAGCCATGCGGACTTCTCCAGCGCGCCGGCCAGCACCCTCAAGAGCGCCGCCGACGCCTCGTCCATCAGGTGGGCGTGCTCGATTGCCACGAGCGTCGGGACGGCCAATGCAGGCGCCAGGAACGCGAGCACGGCTTCGTGCAGCTTCGTCGCACGGAACTCTGGCGCCAGATCGCTGACCTCGCGCGTCATCGGAGCCTCGGCTCCAAGCGCGATCGCCAGCAACGGCAGCCACGGCAGCAGTTCGGGTTGCGAAGCCTCGAGTTCTGAGCGCAGTGCCTTGACAACGGTGTCGTTGCCGTCTTCCCAGCCGAGCCCGAGGCGCTGTCTGAGCGGGTCGCGCCAGCCGACGTAGGGGATGTTCTGCGTATAGGACTCGCACGTTGCGTGGATGAACTGCATCTCCGGGGCGAGCTCACGCGCCTCGGCGAGCAGGCGTGACTTGCCGCTTCCGGTCTCGCCGACGATCTCAATCAGCCCGCCGATGCCCTCCTGGGCGTTGGCGAGCGCCCGACGGATGACCGACAGCTCGCGGTCTCGTCCCAGCAGCGGCGGCCGCTTCTCGGTGGCGTCAGGACTCGACGCGCGCTGCGCCGGCCCGACCTCGAGTGCTCGCACGGGTCTGGATTTCCCCTTGACCATGAACGGCGGCACCGTCTCGGTTGCGAACCGGGTCTGAGACCGGTCGAGCACGCCCGGAGTCGCGTAGACCCCGCCCCAGGGCGCCTTCGCCATCAGGCGGGCGGCGAGATTCACGGCGTCGCCCATCAGCGTGTACGTCCGACGGTAGAAGGGCCCGACGTCACCGGCGAACACATGCCCGCGATTGACGCCGGCACGGATCGGAAGTGGGGGCGCCCCATCGAGGACGTGACGCAGCGTCAGCAGCATCCGCTCCTCGTCGTCGCCGACCGCACGGGGCGCGCCCGCGCTCAGCAGAATCTTGCCACCGTCGACCGCGACGTCAGAGCCGAGGAAGCAGACCTCGTAGCGATCGGCGGCCTCCTGCACTCGGCGGACCAGCTGATCGAGCTGCTCGGCAGCAACGTCGGCGCCCTGCTCGGCGATCAGCTTGTCGAGACCGCCGAACTGGAGGAACGTGATCGTCGCCATCCGGTGCTCGGGGGCGGCCGGCGCGGCCAGCAGGTGCGCGCGGAGCTCGGTCGACAGCAGACCGGCGACGGTCTCCTGCGGCGCCCGCGGAAGCCTGCGTCGCGGATGGGCGGCACTCTTGGGCGAGCGCGAGAGCAGCACCCCAGGGCCGAGCTCGGCGCCGAGGCAGGATGAGGGCAGGAGCTGCGCCGTTGCGGCGCTGACGAGAATCTGGCCGGTCCCGGCGATCGCCTCCATCGCCACCGCCGTGCTCGCGGCCGGCCCGGCGATCAGGTACTCACGATGGGACCCGCCGACCAGGAACGTCTCATAGGAGCCGCTGTGGACGCCGATCGACATCCGCAGAACCACCTTTTCGGGGCCCTCCTGGTCGCGGACCAGGCCCCGCAGGGTGTTGCGCATCGCGAGCGCCGCGGAGCACGCCCGCGCCGGATGGCCCTCGCCCTCGAACCACAGCAGCAGCGCGTCGCCGCCGAATTTGATCAGCGAGGCACCGTTCTCGTACGCATCCGCGAGCAGCGCGCTGAAGATTGAATTGATCGCGTCGGTGAGCCGCTCGGCGCCCTCCTTGCCCGAGCGCGCCAGCCGCTCCGAGAGCTTGGTGAAGCCCGACACATCAGCGAACATCACGGTCGCATCGAGCGTGCGGGCAAGCTTGTCCGGCGCCACTTCCATGTGTCCGAGCAGCACCGTCGGGACGTGAGCCGTGAGCGTCCCCCTGTTGGTACTGGCCCTCATCTATCACACCCCAGATGAACTGGTTCACGGCGGGCGGAGGTCATCCTCGGACCCCACCCAGGTGGTCAGTCACAGGGTAGCGGCTGGTCCGCTGTCTGCAGCCGGGGCAGATCAACCCTCGGAGGGGGCGAATCAGCCCACGAAGGGGGCGAACGAGCCCTCGGAGGGGGCGAATCAACCCTCGGAGCCCGCGATCGCGGTCCGTGCAGCCTTGATCGGCAGCACGATCCGGCGCAGCGGCGGTGACGGCTCGCGATCGACCGCGACCTCGATGAACCGCAGCACGGTCGCCCCGAGCCGCAGCACGTCCCCGTCTGAGAGATAGCCGATCGTCACCGCGCGGCCATTGACGAACGTGCCGTTGCGGCTGCGGTCATCGAGCACGCGCGCACCATCACCGCGCTGCGCGACGATCGCATGGCGCCGGGACACGTGCACGTCATCGAGACGTAGATCGGCGCCGAGCCCGCGTCCGATGTGGGTGACCGCGCGCTCGAGCGGGATCAGCCGCGCCTGCTCGCCGTCGCCGGCCTCGAGGTAACGGCCGGGCGGGGCGTCCTCGCGCGCGATCGACCGGGCGCGGGTCCGGTGGTCGAGCACCGACAGGGCGTCGGTGTAGAACCGACGCGGGGCGTCAAGGCCGAGCGTGTTGCGCTCTGCGGACGTGTGGCTGGAGGTGGTCCGGGGCGGAGCCTGAGCTTTGATGGTCATGGGCTCAGTCCAGCACCGGGACCGAACATCAACCTCAGACCGTTCGAAGAATGCGCGAAGCGAACGCTGAGAAAACTCTGAGAGGTCTAGGCGTTGGGCATTTTGTGCGTATATAGCGCCCAAGATCGCCAACCCACTGTCACGAAACTGCAACGCGCCCGGGGTTGGGGCCCGGGCGCGCAAATGGCGGGTGCTCTTTTGCCGGGAGGACCCTCGACCCCTAACCGTTGGGCATCTTCATCGCATAGCGACGAAGATCGCCAACGCACTGTCACGAAACCGCAACGCGCCCGGGGGGTTGGGACCCGGGCGCGCAGATGGCGGGACTACTTAAACGTGATAGGTGCTACTTGAGCTCGACGGACCCGCCGGCCTCTTCGATGTCGGCCTTGAGCTTGTCAGCCTCGGCCTTCTCGATTCCCTCCTTGACAGGCTTGGGCGCCTCGTCGACGAGCGCCTTGGCCTCCTTGAGGCCGAGACCGGTCGCCGCACGCACGACCTTGATCACCTGGATCTTCTTCTCGCCCGCGGCAGTCAGGATCACGTCGAAGCTGGTCTGCTCCTCAGCCTCTTCGCCGCCGCCGTCGGCTCCGGCTCCCGTGGCGGCCGGGGCGGCTGCCGCGACTGCGGTCGCGGAGACGCCGAACGCCTCCTCGAGCGCCTTGATGCGCTCCGACAGCTCGAGCACGGAGATCGTCTTGAGCTCGTCAATCCACTCTTGGGTACTGGTGGCCATCGTTCCTCCTTATTCGTCGGACGGTCCCGCGTCCGACGCGGCTTCCGTTTCAGTTGGTTCAGGTTCGGGGGTGGGCTCGGGCTCAGCGGCCTCGGGCTCTGGCTCGGCTTCGGCTGCTTCCGGGGCAGCTCCGGCCTCGGGCTCGGGGGCCGCTTCGGCTTCAGCGGCCTCGGGGGCAGCTTCGGCTTCGGCTTCGGGCTCGGGGGCAGCTTCGGCTTGGGGCTCAGGGGCAGCTTCGGCTTCGGAAGAGGCTTCGGCGGGCTCGGGAGCGGCCTCGGGCTCGGGCGGAGCCTCAGCCTCCGGCTCGGCCGGCGCCTCAGTCTCCGCGGCCGCCGGCGCCTCCCCCGACACCAAACCCTGGTCGGCGATCGACTGCAGCTGGATCGCCAGTCCGGCGATCAACGCGTTGAGCCCGCGCACCAGCCCGGTCAGCGGCGCCGCGATGGTCCCCACCAGCTGGCCGTGGAGCACCTCGCGCGCGGGCAGTCGGGCGATCGACCGGACGTCGTCGGCGCTCAGCACCGCGCCGTCCATCATGCCGCCCTTGAACTCGAGCAGGTGCAGCGCCCGCGCGGCGTCATTGAGAGCCTTTGCGGCGACCGCCGCGTCGCCGTGCACGAGCGTCAGCGCGGTCGGGCCGACCAGCATCGGCTTGAGCCCCTCGGCGCCGGCCTTGTCAGCGGCTCGTTCGCTGAGCGAGTTCTTGACAACCCTGAAGCGAGCGTCGGCGTCGCGCAGCTTGACCCGCAGGTCGGCCGCCTGGGACACCGAGATTCCCCGATAGTCGACCGCGAACACGGCCGCGGCAGCGCCGATCTGGTCGGCGATCTCGTCTACGACTGCTGCTTTCTGTTCCTTGTTCATGGCTGCTCTCTCTCACGAAAAACGCCCACCGGGTTCGGCGGGCGTCGGAGCTGGCATGGCGCAGGGTCGCGCCGGGCGAGCATTCGAGTTCCGCCTGCCCCGGGCTTACGCGCGCTGGCGGCCGGAGGTCTGGGGCGTGTCTCTTGTGGCTAACGATTCTAGGCCGCTACGGGCTCCTCGACGATGTCGCGGGTGCGCGACGGATCGACTTTGATGCCCGGGCCCATGGTGGTCGCGAAGGTGACCGAGCGGATGTAGCGGCCCTTGGCCGCCGACGGCTTGGCCCGGATCAGCTCGTCCATCACGGCGGCGTAGTTCTCGAGTAACTGGCGCTCATCGAAGTCACTCTTGCCGATCACGAGGTGGACGATCGCGGTCCTGTCAGTCCGGTACTCAACCTTGCCGGACTTGGACTCGCCGACCGCCTTGGCGACGTCCATCGTCACCGTGCCGACCTTCGGGTTGGGCATCTTGCCCGCGGGTCCGAGGATCCGCCCCAGCCGGCCGACGATCGGCATCATGTCCGGGGTCGCGATCGCGACGTCGAAGTCGTCGAACCCCTCTTGAATCTGCTTGGCGAGATCCTCGCCGCCGACGATGTCAGCGCCGGCCTCCTCGGCCTCGCGAGCCTTGTCGCCCTGGGCGAAGACCGCGATCTTGACCTCCTTGCCGAGGCCGTTCGGCAGCGCGATCGTCCCGCGCAGCTGCTCGTCGGCGTGTCGGACGTTGAGCCCAGTGCGCACGTGAACCTCGACCGACTCGTTGAACTTCGCGCTGGCCAGTTGCTTGACGAGTGCCATGGCCTCGGCGGGCTCGTACTCGCGCGCGCGGTCAAATCGCTGCTTGGCGTCGGTATATGCCTTGCCGTGCTTGGACACTCAGACCACGTCCACACCCATCGACCGCGCGGTGCCGGCGATGATGTTCGCGGCCGCATCGATGTCGTTGGCGTTCAGGTCCTTCATCTTGCGCTCTGCGATCGCCTTCAGCTGATCACGCGTGATTTTGGCGACCTTGTCGCGATGGGGCTCGGCCGAGCCCTTGTCCAGCGACAGCGCCTGCTTGATCAGCACCGCCGCCGGCGGGCTCTTGGTGATGAACGTGAACGACCGGTCCTCGTAGACGGTGATCACGACCGGGATCACGGTGCCTGCATCCGATTGCGTCTGGGCGTTGAACGCCTTGACGAACTCCATGATGTTGACGCCGTGCTGGCCGAGCGCAGGCCCGACCGGCGGCGCGGGGCTCGCCTGACCGCCGACCGCTTGCAGTTTGATCTGGGTGAGGACCTTCTTTGCCATTGTCGCCTGAGCTTAGCCGGAGTTGTCAGATCTTCTTGACCTGGTCGAACCCGACCTCGACCGGCGTCTCGCGGCCGAAGATCGAAACCAGGACCTTGAGCCGCTGCGCGTCCTCGTTGACCTCCGAGATCTCGCCCGAGAAGTCAGACAGCGGTCCGGAGATCACCTTCACCGATTCGCCGATCGAGAACTGGGCCCGGCTGCGCGGACGCTCGGCGGGCTCCTGATGGAGCAGGCGGTCGACCTCGGCCTGGGTCAGCGGGACCGGCTCGTTCGAGGCGCCGACAAACCCGGTGACCCCGGGCGTCCCCTTGACCAGCGACCACGAGTCCTCGTTGAGATCCATCTGGACGAGCACGTAACCCGGCATCGTCCGCTTCTCGACCGTGACCTTCTGGTTGTCCTTCATCTCGGAGACGGACTCGGTCGGAACCACGATCTGGCGCACGGCGCGCTTCTGATTGAGCGACACCACGCGGTGCTCGAGATTGTGCTTGACCTTGTTTTCGTGGCCGGAATAGGTGTTTACGACGTACCAGCGGAACATGTTCTCTCTTGGCTATTTCAGGACGAAGTTCATGAGTTTGGTGGCAAGCGTGTCCGCAATGCCGAGATACACGCCGGCAACGATCACAAAACCGATCACGACCCCAGTGGCTTGGACCACCTGCCGACGATCCGGCCACTGTACCCGCTGGAGCTCTCGCCAGCTTCCTTTGAGGAAGTTGACCAGCCGAGCGCCCGGGTTTCGATGCGGGGCGGGCGCCGCGCTCGCCGGGGCCGCGAGCTCTCCGCCGCCTGCCTCTCCGCCGTCGCCGTCCGCCCCGCCGCCGGCAAGTCCACCGCCGGACCGTCCGCCGTCGCCGCCGCCGGAGTCAGCGACATCCTCCTCGGTGCGGAATTCCTGTTCATCGAGGAAATCGTCCGGCTCGGACTCGGACTCGGACTCGGACTCCGCGTCGGTTCCAGTGGGCAAGTCGGGCCTGCCGAGCGCCAGCTGCGCGTCGGCGAGTTCCACGTCGGGAGCGGCCTGCTCGAGCGGGCCGGGGAGCTCGGTCTCGGGCGGCACGGGCGCCACGTCAGGCCGCACGGGCGCCACGTCAGGCCGCACGGGCGCCACGTCAGACGGCGCGCGCTCGCCCTGGGCGGTTGCAACCCCGGGCCGTGAAATCCGCCCCGACGCCGTGCGGCGGTTGCGCCGCTCCTTGGCACGTTTGCGATTGCGAGCCACGGCTACTCCGGGAGCGCGCTCAGCGCGTTTCGCGGTGCGCGGTGTGGCGCCGGCACCAGCGGCAGTACTTGCGCAGCTGGAGTCGCTCCGGATTGTTCCGCTTGCTCTTGTTCGTCTGGTAGTTCCGGCGCTTGCACTCTTCGCATGCGAGAGTGGCGGCGATCCGGACGTCTCCACGTGCCATTGCGCGCTCTTGGTCGACGGTGATCTTGGGCTCGGCCGCCGAACCGCGGGCGTCATTACCAACGCCGCCCGGCGCCGGAGGCTGAGTGTAGCGACCTTGCGCTCCCCGGACTGAAGCGAACATGAATCCGCGTCACAGGGAACAATCCCTGCATGCTCAGGCTGATCGGCCTCGTCATCTCGATCGGAATCGCGGATTCGGTCAATCCGACCACGATCGGGCCGGCGCTCTATCTGTCCTCGTCGGACGGCGCGCGAATGAAGGTGATCGAGTTCACCGGCGCCGTGTTCGCGGTCTACCTGCTCGGAGGGATCGCGATCGCCCTCGGGCCAGGTCAGCTGCTGTTGTCGTTGACGCCTCACCCGGGCCGGCATCTCAGCTATGTGCTCGAGGTCGTCGCCGGCGTCGCGATGCTCACCGCCGCCACATTTCTCTGGGGTTACCGCGACCGGTTGGGGCAACGCGAGATGTCCGCCGACATCCGGGTCGATCGGGGCTCGAGTGCGCTGCTCGGGGCGACGATCACGGCCGTCGAGCTCCCGACCGCGTTCCCGTACTTCGCCGCGATCGCCGCAATCGTCGGCTCGGGCTATGGCATCGTGCGCCAGGTGATGCTGCTGGTGCTGTTCAACGTCTGCTTCGTCGCGCCGCTGCTGCTGATCGCCGCAGTCCTGACCTTCGCCGGGCCCGACGCGCAGCGCGTGCTTGCGTCGGGGCGCGCCAAGCTCGAGGCCCACTGGCCGGCGGTGCTCGCGGGGCTGGCGCTGGTTGCCGGGGTGTTCGTGACCACGCTCGGCGTCACCGGCCTGGCGAGCCTCCATCACAACGACTTCGGCACCTTCTCGCGGCGGCTGCGTCACTTCCTGCATCCCTGAGCTCTTCGCCGGCGGACGCACCTATGCTGTCTAGGTGGCGTTTGTCACCACCGAGGGGCGTTGAGCGCCGACCTGGATCTGAGCCGGCTGACGGAGCTCCAACGGGTGCTCGGTTCGCCGGTGCACGTGATCATCGGCAGATTGGTGACCGAGATGGACGGCTCGCTGGCGCACGTCGAGCAGGCGATCGCCGACGGTGACCTGGTGGCCGCGGCGTACGCCGCGCACGCGGCCCGCAACAGCGCCCTGATGCTCGAAGCCCGGCCGATGCTCGACGCGCTCGGCGAGATCGAGTCCAGCTCCCGCGCTGATGACCACGCCCGTGCCGTCGCGGGGCTCGAACACCTGCGCTCGGTGTGGCCCGAATGCCGGCGCGCGCTCGAGGCCGAGGCGACCCGCCTCAAGCAGGAGAACGCCGGCGCCGCCTGACCCGGTGAGGGGCCCGGGCGTGATCGAAAATTCCCGCAGCGTGCGGGACCTGGGCTAGGGCGCTCGGACTTCGGGAGCGGCTAATCCTGTGCGCCCGCGGCGCGGGCCTCTCGTACCAGCCGCCGCATCCCCTTCAGCCATCGCTCCGGCTGGGCGCCCTTGAGCGCCATGTACTGAGCGACGTCCTCGTGAGGCAGGATCAGGAAGCGCTCGTCGCGCAGCCCGGCGACGACCGCATCGGCGACCTCTTCGGGTTCGAGCAAGCCGCCGGCGAGCAGCGGCGCCGCACCGACGGGATCCTCGAGCGCCATCTCGAGCATCGGCGTCCGCACTCCCTGCGGACATAGGCACGAGACCTTGATCCCGTCATCGCTGTACGTGATCGAGAGCCACTCGGCGAGCGCGACCGCGGCGTGCTTGGTGATCGAGTAGGCGAGCGCCGACACCTGGGTCAGCAGCCCGGCGGCCGAGGCCGTGCTCAGCAGGTAACCCTCGCCACGCTCCACCATCTCCGGCAGCACCGCGCGCGCCGCCCAGACGTGAGCCATCACATTGACCTCCCACGTCCTCTGAAGCTCGTCGTCAGGCGCCTCCGGGCCGCCACTGGGGCCGCCGATGCCGGCGTTCGAAAAGAACAGATCGATCGGGCCGCCCGCCTCACGCGCTCGCCTGACCAGCTCGACGATCTCGACCTGGCGGCTGACGTCGGTCCTGATCGCCAGCCCGCCGATCTCGGCAGCGACCGCCTCGGCGGGCTCGGCGTTGAGGTCGGCGATCACCACGCGGGCACCCTCGTCGGCGAACGCGCGCGCGCAAGCGCGGCCGATGCCGCTCCCGGCACCGGTGACGACGACGTGCCTGTCGGTCAGCTCCATCGGCTCGCTCCCTTCGGTCTGAGGCCGGCGGGGCTAGTTCTACTTCAGATCGCTACGCGCTGCCCAAAGCGACGCCGGCGGCGACGATCAGAACCCCGCCGAGCGCGACCTGCAGAAGGCTGACGCGCAGCGAGACGCCGAGGAATCGCTTGCGGATCAACGAGATCGCGATCAGCTCGATCGCGACGACGATCCCGGCCACGATCAGCGCCTTGTGGACCTCGCTGATCAAAAACGGCAGCGAGTGGAACACGCCGCCGATCACGGTCATCACGCCGGTCACGATTCCGCGCACCACAGCCGACCCGCGGCCCGTCTCCGCGCCGGTGTCCGACAGCGCCTCCGAGAAGCCCATGCTGATCCCCGCTCCGACCGCGGTCGCCAGACCGACGAACAGCGCCGCATGCGAGCCCGACAGCAGCGCCGCGGCGAAGATCGGGGCCAGCGTCGAGAGCGTGCCGTCGATCAGCCCGACCAGGCCAGGCTGGACGTAGCGAAGCAGCAGCGTTCGCTCGTCGATGTTCTTCAGCTGCGAGGCGAAGCTCTGTTCCACTTCCACAACTATAACAACTGTGTTAAGATTAGGGTACCCTTAGTTGAGCCGATGACGACCGAGACCACACCTCTTCACGACCCGGGCGCGGACCTGACGTGCCTGCTCCACAGCCGGGGCCAGCGTTCGACGCCCCAGCGCCACGTGATCCTCCGCGAGCTGCGCCGGCTCGGTCGCCACGCGACCGCGGACGAGATCCGGACCGTGGTCCGCGACGAGCTTCCCGGTACGTCGACACCTACGGTCTATGCGACGCTCGAACTGCTGGTCGAGCTTGGCCTCGCCCGCCGAATCGACACCGGCCTCGGCGCCGCGCTGTACGACGGACGCACGGACCCTCACCAGCACCTGGTCTGTCGCCGGTGCGGCCGCGTCGACGATCTCGACGTCGAGATCGAGGCGGCGCCGCTGTTGGAAGCGGCGGGCGAGACGGGGTTCCGGGCCGAGGGCGCCGAGCTGGTGATCTCGGGACTCTGCTCGGACTGCGCGCGGCAGTCCTGAAACGACGACTGGGGCGCGGACCGCGCGCCCTGCAGCGGCTACCCGCTAGGGAGCGCCGGCCCCGACCAACGTCCGGGCTTGCTGGCGCTCGGGGGCGATCCGCACGACGTTCCACGCCAGGCCGACGCGCTCCATCAGCGAGATGATCACGCCCGACGGGTCGACCTCCCACCATCGCAGCCCGTGATAGGCCGACCTGGGGAAAGCGTGATGGTTGTGGTGCCAGGACTCGCCAAGCGAGAATGGCGCCAACCAGACGACGTTGGTCGAGTGATCGTCGACGTCGAACCTCCGGGTGCCGAAGAAGTGGCACACCGAGTTGACCGACCAGGTGATGTGGTGAACGAAGAAGATCCGCACCAGCCCGCCCCAGATCAACCCTTTGACCGCGCCTGCGACGGTGAACCCATCGAGCACGAACCCGGCGGCCGCCGGGATCAGTAGCGACAGCACGACCAGCACCGGGAACCTGCGCCCGATCCGCCGCATCGCTCGGTCCTCGTACAGCTCGGTCGCGTACTTCTTCCAGTCGGCCTGGCCCTGGGTCTCAAGCAGCCAGCCGACGTGAGCATGCCAGAGGCCGGCCAGCCCGCTGCCATGGCCCACATGGGGACTATGGGGATCGCCCTCACGATCGGTGTGGGCGTGGTGCTTGCGGTGGTCGGCTACCCAGTCCATGACCGAGCCTTGAACCGACATCGAACCGAGCACCGCCAGCACCCGCTCGACCCATGCGTGCGTCTGAAACGCCCGATGGGTCAGCAGGCGGTGATAGCCGACCGTGATCCCGAATCCGGTCAGCAGATACAGCACGATCAGGATCCCGATGTCGGCTGCATCGACCGCCCTGTCCCAGAGCAGCACGATCGCCACCAGGACAC
This sequence comes from uncultured Solirubrobacterales bacterium, assembly GCA_963770885.1. Classification (GTDB taxonomy): domain Bacteria; phylum Actinomycetota; class Thermoleophilia; order Solirubrobacterales; family Solirubrobacteraceae; genus Palsa-465. The sequence goes on along the minus strand of CAVYRI010000005.1, from coordinate 603,829 downwards.
CTACGAACGGCACGACGACGCCGAGCAAGTTGGCTATGCGCTCACCACGAGTCACGTGCGACCTAGCATCTCATTCGTTTTCACTCTGTTCTTGCGGCATTTAGCCACCATACCCTTCTGATTCTTGTGCGAATCGCATGAGATCAGGATCCTGACAAACAGCGGCGAAGCGCCTCGGCACCCCCGGAGAGCACCGGCTCCCCGTGTGACACGAGCACGCGCTCGATGTCGAGCTCGAGCAATGGCTCGAGCAGCGCGCGGAGTCCCTCCCGGTCGACGCTGACCCAGGACAGCCATGACTCGGGGCACATCCGCAGCTCGCCACCCTCGGCCCCGAGGATCCGGTCGCCGGGGATCAGGGCCCGATGCTCGGGCAGCCAGAACATCGTCTCCCCCGCTCCACGGAGCACGATCGACTCGACACCGGCGGGCAGATTGCGCTTCGCGCGCGAGGTGGAGGCGCCGTAGCGCCGGGCCACTCGCTCACGGTCGCGCCGGTGGGGCGAAAGAGTCGTCAGCACGACCACGCGGCGGCCGGCGACCCGCTCGTCGGCCCAGGCCCAGAACTCGTCGCCGTCGGACGGCACAAGCGGATCGATGAAGACAGCGGCGTCGTGCGCTTCGTAGAGGACCGAGCAGACCAGCCGGTCCCAGTCATCGGGTGTGTCGGGCACAGCGCCGGGCCGCCACTCCGGATGCGGCGCGAGCCAGCGCCAGAGGCCGGGGGCGATCGTTTCCACCGAGCCGACCCTACCCGCTTGCCGTGAGCCCAAGCGATACCGTGGCCGCCATGCCAGGCCTGACCGACGGCCAATTGGCGCTGCGCCGCGAGATCATGGCGGCGTTCGCGGACACCGGCGAGCCGCCGACGATCGCGAGCGGAGCCGACCTGCGCGCGCTCGCGGAGCATCACGTCGTCGTGCTCTCAGGCGCAGGCGAGATCGTGATGGCGCATCCGTTCGCCGCCCATCGTGACGGCGCTCGGGTCGATTCCGGCGGTCGGACCTGGTGGGGCAACTGCGCCTGGGACGCGCTCGGAATCGCCGCTGTGCTGGACCTCAGCGACGCTCGGGTGACGTCCAACGGAGTCGTGCTCGCGCTCGAGCACGGCCGGCTCGCAGGCGACGCGGTATTCCAGATCAGCGTCCCGGCATCGCGGTGGTGGGACGACATCGCCTTTACGTGAGCGACGATGATGCTCTTCCGGTCTGAGGAGGAGGCCCAGCAATGGTCGGCAGGCACCGGCCGCCCGCCGGGAGCGATCCTGTCGCTCGAGCAGCTCCGCCGCCTCGCTGTCGCGTGGTACGGCGATCGCATGCTCCCGGGTTGGCGACCGCGAACGCGCCCGCAATCACAGGCGGTGCTGGCGAGCGTCGGGCTCGCCGGCGACTTCTGGAACCTGGGCTGACCGACATGCGATCCTTGCCCGCTGATGGATGAGGCACGGCTGACGTCGCATGCGGCGCGCAACCGCCATTTCTGGGATGGCTACTCAGACGAGTACCAGCGCGAGCATGGCGACCAACTCGAGCAATCGGGCGGCGACGCGTGGGGCGTCTGGCAGCTGCCTGAATCCGACCTGCGGGTGCTCGGTGACGTGGCCGGCAAGGCCGTGCTCGAGCTCGGCTGCGGGGCGGCACAGTGGTCGATCGCGCTCTGTCGCCGCGGCGCCAACGTCACCGGCCTCGACCTGTCTCAGCGTCAGCTTGACCATGCCAGAGAGCTACTCGACGCCGCCGGGCTCGAGTTCCCGCTCGTCTGCGCCACCGCCGAGGCGACCCCGTTCGGCGATCGATCGTTCGACATCGTGTTCTGCGACTGGGGGGCGATGTCGTTCTCGGACCCGTACCGCACGCTGCCGGAGTGCGCCAGGCTGCTGCGGCCCGGCGGCCTGCTGGCGTTCAGCAACGGCACCCCGATCATCGACTGCGCCTGGGATCCGGCCGCGGACCATCCCGGTACAGAGCTGGTGATCGACTACTGGGGCATGCACGAGCTTCCCGACCCCGACGAGTCGATCATGTTCCAGCTGCCCTACGGGGAGTGGATCTCGCTGTTCGTCGCCAACGGGTTCGCGATCGAGTCCCTGATCGAGCTGCGTCCGCCCGCCGACGCGGTCAGCAGCTACCGAGATGCGCAACACCGCGAGTGGGCGCGCCGCTGGCCGATGGAGCAGATCTGGCGCGTGCGCCGGCTCAGCTGACCTGCGCCGCGGACGCGGCGGCCGCAAGCAGCGCCTCGAACAGCCCCAGATTCTCTCCCTCCTCGGGGTGCCAGATGACGCCGACGACGAAACTCTTGGCGACGTCCTCGATTGCCTCGACCGAGTCGTCTTCGGCCCACCCGGTGGCGACCAGGCCATCACCGACGGTGGCAATCCCCTGGTGGTGACCAGAGCTGACGTCGACGACGCCGCCGAGAATCGACCCGACGCGGCTGCCGGGCGCGAGCCTCACCGGGTGGACGTCGAATCGCCCCGGCTGCGTTCGGTGGCCGTCGTGGCCGACGACATCGGGCAGGTGCTGGACCAGCGTGCCGCCATAGGCGACGTTGATCACCTGCATGCCACGACAGATCCCGAGCACTGGCAGGTCGCTGTGCAGCGCCGCCCGGAGCAGGGCGAACTCGGCCGCGTCGCGTTCGGGGCTCACAGGGGTCGTGGCCGGCGCGCGATCCTCGCCATACGCCGCCGGGTCGAGATCGGGGCCGCCGCACAGGATCAGCGCATCGAGCCCCGCAAGCGTCTCCTGCACGCCCGCGGTCAGTGGCGGAAGCAGCACCGGCCGGCCGCCCGAGGCGGCAACGGCCTTCACGTAGCCAAGTGGTACGAGCGCCGCGGGTAGATCCCAGAACCCCCATCGGGCCTGCGCGACGTATGAAGTGATCCCCACGATCGGGGCCCGCTGCCCTGTCGCCGTCGGCTCCACCGCGCGAGCCTACCGCCGACCGGCACGGCGCTGACCGGGACACCGATGAGTTTTCGACAGAGGAGCGGTTAACAAGGCATGACACATCTACTCAAGGACAAGAACTGCATCCTCTACGGAGCCGGTGGCGGCATCGGCAGCGGCGTCGCCAAGACCTTCGCTCGCGAGGGCGCGCGCCTGTTCCTCACCGGTCGCACGCGTGGCACGCTCGACGCACTTGCCGCCGAGATCGAGGCCGACGGTGGCTCGGCCGAGGTCGCGGTGGTCGACGCGCTCGACCAGCAGGGGGTGCGCGTGCACGCCGACGCGGTCGTCGCGACGGCCGGCTCGATCGACGTTTCGTTCAACCTGATCACGCGTGGCGACGTGCAGGGAATCCCGCTCGTCGACATGTCCGTCGATCAGCTGCTCGCACCGGTTGTCAACGGCCTCCGGTCTCAGTTCGCGACCGCGACGGTCGCCGCCCGGCAGATGGCCCGGCAGGGCTCGGGCGTGATCCTCTATCTGACCAGCGGCTCGTCCCGAGGGCTCGCTCCGCGGATGGGCGGCACCGGGCCGGCCGACGCGGCGACCGAGTCATTCATGCGCTACCTCGCCGCCGAGACGGGCGCCGGCGGGGTGCGGGTTGTGGGCCTGTGGGCGGCCGGGGTCCCGGAGACGTTCGGGCGTCCGGACGATCCCAACCAGTCACGTCGCGCGAGCGGGCTGACGCCGGCTCAGATCGACGAGCTGATCGGCCGCCAGGCGATCCTTGGCCGCGCCCAGCGGTTGCCCGAGGTGGCTCAGACGGCTGCCTTCCTCGCCTCCGATGCGGCCGGCGCGATCACGGCCACGATCGTGAACACGACCTGCGGGCTGATCGCCGCCTAGAGGTCGGACGCGCGAAGTCAGCGGGTCAGGGGCCCGTCTGCCTCGAGCGCCCGCGCGAATCCGAACCGAGACGGCTCTCTCTGCTCGGCTCTCATTGGACCACGCCCGGGGTGGGAGTAGAGATCGGCGATCGTCGTCGGAACCTCGACGCGGTGGTCCTGACCGCGGGCTCGCAGCCAGGCATTGGCCTCCGCGACGGCCAGCGCCGTGAATTCGATGTCGGCCACGCAGCGCCCCGCGCGGCGGGTCGCGGGATGAAGCCGCTTGACCGGCTCGTTGGTCGTGATCAGGATCAGCGTCCGGGTCCCCTGGCCGAGCAGTCCGTCGGCGATGTTCAGCAGCCGAGAGAGGGCTTGGCCCGAAACCGTCCGCGCGTCGGACGCGATCAGCTCGCCGGCATCCTCGAGGATCAGCAGCCGCCAGCGGCCGGCGCCGTCGTCCCAGGTGAGCACGTCGAGTAGGTAGGAGCCGCCGCGCAGCAGCTCGTCGGGGTCAATCACGAAGTGTGCCGAGCACCAGGGCTTCCACGCCCGGACGAGCGCGCGCAGGGCATGGGATTTGCCGGTGCCGGGCTCACCGCGCCACAGGATCAGGCGGCCGCCGTCGGGCGCCCGGGCGGCGGCCAGGCGGCACAGCGCCTGCTTGACGTCGGCCGAGTAGTTGTCTGCGATCTGCTCAAACGACGGGGCATCGATCTCCTTGTGGCGGACGTCCCCGCCGCGTGCGGCGCTGATCCAGAACGCGACCGTGATCTGGTTTGGCGCCGCCGGAGAGCTCGCGAGCCGGTCGCGAAGCGAGTCCCGGATGACCACGACCTTGCCGCGCTGCATGGCGGCGACCTCGACCGTGACCGTCCCGTGATCCACGTCGACAAACGCGATCGCGCCGTCGCCGAGGCGGATCAGAGCCTCGATCTCGTCGCCGGCTAGGTCGGCGCGCAGCAGCGCGACCTCGCCGAGCTGCGCGAGGTCATCCGCGGCCGGTGCACCACGGAACTCGTCCTGCGCCAGATGCCGCATTCCGAGCGCGAGCAACTCGGCTGCGAACAGCGCCCGCACGACGCTGTCAGGCCAGACGTCATCCAGACGCCGCGCGGTGCGCGCAGTCAAGCTGACATCGGTATTCGTGCTGTTGGTGTTCGTGCCCATGGCAGGGCCCCTGGGAGGAATCGAACCTCCGATCTCACGCACCGCGGGCGTGCGCTCTCCATTGAGCTACAAGGGCGGAATTGGGCCTTCGCCGGCGCCGCGCCGGCTGCGTCGTCTCAGCGTTTCGGCAGCGCGACGCGATCGTCAGCGACGACCACGGTTTTGAGCTGTTGCCTGAATCTGAGCTTCATGACGGACGAGGCAAGGTACCGCGTCGAGCGCCCGTGCACAAGCGGAAATCAAGCTGCCTGCAGGCTCGTCGAGACGCTGGGCGCGCAGGAAAGCGTCTGGTAGACGACGCAATAGCGCTCGGTGAGCTTCTGAAGCAGCGCCAGCTGCTCCTCGTCGGCGTCTGAGTCGACCTCGATCGAGAGGCGGATCTCAGAGAAGCCGACCGGTGCCTCGCGGTCCACCCCGAGCGTGCCACGGAAGTCGAGGTCGCCCTCAGCGCGCAGACGGCCCGCCGAGACCGGTATCTCGAGCGACGTGGCGACCGCCTGCAGGGTCACGCCGGCACACGCGACGAGCGCCTCGAGCAGCATGTCCCCCGAGCACAGCAGCGACCCGTCGCCCCCCGACGCGGGGTGCAGGCCCGCCTGGGCCAGCGCGCGACCGGTCTGCACCGAGCACGACACCCCCTCGCCCAGCTCGCCCTCCGCCGACAGGGTCACAATCGCTGCCTGCGGCTCGTCCTTGTAGCGCTCCTTGAGCGGTGCCTGCGCGGTCCGAAGCTCGTCGCGGTTCATGGGCGAGATCTTACGGTTGGCGCGCCGCGCGGCAAGCCGACCGCCGCCGGCCTCCTAGCTCCCGGCGACCGTGATCACCTCAGCGTCGGGTTCGGCGACGTACAGCCTCCGTACCTCGGCGGCGCGGAACTTCAGACAGCGCCGCTGGTTGAGATACCCCTTGTCGGTGATCTCGCCTGCGTCGAGGCTCGGCGGCTCGACGAGCAGCAGCAGCCGCTCGATCCGCGAGGCCGACCCGGCGGCCTGGCCGAGCTGGGCGAGGGTCTGGGAGAGGTGGCGGCGCAGCTGCGGATCCGACAGCTCGACGTCACCTTCGATCCCGCAGACATCGCGCGCCTCGGCGGGGTTTACCCAAGCGAGCGCGGCGACGTACTCCTTATCCTGGCCGCAGATCACGGCGTCGGTAAGCACCCGAGCCGCACCCAGCAGTCGCGTTCGCAGCGGCCCGACGGTCACCCAGGTCCCGGTCAGGAGCTTGAAGTCCTCGGCGATCCGGCCGTCGAACACCAGCCCCTGGTCGGGATCGTCCTCGTGCACAAGCCTGACCGCATCGCCCGAGCAATAGAAGCCCTCGTCGTCGAACGCGGCCTCGGTGAGCTCAGGCCGCTTGAAGTAGCCGGGCGTCACGTTCGGGCCGCTGACCCGGATCTCGAGCTTGTCGGCCTCGGGCGCGAGCTTGATCGTGGTTGCCGCAAGCGGCACGCCGATGCAGCCGACGACGGCATCGGCGAAGTGAGCGCTGGTCGCGGCAGGAGCCGTCTCGGTCGTCCCCCAGCTCGACGTCAGCGGCACCTCGTGGTCGGCCACCCGCTCGGCGATCGCGCGCAGACGCAACGCCAGCGCGTCGGGTAGCGCCGCGCCCGCGTAGAACATGAACCGCAGCCGGCTGAAGAATCGCTGCGCCAATTCGTGATCACTCTCGAGCGCGCCGGCGAGCAGCGCGAACCCGGCGGGCACGTTGAAATACACGGTCGGCGGGATCTCTCTGAGCGCCGCGAGCGTCCGCCCGAACAGCGGCGGCGCGGGCTTGCCGTCATCGATGTAGAGCGTGCCGCCGTTGAACAGGACCAGGTTGAGGTTGTGGTTGGCGCCGAACGTGTGGCTCCACGGCAGCCAGTCGACCAGCACCGGCGGCTCATGCTCCAAAAACGGCCAGATGTGTCTGAGCACGGCCTGGTTTGAGCACACCATCCGGTTGGTGTTGATAACGCCCTTGGGGGCTCCTGTCGAGCCCGACGTGAACAGCAGCTTCACTGTCGTGTCGGGCGTCAGGCCGCGATACGCGTCCTCGATCGCGCGCGTCGGCTCTGTCTCGAGCAGCCGCGCCAGCGACAGCGCCGCCGGACGGTCGCCGCGGCCGACCACGACGGTGCCCGCGCTCGCACCAAGAGCGTCGAGCGCGGCGGCGAACTGGTCTGAGTCGTCGACGAACGTCAGGCCAGGCTGGGTCAGCTCGGCGATCTCGGTGATCCGTGCGTGGTCGGAGCTCAGCAGCGAGTAGGCGACGCTGATCGGCATCACTGGGACGCCCGCCGTGTAAGCGCCAAGGCTGAGCATCAGGTGCGCGACCGAGTTGCCCGACAGGATCATCAGCGGCCGCTCGGGTCCGAGCCCGTGGTCGAGCATCGCCTGGGCGAGCGCGTCCGCCCTGGCGCGCGCCTCGCCGTAGCTGAGATCGACCCAGCGATCGTCATGATCGCGCTCGGCGGCCAGCGGACGGTCTGGGTGCAACGCCGCCCGCTCGCGGAGCACGGCAGCGATCGACGGCTGCACCCCTTGCAGCGACTGACGTGACGTGAGCAGGATCGAACCATCCGCGCGTCGTTCGATCGACGTCCGTCGGGGCGCGAACGTCTCGAGCTGGGCAACCCTGCCGGCGCGCGTGCTCATCCCGGACGGTCGATCAGGGTCGAGAGCACGATCAGCGTCCGTGTCCGCAGGACGTTCGGGTCGCGCCGGAGGCGCTCGACGAACTTCTCGAGGTCGGCGATGCTCTCCACCCGCGCGCGCACGAGCGCATCGGGCTCGCCCGAGATCGTGAACGCGGACACGACCTCCTGCATCCCCGCCAGCGAGCGGCCGACGTCGGCCGGCGCGATCCGATCGGCACAGTAGACCTCGACCAGCGCCTCGATTCCCTCGCCCAGCGCCTGCGGGTCGACCCGGGCGCCGTAGCCGACGATCACCCCGTCGCGCTCGAGTCGGTCAACCCGCCGCTTGACAGCCGTCGAGGAGAGGCCGACGTTGGTCCCGATGTCCGCGAACGTGCGCTTCGCGTTCTCCTGCAGCAGCGCAATGATCCCGCGGTCGATGGTGTCTAGAGGGCGACTTAACTGCATCGGACGACCGATCGGATGCGTCTGGGTTGCGTCGAGCCTACCAACACGCCAGATTCGTTGCGTGGCGGTTACTGGTGCCTCGGACCTTGCTCCGCACCGAACGTTGCTCGAGCTCGACGGCGCCAGCCTGACGATCCGCGATGCGCTCGAAGTCTCGCGTGGCGCCCGTTCGGTCCGGCTCAGCGGTCGCGCCGTCGAGGCCATCGCGGCCAGCCGGGAGCTCAAGCGGTCGCTGATCGACGAGGAGATCCCGATCTACGGCGTCACGACCGGTTTCGGAGACAGCGCCCACCGCCAGATCTCGCCGGCCAAGGCGGCCCGCCTCCAGCAGGGTGTGATCCGCTTCATGGGCTGCGGCACCGGCCCGATCGCCCCGCCCGAGGTCGCGCGCGTGACGATGCTGTTGCGAGCCAACTGTCTGGCGAAGGGCAACTCGGGTGTCCGCGTGCAGGTCGTCCGGCGGCTGCTCGACCTGCTCAACCACGACGTGCTGCCGTTCATTCCCGAGCGAGGCTCGTGCGGCGCCAGCGGTGACCTCGCCCCCCTCTCCTACGTCGGCAGGGCGCTCAGCGGCGACGGCGAGGTCGCGTTTGGCGATCAGCGGCGCCCCGCCGCCGGGATATTCGCCGAGCTCGACCTCGAACCGATCGTGCTCGAGGCCAAGGAGGGCCTGGCGCTGACCAACGGCACCTCGTTCATGAGCGCGTTCGCGTGCCTGGCGGTCGGCGCGGCAAGCGAGCTCGCCGACCTGGCCGACCTGCTGACCGCGATGGCGTCGCAGGCGCTGCTGGGCAACCGCGGTCACTTCAACGCGTTCCTGTTCGACGAGGCCAAGCCCCACGCGGGCATGGTGTGCAGCGCCCGCAACATCCGCGCGCATCTGGCGCAGTCGCAGCTGTCGATCGACAGCGAGGACCTGTTCGCGGGCGGAATGCAGGGAGCGGCGTTCCTCGAGCTCGACCGTCAGGTGCAGGACAAGTACTCGATCCGCTGCGCACCGCACGTGATCGGCGTTCTGCGCGACACGATCGCCTGGGTCCAGGAGTGGACGACGACCGAGATCAACTCGTCCGATGACAACCCGCTGTTCAACGTCGGTGGTCATCGCGTCGAGAGCGGCGGCAACTTCTACGGTGGCCACATCGGTCAGGCGATGGACTCATTGAAGGTGGCCCTCGCCAACGTGTGTGACCTCGTCGACCGCCAGCTCGAGTTGCTCGTGGACGAGAAGTTCAACGCCGGCTTGACGCCCAACCTGATCCCCCGCTTTGCGCCCGATCATCCCGAGGCCGGATTGCATCATGGCTTCAAGGGGATGCAGCTGTGCTGTTCGGCGATGACGGCCGAGGCGATGAAGCTGTGCAGCCCGGCGACGATCCACTCCCGCTCGACCGAGTGTCATAACCAGGACAAGGTCTCGATGGGCGCGATCGCGGCGCGCGACGCGCGCAATCTCGTCGAGATCGCCCAGAACATCGCCGCGATTCATCTGATCGCCTGCTGTCAGGCGCTCGAGCTTCGCGGCATCGAGAGCTGCAGCCCGTCCACGGTCGATGCCTTCAAGATGGTGCGCGAGCAGGTCGCGTTCCTGGACCGCGATCGTTATCTGGACGTCGACATTGCGACGACCGTCGCGCTGATCCAGTCGGGCGCCTTCTCCGAGCTCGGCGAGTAGAACGCCACCGCAAACGGGCATGCCCGCACCCTTGAGCGCTGCCGCCTGTCGCTGCAAGCTTTATCGATCCCGAGAGTAAGGAGCTGCGAATGGGATTTCTGCACCGAGACGACGGCCCGAGCGCGACCCGCTACCAGATGCGCGAGAAGCTTCTGTCGATCGGCGACGACTCCTGGATCGAGACCGAGCACGGCGAGCGCGCCTTCAAGGTCAACGGCAAGGCGCTGCGCGCCCGCGAGACGTTCATTCTCGAGAGCCCGTCCGGCGACGAGCTGTTCAAGATCCAGAAGAAGGCGCTGCACATCAAGGACACGATGAAGGTCGAGCGAGACGGCGACGCGGTCGCGACGATCAAAAAGGCGCTGATCACGCCGTTCCGGGACCGGTTCGAGATCGAGCTCGCTGACGGCTCGGAGCTGACCGCGAAGGGCAACGTGCTCGACCACGAGTTCAAGATCGAGCGCGACGGCGACAAGATCGCCGAGATCTCCAAGCGCTGGTTCCGGGTCCGCGACACATATGGGATCGAGATCGCCCCCGCCGAGGACGCGGCGCTGATCCTCGCCGCGACGGTCTGCATCGACGAGATGGCCGAGCGGTAGCCGCAGCGCTCCCGCCGACCCCCTTCTAGGTCGTCGGCGCCCTCGGCACCGGCGCCCGCCGCGGATCGCGTGCCGGGCGACGCTCTCGTACCGAGAGGCGCCTGCGGAAGCTGTGGCCGTCACGCACCCTGATCCTCGCGGGCTGCGCATCGGCCAGCGGAACGCCGCCGGGTGGCGGCCCCGGAGGCGTCGGCGGCGGGCGGCGCGGACCGCCTCCGCCGCTGTCATCGGAGTCCGAATCGCCGTGCCCATCGGACTTGACGAAGCGGCTCAGCAGCGCCGGCACCAGCAACGCCACCGCGAACACGAGCAACATGTAGAGCAGCGCGAGCGGGTCAAATGCTCCGACACCAGACCCCTTCGCCATCGGCCAAAGCGTAGCGCGCCGGTAGCCGCGGTCCGCCGCGCCTGGACCTGTCCCAGCGGCTGCGGGCGGCGGTTACGCTGGTCCCCATTGCCTACCGTCATCTGCTAGTCGCATACGACGGAACCCCGGCGGGCGATGAGGCGATCGCCACCGCCGATCTGCTGGCTGCGCGGGACGGTGCTCGGGTGACTGTGGTCGTGGTCGTCGAGCTCGAGCGCCCGGTGCGGTGGGGAACGCGCTGGCCTCGCGGCACGAGCGTCTGGAATGACGTGCTGCTGGACCGAGCGCGCGCAGATCTCGAGCGCGCCCGCGGGCTCGTGCGAGCGCCGGCCGAGCTGACCGTGCTGTTCGGCCCGCTGCAACGGGCGCTTGCCGCCGGCGCCGATGAGTTCAACTGCGACGCGATCGTGCTCCCGTCGAGCCCACGGTGGCCGCTGGCAAGACTGCTCTCCCGCGGTCGCGCGTCGGCGATTCGCCGGCGCGCGCGGTGCGATGTGCTGCGGCCTCGATGACGCCCTGCGCCGCGCGCTCACCCGTTCGGAAGCCGTGCCTCGCTTCCAATCAGAGCAACTACGATCGAGCGCCCGGCGACCAGCGCCCAGACGCCTTCGACCAGGACGAATCCCCACTGCTTGCTGAGTAAGGCGGCGGCGCACAGGCCCGCGCCGCCGGCGAGGTTGAACACCAGGTAGCGGTAGGACCGCACCGACCACACGCCCCACTGTGAGAGCCCAAACGCGATCAGCACCAGGATCGCTCCAGCCCACTGCAACGCCTCGGACATAGCCCGCTCCCTTCGTCGTGCGCTGCGGACCGTCTGAGCTTAATCGCTCCGGCTCGCGGCGACCGAGTCGAGTTCGATTGCCAGTCGGGAGGCCCTAGCGGCGATCTCGTCACGGATTCTCCTGACCTGGGCGATCGGCTGACCGCTCGGATCGGCGAGCTCCCACTCGACGTAACGCCTGCCGGGGACGTAGGGGCATTGGTCGCCGCAGCCCATGGTCACCACGACCTCGGCCCAGTCGACGAGCTCGCGGGTCAGCTGCTTGGGCCTGCGTCCAGCGAGATCGATGCCGAGCTCGCCCATAGCCGCGGCAACGTTGGGGTGGATCTCACGCGCCGGCGTCGTGCCGGCGGACCGAGCTTGGTGGCGACCGGCGGCAGCCAGCTCGAACAGTGCCTGGCTGATCTGCGATCGGCCGGCGTTCTGAAGGCAGACGAACAGGACGTTCATCTGTCCAGGGTCGGCCTCTGGTGCGCCGATCGCGGTCGCGGGCCCCGCACGGTCTGATACGCAACCGCGCCCAGCACCGCGCCGGCGATCGGGGCCGCCACGTAGACCCAGAAATCGGTCCAGGTTCCCGACGCCAGCGCCGGCCCAAACGACCTGGCGGGGTTCATCGAGGCACCGGTGACCGGTCCACCGAACAGCGCGTCGAGCCCGATAACCGCGCCGATCGCGATCGCCGCGGCTGCGCCCACCGCGCGGGTGTCGGTGGCGACCGCCATGATCACGAACATCAGCAGGGCCGTGAGCAGCGCCTCATAGATGAACGCGCTGCCGACCCCAACGGTGGGGACGGTCGCGCCGAGGTCAGCGGGCGCCGACGGCCATACGCCGAGCAGTACGAGCGCTCCGGCCGTCGCTCCGCCAAGCTGAGCGGCGATGTAGACGGCGGCGTCGCGGACGGAATGGTGGCGGGTCACCGTGAAGGCGATCGTCACCGCCGGGTTGATATGGGCGCCCGAGAGGTGGCCGGTGGCGTAGACCATGACCATGATCACGAGCCCGAAGACGAGCGCGACGCCGACCGTGCCAAGCGCGCCGTGATAACGGGAATTGGCCACCACCGCGCCGCACCCGGCGAACACCAGCGCGAACGTGGCCAGCGCCTCTGCCGCCGCCCGACGCCGGAGTCCGGGACTCTCGTCCACGGGCACTACACCGTCTGTGCAAAGAGATGGCCCACGTCCGCCGCCAGTCTAAAGATTGACAACCATCACTTCAATCGATATATGTAGATTGATGGCCATCGATTTGGCGCTGACGCCGAAGACCAAGCGACCCGCAGGAGTCCGCTGCTGCGAGCCGGTGGTCTACCCCGACGTGCAGCGCGCGCAGGCGCAACGGATGGCGGAGATCGCCAAGGCCCTGGGCGATCCGGTTCGTCTGCAGCTCGTCGACGTGCTGCGCAAGCACGCGGGCAAGGTCTGCGTGTGCGAGCTCGTGCCACTGTTCGAACTGTCCCAGCCGACCGTCTCGCACCACCTCAAAGTTCTGCGCGAGGCGGGGATCGTCGGCTCCGAGCGACGGGGCCTGTGGGCGTACTACTACGTGATCTCCGGACGCCTTGGAGGAGCTGTCGGCGTGGTTGAACTGAGCGGCGTACGCGAGGCGGTTCGCGAGCGGTACGCCCGTGCCGCAAGAGCCGCGGCGGCCCGTGCCGGCGACCGGCCACGGTCACGCACAGCGGACCCGGGCTGCTGCGGGTCCGATTCGGCGGGCTCCCACTGCTGCGGCTCCGATTCGGCACGCTTGACTCCCGCCGACGATACGGGAGCGTTTGGCGCTGGCCTGTATGACGAGGCCACTCGTGCCTTGGTGCCCGACGCCGCGGTCAGCGGATCGATGGGGTGTGGGGTGCCAACCGCTGTCGCGGCTCTGCGCGACGGCGAGATCGTGCTCGATCTGGGGTCAGGGGCCGGAGCCGACGTCCTCATCTCGGCTCGCCGGGTCGCGCCATCCGGACTCGCGATCGGGCTGGACATGACCGACGAGATGCTCGACCTCGCACGGGCGAACGCCGCCCAAGCCGGGGTCGAGAACGTCGAGTTCGTCAAGGGCTACATCGAGGCGATCCCGCTCCCAGACTCCAGCGTCGATGTTGTGATCTCGAATTGCGTGATCAACCTTTCGGCCGACAAACCGCGGGTGATCGCCGAGTCCGCGCGTGTGCTTCGTCCAGGTGGGCGGTTCGCGATCTCCGACGTGATCGCCGACTCCGACATCGATGCCGCGACGAGGGCCGACATCGGGGCCTGGACGGGCTGTATCGCTGGTGCCCTGACCGAAGCGGGGTTTCGGTCAGCCCTGGCCTCAGCGGGGTTGCAGCAGATCAATGTCAACGCGACCCACCGTGTGCACGAGCACGCAGCATCGGCGATCATCAGGGCACGCAAGCCGCGCGCCCGATGACACCCCGTCGCCAACCGCCAACGCCGCTGCCGATCTTGGGCTGCAACCTCGACCAGTCAGCACTCACCGACCAGCTCAGCCGCTACCGGCGGCTCGCCCTGCACGTGACTGACGCGCAACGCGCGCCGGGCGAGCTGCGGGTCACGTTCGGCGACGACGTGCCGGTGGCGCTGCTGCAGGAGACGCTCGCGCTCGAGCGCGGCTGCTGCTCGTTTCTCCAGACCGAGTATCGGCCCGGGGAGCACAGGTTGACGATCGCCACCGCCGATTCCCAGCACGACGCGGCACTGGCTGTGATCGCGGGGGCGCTGACCTCGCGGTGAGCGAGCCCGCCGTCGCGAACGGCGTCTCTCCCGCCGACGGCGGGATGCCCGATGAACTCCATCCGCGCCATCTGATCATCCGCGTCGCCGAGATCGCCGCGGTGATCGCACTGGTCGTGATCGCGATCGGCGCCCTGCCCGGGCTGGACGAGGTCCGGAGCCGCCTGCGGGGCGCCGGACCGGTCTGGGTCGTGGCGGTGGCGGTCGCCGAGGTCGGGTCGTGCGCCGGTTACCTGCTTGTGTTTCGCGACACCTTCTGCTCACAGATGTCGTGGGGGCTGAGCTACGACATCGCGATGGCCGAGCAGGCGGCCAACTCGTTGCTGCCGGCCGGCGGCGCCGGCGGGCTCGCTCTCGGCGTCTGGGCGCTGCGCCAGGCGGGGATGCCGACCGGCCACATCGCGCGCCGGACGGTCGCCTTCTTCGTCGTCACCAGCGCAGCCAACTTCTTCGCTTTGATCCTCGTTGGGCTCGGCGTGTTCGCGGGGATCCTTGCGGGCCGAGGTTCGACGGTGCTGACGCTTGTTCCGGCGTTGATCACCGCGCTCGGCGTGTTGCTGGTGGTCCTCAGTCCGCGGCTGTTGCGCGGCATCGGAGAGCGCGACCATGAGGTCGAGCGCGGTGACTGGCGCGAACGGGTGGGGACGGCCGTGCGGACCTGGCTCAAGGCCGCCGGCGATGGGATCGAGCAGGCGATCGCGTTGTTGCGGGCGCACAGCTTCGGCGTGATCGTCGGGTCGTTCTCGTATATGGCATTCGACATCGCCGCGCTTGGCTTTGGCTTCGCGGCCGTCGGGCAGGTGCCGGCGTTCGGGACGCTGGTGCTCGGCTACCTGATCGGTCAGCTCGGCAACCTGATACCGGTTCCAGGTGGGATCGGAGGCACCGAGGGAGCGTTGATCGCCGTCTTCGCGCTCTACGGCGTCAACCTGACCGAGGCCACGGCCGCCGTCCTGATCTATCGCCTCTTCCAGCTGCTCGTTCCGGCCGCACTCGGTGCGCCCGCGTTCGTGATGCTCCGGCGCAAGCTCAAACGGAGCGACCAGCCGGCGCTCGTGTGCGCGCCACTGGGGGTCGAGGTGATCAAGCTTCCGGCTCGCTCCTGACGCCGGCGGTCGGCCACCGATTACTCTTCCGGCCATGGATTCAGATCACGCCTCCCAACTGCTCGCACGCGAGCGAACCCGGATCGAAGAAGCGCTCCACGAGCTCAATCGCGACGGCTTGCTGGAATCGACCGACCGCCTCGAGCCCGGCGACGAGGACTCAGAGGACCTGTACCAGGACGAGCGCAACGAAGGGCGCGAGCAGGAGTTGCGCACCGAGCTTGCTGCGCTCGAGCGCGCTGAGGCGAGACTCGCCTCGGGGAAGTACGGGCTCTCGGTCGAGAGCGGTGAGCCGATCCCGGACGAGCGTCTGGAGGCGCGCCCGCTGGCCGAGCGGACGGTCGACGAGGAGGAGCGCTACCGGCGTGGGTGACCCCGCCGGCACTGGCGCATGAGCCCGCGGCAAAGGATCGCCCTCGCCGGTGCCTAGCGCGGCCCGTGTACTCCCGATCGACCGACTCAGGTTGCGCTGGTCGGCCGGCGGCGAGTCCACGCCGTGGCTGCCGGCGTGGTCGGTGCCGGCGGCGATGCGCGGCGCCCGGGCGGCGGTCGTCGTGCCGGGCATGTTCGCGTTCTGCGACCAGGTCATCGGCAACCTCCAGATGGCCACGTTCGCGGCCTTCGGCGGGTTCGCGACGCTCGTCCTTGCGAGCTTCAGCGGCGGCCGCCGCGACAAGCTGACCGCCCACACGATCCTGGCGATCGCCGGCAGCGTGCTGCTGACGATCGGGACCGCGGTCAACTCGTCGACCTTGGTCGCTGCGCTCGTGACGATCCCGGTCGTGTTCGTCGTCTTCTTCTCCGGTGTGGCCGGCCCCAACGCCGCCTCGGGTGGCATCGCGGCGCTGCTGGCATACGTCCTGCCGGCGGCCTCGCCCGGGACGATGAGCATGGTGCCCGACCGGCTCATCGGCTGGTGGCTGGCCTCGATCGCCGGCACCGCCGCTGTGCTGTTGTTCTCGCCCCCGCAACAGCCTGACCCGCTGCGAGTTGCGGCGACGAAGCTCGCGCGGCTGCTGGCGGCCCAGATCGATGCGCTCGTCGCCGGCACCGCGACCAGCGCCGGCCTGCAGGCCTGCATCGAGGCCAAGCACGAGCTGCTGGCGAGATTCACCGCGACTCCCTTCAGACCGACCGGACTTGCGGGCACCGATCAGGCGCTGGCCAACGGAGCCGAGCTGCTCGAATGGTGCACCTCGCAGCTGGTGGATGCCACCAACGAGCGCGACGACCTGAGCGGCGCATCGGAGGCCGACCGCGAGCTGCTCACAGTCGCCGCCGCCGTGCTGCGCGACGCCGGCGCGCTGTTTGACGGCGACCGCCAGGTGAGCCCGGATCTCGAGCGCCTCGATGAGTGCCGCACCCGCAGCATCGCAGCGATGAGCGAGCTGGCTCCCAACGAGAGCGACTTCCGCGAGCACGCGCACGTCTCATTTCACGCATGCGCGCTCGCGATCACGATTCTCGTGATCGGCGCCGATGCGCTGGTCGCCGCCGGGCGCGTCGATGCCGACTGGGTCATACAGGCGCGGGTGCGATGGTTCGGAGGCCACGCACTCGGGCCGACCGACCCCCGCCGCCCCGCGACCCTGTCGCGCTTCGTGGGCGTCGCGATTCGCCATGCGAGCGTTCGGTCGGTCTGGTTCATCAACAGCATGCGCGGCGCTCTAGCGGTCGCGGCCGCCGTCGCGGTCGCCGACCTGAGCAGCGTCCAGCACGGCTTCTGGGTCGTGCTGGGAACGCTCTCCGTGTTGCGAACCAGCGCCGCCTCGACGGGTTCGACCGCGATCCGCGCCCTGACCGGCACCGCGATCGGGTTCGTGATCGGCGGGGCGCTGCTGGTCGCGATCGGCGCCAACGAGGGGGTGCTCTGGGTGGCGCTCCCGATCGCAGTATTCGTGGCAGCGTACGCGCCGGGAACGTTGCCGTTCGCAGTCGGCCAGGCGGCCTTCACGGTCACTGTCGCGGTCCTGTTCAACCTGCTGGTGCCGGTTGGGTGGAAGGTCGGCGTCGTCCGGATCGAAGATGTCGCGATTGGCTGCGCGGTCAGCATCCTCGTCGGAAGCCTGTTCTGGCCGCGAGGGGCGGCCTCGGTGGTCGGCGACGACCTGGCCGACGCCTACCGCGTCGGCGCCGCCTATCTGACCCAGGCCGTCGAATGGGTCTGCGGACTCCGGTTGGCCGAGCCGAGTGATGCGGTGGGCGCGGTGACGACCGCCGCGCGGCTCGACGAGGGGCTGCGGGGCCTGCTGACCGAGCAGGGGACCAAGCACATCCGCAAGGAGGAGCTGTGGCGGCTGGTCGGCGGCACGATGCGCCTGCGGCTCACCGCTCATGCGGTCGCGGCGATGCCACCGGTCCACGCGCACGACATCGCACAGACGCGGATCGTGCTCGGCCGGCGAGCGCAACTGCTCGACGCCTGGTTCGACGGGCTCGCAGATCAGGTCGGCAAGCCCAGGGGGCGCGCAGTCGCGGCGCTTGCGACCCCGACGCTCGACGGCCGGCAGGTCGAGGGCGCGAGCCACTCGAGGCAGACGATCTGGCTGTGCGAGCATCTCGATCACCTGACCGAGCACCTCGGCGAGCTGGTGCCGCCGGCCACTCACCTGGCGGAGATCCGCCGTCGCCCGTGGTGGCGGTAGCCGATGACGATGACGATGACCGACTAGGCTGCGCGGAGATGCCGACCAACCCGAGACCGATCACGCTGTTCGAGGTCGCCAGGCGCGCCGTCGAGATCAGCGACCCAGCCGATTCCGACGCGCGCCTGGGTGACCTGCTGGAGCAGTTCGAGGACGCAGACGAGCCGGTGACCGCGATCGAGAATCTCGAGGAGCGCGTCGCGATCGCGGTCGAGGGAGTTGACGTCGAGATCGACGACCCCGCCGTGTCGATGGCGGCGGCGACGATCCTGTATCTGGCTCACCGCCGTGACGAGCTTCACGGTGACCCCGACGAGATCCTGCGACTCGCCGCTCGGGCGGAGTGGAAGGGCGACCCTCCGGGCGCGGTGGTGCAATGGCTGGCACAGCGCGGCGTCGAGATCTGACGTCATGCTGATCATCCAGATACCGACGGGCGGAGCCCTTGCACGCCAGCTCGCTGACGAGGCGCCCAGCAGCGTCGCCGACGGCGACGCGATCATCGAGCACGAGGTGACCGACGCGCTCGGAAACCTCGTGCCACCGTCGGGAGGCGAGGTCGTCCTGTCGGTCGCGTCGCCCGAGGCGCTCGCGCGCGAGGCTGACGAGGTCCGCCGCGTGATCGCCCGGGCCGGGACCGGAGTGCAGCCGCTGATCGTCCTCGTTCAGGCCGCCGAGCGGCTCGGCGATGACGAGCTCGCCGCAGTCGTGGACGCTTCGCGCCGCACCGAACGAGCGGTGATCCTGCGCGTCATTCGCGACGGCTGAGGACGACCCTCAGTCCGGATCCTGCGAGCTGTACGGGTAGTCGTCGCCGCGAACGTCGCGGTAGCGGCGGTCGAACAGCTCGAGCACCTCGGTCACGTCCGCGGGTCCGTGGAGGCCGTGGCTGACGCCGGCTGAGTCGGGCGTGCCCTCCGCCGGCTCCGCGTCTCCATGCTCGACGAGGTCGTCGTGTTCGACGCCGAGGAACGGCAACTCCGCCTCGCCGCGCTCGGGGTACAGGACTCCGAGCTCGGCCTGGTCGTAACGGACCAGTGCGGCACCGTCGGCGCGGCGCTCGATCCGGACTCCTGGCCAGGTGCTGAGCTCGTTGGCGACTTCTTCGACCAGCGCGGTGGAACGGGACATGTGTGGATCCTATTGGTAGCGTGGGACTGTGCCGTCCAGCTGGCCGTCGGTCTCCTACCCGCAGTGGAGCGCAACCTGCGACACCCTGCATGCCCACACCCAGGTCCTGGGCAAGCTCGCGGTGCGACTGGCGCCGCCGGAGCCCGAACTGCAGCACGCCGCGCTCCGCCTGACCGCGCGTGGCTGGGAGACGAATCCGCTTCCGGCGCCCAACGGCGGGGCGCTCGTCGTGTCGCTCAACCTGCGATCCCACGAGGCTGAGGTCGAGCATTCCGATGGCCGCACGCGTCTTGTCCCGCTGACCGCTGACCGGCCGGTCGGCTCGGTGACGACGGACGTGCTCGCCGCGGTCAACGAACTCGGCGGCCCGGTCGAGATCGACCCCACCCCGCAGGAGGTGGCGTGGACCACGCCGCTGGACACCGACACCGAGCACACGAGCTACGACACCGCTCGAGTCCGCGACTATTTCAAGGCGGCGACCGAGGCCGCGCTCCTGCTGGCCGCGTTCCGCGCGCCGTACCGAGGCCGGTCGACTCCGGTCAACGCCTGGTGGGGTTCGTTTGACCTGGCGGTGAGCCTGTTCTCCGGGCGGCCCGCCGAGCCACCGTCGGATGACTTCATCATGCGCAACGCGATGGACTCACAGGAGGTGGCTGTCGGCTGGTGGCCCGGCGATGCTCGCTACAGCAGAGCGGCCTTCTACGCCTACGCCCATCCCGCGCAGGAGGGCTTCGCCGATGCCGATGTCTCGCCCGGGCGGTGGGAGGAGGCGCTCGGCGAGTACGTGCTCGACTCCGACGACGTCCGTTCGGCAGCCGACCCGCACGCGCTTGTACTCGGGTTCACCCGCGCAGTGTTCCGTCACGCCTGTGTGGTCTGCGAATGGGATCCCAGCCTCGCCGGCAGCGCCGACGGAACCCCGCCGCCCATCACGTAGCGCAACGGGCGCTACCTTTTGAGTTGATGGCACCCGACACGGTGCAGTCAAACGACAGCCGCCGCCTCGTGGCGGCGATCGTGATCGCGGTCAGCCTCGTGCTCGTGATCGCGGCCGAGCGAGACATCCAGCGCCGCCCCGCAACCGAGATGCGCGGCAACAAGCTGCTGTGGCGGATCGTCTGCCTGAACGCGATCGGGGCAATCAACTACTTCGGCTGGGGCCGGCGCCACGCCGCGGATTAGCACGCGAGCCGGAAGGTCGGTGGCCCTAGCGACGCGGGATACGCACGACCGGACTGGTCGCAAAGGCAGTCCAGCCGTCGTGGCCGAGCAACACCGCGCGGGCTCGCACCGGGCCACTGACCGCGAACGTCGTCCGCGAATGTGAGTCCAGCCGGGCGCGCCGGGTCAGCCACCAGCCAAAGCGCTCACGGAGGTAGAGCTCCAGCGCAACGCGCGCATGCGGCGCCGCCGGGATCACCTGCACCGAGATCCCGCCGTGGGCGCGGCGCGCCTGCACGTGACGGTCGACGACCAGCAGCCGCCGCGTCTCGCTGAGGTCGCTCCCCAGCGCGGCTCGGTAGTGGGCCGTCCTCGTCGTGGACACCCGCGCCCTCCAGGTGCCGTCCGCGAGCGGGGTGGCGGACGCGACCGTCTGAAATCCCGAACCGGAGTCGCGCTGAATCTGTACCGCCGCCGACGGGTCGGCCGTGCGGCCCCGGAGCGTGATCGAGATCCCAGCCGGCACCGCCCGGGGTGGCAGCGGCTCGAGCGTGACCCGGCGGACGTGGACGACGCCGAACATCTCGCGGTGGATCGCGCAGTGGTACGTGTAGGTGCCCGGGGTGGTGAACACGAACGAGAAGCTTCTGCCGACGACGAGGTCGCCGGAATCGAACGCGTCGCCGTCCGACGTGACGGTGTGGGTTCGCCCGCCCTGGTTGTTCCAGGTGACCGTGTCGCCCGGCAGCGCGTCGATCGCACCGGGCGTGAACGAGGCGTACTCGATCGACACCTTGACCGGCGCCGCCTGCGCCGGCGTCGGAGCGGCCACCGCGAGCGCAGCCAGCGACGCGACCGCCGTCGCAACCCGCCTCATCAGCGCGACACCTTGTAGATGCCGATCATCCCGCGCATCATGTGATCCTCGACGTGGCAGTGGTAGAGCCATGTGCCCGGGTCCTGCTCGTGCCAGCGGATCTTGTAGCTCTCGGCGGGGCCGACCGTCTGCGTGTCGCGTGGGACGCCGTCGGCGCCGATCCAGCGGTGTCCGTGGACGTGAAAGGTATGGAAGTCCGATCCCATCGCCATCACGTCCCACTGCACCGTCTGCCCGACCTTCGCGCGGAACACCGGCGTGTTGCCGACGAACGCGCGGCCGTCGATCGCCATGAAGTCCTTGCCGAACGGCGAGAACACGACCTCGAACTCCCGATCGGGAGCGCGTTCGTGGCTGCCGAGGATCGACAGCATCCCGAACATGCCGCCCTTGATCGAATCGTCCATCGACGGCGAGTGGTCGTGATAGGGCCAGACGCCAACCGAGTCCCGTTCGGCCCTCAGGTAATAGGTGTAGCTCTGGCCGTACTTGACGTCGGCGCCGCGCCCCGAGAAACCGGGCACGTAGGAGCCGTCGGAGCTCGGACGGTAGTGGACGCCGTGGAAGTGCATCGAGTGCGGGGCATGGCGGAGGTTGTCGAGGTTCTTGAAGTGGACCCGCAGCCGGTCACCGACCCGCGCGTGGATCAGCGGACCGGGGATCAGCAGCCCGTCGGCGTTGGAATGGCGCGCATTGGGCAGCGGCCGGCGCCAGTGGGGGCTGTAGCGCCGGTAGACGACCGTCGGGAAGATCGCATCGCCTGGGGAGACCGGCATCCCCATGATCGCGTCATGACCGTTGGGCGCCACGTTCCACCACGTCGGCACGGCGGCGACCCAGACATCGCGGACCCGCGCCGATGCGGAGCCCGGTGCAGCCAGCCCGCAGAGCACCACCACGCCGGTGACCGCGAGGGTCGCGGCGAGGCGCATCGGACCCCGTCGCGAGGCGCCGACTAGCGACACCATGTCCCCCGGCAAAGCATCGGCGGGACGCTAGGCGCTGCCCGACGGCGGATTCAATGGGGTCCAGACCCCATCTTCGAGACCTTGCGGCCGCGGCTGGAGATAGCGCGAGCGGGAACCGCGAAGCTCCCGCTCGCGCTCGATGTCGGTTCAGCAGGTCCCGGGCGCCGCCGGAATCGCCTGACAGTTCGATGACGCGTTGTTGCCGTCACCGCCGAGCACCGAGGATCCCGTGGCCGAGGCGGTGTTCTCCTCTCCGCCGCTGACCGACGCGTCAAACGTGGTGGCGAAGTTGTTGAAGCCACCGCTGATCGAGGCGAACGACCCGCTGGCGCTGCTGTCGTCACCGCCCGAGATCGAGGCGCCGGCGCCCGTCGCGTCGTTGAACTGGCCCCCGGAGACCGACGCGGCGCCGCCACTTGCATCACCAACCTCGCCGCCGCCTACCGTCGCTTCGAGCCCCGACGCCGTGTTTTCAAATCCGCCCAGGACGGCCTGGCTACCTGTGCTACTACAGGTGCCGCTCGGAGTGCTACCGGTCCCGGCAAGGTTCAGGCACCCGCCCGCGACCGTCGCGTTCTGACCATTGGCGAGGTTGACGACACCGCCCAGGACCGACGAGTTTGCCCCCTTGGCGGCGTTCGAGGTGCCGCCGGTGATACTCGCCGAGCTGCCGCTGGCGACGTTCTTGAACCCGCCGCTCGCCCACGCGCCGTTCGGGCCCGAGGCCGTGTCGCGATTACCGCCCGTCACCGACGAGGCGACCCCAGACGCGACGCCGCTCTGGCCACCGACCACCGAGGACTCAGCCCCCGACGCCGTGTTGGCATTCCCGAACACGGTCGCGAACGCGCCACTGGCCACATCGCCGGTCCCGCCCACCAGCTCGCCGTAGCTCGACCAACCGTTGTTGGAGCCGAGGACCAGATCGTTTGATCCCGTCTGCGGATGCGAGCCCGGGTTCTCGGCGTAGCCCACGATCAGATTGCCCTCGCCGTTGACCGCGCCGCTGGTCGAGCCGGAGCCCGAGATCACCTGCACGTTGACCGTGGAGAACTCCACGGTCGGCTTACCTCCCACCCCTGACGCCACATAGGTAGGCGCCAGCACCGCCGTCCCCGAACTGCACGACGGACTCGCGCCCGTCCCGCCCGACACCACCGCCTGGCCCGCGGTCGTCGGAACGCACTCCCACCCCGGCGTCACGGCTGATGCCGCCCCCGCCAGCAGACCAAACACCACAGCCGCGATCGACGCGACCCGCGCAACACTCCTCATCTCCAACCCCTTCCGATCCCCGCTCCGCCCAGTGCCGAGCGAACTGTCGCCAGGATAACTCCGCGCACGGGTGGCCGAACGCCGCGCCGGCGCTCAGATCAGCGACACACCGTCTGGTAGGGCAGCTCCGGGATGAACCTGCTCCACTCCTTGCGGCTCAGGTTTCGGGCCGCGATCGCACACGCACGCCGCTCCCAGGTTGCGAGCGAGGTCGGCCAGACGAAGCCATCACCGCGATCGTCGGCGGCCACGAGCCCGGAACTTCCGGGCCCGAACGCGATCGCGGAGGTCGCGCCCTGATCGGTGACCAGGTTTGGCCCCTCCTGCTGGAGTGTCGAGGTCGACCACAGTTTGACTGTCCCATCCTGGTAGCCGCTGGTCGCAAACCGCCGGCCCGACGGGTCGAAGGCGACCGCGGCGATCGGCACCGACGCCGCGAGCACCGGCGGCGCGATCCGCTGGCCGGTGGAGGAACTCCACAGATCCACCGTGCCGGCGAGGGTGCCGGTCGCCAGTGTGCCGTTGCGCGAGAACGCGAGCGAGACGATGTCATCCGCCGGATCGGCGAGCTTGAGCCGGACCCGCCCGGTGGTCGCGTCGAGCACCAGCACGCCCCCGTGCAGCAGGCTGACCGCCAACAGCTTCCCGTCGCGCGAGAACGCGAGCACGTCAGATCCGCCGGGGCTGTTGCCGAGACCAAGTTCGCGAGGAGGTGCGACCAGCGACCCGGACGCAACGTGCCACAGCGCGAGCGTCGCCAGCGGTGGTGCGGCCCCCTCGTGCACCGCCAGGGTCTCGTTCTCGTCGCTCGCCGCCAGCAGCTTGCCGTCCGGCGAAAACGAGATCGACTGCACCGCTTCGGGCAGTCCCGCCACCGAATGCAGCCCGACCAGCGACCGGATCAGCCTCGGCGTGCCGTCGACCGCCCACAGCTGCACCAACCCGGACCGCCCGGCGACAGCCAGTTGCGAGCCCCCCGGTGACCAGGCGAGCGCCGTGATCGAGTCGCCCCCAGGCCCCACGTTGAGGACTCCCTGGAGCTGGAGCGTGTGCGCGGAGAACAGGCCGACCTTCGAAGGGCCCAGACTGGCCGCAAACCGCGTGCCGTCCGCGGACAGCGCCAGCGGCGGTGCGTGTGGCGAGATCGGCTGACAACACGGAAGAGCCGGTCCGATCTGCGACCGACGGCCGAACCGCAGCCGTCCCGACAGATCCCACGCAAGCATCACACCGTCCAGCGACGCGGTGTAGAGCGTCGTGCCGTTGCTGGCGAGAGCGATGTTCTGGACCTGCCCGAGGGGGCCGGTTGCGACCCTCAGTGGACGGCCCGCCGCGGTTCCCCAGACGACGACCCGGTCATCGTTTCCGACGCTCACGACGGTGCTGGCGTCCGCTGAGTAGACGAGATCCCGGATCGCAGCCCCCTGTCCTGGGGTCGCGGGGCGCGCTGCCCCGGTCTGGGAGTCGACCAGGGCGACTGAGCCGGCCTGCGATCCGATCGCAACGGTGTGCCCGTCTGGGCTGATCGCGGCAGCCGACGGTTGCCTCGGGCTCGGGTTGATGGTCACCGAGTTCGACAGACGCAGCGAGTGCGCGTCATAGACACGGACGCCGTGGCTGGTCACGACGACCAGGCGGTCTCCGGAGTCCACGAGCCGTGCTGCGAGCAGCGCCCCGGAGCCGATCCGCGTCACTGACACGCGTCGGCCGCTGGGAAGCGACCATTGATCGATGTAGGCGCCGGTGGTGTGCCCGGCGGCGTTCAACAGGCCGTAGGCGAAGTAGACCGTCCGCCCGTCCGGAGCGATCAGGATGCTCGAGTCGGGCGGCTGGCCGGTCACTCCGGGGCTGTAACGAGGGTCGAACGGGAGCCTTGCAAGCAACGAGAGCGTGTGCGCATCGCGGACCTTCAGTGCGCTTCCCGCTGGGTACACGAGCAGTGACCCGTCCGGCGAGTACGCAGGGGGCTGATCGCCCGTGTAATCGGTCAGCGGCGTTCGCTGGATCCGATGCGTGACCGTGTCATAGAAGCTCAATGCGCCCGCCTCGCCGTCGCTGACAGCCAGCGTGCCGCCGTTCGGGCTCAAGGTCAGCGAGGGGATCGAGCCGGCCGGGAGGGCGAACGTTCCGATCACGGCTGGGCTGCGCAGCAGCACCGACAGCAGCGTTCCCTCCGTCTGCGGTGAGCGATCGAGCGTCACCGCCTCGCGCGCCAGCAGCATTGCGACGTCGATCCTCGGCCCGTTGATCGCCTCAGCGCTCAGCTGTCGTGCGAGTGCGGTGCGGGCCTCGGCGGCGGCGAGGTGGGCGTCATTGCTGGCTTGCTGCTGTTTGAGCACCGCGATCGTTCCGGCGAGGATCGAGACGAGCAACAGGATCCCCGTGCCGAGCAGCAGCGTACGAAGGCGGCGGTTCTGGGAGCGCTGCCGCCGCGCGTCGCGTTCGGCCTGAACCTGGCTGGCGTCGATGAACTCACGCTCTGACCGGTTGAGCTCGCGGTGATGCTGCGCCGCCCAGTCGAGTGCGCCCGTCAGACGTGCGCCTCGGTACAGGTCACCCGGATCCCGCCCACCGGCATCCCACTCACGCGCCGTGGCGGTCAGGTGCGAATGCATGCGCCGACCGGCGCGATCCTCCTCCAGCCAGCCGCGGTAGCGGGGCCATTGACTCAACAGCGCCTCGTGGGACAGCTCCACCGCTCCATCGCTGACCGTCAGCAGTCGAGCGTCCGTGAGTGCGCCGAGAACGGGACCCGCCCCGTCGATCCGCTCGAGCTCCTCGGCGGGCACTCGGCGGCGCACCACCGCTTCCCCGTCCTCGCCGGCAAGCCTCAACAGGACGCTCGTCGCGACAACCCGCTGGGACTCGTCGAGGTTGGTGTACGCCGCCTCCGCCAGCCGCGAGACGGCGCCCCTCACTCCCCCCGTTGTTCTGAAGCTCTCAAAGCGGAGCATCTCGCCGTCTCGGGCCTGCCAGAGCTCCAACAGGGTCGTCGACAGCAGCGGCAGGCCCCCGGGCTCATCGACGACGTCAGCGACGAGCGCGTCAACAAGTGACGGCTCGATCTCGAGTCCGGCGCGTCTGGCCGGCTGAGCGACGGCCCGCTTCAACTCGTCTCGGTCCATCGGCCCGACCAGGACGTGGCTCTGACTCAGCAGCTGCGCGAATGCCTTATAGGAGCCGACTTCTCCGTAGAAGTCGGCTCGCAGCGCGCAGACGACGAACACCCGGCGCTCGTTGTCGCGTGCTGCCGCGGCGAGCTGATCGAGGAATGACCGCCGTTCCTGCTCGTGCGTGCAGACGGCGAACAGCTCCTCGAGCTGATCGACGGCGATCACGACCCGCTCGCCTGGCCCCATGCGGGCCAGCAGGCGGTCCAAGCCCCCGTCTCCGACCGCCCGGTCCAGCGCGTCACAGGGGTGCGTTCCGGGGCGCAGCAGGATCTGCCGCCAACCACCGCTTGCCGGCAGCCCGCCGGCTCTCAACGCCGGCAACAATCCCGCTCTGAGCAGCGAGGACTTCCCGATTCCCGACGGACCCAGGATCCCGACCAGCGGCCACTCCGCAAGCCGAGCGATCAGATCGGACACCAGCCGCTCGCGCCCGCAGAAGAACTCCGCGTCGGAGCTGTCAAAGAACGCGAGCCCCTTGAACGGGCAGACCAGGGGCCGCGACGTGGCTGGCCGGCCGCGCGCGGGCCCTGCCGCGTCGAGGCTCGGGTCATGGTGCAGCACCATTCGCTCGAGCTCCCGGAGTCCCGGACCGGGGTCCAGCCCGAGCTCTTCGCGCAGCGCCCGGCTCGCGTCTCTATAGACGTCCAACGACTCGGCCTGCCGGCCGGACCGGTACAGCGCGAGCATCAGCTGCGCCCGCAGGCGCTCGCGCATCGGGTGCAGGTCGACGAGCTTGCGTATCTCTCCAATCAGCTCGGCGTCGTGACCGAGGGCCAGGTCGGCGTCGATTCGCTCCATCAACGCGAGCAGCTGCAGTTCCTCCAGGCGCTGCACCTCGGATTGCACGAATCCCGCCGCCGTCACATCTGCGAGCGGTGGCCCGCGCCACAGCTCGAGCGCGTCCCGAAGCCGTGCGGCCGCCTGCGCCGGCTCTCCGTCGGCGAGCAGCTCGCGCCCCTCCACCACCCATCGTTCAAACTGGCGTGCGTCGAGCTGATCGGCTTCGAGCTCGAGCATGTAGCCGCCGGGACGAGTCAGCAACGGGCACTCGCCGCCGCCGTCGAGGGCCCGCCGAAGCCGCGAGATGGCCACATGGACAGCATTCGCGGCGCCGTCTGAAGGCTCGTCTCCGAACAACTCGTCGACCAGCTGCTGGACGGTCACGAGCTCGTTTGCGCGCAACAGCAGCAATGCGAGCAGCGCACGTTGCCGATCGCCACCGAGCCGGACCGGCCGGCCGGCCGTCCACATCTCCAGGGAGCCGAGGACGCGGAAATGGAGCGTCCGCACATCCATCCCCATTGTCGGATTATCAGGCCCCGTGGGGCTGGGCGCAAATCGCTGCTTACGACGGTCGTCAGCAGCCTGTCAGCCGGCCGTAAGAGCCGCGGGGGACATTTCACGCATCCAGGTCCACCGGGGCGACCTCCAATCGCGCCCGATCCCGCGCCGGCTGCGGCACCCGGGCTGGTCTACCAGGAAACACAGCACGAGGAGGAAGCGATGACGAAGCTCGCCCGCCTGGCGATCACAGCGGCGATCGCGGCATTGGCAGCGATCGCGGTCGCGGCTTGTGGCTCGAGCTCGAGCGCCACCGGGACCGTCGCGTCGACCCACACCATTCCGCTCAAGCAGGGTGAGAACCCGGCCGGACAGCCGCTCTACGGCAAGAAGCGCGGTGGCACGCTGACCGCCTACACCAGCGAGGATTTCCAGCACCTCGATCCGGGCGAGGCCTACTTCACCAATGACTACGCGATCATGTACGTGACCCAGCGGCCGCTGTTCGTGTTCCTGCCCAACTCCGAGGGCACGCTCGCCCCGGACCTCGCAACGAGCCTCCCGACGACCGCGAACGGTGGCATCACCGACGGCGGCAAGACGATCACCGTCCACATCCAGCACGGGGTGCACTTCAGTCCACCCGTCAAGCGCGAGGTGACCTCGTCTGACGTCGCCTACGCGATCGAGCGAGGGGCCAATCCGAACGTCGCCAACCCGTACTTCCCGTCCTACTTCGGTTCGGGAGCGCCGGCTCCACTGGTCGGCGCGCAGAGCTCCAAGTACGCCGGCGGCCCGATCCCCGGGATCCAGACGCCGAACAAGTTCACGATCGTCTTCCACATGCTCAAGCCGGGCGCGACGATGATGCTCCAGGCGCTCAGCCTGCCCCTCTCCGCCCCAGTGCCACCCGAGTACGCCGGCCCGATGGACAAGCACTCTCCGACCACCTACGGCTCGACCTACGAGGTCGCGACGGGTCCGTACATGATGCAGTCAAACCTCAAGACCGGGCAGTTCTCCGGCATCGGTTATCAGACCGGGAAGTCCCTGACGCTGGTCCGCAATCCGAACTGGAACCCGAACGCGTACAGCTCGGCATACAGACCGCCGGCCTACCTCAACCAGATCAACATCAAGATCGGAGGCGACGCGACGGTGATCGGCCAGCAGGTCCTGCACGGCGCCAACGCGGTCCAGCTCGACACGCCGGCGCAGTCGATCGTCAAGCTCGCCTACCAGCAGTTCCCCACCCAGATCACGTTCACCCCGGGCTCCGGCGACCACTACGTGGCCGTCGACAACCAGCACGGCCCGTTCAAGAACATCAACCTGCGCAAGGCCTTCTGGGCGGCGCTCGACCGAGAGGCGATCATCAAGGCGCGCGGCGGCCCGCTGGTGGCCGAGCCGATGACGCATTTCCTGTACCCCGGCGACCAGGGCTTCCAACAGGCCGGCGGCCTGGCCGGTCCCCAGGTCGACTACAACAAGGACGTCAACGGCAACCACACCGTCGCCTGTAAGTACATGAAGCTCGCCGGCTACCCGGGCTGCAAGTACACCGCCGGTGGGACCGTCCAGATCATCGCGTCCAACAACGGCGATGACCCGGCGATCGCGCAAATAGTCAACTCGGCGCTCGCGGGCTTGGGCTTCTCGACGCACGTGTCGCTGCTCGACCAGACGGTCATGTACACGAAGTACTGCCAGGTGCCCAAGCAGGAGATCGATGCCTGCCCGGCGCAGGGCTGGCTCCGTGACTTCGCCGATCCGCTCGGGACGCTGTACGCCCCGTTCTACGGACCGTCGATCACGTCGACGGGAAACCCGAACGAAGGCCAGGTCAACGATCCGGCGATCAACGCGGCGATGCGCAAGGCGGCGCTGATCGTCCAGCCGGCGGCTCGGTACAGGGCGTGGGCCAACATCGACAAGATGCTGGTCGCGGATGCGGCGGCGGTCCCCGAGGACTACGACAACGAGCCGAATGTCAGGGCCAAGGACGTCGCCGGTGTCGACGACCTATGGAACGAGGGCACCTGGGACTTCGCGTTCACGTCGCTGCAGAACCCATAGGCGTCGCTGTGTGGACCCCGCGGGCGTGCGGGGTCCACAGCGACGGCTCCAGCGGCGTGCGGGGTCCACAGCGACGGCTTCAGCGGTGCGCCCGCGGCCTCGTGTTCGAGGTGACAAATCGCGTCGGCCACCGTCGATTTGTCACAGGGTGCCCGCTTGAGCGCGCGGTTTATGGCAAATCGGCCGGGCATCGCGCGATTTGCCACGTTTTGCATGCGCTGGCAGCCCCCCGTCAGACAGCGCCGGCGCTAGAGCCCACCGAGCCGGGCTCGTCCGGTTAGGGTCTGTGCTCGCCGGATCGTCGGCGAGATCGTCAAGCTGTCCACGCGATGAACATCACCGTCCTGCCAGATGCCTGGATCCGCAATCGCCGCCAGACGGTCGGCTTCGGCAGCCTGTCGATCGCCTTCGGCGCGTTCTGGGTCGGGCTCACGATCTACTTCTTGTCGGGGAGCCAGAACAGCGACCAGAGCGCGGCGACGAGGGGCATCGTCGCGGCGTTCGCGCTGTTGCTGGCGTTCGGATTCGTCCTGTTCGGCATTCGCCAGCTGCGAGCGGGGCTCTGGATCGGGGCAGATCAGACGGTGATCCGTGGTCCGCTGCGCGTCCAGCAGGTGCCCACCGACCAGGTCAACGGGTTCGTCGTCGGACGAGCGCTGGCGCCATGCGCGGTCCTCCAGCAGTCACAGGGGCGGCCGGTTCCGGTGTCTGCACTGATGCGCGGCGGGTGGCGCAAAGCGCGAGAACCGCTGCACGCCAAGGAGCTCGAGCCCGTCTGCGAGCAGCTCAACGGCGTCCTCGCGAGCCTCCAGACTGAGAACAGGCCGGCGCTGGCCGGCGCCGGCGCCGGCGCCGCGGCGCAGCAGGGCGTCTCCACCGAGCGCGACGCGAAGCTGCTGCTGGTCGCGATCCTGGCGGTGTTCTGGCTTGTGGCGGCGGGGGTCGTGATCCTCGTCTCCAACGCGGCCGTGACGGCGATCGTCGGCGCGATCGTCCTGGCGGACACCGCCTGGACGCTGGTCGCGCTGAGTCGCGGAAGGCCGCCGGGATCGTCGCGGGCGAAGGCGACCGCGAAGGCGGAGAAGCCCCCGAGCTGAGGCCATCGTGAAGCGGGAGTGCGCGTTTATGCCGTATCTGGACAGGAGCCTTTAGTTGCGTGCGGTGACGGTCATTCCGGGGACCGCAGGCTCGGCGCGCCTGGACCAGGTTGACGAGCCCGATCCCGAGCTCGGCTCGGTGATCGTCGAGGCGCTGGCGGTCGGCGTGTGCGGCACCGACATCGAGATCGCGGAGGGCCTGTACGGGTGGGCGCCCCCCGACCGGGAGCGCCTGACCCTCGGCCACGAGTCACTCGGAAGAGTCATCGACCCAGGGCCGAGCGGGCTGAAGGTCGGCGATCACATCGTCGGGATCGTTCGCCGACCGGATCCGGTGCCGTGCCCGAACTGTGCGGTCGGCGAATGGGACATGTGCTCCAACGGCGGCTACACCGAGCGCGGGATCAAGCAGGTCGACGGGTTCATGTCAGAGCGGTGGCGGATCGAGCCGGAGTACGCGGTCAGGGTCGATCGGGATCTGGGCCTGCTCGGCGTCCTGCTCGAGCCGACGACCGTCGTCGCGAAGGCCTGGGAGCACATCGCGTCGATCGGTCGCCGGACGTTCTGGGATCCGAGCACCGCGCTCGTCACCGGCGCCGGCCCGATCGGTTTGCTCGCCGCGCTGATCGGGGTGCAGCACGGCGTCGAGGTGCACGTGCTCGACCGCGCGACCGAAGGCCGCAAGCCGGAGCTGGTGCAGGCGCTCGGGGCCGAGTACCACACCGGTCCGATCTCCGAGCTCGGGCTCAGCCCGGACGTCGTCGTCGAATGCACAGGAGCCGCGCCGCTGATCCGCCAGGCAGCGGAGGCCGTGTCACCGGGCGCGATCATCTGCCTCACCGGCGTCGGGCCTGCGGTCGTGCCCGACGCGAGCCGGCCGACATCGCTGATGAGCGACGCGGTGCTCAAGAATCTGGTCCTGTTCGGCTCCGTCAACGCCAACCGGCGCCACTACTACCGCGCGGCGCAGGTGCTCGCCAAGGCAGACCGGGCGTGGCTCGAGCAGCTCGTGACGCGCCGGGTCGGCCCCGAGGCGTTTGCGGATGCGCTCAAGCGCGAGCCAGACGACATCAAGGTCGTGATCGAGTTCGCCGGCGAATAACCGCCCGGCTCCACGATCACCCTACGTCGCCGGCCGGTAGGACAGGTAGACCACGCCGTTGCCGTAGGCGTCGCTCGCGGCGAGCTCGAGACTGCTCGGGCCGGCGTCCTGGGTGAACAGCCGCGGACCCGGTCCCCGCGTCAGCGGGTAGACGAACAGGTGCAGCTGATCGACCAGGCCGTCGGCGAGCATCGCCCGCACGAGCGTGCCGCTGCCGCTCACGTACAGGGCTCCGTCGGCGTCATCCTTCAGGCCGCGGATCGCGTCAGCGCTGTAGAGGCCGACGAGCTGTGAGTTGCGCCAGCTGGCGGTCGTCAAGGTCGAGGAGACGACGTACTTGGTCGTGTCGTTGAAGAACGGCGCCCCCGGATCGTCCTCGGCGGTGCGGGCCGACCACGACGGCTCGAACATCTCATACGTCGTCCGGCCGAGCAGGATCGCTTGGCACCCGACCGTGATCGCGCCGATCGCCTCGCCCATCTTCGGGTCAAAGCCGTAGTCGGCCGTCCAGGTCGGCGTGTCGATGACGCCGTCGAGGCTCATGAACTCGTGCACGTGAATCTCACCCATCTCAGTCTCCTCAGCCAGTTCAGATTTGGCTGTAGTGACCCCCGAACGCGGCCGAACTAATCGGCCCTAGCCGCCGTCAGCGCCCAGCCGCGCGCGAACGTAATCCTGGAAGTGCCCGATCAGGTTCTCCGCCCCACCGAGCACCCACCCCCGCTCGATGATGCCTGCCGAGCTGCCTCGTTGCGCGGCCTCGACCAGCGCCGTGTCCTCGGACCCGACCTGGTTGTCGAGCTCGAACAGGTCATCGATCCACCGCTCGTCGGCGGTGTCCGCGAACCAGTAGTCGAGATAGCCGGCGCACGTCACCGGCCCGGTGGGCCACAGCGGACCGATCGAGAGGTTCGGGTGGCCGGGCAGCACGTTGAACTTCAGGTTCGGAAACAAGAGATGGAATTGGGCGGACCCCACCTCTCCGTGCGCGTCGAGCGGCCCACGGCCGTCGAGCGACCGCTCGTCGACGGGAGCGAACTGGCTGGCGCGCAGCCCTACCGCCTCGAGCCCGAGCCGTCGCTCGTCGATCACCTCCACAAACGACGGATGGTTCAGCTGGCAGTGGTAGCACTCGAGGTAGTTCTCGATCGCGATCTTCCAGTTGGCCCTGATCTCGTAACGGACTCGCCGGTTGAACCGCAGCGAGCCGAGGTCGAGCCCGTGCCCGGCGACGATCTCGGGCAGGTCACCGAGCGAGTGCTCCAGCGGCTCGGCCGCGGGATCGGGGTTGGCGAACACGAACGGCCCCCAGGTGGCGACCGAGACCGGCACCAGCCCGAGCTGGCCCGCGTCGAAGGCGGGATCGTCGCCACCGCGAGGGGCGGCTCGCAGACACCCGTCGAGACCGTATGTCCAGGCGTGGTACGGGCACTGGAGCGTGCCCCGTTTCACGGCGCCGGTTGCGACGATCGCGCCGCGGTGGCGACAGATGTTGACGAACGCGCGCAGCGTGCCCTCGCCATCGAGCGTGACCACGATCGGCAATGGCCCGGTCTCGGACGCAAAGTAGCTCCCCGGGCCCTGCAGCTCGTCGAGATGGCCGACGTACTGCCATGAGCAGCGGAAGATCCGCTCCATCTCTGCTGTCAGGATCGCCGGGTCCGAGTACCAAGACCAGGGCACGGTCGGGCGGCCGGCGGTCCGCGTTTCAGGGTCGCTGATCGTCATGCGCCGTCGCGGGGGAATTCATGCGTGTACCTCCTGGCGTGGATTCTGACGCCATCGTGGAAGGCATCGATCGCCGATGTGACCGTGAACCGCTCGGCGTCGCAGGTCATCGTGCTGCGGGCTCGCGTGCGCGTCTGGCCCCAGCCAGGGCGCGCGAGCGTCACGTCGACCTCGCAGACCACGGTCGCCGACAGCGGGTCCCCCTCGACGATCCGGTAGCGGGTCACGTTCTCCTCGCCCATCTCGGTGTCGGTCGCGAGGATTCGGTCGCGCGAGCCGTGCCAGTCGAATTCGACCTCGAGCTCCCCGTCATGGAGGTTGCGCCAGACCCGTCGCGCGCCGTCGCGCTGCATCGTCTTCTCGCTCGCCAGCGCGGTTCCGGTCTCGGGCACGCCAAACGGCGCCAGCTGCCGATCGAGCTCGCTCGGCTCGCGTCGCGGTAGCGACAGGCTCGTTTGCGGCCCGCAGACGACGGTCACCGTGCACGGCTCGGGTGACGGCCACGCCATCGGCCAGTAGGCGTTGGAGACCGCGAGTCGGATCCGGTGGCCGGCGGGGACGGCGTATGCCGTCGACTGCAGCGGGACGCGTACGACGACGCGCTCGTCGATCGGCATCGGAACCGTGCGGTCGTGACCTTCGCGGCGGCTCAGGTTGAGCAGCCCGCGCGCCACCAGCGTCGAGCTCCCGTCGGGCGCGACGTCGCAGACGCGCACGGCGACCAGCGCCCACGGCCGGTCGACGCTCAGCTCCAGCTGCGCCTCGCCCTTGCCCAGCAGCTCGACCCGCTCGCTCAGCGGCTCGCTATCCCAGCACAGGGAGGCACCGTCGTCGGCGCGCTGATCGAGCGCGTAGTCGGCCGGGCTCCCGTCACCGCACCAGACGCCGCCGTCAACGCCGGTGGCCTGAAGGCTGCAGATGCTCCGGGTGACGGGCGGGTGATCGCCGCCATCGGTGGCCAGCAGAGCGTGGGCGCCGACCCCGTGGGTCCAGGGACGCACCGCAGGCGACGGCCACGACGGATCGGCAACCCATCGGCCCGGCCGCTGCGCATACGAGCCCGCCGGGGAGACCGGCTCCTGCATGTAGCTGATCAGCCGCGGCTCGTCGAAGAAGCCGTTGTCAGCATCGTCGAGGCTGGCGGCGAAGAACCGAACGCATTCCTGCAGGAAGCCGATCGCCGGTCCGGGCGCGCCGCTCTCGGGGCTCGTGTGGCCCCACGGGCCGATCAGCCCGCGGGCGCTGCCGCCGACGTTCTCGACGATCCGGAACACCATGTCCCGGTAACCGTCACTCCAGCCGCCGACCGCGAACACCGGGCAGTGGATAGCGCCATAGTCCTCGCAGGCCGAGCCCTGCTGCCAGTAGTCGTCGCGCCGCTGGTGGCTGAGCCACGGCTCGATGAATGGCCTCGCGCCGTCGAGCCGCTCGAGCCACGCCTGGCGCCATTGGTCGCCGACCACCAGCGGGTCCGGCGGCTGGTTGAGGTAGGCGAGCATCGAGGTCGCCCACTGGGACATGTCCATCGCCGACACGCAACCGCCGATGTAGTGGACGTCGTCGGCATAACGGTCGTCGCTGGCGTGGATCGAGACCACGCCGCGCAGCGGGGCGGGATGGCGGGCTGCCAGCTGCAGCGCGGCGAACCCGCCCCACGAGACGCCGATCATGCCGACGGCGCCGGTGCACCACGGGCGCTGGGCAAGCCAGGCGATCACCTGCTCGACGTCGCGCTGTTCCTGCTCGGTGTATTCGTCTTCAAGGATTCCGGTCGAGTCGCCACTGCCCCGCAGGTCGACGCGCGCGAAGGCGAAACCGTGCGCCGCGAAGTACGTTCCCCAGGCGGCGTCGTAGATCGCGGTTCCGTCACTCTTGCGATAGGGCACCGAATCGAGGATCACCGACGCGGGCCGCTGTTCGTCCGCGTCCTCGGGGAGCCACAGGCGGATAGCGAGGCGCACGCCGTCCGGCAGCTCGATCCAGTCGTTGTCGATCAGGCGCACCGCCGGGACTCCGGCCAGCGGCTCGGGCGATGGCGTTTGACGGGGGCTCATCGGGACCGTATCGTAATCGCTACCAATATGCGAAAGCAAGTTTCGGTGAGTGAAAGCTCGGTCGGAACCCTCGCCCGGGGACTGGACGTCCTTGAGCTGTTCGGCTCGGCCGGGGCCGAGCTCACGCAGACCGAGATCTCCCAGGTTCTCGGTCTGCCGATGCCGACCGTCCACAGGCTGGTCGCGGTCCTGACCGAGCGCGGCTGGCTCGAGCGCGACCAAGACACCCGCCGGCTGCGGCTCGGTCTCGAGCTCGCGCGCCTGGTGCCCGCATTGCTGGCCGGGATGCGGCTTCCCGAACTGGCGCGCCCCCACCTGCTGGCACTTGCCGCTGACGTGCATGAGACGGTCAACGCAGCGATCCTCCAGGGAGCCGAGGTCGTCTATCTGATGAGCGAGACGGGCGACCGGCTGCTTGCCTCCAGGGCCTCGGTCGGGATGCGGCTGCCTGCGCACTGCACGGCCCTCGGCAAATGCCTGCTGGCGCAGCTGCCCGAGGACGTCGCGCGTGCAGCGCTCGCCGATCCGCCCTACGAGCGGCGCACCGACCGCACGCTGACGACCTGGGATGCGCTCACCCCCGACCTGCAGGCGATCCGCGCAGCGGGCGTCGCGATCTCCGAGGAGGAGTACGAGATCGGGCTGGTGTCGATTGCGGCGCCGGTGCGCTGGCTCGACGGCCCGGGCACGGGAGCGATCAATGTCTCGCTTCCTGTGACCCGCGCGACGCCCGGCTTCCGTCAGCGGCTGATCGCCGGGCTGCTCGCCGCCGCACTCAAGATCGATCGCGAGATGAGCGTCTCTCCTGGAGGATGATGAGCGTCGAGCTGACCATCGAGCCCGACGAGCTGGCGACCGTCGCCGACGCGTTCGCCCGATCGCTGGCCGACGTTGTCGCCCGTGAGCCGCAGCTCCGTTTTCAGGGGATGCCCTCCGACGGCGACTCGCCGACGGTCTACCGTGCCCTTGGCGCCGGGGGGTGGATCGGAATTCATTGGCCGCGCGAGCTCGGGGGCCGCGGACACAGCCCGCTGCACACGGTGGCGTGCGAGGAGCGGTTCGGATATCGCTGGCTGCCGTTGTCGGGCTACCTGTTGTCGGTCAAGACGATCGGCAACGCCCTGCTGCGGTTCGGCAGCGCCGACCTCCAGCAGCGTCTGATCCCCGAGGTGGCGGCCGGGTGGGTGGTCTTCTGCCAGGGCTTCTCCGAGCCCGATGCCGGGTCCGACCTCGCTTCGCTGCGCACACGCGCGCGGCGCGATGGCGACCGCTTCATCGTCAGCGGCCGCAAGATCTGGACCTCGAGCGCCGAGTACGCGGACTGGGTCTACCTGGCGGTCCGCACCGACCCCGACCGCGATCGCCACCGCGGGGTGTCGGTGCTCGTCGCCGAGATGAGCACCCCGGGGATCACCGTACACGCGCATCGCACGCTTGGCGGAGGGACGATCGGCGAGCTCGAGCTGACCGACGTCGAGATCCCGGCACAGAACCTGGTCGGCGAGCTGCACGGAGGCTGGCAGGTGCTGATGGGCACGCTCGACTACGAGCGGGTGACGAGTGAGAAGGTCGGGACGGTGTTCTCGTTGCTCGACGCGCTCGCGGAACTGCCGATGGGCAGGCGGACGCGCCTTGAGCTGAGGCGTCTGAGCGGCGCGGCGCAGGCCGCGCGTCTGCACGGCCGCCGGGCGACCGAGCTGTTGCAGGCGGGGCGGCCCGCGAGCGCCCAGTGCTCGATGGCGAAGCTCTCGATAGCCCAGTTGATGCAGAACGTGGCTGCGTTCGCGGTCGGCGTGCTCGGGCCCGAGGCGCTGCTCGAGCAGGGAACCGCAACGCTGCGTGGCCGCGTCGCCGCCTTCCAGCGGGCATCGGTCGCGACCACGATCTCCGGTGGCGCCGCCGAGATCCAGCGAACCGTGATCGCCCGGCGAGAGCTCGGCCTCCCTCCACGATGACCTCGGCCACCCTCCCCCTGCAGGGCATCCGTGTGCTCGAGTACGCCCAGTACGTCGCGGGCCCGTTCGCCGGCATGCTGCTCGCCGACCTCGGCGCCGACGTGATCAAGGTGGAGCCGCCCGGCGGCGACGCCTGGCGTCACTACGAGCCGTTCGCCTCGGGCGAGA
The DNA here is from genome assembly GCA_963770885.1 of uncultured Solirubrobacterales bacterium. Lineage (GTDB taxonomy): Bacteria > Actinomycetota > Thermoleophilia > Solirubrobacterales > Solirubrobacteraceae > Palsa-465. The sequence goes on along the minus strand of CAVYRI010000005.1, from coordinate 565,836 downwards.
GCCGCTACTTCTACGCGCTCAATCGCAACAAGCGCTCGGTCGTGCTCGACCTCAAGGACGAGGACGGGCGCCGCGCCAGCGAGGCTCTGATCAGAAGCGCCGACGTCGTCCTGCACAACCTGCCGACCGATCGCGCCAGGCGCTTCGGGCTCGACGCCGAGACTGTGCGAGACCTGAACCCGGCGACGGTGCTCTGCAGTGTGTCGGCGATGGGCAGCGACGGCCCGGAGTCCGGGCTGACGGCATTTGACCTGGTTGCCCAGGCGCTCTCGGGGCTGCTGCTCGCCAACGCCCACGGCGACGATTCGGTTCCTCAGCGCGCCGGCGGGCTCGCGGTCGCCGACTTCACCGCCGGGCTACTGGGGGCGATCGCGGCGCTCGCCGGTCTCGCCGGCCGTCGGTCCGGCGCCGGCCAGAACATCGAGGTCTCACTGCTCGGCGCGGCGCTCGCAGTGCAGGCCCAGCGGTTCGTCTCGGTCGAGCCGCTCGATCGCGCAGGGCGCGAGCGGCGTAACGACCGGCCGGTGCCGGCGACGGTCGGCGATCTTCGCCGCCAGGCCGACGCACGCAGAGCGCAGGACGAGCTCGAGCCCTATTACCGCACCTACGAGGCCGCCGACGGCTTTCTCGTCCTCGCCTGCCTGCACGAGCGCCAGCGGCTGGCCGCCGCGGCGGTGCTCGGGCTCGAAGATCCCTGGGCAGCCAACCCGCAGGCCCCCGCCGCCGATGCCGTCGAGCGCGAGCGCCGGCTTGCGCTGGTGTCCGAGTTCGAGCGCCGCCTGGCCGCCGAGCCCGCGGCGCATTGGATCGAGCGCTTTCGCGCCGCCGGCGTCCCCGCCTCGGAGGTCCGCCGGCTCGAGCAGCTGTTCGAGCACGACCAGGTCACCGCCAACGGCCTCGTCCAGACCGTGGACCGTGCCGGTGTCGGCCAGGTCAAGCTGCTTGGCACGGTGTTCAAGATCGACGGCAGGGCGGTGCCCGCGACGCGGGCGATTCCGGCCCTCGGCGAGCACACCGAGGAGGTGCTGGCAGAGTGCCGCCAGGTTCAGCCGTGAGCGGGGACTCGCCGGAGGCGCGCGCCTTCGCGGACAGCGTCGCCGGGGTACTCGAGCGTCATCGACCGCTCGATCCGCATTGGATCCCGGGTGAACAGGCAGCCAGCGAGCCCGCCGAGCTCGAGACCGCGCTTGACGCACTCGGCTGGGACATGCTGTCGCGCGACCCCGAGCTGGTCGCCTTCGCCGGACTGGGAGCGGTGCAGCTGGGGCGGCGGCTGGCACCGCTGCGGCAGATCGATCGCCTGCTGGGCGGCGCCCCCAGCAGCGGTGCCCTGGTCCGCTCGCTCGGCGGCGAGCGGGTCGCGATCATGCGCGAGGACAGCGCGGTCGTCCGACGCGCGGTGCTGATGTCTGAGCCGCTCGCCTCCGCGGAGGGTCTCGCTGTCCACCGCGTGCTCGAACTCGGCGACGGCGCCGAGGTGGATGAGGTGCAGTGGCGAACAGCGTCGGCGGCCTGGATGGCGGCCGTGATCGGCTATCTCGGCGGACTCGGGCAGGGCGCGCTCGAGATGACGGTGCAATACGTCGGTCAGCGCCGCGCATTTGGGGGCACCCTGGCCGGGCTGGCGCCCGTGCAGCAGCTGCTTGCCGACGCCGCGACCGCGATCCGGGGCGTGCTGTTGCTCGCCGCCGACACCCCGGGAGCTGACGCACTCGCACACTCCGGACCGGCCGTGGCGCAAGCCTGCGCCGCCTGCCAGCAGGTGACCGGCGCGATCGGCTTCACGCTCGAATACCCGCTGCACCGCCACACCCAGCGGGCGCGGGCGCTCGCGACCTGGAATGACGCCCTCGGCGACGTCCTGCTCAGGCCGCGCGACTGATCAGTGCTCGGCGAGTGCGGCGGCCAGCCGCTCGTCGCGGCCGATCAGCTCCAGCGCATAGACCCCTCGGTCGGGTGCAAAGCCCGAGCCGACCAGCATCGTCGCCGACGACGACAGGCCGTCGGACCCGAGCGCTGCCTTCGTGAACGAGGTCGCCATCGAGAAGAACAGCACCGTACCGCGATCGGCGGTGAGCAGGATCGCGGCCGCCTCGCAGTCGGTCGAGTTGACCACCACGACCGTCAGATCGGCGCGTGGAATCCCGGCCTCCTCGAGGCGGCGAAATGACTGCAGCGCGTCACGGAGATCGACGCACAGCGCGGTGTCACACAGCTCCAGATCCCGCGCCCGGTCGCAGATGCGCTCGCTGGAGTCCAGCAGGACCAGCCTCGCCCCGGCGCTCAAACAATCACGCGCCGCGGCGAGCGCGACCAACCCCGCGTGACCGCCGCCCAGCACCAACACGGTGCGCGTATCGCCGTCGATCAGCGAGCGCGTCTGCGAGGCGGCGTTGCAGACGTCGATCGCGGCCAGCGCCGCGTCGAGCGAGATCTCCTGCGGAAACGGCGTCCACGGCAGCGCCCAGGGAAGGTAGCTGGTGCCCTTGACCGGCACGTGCGGGCTGCTGATGTCAACCGGCCCGACGGTCTCGAGCGCCAGCGGGGTCGTCGTCAACGAGGTCAGCGTGATCATCCGCTGGCCGATCTGCGCCGGCTCGGGGTAATCGTCTCCGACGCCGCTGATCGTGCCCGCCAGCACGCCGCCGGAGCCCGTCAACGGGTTGTGCATCTTCCCCCGTTCGGCGACGATCTCGAGGATCCCGTTGGCGACCCCGTCCGCGTCGCGGTCGTTTGCCTCCACGAGCTGGCGGAAGCTGGTCGAGTCCAGGCACAGCATGTCGACGTCGATCTCGATCTCGAACGGCTGCAACGCCATCGCCGAATCGAGCCGCACCGCGGCCTGGGGCAGTGCGCCCGGCGGGTCGAGCACCCGGCCGGCGCCCAGCCCTTGCACCAGTGAGCTCATCCGCTCGGCGCGAGCCCGAGCAGAGACCGGGTCTGCTGCTGGTCGGCGACGTCGCGACCAACGGCATGGGCGAGATCGATCGCCGCGCTGACCAGTGCGGCGTTGGACGGGGCCAGCACACCGCGGCTGATGTAGACCGCGTCCTCGAGCCCCGTCCTGATGCAGGGGGCGCCGTACAGCAGCGCGAGCGCGAGCATTCGGGGATGGTGGCGACCGACGCAGGTCACGGTCCAGAACGTCTCGGGCGGCAGTGGCCGCAGCATCGCGACCAGCGCCTCCGGCGACGCGTCGATCCCGCCCGGCACCCCGAACACGAGGTTGATCCGCAGCGGTTCCTCGATCACGCCGTCCTCGAGCCAGCGGACCGCAGTCGCGACGTGCCCGACGTCGAACGCCTCGACCTCGAGCCCGATCCCGGCATCCGTGGCCCGCTTGATGATCCCGCGGGCCGCGGGCGGCGGCGTGATGAAGGTGTCGTCGCCGAAGTTCATCGACCCGGACTCGACTCCGGACAGGTCCGGGTTTGCCTCCAGCCCGGTCGTGCGCTCCTCGATCGTCATCTCGTTGGAGCCGCCGGTCGACACCATCGTGATCAGCTCGCTGCCGGCGCGAATCCTCGTCATCACGTCCTCGAACAGCTCCGGACGACCGCTTGGGGTCCCGTCATCCTCGCGGACGTGGAGATGGACGATGGTCGCTCCGGCCTGCGCCGCCTCAATGCTCGAGTCGGCGATCTCCTGGGTCGTGTAGGGAATGTTGGGGTTGTTGGCGCGAAACACGTCGGCCCCGGTGACGGCGACCGTAACGACCACCGGGTCGCTGTTCCAGACGCGACGGCGGCGCTTTGCTGGCGCTTCATCAGCCGGACTCGACATCGTCCTCCTCAGTTCTGACGATCCCGCCGCAGGTTTGAGCGCGGCCCTCGGTTGTGCACCGAACAGCCCCGCAGCCTATTGAGCGCGGCCCTCGGTTGTGCACCGAACGGCCCCGCAGCCTATTGAGCGTCTGTCGGCGCCGTCAAGCGGCCCGCCGTCCGGCGCTGCGCCAAAAGCCCGACAGCGCCGCGACCGCCAGCGGACCGATCGCATCAAGGTTGTATCCGCCCTCCTGGATGACCACGGTCGGCCCGAGTGCGCCGATCCGCTCGCCCGCCTGGCGGTAGCCGTCCGCCGTGACCTCGAGCGGGCTCTCGGGGTCGTCCGCCGCGGCGTCGAGACCGAGGCAGACGACGACGGCGTCCGCGCCGAAGGCGGCCACCTCATCGCACAGCACGTCGACGGCCGCCAGCCAGTCGCCGTCGCCGGTGCCGGGCGCGAGCGGCAGATTCCGGTTGCATCCGAGCCCGTCCGCGTCGCCGCGCTCGTCCGCGTAGCCGACGTAATGCGGGAACCATCCCGCGCCCGGATCGACGTGCAGGCTGCCCACATACACGTCACCGCGACCGTAGAAGATCGCCTGGGTCCCGTTGCCGTGATGGGCATCGATGTCCACCACCGCGACCCGCTGCACGCCGTGGCGTCGCAGCGCCGCAGCCGCGATCGCAGCGTTGTTGAGATAGCACGAGCCGCCGTGGGCGGCGCGGCCGGCGTGATGGCCGGGGGGACGGCAGAGCGCGTACGCGCTCGGGGCGCCGCCGGCGACGAGGTCTGCCGCCGTAAGCGCGGCGTCGGCTGCGGCCCTGACCGCCTGCCAGGTGCCCGGCCCGATCAGGGTCATCGTGTCGTAGCAGAACCTCCCGACGCGGCCGTGGACCGCGGCCGGGGATCGGACCGGCATCCCGGACAGCAGCCCGGCGGTCGGAAACACGTACGGCACCACCCGGCGCCGGCCATAGTCCGAGACATAGCCGCCGGCCTCCCATTCGTCCCAGATCGCGGCGAGGTGATCGACCAACTCGGCGTCGTGGACGGCGAGCAGCGCGCGATCGTCGTGCGCAATCGCAGACGTAACCTGCGCGCCCGCGGAGCTCAGCGCGTCGAGCAGCACGAGCGCGCGCTTGGGCACCTCGGTGCCGGTCTCCCAGACGCCCAGCCACACCTCGCCGTCGGGCTCGTGCAGCAGGCAGTCCCTGTGCCACACGACCGGCAGGCCGGTGAGGTCAGCTGGGTCGCCGGCGGCGGTCATCGCCAGACCGCACGCTCTCGCTCAGCCGGCACGGGCCGCTCGCGGTGCGTAATGATCACCGCGTGGCGCGCGTGGCGGACCTCGGAATCACGATCGGCCTGTTGCCCAGCGGCCCGACCGCATCGGTGCTCGACGTGCCCGGGGTCGGCGTCGGCCACGCGACCGTCTGGCGCGACGAGCCGCCGCCGCCCGCCGGGCGCGGGGTCGCGAGAACCGGCGTGACGATCCTCGACCTCGGTGGAAACCTGTTTCGCAGGCCGGTGCCCGCGGGCGGCGCGATCCTCAACGGCGCCGGGGAGTGCACCGGCTTCATCTCGGCGGGTGAGTGGGGCCTCGTCGAGACGCCGGTGTTCCTGACCTCGACGATGCAGCTCGGCCGGGTCTACGACGCTGCCTGTGAGCTGCTGATCGAGGAGGACCCGGGGATCGGGACCGATGACGTGATCATCCCGATCGTCGCCGAGTGCGATGACAGCTTTCTCAATGACGCCCGCCGGATGCAGGTGACCGCCGCTGACGTCCGGACTGCGCTCGCCGCCTCGCGAGCGTCGATCGGCGGCCCCGCGCCGCCCGAGGGGGCGGTCGGCGCCGGAACAGGGATGAGCTGTCTGGGGTTCAAGGGCGGGATCGGCAGCGCATCGCGGCTGGCGCCGTCCGGACACACCGTCGGGGTGCTGCTGATGTCCAACTTCGGATCGCGCGAGCGGCTGACGGTCGACGGCGTCCCCGTCGGCCGGCTGCTGCGCGGTGACGGCGACGCGCCCCAACCACGCCGCGCCCCGCCGGGGTCGTGCATCGTGGTCGTTGTGACCGACGCGCCGTTGGACTCGGCCGCATGCTCCCGGCTGGCTCGGCGCGCCGGCCTCGGCCTGGCCCGAACCGGCTCGATCGCCAGCCACGGCAGCGGCGAGATCTTCCTCGCGATCGCGACCGGGTCGCGCGAGCGCAGGACGGATGTCCCGGGGTCTGAGCGCGCCGACGCGCGCCGGCCGACGCCGCTGACCGGACAAGCCCTCGATCCCCTGTTCGCTGCGGTCGTCGAGGCGACCGAGGAGGCGGTCCTCAACAGCATGCTCGCGGCTCCGACCGTCACCGGGCGCGACGGCAATACCTCCTACGGCCTGCCGGCCGACCAGGTCCGCGAGCTGCTGCGTGCGGCGGGTCGCTGCTAGCGCCTTGCCCGCACGCCACCGCTTGGCGGTCAGGATCGTGACCATCGGCACCTGGTCCTATCACGTTTGAGTAATTTGCCATTTCGATGACGCCGCACAACGCCCCGCCGGTCGCCCCCCGCGTGCCGTCGGTCCGTGACCTGCACGGCGAGCAGGTGACGGACGACTACGCGTGGATGCGCGATCCCGAGCAGCCCCAACTGCACGACTACCTGGCCGCCGAGCGCGCCTACTACGACGCACGCAGCCGCCACCTGCAGCAGCTTGCGACGCGGCTGGCCGACGAGGCGGCAAACCGGGTGCCGGCCGCGGACGAGTATTCGGTCAGCTGGCCGCTGCGCGGCTACCGCTACCGAACACGGCTGCCCGAGCACAGCGACAACCGGCAGCTGCTCCGCGAGCCCGGACGGCGATGACCGCGAGCAGCTGATGCTCGACGTCAATCTCGTCGCGGCAGCGACCGGCTACGCCGAGCTCGGCGCCAGCGAGCCGAGCCCCGACGGCTCGCTGCTCGCATGGTCGGCCGATACCAGCGGCGCCGAGATCTACGAGCTGCGGATCCGCGACCTGCGGACGGGATCCGGACCTGCCGGAGGTCATCGCCCGCACCTATACCGGGGTCGCTTGGTCAGTCGACGGGCGCTTTCTTTTCTATCTGGTGCCCGACGAGCTGCACCGGCCGTTTCAGGTCTGGCGCCACGAGGTCAGAACGTCGGCCGACGACGACGTGCTCGTGATCGATGAGCCCGACCAGCGGTTCGAGCTGACGCTGGAGGGCTCGCGCAGCGGCGAGCTCGCGATCGTCACAGCCGCCTCGCGGATCACGACCGAGGTCCGGGTCATCTCGATGAGGCGCCCGCTCGAGGACCCGGTGGTCGTACAGCCACGCGAGCGCGGAACCGAGTACCGGCTCGATCACGCCCGCGGCGGCGCCGGCGGTGACGGGACTCTGTACGTGGTCACCAACTCCGCCGCCGAGGAGTTCACGCTGATGCGGGCACAGCTTGCCGCGTCGGGGGTGACGGCGCCCGAACCGGTCGCGTGCCCCGCGATCGCGCCGGCCCGGGCCGACACGAGGCTGTTGCGCTGTGACGTGCTCGCCGAGCATCTCGTGCTGACCGTCCGCCGCGACGGTGGACCGTTGCTGCTGATCACCGACCACAACGGCGCCAAGGTCCGCGAGATCGCGCCGAGCCTGACCGCGGGTGCTCTCAAGGTCAGCCACGCCGAGCAGTACGATGGCGGGTCGATCATCATCGGCGAGGAGTCACTGATCGAGCCTCCCGCCTGGTACCGGCTCGACCTCGAGACGGGCTCAAGAGAGCTGCTCAAGCGGCTCGACGTTGCGGGTTATGACCCGGGCGGCTACGTGACCGAGCGCCGCAGCGCCCGCGCGGCGGACGGCACCGAGATCCCGGTCACGCTCGCCCGGCACGCCGACACCCCGCTCGACGGCAGCGCGCCCTGTCTGCTGTACGGCTACGGCGCCTACGAAGACAGCCTCGACCCGTGGTTCGAGCGAAGCCTGCCCTCGCTGCTGGACCGCGGCGTCGTCTACGCGGTCGCACACATCCGCGGTGGCGGCGAGCTCGGCCGCGGATGGTGGCTGCAGGGCCGGATGCACACCAAGCCGACCACGTTCACCGACTATCTCGCGGTCGCCGACTGGCTTGCGGGCGCCGACGGCGACGGGCTGGTCGACGGCAGCCGGATCGTCACCCGCGGAGCGTCGGCCGGCGGACTGCTCCAGGGCGCGGTCTACTCGATGCGCCCCGACCGCTGGCGCGCGGTGATCGCCGAGGTCCCGTTTGTCGATGTCGTCAACACGATGCTCGATGCGTCGATTCCGCTGACCGCCAACGAGTGGGATGAGTGGGGTGACCCGCGCGACCCCGGCGACTACGCCGTCATGCGGTCCTACTCGCCCTATGACAACCCGCCGCCCGGCTCCCGGCCGCCGATGCTGGTGACCGGAGCGGTGCACGATCCACGGGTCGGAATCCACGAGCCCGCCAAGTGGGTGGCCAAGCTCCGGTCAACCGGCGCCGGCGGCGCTGAGCTCCAGTTCCGGGCGGTGCTCGGGGTCGGCGCCCACAGCGGCCCCTCGGGCCGCAGCGCCCAGTTCGGCTACGAAGGAGAGGTCGAGGCGTTCATCCTGGACGCGATGGGGATCGCTTAGCCGGGCTCGGGCCCGGCCTCTGCGGTGACCGGCCCGGACGCGGCCTTCGCCCCATCGGGCTCCCACAGCGGGTAGTGGCACGCCGCCTGCTGGGTCGGCCCAAACCGCCGCAGCGGCGGCTCCTGCTCTCCGCAGAGCACCTGTGCCCGCGGGCAGCGGGTCCGGAACCTGCATCCTGACGGCGGGTCGATCGGACTCGGCAGCTCGCCGCGTATGCCGACGTCGGTCTTCGCCCGCTCGACGGCAGGATCCGGCACCGGAATCGTCTTGATCAGCGCGTTGGTGTAAGGGTGCACCGGTCGACGGTAGATGTCGTCCCCGGTCCCCAGCTCGACGAGCTTGCCGAGGTACATGACCGCGATCCGGTCGGCGAGATACTTGACCACCGCGAGATCGTGCGAGATCACCACCGACGCACGCTGCTGCTCGGTCTGCAGCCGCTTCATCAGGTTCAGCACCTGCGAGCGGATCGAGACGTCGAGCGCGCTGACCGGCTCGTCGGCGACGATCACCTTCGGCTCGAGCATCAGCACCCTCGCGAGTGCGATCCGCTGGCGCTGGCCGCCGGAGAACTCGTGCGGATAGCGTTCGAGCGCGTTCTGGGGCAGCCCGACCTCGTCGAGCAGCTGGCGAATGCGCTGGTCCTGCTCCTTGCGACTGCCGACGCTCTGGATCACGAGCGGCTCGCGCAGGATCGCCTGAACGCGCATCCTCGGATCCAGTGACGCGTATGGATCCTGGAACATCATCTGCAGGTCGCGCCGGGCGCGACGCAGGCCCCGGCCCCGCATCTGGAAGATCTCGCGCCCGGCGAGCGCGATCCGTCCCGAGTCCGGCTTCTCGACGCCGACGATCAGCTTTCCGAGCGTGGTCTTGCCACAGCCCGACTCGCCCACCAGCCCGAGTGACTCGCCCGCGTGGACGTGCAGCGTCACGCCTGAGACGGCCTTGACCGAGTTGACCTTGCGCTGCAGGATCGCCCCCGCGGTGACCGGGTACTCGCGCACGACGTCAGCGATCTCGAGCAGCGCGCCATCTGCCGATGCCTCGGCCTCGGCCTGCACCGGGGCGCGGACGAACACCTTCGGTCGCTCGAGCGGACCGTCGACCGGATGCCAGCACGCGAACAGGTGCTCGGGGTCGCGGCCGCTCAGCGGCGGCTCCTCGGCTCGACACTGGTCGGTCGCATACGGGCAGCGGGCCGCGAACCGGCACCCCTGCGGCGGGGCGGTCAGGTCGGGCGGCAGGCCGCGGATGCTCACCAGCGCCTCGCGGTTGTCCTGATCGAGCCTCGGGATCGAGCCGAGCAGCGCCTGCGTGTAGGGATGGCGCATCGCCCCGAAGATCTCCTCTGTCGCCGCCGACTCGACGATCCGTCCCGCGTACATGACGCTGATCCGTTTCGTGCGCCCGGCGACGACGCCCATGTCGTGCGTCACCAGCAGGGTGGCCATCCCCAGCCGCTGCTCGAGGTCGTCGAGCAACGCGAGGATCTGCGCCTGGATCGTGACGTCGAGCGCCGTCGTCGGCTCGTCGGCGAGCAGCACCTTCGGCTCGCACGCGAGCGCGACGGCGATCATCACGCGCTGACGCAGTCCGCCCGAGAGCTGATGGGGATACTGCTCGAGGCGCTCCTTGGGCCTTGGCAGCCCGACCAGCTCGAGCACCTCGAGAGCCCGCTCGCTCGCCTCCTTGCGCGACGCCCCACGGTGGAGGCGGACCGGCTCGGCCACCTGCTCGCCGATCTTCTTGGTCGGGTTCAGCGACGATTGCGAGTCCTGGAAGATCATCGCGACCTCGTTGCCCCGCAGCTTGCGAAGCTCGGCGTCCGTCAGACCGACCAGCTCGCGCCCCTCGAGCTTGATCGACCCGTCGATGATCTTGCCGCCGGGCGGCAGCAGGCCGAGGATCGACAGCCCGAGCATCGATTTGCCGCAGCCCGACTCGCCGACCAGCCCCAGCGTCTCCCCCCGATCGATCGCGAGGCCGACGTCTCCGACCGCCTGGACAGTCGACCGGCTCAGCTCGATGTGGGTGCTGAGGTTGACCACCTCCAGCGCTCGACCGTTGCCGTGCGAGGTCGGCGCCGTATCGGGCATGCTGTCGACCGACATCGCTAGCGCCGCCTCAGCCGCACGTCGAGCGCGTCACGGAGACCGTCACCGACCAGGTTGCAGGCCAGCACCACCGCCACCAGACAGAACCCGACCGGGTACACGAGCCACCACTGACCGTTTGAGATGTAGGTGTCGGCGTTGCCGAGCATGTCCCCCCACGACGCGGCGGGGTACTGGAGCCCGAAGCCCAGGAAGCCGAGATATGCCAGCGCCAGGATCGAGTCGGCGACCAGGAACGTCACGTTGACGATCACGACCGACAGCGCGTTGGGGATCAGGTGCTTGTAGACCAGCCGCGACCTGCGGCTCCCCATCACCCGCGCCGCCCACACGAAGTCTCGCTCGCGCAACGTCAGCACCTCGCCCCGCATCAGCCGCGCCGGCACCAGCCACGAGAAGAAGCCGAGCAGCAGGCTCTCCTCGAGCACCGTGGCGCTGTACTTGGTCGCCAGCACGAGCACGATGAACAGGAACGGGATCGAGTAGACGATGTCGACGAATCGCATCATCACGCCGTCGATCATCCGGCCCGAGAGGCCGGAGACGGCGCCGTAGAGGGTTCCGATCACGATCGAGATCAGCGCCGCGAAGAAGCCGATCTCGAGCGCCGTCTGACCGCCCAGCATGATCCGCCCGAGCTCATCGAACCCATGCTCGTCAGTCCCGAGCGGCCCTGCGGTGCCTCCGAGCGGGCTTGCCGCCCCCGGGGCGAGGTTGGACTGCAGCGGCTCGGTGAGCGTTTGGTTGGTGTGGTAGAAGAGCGGCCCGATAAAGCAGAAGAGAACGAAGAAGACCAGGATCCCGACCCCGACCACCGCAACCCGGTTGTCGGTGAATTCGCGCACCGCCAGCCGCCAGCCGCTGGCGATCGCCTGAACCTCGCCGCCCTCGGGGCCGCCGGGGCCGTCGGGGCCGTCGGGGCCCTCGGCGAGCGTCGACAACAGATCGGGGTGACTGAGCGGCCCCTCGGCCTCGCCGAACGGCTTGACGCGCCCCTCGGTCATATTCGAACCCTCGGGTCGGCGACGGTCACCGCGATGTCTGCCATCAGGTTGCCCACCACGGTCAGAATCCCGCCGAGGACCGTGTAGGCCAGCAGGATCGGATAGTCGCCGTTCTGGAGCGCGTTGAAGAACAAGCAGCCCCAGCCCCTGGATGTTGAACAGCACCTCGACCAGCAGGTTGCCGGCCAGCAGATCGGGGATCGAGAGCCCGACGAGCGTGATCATCGGCAGGCACGCGTTGCGCAGCAGGTGGCGGTACAGCACGGCGCGGTTGGAGAGCCCCTTTGCGCGTGCCAGCCGGATGTAGTCCTGGGCGAGGTTGTCCAGCGCCGAGGAGCGCATGTAGCGGCTGAACGACGCGATGTTGACCGCCGTCAGGGTGAGGATCGGCAGGACGTAGTCGCGCGGATGCGTGAGCGCCGCCCCGGTCGACGTCTGCGATGACGGCACCAGCGGCGGGAAGACGTGCAGGTGCAGGGCGAAGACGTCGATCAGGATGATCCCGAGGAAGAACGGCGGCATCGCGTAGAGCACGAACGTCACCGTCGTCATCGTGTAGTCGCCGATGCTGTTGCGCTTGACCGCCTGCGCGATGCCGACCGGGATCGCGATCAACAGCGACAGCACCAGTGCCGACCCCGACAGGTAGATGCTCCGTCCGGCGTACTCCTTGAACAGCTGCGCGACGCTCTGCCCCTGCTTGTAGGAGTAACCGAAGTTCAGCTGCACCAGGTTGCCGAGGTAGGTTGCGAACTGCGCCACGAGCGGCCGGTCATAGCCGTGCTGCTTGTTCCAGGCGGCGATCTGGGCCGGTCTCGCGCCGCGGCCCAGGACCTGGTGGACCGGGCTGCCGGAGATCAGGTGCAGCAGTTCAAACGTGATCGCCGCGATCCCGATCGTGATGATGATCGCGACCAGGATCCGGCGGATGATGTAACCGAGCATCGCTTAGGAGCCCGACATCCTAAGCGCAAGCACTACTTCTTGTTGACCCACCAGTACTGCGGGGAGAAGCCGTACTGCGTCAGGGTGAGGAACGACTCTGGCGTCCCGCCGACCCGCTTGGAGACGGCCCAGATGTAGTCGTAGTTGGGCAGGAACAGCGCCGGTAGCTGCTCGGTCTCGTATGACGCCTCCTGAGTGACGGCATCCGGGTTTGACCCGAACACGGAGTTGTGGATCAGCTGGTCCATCTTCGGGTCGCTGTAGGCGCCGCTGTTGAACGACCCGCCGGTGTTGAAGATCGCGTTCTGCGTTGGATACGGATTGTCCGTGTAGCCGCTGAAGTTCTCGACCGCCCAGTCGTTCGTGTACTTCGCGACCGACGGGTCAGCGTCGTTGTAGTTGCTGGCGATGTAGTTGAACGTCTTCTGGAACAGCTGGATGTTGATCCCCGCGGCCTGCTTGGCCTCAGAGGTGACGGCCTCGTCGGTCAGCGAGACGAATGGCCCGGCGGCCTCCGTCTCCGTGGCCCAGGGGAACGAGATCGGCGTGCCCTTGGGAATCCCCGCACCGCACTGGTTGGGGCCGGCGCCGGCGTCGGCACACGTCGTCTGCCCGTTGGGAACCACGTGCCAGCCGTGCGCCTTGAGGATCGAGACCGCCTTCGCCGGGTTGTACGGGTACGGCGGGTTGACCGCGTTGGACGGCACGTACTGAGTGTGCGGGGCGCTCGGAATCGGGCCGTAGGCGAGGCCCGCCGCCCCATGGTAGATCCCGGCGATGATCGCCGGCTCGTCAACGAGCATCGCCATCACCTGGCGGAAGTACAGCTGGCTGATGATCTTGTCGAAGTGGTTGACGGTGTTCTTGAAGTTCCAGATCACCCCGGCCCAGCCGAAGTCGGGCAGGCCGTACACGCTGTAGCCCTGGGACTTGAGGCTCGAGACGTCGGTCAGCTGTGAGAAGTCGACCGACCCGATGTCCAGACTGTTGGTCCGCATCGCGTTCAGCATCGGGGTGATCCCGGTGTAGGTGACTCCCTGGATCGTGCTGGCGTACGGCTTCGGCGTGCCACCGTAGCTCGGGTTTGCCTTCAGCGTGAACGAGGCCGTCACCGGGCTGAAGGCCGAGAGCGCATACGGTCCGTCGGCGACCTTCCACAGCGGGTTGGACGCAAAGTTTCCGACCTGACCGCCGGCCTTGCTGAGATAGTCGTAGATCTTCTTCGCGTTCGCCGGAACGTTCCAGTTCAGGTGCGGACCGCCCGCCGAGGCGATGTTCCAGGCAGTGCTCGGCATTGGGCTGACGTTGAGCGCGAGCTGGCTGTTGAGGAAGAACCCCGGGTTGAACGCATGCTTGAGGTGCATCACGACCGTGTCGGGCCCCGTCGCGCTGACGCTCTCGAGGCTCTGCGGGAAATAGCCCGGCGTGAACGAGCCCCAGTTGGCGGCGCTCTCCTGGACCGCGGTCCTGATCATCGCGATGTCGAACAGCAGGTCCTGAGCGTCGACCGGCTTGCCGTCGCTCCACTTGTAGCCCTGCTTGAGCGTGATCGTGACGGTCTTGTCGCCGTTGGTGAAGACCGGCTTGTTCGCCAGACTGATCGAGAAGTTGACTCCCGGCGAGCCCCCGTAGGCGAAGTTGTTGTAGAGCGGCAGGTACATGACCTGCTGCCAGGCGTAGTTGAAGGTGCTTGCGTTCCCCGAGGGGGTCACCGGGAAGATGTAGTTCGGGGTGTTGCCGTTCAGCTGCCCGAACGTGATCGTGCCGCCGTGCGTGGGCGTGCCGGGCGGCGGCACCTTGCCGTACAGCCCCGGCGACTTCAGCGACCCGCTGGCGGCGCTGCCGGCGCCGCTGCTCGAGCTCCCGCAGGCGCTGAGCGCGAGCGCGGCGATGATCAACGCCGGGAGGACGAACGCCCGCCCCCGCGGGCGGGCGAGAGTGGCGAACAGCGGGAACCCCCGCCGATCCGATCTGGAGGCGACATCGCGACGGTCCATCTCAACCCTCATTCCCCGGGGGATACAAGGCCCGGCAATGTAGAAGGGTGAGCGCAACCGTGTCAAGCGACAAGCGACGGGCGGTCAGATCTCAGCGGCCGACGGCGTGGCGGCTGGGCAAATGCGACACGCTCGGCGCGCTGGTCGTCCAGCAGGGCCGGTACACGCGGCCGTTGAGCGCGAGCCCGTAAAGGACGCCGACGATCCCGAGGCGCGCATCGGCCCTGCAGAAGCCCGGATACAGCGACCGCTCGTATTCGGCGTTCAGAACCGGCTTGCCCGCCGCGAGATAGGCCCTGAACGAGCCGCACTCGTGGTACTGGTTGCACTGCTCATCGAGCACGCCGTCGAAGTGCGGCTCGAGCTCCCGCGCCTGCTTGGGATCGTTCTTTTCAAACACCGCCAGGCCCAGCCGGTGTGCCTCGCCCGCGATCCAGTCGTCGTAGCTGAGCTGCTGGCGGCCGTTGATCCTGAAGCCCGTGTGATCCTCGAAACCGTCGATGTTGTCGGGCTCGACGGCGTCGAACCGCTTGCGCTTGCACATCTTCAGACGCGCACGCATGATCGGCTTCAGGACTGACATCCGCCTGACGTCGAGCCATCGCTCGCCCGGCCAGCCGTTCGGCCGGCCGAGTACCGAGCGCGGAAACCGGCGCGCGTCCGGCCGCCACTTCTCCCATGTCCCGACATCGATGTAACAGACCACGTGCCTGCCCAGGCCGTGGAGGCGAGTGACCTCCGTCCGCGGGGTCTCGAATCCGTCGAGGTCGTAGACGGCGGCGTCAACCGAGTTGTTGACCCTGCCGGTCAGCTGCCAGTACCAGCGCGGTCGCTGCGGCGGCACCCAGCGGGCAGTCGCCGACGCCGGCACGGCCATCAGGGCCAGCGCGGACGCGATCGCCGCCAGTGAGATCGCCGTTCGAGACATCAGGCGCTCGCGGCGACGGCTCTGGCGTGCTGCAGCGACGCTCGGATCAGCTCGCCGAGGTCCTCGGCGTCGGCCTCCTCGACCCACTGCTCGAACGCGACCCTGAAGACCGCGATCGCGACCTCGGCCGCGAGGCTCGCGTCCGGCTCGGTGACGCCGCGGCCGCGCAGCGTTTGCGCCAGTGCCGCTGACAGAGATGCGAGCTTGATCAGCTCGCGCTCTCTCAGCTCGGCGTTGGCGGCGATGATCGCCTGGCGCCGGCGCGCGAACTCGCGTCGCTGTCCGAGCAGACCGGCGATCGCGTCAAGCCCGACCGCGGCTGCGTCGATCGGCCCCAGCGACCCGGGCGCGCCGGCAACCGCACTCACGAGCAGCTCCTCGAGCTCGCTCCCGCCGCCGAACAGCACCTCGCGCTTGTCGGCGAAGTGCCGGAAGAACGTCCGCTCGGTCAGCCCCGCCCGCTTGGCGATCTCGGCAACGGTTGTCTGGTCGAAGCCACGCTCCCCGTACAGCTCCAGCGCTGCCTGGGCGAGCCGGCTGCGGCTGTCGGGCTCCCATCGGACCATGCCGTGATCGTAGTCATGACAGCGGCTGACATCGCGTGATAGAGTGATGTCAGTCACTGACATCGGCCTAAAGGGAGGCCCTCCATGCGTATTTTTGTCACCGGCGCGACCGGGTTCATCGGCTCCGCGATCGTCCCCGAGCTGATTGACGCGGGCCACGAGGTCGTGGGCCTCGCCCGCTCCGAGCAGTCCGTCGCCGCGCTGCAGGCCGCCGGCGCCGAGGCGCACCGTGGCTCGCTCGAGGACCTCGACAGCCTGCGCAGTGGCGCGGCAGCGGCCGACGGCGTGATCCACTGCGCATTCATCCATGACTTCTCGGCGCTCGAGAACTCGGCCGTCGCCGACCGCCATGCGATCGACGCGCTCGGCGCCACGCTGGCCGGGTCAGACCGGCCGTTCGTGATCACCTCCGGGACGGGCCACGCACGGGCGACGGGCACCGAGCGCGACATGCCCGACGCCGATGCGCGCCCCAACCACCGAGTCGCGTCCGAGCAGATGACGCTCGCGCTCGCCTCGCAGGGCGTGCGGACATCGATCGTGCGACTCCCGCCGTCGGTCCACGGCGAGGGTGACCATGCCTTCGTTCCGGCGATCATCAACATCGCGCGTGCGAAGGGCGTGTCGGCCTATATCGGTGACGGCGCCAACCGCTGGCCGGCAGTTCACCGCCTCGATGCGGCCACCCTCTTCCGGCTCGGCCTCGAGTCCGCCCCGGCCGGCTCGATCCTGCACGGGGTCGGCGACGAGGGGATCCCGACGCGCGAGATCGCAGAGGTCATCGGCCGCGAGCTCGACGTACCGGTCATATCGGTCGCTCCCGACCAGGCCGCTGATCACTTCGGCTGGCTGGCCGCGTTCTTCGGGCTCGATGTTCCGGCCTCAAGCGCGCTGACGCGCGAGCTGCTCGGATGGGAGTCGACCCAGCCGGGGCTGATCGCCGACCTCGAGGAGGGTCACTACTTCGTCACGGCGTCGGTGTGAGCGTGCAGCGCGGCGCCCGGGCGGCGCCGCGCTACCGAGCCACCGCGCCACCGCGCTACCGCGCTACCCGCCGGGCGATCTCACGCCGACGCACGGCGATCAATTTCTTGACCAGTGGCTTGGGCAACGGCCGGTCGACCCCGAAGTGCAGCGCGCTCTTGGTCATCGTGTAGCCATCGAGCTCGTCGCCGAGCTGTCCCAGCACCGAGCCACTGAACGGGAGGTAGCTGAGGTGGTCCTTGAAGGCGGCGAACCCGGCGATCGTCTTCCCGTTCACACGGAAGGCGGGCACCTTGTATGAGATCACCTGCTCAGCCTCGGGGGCGAGCTCGAGAATCGTCTTGCGCAGCTCCTGCAGCGTCGCGCGCTTGGGTTCGTCGAGACCGCGCAGGTAGGCGTCTACCTCGTCAGCGGACACGTCCGCGAGTCTAGTGTCGCGGGTCCGAAACCGTGGGTGGCACCGAGAGGGTCGCTGGCGGACGCTCAACGACGCGAGAGCCGACGGGGGTGTGTCGTCTAAGGCACCGCAGGGGTGCCTTAGACGACACACCCCCTCAGGATGACCCACTCGGAGCATTGTTGTTCGCGCTCGCGCCACTCGAACGCTCAGACGGTGATCTCGACGCGCAGGTACCGCGCGGGGATCGAGGTGACGCCGTTGGCGCTCGTGTTGTGGCTCTTGAACAGCTCCTCGAGCTCGTCCTGAAGAGAGTCGGCCCGGCCGGACGCCTCGGCGGCGTCAAAGGCGTTCATCGTCGGGCCGTAGTAGCTGCGGAAGGCCGTGACCAGCTCGGCCGGGGGTGCCGGAAACACGAACCGATAGATCTCGCGCGAGAACGAGATCTGGTCCTGGGAGATGCGGGCGGCCGCGTACCGCTCCAGCACTTTCTCCTCAACCCCCCACGTGACCGGGCTGATGAAGCCCTCCGGCGGGGGTGGCGAGTAGGCGGCGCTGATCTTCAACAGCTGCGCGACCAGCGTCGGGTCATTGGGGATCCAGTTACCCATCACGATCCGGCCGCCCGGCCTGGTCACCCGCACGATCTCGGCGGCGACATCGAACGGCCTCGGAGCGAACATCGCCCCGAAGATCGTCACGACGAGGTCGAACGAGTCGTCTGACAGCTCATTGAGATCTGACGCATCGCCCTCCTGGAAAGTGCAGTTGGTCAGGCCCTCTGCCGCGGCGCGCCGGTTGCCGGCGGCCACCAGATTGGCGGCGATATCGACCCCGAGCACCTCGGCGCCGCGACGAGCGGCCGGCAGAGCGGTCGTCCCGTCGCCGCATCCGAGGTCGAGCACCTTCAACCCGCTCGCGATCCCCAGCCCGTCGATAAGCTCCTCGCCGCTGTTTCGCATGCTCTGGGCAATCCGGGTGAAGTCACCCTTCTCCCAGAGCGCCTTGTTCGGGTTCATAGCCCTCTCCTTGGGATCGTGAAAACTGACGATCTGGACGGTAGGCGGCGGCCGTCTGATCCACATCGGGCGAACACCTGATCTTTGGCGGGCCGGCGCCGGCGATCACCCGAGTGGCCAGCCGGCACCACACCGACTAGATTCATCCCATGACGACTGGGGGTCCGTCTGGGGTGAGGCTGTCTGAACTGCTCGGCGTTCTGTCATTCGGCGCGGACCTGGGGATGGGCCAGCCGATGGAGCACGTGCTTCGCCAGTGTCTGCTCGGCCTCGAGCTTGCCGACCGGATCGGCCTCGCGGAATCGGACCGCGACGCGGTCTTCTTCGCCTCGCTGGTGGCATGGGTCGGGTGCCATGTCGACGCCTACGAGCAGGCGAAATGGTTCGGCGATGAGATGGCGCTCAAGGGCGACTTCCGGCGGGTGGACTTCGCCAACGCCGCGTCGGGCCCGATGTTCATGGTTCGCCACCTCGGCGCGGGGATGCCGTTACACGCGCGCGTCGGGCTCGTGCCGGGGTTCCTCGGTGGCGGGCGCCGAGCGGCGGAGTCGATGCTCGAGAACCACTGGCGCGCTTCGGACGACCTGATGGCGCGGGTCGGTATGCACCCGCAGATCCGCGAGACCGTCGAGCAGAGCTTCGAGCGGTGGGACGGGCGCGGCGCGCCCAAGGGGCTCAAAGGCGACGAGATCCTGCTGACGGCGCGGGTGGTGAATCTGGCCGACGTGGTCGAGGTCTTCCACCGCGCCGGGGGATTGCAGGCGGCCGTGTCGGTCGCGCGGGAACGGGCGGGCACGCAGTTTGATCCGGACCTGACCGAGACCTTCGCCAGTGTCGCCGAATCGTTGTTCGCGATGCTCGACTCGGTGCAGACCTGGGATGCCGTGCTGTCGGCAACGCCCGCGTCCCGGTACTGGCTTGCCGGCGCCGAGCTTGACGGCGCACTCGAGGCGGTGGCTGACTTCGTCGACGTCAAGTCGCCCTACACGCTCGGCCACTCCAAGGGTGTCGCGAGCCTGGCCGACGCCTCGGCCGGCCCGTACGGGCTCGACGAGCCCGCGACGACCGAGCTTCGACGCGCCGCGCTGGTCCATGACCTGGGGCGGCTCGGGGTGCCCAACACGATCTGGGACAAGCAAGGACCGCTCTCCCCGTCTGAGCTCGAGCGAGTCCGGCTGCACCCCTACCTGAGCGAACGGATGCTCGCGTCATCGCCGGCGCTGGCGCCGCTGGCCGCGGTGGCGGTCCAGCACCACGAGCGGCTCGACGGCTCGGGCTATCCGCGCGGGCTCACCGGCGCCGAGCTCACACCCGCGGGCCGTCTGCTGGCGGCCGCCGACAGCTACCACGCGAGGCTCGAGCCCCGCCCCCATCGGCCGGCCCAGATCCCCGAGCAGGCAGCGGCCGCGCTGCGAGCCGACGTACGCGCCGGCCTGATCGACGCGGACGCGGCCGAGGCCGTCCTCGCAGCGGCCGGCCACCGCAGACCGAAGCGTCGCGAGTGGCCGGCGGGCCTGACCACACGAGAGGTGGACATCCTGCGCCTCCTCGCCCGGGGCATGTCAAACAAAGAGATCTCACAAGCGCTCGTGATCTCCCCCAAGACGACCAGCACCCACGTCGGGCACATCTACGCAAAACTGGGCGTCACCAATCGAGCGCTCGCGAGCCTGTTCGCCTCCAAGCATGGGTTGATCGGCGTCGGCGAGGTCGTGCCCTAGCTGCGCTTGGAGTCCGCGTTCTCTGCGGCGCCTGCCCGTCAGATCGCGGTGTCGGGCAGCGGCAGCTCGTTCGTCGGCTCGCTCAACGGCCGGATGACGAGCTCGCTGATGACCGCGTGCGGCGGCTGCTGGAAGGCGAACACCAGGCACCGCGCGACGTCCTGCGCGCTGAGCGGCTCGATCGACTCGATCAGCGGCCGGACGACGGGGTTGTCCATCGTCAACGGCGTCGCGACGCTGCCGGGCTCGACTGTCGTGACTCGCACACCGTACCCGGCCGCCTCCATCCGCAGCGCGTGGCCGAACCCGACCAGGCCGAACTTGCTGGCGATGTAGGCCGGTTCGCCGACGTAGGCCTCGCGACCAGAGACCGACGCGACGATCAGCACATGGCCGCGGCCCTGAATGCGAAGGAACGGCAGCGCGGCGCGGATCGTGTTCATCGCGCCGAGCAGGTTTGTGGACACGACCTCCGCCCACCGTCCCGGGTCGCCGGTCGCGATCAGGCTCTGCTCCGCGATCCCGGCGTTGGCGACCACGAAGTCGAGCCCGCCGAGCTCCGCGACGGCCGAATTGACGACCGCGTCCACGGCGCTCGCCTGCGTGACGTCGCACGACGCCAACGTCGCCTGGCCGCCGGCCGCGCGGACCCCCTCCTCGACCTCGGGCGCGTCGGATCTGATGTCGATCAGAACCATGCGCGCGCCGAGCCGTCCGAACTCGACGGCCGTGGCGGCGCCGATGCCGGAGGCGGCGCCCGTGATCAGACCCCGTGGCGCGCTCAAGATCGATCAGACGCGCCGATCCGCCGAACTGGCGACAGCGAGTCCAGATCGCCGGCCCACACCTCGTAGATCATCGGGTGCGTGTCGAGGTAGTAGAAGTAGACGTCGTCGATCCAGGCGCTGAGCAGCACCTCGGTCCCGTCAGCCGTCATCTCGGCAAGCAACCGTTGAGCCGCCTCGACGCTGGGTGCCCAGTAGCCGACGTGGTGCTGGCCCTCACCGTGCTCGGTCAGCCACTCATAGAAGATCCCGCTGGGCGAGGTCGGTTGCAGCAGCTCGACATAGATCTCAGGGCCGATCGCCACCTCGGCGCCAATCCATGTGAACTCAGCCGGTTGCCCTCGGACGGTGAGCTCGCGCAGCCGCCCTGGCACGTACTCATACACATCCCACGGCTCCCAGCCCATCGTTTCCTGCAGGCGGGCGACGCTCGAGTCGAGATCTTCGACGATCGAAGCGACCTGATGAATCGTCGGCTTGACCACCTCGATCGTGGCGTCGCCTCCTGCTAGCGATCGTGCATCTGTCACGGCGATTCTCCTATCTCGTCGAGCCGCGCCAGCCGATGATTGACCGACGCGAGTGAGTCCTGGAGCGGCACGTATACGTCGTCGTAGATGTCCTCGTAGAGCCGTGCGTTGGCGGGGTCGGGCTCGATCACCTTCGTCGGCGGAGCGAGCCGGGCAACGGCGTCGGCAAAGTCACTGAACAGCCCGATCCCGATCCCCGCCAGCATCGCCGCGCCGCGCGGCGTCACGTCGGGATCATCGACGACCTCGACGCTGCGCCCGAGCGCCTCGGCCCTGGTCTGCAGCCAGAGCGCGTTCTTGACCCCACCCCCCATCACCACGATCCGCCCGGCCTCCACCCCCGTCGCTCGGCTGAGCGCGTCGAGCGATGCTCGCGTCTGGAAGCTGAGCCCTTCGAACACCGACCGCGCCATCGCCGCCCGCGTGCTGGCGCCCGTCAGACCGACGAACGCTCCCCGCGCGAGCTCGTCGTGGCGCGGGCCGTAGGAGCCGAACAGATGCGGGACGAACACGAGGCCCCCGGACCCTGGCGCGACCCGATCGCAGGCGGCGACGATCTCCGCCCAGTCGCTGAGCTCACCGTTCCCAGCGCCGTCGGCGTGCAGCCGGCTGCGACACCATTCGGTCACCTCGCCCGACAGCGCCTCGATTCGCAGTGCCCAGCGCTCCGGGGCGACGTGCGGATCGCAGATCGCGCCGCTCTCACACGCGATCTCGGTCAGGCACGGCTCCCGAGCGCACGTGAACGTCAACTCCCAGGTCCCGGTCAGGATCCCGAAGTCGCCCGGCTCGGTCAGCCCTGACCCGAACACCCCGACCAGCCAGTCGGCGCCCCCCAGCACGACCGGAACTCCGGCACGCAGACCGGTCGCCGCCGCCGCCCGCTCGGTGACCTCACCCAGCATCCGCGCCGCCTGCTCGGGCGCCGGGAACAGGTCCTCGGCGAGTCCGAACGCGCGCAGCAGGTCATCGCGCAGCCGCAGCGTGGTCTGGTCGAGCGTCAGTGTCTGGGAGGTGATCGAGTAATCGCTCGACAGC
The DNA here is from genome assembly GCA_963770885.1 of uncultured Solirubrobacterales bacterium. Classification (GTDB taxonomy): domain Bacteria; phylum Actinomycetota; class Thermoleophilia; order Solirubrobacterales; family Solirubrobacteraceae; genus Palsa-465. The sequence goes on along the minus strand of CAVYRI010000005.1, from coordinate 543,422 downwards.
ACCCCGGACAACCGGTAGGCGAGCCAGTCGCCGATGAACACCCATCGCTTCCTGCCATCTGCAAATCGCGGCTCATGCTCTGACATCCAGCCGATCCAGGCCGGCGGGTAGATCGAATTCAGCCGGTTGCCTGCGATCGCGAACAGACGGGCGTCACTGAGGCCGCTGCGCTCCAGAACGGCCGCGGTCCCGGCGGACGGATCGATCCAGGTGACGAATGGATACAACGGCTGGTCGGCCGCGTCGAGCGGAACCCCGATCAGACCAAGTTGCGCGATCGCTAGTCCGTCGACCTGCCCATCGAACGGCTCGACGGTCCGCCGCAGCAGATCCGCAACGGTCTCCCACAGCGCCTCGGTGCCCCAGATGTCGACTGGCACTCCAGCGATCTCGACCCGCCGATCGGGTGGATCGGCGCGCTGCTCGGAGAGCTTGGCGCCGCTGTCGGAATAGACGACCGCCTTAAACGAAGTCGTCCCCAGATCGAGCGCCAGCAGTCGCTTCACGACGAACGGACCTCCTCAGCGCATCGGCCGGGCGTCGAGGCGGGCGATCGCGAATGGCGCCAGGTCAAGCGTGACGCTCCCGCCGCTGAGGCTCACCTCGGCCGGCGGTCGCGCCCGGTATCCGAGCGGATCTGACAATGCGTCGTTGGCGGTGCGCTCGTCGAGCACCCGTAGGGCCGCCGCCTGCGCTGCGAGCCCCGCGACCTCGACGGTCACCTGGGACGGCGTCAGGTTCGCGATCAGGGCCCGTTGCAGCTGACCCGACTCCAGGGCGAGGGCACAAACTTCACTCGGTCGCGACGAGCGGGCATCGACAAGCGTCGTCTCATCGCCCAGCTCGCCAAGATCGGCGAACACCTGGAAGACCGCAAACGCGCCGCCCGCAGGAGCGCCGATGAACTGTTCAGGCAGCTGCCGGTCGCCCGAAATGATGCCGCGCCAGCCGACCGTCTCGTAGTAGGTCAGGCTCGAGGCACCGGCGCCCGCGAGCGCGGCGATGCTCCCCACGGTCCACGCAGCCGCGAACAGCGAGGACTGGCGCGGGTCGACCGAGAACGGCATCTGCTGTGCGCCGTCGGTCGGATTGAAGTGGTCAAGCTGGAGCACGTCGCGTGGCCGCAGCGTGACCGGGCTGACGGCCAGGGGCAGCCCGCCGCCGAACGTCGCCGCGGTCCGCACGGTGTCGGGTTGGGCCTCGAGCGACTGCGCGATCGACTGCTCGTCGAAGGTGTGCACCTGCGGTGTGATCGTGTACACCAGCCCGTCCATCGCGCTCACGTCGGGACGGTCGCGGTTGAGTTCCGCGAACCAAAGATCGGTGCCGCCGAACACGGGGATCTTGAGCCCTCGCTGTGCGATGCGCTCACGGACGGCCCGAGTCATCGCGGGATCAGACATCTCCTGCTCGTAGCCGAACATCAGCAGACGTGCGACCGCAAGCGGCGCGAGGCGCTCGACCAGCGCGTCGAGCGCGGCTTCGCCGTTTGCGAACGCCGCGACCTCGAGACGGCACCCGAGGCGCTCGGCGGTCGCGGCGGCGCCGGCCAGCCGCTCTGCCCATCGCTCGTCGCCGAGCGCCAGGTCGACGCGAAGGTGGTCGGGCCGTGCGGCCGCAAGCAGCGCGAGCTCGCCATCGGAGTGGCGATCGACGGCGCGCGGGAGCGCCACGCCGATCGCCGACAGCGGCTGGCCCGGCGCCGAGCCGAGTTCGACGCGATGCCCGGTCGAGGTAGCGTGGCGAGCGCCGGCGGACTCGGGTCTGGCCGTGACCTCGAAGGTGATCTTCTGATGAAACTGCTCACCGGCGTGAGCATCGAACGGGTAGCCCAGCGCCTGCGGCGTGCAGTAGGTCTTAAACGAGGCGTCGGTCCAGTTGCGCTGGTCCTCGGTCTCGAACAGATCGCCCTCGAACACGAGCCTTAGCTCGGTCTCGCCGTCAATCGAGAGCTCGAGCTCGTTGACGGACTCAAACAGCGGCCAGTAGACACCACGCTCGAACCGCTGCGGCCCGATCTCGAGCGGCAGCGTTCCCTCGACGGCCCCCTGCGGAGAACGGCCGCGGTACGCGCGGCCCGCGCACTGCGGAGGGTGCAGCAGGCAGAAACCGATCCGGCAGTATTTGAAGTCGGCCTCGGCCACCCCGTCGAGCTCATAGCTCACCACGCCGGACCGGTCACCCTCGATCGTGCCCCGCCAGGTGAACGAGACCGGCGGCCGGCTGTGGGCCATCGCGAACGAGACCGCGAACTCGTCCGCGCCCCGGGTGATCTCGTAATCAGACAGCGTGCCCGGGACCGTGCCCCACTCCTCGTCGCGCACGGCCATGTAGACGTTTCGCAGCAACTCTGCATCGCCGAGTGCGACCGACCGGATCTCGGCGCCCTCGAGCTCGACGGTCAGGTCACCGGCCGTCAGCACGGTGCGGGGCGTGGGATCCTGCGGGCGGCCGTACCACAGCTCCTGCTTGCACAGACCGCTCGCCGGAGTCGTGCTGCTCATCGTCCACCCCACGCGTTCGTCCACCCGGGTCCTCGCGAGCTGATCGGCCACACGTCGACGATCTCCTGTCCGGAGGCGACGAAGTAGACGTCGTGAAGGTTGATCGTGCCGCCGCTGTAGCCGACCACCAGCTCCACGACATCGCCGACGGCCGGCGGCCCGCCGTCCTCGACGTCGACCAGCGTGTGCTCCTCGTGCACCTCGCGGACCTTCCCGAGCGGCAGCTCGGGCGGCGCCACGTCGACTGCGACGACCTTGGTCCCGCAGTCGAGAATCGCGGTCGTCCCGTGGCGGCTGACGACCGTCGCGATCACCATCAACGCCGGCCGAAACGCGGGTGCCAGCCGTGCGTAGGTGTGGTCCACGACCGCATAGGTTCCGGTCTGCAGCTCAGTCACGCGCGGGTGCTCGCCGGTCATGTCGTAGGTGTTGGTGCCGCCGGCCGAGACGACCTCGATCCCGTGCCCGTCTGCTTCAAGCGCCTCCACGTAGCTCGCCAGATGGTCCATCGCTCCACGCGCCAATTCAGCCCGCCGCCGGCGGTCGGGCTCCAGCACAACATGGCCCTCGTAACCCATCACGCCGCGCAACTGCACCCCGTGCGCCGTCGCGACCGACCGCGCGAGCGAGCGAGCCTGCTCGATCGACCGCACTCCGCAGCGATGCATGCCGACATCGACATCGACCAGCGCCTCGATCGTGCATCCCTGGGCGCGCGCGGCCGACGCCAGCGCGGCGACGACATCGGGATCATCGACGGCCACGGTGATCCGCCCCTCTCGCGCGAGCTCGGCGAGCAGCGCAAGCTTGGCCGGCGCGACGATCTCGTTGGCGACCAGGATGTCGTCGACGCCCGCCGCCACCAGCGCCTGTGTCTCCCAGATCGTCGCGGCTGTCATTCCAATCGCGCCGGCGGCGATCTGCTCGCGCGCTATGTCGATCGATTTGTGGACCTTGAAGTGCGGCCTGATCGCGGCGTGGTCCCTGCTCCACGCGGCCATCGCTTCGATGTTGTCGCGCATCGCGTCGACGTCGAGCAGCAACGCCGGCGTGGGCAGTTCGGTCCGCGTCCGTCCAACGAACGCCCGCGGATCAGTGCCCGCGGAGGCTTGGGCTTGATCGTGCATGTCATGACCCCGTCATTGCGGTGTTGGCGGCGATGTGGTGACCGCCCCGGCGCCAACGCTCCAGTCGCTGTACATCGCCAGCGGGTAGCGCTCGCTGACGACGACCGCCCGCGAGTACTCGACCACGCGACCGTCGGCGTTGTAGGTCTTCATCGCGATCTCGACAACCGGCGCGCCCGGCTTGATGTCAAGGTGCTTGGCCTCCTCCTTGGTCGCTGCAGAGGCCGAGATCTCACCGTTGGCTCGCGCCAGCTCGATCCCGTGCTCGGCGAGCGCGTGCTCGATCGAGTTGTCGGGAGCGTCGAGCTCGACCTCGCCCAGGAAGCCGCATATCTCGAACGGGAAGTAGTTGTCGAGCACGACGATCGGGATCCCGTCCGCGTACCGGACCGACTGGATGTGGAGGATGTCGCCCTCCGCCAGCTCCGACGCGCGATGGGCGATCTCGGCGCGGGCGTCGAGCTTCTCGACCCGGAGCGTCTTCTTCGACGGCTGCAGCCCACGCTGCGCGATGTCGGTCGTGAGGCTGTGCCACTGCTGCATGCGAACGACCATCAGCGGCTGGCGCGCGAACGTGCCGCGCCCGGCATGGCGGACGACGAGGCCCTCGTTGGCGAGATCGCTCATCGCCTGGCGGACGGTCGTCCGGCTGACGCCGAAGTGCGAGACCAGCTCCTCCTCGGTCGGCATCGGCTCATCGGCAGCCCACTCGCCGAGCCGGATCCGCTCCCGCAGCAGATTGCGGATCTGGATGTAGAGCGGAACCCCGGTCTCGTCGCTGAGCGCCGCATCGGTCCAGGTCGACACGTTGTCGCCCGATGGCGCGCCGACGCCCGTGCCCCGTTGACCTACAGACACATCTGTCCCCCGTCGACCGGGAAGTAGCCGCCCGTCGCGTAGCTCGAGTCCGGCGAGGTCAGCCACGAGATCACGCCCGCGACCTCCGACGGTTGCCCGATCCGGCGCAGCGGGATCAGCTCTTGCGCCTCGGTCATCAGCCGCGCGTCGGCGACCACGTGCGCGTTCATCCGCGTGTCGATGAAACCCGGCACCACGATGTTCACCCTGATCCCGAGCGGCGCGAGCTCCCCGGCCATCACGCGCGCGAGCGCGTGCACACCGCCCTTCGAAGCGCTGTATCCGTGCTCCCCAAACGCAAAACCGTACAAACCTGTCGGCGATCCGATCACCACGATCGAGCCACCTCCCGAGGCTTCGATCAGACGAACCCCATGCTTGCAGGTGAGGAACATACCCGTCAGGTTGGTCGCGATCAGTCGATCCCAGACGTCCAGCGCCAGTTGGTCGACGCGCCCGTCGCCGGTGACGCTCATCGAGATCCCGGCCGCCGCGACGAGCGCATCCAGCGCTCCCCACCGTGAGCGAACCTCCGCGAACGCGGCGGCGACGGCGTCCTCGTCCGACACGTCGGCGACCAATTCGAGCGCCTCGACGTCAAGCCCGCGCACCTCCGCCGCCACGGCCGCGAGGTCGTCGTCGCGCATGTCGAGCAGCGCGACCGAGGTCCCCTCCCGCGCGAGGCGAACCGCCGCCGCCCGGCCGATCCCGCCGGCCGCTCCGGTGACGAGCGCGTAGTTTCGCTCGGTCATCGTTCCGGACGCAGCGCGACGGTCGCGACCGCGGGCCCGGGCCACGGCGGCTCGAGCAAGGCGCCTGGGCCGTTGCGCCGGATCGAGCCCGGTGCTCGCTTGCGATCGTCGACCAGGTCACGCCACTGCACGGCCGCGCCGTCGAGGTCGCGACCGACGTTCAGACACAGCCGGTCCTCGTAAGGCTGATAGACGATCGCCGTCTCGGCGCCGTCATAGAGCGCGAAGCCGGTGCTGACGATGTCGGGCCGCGGGAGCATCCGGTTCAGATCGAGCTCCGCCGCCAGCCGGCAGGTGGCACCCAGCGCGCGACGGACGTCCTCGCGGCCGGCGGGCGCGAGTGGGTCCATGTGGTCATACCCCCAGGGATCCATGTACAGCGGCTGGTAGCCGCGCATGAAAGAGCGCCACACCCAGTCGACGTTTCCCCCAACGCCCCACAGATGATCGGTGTCCAGAAACACGACCTTGCCGACGTTCTCCGACGGCGGCTCGTACTCCCAGCGCTCGTCGGCGGGCTCGCGCCAGGCGAACGGCACAATCGCATCGGCCGGGCACGCGAGCAGGTCCTGGTTGCGACCATCTGGCCACTGGGCCGACATGTAGACCGGGTGCTGGAACTCCTTCTCGGTCCGCTCGTACTCGTGAACCAGGTCGATCATGTGGTACTGCCAGCGGGTGTTCTCCGCCGAGCCGTCGTGCTCGTTGCCGATCTCGTAGAGGACGTTTGGAAACTCGTTGACCGCATCGATGACGGTCCTGACGTGCCGCTCCTGGAGCGCCACCACGCGCGGGTCGGCGAGCGTGTGCACGCGGTCGTAGCCCTGCTCGTCGGTCGGTGATCCGTCGATCCCGTTGATGTTGTTGTCACGGTGAAATGGATGCGAGAACCAGGGGTTGTCGCAATCCGTCCACGGGTCGGGCTTGGGACCGGCGCTCCAGCCCTGGAACAGCATCACCGACACATAGATACCGGCATCAAGGGCGGTGCTGACGCGATCGCGCAGCCGCGCCCGCCACTGATCGTCGGTGCGCTCGAGGTCAAACCTCGGGCCCCCGTCGCGCGCCTGTTCGGGCCCGACGCGCGCCCACGGGACCGGGGCAAAGTGGTAGTCACCCTTCCACCACGACGCCCACCGCGGGTGCTCCCACGTCCACAACCGCGTGAACGTGTGACCGTAATCGACGAGCGAGGCCAGGAACGACGGCCAGTCCATCGGCACCGGCGGCGAGTCCGGCCCACCATCCTGCACGACCGCCCAGGTGTGCGAACCCGACAGGTACACGGGACGCCCGCTCGCATCGGCGAAGTAGCGCGGGTTCTCGGCACAGACCGCCAACGGGCCCATCGAGGACCGGTCGACGGCGCCAGCCGAGCTCGCCCGCGATTGCTCAAGCACGAGACTCAGCGCGCCCCGTCTCCAAACGCGCGTAGATGTCGCCGAGCGTCTCGCGCCCCCGCACGAGATCGATCACCGCTCGCTGCATGTCAGCCGGCGTGTCGTGGCCGATCACGTTGCGCGCGTATGCAGTCCCCGCCGCTCCGCCCCGAAGGGCCGCGTCGGCGGCCCCGAGCGCCTCCTGCGGATCGCGCACTTCGCCGCCGGCGATCACGACCGGGATCCCGGCCAGCTCGCAGATCCTCGTCACGGCATCGGCCGATCCGGGGTAGGTGACCTTGACCAGGTCGGCGCCGAGCTCCCGAGCGGTACGCGCCCCCCACGCAAGCGCGTCGGCGTGGGTGATCTCAGCCTCTGGCCCTGGACGCGGGACGTGCACCTCGGCGAGCACGACCATGCCAAGCGCCTCGGCCTCTTCGCAGATCCGCGCGAACGCGCGCGTCGACTCGCTCTCGCGATCGACCCCGAGCTCGAGATCCACGCAGACCGCGTCGGCACCGATCTTGACGCTCGCGAGCACCGTGTTGACCGCGACCTGGGGCGGATCGTCGTTCAACCCGGTCGCGCCGCTGAGCCGCACGATCAAACCGACCGCCGGATCGATTCGACCTGCGTAGCGCTTTGCCTCGCCCCAGCGCAGGATGACCGCGCTCACGCCAGCATCGCACGCCATGTCGATCAGTGCACCGGTGTCGTTCGCGCCCTGAAACGGACCAACCGGGACCACGATGTCGAGCGGCAGGATCACGATCCGGCCGGATCCGTCCAGTAGGCGGGCCAGCCGCCGGCTCTTGCCCGCGTTCAACGCCATTGACTCCTCGCCCTCACGTGAGTGCGTACTTGTAGAAGTACCGCTGCTGATCCTCGCCGCCGCCGACCGAGGCCTGGAAGTCGCGCACCCGGGAGCTGACGAAGTCAAGCCGGGTCGGATACACGAGCGGGACCCAGAGCACCTCGTCCTGGACGATGATTTTGTCCATCTGTCGGTAGAGGGAGTCGATCTGTGACTTGCTGGTGCTCCGGTGCGCGTCCACCGTCAGCGCGTCGAACGACTTCGACGAGTACCACGGGTAGTTACAGCAGCCCGCCTTCTGCGCGGCGGTCGTGAACGCCGAGTCGACGATGTACGAGCCGCTCGGGTAGGCGAGCTCCCAGGCCCACAGCAGGATCCCGCCCGGACTCTTGCCGGTGAACGTCGTGAACGCGTCGTACTCCATCGGGGTGTACTGAGCGTTGAGCCCGATCGCCGCCAGATCAGCCTGGATCACCTGTCCGATTGCCTGATACGGGAAACGGTTGGAGCTCCACATCTTCACCGTCGCACCGCTCTTGACGCCCGCCTGTTGGAGCAGGCTCTTGGCCTGCGAGGGGTTGTACGGGTACGACAATCCACTCTGGTAATACGGACTCAGCGGCGAGAAGAAGCCGCCCTCGGCCGCGTGGCCGAGCGCATGCATCGCCTGCAGCACCCGCGGTTTGTTGATCGCCATCGCGATCGCCTTGCGGACGTTGACGTTGCTGAGCAGGGGGTCCTTGAGGCTCAGCGACATCCAGTAGCAGTTGTCCTGCGGCGTCTTGACCGCCTGGCCGTCGTGGACATAGTTGGGATTGCCGAGCACCGCCTGCACTGACCCGGCGGGCACCGGGTCATACATCATGTCGTCCTGGCCACTCTGGATCCGGAGCATCGCGAGTGTGTCATCGATGCCCATCCGCCATTGCACCCCTGCGTAACGGGGGACGGCGCGATTCCAGTAGGACTTGTTGCGCTTGAGGACGATGTAGCTCTCGCGATTGACGACATCTGCGGTGAACGGACCGGTGCCGATCGGATACCAGTTGTACTTGTTGAACCCCATCGACTCGGCGGCCTTCTTCGAGACGACGCCGGCCATGTTGAGGCCGATCAGGTAGATAAAGGTGCTGTCCGGATAATCGAAATCGAACACCACGGTCTGCGGATCGGGCGTGGTGACTCCGCTGAGGGTCTTTGACTTCTCGTTGACCACGTCCGACATGCCCTTGATCGGGAGCGGCGAGTAGAGGCTGCCGGCCTCGGCTCCGAATGACGGGATCACCAACCGCTCAAACGAGTACTTGACGTCTTCGCTGGTGAGCGGAGTGCCGTTGGTGAACTTCAGCCCCGGGCGAATCTTGAAGGTGTAGGTGTGCCCGTTGTTGGTGACGGTCGGCAGGCCGGTGGCAACCAACGGCACCAGCTTTGACGTGTAGGGATCGATCGTCAGCAGGCTCTCGTAGATCACGCACTGACCGCAGGCGGCGGCGCCGTTCCACCACTTCTGGGGATCAAGGCCCGGAATCGTGGTGCTCATCGAGAACCTCATGACCGCGTTGGGGTCCAGGTGCGTCGCCGCCGCGCTCGACGACACGCTCGAACTGGTCCCGCACCCGCTCAGCACCGCCCCGAGCCCGACCGCGGCAGCTCCCGCCAAGAACTCCCGGCGCCTCAGCCCGTCACGTTCCCAGTTCAGCGCTAACCGCTGGTGTGCCGGTTCTTGACTCATTTCGAGCCTCCTCTACTCCGATGACGTCTGTGGCTCGCCGGTCGCCGTTGACGATCAGCCCCTACGCCCGAGAAAGTCTTATGTAGGAATGTTATGATAAATGCCCGGTTGCGGTCAAGTCGCCGGGGGTTGGCCCGTCGGTCAGGTGCGCGGCGAGTTCCTGGCAAACACGCCTGACAGCTTCGTCGCCGCGTTCGAACACGTTCACGAACGAGAAGAACCCGTGCACCATGTCGGCGTAGTGGTGGTGGGTCACGGGCACGCCCGAGCTCTTCAGCCGCGCGACATACGCCAGTTCTTCGTCGAGCAAAGGATCGTGACCAGCGGTGACGACCACCGCCCGCGGCAGGCCGCCGAGCTCCGGAGCCCTCAGCGGCGAGACTTCCGGGGACTCCCGCTGCGCTCGCTCGGGGGCGTAGTGCTCGAAGAACCACGCCATCTCCTTGCGCGGCAGGAACTGGTCGTCGCCGCCGAACTCCTCATACGAGCCCCTCGTCAGATCGCAGTCGGTCACCGGATAAACGAGCACCTGCGCGGCGAGTGCCGGTCCGCCCCGATCTCGCGCGCGCAGCGCGCAGACGGCGGCGAGATTGCCGCCGGCGCTGTCTCCGCCGACGACCAGTGGACGTGACCCGGCCTGGGCGGAAACCCATCGCAGCGCATCCCAGCAGTCCTCGACCGCGGTCGGGAAGCGATGCTCGGGCGCCAAGCGGTAGTCGACGCTCGTGACCGTCGCATTCGCCTCGTTGGCGAGCATGCGGCACATCGCGTCGTGGGTCTCGAGCCCTGCGAGCACCCACCCGCCACCGTGAAACCAGACGATCTCGGCCTGCGACCGGACCGGCGCATACACACGCGCCGGGATCGTCGTGTCGCCGGCAGCGATCGCGATGCCGGTCACCGACGCCACCTCCGGGCCGGGGCCGATCACCTCGACCTCGCGGTCGACCTGCGCCCTCGCGTCGGACGGACTCAGGCTGTGCAGCGGCGGCCAGTCCTGCTCGGTGGCCTCCTCGAGCAACGCCCGGGCCTGCGGGTGCAGGTCCGCCGCGGGCGGGCGCGTGAATCTGGGGCGCTCGTTCACGGCTGCCCCGGGGTCGTAGCGGACGGCGGGTCGGAGTCGTACTCCTCGGGTGTTGCCAGATGGCAGGCGACCTTGCGACCGGATCGAAACGTCTGCACCTCCGGCACGACCGTCCGGCAGATATCGATCGCCTCGGGGCATCGCGTATGGAACCGGCATCCGCTTGGCGGATCGACCGGGCTCGGTATGTCACCCCGAAGCGAGACCTCGGCACCGCTCCAGCCCGCCGCCGGGTCCGGCGGGGGCACCGCTCGCAGCAGCGCGCGGGTGTATGGGTGGGCCGGGCGCGAGAACACTTCGTCGCGCGTCCCGACCTCGACCAGCTGCCCGAGGTACATGACCGCGACGCTGCTCGCCACGTGACGTACGACCGCGAGGTTGTGGGCGATGAAGACCATCGTCAGCGACAGCTCGTCGCGCAGCTGCGCGAGTAGGTTCAGGATCTGCGCCTGAACCGAAACGTCGAGCGCGCTGACCGGCTCGTCGGCGACTACGAAGTCGGGACGCAGGGCGAGCGCGCGGGCGATCCCGATCCGCTGTCGCTGGCCGCCCGAGAAGGCGTACGGGAACCGGTTGGCGGCATCGGCAGGAAGTCCGACGAGGTCGAGCATTTCGGTGACACGCTCCTCGCAGGCGCGCGCCGAGCCGAACCCATGCGCCCGGAGCGGCTCGGCGATGATCGCCCCGACCTTCATCCGCGGGTTCAAGGACGCGTACGGGTCCTGAAAGATCATCTGTGCGCGTCGCCGAAAGCGCTTCAGCGATGAGCCGCTCAGCTTGTCGACCCGGTCACCGTCGAATTGGACCGATCCGGCCGCGGGCCGGTAGAGGCCGAGGATCGCCCGGCCGGTGGTCGTCTTCCCCGATCCTGATTCCCCCACCAGGGCCAGCGACTCGCCCTTTGCGATCTCGAAGCTGACGCCGTCGACCGCGTGCAGGACGCTTGATTTGAACCCCCAGCTGCGAGCCGAGACCTCGAAGGTGACCGCCAGGTCGTCGACCTGCACCAGCGGTGGCGGCTGCGGCGTGCTCATGACTCTCGTTTCGCGACCCGGGTGTCGACCAGGCAGGCGGCGTGGTGGCTTTCGTCGGCATCGGCGACCCGCTCGAGCGGCGGGTCCTGGGCGTGGCAGCCGTCGATCACGAAGCCGCAGCGTGGCGCGAACGGACAACCGTGACCTCCGCGATAGCCACTCGGCGGCGACCCTGGGATCGTCGGCAGCTCCCGCTCCAGAGGCGAGTCAACCCGCGGCATCGAGTTCAGCAACCCGAGCGTGTAGGGATGTCGCGGGTCGGCGAAGATCTCCACCGTCGTGCCGGACTCGACGACCCGTCCGGCGTACATGACGAGGACCCGATCGGTCACGCTGGCGACCACTCCGAGGTCGTGTGTGATCAGGATCAGCGCCATGCCGCGGCGCTTTCGCTCGCGCTCGAGCAGGTCGAGGATCTGGGCCTGGATCGTCACGTCGAGCGCCGTCGTCGGCTCGTCGGCGACCAGCACGTCGGGATCGGCCGCGAGCGCGACCGCGATCGCAACCCGCTGCCGGAGGCCGCCGCTGAGCTGGTGGGGATAGTTCGCCAGCCGCTTGACGGGGTCCGGAACGCCGACCTCCTCGAGCAGCTTGGCCGCGCGCGTGCGCGCCTCCTTGCGACTGATCCCGAGGTGCGTGACCATGCCCTCGGCGATCTGCCGGCCGATCGGCATCAACGGGTCCAGCGAGGTCATCGAGTCCTGGAAGACCATCGCGATCCGCCGGCCGCGAACGTCGCGCAGCTCTCTGCGCCGGGCGCCGACGAGCTCGAGATCGCCGATCATTATCTGGCCGCCGGCGATCCGCCCGTTGCGCGGCAGCAGCCCGAGCAGCGCGAGCGCGATCGCCGTCTTGCCGCAGCCGGACTCGCCGACGACCCCCACCGCCTCACCGGCCTCGATCTGGAACGAGACGTCCCGCACCGCGACGATCTGCCCGCGCGACGTCCCGTAGACCGTGCTCAGCCCCTTGACCTCGAGCGCAGAGGGCGTCGTCATGAGTACTTGATCCTCGGGTCGAGCAGTGCGTTGACGACGTCAGCGATCAGGTTGAAGATCACGACCGCCGTGGCAGCGACGATCACGGTTCCCAGCACCACGGGGATGTCGTTGGCGGTGATCGCGTTCCACGCCTGCTGGCCGATTCCAGGCCACCCGAACACCTGCTCGACGACCAGCACGCCGCCGAGGAAGATCCCGAAGTCGAGCCCGATCATCGTCACAGCCGGCCCCACCGAGTTGCGCAGCACGTGGCGGACGACGACCGCCCACTCCGACAGTCCCTTCGCGCGGCTGTTGCGCACGAAGTCCTCCCCGAGCACGTTGAGCACCGAGGAGCGCACCATTCGGGCGTACCAGGCGGCGCCTGGGAGCCCGAGCGCCAGCGCCGGAAGAACAAGCGCCGGCAGCGAGTCAGTCGCGCCGAGCGGGAAGATCGGGATCTTGTAGGCGAACAGGTAGAGGAGCACGAACCCGAGCACGAACTGGGGGACGACGACGCCGAGGAGTGAGCCGGTGAGCACGACCCGGTCCAGCGGGCCCTGCCATTTGAGCGCCGCCAGAAAGCCGAGCGGCAGGCCGATCGCGACCTCGACGAGCAGGCCGGCTGCCGCCAGCTCGAGCGTCGCCGGCAGGCGACTGAGCACCAGCGAGAGGACGGGCTCACCGGTCGAATAGGACGTGCCGAGGTTCCCATGAACGAGACGCTCGAGGTAGAGCCAGTACTGCACGAAGAACGGATGGTCGAGACCGAGGTGCTGGCGGGCGATCTCGTATTGCTGATGGGTGGCGCGCAGACCGGCGTACAGGCGAGCCGGGTCGACCGGCGATAGGAACGCGACGCCGAAGGTGATGATCGTGATCGCGAACACGACCAGCAGCGCCCACCCGAGCCTACCGATGATGTAGCGGATCACCCGATCCCCCCCAGGTGAACCTGGACCGATCGCTCGAGCGTCGGGTCAAGGGCGTCGCGCATGCCGTCCCCGACCAGCGAGAAGCCGAGCATCGCGAACATGATCGCCAGACCCGGGAGCAGCACCAGCCACACGTCGGTCGTCATGTAGCTCTGCCCGTCGGCGATCATGTTGCCCCACGATGGCGTCGGGGGATGGATTCCGAGGCCGACGTAGCTGAGCGCTGCCTCGAGCTGGATCGCCGTCGCAACGCCCAGCGTGCTGAACACGATCACGCTCGGCATCACGTGGGGCATGATGTGGCGCACGAGAATCCGCCCGCGCCTGACACCGGCGGTCTGCGCGGCGAGCACGAAGTCGCGCTCACGCAGCGTTACCACCTGCGAGTAGACGACGCGCGCCAGATAAGCGCCGAACCCGATCCCGACGATGACGCTGATCGAGACCACGCTCGGCGCGGTGACCGCCAGCACTGCCGTCGCCAACAGCAGGATCGGGAAGCTGAGGATCACGTCGGCGAGCCGCATCAGCAGCTTCTCGCCCCAGCCTCCGGCAAGTCCGGCGACGCCGCCGATCCCAAGGCCCAGCGCGCCCCCGATCAGCGCCGACCCGAGCCCGACGACGAGCGACACGCGGGCGCCGAACATCAGGCGCGTCAGCTCGTCGCGTCCGAGGGGATCGGTGCCGAGCAGGAACTGGCCTCCCGGTGTCTTGGGGTTGCCAGCCGCCGTCAGGCCGGCCGCGAGCTGCTGATTGGCGCCGTACGGCGCGACCAGCGGCGCCAGCACGGCAGCCAGCACGAGGATTGCGACGAACAGCAGTCCGGTCATCGCCAGGCGGTCGTGGCGGAACTCATACCACGCCGTGCGCCAGTACCCGCGCTCGGTTCCCTGAGCCGGACCCTGATCGTCGGCCGGATCGGGCACGACCGCGCTCTCACCGACGAGCACGGCGCTCAGGCTGCGGGCCTCCTCGGCGCCCTTCATCGGCGACAGCGACCGCTTCAGAGTCGACGAGAACCGCGCGCGAGCACCTTTTGAAGCCTGGGAGATCGAGCCTCCAATCGAGGTAATGCGGAGCTTCGCCGCAACGGCGAGGACCTCCGGCCAAGGCTCCTCAGCCGGCGCGCAGTTTTATCGTAATGTCACTACATTTGCAATGCAAAGTAATACTCGGCACCCGGGAGGTAGACGTGAACCCGCCTTACGAGGTCAAGCAGGACGCCCAGATCAAGCAGTCGACGGACTCGACCAGCGAGTTTGAGCCGTTCCCGCTCGACGACGTCATCGAGGGCGACCCGCGCGGCAGGGTCCACTGGCTGCGCACCGCCGGCAGCACGGAAGCGACGCTGATGGCGGGCATCTTCACCGGCCAACCATCGCGCTTCAACTACGTGTTCGAGACCGACGAGACCTTCCACGTGATCGAGGGCAGCGTCACGATCACGCTCGAATCGGGCGAGTCCGTGGACCTCGTCCCGGGTGACATCGTCTCGTTCCCCCGTGGCGCCCACGCGGTCTGGGACATCAAGCAGCCGCTGCGCAAGTTCTTCGTGCTCAGCGGCTAGCGGGCTGGGTGCATCGCTCCGCTATTCGGCCTCGGAGCGATGACTCACAACGGCGCCGAACCCACTCCCGATCGCCTCGACCGCCTGGTCGATGTCGCCTTCGCTGAGTGCCGCGGACATGAACCAGTTATGTCGCGGATGAACGAACACGCCCTCCCGAGCGCAGGTCCCCGCGAACACGTCTGCGAGCTCGTGGTTGCTGTCGCCGCGGAAGGTCAGATACGGCATCGTCACGTGCCCGGTGAGATTGATCTCGACCGACCGAGCGTCAGCCTGGCTCAGAATCCCGTCCCAGAGCTGCTGCCCGCGCCGGTGCATCACCGCAACGCCGTCACCGTCGGCGAGTGCGTCGAGCGTTGCTGTCGCGGCGGCCATGGCATCGGCGGAGAACCAGAAGGATCCGGTGGTGAATACCGACTCGGTCGCGTCGCGCAGCTTGACGCTGCCGAGGACGGCTGCGAGCGGATACCCGTTGGCGATCCCCTTGCTCCAGGCGCTCAGATCGGGCTCGACGCCAAGCGCTTCCCAGCTGCCTCCGTAGGCAAGCCGCAGGCCACACCGGACCTCGTCGAGAATCAGCACCGCGCCGGTCCGGTCGCACACTTCTCGCAGACCCCTCGCGAACGCCGGATCCGGGAGCTCCTGGTCAAAGCCCGCGTCATGCCGGAACGGCGAGACGATGATGCCCGCTACGTCAGCGGCGTGTGCCTCGAGCGCGCGGTGCACGGTGTCAAGATCGTTGTAGCGGTAATAGGCGAGATGGGCGCGATCGCTGGGCACGATCCCGCCGGTGCGTGGCGTGCACCACGGGGCGGCGCCATGGTAGGCGCCCTCGGCGACGAGGATTGTGGCTCGATCGGTGTGTGAGCGAGCGAGCGTCAGGCACAGGGTCGTGGCGTCGGTGCCGTTCTTGGCGAACATTGCCCAGTCTGCGTGTTTGACCGTGTCGACGAGCCGCTCTGCAAGATCGACCATCACGGGCGCGGGTCCATTGCCGCAGTCGAGCAAACGGTGCTGGCGCCACACGGCTTCCTCGACCGCAGGGTGCCGGTGGCCGAGGATGATCGGCCCGAAACTGCACATCAGGTCGACGTATTGCGCGCCGTCGACATCCCAGATCTGCGAGCCGTCTCCCGACTGCATGAACTGAGGCGCCCCGGGCCACAGCAGTCGCGCCGACTGGTGGCCGTACATCCCGCCCGGGATCACCATTGCGGCGCGATCTCGGAGAGCCCTGTCTGTTGGCCCCGACTGCTGGGTCGTGATGGTTGACATGAATCGTCTCTCCCGTAGGTCAGGCGGCTGCGCCGTTGCTGTTGGAGCCAGTCTCGCACCACAGCACCTTCTGGCAGTCTGTTTGAGGATGTATCTGATCACCGGAGCCAGAGGGAACGTCGGGCGCGAGCTGGTAGCGCAGTTGGCCGCGGCCGGCCATCCGGTCCGGGCACTGATCCGCCGGCCGCAGGACGCGGACTCGCTCCCGGCTGGAGCGCAGGCGGTGGTCGGCGACCTCAACCAGCCCGAGACGTTCGCCGATGCGCTGCCGGGCGTGACGGCGATCTACCTGCTGGCCGGCTACGACAACCTCTCCGAACTGCTCGCGAGCGCCCGCGAGGCCGGTGTGCAGCGGGTCGTCCTGCAGTCGTCGAGCTCGGTCCCCGGCGGTGACATGGAGAACGCGGTCGCGCGCTACCACATCCTCTCCGAGCGGGCGATCCGCGAGTCCGGGCTGGCCTGGACCTTCCTGCAGCCCAACACCTTCATGACCAACACGTTCGAGTGGGCCGATCAGCTGCGCGCCGGCGACACGGTGCGCGGCGCCTTTCCTCATGTCGCGATTGCGACGATCGACCCGGCTGACGTCGCCGCCGTGGCGGTCGAGGCCCTGACGAGCGACGTCCATGCGAGCTACACCTATCGCCTGAGCGGTCCCGAGGCACTACGTCCGGCCGACCGGGTCGCGGCGCTCGGCCGCGTGCTCGGGCGAGAGCTGCAGTTCGAGGAGCTCTCCGACGACGAGGCCTACGCGCAGATGTCAGCCGCGATGCCGCAACCGTACGTCGACGCCTTCTTCAGCTTCTTCGTCGGCGGAACGATCGACGAGACCACCGTGTATCCGACGGTGGACGAGATCATCGGCCGGGCGCCGCGCAGCTTCGAGCAGTGGGCCCGCGAGCACGCGGCCGCCTTCGGGGCCTGATTACGACCCGGTGACGCTCTCCTGGGCCCAGCCCGAGGAGTGCGGGTCGAT
The DNA here is from genome assembly GCA_963770885.1 of uncultured Solirubrobacterales bacterium. Lineage (GTDB taxonomy): Bacteria > Actinomycetota > Thermoleophilia > Solirubrobacterales > Solirubrobacteraceae > Palsa-465. Next base: position 526,405 of record CAVYRI010000005.1, on the reverse strand, counting down.
CGTCGCGGCGACCGTGATCGTGTCGGCGCCGGGAGGCGTGGGAACCGTGGCCTCAAACTGACCGCTGGGCGCCGCGGTGGTGACGACCGTGGCGTCGTCGGTGGTCGAAGCGGGCTGGTCAGACGCGATTGTGATCTGCGCCCCGGGCGTCGTCGTGCCGGTCACGATCGTCGATCCGGTGGTCGGAGCGCCGTTGACGGGCGCGGTGATCGTGACTGGCACATCGGTCGGCGGGCCCGCCGTCACGTAGCGGTCGCGGGTGATCGAGGGCTGGTCGCTCAGACGGCCGGTCTGCAGGTCTCGCACCAGCCGCACGTACTGGCCCTCGGCCCAGATCAGCGGCGTCGCCGAGCCGGCCGCCTGACCGTCGGTGAAGCCGATCGACGCGGTGGCCGGGTCCGAGCCGTAGGGGGCCTTGGGGATGTCCGGGTCCTCCCAGACCTGCTCGGGCTGCAGCCCGATGCCCCATGCCATGTTGTGCATCGTCTGCTCGAGCGAGGTCGCGCCGGCGGTGTCTGCGGCCTGCAGGTCCTGCTCGGCCCGCTCGCCGTCGAAGATCGGCCAAAGGTGGCCGGAGCCGACGCCGTTGTACGACGGGGCGCCGCTGGGTGAGCAGCTGGTCGGGTCGGGCTCGTAACAGTCGCCATAGCCGTCGGTGGAGCCGCTGGCCTGCACGCCGTAGCGATGCCACCCTGGGCCCGACGGGGTCTGGCGCTGAAGGATCGAATCGACGATCTTGAGTGAATTACGGACATCGGAGTCGTTGGCCGGCAACTCTCCAAGCCGGGTCAGCTCAAGGAAGCCGGCGTCGACCACGCGTCGCTGGTCGACGTTCTTCAGGCTGCCGTTGTTGAGGTCGTAGGTCTCGGCGGCGCTGGGGTCACCGGTCGGCGACAGGCGGATGAAGTAGCGGTGGTCGCCGTAGGGACCGGTATCGGTGACCGTCCACGACTTGACGTTGCGTTGGTAATCGTCGGCGGTGGCCTCGTACAGACGCGCGCGCGCGGTGTCGCCGGCCTGCTTGGCGAGACGGGCGGCTGCGGTCAGCCCGGCGATCTCTGAGGCGATCGACGACGGCGAGTAGCCCATGTGCTCCTCCCACCGCTCCTCGCCGTATGACGGACCGTGGTTGACGATGAAGTCGGCGTCGGGCCGGATGTGCCGTTCGTAGAAGGTCTTTTCCCCACCGAAGCCGGCCTGCCAGGCCATCAGCAGCGGGTAAGCGTCCTCGTCGACCTCGTAGAGTCCGTAGGTGTCGGGCGCCACCTGCCCGTCGACCAGCGAGTCACGCGGGAAGGTGCCGTCGGGCTGCTGGGCGCGATCGAACAGGAAGCTGACCATCTGTCGCGCGCTGGCCAGATCGCCGTCCGCGATCAGCCCGGTGAACGTCTCGTAGCTGTCGCGGGCGAAGACCGAGCGGTAGGTGTAGCCGGCGTGGGTGGTCACGGCCAGCATTGACTGGCCCCATGGATCGGCGGGCGCGGCGACGAACGCGCCCGGATGGGTCTTGTCCTCCGCGGCCTTGATCACGTTGGCCGACAGGAAGTAGGCATCGACCTCGGCGGCCGGCGGCTGCTTGAGGGCGGCGTCGTAGGCGTGCCAGCCGTCGACGTAGGCGTTATAGGTCGCCTGGAAGGGGGTGGCGACGCTGCTCTCTGCGGTGCTGACCGCATCGCGTGGGGTCAGCCCGAACCCGAGCGCGAGCGTGAACGGCCTGGTCGGGTGACTGATCTGCGCGGTCTGCACGACGTTGCCGTCGATGGCCGAGTGGTAGCGATTGCGCAGGTAGTGATAGGTGTCGATCTGACTGAGGCCGTCGCTCGCCGTCCCGGCGAAACCGCTCGAGGCGCTCGCGAACCGCCGATTGGCGGTCAGCGCCCCGGCCACATGGGCCGCGAACGGTCCTGTGGGCTCGGTCGTATCCGTCGACACCAGCGCCCCGCGCTCGATCGTCGCGTTATTGGGCAGTGCGTTGGTCGTGCCTCCGCCGCCGGTGTTGTCGATCGTGGCGTCGTAGCGGACATAGACCTTCAGCCGCTTGAGCGCGTTCTCGTTGGCGCCGTCGCCTTCCAGCGCGGTGTGCATGATCACGCTGGAGCGAGCGGGGTCGGTCAGGTAGTCGGTGATCAGTTTGAAGTGGTGAGCGGCATCGGTGCTCGTGACCTCGCAGACCATCCCGCTGCGGTCGGGCGAGCTGACCCGGTAGGTCATGTTCCGCTGCTGCAGATCGGAGAACGAATGCCCGTCGGTGACGATGTATTGCACCGTGTTGACGTTGCTCTGCTCGATCGTCGGGCTGAACGTGTCCGACAGCACGCCGTCAGCGACCGAGTACCACGCCTTCGAAGTCGTGTTGCGGGCGGTGCCGAAGCAGTCCTTTCGTGCCAGGTCGAGGTGCGATTGAGCGCCGGGACCGCCGGGGGCGGCCGCGGCGCGGGCCGCGCCCGAGCCGGGGGCGGCCGCGGCACGGGCCGCGCCTGCGCCCGCGCCCGCCAGGAAGCTGAGCGCGGCCAGGGTCAGCACGAGGGTTCGTAGACCGGTGGGCTTTGCGGTCGGCATGCTCGTCTTGGGTTATGCCCGCTCTGTCCACCGGCTACGCTCAATCGTCAATGAGGGTCACCGAGCGCGATCTCGGCCGACACCGAGACGACGCTCCCGCCTCGGCCGACACCGCGCCGCTGCGAATGGCGACGGCCGCCGACGTGTCGGTGCTCGCCACCGCGCTCGCCGCCGCCTTCCTCGAGGACCCGGTCTACGGCTGGCTGATCCCGGCCCGTGGCCGACGCCGCGCGCGGCTTTGCCGCTACTTCGGGCTCGAGCTGCGATACGTGGTGATGCCGCATGGACAGATCTGGACCACGGACGAGTGCAACGGGGCGTCGCTCGCGCTGCCGCCGGGTGCCTGGCGGATGCCTTTCACGACGCAGCTGGCTCACGGCCCCGGGTTCACTCGCGTGTTCGGCGCGCGGCTGCCTCACGCGCTGACGCTGATCACGCTGATGGAGCAGCGCCACATCCGCGAACCGCACTACTACGTCGCCAATGTCGGCGTGGCCCCCGAGGCGCAGGGCCGCGGCCTGGGCACGAGGTTGTTGCGGCCGACCCTCGATCGCTGCGACAACGAGGGGTTGCCGACCTACCTCGAGGCGACCAGCGAGCGCAACCTGGCCCTCTACAAGAGGCTCGGCTTTGAACTCCAGGGTGAGCTGCGGCTCGGCGGCAGCCCGCCGCTCTGGCTCATGCGGCGGCCGCCCGCGGGTGAGGGTGAAAGAACCTGAAAGCTCGGTTGCCGCGCTACTCCCGCGTCGGGTCCTCGCTGACCGGCTGGGCGATACCGATCAGGTTGCCCTCGCTGTCGTAGAAGAACGTGCCCAGCTCGCCGGTGCCCTTGCTCGGGTAGTTGTCGGGGGCGGCGATCGTGTCGCCGCTGGCGTCGAAGCCAGGCATCTCGAAGCGCTCGAAGGTCACACCTCGGGCGCGGAGCTCGTCCAAGGTCGCCTTGAGATCCTTAACCTCGAATGCCATCTGGGTCGACGCTCCCGACGGCGTTCCCGCCGAGCTGAAGAGATGGAACTCGGTCGGCCCGCACACGTACCGCAGGCCGCCGACGCGCTCCTCGACCGGCTCGAGCCCGAGCTTGTCACGGTAGAAGGCCCGCGCTCGGTCGAGGTCCTGAGCCGGGAGCTTGGTGACGGTGTGTGCGTTGCGCAGCGGTCCGGGCATCGTCGCTACCGCTGCTCGGGTGACACGTTTCGGAGTCGCTCGCTCAACGCCGCTACATCCTCCCGGGAGTAACTCAGACCGCGGCGCCTGGCGTCAGGCGGATCGTGCAGCAAGCCGGTCGTCTGACGCCACGCCTGCCGCGGCCTGATCGGGCGCCGGACGAATTCGCCGCCGCAGTTGGGGCAGACGTTGCTCAGGATGTTCTCGACGCAGGCGGCGCAGAACGTGCACTCATAGCTGCAGATGCGCGCGTTGGGCGCCTCGGGCGGCAGATCGGCATCGCACAGTTCGCAGTTCGGGCGTAGGGCAAGCATTGGCTCTCAGCCAAAGCATCTCACTCGGCGCGGCTTTCGGGCGGCGGGTCGAGGTCACGGCCACCCGGTCCGAAGACATTATTCCGGACGTCGCGATCCTCAACCCACCGTGGCCGGCTAGCGCTGAACGAGCGAGGACGCCGCCTCTTCGAGCGTGCCTCGGACTGCTTGCCAGTCCTGCCTGAGGCCCGCGCCGACGAACACGTCGGTGTGCCGGTGGCCTTTGACGATGCAGGCGATCTCCCGATATGCGTGAGACCCCACTCTGGAGACGTAGTCGTCGATCACGCACGAGCCCACGGCGTTTCGAAAACGCAGGCGCTGGGCTGCGACGACCTGGGTCACATGTCCGTCGCCCTCGTCGCGGTTGCGGTCGATGCGGAACGCGGCCCAGCCGTGCAGCTGCTCTGCCCCCTGCCGAGGCGTGACGTTCAGGTAACCGGCGTAGCGGCCGCGAGCGTCTCGCAGCGAAACAGTCACTGTGCCAGTGTCACCTGGTATCGGCTTCCACGTCGATGGGTAAGAGAGCGTCGCCTCGCTCGTGGGCATGGTCACCTTCAGCCAGCCCGCGGGCGCCGAAGCGCGACGAAGCCACGAGAACGCCCCGGCATGGCCCATGCTCGCGGACCGCGCGCCGCCTGACACGACGCGCGCCCGCGAGGAGCCGGCTCCGAGGGCGATCAGCACTGCGACCAGCGCCAGCAGCGCGCCGCTGACGCCGATCGCCGCCACCCACCTGGCTGGCCTAGACGTTGCCATCGCCGTCGCTGGGTCCGCCGTTGTTGTCGGCGTCATGATCGCCGCCGTTGTGCTGCGGGATTCCGCGGCGAACGTGGTGATGGTGGTGATGGTGCTGATGGTGCCGCCCGTGGGCGACGGCGCTCGTCGGCGCCACCGTGGCGACGCCAAAACTGAGCAGGACAACAGCCGCGACCAGCAGGCCGCGAACCCGGTGAACGAGCATCGTGAGTTCCTTTGTCGAGGTGAGCACTCCACCGGCGAAGCCCTCCGGTGTTGCGAGGGACCGCCTTGGCGGAGTGTGCGTGTAACTGCGCTACATATCCCCAAGACGTCCAGCGGCCGCAATTCTTCCTGAGCCGCGGATAATCATGTGTCGCTGCGGTGTGGCCGACTGCGAGCATGGACTCGGGGCCACGTGCACTTGTCCGCCGTGGCGATCAGCCGCCGCCCGCGAGCCACCCCGTTAGGTGATCGATCACCTCACGTGCGTCATCTTCGATGCCGTGGATGAACGTCGACTTGCGCCGCCTCAGCACGGGCAGTCCCAGGGCGTACAGGCCGGGGCTCTCGACGACACCGCCATCGTGACGGAGTTGGCCCTTCGCGTCGACGACCGGCACGTCGAGCCACCGGTAGTCGGGCCGAAACCCCGTGGTCCACACGATCGCACGGATTTCGCCGCTCCGGAGATCAAGCCGTAACCGCGGTGACCGGGGAGCCTCGGTCGGTGCCAAGCGCGCGGGTGCGTCGAGAGCCGCATCGAAGTCCTCGCCCCGGCTCCACCCGTCGAACACATCGAGCAGGCGCTCCATCTTTAGGTCTGCAAGCGAGCAGACGTTGCGCAGACCGCCGGAAAACAGGGCCTCGCCGTCACGGACCGCCGCCAGGCGGCCGACCAGCTCTATGTCCATCGCAGTCAGCGCGTTGAGATCGAGCGTCGTTCGCTCGGGCGTCCCGACGAGCTGCGGCGACGGTAGCCGCCGCGCCCGCGTCAGATCCTCGACCTCGTCATGGCGCTGGTCCCAGACGCCAGAGGCATCCATCCACCACAGGACATCGCGGCCGCGATAGGTACGCGGCAGTCGCACGTGCTCCCCGACCGAGACGACCACGGGCCGCCCCGATTGCCTAAGTTCGGCAGCCAGCTGCACGCCGGTCGCCGACGCGCCGACGACGAGCACGCCGCCCTCGGGGAGCTGGCTTGGGTCGCGATACTGAAACGGCGTCAGCTGCTCGACGCCGATCGGCATCGCTTGCGCAAACTCCGGCACCGCCGGCTCGTTGCAGGCGCCGCTGGCGAGGACGACCGTGCGGCAGCGGATCTCCCCGCGGCTGGTGGTGATCTGGTAGCCGTCTGCGGTTCGCCGCACGGCCGTGACGTTCGTGCCGGTCCGGACGCACGCGCGAACGGTCGCAGCGAAGCGCTCGATCAGCGCGACCACCTCGGCGGAGGTCATATAGCCGTCGGGATCCGGGCCGTCGTACGGCAGCCCAGGCAGCCTGCTCAGCCAGTTGGGAGTGAGCAGCCGCAGTGAGTCCCAGCGCTCGCGCCGCCAGGAGTTTCCCACCTCGCCGCGCTCGAGCACGACATGATCGATCGACTGTTGAGTGAGGAGGTGGCTGGCGGCGAGTCCGGCGTGCCCGGCGCCGATGACGACGGTGGTGAAGCTGTCGATGGCGAGGTCCTCAGACGACCTCGACGGTGACCTCCGTCGGGTTCGCGAGGGCATCGAACACCGCGGAGCGCTTCTGGGACTGGGCGACGAGCGCCTCAATCTCCTGCCTGGACGCGTCCGCGTCGATCGTGAAGGTCACGTTGATGTCCTTAAAGCCGTTGCGAACGTCGCTGTCAACGCCGAGGAACCCGCGGATGTCATGGGTGCCCTCGACCGTCGATTCAACCGAGCGCAACTGAATCCCGCGATTCTGCGCAATCGCCGCCACGCCCGCGCTCAGGCAGCCCGCCAGCCCCACGAGGAGATACTCGATCGGCGTGATCCCGTTGTCCTCAGCGGCGAAGATCTCGGGGTGATCGGTGTCGAACTCGGTCTCGGTCTTGTGGCTCTGTTCCTCCCCGAGGCCGAAGAAGTTCTGCACCGTCGTGGTGCTGTGGACGCCGTTGCGCCACTTGGACGATGCACGCCACGTGAACTGGGCCGCGTCGGGTGACTCCGCCAGAACTCCACGCGCATCCAATAGCGCCTGAACGTTGACTCCGTTGTCGATCGTCGTCATCTTGCCTTGGTCCCTCTTCGCATAGTCTAGTTTTTAGATGCTGATGGTTGACATTATCAAGATCCCCGCAATCGAGCGATGACCGCGCCTTCGGCGCCAGCGTCCAGGGTCGCGGCCGGCTCAGTAGGAACTGTAGAGACTCGCTATCTCGAGCTGCCCAAGCCGGTCCGGCTGGACTGTGGACGGGAGCTGCACCCGGTCCGCGTCGCATACGAGACCTACGGCGCGCTCTCGCCCCGGCGTGACAATGTGATCATGGTCTGCCACGCGCTCAGCGGCGACGCCCACGCGGCCGGCTTTTCGAGGGCGGCAGCGGGCCAGAGCACCCGGGACGGCTTCGCGGCCGACGATCGCGACGGGACAGCCGGCAAGGGACTCGGCTGGTGGGACGGGATGATCGGCCCCGGCAAGGCGTTCGACACCGACCGCTACTTCGTCATCTCGACGAACCTGCTCGGCGGCTGCCGTGGCACCACCGGACCGTCATCGCTCGACCCGGCCACCGGAAGACCGTACGGTTCCGATTTCCCCGTGATCACCGTCGCGGATATGGTGAGAACGGAGCGTGCCTTTCTCGACGAGCTCGGGATCGAGCGGCTCGCGGCGGTGGCAGGCGGCTCGCTCGGAGGAATGCAGGCGTTCGAGTGGGCGATCAGGTTCCCCGACCAGGTGGACGCCATCGTCGCGATCGCCAGCACCCACGCGCTGCACCCGCAGGGCCTCGCCTGGAACGCGATCGCGCGAGAGGCGATCATGGGCGACCGGGCATGGCAGGGCGGTCATTACCACGGCACCGATGACGTGCCGAACGCCGGCATGGGCATCGCGCGGATGATCGGCCACATCACGTACCTCTCGGCCCCGGCACTGAAGGACAAGTTCGGTCGGCGACTTCAGTTCGCCGATGACATCCGCTACACGGTCACCCAGCCCGAGTTCGAGGTCGAGAGCTACCTTCGTCACCAGGCCGACTCGTTCGTCAGGCGGTTCGACGCCAACACCTACCTCTACACGTCGCGGGCCCTGACCTACTTCGATCTCGCCCGTGAGCACGGCAGCGGATCGCTCGCTCGTGCCTTCGACGGCGTTTCAGCGCGGACGCTGCTGATCGCATTCAGCTCGGATTGGCTGTACCCGCCGTCGGCATCGCGAGAGATCGAAGACGCGCTCCGGACGCTCGGCGCGCCCGTTGAGTGCCACGTGATCGATGCGCCGTACGGCCACGACTGCTTTCTGCTCGAGGAAGCGCGCCAGACGCCGATCATCCGTCGTTTCCTCGGGGGGAGTCCGTGACCGACGAGCCCGCTCGCCCCGAGGAGGACCATCCGTTCGGATTCGAAACGCGCCAGCTCCATGCGGGGCAACGGCCCGACCCGAACACGGGCGCCCGCGCCGTGCCGATCTTTCAGACGACGAGCTACGTATTCGAAGACCCGGAATCCGCTGCGGCATATTTCAACCTGCGGGAGTACGGCAACACGTACTCGCGGATCATGAACCCGACCGTCGCCGTGCTCGAAGAGCGCGTGGCCAATCTCGAGGGCGGGGCCGGCGCGGTTGCGTTCGCCAGCGGGATCGCCGCCCAGGCAGCCGCCCTGTTCACGCTGCTTGAGCCCGGCGACCATGTCGTCTCGTCCTCGGCGCTGTATGGCGGGACGGTGAACCAGCTCAAGCACGTGCTGCGAAAGTCGAGCGTGGAGCTGACGTGGGTCGATCCCGACGATCCGGCCGCCTGGCGCGACGCGGTGCGCCCGAACACGAAGGCGTTCTTCGGCGAGACGATTGGCAACCCCGCCGGCAACGTTCTGGACATCGAGGCTCTGGCGAGCATCGCGCATCAGCACGAGCTGCCGCTGATCGTGGACAACACGTTTGCGACGCCGTACCTGTGCCGGCCGATCGAATGGGGAGCCGACATCGTGATCCACTCGGCGACCAAGTTCATCGGCGGCCACGGGACGAGCATCGGTGGCGTCGTCGTCGAGGCGGGTACGTTCAATTGGTCCAACGGGCGCTTTCCCGTGATTGCAGATCCGTCGCCGGCTTACCACGGGCTTGAGTTTCATGAGACGTTCGGGACCTACGGTTATGTGATGAAGCTGCGGGCCGAGACGCTGCGCGATCTCGGCGCCGCACTCGCGCCGTTCAACGCTTTCCTGTTCCTGCAGGGGCTCGAGACGCTGTCGCTGCGGATGGAACGCCACGTTGAAAACGCGGTCGCGGTCGCAGCGTTCCTCGAATCGCATGAGCTGACCTCCAACGTCACGTACCCCGGCCTACCGGGGAGCAAATACAGGTCGCAGGTAGAGAAGTACCTGCCGCGCGGCGCAGGCGCGGTGTTCTCGTTTGACTGCGCCGGCGGGCGAAGCGGCGGACAGGAACTGATCCGCGGCGTGACACTCTGGTCTCACCTCGCCAACGTCGGCGACGCGAAGAGCCTGATCATCCACCCTGCCAGCACGACGCACCGCCAACTCAGCGACGCCGAATTGGACGCGGCCGGGGTCGGGCCTGGAACGATCAGGCTGTCGGTCGGCACCGAATCGGTCGACGACCTGATCTGGGACCTCGAACAGGGACTTGCCCGCGTGCGATGACCGAGCTGGAGCGCTATCAAGACCCGCTCACGATCCAACGCGTGCTGCACACCGCGCGCACGATCGCGGTCGTCGGGCTTTCCGGCAACGAGCTGCGCGCCAGCAACTTCGTCGGCTTCTACCTCAAGCGCCACGGCTACCGCGTGATCGGTGTGAATCCTCGTGAGACCGAGGTCCTCGGAGAGACGAGCTACCCAAGCCTGCTCGAACTGCCCGAGCCGGTGGACATCGTCAACGTCTTCCGCGCGCCCGATGCGCTGCCCGCGATCGCTCGCGAGGCTGTCGAGATACAGGCCCGCGTGCTCTGGTGTCAGTTCGGCGTGATTAACGCGGAGGGGGCGCGGATCGCGCAGGATGGCGGCCTGACGGTCGTCATGGACCGCTGCCTGAAGGTCGAGCATGCGCGCTACGCGGGCCGGATGCACTGGTTCGGTTTGAACACGGGACGGATCACATCCGTCCGCACCGGCCTTCAGTAGCGATCGCCTCAGCAGGCTAGGCAGCCTGCACGCGGCAGAAGCACGACGACCGGATCGGAATGTCCGCCCGGGCCAGGGCTCGATCGAGCTGCGGCTTGACCTGTCCGGCCTCGCCCACGCGTCCCAGCCCCATCAGGCACTCGTGATAGCCGTGCAGGCTCCAGACGTTATTGGGGTGCTGGCAGGCTCGCGGGAGCGTGTGGTCGAACCCGAGGTCCGCGGCGTACACGTCGCACGCGAGCTCGATCTCGCCCTGCTCGAGCAGCAGCGCCCCGTAGGCGTGGCGGGCCGGCTGCATCCAGCCCCAGGGCTCGTCGTAGGGCAGATTGTCGTCGAGCTCGATCGCGCGGCGCAGGTGAGCCCACGCGCCGTCGTAGCTTGCTTGGCGGTAGTCGATCTCCCCGTCGAGCATCGCGGCGGCGACGGCCAGGATGTCGACCGCGGTGTTGTTGAACAGGTAGCGCGTGTCTGGCACCTGTTCCACCGCCGCGCTGAAACGCTCGCGCTCGCGCTCGGCCTCGCGCACCTGAGAAGTGGCGGCGAACGCGACGGCCTTGGCGTAGTGGGCAAGGGCTGTGGTGACGCAATAGAGCTCGGGATCGGCAGGCAGCGGCTCGGCGATGATCTCCTCCCAGAGGCCGAAGCGCACGAGCACGTGGAAGCGCATCGGGACGAAGCTCTCGAGCCAATCGGCCATCGGTGGAACCTCCACGCGCAGAAGCTCCTCGGGCAGCGAGGCCGCCAACGCGTCGGCCGCCCGCAGTGCAGTCGCCCGGCGGCCGGCGAACATGGCTCCGTAGATCCTGAAGTGGTGGTCATGGGATCGATAGAGCGCGTAGAAGTTGACCCGTCCGGCATGCGCGACGTGGCGGTCGTCGGCGGCGATCGCCCGCTCGCTTTCAGAGATCACGCGCTCGTAATCACCGAGCAGCACGTCGATGTGGGTGGGCATGTGGAGCAGGTGGCCGGCGTCGGGGACGACTGAACGCAATGCGTCAGCCGCCTCCAGCGCCGTTTCAGGCGCCGGCGACATCTCCATCAGGTGGATGTAGAAATGAAGTAGCCCGGGATGGGTCATCGCGCCCGGCCGGGCGAGCGCCGACTCGAGCACCCCCTTGGCCTCGAGCGTGTGGGCCCCCTCAGCAGGCCGGCCGCTCGGCAGGTCCCACAGCGACCATGCCGTGACGTTCAAAAGCGCGTCGGCGAACAGCGCGGCCACATCGAGGTCATCCGGATGCTCGGCGTACACCGTCCGCATCGCGTCGGCGTAGGCAGCCGTCCAGACGCTCAGATCCTTCGCCGGTTCAGGGCTTGGGTAGCGCTCTGCGAGGGCGCCGATCAGGTCGCGCTCGACGGCCGGCGCGCCCTCGGCCAGTTCGACGGCACGCTGCACAGCCTCGTATGAGCGACCGAGCGATGCGCGCAGATCAAGATCGTCGAACGCGTCCCACTGCTTGTTGTAGTTCGGGCCTGCGGCGTAGGCGAGGCCCCAATACGCCAGCCCGAATCGGTCATCGGCGGCGATCGCCCGCTCAAAGCAGCTGATCGCCTCCTCGTGGTTGAACGCGTAGGACCACACAAGCCCGCGGTCAAACCACGCCTGTGCCTCAGGCGACGAGGTCGAGGTTCGGCGCCCGAAGCTCCCCAGGTCGAAGGGATAGGCGCTGGGCGAATCGCGGGCATTGTCAGATATGTCGATCAAGTCAGTTAAGTTATCGATAGGTCACGCGCGGCGGCGCGCAACTCGCCGGCTCAGGGCCCAATCGGCCGGGCCTGGGGACGGCGGGGCAGGTTTCGCCACACCAGGCGCGATATCCCCTCGATTGTGGCGATGCCGACGCCCTCTGTCGGATCGCGTGTCAACACGGAGATGTAGTAGTAGCGATCGTCTCCGTGGATGATGCCGATGCTGTTCACGAACCACGGCGCGTCTCCGTACGGCAGCCAGCCGTTCTTGAGCGCCACGGAGACGCCCGGATGCGGGACGCCGGCGGAGACTCCCCACGCCTCCGAAGAGATCACGTGCCTCATCAGGTAGAGCTGATATCGCCGTGAGCGATCGGTCAGCAGTCGGTTGTGTTGTGCGAGCCGGTTGAGCAACCGAAGCTGATCGGTCGCGCATGTTCGGGTCAGGCCCCAGTAGCCGTTCTGGCCAAGGGCGGTGCAGCGCATCCCAACCTCACCGTTGTAGCGACCCACTCCGGCGTCGCCTCCGTCCGCGTTCCATAACGCGGTGGCGGCATCGTTGTCGGACTGCTCGATCATCGCCTTCGCGAGCCGGCGCTCGTAACCGGAGAGATGGCCGTGGGTCTGATGAAGCCGCGTCTCCAGGATGTCCACCTTGACGATTGACCCCGTGTCGTTGCGCATTCCCCAATTGACGGCCCATTGCTGCCCGGTCTTGACGTCGTAGACCGCGGCCGTCGTAGAACCCGGGCGACGAGCGATGTAACCCGCGATCAGGTGTTTGAGCGTCGGCCGTCGGTGTGGCTGAGATCGATCGCGAGTGGAGGCGGACACACTCCCCGCGGCCAGCAGCACGACAGCCACAGCGCTCGCCGCGCCCGCACCCGGATGCCGCAGATCAAGCCTCCGCCGGCTCACGGTGTGTAGTCGCTCATCTGTGCACGGGTCGCTTCCGTCAGTTTCACTCTTTCATGCAGCACGGACGTCGTGGATGTTCCTCGCAGCCCGCAACGCGAGCGCCATGATCGTCAGCGTCGGGTTGAACCCGGCCGAGGACACGAACACCGACGCGTCGGCGAGTACGACGTTGGGAACCTCGTGCAGACGTCCATGGCGATCGGTCACCGAGCTACGCGGATCGTCACCCATTCGCGCCGTGCCCATGATGTGGGCGGTGCCATACACGCCTGCGTGGCCGCCGGCGTTGCCCCCGAGCTGCGAGGCGATCACGTCGGTCTCGGTGGTCGGCGCCGCGACGCGGCATATCTGCTGCACCAGCGGACCGAAGTGGGCCGCGGCCGCGAGCTCGAAGCGATGCGGTGTGTACGTGATGCGAGGGACCGGGAACCCTCGGAAGTCGCGGATCTTCGGATCGAGGTCGACCCGGTTTGCGCTCTGCGGCATGTCCTCGGCGTTGAGCTGGATTCCGCCGATGTGGTCGCGAAGCGCAAGCCCGTGGAGGGACGCAGCCAGGGGCACGCCGCGCAGACCGGCACCGGCGTACAGGTTGGCTTCCTCAAGCAGCAGCGTGCCGCCTCCGACCTCGCAGCAGCCTCCCTTCAGATATGGAAGGCCGGCGGCGCGGGCGGGGGCGCCGGTTACCGGGCCGATGAAGTCATCGAGCGTGAACGTCGTTGAGGGACCACGCCACGCGTGCGCGCGCTCGGCGAACACACCTGCGCCGACGCTGAAGTGATGAAACATCAGGTTGCGCCCCACCATCCCGGATCCGTTGCCCAGCCCCTCGGGATGGTGCGACCCCCGGGTCAGCAGCAGCAGCCGGGCCGTCTCGATTGCAGACGGGGCGAGCACGACGACGTCGGCGCGGACCTTCCGCCGAGCCCCGGTCTGATCGATGTACGAGACGCCTCGCGCACGGTTTCCGCTCGGCGCGAGGTCGATCTTGTGTACGAAGCACCGCGTGCGCAGCTGCGCCCCAGCGCGGATCGCCTCGTGCAGAAACGAGATCGCCGCCTCCCCGCGGGCGTGGATCGGGCAGCCAAAGCCCGAGCAGTAACCGCACGAGTTGCATACCGGGCGCCCGTGAAGGGGCCGCGAGTTGACAGCCATCGGATACGGGTAGGGGTGATATCCGAGCTGCTCGGCGGCCGCAGCGAGTTTCAGCCCCGCGTACATCGGCGGATTGGGCGCCATCGCGAACTCGTTGCGCCGCGGCGCCTGGGCGAGCGTCGTTGCCGGCATCCGCGAGCGGTCACCCTGCACGCCGAGCCGGTGCTCGACCTCGTCGTAGAACGGCTCAAGCTCGTCGTAGTCCAGCGGCCAGTCGGCGACGTTGGCGCCTGGGACCGGACCCAGCAACGACCGTCCCTTGAAATCCTGGCGCCAGAAGCGCGGGACCTTCGCATCCCAGTGCACCGTGCCGCCACCGACGACGGTCGGCAGATCGTTGACGTCACCTACGAAGCCGCGCGCGGTGCCACGGCGGGCCTGCGCCTGAGTTCGGCGGCTGCGCGGCTCAAGGATCGGGTCCTGGCTCTCGAAGAAACGCCCCTGCTTGACCTCGTCATTGGAGAACAGCGTGCCGACCGCGCCACGTCCACCTAGCCCCGGGAACAGGTTGCGGCCCTTCTCGAGCACGACCACCTCATGACCGGCGCGTGCCAACTCCCAGGCCACCACGCTGCCCCCGGCGCCAGAACCGACGATCACAACCGATGCGCGACTCAATCCGAGCCGCCAAACGGACCATGACCGCGCCGAGCGGGCCTGCCGAGCATCGGCGCTATCCGCGTCAAGATCTCGTCACGCACGTCAGCCGACAACGACGCCGGCGCACCGACGATCTCCCCGGGCTGGTCGGGCTTGCTCACCTCGACCGCGGTGAAGCCACGGGGCTCGGCGTCACCGCCCCACTCCAGCCCGCGCCAGCCGGCCAGCGCGTGGTTGCCGCCATATTCGGGTGGGCCGCACAGCGCCTCAAGGCTGTTGTGCATCGCCGCGGTGACGAAGCGCCCGACGATGCGATCGCGCGAGGCGAGCAGGGGATCCTGGGTCGCCGCCGGCGCCGCGGCGAAGCCGCTTGCGCTCCGTGCCCGCGCTCGCGTGTCGAGGCGTTTGAGCCCACGCCGGTAGATCTCCTGCAGCCCGACCACTGGCCCGGCGAACTCACGCTCGCGCAACCCGCGCGAGCCCTCTAGTCGGATCCGCCAGCCAAAGGCAGCCTGGGCGTCGAGCGCGACGAACCCGGCGAAATCGTCACGTGAGCCCCCAGCCCGTCCCGAGAAGGGGCCGCCGGCGTGGATCAGCGGTGGGTCGAGCTCAAACGCTCCCAACAGCAGGTCGATCGCCTCGGCGGCGTGCACCTCGAGCGCGCCGGGGCCAGGACCCGCGGGCGGCCCGGGCAACAGCCGCGCGGTGACGGCCCGCAGCGTCACCAGCTCACGGTGCGACAAGTACCGTCCACCACCGCCGGGAAGCACTCCACGCGCGACCTCGTCGATCAGCGCGCTGACCCGGTCGGCGTGCACGAGACCGAGTGCCGCGAGCGCGCCGCTCGCCACGAACGTACGACGAGTTGTCCCAACGTCCATCCCGGCAACATACCCTCGCCGGTCAGGCGAGTTCGCGGAACATCAAGCCCGGAGGAGCAGCCGTCCGCGAGAGAGCAACAGCAGCTGGTCGCCGATGGCCGTACACTTCGACCTCATGTTCGGGCGCACGATGACTGTGGCCGTCGTTGGGGCAACGGTGTTTGCCTTTCCCGCGGCCGCTTCGGCAAAGACTCTGCACTGCGGCAAGCTTCCTTCGAAGGCCATCTTCGACATCACCGCTCATCACGTCGGATGCTCAACGGCTAAGGCCGTTGCGAAGGCCGAGATCAAAGCGCTGCTGACGCCCGGCTCTGGAGCAAAGCACCACATCAGGGTCGACGGCAAGCAGTGGCACTACACGTGGCGAGACGTAAACACGTCGGCGTCCACGCAGATCGAGTCCTACCGGGCAACGAGCGGTCGCCAGACCGTGACGTTCCAGACGCACGGGTCCAACTAGAAGCAGTTCCTCTGTCGCGGGCCGGTTGCGCCTGGTTCTCGACTACCGGCCTTCTCGGATCTGCAACCGGTTGCCGTCAGGATCCTGGAACCGCGCGATATAACCCCATGGGAACTCGAGCACGTCGGTCTCGAAGTTCACGCCGCGCGACTTCAGCGCCTCAAACGCGGCCTTGCAATCCTCGGTCTCGATCGTGTAGGCGGCCGGAACCTGGCCCTGCACCGGCTGGGCCTCTCCCGGTGTCCCGGGCCAGAGAACCAGCTGGAAGTCCTGCCCTTCGAGACCGACGGTCAAGAACCGCGCTCCGTCGGACGTCGGATTGTCAACCCGCCGCTCAAACCCAAGCACGCTGGTGTAGAAGTCCAGCGCCGCGTCCTGGTCGCTGACCAACAGGGTGGTGTAGACGATGCTTCCCAGCATGGTTGCTCCTTCAGCGTTCGTGGTCATTACCCCGATGACCCGCCGCGCCGCGCGAGTGTGACCTCGACGTTTCAATTTATTCTTCGCGGGATCGTGCGTGAGTTCGACGACGAGACGGCGCTCTGACAGGCTCGCGTGAGCAGATGCGCGCCTTGGTCCTGACCGGCTTTGGCGGAGTTGAGGCGTTCGCGTGGAGGATGGTCGAGGTCCCGGAGCCGGGAGCCGGCCAGCTGCTTGTGCGCGTGCTTGGGACGTCGGCGAATCCGCTGGACTACCAGACCCGCCGCGGCGATTACCGAGAAGAGCTCGCGCTACCGGCGATCATTGGCTCCGACGTGTCCGGCGTGGTCGCCGCTGTTGGCCCCGGCGCGCGTGAGTTCGAGGTCGGCGCCGAGGTGTTTTACCTCCCGCCACCGTTCAGCGGCGGGAGCTTCGCCGAGTTCCATGTCGTTGATGAGGCGGTCGTGGCGCGCAGACCCCGGAATCTCTCCCACACTGAGGCGGGCGTGCTGCCCTGCGCGGGCGCGACCGCGTGGGAGTGCCTGATCGAGCGCGGTCGGCTGCGCGTCGGCGACACGGTGCTGATCCACGCCGCGGCGGGCGGCGTCGGGTCGCTCGCGGTGCAGATCGCGCGCGCGGCCGGCGCGACCGTATTTGCGACCTGCAGTGCGCGCAGTCGCGAGTTCGTGGCGGCGCTCGGCCCCGACCGGGTGATCGACTATCGCGATGAGGACGCGATCGACGTCGTACGCCGGGAGGCCGACGGCGGCGGCGTCGACCTGATTCTTGACACCGTCGGCGGTGACACGATCGAGCGCAGTCCGTACGCGCTGCGCCCGGGCGGCCGGATCGTCTCGATCGTCGACATCGCGCAGCCCCAGTCCCTGCTTGAGGCATGGAACCGCAACGCGGAGCTCCAGTTCGTCTTTACGCCGCCGCGGCGCGCAACGCTCGACCGGCTGCGGGTGCTGGTCGAGAGAGGCGTCGTGCGCCCGCTGATCGATTCGGTGCTGCCGCTCGAGCAGGCGCCGACCGCGCTCGCGCGACTCGAGGCCGGCGGCGTGCGCGGCAAGATCGCATTGGTGCCGCCGACCGCGTGAAGGGCGTGCTCCTAGCGGGTGACCGTGATCGTGACCTTGGCGTTACTCGTGTGGTGGGAGCCGTCGCCGCCGTAGCGGGCTGTGATCGTGTGCGGCCCTTGGCCGACGGTCGGCGTGTAGTTCACCCGACAGTCGGCGGCTGGAGCGCTGTCGGCTGACAGCGTGCACGGGCTGCCTGCGAACGTGTAGCTCTTGGCAGCACTAAACGTGACCGTGCCGGTCGGAGTGCTGGCCTGCGCCGGTGCGGGGTCGGTTACGCTCGCGGTGCAAACGGTCGTTTGGCCGATCCGCACCGTCGTCGGCGAGCACGTCAGCGATGTGGTCGAGGGATCGATCACCGGCACGGTGATCGACCCGGCGCTGGGTTTGTGGACGTGGTCGACTTTCCATGGGGCCGGGGCGTAGGTGGCCGTGATCGTGTGAGACCCAGTCCCGATTGCCGTAGGCGTTTCGATCACGCCGCAGCTCGCGGTCGCGCCGCTGCCGGACAGCCGACAGGGATTGACGATGAAGTGATCGTCGGGCTGGCCGCCGAACGTCACTTTCCCGCCCGGGGTCACGATCGACCCCGGTGAGATGTCGCTGACGGTCGCAGTGCATCTCGTCGGTCGCCCGACCACGAGCGGTGTGGGGGCGCACGCAAGCGTCGTGCTGGTGGAGCGCTTTTCGAGCCTGACCGTGGTGAGGGCGTGGTCGAGCGTGTGAACGCCGTCGCTCGTGTAGCTAGCGAGGAGCTCATAGACCGCAGGCGCGCGCGCCGCGAAGGTCACCTGGCAGCTGGCACTCGCGCCGCGGCCGGACAGCATGCACGACGATCCGAAACTCACCTTCCGCCCGAGCCAGCTCGTGAAGGTCACCCGCCCGATCGGCGGCAGCGGCCTGCCGGTGTCGATATCGCTCACCGTTGCCGTGCAGGTCGGGCCCACGCCGACTACGGCCTTTGTCGGTGAGCAGCTGACCGACATCGACGTCTGCCGCAGCGGATTCGGAGCGATCGCGATCCCCGACGGGTTCTTGCCGGCCGCAATCGCGTTCCCGGTGGTGTTGGTCGCGAGTGTGATCGGCGTCACCGTGTCTGCGCCGCCATTGACCACCAACGCCGTCTTACCGTCCGGAGTGATCGCGATTCCGCCGGGGGATGGACCTGCCTGGATCGCACTTCCGGGGGTGTTGGTCGCGATCGTGACCGGCGTCACGCCGCCCGGGCCGGTGACGTACGCCGTTTTGCCGTTCGGAGTGATCGCGATCCCGCACGCCCCGCCCGCGATCGGGATCGCACTTCCGGGGGTGTTGGTGGCGATCGTGACCGGCGTCACGCCGCCTGGGCCGGTGACGTACGCTGTTTTGCCGTCCGGAGTGATCGCGATCCCGCAGGCCCCGCCCGCGATCGGGATCAGGCTCCCGGGCATGCTGGTGGCGAGCGTGAGCGGGGTCACCCCCCCGCCACTGACGACCACGTACGCGGTCTGCCCGTTTGGGGTGATCGCAATAGCCCCTGGGAGAGACCCGACCCGGATCGGGGCCTCGCGAGTGTTTGTCGCGACCGCGATCGGTGTGACCATGCCTCGCTGGAAACTGCTCACGTACGCGGTCGCGCCGTCCGGAGCGATCGCAATCGCGACCGGCGACCTTGCGACGGGAATCCTGAATGCCTCCGTGCTGGTCGCGAGCGTGACCGACGTGACAAGGTTGTCGAGCACGCTTGTCACGTAGGCGGTCTTGCCGTCCGGCGTGATCGCGATCGCCAAGGGCTGGAGGGCATGAATCGGAAGCTGGGGCATGTCCGATCCCGTCGTGATTGGCGTGACGGTGCCAGAAGTAGAGTCACGGTATCGGTATGACACCTCGTCGGCGACGTAGGCGATGTAACTAGACCCCGGGTCACTCCCGAAGGCCTCCACGGTCCGCTGACCGCCGTTGAACGTATGCACGGCGTCACCGCTGAAGCTTGCGGTCAGGAGATGAGAACCGGCCGTCAGAGGGGTGTAGGTCACCTCGCAGCTGGCGTGCGCGGCGCTGCCGGACAGCGCGCACGGGCTCCCGGCGAGGCTCCCCAGACCATTGGTGGCGAAGCCGACGGTGCCGGTCGGCGTGATCGCCGCGCCCGAGTCCGTATCGCGCACGGTTGCGGTGCACCTCGTTGATCGGCCTACAAGGACCTTCTGCGGTGAACACGTGACCGACGTCCGGACGTCGCGCCGGGTCGCCGGGCTGATCGCGATCCCCTGCGGAGCGGCTCCGACCGGGATCGGGTCTCCAGGAGCGTTCGTCGCGATCGTGATCGGCGTCACCGTTCCGGCAGCGGCGCCGTTGACCACGTATGCCGTCCGCCCGTCCGGGGTGATCGCAATTCCCTGAGGCTGCGCGCCGGCGGGAATCGGACTGGCAGGCGTGTCTGTCGCGGTCGTGATCGGCGTCACGGAATTGCCGTCCAGGTTCGCCACATATGCGGTCGTGCCGTCGGGGGTGATCGCAATGCCATGAGGGTCGCTGCCGACAGGGATCGGGGGGCCAGGGGTGTTTGTCGAAAGCGTGATCGGCGTCACCGTGTCACTGCTGCTGTTCGTGACATAGGCGGTCTGGCCGTCCGGAGTGATTGCGATCCCGTGAGGGTCGGGGCCGGCTGGGATCGGGGCGCCGGCGGTGTTCGTCGCGGTTGTGATCGGCGTCACGGCGCCGCTGTCGGTGTCTGTCACGTACGCGGTCTTGCCGTCCGGAGTGATCGCAATCTTCAACGGCTCACTGCCGACCGGAATCGGGCTGCCGGGCGTGTTCGTCGCGAGCGTGATCGGCGTCACCGTGTCGCTTCGAAGGTCGGCCACGTAGGCGGTCCTGCCATCGGGAGTGATCGCGATGCCCCACGGCCCCTCGCCGACGGAGATCGGGGTCCCTGGCTTGCCTGTCGCAGTCGCGATCGGCGTCACCGAGTTATCAAGACTGTTCGTTACGTACGCGGTGCTGCCATCCGGCGTGATCGCGACGCCGACAGGGCTGATCCCGACCCCTATCGGGATCCCGGGAGTGTTCGACGCGGTCAACACAGGCGTCACCGTGGCCGCCTCGTTGTTGACGACGTACGCGGTGTAGCTGGCCGCGGACGCACTCGACGCATACACTGCCAGCGCGAGCAACGCGACACACGCAGCCAGTCCACGCCGGACACACAAGCGGCCGGCGCCCAGCCGCACTACACGATCACGCATCAGGCTTACCCACTTCTACACATTGATGGCGATCCATGCCAAGAACTCAGGCCACAGAACGCGTCGGCCCGCGACAGATCCATGGTCACGCTGCGGGCACAACGTGACAACCGTAGTCAGTACCGATCAGGCCAGCGGATAAACGGCGGGCACAATCAGTTGTCTGTGCGAGTGCGGCGCTCGCCGGGTCGCGTAACCACAGCGAAGCCACGCCGATCGCGCGGCTGGGTCTAATCCGATCCGGGCTGCGCTGCGTCGGCGTCGAGATCGCTGCCCTGCCCGGCCAGCACAATCGAGTCGGCCCATTGAGTGTGGATGTCGCGGATGTGATCCCAGCGCGCCGCGACGATCCGCTCGAAGTCCCAGTTGGGCATGTCCTGCTCGTGGAGACGCTCAGTCTTGAATCGGCCAGACGGCACCGATATTCCGAGGGCCGCTCGCAAAGCTCATGGGGTCAGGGCATGCTTAGCGGGTGACCGTGACGGTGACCTTGGCGTTGCTCGTGTGGTGAGAGCCGTCGCCGCCGTAGCGGGCCGTGAGCGTGTGCGGCCCTTGGCCGACGGTCGGCGTGTAGCTCACCTGACAGCCGGCGGCTGCAGCGGCGTCGGCTGACAGCGTGCACGGGCTGACGGCGAACGTGTCGCCTTTGGCACCACTGAACTTGACTATTCCCGTCGGCGTGCTGGCCTGCACCGGTGCGGGATCGCTGACGCTCGCGGTGCACGTGGTGGTTTGCCCGATCCGCACCGTCGTGGGCGAGCAGGTCAGGGATGTGCTCGAGGCGTCGATGACCGGCAAGGTGATCGAGTCGGCGCTCCGGTTGTGGACCTGGTCGATGGGCCCCGGTCCTGGGACGTAGGTGGCCGTGATCGTGTGAGACCCGGTCCCGATTGCTGTAGGCGTCTCGACCATGCGGCAGCTCACGGTCGCGCCGGTGCCAGACAGCCGACAGGGATTGTCGAGGAAGTGATCGTCCTGGCCGCTGAACTCTACGTCGCCGCGGGGAGTGAGGACCGGCTCCGGCGAGATGTCGGTGACGGTCGCCGTGCAACCTGTCGGTCGCCCGACCACGAGCGGTGTGGGGGCGCAAGCGAGCGTCGTGCTGGTGGAGTGGAATGCGACCCTGACGGCGGTGAGGGCGTGGGCGAGCGTGTGGACGCCGTCGCCGTTGTAGCTGGCGACAAGCTCGTAGACCGCGGGCCTACCCGCCGCGAAGGTCACCTGGCAGCTGGCACTCGCGCCGCCGCCGGACAGCATGCACGACGATCGGAAACTCACCTTCCGCCCCCGCCCGATTTGGCTCGTGAAGGTCACCTGCCCGATCGGCGGCAGCGGCCTGCCGCTATCGATATCGGTCACCGTTGCCGTGCAGGTCGGCCCCGCCGCGCCGAATACGATCCTTGCCGGTGAGCAGCTGACCGACATCGACGTCTGCCGGAGCGGATTCGGAGCGATCGCGATCCCGGCGGGAGATGGGCCGGCCTCGATCGGACTTCCGGCCGCGTTGGTCGCGAGAGTGATCGGCGTAACGGTGTCTGCGCCGGCGTTGACCACGAACGCCGTCTTACCGTCCGGGGTGATCGCAATCCCGGCGGGCGATGGACCGGCCTCGATCGGACTTCCGGACGTATTGGTCGCGATCGTGACCGGCGTCACACCGCTCGGGCCGGTGACGTAGGCTGTCCTACCGTCCGGAGTGATCGCGATCCCGCACGCCCCGCCCACGATCGGGATCGAAGCTCCGGCGGTGTTGGTCGCGATCGTGACCGGCGTCACACCGCTCGGGCCTGTGACGTACGCTGTTCTGCCGTCCGGAGTGATCGCGATGCCGCACGCCCCGCCCACGATTGGGATCGGGCTCCCGGGCGTGTTGGTGGCGAGCGTCAGCGGGGTCACGCCGCCACTAACAACCACGTACGCGGTCTCACCGTCCGGGGTGATCGCAATGGCCCCGGGGGGAGAGCCGACGTGGATCGGGGCTTCGCGACCTGTCGCGATCGAGATCGGTGTGACCGTGTTTCGCTGGACACTGGTGACGTACACGGTCGCGCCGTCGGGAGCGACCGCAATCGCGACTGGCGACAGTATGACAGAGAGTGGCGACGGTATGACGGGGATCCTGAATCCCGCCGTGTTGGTCGCGAGATTGATCGGCGTGATGAAGCTTCGGACGACGCTCGTCACGTAGGCGGTTGTGCCATCCGGCGTGATCGCAATTGCCCCGCCCCCATGGACCCGAATCGGGAGCTGGGCCATATCCGATCCCGTCGTGATTGGGGTGACGCCACCTGGAATGCTGCGTGTAGCATTGGTGACGTAGACGACGTAACTCGACCCCGGGTCAGTTCCGAAGGCGTCCACGGTCCCCTGACCGCTGTTGAAGATATGCCCGGAGTCGCCGCTGAAGCTCGCGGTCAGGCTCCCCGGAGTTGCCCCATTGTTGACGACGTACGTGGTGTCGCTAGCCGCTGACGCACTCGACGCCAACACTGCCAACACGAGGACCGCAACAGGTGCGGCCAGTCCACGGCGGACACACAAGCGGCCGACGCCCAGCAGTACGTCACGATCACGCATCAGGCTTACCCACTTCTACACATTCACAGCAATCCACACCGAGAACTCAGGCGACAAACGACAGTCCTATAGTCACGCCCCCGTCAGAGCGTGACAACCGTAGTCAGTACCGATCAGGCCGCGAACAAACGGCCGGCGTAAGCTGCTCTTCGCGAGCGTGGCGGCTCGCCGGGGCACGTTGCCACCGGGACGCCGCGCCGATCACGCGGCCGGGTCTAATCCGATCCGGGCGCCGTCGGCTCGGCGTCGAGATCGCTGCCCTGCCCGGCCAGCACAATCGAGTCGGCCCATTGAGTGTGGATGTCGCGGATGTGATCCCAGCGCGCCGCGACGATCCGCTCGAAGTCCCAGTTTGGCATGTCCTGCTGGTGGAGATGCTCGGTCATCAGAGCTGGGTCGACCTCGTAGACATGCTCGAAGCGGCTCACAACGACGTCGGTAACTCGCTTGGCTTCGGGCGGTTTCTGGGCGGACAACCGGAATCCGAGCATCGTCATTGCTCCTCGTAGGCCTCATCGAGCATCTGCTTGCCCGGGTTCATGATGTTGTTGGGGTCGAGCATGCGCTTGATCCTCTTGGTCACGCCCCAAGCGCTGCCAAGCTCGGTGGGCACCAGTTCGGCGTCTCCGGTGCGAGTGCCGCCGTGAGCGGCCGACATGGAACCGCCGTGATCGAGCACGGTCTGCGCGATCTCGCGCTTGAGGCTGACGAACGCCTGCCAGCCGTCCTCGTCCATGCGCTGCTCCCACAATCCGAGGTCGATCTCCATCAGCACGTCGGCCCACGGCTTGAAGGCTGCGTTTGTATAAGCGAACATGCCCCAGTCATCGAAGATGTCGTGGCTCTCGACGTACCGTCGCGCGATCGCATGCCACTTTTCGCGCACGGCGGGCATCTGGCTGATCGGCACCGCGGCGTCCTCGCAGTGCCAGCTCATCAGAGCAACCTGCCCGTCGCGCGTGCGCCCGTGCTGGGGTGTTGCGTACCGGTCGTGACGGCAAGCCCAGTCGGCCGATGAGATCTCATCGCCGATGTATTTGCCGCCACGCTCGCGGCCCATCTGCATCACCCTCTCGACCGCGGGCTCGACCTCGCACCGCGCGCCGTACAACGAGACGCCGCAGACACTTTGAACCCACTCGGGCACGCCTATGTAGGCCTCGTCATCACGCCGCAGGTAATGCACCTTCTCGGGATCGAAGAACATCACCCCAGTCAGCGTGCTCAGGCCAGAGCGCGCTACGGCGCGCATGGTCTCGTAGGCGGGCTGGAAGCCGTCGTACAGGAAGAAGGCCGCGAACTCGCATTCCGCCCGCGGGACCAGCTCGAGAGTCGCTTCGGTCACGATCCCCAGCGTGCCCTGGTGGCCCATGAACAGCTGCTTGAGCTGATAGCCAACCGATGACTTGCGGACCTTGGCCGCTCCCCCGTCGCCGACCCGGATGATCTCGCCTGTCGGCAGCACGATCTCGAACGAAATCACGAGATCGCGTACGTGGCCGTACCGGCCACCGAGCAGCGACCATCCGTTGGTGCCGATCCGCCCACCGACCAGCGCGCATGGGTAGGAGGCGGGGTCGTCCGGATAGATCACGCCGTACTTGTGCAGCGCCCGATTGAGCGTCTGAAGATTGATCCCGGGACCGACCGTAACGGTCAGGTCCTCGAGATCGATCTCCTTGATCTGATTCATCAGCTTGACGTCGACGAGGATCCCGCCGCGAAGCGGAACCGCCCCGTCCGCCAAGCCGGTCCCCCCAGCCCTCGGCACCACCGGGATCCGTTCCCGGTTTGCCAGTTTGACCACCTCTGAGACCTGCTCGGCCGACGTCGGCAGCACGACCGCGCTGGGCATGTGCTCCTCCCACTTGTGCACCGGGAACGGAGCCGGCACACGAGCGCGGTTGACCAGCGCCGACTTTCCGGTGAGCACATGGTCGGCGCCGCAGATCGCGCGCAGCTCGTCGATGACGTCGTTCTCGATCGCAATCGCCATCCAAGACCTCCTAAGCGGTCACTCGGAGCAAGATCTACCGGCGCTGTCGCGGCCTGAGCGTGCACAAACCTCGCGACGCATCCCGCGGATCGCGTCTCGGGCGCACTCTACCGCCAGCGCCGCAGCGGTACCACGAATGATCGTGAGGCGTTATCTACGGTCCCACGCCCGTTCGTGGTTGCAGGTCTATCGGCTGGCCCAGTCGCGCAAGCCTGTGTGATCGCAGCAGGCGTGATCCGCCTACCGCTGACGACCATGACGCTGTCGCTGCATTCGATCTGGCGTGCCCGGACCCAATCTGCGGGCTTCTCGGTGCGGACGGATCCAGTCCATGCCGGACCTGGCGTCGCGCCGGCCGAGGGCCTGCTACCTGCCAGGCTCCTCGTCGAGCAATACCTCGTACATCTCCACCGAGCTACGGGCGCCGCGTCCGGCCGCGGGCGTCATCTCGTTCAGCGCAGCGTCGACTCGCCGTAGGTCGTCTTCGGTCTCACAGAGGATCAGGTTCGCGCCCCGGTTGTTCTCGCGATCGACAAGCAGCATCATCCTCTTGGCCGCCTCGCCCGCTCTCTCGAACGGTGTCCCCTGTCCGCCGCTTCGAATTGTCTCGCGAACGTCTGCGGCGAAGCCGTCCCAGTCGCGGTCGCCGCCTTCGAACCGCGCGATCCGTACATACATGCTGCGCCCTCCTTCTCGTAGCCGGGTTGGGTCGTCGTGACTGTATGTGACCGACGACGCTCGGTCATCTCGTCAAGTCCGTGTCCCGGACTCGGACTCCCGGAGTCATGCGCGGCGGGGTTGCGCCGGCCTTTACATCGTCGCCGCACCAGCGGCAACGCCGAGGCCGCTGCGTATGTTCTGGTTGTGCGCGTGCTGCTTGGCTGCTCGCTTGGAGGTGTCGGTCACCTGATTCCGGTGGTTTCAGTCGCACAGGCTTTTGGCCGGCTTGGCCACGATCCTCTGGTGCTCGTGCCACCGTCTTTGTCAGAGGCGGCCAGCGAGGCTGGAGTCGCGGTCCGAGTCGGTCGCGAGCCGCCGCGGTCGGTCGTTGATGCGACCTGGGCGCGGGTGAGGGTGGGGCCACCGGAAGCGGTTGTCGGATTGATCGACCGGGAGCTGTTTGCGGACTGGTGCACCGAGGCGATGCTTCCGGTCGCCCGGGAGGCGTTCGATGTATGGCGACCTGAGTTGGTCGTCCGCGAGCCGTGCGAGTACGCCACGGCCCTGCTTGCGCACGGGGCAGGGATCCCCCAATTCCAAGTCGGCATCTCGCAGTCAGCGATCGAACTCGCAGTGCTGGAAATGGTCGCCGAGACGATCGAGCGCCACGGCCCCGGGGTTGCGGCGGCGATCAGGGCCGCCCCGTACCTGACGTCGTTCCCGGCGTCGCTGGATCCCTCGCCCTGGCCCGACACCCGGCGCTTTCGGCTGCAATCTCCCGCTGGGACGCCGCTGCCGGACTGGTGGCCCGGTGACCGGCGGCCTCTGGTCTACGTGACATTCGGAACTGTGCTTGGTCATCTGCCCGAGAGCGGCGCGGTGTATCGCACGGCGCTTGACGCGGTCGCTGATCTGCCGGCGCGGGTACTGATGACGGTGGGCCGCGCGGTGGACCCGGCTGCTCTGGCTCCGGTGCCGCTGAACACCCAGATCAAGCGTTGGGTCCCGCAGACCGAGGTCTTTCACGAGGCTCGTGCCGTTGTTTGCCACGGGGGCTCCGGCTCCACGTTCGGCGCGCTCGCGGCAGGACTGCCGCTCGTCATCTGTCCGCTGTTCGCCGATCAGACAGCCAACGCACGACTCGTTCAGGACGCCGGTGCCGGGCTCGCCATTTTCCCGAGCGGCCATGTGGCTGGTGGATTGCGCAGCCTTGGGTCCGGCGATGTCGCCGCCCTTCGCGGCGCGATCGACTCCGTCCTCGCCGAGCCGACGTACCGGCACACGGCCGGGCGGCTCGCGGCAGAGATCGCGGGCACCGCGACGCTCGAGCAGACCCTCACGCAGTTGGTTGCAGAGAACTGGGTCGCTTAACAACCCGCGGCTCGCGCCTCACTGCTCCGTCGCCACGTGGGGAGCCTGGCACCGGTGCCGCTTCGGCCCTTCGCCGAGCCGAAGGATCGGTCAGACCACCGGCTCAGGGTGCGAGCTCGAGTGTCGCGCGTTTCGTGAGTCTGGGACCGTCGCCGAAGCGGTTGGTGGTTCACTGCTCCGAATGCATGCGATCCTCGTCGGGCTTGGATTGGGCGCGGGAATCGGCGCTCAGATCGGTCCGGTGTCGCTGTTTCAGATTCGGAGCACATTGCGCAATGGCTGGGGTGTGGGCCTTGCGATCGGCCTTGGCATCGCGCTTGTCGACGGCCTCTACGCCGCTGCTGGGGCGGCGGGCGTGGCGCCGCTGTTGCAGGTCGAGCCCCTGCGTCTCGTCCTTGGCTTGGCCGGCGCGGTCGTCTTGGTGTGGCTAGGCGCGCGGACGCTCCGGAGCGCGTGGCGCGTCAGGGCAGGCGGTGAGCTGCCCGCAGAAGCGACGACCGCACGCCGCGCGTTGGTCACCGCGCTCGGCGCGACGGCCTCGAACCCACTGACGATCGCGTCCTGGGCGGCGGTGTTCGCCGCGGCCAGCACCGCGGGCGCGGCCCGCACAGCACCAGAGGCCGTCCTGCTCGTCGTCGCAGTGGCTGTAGGGAGCTTTGCGGCGACGGCGGGGATCGCATCGTTGGCGGCAGTGTCGCGTCGCGCGCTTGGCAAGCGTGCGATGCGGCTTGCGGACGCGATCGCAGGCCTGGCGCTGCTCGGGTTCGGCGGCGCGCTCGGCCTGGCCACCGTCCACGATCGCTGACCATCACGTGCGTTGCCGCTCAGTCGCCTGGCCCGCCACGGGGTCAGAACTGCTGCTCTTGCGCCAGCTGGGCCCGGAGCAGAAGTCCCCGATCGTCGTCGATCGTGAGGCGTCGTGCCTGGTCGCCGTATGACTCGTCCGCTTGCACGCCAGCCGACCGACGAATGCGATCGTGCGGACCGGCGAGGTCGCCGGCGCACCGCGGCTGCGACCAACGTCGCGCCTGACTGCCCGTCGGAGAACCGGAGAAACCTCCGTTGGGTGCGTGCCACTACGGATTGAGCAGTTGAATCCGTGCGTAATGATTGCGGTCTGTGGCCAGGCCAGTGGTTTGCATCGTGGGGGCGGGTACGGCGGGGCTCGAGGCCTTGCTGTCGGCGCGCGAGGCGCTCGGCGCGAGCGTTGATCTACGGCTGGTCGCGCCCGACCGGGAGTTTCGCTACCGGCCGATGCACCGCGACTCGCTGTTCCGCCCCGCTCGCGAGCGCGGGATCAAGGTGGCCGATCTGGTCGCTGAGACGGGGGCGACCTGGGTAAGGGACCGCGCTGAGGTGGTGCGCGAATCCGAGCGGTGCTTGCTGACGCGCGACGGCGACATCGTTGAGTTTGACTACCTGCTGCTCGCGCCCGGCGAACGACCCAGACGGCCGCTGGCCCAAGGGTATCTGTGGGAGCGCGGTGGAGATCCGAGCTTTCTCGACGAGATCATTGGGCAGATCGCGGCTCGGAAGGTCTCGAGCGTCGCGGTCGCTATCCCGCGTGGCGCCCGCTGGTCGGTACCGGCGTATGAGCTCGCGCTGGTGCTCGCCTGGTCAGCGGCCGGCACGGGCGCCGGCATCGCGCTTATCACCGCAGAGGAGCGGCCGCTCGGCGCACTCGGGTCCGCCGCTGCGCATGCCATCGCTGAAGAGCTCGAGCAGGCCGGCGTGGAGACGATCACGGGTGTCGAGCTGGTTGACGCGCCCGAGCGCGGTGCCCCACCGATGACCGTCGCCGACTTGATCATCGTTCCCGAACCAGCGGAGGATGAGACCATCGCGCTGATTGGCAAGCCGACCGATCCGGCATCCGTGCAGATCGGCACCGGCGTGGCGCGGGAGTTCCAGCGGCTGATCTCATTGCCGGTGATGGTCGGCCCGGGCATTACGGGAGTGGCAAGCGATCACGCCGGCTTTGTCGCAGTCGACGAATCGTTGAAGGTGTGTGGCAGCGACGTCGTCTGGGCAGCCGGCGGCTGCATCGCCGGAGCACTCGAGCACAGCGCGCTATCGGCACAGCAGGCCGACGCCGCAGTCGCGGCAATCACGGCCGCGTGCAGGGACGCAGGCGCCGGCGAGTCGGCGATCGGTCGCGACGCAGTCGAGATCACCGGCGTACTCCTCACCGGACAGCGCGCCCACTGGTTGGCCGAGAACCCGATCGGGACGCCCGAGCCATCCACCCGCTGTATGTGGTGGCCCCCAGGGCGAGCGGTCGGCAAAACGCTGGCCCGCCGGATCGCGGCCTGGGACCCGTCGGTGCACGAACAGCTGCCGGCCCACACCACCGGGATAGCGATCCGAGCACCAGTGGCGCTGGGGTGCGAAGGAGCAATAGCTGCGCACACTGCACCGGTGATAACCGAAGACATACTGCGCGCGCGGCTGCATGACCTTGAGAACCGGCAGGTGATGGCCGTGCAGCGACTGGAGCGCGAAGCAGCCGCGGAGGTTCGAATGCTCAGCGCGGGTCTGCAGAAGCTCGCCACAGACCAGCGACACGCAATCGACATGCTCCGTGAGCACGGCTACCTGCGAGAGCGATGATCACGGTCAGGAATCACACGCACCACTTCGCGCCAAGCCTCCGGTCAGCACCGTCCTGCACGTGGCAGCCACACGAGTCGGGCTGCCGTCGGGGTCGAGACCGGCTTTCCTCAGTCAGTGGCCGGCCGGTTTCTTGGCGCATGTGAGTGCCTTCCACGGGTACAGACTCCCGCCCTCCGACAACGACCCCCGTTCGTGAGCGCTGACCTTCCGACTCCGCACCGCGAACCCGAGGACTCGTCGGTCCGCCGACGCCGAAGCCTTGGGTTCGCCGACCGCGCGCCACGGGCGAGTTGCGCGCATGTGTCGGACACGCGAACTCGCGGCAGAACCCGGCGTCGCTGGGGCGTCTTAGTTCAGCGTGCCGAGCGCGAGCGGTACGACGAGCTGGGCGCCGGCTCGGCGTAGCTGGCCGCCGACCATCGCCATCGTCCAACCGGAGTGGCGACGATCATCTAGCAGAACCCCGACGCCGGGCGGTGGCCTCGCGATCACCGCGAACGCGCCGCGAACGTTGGCTGCCTGCTGGGTGGCGTTGGCCATCTCGCGCTGCGGAGCGCGATCCTCGGTGCGCGTGACGAGCCGTACATGCGGGACTCCGAGCTCGGCAGCGAGCCGCTCGGCGAGCCGCACGATCACGTCGCCCAGGGACGCCGACGGGACGGTCGTGACCCAGGCGACAGCCTCGCCCGACGCGCGCAAGATGTCCGCCAGGCCGGTGACGACCTCGTCCTCGAAGCTCCCGTCTCGCAGGCCTCGCTGCACCGCCGGCCACCACCCGCCGTCGCCGAAGCGCGCGAGCGCCCAGCCGCGTTCAGTGCGAGCATCCTCGGGGATCTTGCGCATCGAGCCGGTCACGTCCGGCGCCATCTTCTTGACCTCGAGCTCCAGCGGCGTGGAGCGCAAATGTCGGGCGGCGCGCTCGATCAGCCCCGGGTCTGGCGGCTGGGCGAAGTGTGGCGAGGTGCAGACCGCGCAGCGACCGCAGTCGCGCGGGTCCGGGTCATCAAGCTCCTCCTGCAGGACGCGCATCAGGCAGCGCCCGTCGGTGCCGAACGCAGCCATCGCTTCCTGTTCGGCGCGGCGCAGGGCGGTGACCTGCGCATAGCGCTCGGCGTCGTAGGTCCATCCCGCACCTGGAACCGCGCGCCAGCGGGTGCCATTCCGGCGCACAGCACCCTCGACGTCGAGAATCTTCAACATCGCCTCGATGCGCCCCATGCCGAGGTTCACGACGGCCATCAGCTCGCGCGTCGTGCGTCCGTGGTCGGCGGCCGCCTCGAGCTCATCGAGTACCGCCGCCACCCGCTCGCGTGCGGGGAACGCCTGCTCGATGAAGAAGTCCTGGATCCGGCGGTCCTCGCCTCCGCGCAGCAGGACCACGTCAGCATGGTCGACGGCCCGCCCCGCGCGCCCCACCTGCTGGTAATAGGAGACGACCGAACCCGGCGCCTGATAGTGCACCACGAAAGTCAGGTCGGCCTTGTCATAGCCCATCCCGAGCGCGCTGGTCGCGACCACGGCCTTGACCTCGTTGCGCAACAGCCTCTCCTCGGTCGCGACCCGATCTCCGGTCTCCTGCTCGCCGCTGTATGCGAGCGCCTCAATTCCATTGGCGCTCAGAAACGCCGCCACCTGCTCGGCGTCGCGTTTGGTCAGCGTGTAGACGATGCCCGATCCCTTGAACGCCGGCAGGTGCTCGACCAGCCACGCGAGGCGCTGCGCGGGACGCGGCAGCTCGAGCACCTCCAGCCGCAGGCTCGTCCGGGCTAGCGGTCCTCGATAGGAGCGCAACTGCTCGCCGCCAGCACCAGCAAGCTGCTCAAGCACGTCACCGACCACGCGGTCGTTGGCCGTCGCCGTCGTCCCCAGCACCGCGACCCCGGGCGCCAACGCATCGAGCACGTCCCGCACGCGCCGATAGTCCGGGCGGAAGTCGTGGCCCCAGTCAGAGATGCAATGCGCCTCATCGATCACCAACAGCCCGACCGAGCTGGCGAACAGAGGCAGCATCCGCTCTCGAAACTGCGGGTTATTGAGCCGCTCAGGGCTGATCAGCAACAAGTCGATCGTGTCTGCAGCCAGCCGATCACGGACCTCGTCCCACTCCTCGCGGTTGGTGCTGTTGACCGTGTGCGCACGCAGCCCCAACCGCTGCGCCGCCGCGATCTGGTTACGCATCAACGCCAGCAACGGACTGACGATCAACGTCGGTCCCGCGCCGGCCTCGCGCAGCAACGCGGTCGCGACGAAATACACCGCCGACTTTCCCCATCCGGTGCGCTGCACACACAACACGCGGGCGCGATCCACAACAACGTCCTCAATCGCCTCGAGCTGCCCCGGCCGAAAACACGACCGACTGTCGGCCGTCAGCAAGCGCAGGCGCTCAAGCGCGGTCGCAGCGAATGTGTCCGAAGCGGCGGTGGTCATCACATCGATCGTCGCACGCCGACCGGAAGGCCTGTCGCCGGCCGCCACAGACGAATCCGACAAGCCGTGCCTCACGCCGCTCGTGACGCCCACGGCAAACCCGCCAGAGTCGGCGCTTTTAGGCTGTGGAGGTGCCATTGGAGCCTCTAAAAGGGACCGCGGTCGCGGAGCGCCCGCATTTGGCGAAAAGCGCGGCCGCTGACGGAGGTGCCCGCTGCCGGCACGTCGGGCGTCGCGCCGGAGGCGATGTTCGGAGGCGGGTGCGCTACGCTGGCAGGGTCAGATAGCGAGGGCAACCCGAGGGCGAGACCTTCACCTGGACGTCCCCTTGCCGCGAAAGCCGCCTGATCTTCTGATGGCCGAGAGTCCACCCACGGGTGGGCTTTCCGCGTTTAATCACGAACTCGGGAGTCCGAAAGAGGCGGCTCAGGGCAGGATGTCGGTCAGCGTCGGTGTGAATTGCTCGCCCGACTCCTCGAGCTCGCCCTCGATGTGCAGGCGTGCCGGGCCAGCCTCGGTCCACAGGTCGAGGAAATAGGCCCAGCCCGGCAGGTCCGGATCGTCTGACTTGGTGATCGCCTCGACCTGGTAGACCTCGCGGGGTGGCAGCACCAGCGACTCGGGGCAGTCGTCCTCGACGCGACGGCGCAGGTCCTCCACTGTGAGCCGATCGCCGGAGATGGCGCGGAGCTCTTCGTACTCGCCGTCCACGACGAGGCCGACGACGTCCTCCAGTGCCCGATACATCGGCTCGGGCATCGGCTCGAGCGTTTCGACGATCTCTCCCCGTCCGCCCAACTCGAGGCTCGGCGTCAGGTCGAGCCGGCTGTAGAAATAATCCTCGCACGCCGCACGCGCCTGGCGGCGGATGCTTTTCGACAACCCCGCGGCGCCCAGCGCAAAGCCCGCCGCATCGATCGCCTCCTCGAGCGTTCCGTGACGTCGCGTCAGTTGCGCGGTGATCGCCCGGCCATGCTCCGTGTCGCGCGCCATCGACGAGCCGTCCAACAGAATCGAAGGAGCCTCGTGGCGGCTGTAGCCCGGGCAGGCCCGCACCGCAGAGTGAAGGACGATGAGGTGGTCGCCCATTACGCTCGCGCGGGTGATGGATTGGCGGGCGTCATCCGGATCGGCCAGGCCGCCGAACCTGTAGTAGTAGCTCCCATGCTGTCCATCCTACGAGCCGGACGCCAACCGTCGACGGGCTCCGGAGACCGGAAGCGGCGCGGCCTACCCTCCCGGGCGGCGACCGGCGGCCACGATGCGCGAGCCGGTCGCTGCCCGCACGCCGAGCACCCAACCAGTGCGGCGAGCGTCGGAGCGATCTGGTCTGTCAGGCTGTGGACGTGGAGTTGGGACGCATCGGCATCTGGAGCAGCTACCGGCGGTTTGGCATCGAACGCGCCGGCGAGGCGGCCAAGCTCGCGGAGCAGCTGGGGTATGCCGCCTGGTGGGTAGGTGGGTCTCCCCGTGTCCCTGATATCCGCCCGGTCCTAGAGGCGACGTCATCGCTTGTCGCCGCGACCGGCATTCTCAACGTCTGGATCAACGACCCAACCGAGACGGCCGCCGCGGACGCCGCCCTGCTTGCGGAATTTCCGGGGCGGTTCATGCTCGGCATCGGGATCGGTCACCCCGAGGCCACGAGCGACTACGCCCGACCCTTGGCGGCGATGCGCGCGTTCCTCGACGGTCTGGATGCGTCGCCGGCGCCGCCGCCGGTAAAGGAGCGCTGCCTGGCCGCACTAGGACCGAAGATGCTTGATCTGGCTGCCGAGCGCACTGCGGGTACCCACACGTACTTCGTTCCGGTGCAGCACACGCGGTTCGCCCGCGAGCGACTCGGTCCGGGCAAGCTCGTGGCGCCCGAGCTGGCGTGCGTACTCGACACCGATCCGGTGCGTGCCAAGGCTGTCGC
The DNA here is from genome assembly GCA_963770885.1 of uncultured Solirubrobacterales bacterium. Classification (GTDB taxonomy): domain Bacteria; phylum Actinomycetota; class Thermoleophilia; order Solirubrobacterales; family Solirubrobacteraceae; genus Palsa-465. The sequence continues at coordinate 492,331 of CAVYRI010000005.1, read as the reverse complement.
CCGCGACTACGCGAAGTTGTATCTGGGGCTGCGCAATTACACGCAAAACCTGCTCCGTTTCGGCTTCAGCGAGGCCGACATAGCCCACGGTGGCTCGGACCGGCTGATCGACGCCGTCATCCCCCAGGGCAGCGCGGAGCAGATCGCAGAGATTGTCCGCGCGCACCTCGACGCCGGCGCCGATCACGTTTGTCTGCAGCCGCTCGGCGAGGAGGGCGTCCCGCGTGATTCGTGGACCGCCCTCTCGAAGGTCTTGGTCGGCTAGTTCGGCACGAGCGGCTAAGTAGGCGACGCGCGGCCGTAGCCGGCTACGAGCGGCACCGAAGGCGCCCGTTGCGTCAGTCGACGGGCGCCGTCGGGGCCTTCAATTCGCGCCGAACCGCACCACGATCAGCAGCTCGCGAGGCTCGACCGCTTCGCCGGCGCGTCGGGATGATAGGCCTCCGCCTCGGGGCCACAGGGTCAGGACGGCGGTCACTCGGCCGCGATCGCGGCGAGCACGTCGAGCTTGGCGGCGCGGCGCGCCGGCCAGCTGGCGGCGATCAGTCCGAGGACCGCTGACAGGAACAGGAAAGCGACGAGGCTGGGCAGCGGCACCGCGAGGTTTGTGACGCCTCTGTTGCGCAGCGCGGAGCTGAGCGCGAGGCCAAGCCCGGTCCCGACGACGATCCCGACCAACCCCCCGAACAGGGCGATGATGACCGACTCCGCGCGGATCATCTCCTTGACCTGACGGCGCTTCATTCCGACCGCGCGCAGAAGGCCGATTTCATGGGTGCGCTCGAACACAGACAGCAGCAGCGTGTTCACGATCCCGATCAGAGCGACGACCACGGCCAGCGCGAGCAGGACGTAGATGAGCCCGAGCTCCTGGTTGACCTTGTTCTGCTGCGACTGCTCAAACTGAGCCCGCGTCTTATAACCCACGTTCGCGTACGGCAGGAGCGCGGCGTTGAGAGCACGACCGAGGCCCGTGGCACCGGGCGCCGTGCGCAGCAGAACGCCGATCGGAAGCGGGCCGTTGTAGTGAGCGAGGAAGAAGCGATCGCCGGTCACGAAGCTCCCGACCAGCGGGTTGGGACTGAAGATGCCGCCAATCCGTATCGTCGTCTGCCCCGTCTGTGCGAACCGGACCGGGACCACAGAGCCGACGTGGAGGTTGTCGCCATTCGCGGTCGTGGCATCGATCAGCAGCTCCCCGGCCGCCATTGCGCGCGCACCGCTGCCGGCAGTGAGATGAAGGGTCACCGTCCTCGACAGCTGCGCGGGCGTTGCCGCGACCAGCGTCGAAAGCGCGCCGCGGAACTCGAACTGACCCTGGTAGATGGTGGTCGCCGTCGCTACTCCAGGCAGGCGGGAGACCGCGGGAACGACTGACCGGCTGAATCCGCCCTGCCCGGTGACGATGTAGTCCGCGCTGACGGCGCCGTCCACCTGCCGCTTGGCCGACGTGCTCAACGATGCCCCGACGACAGCGATCGTCGACACCAGTGCCAGTCCGATCATCAGCGCGGCAGAGGTCTGCGCAGTCCGCCGCGGACTCCGCATCGAGTTCTCCCGGCCGAGCCTTCCCGGCGTGCCGAGCACGGCGGCAAGCGGACGCCCTAGCGCGCCGGAGAGCGGGCGGGCCACCGTGGGTAGGAGCATCCCGACCGCGATAAACGTCGCCAGCGCTCCGAGGCCAACCAGCGCGATCGTTGGCCCGGCGAGTCCGGCGAGCAGCGCGGCGATGCCCGCGATCGCGACCACTGCGCCGGCGATCGGGCGCGATCTCGACAGCGACCCGGTATGGTCCTCGCCGTGCTCGGCCAGCGCCGCCACGGGCGCAATCCGCACGGCGCGGCGCGCGGGGATGATCGCCGAGATCACGGTCACGCCGACGCCCACCACGATCGCGACAGCGACCGTACGGGCCTCGAACACGAGCGGGGCCGAAGGCAGCACGATGCCGAACGCCTTCAGCAGCGCCTTCAGGCCCAGCGCGGCGAGAACCCCGAGTCCCAAACCGATCAGTGAGGCGGCCAGGCCCGTGAGCGCGGCTTCGCCCAGCACCGAACGGAACAACTGGCGCCGACTCGCCCCGACCACACGCAGAAGGGCAAGCTCACGGGTTCGCTGACCGACGGTGATCGAGAACGTGTTGAAAATCGTGAAGGCACCGACCAACAGCGAGATTGCCGCGAAGATCAGAAGTGCAGTCGAGATGAAGGAGAGCTCGTTGTCGACCGCGCTCGAGAGTTCGTTGGCCACCGTCTGACCACTGACCACCTGCGCGCCACGCGGGAGGAGTCTGGCGATCGCCAGTTGCAGAGAAACGTTGTCGGCACCCGGTGCGGCCAGGACGTCGATCGCGTCGTAGTGACCGCGCGAGTTGAACAACGCCTGCGCGGTGCGCAGGTCGAAGCCGGCGAGCGTGACTCCGGCCAGGTTGTCATCACTGCCGAATGTGACGATTCCAGAGATCGTGAAGGTCTGCGCTGAATTGGGCAGGTTGACCAGCACGCGGTCGCCCACCGCGAAGTGGTGCTTGGAGGCAGTCGCCTTGTCCATGACAACCTGATCGGGAGTCACAGGTGCCCTGCCCTCGACCAGCCGGTATGGAGAGAGCCGCCGGTTTGGGTCAAACGAGAACCCGAGAGTCGATCCGCCGCCGCCGCCGATTGCGTTGCCGTCCCGACTCATGAACTGGGCGTAACCATCGACTGACCCGTGCACGTAGGCGACTCCCGGCAGGCGGCTCACCGCCTTGGCAATCGACTCCGGTACCGGCCGGCGGTCGCCTGTACTGTTGACGGCCGCGTTCGCGCCGGCCAGCTGGGCCTTACCTCGGATCTGGAAGCTCACGTGGTTGTAAGCGGTGCCGATCAGGTCATTGAAGGTCCGGTTGAGGGTGTCGCCGAGGACCAGCGTTCCCGTGACGAACGTCACCCCGAGGACGATCGCGAGCGCCGTCAGCGCCAGGCGGAGCTTGTGGGCCAACAGGCCTCTGACCGTGATTCGGCGCATATCAGCCACCCAGTCCCTTCATCCGCCCGAGCACTGCGTCGGCCGTCGGCGAGCGAAGGTCGCCGGCGACCTTGCCATCGGCGAGGAACACGACGCGGTCGGCGTACGCCGCAGCCAGAGGGTCATGGGTCACCATGACGATCGACTGACCGTGCTCAGTCACGGCGGCGCGGAGGAACCCCAGCACCTCGGCCGAGGCATTGGAATCGAGGTTGCCCGTCGGCTCATCGGCAAAGATCAGCTCCGGCCTCCCGATCAGTGCGCGGGCGCAGGCGACGCGCTGCTGCTGACCGCCGGACAACTCGCTCGGGCGGTGGGAGACACGATCCGCGATTCGCAGCTGGCCGACGAGGTCGTCGAACCACGCCTGGTCGACATCGACCCCGGCAAGATCGGCCGCGATGGTGATGTTCTGGCGCGCGGTCAGTATCGGGACGAGGTTGAACGACTGGAAGATGAAACCGACTCGGTCGCGCCGGAGCTCGGTCAGGTGTGCGTCGTCGAGTCCCGCGAGCTCATCGTCGCCGATGAGCGCGCGACCCGACGTCGGTGTATCCAGACCGGCCATGCAGTGCATCAGGGTCGACTTGCCAGAGCCGGACGGCCCCATCACGGCCGTGAAGCGCGCGCGCTCGAGCTCGATGTTGACGCCGTCGACGGCCCGTACGGCGGCATCTCCCGTCCGGTAGGTCTTGACCAGATCGATTGTGCGGGCCGCAGGCGACACCGGCCGAGGATTCATCTGGATCATCGCCGCCTCGAGTGAGTTGGTGTGCATGCCGCCAAGGTAGGCGCGGTCGGCCGTGCTGTCATCGGCGCCCGGGCCGAACTCGGCCCTCCGCCCGTGGGTGCAGTCGCGCTGACGGCGCTCGACCCCACGGCCGATGACGTCGGCGCTCGCGCCGCCTATGGTTCGCCGCAGGGAAATGCGTGCCTTAGGTAGGTGGCTTAACCAGAGCTGGATCACCCGTGGCGAGGACGGGGAAGAGCGGGCACCGCAGGAGGCCGTGGCCTGGCGCGTGTTCGGCCTGGCCGTCCTCGTGGTGTGTGTCGTGGTGACGTTCGCGACCCACCCGTACCCGCGGCTGCACGGCCGCGACGCCGTCGTTCTGGCCTCGTTCATCGCGATGGTCGCGGCGGCGATCGCCGCGCACCCGGGGCGCGCGAACGTCCCGACCCGCCAGCTGGTCCTCGCCCTGGTCGGCGTGATCGTCGCGGCCGGTGTGCTGGGATCGGCCCAGCCACACGGCATCTGGATCGTCGGCCCGTTCTACGCGGCAATCATCGCCGCGCTGAAGCTCGATCGCCGCACCGCCTGGCTCGTGTTCGCCGGGGCCGTCGTGCCATTCGTGCTCGGCTATCTGATCAAGGGCCAGGCGACCGGCGCATTGGGGTTCCTGTTCGGCATCGTCCCGTGGTTCCTCGCGATGCGCCTGCTGCACTACGTCAGCGATCAACGCGACGCGCTACAGGCGTCGCGAGCAGCGGAGGCTCGTGCCGCGACGGAAGCAGAGCGCGGTCGCTTGGCGCGAGAGATGCATGACGTCCTTGCCCATTCGCTGTCGGCGCTCGCGCTTTCGCTCGAGACCACCCGTCTGCTTGCCCGCGAGCGTGGCACCGACGGGGAGGTCACACGGGCGATCGACAAGGCGCACCACCTCGCCGCCAGCGGACTGGACGAAGCGCGGCGCGCAATCGCGGCCGAACGCGGCGACGAGCTACCCGGACCAGAGCGGATTGGCGCGCTCGCCGACGCTTTCAAGGAGCAGAGTGGCCTGCCCGTCGCCGTCGAGATCCACGGTGAGCCGCGCGAACTTCCGCCCGACGCACGGCTCGCCGTCTACCGAACGGCGCAAGAAGCGCTCACCAACGTGCGCCGCCACGCGACCCCCGAGCGCGTCGAGGTCACGTTGGACTACCTTCCCGACCACACCGTGCTGGTGGTCGAGGACCAAGCGATCAACGGTTCGCCACCGCCGGTCGCAACCGGCCTGGCGGGCGGAGGCTACGGCCTGACCGGCATGCGCGAGCGTGCCGAGTTGCTCGGCGGTGAACTGCTCGCAGCGCCGACGAGCAGAGGCTTCCGAGTCGAGTTGCGCCTGCCCGACGGTGAGCGATGAACGAGCCGGTTCGGGTTCTTCTCGCCGACGATCAGCGCCTCGTTCGCGAGAGCCTCGCCACCCTCCTGGGGCTGCTCGGTGGGATCGAGCTTGTCGCCACCGCCTCCGACGGCGAGGAGGCGCTGGCGCTGACCGCCGAGCACCGGCCCGACGTCGTCTTGATGGACCTGCGGATGCCGCGGATGGACGGAATCGAGGCGACCACCTTGCTGCGACAGCGCCAGCCGGACGTTCGCGTTATCGCGCTGACCACCTACGCCGACGACGACAGCGTGCTTGGGGCACTGCGGGCCGGCGCTCGCGGGTATCTGACCAAGGACGCGTCAAGCGGAGACATACACGCGGCGATCCTCACCGTCGCCGCCGGGGATGCGGCCCTGGACCCGGCGGTGCAGAAGCAGGTGGTAGCCGCGCTGCTGGACCCCGCCAACGACGCCGACCCAGCAAGCGCAGCCGCCGCGACGCAACTGCCCGATGACCTCACGCCGCGCGAGGCAGAGGTTCTCGCCCTGATCGCACAGGGACTGACCAACACCGAGATCGCCGAACGCCTCGTCGTCAGTCCCACGACGATCAAATCCCACATCAACCACCTGTTCGCCAAGGCTGGCCTGCGCGACCGCGCCCAGGCGGTCAACTACGCCTATCGGACCGGGATCGCGACGCCACCAACGTAAGCGACCCGCTCGGTCGGCGTCGGGACGTAGCGCCTGGTCATAGAATGAGCCCATGACGGGCTTCACTGGAGACGAGGGGCTCTCGCGCGAGCATGACGAGGACCTCTCCCGGATTCCGCGCGGCCTCGAGACCTACGCGCACATCGAAGGGCTGGTCGGCGAGGAGAACGAGCTCCTGGAGGACGCGAAGGAGGGCCGCCGGGAGGAGCACCGCGAGCGGCTTCACGCGATCACGCAGGAGCTCGATCGCACCTGGGAGACGCTGCGCCGGCGCGCCGAACGACGCACCAAGCCAGGCGCCTGACAGTTCGCTCCGCCTGGAGCACGCCTGCTTCACAACGGACTCATAAAGGCGCCACAGCTCGGTCACATGTGCGTCATTGCCCCGCGGATATGTTTCCGCTCCTTTCAATCTCCAGCAAGGAGTGGCATACATGCACGTTCGTGCGAAGGTCGCATCGGCGGCGATCGGCGCTGTTGCGATCGCGGGGACGGTCGCCATCCCGGCGACCAGCGCATCCGCCCATCGCAAAGGCCAGATCAAGCATGTGCTGCTGATCTCGGTCGACGGTATGCACCAGTCCGATCTCAACTGGTACGTGGCAAGCCATCCGACCTCGGAGCTCGCGAGGCTCGCCTCGGGTGGCGCCGAATTCACCAACAACCACACGTCGGTCCCGTCTGATTCTGATCCGGGCGGCACCGCCCTGATGACCGGCGGCGACCCGCGCGCGACCGGCGTCTACTACGACGTCGAGTACAGCCACGCCGTGGACGAGGCTGGCGCAGCCTGCACTCCGGGGCAGCCGGCAACCGGCGGAGACGTTATCTACGACTCACCGGACGACACGCTCAACGCTGTGCCTGACCTGCTCAACAACGGCAGCGGCAACACGTTCCCGTCCTTGGACGAGGGCGGCTCGCTGTACCCGGACGGCAAGGACACCAACCCAGGCGCGATCATGAACCTGACCGCGCATCCCCAGTCAGGTCTGAACCCGGGGAGCTTCCCGGTCGACCCGAAGACATGTCAGCCGATCACGCCGTGGGACTACCTGAAGGTCAACACGATCTTCCAGGTGATCCACAACGCCGGCCTGCGCACGGCCTGGTCTGACAAGCACGCGATCTACACGTCGTTCAACGGCCCCGGTTCCGGTGGCATGAGTATCGACGACTTCTTCGGTCCCGAGATCGACTCACAGGCGGTCGAGCCGAACGGCGTGCCCTACCCAACCGATACTGACTGGGCGCACGACGACGCCGCGACCAAGCAGTACGACGGCTACAAGGTGCAGGCGGTCGTCAACGAGCTGAACGGGTTCGATCACAGCGGTGCCCAGCATGTTGGCGTGCCGGCGATCCTCGGGATGAACTTCCAGACCGTTTCGGTCGCCGAGAAGGTCGACTCTCCCGCCAGGCTGACCGAAAACCCGGACGGCACCTACACCGAGGGACCGACCGAGCTCGCCGGTTACCTCCCTGGCACGACGACGCCGCGCCCGCTGCTGGCCGGCGCGTTCAACTACGTCAACGCCCAACTCCAGCGGATGGTCGACACGATCCGCAAGGACGGTCTGGCCTCCTCAACGGCGATCATCATCACCGCGAAGCACGGACAGTCGCCGCAGAACCCGCTGCAGCTGAAGCGGATCGACGACGGGCCGATCATCGACGCGATCAACGCAGCCTGGACCGCGCACACCGGTGACCAGAACAAGCTGATCGTCGCCGGCACCGATGATGACCTCTGGCAGAGCTACCTGTCGGTTAAATCGCAGCGCGCGGCCGGCTTCGTCAAGAGGTACCTGTGGAACCACAGTGCTACGGCGGTGCTCTACAACAACGACGGCGTGAACCGCGGCACCAAGCAGGTAGCGCACTCCGGCCTGGCGCAGATCTACGCCGGTCATCAGGCCGCCGCCTTCTTCGGCGTGCGGTACTCGGACCCGCGCTACCCGGACGTGTTCGGTCGCGTCCAGGTCGGCACCGTGTACACCAGCGGCACGAAGATCGCCGAGCACGGTGGCGACAACCCCGGTGACCGCGACGTGCCGCTGCTCGTCTACGCGCCGGGGACGGTTCACCAGTCGAGGGACAACTCTTGGGTAGAGACGACCCAAGTGGCACCGACGATCCTCCACCTCCTCGGTCTGGATCCGAACGCGCTGAAGGCCGTCCAGGAAGAGGGCACGAAGGTCCTCCCGGGCATTGGCTAGTGATTCCGCTCCCCCGGGGTGCCGTCTGACATAGGTGGCACCCCGGGCGCCGAGAGCCGGCGTCCATGTCAATCAGTGGGTTCCGTGACCCGGATCTGCGGAGCCTGGCCGCGAAGCGCCTGCCGGCACCAGGTGAGGATCTGGTCTGCGACCTCGTCCGGCGTGCGCACGGACGTGTCGAGCACGTGCATGCCCCACCCGCCAGTGCGCAGATCGAAGCGCCTCAGGCGTTCCCATCGCATCGCGTCCCAGCCGTTGGTGCTCAGGACCTGGGGCATGTGGTTTGGATCCTGTGCGTGGGCGCGCATCCAGCCGGCGAATGCCTGATGGTCGCCAACCAGTCGGGGGTCGTCGCCACGCTGAGCGAGCCGTGCAGCCTGCGCCTCGGCGTTGACGTCGAGCAGACAGACTGCGACCGCATCGAGCCTGTCGGCGGAAGGCGCGGCGATCACCTCGCCGGCAGAGACCGGATCTCCCGCGAGCAGAAGGTGCCGACCGACGGCTTGAAGGTCCAGCGCCCGGTGAACGGCAGCCTCTGCGGCTTGCTGGCGCCACGCGATCGTGGGTGCGGGCGGGATACCGGCGACGTGGCCGAGCTCAACACAATCGACCTCGGTTGCCAGCTCGTCAGCGACCAGCTCACGCACCGTCGATTTGCCCGAGCCGCTCGCGCCGGTCAGTAGCAGGAACATTTCACCCCAGCGTAGGCCGGAGCTGTCGTCGCCACCGGCCGATACGGTTTCCCCTATGTCGTTGGGTCAGTGCAGGTCGGGCGTGGTTCGGGTGCAGCTGGCGTGCGGAGTTGCTGCCGGACCCCTGTTCGTGAGTAGCTTCATCGCGATCGGGGCGCGACGCGCCGGGTATGACTGGCGGCGTCACCCAGTGAGTTCCCTCGCGGCCGGTCGAGATGGCTGGTTGCAGCGCGCCAACTTCATCGTCACGGGCTCGCTCTTTTGCATCGCGGCGCCCGGCCTTGCTCTGAGCCCGCGGCAGACCCGAGAAGCCCGCGTGGTCCCAACGCTGATCTTCGGCGTCGGCACTGGACTGATCGGTTCTGGCCTGTTCGTGACCGACCCAGTAGCTGGATTCCCGCCCTCGCCAGGTGAACACGACGAGGCTGGTCGCGCGCCATCTGTCGTGCCCACTCGCGAGGGAAGGCTGCACAACCTCTGCGCGATTCCGATCTTCGCCGGTGTACCGATCGCAGCTCTGACCTGTGCCGCGTTCGCCGCGCGCCGTGGGCAGTATCGCTGGGCCTCTTATTCGGCTGGGTCAGCTATCGCGATGACGAGTACCTTCGCGCTGTTCGGCGCAGCGTTCGGTGGTGCGCCGCGCCTTGCCGGGCGCGGCGGTGTCATGCAGCGCGTCTCGATCACGACCGGATTCGGATGGCTGAGCGCGCTGTCGCTTCGCGCGTTGACCTCCCGTTCAACACCAATGATCGCTTTCGCTCCCTGAGCGGTACCGGATCTCGTGAGCTGGTCCCGCTAGTCGGCGCCCGCGCCGAACACCGACACCCGGTCGGTCTGGTATGCGCGCGACGTGTGGCTCCGTGAGGCTTCGGGGATTCCGCTGGCCTTCAATGCCGCATGGTGCTCGGGGTTCTCGGCCCACGCGTCGCGAGCTTGCTCTGACTCCCAGATCCGGACCAGCATCACGCCGTCCTCAGTGCGAGCGATCGCCTGCGCCAGCACGCCGTCCGGGTGCGGCACCAACCGGTTGACCTCCTCCATGGCCCCGATCAGCCTCTCAGGGTCCCCTTTGTGCTCAAGGATCACGACGATTGCCACGCGCGAGACGCTACTCGATCGCGATCGGGCAGCGGCGGGATAGCACGGTGCCACGATCGCCTACGAGCAGGTGCCGATCATCGCCCGCGGACTCCGGCAACCACGACTGCATCTGCGGACGCCGGCGAGCGTTCAGGCGAGTCGGCGCCACCGACGAGTAGTCTGCGCCCTCAGTGGCACCTCGAGACCGTTTTCCGCTCAAACACGCGCTGACATTCGAGCCGAGGATGACGCTCAGCCTTGTGCTCAACCGAACGCCCGAGGCTTCCCGCGCCTTGCACGCCTGCGAGGTGACGAAGGTGGTGGTGACGACGTCGTGATCGGCGAGCGCGAGCTGCTGGCGGCAGTCGATGCGCGGGCGCGGCTGGTCGGCGAGGTGATGCGCTTCGTGCACGCGCACCCCGAGTTGGGCCACGAGGAGTACGAGTGCTCGCGCCACCTCGCCGAGCTGCTGACAGAGCTTGGCTTCGAGGTGGAGCAGGGTGTCGGCGGGATGGCGACGGCATTCCGGGCGGTTCTGCGGGGCGGCAGTTCTGGCCGGCGGGTCGGTCTGGTCTGCATCTATGACGCGGTACCTGCGGTGCGCGCTGACGGCCGCGTCGAGCCGGTGCACTCGTGCGGCCACGGGCCGATCTCCGGCGGCGTCGTGGCCGCGGCCGCCGCGCTGTCTGACCTGCGCGAGCAGCTGTCGGGCGAGGTCGTTGTCATGGGCTGCCCGGCGGACGAGATCCACGCCCCGGGAACCATCGAGCGCGGCGGCGGCAAGGCTCTGTCGGTCGAGGCCGGCCTTTGGGAGGGCATCGACGCCGCGCTCTACGCTCACCCCGAGTTCGTCGACACGGTCTCGCTCGAGTCACTGTGGATGCGTCGCGATCGTCTGAAGGTCTTCGGCTCCCGCTCGCTCTCTGGCGCCGATCAGACGCCGCTGCTCGCCGCCCGCGCGGCGATCGATGCCGACCGTCCAGGGGAGGTGATGCTTGAACGGTTGGTCCTCGACGGCGACGTCGAGGAGGCCACCGGCTTGGGCGTCGAGTGCACGTTCCTCACCTGGGCGCCCGATCAGCAGGTTCTCGAGGAGCGCGCCGCCGAACTACGGCTCGCACTGGCGGGCGAGTGGCAGGGGGGCCGTGCCTACCAGGGTATCTGCCCCAACGCCGAGGTCACGGCGGCGGTCGCGGATGCATATCGCGCTCTGGGCCGCCCGTTCGTGAGCGATCCCACGCCGCTGCCGTTCGCGACCGATTTCGGCAACATCTCCAACCGCGTTCCCGCCGCTCTGATCGGCGTCGGGCGGGAGGGCGGCTGGGCGTTCCACACCGACGAGGGCGCCGATCAGTTCGCTTCGCGCGACGGCGAGGAGGCAGGCCTGACGCTGGCTCAGGTGATGGCGTTCGCGGCGGCGCGGCTCACGGGTTGAGCGCGCGGTCGGAAGAACCAAACGGACCATTCGACCACCCCGACGCCGTCAGATCTGACATCGGGGACACCGCGTCCGCAAGTATCGTCTGGTCGAGTGTTCCTTCCACTCGCGGGCCGCGATCTCAGCGCAGTGCTTCGCGGTCATTGATTCGATGCTGAGCGCGGGGTCTCAACCGTTGTCTGATCGGCGCCGCGGGGAGTTGTTGGCGATCGTGGCTGCGCTGGCGTGGTCAACTGCGGGGATCCTTCAGCGTCAGCTGACGTTGACTGCAGCTACACAGATCGCTGGTCGTGCGGTGTTCGCGCTGATTGCACTTCTGGCGTTTGTCGTGATCACCGAAAGGGGCCGGCTCAAGGCCTCGTTTGGATCGATGCTGACCGCACCGGTGATCCTCGTAGCGGTGGCACTCGCGAGCGCGTCGGGCATGTTCGTGCTGGCGCTGAATCACACGACCGTTGCGCATGTGCTCGTCATCCAGGCGATGACGCCGATCTTCGCCGCGTTGCTGGGAGCCAGGGTGTTGCACGAACGTGTGAGCGCAAGAACGTGGGCAACGATGTTGCTGGCCGTGGCGGGCGTGGCGGTGATGGTCGGGGGAGGCGGTCAAGGCAACCTGACCGGTGACGCGATGGCGTTTGGCCCACCGATCGCGTTTGCGGTCGCGATCGTTGTGACCCGGAAGCATCGCGAGATCTCGATGGCTCCAGCAACCTGCCTCGCGCAGGTGCTTCTGATCGTCTTCATCGGGCCGCTGGCGAGCGGTCCGGTTGCACTGCATGACCTGACGTGGCTTGCGCTGCTCGGTTTCGTTCAACTGGGGCTTGGCCTGATGTGTTTCACGATCGGCGCGCGTCTGATCACTGCGGCGGAGATGGCCCTGATCTCGCTGCTGGAGGTCGTGCTCGGGCCGCTGTGGGTCTGGATCGGAGTTCATGAGCAGCCCAACTCGACCACCATCATCGGCGGCGCGATCGTCCTGCTGGCCGTGTTCGCCCAGCTTCACGACCCTGACCTCGGCGCCCAGCCCGAGGCTGAACGAGCGCCCGAGTTGGCGGCGACTTCGATCGCAGGCCCGGAGGCGACAAGCCGAAGGTCGTGGACTTGACGCCACGTGGAACCGGAGGCTTCGCCTCTCGCCTCCCGGGCTGAAGCGTGACGACGAGGCCAGCCCCATCTTGGAGCAAGGCGCTGACCGCGCTTCTCGGAGCTGCTCAACCGAGTCGCAAATGGAGAGAAGATCGAGGTCACCCGCAGTGGCGCCGCGGTCGCGATGATCTCACCGCCGAAATCGCGACTGATCTCAGCAGCGCGATTTCGAGAGTTGATCGCGACCGCTCCAGCACCTGACGCCAAGTTCGCGCGCGACATCCGAGCTGCCCGCGAATCGGTGGGATCGCCCGAGGACGTGTGGCAGTCTTGATCGATACCGACATGCTCGTTGATCTCGAGCGCGGTGTTGTTACCCGGAGGTCGAGAACGCGATCGGGGACAAGGACACGGCGATCAGCGTCATCACCGTCAGCGAATCGCTGAACGGCGTGCACCGAGCCAACGGCGCTCAGCGCACGGGACGCCGAGCGTTCGTCGAGCACCTACTCGGTGGCATGCGCGCGATTGAGATCACCGAGCAGATCGCAAGGGTTCGGCCCAGCTCGCGGCCAAAGACCGGCTCATCGGCGCGCATGACCTGTGGATCGCCACCGCGCTGGCGCACGGGATGGACATCGAAACCGGCAATGCAGACGAGTTCGACGGATCCCTGGACTACGCGTGATCAGCACTTCCGACTGAGCCGGCTCTCCAATCCGCGCACTCGAAGTGCGGGACGAACTCGATGCAGCGGACCGGCCGGGCTGCGAAAGTGGGTCGCCTCCGCGCTCGGAGGGCGCTGCCAACGTACGATCATCGTGGTGGAGCAGAGCTGGCACGTGCAACGCGAACAGCCTCAGCAACCGAGCACGTTTGAGCGGTTGTCGGACATGCTCGCAGGGTTCATGCGGACCCAGGCGTTGTTCGTTGCGGCGCAGCTGGGCGTGCCCGATGTCGTTTCGACCGCTCCGGCCAACGTCGGCGAGATCGCTTTGCGCGTCGGTGCCGATGAAACGTCGCTGTATCGACTGATGAGGTTCCTGGCGAGCGAGGGCGTCTTCGCCGAGATCGCGCCGCGATCTTTTAGCGCCACGCCGCTCTCCGACGCGCTGCGCTCCGACGAGCACGGCTGTGCCCGCTGGCTCGCGATCATTCGAGGGTCCGAGTTCTACTGCTGCTGGGCCGAGGCCTTGCAATCGTTCGGGACTGGGGAGCCCGCCTTCGAGCGCGTGTATGGCAGCGCGTTCTTCGAGTACCTGACCGAGCGCCCGGACCGTGGTGCGGTGTTCGATCAGGCGATGGCGGAGAAGACACGCGAGTGGCTGCCCGCGCTGGCAGGCTATGACTGGTCACAGGTACAGCGCGTCGCTGACATCGGCGGCGGCAACGGGACCGCACTCGCGACCGTGCTGCGCTCCGCGCCACATCTCCAGGGCGCGCTCTTCGACCTGCCTACCGTTGTCCAACCGGCCGGATCGGTCTTTGAGGCGGCTGGAGTACTCAACCGCTGCGAAATAGTCAGCGGTGACTTCTTCAAAGACCCGCTTCCAACGGCTGACGTGTTGATCCTTTCCCAGATCCTGCATGACTGGGACGATGAGCGCGCGGCAGCGATCCTAACCAACTGCCGGCGCGCCGTCCGCACCGACGGCCGCCTGCTGCTCGTCGAGGGCGCCATCCACGACGGCTCCGAGCCGGACTTTCTGAAGCTACTCGACCTGCACATGCTCGTCATGTTCGGTGGTAAGGAGCGCACCGAGAGCGAGTGGCGAGCGCTGCTAACGACCGCAGGGTTCCAACTCACGCGCGTGGTGCCAACCGGCCTGATCGAGGCCCGCGTCACCTGATCCGATCGGCTTCGCCAGCAGGAACACGGACTCCGGGGACAGCGTTTCTGGAACGTCGCGATCCGAAGTTCACGGGAGCCTCGCGGGCTGGTCGCGGGGGATCGGGCGTATGCTTCGGGATCTGATCGCGGAACATGGCGGTTTGCGGGGGCCGATCGCGTGGGAGTCTGTCCTGGGCGGCCCGTGTCGATGGGCTGCCGGCGGTAGCCGCGAGATATCCGCCCGGTTGTGTCCATCGAGACTTGATTAGGGGAGGGGTGTCGTGTCCATATCGGGCTCATCGAACGTGACCGAGGATGTACGCGAGACGCGCCATGGCCCCGGCGGCGGGATCTATCTGGCGTTCGTCCCCTGGGTCCTGTTCTCGTTGATCACCCAGCACGACACGTTGAAGGCGGCCGCGGTCACTGCGTTGCTTGCTTCTGTCGTGATCGCGGCTCCGTCGGTGGCCGCGGGGCGACCGAAGATGCTCGAGCTGGGGGCTGTCTTCGCGTTCGTCGGCTTCACGATCGTGGCGTTCATCGCCGACCCATCGACGACGGCCTGGCTGGCGCGTTACGCTCGCGCGATCGCAGCCTTGCTGCTCGCCCTGATCGCCTTCTCATCGTTGCAGTTCGTCCCGTTTACCGAGCAATACGCGCGGGAGTCTGTGCCCAGACAGTTCTGGTCCACACCGCGCTTTAAGCAGATCAACCGCCGCCTGACGGCAATGTGGGGATGCGTGTTCCTAGCGATGATGGTCTCCCACGTGATCGCGGGAGCGATTGACACACGACGCGGCAACACGATCTTCAACTGGGTGATCCCGATCATCTTGATCATCTGGGCGGCCAAGCGCACCAGCGAGGCAAGCGCACCCGACGCCAAGTAAGCGAGGCCACCTACCAGCCAGATGAACGTTCGGCTCTGAGCGATGTACTGCCACTCTCGCTGCCCGATAAGAGCCGTCCACCACCAGCGATCCGCGTCGCGTAGACGCCACGTGCACCCTCACCGACTCTGCCCAACACGCACCACACGGGAGCAAAATGTTTGACAAGTTCTTCACAGACCCGTCCTTTGACTTTGAGACGCGACCCTGCTGGGAGGCATTCACTACGGGGCCGGTGACATCGGCGAGATGCTGACCGCTGTAGCCAACATCGCGGATGGCGACGCTCCGAGCTGGGTCACGCAATGGCGGACGCTCGCCGGTCGCGTTGAGATGCTCGGCGATGCCTGCCTGAAGGCCGGGCACTCCGTCAGCGCGCGGCAGGCGTACCTGCGCGCGGCGGTGTAATAGGCCGCCGCCTACGTGTTCGTGGACGGGACCGAGAACCCTGACGCGCAGCTGACCGAGTTGTTCGCCGCCCACCGCCGGTGCTTTGACGTGCACGTCGGCCTGCTCGACCCGCCCGCGATCGCGATCGCCGTCCCCTATGAGAACACCGACCTGCCCGGCTACCTGTTCGTCGCAGCCGATGACGAGGTCGCGCGCCCGACCGTGATCCTGAACACGGCAGCGATGGCCCAATGACGTTCCTGTGGCCAGGACTGGGTCAGTCCGGCCTGGATCGCGGCTACAACACCGTGATCTTCGACGGCCCCGGTCAGCAGAGCATGCTGTTTGACCGCGACGTTCCGTTCCGGCCTGACTGGGAGCAGGTGATCACACCGCTGGTGGACTTCCTCAGCGATCGTCCTGAAGTCGACGCGTCGAAGATCGTGCTCTACGGGGCCAGCCAGGCGGGGTACTGGGCGCCCCGGGCCGCGGCGTTTGAGCACCGCCTGGCGGCCGTCATCGCCGACCCGGGCGTGATCGACGTCTCGACCTCATGGAAGGACCACATCCCCACCGAGCTGGTCGCGCTGCTCGACGCCGATGACGAAACCGGATTCAACGCCGCGATCGAAGCGGGCACCCGGGAAATGTCGCCGGCGACGCAGCAAGAATTCGCGTGGCGCGCCAAGCCCTACGGCGACCAGCCATCTGCCTACGCGACATTCAAGACCGCCGAGCAGTACCGCCTCGGCGACCTCGTCAAGCAGATCAACACCCCGATCATGATCACCGACCCCGAAGGCGAACAATTCTGGCCCGGACAATCACGGCAGCTCTACAACACGGTGCCCGGACCCAAGCTGCTCGCCACGTTCACCAACGCCGAGGGAGCCGGCCTGCACTGCCAGCCGATGGGACGCTCGCTGCTCGAGCAGCGAATGTACGACTGGCTCGACGAAACCCTCGCCCGCTAGCCCGTCGAAGCGCCCCCTAACGAAACTCCGGTTCAGTTGTCCGGTCAGTTGCGCCCACGTTACGCCAATCGAACTGTGCAGCCGAGTGATCGCGCACGTTTTCGCCGCAAATCGCCGAGAGCCCTCTGACGGACTCGAACCGTCGACCCCTTCCTTACCATGGAAGTGCTCTACCAGCTGAGCTAAGAGGGCGTTTGCAGGGCTTTCCTGATCTTCCGGCTCCCACGCGCCGGTTTGAGGCTGCACGGGGGCTGCAAAAACTCAGTGGACCGCTGCTCGGGGCAAGCGTAGCTCATGCTCGGATCGCTAGGTCTTGGCACTGAACACCAACATCGCTCACGCAGCACGGAGCTGAGAACGCCTACCGGCAAGAGCGAACTGTCGGGCACGGATACGCTCCTCCGCGGCAGGCTTTGGACCTTCATCTTCGAGGTCCTCGATTGCGAATGAGTAGCTGCGCTCGAGCATGTCGACGCTCGTGCCGCACTGCTTGGCGATCGTCTGCCGGTCCTCGCCGGCACGGATACGGAGCGAGACCATCCCGCGGCGAAGCGAGTATGGCGTCGCGCCGATGATCTCGCCGTGCTCGTCAGGCCATCGGTCCGCGACCTTGCGGACGGCGGGAGTGAAGTATCTGCCAGGCCATCTGTGCGCCTGGCTTCCGGTCATATGGCCGTCCAGAGCACCGTGTCCGCCGAGGTCTCCGCGCAGGAGGAAGTCCTCAGCACCGGTCGGGTGTCCGTCTGCCGCCAGCGCTGCCTTCCAGCCCTCGAGATCCTCAGCGAGGAGCGCGTCGATCGGCGGGCGCCGGGCGCGGCCGGTGGCGCCTTCGGTCTTGCCAGCGTCAAGCGCTCCATAACTGAGGACCTCACGGACGGTCGCGCGGCGACCGGAGACATCACCGAGCGTGAGGGCCCAGATCTCCTGGTTGCGCATGCCGAGGCCGTACTGCACCGAGACCGCCATGGCGTCGCGAAGTGCGAGCAGCGCGGATCGCTGCTCCAACCTCTCCAACATCACGAGCCGAATGCGCTCGACCGCGAGGGGCGACAGCGCCCACGACGGCAGATCGTCGCGGCGCTTCCCCGGCGACGCTTGCCTGGCTGCGCCGCTGCCGGCTCGTCGAGATGCCCGTCGCATACCGCGGCGTCGCTGCATAGTCAGACAGCCGTTTGTCGACAGCGGCCATGAATCGTCCTCGACGGCCCATGAGAGCGCCGACGAGATAACGGTCCATGCCTTCGCTTCGGTCGAGCGGCTGACGCCCGCCGCGCGCATGGCTCGTACCCAGCGCTTGAGGATGTCAGCAGACGCGAAGTCGACGACAGGCAGGTGGCCGATGGCGTACCCGCTGTTGTGGCCGAGCAGGCCGATGGCCGGCTGGATCTCGACAACTTCGCCCGTCTTCTTCATGAGTTGCTCAATGCGGTTGCCGATGATGTGGCGTGAGGCGATCGAGCGATAGGTGTCCCAACTGTTGCGGGCAAGCCCTCCGATCGAGTCGGGGTGGGCGTCAGTCGCAAGCCAGTCGAGAATGAGCTCGCCGATGGGCGTGGTGTCCGGCTGTACCTCAGGGGCGTCGGATCCGAGGAGAAATGCGCGAAGCCGGTTGCGACGCTCGGCATCGATGTACTCCCTGATCCAGGCTTCCGCTGCCCCCTTGGTCTTGAAGCTCTTGGATCGGACTCGCGCTTCGTGGTCTCGGTACCCGAGCTGCCAAGTCTTGCCGCGCCGGCCCTCGTATGGCCAACCTCCATGCTTCTTCCAAGGCTCCCGCATGACCCGTCGCCTAAGGACGAGAGTCCGTCTTGAAGCCGCGGCGATCGCGCAGCGCACGAGCGGAGAGATCGATGCGTAACTGGCTGCCGAGCTTGGGGGTAGGCGCCGCCGGGCCCGCTCGCCGGGCGGTCTTGCTGTTTTGAGGCTGAGCCCGCGTGGATTCGCTCGCCGCTACAGGCGGCGCGGTTGGCTGCAGAAGTTGCCCGTGTATCCAAGCCAGGACATCCTGGGCATCAAGGAGCACGGCTCGCGATCCGCGTCGGCGATACGCGGTGAGCGCACCGTTTGAGTAGGCGCGCCGGACGGTCTTGATCGAGCAGCGAGCGATCGCGGCCGCCTCCTCTGGAGTGAGGAGCTTCGGGCTAGAGGTGGCCACAGTGTGAGACTCCACGCAATCGGCCAGCAGTCGCGGCATGCGCGTTTAGTGGATTTGAGAAGCATGATCTGGATAGATTCGCGTCACGAGTCGAGAACGAAAAATTTGATTGCACGGCTATTTCGTGTTTAGTTGAAATCATGCAAATCAAGCATTCGGCCACGATCGTAACTATCGTATCGCTCGTCCCGGCGTTCGCAACTAGCAAGGAGACACGTTGGCGAAAGCTTCTCTGTCTTTACACCGGCCCGATGAATGGCCGGAGGTGCTCAGCGTCACGCAGGTAGCGCAGCTGCTGGCGGTCGGTCGAGCCGCGGTCATCTCTGCGATCGAGCGCAACGAGCTGAGTGGAATCGCGTTCGGCGGCCAGTACCGAATCGCGGCCGAGAGCGTCTGGCGCCTGGTCCCAGAAGAGATCCGCGCCAACTGGCCCGAAGGCCGCTGGCGAACGCAAGAACCGGCACCGGAATAGACGACTCGAGCCGGACAGGACTCGGTGGTTCGGGCTACCTCCCGCGCGGTCGTCCTCGATCGTGGGCAGCGTGGATTGCGCGGCGGGCGGCCGAAGCCTCCTGTTGAGTGTCATGGGCGTCGTACGCGCCGGGTCTGAGGGGAAGCAGTGGTCTGAGCAGCTTGGTCGCGGCGGCTACCTCTGGGTCGGCTGGGACCCGCGGGGACGGTGACCCCAGTTGCTGGTGTACCTGGTCTAGCTGGCTTGCGAATCCGGTCTCGAGCTCGCGTGCACGTTCTAGCTCACCGCGCTGCTGGTGGAGGCGTGCGAGGTCGTGCCCGAGTAGCGACAGGTGGCGAGCGACGAGAAACCATCCGCCGGTGCTGTCGGGTCGTGCCCCGGCGAGCAGGTACAGCGCGAGCCTGGAGCTACGGGGTCGGGGTCGTACTGGCGGAAGTCGGCGGTGCGCGCGAAGCTCGGCGGAGCGCGCGAGCTGCCGCGACGCGCGCGCCAACGCGTCGGGATGATCACCCTCGCGTGCGACTGACCACGCCGCCAGGATGCCCGCAGCGTCGCGAGCGACCCGCGCCGCACCAGCCGGGTCACCGTCGACGCCGCCAAGCTGTCGCCTCAGCCGGTCGATGTCATGCACGCTTTGATGCCAGCTGATCGCGCGGTGCTCGAGCTCGGCGTGACGTTCATCTGGTGTGCGCGGCCGGGAGCTCGTCCACCGGTTCCACTCTTTGACCGCGGCTTGCTGCTCGGCATCGGATTGCTGCCAACCCTCGCGGAGTGATGGCAGCGTCAGATCGCGTGCCAGGCGGTTTCCGCCAAACCAGACCGACCGCCCCGGCCCGGTCTCAGGACCGGAAAGGCGAACCGAGTAGCCCACGACAGCGCTGCGTCCCCCCTGCGCGTATCTCGGTCGGACGCGGACGTTCTGCTCGCGCAGCGCGCGGACGAACTCGCTCTCATCACGGCTCGCGGTCGCGCACGCGCGAACGATCCGCTCAAGCGTCTGACGAGACCCCCTTTCAGGCTCGCGGCCTTCAGGGCCGTGGTCGCGGCCGCGGCGCGTATCGGCCATCCGCTCGCCCGCTCGCACCCCTCGGCTGCCCGATTCACGCGCCCTCGCCTCAAGGCGCCGCAGACCAAACCGCTCTTCGAGTTCTCTGGCGGCTTTCTGGGCTCGCGGCTGATCGAAATGCACGCTCGCCCTACTGCCATCCTCAGCCACGAGGGCCACGACCACGTGCGCGTGATCAGACCCACCGACTGACTCGCCGTGACGCACGGCCACCCACCGACACTGCGCCCCCGCCTCGGGGCCGGCGAACCCCATGCTCGCGACAAACCCGTCGCAGACCTCGCCCCACCGCTCATCAGACAATGCGGGCTCATCGGGATGCAAGCTCAACGAGCAATGCCACACGTGAGCATCACGCGCCCCGACGACGCGGCCCTGCTCGTCGCGCTCGGCGATCGTCACACGCGTCCCGAACCTCTGGCGAGGCTCATCCAAAAACCGCGCCAAGCCGGCCGCGTCGCCCTGGTCCAGGACACGCTCCCCCGCCATCAACAGCGCCTCCGCGGCGCCCGCGACCAGGTGCGGCTCCTCATGCTCCTCGCGCTTACCCTCACCGACGAGATACAGGAGCACGCCCCGGGGGTTGGCGCCGCGGGTGATGTTCGGGATCACCGCCGCGCCCCCATCCACTCCCGTAACAACACCACGAACTGGCCGACCTCCGCAAACATGCCCTCCAACCGCTCGCCCGCCGGCAGCTCCCCACTCGTATTGGCGACCTTCGCCAACTGATTGACATTGTTCGCGACCGTCGCCAACAACCGACGCAGCTCAAACAACTCAGCGACCCACGCCCGCCGCTCCCCAGGAGTCTCCACCCCCGACAACGCCGACTCCACCAACAATCTCGGCACGCTCACCCCCAGCACCCCCGCGCGCTCCCGCAGCCGGAACTGCTCGCTCTCAGTCAGCGTGACCTGCTGATAGACATCGCGCGGCTCGTCCTCGCGACCGCGGTTCACGCGCCCTGCCGGGCGCGCCTCCGGTGCGGGGCTCACAGCCCCCACCGCCAAGCCCAGCGCAGCGACCCGCCCCCGGCGGGACCCGCACCACCGCCGCCCAAGCGGCCAACCAAGCCACTCACCAACGATGAAATCACTTGGTTAGTATATAGCTTGCTCCGGCGATTTGAGCGATAGCGAAAGCTCCGGCGATTTAAGCGATAGCGAAAGCTCCGGCGATTTGAGCGATAGCGAAAGCTCCGGCGATTTAAGCGATAGCGAAAGCTCCGGCGATTTGAGCGATAGCGAAAGAATCATGATCTAGCGGATTTGCTTGATGTAGCGGCGGGGCGAGTGCAGGTCGATCCAGCACTCTCGACTTGTCCGCGGAGTCGCCGTGACACGACAAGCCGATGGCTATGCCGGGCGATTCTCACCGAGTCGGCGCTGGTTAGCAGTGTCTCGCTCGGGGTGGTTGTCGCCTTCGCGCTCGCCGTGCAGCTTGCAGGGATCCCGCTGATTGTGATGGTCGTCTGCACAGTGCCCGACTTGCTTTTACTCCGAGTCCACCTCGCCGCGTTCGTTGACGGTTCGGGCTATGAGATTCTCGGCTTCTGCCGCTACCCGCGAACCGGCATGGAGCTGTTCCGGCCCCAGACGCGGGACCTCTCATCTGCCCGATGTCCTTTGTGCGTCCGCCGGCTCGCGGACTCGGACGGCCCCTCACTCACCTGTTACTAGCGGCAGTCGCGAGCGCCACCACAGCGACTGCAACACTCAGCGCTATGCGAGCGATCCTGTGGGGATCAGCGACATGGCCACGGCGGTTCAGCCAGGCATGATCGACTAAACTAGCCCACAGGCGATGAGGCTCGCCATACCCGCGGATTTCCGCTGATGGCCTCTACGACACCGATGTCTGTGGAGGTATTTGATGAGCATCTTCGGCGCCCGAAGGACCCGCACCCCTCGCACGGCCGACACCGAGTCCGAATCCTCGAGCCCGCACGCGATCGAGTTCAGTGACGTCCACAAGGCGTCTGGGGCAACCGGGTGCTGGCCGGCGTGACGATGGCGATTCCGAAGGGTCGGATCACGATGATCATGGGGCCATCGGGCACCGGCAAGTCCGTGTGCATCAGCCACATGGTGGGTCTCATGCGTCCCGACTCCGGCGATGTGCGAGTCGAGGGGGTCTCCGTCGCGCAGATCGACAGCGAGCGGCTGTTGAGATTGCGCAAGGAGAAGTTTGGCGTGCTCTTCCAGGACGGAGCCCTCTTCAGCTCGATGAACGTGTTCGACAACGTCGCCTTCCCGCTGCGCCAGAACACCGACAAGGATGAGGCCGAGATCGAGGCGATCGTATCCGGCGGCTGGCCGAGGTTGGCCTCGCCAACGCGGCGGGCCTTCAGCCCAACGAGCTGTCTGGTGGCATGCGCAAGCGTGTCGGCTTCGCTCGTGCCCTGGCACTGGATCCGCACGTGGTGCTGTTCGACGAGCCGGACTCGGGCCTTGATCCGGTGCGCACCGCCCTGCTGTGCGACCTAATCCGGGAGATCCACGAAGACAACGGCGGCACCTACCTGGTCGTCACGCATGACATGTTCTCGGCACGAAGGATCGCGACTACCTCTGCATTCTGTGGAAGGGCAAGGTCGTCGAAGAGGGCAACGCGGAGGCGGTGTTCCAGTCCGACGACGCGTTCGTCAGGCAGTTCCTCAATGGCGAGAGCCGGGGCCCCCTCGGGATGGACTGAGCACTTCAACGGCGTCCCATGTCACACGACGTAGCTTCGGCTCACATTGCGGGATCGATCGCGACCCACTCGACGGGGCCAGCGTACATCGATCCCGAGTCGCTGCCAGCTCGCGCGGGCGGGAGCCGACCCACTCCAGCTCATATGATCGCCAGAGCCTGCCTTAAACCACCACCGCGGCTGATGGCTGGCCAAGACCGCCGGAAGCTGATGATTCAGCCCCAGCGCCGCGAACCAGCCCCTCTCCTCTTTCTGACTGGCGCGCAGAGGGGTCTTCGTCACCGGCGATTCTGCCCACAGGCGAGTACGTCGAACTCGACGCAGAGTCTCAGGACGGATGCCCGCGTGCCGCCGGCCGACGAGAGACGCGGTCCGGGTCGGGCCGGATCATACGGGGCGAGCTGATGGCGTTTCGCAGCATCCTGTTCGATCGCGACGTCGAGCGCCTCGACACGCTAGAGGAGCCGAGCTGTTTCGGCGACCTTCATCTGGATCAGATCCTCGCCGACCTGACGGCGGGACGCGAGCAGTATGCGCTGAAGCCGTTCTTCTACCGGCCCGTTCACCAGCACGAGGCGGTGAGCTACCGACATGACGTGCTGCGCGACCTTGAGCAGGAATCCCTCCTGGAGGCGGTCCGCGAGTTGCGAACGAAATGCGCTGAAGGCGCAATCACGTCCAGCTGACATCAAGCTCCATTACGGCCGCCAGAAGCAGCGCTGGTTCGTTGACGCAGTCCGCGTTACTGCGATGCGGAGAAGTCACTGACTGACCGACTCGGCGCTCGAGCTGCGCTCACGGGGTTCGTCGGGCTTCGCGACCACCTTGCCAGCTACACCCGATCCCGTGACTTCACCACCCTGGCATCGGACATAAGACAGCGCCCGGACGACCTCGCCGCGATCACCTACACGGTTCAGCTCGAAGGCAGCCGGGTCCGGATCGCCCATTTAGACGAGCCCGATTTCAGCGCCGAGATCGAGCAGACGTTCGCGAGTTCAAATGTGCGCGGCCACCGATCACCGCGTTCGGTCTCGTGAGCACGCCTACATGAACCATGTCGAAGCGCAGATCCTCGATCTGGTCGCCAAATCAATTGCGGGACGCTTTCGCGGTAGCTCGATGAGTCTCTGAGCGCCACTAAGGTATGAACTGGACGAGGTGATCGGCCGTTTGCAACCGGGAGGTTGAACGCTACCTCGCCTACCTGGAGTACATCATGCCCCTGAAGACGACCGGTTTGAGGTTCACGCCCCCCGTGGTCTGGCTCGCAGTTCAAGGAAGAGGAGGCTGCTGATCACGAGGCCTCCCACCTTGCGCTCGCGCGCAAGCTGATCCATGCGGAAGATGCTGCTGTCATCTGCAACGACTCTCCACCTCCACAAGCCCCGGAGCGGGTGCTCGCCAGCTAGCGGACCCAATACGGCGGCAGACCGACGTCTGCGACGCCCGTCCCGGGCAGCTTGCACCATCTCGGCGGCAGCCTCGGCCTTCCTGGTTCCGGGCTCGGACGCGCGTGGCTGCTGCTCCCCGACCCGGGCTCGACCCACTTCGAACGCGAGGAGGAGGACATCGAGACGCTGCGGGGGAGTTCGAGGACGAGCTGGTCCGGATCCACCGAGTACCTCGAACGGGCCACCGCCCTCGAGCGTGTTGATCATGAACGAAGGGCTCCTCCGCTCGGCCACGCCGGCGACGTGCTCGCTGTCGGCACCCAACCGACTGATGCAGATCCTCGAACTCGATGCGCTGTGCGGTTTGGTGACTTTCGCTCCATGAAGCTATCGACGATCAGCAAGAGCACCGGGCGGCATGATGAGCACGGTCGTGCCGCAGGAGGATCCCACTATCCGCACCTACAAGGTGGTGCGCAAGCCCGCCGACGCCCTCGCCGACGCCGCCCCCATCGCCCTGAAGAAGTACAACGCTCTACGACGGTAAGCGCCGCTGAAAAGGCGGATTCCGTGCGAACCAGGTATTTCCTCGAATTCCCGGCACCTACAAGGGACTTCGAGTCGCGCGGCGAACTGCTCGTCAACGAGGGCGAGCTGGCCCAGACCAGGACCTCTCAAGCCGGCCTGCAGGTACGCCGCCGGCCGCGATGGCGGCGGCGAAGACAAGTTCGTCTTCAAGGTCTTGCTCAGGTGCGCGCTGCTGCAAAGCCTGCACCATCCCGAGGAAGTCACCGACCGCCAGCGGGTCCTCGCCGACTCACTTGAGCCATCCTGTCGGCTGCTGCGGGAAAAGCTACGACAAGCCAGTCGGCGGCGAAGCCCTGAAAGCGGAGAAGAAGCGTCTGGGCTAGCGCTTCCTGCGCCACAACTCGCCGCGGTCACCGACCTGGAAACTCCGTCAACAAGAAGACGGCAGGTTCTTGTTGCGTCCCGAGGCGTCTGCGGGGAACTCGCCGACAAGGTCGCCGCCAGCTTCTGGCTCGCCCGGATCTTCACCAGCTGTTCGCCATGCTGCGCCACGAGCTTGATGACCAGATTCGCCACCGACTCCAGTCTCGAGCTCAGGGGCTGAGTTTGGAAGGGCAGGCATGCTCGTGACGGCTGGCTTACAACTGGCAATAGGGTACGACAAGACGCGCTCGCGGTGCCGCGCGCTCGCGTAGCAGGGCTTGCTGGAGCGGGTGTTCGATCGCTCTGGCTATAGTTCACCACGTTCCCGAGCGCGACGGAGAACGGGTTCCGTGCGCTTGCTAGCTGGAAAGTGATCGCGGGCTCAATCTGGTTGCCAGCGCCCTGGCGCAGGCGCTCGATCACGTCGAGTCGTTCTTCACCATGCTCCGCACTCGACCTCGCGTTCGATGGGCGGGCTGTCTGAACCTGAGCGATCGGCTCGCCGAGAGAGGTCCCAGCCACCGGCTCACCGGGGATCAGCCTGCCGCCGGGCAAGCTGGCGCTACTGCGGCGGCGTCGGCACCCTCCACGTGTGCCGGGGGCTCACGATCGAGTCGACGGTGGTCAGAACGCGTCCCAGCGGATACGACAAATCGCTCTTGATAACGACGGCTGCGACCCAGGGCGGCAAGTCGACTTTTCTGCGGAGTGCTCGGCCTTGGAGCTGATGGCCGAGTGCGGGATGGTCTGCGGCGCGAGCGCGCTGCATCGGGATGTTGGCCGGCGGCGTCCCCGACGCACTTTCAAACGTGAGGAGGACGAGGCGATGGAGGGTGTGGAGCTTGACGAGGAACTCGCCCTGGATGAGCTAGGTCGCCGACCACGTCACCTCGAAGTCGCCGTCTTGGCCCGCGGAACGAGTCGTTCTTGGTCGACCAACGAGCGGGAGGGGTCGGAGATCGCTCGCCGGGTGATCGCGGCAATGCTCGCCGAGCGCGTCAAGGTCCTGTTGGAAAGCACCCGTACGACCTCGCCGACGGCTGGTTTGAGCATCGTTCGGAGACGGCGCTGTTCTTAACGCGCCGTAGCGCGAAACGAATGGAACGCGTCCGTTCAAGCTCTCCGAAGGTAGGCCGCTGCCAACGAGCTACGGCGAAGACTCATATCGCAGGGTCTTCGGCCGCGAGATCGGTCCCCCGGCCGCTGCGGACCGGGCGCTAGGCCCTCCTGATGGGCGACTTCCAGCGAGGTGAACGTCGGTGGAAACGGCGGCAACGAGAACGTCGAATTTGCGGGCCGCGCCGATCGACAGAGAAGCCGGATCGCGCGGCCGCGGTCCGCGTGGTCTGAGGAGCGGATCCGCGATGAACTGCGACCGTTCCTAGCGGGGCGGGGGGAGTGGCCGTCCTACCGAGAGTTCCAGCGTGCCGGTCTCAAGGCTCTGCGCGACAGCATCACCGGGCGAGGAGGAGCGCGACGCTGGGCGCGCGAGATGGGGGTCCAGTACGTCGAGCGGCGACCTGGCTACGCGCCGATCTGGACCGAGGAGCGGATCCGCTCAGACCTCGCCGCTTACCTGGCCCGACGACACGAGTGGCCTTCCCGTGACGAGTTCGAGCACGACGGTAAGACCGCGCTCCGGAACGCGATCAACCGGACGGGAGGTCCCGACCGCTGGGCACAGGAGTTCGGCCTGCAGCGAAAGGACCGCCTGTCGGGCGTCAGACGAGGCTGGACTCGCGAGCTGATCGAATCCGAGCTGAGGAACCTGATCGGCGACGGCAAGACATGGCCGACCCAGCGCGAGTTCGATGATGCCGGACTCGACTCGCTGCGCACCGCGATCTACCGACATGAAGGCAGCCGCTTCTGGGCAAAGCGCATGGGGGTGCGGTGGCGATCGAGCCTTGGTAGGCCGGGGCCGAAAGCATGGACCGAGGCGCGCATTCGCACTGAGCTGCAGGCGTTCTGCACCGGTCGCGATGTCTGGCCGACCGAGCGCGAGTTCGCCGCGGCCGGCAAACGGAAGCTGTACAACGCCGCGAGTCGCAACGGCGGCGTACGACGATGGGCGGCCGAGCTGGGCGTGGCGCGTCGGGCCGATCGTTGACTGACATGGCAGCCGTGCAACCTCCAGCGAGGGCAGGGCTTGGTCGCCGGTATGCTTGAAGGCGGCGATGAGGCTCGCCGTGGACCGCGCCTCCTGGCGCTGATGGCTTCTAGACCGTGCCCGACGAGGGCGCGTCGATGCGACATCCAGGAGGTTTTCACGTCCCAACCATGCGAGCCACGCAGTCTGATTTGTCGTTTGGACCGCGGCGTATCTCTGCCCGTCAAGCGGCGGCGCACCGTGCAAATCGCACGGCTTCCCGCCTCGATGGTGAGCGATCAGCGATGAGCCGTCCATCGGTGCTGTCGGCTCGCGGCTGGCGTCGAGGTCCGACTGCGGCCGCGCCGGCCTCAACTCCAACAGATGAGAGCCGGGGCGGAATCCTGTCCGACCTCGAGCGCTTGCTCATGGATCCGGGCTGTCCCGCGTGCGCCTATGTCGCAGAGGCTGAGCGCAGCTTCTTTTCGTGGTTCGTGATCGAGACGTCGACGGCGATCGAGGTCCAGGCACGGCTGCGCGCCGGTTTGGGAATGTGTCCCGCGCACTCGCGCCTGCTCGTCGAAGAGATCGGGGCAGGCCCGGTCATGACCAGGGTCATGCGCCAGGCTCTCGCGGGCGCGCGCGAGCGGCTCGGCGGAGAAGCGCCGGGCCCGTGTCCGGCCTGCGACGCGAGCGGCTCGGCATCCGAGCGCGCCTGCCAGCTACTGGTCGACGGCTTGCGCGATCCGGCCAAAGCTCGGTCCTACCGCGAGCATCGGGGCATGTGCTTGCCTCACGTCCTTCAGGCCGCGGCGAGCGCCGAGCACCCGGTGATCCAACTGGCTTGCGAGCGCCTTCTGGCAAGCCTTGAGGATCTGGGACAGTCCGG
The DNA here is from genome assembly GCA_963770885.1 of uncultured Solirubrobacterales bacterium. Lineage (GTDB taxonomy): Bacteria > Actinomycetota > Thermoleophilia > Solirubrobacterales > Solirubrobacteraceae > Palsa-465. The sequence continues at coordinate 464,215 of CAVYRI010000005.1, read as the reverse complement.
ACTCGCGCTCCTGGCCGGCGCCGATCGCGACGCTTCACGCCGGGCACGATGGCGCGATCACCTGCCCACCCATCCGACCGACACCACGATCGACGCGCTATGCGCCCGGGTTGCGATCGAAACATGCCCTGTCTGTCTCTCAAGCGGTCACATGGATCGCAGCTACGTGCGATGGCTGGCCGAGCGCAATCGCGAGCACGATCAGTCCGTGGTCCGCGACCCCGGTGAGCTCTGCTCGACGCATCTGCATGACCTGTACCTAGCCGATCTCGACGCCGGCGCCGAGGCGATGCGGCGCAAGCGAGCCGGCCGAGTCGGCATGCTCACGACGCTCATCGAGCGGCTCGGCCGGCTCTCGCCACCGAGCCGCGGCCGCCACACATCTGAGGACCGATTGCGGAGCGCGCTTGAGGAGTTCACGTTTGTGCCGCACTGCCCCGCGTGCCACGCGCGCGAAGCGATCGAGCACAGCCAGCTCGACCTGCTCCGCGCCTGGCGCTCTGCGCTCACGCCGCTGCGCGAGTGCTACGAGCACAGCCACGGCCTGTGCCTTCGCCACGGTCTCGCTTCTTGCTGGGGCCCCCGGCCGGCGAGCCGAGCCGGCGCGCCGCCACCTGGCCGCTCGCCTCGACGTGCTGGCCTGGGAGGTGGAGGAGACGGCGCGGAAGTCGGCCTGGGCGACCCCGCCACGAACAGGCCGGGAGCGAACGGGGGGCGTGGCTGCGCGCCCTGGTGCAGATCGATGGGCGGGTGTTCGAGGGCGGTCCCGCGCCGGCCGAGGACGACCCCCCCCTCCCCTCGACGGCTGAGGTTGGCGTGACTGAGACCTCTCAAACCGCCGTGGACGAGGTCGCCGAGCGCGCCCAGCGGGTGCTCGACGAGGTCGAGCGCGCGGTGGTGGGCAAGCGTTCGGCGCTCGAGCTGGCCTTCTGTGCGCTGCTGGCCGACGGACACGTCCTGCTCGAGGACAACCCGGGGCTGGCCAAGACACTGATCGCGCGGTCGTTTGCCACGGTCACCCTACCCGGGGTTCTCGCGGGTGCAGTTCACTCCGGCCCTGATGCTGTCAGACGTGACCGGCGCCTCGATCTTCAACCAGCGAACGGCCGAGTTCGAGTTCCGGCCCGGCCCGATCTTCACCAACCTGGTGCTGGCAGACGAGATCAACCGGGCCCCCCCGAAGACCCAGTCGGCCCTGCTCGAAGCGATGCAGGAGCGTAGGTGACCGTGGACGGGCCACCCGCCGGCTGCCCGAGCCCGTTTTTCGTGCTGGCGACGCAGAACCCGTTGGAGTTGGAAGGCACCTATCCCCTGCCCGAGGCCCAGCTCGACCGCTTCCTGATCCGGATGCGGGTGGGCTATCCGTCCCCCGACGACGAGTGGGAGCTGCTCCAGCGCCGGGTCCAACGCGGCGATGACGAGGCTGAGCTGTTGCCGGTGGTCGACCGCGATCAGCTGCTCGCCATGCAACGAGTGGCTGAGCCGGTGCACGTCTCAGACAGCGTCGGCCGCTACATGGTGGAGCTGGTCGGCGCGACCCGCAGCAGCCCGAGTGTCCAGGTGGGCGCCAGCCCTCGCGGGACGCTCGCGCTGATGAAACTCGGGCGGGTAAGAGCAGTTCTCGACGGCAGAGACTTCGTCGTCCCCGATGACGTCAAGGCGATCGCGGTGCCGGCTCTAGCGCACCGCTTGGCGCTGCGACCAGAGCTGTGGGTCCAGCGGGTCCAACCGAGGATGTGGTACGGGAGTGCCTGACGGCGCTGCCAGTCCCCCCGCCAGACCCCAAGGGCGCGTGAGCACCCCGCGGCGATCGTACGATCCGACGGCAGCACTCTGCCGACATCTGACACCGGTAGACTCGCCCGAAGCGATGAGGCTCGCTACCGCGCCCGCCGCGGGAACCGCGATGTCCGCTGATGGCCTCTGCTGTCGTCTCATTTGAGACGTGGAGGTCTGCCTTTGAGACTGCGCCGTCGAGCACCAGCGAGCGACCCCTCGGGTCGCGTCGCTGCGGGCGATCGGGTGACGCCCTCCCTCCGCGTACTCACAGCCTGGCTGCGACAGGGACTGCGGAGCGGGATCTGTCCACTCTGCCGTGTCGCCCACAAGGCCGATCGCGAGTACATCTGGCATTTCTTTGACGAGGGTGCCGATCAGGGAGAGTCGATCGACGAGGTCCGGCGTGCGTGCGGGTTCTGCGCTGAGCACATCGAGATGCTGCGCCGAATCGAGGTCGACGGCATGCATTCGACGCTTTCGCTGAGCACGTTGTTCGTGGACGCGATGGCCGGGATCGCCCAGGACCTCGATGCGCTTAGGACGGATGCGCGCTTTCGCCGCGCGCCGTGTCCCGCGTGTGCGAGTCGACAGGAGCACTCGCGCCAATGCCCAATACCTGCTCGATGAGCTCGCGACCAGCCCTGGTCTTCGAGAAGTTCGAGGCGTCCCCTGGGTTGTGTTTCGCGCATTTTGAGCTGGTGTGGGATGCCGCCGTGACGTCGAGGATCGTGAGTTGATCCTTGTCGTCCAGCGCCAAGCGACACATTCCCTGCTCGCGATCTGCGGGAGCATGTGCGAAAGCAGGACGACAGGTACCGCCACGAGCCGAAGGGCGCCGAACAGGATTCGTGGCGCCGCGCGATCTTCCTGACGGCGGGCTGGCCACCGCCGGCCGGGTCGGCGTCCGAGCCGGGGCGTAACGGATGAAGGTAAAGGCACGAGCCGTCGTAGTCCGAGACGGCAAGCTTCTGGTCTCGCGCGAGTTTCGGCAGGGAGTCGAGCACGTCCTACTTCCAGGTGGCCGCGTGCGAGATGGCGAATCGATCGCTGAAGCCCTGACCCGCGAGTTCGTCGAGGAGACCGGATTCGAGGTGGTTCCGCAAAGCCTGCTCTACGTGGCCGAGGTGGTCGGCATGTACGGTGTTCACGATCTCAACCTTTCTGGCTTGCTGAGCTGAGAAACCCGCAGCTCGGTTCGGGCGACGCGCTGGTCGCGTTTGACTCGCCCGAGGCTCAGTCGATCAGGCCGCCGATCATCGAGCAGATCGCGGCCGACGTGGCCGACGGCTGGCCCGACCAGCCACGTTGGCTCGGCAACGTCCGTCGGCCGCCCGGCGATTAGCCCGGGGAGTCATTTGCGCCCGCGGCGCCATAGCTCACGTGCCGCACGCTAGCCGAGCCGCGGCGCCATGACCAGCAACGCGATGAAGGCCATCAGCAGGTACAGCAGGTACAGCCCCAGCGGGCCCGCCTGGATGTTGCGCACGAGTTCGGCGACGCGGATGAACGCGCCGGTGATCGGCCGGTACAGCCAGCCGGGATCGAAGATCCTGGGCTCGGCGCGCATCATGCTGAGCCGCTCGGGGAAGCGCTGGTCGCCGACGCTCCGCAGCTGCGTGCGGACCCGGTAGACGACGTTGAAGATCACCCGGACCATGTTGGCGTAGCCGATCGAGGTGTACTGGGCGCGCCGGCCGGAGACCGCGACGCCCGACGCCCACACCGGCACGCGCCGCGCGCGGCGCAGGCTGACCAGGTACCGCAGGCCGCCGCCCCGAGGGCGAAGCCGGTCAGGGTCAGCGCCAGCACGGTCGGGCTGATGCTGGCGAACTTGGCGTAGCCGGGCTCGATCAGCCAGCCGAGCTGGCTGATGTTGCCGACCGCGGACGCCGCCGACCGGCACCAGGCAGCGCTCGAGCACCTTGACCACCCACGGCGCGGCGACGCCGATCGCCAGCGACGCGACCGCCAGCAGGCCCATGCCGACCCGCGCCCGCCGCGCTCCGCCGGCGGCTCGATCGAGCGGTCGCGCGGCATGCCGAAGAACGTCATCCCGATCGCGCGGACGAACGCGAGCGCCGCCAGCCCGGCCGTCAGGGCGAGCAGCGCGCCCGCCACCGCCATCGCCAGGTGCGAGCCGGTGCCGCTGACGCGGAACCCCTGCATCAGCCCTTCGAGCCCGAGCCATTCGGAGACGAAGCCGCTGAACGGCGGCAGCGCGGCGAGCGCGGCGCCGCCGGCGAGCGTGGCGATCGCGGCCGCCGGCAGCCGCCGGTACAGGCCGCCGAGCCGCTCCATGTCGCTGGTCCCGGTGCTGTGCTCGACCGTGGCCACCGCGGCGAACAGTCCGGCCTTGGCGAAGCTGTGGGCGGTGATCTGGAACGTCGCCGCGATCAGCCCGAGCCCGATCAGCCCGGGCTGGTGCTGCGCCTTGCCCATCAGCGCGAGCCCGAGATCGGCGACGATCAGCCCGGCGTTCTCGATCGACGAGTAGGCGACGAACAGCCGCAGCTCACGCTGCAGCACGCCGCCGAGGATCCCGATCAGCGCCGTCAGCGCGCCGACCAGCAGCGCGACCACCGCCCACCACACGGCGGGATGGCCGAGGAAGCCGAACCAGACGCGCAGCATCGCGTAGAACGCGACGTTCAGCGACACGGCGGCGACGAACCCGGAGCTGTCGGCGTCGGCGCCGGCGTAGGCGCCGGGCAGCCAGGTCTGCAGCGGGATCAGCGCGGCCTTGACGGCGAACCCGCGAACAGCAGCGCGAAGCACACGCCGCGCACGGCGGCCGACAGATGCGGGCCGGCATGCGCCAGCTGCTCGAAGGAGAAGCTCCCGGCCTTGACGCCGAGCAGGACCAGCCCGGCCAGCACGGCCCCGCCGCCCAGCTTGGCCAGCGTCAGCGTCAGCGCCGCGGCGCGGCGTGGCCCGCGGATCCTCGTAGCGCACGCTGATCAGCGCGTAGATCGCGACGACCGTCAGCTCGTAGACGATCAGGAACTCGAACACGTTGTCGACGACGATCACCCCGACCACGCACAGCACGAGCAGCGGGCGCAGCGCCCGCGCGAGCCGCGGCGCCTGCGCCGCGGCGGTCATGAACAGCAGGCCGAGACAAGCCCGGTGAGGATCAGGAACAGGCCGGCGAGCTGATCGACCTGCACCCCGCCGCGCCCGAACGGAAACCAAGGAACGGCTGCCACACCAGCTGCTCGCCGAACACCGCCACGAAGCCGGCGACGGCGAGCACAACCGACGCGGCGACCGCGCCCACGGCAGTCGCGCGCGAGCTCGCGCCGCGAATCGCGCGCGAGCGCCGCCGCGAGCGCCAGGCCGCCGCGCCGACGATCATCAGCACCGCCGAGCGCGCTCACGCGGCCGCCTCGTCCGTCGTCGCGGCGCGCCGAGCCTCCTGCACGCGGCCGCCGGCGAGCAGCAGCCCGTGCAGCAGCGCGATCGGGCTCGGCGGGTCACCCGGGATGTAGACGTCGACCGGCAGCACACGGTCGACCCCGCCGAGCACCTCGGGCGCCGTCCAGATGCCGCCGCTGCAGGCGTCGGTGCCGGCCGCGACCACGACGCGCGGCTCGGGCATCGCCTCGTAGGTCCGCCGCAGCGGCTCCTCCATCGGCGCGGTCACCGGGCCGGTGACCAGCAGCACGTCGGCGTGGCGCGGGCTCGCGGTGAAGAACAACCCGAGCCGCTGCATGTCGTAGTACGGGTTCAGCAGCGCGGCGAGCTCCTGCTCGACCGCCCCGTCGGAGCCCGCGTCGACGTGGCGGATGTGCAGCGAGCGGCGAAACGCACCGCCCAGCGAGCTGCGGTGAGACGTCGGCCTCGCGGCCGCTCGATCGCCGACGACCAGCCGCTGCCGGCTGCGACCGCCAGCTCGTAGCCGGGTCCATCGTCGACCGCGCCCTCGCGCGGCCTCGACGCACAGCCCGCAGCCGATGCAGCGCCCCGCGTCGAGCCGCAGCCGCCGCGGTCGTCGAGCGGCAGCGCGCCGGGCAGGCACACCGCGGCGCAGCGCCCGGCGCCTCGCTCGGTCGACGGCGCTCGGGATCGAGCAGCGCTCGGGCGCGGAAGCCGGCCGGCGGCGGCTCCGGCCGCGCGGATAGCGGGTCGTCAGCCGGCCGGGCGCGACGCCGCGCAGAAACCACCTGATCATGCGTCGCACCCCGCCGGCGAGAGGCCAAGACTGTGCTCGATGAACGAGAAGTCGGTCAGCACCTGCGAGTCGAACACCCGGTTGAAGATCCCGAAGTTGACGAACGACGCCGCCCGCAGCTTGCAGAAGCGCAGCGCATGCTGGCCCGTCGGCCTCGAGCCAGTAGAGCGTCTCGCCGCGCGCCGACTCGGCCGCGCCGAGCGCGCGACTCGTCGACGAACGGCGCCGAGGCGGTTGCGCACCGGGCCCGGGGCGAGCGAGCCGAGCGCCTCGCGGATCAGCTCGAGCGAGGTGCTCGACCTCCTGGAAGCGCACCTCCATCCGCGCCATCGCGTCGCCGTCGGAGTGACGGGCCACCTCGAAGCGTCGGGTAGCCGTCGTAGGGAAGGTCGCGGCGCGTGTCGAGAGTCGATCCCCGAGCCGCGGGCGACCGGTCCGACGCAGGCGAAGTCGCGGGCGTCCTGCTCGGACAGCGGGCCGGCGCTGACCAGGCGATCCAGGAACGAGTCGGTGCGCAGCAGCACCGCGAGCACGCGCTCCCAAGTCGCGCTCCCAGTCGCGCAGCGTGGCGCCGATCAGGTCGACGCGCCCGGCGTCGAGGTCGATTCGGGTGCCGCCGGGAACGACCGCGCCGCGCAGGTAGCGGTTGCCGACGACCGCGCCGGCCAGCCGGTGCAGGCGCTCCTTGAGCACGGCGAACTGCGCCTGGGCGACCGACAGCGACGCGTCCTCGCACTCGCGGACGGTCACCTCGAGGTGGTTGTAGAGCCGCTCGAGCTCGGCCAGGACCCGCCTGATCGCCTGCGCACGCGCGGCGGCACCTCGGTCTCGCGACAGCGACTCGACCGCGTGCGAGAACGCCAGCGCGTGCGCGACGCTCGAGGTTCCCGAGACGCGCTCGGCGACCAGCACCGCCAGCTCGAGCGGAACCTCGCAGATCCGCCGCTCGGCGCCGCGGCGCTTGAAGAACAGGCGCTGGGCGCAGTAGGCGACGTCCTCGCCGCCGGTCTGGACCAGGAACTGCGCCGCCTCGAACACCCCGGAGCGGACCGGCCCGTACGGGATCACGAACACGCCCGGGCCCGGACAGGCGCTGCGCGCCGCGGTGCTCGGGTCGCGACTTCGTCGGCTCGTCGGGCAGCGCGACCTCGCCCGCTCGGGCGCGTGGCGGACGAGCGGCTCCAGCCGCGGATGGCCCTCGGGAACGATCGCCGACAGGTCGTGGATCTCGCGCTCGAACCAGTGCGCCGCCGGGACCCGAGGCGTGACCGCCGGGTAGGAGTCGCCCGTCAGCGGCGCGCGCAGGCGCACGACGCGGCCATCGCCTGACGCACGATCGCGCACAGCTCGCGCGTCGCGCCGGCTCGCCGGTGACGAACAGCATCATCAGCCGCCCGCCGAGCGCTTCGAGCTCGGCGGCGAGCGTCGCCGGCGTCGCAGCGCCGCTCGCTCGAGCGCGATCACGTCCGCCCTCCGATCACGGCCGCGGCGCTGTGCAGCAGCTGGTTCGAGCGGACCCGGGATCCAGAGGCCGAGCACGAGCACCACGACCAGGCTGGCCAGCATCGCCGCCGCCATCAGCGGCTGCTCGCGGCGGCGCGTCGCGCTGGCGCGGCGCCTCGACGCCGTCCGCGCGGGACAGCACCATCCGGTGAAACGTCTGGTAGAGCGCCGACGAACGCGACGTTGGCGAACACCACCAGCAGGCCGGCGAGCGCGAACTTCGACCGCGAGAACCCGCCGGTGACGATCAGCAGCTCCGAGCGGAAGATCCCGAACGGCGGCACGCCGGTGATCGCCAGCGCGCCGAGCAGCACCATCACGCCCGTGAACGGCGCCGCCCGGATCACGCCGCGCACGTCGTCGACCTCGCGCGTCTCGTACCGGCTCAGCAGCCCGCCGGCGCCGAAGAACGCCAGCGTCTTGCCGGCGGCGTGCACGAGCACGTGGAAGAACGCGCCGTAGGCCGCGATCGGACCGCCGATGCCGATCCCCAGCGAGACGATCCCCATGTGCTCGATCGAGGAGTACGCGAGCAGCCGCTTGTAGTTGGTCTGGCGCAGCGCGAAGAAGGCGGCCAGCACCAGCGACAGCGCTCCGAACACGAGCAGCAGCACGTGCACGTAGGTCGGTCCGACCGCGAGCTGGGTGATCGCGCCGAGCCGCAGCACGGCGTACAGCGCCGCGGCCAGCAGCGCGCCCGAGAGCATCGCGCTGATCGGGCTCGGACCCTCCGAGTGGGCGTCCGGCAGCCAGGCGTGCATCGGCACCAGTCCGACCTTGGTCCCGAAGCCGACCAGCACGAAGGCGAACCCGGCGCGCACCAGCGACCGATTCAGGTGAGGCGCGGCGTCGGCGAGGGTCGTGTAGGTCGGGGTGTAGTGGTCGCCGAGGCTCGGCACGCCGGCGGCGTAGATGACCACGATCCCGAGCAGTCCGACGCGCCAGCCCGGCCGAGCCGATCACGATGTACTTCCACCCGGCCTCGAGCGACTCGTCCGAGCCCTCGCTGGTGACCAGCAGCGCGCTGACGACGGTCGTCAGCTCGACCGCGACCCACATCACGCCGAGGTTGGCGACCATCGGCGTCGCCAGCAGCGCCAGCCCGAACAGGTTCAGCAGCGGCCAGTACCACGCGCCGCAGCCGGATGTGCCCGATCCCGGGCCGGAGGTATCCGACCGAGTAGATCGCCACCACCGCGTACACGAACGCGACCGCGATCAGGAACACGCCGCTCAGGCCGTCGAGGAAGAACGCGCCGCCGAGCGCGTGCCGGCCGCGGCCGACGTGATAGGCGAACACCGCGACCAGCGCGGCGGCGAACGAGCCGCGGCCGCGGCCAGCGCCGAGAGCCAGCCGCTGACGGGGCGGTCGCCGATCACGAGCGTCGACCGCCGCCGCGGCCGAGCGCCAGCGCCGAGCGCGATCAGCAGCCAGACCGCCATCAGCCGCGCAGCACCGCCATGTCCTCGATGCTCGTGGTCTTCGCGCGCGCCGCGATCAGCCGGGCGAACACGCCGTAGAACAGGACCGCCGGGAGCAGGTCGAGCAGCAGCAGGAAGCCGATCGCGAACGGCAGCCCCGGCGCGATCGCCACCGTGGCCAGGAACACGCCGTTCTCGAGCGTGAGCAGCCCGACGATCTGGCTGATCACGTTCTGGCGGGTGATCATGAAGAAGAACCCGACCAGCACCAGCGCCAGCGGCATGCCGAGCGCCGGGGTGGGCAGCAGCGCGCCGTGGATCGGCAGCGCCGACGCCGACCAGTAGGCCAGCCCGGCGAGCGCCACGCCGATCAGCAGCGACATCGGCACCTGGACGACCAGCGGGACCTCGTGCTCGGAGACCTGCCGCGTGACCGCCCGGTCGATCGCCACCGGGATCACGATCACCTTGATCACCGCCGTCCACACCGCCGAGCACGATCAGCGCCGCGTCGCCTCGATCGATGCCGACCAGCAGCGTGTAGCCGGCCGCGAACACCGACAGCACCGCGTACACCCGCACCTGCTCGTGGACCTGCTTGACCGCCAGCAGCGCCAGCCCGCTCAGCAGCGCGGCGATCGCGATCAGCGCCGCGGTCGGCGTGGGCGAAGTCGTAGTGAGGCGCGGCGGGCATCCGGTCAGCCGTTCGCCAGGTAGAAGACGAGGATCGCCAGCACCGAGAGCACGAAGCCCGCGCCCATGAAGTCGGGGATCCGGAACAGCCGGAGCTTGGCGAAGCTCGACTCGATCACGACCATCACCAGGCCCGAGCCCGATCATCTTCACCAGCAGCCAGCCGAGCCCGACCGCGACCGCGCCGACGCTGCGGTCGCTCGGCCAGTCCCCACGGCACCACGAGCACGTTCAGGAACACGACGTAGAGCAGGAACTGCTTCATCGTCGACGACCAGCGGAACAGCGCCAGCGCCGGGCCCGAGTGCTCGAACAGCCGCGCGTCGTCGATCATCCCGAACTCGAGCGTCGAGCCCTGGCTCTCGATCGGCACGCGGCCGGTGTCGACCAGCAGCATCGCGAAGAACGCCGCCGCGGCCAGCAGATGGCTGGGGCGGAAGTACTCCGAGGACGAGTGCGCGAGGGTCGCGTTCAGCGCGTACGGGCAGGTCGGTGCCGGTGACCAGCGCGACCGTGAAGAACACGAAGATCAGCGTCGGCTCGACCAGCGTCGCCACCGACTGAGTGCGGCTCGAGCCGAGCGCCGCGTACACCGAGCCCGAGTCGACGCCGGCCAGCGCGGTGACGAACCCGGCCAGCCCGAACAGCAGCGCGCCGCCGAGGATGTCGCCGGCGGTGCCGAGCGGGAGCGGGAAGTTCGTCAGCACCGGGATCAGCAGCGCGATCGAGCAGTAGGACGCGAACGCGATCAGCGGCGCCAGCTCGAAGAACGGCGACGCCGTCTCGCGGCCGCACCGACTCCTTGCGGAAGAACTTCGCAGATGTCGTAGTAGGGCTGGAGGACCGACGGCCCCGTGCGCCACTGGACCCGCGCCTCGGCCTTGGCGATCACGCCGCTGATCAACGGCGCGAACACGAGCATCGCCAGCACCTGGCAGACCTGAACTCCCCATGGCGGCAGCATGATCTCGGCTTGGCTCCTACGCGAGACGGTTGAACCTGTGCGTAGGAGCCATCAGCCCGAAGGCGGTTCGGCCACGAGGCCCGGCGAACTCCATCGCCGTTCTGCAAGCCGACGAAGCAATATAGCGATGCCGGCCGGCAGACCCGCTAGGACCGCGGCACGGCGTTATCCTGTCATCAGGCGATGAGGCTCGCCGAAACCGTGCCCTGGCACTGATGGCCTCTGTGGTTTTCATCCGTCGGAGAGGTCATCACGCGCGAGCCCGAACACGTCGCCCCTCAGTCTGCAAGGCCCGGGACGTGTAGTCCTTGACGGCGGGCACCGACACCGATCTCGTCGCGGGCGCGCGTGGGACGACGACGCGATCCGCGGCGAGCTGACGAACTTCCTAGCCGGCTGGGACACGTGGCCGACGTACGACGAGTTCGTCGCCGGCGGCGCCAAAGGCTTGCGCGATGCGATCGCGCGCATCCACGGCGCGCAGTGGTGGGCCCGCGAGATGAAGACTCGCAGGGCGGCGACCGCCGCCGCAGGCGGCGTGCGCAGCTGGACCGACGATCGGATTCGCGCGACGCTTGCAGGGACTTCGTCGGGCGGCCGCACGACCTGGCCGACCCAGACGCGAGTTCGACGCGGCCGACCTCCGGCGGGCTGCGAGAAGTCCTGCGCCACTACGGCGGCGCCGGAGCGCTGGGCGGCGGAGCTCGGCGTCGCGCTGTCGGCCCAGACAGGCCCCCGCGAGCCGGCCGCGAAAGCGCGCCGCCAACCCGCCGACACCGCGTCGCGGCGGAGCGCCGCTGGCCGAAGTGGAACGATCAGACGATCCGCCGACGCGCTGCGTGGCATTCCTCGACGGGCGCGACGAGTGGCCGCGGTACCGCCGACTTCGTCTCGAGCGCGCCGTCCGGGCCTCTACCAGGCCGTGCTCAAGACACGGCGGGACGCGCGCCTGGGCGGCGCGGCTGGGCGTCAAGATGGGTAAGGCGCGACGGCGGCAGCGCGCCGCCGATCGACCGAGGAGCCGAGTTCCGCGAAACTGGCCCTGGCGGTCTTCCTGAGCGGTCAGGACGACGTGGCCGCGAGGCCGCGGAGTTCGTAGCCGCCGGCGAGATCGGCGCCTGCTGCGAGCGGCCCGCCGCAGCGGCGGCACCAGCTACTGGGTCAGGGAGTTCGGGCTGCGCCCGCCCGACCGCTCGCGCTCGGCGTTCCGCGCCCCAGCACGCCTCGTCGGCAGTCCGCGCTCGGGCGCCACCGGCGAACGAGCCGACGCCTGGCGCGACAGGCCCGCGCTCTAATTCTGATGACGCTCACCGCTGTCGATCCCCGGCCTCGGCGAGCCTGCGGCTGCAGCACCTCCTGCTCGACGTCAACGGCACGCTCGACCGACCGAGGGCCAGCTGCTCGACGGCATCGAGCGGAGCGCATCGCTCGCGCTGCGGCGAGCTGCCTTCAGGAGTTCGCTTGGTATCCGCCGACACGTTCGGCACCCTCGACGAGCTCGCCGTCGCAGCTCTGCAACGATGGCCATCGGGTCAGAGCCGCGTCGGGCGAGGACAAGCTCGGGCTGCTCGTAGCAGTCCCTGGGCAGCCGAACGGTGCGTCGCTGGTCGGCAACGGCAGCAACGACGTGCTCGATGCTTGCGCGCCGCCGCGCTTGGTGATCGCGATCATCGGCCCGGAGGGCGCGAGCGCCCGGGCGCTATTCGCCGCCGACGTGGTCTGCGCGACGGCGCGCTCTTGCCTGGATCTGCTGCTGGACCCCAGGGCATTGTCGGCGACGCTGCGCCCGTGAGCAGCGCCTCCGCGCACACCGCACCGCGGTCACGCGGCGGCGCGAGTCGGTCACCCCGCCGACCGTCTCCGGGGTCGCAGCGCGGCTCGCCGCGCCTGCGATCGCCTCGCGCGAGCGAGGTGATCGACGCCACTGCCGCGACCAGCGCGACGGCTCCGACCGCCGTGAAGATGACCGACCGCGCAGGGGCGAGCGTCACCAGCGATCGCCGCGAGCACTGCCGCGCAGGCGCCCAGTGCGCCGACGACGAGGGCCGGCAGCAGTCGTGAGGCGATCACCCCCGGGCCGATCCACCCCTGGCCGCGAAGCTCGATCGATCGCTGTCCCAGTTCGCCCACCACCAGCAGACACGCCCCGTACAGCGGTGCCAGCAGCAGCCTCTCGTCATGACGCAACAGCAGCACCGCCGCCAGCGGGACCAGCGACGCCTGAACGCCCGCTGGCGCCCCCACCGCCAGCGCAACCGCGAGCGTCACGACCGCAGCGGCGGTCCCGTACCACGCCAGCACGCCGCTCGCACCTGCGTCGCTCGCGCACAGGACGCCCAGGCCGCAGGCGAGCACGATTGCGGCCAGCCCTACGGCTATCCGCCCGCACGACGTGCCGGGCGGAGCGTCGAAATGAGTTCACCCCCTCAAGCGCCGGACCGAGCGCGTGGTCGTCATCCCAGACGGCGATTCCGATCCCGAGTGCCTGCAGTCTGGCACGCGGCGCCCGTCGCTGCAGTCGCCCAGAGCCGGTACGCCAGCGCGTCGGTCGCGGCCGGGCCGGCGGACACGTGCGTCAACGGTGATGCCTCGACCACCGTCAGGTCGGCGCCTCGTCGCCGCAGATCGGTGATCAGGCGGATTGATCGCTCATCGAGCAGCGGGGTGACAGCGAGGATCAGCGCGCCGGGCGGAAGGATCCGGCGAGGAATGCTCTCGACCGCGCGCCATGCGTAGCTAAACGCGATCTCGCTCCTTATCAGCGCGTCGATGATCCGGTACAGCTGGATGGTCGCCAAACGCCCGGCTCAAGCCAATGAAGGAGTCCCCCCGAAGTCGACCAGCGCGACCCGGTCGCGCCGCGCGAGGTGCGCGCGCGCCAATGACGCGGCCGCGCGCGCGGGCGCGTCGTCCAGGGTCCCGCTTCGCGCGCCATCGCCGCCCCTCCTCGAAAGTGTCCGACGGCGGCGCCACGTCGCTCAGCGTCTTCCGGGTGGTCGCTCGGTGACATACAAGGCGTTGCGTCGGGCGTGTAGCGCGCCCGTCGATCTGGCGCACACCGGTCCCCGGGCAGCAGAACGGCCGAATGTCGGCGAACTCGATCCCGGCGCCGCGCACCGCAGCCACGTGGGTCTCCGAGGAACGGGCTGCGTCCGAAGCGAGCGCGTACCAGCTCGCGCAGCCGCTGCTCGCTCGGGAAGACTCGCACGGTCGCCCGCTCGCCGAGCCGCGCTCGCCGTGAGCCTGAGCGCCCAGTCGATGAGCACGCGCCTGGATCGCGACCGGACCGATGGCGCATGCGCCCCCCACCGCTCAGGTGCGGGATCGAGGAGAACGCAAGACGTCACGCTGCAGCCGCGTGCCCGGCGTACCGGTCAGCGGCCCATCGGGATCGAGCGAAGCCCCATACGGCCGCGTTCGGATCGGCCCGGTCGAGCTCGGCAGGGGACCGTGGCCTGATTGCGGACCGTGACGGCTGCCGGGGTCGTCTCCCCCTCGAGCCGTTGCGCGCGGCGCCCTCAAGCTCGATCGTAGCGCGCTGCAGCTGCGGCTCCCGTGCTGCAATCAAGCCGATCGCGACCAGGACCAGGAATGGCACTCGCTGATGCCGCAAGCTCGGGCTGACCGCTCGCGCGTCCGGCGACCAAACCAGCGGCCGCGAGCGATCAGCAGTCCGCGCGCACGCGGTGACGATGACGCCGCTCACAGGCGCTCGAGCGCGTCGAGCGCCGCCTCAAGCTCGCGCGCCTTGCACAGGCCAGGAGCGAGAGCGGTCCTCGGGGAATGGCCTGTCGGGTCGGACGATCTCCGCACAGCTGGTCGCCGGCGCCCGGCGACCCGGGCGCGGTTCAGAGATCCGCTTCGAGCGCCGTCCCCGTGAACCGCGAGCCGTCTGCTGACGATCTCAGACGAGCAGCGGCCGAAGCGGAGGCATGGACGTCCAGCGCTGAATGGGCCACGCTCGGCACGAGTCGCTCAAGTGAGACTAGCTGCGCCGGCCGTTTTTCAGATCGGCGCTGCGCCTCGTCTCGCGCGATCCGGTCGGGGAGCGGCAGCAGCCACGGAACGTCGACGGCTCCGAGAGCGGCGAGCAAGACGAGCGCCAGCTCGACGATCAGCGTCACCGCCGACCATCGCTTTCCAACCGAGCGCGCAGTTCCCGCAATGTGGCGAGCGCGAGCTCGCGGACGCGCTCGGGGATCGGATGGGTGCTGCGACCTCGCCTCCTCGAAGAGCCCCGTCAGAGTCCGCGCGTCGTCGGTGCCGGCGCCGCGTCCCGCGAGCAGGCGGACGAGGTATTCCGCGTGGCGCCTCGGGTCGCCGAGCGCGCGATTCCGTACGCGGCAAACGTGCCCTCCATCGCCTGATACGGCAGCGATCACCGCGGCGCGGGGATCGACCGCCGTATCGAGCGCCCCGATCGCCGCTCCGACCGCGGAGCTGGCGACGTCGCTGCCGCGTGGCTCGTCGTCGGTGACCCTGTCGGCGTACAAGCAACACGACGATCGCGAGCGCCGCGGCGAGCGCGACGATTGCGATCACCGTGTATGGCAGCCATCCGGGGAGCACGAACCCACCTCCGGCCGACGGTCGCTCGTCGACGAGGCGACCTGCCGATCCGGTGCCGACCAGGCTCGCATTCCCGACGCCCGAGGCTCGCTGCGCGCCATGCGCGCCGACGATCGCCGCGACAACCAGCGCCGCCCCGAGCGCCAGCGGCAACAGAATCGCGATCAGCTTGGAGATCCAGGACACCCCTGGCCGCTCGTACACGAACTCGGGCTCGTCGCTGCCACGCCTGGGCCAGATCAACGCCACGATCGCCACGATCACCACGATTCCCGCCGCGGCGAGCACCATGAACAGGGCGGTGATCGGCGCACGAGCGGATGTCGCATTGACCGGTGCCGAGCTTGACAGCGGTGACCGGCTCGCAATCGCGACCAGCCCGGCGGCGATCGTCAGCCCCACGGTCGCGAGCGCCGCGGTGATCGCCCACCGTCGCGATCGCTGAGCGCCCGTCGCGATCACCCGCGCCCGTCGCAAGGCGCGTAGGGCGACCCGATTGACCGCGGGAGCGCCGGACCGCGCGAGCGGCTCTAGCACCTCGCCCGTGAGCGCCGCGACTCCGACGATCGCGATCAGGCTGTGGAGCGCTTGCGCGGCAAGGAATGGATCGCGATCGCGGACCAACGCTCTGAGCGGCTCTTCGGCGGCTGGCTCGCGGCGCTGACCGAGAACCTGAGCGGCGATCATCCTGGTCTCCGGGATCGGGTGCCCGAGCGCCCAGATCAACTGATCGGTCCACGTCACGTCCGCGGGCTGTTCGATGCGCTGGCCGCAGTCCGCGCAGGGCCCGGTCGGCCGCGCGTTGGCGCCATAGCAGTGCCAGCAGTAGTGCGTCGGTGCCCTACCCATGCCCGTCCGCAGTCGCCGCCCAGCGCGCGGCCGCGTCGTCGATAGCCGCCAGCGCCTCATCACGAGAGCACCACGCGACCGGTTCCGTCTTTGCCCGGGCGTGCGGACGTCGCTCGATCAGCTGCTCGATCTCTGATCGCAGCTGCAGGCGGGAGGTCTTGCGTGCGTTCGATTGCGCCCCAGGTGCGGTCCTCGACCGGGACGCACACAACGACTTCGCGGACGCCGGGGTGACTGCGGGCGCGCAGGAGCCCGACCGGTCTTACCGCGATCCTGCCGCCCGCGCGGCCTGGAAGCGATGCGACCACGAGCGCCTCAAGCGGCCTCCCGGACTCCGCCAGTGTGTCCGGGAAAACGCAGCGGTCGGCCGGGCACAGGCGCCGTGCGGCGCTGACGTGCGCTGGGCGGGTCAAGCGCCGAGCCCTTCGGGATCTCCACGCGACAGTAGAGCTCAGTCGCGGCCCGCATCGCGGTTCTCTCGGTCTCGCGGCGCGTAGGGCGTGATGCGGCCCGTCGCGATCGCGGCTGCCTGCCCCACGCCCATCATCCCGAACACGATCAGCACCAGGCCGAGCACGCGGAGCGCACCGGGGCCCAGCGTGTCTATCGCCACGCCGGCGCCTCCGAGTGCGAGCGCACACAGCGCCACGCAAAGGCCGGTGCGGATCCGCTGGTGCTCAGCCATCGTCGTCACCGTGGTTCGCCTTGGTCCGCAATCCGTGGTGATCGGCTGACACAACCGCTACGCCTGTCATTGCACCTCCACGAGCATCGCTTCAGCTTTCGTAGAGGCCATCAGCGGCGGTGCCGCGGTTATGAGCGAGCCTCATCGCTCGATTTGATACAGTACCCCAGAGCGCGGACGCCGGATCGACTCCGCTTCATCTGCAATGCCGGCTGACAGCCCGGCTACGACGCGCCATGCATACAGCGCGGCCCTGGTCGCATGTCG
This sequence comes from uncultured Solirubrobacterales bacterium, assembly GCA_963770885.1. GTDB lineage: Bacteria > Actinomycetota > Thermoleophilia > Solirubrobacterales > Solirubrobacteraceae > Palsa-465. Next base: position 447,313 of record CAVYRI010000005.1, on the reverse strand, counting down.
ATCGAGAGTATGCTGTCGCTTGAGCGATGAGGCTCGCTCAGAACCGCGGCTGGCGCCGCTGATGGCCTCTACCGACAAGGTCCACGGCTTGTGGAGGTTTGGTGGAGCTAGTGGTTTGCACGGGTTCTGAGACGGAGTACGTCGCGTCGGCGCGTCAGCGAAGTGAGTGCGAGCGCCGTCTACCGCGAGCCCCGCGCGGAAGGTCCGGCCTTGGAACCGGACAAGCGCCTGCAGCGCCACCGGCCTCGGGTCCGGCGGAATGCGCCGATGAGGGTCAAGGCACGTGCCGTGATCTGGGTCGATGGCCGGCTGATCGTCGCCGAGCAGCTGCGCCGCGGCCGCCCGGAGCTGTCGCTACCCGGTGGGCGCGTCAACACCGGCGAGTCGGTGCTCGACGCGCTGCGAGCGCGAGGTCGCCGAGGAGACCGGGCTCGACGTCACCACGGGTCGGCTCCTGTATGTGTCCGAGCGCGTCAAGTCCGTGGGCGTTCACGACCTCGAGTTGGTCTTCCTGGCCCAGCCGGGCGGGGTCCCCAACCTAAAGGGCGTTCGCGCGATCGACCCCAGCGCACCCGAGCGCCATCTCGTCCGGCCCGCGATCCTCGACCACATTACGCGTGATGCGGCATCGGACTGGCGCTACACCCCTCGCTGGCTGGGCAATCTCGAGTCTCCAATGCCGGTCGTTCGTTGATCCCGGCCGAGTGAGGCGGCAAGCGGCACTCAGAATCGAGCTACGGCGGCCCTGAGCTTTTCCTCCGGGCCGCGGCCGGCCCAATCAGTCGACCGGTTGAGGGCTCCGAAATCGCACAACACGGTGTCATTAGCCGATATGATCCTTTAGTTCACGCGATGAGGCCCGCGTAACTCCAAGCCCGGCTAACAGCCGGTGCGGATGATGGCTTCTATCTCCGTTCCCGAGATAGGAGTCCGTGGCGGAGAAGAGCGCGTGGCTGACGTCCTGCAGGTCATCCAGAGTGCGGTAGTGCTGTTTGCGGCGCCGCTGTATGCGGGCGTCCTTGCCCGCGCCGAGGCGATCGTGCAGTGCAAGCGCGGACCCAGCGTGCTGCAGCCCTATCGCGATCTGCGCAAGCTGCTGCGGAAGGGCAGCGCGATCTCCGACCAGGCGTCGTGGATCTTCCGCGGCGCGCCGTTCGTCGCGTTCGCCTGCTACCTGACGGTCTCGGCGATCGTCCCGATCATCACCGACGAGCCGCTGCCGCTGGCGTTCCTCGCCGACCTGATCGGCGGCGCATTCGTGCTGGCGCCTGGCGAGCTTCGTGATCTCGCTCGCCGCGCTCGACACGGCCAGCCCGCTCGGCGGGCTGGGCGCGAGCCGCACGACGTGGATCGGGAGCTTCGCCGAGCCGGCGCTGATCCTCGTGTTCTTCACGGTCGGCGCGCTGTCGCACTCCGACAACCCGTACCTCGAGAACCACGCGATCGCGCACTCCGGCGCCGCGTACGTGCTGCCGACGCATCTGCTCGGGGCGATCGCGTTCTTCATGCTGGTGCTCGCCGAGAACGGCCGGATCCCGATCGACAACCCGAGCGGGTCGATCGAGATCTCGATGATCGAGGAGAGCCGCGTGCTCGAGTACTCGGGCCGCGAGTACGCGCTCGTCAAGTGGGGGTCGTGGATGAAGCTGTTCCTGCTCTCCTCGATCTTCATGAACGTGTTCGTGATCCCGTGGGGGCTGGGGACGCGACCAGCCTGGCTCGGCGGCCTGCTCGGGATCGCTGGCGCTGCTCGGCAAGCTCGCGGTCTGCGGGCTGCTGATCGTGGTCATCGACAGCTCGTTCGCGAAGCTGCGCTTCTTCCGGATCGCGGAGTACCTCGGCGCCGCGTTCCTGCTGGCGCTGATCGGGATCGCCACCTCCTACGTGCTGGGGAGCTGAGGATGCGATGGCGTGATCTCGCCGCGTCGAGAGCCTGTCGGCCACCTCGGCGGAGGGGGTGCTGCTCGACATGGCTGCGGTGGTGATCCTGCTGTGCGCGTTCGCGTGCCTGGGATCGAAGCTGTTTGACCGCTACGTCGATCTACTACGGGCTCCAGTCGATCGTGCTCTCGTTCGCGGCCGCGGTCGTCGCGGTGCACGAGCACGACGCCGGGCTCTGGGTGCTGGCGGCGCTGACGTTCCTGGTCAAGGGGATCGGGATCCCGTACGGCACGCGCCACTTCCTGATCGAGCGCTTCGCGCTCAAGCGCGACGTCGCGCTGTCCACCGGGCTGTCGAGCTCGCTGATCTTCGGCGCGTTCCTGACCGCGTTCGCGTTCCTGGCGATCCGCCCGGGCACGGTTCCGAGCGCGCTCGTCGCGCAGGCGGTCGTCCCGATCTCGACCGCGGTGATCCTGCTCGGCGGGCTGTGCATGGTCGTCCGCCGTCACACGATCGCGCAGCTGATCGGCTGGCTGATCATCGAGAACGGGGTGTTCCTCGGCGCGATCGCGATCGTCGCGACGTTCCCGTTCATCGTCGAGGCCGGCGTGTTCCTCGATCTCGTCGCCGCCGTGCTGATCATGATCGCGTTCGTCTCCGGTCTCGCGCGCCAGCTGGCCGAGGCCTGCGCACCCGAGCTGAGGCAGCTGAGCGAGATGATCGCGCTCGCGCTGATCATCGTCGTCGTGCTCCCGCTCGCGCCCGGCGCTCGCCACCGCGCTGACCCCGCGGGCGCGGCCGCTGGGGCCGTCGCGGCGGCCTCCGGGCTCGGCGACGTTCGCCGTCGCGTCGCGCTCGCGATCGACCTCAGCGACGGCCACCGCGTGCACGCGCTCAGCGGCTTCATCTACCTCGACCCGCTGAGCGGCTTCTTCCTGGCGACGATCGCGCTCGTGGTCGCGCTCGCCAGCTTCGGCTCGGCCGCCTACCTGCGCGCCGAGGAGCAGCGCGGCGAGCTGCAGCCCGCTGCAGGTGCGGCTGTACTTCATCTTCTTCGCGATCTTCGCGTCGATGATGCTCGCCTCGTTCGAGACCGGCAACCTCGGGCTGCTGTGGGTGCTGATCGAGGCGAGCACGCTCGCGAGCTGCGTGCTCGTCGGTCTCGAGGGCAAGGCGGTGTCGCTCGAGGCGGCGTGGAAGTACATCATCATCAGCTCGTTCGGCGTGACGATCGCGCTCGTCGGCACGCTGTTTCTGTACTTCGCGGCGGGCAGCCTTCCCGGCTCGCCGACCGAGCATCTGACCTGGTCGTTCCTGTTCGCCCACGCGCGGCGGGCTGAGCGCCGAGAGCCTGCGGCTGGCGTTCCTGCTGGCGCTGATCGGCTACGGGACGAAGGTCGGGCTGGCGCCGATGCACACCTGGCTGCCCGACGCGCATTCCGAGGCGCCGAGCCCGGCCAGCGCGATGCTGTCCGCGGCGCTGCTGAACACCGGCATGTACGCGATCATCCGCTTCCAGGCGCTGACGCGGGCGCCGCTCGGCACCCACTACGCCGCGCAGATCCTGCTGATCTTCGGCTTCGCCTCGGTGATCGTCGGGGCGCTGTTCATCGTCCTGCGCGGCAACTTCAAGCGGCTGTTCGCGTACTCGTCGGTCGAGCACATGGGGATCATCGCGATCGCGCTCGGGCTTCGGCGGGGTGCTCGGCTTCTACGGCGCGCTGCTGCAGACGCTCACGCACGCGATCGGCAAGGCGGTCCTGTTCCTGACCAGCGGCGACCTCGTGCTGCGCTACCGCACGCGGCTGATCGACGAGGTCGCGCGGCGTTCTGAGCGTCACCCCGCTGACGGGCGCGGTCCTGCTGCTGGCCGCGCTGGCGGTCGCCGGCTCGCCGCCGTTCGGCCTGTTCCTGAGCGAGTTCACGATCGTTCGGGCCGGTCTTGCGCGCTCGAGCGTCGTGCTCGTCGCCGCGCTGCTGGTCCTGCTCGCGGTCGTGTTCGTCGCGCTGGTCGGCGCCGCGGCCGGGATGGCGCTCGGCGGCTCGCCCGACCGGCCGACGGCCGGGCCGGCGTACGCCGAGCGCTCGGGACGGCTGCTGGCCGCGACGCCGCTGGTCGCCGGGCTCGGCGTTGCTGCTGGTGCTCGGGGTGTGGATCCCGGGCGGGCTCGACCAGCTGATCATGCACTCGATCCACGCGATCTCATGAGCGAGCAGCGAGAGCCCGGCAACGGCGCGCTGGCGCTCCTCGACGGCCGACCGGCGCGCGACCGTCGCGCGCGTCGAGGCCGGGCAGCTCGGCGCGCTCAGCCACGAGCTCGCGACCGAGCACGGCGCCCGCCTCGCCGACCTGTTCGCCGACGAGCAGCCCGACGGCGAGGTCGTGCTGCGCAGCGTGTACGCGCTCGACGCGGAGCGCCGCTACCTGGTGCTCGAGTGCGAGGTCGCACGGCGACCACTTCCCGCCGCTGTCCGATCTCGACCCGGCGGCGTTCATCGAGGAGTGCGAGATCTACGAGCAGTACGGCATCCGGCCGGACAACGGCAAGCGGCTCAACCGCGTGCTCGTCCCGCCCCATCGCGCGGACGCGTTCCCACGCCTCGGCGGCGCGAGGGCCAGCGGCTCGCCCGCGACTACGAGCCGCACGTGGTCAGCGGCGAGGCGTTCGAGTTCCCGTTCGGACCGGTCCGCGTCGCCGGCTGGGAGTCGCTCTACATGGGCCTGGTCACGACCGGCGAGGAGGTGCTCGACCTGTACCTGTTCCACTGGCACAAGCACCGCGGGGTCGAGCGGCGGCTGGCCGGGCTCGATCCCGACGCGCGCGACGTTCTTCGTCGAGCGCGCCGACGGGCTCTCGTCGGTCGGCGACACGATCGCGTTCTGCCGCGCGGTCGAGGCGGTCACCGGCGACCGAGCTTCCCGGCCGCGGCGGCGCACACCCGCGCGGTCGCGCTCGAGCTCGAGCGGATCTACAACCACGCGGCCGCGATCGCGGCGCTGTGCCAGACGACCGGCCTGTCGGTCGGCCAGGCGCGCAGCGAGATCGTGCTCGAGCGGCTGCTGCGCTGCAACCTCGCCGCGTTCGGCCACCGCTACCTGTTCGGCGTCGCTCGCCCCGGCGGCGTGCGCCGCGCGCCCGACGCCGACCAGATCCGCGCAGCCTGCTGCCCGCGATCCTCGACGAGCTTCCGCTACGTCGTGCAGCGCGCTGCTGGCCACCAACTCGTACGTCGACCGGCTCGAGGCCACCGGGCATCGTCACCGCCGACAGGCGCGCGGCGGCTGTCGCTGGTCGGCCCGGTCGCGCGCGCCTCGGGCCAGGCCGATCGACGTCCGCCGCGACCACCCGGCCGGCGCCGGCGACGAGCCGTCGCCGCGGTCGTCGCACCCGCTCGAGACGGGCGATGTGCTCGCCCGGATGCAGCGTGATGGTCGACGAGGTCGAGGAGGCCGCGCGACTGATCGACGCCCATCTCGACCGACGCGGGCGCCGGTCTGACGCAGCCGGTCAGCCCGCGGCCGGCGACTGGCCTCGGGCTGGGCCGAGTCGCCGCGCGGCGAAGCGCTCGCCTGGGTGTCGCTCGACGCCGATGGCCGGATCCGCCGGGCGCGGCTGCGGCCCGCGTCGGTGCGCAACTGGCGCGCGTTCGATGACGCGGCGCGGTCGCAGAACGTGTTCACCGACATCCCGATCATCGAGGCCAGCTTCTGGCTGACCGTGGCGGGGTTCGCGCGCTGATGGCGTTCTGGTTCTACCGCGGCCTGCGAAGGGGATCGCCACCACCCGCTACCCCGAGACGATCGACCCATGGGCGCGATCCTGCCGACGCCCGCCGGCGTTTCACTCCGCCCGGCTGACCGATCGAGCTGGCCGACCGGCTCGCCGCGGAGTGCCCGGCGGGCGCGCTCGCCCGCGACGGTCGCGAGCTGGTCATCGACCTCGGCCGCTGCACCGGGTGCGGGCGCTGCGTCGAGCTCGGCGGCGGCGCGGTCGCGCCCAAGCGGCGAGTCTCTGCTCGCCACCGCGCGACCGCGCGCGTTGATCAAGCGGGTGCCGATCCGCGGCGACCGCGACGGCGGCGATGATGACCGATGACCCGACCTTGACCGCGAGCTCGGCGAGCTCACCGGCGAGCTGCGCCGCCGCGCGCTGTCGCTGTTCGGACGCAGCCTGCACATCCGCACGGTCGACACCGGCTCGTGCGCCGCCTGCGAGTCCGAGATCCGGCTGCTCGCCGCTCCCCACTACGACCTGCACCGGCTCGGGTTCTTCTTCACCCCGGCGCCGCGCCACGCCGACCTGCTGATGGTCACCGGGCCCGCCGTCCGCGCCGCCGACAACCTGCTGCTCAAGGCGCTACGACGCGACGCCCGACCCGAAGGCGGTGATCGCCGTCGGCGCGTGCGCGCTCGGCGGCGTCTACCCCGAGGACGAGCTCGTTCACGGCGCGGTCGATCGCGTCCTGCCGGTCGACGTGTTCGTGCCCGGCTGCCCGCCGAGCCCGCTGGCGCTCCTGCAGGGCCTGCTGGTCGCGGTCGGGCGCCTCGAGGAGCGGGTCAGCGCGCTGTCGCTCGATCTCGATGCGGGAGGACCGAACGTGACCCACGCGATCGGCGCGCTCGCGATCGCCGCCGCGGCTGCCTGGCTGGCGGCGGCAGCGGTCGGGCTCGGCGCGACGCGCCGGGTCGCGCTGCGTCGCCTCAGCGGTCGTCTCAGGCGCCGGCGGGCTGCGCGGCGCGACGTGCGGCGTCGCTGCTCGCGGTCCACGGCGCGGGCACGACGCTGGGCCTCGGGACGGGGCCGGTCGGCGGCGCGACCTTTCACATCGAGCCGCTCGCGGCGCCGTTCATCGTCCTGCTCGGCGCTCGTGGCGGCGGCGATCGCGCTCTACGCGCCGCGCTACCACGAGCCCGGCCGCGGGACCGCGGTCTACCTGGCGTCTACAACCTCGCGCTGCTCGCCTCGCTGGCCGTGCTGGTCGCCGGCAACGTCGTCACGTTCCTGGTCGCCTGGGAGTCGATGGCGCTGCTCTGCTACCTGCTGATCCTGCGCCACCACAAACGCGAGGGCGTCGCCCGGGGCGCATTCCTGTTCATCGCGCTGAGCGAGATCGGGTTCCTGCTGATCGTGCTCGCGTTCGCGATCCTCGCGACCCAGACCGGCACGCTCGACCTGCCGACGATCGCGGCGCGCGCTGCGCACGTGTGCCGCCCGGCTGGCGCTCGGCCGTCTACGTGCTCGCGCTCGTGCGGCTTCGGCTTCAAGGCCGGCCTGGTGCCGTTCCACATCTGGCTGCCCGCCGCCCACCCGGTCGCGCCCGCCGACGGCTCGGCGTTCCTCTCGGGCCTGGTGATCAAGCTCGGCGTCTACGGGATCGCGCTGTTCGGCATCACGCTGCTCGCCGGCGGGCCCGCGTGGTGGGGCCTGGTGACGATGGCGTTCGGCGCGATCTCGGCCGTGCTCGGGATCCTGTACGCGCTGATGGAGCGCGACCTCAAGCGCTTCCTGGCCTTACTCGAGCATCGAGAACATCGGGATCATCGTCACCGCGCTCGGCGCGGGAATGACGTTCACCGCCTACGGCCAGCGCGCGATCGGCACCTTCCTGCTGATCGTCGCGCTGTATCACTCGCTCAACCACGGCGTCTACAAGACGCTGCTGTTCCTCGAGGCCGGCGTGATCGAGCACGCCGCGGGCACGCGCGACATGGACCGCCTCGGCGGCCTGATCCGCCGTCTGCCCCGGACCGCCGTGATCTGTCCTGATCGGCACGCTCGCGATCGCGGCGCTGCCGCCGCTCAACGGCTTCGTCTCGGAGTGGATGCTGTTCCAGGGCCTGTTCCAGGGCTTCCGGATCTCCAGTCACACGGTCGGGATCCTGATCGTGATCGCCGGGGCGATGATCGCGCTGACCGGCGGGCTGGCGATCAACGCGTTCGCGCGCGCGTACGGGATCCCGTTCCTCGGCATGCCGCGGTCCGGCCCGGCCGCACGGGCGAGCGAGGCGCGCCAGCCGTTGTCGGGCCCGGCGCTGCTCGCCGCCGTGTGCGTGTTCCTCGGTCTCGGCGCGCCGCTCGTGCTGACCGCGCTTGACCGGGTCGCGCGCGCGGCGACCGGCCTCGACATCCACTCCGAGCTGGTCGTCCCGAAGCTGACGGTGATCCCGGCTCATACGGACTTCTCGGGCTTCTCGCCCACCTACCTGGCGGTGTGCCTGCTCGCGATGACGATCGTTCCGATCGCTGATCTTCCTCGCGGGACGCCCCCGGGCCCGCAGCCGGCGCCCGCCGGTGTGGGACGGCGGAATCCTCGCGTTCAAGCCGCGCATGCAGTACACGGCGACCACGCACGCCAATCCCGTCCGGGTCACCTTCGAGCCTCTGTACCGCCCCAGCGTCCACGTCGAGCGCGCGTCCGATGACCCGGCTGGCCGCTCGGGCCCCGTCCACTACCGCTTCCAGGTCACGCCGATCTTCGAGCGCTACCTCTACCGCCCGCTGATCTGGTTCGTGCAGGCGCTCGCGCGGCTGGCGCGGCCGATCCAGAGCGGCGACGTGAACCTGTACCTGTTTACGTGTTCGTGGTCGTGCTGATCGCCTACGCGGTGTACACGTCATAGGCGGCCTTAGAGTTGTCGCCCGCGTCTGGGCGGCACCGAGGTTGGGCGAACCATTTTGCGAGCGGGCCGCCAATCCCAGTCGACGCCGACCTCGAACGTCGCGGCCTGCGCCAAACGTTGCCGGCCGTCTCTGCAAGCACAGTAGGTCCAGAGGCGATGGAGGGCTCCGGGTAGTGCGCACAGGGCGTTTCTGAAAAGCAGCCGAGTAGCTGCGTTATGAGGTCTCGTTGCGCGCCGCAGGCAGCGGCTCTCGACCGCTCGACGACTGGTGCTCGAGCCCTGTTCGCCGCTGAAGGCCCGGTGTCCGCCGTGCACCTCGCCCGCACCGTCAAGATCGACGAGTCTTCGGTCTACCGCAATCTCGAAGTGCTCGAAAGTCACGGCCTGATCCGCCACGTCCACCTGGGCCACGGACCCGGCCTCTATGTCCTGCTCAGCCGCGACGAGGTCGAAAGCCTCTACTGCGGCCGCTGCGGCGAGGTGAGGCAAACACCCCCAGACCAACTCGACACCGTACGCCAAGCAATCAAAGACCAGTTCGGCTACGAGGCGCGCTTCACCCACTTCGCGATCGTAGGCATCTGCAAACGATGCGCCACCACCAAGCGATCAAACCCCCCGTCGGGCATGGCTCCGCGCCAAGCGGCTCTGGGCCTGTCGGACCAGAGCCGCTCTTGGGCCAGTACAGGCAAGTCGCTCCGTGTCCTTCAGCGATCCGGAAAGAAACCTCGTCCGCCACCCCTCGGCCGTCAGTCATTACTGCCGCAACGTCGCCGCAGAGGCTGCAACGCCCCGACTGCTGCTTTCAGATTTAGCTGGGCCGTGTCGTGTCGCGTCGGCGCCTGCCGATCCCCTACCGGACCTTCGTCGAGGAACCGACGTTCTTCAACCTCTCAGACGACCGCGCAAGAGTGCCCTCACCGCACGGCCGCACCTTCCCAACTGCGTTGGACCCCGTGTATGCCAACTGGTATGAGATCGGCGCCTTCGCCAAGCAGGCATACGACCTTGGCATTGACTACCTCGGAGTCTGCTGCGGCGCCTCCCCCATGCTGGTCCGCGAGACCGCCGAGGCGGTCGGGAAGTCCACCGACGCCAGCCGCTTCTCCGAGAACATGCACAACCACTTCATGTACTGCGACGACGAGCGACTGTCCGAGCACATCGTCGCGCTCGCGACGAGGCCTAGCCGGCAAACGCGCGACCCCGCTCACCGACCGCTCCACCGTGCCCAATCCAGCTTGGTCCGGGCGGCGGGGTTGGCCTCCCTGCGGTTGCGTCGCTCGAAATGGGGCTGCACTGGGGCTGCAAAAAGGGCGGCGGTAGTGTCCGCGTCCGGCTTTTGCTGGCCGCTTGTGGGCAGCGCCGTAGTCACCGAAATGACCTGCATTGGGCGCGTTTCCCGCGGCCAGCAGGCCCGCGAAACCAAGTCGGCTGGCCCGTCGACCCCTTCCTTACCATGGAAGTGCTCTACCAGCTGAGCTAAGAGGGCGCTGACGCCAGCGTACCGCAGCCAAGCCGACCAACGATCGCTCCGGCGAAGCTCAGTAGGAGCTGTGCAGCAGCGACATCATCGTCGACGCGCTCGACCCGCCGATCGGTGAGCCGCTCGAGTCGGCGAAGCCGATCTCGAGGTGCGGACCGGTCGAGATGCCGACGATCCCTTCGCCGACCTGGGAAATGACCTGGCCCTGACCGACGTGGGTGCCGACCGGGACCCAGTTGCCCGGCCCGGCATGACCGTAGTAGACGTAGTCGTAGCCGTCGAGCGGGTTGTCGCAGTGCAACACCGGGGACGACGGCCCGAAGCCACCCATCCCGTGCAGCACGACCGTGCCCGAGCAGACCGCGAACTCGGGCGCGCCCCCCGGCGCTGAGATGTCGACGCCCTGATCGAGTGACCAGGTCGCCGGCGGCGCCACGTCGGCCCGAGGCATCGGGAACGTGAAGCCCCCGCTGCTCGAGCGCCGAGCCCCCACACCGGACGCGCCCGGAGAAGAGGACGACGGCGCAGCGGCCTGCGCCTTGCGCAGCTGAGACTGCAACGAGGCTAGCCGATCGCGAGCTGCCGACAGCTGGCTCGCCTTGGCGTTGCGCGCGTGCTCGACTGCGAGCTGCTGCGAGACCAGGGCGAGCCTCGCGCGCGCAACCCCGTTGCGCTCGAACAGGATCGAGGTCGTCAGGCGCTGCTGGCGCACCGACAGGTTTCCGAGCCGGGTCGCCTGCTCCGCGACCGCGCGGCGGGCTGCCTTGACCTTCGTGGCGATCCGGGCATCCTGCTTGCCGATTCGCTGCTCGAATGAGAGCTGCTCGAGGAGGTTGCTGAAGCCCGTCGCGTCGAGCACCACGGTGATGATGTCGGGGTTGTCCGTCTCGTAGCTGCCGACCAACTGGTTGGCAAGCACGCCCTCCGAGCGCGCCTCCCGCGCCTGGAGTGCAGCGAGCCGAGCCCCGGCGGCGTTCAGAGCCGCGCGGAGGCTGAGCAGCTTCGCTCGGTTGGCGTAGAGGTTGGACTGCAGCCGCGAGATCTCGGTCTCGAGGCCGGCGGCCTTCGCCCCGAGCCGCTCGACCTGACCGCCGGCAGCGCTCACGGCCCCGGACAAGGCCGAAATGCGACCCTGGCCGGCGCTGATCTGTTGGCGCAACTGGCTCGGGGTCGCCGCGCGCGCGATCGGCGACTCGCGTGTCAGGAGCACCGCGAACACGGCCACGAGGGCTGCCGCCAACACGACGCCGGCAGCACGCTTGGTTGGCGTTGTTGCGCTCGACATGGGTCGCGAAAGGGGCGCGGCAGCCGACCGACCACAGCGCCTTTTACTCCTGCTCAGTACGGGAGCGCGGTCACGCTAACACGGCGCTCACCACCCGGCCGGGCGCCAGCCGCCATGCACGAAAAGCTGCAACCGAAGGGACCGCCGGGCCCGCCTCGACCGGTCTCAGAATCAACCAGTGGCGGGACCAGGATTCGAACCTGGGAAGGCAGAGCCAATGCGTTTACAGCGCATCCCCTTTGACCGCTCGGGAATCCCGCCAGGGCGGCGCTGAGTCTAGCGACGGGGACCTGGGCTCGAGTGGTTCGCCGGACTCGATCTCGTACTCCGCGTACTTGCGACCGCCGAGCGTGATCGAGACGCCTCCGCCCAGGGCGGCGGCCGGAATAAACCAACGCCGGCCGTCACCCACGTGCACGAACACGCGGTCGCAACGGTCGCGTCAAGGCGCTTGATGATGCCGTTCCAGCTTTGGTTCCCGCCGCGGGTGCACAGCGCGACAACGAATCGGCCCTTGTGCCAGGCGACCGATGTCTTCACCTGCACGCGCGCGAGCCGAACATCGATCTCGGCGATCAGGTCGCAGTCGGGGCTGTGGAGCAACGGCACGAAGACCGTCGCTCCAGCAGCGACGAGCCACGTGATCGCCGACACCTCGCCGAGATCCCCCTGACGCCTCGGGTTCCATCTGACAGCCACCATGACCAGAACATGCGTTCTGGTCCGGACGGAAAACCAGCTTCCAGCGAACCCCTACGACGCGTCGCGCAACCGCTGCGCCTCGGGCAACGCCTCGAGCTTCTTCAGCGTGTGGTTCTCGATCTGCCGGATCCGCTCGCGGGTCACGTTGAACGCCCGACCGACCTCCTCGAGCGTGTACGGACGCTCGCCGGTCAGCCCGAAGCGCATCTCGATCACCTCGCGCTCGCGCTCGGGCAGCGCCGCCAGCGCTCGGCGCAGGTTCTCGCGCCGGAGGTGCTCGGAGACCGTCTCGAACGGCGACTCGGCCGTCTGGTCCTCGACGAAGTCGCCCAGCTCGGAGTCGTCCTCCTCGCCGATCGGCTTCTCGAGCGAGATCGGCTGCTGGGCCATGCGCAGGACGTCGCGCACCTCGCGGACGGTCGTCTCCAGTTCGGCGGCGATCTCGGCCGGCGTCGGCTCACGGCCGAGCTGCTGGACCAACTGGCGCTCGACGTGGACGACCTTGTTGAGCTTCTCGACCATGTGGACCGGGATCCGGATCGTGCGGCCCTTGTCGGCGATCGCGCGGGTGACGGCCTGGCGGATCCACCAGGTGGCGTAGGTGGAGAACTTGTAGCCGCGGCGGTAGTCGAACTTCTCGACCGCGCGGATCAGCCCCATCGACCCCTCCTGGATCAGGTCCAGGAACGTCAGGCCGCGTCCGAGATACGACTTGGCGATCGACACGACCAACCGCAGGTTGGCCTCGATCATCTGCTGCTTGGCGAGCATGTCCCCACGCTCGATCCGCCGCGCCAGCTGGACCTCCTGCTCGGCCGTCAGCAGGTTCACGCGCCCGATCGAGCGCAGGTAGAGCCGCAGCGAGTCGAGGCTCGGCTCGACGGTCAGGTCGACCTCGACCTTCTTGGGCTGCTCGACCTCGGGCGTGGCCGCGCTCTGCGCGTTCGCCTCGACGCTGCCGCCCTCGGACTTGGCAGGCCGTCCGTCGGACTCGACAACGTCGATCCCGTGCTCGTCCAGGTAGGCGTGCAGCTCCTGGACCTGCTCCTTGGTTACCTCAACCTCCTCGAGGCATTCGGCGATCTGAACGAACGTCAGAAAGCCCCGCTCCTGCCCTTCGGCGATCAACGGTCGCAGCTCTTCGAGCTCTGCAATCGGCGCGTCGTCGCTCAGTAGAACGATCTCGTCAACGCTCACAGCCCCTGAGCTCCTCCTTGCGCGGTCTGGAGACGATCCCGGTTCAACGTCCAATCTCCCCTCTCGTGACTCCTGATACGACCGGCGGAGTGATACCACAATTCCGCCCGATTCCGAACCTTCCCCGCCAAGTCGCCGGAAGCAGCTGCCCGGGCGGCGGGGCGACCCATCTGCTCGTGGCCGGCGAGGCGACGCCCTCTACTCGTAGGCGGGCGGGCGACCCCTCTACTCTTAGTTAGCTTCACACAACGAACCGCGTGCCCTCCCGACGCCCCGGCGGCGTCGCCCGGCAGTGAACTCCGGAGACGATGACCGACACCCACAGCTCCCCCATCCTGCTGACCGACGTCCAGGCCCGGACCCCAAAGATCGCGCTGAGCCTGTCACGCGTCGGCGTGACCGGCGTCGAGAAGGTGATCCGGCTGCGCCAGAACGGCACCGAGCAGCTTTTCTCGGCCCGTTTCGAATGCGTCATCGAGCTCGGCTCGGAGCAGAAGGGCGCTCACATGTCGCGCTTCGAGGAGGTCATCAACGAGGCGATCGGCGAGGTGCTGCTCGGCGACTCGACCTTCAAGGCCGAGAACCTGGCCGAGCACATCGCCCAGCTGGTCCGCGCCCGCCAGGGCGCGCGCCGCGCCGAGGTCACGGTCGAGGCCCGCTTCCCCGAGCACAAGCCCGCCCCCGTGTCGGGCGTCAACACGCAGGAGCTGTACACGCTGCACGGCGTCGCGCTCGCGACCGAGCTCGGTACGCGCCGGCTGATCGGCGTCACCGCGCAGGGGATCACGGCCTGCCCGTGTGCCCAGGAGCTGGTCGCCGGCAGCGCCCGCGATCGGCTCGAGGACGAGGGGTTTGACGAAACTGAAATCGAAAAGATCCTGCAGGCGGTCCCGGTCGCGACCCACAACCAGCGCGGTCTCGGCACGCTTCACATCGGCTGCACCGAGCTGTGCGAGGACGAGATCGACGCCGGGACGCTGCTCGAGATCGTCGAGCAGTCGATGTCGTCTGAGATCTACGAGCTGATGAAACGCTCAGACGAGGCGCACGTGGTCGAGAAGGCTCATCGCCGGCCGCGGTTTGTCGAGGACTGCGTGCGCGAGATGATCGGCGGAGTCGTCGAGCGCTTTCCCGCGCTCGCCGACCAGGCGTTCGTCTCCGCCCGCCAGGTCAACCTCGAGACGATCCATCAGCACAACGTCGTCGCCGAGCGGTTCGGCACGCTCGGCGAGGTCCGCCGCGAGCTCGAGTCCGGGGTTCCGGCAGCCACGCACACGAGCCTCAGCGCCTGGCTCGCGGCCACGCCCTAGTGCAAACGGGTTCGCTCGACCGTTCGCGACGCCGCGCCTGATCGCGCGTTCGCGGCCTCGTCCAGCGTCCGCCGCAGGCCGAAGAAGTAGTCGGCCCCGGACAGCACGGTCACGACGACCGTGACGTAGACCACCGCGGTCACCCACCACGGGCTCGGGTCAAATGCGATCAGCAGCATCACCATCAGGACCTGGCAGGCGGTCTTGAGCTTGCCCCACGCGCTCGCCGAGATCACAACCCCCTGCTGGGCGCCGGCCGCGACCCGCAGCACCGTGACCGCGAACTCGCGCGCGATGATCACCATCGCGACCCACGCCGGCAGCCGCCCGAGCGACACCAGCGCGACCAGCGCCGCGATGATCAGCAGCTTGTCGGCGATCGGATCCATCAGCTTGCCGAACGTCGTCACTGACCCGCGCGAGCGCGCCAGATAGCCGTCGACGGCATCGGTCGCCGAGGCGACCGCGAACACGATCGCCGCCAGCAAATCACCGCTGCCCGAGTGCGAGAGCAGCGCCACGATCAGCACCGGAACGAGCAGGATCCTCACCACCGTGAGGACGTTTGGGACGTTGAGCGGCACCATCGGCCTACGAACGCTAGCCGGTGGCGCAAGAATGCATCGCAACATGCGCGCGATGCTGCTCGAGGAGCAAAACGTGCCGCTGCGGGCGGCGACCGTCCCCGACCCGACGCCCCAGGACGGCCAGCTGCTGCTGACAATCGCCGCCTGCGCCGTCTGCCGCACCGATCTGCACCTGCGCGATCACGAGATCGAGGCGACCAAACTGCCGGTGATCCTCGGCCACCAGATCGTCGGCCGCACCGATGACGGCCGCCGCGTCGGCGTCCCGTGGCTGGGATGGACCGACGGCACCTGCCGCTACTGCACCAGCGACCGCGAGAACCTGTGCGTCAACGCCCGCTTCACCGGCCGCGACATCGACGGCGGCTACGCCGAGCTCACCGTCGCCGACGAGCGCTTCTGCCTCGACCTGCCGGCCGAGCTCTCCGACGAGCAGGCGGCGCCGCTGCTGTGCGGCGGCCTGATCGGCTACCGGGCGCTGCGATTCACCGGGGACGCGCACCGGCTCGGGCTGTACGGGTTCGGCTCGGCCGCCCACATGATCTGCCAGGTCGCCGTCCACCAGGGCCGCGAGGTGTACGCGTTCACGCGCGCCGGCGACGACAGAACTCAGGCGTTCGCAAAATCCCTCGGCGCCACGTGGGCCGGCGGCAGCGACGAGCAGCCGCCCGAGCAGCTCGACGCGGCGATCATCTTTGCGCCGGCGGGGCCGCTCGTGCCGGCGGCGCTCAAGGTGCTCGCGCCCGGAGGCAGCGTCGTAACCGCGGGGATCCATATGTCGGACATACCCTCATTTCCCTACGAGGATCTGTGGCATGAGCGCGAGATCCGCTCGGTCGCCAACCTGACCCGCGAGGACGGCCGCGAGATGCTCGCGCTGGCCGCCCAGATCCCGGTCCGCACGACGATCACGACCTACCCGCTCGAGCAGGCCGAGCAGGCGTTGGCGGACCTCAGAAGTGGCGCCTTCGAGGGCACCGCCGTGATCCTCCCGCACGGCTAGACCACGCGCACGCAGAGACAGAACACGCGCATGTTCTAGGGTGTCCCCCATGCCCCTAATCCCCATGGTCATTGAGCGCACCGCGCGCGGCGAGCGCGAGTTCGACATCTACAGCCGTCTGCTCAACGAGCGGATCATCTTTCTCGGCACGCCGATCGATGACCAGATCGCCAACCTGATCGTGGCGCAGCTGCTGCATCTGGAGTCCCAGGACCCCGACAAGGACATCTCGATCTACGTCAACTGCCCGGGCGGCTCGATCTACTCGGGCCTCGCGATCTACGACACGATGCAGTTCATCAAGCCCGAGATCCAGACGATCTGCGTCGGGGTCGCGATGTCGATGGGATCGCTGCTGCTGACCGGCGGCGCCAAGGGCAAGCGCTTCTCGCTCCCCAACAGCCGGCTGCTGATCCACCAGCCGTCGGCCGGGTTCGAGGGCCAGTCGTCGGACATCGAGATCCACGCGCGGGAGATCCTCAACGTTCGCCAGCGGATCGACGAGATCTACGCCCATCACACCGGGCAGCCGATCGAGCAGGTCCACTCCGACATGGAGCGAGACCGTTTCTTCAGGGCCGATCAGGCCGTCGAGTACGGGCTGATCGATCGCGTGATCGAGCACCACTAGCACCACTAGCACCACTAATTCCAGGGAGGTACAGGCAATGCCGATGGCTGAGAGAACTGCGACCACCGGCTGGGACGGTGACCTCGCCCACGGCGTCGGCACGTTGAACGGCGCCAGCGGGGCGCTCAGTGACCTGTCCGTCACGTGGGCGTCGCGGACCGAGCGCTCCGACGGCAAGACCAGCCCCGAGGAGCTGCTCGCCGCCGCGCACTCCTCGTGCTTCTCGATGGCGCTCTCGCACGGACTGACCGAGGCCGGGACCGCCCCCGACCACCTCGACGTGACCTCCAAGGTGACCCTCGACCTCGTCGACGGCGCGCCGTCCGTCACCAGCTCCGAGCTGACCGTGACCGGCCGCGTGCCGGGCATCGACCAGGCCGGATTCGAGCAGGCGGCCGCCGACGCCGGCAAGAACTGCCCGGTCTCCCGGGCGCTCGCCGGGGTTCAGATCACGGTCAACGCCACGCTCGAAAGCTAACTCGCAGGCGCGCGCCGGATCGGGCCCGAGCCCTCGCCGCGGGCCGGGGGCGGATCGGGCACGGTCGGCCGGCTCAGCGCCCAGAAGATCATCAGCGCCCCGAAGATCAGCATCCCGAGGCCGGTCCAGAGATCGATGTTGATCCCCGCGGCCTTGTGCTTGACCTCGCTGGAGCCGAACAGCCCGAGCGCGATCAGGATCAGCGCGTAGAGGATGAACACGCCGCCGATCAGCCGCCGGATGTCGAACCGGTTGGCGACCCGCGCCGCCTGCGCCTCGTCCTCCTCGGTGGCGCCGGTCGACGCCAACGGCTCATCGCTCTTCGGTCCCGGGCCCTCGAACGGCTGCTGCGGTGTATCACCAGTGCTCATCGAGCTGCCCTCCTAGGCGAAGACGATGTTGAGGACGACGAGGATCGCGAGTGCGACTCCTCCCAACAGCCACGGCGAGCGCCACCAGAGCTTGTCGCGCGGGTCGGCGTCCGCTTCTTCCTCCGGGCGCGCCATGCCCCACACGAGCCCGTCCAGCTCAGCCCGCGTCTTGGGCTTGGTCACCAGCGACACGACGACCAACGTCACGCCGCCGACGATGAACGCGATGATCGCCTGCCAGAAGCTCGCGCTCAGCGCCGACCCGAAGTGGAAGATCACGTGGTACGCGGCCAGCCGATTGGTCGCATACGCCGCCGCCGTACCGGCGACGAGGCTGACGAACCCGCCCCACGCGGTCGCTCGCTTCCAGAACATCGCGATGATGAAGGTCGCGAACAGCGGCGCGTTGAAGATCGAGAACAGCGTCTGGATGTAGTTCATGATGTTCGAGTAGCCCTTGGCGATGAACGCCGTGAACACCGAGATCAGAACTCCCGCGACCGTCACCCACCGGCCGGCGCGCAGGTAGTACGACGAGTCGCGGTCCTTGACGAAGTAGGACTGGATCAGGTCGTAGGTGACGACCGTGTTGAACGAGGTCACGTTCGCCGCCACGCCGGCCATGAACGCGGCCAGCAGGCCGGTCACCCCCAGCCCGAGCATTCCCTCGGGCAGGAAGTTGCCGATCAGGTGCGGGATCGCGGTGTTGTACTGGAGGCTGAGGCTCGAGCCGCCGAGCCCATGCACGGTCAGGACCGCGATCAGTCCCGGCAGGATGATGATCGCCGGCAAGAAGATCTTCGGGTAGGCGCCGATCAGCGGCGTTCGCCGTGAGGCCGACAGGTTCTTAGCCGACAGCGCCCGCTGCACCTCGGCGAAGTTGGTGGTCCAGTAGCCGAAGCTGAGCACGAACCCGAGCCCGAACACGACCCCGACCCAGTCCGACGCGAGCGGGTTGGTGACGTGGTGGATGCCGAGCCCCTGCCAGGCGTGCAGCCCGGCGTTGCCCAGCGGCTTGAACGCCTTGACGCGCCGCTCGACGCCGGAGATGCCGCCGACCGAGTGCAGCGCGACCAGCGTCAGCGGCAGCAGCGCGGCGACGATCACGAAGAACTGGAGCACCTCGTTGTAGATCGCCGAGGTCAGGCCGCCGAGCGTGATGTAGACCAGCACCAGCGCGGCGGCGATCAGGATCGCGAACGTGATCGACCAGCCGAGCATCAGGTGGATGATCAGCGCCAGCGCGAACAGGTTGACGCCGGAGATCAGGACCGTCGCGACCGCGAACGTGCAGGCGTTGAATGCGTGCGCGGCCTCGTTGAAGCGCAGCCGCAGGTACTCGGGCACCGAGCGGACCTTGGCCCCGTAGTAGAAGGGCATCATGAACAGCCCCAGGAAGATCATCGCCGGGACAGCGCCGATCCAGTAGTAGTGGACGGCGGCGACGCCGTACTGGGCGCCGTTGGCCGCCTGGCCGAGAATCTCGAGCGCACCGAGGTTGGCGGCGATGAACGCCAGACCCGTGATCCACGCCGGCAGCGAACGCCCTGACAGGAAGAAGTCGAGGTCGGTCTTGATCGACAGGCGCGCGACGAACCCGATCCCGAGCACGACGACGAAGTAGATCCCGAGGATCACGTAGTCGATCGTGCCCAGCTGCAATCTGAGCATCCGCCCTCCCTCCTATTTACGTTCGCGACGGGCTACTGGACGGGATGCTCGATCTCGCCGAGCCCGTCTATCGCGATGCGTACCCGATCGCCCGACTGCAGAAACTGCGGCGGATCCATCGCCATGCCGACGCCCTCGGGCGTTCCGGTCAAGATCAGGTCGCCCGGTCGCAGCGTGCACGTCTGCGCGATGAACGCCACCAGCGCCTCGCAGCCGAAGATCAGGTCAGAGGTATTGCTGTCCTGGCGCAGCTCGCCGTTGACCCAAGTGCGCAGCCGCAGGTCGCCGGGGTCGGGAATCTCGTCGGCGGTCGTGACCCAGGGGCCGAACGGGCAGAAGGTGTCGGCCCCCTTGGCGCGCGTCCACTGCGGCTCACGGCCCTGGAGGTCGCGCGCGCTGACGTCGTCGGCGATGCAGTAGCCGCCGATCTCGCCGCCGGCGCCGATCACGATCGTCAGCTCGCCCTCATAGTCGAGCCGCTTGACGACGTCGGGGCAGCGGACCGGGCCGCCCGGCGGGGCCACAGCCCCGCGCACCTTGACGAACACGATCGGGGCCTCCGGTGGCGTCGCACCCGACTCGGCGACGTGCCGGGCGTAGTTGAGTCCGATCGCGTACACGGTCCCGGGCTCCGGAATCGGCGCCAGCAGAGTCACCTCATCCAGCGCCCACGAATCGCCACCGGAGGTCGGCGAGGCGCCCCCGAGCACGTCGGCGACCGACAGCCCGTCCGCAAACGCGACCACGCGGCCGTCGACCACCTCCCCTGCCACGGGCATGTCTGCGTCCGGCGCCTGGAACGTCGCGAGCTTCACCGAGAGCGCAGCCTATACCGGCCGCACCCGCGAGCGGCTGTCAGCCGACCTGGGCGTGCACCGTGTCGGCGTCAACGTGCGTGACCGGCAATCCGAGGCCGCGCGTCTTTGACACGAGATCGAGCCGCAGCCACCGCGACACCCGCCGGGGCAGGGTCGAGATGATGATCTCGTCGTAGTCGCCGAGGTTGACCGCGTCCTGGATCGCCATCAGTGGCTCGGAGTCGCCCAGGCTCCCGGTCACCTCCCCGCCGGCGGCCTCGGTCAGCTTCGGCAACGCGGCGACCAGCACCTCGTTGGCTTCGTCGTTGCCGGTGTCCTGCGGATCGACCACCTTGTGCATCCCGTGCGCCTGGCGCGGGACCACGAGGTGGAACGTGGCGGGACCGGTTCGGGCGCGCTCGCGCACCGCGTCGAGCAGAGCGGGAGTCGCTGCCGTCTGATGAGCGACGACGAGCACGTGGGCCGGCTCTGACATGTCATCACCTCCTGCCAGTGATGAGATTCGGTTGGCCTCGAGTATCCCACCGCCGCGGCGGTGTCTCAAACGGGATCGAGCTGGTACTCACCCCGGGCCACGACGACCGCGCTGCCGGCGACTCGAACCGCATCCAGCCGTTGGATCGAGCCCTCCGCGACCGCGTACAGAAGTGACGGGCGCCCGATCTCGACCCCCTGGTGAATCTCGATCCGCTCGCCGAACTCGGTCCGCCCGTGGCGAGCCAGGTGGACCGCGAGCGGCCCGGCGGCAGAACCGGTCGCGGGGTCCTCCGCCACCCCGAGCGCCGGCCCGAACATCCGCACATGGGCCCGGGTGCCCGAGCTCGCAAAACAGCTGACGCCGAAGCTGCCGAGCCGCGCCAGCGCGCCGATGTCGGGGGCCAGGGCCCCGACCTGATCGTCGCTGTCGAGCGCGACGTAGGCGAACCGAGGTCCGTTGTCGTAGACCTCGACCGGCAGCGCCGAACGCTCCACGCCGAGCGCCGCGAGCACGGCATCCGCGCACTCGAGCGGCTCCCAGCTCGGGAGCGGCTGCGTCATCTCGCCCGACGCGATCCGCTCGCCGTCTCGTGTCAGCGAGACCTCGACCACGCCCGCGCCGGTCTCCAGGCGCACGTTGTCGAGCCGGCCACGGTCGCCGACCACGAACGCGGTCCCGAGCACCGGGTGGCCGGCGAACGGCAGCTCGGTCGACGGCGTGAAGATCCGCATCCGCGCGTGCGCGTCACCCTCGCCCGCCAGCAGGAACACGGTCTCTGAGAGGTTCAGCTCGCGCGCGGCGCGCTGCATCAGTTCGGTGCTGAGCCCCTCGCCGTCGTCGAACACGGCCAGCGGATTGCCCTCCAGCGGCACGTCGGTGAACACGTCGAGCACCGAGTAGGAGCGCATCTGCCTACTCGCCGGCCATCGTCAGCAGCGTCTCGACGGTCGTCCAGTTGCGTGCCGTCGCCCCGACGCCGAGCCCCTTGGAGGCGAGCGAGTTCCACAGTTTTGACCGCGCCACGCCGTCCGGGTGCCAGGCGTAGATCTCGGTGCCGCTGATCACGAGCGCCTCCGGCTCGACCACCAACGCCCTCAAAGTGTCCGCGGTCTTACGATCGAGTTTTCCGGTCAGGAAGCTGACCTGATAGCGCTTGTTGTTGTCTGCGACGTCACCCAGCGGGTTGCGCTTGACCACCCGCGCCAGCTGCGCTCGGGTACGGACGATCACCGGCACGTCGAACCCGAACTCATCGGAGATCAGCTTCTCGAGGCGGCGCTCGAGCCGGCGCGGATCCAGACCGCTCTCGAGCACGATATTCCCGCTCTGCACGTACGTTTGGACCCCCTCGTAGCCCGCGCCGCCGAGCAGCTCGCGCAGCGCCGGCATCGGCACGCGCCGCGCAGATCCGAGGTTGATTCCACGCAGGAGGGCGACCTGCCGCATGGGCCCAGTCTATGAAGGGGGCGCGCATGCGCGCCCCCTCCCGCGGTGCATGCACCGCGGGGCCACCGGCGCATGCGCCGGTGGCTTCCTAACCGATCTTCAATCTCAAAACTCGCTACCGTCGGAAACGTGCAGGACGCAGCGCTGCAAACTGACGTCGCGGTGGGCCCGGTCGTGTCAGCGTCCGATGTCACGCGGCGCTACGGCGAGGGCGATACCGCGGTCACCGCCCTCAACAATGTCTCGGTCGACATCGAGCGCGGGAAGCTGACCGCTGTGATGGGTCCCTCCGGGTCGGGCAAGTCGACCCTGATGCACATCCTCGCGGCGCTCGACAAGCCGACCTGCGGTCAGGTGCTGATGGACGGAACCGACATCACCAAGCTCGGCGACAACGAGCTCACCCGCCTGCGCCGCGACCACATCGGGTTCGTGTTCCAGTTCTTCAACCTGCTGCCGATGCTCGACGCGCGAGAGAACATCCTCCTGCCGATGTCGATCGCCGGCCGCGAGCCCGACCAGCAGTGGTTTGACACCGTGATCGACGAGACGGGCCTCCGTGACCGGCTGACCCACCGTCCGGCCGAGCTGTCGGGCGGCCAGCAGCAGCGGGTCGCGATCGCGCGGGCGCTGCTCAGCCGGCCGACGGTCCTGTTCGCCGACGAGCCGACCGGAAACCTGGACTCCCACTCCGGGGATGAGATCCTGCAGCTGCTGCGGCGCTCGGTCGACTCGGTCGGGCAGACGGTCGTGATGGTGACCCACTCGCCACAGGCCGCATCGATCGCCGACCGGATCCTGTTCCTCTCAGACGGCCAGATCGTCAAGGACATGGGGCGCTCGACCGAGGACCAGATCGTCGACGCGATGAAGGGACTCGGCGGCTAAGTAGTGCTGCAGGTAGCGCTCAGGGGCCTATCGACACGCAAGCTGCGCTCGGCGCTCACGGCGCTTGCGATCGTGCTCGGGGTCGCCCTGGTCACCGGCACGTTCGTGCTGACCGACTCGATCACGGGGGCGTTCAACTCGATCTTCCAGACGATCTACAGCGGCACCGACGCGACCGTCACCGGCCGCAACGCGATCGACTCCTCGACCAACGGAGGCGCCGCCGGCAACGGCACGACCGTGCCGCCGTTCTCGCAGTCGCTGCTCGCGCGCGTCCAGGCGCTCCCGGGTGTCCAACAGGCGGTCGGCGACGTGTCAGGCAGCCTGCAACTGGTCGTCAACGGCAAGGTGCTCGCCTCAGGCGGGGCGCCGAACCTTGGCTTCAGCGTCAACCCGTCCAAGCCTCAGTTCAGCTCGCTCAAGCTCGTCAGCGGCAGCTGGCCCGGGCCGACCGGGGTCGTGATCGACACCAACACCGCCTCCAAGAAGAAGCTTCACACCGGCCAGGTGATCGGCGTGCAGGGCACCGGGCACGTCGTGCCGCTGCGGATCTCGGGGCTGGTCAAGTTCGGCTCGGCCTCCTCGCTGGGAGGCGCGACGCTCGCGGGTCTTGCGCTGCCGACCGCGCAACGGCTGCTCAGCAGGGTCGGACAAGCTCGATGAGATCCGCGCCAGCGCCAAGTCCGGCGTCAGCCCCAAGCAGCTCGTCGCCCAGATCCGGCCGATCCTCCCGGCCCACACCCAGGTCCGGACCGGTGCCCAGCAGGCCAAGCAGGACTCGGCGTCGGTCAACGGCTTCCTGTCGTTTCTGAAGACCTTCCTGCTCGTGTTCGCCGGCGTGGCGCTGTTCGTCGGCAGCTTCGTGATCGCCAATTCACTCTCGATCACGATCGCCCAGCGGACAAGGGAATTTGGCACCCTGCGGACGCTCGGTGCCTCGCGGCGCCAGGTGCGCCGGGCGATCCTGGTCGAGTCGTTCGTCGTCGGGCTGGTCGCCTCGGTGATCGGGCTGCTGGTGGGGCTCGGGCTGGCGCAGGGTCTGTTCGCGCTGTTCAACGCGGCCGGCCTGACGCTGCCCAACACGGGCACCGTGATCAAGCCGCGGACGGTGATCCTCGCGATCCTGGTCGGCGTCATCGTGACGATGCTCGCCAGCCTGCGTCCGGCCGTGCGGGCGACGCGGGTCGAGCCGATCGCCGCCGTGCGCGAGGGGGCGACCCTGCCCGAGGGCCGCTTGGCCAAGTACCGCCACCCTGCGTCGGCTGCCGCTGTCGCGCTCGGCTTCATCGCGATCATCGTCGGACTGTTCGTCGTCAGCGGCACCGGCCCGGTGCTGGGGCTGATGGGCGTCGGCGCGGTGCTGGTGTTCATCGGCGTCGCCCTGCTGTCGGCCGGGATCGTGCCCTGGCTGGCGACCTGGCTCGGATGGCCGGCGACCAAGGTCGCCGGTGCGATCGGCCGGCTGGCGCGCGACAACGCGCGGCGCAATCCGCAGCGCACTGCATCAACCGCGTCGGCGCTGATGATCGGCCTCGCGCTCGTGACGCTGGTCGCGATGCTGTCAGCCGGAATCATCTCCAACTTCAAGGGCGCCGTGAACGATCAGTTCACCGGCGACTACGCGGTCACCGCTCAGAACAACTTCTCGCCGATCTCGGTCTCGGCGGGGAACGCGGCCGCCCGCACGCCGGGGGTGGTCGCAGTCGGCAACGTTCGCGCCGGCGAGGGGCGCGTCTTCGGGTCAAACGAGCAGCTGACCGCGGTCAACCCGGGCACGGCCGCGGTCGTCAAGCTCAACTGGACGCATGGGTCGCAGGCCGTGTTCGCAACGCTCGGCGCCAACGGCGCCTTCATCGACAACTCCTATGCGAGCAATCACCACCTGACGATCGGTTCGCCGATCGCGGTCACGACGCCGACCGGCGGACACATTCCGCTGGTGATCAAGGGGATCTTCAAGCCTCCGAGCGGCGGCTCGGCGTTCGGCACCGTGACGATGTCCGACACGACCTGGGACCACTACTACCAGGAGCCGCAGAACCTCTACACGCTGGTCAGGATGAGGGGCGGCGAGACCACCGCCAACGAGGCCGCGCTGAACCGGACCCTGAAGGCGTTCCCCGACGCCAAGGTGCAGACGCGCCAGAAGTTCATCGACAACCAGATCTCGGGTCTGACCCAGATCCTGAACATCCTCTACGTGCTGCTGGCGCTGTCGATCATCGTCAGCCTGTTCGGGATCGTCAACACGCTCGTGCTGTCGGTGTTCGAGCGCACACGAGAGATCGGCATGTTGCGCGCGGTTGGCACGAGCCGTCGTCAGATCCGCCGCATGATCCGCCACGAGAGCGTGATCACGGCGCTGATCGGCTCGGTGATGGGGATCGTGCTCGGGATCGCGTTCGGCGCCCTGCTGGCCGCAAGGGTGAGCTCGATCGCGTTCGTGATCCCGGTCGGGTCGCTGATCATCTTCCTGATCGCCTCGTGGATCGTCGGCATCCTGGCCGCGATCTTCCCGGCCCGGCGCGCTGCGAGGCTGCAGCCGCTGCAGGCGCTCGCCTACGAGTAGCTGCTCGGTCTAGAAGAGCGGGTCCTGGCCCGGGATCCGGCCGCCGTCGTGACGGCCGCGCGGGGTCTCCTGACCCAGCGCGACCGCGAGGTCGTGCGCGATCGCGCCCTCCGAGCGGGACGCGATCAGCGGCTCGGCGATCCCCTCGACGTGGACCAGCGTCCGGCGCCCGTCACCGCGGCTTGGGCCCTCGAGCGGCACCAGCGCGAAGATCCGGTCAGCGCGGACGAACTTTCCGTAGCCGAGCGGGATCAGTTGGGCGGCAGCGCGCGCCATCGCTGCGCATCGTAGAGGGAGCGGCGGAAGCTAGCCGAGGACCGTGTTGAGGCGGTTCTCGAGCGAGCCGGCGAGCACTTCGCGCACCGGCCCCTCCTCAAAGCGCTCGACCAGTGCGGCGAGAAAGCCTTCGATCACCAGCCGCTTGGCGGTCTCCTCCGGGAGCCCATGCGTGCGCAGGTAGAACAGCTGCTCGGGATCGACCTGCGCCACCGCCGCGGCATGGGTGCAGCGGACATCGTTGGCCTGGATCTCGAGTCCCGGGATCGCGTCGGCGTGGGCGCGCTTTGAGAGCAGCAGGTTGCGCGACTCCTGGAACGCGTCGGTCTTCTGAGCCCCCGGGTCGACGATGATGTTGCCCTTCCAGACCGCGGTCGAGCGGCCCAACAGCACGCCGCGGAACGCGAGGTCCGAGGTCGTGTTGGGCGCCGCGTGCTCCTGGGTGGTGTCGAAGTCGATGTGCTGGCGGCCGTGGGTGGCGTAGGCGCCGGTGACGCGCGCGTCGGCGCCGACGCCCCCGAGCCGGGTCTCCATCCGTACGTGGCCGCCGGCCGAACCGAACCCGAGTGCGACCCAGTCGAGCCTTGCGTCGCGGCCGACCTCGGCCCGGTGGGTGCCGAAGATCCAGCTGCGCTCGGACAGGTCCTGCCCGGACACGAACCGCAGGCGCGAGTTGTCGCCGACGATCAGCTCGACGACGGTGTTGAACACGCCCTCGTTGTCGGGCGAGCCCGACAGCGCCTGCTCCCAGACCTCGGCCTCGGCGCCGGCCTCGAGCACGATCACGGTCCGGCGATGAAGCTCTGTGGCGCTCTGGCCGTGGATCGCGGTCAGCAGGATCGGGCGTCGCAGCGCCGTCCCCTCGGGCACGTAGACGAACGCGCCGCCGCGGAAGCCGGCCTCGTTGCGGGCCACGAACAGATCCCCGGAGTCGTCGACGACCGAGCCGAGGTGTCGCTGGACGAGCTCGGGATGCTCGGCCGCTGCGCGCTGCAGCGAGGTCACGATCACGCCCTCGGGCAGCTCGCCGGTCAGAGTCGCGTCGGCGGCATCGACCTGACGCAGCTCGGCGACCGCATCGAGCTCGAACATCGGCTCGGGCGCGAAATCGGGCGCGGCACTGTCGGCCGCGGGCGCCAGCGCGTCGAGGTCCAACGCGCTGATGTCGGTGAACTCCCAGCCCGGCCGACCCTTGAACTGCGGCAGCTCGAGCGTCGCGCTCAAAGCGACGGCGCGCTCACGGCGCGCCGCCAGGAACTCGGGCTCCGCGGAAGTGGTGCCGCTAGCCAATCGAGCCCTCCATCTGGAGCTCGATCAGGCGATTCATCTCGACCGCGTACTCCATCGGCAGCTCCTTGGTGATCGGCTCGATGAAGCCGTTGACGATCAGCTTCGAGGCCTCCTCCTCGGAGATCCCGTGCGACATCAGGTAGAAGAGCTGGTCGTCGCCGACCTTCGAGACGGTCGCCTCGTGGCCGACGTTGACGTCGTCCTCGGAGATCCGGATCGTCGGGTAGGTGTCAGAGCGCGAGTGCTCGTCGAGCAGCAGCGCGTCGCAGACGACCTTTGACCTGGAGCCGTGCGCGCCCTTGGCGATCTCGAGCAGGCCCGCGGTAGGAACCGCGCCCGCCGTCCTTGGAGATCGACTTGGCGAAGATGTTCGAGGTCGTGTTCGGCGCCGCATGGATGATCTTGCCGCCCGCGTCCTGATGCTGATCCTTGCCCGCGAACGCGATCGAGAGGATCTCGCCATGGGCGCGCTCGCCCATCAGGTAGACGCTCGGGTACTTCATCGTCAGCTTCGAGCCGAGGTTGCAGTCGACCCATTCCACGGTCGCATCCTCCTGCGCGACGGCCCGCTTGGTGACCAGGTTGAACACGTTCGTGGACCAGTTCTGCACGGTCGTGTACCGGATCCGCGCGCCGGGCTTTGCGATCAGCTCGACGACCGCGGAGTGCAGCGAGCTCGAGGAGTAGGTCGGTGCCGTGCAGCCCTCGACGTAGTGCACATATGAGCCCTCGTCGGCGATGATCAGCGTGCGCTCGAACTGTCCCATCGACTCGGTGTTGATCCGGAAGTAGGCCTGCAGCGGCATCTCGACGTGCACGCCCGGCGGCACGTAGACGAACGATCCGCCCGACCAGACGGCGCTATTGAGCGCCGCGAGCTTGTTGTCGTTGGGCGGGATGATCGTGGCGAAGTACTCCCGCACCAGCTCCTCGTGGTCGCGCAGCGCCGAGTCCATGTCCAGGAAGATCACGCCCTGCTTCTCCAGGCTCTCGTTGACCTGGTGGTAGACGACCTCGGACTCGTACTGAGCCCCGACGCCGGACAGGAACTTACGCTCCGCCTCGGGGATCCCGAGCCGGTCAAAGGTCTTCTTGACGTCCTCGGGCACGTCATCCCAGGATCGCTCGGCGCGCTCGGATGCGCGCACGAAGTAATGGATCTCGTCGAAGTCGACCTCGGCCAGCATCGGCGAGCCCCAGGTCGGCATCGGCCGGGCGAGGAAATGATCGAGCGCCTTGATCCGGAAGTCGCGCATCCACTGCGGCTCTGACTTGAACTCCGAGATCTTGGCCACCAGCTCCCGCGTCAGGCCCTTGGGCGCCTTGTAGAGGTAGTTCTCGGCGTCGTGGAACCCGTAGCGCTCCGTGTAGTCGGCGTTGATCCCGCGCAGCTGCTCGTTCTCGGTCGGGACCGGCACGGCGGGGTTCACGGTGTCGGGAGTAGCCACTACTCCACCTCCAGCTTGATCGTGTCGTTCTCGATGATCACCGGGAAGGTGTCCACCGGGACGTATGCGGGCAAAGTCTTCGGCTTGCCGGTTGCGAGGTCGAACAGCGAGCCGTGGCGCGGACACTCGACCGTGCACGTCTGCTGGTCAAACTCCCCTTCGACAAGCGGGCCGTCGTCATGCGTGCAGCGATCCTCGATCGCGTACACGGTCCCGGCGCAGTTGAACACGCCGATCTCGAGATCCTCCCATTCCACCAGGCGCTTCTCGCCCGGCGGAAGCTCGGTCACAGAGCACACATCGATGACTTGCGGCACGCCATAAATCCTAGCGTACTGATCGGATTTAGCGGGGTCGCCGGTGGGGGCTGTGGCGGTGCCGGTAATCGCCGTCAACCGAGCCGATCGGGCGCCACCGCGGAGCCGCTCTCGGGCGTCTCAGGCTCCCACCCGACGGCGTGGCCGAGCGAGGCGCTCTTGAGCACCTTCAGCGACAGCAGCGCGCACTTCATCCGCTGAGCGGAGATGTCGATCCCGAGCAGATCGAGGACGAACGAGCGGTCGAGGCTCAGAAGATCGGCGACCTTCATCCCCTTGATCTCGTCCGATGCCATCGACGCGGCCGCCTGCGAGATCGCACAGCCGCGGCCCTCGAACCGGATCCCGGCCACCCGCTGCTCGCCGTCGACCTCGAGCTTGACCGTCAGCTCGTCGCCGCACAGCGGGTTGACATCGTGGAATTCGAGGTCGACGCGGTCGAGCTCGGGCGCGGGCGGGCTCCAGTTGTGCGGGCGCTTGTAGTGCTCGAGGATGTTCTCGCGGTAGATGTCGTCCATCGTCTCTAACTAAAGCTGGAGCACCGCGGTAACCGTGTTCAGCGCGGCGATCAGGCGCTCGGTGTCGGCCGTCGTGTTGTGCACAGCGAACGACGCCCGAGTGGTCGCCGTGGTCCCCAGCCGGCGCATCAGCGGCTGGGTGCAGTGGTGGCCGGTGCGCACGCAGACGCCCTCGCGTCCGAGAATCTCGCCGACGTCGTGCGGGTGGGCCCCGTCGATCTCGAACGAGATCAGGGCACCGCGGTCGGCGGGGTCGGCCGGACCATGAATCGTCAGCCCTGGGACTCCGGCGAACTGGGCGAGCGCGTCGGCCACCAGCCCGAGCTCATGCTCGCGGATCCGCTCGATCCCGATCGCGTCGATCCAGTCGACCGCGGCCCCGAGCCCGATCGCCTCGGCGATCTGCGAGGTGCCCGCTTCGAACTTCCACGGCAGGTCGGTCCACGTTGACTCGGTGGCGCCAACCGTCCGGATCATGTGGCCGCCGCCGATGAACGGCGGCATCTCCTCGAGCAGCGAGCGGCGGCCGTGGAGCACGCCGATCCCGGTCGGCCCGTAGGCCTTGTGTCCGGTCCAGGCGTAGAAGTCGGCGTCGATCGCGCTCAGATCGACGGGGATCTGCGGAACCGCCTGGCTGCCGTCGATCAGCACCGTGGCGCCGGCTTCGTGGGCGCGCGCGACGATCGACTGCACCGGGTTGATCGTCCCGACCACATTTGAGACGTGGACGAACGCGAGCAGCTTCGGCGACCGCTGGAGCAGATCGTCGAGCGCCTCGAGATCGAGCTGGCCGTCGTCGGTCAGCGGCACGTAGGCGAGCTCGGCCTCGCGTTCCTGGGCCAGCAGCTGCCACGGCACGATGTTCGAGTGGTGCTCCATCTCGGTCAGCACGATCAGGTCACCGCGCCCGACGTTGCTGCCGGCCCCATGTGTACGCGACCAGGTTGATCGCGGCGGTCGCGTTGGCGGCGAAGATCGTCTCCTCGGGCGTGCTGCGCAGCCAGCCGGCGATCCGTCGCCGGGCGCCCTCATAGAGATCCGTGGCCTCGACCGCCAGCGGGTAGACGCCGCGATGGATCGAGGCGCGCGACTCGGTGTAGTACCGAGTCATCGCGTCGATCACCGGCAGCGGGGTCTGGGAGGTCGCGGCCGAGTCCAGATAGCAGAGCCGATGCCCGTCGAACTCCCGTTTGAGCACCGGGAACTGCGCGGCGACGTCGGGGATGACCGCCGCGGTCGACACCTAGGCCGCCTCGTCGAGCTCGTCGGTGATCCAGCCGTAGCCCTTGGCCTCGAGCTCGGTGACCAGCTGCGGGCCGCCCTCGTGGACGATCCGCCCCCGGTACATCACGTGGACGTGGCTCGGCGCCACCAGGTGCAGGATCCGCTGATAGTGGGTGATGATCAGCAGGCCGAGGTCGGGCCCGGCGACCGAGTTCACCCCGTCGGCGACGACCCGCAGGGCGTCGATGTCGAGCCCGGAGTCGGTCTCGTCGAGGATCGCGAGCTGCGGCTTCTGGAGCGCGAGCTGGAGGATCTCCATCCGCTTCTTCTCACCGCCCGAGAAGCCCTCGTTGAGGTACCGGGACGAGAACTCGCGCGGCACGTTGGTCAGCTTCATCGCCGCCTCGACCGTCTGGCGGAAGTCCTTCAATGAGATCGGGTCCTCGCCGGCGGCGTCGCGGTGCGCGTTCATCACCGTGCGCAGGTACTTGGTGACGGTCACGCCCGGCACCGAGACCGGGTACTGGAAGGCCATGAACAGGCCCATCCGCGCGCGCTCGTCAGGATCGGCCTCGGTGATGTCCTCGCCCTGCCAGATGATCTGACCGTCGGTCACCTCGAGCCCGGGGTGGCCCATGACCGCGTTGGCGAGCGTTGACTTGCCCGACCCGTTCGGTCCCATCAGGGCATGGATCTCGCCCTTGCCGACGGACAGGTCGACGCCGCGCAGGATCTCCTTTTCACCGGCGCGGACGTGGAGGTTTCGGATCTCTAGATCTGGCATCACATTGCTTTCAGGGTTGTTAGGCGGCGGGAGCGCCGGCGCCGGCGGTCATCGTCTCTGGGTCGCTGCGACTCGAGAACTCGACCAACTCGGCGAGCGTCGTCGTCTGCAGCGAGCGGATGATCCCGCCCTGCACGCGCGTCCACAGCAGCTTGGTCGCGCAGCCGCGGCCGGCGTCGGGCTCGTGCGAGCACAGCACCCGCTCGGTGTGGTCGTGGACGAAGCACTCCATCGGCGCGATCGAGCCCTCGAGCGCCTGGACAACCTCGTCCATCGGGATCTCCTCAGCCGGGCGCGACAGCCAGTAGCCGCCATGGGCGCCACGAGCGCTCATCACGAGGCCGGCCTTACGCAGCCGCGCAACGACCTGCTCGAGGTAGGCCAGCGGCAGGCCCTCGGCATCTGCGATCGCCTTCAGGCTCGTGGGGTGCTCGGGCGACTGGCGCCCGAGTTCGATCATCAGGCGGACGCCGTACTCGGCCTTGGAGGAGAAGATCATCGAATCTAAATCCTACCAGGACGGTCGGTTTACCAGATACAGGCGCCGGATCCGGGCACACCTCTGTAGGGTCAGGTCATGGACAGAGGGGGGCTGGCTACAGCACGCGAAATTTCGCAGGCCGCGCAACATGCGCGGGACCGCGGCCGACTCGGGATCGACAGCGAGTTCATGTCCGAGGGCCGTTACCGGGCGCAGCTGTGCCTGGTGCAGATCGCGGTCGACAACCCAGACGACGGTGGCGAGCCGCTGCTCTACCTGATCGACTCGCTCAGCGGCGTGGACGTGCAGCCGCTCGCGGTGCTGCTCGGTGACCCGGGGTTCGAGGTCGTCCTTCACGCCGGCCGCCAGGACGTCGCAATCCTGCGCCGCGCCTGGCACACCGAGTGCAACAACATCTTCGACACGCAGATCGCCGCCGGGTTCGCGGGCGCCAGCGCCCAGGCCGGCTACGGCAACCTGCTCGGCTCGATCCTTGGGCGCCGGGTCGGCAAGACGGCCAGCTACACGCGCTGGGATGTCCGGCCGCTGACCGCCGAGCAGCTCGGCTACGCGGCCGAGGACGTCGCCCACCTGCTCGAGCTCGCCGACGAGATCCAGCGGCGGTTGACCGCCAGCGGCCGGCTCGGCTGGGCCCGCGAGGAGTGCCGGCGGTTGCAGTCCGCCACCGACGAGCGCGACCCGAACACGGCCTGGGAGCGGCTGCCACGAGTCGGGCAGCTCGACCCCCGCGCCCGTGCGGTCGCGCGTGAGCTCGCCGCATGGCGGGAGCGGACGGCATCTGACCAGGATCGGCCGGTCGGGTCGATCCTCGCCGACCCGGCGCTGGTCGAGCTCGCCAAGCGCCACCCGTCGACGCTCGGAGGACTCGAGCAGATCCGCGGCCTGCACCCGCCGACCGTCAAGCGACGCGGCCAGGCGATCCTCGACGTGATCGCCCGCGGGCGCCAGGCGCCGCCGATCCCCCGCGACGAGGCGCGGGGCCGCTCAGAGCCCGGCGACGCACCGCTGATCGCGCTCGCAGAGGCGCTGCTACGCGCCCGCGCGCTCGAGGCCGGGCTCGCCTACGAGCTGATCGCCTCACGCGCCGAGCTCGAGCTGATCATCGCCGCCGCCCGCCGGGGCGAGCCAGAGCCCGATGTGCGGACGCTCACCGGTTGGCGGCGCGAGCTGGTCGGCGACGATCTGCGCGATCTGCTCGCTGGTGACAGCTCGCTCTACGTCGGGCAGGACCGGCGGCTGCTGGTCACGCGGAACCCGTCTGAAGCATCAGTGAGATCGCCGGCTGGCGATCGAACATGACCTTGGACAGCGCCCGGGAGATCACCGGCGCGCGCTGGATCCATCCGAGGTCGGCGTCTTTGAGGTCGAGCGCTGCGGTCGAGTAGATCAGCCGGAGCTTGTGACCGGGCGAGTCGGCGGCGGTCTCGTCGCCGGTGTCGGCCTCGGTCAGCGTCCAACCCAGCGCCTTGAGGTGCTGGCGCTCGCCTGCCAGCAGCGCCGTCGAGCTGCCGGCGTGGGCGTTGACCGCGACCAGCTGGACCGCGCAGTACGGGTTGGCGCCCCGGTCGCAGCGGCGCACGTGCGATACCACCTGGGTTCCCGGCGTCAGCGGAACGCCTGCGAGACCAGGGCTGTTGGCTGACGAGCCGCCTCCACAACCGGCGACGCAGCCGGCCACCACCAGCGCACCGGCGAGGACGGGGACGAGTGCGGTCTTGTTCATCGGTCGCGCTGGTCCGAATCGGACGTGCGCCTAGGGTAGCCGAGCGTCCCAGGGGCTCAGCGCAGCGGCGATCTGCTCGGCGCCCATCCCCGCCCCGAGGCAGCACAGCAGCGCGATCCGCGCCGCGACCGCTGATAGGAACGGCACGCAGACCGCTCCACTGACACGCAGGTCAGTCTCGGCGCCCTCGAACCCGTAGGTCGAGAACAGCATCTGCGAACGGTCGGGGCGGCAGGTGATCAGCACCGGCGTGGTCTGCGCGGCCTCCGTGAGCGCAATCGCCATCCCCGGCGTCAGATGGCCGGCCCCGAACGCGACCACGACGACCCCGTCGCTGCTGCTCGCCGCGGCCCGCAGCGCGGCCCCGTCATCGCCGAGCGCCGCCGTCACGATCGCGACCCGATGGTGCAGCGTCGACGGCTCTACCGTGGGCGTCGCCAGCGGCCGGGCGTGCAGCCAGACCCGCCCCTCGACGATCCGCCCGACCGGCCCAGCGGTCGGCGAGCCGAACGCGGCCGGCCCGGTGCTGTCGACCTTGCGGACTGTCATCGCCGCATGGATCTCGCCGCCGAACGCAACCACGGTGCCGAGTCCGGCGGTCTGCGCTGCCCCCGCCACCACGATCGCGTCGAGCAGGTTGGCCGGGCCGTCGGCGCCGGGGTTGCTCGCCGGGCGGTTGGCGCCGGTCAGAACGATCGGAGCGTTGCCGCCGTGCAGCAGCGCGCACAGGACGGCGAGCTCCTCGAGCGTGTCAGTCCCGGTCGTGATCACCACCCCGTCGCCGTCGGCCGCCGCGGCCTGTGCGCGACGGGCGAGCGTCAGTGCCTGCTCGAGCGAGATCTGAGGCCCCGGGAGCGACAGCACGTTCTCGGAGTGCAGCTCCGGCACGGCCTCGAGCTGTGGCAAGGCGTCCAGCAACTGGTCGGCTCCGAGCGCCGGCACGGCGCGCTCGCCGCTCATCGCGATCGTCCCGCCGGCCGCCAGCAGCCGCACCGGGCGAACCACGGATCTGAGCGCTTGCTCCACTGGGTCGGGCACCCTAGTCGGTGTCGTTGCGCCGCGCCAGCCTGCCGAGGCTCGCTTGCGGCCGGCCGCACTAACCTGTTGGCCCGATGGCAACTGAGACTGAGCTGCTCGCCGACCCTGAGCTCCTGGAGACCGAGTGGGACCTCGGCCCGCTCGTCGATGACGAGGCCGACGAGGGCGTAAGCCGCCAACTCGACGAGGCCACCCGGCGCGCGACCGAGTTCGCGGCCAGCTACGCCGGCAAGCTCGGCGAGCTCGACTCGGCCGGTCTCGCCACCGCGATGCACGAGCTCGCAGCGATCAGCGAGCTGGTCGGCCGCGCCGGCTCCTACGCCGCGCTTCGGTTCGCGACCGACACCGCCGACGCCCAGCGGGGGGCGCTGCTGCAGCGCGTCCAGGAGCGCGCGACCGAGATCGAGACCAAGCTGCTGTTCTTCGAGCTCGAATGGGCCGCGCTCCCCGACGAGCGCGCCGAGCAGCTGCTCGCCGGCGACGGACTCGAGTTCTGCGCCCACCACCTTCGCAGCGCCCGCCGCTACCGCCCGCACCTGCTGACCGAGCCCGAGGAGAAGATCCTCGCCGAGAAGGCGATCGCCAGCCAGAGCGCGTGGAGCCGGCTGTTCGGCGAGCAGGTCGCCGCGCTGCGCGTCTCGCTCGGCGGCGACGAGGAGCTCTCGCTCGAGGTGGCTTTGAGCCGGCTTCAGTCGGCCGAGCGCGAGGTTCGCCGGACGGCGGCCGAGGCGGTCTCGGAGACGCTCGCGCCGGGCCTGCGCACGCGCGCGTTCATCTACAACACGCTGCTGCACGACAAGGCCGTCGACGACCGCCTGCGCTCCTACCCCCACTGGCTGGCGAGCCGCAACCTCGCCAACGAGGCGACCGACGAGTCGGTGCTGGCGCTGATCAAGGCCGTCCGCGGCCGCTACGACATCCCCCAGCGCTGGTACAAGCTCAAGGCCCGACTGCTCGGCCTCGACCGGCTGGCCGACTACGACCGCGCCGCTCCGGTGCTGCCCGAGGAGATCACGTTCTCGTTCGGCGACGCCCGGGAGCTGGTGCTCGACACCTACGAGGCGTTCGCGCCCGAGGCCGGCCGGATCACGCGGCGCTTCTTCGACGAGCGGTGGATCGACGCGCCGGTCCGTCCCCACAAGCGCGGCGGCGCGTTCTGCGCGTACACGGTCCCGAGCGTGCACCCGTTCGTGATGCTCAACTTCACCGCCCGGCGCCGCGACGTGCTGACGATGGCCCACGAGCTCGGCCACGGACTGCACGCCGCGCTGGCCCAGCGCCAGGGCGTGTTCCAGCAGTCGACGCCGTTGACGCTCGCCGAGACGGCTTCGGTATTCGGCGAGGCGCTCGTGTTCGGGCGGCTGCTGGACGCCACGACCGACGACGACGCCCGGCTGTCGCTGCTCGCCGAGCGGGTCGACGGAGCGGTCGCGACCGTGTTTCGCCAGATGGCCTTGAACCGCTTCGAGCATCTCGCCCACACCCGCCGACGCCGCGAGGGCGAGCTGTCAGTCGATCGGCTCAACGAGTCGTGGGCCGAATCCCAGGCCGAGCTGTTCGGCGACTCGGTCGAGATCACCGACGGCTACCGCACCTGGTGGTCCTACATCCCGCACTTCATCAACACCCCCGGCTACGTCTACGCGTACGCGTACGGTCAGCTGCTGGCGCTGTCTGTCTACAAGCGCTACACCGACATCGGCGAGTCGTTTGCCTCCAGCTATCTCGAGCTGCTCGCGGCGGGCGGCTCGCGCAGCCCCGAGGAGCTGGCCTCGATCGTCGGGATCGATCTGGCCGACCCCGGGTTCTGGGATGCCGGCCTGTCGCTGGTCGAGGCGCAGCTGAGCGCCGCCGAGGCGCTCGCGGCTTCGCGCTAGCGCTCGGTGATCGCGTCGTCGTACTGGGCGATCAGGCGCTTGGGCGCCTGCAGCCGCCAGGCGTCCTCGATCAGCTCGGCGAGCTCGGTCGGGTCGATCTTGTCGAGGTGGATCAGCACGGCCGGGTAGCCGTCGTAATGCGGGGTCGAGAAGAACGTCTCCGGGTCGCTTTGGAGCAGCGCCTCGCGCTCGCCCATGTGGACGACGCGCATCACGAGCGCGTCGGGCTTGGTTCGCATCCGGCAGACGAACTTTCCTCTCACCTTCAGCGACGGGGTTCCGTACGAGGTGGCGGTCTCGAGTCCCGGGAACCGGGAGCCGATCTCGACCACGTCCTCCCAGGTCGGCATCGCTGCCCTCAGTGCCGAGCCCGGCGGGTCCGCGACCGCTCCTGCTGCTTGGCGACGACGTTCGCGATCAACTTCAGGTACTGATCGATTCCGGTCGCCTTCGCCTCGCCGGTCGCAAACGCGTCCTCCCAGTCGCCGATGTGGCCCTTGGTCGCCAGCTCGTTGAACTTCGCCCGCGGAACCGAGAGGGTGATCTTGGCGTCGGCGGCGATGTCCTTGCTGACCTTCGGGCCCGGAAGCTCGATCCGGTACAGCTGCACATCGCCACGTCCGTAGAGCTCGAGTCCGATCACCACCGTCAGCGGCTGCAAGGACGGCACCTCCTCGAGGAACCGGTTGACCGCGGTCTCGATCAGTGACTTGGTGTCGGTGGAGGCCACTCGAGGCTAGATCTTGTGGCGCTCGAGCAGCTTGCGCCCGATCACCATCCGCTGGATCTCGGACGTTCCCTCGCCGATCAGCAGCAGTGGCGCGTCGCGGTACAGCCGCTCGATCTCGTACTCCTTCGAGTAGCCGTAGCCGCCGTGAATCCGCAGGCACTCCTCGACGCAGAAGCGGCCAGCCTCGGACGCGAACAGCTTCGCCATCCCCGCCTCGAGATCGGAGCGCTCGCCGGCGTCCTTGAGCCGGGCGGCCCTTAGCGTCATCAGCCGCGCGGCGTCGACCTGGGTGCCCATGTCAGCGAGCTTGAACTGGATCGCCTGGTGCTGGGCGATCGGCTTGCCGAATGCTCTGCGCTCCTGTGAGTACTTGAGCGCAAGCTCGAGCGCCCGTTGTGCGATGCCCACGCCTCTGGCCGCCACGTTGACCCGGCCGACCTCGAGCGCGTCCATCATCTGCGGAAAGCCCTTGTTGAGACCCGGCCTCCTCGCCGCCGAGGATGCTGTCGGCGGGGGTCCTGTAGCCGTCGAACACGAGCTCCGTGGACTCGACGCCCTTGTAGCCCATCTTCTTGATCTGCGGCGGGACGTTGAAGCCCTGGTATGGGCCGGTGTTCTCGGCCACGCCGGGCTCCTTTTCGGCGATGAAGCAGGTCAGGCCGCGGTGCTTGGGCTCGGCCTCGGGGTCGGTGCGGACGAGCGTGAACACGAGCCCGGCCCGCAGGCCGTTGGTGACCCACATCTTGGTGCCGTTGATCTCGTACGTTCCGTCGTGTTGTCTTCTTCGCGGACGTCTTGATCGCGGCGACGTCTGAGCCCAGCTCGGGCTCGCTGAGCGAGAACGCAGCTCTCAGCTCTCCGGTCGCCATCTTGGGCAGGTACTTCCGGCGCTGCTCCTCGGTGCCGAACTTCATCAGCAGGTAGGAGCCGATGAAGTGTGTGTTGACGATCCCGGAGATGCTGATCCAGCCGCGCGAGAGCTCCTCGACGATCATCGCGTAGGTCGTCAGGTCGAGCCCCATCCCGCCGTACTCCTCGGGGATCGTGACCCCGAACAGCCCGAGCTCCTTCATCTGCTCGACGATCGGCTCGGGGAACTCGTCCTCGTGGTCGTAGTGCTCGGCGTTGGGGATGATCTGCTCGTCGGCGAACTGCCGCACCATCTCGCAGATCGCGCGCTGTTCGTCGGTCGTCTCGGTGTAGCGGCTGGTAACGGCCATGCCCCCGAGCATGTCAAAACTGTGTGCCGTTTGCTCGCGCCACGCGATTGCGTTGGGCATCTTCGTCGAATAGCGATGAAGATCCCCAACGAAGTAGTCCGGCTGGCGAGCCGGCAGCACCGAAACGTAAGGCGACCGCAGCTCCTCGCCCTCGGGCTGAGCCCGCAAGCGATCGACCGCCGCGTGCAGAACGGCCTACTCCACCCCGAACACGCCGGGGTCTACGCCGTCGGCACGCCCGCCACGACCCCGATCGAACATGCCGCCGCGGCCGTCCTCGCATGCGGCGACCGGGCACTCTTGGCCCACGGCTCAGCCCTGGCCCTGTGGGGCTTCGCCCGGCGGTGGCCAGACCCACCCCACGTCATCGCGCCAACCGATCGCCGCCCCTCGAAGGTCGCCGTCCATACGGCGAAAACGCTGACGAAAGCAGACATCCGCACCCACCACGGCATCCGCGTCACCAGCCTCGCGCGCACACTGCTCGACTGCGCCCCGAACCTCGCGCGCAAGCAGCTGACCCGCACCGTCAACGACGCGCTGCGCTCCCCCTACCTGACCCGCGCCCAGCTCGCGGACGTGATCGACCGCAACCCCCGACACCCCGGCGCCAAGCTGCTCGGACCGTTTGTCGACAGCGACCAGGGCGGCCCGACTCGCTCCGAGTTCGAGGACGCCTTCCTGGACTTCTGCAAGGCCCACGGCCTCCCCCGCCCGCTGATCAACACGATCGTCTGTGGCCACGAGGTCGACGCTCTGTTCCCCGACCATGGCGTGATCGTCGAGCTCGACAGCTGGAAGTTCCACGGCGACCGCACCTCGTTCGAGACCGACCGCGACCGCGATGCCGACACGCTTGCAGTCGACCTCGTCACGGTCCGGGTCACCTGGGAGCGGATGACCGGGCGCCCGCGCGCGGAGGCGGCCCGCCTGCGCCAGATCCTGGCCCGGCGGCTAGCTGCGCGCGGCGGTCGCCGGCGGGCGGCTGAAGGGTGACTGGGGGCGCTCCTGAAGCTCGCCGTCGAGCTCGATGTCGACGCGCTCGTTGTAAAAGCACGCGAGCCCCTTGATCCGGCCCACCTCGGCGAGTGGCTCGGGGTAGTACCAGACCAGGTCTTTGCCGTGCTCGCCCACGACCGAGTAGTAGCTCGCAGCGCCCTTGTACGGACAATGCGTGACCGTGTCGGAGGGCTCAAGCGAAGCGACCACGTCCTCCACAGGCATGTACCACCGCGCCGGCAGGTTTGACTCGAACAGCGCGATCGCCCGGTCGGTCTGCGCCAGCAGCTCGCCCTCCAGCGACACCCGGATCCGGCGGTCGGTCGCCAGCACATCAACCCGGTGGTAGGGGTCCCGCGGGTGCACCCCGATCTCCTCGCCCTCCTCGAGCCACCGCCCCATGCGCTTGAAGTAGAACGCGATCGCGCCCTTCAGCGCCGCGGGGGCTCCGTCAAGCGGCTCGGGGTAGTACCAGGCGCCGTTCTCGACCACCTCGTCGCCGGCCTTGATCGTGTAGTACGACGCGTCGCCCTTCTTCGGGCAGTGGGTGTGGCGCTGGGAGGGCTCGAGGAACTCGTCGCGCACGTCCTCGGGCGGGAAGTAGTAGACCGGTTGCAGCCCGGACTCCTGCAGCAACATCGCCCGCCGGCTGTCGGCGATCAGCTCGCCCCCGACCTCGACCCGGATCCGCTTGGGCGTCCGCTCCATGTAGAGCGCCCGTCCGGGCTCCGGCGGCTCGAAGTTGAAGCTACCAGCCGGGTTCTTGCCGAGCGGACCGGTTCCGGTCATCAGACCCATCGCCTTCGAGCCTACCAATGCGCGCATCTCGGCCGGCGAGGGGCTCCGCCCCGGGCCTGACAGACTGCCCGACTGCGATGAACTTCGCCCGCGACGTGCTCGACGCAGCGCCCCCCGACCACCGCGCCCTGGTCGAGCGTTCGCGGGACGGCACCCGCCGCGAGTGGACCTTCGGCGAGCTCGCCGACCGCGCAGCCCGGCTGGCGACGACCCTGCAGCAGCGCGGCGTCCAACGCGGGGACGTGGTCATGACGCTGATCGGCAACCGGCCCGAGTGGGTGCTGACGATGGTCGCCTGCTTTCGGATCGGCGCCGTCGTGCTGCCGTGCAACGAGCAGCTGCGGGCCAAGGACCTGCGCCTGCGCCTCGTAGCTGCCGACCCGAAGCTGATCGTCGCCGACGAGCGCGATGCCGCCGAACTCAGCGCCGCCAAGCCCGCGTGCGAGACCGCGCTGATCCCCGACCCCGAACTGTTCGACGCCCCGCCCGCGCCCGCGGTCGAGCTGCAGCCCAGCGACCCGTGCCTGATCACGTTCACCAGCGGCACAACCGGCGAGGCCAAGGGAGTCGTCCACGGCCAGCGCTACCTCCCCGGTCAGCGTCTTCAGTCCTCGCAGTGGCTCGACGCGCGCGACGGCGACCTGGTCTGGTGCACGGCCGCCAGCGGCTGGTCGAAGTCGGCCCGCAACGTCTTCATCGCCCCCTGGATCGGCGGCGCCGCGGCGCTGCTGCACGACGCCCGCTTCGATCCCTTCGAGCGGCTCGAGATCCTCGCGCAGGAGCGCGTCAACGTGCTCTGCATGGCGCCAACCGAATACCGCGTGATCGCAAAGCGCGCGGACCTCGCCCCGATCGAAAGCCTGCGCGGCCTGGTCGCCGCCGGTGAGGCCCTCAACCCCGAGGTGCTGCGCGCGTTTCGCGAGGGCACCGGGCTGGAGATCCGCGATGGCTACGGCCAGACCGAGACCGGCCAGCTGACCGGGATGCCGTTCGGCGCCGCCGTCCGCCCGGGGTCGATGGGGAGACCGCTGACCGGAATCGCGCTCGAGGTCGACAACGGCGAGCTTGTCCTCACCGACCCGCAGACCGACCCGACCTTCTTCGTTACCTATCTCGGCGGCCCGGAGGCCCCCGAGCATGAGCCCTGGCGGACCGGCGACCGGGTCACAGAGGACGAGGACGGCTATCTGTACTTCGAGGGCCGCGCCGACGACCTGATCATCTCGGCCGGATACCGGATCGGCCCGTTCGAGGTCGAGTCGGCACTCGTCTCGCACCCGGCGGTCGCCGAGGCGGCGGTCGTCTCTGCGCCCGATGACGAGCGCGGCGCGGTCGTGCGGGCGGTGGTCGTCGTTCGCGACGGCTACGCCGAGGGTGACGACCTCGCCCGCGAGCTCCAGGACCACGTCAAGGCCGAGACCGCGCCCTACAAGTACCCGCGGATCGTCGACTTCGCATCCGAGCTGCCGAAGACCGCCAGCGGCAAGATCCGGCGCGCGCTGTTGCGCGACGGCGGCCGCTAGCCTCAAACAGCGAGATGGATCGTCCGGCGATCGGAATCTGCGCCGCGCGCATCAACGCCGCTTGGGGCGTCTGGGACCAGCAGGCGGCACTGCTGCCGATCGCGTACGTGAATGCGATCCAGCGCGCCGGCGGCCTGGCGCTGATGATCCCGCCCGACCCTGAGCTCGCCGACGCCCCTGACGAGGCTCTGGACAAGATCGACGGGCTGATCCTGGCCGGCGGCCACGACGTCGACCCGGACGCCTACGGCGCCGAGCGCCACCCGGCGACCAACACCACGGTCCCCGAGCGCGACCAGGTCGAGATCGCGCTCACCCGTCGTGCGATCGAGCTCGACATGCCCGTGCTCGGGATCTGCCGCGGCATGCAGGTGCTCAATGTGGCGCTCGGCGGCACGCTCCAGCAGCACATTCCGGACACGCTCGGCCACGAGGAGCACCGCCGCGTCCCCGGCAGTTTTGACGGCTCCGACCACGATGTCGTCCTCGCACCGGGCTCCCGCGCGGCGCTCGCAGCCGGCGAGCAGCTGCACGGAACAAAGTCCCACCACCACCAGGCCGTTGACACGATCGGCGACGGCCTGATCGTGACCGGCCAGTCAACGCTCGACGAGCTGCCCGAGGCGATCGAGGCGCCCGACAGGACCTTCGTGCTCGGGGTCCAGTGGCATCCCGAGGCCGACGAGCGCAGCCGGGTGATCGCCGCGTTCGTCGATCAGGCCCGCAGCTACCGCACCGTGCGCGGCTCGGCGTAGCCCGCCGCGCGGACCGACGCCACGACCTCGCCGGCGTGCTCGGGGCCGCGCGTCTCGAGCACCAGCTGCACAGCTGACTCGCGCACGTGGAGATCGAAGCCCTCGCGGATGTGCTCGACGTCGAGCAGGTTGGCGCCCAGCTGCCCGACCAGCGAAAGCAGCAGCGCCAGCGATCCGGGACGGTCGGGCAGGCGCGCCAGCAGCACCAGCCGCCGCCCGGCCTGGCTCTCGTGGCGGCGCGCGATCTGGGCCAGCAGCCCCGGGTCGACGTTGCCGCCCGACAGCACGATCGCCGTGGTGCCGGGCGCCGACCCGTCGACGTGGCCGGCGAGCAGTGCCGCCACCCCGACCGCGCCGGCCCCCTCGACGACCAGCTTCGCGCGCTCGAGCAGGAACACCATCGCCTCGGCGACGTCATCCTCCCCGACGACCACGATCCGATCGACCAGCCGCCCGATCATCGCCAGGGTCAGGACGCCGGGCCGTTTGACCGCGATCCCGTCGGCGATCGTCAGCGCCGAGTCGACCGCAACCGGGTCACCTGCGGCCAGCGAGGCGGGGAACGGTGCGCACGTGTCGACCTGCACCCCGATCACCTCGACCTCGGGGCGCAGCGACTTGATCGCGAGCGCGACGCCACTGACCAGCCCTCCACCGCCGACCGGCACCAGCACCCGTGCCATCGCCGGAACCTGACGCAGCAGCTCGAGGCCGAGCCCGCCCTGCCCGGCAATCACATCCGGATCGTCGAACGGGTGGATGAACGCCAGGCCGCCGGTCACGGCGCGCTCACGGGCCGCGGCCAGTGCCTCGTCAACGGTCGCCCCGATCAGGCGCACCTGCGCGCCGAGCGAGGCCGCGGCCTCGACCTTGGCGATCGGCGCGGCCTCGGGCATGAACAGCTCGCAGTGCACCCCGCGGGCGCGGGCCGCAAAGGCGACCGCCTGGCCATGGTTGCCCGCCGTTCCGGCGACCACTCCGCGCGCACACTCGCGGTCCCCGAGTGACCCGATCTTGGCCAGCGCACCCCGAAGCTTGAAAGAGCCGGTGCGCTGGAGGTTCTCCGCCTTCAGCGCGACGGTCGCGCCGGTCCTCTCGGCCAGTGTCTGCGAGCTCAGGACCGGCGTCTCTCGGATCACGCCGGCCCCGGCCGCAGCGGCGCGTCGCACGTCGTCGGCCGTCAGAGCGGCCGCGTCTGCAACGCCCAGCGTCCCGTCATCCGCCAAGGGCTACCACCGCGTCCATCTCCACCTGCACGCCGCGCGGCAGGGCCGACACGCCGACCGCGACGCGCGCCGGCGGGCTCGACTCAAAGAACGAGGCGTACACCTCATTGACCGCCGCGAACGCCGACATATCCGTCATGTAGATCGTCACCTTGACCGCGTCGCCAAGGCTCGTGCCGGCCGCCTGGCAGACAGCCGCGAGGTTCTCCAGGCAGCGCCCGGCTTGATCGGCCGGCGTGCTTCCGACCGTCTCGCCGCTCCTGGGGTCCAACGGGATCTGGCCCGAGCAGAACAGCAGGCCACCAGCTTTGACTGCGTGTACGTATGGGCCGACGGCCTCCGGGGCATCGGGGGCGGTCACCGGCTCGCGACTCTGGCTCAACCCGTCTCCTTCCCTGTTTCTTCAGTGCACCACCGCCAAGCCTATTGAGCGATCCCAGCCGGGGTAGCCTCCCTAGCGGTGCCGAACCGTCTCGCCCACGAAACCTCCCCGTATCTGCTCCAGCACAAGGACAACCCGGTCGACTGGTACGCCTGGGGTGACGAGGCACTGGCGCAGGCGCGCGAGCGCCAGCGGCCACTGCTGGTATCGATCGGCTACTCGGCCTGTCACTGGTGCCACGTGATGGAGCGCGAGTCATTCGAGGATCCGGCGATCGCGGCGCTGATGAACGAGAACTTCGTCTGCATCAAGGTCGATCGCGAGGAGCGCCCCGACGTCGACGCCGTCTGCATGGAGGCCTGCCAGGCGATCACCGGCCACGGCGGCTGGCCGCTGAACGCGTTCCTGACGCCCGAGCAGGCGCCGTTCTACGTCGGCACCTACTACCCGCCCGATTCCCGCCATGGGCTGCCGAGCTGGCGGGCGGTGCTGGAGGCGGTCGCGACGGCGTGGAACGATCGCCGCGAGGACGTCCGTCGATCGGGGGCCGAGGTGCTCGCGTCGCTCGGTGCAAGCTCCAGGATGCGAGCCTCCGAAGCTCCGATCACCGAGCAGCTGCTGGTCGAGGCGGCCGATGGACTGCGCGGCTCCTATGACTCGCGCCACGGCGGCTTCGGCGGGGCGCCCAAGTTCCCGATGTCGTCGGTGGTGGAGTTCCTGCTGATGCGCG
Organism: uncultured Solirubrobacterales bacterium; assembly: GCA_963770885.1. Lineage (GTDB taxonomy): Bacteria > Actinomycetota > Thermoleophilia > Solirubrobacterales > Solirubrobacteraceae > Palsa-465. The sequence goes on along the minus strand of CAVYRI010000005.1, from coordinate 402,530 downwards.
GCGAGCACGAGATGGCACTGCACACGCTGCGCTGCATGGCCCGCGGCGGGATCTACGACCAGGTCGGCGGCGGCTTCTCGCGATACGCCGTGGATGCGACCTGGACCATCCCCCACTTCGAGAAGATGCTCTACGACAACGCGCTGCTGGCGCGCGCCTACCTGCACGGCTGGCAGATCTCCGGCGACCCGCTGCTCGGCCGCGTCTGCAGCGAGACGCTCGATTGGGCCCTGCGCGAGATGCGTGGTCCGGAGGGCGGCTTCTGCTCGGCACTCGACGCCGACTCCGAAGGTGTGGAGGGCAAGTTCTACGTCTGGAAGCTCGGCGAGCTGCGGGACGTGCTCGGCCCACTGGCCGACGAGGCAACCGCCTACTTCGGCGCCAGCGAGTCGGGCAATTTCGAGGGCGCGACCAACGTGCTCGAGGGTCGCGGTCCGGAGCCCGAGTCGCTGCCCGAGATCCGTTGCAAGCTGTTCGGCGCGCGCGCCGATCGGATCCGCCCGGGGCTCGATGACAAGCGTCTGACGTCGTGGAACGCGCTGATGATCTCGGCGCTGGCCGAGGCCGGAGCGGCGCTCGGTCGCGAGCAGTATCTGACCGCCGCGACGCAGTGCGCCGAGTTCCTACTCTCCCAGCGCCGCGACCCCGACGGCCGGCTGCTGCGCACCGACAAGATCTTCGCGATGCTCGAGGACCACGCCTACCTGGTCGGAGCGCTGACGACGCTGTATGAGGCGACCTTGCAGCCCCGCTGGTACCACGAGGCGGTCGCACTTGCGGACGCGATGATCGAACGCTTCGCCGACGAGGATCACGGCGGCTTCTTCACCACCGCGTCAGACCAGTACCAGGGCTTTGCCCGCCGCAAGGATCTCGAGGACTCGCCGATCCCGTCCGGGGGCTCGGCCGCGGCCTACGGCCTGCTGCGGCTCGCGCTGCTATCGGGCAACGGTGATTACGAGCGCCATGCGCTCGGGGTGCTGGCGTTGTTGGCGCCGATCTCCGGGCGCCATCCGCTCGCCTTCGGCCATGCGCTGCAGGCATTTGACTTCTATCTGGCGCGGGTACGCGAGGTCGCGATCGTCGGACCCGAGCCCGACGACCTGCTGTCGGTCGTCCGCAGCGCCTACCGCCCTCACCTGGTGCTCGCCGGCGGCGAGTCAGACGACGTGCCGCTGCTCGCCGACCGTGGCGCGGTTGACGGGCGCGCGGCGGCCTACGTGTGCGAGCACTTCGTCTGCCAGGCGCCGGTCACCACGCCGGACGAGCTCGCATCGGCCCTCTGAAGTGCGGAAGCCCGATCTGGGTGATCGGTCGCCGATTCTGACCTCCGAGCTCGGGCCCGTGCAACCGGAGCGGCAGCCGGGCGGCTCAGCAGCCCGTTGGCGAGGTGCAGTCAGGGAGCAGCCGCGAGTCGGTGAGGTCTTCGCCCACCTGCTGGAAGGCCAAGGTGAGGCTGCCGGCGGTCGGCTGGTTGTAGTAGGTCTCCGAGCTGCTGGCGACATCCTGCAACATCGTTTCCGCCACGTTGTAGGCGTCGGTCGGGCTGTCGGGGCCGCAGCTGTTCGCGGAGGCGCTCGAGTTGTAGGCGATCGTGTAGATCGTAGTGCCCGCTGCCTTTGCCTGCGTGGCGGCGTTGACCGCGTCCTTGCACGGGGTTGTGCTGAAGCCCGACTTCGGATTGTTCATCTCGCCGTCGCTGAGGATGATGATCGCGTTCTGGGCGCCGGCCCGAGCGTTCTTGTTGAGCAGGTTCTGCGCCTCGGTGATCGCCCCGGCGAGGTAGCTCCCCTGGCCGCCGATCTGCTTGAGCCCGTAGTAGTCACCGCCCGGATACTTGCTGCCACTGCACTGGCCCCAGTCGACCGACTCGACGAGGTTGGCGGTCGTCGCGTTCAGCGTCGTGTTGGCGACCGACGGTCGGTAGTCGCTTGAGAGCCCCACGGCTTGATAGCCGAGTTGCTGGTCGCCGGTGGGAATCGTGGCCGGGTACGTGTACGGCGTCCAGGTGGGATAGGTGGTGGTGAAGGTGCTGCTGCTATTGCAGTCGATCTCCTTGGTCGTCGCCGGCGAATTCCCGCCCGAGATCGCGGGGAACACCAGCATGCCAACCTCGTCGACCGGGTTGGCCACGTTGGCTCCCAGCTGGCCGCCGGTGTTCCCGCTCGCCGAGCCGCAGGAGGACAGCGTCGAATTGCATGGCCAGAGCGCCTGGAGCAGGGCCCGGACGCCCGCCTTGGCGCAATCCAACTTGTCCGGGGTGCCGGTGATGCCGGTCACGGTGGCGCTGCAGTTCTGACCCATCGAGTTGGTGTTGTCGAGGATCACGTAGACATTGAGCGGGTGCAGAATGCCTCCCCGCGCAGCGGACGTGGAGCTGGCGGTGATCGTGAAGCTGGGTCTGAATAACCCGAGGAACGTCGTTCTTACGGTCGCGGACTCCTTGACGTTGACCGCATTGCAGGTCGTGACCCCCGACGGTGACGGTGACTGCGCCCCGGTGGGGTGGCACGAGGTGCTGCTGGTGTCCGTTGGGCAGGTCGGGGGGGTTCCCGCGGTGTAGTTGGGCGCGCGTGAGTCGCACATGAAGGTCACCGTCGGGGCTCCGCCGGTGACACCCCAGCCGGTCATTGCGTTCTTATTGCCTGGGGCGCCGCTGTAGGAGACCCCCTGGGTGTACGCCGTGCTGGCATTGGGGAGGTCCTGACCGGCGACGAGCGCGGCCGCGTCGACCGCCGCCTGCAGCTGCCGCTGGGCGACCCAGACGCGCCCCATGTCGATCGCGAGCCCGGCAAAACCCAGCAGAACCACCATCATCAGCGCCACCAAAGGCAGCACCTGGCCGTCCTCTCGGCGAACGCGCCTACGGATGGCAGCAAGCCGCCTCATTCGATCTCGTCCGATGCCTGGGCGGTCAGGTTCAAATTGAACAGCGGCATGCCGAATACCGAGACCGTGTATGGATACGTGGCACTCACAGTTGCGTTATCGCCCTGGGCCTCGCTGCCGCCGGTTCGGTTCGGGTAGGTTCCCGACCCGCAGGTGTCCGGGTTCGTCAGCGTCGCGGTCACCTGACTGGCGGTCAGGCCGGTCGCGAACGCGGAGTTGACCGTCTGTGTGATCGCCGGGTCGCAGGGGTTGCTGAGGCCCCGGCCGAGCGCCAGTGTGCGCGCCCCAGTGCGGACGGCATCGGTGAGAGCGAGGTACTTGTTGAACATAAGGCCGAACTGCAGGATCGCGGTCAGAATCAGCAGCAGCACCGGCAGGACGAGCGCGAACTCGACGATCGCCTGCCCCTCCTCCCGCCAGCGACGCCGCCGAACGCGCTGACCGGCACCCGCTGAGGGAGCCCCCTCAGCGAGCAGCGCCCGTCCATGCGTGGTCTGGGGCTGCCGCCAAATCCCCGTCCAGCGCTGCCGCCATCCATGGCTTCTCACTTGATCTGCCCCTATTGACTTTCTGATGCCCCAACTGCTTCATGCAGAGGATACTTCGAACGATTGTAGGCAAACTTCGTCATTGTTATCGCTAACTCGACGGACGTCGTCATTGTTTTGGGCGGGCTCGAGGGAAATTCCGCTTTCGTTATCGGCTCGCCGGCCTGGATCCTTGAACCTGGGCTGGTACATCGACCAGACGTCCGCGGCGCCCACGCGTGCCGGATCCTGTGACCGCGGCCTGTGACCGCGGCCGGCTCCCCGGCGACCTTCTTCACCTCAGCCGTCCAACGCGCAGGCGCGCTCTACAGCACCGGCAGGTATCGCTCCAGCTCCCAGGGGGTGACCTGGACGCGGTAGTCGTCCCACTCCCGGCGCTTGATCTCGATGTAGCGATTGAACATGTGCTCACCGAGCGTGCGGAGCGCGAGCTCGGACTGCGCCGTCAGCTCGATCGCCTCGCCGAGCGTCTCGGGAAGCTGCTCGATCCCCAGGCGGCGACGGTCCTCGGGCGACAGGTGGTAGAGGTTCTTCTCCATTGGATCTGGCAACTCGTAGCCGTGCTCGATCCCCTCCAGCCCTGCCTGGAGCAGGACCGCGAACGTCAGGTACGGGTTGCAGGCCGGATCGGGGCAGCGCAGCTCCATCCGCGTCGCCCGCTCGCGACCCGGGTGATACAGCGGCACGCGCACAAGCGCCGAGCGATTGCGCCGCGACCACGCAACGTAGACCGGCGCCTCGTAGCCCGGCACTAGCCGCTTGTAGGAGTTCACCCACTGCGCGAAGATCGAGCAGATCTCGCGCGCGTGGTGCAGCTGCCCCGCGATGAATGCCTTGCCGACGTCGGACAGGTAGTAGGTGTCGTCGGCGTCAAAGAAGGCGTTCTGCTCGCCGCGGAACAGCGACTGGTGCGTGTGCATCCCAGAACCGTTCTTGCCGAACAGCGGCTTCGGCATGAAGGTCGCGTGAAGCCCGTACTTCATCGCGTATTCCTTGACGGTGATCCGGTAGGTCATGCAGTCGTCGGCCATCTTCAGCGCGTCGGCGTAGCGCATGTCGATCTCGTGCTGGCTGGGCCCGACCTCGTGATGGGTGTACTCGGTGTGGATCCCGAGCTGCTCCAGGGCCAGCACTGTCTCGCGCCGCAGATCTGACCCTGCGTCCAGCGTCGTCAGGTCGAAATAGCCGCCCTCGTCGAGCACCTCGGTCGACTTCGCATCCCGGAAGTAGAAGTACTCGAGCTCGGGCCCGACGTAGAAGTGATCGAACCCCATCCGCTCGGCCCGCTGGATCGCACGCCGCAGCACGTGGCGCGGGTCGCCCTCGTACGGCGTCCGCTCGGGCGTGAGGATGTCGCAGAACATCCGTGCCACGCCGGCGACATTCGGGCGCCACGGAAGCGCGATGAACGTCGTCGGGTCGGGCATCGCGATCATGTCGGACTCCTCGATCGCGTTGAAGCCCGTGATCGAGGAGCCGTCGAACCCCATCCCGCCCTCGAACGCGTCAGTCAGCTCGGTGACGTTCATCGAGAACGATTTCAACTGGCCGAGGATGTCGGTGAACCACAACCGGATGAAACGGATGTCGCGCTCGGCGACGATCGAGATCACGTCCTCGGCGGTCAGGGGCGGGTCGGTCATGGCTGCGGAACGTTACTTGCCTGACGGGTTGTACCGTGGGGCCGATGAGCCGCTGGCTGCTCACGATCCTGGCGCTGGGCGCGGTCAGCGCCTGCGGCTCATCGGCGGCAGGAGCCACAGCGAGCTGCGGGGCGCGGGGCGCGCGCACGCTCGCCGCAAGTACCAAGGCCCGCGTGTACGCGCACGGCGGGTCGGTCTATGCGTGCGCGGGGACGGGCGGGCGCAGCTACCGGCTCGGCAGCGCGAGCCGGTGCATCGCCGGCGCGCGCGTGGGTCCGGTGACCGCCGCCGGCACCGCCGTCGCGTACGCGGTCACACGTTGCGGCGTCGACACGGCGAGCGCCTCGGTCACGGTGCTCCGCGTCTCGGACGGCAAGCAACTGCTCACTCGCGCCGCGTTCTCAGGACCGAGCGCGCCGGAGGCGTTTCAGGCGGTCGGGTCGATCGTGGTCAACCGCAAGGGGCACGTCGCGTGGATCGTCAGCGATCACTCGATCGCCACGCATCACGTCGTCGCGCAGGTGATCGCGGCGCGCGGGTCGACGCATACTCGAGTGCTTGCGACCGGCTCGGCGATCGGACTGGGCTCGCTGCGGCTCGACCGCCAGCGCCTCACCTGGACTGCCGGCGGCGTGCAGCACTCGGCGACGATGGGCTGAGCCGGCTATCCGACGATGGGCTGATGGCCTGCCTAGAACTTGGCGCCCGTGACCGGGTGATCGCCGAGCCAGCGGCGGGCCCAGTTCTGCAGCGCGGCGAGTGCCGGCTCGAGCTCGTGGCCCATCGTCGAGAGTTCGTACTGCACGCGGACGGGCGGGCCCGAGATGACGGTGCGGCGCACCATCCCCCGGGCCTCGAGCTCCTTCATTCGCTCCGACAGCAGGCGATCGGACAGCTCCGGGATCGACTGAGCGATCTCGGAGAAGCGCATTGGACCGTCCATCAGCACCTGCAGGATCGCACCCGTCCACCGCCTGCCGACCAACTCGACCGCCTCGTGATAGAGGGGGCAGCAGTTACTTCGCGTCCCATAGGCCGTGCCGGTCTGCTCGCGAGCGGCCATGACTGGCAATGGAGCTTACGACGTCACGCGGCCTCTAGTGCCCGGGATGCTTCGCTCGACCCGTCAACCGGGATCTCGCCGGCGACGTTGACCATCGCCGTGAAGCCCTCGAGCGACACGGCAGCAATCGCCTCGAGGATCTCCTCGTCATCCCAGCCGGCCTCGCGAGCCTCCTCGTGGAGGTGCATCGGCGGACGGCCGCCGCCCTCGAGCAGCGCTTGGAGATAGCGCAACAGCGCCGCCTCCCGCTCGTCCTTTGAGTCGAACTGGCGTGCGAGCGCCACCTCGTCAATCGCCAGGCCTGCGCCGCGGGCGGTCCGCGAGTGCATCGCGATGCCGGGCTCGGACTGATAGTGCTCGGCGACCGCGAGCGCGATCCGCTCGAGCGTCGGCAGCGTCAGCCGCCCATGGCGCAGCTCGGAACGGAACCGCGCATAGGCCCGCAATGCCGCCGGCGAACCGGCCAGCACGCCGAGGAAGTTGGGGAGTTGACCGCCCGAGGACAACGCGCCGCGCAGAACGGCCACGGACCCCTCGGGCGCCGTGAGGTCGTCGTGTATCTGGAACCGGCTCATTGGAGTCTTCATCAGCTGACCCCCGAAAGGTCTCAAGGGACGGCAGAGGTTTGAACAGCCCCGCCCTTTAGTTTTGACATCTGCTTACAGTTGATAAGTGTATCCGTGGAAACCACGCCGCACAAGGCCTTATCGCCCTGGTTTCCTTGTACGCAGAGGCGTAAACCTGGGATCACGCGGCGGGAAAGAAGCGTGTTGACGCCGCGGGCAGGGCACGCCTGGCGCGGTGCTTCCCGGCCAGCGCACGTGTGGCGCGCGGCGCTTCTTGGGCAGGGCACGCGTGTCGCGTGGCGCGCGGCGCTCGACCGGGCGCCGTTTCAGCCGACCTCAGCGAGCGTTCGGGCTAGAGAACCGCCGCGTGCGCGCTTGCGGCTGCGACCAGAAGCAGGATCACGCCGAGGAACACGGCCCACATGGCGGCGCGATCAGGGCGGAAGCCGGCCCGCTCATAGCGCGGCAGTTGGGTGTGGCGCTGCGCGGTGGAGGGCCTGGTGCCGTTCCTGGTCTCGTACGCCTCGACGCCGTGGCCCGTGATCGTCACGATCCGGCGACCGGGAGTCGAGGATGAGGCCACGTGGTCATCCCACGAGTCGACGTCGAATCCGAGGTCTGGTGCGGATCGGCGGCGAGCGGACTCATCCCTGGGTACGGCTACGCCTGATCGGGGCATGTGATCGGTCTCTTTCTGATGCTTGCGGGGTTAGCTGACGGGCTCGCATCGAAAGAGCGACGCTACGCGCGGGCGCGATTAGCCCCAACAACTCGGTTCCCCCACTTCCCTCCCGCGCTATCTGCGGCGTGGGCGGAATGGGAATTCAGCGATTTCGAGTGGGCGACTCTACCAACGGTCTCGGACAACCGCGCCGTCGCATCGGACGGCGGCACCAGACATCGCGCTTGTTGCGGAACTTAATCCGCGAGGGATGGGTGAGTAACTCCGCGAGGGACGGGTGAGGCATACGCCCGAGGGCCAAGAGCGACGGGCGCCTGCCGCCACACCCCGCGCCGCCGGCTGTCGCAGACCGTTACTCTTTGCCCGCGACGCGGGCTACGAACTCGGCTACCTGCTCGGCGTTGCGCCCGGTCACGACGTTGGAGGGCATGACGCCCTGGCCGAGGCACTGCTGCGCCGATCCGTTGGGAGCGTTCGGCAGGCAGCCGTTGTTGATCGTGTGCAGAATGAGGCTCACCGAGGGCTTGATCGTGTCCAGATTCGGCCCGACCTTGCCGATCGCGTTGGCGGCGGCCAGCGTGTGGCAGACCCCACAGTGCTGGCCGAACAGCTCGCGGCCGGCCCTCTCATTCGAGTTCAGCGTAATCCCACCGACCTGCCCGTTGGCCCGGTTGTGGTTGCCGATCAGCAGCGTCGCGGGCAGCCCGATCCCGAACACGACCAGCACGAACGTGAACATGATCCCGACCATCCGGTTGCCGCCCCGGCCGGGACCGGCCAGCCTGGCACGGGCGCTTCTCCCGCCGCGTGCTGCGAACAGGAAGAAACCAACCCCCATCACCACCCAGAAGAGAACGAACAGGAGTACGGCGAGCATGCGAGCGGCACCTTACCGTTCCGAGCGGGAGGATGTGCCCAAGCCGCGGGCTGTGGGGGCGCGGGTCGGTTTCGTCTGGATTGGCGCGGCGGTCGCTTGCCTACAGCCTGTCGCTGTAGGTGGATCGCTGCCCTCGGCGGCGGTTTGGCACCTACGGTTCGCGCCGAGGGGCCGTCCGCCGGCCACGGATTGCGTAGCGCCGGACCTGTCGCCAGCCACGGGCGGCAGCGACCCGTCCGCGCAGCGCCGCGGGCAGCGACCCATCCGCTCAGCGCCGCCGTCCCGCCGCGAAGCTCATCACCGGCGGCGCGACCGCTCGGAAGTCCTCGGCCTCGCTGCCCTCACCTGCTTCCTCGCGCGCCCCACCCGCGGCGCCGCCGGCAGCCCGCTGCTCGGCCAGGCCACGCCTGACCGCCTCGTCGAGCATCGAGAAGTCCTTGATGTCGGCCAGGATCTGATCGGGGGCGTCGATCGAGCCGATCTGGTCGACGAGCACGTTGATCGCCCCGCCCGCCGCCGCGAAGCGCTCGAGCTTGCCGGCCACCAGCATCAGCGGCTCCGTCCTGACGGTCAGCCGATGGCGCTCGTAGATCTTCGGGGGCACGATCAGGTTGATCGTCCCGTGCTCGTCCTCGAGCAGGATGAACACCACACCACTGGCGGTGCCCGGCCGCTGGCGGGCGACGACCAGCCCCCCGACGCTGACCCGGCTTCCGTGCTCGAGCGTCTCGAGATCGCGGCTGGTCACCGCCCCCGCCGGCAGGCGGTTGCGCAGCAGCTCCAGCGGGTGCGTGGTGACGGTCATGCCGATGGTGCCGTAGTCGGCGAGCATCGACTCCCACTCCGACAGCTTGCGCAGCCGCGGCGGCGCCGGCAGGTCGAGCGGGAGCGCGAGCTGGGTCCCGCCCGGTACGCGCCGCCCCGGTGTCATCACGCCGAGCTGCCATAGCGCGACCCGCCTCGGTGACCCTGACCCCTGCGCGAGACAGTCGCAGGCCCCCGACCAGGCGAGCAGCTCGAGGGCGGATGAGCTCGAACCGGCGCGCGAGGCGAGATCGGAAAGGCTCCTGAAGCGGCCGTTGCGCTCACGGGCGGCGACCAGCTCGGCCACCTCGTCGGCCCGGACCCCGCGGATGTACCCGAGGCCGACCCGGACGCGTCCCGACGGCGCGCCAGCGAGCTCGGCAGCGTGACCTGCAAGCTCGACGTCGCACTCGAGCCCGCTCTTGTTGACGTCCGGGGCGAGCACCTCGATCCCCCGCCGCTGGGCTTCGTGGACCAGCGCATCTGGCGGGTAGAAGCCCATCGGCTGCTCGTTGAGCAGCGAGCAGAGCAGCTCGGGTGTGTAGTGGACTCGCAACCAGGTCGACTGGTATGCGAGCAACCCGAACGCCGCCCCGTGAGCCTTGGGAAAGCCGAAGCCCGAGAAGCCCTTGACCATCTCGAACACCCGCTCGGCCGTCTGCTGGTCGACGCCCTGCTTGTCCTGGGCACCCTGCACGAAGCGCTCGTGGTAGGCCTGGATCGCCGCCTCCGAGCGCTTCCGGCTCATCGCTCTTCGCAACCCTTCGGCCTCGCCCGGGGTGAAGCCCGCGAAGGCGATCGAGACCTCAAGCACCTGGTCCTGGAAGATGATCGTCCCCAGCGTCTCGGATAGCACCGGCTCAAGCGACGGGTGGTCGTACGGCACCTGGTAGCCGGGGTCGGCCCGCAGCCGCTGGCGGCGCTCGATGTATGGGTTGACCGCGCCGCCCTGGATCGGGCCGGGCCGGACGATCGCGACCTGAACCGTCAGATCCTTGAGGTTCTCGGGGCGAGTTCGGCGCAGCGACTGCATCTGCGCGCGGCTCTCGATCTGAAACACCCCGGTCGTGTCGGCATTCTGAATGCACTCGTAGGTTGCGGGATCGTCGTAGGGGATGCGAGAGAGATCGATCTGCTCGCCCCGCGTACGCGCGATCAACTCAACCGTCCGCTCGACAGCGGACAGCATCCCGAGCCCGAGCAGGTCAATCTTCAGAAAGCCGGCGTCGGCGCAGGAATCCTTGTCCCACTGAACGATCTGGCGGCCCTCCATCGCTGCGGGGACGATCGGGCAGCAGTCGATCAGCGGCCTGGTGGCGACGATCATCCCGCCCGAGTGCTGCGACAGGTGGCGCGGGAGACCGTGGGCCTCGGCCGCGAGCCGGGCAAGCCACACCCAGCGTCCGGTCGGCCCGCGACGACCGGTGCTCTCGATGTCCTTGCTCACCTGACGCGCGTCCCAGCCCTCACTGCCCCTCGCGACCCGCTCGATCTCCCCCGGCGGCAGCCCGAGCGCCTTGCCGAGCTCGCGGATCGCGCCTCGCGCTCGATAGGTGGGGAAGGCTGCCACCAGCGCCGAGCGGTCGTGACCGAAGCGCTGATGCACGCGCGGGATCAGCTTCTCGCGGATGTCCCGCGGGAAGTCGAGATCGATGTCGGGCAGCGAGGTCAGCTCGTCGTTGAGGAACCGCCCGATCAGTAGCTCGTTGGCGATCGGGTCGACATGCGAGAGCCCGGTCAGGTAGCAGACGATCGAGGAGACGCTCGACCCGCGGCCGCGTCCGGGAGGCAGCAACGCCCTGGCGCTCTCAGTGCCCCGCACCTCGATCGCGACCTCGCGGGCGAGCTCGAGCATCTCGTGATGGAGCAGGAAGAACCCCGGGAGGCGCAGCGATTCGATGATCCGCATCTCCTCCTGTAGGCGCGACTGCGCCCGCTCGCGAATGTCGGCGTCGACGTCCCGGTAGCGGTCGAGCATCCGGGCTGAGCACAGCTCGGTCAGCTTGCGCATCGCCCGCTCGTCCTCGGCACCGGGGTAGCGGTAACCGAGATCGCTGCGAAGATCGAACCGCAGCTCGTCGGCCAGGCGCTCTGTCTCCCTCACCGCCTCTGGGTACTCGGCGAAGCGCGCCTCCATTGCCGCCGGCGGGGCGAGCACGTGGCTGAAGTTGCCCCGCCGCTGGGGCTCGGACGCGTCGAGCGTGGAGTGCAGCCGCACCGCGACGAATGCATCCTGGAGCGGCGCGCGCCCCCGTGTGTGCGCGTGGACATCGCCGGTCGCGACGCACTCCAGGCCGAGGCGCTTTGCGAGCGACGCCAGCCGGCGGTTGCGGGCGCGGTCATCGCGCAGGAAGGGCCGCTGGAGTTCGACCCGCAGCCGCTCGGTGCCGAACGCCTCGCGCAGCTGCCGCAGCGTGGGCTCGTCATGAACACCGCGGAGAGCGCAGCCGCTCAGGCAGACCAACCCCTCGGAGTGCTCGAGAACGGTGTCCAGCGGTGTCGCCGGCTCCGTCGGCGGAGCGCCCGGACGTCCATCACGTGTGTGCGCGTGCGCGCGCGTCAAGATCCGGCACAGGTTCGACCAGCCGCGAGAGTCCGAGACCAGCAGCGTCAGATGCCGGCCGTCATCGAGGTCCAGCTCAGCGCCGTGGATCGGGCGCAGGCCGAGCGCCTGGGCAGAGACCGCGAACTCCATCGAGCCCGAGACGGTGTTGTGATCGGTCAGCGCGAGGGCCTTGTATCCCAGCCCCAGCGCGCTTGGCACGAGCTCGTCCGGGAGCGAGGCGCCGTCAAGGAACGAGAACGCCGAGTGGCAGTGGAGCTCGGTGTACATATACGAACATATGTTCGCATATGTCGTGGACGCTACGCCGGGATGCCCAGGACCAGCGAGACGAGCTCCCCCGAACGCTGGGGATCGAACGGCTCGCCGGTCATCAGCCGCCGGTAGAAGATCGTCCCGAGCAGCGTCGCGGTCGCGAGCTCGGGATCGATGCCGGGATCAAATTCCCCCTCCTCGATCCCGCGACCGATCAGATCGACCACCGCCTGCCGGCGCTCAGCGGAGTAGGCGTGGAAGAAGTCGCGGACCCGGGGATCGCGCTCGGAGCCCTCGATCATCGCCGGGATGCAGCGCGAGAAGGTCGAGTCGACGACCACCTCGGCGACGTGGCCGAGCAACAGCTCGATGCACTCGCGCGCGGAACGGTCACCGAGGTCGGGGACCATCCGCTCGTGGAAGGTCTCAAAGGCGTCGGCGACCAGCCCGAGCTTGTCGGGCCAGTGTCGGTAGATCGTCGACTTGCCGACGCCGGCCCGAGCGGCGACCGCCTCGATCGTCACGCCCCCATATCCGACCGCCGCCAGCTCTTGCACCGCCGCCTCCAGGATCACGGCGCGCGAGCGCAGGATCCTCGGATCGGTGCGGTCGGACGGGTCCACGGTCAGAATTATCTATGCAACGTTGACGTTTCGCTATGAAACGCATACGTTCTATACAGCAAAACCGACTCCGGGAGAGATGAATGGCCACCGTCAGCGTCCGCTACCTCGTCAATGACGTCGACGCCGCGATCGGGTTCTACTGCTCGCAGCTCGGCTTTCAGGAGGTCATGCACCCAGCGCCGACGTTCGCGATGCTCTCGCGCGGCGACCTGAGGCTGTTGCTCACCGCGCCCGGCGGTGGCCCAGGCGGCGGGCAGGCGATGCCCGACGGGACGCTGCCGGCGCCAGGCGGCTGGAACCGGTTCCAACTCGAGGTCGAAGACCTCGACTCGATCGCCGAGGCGCTGCGCGACGGCGGAGCCAGCTTCCGCAACGAGATTGTCGAGGGGGTCGGTGGCCGGCAGGTCCTGGTCGAGGACCCCTCGGGCAACCCGGTCGAGCTGTTTGAGCCGATCATCGACGAGGCGAGGCTCGAGCGCCCGAGCTGACGTCGGCGAGGGTGAAGCGGCGCCGTTTGCACGCCGCGTGCGCCGATTTCGCGCCCTCGCTTGACAAGTTATTAGTGGCTGCTAATCTACGCTGAACGAACTTAGTAGTCACTAATCATTTGGAGGCGTGATGACGAAATCACAGCGGATTTGGACCCTCGTAATCGTTTCGGTCGGGCTGTTCATGGTGGTGCTGGACAACCTGGTCGTAAATGTCGCATTGCCGAGCATCCACCGCGATCTGGGCGCTTCGATCCAGTCGCTCGAGTGGATCGTCAACGCGTACGTGCTCTCGTACGCGGTCCTGTTGCTGACCGGCGCCGCGCTCGGAGATCGGTTCGGCCGGCGGCGGATGTTCATGGCCGGAATCGCGCTGTTCACCGCATCGTCCGCTGCCGCAGCGCTCGCCCCGTCGACCGGGCTCCTGATCGCCGCCCGCGCCGCCCAGGGCGTCGGCGCCGCGATCGCGACACCGTTGACGCTGACGCTGCTCGCCGATGCCTTCCCGCCCGAGCGGCGCGGCGTGGCGCTCGGCGTCTGGTCTGCGATCAGCGGGATCGCCGTCGCGCTCGGACCGCTGGTCGGCGGCGCCGTGATCCAGGCAGCCTCGTGGCACTGGATCTTCTGGATCAACGTCCCGATCGGTCTGGCGCTGGTGCCCCTCGCCCGCATGCGGCTGAGCGAGAGCCACGGCCCCAACGCCCACCTCGATCTCCCCGGCCTCGTGCTCGGCTCAAGCGGGCTGTTCGGGCTCATCTTCGGGCTCGTGAGGTCACAGTCACTGGGGTGGACCAATACCGAGGTTGTCGTCTCGTTGGCCGCCGGTTCGATCCTCGTGATCGCGTTCATCTTCCAGGAGCTGCGGACCGAGCGGCCGATGCTGCCGATGAGCTTCTTCGCAAAGCGGGGCTTCGCGGTCACCAACGTCGTCTCGCTGGCGATGTACTTCGGGATGTTCGGCTCGATCTTCTTCCTGAGCCAGTTCCTCCAGGACGTACTCCACAACTCGCCGCTGCAGGCCGGAATCAAGCTGCTGGTATGGACTGGCGCGACGATGATCGTCTCGCCGCTGGCGGGCTTCTTCTCCGAGCGCTACGGGAGCCGGCTGTTCATGGCCGCGGGCCTCGGGCTGCAGGCGATCGCGCTCGGCTGGATCGCCGCCGAGACGAGCGTCACGCAGACCTACGCGAGCCTGATCGTCCCGTTCATCCTCGGTGGCACCGGGATGGCGCTGGTGTTCGCGCCGGCTGCCAACGCGGTGCTCTCCTCGGTCAGGACCGACCAGGCCGGCCAGGCCTCGGGAGCGACCAATGCGATCCGCGAGCTCGGCGGCGTCCTGGGCGTGTCGATCCTGGCGACCGTGTTCACCAGCCACGGCGGCTACACCTCGCCGCAGGCATTCGTCAGTGGCCTGGTCCCCGCGGTCTGGGTCGGCGCCGGTGTGCTGGCAGTCGGAGCGCTGGTCGCGCTGGTGTTCCCGTTCAGCACTCGCGCCGAGGCCCGCGAGCAGGCCGAGGCGGAGGCGAGCGCCGCTCGCAACCGTGGCCAGACTCAGCAACTCGCTTCGGCAGCTGCCTGAGCGTGGCATAGGATCGGAGACGATCTGAATGGCGACTGACTCGACCCTCACCTCCAAGGACGCCGTCCGTCGGCGTGTCCCGGCCGCCGAGCGCCGGGACGCGCTGGTGGAGGCGGCGGTGCACGAGTTCGCGCACGGCGGTCTGCACGGCACGCCGGTCGACCGGATCGCGCGTCGCGTCGGCGTCGCCCAGCCATACGTGTTCAGCCTCTTCGGGAGCAAGCGCGAGCTGTTCCTGGCCGCCGTGGCTCGTGGCTTTGAGCAGGTCCAGGCGCGGTTTGAACGGGTCGCCGAGGAGTTTGACCCGCAGACGGCCCCGCCCGACACCGACCTGCTCAAGGCGATGGGCGACGCGTACGTCGAGCTGCTCGCGACCGAGCGCGACTACCTGATGCTCCAGCTGCAGTCCTACGCCGCCTGTGATGAGGAGGCGATCAGGGAACGGGTTCGTGGCCTGTACGCCCAGCTCGTGGCGCGCGTGCAGGAGCTCTCCGGCGCCGAGCCCGAGCGGATCGATGACTTCTTCCGCCACGGGATGTGGCTCAACGTGGCCGCCGCGATGGAGGTCGAGGACCTTTCGGTCGGGTGTGAGTGGCTCCAGGCGGACGCGGACGATGGTTCGCCTGGCCGAGACGGCTGACGCCCGGACCACCAATAGACTGGGGACGTCACGGGGCTCGATCTGCAGAGATCAAAAGTTGCGCTAGGACGCGTCGGCTCGATCGTCATCTTCGGTGTCCTGCCGGCCGCGCTGGTCGTCTACACGCTCGCATCGACGATCGGCGGGCGGACCTTCCTGTACGACTTTCACGGGGACCTCTACCAGGCCGGGCGCGCAATCATCCATGGCCGGGATCCATACCGCGCTCAGTTCCTGGACCATCTCGCCGCCCAGAGCCGGGCCGGCCGACGCCCGTCCCACATCTTCGCCGTGCCGGTGTACCCGGCGCCCGCGTTGCTCGTGACCGTGCCGTTGGCGCTGCTCCCCTACCGGCTCGCTGCGCTCCTGTTCACGGCGGGTGCGGTCGTGGCCACCTGCGGGGGCCTACGCCTGCTCGGCGTCCGGGACTGGCGTTGCTACGGAGCCGCGTTTCTCAGCTATTCGATGCTCAATTCGCTGCGACTGGGTCAGCTGACCGGCTACCTGATCTTGGGGATCGCGATCGCCTGGCGGTGGCGTCGCGATGTCGTCATATCGGCCGCGGCCGTTGCCGCGGTGATCGCGCTGAAGCTGTTTCTGTGGCCTCTCGGCGCCTTTCTCTTGATGACGAAGCGCTGGCGGACCGTGTTCTTGGCTGCTGCGCTGATCGTCGTGGTGGGCCTGCTCGCGTGGGCCGTGATCGGCTTTGACGGGCTCGGTGCATACCCACGAATGGTCAACGACGTCTCGGTGGTCGAGGGCGCCGCGGGCGTGTCCTACGTCAGTGTTGGACTGGCGCTCGGCGTCTCGCGCACGATCGCTGAGGCGGGCTCGCTTGTGATCACGGCAGCTCTGCTCGGAATGGCGGTGATGCTGCTCTGGCGTCCCGACGGCGAACGCCGGGCGTTCGGGCTGGTGATCGTCGCCTCGCTCGCTTCGTCGCCGGTCGTGTGGCCGCACTACCTGGCGCTCCTGTTCGTGCCGATCGCGCTGGTTTCGCCGACCCTCTCTCCCCTCTGGCTGGTCCCGCTCCTCGGGTACCTGTCGCCGTTCGATCTCACGCACGGCGAGATTCTGCGAATGCTTCCGTACGTGGCAATCGAGATCATCACGATCGCCGCGCTGTACGCCTGGCCGGTGCCCGGCAGGGGCTCAGGCAGGACCGCCGAGTCTCGGCTCGCGGGCTCAAGCGGCCTGGTGCTGGCCGCGCCTGCTCAGCCGGGCGGCCGCTGCTCCGGATAGCGCGGCAGCCCGTCGTCGGGGATCCTCTCCCAGTCGGCGGCGTAGGCAACGTACGTGTGGGCGCTGGGGCGGATCCCGGGGTCGCCGTCAAGCGTCCCGAGCCGGACACCGATCTGATCATCGGCGGTGCGGCTGAACAGCGCCGAGCCGCAGTCGCCGCAGAACCATTTCTCGGCCCCGTCGGGCGGCCTCCAGGCGCGCAGCCGATCCTCGCCGGCCACGACCCGGAACGAGCCCGGGGCGGCTCGCCCGTTGGCCGACGCGGCGGTGCCCGTGCGGCGCTGGCAGCGGGTGCAGTGGCAGTAGCCGGCCGACACAAGCGGCTCGCTGATCTCGTAGCGGACCGCGCCGCAGTTACAGTGGCCGGTCAGCGGGACGGTCATGCCGCCGCGGTCTGGGCGAGGTCGCGGTCGGGCTCGATCCGCCACCGGCGCGCGACCTCAAGCAGGTGCTCGTCAAGCGTCCACCGGTCGGGCAGCTCGTCGCCGGCGTACTCGGGGCTCGCGCCCTTGAGCGCCATGCAGCCGGTGTTGTCGCCGATCGACCTGATCTGCGCGACGTCGTCGTCGCTCAACATCAGCTCGGCCGGGAGCGCAGCCAGCTCCTCACGCTTGGACTCGATCGTGCGTGCCCCGGGGCCAACCTCCTGGATCAGGGTCGGCGCGACGCAGCTGACCGGCGCGTGCGCGAGGTTCCACTGGGATGCGAGCTGGATCATCGTCAGTCCGGCGCGCTCGGCGATCGGCCGCATCGCGTCGATCCGCGCGCTGCCCGCCTCGATCCACCCGGCGGGCCTGAAGCCGCGGTGGTCGCCGCGCGCCAGCTCCTGGCCGGGGCGCAGATCGCCAAAGAACAGCCCGCCGTAGTCCACCACCCGCGTGATCAGCTTGACGTCCTTGGTGTCGGCCGCCTTCATCACCAGCTCGCCGGGCCATGGCTCGAGCGGGTTGAGGATGATCATCGCCCAGTCGATCAGCGCGCCGAAGCGCTCAAGGCAGCCGATCACATCGAGCGTGAATCCATTTGCCGGGCCCGGGGCGACGCCGATCAGCCTCGTCAGACCAGCCTCGCGCAGCCCGGCCATCGCCTCCCAGACCGTCTCGCTGGTGTAGCCGGTCCGGTCGGGGTTGTGCAGCAGCAGCAGGTCGAAGCTGTCAATCCCGCAGCGCTCGAGACTGCGTTCGGTCGCCATCTTGAGGTAGTCGCCGTAGCCGTCCGGGCCGCGGAGGCTGCGATCGGTGAACCTGGGGAAGCCCTTGGGGCCGTTGCGCTCGCCCTCGTAGAAGTCGTGGCCGACGGCGCCGACGATGCACATCCGGTCACGAGGGCGGCCGGCAATTGCGCGGCCGAGCAGCTCGTCGGCCTGGCCGGCACCGTAGACGTCCGCGGTCAGGATCGTGGCGATGCGCTCATCGGGCACGATCAGCGCCTGCAGGCGCTCGTCGTCGAGCGGTTCTCCGAAGTGCATGAAGCGCCCGCCGCTCCAGGTGCCGATCGCGACCCGGCCCGGGTCGAGCGGATCGCCGCTCGGCGCAGTGGCAGCGGGGCTAGTGCTCGGAGTCTCGAGGGGCTCGGTCATCGCGCAACCCAGTCTAATCTCGCTCGCGCGGCGTCACTGAAGCGGGGCGATCAGCGAGTAAAGGGCGACGTCCCAGCGGCGCCCCTTGACCGACATGTACGAACGCAGCACCGCCTCGGGCCTGTAACCGGCGTGCTCGGCGGCGCGGCGCCCGCCGACGTTCTCTGCGTCGATCGCAAGCTCGAGCCGGACGAGGCTGAGCGGCGGTCCCATCGCCCAGTAGCTGAGCAGTCGCAGAGCGGCGGTGGCGAATCCGCGTCCGCGCGAGCGCGCTCCGATCCAGTAGCCGATCTGCGCGCGGCGATCGTCGACCTCGATCTGCGAGATTCCGATCGAGCCGATCAACACAACTCCGCCGACGGGGAGGATCCCGAAGTCGATCGCCTGACCACACCGGCGCAGCATCGGCTGGGACTCGATCCAGGCGCGCGTGTCGCCGACGTCGTGCGGTTGCGCGAAGCAGGTGAAGCGCGCGATCTCGGGGTCGACCACCGCTCGATTGACCACCCGGGCGTCGGCCGCAGTCATCCCTCGCAGCCGCACGACATCGTCGGCGAGCTGGAAGTCGAGCGCAAGGGCGGTGGCCGCGGGCGTTCCGAGCTGGTCTACTCGGCCCATCTTGCCCCCGGTGCCATGGCCGTAAGTTACGGGTTGTCAGGGTGCGATGGAGCCGTTGGCCCTCAAAGCGTTGGGCATGTTCGTCGCTATCCGATGAAGATCGCCAACGGTCCCTATCGCTGGCGCCACCAGCGTTCACCGATCAGATCGTGGAACACGATCTCGTTGCGCCCGCAGGTGGTGACGATCTCCCAATAGCGTCTGCGCAGCGGCTTCTCCGTCCACCATCGATCCTCGATCAGCCACGACTCGCGGACCGCGTCGACAACACGGCCGTCGACCACCAGCGGACGTCCGTTCTCGGCGGCATCGACCGTCACGCGGCGGGGAACCGAGAGCCGGCGCGGACCGCTCATCGACGTTCCCCACTCATCAACGCTCCCCACTCATCAACGCTCCCCACTCATCAACGCTCCGCGCCTGCAGCAAGCCCTTCTCTCGACATGGCGAACATATGTTCGCATATTTCAGACGCGTGCAGCTACGCGCCGATCGGGCGCTTGCGCAGCCAGACGCTGATCTGACCGTCACGGAAAGCGCGCCGGAACTCGCGCCGAACGACGCGGTTCGGCGCGTCGGAGCCCGGGCGCGCATAGGGATAGACCGCCTCGCGGACTGCCGGTGTGGCCGAATCGAGCACCAGCACATTCGAACGATCGAGGGCGCTGACCTCCCTGGTCGTGAAACGCGGAGTGTTATCGCCCGGACCGAGCTCGAGATAGAAACCCGACGGCTTGAGAGCGGGCATCAGGTAGTAGAGCGCGGTGTCCTCCCACAACGCCCAGCGGAGATCCAATGGCCCCGTGAACAACCGCTGACCCGGTGAGGTGTGCTGGTCAACGTAGTCGATCGCCCGTTGAAGCTGCCGTTGATCTGCGGGCGTTGCGACAGGGAAGCTGCGGCCCGCGGCACGTACCGGGTAGCCGGGGCCCTGATCGGTCCGCGCATGGACCAACAGGGCAGCCACGCACGACAGGGCGATTGCCGCGCCCGCGCGCATCCGGATCTTGATGACCGAGTCGACCGCCCACGGAAGCAGGCCGAGGATCAGCGGCGCGACGTACGCGAAATGGCCGGCATCGGGCCGCTGGAACGCTTGCGCGAGGCTCACGGCACTGACCAGCGACAGCGCCAGCCAGGCCCGGGTTGTCGGGCTCGGCCCGTGGGCGCGCCGCTCTCGGATTGCTGTGATCAACAGGAGCACGACCGCACCCACGAGCGCGACCGCCAATCCGGCGGTCGTGCCTCCTAGGCTCTGGCGAGATTCGCTCAGCGTGTGAAGCCGGGACTCAACGCCGTAGGACCAGAACGGACCCAGGCCGGCGGCCACGACGTTGACGGCGAGCGGCATCAGCCCGACGACCACGCCCGCGGCCACCAGCCCGCGCTCTCTCCAGGTTCGACCAAGGAACAAGAACAGCCCGGCGATGGTGGCCGCCAACAGGATGTCAGGCCGCGCGCTGACGGCGAATCCGAGCAGCGCCCCCGCACCTGTCAGACGCAACGCCGCCCTCGCGCCGCCCCACAGAGGCGAGCCACGCGTGTCGCCCCACAAAGGCGAGTCACGTGCGCCGCCCCACAGCGGCGTGCCACGTGCAAGCCAGATCGACCACAGAACACATGCCAGCGCCGCATACCACCCGTACGCAGCGGGCGGTCCGGGCCCGAGAATGCCGACCACGGCCAACGCGCCACCAGCCATCAGGACCGCTGTCCCGAGCGGCAGCAACAGAGCGACGATCGCAAGCACGACGGCCAGGCGGTAGGCCGCGCCGACGGCGCGCTCGGCGGACACGCCGGGGCCGACCAACTCGTAGACGCCCGCCAGCGGAAGGTAGCTCCCGATGCCGTAGGAGCTCTGATAGTCCCTGAACGGAAGCTTCCCGTTGATCGTCAGAACGGGGTACTCGAGCAGCAGGGCTTCGTCCTGCAGGTCCGCCGGCTGCTGCCAGGACGCCGCGATGCCTACCGCGAGCATCAGGCAGACGCCGATGATCGTCAAAAGCGCCGCGCGGTTGGCCGGCCGGCGTCGGGGGTTGGGCTCCGGAGACGCGGGGCGCTGCGTTACGGCTTGCGCGCTGGGCGGCACGTCACGCCCCGCTGACCGAGCCGGTAAGGCGACGGACGGCAAGGCGCGGGCTCACGCCAGGTGCCGCTCAACCGCCGATGGCCGTTGAGTGAGCCAGTCGGCGACACAGGCGATCCCACTCGCAAGCGAGGTTGCGGGCTTCCAATGCAGCGCCGCGGCCGCCGCTCCGGCGTCTCCGACCCAGGTGGTCGTGTCCCAGCCGCGCTGGGCCATCGTCCCCCACACCGGCTCGGGCTCGATCGAGAACAGCTCCCGCACCAGCTCGACGAGCTGCGCCAGGGTTGTCTGAGTGCCGCTGGCGATGTTGAAGACGCTCCCGGGATCGGCGAGATCGGCAGTCGCGGCGGACACGAACGCGGCGCAGACGTCGTCGATCCAGACGAAATCGCGTGCGGTGGCCGGCGCAACCAGCACAGGCCAGTACCCCTCGAGCGCGTGCGTGATCAGCGTCGGCATCAAGCGGCGGGGGTCCTCCCACGGCCCGTAGACCGAGTACAGGCGCAGCGTGACCGCATGCTGCCCGTACTCGGCGGCCGCCAGTTGACACAACTGGGTTGCGGCCGCCTTGGTGACCGCGTAGTGAGAGTTCGGCTCTAGCGGCTCGCCCTCCGACGGCGCGTGGTCCTTGTATCCATACTCGGACGAGGTCCCAGCGCAGACGAGCCGCGCGCCCACCGCGCGGGCGGCGGTCAGCAGCGCCTCGGTGGCCAGCACGTTGACACGCACCATCGCCTCGAGCGAGGACTGCCACGAATAGGCGCCGTGGGCCGCAAGATGGAAGATCAGATCCGGGCTTTCGTCGCCGACCGTGTGCGCGATCGCGGTCGCGTGCTCGAGATCGAGCTCGACGATGGCGATCTCGCCCGCGAGCTCAGCGAGTCGCCACGGCTCGGCCCCGGGGCGCACGACGGCCACCGGTTCGATCCCGACCGACATCAGGTGCCGGACCAGGTTCGCGCCCACGAACCCGCCGGCGCCGGTAACGAGCGCCTTCACCGTTCACGCCGGCCGATCAGGCACAGGTTGCCAAGCCCGACGGTGACCCTCATCCGCCCGAGCGCAGTCCGCGCGACGTGTGGCATCACCGCCTGCTTGAGGGCCGCGGGCAGCGGCAACAGGTGAACGAGGTAGCTCGTCGAGTAGGTGTTGCGGACCGGACCGACAGACAGGCTGCTGAATCCGGAGGCCGCGAACAGCGACCTCATGGTCTGCGGTGAGTAAAGGTAGGTGTGCTCGACGTCGACGATCGGACTGCGCTCACCAAGGACTCGCGCCGAGCGTGCCTCGACGTTGTGATTGAAAGCGAGGATCACACCTCCCGGCCTCAGAATCGTGTGACACTCCTTCAACAGGGCCATGGGATCCGGCATGTGATCGAGAACCTGAAACAGCGTGATCGCATCGAAGGACTGAGGCGCGAACAGGCCCGGTCGCATCATCTCCTGAACGATCAGCGTCCGGACGTCGGCGGATGCGTTCGCGATCGCGTCATCGCTCGGCTCAACGCCACACACCCGCTTCCAGCCTCGTTGCAGCGCCAGTGACAGTGCGAAGCCGCTGCCGCAGCCGATGTCGAGCAGCGCACCGCGTCGACCGACCGCTTCTCCGACGCGATCGAGCGCCCGGCCGTAGGTGACGCCGAGGCCGTCCAGTTCGGCGCCGTAGTCAAACGTGGAGGCACGGTAGAGCGCCTCCAGCGCGTCGTGGTCGAGTACGGGATCTGACCGGACCAGGCCACAGATCCGGCAGCGGACGATTCGGTGGTGCACACCGTCGGGGTCTCGGCGCGCCGAGAAGTGCCTCGACGTCAGCGCATCGAGGTCAAGCGTGGACGGATAAACCTCGTCGGCCAGGCCAAACGTCCTGCAGATCGTGCATCGGGTCGCGCCGAGCGTCGGCGAGTCGGCCGGCTCGACCGCAACCGCGCTCATCGCGGCCGCCCGGTCGAGGAGCCTGGCAGAACGGGTTCCCGAGTCTCGACCCCTGTGGCGGGTCGCGATGCCGCGATCGTGGCTGCGGGTTGCGGTGCTTCAATCCTCGCCCCAGGCGGCACGGCCGCTCCGACCGGCGGGTTGATGACCGACTCGACGATGAACGACGGCCGCCCCTTCACCTCGTCATACATGTGCGCGACATAGGTTCCGATGATCGCCAGGCAGAGCAGCTGGATGCCGCCGATGAACAGGATCACGACGATCACCGTCGTCAGACCCTTGGGCGCCGAATGGGGATCGACCAGCCGCAGGATGACCTCTGCCACGAGCAGCACGCCGGAGATGCAGACGACGACCAGCGCCAACGTCGTGATCAGGTCCAGCGGCGCGTATGAGAACGAGACGATCGCGCGGCGAGCCCAACCGAGGTTCTTGCGGAACGAGTTCGTCGAGTGGCCGAACATCCGCTCGGGCCGAACGTACGGCACACCGATCTGCTTGTAGCCAACCCATGCGCGCAGACCGCGGACGAACCGGTGCTTCTCGGGGAGCGCGTTGAGCGCGTCGACCACACGCCTGTCGATCAGGCTGAAGTCGCCGGCGTCGACCGGAACATCGACGTACGCGACGCGCTTGAAGAGCCTGTAGAAGATCCGGCAACCGGCCCGCATGACAAGCGACGCCTGTCGCTCGACGCGTTCGCCGTAGACGACGTCGTAGCCCTCCCTCCACTTCGCAACGAGCGCCGGAATCAGCTCGGGCGGGTCCTGAAGATCACCGTCAAGCAGCACGACCGCGTCGCCGGTCGCGATCCGCATGCCCGACGTGAACGCGCTCTGGGAGCCGAACGCGCGGGCGTGGTTGATGACGACGACGTTCTCGTCGCGAGCCGCGAGCTCGGCCAGCACCTCGTGCGCGTTGTCGGGCGATCCGTCGTTGACGAAGATGATCTCGTAGTCGGTGCCGGCCTCGCCGAAGGCGTCGACGAGCCGCTCGTACATGATCGGGACCGCCGGCGCGTCCCGATAGCAAGCGATGACGGCGGAGACTTTCACGGCACCGCGGTGAGGTCGGGCGCCTGGTCGGCAAGCAGCGGGCGGGGGTGGGCATTGATCGCCGCCTGGGCGATCTGCGCCGGGTCTAGCCCGAGGTGATGATGGACGTAATCGCGCGTGCCGGTTACGCCGAGCGGGCTCTGCTGGGCACCGACACGGACCAGCTTGGAGCCCAGGCCCTGCTCGGCGATCACCTCGGCCACGAGCGAGCCGAGGCCGCCGTTGACGTAGTGGGCCTCGACGGAGATCGCAAGCGATGTCCGATTCAGTGCCGCCGCCAGATCCGCGGTCGGCGGCGGACTGACGCTCTCGACGACGACGACGGTGGCCGCCAACCCTCGCGCGCAGAGGAGGTCTGCGGCTGCGACGGCCGCCGACGCCATGCCCCCGAGTGACACCAGGACGACGTCAGTCCCGTTGCCGATCGTGGTCGCGCGGCCCAGGTCGAAGCCGGGGGTCAGACGGGGCACCTCGAACGAGCTCTTCGAGAGCCGCAGGTAGGCCGGCCCGGGCAGCCGGTCGATCGACCGCACAATCGGCCCCACCTGCCGATCGTCGGCCGGAGCCACGACCGCGAGGCCCGGCTGGGTGCGCATCAGCGCGACGTCCTCGAGCGCGAAATGGGTCATCCCGTTGTGGCCGTAGTCGGCGCCCTCGCCGATCCCAACAACTCGCACGGGGAGGTCGTGGAGGACCGGCCCGTTGCGCAGAAACTCGTATCCCCGCATCGATGCGAAGGTCGAGATCGAATACGCGTACGGACGAAGTCCCGCCTCGGCGAGCCCGGTCGCGACGCCAAGCATGTTCTGCTCGGCAACGCCGAGGTTGAAGAAGCGGTGCGGGAATCTGTCAGCGAACGGCTCGAGCGCGGCGAAGCCGAGATCGCCGGTCAGCAGCACGATCCGATCGTCCTGTGCGGCAAGCTCGACGAGGGTTGAGACGAACGCGCGCCTCATACCGGCTCCATCTTCAGCTCACGGCAGGCGAGCTCATATTCGGGCTCGGCGAGCGGGAGGTAGTGCCACTCGAGGCGCTGCTCCATGAACGAGATCCCTTTGCCGAACGTCGTGCGGGCCAGCAGCACATGTGGGGGACCGTCAGAGAGGTGCAGCGCCGACAGCGTGGAGGCGAGCTGCTCGGGCTGATGCCCATCCACCTCATGCACGTCCCAGCCAAAGCTCTGCCACTTCTCCCCGATCGGCTCCAGATCGAGCACGTCGCCGGTGCAGCCCAGTGCCTGCTGACCATTGACATCGACGATCGCGACCAGGTTGTGCAGCCGGTGGTGAGCCGCGAACATCGCGGCCTCCCAAACCGAGCCCTCGTTCAACTCAGCATCGCTCATCAAGACGAACGCGCATCGTTTCGAGTCCTGAAGCCGCGCTGCGAGGGCCGCCCCCGCGCCCATTGACAGACCGTGGCCGAGCGACCCGGTCGAGAAGTCGACGCCGGTGTGTATGTGCTCAGGGTGCCCTGCGAGCCCGTGACCGTTCACGCAGTAGCTGTCGAGCGTGGTCTTGGTGATCCGGCCGCATTCATAAAGCGCCCCGTAGAACGCCAGTGCCGCGTGGCCTTTGGAGAGGATGAAGCGGTGCCGGTCCAGATCATCGGGCCCGACATCGGCGAGCGGCCCGGTGAACAGGGCGCCAAGGATGTCGGCAATTGAAAGCGCCGATCCGATGTGGCCGACGTTGGCCTTTTTGGACTGCTCGATCGTCGTGCGCCGTATCGACGCGGCGAGCTCATTTGCCGTCATGCCGAGGCTCTGATCGGGTGTGGCCCCCCTCATGGTGTCCACGGTACGCATCGAATGCGACGCCGGGAATGGGCCGATGGTCTAGAACGACGCGAATTGACCTAGACCAAGGTTTAGTAACGGCGGCAATCTAGAGACAAAGGTCGAAGGATTTTTGCCGCCACTCGGTGCAGACTTGGTTCGATGGGGGTACACCGCCTGACGACCGAGGCGCCGACCGTGCGCGCGAAGCGTTTTGACACCGATCGCGTGTTGGCGCTCGGCACCGACGATCTGAGGGGCCTTGATGCCCCTCGGCGCCTCGTCGGTCTGATCGTCGCGGTCACCTTGGCCGGCGGCCTGCTGCGGTTCGCAACGCTCTCCCAGAGCGTGTGGTTCGACGAGGCGTTCAGCATCCGCGAGGTGAGCGGGAGCTTCGGGCACATGCTGGGAAGCGTGGTGCACCATGAGTCAAGCCCGCCCCTCTATTTCTCGCTGCTGTGGGTCTGGAGGCGTCTGTTCGGCGACTCCGCGGTCGACATGCGGACCATGTCGGCGCTCGCGGGGACGGTCACGATCCCACTTGCGTTCACGGCGACCAGGCGGCTGGTGGGCGACCGCGCCGCGCTGATCGTCACGGCGCTGTTGGCGGCAAGTCCGGCGATGCTCTACTACTCACAAGAGCTGCGGATGTACGCGGTGCTGATCCTGCTCTCGACGCTCGCATTCGGGTGCTTTGTCGCGCTGATTCAGTCACCGAGCAGGCTCCTGTTCGCCGGCTGGGCGGTCCTGTCGATCCTGGCGATGGCGACGCACTACTTCGCGGCGCTCGTCGCCGCTCCGGAGGCGGCGTGGCTGATCGCGCGCTGGTGGCGCGACCCGAGCCGCCGCCGGCAGGCTGTCGCGGCGTCGATTCCCGTGGCGGTCGCGGGCGCAGGCCTTCTAGTGCTGCTCGAATACCAGCAACACCGAGTGTGGCCATACACGACGGCTGTTCTGACGTCTCCGTTCGTTCATCAGCGCATCACCGGCGCGATTGCCGGTCAGGGAGACTCGCTGCCTCGGGTCTTCCAGGCATTGATGGTCGGCCCAGGGGGCCCGCTCAAGCCGTTGCTGATCGTCGCAGCGGTGTTGCTTCTCCTCTTCGGTTGGTGGCTGCGCGGTCGCGCTCCGGCTGACCGCCCCGAGCGCCGAGGGGCGGACCTGGCGCTGGTCCTGCTGATCCCGGCAACGATCACGATGATCGTGATGCTCGCCCTTCGAGTGTTCGTCGAAGGGCGTTACTTCTTCGCCTGCTGGATCCTGGCGATCACCGTGGTGGCGGCCGGGCTCGCGTCGTGGCAGCGGAGGAGTCTTGCAATCGTGGTGACCTCGTGCGTCTGCGTGGCGTGGGTCGCGATCGGCCTCGTCTCATCGGTTGTGCCACAGCTCGCCAGCAGGGAGGACACGCGCGCCGTGGCGCGCACGCTCGGCACCGCAACCCGCTCGAGGCTGGTCGCGATCGACCAGCGGTTCGACGTCGCGCCACTTCAGCTGTACCGGCCAACAGCGACGGTCTACACCCACCGGACTGTCACAACTAGAGAGATCGACGTCGTTCTGATGCCAAAGCGCGACGTACCGTCCTACACCAACGCGGACCGCCCGTCGTCTGATCCCGTCTCCCATCTGCCTTACGGCCTAGAGCTGCGGCAGGTAGTCAAGGGTGACACGTTCCTGATCGAGCGCTACATGTCAAAGACTCCCGTTCGCGTCCGTCTGTACCCAAGCGCCGGCTCGTTCTCAGACCGCTTCCGCTTCCTGTACGAGCCCGCCGGGGGCAAGATCAGCTCTCTGTGACGCTGCCTACGGCCACGCAAGCGCACAGACACCGATCATCGCCACTCATCCCTCGAACGGAGTCAGGACAGCTCGCCGCTCCGGAAAGCGAGACTCGGGATCGACCTCGAGCACCCGCATCGCCGCATCGGGCCCGGCGACCGTCCGCGCCTGCCGGATCGCCTCGCGCAGCCTGGCAGCCCGCGCCGCGGCTGGGTCGTCGAGCAGCGCGCGCTGGTCGCTCGCCAGCGGGCCGAAGCGCTGCACCGCGAGCCTGAGCGTGTCCGCCGGTGCCGGCATCAGCGCCAGCTTCGGCGCCAGCGCCAAACGCATCCGAACCGCGTCTGAGAGCGCCTCCCTAAACACAACCTGCTCGCGCCAGGTGCCTCCCTGCTCGACCAGCACCGCCGAGATGACCACCGAGCGAATCGTCCGCCCACGTCTCTCGCGCCTGGCGAGCAGGCGGTCGATCAGCAGATCGAGGCCTCGCTGAAGTTGCGAGCCCGAAGCTGCCTCGGGTAACTCGAGCACCTCGCGCAGGAACTCACTCGCCGGCCGCGGGCTGAGCTCGCTGTCGCGTCCGTTCGCGAGCTCATGGGCGAGCAGCCCCACCCTCCCAAAGCGGTCAGCGAGTGAAGCCGCCGGCAATTCGGCCAGCTCACCAAGCGTTCTCACCCCAAGACGCTCGAGCGCCTCTGGCAGATCGGCGAGCGCAACCCTCGCCCGCAGCAGCGCCACCGGCAGTGGTGCGAGGTAGGCACGAGCTCGCTCGGTGCCCTTCGCCGAAGAAGGACCACCGACGATCTCCGGACGTCGCGATCGTGCCCTTGCAGCCGCCGCAACCGCGGCGAAGCGAGACGGGGCAATCCCGAACCGCGCCGGAACCCGCAGCCCGCGGCGAACGGCGGCCAGCACTCCATCAATCCCCCCGTGCAGCGCCAGTAACCCGCGCGCGTCAAAGCAGACCAACCCCGGCCTCTCGGGCTCAACAGCCGCACCGACCGACTCCAATCGCACCAGCAACCGCTCCCACCCGTCGGCAACCCCTGCCGGATCGGGAGCGATGAGCACCAGCCGCGGGCAGCGCGCCAGCGCTTCGCCGAGCCGTATCCCGGGATGGATCCCGAACGTCTCGGCTGCCAGCGACACCTCCCCAACCTGCTGCGCACCTCCCGGCTCGGGCGCGAGCGCTGCCGGCGCCTGGAGCAGCTCACTCCGGTCGCCGACGGCGGTGGTCAGCGAAAACCGAGGAAGCAGCACACAGACGATCATTACGAACATATGTTCGCATGCCTGTCGGACAGACGCTCCAACACCGGCCGCCTACGGGTATATATGCTCGCGGTCCCTAAGCAAGAGGAGAGTTCGTTGCCACGCCCCGCACGTCTCAGCGCACGGATCGCAGGCTTCGCCGCTGCCTTCGCGCTGCTTGCACTCCCCGCAGCCGCCCACGCTTCCACCGGCCCCTACGTAGCGCTCGGCGATTCCTACACGGCCGCTCCGCTGGTCCCCAATCTGACCGGAAACCCGATTCTCTGCGGTCGCTCGACGAACAACTACCCCCAGGACGTGGCCCACACCATTCACCCGTCGAGCTTCACCGACGCCAGCTGCAGCAGCGCGACGACGGCCGATATGACCCAGTCTCAAAGCCTTGACGGTGGCGTCCAGACGGCCCCGCCGCAGTTCAACGCGCTGAACTCAACGGACGCGCTCGTGACGCTCGGAATCGGCGGCAACGACGCCGGGCTGATCTCGGTCGCCGAGGAATGCGGAGAGCTCGACGTGCTGTTCCCATTCGGGACGCGGTGCAAGAACCACTACGACGCAGGGGGCAGCGACCCCAACGTCGCGGCGATCAACCAGGCAGGCCCCAAGATGGCGGCGGTGATCCAGGGCATCCACAGCCGGGCTCCGCAGGCCGAGGTGCTCGTCGTCGGCTATCCGGACGGCCTGCCGACGAACGGCTCGAGCTGCTGGCCGGTCGTCCCACTGTCGAGCGGTGACGTCGCCTACATCAACTCGCTTGAGTCCCAGCTCAACGCGGTCCTCAAGCAGGCCGCGCAGGCCAACGGCGCCACGTACGTCGATACGTTCACCTCGAGCATCGGCCACGATGCATGCAAGTCGTCCGGGACCGCCTGGATCAACGGCTTCATCCCGACCTCTGCGGCGTTCCCACTTCACCCCAACAGGGCCGGCGAGCAGAATATGGCCAATCAGGTCCTGGCGGACATGTAGGCAATGGCACCCGAGCTACCCAACCTCACCGATCTCGCGGTCTCCAGCGCCCGTACCGTGCGTGCCTTCGGGCAGCGCATTCCGGGCGCCGGCGGGATCCTCGCCCAGTCGCTGTCGGACGCGGTCAGGGGCAGGATCGTGCTGATCACCGGGGCCTCATCGGGGATCGGTGAGGCGGCGGCGCTCGAGCTGGGGCGGGCGCACGGGACGGTGCTGCTTGTCGCGCGCACACGCGACAAGCTGCAGGTGGTCGCCGACCGCGTGCAGGACGCCGGCGGCACGGGGTATGTCCATCCGTGCGACCTCTCCGATCCCGACGACATCGAGCGGATGGCGAGGGAGGTGATCGAACAGCACGGGCACGTCGACGTGCTGGTCAACAACGCGGGCAAGTCAATCAGGCGGTCGGTCAACCGCTCGTATGACCGCTTCCACGACTACCAGCGAACGATGCAGCTCAACTACTTCGCGCCGGTCAAGCTGATCCTGGCGCTGCTGCCGATCATGCGCGAGCGCGGCACCGGGCACATCGTCAACATCTCGACGATCGGGCTGCAGATGAACACGCCCCGGTTCGCTGCCTATCTCGCGTCGAAGGCGGCGCTCGACGCCTTCTCGCGCTCGATCGGCCCCGAGATCATCGGCGACGGCGTCCACATCACGACCGTCTACATGCCGCTCGTCCGCACGCCGATGATCGCCCCGACCAAGATCTATGACCGGTTTCCGACGCTCAGCCCCGAGGAGGCCGCATCAATGATCACCGAGGCGATCCGCAAGCGGCCGAAGAAGGTCGCGACGACGCTCGGCAACATCGGTCAGCTCACCTACGCGGTCGCGCCGGGCGCTCAGGACCTGATCGTCAACCGGGCCTACCAGCTGTTCCCGGAGGGCGGCGAGCCGAGCCAGCGCAGCGAGGCCGAGCAGCGGGCGTTCGCGCAGGCCACGCGCGGGGTCCACTGGTAGCCCCGCGCCTTAGGCCAACAGCGCCCCGAACGCCTGTGCCCCGATGTTCCCCCCGGAGATCACGACGCCGACCCGCATCCCGGGGCACGAAACCACGCCGGCGAGCAATGCTGCCAGCGCGCACGCCCCACTTGGCTCGGCGACGAGCTTGCAGCGCTCGAACAGGATTCGCATCGCCTCGACGATCTCCGGATCGGAGACCGTGACCACCTCGTCGACGCGGCGCTGGATCACGGGCCAGGTCAGCTCGCCGGGAATCGACGTCTGCTGACCGTCGGCGATCGTCTTGCCGACCGTCACCTGCTCACGACGTCCGCTGGCCAGCGACCGCGCGACGTCGTCGCTGGCCTCGGGCTCGACCCCGATCACCCTGATCGCCGGACACAGCGCCTTGGCCGCGGTCGCTGCCCCCGAGATCAGGCCGCCCCCGCCGACCGGTACAACGAGCGCATCGAGCGCGCCGCCGGCCTGCTCGATCAGTTCGAGCGCCACCGTTCCCTGGCCGGCCATCACGAACGGGTTGTCGTAGGGGTGCACGAGGGTGAGGTCACGCGCCCGGGCGAGCTCAGCGACGAGCTGCTCGCGATCGTCGCTGTAACGGTCGAAGGTCACGACCTCGGCCCCGTAGCCCTCGGTCGCCGCCCGCTTGAGCGCCGGGGCGTCGGCCGGCATCAGGATCACAGCCCGGGACCCACACAACCAGGCCGCCAGCGTCACCGCCTGAGCGTGGTTGCCCGACGAGGCCGTGCAGACACCGCGCCGCAATGCATCGGAGTCCAGCGACGAGATCGCGTTGTAGGCGCCGCGGAACTTGAACGCACCCCCGCGCTGAAACGCCTCGACCTTCAGGTGCAGATGCGCGCCGACGAGCCGGTCGAGCGTCCGCGACGTCGTCACGGGCGTTCGGTGAGCGACGCCCTGCAGTCGCCGGGCGGCGCGCTGGATGTCGTCGAGCTGGAGCGTTGCCCGCGGCAGCCTACGTGGGCTGACCGGCGTCGTGCATCAGCCGTCCGACCGGGACCGCATCGAGGTGGTCCTCACGCAGGCCCGCGAGCAGCTTGGCGAGCAGCGGCTCGAACTGGCTCGGACTCGTGACCGAGAGCTCGACGACCTCGCCCGGGTGAAGCGCGCCGAGCGAGTCATCCTTGTCCTGGATGTGGACGGCGCCAGCCACGAGCCGGCCACCGGCGCCGTGGGCGAACAGCCACTGACCGAGGCTCGGTCCGCTGGAGGTGTAGAGGAAGTGGCGCTGGTCGTCTCTGATCGGGCCCATCAGGCGCGCGAGCTCGCCGCGCGTTCCGAGCCACCGGACGAGCCCGCTCTTGGGCAGCCGCGGCATCGCCTGATCGCCATCGTCAAACACGGTGTCCTCGACCGGAGAGGATGCCTGGCCGACACTGAACGAGGCATGCACGCCGTAGCTGGAGAGGATCGTCGCGACGGCGGGGATCTCATTCGCCGGGGCGTCGACCAGCACGCCAACCTCAGGGCGATCGGTGCTCACCGCGGTGACCGGGCGAATATGAGCGAAGTCAGACACGAGCGAGTACGAGGAGCCGGTCGTCAGAGCCCAGCCGGCGATGGCGACCGAGGCGGCGATCGTAGTTGCAGCGCGGGCGGTGCGCACGCGCCAGACGGGCAGCTGGTGAGCACGGCGGCCGTCGGACAGGATCAGGGCGGCGGTTGGGGGCCGGCGCGCGAACGAGCCGTCGGGCTCGGGATGGTGCTCGAGGGCGTGCGCGATCTTCGGACCGAGTTCGGTTTCGCTGTGCGCAACCTGCGCGAGCTTGAACTTCTCAAGCGCGACGTTGGAGGCGCGCACGTGGCCGACGCCGAAGCCGTAGGAGACGACCGGGCAGCCGCGGATGATCGCCTCGAGCACGGTCAGCCCGGCGCTCGAGTGCACGAGCACGTCTGCCGCCGCCAGCACATCGCCCATCCGGTCGGTGAAGCCCATGATCCGCAGTCGCGGTTCGTCACCGAACCGCTTGGTCACCTTCGCACGCAGACGATCGTTGCGCCCGCACAGGCAGAGCACGGTCGCGTCGGGGACCTCGAGCGCGGCCCGGGTCGCGCCGGCGAGGTCGCCAACCCCCCAGCCGCCGCCCGAGACGGCGATCACAGTTCCGTCCTGTGGGAGCGCGAGCGCGCGCCGCGCATCGTCACGAGAGCGAGCGGCGAGGAACGCCGGCGAGGTCGGTGGCTTGGCCCACCTGACGCTGCCGGGCCCGGCGATGCGCTCCACCTCTTCAGCCGACTCGGGGTGGGTGATGAAGTGCAGGTCGATCCCGGGATGTGCCCAGAACTCAAGCCCGGCGAGGTCGGTGATCGACGAGTAGCAAGGCACTTTGAGCTTGCCCTTGCGTCGCATCTCGCCGAGCACAGCAGTCACGCCGGGATAGGTCGAGACGATGATGCTCGGGTTGTGCGCCCGGATCATCCGCATCAGGCCGCGGTGGCCAAGCAGCGTCAGCAGCTTGCGGGCCAGCCAGCGCGTCGGCGCGAAGTTCATGAACAGCGTGTACTGGAGGTCGAACAGCCACGGCAGCCATTGGAACATGAAGGCCGAGTTCTCGCGCAGGATCTTGGTCAACACGGGGCCCATCGCGGGCAGGCCGTTGACGATCGAGACCTGGGCGTCGGGATCCTCGTCGCGGAACTCACGCGCTACCGCGCGCGCCGGCAGGTCGTGTCCCTCGCCGATGTCGGCCGAGATGATCAGCACCTGGCGCGGTTTTGACTCGGCGTCCGGCTCTCCGGCGGGGATGATCGCCTCGGCCTCCTCCTTGGACTGCGCCTCGGCCTGCTCATGGCGCCAGCCGATGTAGCGGCGCACACCCTCGGAGAATGGGGTCGCGGCGGTCCATCCGAGCTCGCGTTCGGCCCGGTCACTGGAGACGATCTTGCCCCCGAAGTCGCCGGGACGCGCGGGCGTGTGGACGATCTCAACGTCGCCCATCAGCTCCTTGATCGTCTCAGCGATCTGCTTGATCGTGACCGTCTCGTCGCTGGCGAGGTTGTAGATCCGGTTGACCGCAACGTCCTCGAGCCCGAGCGCGACGCCGTCGGCCAGGTCCTCGACGTAGACGAACTTGCGCGACTGGCTGCCGTCCCCGGCGAGCGTCAGCGGCTCTCCGGCGAGCGCCTTGTTGACGAACGCGGGGATCACCGCCGCCTCGCGCGCACGGGGTCCGTAGGGAATCCCGAACCGCAAGATCGTAAAGTCGATCCCGTACAGCTCCTGGTAGGCCTTGCAGTACAGCTCGCCGGCGAGCTTGGTGCTCGTGTAGAGATGGCTCGGAGGCGGCAGCAGCGTCTCCTCGTCAACCTCCTCGGGCTGGCAATCGGAGTAGACCCAGATCGTCGACGCATAGACGATCCGCTTTACGCCGGCTCGCCGCGCGGCTTCGAGCACGGCGACGGTGCCGCGGGCGTTGACCCGCTCGGCGTCCTCTGGC
The DNA here is from genome assembly GCA_963770885.1 of uncultured Solirubrobacterales bacterium. Classification (GTDB taxonomy): domain Bacteria; phylum Actinomycetota; class Thermoleophilia; order Solirubrobacterales; family Solirubrobacteraceae; genus Palsa-465. The sequence continues at coordinate 368,572 of CAVYRI010000005.1, read as the reverse complement.
GAGGCGTGGACGTCGTTGACGTCGGCGACGGCGGCCAGGTGTGCGACTGCGTCACAGCTGTGCAGCGCGCGCTCGAGCGCCTCGCGGTCGGTGATCGAGCCGAGCACCGTGTCGACCGAGCCGGGCTCGTGCCACGGCGATGGCCGCAGGTCGTAGATGACGGGCTCGTGTCCGCGCTCGCGGAGCTTGTCGACGACGTGCGACCCGATGAACCCGGAGCCTCCTGTTACGAGAACGCGCATGGGCTACTTGTTCGGCATCTGGCCGAGAAGTCGCAAGCTATTCACCATCGCGCCGGTAATACAGCGGAACGCAGGAATGGTTTTGCGCGACCCAATCGCTGTTGGGCAGATCAATCTGATGTCCGAGGATGCGGTGGCAGGGCTCGTCATAGACGCGCCCGGTCGAGCGCTCCAGCCAGTCGAACACGATGTACTTGTAAAGACCCGAGACCATCCCGTCGGGAAGCTCGAGGCGGCTCGGATGGATCGGATCGAGCTCGGCGCGCGCGATGTCGTTCTTCCATTGCACGATCTCCGGGAGTCGTTCGATCTGCAGCAGGCCGAGGGCCGCGGTGAACTCGCTCATCCGGAAATTGAGCCCGGCGACGTCGAAGCTCGGCTTGCCGTAGTTGCGAAAGTCGCGCGCGTGCTCGATCAGCTCGGGGCGCTTTGCCACCAGCACACCGCCCTCGCCGGTCGAGATCGTCTTGGTGGCGTACAGCGAGTAGACACCCGCGTCGCCGTAGGAGCCCGGCTTGCGTCCGTTCCAGCTCGCGCCATGCGCATGCGCGCAGTCCTCGATCAGGAAGATGCCGTTCGCCTCGCAGTAGTCGGCGATCCGCTCGGAGTCAAACGCGATGTGACCGCCGATGTGAACCAGGAACGCCGCCCGCGGCTTGAACTGCTCAGCCGCGCGCACGAAGTCCGAGAACGACATGCACAGGTCCTCGCGATTGCAGTCGACGAACTGGACCTCGGCCCCGGAGCGAATCGCCGCCAGCGGCGTCGCCATGAATGTGTTCGACGGGCACAGCACCGTCTCGCCGGCCACGCCCGCGAAGTGCAGGGCAGCCATCGCGCCACCGGCCCAGCTCGACACCGCGACCGCGGGCAGCTCATTCCATGCCTCCCAGGCGGCCTCGAAGCGCGCGTTCATGTCGGCCTCCGACCAGCGGTTGGAGTCGAGGACCTCGTCGATCAGTTCGTGCAGGCGTGGCCGATCGCGCTCGTCGAATCCGATCGAGAAGCGCATGAAGTCAGGCGCGGTCTGTTGAGAAGCCGATGATGCTGCTGATGTCATTTTTAAGGGACCCCGGGCACACGGGTGACGCATTGCTTAGCCGGCCGACGGCGTCAATCCACGCGTGTTCTCTGAATCCTGCCAGTGTGTGTGCGCTCAGGCAAGCCTGTCAGACAGGCAGGACGGTAGCGATTTTCCGTCGCTGCAGTTCAATAATTAGCAGCTTGAGTGCAGCGGCGGTGCGGCGGTGAGAGTTGTGCGAGCTGTAGAAGTCCGCATCGTGCAGCAGGATCACATCTCCCGCTAACACTCCCGTAACCGAGCGCGAAACGATCCGCTCAGGGGTCGTAAAGCGGCGCCAATCCTTCCCCCATCTCGACCAGAGCAGTGGGCGCATCCCAGCGTCACGCGCAGCGCGCAGGCCTGCGGAGCTGTAGATCCCGTACGGCGGCCGGTGCCAGACGGGTGTGACGCCGGTCGCCTCCCCGACCGCCGCCACCGCTCGGAGCGTGTCATCGCGCACCGCCGCCGGGGTGAGCCGCAGCTGGAGGCGGTGCCGATAGCCGTGGACGGCCACCAGGTGGCCCGCGGCGGCAATCTGCGCGATCAGTTCGGGCCGGCGCTGCACCTGCTCGCCGACAACGAAGAAGGTCGCCCGCGCACCGGCGCGATCGAGAATCTCAAGGATCGCCGGCGTGCCCTCGGGGTGCGGGCCGTCATCGAACGTCAGCGCCACGCCCTCGGCGCCGGGGAGCGTGCGGGGAAGCGAGAGCGCGTTTGCGGCGTCTGGAGAGATAGGCGCCAGAAGATGGCGGATCACGTTGGGATGATCGCTGAAACCGTTCGCTACAAAGGAATTGATGCAACCCGCAGCCAAAGTCAGGCCGCAGCTCGACGACTGGCTTCCGGACCCGGCCGTACGGGTGTTGCACCGTCGCGAGAGCTCGGCCTCGACCGATGAGCTGTGGCGCGCTGCGCGCGAGGTCTCGCTGTCGGACACTGCGATGCTTGGCCGTCTGCTGCGCTTTCGGATCCCGGGGCTCGCTCGCGACCTGAGCTATGACGGCCTGTTCCGCGAACCGCCGTTCGTGGTGCTCGAAGAGGGCGAGCATCTGCTCGTCTCGGGATTGGTCGGACGGATCTGGACGCTGCGCCGGGACTACCCCCAGCTTCAATCGGCCGAGGAGTTCTGCAACTGGTCCGAGCGCGGCACGGCGCGGGTGGCCTTCGCGCACTGGGCCGAGCGCGCGGCTCCCGGCCGCGCGGCGCTGGCGTCCGAGGCGCGCGTGGAGCCGATCGGCACCCAGGGCAGGATCGGCGTGGCAGCGGTCCGCCCGATCGTCGCCAGCTTTCAGCATCTGGTCGGCAGCGAGGGAATCCGCGCCGCGGTCCGCCGCGCCGAGCGCAGCTGACGCGCTGTGGCCGCCAGGGGGCGGGGACGTGTGGCGGTTGCGCAACGATTGTCAGCACACGTGGGTCGGCGCGTCTAACGTCAGATGGTGCGATGGACCTCAGCCGCGAGAGCGCGATGACTGACACCTTCGACGACGAGGTCACGGTCCGTCACGTGCGCTACGCCAACGAGGCGAGCGGCTGGGCGGTGCTCGACGCGATCACCGCCGATGGCACGCCGCTGGCACTGGTCGGGCCACTCGTGCATCTGGAGCGCGGCGAGCGGGCTCACGTGCTGGGCGCCTGGGTCACCGACAGTCGCTATGGGCGCCAGGTCAAGGTCTCCCAAGCCGAACCCTTAGCCCCTGACAATCCCGACGCGCTGCTCGGCTACCTGGTCAAGGTCAAGCATGTCGGCGTCAAGCGTGCCGCCCGGTTGGTCGACAGCTATGGAGCTGCCCGGGTGTTCGATGCGATCGACGGGGATCCGATCGCCGCGTTCCAGCAGGTCGGGCTGCGGGCCGGCCGGGCGCGGGAGGCCGCCGAGTCGTGGGAGTCGATCCGGGTCACGCGGCGCCTGCACCTGCTGCTGGCGCCGCACGGCTTAGCCTATCTTGCGCCGCGGATCCACGACCATTACGGAGCCGGCGCCTACCAGCTCGTGAGCAGCAACCCGTACGAGTTGACGAGCGTGTTCGGAGTCGGCTTTCTGATTGCCGACCGGATCGCATTCGTTACGAACAGTGTTCGAAGTGAGACGGACGGGACGAGCGGGGATCGCCGCGCCGAGTGGGAGCACCAGCGAGAGCGGGCGGCGATCGTGCACGTGCTGTCGACGGCGGAGCGAAACGGCAGCACCTGCATGCCGGTGGATGAGCTTCTGGCCGCGGCCGACGAGCTGCTCGGACAGCCCCCGTCGAGCGATGCGATCGAGGGACTGATCGCATCGGCGAACGTCGTTCGTGAGAGCGACTGGATCTATCGCACCGTGACCGCGGAGCTCGAGGCCGAGCTCGCGGCCCGCGTGCAGGAGCTGCTCAGCGGCGCCACCAACGAGCGTCTGCAGGCGGATGCTGAGCAGGCGATCTCCGACGAGCTGACCGACGAGCAGCGCCACGCGGTGCAAGCCGCGCTCGAGCGTCGGCTGTCGGTGATCACTGGTGGTCCTGGAACCGGCAAGACCGCGTCAATCAAGTCGATCGCCACGGCTGCGATCCAGCGCCACGCGCGCGTGATGCTCGTTGCGCCGACCGGCCGCGCCGCCGTCAGGATGACCGAATCAAGCGGGCTGCGGGCCCGCACGGTGCACTCGGCGCTCGGCTGGGTCCCGGGCGAGGGCCCGACCCACGACGAGCAGGACCCGCTCGCCTGCGACCTGTTGATCGTCGACGAGACCTCGATGGCCAACCTCGAGCTGCTGGTGACGCTGCTGCGAGCGGTCGGCGACCAGACGCATGTCGTCCTGGTCGGCGATGCCGACCAGCTCGCGCCGGTCGGTGCCGGCAAGCCGTTCGCCGAGCTGGTCCTGTCGCAGCTGGTGCCGACGACGCGACTGACCCACATCTTTCGCCAGGCGGCCGACAGCATGATCGTTCAGGGGGCGCACGCGATCCGGCGCGGCGAGGTGCCCGAGTTCGCACAATCGCAGTCGATGCGCAGGGACCTGTTCCTGATCGAGCGGTCCTCGGCGCAGGCCGCGTTGGAGGAAATAGTGTCGCTCGTCTCAGAGCGGCTTCCGGCCCACTACGACGTCGACCCGATCCGCGACATCCAGGTGTTCGCCCCCGTCTACCGCGGCGAGCTCGGGATCGACGCGATCAACGAGGCGCTGCGCGAGGCGCTCAACCCCGACGGGCAGCCGGTCCGCGGCGGGCGTCTGCGGATCGGCGACAAGCTGATGATGACCGGGCGAAACATGCACGAGCTCGGGCTGATGAACGGCACCCTGCTGCGACTTCTCGACGAGGTCTCGGGCAACGACGGCGATCACGCCGCGCTGTTGCTCGCCAGCGAGGATTCGCTCTTCCGGCTCGCTCCCGAAGAGGCCGATCAGCTCCGGCTCGCGTACGCCTGCTCGGTGCACCGCGGACAGGGGATCGAGCTGCCCGTGTCGGTGATCGTCGCCCACCCGGCGGCGGGGGCGTTCTTCCTCAGGCGCGAGATGCTCTACACGGCCGTCACCCGCGCCCAGAAAGCGACCGTGATCGTTGGCATGCGCGAGGTCATCGCCCGTGCGGCGCGGACAGCAGACACGGGACGTCGCTACGGCAGGCTCGGCGAACGGCTCGAGCGGGCCGAGCGGGCGCCCGGCAGCACTGCAGAATCGGGCCGCTCGCAGCGATTTATCCGCGACCGCGTCAGCGAGCCGCTGTAACGTACAGTCGGGCCCGGGCCGCGTTCTACCCGACAATCGCGATGGCGGACACAGGGCGCACCAGAGACAGCGAATTCATCGAACTGCGAGAGGTCGTCGAGCGGATCATCGGGAAACAGGTTCCCGAGGACGCGCTTGACCGGGCGCGCGAACGGGCGATTGCCGCCCGCGAGGCCGCGGGCCCACAGGATCGTGCCCAGTCGGTCGCGCTGCTCGGCTTCGCGGCGGACCTCCTGGTTGCGGTCACGCTCGAGCATGACGTCGACGGGTCGGTGATCGCCGAGCTGATTGACGAGGTCGAAATCAGCGGCGGGATCCCGCGGCTCGCCTTGACGCGCGAGACGCTGCAGGCGCCGGAACTGCTGCGACTCCCGACTCCAACGGCACTCGAGCTACTGCTCGAGCTGCTGCTCGCGTTCACCGGCCTGCAATCGGTGTCGCTGTGGACGCTCGGGCCGGGCGGAACCGTGGCCCACCTCGCCCACGCGGGCGAGTTCGAGGCGCCGATCGGACCGCCGCGGGCGCTCGCGCGCCGCCTGCTCGAGAGCGGTGACCCCGACCTCCAACAGGAGCCTGACCTGCGCGGCATCGGCCTAGCGATCTATGGCGGTTCGGGCACCGCGCTCGTCGCGCAGGGGGACAACGCGGGCTCGGATCGGCTCAGCGCGCTGGTCGGAGCGGCCGCTGCGACGCTGGTTACGCTGCTCGAGCTCAGTGACCGTGCCGCCGCGGCCGCCGGTGCCGACGGAGCTGCGACCGCCTCGGCCGAACGCAGGCTCAAGCGGCTTCGCTTCGATCTGCACGACGGACCTCAGCAGGACGTGATCCTGCTCGCCGAGGACCTGCGGCTGTTCCGCGCCCAGCTCGGGAACGTGACCCAGAATCACCCCAGCAACCAGCGGCTGCTGTCGGCGCTCGACGATCTCCAGGCGCGGCTGGTGGCGCTCGCCGGTGACCTTCGCCGAATCTCGAGTTCGGTCGAGTCGCCGACGCTCTACACGGGCGCCCTCCCCGACGCGGTGGCCCAGTCGGCTGACGACTTCACGGCCCGCACCGGCATCGTGCCCGCGATCGAGATGCACGGCGACTTCTCGCCCCTGACCGACTCACAGCAGATCACGCTGCTGGCGCTTGTGCGCGAGGCGCTCAACAACATCCGCGAGCACAGCGACGCCCGCAACGTGACCGTCAAGCTGACGGCAGGGGCCGCCGGCGCGGAGGTCGTGATCACCGACGACGGCAGGGGATTCGAGCCCGAAGAGGAGCTCGTCCGCGCGGCCCGTGGAGGTCACCTGGGGCTGGTCGGGATGCACGAGCGCGTGAGGATGCTCGGCGGCCTGACGAGCATCGACAGCCGGCCCGGCGGACCGACGAGGATCTCGGCGCGGATCCCGCCGTGGCTGCAGGGGACGCCTGCGGTGCCGGTCGCCGAAGCGCAGGCGCCGACCGCGGCGGCGGTGGTGCAACCGCAGAGCGGGGACTGAGAAGCGCGGCGCCGACCGGCGGCGTCTGTGGGACGCCGCTACGCGACGGCGGCTACGAGCCCGTTCTGGAGCGCATAGCGCACCGCGCCGGCGCGATTTGGCACGCCGAGCTTGCGGTAGATGTTGGTCAGGTGGAACTTGACCGTGTGCTCTGAAACCCACAGCTCACGGCTGATGACCGCGGTCGTCTTGCCGGCGGCCACGGCCTCCAGAATCGCCCGCTCACGCTCCGTCAGCTCGGGCATCTGCGGGTCGGTGCCGGCCTCCTCGACCCGCGGCGCGGGCATCGAGGTCGCGTGGAAGACGCTGCCGCTCGCGGCCTGACGCAGAACCGCGGCGATATCGGTCGCGTTGATGCTCTTGATGACGTAGGCGCTGGCGCCAGCGTTGAGCGCGGCGTCAATCGAGGGGCGGTCCTCGCAGGCGGAGAGGACGACGACCCTGATCTCGGGCCAGGTGGCGCGGATCTGCTTGATGCACTCGGCGCCGTCGGCTCCGGGCATCCTCAGGTCGGTCAGCACCACCTGAGGACGGCGGCGTTCCACGAGCCGCATCAGCTCCGGCCCGGAATGAGCCTCACCGGCGATCTCGATGTCCTCACTGCGCTCCAGCGCTCGGCGGACACCCGCGATCATCAACGGATGGTCGTCAGCGATCAGGACCTTCAGCGGCGCTTGGCGGTCCGCTTCCATACAAACCCTCGGTTCTGTCGTCTTGATCGGCTTGATTGCCGATCGCCAGGCCGAAGACCTGCCTGGCACGCCGTCTATCGGCCGCCCCAATGTTCGGCTTTAGCCCGGATCTCGTCGACGATTTACGCGGTGAGGCCGTGCTCGAACGCGTAGCGAACCGCGCCGCTGCGGTTGGCGACGCCAAGCTTGCGATAGATGTTGGTCAGGTGGAACTTGACCGTGTGCTCTGAAACCCACAACTCACGGCTGATCTCGGCGGTCGTCGACCCGTGTGCGACGGCGGCGAGGATCTGCTGCTCGCGGTTGGTTAGCGCCGGCTCCTCTTCGGCCTGCCCGCCGTGGCCGTTGTTGGCGCCCGGTCCGGGCGCGGCCGACGGTGCGTGGTAGACGGCTCCCGAGTTCACCTGCCTCAAGACGGAGGCGACGTCCAGCGGTGCGGTGCTCTTGACGATGAACGCGCTCGCTCCGGCGTGTAGCGCGCCGTCGACCGAGGCCCGGTCATCGCTGGCCGAGAGGACCACGATCTTGATCTCCGGCCACGCTTCGCGCACCCTGCAGATCAGGTCGAAGCCCTCGACGCCCGGCATCCGCAGGTCTGTCAGCACGAGCTCCGGGCGGCGGCGATCGATCAGGGCAAGCAACTCGGGCGCGGACTGGGCCTGTCCGACGACCTCGATGTCGGCCTCGCCCTCGAGAACACGGCGCAGGCCGGCGAGCAGCAGCGGGTGATCATCAGCGATCAGGACCTTGAGCTCGTCGTGGGAGCTCTCGAAGTCGATCGGCTCTGCAAGCTGGCGTGCGGTGCTCATCTCGAGACTGGCTTCGGGCGTGCCGAGCCCCGGGATGAGGAGCGGGGCCGTGGCTGGACGTTTGGGGGATGCGCCCGCGGTCCGGGCTAGCGCCGCACGTAGAGCTCGGTCCGGCGGTCCGAGCGCACCTTCACGAACGCAGCGTCATGCGACATCAGCCGCTCCGACGGCGCGCCGCTGGTGGTGACCACGACACGAATCTCGGGACCCAACGCCCGAAGGCCGCTCGAATATCCGTCCACCCAATCCAGGTAGGTGGATTGGTCGTGCTTGGAGAACGCATCGATCGGATTGCCGACCCAGATCCGGCCACCGGCGAGCGCCACCTGTTCGTTGGAAACGTCATCCGCCAGGATCGGCGATCCGTGCGCGAGCGCGATTGCCCGATCCACCACACTTGGCGACGCTCCGGTCGGGAGCGGGCCGCGCATTGTCGCGACCACGAGCGCGATCAGCGCAAGGGTCGCCAGTGGCGGCATCACCCATTCCCACCACCGCGGCGACCGGAACGCCGGCGCGGCGGGCACGGCAATGAACAGCAGCAGCCACAACCCCGTGCGGCCGGCGTGAATGGTGGCCAGGGCGAGCACGGCCGAGACCACCAGCTCCCATAGCGGAGGCTTTGCACGGCACAGCTGGAGCACAAGCACGATCGCCGCGAGCACCAGCACGATGTCGAGCGGAGAGCTGAGCGAAAGCGGCGCCCACAGCCCGTCGCCACGCGCCGCAGCCTGATTGGCGAACAGGCCCCGGTAGTAGGTGAGCGTCGACGGGCCGGCCGGCGTCACGCAGACCGCTACCAGCGCCCCGGCCGCGGCGCCGATCGCTGTCCACGGCTGTTGCGCAAAGCGAACCAGCGCGAGGTAGACGAGCATCGCCCCGACGCCGATCAGCACGCCGCTGTGGAGGTTGGACCAGAGCGCGATCATCGGCAGCGCGAGCCAGATTCGCCACGACGGGGAGCGGGCCTCGCTCCGTAGCAGCATCATCAGCAACGGGAACAGCGCCAGCGAGAAGAGCTGCGCTCTGGCGACGACGAGGCTGCCGAGCGCCCCGATCGACGCGATCAGGACCGCGGCGCCGGCACCGGTCGGCGTCGCGCCAGCAGCCCGTGCGTCGCGCATCAGCACGATCACCGCGATCGCCACCGCGACGAGCTGCGCGAGCATCAGACCCTGATCGCCAAACGCCGACTCGAGCCAGTGGAACACCAGCTCGGCGAGCGCGATCGCGTTGTGCCAATGTGCGGTCGGCTCGCTTGCGAACGGCACCCCGACCGGAATCGCGTGGCGCTTGGCGATCGCCGCGCCGAGCGCGGCCAGCCACCGCGCGTCCGCGCCGACCACGCCCACGAGCGCGACGAGCCCGGTCACCGTCACGCAGGTGAGCACGGGCGCGCTGGTGATCACGCCGAGCTTCGAGGCGGCCGAGGGCTCCCGAGGCACCTCGGTCCGCTTACGGAAGCCGAGCGGTGCCTGCCGAACCGATCCGGACATACCGTGAGTATCGGCCCGTTTGCGGCGATTCCGCACTCGCGTCAGCTATTGCGAGTTTTAGGAGGGTGGCTAAGATCGAGGCCGAAGGTGAGCGCCGGGGGTTGCCACGGCTGGCTGCGCTCCTTCCGATCGTCGACTCGTACTGCACCTTCGTCTAGGCAATGTCTAGACGAAATGCCTGCCGCGTCGAGGTTTCGGAGCCTAACTTTCCCCGGGGGTTTTGCCGATAGATAGCAATGATGCGGATCGGTTGCGAAGTGAATGATCTATTTTTCTGCAGTCTCAAGGGGCGCGTCGCGGGGCGGGTGACGGCATGCGGCATGGACTGACCCGCGCGTTGCGCGAGCAGGACGCCGGCACCGCCGGCGCCTTCTACGGCTTCGAGGGCCGGACATCGTCATTAACGACTGACGACCTTCCGCCCGATAAGAGCGATGGAGTCGTTATGCGCCATTCCGTCACCTATGTCAATCCGACTGGAACCACAGGCAGTGGAACCGCCTCTACCAATGGAACGCTCGACGTCTGCGTTCCTGCGTTGCGCAAATAAGGAGAAACCATGGAAGCTTCCTCATCTACCCGCCGGAGAACCGCCAGCGGCCTTACGGGCGCCATGTTCTCCACTCGTCGCGGCTCGCTGACCACGGCGATTGTCGCGGCGCTACTGGCGGGTCTGCTCCTGTTCGTGTTCGTCCAGAACTACCACAAGAGCCAGCCCGCCGCCCAGGTCAACACGCCGGTGTTCGTCGCCTCCGGGTACATCCCCAAGGGGACCCCGGCAGAGCTGATCGCATCCGGATCGCTGATGTCCCGCACCACGGTGCCGTCCAACCACGTTGTTGTCGGAGCGATCTCCGATCCGTCCGTGTTGCGCGGCCAGGTCGCCGCCGCGGCGATCTACCCGGGCCAACAGCTGACCGCGGCAGACTTCACCGTGGCCCCGGTGACGATCACATCCCAGCTCACTGGGACGCAGCGCGCGATCGCGATTCCGGTCGATGCGGCGCAAGGCCTGATCGGATTCGTTCAGTCAGGTGACCGCGTCGACGTGATGTCTGACCAGGGCACCGCCGCAGGGGGCTCCGGGGGCGTTGTGACGGTGGCGTCCAACGTCCACGTCCTGAGCGCTCCGAGCGGCAGCGGAGGCGGGATCAGCGGCGGTAGCAGCAGCGGAGGCAACATCGTGCTCTCGGTCTCGCCGAGCGAGGCCTCCAAGCTCGCGTTCGCGGCCGACAACGGCAAGGTCTGGCTCACGCTGCGGCCGCCAGTGGGCGCCATTGGCTCAACCGGGGGCAGTCACAAATGACCGACAAGACCATCAACGTAATCCTCGCTCACGACAAGGCGATCGAGGCCCCGTGGGTGACCGAGCACATCACTCAGGACGCGGACATCGCGGTTGACGAGGTTCAGGACTCGTTGACGCCGGGCTCCGATGCACTGCACCACACCGATGCCGACGTGCTCGTGGTGGCGTGTGCAAACGAGTCCAACCCCGCGGTCAACCTGGTCGAGTGGTGGGTTGGCCATTACCCAGAGCGGCCGGTGGTCGTCCTCTGCTCCGGCTCGGCCAACGGGCTCGTCCAGCGTGCGTTCGCCGCCGGAGCAGACGATCTCGTCGTGCTCGAGCCGGGTCCGCAGGTGTCGGAGGCCAATGCAAGAGAGGTCGCGTTCGCGCTGCACAAGGCCGTCGTTCGCAAGGTGGCTCCCGGCGAGCAGGACACCTCGCTGGCGACGATGATCTGCGTGCTGGGTCCCAAAGGCGGGATCGGCAAGACGATGGTCTGCTGCAACCTCGCCTTGACGCTGCTCTCGCGGCGCAAGCGCGTGGTGCTCGTCGACCTCGACCTCCAATTCGGCGATGTGGCCCTGTCGCTCGGGCTCAGGCCGGAGCGGACGATCTACGACCTCGCGACCTCAGGCGGCTCGCTGGACGCCAACAAGGTCGACGCGTTTCTGATCACGCATCACAGTGGTCTGCGCGTGCTTGCGGCTCCGATCCGTCCGGATCAGACCGGCGCGGTCAGCACCGAGTTCATGTCCAACGTGATCTCCGTGCTGCGCAACGAGTACGAGTACATCGTCGTCGATACTCCGCCCAGCTTCAGCCCCGAGGTGATCGCTGCCGTCGACTCCTCGTCGTATGTCGTGATGGTCGGGATGCTCGACGCGCTGTCGCTCAAGAACGCCAAGCTCGGGCTCGAAACGCTCGACCTGATGGGTTACCCGTCCGAGCGGGTGAGGGTAATCCTCAATCGCGCGAACACCAGCGTCGGGATCACGAACCGTGACGTCGCCAACATCCTCGAGCGATCGCCCGACGTCCTGATCCCGTCGAGCCGCGACATCACGACGTCGGTCAACGAGGGCAATCCGATCGTTCTGTCGCAGAAGCGGTCCGAGGCGGCAAAGTCGTTCGGCTCGCTCGCCGACCTGTTCGTCAAGGCGGGCGCCCCGAAGCGGACCCCGGAGAAGAGCCGGCGAGGGCGGATCCGACTCGGTAGGAGCAAGGGCTAATGGAACTCCGTGAACGACTCGCGGGCAACCGCGCCGATGTGCCCGAAGGGCAGGACGCGTTTGCCGAGCTAAAGGACCGGATTCATCTCTCCGTCATCTCCGAGCTGGGTCCCCAGCTGTACAACGCGTCGGTAGACGACGCGGCGCTGAACCGGCTCGTGGTCAACGACATCCGCGCGCGCCTCACCCAGGAGCGCGGGATCTCCCTGGCCGACCGCGACCGGCTTACCCAGGAGATCGCCGACGACACCCTCGGGCATGGTCCGATCGAGGCGTTGCTCAATGACGACAGCGTGACCGAGGTCATGGTCAACGGCCCCGGCGATGTGTGGCTCGAGCGTGACGGCCGCCTCGAGCGCACGAACATCCGCTTCGCCGATGACCACCACCTGCGCAGGATCATCAACAAGATCGTCGCACAGGTCGGGCGCCGGATCGACGAATCCTCGCCGATGGTCGACGCCCGCCTGCCGGACGGAAGCCGTGTCAACGCCGTCATCCCGCCGCTGTCACTGACCGGCCCGCTGCTGACGATCCGAAAGTTCTCCAAGTCGAGGTGGGACCTCAACGACCTGCGGCTGAAGGGATCGCTGACCCAGGAGTGTCGCGAGTTTCTCGAGCTGTGCATCCAAGCCGAGCTCAACATCCTGATCTCGGGCGGTACGGGCTCCGGCAAGACGACACTGCTCAACGCGCTGTCGGGAGCGATTCCCGACTCGGATCGGATCATCACGATCGAGGACGCAGCCGAGCTTCGGCTCAACCAGCGCCACGTACTGCGGCTCGAGGCACGGCCGAAGAACGTCGAGGGCCAGGGCGAGATCCCGATCCGCGAGCTGGTCCGCAACTCACTGCGTATGCGACCCGACCGGATCATCGTCGGCGAGGTCCGCGGCTCCGAGTCGCTGGACATGCTCCAGGCGATGAACACCGGCCACGACGGCTCGCTCAGCACTGTCCACGCCAACACCCCGCGCGATGCGCTCGCGCGAATCGAGAGCATGGTGCTGATGGCAGGCGTCGATTTCCCGCTGCGGGCGGTGCGCCAGCAGATCTCCCGGGCGGTCGACCTCGTGATCCAGATCGAGCGCTTCAGCAGCGGTTCGCGCCGGGTCACGTGCGTCACCGAGGTGCAGCGGATGGAGGGTGACACGGTCACGCTCCAGGACATCTTCGAGTTCGAGAACAGTCCGGACCCGGCGTTGGATGGCGGCTCGCTGAAGTACAGCGGGCTGCGACCGATGAGCGCCAAATTCGAATACCACAACACGCCGCTGCCCGACTGGATGACCGCGCACGAGTTCGGCGCTGGAGGACAGGGTCCGGCGTCGCTGACGCTGCGTCCCGAGGTCCGCCCATCGCCGGCAGAGGTGAGGCGCTCGTTCCGATGAAACGTCTCGCTGGCTTCATCGGGCTGTCGCTGTTGCTCACGGCGCTGTTTGCGTCGCAGGCTGCTGCGCTCGGCGGCCCGTTGCTCAGCCAGGCGCACGGGGCGCACTTCCCGCAGAAGGCGTTCCTGCTCAGTCTTCCCTCACGCGGGGTTGTGACGCCGAGTCAGATCAAGGTCACCGAGGGCGGACGCCCGGTCCGGGACCTGTCAGTACAGCCGGCGGCGGCGATCGGGCAGTCCCACTTCGGAACCGTGCTGGTGATCGACACGAGCGACTCGATGCAGGGGGCCGCCGAGCAGAGCGCGATCCATGCCGCGAGGGCCTTCATCGCGGCGCGCAATCCACAGCAGCCGGTCGGGATCGTCTTCTTCGATCAGACGCCGCGTGTGGTCGTTCCGATGACCACCGACAAGGGCCGCCTCGACGCCGCGCTGGCGACCGTTCCAGCCCTGCACTCGGGCACTCATATGTATGACGCCGTTGCAGCCGCGGTGCACATGCTCACCGCCGCGAAGCTCACGGGCGGCTCGGTGGTCCTGGTCTCAGACGGTCACGACACCGGCAGCAAGACGAGCGAGCAGGCGGCCGCGAACCTGGCCAACAATGCCGGGGCCCGCGTCTACACGGTCGGAGTGCTCGACAGCTCGTTTGACGGCACCGGCCTGCGGAGCCTGGCCGACGCGTCCCGCGGGGTCTACATCCCGGTCAACTCGAGCGCGATGGTTCCGCTCTACCACCACCTTGGCGTCGCACTCTCCAACCAGTACCTGATCCGCTACACGTCCCGCGTGCCGCTTGGCACCAAGGTCGCGGTGGTGGCCAGGGTGGCCGGACATGGTGTCGCGTACGCCACGTACGCGGCGCCCGGCGTTCCTGCCGCCAGTCCATCGGGACCGGCGGGGATCGCAAAGGGGACATCCTTCTTTGACTCGACCGCGGGCGCGCTGCTCGTGTGCCTGCTGATCGCAGTGCTGCTCGGATTGGCGATCTTCGCTCTGGCCACGACGCGCAGCGGCGTGCGGACCCGCGTCGGCTCGTTCATCGGGCTGCAGAACCAGCCGATGATCGAGGACAAGCCCAAGTCGCTGGTCCAGCGCGCGCTCGGTGATCCGCGCAGCCGTCATGTCGACAAGTCTCACTGGTCGGCACGGCTCGCCGAGGACATTGAGATCGCGCGGATTCAGATCGCGCCGCTTCAGCTCGTGTTCCTGACGGTCCTCGGAACGATCCTGCTCGCCTACGTCCTGCTCACGATCGACAGCGCGCCGGTCGCCATCCTGGCATTCGCGCTTCCGTTCGTCGTCCGCCAGGTGGTTAAGACGCTCGCCAATCGGCAGCGGCGCGCGTTCAGCGAGCAGCTCCCTGACAACCTCAGCGTGGTCGCATCGGCGCTGCGAGCCGGCAACACGTTCGCCGGATCGCTCGGAGTCGTCGCCAGCGATGCTCCCGAGCCGTCCCGGCGCGAGCTGCGCCGCGCGCTTGCAGACGAGCAGCTCGGCGTGCCGCTCGTCGACGCGCTGAACAAGATCAGTGACCGGATGCAGAGCAGTGACTTCCACCACGTGGCGCTCGTGGCAACCCTCCAGCAGGAGACGGGAGGCAACACCGCGGAGGTGCTCGACGTCGTCACCGAGACAATCCGCGAGCGGCTCGAGCTTCGCCGCATGATCCGGACGCTGACGGCCCAGGGCCGTCTGGCGGGCACGGTGCTCGCGGCGCTGCCGGTGCTGCTGCTGCTGGGGCTGTCACTGATCAACCCCTCCTATACGGCACCGCTCTTTCACCAGGTCTTCGGCATCATCTCCCTGGTCATCGCCGGCACCTTGGTCATCATCGGCAGCTTGGTGATCAGACGGATCGTCGACATCGACGTGTGAGGTAGCGATGATTCTTCTTCTGATAATCGGTGTCGGCCTGATCGGCCTCTCGGTCGTGGCATTGATCCGCGCCCTGACGACCACGCGCCTCAGGGCGGCCGAGCGACTGACGGACATCGACGAATACGGCTTCTCGGCCGAATCCACCGCGCCAGAGCTGCCAATGTCCGCCCCCAAGAGCAGCGTCGCGGAATTCGTCGCAGCGGTTGGCGCGGCGGTTGCACAGCGCTTTGGTGGGATCCGCGAGGAGGATCTCCGCGCCGAGCTGATGTCAGCGGGCATTTACACAGTGTCACCACGGATGCTGCTCGGCTATCGAGCGATCTCGGCCGTCCTACTGCCGATCTTCGTCGTCGTGCTCGGTGGCTTCAGCGTGATGACGGTCCTGCTCGCACTGTTGGGGGTCGTCGCCGGCTGGATGCTGCCGATAATCATCGTGCGGCGCAAAGCGCGCCAGCGACTGGTCGAGATCGATCGTCGCCTTCCGGACCTGATTGATCTCTTGGTCGTGACCGTCGAGGCCGGTCTGGGTTTTGCGGGTGCACTCCGTCTCGCGGCTGAACACATTCCCGGGGCACTGAGTGATGAGCTCAGGTTGACACTCCAGGAGCAGACGATGGGTCTGGGTGTCGACGATGCACTGGCGAACCTCGCCGCGCGTGCCAACACGCCGGGCATGCTGGCGTTCGTGCGCGCGATGGCACAGGGTGAGCGTCTCGGGATCTCGATCGGACATGTGATGCGCAACCTCGCGGTTGACATGCGCAAGCGCCGCCGCCAGATGGCGGAGGAGCGCGCTCAGAAGGCGCCGATCAAGATGCTCTTCCCGCTCGTGTTCCTGATCTTCCCAGCGCTGTTCATCGTCCTGCTGGGACCCGCGGCCTACCAGCTGATCCACACTCTCGGTAGGTAGTCGCCGGCTGGGCCGGCTCCTTCGCCGCCGAGCGCGGTGCGCTGTCTGTTCCGGTTTGACGGTCCGTGTCTCCATCGGACGGTCAGCCGGCCAAGCATGCCCTCCGCTAGAGCATGCCCTCCGGTACAGCATGCCCTCCGGTACAGCATGCCCTCCGGTACAGCATGCCCTCCGGTACAGCATGCCCTCCGGTACAGGATGCCCTCCGGTACAGCATGCCCTCCGGTACAGCATGCCCTCCGGTACAGCATGCCCTCCGGTACAGCATGCCCTCCGGTACAGGATGCCCTCCGGTAAAGCAACCCTCGGGACGAAGCTAGCCCTCGCTAGCTGCCCCTCTCGCGCACTCAGACGGGCGCACAGTCACTTGGCATGCGCCCCCTGACCCCGGAGCACCGCGGTCGTTGCGGCGAGCCCGCCAGACGGCCGCACAACCGCTGAGCTGCGCAGCGCGCCACCACGCGCGACGATCTGCAGCCAACTGCATCGCCTCGCCGGCGGCCGTGCCGGCGGCCGTGTGATCTAACCGCCAATCCGGTCGCGCCTTTCCTCGATGATGCCACGAACGGCGGCGGGTGAAGGCGCCCCGCGTTCCCCGATTGTCCCTTTAACGCGAAGAGCCCACCCAGCATCATGCTGGGTGGGCTGTTCGCTACGCCCCCATCTGTGGCTCGTTCGTTGACGGCCTACAGATCGTTCGCGACGCTGCTCAGGAGCTTCGAGATGTCGGAGCCCAGGAACGTCAGCGCAAGCACGGCCACGACCGCGATGAAAGCAAGAATCAGGGCGTACTCCGCAAGACCCTGTCCAGCCTCTTCACGCACCCGAGCCAGGACATTGCGCAGGTCGACTGTGATAAGCGAAAGCATCTATTCACCTCCTTTGATGTTGTCGAAGGGCCCGGCTCGATGTGGCCGGCCTGAAGTTAGTGTTTTCACAACGATTTACAGCTGATTGGCGATACTGCTAATGGCCTGCGAGATGTTGCTGCCAAGAAACGTGACAGCGAGGACCGCCACAATTGCGATGAACACAAGGATCAGCGAATACTCGACTAGTCCTTGACCCGTTTCGTCACTCGCGGCGATTTCCTTGAGTCCCTGTTTGAAACTTCCTGTGAAGACCTCTAGCATCTGTTCACCTCTTCACTACCGTTCGGGGCTCCAGGATGGCGCCGACTTGTCGAACTGGTAAGAATCCTAGAATTCAACAGGTCTGCTAGGAACGGAATTTGGTCTAGTTGGGTCCTAGACCAAGGTGCAGGGCAGACTCGCGCGCACTGTTCGACACTTCTCACATGGGCATTTCGCGCGCGAACACACGGCGGCCGATATGAGCTCCACGGCGGCGGCCGGCACAGGGCCGGCGAACCATGTCGGGCAAAGCCGGTGGGGTGCATTTGTCGTCTGGCTGGAGGCCCAATCGCTGCTGGTCACCGCGCTTGCCGCGGTCGCCGTGTTCAGCCTCACAAAGCTCCCCCTGCACATCAGCCAGGACAGCTGGCTGGCGCTGGTTGGCGGGCGCTACATCGCGGCCCACGGCATTCCGCAGCACGACACCCTGTTCGTGATCACCCACGGCGCGCGCTGGATCGACCAGCAGTGGCTCGGTCAGCTGTTGTTCTTCCGCCTCAACCAGATCGGCGGCCTGGCGCTATACGGGATCTTCTACGTTGCGCTCACGATCGCCGGGATCACGCTGGCGATCATGGCCGGCCGCTCGCTCGGCGGCAGCGAGCGCCACGTCCTGTGGACGCTGCCGCTCGCCGGCGGCCTCTACTTCGCGGGCTCTCTCAACGTCCGCACCCAGGGTCTGGCGCTGCCGCTCTTCAGCGGCGTCCTCTGGCTTCTCGCGCGCGAGGTCAGGCAGGCGCGCGATCGAGGGACTCGCGATCGCCGCATCTACCTGGTCTTCCCACTGCTGATCCTGTGGGGCAACCTCCACGGATCGGTGACCCTCGGGGTCGGCCTGGCAATGGTGTGCGGGGCCGTGCTGCTTGTCGGAGACGTCATGCGCGGCCGCAAGCAGGCCGCCGGCAGCTGGGCCGCAGGGGTTCGGGCGATCCGGGCTCGGAGCGCCGCGTTGCTGGTCGCGTCGCCGATCTGCCTGCTGATCAATCCCTACGGGCCGGGGATGATCGCGTATTACAAGGAGACGATCTTCAACCCGGCGTTCGCGAAGGTCGTGACCGAGTGGCAGCCGATCACGACCGTCCAGGTGCTGGCGATTCCATTCTTCGTGGTCGCGTTCGCCGTCGTCTACGTGATGGGTCGCAGCGGGAAGCGGATGCAGGTCTTCGACCAGCTCGCGCTCGTGATCCTGTCCGCCGGTGCGGTGTTCGCGATCCGCAACATCACCTGGTTCGGGCTCGGCGTGATGATCTTGCTCCCTGGGGCACTCACCACCCTGTTTCCGAGCAAGCGCACCGTCATCCGGCGCACAAGCCTCAACCTCGGGCTCGCCGGCCTCTCGCTGATCGTCCTCCTCGGAGCGACGATCGCGGTTGCGGTCAAGCCCGCGTCGTGGTTTGAGCGCATGTACAGCACGCCGGCGCTGCACAAGGTGGAGCAGGTCGCCCAGCAGCAGCCCGGAGCGCGTATCTACGCTGACAACAGATTCGCCGACTGGCTGTTCTGGAAAGACCCCAAACTGGCTGGGCGGATCGCGTACGACATCCGCTTTGAGCTGCTGACCACGTCGCAGCTGGCACAGATCGTCGACGTGACCGAGATCCCGCGTCCGGGTGAGGCCAACCTCGTCAACGGCTACCGCGTGCTGGTGCTCGATCCGAGCAACGGGGACACGACGAAGCGACTGTTGGGACGCAGCGGGACGGATGTGCTGCTGCGCTCCAAACGCGTCGATGTCGCGACGTGGACACCGC
Source organism: uncultured Solirubrobacterales bacterium (assembly GCA_963770885.1). Taxonomy (GTDB): domain Bacteria; phylum Actinomycetota; class Thermoleophilia; order Solirubrobacterales; family Solirubrobacteraceae; genus Palsa-465. The sequence goes on along the minus strand of CAVYRI010000005.1, from coordinate 349,501 downwards.
CGGCATGATCGGCACCGCGCCCGACCACCAAGCCGCGGCGGGACTGTCGGTCGCGCTTGGCGGTCGCCGCGCGGGAACGCATCGCGACGTCTGGACGCGGGCGGTCAATCACGGCCTGTTCGTTTTCGTGCCGCTGCTGGTCATTGCCTACATCCTCTCGATCGCGATCGGGGGCCATCACTTCGCGGTCGACTTCCGCAGCGCGTTCTGGCCGGCCGGCAACCGAGTGCTCGCCGGCCTGACCCCGTACGCCTCGCCGCATTCGATCGCGGCGTCGCACGGGTTCGCGTTCGTCTATCCGGCGCCTGGGGCGCTTCTGTTCGCCGCCTTCGCGTGGATTCCGCTCGGGGCGGCCGGCGTGCTGTTCACGCTGATCTGCGCGGCCGCCGCGCTCGGCGCGCTGTGGCTCTGCGGAGTGCGCGACTGGCGCCTGTACGGGTTGACGCTGATCCTGCCGCCGGTGATCAGCGGCTGGCAGACCGCGAACCTATCGTTGGTACTCGCGTTCGGCATCGCGGTCGCGTGGCGCTATCGGGACCGGCCGGCGGTCGCGGGCATCGCCGTCGGCCTCGTTGCATCGCTGAAGATCTTCCTCTGGCCACTCGGACTCTGGCTGCTGCTGACCCGACGGTGGCGCGCCCTTGGCTGGGCCGCTGCGGCTGCCGTCGCCGTCAACGTGGTCTCGTGGGCGGCGCTCGGCTTGCATCAGATCGGCCCGTATCTGCGGGTCGTCAGCGCCGCGACCAAGCTTGAGGAGCGGGCCGCATACACGCCGTTGGCGCTCGCGCTGCGTCTCGGCGCAAGTCGCGGTGGGGCCGAGGTGGTTGCGGTGATCGTGGCCGTCGGCTGCCTGGCGGCGTGCATTCTGCTTGCCCGCCAAGGGCGCGACTCAGCGGTCCTGCTCGGGGTGATCACGCTGAGCCTGCTCGCAACCCCGGTCGTCTGGATCCATTACTTCGTGCTGCTGGTCGTCCCGCTGGCGATCATGCGCCCGCGGCTGAGCCCGAGTTGGGCCCTCCCGCTGCTCCTGTTTGCCTGCCCGGTGACGGATCCCAAGCTGTGGCAGCTGTCGCTCACGTTGTCGGTGGTCGCGGTGCTGATCGCAGTGCTGGTGCGCACGCCGGCGCTCGCCGCTGGGCGGGGCGGCGACCCACGCCCCGATTCGGCCCGGCGATCTCGACCGCTGAGCGACGGTGCGCGCGTTCGGACAGCCAGGATCGTGCGGCATGACTCCGAGGGAGCCGGGGTATGAGCATTGAGCCGCTGCCCGGCGCTGCGCGCAGCTGGAAGATCGACCGGCGCGAGCTGTGGCGAGGGGCCGTGCTGGTCGCGATCGCGATGGTCGCCGTCTGCATGGAGTTTCTCAACGTCCTTTCGGGTCAATACGGCAAGGACTTCCATCACGGCATCTGGAGCGCCGGGGCTGACGTCCTGCATGGACGAAACCCCTTCCCGCCGGCCAACGTGCACTTCCTGCTCGCGCATCCAAATGGCTTCGTGACTCCGGCTCCGCTCGCGGTGCTGGGGGTGCCGTTCTCTCTGATTCCCTTCCCCATCGCGATCATCCTCTGGAACCTGATCTGCATCGGCGCGATCGTGCTCGCGCTGCGCGTGATGGGGGTTCGCGACCTGCGGATCTACCTGCTCGCGATCGCATCGCTACCGTTGCTCGACAGCCTCAACAACGGCCAGCCCGATGCGATCTTCGCCATGGGTGCCGCGCTTCTGTGGCGCTATCGCGACTCGTCGAAGGGGGCGATCGTCGCGGGCGCCCTGATCGCCGCCAAGTTGCTCGCGTGGCCGCTCCTGATCTGGTTCTTGGTCACCCGGAGAATCCGTTCGGTCGGCGTCGCGCTCGCGTCCGCCGGCGCCTTTCTGCTCGGGGGCTGGGCCCTGATCGGCTTTCAGGGTCTCGCCAACTACCCGAGCCTGCTGACGGCGGACGCGAAGGCGTTCGAGCTGTGGAAGTACTCGTTCGGCTTCGTACATGCACTCTCCCCGCTGGGTCTGTCGATCGGCGTCACTCGAGCTCTCGCACTCGCGCTGGCTGCGGCGGTCGCACTCACGATCGTGCTGCTCGCTCGCCGCAGTGACGAAGGATGGTTCTCGGCGGCACTCACCTTCGGTGTGCTGTCCTCGCCGTTTGTGTGGCCGCATTACCTGGTGCTGGTGCTGGTCCCGTTGGCGTTGGCTTCCAGAGACCGACTCGGAATCTGGCTTGCGACCGCCTACGGCTTCTGGATCATCCAGTTTGTTCCATCCACCACAACAGAGAAGGCGATTGCGAGCCTGGCGCTGGCAATCGCGCTGATCTGCTGGGCGGCGAGCATGCAGCGACGCGGGGAGTCCCAGCCTGACCGGACGGCCTCCTACACGGCGGCAAACCACAGCCGCGAACACCACCTACGGCCGGCCGGCGCAGAGGCAACCTAGGACGGGTGATGAACGCCTCGACCCAGATAACCGAGCGTCAGCACCCGAGGGCCTCGTACTCGGCGCTGCTGCGGATCGCCTTCTACGGCCTGCCGGCCGCCCTGACGCTGTACGTCGTCTACATCATGCTCAAGTTCCACGCCGTTGCGCCCGACTTCGAGCGCGAATTCTGGGCCGCCAGTCACCGGGTGATCCTCGGGCTGAGTCCGTACGACAAGGGCTGGATGAACATCGGCGGCGGCGTCGCCTATCCCTATCCGGCGCTGACTGCGCTCCTGTTCATCCCCTTTGCGCTGCTTGGTCAGGGACTCGCGGCGGCGCTGTTCACAGGCCTGAACATCGCCGCTGTATTCATGATCCTGCGACTGCTCGAGGTCAGCGATCGTCGCGTCTACGGCATCGCACTGATCTGGCCGATGGTGATCGAGGCCTGGCAGGCCGGCAACCTGACACTGGTGCTGGCACTGGGGAGCGCGTTGATGTGGCGCAAACGTGACAACCCGGTGATCGCCGGTGCACTGGTCGCGGTGATGATCTCGCTCAAGCCGTTCGTCTGGCCGCTGGGCTTGTGGCTGCTCGCGACCCGTCGCTTCGCGGCGGCTGGGTATGCGCTGCTCGCGGGCGTGGTCGTTAATGCGTTTGCCTGGGGCGTGCTCGGCTTCAATCAGCTGCACGCCTATAACTCAGTCGTCAATGCGGTAACCACCGTGATGTGGCGCCGCGGCTACGAGCCGGCTGCAATCGCGCTGCATATGGGTGCCGGGCGCTCGCTCGCATTCGCGATCGGCGCCGTCGTAGCCATCGTCGTCGCGATCGCCGTCCTCTATGTCGGCCTGCACGGTGACAGCCGGTCGGCGCTCGTCCTGGCGATCGCGCTGGCGCTGCTCGCCACCCCCGTCCTGTGGACGCACTACTTCGCGCTGTTGCTCGTGCCGCTGGCGCTGGCGCGCCCCCGGCTGGGGTGGCTGTGGTTCCTCCCGCTGGTCACCTGGGTCTGCCCAGTCAATCCGGCGCCGTGGCAGGGCTTCGTGGCGCTCGGGGTGTGCGCGATCATCATTGTCGCGTGCCTGCGCAAGCCGCGAGAACGCGCCGAGTCCTCGCAGACACCACAGGGCCGGTTCAAGCGTCGGCTCGCCATTTCCGCCGTGGCGCCCCAACCTAGACCTTCGTAGGTTGTGGCCGATACCTACAGAGCCGAAACTCACTAGAGAATGGCCAGAGAAACCAAACTGATCGTCAACCTGACACGCGGAAACGTTGTCTGTGAGCAGGTCATGATCGCCGACCGCTGGCGCCGCCGGATGCGCGGGCTCCTTGGGAGACGCTCGCTGCCACCCGGCGAGGGGATGCTGCTCCAGCCGTCGCCGTCGATCCACACCGCGTTCATGCGGTTCCCGATCGACGTCGTCTTGCTGGACCGCAACCTGCGGGTTATCAAGGTCGTCGAGCACCTCCCGCCATGGCACACAGCCTCGGCGAGCGCCGGACGCAGCACGCTCGAGCTCGCCTCGGGCGAGATCGCGCGCCGGTGTGTCTCCGTCGGCGATCAGCTGCTGACGGTCCAGTCGAGCGTCGGCGGGTTTGACTCGCCCGAGCAGGCGGACACGGTCGCGGCGGCGCTCGGGCAGGCCGACGGCACGCCTGAGCCCGATCGGGCCGGGGACCCGACCAAGGTGCTGCTGGTCGGAACCGATCGCCGCTTTCGTTCGGTCGCCGCCACATTGCTTGCCCGCCGCGGCTGCGAGGTGACCGTCAGCGAGCGGATCGTCGGCGTCGCCGAGCTGGCGCAGCGCGAGTCCGTCGACGTGGTCGTCCTCGATGCGGGCGCGCTGCCGACGGCCGCGACACTCGCAGCCGCCGAGCTCGACACGCTCGAGCCACCGGTCGGTGTGGTGCTTGTCAGCGAGGAGCAGAAGAACGGCGCAACGACTCCCGTGCTCGAGAAGTGGGGCGAGTTCGACGCGCTGTTCGGAGCGATCACGCACGCACGCCCGATCAACCCGCGAGCAGAGATCTCCAATGAAACACGCTGATCCGGCCCCCGCCGCGGCGCTGGGCGTGCAGCCGGGCATCCAGAAGCCGTCACAGCAGGCTGACCGGGCGCAAGGCGATCGCGCACCGCGCAGCTCGCATCCGGTCCCAGTGGCGATCGCCGCGGTGACAATCGGCGCGCTCGCGTTCGCGTGCTATCCGACGCTGTCCCGTTCGCTGCTGGCCGCCTTCTTCGCCGCCGTGCTCGTCGTTCTGGGGGCAATCGATCTCGAGCACCGGATCATCCCGAACCGGATCGTCCTGCCGGCAACCGCGATCGTGCTGGTCGCACATATCGCGATCAGTCCCGGCCGCGCACTCGAGCTCGTGCTGGCGCCGCTCGCCGCGGCCGCGTTCCTGTTCGCGCCCAACCTGTTCAACAAGTCGGCGATCGGGATGGGTGACGTGAAGCTTGCGCTATTGCTCGGAGCGGGACTTGGCTGGGGCGTGATCGATGCCCTGCTGGCCGGCTTTGTGGCGATCCTTCCGTTCGCCATCACGATGCTTGTCCGGGGAGGGCAAGAGGCACGTAAGGCGGCATTGCCGCTGGGCCCGTTTCTCGCGTTCGGCGGGCTCGTGATCCTCATCGTCCCACGGCTCGCCTAGCGCGCGATGCCCCCCCATCTGCGGCGCACAGAGGCTGTCCGCCGGTCAGCAGGCCCTCAATCTCTGAGGCCAACGCGGCGCCTGCAGCCTCGCCGCCAAGCCGAGGCTGCTGGTGGTGACCGTACGCCGCGCCGCCGCGCCGGCCCGTCGGCAGGCGCGCGCCCATCCCCTGGCGGTGCCCCCCATCCGCACATAAGCCCAGTGTCAGATTCGCACAAAAACTCTCTCATCAAAGCTAGAAACACTCTTTAGACGCGCTTCCGAGAATCGCCTGCAATGGCGATCAACCCGCCCTCGATCTCTGCTGAACGCACGGCGGCGCCCGGCCGTCCGCGTGAGCGACGGCTCGGGCCGCGCGCCTGGCTGCGGGGTGGTCCGGAGGGCAACGAGCAGCTGACCGCCCTGACCGGCGCCGTGCTGATCATCATGCTGGCGGCGCTCGGTCTGACGATCGTCAGGATCGGTCAGCTGATCTGGCTTCACCTGTTTCTCGGGCTGGTGCTGATCGGTCCGGTCGCGCTGAAGATGGCGAGCACCGGGTACCGATTCGTCCTCTACTACTTCAAGGACCCGACCTACCGGCGCAAGGGCCCGCCGGAGACGTGGCTGCGACTGCTGGCGCCGATCGTCGTCTTCACCACGATCGGGGTGTTCGCGACCGGCGTGCCGCTGCTGTTCACCAGCCCGGCTCACCGCGAGCCGCTGGCCGAGATCCACAAGCTGACGTTCATCGTCTGGCTCGTGTTCACCGCCCTGCACGTCCTTGGTCACCTGCCGGGGATGCCGGCTGCGCTGCGCGGCGCTCGTGACGTGCGAAGCCGTGTCCCGGGCCTCGACGACGGTCGCGCCGCCCGCGGGATCGTGCTCGCCGGGGCGATCGTCGGCGGCCTGGTGCTCGCGATCGTGATGATCCCCCACTTCGGCGCCTGGACGTCGAGCGCGAGCGCGTTTCACCACCACCACGACCACTAGCCGTGTCCCGGCCCGGCAGCCGTCGCCGCCAAATACGTTTGGCACCTCGAGATCCGGCAGGCCTCGACCGCGCAGCCGCCGGTCTGGTTATTGTCGCCCGCGCCCGCGAGGTCTCCCCCGCCCGCGAGCGCGTTCGACGACGATCGAACTGACCACGATCAGCGCGATCGGTACCCCCAGCAGCGCCAGCACACCGAGCCCGGCCGTCACGCTGATCAGCACCACCGTCAGCGCTAGCCCGATCGCCGTGTCAACCGCGAGATCACGCCGCCGCATGCGGAAGTGACGCGCTCGCCGCCGGCGCTCGGCGCGGATCGCCTCGCGAGACCGCCCCGGCACCACCCCCCGGGAGCGCACTGCAACCGTTCGCGCCCGAGCGGCGCTCATGACAGCCCGAGCGCGAATGTCAGCAGCCACGCCAGCCCGATCAGCTGCATGGAGCGGTCCCCAAGCAGAGCCTCCTCGGGGGCGCCCCCGCGCCCACCGGTAACCAGCAGGCCATAACGCAGCAGCGCGATCGTGAACGGGATGATCGTCGCCTCTCGCCACGTTACCGCGCCGGCGGGCCCGGTTGCAAAGGCCCATAGGCAGTAGGCGCCGAGGGCGACGGCGCACGCGCAGCCGATCACCATGCGTAGGAAGTCAGCGTTGTAGTCGCGCAGGACCCTTCGCGACCGGCGCGATGCCGGGTCCAGGAAATCCGCGTAGCGCTTGCCCGCGGCGACGAACAGCGCCGAGAAGGACACCACCACGAACAGCCAGCGCGAGACCGGCACGCCTGCTGCGATCGCGCCGGCGCCGGCACGCAGCACAAACGCTCCGGCGACCGCGGCGAGGTCGACGATCGCAATGCTGCGCAGCCAAGCGGTGTAGGAGAAATTGAGCAGCGCATAGCCGGCCGCGATCGCCAGCGAGCTCACACCGAGCGTCGCCGACAGGCCGAGCCCGGCCCCAATCGCGGCCACCGCGACCGCGCACGCGCTGCCGGGCGAGATCAATCGCGCGGCGATCGGACGATGGCGCTTGGCAGGATGGCGGCGGTCTTCGGCGGCGTCGCGCAGGTCGTTGAGCAGGTAGGCGCCGCTCGACAGCATGCAGAACGCAAATGCCGCGAGCGTGACACGGCCGACCACCCCCGGTTGCCAGAGGGCCCCGGCGGCCGCCGGGGCGCAGAACAGCAACAGGTTCTTCGGCCACTGCCGGATGCGCACGGCGCGGGTCCAGGCCGCCGGACCCGGCGCCGCAGACGGCACGCGGGCGGTCCGGCTCGGATCAGAACGAGCGGCCTCGGACGTTCGGCTCGGCCGATTACTGGCCGAGCCTGTCGCAGCAGCCCGTTCCGCAGCGATGCGCTGGTCATGTTCTGCCGCGACTCGGGCCCACGGCGCTGGATCGGCGCTCAGCACTACCGGACACGTTTCTGCCGTCGGTCATGATCGCCTGCCGGACGAGCGATGAGACTTCTCTCAAGCGTGAGCAGGCCGGCGCAGGACGCGCGTTCGCGGTCACGAAACCGCTCTCGGAAGTGCCGATGCACAGCCACGCAGCCCGCACGGTCCGGCCGCTGCCGCCGCGCCTCCCCCCTTGGCGGCGGGCGCGCAGGGTCACGACAATCGCGCTGTGCATGTGTCTGGTCCCGGTCGCGATCTCTTATTGGACGACGATGGCGGGTCCGTCCAACTCGAGCTTCACGATCCGCTCGTTCGAGTGGCTTCGCGACCACGGCGCCGCTGCGATCGCGTCCGAGATCGAGAACATCTACTACTCGCTGAACGCGCCCTCGACCGGCGGACCAGCACTGCGCTCGCTGCCGTTGCGCGCCCGGGCGACGGCGCAGACCCATCCCAGCGACATCGCTCCGGTGATCCGCCCGGCGCTGGGAGGCGAGGGAGTCTGGGTCCCTACGGAAACCTGGAGCGGGCCGGCTCCGCCCGTCCAGATCGCGCAGTTCCGCAGCGATCCGCTGTACCCCCAGATGGTCGCCGGCGTCGCCTGGATAGACCCGCGTCGCACGTCGATCGTCCTTTACCCGGGACGACTTGAGCCCTCTGTCTCACTGCCCCGGGGCCCGATGGATGTGCCGCTCTCGCTCCGCTCGAGGCTGCTCGCGACCTTCAACAGTGGCTTCAAGCTCGAGGACTCACACGGCGGCTTCGCACTCGGCGGCAAGGCATACGCCCCGATGCAGCCCGGAGCAGCGACGTTCGTCGAATACACCGACGGACGGGTCGATGTCCAGACTTGGCAGGGCGGGCCGCAGGTGCCGCCCGACGTCCGCTACGCGCGCCAGAACCTGCCGCTGATCGTCGCCGATCGGCGGCCGAACCCCAACCTCAATGACGGCCCTCAGTGGGGCGCGACACTCGGCAACGCGATCCGCGTTTGGCGTTCCGGATTGGGGATCAACGCTGCGGGCGATCTCATCTACGCGGCCGCCAACGACCAGACGGTCGGCTCACTCGCGGAGATCCTGATCCGCGCGGGCGCAATTCGGGCGATGGAGCTTGACATCAATTCCTACTGGGTCACGTTCAACTCCTACGCTGCTCCGGACGCCGGGCATCCGAGCAGCCTGTTGCCGGGAATGGATCGCCCGGACACGCGTTACCTCTCCCCCGACGACCGCGACTTCTTCGCGGTCTTCCTGCGTTGATTGGACGTGGGCCACCGGCCCACCGGTCGACTAATGTCGGCGCTCCGATGCTCGTCGCCGTAACCGATCACGCCGCTGAGCGCTTTCGCCAGCGCGTGCGCGGGACGCTGGATCCCAGGACCGAGATCGCGTCCCGGGTCGCGCTCGCCGCCGAGGCGGGGCGCTCTGAGCCGGGCGAGCGAGGCACGGTCCTGATCGGAGACCTCGAGCGTCGCGATCTCGTTTACGTGTGCCGATCAGAAGGAGACGAGCTCGTCGTCGTCACGCTCTACGAGCGCGGTGATGAGGCCGCGGTGCCGAAGCGGTTCACGGATGCCCTGCGGCGCGACGACAAGTGGGTCGCGTGACCGAGGACCAGGCCCGCGAGCTGGCGCTCGCTCTACCCGAGGCCGTCGAGCGCGACCATCACGGGCGCCCGTCGTTCCGGGTCGCGGGCAAAATCTTCGCCACCCTGCGCGAGCCGGGACGTATGAACGTGATGCTCGATGAACCGGGGATCCTCACCGCGACCGAGGCTCGGCCCGAGATCTGCATCGAGGTCTGGTGGGGGAAGCGACTGTCAGCGGTGGGGGTCACGCTCGCCGACGCCGACCGGGAGTTCCTTGCCGAGCTGCTCGCCGATGCGTGGGAAGGCAAAGCGCCCGCCCGGCTGACGGACACCGCCCGCTGACGGCCTGCGCCAGCGCAAATGGCGGGCGCGAGCCGCGAGGCCACTCGCGCCCGCGCCCGGCCCAATTCGCGCGGCTAGGACTGAGGTGCGGGAACGATCCGGATGTAGGGCTTGGGGGAGTCCCAGCCGTCGGGCCAGATCTCCTTGGCCTGATCGTCTGAGACCGAGCCGGCGATGATCACATCCTCGCCCTGCTTCCAGTTCACCGGCGTCGAGACCTTGTGGTTGGCGGTCAGTTGCAGCGAGTCGATCACTCGCAGGACCTCGTCGAAGTTGCGTCCCGTGGTCATCGGGTAGACGAGGATCAGCTTGATCTTCTTGTCGGGCCCGATCACGAACACGTTGCGGACCGTCTGATTGTCGGCCGGCGTGCGGTCGTGAGGGTCACCCTCGACCTCGTCATCGAGCATGCCGTACAGCTTCGAAACCTTGAAGTCGGAGTCGCCGATGATCGGGTAGTTGGGTGCCGTGCCCTGGGTCTCCTCGATGTCGGCGGCCCACTGCGCGTGATCGGCGACCGGGTCGACCGAGATCCCGATGATCTTCACGTTGCGTCGGTCGAACTCGGGCTTGATCTTGGCCATGTAGCCAAGCTCCGTCGTGCAGACCGGGGTGAAGTTCTTCGGGTGCGAGAACAGCACAGCCCACGAATCACCCATCCAGTCGTGAAACTTGATCGTGCCCTCCGAGGACTCCGCCTCGAAGTCCGGCGCGGTCGATCCAATCTTCAATGCCATTTCGTTCTCCTGTTCGGCCCGGGTGTATGCGCCTGCCGGCACTGTCTGCTGCACAGCATCTCGGATCCGGCGCTACGCGAGAGAATGTTGCTCGCTCAACCAGTTTATTTAGCACAAACCCTCTCCGATTTTAGGGTTTGGCGACCGTGCGGCGCGGTCAGCCCAGATCGGGTGCCGGGGCGCCCCCGCCCCACTAGGTAGCCTGAGGCGCGCATGGCCACGACCACTCCCCGCCGTAGCGCGCCCCGCCGCGTGCCCTGGCTCCTGCAGGCGCCGCAGGTGCGCGACTTCCATGCGCCCAAGTGGTTTGACCGGTTCCCGGTTTGGGTCAGCACCGGCGGTGTGCTGCTGGTCTTGACCGCGATCTCCGTCGTGATCAGAACGCGGTACATCAGTGGTCAGTTCTGGTCCGACGAGGCGGTGGCGGTCGGCGTCGCGTCGCACCCGCTGAGCGCGATCCCCGGGATCCTGCGCCAGCAGGGGTCCACCCCGCTCTACTACTTCATCCTCCATATCTGGATCAGCCTGTTCGGCTCCGGCGAACGAGCGACCCACGTGCTCTCGCTGCTGCTCGGCCTGGCCTCGATCCCGCTCGGGATGTGGGCCGGCTGGAGCCTGGCCGGCCGACGGGCCGGGATCTTCGCCGCGACGCTGTTCGCATTCAGCGCGTTCTTCACCGAATACGCGCAGGAGACCCAGGCGTATGAACTACTGGCGCTGATCGGACTGGTCGCGATCGCGGCCTTCCTGCACGCCTTCGTCTACCGCAGGCGCGCCTACCTGATCCTCTTCACGATCTCGCTCGCGCTGCTGATCTACACAAGCTTCTGGGCGATCTTCTTCTGGGCCGGCGCCGCGGTAGCGCTGATCCCGATCTACCGCGCGGCCGGGGACCGGCGCGGGGTGCTGCGCGACGCTGGGCTCTCGTTCGGCATCGCGTTGCTGCTGTTCGTGCCGTGGATCCCCAACCTGCTCTATCAGGTGTCGCACGGGACGAGCCCGTGGGACTTCGCCGACTTCACCGGAGCGACCTTCCCGAGCAACCTCCTGGGCGGCGATCGGGTCGTGGTCGCACTGGCGATCTCGGCCGCCGTCGGAGTCTTGCCGCTGATCGGGCGCGATGCCCGCCGGCGGCCCGAGGCGACCGCGATCTGGGCGCTGATCATCGTTCCGTTCGTCGGCGTGCTGGTGGCCAAGATCTTCTCCCTGGTCGCGGTCACCTGGGTCACCCGCTACTTCGGCCCGTTTGTCGCACCGCTGCTCCTACTCGGAGCGTTCACGTCGGCGCGGGCGGGGATCATGGGGCTGATCGCGGTCGTGCTGTCACTGGCGTTCGTAGCAGACCCGGCCTCGTTCTCCCCCAAGTACAAGAGCGACATGCGCGACGTCGCGGGCGAGCTCGCGCCATACATGCGACCGGGTGACCTGGTGCTGGCCGGCGAGCCCGAGCAGACGCCGCTCGCCTGGTACTACCTCCCGGGAGGGCTGCGGTACGCGTCGCTGACGGGGGCTGTCAAGGACCCGACCTACATGAACTGGGTCAACGCCTACTCGCGCCTGAAGGACAGCGATCCCCGCGCGATGGAGACGGCGCTCGTCGCGGGCCTCAAACCCGGGCAGCGGCTGCTCTACACGCGACCCCTGACCGAGGGCGCGAAGGCCTGGCGCGCACCCTGGTCACAGCTCGTCCGCCGGCGAGCTGCGCAGTGGGGAGCGCTGCTTGCCGCCGACAAGCGCCTGCGGCGGGTCGCAGGCGCCGTGGCGCCCCACAGCTACGCCGGCTCGTGCTGTGTGGCCGACAGCGCGATCGTCTACGCGAAGGTCGGCTGACCGCCTACCCAGAGGTCGGCTGATCGCCACCGGATCGCTGGCGCCAGACGACGAGCCGATGGCCGAGGTCGAGCTCCTCTAGGTCGCACAGCTCGCGGTTGCGCTGATCCCAGATGCCGCTCTCGAGGTCGGCGCGCAGGCGCTCGATCGCCGTCCGCACCGTCTCCGGGGGCAGTTGCGCAAAGACCGCCATCGTCGAGCGGACTCGCTCGTCGAGCAGCTCTCGCGGCCGGCGCCAGAAGGCGTGGATGAAACCGTCTGAGCAGTCATGTGGGATCGCCACCGCGGTCACCTCGCACGGACCGGGGAACGCCGCCACGAGCTGTGAGACATCGCGGAACAGCACGTTGCTTCCAGGAAGGTAGTCACGCGTCAACCAGTAGCGCCCAGCGGCCGAGCGGTCGACCGTCATCACGACCACGACGCCGCGGCTGACCCGGAGCAACTCCGCGATCCCGGCCTCGGGGTCAGACCAGTGAAAGTCCGTGTAGATCGCCATCGCGGCGTCGAAGCTCGCGTCGGCCAGGGGAAGCGTCTCGGCTCGCCCGTCGAGACACGGCGCCGCGCCGGCCGGCCGCTGCGCGCGCATGCTCGCCGACGGCTCGACGGCGAGCACGTCGCGGTCGTCGGGCTCGTAGGAGCCGGCACCGGCACCGACGTTGATGACCGTTGTGGCATCTCCGAGCGCGCCCTGGATCAGCCTCGCAATCCGAGGGTCTGACCGGCGCCGCTCGACGTAGCCGGCGCCGATACGGTCATAGAGGACCACGGTGCGAAGTGTCTCAGGCCCGTCGGAGCGGAGTGGCTGTCACAGGCGGCCCCGCTCTTCCGTCATTCATTTCAGTCTCGATCAAAGGAGCTTGAAATGAAGATCTTCATCGCAGGAGCCACCGGAGCGATCGGCAGACAGCTCGTTCCGCGACTGGTCGGCGCCGGCCACGAGGTGACCGGGATGACCCGCAGCGAGGCCAAGCAACAGGACGTCTACGAGCTCGGCGCAACCCCCGTGGTCGCCGACGCGCTCGATCCCGACCAGGTCGCGCAGGCGGTCGCCGGTAGCCGACCCGACGTCATCATCCACGAGCTGACCGCGATCTCGACGCTTGACACGCGCCACTTCGATCGTGATTTCGCCCTCACCAACCGCCTGCGCACCGAGGGCACTGACCACCTCCTGTCGGCCGGCCGCGCGGCGCGCGTTCGTCGCTTCATCGCGCAGAGCTACACGAGCTGGCCATACGCGCGCACCGGTGGCACGATCAAGAGCGAGGATGACCCATTGGATCCGACGCCCGCCCGGGAGATGGTGCGGTCGCTTCAGGCGATCCGTCACCTCGAGGAAGCGGTGATCGGGGCCGACTGGACTGAGGGTGTCGTGCTGCGCTACGGAGCCCTCTACGGTCCCGGTACCTCGCTGGCGCCGGGCGGCGAGCAGTTCGAGATGGTCCGCAAACGCAAGTTCCCGGTTGTCGGCGATGGCGGTGGCGTGTGGTCGTTCATCCACGTCGCCGATGCTGCAGATGCGACCGCTGCCGCGCTCGATCACGGCCAGCGCGGGATCTACAACGTCGTCGACGACGACCCGGCACCCGTATCCGAATGGCTGCCCGGGCTGGCCAAGGCGATCGGGGCGCCCAAGCCCATGCGCGTGCCGAAGTTCGTGGGCCGGATGCTGGCCGGCGAGGCCGGAGCGGTGATGATGACCGAGCTTCGTGGTGCTTCCAACGCGAAGGCCAAGTCGCAGCTGCACTGGTCACCGCAGCACGCCAGTTGGCGACCCGGGTTCGCGGCGTGACTGATCGACAGCTGAGCGACCAATTGCTGGCCGAGCTGCGCCCGGCCTCGTTCGCGATCGCCTACCGGATGCTCGGCAGCGTCGCCGAGGCCGAGGACATCGTCCAGGAGGCGCTGCTCAGAGTCCATCGCGCGATCCAGGCGGGCGAGCAGCTCGAGTCACCACGCGCCTATATCGCGACGGTGACCACGCGCTTGGCGATCGACGAGCTGCGCTCAGCCCGCGTGCGCCGCGAGCGCTACGTCGGTGACTGGCTGCCCGAGCCGGTGATCACCGAGCACCCCGACGACCCGGCACAGCACGCTGAGATGGCGGACTCGCTGTCGATGGCGATGCTGGTACTGCTCGAGAGCCTCTCCCCCGAGCAGCGGGCGGTGCTGCTGCTCCGGGACGTGTTCGACTACAGCTACGACGAGATCGCGGCGATCGTCGGCCGCAACCAGGACAACGTCCGCCAGCTCGCCGTCCGGGCCCGGCGCCACGTCGAGGAGGGACGGCCCCGGTTCGAGGCCTCGCGCGAGCAGCGCGACGAACTCGCGCACCGTTTCTTCGCCGCCGTCCAGGACGGAGATCTCGGAGGGCTGGAGGCATTGCTCGCGCACGATGTGGTCTTGACCGGGGACGGCGGCGGCAAGGTTCCCGCGCTCGCACGCTCGCTTCATGGGCGCAGCCGAGTCGCGCGCACATTGCTCAACTGGATCAAGCTCGGCGCCCGCGTCCCGGGTGCCTCGATCCGGCCTGCCGAGGTCAACGGGACCTCAGGAGCACTGCTGCTCGACGGACAGAACCGGGTCGTCGCTGTCTGGGTGCTCGAGGTCCTCGACGGACAGATCCAAGCCGTGCGCTCGATCGTCAACCCGGAGAAGCTCGCCCACCTCGGGCCGGTCGCCGACATCAAGTCGATCCTCGAGTCGCCGTGATGCCGGCGAGCGCGCGGTTGGCACCTGTACTGCCGGCGCTCGCCTTGACCTTGGCCTCCCGGGCACGCCCTTGGAACCTCATGCACGTATGCGGTGCACAGCGTTCCAAGTGGGGAGTTCACGGCCGCCGCACGGCACTCGGCACCGCGCTGGGCGTCAACACCGGCCTGCTCGTGTGGACGGCGGCCTCGGCGTTCGGGCTCGCGGCGCTCCTGCGGGCCTCGTCGGTCGCCTTCGACGCGCTCAAGTTCGCGGGCGCTATCTACCTGATCTGGCTCGGGATCCAGGCGCTGCGCGCCGCACACCGTTCGGCGCCGGCGCCGACCGCGCGTCAAGCGAACCCTGGACCCGCTTCACCGGAGTGGTCCTGATCGCCTTCGGACTCCGCCTCGCGACCGAGCACAGGTGAGCCCGCCGACGGCCTGAGGCGGCGGCGCTCAGTATGCTCGCGCGGATGGACGCTGGGGACCCGATCTCCTACGAGGTGCTCAATGCCGGCACGCCGGTCTACAGCTCCGACGGCGTTGAGATTGGCGTCGTCACGCACGTGCTGGCGGTCCCCGAGGAGGACGTGTTCGACGGCATCGTGATCGCCGACAAAGGTGCCGCGATGCCCGAGGGCCACCGGTTCGTCGACGCCGACTTGGTCGGCCCGATCCACGAGCGAGCGGTGACCCTCAAGGTCGACGCGGCCGCATCTGCCGGGCTGCCGAAGCCGAGCGCGAACCCGGCCGCGATCGAGGCCGACCCCAGCGAGGCGCCCCCGGGCCACCTCCACGCCAAGCTGCAACGTGCCTGGGATCTGATCTCAGGCAACTACTGATCGAGCCGGCGGCCGGCGCCGTCGGGCAACCAGCGGCCGAGCCTCACCCGCTGCCGAGCAGCCGCGCGCCGAGGCTACGTCGTCGCGCACCAGCCAGAAGCTCGCGACCCGCGTGCCGTCAGTCCCCTCCGCCGCCCAGCACCCGCTCGAGCACTCGGTAGACGGCCGCGTTGACCGCCATCCCGCAATGGCTCGACGTCACCTCGATGTGCTCGGCATCGGGATCGAGGCAGGCCCGCCAATCGACGATCCCGTCGGTGCGCGAGTAGATCGCGGTCGCCTTGACGTCGGCCGGCAGGGTCGCGGCCAGGTCTCGCCGGAAGGTCGAGCAGCACGGCCCGTCGGAGCACATCTGGGAGAACGTTCCTGGGATACCGAGGTCGGACAACACCGCTACCGATCGGACCATTCTCAGCACCGGCGCCGAGACCGCCAGCTGGTCGAGCACCGGGGAGCCGAGCGTCACCAGCCCGCCAACCGAGTCAGGCTCGCGAACGGCGAGGCAGCGCGCCAGCATCCCGCCCCGGCTCTGCCCGATCACGATCACCGGCGCATCCGATCTCGAGGCGAATTCGCGCACGTGCTGCTGCAGGCGCGAGACCGACCGCTCGCCGCAGTCGACGTTGACGCGGATGCCGCTCATCGTCACCGCGTGCCCGCGCATCCGCAACCATGACCTGAGCACGAACAGCGACGCGTCCCCCGCCAGAAATCCCGGTATCAGGAGGACCGGCGGCGCGTCGCGCCGGCGGCGGGGCGGACGCAGGCCGGAGGCGGCCAGCAGCCCGGCGAGCTCGAGGCCCCAGAGGGCCTCGACCAGCAGCGGCGGGAAGTGGCCCGTGTCCTCGAAATCCGGCTCCGTGGTGACGGTCATGCCCCCCCAATCCCTAAGCAGGTTGACCAAATCCGGCCGTAAACGATACCGGTCGGCCGGTCTGAACCCCGCCGGTCGGCGTCCAAGGCGCGCGCGGCGCGGCTGGTCAGAGACCGGTTTGAGGCACCGGCGTCGTGCCGGTCTCGTCACGAGATTGGTTGCGCAACGCCTCTACTCCGGCATCGATCGCGTCTCGGCTCGACGGCTGCTCGGCCCACATCGACCAGTACGGCTGCGTCGTGCTGGTGGGCCGGACCTCGGGCGGGTCGAGCTTGAGCCGGCTGGCGAGCAGCAGCGCGTCGCCGATCACGACCGCCTCGCCGATGTCGAGCACCGGCAGGATGCCCTTCACGCCGCCGACCGTCTCTGGCACGAGCCGCTCGATCATCGACTGGTCGTGGTCGTTGGCGATCCGCATCACGATGAAGTTGTTGCACTGGCTGAGAATCGTGCGGCTCACATCCGACGGCCGCTGGCTGACGACGAACAGCGCGACGCCGTACTTACGCCCCTCCTTGGCGATCGCTTCAAACGCGGCCAGCGCCGCGCTGTGGATCGGGACACTGTCTTCACGTGCCGGGAGGTAGAGGTGCGCCTCGTCGCACACCATGCATAGCGGCACCCGCTTGGCGGGATCGATCCAGAACTGGACGTCGTAGACGAACCGCGCGAGCACGCCGACGACGATCGGGAGCACGCTGCTGGGGACCTCCGACAGGTCGATGATCTTGATCCCGGTCTCACCGCGACCCGCCTCGAGCAGCGTCCCCGCCTTGTCCATCAGCCACTGATAGCTGAGCGTGTGCTCCGGCGGGCTGAAGATGAAGCTGAACCGCGGGTCGGACGCGCGGGACTCGAGCCTGTTGATGATCCCCGTCAGCCGCCCGAAGTACGGGCCCGGCTCGAGACGGTTGCTCGGGTGCTGCGGGATCCGCTCGACGTTGTCCTGGGTCAGCATCGAGATCAGGTGATCGAGCCGGTAAGGGATCGGCGAGTCGACCGTGAATGTCGAGACCGCGTCATCGCGGCCCGCTTCGACGAGCGAGATCTGCTTGAGCGTCTGGAGATGCTCGGTCAGCCGAAGCACCTGATCAGGCGCGTCAGGGTCGTTGACGTTGGTCAACATCGTCATCAGCTCGTCGCGTCGCAGCATCCAGTACGGCAGATGCAGGAGGTTCTCGTCGACGCGTCCGATGTCGCCCGGCCCAGCGACCCGCAGCCCGCGCGCCGTCGGCCGCTTGCCTTCGAAGGGTTTGGTCAGGGGCCCGTACTCGCCGTGCAGGTCGAACACGATCAGGTTGGCGTGGTTGAGCCGCGCGGCGCGCTCGAGCATCAGCGCGACGGCCCAGCTCTTCCCGGAGCCGGTGCTCCCAAGCAGCGCCACATGGCGCTGGAAAAGACGGTTGCCGTCTGCGACCGCGAGCGCCTTGCGGCCGCCGACGTAGTGCCCGAGGACCAGCCGCTCCTCTTCAGGCACCTCCTCGGCGAGGATCGACATGAACCGCTCCAGCAGCTCAGCCTCGAGCAGATGACAGTCGCCGCCGACGTGCGGATACACCGACGCGCCGCGCGTGAAGTAGCCGCCGGAATCCTCGTCGGGACGGAACGAGCCAAGCGGGGTTACGCGGACGAGCGCTTGCGCGCTCGCGACGGTTCGCGACGCGCGGTCATCGTTGAACTCGCCGCTCGCGTACTCGGTCCGCGGTTGCGACCCGCCGTCGTCTGCGGATCGGGGCTGGGCACCGACCTTGATGATCGAGTCGACAACGCCGACCAGGAACTCGGCGTCGGTGTCAAACGAGACGAGGTCGGAGACGGTCACCCGCTTGAGCATCGCGGGATCCATCACGCCGACCTCGAGCCAGGCGCGATCGAGGTGCGCCACGAGCCCGAGCAGCGGCCCCTGGTCCAGATCGAGACTGCCGGCGAATACGCCGGTCTCTTGCTCCGTCGCCAAAATCAATACTCCTGGTCGCCAATCCTGCAGGCCCCGGTCTGACTCCGTTCGCCGATCGCCTGCCACAAGCTTGTCACATGACCGGTTTTCCGTCGAATGCTGCAAGTGCAACCGCAGCTGCGCAGCGGTTAGTTTCTGACCAGTCCAGCGCCGCCGATCACCACCAGGCCAAAGCCGACCACCAGCAGCAGGGCCGCGAGCACCGTCGGCCACCGGCGCTGAAGCCATGCGCCACCCTTGGTCAGCATCGGGTCAGCGCGGTCACCGGCGACGAGCAGCACGACGATGATCGCCAGCATTGGCAAGACGAACGCGACGTTGTAGAGGACCAGCAGCCCGATCTCACCGACCACGTTCGCGCTCGACGCGACGATCGCCGCGATCGTCGCGAAGTAGGGAACCGCCGTCGGTAGCTCGACTGCCGCGATCGATGCGCCCGCGATCAGCGCCGAGCTGCCACTGCCCTCGCGCATCGGCAGCTCGCGCCGCGCCAGCGCTCGCCGCCCGCTCCACAACGCGACCGCACAGCCGAGCAGGAACAAGCCCGCGCCGAGCTCGATCAGGTGGCGCGCGGTCCCCTCGGGATTGGGCACCAGCCCGACCAACGCCCGCCCCGGACCGATCAGCAGCACGAGGCCGCCAACCAGGTTCACCGC
The DNA here is from genome assembly GCA_963770885.1 of uncultured Solirubrobacterales bacterium. Lineage (GTDB taxonomy): Bacteria > Actinomycetota > Thermoleophilia > Solirubrobacterales > Solirubrobacteraceae > Palsa-465. The sequence continues at coordinate 330,544 of CAVYRI010000005.1, read as the reverse complement.
CAGGATGCCGAGCGTGAACTGCGCCACCCTGATCGCCCGCCGGGGGCCGGTGGCGAGGTACAGAGCAGGGCCGACCGTGCTCGGGTTCATCGAGTCCGCCAGACCGACCGAGAGCACCACGCCCACCAGCCGCAACGGGACCATCTCATCCACTCCCCGGTCGGGCGGCCATGCGGGAGAGCGTAGGCCACGGTGCGCCGCGCTGACCGCGATACAGTCGCCCGGTGTTCGACCTCGACGCGTACCTCGAGCGGGTCGGGGTGCGCGGCCGTCCTGGGCTGGTCGAATTGCACCGCGCGCACGTCCGCTCAATCCCGTTCGAGAACCTCGACCCCCAACGTGGGGTGCCGGTCTCGCTCGAGGAGCAGGCGCTCGTCCGCAAGCTCATCACCAGCCGCCGCGGCGGTTACTGCTTTGAGCAGAACCTGGTCCTGAAGATGGCGCTCGAGGCGTTGGGAGCCGAGGTCGATCTCGTCCTCGGGCGGGTCCGGACGGGCGCGCGGGGAACCGGTCCCCGCCCGCGCAGCCACCTGATCCTCCGGGTCCGGACGGAGGGCGCCGAATGGCATGCCGACGTCGGCTTCGGTGTCGGCACGCTCACCGAGCCGATCCCGTTCGGTGTCGGAGGCCCGCACGAGCAGTCCGGCTGGCGCTTCCGGGTCATCGAGCAGGGGCCGGAGCTGGTCCTCCAGGAGGCCGAAGAGGATCAGTGGTTCGACCAGTACGGCTTTGTCCCGGAGACGGTCCCATTCGTCGACCTCGAGACGAGCAACTGGTTCACATCGACCCATCCCCACTCGCCGTTTGTGACGGGGCTGATCGTCGCGCTCCAGAACGACGATGCAACCCGGGTGTGGGTCACCGACTGGGGTGGACTGGCGCTGACCGAACACACGCCCGCCGGCCGCACCGTGACCGAGATCACCCGCGCCGAGATCCCCGCCCTGCTCGCGTCGCGATTCGGTCTACCGGGGTTCACGATCGACGGCGCGCAGCGAGTGATCCCGATCGGCGAGCGGGCGCCTGGCACCGGCGGCAAGTGACGCGGCGTCAGGCGGCGCGGCGTGCGGCCGCACGGTCGCGCTTGCGTCCGCGCTTGGCCGCCAGCAGTCGCTCGTCTGCAACATCCAGGAGGTCGCGCACCGTGCGGCCGTCCTGTGGGAAGACCGCGATCCCGAGGCTGGCCCGGACGCCTGTCGAACCAGCGCTGACGCCATCGACCGCACTGGAGATCCTCGACGCGAGCCGGTGGGTGCCGGGCTCGTCGGTCTCCGGCGCCAGCACGCAGAACTCATCGCCGCCGATCCGGGCGACCGTGTCGGGCGCGCGCAGTGCCCGCTTGATCGCGATCGCGACCTCACGAAGCAGGTCGTCCCCGGCAGCGTGGCCGTAACGGTCATTGAGCGGCTTGAAACCGTCGAGGTCGAGCATCACGACGGCAAACCAGCTCCGCGCGCGAACGTGGCGGGCGATCTCGTAGTCGGCGCGGATCAACAGCGACCGCCGATTCGAGATCCCGGTCAGCGGATCGCGCAGGGCGTGGCTGCGCAGCACGTCACGGTCACGCTCCAGCCGTTCGCGTACGACGATCAGCACCGCGGCGCTCGCGGCCGGGACCAGCAGCGCCAGCGCCGGCGGCGGCGGGCCCGCGTGGGAGACCGCGAGCGCCGACGTCGCCGCCGCAGCTGTCACGATCGCCGCGCCGATGATCGCCCCCGCGCGCGTATCGGTTACAGCGATCGCCAGCAGCACAGCGGGAACCGACACCCAGAACGCCTCGCTTCCGCCGATCGCCGCGACGATGCCGGCGGTTACAAGCGCGATCGCACCGATGCGCAGGAGCGCCGGCGCCGCCCGCCCTCGGGCCCGCAGATCGCCGCCCGCAAGCTGCGGTGGCCCGAGTGGTCCCATGCCCGAAGTGTCGCCGCCGCCCCGGACGCTGAGAGCGGGCGAGAGCGCGATCTCCAGCGCCGGTTAGAGCTTCACGCTCTTGGACAGCAGCTGATAGGTGGGTGCCGTGGCGGTCAGCTTCGCCCGGCCGCCGCCGCCGCTGCGGACGCGACCAGCCCCAGTGCGAGAGCGAGCAACGAACACGCCAGCAGCCTTCGGAACCTGCCCGGCACGTGCATCCTCGATCCCTTCCTCAGTCGCGCGCTCGCAGCCGAAGCGCCGCAAGTCTAACCGAGGGTCACCGATCCGCGAAGAGTCTCAGCCGGCCTGCTCGAGTTCGTCGGCGATCGTGTCCAGCAGCTCTGTCTCGGTGAACGGCTTCAGCAGCAGCGGACCGTCCAGCGGGTGCCCAGCGTCCGGCAGCAGCCGCCGCGCGAAGCCTGACATGAACACGACGTTCAGCCCTGGCCGGATCTCTCGCAGCTGGCCGGCGAGCTCCTGGCCGAGCAGGTCGGGCATCACGACGTGGGACAGCAGCAGGTCGATCCGGTGCTCGGCGTTCTGCGCGATCGAGACAGCGTCCGCGCCGTCATCTGCGGCGACGACCGCGTATCCCGCGTCCGCGAGCATCCGGGCCGTGACCGCGCGCAGCGCGGGCTGGTCTTCGACGACGAGGATTGTCTGCCCCGCCGCCGGACGCCGCCGCGCCGGCTTTGCCGGGGTCGGCTTTTCGGTCGCCGGGGCGTCGACCGATGGGAGCAGGACGGTGACCGTCGTGCCGTGGCCGGGTTCGGAGTAGAGCTGCACCTGCCCCCCCGGCCTGGGTCGCGATGCCGTACACGGTCGCGAGCCCGAGGCCGGTCCCCTCTCCGACGGCCCTGGTCGTGAAGAACGGCTCGAACGCGTGCTCGATCACATCGCGGGACATGCCCAACCCGCTGTCGTTGACCCGGATGCGCGCATAAGCCCCCGCCGCGAGAACCCCGTGGGAGAGCGTCTGATCGTGCTCGAACCGGGCCCGGGTCGTCTCGATCGCGAGCCCCCATCGGGCATCGCGTCGCGGCTGTTGACGGCGACGTTGACGAGGATCTGGCCGAGCTGCCCGGGGTCAATCCGCACCCGGTCGAGCCCCGGTTCGAGCGTCGTCGAGAGCTGAATGTGCGTGCCCAGCGTGCGCCGCAGCAGATCGAGCATCTCCTCGACGGTCGCGTTGAGGTCGATCACCTCGGCGTTGACGCTGTCCTGACGTGCGAAGGACAGCAGCTGACGCGTCAGGCCCGCAGCCCGCCCGGCCGCGTCCATGATCTGGCCGAGGTCGTCGGATCCGGCGCGAGTTCCAGCAACGCCGATTGCTCGGCCAGCCGCTGCATCATCACCCGCTCGCGGCCCATGTACTCGACGATGCTGCGCAGCAGGTCCTGGCGCTCGCGTTCCGCCTGAGCGCGCGCCCCGGCCGCAATCTCACGCGCGCTGCCCGCTGGAGCTGAACCCTCTGAACTCTCGTCTGACGCTCGATCCGTCACGAGCGACCTCCCGGAGTTGGCCGTCGCCTGGCAGCGTCGCGGGCACCGATCGATTCAGGTCTCGGCGGTCGCGCCCGGTTGCTCGGCTGCTAAGCCGCGGATGGTCGGGGCTTGGTTGGATCGCCTGGCTGGACGGTCGGTAGCCCGCGGGTGAACGGGAGCGCGACCAGCGCGAGGAGCGCGAGGATTGCCTCGGCGGAGCGCAGTCCGGCGATCTGGCTCTTGTGGTTCTGCTTGACGATCTCGTCTGCGGTCGCGGTCGGGACGTTCGCCCTCTTCAGCGCAGCCCTGGCGTCGGGCTCCGAGATGAACGGCACACCGCTTGCGAGTTCCGTCTGCGCCTGCGACACGACGCTGTCGGGAACCTTTGGGTTGTTCTCGATGCCGGTGAAGAATGACGCGGTCATCGCTGAGATCAACACTGCGCCCGCGAGTGCGGTGCCGAGCGAGGCTCCGAGCTGGGTGCCGGTGTTCTGGAGTCCGCCGACCTCGCCGCTCTCCTCGTCGGAGACCGCCGACACTGTCGCGGCGCCGAGCTGAGAGGCCATCATCCCGAGCCCGGAGCCGGCAAGCAGCAGCGGCCAGGTGATGATCTCGGGGCCGGCGCCGGCGTCGAGCAAGGCGACCAGAAGCACGAGGCCGGCGAACAGCATCAGGAATCCGAGACGGACGACGCGCCGGGGTGACGCGTTCGGGCGCAGCCTCGGGACGCCAACCGCGAACAGAAGCAGGGACAGCGATAGCGGAAGCAGCCGGACGCCCGTCTCGACCGCCGAAACTCCCAGTGCGACCGAGAGGAACAGCGGAACGGTGAAGAAGATCCCGGCTTGAATCAGGAACATGAACAGGAAGGACATGACCCCGCTGCGCAGCTGCAGGTTGTGCAACATCGCCGGGTCGATCAGCGCCCCCTCGCCATGCTTGATCCGCCGGTTCTCCCACAGTACGAACAGGAGCAGCACCAGGGCACCGGCGAAGATCAGCCAGATCACCGGCGACAGCCCGAGCCACTCGGGAGCGTCCGGTTTGGGACGTATGAAGCCCCACGTCCCGGCCTTGAGAATGCCGAGCACGATCGCGCCGAGCCCAAGGGCGGACAGCGCGGTGCCGACAAGATCGAGCCGGGCGCCCTGCTCCGCCGGCGTGTCCTTCATGCGCCGAGTCAGGACGAGGATCACCAACACGATCACGACCTCGCCGGCGAACACCCACCGCCACGACGCGTAGGTCGTGAACACGCCGCCGACCAGCGGCCCGAGCGCCGCCGCTATCGCGCCTGCAGCAGCGACGAGCCCATATGCGCGTGGACGATCGGGCTTGCCGAAGTTCGACGCCACCAACGCAACGATCGCCGGCATGATCAACACCGCCCCGAGCCCCTCCAGGCCCGACCAGCCGATGATCAACACCGTCAAACTGTGCGACAGCGCGGTGGTCAGCGAACCGCAGGCGTAGATGATGCACCCGATCGCAAACGCGCGCTTGCGGCCGATCATCTGACCGATCTTGCCGCCGGTGATCATCAACGACGCCATCACCAACGTGTAGAGCGTGATCGCGGTCTGGATCCCGGTCACCGTGGTCCCCACGTCCTTGGCCACCGTCGCGATCGCTGTGTTCATGACCGTCGTGTCGAGGGCCATGACGAACTGCCCAGCTGCCAACGTGATCAGGACGATGCCGGCCGCACCACCGGCCTTCGCGTTCCCCTCGTTCACCGCCGCGTCGCGTTGGCCGGCCCCCGTGTCAGGCACAGCGAGGGAACCTATCAGTCGTGAGCGAGCCCCCCGCCGGCCGGAGGGTTCAGACCTCGACGACGACGATCCCCGCGATCCGGTCTGCAAGCGTCTGGCTGCGCTCTGTGAACAGCGCCGGCGCGTTCATCACGATCAGCTGGGCGAGCAAGAACCCGCACGAGTTCAGTGGGTTGATCCGATGGTCGCGGTACAGCTTCATGGTCGCCTGCTGCGCTGCCTCCGGGTCACCGGCGTGAGCGCGCTGCACCTCTCGCAGCTCCGGCTGGATTGCCTTGATCCGGGCCGACTGGCCCTTCGTGGCGGCACTCGTCAGCTGCTTGACCGCAGCGCCTGACCCGTGGCCCACGGCATAGTGGATCAGAGCACTGCGAACCGTCACCGGACCGCCCGTGCGCGCGTCCGCACGCCGGATCCCGACGATCCGCGCCCCGGGGCCGCGGCTGTTGCGCATCGCGACCTCCGAAACGAGGCCGAAGACCCGAACGCCCCACTCCACCTGCGGCTTGCTCAACCACCGCTCTATCTCGTCGGCGTCATCGCCCGCGCCGCCTCTCGCTCGGCGCCGGCGGCGAGTCACGAAATACAACGCGCAGCCGCCGGCGCCGAGCACCACCGGCAAGACGGTCACTGCATCCACCACCCCAGCCAGCAGTCGCGCACTGACCGGCGCGATCTTGGGCTGCTTGAAACGACGGAGCACGTTCCAAGCATCTCAGGCCGGGTGTCCCTACCCGGGAAGCGCGGCCCCCTCCTCGGTGAACGCCGGTGCCGAGTACAGGGCTCCCGGGGTCGCGCCGATCGCGAGCAGCCGTAGCGGCTCGTCGCCGGTGGTGATCTTGCGAGTGACGCCCGGACCCACGCGCGCGAACACGCCCGGCTCGAGGTGGTAGTCCTGACCATCGGCGTGCAGCGTCGCCGAGCCCGACAGCGCGGTGTAGACCTCCTCCTGACCGTCGCCGGAGTGGTCGTGCTCGGGGAAATGCTCGAAATGCGGTGGGAAGTTCTCCACCTGCATCCCGAACGCGGTCACGCCAAGACCCGCCCGCGCGCGGCAGAAGCCGCCATTGTTGGGTGAGTCGAACTCCTCCACGCGTTTGACTACGACATCCGACATGGTCACCTCCGGTGCCCGAGTGATGTTGTCGACCTCTGGACGAACGGGGCTCCCGTGTCGGGACAGCCGCGCCGCAAAACTGGGAGCATCCGCCGTCGTGAGCTTGTGGGGCAACATCTTCGCGGCGCTCTATGACCGCATGTCGGCCAGCACCGAGCGCGCCGGGGTGGGCGCGCACCGTACGGCGCTGCTCGCCGGCGCCACCGGGGACGTGCTCGAGATCGGCGGCGGGACCGGCGTCAACCTCCCCTATTACGGCCCTGATGCGCGCGCGGTCACGATCGTCGAACCGGCGCCGCCGATGGCTCGCCGGCTCCAGCGCCGGATCGACGCGTCCCGTCCTGAGGCCCGGCTCGTCAGCGCGTCGGCGGAGGCTCTGCCGTTCGACGATGCGTCGTTTGACACGGTCGTGTCGACCTTCGTGCTCTGCACGGTCGCCAGCCAGCCACGGGCGCTGGCCGAGATCCGCCGTGTCCTGCGTCCCGGCGGCCGGCTGCTGTTCATCGAGCACGTCCGCTCCGATGACCCGAAGTTGGCACGCCGCCAGGACCGGATTCAGCCGATCAACGGCTTCGTCGGCCACGGCTGTCACTGCAACCGAGCGACGCTCGACGCGATCCGCGCGGCGGGCTTCGACGTCACCCGCGTCGTGCACGACACGCTCAAGCACACGATGCCCTATTTGCGTCCGATGATCGTCGGCGCCGCGCGACCGGCGACGGCTGCATCGCAGTGACGCCCGACGCGTAGTCGCGCGCGTTACGCTCTGGCGGGATGAGCTCGCCGTACCACGAAGGCGCACGTCGGCTTCAGGACCAGTTCGACACCCGGCGGCTGGCCGACCGTCTCGACGAGCGGCTGCTATCGCGCTCCTCGATCGACGATGACGATCGCGCGTTCATCGAGCGGATGGACATGTTCTTCCTCGCGACGGCCGACGCCGAGGGACGGCCCCAGTGCTCCTACAAGGGCGGCGAACCGGGCTTCGTCCGGGTCCTCGACGAGCGGACGGTCGCGTTTCCGAACTACGACGGCAACGGGATGTACCTGTCGATGGGCAACGTGCTCGAGAACCCGCACGTCGGGATGCTGTTCATCGACTTCACCGCCAAGCGACCCTCCCGCCTGCGCCTCAACGGGACGGCGAGCATCCACGAGCACGACGAGCTCGTCTCAGACTACCCGGGTGCCCAGTTCATCGTCCGTGTTCACGCCACCCAGGTGTTCCCCAACTGTCCGCGCTACATCCACCGGATGGCGCTGGTCGAGCGCTCCCGATTCGTGCCGCGCGCCGACCACGAGCCGCCCGTGCCCGATTGGAAGCAGACCGAGTGGGCGTGTGACGTGCTCCCGGCGGGTGACCCGGCCCGGACCGACTGAGCGCGCGGGGGAGCCACGAGCGCTCAGGCCGCGCGTCACTCGGGCCAGAAGTCCTCGACCAGCTCCCCGTCGGCGCGCGGATCGTCGAGCCGCACCGAGCAGATGACCAGCTCGGCATCGTCCGGCCCGTCATTCCACACCGATCGGACGGTCTCGGGCGCGACCCGGACAGCGGTCCCGCCGTCGACGCGCACGATGTCGTCACCGAGCTTGAACTCCACCGTCCCGGAGACCACGTAGTAGATCTCCTCCTGGGTCTTGTGGCGGTGACCGTACGAGCCCTTGCCGCCGCTCTTGGACGGCATGACACGGTGTGTGAAAGCGATCTGCTGGTTGCCGAGGTGGTCGGTCAGAAAGCGCATCGAGCCGGGATACTGACCGCCGAACGCGTCCGGAACTTCCTCCAGCTTGCGGATCGTGTAGTCCGTCATGTGATGACACTACCGAAATGACACGACCGTCAATAGTGGCCGCCGAACAACTCGCGCCGGCCGCGCTTGCCGAGCTGTTCACGCGCGCCTACGCGGACTACTTCGTGGCGCTCAGCTTCGACGAGGCCGCGCTCACAGATCACGTGCGTCAGTTCGACATCGACCTGCGCTGTTCGCGTGTGGTCCTCGACCCAGACCCCGCTGCGTTCGCCCTGATCGCTCGCCGCGGCGACGCAAGCTGGATCGGCGGCATGGGGACCGCACCTGCTCACCGGCGGCGCGGGCTGGGCGAGTCGGCGCTCAGAGCGGCGCTCGAGGCGGCGGCCGCGGCGGGCAGTCGCGAGACCTGGCTCGAGGTCATAGACGCCAACCGCGCCGCGCAGTCGCTGTACGTCAGGCTCGGCTTCGAGGTCGTGCGCGATCTGTTCGTCTGGTCGCTGGACGGCGGCGAGCGCCGCGCGGACGCCAGCCGGTCGGCCGAGGCCAGCGAGACACGCTCGTGGATCGCAGCTCACCGGCGCAGCCGCGAGCCATGGCAGCGCGCCGACCGAACGCTTGACAACATCGAGCGCGCCGGCGAACCGTTGCGGGCGTTCGTGAGCGAGCGCAATCGTCAGGTTGTGGCCGCGGTCGTCTGCCGCGAGGGCGCTGGCCCGGTCGCCGTGCTGCAGGTCGCCGCGCACGACGAGTCGTCGGCCGCCAACGCACTGCTGGCCGCCGGCGGCGGCTCGGACCTGCGGCTGGCGAACATCGCCGAAGACGACCCGCCGTCACGGGCGCTCGCCGCGCTCGGCGCGCGGCTCGTCGTCCGCCAACACGAGATGCGCCTCCGGCTGACGTGAACCGGCGCGCGCGCTCAGCGCGCGGCTTTCTCGTCGAGCAACTGCAGGAGGTCGTGGGCGGCGAGCTCGATCGCCTTGTGGCGCCACTCGGCGGCGCGGTAGTGGCAGGCGATGATCCCCGATCGGTGGATCCGGCGAAAGTCGCCGAACACGAACGCGTACCGCCCCTTCGTCTGCTCACCGGCGCCGTCGGTCAGTCCGAGAAACCACTGGGCGTACCTGTCCCAGCCGTGGCGCTCAAGATAGGCGGTCTCCACCGCCGCACGGGGCTGTACCTGACCCCACTCGCTGTCGAGCACGTACTGGCGCTTGGCGATCAGCTCGCGGGCGTGCGCGAGTCCCGCGGCGTTCACGGAATAGGAGGCCATTCGGTCATTCTCTACCCATCCCGCCAGCGGCGAGACGAGCAGCCCGCGCGCCGCGTCCAAGCGCCAGGCCGGAGGGGCGCTTAACGGCGTCGTAACGCCGTTACGGCCGTGTTACCCGCAACCCCCTAGAAAGCGTGCCGACCGCCGTGCCGGTCGGTCAGAAGCCCGGCCGATGTCACAGCCCCGATCGAATCCGACAACTAGCGATAGATGAGCACAGCAGCCAGCGCAAGAGTCACGCGCGTCCGGGCCTCTGCGGGCACCAGCGCGAGCGCGACCAAGCAAGCCCCGGAGCGGAGATCGGCGCTGGACGAGTTCGAGCAGATCTACCGCGACAACGCCGACGTGGTGATGGCCTATTACGCCAGGCGATGTGCCGAGCCGCAGGTGGTCGCCGATCTCACCTCGGAGACATTCGTGCGCGCAGCCGGGACGTTCGCGAGCTTCGATCCGGGCAAAGGGTCGCCGCGCGCGTGGCTGTTCGGGATCGCGTCTCACGTCTACGCGCGCCACTGCGACCAGACAGCTAACGGCCGTGACGCGGTCGCGCGCCTCGCCGGACACCGGGCACTGGAGCCCGATGAGATCGACGAGCTGGCAGGCCGGATCGACGCCGAGCGAGCCGGGCGCAAGCTGATCGAGCGTTGCTCGCGGCTGCCCGATCTCGAGCGCGCCGCGGTTGAGCTCGTCGATCTGTCCGGCCTGACACCGAAGGAGGCCGCGACCGCGCTCGGCGTCTCCAGGGTCGTCCTACGCAAGCGGCTGTCGCGAGCCCGGAGCCGGCTGAGAAAGGAGCAGCACAACCATGAGTAGGTTCAAGGACCGCCTTTGGCGCGACCTGATGCGAGAGCACGGGGACGACCTGGCACAGATTCACCGGCCGGCGGGGCAGCACAGCCGGCGGGCGCGACCTCGCGTGCTCGCCGGCACCACCGCCGGCCTGGCAGCGATCGGTGCTGCCATCGCATTGATCCTGAGCGCCGCGGGCAGCTCGCCGGCGTTCGCCGTCACCCGCAATCACGACGGGACGGTCACGGTCGCGCTGCGCACCTTCAGTGCGATCCACGACGCGAACGCGAAGCTGGCCGGCGCCGGGCTCGCGGCGAAGCTCGTCCAGGTGCGAGCCGGATGTGTGGCCCCCGACGCAAAGCCGCCGCTCGCCCTGACAGCCGCGTGGCGTGCCCGTGCTACGGGCCAGCGCGTGCTGCCGGCAAGGGCGGTCGTCCAGGCTCGGTTTGACCCACGCAAGATCCCGGCCGGTCAGACGTTGGTGATCGCGGCGTGGCGAACGGGCCAGTCGATCCACGTCACCGCGGCGCGCGCCGTCCGCGGGGGCGCGCCTGCGTGCCTGCCGCCTCCTCAACCTCCGCCGGGCTTCTGTCGTGTAGCCAAGATCCCTCCGCCCGGCCCAAGTGGCAGCGCGAGCGGCGGGACCGGCACGACCGGCGGCGGGACCGGCACGGGCGAGGTCGCACAGCCTCCGGTCCCACAGTCCCAGGTCCCGGCCCCAAGTCGCCAGGCGATTCACGCGCGCGCCTGGCCTCGGCAACGTCCCCTGAGGGCGTTGGCCTGTGTGAGAGCGATGCTCCACGCCGCCCCTCCGGCACCTGGCAACAGCCAAAAAAGCGGGCACAACGGCAGCAGCTGACCCGGCGGCCTGTTGGTGCCGCGGTCGCCCGTCTTCCGGCACCCCGCCGACAGGTGGGGGCCGGATGCCGCCAGTGGGGCTCGAGCGCCACGCGCGCGGCCGGGCTGACGCCACGCGCGGCCGGGCCGCGCCCGGCGGCCGGGCTGACGCCACGCGCGCGGCCGGGCTGACCTCACGCGCGGTCGTGCACGACCTGTTCGACGAGCGCGCTGAACGCCTCACACGCCGTGGCGATATCCGCCTCGCTCGCGTCCTCGGCCCTCGAATGGCTGATGCCACCACGGGTCCGGACGAACATCATCGCCGCCGGCACGCCCGCCCCAGCGACGGCCGCCGCGTCGTGCAATGGGCCTGAGATCAGCGGCTCGCCGCCGGTCAGCGCCGCGGCCCTGGTCACGAGCCCCGTATCAAACGCGATCGGATCCAGCGAGAAGGTCGGCTCATACGTGACAGAGCATCCGGCGTCGTCAGCGACCCGCGCAGCCATCGAGGCCAGCCGAGTGTCGAGCGCGTCGAGCGCGCTCAGGTCGCGATGGCGGACGTCAACCATCAGCTGCACCGTGGCTGCGACCGCCGTCGGCGTTCCGGGCCGCGCCTGCAGCGTCCCGACCGTCGCCAGCCCGTCCGCCGCGATCGCGGCCTCGCGCGCTCCGAGCAGGAAGCCCGCAGCGGCCAGCGCAGGATCATGGCGCATCGACATCGGCGTCGCCCCTGCGTGCGCCGCGATGCCGCCGAACGTCACCTGGGCGCGGCGGACTCCGAGGCATCCCGAAACGGCCGAGCATGCGCGCCCCGCGGCTTCGAGGACCGGGCCCTGTTCGATGTGAAGCTCGAGGTACGCATCCACGCCCTCCAGACGCCCCCGCGCCGCGTCCATCTGAGCGGGCTGCACGCCATTGGTCCGCAGAAGGTCTACGAACCCAATCCCGTCAGTCGTGACCAGCGTCGCGACGAGATCGAGGTCAAGCGTGCCGGCCGCCGCCGACGATCCGAGCAGCGAGTGTCCCGTGAGCGCACCCTCCTCGTCGGCCCAATCGACGACGCGCAGCGTCCGGCAACCAGCGGGCGCTTGCACCGCGATCCCGCGCGCGATCTCGAGCGCTGCCAGCACCCCCAGGCAGCCGTCGAGCCAGCCCCCGTCCGGCACGCAGTCGAGGTGGCTGCCGATCACGACCGTGCCGGGCAGCTCACCCGCGAGCTCGAACCAGATGTTGCCGGCCTGGTCGCGGTCGATCGTCGCCGCCGGCACGCCGTCGGCGAACTCCCGGCAGACGCGCTCGCGCTCGGCGCTCCAGACATCGCTCCAGGCGACACGTTTGCCACCGCTGCGCTCGTCGAGCTCGCGCAGCTGACTGATCACACGCGTGCTGTCCATCGTCACCAAGTATCGACGGTCTGCACAAACCGCGCCCGCGCTGTGACTACGGGCCGATGCTCCGAACGCCGTGCCGTCGGCGACGAGCCGGTCGTCCGCGGATACCTCATCTGACTGGACTCTGACCGCGCGCGTTTTCCACCACCGACCCACGGGCAGTACGTCGGATCGACCGGCGGGCACGACAACTGGTCAAGTCGCGGGGAGGCCCCGGACGGGTCCTGGAGCAGGCTCAGCCTGCCCGACTCGTGGGCGTCACAAGGCGTTCCGGCCGGCATCGGCTGGTATCGCAGGCAGTTCTCGCTCCACATCCCGTCCGACGTCTGGGCGCCGATCGGCCTGCAGCTGACGCCGCCCGGCGGTGGCTCGCCCGGACCCAGTGCGCAGAACTTCAAGGCGCTGATCTACCTCAACGGCTGGCTGGTCGGCCATTACATCAACGACCTCGGTCTGCAGTCGCGGTTCTACCTGCCCCAGGGCCTGCTCCGTACTGACGGCTTTAACACGCTCGCGATCGCGGAGTGGAGCCTGGCGAGCGGGACCGGCGGGCTCGGCACCGTGTCGCTCGTGCCCTATGAGCTGGAGCGCGGCGGGATCCCAGTCGCGCCGGTGGAGAGTCCCGGTTTCGGTCAGCATTAGCCCGCGGTTAGGCCGCGGGCTAACGTCGGACGAGTCCCGAGTTTTACCGGCGCATGCACGCCGACACTCCGGTATTGTGTGTATTGAAGACGAGTCGAGGGACGCGGAGACCAGATGCACAAGCGGAGCTTCCTGATTGCCTTGCTGAGCGGAGCCTTGCTCGCCGTGCTCGCGCCCGCGGCGCACGCCTATAGCGTGTCCGGCTGGACGGCAGGTCTGTACTCCAACGACTACAGCGGCCCGAGCGATACCAGCTACTACACGCAGGCCGGCGGACACCCGTTCGAGGGCGTCACCGACTTCACGCTTGACACCTCCGGCAGCGTCAGCAAGTCCGTCCGCGTTGACCTGCCGCCGGGGCTGATCTCCAACCCGCAGGGGATCCCGCAGTGCACCAATGCGCAGTTTCCGAGCTGTCCGTCCGACACGCAGGTCGGGGTCGTCAAGCTGACCGCGTCGGTGGCCGGGATCACGACCTATCTCGGCGCCTCGGTCTACAACATCGTCCCGTCCGCGGGCCAGGTCAGCGACTTCGCATTCAACACGGTCGCGGGACGGACAGACATCATCGGCGGCATCCGCTCGGCTACCGACGACGGGTTGTTCTTCACGATCGCGGTCCCGCCCGCCGCGACGCTGCAGAGATCGACGCTGATCTTCTGGGGAGTGCCCGGCGACACCGCCCACGATCCCCAGCGCGGCTGGTCCTGCCTCAGCACGGTCGTCGACCTCTGCACCCCACCGGCAAGCGGGACGACTCACACGCTCAGCGGCCAACCGTTCATAACGCTGCCGAGCGGGTGCGTTGCGGCCGGCCAGGTGACGACGCTGACCGTCGACTCCTCGGTGGGCGAGCAGGCGCAGGCGACCAGCACCACCCCGGTCCCGGCGACCGGCTGCGCCGGCGTCCCCTTCAGCCCATCGCTGACCGTCACCCCGACGACCACCGAGGACGATGCGCCAACCGGCCTGCTGGTCGATCTCCACGTGCCCCAGAGCACCGACGCGGCCACGCTGGCTAGCTCCCAGCTCGAGGGCGCGGCGGTCACGCTGCCGCCCGGCATGACGCTCGACCCCTCGGCCGCGACGGGTCTGGCGGCGTGCACGCCCGCACAGTTCAGCAAGGGATCGGACGCCGCCCCGGCGTGCCCCGCAGCGTCGCAGGTGGGGACCGTCGAGATCGACACGCCGCTGCTCGCCGGCCCGCTGACCGGCTCGGTGTTCCTTGGCTGCAACGGCGCGTCGACCCACACCCCCTGCCCTGCGAGCGACGGGCTCGCGGACCTATACGTGTACGCGACCGCGGCCGCGCAGGGCGTCACCCAGAAACTCGTCGGGAGGGTCACCGCTAACCCGCTCACCGGCCAGCTGACGACCTCGTTCGTCAACCAGCCCGAGGTCCCGTTCAGCGACTTCAAGCTGCGGTTCGACGGCGGCTCGACCGCCCCGATCGCGACCCCGCTCGCATGCGGCCACGCGACCACCACCAGCTCGCTGACTCCGTGGTCTGCAAACGCCGCCGCGACGCCGACCAGCACGTTCACGGTTGACTCAAACGGCAGCGGTGGATCGTGTGCGGCCCCGATCCCGTTCACACCCACGCTCGCCGTGACGGCGAAGACAAATCGCGCCGGTGCCTTTGACAGCCCGCTGACGTTCACGTTCAGCCGCGCCGATCGCCAGCAGTACCTCGACAAGATCTCCGCCGAGCTCCCGCCGGGCCTGCTCGGCCTGATCTCGAGGGTGGCGCAGTGCCCCAACGCGCAGGCCGCCGCGGGCACCTGTCCGGCGACCAGTCGGATCGGAACGGTCTCGGTGCTCGCCGGTGCCGGCCGCGAGCCGATCACGCAGTCGGGGCGCGTTTTTCTGACCGGCCCCTACGCCGGCGCGCCGTTCGGGCTCTCGATCGTGATCCACGCGATCGCCGGTCCGTTCGACCTCGGCATGGTCGTCGTCAGGGCGGCGATCGAGGTCAACCCGACCACGGCGCAGCTGACGATCGCCTCCGATCCGCTGCCGCAGGTGGTGCGCGGGGTCCCGCTGCGTATCCGGCGGGTCGCGGTGACGATCGACCGCAACGGGTTCACAATCAACCCGACCGGGTGCGAACCGGCCGCCGCGGTCGCGACGCTCAGCTCGGCCCAGGGCACGACAGCCACTGCGCTGAGTCCATTTGACGTGACCGACTGCGGCGCGCTGCGATTTGCGCCCGCGATCCAGATCTCGCTCACCGGCAAAGGCCAGACGGCCCCGGGCAAGCACCCCGCCCTGACCGCGACCGTCACATCGACGCCCAAGCACGCGAACGTGCGCTCGGCGTCGGTGACGCTGCCGCTGTCGCTGGCGCTCGATCCGCGCAACTCCGAGCACGTGTGCCCGGTGGCGGCGAGCGCCGTCGATGCCTGTCCGGCGAGGACCCAGATCGGGACGGCGACGGTTGACACTCCGGTCCTCAACCAGCCGCTGATTGGTCCGGTGTACCTCGTCCAGGGGATCCGCACGACACCCCAGGGCGAGCAGGTCCGCACGCTGCCCGCGCTGCTGGTCACGCTCCGCGGCCAGGTTGCACTCGACCTGCGCGCGCAGACATCGGTCGATTCCCACAGCCGGCTCGTGACGACCTTCCCGACGGTCCCCGACGCTCCACTGTCACGCTTTGAGCTGCAGATCACCGGCGGCCGGCGTGGCGTGCTTGTGGTCACCGGTCACGCTGGTCTCTGTCATGGCGTGCAGAGGGCGCGCGCCGCATTTCAGTCACACAGCGGCGCCGGCGAGAACCTCACCGTCAGGATGAGCACTGACTGCCGGCCAGTGGCTCGCCTCACGAGCCTGCGGGTCAGGGGTCACACGGTGCGGCTGTCGGTCGCGGTCCCGGCGGCCGGCAGGCTGCGCGTCTCGGCGCGCGGTCTGGTCGGCGCCAGCCGCCACCTGCGCCACGCGACGACAGCGAACTTCGTGCTGCACCTGAGCTCGGCCGCGGCGGCAAGGATCCATCACCGTCACGCGTCGGTTCGGGTGAGGCTGCGGATCCGGTATTCGCGTCGCGGCAGACGCACGCAGACGATCGTCACGCGGCGGGTGTCGATCCGCTAGGTGCTACCGGCCAGCTCAGCAGTCGACCAGCGCGCGATCGCCGGCGACCCACCCGAGCAGCCGACCCGCGAAGTCCGAGTCGCACACGATCGCCTCAGTCTCGACGTTGTCGGAGTTGATCCGCTGCAGCCGCAGGTGGTCGTGGCCGGCGGTCCCGAACGGGACCAGGCCCGCGTAGAAGAAGAACAGCTCGTTCAGCCGCGCGACGGCGGCGTCCAGATCTGAGACCCCGTGGAGATCCACGTCCGCGTAGATGACGTCGTGATGGCGCTCGTCGAGCTGTCGGATCGCGTGAACCAGCGCGTCCGCGGCACCATCGCTCCACCCGCCGATCCGGATCGTCGCCGTCCGGGTGTTGCCGTCCTCGCTTGCGCTGATCGCGTCGCGCCCGGGCTCCGGCTGCTGGGGGCTGAGGTCGAGGCCCAGGTGCTCGTATGTTGCGCGCACGCTGTCGGCGTAGCGCAGCGGGAGCCCGACCGCTCGTGGCGACGGATGCAGCACCCGGACCGACAGCAGGTGCGCCGTGCGGCTGCCCGAATTGCTCAGCCCCGACATGCTCATCTCGGGGCCGACAGCGCCGAGCATCAGCGCGCTCTCCCGATACCCGTGGGCACGCTCGGACCGCTGGCTGTAGGGGTGGACGGTCACCGCCCGGCCATAGATCGCCGACAGCCCGCTCGCCGTCGCCCTCGCGACGGTGTGCTCGAACAAGCGTCCGAAGATCCCCAGCCCCCGATAGGCGGAGTGCACCACAGCGACCCCGGTCTCGGCCGACGCGGCGTCGGGGGTGGGCAGGAGAATCGCGTGATGGCCGACGATCTCGTCCCCGAGCACGGCCACCGATGACAGCACCGCGCCGCTTTTGACCTGCTCGGCCAGCCATCGCGGACGGTAGAAGTCGGGGTGCGGGTAGGTCAGTGCGTAGTTGCCGTACAGGAGATCCGAGACCGCTTGCTCCTCTCCCGCTCGCAGGTCGCGGATCTCGATCTGATCCCGGACGTCGGGAGCGGCCGGTGCCACCGGCGTCGTCACCACGTCGGCGGACACCGACGTTGACGGTGCGGGCGCGGCGATCGTCACCGTGAAGCCGATCCGCTTCCCGTCCCTGCCGAGGTTCACCAGGCGGAGATCGTCGACGCTCTCCGAGAGCTCTGCGAGTTCAGCCGGCGGTGGCCCGGACGTGCCGCCGAACGAGGCCAGCGGTCGCCCCCAATCGTGTACGCGGACGTGGACTGCCGGTCCGATCAGCTCGTAGCCGACCTCGATCTCGCCGCTGCGGTCGTCCGGGTAGCAGTGGCTGAGCACGAACTGCACCAGCCTGCTCGTCACGGCCGTGATCAGATCGCGTTCCTCGTCATTGGCGCCGGCGGCCAGACAGAACTGCTCAGAGACCACTCTGATCGGGTCCAGCGCCGACGGCTCGCTTGGAACGTTGAGGCGCACCCGGTCGGACATCGCGCAAGCGTATGTTGCTGGCCGCGGCTGTCAAGCCGCTGGTTGACATCGGCCCCGGTGGCTGGTACTCCTGCGCCTGTCAGTCGCAGAGCGAGGCGGCGAACCGGGGGCACGTGGCGATCACGGCGGAGGAGATAGAGCAGGCCAAGCAGACGTTGCCGTTCGGCTGGGGCCGGTTCGGCAAGGCGATCGAGCAGCTTGCGGAGATCTCGGAGCCCGACGAGGCGCTGCTGGCTGCGTGCGTCGGGCTCAACCCCGAGTACCAGTACAAGCCAAAGTTCGTCCCGGGGACCGTGCTCGGCGCCGGCCACGCCCTCAACGAGCTGCGGAAGTCCACCAACGTGGTGCTCGCATGCACGAGCGAGCGGCTGATCATCATCAGCACCGGCGGCGGGGGCGCCCCGCGTGAGCACGTCTCGGTCCCCTACGAGGGACTCGAGATCATCTCGCGTGACAAGAAGGAGTTCGTCCTCGGCCTGCCCGAGGGGCAGGTCCGGATCCGCGGGGCCGCCAAGCAGCAGGTCCCGGCGTTCTTGCAGGCGCTGCAAGCCCACGTGCGCCCGGCCGCCGAGTCAAGCCGGCCTTAGCACCTCGTCGTCTCGCGGCGCGATCGGCCATCAGTACTATCGCGACTAGCACGATGTTGGACGCGACGACAGTGGACGCGCTCCCAAAAAGCGTCGTGCTCAGCAAGGCCCGCGAGCTGATCGACGTCGCTCGCCAGCAGGGCTACCGCAAGGATGACCTGCTGAGGTTGCTCGAAGGGCTCTGAGCGATGACCGAGCGGCCCTCGCTACACCCGCTGCTGGCGAGCCGCTGGAGCCCGACGAGCTTTGACTCGTCCTATGAGATGACCGATGACGAGGTCGAGGTGCTGCTCGAGGCGGCGCGCTGGGCGCCGTCTGCGGGCAACTCGCAACCGTGGGCGTTCATCATCGGGCGCCGTGGGGACGCGATCCACGAGCGGCTTGTTCGCCACCTCGCCGGCAGCTCGGCAACGTGGGCGCCGACGGCCAGCCTGCTGATCGCGAACCTGGCGCATCGATTGGTGCAGGACACCGACTGGGAATACTCGGAGTTCTCGCTCTATGACCTCGGACAGGCCGTCGCGCACCTGACGCTGCAGGCCCAGGCGCTCGGCCTTTCAGCTCGCCAGTTCCGGGCGTTTGATCGCGAGCAGATGGCGGCCGAGTTCGCGGTTCCCGAGCATTGGGAGGTCAGCACGATGGCGGCGATCGGACGTGCGGCGCCGGCGTGCGTCCCCCCGTCCGCCGACCTCGCCCAGCCCCCGGCGCGGGAGCGCCGCGCCGTCGACGAACTGATCTGGCCCACCGGGTGACGCGCGCTCCCACGCGGCGTCCGTTCTGTCCTTAGTGGGCCTGCGGCTCGCCGCGTGAGGCGATCGTCGCAGCGGTGCCGAGCGCCGACAGGTCCCCGATGTAGGCAGCCTCGATATACCACGCGATCGGGTCCCGGGGAGGCCCGGAGTCGACCAGGCGCTGCCCACGCGCGACCAGCGACTCCACACTCTGCACGGAGATTGCGAACCGTTGCTGCCCTATAGACGAAGATCGTTCCAAGAGGACCTGTCAGACCAATGATCGCACCGAATCCACGGTTCGCCAAGGATCGAGTACGGTCCCGACGATCGCCGTCGACGCCGCGATCAGCGACCAAGGGGAGTGAGATGGCAACGGCAGGACCAATCGTCGTCGGAACCGATGGATCCGACAGGGCCGAGCGGGCCGTGGACCGCGCCGGCGAGATCGCTCAGGCGCTCGATCAGAAGGTCCACATCGTGACCTGTTTCGCCGATGAGGAGCTTCGCACCCGAGGCGAGCAGTACGCCGATCGCGCCCGCCAGCGGCTGGCACCCTACGGAGTGGCGACCGAGTCCCACGTCTGGCCGGGGGATCCGGCGGATGCGCTGCTGAAGATCGCGGCCGAGCAGGGCGCCGAGATGATTGTCGTAGGCAACCGGGGCATGACCGGGACGCGGCGAGTCCTGGGATCGGTTCCGAACACGGTGTCGCACAGTGCACGCTGCGCGGTGCTGATCGTTCCGACCAGCTGACGCCCGCGCCCGCGCGGGGTCAGTCCGGGTACTCGTCCTTACGCCACGAGCGCGGCTCCTCCGACTGCGCCTTCGGTGTACGGCTGAGCAGGAACGAGTGGTACGGCGCCACGAACGGATCGGGCGCCGTCACCGTGTAGGTGTGGTACACGGTCCCGTTGTCACGCGCGAAGGCGATGAAACCCGGTCCCTCGCGCAGTCCGTCCTCAAGCTTGGCTCCGATCTGCCGCCCCCACTCCTGCAGCCACTCGGGAGGGTCGTCGAGCGTGTCGCGGACCTCAGGGATCTGCTGCGTCTGCTCGGGGGTCAGCGCGAGTCCGAAATCGAACGGGAACTCGGTCTCGTAGGTCGAGACGTAGGGGAACTGCCAGCCCATCCGCTCCTTGTAGGCGGTCAGCCGATCGATCGGGGCGCGTGAGAAGCAGATCAACGTCACGTCGCGGTGGTTGAGATGCACACGCGTCCCGTCGAGCTCATCACCCAGGTTCGTGCAGCCGGGGCACGCTCCGAGCGTGTAGTCGGGCCCAAACATGATGTTGTAGGCGAGCAGTTGCGAGCGCCCGTCGAACAGCTCGGCAAGCGTCTTGGACCCGGCGTCGGTGTCGAAGCGGTACTCCTTCTCCACCGGGACCCACGGAAGCTGGCGTCGGCGCTCGGTGACCTTCCGAGTGAGCTCCGCATGCTCGGCCTCGAGCTTCGCAAGCTCAGCGCGGGCGGTCTGCCATTCCTGATGGGTTCCAATCCTGGGTTCGGCCATCTCTATCTCCTTGGGCGTTCGGGTCATCGATCGTCGTCGCCCGCCGGTCGACGGTCATACATTAGGACCGGCCGACAACGGAGAACTGATCGCCGGCAGGGAGATCCTGCGCGAATCAGTCGCCGACGCTCCGCGAGCCGGCACCAAACCGAAGCTCCACGCGCAGGCCGCCGTCGCCGGGCGCGCGGATCGAGATCGCGGCACCGTGCGCGGCGGCGATCGCCTGCACGATCGACAGACCCAGCCCGTGCCCGTCGGCACCGCCTCGACGCTCACCGGCGCGGCGGCCGAACGGCTGCCTGATCAGCTCGAGCTCCCCGGCCGAGATCGCCGGGCCGCCATTGGCGACGGACAGGACGTCGCTGCCGGTGGTGATCTCGATCCACCCGCCCCGTTCGTTGTGGCGGATCGCGTTGTCAACGAGGTTGTCCAGCAATCGCTCGACCAACCGCGGATCGCCCGTCACGACGGTCGACTCCAGCGCAGCGTCGACGCGCAGGCCGCTGCCGGCGATCTCCTCCGCATGGCCGTCGAGCGCTCGCGCGGCGGCGGCGCCCAGGTCGACCTGTGCGCGCCTGCTCGAGGTCTGCTCGCCCTCCGCGAGTGCCAACAGAGCTTCGAGCAGCTGCTCGAGCTGGGTCTCGGATGCCAGCACGCGCTCGTGGGCGGCTCGCAGCGAGACCACGTCGGCGTTCGGGTCCGAGAGCGCAACCTGGGTCAGTGTCTTCAAGCGGGCCAGCGGTGTCCGCAGCTCGTGAGACGCGTTGGCGACGAACTGCCGCTGGGCGGAGAAGGACGCCTCGAGTCGTTCCAGCAGTCCGTCGAACGTATCGCCAAGCTCCTTGAGCTCGTCATCGGGGCCATCGAGCCCCAATCGGCGGTCGAGGCTCGTCGCCGAGATGTCACGGGCCGCCGTGGTGATCGACCGCAACGGACTCAGTACCCGTCCCGCGACCAGCCATGCCACCCACACGGAAGCGAGCGCCACAACGCCGAGCGCAATCCCACCACCGACGATGATCGCGACGAAGTCACGCGCGAACTGGTTTGAGCGAACCGCCCCGGTGACCGACTGGACTGACGTGGCGCGGAAGCCGAAGGCGAGCACGATCGTGATCCCGAGCGCGGCCGCTCCGGATAGCGTCAGCACCAGCCCGTAGAGGGCCGTGAGCTGCATCCGGACGGTCCGCCGTGGCAACCGCGATCGCCAGCCAAGCCGAGCTTCACCAGTTGCCGAGGTCATCAGATCCGGTACCCATACTTCGCGACCGTCTCGATCAGCGGCGGATCGCCAAGCTTCGCTCGCAGACGGCTGATCGTGACCTTGACGGCGTTCGTGAACGGGTCCGCCTCCTCGTCCCACACGCGCGCGAGCAACTCCTCGGCGGACACACACCTGCCTTGTGACGCGAGCAGCAGCTCGAGCACGCCGAACTCCTTCGGTGTCAGCGCGAGCGAGCGGTCACCGCGCGAGGCACGCCGCTTCGCGGTGTCGACGACCAGGTCACCACAGCGCAGCTCCGGCGGCACCGAGGGTTGCGCGCGGCGCGTCAATGCGACCACCCGTGCGACCAGCTCGCCGAAGTCAAACGGCTTGGCGAGGTAGTCGTCAGCCCCGAGCCCGAGCCCCTCGATCAGGTCGGCCGTGCTTGCGGCGGCGGTCAGCATCAGCACGCGGCTTCGGCAATCGCCGGTGACGAGCTCCGAGCAGACATCGTCCCCGTGGACCCCCGGCAGGTCGCGGTCGAGCAGCACAACGTCGTACTCGTTGATGTGTGCGCGCCGAAGTCCGTCGGTGCCGTCGAGCGCGACGTCGACCGCGATCTGCGCGTTGCGCAGCCCGGCTGCGACTGTCTCAGCCAGCTCCTCGTCGTCTTCGATCACCAGCACTCGCATCGTCAGGCCACAGTAATGATCGCCGGTTTCGGCGCGGTATCAACGCCGCGATACGTTGCCGAAACCGACCCGCGCGTACAAGCCACTTCACAGCGAGTCAAGGAGACGACATGAATCGCATCAGTGCAGTGGCCCGACGCCGTGCAAGGGTGGCGAGCGTTTCGGTCGCGGTGGCCGTCGTGATCGCCGCCTGCGGATCGAACTCGCCCACCGCGACGCAATCGTCCAGGCAATTCGCGAGCCACGCGCTCGCAGAGCAGGTGGCGTTCGCGCGCTGCATGCGAGCGCACGGAGTCCACGGGTTCCGGGACCCGACCTTGAAGCGCTCGGCGCTCGGCGTCGGCGTCAGCCAGGGCGTGTCGGCGTCGGTCGCCCAATCGCCCGCCTTCAACTCGGCCCAGCGGGCGTGCCGGAAGCTGCAGCCGCCCGGCAGCCAAGGGCCCGGCAACCGGCCCGTCACCGCCGCCCAGCGTACGCAGATGGTGAAGTTCGCCGCCTGCATGCGAGCTCACGGCGTGCCGACAATGCCCGACCCCGCCACAAACGGTGCCTTCAACCTCCCGCCTCAGATCAATTCCAACGCGCCGGCCTTCCAGTCAGCGGTCAAACGCTGCATCCCCAACGGGATGCCACTGGCGCTAAACCAGAGCTGAGCTCTCGCAGCTGCCGACCGCGTGAGCTCCGTCACCGGCGAGTCCGTCGCTTGAGCGCAGCTGGGTGCGAGGCTGCGCACTCCGTGCCAAGTTGCATTAGGGTTACCTAATTAGGGCACCCTAAGCTTCCCAAGGTACAGGAGGGTCCTCGGTGATCGGACGGAGCAGGGCAGATGGCAGCGCTGTGCGACGATCCACCTCGGCGGCCGGGTTGGCACTCGGGCTGGCCGTGATGGCCGCGCTGCTGTTGGCAGCCTGCGGCGGCTCGGACAGCTCCGGGGACAGCCAGACGCTGACGATCTACAGCGCGCAGCATCCCGAGACCACCTCGGCGATCGTGAAGTCGTTCACCGAGCAGACCGGGATCGTCGTCCGGCTCAAGAGCGACGACGAGGATGTCCTGACCGCGCAGATCGAGCAGGAAGGGAGTCATTCTCCGGCTGACGTCTTCTACACCGAGAACTCCAACTGGCTGGCTCAGCTCGATGAACGCGGGCTGCTGGCAAAGGTCAACAGCGCCACCTTGGCACGGGTGCCCAGCCGCGACAGCGCCGCCAATGGGGACTGGCTTGGCGTCTCGGGCCGGTTCAGCGCCCTGATCTACAACCCCGCCAAGATCAGCGCCTCACAGTTGCCCCGCACGGCGCTCGCGCTCGCTGACCCGAAGTACAAGGGGATGCTCGAGCTCGCGCCATCGGAGACCGACTTCTGGCCGATCGTCACCTCGGTTGCGCGGGCGCGGGGAAATGCAGCCGCGCTCTCCTGGTTGGAGGGGCTGAAGGCCAACGCCGGCTCCAATGACCACACGCCGGACAACGAAACGCTGGTCGGCGACGTGAACTCGGGCGTCGCCGCGATGGGACTGATCAACCATTACTACTACTACCGCATCCGCCAGGAGATGGGGGCATCGAACTTCCACGCCAGGCTGGCCTGGCTCGCACCGCGCGATCCCGGCTTCGTCGAGGACATCTCGGGCGCAGCGATCCTGAAATCATCACAACATCAAGCGGCGGCACAGCGATTCCTCGCATTCCTGGTCAGCAAGGCGGGTCAGAGCGTGCTCGCCCACAGCGCGAGCTTTGAGTATCCGCTCGTCAACGGTGTCGCCCCGAATCCAGAACTCCCGCCGGTCTCGAGTCTGAGGCCGAACCCGATCACCCCCGCCCAGATCGGGACCGCGGACGACGCTCGCGATCTCCTTCAGCAGGCCGGCCTGCTGTAGGAGCGAGGCGGGACCGACTGATGGCCGCGTTGTCAAGCCGGGCTGCCGGGCCACCTCGCCGCCGGCTTGGCCTGCTGCCGCGCGAAGCTCCGCTGCTGGTGATCGCGGCGGCTATCGCACTCGCCCTGCTGGCACCGCTGCTCCTGGTCGCGCTTGATGCGCGCAGCGCCGGCTGGACGGAGATCCGCACGGTGCTGTTTCGCTCGCGCTCGGCGATGCTGCTCACCCACACGGTCCTGCTGGCTGCGATCGTGTCGCTGCTCGCGGGTGTGATCGGGACTGCCGCGGCGTGGATAACCGAGCGCGTCGTGATCCCTGGCCGCCGTGTCTGGTCGATCCTGCTGGTGCTCCCGGTCGCGATCCCGGACTTCGTGGTCGGCTACGCCTGGCATTCGTTTGCGCCCCGGATGGCGCCCCTGCTCGGTGCCACGATCGTGATGACGATGGGGACCTATCCGCTCGTCTACCTGCCCGTCGCCGCCGCGCTTCGGCGGATCGACCCCGGCCACGAGGAGGCCGCCGAGAGCCTCGGCACCCCGACGTGGCAGGTGTTCTTCCGGGTCGTCCTGCCGCTTCTGCGCGTCGCCGTGCTCGGGGGCATGCTGCTCGTGGCCCTGACGGTGATCTCGGAGTTCGGCGCGTTCGAGATCCTGGGCTACCAGACGTTCACCACCGAGATCTTCACCGAGTTCGCATTCGACCCGGCGGCCGCCGCGGTGCTTGGCGTCCCGCTGGTCGGCCTTGGTCTGCTGCTGGTGGTCTCGGAGGGCCTCCTACCCGGGCGCCGGCTGAGCGTTGGCCGGCGGCGGCGGCGCGTGCGTCGGTTCCGCTCGCGGCGCGCGACGGTCCCGGCGTTGCTGGGATTGCTGGCTTTGATAGCGGTCGGCGTCGCGGTGCCGCTTACCACGATCCTGTACTGGATGAGCCGCAGCGACCACGCGACCCTGCCGGCTGCCGCGAGCCTCGCCTCGGCTACCTGGACGACGCTCAAGTACAGCGCGCTGGGCGCGATCGTGGCGGTCCTGCTGGCGGTGCCGGTGGCACTCGTCGGTTTTCGGCGCCGGACAGGGGTGCGGAACGCGATCGAGCGCAGCACCTATCTGACCAGAGCGGTGCCGGGAGTGACGATCGCGCTCAGCCTCGTCTATTTCTCCACCCGCTATGCGTTCGGGCTCTATGAGAGCTCGACGCTGCTCGTCGCCGCCTACGCGCTGCTCAGCTTTCCTCTGGCGCTGGTCTGCGTCAAAGCGTCGGTGACGCAGCTGCCCGCGACGCTGATCGACGTCGGCCAGTCGCTCGGTCGCCATCCGGCCGTGGTATTCCTCCGCGTCGCAGTCCCGATCATCGCCCCGGGCCTGCTGGCCGGGTTCTGCCTGGTGTTCCTCGAGACGATCACCGAGCTCACGGCCACGCTCGTTCTGGCGCCGATCGGAGTCCAGACGCTCGCGACTCAGTTCTGGGCCTTCCAGCAGAACATCGACTACAGCTCGGCAGCACCATATGCCCTGATGATGATCGGGCTTGCGGTGGTTCCCGGGGCGCTGCTCGCACTGTGGTTTGACCGCGACCGGGGAGCTTCAACATGACACCCACGGCGGTCAGCCTGCGCGCGGCAAGCAAGAGCTACGGCGACGCGAGCGTGTTGCGCGATCTCGATCTGGATGTCCCGACGGGCGCGATCACGGCCGTCCTCGGCTCGTCCGGCAGCGGCAAGACCACCCTGCTGCGCGTGATCGCCGGCTTCGAACGTCTTGACGCCGGGATCGTCGCGATCTCCGGCGCAGTCGTCGATGACGGGCGCGGGGCGGTGAGCGCCCGCCATCGCGGAGTCGGGTACGTGCCGCAGGAGGGCGCCCTGTTCCCCCACCTCACCGTCCGCGGCAACATCGCGTTCGGCCTGCGACGGAGCCGGCGAGGCGCGGTCGACGAGCTGCTGAAGCTGATCGGGATGGACGACCTCGAGGGACGTTATCCCCACGAGCTGTCGGGTGGCCAGCAGCAGCGGGTCGCCCTTGCGCGCGCCCTGTCGGTCGGGCCGGCGCTCGTGCTCCTCGACGAGCCGTTCGCCGCCCTCGATGCACCGATGCGCGTCGATCTGCGTCGTGACGTCGTCCGCATCCTGCGCGAGCGCGGGACGACCGCGCTGCTCGTGACCCATGACCAGGACGAGGCGCTCGCGCTGGCCGACGAGATCGCGCTGCTTGCCGACGGCGCGATCTCCGCTTGCGCGCACCCCGAACAGCTTTACCGCGACCCGCCCACACCGGCGGCGGCAGCGGCGCTCGGCCAGGTGAACCTGCTGCCGGCGGTCGTCGCGTCGGGACGCGGACGCTGCGCGCTCGGCGAGCTTGCGATCGAGACCAACGGCCGGATGACACCGGACGGTCGTGCGACGCTCATGATCAGACCCGAACAGCTGCGCGTGACCGCCGGCGACACCGACGCCGGCGTCGTGGCCCGGGTCGTCTCAGTCGAGTACTACGGACACGACGCGCTTGCGGAGCTGAGTGTCGCCGGGGCCGAGACCCCCGCCGTGCTGGCCCGGTTGCATAGCGACGCGGACCTCGCTCCCGGCCAGCTCGTGTCAGTCACCGTGGCCGGCGCCGCGCTCGCCTGGTCGCAGTCGGGTCCGGGTCCGGCGCCGACACCGGATGATCCGCCTCAGCCCGCGGGGACCTGATCCGGGACGTCGAGGTCACCCGCGAGCGTCCCGAGCTGCAGACGCGAGGCCGAGCTCAACGTCGCAGACCGCGGCCCCTCAGCCGCCGAACCGGTTCGTGTCGAGGCAGCGTGAGGAGCGGACCTACCGCCGCAACAAGCCAGCGTGCCGGCCAACAGTGCGATGCCACCCAAGCCAAGCCAACGTCGAAGACATCGACCAGACATGTTCCGTCCCCCGGGTCGTCAGTGAACTCCGCGTATCTTGACGCATGATCGGCTGGCTCAGATGCCGACGTCTGCCGGGTGCGCGTCACCCCACACCGAGACTCGTGCCGCGACCCGCACGTCGGGCGCGATCTGGCGAGCCAGCCCCCACCAGGCCAACGCCTCGGCGACCATCGGGTAGACGACTCGCTTCGGTCCGTTGTGGTCGACCATGACGCCGTTGGCGCGCGTGTTGCCGACGATCATCACCTCGCCCGACGCCAGGATTCTCGTCCGCTCCCAGGCCAGTCCGCGAGCGATCGCGGGGGCGAGCGAGCTCAGCGCGTGCGGCACCCAGGCGAGGTAGTGCTCGGCGTACACGATCCCGCGCGCCTGATAGGAGGAGTCAAATCCGCCCAGCTCCGGGAACACGCCATCGCTGAGCTGGGCCGTTAGCCCCAGCTCGAGCGCCTCACGCGCGCGACGGGCCAGGAGCCGATCACCCGTCAGCACCGCAGTCAGACCGAGCGCCGATGCGACCAGAAACCGGCGGTGCGTATACGGCGCGTCGCCGGCCAACCCCGCGCGCCACACACCACGGCTTGCCATCCAGCTGGCCGCCCTGTGCAGCCGCGGCACGAACGAGTTGACCTCGCCAAGCAGCGGACGCGGCACGGCGACCCCGGCGCGGGCGGCCCGGCGCAGCACGAGCGTCAGGTGCGCGACACCCTCGACGAAGAATGACGTCGAGTGAAAGGGATCCTCGGTGTCGGGGAAGTTCCCCGCCGGCCCCTGGTGGGCGAATCCCCACGCGAACTCACGCGCGCCGAGCCGCCACAATTTCGGGCTGTGGCGGACGAGCCCGGCGATGATTGCCTCCTCGCCGTGCCGCTGCTCCTCGACGTACATCCCGGGGCCCTGTCCGCGCTCCCACTCGGCGTTGACCCCGTTGGCGCCGTCGGGAGCGACGCCGCGCACCAGCGCAGCCGGGTGCGAGTAGAGGATCCGGTCAAACGCCGGGCTGAAGTCGATCCGGGCGTCGAGGCGACCCGACCACTTCGGCGCAACCGGGTGAGCCGCAGCTCCTGCCGGACTCGCCGCGATCGCCGCCACGCACACCATGCCGGCGGGCAACAGGCGTTTCACGGCGACGATTGCCGCGGCCGCGCTCAGCAGCTGCGCCTGACCTGCACGTGGTCCCGAGAGTCGTCGAGCGTCACGAGCCAGTGCTGCTGGAATCGGAACCATCTCCTTGGGCTCAGGACGGCGATCGAACAGACGCTCACGGCGTCACCAAGTCTGAACACGGGCAGCGTTCGACGACGATCGCCGCCGCTCTCGCGTGCGATCCGGTCGGCCGTCTGATCGATCGTCAGCTGCAGGGCATCTCGCCGTCGCACGAGGACCTCACGCTCGACGGCCAACCTCTCGCGCTCTCTGCGCGCTGCGGCCTCGGTTCGCTCGAGCTCCTCGAGGCCACCCCTCAACCCCGCCCGCCAGGTCTCCGCGTCGTCCCGCAGAGTCCTGGCGAAGCACAGCAGCGTTGCGAACTCTGCGCGCAGGTCAAGCTGATCCTGGCTCCGGCGCGGCGCCCGAGTCACATGTTCACGCAGAGCGGCGAGCTGCCGACTCAGCTCTCGATGCTCAGCCGCTCCCCAGCTTGGGTAACCGGCATCGGCCGCAGACGGATGGTCGTTCAGCGATCTGTCAGCCGTCGCAGCCTCGCGGTCGATCGAGGCCCGCAAGCGGGCGATTTCGCCGTCAACGTGGGTTTCAGCGATGACCGACAGAGTGCAATCGTTCCGCCGCACTCAACACGCGTCAAGGGCCCAGCGCGAGTCTGTGCCTATGGGATTCCGAAGGCGCGCTTGAAGGACTCGGCCCAGACGGTGGTCGAGCCGGCCGGCGGGTTGGCGGCGGCGGGATCCGTCGCCCCTGCGAGCGTGCGCGTATTGGAGGTAGCCGACCCCCAACCGATCTCGATCCCGGTGCCGCTGGGGGCGTAGGAGGCGACCCTCTGGCCGGCCTGGAATCTGGCGCCGACCGTGGTTGTTATCGGGTCGATCTGCTCGGCCACGTACCAGTAGTCCGATGGTGCGCCGGGCGGCGGACTGTCGAAGCGGAACAGCATCAGCGGCTCGCCTGAATACCAGTCCTGCAGTACCTCCACCAGGGTGGAGGCCAGCGGCGCGTAGATTCCCGTGCCCGTCGGTGCGGTCGCATCGACGCCCATGTCGTCGCGTCCGATCGTGAAGCCCGGAATCGGATCTGAGCCTGCGTGACTGACGTCCGATGTCACCCCTCCCACCTCGCCGGGGGCCGCTGCGGTGGCGGCCTGGGCCGCCTGCCTGGCTTGCTCGGCGTGGAGCCGGGCCAGCTGATGGCGCAACGATGCGACCTGGCCGCGGGCGGAGTTCAGCTGACTGAGGTGCTTGTCACGCGTACTGGTCACCGACACCTGTTCGTTGAGCAGTGCCAACTTCGCCGCGTCGACCTGGTGTCGCTCGGCCAGCACCCGCGCGGTGACGTCCTGCTGGCGGCCCTCCAGGTCGGCCAACAGCACGGCCTGCGCGGCGACGCGATCCCGAGTCACCATCACCGCTGTGACGACGTGCTGGTCATGAACCCTGACCCGCCGGGCGAAGGAAAGGCGCTCGAGCAGGTTCGAGAATCCGCTCGCGTCGAGCACCACGTTGACGAGGTCGGGCTGCCCGTTCTCATAGCTGGCGACGAGCTGCTGGGAGAGCACGTATTCGGCCTTGCGCTCGTAGGCCTTCAGGCGGGCCAGCCGCACGCGTTCCGCGTTCAGCTCCCGGCGCATGCGCAACAGCTTGGCGCGTTGGGCGTCGAGGTTGGACTGGATGCGAGCGATCTTGCTCTGTAGCCCGGCGATGCCGGCATCCAGCTGTCGCAGCCGCCCGTTATCAGCGCCGACCGCCCCCGAAAGCGCCGACACCCGGTTCTGGCCGGCGCTGAGCCGCTGCGTCAGCGCGCCCGGGTCGGCGCTCGCCGGCGACGAACGCGCCCCCAACCAGAACAGGCCGGCACTCGCCAGTACGAGTACGACCGAGATTCCGAGGCGGCGGGTAAGTGTTCTGGTTGCGCTTGACAATGAGCTTGGCGGCGCCGGGTTCGCGCACCGACGCGCGTGGCAGGCCGCGGTCCTAGCCGGGCTCGGCGGCTGACCACGGCCTCGGGCGGCAGCACGCTAACACGGGTGCGCCCACCATCACCGTCGCCGGCGACGGCTGCAAGAAAACCTGCAGAAACAGGAGTGAGCTCGGTCGACGCGATGCCGGCGCGCCGCTCGATCACCCGGTCATCGGGAGCGCCGGCGCGGCGCGAGATCTGGCGCCAGCACGCTCGCGATCGCGGGCACCTCGTCCAGCTCGCCGGTCGCGACCGCGATCACGAGGTCATACGCCTGGTCGTTTGTGAACGTCAGCTGTTGGTCATTGATGCCCAGGAACGCGATCGTCGCGGCGAGAGCGAGGCGCTCGTTTCCGTCCACGAGCGCATGGCTACGCGCCAGCGACTGCAACAGCGCGGCCGCCTTCTCCTCGATGCTGGGGTAGGCGTCTGCACCGAAGGCGGACGCCTGTGGGCGCGCGAGCGCTGACCCAGGGCGATCAGCTGGGCCATCTCCCCGTCGAGCCGCTCGGGATCGGCGCCAGTCAAGTCGTGAGCAAGCGGGAGCTCTGTTCGCGCGAGCGCGAACAGCGTCCTGCGTTCGGCGGAGTCGAGCCGCAGCGCGCGGGCGAGCGCGTCGAGAACCTCCGGCGAGGGGCTGATGTCGCGCCCCTACTCGAGCCACGTGTACCAGGACACGCCGACCCCCGCCAAGCTGGCGAGCTTCTCGCGCCTCTGGCCCGGCGTCCGGCGGTGGCCGGCCCGGCCCTCGGCCGCCTTGGCGAGGTTCACGACGTCGAGGTCTGGCAGCAGCGCTCGGCGCCGAGCCCCGAGGAGCTCGTGCGCGTCTTCAGGCTCGGTGGCTCGGAACGCAATGCACGTATAGCGTGCATTCGGTTCCAAAGGTACGTCTAGAACGAGCTCTCGGCCGCGGTGCGCCCGCCGGCAGCTCATCACGCCGGGGACGCGAGGAAGCGACGGCCATGGTTCGACCCAGCCGACTGTAGCTGACGTCGCCGCCGTCTCCGTTCAGATCATGGCCCGAGACGGCACTCCCCGGCGCAGACGCACGACGCTGATGGCGGCCGGCAGCTCGTTGCTTTCAGTGCAACCGGACGTCGGACGTGTCAATCTGCAAGCGATAGATGGTGCTCCACCGCAGTGACAACGCCGGGCCGCCGCCGCTGCCTCGAGATGAGGGCGGGTGGCGAGTGGCCCCCGCGCCCGATGGACGGGGGACGCCCGAGGCGCCCAAACCGCCCCCTCCACACCGGCTGCGCTGGTTTTGGCTTGTGTTCATCGCTCTGCTGGCGCTCAACTGGCTGACCCTGCTCGTGATGCAGTCCTCAGGGGAGCCGCGGGTGACGATCCCGTTCAGTCCCTTCTTCGTGCAGCAGCTGCAGGCCGGCCGGGTGAAGTCGATCTCCTCGAAGGCGGACACGATCCAGGGCACGTTCACGGCCAAGGTTCGTTACCCCGCAAACGACGCGAAAGCCACCCCGACGACACTGTTCTCAACCCAGGTCCCGAGCTTCTGGAACAACGCCTCGCTGACCGCTCAGCTTCGCGCGAAGAATGTCCAGGTCAACGCCAAGAATCCGAACCCTGGTACATCGGTGCTGAGCGAGATCCTGCTCGGTTTCGGCCCAACGCTGTTGCTGATCGGGCTGTTCTGGTTCTTTGCGCGGCGCGCTCGGGCCGGTGCCGGAGGCCTTGGCGGATTGGGCAACTTCGGCCGCTCGCAGGCCCGCCGGGTTGATCCTGACCGGATTCGCGTGACGTTCGATGACGTTGCCGGTATCGACGAGGCGAAGGCCGAACTGACTGAGATCGTCGACTTTCTCAAGACACCGGATCGGTACGTGCGCCTCGGCGGGCGGATGCCTCATGGGGTGCTCCTGTTCGGTGCGCCCGGCACAGGAAAGACGCTCCTCGCGCGAGCGGTTGCCGGCGAGGCCCACGCCGCGTTCTTCTCGATCGCGGCGTCGGAGTTCATCGAGGCGATCGTCGGCGTTGGGGCGGCGCGTGTCCGCGATCTGTTCGCGAAGGCCAAGGAGGCCGCGCCGTCGATCATCTTCATCGATGAGCTGGACGCGATCGGCCGCTCGCGCCAGGGCTCAGCCGGCATCACCGGCGCCAACGACGAGCGCGAGCAGACTCTGGACCAGATCCTGACCGAGATGGACGGATTCGAGTCGACGGAGGCCGTCGTCGTGCTCGGGGCGACCAACCGTCCCGAGATCCTGGACCCGGCGCTCCTGCGCCCGGGGCGCTTTGACCGTCGGGTTGCGGTGCAGGCACCCGACCGGACGGGACGCGTTCAGATCCTGCACGTTCACACGCGGTCGATGCCGCTTGCCGACGACGTCGACCTCGACGCGCTGGCGGCGACGACGCCCGGGATGGTCGGCGCCGATCTGGCCAATCTCTGCAACGAGGCGGCGCTGCTGGCCGCACGACGTGGCCATGACCAGGTTACGATGGCGGACTTCACCGACTCGTTGGAGAAGATCCTGCTCGGCGCTCCGCGCGGAATCCTCTTGAGCGCCGCGGACCGCGAGCGTACGGCCTACCACGAATCAGGCCACGCGCTCGTCGGGATGCTCACCCCGGGGGCGGATCCCGTTCGGAAGGTGTCGATCATTCCGCGCGGCATGGCTCTCGGCGTCACCCTCTCGGCGCCAGACTCAGACCGGGTCTCCTACTCCAGGGAGGAGCTCGAGGCCAAGATCAAGGTCTCGCTCGGCGGCCGCGTCGCCGAGGAGGTCGTCTACGCGGAGATCAGTACCGGCGCCGAGTCAGATCTCGAGCAGCTCACCCAGATTGCACGCGAGATGGTCGGTAGGTGGGGAATGAGTGAGAAGCTCGGGCCGATCACGTGGATCCCCGACGGAGCATCGGGACCGTCATTTCCCGGGACGAGCGAAACCTCACCGCAGACGCAGTGGCTCGTCGACGAGGAGCTACACCGGCTCGTCGATGCGGCGCATGTCGACGTCAGCCAGCTGATCTCCGATCATCGCGCGCAGCTCGACAACCTCGCCCACGCTCTGCTCAAAGCAGAGACGCTCGACGCATCCGATGCCTACGCCGCCGCCGGCGTTCCGATGCGCACCGCCAAGGACGGGACCGCGACCCAGGAGGAGCCGCAAGCAGCCCCAAGCAAGAGCTGATGAGCCAGACGACTCAGCAGCTGCCGGGGGTTCTGCACAGCCTCGAGCCGACCCTCAATCAGTACGGTTACCTGGCAGTCACCGGACTGGTCATGGTCGAAGACTTCGGAGTGCCGGTTCCGGGCGAGACGATCCTGATCCTCGGTGCCGTGTACGCCGGCACCGGCCGCCTCAACATCGTCCTCGTTGCACTGCTCGGGTTCGTCGGTGCCCTGATCGGCGACAACGTCGGGTTCGCCATCGGCCACTTCGGCGGCCGCCGCTTGGCTGAACGCTACGGCCGCTACGTGTTTCTCACACCCGAGCGCCTGGACAAGGCAACGCTGTTCTTCGACCACCACGGCGGCAAGATCATCATCATCGCGCGGTTCGTGGAGGGTCTGCGTCAGGCCAACGGCATCATCGCCGGCACGAGCGGCATGCACTGGCTGAGATTCCTGATCTTCAACGCGATCGGCGCCGCGCTGTGGGTGCTCGTATGGACCAGCGTCGGCTACCTCTCGGGCAGTCACATCAACGCCATCTACAACGCCGCGACACGATATGACCGCTACCTCGCGATCGTGGTCGGGGTGCTACTGCTCGCCTACATCGCCCGACGGGTGATGCGGGTTCGCCGAGCTCGAGCAGGTCGCGCCACCTGACGCGGACGGGCGGGTCAGGGGGTGAACACGGTCGAGCCCGCCTGACTGTCTTCGAAAGTGGACAGGTTCTCCCCAAGACCGCCCAGGATCGCGGTCAGTCCGCCGCCGGCGAGGTTCTCCACGCCGCCGCTGACCGAGCTCTCCGTGCCTCCGGCAGTGTTCTCCTCGCCGCCGGTGACTGAGCCGTCGAGTGCGTTTGCCTGGTTGCCGTCGCCGCCGGTCACCGACGTGAAGTCCGCGCCAAAGCCGGCGTTGTTTGCAGTCGACGTTGAAATTGACGGCTCCCCCACCGGCGAGGTTCGAGCACCCACCCGCGACGGCACTCGAGCCTGAGGCGGCGGTATTGAACGCCCCCCCATGACCGCGGAGTCGATCGCGCTGGCATGGTTGCCGTCGCCGCCGGTCACACTCGCGAAATCGCCCGCAAAGCTTTTGGCGTTCGTGCAGTCCGCGTTCACACTGGCACTGCCGGAACCGACGAGATTCGAACAGCCGCCCGCGACCGCGCCATAGGCGCCGGCGGCAGTGTTGAACGCGCCGCCGGCGATCGACGCATTGGCCCCACCGGCGACGTTGAACGCGCCGCCGCCGACCGATGTCGAGCTTCCATCGGACACGTTCTTGAAGCCCCCCGCGGCCCACGAGCCGTTGGAACCCGAAGCGGTGTCGTGATTGCCGCCGTCGACTGACGCCGCCGCTCCTGATGCCAGACCATTTTCGCCGCCGGTCACCGAGGCGTCAGCGCCCGACGCAACATTGGCTTCACCGAACACGGTCGAAAACGCGCCGCTGGCCTGATTCGCAGTGCCACCGACCAGCTCACCATAGCCCGACCAGCCGTCATCAGAACCCACCACCAGATCATTAGACCCAGCCCGCGAATAACCACTCGCGTTCTCCGCATAGCCAACGACCAGATTGCCCTCACCATTGACCGCCCCGCTCGTCGACCCAGACCCCGACACCACCTGCACATTGACCGCCGAAAACTCCACCGTCGGCCTGCCACCAACCCCCGCCGACACATACGTCGGCGCCAACACCGCCGTCCCAGAAGAACACGACGGCGACGACCCCGTCCCCCCCGAAGTGACCGCCTGACCCGCCGTCGCCGGAACACACTCCCAGCCCGGCGTCACCGCACCAAACGCAGACGAACACACAAACCCAAACACCCCAACCACCACCAACACACCACCAAGCCCTACCCGCATCACACGCCCCTCTCAGGACCAGCGCCCCGCCCAGCGCAGGGCGACGCCCCGCGAGCATAACCCCCGACCTCCCGCTCGACTCCATGGGCAGCGCAGACGACAAGTCCGGGTTGTGCTCAGTACTTGGAAGTCGGTTTGGCTGTCGAAGGGAGCGCGATCGGGGATGTCAAACGCGACAAACCCGGTCGCCGGGAGGTGATTTGTCGCAAACCGGCCCGATTTCGATGCCGTCTGTGGCAAATCCGGTCGGGCGCGGACGATTTGTCACGTCTCGCATCCGCTCAGGGGGACGGCCTGCACGGGTCTGGAAGGCGTTCAGGGCTGAAACCTGCTCGTCAGCAGACCTAAAGAGTGTCCAAGGACCCCGCTGTCCGATCGACAAGGTCCGCGACGTCGTCGGCCTGTACCTCGATCCGCCCGAGCAGCCCGTCGTGCTCGTGGGTCGATCGGGAGCGCCAGATCCAGGCGTTGGATCGCACCGCGCCGATCTTCGCGATGCTCCCCAGGGTTCCCGAGGTTGTCCCGCTCACCGTGGAGGTTCGGTGACGACGGTCCCGGGGTGGTTGAAAGCGTCCGATCGTGGGTGAGCTCGACGTCAAGGATCAAACTGGCTGGTACCGCAGGTCGCCCGCGACGGTGACACCCTCGAACCCTCCTGGCCGACGTTTCGTGTCGGGCGACCTCGCGTCGCACTCGTGGATCGGTCAGTGTCCGCGAACTTGCCGGGGGCGCTTGGGTGTCGTGGTGGGCTTGTGCGCGAGCCGGCTGGGCTGCGGCCGGCGTTTGAGCGTGGTTTGGGTGTTGGTGGTCTGGTGCTGGTCAGCGTGTTGGTAGATCTGGGTGTTGCGTGCCGGTGGTGGGTGATCCTGGCGTGGTCGTTTGAAGCAGCGGCTGCGGCGAGCTGATTGAGGCTGGGAGCTGGTCGGGCCAGCCGATCCAGATCGCGAGTGCCAGGCCTGACAGCTCGACTGCTTTGCAGACGAGCGCGATCGTCTCGACCGGCTCGGGGGTGCTCATCAAGCCGGGCACGTGGACGGTCACGAACACCACCCAGGCGACGATCTCGGCTGCTAGGAACAGGGCCGCCAGCCTCGCCGCCAACCGGTCCTCGGGGCCCGACACGAGCGCGTAGGCCAGTGCCGCGCCGACCAGTGCCGCGCCGATGAACGACCATCCCAACGGCGGCATCTCCTTCAGATGCTCGGGAACCAGCGCCGCGTGCATGCCGGCGCTGAACATGACCGCCAGCGCCAGCAGCCCGGCGCGGCGACCGCGCGACCGAAGTCGCGCGGCCTGCTCGCCGGTTCTCACTTGGCGATCCGGATCACGCGCTCCATCCCGAGCGTCGTGTGCTCGCGACCGTCCTGGGTGTCCATAAAGCAAGCCTGGACGTAGTAGCCAGACTTGGCGTCCAGGACCTGCTGCTGCATCGCGCCAGGCGACGCAGGATCCATCAGGTCAACAAAGCCCGTCGCGAGCTTCTGAGCCTTGTTGTCCTTACCGGCCCTCAGCAACGCCGCGATCCTGTCTGCGCCGCGCTTGTTACGAGCGCCGATCAAGGAGTCCATGTGCACCAGATAGCCGCCGTTGACCATCCGCACGATCGTCCCGTCATGCAGGACCTTCGGGCCCTCAAAGCCAAACTCGATCGACGTCTCGGTCGCCGCCGCCTTCGGCAGCGCCGCCGGCGAGGACGACTGCGTGACCGTGAACTGCGCGACATTCGCCGCCGGCCCATTACCGGTCAGATTCAACGCCACGTAGTTGCCCGCCGCCAGGACCGTCTGCACCGTCCCCGGCGCATCAGCAGCAACCACCAGCGACCCAAACGGCGTCAACGCATTGGGGTCACCATGATGACTCTGCACAGCACCCAACGCCTCCGCGAACGACACGCCCTGATCCAGACGAACCAGCCCATAGCCGCCCTGACCCTTACCAGCAAACGTCGACCTGACGTTCACCGCCCCCGACACCTCGCTACCAGACACCGCAATGCCCGTCTTGCCAGTAACCGCAACGTTGACCGTCGGCAGGCTTGCCGCTGCCGACGCCCCCGGGGACGCCGACGCCGCGGCACCTGGGAGCAGGGTCACAGCGGTGATGGTGAGCGCACAGCATGCTGCAACGAGCGCTCCGAATGGTTTGGGCATGTGGGGAGACCTCCGAGAGTTGATGGGTGGACTTTTTCGAGTTACAGCGTTTCCGCCCCGGCGGCGAGGGCTTGTAGGCACGGCTCTGGTCATTGGACTTCTGATCGCTGCCACGCGCTGTGAGCATCGCCGTGACCGTCGGCTGATTGCCCCGACCGCTTAGCCGTCGCGTTGAGCTCGTTGGACGAGGGAACGTCTCGCTCAGCGGGATCGGTCAAGCTGGATACGACCGAGTCGAGCGAGGCGAACAGCTCGGTCCAGCCGACAAATGTGCCCTCCGGTTCACCATCGCGCCGCCAACGGCCGGTGATTGGAGGCCCAGTCGCCTCGATCTCGATCTCGAACCGCAACGGCTCGCTGAATGACATGATCGAAACGATCGTGTGTCGGCGAGAGCTTCGCATCGTGGACTACCCCCCGGTCTTTGACCGACAACACCCCCATGGATCGACTCGGCGTGGACTACTTTTGCCGGGTCGATGAGCAGCGCTGACCGCAGCGAGCTACTCGAGCGCGACGCTGAGCTGCGCGAACTGGCCGCGTTGCTCGACCGTGCCGAGGCCGGATTCGGAGGGGCCGTCCTGATCGAGGGCGACGTTGGTGTGGGCAAGACGGCGCTGCTCGAGCGGAGCTGCAGCGACGCCGAGCGCCGCGGCATGATCGTGCTCGCGGCGCGTGGCGGTGAGCTGGAGAGCGAGTTTGCTTGGGGGGTTGCTCGTCAGCTCTTTGAATCGTGGCTTGCGGGCCTGGACGCGCCGCGCCGCTCGGAAATGATGAGCGGATCAGCCGCTTTGGCGGCGCCGGTGTTCGGCCACCAGCCCGCGACACAAGTGCCTGAGGCATCGTTCTCCGCGCTCCACGGCCTGTACTGGCTGACCGCCAACATCTCCCGCGCGAGTTCTGTGCTGATAGCGGTCGATGACCTCCACTGGGCTGATCTGCCGTCGCTGCGGTTCGTGGTCCACCTCAGCCCCCGACTGGATGGCCTGCCGATAGCGTTGCTGGTGACAAGCAGACCGCCCGGCTCGGAAGCCGTCAGCGATGCCCCTCTCCTTGCCCGGCTAACGACCGATCCGGGTGCCGCACAGCTTCGTCCGGCGCCGCTGACTCAGACCGCGAGCGAGCAGGTCGTTCAAGCGAATTGGTCCAGAGCGGCGGATCCGGAGTTCTGTCGGGCCTGTTATGAGATGACCGGCGGGAACCCGTTCCTGCTGACGGCTCTTCTCGATGCATTAGAGGCTGAGCACACGCAACCGACGCTGGAGAGCGCCGCTCAGGTGCGACGGATGAGCCCTGGCACGGTGGCCAGGAGCGTTTTGATCCGGCTCGCCACGCTGCCGGACGGCTGTCTCGCGCTGGCGCGAGCCGCGGCCGTGCTTGGAGCCCGGGCCGAATTCCGTCAGGCGCGCCGGCTGGCCGGCCTCGAGCGGGACCGGGCTATCGAGGCGATGGGCGCGCTCGCACGCGCCGGAATTTTGCGCGGACAGTCCGTCATCGAGTTCGTGCATCCGGTTGTGCGCTCCGCCGTCTACATGGATCTTGCCGCGGCTGAGCGCAGTCACTGGCACACGCGCGCCGCAGAGCTCCAAGCCGCCGACGGCGCCCAGCCAGAGGAGATCGCACCTCACCTCTTGGCCTCGATTCCCGATGGCGATCCGACCGTCGTTCAGCGGTTACGGGAGGCGGCGGCGCATGCTCGGGCGCGCGGCGTGCCCGAATTGGCCGCTGACTATCTGTCTCGCGCGCTGGCCGAGCCGCCGGCCTCGTCGGCGCGCGCCGCGGTGCTGTTCGAGCTTGGCTCCGCCGAGTCCGTGCGGAATCCGGCAGACGCGATCTCACATCTTCAGCAAGCGATGGACGTCGCGACCGCGACCGACGAGCGCACGGCGATCGCGTTAGCCCTCGGCGACATGCTCGCTGCCAGTGGCAGGTTGACGGATGCGATCGGTGTACTCAGGCGCGGACTCTCCGAGCTGCGCGACCGCCGGAGCGATATGCACGCCCACCTCCAGGCTGTGCTCTTGGCGACCGCCCGCTGGGAGCCATCGGCACAGGATCTGCGCTACGAGATCGTCGCGGAGCTGCGCGCCCGAGCCTCGGCAGGAGAACGGCTTGACGCGCTGCTGCATGCCCAACTCGCCATCGAGACCGCCGCCGCCGGCTCGGATCGAGAAGCCGCCACCATGCACGCCCGTGTTGTGCTCGATATGGCACCGGAGCTCATACTCGGTGCATCTACCATGCCCGAGGTCGCGCTTGTGCTCACGTTCGCGGGCCACCCCGAGGAGGCCTGGCGTGCCACCCAGGCGTGGCTAAGGACAGCGCAACGACTCGGCTGGCCCCTGGGCGTCGCTACCGCGTCCACATGCGCCGCGCTGACCGCCCTGGAGCTAGGCTGGATCAGCGAGGCCCTCGCCAGCGCGCGCGATGGGATCACCCCCGGAACCGACATCGCGCTCGCCCCGGTCACGGCCGCGTTCCTGATCGAAGCGCTCATCGAACGGGGAGACCTCGCCGGCGCGCACAACGAGCTCGCCCAGCACGGTCTGGACGGCGAGTTGCCGCTCACCTGGCCGACCACGCCCCTTGTCCTTGCGCGCGGACGGCTCCACGCCGCATCCGGGGACCATGCGCGAGCAATCGAGGATCTCCTCGCGACCAGCGAGCGGCTCGCCGCGTGGGGCGTGCACAACCCCGCGATGACGCCATGGCGATCTGCCGCCGCCATCTCGCTTGTCGCCATCGGTGACCGAGGCGAGGCGATCCGCCTCGCCGCCGAGGAGTTGGAGCTCGCCAAACGCTGGGGAACGGGCCGCGCTATCGGTGTGGCCCTTTGCGCGCTCGGCATTGCCCACGGCGACGCGGATGGCGTGGATTTGCTCGCGCAATCTGTCAGTGCGCTCCGGGATGCGTCCGCGCCGGTCGCGTACGCACGCTCGCTCGTCGAGCTTGGCGCCGCGCTCCGCCGCCGGGGCGTTCGCGATCGCGCGCGCGAGCATCTCCGCCGAGGCCTCGATCTCGCCCACCGATACGGCGCGATTGCACTCGCCGATCGGGCCCGCGAGGAACTGATCATCGCTGGTGCGCGACCACGTCGTGACGCGCTCCGCGGCCGCGACGCACTGACCTCCAGCGAATACCGAGTAGCCCTTCTCGCCGCCGGCGGGCGCACCAACACCCAGATCGCTCAACTGCTGTTCATCGCCCCGCGCACAGTCGAGACCCATCTCACGAGCAGCTACGCCAAGCTCGGGATCCGCTCACGGCGAGAGCTCCAGGGAGCCCTGCAGACAGACCGCTCAGGTTCGGGCCCCAAAGGCTCGTGATAAGCCGCGGCCAGCGGGCGGCGCGACGGTCGCTCAAGAACCGTGGAAGGAGCACTGAGGTTGCGTTGGAGCAGATGGGACGCGACAGTCCCCGTGATCGCTATCCCAGAGAAGCTGCAGCCACCATCGGTCAAATCATGGCTGCTGAAGCCATAGGTCATCGTCACGACGTGGCCATCGGGCGTCCAGTAGTCAATCAGCCCCCAATTCGGCCACGCGACCCAGACCGCATCGGAGCGATCACGCCGTCCAGGCGCCAGCTGACGAGCACCGGCCTGGAGCCTGGCTGATCGCCCTGACCGCCGGCGGCTTGATCTGATGAGCCCAGCCTGCGACGTTGAGTTCCTGGGGTGTGAGTTGGTCTCAACAGCTCCTTCGCGCGTCGGTTGTCGCCGTCCAGCTCGGCAGCTGCACCGGTGAGAACCGTCACGATGAGGCGATCGGCGTCGGTGACCGAAGGGAACTCGGGAGCCGCAGGCACAGTTCGTGGTCGGGCAGGTGCACGGTCAAGCCAAAGCCGTCCACAAGCATCTCGAGGCTCGGCGAAGGATCCCCGCTGGCGGCGATCCCCTCCCGCAGCGTGGTGACGGCTCGGACCGCCGGCAGCGCGAGGCGGGTCGGGCCACGGGGGCCGAGACATCGGCATTAATCAGATATTGACTAGTCAGACTCTATCTAGTATGTTACTAACCATGCCCTCACCAAAGAGTCCCCGCCGCTCGGCCCTCGGCCTGACTGTCCTGTGGCAGCTGATGAGCGAGCCCATGCACGTGTATCGGATGCAGAAGCTGTTCGAGGCCCAGGGCAAGGACCGCGTGGTCAACGTGCGGGCCCGCGCGAGCCTCTATCAGACGATCGACCGGCTGCAGCGACACGGGCTCGTCGAGGTATCGCAGACGACCCGCGTCGAGGGCTACCCAGACCGGGTCGTGTACGCGATCACCAACGCCGGCCGCGAGGTCGCCCGCCAGTGGCTGCGCGAGATGCTCCGCGGCACCGAGGGCGAGTACCCCGAGTTCATCGCCGCCCTCTCGATCGTGTTCGGGCTCGAGCCGCAGGAAGCCCGCTCCGAACTCGAGCAACGGGCCGAGCAACTCGCAGCCGCGCTCGCCGAGACCGAATCGGTGCTGACCGATGGCCCGGCCGGCCTACCGCGGCTCTTTCTGCTCGAGGAGGACTACCGGCAGGCGCTCCTCCGGGCCGAGCTCGCCTGGCTTGACGGCGTGATCGCCGACTTGCGCGAAGGACGCCTGACCTGGACCGAGCAGTGGCTGCATGAGATCGCGGCCACGTTCACACCCACCGACGACCACAAGCGAGCGGAGGACGGCTAGATGACTGCCACGATCGAGGCCCACGGCCTCACCAAGCGATACGGAAAGACCAAGGCCCTCGACGGCCTGGGCCTGATCGCCCAGCGCGGGCAGGTCACGGCGGTGCTCGGGCCCAACGGGGCCGGCAAGACGACTTTCGTGCGGATGGTGGCGACACTGCTGCGAGCCGACAAGGGCACGCTGCTCGTCGCAGGCCACGACGCCCACCAGAATCCGGCCGCGGTCCGTCGCGTGATCGGCCTGGCGGGCCAGTTCGCGGCCGTCGAGCCGGCGATGACCGGACGTGAGAACCTTGAGATGGTCGCCAGCCTGTTCGGCCTGAGCCGACGCGCGGCGAAGGCGAGCGCCGCCGCCGTGCTCGAGCAGCTCGGCCTTGTCGAGGCCGGCGACCGGCTGGCTCGCACCTACTCCGGGGGAATGCGCCGGAGGCTTGACCTCGGCGCGAGCCTGGTCGGCGCTCCGCGGCTGCTGCTGCTCGATGAGCCCACCACCGGCTTGGATCCGCGCAGCCGGATCGAGCTGTGGGACGCGATCCGGGCGCTCGTGCAGTCCGGGACGGACGTCCTGCTGACCACCCAGTACCTCGATGAGGCCGACCATCTCGCCAGCCAGATCGTGATCATCGACCACGGTCGGGCCGTCGCCGCGGGCACTCCCGCCCAACTCAAGCAGCGGATCGGCGGCAACGTCATCGAGGTGCACGTCCGCGACAACCGGGACGTAGCGACGATCGCCGAGCTGCTCGGTCGCCACAGCGACGGTGTCGCACAGATCGACGAGGCCACGCGGCGGGTCAGCGTGCGCGTCGACTCCACCGGCAACGGACAGATGAACGCACTGCAGTCGCTCTACGCAACGGGCGTCGTGCTCGACGACATCGCGATGCGACAGCCCAACCTCGACGAGGTGTTCCTCACCCTCACCGGAAAGCGACCAGACGACGATCACGACACCACGGCCGCTCGTGCAGCCTAACCAGAGAGGAACGACTTGCCCATGACAACCATCGCTTCGACACTCGACCAAAGTCCGACGACAGCCACCCGACGACAGACCGGGCTGACCAAGAGCACTCTGACCGTGGCGCGTCGCGCGCTGCTGCGCTACGCGCGCACACCGCAGCTGATCGTGCTCGCCACGGTCCAGATGTCGCTCTTCTTCCTGATCTACCGCTACATGTTCGGCGGCGCGATCCACATCGCCGGGATGTCCTATGTCGACTACCTGGTCCCCGGGTTCATAGCGACCGGAGTCCTGTTCTCCGGCATGGGGACCGCGGCGGCGATGGCCGAGGATCTCGAGCACGGATTCATCGACCGCCTGCGCTCACTCCCGATCCCACGCGCTGCCGTGCTCACGGCCCGAGCGATGGCTGACACCGCGTTGCTCGCTTGGAGCACCGCGTTCACCGCGGCCGTTGCGTTCGCGGTCGGGTTCAACCTCCACGGCTCGGCGATCGACGGGCTGGCGGCGTTCGGACTCGTGATCGTCTTCGGATTCGCGTTCGAGTGGCTGTTTATCACGATGGGGATGTTCGCCGGCAACGCGCAAGCCGCCCAAGGCATGGGAATGATCGTGTTCCCGCTCGTATTCATCTCCAGTGCCTACGTGCCCGTGAGCTCGATGCCCGGATGGCTACAGGCGTTCGCCAACCACCAACCACTGACCTACATGGTCGACGCGGTGCGATCACTGACGCTCGGATCACACGCACACGCCCTGCTCGGCCACCCCAGCGCGTACTACATCACCCGCGCGCTGATCTGGACGCTCGCGATCCTCGTGGTCTCGCTACCCCTCGCCGTCGCCAAGTACCGGCGCGGCTAACGCAAACGCGCCCGCGGAGGGCGAAAGGAGCACCAACATGACACCCACACATACCGAAACCGTCCACGTCCGCGCGCATCACCGGTCCGTCAAGCTCCCGGATTAACTCACGGGCTGACCGAGTCCGACGCTGCTCCAGGTTTCACTGACGCGACGGACCGGCGGCAGCCGGGCGCCTGGCTAGCGACCGCGCTCGGAGAGAAAGTCAGCTTCCGCCTGCCCGAGCGGTGTTGCGGGCGGCGTTTTGTGTAGGTACTCGGCGGCGATGGCGCCCCAGTCCGCCCCGGCCCGGAGTCGCTGCAGGACGATCGCCACGACGCCGTGCAGCCGCCGGATCAGCATCGCGTCCGGCGGCACCGTGAACTGATTGACCTGCGTCTTGATCGCGGCCCTCTGTTCGCTGTCTGGCGGCTCTTGGTCGCGGCCGCGACGTTCGTCGGTTGCGCCGAACCGATGTGGGCCTGGCACTG
The DNA here is from genome assembly GCA_963770885.1 of uncultured Solirubrobacterales bacterium. Classification (GTDB taxonomy): domain Bacteria; phylum Actinomycetota; class Thermoleophilia; order Solirubrobacterales; family Solirubrobacteraceae; genus Palsa-465. The sequence goes on along the minus strand of CAVYRI010000005.1, from coordinate 286,289 downwards.
CGTACCACTTGATCGCGCGTCGCATCAGCCTCAACACGAACCCGGGGTCGACCGAGTCGGCCCGCTCGGAGGGCAGGTAGCCGCCCTTGACCAGCGCGGCTCTCAGGTCAACCGCATCGTACTCGCGGACCGCCAGAGCGATCGCGCGCTCCGCGGCCACACGGCTGGCGTCGATATCGCCGAGCAACCCGAAGTCCAGAAAACAGACCCGGCCGTCGGGCCGCAGCAGGTAATTGCCGGGGTGCGGGTCGCCGAGCGCGACCCGATCCCGGTACAGCAGCCCGAAGAAGAACCGGAAGACGATCTCCCCGTAGCGATCGCGCTGCGCCTCGTGGGCTCGGCGCACCACCTCGAAGCGGTCCCCCTCGATGTACTCGGAGACCAGAACGCGCCGCGTCGAGAGCTCGGTGTAAACGCGCGGCACGGAGATGAACGGATGGCCACGCACCAAACGCTCGATGCGACGCTGATTCTGAGCCTCGAGCTCATAATCGAGCTCCTCTCCGATCCGCTCGCGCATCTCCGTGGCCATCGCGTTCGCGTCCAGCCCCGGAGCCAGCCGCTTGACCAGCGGCAGCAGCATCATCGCGTTGCGCAGGTCGGTCTCGACCGCCTCCGCCACACCCGGGTACTGGATCTTGGCGACCACCTCATCACCGTCGACGGTCGTCGCCCGATGCACCTGACCGATCGACGCCGCGGCAAACGCGCGCTCGTCAAAATCCGAAAACACCTTCCCCACTGGCACCCCGAGCTCGCTGCGCATGAGCTTCTCCAAGCGCGCGAACGGCACCGGCGGGATACCGTCGCGAAGCGTGGCGAGCTTGGACTGCAGTTCGTCCTGCTGCTCGTCTTCGAGACCGTCGAACTCGACCATCGAGATCATCTGACCGATCTTCATCGCCGCGCCCCGCATCCGGCCCAGCTGATCGACGAGCTCATTCACCAAAGCTGCTGTGCGCTCGTTTTCGGCCTCGGCGGCGCGCTCGGGCGTTCGCATCCGGTTCGCGGCCCGCATCCCGGCCCATCGCACACCCTGCCCCGTCACCAGGCCCCCGACTCGGGCCGTTCGAGCTACCCGACCGGTCGGCAGCCTCTTGGCCTCTGACAGCGGATCTTCGGCCTGATCAGACATGACCCGAGGCTAGCGATACGCAACCATCGCCTTTCGACGGCCGTGCTCGCACGCCAGCAGATCCCGCGCCAAGCCGTGCCGGGCTTGTCGTTAGACGCATGGGCGCCCGCGGTTCGCGGGCGCCCACGGATCGCTAGTAGCCGATACTCGAGCCACCGCCGGAGGTGGCGCTCGCCGCCAGCCCTGAGGTGATCGCCGAGCCGGACTCGTTGACCAGCCACCACTTGGCGCCGAAGTTGTCGCTGCCCTGCCCGGTAATCTGGCCCGAGCGGGTGTCGCCGACGTAGTAGTACAGCGGATGGCCCTGGTAGGTCACCTGATTGAGGCCATCCGAGCGCGTGGTCGTGCCCAGGTCGGACGCCTGCGCCCCGCCGGACGCGGTCGGCATTGACTTCGTGATCACCGGAGGCCACGCTTGCGCGCACGCCCCCGAGCAGGTCGACATGTCCCCGGTGTCAGCATCCCACAGGTAGACGGCGCGTCCCGAAGCGCCGATCAGGTACGTACCGTTGGCACCCTTGGCGGTGCTGATCGCGGTCCCGCCCGCCGATGCATTCGAGGCCGGCGCCGAAGCGCTCGAAGTCGAGCTGCTGCCGCCGCACGCGGCGACGAACAGGGCGACGCCAACCATCAGCGCGAGGCCGGCCAAGCGCGAGCGCGCTCCAATACTGCGTGTCATATTTCGCTCCAAAGTCGGAGTTTGAGGTCACTAAGCAAGACCCGCAAACAGGAGAATCCTTCCCGCCAGGCTGGGCGGTGGCCGGCGTTCTTAGCCGTCTCTTAGACGACCTCAGTGACGGAGACGATCGGCGGCCGCGCGGCCGGCGCCAAAGACCGCTCTCCACCGGCAACAGCGACACGCCGACCACCGCCCACGCCGACAAGCTTGCGAAAGCCGATCAACCGAGCAAGCGCTCTCCGGTAGATCACCGAACAGATGCTCCGACGGGCTCTCGTCAATCCGAGCCGCGCCGCCCACGGATTCAGGGTGCGAGCCCGAGTGCCGTGTCTGCTTACGTCGGCTAACCCCAGAGCCGACGCCCGGACTCGAACCGGGGACCCCTTCATTACGAGTGAAGTGCTCTACCAGCTGAGCTACGTCGGCGTTGGCAGGGGCCTTCCGGGCTGTCGGCCTCGGTGGCGCCATTTCGGGCCGCGCTGAGGCTGCAAAATCCTGGCTCGCCGCTGCTCGGGGAAGCGTAGCCGACGCTCGCGGCGCTCGTTCGGGAGAGCCACGCCGGCAGCTAGTACGGAGCAGCGCCGTGGGCGCTGCCCGAGTGGCGCTCGTGTCGTGATTCGTTGATCGGCGTGCAGTGGGTGGTGATCGAGTCGGGGGTCTCGTCGGTGGTTTTGGTCTGGGCGTAGGGGCGGGGGTTGTCGTTTCAGGTTTGGGTCCAGGCGCGGGTGTCGGGGTCGGGGACTGAGCGGTCTGCCGTTGTGACGCCGCGTAGAGGCTCGAGGTGCCCGAGCGTTTGTAGTCGTGGGTCGCGCGCTCGGGGAACCCCCCGGGGGAGGATCGCGAAGATCGGCGCGGTGTGATCCAACGCCCTGGATCTGGCGCTCTCCTGATCGACGAACGAGCACGACGGCCCGCTCGGGCGGATCGAGGTACACGCCGACGACGACGACATCGGCGGACCCTTGTCGATCGGACAGCGGGTCCCCTTGGACAGCTCTTTAGGTCTGCTGACGATCAGGTTGGGGGGCCCCAACGACTTCCAGACCCGTGCAGGCCGCGCCCCGAGCGGATGCCAAACGTGACAAATCGTCCGCGCACGATGGGATTTGCCACAGACGGCATCCAAATCGGCGCGGTTTGCGACAAATCACCTCCCCCAGACCGGGATTTGTCGCGTTTGACACCCCCGATCGCGCTGCCCTTCGACAGCCAAAACGAACCCCGCCGACCACCAACTAAAGCATCACGACACTAGATGTAAGGCAAACGGGGCCGGTCGTTATCGAGTTGTCTACCGGACCCGGACAAAGCTCCTGGCGACCTTCAGAAGGTGGCTCAGCGATATCTGGATGCTTTGGAGTTGGATCGAGTAGTGCTTCCCCGCGGGCTCGGGCACGAACAGTAGGAATCCGTTCTTCGTGGTTGCGCCGTCTTTGATCGTGCACCGCTTGAACTGGCACGGTCCACCGAGCGGGACCGTCACGTGGACCTCGACGCCGTTGATCATCGCGGTCGCAACCTGGACCGCGAGTCCCGGTTGCCCGCAGCGTGCGCTGCCACCAGGCTCGTAGAAACCAAAGTCAGGATGCTGCCGCGATCGGGGGTTGCCGTAGCCGGCTTGGAGGCAACCGGAGTACTTGGCGAGCACCGGGCCCGAGGCCTTGAGTCCGAGCGTTTGTCTGGGGCGGTAGACAGGAAACGGGGCCCGCTGGGCGATCTTCCGCCACGCCGCCGGCTGGTTCTCGGCGCCGCGCGCGGCAACAGCGGTCAGGAGGACCCATGCGACGAGTCCCAGTAGGACCACTGTCCCTGCCACGTGTCCGACGCGCCGATCGACAGAGCTCTGTTGGCGAACGCGAAGCACTGGGGCATTGTCGTCTATTGCTGGATGCATGCAGGTATCTCGCACTGGTGCTGGACGCTAGGCTTGCGGGGCACGCCTTCGTGGGGCCTCTCCCTCTCTCTCAGCCCAGCGGCGGTCTTCTCTGCGAGAAGAGTTGGGAACGAGGCTTGGCATGAGTATCTCGGAGCCCAGGTTGACGGGCCGACAACAGTTGGCGGCGATCGCCCGCTCGATGGCCGGTTTGCAACGCGAGCATTACGGCCGCGAGTCGACCAAGGCCAACGCGTATGCGATCAAGGACATGGTCGTGGTGGTAATCCGGTCCAAGCACTTCACGCCGCTGGAGAAGGCAATGGTGGATGGAGGCGAACCTGAGCGCGTGCTCGACCTGCGCGCAGAATTCGCTCGCGTGATGGCCGAGCGCTACGCGGACACGGTCGAACAGATCACCGGGCTGGACGTCGTCGCGTTGCTCTCCCAAGCGCATGTCGACCCCGACATCATTGTCGAGGCGTTCTTCCTCAACCGACGGTTCGGGTCAAAGCTCACCGAGGACCTGGCTGAGGTGATCGACCTCCCGGAGGCGGCCGACGCTCGCCGCGACGGGCGTGAGGGGCTCGACTGACCTTCTGACCCGACCCGGTCGGCGCAGGAACGCGCCGCCGGAACCCGAGCGCCTGGACCGAGGCGTCCGCTTCGCGCCGATGCTCGGATCGGATTGAGTCAGCAGCTGTTACGTCTGGACCGCGAAGATCCTCCAGGGTCCAGCGATGCCTTTGAGTTGGCGCTCTCCGCGATCGGCCAGGATCTGGTCGGAACCGGCGATGAGGTCGCGGACGGTGCTGCTGATCAGCACCTCGCCCGGCCCGGCGAGCCCGCTGATGCGCGCAGCGATGTGAACAGCGAGACCGCCGACGTCGTCATCCGCGAGCAGCTCGCACTCGCCGGTATGCATGCCGGCGCGGACGTCGAGGTTGAGCTTCCGGACACCGTCGCGGATTGCGATCGCACTGCTGATTGCGCGACTGGGACCGTCGAATGTGGCGAGCATTCCATCACCGAGTGACTTCACGAACCGCCCCCGGTAGCACTCCACCTGCTCGCGCGCGAGCGCATCGTGCCTTTCGAGCAGCGCGCGCCAGCTGCTATCGCCAAGCTCAGCGGCGCGCTCGGTCGACCCGACGATGTCGGTGAACAGCACGGTCGCCAGCACGCGGTCGCTGACAACCGGTCGTCGGACGCCCGTCAAGAACTGCTCAATCTCGTCGGCCGTGTGGCCGCCTGGCTGCAATTCGACGTATCGCGCACCCCGGATGTTGGCCGCCGCGTAGCGGGAATGGCGTTCGTCAATGTACGCGTCGCCCGCGCGGCGCAGCACCAACGTCGGACACTGCACACTGGCAAGCGCGTCGCGGACATCCAGCTCGCCGACCATGTCCAGCGAGGCAGCGGCGGCATCCGGGGTCATCGACAGACGTCGGTGGCGGGCGAGCTGGCGTCGTCGCTGCTCGTCGCGACCGGCGAAACCGCCCCACGGCTGTTTCGGTGAACTGCTGCCCCAATACTCGACGACTTTCCGGACCATCGCGGCGCGCTCCTCAACACTCTGCGCCCACTCGTAACCGGGACCGCGGACCACGCGCGGCGTCGGCGTTATCAGCACAAGCGCGCGAACGAGATCCGGATGTGAAGCGGCAAAGAGCACCGCCAGCGCGCAGCCCTCGGCAATCGAGACCAACGCCGGCTGCTCAGAGCCCGCGGCATTGAGCACCGCACGAACGTCATCGATCTGCTCCTCCAGCGGCGTGGCGCCAGCGATCCCGCCGGACATCCCGGCACCACGTCGATCGAACTGGATCAGCCGACCGAAGGAGGCTATTTGTGTGAGAAAGCTGCCCATTGCCGGCAGCTCCCAGTCGAGTTCGACGTTCGAGAACCATCTCGGCACCACCAACACATCGAGCGGCCCATCACCGGCCATTTGGTAGGCGATCTGGAGATCACCGCTGCGCGCGTAGCGCGTGACGACGTCCATCACGCCAGCATCGTATGCCTGACCGTGACACACAACGGCGACCACAAGGAGTGAGACGGTCACGGGGCTCGGCGCCCACAGGCACTCGACTACACCCGATTCGTGTCCCTGCGGTAGGCCCAACCGGCAGCGGCGGACAGGATCACGGTCCAGGCAGCGACCGTGATCCAACCGCGTGCGCCCCATCCTTGGCCGTCGAGCGCGACGTGACTGGCCTGAACGAGCCACCACGAGGGCAAGAACGGCCCCAGCGTGTGTAGAAAGCCGTTCGTGATCGGAAACCAAGTGCCGCCGAGGAAGGCGAGTATCGACACCCCGCCCCCGATCACCGGGCCAACCGAATCGGTGGTCACCAGATGCCCGATCAGAATCCCCAGCGCGGCGAACGGCAGCAGACCGACCAGGATCAGGGCGGTCATCAGCAGCCAGCGCTGCGCGGGCAGGCTGACGCCGAGCGCGACGCCCGAGGCATAGAGCAGGAGCAGGCTCGACAACGCCATCCCGTATCCCGTCAGCACCTTGGCGCGGAAGTAGGCGCGCACCGACAGCGGGCTGATCCGCAACTGGCGGGTCCAGCCGGCCTGGCGCTCGCCGGCGATCCGTGCGCCGGTTGAGATCATCGAGACCATCGTGCCGAACGCGGCGAGCCCGACCATGTAGTAGAGCGGCACCGACAGGCCGCTGCCCGCGAAGTTGTGGTTGTTGCGCTGCGGCACCGCCAGCAACCAGTAGAAGACCAGCGGAAACCCCAGCGAGAACAGGAAGAAGCGCCGGTTGCGAAACGTGCGCCGTAGCTCGTAGCCGGTGTAGGTGACCCCGCTCATCGCGCCAGCCGCCCAGACTGTTCGACGTCGGGCTCGCCCGTCAGCTCGAGGAACGCCTCCTCGAGGCTGCCCCCGGTGATCTCGATGTCACGAACGAGCGGATGGTTCGCCAACAGCGCCCGGATCGCCTGGTCGGAGTCCGTGCAGCTCAGGATCACGGCGTCGCCATGGCGATCGGCTGAGGCCACGCCGGGCAACGCAGCGAGGGTTGCCGGATCGACATCCGGGAGCGTCGCGCGGATTGTCCGCCTGCCGACGCGCGCCTTGATCTCGGTCGTCGGACCGTCGGCGACGATCCGCCCGTGAGCCATCAGAATCGCGCGGTCTGCGTTGGCGTCGGCCTCCTCGAGGTAGTGGGTCGCGAACAGAATCGTCCTGCCTCGGGCCGCGAACTCGCGCATGATGACCCAGAACTCCCGGCGGCCCTCGACGTCCATCGCGACCGTCGGCTCGTCGAGTACAAGCAGGTCGGGGTTGCTGACCAGCGCGATCGCGAAACGAACGCGTTGGGTCTGTCCGCCGGAGAGCTTCTGCGTTCTCTGCCCGGCGGTGTCTTGCAGCCCGGTGAGCGTAAGCGCCTCCTCGACGTCCATCGGATCGGGATAGAGCGACGCCATCATCGCGATGATTTCGCGCACGGTGAGGTCGCGGATCAGCTCGCCGGTCTGCAGCATCGCGCCGACCAGACCGTGTTCGACGGCGTCACGCGGCGCGCGGCCGAAGACCGAGACCGTGCCGTCGTCAGGCTTGGCGAGCCCAAGCAGCATGTCGATCGTGGTGGATTTTCCGGCGCCGTTGGGGCCGAGCAAGGCGGCGGTCTCACCAGCGGCGATCGAGACGTCGATCCCTCGTACCGCGTGGATCGGCCCCTGGGGACCGCGGAAGCTCTTGGCCAACCCTTCCATCCGAACCCCGTTATCGGTCTGGGTCAAGGATGCGGCGCTCACCGAACCGACGACCCCCTGTCGACGCGCCAGGTCAGCTTCGATGTCTCTTGCGCCAAGCTAGCTCCGGTCGCCGCTCAGACGAACCCGTCCGAGTCGCCGGCGAGGCGAGCGCGCTCGCGCCACTCCTCGGCCAGGATCGCCCAACGCTCGTGATCACGCCAGCGGCCGCTGATCTTCAGATACCGGGGCGAGAAGCCCTCGCGCCTGAAGCCGGCCCCACGCGCAAGCGCGAGTGACGCGGTGTTGGTCGGCTGGATGTTGGCCTCTACCCGATGCAGGCGCATGGTCGTAAACGCGTGGCGCAGGACGAGCTCGAGCCCTTCGCGCATGTAGCCCTGGCCGGCGAACGGCTTGCCGACCGAATAGCCCAGATAGGCGCTCTGAAAGCCCCGACGAACGATCTGCGAGAGGTTGAAGAAGCCTAGGATCGCCTCGTCCGAGGTGCGACACAGCAGCAGCGCCTCGAAGTCAGCTCTCCGCGCGTCCGCAAGGTAGGCCGAGAAGCGCTCCTCGTCCGTCGGCGCCGTCGCCCACGGGCTGTGAAAAGCGCGGCTGGCACGCATCAGATCGATGAACTCCTCCTGGTCGGCGCGGGTCGGTCCACGCAGGAAGACGCGCGAGGTCCCGCTCATGGCGCCAGCGTCTGCTCGAGCCTGTAGGCGAGCGCCTCGCACGCGAGATCCTCTGACACGTTGAGCTCAAAACGCTGGCGCGTTTCCTCGACCAGCTCAATCGCCGCCCGTAGACGGTCGGCGTCTGAACCGTGCTCGGACTGCGCGTCCTCGCGCAACTCCGAGACCCGGTCGCAATTGCGGATCAGGTCCTCGGCCCCCCACGCCAGCGTCGCGAGATCGGCGTACCAGAGAGCGACCAGCTGCAGGCCGAGATCCAGCGCCCCGGTCTGGATGCGCCGGCGGGTCCGCCGCCCCCGCTCGGTCCACTCGGTCTTGACCCGCTTCTGCTCCTTGCTGGACGTCAACTCGAGCTCGGCCTCCTGCATCGACTCGAGCTCGACCGCCGACGCGTCCCCGCGAGCTCGGACGGCCGCAAGCAGCGCGACCCACGGGCGGGTGGCCCCTGACTCGCCGGCCAGCGTCGCTCGCACGAAGCGCTCCGCCGCCGCTCGCAGGGCGATCCCCTCCTCGCTCGCCAGCTCGCGAGCCTGCTCGGCGTCCTGGAGCGCGAGACGCACACAGGCGAGCGCAGTGGATGCCTCGACTCCGAGCTCCTCGATGCCGGCCGCGACCTCTGCGTCGCTCAGTGGCTCAAACCGGACCAGCTGGCAGCGCGAGCGAATCGTCGGCAGGACCTCTCCGAGCCGCTCGGTCAACAGAATCAGGTGGACGAACGACGCCGGCTCCTCGAGCGTCTTCAACATCCGATTGGCGGCCTCGTCACCAAGCTCATCGACGCGCTCGATCACAAACACGCGGCGGCTTGATTCAAACGGCGTCCGGCTCGCCGCGCTGATCACCGGGCCGCTGATATCGCTCACGAGGATCTCGTGTGCTCCGCTGGGGATGACCCATGTCAGGTCCGGATGCGTCCCGTGGCGAACCCGCTCGCGGGCGTTCTCAGGATCCGCAGAACCCTCGGAGAGCAACTCGGCGGCCAGCGCTCTGGCCGCCGCCCGCTTCCCGGCCCCACCGGGTCCGTGGAACAGGTACGCGTGCGAGGGCCGGCCATCGCTGAGCGCCGCCGCGAGGACGGCGCGCGCGTGAGGATGGCGTTCTAGCTCTGCGAGCATCCGCTGCGATCGTAGCCCGCGGTAGGGTCGAAGCCGAGTTGATGGCGCGCGGCAAGCTGATCACGATCGAGGGACTCGACGGTGCGGGCAAGACGACGCTCGCGGCTGGCCTCGCGGACGCGCTGCGCTCGCGCGAGGTCGATGCCCGGCTGCTCCGCGAGCCGGGCGGGGTCCGCGTCGCGGAATTGGTCCGCGGGCTGGTCAAGGACCCGTCACTCGAGGTGTCGGCCCGCGCTGAGGCGCTGCTGTACGCGGCCGCGCGGGCACAGCTCGTGCAGGAGGCGCTCGAACCGCTGCTCGACCAGGGGATCGTGGTGCTGCTTGACCGGTTCGTCGACTCCTCGCTCGCCTACCAGGGAGGCGGTCGTGAGCTCGGGCTCGAAGCGGTTCGCGCGATCAACGCGTTCGCGACGGGCGGGCTGAGGCCTGACCTGACGCTGCTGTTGTCGATCGACCCGGCGACGGGCCGCGAGCGATCCCATGGGCGCGGTGACGCACCCGACCGGCTCGAGCTCGAAGCCGATCCGTTCTTTGAGCGGATCGCCCGCGCCTATCGCGAGCTCGCGACCGCCGAGCCCGACCGGATCAGGGTGATCGACGCGTCCCAGCCCCCGGACCGGGTGCTGACGGCGGCACTCGCGGCGGTCGGCGACCTAGTCTGAATAACCGTCGGGGCGGTCCTGCATGAACGCCCACGCGTCGGCGATCATCCGCTCGAGCTCTGGCTTGCGTGGACTCCAGCCGAGCTCGGCCCTGATCTTCTCGGCCGCCGCGACAAGCATCGGCGGATCTCCGGGGCGCCTCGGCGCCTCCCGCGTGGCGACCTCGGCGCCGGTGACCTCGCGCGCCGCCGCAATCACCTCTCGGACCGAAAACCCGTTGCCATTGCCGAGATTGAAGATCCGGTGCTCGCCTCCGCGTGCACCGTCGAGCGCGAGCAGATGCGCCGCCGAGAGGTCGTCGATGTGGATGTAATCGCGGATCGCCGTTCCGTCGGGGGTGTCGTAATCGGTGCCGAACACGTCGACATGCGGGTTGCGGCCGCCCACCGCACGCAGCACGTTGGGAATCAGATGGGTCTCGGGGTCGTGGTCCTCGCCGGCCCCGCCGCTTGCCCCCGCGACATTGAAATATCGGAGGCTCACCGCGCCGAGGCCGTGCGCGATGCAAAAGTCGCCGATCATGCCGTCGACAGCCAGCTTCGAGGCGCCGTACGCATTGGCGGGTCGGGGTGGCGCATCCTCGGCGATCGGGACCCGGTCGGGCTGACCGTAGACCGCGCAGGTCGAGGAGAACACGAGTCTCGGAACCTCGGCCGCGACCATCGCCTCGAGCAGGTTCAGGCTCCCGCCGACGTTGTTTCGGTAGTAGAGCCCGGGGTGGCTGACCGACTCGCCGACCAGCGCAAAGGCCGCGAAGTGGAGCACCCCGTCGTAGTCACCCCGCAGCGCATCGTGCACCGCCTGCTGATCGCGGAGGTCAACCAGCAACAGCCGAGCCTCGTCGGGCACAGCCTCTCGGTGCCCACGCTCGAGGGTGTCGAGCACGACGACCTCGTGCCCGGCGCCGATCAGCTGCCGGCCGACGATCGAGCCGATGTATCCAGCGCCGCCGGTGACGAGCAGCTTCATCGCACGGGTGAGGGAAGGGACATCGGCGCCGCGGACATGCCGCGGACATATAACACGTGCGCTCGCTCGGGCGCACGCGCGAACCACTCAACGGCCGCCCGCAAGTCGAGTTTGCGCGCCCGCCGTGCCGCTGCGGCGGGGGCGTCGCCGAGCCCTGGTTTAGGGGTCGAGCGCAGTAAAATTAGAGGTCTCCAGTAACCGCTCTGTGGCGGCCCGCCGGCTCACTTTTTCCGTCCGGTCGATTCGCAATCCTTTGATGTTCACCCCTCGGCCGGTCAGGAGCCGAGGTGGGGCGCCCGGAACGAGCGGAAAACGAGAGGAGCAGGACGGATGTCGCAAGCACCGCAAACCCAGATCAGCCCCGGCACAGGGGCAGGCGAGGGTCTCTCGATCCGCCGTTACTTCACGACCGCCGGACAGCATCCGTTCGATGCGATCGAGTGGGAGCTGCGCGACGCGCGGATCGGCCACGGCGACAAGGTCTCGTTCGAGCAGCGCGACGTCGAGTTCCCGAAATCGTGGTCGCAGAATGCGACCAACATCGTCGCGCAGAAGTACTTCCGTGGCCAGCTTGGTTCCGATGCGCGCGAGCGGTCGGTCAAGCAGATGATCGGCCGGGTTGCGGGCACGATCTCGACCTGGGGACGCGAGCGCGGCTACTTCGCGACCGACGCTGACGCCGCGACCTTCGAGGACGAGCTGACACACATCCTCCTGCACCAGCAGGCTGCTTTCAATTCGCCCGTCTGGTTCAACGTCGGGTTCGAGGAGCAGCCTCAGTGCAGCGCCTGCTTCATCCTCTCGGTCGACGACGAGATGGAGTCGATCCTCGCTTGGAACACCAAGGAGGGCAAGATCTTCCGCGGCGGCTCGGGCTCTGGCATCAACCTGTCGAAGATCCGCGGCTCGATGGAGCCTCTGTCCAAGGGGGGCACCGCTTCGGGCCCGGTCAGCTTCATGCGCGGCGCAGACGCGTGGGCCGGGACGATCAAGTCCGGCGGCAAGACGCGCCGGGCGGCGAAGATGGTCGTGCTTGACGTCGACCACCCCGACATCCGCCACTTCATCTGGTGCAAGGCCAAGGAGGAGGACAAGGCCGCCGCGCTGCGCGACGCGGGCTTTGACATGTCGATCGACGGCGAGGGTTTCTTCTCGATCCAGTACCAGAATGCGAACAACTCGGTGCGGGTCAGTGACGAGTTCATGCGCGCGGTCGAGAACGACGAGCAGTGGCACCTGATCGCACGCGTCACGGGCGAGCCGATCGGCGATCCGATCCCGGCCCGCGAGCTGATGCGCGAGATCGCCGAGGCCGCATGGCGCTGCGCCGATCCGGGCGTCCAGTACGACACGACGATCAACGAATGGCACACCTGCCCTGTCTCGGGCCGGATCAACGCGTCGAACCCGTGCAGCGAGTACATGCACGTCGACGACTCGGCCTGCAATCTCGCGTCGCTGAACCTGATGAAGTTCCGCCGCGCCGACGGGACGTTTGACGTCGAGGCGTTCGAGCACGCGGTCGACATCGTGTTGCTCGCTCAGGAGATCGTCGTCTCGCCGTCGAGCTATCCGACCGAGGAGATCGGCGTCAACGCCCGCGCCTTCCGGCAGCTGGGTCTCGGCTACGCGAACCTCGGCGCCTACCTGATGGCCGACGGTGTTCCGTATGACTCCGACGCCGGCCGCGGGACCGCGGCGGCGATCACCGCTCTGATGACCGGCCGCGGCTACCTCGAATCAGCGCGGATCGCGGCGGCGATCGGACCGTATGACCGCTACGCCGAGAACCGTGACGAGCACAACGCCGTGATGCGGATGCACCGCGACGCCTCCCACGCGATCGCCGACGAGTCATGCGCCGACCCGGCGCTCCTGAAAGCCGCGCGCTCGGCATGGGACGAGGCGGTCACCGCCGGCGAAGCCCACGGGTACCGCAACGCCCAGGCGACTGTGCTCGCCCCGACGGGCACGATCTCCTTCCTGATGGACTGCGACACGACCGGCGTCGAGCCCGACTTCTCGCTGGTCAAGTTCAAGGAGCTGGTCGGCGGCGGCCAGATGACGATCGTCAACAAGACGGTGCCGCTCGCACTGCAGACGCTGGGCTACTCGGAGGAGCAGGTCGAGCAGATCATCGCCTACGTCAACGAGCACGGCACGATCCTCGGCGCCCCGGCGCTCGACGAGGAGCATCTGCCGGTGTTTGATGTCGCCGTCGGAGAGCGGGCGATCTCGCATATGGGCCACATCAAGATGATGGGTGCCGTGCAGCCGTTCATCAGCGGCGCCATCTCCAAGACCGTGAACATGCCCGAGACCACGACGGTCGAGGACATCGCCGACGCCTACACCCAGGCCTGGAAGCTCGGAGTCAAGGCGCTGGCGATCTACCGTGACGGCTCCAAGACCGCGCAGGCGCTGCGGACCGATGCACAGAAGGGTGCGCCGGCGCCGATCGACGCTCAGGCACAGATCGACCAGGCGGTCGCTGAGGCGCTCGCCAAGGCGCCGCCGAAGCGTCACCGGATGCCGCGCGAGCGCCAGTCGATCACACACAAGTTCTCGATCGGCGGCCACGAGGGCTACATCACCGCCGGCATGTACGAGGACGGCACGGTCGGCGAGATCTTCCTGACCGACATCGGCAAGGAAGGCTCGACCCTGCGCGGGATGATGAACTCGTTCGCGACCGCGATCTCAATCGCGCTCCAGTACGGGGTGCCGCTCGAGACGCTGGTGCGGAAGTTCAGCTACATGCGGTTCGAGCCCGAGGGTATGACCACCAACCCGGAGATCCCGTTCTCGAAGTCGATGCCGGACTACATCATGCGGTGGCTCGCGTCGCGCTTCTTGGACGTCGACCTCCAGGAGGAGCTCGGCATCCTCACCAAGGAGGTCCGCGCCCGCCAGGCCGCGCAGGACGCCGCCAGCTCGCATCTCGGTGACACCGCGACGCCGGCGCCGGCCGCGCCGGCTGCAGGTCCCGATGCGAAGGCTGCGGTGCCACCGGCCCCGCAGCCCGCGTCATCGGCGCTGACCGACGACCCACCGGTCGTGCCGGCCGTTCGCCGCGGTCTTGACCTCGGCCCAGCCTGTCAGCAGTGCGGCGGCATGATGCAGCGCACCGGCAGTTGCTACACGTGCTCGAGCTGCGGGTTCAACACCGGCTGCGGTTAGTCAACAGCTGAAACTACTGGAGTCCGGCGGCGCCGATCGCGGGGCACGCTGAGCTGCCGCGAGCAGCTGCGTTGCAGGCGGATGCGTACTTTTCCCCCGCTGTGCCCGACTTTCCACGAATGCGCGCGGGCGCCGACGCGCCGATGTCTACTGGTAATGAGGCTCGTTCGCCACTGCCGCCCAGGAAAGCTCGCGCGATGATCGACCGGCTCCGCTACTTCGAGACCGACAAGCTGACCTGGCTGTCGCGTGCGCTGAGTCTCACGGGCCTCTGCATCGCCTCATATCTGGCCTGGACCTACCTGCACAACCAGGCTCCGGTGTGCACGCTCACGCACGGGTGCGCGGCGGTCGAGCGTTCAAAATGGGCGCGGCCGGACGGCATCCCGCTGCCGCTGTTTGGAATGGTGGGCTACACGCTGCTGCTCATCACCGCCTGCATGCGGGGCGAGCGCGCGCGGCTGTGGGGCATGGTGCTGACCGTAGTCGCGATTTCGACGAGCCTGGGCCTCACCTACCTCGAACTCCACGTCATCCACGCGGTCTGCATCTGGTGCGTGGCCTCGGCCACCTGCGCCGCCTGCCACGTGCTCGTCAACTCAACCCGCTACGTGCGCGGTGAACCCAGTTATCCCGACCCGCCGGGGTCGATCGGCGTCGACCACGAGGCCTCAGTCGGCGGCGGGCAACCGCATTGGAAGGCGCCGTCTCAGACGTTTGCGCGGTAGCGTTGCCAGGATGGTCGAGCCGTCGATCGCATTGAAGCCGCGCTTACGGGGCGTCCTTCATCAATGGGCGTTCCTGTCTTCGCTGCCGCTGGGTCTGGGGCTCGTACTCGCTGCCGGAGATGCGCGTGCCCGCATCGCGGTGACCGTCTACGCCCTCAGCGTCGCGGGGCTGTTTGGCACCAGCGCGCTGTACCACCGCGTTCATTGGCATTCGCTGACCGCGCACTTTCGGATGCGCCGGCTCGATCACTCGATGATCTTCGTGCTCATCGCCGGCACCTACACGCCATTTGCGCTGCTCGCCCTGCACGGACCGCTCGCGCTCGTGATCCTCGTCGTCGCGTGGGTCGGAGCGCTGGCCGGCATCGCGTTCAACCTTGCGTGGACCAGCGCACCGCGATGGCTCCACACGATCCTCTACATCGTGCTGGGCTGGGTCGCAGTCGCAGCTTCACCCCAGCTTGCATCTGCGATCGGCATCGGAGGATTGACGCTGGTCGCGCTGGGCGGTGTTCTCTACACGCTGGGAGCGATCGTCTACGCCTCAAAAAAACCGGACCCCGTTCCCTCGGTGTTCGGATATCACGAGGTCTTCCATACCCTCGTGATCGTCGCCGCCGCGCTCCAGTACGCGGTCGTCGCTTTCTGGATCACGCCTTACTGAGTCCGCGTGGTCACTCGTTTCAGGCTTCAGCTAGGCCTCGACGAGATCGCTGCTTACGCCGCCCGTTTTGATGACGGGGCCGATGTCCGGGTTCTCGCCAATGGACGGGCGGCCCACAGGCGGGGGTACTACACCCGTCGGGAGTTCACCGAGGCGTGCAGGTGGAAAACGCCACGCAGCGCTCCCCTCGTCGCGCGCAACACGGTGTCCGAAGTTAGGCGCGCATCGCATACCGCTCTCGCAGGGGACACGCTCGAGCGAGAGCGGATGCGCGCACTGAGACAGTTGCACGGGGTTGGCTGGCCGACGGCCTCGGTCCTCCTGCATCTGACCTCGCCTGACTGCTGGCCGATTCTCGACGTGCGGGTCCTGCACGCGCTCGGTTTCGGCGACGTCACCTACGGCTATGCGTTCTGGGAGGCGTTGGTCCAGAACCATCGTGACCTGGTGCAGCGGGCGGGCACTGACGGGCGCACCCTCGATCGCGGGTTGTGGCAATGGTCCGCAGAGCATTGAGAACGAGAAGCTCAACCCGGTGACGCTGCCGCTCACGGGCGGTCGGCCAAAGCCGATCTACTCGCGGCGCGGCGGGCCCGGGCGCCGAGCATTTCGTGGCGCAACGGACACCGTGACCGGCCGCGCCCTCAGCCGGACGGCGTGACAGACACCGTGTCGGGCAGCAGCGCCCCGACGACCCAGTTCGGTGCATCCACCAGCTCGTGGATGCGCAGGTCACAGGCGACGCTGGCCAGCGCGTAGGCCTCCTCGCGAGCCAGCTCGTGGCGCTCACAGAGGCGCTCGATCATCGCGCGGACCGCGTCTCGTGCGGCGTCGGTCAGATCGGGACCGACACCGGTGCAGATGTGATAGCCGCAATGCGGAGCGGCGGCGCCGATCGGCACGTCGACCTGCGGGGCGACGATCGATAGATCGCGGCGAACTGACACCCGCAGGACGATGTCCATCGCGCTCTCGACGGCGGTTCCACAGACCTCCCCGTCGCCCTGGGCAGCGTGGGTGTCGCCGACTGACAGCAGCGCGCCGTCGACGCCGACCGGCAGGTACAGGGTGGTGCCGGCGGTCAGGTGTCTGGTGTCGAGATTGCCGCCCCAGCGGGTCGGCGGCAGGATCGGATGCTCGCCGTGCTCCGCCGGTGCGACGCCGATCGTGCCAGGGAACGGGCGCAGCGGCACCGAGATCCGGTCAGAGAAGGCAACGGTCGCGCGGTCGGCATCGATTCGCGAGATCCGCAGCCATGGTTCGGTGAACTCGTCCGCGAGCAGACCGAAGCCCGGGATCAGGGCTGTCCATCCCCACTCGCCTGGGCGCAGCTCGAGGATCTCGACGGCGAGCACGTCTCCTGGATGAGCTCCCTTGACGAACACGGGGCCGCTGACCGGATTGACGTGGGAGAAATCGATCTTCGGGACGTCCTCGGCGGTCGAGTCCGGACCGATCTGCTCGTCGGACGCGTCACGCGTCTGCAGCACCACCGTCTCGCCGGCTTCGATCTCGAGCGCGTGCTCGAGCGAGTTGTCCCAGACGTAGTTGAACGCGTCCGGGCGGACCTCGTGGAAGGAGCCGTGGCTCACGCGAGGAGCTTATGCGAAGGTGACCGCCGTCCGCCAGAGCGACCTAGTACATCTCGAAGTACTCGCGCTGCTCCCAATCAGTCACGTGCTCGAGGAAACGGCCAATCTCAAATCGCTTGAGCGCCAGGATGTAGTCGACGAAGGTCTTGCCGAAGGCACGGCGGAAGAACTCGTCTCGGTCCAGCGCGTCAACGGCCTCCATCAGGCTGGCGGGGAGGGGCGGCTTGTCCGAGGTGTACGGCTCCCTGGTCGGGTCTCCAGGATCGAGCTCCCGTTGCACACCATCGATTCCGGCGGCCAACTGGGAGGCGACGTAGAGGTAGGGATTGGCGGCGGGATCGCCGATCCGGTTCTCGATGTGGCAGCTCTGCGAGCCGGGACGCCCGATCAGTCGAAACATCGCGGCTCGGTTCTCGACGGCCCAGGTCACCCGATCCGGCGCAAACGAATCAGGCTGGTAGCGCTTGTAGCCCGTGATCGTCGGGGTTGTGAACACACATGCCGGGATCGCATGCTCGAGCAGGCCCGCAAGCCACTGAGATCCGACCGTGCTCAGGTGCCGAACGCCGTCCGGGTCGCGGAACGCGTTGTCGCCGGCGCCGGTGGCCGTGAGCGACTGGTGAACATGCCAGCCGGTTCCGAACAGATTCGGGATCGCGGGACGTGCCATGAAGGTCGCGTGGTACCCGAGCCGCCGGCAGATCTGCTTGACCGCGTTGCGAAACAGCAGTGCGTTGTCTGCAGCCGAAAGTGCGTCCTGGGGCTCGAAGGTGAACTCGACCTGCCCCGGGCCCCACTCGTCCTCGATCGTCGAGAGCGGCAGGCCAAGGTCCTGAAGGTGCTCTCGCAATACGCGCAGCAGATCGGCGATCTCGTCGGCGCGGCTCTCGGTGAGGTACTGGAAGCCGTGCTGGAGAATCGAAACCTGCGGCGCCTCGGGCGGGTATCCCGACTCTTCCGGGCGCAGCATCAGGTCCTCGACGCTGAATATGTAGAACTCGATCTCGAGCCCGACGAGCGAGTCGTAACCGAGATCACGGAGGCCGGCGACCTGTCGGCGCAGCACGCCTCTGGTGGAGAACGGATGTTCCCGCCCGCTCTGGAAGTACGCGTCAGAAAGGATCCAGCCTGTGCGGGGCACCCAGGGCAGCACCTTGAAGGTCAACGGGTCGGGCACGAGCACCCCATCCGGGAGTCCGTCGAGCTCTGGAACGCCGGCAAAGTTCCCAGCCGCGAACGGCGACACGATCGGGTGATTCGTCGTGTCGAAGATCGAGGTCACGAACTGGAAGTCCTTGCCACGTTTCAGCGCTCCGAGGAACTCCGGGATCGTGAGCGTCTTTCCCCGCACGATCCCGTGCTGGTCCCCCCACGCGATACGGACCTCCTGCAGGTCCTCCTCCTCCACCAGCGCACCGAGACGCTCAGCCGCTTCGTGCTGCTCATCGGTCCACAGCTCGTGCTCGGCGATGAAACCCGTCCGCGCCACGTCAGCGCTTGTCATTCGGTCGGCCCTCCCTGATCGTCGCGTGGGCAAGTTCCGCAATCCGGCCCGATATTCATATCGGGTCGGGGCTCGCGGCTGTCAGATCAGGCGTTCTGCTCGGTTGCGCTCGGCCGCGGGTGCCGCGGCTCGTACAGGGCCAGCTCGCGGCCATCGGGGAGCTCGATCGCGGTTATCAGGCCCCAGCTCTGATCCGTGATCGGGCGCGTGAACTTGACCCCCTTCGCCTGAAGCTGCTTGACCGTGGCGTGTACGTCGTCGCAGCTCAGATAGAGCTCGTGGTGAGGATCCCCGCCGGTCGGGTGAACTGCCAGTTCGGCGGGCGAGCCTATCCTCGATCGACCGCACACCCCGAGGCTCAGCGCGGTTCTTACGCAGCTATGAGGATTCTCGGCGGCTGATGTTCACCGACGCGAGGCATCCTGTGCTGACCTAGGAAAGGAACCTCGCGATGACCACGATCCTCGTCCTCAACGCCATCTCGTCGCTCGTCGCCGCCGGAGTCGGCGGCTTTCTGCTGATCAGGGCCCGGCGAGCCCGCCGTGCCGCGATCACGCAATCGGTGTACGTGACCACGAGGACCGACTGAGCCACGGGCGGCGCGATCGGGCCCGTTTAGCAATACTGGCGGGCATGCTGGAGTTGAGGTCGCGATGACCGCCATCGGATGGATCGGCACGGGCGTGATGGGCGCGTCGATGGCGGGTCACCTGCTCGACGGCGGCCACACCGTCGAGGTGTACAACCGCACCCGCGCTCGCGCTGATGCGCTCGTTGAGCGCGGCGCGACGTGGCGCGATTCCCCGCGCGAGCTTGCGAGCGACGCCGACATCGTCTGCCTGATGCTCGGTTATCCGGTCGACGTCCGCTCCGTCGTACTCGGCGATGGCGGGATCCTCGAGGCGATGAAACCCGGCTCGCTACTGATCGACTTCACCACGAGCGAGCCGGCGCTCGCCGCCGAGATCCACGAGGCAGCCGCGGCGAAGGACATCGACTCGCTCGACGCGCCGGTGTCCGGCGGCGATGTGGGTGCCCGAAACGCAACGCTCGTGATCATGGTCGGCGGCGAGCAGACGGCGTTCGAGCGCGCACAGGAGCTGTTCTCGCTGCTGGGACAGACGATCAAGCTCGCCGGCGGCCCGGGTTCGGGCCAGCACACGAAGATGGTCAACCAGATCGCGATCTCGGCCGGGATGATCGCGATCTGCGAGGCGCTGCTCTACGCGCACCGCGCGGGCCTGGACCTCGACGAGACGATTGACACGATCAAGGGCGGCGCCGCCGGCTCATGGTCGCTGTCGAACTACGGCCCGCGCGTGTTGAAGGGTGACTTCGCTCCCGGCTTCAAGATCGACCACTTCGTCAAGGATCTCGGGATCGCCCTCGCCGAGGCGCGCCAGATGGGTCTCTCGCTGCCGGGGACCGCGCTCGCCGAGCAGCTGTACGTCGCCGCCCAGGGTCAGGGACTCGGCAGTGCAGGCACGCACGCGCTGTCGATCGCGCTCGGCAAGCTGTCGGGCGGCGACTGGCCGGCACCCGCGTAGCGCCACCACCGCCGGGTGTCAGCCGAGATAGGTGACCACGTCCGCGGGCGGCAGCCGCTCCGGGGGCTGGCGCTCCTGTCGCGGCCAGCCGAGATGGATCAGAGCCACGAAACGCTCGCCGGGTCCGATCTCGAGTGCCTCGAGACCGTCCGCGGTCCTGAGCACCTCGGGGGTGCGCCAGTAGCCCGCCAGACCGCGGCTGTGTGCTGCGAGCAGCACGGCATAGACAGCGCAGGCGGTCGCGCACAGATCCTCCTGATCCTCGACCGGATCGGCGGCGCAGACCATCGTCGCCGCCACCAGGGTCGGCGCGCGGTCGAGTTTCGAGGCCGCCTCGGGGCCGGCGGCCTGCTTGAGCCGCGCGAGCGCGGTCGGCCCGAGCACCCGGAAGCGCCACGGGTTCGTCAGGTGATGGTTGGGCGCCCAGCGCGCCAGCTCGAATAGCTCGTTGAGCAGCTCGCGCGGCACCGGTTCGGCCGCAAACGCCTTATGCGTGCGCCGGCCTCTGATCGCTTCCTCGACGTCCATCGTCGCCGAACACGGTAGCCGCCCGGCGGGAGCACCTGAGGCGCCGACCACGGCCGAGCTTGCCTATGCGTCCCGAGACCGGTTGAATACGCTCTCCTCGGGGCAGCGAGGGGCGGCGGGGGCGAGACCAATTCCGAGAGGGGACCGCAAGTGACTGACGCCGCAACCAGTGAGTTTACGTTCGAGCCACCAGGCCCCGGCACGTGGGGACTCGACGCAGTGCACTTCCCGCGCCCTGTCACCCGGTATTGGGCCGAGATGCACCCGGAGCCGATGAGCCGTGGCACCAGCGAGTTCACGCGCTACTACGGGATGCTGCTCGACCGGATGCAGTTCGCCTACATCAACGGGTTTGCCTACTCGACCCGCATACCGATCGCCGACGAGGAGTTTCCGGCACGGGCCGCCCGCGCCCACGAGGTGTTTGAGCACAAGCTGTGGCGAGACCAGCTCCGTGACTGGGACGAGACCTTCAAGCCGGCGTCGATCAAGACTCATCGTGAGCTTCAGTCGGTCGATCCCGACTCGCTCTCAGACGCAGACCTGGTCGCGTACCTGACCCGCTGCCGCGATCACCACAGCGAGATGATCTTCCAGCACATGCGCCACACCGGCGCGGCGATCGTCCCGATCGGCGATCTGCTCGCTCACGCCGGCGACTGGACCGACGTGCCGCCCGCCGAGCTGCTGAGCATGACCAGAGGCGCGGCGCCGGTGTCGGCCGGCGCCTCGGCCGAGCTCGAGCAGATGATCGCCGCTTTCAAGGCCGACCCGAGCGCCCGCGAACTGCTCGCATCAGACGGAGATCCGGGGCAGACGCTCGACGCTCTGCAAGCACTGGACAGCGAGGCCGGTCGGGCCGTATCCGCCTATATCGACCTCACCGGCTACCGCCTGCTGGACGGATTCGACATCTCGGGCCGCTATGCGCTCGAGCTCCCCGACGCGCTGCTGCGAGCGATCCGGGCGTCGGTATCTGAAGGTGACACGGGCGACTCCGACGCGGTGACCCAGTCCAAGATCGCCGAGATCCGCGCCAAGGTGCCCGAGGAGCACCGGGCCGAGTTTGACGAGCTCGTGCAGGAGGCGCGCCTGATGTCGCGGATCCGTGACGAGCGCGGTGTGTTCAGCGACATCTGGGCCTCGGGGATCATGCGCCGTGCCGCGCTTGCTGGCGGTCGGAGAGCCGCCGAGGCCGGCCGGGTCGACGATCCCGAGCATTTCATCGACGCCGGTTTTGACGAGATGTGCGCGCTGGTCTCTGGCGCTGAGGCACCATCCGCCGACGAGCTCGCGGCGCGGAACCAGTGGCGGACATCTCACACGGCCAAGGAGGCGCCGCCGATGCTCGGTCCGCCCCCTCCCCCGCCGCCCGACATGTCGGCCCTGCCGCCAGACCTGCTGCGCGTGATGAGGGCGACGATGATCACGATGGATTCGATGTTCAGCTCGTCCGAGCAGCCCCATGAGGAGAGCAAGCTGCGCGGGCTCGGGGCGAGCGGTGGCGTCTACGAGGGCCCGGCCCGCCGAGTCGCCGGGCCCGCGGAATTTGATCGAATCGCCCAAGGTGACGTCCTGCTGACCGAGTCGACGAGCGAGGCGTTCAACATTCTGCTGCCGCTGCTCGGAGCGATCGTGACCGACAGCGGAGGTCTGCTGTCTCACTCGGCGATCGTCGCGAGGGAGTACGGGATCCCCGGCGTGGTCGGGACCCGCGACGCCACCGACCGGATACCCGACGGCGCCCGGGTCCGCGTCGACGGTGACGCGGGCGAAGTGACGGTGCTCGCTTGACGGGCGTCGTCACTCTCGACCAGGCCTATGACGACCGCCTGTTCGGCTCAAAGGCCGTCGGGCTGGGAGATGCGGCGCGCGGCGGCCTGCCGCTGCCGCCGGGGGTCGCGTTGTCGGGCGCGATCGTCGAGGCCGTCGCAGGTGGCGACGAGAAGGCGATCGCCGAGGTCGAGCAGGCGGTCTCGACGCTCGCTCGACCGCTCGCCGTTCGCTCATCGGCAGCCGACGAGGACGGGGCCGAGGCGAGCTTTGCCGGCCAGCACCTGACGCTGCTCAACGTCGCCTCGTCCGAACAGCTGAGCTCGGCGCTGATGGCGATCTGGTGGTCGGCCAACTCCGACTCCGCGATCACCTATCGCCAGAAGGTGGGCCTGTTCACGCGGCCGAGCGTGGGAGTCGTGGTCCAGTGTCTGCTCGACCCCGAGGCCGCCGGGGTGATGTTCACGCGCAATCCGATCACCGGCGCCGAGGAGAGTGTGATCGAGGCAAGCTGGGGACTCGGCGAAGTGGTGGTGGCCGGACGCGTGATCCCCGACATGTATCGGATCGCCCGCTCCGGCGAGGTGCTCGAGCGGACCGCCGGGCTCAAGAAGGTCGCCGTCCGCTCGCTGCCCGACGGTGGCACGGTCGAGGAGCCGGTCTCGGCCGAGCTGGTCGAGGCCCTCTGTCTCAGTGACGGCGACCTGGCAAAGCTTCACGCGCTCGCCCAGCGGTGCGAGGAGGTCTACGGCCCGGCCCGCGACATCGAGTGGGCGATCGCCGACGGCGAGCTGTACCTGCTCCAGTGCCGGGCGGTGACCCGCGGTGCTGGCCTGCCAACCCCCGCGGCTCCTGGCGCGAGCGCCGCTGACGGCGAACAAGGCGGCGCACCGGTCGCGGCGGTCAACGAGGTGCCTCTGTTCTCATCGCTGCGCCCCCAGGACGCCGCGGCCGTCGCACGTCTGTTCAAGGAGCGGCGGTTCGAGGCCGGCGAGACCGTCACCAAGGAGGGGTCTGGCGGCGCCGCGTTCTTCTTGATCGAGTCCGGCGAGGCAACCGTCTCGGTGCGCGGGGAACCCCGCCCCGGACTCAAGGCTGGCGATCACTTCGGGGAGATCGCGCTGATCGACGGAGGCAAGCGCGCGGCGACGGTGACCGCCGCCACTGACCTGGTCTGCTACGGGCTCACCTACTGGGACTTTCGACCGGTGGTGCAGGAGAACCCGGCGATCGCCTGGGGCCTGCTGCAGTCACTCGCCAAGATGCTGCGGGCGGAACTGCGGGGAGCTCCCGGGGAGACCCCGGGCGAGGCTCAGTAGCCGCTCGCATTGACCAGATCGCCGAAGTACTCGTTCCTGACCGGATGGAACGGGTCCCCGGAGAAACCGTTGGTAGTCGTCGCGGCGGCGGCGGCATCGCCGCGGATCTTCGCGATCACCTGAGCGGGCGTCATTCCCGCGCACGGCCCCGGAAGGCTCCCGTCGTTGATGCACAGAGCGACCGCGCCCGCGACATAGGGCGCGGCCTGGCTGGTGCCGTAGTAGGTGCTCAGCCCGCCGCCGAGGTTGTCGGACACCACGCACGTCCCAGGCGCGGCGATCGTGTGCGCCTGGTCAGCCGTGGTTGCGGCGTAATTCGAATAGCTGGCATAGGTGTCGTCCTTCATTCCCTTGATGCACGCAGCCGGACCCGCGCCGCCGGGAATGCCGTCGGTGTCGGTCATCGCGGTCACGGTCAGAACCTCGGGGTAGGCGGCGGGAATCTCCTTCGCAAAGCTGGTCGAGTCGTTGCCGGCGGAGACGACGTACGTCACGCCGGCCGCGATCGAGGCGCAGATCGCCTGGTGCTCGGCGTCCTTGTTGGTCTTGCCGCAGTTGTTGTCATTCGAGCCGCTGCCGTCAAGGCTCATGTTGGCGACCTTGATGTTCAGCGCCGCGGCGTTCGCGGTCACCCAGTTGATCCCGCACAGGATCTGCGACAGCGTCCCGCTGCCGTTGGAGTCCAGCACCTTGACCGAATAGAGGGTTGTTCCGGGCGCCACGCCGACGACGCCCGCGCCCTGGTCCTTTGCACCGATGATCCCGGCGACATTCGTGCCGTGGCCGTTGTCGTCCTGAGCGGCAGTGCCGCTCTTGACGCAGTTGACGCCGCTGACCGCGTTGAGGTCCGAGTTCTTGAGATCAATGCCGGTATCGAGCACCGCGACGCCGACGCCGCTTGCGGAGTGGACCTGGGTGGCAGTTGCGGCGCCGATCCGCCGCAGCCCCACTGGCTCGGTCTCGTGCGCGGCCAGCGCGGCCCACGCCGCCGCCCGGAAGGTGACGTCGGGCTCGACGTAGGCGACGTTCGGATCGGTCCTGATCGTCTTCAGCTGGCTGTTGGTCAGCTTCGCGGCGAGGCCCTTGAACGCACTGCCATAGGTGAACGTCGGCTTGACGCCCGCGTGGGCACGAAGCGTGTTCGTGGTGGCGCTGGCGCTGACCGAGTTCTTGTAGATGACCACGTACGGGCTCGCGGCGGGCGCTCCGCCGCTTGACCCGCCCGCAGCGAGCGCGCCTGTCGGCACGGCGAGCGTGACCGCCCCCACCAGGAGGGCCGCGGACAGAGCTGAGCTCATGCGGTTTCTCTACTCGCCGGGCTGACGGGCAGCAGCACGACCGGCGCCGACGGTCCGGCCGAGTCCAGATATCGGCGGCATTCGGCGGCCAGCGCCGGGCGACCTGTGTGGAAACCCTGGGCGTAGTCGCACCCCAGCTGGCGAAGGCTGCTGCGAACGTTCTCGGTCTCGACCCCCTCCGCCGTGACGCGGAGGTCAAGGCTGCGCCCGAGCTCGATGATCGAGCGGACGAGGACCGCGTCGTTGCGGTCGGTCTCCATCCGCGTTACGAACGAACGGTCGATCTTGATCTCGTCGATCGGGAGCTGCTGAAGCTGGGAGAGTGACGAGAAGCCGGTTCCGAAGTCGTCGATCGCGATCATCACACCCATCGCGCGCAGCTCCTTGAGCGCGTTTTTGGCGCGGCGCAGGTCGGCGATGATCCGGCTCTCGGTGATCTCGAGTTGCAGAACCGAGCCGGGAAGATTGAACCGAAGCAGCTTCTGGCGGATCATCGACGAGAGCTCGTGATCGAGCAGGCTGCGCGTCGAGACGTTGACCGAAACCGATACGTCGAGGCCCTCGTGACGCCACTCGCCGACCTGTTCAAGCGCCGATTCGAGCACGCGCTCGGTGAGCGGCTTGATGATCCCTGTCTGCTCGGCAAGCGGAATGAAGCCATCGGGGCCGATGCACCCGAGCTGCGGGTGATTCCAGCGGACGAGCGCCTCGACTGCGCTGGTCGCGCCGCCGCGGAGCGGCACCTTGGGCTGGTAGTGGACGATCAGTTCGCCGCGCTCGACGCCGCGGCGCAGCTGCGCCGCCAGCGCGAGGCGATCGATGCTGTACTCGTCCTGCTCCTCGGCATAGGTCTCGTAAGCGACGTCGGACGCCTTGGCGCAATACAGGGCGATGTCGGCGTGACGGAGAAGCTCGGGCACCGTGCGGCCGTGCTGCGGGCAGCATGCGATACCGACGCTCGCCGCGACGTGCAGGGCGAGCGAGTCGAAACTCATCGGCTCCTCGAGCGCCGCAAGCAGCTCGTGGGCTCGTGCCTCGGCCTGCGCCTGGTCACCCTCGACGACGATCGCGAACTCGTCACCGCCGAGCCGGGCGAGGATCGAATCGGCGCCAATCCCCGCGTCCAGTCGATTGGCGATCTCCTTGAGCACCAGATCGCCGAACTCGTGGCCGAGAGTGTCGTTGATCGTCTTGAAGTCGTCCAGGTCGAGCAGCATCACGGCCAGCGGGCGCGGCTCGCGCTCGCCGGTATTCAGAGCGGCGTTGAGGCTCTCAGACAACAGTGACCGGTTCGGCAGGTCGGTGAGCGAATCGTGGTAGGCCCGGTGGCTGTTGACGACCGCCTGGCGCCCACCCATGTAGATCGCGAGCATTGGGACAAAGCAGACCGGGACCAGGAGCAGGCTCGCCTGGCCCGAGGCAACGACGGCCGGGGCGAACGCGAGCAGACAGCCGGCGGTCCACGCCTGGAACACGAGGTCATCGCGCATGTAACGGGCGATCGGCAGCCCCGCGAGCAGCGCGGCGCCGGCGCAAGCAAGCGCATGGTTGGCGACGAAGAAGGCAACCCCTGCTGCGAGCACCGCGGGGATATCCGAGTTGGCGATGTGCGGGACGGGCAGCACATCGGCCGCGGCCAGCACGGCGGCTGCGGCGACCATCGCGAGCGCGTATTGCGCCGCGTTGAACAGGATCTTGATCGGCGCGACGCCCTCGACCGTGTCAGCGATGACCGAGCTTGCGACGTAGACGAGCGTCGCCGGCCCGGCGCCGAAGCGCAGCAGGATCGCAAAAGCGAACGCGGTCGAGATTGTGACCTTCGCGAGACCATGCCGACGCGGCACCGGGATCGGCAGCAGCTCGCCTGCGAGCACGAACGCCGCGAGTAGCCAGAACAGAGCCGGTGAATCGATCTGCCATCCGCGGCTCCATGTCAGGGTCACCAGCGCCGCCAAGGCGACGACGGCTGTGACCAGCGAGTAGAAGACGAATGTCCGCGGGACAGACGACTTCGAGTTCTGCGAGCTGAATGCGCGGTGGAGCATTCCCGGCGCGGTTGCGGATCTTCCGCTAGCCGACCTTATGGCCGCTCTCGCCGCCGGCCGTCTGGTTGCCGCCAGATGAGCCGTGGCCTGCCGGCGCGTTGTTGGCGGACCCGGAGCCATGCCCCGTCGGGCCGCTCGGCGCGGGAACGCAGGCGGCGATCCGGTTGGAGTTCGGCGAGGCGCAGGTTGCGACCACGTTGTTGGATCGACCGTTGGAGGCCTGAGCGGCTTGGCTCGGGGGCGCAGGCGTGGCCGCGTGAGGAGGCGTAGCCGCGTGAGGGGGAGCTACAGGGTGTGCCTGCGCAGCCGTGGCAGGAAACGCAAACGTGAGTCCAACCCCCGTGGCGATCAGGACCCGATATGCCCGCCGCCTGGGCGAGCTATAGGTAGTCGCGCGCATCAATTTCCACCTTCCCGTCCGCATCCCCCGATGGTGAAAGCAGACCCCGTTGTTCCGTCGGACACACATCGTCTCGGTGTAAATCGCCTTGAGCGAAATGGAGTTTGTTGAGAACTGATTGCCCGAAACCTGTGCAGGAGCCCCCTATTTGGAGCTGTTTTACGTGATCAGCGAGCCTTTGCATCTAACAGCCGTCCACTCAAGCGACAGACCTCTTGACCGGATCGGGAGCCAAAACAACAGGATCCCGAGCGAGTGACGCGAGGCGGAGGTGCGTACGATCTGCGACGTGGCACGAACGACGATCGACGAGCTGCTCGCGCGGGTCAGACAACGGCTGCGCCGCGTGAACCCCGCAGCCGCAAGCGAGGCGGCCCACGACGGCGCGGCGCTGATCGACATCCGCAGCGACAACCAGATCGCCCAGGACGGCACGATTCCGGGGGCGCTGCTGATCCAGCGCAACGTGCTCGAATGGCGGCTTGACCCCAGCAGCGACGCGCGCCACCCCGGCGCTCCGGGGCTGGACGACCAGGTGATCGTGGTCTGCAACGAGGGCTACGCGTCGAGCTTCGCCGCTGCGACGCTGCAGGAGCTCGGATTCAGCCGCGCGACGGACCTCGACGGTGGCTTTCAGGCATGGCGGAACGCCGGGCTTCCCGTCACGCCTCCGTCCAGCAGCTGACGCAAAACGCGACAAATCGGACCCGCGCAGCGCGATTTGTCGCAAACCGCGCCGCTGGCCGAGCGGTTTGCGACAAATCGGTCAGGCACGGGTCCATTTGTCACGATTCGCATGCCGGCGCGCGTCTCGGGCCGCCCTCGCTCCAGCGCACGCCCCGGGCCGCCCTCACTCGTCGCAATTGCTGCAAGCGGCCCGTACGAACCGCCGTTTTGGGACCGGCGGGGCCGGGCACCCGACGTGGGTAGCCTCAGCTGCAGAGAGCAATCGGCTGGAAGGAGCCAGGCGCTGATGGACCGCAAGTGGTGGACGTTGATCGCGGTGTGTATCGGGACCTTCATGCTGCTGCTCGACGTGACGATCGTGAACGTCGCGTTGCCGTCAATCCAGCGCTCGCTCAACGCCAGCTTCAGCGACCTGCAGTGGGTCGTCGACGCCTACGCGCTGACGCTCGCCGCCCTGCTGCTGACCACCGGCTCGCTTGCCGACCTCTACGGACGCCGGCGGCTGTTCATGATCGGACTGGTCATCTTCAGCATCAGTTCGCTGGCCTCGGGTCTCGCCACGAGTCCGCTGTGGCTCAACCTTGCCCGCGGCGCGCAGGGAATCGGCGGCGCGGCGATGTACTCGACCTCGCTGGCGCTGCTCGGAACGGCCTTCCAGGGCCGCGAGCGTGGGGTCGCGTTCGGAGCCTGGGGCGCGATCACGGGGCTTGCGGTGGCGGTCGGCCCGGTCGTCGGCGGCGCCCTGACGAGCGGGCTGTCGTGGCGCTGGATCTTCCTGGTCAACGTGCCGATCGGGGCTATCGCGCTGGTCCTCAGCGTGCTGCGTGTCGACGAGTCGCGCCGCAGCGGCGCTCAGCGTCCTGATCTGATCGGCGTGATCACCTTCAGCGGTGCGCTCGGCGCGTTCGTCTACGCCCTGATCAAGGGCAACAGCAAGGGCTGGAGCTCGCCTGAGATCCTCGCCTGCCTGGCCGGCGGGGCGATCCTGCTGGTCGCGTTCCTGATCACGGAAGTCGTCCGCGGGGAGCGCGCGATGTTCGATCTGACCCTGTTTCGCAAGCCCACCTTCACCGGCGGCTTGATCGCGGCCTTCGCGATCTCGGCTGGGTTGTTCTCCCTGCTGCTCTATCTGACCCTCTATCTCCAGGACGCGCTCGGTTATTCGGCGCTCCAGACCGGTGAGCGCTTCCTCGTGCTGTCAGGCGCGGTGCTGCTCAGCTCCGGCCTCGCCGGCCGGCTGACGGCGGTCGTCCCGATCCGGCTGCTGATCGCGCCCGGGCTCGCGCTGATCGGCATCGCCCTGCTGCTGATGCGCGGTCTCGACGCGTCGTCGGGCTGGACGCACCTGATTCCCGGCTTCATCCTGGCCGGCATCGGCACCGGGCTGGTTAACCCGCCGCTGGCGTCAACCGCAATCGGGGTGGTGACGCCCGACCGCTCCGGGATGGCCTCCGGGATCAACTCGACCTTCCGTCAGGTCGGGATCGCGACCGGCATCGCCGGCCTCGGCGCCGTCTTCTCGCACACGGTCCGGACCGAGATCACCTCGATCCTGGACCACTCCAAACTGCTGGGCGCCCGCGCGGCCCACGCGCTCGCCGACGGCGTGGCGCAGGGCAGCGGCGCCGGATCGGCGCTTGCCCATCTACCGGCCAAAGCCCGGCCCATCGTGGACCACGTGGTCCGCAGCGGGTTCGTCGCGGGCCTCAACGACGTGTTCCTGATCGGGGCGGTCCTGGTGCTCGTCTCGGCGGCGCTGACATTGGTCCTGATTCGCGGCCGCGACTTCGAGGTTGGCGCTGCCCGCGGCCCGGCGGCGCCGGCCGATGGCGCCGCGGCCGGCGATCAGGCGCAGCGACCCGCGCCGGGCCAGCCAGCGGTCTCGAGCTGAACCCCGGGTATCGAGCCGATCCCCGGTGACGAGCTGAACCCCTGTATCGAGCCGATCCCCGGTGACGAGCTGAGCGCTGCCAATCTTCCGCTCGCACCGCGATAATCGCGTCGGCGCCATGACGAGCGGATCAGCCTCGCCCCACGCAGCCCCGTTGTCCGCGCCGCGAGCCCCGGGCTCCGGTCCGCCGGCCGCCGACACGGGGTCCGCGCTGCCCGGCGTGGCGATCGTCGCCGCGATCGCGGTCGTGGTGCGGCTCTCCACGCTGACCGTCCAGAGCTTCTGGCTTGACGAGGCTTACACCGAGCGCCTGATCCATCTCGGATTCAGTTCGATGCTGAGCTCGATCCCGAAGTCGGAGTCGACTCCGCCGCTGTACTACGTGATCGCCTGGGGCTGGACTCATCTCTTCGGCTACTCCGAGTTCGCGCTGCGCTCGGCATCGGCCCTCGCGGGCGCGGCGACGGTCGCGGTCGGCTACCTGCTCGCCGACCGGCTCGGCGGCAGACGGGCGGCATGGATCGCCGGCCTGCTGTTGACCTTCTCGCCGCTGTTGATCTGGTTCTCTCAGGAGGCTCGCGCCTACTCGCTCGCCGCGCTGCTGGCGACGGGGACGGTGCTCTGCCTGCTGCGCTATCTGGACACCGACAGCGGCCGGTGGCTCGCGGGCTGGGCCGCCACCGCGGCGTTAGGGCTGTGCACGCATTACTTTGTCGCGTTCGTCGTGGCCCCCGAGGTCGGGCTGCTGCTCTGGCGCCGGCGCGCCGATGCCAGAGCCGTGGTCGCGGCGGGCATCGTGGCGGTGGTCGGATTCGCGCTGATTCCGCTGGCGCTCGCACAGCGCGGCACCGGCCACGCGGACTACATCGCCCAGGGGAGCCTCGTCACCCGCGCGGCGCAGGTCCCCAAGCAGTTCCTGGTCGGCTACGCCAGCCCCTCCCAGGTGCTGACGGCGGCGGTCGCGACCGTGATCATCGTGATCGGCGCGCTGTGGCCGCTTGTGCGCGACTACAGGCAACTCGACCGTGCGGTGGCGATCACGCTCTCGATCGCTCTACTCGCCGTGCTGGTGCCGCTCGTGCTGGCCCTGGTCGGCATCGACTTCCTCGACACCCGCAACGTGCTGGTGGCGTTGCCCGCGCTGCTCTGTGTCGCAGCGGTGGGGTTCGCCCGCCCGGCGTCCTGGCCCCGCGGGGCGATCATGGCCGGCGCCCTGGTGGCGGTGTTCGCGATCGTCGTCGTGCGCGTGGACACCGATCTGCGCTACCAGCGTGCCGACTGGCGTGGAGCGAGCGATGCGCTCGGCCAGGTGACCGGGCCGCGCGCGCTGGTGGTGACCCCCGGCAATGGGCTGCTGCCGCTCGCGGTCTATCAACCCCACGTCACCATGCTGGGGACCGATCGGGTCCGGGAGATCGACGTGATCGGGATCCCATCAACCTCGACCGGGTCCGGACTCGGACCGGCTCCGCGGCCGACCGCGCAGTTCCACGTACCGGCCGGGTTCAAGCTCTTCCACGCGACCTACAACGGTGCCTACACCGTGCTGCGGTATCGATCGCCGACCGCGGTGACCGTCACGCCTGCCACGCTGGCCGCCAGCCACGTCGGCAACGGCAGTTTTACGACGCTGTTGCAGACGCCGTCTCGCTGAACAGCCGCCCGGGCGCCGTCGACCGTGCGCCGCCGCAGCGCAACTTCGAGTCGCCGCTGGGTGTTCCAGGGCCCGGACCGCAATAACCAACGGGAGGGTCATGTCTCGCTTTCGTCTGCTCGCCGCGCTGACCACCGTCATCGCGCTCGCCCTGTCCTGTGCAGCCGTCGCACAGGCCACCAAGATCACCGGCGGAACCGCCACGCTCACGCTCTCGACCGCCGCGTCGAACGTGATGACGGCCAACCACCTGACGGCCACACCGATCGCGCCCGCGACGGCGTCGGGCTCGACGTTCACGTTCCCGATCGCCCGTGGCCGCGTCTACCCCCATCTGCACGGCTTCGTCTCAACTCGCGGCGGGGTTGCGCTTTCCAACGGCACCCGCACGGTCCGCGTGCGCCGGCTCACGGTGACCGCGACCAGGGCTGGAATCTGGGTCTACGCCCTGGTGCCCGGCCTCGCCAGGCACCGCTGCGACTTCGGCACCCTGCGCCGGCGGATTCGCTGCCGCCTGTCGCTGCGGGCACACGTCGCCCGGATCGCACATGTCACGGGCGCGAGCGTCGCCAGCGCGACCGCGACCGGCACAGTCAGGCTGACGCCCGCGTCGGCGAGGGTCATAAACGTGCTCTCGGGCAAGCAGGTCGCCAGGGCGGGAACGCCGATCGGCACCGGCACGGTCACCGTGACCGTCGGCTGACCGTGCGCAGTCGCCTTTAGGCCCGATCAGGGGCGCGCCGGCTCGGACTCGGGCCGAGCGGCGCGCCGCCTGTCCGGCACGCCCGCCGGATGCGCGCCCGGTTCAGACACCCCGCCGTCAGGCGCCCCGCCGTCGGACACTCGATCCTCGTCGGATGCTCGCTCGTGGGGCGCCAGCAGGTCCTCCCCGACCGGAAGCTCCTCATCGAGCCGCCGCGCCGGACGACCGGCGGCGAGCAGCCCCGCCAGCACGAGCGCGACGCCGGCCAGCTGAATGCCGGTCGGCGCCTCGCTGAGGATCAGCGCCGCCAGCGCCACAGACAGCGCCGGCTGGACGGTCAGCAGCATCGACGTCATTGACGCGGGAAGTCGCGGCAGCGAGGTCCCGATCAGCAGCCAGCCGATCACCTGTGAGCTCAGCGCGAGCAGGACCAGCCATCCGGCGCTCGGCCAGCTTGGCACCAGCCGCGCGTCGCCGATCACCAGCCCGGCCGCGGTGCACAGCACGACGGCCACCAGCGTCGCGTCAAACAGCGGCCCGGCCGGGCGGCGCAGATCCGCACCCCCGTGACGCAGCAGCAACAGAAAGCCGACGTAGCAGACACCGGCGGCAAGCCCGAACGCCGTTCCGCGGGCCGGGTCGTGTCCGTAGGCGCCGTGCTCGAGGACGCCCGA
This sequence comes from uncultured Solirubrobacterales bacterium, assembly GCA_963770885.1. Lineage (GTDB taxonomy): Bacteria > Actinomycetota > Thermoleophilia > Solirubrobacterales > Solirubrobacteraceae > Palsa-465. The sequence continues at coordinate 253,261 of CAVYRI010000005.1, read as the reverse complement.
GATCAGCAGCACCCCGAGCGCCGAGATCGGCAACGCCACCAACACCTGCCGGCTCGGGCGCTCGGACAGCAGGATCCAGGCGGTCAGCGGCACGAGCACGACCTGGATGTTGGCCAGCACCGTCGCCAGGCCGGCGCCGACGTCGGCGATCGAGTGGTTCCACAGCAGCAGATCGATGCTGAAGAAGACCCCCGCGATCACGCCTGCACGACGCTCGGTCCACGTCCGTGCGCCGAACCGGCGATCCTCGAAGATCGCCAGCAGCGCAAGGATCGGCAGCGCGTAGGCGCAGCGGAAGATCGCCGCAGTCGAGGGCGATGCGTGGCTGAGGCGCACGAGGATGCTCGAGAACGCGATCACCACCGCGCCGATCAGGGCGCACATTCGCTCGCGGCCGTGGACCCACCCCATCAGGCCCGTGTCGCCACCACGCGCTTGGTTGTCCATCCCTCCGTTCTAGCGTGAACGGCTCGCCTTTGCGACCCAGCCGCACGGCGTCACGCCGGCCATGTCAGGATGGCCAGCCCGATGACGGCCGCCGCAGAACTCGAGCAGGTACGCGCACGGTGTCGCGCGGTCCTGCACCGCAATTGGCGCGAGGGCACTCGATCGACAGACGGGGTCGCGTTTGCCTACACCTGCCCCAGCCCGGGCCACTACCCGTGGCAGTGGTATTGGGATTCGTGCTTCACGGCGATCACCTGGCGGCGCTTCGAACCCGATCGAGCGGCCCGCGAACTGCGTTCGCTGCTCGCCGCCCAGCAGGCTGACGGCTTCATCGGCCACACGATCTTCTGGAACGATCGGCTGAGCGGCTGGCGGCGCCAGGCCTACAACGTGACCCGGCCCGACGCGCCGATGACGGCGAGCATTCAGCCGCCGACACTGGCATGGGCGTGGCAGATCGCGGTCGGCGATCCTCGCGGCGAGCCGGGTATCCAGCGCCAGCACGAGTGGCTGGAGGCGCAACGTGAGCTCGACGGCGACGGGCTGCTGTGGATCGTGCAGCCCGACGAGTCAGGGCTCGACGCCTCCAACCAGTTCGACCCGATCTGGGGCTGGCGCGCCCACGGCCTGCCGGGCTTTGTGGCCCTCGTCCGCCGCAACCGAGGGTTGGGCTACGACCTGCGGCGGATCGCCGCCGCCGGCGGCCCGGTGTGCCTCGAGGTGCTCACCAACGTGCTCTTCAACCTCTCGCGCCTGGCGCTCGGACACCCGTCGCTGACCCAGGCGCTGATCGACCGTACCTACGACGAGCGCACCGGACTGTTCCTGCCGCATTCGAGGCCCGCGCCGCGCTCGACGCCGCCTGCGACGATCGCGGCGCTGACCCCGCTCGCGTTGCCCGACCTGCCGGAGGCGATCGGACGCCGGCTGGTCGAGGAGCATCTGCTCGACCGACACCAGTTCTGGCTGCCGGTGCCGCCGACGTCGGTGTCGGCCGCCGAGCCCAGCTTTGCGGTGCGCGACACGGGCCGGCTCGGCCAGCGTCGGTACTGGCGCGGTCCGACCTGGATCAATACGGCGTGGCTTGTCTGGCTTGGGTTGATCCGCCTCGGCTATGACGAGCCCGCGGCACAGCTCGCAGGCAGGCTCGCCGGAGCTGTGCTTGCGTCGGGACTGCGCGAGTACTACCAGCCGTTCACCGGCGCGGGGATGGGAGCGGTCGACTTCGCGTGGTCGACCCTGGTGCTCGAGATGCTCGAGCCAGACCCCCGCGCCGCCAGCAGCTACCTCGACGCGGCGGCCGTGCAGCCGCGCGCTCCGGAGTGAGCCGACCGGCAGATGAGCGCGCCGCGCTAACGTCACGTCCATGGACACTGATCGTGAAGTGCAACTGACTGATGAGGAGTGGCGCCAGCGGCTGTCGCCCGAGCAGTACGAGGTGCTCCGCCACGCCGCCACCGAGCGCCCGTTCACGGGCGACTACGTGGACGTCAAGGACGACGGGACCTACCGGTGCGCCGGGTGCGGCGCCGAGCTGTTCAACTCGGACACGAAGTTCAACTCCGGGACCGGCTGGCCGAGCTTCTACGAGCCCGCGGTGGCCGCAAACGTCGAACTGCGTGACGACGACTCGCTCGGGATGCGCCGGACCGAGGTCGCGTGCAGGCGATGCGGCGGCCATCTGGGACACGTGTTCGACGACGGCCCGCAGCCGACCGGCCAGCGGTTCTGCATCAACTCGTGCGCCATCGATCTCGACACGAGCTCGGAGTCGGCGGCCTAATCAGCGCTCGAACTGGCGGCGCTCGCGGAGCTTGAGATAGCCGTAGCCGGCTAGCAACAGGACCACGAGCGCCCCAGCGGCGTAGATCCCAAAGCGCGTGATCACGTCGGCGGCCGCCGAGCCGACGAAGTACCCGACCAGCCCGTACGTGATCCCCCAGGTGATCCCGCCGAGCGCGTTCCAGACGAAGAACACGCCAAAGCGCATCCCGTTGATGCCGGCAAGCCAGGCAGCGGCAAAGCGGACGAACGCGATCCAGCGCGCGAAGAACACCGCCTTGGGGCCGTGGCGCTCGAAGAACTTGTCGCCCGCGCGGATCACCGTCACGCGCCGCTGTTGAAACGGTCCCGGCGCCTCGAGCACGTCGCGGCCGAAGTGGCGTCCTAGCAGGAACCCGATGTTGTCACCGAGGATCGCCGAGCTGACGCCGATCAGGATCACCAGCCAGATCTGGAGTTTGCCCTGACTGGCGAGCACCGCCGCCAGCACGAGCGCCGTCTCCCCGGGTGACGGGATCCCCATCGACTCGAGCCCGATGATCGCCGGCAGCGCATAGCCGAGATGGCCCGAGACGTTGATGATCGCCGCCAGCCCGAGCAGCATCCCGGAGGCGCCGGCGATCGTGCCCAGCCCCAGCATCACCGCTCCCCGCGCGCGGCCCGGACCGCGCTCACGCCTGCGCCCACGGCTTGCGGAGCATCGCCATCAGCGACAGGCCCGCGGGCAACGTCCGGCCATGGCGCAACCAGCCCGCCTCGAGGCGGAGCGGCTGCTCGAGCACCTCGTTGAGCCACCGTGGTCCGAGGTCGAGGTCATTGGTGTAGCCGTTGTGGGTTCCGAGCCGTCGCTGGCCGAGCCGAACCACGGCCGCAGGCGCCAGCAGCAGGCTGTTGAACGAGCTCATCCTCACGACCGCCCACCCGGTGTCGAGCGCCGCCTGGCGCAGGCCCCGGCGCGAGTAGCGGCGGTAGTGATGGTTGGCCTCGTCGTGGACCGACCAGAGCGCCTGGTAGGCGGGAACGGTCACGAGCAGAAAGCCGCCCGGCCTGCAGACGCGGCGCAACTCCACGAGCGCGGCGCGATCGTCGGGCGTGTGCTCGATCACGTCGAGGCAGGTGATCAGGTCAAAGCTGTCCTGCGGCCACGGCAGCTCCTCGAGCCGCCCGACCGCGATCTCCGCGACCCCGCGAGCGCGCGCGAGCTCAGCCGCGTCGCCGTCAAGCTCGATCCCGGTCACCTCGCCGTAATCGACGAGCTCCTCGAGCGTGCGGCCCGACCCGCAGCCGGCGTCGAGCACCCGCGCCCCCGGCGCCAGCGGCAGCCGATCGAGCTCGGCCCGGATGATCCGCCGCCGGCCGCGGTACCACCAATGGTGGTCATCGACCTCCAGCGTCGCCTTCATCAATTGTTGGTCCATCGCAGTCGATGCTGTCAGCTGTGCGCCGGCGACAGCGTCCGGGCGACCACCGGCGCCGCCGGGAGACGGAGGGTGAACTTCGCGCCCGGACCCTCGCTGCGCTCGAGCGTCAGCTCGCCCCCCATCCGCTCGGCCAGCTCGCGGCCGATCGCGAGGCCGAGACCGAAGCCCGCCTTCCCGCGGGTGTCACGGCCGCGATGAAAGCGCCGGAAGATCTGCTCGCGCTCGTCGTCGGGGATGCCGGGCCCCTGGTCGCGGACACTGACGGTTGCCGGCTCTCCGCTGTCGACCGTGATCAGCAGCTCCGACTGCGCCGGGCTGACCCGGACGGCATTGTCGAGCAGGATCCGCAGGATCCGGGCGATGCTCCCCGGGTCGCCGATCGCCCAGACTGGCCCCTGCTCCTCCAGCCGCGTCACGATCGCGCGCTCGCTGGTGCCGAGCTCGAACTCGGCCATCACCGCCCGGCTGATCTCCCCGAGCTCGACCGGTTCCGAGCGAAGCTCGACCTTGGCGTCGAGGCGCGAGAGATCGAGCAGGTCAGCGGCCAGCCGCCCGAGGCGACGAGACTGGGCCCGGGCGCGGTCCAGCAGCGCGCGCGCATCCTCGAGATCGGGCTGCTCGTAGCGCAGGTCATCATCGAGCAGCTCCAGCATCCCGTCCAGGGAGGTCAGCGGCGTGCGCAGCTCGTGCGATGCGGTGGCGACGAATGAGCGGCGCGCCTCCTCCTGTTGCTGCAGGCGCTGTTGCATCGTCGCAAGCGTCCGCGCGAGGTCACCGACCTCATCGCGCGCGCGATCGACCGGCACCTCGACCGCCGGGCCCTCCTGCGCGAGCTCCAGCGCCGCCTCGCGCAACCTCTGCAGGCGCCGAACGAGCCGCGCCGACAGTGGGATCCCGAGGATCAGCGTCAGCGCCAGGCCGGCGAGCGCCGCTGTGATGAACGCGTTGCGGACCGCGCTGACGGCGCTCGTGATCTCGTCAATCGGTTTGCGGACCGCGAGCACGTACAGAAACGTCGTCGGCGCCGGCCCACTGTCGAACGGCACGGCCGCGCGGGCGTTCTGTGTGCCGTCGATCGTTCCGAAGCTGTAGTGGCGACTGTCGGTCCTGAACGCCTCGCCGACGTCGCTGAAGGAGTCGTCGTCGGGTGTGTGCTGCTTGAGCAGCGGGCGGCTGCCCTCGCCGTCCGGGCCCGGGTTGCCGAGCACCGTGACGGTTCCCCCGATCCGGGTCGAGAGCTTCTGCTGAGCTGAGTCGAGCGCCGCCTGCTCTGATTTGGACGTCTGGATGTTCGACAGGTCAAGCCTCGAGAACCCCCTGATCGCGCTCGCGCTCAGGTCCTTGCGCAGCGTTGTCTGCTCGGCATGTCGCAAGCTGTGCTCGAGCGGCCCGAGCAGCGCCACCGCGGCGACGGCGAGCGTCGCGACGGTCGTCACAAGCACCGCCCCTACGATCCGACCACGAAGACCGAGGGCGCCACGGCTGGGTCGCCCCGAGAACACTACGGGCCCCGTAAGCGGTATCCGGCTCCGCGCACGGTCAGAATGTACCGCGGCTTCTCCGGCTCGGGCTCGAGTTTCTCGCGCAGGTGCCGGATGTGGACGTCGATCGCGCGCGGGTCGCGGTAGGCGCTATCGCCCCAGATCGCACGGAGAAGCTCCTGGCGGTTCAACAGCCGGCCGGGATCGGCCATCAGCGCGTCGAGCAGCTCGAACTCCGAAAACGTCAGCTTGACCGGGTTGCCGGAGATCGTCACCTCGCGCTGGGCCCGATCGAGCGAGATCGGTCCGACGGCCAGGACCTCCTCACCCATCGCGCGGGTCCCGGCACGGCGCAGCACCGCCCGGATCCGGCTTCGCAGTTCGGCCAGCCCGAACGGCTTGGTCACGTAATCGTCCGCCCCGGCCTCGAGCCCGAGCACCGCGTCGGCCTCTGAGTCCAGTGCGGTCAGCATGATGATCGGCACCACGTTGCGCCTGCCACGCAGTGTCCGACACACCTCGTAGCCGTCCGGTCCGGCGCCGAGGGCGACGTCGAGCAGCACGATGTCGAACTGATCGGTGCTGGCCCGGTCGATCGCCGCCCGACCGTCGGCGACCGCAAGTACCCGGTGGCCCTCACGTGAGAAGGAGCGCGTGAGCATCTCGCGCAGATCGGACTCGTCGTCGACGACCAGGATGCTCAGCGAAGCGTCCGCGTTGCGGGGCGGTGCGGCGGCTGGAAACTGACGGTCAGTTGACATCAATCCAGGCGATCGTACCCAAGTCACTGAACGGCAGGCTGCGCCTAGGACAGCGGCACGATCGCCTCGAGGTCCCGATCAGACACCTCCGGGCGCTGCGCGGCGACCTCGGCACGCCTTGGAGCCAGGCGGCCTGCCGCCGCCACCGACCACAGCGCGACCAGCCAGGTTGCGGTCGCAAGTGCGACGTGGACCCAGACCATCTCGGTCGGCAGATGCAGCTCGTACTGAACGCTGCCGACCAGCCCCTGCGCGGCCAGCAGCACGCCGAGCGCCGTCAGCGGCTCCATCACGCGCTCAGACCCGCCGCGGTGGCGCGCAAACAGCCAGACGCCGATCACCGCGACTCCGAACAGCGCCGCGATCGTCGCGTGTTGATGGATCAACCAGGTCAGCGTGTCGGCTCCCTTGAAGTGCAGGCGGTGAACGTGCTGGCCCGAGACGCCTCCCGAATGCGGTCCGGCGGCGGTCGCGGCTGTGCCGGCGAAGATCGTCAGCGCGCCGAGTGCCAGTAGGCCGCGGATCGCCCAGACGACGCCGCGGTCGTGCGCACGGGGACGCGATCCTGGCTCGTAGGTGCTGCGCCAGGCCAGCGCGACCGCCGCGATCAGGATCAGCATCGAGAGGCTGAAATGGGCCATCACGAACCCCGGCGCAAGGTGCTCGAGCACCGTGAAACCGCCCAGCACGGCCTGCGCCACGACGCCGAGCGGAAGCAGCAGCGCCAGCCAGGCGAGGTCCCGGCGGAACGGGCGGCGCGTGAACGCGAGCACCGCCGCGATCACGGTGATCAGGCCAACGAGCCCGGAAACCGCCCGGTTGCCGAACTCGATCAACGCGTGTGAGCTCAGCGGCGGCAGCGGCGTGCCGCCGCATTTGGGCCAGTTCTCACACCCCAGCCCTGAATCGGTCAGCCGGACCGCTGCTCCGGTCAGCACGATCAGCGTCAGCGAGGCGAGCGTCACGTAGGCGACGCGCTTGTACTGGGCCGGGGTTACTGCGAGCCGCTCACGCATGGACTTGGTATTCGAACGGAAGGCGCGGCTTCAGCTCGGCCAGCGTGGGCGCGCTCCGGTCGCGCTCGGACGCGATCAGCTCGCCGGCGGACGGCCACTCGATCCCCACCTGGGGGTCATCGAACGCGAACCCCATCTCGGTCTGGGGGTCGTAGTAGGACGAGATCTTGTAGGTGACGTCGGCGACCTCTGAGAGCACGCAGAAGCCGTGCGCGAAGCCGTCCGGGATGTAGACCTGGTGATGGTCGACGTCATCTAGCGTGAAGCCCTCCCACTCGCCGAACTGCGGCGATCCGAGCCTGACGTCGACGATCACGTCGAAGATCGCACCTCGCACGCAGCGCACGAGCTTCGCCTGGCCGGGCTGGAAGTGCATCCCGCGGACGATCCCGCGCCGCGAGCGGGAGTGGTTGTCCTGGATCAGCTCCTCGGCGCCGAGCTCATCGAGCACGCTGCGGCGATAGGACTCAAGAAAAAAGCCCCGCTCATCGCCATGGACTGACGGCGCCAGCAGTAACGGTCCTTCGAGCTTGGTTTCGAGCTTCTGCATCGCTAGCTGGTGGGTGCTTGACGATATCGACACGGCTGTGCTCGGCGCGCAGTGCCCGCGGCGAGGCGCTGAGGCGCTAGCGGCCTACAGCTCCCAGCGCTCGCTGATCAGCACCGGCAGCTCGCGCCCGTCGCGGGTGACGCCCGTTACCTTGACGTCCGGACCGCCGATCATGAAGTCGGTGTGAACGGCGCTCTGGTTGATCCGAGCCGCCATCTCGGCGTCATCGGTCAGGTGGGTGAAGCCGCTGCCGAGCGCGACGTGGCTGGCGGCGTTCTCGTCGAGCAGCGTGTCGTGAAAGACGGTCCCGGTCGAGCCGATCCGGCCGCTGGAGTCGACCAGCGCCAGCTCGCCGAGCCGGTTGGCGTCCTTGTCACGGGCGACGAGCTCGCGAAGCAGCGGCGCGCCCTCGTCGGCGTCGATCTGCACCGCGCGGCCGCCCTCGAAGCGGATCCGCAGGCCGTTCACCGCTCGACCTGAGATCAGCAGCGGCTTGGTCGACGTGACGACACCTTCGGTGCGCTCGGGATCCGGGCTCGTGAACACCTCCTCGGTCGGGACGTTGGGGATGTGCTTGCGCCCCCAGGCGGTCTCAAAGCCGCCGCCGTTCCAGTGCACTTTGGGCAGCAGGCCCGACGACCAGGTCGGTTCCGGGCCCGACGTAGTGGAGCGAGTCCAGCTCGGCAGCCTCGAGCCGGGCGGCGGCGGCGGCGAGCTCGGCGGAGCGCTTCCACCAGGCGTCGGCGGGATCGTCCTCGTCCAGCCGGCAGACGTGTGCGATCTCCGCCCACAGGCGAGCAAGCGCCTCCTCCTCGTCGAGATCGGGGTGCACGAGCTTGGCCCATGGACGGCTGGGGCCGGGCACGATCGTCCAGTTGACCGACCGGTCCGCGATCACCTTGACCCACTCGACCAGTGGCACCGTGTCGCGGCCGATCCGGGCTGGGTCGACTCCGTCAAGCAGTCCAGGGGCCGCTGGACCGCTGAGATTGATCAGCGAGCCGTTCATGTCAGCGAGCTGACCGGGGCGCTGTCTTACCCACGGGATCACGTCGCCGAGCGCGTCGTCGGGTGCGTGCTCGAGTCGCGCCAGCTGGACATACGGGTCTGCGTAGTGGACCTCGACCTGGTGGGCGCCGGCATCGTAGGCGGCCGCGGTCACGGCCCGCGCGAGGCCTTCCTGGCCGAGCTTCGCGTTGAGAACGACCGTTTGGCCCGGCGCCAGGTTGGCGCCGACGCCGACCGCCAGCCTGGCGAGTGCGGGTGCGTAGTCAGACACTGACGCGAGGCTAGCGCGAGGCCGTCGCAACACGCCGTCCGGCGCGATCACGAGGGCAGCCGGAAGATGCCGTCAGGCGGGATCCCGAAGTGGTGGGCGAAATCCTCTGACGAAAGCCGGGCGACCAGCCGGGCGCTCTGCTCGCTGGGCTCGGGCCGGGGCAGGCCGTCGACGAGCCGGATTGAGATCCAGCGCGCCCACAGAAGCCGGCCGTCGACCCCGAGCTTGACCCGCAGGATCGCGCTCTGCGACAGCACGCCCTGGTCACCGAGCGTGTGGTAACCGACGAAGTCACCGAGCGAGTAGGCGACCGGCCGCCCCCGGTAGCGCTCGACTCCCCGGATCACGTGTGGTCCCGAGCCGAACACGACCGAGGCGCCGGCGTTGATCACCGCGTGCGCGAACGCTCGCGGGTTGCCCCGATCCTCGCCGAGGTAGTGCTCGGTGCCGTGCGGGGTGTGGAGCGCGCCGACCCCCTCGGCCCCTGCATGGATGATCACGACCACGATCGGCGCGATCCGGTGCGCGCGCCTGACCAGCCGCTTGGCGGCGGCGATGTCGAGCAGGTTGGCGTCAAACGCGTACGGCGCGAAGCCGAGAAACGCGACCCGAACGCCGTCGACGGTCAGCGGCGTGATCTCGCCCGGCAGCCCGGTGTGCGCCACGCCGGCGGCGCGCAGCGCGGCGAGCGTCTGCGCCCGTCCCGAGGGCCCGTAGTCGAGCGAGTGGTTGTTGGCCTGGTTGACGAGGCCGAACCCGAGCCGGTGCAGCCCGAAGGCCGTCGACGGGGGCGCCTGGAACGCGAAGCAGGTCCCCGGGTCCGATCCGCCCGCGCATTTGGAGAAGCCGCCGACCGAGAGGGTCCCCTCGAGGTTGCCGAGCGTCACCTCGGGCTCGCGCCGGCGCCGGGCCGCGGGGTCGCGCAGGAGCGTGGACACCGGCCGCAGCGCGCGCACCAGACCGCCCGGAGGCAGGCCGCGCTCGGTGCTGAGCGCCATGTCCCCAACCCACTGGAGTGTGATCGAGTCTGGACGGGGCTTGCGGCGGTGGTGGCGGCCGCCGACCGCCGCGCCGGCGCCGGGCCCGTAGACGAGCGCCGCGAGTCCGGCGACCGCGAGCACGGCAGCCAACAGGCCAGGCAATCTGGGGCAGCGAGCGGTCAGCTTGCCTGAGAGTGGTCGCCTGCCCAGCGCGCGATCGAACCCGAGCCGCTGACCACCTCGCCGTCGTCGAGCACCAGGATCGGCACGGCACGCTGGCCGCTCAGCTGCTCCACCTCGGCTCGGTCCTGCGCTCGCCTCGGCAGCGTCCAGAACTTCAAGCTCCCACCCTTGACGCGCTTGACGTCGTAGGCGATTCCCGCGGCGTCAAGCGCCTTGGTCGCACGCGCGCACGGATGAGCGAACGGGCCCGGTCCGCCCGCCAGCTCGGCCCCCGGCTCGCACGTGTAGAGGATCACGCCTCGGACTGTACCGCCGCCGTGCCCGCCCGGCGGCGGGCGAGGTCAAGCGAATAGGTCTGGCCCACGAGCTCGTGTCCGAAGCTCTGGTGCGGCTGCTCGACGACCAGTTCAAAGCCACGGCTCAGGTAGACGTGCCGGGCCGCCACCAGCGGGTGGTTGGTCCACAGCACCATCCGCTCATAACCACGCCGGCGTGCGAACTCCACCGCCGTGTCGACGAGTCTGCCGCCGAGCCCGCGCCCGCGCCCGTCTGGATGGACGAGCAGGATCCGCAGCTTGGCCGTGGCGGGCTCGGTGTCCGGCACGCAGAACACGCACCCGACCCGTGCACCGTCGAGCTCGGCGATCCAGGCGTCAGCCCCTGGGTCCCCGTCAAGCTGGACGAAGTCAGCGACGATCCGGGCCACGAGGCGCTCGAAGCTGGCATCCCAGCCGAACTCGTACGCGTAGATCTCGCCGTGGGCCATCACCACCCAGCCGAGATCTCCCGGCCTTCCGAGCGGCCTGATCACACAGCTTCCGAGGTCAGCGCTTGCAAAGCTCATCGAGTCACTGAAACGATCGTTTCAGTAGCGTATCGTATCGGAAGTGAGCTTTGCGCCGACAACCGCGCACGATCAGGCGGCCAGCTCGCCACGCCGCGAGGAGCTGCTCGAGCGCGCCTATGAGCACGCACTCGGCAACGGGATCAGCGCGTTGTCGCTGCGGCCGCTGGCGACCGAGATCGGCTCGAGCCCCCGAGTGCTGCTGTTCCTGTTCGCAAGCAAGGACGGCCTCGTCCGAGCGCTGCTGGCCCGGGCTCGCGCCGACGAGCTGGCGGTGCTCGAGCGCCTCGGGGCCGAGATCCGCAGTGTCGGGCTGGCCGATGCTGCGCTGCAGCTGTGGAGCTGGCTCGCCGCCGACGAGCACCGCGGGCTGCTGCGGCTGTGGACCGAGAGCTATGCCCGCTCGCTGGTCGAGCCCGACGGACCCTGGGCGGGGTTCGCCCGCGAGACGGTCGAGGATTGGCTGCAGTTGCTCGCCGCCGCGCAGCCGCCGCGCGCGCGACGGACCCGGGCCGGAAGGGCGCAGCGAACGCTGGTGCTCGCGATCCTCCGTGGCGCGATGCTCGACCTGCTGGCGACCGGGGACGTCGAACGGACCACGGCCGCGGTCGCGCTGGCGTTGGCCGGCATCGAGGCCTGACCGTCCGCCAAACGGGGGGTGATCAGCCCCGAGGCACGCCGGCGAGCAGCGACATACGATCGGACGCGATGCCCCCCGCTCCCACGATCGACGTGGTGGTTCCCGTCCACGGCCGCTACGAGCTGACCGACCGCTGCCTGCGTCACCTCGCGTGCCAGACGGTCGCCCATCGGGTGATCGTCGTCGACGACGGCTCGCCGGACGACACCGTCGCGCGCCTGCAGCGTGACTGGCCCGAGGCGACCGTGGTCGAGCTGGGCGCCAACCACGGCTACACACGGGCCGTCAACCGCGGCGTGGCCGCCGGAGACGGCGAGGTCGTCGTCCTGCTCAACAACGATGTCGAGCTGCGCAGCGACTGTCTCGAGCGCCTGATCGCCCCGCTCCACGAGGACCCGTGTGCGGGGTCGGTCGCGTCGCTGATGCTCGAGCCAGGCGAGCAAACGATTGACAGCATCGGCCTGACGGTCGACGTCACGCTCGCCGCCTTCGCGCGCCTCCAGGGCCTGCCCGTGGCGCGCGCCCACGAGCGCGAGCCGGTCCTCGCCGGCCCCGAGGGCACCGCCGGCGCATACCGGCGTGCCGCGTGGGAGCAGGTCGGCGGGTTCGACGAGACGATCCGCGCCTACATGGAGATCGTCGACCTCGCGCTGCGCCTGTGCACCGCGGGCTGGCGGGCGGCGAGCGCCCCGGACGCCGTCGGCGTGCACCTGGGCTCGAGCACCTACGGGCGACGCACGGTTGTCCAGCGCCGCCTGTCGGGCTTCAGCCGCGGCTACCTGCTGCGCCGGTACGGCGTCCTGCGCACCCGCGCAGCCGTCCGCGCGCTGCTGACCGAAGCGATCGTCGTCGTCGTCGACGCGACGCTCCAGCGCGACCTCGCCGCGCTGAGCGGCCGGATCGACGGCTGGCGCGCGGCCCGCGGGCGCAGACGCCACCCGTGGCCGCCCAGCGCTGCACTCGACGCTGGGATCTCCCTGCAGCAGTCGCTCGCGCTGCGGCGGGGATCGGTTACGCGCGCGCCCTGAGCGTGCAGGTCTCGCACGCGAACGACATCCGAAACCGCGACGGGTCTGGGTTCAGCGGCTCGGGCGTCTCGTAGTGGATCGTACGGATACGGACCAGGTGCTCGGGTGCGATCGCTGCGACGGTCGAACGCTCGGCGCCCTCGGTGTCGATCTTGAGCAGGTCGATCGCGCCCTCGGCGGCGAGCACCTCCTCCAGCACCTCGCCAATCGGGCGCACGGTCACCTCGATCTGCTCGCCCCCGGGCACACCGAGGCCGCCGTACCGCCCTGTGTCCTCGACAGTGAAGTCCATCGTCCCGCCGGCGGCCGCCACCGCGACCTGCTCGAGCGCGTAGCGATTCTCGTAGCCGGCGAGGTTCGCGCGCAGCCGCTCGATGTTGCGTGGGACCGGCTCGTATAGCCGACACCGGGAGGTGTCGTTGCGCGTCAGGAAGTAGAGCGCGCTGACGCCGATGTTCGAGCCGATGTCGACGACGGCGCCAAGGTCACGCCCGGCCCGGTAGTCCTCGCGGCAGAACAGCTCGTGCACGGTCCAGACGTCGTGGTGGGAGTGCAGCGTGATCGCGATCGTGCCGCGCGGCGTACGCACGTGCGCGGTGTACGGGTAGGTGCCGCCGCCGAGCAGATAGCGCTTGAGCATCGTTGGGAAGGCCGGGTAGCGCCACAGCGAGCGCGCGAGCGCCGCGTACTGCTGGGGCTCGCGCAGCGAGCGCCGGATGAGGCCGGAGTGGCGGTCGCCGAGCATCGGCGATCAGGCGCGCCGGGCGAGCGCGTGCAGCAGGTCACCCTCGCCGGCCGCGCGATCGACGAGCCGGGCGAGCGGCGCGGTCGCCTCGGCCGCGGCGACCGAGAGCCGGAATGGCATCCCACCGCGGGCCAGCCAGCGGCCCGCGACCGCGTACTGCAGCGAGCCGGCGAGACCGGCGGAGCTCGTCGTCGTCGCGACTGACTCGGCCCGCAGCCCGGCGCGGTCCAGCGCGCACACGAGCCCGGGGCGCGTGAAGTGGTGCCGGTGGCGCGGCAGGTCGAGATGGAACCAGCGCCCCCGAAATCGCCGCGCCTGCCAGGAGCCGAAGTTCGGGACGGTAATGGCGACAATGCCGCCGGGGCGCAGCGCGGCCGCAATGACACGCAGGTCTCCGACGGGATCGACGGTGTGCTCGAGTGAGTGGATGAAGACGACGAGATCGTAGGAGCCGGGGCTCGGTGCGGCGTCGGCGACCGTGCCCTCGCGGACGTCCATACCGCGCCGCCGCGCGATCGCGCAAGCCTGAGGCGACGGCTCGATTCCGTCGGCCGACCAGCCACGCGCGATCAGGGACGCACCGAGGTCACCGCGCCCGCAGCCGACGTCGAGCGCGCGGCCTCCGGGCATCCGGCTGACAGCGCCGAGCGGCGGCGTCGCGAACGCATGGCGCTCCTGGCGGGCGCGCACCAATGCCGAGATCCGCGCCGCGATGCCTCCGGGGCGATCCTCCGTGTGCGGCATATAGTGGTCCGGGTAGAAGCGGCCGAGCTCGGCCGCCTCGACAACCGGCAGCGTGCGCCCGGCGCCACAGGTCAGGCAGATCGCGACCGAAAACAGCCCGGGGGTGCCATGCAGCCGGTCGGGAGCGACGAACGCGGGCTCGGGCAGGGCCGCGCCGCAGCAGGCGCAGCAGGTGAGGGTGCTCATCGCACTTTCACGAGCTTGAGCTCGAGCTCGTAGCACGGGACGATGCCGGTGAGGGTCTCCTCGTAGAGCTCCTGCGTCCAGGTGCTCGCGTTGACGAGCCGCCCGAACGCCTGCTTGAGTCGGTTGCGCACCCGGCCGAACTCAGACGCCGACCTGAAACCGAGCCGGATCGACTCCAAACGCAGCCGGATTGCGTGCCCGTACGTGGGCACGCGGCGGCGCAGGATCGGGTCCTCGGCGAGGTAGGAGAACGTGTACAGACCGAACGGCTGACGGTGGGTTGGGTCCGAGTGGAAGTAAGGGTTCGAGAAGTGCGGGACCACGACGTGCAGGCGTCCGCCGACGACCAGGACGCGTGCGAGCTCGTCGACGACCGCGGGGAGGTCGGTGAGGTGCTCGAGCAGGTGTGAGGCGTGGATCTCACATACGCTGCCTTCCTCGAGCGCGCCGAGCACGTCGTGCAAGTCGCCGACAATGTCGACCGCAGCCGAGTCGAGCACGTCGACCCCCACGAAGGATGCGTCGCGCTTCGCCGTTCCGCACCCGAGATCGAGTTTCAGCGGGCGCTCGCGGGTGAGCGCGCCGTGCTTGTCGACGATTGCGGCGCTCATTAGCGTCTCGCGGCGGCGAGCCGCAGCCGCGCCCCGCGGCCGGCCTCCCCGAGCGCGGCGGGCGGGTGCTGGCGCAGCCCGGCCCACGCCGAGCGCATCGCTTGCACCCGGTCCTCGTGGGACTCGTAGGCGGCCGCGGCGACCATCAGCCGGGCCAGCGTCCGGCGCCGCTCGGCGCCGAGCCGTTGTCGCGCCTCCGGAAACTGGTCCAGGAACCCCTCGAGCAGGCTCGCGCGGGCGCGGGCCGTGTTGCCTGCGAGCAGGACGTTCGTGAGGTTCCCCGCGTGCCGCCGGTAGCGCATCACGACCCGCGGCTCGAAGGCGAGCTCGAAGTCGAGCGCGAGCGTCAGGTACAGCAGGTAATCGTCGTAGGACGCGTAGCCGGGGTTGACGAATCCGACGCCGCGGCGCTCGATCGCGTCGCGGCGGATCAGCACCGTGCCGGTCATCACGAAGCAGCTGCGGCGCACCAGCTCGACCAGCTGGTCGGCGTCGCGGTCCCACTCGCGTGGGCCCCACGACACCACCCGTCCCGTATCGCTGTCGAACGCTTCGAACTCACTGTGCACGAGCGCGACCTGAGGGCGAGCGGCAAGGAGCGCGACCTGCGGGCCGAGCTTGCCGGGCAGCCACAGGTCGTCGCTGTCGAGCAGTCCGATCAGCTCGCCGCTGGCCAACCGCAGCGCGTGCGCGCGTGTGGCGGCGATCCCTTCCTGGTGCTCATGGCGCACGACGCGCATGCGGCCGGGCGGCGCGGCGGCGGCACAGGACTCGAGCACGTCGGCGGTGGCGTCGTCGGACGCGTCATCGATCGCGACGAGCTCGAGCCGCTCGTAGGCCTGGTCGAGCACGCTGGCGACCGCGTCCGCTGCGAACGCCTCGTGGTTGCGTGCCGCCATGAGGACGCTCACCGTCGGCGCAGGCATGCGGTCAGGGTACCCGCAAGAATGCCGCAGATGAATCAGCCCGCGCCGGTGGTCCGTCCCCTCACCGGTGGTGCCGTCTTCTCGGCGCTGAGCCAGCTCGTTACCGCTGCGACGGGCGCGCTGACGGTGCTCGTGCTGGCGAAGATCCTCGGCCCGGCGGGGGCGGGTACGTACGCCGTGGCCCTCTCGCTGCTGATCGGGCTGCTGACGTTCGGGACGCTCAGCCTTCAGACCGGGATCAGCTACTTCGTTGGCTCGGGCGCGTGGCCGGCACGCCAGGCGCTGCGCGAGACCCAGCTGGCGGCGCTCGCCTTCGGCACCGGCGCGATCGCACTCGGCCTCGGCTTCTGGGCGGTTGTCCCGCAGGCGTTCCGCGGCCTCGACGTGGGGCTCGTGCTGCTCACCGGTCTGGGCGTGCCATTCGCGCTCGCCTGGACGTTCGCGTCCTCGGTCGCGCTTGCCGTCGACCACTATGAGCTGTTCGCGATCCCGCCGGCGCTGCAATCGAGCCTCGGCATGGTGCTGATTCTCTCTCTGGGCGCTGCCGACGGGGTGCATGGCGCAATCCTGGGGATGACGATCAGCCAGGTCGTGACGGCCGTTCTGACCCTGTGGGGGTGTCTGCGCGCGCTGCCGCACGGGGGCGGCAGGCGAGAGGATGGCCACCTTCGCCGCGCGATGGTGTTCGGGCTCAAGAGCCACGTCGCGAACGTGTTCGCGTTTGTCACCTACCGGCTCGACATCTTCATCCTCAACGGCACGGCGAGCGCGCGCCAGGTGGGTCAATACTCGGTCGCGGTCTCGGTGACGCAGGCGATCTGGCTCTTGCCGCGGGCGCTGGGCGCGGTCGTGACGCCGCGGGTCGCGCAGCTCAGCGCGGGCCGTGCCGGCGCCGACGCGAGCTACCAGGACCTCGTCGAGCGCAAGGGCGTGCGCCACGCGACGATCCTCGCGTTCGCCTCCGGAGTCGCGCTCGCCGCAGCGCTGTTCGTGCTTGTTTACGCGTTCCTCGGGCCCGAATTCCACGAGTCGATCGAGCTCGGCCTGATCCTGCTGCCGGGGTCGGCGCTGCTCGGGATCACCGGTGCGCTCACCGCGGTCCTGCTCGGGCGCGGGCGGCCTGAGTATTCGCTCCTCGGCGCACTGGCCACGACGCCGGTCGCGGTCGCGCTGTACGTGGTGCTGATCCCCGGGCTAGGCGCCGTCGGCGCGGCGCTCGCGTCCTCGCTGTCGTATGCGTTCGGGTTCGTCGTCAGCGTGCTGCTGGGGCGACACATGCTGCGCCGCCCGATGCGCGAGCTGATCGTGCCCACCCGCTCCGAGCTCGACGACTATCGGGCCCTGCTCGGCACGCTCCGGGCGCGGCTCCGCGGCTGAGGCAATGCGCGTCCTCGTGGTGCCATCGTGGTACCCGAACGCCGAAGACCCGACCGCGGGGATCTTCGTGCGCGAACAGGCGCTGCTGGTCGCCGCCAGGCATGAGGTCGCCGTGCTGTACGGGTTTGAGCCGGGTACGCCGAGACGAGGCCCCTGGGAGGTCAGGTTCGAGGTGCAGGACGGGCTGCCGACCGTCCGGGTGCGGGTCGGTCCGCCGCGGCGCGGGCGCTTCCCGTTGGTGCTCGGCGGGCTGCGCGCCGGGCTTGCGAGGCTGCGCCGGGAGGGGTTTGCGCCCGACCTGATCCATGCTCACGTATACGAGTCCGGCGCGTTCGCGGCGCTGCTGGCGCCCCGGACCCCACTCGTCGTCAGCGAGCACTTCTCCGCCGTCGCCCGCGGCCGGCTCGAACACATCGACGTCGCGCTTGCCCGGTTCGGCTACGCCCGCGCCGACCTCGTCGCGCCGGTGTCGGCCGGGCTCGCGGCGCGGCTGGTCGAGCTGCGGGTGCGCACGCCGATTCGCGTCGTGCCCAACGCGGTCAACACCGACCGCTTCCATCCTCCCGCCACGCACGAGCGCGCCGATGGCGAGGAAAGGCTGCTCCTGGTCGGTGGGCTCGTGCCGATCAAGGGCGTGCCAGTCGCACTCGAGGCGCTCGCGCGGCTGCGATCCTCGCACCCACGAGCGGTGCTCGAGATCGTCGGCGACGGCCCCGAGCGGGATGCGCTCCATACGCTGGCCATGCGGCTCGGAATCGCCCAGGCTGTGCGCTTCAGTGGGCGGCTGGACCGCGACGCGGTCGCCGAGCGGATGCGCGTCTCGCACGTGCTTGTCTCGGCGAGCGAGTGGGAGAACCTCCCCGGCGTCCAGGTCGAGGCGCTGGCGAGCGGCCTCCCGGTCGTCGCGACCCGCGTCGGCGGCGTGCCCGACGTCGTCGACGCGGAGGTCGGCGCGCTCGTCTTACCAGGCGACCCCGCGGCGCTCGCGGCCGCGCTCGCGGCGACACTCGAGCGCCGGGACCTCGACCCGACGCGGCTCGCCGCGCGCGCGCGTGAGCGCTTCGGACAGGAGCGCGTCGCCGCGCTGTGGGACGAGATCTACGGCGAGCTTGCGTAGGCTCACGGCCTCCATGGCCGGTCGCCGAATCCTCGTCATCAGCTACGTCCACCCGCCGATTCCGTCAGTCGGCGGCAACCGGTGGGCGGCGCTCGCGACCCACCTGGGCCGGCTCGGCCACGAGGTGACGATCCTCACCACGAGAGCGTATGGCGCCGTGGCGGGCGAGCACGACGTCATCCGTACGGCCGACCTCAACGCCTCACCACTGCTCCGTCGCCTGCTGCGTCGCCCGGCGCTGCCGCCGCCGGGCGCTCCGGCGATCGGCGAGGAGCGCTCGCCGCCCGCGATCCTCACAGGCGTGCTCGTGCCCGACGCGTTCGTCGTCAGCTGGCTGCCGGCCGCGCTGATCGCCTGCCGGCGCCTCCTGCGCTCGCGCGACTACGACTGCGTCGTGACCTCCTCGCCGTTTGAGTCCACGCACCTCCTCGGTCTGCTGCTCGGCGAGCGCCGTCCACCGTGGCTCGCGGACTTTCGCGACGGCTGGCGCTTTGAGTCGCTGCGGCCTCCGTTCCCGACTCGCCCCCAGCGCGCGCTCGATCGCGAGCTCGAGCGTCGCGTCGCGCTCGGCGCCGACGCCGCCACCGCGGCGACCCCGCCGATCGCCGAGGACCTCGAGCGCCGGCTCGGCGCCGCCGCCACGTGGGTGCCCAACGGCTGGGACCCCGAGCTCGAACCCCAGGTCGCCGCCGCGCGACCACCGGAGCTCGAGCCCGGGCGCGTCAACCTGGTTCACACCGGGACGTTGAGCGGCGGCTGGGGCCGCGAGCCCGGCCCGTTCCTCGACGCGCTCGCCCAGCTGCGCGCTCACGAGCCCGAGCTCGGGGAGCGGCTGCGCCTCGTGCTCGCCGGCCGCGCGCGGCCCGAGGAAGACCGCGCGATCGCTGCCCGCGGCCTGCAGGACGCCGTGCGCCGCGTCGGCCAGCTGCCGCGGGCCGAGTCGCTGGCGCTCCAGCGCCGCGCCGATGCCCTGCTGCTCGTGACGTCGAACAACCGCTCTGAGGCGACGGGCAAGGTGTTCGAGTACCTCGTCGCCGGCCGTCCGATCCTCGCGCTCGCGCACGAAAACGTCGCTGCGAGGCTGGTACACGAGACGCGCACCGGCGTGACCATCGCGCCTGACGACGTTGAGGCCATCACAGCCTCGCTCGCAAGCTTGGCCCGCGGCGAGCTCGGCCGGCAGTACGCGCCGCGCGGTCTCGAACGCTACGTGCAGCCGGGGCCGGCGCTGGAGATGCTCGCCGCTATCGAGCGCGCCTGTGGCTCCGGCGCGGCGGTCGGCGCGGTGGGCGCGTGAACGTGCACGTAGGACTCAACCTCGTTTTCCTCGTTCCAGGCGAGACCGGCGGCACGGAGATCTACGCACGGGAGCTGATATCGGAGCTGGTCACCGCAGCGCCGGATTCGCGGTTCACGGCGTTCGTCAGCCGCGAGGGCGCAAGTGAGACCGGCGCGCCGTGGGGTGATCTGATCGAGGCGGTGACGGTCCCGGTCCGCTCCCGGCGGCGGGCGGAGTGGGTTCGAGGCGAGCAGCAGCTGCTGCCGAAGCTCGCGGCGCGGGCCGGCGTCGACCTGGTGCACAGCCTCGCCAACACCGGCCCTGGCTGGGGTCGCTTCCGCAGGGTGGTGACGATTCACGATCTCCACCACCGGCTCGTGCCCGAGGCCCATCTTGGGCTTCGCGGCCTCGGGATGCGCGTGCTCGTGCCGCTCGCCGCGCGGCGATCAGACCGGATCATCGCCGTCTCGCAGAGCACGCGGTCAGACCTCATCGCGCTGTCAAGAGTTCCCTCGGGCAAGATTGACGTGGTCCCGGAGGGGATCGGGTCCCCGCCCGTCGCCGCCGCCCTGCCGGAGGCCGCAGCCCGCGCCAGGTTCCAGCTTGGGGATCGGCGCTTCGTGCTGTGCGTCGCCGCCAAACGTCCCCACAAGAATCTGCTTGCGCTGCTCGGCGCGCTCGCGCTGATCGCGCCCGAGCGTCGGCCGGTCCTGGTCCTCCCGGGGTATCCGACCGCGCACGAGCATCAGCTGCGCCGCCGCATCGCAGAGCTGCGGATCGATGATGACGTGCGACTCCTGGGGTGGGTCGGTCAGGAAGAGCTCGAGGGGCTGTACGCCTCGGCGGCCTGCTTTGTCCTGCCCTCACTGCACGAGGGGTTCGGGCTGCCGGTACTCGAGGCGATGGTTCGCGGCCTGCCGGTCGCGTGCTCAAGCCGCGGCGCACTTGCGGAGGTGAGCGGCGAGGCGGCTCTGCACTTCGACGCTCTTTCGGAGCCGTCGATAGCCGCCGCGATCGAGCGATTGCTCACAGACCCCGCCGAGGCCGAGCGGCTCGCCGCGGCGGGACGCGAGCGCGC
This sequence comes from uncultured Solirubrobacterales bacterium, assembly GCA_963770885.1. Lineage (GTDB taxonomy): Bacteria > Actinomycetota > Thermoleophilia > Solirubrobacterales > Solirubrobacteraceae > Palsa-465. The sequence continues at coordinate 232,786 of CAVYRI010000005.1, read as the reverse complement.
GGCGCGCTTCAGCTGGGCGGCGACCGCCGCCGGCACCCTGGCCTGCTATGAGCGGACTCTTCAAGCCGCGATCAGCTCATGACCGTAGGCACGCGAGCACGATCTCGAGTGAATTGCCCAGTGACAGCCGCTGCGCGTGGGCGGCGAACCAGGCGGCGGTCGAGTGCCGCAGCGCCGGGCCGGCATCGTAGGCCGCGAGGATCGCCGCCGCGAGGTCCTGCGGCGCCGCCGACGGGGCGACGAAGCCGTTCTCGCCATCGGCCACCAGCTCGACCGCGGCGTTGTCAGGCCCCGCGACCACGATGCTCGGCGTTCCCCTGGCCGCGGCTTCGATCACGACCAGGCCGTACCCCTCGCGCCGCGACGGCAGCAGCATGCACAGCGCACGACCCAGCAGCTCCTCGACCTCGCCGGTCGAGACGAAGCCGGGGACGTCGACGGCATCACCGAGTCCGAGCTGCGCAACGAGCTGAGCAACCCGGGTCCGCTCCGGGCCGTCCCCGAGAATCGTCGCTCGCAGCTGCGGCAGTCGCTCGCGAGCCAGCACGATCGCCGGGATGATCGCGGGTACTCGCTTCTCGGGAATGTGCCGGCCGGCGAACACGACCAGCGGGTCGGCACCACGCACGGGCGGCGGGTCGAGCGTCCCCTCGTACTCGCCGGGCAGGATGGTTATGTTGCCAACCAGGCCCTCGTCGCGCAGCCTCGCGGCATGCAGGCGCGAGAAGCAGAAGGCCCGCTGTGGGACACGTGCACACGCGAGCTGCACCAGCCAGCCGATCGTGCCGCCGAAACCGCCCAGGTATTCACGCCAGTAGGTCCGCGTCCACACCTCGTGCCAGTCGACGACGAGGCGAAAGCGGCCGGGGGCGCGCGCCACGGCCGCCGCCAGCAGCGAGAAGTACGGAAACGATGCGGTGTGAACCACGTCGTACCGTCGCCCGCGCGTGATCAGCTCCCACAGAACGCCCGCGCCGAACACCAGCGGCGGCAGCACGCGCCGCCGTCCCGGCCCAGCGTAGAGCGCCATCCGCGGCCCGACCACGCGAACCTCGACGCCGGGGATCGCAGGCTCGGATCCCCGCTCCCATTGGCGCAGGGTCAGGTACGTGACCTGGTGGCCGTCGGCCGCCAGGCGCTGCGCGAGGTTGCGATACCAGCGCTCGGCGCCTCCCACCGTGTAGGGAAATAGGCAGTCATAGACGAGGCACACCCGCATCGCGACCGCGGAGGCTGCCACATTCCACGCTACGATCGGACCGTCCAGGCGAGACTATTGGATCCGGGGCTCGTTCTTATCGAGGTACTTACGCAGCGCCCAGAGAGCCAATGAGCACGATCGAGCACGAGGTATTCAGCTCCACAACCCGCCACTCCTCAGACCGGGCACCTGAGCTGTCGGTCGTGATCCCCTGCCTCAACGAGGCGGACACGATCGAGGAGTGCGTGCGCAGCGCGCAGGAGGTGCTCGCCGCCAGCGGGATCTCGGGCGAGATCATCGTCGCCGACAACGACTCCGAGGACGACAGCGCAAGACTCGCCGCGGACGCCGGCGCAACCGTCGTGCACGAGCCCGAGCGGGGCTATGGGAGCGCCTACCTGGCGGGCTTCGCGATCGCCCGGGGACGCTACATCCTGATGGCCGACGCGGACCTGACCTACGATTTCGCCGAGATCCCCCGGTTCGTGGCCGAGCTGGACGGCGGCGCCGACATGGTGATCGGCAACCGGATGAACAACATCCATCCCGGGGCGATGCCATGGCATCACCGCTATATCGGCAACCCGCTGCTGTCGGGCTTCCTCAACCTCCTGTTCCGCACCGGCGTTGACGACGCCCATTGCGGGATGCGGGCGATTCGCCGCGACCTGCTGCCGCGGCTGGATCTCCGCACCACCGGGATGGAGTTCGCCTCCGAGATGGTGATCCGTGCCGCCAAGGAGAAGCTGGTCATCCGCCAGTTCCCGATCGAGTATCACCCGCGCGGCGGCGAGTCAAAGCTGTCGAGCTTCCGCGACGGCTGGCGCCACCTGCGCTTCCTGCTCGTCCACTCCCCCAACCACCTGTTCATCCTGCCGGGCGCCGTGATGGCGGCACTGGGAGCGATCGTCGAGGCGATCGTGCTCACGCGGTTGGCGGTCTTCGGGCGCGAGTGGGACATTCACGCGCTGATCGCGGGCGCGCTGCTCGCGATCGTCGGAACCCAGGTCGTCGCGCTCGGGATCTGCGCGCACGCCTACGCGACCTACTTCATGGGTGACAAGGACCGCTGGTTTGACCGCATGCGCGCCCGCTACAAGCTCGAGCACGGGCTGCTGCTCGGTGGGTCGATCGCACTGGCCGGCGGCATCATCGGCGCGTTCATCGTGATCAGCTGGATCGAGCACGGCTTCGGCGCGCTCGCCCAAGAGCGGCTCGCGGTGCTCGCCGCGACGCTGATCATTGTCGGCATCCAGATCTTCTTCTCGTCGTTCTTGCTCTCGATCCTGGGGCTGCGGCGGCGCCGATAGCGGCCGGCGGTCGCCCTGCCCCGAACCTCAGTTGGGCTGGTAGGTGTCCACGTAGCGTCCACACGCCTGCCGCAGCGGGATCGTCGTGGGCCCGCCGGGGCGTACGGCGACCAGCCGGGAGGGGAGGAAGTACTGCGTCGAGGGGATCAGGTCCGGATCGGCCATCTTCACGATCAGCAGGATCGGAGCACCCGTGCTGGTGACCCGCCCAACCGTCCACAGACTTCCGGGGCGGTCCAGGTTCGGCGGCAGCGTGACGTCGAGACCGCCGCCGGTCACGGTCACCGCCTGACCGGAGACGTACCCGAGTGACAGGTCCCATTGGCCGGGCGGGAGGTGGAGCGTCACCGGCTCGACTCGCCCGGGCGTCAGGTTGACAAGCGGGAAGTTGCGCGGCGGCGCCTGCACCACGGCAGAGCCCTGTTCGTGAGAGATCCTGCGACCGGCGGGGGTCGTGCAGTCAAGGGTCGCCCCCGGCGCGCCGGGGGACGGCAGCACTGAGAACGGGGGCGTTGGGCCGACCCGATGCCAGACCTCGTAGGAACGTGTGGCCCCGACCAGGTGGAAGTTCGACGGCGGCGGGCTGCCGGCGTCGCTGCGCGTGGTGATCACGTATTCAAAGCGGTTCAACGTCGCCGCGTCGACCGAGTCGAAGTACAGCGTCTGACCGTACGACCACGCCTTGGCCGGCTGGACCGCGGACGGGATCGCCGAGGGCAGCACCGGCGAGGAGACCGGCTCGCCGAGCAGGCTCCACTGGAAGTAGTCGTCATAGAACAGGGTCAGCGTCGGGCGCCCGTGCAGCAGCGGCCTCAGCGAGCGCAGCTCGTTCCAGTGGTTGTCGGGCCCTACGGGAGCGTCGCGGAGCACCAGGTAGGAGGAGTCGAACGACAGCACGAAGAACAGGACCGCCGCGCCGGCGAAGGCCACGGCGCTGAACGACCGCCAGGGGACGGACTGCATGCGCCGCATGAGCGCCGCCCCGGACCCGAGCACGATGAACGGGGCTGGAATCACGAGCGCCTTGGCGGCCACATACGCGGTCGCGCTGTGCTTCGTGTAGGCATAGCCGAGGCCGAACGCGAGCATCGCCCCCAGCCACGGGAACTCGCGCCGCTCGAACGCCGAGACGATCGCGAATCCAAGCACGACGAGCGCGCAGCCGGCAACCAGGCCGGCCGTGAGCTGGTCGCCAGGGACAAACCGGAAGTCCGAGCTGAGCCAGATGTTCAGCCCCTCGAGCGTCCGCAGCGGGGCCACGAGGTTGGCCAGCGGCTGCGATGCGACTCCGCCCGAGGTCGCCGCCCCGGTCCCGTGGTTGCTGAGCCAGAACGCATGGAGACGGTTGAAATCCGGCGCGACGAGCACGATCAACACCGCCAGCCCGATTCCGATCGCGGGCGCTGCGGCCCACAGCCGACGAGCGATCGTGCGCACGTTGCGCCACGCCCCACCGAACACGAACTCCAGCGCGACCCAGCAGCCCACGACCGCGACCGGCCACGCGAGCCCCGGGTAGGAGTAGACGTAGATGATCCCCGCGATCAGCACTCCGATCACGGCCGTGATCGCCACCGGCCGGGCAAATTGATCGCGGCGGGACTGCTGCAGGACGAGCACCATGCCGAGCAGCAGGAGCGCCATGATCGGCTCTTTGAACGCGCTCTGGATGTACCAGGCCGCCGCCATGTAGGGGATCGCGGTCAGGATCGCGACCAGCACCCGCCTGGACCGGGCGAGGTCGCCGAGGAACCCGAGCGCGGTCAACCCGGTCAGGATCGGCGTCGCGATCAGCATCCCGGTCAGCGTCTTGTCGACGTCGCTGCCCAGGCCCTGAGCGAACACGGCCGCGATCGCGTGTGGGCCGAGCGGGTAGCCGATTCCGTAGTCGATCGCCTTGATCGCCGGCCGGCGCAGGCCCTCGGCCAGCAGCAGGTGCCAGTGACTGTCGTTGAGCAGGCTGATCCCCAGCACGCCGACGCGGTCGTTGGCCAGGAACGGGATCGACAGGAACACCAGCACCACCGCGCTGACGATCGCCGCCTCGCCGAGCGCCGGCCAGCCGGCGTGGCGGCGGATCGTGATCCACACCGAGGCCGCGCAGACAAGCACCACGGCGGCGACGGCTGTCCACCCGCGTCCGGGCAGATTCACCGCCACGTCGCAGACGACCATCAGCGCCGCGAAACCGACCGCCGGGCTGACCCATTCCGAGTGCCGCAGTCCGGACAGCACGCAGATGCCGCGGCCAAGAACGACGGCGGCTAACACGATTGTGATCGCCGATGCGTACGTGCCGACCACGGCCCGGGAAAGTAGCGGGTGAACGGGCGGGGCGCGAAACCCGGCCCGCGCTAGCGGCGGCGGGGTTTATTCATGCCACCGAGCAGCGCAGCGGCCGCTCGTAGGACACCTGCTCGTATTCTGCCGCCTCGCCGGTCGGCCGCATCTGCACCATCGCCCGGGTCGGCTCCGGCTGGTGCCACGATTCCACGCGTCCGACCTCGAACCCCGACGAGCCACACCAGTCGGTCAGGGCGGCGACCGTGGGCGCGAACCAGTTCGAGGCATCCCCGCCGAGCTCGTCGCCTCGGTAGAAGCGGGTCAGCGCCTGTTCTCGCTGGTCGATCGGCAGCTCGAAGTCACAGATCGCGGTCTCGAGCGACACCCGGCCTCCGGCCACCGCCCGCAGGTTGTCGAGCGCCATCAGTGGGTGGCGCAGGTGGTAGAGGACACCCCAGAAGATGACGATGTCGAACCGCTCCGCAAACCGCCAGCTGAGCTCGTACACCGAGCCCTGCACGTACTCGACCTTCGAGTCCAGGAACTCGGTCAGCGCGCGGACGCCGAACCAGTCGGGGTCATAGATATCGAGCGCGACGACGCGTGCGGCGCCGCGGCGCTCGAGCTCGAACGCCGTGCCGGCGTTGGTCGTGCCCACGTCCAGCGCCGTCAGTCCCGACAGGTCGGCCGGGAGCTGTTCCCGCTCGCACAGCCACCCCACCGGGCTGCTCCCGGGTGTCCAGACGCCCGGCGCCAGCTCGAAGTGCTGATGCCAGATGAACTCGGAACGCTCGATGAACTCGGTCGCAGAGTGCGCAGTCGGGGTCACGCGACGCCAGCGTAACGCGTAACCCCGGCGATCGGCGGACCCCAAAACGCCAGCACGACGACGGTACTCTCCGCCGGGTGCGAGTCGCGGGTTACTTCGCGGGCATGATGGGCACCGGCGAGCACGCTCGCCAGCTCGTGGCCGCGCTACAGACGCAGGGCGTCGCGGTCGTCACGACGACCATTCGCCCCGACACGGCGCCCGAGGACGAGCGGCTCGTGCCTCGCGCCGGTGGCGCGCAGGCCGAGCGGTTCGCCGACTTCAACCTGCTGGCCGTCAACGCGGACATGGTCCCGCAGGTCGCCGCAGCGCTCGGTGATGACTTCTTCCGCGACCGCTACACGGTTGGATTCTGGGCCTGGGAGGTGAGCGCGTTTCCGAGCCGCTGGTTGTCGTCATTCGCATACCTCGACGAGGTGTGGGTCGGCAGCGAGCACGTACGCGAGGCGGTGTCGGCGATCGCGACAGTGCCGGTGATCACGGTCGCGCAGCCGGTTTCGCTCCCCGATGACGCCGCCTGGGCGGAGCCGCCTCCGGGGCTACCCGAGGGCTTTCGCTTCCTGTTCGCGTTTGACTACCTGAGCGTGTTCGAGCGCAAGAACCCGCTCGCGACCGTGGAAGCGTTCTCGCGCGCGTTCCCGCCGGGGTCGGGCGCCTGCCTGATCGTCAAGACCCTCAACGATGACGCCGACCCGTCGGCGCACCGGCGGCTGCTGACCGCGGCGGGAGCCCACCCCGACGTCCACGTGATGCAACAGCGACTCTCACACTCGCAGCGCAACGGCCTGCTCGGCGCGGCCAATTGTTACGTGTCGCTGCACCGTGCCGAGGGCTTCGGGTACACGCTCGCCGAGTCGATGTGGCTGCGCACGCCGGTGATCGCCACCGGCTACTCGGGCAACCTCGACTTCATGACGCCGGACAACAGCTGTCTGGTCGACCACCGGCTGGTGCCGATCGGCGCCGGCAACGACCCCTACCCTGCCGACGGGTTGTGGGCAGAGCCCGACGTGGACCATGCCTCGAGGCTGATGCGCGAGGTCTTCGAGCACCCCGATGAGGCCGCCCGCCGCGCCGACCGAGCGGCCAGGGAGATCCGCTCCAGCCACGGGCCCGAGGCTGCCGGCAGCGCGATGGTGAAGCGCTTGACCGTGGTGTCGGCCAGTTCGCCCCCACGCCGGCGGCCGCGCGGCGCAAGCCACGACGACAGCGTCGCTCAGCTGATCCGGTCTGGCCCCGAGCCGCCCGTCCGGCCCCGCTTCGGGGCCCCGCAACGTGCCGCGCGCAAACTGCTCCTGCGCCTGCTCAAGCCCGTCACCATCCACGAGCGCCGCGTTTCAGAGCAGCTCCTGCAGCGGATCGAGCAACTCGAGCGCGAGGTCAACGATCTGCGTTCGCGCGACCGCGAGACCCGCGGGTAGCCGGGCGTGCGCGATGATCTGAGTAATGCCGCCGAACGCACGAGACCAACCGGATCAGCTGGCGGCCGCGTATGAACAGCGCACGGCTGCGCTTTATGACACCCGAGCTGCGCTCGCCGAGGCGGTCTCGGCGCTGAGGTTGGACCTCGAGCAGCGGCGCGAGGAGGTGGCGAAGCTCAGCCGGCAAAACGACGAGCTGCGAGCCGACAACCGGGCGCTGCGAGCCGACGCCGAGCGGCTCCACGCCGAGGCGGGCTCGCTGCACGCGCGGATTGAGGCGCTGAACGCCGAGCTGCGGTCGATCCGGCGCAGTCCGGTCGTTCAGTTGGCGACGCTGCCGCGCCGTGTCATGCGCCGCTTGCAATCGCATTGAGGCTGCGCAGCCACGAGGACCCGAAGCTGTCGGTCGTGATGGTCACGCACGGTGCCTGGCGGCTGGCCGAGCAGGCGATCGGTGCGCTGGTCGAGCACACCCAGGTGCCGTTTGAGCTGATCGTGGTCGACAACGCATCGACCGACGGCACCGCAGCGCGTCTGTCACAGCTTGATGGCGCCCGGGTGGTCTTCAACGATGACAACCGCGGCTTCGGACCGGCCACCAATCAGGGAGCCGAGCTCGCCCGCGGGGACTACCTGGTGCTCCTCAACAGCGATGCGTTCGTCCACCGGGGGTGGTGTGAACCGCTGCTGGAGGCGGTCTCGTGCCCGGCGGTCGGAGCGGCCGTGCCCCGTTACCTCGATCGCGACGGCCTGCTCCAGGAGGCGGGCGCGTTGCTGGCGCGCGACGGCACGGTCCAGCTCTATGGCGAGGGCGACGATCCAGATCGTGGCTGTTATCGCTTCCGCCGAACCCTCGACTACGGCAGCGCGGTGTGCATGCTGATCGGCCGCGAGACGTTCGCGTCACTGGGCGGGTTCGATGACCTTTACGCACCGGCCTACTACGAGGACACCGATCTCTGCCTGCGCCTCGCGCAGCAGGGGATGTCGGTTCTCTACCAGCCGCGCTCGACGGTCACCCACGGCCGCTACGGCTCCGGTGGCCTCGATGAAGCCGTGGCGCTCAGCGAGCGAAACCGCAGGCTGTTCGCTGAGCGCTGGGAAGGGCGGCTGACAGGCCGTCCGCAGAGCTTCGTCACGGCTAGCGATCAGGCGGTGATCCTCGCGCGCGATGTCGACGCTACACCACGGCTGCTGATCTGTGCCGATCCCAGCGAGGCCTCGGCCCAGCGTGCGGCCGCTGACCTGCTCGAGGGCTTCCCCGGCGCCAGGCTCACGTGGATTGCGCCGCCCGGCGCTGATTCAGACAGTACCCTCTGGCCCGCACGAGGCGTCGAGCTGATCGATGAGCCCGATCACTCGTGGCTGGACGGCCGGCTGTTTCACTACGACGCGGTGCTGCACGGCCGGCGAGCCACGCCCGAGTTGCTGCAAGCCGTGGCAAGCACCCAGCCGCAGGCACCGCAGATCGCCGTCGATCAGCCTCCCGCGCAGCTGGTGGCGGCGCTAGCGGCCGCCGGGGTCGCGCCGTCGGGTCGGTTCGTCGCCGGATGAGCGCTGCGCGCGCTCGAAGTCCGCTCGCAGCTCACGCAGAGCCTCGAACAACGCCCGGTCTAGCCTTCGCTCGTGGACCGTGAACGGCGCCATCATCCGCAACACGAAGCGCCTTGCGACCCCGGCCATACCGCGGGGCTCGGGCAGTGCGCCCCGTCGGACGTCCAGTTCGAGCTCGCGCTCGATGTCGGCGAACACCGTCGCCGAGGCCCCGAGGCCGCCCTGCCCCGGGAGGTCCATCTCGAGCAGCCGCTGCAACCGCGATCGCGCGAGCGCGCCGGTGACCTGCGGCGCGTAGAGGCGATCGATGTCGGCCTGCGCGCGCTGCGCCCGGGCGGCTGCCTCGTCGGGCCGCTCCCACACCCGCCGCATCATCTCCGCCGCGTGATCGAGATCGGGCTCGGCCCAGTTGCCGTCCGCGGGATAGATCTGATCGCCAGGCCCGACGCGAGTCGGACTCCAGTCGACGAGGTAGCTGTTCTGATCGGTCATGAAGTCGGTGTTGCCGGAATACGCGGTGGCGATCACCGGCGTCCCCAGCGCCATCGACTCGGCGAGCGTGAGGCCGAAGCCCTCGCTTCGGTGCAGCGAGACGTAGCAGTCCGCTCGGGCCAGCAGGGCCGCCTTCTCGATCGGTTCCAGATAGCCGTCGACGACGTCGATGTCGGGGCGATCACCGATCGCCCGGCGCAGCTCCTGCTCGGCATCGGGCCGAAAGGGGGCGTTGATCGTCTTGAGCAGCAGCCGCGGCCCCTCGCCGGGTGTGAACGCCCGCTGAAACGCATCTACCAGGCCAGGCGCGTTCTTGCGCCGCAGGGTGCTGAAGAAATCCATCATGAACATGAACGTGAACTGCTGATCGCGGATCAGCCGCTGCTCGGCGCCGCTGATATCCGGCACCACGATGCCCTGGGGGATGACGAGCACCGGCACCGGCGAGACGCGTCCGAGGTTCTCGGCGACGAACGTCGAGTTGACCCAGATCTCGTCGAGATGGCGAAACGCGCCGCTCCAGCTGGCGGGTAGGACATCGGTCTCCCACGCCCACTGGCCGATGCTCGGGCGCCCGGCCAGGACCTTCGACCCGCCGAGCACCATGAACCTCTCCAGCTGCTCGCCGTTGAGGCAGACCAGGTTGAAGGCCGGCTCCGATCCGGTCTGCACTCCGGCGTATGGTCGTCGTCCAGCGCGGGTAAAAACGTCCGCCCCACTCGCGTCGGGATCGGGTGACACGGCGGTCGTGCGCACCGGGACCCCGGCCGCCAGCAGCGTGTCGACGTACAGGCGCGCGGCCTCTGCCACACCGAGCGCGTCATCGAGATAGCCGACGACGTTGACGGCGATCTCTGACTCCGGCTGCAACTCACTCCTCGTGGCGACGCAGCTCGGCCAGGAGCTGCGCCCGCTCACCGAGCACCTCGCGTCGCATTCGAACGACGTTCTCGTTCACCTCGTCGATCGCCGCGACGACGTCAGCGTTGACCCCCTCCTGGTATGCGGTGAACGGCCGCATCGCGCGCAGCGCGGCTTGACGCATGAGCTTGCGCGCTCCCCGCGGGGCGTTGCCGGCCCCGACACCGCGTTGGAGCCGGGCGGAGAGGTACGCGAGCGCCTGGGGGCGGTCGAGCGCGGGATCGCGGTTGTGGCGCGGGCGGCCGGTGGCGGCGATCGAAGCCAGGCGACGGGACATGATCTGCGCGCTCACGATAGTGGAGTGAGTGCGCCTGATGTCCTCGGCCGCGCGGGCCCCGAGGTGCGCTCGCACGGCTTGGTCCTCGAACGCGCGCCGCATCAAAGCCGTGGCGTGTTCGATCGAGGGGTCGGCCCAATTCCCGTCCGCGGGATAGGGATCGGCGCCCGGCCCCACCGGTACCAGCCGGTAGTCGACCAGCAGGCTGTTGTCGGCCTTCATGAAGTCGAGGTTGCCCGAGTAGCCGGTCGCGAGCACGGGTTTCCCGAACCACATCGCGGTCGCGAGGTCGCGACCAAACGCCTCGGCCCGGTGCAGTGACACGTAACAGTCACACGCCGCGGTCAGTGCCTCGGTCTCGTAGCCGGCCGCGTCACACTCACGGACCTCGATCGCATCGTCCTCGCCCACCGCGGCCAGCAACTCGGCGTGACCGCGAGGATCGCGCCCGGCGTTGACACATGCCAGCACCAGCCCGACGTCTCGATCGCGCGAGAACGCGGTCCGGAAGGCCTCGATCACGGCCACCGGGTTCTTGCGCTGCAAACCGCTGCGGTAGTCAACGCTCGAGCAGAGCGTGAACCTGTCATCGGCGAGACCCAGCTCGAAGCGAGAGGGTCGCCGCTGAGCGAGTGGCTCGGCCGGCAACGGGACCGTGGTGACCGTGGTCGAGGTGAGTGGCTCCAGTACGGCAGCGACATGCGCGCTCGGGGCCCACAGTTCCTCGACGGGCAACGACATGCCGGGCAGGTTCTGCGGCAGACCGTCCACCGCCCAGAACCAGAGCCCGATCGAGTATCGCCCGGCGAACAGCGCGTCTCCGATTTGGCCGCCGAGCTCGAACAGGGTCTCGGCGTCCATGGTGATCACGTTGACCGGAAACGGCGCGTCACTCAGATCAACCCGCAGCTGCGGTACCCGATCGTGGCTGTCGATCGCGCGGGCGCCGAGTGGGACCGCGGGGATCTCCTCGCGGTCCAGAGCACGCACGATCAGTCGCACCGCCTGCTCGGCCTCGACCGCGCAGTTCGGAGGCCCGATTACGTTCACGCCCCACGGTGTCGCACCGATCGCGGACGGGACATCCCTGCCAGACGGCTGCGACGCGGGCCGCTCGATCGCGCCCTGCACCTCGGGCGCACCCATCGCCCACGCCAATACCGGTATCTCCTTTTGCCCGTGCTGCTCGGCCCAGAGCATGAGCTCGTCGGCGCCGCCGTTGCTGAGGTCAAACCGCTCGACGTCGAGGTCGGCCCGCTCGGTGCGGACCTTCTCCAGCACGCGGCTGATACCGGCCGGTGCGCCCGGTGCCTGTTCGCGCAGCCAGCTCCTGAATGACGCCGTTCCTTCGAGAGTGAAGGGCGAAACGGACTGCTCACCACGCTGCTGGTGGTACTCGGCGAAGTCGGTATACAGCGCGCAGACCGTCTCGTCGATCCGGGTTCCGTCCGCGAGCGCCCGGTAGCTGTACGGCCACGTGCGGCTCTTGGCATGCCCCTCCGCCTGCACCTCGGCCGCGTACTCACCCAGCAACCGCTCGAGCACCGGGTGACAGGCGACGTCGATTCGGTCCTGGTGGTGACTGAGCTGGAGTGGGCGCGCTGGATCAAAGCCGCTGAAGTGAAAGAACGCCAGCTCGCGACCATCGACCAGGTAGCGGTCACGATCTCGTTGCAGCGTGCGGCTGTGCAGATTCCAGTAGGCGAGGTTGTACTCGGGCTCGCGCACGATCGCGAGGTCGCTCAGGAAGCCCGGCACGAGGTCGAACCACCGCTGATCGACGAAGAACCCCCACGCGTGATCGACACGGCAGTCATAACGCAGGCGCTCCGCCCACCAGTCGAGCAGCCGATCGACCTCGGTGCCGGGCGCGAGCGACACGTAGCCGAGGTTGTAGACGCCGGACAGCATGATGTCGACCTGCGACGGCTTGCGTCCGTCAGTTGGGATCGGCTCGGTGTTGTGTGGAATCAGGACGACACCATGACGGGCGGCGAGCTCGTCGAGTGGCTGGAGCGACCCGTAGATCCTGATGTCGGGGTCGAGATAGGTGACGGGCCCTCCCGTCTGCGCCATCAGGTGCCTCAAGAGCCACGGTTTGACCGCGGTCGAGAGCTCCAGGACCGAATAGCTGAGCGCCATCTCGACGAACGGGTCACAGCCGATCTCGCTCGCGGAAAGCACCTCGAAGGGCTCCTGTGCCGGGTCTATGTAGCGCTCGAAGTCATCGATGATCAGCGTCCACAGACGACTGCCGGGGTTATGCTCGGCCAGTGATCGCGCCAGCACGCGGGCGTGCGCCACGTAGTTCTTCGCGATGATCGTGCAGACGTCCATCGGCCCTGAGAGTACTCTCGCCGTTCGGAGGCCCGGGCGAGCGTTGCTACCTTCCCGGCTGTGAGCGTGATGGCCAACGAGAGGCTTGCCCGCGAGCGTGCGGCCTCATCGTCAGCGGCGCAGCCGGCGGTCTCGATGAAGCATCTGTCAAAGACGTTCCGCCTGCCCCATGAGCGCTACCACACGCTCAAGGAACGGGCTCTGCATCCCTTCCGCGCCCGCTACTACGACGAGCTACGGGCCGTCGAGGATGTGACCGTCGACATCGCCGCAGGGGAATTCTTCGGGATCGTCGGGCGCAACGGCAGCGGCAAGAGCACGCTGCTCAAGTGCCTGGCCGGGATCTACGGGGTCGACCGCGGTGAGGTATCGATCGCGGGCCGCCTTTCGCCGTTCATCGAGCTCGGGGTCGGGTTCAACATGGACCTCGCCGCCCGCGACAACGTGATCATCAACGCGATCATGCTCGGGCTGTCGCGGCGCGAGGCTCGGGCGCGCTTCGACGACATCATCGGCTTCGCCGAGCTCGAGGAGTTCACCGATCTGCGGCTCAAGAACTACTCGTCCGGGATGCTGGTGCGGCTCGCGTTCGCGACCGCGATCCAGGTCGACGCCGAGATCCTGCTGATCGACGAGGTGCTGGCGGTCGGAGACGCCGCCTTCCAGCAGAAGTGCTTTGACGAGTTCGGCCGGCTGCAGCGGGCCGGGCGCACGATTCTGTTCGTGACCCATGACATGGGCTCCGTCCAACGCTTCTGCCACCGGGCGATGCTGCTCGAACGCGGTCGGGTGATTGATATCGACGAGCCCTCATCGATCGCCCGCCAGTACAACCAGCTGAACTTCGACCGGGTCGAGGGCGCGGCCCCGCGGGACGGGGTACCCGTCGATGCGGGGCCGGAATCCCGCGTCGCCGAGGTGCTCAACGCCTGGTTTGAGTCCTCTGCCGGTGACGTGATCGTCACCGCGCAGCAGGGCCGGAGTTGCGTGATCCGGATGGACGTCCGCTTCCTGGCCGAGGTTGACGATCCGATGTTCAAGATCTCACTCGAGAACGAGTCGGGCAACGTCGTGTTCGCGACCGACACCAACGTGCACAAGGCCCTCACCGGCCACTTCCGCACCGGCGAGACTGCGGCGATCAGGGTCAACTTCGAGAACTGGCTGGCGCCGGGGCGCTACCGGCTGATCGCGAGCGTGGCCCGGGCGGGGTTCGGCGCTGCGGCATTCGACGTCCACACGAGCGCATCAATCATCGTGGTCGCGGACCTCGCCGGGGGCGGCATGGCCGATCTGCCCAACACGTTCGAGATTGACAGGGGCTGACGGATGAGCACCCACGCGGCACGCGCCTACGGCCCATCGGCGTTCGGCGGCGGCGCACGGCGGTTCTTCGAGCTCACCGTGACGATGGCCCGGACCGAGTTCAAGCTTCGCTACTTCGGCTCGATCCTCGGCTACGTCTGGTCGCTGATGCGGCCGTTGCTGTTCTTCGGCGTCCTCTACCTGTTCTTCACCAAGGTCGTCCGCATCGGCAAGGGCGTCCCGCACTACGGTGTGTACCTGCTGACCGGGATCGTGTTCTGGACGTTCCTCAGTGAGGCGACCGGCAACGCCGTCAGCTGCCTCGTCCAGCGCGAGGCCATGCTGCGCAAGGTTCGCTTCCCGCGGATGGTGGTGCCGCTGTCGGTGGCGCTGACCTCGTCGTTCAACCTTGCGATGAACTCGATCGCGGTGGTCGTATTCGCGCTTCTCAACGGGGTCACGCCGACCATCCGCTGGTTGGAGATGATCCCGATCGCGTTCGGCTTCGTGATGCTGGCGACCGGCCTCGCGATGCTGCTCTCGGCCCTGTACGTCCGCTTTCGCGATGTTGCGCCGATCTGGGAGGTGACCCTCCAGGTCTGGTTCTACGTCTCCCCGATCATGTATCCGGCCACGTCGATCGCCAAGCGGTTCGGGCCGGCGCTGGTTCACATCGCGCTGCTGAACCCCGTCGCGATCCTCCTCACCCAGGCAGGCCACGCGTTCATTGGCCACGACCCGCTGCACTTCCCCTCCGCGCTGACGATCGCCGGCCCGGTGACAATGGCGATTGCGCTCGCGTTCATCCCCGGGCTCTTCCTGCTCGGCTGGTGGGTGTTCCTGCGCGAGGCGCCGCGAGTCGCCGAGAACCTCTAGCCCTGGCCGCGGAGCGCACCGCAACGGGGTCGCCTTACAACGCGGCCAGTACCCGCCGCATCCCGTCGCGCAGCTGCACCTTGGCCTCCCAGCCCAGCTCGCGACGGGCGCGCGAGACGTCGAGGCAGCTTCGCTGCACCTCGCCGAGGCGCGCCGGTGCGAACACGGGCTCGATCGGTTCGCGGTCCCCGCCCACATCGTTGAGCGCCTGCACCAGCTCGAGCACCGACGTCTCCTGCCCCCAGCCGATGTTGACCGCTCCGGTGATCGATGAGTCGGCGGCCAGCAGGTTCGCTGCGACCACGTCACCGACCTCGACCCAGTCACGGGTTTGGCGCCCGTCGCCATAGATGGTCGGTTGGCGCCCGTCGACCAGGCACCCGCAGAAGATCGCGACCACGCCCGCCTCACCGTGGACGTCCTGGCGTGGCCCGTAGACGTTGCCGTACCGAAGCGAGATCGTCGAGAGGCCGTGCAGGCGCGTGTACAGCCCGCAGTAGCCCTCGGCCGCCAACTTGCCCTGCCCGTACGGTGCCATCGGGTTGATCGGCGGATCCTCGGGGGTCGGCAGCCGATCGGCGTCTCCGTACAGACCGCCGCCGGTTGACGTGTTCACCACCCGCCTTACACCCGCCGCGTGAGCGGACTCCAGGACCGAGATCGTCCCGAGCACGTTCGAGATCGCGTCCGCGGTCGGGTCTTGCACCGAGTGCCGCACATCGACCTGCGCGGCAAGATGGAAGACGACCTTGGGTCGCTTGACAGCGAACAGTTCGGCCAGCGCCTGCCGATCGCCGACGTTGAGCACCTCGAGCTCCGCCTCGCGCGACAACGCGTGCTCGAGATTCTCGCGCTTGCCCGACGAGAGGTCGTCGACGATCGTGACGCGATCGCCTCGCTCGATCAGCGCATCGACGATATTCGAGCCGATGAATCCGGCCCCGCCCGTGACAACATAATCCATGACCGCCGGGAGCTTACGGGGCGCACGCCGCGGGCATCTGTAGGTTCTGTGCAGCTATTGGTGCACTAACGGGAAACTGCGTAACTACTTCCTCGGCGCTCCGTTCGTACAGTTGCGAATACCGCGAACGCCGAAACCCGTCGCAACAGCGCTCGCTTGCGGGAGCGGGCGGTAACCAGGAGATTCCGAGTGATCATGCGCCCAAAGGGCTCGCTCAGTCCAGAAGCAGCCGTCGTGGAGCCGCCGAGGATGGCCGATGTCCTCGGCATCCCGCTGGGCCTGACCGACTACGAGCAGACGCTCGACTGGATCGACGCGAAGGTGGCTGAGCGCGCCCGCGAGTACATCTGCGTCTGCAATGTTCACGCGATGATGGCCTCGGCCGAGGATCCAGAGCTTCGCAGCGCGCTGCTCGGATCATCGCTCAATGTGCCCGACGGTCAGCCGCTCGTGTGGGCGCTGAACGCGCTCGGGCATCGGCTGGATGCGCGCGTCTATGGACCGGAGCTGATGGCGCGGGCGTGCGCTCGCAGCGCCGAGTCGGGCCAGCGTCTGTATCTCTACGGCGGGCGCAACCAGGGTGCGCTCGTCCAGCTCGCGCTCAACCTCCGCCAACGCTACCCCGGCGTCAAGATCGTCGGTGGTTACTCGCCCCCACACCGGCCGCTGACCGGCGAGGAGCGAGCCTCGGTCGTGCGCGAGGTCAACGGGTGCCGGGCGGACGTCGTCTGGGTTGGGATCGGCGTGCCCAAGCAGGAGAAGTGGATGGCCGAGATGCGGGCGGCGCTCGACGCTCCGGTGCTGGTCGGCGTCGGAGCCGCGTTTGACTTCCACGCCGGGCTCGTCCCCCAGGCCCCACCCTGGATGCAGGAGCGCGGCCTCGAGTGGGCCTACAGGCTTGCGCACGAGCCACGACGGCTGTGGCGCCGCTACCTGCGCTACAACCCGCGCTTCGTGGGCGCGTTCGCTCGTCAGCTCGCCACGACGCGACGCGAAGCGGACCGCCCGTAACTGAGCTGATCCAGGCCGGCGCGATAATCGCCCGCGTGCCTGTCCAAGACATCACCGCCGGCGCCGAGGTTCCGGCCGCGCGGCGCGGCGCCTGCGCGATCTGCATCACCGCCGACCGGGCAACCGGGGATCTGGTCAGATGTGTCGGCGCCGCCGTCGCCCACAGCCCCGCGGATGCGCCGATCCTCGTCTGCGATTACGCGCCGTCGGAATCGGGCTTGCTTGAGGCACTGCGCGGGCTGGAGAACTCTCGTGCGCTGTTCTACCTGCGGCGCTCGGGTTCTGATGACCCGATCGATCTGGTTTCCCCAGCCGACGTGGTCATGCTCCGCGGCGACTGCATCGTCGCGTCGGGATGGCTTGAGGATCTTCGCGACGCGGCCTATGCCGACAGCAGGGTTGCGACGGCGACAGCGATCGCCGATCGCGAGGTCTCCGAGCTCGAGCCCGCGGCAGCCGCCGTCCGCGCGGCATCGCTGCGGCTGCGCCCGTGCATCGAGGCCGCCGGCGGCGAGTGCGTCTATGTGCGCAGGACCGCGATCGAACTGCTCGGGGTTTCACAGCCGCCGTCGCTCGCAGACCTGTTTCGCGACGGCGACTTCTCGGCCCGATGTGTCCAGAACGGACTGGCCCACGTGCTCGCCGACGACGTCCTCGTGAGCGCCCCGCGCCAGTTGAGCGTCGCGCAGCGGGATCGGAGCGGTCCGCTCGCACGCGCGCTCGGTCGCGCTCGGCGCGCGCGGTCGGGCGTCTCGGTGATCGTCGACGCGAGCATCCTTTCGGCCCCGATCACCGGGACGCAGGTCAACGTGCTCGAGACGATCGCCGCGCTCGCGCGCACGGACGCGGTCCGGCTCAGGGTCCTCGTGCCCGCCGATCTCACCCCCGACGCCGCACGCCGCCTTCGCTCGGCGCCCGGCCTGCAGCTGTTGACCCATGCCGAGGCCCGTCAGCTCGGAGGCGATCGAGCCGACGTCGTCCACCGGCCCTACCAGATCAGCAACCCCGGCGAGCTCCCGCTGCTGTCGGCCCTCGGCGACCGGATCGTGATCACCCATCAGGATCTGATCGGGTACTTCAATCCGGCCTACTCCGCTTCGCGCGACGCGTGGGAGCAGTTTCGACAGCTGACCCGAGGTGTCCTGGCGGTCGCCGACCGGGTGATGTTCGTCTCCGGCCAAGCGCGAGACGAGGCGTTGGCCGAGGAGCTCGTCGAGCCCGCCCGCGCCACCGTCGTGCACCTCGGCGTCGACCATCGCGACCCGCCCCGCGAACACCGGCCGTCGCCACCGGCCGGCGTCGCGCAGCTTCGCGAAGACGCTCAGGTGATCTTGTGCATCGGCGCGGACTACCACCACAAGAACCGGCCGTTCGCGCTGCGCGTGCTGGAACAGCTGCGCAACCGGCACAACTGGGATGGCTGCCTGGTGTTCGCAGGACCCCACGTCCCGTTCGGGTCCTCCGCGGCCGCCGAGGCCGCGGTCGTCGGGAGCGATTCCAGCCTGGCTGCCGCGGTGCTCGACTGCGGCGCCGTGACCGAGAGCGAGAAGGCATGGCTCTATGACCGTGCCGGGCTCGTGATCTACCCGACCGTCCACGAGGGCTTTGGCCTGGTCCCGTTCGAGGCGGCCGACCACGCGATTCCGTGCATGTGGGCCGCCGGCACATCATTGAGTGAGCTGCTGCCCGACGAGGCGGCGGCGATCGTCGCCTGGGATGCCGGGCTCACCGCTGCGCGCGCGATCGAACTGCTCAGAGACGGCGACGCGGCGTGGCGCAACATCGACTCGGTCGCAGCGGCGGGGGCGACGCTGACCTGGGATGCGACCGCCGCGTCCCTGCTCGAGGCCTACGAGGCGACCTGCGACGGGCCGGCCGTCCCCGCAGGCCCGTCCGAACGCAGGCAAGGCAGGATCAGCACGGCGCTGAGCGAGGACTCGATGCGGCTGATCGGACCCGGCGGCGCGCTGCCGTCCGACGTCGAGCGGCCGCTGCTGGCCCTGGCCACACATCCGCGAATCGCGGCGCCCCTGTTCGGGGCACTGAAGCTCGGCTACCGCACCGGGTTCAGGCTCCGCCGTCTGGGAAAAGACGGCTCAGACGGCGACGACGCTCACAACCGCAAATAGGCCAGCCACTGATGCGCGGTGGCAAACACCTTCTGCGAACGGCGGTTGGGAAAGTTCTTGGCGAAGAAGTACCTCCGCGCCGCTTCGAGCTCGTCCTGGCGCTTGGCGACCACCGATCCGTGGTGAAGCACGACGACCCCCGGCTCGTAGCGGATCCGACCGCCCGCCTCGCGCAGGCGCATGCAGAGGTCCTCGTCCTCCTTGTACAGGAAAAACTTCTCGTCGAAGCCGCCGGCCGCGTCGAACGCCGCGTGGTCGATCATCAGCGCCGCCCCGGAGACCCACGCGACGTCCTGGGGTGTCGATGTCTGGCGCCAGTAACTATGTCCGCCGCGTAAGGCGATCTGAGCTCTGAGCCCATGCAGCCGCCCGTGGTCATACGCCTGTGGTCTCCCGTCCTCGGTGGTCAGCTTCGGCCCCGCGGCCTTCACCGCGGGCGCGCTCGTGACGGCCGCCAGCAGGCGCCGCGCCGTGTCGACGGAGACGAACTCGACGTCGGGATTGAGAATCAGCAGGTACGGAGCATCGGTCATGGCGCCCAGCAGGTTGTGGCCGCCCCCGAACCCGAGGTTGCTGGGGGCGTCAAACGTTCGGCACGCTCGGATGCGCCTGCCCAGATCGGTCAGGTCTTCGCCCGAGGCGTTGTCGAGCAGGTTGATCTCATAGGTGAGGCCGCTGCGCCCCAGATCGGAGACGACCGTTTCGACGCAGCGCTCCAGGTATGTCCGGGTGCGGTAGTTGACAACCTGAACCGCGAGCTGCGCCGATCCCCGCATCAGCGCCACGATATCCCCCGCGCATGAAGGCCCTCGTCCTCGCGGAGTACTACCCGCGCGCCAATGATCCGGTCAACGGCGTCTGGGCCCACCGTCAGACGCTCGCTGCCCGTGATGCCGGCGCCGAAGTGCGCGTGCTCGTCCTCCATCGGCCGTTGCCGCCGCTGCGGGCGCTACGCAACCGCGACCTGGATGCGATCCGACGCGTCGTCGCGCAACCCCGGACAGTGGTGCTCGACGGGGTGCGAATCGATTATCTGCGCTATCTGTCGCCCCCGAGGCCGTGGAGCTACGCGACCTGGGGCGCCTGGGCCGCGCCGGTGCTCAGGCGCGCGCTCGCGCGGGTCGGCGACGAGTTTGCCTTCGACCTGGTCCATGCTCACTACGCCGTTCCGGCCGGTGACGCACTCAGGCGAGCGGCCCCTCAGACGCCGCTGGTGCTCTCGATCCACGGCGGCGACGTGCACGGGGCGCACGCCGCCAGCGCCGCGGTCAGCTCGACGCTGGCGCACGCGCAGATCGTGCTCGCCAACAGCGCCGGCACCGCGCGCCGCTGTCGGGCGCTCGGCGCACACGACGTGAGGGTCGTCCACCTCGGTGCCGACACTGCTGCGCGCGCGGTCACCCGTCCGTCACGCCCGACGCTTGTCTCGGTCGGCCATCTGATCGCCCGCAAGCGCCATGCCGACGTGATCGCTGCGCTGCCGGCCGTGCGCGAACGTCATCCCGAGATCCGCTATGTGATCGTCGGTGACGGGCCCGAGCGCGAGCCGCTGCTCGCGCTCGCCGACCGGCTCGGCGTCTCGGGCTCGGTGCAGCTGCGCGGCGAGCTCGATCATGCGCAGGCGGTAACCGTGGCCCAGTCGGCCACGGTGTTCGTACTTCCGAGCGTGGCCGAGGCGTTCGGCGTCAGCTATATCGAGGCGATGGCGGGCTCGGTCCCGGCGATCGGGTGCCGCGGCGAGGACGGGCCGGAGGAGATCGCCGCCGCCGGGGGCGGCATCGAGCTCGTGCCACCGCGCGACCCGGCGGCGCTCGCCGCGACGATCGAGCGGTTGCTGTCCGATCCCGATCAGCTCGCCGCACTCGGACGCGAGGCGGCGCTCACCGTGGAGCGCGGCTTCACCTGGGAGCGCTGCGGGCGTGAGACCGTGAGCGCATACGACGACGTCGTGGGCAGGGCGCGATGACTGGCGTTTGGGCCGCATCGCGCACCGGACAAGCACTTCTACACTGCGACGCCATCGCGACCGAAGCACTTCGATCTGACCGCCGGCGCAGCGCCTCGTACGAGTCCGACAACTTCTTTGATCGGCACAGCCGGCGCTCGACGCTCGAGTTCAACTACCGCCACATGATGGCCCGCGAGCGGTCGATCCTCGCGCGCCGGCTCGCCTTCGACGGCGGTGACGTGCTGTCCGTCGGCGCGGGCTGGCACCCCGGCCGGCACCTGTTCCCGGCGCCTGCGTTCCGGATCGTGGCCGTCGATGCCGACCGTGACCGGGCAGCCGATCTTGCGAGCACCGGGCGCGCCGACGAGGTGCTCGTCGGGCATGCCGGCCGGCTCGACCTCGCGCCAGGCACGTTTGACGTCGTCCTCTACCGGCTGGTGCTCCATCACATCGCCTACCAGGGGCCGCTGGCGCCGTGCTTTGCGGAGGCCGCGACCCTCCTGCGCCCCGGCGGCGCGCTGATCGCGATCGAACCCGGCCTCTGGCATCCGGTCGGTGCGGTGCTGTCGCTCGCCAACCGAAGCGGGGCCGCGACGGCTTTGCACGGCACCCCGGACGACATTCCGCTGTCGCCGCGACTGCTGCTCCGCCTGGCTCGTGAGGCTGGCCTCGAGCCCGAGCTGCATGCAGTCACCTATGGCTGGCGACGGCTGCCGCCCGCCCTTCAGCGCGTGCTGCAGCCGCTGGATGAGGTCGGCTCACGGCCGCGCGCGGCGGCGTTCGGCCACACGCTGATGCTGATCGCACGGCATGGCGGTTGAACTGCAGCGCTCGCCGCCGGGAAGCAAGCTGCGCAGCCACGAAGCAGCCGACTTCCTGATCGGACTGGGCCTCGCGGCGGTCCTGATCCTGCTCGCGTTCGTCTCGACCGGAGGATTCGATCAGTCGATCACGGTCTCGGCCGCCGACACCTGGGCGGAGATCGCGATCACGCTGCTCGGCGCGGCCGCCTGCGCTGCTGTGCTCCTGTTCGGCGCCCCGGGCCGTGCCTGGGGCGCGGTCACCGTGGCGCTCTTTGCGCTGCTGCTCGGCTGGACGGCGCTCTCGATCACGTGGTCGGTGCAGCCCGACAACTCCTGGCAGGCCGCCAATCTGACGTTCGCCTACCTGGCCGCATTCGCCGGGGCGGCGTCGCTGGCGCGGCTGTTGCCCGAGCGCTGGCCCGCGCTCGTGTGGGCGATCGCGATCACGACGGTCGCGCTGTCGGGATACGCGTTGCTGACGAAGATCTTTCCTTCCGCGAGCGACACGCTCGGCCGCCTTCAGGACCCGCTCGGATACTGGAATGCGATCGGCGTGATCGCGGCGATGGGGATGCCGCCCTGCCTGTGGGCGTGGAGCCGGCGGGGCCTGTCGCCGTTTGCACGAGGGCTCGCGGCGCCGGCGCTCGCGATCCTGATCGCGGTCGTCGTCCTCTCTTACTCACGTTCGGCGGTGATCGTCGCGGTGGTCGCCGTCGGCTGTTGGGTGGTCGTGGTGCCGCGGCGGCTGCTGTCTGCGGCGTTGCTCGGCCTCGGCGCAGCCGGCGCGGCGGTGATGGTCGGCTGGGCTCTGTCGAAGTCGGCGCTGACGAGCGATAACGAGCCGATCTCCCTGCGCACGCCCGCTGGCCACACGTTCGGCGTCGTCGTGCTCGTCTGCCTGGTCCTGTTGGCGGCGGCCGGGATCGCCGCGGCGGTGGCGTCGGATCGAATGACGCTGGGTGACGGCTTGCGGCGCCGGATCGGGATCGCGCTGCTGTGCTGCGTCGCGCTGATCCCGGTCGTGGGCGTGATCGGTTTGGCGCAATCCTCGCGCGGACTGACGGGCGAGATCTCGCACGCCGTCAGGCAGCTGACGAGCGTCAACGCCGGGACAGGTGACACGGCGTCGCGGCTCGGGTCGCTCGGCAGCAGCAGGCCCCTGTACTGGAGTGAGGGGATCACCGTCGGTGACCATGCGGTCCTGAAGGGGGTCGGGGCGCTCGGCTACGCGACCGCCCGAACCCGCTACACGACCAACCCGCACGTAGCCGTGCATGCCCACAGCTACGTGATCCAGACCTACGCCGACCTGGGACTGATCGGGATCGCGCTAAGCCTCGCGCTGCTGATCGCCTGGGGTGGTTGCGCGTCGCGCGCGATCGCATTCCCGGCCCGGTGGGCGTCTCTCGACGAGCGGGCGGTGGCCGAGCGCGAGGGGTTGGTCGCGCTTGCGCTGGTGGTGATCGCGTTCGGCCTTCAATCGGCGATCGACTGGACCTGGTTCTTTGTGTCCGTGACCGTGCCGGCGCTGCTGTGCGCGGGCTGGCTGGCGGGCCGAGGTCCGCTCGCGGGTCCGGTCGGCAGAGCGCCGAGGCGGCCGTCGATCCTCGCCCGGCCGGCGGTGGCGGCGAGCGTGATCGCGCTCGGTGCGGTGTCGCTGCTGGGCGCCTGGCTGATCTGGCAGCCGCAGTCCTCGGCCGACTCGGTCGGCTCGGCCGAGAGCGCCGCCGCGGCCGGAAACGTCCGCGCCGCGTTCGCCGACGCCCGTGACGCCGCCGACTCCGACCCGCTGGCGCTGCAACCGCTGTTCCTGCTCTCGGCGCTGTATCAGAGCGTGTCTGACCGCCCGGCGGCGCGGGCGGAGCTCGTCAAGGCCGTCCAGCTCCAGCCTGACAACTCGGCCAGCTGGCTCCAGCTCGGCTCCTATGACCTCCAACAGCACCGGCCGCGCCTGGCGCTGGCGTCGCTGCAGCAGGCCTACCAGCTCGATCCGACCGTTCCGGAGACGGGAGCCACGCTCAACCAGGCGAAGGCGGCATTGTCCGGCTCGGGGTGACGTGAGCGAGCGGTCAGCGGACCGCGTGCGGGGCGGTCAGCGGGCTGCGGGCGGGGCGGTCAGCGGGCTGCGGGCGGGGCGGTCAGCGGGCTGCGTTGCGGGGTGGTCAGCGGGCAGCGGGCGGGCGGTCAGCGGGCTGCGTGCGCGAACAGCAGCCGGCGCGCACCCAGCACGCCCGCGACCCGCTTGATGCTGACCTCCTCGAACGCGAACGCGTCCAGGAGCTCTCTCAGCGACCGTCGGGTGTACAGGTGCAGGTGATCGCCGAGCGGCTCCGAGTAGCGCTCGATGCCGCCGAACGCGAGCCGCAATCGCGCGTGGTTCGGAGTCGTCAGCAGCAGCCGGCCGGAGGGCGTTAGCACCCGCCTGACCTCCGAGAGCCAGGTCCCGGTGTCGGCCACATGCTCGATCACCTCGCTGGCCCAGACGAGGTCGAACACGTTGTCATCGAACGGCAGCGCCCCGCCGATCGGGACCAGCTGGAACTCGACTTCGGGGTTGGCCGCGACCGCACGCTGGATCGCGGCCTGCGCCACCTCGGCCCCGATCGCCTGCTTCACCACGGCCGCCAGCCGGCCGGTGAACCGGCCGTCGCCGCAACCGAGATCGAGCGCCCGGTCATCGGGTGTGGTGTGCGCGAGCAGAAACGCCAGACGAAGCTCGAAATCCGGCGGGTCCAACGCGGCCGGGAGCCGCTCCCAGAGCTCCTCGTAGTAGGCCCTCATGGGCTTCGAAACGCTAGCGCGCGGGCCGCCGCCGCGGAACCGGCCCCGAAGTGGCATGCACAACGTGACAAATCCGCCTCCCCGGGTCCGATCTGTCGCAACCCGCAGGCTGTGCGTGCATTCGGTGACAAATCCAAAGGCGCGGTTTGGATTTGTCACGTTACGCATGGCCGCGCAGGCCGCGCGGCCCCCGGGGGGCGCGGGGGCGCCGGGTGGCGCGACGGGGGCGCCGGGTGGCGCGACGGGGGCGCCTGGTGGCGCGACGGGAGCGCCGGGTGGCGCGACGGAGGCGCCGGGTGGCGCGACGGGGGGCGCCGGCCGGCGCGGCGGGGGCGCCGGCGCGCCGCGCGGCCCAGGGCCGCGGGCCGCTACGGACTCTCGACCAGCACCGTCACCGGCCCGTCATTGACCAGCGACACCTCCATGTGAGCGCCGAACACCCCCCGCTGCGCCCCGACGAGCTCACAGAACAGCTCATACAGCGGCTCGGCCTGCTCCGGCCGCGCGGCCGCGACCCAGCTGGGCCGGTTGCCCCGCCGCACGTCGCCATACAGGGTGAACTGGCTCACGCAAAGAACCTCCCGATCGCCCAGCGGCTCGTTCATCCGCCCTTCAGGGTCATCGAACACGCGCAGCGCCCGCACCTTCGCCGCCAGCCACTGCGCCGCATCGGCCGAGTCGGCGACGTGGATCCCGAGCAGCACCAGCAGCCCCGGCCCGATCTCCGCCACCCGCTCGCCGCCGACATCGACCGACGCCCGGCTGACGCGCTGCACCAGCGCCCGCACCGTCAGGCCTCGCGCAGCTCGGCCGCCGCGCGCTCAGGCGCGACGATGTTCAGGTTGACGCCCGCTCCGAGCTCGAGCCCGGCGAGATGGGTCAGCCGCGGCAGGATGTCGATCCGCCAGCAGAAGTGATCGGCCCCCTGCGGGGCGGTCCGCACCCACAGGTTCAGCGGCGGGCTCGCCCCCAGCCGCCGCGCCAGCCGGCCCAGGGCGTCGTGCAGCATCGCCGCGCACAGCGGGCCGTCGTCCTCAAACCGGGGCCGCGGCACCCGCGGCGCGAGCAGCAGCTGGTAGGGAACCCGGCCGCCGTAGGCCGCGATCAGCACCGCCTCCTCGTCGATCGCGATGATCCGCTCGCGCTCGCGGACCTCCTGCTGGACGAGGTCTGCGAGCAGGTTGCCACCCATCGTCTGGGTCGCGTAGGCGCCGAACCGCTCGCGCTCGCGGGCGATCGCCGCCGGGACGAAGTCGAGCGCGTACAGCTGCGCGTGGGTGTGCGGCAGCGATGCCCCGGCCTCGCGTCGCTCGTTGACGATCAGGTGCACGCAGGCCGAGTCGGCGTGCACCCGCATCCGCTCGCGCCAGACCTCCATCGCGAGCAGAACCTGCTCGGCGGGCAGGTCACCCAGCGAGGTCACCGGCTCGGGCGAATTGATGATCACCTCGTGCGCGCCGCTCGCCGCGCCAGACCAGAACAGCTGCTGGTTGGCATGACGCGGCGGCGGCTGGGCGTCGGGCTCGAGCGCCGGATACAGGTTCGGCACCACCCGGACGCTCCATCCGGGCGTGTCCGGTCCGCCGCCGTCCGGCCGCAGCGCGTACACCTCGGGCGGGGTGCGGTCCTCGTGGCCATCGGCGAACGGGTCCCGCTCGCGATCGATCACGGGCGGCGGGGTGGCGCTCAGCTCACCGCCCGGGCGCCCGGCCCGTGCTCCCGCGACGACCGACCGTTGCCCGGTCAGCGGGTCGATCCGAAGCTCGGGCATCGGCGACGGTTAGAGGTACTTCTCCATCGCGAGGTGCTCGATGCCGGCCTCCATGAACACGCGTCCCCGAGGCTCGTAGCCGGCGCCCTCATAGAGAGAGCGAGCGTAGGTCTGGGCGTGGAGTACCAGCCGCCGTGCACCCCCGGCGCGGGCCTCGTCATCGGCGAGCTCCAGCAGCGCGGTCGCGATGCCCCGCCGGCGCGCGGTCTTTCGCACCGCCAGGCGGCTGAACTGGACAGTCGGACCGACGAACAGCAGCCGGCAGGTGGCCAGGACCTCGGTTCCCGAGACCGCCACCAGATGCACGGACTCGTGGTCGCGCCCGTCAAGCTCCTCGCGCACCGGCACGCCCTGCTCGTCGCAGAACACCGCGTGGCGCAGCTCGATCAGCGCCGCCATCTCCTCCTCGCCGCGGGCGCGGCGGACCTCGTAGGTCAGCGTGCCGCTCACTTGAGGGCGTACCTCCTGATGTCCTGCTCGAGCGCGGCCGCGCTCTCGTAGGGCCCGGCGTGGTCGAACACGTACTTCGTGTGGCCGTGCCGGGTGAAGAACAGGGTCTGGGGGTAGTAGGTCGCGGCCTGGTAGGCGCGAGCGATCGACTCGTGTGGATCGGTGTAGCTCGGATACGTGACCGGGAACCGCTTCAGGAACGCGGCCGCCGAGCCGTTGCCGTCCTTGCCGTCGATGCCGATGAAGGCGACCTGACGCCCGTACTTGACGGCCGCCTTCTGGAAGGCGGGAAACTCGATCTGGCAGGGGCCGCACCACGAGGCCCACTTGTTGACGACCACCGGATAGCCGTTCAGAGCCGTCAGGCGTGAGCGAAACGCGTCGACGCCACCGCCGAGCAGGTGGTTGGCCTGTGCGTGCAGGCCGGCAAGCGGCGCCGGCGAGCCCTTGAACGCGGCCGCCTGGGCGCTGGCGGAGGGGGCATCGCTCTTGGCCTGTTTGGCGCCACATCCGGCGAGCAGCGGACAGACGAGCAGCGCAGCGACCGGCCATTTAGGTGTACGCAAACGCACGCCGACAGCTTGCCACAAGGCCATAGCCTCCGGATCTGCTTAAATACTGATTATCCTCTCGTCAGAAGGCGGGGGGGCTTCTGAGGAATTCTCGCCGTGCTCGGCGCTTCGCCGAGTTTGCCTGAGCCGCCACGAGGTTACGCCGCGGCTCGCTTATCTGTCCGTACCGTGCCAACACTGATGGGTGCGACCACCCCCTTTCCGAGTCCTGACGCCATTGCGCGTGCAGAGAAGCTGACCCGCGAGCATTTCGTCTACGAGGGCGAGACGCTCGAGGAGGCGCTGGCCCCAGGGTCGGCTCGCCGGCGCGCGCTCGACGCCGCGCTGGCCGAGGTCGACGCCGGCCACAAGCAGCCGTCGATCGAATGGCGGCGGGAGTTCTCGCTGTTGCTCGGACTCGAGCGCCTGCTGTCCGAGGAGGAGCCGCACCTCGCCGACGGCACGATCCTGTCAGCCCACCAGGTCGACGCGCTGTCCGGAACGCTCACCGCGCTGCTTGCCGAGGTCCAGCGAAGCGGCAACGGCGGCGGCAACGGAGCCGGCGTCGTGGCCGAGCACGTGGTCGCAGAGCCACCGATCGAGGCCGAGCTGGCCGGCGAAGATGGCGAAAACGGTGAAGACGGCCCGACGCTCGACCTTGCCCTCGACCTCGAAGACGACGAGGACGAGGACGAGGATGCCCAGCCCGAGGAGGACGAGGACGAAGACGAGGAGCCGCAGGACTGGCAGGACGAGGATCAGGAAGAGGAGGAGGAGCTCGTCGATCAGCCCGAGGACCCCAACGCCGCCAAGCGCTTCTGGTTTGAGCATGCGACGGGCGCCGGCAAGACGGTTGCCGCGCTGGGGTTCGTCGAGGCATCGCACACCGGCGGTGTGCTGATCCTCACCCATCGCCGCAACCTCGTCGATCAGTTCCACGGCGAGCTGCGCGACCGCGGCTACCGCAACCGGATCAGCGCGGCGCTGCTCGACGGCCACGACGCAGCCAACGGCCCCGTAACCGTCGAGACCTACCAGTGGTTCGTCCGCAACTCGGGCCGGATCTCCGACGCCTACACGATCGTCATCTGCGACGAAGCCCACACCGCCCTGGGGGAGAAGACCTCGGCCGCGATCCGCTCCTGGTCGGGTCCGATCTTCATCGGGATGACCGCCACCGGCGCGCTGATCGCACGTCACGTCACCGACCTCTTCCCGACCCAGACCAGCCGCTTCGACCTCGCTCAGGCCGCGCGCCGCGGCGTGATCGCGCCGCTCCGTTGCATCCGCATTCCGCCCGGGCCGGGTGTCCGCACGATCGCCAAGGTGCCGCTCCGGCGCGGCGAGGTGGACACCGAATTCGATCAGGAGATGCTGGCCGAACTGCTCGACCAGACGCCGTTCAACCTCGCGATCGCCGACCTCTACAAGACCCGCTTCAACGGCGTGCCCGGCGTCGTCTACGCGGCCGGCGTCAAGCACGCCTACAACGTCGCCGAGGCGTTCCGGGAGATCGGGATCAAGGCAATGGGTGTCTCGGGCGAGACCCCCAAGCGCGAACTGGCACGGATCCTGGCCGACTACGAGTCGGGCAAGGTCGACGTGCTCGTCAACGCGCAGCTGCTCGCCGAGGGCTGGAACAGCCCCCGGGCGACGATCTGCATGCACCTGGCACCGACTGCCTCCAAGCGCATCTACCAGCAGCGCGTCGGGCGGGTCACCCGCCGCCACCCGGGCAAGGAGGCGGGGATCGTGGTCGACTTCGTCCACCCCGCGACCAAGCACGATGACCCGGTGGTGACGCTGCACTCGCTGCTTGACCGCGACGTCTACCGCGGCGGCGCGATCGTCGTCGGGCCGGTGCGCCGCGGCCGCGGGCGGCGGGTCCGCGTTGAGCGGCGCGTGCTCCCGGTGACCCCCGATCCCGAGCGGCGGGCGGAGGTCTTCGAGCGCGAGCTGTGGCGGATCGCCGTCGAGCACCTCGACTACGGCGAGCAGCACGTGTGGGCGGCGCTCGCCGGAGCGCGGGTCGCCCCCAACGGCTGGCGCCGCGCCAAGGCGATGCTGCACTTCGACCGCGGTGGCGAGCTCAAGCGCCGCTTTTTACTGACCGCTGTGCAGCGCAATCGCAACCCGCAGCTGCGACTCCGAGCGCTCCAGGAGATCGCCGCCAGCCGCGACCCGGAGGCATTCGACACCGCGATCGACGTGATGGGCGGCTGGCCCCGCGACGAGCGACGCGAGGGCGTCAAGATCATGCTCCAGGCGCTCGCCGAGCGGCGGATCGGACGCCGTGACCAGGCGAATGCCTGGATCTGGCGGATGGCCGAGTACACCCGCGAGGTGCACGAGGAGTACGCCGTGCAGCGGTGGCCCGAGACCAAGCGCCTGCTCGGCCTGCTGGTCAACTCGAGCGGCTCGGCGCACGCACGCAACGCGCGCCGGTTGGTCCACGCATCACGCAAGGAGGACCGCCGCCTGTCCGCGGCACTGCTGGCGGCCGCCCTCGCCCACACCCCGGAGGCCGAGGAGGCGCTGCGCGGCGCACGCACGCGGATGGCGCGCAAGCCCGCCGCACTCGCCCGGGAGCTGCTGCGCAACTTCCCCAAGGGCCGTCGCGGCAAGAACCGCCGCCGCCGCAAGTCCGGAGCACCCGCCAACGGAGACAACGGCGAGGCGGGCGCGACCGAGACCGTCGAGACCCAGGACGGGCTTGGCGCGCAGGAGCGCTCCGGCACCGACGCGAGCGACGATGGCGCCCGCGACGAGCGCGACGAGCCCGGCGTCGACGACGACCAATCACGTGATGACAATGTCCAGGACCTTGATTTAGAACTCGATGACGAGGACGATCGGTCCGCCCACGACACCGAGGAGGCGGCCTAGTCATGTTCCGATTCACGAGTGCCACGGCGGCCCTGATCGCCGCCGGAGTGCTGTTGCCGGCAGCGGCGGCCGCAGGGAGCACGTCTCACGTCAGCGTCTGGCAGAACAAGAAGAAGTCGGTTCAGTGCGGGATCGAGGCCTCGGCGCTGAGCAAGAAGAAGATCCTCTGCAGCGCGAAGGGGATCCCGAGGCCACGGCACTCAAACCCAAACGTCGGCGATCCGTTCGTCGAGCTTGCGGGAAGCGGCAAGGCGAAGCTGGTCCTGATCAGCCAGAACTCATTCCCGTCTGGCGCCAAGACACACACGCTGGCCAATGGCACAAAGTGGAGCAAGCGCGGCGTGACCTGCACGCTGGGCGCGAAGACCGTGACGTGCAAGAACGGCGCGCATCACGGCTTCACGATCGGCAACGGTCACTACAAGTCGTTCTGAGTCGAGGTGCACCTCGCCGGAGTCGAGCGCCAGGCGGCGCCCGTCGGCGGCGGTCACCAGTAGCCGGCCGTCGCAGTCGACGCCGTCGGCACGACCACGCCCCTGACCCCACCGCACGGTCTGACCGGCGAGCGCATCGATCGCGCGAAACGCGTCGAGCAACTCTGGCTCGGGCGCCGACGTCCAGCGGCCGAGCTCGCCCAGCAGCGCGGCCAGGGTCGGCTCGATCGCGTCGGGTGACAGCGCCATCGTCGTCGCCAGGCCATGAAGCTCGTCAGGGAAGTCGCTCTGCGCCAGCGCGACGTTGACCCCCACCCCGACAACGGCCCACCGCTCCTGCGGGCGTCCCTCGACGAGGATCCCGGCGACCTTGAGCCCGTCGATCCAAACATCGTTGGGCCATTTGAGCTTCGCCTCTGGCCCGACCACACGCGCAACCGAGACGCCCGCGGCGAGCGGCAACAGCCGCGGAGGGTCGCGGATCACGACCGAGCAGAGCAGCGCCCGCCCTGCCGGCGCAGTCCACGTTCGTCCCTGGCGGCCGCGGCCCGCGCTCTGGTAGGCGGCGGTGACGACCGTGCCGTGCGGCGCCCCGGCGCCCGCCAGCGCCCGCGCGCGGGTGTTGGTCGAATCGGTGCTGCGCAGGTGAAGCCTCGGGGATCCGAGCAGCGGCACACCCGCGCCGGAGAAACCCGTCACGGCCGGATCCTGCGCGGTCACGGCCGGATCCTCAGCTCATCGCCGACCGACAGCCCCAGCCGCGCGGCGGCGCTGCCCTGGTTGACGGCCAGCGCCAGCTGGCGCCTTGCGTCGACGTAGAGCAACAGCCCGCCTGCGGCTGCGTCGGCAAACGTACGGGCGTAGACCGCGCGCCGGCGGCCGCCGGCGCCGAGCACGAGCTCGACCGCCCGGCCAAACGCGAAGAGGGAGTCTGCGAGCTGCGTCCCGGCGTCGAGCTCGAGGTTGCCGAACCGGTCGATGCCGAGCACGTGGACGACGAGCTCCCCGCCGCTCACGCCGCGGCTGGGGCAACTCCAGCCCAGCCAGACCCCCGGCCGCGATCACCGAACCCGCCTCGGTCAGCTCACGGCCGCCGGCAAGCGCCGCGGCGACCGGCGCGAAGATGTCGCGGCCGTGGAACGTGGCCGAGACTGGCTGCAGGCAAAACGGCGACCGCCCGATGTCGACCGCCTCGGCCGCGCCGCCGCCGGCTTCCACGGCGAGTGACAGCAGGCCATTGTCGGGGCCGACGAGGATCCTTCCGTCAGACAGCGTGATCGCGACCGCGCGCCGGTCTGCGCCGACCCCTGGATCGACGACCGCCAGGTGCACGCCGACCGGGAGATACGGCAGCGACTGCGCCAGGATCACTGCGCCCTGCCTGATGTCGTGGCGAGGGACGCCGTGCGTGAGATCGATCACCCGCGCCTGCGGGCAGATCTCGGCGATCACGCCGTGACAGATGCCGACGAACTCGTCCTCGAGCCCGTAGTCGGACAGGAACGTGATCGCCGGTTGCCCCATGCCCGGCGTGTCACGCTCGCGCCGGGCGCTGCGCGGCATCGTCCACGAGCGCCTGCACGAGCCCGTCGATGTCGTGCCTACCGGCCTCGACTTCGGGCGGGCGCCCCCGCTCGCGCAGGGCGGCGCTCGTCACGGGGCCGATGCTCACCAGTCGCGTGTCGCGGCCCAGCCCGTCGCCGACCGCCTCGAACAGGAACCGGACGGTCGACGATGAGGTAAAGGTCACGTAGTCGGCATGGCTGACGGCGTCGCGCTGGGCGTCGCTGAGCGGCTCGGCCACCGTCTCGTACAGGGCGAGCACGTCGACGTCAGCGCCGCGCTCACGCAGCGCGTCGACGAGCACGTCGCGCGCCTCGGCGGCCCGCGCGACCAGCACACGACTGACCGGCACGTCCGCGAGCGCCTCGACGAGGCCCTCGGCGACGAACCGCTCGGGCACCACGTCGGCGATCACGCCGTGCTCGCGCAGCCTCGCCGCGGTCCCCGGCCCGATCGCCGCCACACGTGCGCGGTGCAGCGACCGCGCGTCCAGCCCCTCGGCCGCCATCCGCTCGAACAGCAGCGCGACCCCGTTGGGGCTCGTCAGGCAGACGAGGTCGTAGGTCTCGATCTGCGGAGCCGGACCGGCGATCGGCTCGATCCTGATCGCCGGCGCCTCGACCACCTCGGCCCCGAGGTCGCGCAGGCGAGTCGCCAGCCCGCTCGCCTGGGCCCGGGCGCGCGTGACAGCGACCGACAGGCCCGCAAGCGGCCTCGACTCAAACCACGCCAGCTCGCGCCGCAGCGCCGCGACCGGCCCCAGCACCGTGATCGCCGGCGCCCGGATCCCGTTCTCGGTCGCCACCTGCGCAATCGATTCGAGCGTGCCCAACACGACCCGCTGATCGGGGAGCGTGCCGCGCTCGATCACCGCTGCCGGCTCGGACCCCCGGCGCCCGGCGTCGATCAGCCGCTGCGCGATCGCGCCCAACTGCCTGACCCCCATATAGATCGCGAGCGTGCCCGGGAACGCAGCGAGCGCGCTCCAGTCGAGCGCCGACTCGGGCTTCTCGGGATCCTCGTGGCCGGTCACGAACGCGACCGCGCTCGCCGCATCGCGATGCGTCACCGGGATCCCGGCGTATGCGGACGCCGCGACTGCGGCGGTGATGCCGGGGACGACCTCAAACTCGATCCCGGCCTCGCGCAGCGCGGCGGCCTCCTCCCCGCCGCGACCGAACACGAACGGGTCACCGCCCTTCAGGCGCACGACCTGACGGCCGGCCGCGCCGTGCTCGCGCAGCAGCGCCGAGATGTCGTCCTGGGAGACCGATGGGCCCCCGCCCTCCTTGCCGGCGTAGATCAGCTCCGCCTCGGGTCGCGCGCCCGCCAGCGCCCCAGCCGGGATCAGGCGGTCATAGACGATCACGTCGGCGGCGGCGATCAACTCCAGCGCGCGGGCGGTCATCAGCCCCGGATCACCCGGGCCGGCACCGACCAGGTAGACGGTCACGGCGCGGGCTCCCTGGCAGCTCCGCCGGCGGCCATTGCCTCCTCGAGCAGCTCGCCTGCGCCGGCGGCGAGCATCCGCTCCGCGCACAGCGGGCCCGCATCAGCCGCAGACGCCTGCACGATGTCAGTCAGCCAGGCCGAACCGTCGGGCAGCCCGACCCACGCTCGCAGCCGGACGTCGTCGCGCTCGAGCAGCTCGGCGTGCGCCCCGACCGGGGTGTTACACGTCGCGCCGAGCGCATGTACCAGCGCTCGCTCGGCCATCAGGGCGGTCATCGACGGCGCGTCGTTTAGCCGTGCCAGCAGCTCGTCGTCGACCGCTCCGGGCCTCGCCTGGACGGCGAGCGCGCCCTGACCCGGCGCCGGAACCAGCTCATCGAGCACGCCACCGGCGTCGACCTCGCGGCCGAGCCGCTGCAGCCCCGCGAGCGCGAGCACGATCGCCTCCACCTCGCCCTCGGAGAGCTTGCGCAGACGGGTGTCGACGTTGCCACGCAGCTCAACGATCTCGAGGTCCTCGCGGACGGCCCGGATCTGCGCAGCGCGGCGCAGGCTGCTGGTCCCGATCCGCGCCCCCGGCCCGAGCTCGGCGAGCCCGGCGGCGCCGCAGATCGCATCTCGGGCGTCGGCGCGCGCGGGCACGGCGACGAGCTCGAGCCCGTCGACGGGCTCGGTCGGCACATCCTTGGCCGAATGAACCGCGATGTCGATCCGGCCGTCGAGCAGCGCCCGTTCGAGCTCGGACACCCATCGGGACTTATCGAGCTGGTCGGCACCGCGGTCACCGAGCGTCGTGATCTTGATGATCTCCGCCTCGTCGGCCAGCAGCCGTTCGACCGACCCGGCCTGCGCGAGCGCAAGCGCGCTCCCGCGCGTGCCGATCCGCATCAGGCGCGCCGGTGGGTGCGGGCGGTCCGCGGTTGCAGCTCGCGGACCTCGGCCAGCGGCTGCGCCTGTTCGGATTCGAGCACCGGCTCGTCCACCTCGAGCGCGAACAGGTCTCGGATCAGCGCCATCCGCGCATGGACGCGGTCGTCGCGCATCTCGCGGATCTGCATCGTCGGGTCGTGCAGCAGCCGGTTGACGACCGCTTTGGCGAGCGCGTCGACGCGCTCGAGGTCGCCGGGTGACGCGCTCTCCCACTTGCCGGAGTTCTCCTGCACGACCTGCTCGGCGATCTCGGTCGCATGGGCGCGCAGCGCCGCGAGCGTCGGCAGCACCTGCAGCGAGCCCAGCCAGGCAGCGAACTGCTGGATCTCCTGCTCGATGATTCCCTCGGCACGGCGGGCCTCTGCCTGGCGGACCTTGCGGTTGCGCTCGGCGACCGCCTGGAGATCGTCGATGTCGGCCAGCGAGACGCCCTCGATCCCCGCACACGCGGCATCGATGTCCCGCGGAACGGCGAGGTCGATCAGCAGCATCGGGCGTCCGCCTCGCTGCTCCATGACCTCGGCCATCTCCCGGACCTCGAGCAGCAGGTGCGGCGACGCGGTCGCCGAGACCACGATGTCGGCCGCCAACAGCGCCTCGGGCAGCTCGTCGAAGCGCAAAGTCGTGCCACCGTACCGGCGCGCAAGGCCGATCGCGCGGTCGCGGCGGCGGTTGGCGACGAACACGTTGCCGGTGCCGGTGCCAGCCAGTGCCCGGGCGACGAGCTCACTCGTCTCGCCGGTCCCGATCAGGACCACCTTGCGGCCGCCCAGGTCGCCGAGCTGCTCGCGGGCGAGCGCGACCGCCACCGCCGACAGGCTCAGCTGGCGCTCGCCGATCGCGGTCTCGGTTCGGACCCGCTTGCCGGTCGCCAGGGCCGCCTTGAAGAGATGGTTGGTCAGCGGACCGGTGGTCTCGAGCTCGAGCGCCGCCTCGTAGGAGCGCTTGACCTGACCCTGGATCTCGGCCTCGCCGATGATCATCGAATCGAGCCCGGCGACGACCCGGTACAGATGGCGCGCGGCTTCACAGTTGTGGTGGGAGTAGATCGCGGTCGCCAGCCCGGTGGGCCGGATCCCCGCCTGGCGCGCGAGCATCGTCAGCGTCGTGCTCTCGGCATCGACGGGGTCGCTGACGACGAGGTAGACCTCGGTTCGGTTGCAGGTCGAAACCGCGACCGCCTCCTGCACCTCGGCCGCACCACGCAGATCGCGCAGGAAGTCCGCGGCGCGCTTCTGAGGCAGCGCGAGACGCTCGCGCACCTCGACGGGAGCGGTCTTGTGCGACACCCCGATCGCCAGCAGCTCACTCACGCAACGGGCTCCTTCTCACGTGCCTCCTCGCGAGCCGCCTCGACATCCTCGCGCAGCTCGGCGAGCTCGCGCTCGAGCCGCTGCGCGCGGATCGCCATGATTGAGATGTAGATCAGGATCACCGCCACGAACACGATGTAGGCGGCGGCGACAAACTTGCCCGACTTGCCGAGCGGGAGCGCCGGCGCGGTTGCGAGCAGCGTGATCATGACGGCGCCGCGCTGCGGCGGACGGTCCGGGGGGCGTCATCGCCGAGCAGCGTCCGGCGCAGCCTGCGCACCTGCATCCGCGCGTTCTTGGACGCCATCTCGTACTTCCACAGGGTCACGTACAACAGGGCGATCCCGAGCAACGAGACCGCGAACGTCAACCCCATCGCCGGCGGCAGATGCGCGCCTCCGAGCGTCAACACCCGAGGGTGCACGTACGCGGTCGCGGCCTGGACGGCGAGATAGTTGAGCGGCACGAACGCGCCCGCGACGACCGCGAACACGCTCGCGTAGCGCGCCTGGCGCTCGGGGTCCTCGATCGAGAAGCGCAGCGGCTGGTAGGTGGCGAACAGGAGCAGGACGATCAGAAAGGAGACCAGCGTCGGCTCGTTCCAGACCCACCAGTGGCCCCACGATGCCTTGGCCCAGATCGAGCCGGTGATCAGGCCGGCGATCCCGAAGATCAGCCCCATGTGGATCGCGACGTAGGAGCGCAGGTCCCAGGACCGGTCACCGGTCCGCAGGTAGCCGATCGCGAGCAGGCCACCGAAGATGAACCCGCACAGCGAGATGATCGCCAGCGGGACGTGGATGTAGAAGATCTTCTGCACGAACCCCTGGTCGGCGTCGAGCGGCGCGTAGAAGAACACGAGCACCAGCGCGATGGTGATCGTGGCGGTCGTTGCGAGGGCGAGGGTACGGAGCCCCTTGCCATAGATCGTCGAGGGCACTGGTGGCTAATCCTCCAGCAGGAAGTCGAACACTGCGTAGGCAAGCAGCGCGAACACCAAATCATAAAGAGCGAGGATCGCGAGCCACCTGCCGGGGGGCGACCCCGACGTGTGGACCGTGAGCAGCGGCCCGATCGCCCGTGCGGTGGCGATCAGCGCGGGAATCAGCAGCGGCAGCGAGATCACCGGCCCGATCAGGTCGCGCGCCCGCGTGTGCACGGCGATCGCCGAGACGAGCGTCCCGATCACCGCCAAACCCAGGTTGGCGAGAATGAGAATGAGAATCATTCCCGGCAGGGCGGGGCCGAGCGAGGTGCCGAGCAGCAGGATTGCGAACGCCGGCACCGCGATCACCTCGAGCACAGCGAGAAAGATGAACAGCGCCGACGCCTTGGCGACCAGCATCGCCGTCCGGTCCACGGGCGCCAGCAGGAACGCGTCAAAGCCACCCTGCTCGCGCTCGGCGACGAACAGCCGGTTGATCCCGAGCATCGCCGCGAACAGCAGCGTCGCGGTCAGCACCCCGGCCGCCAGCTGCCCGGAGATCGAGTTGCGGTCAAGGCCGAAGTGGAAGATCACGAACGTCACCAGCGACAGCAGCACCATCGCCGGGACCGTCTCCAGCGTCCGCAGCTCGACCCGGAGATCCTTGCGCAGCACGACGAGCGCGGTTCTCATACGTACAGGTCCCGAAGCTGGGTCTGGTCGAACTTGGACGGGTCGCCGGCGAACACCGTTCGTCCGTCCCTGAGCGCCAGCACCAGATCGGCCTCGGCCAGCGCGGCGCTCGGGTCATGGCTGGTGATCACCCGCGTGGCGCCGCACTCGCGCCCAATCAGCGGCTCGACGAGCTCGCTGGCCGCCGGGTCGAGGTTCGCGCGGGGCTCGTCGAGCAGCAGCAGCTGTGGCGCATGGAGCACGGCGCGCGCGATCGCGAGCCGTTGCACCATCCCGCGCGACAGCAGGCGCACCGGCTCCGACGCCCGCTTATCCATCGAAACGGACTCGAGCACCTCCTGCACGCGGTCGCGGCCGACGCCGTGCAGGCTCGCGTGGTACTCGAGGTTCTCGCGACCGGTCAGCTCGCGGTACAGCAGCGGCTCATGGGCGAGCAGGCCGAGCTTGCCGCGGACCGCGAACGCCCGGCGCGGCAGCGGCTCCCCGAACACCAGCACGTCACCCTCGTGCGGGCGCAGCAGCGAAGCGAGGATCCGCAGCAGCGTGGACTTGCCCGCGCCGTTGCGGCCGAGCACAGCGAGGGTCGCGCCGGCCGGGACCCGCACCGAAACGTCCACCAACGCGGTCCGCTCGCCGAAGAAGCGGGCGAGCCCGCGCAGCTCAATGGCCGGGAGTTCTGCGTCCACCCTCGCGCTGCAGCGTCGCGACCGCGTGCTCGAGCGTCGGGGCGATCACCGGGAACAGCTCGCCGATCGCCTTCGGGTTGCCCGGGAAGTTGATGATCAGCGTCCGTCCGGCGATCCCTGACACACCCCGGGTGAGGATCCCCATCGGGGTGTGGCGCAGCGCCTCGGCTCGCATCGCCTCGGCAAACCCGGGCGCATGACGGTCGATCACGGCAAGCGTCGCCTCCGGAGTCACGTCGTCGTCGGTCAGGCCGGTACCGCCGGTCGTGAAGATCAACGACGCGCCGCCGTCCGCCTGCCGGCGCAGCCACTGCTCGATCGCCTGCCGATCATCGGCGATGACTTCGCGAGCGACGATCTCGGCACCGGCCGCCTCGGCGTGCTCTGCGAGCGCAGCCCCCGAGCGATCCTCAGTCTGGCCTGCGGCGACTGATGTGGACACGGTCAGGATCGCGGTTCGCATGATCAGATGTGGTGTTGTAACCGGCTAGGACGGGCGATGCCACTCGCCCGAGCGGCCGCCGGCCTTGTAGAGCAGCGCCACCGATGCGATCTCAGCCCCGCGTTCGATCCCCTTGACCATGTCGTAGACGGTCAACGCTGCAACCGAAACGGCCGTCAGCGCCTCCATCTCGACCCCGGTCGGGCCGGTCGTGCGAACCTCGGCGGTCAGCTCGATCTCGCCGCCCTCGGCGTCGATCGAGCCCTCGACGCCGATGAATGACAGCCCCAGCGGGTGGCAGAGCGGGATCAGCTCCGAGGTGCGCTTGGCGGCCTGGATGCCGGCCACCCGCGCGACCCCGAGCACATCGCCCTTGGGGGCGTCACCGTCAAGCACCTTGCGGGCGGTCTCGGGGGTGACCCGGACGATCGCCTGCGCGCGAGCGATGCGGTCGGTCGTCGGCTTGTCACCGACGTCGACCATCCTGGCGCGGCCGCTGTCGTCGAGATGGGTGAGCTCACTCATCGTCTGCCGGAGCCGTTCATGTCGCCGCCGGCGCGTGAGTGTGCTGGGCGGCCTCGATCAACTCGTGCACCGCCTGCGTGTCACCGGCGCGCAGCAGCTCGATCGGATCGGGGTCACCGCCGACGATCGACTCGAAGAACACCTTGCGGTCCTGATAGGTCGGGAGCGTCGCCTTGGCCCAGCCGCGCGCGTCGTTGAGCATCACCGCCAGCTGCGCGTAGGGCTCTCCGAACAGCTCGCTGACCTCTCGCTTCATCCGCTTGGCGAGCGCGGGCGACGCGCCGGCGGTCGAGATCGCGACCGCGAGCGGGCCGGTGCGGACGATCGCCGGCAGGATGAAGTTGCACAGCGGCGGCACGTCGACGACGTTGACGAGCATCGCGCGCCGCTCGGCCCCCTCGAACACGGAGATGTTGACGTCGGTATCGCTGGTCGCCGCGATCGCGATCAGGCACCCGTCGAGGTCGGAGTCCTGAAACTCCCGACGCTCCCAGCTGATCGAGCCCTCGAGCGCGAGCTCGGCGAGCGCCGGGTGCGCCGCCGGCGCCACGAGTGTCACGGACGCATCACAGGCGAGCAGGCCTTCGACCTTCTCCAGCCCGATGTCACCCCCGCCGACGACCAGGCACCGCCGCCCTGAGAGCCGCAGGCAGGCGATGTAGAACGGCGTCTCGAGCATCCCTCGTACGCAGCTCTGATCGCAGATCCCCTTGCGGAGCTGGCAGACGCACTCCTTGCCGGCGTAGGCCTGGGCGGGCATGAATCAAGGGTACCGAGGCCCTACTTCGTGACCCGCAACCCCCTGAAGGTCTCGGTTCGCTGCTTGCCGTTGATCGGCACAAAGGACACCGCCAGCGTCAGGCGGACGGTCGAGCGGTGGTGGCGCAGCAGCCCCCTACCGGCCTTGTTGGGCTTCACGTTCACGCGAATCGTCGACTTGCCGCTCGCTTTGAGCTTCGCCGTCGCAAACGTGAGCCGGCCCCGTTTGGGGTGGGGCAGCGCGCTGCGCGGAGCCGTTTCGAGCACGGCGATCTTGCCGCCGCCCGGGACGCCGAGCTTGAACGTGACGACCCCCGTCCGATGCGGCGTCGGGCGCGAGACCGTGAAGTGGTTGGAGGGCAGGATCACCCGGTAGTGGATGGTCGTGGTGGTGTGCTGCCCATCGGTGCTGCTCGCGGTGACGCTGAACCTGAACGATCCGAGCGAATTGGTGTCGACCGTCGGCGGCGCGGCGCAGTTCGCCAGCCCGGATCCGAACTGACCCTCGGAGCAGTTGAAGCTCTCGGCGACCGGCTCGCCGAGGGTGTAGGTCGCACCGCTGCGAGGCGAGGCGATCGAGACCGACGGCGCCGCCGCGACCGTGTACCCGGACGAGATCACCGTCCTCAGCGAGTCGTGGCTGACCGCCGTGACGGTGAACGTGTGGTGGCCGAGCGTCGAAGTGTCGATCGGCGCGCCCTTGGCGACGCTCCCGTTGCATGAGGAGATGCCAGGCCCTGTCGAGGCATCTGCGCAGCTGTAGTTCGCATCGATGTGCTGGCCGACCGCGTACACCGAGCCGTCGGCGGGCGAGGAGATCGACCCGGTCGGCGCGCCCGGGACGGGCACGGTGAAGCACTCGTCGCTGGAGCCGTCGGTGCTTGTGACGATGTAGCTGGTGTCGCCCTGGTAGTCCGCGACTGAAGCACCAGGTTCCCGCGGCGGTCAGCGGACCCGTCGATGGCGACGTCGCTGTCGCGGACTGACCATCCCCGCTCGGCGTCAGGCCCACCGGGGGAAGCGACGTGCAACCCAGCCCACTGGCGGGAGGCGCGCAGATCGAGAAGTCCACGCGTCCCCGTCGGACTGCCCCCGGTCGTGTTGCCCGTCACCTTCACGGTGTCGGCGTTGTTGTCGCTGAGCGCGACCACCGCGTTCTGCGGCCTGGAGATCGTCGTTGACGTCGCGGGCGTGACCGTGAAGCACTCGTCCATCCTGCCGTCGCTGGACGTCTCGTAGTTCGAATCGCCCGAGTAGTCGGCGCGAAAGCACCATGTTCCGATTGCGCCTGGCGTGAAACTCTGCGAGCTCACGGTGTCGGGATTGCTGGTGCCGTCGAGCGGGACGGGCGAGGAGCCGACTGGCGTGCCGCCGGGTGGGCAGCCCGTGGAGCTGGTTAGCGGCCCGCAGGCCGAGAAGCTGACGGTTCCGGTTGGATCGGGCGTGCCCATGCCGGTCACGGTCGCAGCAGTCGCTGACGGTCGAACCGAGCGTTATCGATAACAATGACGGCACCGACGTCGTGGTGCTCGGATCGAGCGCGAACGCCGCCTGCGGGACCAGCAACGCCGCCGCGACCGCGCACACCGCGACCCCAGCCAGCCGGCGACCCAGCTTTGACGGCGAAGACAAACCGGCTAGCGGCGGACCGCGTCGCGCGCGAGTCGGACGCCGAGACGGAGCAGCGGCGCCGCCCCGTCTTTGAGCGCGGCGGCGCGGATCGATGGACGGCCGTACAGGATCACCGCGGTCTGCTTCAGCGCCCGGCCGAGCGTCTCGTCGTAGGGGTGCCACCAGGGGTTGCGAACCGCGGAGGGCTCCCACACCCGGAGCTTGATGTTGACGCACTCATAGAGGCCGAACTTCGAATGGGTCCGCCCGAGTCCGGACTCCTTGATGCCGCCCCACGAACACTGGCACGCGCCGTGGCTGAACATGTGGTCGTTGATCCAGACCATGCCCGCCTCGAGTTCGCGGGCGATCCGCTCGCCCTTGCTGCGATCCGAAGTCCAGACCGACGCGCCGAGCCCGAACTCGCTGTCGTTTGCGAGCCTGACCGCCTCGTCCTCGGATCCGACGACGATGATCGGCAACACCGGGCCGAAGATCTCCTCGCGCATGATCCGCATCTCGTGCGTGACCCCGGTCAGGACGGTGGGCGCGTAGAAGCAGCCCTCCTGGGCGTCGGGACCGTGCTCGAGCGGCCCGCCGCACAGCAGGCTCGCGCCGGACTGCACCGCGTCGTTGACGAGCTCGCGGACGAGATCGAACTGCTCGCGCGAGATCATCGGCCCGATCTCGGTGTCCCACTGCATCGGGTCACCCACGCGCAGCGCGTTGGCCCCTTCGACGACGCCCTCGATGAACCGCTCTGCCACCTCGTCGAGCACGTACACGCGCTCGATCCCCGAGCAGGTCTGCCCCGCGTTCGCAAAACCACCCCAGAGCGCCCCGGCGATCGCGTGGTCGAGGTTGGCGTCGGCGAGCACGATCATCGGGTCCTTGCCGCCAAGCTCGAGCACCGATCCCTTGAGCTGGCGCGCACAGGCCTCACCGACGCCTCGTCCGGTCTCCACCGAGCCGGTGAAGAACACCTTTGAGACGCTCGACTCCACCAGCGCCGCGCCCGTCCCGGGCCCGTGGATCACGCGCACGAGCCCCTCCGGGATCCCGGCCCGCTCGAGCACACGTCCGATCCGCTCGCCGATCAGCGGCGTCTGCGAGGCGGGCTTGAGCACGACGCCGTTGCCGGCCATCAGCGCCAGGGCGACCTCCCCGAACGGGATGCTCCACGGGTAGTTCCACGGTGCGATCACGGCGATCACGCCGAGCGGTTCGTAGATGAACGCCGTCTGCTTGGTCTTGAGGAACAGCTGCGGCATCCCGACCTTCTCGTCGGC
The DNA here is from genome assembly GCA_963770885.1 of uncultured Solirubrobacterales bacterium. Lineage (GTDB taxonomy): Bacteria > Actinomycetota > Thermoleophilia > Solirubrobacterales > Solirubrobacteraceae > Palsa-465. The sequence goes on along the minus strand of CAVYRI010000005.1, from coordinate 190,064 downwards.
GAGGATCTCCTGCCCCTCATGCGCGATCCACTGCAGCGCATCGATCGTCGGCAACAGCTCCATCGAGAAAGCCTCGTTGCGCGGCTTGCCCTGCTCGCGGACGATCAGATCGCGGATCTCGTCGGACTCGTCAATCAGGACCTGGGCCGCGCGCTGCATGTAGCGGGCCCGGTCGCGGAGCGTCAGCTGCGCCCAGAACGGCTGCACCTTGGCGACCGCGTCGACGACCGCCTGCACATCAGCCGGCGCGGTGATCGGGACCGCTCCGATCAGCTCGCCGTCTGCCGGGCTCAGCGACTCGAGCGTCGTTGTCGCGGCGGTAGGTGTCACCGCGCGGAGCGTAGCGACGTTTGGACGCGTGCGGCCCCGGTGCTCACGCGGCCCGCGAGCCGGTCAGCGCGCGGGCCCGGCCGGTCAGGGCGCCGGTCAGCAGATCCCCGAGGCCCTCGGTCAGGCTCCCGTCGACGACGACGAGTGAGGGCTCGCGGTCGCCTCGGTCGAGCTCGATCACCCCGGCGCCGACAATCGTCTCGCCCGCCTTGGTCAGCGCCGTGGCGCAGATCAGCAGACGCACGCGCGGGTCACTGCGGACCAGCCGCGCCAGCTCGAGCTCGCCGATCGAGATCCCCTGACCGGTGAGCAGTGCCTGGAGGCCGTCGAGATCGCGGATCCGCGCCAGCCGCAGACAGACGCGCGGGCCGCGCGGCAGCACGTAGTGACGGGCCATCAATGCCCCTGGATCGAACCCTTCAGCCATTTCCTACACGTTAGTAGGTTCGATCCGGCCGGTTTGCGCCGCAGGCCGGCCTACGGGTCGTTGCGGCCCCGTGCGCGCCGGATCTCGGCCAGTCGCGTGCGCAGCTCCGCCTCGGCCTCGTCGGGCCTGTAGAAGCTGACCCCGATCGCCCCGCTCGGCATCAGCTCCTGCGGCGAGAGGTGGCCGGGGCGGCGGTGCGGATTGTCGTAGTCACCGTCGCTGCGCGTCGACGAGCGCAGATGGGCAGGCGGCGGCTCGGCGCCATGGTCGCGGATCTGCTCGCGAGCGGCGAACACCGCACGCTTGGCCGCGTCGGACTTGGGCGCCAGCGATAAATAGATCGCGGCCTGGGCGAGCGCGAACTGGCACTCCGGCAGTCCCACATGCTCGACTGCGGCAGCGGCGGCGGTCGCGACGACCAGCGCCTGCGGATCGGCGTTGCCGATGTCCTCAGACGCCAACACGACCATCCGCCGGACGATGAACCGGGGATCCTCGCCGCCCTCGAGCATCACCGCCAGGTAGTACAGCGAGGCGTCGGGATCGGAGCCGCGGGTGGCCTTGATCCAGGCCGAGATCGTGTCGTAGTGGCGGTCTGCCTGACGGTCGTAGAGCAGCGCCCGGCGCTGGAGCGCGTCCTCGGCGTGCTCGAGCGTTACCGTCTGCCCCTCGCCCGCCGCCTCGCAGGCGAGCTCGAGCGCGTTCAGAGCCGAGCGCGCGTCACCGCCTGACCGCTCCGCCAGAAACTCGAGCGCGCGATCGTCGACCCCTGCCACGGGGCCGCACTGCCTGGTCGCGACCGCCCGGTCCAGCAACTTCCGGATCTCGGCCGGCCCGAGCGTCTCGAGCTCGTACAGATGGGTGCGCGAGATCAACGCCGAGTTGACCTCGAAGTAGGGGTTTTCGGTCGTCGCCCCGATCAGCGTGATCAGCCCGTCCTCGACCGCGGGCAGCAGCGCATCCTGCTGGGCCTTGTTGAAGCGGTGGATCTCGTCGAGGAAGAAGACGGTCTTGCGGCCCCCGCTCCGCTGGCGCTCGCGCGCACGCTCGATCACCGCTCGAACCTCCGCGCGTCCAGCCTGGACGGCGCTCTCCTCTTCGAACGCGGCGTTCGAGTACCGCGCGACGAGCCTGGCGAGCGTCGTCTTGCCGCTTCCCGGCGGCCCGTGCAGGATCATCGAGTGCGGACGCCCCTCCTCGATCGCGCGACGCAGCGCCGAGCCCGGCGCCAGCAGCCGCTCCTGGCCGACAAGCTCGTCGATCGTCCGCGGGCGCAGCCGCGTCGCCAGCGGCGCGTCATCGGGCAGGTTCTCGTCGGCGGTCCTGTCGGCGTCCTCAAACAGACGGTCCATCAGCTCACCGCCCGACGATTGCCAGCGCAGCCTCGTGGACGAGCCCGTTGGTGGCCAGCCCGTCGCCGCCGGCGGCGGTCACGACCCCCGACAGGTCGGTGAACCGGCCGCCGGCCTCCTCGACCACCATCTTGACCGCCGCGATGTCCCAGACCGAGACCTCGGGGTCGAGCGCGATCTCCGCGGCTCCCTCGGCCACCAGCATGTACTGCCACGCATCTCCGACCCCGCGCGAACGCCAGCAGGCGCGCGCGAGCTCGATGATCGCGTCGGTCCGGCCGATCGCGTCCCAGTCCTCGACCCCGCTCCACGTCAGATGGGCGTCCGCGAGCTCCTGCACGCCGGAGACCCGGATGTCCCGGCCGTCGGCAAACGCCCCGCCGCCGCGCGCAGCCCACCACCGCCGCCCGAGCGCCGGCATCGACACGACGCCGACCGTCTCGACGTCATCGACAGAAAGCGCGATCAAAGTCGCCCAGGTGGGTATCCCACGGACATAGCTCTTGGTGCCGTCAATCGGGTCGATGATCCACCGGCGAGATCCGGTGCCATCGCTCGACCCGTACTCCTCGCCGATCACCGCGTCGCCGGGGCGCTGCTGCGCGATCAGCTCGCGCAGCGCGAGCTCGACGGCCCGGTCGGCCTCCGACACCGGGGTCAGGTCGGGCTTGGTCTCGACGATCAGGTCGTCGGCGCCGAACCGCGCGACCGTGATCGCGTCGGCGACGTCGGCAAGCTCGAGCGCCAGCGCGAGGTCATCATCGGCGGCGGACACTCCCCGGATCCTACGGACATAATGCTGCCTCGATGACGACCGAACAGCTCCAGCAGGAATCGACCGAGGTACTCCAGCGGCTGGTCCGCTTCAACACCGTCAATCCGCCCGGCAACGAGCGCGAGACGATCGAGTACCTCGCCGGCTACCTCGGCGATGTCGGCTTCGAGACCGAGATCCTTGGCGCCGACCCCGAGCGCCCGAACCTCGTCGCCGACCTGCGAGGCGAGCAGGACGGTCCGATTCTTTGCTGGTTGGGGCACGTCGACACGGTGCTCGCCGAGCCCTCCGAGTGGCAGCACGATCCGTGGTCCGGTGATGTGATCGACGGCTTCCTATGGGGACGTGGCGCGCTGGACATGAAATCCCAGGTGGCCGCTGAGGCGGTCGCCGGAGCGGCGCTGGCGCGCGAGGGCTGGCGTCCGGCACGCGGCACGCTGAAGCTGGTGATCGTCGCCGACGAGGAGACCGGCGGCGACGTGGGCGCACACTGGCTGACGACCACTCACCCCGACAAGGTGCGCTGCGACATGCTGCTCAACGAGGGCGGCGGCGAGTCGTTTCAGTACCGCGGCACACGCTACTACGGGGTTTGCTGCGCCGAGAAGGGCATCTTCCGCTTCAACGTCGTCGCGCACGGCGCCGCCGGCCACGCCTCGCTGCCACGGGCCGGCGACAACGCGCTGGTCAAGCTGGCGCCGGTGCTCGCCAAGCTCGCCGACCAACCCGACACCTATGAGCTGACCGACGGGCCGATGGCACTGCTTCGCGCGCTCGGCGAGGATCCCGCCGATCTCCCAGCCGCGATGAAACGGCTCGACGATGAGGAGCCGCGGCTGCGGACGCTGATCGAGCCGATGTTCGGGGTCACGCTGACCCCGACGATGGCCAGCGCGTCGGCCAAGATGAACGTGATTCCGTCGCGCGCGCAGGTCCGGATCGACTGCCGGGTTCCGCCGGGCCTCGGCGAGGATGCCGCCCGCCGGCGGATCGCTGCCGTGCTCGGCGACGAGACCGACGACGTGAAGATCGAGTTCACCGAGCGGACGGTCGGCAACGAGTCAACGATCGAGAGCGAGCTGATGGGCGCGATCGAGCGCTGGGTGGCCGCCAATGACCCAGGCGCGGTCGCCGCGCCGGTGATCCTCCCCGGCTTCTCTGACTCGCGATGGTTCCGGGATGCGTTCCCCGACTGCATCGCCTACGGCTTCTTTCCGATGCACCACCAGGGGATGCTCGAGTCGGGGCCGCTGATCCACAACGCCGACGAGCGGATCGACGTCCGTGACCTCGGGTATGCGACCTCGTTCTTTATCGACATCGCGCGCGAGCTGCTCGGCTGACCCGGGTGAGGCTGACTTAGACTTGCGCCATGCCGACTGAGGTCTCGGCGCGGCTGGACCCGGCGATCTTCCGCCTCCCCGTCGATCGGATCCGGGAGGGCTACTACTCCGACGCCTATTTCGTCTACACCAAGACGCTGCTCGAGGCCGAGGGCGAGCACCCACGCGTGACGATGCAGGTGTTCCAGAAGGAGGACTCGCTGCTGGGCGGGATCGACGAGGCGATCGCGGTGCTCAAGACGTGCAGCGGCCGCGAGATCAACGGCACCTGGGAGCCCGGCTGGGACCAGCTCGAGGTCCACGCGCTGCGCGAGGGCGACCGGATCGCCCCGCGCGAGACGGTGCTCACGATCGAGGGCGACTACAGCCTGTTCGCGCATCTGGAGACCGTCTACCTCGGCGTGCTGGCACGGCGGTCGCTGGTCATGCGCAACGTCTCCGAGGTCGTCAAGGCCGCCGGGGGCAAGGAGATCTTCTACTTCCCGGCCCGCCACGACCACTGGCTGGTGCAGACCGGCGACGGCTGGAGCGCTCACGTCGCGGGGGCGATCGGCGTCTCGACCGACGCCCAGGCCTCGTGGTGGGGTGGCCGTGGAATCGGCACCGTCCCGCACGGCCTGATCGCGGCCTACGGCGGTGACACGGTCAAGGCGGCGCTCAAGTTCGCCGAGCACTTCCACCATGACATGAACATCACCGTGCTGGTCGACTTCGAGAATGACTCGGTCAGGACCACGCTGGACGTCGCCAACGCGCTCGGCTCAAAGCTCTGGGGCGTGCGGCTCGACACCTCCGAGAGCCTCGTCGACCGCTCCCTGTTTGACGAGATGGGCGGCTTCGTGCCGACCGGCGTCAACCCGCGGTTGGTCGAGAAGGTCCGCGGCGCGCTCGATGGCGCCGGCTTCCCCGACGTCCGCATCGTCGCCTCGGGCGGCTTCACCGCGCAGCGGATCCGCGAGTTCGAGGCCGCCGGGGTCGCGGTCGATGCCTATGGCGTCGGCTCGTCGCTGATACGCGGCCAAGATGACTTCACCGCCGACGTCGTGCTGCTCGACGGCCGGCCGTGCGCGAAGGTTGGGCGCAGCTACGCGCCCAACCCCAGGCTCGAGCGCGTTCGCTGATTCGGGGCCCGGGTATCCTCCCGGCCCGATGCTTACCGCGATCGATCACGTCGGTGTCGCCGTCTCGGATATCGATGCCGCGCTGGCGCTCTACCGTGACAACCTTGGGATGGAACTGGTTCATCGCGAGACCGTGACCGAGCAGGGCGTCGATGCCGCGCTGCTGGACATCGGCGACGGCCATATCGAGCTCCTCCAGCCGCTCGGCCCCGACACGCCGGTGGGGAAGTTCCTCGAGCGCCGGGGGCCGGGACTCCACCACGTCGCCTACCGCGTCGAGTCGGTGCAGGACACGCTGCAGGCGTGCGCCGCGGCCGGAATGCGGCTGATCGACGAGACGCCTCGGACCGGGATCCGCGGCTCGCTCGTCGCCTTCCTGCACCCCGCGTCGACCGGCGGCGTGCTGACCGAAATCGTGCAGCCTGCCCACTAGTGAGGAGTTACAGAGATGGCCGATGACAAGCCCCAGAAGATCAACATCGGCTTCCTCGGCGGGCCGGTGCTCAGCGCCCGGGTACCGCCGAGCGAGCTGAAGAAACTGCGCGAGGTGCTCGGCGAGAAGGGCTGGCATGACCTGACCGCCGAGGACGGCATAATCGCGCTCGACCTCCAGAAGGTCGTCTACGTGCTGGTCGACACCGAGGGTCACCGGGTCGGGTTCGGCACCTGAGCTCGCCGCGGCCTCGAGCCGGGGGCCCAGGTGCCAAACGCACCGGCCTCGTACAGTCTCGGACCGTGCTGCTGCACCAACTTGACCGCAAGCTGCCCCGATGAAGGTCGGGATCGTCGGGATGCCCAACGCGGGCAAGTCATCGCTGTTCACCGCCCTGACCGGCGTCGCCGCCGACGCGGCCAACTACCCGTTCACGACAATCGAACCGAATGTCGCGATTGTGCCGGTGCAGGACGAGCGGCTCGAAGTCGTCGCCGCGACGGTCGGCGCATCGAAGGTGGTGCACGACACGATCGCCTTCCACGACATCGCCGGGCTGGTCGCCGGCGCGCACAAGGGCGAGGGGCTCGGCAATCAATTCCTGTCAAACATCCGTGAGACCGACGCGATTGTCCACGTCGTGCGCACCCACGGCGATCAGAGCGTCGTCCATCCCGACGGGCACGTCGATCCGCTGGCCGACATCGAGACGATCGAGACCGAGCTGATCTATGCCGACCTCGAGCAGGCCGAGCGGCGGCTCGAACGCGTGGCGAAGACCGCCAAGAGCGGCGACCGACACGCGGCGGCCGAGGCCGATTGGCTGCGAGCGCTGATCGACGCGCTCCAGGCCGGCCGCCCCGCCCGCACCGTTCCGGTCCCCGCTGACGCGCCCGATGCGCTCACCCTTCTGCAGCCCCTGTCCGCCAAGCCGGTGCTGTTCGTCGCCAATGTCGATGAGGGCAGCCACGAGGTGCCGGCGGCGGTCGCCGAGCACGCCGCCTCCCACGACGCCGAGGCGGTCGCTGTCTCGGCGCGGCTCGAGTCAGAGCTGGGCGAGCTCTCCGACGAGGACGCGGACGCGATGCGGGGCGACCTCGGCCTCCACCAGTCAAGCTTGCAGACGGTCGTCCGGGGCGCGTTCTCGCTGCTTGAGCTGATCGCCTTTTTCACCGCCGGCGAGGACAAGCCGGCCCAGTCGTGGCATCTGCGCCGCGGCCAGTCGGTCTGGCACGCGGCCGGCCTGATCCACTCTGACATCCAGCGCGGCTTCGTCCGCGCCGAGGTGATCTCCTGGGACGAGTTGCGCGATGCGGGCGGCTACGGGGGCGCCCGCGAGCGCGGCACGCTGCGGCTCGAGGGCCGCGACTACGTCGTGCAGGACGGCGACGTGATCACGGTCAAGTTCACGCCGTAGCCAGGCTTTCAGAGGTCGGCGATCGAGTCGGCATTGTCGAGCCGCTCGGCGAGCCGGTTCATGCCCAGCTCGCGGACGGCGGCCGCGCCCTGGTCGAGATCGGTGCGACGGTCCGGCGGTCGCTCGAGATCGACGTGACGGAGGGTCGCGATCGCTCGAAAGGCGCGCAGCTCATCGGCCTTCTCGGTCAGCGCCGCGGCGATCTTGGGCCGCTCCTGGTCGGCCGCCGCGATCGCGCCGTCCAGCGAACCGTGGCGCTCCAGCAGCGAGGCGGCGGTCTTGGCGCCGATCCCCGGCGCGCCCGGGAGACCGTCCGACGGGTCACCGCGCAGCGCGATGAAGTCGGGCACCAGCTGCGGCGCGATCCCGTAGCGGGAGCGCACCCCGTCGGGATCGACCTCCTCGAACCCGCTCGCGCCCTGCTTGAGGTAGACGACGCTGACCCGGTCTGTCGCGCACTGGTACATGTCGCGGTCACCGGTCATGATCAGCGCCCGGCCGCCGGCGTCGGCCTCGGCGGTCGCGAGCGCCCCGAGCAGGTCATCGGCCTCGAGCTCGTCAGACCCCATCGTCGTCCAGCCGAACGCCTCGAACAGAGCAGGCGCCTGCTCGAACTGCCAGGCGAGCGCGTCGGGGACCGGCGGCCGCTGCGCATGGTAGGGCGGGTAGAGATCGACTCGGTACTTGGCGGCCTCGGCCCCGAAGCAGATCACGATCGCCCTCGGTTTACGGTCAGCGGCGATCCGCAGGATCAGGTTGGTCGCGCCCAGCAGCGCGTTGACCGGGTGCCCGTCCGCACCCTTGATCGAGTCAGGGAGCGCGAAGAACGAGCGGTAGAGGACGAACGGCGCGTCGATTGCGAGCAGTGGGCCAGACATGAGGGCCAGCGTAGTCCCTGACCCATGACGGCAGCGCTCCGGTCAGCGCCTGCTCGGCAGCGAGCTGACCCCGGGCGGCCGCGATCGCCGTCGTCGTCGGCTGCGATGCGGCGACCGCCGGGCCGTCGAGCTTGGCGTAACGGATTCGGTAGCGACCCGAGCCCGGGAGCACGACCGTGTAGGTGCCCTGGGGCCCGAGCGGCGCAGTGGTTACGGTGTGCCAGCCGCCGCCGGCGTCGGACTGGACGGTCACGGTTCCGTGGCTCGGCGCCGGGTAGACCGCGCCCCCGAGCTCGCCGGCCGAGGCGACGGTCGTGATCGTGGTGAACGCGGCGAACGTGGTTCGCAGCCCAAAGATCCGCTGCAGCTCGGCGCCGGTCACCATGCTGGCGCCCTTGGTCCCGACCACCTCGGCTTCGATGATCCGCGGCGAGACGCCGTGCTTGGTCACCTCGATCCCGACCAGCCGGCCCTTGACGAGCGCGCCGAGCTTGCTCGCCGCGGCGCCGACGCTCATCTGCGCGCCCCAGCTGTGGTACGGGTTGCCGCCGGCGCCGTCATAGGGATCCGGCACGCCGCGCAGCCACGGCTCGGGGGTCGCCCCGGGCCACACGTTCTGGATGCTCTCGGTGTGGCCGCCGGAGCTGGAGAAGAAGTAGGTGACGGCCGGGGTCCCGTTGTAGGTGACGACCTGACCGGCCGTCGCCGAAACCGCATCGTTGCTCGCCGGGGTCTCGGAGTTGACGCCGCCGTACACCTGGGAGCGGGTGTCGTCGTAGAGGTCGAAGCCGTTGCCGTCAACCGAGGTCGTGATCGCGTAGGTGCGGGCCGCGACCGCCTGCGTCTCGAGCGCCTGCGGCGCCCAGGCGGAGGGCATCTCGGATGCGACCACGCCCCGGACGTAGTCATCGAGACCAAGCGCATTGACGGTCTGCACCCCGCCGGCGCCGTCTGCAGTGAACTGCAGCGAGCCGCGGTAGGTGCCCAGCGCGGGCACCTGGAGGAAGCCCGGTCCGGTGACCGTCAGCGGTGCGGTGGCAGGGTGGCCGACCTTCTTGCCCGCCGCGGTCACGATCTGCAGATCTCCGTCGGCAAGCGCCTTGACGTAGTAGGTCGTTCCCGGCGCCAGCTTCGTCGAGCCGCCGCGGTCGGCGCCCGCGAACGACGCCGAGCCGGTCGCGAGCAGCACTCGCACGGTCTGGTTGGGATCGGTCGTCCCGAGCCGGGTCCCCCTGTAGTAATGCCCGAGAATCCACCGGTAGCTCTTGCCGTGCAGCGCGTAGCCGTAGGCGCCGTACTGGCTCATCCCGACCCCATGTCCGTAGCCGCCGCCGCGGATCACGAAGGTGGTGGCGGCCGTCGCGCTCGAGACCGCCAGCAGCATCACCAGCGCGGCCGTGACGGCAGCGACGGCGGACGCGCGGGTGACGCGACGGTTCAGATACGGTGGCTGGGTGACCGAGCGCAAGGCGTCAGAGGTGTTCGTGGAGTGCTTGGAGTCAGAGGGGGTCGAGTACGTCTTCGGCATTCCGGGCGAGGAAACGTTGGACCTCAATGAGTCGCTGGCCGACTCACCGATCCAGTTCGTGCCGGTCCGCCACGAGCAGGGCGGCGCCTACATGGCGGATGCGTACGGTCGGCTGACGGGCCGGGCCGGCGTCTGCCTCGGGACGCTCGGGCCAGGGGCGACCAACCTCGTGACCGCGGTCGCGGATGCGTTCCTTGACCGAGCGCCGCTGGTGGCGCTGACGGGCCAATCCGACCTCGAGCGGATGCACAAGGAGTCACACCAGTACATCGACTTGATCGGGATCATGCGGCCGGTTGTGAAGTGGAATGCACGGATTTCGTCTCCTGAGATCGTCCCCGAGGTAGTGCGCAAAGCGTTCAAGGTAGCGGAGTCCGAAAAGCCCGGATCCACCCACCTGGAGCTGCCCGAGGACGTGATGGCCCGCCCTCTTGATGCGTCGCCGCTGCCCCGTCACGCCCCGGTTCAGCCCGAGCCGGGGGTGGAGGAGCTGCAGCGCGCAACCGAGATCATCCTGCGCGCCGAGCGACCGATCATCCTCGCCGGCAACGGGGCGATCAGGACCCACGCGAGCCGCGCCCTGCGGGCCTTCGTCCACACGACCGGGATCCCGGTCGCCGAGACGTTCATGGCCAAGGGGCTGCTCGACTACGAGGACCCGCATGCGCTCGGCACCGTCGGCCTTCAGGCGCGCGACTACGCGATGGCCGGGTTCGACGAGGCCGACGTCGTGATCGCGGTCGGCTATGACCTGGTCGAGCACGCGCCCGAACACTGGAACCCGGACAAGAACAAGCGGATCGTGATGATCGACACCGTCGCGGCCGAGATCGACGAGTTCTTCATCCCCGAGGTCGAGCTGGTCGGCGACATCGCCCACGTGCTCGCGCGGCTGGCTGCCGGGTGCAGCCGCGCCCAGGCCGAGCAAACCAACGGCTGCAGGTTGCGCGAGCTCGTGCTCGGCGCCCTCGCTCAAGCACGCGGCGACGACCACTTCCCGATTCGTCCTCCGCGCGTGCTGGCGGACATCCGGGATGCGCTCGGGCCGGCCGATCTGCTGATCTCCGACGTCGGTTTGCACAAGCTCTGGATCGGCAGGATGTTCCCGGCCCATGAGCCCGGAACGGTGCTGATCGCCAACGGGCTCGCCGGAATGGGGTTCGCGCTGCCGACGGCGGTCGCCGCCAAGCTCGTCTATCCGCACCGCAACGTCGTCACGGTGTCAGGCGACGGCGGCTTCTTGATGAACTGCCAGGAGCTCGAGACGGCGGTGCGGCTGCGCACGGCGATGGTCAACGTGATCTGGGAGAACGGCGAGTTCGGCTCGATCAAGTGGAAGCAGGACAAGAAGTTCGGCCGCCACTTCGATATCGCGTTCGGCAACCCGGACTTCGTCGCGCTGGCGAACGCTTTTGGGGTGCCGGCGTGGCGCTGTGCCAGCGCCGCCGACTTCTCGGTGCGGCTGGGCGAGGCGCTGGAGCTCGACACGCCGTCGGTGATCGTCGTCCCGATCGACTATTCGGTCGACGTCGCGATCTCGCGCGAGCTGGGCGCGGAGACGGTCGCCACCTAGCTGCCGAGCGGGGCTGACCCCCGCTAGGTGTTCCCGCGCGCCATCTTGCGCAGGTCCATCGCCTTGTCGTAGGTCTCCTCGTCGACGCCCTTCTCGTAGGCGACCTCGCGCAGCATCCGCCCGGAGCTGGCCGCCTCCTTGACGATCTCGGCGCCCCTGTCGTAGCCGATGTAGGGGTTGAGCGCGGTCGCCGCCGCGAGCGTCGCCTCGGCGCTGCGCCGGCAACCCTCCTCGTTTGCCTCGATCCCGTCGACACACTTCTCGGCGAAGATCCGCGACGTTGACGCCAGCAGCCGGATCGACTCGAGCAGGTTGCGCGCGATCATCGGCACACGGACGTTGAGCTCGAAGTTGCCCTCGAGTCCGCCGATCGTGATCGCGGTGTCGTTGCCGATCACCTGCGCCGAGACCTGGAGCACAACCTCGGGGATCACGGGGTTGACCTTGCCCGGCATGATCGAGGAGCCCTTCTGCAGCTCGGGCAGCAGCAGCTCGCCGATCCCAGCGCGCGGGCCGGAGCCCATCAGGGCCAGATCATTGGCGATCTTGGTCAGCGATACGGCCGTGACCTTGAGCGCCCCGGAGAGCTCAACCAGCGCGTCGCGGTTGCCCTGGGCCTCGAACGGATCCTCGGGCGCCCGGATCTCGAGCCCGGTCGACTCGGTCAGCCGGGCGCGAACCTTGGTGGCGAACTCATTGTGCGTGTTGAGCCCGGTCCCGGTCGCGGTGCCGCCGAGCGGAATCTGTGCGACCTGGGGCAGCGTGTTGCCCACCCTGCGGGCGGCGAGCCGGATCTGCGCCGCGTAGCCGGAGAACTCCTGCCCGAGCGTGACGGGCACGGCATCCATCAGATGCGTACGGCCGGCCTTGACGATGTCGGCGAACTCGACGGCCTTGCGCTGGAACGAGGCCTCGAGCTGCGCGAGCGCCGGCAGCAGATTGTTGGTCGCCTCGTCGAGCGCCGCCAGGTGCACCGCCGACGGGAACACGTCATTGGAGGACTGGCCCATGTTCGCGTGGTCATTGGGGTGAGCGCCGTCGCCGGCCAGATTGGCGATCACCTCGTTGGCGTTCGTGTTGGTCGACGTGCCCGAGCCGGTCTGAAAGACATCGATCGGGAACTGAGCGTCGAGCTCGCCCGCCGCGACCCGATCGGCGGCCGCCGCGATCCGCTCGGCAACGTCGCTGTCCAACAGCTCCAGCTCAGCGTTGACGCGCGCTGCGGCGCCCTTGATCCGGCCCAGCCAGCGGATCACCGGCACAGGGACGGTCTCGCCCGAGACCGGGAAGTTGGCGACCGCCTTGGTGGTCTCACCGCCCCAGAGCTGCTCAGTTTCCTCGACGCTCATTGGCTTTCCTTTCACTTCGGTGTGCTGCCTTCAAAGCTACTCGCTCGGTCGCCGCGCGGTCCGCATGCCCACTCGGGGAGCATTTCTGCCCTCACAGGGCACTTTTGCTCCCCGAGTCAGCGCGGCGACCCCCCGAACGCGATCAACTCGCGCGCGACCACGACCGGGTCGTCGTAGGCGATCAGAAAGCCGGCCCCCGGCACGGTGCGCAACTGCCCCGCGGGCAGCAGGTCAAGCGCCTCCTGGGCGGCGACGATCGGGTGGGCCGGGTCCTCGTCGGCCCACAGAAGCAGGACCGGGAACGCCATCCCGGGGTAGTCGTCGAGCCGCTGGGTCTGCGCCTCCACCGGCCACCGGCGGGCGAACTTCGCCCACGAGCGGGCCCGGTTGCCGTTGCCGCCGACGTCGGCGAAGGCGTGACGGACGAGGTCACGGGCCGCCGCGTTGTGCTGTGCCGACAGCCGTTCGCCGACCGACGGCCGAAACACCAGCCTCGCCCCGTGAGCGAACACGCGGTCGAGCCCGGGCAGCGCCGCGATCCGGCACGCGGTCCGCCACGCGGCGCGCTTGGCCGGGTACTCGTCGCGGCGATGGAGCCGATTGGGCATCAGGACCAGCCGTGACGGGGACAGCTGTCCGGAACGGACCGCGATCAGCGACAGCTCGGCGCCGATGTCATGGCCGGCGACGATGCAGCGCGGACCGCCGGCCTCGTTGCAGAACCCCGCGATCACCTCGCCCAGCCACTCGGGGCTGTAGGAGTGGCGCGGACGGTCCTCCGAGTCCCCGTGGAGCGGCAGGTCCGGCAGCACGACCCGGAACCGTTCGGCGAGCGGGGCAACGATCGGCTCATACTCGCGGTGCGAGAGCCCGAGCGAGTGCAGGAGCACCAGCGGCCGGCCGGTTCCCGATTCGCGGTAGGCCACCCGCGCCCCGTCGTGGTGGTGATAAAGGCGCAGGCGCACCGGCGGATCGTCGCACTCCGCGGCCCCGCGAAGCATCCCGCGCTTTCGATCCATCTGCGACCAACGCATCCGCGCCCCAGACGCCCTCGCGGTCCCAGGCCGGTGTATTCTTTCCAGCTACAAGCCTGCGCGAGTCCCGTGCGAGGCTCGACGTTTGACCGACAACGAACCGCTCACGTTCCGGTTTCGTCGGCATCGGACGTCGACTCGGCGTGACCTTCGGTGCCAAAGGTTGTGCAATAACTGTTCAGCTTTGGGCAGCTTTCACAAATCTGGCTGAAATGGACCCATGAAGCAAATAAGCGGGAGTCCACTAGGCCTGTCTACGTCACAGGCCGCTCAGGCCCTCGGGGTGTCGCTCGGCACGATCCGCCGTTGGTCGGACATGGGGTATCTGCAGTCGTACCGGACGCCGGGTGGTCAGCGTCGCTTCAGCCAGGAGCAGATTGACCAGTTCGTCGGTTCGTTGGAACAACAGCAGAGCACCACTCCGATCGCGGAGCGGAAAGCCGGCTGACCTTTCGCCAGGCGCAGGCGAGCAGGCTCCACCTCCACCAAATCGAAGCCGGGGAAGCGGTGCGCACCAAGCGCCCAGCGACGCGTGCTCGCATCCGGGGCGCGAGCCCCGGCCGCCGGCGCCCGTCCTAGCCGCGCGAGCCCCAGTCGCCCGCGCGAGCCCTAGCCGCCCGCGCCCGCCTGGTTGATCCGCCGCTCCATGTCGAGCTCGGCGTCGAAGTCGGCCATGTCCGCGTGGCGGTACTTGAGGTCCTCGCCGGCGAGCAGGTCAGCCAGCGCCTCGACGTAGCGGGCCTCGACCTGAGTCCCAGCCACCCGGCGCAGCTCGGTCAGGGCTTCGAACGAACTCATCCGGGTTCTGTAGGTGTCGCTGGCCGTGAGCGTGTCGTACACCTCAGCAACTGAGATGATCTTCGCGATCTCGGGGATCTCTTCAGCGGGCAGCCCGTTCGGGTAGCCGCGCCCATCGATTCGCTCGTGATGGGCGAGCACGATCTCGGCGACCGGACCGTACATGCCGAGGTCGCGCAGCATGTCCGCGCCGAGCTCGGGGTGGCGCTGGATCGCCAGCCAGTCCTCGTCGGTCAGCGTGCGGCCACGCTCGGCGACGCGGTCCGACAGCGCGAAGTGGCCGATGTCGTGCAGCAGCCCGGCCGTGTGCGCAAGCTCGCACTCGGCTGCGGTCATCCCCACCGATTTCGCGATGTCCTCCGAGAACCGCGCGACCGCGGCGGCGTGCCGCGCGGCTCGCCCGTCGCGGATGTCGAGCGAGCGCATCAGTCCGGCGAGCACGCCCCAGGAGAGCGACACGTACTGCTGGGCTCGCTCGCGCGACTGCTGCACGAGGTGGGCCATATAGGAGAACGCGAACACGGCCGTCAGCGAGAAGGCGATCCCCGCGAGGCCGAGCTTGAGGTAGATCGCGGCACCGGCGACCGCGAGCACGACGCTGAGCCCGATGCTCGGCGCAAGCTCCTTCAGGACGCTGAATTTCAGGTTCCGCTTCCCGTACAGCACCTCGCCGTAGTACGCGGCGATCGCAAAGTTCAGCGTCAAGTCCACGACGCTGGCCAGGGCGACGGTGGCGTAAAAGGCGATCGTCTGCGCAGGTCCGCCGGGTACCAGCGCGCGCACGAGCCCCGCTGCCGCAAGCGCCGGCAGCACCCCTGCGAGCAGGTTGCTGGCGAACGCATACGGGCGGGTCTTGACCCTGAAGGAGGCGGCAATTTCGGCGATCACCGCTGCGATGGCAGCCGACAGGGGACCCAGAAACGCCGCCGCCAGCAAGACGACGATGAACGAGGCAGAAACCGCTGTGCGGCCAACAACCGCGACGACCATGTAGCCGGAGACCGCCGCCGCTATGGCCAGCACGATGCTCAGAGACTCATGCAGGCCGTGATCTGACCCTGCCTGAAGTACGGCTGCGACTGTGCACCCGCAGAGTCCGACAACCAGCAGCACCGTGTGAAGACGGATCCGGCCTGGACTGCCGCTCGCAGCCATGATTGGGGACGTTAGCGCCTAAGCCAGCGCTAATCGACCACTAGATACCGAAATCAGCTGTTGCGGAAATGCATGGTCACCTCCTGATCTGTCCCAGGAGCGATGGGTTGGGGGGCCCGACGGGCTTGCACGAAAGCGATCCGCGAGACTTTGACCGAGCACTTGCACCAATATTCGGTCGGATTCGCCCGTAATTTCGTGCAATTTTAGGTTGTAGGCATGGTCTTCGCAACGTTAGTCTCCAACTACCTGGACAAATGCGATACCTGAAGACAAGCGAGGCGGCGGCGCTGTTGAAGGTCAGCCCGAACACGCTTCGCGCTTGGGAGCGGCGGTTCGGCTTCCCGAAACCGCAACGGTCGCCGGGCAAGCACCGCCTCTTCACACACGGGGAGATCGCGGCGCTGCGTGACGCGCTCCAGGAGGGACTGTCGATTTCGTCTGCGGTTTCCCGTGCGCGCGAGGGACTCGCGGCCGACGCCAACTCGCTGATCGGCGCGCTCGTCTCCTACGAGCGCGAGCGGGCCGACCAGGCGATCGAGGCGGCACTCGCGCTGCGCTCGGTCGAGCGCAGTGTCGAGGAGGTGCTGCTGCCGACGCTCGACGAGATCGCGCGCCGCTATGGGCTCGAGTCGGCAGCCTGGGCGTTCGCGGCTCACTGGGGCGGCGACTGGCTGCGCCGCGCGCAGCGGCTCGCGCCGCCGCCGGTGCGCCCGCTCTCGATCGTCGTCGGCGACGCGGCGCGTGACGAGCTCGACCCCGATTCGCCGTATATCCGTGCGTTGGAGCTGTTCAGCGCACGCGCCGGGATCAACGTGCTGAGCCTCTCTGCACGGGGTGTTGCGGGGATCGGAGACGCGGTCGCGATTCATCGTCCAAACCTCGTTGTGGTCGCAGGATCCCATCTTGACGATGACAACGTTGCACGCTGGGCGTATGCGATCAGACTCGCCGCCGGCGCGATGCCGGTGGCCGTCTACAGGCGCGGCGCCGCTCGGGTCCGGATGCGCACCACGGGCACGCGGATGCTGCCGGCGGGCGCCGGCGACGCCCAGCGCCGGATCGTCGAGATGATCGAGAACGAGCAGCGGCCCCCGCTGCAGGAACCCGGCACGGCGCGCGAAGCATCGCGCTCGATGAGCCTCTAGGCCGCTTGCTGCCGTCAGCTGGCGTCGCACCGCGACAGTCTCTAACACAACCCGGATCCGTAGATTGACGTGCTCTCAGGCGGCAGGGTACGACGCGACGCCGCGCACTCCTCCCCACTGCACGGTCGCCACCAGACTGCAATCGGGGCTGCGGATCTTGTGCAAACGCGCCGATGAGACGATAAATCGGTGAGGTGAACGGGATTCGCACAAATGCAGCCGCGGTGATGCTTGGCATCAGTCCCAACACGCTTCGCAGCTGGGAGCGCCGCTACAGCTTCCCCCAGCCTCTCCGCTCGGCCGGGGGCCACCGTCAGTACTCCTTGGCCGAGATCGAGGCACTCCGTCTGACGCTGGCCGAGACCCACAACGTCTCGTCGGCGATCTCGCTGGCCCGGGAGCGCGGCGAGGGTCCCTCGAGCCCGTCACGGCTGGCCGGCGCCTACGGCGCGTTTGACGAGGACGCCGCGAATCGCCTGCTCGAGGAGAGCCTCGGCCTGCGCTCCGTTGAGCGGACGATCGAAGAGGTGCTGCTCGTGGCGGTCGCCAGCCAGCTCGAGGGCGATGCCAACACGGTCGAGTACGAGTTTGCATGGCGGCACGCGACGGGCTGGCTCTCGGCGCAGCGCCGGCTCGCGCCGCCCGCCTCGCGGCCCGAAGCAGTGATCATCTTCGACGCGTCGGCGCCGTGCGACATAGATGCGCTCACGGCACAGGCACTCGAGGTCGTGCTGCGACGCGCGGGATTGCGGACCCTCTCGCTGACTCCGGCGGTCGAGCTGACCAGGCTCGGCCGGGCGCTGCGGGCACTGGACCCGAAGGCAGTCGTGCTGACCGGCCAGCGCGTATCACTGGACTCGATCGGCCGGCTCGTGTACGCGGTGCGCTCGGTCGCCCGCGACGTGACCGTGTTCGATTACCGGGGCGCCGTTCCCGACACGGGCGCGAGCACCGTGTCCCGGCTCGGCGAGTCGCCCGTCGCCGCCCGCGACGCGCTGCTCGCCAGGCTCGCCACGGCCCAACCGGAGACCGCGGTGCAGCAGTCGGTGACCGCGCTGCCCTCGGTGCGGCCGGTCGGCGCCTGAGCGTCGTAGCGCCGGCAGCGCAGACGCGTGAGGGGTTCCTAGAATCCCCCGCCCATGGCTGCCGCGCCCCATCGTCCGGTTGACCCCCGCAGATCGTTCCCTGAGCTCGAGCAGGAGGTGCTCGAGCGCTGGCGCGAGCGCGAGGTGTTCGCGGAATCGATCAGACGCCGCCAGGGCGCGCCCCAGTGGGGCTTCTATGAGGGCCCGCCGACGGCCAATGGCGACCCCGGCACCCACCACGTCCTGAGCCGCGTCTTCAAGGACATCTTCCCCCGCTTTCGGACGATGACCGGCCACTACGTCGAGCGCAAGGGCGGCTGGGACTGCCACGGGCTCGCGGTCGAGCTGGCGGTCGAGGCCGAGCTGGGGATGACCTCCAAGGAGGACATCGAGCGCTATGGGATCGCCGAGTTCAACGCCCGCTGCCGCGACAAGGTGCTCAGCCACGTCGCCGAGTGGAACCGGCTGACCGAGCGGATCGCCTTCTGGATTGACCTCGACGACGCCTACCGGACGCTCGACCCGGCCTACATCGAGTCGGTCTGGTGGGCGCTGAAGACGATCGACGAGAAAGGGCTGCTGTACGAGAAGCTGAAGGTCGTGCCGTACTGCCCGCGGTGCGGGACGGCGCTCTCGAGCCACGAGCTCGGCCAGCCCGACGTCTATCAGGACGTGGTCGACCCGTCGGTCTACGTCCGCCTGCCGGTCACCGAGGCACACGGAGCCGCCAGCCACGGTGACGAGCTGGTGGTCTGGACCACGACGCCGTGGACGCTCGTCTCCAACGCGGCGGTTGCCGTCGACCCCGATCTGACGTACGTCCGCGCGCGGACGCCGCACGGGCCAGTGCAGATCGTCGCGCAGTCACTGGTGCAAAAGGTGCTCGGCGAGGACGCCGAGATCCTCGAGACGTTCTCCGGGTCGGAGCTGGTCGGGACTCGGTACGCGCCGCCGTTTGACTACATCCCGTCCGACGCCTACGGCCCCAAGGGCCACACGGTGCTGCCGGCGGACTTCGTCACCGCCGAGGACGGCACCGGACTGGTGCACACAGCGATCGCGTTCGGCGATGACGACTTCCGCCTCGGCGAGCAGCAGGGGATGACGGTCGTCAATCCGGTCAGGCCGAACGGGACCTACGACGAGCGGATCGGCCACTACGCTGGGCGCTATGTCAAGGATGCCGACCCGGACCTGATCGAGGACCTGCGCGGACGCGACCGGCTGCTGCGGGCCGAGAGCTACGAGCACTCCTATCCGCACTGCTGGCGGTGCGGCACACCGCTGCTCTACTACGCAAAGCCATCGTGGTACATCGCCACCAGCCAGATCAAGGACCGGCTGCTGTCCTGTAACGAGACCGTCAACTGGCATCCCGAGCATGTCAAGCACGGCCGCTTCGGCAACTGGCTGGAGGGCAACGTCGACTGGGCCCTGTCGCGCGAGCGCTACTGGGGAACGCCACTGCCGGTGTGGCGCTGTGACAAGGGGTGCATGCGCGTGATCGGCTCGCTGACCGAGCTCCGGGAGCTGTCGGGCGTCGAGCTCGAGGACCCGCACCGCCCGTTCGTCGACGAGGTCACGTTCCCGTGCGAGAACTGCGGCGGCGAGATGCGCCGCGTCCCGGAGGTCATCGACGTCTGGTTTGACTCGGGGTCGATGCCGTTCGCGCAGTTTCATGCGCCGCACGAGAACATCGAGCACTTCGAGCGGCGGTTCCCGGCGGATTTCGTCTGCGAGGCGCTTGACCAGACCCGCGGCTGGTTCTACTCGCTGCTGGCGATCTCGACGCTGCTCTATGACCGTTCGTCGTACCGCAACGTCGTCTGCCTGGGGTTGATCCTCGACGACCAGGGCCGCAAGATGTCCAAGTCACGCGGCAACGCGGTCGAGCCGTGGGACGTGATCGACCGCTACGGCGCCGACGCGCTGCGTTGGTACCTGCTGACCTCCAAGCAGCCTTGGGACGGCTACCGCTTCTCGCTGGACACGATCGGCGAGGGCGTGCGCCAGTTCCTGCTGCAGCTCTGGAACACGTACTCGTTCTATGTCCTGTACGCGAACGCCAACGACGTCGCGCGCGACACGCCGGGCGAGGCGCAGTCAGACCTCGATCGATGGGTCCTGTCGCGCTGCCACGCCACCACCGAGATCGTCCGTGAACACCTCGATCGCTACGACGCGACCGTCGCCGGACGCGCGATCCAGTCGTTCGTCGACGAGCTCTCGAACTGGTACGTGCGGCGCACGCGCCGAGAGTTCTGGGACGGCTCGCCGGCGGCCTTCCAGACGTTGTGGACCTGCCTGCTGACGGTGGCCAAGCTGCTGGCGCCGTTCTGCCCGTTCATCGCCGACGAGATCTACGACAACCTCGACGGCTCCGAGCCGAGCGTTCACCTATGCGACTTCCCGGTCGCCGGCGAGCGCGAGATCGAGCTCGAGGAGGCGATGTCGGTGGCCCGCGAGACGGTCCGGCTCGGGCTCGCCGCCCGGGCGCAGGCCAAGCTCAAGGTGCGCCAGCCGCTGCGCGCCGCGGTCGTGGTCGCTACCGGCAGCGAGCGCGCGGCGATCGAGCGACTCGCCGAGACGGTCCGCGACGAGCTCAACGTCCACGAGCTGCGGTTCGTCTCACAGGCTGACGAGCTCGGGCAGGTCGAAGTCAAGCCCAACTACCGGACGCTCGGCCCTCGGTTCGGAAGCCAGATGCCGACCGTGGCGGCCGCGATCGCCGGCCTGGACGCGGCCCATTCGGCGTCGGCGCTCCGGGACGGCAAGTCGATATCAATCTCGGTCGCGGGCCACGACCACCGCCTCACGGCAGATGATCTATTGGTCAGCATGAAGCCGCTCGAGGGCTACCAGGTCGAACGGGAGGGGTCACATGCGGTCGCGCTCGAGCTCGGAGTCGATGATGAGCTGCGCGCCGAGGGCTGGGCGCGGGACATCGTGCGGGCGATTCAGAAGGCGCGCCAGGACGCCGGATTGGACATCTCAGACCGGATCGCGCTGACGCTCGACGGTGACGGGCGCCTGCTCGACGCCGCCCGCACCCATCAGGGTTACATCGCGGCCGAGGTGCTCGCGACCAGCGTCAGCTACGGAGAGTCGCCGGGTGACTCGGGCGCCGCCCATGGCAGCATCCCCGAGGGCGCGGAGCCGGTGATGATCGACGGCGCGCCGCTGAAGATCGGCGTCGAGCTCGCCTAGGAGAGCTCGATCTCTTCCTCGATCTTGCGCTTCGGGTAAGCGCCGACGACGGTCTTCTTGAGCTCGCCGTGCTTGAACAGCATCAGCGTCGGGATCGACATGATGTTGAACTTGATCGCGGTCTGCTGATTCTCGTCGATGTTCATCTTGACGACCTTCAGCTCGTCGCTGCGCTCACCAGCGATCTCCTCGACGACCGGAGAGACCCGGCGGCACGGCCCGCACCACGGCGCCCAGAAATCGACCAGGACCGGAAGCTCTGACTCCAGCACCTCAGCGTCGAAGTTGTTGTCCGTTACGTCTGTGACCGCCGCTGACATCGTCGTTCTCCTTATCGGTTACTTCAAAAAGTATAGCGACTCCGCGTGGATAGCCTAAAGGTAGATGGCTGAGCCGACGAACACCGAGATCGCCGCCGCGCTCGACGAGCTCGGCGACCTCTACGAGCTCGACGGGGCGGTCATCCACCGGATCGTCGCCTACCGCAACGCGGCCAAGGCGGTGCGCGACGCGCCGGTGTCGGTCACGGCGCTCGCGCGACAAGGGCGCGCCACCGAGCTGCCCGGGATCGGATCGATCATCCAGGAGAAGGTGATCGCGCTCGCCGACGATGGCGTGATCCCGGCCGCTGCCAAACTGCGCGCCAAGTTCCCGGCCGGGCTGCTCGAGATGACCCGGCTGCCGGGACTCGGACCCAAGCGCGCCAGGCGGCTCTACGACGAGCTGTCGATCGACTCGCTCCAGGCGCTGGTCGCCGCCGCCCAGGCGCAGCAGATCCGCGCGCTGAAGGGCTTCGGGCCCAAGGCCGAGGAGAGCATCCTGGCCGCGGCGACCGCTGCCCAGGCCGAGGCCGCCGAGGGCAACGGCGGCGGCTCGGGCCGGATCGTCCTCAACAAGGCGCTGGTCGTCGGCGAGCAGCTGGTCGCGGCGCTGCGCAAGCATCCAGCGTCCGAACGTGTCGAGCTGGCTGGCTCGGCGCGACGGTGGACCGACAGCGTCAAGGACCTCGACGTGATCGCGACCGCGCGCGATCCGCTCGCGTTGGCCAAGGCGGCCGCGGCACTCGAGCTGGTCGAGTCGGCACAGACGCCGGGCGAGGCCGGCGTGCGCCTGCGGACTCACACCGGGCTCAAGGTCGACCTGCGGATCGTCGAGCCCGACCAGTTCGGCAACCTGATGCAGCACTTCACCGGCTCCAAGGAGCACAACATGGCGCTGCGCGATGCCGCCGTCCGCAAGGGCCTGCACGTCTCCGAGTACGGAGTGCTCGACGACTCGACCGGCGAGACGCACCGCTGCGAGCGCGAGGAGCAGGTCTACGGACTGCTCGGGCTCGAGTACATCGAGCCGGAGCTGCGCGAGAACCGCGGCGAGCTCGAGGCCGCGGCGAAGGACGCGCTGCCCGACCTGATCGCGGTCAGCGACCTCAAGGGGGATCTGCACTGTCACACCACCGCCTCGGACGGAACCGCGTCAATCGAGGAGATGGCGCTCGCCGCGCGTGAGGCGGGCTATGAGTACCTCGCGATCACCGACCACTCGGCCAGCTTCGGGTTCGGGGACGAGGTCTCACCCGATCGCCTGCGTGAGCAGATCGAGCGGATCCGCAGCCTGTCGCAGACGGAGGCCGTCGGCGGCATCGAGCTGCTGGCCGGCTCGGAGGTCAACATCCTCACCGACGGCACGCTCGACTACGACGACGAGCTGCTGGCCGAGCTCGACTGGGTGGTGGCGTCGGTCCACTCCTCATTCGCGATGGACTCGGCGCACATGACCGAGCGGATCTTGCACGCGATCGAGAACCCCCACGTGGACGTGATCGGCCACCTGTCGGGCCGGAAGATCGAGCGCCGCAAGCCGTACGAGTTCGACTTCGAGCGCGTCGTCGAGTCAGCGCTGGCGACCGGCACGCTGCTCGAGATCAACGCCGCTCCGGACCGGCGCGACCTCAACGACGTCCATGCTCGCGCCGCGGCCACGGCCGGGATCCCGATCGTGATCAACTGCGACGCGCACCGGACCGGTGGGTTCGAGGTCGCCCGCTACGGCGTCGCGACCGCCCGGCGCGCCTGGCTGGGTCCCGACGCGGTCGCCAACACGCGCCCGTGGAGCGATGTGATCAAGCTCCGCCCCCGCGCGCGGGCGCACGCCTAGCGGCGGCTGCGCGCCCGCTTGGCCCGGGGCGGAGGTGGCGGGGCCGATTGGGGCTTGTGGCGCGCTGCCCCAGATGCGGCGCCGGCCGCGACGGCATCCTGGTCCTTGGGGCCGCCCAACCCAAGCCAGCCCTTCTGGATCGCGACGAACCAGATGAGGCCGAGCAGGCACAGGATCAAGGCGACGAAGAAGTTCAGCCGCAGCCCGAGGATGTGGTTGGAGTAGTCGATCCGCAGCGTCTCCTCGAAGATCCGGAAGCCCGAATAGCCGGCGACGTAGAGTGCGAACACGCCCGGGGCCCGCACACGGCGACTCTGGCCCAGCCAGATCAAAAAGCAGGCCAGCGACAGGTTCCAGATGATCTCGTACAGGAACGTCGGTTGGAAGGTGGCGTAGTGGAGGTAGCCGGGCGGGCGATGCGCCGGGGAGATCTCGAGCCCCCACGGAAGCGTCGTCGGCTTGCCGAACAGCTCCTGGTTGAAGTAGTTGCCGATCCGCCCGATCGCCTGGGCGACCAGCAACCCCGGCGCAACGATGTCCATGAACCGGCGCAGCTCGGCGCGCGACAGACGCCGGCTGGCGACGTACAGGCCAACCGCCGCGCCGGCGGCGATCCCACCCCAGATTCCGAGGCCGCCCTTCCAGATCGCAAACGGGCCCCACCAGTGGTCCGGGATCTGGCTCGGGGTCGTGATCAAGAAGTAGATCCGCCCGCCGATCAGGCCGGCAGGGAACGCCCACATCGCGACCTCGTAGACGAGGTCGGGATCGTGACCCTCGCGCCGCCACCCCCAGCGCGAGACGATGATCGCGCCGGCGACCGCAAACACGTAGGCGATCCCGTAGGCGTGAAAGAAGAACGGTCCGACGTTGAAGCCGTTCGACGACGGGCTCGGGATGAACGAAAACGACAGCGGCATCACGATGTGACCAATCCTGGCAGCAATCGTGGCAGCACGCGCTCGGTGATCGTCGCACTGACCGCCGCGTGGCTGAACGGCTCAAGCAGCAAGGCGGCGCGCTGCGCGTAGGCGTCGACGGGATCGTCGAGCGCCGCCCGCAAGCACGGGGCGAGATCCTCTCCGACCAGGCGCGGGTCAAGCTCGCGTGCCAGCGCCAGCGCGGGGTAAGGGCCGGGCGACGGGGTCGTGACCAGCATGCAGCCGTCGGCGAGTGCTTCCAGCGGCGCGATCCCGAAGTCCTCGCGGCGCGGAGCGGCGACGTACACACGGGCGCGACGGACCAGCTCGCGGTAGGCGTCGGGAGCCAGGCGACCGGTGAACCGGACGCCGTCGGGAACCCGATCGCGGTCGATGCCGGCGACCACGAGCGTCTCCCCCTCACGGCGGCCACGGCGCCAAGCATCGAGGATGAAGTCCAGTCGTCGCTTCTCCGGATCGCCCGCGTAGGCGAGCACGTCGATGTCGCGCCGCGCGGCCGGTGGCCCCGACGGGCCGACCGCGACCGGGACCACGACCGCGTCGGGCTGCTGTGAACGGGGGATCGGGTCAAGCGACGTCTGCGCCATGGTCAGCACCAGCGGCGCCTGCTCGAGCCTCCGGCGCTCGACGATCCGCTGCCAGATCCCATGCCGTCCGGGGCGGTTCTCGCAGGCCAGCGAGTCGAGCCAGA
This sequence comes from uncultured Solirubrobacterales bacterium, assembly GCA_963770885.1. Lineage (GTDB taxonomy): Bacteria > Actinomycetota > Thermoleophilia > Solirubrobacterales > Solirubrobacteraceae > Palsa-465. Next base: position 165,325 of record CAVYRI010000005.1, on the reverse strand, counting down.
TCGCTCCAGGCTGGGGCCACAGCAGCGCGGCGGTGATCGAGCAGTAGACGATCGCGTCAGGACGGCGCGAGGCGATCGCGCGGGCGCCGGCGCGGCGGGCGGCGAGGGCCTGGACGAGGTCGGTCAGCATGAAGGTCCTGATCTCCGGCACCGAGGCGGGGGTGACCGTGCGCACGCTCGCTCCCGCGCGCGACAGCGCCTCGGCCAGCTCGCGCGCGGATGCGCGCCACCCGGTCGTGGCGCCCACCGAGACGACGAGCACGTCCGCGCCGGACTGAGGGTGCATCGATGTCGGACCGCTGACCTAGGCCCGCGGCCGGGCCTGCCGCGAGGCGGACGCGCCGTTGAACTCGAGCAGGTTGGAGCGAAAGCCGGGCGTGCGGACGAGCCTTATCCGCCGCAGCGGCGACGTGCGCTCGACATAGAAGCGGGCGCCGTCGCGCTCCTCGATCGCCGTTACGGCCGAGGCCTGGCGGCGCCAGCCGAGCGCCCAGATGATCGCAAAGCCGCACGCGATCATCGGCACCTGCGGCAGCGCGAAGCCGAGCGCCCCGGCGCCGAGCGTCGACACCAGCAGCGGCCAGAGCCGGTTCAGGACCGTCCGCGCCGGGTTCACGTCAGGCAGCGATGCCTGCATCCGGGCGCTCGCGAGTAGGGTTGCGATCGGCGGCGAGGTCTCAGCGCGCCGGCCGTACCACATGCCGATCAGCCCGGCGATCAGCCACCACCCGATCGCCACCGGCACGGCGAGCGACTGACTCGAGTAGTCAGCCCCGGCAACCGTGATGATCGCCAGCGCGCTCGCCGCGGCGGCGCTGATCAGGACCGTTGTCCGCAGGAAGTCCGAGAATCGCACTACTTCACTCTGAGCCCAGATACGAAAGGAGCTCGCGTACCCCGTCGGGCCCGTCGACGACGAGGTCGGCCTCGCCGGTGACCGCGGAGGGTCCCTCGTCGGAGCCGACGCCGACTCGGATCGCGCGGACGAGCTTCCCTTCGCTCTCCAGCTCAGACAGTGCACGGAAGGCGTCGAGGTCGGTGGTGTCGTCGCCGACGTAGATCGCGGAGTCGATCCCCTCCCCCGCCTCGTTGAGCAAGCTGATGATCCCGGCACCCTTGTCGATCTTCACCGGCGGGCGGACCTCGAGCACCTTGCGCCCCCAGTGGGTCCGCAGGCCCGCGGCCTGAGCGCGCTGCGCGATCGCGTCGATCGCTGCGCGCGCCTCCTCCTCGTCGCGAGCCCCTCGCCAGTGAAATGCGACGATCGCGCCCTTGTCCTCGAGCCTGACGCGGCGCTTGCGGGCGTCAGCGGTGTCAGCCTCGCGGCCGAACTCGTGGATCCGGCGAGCCCAGTCCTCGAGCCCCTTGTCGAGCACCGCCGTCGTCCAGCCGGGACGAAGCAGCTCGGCGCCGTGGGAGCCGAGGTAGGTGATCGTGCCGATCGACACCATCGCCCGCGCCTCCGAAGCGCGCCGACCGCTGACGCACGCCACCAGCTTGTAGCGGTTGGCAATTGCGATCAGCAGCTGGCGGGTCGTCTCGGGGACGTGGGCATCGGCCGCGTTGTCGACGATCGGCGCCAGCGTCCCGTCGATGTCAAGCAGGATCGCGGCACGTTCGGGGTTCGCTCGGATCGGCGCGAGCGCCTCAGATAGGAGCGCTGACGGCACAGTTCTAGTATGCCCGCTCTCGATCGGGGATCGCACGCCGGCGCGCCGATGAAAGGTAGGATTCAGACCACGATGGCCGATGCGACCGACGGACAGGGCTACGCCGTTTCGAGCCTGGAGCAGATGGGCGACGGGCCCGGGTTCCGCAAGGTCCGCCGCGAGCTGGGGGTGACCGAGTTCGGCGTCAACGCGCTCGTTCTGCCGGCCGGATACGCGACCGGCGTCCACTTCCATGAGCGCCAGCAGGAGCTGTACTTCGTCCACGAGGGCAAGGTCGAGTTTCGCTTCGGCGACGGGACCACGCATGTCGTCGGTCCCGGTGGGGTCGTGCGCGTCGATCCCCCGACCCACCGTGGGATGCGCAACGTCGGCGACGGCGAGGCGGTGGTGTTCGTCGTCGGTGGCAAGGATGGCTACGTGGGGCGCGATGGCCAGCCCGCGGACGGTGACCCGCGCGGAGGCCCGCCCGGCGCACCGTAGAGCCGGCCCGCGGCCGGCGCCAACCGCGAGGATCGGAGTTAATCTGTGGCCCGATGCTCCGCAGCCCGGACCCCGGCCGTCCGGCGCCGAACTGGGGTGTGCGCTGGCTATTTGTGGTGGCGGCAGTCGCCGCGCTGGCGGTGGTCTGCGCCGCTGTCCCCGCCCACGCGCTGGCGGCCAGGCTGGTCGGCGGCCAACGACAGACCGCGATCGCAAGGGCGTTCTCTCGGGGCCGCGGGCACCGTCACCTGCTGATCGTCTCGATCCGCGCCTCGACGAGTGCGCCATCGTGGGCGGTCGTTAAATCCGTGGCGCCCAATCGCCGCAGCACAAGGGTCCTGAGCACCTATTTTCACGACGTCGGCGGGCGTGAGCTCTCCGGCGATCCGCCCCACGCGGCGCGCTCTGATCTCAGCCGCCGGTTCCGCGTCGCCGTCGTTTACTCGGGCGCCGGCTCCGAGACCGTCCGATACAAGCAGACCTATCGGAGCGTCTGCGCGGGCGCCGGCGGGTTCGTCGATCAGCAGACCGAGACGGTCTCACCGATGTCGTGGACGGTCCGTTTCGTGGTCGATCTCGACAGCGTGGTGTCAGCGGTCCGCACGGCGCAGGGGGCGGCGATCGTCCCAGCCGTGCAGTTCAACGCTGCCGGCTCGCGCCTGACCGCGGTCGAGAAACTGTCACGGTCATACGTCGATCAGGGCTGCTTCAACCAGCCGACCAACTTCAGCTGCACCTCCGTCTACCACCTGTCCGGCGCGGGCGCGGACGACGACCTCGGATTCGACCCCGGCAGTGGCACGGAGATTGCAATCCCGATGGTCTCCAGCAGTCAGGGCCAGTGTTCGCCCGACGACTACACAATCGGGCCGTCGCTGTGGGACAGCCGGGCGAGCACCGCGCTGGTGCCGCGACTGGGTCTGCTGGGGATGCTCGCCGAGCGCCTGCCGAGCGATCCCTACGCGCCGATCCGGGTCTCCTGGCCGGGCGCGTCGGCCGGCGAGCAGCAGGGCTTCCTGGTCGGCCCGTGCCAGGGAATTCCGAGCGCATGCAGCGATCAGGTACGCTGGATCGGGACCGTCCGGCTTGTGCCCGTTTCGGACGGGTAGAAGGTCTCTTAGCCGTTCCTTAACAGCATCGCCACCCGCAGCAGCACCTAGACTGCCCGCCCGTGGAAACCATCCCTGAGCGCTTATCGCCCGAGCGTGCGCCGGTCGACATGTCGGCCGTAGACGCCGTCGACGTGATCACGCCCGAAACGGCGGTCGCGCCCGACGCGGCGGTCGCGCCCGAAACGGCGATCGCGCCCGACACGGCGATCCTCGACGAGCCGGCCGTCAAGCGCGTCCGCACCCGCCGGCGCCCGCGCGCGGTGGCCGTCAGCCGAACCGACGTGCTCGGCCTGCTCGCGATCTACATCGCTACGCGGATCGTGCTGCTGCTGGTCGCATATCTGCTGGATAAGTTCGGCCACCACCACTACGACCACGAACTGGCCAACTGGGACGGTCTCTGGTACCGCGAGCTTGCCAACCGCGGGTATCTCCACTACCCATCCCATCTCCAGACGACGAACGGCTTCTTCCCGCTCTACTCGCTCGCGATCTTTGCCGTCGAGCAGGTGGTCATGCTGGTCACCGTCCACGGCGCGATCTGGGCCTCGACCGTCGCCGGGGTGATGATCTCGACCGTCGGGGGCGGGGTCGCCACCTATTACGTCTACCGGCTCGCGGCGGACTGGTGGGACCGCAAGGTCGCCTTCCGCGCCGGCGTCCTGTTCGTCCTGTTCCCCGGCTCGGTCGTGTTCTCGATGGTCTACTCGGAGGGACTCCTGCTGCCGTTGGCAGCCGCGTGCCTGTTCGCGCTCGGGCGCAAACGATGGCTGCTGGCCGGGGTGCTGGCCGGCTTTGCCACCGCGGTTCAACCGGTGGCGATCGTCCTGATCCCGACCTGCGCCGCGGCGGCGCTGCAGGAGCTGAACCGCACGGGCTGGCCGCGGCGGGTGCTCAAGAAGGTGATCGTCGCGCCGCTGCTGTCGGTCGCCGGGGTCGGGTGCTTCGCCCTCTTTCTCTGGTCCTGGACCGGGACCCCGCTGGCCAACTACGAGGCTCAGCACCACGGTTGGGGCGAGAAGACCGACGTATTCGCGCTCGGACACCTGACCAGCAAGCTGTTCAGAGAGCTGTTTCACAAGATCCCTCGAGAGCCGACGCTCGATCTCAACCTCGTGGTGGGCCTGATCGGTGCCTTCCTGCTGCTCGGCATGCTCGTGCTCGTCTACCGGCAGCGTCGGCGGATCCCGGCGCCCGCACTGATCTGGACGGCCGGAGTCAGCCTCCTGGCGCTGACGTCCGAGTTCGTGCCGCCAAACCCGCGGATGTTGATCACGGCCTTTCCGGCCCTGATGGCCCTCGCCTATTATGCGCACGGCTGGTGGTGGCGGCTGCTGCTGTGGAGCAACGGCATCCTGCTGGTCGTGCTCAGCCTGCTGACCTTCCACGGGACGACGCTGAGGCCCTAGCGGCGCGCGCGGGGTCCGGCGAGCAGCTGGACGTGCACGGCTGCGGCGTATCCGAACTGCTTGATCGGTGCGTGACCGAAGGCAGCCGCCAGACGCCCCCGCAGCTGCACGTAGCGGGCGCGATTTGCGAGTGACTGGGCCGGGCCGTCGAGCTGACCCTCGTGGCTGGAGATGAACCACAGGCGCCTGCAGCTCTTCGAGCGCTCGGCGATCTGCGCGGGGGTCAGGCTGTCGTAGCGCTCGACATACGGCTGGACCGCGCCCCACGGGGTGACGGGCAGGATCGAGCGCGGGGCGCGGCTGTCGGCCGACCCGTCGGTGCCGATGTAGTACTGAAACGCCATCCGCCCGTCGAGCGGATAGAAGGCGATGCAGTCGCCCGGGCGCGCACGCGCCTGCACGTACGCGGTCGCCTGGCGCCACGGCTCGGGTGACACCCCGTAGCTCGCTCCCAGTTGGAGCGCCCGCAGCCCGACCAGCACGATCAGCGCCGCGGGCCCGACGTACCGCGGCAGGCGTGGATGGCCGATCGCGGCGCCGAGGATCAGCGCAACCGCCGGGACCGACATCAACACGTTGCGGGGCTGGAACAGCGGCTGCGCGATCAGCGAGTAAACGAACGTGATCGCGACCGGGACAACGAGCCACGAGATCACGAGGCCGATCCCCCAGGCGTTCTCCCGCTGCCACCAGAGCCGCACCGCCCAGACCGCGATCACGATCAGCAGCAGGATCGTCGCGATCAGCAGCGGCGTCGTCGTCGCGGTGCGGTGGAAGCTGGGCTGCAGGCCGGCCGAGGTCAGTGACTGGAGCACCTGCACCTCGACCTTGTGCGTCGGGCGCGGGACCCAGAACAGCTGGCCCGAGCCGCGCCGGACGGCGAGGATGAACAGCGGCACGCAAAGGACCGCGTAGGCGACGAATGACAGCGCGAACGGGCGCAGCGAGGCCCGGCGGCGGCGGGGCGCCAACGCCAGCAGCTGCGCCGGGATCACGAGCACCGCGACGAAGCTCGAATAGGTCGCCAGCGCCATCAACATCACGAAGGCGATCCATCGCCACCGCGCCGGCGTGCGGACGTGACTGAGCAGCGACGGCGACGGCTCGGCAAGCGTGATCAGCACCAGGAAGGCGGCGGTCACGAACGCCACCATCAGCGCGTAGCCGCGGGCGCTCTGGGCCCAGAACACGAGCGGCAGGCTGACCGCGGCGAGCAATCCGGCGGCGAATGCAGCCCGGTAGCCGAACAGGCGCAGCGCGATCACGCCGACGAGCCCGACCGTGGCCACGGCCGCGATCACCGACGGCAGGCGGACGACGAGCTCGCTATTGCCCAGGGCGCCGATCACGACGTGCTCGAGCAGGTAGTAGCCCGACATATTGCCGCCGTCGTGGGCGATCGCCGATCCGAGTGCCGAGCCGTGCTGGGAGGCGATCGTGACCGTCGCCGCCTCATCGAAGCCCAGGCTCCGCGACGAGATCTCAAACAGGCACAGGACCGCCGAGACGATCGTCGGAACCCCGACCGCGAGCCAGTCGCGGCCCGGGCTCGACCACGTGTCGCCGACCGCGAGCCGTCTCGGGCTCCGTGCCTCCTGCAGGCTGCTGGTCACGCGCGGGTCAGGTCCTGCACCGGCTCATGCGGCTCTAGCCGGTGCGTCGGGTCGGTGCCGGGACCGCCGCCGGCCGCGCGGTCGCCAGCGCCGAGACGGGTGCGCCACGCGACCACCGCGAGCAGCAGATATGCGGCGAGCACCGCGGGCGAGCTCTGCACCGGGAGCACGAGGATCCCGTTGGGCTTGATCAGGAAGACGGCGAGCGCCGCGCCGATGGCGAGCGCCACGGAGCGCTGCACGCCCGGGCATGCGGCCAGCAGGACCAGGCCCCAGGTGAAGTACCAGGGCCAAGCGGCCGGGCCGCAGGCGGCGGCGATCAGCAGCGCATAACCAAGGTAGGCCGCGAGCTTGGGGACGCGCACCCGGTAGGCGAGCACCAGCCCCGCGACCGCCGTCACCACCACCCCGACGACGCTGAACACGTGCTGGACCGTCAGATGGCCGACCGCGACCCCAGCTGCGCGCAGCCCGTCGGCGACCGTCCAACCGAGCGCCGTCGCGGGCGTGATCGCGAGGTGAACCTTCGCAGGAGTCGAGAACACCGACGTCGTCAGCCAGCTGAAGCCGACCCCGGTGACGATCCCGACCGCGGCAAGGACGGCGACGGCCGCGAGTGCCGACTCGATCAGGAAGGTGATCCGTCGCTGCAGGTCAGGTTCAGAGCGCGCCCACGCGATTGCGATGAACAGCGCGCCGGCGAGCGCGGGCAGCTTGATCGTCGCCGCCAGCGCGCAGACGGCGATCCCTAGCACCGGCCGGCCCCGGAGCGCGACCGTCACGCCGGCGACCAGCAGGCCGATCATCAGCACGTCATTGTGGGCGCCGCCGATCAGCTCAAGTGCCAGCAGCGGGCTCATCACCGCCAGCCAGGTTGCACGCGACGGGTCGGCACCGAGCGCGTGCGCCAGCCGGGGGACGAAGAACGCGAGCAGCGCCACCCCGGCGAGCGCGACGACGCGCACCGCCAGTACACCGGCGATCAGATGGGCTCCGGTGATGCCGACGACGGCGCTCATCAGCCCGAGGAACAGCGGTCCGTAGGGGGAGGTCGTGTGACGCCAAAACGGCGACACGGCCGACATCACGTGCGACTGGCCGAGCGCAGCCAGGTCGGCCGGGGGCGTCTGATACGGGTTGTGGCCGAGGTGGAGGATCGTGCCCTGCGCGAGATAGCTGTAGACGTCGCCGCTGAACAGCGCCGGCGCGAGCGCTAGCGGAAGCAGCCACGCTGCGGCGATCGCGACCAGCCAGCGCGTGTCCCTGCCCGACGCGAATCTGCCGAGCCCGAGCCAGCCGGCGCCGAGCAGCGCGATCCCGACAAAGACGGCGGCAAGCGCGGCGCTGCGCCCGCCCGGCGCCGAGAGCGAGTACCACCACGAGTTGTCCGGGATCGCCGCCGGTGCGGCGAGCGCGATCAGCAGCGAGCCCGCGAGTCCGAGCGAGGCCCAGGCCCAGACGCTCGCCGGCCTGGCGGTTGCGTTCATCGCAGCCCCACCACCAGCTCCATCAGCAATCCGTCATGCCAATCGGCTCCGAACGCGTCGCGCTCGTATGCGCGCATCACGCCGACCCGCTCAAAGCCAGCCTTCTCATAGCAGCGAATCGCTGCGACGTTGTCCGCGGCCGGATCGATCGTCAGCCGATGGTGTCCGCGCTCGTGCACCAGGTGCTGCACGGTGCGCCGCATCACCTCGGCGCCGATGCCGCGGCCGTGCAGATCGGGGTCTAGATAGAGGTCGATCGCGGCATGGCGATACCGCGGCTCGTTCTCCTCGTGGAACTGGACCAGCCCCGCGACCGCGCCGTCCACCTCGATCGTCCACCGGGTCGAGTCGGGGTCGTCGTCGGGGAACTCGTCATCGGGATCGGCCCACCAGCGCCGGACCCCCTCGGTCCGGTGGATGCGGATCAGCTCGGGCACGTCGGCCGGCACCAGTGGACGCAGCGTCAGGCCTGCATCGATCCGATCGCCGCTTGGCTTGCCGGTCATTGCGCCCGATTGTCGCGCAGCGGTCATGGCGGCGAGCGGTGGAACCCGTGCTCCTCCCAATCCCCGACGCGGTGGTATCCGACCTCCGCGTAGATCTTGTTCGAGGTCGGGTTGGCGAGATCGGTGAACAGCATGCACGCCCGGGCGCCCTCGCCCAGCGCATGGCGGCTCGCCTCCGCCACGGCCATTCCCGCGTAGCCACGACGGCGCCGCTCGGGTGGCGTGTACACCGGTCCGATCCTGACCACGCCCGCGATCGACGGCGACAGTGATAGGAACGACACCGGCCCGTCGTGGTCCCACACGAACAGCCCGCCGTCATGCAGGCGCGCATCAACCACCCCGGTCGCCCGGCCCACGCCGGCGATCTTCGCCTCGTCCGCGAACGCCCCCCACCAGTCGATCAGCAACTCCCGGTCGGCTGCCTGCGCCCGGCGGAGTCTGCCGGCCGGCGGATGGGGCGGGTCGATGACCTGCTCGAGCGTGTGCATCGCCATATCGCGCCCCAGCGACGTGGTGCCTCCGGTCCGCGCGCGCCAGGCGGCGGCGAGCGCCCGCGCCGTCTGGGGCTCACCGTTTGCTCCGGGCAGGTCAGGATCCTCGGCGAGCCATCCGTCGATCAGCCGTTGCGCCTGCTCCCACGTCAGCGCGCTGGTGATCAGCGGGTGCGGCGGGGTGCGCAGCGATGCGGCGGTCACCGATGCGCTCGCATCCAGCCAGTACGCGAATAGCGGGCGGACGTCGGGGTGGCGTCTGCGGAGCACCGCTATCAGCACCGTCGCGAGCACGTTGCAGTCGATCCGCTGCTCGAGGAATCCCCATGCACGGTCGCGGAACTCGTCGGCGTCTGCGGTCAGCACCAGGCTCATCTGGGCCATGTTCGCGGATCGCGGAGACGTCCGCGATCAGGCTGGTCGTCATCTGAACGGTTGTGTTCGGGGGGCGGTCGGCGGTATAAGTGACACATGACCGTCAACGGTGTTGCAGCCGACGGCCTTCCCGTCCTGTGGCAGCTCGAGATCTCGCACTACAACGAGAAGGTGCGCTGGGCACTGGACTACAAGCGGATCCCGCACATCCGCCGCTCGCTGCTGCCAGGCATCCACGTGATCGTGGCGCGGCGGCTGACCGGTGACGTCTACACGACGCCGGTGCTGACGATCGATGGTCACTCGATCGGTGACTCGACCAAGATCATCGCCGCGCTCGAGGAGCGCTGGCCGCAACCGCCGCTGTATCCCGCCGACCCCGAGGAACGCGCTCGCGCGCTGGAGCTCGAGGAGTTCTTCGACGAGCAGCTCGGGCCGCACATCCGCCGGGCGGTCTACTTCGTGCTGCTCGACGAACCCGACATCGTGTTGCCGCTGTTCCTCCACGGCCAGCGGCTCCCGGCCCGCGCCCTGCTGCGGGCGACGTTCCCGGTCCTGAAGGTGGGGATGCGGCGGCGGATGCAGATCGAGGAGAGCCCCGCGGCCGAGAGCCGTGACCTGTGCGTCGCGGCGATGGACCGGCTCGAGGCCGAGGTCGGCCCGAGCGGCTACCTGGTCGGCGATTCGTTCACGGTCGCCGACCTGACGGCAGCGTCGCTCTTCTACCCGCTCGTGCAGCCGCCCCAGTTCCCGTACCCGTCGGTGAACCGGATCCCCGAGGCCGGCCACGAGTTCGTCGCGTCGCTGGCGGTGCGCCCGGGCGCGCGGTGGGTGGCCGAGATGTATGACCGCCACCGCGAGCCGGCTGTGTCCGAGGTGGTGCCGACCGCGGCGTAGGGGCGCTGCTGCGGCGCTCTACATCGGCGTCGCCAGCTCGACCAGCGTCCCGAACGGGTCCCGGACCCACGCGACGCGCTGGCCGCGCGGCTCGTCCTTGGGCACGGCGAGCGGCACGCAGCCGGCCTGCACCGCGGTCTGGAACGCGGCGTCGACGTCGTCGGCGACCAGCGCGAGCTCGACGTTGGTGGGCTGGCGGTCCCCGTTGATCCGCCGGACGCCGCCGTCGAAGTTCTCCTCCCCCTGCTGATATGACGTGAACGCGAGCCGCGTCTGGCCCGTATCGAGCTGGGCGTAGGCGCCGTCGGAGGAGGCGAACTCCGAGCGCAACCCGAAGGTCTTCGCATAGAACTCGCTCGCCTCGCGCGGCGCGTCGACGTACACGATCACCCAGCCGAGATGTAGTTGTGGATTGTTCATGCGAGCCACGTTCGCAGACGCGCGGCCGGCCGTCTTGAAGAAAACGGCCTCACCTCTGGGGGCCGCCGACGCGGCGTGGAGGTCAGGCTGACAGCAGCGCGGTCGGCGGCACGCCGGCCAGCTCGCGGCACTCGCCCGAGAAGTGCGCCTGGTCGGCGTAGCCCGCGTCAAACGCCGCCCGCGCGAGGTCATCGCCGGCACGGGCGGCATCGAGCGCCCGCCACAGCCGCAGCACCCGCCCCAGGCGCTTGGGGCCATAACCGATCGCGGCCGTGACGCGGCGCCGCAATCCACGGCCGCTGACCCCGAGGTCCACGGCCAGGCCGGTGACGTCATCGGCGCGAACAGCGAGCCGCCGGACGGCCGCGGCCACCAGCGGGTCCGGCCGCCGCGCGTCTGCAAGGTTGCCCGACAACCACGCCTCGAGCGTGTGGCGGCGGTCCTCGCGCTGGTGCAGATGGTCGTCGAGCCGCAGGCCTCGGTCGCCGAGCACCGCGCCAATCGCCAGCCGCTCGTCGCGCACGGACTCGGCCGCGATACCCAGCAGCGCCGGCGCGCCACCGGGCCGCATCCGCGCGCCGAGGACGGGCTCGCCGGCAGCGACCGGCGAAATGAACGCGGTCGTGTTGGCTCCAACGATCCGCGTGCCGGCCGCCGGTGACCAGACCACATCGATGCACCCGTCCGGAAGCACGCGGACCGGCGGGCCATCGTCAGCGATCCGCTCCCAGGTGCAGATCAGCCACGGCGACAGCGCAGCCGGCGCCGGGTGCTCGCGGTAGCTCACAGCCATATTGAAGCGCGCCCGTGGCGCGGGCGCGGGGCGGATCCGGCGCGCCTAGGCGATGGGCCCCTGCGGTGTCGCCATGACTCCCGTCTGCGGCGCCTTGGACTCCGCGGGGAACCGCTCGAGCCCTTCCTCGGCGAGCGCGATCAACGACAGCCCGACGGTGCGCGCATCGTCGAGGAGCTTCGCCCGCTCCTGCCAGATCGCGTCGGTCTCGGTGTCGAGCTCGCGCAGATGATGCTTGGCCTGTTCGGTCATGGCGACCGCGTTTGCCGCCGCGTCGGCGATGCAGCGATCCGCCTGCTCCTGCGCCCTGCGCGTCGTCTCGGTCGCCTGATCGTGAGCGACGACGAGAATCGACGCCGTCTGCTCGCCGAGCCGCTCGATCTCGTCGGTGATCGAGATCGGTGGGGCCTCGGTGCGACGCAGCTCGTCAAGCTCGCTCTCGAGCGCCGCGATCCGCTCGTCGACGGCCGCGCGGCTGTAGCCGAGCGGGCCGACCGGAAGGCGCGCGTCCTCGACGCGCGGCGTCACCTCGGCGACCACCTCATGCGGCTCGGCCTGTTCGTACTGGCCTGCTCGAACTGATACGAGCCCTCCCCGTCCCGGCGCCGGCTCCCCTGGTCGTACGGCTCGCCCCGCTCGTCCTGCTCGCCCGGCTCGCCCGGCTCGAGGCTCGGGTGCGCGGCTCGGCCGCGATCAAAGTTTGCGAGCGCCCGCGTGATCCTGTCTCGGAACTCGTTCAGGCGCGAGCCGCCGGGCGGCGGCTGCTCGATCTGCTCCACCTCGACGGTGTCACCGGCAAGCTCGTCCAGCATGTCGGGCGCCTGCCCTTCGTGCGCGTCTGCCTGAGGCTCGGTAAGAGCATCGGGCCGCCGTCCGAAATAGCCCATGAACCTCGCTCCCTTCGATTGCGGTCAGTCCGTGGCTGTTCGCCGTTGCGCACCGCTTCCCTGTAGGTGCAAGGGCCCGGTCGCGCTCGGAGCGGGCCCTGACCGCCTCTGGCTCAGCCGGCCGGAGCGCCAACGCGCGCCGCCGCGGCCCGCGCGAGCGTCGCGTGATGGCGCCCCGCGCCCCCGAGCAGCGTCCGATCGAGCTGCGCGCGCTTGTAGAACCAGTGCACGTCGGCCTCCCAGGTGAAGCCGATCCCGCCATGGGCCTGGATCGCGCTACCGGTGACCTCGCGGCCGCCGGTCGCTGCGGCGGCGGCCGCCAGCGCCGAGGCCTCGCCGAACCGGTCCGGATCGGCGTCGGCCGCCCAGGCCGCGAAATAGGCCGCCGACCGGGAGCTCTCGGTGTGCAGGAGCATCTGTGCGCAGCGGTGGCTGACGGCCTGGAAGGATCCGACCGGCACGCCGAACTGCTTGCGGTCCTTGACGTACTCGAGCGTCATCTCGAGCGCCCGCTGGCAGATGCCGACGACCTCGGCTGAGATCGCCGCGAGCGCACGGCCGGCCGCGCCGGCGCCGAGCGGCTCGCCGTCGCCGGTGACGCGGGCATAGCGGCGAGTCGGGTCGATCGTGACCACCGTCTCGGTCTGGGGATCGACCACCAGCCGCGCGTCGTCGCCTTCGAGCAGCACGACGACCGACGCGTTGTCGGCATCGGCGGCGAGGTCGGCGATCCCGAGCCCCGCGGTCATCTCGCCCGCCATCAGGCCCGGCAGCCACCGCTCTCGCTGCTCGTCGCTTCCGGCGGCCGAGATCACCGCAGCGGCAGCAGCGGTTGACAGAAACGGCGTCGCCGCGCACGCGTAGCCGAGCTCCTCGAGCAGTACCGCGAGCTCGACGGCGCCGAGCCCCTGGCCGCCGTAACGCTCGTCGACGGCGATCCCCGGCCACCCGAGGCCGACGATCTCGTTCCACAGCGCGGGGTCGTACGCGGCCGACTCGGCCGCCTCGCGAACCTTCGACATCGGCGAGCGCGCGCTCAGCAGCTCGCGAGCGACGTTCTTGATCTCCCGCTGGTCCTCGGTCAGGTCGAACTCCACAGCAGCCTCCTAACGGGCCTTCGGAAGGCCGAGCACGCGCTCCGCGACGATGTTCTTCAGCACCTCGGTCGTACCGCCCTCGATCGAGTTGCCCCGCGCTCGCAGCAGCTCGTACGCCCAGCTGCCGCCTGCCTCGAGCGCTGACGGGCCGAGCAGATCGGCCGCGAACTGCGTCAGCTGCTGATTGGTCTCAGACCACATCCACTTGGTCAGCGAGCCCTCGGGCCCCGGCTGGCCGTACTTCTCGATCGCCGTCAGCCCGCGATACGCGGTCAGCCGCAGGACCTCCGCCTTCAGGTGGAGCTCGCCGAGCCGGTCGGCGACCAGCGGGTCGTCGAGCAGGCCGCGGCCGGCGGCCTCGTCGATCAGCCGGTCGAGCAGCTGGCGCAGCCGAACCTGGAGGAAGAACGCGAGTCCAGCGCGCTCGTTCATCAGCGTCGTCAGCGCGACCTTCCAGCCGTTGCCCGGCCCGCCGAGCACGTTCTCGTCGGGAATCCAGGCGCCATCGATGAACAGCTCGTTGAACTCCTGCTCGCCGGTGATCTGCTTCAGCGGCCGGACCTGGATCGCGTCCTGATCCATGTCCATCAGGAAGTACGTCAGACCCTTGTGCTTGGGGACATCGGGGTCAGTGCGCGCGACCAGCATGCACCAGTGCGAGTACTGCGCGGCGCTCGTCCACACCTTCTGACCCGAGACACGCCACCCCCCGTCCTCATGGACCGCACGGGTTTTCAGGCTCGCGAGGTCAGAGCCCGCGTCGGGCTCGGAGAAGCCCTGGCACCAGATCTCCTCGGCGGTCAGGATCGGCGTCAGGTAGCGGTCCTTCTGTTCCTGGGTTCCCCAGGTCATGATCGTCGGACCGGCGAGCAGCAGGCCGAGCACGTTGGCCGGCAGCGGCGAGCGCGAACGGCCGAGCTCCTCGAAGAAGATCGCCGATTGGGTCAGCGTCGCGCCGCGCCCGCCGTACTCGACCGGCCAGTGAACGGCGGCCCAGCCGTCCTTGGCCAGCAGCCGCTGGAAGTCGCGCCGCCAGGCGTAGTGGGCGTCCTCGTCACCCTCGGGCTCGGGGCCGGCCTCGTTGGCGTCAAACCACGCACGCAGCTCGTCCCGGAATGCCAGCTCTCGCTCGTTGAACGTCAGGTCCATCGGGTCTCCTCGCCGTCGGCGACCGCGACGCGGGCGGGCGCGCCCGGTCATCGAATCTCGTGAACGTCCCGCGAAGATAACCAGTCTGGTTGTGCGACGGGGCCGGGAACGTTGGGCATTTTGGGCGCTATATACGACCAAAATGCCCAACGCAGTGTTCGCTCTTACGGTCGGCGGTCCATCAGCCGGTCCGGATTCACCGGCGCGAACCCGAACCGCGCGTACAGTCCGTGGGCGTCGGCCGTCCCGAGCATCAGCCGCAGATCCCGCAGCTCGGGGTGGTCGACCATCGTCTGGACCAGCCACACCCCGAGCCCGCGCCCGCGGTGCTGCTCGAGCACGAACACATCCGACAGCCACGCGAACCGGGCCCGATCGGTTACTGCGCGCGCGAACCCGGCCTGGTCGCCGGCCGGCGACAGCAGCCCGAACACCAGCGAGTTGTCGATCGCCCGATCGACGATCTCGAACTCGGCGTCGGACGACCACCAGTACGTATTTCGCAGAAAGCGCCACACGAGGTCTCGGTCGACCCGCGATGGATCGGTCGAGATCGTGTAGCCGTCGGCCCGGCGATATTCGGTCACGGACACGATTGAAGCTGACGACGGCCGCCGCTGCTCGCGCGCCGTCTGCGAGGATGCGCTCGAGCGACCAGCGCAGCCGGGGGCGAATTGATCACCGACCAGACACAGACCCGACAGACCCGACAGACCCACAACGCAGTACGGGGCCGTCGGGTGCTGATCGTCGGCGCCGGCTTCGGCGGCATCGCGGCCGCGATCGAATTGCGACGCCACGGCTTTGACCAGCTCACGATTCTCGACGCCGCAGCCGGGCTCGGGGGCACCTGGTTTCACAACTCCTATCCCGGTGCGGCCTGTGACGTGCCGAGCCATCTGTACTCCTACTCCTACGAGCAGCGGCGCGACTGGTCGCGGCTCTGCTCGCCGCAGTCTGAGATCCTCGGCTACCTTCAGGGCGTCGCCGACGAGTACGGCATCACCGAGATGATCCAGACCGGCCGCCGCGTGACCGCGTGCACGTTTGACGACGCCGACGACGTCTGGCGCGTCGAGACCGAGTCCGGTGACCGCTTCGAGGCCGATGCGATCGTGCTCGCCACCGGCCAGCTGAGCCGGCCGGCGATCCCCTCTCTGCCAGGCAGCGAGCGATACGCGGGCCATAGCTTTCACTCCGCACGCTGGGATCACGAGTACGACCTCTCAGGCAAAAGCGTGGCGGTCGTCGGCACCGGAGCGAGCGCCGTGCAGTTCGTCCCCTGGGTCGCGGCCGGGGCCGCGCAGCTGACGGTCTTTCAGCGGACCGGCAACTGGATGCTGCCGCGGGAGAACCGCGTCTATCCCGCCTGGCTGCGGATGGTCGTCGACCGCGTACCCGGCGTCCAGTGGCTTCGCCGCAGGTGGATCTTCTACTACTGCGAGGCGCTCACGATGGCGATCCGCAATCCCAGGACGCTCGGGCGGCTGCTCGGGATGCGGTCGGCCAGCTTCATGCGCAGCCAGCTGCCCGACCCGGAACTGCGGGCCAAGGTCTGGCCCGATTACACGTTCGGCTGCAAGCGGGTCCTGTTCAGCTCTCACTACCTGCCGGCGCTGGCCCGCCCAAACGTGGAGCTGGTCACCGAGCCGATCTCCGAGGTGACCGAGACCGGGCTGCGAACCGCTGACGGCCACCACCGGGAGTTTGACTGCATCATCTGGAGCACTGGCTTTCGCGCCTCGGAGTTCGTCGCGCCGATGCGCGTGACCGGCTCCGGCGGCGTCGAGCTCGACACGGTCTGGGCGCACGGCGCCCACGCCCACCTCGGGATCACCGTCCCGGGATTCCCGTCGATGTTCCTGATGTACGGCCCCAACACCAACACTTCGGGCGGCTCGATCATCGTCTACCTCGAGGCACAGGCCTCCTACATCCGCCAGGCGCTCGCGCACCTGCGCGGCTACGCCAAGCTCGAGGTCCGCCCCGAGGTCGAGGCCGCCAGCGACCGCGAGACCCAGGCCCGCTTCACCGGTACCGCGTGGACCGACTGCGACTCGTGGTACCGCGACGAGCAGGGGCGGATCGTCGCCAACTGGCCCGGCTACATGCGCGAGTACCTCGACCGCACGCGAACGTTCGACCCGTCGGAGTTCAACTTCTCCTAGCGTCGTGATTCATTGATCGGCGTGCAGTGGGTGGTGATCGAGTCGGGGGTCTCGTCGGGGGTTTTTGTCTGGAGCCTCGCGAAGGATCGGCGCGGTGGGTTTCGGCGCCTGGATCTGGCGCTCCCTGATCGACCCACGAGCACGACGGTCCGCTCGGGCGGATCGACGTACACGCCGACGACGACATCGCGGACCCTTGTCGATCGGACAGCGGGGTGCTTGGACAGCTTAAGGTCTGGTTTCAGCCCGAACGCCTTCCAGACCCGTGCAGGCCGTCCCCCTGAGCGCATGCCAAACGTGACAAATCGTCCGCGCACGACCGGATTTGCCGCAGACGGCATCGAAATCGGCGCGGTTTGCGACAAATCACCTCCCCCGAGACCGGGTTTGTCGCGTTTGACATCCCCGGTCGCGCTCCGCCTTCGACAGCCAAACCGAACCCCGCCGATCCACGGCCGACTGATTTGAGCCCGACCTCGCAGGCCATCGACCGCGCCGACCAGCGGGTCGCGTCCGTCAGCGTCGTCTCCAATCGCTCGGTCAAGCAGCCCATCAAGCCGCCGACACTAGTGACCTGAGTCGGAGATTCGGTGGCACCGAGAGGGGTCGCTGGCGGATGTCTCGCAATACGCAGGAGCCGACGCGTAGCAGCGCTACGCGAGGCCGGTGCCACTGGCGAACCCAGTGGCGGGACGCAGCGTGGCGCCGCCAGAGGCCGCTCGAATGCCATCCAATTTATGACTCGGGTCACAGGTCACACGGCGACGCCGGCCGGCTCCGCATCGGGTGGCGGCCGCACCTGCTCGAGCCGGTCAACGTGGTACAGCGCCGGGAAGAACCATCGCCACGTGAGGGCCAGCGCGACCGTGATCGCTCCGCCGCCGACGACCGCGACGACTGGGCCGACGAGGAACGCCGCCACGCCTGACTCGAACGCCCCGAGCTGGTTTGAGGCACCGATGAACACCATCTCAACCGCCTTGACCCGCCCCCGCAGCCGGTCCGGGGTCGCGAGCGCGACGACCGTCGAGCGGATGTTCATGCTGTAGAGGTCGACGAACCCGCTCGCCGCCAGGGCGACCATCGAGAGCGCGAACACGCGCGAGAAGCCGAACACGATCATGCTCGCGCCGTACAGGCCGACGACGATCAGCAGCAGGCGGCCGGCGCGGCGGCCGATCGGGCGGCGGGTGATCGCCACTGCCGCGAACAGCGCCCCGATCGCCGGCGCCGCGCGCAGGAAGCCGAGCCCGGTCGGCCCAACGTGCAGGATCGAGCGGGCGAACAGCGGCAGCAGCGCGACCGCGCCCCCGAACAGCACCGCGAGCAGGTCGAGCAGGATCGCCCCGAGCAGGATCTGTGTCCGCGAGACGAAGCGCAGCCCTTCGAGCACGCTGTGGACGTCCGCCGCGGGCGCCTGGTCGGGCTCGCGGACGGCCGCAGCCGGCTGGGGGCGCATCGCGAGCACGGTCACCGACCCAAGCGCGCAGGCGCCGGCCGCCAGCAGGTAGACGAACGACGGCGAGACGCCATACAGCAGACCGCCGAGCGCCGGGCCCACGACCGAGCCCAGTTGGACGGCGATCGACCGCAGCGTCATCGCACTCTGCAGCAGCTCGGGCCCGACGAGCGTCGGCGGCATCGCGCCTGAGGCGGGCGTCCCGAGCGCCATCGCGGCACCGGCTGCCGCTGCGAGCGCCAGGTATGGCCAGACCTGCGTCGTGCCCGACGAGCTGACGAACGCGAGGCCGACACCGACGAGGGCGCCGATCACCAGCGAGCCCGCGAAGATCAGCCGGCGCGGAACGTGGTCGGCCAGATGGCCCGCCGGCAGCGCCAGCACGAATAGCGGCACGAACTCAGCCAGTCCGATCCAGCCGAGGTCAAGCGCGCTTCGGTGCAGCGCGTAGACCTCCCAGCCGATCGCCACCTCGAGCATCTGAAGGCTGACGTCCATCTCCACCAGCGCCAGCCAAAGCAGGCGAAAGTCCCGCACCTCAAGCGCGGGGCCGAGGCGTCTCAACTCGCGTGCGACAGCGGCTTCACGTACCGCCAGCCTAGTGCGCCTCTAGCTATGGTCGGACTCGATGGCCGGTCAGCCGCTGATCACCGCGCGCCTGCGATTGCAGCCTTGGGACGAGTCGTACACGGCGCTGCTGATGGAGCTGGCGACGCTCCCCGCGGTGATGCGGTACATCGGCAACGGATCGCCGTGGCCGCCCGAGCGGGTGCAGGAGGTCTCAAGCTCGCAGCGCGAGCACTGGCGGCGCCACGGGTTCGGTTGGCGAGCCGCCTTTGACCGCAAGACCGGCGCGCCGGTCGGTGCCGCGATGTTCAACTTTGCCGGCGAGGGCTCTGGCGTTGACCCCGATGAGTACGAGATCGGGTGGTGGCTTCATCCCCGGGCGTGGGGCGCGGGGCTCGCACGCGAGGCCGCGACCGCGGTCCGTGACGATGCCTTCACGCGGCTCGGCGTCCCCAGCGTCGTGGCCCGGATCCAGCCCGGCAACGCCGCCTCGCTCAGGGTCGCGGCGGCGATCGGGCTGATCGACGATCGGCGCTCGCGTGGACGTGCCGGCGAGCCGATCGAGGTCCTGCGGCTGACCGCGGAGCGCTGGCGCTACGACGCCCACGAACGCCGCCGTACGGCGGTCGCGATCGCGGGCCGCCGGATCGACGTGCTCGCGCTCGAGGGTGACGAGCGCGTCGCGCCGATTGTGATGCTCCACGAGGGGCTCGGCTCGGTCGACCTGTGGCGCGACCTCCCGGTCGCGATCGCGCATTCGACCGGTCGCCGCGTGATCGCCTTCTCGCGCTTCGGCCACGGCCGGTCGGAGCCCAGCCCATGGGCGGCGGACGCGATCGGCTTTCACCAGCGCGAGGCGCTTGAGCTGTTGCCGCAGTTGCTTTCCGCGCTCGGGGTCAGCGAACCGCTGTTGCTCGGACACAGCGACGGCGCCTCGATCGCGCTGATCCACGCCGGCCGCCACCCGGTCTCGGGCCTGGTGCTGCTCGCGCCGCACGTGTTCGTCGAGCCTCTGACGCTCGCCTCGATCCGCGAGACCCGTGACGCCTATCGGGTCGGCGATCTCCGCGCGCGGATGGACCGCCATCACGACAACGTCGACGCCGCCTTCTGGGGCTGGTGCGACATGTGGCTGCATCGCGATTTCCGCGCCTGGAACCTGGAGTCCGACGTGGCGCGGGTCTCGGCGCCGACGCTGCTGATCCAGGGCGCCGAGGATCCTTACGGGACGCTCGTGCAGCTGGAGCGGATCGAGGCGCGGATCCGCGGCCCGGTGACAAGGCTTGTCGTGCCCGGCGGTCACAGCCCGCACCTCGACGCGCACGACGAGGTCGTGGCGGCCGTCGCGCGCCACGCGTCGTCTACGTTGTAGGACCATGGATCAAACTCCCCCGACCGCGATCCCCGACAGCTTCACGCCCGTAATCGCGTTGGATGAATGCTTCGATGCCGTCTACGGCCTCGAGCTGCTCGGGGACGGACTGACCGACGGTGTGGTGCGCGCGCAGGTCAAGATCCGTGACGAGCTGCGCCAGCAGTTCGGGCTCGTGCACGGCGGCGTCGTCTCCGCGCTCGCCGAGGCGCTTGCGTCGCGCGGCACCTGGCTCGCGGTGTGGGACCAGGACAAGGTCGTGATGGGGATGTCCAACGAAACGAACTTCGTCCGGCCGTTGCTGGACGGCCACATCCACGCGACCGCGACTCCCCGCCACAAGGGCCGCACCCGGTGGCTCTGGGAGGTGGAGGCCCGCGACGATCAGCAGCGGTTGTGCGCGGTGACGACCGTCAACATCGCGGTCCGCGACCGTCCCGGCTCCTGATCAGCCGTCGCCGACCGGGACCGGGACGCTCGAAACAACGGACGCCTGCCGAGACGGCCGCCAGCGGGCAAGCGCGACGCCGGCCAGGCACAGGATCCCGCCGGGGAGCGCGAGCAGCGGTGGCACCTCGCCGAGCAGGATCCAGCCCAACAACAGCGCGACCGGCGGCACCAGGTAGGTCGTCGATCCCATCCGGCCGGCGGTCATGTGCGATAGCGCGTAGGCCCAGGTGACGAACCCGATCGCGGTTGGCGCGAGCCCGAGATAGACCATCCAGCCGATTGACGTGCCGCCTGCGTGGCCGAGCTGGTCTGCGAACGCGGGCAGGAACGGCAGACAGACAACCGCGCCGGTCGTGCATGCCAGCCAGGTGACCATCAGCGGCGACGAGTATTGGAGCACCGACTTCTGCGCGACCACCCCGCCCGCATACCCGAGCGCCGCGATGATGCACAGCGCCGCTCCCCACAGCGCTCCGCTCGTGTGCCTCGAGGTCGCCGCTCCGATCAGCGCCACCCCGGCAAAGGAGACCACGCAACCGGCGAGCAGCAATCGCGGGAAGCCCTCGTGGAGCACGAGGCCGGCGAGGATCACGATGAAGATCGGGCCGACGTTGACCAGCAGCGCCGCGATCCCCGCGTCGAGGTGGCGCTCGGCGGCGTTCAGGGCAACGTTGTAGAGGCCGAACCAGAGGATCCCGCAGAGCGCGATCCCGCCCAGCGCGCGCCGCGGCGGTAACCGCTCGCCCCGCGCGAGCACCAGCGCGCCGAGCGCCGCGCTTCCGACCAGCAGCCGCCCGAGCGCCAGCGGCCCGGGGCCGAAGTCCCTGCCCGCGTAGCGGATCCCGACGAACGCCGATGACCACACGCAGACGGTCACCGCCGCCGCGAGCAGCACTCGCGGATTCTCGTGCCGGCGTTGGAGTGCGGTCGCAGCGGTCACGTCTACATTGAACGCGCGCCGCCGCCCGTCCGTGAGATCGGGCCGATCGCCATCGTCGCCATCGACGCTACAACCTCAGGCGCGCGCGGCGGCCAGCGCCGCAAACCCGTTGATGACCGTGAACGCGACGATCGCCGTCAGCGGGTTGTGGATCGCGCCGCCGATCAGCGAGCCGGCAGCCAGCGCCAACTGGGCGAGTCCGCTGAGGGTCGTGATCACCTGCGCCCGCACGGCCGCCGGGCTGTGGCGCTGGCGGAGCGCGATCGTCCCCGAGTACGCCGGGCCCTCGAGGAAGCCGGTGCAGCCGACCAGCGCGATCCCGACCGCGAGCGTCCCGGCGAGCGGCCAGGCCAGCGCCGAAAGGCCGAGGACCGCATACGAGGTCGCGACCCGCCGCAGCGAGGGACGCCCGCGCAGCGCGAACGTGCCGATGATCGAGCCGGCGGCGACGGCCGCCCACAGGTAGCCGCTTACGTGCGCCGGGGAGTGCAGGGTCCTGGTCGCGTAGATCGGAAAGCCGACCATCATCAGCCCCCAGCCCAGTGCGGCGAACGAGCTCGCGACTCCGGTCGCACGCAGCGCCCGGTTGCCGACCAGCGCCCGCATCCCGTCACGCAGCGCGTGCGCCGCGCTTGCCACGCGCTCCTCCGAGCGCGCTTCGAACACCGGGTTGATCGCGATCAGCACCGCGACCACGATGGTGATCGCCGCCTGCACGTAGATCGTCGTCGCCGGGCCGACCGCGCCGGCCAGCGCGCCGGCGAGCGCCGGACCGACGATCACCGACAGATTGAGGCTCAGCGACTCGATCACGCTCGCCTGATCGAGCAGCTCGGGGCCCGCGATCTCGGCCAGCGCGCTGAAGAAGCTGCCGGAGCTGAACGGTCGCGTGACGCTGTACATCGCGGTCACGGCCGGCACGGTCCAGTTCGGAGCGTGCCCGGCGAGCGCGACGATCGCGATCAGCGTGATCACGCTCGTCAGCTGGTCGATCACGATCAGCACCCGCCGATGGCTCGACGCGTCAAGCCAGGCGCCGAGCAGCGGCGCGCTCAATGCCCCCGGCAGCACGGATGCGGCGGCGGTCGCGCCGGCCAGCGC
Source organism: uncultured Solirubrobacterales bacterium (assembly GCA_963770885.1). Taxonomy (GTDB): domain Bacteria; phylum Actinomycetota; class Thermoleophilia; order Solirubrobacterales; family Solirubrobacteraceae; genus Palsa-465. Next base: position 142,879 of record CAVYRI010000005.1, on the reverse strand, counting down.
GGGGCTCCCGGTTCGCGCCAGCACGAGCAGCACGCCGGCCGTGTTGAACATCAGCACCGTGACTCGCGACAGCGAGACGGTCAGGACAAAGCCGGGATACCGCGGCCGGCGCAGCAGCCGGCCCAGCTCGCCACCGCGGTCTGTCAACTCGGACGGCACACCGGCGCGCGCCTACAGGGTCTGGCCGAGTTCGGCGATCGAATCCCAGACCGCCGTCGGCACGACGTCGGAGCCCTCGAGCATCTCGGGACGGAACTTGCCGGTCCGCACCAGGATTCCGGCCATCCCCGCGTCAAGCGCACCGCCGACATCGGCCTCGAGGTCGTCACCGATCATCGCCGCCTCGGTGGCCGGCACTCCGAGCTGCCCGAGCGCGACGGTGAAGAAGGTCCCCGAGGGCTTGCCGGTGACCACGGCCTCGCGGTTGATCGCGTACTCGAGCGCGACCACGAACGGCCCCGCATCAAGCACCAGCCCCTGCTCTGACTCCCAGACGCGGTTGCGCTGCAGTGCGATCAGCTCGGCGCCACACCGCAGCTGGCCGAAGATCTGGTTCAGCCGCTCGTAGGTGAACTCGTGGCCCAGGTCACCGATGATCACCGCCTGCACGTCATCGCCGTCGGCGTTGCCCAGCTCCTCGAGGTCCTCGGTCAGCGCCGGGGCGACGTGAAGCGCGACGCGCTCGTAACCGCGCTCGCGACACAGGTCGACCGCCAGCGCCGCCGGCGTGAGCACGTCCTGCTCTGTGACGGGAAAGCCCATCCCGGCGAGTCGCTGCACGACCCGCCGCCGTGACCGCGACGTGGTGTTGGTCACCAGCCGAAACGGCAGCTCGCGGCGGCGCAACAGCTCGAGCGCCTCGAGTGCGCCGTCGATCGGCTCCGCACCTACGTGCAGAACCCCATCGATGTCGATCAGCAGCCCGTTCCACGGCATCCGAGCAACGAATACTCTCAAGCCCCCATGGGGAGCTCGGCTCGTGTGATCGTGATCGGGGGCGGCATCACCGGCTGTTCGGTGGCCTACCACCTGGCGAAGGCCGGGTGCGGCGATGTGCTCGTGCTCGAGAAGGGTGAGCTCACGAGCGGCTCGACCCACCACGCCGCCGGGCTGGTGACCCAGTTCAACCCGTCGGCGACGATGATGCAGTTTCGCCGCTACAGCGTCGCGCTGTACCGCGAGCTGGAGGTCTTCAACACCGTAGGCAGCGTCCGGATCGCGTCGAGTCCCGACTCGCTCAAGGACCTGCAGCGGGCGGCCAGCCGTGCCCAGGCACTCGGGCTCGAGGTCGAGCTGCTCGGTCCCGACGAGGTGCTCGAGCGTCTCCCCTACGCCTCGGCGGAGTCACTGTACGGCGGGATCTGGGTCACCGAGGACGGACACGTCGATCCTCACATCACGACCCACGCGGTCGCCGACGCTGCCCGCGAGCTCGGGGTGCGCTTCGCGCTGCGCACCCGGGTGACGGGGATCGAGCTCGGTCCGGCCCACGAGGTCCGGGCGGTCCTCACCCCGAACGAGCGGCTCGACACCGAGCACGTCGTCGATGCCGCCGGACTGTGGGCGCCCCAGGTCGCCGAGATGGTCGGGGTGCGACTCGTGTCGGTGCCCGTCGACCATCAGCATGTGCTGATGCAGGCCGTGCCCGGCAGCGAGATCCCGCGCGGCAGCCCGTGCTTTCGCGACACCGACAATCTCGTCTACGGCAAGGACGAGGCGGGCGGGATGCTGATCGGCGGCTATGAGCCCAATCCCGTCGCGCGCTGGACCGAGGGTGCACCGTGGGATCACGGCGCCAGTCCGGTGCAGTCAGACATGGACCGGTTCGCGCCGCTGCTGCAGGGCGCGATCAGGCGCTTTCCGTTCCTCGATCGCTCGGGCGTGATCCGGCTGCTTTGCCACCCCGACGCGATGACGCCCGACGGCAACCCGCTGCTCGGCCCGATCCCCGGGACGCCCGGGTTCTGGGTCGCGGCGGGGCTGTCGCTGAACGGCTTCGGCGGCGCCGGCGGAATCGGCCGGGCTCTGGCCGAGTGGATCGTCGACGGCGAGCCGCAGTCAGACGTCACCGCCTACCGCGCCTGGCGCTTTGGCCATGCCTACCAGCGCGAGTGGTTCGCGACCGCGTGCGCCCGCGAGGCGTATCGGTACTACTACCGGCTGCGCTACCCGTTCGACGCCGACGAATGGGGGCGCGGCCTGCGGCCGAGCCCGCTCCAGGTCCGCCAGCAGGAGCTCGGCGCCGTGTTCGGCACCAAGAACGGATGGGAGCGCGCCGACCACTTCGAGCCCGGCAACCGATGGCGCCGCAGCGGCGCCGATCAGCGGGCCTTCGGCTTCACCAGGCCACCGTGGTTTGAGCGCGTCGGCGCCGAGCACGAGGCGTTCCGTGAACGGGTCGGGATCATCGACATGACCTCGTTCGGAAAGCTCGAGCTCTCCGGGCCCGGCGCGCTGGCGTTGCTCGAGCGCGTCTGCGACAGCCGGATCGACCGGCCGGTTGGGAGCGTCATCTACACCCAGTTCCTCAACGGCCGCGGCGGGATCGTCGCCGACGTCACCGTCACGCGGCTTCATGAGCAGACGTTCAGGGTGATCACCGGTGCCGGCACGGTCGACGGAGACCGCGGCTGGCTCGAGCTCAACCGCGCTCCCGACGACGGCCCGGTCGAGATCCGCGACCGCAGCGATCAGCTGGCGGTGATCGGGATCTGGGGGCCCCGCGCGCGTGATGTGCTCGGCGCCTGCACCGCCGACGACGTCTCAGACAAGGTGCTCGCGTTCCGCTGCGCGCTGTCGGTCTCGATCGGCGGCGCCGATGTACTCGCACAGCGGATCACCTACGTCGGCGAGCTCGGCTACGAGCTCTACGTCGCCCCCGAGTGGGCGGTCCAGGTCTGGGACCGCCTGATCGCCGCCGGCGCCGGCTACGGGATCGCCGCCGGTGGATACCGGGCGCTCGAGTCGCTGCGGCTCGAGAAGGGCTACCGCTATTTCGGCACCGACCTGACCGCCTCCGACACGCCGTATGAGAGCGGGCTCGGGTTCTGCGTGGCGCTCGACAAGGGAGACTTCAACGGCCGCGACGCGCTCAGCCGGCCGGAGGCCAAGACTCCGTCCCGGCGGCTGCGGACGCTGACCGTCGGCGATGACGACCAGTACCTGACCGTTTATGGCGGCGAGGCGGTCCGCCACGACGGCGCACTGGCCGGGCGGATCCGCAGCTGCGCCTACGGCTATACGGTTAGGCGCAACGTCGCGCTCGCGACGGTGACCGCCGAGCTCGAAACCGGGACCGAGCTGACGGTCGACGTCTTCGACGAGGCTGTCCCGGCTCAGATTGAGCGCGATGTCCTGTACGACCCCGAAGGGAAGCGGACCCGTGGCTGACTTCGCATCCGCGCACCCGGTTCGCGCGATCGTGCTCGACTTCAACGGCACGCTCGCCCAGGACGATCACCTGGTGGCACCGCTGTATGTCGACGTGTTCGCCTCAGTCGGAGCGCCGCTGACCGTCGGCGAGTACCACCGCGAGCTGGCGGCGCTACCCGACCGCGACGTGTTCGAGCGCGCGCTGCATCGCGCCGGCCTTCCGTTCGACGCCGCCCAACGCGACCTGCTCGTGCAGGCGAGGCTGGAGGGCTATCTCGAGGCGATAGCCGATCAGCCCCCGATCACCGCGCCGGCGATCGAATTCGTTCGCGCCGCCGCGCGGCGGGTGCCGCTCGCGATCACGTCGGGCGCGTTTCGGAAGGAGATCGTCCACGTGCTCGAGGCGGCCGGAGTTGCGGACCAGTTCGCCGCGGTGGTCTCGATCGAGGACGTCAGCCGCGGCAAGCCCGATCCCGAGGGCTTCCGCCGCGCGCTGGACAGCATCAACGCGGCCACCGGGCGCGAGATCGAACCGAGCGAGACGATCGCGGTCGAGGACGCGACCGGAGGAGCGCAGGCCGCGCGGGCGGCCGGGATGCGGGTGGCGGCGATCAACGGGCCCGGCTATGACCCGGCGAGCGGCCACGCCGACCTGATCATTGAGCGACTCGACGTGGCCGCGCTCGAGCTGATGCTCGGATCCGGCGGAGCCAGGTCGCGACCGTGATCGACTCAGTCCTCGAGCGCGTCTGCTCGCAGGTGCCCGAGCTGTCGGCAGTCGACCGGCGCATCGACACGATCACCGGTGGGATGACCAATCGCAACTACCGCGTTCGCACGGCGAGCGGTGACTACGTCGTCCGGCTCAGCGCTCGCGAGACCGGCGAGCTGGGGATCGACCGCGACAACGAGCACCGCAACTCGGTGCTCGCAGCGCAGGCCGGCGTCGGGGCGCCGATCATCGCCCGGGTAGGCGATCCCGAGGCGCTGGTCGTCGCCTTCGTCGAGGGTGTGACCCTCACCCCTGCCGACTTCGGCGATCCACGCCGAGTGTCGGCGCTCGCCACCGCGCTGCGGCGGCTGCACGGGGCGCCGCCGTTTGCCCGTGACTTCGACATGACGCTCGTCCAGGACCGCTACCACGGGATCGTGGTGCAGAACGGCTACCCGCTGCCGGCCAACTATGCCCGCTATGCCGACCGGGCCCGGCGGATGTGCGACGTGCTGACTCGGACCCGGCTGCGAACCGCGCCCTGCCACAACGACCTGATGCCCGGCAACTTCATCGAACGGGCCGGGCCGGGCAGCGACCTGTGGATCGTCGACTACGAGTACTCAGGCAACAACGACCCCTGCTACGACCTCGGTGACGCGATCAACGAGCTCGAGCTCGATCCAGACCAGGCCGAGCAGCTGGTCACCGAATACCACGGCCGTCCGGTGCCAGCCGAGCTCGCCAGGGCGAGGCTCTGGTCGCTGATGTCCCAGTACGGGTGGAGCCTGTGGGGCTCGATCCGGATCGGCAACACCGGCGACCCGGAGATCAAGGAGTGGGGAGCGGCGATGTGGGAGCGGGCGGTGGCGCAGTTCGAGTCACCGGAGTTCGAGCGGCTGCTCGAGCAGGCGGCGCGCTGAGCACGCGCACGCTCAGGCAAGGATCCGCGTGCCTGCCCGCGTGGCGGAAATGTGCGCGGCGACCCTCGAGCACCAGCTGCGCGCCCCGATCTTCCACGTTGTCCCGCTCAGCTGGCATTGCGTGGAAAGTCCACCCGCCCGCCGCCATTCCATGGATCCATCCCCGGGTGTGCCGGGGCCGCGGTGGCGTGCACCTGCATTTGGTGACAAATCTGGGGCGCCCGACCGGATTTGTCGCGGTGCGCGTCTCCAGCGCGCAGTCGGTGACAAATCCCAGCGCGCGGGGCGGATCTGTCACGTTTTGCATGCCGTCACGGCCCTGGGTGACCGTCACGGGCCCGGGTGACCAAGCGCGCCCTCGATCGTGAACGGTCGCAGGTCGATCTCGCTCGATCCGGTCGAGAGCAGCTGCGCCACCGCCTCCCCGATCGCCGGCGAATGCTTGAACCCGTGGCCCGAGCAGGCCGAGACGATCAGCACCGACTCGTGCCGCGGATGGTGATCGATCACGAAGCCATTCGACCGTGTGCTCGTGTACAGGCATGACACGGTCCGCAGCGCTCTTGGCCCCAGCCACGGCAGGCGGGGATGGAGGTAGTTGCCGTACATCTCGTCGATCTCGGCGGCGGTGGCCGGATGCTGTTGCCCGTCGGGTTCCGTGGTCTGCGCGTATGACTCGGTCGCTACCTTCAGCCCGCCTTCGGGGCCGTCGATCGCCGGGAAGCCGTAGAAGCCGACCAGGTGAACCAGTTCGCGCTTCTTGCTGCTGAAGTCCCACACGAACGCCGGCATCTGGCGCAGTTGCTCGTAGCCGTGCCGGATCTCAAACCAGTACAGAAGCTGCCGGTAGACCGCGAACATCTCGCGACCCTCTGGGAACAGCTGCCCGATCCACGGGCCCACGCACAGGATCAGCCGGTCGGCGCTGTAGGTCTCTCCCCCCGCGCGCACGGTCACGCCCTCGCCGCCGGCCGACCACTCCTGCACCGGCGTCCCGAGGTGGAGGACGGCGCCCAGCCCACGCGCGAGCGCAAGTTGCGCGGCCACTGCCGCCTCGGGTCGGACGTATCCCGACTCGGGCTCGTAGTAGCCCTCGGTCTGCGAGTCGATCGCAAACATCGGAAAGCGCGCCGCGATCTCCGCCGCCGACAGGATCTCGTGGGCGATGCCGTAGTCGCGCGCCGACGCCCGCGTCTGCTCGAGGAACGGATTGCCGGCGTCGCCGAGGATCAAGCCCCCGGTCTGGGTCAGCAGCTCGGTGCCGGATTGCACCTCGATCTCGCGCCACAGAACGTGCGAGCGGCGGACGAACGGAACGAACTCGGGCCCCTCGCCGATCGCCAAGCGAGTGATCCTGGTGTCGCCGTGAGTCGAGCCGTACGGGTGCGGCGGGCGGTACCGGTCGATTCCGATCACCGAGACTCCGCGGGACGCGAGCGCAAAGCAGGTCGCGCTGCCCATCGCGCCGAGTCCGACGACGATCACATCGGCGGTCCGGGTGGCGGTCATCGGCTGGACCGTATCGGCCGCCGCCGGCGCGGTTGCGAGAGACTGCGACGGTGGAGATCCAGACGACCGATTACCACACGGCCGGCGAGCCGTTCCGGATCGTCCGCGCGGGCGCGCCGGAGATTCCCGGCGCGACGGTCCGCGACCGCCGCGAGCATGCCCGGGCCTCGGAGGAGATCGACCGCGTCCGTCGGCTGCTGTGCCACGAGCCTCGCGGTCACGCGGACATGTACGGGTGCTTTCTGGTCGCGCCCGACGACGGCGGCGCCGATCTCGGAGTGCTCTTCTGGCACAAGGACGGCTACTCGACCGCCTGCGGCCACGGGACGATCGCGCTCGGAGCCTGGGCGGTCCAGTCGGGCCGGGTGACGGCTCCCGACGCCGGCGAGACCGAGGTGACGATCGACGTGCCATCGGGCCGCGTCGTCGCATTGGTGAAAACCACCCGCGGCGAGGTGCAGAGCGTCGCGTTTCGCAACGTGCCGGCGTTCGTCATCGCGCGAGGGGTGACCGCTTCCGGCGCTGTCGCCGACGTCGCCTACGGCGGCGCGATCTACGCGTTCGTGGCGGCGGCGAGTTGGGGACTGAGCGTCGTCCCCGAGGACCTGCCCGAGCTGATCGCCACCGGCCGTCGCGTCAAGCACGAGCTCGAGCAGACCGACGTCGCGCGCCATCCCGACGATGACCGTCTGTCCGGGATCTACGGGACGGTCTTCTATGAGCAGCTCGGACCGCTTCACTGGCGTACGGTCGCGATCTTCGCCGACGGTGAGGTCGACCGGTCGCCGACCGGCTCAGCCACCTCGGCCCGCACCGCACTGCTGGTCGACGACGGCACGCTGTCGCAGGGCGAAACGTGGCGCGCGGACTCGATCGTCGCGACCACGTTTCACGCCAGCGCGATCGGCGAGACCGACGGCGGGCTGCTGACCGAGGTCGAGGGAACCGCATTCCGGACCGGCGAGCACCGCTTCGTTCTGGACCCCCGTGACCCGCTCGGGACCGGGTTCGTCCTGCGATAGCGGCTGCCCCGGGCCACCGGCCCCACCGTTTCTCAACCGCCTGCTCGGCGGCCCCACGCGATCGTGATCGGCGGTCCGGTGATCAGCTGATCACAGTCGCTGATCAGCCGCGGCACCGAGTCGAGATCTGAACCGCCGAAGCGCTCGGCCCGCAGCTCGTCTCGGAGCCTGAGGAGCCCGTCCCGGACATGGCGCCACGCCGGGCCGCCGGGAGCGACCAGGCGGTGCTCGCGGCCGCGGACGTCCGTCAGTCCGGCGGCGAGCAGGTCTCCGGGCAACCTGGTCCCGTAGCACGGCTCCCAGCCGACAGCTCGCGCCGCTCGCTCCCACACAGGCGTCAACCGAGACAGCAGCTCCCTGGGCGGCGTTGTGATCAGCTCCAGGCCTGACGCGTCCTGGACGAGGAGCACTCCCCCGGGCCTGAGTGCGCTGACCAGCCGAGCGATCGCCGCCGGTGGGTCCCCGAGGTGCTCTAGCACAAGCCGCGCGTGGATGACGTCGAACTCGCGGTCCGGAATCGGATCGGCGGTCACGTCATGGGTCACGAAGGTCACGTTGGTCGCGTCGCCGTCAAACCAGCGGTTGTGGAGATCGGTCGCCAGCACCGTTCCGTCTGCGCCAACCATGTCCGCCAACCAGGCCCCGACCGACCCGTCCCCGGCGCCCACCTCCCAGCATGCCCAGCCACGGTTCAGCCCGGCTTCTAGGAGTGCGGAATGAGTCGGCGGATCGAGCGCGGCGCCGAGCGCAGACAGGCGCCGGGCCTCATCCCGCTCGGGTGCACCGAACGCGTAGCGGTTCGATGATCTCGATCGCATCCATCCCTGGGCTACCCCGCGGGCCGCGTTTTGAGGTCTGTGCTGAGATGAGTCCATTCAGCAGATCCGACGGAGACTGGTGTCCGATCTGCTCGTCGAGCGCCGACGCAGTCAATGGCGTCCTCTCGCACCTCACCGCCCGTGACGTCACGATGGTCTACGTCTCGACGGCGCCGCTGCCCAAGCTCGCCGCCTACAAGCGGCGGATGGGCTGGAGCTTTCCGTGGGTCTCATGCGCCGGCGATGACTTCAACCTCGACTTCAGTTTCTCGCGCACGATCGAGCAGACGCGCGAGGCGGTCGCGCCGATGCTCGCGGCCGGACCGAACCCGGTCGTCGATCACCTCAGCAGCGAAGTCGGCACCGACGCCGCCGGCTATCTGTGCGAGGCGCCCGGCTTCAGCACCTTCGTGCTCGACGACGATGGCGCCGTCTACCACACCTATTCCACGACCGCCCGTGGGCTCGAGTTCCTGATGGCCTACTACCCGATCCTCGACCGCGCCCCGAAGGGCCGCGACGAGGGTGACGCCTTCCAGGTATGGCTTCGGCGCCACGACGAATACGACCGACAGCCGGGCTGAGCCAACCCGGGCGCGAGCAGCTGGCCCGTAGCGGCTGAGTCCCCGTTCAGCCGATCGGCGGGTACACGTCAAGCCACACGCGCCTACCACGGGCGTCGAAGTAGCCGCGCGTGTCGCGGTCTGGCCGGCGCTGGGGTAGACCGCTCAGCGACATCCACAGCCGTGGGTGCACAACCTGTCCGCCGGCCTGCTGCACGCCGACGGCGCGGCCGCCGTAATGGAACGTCTGGTCGGCCGTGCACTTGATCTCCGGGCCCCCGAGCGGATCGCGCGACCGCCGTCCCGACGGGAGGATGTAGCGCCCGCGGACGATCCGCTCGGCCCGTCCGTGGCGGTCCAGCACGCGTACGAGCGCGTCCCCGATGATGTTGGCGGCATCGGCCGAGGTCGATTCGGAGTCGTCGGAGTGGTGGCAGCCAAAGCGGTCATCGCCGGACGGGTCGAGGTCGTTCGCGGTCGGGATCCCGACCGCGTTGCCGGCCGGGAAGATGTAGCCGAGCATGTCCTCGGCGAGCCCGTCGAGGAAGCGAAACGGTGCCTGCATGTGCGGCAGCAGCCACGGAGGCAGCGCCGCGGTCGGGTCGGGCATGTCCTGCGGGCCGAGGAAGCCGCGCAGGAACGTGAACGGGAACACCTCGCCGGGAAATGACAGGAATTCGCCGTCGCCGATCTCGAACGCGGCCACCTGTGACCGCAGCGACTCGCCACTCGTGGCGCCGGTGGCGGCGACCGGCGAGGCGACCGTGCAGTTGGCGTTGTAGGCGGGCCGCTGGGCGAAAACTCCGAGCTGGGCGCCGAGCAGGAACAGCTCGTTCTGGAGCCGGACGCAGATGTTGGCGCGCGTGCCCCAGATCGTGTTGGTCTGCGAGTTGTGGTACTCGCCGCTGCGCAGCGCCTCGCACGACCGGCTTGGCCATGTCGGTCCCGAACGCCTTGGTCTCGCCCGCATAGCCGAGCGCGACGTGATGCGCACCGGCCTCGTCGGTCCCGCCGCGGGTTCGGAACAGCGTCCGGCATCCCGCGGGATGGCTGGCATTGATGAACTGCTGCGGTGTGCGGGAGATCGCGGAGCGGTACACCTCGGGACTCTCGACCGAGCCCACCGAGCCGGCCATCTCGATCCCCACGCCGCCGAGCCGGCGCTCGAGCGCCGCGCGGAAGAAGCGAATCCAGTCGGCCGACACCCAGTCGTTCTGAGCGTCCAGCGTCGGCGTGCCGCCGTTGAACCCGAGCGTCTCGTCATGCTGACTGACGCTCGCCAGCGTTACGATCGTCCGCCCGCGCGCGTCGACCGCCTGCAGCACCGGGATGTGCTGGTCGTCGACGTACGGGTACGAGGACCAGCACTGGCGCACGTTTGACGGCTCGAGCACCTCGGTGTAGCGGATCGTCGCCCGCTGGCGTGCGCGGTAGGCCCTTTCGATCGCCCGCGCGCTCTGGTCGACCAGGTAGTTGACCCAGTAGTTGTTGACCCCGGATGTCGACTGCGAGACGCCGCCCAGTCCCATGCTGTCCGGCGCCGACTCGTCGTGGGTGGCCGAGATGAAGATGTTGCTGAGCCGGTAGCCATCGCGGCGGACCTTGGCCCTGATCCGCTGTTGGTAGACGTTGAACAGCCCCTCCTGGTCGACGACCTCGACCGCCACCGTCCGACGGCCGTTGGAGACCACCATCGCGCGCGCCGTGACCGGGTCGGCGACATGGTCGTAGTAGCGCGGGGTGTTATCGCCGCCGCCGAGCAGGTCACCATCCCAGCGCCCGTCGCGATTGCAGTCGATGTACGGATCGCCGGGGTCGTAGTGACCGTGGTGCTGTGCGTCGATGTATGGCTCCTCGAACGCGAACGGACGTGACCCGTTGTACTGCGCCGGATGCGCGCAGTTGGCGGGATCGCGGCCCTTGAGGTGGCCGAAGGCCGGCGGCGTGAAGCTCACCACCGCCGCGCCGACGCGGAAGGGCGCCGCGCGTCCGTGGTCGTAGTGGCCGTGGTAGCCGCCCGCCGGCGTGAGCAGCATCGCCGCTGCCGCAAGCGCAGATTTGATCGTGATCCCGGTCATGGGCCGGGAAACATAACCGCCAGCACAGTCGTCCGCTTCTCTGGCACCCTCCGGCCCTAGGCGGCCTGCCCGAGCGCGACGTCCTCGCTCGCGCCGCAGATCGCGCCGCCCGGGCACTCCGCCGCCGCCACAGCCCGCCGCGGGTTGGCGATCCGAGCCAGGCTGAGCAGCCCGCTGGCGACCGCCAGCAGGCCCGCGATCACGATCGCGAAGTGAAAGCTGTCGACCGACGCGCTGACGAGCACGCGCCTCGCGTGCGCTCGATCCCCCGGTGGGAAGGCGGCTACCCCGACCACGAGCGGCTTTGACCGTGCTTCGCTGACGGCGGCGTTGTACGCCGGCGCGCCCGGGGAGCTGGGCAGTCCCTGATCCACATGGGCGGCGAAGTGCCCGGCGACGACCGCACCTACAGCGGCGATCGCGACCAGCCCCGCGACCCGCGCGACCGCGTTGTTGACGCCCGACGCGACGCCCGAACGCTCGCTCTGCACCCCCCCGAGGACCGCCGCGGTCAGTGGCGCGACCGTCATCGCCAGGCCAAGTGCGAACAACGTCACGCCGGGAAGCACCTGCGTCGCGTAGCGGGGATGCGCGTCGACGGCGAGCAGCAGGAATAACCCAGCGCCGGCGATGACGGGCCCGAAGCCCATGAACAGCCTCGGTCCAAAGCGGTCCGCGAGGCCGCCGAACCGCTTCGCGAGCAGGAACGTGAGGATTGACATCGGCAGCAGCGCCAGCCCGGCGCTGAGCGCCGAGTAGCCCGCCACCTGCTGGAGGAACACGACCAGGAAGAACGTCATCACGTTCAGCGCCCCGTAGAAGACGAGCGTGGCGATGTTGCCGACCCGGAAGTTGCGTTCCCGGAACAGCGCCAGCGGCAGCATCGGAAACTCGGCCCGGCGCTCCCAGGCGATGAACGCCGCAAACAGCGCCAAGCCGGCAACCAGTGGCACCCACACCCGCGGGTCAGCCCATCCGTCACTCGGTTGCTCGATCAACGCGAAGATCGGCCCTCCGAGACCGAGCGCGCACAGCGGCCCGCCGACCCAGTCCACCCGTGCATCCGCCACCCGCGTCCCGCTGGGGGCGTGCTCGATCAATAACAGGGTGACCAACACCAACGGCAGGTTGACGACGAAGATCCAGCGCCACGACCCGAGCGCCAGCAGGGTCCCGCCGACCAGCGGGCCGGCCACCGTCGCGACCCCGGTCCATGCCGTCCAGCTCCCGATTGCGGCCGCCCGCTCGTCTTCTGCGAACGTGTCGATGATCAGCGCCAGCGTGCTTGGCACCAGCAGCGCCCCCGCGGCGCCCTCGAGCGCGCGAGCGGCGATCAGCAGCGGCGCGTTGGGGGCGATCGCGCACAGCAGTGAGGCGAAGCCGAAGCCCGCCACGCCCGCCGCGAAGACCCGCCGGCGGCCGAACACGTCACCGAGCGAGCCACCGACCAGCAACAGCGACCCGAGCGTCAGCAGATAGGCGTCGACGATCCACTCCTGCGTGGCCAGGCCGCCGTGCAGCTCGCGGCGGATCGCGGGCAGCGCGACGTTGACGAGGGTCCCGTCCAGGAAGGCGACCGACGACCCGAGAATGCAGGCCAGCAGCGTCAGCTGTTTGCTCCGCCGCGTTCGCGCCGGACCGGATCCGCTATCTGGCGCGGCCGTCGACCTGGGCGTGGCCTCCTCCATCGCGTCCCCACGGTAAACCCCCTGCCCAGCCCTTGTTTGCGTCGATTGACTTACCGCGGCGCAGTCATACTGACCGCGCGAATCGAGTGGGCTGGGCCGACTTTTGATAAACCGAGCAACGTCGTCCATCCCAACCGCCGCGCCACCCACTCAAATGGATCTCGAGCTACAGGACAAGGTCGCAGTCGTAACCGGAGCCAGCAAGGGCATCGGCCTCGCGATCGTCCGCGAGTTGTCGGCCGAGGGCGCCAACGTAGTCGCAGGCGCGCTCACCGTCGACTCTCTCTCAGGGATCCTCCGCGCGACGCCCGTGGCCGTTGATCTGTCGCAGCCCGATGGCCCTGCGCAGCTGGTCGGTGAGGCGATCGACCGCTTCGGGCGGATCGACGTCCTGGTCAACAACGTGGGGGCGGTCAAGACCCGGTTGAACGGCTTCCTGAGCCTGACCGACGCCGACTTCGAGCGCTCTCTGACGCTCAACTTCTTCACGGCGCTACGGGCGACGCGCGCCGCGGTCGCCGAGATGGTCAAGGCGGGCGAGGGAACGATCGTCAACGTCGCATCGGTGAACGCGTTCTTCGAGCCTGACGGCGCAGTGATCGACTACGGTGCCGCCAAGGCCGCGCTCGTAAACCTCGCCAAGTCTCTGTCACAGGAGCTCGGCCCGCAGGGCATCCGGATCACGAGCGTCTCGCCCGGGCCGGTCGCGACCGACCTATGGCTGGGCGAGGGCGGCGTGGCGGACACCGTCGGTCGAGCGACCGGCCTCGGCCCCGACAAGGTCCGCGAACAGGTGACCGCAGGCATGGCGACCGGCCGCTTCACGACGCCCGAGGAGGTCGCGACGATCGTGACCCTCCTCGCCTCACCCCGGATGGCCAATGTCACCGGATCCAACTGGGTGATCGACGGCGGCCTGATCAAGACGACCTGACGCACACGCCAGACGAGTCGCCGACCACGCGCTCGACCCGGCCGTCGAGCACGCGGTCGCCCGGCGAACCGCTGGACCGTTCAGGGCGTCGCCAGCCGAACCTCCATCGGTTCGGCTCCACGCACGATCTCCAGTTTGAGCGCGCGTGCCTGGCGCGCGCCGCGGCCAGCGGGTGATGCCGTGGCGCGTTGAGGACGTGCTCAGGGAACGGGGCGCGAACTACGTCCAGGGCGGCTCTTCAAAGCATTCGCGATCCGCGACGGGCGGCTAGCTGCGGGTTGTGGCCGGCTCTCCGTATCCGAGCTTGGGTAGCAGCCCGGCGTAGTCGTCGAGCACGGTTGCGTCCTCGATCGTCGGCGGCACCGACCACTGCTCGCCGTCGGCCATCTTGCGGATCGTCGCGCGCAACGTCTTGCCGGATCGCGTCTTCGGCAGCGCGCTGACGATTGAGACCGTCTTGAACGCCGCCACCGGGCCTACCCGCTCGCGGACGAGCGCGATCAGCTCGGCGGTGACCTCCTCATCGGGACGGTCAACGCCGGCCTTGAGGACCGCGAAGCCGATCGGGACCTGGCCCTTGAGTTTGTCGGCCACGCCGACAACGGCACACTCGGCCACGTCCTTGTGGCTAGAGACCACCTCCTCCAGCTGACCCGTCGACAGCCGATGGCCGGCGACGTTGATCACATCATCGATCCGCCCCATCACGTACAGGTATCCGTCCTCGTCGTAGAAGCCCTCGTCGGCCGTCAGGTAGTAGCCCGGGTAACGCGAGAGGTAGGCGTCGACGAACCGCTCGTCGCTGCCCCAGAGCGTCGGGCTGCAGCCGGGCGGCAGCGGCAACCGCACGCAGATCGCGCCGGTCTGCCCGTGGGGCACCTCGTCGCCGTCGTCGTCGAGGATCCTCACGTCGTAGCCTGGGACCGGCTTGGTCGGCGACCCCGGCTTGACCTCGAGCTGCTCGATTCCGATGCAGTTGGCCGCGATCGCCCAGCCGCTCTCGGTCTGCCACCAGTGATCGATCACGGGCCGGTCGAGGCTCGTCTGGGCCCATGCGAGCGTGTCGGGATCGAGCCGCTCGCCGGCCAAGAACAGCGTCCGGAACGCGTCAAGGTCGTACTCGCGAATCCGCTCGCCCGCGGGATCATCGCGCTTGATCGCCCGGATCGCGGTCGGCGCGGTGAACATCACGTTCACGCCGTGATCGGCGATCACCCGCCAGAACGCACCGGCGTCGGGCGTGCCGACCGGCTTGCCCTCGTACAGGACGGTCGTGCAACCCTGCAGCAGGGGCGCGTAGACGATGTACGAGTGCCCGACCACCCAGCCGATGTCCGAAGCGGCCCAGAACACCTCGCCGGGCTGGACGCCGTAGACGTTGCTCATCGACCACTGCAGCGCGACCGCATGACCGCCGGTGTCGCGGACGATGCCTTTCGGCAGGCCGGTCGTCCCGGAGGTGTAGAGGATGTAGAGGGGGTCGTTGGCGTCCACGGGGACGCACGCGGCGGGCTCGGCGCCGTCGAGGAACGTCTCCCACTCGACGTCACGGCCGGGCGTCATTTCACCAGGATCCTCGGGCCGCCTCAGCACCACGCACCGCCGGTCGGCGCCGTCTGCCAGCTCGAGCGCCCGGTCAACCAGGGGCTTGTACGGCGTGACCGCGGCGGGACCGATGCCGCACGAGGCGCAGACGATCACTCGCGCGCCTGAGTCGTTGATCCGCGCGGCGAGCTCGTCGGCGCCGAAGCCGCCGAACACGACCGAGTGCACGGCCCCCAGGCGCGCGCAGGCGAGCATCGTGATCACCGCCTCGGGGATCATCGGCATGTAGATCACGACCCGGTCGCCGGGCTGGACGCCCTCCCTGACCAGCGCGCCCGCCGCGCTGGCGACCGCGTCCTGGAGCTCGCTGAAGGTGTAGCTGCGCACGGTGTCCGTGACCGGGCTGTCGTAGACCAGCGCGATCTGGTCGCCGCGCCCATCTCGAACGTGACGGTCGACCGCGTTGAAGCAGGTGTTGAGCCGGCCACCCGGGAACCACGCCGGGCTCGGCTTGCGCGATGTGTCGAGGATCTGGTCCGGCGGGCGATCCCACTCGATCGCGCTGCCGGCGGCCCGCCAGAACGCCTCGGGGTCACGCTGCCAGCTGCGATACGTCTCGTCGTAGCTACCCATCAACCCTCCCTTTCGTCAGGCTCATTAAACCGTGATCGCAGGGCACTCGTAACGCCGGCGTAACGGCGTTACGGCCCTGTTACGGGACGCTGGTTACAACGTGCGCAGACGGGCTTTTAACATGCAGACGATCAGCGCCCGCACCGGAACGCGCATCCTCGTCGTCGCGCTGGCCACCGCCACATGCGCGGCGGCGCTGGCGGCGTGCGGTTCGTCGAAGTCAGCACACGGCGCGTCGCTTGCCAACGCGGGCATCAAGTTCGCTCAGTGCATGCGCGTGCACGGTGTCTCGAGCTTCCCCGACCCCGGGGCGGACGGCGGTATCAACATCCCATCGGGAATCAATCCCCGAGCGCCGGCGTTCCTGTCCGCGCAGCGGGCGTGCGCAAAATTGCTGCCAGGCGGTGGCCCGTCGGCGGGCTCGGCGACGGAGGACCAGAAGCTCGCGATGCTCAAGATGTCCCAGTGCATGCGCAGGCACGGCTTTTCGACATTCCCCGATCCGAGGAGCACCGCGCCCGCCCCGGGCACCGGCTTCGGCCTCGCCTTCGGACGCCCCGGCGCGTTCATCGCGATTCCGCAGTCGCTGCTGCAGTCGCCCGGGTTTACGCAGGCTGCATCCACGTGTGGCCTGCCCGGCGCGGGAGGACACGGACACGTGAACCCAGCACCGCCGGGCGGCTAGCTGCACGTCATGGCTGCGCCAGCCAGAGCGCGGTCATCCGGTGACCAGATCGGGATCCCCGGCGACCGCGAGCCGCAGCGCCTCATCGAAGTCCATCGGCTCGATGTCGAACAGCTTCATCCCGCTGGGATCGGTGACCACCGTCGGTATCGACAGACCCTCGATCAACGGCCGGGCGACCCCGGCGTCGACGGGGGTGACGAGTCCGATCCAGAGCGACGAGAGCCAAGGCGTGATCAGTGGCACGGGGATCCGAGGGCGATGCGGGATCCCCAGGGCCGTTGACATCCGGTCGAGCATCTCACCGTAGGTGAGCACCTCGGGGCCGCCGATCTGAACGTCTCGGGCGATTGACTCGTCGACCTCGAGCGCATCGGCCAGGTACTGCAGGGCGTCGGCAACCGCGATTGGCTGTGTCGGGTTCGCGAGCCACGCCGGTGCGATCATTGCCGGCAGCCGCTGAACGAGATAGCGAAGCGTGCGGTAGGACTCGCTCTCTGAACCGACCACCATTCCGGCGCGGAAGTAGGTCAGCGGCGGTCCGTGCTCGCGCAGCAGCAGCGCAGTCTCATGCCTGCTGCGCAAGTGCTCCGAGTGCGGCTGCTCGCCCAGACCGCCGAGGTAGATGACGCGCTTGACGTCCTCGGCGCTCGCCATCCGAGCAAACGCGAGCGCGGCGGACCGCTCCCGTGACGCGAAGTCACTCGATCCTCCGCGTCCCATCGAGTGGATCAGGTAGTAGGCGGCGTCGATGCCGCGGCCTGCGCCGTCGAGCGTTTCAGGGCGCAGCACGTCTCCCTCGTGGAGGTCGAACCCCTCGCGCTCCAAGGCGCGGGCCTTGTCGGCAGTGCGGTCACGCACCAGGCAGCGGACCTCGTTTCCGCGCTCAGCGAGCGCGCTGGCGAGGCGGCCACCGATGAACCCGGTGGCGCCGGTGACCAGCACCCGGCTGCTCATAGGACGCTGCTTGTGGGCTCGCGGGGCGCGTCCGGGTGATCAATGCTCGCCCCACTCAGGGCGACGCACTGGGTCCACAGACGGTCGCGCTCCTGCGCGGTCTCGCGAGTCCCGGGCAGCAGGTGTGTGGGACGTTGGCGGCGGTCATGCCAGAACCCGCCGCTGCACGCAGCCGGCTGATCCGCGGCGGCGAGCCAGACGATCGTGTCGGCACCCTGAGCCGCCGTTCTCAGGATCGGCCGGGTCAGCCGGTAGAAACGCGGCAGCGACGATTGGATACCGGCGGTGTTGGCCCACCCGGGATGCATCGCGTGCACCACGATCTCCGACGGCGGTAGCCGCCGCGCCCACATCTCGGTCAGGATCACCTCGGCGCGCTTGGTGCGGGCGTAGACCGCCGGGCCGTCGAAGTCGCCGCGCTCGCTCTCGAGATCATCGACCCTCACCCGCTGGGTGTACATGCCACCCGATGAGATGTTGATCACGCGTCCGGGTTTGCCCTTGCTCAACAGTCCGATCAGCTCGCTGGTGAGCAGAAACGGACCGATCACGTTGGTGGCCAAGGTCAGCTCGATCCCGTCGGGGGATAGCTCGCGCTCCTGGGTGAGTACGCCGGCGTTGTTGACGAGCACGTCGAGCCGCTGGGACTCGCCGGCGAACTGCGCAGCAAACTGGCGCACCGACCTGAGCCGGCTGAGGTCGCAGACGGCGACGTGCACGCCGTCATTGCCCGAGCGCTCGATGATCTCCGCCCGGACCCTCTCCCCGCGCGTCTTGTCGCGGACGACAAGCCATACCGTCGCGCCGAGCCGGGCGAGACCCTCAGCGGCGGCCTGCCCCAGTCCCGAGCTCGCACCGGTGACGATCACGACCTTGCCGTCGAGGCGTCGCAGGTCCGCGTCGCTCCATCCGGCGCTGCGGATCCGGTAGCCCAGCGCCGTGTAGCCGCCGAGCACGGTTCGGTCAAGCGCGGTGTCAAGCCACGAGCGGATCATGAGGATGCCCCGCGGGATACGTACCCGATCCCTGGCCGGATCACGCCGGGTGAGCCACTGACGCTAGCGCTCGTGCGGCGTGACCGTCAGCTGACGCGCCGGACCGGCGGCAGCTCATAACTCCCGTCGAACACGCCGTCGTGAGGCTCGTACATCCGCAGGATCGGCCGGAAGGTCCCTGTCGGAGTCGGTAGCCAGTTGGCTCGGCGGTCAGGCTCGGTGGGCTCGTCGCGCTGCATCACGATCGTCAGCGAGCCGTCGCCGGCGGTCTGCAGGCCGGGAGTGCGGTCGCCGATCGAATAGCGGCCGATCGGGTTGGCGACCAGGAAGAAGTCGGGCGTCGCGTACATGGTCACCGACCAGAACGCGTCACATGGGGGTGGCGTCGTGAACTGCAGCTCGTAGCCGTGTGCTCCATCGAGCGTGTTGCCGTCGCCGTCGTCGTAGACCATCGCGTACGCGGCCTCGTAGCCATGGTTGCCCAACAGCCCGCCGCGGGCTGACAGGGCGCGGGTTGCGTAGCGCTCCGGTCCGTCCGGCAGCTTCCAGCGAGGGTCATCGAGGGCGCCGACCTCGAAGAAATCCAGGTTGTAGTCAAACACGTGGTAGGTCAGCGACCATCCGTTCTGCTTGGGTGCCGAGCTGCTGCGAAGCGCATCCTCCATCTTCGCCCTCCCCTCCGCCTCACCGGCGCGCAGGCCGCTCGCGAACTTGAGGTCAGCGTCGACGTAGGGCGACTCTGAGGCGAACAGCCCGAGCGGCTCGAACTTTGCCGCGTATTCGCGATCGCGCTCGGCCGGCGGGAACGCCTGACTCCAGACCCGCAGTTGCTCGAAGAAACGCAGCTCCTCCGGGACGGCCGGATCGGGCTCCGGGAGTCCGTCGCCCGCGCCAGTCGGGGTTAGGGTGAGCTGCTGCTGAAGCTCATGCACGGCGGGATGGTCGGACTCTCCGTTGACCGCCCAGCGACCGACGATCGTGGCGAGCGCGGTCGGGAACCTGATCACCCGAGCATCGGCCGGAGCTTCGCCGTCCCAGCCCGGGCCGACCAGCAGAAAGCTCCCGGCCTTGGTTCCGGTCGCACGGTGGCCGACGTAGGCGAAATTGTTGGTCCACACGTCGACGAACTGCATTACGTAATAGCGGCCGCGCGAGTCGGGCACGTCGAACCTGACCGGCCCGCCACTGACGTCGACGTTGGCGATCGAGTAGATCGTGTCGTTGTTGATCGACACGAATGTGTCGTCCGGGCCCGCGAGATGGCCGGCGTGCGCGAACTCGTTGAACGGCGCCGCCGAAACGATCCCCATCCCATGCTCGGTGAACCGCCTGACCTGCTCGAGATCGAACACCATCGGAAAGCCGTAGATGAACGCCTCGGCAGCGAGCGCGGGCAGGTTCTCGGGAGCGTCGGGTGGCGTCATCGGCAGATCCTTTTTCGGGCGTGGAAACCGGCAGCTAATCAAAACCGGCGTCGACTCTGGTGGAGCGTGGGCCACCGACAGCCCTCCCCCTCCTCCATCTACGAGCTCGCCCGAGCGGGCTGAGCAGACCTCCCGGCGGTCGGGACTGGCGGACGGTCGCGCAGGCCACATCCGGCTCGGCACAACGGCTCCGTACCGCCGTTATGAGGCTGTTATCCGTCGCTCTGTAGAACCGGCGGCGTCCTGAATCCCGATGCGGGACATTTCGCCGCTCGCCACGAGCGAGCGCGCCTCGTCGGTGGCATCGCAACGCTGGCATGTGGGCTGCTGGTCGCCGCCTGCGGCGCCTCTGGCACGAGCGCGAACGTGCAGCCCGGCACCGGTACCAACGCCTCCAACCCTCAAGCGCTGGCCGCGTCGGAATGCATGCGCGCGCACGGCATCAAGAACTTCCCCGATCCGGTGAAAGGAGCCGGCGGCGTTGGACTCCCGGTCGCTGAGACCCCAGGCCCACCTTCGGGCCCGAGGGCGGGATCAAAGGGCCAGCGGGATCCTCACTCAACCGCAACGCCCCGGCATTCATCCGCGCCAACCAGGACTGCAACAACGTTGGCGTGCCGCTCCCCGGCGGCGGCTGACCGAGGCCCAGCCGCATAGCTTGCGTGAGGCAGGGGCCGCGGCAGCGATCAGTCGCCGGTGGGCCCGGCGCCCGCGGCGCCGACACGGTCCCTGCGTGCGTCCCACTCGCGCCCGAACCACCGTCTGATCCGGGTTGACCCGAACTCGGCCTTGTCGACCGCGAGCGCCTCTGACGGGCCGACCAGCTCGCCGCCTCGCTGGTCGGCGAAGAACGTGACGTCGATCTTCGCCACCTGGTCGCCGCCGAACTCGACGTAACAGATTCCGTGCCCGTCGTACTGCGCGGAGCTCGCGGCGCCCCGGATGCGGGCCGCGATCCGCTCGGCCGCAACGGCGGCATGACCTTCGGCGAACACGCCGGCCCGGGGCGTCCCGACCGCGGCGACGTCGCCGATCGCGTAGACATCGGGGTACGAAGTCTCGAGCGTCAGCGGATCGACCGGGATCCAGCCGTCGATGGTCATCCCGGATTCAACGACCACCGCCGGGGCCGTGTGGGTCGGAACGGCGAGAAACAGGTCATAGGCCATCTCGCCGCCGTCGCGGAGGGTCGCGACCTGGCGTGAAGGGTCGAGCTCGCACACCTCGCGACGCGGGTGCCACTCGATCCCGCGGGTCTCGAATGCACTCACGAGCGCCGCCGACGCGGAGGGCGATGGCGGGATCGGTCGCGGAAAATCGATCACCAGCGCGATCTCGGAACGCTCACGGAGCCCCCGCTGAACGAGCGTCTCGTGTATCAGCAGCGCAGTCTCGCTCGGTGCCGGTGGGCACTTGAACGGCGTCGAAAGGACTCCGACGATCACCCGGCCGCCGTCGAAGCCGGCGATCACGTCGCGCGCCGCAAACGCACCTTCGACGGTGTAGAACTCGTGACCGCCCTCGGCCAGTCCCGGCGTGGCCCCGACGTCGAGGTCGGCCCCGAGCGCGACCACCAGCACGTCTGCATCGAACGATCCCGCGGTGGTCTGCACGCGCTTGGCGGCTGGGTCGATCGACTCGATCACCGCCTGAACGAACCTGACGCCCGGTTTGATCACGTCGACGTAGGGATGACGGACCGCGGGCGCATCGGCGTGGCCGAACATCACGTCGAGCTTCGAGAACCCGAACACGAACGCGTCACTCTGGTCGATCAGCACGATGTCGAGCCGATCGCCGAACTGCTGCGAGAGCCTGCTCGTCAGCTCCAGGCCGCCGAAGCCGCCACCGAGCACAACAATCCGGGCGTCGCTCATCTGATCATTCGATTCGCGGCCGACCATACCCGGTGCGCGAGCATGGCGCGATGACGTGACCGCCCCCACGAGGCGCCGGACCTCGAGGGCCCGGCGCCCCGTGCAGCGTTGCCCCTACGCCCGGATGTAGGTCCTGATCGAGTGCGTCGTGCCGGCGACCGTGACCGTCAGCAGGTAGCGGCCATGCAGCCTGCGGCGGTGGCGTACGACGATCCGCTTCCGCGCCCGGCCCTGGCCGTAGCCGACGATCTGCTTGCCGCGCGAGAGTGAGACGATGAAGCGCACCCTCGCGGACGCGCCGCGTCCGATCTCCTTGCAGGTCAGGGTGATGCGGCCGTGGCGACGGACGGTTGCGGCGCACCTGACCCTCGGCGTCGCCTTCTGATGTCCGGCTGCCGCCTGCGGACCTTGCGCCCCCTGCGCCCCCTCCGGTGCCGGCGGAGCCGGCGTCGCATCGGACCCACCGGCAGCAATGCACATCCTCGAGTGCGGCGGGGTCGCCATCCCGTCGAGCTCGCTCATGTCGGTGATCAGCTAGTTCGCCTGCTCGGTCAGCGACGCCGCCTGACTCTGATTGATCGTGAACGTCGGCTTGAAAGCTGCGTCGCTGAGCAGCGTGTCGATCTTTGCGACGAGCGGAGCCCTGACCGCCTGACACGCGGCTAACTGCGAGTCCCACGCCTGGTAGGTCGAATCGTTCGGCGAGGTCATCGAGACCGCCCTCGTGCTGACCTTGAGGCTGTCGCGCCCGAACTGGCCGAACGGAGCATCGAGTTGTTTGTATGCGGTTGACAGCGCGTCGTAGCCGGATGTGTCGCCCGCGATCGGGGCCGACATGTCAGCCGGATCCATGATCTGCGAGATCGCCCGGCCGTCAGGCATGTAGTCGTCGGTCAGGCCGAGCAGCGAGAGCATCGTCGGCTGGGCGTCCGTGTGGTCGGTCCAGGTCTCGCCGTCGGTGCCGAGATTCTCGATTCCGGGGCCGACCCAACCCTGCCAGGTGCTGGCGATCTGCGGCTGGTCGTCGCCGTGGTTCCAGGCAAAGCCCGGATCTTGCTGTGCGCAGCCCGCGTCAAGGCCCGGCTCGGGACACGGGACATCGAACCCATCGTCGAAGAAGAAGTCGTCGTTGCCAAACAGGACGAACGAAGGCGTCCGCAACGGGTCGGAATTGATCATGTGGAGAATCCCGAGCTCCTGCTGGTCGGCGATGTTGTCGGTGATCGGCTCCGGACCGTCGGTGATCAGGTCGAACTCGCTCAACGCCGACATCTCACGTTCGAGGTTGCGCGTCTGAGAGGAGTCGGGCGACGGCTGGTTCTTGATCATGATCTCCGGCGCGTCATCGCTGTCCTCGTCGAACACCGTGTTGTCGCCAGTGGTCTTCTGTACCAGCGTGTTGAGGTTCACGTCGACCTCGCCGACGTTCCTCGCGCCGGTGAGCGGGTTCGCATAGACGCACGGAACGGTCACGCCGTCGCATCCCGGATTCAGGGGCAGACCGCCACTGAAGTGGTCACCCTCGTCGACCGTGATCAGGAACATCGTGTTGGTCTTGTTGATGCCGTCGGCGGCGAGCCGCTGGAAGAACGCGCCGAAGGCGGCGTTGTACTGGCATAACTGGGCCTCCATCCCTGGCTCTCCGGGCCCGAAAGCGTCGCCGTTGTTCTGGTCGTAGTGATCGTCGTGAACGTCGGAGACATAGGTGTAGGTGACGGGTATCCCGGCCTCCTGCATTGCAGCGGTGTACCCGAGCGCGTTGTTGGCCTCCATCCCGTCGAAGCCGGGGAAACCGTCGCTGCCGTGGCTGTCGATGATCGGAGAGGTCGACGTGCTGCCGTCGAACGAGCCGAAGCTGTCGGGCGGAATACCGCTCGCGGAATGCCGCCCGGGTACGCCTGGGTCACGTCACTTGAGGTGTTCTCGAGCTCCATGTCGGCGGCGCCGATACCGGCGAAGTCGCAGCCGTGAGAGGTGTACGGCACCCACGGTGCGGGAGTGTTCTTGCCGCCCGTCGTGATCAAGGTCGGCCTGTTGTCGGCGGTCGCGGACGTTGGATCGGTCCAGTACTTGAACGCCGAGCTGAAGCCGGAGCCGCTGCTCGTAGCCGGGTCGGAGAACACGTACGTGTTGCTGACAGTGATTCCGCTGCGGTTCGGGTAGAGCCCCGTCTCGGTTGAGATGATGCCGCCCGACGTGTGCGAGATCAGCACCGTGTGGTCGTTGGTCAGCAGCGTGCCGTTGCTGGTGATGAAGTTGCGCAGCGCCGGCATCTGCTCGAGGTCGGACGGGACATTCGGGTTGTCACGCTCCGAGTGCACGTTGTCGAACTGCAGGATGACCACGTGCCTGACACCGTGTGGGAGTGCGCAGGTACTGGCCGCGAGTGCGGTGCCTGGTGACAATGCCGCCAGTCCGAATACCGACAGTCCAAGCGCGGCGATCGCCAGCGCCCATGACGAAGTGCGCGCACGGACGCGCGAAGCGGACATCCGTCCGACCATGAATGCCTCTGTCTTGTCGCCGCCCGCGCTCGCCGCGCAGGCTCCGGCGGGCAACATATGTCCGGTGCGTCCGTCATTTGTGACGAGGCGGTGACGGAGGTATCAACAGGTTGTTGCGGGCCGCTGCCGAGCAGCGGGTACGGCGTGCCGCTCTAGAAGATGCTCGCGGTTTCGCGCGTCGACTCGACGATGCATCCGCCCTGCGCGCCGCTGGTGATCGCGGCCGCTCCTTCCCAGAAGCCAGGTAGGATCTTGTTTGAGATGAACTGGTGGCGGGCGCGTGCTCGAAGCGACATGTTCACCTCTGCTGACGGCACGATCAGACGCCAACGCAGGGGGTATCTGCCAGTTGCGCCGCGTGGCCGGATCACCGGTCGGAGCGGCACGACGGTGAAGTGCCGCGGATG
Organism: uncultured Solirubrobacterales bacterium; assembly: GCA_963770885.1. Classification (GTDB taxonomy): domain Bacteria; phylum Actinomycetota; class Thermoleophilia; order Solirubrobacterales; family Solirubrobacteraceae; genus Palsa-465. Next base: position 118,233 of record CAVYRI010000005.1, on the reverse strand, counting down.
CGTCACTCGATGACGGCCGGACATGAACGTGCCGTCCTGTACACCTGTCGGCCTGCCCGCGGAGTCGATGAACTGATACAGCATCAGATCGCTGCCATTCTTGAATTGACAGGCGAACCAGTTCCAGTGCCAGGAAGCCGAGTTCTTGGCGAAGTTCCCCCACTGATGGTCGAACCAGCCCTGGCCACGGAGCCGGCTCGACCGGCCACCGAGAACGAGCGTCCCGCGCGCTGCGAGACGAGGATCGGAGTAGTACGCCGAACTTGCGCCCTGCCCCTCCCGGACGATGCCGCGAGGGCCGTTGAGCATGTAAGGCTGGACCGGAGTCAAGCTGAGCCGAAGCCGCCCCTGGCCGGGCACCGACGCATCGACTGACCAACGCCCCAGCAGACCGTGCGGTCGCCAGCGCAAATCGAAACCGCCCGCGTCGATCCGAGTCTCATAGCTGGTCAGCGGGCTGGCGGCAAGATACTCCTTAGCGAGCACGATCCGGTCAGCGCGTAGATCAACGACGTTGACCCGAGCCGCAAGGAAACCCCCACCGGACCACACCGTCGCAAACCAGAAGTACTCCCTGCCGCGGTGATCGGCCACGGTTCCCGCCGTGTACCACCACTCGACCTGGAACCCGGGATGAGCACCATGGTCACGCGGAAGAACTACCGGCTGCAGCGTCGGCAATGACACGGCCGCGGTCGCGACACCTCCCCCAAGGACAGCTACCACTGCCGGCAACGCCAGCCAGGCACGCCGGTTCCAGAGGCGCATAGCTCGATACTAATCGAGGGCGAGCCGCCGCAACACCTGCACCGCGACGGTCGTCAACGCCGGTCGCCAGACCGCGCGGAGTCACTGAGTAACCGAGCGGTCTCACGTCGCCGAAGCAGCGGTGCGTGGCGGAAGGCCGCAAGTACGGCGTGATCACCAGGCCGTGAGTCAGCCGGCGGGGCGAGACGGCTCGTTCACCTGCGCCCAACTGACAATCCGACCACTCCGTGACAATCTCCCCGCTGTCCAGGACGTACAGCACCCGGCTGCTCGCTCAGCCGCGTCGGCGTGCACCGATAGAGGTCGCGGGCCGCAAGCGCGCCGCAGTGCTCGTCGGCCGCGTCCCCACTTGGTCGCCGGAGCTGGCGATCACCGGCAAGCCCGGTGGCAGGGGCGCACTGCAGGAGGTTGGGACTGGCGCTCAGAGTCCGAAACACCGGGCTCTCGGCGACCTCCACCCACCCCGACGCCGGCGCGAATCGAACGGGTTCTTGACCCGTGCCGTGGAAGCAGATGGAATGCGCGTTCGATAGGACACCGCCTCCGGGCCCGGTTGTGAGCGGGTTTGAGGCCCAACCAATGGAGGTGCCGGATGGCAGAGCTCCCACCGCCCCCGGATGGGATTGTGCTGGCCCACTTCATCGTCTCCGACGATGTCGAGCGCTCTCGGCGCTTCTACACCGAAGTACTCGGTGGCAGGGTGGCGTTCTCCGGCCCCGGAGGGCTGACCTACGTCGCGCTATCGAACACCTGGATCATCACCAACGTCGGCGGCGGCCCGACGGACGACAAGCCTACGGTCACGCTGGAGACGCCACGCGATCCCGACCGGGTCAGCAGCTTCCTGAATATCCGGGTCAAAGACATCGCGGCCGTGTACGCCGAATGGAGCGCCCGTGGCGCTGAATTCCTGACGCCGCCCAAACAGCACCAGTACGAGACCCGCTGCTACATCCGCGATCCCGACGGACACATCATCGAAGTCGGACAAACCACGGACCCAGAAGGGGACTGGACGCCCCCTCACTGGCCATCGAGTACGCCCTCAGAGGGGCTTGTGCTGACTCGCTTTATCGTCTCCGACGATGTCGAGCGCGCTCGGCGCTTCTACACCGAAGTACTCGGCGGCAGGGTCGCCTTCTCCGGAAAGCCGTCGGGAGAGCCGACCAATGTCGCACTATCCAACAGCTGGATCGTCATCAGCGTTGGCGGCGGCCCGACGGACGACAAGCCTACGGTCACGCTGGAGACGCCACGCGATCCCGACCGGGTCAGCAGCTTCCTGAATATCCGGGTCAAAGACATCGCGGCCGTGTACGCCGAATGGAGCGCCCGTGGCGCTGAATTCCTGACGCCGCCCAAACAGCACCAGTACGAGACCCGCTGCTACATCCGCGATCCCGACGGACACATCATCGAAGTCGGACAAACCACGGACCCAGAAGGGGACTGGACGCCCCCTCACTGGCCATCCGAGCAGACGACTTGAGAGACGGGCGGGTCATGAACACCGCGATCATCGGCGCTGGAGGGCTCGGGTCGGTCATCGCCCGTCGGCTCGCGTCAGGCGGCGAGACCCTGCGTCTGTCGAGCGCCGACACAGAGTCGGCACGAACGCTGGCTGCGGGGATCGGGCGAGGTGCGGCCGCTGCCGGCGACAACCGCGACGCGTTGCAGGGCGCCGATGCCGTCATCCTCGCGCTGCGGTTTGGCGTGCTGAAGGGCGTGATAGAAGAGATCGCCGACTTGCTAACCGACAAGCTTGTGGTCGTTCCGAGCAACCCGGTCGGCCTCGATGCACAAGGGAAAATCGTGCGTCTGCTGCCGCAACGCCAATCCTCTGGGAAGGTTGTGGCTGGGTGGCTGCCGCAGGGGGCGCGCCTGGCGATGGCGTTTGGCAGCATGTCGGGCGATCTCCTCGAGTCCTCTAGTAACCGGTCACCGGAGCTGGCCGTTCTCTTTTACGCGACGGACGACAAGCGTGCCGGCTGGCAAGTCGAACGGCTGATCCGAACGGCCGGCTTCGAGCCCGTGAAGGTCGGCGGCGTCGAACAGTCCGGTCGACTCGAGGTGGGCGGCGACCTTCACGATCTCGTAGTCGGCCCCGCGAAGGCGCGGTCATTGATCCGTGGCACCTGATCGCCTCGCCGCCATGGCCGGCCGGTTCGCGGGACGGCGGCTGGGCGATCGCTTCCCCTTCTTCACCCAGGTTCATCTGACGAGCGCGAGGTCTATGCCGCGTTTCGCTCCTCCAGGCATGCCGCGATTGCGTCCTGCCACGACCGCAGATAATCGCAATAGCGGCCGGCGAATTGCTCGACGTGGTGCGCGCCCGTCTCGCTCAGAGGCGTGAGCTCGTACACGACCTCCACCTCGCTGCCACCTTCGGTCGTCTCGAGCGTGATGGTGATAGTGCCTGCCCTTTCGCCCGGCATTACCTGCGCGTACGCGATTCGCCTTCCCCATACGCGGTCGGTCACCAGCCAGATGGCGCGTTTGTCGTGCGCGTCGGTCTCGAAGACGGTGCCTGGCTCGCTGTCATCGGAGGTCGGCGCAGGAAACGTGGGGTCCCATCCGCGCGCCCATTCGCACTCGCCACGCGGAGTGAATAGCTGGAATGCCTCCTCGGCCGGCAACGCTACGTGAATGCGGTCGCTGAGTCGCTGACTCATCGTTTACTCCTCTTCGGTCAACTTGTGTGCGTCGGCCGCCGTCAGCGTCAGCCCGTAGACGGCCTTGAGCTGCTCGATCTTGGCCAGGACCGTTGGGCTGAACGGCGCCTGCCCCTCGAAGACGTGCAGAACGATGCCCTCAACCAGATCGCCCAGCGACAGATCCAGGTATTCGGCCAAAGCTTTCAGGACCTTCAGCGTGTTTCGCTCGATCCGTAAGCCCGTCTGCGTGCGCTCGATCTGTACCATGGTACCAATGTACCACACACCCCGTTCCGAGCCGACCCCGAATCTCGCGGACGAGCGCTTTCACGATTCGCGAATCCCGAAGCGGACGATCGAGTCGGCGACGGAGGACGCGTTGGCCGGTGGCAATGCCGATCCGAGAGCCGATGCTGAGGACTGGGGCGGCGCCGAGCTCCGAGCGTTGGAGGTTCACATCACGGCCGTATCTGCGCTCGCGCCGCTACATAGGGTGTCGCGGCTGCGGGGGCCCTTTGGGCTGGCGATGAGCAAAGGACGGACGATGGCCTTGACACGTAACTGCGCGATCTGGAGACCAGCCACAATCGTGGTGGCCATGCTGACGGTCGCAATCGCGATGCTGGTCGCCGTACCAGGTGCCGGCGCCGCCTTCAGGCCGCCGCCGATCCGGCACGTGTGGGTGATCAACCTCGAGAACGAGAACTTCGGCTACACGTTTGGGCCCAGTGGTCACCGTTTCTCGCCCTACTTGACCAAGACGCTCGTCGCCGATGGCGCGCTGCTGCGCAACTACTACGGGATCGGCCACGACAGCCTTGACAACTACACCGCCGAGATCTCGGGCCAGTCCGGAAACTACGAACTCAACGAGGACTGCGGGATCTACGCGCCGTTCATCCAGTTCGGCGGCGAGAACTTCGACAAGTTCACCAAATACGGCCAGCTGTCGGGCGAGGGGTGCGTGTTCCCCAAGTACATCCGGACGATCGCTTCGGAGCTGTCACGACACCATCTGACGTGGCGCGAGTACGCGCAGGACATGGGCAACGATCCGCACCGCGATGGCACCGTGATGACGCCCCATGGCCCGGCATGTGGCCATCCAAGGGTGGGCGCTGTCGACCTGACCGACAGCACGAGCCCCGCGAATGACAGCTACGCGACCCGCCACAACCCATTCATGTACTTCAAGTCGATCATCGAGCGCAAGTCGTTCTGCGACTCGCACGTGGTGACGCTCAAGCCCTTGGCGAACGACCTAAGCAGCGTCGCGACGACGCCCAACTACTCGATGGTCACGCCCAATACATGCTTTGACGGACATGACTTCCCGAAGTGCCAGAACGGCACGCGCGGGCGGCTGCCCAAGGTCAATCAGTTCCTCGAGAAGTGGATCCCCGAGATCATGGCGTCACCTGCCTACCAGGAGAATGGGCTGATCTTCATCACGTTCGACGAGTCGGGTGACGACTCCAATGCGGGAGCCTGCTGCGGCGAAGTCGACGACCTCGGGTTCGACGATCCCTCGCATCCGAACATGAACGAGGTCGGGCTCTACGGCCCGGGCGGCGGGCGGGTCGGGGCGGTGCTGCTCTCGAAGTTCATCAACCCGGGCACGGTCAGCCGCCACCCGTACAACCACTACTCGCAGCTGCGCAGCATCGAAGACATCTTCGGCCTCAAACACCTCGGGGATGCCCAGCAGCCTCAGGTCGATTCCTTCGGCGCCGACGTCTACACGCGACCCAGCGGTTAGCCCCAGCGGACCTTCAGTTCGTCGCGTCTGCCCAGGTTCTGGGCGGGTTCGCGGCGCACTCGGATGAGCGCGATCGGGAGCGGATCGAGCCCAACGGGGTCCCGGCCGCTGGGGCGATCGCCGACAGTTCCGGCTACGCCTGGTCGGCGGCCCCGTGCCGGCGCTCTCTGAGCACGTGCTCGGGTCGCGCCGGCGGCGCCCGGATTCGCCCGCTGGACGGTGGCGCCCGAGCCGAGTCGCCTGAGCTGGGCGCAGGGAGTTGTCCCAACGCCCACGGCCCAATCAGCGTCCGCTGGCGGGGGCTCAAGCGCGGCGGGGTTGTGCTCACGCTTGTTGCACCGCGAAGAACGGCGGGCACGGTCGAGATCCCGATGCTCGGGCGCGCGAGCACCTACGCCTGGTAAAGCGGGCTCGTCGCGATTATGTAATCGGCTACGCAGGACAGATCGAGCGCGGCGCGGGAGAGTTCCGGCATGTCGATCAGCCGTCACGTCAACTGGGAGGAGACCTCCATGTCATCAAGTGAGAGTGAAAGCGCAGAGCACAGCGGGGGCGGCAAGGGCATCTTCATTGCGCTGATCCCGTGGATCGTGTTCACGGTGCTCGCGTCGCACGCATCGCTGAAGCTGGGATCGTTGGCCGCGCTCGCGGCCGCGATCGTGATCGCGGTCCCCGGCGTGCGCGCCGGACGGCCCAAGCTGATCGAGGTCGGCGCGGTCGTGACCTTCATCGGGTTCGTGGTGGTGGCCTTCCTGGCCGACGCGTCGACTGCCCATTGGGTGGCACGGTACGCGCGCGGGATCGCAGCGCTGATCCTGTCGCTGATCTCGTTCGCCTCGCTGTTCTTCACGCCGTTCACCGAGCAGTACGCCCGCGAGCAGGTGCCCGAGCAGTACTGGGGGTCGCCCAGGTTCAAGGAGATCAACCGCAAGCTCAGTCTGATGTGGGCGTGCATATTCGCCGCGATGGTCCCGTTTCACGTGATCGCTGGAACGGTTGACACCAAGGCCGGGAACATCATCTTCAACTGGGCGATCCCGCTCGGACTCGTGCTTTGGGGCATCAAGCGCTCCTCCGCTGCGCAGGACACGGACGCGGGCACTTTGCAGAAGGTCGCGTAGTGCGACGACTTAACGGTCCGAGCGGCCATGTATTCGGCGAGCGCCGAGATCATCTTCGGGCGCGCGATCGCACTATCGACCGCGCCGTCGCTGAGCGCGCCGGTGGCTGACAACGCTGGTCTTCAACTATGTGTCGGCGGCTGGCGCGCCGGCGAGGAGAAACATCACCGCGGAGTAGCAGGCGATCGCCGCGAACGCGAGCAGCGCCATCACGAGTGAGCTGGCGTCGTGGTTGAAGTCCAGAAAGCTCGCACCGTTGAAGCCGGCGCCGATCACCAGCATGGCAGCGATGCTCGACCAGATCGCGATCGCCCGGCTCCCGAGTCGCCATCCGTCGATCGCGATCCCGATCACGACGAATGCAAGAGCTACGCCGAGCGCCGCATGAATCGTGAGCGCTACGCCCCCGTGAGCGATCGCCCAGACGAGGCTGTGGAACGATCCGCCGACGTAGTTGGAAGGGTTCGCTCCGGGATGGTGCGCCGGGATCGCCACATACAGATTCACGACGATCCCGACCGCGGCTTGGATGAGCAGCAGCAGCATCGCTGCGAAGGCCATCGCGCGAAGCCGCATCCGAGGCTCGATCACCAGCCTTCGGCCGTCGGTGTCACCGGCGGTTGCGAAGAATGTGACCGCCCGGATCTAAATGTCGTGCCCCCGTCGCGCGAGAAGCTGCTCGCGCTCACGCTCGTCCCGGAGCTTGCGGGCCTTCTGGTGGGCCTGCTCGTTGCGTTGCGCGATCTCCTTACGGAGCTCGTCGAAGGCCGCTGCTGCTGTCGATCGTCCCGGGCCTGGCTCTTGGATCTGCTTGGGCATTGCGCTGCACTCCTCGTCGCTCCTCTAGGGACACTGGCCACAGGAAGAATGCGAGAGCGCGGCACCCAAGCGGTGGAGACTGCTCCTAGCACTCTACTTGGGCCAGCGAACGGCCGTGCTCGAATCACTCCTCCCCGCGCAGGTTGAGCGACTCCGGCTCACAGCCGTAGTCGATTTACTCCCCTCCGTGCAGGTTGAGCGCCTACCGCTCACAGCCGTAGTCGAGTCACTCCCCTCCGCGCAGGTTGAGCGCCTACCGCTCACAGCCGTATCAAGGAGACACCCAAGGGTGGGCTGCCGGCGCTTGATCGTCCCCGATCGCGAGAGCAGGTCGGCCTTAGGGGATCGTCATCCGGACGAACACTCGTGCCGGACGCGTCGGTCGCGCGAGAGACAGGAAGTCGCGCGCCGGTCCCTGGCGACGACAGAACGGGCACGTCAGCTGGTCAGTCAGCAACAGCGGACGATCGCCGACCGCGATCGGCGCATCGCAGTGGTCGCACGCCAAGGTGCCGACGCCAAGCAGCGTCGACCGAATCGCCTGGCGCTTCTCTACGTGTACCGCCGCGGCCCGCCGTGCCAGCGCTGAGTCGTCAGACGTTTGGCCGAGAACGCGAAAGAGGCTCACGGGGATGAGTCTAGATCGCTTGCCTCAGTGCGCCGCTTCCTGCACGCGTCGCGGGAGCTTCCAGCCCGGACGGACAAAGTGGCACGTGTAGCCATTGGGATAGCGCTCGAGGTAGTCCTGATGCTCGGGCTCCGCCTCCCAAAACGGTCCGGCGGGCTCGACCTCTGTCACGACCTTGCCGGGCCACAGACCGGAGGCCTCGACGTCGGCGATCGTGTCCTCCGCGATCCGGCGCTGCTCATCATCGACGTAGTAGATCGCCGAGCGGTAGCTCGCGCCGACGTCGTTGCCCTGACGGTTCTTGGTCGTCGGGTCATGAATCTGAAAGAAGAACTCGAGCAGGTCCCGGTAGGAGATGCGGTCGGGGTCAAACTGAATCTCGATCGCCTCCGCATGCGAGCCGTGATTGCGGTAGGTCGCATTGGGAGTGTCGCCGCCGGTGTAGCCCACCCGTGTGCCGGTCACACCATCGAGCTTCCGGATCAAATCCTGGACACCCCAAAAGCACCCGCCGGCAAGGATCGCCTTCTCGGTCTCAGCCATTTCTCCGCTCCCTTCGGGTCACGTTTCTTTGGTCCTACGAGCATACGCCGACAGCACGACCGGGACCTTCGAACAGGCGGGGCAGGCGACAGAACCAGTTACGGACCCCTTTGGCCGCGCACTGTAAAACGGGTGGGACATGCGCCACGCAGGCCCGGGCCAGGTCCAGCTGTCCCCCTCACCAGCACGTAGCGATGACTGCCTCCGTTCCGGCCTATGACCGCATCGGCGTGGGCTATAGCGCGATTCGCCGGACTGACCCGGTGCTGGCACGCCACATATGGGCCGCGCTTGGGGATGCGCGCACGGTTCTCAACGTCGGCGCCGGTGCCGGTTCCCCGGAGCTTCTCGGCCGGCATGCAGCCCGCATCTTGCCGATCGACCGTCTGCGCGCGCTGCCGCCCCACGCCGAGGTCGATGTCCTCGCGGTTCCGCGCGACTGCCAAGACGGGTTTCTGGCGGCGTTCTGGGGACGACCCCGCGCCTATCTCGATCCCGCTGTCCGGGCGGCGACGTCACCGTGGCACGACCTGCCCGCCACGGTCGTCAACCGCGCTCTCGCTGCGCTGCGCGAAGACCTCGACAACGGAGCCTGGGAGCGTCGCTATCGCGATCTGCTGGCCCACACCGCGCTTGACGTCGGATTACGGCTGATCACCGCGACTCTCTGAGTCCTGGCCGCGGGTTACGACTTTCGAGACTAGCCAGTATCGAAAGTCTGGTACCGTTTTCCCGATGGCAATCTTCGGTCACATGGCGAGCCCGGTGGCATGCGCGCGCAGGGCGCAGTAAGTGTCGAGCGATGCTTCACCTCGGCGGGCGATCGGAAGGCCCAAGGATGCGAGAGCCGATCGGGCGATCGTGTCCGCGACGCTGCAGCTGATGGCCGAAGGCGGAGTGCGCGATCTCCGCATGGATGATGTGGCTGACCGGGCCGGTGTGGGGAAAGCGACGATCTACCGTCGCTACCCGTCGAAGAACGCGCTGGTCAGCGCTGCCGTGGCGACGCTCGTAAACGAGATCGCGATCCCCGATACCGGTTCGACGCGCGCCGACCTGCTCGCCCTGATGGAGCAGGCGGTCGAGCTCTACAGCGGTCCGCTCGCCCCCAGGCTGATGCCCTCGCTCGTCGAGGAGGCGCGCCGCAACCCGGAGCTCGCGACAACGGTGCGCGAACAGTTCTTGACCGCACGACGGTCGGCGCTGAGTGCCGTCCTGAAGCGCGGCATTCGGCGCGGAGATCTGCGTCGCAGTCTCGATCTCGACCTCGCCCTCGACGTGTTGGCCGGAGCCCTCTTCTATCGCCTGCTGGTCACCGGCGGGCCGATCGACAAAGGTCTTGCCGTAGGCGTGGTCGAGCTGATTCTGCGCGGCTTCGCGCCCAATCACAAGGGCGCCACCGCAGCCGGCGCCGACCGAAAAGAGAGAAGGAGCCGATGAAAATTCATCCCCTCAACACCGGAGCAGTGCGCGTCAAGCACAGCTTTCTGTTCCCGAGCTCGGGTGCTCGACGCCAGCTCGATCTGTTCATGCCGGGCCCGTTCTCGGACCCGCTGCCGATCCACTGCTGGGCGATCGAACACGACGGGGCTCTGCGACTCGTCGACAGCGGTGAGACCGCCGCGGCGCGAAACGTCCCATTTGCCCGCATGGAGGTCACACGCGAGCAGGAACTCCCAGCCGCGATGGCCGCAGCTGGCTTGAACCTCGACGATGTCTCGGAGGTCGTTCTGACCCACGCCCATGGCGACCACATCGACGGGCTGGTCCACGTACGTGGGCGCGTGCTGGTCAACGAGACCGAGCTGCGGTTCCTCCGGTCACCGGCGGCGCGGGTGATGCGCCGCGTCCTGCGTCAACCGCTCCCGCCCGGGTTCGCGCCCGAGCCCTTCGCACTCGACGGCGGACCATTCGGGGCGTTCCCACGGAGCCGCAAGCTCAGTGACGATGGGCGAATCGTCGCCGTCGCGACCCCCGGCCACACGCCCGGTCACGTGTCCGTGATCTGTGTCGACGATACGGGTCGGCATGTGATGCTCGCGGGTGACGTCACCGACTCACTCGAGCAGCTCCACGCACGACGCGCGGACGCGATCGGCCCGGATCCCAAGGTCCACGTTGCAACGCTCGACACGATTCTGGCCCACTGCGCCGAGCACCCGACCGTCTTCCTCCCCTCACACGACCCAGACTCAGCAGCCCGGTTCGCAGGAGCTACAACGGTGCAGGCCAGCCAACCGGTTCCGGCATAGACGCCGCCCTGCCGCTGCCAGCCGCTTAGCTGCTTCGGTCGAGATCGAACAGCGCCTCGCGGGCCATCTCCAGTACCTCCCCACTCCCGAGCTCGCAGACGCGCCGATACGCTGCCTCCGCACCGTCCGGGTCACCCCGCTCCTCGAGCAGTGCGCCAAGGTTGAACGCGCCGGCAGGGTCGCCGCGGTTGGCTGCTCGGTGGTACGCCTGCTGCGCACCGTCCAGATCGCCTCGGTCCTCGAGTAGCCGTCCGAGGTTGGCCGCGGCACCGGCGTGGCCGCGTTTGTCGGCGCTCCGGTATGCGGTCATCGCCCTGCGCAGGTCCCCCCGTCGTTCGAGCAGCAGTCCAAGGTTGAACGCGCCGCTGACATCGCCTCGCTTGGCACCGCGACGGTAGGCGATCTCGGCACCGGTCACGTCGCCGCGGTCGTCCAGCAGCCCCCCCAGATTGGATGCGCCACCACCATGACCGCAAGCATCCGCTTCACGGTATGCCGCCTCCGCGCCGACCAGATCACCCCGCGCCTCGAGCCTTGTCCCGCGATCGAACGCGGCAGTTCCGTCGTCAGTCTCAGTCGTTTCGTCATGGACCTGGACCGCACCGTTGCGAGCGTTCTGCCCAACGCCGTCCGCAGACGATGCGACCGCCGAATGCGTGTGCTGCGTCGGCTGCTTGGAGACCGCTCTTGGGGACGGCCGGGCCGGCCGGGGCTTGGTCTGGAACACGCGACCGAGGGACCCGGTGCGCGAGCGCACCAGCAGAAAGCCGCCCAGGGCAAGCACGCCCAGAATCCCGAGCAGCAAGAAGATGAACCCAGTGCCCGTGCCGCCGCCCGCGCTGTGGCGCGGCGGCGCTGCGGTGGATGTCCGAGTCGTGGATGTCTTGGCGCCGGCGCCGGGTGCCGTCGGTGATGCTTTTTGCGGGTTGAGTGGAAACTGCTGGATCAGCTGCTCTGGCGCTCGCACCCGCGGGTGGGTGGCGGCTTGCGCCACCGGAACGCTCGACGCCGCCACGACGAGCGAGAGGACAATCGCGACCTTGCGCTTTGGGATGATCGGGCGCACCTCCTAAGGTTTCCCCGTGCTCACCGGATGATCACAGGCGTGCCGACGGGCATCAGCCTCGCCAGCCTCAGGATGTCCGCATTGCGCATCCGGATGCAACCGTGTGAGATCGCACCGGGGATCAGGTTCGGCTGATCGGTTCCATGGATACCGATGTAGCCACCGGCCGGCCAGTCAGTGATCTTCGTCGAGCGCGCACTGGTGCCAAACGCGACTGGACCATAGGCGGGGCTGCGGTAGCGCTTGAGGATGTCCCGGATGTAGAAGTCACCTGCCGGCGTCACCCACTGCGGCTCCCCGACGCCGACAGGACCGCTGAACACTCGCACGCCGTCGCGAAACAGGGTCGCTCGGAAGCGAGCGCGGTCGACCACCAGGCGGGTGTCCAACTGAGTCGGCCCACCGAGCGCAGAACGCGGAACCCAGGCCGTGGTCCCATTCGGCAGCAAAGCAAGGCGCACGCGCTGCCACAGACCGCTCGCCTCGACCCGTGCCCGGCCCACCAACTCCAAGATGTTCGTGGTGCCCTCGGGTGTCCGCAGGGAGACTGTCGCGACCGCTGCAGCCTTCGGCGCTGGAGCGGCTCGCGCCACCACCTCCTGTCGGACCGGGCTAAATGAAGAGACCCCACGGAGCGTCGGGAGTGCGCTCGGGCGGGGCACCGGGAACGCGGCCCGCGGCGGGGGCAACAGCACCGCTGGTGGTGCTGAGTGCGAGCTCGGTGCACCTACCACCACGACAGCAAGAGCCACCGCGGGCAGGGTGGCAACCGCGAGCACGCGTCGCCTGCGACGCGGCATTACCCCGTGAACTTCGGTGAATTATGCGCCGCCGTGTGCGGGCGAGCTACGACGAAGTGAGTGGAAACCACGAGCGCCTTTACTTTATCCGGCGCCAGCGTCTGATCGAAGGCCGTCGCGGCCGGGAGAAACCCAGCCAGCCTGCGGATCCACGCGGCATGTCGCGCCTCCACCGAATGGATCGCCACCGCTGCCGCCAGGTACGCCGGCGACTGGATGTGCGGGAGCTGGTACTTGTAGGCCTCGACCGCCAGGTCCTCGAACGCGACCGCGGTGCGACGGAACAGGTTGGGATCCTGAGTGACGCCCCGGAAGTTGAACGTCGGGCGCGGGATCGCTGACTTGCCGAGCACGTGGCGAAATGCGGCTACGTGCGCGCGCTCGTGACTGCCGACGATCCGCGCCTGTTGGGCAAGCGCACCGTGCAGTGCGCCGAGACGCTCCGCCTCGGTGTAGAAGGCCGCCTGCAGGTACTCGAGGCCAAGTGCGTAGTTGAGGATGCTGACGTCTCCATGGCTCGAACCGGTCGCACGGGCCTCGGTCGCGCCGCCGAGAAGACCCAGTGCCGCACCGCCGGCAGCCAGGCCAAACAGCCCGCGTCGGGTCGTGGACACCGCATCGGCGGTCTCCGCGAGCGCACCGTCGCTGTCAACGCACTCCAGCACCCAGGACAGCACGTTGTCGTCAGCCAATCTTCACCCCGAGCGCAGACAACCGAGCTTTCACCTGCGCCGCGTCGGCGGGAGGATCGGTGGCAACCGGCGCAGGGATTTCGCCCGCGAGATCGCGCGCCCACGCCGCGTGTCGCGCCTCCACCGAAACGATCTCCGCTGCGGCGGCAAGTGAGGCCGGCGTCAGGTTTCCGGTCTGCCCGTTATATAGGGCCACCCCGGTGTCCTCGAGGCCGATCGCTGCACGCTGAAAATCTGCAAGGTTCGCCGGTGTCCGCGTCAGCTGGAACCGTGGAGCCGGCTTGGCGGAGGCGCCAAGGGTGCGACGCAGAAACGCCACGTGGGCGCGCTCGTGCCCACCGACGACCCGCGCGAACTCCCGCCAATCGCCATGCAGCCGAAGGGCATGCGACGCGCGGGCATAGAAATCCGCCTGGAGCTCCTCAAAGGCCAGCGCAAAATTCAGAACCTCAACGTCCTGACGGGAGGGAGCCGACGACGTCGCCGACGACGCAAACCCGCCCGCGAGGATTCCCGCCGACGCCAGGCCCGCGGCGACGGCAACTCCCCGCTCGATCCATTCCGCCCGGCTAACTTCTTCGGACATCGTCCTCACGGTCTCCGAGCACGAGCCTGTGCACGTACATGCTCCAAGTCTGGCGGTGACGGCGCGCCGTGAAAATGGACCGCCTGGTCATCCTCCGTTCATAAAGATGAACGCCAGAGCCGAACCCAGAGGGCGCCGCCAGGGGGCGCGCCCTATGAGTTCGCGCCCAAAGCCGAGCCCGCTCTCGCTAGCGTTGGTTGGCGAACGCTGCGCCCAGCTGCGTGAAGTCCGGAACACCGAGGCCGGCGCCGGGGTTGTAGACGGTGCCGGGGGTGCCGCTGAAGAATATGTTGTCGTTGCCTGTGCCCGGCTTGTTGAGCGGGTCAAACGGCGAGTTGTGCTGGGTTGCGAACTGGTAGATGGACGGGTTCCAGAAGCCGACGCGGTGGCCGACGTAGGAGTCGATCACCGCCGCTGATCCGTTGAGCTGCGGCGCCACGAAGCTCGTGCCGCCCCAGTCGGGCTGGAGCACCGGCTGCCCGATCCCGGCGAACGACGGCTCATAGAGCAGGTAGCCGCTCATCGGATCGGCATCAGTGGAAACGTCGGGCACGGCGCGGCCGGAGCCAAAGCCCTCGATGGTCGGCGGGTGGGGGTCAAAAGCGAACGCGGTCGGCTCCAACACGCCGCCGCCGATGTCCTGAACCTTGGTGGACTTGAAGTACGGAACCGCCGTGTACGAGGTAGTCCCGGACACCCCCAGCTGGTAGGACGGTTGCGACTCGACTTTGCTGAAGCCGCCGCCGCTGCCGGTTACCCCGAGGAACGGATCCTCGGCGATCGTCTGAAGCGATTCTCCGTTCACCTGCGCGACCGGCGCCCACGTGTAGTCCCAGCCCCAGATCCGCTGAGCGCGACCTGAGCTGATCGGAGCGGTGCCGGCGGGCCCGGAGACGGTGCCGGTGAACGGCAGGGTGGTCCCGCCCGAGGCCGTGATGTAGGGGCTGTCGGCAGGGTTGTCCACGGACAGTCCGGTCGTGCCGAGCTCGTCATAGTCGTCGTAGGCCGCCTCGTCGCCGCTGGCGTCGAACGTCGACTGGCCCTGGGCCGCCATCTCCAGGAACATCTCGTCGAAGGCGGCAACGTAGGCCGGCGTTTCCGACCCGGACGCGATGAGCTCCTTGATCACCACCTCGGACTCTCCCCAGCTGGTGGACACCGAGCTGGCGATGTTCTGGCTGGCGGCGTCGGCGAACGCATCAAAGAAGCCCGGATCCGTGTTGGGCGCCTGGTAGACGATCACATTGGCGTCTGGCGCCAGCGCACCGGACTGCTCGGCGTCGAGGTCCGTCTCGCCGGTGCCGCTTGCGTCGCTGGGAGCGCCGGGCCCGCCGTCGACGTTGGCGACGGTCACGGTGCGCCCACTCTGCTGTATGCCCAGGATGCTGTTCCAGAAGTGTTGCGGGGCGCCCGGATCGAGGGCCGCGAGCGTGACGATCGCGAGGGTCTGCCCCTGTCCGCGCGCTCCCTGGCTGTAGAGCCCTTTGAGGTTGTAGTCCGCGGCGAAGTCGGCTGGCGTGTTGCAGGCCTTCGGCAGGCCAGTCTCAGCAACACACAGCGAGGTGCTGCTCGGCCGAGGGTGCAGGATGTGCTGGTCGGCATGCACGGCGTTAGAGACCAGCGACTGGTAGTTGGTCAGACCCAAGACGGCCAGGACGGCGTTGGCGAGCGACGCCGGCAGCTGCGGTGACTGCGGAGTGCCGTGGACCGTTTGCGCTCGCAGGCCGCGGCGGCCGCCGAGGCCCGGGTAGGCGGGCACGCGATACTGATGCTGCTGGACCGCCAGTGCCTTGTCGAATTCGCCCGCCGTCCCTTTGGCCACCACATCGAGGTTGTTCGCGTAGGCGCGTGTGTGGATCCCGAAGGTGGCCAGATACGCCTCCAGGGCGGCGATTGTCGCCGGGCTCTGGCCGTAGATCTTCGCGAACTGTGTGACCGTCAGGAAGTGGTCTGAACCGCCCGTAACGCTGGCTTGCAGCTGGCGAAGGTTCTGCGCCCGCAGGACGAAGGACACGGACTCCGGCGTGCCGGGGTTGGTATCGCCAAAGCCCTTCGACCCCGGAAGTGAAGCGGGATCGACTCCCTGAGCCACCTTCGTCATCGGGCCCGAGCCGGCCGCCAGAGCGGCGGCGCTCCCGATTGTGAGCAACGCCGTGACGGCCATGCCGCCGACCGCCAATCCGACCAACGTGCGCATCCGAGCGAGCTTGTAGACCATCGACGTGCCTCCCTGCAGCTGAGCGTTCTCCTGAGCGGACGCGGAAATATATCCGGCTTGGCCGCAAGACGACCCCGGTAGTCGGCGCAAGCGCTGCACGGACGCCACGATCAGACGGGCTCGCCAAACTGCTCGCGCCATGCCCGCAGGCCTGGCGAGGACGGCGCCGTGTGCGCCAGCTGTCGCAGCGCGAGGCGGATCGCTCGCGTAGAGGCGACGCTGCGTGCGCCGCTTCTGCCCGGCGTGTTGGGTGGAGATTGCTGGTCGGTCGGGCGTGATCCAGTCAAGAGCTCGACGGACGATTGACCGTCCGGCCCGTCAACTCGGGTTCCGCCGCGCCCGCGACGATCCAGGCAATAATGCCCCCGAGCACAACCTGGCAAGAAGAGGGAGACGCCGCCGTACTTCGCTTTGGCCAACGCTCGCCGGTGCAAACCGCTCATCTGAAGCGGTGGACGGTCGCGCTCGTGCTGTTGTGCACGCTGGCACTGTCGGCGCTCGCAGCGGTATCCGGCGCCTCGGCGAGCGCCCCCTCTAGGAGCGCCGGCAGCTACCGTCTCCGCCACCACGAGGTCCTGCGTCATCGATCCGTGAGGTCACGCAACTCCAGGTTCAGTGCGGCGGTGTCGCCGCTCGTGTTCGGCATCTACCCCGGGGGAGCCGCCGGCACCGTTGGCCCGAGCGGCTCGACGAAGCCGGAGGATGCGGCACTGCGACTCGCGGCGCTGGAGCAGCTACGCCCAGCGGGCCGGCCATTCATCTTGCACCTATACGCGGGGTACACGGGTCCAGGCGGCTATTCGGCTGCGCAACAGGTCGGTCAGGAGATCGCAGCCTATGGCCGCGCGGGGTTCGAGACCGAGCTCGTGCTGACCTATCGACCGGCGGACGGCGGGTCTCCCGCCGACGTCTCCGGCTTTGTCCAATTCGTTCAGGCCTCGCTTCAGTCGCTGGGGAGTGAGCCTGGGTTCGTCTCCTTGCAGGTCACCAACGAGGCGAATGCGGGCGGCGCTCCAAACGCCTCGGACGGCTATTACAAGGGCGCCGAGGACGCGCTGATCCGAGGCGTGATCGCTGCTCGAGACGTCGTCCGGAGCGATCGCGTCGGCCAAGTCAAGGTGGGATTCAACTGGGCCTACCAGACCGACAACGGCGAGCGCGCCTTCTGGAGTTACCTGGGGCGGGTCGGGGGCGCGCGCTTTGTGGATGCGGTCGACTGGGTCGGCGTGGACGCGTACCCGGGCACGTGGGGGCCGGCGCTCGGCGCCGGCAGCATGGCAGCGGCGACGGGGCACTTCATGGACGGCGTCTTCCGCCGGCTCCGCGACGTGTACATGCCGCTGGCCGGAATCCCGCGCCGGGTGCCGCTGCGAGTCACCGAGAACGGCTATCCGACCGGTCCGGGCCGCACGGAGGCAATGCAGGTGACCGTGATGAAGGCGGCCGTGACCGCCGTCAACCGCGCCCGCCGGGCGTACAACATCACGGGCTACTCCTGGTTTGACCTGCGCGACGCCGACTCTCAGTCCGCGAGCTTTGAGAGTCAGTACGGGCTGATGCGCGACGACTACTCGCCGAAGGCCGCCTTCGCGGCATACCGCGAGCTCGTCGCGAGGTTCGACGCGCCCTGAGCGAGCGGAGGCGCGCTTGCGTCTCTGCTCACTTGTAGCGGCTCGACTGCACCCCGGCCCGGAATGCCCGCACGGAGGCGGGCGAGCTCTGGATCGGCCACTTGGTCTGCTTGTCGAGGTTGAACCAGATCAACGACTTCACCGCAGGCTGATGCGCGAGAAAGCGGAACATGCCCTTGATCCAGGCGGCCTTGTTGCCTCCGGCCTCGGCGCTGGCGACCTCGGAGAGGTCGATCGGAAGCCGTGGCGCAAGGGCGTGCAGCTGCTGAATCGACTCACCGCAGATCGAGGCGAAGCTCCGCCACCCCGCCGCGAACGCGGCCGTGCCGCCGTTCAGGCAAGTCACGCCGAGCCTGTTCACGTACCGAGCGCCCGGGAAGTACTGCCGAGGTGCGCCCGAGACGGGGCTCCAGACCCACTTCACGTTGGTCGCGCCCGCGGCGGTGAAGATGTGATGCACATGGCGCCAAGCGCGGACGAACTCGGCCGGGGTGTTGCCGTTCGTTGCCGCGCCCCACGGATACCAATTGCCGTTCATCTCCTGCGCGAAGCGCAGTCGCACCGGCTTGCCGAACGCCGCGAGCGTCCGCGCCCAGTCGCGGATGTAGGCGTCGAACTTGCCGTCGACGATGTTGCGCAGCGCATAGCGCGGCTGGGGCGTCCGCAGGGCCTTGGTGGAGTCCCACGGTTCCCACGTGATCTCTGGGATGCTCCCGCGGCTTTCGACGAGACGCAGCTGGGCGAGTGATGGCGCGCTGTGCTGCCAGTCGGCGTACCACATCACCACGCTCGCGTGCTTGTGGACCTCGCGCTCAAAGAGGTTGACCGTCGCGAGGTCGCGTGCCGTCCACGGTCGCGATGAATTGTCGGCCAAGGGAGTCGTGGTGACGCCGACGTCGACGGTCGCGGCTCGCGGGCCGGCACCCGACTCGGGTGAAGCGAAAGGCTGTACGGCGGCGGCGGGCTGTCCCGGCCACGTCATTCCGGTGAGCCCCTCCCGGCCGTGAAGGGCAGCCGCGAATATGAGCGCTGCCGCGACGATCGAGATCACGACCGATCGGCTGCCGGCGAACCGGAGCATCGAGCGGAAGCTCGTGTGTGCCCGGTTCTCGGTGATGTGAAGCCCAACGACGGCGATCGACACCGCAAGGTACACGGCCCCGTTCAGCAGCGCCCAGAAGTAGTAGCCGCGTGCCGTTCCCGGATCGCTGACGAGCAGCACCGGGAGGATCGACACCAGCGAGATGACGAGGTAGGGCACGATCACCCGGAGCGGCAGCGGCCGTTCGCCGCCGGCCCGCTTGGGTGTGACCTTGAAACCACCGTCGCGGCCCGTGATGCAGCTCCACAGCGCGCTTGCGCAGCCGATCAGTGCCCATGGCCAGCGAACGAGCTGGAACAGAATCGATTCCCAGCTGATCACCGGCGCGTTCGCCGGACGCAGGAGCCCGCGAGCGCGCAGCCACACCGCCGCCGCGAGCAACGTCAGTCCGACGGGGATGAAATGAAGGTAGAAGGCACCGACGGAGACACGCACGAGCGGCTCGCCGCCTAGCAGCGCCCATGCCGGCAGCAGCACCATCGTCAGCATCACGAGGGTGTGCAGCGGATACCAGAGTTGACAGCCGCCGAGCTTGACCTTGGCGCGCAGCGTGAGGTCCTTCCAGTACTTCGGGGTGACCGTCAACAGGACCCGCGTCATGCTCCGCGCCCATTGGAAGTCCTGCGTGACACAGTCGGCCACGCAGTCCGGCCCGTTGCCGTGGGCCTCGGCGTCGATCGCGAATACGCCCTGCCATCCGTGCGCGGTGAGGATCAAGGTTGTCGAGAAGTCCTCGGCCAGCTCGGGACCGAGGCCTCCGGCCTGCTGCAGCGCGGTCGTGCGCACTGCGTAGTGAGATCCGATGCAGCTCGGCGCATAACCGTCGTTGCAGCCGGCTTGCGTGGAACCGTGCAGTACGGCCTCCGCGTACAGCCGACCGCGAGCGGACCATGAGGAATCGGCGTTACGGTCGCAGATGCTGGGCGCCGCCACATAGCCGACGCGCGGATCGGAGAACGGGGCGACCATCCGGCGCAGGTAGTCGGGTGCCGGCACGTGGTCGGCGTCGAGCTGAGCGACGACGTCGTAGCCGCTATAGCCCCAGCTGTCGTAGAAGAACGCGAGGTTGCCCTCTTTGCACTTGGTCCGCCGCGGCCAGTTCGCGTTGTGGTACTCGGCCACGCCCTCACGGCTGGACATGTGAACGCCGTTGGTGGCGCACCAGTCGATGACCTCGTCGGTCAACTTCTCGTCGGCCAGCCAGACATCGTACGGATACGGGAAGTCCTGCCGGAGCATCGCCTCGATCGTGTTTCGGACGAGCTCCCACGGCTCGGATGGCGCCTTTGTGACGATGATCGCGGTGCGTAGGTTCGGTACCTCAAGCGCGGTGGCGGGCCGCCGCATCCGAATCAGGAAGAAGAAGAACCACAGCGGCACCGCGACCAGGTCGAACCCAAGCACCGCGCTGTTGACCACCAAGCCGGCAACCGTGGAGCGGTGCGCGGGTTCCAGCCACCACTGCCAGAAGAAGACCGCGGACGCCAGCCACAGACAGGCAAGCACCACGGGCACGACCCGATCGCGAACCGGAACTGCCCCGACGAGGCGATCCGTCGGTCGCTCGGGCGTCCGGCGCCGACGTTCGCGCGAGACATGCTCACGGTCGAGCCCGGGGGCGGCCGGCATTGACGAACGGCCGAGCGGCAGCGAGCCGCGCGTGCGCAGGCGAGTCTGAGTTGTCGTGTTCTCGTTCATCCGCGCGAGCCTCCGCAGCTCGCACGGTCACGTGCAGATGCGCGCGCGTGCGTTCTCATCAATGTCCTCGTGCTTGTTGTGGCGCTTGGAGCAGCGCCGAAAAAAAGGCGCTTGAAAGCGCCGAAAAACGCGCCCGCCGCGCCCCGGATGACCGGACGACGGTTCGCTGACTCGCGATTCAGTTATCGGTCAGCGGGCGCCCTCACATTAGAGCTGAGGCACCTAAGATCTGCTGAAGAGTCGGCGATTGGGGGCGGCCGATGAGGTGATCGAGTCAGCCCCGCCGTCCGCCGCAGCAGCTCACTTCGGGAGAAGGATGCCGCTGAAGCCGATGCTGCGGTGGCGGCCGCCCGTTGGGGTGTAGCTGACCCAGAGTCGCAGGAGCGGGCGGTAGGTGTGGTGGCGTACGAGCCGTCTGCCGAGGGCGTTGGGTTTGAGCGTCAGACGCCGTGTCACAGCCCGCCGCACGGTGGTGTGTCCGCGGGCGTAGACGAACCGGTGCCGAGCCGGCTGCAGGCGGATCGCGACGTGGGCGAGGTTGGTGTCCCAAGCGGTTGCGAGCGTGTCGATTGTGCCGCCGGCGGGGACCTTGACCTTGAAGCTGATGGCGCCCCTGCGGTCGGCGCGAATCTCGGACACGGTGAAGTGGTTGTCCGGGAGGTGGCCGAGTCCAACGCGCCGATGTCCGCCGGGCGGGGTCTGAGCGGGCGGTTTGGGTGGCTCAGCGGTGGGTGGGGGCTGTGGGTTGCAGGCGGGGTCTTGCAACGGGGCGGGTCCGATCTGGCGCAGCTGTGCGTTTCCGGTGTCGGCGACCACGAGCAGCGAGCCGCGGTTTGCGGCGACTGCGGATGGGTTCTGGAAACTTGTCTGATCGGCGTAACAGCCGTCACCGCTGTCCCCGCCTTGGGGTGCGCCGTTGTTGACCAAGCCGCCCAGGTCGATCACCGCCTTGGACGACGGTACGTATGCTCGGACCAGGTTGTTGCCGGCGTCGGCGAAGATGATGTCGCCGTCCGGGGCGACGGACAGCCCGGCGGGTTGGTCTATCTGGACGACGGTCCCGGGGTTCGAGTCACCGTTGTAGCCGGAAGTTCCGGTCCCGACGACGATCGTGGCGGGCTGCGCGCCGGTCGGATCGACCTCGATCAGGTAGTCGGGATTGCGTGTTGCGGCGTACAGGTTGCCGGCGCCGTCGCCGGTGACGCTGACGATGTCGTAGCTCCCCGGAGCGGGGCCCACGGTCTTGATCGTGCCGTCGGGGAGAACTTCGCGAATCCCCCGCGTGCCATCGGCGATGAAGAGGTCACCGTCAGGGTCGACCCAGACCCCGTCGGGACCGCTCAGCCTCGCGGCGGTGGCCGGGCCACCGTCACCACACCCTGCGGCGGGCGCGCTGCACGGCTCGCCGCTGCCGGCGACGGTCGTGATCACGCCCGAGGGATCGATCCGTCGAACCCGGTGCAGCATCGGATCGGCGATGTAGAGCGACCCGTCGAGGCCCACGGCCAGGCCGCTGGGCGTTCCGAGCAGCGCCCGGTCCGCGGGCCCACCGTCGCCGCAGGACTGCGTCGCCGCGGCGCACTGCACGTCGTGGATGCCTGCGATCAGCTGCGGGGGCCCACCGCCTCCGACCAGCTGTATCGTCGCGTCGTTGAGGCCAACGTAGTAGCCACGCTTGGCGAGGTCGCTGGCCCAGATCGGCGGCGTGGCGGATGCGACCGCGATCGGCGACCCGCCAGCGCGCTCGCCGCTTGAGGGAAAGATGGTTGAGGTCTGGGTCGGACAGGCATCGAGCGTCACCGCCGAGCAAGCCGGAAAGCTCAGCGTCCCCGACGGCAACAGGTGGCCCTCACAATCCGGTGGGGAATGCGTCTGTGACGGGGTTCCGTCGGGGCAGGTCACGTTCGTCCACTGACCATCGTTCAGCGTGGTGGACCCGAATGCGACCGGCCCGAAGTCCTCCAGTGAGCCCAGCGTCAGGGGCCAGTCCCATCCCGACATCGGATCCTTCATGCACGAATCGTTGGTGAGATCGCCACAGTAGAGCCAGGCATTGTCAAAGGACGCTTTCTGCAGGCTGAGCGCGCTCGCGAGTTGCGCGCCGGGGAGGAAGGCGCCGGTGAAGCTGACGCCCTGAAGGTTGGCGTTGGTGAAGTTACAGCCGATGCACTGCGCGTTATCGAACTTGGCGCTCTGGAGGTTGGCGCCGGTCAGATCAAACCCGCCGGCCGTCGCGGGGCCGGCGAGCAAGGCACCGTCGAAGTCCGCGCCGGTCAGGTCCCTCGCCTGGCTGAACGCTTCGCCATCGCCGTAGATGTGCGCACCGTTGAAGCTGGTGTTGGTCGCCAGCACCGAATTGAAGTCGGTGTTCGTCGCCAGCGCGTCATCGAATTGCGCCCCGGACAGGTCGGCACTCTGAAAGCTCGCGCCGCTGACGTTGGCGCCGATGAAATCGGCGCCTTCGAGATTGGTGACCGGCGAGGTCAACGTTGCGCCGCTCAAGTCTGCGTCTTCGAACGAGGCGCCCTTCGCGGTTGCGCCCTGGAAAGTCGCGCCCGCGAGGTCCGCCAGCTCAAAAGATGTGTCACTGAGCGAGGCTCCGTCGAAGTTCGTTCGCTCGAGATCGGCAGGGAACCCGACGAAGCTCGCGCCCGGCGATCCGTTGGATCCAGCGAGGTTGATGCCGTCCAGGTCGGCTCCGGCGAGCACGGCATGATCGGCTCCGTTGACGACGAAACGAGCGGCGAGGTAGTCGACATTCGCCTGATCGGCGACTGTCAGCTCGTGGATCAGCTCGATCGGCACGCTGCTGCCGGGCAGCAGCGGAATCGTTGCGCAGCCCGCCATGTCGGCGGTGAGGTTGGTCAGATGTGCGTTGACGAGGTTCGTGTCGGTGAAGGTCGTACACGGCCCGCTCCCGTTGACCGCGCCGATCTGCGCGTGATCAAAGGTCGGCGGCGCGACAGACCGCAGCGAATTGAGCTGAGCGCCGCGCAGGTCGGCGCCGGTGAAGTCGGCGCCGCTGACCCCGATGCCTGTGAGGGTCGCGTCAACCAAATTCGCGCCGCTGAAGGTCCAGCCATCGAAGTTGCCGGCGAGGGTGAGCCCGGTGAGCGTTGCCCCGCTCACATCTCCCTGGTAGGCGACGTCTGGATCAGACGCGGGAGCTGTGAGGGTGGCGAATGTGTTCGTCTTCGGCACGATGCAGTCGGGGCAGCCGCCGTAGGTGGTGAGCAGCTGTTGTGGCGCGATCACATCGACCTCGGTCGTCTGCCAGTCCGAGCGTCCGGGGAACAGCACCGGCGCTGGATCCGCGGCTCCGACGTCGCGGGCTCCCCAGGCGGAAGTGAGCCCGGCGAGCTGATCGCGCAGCAGCAGCGCCGCATGGGGCGAGACCTCGATCGACGTCGGATGTGTCATCACCTCTGTCGAGCCCTCAGTCACACCAAGGCACGAGCCCTCACCGGTCCAGCTAACTCCCGCGGGTAACACGACGACGTTCGCATCCGGGCTCGCCGGGTCAAGCGGCCGGGAGAACACCGCCCCGCCGGACGGAGGGAGCAGCGCCGGCGTCAACGATGTGCGCATGCAGATCGGCTGGGTCGGAGCGCTCACCGCCACCGCGGTCGGCCCACACCTGAGATCGTCGGTGCCGCAACCGGAGCCTAGGGACGAATCGGCCGTGACGTACGCCTGGTTGACCGCTGAGCCGTCGAGATTCGCTCGCCCGATCGTCCCACCGGTGCACCCCGACGCCGGCTGCGTCTTATAGTCGCAGTTGAAGTTATTGGTCCAGTAGATGTGCGCAGAGTCGACGGTGATCCCGAATGGCGTCGCCGCGCCGGTGATGAAGCTTGGATCGGCGCCGGTGCCGTCGATACTGGCCCTCCCGATCGAACCTCCGGCCGGTAGATCGGGCGGCGACGCGGTCAGCTCTGTCCAATAGATGTGCTGGCTGTCGACCGCAACGCCGGTGACGTCCCCCACACCGGTGATGAAGCTCGCGTCGACCCCCGTCCCGTCGAGGTTTGCCCTTCCGATCGTGCCGCTTCCCCGGTCCGCCCAATACACGTGGGAGTCATCGACCGCAAGACCGCCGAGATCGAATCCGCCGGGGTTGATGAATTTGGGCGTCACGTCGGTCCCGTCGAGCTTCGCGCGACCGATCTGGGAGAAGTTTGACCAGTAGATGTACCGGTCGTCGACCGCCACGTGTTGAGCAGCCGCGGGCAGCGTGATGAAATGGGGGTTGATGACGGTCCCGGCGAGGTTGGACCGCTCGATCGACAATCCGTTGGTCCAGTACAGGTGCTGGCGGTCGACCGCAACGCCGATCTGGTCGAGCTGCTTGATCCCGGTGACGAGGCTCTGGTCGACGTTCGCCGGGTCACCGTCGATCGTGTCGCGGCCGATCGTGCCCGCCTGCGTGTTGTCCCAATAGACGAATCTCGAGCTCGGTGGCGATCCGAACGCCCACGCCGCGCCCAAGTTGCCGTGATCGCTCGGGGCGCCGACAAGCGCAGTGCTTCCGTCACTTGAGAGCGCGACGCTCGAGCCGAGCGCTCCCTGGCCGCTCTCATCACTCGCGGCCAGCCTTGCTCCCTGCTGCGTCCAGGTGCTGCCCGTACGGGCGAACATCCAGGCGGCGCCGACACCGCCGGCATCAGCGGCGGCTCCGATGAGCGCCGTGCTGCCGTCCCCGGACAGCGCGACGCTGTCGCCGAAATGCCCTTGGCCGGTCTCGTCGGTCGGGGCCAGCCTTGGCCCCTGCTGGGACCATGTGGTGCCCGAACGAGTAAACGCCCACGCTGCGCCCGTGCCCGCTCCCGCGTTGATCTCGGGGCTGCCGATCAGCGCCGTGTCGCCGTCGAGCGACAGCGCCACACAGTAGCCGAAATCGCCACCGAAGTCCGGGGCCGTGAGCTTCGGCCCCTGCTGTGTCCACGTGTCCGCAGAGCGGACGAAGACCCATGCCGCCCCCGCCTCGTCGCCGTCGAACGAGGCCCCGATCAGCGCCGTGCTGCCGTTCCCGGACAGCGCGACGCTCGAGCCGAATGTGCCAGGAATGGGCCCGCTCTCGCCTGAGGCGGTGAGCTTGGGTCCCTGCTGGCTCCAGGTGGCGCCCGAGCGCCTGAACACCCACGCAGCCCCGACATTGTCGTTGTCACCGCTATCGCCGACCAGCGCCGTGGTGCCATCCCCCGACAGCGCGACGCTGATGCCGAAGTTGCCGTCGCCACTCTGGCCACTGGTCAGCTTGGGCCCTTGCTGGGTCCAGGTACTCCCCGAGCGGGCGAACACCCACGCCGCCCCGACGGGGCCAGTGTCGCCAGGCCCGCCGATCAGCGCCGTGTTGCCGTCCCAGGACAGCGCCACGCTGAAGCCGAACGAGCCCCGTTCGCTCTCATCGCTGGGGGTCAACTTTGGCCCCTGCTGGCTCCACGTCCCGTCGGTCCGCGTGAACACCCACGCCGCGCCGCTGCCACCGTCGTCCTGGTAGCCACCGACCACTGCCGTCCCCCCGTCGCCGGACAGCGCCACGCTGAAGCCAAGCTGCCCCGCTCCGCTCTCATCCGTCGCAGTCAGCTTTGCTCCCTGTTGGATCAGCGGGTCGATCCGCAGCGGATACCGAGCGCCGCGATCGGCGACCCGCACCAGCAAGCGCCGACCCGACAGCAACAGCCTCGCCGTCAACCGGCGCCCACTCGCGTCGCGCGCCACCAGCCCGCCGTAGCGCAGCGCCACCCGCCCCGACGGTGTCAACAGCTCGACCCCGGAACCGGCCAGCCGGGCTGAGATCCCCGGACGGCCCAACGCCAGCATGACCGCATCCGCTGAGCCCTCAGGCCGCCGGGCGAGCGTGAACCCCTGTTCGATCCCCAAAGGCCCGGCCCGGTACCACTCGAGCACCCCGCCCCCGCGCGCAAACACGACCCGGCGAGCGCGCACCAGAGGGCGCGCCTCGGGCAGCTTGCGCAGACGACCAGCGCGCCCCACCGACGCGAGCCCCAGCGACAGCCGCGCCCCCGCGCCCTGGACGCTGACGCCACCACGGCTCAGCGCCGCCGCCACACCCCCGCCGTCGAGACTGAACCGACCCCCGGACCGGCGCGGGGCAAAGCGCGGGTCTGAGGCGCCAACCGCCGCAGACACGACCGACTGAGCCTGCGCCGGGAGTCGAGACAGGTCGCTCGCGCCCCTCGCACGTACCGGGCGTGACGCGGCCGACGCCCCGGAGATTGAGCGACCGTGTCCGGCCGACAGCCACGCGACCGCCGACCCCAGGCACACCAGTAACAACGGAGCCATCAGCAGCCGCCGCCGGCGGCGGGAGCTGCCCGGGGCGCAGAGCGACGTGTGGCTCACTTGTGTTTCTTGTGCGGC
Source organism: uncultured Solirubrobacterales bacterium (assembly GCA_963770885.1). GTDB lineage: Bacteria > Actinomycetota > Thermoleophilia > Solirubrobacterales > Solirubrobacteraceae > Palsa-465. The sequence goes on along the minus strand of CAVYRI010000005.1, from coordinate 91,512 downwards.
TTGTGCTTGTGCTTGTGCCTGTGCTCAGGCTTGTGCTTGTGCTTGTGCTTGCGTTTCTTGGGCGGCTTGCGGGTGATTAGCTCTTCGGGGTCGAAGCGGCTCACCGATGGCTCGGCGACCTTGAGCCCGGAATCGATGTGAGGTGTCTTGGTGCCGATGGCGATCAGCGGGTCGAAGTTGGCGGCGTAGATGCTGCGCCAGTAGTCAACGGCGAGATGCGGCACGTTCACGCCCACGATGTGGTTGTTGACCACCGCGCCCGCGAGCGTGTACACGTCCACGTGGTAGTCGCCGGGACTGTCCCCGCTGCCGGTGTAGTAGAGGACGTAGATCTGCTCGGAGCCGTCGACAGCGAGATCGAGGTACGTGCCGGCCGACACGAGTGGCAGCGTGTATTGCCCCGCAGCGCCGGCGCCGCGGCGCCTGCCTGCAGCCAGCAGCGACCGCCGTGTCAATGGCGGCTGGAAGTACTGCACCGGGTTGGCGTTCAGATCGAACGCCGAGATCTGCGGCTGGCCGCCTGCCGCCGCCGCCTCGAGCACCAGCACCGTCCCAGGGTTGGTCACCGCGATCGCGATCGGTGAGCTGAGCAAGCCGACCTGCGTGCCTGGGCCGGCGCTGTAGGACGCCTGCCCCACCTGCGCTGCCGCGATCGGTGGCGCCGCCGGCAACAGCGTCCCGAGCCGGCTGTTGGCGGTCTCGACCACCACCACCCGCCCCGAGGAATGCAGCGCCGCCGCCGAGATCGGCAGCTGAAAATCGCCATAGGAGATGGTGGGATCCCATGTCGGTGCGCCCGTCGTCGGGTCCAGGGTGACCTTGCGCACGTGATACGCCGTCGTGTTGGGATCGGGCTCGAGCAGCACGTGATTGCCCTGATCGGCCTTGGCGACGAACGAATCGAGCAACAGGAACGGACGCCGCGCATACGCCTCGTTCGTCGCCTTGCCCAACGAGATCGTGGCACCGCTCTGCGCGACCGGCACCCCCCTCACGTAGTACAGGTCATCCTGCTCCCACACCACCCCCGCCACACCCGCCACTGTCGCCACCGTGGTCGACACCACCTGCTGAATCCCAGTGCTTGCAACAGTGCCGGTGTCGACGATCTGATCCGACCATGTATAGCCCGCCGAGCTGTAACCGGTCGTTACCGCGCGCTTGAACGCAGTCATTGAATCGATCGGCACCTCAAGCTCGGTAATCGCGAACTTCACGTTCGACGGCACATTGTTCACATCATCGTTGATGAACTGCTGAGAGACACCCGTCCCGACCTGCTGCCCTCGCGCATTGAGAAACACGACACTCCACTGAATCAGCTGCCCTCCAAAGGGCGCCGTCACCGGCAACACAAGCGGGCCGGGCTGCGCGACCCCACCCGGATTCACCGAACCGGTCACAGGATCGAGCACCACCGCGCCATCGACCTTCGCCTCAAGCCGATACGACGTCGCCGTCACCGGGAAGGTCGCGTCGTCGGGATCATGCTCGATCGTGATCGTCGCCGGATATGTCAACGTCACCTCGTTCTCGATCACCCACGGCGCCACGATCGTCTCGTCGCACGCCTCGCCCAACGTGATCGCATCCCCCACCGCCTCGATCACCGCGATCACCTGACCGACGAACGGGATCGCCGCGATCAGTTTCTGCGCGGCCGTGATGCCGGCGATCGCGGCGGCCACCTTGAACCAAACAGTGGTCAATAGCGCAGGGTTGAAGATGATCTTCGGGATCACGCTGGCGAGCTCGAGCAGGATGCTCCAGATATTCGCCGTGCTGCCACCGTTGGCGGAAATGTCCTCGTATGTCGCCGCACCGGTGGCCAGGCTCAACGCAACCGTCTCGGCGGCCGTCAGAGAAGCCTGCAAGACGCTGACCAAGTCCTCGAAGTCGGCAATGACCAGGCTGTCTGCATCTTCGAAGAATCCGCGGATGGCGCCCCAGGTGGCGGCGATGTCGAGGTCTGTAGCGAGCGCGAAGGCGGTCAAGCCGATCGTGAGGATCCCGGTAATCAGCGATGCGACCAACACCTCGTCGGTCGGGGCGATCAGTGGGTTGCCGCTGGCGTCGAGGTATGCGTCGGCGGGGAAGTACTGACGCCAGCCGCCATCGAGCAGGTTGCTTCCAAGGCCGCAGAACAGCAGCCGCGCGGTGTGCGCCCCCTCGGGGTAGTTGAGCGTGACACCGATGTGGTTCTGGCCCCAGACCGGCACCCCGAGGACGGTGAACACCTGCGGCAGCAACCCCAGCGACTGCGAGTACTTCGTGTTCGGGAAGGTAGCGTTGGGGTTGGCCGACAGGTTCTCACCGTCCTTGCCGATGTACTGGACATACACCCACACCCACCGCACGAAGTTGTTGTACAACGTGAGAGCGACCTGACCGTTGCTATACCCGCTGCTGACCGACGTTTGCGTCCCGTACCAGAAGCCGGGGTTCTTGACCTGGATGTCGATCCCCGCACCCTTGCGTGCGCTCGTGGCCGGCTGCGGCGTCGGCAGGACACCCTGAGGCTGCACCCACGTCTGCTTCGACGCAGACTGGTCCTGCTCCAACGGCTTGTCGATCACCGCCCCCAGATTCGGGTCGTTGCGGACCGCGAGAATTCCCCCGACCAGCCCCGCCTTCACCGCCTGTGCAAAGCCGGCGTCGTTCTGGGGATTGAGCCGAAACGTCGTGAAGCTCGTCGCGTTATGGCCAACCACGGTCCCGTTCTTGACGACCGGGATGCTGATCGTCGCCGTGCTTCCGTCTTTGTTTGTCGCCGTCGGGAAGTCGGCGACGTCCTTGCCGCCGCGCTGTAGCCGTTTGATCGAGTTGGCCAGCGTTGTGATCGCCGCCGTCGCCGACAACGTCGTGTTCGTCTCCGTGGTCAGCGTCGTGTTCGCGATGTTCGGGTGGTAGCTCGTGAGGCCAACCGCGGTCGTCCACTCATCGACGACCGTCGCAAGCTGTGCCACGCGCTGCGCCGAACCGAGATCGCTCGCCTTCAGGCCGAGTCCCGCCAGACGCCGAGACGACCCGATGACGTGCTTGAACGAGCCCTTCGCGCGAAGCGAGCGCCTCGCGTGGGCGATGACCGCCGCTCGCGGTGCGTGCGACAGCTGTGCAACCAGGACCTCGCGCCGCCCCCGCTTGCCGATCACCGAGACGATCAACCCTCGATCGGCGGGCAGCTTCACCCCGTCGACGTGATGCGTCAGCTGCGCGAGATCGACGGCGCGCCATAAGCCACCCCGCCCCCTCAGGGCATCGCGGGAGGCCTTCGTATGCCGTTTGAGCGCCATCCGCTCGCCGTCGACGCGCAACGTCAGCCGCGTGACGCCGTGCACATGCGAAAGCGCGAACTGCAAGTCCGTCGTCTCGACCCGGCGCCGCCTCTTTGACGGCGCGGCCTCCGCACCCGGCGCCCCGATCGAACCCAGCCCCAGCGCCGCGGCCGAGGCCAACCCCGCCTTCAGCACCCCGCGCCGCCCCACCGGCGTGTCCCACAACTCCGTCCAAAGCGATTCGCTCTCGCCGTGCACCCTGCCCTGCTCGTCGCTCATCAGCTCCCTCCCAGGAGTTGGAGTCCATGCGGTTCCCTGCCGTGCGACGCCCCCGCCCCGCCACCCTGATCCGCGCTGCATCAAGTGCCGCGACGAGCGGTCCCGCAGCAGCCGGTCCCGACCGCCACCACAGACCCAGACACGCCCCACGGAACGATGCCCTACGCCCGGGTGATCCGTCAAGTGCCTAGAGCGACATCACCACCGGGCTGCGATGACTCGGCCGCTGCTCTGGAGCCCCGGCAATCACGAACCAGAGGCGATGAGCTCTGCAGCTTCAAAGCTACGGGCAAGCCGTGCGTCCGTGGTCAGCAGGCGTGTCTTGAGCTGCTCGGATAGCGCGATGTAGAGCGCGTCGACGAGCCGCAACTGGTCTCGCTTCTGCCAGGCCGAGTTCAGCAGCGCGGCCAACGGGTGGCGGGCGATGGGTGCCGCGACGAGATCTGCAAGTGCCGTCGTCACGGTCGCGGCTGGGACATCGTCGGCGCGATGCAAGCGCCCGAGCGCAGACAGCACTTCGGCGTCTAAATGCGCTGGGGCGTGGAGCTCGGCCGCGCGCATTCGGTTGCGCACGGCCAGACCTGTAGCCGAGCCCAGCAGAGCCTCAAGGACGGCTGAGGCATCCAGCACCAGCGCTTCAGCCTGCCGAGCGGGCACCGAAGTCCTCGCGGGCCTCATCGAGTGCCGCGAGCACACGGTCGTGCTCGACCTCGGCTCGGTCGCGCCGGTCGAGTCGGTCCACCCACGCGTCGGTATCGATTGCGGCCAGCGCTCTGTGGAGCGCGTCTTGGGTGACCGCCGAGATGCTGATGCCGGCCAGCTTGGCGCGCCCCGCGAGGTCGTCGGGCAGATAGACGTTCACACGTGCCATACACACACTATACACACACGTAGGGCGGACACCGACTCGCATCGCAACGCGCCGACACAGTCGTGACATTCGTCATTGCGAAATGGGGGTAATCGGCACTTACGCAACAGCCGACGAGATGTGAGTCTGTCCCCATCGCCGCTAGCCACCCAGACGGGCACCGTGGCGGCCCAGAAACCGTGATCCCAAGGAGACCAACATGATTATTCTGCTCCCCCTGCTACGCCGCCTCAGCGCTCGCACCCGCCTGGCAGTCGGGCTCGTGCTCACCACCGGCGGGCTGTTCCTGCTCGTTGCCGTGCCGGCCCACGGAGTCATCGCTGTGATCGTCGGTGCGATCTTCCTCGTGAGCGTCTGGCGTGAAAAGCTGCGCGAGCGGCTGACCTACCCTCGCGTTAGGTAAGCCTGTTGGCCGCCAAGCCGGGTCCCGCCCGGCGCCACGGGTACGCGGGGTATTCGCGCGAGCGGCTATCATTGATCGCTCAAATATCTGTTACGAGGCGGGAAAGAAGGATCGTCATGACGGACGTCCAGGTTGTGCCCCAATGAGTGCCCTGCGAATGATGATCAGCCCGATCCGCCATGGCTGGGCGGTCCGGCTGACCGACGGCCAAGAGCTGGCGCGGTTCCTCGGCCCGGGTGCCAGGTGGCGCGCGATGCGCTATCTGCGCCGTACGGCCGAAGCATTGAGACACGGCGGCCCATGGCCGCGCACCAGCGGAGCACTCTGACCCCCGATCAGCGCGTCGGGTGACTGCCCTCTCAGCGGTCGCTTCTGCCCAGCCAAGCGGCCGCCGGTTGGCGCTGCGATCCCAGAGGTATCTCGGCTGCCGCCGTAGCCATCGATCGCTTCTGACTGAGCAATTCTCAGATGCTGACCCCGGCTGGGCCGGGGTCAGCTGGATGGCGGTCATCGCGAAGCTCAGGGGCGTCGTCGAGGTGAGCGTCTAGCGCTCGCCTCTCCCGACCCCCGAAGCGTCAGCGGTGACCGACGTACGCATTGCGGTAGCTCGGCGCCCCGAAGCCCTGCTCCATGTCGGCGCCGGCGGGCGTGATGGTGTTGACCGGCGTCGCGTTGACAGCGCTCGGCAAATTCGACTGGGTCGTGCTCGTGTTCAAAGCGAGCAATACGAGCACGACTGCGATCGCGGCGACCGCGGCGGCGATGATCGCTGCGGGATGACGCGAGACGGTCGCCAGCGGCTGGGCGGATGTGGGTGACGGTGTGGACATTTGCGGCTCCCTGGTGTCTGGGTGGCGGTCCTCTGTATGGCCCGCGCTAACTGTCCATACGGTCTCAAGCGCGCCCCCGGGCAACCAGGTCGATTGACCCGCTCGTGTGCGTCATTTGACGCACGACAGGCGAGTCGCTGTCTGCCCGCTCAGGCGAGTCCCCGGCCCGGCTACGCGAGTCCCTGCGCCTGTCGGCGCAAACCGTCCAGGTCGCGGATGATGACGCTATGGCGGCCGGTGCTGATGATCCCCAGCGTCCGCAACGATCGCAGCGACCTGACCGCAGCCTCGCGCGAAGCGCCACACCAGCTGGCCAGCTGATCCTGGGACAGCGGCAATGACACTCCGATCCCGTCGGGGACCGGCTCGCCAAACCGGTTGGCGAGCTCAAGCAGCCGCCAGGCGATCCTCCCGAGTGTGCTGAGCGTCGCGAATTCGACGAGCTTGCGGGTGTCGTCGCGTATCCGCACGGCCAGCACTGCGATCAGCTCGTGGGCGGCGCCGAGGTTGTCCAGCGCGTTTGTCAGCGCCCGAGCGGAGGCGACCACCGCTTGCACGTCGTCGGCGGCGACGGCGGTCGCCGAGCGTGGCTGCTCATCAAACGCCGACAGCTCGCCGATCACGTCGCCGGGACCGCTGACGCCCAGCACCACCTCACGTCCGCTGGCACCGACGCAGCTGATGACGACCCAGCCACGCTGGAGCAGAAACACCCGCTCGGCCCGGTCTCCCTCGACGAACAGAGCCTGCCCGCGGCGGATCTGGACCACTCGCCCTTCGCGGCGCAGCGCGGTGGCCAGCAGTCCCTCGTTTGCGGCCCGCGGCATGCTCAAAGTCTTACCGAAAGAACTTTCTGACCGCCCGGCCCAGCGTCAGAGGTGCATACGGCCGACACTCGCGGGTCGAGCTGGTCGGGCCCAGCCCAGGCGCAGCGAGCTCGCCGACCCACCCCGGGTGCAGACCACGTGGCCGGCGATCCGCTGATCACAGGTTGCCACCAGAGGGAGTGATTCGATCCATCCGACGTCGCGTCGCGGCGCTTGGACCAAGGCCGTCTCGCTCGGCGGCTGATCGCTCCCGGGCCGGCCGAACGCAGCTGAGATCGCCGCATCGATCGCCGGGCGTCTCGCGTCGAATGGCCACGAACCCGCGCCGGACTACGGGAAGAGCTTTGCCGCGGCCCTGCCCTGCTTGGTGACCTTGATGTAGGGCTTGATGAACGCCTCGGCGAGCGCGAGCCGATCCTTTTGCGTGACGCCCTTCCACGTGACCGTCGTGGTGATCAGCTTGAGCCCGTCGGTCGCCATCAGCTGCTCCCGGGCGGGGAACCAGAAGGCCTCGAGGCCGATGTGGGTGATCGCCACTGGTGGGGCCACCATGCGCGTCGGGACGAACACCTGGGCGGCCTCCTCGGCCGTGCGGTCGAGGATGAAGTAAGGCTGACTGCCCTTGTAGTCGTCGGCGAGCAGCTTGATCTCGTGGCGGCCGGTTGCGGTCGTGTATGTGCACTCGGGGTTGCCGGTCGTGCCGGTCTTCTCAGCGGTGGAGATCTGCTGGGCCTGGACCCCAAGGAAACCCGCCATCGCGTCCTTGGCGGCGTCATAGCAGACCGGGATCGAAATGCTCTCGGCGGCAGGGCTCTTACGTGCCGTCTGCGATGCAGAGCTCGAGCCCGACCCGCACCCAACAAGACACAGAACGCAGGACAGGACGCCAGCGACCAGAAATCTGGCTCTGATTGGGGTCATGCGGCGCCTCCCGATGGTGGTCACGACGATGTTGGTCGTCTCGCTTTGCGTCGCCGGTAAGCGCGTGCTTTGGCACGCCGCCGATGAAGAACCAAGCAGTCGATGCTCGCGTCGAGATCGGACGCCCGACTCGTCTCAAGAGCATCCTTCATGTCAGCTCCAGCCTCCATCGCATCGTCTCGTTCGCTCATAAGACCCGAAGAAGGCGTCGAACTCATCGCGGCGCTCCTTGCACCAAGAGCATCTCGAGCGTGGACCCACGTCCCTTCCATTCGCGACGGGAACGTACCGTCGCCCAACGACTGCTGCTTCGCCGCCTGGTCGGTCTTACCGCTCGGGCTGCTTCGCGAGGTGCTCGGCGACTCGCCGGCCGCTGCGCACGGCGCTCTCCATGTAGCCGCTGACCACCTCGGTGTGCTCGCCGGCCAGGTGCAGGCGTCCGGCCTGGTCAAGCGGCGCATGAAGACGCCCCAGCTCCGGGAGGTCGCCGGGCCGCAGCGCCGAGTACGTGAGGCCGCTCTCAGGCTCCGCGCTCCACCAGGCCGCGACGGGGGTGGCGGCCGGCGCGTCAACCCGTGGGAACCAGGCAGCGAACGCGCGCACGAGCGCCGACGCGGGCTGCACACGATTGGTGTATGCCACCAGCACGCGAATGTCCCCACGCCGATGCGAGGCGGTCTCGTAGACGTACTCAGGCACCGGGCCGTCGACCCGCACGTCGGGCTCCGGTACAAACATGCCGGTCCGGTAGGGCACGAGCAGCTTGCCTCCGGTCCCGTGTCCGATCTCAGGAAGACGGACGGGCGGCTCGAAGCGCACGCGCGCGAGCGCCGGCATCGGAGCGGCCAGCAGCGCGTATTCGGCACGGTACTCGTCGACCGGTGTGATCACCGTCACGCCACGTGCGTCATGTGCAAGCCCCAGCGCAGGCTGGCTCAGCCGGACCCGGGATGACAGGCTGCCAGCCATGGCATCCGCAAGCGCACCCGTCCCGTCGGCGAAGCGCAGCGCCCCATCGCTCGAGTCGAGTTTTGAGAGCAGAGCGAACGATGCAAGCGACACGCGCTCGGGAGCGACCATGAAGCTCGCTCGCAGCTCCTCCTTGAACAAGGCTCGCTCGCCGGGAGCGAGATCCAGTTCGTCGAGCCAATCCCCGACGCTGCGACGGTCGAGCTCGAGCGCACCCGCATCCTCCCACGGGGCGACGGTGTCCCCGACGCCGGCGGCGAGCGTCTCCGCCGCCGCTTTTAACTCTGGCCCCTCTGGCCGATCCGCACCGACGAGCCGGCCATCGAAGACCGTGGCCTCAAAGCCGTCGCGAGGGAGCAGCTCAAGCCCATGCGTGCGCGCCAGCTCGCGGACGAGGCGGTGCTCGGAGTTGACCCGCTCGGCTCCGGCGTTCCCCCACGCGCCTTCCCCAACCCGGACCGTGCGGACCCTCCCCCCGACCGTTGAGCGAGCCTCGAGCAGCACCAGCGAGCGGCCAGCAGCCTCGAGCTCGGCAGCAGCCGCCAACCCAGCAAGGCCCGCGCCGACGACGACGACATCCGCGCGTTCCATCCGGCGGATTATGCTCGGTCAACTCCGGTCACCGGGGTTTCCCGGAGTCCGGAAGCTCGCAGCGACCCGACGATGCCCCGCGGCGACAACATGACGCCGAGAGCCACAGCAGACACTTCGTCGGGGGCTGCCAGTTCTGCCAACCCAGCCGCGTGGGTTCCCGAGGATGTCGCCACGTTCGTGCCGACGTCGATCCTTGCCACGCAGCTGGCGCGGCTCATGTTCGTCGCCGACGGACAACTCAGCCGCGGACTGGCGCTCGCGCGGGTCGCCGACTGGAAGCAGAAGCCCGGCCGCCGAGCGGGGCGATCTCTTGGCGTGTCGTCGGGCTCGAGATGTGTTCTGGTTCGGAAGGATCGCCGCGTGCGTGTGTCTTAGGCTGTATGGACCGAGATCATCAGACGTCCGATCGACGGATGGAGGTTTCTGGGCGTCTGATCGACTGCCGGTTGTCTCGCGCCACGATGGGCTGCCCGCTGTCAGCAACGAACGCGCACGCGTGCGATGGTGTTTAGTGCCGGCAGCATGTCTGACTCGCGTGGGGCCATTCTGACTGCAGGTCGTCTTGGTGGCGCGGTCAGTTCGCCGGTCCGTGAGATCCTCGCGCTGACCGAGCGCCCCGGCGTTGTGTCGTTCGCCGGCGGTCTGCCGGCACCGGAGCTGTTTGACGTCGTCGGTCTCCGCGATGCGTTCGCGGCGGTGTTGGGCGACGAGTGCGCGGGCCGCACTCTGCAGTACTCCACGACCGAGGGCGACCCGGCGTTGCGCTCGGCGATCGCGGAGCGGCTTACGACGCGCGGGCTTGCCAGCGAGGCGCAGGACCTGCTCATCACCAGCGGCTCGCAGCAGGCACTGACGCTCGTGGCCGCAGTGTTGCTGGAGCCGGGGGACCGGGTGCTAGTGGAGGAGCCGTCCTACCTCGCAGCGCTTCAGTGTTTTGCGCTCGCGCGCAGTCGCTGTGCCCGTGCCGTGCGACAACGAGGGGCTTGACCCAGAGGCGCTTGACGAGCTGGTCGCCGAGCACCGCCCCAAGCTGCTGTACACCGTGCCCACGTTTCACAATCCGACGGGCCGGACGCTGGGGCTCGCTCGCCGCCAGGCGCTCGCGGCCGCGGTCAAACGCACAGACTTGTGGATGATCGAGGACGACCCGTATGGCGAGTTGCGCTACGACGGCGAGGCGCTCCCGGCCCTCGCGTCGCTCCCGGAGGCGCCCGCCCGGACAGTCTCGCTGTCGACGCTGTCGAAGATGGCTGCGCCCGGCCTGCGCCTGGGCTGGGTCCGTGCACCCCGAATGCTGCTTCGCTCGCTCACGATCGCCAAGCAGGCCGCTGATTTGCACTCCTCGACCGTCGACCAGGCTGCCGCTGCACGATGGCTGGCAACGAGCGACCTCGACGCGCACCTCGGCCGCCTGCGCGCCGCGTACCGCGCCCGCCGCGACACGCTACTCGAAGGGCTCGCGGCGGCGCTGCCGCCCGGGTCGACGCACAACCGTCCTGAAGGCGGCATGTTCGTGTGGGCGCGACTGCCCGGCGGCTGGGACGCTAGCGCGCTGCTTCCACGCGCTCTTGAGCGCGACGTCGCCTACGTCCCCGGCGCCCCGTTCTTCTCGGGCTGCCCAGATCGCGCCACCCTGCGCTTGTCGTTCGCCGCCCACCCCCCCGAAGAGATCCGCCTCGGCCTGGAACGCCTGGCAAGCGCGCTCACCAGCCAATCGATCACCCGCGATGCCCGTGTCCTGTAGCGATGTGGAACGGAAGCAGTCGCGCCATCCCTCGGCCTTCAATCGTTACTGCCGCAAGGTCGCGCGTGCGGCAGTCTCACCCAGACTGCCTCAGCCGGCCGCGGGCGTTGTGTGCGCCGCTCTGCTCGCGGCGACCTTGGCGAGCTCCGAACGGTTGCGGATGCTGAGCTTGGCGTAAACGTGGGACAGGTGGACCTTGACCGTGCCGCGTGAGATGAACATCCGCTGCGCGATTTCTGGATTGGTCAGACCCTGGGCGGCGAGGTCGACGACCGCAAGCTCGGTCGGGGTAAGCGATTCCCAGCCGCCCGCGGGGCGCTTGCGGGTGCCTCGAGCGCGGCGGAGCCATCCGATCGCTTCGTCGGTGCCGAGCTCGTATCCCCCGGCGAACGCACGGTCGTACTCGCTCTCGCCGAGCGCCGAGCGCAGGTGGTCTGCAACCGCGTCGGCGGTGGCCTGCTCGCGCTTCCAGCGCACGTGTCCGACCTCGTCGAAGGCGCGCTGCGCAGCGCCCGTAATCCGCGCCGACTCCTCGCAGCTCTCGAGCGACGCGGCGACGCCGGCGAGGACATCGAGCGCGGGCGCGATCAGGGGACGGTAGCCACGCTGCACCGCGGTCGCGAGCGCCTCGTGAGCGAGACGTTCTGCCTCGGCGGGCTCGCCACCGGCGACGGCTACGGCCGCCAGCAGAGTGCACGCCGCCGCGCCGTAGAAAGGGTTGCTGAGCTTGCCGCCGGCGATCTCAATCGCAGCTAGGGCGTGCTGGCCCGCGGCATCGAACTCGCCGAGCGACAACTCGACCCGGCTTAGGAGCGCCAGCGCGATGACCGTGCCGTACGGGCCGCCGCTCGCTTCGCTCGAGATGTATCCCGACAGCGAAATGCGCGTTTGTTCCAACTCGCCGGCCGCGGCACGCGCGGCGAACATCGCCAGCTCAAGCCACGGGATCGCCAGCCCGGCGCCGGCGGCGATCGAGCGCTCCATCACGGGCCCGAGCTCGGTCAGCACCTCTTGTGCCTCGCCGCGGTCACACCGCGTGAGCGTCCGGGACGCGTGCGTGGCCCCCGAGCTGACCGGCTCGCCGACCGCGTCCGCCCGCTCGATCGCGCGCGCGAACAACTCAAGCGCCTCCTCGTCGCGACCCTCCAACTGCCGCACGGCGCCGAGACCCCACCAGTGCCAGGCCTCGCACTCGGCGTACCGGTTGCGCTCGAGGACCGCGAACGCCTCCTCCCACACGCCGGCCGCCTCCAGGTCAGCCTGCATCACGAGCGTGCTCGCCAGGATCTGAGTGGCGTCAACGAAGCACCACTCGTCTCCGCTTTCGAGCGCGAGCGTGCGCGCCTGCTCGAGGCCAGGCCTCGCGCCAGCCGGGTCGGGGAACATGTAGACGGTGCCGAGCACGTCGAGCGCGCGGGCGGCCGTCGACTTGTCGCCCGTCTCGTTTGCTAGCTCGAGTGCCTCATCCGCGCTCGCCACCGCCTCGTCATAGCGCCCCCCGTAGACGAGTAGGTAGCCGCGTGACCAGAGGACGCGCGCCCGCAGTCTGCTGCGCTCGGACCCACGCGCGGTGAGCGCGCGGACGTACGCCGCGTCGGCCGGCGCGAAACTCCCCCGAAGCTTCCACCAGAAGGTCAGCGCGTCACAGAGCCGAAGCGCCAGCTCGCCATCGATCTCGACGGCACGATCGAGCGCGGCCGCGAAGTTCGCGGCTTCGAGGTCGAGGATGTCCAGCCACGCCGTCTGCTCGGCGAGATGGAGCTGTGGTGCGATTCGCTCAGCGAGCGCGAGATAGACGTCGAGGTGGCGGCCGCGCACCTGGTCGCGCTCGCCGGCCTCGTGGAGACGGTCCAGCGCGTACTGGCGCACGGTCTCGAGCAGTCGATAGCGCATCGAGGTGCCCCGCTCATCGACCGTCACAAGCGACTTGTCGACCAGGGCCGTGAGCAGGTCGAGGATCGAGAGTCGCTCAAGGCCGTCACCGCCGCAGACCTGTTCGACGGCGTCGAGCGTCCACCCGCCCGTGAATGCGGCGAGCCGTCGCAGCAAGATGCGCTCGTCGTCGCTGAGCAGCTCGTGGCTCCAGTCGACCGACGCGCGAAGTGTCTGCTGGCGCGGCATCACCGACCGTGAGCCGCCCGTCAGCAGGCGGAAGCGGTCTCCGAGACCGGCCGCGATCTGGTCGACGCCGAGCACCCGAACGCGTGCGGCCGCAAGCTCGATCGCGAGCGGAATCCCGTCGAGGTCGTGGCAGATCTGCGCGATCGCCGGGGCACTCTCGCCGTCGACGGTGAAGTTCGGGCGCACCTGCGTGGCGCGCTCGATGAACAGCCGCACAGCGTCGGACTGGGCCAGGGCCTCCACCGGCTCGGTGCGGATCTCGCCCGGGAGCGACAGGGAGGGGACGCGCCACACGGTCTCCCCCGGCACCCCGAGCGGCGCGCGACTGGTTGCGAGCACCTCCAGCTGATGACAGCCGCGCAATAGCGCCTCGGCAACGTGCGCGCACTCATCGAGCAGGTGCTCGCAGTTGTCCAACACCACGAGGGCTCGGGCCCGCTCGAGGTGAGCAATCGCGGCCTGCAGCGACGTCTGCCCGGGGAGTGGCCTCACGCCGACAGTCTGGGCAAGAGTCTGGGCGAGCGCGTCGCCATCGGCGAGCGGGGCGAGCTCCAGCCACCAGATGCCGTCGTCAAAGCGCTCGAGCGTGTCGGCGCCGGCCTGCGCTGCCAGCCGCGTCTTCCCGCAGCCGCCGGCGCCGGTAAGCGTCAGCAGCCGCGTCTCGCCGAGCATCTCAGTGACCAGCTCGAGCTCGTGCTCTCGTCCGACGAAGCTCGTCAGCTGGTCGGGAAGGTTGTTAGGCAGGCGATCAAGCGAGAGCAGCGGCTCGCGCATCGCGGGCAGGTCCGGATGCGCAAGTGCGAACACGTACTCCGGGCGCCCGAGGTCACGAAGTCGATGGGAGCCGAGGTCGACCAGCGTGGCACGCTCGGGCAGCCGATCGGCGACCAGGTCATGCACCGCGCGTGAGAGGAGCGTCTGGCCACCGCGGGCGATCCCTCGCAGCCTCGCGCAGCGGCTCAGCGCGACTCCGAAATAGTTACCTTCATCGCGCAGCTGAGCCTCCGCGGTGTGCAGCGCAATCCGGACAGTCAACTTGATTTCGCCCGGCCAGGGCTGCCGCGCGAGCGCCAGCTGAGCCTCGAGCGCTGCCCGCACCGCGTCCGAGGCTCGGGCAAACGCACCCAGGACGCTGTCGCCCTCGCCCTGCTCGCCGGGTCGGGCCCCGCCGTTGCGCGCAATCGTCTCTGACAGCAGCACATAGTGCATCGGCACCGCCTGCGCCATCGCCTCGGGGTTGGCCTCCCAAAGCCGAGTTGAACCCTCGATATCGGTCATCAGGAACGTGACCGTGCCCGCCGGCAACGCGAGCGTCGTATCGACCGCCTCTTCCAAACCCACTCCCCAGAGCACCGGCCGCCCAAGTGCTAGGCCATGCGGGAATCGTGTCACGCAGCGGCCGCCCTGTCGATCGGCCGCCGTATCGAGAGTCATCAGCCACCTCCCCGGTCGCAGCCCGAACCGCATGCTCGGGATCGCGCACAAAGCTACGGAGCCGCGAGCAGCACTACATCAGCCAGATGGCATATATCGCCGCCGACGCTGTCCACGACCGGCCGTGCGTGAGCCAGTCGAACGCTCGCCGAGCAGCAGCTTTCGCATGGCTGGTGTTGACGTAGAAATGAGTCACGCGACCACCCGTTACGGTGCGCGTACCGGGGGTGCTTCGCTGTCAGTGCGGCACCGGGCGTCGGGCAGCCAGCTATTCAGGGCCCGTGGCTGGTGGGTCCTTGGCGGTGGTCGACCCGCGACCGATAGCATCGTGTGGGCCCGTTGCCGGAGAGGTTCTGCCGGCGCGGCGGTCACCCGCGAGGCGCTAGCAGACAACCAGCAGTTGGAAGTCCTCATCAGTCAGCGCACCTGAGCCGTTGGCGGTCAGCACCGTAACGCTATTCCCAAACGCCGTTTCGATGCTTGCGGCGCCCGCCACCAGCGGGTTGCGCTCCGTCACGACCCAAGTGCAATTCGCGATGTTCTCCGGAAAGAAGACGTTGACGATACCGGTACCCGACCTGTCGGCCGCCGCACGTGCGTTCCCCTGCACGACGGTGGCCGTCGTGCCGTTGTTCGTGACGTTCGCGGTCTTGACGTTGGCCGCGTTCTCAAACGTTGATGGGGGGTTTCCGCCGAGGGTGCTCGCGTCGCTCGCGCTGGTCGCGGTTGTCGCAATGTCTGCCGTGCTTGCGTGACTGGCGGTGGTCGCCGTCGTCGCACTATCTGCGGTGCTCGCGTGAGCAGCGGACGACGCCGTCATCGCATTCACTGCGGCGTTGGCTTGGATGGCATGCAGCGCGGTCGGAACGGTCAACCCGGACGTGTTGACCTTCGATGCTGTCACCGCGCCGTTCCTGATCTTCTTAGCCTGGATCCACCGATTCGCTGAGGTGAGAGGCGGTCTCGTGGCGTGTGGCGCTCAGTTCGGCTGACGTGCTGGGGGCCGGGGCGGGTTGAGGCCGTCGTGGTGGGGCCAGGTGAGGCCGTCGCTGTCGCGGCTGGTGTCTGTGGCGCAGCGGTGACTGGGCCGGTGGCCGCGAGGTCCGCTTGGGGATGTAGGGGCCGGGCCGCGGCTGGTCAGGCGCGGATGGGCAGTGCGCGGATGGCGTCCAGCACGGTGAGAAAGTCGGTCTGCCAGGGCCAGCGGGTGGGGAGTCTCAGCGCCCATTGTCGGGCGGTGCGGATGAGCCGGCCGGGGATCGTGAGCAGTTGGCGGCGGCGCGCGCGGGCGGTCTGCATCGGACGGTGCGGCAGGCCGATCAGCGTCGTCCAGCGCGCGAGGTTGTGCGCGAGGGCGGCGATCACCGTCCAGGCGCTGTTGGCGTGCATCTGTCCGGAGGGGAAGTGCGCCAGGGCTTGGTCTTTGAGGTCGCGGATGGTCAGCTCGATCTCGGCGTGGTCGCGGTGATCGCCGTCGGCGACCATGGTCGGGACGGTTCGGTTGGTCACGAAGGCGTGGTGTCGCCAGTCGGGCCACAGCTCGGCCTGATCGCCGATCAGGCGGGTGCGGCGGACGATCAGCCGCCAGGTTTTGAATGGGACTTCGGCGACCTGCGCCTGGCCGCCGGCCGGATAGTCACTGACGGGGATCCAGTCGGTTTCGGGGAGCTGCTCGATCAGCGCCCGGATCGTGGCTGACTGCTTGACCGCGAACGAGAACTCCACGCCGCGTTGATCGAGCGTGCGCATGAGCCGGTGGTTCTCAAACCCTGAGTCCGCCCGGACCACGATCTGACCGTCATGCCCAGCGCGAGCCACCCGTGCGAGGAGCTCATCGACGAAGCGCTCCACGCCGCGCTGGGTGTTCGCGGCGCCTTTGCGATTGCGGATGTGGATCACCTCGCCGGTGTCCGCGCCGACCGCCGCGAGTGGGTGATAGCCATAGACACGCGAGTAGCCGTAGCCCGCCCCCTCCTTCTGATAGCCGAAGACCTCGCCGACGAAGCTGTCGAGATCGATCACCAGCGGCCCCTCGCCCGAACCAGCGCCCGCACCCCATGCCCGCGCCAACGCGACATCGAGCACCCGGTCGAGCTGGCGGACATGCCCGAAGGTGAACGCGCGCAGAAACGTCCCCAGGGTCGAGGGAGCCATCACCCGGTGCCCGAGCACCACGCCGGTCGAGCCCGCGCGCAGCAGGTTCATGTCATCGATGCTGTCCGCGCCGGCGAGCATCCCCGCGATCACCGTCATCACCTTGCGGCCCGGCAACGCCGCCCCCGGCGTGCGATATCCCAGCCACACCGACTCGTTGACTAGCTCCTCGACCCCCAGCCGGCCCGCCAGCATCGCGCACAACAACAAGCCGGCGTCGCTGACCAGCCGATCCTCGTCAAACCGAACCTTGACCGCATCAAGCCGCGCCGGGCCCGTGACGTCCGCACCGTCATGCACCATCTGGGTGACCTCCTGGTGCAGGCCGCCGTCGCCGGAATCGACAGCTTCTTGCCTGCTCAGGAGGTCATTTAAATTTCACGCCCGGACGGAACCCGCCCACCGCATCGGTGGAACCAGGCTTAGTACGGACAGCTCCGTTCATGATCTGCTTGGTGCCGACACTGTTGCTTGGCAGCACGAGCGCCGCATAGCTCGTACCGCCGAGCGCGACGAGCAAGGCAATAGACGACACAACAAGCGCCGGACTCGGCGCGCGCAGACGATTGATCCTCATCGACCAGCCCCCTCTTTGTGTTTTCGTGATCGGCTAAGACTCGTTTCGGCCAGCGACCGGCGTGTAACCACGTCTCGTCGGACTGGCTGCTAACCGCAACGCGCCTGGTTCTCTCTCGTGTTCCGAAACTCCCGAGTCGCCATCCTGGTGCCCGCGTAGTCAACCGCACCGGACTGACCGGATCAACCCTGCCTGCCGGCCGCCGCTCGACCCGCTAGCTCGCACCGCCACACGCGGAGGCCGACAACTCGACCTGTCCGCCAAAGAGTTCGCCGTGCTCGAAGCGCTGCTCAAAGCCAGCCCCGGGGCGCTCAGCGCAGGACGACTGCTCGAGCAAGCCTGGGATGAGAACACCGACCCATTCACCAACGCCGTACGCGTCACGATCGGCCGGCTCAAACGCAAACTCGGAACACCGAACGTCATCCAAAACATGCTCAGCATCGGATACAGGATCGCCCAGTCCGACAACGACCCTCCCTCGTGAGCCCGAGCCGCCCCGAGTCCGACGCACCAGCCGCCCTGGCGTGACCCGGCGAGGCGTGACTCGGCTGCGCGGAACGGCCGCGAAAGCCTGCCTCCCCCCGCCAGGAGCATCCCGGGGCGCCGACCTTCCCAATTCGACTGCGAACCGAGGACTCATCGGTCCGCCTCTCAGCAGGTCCCCCGCGATCGGGTCAAAAGCGGGACTCTGCGGTGCGCGGCGTCTCCCCGCCGCGCGGCAGCCGCAGAGCAATCGGAGTACTACATCGACTGGCCCCGATGTTGGGCGCCCCCGACCTGAAAGGAGCCGGCCCATGAACACTGAATCGCCAGATCGCGGCGCGGGATCTCAAGCCACCAAGCGGGCCTCCAGGCAGCGTCCACCCGAGCTGCGGGTGGCGTTGATGACCTTGGCATTGCCCCTGTACATCTCGGTGGGCTTCGCCGCCAGCTACATCGGCGCGCTGCACTCACCGACGCCGCACGACGTCAAGGTCGCGATCGTCGGCGCGCCCGCCGCGACCACGCCGCTCGCGCACGCGCTGTCTGTCAAGTCTCGCGGCGGGTTGAATGTTGCGCAGCTGACGACCGCCGATGAGGCACAGCGCCTGGTGGCGGACCGCAAACTCGCGGGCGGCTACGTGCCCGGTCAGCACCCCACCGCGATCGTCGCTACCGCCGCCTCGCCTTCGCTCGCCGATTTCGTCGAGGCGACCTTCCGTCAGGTGGCTGCAGTGCAAGACCGACCCCTCGCCGTCGATGACGTCCG
The DNA here is from genome assembly GCA_963770885.1 of uncultured Solirubrobacterales bacterium. GTDB lineage: Bacteria > Actinomycetota > Thermoleophilia > Solirubrobacterales > Solirubrobacteraceae > Palsa-465. Next base: position 73,261 of record CAVYRI010000005.1, on the reverse strand, counting down.
GCCGCTGCCGGCGGACAACTCATCGGGCATACCGAACTTCTTCTTCCTGATCATCTGCACCCTAGGAACCTTTCTCACCGTTGTCGCGCTGGGATTTCTCGCGCCCAAGCTCCCCGAGCCGCACCGAATCGCGATCGTAGCCGCGGCCTCCGTGCTTGCCCCGCTAATCGCCTACCTGATCGGCGGTGCCGGATACCACACCTTCAGCGGCGACGTCGGAACGATCATGGCAATGCTCGGCATGGGTGCTCTGTACGCCTTCGCGGTGGCCGCGATCACGCGGCTGTGCCAGCTCGGCCTTGGACGGCTCGGCGCTCTTATCGCGTCAGTCGTATTCATCTTCCTGAACCTCCCCAGCTCCGGCGGCAGCGTCGCGCCCCAGTTGACGCCCGGCTTCTGGCGCTTCCTCAACCACTTCTGGATCGGGGCCGCCGGCCTCGACGCCAACCGTAGCGTCCTGTACTTCCACGGTGACGGTGTCGGGACCGACGTACTCAAAATCCTGGCGTGGATAGCCGCTTGGGCGGCGCTCCTCGCGATCCCGATCTACATCCGAACCACACGCCGGAAGACCGCCGCTACCGCCGCACTCACAGCCTGAACCGCATAACCGGCTGCGTGGATCGCTAGCTGCCGCGCGCTCCGGTGCCGCCGCACGGTTCGCTTCCGCTCGCGTCGCACCAGGGGGTTCCGCTCCGTCGCCGACACACCTCTGATGGCGGCGCTGCCGCTTCGCCCAGCCGGGCGGCCATGAGTACTAGTGAGCGCGCGCGCCGTGGCCTCAGTTGTGATGTGCCTCGACTCAGGGCGCTCGACGTCTGTCTTCGGCGATCGTCAGTGCGGTAGGTGCAGGCCTGGGAAGCCGAGCTTGCCTTGCTGGCCGCCGGTCGGCTTGTAGGTGACCCACAGTCTCAGCGTCACCGCGTAGGCGTGGTGTCCTATGAGCCCGCGTCCGCGAGAGTTTGGCTTCAGCCGCATGCGGATCGTCGCCTTGCGATGTGAATTCTTGTGGCTACGTCCGTAGACGAACCTGTTGTGTGCGGGCTGGAGGAGCACCGTGGATTGCGCGATGTTGTCGATCCAGGCTGTTCCCAGCGCGTTGACGACGCCCGGTCCGGGGACCTTGAGCATGAACGAGATCGCGCCGTTGCGGTGGGTCTTGATGTCCGAGACGGTGAAGCGATTGTCGGGTAGCACGGTGTAGCTCGCCGTGGTCGTCGTGCTTTGTCCGTCCTTGGAGGTCGCGGTGACGGCGAAGGTGTGGTGGCCGGCGTTTGTGGTGTCGATGTGCGCGCCGTCGGCGACGGGGCCTGTGCACGAGGCGATCCCGGGGCCAGAGCTTGCGTCTTGGCAGCTGTAGCTGGCGATCACGGTCTTGCCGAACTTGTAGCGGCGGCCGCTGACGGGCGAACTGATCGTGGCCGAGGGGCCAGTGGCGACGGTGTAGCTGACGGTCGTCGTCGACGTTTGTCCGTCGGCGCTCGTCGCCGTCACCTTGAACGTGTGCGCACCCGGCGTGGCGGTGTCGATCGCCGCGCCCGAGCGGCGTCCGCTCTGATCCAGACACGAGGCGATCCCGGGGCCGCCCGCGCCTTCGCTGCATGTGAAGCTCGAGCTCACCGCTTGCCCTAGGGCGTAGGTCGCGCTCTCGGCCGGCGTGGTTATGCTCGCGGTCGGCAGGTCGGCGACGGTGATCGTGATTGATTTCTGGGCTGCCGGTCCGCCGTTGCAGCTTGCAGTCTGACCGGTGAACACAAATGACGTCGAGCAGCTCGCGTCATCAGTCACAGTCAGCGCAACCGTGTAGTGCCCGACAGAGGCGTAGGTGTGCGTGATCGTGGCCGTACTCGTGGTCTGGCTGGTGCCGTCGCCAAAGCTCCAGTCATATCGCGCGACGGTCTGGCCCGGCGACGCGCTTGAGCCCGTCGCGTTGAAGCTCGTAGCCGAGCCTGGAGGGGCCGACGCTGCCGTGAAGGCCGCCACGGGTGCCTGGTCTGGACTGACGACAAGCGCCTGGTCGTTCGATTGCTCGCCGGTGCTGCACGCCGAGCAACTGACCTGCGCAAGTGTGCCGTCTGACGCGATCGCAAACACCGAAAGCGTCCCCAAGCCCGGACCGAGACCGGCCGCCGTGTAGAGAAAACGAGCACCCGGACTGATCGCGAGCGACAGGAACACCGGAGCGCTCGGGTTGCTGCACGTCGAGCACGACATCGGTGTCAACGACCCGTCCGATCCAATCGCGAACACCGACACCGTACCGTCGGTATTGGCGGCGTAGACGAACTGTCCGTTCGGGCTGACGGCGATCACGCTCGGACCGAAGCCAGTATTGCAGCGGCTGCCCGAGCACGCGATCGGGGTGAGAGTCCCGTCGGACCCGATCGCATACGGCGACACCGTGTTGGCGAAGTCATTGGCCACGTACAGGAACCGCCCGTCCGGCGTCAGCGACGCATCAGAGGCGCCGTCGCCGGCCGCGCAGCTGCTGCCCGCGCAGCTGACCGGCGTCAAGGTTCCATCGGACGCGATCTCAAAGATCGAGACCGCCCCCGGCGGCGGAAAACCAGACTGCCGGTCGACGACATACAGAAACTTGCCGTTAGGCGTCACAACAGGGGAAATCGGGAACAACCCTGGCGCCGTCGAGCAGTTGCTCGCAGAGCACGGAACTCGAGAAAGCGACCCATCGGCACCGATCGCAAGCACCGCGATCACCCCCGAGGCACCGATTGGCGCATACAAGAATCGCCCGTCGGGACTGATCGCCAATTGCAGGGTCCCGTCGCCGAGGTTGCAAGCGCTCGAACAGGGGATCGGCGTCAGTGACCCGTCCGCACCGATGGCGAATGCCGAAATCGTGCCGTCGTAGCCAGAGACGTAGAGAAACCGGCCGTTCGGGGTCACCGCTTCATCGTTGGGAGAGTCCGAGGTCTTGCAGTTCGATCCAGAGCAGGCGATCGGCGACAGCGATCCGTCGGTGCCGATCGAGAACGGAAAAACGCTCTGCGCGTTGTCGCCTGAGTAATACACGGCGCTCGCAGACGCGCCCGCAGGGGCCAACAGCGTTCCCGACCACACCATCAGCGCCACCACCGGCACGAGTCCGACCATCAACCCACGCCGGAACACGCCAAGGACCACGGCGCTCCCGCCACCCTGCAGCCCTCGCAGAACACCTCGGAACAGCACCATATGCCTCTCCGGTGACCCCCGCCCCACGCCGTGAAGCGATGACCCAGCGGCGCGAGTCTAACATCGGGCGCCAACTCATCGCTGCCGCGCCGGCCCGCCGGCCACCCAAAACGATGCCGATCAGTCGGCTGCTGGCGCGCCTTGCCATCGCAAGCCGCGGCCGTTGCCGAACGCAACTCCGCGCTCATCCCGTGCGTAGCTATGCACCGACCGCTTGGTCGAACTCGAGCCGAGCGGAGGCGGCGCTCTCGCTATCGCGTGAAAGCGCCGACGTCGTGACCACGGCTGACCATCGCCACGGTCGACGAGGAGCGGGGCACGGTTCGTCGTGCTCTGGGATCTGCATAGGTACAGACGCGCCGTGTGGCGACGCGGAGCTAACCCGAGCGGAGTCGACGAATCGCGCAAATCCTGACGTCCTCTGTGGGTTTGGACCGGCAGCGATCAGTCCTCCTTGGTCACCGCTGGGGCAGTCGGATAACGAGGGCGCTTCGCGCCCTTGGAGACCACAGCAGGAGTCCGGGCTCGCCGAAACCGTGCCGGTCAGATGGCTCGGTCTTCGTGGAAGCGGCCGTGTCAGAGGGTTGAGAGTGGGCGCTGTCTGTGGGCCGACGCGTCAGTCGTCAGTGCGGCTTTGCTGGCGGGTTCGTCGGCGCGGGGTTTCGCTGGGGTGAGTGGGCTGGGGGGCTCAGCTCAGCGCCGGCCGGGCGTGCGGAGCGGGCGTATGGTGTTGACAGAGTCTGCCGGATGGTCTAGGACTAGGTTTTGGCTGGTTGGTGGTAAGGGCTGGACGATGGTGGGCTCAGGCGTGGGTTGACGGGTGTCGGTTGTTGGGTTGGGCGATGAGCCGGCGGCCTGGCCCGGGAGGGAGCACGCGATGTTCGGGCGCACGGCGTTTGGAGGCCTTGGAGGGAGTTGGCGGGGGGCGGTGGTCGCCGTCTTGGCTGTGGCTGGAGCTTTAGCTGTGGCTCAGGGGGCGTGGGCGGCGGCGCCTGCGTTTACGCAGGTCAGCGGCTCTCCGTTTAGTACCGGCGCGTTTCCTCAGTCGGTGGCGTTCAGTTCTGACGGGCTGCTCGCGACCGCTAATAACACCGGCGACTCCCTCAAGGGTCCTCCCGGCACCGTGTCGGTGTTCTCGACTGGCGCCGATGGGACCTTGAGCGAGGTCGCCGGCTCCCCGTTTGCGACCGGTGCCCGCGACACGGTGTCGGTGGCGTTTAGCCCGAATGGGAGGCTGCTCGCGGCGACCAGCCTTCTCAGTCCTGTGCTTGATGGCCCGAGCCGGGTGTCGGTGTTCTCAGTAGGGTCAGGCGCGGTGCTCACGCCTGTCAGCGGTTCGCCGTTTGCAACCGGTGCTTTCCCATATTCGGTGGCGTTTAGTCCCAGCGGGGGGTTGCTGGCGACCGCAAACGCGGACGACAGCACGGTGTCGGTGTTCTCGGTCGCCTCGGATGGTGGGTTGACCCAGGTCAGCGGTTCGCCGTTTGCGACCGGCAGCGCCCCGGTTTCGGTGGCGTTTAGTCCGAGCGGGGGGTTGCTGGCGACCGCCAACGCGGGCGATAACACGGTGTCGGTGTTCTCGGTCGCCTCGGATGGCGCGCTGACGCCAGCCGGTTCGCCGGTGTCGAGCCAAGGCACCGGCCCGGCTTCGGTGGCGTTCAGTCCCGGCGGGGCGCTGCTCGCGGTCACCAACTTCGGCCTCGGCGGCGATCAGCCCTCGCTCGATAACACGGTGTCGGTGTTCTCAGTCGCGTCAGACGGCGCGATAACGCCAGTCAGCGGCTCGCCGTTCACGACGGGCAACGGACCGGGCTCGGTGGCATTCAGTCCCAGCGGGAAAGTGCTGGCCACGGCAAACACGGGCGCAATGGGGGTCCCCGGCTTCACTGGTAATACCGTGTCGGTGTTCTCGGTCGCGTCCGGGGGCGCGTTGACGCAGGTCACCGGCTCTCCTTTTACGACGGGCAACGCCCCAGCCTCGGTGGCGTTTAGTCCCGGTGGGCTGCTCGCGACCGCCAACTTCAGCGACAGCACGGTGTCGGTGTTCGCGCCGGGGCCGCCGTCGGCGTCGATCGCTACGCCGGCGTCGGGCGGGATCTATGCGCTCGGCCAGCGGGTTGCGACGGGCTTCTCGTGTTTGGACGTCTACGGCCCCGGGATCTCCACGTGCACCGACTCAAACGGCTCGACCTCGCCCGGAGTCCTGAACACCTTGACGCCCGGCTCCCACACCGACACGGTGACGGCGACCTCGAAGGATGGTCAGCAGGGGACGGCGGAGATCAGCTATACGGTCGCGGGCGCGCCATCGGCCGCGATCTCATCCCCGGCGGGTGGGGCGACGTACACGCGCGGGCAGGTCATCGATGCGAGCTACGGCTGCCGGGAGGGCGCGAGCGGCCCTGGCCTTTCCTCGTGCACGGGCACCGTCCCGGCCGGTGCCGCGATTGACACCAGCACCCCTGGGCAGCACAGCTTCGCGGTCACCGCGCTCTCAAAAGACGGCCAGCGCACGAGCGCGACCGTCAGCTACACGGTCGTGTTGCCCGACAACCGGTTCTCCATCAGCGACCTACACACCAATTCCCACGGAACCGTCAGCTTCCGAGTCCTGTTCCCCGGCCCCGGGGCCGCGGACGTCCTGGAGACCGCCTGGCTGGACAACTACGCGCACGCCGCGACGCTACTCGAACCGGCGGGCCACCGGTTCGCTTTCGCCAGAAAGCAGCTGCACGTCGCCGGCGCGGGCGCGATCAAGGTGACCGTCGCGCCCAACCAGGCCGGCCGGCGGCTGATCGCCCACCACCGCTACCAGGTTGTGCTCCGCCTCTGGGTCAGCTACACGCCCGCAAACGGCACCCAACGCGACACCGGCATCTACCACCTACTCATACCCCGCCACCAACACCGCCGCCACCGCTAAAGGACCTCACCGCCACGATCTCCTTGCAGCTCCTGGGCCATAACGCAGCCATGTAGCTGCCTCCGTGGAGATTCAAACCCAAACGGGACGCCGTGCGTGCAGGCTCTCATGGAGGATCGAGACCGCCGGCGCGGCAGTCGGGTCGAGACCGGTATTCGATCAACCAGCAGCAGTCTTCGGCGTGCAGGACAGAGTTCTGCTTCGTCGCGTGCGACGCGAGGTCGCACGCATTGAGTAAACACGCAAGATTGGAGGCTGGGTCGATGACGTAGAGCGTGTTTCAGGTCCGTGCTCGATGGCCTGTTCCCGCCCCGACGTGCGCTGCGAGTAATCGCGGGGTGCGGAGCTCGGGGGAAAGCCCAAGGACGCCCGTTCCATCCGGGGGTCACAGGCGAGGGGAAGATCGGACGGGTGAAGTTCTTGAACCCTTGCTGATGCTTCGTCAAGCGGAACCCCGCATCGATGGTGGTTGTGGCGGGGTGCAGGGACGCGCCGTTGAGAATGCGGCGGGCGCTGGCCGGTGAGCGACTCCGGTCAGGGTGAGCACCGTTGTCCCCGGAGTAGAGAGGGCACCCACCCCGATCGTTGCTCGTGCGTGCGGAACGCGGAAACCCCGTCTGGGTCCGGCCGTTGGCCGGTAAGCCGACCGTGAGGAGAGCCCAATTCCTGGGCGGGCAAAGGATGACCGACAAGCGAAATGCCGGCGGCGGAAACGCAGCGGGAAACCACGATGAGCAGATCAGCGCACTCCTGCTGATGGTCGTGGATAACTGGCCGGATACCGGGCTGCGTGCCCGGACGCGAAAGCGGGCTGACGCGGTCAGGTGAGTCTGTGAAGAGAAAGACGACGATGACCCCGGAACCGACGGACAAATTAGACGCCACGGCGGCCACGGTCGCTGAGGTGAATGGACCAGAGGGCGCTCTCTCTGGCTGGCATCGGGTTGATTGGCGCCAGGCGGAGCGAGAGGTACGGAGGTTGCGCCAGCGGATCTTCACGGCATCAAAGGCGGGGGACCTCGCAAGGGTCCGCCGGTTGCAGAGGTTGATGCTTGGCTCTCGCTCGAACGCGTTGGTGAGCGTGCGGCGGGTGACCGAGCGCAACGCCGGTCGTCTGACGGCGGGCGGGGACGGCGAGGTCGTGCTGACCCCCGAGGCCAAGCTAGCGCTGGCCGACAGGATCCAGCACAACACCGAGCCGTTCAAGGCCTGGCCGGTCAGGCGGGTGTATATCCCCAAGCCGAGCGGCAAGCGGCGTCCGCTCGGGATTCCCGTGATTCTCGACCGGGCCCAGCAGGCCCGGATCGTCAATGCGCTGGAGCCCGAGTGGGAAGCACGGTTTGAACCCAAGTCCTATGGGTTTCGACCGGGGCGTGGCTGCCATGACGCGATCCAGGCCATCTTCGAGGTTGTCAAGGGCAGGAGCCCGAAACGCCTCTGGGTTCTGGACGCCGACCTGGCCGGGGCGTTTGACCGGATCGCTCATCGTCACATCCTGGACCAGCTCGGGTCGTTCCCCGCCAGGGGAATGATCTGGCAGTGGCTCAAGGCTGGGGTGGTGGAGAACGGTCGGCTGCACCGCACCGAGGAGGGAACTCCTCAGGGCGGCGTGGTCAGCCCCGTGCTGTTGAACATCGCGCTTGACGGGATGGAGAAGGCCGCCGGAGTCCGATACCTGTCGACAGGTTCGATCAGAGTCGACTCCCCAGCCGTGATCAGATACGCCGATGATCTGGTCGCGCTCTGCCACACCCGGCAGGACGCGCTGCAGGTCAAGGCGCGGCTCGCCAGGTGGCTTGAGCCGAGGGGTCTGGCGTTCAACGAGGACAAGACGCGCGTCGTCTGCCTCGGCGAGGGCTTTGACTTTCTCAGCTTCAATGTCCGCCGCTACGGCACCAAGCCGCTGATCAGGCCGAGCAAAGCGGCCGTCAAACGGATCCGGGAGAGGCTCCGCGCCGAGCTGCGGTCCCTGCGGGGATCAAACGCCGGCGCGGTGATCAGGCGGCTGAACCCGATCATTCGGGGATGGGCCGCTTACTACCGGACACAGGTATCCGGCAGGACATTCAAAACGCTGGATCACTACCTGTGGGCGCTCACCTACCGATGGGCGCTGCTCAGCCACCGCAACAAACCGAGGCCGTGGGTGACTGCCCGCTACTTCGGCACGTTCGACCGATCCCGGCAAGACCGATGGGTGTTCGGTGACCGCACCAGCGGCGCCTACATGCACCGCTTTGCCTGGACCGGGATCGTCCGTCACCAGATGGTCAGATACCGGGCGTCCCCCGACGACCCGGAACTGGCCCAATACTGGGCCTGGCGACGACGCAAAGCACCCCTGCCGATCAACCACACCCGCCAGCGGCTTCTTGAAGCCCAAGACGGGCGGTGCACGCTCTGCAAGGGCACGCTCCACGCCGTCGCAGACCAGCCGCAACTCCCATCCGAATGGGAACGATGGCTGGTCTCTGACCGCGCCGCGATCATCACGATCACGACACAAGACGCGGGCGCAACGGACAAGACTGAGCGCCGTCTCATACACGCCGAGTGCGCCCAACGCAGCGGCACGGCACCCTGCCCGCCACCAGCCAACAGGACTCGCCCGAGCCGGATGCGGTGAAAGCCGCAAGTCCGGTTCCTCGGGGGGCCGGACCCAGTAATGGGTCCGGCCTACCCAACCGCTGGGGTGGTCGGATAACGAGTGCCCCTTCGCCCTCGGAGACCACGAGTATGAGTCCGGGCTCGCCGGAACGATGCCGGTCAGATGGCTCTGTCTTCGTGAAAGCGGGTCTGTCGGGTCTGTCGATGACGCGGTCAAGGCGGCCGACTCATTCGTCCATCTCGACGAGGGGACGCCGATCGCGCCTCAGTAATCGACGCGGCACGCTAGGCGCGCAAATCCGCAAGACGCTCGGTTTTCCTGGATGCTGCGAACGCAGCAATCGACAGGCTCCGGACCACCGCGTCGTTCAACCTCCGCCGCCTCGAAACCGCCGCCGGCGGTCGGACCGCTGTCATGGTTGCGATGGATGCCGTGGTCCTCACACACGTCGCTGAGATGAACAAAGGCCTCCTCAGGATGGGCGGGCATCGCCCCAAGAGCGACGGCGGCCTGCTCGCGTTCGTCGAGCTGGACATTAGGGCCTCGAGACAGAATCGCCCAAGCCACCGCGCGTTATCCGTAGTTCCGCGCGTCTCTCGCGCCTTCTTCGTGCTTGAGGCTCATCACGACATGTCCTCAAAAGCAGTGATGACTCGGGCGACTGCGTCCTTCTGAGCCGAAGCTAGTAACGGTGCGAATTTGCACGTTTAGCGTTAGACGCGGTTCGCGCCCATGCGCCCACCGTCGGGAGTGTGTTACACGCGGCCGACTGCTCCGATCGTCGCGTCTAACGGGTATTAGAAGCGGGTCGACCGGGAGCCGCACTCGGTGACGAGCGGAAGTCTCGCGCCGCTGTTTCACGCCGTCCCAGGCTGTCCCTGCTTCGTGAGAGGTTGCGGAAGTCTCGGCGACGGGACAGAGCGGTCGTGATCGTTTGCTTGAGATTGGTTTTCGGGGTGAGTTTGGGTTGGGCGCAGCTCCCGCGGGCCGGAGCTGCGCCCGGCGGCGACACGGTGGGCCGGCTGACCTCGTGTGGCGTCTGCGAGCCCCAGATCGACTGGAGCGCTCAGCGCGTGGCGACTGGAACGGCTGCGGCATCGGCGCCGGCGGCCTCGCCGGTGCGGGCCGCCTGCGAGTGTTCGTGGCTGTCGCTGGAGGGGATCAGCAGGGCGGCGAGGATCGCTCCGGCGACGGCGAGGCCGGCGCCTATGAGGAACGCCTGGTCATAGCCTCTGGTCAGCGCCACGGCCGAGCTGTGGACGCCGGCTTGGAACAGGCTTTGGGTGCGGCTGTTGGCGACGGTCGCGAGGATCGCGAGCCCGAGCGCGCCGCCGATCTGTTGGGAGGTGTTGATCAGACCGGAGGCCAGGCCCGCCTCGTGTGGCTTGGTTTCGGTCACGGCGGCGATCGTCACGGGCACGAACGCCAGTCCGAACCCGACGCCGGCGAGCAGCGATGGGCCGAGGACGTCCGCGGCGAACGAGCCGCCTGTCGCTGGGACGTGTGAGAACCACAAAAGGCCGCCAGCGACAAGCAGGATACCGGCGATCAGGGGTGGTTTGAAGCCGACGCGGGTGACGAGCTGGGAAGCGACCCCGGCCGCGATGATGATCCCCACCGCCAGCGGGAGGTAGGCGAGGCCGGTCTTGATCGGCGAGTAGCCGAGCACGTCCTGGAGGTAGAGCGAGATGAAGAAGAACATCGAGAACAGCGACATGCCGATCAGCAGCCCGACGATGTTGGCGCCGCGCAGGGTCCGGTTTCGGAAGATCGAGAACGGCACCAGCGGATCACGCTGGCGCAGCTCGATCGCCACGAACGCGATCAGCAGCACCACGGCCGCGGCCAGGCAGACGATCGTCCGGGTCGCCCCCCAGCCGACGTTGACCGCGTCGACGACGGCGTAGACGAGCAGCGCCAGCCCGGCGGTGACGGCCACCGCCCCGGGGATGTCGAAGGAGTGGCCGGCCTCTTCGCGGCGGCTCTCGCCGAGCGTGCGCGGGGCCAGCGCGGCGGCGACGAGCCCGATCGGGACGTTGACGAACAGCACCCAGCGCCAGTTCAGCCCGCTGGTCAGGATCCCGCCCAGCAGGACCCCGGCGGCGCCGCCGGCCCCGGCGACCGCGCCCCAGATGCCGAGCGCGCGGTTGCGCTCGGCCCCGTCGGCGAACGTGGTGGTGATGATCGACAGTGCGGCGGGGGAGACGATCGCGGCGCCCAGGCCCTGGACCGCGCGAGCGACGATCAGCCATGTCTCGGACTGCGCCAAGCCGCCGGCCAGCGAGGCCAACGAGAAGACGACCAGTCCGAGCATGAACATCCGGCGTCGCCCCAGCAGATCGGCCATCCGCCCGCCCAGCAGCAAAAAGCCGCCGAACGTCAGCGTGTAGGCATTCACGACCCAGGTCAGGTCGTCGCGGGAGAAGTGCAGGTGAGCGCCGATCGACGGCAGCGCGACGTTCACGATCGACGCGTCGATCACGATCACGAACTGCACCATCGCCAGCAGCGCGAGCGCGAGATTCTTGGTGCGGGGTGTAAGCGCGGTCACAGGCTCATCCCCAGCATCCGGCCCACGCCCGACAGCGACGCGAAGGCAAATCGCTGCACGCGCGAGGTGCGGATCGCGGTCGGGTGGGCTTTGAACAGCATCGCTACGTAGATCGCTTGGCGCGGACTGTGAGGTATTCCGGCGCCCATCCTCCCGGTCGATGTCAGCGACGCCATGTCGCGAAAGAACCCCTCGTTATCGGCGGCGGGGCGATGGCGATTGATGAACCGAACCGGCTCATCGTGACTGTTTCGCAGGGTGTGCCGGTGACCGGGAGCCGCTGCGGCGCGCTCTCCCGGACCATAGGTACGCCAAGTCCCGTCGAGCTTCACGTCAAGTCGGCCCTCGACGATCTCAAAACTGTCTTCAACATTGTCGTGCACGTGCACAGGGGGGCTGGGGCTGTGGGGACCGAGCCAGGCATTTGCCTCAAGGACTTCACCATCGGTGTCCTCGCCGTTGCGCACGATCTCCCAATACATGTCCTGGCCCGGGCGAAAGTCGATGCGCCGACTAACGGCGGGGCGAGTTGCAGGGTCAAGGCGGGTTGCAGGGTCAAGGGAAGAAGTAATCACAGGGGCTCCATTGGGTCATTGGTTCTGTGTTGGTTGTCCGGTCTAACGCCGGTCTCGGGTCTGAAGTTCGTTGATGGGTGGCGCTGGCAGATCTCCTAGTCATTCACCTTGGTTGACAAGTTGGGAGAAGCTTCTCACGAGGCGTTGCGTTTGTCAAGCAAGGTGAACTACAATCGTATGGAGATGCCGAAGAGCCTCCAGATCCTTCTCCGCGACGCTCGCGCCGCGATCGAGGCCGCCGTCCGCGCCGATCTCGCACGCAACGGCTTTGGCGATGTCACGCCCGCGCACTCCGCGCTCTTGCGCAACATCGGCGAGGACGGTTCTCGCCCCAGCGACCTCGCCGCGCACGCCGACGTCACCCGCCAAGCCATCACCAAGCTCGTAGACGAGCTCGAGCGGCTCGATCTCGTGCGCCGCGACCCAGACCCGAACGACGGGCGCGGCGTGATCGTCAGATTCACCGACCGCGGCCGCGCCGGCGTTGCTATCGCTCGCAAGCGGCAGCTCGCGCTCGAGCGCGACTACGCCGCACAGGTCGGCGCCGACCGCTGGGCCGAGGTGCGCTCAACCCTCGAGACCCTATTCGGCGACGATCCCCACGAGGACCTGAGCCCGCCTGCCGCCCCAGACCTATCCGACCGGGAACGCGACGACGACAATCAAGCACGCGCGACCAGTGAATGAGCGGTCAAGCAGTGGGTCCGCGCCGCGCGCCAACCACCCACCCAAACCGCCTGCACCAACGCAGAGACACCCGTCTGCCGCTGGGAAGACAGTAGCCACGACCTCATTGTGGCCACCGGGACACCATCGCGGCGCCAGGCGACGCCATCAGCGAGCTTGGCCCTTCCGGAGTGCTGCTCGCACGAATCAGCGGCCGCCTCGACGCCGCGAGGAGGGCCGATTCGGACTTCTGCTCCGGGTGGGCGATCGGACGAGGCGAAGCCGCGAGCTGGTCGCTGGTCGGGCAACGAACGGGGAGTGTGGGCGGGAGCTGTCTTGTTCAGTGCGGTCGACTCGTTTGCCGTAGCGTCGTTGTCGACTCTGCCAACGGGGTCGCGAAGGTACCTGAGACTTGAGTGAAAGCATCGATCGACGCGCTCGGCGCGACATCGGTCGCCGGCTGATCCCGCGGGCAGCGCGCCGACGGGTTGCGGCATCCGGGCTGGATGGCGGCTTGGCCCCGCGCTGGGCCGAGGATGGCTGTCGGTGGGCGACCTGAGAGCATGGGTGTCGGTGAGTCATGTGAGACCCAGGTCCGCGCGTCCTCCGAGCCCGACCGAATGGTCGTCGTCGGCCCGGAACGCGGGTGGGTCGGTGCGTCCCGAGCCTGCGGATGTGCTGCGGCTCGGGCGGCGCCTAGTACGGATCGCGGTAGCCACGGCACGAGCGGACGAGGCTCCGACTCCTGCCCGCCTCCTGGCCAGGCATCTCGGACCGGAGGCACCATCGCTACCCGTGGTGAGCGAGAGCTGGGCCAACTATGACCACGTCAACCTCCAGGGTGCGCTCGAGCGATGGACCAGGGAGCCGGGTCGCAGCACCTCGCTGGTAGGGCTGACCGACTTTCAGCACTTGATGTTCACGTTGGCTGACCTCGCTCAATCGGCAGCGTCGTTGCATGGCCCGGGGATCGGCGCGGTGGCGATGGCCAGGCTCGCGTCGGGGCCCGCCGGGGCGACGCGGGCGTGTGTCCGGTGCGGCCTTTACCTGGTGAGCGAGGGTGACGCTCGCTTGGCGCTGTTGTTTCGCGAGGGCGACCCGCGTCGTGGCATCGAGCAGCCGACGGTCGAGGTGTTATGCGCCGATTCGGATCGTGCCGCCGAGGTGCTGCGCGAGATCCGCGGGCTGGCGCTTGCGCATAGCGTGTTCCGGGGCCAGATCCTGTCGTTTGGCTCTGAGATGTTCGGGCCTCGTGACAGCCCTCTGAGCTTTCATGAGCGGCCGGCGCTGACGCGCGAGGACCTGGTGCTCCCCGGCGACGTGCTGGACGCCGTCGAGGCCCAGGTGCTGGGCATCGCTCGCCATCGCGACCGGCTGGTGGCCAGTGGCCAGCATCTCAAGCGTGGCGTGCTGTTGCACGGCCCGCCGGGTACCGGCAAGACGCACACGCTGCGCTATCTCATGAGCCGCCTGACTGACACCACGGTCGTCATGTTGTCCGGTGACGCGTTGCAGTTCATCGCCGCGGCGGTCTCGATCGCCCGGGCCTTGCAGCCAGCGTTGGTGATCGTCGAGGACGTCGACCTGATCGCCGAGAGTCGCGGCATGCACCCCGGGCAGCATCCCCTCCTGTTTCAGCTGCTCAACGAGATTGACGGTCTGCAAGAGGACGCCGACGTCACGTTTCTGCTGACCACCAACCGCGCGGATCTGCTCGAACCCGCCCTGGCCCAGCGACCCGGACGGGTCGACCAGGCAGTCGAGCTTCCGCTCCCCGACGCCGAAGGCCGTCGCCAGCTACTGGCCCTATATCGAGGCAACCTCGACCTGCAGCTCATCGACACCGACCCGATTGTGGCCAAGACCGAGGGCGTGACCGCTTCGTTCTTCAAGGAGCTGCTCCGCCGCGCTGCCCTGGTCAGCGCCGAGCGGGCCGACGGAGACGGAGACGGCGCCTTGGTCGTCGGCGACGCCGAGCTCGGAGCGGCTCTTGACCAGCTGCTCTCTGAGCGCAACCAGCTCACCCGAGTCCTGCTCGGCGGCGCCCGCGACCACAATCCGCCGGACCGATAGCCCGGCTCCGAGGCGCGCAAGCCGAACACGGCTTGCTGGTTCCAGGCCCCGTGCGCCTACCGTCGCTCAACTTGGCAACCGGGCGGACATTAGCCGCGTTTCTGCTTCCAGTCGGGGACTCGCCCGAGCGGCAGTCGGTGGACTGAGTTCTCTGCCGGCGACGATGCAGCTGTAATGATTGACGCCGAGGGGCGGCACGGGAGCGCGCCGTCCAGATCGCTGAACGGTCGCGCGAATCCTGCTTTTCGATTGCACATTTGCACGAATGGGCGTCTTGAGTGAGGGGTCTGCCGGCGAGTGGTCCGCGGTTCGGGAGTCGCGATGTCAACCGGTGCGCGGTGAGCGGAGTTAAGAGCATGTGTGCCCGATCCGGAGCAAACTCCGTTGCCTGTGGAGCTTGACCCGTCATTTGATGAGTTCGTCGCCAGTGGATCGGCGCGGATGCTGCGTAGCGCGTACCTGTTGACTGGCGACCGAGACGATTCTGAGGATCTACTTCAGGTCGCGCTGGTGAGAGTTGCCCGGCGATGGGACGTCGCGCGCGACGCGCCTCACGCCTACGCCCACCGAGTGCTCGTGAACTTGCTGCACGACCGCCGTCGGCACCTGAGCCGACGGGTCAAAGAGCAGCCGCTTGGCATGAGGACCGGCATCGTCCAGTCGCGGATGGCACCCAAGGACTGGTCGACCGGATCGCGATCATCGATGCCGTGCGCGGCTTGCCGCTGCGCCAGCGCGAGGTCGTGGTGTTGAGGTTCTTCGGGGACCTGTCGGTCTCTGATACCGCCGCCGCGATCGGCTCATCAGAGGGGACGGTCAAGACCCATACGAGCCGAGCGCTGCTCGCGTTGCGCGGCACTTTGACCGAGGACGCAATCCAATCGACTATGCCGAAGGGCTCGACGCTGTGCTGACTGACGATCAAATCATCGACGAACTCCGCCGCGCGCTCGCGGCCGAGACCGACGCCATCAATCCGCCGCCCGGTCTACTCGGCCGCGTCCACCAAGAACTGGCAGCGACCCCCGCCAGCCCGCGGCAATCTCGTCGACCACGGTTTCGCGCCGGCGCGATCAGCATGACGATGGCGGCCGCGGTTGCGTTGGGGATCGCCGTGATCGCTCTTGTCTCCCTACACCACAGCAACACCTCAAACCCGAGTCAGCCAACCAGCCCTGTTCCAGTGGGCACGTCGAGGATCGCGGCCCAGGCACCAGATCCTCAGGGCGGTCTCCGGTGGGGGCTGCGCACAATCCAGACCCACCGCCGACAGGCTTGCGTCCAAATCGGGCGGCTGCAATCAGGCGAGATCGGTGCGCTAGGCAAAGACGGCGCGTTCGCCAACGACGGACGATTTCATCCGATCCCGCTTGACACCAACTTCCCGTGCGGCCAGACCGATGCCCACGGCAACCTGTTCCTCAACGTTCTAAAGCAAGGCGTACCAGTCAGCGCGAGCTTCGGCAAGGCGGCTGGATGCCAGATCAAGCCATCGAGAGTCGGGCAGCGACCAGCAGCCAGGCTCACCACGTGCCCCGCAGGCGATCTGCGAAACGTCGCCTACGGTGTTCTGGGACCCGATGCGGTGAGCATCACCTATTCACTCGACGGCCACAACGGACCGAGCAGACGGGACCCGGCGGCGCCTACCTCGCCGTCGTGCCTGGGACTCGCCAGCTGTGCACCTTCTCGCGTGGACACAAACACTGCTTCAGCGGCAGCGGCGGCGCCGAGGGCACGACCTCGACCTTGCAATCGGGAATCATCACATCGGTTAGGTACCGCGACGGGCACGTCTGCCACCTAGAGACCGCCACGTCGGGCGGGGTCGGCGCGGCCAGCTGCCCAAATGTTGGCTACGCGCACTACCCCCCGTTCCATCCGCCGCACATCACCGCGGCTCAGGTGGCGGCACCAATGACAATCCGTACGTTCACAGCCAAGCGCTACTGCTACAAGCCGCTGGCGTTCGGGTCATTCGAGATCCCCTGCGATCACGGCCTACCGGACGGCTACAAGCCCGCCTCCCCGAGCGACTCTCCCTCCATAGCGCTCGTCGACATCAGCTTCACAGCACGGCTGGCCGCCGACAACCACCACACTGTCTACGAGTTCTCCTACGCCCGCGCGACCGGACCCGCGAACTGCACACTAAACACCGGCGGGACCTCGGCCACCACAATGCTCCCCATCCGTGCCGGGCAGCGCGTGACGATCCAGGACACCCAAGAGGTCTGCCCCGGAACCTACACCGGCCTCGTGACCTACCAGCCCAACGGCGGACCCGGCCGCGACACGCTCGACTCGTCTCGCCCAATCCAAGACCACTCAATCACCGTCGGCCGGTTCAGATACACCCTGCGGAAGAAGCCGAACACTCCGCGATGACGCCGGGAGGCGCCGGCCCACTGGTCACTGCCCCCGCCGCCACCTGATCTTCCCCGAGCGAGGCCTCCAGCGGCGGCTTAGGTCCCCCAGGACTGAGCCACCAGATCAGGCCTGACGACAGCCGCGTCGGTTCGGTCCCTAGTTTGCTACGTGCAAACAGGCTGGCTTCCGCGCCCACGAACGACCCGATCGCGCTGAGCTTCATGGACCACCGCTGGCTCGTTGACAGGGCCGCATGCCGTCGTTCAAGGCGCCGCAGCGATTGTCGACAATGGCTGCGACATGAAACGACGTCGTCGGAGCACCGGATGGGGCTGGACTGTTGGTGTCGGCCTGTCGGCCTGTCGGCCACGCTGGCCTCGGGGACCGCAGCGGCGGTCGCACTCGCGATTGCCCAAGCCGATTCGGGCCGGGCACTGATGGCCTGCCTGAATGAGCGCACCGATAGCAGCAACGTGTTCCGCATGTCGGTCGCCCGCGGGCACGGCACCTTCCACAGCAACACGAACTACACGGCGCCGAGCGCGGTCGTCGTCAGCCGACCGCGACAGCATGCAAACGGAACCCGGGACCACACCTGGGCGTCGGTCACGACTCGCGGGATCGGGCACTTCTCCGGGCCGCCGCCGCCTGCCGCCGCTAATCGGTGCCGAGTCATCGGTCACGCCCCTGGCCACCCCGTTGGGGCCGGTCAAGCGCCGCGACCGTGGTGTCAGGCGAGTCGGTTCGACAAGACTTCCTCAACCTCACGAAGACCGACGCAGCTGTGCGGCCCGACTGTGACCGAACGGGACTTCTCCCCTGGATATGCGACTGGCCGAAGCGGCAGCCAGCGGCTGGGCTCTCCGGCGGCGCAACGGAGCGGAAGGCCAGACCCGAGCGCCGGAGAGTTCCGCTTCGACCCAATCGTCAGCAGAGGATCTGCTAGCACCTGGACGGACCGTTGCTCGGTTTCCGCGCTCAGGAGGGCTCGCGCTCGGAGCCGCAAGATACGTGTCGCGGTATGAAAGCGAGAGGCCCGGCCGCACACCCCGCTGGTGGAATGCAGGCGCGGGGGTAGACTGCCGTCAGTCGAAACCGCTAGGGGGCGTGTGTGACCGCGTCGGTGGAGCTGGCGACGATCTGGCTTGTCGATCTGGTCGAATCGACAAGGCTGGCGACGTCTGTCGGGCCGGCGCGGGCCGACGAGTTGCGGGAGGAGTACTTCGCGGTGTTGCGCGAGGCGATCGATGCCTCGGGCGGCCGGGAGTTCAAGAACACAGGCGATGGGTTGTTCGTGGCGTTCTCGTCGGCGTCGGCTGCGGTGGGTTGCGCTGTCTTGACACAGCAGTTGTTCGAGCGGCGCTATCGCGGAGCGGAGCAGCAGCTGCACGTCCGGATCGGCCTGGGCACGGGCGAGTCGACGATCAAGGACGGGGACTACTTCGGGATGCCGTCGATCGAGGCGGCCAGGCTCTGCGACAAGGCGCCGGCGGACGGAATCCTGGTTTCGCCGGCGACGAAGATGCTGGCGGGCAGGCTCAACGGAGCACGGTTCGAGTCGGTCGGGAAGCTGGAGTTGAAGGGGATTCCGGAGCCGGTTGAGGCGTTCAGTGTGGTTTGGGAGCCACTGGATCCGGAGCATGTGGGGCGGGAGATCGGTCGCTGGCCGTTGCCCGAGGCGCTGCGGGGGGTGCCGCGAGTGGCGTATGTGGGGCGTGCTGCTGAGCGAGGGATGCTGGATCAGGCGCGCGCGTCGGCGCGCTCCGGTGCGCGTCAGCTCGGGTTGTTGTCGGGCGAGCCGGGGATCGGGAAGACGAGGTTGGCGGCGTATTCGGCGCTGGGCGCGAACGCGGACGGGTTCGCGGTCTGCTGGGGCGCCTGCTCTGATGATCTCGCGGCGCCGTATGAGCCGTGGATCGCCGTGTGCTCGCAGCTGATCGAGCACGCTCCTGCCGAGGTGATCGCCGACTACCTGGCGCGGTTCGGTGGTGAGGTCGGCCAGCTCGCTCGCAACCTGGCCCAACGGGTCAAGGACGCGCCGGCGCCGCAGTCATCAGATCCGGAGACCGAGCGGTTCCTGCTGTTCCAGGCCGTCGCCGAGCTGCTGCGTGCGGTCGCGCAGACCGCCCCGGTGTTCGTGGTCTTGGATGACTTCCAGTGGGCTGACGCGCAGTCGGTCGCGCTGCTCAAGCACGTCGCACGGTCGATCGTCGATTGCCCGTTGATGGTGCTGGTGACCTACCGCGACACCGAGCTCGGCACGGACGATCCGCTGACCGCCGTGCTCGCGGAGCTGCACCGCCTGGAGCGCATTGAGCGGATCTCCCTGCACGGCCTCGCCATCGATGACGTCGCGGCGATGACAGCCGCCGCCGCAGGACACGACCTCGACGCGGAGGGACTCGCCCTCGCGGGCGAAATTGCCGCCGAGACGGGCGGCAATCCGTTCTTCGTCGGCGAGATTCTGCGCAACCTCTCAGAGTCCGGGATTGTCGTGTTCGACGAGCCGCGGGGTCGGTGGCGGGTTGATCGCAGTTCCGGGGTGGCGCTGCCGGAAAGCGTCCGGGACGTGGTTGAGCGGCGTGTGGCCGTGCTGGGCCAGGGTGCACGACAGACGCTCACGGTCGCGGCGGTGATCGGTCGGAGCTTCGATCTGGAGTTATTGGCGAGGCTGGTTGAGATCGACGAGACCGAACTGCTTGACCAGCTCGAATCGGCCGTCCAAGCGTCGCTTCTGCGCGAATCGAACGACCAGGTTGGGAGGTTCACGTTCGAGCACGCGCTGATCAACCACACGCTTTATGAGGGCCTCGGCGGCAGCCGGCGCGGGCGGGTTCACCAGCGCATCGCGGAGGCGATCGAGGACCTCCACGGCACCGACTCCGACGAACAGCTCGCCGAGCTCGCGCTGCACTGGCGGCTCGCGACCGCGTCGGTCGACAAGGCCAAGGCGGCGCGGTACGCCGTGCGCGCCGGGCGGCAGGCGCTCGACAGCCTCGCGCCGAGCGAGGCGGCGAAGCTGTTCGCTGACGCGCTGGAGCTGCTCGGGACGGGCGCGACCGGTGAGCGGTGCGAGGCGCTCGTCGGGCTCGGCGAGGCGCAACGCCAGACTGGTGTTGCGGCGCATCGTGAGACGCTGCTTGAGGCGTCCGGGATCGCATCGGAGCTTAGGGACCCCGAGTTTGCCGCCCGCGCGGTTTTTGCGAACAACCGCGGCTGGACGAGCGGATTCGGTGAGGTCGACGTCGAGCGGGTCGCGGCGCTCGAGCGGGCGCTGGAGCTTGATGATCCGCCCCAGCCGGACCGGCGCGCACGGCTGCTGTCGCTGTTGGCTGTCGAGCTGACGTTCGCGCCGGAGCATGCGCGTCGCTGGGCACTGGCCGACGAGGCGATCGCGCTCGCCCGCCAGGCGGGGGACTCGCGGACGCTGGTGGCGGTTCTCGAGAACTCTTGCTACGCGTACTGGGCGCCCGACACGCTAGCCAAGCGCGCTGAGCTCGTTCGCGAGCTAGTGGCGCTGGTCGTGCAGGTGAAGGATCTGCACGTCGAATACTTTGCCGCGCTCCGCCAGACGCACATAGCGATGGAGCTGTGTGACTTCGCGCGCGCCGACGCTGCGCTCGCGCGCATCCACGCGATCGCCGAGCAGACACGGCAACCGACGCAGAGATGGAACGCAGGTTTCACCGCGGCCGCAGTTCGCTGCGCGCGCGGCGAGCTCGAGACCGGGGAGCGGCTCGCCGAACAGGCTTTCCAGATCGGGCAGGAGGGCGGCGAACCCGACGCCGCGATGATCTACGGAGCCACGCTCGTCATGAACCGGATGTACCAGGGCAGGGGCACCGAGGTGGTCGCGGTCCTCGAGCAGATGGTGGCCACCGTTCCGGGTGTGCCCGCGTGGGAGGCCGCACTTGGCCTCACCTACTGCTTGATCGGCCGCGGTCCGGAGGGCGCCGAAGTGCTCGCGCGCGGGGCCGCGCAACACTTCGAACACCTCGGATACAACCAAACCCAGATGTGCGGGCTGGCGCTGTACGCGGACACGGCCGCGCGAACGGGCTCGGTCGAGGCCGCAGCGACGCTCTACGAGCTGTTGGATCCGTACGCGGACCAGTTCGTCTGGAGCGGCGGCGCGGGCTTCGGACACGCGCGCATGTACCTCGCGCTCCTTGCCGCCACTCTAGATCGCCACGAGCAGGCCGACGCGCACTTCGCGTTCGCCTGCGCCTTTCACCACGAGCATGGCCTACGCGTCTGGGAGGCTCGCTCTGAGCTCGGCTGGGCCGAGGCGCTCGCCGACCGCGGCGAGACCGAACGCGCCTGCGAGCACGCCGCCCGCGCGCTCGAGCTCGCCCGCGAGCACGGCTACGGTGCGTTCGAGCCAGGCGCAACCGCGATCCTCACTTCCCACGCGTCCATCGACACCTGATCAACCCGAGCGGCCGCGGTCGGCGAACGCCGCCACGCCGATCCTCGACGAGTCCAGCACTTGGTTGCCCCGCTGCCGCTCTCGCGCGCACCAGTGCTTGTCCCGTCGACGGTATCCGAGCAAGCAGCGGCGGGCGCTGACTCTCCTGAGTCCGCGGCCGCGGCAAGAGGCCCAGGCAGTCAAAGCGGGAGTCCGTGTCGGCGCCGGTTGTTGTGCTGTTTGGGAACGATCCGCGGAGCCAGCCCGCCGTCGGACTCGATCACCGCACCGCCGCCGAAGGAGGTGTCTCGCGCGCGAGCCACCCGCACCTCGTTCTCGCCAAACCGCACCTGCTTGCTTGCTCCCTCGCTACTAGCAGTCGGCTCGACGCAGAAGTCTTAGACAACTCCGGGCTCTGCGGCACTCAGCCCTGGCTTCTGCTCGGTCGCCCGACCCGCTACGAGATCCCGGCCGATGCTTCGGGACGCCGGTCGTGCCGGAGCAGCGGTCTAGGACGGTCGCGGATCGGGAGCCTACGCCCCTCGTAATTGAGGTTGCAGAACTGGTGGTGGTGCGTTTTTGGAGCGGGTTAGCGCATCGGGCGAAACGCTTCTCGCAGTGTGCGAGCCAGTAGTTCAGGCTCGGCAACGGCGGGAAAGTGGCCGCCGGTGGGGTGTTCAGCCCAGGAGGTCACGTTGTAGTAGCGCTCAGCGAGGTCTCGCGGCGGCTTGGGAAACGGGACTCGCTCGCCGCCGAAGACGCTGACCGCGGTGGGGACCGGCGACACATCTCGATCGGGCAGCGTTGCCCCGGTGAGGTGGCGTTGCGCCCAATAGGGCAGCAGCGAAGTGGTGATCGTCTCGGTGGCCCAGTACAGCGTGAGGGTGGCCAGCAGCAGCGCGCGATCAAACGCCGGGTGGCCGTCTGAGCTGGTGCTGCTCCAGGCGACGACCTTCTCGCCGATCCACGCTGCCAGTCCGACGGGACTGTCTGACAGGGCCGCGGCAATCGTCGTGGGCTTGGTGGCGTGCTCGTGCATGTACCCGCCCTCCTCCGCGATCCAGGCTTGCACGGCGCGCGCGAAGCTCTCCTCTTGCTCGGTCCGCGGACCCGGCGGAACGGTCAGCCCGGGGGTCGCAAGATGGATCGCCGCAACAGCCTCTGGTTGGTCGCGGGCAAGCCAAGCGGTCACGCCGGCCCCGAGGTCGCTGCCGTGCGCGACGAAGCGGTCATAGCCCAGCCCCTCGGTCATCAGCTGATGCCACAGTCCCGCGACCTGGCGTCCTGTCATCCCCGTAACCGGGGGCGGCCCGCTGAAGGCGTATCCGGGCAGCGACGGGACGACCACAGTGAACGCGTCGGCGGGGTCGGCGCCGTGCGCGCCCGGGTCAGAAAGGAGCGGAAGGACTGGCAGGTACTCCAGGAATGACCCCGGCCACCCGTGGGTGAGCAGCAACGGCAGCGGGCTCGGACCGCGACCTTCGGCGTGCACCAAATGCAGAACGTGACCCACGAGCTCAGCACGCTGCTGGCGCAAGGCATCGAGCTGGCGCTGAAGAGCGTCGGTGTCAAAGGCACGCCAATCCTCCAAAAGGGCGTCTAGCCAGTCGCCGGGCACTCCTCGGTCCCAGCTGGACCCAAGATCAGCAGGCCTTCGATAACCATCCAGCCGGCGGCTGAGTTCGCGCAGCGCATCGGTGCTCAACCGATAACGCTGCTCAACGACACGGACGCTCCT
This sequence comes from uncultured Solirubrobacterales bacterium, assembly GCA_963770885.1. GTDB lineage: Bacteria > Actinomycetota > Thermoleophilia > Solirubrobacterales > Solirubrobacteraceae > Palsa-465. Next base: position 50,154 of record CAVYRI010000005.1, on the reverse strand, counting down.
GTGATCGTTCAAGCGCTCATCGTGACACGGGGCGCGAACCCTCAGCACGAAATCGCGGCTGTGGGCCGACCACAGCCCGCCGCTCGCGGGCCGCCACGTGCCCGACCGCCCCCCGGCCCTGAGCCCGTTGCACTGCGACCGTCGGCTGCGACCCCTCCCCCTGGGGTCGCGAGCCGGGGGGACCGAGGCGCGACCGCCGCTCGGCCCGAGTTTGCTCGGCGAGCCAGGCTCGCTGCGCGTCCCGGTTGCTTCGAGAGCTGCTTGGCAGCTCTCAGCCTCCAAGGAGGCCCCGATGGACCAACCTCCTCAGGAACTACGCACGCACACCCCCGCAGTCGCTGGCCGTGACGCCGGCTGACCTGTTGCTGGCGCTCCCGCCCGAATCTGAGCCGCAGGAGCCGGCCTCGATGGATCGCACCCGCCGCCGGTTTGTCGCCGGCTGGGCGGTGCGCGACTGGCTGCTGCTTGCCTCGATCGGCGGCTCGAAGGAGGAGCCTCGGCCGGCCGCCATTCAGCCGCGGCCACAGCGCCCGACGACTGCCGCTTGAGGGCTTGGGGTCGGCTCAGGGGTTCGTCAGCCGGCCAGCGATCAGGCTTACGACGTCGCTTGGCGTCACCGGCGCTCCGGCCATCCGCGCGTCGGTCGGTTGGCTCGCAGCTCAGTAGATATCCGCGATGCGGTTCAGCCTGACACACCGATGCACGCCGTGCCGATTCGGGGTTAGATCAAAGCGAGGTGATCATATGGCGGCTAAACAGACCGCAATGATGGCGCGCGTGGGCGATTGGATCGAAGCGCGTGGACTCCATGGCCAGCAATCTCGGCGAGGAGAGATCGTTGAACTGCTGGGCAGCAGCGGCCACGAGCACTACCGCGTGCGGTGGGATGAGCAGCATGAATCGATCGTCTACCCGGCCGACGGCGTGAGCATCACTCCGCGACCAAAATCGCTGGGTGCGTTAGCCGAAGAGAGCGACTAGATAACAACGGTCGGCCGCAGATGATCGGTCGTAGGTGACGACCGGATCCTATGTGCCGCATCTGTCGGCTGTTCCGTTCCCCGCGCGCCGCGTGACAATTCATCGCCTGGCGCCCGCGACCGTGCCCACGCGGCGCATCGGTGCTCTCGGGGCCATTTCATCTGAGTCGCCTCTCGGCGGCCGTCACCGACTGTCCGAGCGCCAACAGCCCGGTGGTCCTGCACGCGGCGCTTGCGAGGATCTGGAAGAAACCGGTAGCGCCACCCCCTCAGCGCTCAATCGTTATTGCCGCAATGTCGCTGACCCAGCTATGAGGTCGGCGCTCCGGGTTCAGTCGATCGATGGCCGAGAGCAGAAGTCCGCGGGCCGGCTCGTAGCGCCGGTGGTCAAAGCAGGTGTCTTGTTCATCGACGATCTGGTGCTCGGAAGCCGTGCGCCGGACGAGCTGGCGCTGCCGCGGTCGCGCCAAACAAGTGCATAGGTTGATGCGCCCGGTGATCGTGGTCGGGCGCCGGTCGTGCGTCCCGGTGCTGGCGAATACGAGGTGCGGCGCAAGCGACTGAACGAGACCTGCGCTCATGCAGGCGCGGTACTTCCGCTCCGGCGCGGAGGAGCAGTCGAACCCGGTGCGCGCCGAACTGCTGCGTCTCGCCCGACAGCGATCCGCTCGGTTAGCCGTACGCTCTCAACGCTATGTAACCATCAGCCTGGCGACAGCACACGCCGCGTCGCCCGGTCTAGGCGGTTGATTGCGCCTCGACGAGAGCCGCCGAGTGCCCCTCGAAGGCGCCGTAGCCGTGCTCGCGCGAAAGCTCGAGCGCGCGGGCGGCATGCTCGCGTGCTCGAGCAGCATCGCCTCGCCCGGCGAGCGCCTGCGCCCAGCCCAAATGGGCGCGGGCTGCCCAAAGAAGCAGGCCGTGGGTCTCCTGGAAATCGCACGCGAACGCCAAGTGCTCATCGGCCTGCTGGTGGTCTCCGACGCACGCAGCGAGGAGGCCCAGCCACATGCGGGCGTGTCCGTAGCCGATGACGCCGTTCCAGACGACCTGGTCGCCCCACGGCTCGATGAGCTCGTAGAGGATCGAAGCGGGGCCTGAGCTGCCGGTCAGCGCGGCGGCGTCGGCATACAGCGCCAGCGCCGTCAACGTGGCCGAGTCGAGCGCGATGTGCTCGAAGCGGTCACTCGCAGCCTGTTCGAGGATCTTCGCGGCCTCGGCTCCTCGATCGAGATAGCAAAGTATCGCTGCCAGTCCGGCTCGCCAGGCCGCGATCGCCGGATAGGCGCTCACGCTCTGCTCCATCATCTCGATGACCTCTGGCGCGCGGCGTTGATAGGTACGCGCTTGCTGCAGCGCGGCGGCGTAGACAAAGACGGCGTCGGGCTGTCCGGCCTCCTGCCCGATCTGCAACGCGCTCTCGAACAGGCGCTCGCTGGCGACCAGATCGCCGTGCATGAGCTCCCAACCGGCCGCGTTGAACGTGGCGAACCAGTTAAACGTGGGCTGGTCGAGCTCGTGCGCTAGCAGCTGCGCCCGCTCTAGCGCGAGCTTTGCGCGCTCAAGGTCCCCCCACTCGACGCCAACGTTGAACTGGAAGGTGTGCGCCGAGAGTACGAGGGCAGGATCACCCACTTCGGCGGCGCAGCCAACGAGCTCCTCGACAAGACCGATTCGCCAGGCCAGCGTGTCCGGTGCTCGGATCGCCTCGGCTACGTTCCGGAGCACTTCGGCAAGTGTCCTCCTGTCCTCCGTGGCACGAGCCAGCGAGATCGCCTCCTCGGCGAGCGAGCGACGGATGCCGACGTCCGGGTCCCACTCGAGTTCCAGCGCCTTAATCGCGAGCAGTCGCGCGCGGCGCATGCGATTCGGTGGGTCATCGAGCTCGATCGCCCGCTCGATCGCCGCAAGCCGTTCGGTGTCAATCTCACCGAACGTGCTTGAGACGTTTCCGCGGTTGTTCGCCAGCGCCGCCCGCGCGACGAGCTCGGCGTCGGCCATCGTTGAGGCGATCCGCGCCGCGTCGAGCAGCGTCTCGCGGTAGGCGCCGTCGCCGGTCTGGAGCTGCGCCTGACCGAGCCCGATCAGCGCCTCACAACGCTCGGCGCCGTCGACATCGCCGATCAGCTCGACAGCGTCGGTGAACAGTTTCACGGCCTCGGCCGGCGCGAGGCTCTCGAGAGCGCGCTGACCGGCCCTGAGGGCGTAGTCGGCCGCTTTGGCTTTGTCGACCGACACGGCAGCCATGCGCCAGTGAAGCGCGAGTTCGGACAGGCGATCGCCCGGGTCCTCGCCGTAGACGTCCTCGAGCGCTCGGGCGACACGCTGGTGCATGCGCGCGCGGCGGGTGGCGCCGAGGCCCTCATACAGCGTCTGGTTGATGAGCGCGTGGGCGAAGCGAAACTGGCCCACCCGCTCGTCGGACTCGGCCAGCAGTGAGGCGGCAACCGCCGCCTCCAGCTGGTCTAGCAGCTGGCTTTCGTCGATCTCCAGCATCGAATCAAGCAGCTCCACGTCGAACACGCGCCCGATCACCGCCGCGAGCCTCAGGAGCTCGAGCGTCTCCGCGCCGAGGCGCTCCACACGCCGCTCGATCACCTCCCGCACGCTCTCGGGCAGCGCGATCGCACCCGAGCGGTCGACACTCCAGCGGCCGCTGTCCTCGTCGAAGATGAGCCCCCCGGACTCCCAAAGGGCGCGCAGGATCTCCCCCACGAAGAACGGGTTTCCATCGGTCTCGGTCGCGATCTCCTGCGCCAGCTGAAGGATGTCCTCGTCGAGCTCGTGCCCTGCGGCGGACGTCATGATCTGGGCCACCTCGTCTGAGCCGAGGCCATGCAGGGCGATGCGCTGCACGCCATCGACCGATCGCAGGTCCGCGAGCACGGCTCCGAGCGGGTGATCCTTGCCGAGGTCAGAGTCGCGGTAGGCTGCGATCACGTGCAGCGCCTCCTGCTCGGCGGTGCGAACCACGTGCTTGAGGAGGGCAACCGACTGCCCGTCGGCCCAGTGCAAATCGTCGAGCACCACGCACACCGGCACGCTCTGCGCGACCTGCTCGAGCAGTCCCGCCACCGCCGAGAACAGCAGGTAGCGCTCGGTCTCGGGATCAGAGGTCTGCGGCGATGGCAGCTCCTCCACACGCTCGCCCAGCGTGCGAACGAACCGGCTGAGCTCTCCGCCATGACTTTGGCAGTGACGCTCAAGCAGCTCCTGCGGGGCGTGCTCGACTATCTGCGAACAGACCTCGATCCACGGCTCATACGGCACCGCGAGCTCCTCAGAGCACGAGCCCCAACACACCGCGAAGCCCTCTGCGTGTGCGCGGTGCGCTGCAAAGCTCGCGAGTCTCGTCTTACCGATCCCCGGTTCACCCGAGAGCAGGACCACCTGCCGCGCGCCATCGCGTGCGAGGACCATCGCCTCCTCGATCCCAGCGCGCTCCTCGACACGTCCAACGTAGGAGACCGGCGGCACCGAGCGCAACAGCGCCGGCAACGGCCAGCGGCTAACACCGGAGGTCTCCTCGGCTATCGGCGCCCAGGACACTGCGAATGCCTCAACAGGCTCTGAAAAGCCCTTGAGCTCAAGCTCACCCGCCGAGGCAAAGTCAACACCATCGCAGCGCCCAGCGAGCGTCTTCGCGAGCCCCGAGATCAGAATCCCGTCAGACGGCGCCTGGGCGCACAGCCGCGCCGCCTCGATCGACGGCATGCCGAAGTAATCCCCATCCTTGACCGTCGACTCCCCCGCACCCACACCGATCCGCACGTGCAGGCCCTGCTCGGCGATGCGATAGCGGCGCTCAAAGAGCTGCTGCATCACCACGGCGCACTTAACCGCAGCAGAGGCCGAGCTGAAGGCGACCATCAGCCCATCGCCGGTGTTCTTTACCTCCTTGCCGCCACAGCCTGCGATCGCGTCGCGCAACAGGGCGAAGTGCTCCTCGCGCAGCTCATCGGCACGTACCGGGCCCACGGAGGTAGCCAGCCGAGTCGAACCGACCAGATCGGTCAGCAGGATCGTCGCAAGCTCAACCGACTCCGCCACAAGGTCCCCCGGGGACAAGGCTCAACCGTCCAGCGAGGCTACCGATTTGGCGTAAGCCTGGGGTTCCCGAGAGCACGTGGGCGCACGCTCGCCAAGGTGGGCAACGGCCGGCGACTGCTGGTCGCTTAGCGAGCGAGCGTCCGAGCAACGACGCGCTCACGCTCGCTCAGGACGAGACCCACTAGTGGCATCCGGCAGATCCGTCGCTGCCGGACTGCCCACCGAGTCCCGTCGCGCCTAGCCATGGATTGATTACGAGGGCAGTTCCCCCGCGCACGCTATCCCGTGCCTCCGAGCGGGTGGACGGACCCGATGGGCCCACTCCTCGCTTCTGCAATGTCGCCGTGCGCCGGGACTGCTCTGGCGCCATGAGGAAAAGGAGAACCGCATGACGTAGGAGCGATAAGTTCACGATGGCCTGCCGGTGTGAGTCCGGTCCGGGGAGACGCCTGGGTCCCTGGTAGCGATGCCCCCGTGCGTGATCGAGAGGTCGGGTGCGAAGCGGGGCGGAGCGATCGCACGGTCTGCAACGTGAGTGAAGCCTGAGTAAGCGTCGTGATGCAGTCCCGTCCTTTGGGATGGGCCAAGAGGGAGCCGAGCCGTTGGTGACACGGCGAAGGCCATGGAAGGCGTCTTTGTTCCAGGAGCGGGCGCTGAAGAACCCTCCGGCGTAATGGGCGTTGAACGTGCGAACGGTCGTCGTGGGAACCCGGGAGAGCCGTCTCGGCCCCGACCGCCTGCGGGGTGGGGGAAGCGATGCCTGGCCTATAACCGGCGAACCCGGGAAGTGGCTTGGGTGGTCGAGCGGCAGTCGGAGCGGGTCGTAGTACTCGGCGGTCGGGAAAGCCGGCCACATGGGGAAGGGCCCGTACTTCATCGATGCACGAGAAGGATGAGAGAGGACTCTGATGAGTGCCGTATCGGCTAGATCCGTCAGCCACGCCGGTGGCGTGGACCGGGTTCGTGCTCTCCAACGCGTGCTCTACCGCTGCGCTAAGCAGGATCAGGATCGCCGTTTCCATGCCCTGCATGACAAGGTCGCCCGCAGCGACGTCATGCGCAGGGCCTGGCGTGAGGTTCGTGCTAACCGCGGAGCCGCGGGCGTTGACGGGATCACCATCGACGCGGTCGTCGACTCCGGGGTGGGCGACTTCCTTGACGAGCTCGCCGCTCGGTTGCGGGCCGGGACCTACCGGCCGCGGCCGTTGCGACGCGTTCATATCCCCAAGCCGGGCAAGCCAGGCCAGTCCAGGCCGCTCGGCATCCCATGTGTGGCCGACAGGGTGGTGATGACGGCAGCCAAGATCGTGCTCGAACCGATCTTCGAAGCCGACTTTCTGCCCACGAGCTACGGGTTTCGGCCCGGGCGCTCGGCCCATCACGCGCTGGAGACGATCAGACAGACGGTCACCTGGCGCGGGAAGGCATGGGCGCTTGACGCTGACATCCGCAGCTGCTTTGACGAAATCGATCATCACGCCTTGCTCTGTCAGATCGAGCGGCGGGTGTGTGACCGACGGATGCTCAAGCTGCTGCGCGGTTGGCTTCGGGCGGGGGTGTTTGAGGGTGGGATCGTGTCCGCCCTAGAGGCGGGCACCCCCCAAGGGTCGCCGATCTCACCGCTACTCGCGAACATTGCTCTGCACATGCTCGATCAGGCATGGGCGGGCGGCGGGCAGCGGCTCGGGGCGCTGGTGAGGTATGCAGATGACCTGGTGATCCTGTGCGCCACCCGCGAGCAGGCCGAAGAGGCCCGCGAGTTGGTGGCGGCGGTCCTGGACATGCTCGGGTTGCGCTTGCACCCTGAGAAGACCAGGATCGCGCACCTCGCCCGCTAGGCACGTTGAAGTTGGGGTTTGGTTGACCATTTGACAGCTTGACCGGACGGCCCTGTTCGAGTGCGCTCTTGTCGAACGCGAACTCCTGCGCGCCGTTGAACAGGCCCCCGCCGAATCCGGGCGCACTGCTGCTGAGCGGGAACTCGTCGTAGAACATCAGGAACGCGTCGCGGGTCACCCCGATCTTTGCGAAGTCGTTGAGCAGGGACGGTTGGCCCGGCTCAGCCGTGTTGTAGTTGGCGTTGAGGTAATACACGTTGTAGGGACCGAACGGGCTGTTGCCCTTGCTCACCGCGATGCCCTCGTAGCAGCCGCGAGCCGCGGCCGCAAAGCAGCCGGTGAACGCACCCCCGCTCGCTTCTGGGCTGGCCGACGCGATCTCGGTGAAACCAGTGCCCTCCGTTGCTCGAGTCATATTCGCAGGACGGGTCGCCGCCGCTGCTCCAGCCCCGGCTGGTGAGCCCCATGATGGTGTCGAGCGGGATCGGTGCGGATTGGCGCTGAAGCGCCGTGTTGTAGACCAGGATCTCGCCGATGTTGTTGGTCTCGACCGAGGTGCAAACGCCCGTGCGCCCGGGCGTCGGCACCCCCGTCCCAGGGTCGCGATCTGATCTGCAGAGACGAGCCGGGCGAGCCCGTTAGGGTCGCCAAGCTTGGCGTGACGGGGCCGTGGCTCGAACGCCGCGTCCGGTGTGATCGCTATGGGGATCGTGCATCACTGGACTCAGAGCCCGGGTAGCCGATTGCGCTCAGGACCGCCGCTGACGTAGGATCGGCGTGACAGGGTCTTACTGCTGAGGAGGCGTGTTGTGCGTAGCCGAGCTCGTTGCTGTTCGCTGGTTTTGGTCGTTGTTACTGGGCTGATATTTGCGCCTGGAGCGCTCGCCCGCACGACGAGGGTGTACGCGAGCGCTCATCCCGGCACGCTCGTCCGCGTCCATGCTCAGCGCCATGCGGTGGCGGCTGCTGATGTGGTGCAGCTTGCGTCACCGAATCGCGGGGCGCGGCGTATCCCTCGTGCCGCCTCGAGGTCGGCGGCGCCGTTGGCCGCTCCGCAGGCCGGTGCGCAAGCGCTGGCGAGCACCTCGTCGCCGCTGCTTGCCAACTTCAACGGCGTCAGCAGCCGTGATAGTGCCGTGACGAATTTCGGCGCCGAGTTCGAACCGCCGGACCAGGGTTTGTGCGCGGGGAACGGGTACGTCGTCGAGATGGTCAACTCGGCCTACACGGTCTATAAGCCCAACGGAACCGTGGTCACCGGCCCGTTTAACGTCAACGGGCCATTCGACGAGGGGCTGACCGAGTTCACGAGCGACCCTCGGTGTCAGTACGACGCAGCGACACACACCTGGTTTGCGACGATTCTGTTCATCGGCAGCGACAACGCCAGTTCGCGGCTTGATATCGCCGTCAACACCTCGGGTGACCCGACGAAGCCCTGGACGACGTACCAGATCAACACCACCGACACGGGTGGGAAGACCGGGCCTAAGCATCCCGGTTGCCCGTGCTTTGGCGATCAGCCGCTGCTGGGAATCGACGCGTTCAACGTGTACGTCAGCACGAACGAGTTCTCGATCCTCGGTCCGCAATTCAACGGTGCGCAGATCTACGCGATCGCGAAGAGCGATCTCGAGCAGCCCGGTCCGCCGAGCAGTGTGCTGGCGCGCTTCGTCCATTTCGACAAGCTGAATATCGGCGGCGCCCCCGCCGCCTCGGTACAGCCGGCGATCACCAGTGGTAACCCGCAGGCGGAGTTTTTCCTCAATTCGCTGGACCCAACCTTTACGTTCGACCAGCGGATCGGTGTGTGGGCAATGACCAATCGCGGCGTCGTCGCGACGGGCGGCAAGCCCACGCTTTCGAGCATGGTGGTCAAGTCAGAGGCTTATGGTGTCCCGCCGGGCGCGGTGCAGAAGGGCTCGACCAGCCTGCTCGATACCGGGGATGACCGCATGCAGCAGGCTCAGTTCCTCGGCGGTGATCTCTGGGGAGCGCTTGACACGTCGATCACGATTCCGAACGACTCGACCGCACGCGCGGGGGCCGCATGGTTCGACGTGCGACCGACCGTCAGCGGCGGCGGCCCCAACGGTGTCATCACCGGCGCGCCGATCCACCGCCAGGGGTATGTCGCCGTCTCGGGCAACTATCTGCTGTATCCGGCGATCCAGGCGGCGCCGTCTGGCAGGGCAGCGATGGTGGTGACGCTCTCCGGTCAGGGCCGCTTCCCGAGCGCCGCCTACTCGGTGCTCGCAAAGGGGGCGACTAAATTCGGCGCTGTGACGATCGCCGCCAACGGGACCACGAACTACGACCCCGATGCGACGCGGTGGGGAGACTACTCATGGGCGATCCTCGACCCGTCGGGCAAGTCCGTCTGGATGGCGACCGAGTACATGCCGCCGAAGGCGAGTCAGACCCCTGACGGGCTGCGGGATTGGGGGACCCGGGTGTTAAATCTGTCTCTCTAGCTGACGACGGCGGGGTCCGGCGCTACCGGGTCCCGCTCTCGTAGCGGATCGTGACGGCCGTCAACGCGTTGTGACGGACCGACGGTCGCGAACGGCGCCGCGTACGCTGCGATCAAATCGGCAGCCTGGTCGAGGTCCCCGGCTGCGACCATGTGGGGGACGGCCTCTGAGATCATGCCGGCGTCCGCGAGCCACCGACCAGCACGGCGACGAAGCTCAACGGAAGATCCGGGCTCCCTCCGCTCGAGCTCGTGGCGCAGCAATTCGGTGAACAGGTTGTGGTAGCGATACCACTCGCGCCGCGGGTCGAGCGGGATCAGGAAGTAATTCGAGCGCTCGACTCGGTCAAGCATCTCCCGCGCGTCGCCGGCGCCGGTGACCGCGTCACACAGCGGGGCGCAGAATCGCTCGAGCACGCTGGTGCACAGGAGAAACCTCAACACCGCATCCGGCTTCTGGTCCAGCACCTCCCCGGCCAGGTAGTCCACAATCCGGCGATCGTCTCCCGAGAATCCGGCGATCAACTCATCCGCATCGCGACGGTCGCGCAGCGACAGCGCCGCCAGATACAGCCCCGCGGCCCAGCCCTCGGTGCGCTGATGAAGGCGGCTCACTGTGTCGACCCCCAGACCGAGCTGGTGAACTTCGTTCAGCAGGTACTCCGCTTCGGGCTCGGAGAAGCCGAGCTGCTCGGGGTCGATCTCGCTAAGACTTCCACGCGCGCGCAACCTAGCGAGCGGCAGCGGCGGCTCTGATCGCGAGGCGATCACGAAGCGATGATTGCCCGGCACGCGCTCCAAAAGGAACCCCATGCCCGCATGGATCGCCTCGTGCTGAATCACGTGGTAGTCATCGAGCAAAAGCACCGTCTCGCTGGGCGTCTCGAGAAGCTCGTTGATCAAGGCCGGGACAGCCTCGTCCATCAGATCGACACCCGGAGCCCGCAGCAACGACAGCGGCCCCTCGCCAAACTCGGGAACCACCGAACGCAAAGCCGCGATCACGTAGCTCCAGAACCTGACGGGCTCGCCGTCACCCTCATCCAACGAAAGCCACGCGACCTTGCGGTCGCTCAGGGCCGCCAAGCGCCACTGCGCCATCAGCAGCGACTTGCCGCTGCCAGCCGGACCTCGGATCACCGTCAGCGGTCGCGCAAGACCAGCCCCAAACGCCCGAACTAGCCCATCCCGGGGAACGAGCTCCCGAGGCAAAGGAGGCTCAAGCTTCGTCCTCAGAAGCAGGAGCCTGGGTTCCCCGGTCGCGACGCTCACAGCCGAATTATCGGGTCAGGACGTCTCTGCGTTACGCAGCCGTCTGATCGCGCTCGCGTGAGCGAAGTCAGCGAGCTGGTCGGGTCGATCGATCAACGAGAACGTCCTCGCCTGGCCAACCACCTCCAGCTGCGAGTTGGGCAGGGCGGCGGCCAGCCGGCGGCCGTCTTCGAGGGGAAAGAACACATCGTCCTCGGACCAGGCGATCAGCGCCGGCCTCGAGAACTCGGGTCGACGCTTGGCGGCCTAGACGAATCTCTGTTGGCTCATGGAGGCGGTGAGCCGTGCAGATCTTCGCGGATCTTGTGATCGCCTGAGCACGGGCTTGCGCCAGGCCGTGACTGGATGGCCGATGTAGGCGTGCGCGAGCCGCCGAATGCTCGCTCGTCCGATCGGGATTCGCAGTTGCTGGAGCGCGACTTGGAACCCATTAGCCTGTCCGGCGATGTCGTGGCTTGCCGAAGACTTTGTCCATCCCGAACGTGTCGAGCTTCCGACCGGCCATCATCTGCGTCCGATCCGCGAGAGCGATGTTGACATCGACTATCCCGCGGTGATGGGCTCGCGTGAGAGGCTCTGGGCGAGGTTCGGGGGAATGTGGGGATGGCCGCCGGCGGGCATGACCTACGAGGCTGATCGGAAGGATCTGGCTCGGCACGAGGCCGAGATCTCTGCTCAGGTGACGTTCAACTACGCGGTGCTCAACCGGGCTGAGACAGAGCTGCTTGGATGCGTCTACATCGATCCGCCTGGCGAGCGTGCGTCCGAGGGTGCCGACGCACTGGTCTCATGGTGGGTGGTCGATAGCGAGGTCGGCGGCGATCTCGAACAGTCGCTGAACACGTTCGTCCCCAGTTGGCTGACCGAGCGATGGGGCTTTCACGCAGTGCACTACGCGCCCTGACCGAGCCCAGAGGATCGTTGGCCCCCCGACCGACGACTGGATCACGCGAAGGTCGCTGGAAGGCCAGCGGCACCGACAAGCGCTCGAGACCGATGAGATGGACGAATCGCGGAAGCGCGCGCGGGAAGCCAATGCCCAGGCACGGCGCGGATCAGCGATAACTATGTGGGGAGCGCGGCTATCGGAATCGCCCAGAAGTGCTCGCCTGCTGCGGGAACTGACTCAACGGCGGCGCTGCTGCTTCGACGAACAGGCGGCCACGTCAGCGGCGGGCCCGGGGCGCTCGTTGGCTGCTGCTTCGAGGCTGTGGCTGACCGGAGCGGCAGCGATGTCCTCGCGGCAGCGACGCAACGAGGGAGATCACGCGCTTGGTACGTATTAGAGCACCCGAGCGGCTATCGCGGTCTTGCTGCGCGTCGACTCTCGTTTGCGCTCGCGGCGGGCCGCAAGCGTCTATCCGGGCACGTTCTTGAATGGAACAACCGGGATCCGGGGGCGGCGCGTGTGATGGAGACTCCCGGAGCCGCGTATAAAGGAAGGCGATGCAAGGTCGTGAGCACCGGTGAGACGGAGGAAGGGTCCAACGATTCTCACGGTCGCGGTTGCGGCTGGGCTCGCTGTGGTGGTGTTGGTGCTCGTGTCGGGGTCTTCGCATCAGGCGTTGGGCCGGGCGCAGGGCGCTGCCAGGGTTGGGTCGGTGCCGTTGCCGCGCGGCGCGGCTTGGTACAGCGAGACGCTCGACACGTCCGCGGCGACGGTCGCCAACGGGGAGCACAAGCCTCTGCGGGTGCTGCTGCAGAAGTGGGTCAGCTGGCAGGGAGATGAGTTTCAGAGGGGGAGCTTCGCTGGCAGCCGTTCGGATGCGGGCAGCTATTCGACCGGCGATAGCGAGCCAGGGTTTGGCGACTGGGACGCGCTCGACGTCCACACCCTGCCCGACACGGCGGCTGGGGTGCTTCGGTTGCTCAAGAGCGGCCGCCTTGAAGCCGGTCAGACCGATCGAGCCGAGCGGAAGAGCCCGTTGATCTGGCTGGCTCAGCTTGCAGCGATGCTCGCCGACGATCCAAACTCGCCGGGCGCACGGGCCGCTGCGTTTGAGGCGATCGACCGCTTTCCCGGCCTTCGACGGCTGGGGCAGGTTCGTGATCCTCAAGGCCGGCTCGGGATTGGGGTCGCAGAACAGGCGAGCAACCTGCGCCCACTGTCGATCGCAACCGGGGAGGGATGTCAGAGCCCGTATGGCGGCGCGGGATGCGTCGGGGTCGCCGAGCCGGCGGGACGGTACGAGTTGCAGATGATCTTCGAACCAGCGACCCACACCGTCCTCGGTGTGCGCACGGTTGCGGTGAGCGCCATCCCCGCCGCCCGGATCAAGCCGGGTACCGCGATCTATCAGGTCAGCTACCTGCAAGGCAAGCTGGTCGCGCACCCCGACATTCCCCCGCCGCCGCACCCCGTCTTGCCGAGCGTCGAGAGCGTGCCGTGGCAGCTCGGGCACGTCAGCGGCCGGCACGTCAGTGTTCGCTGGTCGTCGGGCACTTGCGATCCATCGCTGCGGCCGCGGCCGAGAATCGACGTCGTGGAGACCACCAGCAGCAGCGTCACGCTCACGGTCCTCGTTCACGTCGTCAAAGGAGGCGGGGGGTCGATCTGCGCCGGGGTCGGACTCGGCGGCAGCATCTCCACGACACTCGCTCACCCAATCGGACACCGAACGATCGCTCACGGCAAGGTGACCGATCACGACATGTAGCAGGCGAACGCACCGGGCCGACGATCCGTATCAACTGATGTAGGCACGTTCTGGACACGACGCGACCGAACCGACGCGGTCGCAGCAGCGATAGCTCCCAGACCGCTAATACTTCGCTGCCTGCGTCCGATTGTCAGTGCTGCGTTCACGAACGCGCGGCACCCAGCCTCGCACCCTGAGCCGGCGGTCTGACTTGCTCCTTCGGCTCCGCGATCGGGCGAAGCGGCGGTCGTCCCGAGGCTCCCCATGTGGCGAAAACCAGAAGCGATCCGGTTGACGCCCGTGCCCTCGATAGCCCGGTGGGTTCCGTTGATCTTTGCGATATCGCTACCGGGCAGGGCGAGTTAGTTCTGTCGGGCTTGATCCTGCGCGTCCGCGAGCAGCCGGACCACCCGCCGAGCGCCCGCGCCGTCGGTGTCGAGCGTTGGGTTGAGGATGACAACGCTTGCACCGATGAGCTGCGAGGAACCGAGTGCGACGCCGAGCAGTTCGCCCAATTGCTCCCAGCTGAGCCCGCGCTCGTCGGCATAGTCAACGGCGGGCAACGCGGATGCCGACAACACGTCGAGGTCCAGGTGCAGCCAGAAACCGTCGGCGGTCTCCGTGAGCCGCGCAAGCGCTCGCGTCGTGTGGCCAGACGGGTCCTGCCGCAACTCGTCGGAGACGACGATCGGCATACGCGGCGCGAACCGGCGGGGGTTCGGCGCCCCGAGTCCTTGAGCGTCGTCCTCGTCGAACGGGCCGAGCACAACGACCCGCTCGTCCGACAGCGCCGGGACGCGACCCGCGAACCCGACGAGGGGCGGCGGTCCGACCCCAAGCAGCGCGGCAAGCTCCATGTCGGCCCCCTCACCCGTCGGGGAGGTCTGGCCATCAAAGCAGTCGAGATGGCCGTCGACGAACAACAGTCCGGCGTCGGGACGGACTCGCGCGAGCGCCGCCCAGACCCCGAGCAGTAACGTGCAGTCCCCGCCAACGAGCAGCGGCCGACGACCCGCGGTCTGATGCATCGAGACGGCATCGCGCACGACCGCTGACAGGCCGAGCAGATCCGTCAACCCGATCACGCCTGTCTCTCGATCGCGGACAGGGTCAGCGACGACGACCTGCAGGTTGCCCGCATCGATCACGCCGAGAGAGTCCGCAAGGCCCTGCGCACGCAGCGCGGCAGGCATCCGTTCACAGCCCGCAAACGCGCCCGAGCAGTCCGACGGGACGCCGATCATCAGGTCGAAGATCGATCCTCGAGCCATCACGCGTGCAGCGAAGGCAGTCGGCGAACCATGCTGGTCACCATCATCGCCCAAAAGACGCAAGCCATTACTACGGGCTGCTCACCCAGGCATACGCCACGATCGCAGTCTTGTCGCCGCACCTTTCATGTTCGCGCGCGTGGAAACGGGCACCGTGGTGTGCATAGCTTCGAGACTGCCTCTGCCCCCAGGCGACTGCGGCGACCATCAATGCGCGCGCCAGACCGGCTGCCGCTTCGCCGCATGGCTGGGCGAGCTACCGATCGCCACGTGATCCCGCTAAACGAAGCGATCGTTCCTTCCGGCCCGCCATGAGCCCGAGTCGGATCCCGTCTCGGTTGCCATCAGAGACGTCCGCCAAGCCCTCGAGCCGACGACCGCGTTCGTGGCACTGCGATAGCGCGGCTCGCAGCGCGTGATGCTGTTGTCGCCGAAGCGCTCGTCACATTCGACGACCGACGGAGGACGAAACCGCTCGTTAGCAGCGTCGTGGGGCGCCGCCCCTGCCTGACGCCTGTTCCGGCAGCGACGACTCCGTGGCTGCTCGCAATATGACCGGCAGCGTCCGAGCACGTCGCCGAGCCCGGATCTGGCGAACCGGAGGGCGCTGACGATCGCGACCAGGAGACCTGTCACCGGATGAATGGGGGCTCGGCATAGCCCCAGTCGCACGCGGTCGTGCGTACAGCCACGGAGCAAACAGTAGGTGCTCCTGTCCCGTGATCGCGAGGACTGCTCGGCGGCCCGTGCAGGGATGCACGAGTCTGGCAAGGAGGGGACGCGACCTCGCAGGGTCGCGAGTCCTGCTTTCGGGTCAGCACGGTAACGCTGAGAGCTCCAGCGCTGAGCGGTGGCTACCACGGAATCGTTCGGGGGAGTCCGAAGTGCGGTAGGACGTTGGTCGGGGCGAAGCGGGTGATGTGCGAGATGCGGTCGCCGTCGAGTGTCAGCACGAGCAGCGAGAGCGCGCGGCCGACGTCGGTGTGTGGGTCTTTGACGTATTGGGCGAATGCGGGTTGTGAGTTTGCCCGCGTCGGAATGAGGCGATGGCGGTTGTCCCCCCGTCTCGCGAACACACGGGCGATGAACTGCTTGATCGCGTCGTGGCCGTGGTACCCGTAAGGCTCCGGGGGCATCGTCCACCACGCGCCCTCGGCCAGCAGCACGACGATCGGTTCCACATCTCCGCGCTCGAATGCGTCCGCGAACCGCGCGACGAGCTCGTGTTCTTGGGCTGATCGGGGGAGTGGCGCTCGGTCGCGCGCCCCCCGCCCGCGCTCCTCGATCGTCGCCCGGGCACGGATGAGCGCGCTGTGCACCGACGTCGGGCTGGTATCGAGCATCGCGGCGACCTCAATGGCGGAGAACCCCAGCACGTCGCGGAGCACGAGCACCGCGCGCTGGCGCGGCGGGAGGCGATGCAGCGCGGTGAGGAACGCGAGCGTTACCGCCTCGCGGGTCTCGTAGCGGGCCTCCGGACCGGCCGTGCCGTCGACGATGCCTTCGAGCAGCACGTCGGGATAGGGCTCGAGCCACAGCACCTCGCCGTAGCGGGTGGGCTCCGGGGGGTAGATGCCGGCCCGGCCGCTACCGCAGGGCGTCGACCGTCATCGCGCAGCATGTTCAGACAGCGGTTGGTAGCAATCCGATACAGCCAGGAGCGCAGCGTCGAGCGCTCCTCGAACGACTCCAACGCCTTCCACGCGGAGAGGAGTGTCTCCTGCACCGCGTCCTCGGCGTCCTGCACCTGGCCGAGGATCCGGTAGCAGTGCAGCTGCAGCTCGCGCCGGTAGGGGTCCGTGAGCGCCGCGAACGCTTGATCGTCGCCCGCACGGAGACGGATCAGAGCGCAGTCGTTCACGAGCGAAGTCTGGCATTGCGGCTCACAACTACTGCGACACCACCGATGCTCGGAATTCGTCGGCGAGTTTCTCCACCAGGCGGGGTCAGAACCCGCGACAGGCAAAAGGAGGCTCAAATGCTGCATCCCGCTCTCACTCGAGCGCTCGCCACTGCTCACACCGAGGACATACATCGCACGGCCGCCCGGAGGCACGCGATCCGCGTCGCCCGTCGCGTCGCGCACGAGCCACACGCTGCGGCCACTCCAATCGCGATCCTGCGATCCGCGTGGACTCGCCTACGTGGACGCCGCGCGCCCCAGGCCGACGGCATGACACCAACCGAGATTCCTCAAGCAGCCCGATGGCCATGCCAAGCTGTCGTTAACGTCCGCTTGGGGCCGCAAGCCGGGGTAGATCGGGCATCGCGCTATGAGCGGCCCGCCTCGCCCCTCACGCGGCCGTCGCGCGAGTCAGAGCCCTCGTGTTCGAAGGCTTCAAGCTCGACTATGTCGACGTCGGCGAGGTGACGCTGCGCGTACGGCATGGCGGCGCCAGGCAACCGGTGCTCCAGCACGGCCACCCACGGACACAACGTGGCACCTCACGCAAGGCTCACATCCGGGGGCGAGTGCTCTTGTCGGCTCAACCGGCCCGGTGTCGCCTGCGCTATGGCGACTTTCCGCGAGCTGGACCTCGAGCGTTTGCGCTTGAACGGCCAGGTGGGGCATGCGCGGGGTGACCCACCTGGCCGGATCCCGAAGGGCCTAAAGCCCGTGGGTCGCCGGGATCATCGGTGCCGGGCGTTGGTGGACGGCGTAGACGATCTCGGTGTTGTCGATCCCCGGGGAGGTACGCCGAAGTGATCGCGAGGTCAGCGTGCCCGAGCTGGCGCTGGATGACTAGGAGCGGCACCCCTTCGCGTGACATCTCCACGGCGTGAGCATGACGGAGCTGGTGCGCGGCGAAGCGACGTCGGACACCAGCCCGAGCTGGCGCAGCACGAAGGTCGGCGCGGACACCGGCTGGCGCCCAGCCCCGGCAGCGGGTCGGGCCGCGCAGCACGCAGAAGAACGCTCCTACGAAAAGCGTGGCGCGCAGCTGCAGCCAGAATGCGAGCTGCTCCCACCCCCATCGGTCGATCCCCACTTCACGTCGCTCGCCGCCCTTGCCGTGGCCGATCAGGACCGCGCCTGGGCCAGAATCGAGGTCGCGTTCGTTCAGCGCCAGCGCCTCGCTGATCCGCAGCCCGGCGCACCAGAGCACCACGATCAGGCCGCGCAACCGCACCCCATCCGCCCGCTCGCCGGCGGCGCACATGACGGCGATGATCTCCTCCACGGTCGGCGGGTCGGCCCGGTATCGCTGCCCCTTGCTGCGCGGTGAGCGCCCCTGGTGAAAGCTCGACAGCGATGCGGGCGAGCGACGCCCGCCGCAGGTATCCAGCAGCGTCGTTGATGACATGCGTCCTCCCTTGGACGATCGTTGACGCACTGATCGTCGCGCGGCAAGAGCTGCGACCACCAGACGTACGCCGGCCCCGCCTCAGCCAGTGCTCTTCTCGTAAAGCGCTCAGGGCACGGTACTTGCGCCCCGGCGGAGCATACCTCTGCACCTCGGCGGCCGACGGCGATCAGACCCAAGCACCGCTCAGGCGACAAATCGGAAGCCGCGGCGGTCGCTCGGCTCATTCTCGCGCTGCGAGGGCCGCCTTTAGCCGCTGATTGCCGATGCCCTGAAGGCGCACTGGCCGGGACTGGGATAGTTCGCGATCGCCGTCACTGTCCCCGCAAGCGATTTCCCGCCCGAGCTCACGAGATCGAAGTTGACCCCGTCGATTTGCGTAGTGGTTGTGCCCGAGACTGAGCTGAAAAATATGGCTGCGTCCGGGGCGGCATCTTGCGTGTGCGAGAACGCCTCAAAGTAGGTACCCGTGAGCCCGATCGGGTTGGCGAAGAGGAACGTGAGCGCCCCGGTCCCGGACGGGTTGCCCTGGCATCCGGCGACGAGCTCGTAGGTGCCGTTGTCAACCAGGTCGACGTTCGATGCACAGTTGGTTCCGCAGCTCGAAGCGGTCATCCAGCCCGAGTTCAGGACCTCGTTGGCCGCTGCGAAGTCCGCGGGCGTCTCGCCGGCGAGCTCTGCGGCGTCGGTGGCGTGATCGGCGTTAGTCGCGTGGTCCGCATTGGCGGCGTGGGTGGCTGTGATCGCCGTCGTCGCCGTGGTCGCGCTGGTTGCCGTGTTCGCTGTCGTGGCGCCGTCGGCCGATGTTGCGTGCGCTGCGTTGGGCACGAGTCCCAGTGTCGCCGAGTCGATCTGCTTGCCGGTCAGCGAGCCCGGCTTGACTTTGGCGGCGGTGACCGCGGCCCTCGCGAGCTTCTTGCCTGTGACGGCGCCATTTTTCAGCTGCCTGGTGCCGACCGAGCTATGCGGAAGGCTCGACGCTGCGTACGCCGTTCCCGACATGGCGATGAAGATCGCGATCAGCCCGAGCGCGTTACGACGCCCGAACGCGATGATTCTGGCGAACATATGACTCCCCTGTCCGGCGGTTTCTGCGTCCGAGGGTTATTCGGCAGCCCTCGACGCGCCTTGCGTTCGATTGTTCCACGATGTCGAGGCTCGCCCCCCGGGCGCACGCATTTCCGCCACCGTCGACGGGCCTCGCCAGTCCAAAGCCGGACGGCCAGTTGGCCCGCTTGGGTCGTATCTGCACGTCCGGGGGGTTATCGACGATTTGGTGCTCGGAACCCGGCGCACTTACCGCGCCGGCGCTGCTGACATGCGGCGAGCGGCGTTCCTGGTAGATGCGCTCGGGTGATCGTGTTCGGTGCTCGGTGGAATGTCTTGGTTCTGACGCGATTGCGAGTGGAGTCGCCGATTAGTGGGATGACACTTGCCCTGCGTGAGCGCCGAAGGAGTGCGATCGGGTCACGCGCCGCCGCTGGTTATGTGACGCGGTCGATCATTCGTGCCAGCTGGGCGCGGGTGTAGCCGTTCTGTTGCCCGAGCTGTACGAGCTCGGCGGCTTTGGCGAGCACGGCGCTGCGTTCGGGGGTGCCGACGACGCGGACGCCGTGGCCTTGGCGTAATTCGAGCAGTCCTTCGTCTCGCAGCAGTCGCAGCGCGCGTAGGACGGTGTTGGTGTTGACACCGGTGACCGCCGCGAGGTGGCGGGCCGGCGGGAGCCGGTCGCCCGGCTTGGCTTCGCCATCGGTGATCGCCTGGCGGATCTGTGCGGCGACCTGCTCGTGAAGCAGCGCGGGGTCGCCGCGGTCGACCTTGACGGAATACATTGTGCCAGTCACAATAGCGCAATAGATGGTCGTCGAGAGCCCTCAGATCAAGCCACAGGAGGCGCCGGGAGTCGATGCACTCGACGCTGGCGTGATCGAGGAGGCACGCCGCCGCCAGCGACGTGAGCGGATTATCGTCGCGTGCGTCGCCGCGTTGTTGGCGGGCGCTCTCGCCGGGATCGTGGCGTTCGGCCTGGGCGGCGGGGGTCGACACACACCCCCGCTGAAGCGGTCCTCGCCGCCGACTTGGCTGACCGGGCCGCCGCTGAGCGGACCGACGCATCTGCGTTTGGTCGTCTCTGAGAACATCGGCCCGGCCTCGATCGTCGACATCGACAGCGGCCGGGCGCGGGCCGTGCGCGGCTTGGGCGTTCCACGACAACGGCGGATCTGGAGCCCGGCGCTGTACCCGCTGACGAGGGCGCCTGGCGGGGCGCTCGCCGTCGTCACGCGCCAGGATTGCGCGCGCTGCACTGTCACCCAGACCGAGTTTTTGATCGGCGCCGACGGCTCGGTGACGCGCACGGGGAGGCTGACGCTCGCGGGCGATCAGCACACGAGCACGCCGGTGCTCGGGTCGGCGTCGGCGAGCTGGGTGCTGACCTGGCCGCGTTCTGGCCGCTGCACGCTGCGGCTCGAGCCCGGCTTACGCCAGGCGGTCGCCGTCCCGTGCGGGAGTCTGCGCGGCGACACGCCCGCCGGGGTGGTGATCTCGCGCGGCAGCAAGATGATGCTCGTCGATCCGCATACCGGGCGCTTCCGCGAACGGTTCGCGGTGCACGGCCAGTTTGACGTAATCAGCACCAACGTCGCGCTGATCAGCACCGCACCCGGCATCCCGGGCGAGGGCGACGCGTACCCCACCGCCCTGACGCTCGTGAACCTCCGGACCGGTGCCCGCACACAGTTGCGGTGGCCCAGCACCCTCCACTTCGGCTACCGAGTGATCCCCGAGCCCCACGGGTCGCTCGTCGCGATCGAGTTCGCCGACCCCGCATACCTGCACTCAGGCAGACAGGCCAGCGACGTGTGGCTACTGGATCCGCGTACCGGCGCGTTCACACAAGTCCCCGGGTTCCCGATCATCGAGCACCTCAAATTCTCCGACATCGCGTGGACGGGCGACCACCGTCTCATCGTGGTCGCACAGGGCGGCGGGCGCACCGCGGTCGGCGTATGGCGCCCCGGCAGCGCCCAACTCCGAGTGGGCACGGTGCCGCAACTCGCCGGCTACTCGCAGTTCGTGCCGCTGAGCCGGTAGCGCAGCCCCTCGTCACCCCGGTCGGTCGCCATCACCCCGCCCCGCCGCAACGCCGGCACCTTCAACCCGTCCAAGCAACTGCATCCACGAAGACGTACGCATTGCACCCTCCGCGATCGGTACTGCTTCCCTCACAACTCGCACATCTGCCTGCGCCACCGGCTCTGCAATGGCGAGGAAAACGACACTCCCTCCCAGCTCAAGACGCCTCCTGTTTCGCCCGACCGGGCATGAGCTCCTGACTGCTGCTATGGGCGCCGGTCCCGCCGGAGCGGCAGTCCCGGACGGTCGCGATCGGGAGGCGACGCGCCTGACCGCGACCGCCCCGCGTCGGATTAGCGGGGACTAGCACTGTGGCGGTCGAGATGCGAGCCCGAGGCTGCGGGTGCTGCTGACACTCCGTTCAGCAGTCCCCGCAGTGTCGTGGCGTAGATCTCGAGGGCGTGGCGCCCGTCGTGGGTCAGCGCGACCGAGGTCCGCGAGGCCGGTCCGCTGCCCGTTTTGCTGGTCGCGAGGTAGCCGCCCTCTTCGAGCTTGCGTAGATGCGTGATCAGGTTGCCCGGCGTTAGCTCGATCATGTCCTGGAGGCGTTTGAACGACAGCTGGTCGCCGTCAGGCAGGGTGGCCAGCGCCGCCATGATCTGGAGTCGCGCCGGGACGTGAATCAGCGGGTCGAGCGCCTCGGCGGTCATGCGCCCGTCCGCACCGTGTGTGTCCGAGTTCCGCGCCGCTCCCACGTGCCGATCGCCGCGTTCGCCAGCAGCAACACGCAGAGCCCCACACCGTTGACGAGCCACATGCCTCGGGGGCCGGCAATTGCGCCGACGGCGGCGATCAGCGCGACCGCAACGGCGACCGCGACTTGTTGCCAGCTCTTGTGGATCGCGGAGCGCCCCGCCCAGATGGCGGCGAGCGCGATCAGGGTTCCGTTCAGGCCAAGCGACCAGTAGAAGCCTGCGCTGTGGGGGGCGCTGGTCGTGATCGCGATCAGCAGCACATACCAGACCAACAGGGCCGCGCCCATCGCCGCGGCTTCGTTGCGCTGCATCTTCACCGAGTGGCCACTGATGCCGGTCCGCGCTCGCGCGTAGGCGTAGAGGACGGTGGCGATCCGGAGTGCGATCAGCGCGTAGAAGAACACCAGCGACGCGGGGCTTGGGCCGGTGAAGGGGTGCTGATTGCGGACGTTTAGCCAGACGATCCCGAAGCCGGCCAGCGCCACCGCCGCCGCCACCAGCGACACCCACGGCGCCCGGAAGTCCAGCGAGCGCCGCGCGTCGGCCTGGGTCTGCGCCAGCAGGCGCGCCGCCTCGCGGGGTTCCATCCTGCTCTCCTCGGGGATTCCGGATGACGGTCCGATGTGTGTAGTCATAGTCCTGTCTCCCGACTAGAGTTTGTGACGCAAACCCTAGCGGACTTTGTGGGGCAAAGTCAAGGGCCTAGTCGAGCAACAGCGCTTGGAGGGCTCCCACGCCAGCGAGCACGTCGGCGAAGGTGATACGCAAAGGCGACAGCCGAAGCGGATCACGTCGGTCGACGCGATCCGCGCGAAGTCTGTGGCGCTGACCGAGTATGCGATCGAGTTGGCGGACCACGAACCACCGTGGCGCCGGCTGCAGCTGGATGCCGCGTTTTCAAGGCAGCTGCTTCCACGAACGACGAGGATCCTGTGCTAGACAGTCTACATGCGAGTACTGTACGGTCTAGTTCTAGTGTGCGGCAGAAAGGGAGCGTTGTGGTGTCCCGGCCCTAGCCATCGGAGACCTGCCCGCGGGAAAGGAGGATGAAAGATGGGAAAGGTGATCGTTATGAATGGGCTAACGCTCGACGGCGTCATGCAGTCCCCGGGCCGCTCGGACGAGGACCCGCGGGGTGGGTTTGATCACGGCGGCTGGGGGGTCCCGTACGGTGATGAAACGATGGTTGCCACGTTGGGTGAGCGGTTAGCTGAGCTGACGGGTGGTAAACACGCATGGCTGTTAGGGCGCTGGAGCTACGAGCAGCTGCTGACCTACTGGAACACCCAAGGGGGACCGTTCAAGGATCCGCTGAACAACACTCACAAGTACGTCGCCTCGGGCAACCCCGAGACGAGGCTCGAGTGGCCGAACTCGACGCTGCTGCACGATGACGTGCCGGCCGCGGTAGCCGATCTCAAGCGGAGGTCCGAGACGCCCCTTGTGATCATGGGAAGCGGCAGGCTGATCGGCTCACTGATGAGCGCCGATCTCATCGACGAGTACCTGCTGACGATCGCTCCGCTCGTGCTCGGCACCGGCCGACGCATGTTCCCCGACGGCGTTCACAGGTCCCTGCAGCTCACCGACAGCATGACCACCAGCAAGGGCGTGATCGTCGCGACCTACGAAACCGTTTGAACATGGCCGCCGACGAGCCAACGGTGCACGACCAGATCGCTCAAGGCCTCGAGGAGCACCCGGCCAAGAAGGGGATGCGGTTCAACATCCTTGTCACGGCGGTCGAGGTCGGTGGCAGCATCGCGCTGTTTCACCTTGCCCAGCGGATGGGTGCCAGTGACGTGGTCAGCTACCTGATTGGCAGTGTCGCCCCTGTCGTCGGCGGCTTCATGGTCTGGGCCAAAGCCCGCAAATTCAGCGGGGCCTCAGCCGCGATCTTCTCGTTCACCGCGCTGTCCGCGGTCATCGCGCTGATCGGGAGTCACGCTCCCAAGGTGCTGCTCTACAAAGACTGCGCGGTAACGGCCCTGATCGGCTTGATCTTCTTGGGCTCCTGCGTCCTGGTCCGCAAGCCGGTCGTGTTCTACATGGCCCAGCGCTATGGGACGGACGGCACCCACCACGGGATGGCGATCTTCGACAGGATGTGGGACGAGTACCGAGATTTTCGCAGCGGCATGTACGTCATCAGCTACCTCTGGGCGGCTTTGTTCATCATCCAGGCCGCCGGAACCGCTCTGATCGTCCGCCAGACCCGTTACTCCACCGCCTACAACTACGACCAGACCCTGCCCTTGGCCGCAACGGCATTGGGCATCGTCGGCTCGATCGCGATCGGACGCTACTTCGCCAAGAAAGGTAAAGCGCGCGGCGCCACAGCCAGCGCTGTCCGGCTCGCTGACTGACGGCAGCTCTATCCACTCACAGGGAACCTCCCACCGGACCACCGCTGCGCCTCCCGCCTAGGCCCGCGCGCCGACCAAAGCAGGTGCCCAGCACGCTGGCCGCGCCCCCCGCAATTCGCCAAAACGGCGCCTCGGTGCTTGCACGCTCGCAGCTAACCGTCGGCTCGGTGCAGAGGCTTAAGGTGAAGTCCGCCGCGCTGCTGGATCCACGAAAACGGAGCCATCTGACCCGCTCGGCTCCGGCCAGCCCATACTTCTGCACCCGGCAGCGAGCAGCAGAATTCAACCACCTCGCTCGACCTCCCAGACAGCCGACGCGAGCGCAGCTCACCCGACTCGCCATCGATCATCACCGCGACCACCGAGCGCGCGTGCACGTCAAGACCAACCCAACTGCGAACGTTCGCCATGGCCGGGTCCTCCATGCGGTTGTGGTCGCCCCGCGGGGTCCAGCCCGCACGGCTTCAATCCCCACCACCGTGTGGGGGACCGGCCAACCTCACCAGCCCGGCCGGACGACAACCTCCATATGGTCTAGCCGCGCGTGCGGTATCTGATGTCGGTGAACGGCCAGTCGGCGGCGAGCCAGCTGCCCACGGTTTCGTGCAGCAGGGAGTCCAGTTCCGCCCGATCTGCGCTGACCCACGACCGAACCTCGGTGATGTCGGAGTCTGCCCGCGAGGGGTAGATGTAGACGCAGCCGACGACGACGTATGTGTCATCGAGGACGGTGTACGTGAAGCCGACGCGTCGCCTGAAGTCGTCGGCATGGGCTCGCAGGTCGCGGAGGTTCTCGTCGAGTGACATTCCGCCGGCGGGTGGCCATCGCCTGGTGGAAAAGCCTGGGGTGGCGCGAATGTGCTCGATGCTCGTGGTCCAAGCGCGGTGGTCGGCGTCGTTGTGCTGCGGTCCGAGCGGCTCCAAGCGGAAGCCCGGACCGGCGAGGTGCAGCGGAACGGCGTAGTCATCCGGGACGAAGGAGGGAGCCATGTCGCGAGCTTACCCGCGGCTTGGCGAAGCATGTCCCTGCGACGCGGTGCATGTAGAGGCAGAACTACGGGTTGTCGCCATTGCGATCGCGAAGTAGGAGCGGCCGCGCTCGTACAGGAGGTGTTGCCGGTCAGCACGATCGAGGATGCTCATCGCCGCCGCAGCGTCAACAGCAGCTTGACGATCGCGTGGTGCGCGGCGGTTATTCAACGTCCCGCGGGTGGCCAGAGGGCATGACTACCTTCACGAACCAGCGGACGCGTCGCCGCCCGATCCGCCACAGTCAAGCACTTCTGCTCCGGACCGCCGGCGGCCAGAGCAGCAGCCGGAAGACCTGGTCGGTCGGGCGACGAAGCAGGTGCCACTGCATGGCGCGTCCGGTATCAGACCGCCCAGTCGTCCCGGTTCTCGCGCAGCCAGCGGGCTGCCTCGACGGCCTGGGCGTCGTCGACAACGACCTTCTTCCCGGCCGCGTAATACTTGTCGATCTCCGCGAACAGCTCCCCGACGAGTCGCTCGGTGCGGACCTTCCTTAGCGGCTGACCCTTGGCGTAGATCATGCCGGTGTCCTTGGCTCCCGTGATCCCGAAGTCGGCGTGGCGCGCCTCGCCGATCCCGTTGCGCGCAGAGCCCAGCACCGAGACCTCGATCAGGTCGTCGTAGGCCGCGAGGCGCTCCTCGACCTCGGACCCGACGCTGTCCATGTCGAAGGACCGAGGCTCAGGATCCATAAGCGTCCAGTATGGCCCAGGGCGCCAAAAGACCCGCTCGTCGCAGAAGCAGAAGCTGCTGCGGAATCTCGGCCGCGACTCCAAGAGACCTGCTTTCACGGGGCCGAATGACGTCTGCGCACAGCGCGCCCCGATCGCGCTATCGGATCACGCTACCCCCGTTTTGGCGACTATCGGTG
Organism: uncultured Solirubrobacterales bacterium; assembly: GCA_963770885.1. GTDB lineage: Bacteria > Actinomycetota > Thermoleophilia > Solirubrobacterales > Solirubrobacteraceae > Palsa-465. The sequence goes on along the minus strand of CAVYRI010000005.1, from coordinate 24,233 downwards.
CGTCTGACCGGCCTAGAATCTTGCGTGCCAGATGTCGATCAAGCGCCTGCTTGTTGGTTACATGTGGACTGTCGTCCTGACTGAGCTTGAGCGGACCCCTCGCATCTCTGACGAAGCCAAGGTGGCCGGCGTAACGCTCCTCGGCGGATTCGTGTTCGCTCCGGTGGTCGTCGGAGCCTACGTTTGGTGGCTGATGACTGGGAAGCGCCTTCCGGGGCGGCTCGGTCGCTGGGTTGGATCGCCAGCCAAGCTGTCGTTCGGTTCAATCCCGAGGCGCCCGCCGCCGAAGGAGTTGAGCCAAGCCGTGGAGCGGCTCCGCTTCAGGAGCCAAGGCTCCACCTGGCCCTCGCGCTGAGGGGCATGAGTCGTCACATGGGAGTGCCGGGGCATCGGCGCTGTCCGAGCACCACGCGGATCCAACGGGCGCTCCGAGCCCGCGCGGGCAAGCTCGCTGACACGAGGTCCTGGGCCAGGATTCCGCCATCACTAACGACGGGTCGCGCCGAGCGTCGTGATTGCAGCGATCCGTGCTTCCCCTTTGGCCCGGCGAACAGCGAGAGCGGGAGTGCCGCGATCAGACCCGTCTCGGCGACAAACGAGAAGTTCTGGCCGGAGCGCAGAAAGTGCTGGCGCTCGCGATCTAACCGACGCCGAAGGCCGGTTCAAGCCATACGCGCAGGGGCCCCAACTCTTTGAAGCCAGCTTTCCGGGCGGCCAGAAGGCTCTCCCCAACCTCGTACCCAACGAGCGCGAAGCCCGGGAAGGCATCGCCGAGGACGGCGGCGATCGACCTCCAGGTCATCGGATCAGCTGCGGCATCCCCGAACACGTTGCTGACACCCACGACCGATCCGCTGCGGTGGGCGAGCGCACCAGCCACGATCCGGCCGCCCTCCTCCGAGGCCAGAACCGTCACTGCATTTTCGCGGAGCGCACCGGCTGGAACAGCAACCGCATTCCCCGCGGCAAGCAACCATGCATCCAGCCCCGCATCCGAATCGATCACCGTCCAGCCGGTGGGGGTAGCCATGGCCGGCGCGGGCGGCCGATGAAACCATGTTGCCTCAAACAGCACCTCGAGTCCGCCTGCGGCCAGATCGACGATGGCAAAGCTGTCCTTTACCGAGCAGCCGGGACCGGCCATCAAGAAATCGAAGACATCGGTTGATCTGGCCAACGGCGACAGCGTGATCACGTCCGGGTAGAGGCGAGGGCTTCGCTGAAGCGTTGCCCACACGAACGTCTGAGTCTTCGCCGGGACTCCACACGTGCAGCACACCAACTCGCACCAGGTCACGTTGTTCTGCACTGCTTCCGACAGCCAATCCACCACGCTCCAATCCTCTCAGCCCGCCATAACAGCCAGTTGACCCCCGCGTAGGGCTACGGACAGAAACGAGTCTCAACCGTCCGAGACGCCAGCTTCCACATGACCAGCCTCGTCGCCGGCCGATCGTCTATCCGGCGAGGCTCCCCTTCGGCCGCTCCTCGTCGCCCTCGTCCAGGTTGTCCGAGCGCTGCTCATCACCTTGCTGCATTGCCCTCACCTCAGCTCGGCCATCACGGCCGCCGTGATCGCCTGGGCGCTCGCCGGCACGCCAAGCCCGTCGACGTACACGCTCGGCGTCCCGTTGACGCCGCGCCTGATCGCTATCGCCGTCACGTATTCGGCCCAAAGGATGTACCGCCCGGCCATGGCGCACGACCCAAAGTCCTCGTCGAGCCCACACTGGAGCCCCAACTGGACCAGCTCCTCGTCGTTGAGACCGTCGCTCCCCTCCGGGGGCTGGTTCTCGTACAGGGCGTACAGATACTCGCGGAACTGCTCGCCGTCGGACGCGCAACCAGCGGCGGCCGCTGCGCGCGTGGAGTAGCGCGTCGTGGAGAGGCGATCGAGGAAACCCAGCGGGTGATAGACGAGTGTGATCGCGCCGCGATCGACCAGCGCGTCGATCGCCGGCCCGCTTCGTTCTTCGAACATCCGGCAGAACGGGCACAGGAAGTCGATGTACGCGTCGACCACAGGCGGGCCGCTGCCGAGCGCGATCCCGTCGCCGTTTTCCGGGGCGCCAGCAGGTACTTGATTGGGAGGGGCGATTACTTCGGGAGTAGCCATGGGAATGTGTGCTCCTCGGTCGTGGTGTTGCCTGCTCGGCCCCGGTTCACTGACGTAGACGGCGCCGTGACTTGACCCGCGAGTCCACGACTGGCGGCGGCGTAGGTGCGCAGTACAGCTTATCCTCCGTGTTCGGAACCGCCGCCGTTGCAGACGGTTACTCCGCATCGGTGCTAGGCCATGATCGTGCCCGCGCAAGCCGGTGCGAACGGGCAGCACCGACCTTGTCGTCCTCCGGCTGAGGCCTAACGGCCCCAGTCACATGACAATCACAATCGCGGGAAATCCCCCGCGAGAGGTGGCGCCCGTACTTCGACGAGCTCACCGACCCGCCGGGCACCGTTGAAGGGACCGTGGACGTCATCGGGCGCGATGTCGGCGACCAGATCGCGAACGAGCGGAAGGTCCTGACGAACATCACCTACGACGATCGCGACGACGCGCTCATCGTGGGTCTTGAGGCGCCCGATGCGGATGTTTGGCGAGTCGAGCACGTGATCGAGCATCCGCAGCGAGTCCTGGTGGCCACTTGCGAGCCGCCGCCGCTCGAAGTGACGTTCGACGTCGAGGATGGTGAGCAGCATCAGTGGCTCATCCACCTCAAGCGACCCCCGGCGCTTCCGGGCGAATAGGCAATCCCCCGCGAAAGGAAACCAACACGTCGCCGTTCAACCAGGACGGCGTCGGTGATCGGGCCGACGTCGACGCCGACGCTGCGGCGCAGACCCATGTTCAGCCGCAGTGACGAGCCATGCGCTTCGAAAGGTCAGCATGCTCGAGGCGTGGAAGTCGGTTCACCACCAGGCACGCCGAAGGAGTTTCTGAAAGCGGCGCGGTGAGACGGCCGCAGCCGACGCTCCGGCATTCCGGTCGGCAAACGGCCGACGGCCAGGAGCGGACTTTGCAACGCGTGTGGGACGCCGTGGCCGCATCGGGCACGGATGACCACATCGTCGTCTCGAGCACCCGAGCACTGGCGGCCCCGCAGCGGGCAAGCGTCCGGCTGATCGCCGGCGCGCCGTTCGCCGCCACGCCTTGAGGCGCGGCGCCCGCGTCCTATGCCTCCCCTCATGATCACATTTGCACCCCTGGGCTCCGCCCTGGCGCACGCCCAAGAGCTCTCGGAGCTTCCCGAGGAACTGGAGCTCTTCGCCCGGATCTAGGGTCTTGTCGGCGAGGGAGCTGTCCTGCTCGCGACGGCCCCCGAGCAACGCAAGGACCATGAGCGCGAACGGCTGCGCGCCATCGCCGAGGAGCTCGACCGGATCTGGGAGCGATTGCGCGAGCGCGCTGAGTGGCTGGCCGGTCATTGCCGACACGAAACCCCAGAGTCTCACCCTGACGGCTCCTGACCCGGCCGCGGCGACGAGCGCCGACGCTGGTGCCGGGCCGTCGTCGGCCTACTTGACTCGAGTATGATCGGTCACCGTCTCGTGATCCGCCCGCTTTCGCCCGAGCACTGGACAGTCAGCAATGAGGGCCGAACCGCGCCGACGTAGTACCTGTGGTGGCCGGCCGCGTGCTCGTCCACATGGACGAGGATCGGCGGCGGCTGGGGCACCTGCGTCAGGAGCTTCGGGTCTCGATCGCCGTGCTCTGCCGTGAAGACTGGTATCACCACGTCACGCTGCGCGGACACGTGGCCGAGCTGATGCCAGATCCGCAGTTCACCGACATCGACCGCCTGTCTGAGCACTACACCGGACGGGCCTACCCTCAGCGGGACCGGGGCCGGGTCAGCGCCTGGATCGAGGTGACGTCTTGGCATGCCTGGGCGGTGATCGAGCCGTGGACGGGCGGGCGCTGACAGGCGCGCGTGTTGACGTCGGCGCGCGATGGCGGCCGGAGCCCGTCCGGGCCCGGCCCCGCCACCCCAGCGCGGCCGACCGGCGGGAGCTTGGCAAGGCGGCCCGGGCGGCGGTTCCGCGCTCGAGGCACGGCCGTTGGGAACCGCATCCGTCCAGGCCGGATCCGATTGAGCTGCTCCAGGAGCAGGCGAGCACCCGTCTGCCGGAGCTGATCCCCATCCGGTACGGCCGCATGCTCGTCTCGCCGTTTACGTTCTACCGGGGGGCCGCGTGCGTGATGGCCTGGGACCTCGCCCAAGAGCCCCGTACGGCCCTTAAGGCCCAGCTGTGCGGTGATGCCCACCTCTCCAACTTCGGCTCATTCGCCGGTCCGGACCGCCGGCTCGTGTTCGGGATCAACGACTTCGACGAGACGCTCCCCGGCCCGTTCGAATGGGACGTCAAGCGCCTGGTCGCCAGCTTTGAGGTCGCCGGACGCGATCGCGGCTTCGATGGGGTTGCGCGGCGGTCCGTCAATCTCGCCGTCGCGCGCTCCTACCGGGATGCAATGCGCAGCTTCGCGGAGCTGCGGACACTGGAACTCTGGTACGTCCACCTCGATCGCGACCTCGAGGAAATCGTCCGGGAGTGGGCATCGCGGGTCAGCCGGAAGCAGCTCAGGTACTTTGAACGCAACATCGCCAAGGCGCGTGCGAAGGACTCACTGCGTGCGTTCGCCAAGCTCACACGGGTGGTGGACGGGCATGTGCGGATCGTCCACGATCCGCCGCTGGTCGTCCCCATCGAAGCACTTGCCCGCGCGGATGACCCGGAGACACTCGCGGCGGCGGTCGACGCCGTCCTGCACTACTACCGCCGCACGCTGCCACGGGACCGGCGGAGGCTTCTTGAGCGATACCGGTACATCCACGCCGCCCGCAAGGTCGTGGGGGTGGGCAGCGTGGGCACGCGGGCCTGGATCATGCTGATGCTCGGCCGCGATGACCGCGACCCGCTGTTCCTACAGATGAAGGAGGCCGAGGCGTCGGTGCTGGAGCCGTATCTCGGCCGCAGCGAGTTCGAGAACCACGGCCAACGCGTGGTGGAGGGCCAGCGGCTGATGCAGGCGGCGAGCGACATCATGCTGGGGTGGATCCGGACAACCGAGTGGATCGACGGCGTCAACCGCGACTTCTACGTTCGCCAGCTGTGGGACGGCAAGGGCTCTGCTCCCGTCGACGTGCTCGACCCGGACGCCCTCGGCCGCTACGGCGAGTTGTGCGGCTGGGCCCTCGCGCGTGCCCACGCACGCTCAGGTGACGCGGTCGCGATCGGCAGCTATCTCGGCGCCGGGAACACGTTCGACCGAGCAATGTGCATCTTTGCCGACGGATATGCCGATCAGAACGAACGCGATTATGAGGCTCTCAGGCACGCCGCCGACGCCGGCCGGATCAGCGTTCGGACCGGGCTATGACGAGCGGGGCGCAGGGCGCGGGCGGCGACGAGCACGGCGCAGCAGTCCCGCTCGCTCGCGACCCGGACGATCGTCTCTGAGACGGCGGTCTGCGGCAGCCCGGCGACAGCGAGAGCCCCACCCACCGCCCGGCTTGTCCCGGCACCGCCTGGGGAGAAAAAGTGGCGGCCGATGGGGAGAAACCGGTGGCCATTGACACCCCCCGCGCCGCAACCAGGCTCGGGCTGCCCTTTTCGGCCCCGCCCTGTCTCCTCGTCCGTCCTTTCTCCGAGAAGCGCGGCTCCGACCACACAGGTTCGCGCGATCGCATTCGCCTCCAGGCCGCCGCCAAGCGGACGAGCGCAACGGCGACCAAGCGCAACTCCGCCACGACGCGGTGCTAGCCGACGGCGAGCAAGCAGACCCTCGGCTAAGCGATGGTCTGGCGCTTCCGCTTCGTCGGCGAGGGGGCACGGGCGTCACTGCTGCTTCAGGTCGGTCGCGGGACCTCGAGCAGCGGTCGGCGGGCGACCTCGGTCCGTGCGTGGCCGCGTGTTCGTGAACCAGAAGCGTCCGCGGGGGCGAGCACAACATCGGGTACGAGCCTCCGGAAAGGAGCGGGGCGCTGCCCAGACGCTACGCCAGCTTGATGTAGTTCAGCTGGAAGTCGAGATCCCAGTTCTGGCCGTCGCGTGACGACTCCCAGGCGCCCTCGATCCGGCCGCGGTCACCGCTGAACTGACCGACGTAGCGCTGCGAGAAGTCGAGCGGTGTGAAATCCGGGTTGACGCGCAGCAGCTCCCAGCGCCCAGCCCCGAACTTCATCTCGTACACACGCGCCACGCCGCGGCTGTCGAAGTAGTGCTGCGTGAAGCTGCCCTGCCCGTCCGGGCCGACCACGCACACCACGTCCGGCGCATCCGGGTGGTCGACCTGGTTGCGTTGCTGCAGGAACGAGCCTCCGAGGATCCACTCGAAGGCGCACGTGGCCTTGACGTCCGCGCTGCCGGGCAGATCCACCTCCAGCTTCCACTCGCCGATGAACGGCTCAAGCTGCTCGATTTCCATGAGCTCCTCCTTTGTCCCTCGTTTCACCGGTAGACCGCGCTTGCGGGCCAAGATCATCGCTCGCCCCTGTCCTTGTGTCGGGCCTAGTCGAAACGCGCCACGAGGATGAGCGACGACCTGTGCTGGGGCGCCACGGCGGGGCCTCGGCAAAGCACCACCCATCATCTCGGGTCAAGCCGGGCTGACCGGAAGGCCGACAGCCGGCCCTCGCATCCATCCATCCATCCACACCTAGACATGAGCCGGCGCCCGAGGGGGGTTCCGCCTTGTCCCCGCTGCGGCCACAACGTCAGGAGTGCTGCTCTCGAACCCCGCGAAGCCGGAGGAGAAGCGAACGACCGTGCATTAGAACCCTCGAGCGGTACCCGTCGTTCGTGGCAGCAGCAGTCTCGCCGGCGAGGGCCCGTCGCTGCCGAATCGGCTCTCAGGGCTTCAGGTCAACGGACTGTCCCGGCTCGCTACTCGCTTCTCGCGCAGGCGGCTGTGCGGCTGGCCAGCGCTTGCACGACCTCGCGTTCTTGGCCATCAGCTAGCGCTCCGACGCGCCGCACAAACGCTTGCTCCCGCGCTCAGGCACGGCCATCAACCAAGGGTCTTGCTGCCACTGACCGGCGCGATCTCCCTCACGGAAAGGGCGAATTGCAGGACGACCCTGGGCCGGCCGGCAGCCCTGCTTATCGTGCGGCACGGGCGTCCTAACCGAGCACCCCTAACGGGAAGTCCGACGGCGGCCGCCTCGGGCCGATGCTCATCGTCCGACGCGAGGGCTGGGACGCGAGGATGAGCCACCCGGGTAGCAGCGAAGAGGACGCATTCCTGGCTTGATGAAGTGATTGCTCTCGAATGCCGACCGACTCGCCTCAGCGCAACACCCTGGCCGCTCCGCCGGCCATGAGCCGTTCGACGTCCGTGATGGTGGCCATGGAGTTGTCGCCTGGGGTGGTCATGGCGAGCGCGCCGTGCGCCACCCCATAGGCGAGTGCGCGATCGATGTCGGCGTCGGTCAGAAGGCCGTAGAAGAATCCGGACGCGAACGAGTCGCCGCCACCGACGCGATCGAAGATCTCAAGCTCCTGCATTGACGGCCCGAGGTGAACGCGAGACCGAGTCCTACACACGGCGCCCCAATCATTGATCGTGGCGGTGCGCGCCCCGCGTAGTGTGGTTGCGACGATGGAGAGCTCGGGATTGCGCTCCAGCACCATCTGAAGCATGCTCCCGTAGGCGTCGGGGTCGAGAGCGAGCAGCTCGGAGTCTGTCCCGTCGAGCTCGTATCCAAGACCGATGGAGAAGTCCTCTTCGTTGCCCAGCAGGACGTCGACTAGGTCAACGAGCCGCTTGTTGACCTCGGCCGCGACATGTGGTCCACCGCGGCTGTTCCATAGCGATTGGCGGTAGTTGAGGTCGTAGGAGACGATCGTGCCATGTCGGCGCGCAATCCGCATCGCCTCGAGCGCGAGGTCGGCAGTCGTCTCGGACAGCCCGGTGAAGATGCCACCGCAGTGAAACCAACGCGCGCCCTGCTCCCCGAAGATCTGCTCCCAGTCAACCTCTCCAGGTCGCATCTGTGAGGCCGCGCTGTGGCCCCGATCGGAGCAGCCGAAGGGCGGGCGGACGCCGAAGCCCCGCTCGGTGAAGTTCAGCCCGTTACGCACCGCGCGCCCGATCCCGTCATACGGAACCCAGTTGAGCTGTGCGCGGTCGACTCCGCCCTGGTACACGAGATCTTCGATCAGTTGGCCGACGGGATTGTCGGCCAGCGCGGTGACGATCGCAGTTCGCTGCCCGAAGCACCGCTTAAGGCCGCGCGCGACGTTGTACTCGCCTCCGCCCTCCCAGGCCCGGAACGAACGCGTCGTCGCGATTCGCGTGTCGCCTGGATCGAGACGGAGCATCACCTCGCCGAGCGCGACGAGATCCCATCGGCATGAGTCGGCCGCGCGCAGCCGTAGGACGCTCACGCCGCCAGCTCCACGGCTTGCCGTGCACGCCGGGTGAGCTCGTCGAACGCACGCTCCCGAAGGATCTGCCCGCTCGTCAGCCAGCTGCCGCCACATGCTAGTACGTTCGGTAACGCAAGGTACTCGCACAGCGTCGAGGTATCGACGCCGCCCGTCGGGATGAAACGCACATCTGGATATGTCGCAGACACTGCGCGCAGGAACGACACGCCACCGAGCGTGGAGATCGGAAATGCCTTCAGCGTTCGCAGGCCTAGTCGGCGCGCGCGGTCGATCTCGGTCGGCGTTGCGACGCCTGGGAAGAACGGCAGTCCCAGCTCCCGGCAAGAATCAACAACGTCTTCGTTCAGCCCCGGCGCGAGCGCAAACGCTGCACCCGCGTCAGCTGCCGCGTGGGCCTGCTCGGGCGTGAGGACGGTTCCGGCGCCGACCAGCAGCCCATCGACGCGGCGCGCGCGACCGATCGCCTCGGCCGCGCCCACGGCGCGGAAGGTGATCTCGAGGCATGGCAGACCCCCTCGCACCAGCGCATGGCCAACCTCCTCGGCAATACCCGCGTCGAGCGTCGCAACCGGCAGGACGCGCAGCTCCGCTAGTCGGTGTACGACCTCGTCGTGCCGGCCGGTCTCCGCGATCTCGGCGTGGACGTCTCCCGACGCCTGCGTCATGGCGCGTCGCGACCGGACGGCGCTGCGGCGCCACCGAGAGGATCCTGCGCGAGCGCACACGCGGCCGGATCGACGCCGTTCTTGGAGCCGCCCGGATCGGGCGCGGGCGCCAGCAGGTTGGCGCCGGTGCGAGGATCGAACAGGTTCAGACCGCCCGGGTCGAAGGTCAACGTCGCCTCTTCTCCCGCCGTCACCCTGCTGGCGACCGGGAGCCGGGCGACCATCTGGCGTACGTCGTCGCGGCCGCCGAGCACCGACTCTTCGCGTCGCTCGACGATGTGCAGCAGATCGGTCGGGAGCTCCGAACGACAGGGCACGTCGAAGTATGCGTACACCTCGGGCCCCATCGCCTCGACGACGTCGATCCTGGTGGTGAATCGCACACGTCCCGCGTGCTCGCCATCGATCGGGGAGTCGCTGAACGCCTCCGGGCGAATCCCGGCGATCACATCCGCCATCGCCGCGCCGTGACTCAGCCGGGCCCTGAGCTCACTTGGGAGCGGGGGAGCGCCGAACGGGAGCTCGATACGGTCCGCTGACACCCGCGCAGGCACGAGGTTCATCGGCGGCGAGCCGATGAACCCAGCGACAAACAGATTCGCTGGATCCTCGTAGAGCCGTTGGGGGGCGTCGACCTGCTGGACGAGCCCGCTGCGCATCACGGCTACCCGATCGCCCAGCGTCATGGCCTCCGTCTGGTCGTGGGTGACATACACGGTTGTCGTCCCGAGGCGCTGTTGGAGCCGCGCGATCTCGATGCGCATCTGCACGCGCAGCTTCGCATCGAGGTTGGAGAGCGGCTCGTCCATCAGGAACGCCTCCGGGTCACGAACGATCGCGCGACCCATCGCGACGCGTTGCCGCTGGCCCCCGGAGAGGTTGGCCGGCTTGCGGTCGAGGTGCTCGGTGAGGTCGAGGATCGCCGCCGCGTCACGCACCCGAGTGTCGATCTCGCTCTTCTTGACCTTGGCCAGCCTCAGGGCGAATCCCATGTTGGCTCGCACTGTCATGTGTGGGTAAAGGGCATAGCTCTGGAAGACCATCGCGATGTCCCGTTTCTTCGGCGGCAAGTGGTTTACGACCCGGCCCCCGATCCGGACGGTTCCGGACGTGACCTCCTCGAGACCGGCCAGCATCCGCAGCGCAGTCGTCTTGCCGCAGCCCGACGGCCCGACGAGGATCATCAGCTCGCCATCACGGATCGTCAGGTCGATGTTCTTGACCGCCTCGGTTCCGTCCGCATACCGCTTCGTTACGCCTCGCAGCTCGATCTCAGCCATCGGCAGTCCTTTCGCTCATCCCGTGGCCGCGGCCCGCTTGGTGATCTGCCCGAGCTGGGTCTGAAGAGTGCCCGCCGCCTGCTCGGGCGTGACCTTGCCCAGCACGTTGGCCTGGAACTGCGTCGACATCGCCGTCGACATATCCGAGTAGTACGGATTCTTCGCCGGCGCCACGGTCTGGAAGATCGTCTTCGGGGCTAGGGCGATCCCGGAGAACGGATCCTGCTTGGCCACCTTCGGGGAGTTGATCAGGGCTGAGAGCGTCGGCATGTATTGGATGGTGTCCAGCGTGTACAGCTGCTGTGCGGGGCTGGTCATGAACTGGATCAGCTTCCAGGCAGCGTCCTGGTTGTTGGAGTACTTGTTGATGTACATGTTCCAGCCGCCGCCGACGTTGACCGGGGCGATCGATGTCGACGCTCGCGGAACCGACGTCACCCCGACCTGAGAAGGATGGACCTTCGACTGCTTGGGGTCGGGAAACACGCCGAACATGTAGTTCCAGTTCCGCAGGAAGACCGAGTCGCCCGCGACGAACGGCCCCTCGACCGTGCCCTCCACGTACTCGGCAACCGCCTGCGGCGATACTCCGCTCGTGATCAAGCCGCGCTGAACCGTCAGTCCCTGGATCGCCTCGGGGCTATTCATCTCGATCGTGTTTCCCTGAATCGGATTGGCGCCGTTGGTCCGCATGAACTCCAGCCCAAGGACGGTCCCACCCTCGTAGTTAGACCCCGTGAACGTGAACCCGTACTTGAGGTTGTGGTCCTTCATCACCTTCTGCGCCATCTCCGTGAGCTCGGCCCACGTTTGCGGTGGCGCCGAGTACCCGGACTTCTCGAGTAGGTCCTTGCGGTAGAAGAGGTAACCGTCGTCCCAATAGAACGGCACTCCGTAGATCTTTCCGTCCCAGACATTGGCGTCGAGCGATGCGGGCAGGAAGGGCGCCCGCTCAGCTGGGGTGAAGTTGCCCGACAGGTCGACGAGCCAACCCTGGCTTCCGAACTGTGGCGGCCACGACACATCGCCCGCGAAAACGTCGACCTCGGCGGCGCCGGCCTGCAGCTGAGTACGCATATTCTCGAAGTAGGTGCTCGTGTCGCTCGACTGAGTGACGACCTTGACCTTGATGCCGGTCTGCGCCTCGAAGCGCTTGATCGGAGCCATCTGGCCCTTCGGCCCCTTCTGCGTAAATGCCGGAAAAAGGTCACTCGTCATACCAAGCGCGACGGTCTTAGTAGGGGCTTGACCGAAGCCGGTGGTGGTCGTTCTGGTGGTGCTGCTGTTACTGCTGCTGCTACCGCCGCAGCCCACGAGTCCGAGGATCGAACCTCCGGCGACGATCGAGCCGCCCTGCTTTAAGAACTGGCGCCGGCTGGTCGCGCGCCCATCTGCACCGCGTGTCGAAGGATCTAGGTTGGACATCGCTTCGCTCCTTGGAAGGACTGGCGTTGGTGTGGGGTGGGCACTCGCGCGGCCAGACTCCGGCCATCCGGCTGCGAGGGTTTCCGCGCGACGCACTGGACGATCATCCGACCACTGCTCCTGTTGTCAGGCCGGAGACGATTCGACGCTGGAACGCGAGGACGAACAGGAGCATCGGAATCGTCACCACCAGCGCTGCGGCGGCCTGGGCGCCGTAATCGGGCACGAGACGGAACTGCGTGTAATTCGGAATCAGAACGGTGACGGGCCATTTGTTGGGACTAATGAGGAAGGTGATCGCGAACAGGAACTCGTTCCAGGTTGCGATGAAGGTGAGAATCGCCGCCGTGAACACTCCGGGCGCGGCGAGGGGCAGGATCACGAGCCGGAAAGTCTGAAGCGTCGTCGCGCCGTCCACCTTGGCGGCATGTTCCAAATCGGCAGGAAGCTGTCGGAAGAAGGCGGCCAGGATCCACACCGCGAGCGGCAGCGCGAACACCGTGTCGGTCAGGATGACCGCGCCGTAGGTGTCGATCACCCCCAACGTGTGAAACTCAATAAACAGCGGCGCGATGATCGCGACCATCGGAAAGAACGAGATCGCGAGGATCCCGGCCATGAGCGTCGTGCGCAGCCGGAAACGGAGCCTCGCCAGCGCATACGCGGCCGGCGCGCCCACAATCAGGGAAATCAGCGTGGTACCGCCGGCGATGATCAGGCTGTTCCTCAACGAGTCGAGGAACAGCGGGTCCTTGAATACGGTTTGGAAGTGCGAGAGCGTGAGGGAGTGGGGGATTAGTCGAGGCGGGAGTGTGTTGAGGTCGGCGGTGCTGGCGAGGCTGTATCGGAGGACGAGCAGGATCGGGATGAAGACGGACAGGAGCATCACCACGACGACGAGGTAAAACGTGATGCCGTTCTTCTGCTTCACCGATGCGCTGCGGAAGACCGACACGTCAGGCCTGCTGGACGGTCTGGGTGCCGAAGCCCCGGATGAACACGAGCGCGATGAGCAGCGAACTGACGAATGTGAGTACGGCGGCCGCCGTGCCCGGCGCCAGATAGAGATCGCTCTGTCGCACGTCTTGGTACACGTACGTCGAGAGCGAGTTGATCTGGTGGACCGCGATCACCTGGAAGAGGTCGAAAGCGGCCCAGGCCTGAAGCGTCCTGAACAGCGTTGCCACCAGCATCGCCGGCTTCAGCAACGGCAGTGTGATGTGGAAGAAGCTTTGCACGGGAGATGCCCCGTCGACTCTTGCCGCTTCGAGCACCTCGCTCGGGATCGTCTGCAGACCGGCAAGAAGGAGGACGGCGATGAACGGCGTCGAGGTCCAGATGTCGGCGATGATGATCGTGATCAGCAGCCCGGAGTTACTTGTGAGCGGATCGCTGTTCAGGCCCAGCTGACCGAGAAGGTGCGACAGGATCCCGAATGGAGGAACGAGCATAAGGCGGACCAGAGCAGCGGCAACCGAGAGGGGAAACGCCCACGGGATAAGCACGATCGCCCGCACCGCACCCCGGCCCGGAAACCGACGGTGAAGCACGAGCGCCATGCCCATCCCGAGAACCAGCTCGACGCCCACGCACACCACGGTGAAGATCGCGGTATAGAGCAGCGATTGACGGAACATCGGGTCGTCGAACACGAACGTGTAGTTGCCGAATCCGGCCCAACTCCCGGTCTGAATCAACGTGGCGTTATGAAGGCTCAGCCAGATCGTCCACAGGACGGGGACGAACGCCACCGCAAGGATCATCACCAACGTGGGCGACACCATCGCCCACGCGGTGCGACGCTCACCGCGGCTGAGCGTGCGGCCGCCGACGACCTCTACGTCCGTGTCGTGAAGGCCCGGGTCGCTACTCGGGCGAGTTCCCGGCGGGGTGATGTTCGCGGCGGCGCTCATCGCAGTGTCACGTCGACAACCACCCCTTCATCCCCAGCCAGCGGCAGGACCCCAGAGAGCTGGGTACCCGTTGCCCGTGTACTCGTCGAGAGCTCGACTTTTCCGCGCTCGATGATCCGCAGCTCGCGTGGCCGGTCAGTCAGGTTCAGCGCGATGAGCTTGCATTCACTTTCGGTTGTGCGCATGTAGACGAGACACTGCTCGTCGGTGGCAGCGTGTCGCCGGTACTCGCCCCGGAGCAGAGCTTCGCTGGCCCGACGGAGCGCGAGGAGCCGGCGGTACAGGTCGAGGCTCGATTCGGGATCGGCGAGCTGGGACTCGACGTTGATCGTCTCGAGGTCCGAACTTACCGGTAGCCACAGCTGTTCCGGATCCGCGGTGGAGAATCCACCGTTCCGGCCGGCAGTCCATGGCATCGGCGTGCGCGTTGGATCGTGGCTGACCCCGCCGCTCAGGCCGAAGTAGTCGCGCTGGCGCTCGCGTGGGACCACCTGATCCACCATCCCGAGCTCGTCCCCGTAGAGGATCGTCGGGGACCCGCGTAACGTGAGCAGCAGCATCGCGGCGACGCGCGCCTGCGCTCGTCCAATCCGTGATGCCAGGCGCCGCCGATCGTGGTTACCGAGCGCGAGGATCGGCCAGGCGCCCTCGGGGAGGGCCGACTCTAGGCAATCGATCGTCTCGGCGAGGTCGCGTGCTCGCCACGGCGTCTCGATCAATTGAAAGGCGAACGGCAGGTGGAGCTCGTCGAGCGCCGCGCCGTAGAACTCTGCCCACTGGTCCCACTCGAGCGCCTGGATCTCGCCAATGGCGACCCGGTCCCCGTCGTAGGTGGCCAGCACCTGGTTGATCGAGCGGAGCACATCGTGCAGGTCCGGGTGGAGTCGGTCGTATACGTGCAGCTGGGAGTAGAACTCGGGGTCCTGGAGCTCGAACGGATTGGGTTCGGGGTTGGGGTTGGGAGGGTTGTCGCGGAGTTCTGGGTCCTTCATCAACATGTGTGCCACGTCGATGCGAAACCCATCCACGCCGCGGTCGAGCCAGAACCGGAGCACATCGAGCATCGCCGCCCTGACCTCGGGGTTGCGCCAGTTGAGGTCCGGCTGTTCCTTGAGATGAGAGTGGAGATAGAACTGGCTCGTGTGCTCGTCCCATTCCCAGACCGAGCCGCTGACTTCGCTCACCCAGTTGTTCGGATAGCGCTGGCCCGGAGGGGCGTCGGCCCACACGTACCAGTCACGCTTCGGGCTCGTGCGCGACGAGCGTGACTCGATGAACCACGGATGTTGATCGGATGTGTGGTTGGGGATGTAGTCCGCGATGATCTTCACGTTGCGCCGGTGGGCCTCCGCGATCAGACGATCGAACGTGGCCAGATCGCCGAACACCGGCTCGACGTCCAGGTAGTCGGTGATGTCGAAGCCCATATCGAGGAGGGGCGAGCGGAAGAAGGGTCCGACCCAGACCGCCGTCACACCGAGGGTTTGCGCGAGGTAGTCGAGCGATTGGATGAGGCCCTCCAGATCGCCAATGCCGTCGCCCGATCCGTCACGCACGCTCGGAAGGTGGTTCTCATAGAGCACCATCTCGCGCCACCACTGCGTCTCGCGCGTGGCCGGAGCGACGAGCGCCTGCGCGGCCTGGCTCCTCGAGCTCACCACCCGACCGCCTGCGCCTCGTCGGCGTATGCCGCCAATGCCTTGCGGTCGAGCTCGATCCCGAGTCCGGGCTCGGTGGGCAGCGGGAGCGCGCCGTCGACCATCTTCAGCCGGTGGTCGGTGAGATCCTGCCTGAGGCCAGACTCGGCGAGCTCGGCTGGTAGAAATTCGATGTAGTCGCAATTAGGTGTGGCTACCGCGAGGTGCAGCGCGGCGGCGATCGAGATCTCCGTCTTCCACAGATGCGGGCAGATGCGCCGTCCGCGCTCCGCCGCCAGTTTGCAGACGCGACGGGCCTCGGTCAGGCCACCGACCCGTCCGATGTCCGGCTGAACGAAATGGACATCGCCGCGGTCCATCAGGTCGATGTGCTCAAACCGCGTGGTCAGCCATTCCCCGGAGGCGATTGGAATCGGCTGCTCGGCGGCTAGCCTGCGATGCCCGTCGAGATCGTCGGGCCACAACGGCGTCTCGACGAAGACGAGGTCGAACTCGATCCAGTCCCTCATCACGGAAAGCGCCGTGTCGGCGTCGGGGAATGCGTACTGCACGTCGACGAGTAGCCGCGTCTCGTCCCCGATCGCCTTTCGCACCTCCGCCAGCACCTGAGTACTGCGGTCCCACGGCTCGCGCAGTCCCGTATGCGCGTACGGGCCTTCGAGTGTCACCTCGGCCTTGATTGCTCGGAAGCCGGCGGCGACCGCCCGGTCGGCCCACTCCACCATCGACTCGAGGTACTCCTCGAACGACGACGTCTCGGGCTGGAGCGACGCGTACGGGGTGACAGTGTCTCGTACCGCCCCGCCGAGGAGCTCATAACAGGGCCTACCGAGCGCCTTCCCGCGGAGGTCGTGGAGGGCGATGTCGAGCGCGCCGATCGCGTTGATGACCGCTCCGCGGCGGCCGTTCATGGCCGAGCCGACGTACAGCCGCTGCCACAGCCCCTCGACGTCGAGTGGATCCGCTCCGACCAACAGCTCCCGCAGTCCCAGCCCCATATTGTGCGTCCCGGGGGCCTCGATACACGCCCGCGCAATCCACGGATTCACATCAGTCTCGCCAATACCCGAGATCCCCTCGTCCGTGTGGATCTCAACCACGATGTCGTCCTGCGCGGAGCTCGCGGCCGTCGGATCAAACGTCGGCTGAACGAGAACGTGACAGTCGATGGCGGTTATCCGCAAACTGGTTCCTTTCGATCAATTGGGGGCAAGCTGCGACCGGCGTCCACGCCCGTCGAGCTCACGAGCGCGTCGGGGTGCGACCGAGCACCCCTGAGCGCGGTCTCCCGTTGGCACAGCGGCTGCGCAAGCGCTACTGCGAGGCAAAACCCGGTCTCCGGTGGTCATCGGAACCAGGTCTTGTAGGTCACCGCCAGAAGCGCACGTCCAGTGACCGCCAACCGCGTCGAGCCCGGGCTCCTCTCGAATCGTTGCGATCGAGCACCCGACATCAGAAGTCGTTAGCGCTCTTGGCGAGAAGGCCGCCGTCGACGACCAGATGGGAGCCAGTGACATATGAGGCGGCATCGGACCACAGCCACAACACGCCGTTCGCCACCTCATCGGGCGTGGCCAACCTCCCGAGCGGAACTTGCTGCTTCGCAAGCTCGACGATGCGATCCCGAAGCTCGATCCGCTTCTCGGCCGGAGTGGCGAGCGTAAGTAGAGGCGTGTCAGTCGCGCCAGGAACAACACCGTTCACCCGAATCCCGGCACTCGCGTAGTCGAGCGCGAGACTGCGCACCATGGCCGAAATGCCGCCCTTTGACGCGGCATACGCGGCGTTGTGACCACCTGCGAAGCCAACGAATGCGGAAGGGGAAGAGGTGCACACGACCGACCCGCCCAATCCGGCGCGAAGCATTTCCTGGATCGCGTACCTAGCGGTCAGAAACGCGCCCGTGAGGTTCACCTCAAGACTCTTGTTCCAGTCCGCGAGCGAGAGTTCGTGAGCGGCGGCGTTGTTCTCGATCCCCGCATTCGCGAGTACCGCTGTTGGGACGCCAAGCCGCTCGCGACACCGAATCAGCGCCTCCTCGACCGCCTGCTCGCAGCCAACGTCCGCCTCGAGGGCCAAGACATCCTTCGCCCCCAGCTGTGCTGCGTCGGCCGTTAGGCGCTCGAGGCGTCCGGCATCGATATCCAAGGCAGCCACGCCCGCTCCTTGGCGAGCAGCCGCAAGCGCCACAGCAGCCCCAATTCCTGAGCCCGCTCCTGTGACGAGGACGGTCTGCCCTGTCACTCGGACAGCCCCGGATCGGTCGGTGCGAGGAAGTTGCAGATGTGGTGACGCAACGTCTCGAGCAGTTGAGTCTCGTCGCCTCGCCTGAGAACGTCGACCAGCTCCTCATGCTCGTCAGCAATCTCATCCGCTCGTGAATGGATGGGGGCGTCTCGTCGGAAATACGCCCGCACCCGCGGTTGGATGGATCGCCAAATCTGCAGACAGTGCTGCTGCCCCGAGCGCTCGATCACCAGCTCGTGGAAGCGCACGTCAGCCTCGGCGAGCGCATCAAGATCGCCGATGGCCCCAGCCTGCCGCATGGTCTGCACCAGCATGCCGAGCGCGTCAAGGTCGTCCCCGGACAGAAGCGGCAGAGCCCGGCGAAACGCGAACGTCTCCAGCGTAAGCCGGATAGGCACCAAGACCTCCGCAATCTCTTCCTGGGAGATCCCCAGCACCTCCGTCGCGCGATAGGGCAACGACACGACGAGTCCTTCGTGCTCGAGCTGGCGGAGCGCCTCGCGCACCGGCGCGCGACTGATTCCCAGCTGTTCAGAGAGCTCGGCCTCCTTCAACCGATCCCCGGGAACCAGGCGGCCGCTGACGATCGCGGCTCGCAGCACATCGGTTGCGCGCTGACGCATCGAGGCCGGCGCAAGAAGCGGAAGATCAGAGGTATTGACCATGCTCGACTGTCTAGGACAGATTGTCGACAAGATACCCTAATGTCAACCCATGCAACAAGTTCGACCGGATCAGCGCGCTCGCTCAGACGCGCTTGTGACCTCTCTCCCGACCGAAGGACGGACCAATATGAAGCTCGGCACGGACGTTTGGGTCATCGCTGACGACTGCCCAGCTTTCCTCTGTCATAGCTGTCGCTTAGACGACAGCGCGGAGCGCCGCCTCGAGCTCAGGTAGCTCAACCCGAGCGCAGTAGTCGCGAAACCGGAACGATGCCCGGTCGCGGCTCGCCCTTTCTGGCGCCCGGCGATCCCTGCAGCCAGCCAGCGAGTTGGACAAGCAGCGTCAGCACGACGTCACGCGGCCGGGCCGACGGGCGGGCGCGCTGACTACTTGAAGGGGACGGTGACCGGCCCGGGCGCCTTGGAGAACACGGCCATGAAGTCGCGGTCGTCGGGGGTGAGGTAGCGGTCGGGGGATTGGTTGGGCTGGGGCTCGACCATCGTTGGCCCAAGCCTGTTCTTGTGAGAGTAGGTAATCATTGTGTGCCAGTCGGGGTTGATGTCGAACTCCATCCCGCGAACCGCCCCAATGTGCTTGAGGATTTGGGCGAGCGAGATCACCGTAGCCTCCGACGCGACGACGAACATCGCGTTGCCGTGGGCGTCGACGCCGACGGCGGTGCGCGGAGTGAAGGTGACGCCGCCCAGTGTGTAGCCCCACTGGATGCTGTTCGCGTCGGTGTTCAACTCGGGGTTGAGCTTGCGGTCCCAGAGGATCGGGGTGAGGCTTTGGCGCGCCCAGGCGACATTGGCCGGCGCGTTCGGGCCGCCGGTCCACTTGACGATGTTCACGGTTCCGTCGCGGTAGCCGACGAGCGTGGCGTTGCCGTCGATCAGCGGCTCGTTGGTGTGCCCGTTGACCGCCGAACCGTTATTGGTGTCGACGTGCGTGAAGGCGCCGTTGAAGGTGGCGAGCAGCCGGTGGCGCTGATCGACGGGAACCATCATCGGACCCCGGTCGACCGCGCTCGGTGGCTCATAGCGGCCGGGGTAGTAGGCGAGGTCGGTGCGGGTGTGGTCGATCCACAGGACGTAGGCGACGATGGAGGGGTACCCCGTGCTCGGCCGGTAGGTCGTCACGAGCACCGGCGGCCCGCCATCGACGGATCGACCCGTACGGTGCCAGACGCCTTCGCCGGGCAGAGGCGTGGCGAACATCGGTTTGATGGGTGGGGGCGTGTAGGTGACGTGCTTGGCGTGCTTGACCACAGGCAGCACTGGGCTGAGGCCGACGCTGGGCAGGCGCTTGAGCCCAGGGCCGCCCTTGCGGGGCGCGCTCGCCGTGTAGTGCTCGGCGGTGTCGATGATCCAGTTGCCGAATGGCACGTCGTCGCGCACCCACTCCGCGGAGCGCTCGGAGAAGGTTTCGCTCGTCGGCATGAGCATGTAGTTCGCGTAGGAGATCACGAAGTAAAGGACCACCAGCACCAGCAGAGTCAGCATCGCGAACAGAATCCACCTGCGGCGAAGCCGCCGCCGCTCATCAGCTCGCCGCGCGCTGAGCTCGCGAGGGCCAAGCAGCGACCGTTCGGATGGCTCGACGTCCCCTAGTGACTCACGAGGCCCCTGATGTCGGTCTCGGATCGCCATCGCGACTGCGCCACCAGAGTACCCGCGGAGGTGGGCGGACTGGCACATGGGCGATGAGGATTCGCTAACGCAAGGTGGTCACGCGACCCAGCGCGGCAACCACGCCGCGATGGCGAGGCGAACCGGATCGAGCCGGTGACGGCTCCTATGGCCGAAACCAACAGAGCCGTCGTGAGACCCGCTTTCACTCGGCGGCGGACATCTCATCAGCGACGATCAGCGTCCTTCAACGCGTCGATAGGAGGCGCGGTTCGTGTGCACGCCCAATCCACGACAGCTGCTCTGTCGCCCAGGCGGCAGTCTCAACCAGACTGCCGTCACTCGGCGCCGACCGGCAGTCGCGCCGAGGTGCGAACGTCACCAAGCGGCGCCGATGCCGCCAAGAGCAGGCTCGAGCGGGGTCCGGTTTCCCGTCCGTCCGCGCGGGGAACGTACCGTTGCCCAACGACGCAGCGAAGGACTCGAACCTTCCAAGCGGGGGCTGCCCCGCCCTGCCGGTTTTGAAGACCGGCCGGAACGGCGGCAAACCCCCCATGGTTACTGGCGGTTGCTCGCCGGGGGACGGACCAGGGAACGAACGCCTACGACACCGCTCGTGTCACCGCTGCGCTGAGACAGCTGACCGGCAGCGCGCCGATCACAAACGCTGTCCTCCCAGTGCACCAAGCCAGCAGCAGAGTGCTCTGCGCTGCAATCGACGCAAATCCCGGACCCGGAAACCACAGATCGATCTTACGACCCGGATCGGCTAGCTCACGTCACCGATTGCGGAAGCGGGTCGGGATCAGGCGACGCTTAGGGTGCGCCGCGACGACGCCGGGGCAGGACCCGGCATTCACGTTCGCGCACGTGTTAAACACAGCGCGGTCCGGACCCTCGGCGCCCATGGCGAGCCGCCGGAGATATCGAGCATCGAAGGGTGTTCTCGACATGGCCAAACGTCAGGCGACTGGTAATCCCGGCGGCCTTGGCGGACATTTTAATGAAACAGTGGACAGGCAAGCCCGGTTTGAGCAGCTGTACCGCGCGCATGCCGGGGTCGTCCGGGCGTACGCGGTCCGTCGCGCGCCGTCACACCCGATCGCCGACGACGTCGTCTCCGACGTGTTTCTCGTTGTCTGGCGCCGGCTGGATGATGTTCCCGACCGGCCGGTTCCGTGGCTGCTGTCGATCGCCCGCCGCGCGCTAGCCAACCGCCGGCGCTCCGAGCGTCGTGCGGCCGCGTTGAGCGACCGGCTCGCGAGCCTTCGCCGCCCCGACGCCGCGTCGCCCGAGACCGGCGATCGGCTGCTGGATGCGCTCGCGACTTTGCCCGAGCCCGACCGCGAGCTGCTGATGCTGGTCGCCTGGGAGGGGCTTCAGCCCAGCGAGATAGCGCAGCTGCTCGGCGTCCGACCGGGAACGGTCGCGGTCCGGCTGTACCGCGCTCGCCGCCGGCTCGCCGCCGCGCTTGCCCGCCACGACCCTACCGTCACCGCGCCTCAGGAGGCCCGTTCATGACCGACGACCTCGTCGAGCAACTTCGCGCCCGAAACCCCGCGCCGGTGCCCCTGCCCCCGCCACCGATCGAGGACGTGCTCGACCGGATCGCCGCCGGCGAACGCCCGGCCGGGCCGCGTTGGCCGCACTGGGCCGGGCCATCGCTGGCGATCGTGAGCGCGGCCGCGGTCGCAGCCGTAGCGCTCGTCTCGCTCCACGGCAGCCACCATGCTGCGGCACCGGCCGGTCACGCGACGCGACATACACCGCTGATCGTCCAAAGGCTTGCTCCCGGCGAGGCGATGCACGGCTCGCTGCGTGCACCGGTGCTCGGGTTCGGTCCCGCCGGAGCGGGCGTGGTCGCGTGGACCCAATTCAAGGCCGCGAGCACGGTCCACCCCAAGCCCTGGCTTGCGACGACGAGCGACGGCGGGCGTTCGTGGAGCGTCGAACGCAAGAGCTTCTCGCTGTTCGCAAACCCCGTGTTCGACAACTCGCGCGACGGCTGGACCCAGGGCCTCGACCCCCACCGGATTCTGCGTTTCTACGTCACCCACGACGGCGGTCACAGCTGGACGCCAGCACAGAGCGCCGCCGGCGCGGACTCGGTGGACGGCGACGTTTCGGTCGCCGGCGGTGTCGTATGGGCGGTCGGGACCAGCGGCTGCGCCGGCAACGCATGTACGTGGGTAGTGATGCGCGGCCCGGCGTCCAGCGACCGGCTCCCCGCGACCGCGGTCCAGCCGCTGCCCCCGACCAACCAGAACACCGCCACGATCTCGGCTAGCTCAGCAACGACCGCCTACGTCGCGTCGCCCGCCCGCCACGGAACTGTCATCTACGCGACTCATGACGGCGGCCAGCATTGGCACCAGATCCCCGATCCGTGCTCAGGCGGAAGCACCGAGTTCGGGCTGACCGCGACCAGCACGGACTCGCTGTGGCGGGTCTGCATCCGCGCCAAGCAGTTTCTCGCGATGCGCTCCACCGACGGCGGCGCCCGGTGGTCAAGCAAGCTGTTGCCGTTCATTCCGCTGTATTCGTTCGAACCGGTCAGCAGCAACGTCGCCTGGTCACAGGACGTCCACGGGACGATCTATCGGACCGCGGACGGCGGCGCCAGCTGGCAGCCGGTCTGGCACTCGGGCGGCCCGCACGGACGATCGACCCCCGGGTTCAGCCCAATCCTGTCGGCGGAGAGCGCAGACGACGCGTCGCTGCTGGTCCAGCTGACCCGCGGCCCCACCACGCACGACCGGGTACCGCGCTCCACGAACCTGATCATCTACCGCACGAGCAACGCCGGCCACAGCTGGAATCCGAGCGTTGTCAAGCTCCCGCCCGGCTGACCTCCGCCGCCGAACCCGAGCTTTGGCGATCGGATCCAGAATCCGTCCATGGCGGATCCCGCCAGTCGATCGATGCCGAGACTCCTGCCTTGTCGCCGCTCAGGCAGAGCCGCGCGGGCTCCTGCTGTCGTGCTCGGCTTGGTCCAAGCGGAAGCGGCGGCGCGGGCCGCCCGCCGGGACGGCTGGCGGCGATTGGCAAACGTCGGTGATCAGAGCGTCAGTCCGGCGGTGGCGGAGATCGTCGGCAGGTGGCGTGAGCGGACGGCGTCGATGATCTCGCTGGGATCGATCCCCTGTAGATAGGTGCTGGTGGTCCCTAGGTCGGTATGTCCGAGCTGGCGTTGGATGATGTTGATTGCAACTCCTTCGCGCGCGAGCTCTACGGCGTGCGCGTACCGGAGTTGATGGGGCGCGAACCGGCGTCGGACGCCGGCGTCGACGGCGAGCTGGCGCAGTTCGGCGCGGGCGGCGGTCGCGGACCAGCGGCGGCCTCGTGTTGGCCCGCCGATGACGCACAACAGCGGTCCGGGCGGCAACGACACGCGAGGCGCCAGCCAGGCCGCGAGCTGTTCAAACCCGAACTGGTCCATCCCGGCTTCGCGGCGCTTGTCACCCTTGCCGTGGCGAACCGGCAGCGACCCGCGCCGGTCGTCGATGTCGGTCTCGTTGAGCGCCAAAGCCTCAGAGGTACGAAGCCCGCCACGCCACGGGACGGCGATCAGCGCGCGGAACACGCAGACCGTGGCGGTCGTGGCCGGCCTTGCGCATTACCAGCACGATCTATACCCCGGCATCGTTGCTGGCGACCGTCGACGCCCGGCCGCATTTACCTGAATCGTCGAACCTGAAGACATGACTGGCTCCCCTCGCTGACTTTGCGCTGCGGCCAACCCAGGGCGCACCGCCCTCGATCTTCAAGTCCCCAGTCGCCGGCCGCGACCCTTCATGCCTCGGTTCTGCTTCGCGATCGGGTCGACCCAATGCGGCACCAATCGCATGGCCCGGCTGCCCTCCCTCACACCCCATCGTTCGTGTAAGCAGCCACGTAGGCGGCCCGTGTTCTGACTGCTGCTTCGCGGCATGCACGCGATCAACACAGGAGCCGCCTCGAAGGGCTGGGCCGGATCTGCGTTTGAGTCTGAGAACGCGAATCCGGCTCAGCCTCACGCTCCGCGTCCCTGGGGGCTGAGCTCGTCGCCGGTGGCGTTTGGCGAGGAGGACGGAGGCACGTGGCTGCACTTCTGCATCACGACATCCACGTCGCCGAGCGTGACACCCACAGCGTGGGGACGCTCCTCTTCGGGCGCCTTGCCACGCTCGGCATCGCATAGCTGCGCGATTAGCGGCCAGCCGGGTTGTCCTTTTCCAGCTGGGACTGGGAGACCTCGGTGTAACCGGGCGGGAGTTGGGCAAGCTTGGCGTTGGCGATGTTCGCCGCAGTAGCCGGCAGCCACTTCTCGGTGACGGTGTTGGTCCCGTCGGCGCCGTCGTTGGGGTTGATCACCATCTCG
>CAVYRI010000004.1:0-251928 GCA_963770885.1 uncultured Solirubrobacterales bacterium | reverse complement strand
TATGCTCCCCGCGTGGGGAGAACAGTGGGGATCGGAGTCGCGTGCGTGCTCGCCGCGGTGCTCGCGTTCGCCGCGTCGGCGACGACAGCGCGCACCCGTTCCTGGATCGTCAGCGGTTCGATCACCGGCAGCTACTCCAACGACGTCACCTGGGTCAACTGTCTTGACACCGGCCAGTCGGGCAACGCCCACGAGAGCCTGACGATCAAGGCAAAGATCAAGCCGGGTCCGCCCGTTCCGGCCGAACCGAGGGGTCTCGATTTCACGATGAGGATGGTGCCCGGCGGCTCGTGGAGCGTCCATGGCTCCTACCCGCCGCGCGTCGCCCATCCCGATGACACGGTCACCTGCGCGGCTCAGAAGCCAATCAACTGCGGCGGCAAGATCAAACGCAACGGGCCGCCCGGCGCGACGATGCTGCTCAGCGCACGCGGCAGATCGTTCATCGCCAGCTTCCTCAACAAGCCGTCGTTCTCCGAGGATGCAGCCGCCGGGCCGTGCCTGGTCGACACCGAGGCGCTGCTCGGGCTCCAGGATGGCCTGATGGAGGAGGACATGTTCAGACAGAACGCGCTCAAACATCAGGAACTGAAGATCCCACGGGCGCGGTTTGCCCGCGGACGGCCGTTCACGATCACAACCACGGGCCGCCCCGACGGCGGCTGCCACGCGTTCCACTACTCGCACTGCACCGAGAGCGGCGCGCTGAAGATGACGCTGCACTTCGCACCCCGGTAAACCCGCCCGCCGCACGGTAGGCTCGACCCCAGCGATGGGAAACGTGCAGACCCTCAAGGACGTCTACGCCGCAGCCGCCAACGACGACATCGACGGCGTCCTGGGAGCGTTTGACCCCGAGATCGAGTGGCGCGAGGCCGACGGCCACCCCTACCAGCCCGACGGCCAGGCGTGGGTCGGCGTCGACGCCGTGCGCGCAAACCTGTTCGACAACCTCGACGATGAGTGGGACACGTTCACGGTCACCCCGCGCGTGTACCACGACGCCGGTGACACGGTGATCGTCGAGTGTCGCTACACCGGCACACACAACACGACCGGCAAGCGGCTCGACGCGCAGGCATGTCACGTGTGGCGGTTCAAGAACGGCAGGGTGACCGGCTTTCAGCAGTACGTTGACACGGCGCACCTGTATGACGCGATGGGCGCCGGGATCGGCGTGCGGGGGGCCGCCGGCGCCGGCTGAGAGCGCCGACGAGGCCGGTCAGCGCCCGAGGTAGGCGCGCTTGAGGTCGTCGCTCTTGAGCAGGTCCCCGGCGACGCCCGAGAGCACGATCTCGCCGGTCGCGAGCACGTAGCCTCGGTCGGCGATCGAGAGCGCCATCGTCGCGTTCTGCTCGACGACGAGGATCGCGACGCCCGACTCGTGGACCTCCTTGATGATCCGGAAGTTCTGCTGCACGAGCGCGGGCGAGAGGCCCATTGAGGGCTCGTCCATCAGCAGCATCCGCGGCCGAGACATCAGCGCCCGGCCCATCGCGACCATCTGCTGCTCGCCGCCCGACAGGGTGCCGGCGAGCTGGTCTTCCCGCTCGAGCAGGCGTGGGAACAGCGTGTGCACGCGCTCGAAGTCCTCGTCGAGCGGTTCGCCCTTGCGCAGCACCGCGCCGAGCTCGAGGTTCTCACGGACGGTCATGTAGCCGAACAGGCGACGGTTCTCGGGGACGATCGCGAGCCCGCGGGCGATCCGCTCGGCCACTCCGCGCCCGGTCACGTCCTCGGAGTCGATCATCACGCGGCCGGCGCGCGGGCGGACGATCCCGAGGATCGTCTTCAGCGTCGTCGATTTGCCCGACGCGTTGCCGCCGAGCAGGCAGACGAGCTCGCCCGGCTCGACCTCGAGCGAGATGCCCTCGAGGATCCGCATCTTGCCGTAGTAGGTGGTGACGTCGTCGAGCTGCAGGAGTGGCATCGGCCGCTATGCCTCCGCGAGCGCTTCGGGGTCGCGACCGAGATAGGCCTCGATGACGGCCGGGTGCGTGGCGACGTCATTGAACGAGCCCTCGGTGATCTTGACGCCGTGGTCCAGCGCCACGACGCGGTCGGAGATCCCCTCGACGACGTGCATGTCGTGCTCGATCACGAGAATCGCGAGCTTGAGCTCGTCGCGCAGCCGCGCGATCAGCTCGGTGATCTCGTGCGTCTCCTTGGGGTTCATCCCGGCTGCCGGTTCGTCGAGCATCAGCAGCCGCGGCCGCGTCGCCAACGCGCGGGCGATCTCGAGCCGGCGCCGGTTGGCGTAGGAGAGGACATACGCCGGCTGATCCCAGCGGTAGCCGGCGAGCCGCTCGCCGAAGAACGACAGCACCTCAGTCGCGAGCGCGTCGATCTCACGTTCCTCGCGCCGTGCCCGTGGCAGTCGGAGGATCGACTCCGGTGGCGAGGCCTTGGTGTTCCCGTACGTCGCCGCCTTGACGTTCTCCTTCACGCTCAGGTTCTGAAACAGCCGCAGGCTCTGGAACGTGCGCGCGATCCCCATCCTGGCGATCGTGTGCGCCTTCTTGCCGATGATCGACTCGCCGCCGAGCCGGATGTCGCCGTCGGTCGGGTCATAGATGCCGCTGATCACGTTGAAGACCGACGACTTGCCGGCGCCGTTGGGTCCGATCACGCTGACGATCTCGTTCTCGTTGACGTCGATGTTGAGCTCGGAGATCGCCCGCAGGCCGCCGAACGAGAGCGACAGGTTCTCGATCTCGAGCAGCGCCATCGTCAGACGAGCTCCACGCGGTGTTTGCCCAACAGCCCGTACGGTCTCGCGGCCATCGTCACGATCAGGATCGCGCCGAGCATGATCTGGGTCGTGATCGCCGGGTTGACGATCAGCCGCGATTCCCAGCAGCAGGCGGCCACATAGATCGTGATGATCACCGCGATCAACTGCCTGACGCCGCGCAGCCGCACGATCGCAACCAATCCGACGATCAGCGCCAGGTAGAGGACGTTGCCGAAGTTGGTCGGGTTCTTGGGCACGATCACATAGCCGTTCATGACCGATCCGATCCACCCGGGGCTGCCGGGGCTGCCCGCGGTCGCGACCGGTGCGATCGCCCCGACGATCGCGTGCGCGGCGTAGCCGAAGGCGATCAACCCGGCGACCGCCCAGCCGAGCATCCGCCACGGCCGCACCTTCGCGATCATCGCGATGATGATCAGCCCGTAGAACAGGTATGCGGCATCGGTCGGGCTCGAGAGCATGTTCTCGGCCGCGGTGACGACGATCCCGCCGAGGATCGCGCCGGCGATCGAGCCGACGCCTCCGAGCACGAGGCAGGCGTAGATCAGGATCAGGATGTTGGCGGTGAAGTTGGTCGGAAAGACGTTGTCCTGCTGGGCCGCGAACAGCGTCCCGGCGAGCGCGCCGACCATCGTCGCGAACGCGAACGCCATCACCTTGAGCTTGTTGACGGACATCGTCATCGCCTCGGCGGCGAGTGGGTCGTCGTTGAGCGCCCGCCAGGCGCGCCCGGTTCTGGACGTGTCGAGCAGATGCAGCACCGCGGCGATGAGGACGCAGGCTCCCAGCGCCGCGTAGTAGTAGCCAAGTGGGGTCGTGACCGTGACGCCGAAGCTGTGCAGCGGGTCCAGCCCGAACAGCCCGTTGACGCCGCCGAGCGTGCCCGGATCGACGTTGTTGACCGCCAGCACGAACGCCTGCCCGAGGAACAGCGTCACGATCGCGAAGTAGTCACCCGACAGACGGAGCGCGATCAGTCCGACGACGACGCCGACCACGCCCGCCGCGGCGACCACGATCAGGATCGACTCGATCGCCGGAAGGTGGCTGCCGCCGATGCCGCCGGTCCCGAGCGCCGTCGACGAGAAGATCGCATAGCCGTAGGCACCGAACCCGAATGAGGCGATGTAGCCGAGGTCGAGCAGCCCCGACCAGCCGACCGTGATGTTGAGTCCCATCGACAGCAGCGCGTAGAGCAGACAGTTGAACGCGACCGTCTGGATGTTCACGTTCCCCGACACCTGGGCGAACAGCAGTCCCGCGATCGTCACCAGCGCCAGCCGCGGCCACCAGCCGACGCGAGCGTCGGCCCGCGCCAGCGTCCGGCGCCATCCGGGCCCCTCATCGTGACGCTCACCGGACTGTGCGACCCACGAGTCGACCCCGATCGAACCGCGCGGCGCGGGCTCCTCGGAGGAGTCGGCGTCAGGCGGTTCGCGCTCGATCGTCACGTCACACCTTCTGCAGTGGCCGCTGGCCGAAGATTCCCTGTGGCCGGACCAGCATCGTCAGGATCAGGATCCCAAACACGATCAGGTCCGAGTACTGGCTCGAGATGTAGCTCGAGCTGTAGGCCTCGCAGAGGCCGATGAAGATGCCGCCGATCATCGCGCCGGGGATGCTGCCGATCCCACCGACGACGGCCGCGGTGAATGCCTTCAGCCCCGCGAGGAAGCCGATTGTGTTCGTGATCTGGTTGAACGCGAGCCCCGACATGACGCCGGCGATGCCGGCCATCGCCGAGCCGATGAAGAAGGTCAGCGCGATCGTGCGGTCGACGTTGATGCCGAGCATCTCGGCAGCCTCGCGATCGGAGGCGACCGCACGCATCGATTTACCGAGCGTCGTACGATTGACCAGCTCGCGCAGGCCGAACATCATCACGACGCTGCCGACGATCGTCAGCGCCTGGACGATGTCGACTCTGACGCCCCCGATGTCGATGCCGGTCGAGAACGGGATGTAGGCATTGGTGTTGTAACTGCGCACGAAGCCGCCGAACAGCAGCAGGATCGTGTTCTCGAGCACGAACGAGATCCCGAGCGCCGTGATCAGCGGCGCTATTCGCGGCGCGTTTCGCAATGGTCGATAGGCGAACCGCTCCATCGCGACACCGAGATAGCCGCAGCCGAACGAGGCCGCGACGAACATGAAGAACAGCAGCACTGCGACCGGGATCGAGAGCGCGTACGCGCCGCCGAACAGCTGCAGCACGACGTAGCCGATGTAGGCGCCGACCATGTAGACGTCGCCGTGGGCGAAGTTCAGCAGCTTCAGGATGCCGTAGACCATCGTGTAGCCGAGCGCGATCAGCGCGTAAACGCAGCCCGCGGTGAGGCCATTGACAAGGGTTTGAAAGAACTCCTGCACGTCTCTCTCTCGAGCGGAAAATGCAGCGGCGCCGCCCAGACGATCGTGGGCGGCGCCGCGGAACCTTAGCCGTGAAGCGTCACGGCCGAGTCATCATCCATCACTTAGGTGGGATCTCGATGTACTTGCCACCACTGTTGACGTGGAACAGGTAGCCCGGGCTGCCCGCGAGGTTCCCGGTCGCGGTGAACGCGATCGGCACCCCGAGGATGTTCGCCGAGGCCGGGATGTTGGTCTTCTTGATCGCGGCGAGCACGTTCGCGCGGCTCGGCGTCTGCCCCGACTGGCAGACCGACGAAATCGCGTGCATCACGACATCGGTCGCCGCGTAGGTCGGGACGCCGAAGGCACCGTACGGCCCGTACTTGGCGACGCCCTTGACCAGCGCCTGATCCTTCGGATTCGACGATGACGCGATGTCAGGCCCGAAGGTCGAGATGTAGGTGCCCGGAATGTGGAACTGCGACGGCGAGTTGGTGCCGTCGGTCCCGAACAGGATCACCTTCTTGTGCTGCTGCTGTGCGTCGAGGCCGAACTGCTGCGCGTTCGCGGCAGCCTGCCACGGCAGCACCGCGACCTGCTCATTGGACGTCAGCTGCGAGGTCACCAGCGACGACAGCGCGTTCGAGAGCGTCGCTCCGGTGTCGGTGCCGTTGATCGTCTGGTGATTGACCTTGATTCCGGCCTTCTGCAGGATCGGGATCATCACCTTCGTGATCCCCTGCGAGTAGGCCTCATCATCATCGATGATCAGGACGCCCTTGGGGTGCAGGTGGGCGACGATGTAGTTCGCATCCTGCGGTCCCTGGACGTTGTCGTCGGGCACGACGCGGAAGAACGTCTTGTTCGCGCCGCTGCTGGTCAGCGCCGGGAGGGTCGCCGATCCAGAGACCGCGGCCAGCCCAGCTCGGGAGAGCAGCGGACCCACCGCCTCGACCTCCTGGCTTCCCGACGGTCCGATCACGGCCACGGCCGGTGTCGCGATGATCGACTGCGTCTTGGTCGTCGCGATCGACGGCGTCAGCTGGGTGTCGTCCTGAGCCATCGTGACGTGAATCCCGAGCAGCTTGTTGTCGTTCGCGACCGCCAGCTGCGCGAAGTGCAGCTGCTCGAGTCCGACCTGCGCGACCGGACCGGTGAACGGCCCTTCGATCGCGATCGACGCCTTGCAGTTGCCGCTCGAGCTCGAGCTCGCGCTGGCCGCGGCGCTGCTGCTACTGCTGCTGCTGCTGCTGCCGCAGCCGGCCGCGATCAGCGCCACCAGCGCCCATGCGGCTAGGAACGTTCGTCCCTTCATTGCTTTTCGGTCCTCCTCTGGAGTTTTTCCTGATTGCCGCCCTGGTACGCGGGCGTCCCATCCGGGTAGTACGCGGCCGCCGGAGATCCGGCGGGTCTGAACACGGCAACGACCCGCATCGGCTCCGTGCCCGTGTTTTCAAGGCAATGCACGGTCCGCGCGGGAAGCTGGATACACGCTCCCGGCGACAGCCGTTGCTCGAAATCGCCGGCGTGCATGACCCCTTCGCCGTCGATCACGTAGATCACCTCGTCGTAAGTGTGGAAATGATCCGGCGCCCGCTCGGTCGGGATGTAGCCGACGAAGTGGGTCGCCGAGCGCAGCCCGCTGTCGGGGTCGGCGACGATCCGGAACTCGCGCTGGGCCGTTGCGGTCTCGGGCTCCTGGTCGGCCAGCCGGCGCACCGCGGCGCTGCTGCGCTCGTCGCCGGCGGGCTCGGGGTCGGGGACGCGGACGGCGACCACGCGCAGCGTCTCGGGTCCAGGGTTGTGGAGCTCGAACGCCGAGCCCGGCGGCAGGTACAGCCCCGACTCCGGTTCGAGCTCGTGCGCCGTGCCGTCGACGGTCACCGTGCCACTGCCCGCGAGCACGAACAGCGTCTCCTCGACGGCGCCGACGTCAATTCGCTCTGACGTGCCGGGCTCGAGTTCGAGCACCGCCTGCTCGAGCGCCTCAAAGCCGGTCTGCCTTCCGAGTGTGCGCCGGACGGCGAGCCCCGTGTCGGGGTTGCACCGGGGCTCCACCTGCTCGGAGTCGATCACAGTCACGCTGGGCATCAGGGCGTCACGAACGGAGTTGGGTGCTTTTCAAGGGCTGACGGCCGGCCAAGCGCGTCCCGGTCTCGGAGCGCCACCCTCCCATATTCGCCCTGAGTGGGTCAACTGCCTGCAACATGGCCGGGCCTACTGAAGGGTCGCCTCGAGCGTGATCTCCGTTGCTGCCAGCGCCAGCGAGACGGGGCAGGTCTCCTTCGCCTGCTCGGCCAGAGCCGCGAACTGCTCGGCGTCGACGCCGGTCACGTCACCCACCGTCTTGAGCGAGATGCGGGTGATCCGAAACCCCGCGTCGGTCTGCTCGAGCCGTACGCGCGCGGTGGTCTGCAGGTCATTGGGCGGTGACCCGGCCTCGCTGAGCAGGTTGGCGAGCGACATCGTGTAACACCCGGCCTCGGCGGCCGCGATCAGCTCCTCGGGGTTGGTGCCCCGATCGACGTCCTCAACGCGCGCCTTGAGCGTGAACGCTCCCTCGTAGGCCCCGCTGCCGAGCGCGATCCTGCCGCCACCCTCCGGCACCGTACCCTGCCAACTGGCCTGCGCACTGCGACTCACGCGAATACTCAAGAGCGGTCCCTTCTCCCCCTGATCTGATTTTGTAGTGTTGATCAAATCACCGTCATATTGGCCGTGCAACAGGGAGCCTTTTAGGTTTTCGTTAACTTTGCCGCCGGCCCAGACAGCGATTGATGCTCGCACGAGAGGAAGGAAGAGGCGATGGCTGATGTGCTGAACGCTGCGACGGACCTCGGCCAGGTGCGCTCCCGGTTCTCGTCGCTCCAGGGCGGGTTCGCGTTCCTCGACGCCCCGGGCGGCTCGCAGGTCCCCGACGAGGTCGGCGAGGCGATCGCTCGCGCTTTGCGCGAGGCGAGCGCCAACCTGGGGGCAGGCTATGAGACCAGCTTGCGGGTCAAGGCGATCCTTGAGACCGCCGAGGCCGGCGCGGCGCGGTTCCTCGGCTGTGAGCCGCAGGAGATCATCTTCGGTCCCAACATGACGTCGCTTGACTTCATGCTGTCGCGGACCGCGGGGCGCGGCTTCAATGCCGGTGACGAGATCCTCGTCTCGTCGCTGGACCACGACGGCGGCGTCGCGCCGTGGCTCGAGCTCGCTCACGACCGCGACCTCGTGGTCAAGCACGTCGAGCTCAATAGCGACACGACGCTCGACTTCGACGACCTTCAGTCCAAGCTCTCCGATCGCACCCGGGTGGTGGCGTTCGCCTGGGCGTCGAACGCGGTCGGCACGGTGGTCGACGCCGAGCGCGTCTGCCGGATGGCGCACGAGGCCGGCGCGCTGGCGTGGATCGATGCGGTCCACTACGCCGCTCACGAGCCGATCGACGTGCGCGCGGTCGACGCCGACGTCCTGATCTGCTCGCCGTACAAGTTCTGCGGCCCGCACCTCGGGATCGCCTACGGCCGCGCCTCGGTGCTCGAGACGTGGCGCCCGTACAAGGCACGCCCGGCGCCGATGGACCCGCTCGGACGGCGCTTCGCGACCGGCACCGCGCCCTACGAGCTGCTCGCCGGGCTCAATGCGACCTTTGCGTACCTGGACTCGATCGGCGGCTTTGACGCGATCATCCCCTACGAGCGCGGGCTCGGCGAGCGCTTCCTGGCCGGGATCCCCGACTCGGTCTCGGTCTACGGGCGCCAGACGATGGACGGCCGTGTGCCGACGTTCCTGGTCAACGTCGAGGGCGTGCCGGCCGCCGAGGTCGCGCGGCAGCTCGCCGAGCGCGAGATCGGGGTCTGGGCCCACGACTCGTGGTATTCGCTGAACCTCTACAAGCGTCTGGGCTACGACCAGGACGCCGTCCGGATCGGCTTCATCCACTACAACACCGCTGACGAGGTCGACCGGCTGGTCGCGGGGCTCGAGGCGGCGCGCGGCTAGGGAGGCTCGTTCGGCTCGCGGCTCGCGGCCGTAGGTGGATTACTCCCCTATATGACGGTTAGCCCCCTACGGCTTGCGGCCGTAGGTGGATTACTCCCCTATACGACGGCTGGCCACCTACGGCTCGCGGCCGTAGGTCGATTACTCCCCTATACGACGGCTGACGACCTACACCCCCGTACCAGGCAGCCTCCACTCCCCCTTCCCCAGCCAAAAACGCGCCTAGACCAACTCGGCAAGGGCGACCACGCACGCGTGCCGTTAGCCCGGCCTCGCCCGACCTACGACCCGGCATCGCCCTCCCGCCGCTCGGCGTCGAACTCCTGCACCAGCTTCGTTCGCGCCTCCCACAGCTTCGGCAGCTGGCGCTGGACGATCAGCTTGGTCAGCACTGGCACCGGCACCCCCTGGATCCCGACCGTGTCCTCGCCGATCGCACGCGCGACGACCGTGTAGTGGCGGAAGCGCCAGACGCGCAGGCGCTCGTCCCAGTCGGTCAGCAGCTCGGCGAGCGCGTACAGCTGCTGGTGGTCGCGCCGGTCGCGATACAGCTCGGTCAGCTCCACGCCGGCGCGCGCGAGCGCTCGGTCAAACGCCGGCCCGAGCGCCTGGGTGGCGCGGGCGAGCCTGCGAAAGCCGGGCGAGTCAAAGCCGCTTCCGTGCCCGAGGGCGACCCTGATCAGCTGGTAGTCCCAGCTGTCGAGCTGGTCGAGCATGTCGAGCTGGCGGGTGACGAACTCCATGCACATCAGCCCGCGGCGCATCAGGCGGCCCGCCTCGAGCAGCTCATCGGCATCGACCAGCCGCGTGGCCTCAACAACCTCGCTGTCGGCGAACTTCAGCCACAGCTCTGAGGTCTGGTGCACGGTCTGGAACAGGAGCTCGTCGCGGTGGACCCGATCCTCGGGCTCCTTCTGGAGCGACAGCAGCTCGTCGGTCCTCAGGTAGCGCTCGTAGTCGCTGTCGCCCTTGCCGGGGAGGATCGGGACGCTCGGGTCGTTCGGGTCGCCGGGGGGGCTGTCAGCGGTCATCGCGCACGTCCGTCCGCGGCACCGAGGATCTCGCTCAGCGTCGCCAGGTTGATGTTGCCGCCTGACACGACGCAGACGATCTTGCCCGCCCCGGCGGCGCCGGCCAGGGCGGCGGCGGTCGAGAGCGCGCCGGCGCCCTCGGCGATCACCCGCACGCGCTCGGCGAGCGTGCGCACCGCGTTGGCGGTGTCCGGGATCGGGACCGAGATCGCCCGGTCGACGACCTCGGCCAGCCGCGGCCACATCGTGTCGAGCACGCGCCGGCTGCCGGACCCGTCAACGAACGAGACCTCGTACTCGACGTCGACCGGCTCGCCGGCAGCCATCGCCGCGTGCAGCGCGGCGCCGGTCTCGGGCTCGGCCGTGTAGATCATCGCCTGCGGGCGCAGAGCCTTGACCGCGCTCGCGATCCCGACCGTCAACCCGCCGCCGCCGACCGGGATCACGACCGCATCGACGTCGGGCAGGTCCTCGATGATCTCCAGCCCGATCGTCCCGTTGCCCGCCATCACCGCGGGGTCGGCGACCGGATGGATGAACAACCCCTCGCGGCCCTCGATCCGCCCGGTCACGATCGCCTGCCACCAGTCCTCGTACGGGACCCGGAGCACGGTGCCGCCGAGCCGCTCGATCGCTGCCAGCTTCGTCTCGGGGGCGTGCTCGGGCACCACGATCGTCGCCTCGAGGCCGAGCTCGCGCCCGATCCAGGCGACGCCCTGGGCCATGTTCCCGGCGCTCGCGGTCAGCAGGCCCCGTGCGCGTTCTGCGGGCGGCGCGCTGCGAACCGCGTTGGCGGCGCCACGGATCTTGAACGAGTTGATCGGTTGCAGCGTCTCGAGCTTGAGGTAGATCTCGGCCGGCGCATCGTCGATCGGCAGCCGCACCAGCGGCGTGCGAATCGCCACGTCGGCGATCCGGTCGCGCGCGGCCTCGATCTCGGCGAGCTCGATCACAGCTCGACCTCGAATCCGATCCCTCGGGCACGTGCGTTCTCGACCGCCAGCTGCGCCGCCGCGAGGTCCTCCGCGGCGACGCCCAGCGAGCGGAACACGGTCAGCTCCTGGTCGTCGGCGCGACCCGGATGGATGCCCGCCAGCACCTCGCCGAGCTCGGCGCGGATGTGCTCCTCGCCGGAGATCGCGCCCTCCTTGATCGCGAGGATGAACTCGCCCGCCTCGTTTCGGACCGACTCGCGGCTGTCACAGAACAGCGCCGACGCGGCCACGGTGGCGACATCGATCTCGCGCGAGCTCGGCGAGCTGGCGCCGACCGCGTTCACGTGCGCCCCGGTCTTCAGCCAGCCATGCTCGAGCACCGGCTCGGTCGCGCTCGTCGCGACGACGACCACGTCGGCGCCCTCGACTGCATCGCGCGCGCTTCGCGCCACGGTCACCCCGGGAAACTCGCCGGCGACCGCCTCCGCATGCTCGGTGGTCGGCGCGTAGACGCGACGCTCTTGCCAGTCACGCATTCGCTCAAACGCGCGCAGGTGAGAACGCGCCTGAACGCCGGCGCCGAGGATCGTCAGCACGGTCGAGTCCTCGCGAGACAACGCCCGCGTCGCCGCCGCGGTCACGGCGGCGGTGCGGATCTCGGTGATCGCCGAGGCGTTGAGGATCGCCGTCGGGATCCCGGTGTCGTGATCGAACAGCACCACCAGGCCCTGGTGGGCGTCGAGACCGCGGGCCGGGTTCTCGCGCATCAGGCAGATCGCCTTCAGCGCGAACACGCCCGGCGTCCCGTGGTCGGGGCCGGCGGCGGCGTAGGCGGGCATCAGCCCCATCAGCCCCGGGGCACCTGGGGCAAGCATCACCGAACGCAGGGGGAAGTAGGCGCCGCCGCGGGCGTGGGCGGCCAGCACCGCTGACATCGCGCGCTCGCACTCACCCGGCGCAAGCGACGCGTGGACGTCTCCGTGGTTGAGGATCAGAACGCTCATTGGCTGAAGACCGTGTCCAGTTGATCATGCTCCTCTGACGTGAGCGGCTGCTGAAATGCCTCGCGCAACGGCTCGAGATGCTCGGGGCGGCCGGGGCCGACCACGACCTGGCTGATCCGCTCGTCGGCCAGCAGCCACGCGAGCGCAACGCCAGCCATCGACGTCCCGCGCGCGGCGGCGAGCGACTCGAGCGTCTCGAGCTGGTCGAATGTTCGCGGCCTCGCGAGATAGTTGTAGGGGTCGGGGCGCTGGGTCATCCGCGAGCCGTCGGGGTAGGGCTGGTCGCGGCGGTATTTGCCGGTCAGCCACCCTCCGCACAGCGGGCTGAACGCCAGGTAGGCGACCCCGCGCCGGGCGCAGAGCGGCAGCACATCGGACTCGTCGCCCCGTTCCAGCAGCGAGTAGCCGTTCTGGACCGCGACCGGCGTGCCGTCGGTCAGGGCGTGCTGCATCTGGAGGAAGTTGAAGTTGCTGACCCCGTAGGCGCGGATCTTGCCCGCCTGCTTGAGCTTGTCCATCGCACCGAAGGTCTCTGACAGGGAGATGATCGGGTCGAAATCGTGGGCGAGATACAACTCGACGTGGCCGACCTCGAGCCGGTCGAGGCTGGCGGGCAGCCGGTGTTCGATCCGCTTGGCGGCAAGTCCGCTGTCGCCGCCCGGCAGGATCGGGTTAAACGTCTTCGTCGTCAGCGTCGGCAGCAGGCCCCGTGACACGATCCAGCGGCCGATCGCCTGCTCGCTGTGGCCGCCGCCGTAAGCATCGGCGGTGTCGAAGTGGGTGATGCCCATCTCCCACGCGGCGTCCATCAGCGCGAACGCCTCGTCATCGCTGAGACCACGGCCGACCCAATCAAGCGCCGAGCCGACGCCGCCGAAGTTCCCGCAGCCGAGCGCGACGCGCGGAATCAGGAAGCCGTCGGGGCCAAACGGACGACTTTCGATCTCGAGCGGGGCAGCCACGACATGGATATTTGATCAACCTCGGCGGTTGGGATGCAAGGCGGGAGTGGCGGCCGCCGGCGGCGCGCGCCCCGCAGGACGGGCATCGCTAGCACCGCCGGGCGGGCGTCGCGAGCCCCGCAGGACCCGCGACACCCTCGCGGCCGATGCCTCGTCAGTGCAGGAGTTGCAGCGAGTTCGCCGCGCTTCCGCTTCCGGCGTCGTTGACGAAGTAGATCCCGTTGTGATTGGGCCTCAGCGCCAGCCCGAACAGATCCCCGCCGCCATCGGGGACCAGCGTCTTGACCTTGACCTGGCGCCCGTGGGTGCCGGTCTCGACCAGGTTGCCGTCGTCGCCGTTGGCCGTCACGACGTCGCCGTTGGGGGCGATCATCAGACCGAGCGGATCGTTGAGCGCCTTGCCCTCCGAGAGCGTCATGCCGCCGCCACCGAGGACCGAGTTGCGGGTCGTCGCGCGCGGAACCGCGGCAATCCGGTTGGCGGCCGAGTCGGCCACGTACAGGGTCCCGTTGTGGGCGAGGCCGACGCCCGTCGGGCCGATGATCAGCGCCGCCGGGTCGGTGCGCTCGGGGAAGCCGGTCGCGATCACCCGGTTAGACAGCACTCGCGGAGCTCCGCTGGCAGGGACCGAGAGCTTGATCCGCACGACCGTGCCCCGCCGGACGACCTTGCCGTTGGCGGCGACCGTTCCGTTGAGCACGTTGGTCACGAACAGGGTCGCGGTGTCGCCGTGGTCGACGGCGGTCATGTCCCACGGCCCATTGATGTCCGGCGCCTTGATCGTCGAGACGACCTTGCCGTGGTCGCCGAGGACAGTCAGCGCGCCCGACGTCGCCTTCTTGGAGTTGCCGCCCGGCGCTGGCAGGCTGCCGACGATCACCAGTCCCCGCTTGAGGGCGACCAGCGCCGTCGTCAGACCGACCGCGGGGGTAGCCGTCGGCCGCGGCACGACCGCGAACGTCTGCTGCTCGCCGTCGGGCGCGATCTGGACGATGCTCGATCCGGTCCCCTGCTGGTTTTGGGCGTTGTTGAAGTTGCTGACCAGGACGGCGCCCTGGCGCAACACCCCCATCGTGCTCGGCACGACCGCGACCCCGTAGGGGTTCACGTCTCCGGCCGCGGGCCCCGCCTTGGGCACCGCCGACGAGAGAGTCTTGATCGTGTGCAATCCACCGATGAAAGACGACGGGGCCACCGCGGCCCCGCGGGAGCCGGCCCGGACCGGCGCCGTCTGACCGAATGGCGCGCTCACCAGCGCGACCGCGCCGGCCGATGCGAACGCGAACAACGCGACGATCGGCGCCCTGAGGCGCCTTGACGCGAGATGCTGCATGGAGGTTCTCCCTTCGCTCGAGGGGTCTGGAATGCGTGCGCAGCACACCCCTTACAGCAAGGGACGCCCAGGTCGGCAGATCCTTCCCCGCCCGTCGCCCTCACATGTCCCCTCCTCGGCCCGTTGTACGTCGAGGAGGAAACGATGCTGGAGGACAGCTAGAATGTACGATGATCGTCGTACGAATGAGATCGCCCCGATGACCCCCGAAACCCACTCGAACAGCCGGCGACACCTGCGCGCGACGCTGCTGCTCGCCTGCCTGGCGCAGTTCATGGTGATCCTCGACGTGTCGGTGGTGAACGTCGCGCTGCCTGCGATTCGCAACGGGCTGCACTTCTCCGAGGTCGACCTCCAGTGGGTCGTGAACGCATACACGGTGACCTTTGCCGGCTTCCTGCTGCTCGGCGGGCGCGCAACCGATCTGATCGGACGGCGCAAGGTATTCGTCATCGGACTGGTGCTGTTCGGGCTCGCCTCGCTCGCCGGCGGCCTCGCCACCAGCCAGGCGATGCTGATCGCGGCCCGCGCGATCCAGGGCCTCGGCGGCGCGGTGATCGCCCCGGCTTCGCTTTCGATCCTGACGACCACCTTCAAGGAGGGTCACGAGCGCAACCGCGCGGTCGGGATCTGGGGCGCGATGGGCGGCGCCGGCGGCGCGGCCGGCGTGCTGCTCGGCGGCGTGCTGACCGACGCGCTCGGCTGGCGCTGGATCCTGTTCATCAACGTCCCGGTGGCGCTGGCGACGGCGTTCTTCGCCCAGCGGTGGATCGCCGAGGGCCGTGACCAGACCCGGGCGCGGAACTTCGACCTCCGCGGAGCCGTGAGCGCGACGCTCGGACTGACGCTGCTCGTGTTTGGGATCGTCCGCACCGACGTGACCGGCTGGGGCTCGCTGCAGACGCTGGCGGTGATCGCCGGCGGCCTCGGGCTGCTGGTCCTGTTCCTGGTGATCGAGGGTCGGTTTGCGTCGGCCCCGCTGATGCCGCTGCGGATCTACTCGTCCCGCACCCTCAGCGCGGCCAACGTCGTCGTGATGCTGATGGGCGGATCGACGTTCGGGATGTGGTTCTTCGTCTCGCTCTACCTCCAGCAGGTGCTCGGCTACTCGCCGATCAAGGCGGGGCTTGCGTTCCTGCCGATGACGCTGATCATCGTCGCCGGGTCCGTGATCGCCTCGCGCGCGGTGACCCGGATCGGCGCCAAGCCGCTGCTGCTGGCCGGGATGACGTCGCTGACCGCCGGGCTGCTGGTGTTCAGCGACCTGTCGGTGAACGGCACCTACGCCGGCGTCGTTCTGGTGCCGTCGCTGCTGGTCGCGATCGGGATCGGGCTCTCGTTCGTGCCGGCGACGCTGCTGGCGGTCGCGGGCGTCCCGTCCGAGGAGGCGGGCCTCGCGTCCGGGCTGCTCAACACGTCGCGGCTGATGGGTGGCGCGCTCGGCCTCGCGATCCTGGCCGCGGTCGCGACCTCGCGCACCGACAGCCTGACCAGCGGCGGTGACGCCCTCCACGCGGCGCTGACGAGCGGATTTGAGCTGGCGTTCCTGGTCGCCGGAGGGTTTGCGCTCGCGGGCGGGTTGGTGGCGCTGTTCGGCCTCCCGCGGGTTGCGCGGCGCGGCCGAGGCGAGGCTGCCGGCCGCCGCACCGCGGTCGAAAGCTCGTTCTAGACGTACCTTTGGAACCGAATGCACGCTATACGTGCATTGCGTTCCGAGCCACCGAGCCTCAAGGCGCGCAAACAGAGAGAATGCGCGCGTAATGGCCCACTGCTTCGTGACCCGTGAGCTCCCCGGCCCGGCCCTCGGCCGCCTGGCCGAGGTTCACGACGTCGAGGTCTGGCAGCAGCGCTCGGCGCCGAGCCCCGAGGAGCTCGTGCGCGGCGCCGCCAACGCCGAGGGGTTGCTGTCGATGCTCACAGACCGGATCGACGACGAGCTGCTGGACCAATGCCCG
This sequence comes from uncultured Solirubrobacterales bacterium, assembly GCA_963770885.1. Taxonomy (GTDB): domain Bacteria; phylum Actinomycetota; class Thermoleophilia; order Solirubrobacterales; family Solirubrobacteraceae; genus Palsa-465. The sequence goes on along the minus strand of CAVYRI010000004.1, from coordinate 235,614 downwards.
AAGCTGCGCGCGATCGCCAACTACGCGGTCGGCTACGACAACATCGACCTCGCGGCGACTCGGGCGCGGGGGATCCCGGTCGGCAATACGCCCGACGTGCTCACCGACGCGACCGCCGACCTCACGTTCACCCTTCTGCTGGCCGCCGCCCGGCGGCTGCCGCAGGCGATCGCGTCGGTGGCCGCCGGCCAGTGGCGCACCTGGGAGCCCGACAAGTACCTCGGCTATGACGTCCACCGGGCGACGCTCGGGATCATCGGCATGGGCCGGATCGGTCGGGCGGTCGCAAAACGCGCCGGCGGCTTTGAGATGACCGTGCTCCACACCGGCGAGGGCGGCGTGACGCTGTTGGCGCTCCTGGCGCGCTCGGACTTCGTCTCCGTCCACACACCCCTCAACGAGCAGACGCGCCACCTGATCGACGCGGCCGCGCTGGCCGAGATGAAGCCGACCGCGATCCTGATCAACACCGCACGCGGGCCGATCGTCGACCAGGTGGCGCTGCGCGAGGCGCTGATCGCGGGCAGGGTCGCCGGCGCAGCGCTCGATGTCACCGATCCCGAGCCACTGCCGCCCGACGATCCCTTGCTGGCAGCGCCGAACCTGATCGTCGCGCCCCACATCGGCTCGGCGACCCACAACGCGCGCGAGCAGATGGCGACGCTCGCGGTCGAGAACCTGCTCGCGGCGCTCGACGGTAAACCGATGCCGCACGAGGTCCGCTAGCGCCGTGCGGGCCGCGGTCGTCGACATCGGCTCCAACTCCACGCGGCTGCTGATCGCCGACGTCCGGGACGGGCGCGTGACGGCCGAGCTCGAGCGGCGCAGCACCGTCACGCGGCTCGGCACCGGGGTCGACAAGGACGGCAGGCTGCGCGACGACGCGATCGAGCGGACATTCAAGGCGCTTGCGGACTACAAGGCCGAGATCGATCGCCGCGAATGCGAGAGCAGCGTCGCCGTGCTCACGAGTGCGGTGCGCGATTCGGCCAACGGCGCCGAGTTCGCAGCCGAGGTCAAACGCCGCTACGCGATCGAGCCGCACATCCTGACCGGAGACCAGGAGGCCGAGCTCACGTTTCTCGGAGCGACCAGCGAGCGCGACCCCGACGATCAGTCCCCGGTGCTCGTGTTCGACATCGGCGGCGGCTCGACCGAGATGGTGATCGGCGCCGGGCACGAGGTGTCGTTTCATGTCTCGACTCAGGCCGGCGTCGTACGGCAGACCGAACGGCACCTGCACAGCGACCCGCCGCCCGAGTCCGAGCAGCGCGAGCTCTCAGCCGACGTGCAAGGAGTGCTCGAACAGGCGGTGCCCGCTGAGCAGCGAGCCGCGGTCAGCCACGGGATCGCGGTCGCCGGAACCGCCACTTCTCTGGCCGCGATCGCCCAGGACCTCGAGCCGTATGACCCAGAGCGTGTCCACGGTTACGTGCTGACCAGCGACGAATGCGCCCGGATCCTGGCGCGGCTGGGGCAGCTACCGCTCGAGCAGCGCCGTCAGGTGGCCGGCCTGCATCCGGACCGGGCGCCGACGATCATCGCCGGGGCGCTGATCTTCGAGCAGGTGATGGCTCTGTTCGGCCTGCGGGAGATCGAGGTCTCCGAGCACGACATCCTCCGCGGCGCCGCGATCGGCCTCGTTTAGCGCCGACCCCACGGTGAGGTCTGTGTAGGCATGTGGACAAATGTTCGATTGCTGACGCGTTTGCGAAGGATCATCATGTTTGTTGTGGTGCGGGACCGCCTAGCGATTCTGCACCCATACATAGGTTCGGGCGAAGCCGCAGACATCGGCGCCTCCCGCCGTCCGAACCACGCTACACCGGCTTTATCTGGTACGCACCCCTGCCCGTCCGGATAAAGCCAAACCTGGATCGGAAGCCGCCCGCTCATGCGGGCGGTTTTCGTTCCGGGTCTCCTCGTGGGGGTGCTCACACGTCTTGGTGAGTGGGGTGCTCATGCGCCCGCGGTGATCAGCCCTCTTTCACCGCAACAACCCCAGGTTTCAGGTGTTGAAGCGCCCAGACGATCCAGCAAATCCGGGGGTTTCACCGGCGCAACGCGCAATTAGGCGCTCGCACGGTGCTCAGCGGAGGGCAACCCAGCTGGATTGATAACCAAATGAAGGGAGTCTGTTGTGAAGCGATTTGCATCGCTGCTCGCTGTCGCGAGCATCATTGGGGGCGGGGCCGCGATGGCACTGACCAGTGCCGCGGCGTCGGCGTCCCCGGGGGCGTCGGCTGCGGCAAGCCTGCCGACGGTCACAGTCGCCGTCACTGGCAAGACGGGCATTGCGGTGTCTGGTAGCGAGGTGTCGGGGGCGGTGAACGTCAGGTCGACGTTTGCTGGTAAGGGTCAGGGCGGCTATGGGCTGATTCGTCTGGATCAGGGCGTGTCGTTCGCGGAGGCGTTGGGTGCTGTGCAGAGTCATCATGGTGACCCCAATGCGTTGACGCCGTTTGGGTCGCTGGTGGTTGCTGCTGATGCGCCGGGCGTGGTGCAGACGGTCCTGGCGGCGGGCAACTACGTGGCGTTGAACCTGACCGGTAATGGGCCGGCGGCGAATGTGGCGCAGTTCACGGTCACGCAGTCGTCCTCGCCGGCGGCGCTGCCCAAGGCGGCGGCGACCGAGACGTCGATCGAGTTTGGCTTTGAGGGCCCGAAGGTCCTGCATGACGGGACGATCGTGCGGATGGTCAACGGCGGCTATCTGGTCCACATGGACGTCCTGATCGGCGCGCGCAATAAGCGCGCGCGCAGACAGGATCGCGGCGTTGCTGAGGGCCGGTAAGGACAACAAGGCTCAGAAGCTCGCGACGGGCTTTGTTGACCTGATGGATCCTGCGTCGCCTGGCGCGATGCAGCAGCAGGTCCTGGACGCCAAGTCTGGCTACTACGTCCAGGCTTGCTTTATGGACACCCAGGACGGTCGCGAGCACACGACGCTCGGGATGGAGCGCGTGATCCGGATCGCCAAGTGAGAACCGGCGAGCAGGCCGCGCGACTTCGGTCGCGCGGTCGCCGCGCCGGGCTGCTGGCGCTGGCGGTCATGTTCAGCGCCGGCATGCACGCGGCGCTGGTTCCCGAGCATCTGAAGGAGATGCCGCCGTTGGGATGGTCGTTCATCGGCGCGGCACTGGTCGGCGCGGCGCTGGCCTACGCGCTCGTGTCGGGCCCCGAGGACCGGTTGGCGGCGAGGCTGGCGGCCCTGTTCCTGGCAGCCGAGATCGTCGCCTGGGTGGTGTTCGTGACCGTCCGCGTGCCCGGTTTCATGGGCACCCCCGAGCCGGTCGAGACGATCGCGCTCGTCTGCAAAACAGTCGAGCTGTTCGGCTTGGCCCTGGCGGTCTGGATCGGCTGGCCCGACCAGCTCCCAGCCTCAATCAGCTCGCCGCAGCCGCTGCTTCAAACGACCACGCCAGGTACACCCACCACCAGCACGCAACGCCCAGATCTACCAACACGCTGACCAGCACCAGACCACCAACACCCAAACCACGCTCAAACGCCGGCCGCAGCCCAGCCGGCCCGCGCACAAGCCCACCACCGCACCCAAGCGCCCCGGCGAGCTTGTCATAGCGCGTCTCGGGGCGCAGGTCGGCGACGACCGAGTAACCGTAGATCGCCTCCATCGGATGCTTCTCGAGCGCCCAGATCCCGTTGTTGGCGACAACGCCGACGACCGCGATGCCGCGGGCCTGCAACGAGAGCGTCGGCCCGGCCTGAGGACGCGCCGAGGCGCGAGGTCATCCCCCTAGCGAAGTGAGCGGCTGCGAGATTGCCAGGCGAGCGCGCCGATCCTGGCGAGCGCGTAGATGGCCACGGCGAGAGCTTCGCCGGCGAGGACGTCGGAGGCATAGTGGGCGCGCAGGTAAATACGGCTCAGGCCGACGAGCAATGCGAGGAGAGCGCCGCAGGTGATCGCGGCGATCCGGCCGGCTCGGGTCGGGGTCATGACCGTCAGTGCGATCGCGAGGGCTAGCCAGCCGATGGAGTTGGCAGCGTGGCCCGACGGATAGCTCTGGCCGGAAGTGTGCACGAGCGGGTCCGGCGGCCGGGGGCGGTCGACCACCGATTTGATGATCCACACGCTGATCCATACGAGTGCCGCTCCGACGACGATCGCGCCCGCGCGGGCGCGGTCCTGGTGCTTGATCAGTACCGCGGCGCCAATGAGCACGCCGGAGCCCACGATCGCGATCAGGCCCAGAGTCGTGACGACCCGGGCGGCGGTGTCAAGCCATGGCGTGCGCACGTGCGCGGCGATCTTGAAGGCGCGCGAGTCAAACGCGAGCGAGGAACTGCCAGTCACAGCGATCGTGAGGGCGACGAACACGGCGATCGCGGTGACAGCGACCACGACGAGCAGCCATGGAACGGATGCGCGGCGCACCAACATAGCTTCGTCGATTACCTCGTCGTCAGGACGACGAGGTCCGTTCCCGACGAGAAGCCGCCCTCCGGCCAAGCAATGTGCAGACGGCTACGCCAGGTTCGCCCGCCGCGGGTAAGCGACGGTCGGATCCGTCAACACGTTGACGAGCGACGGTCCACCGGCACCGAAGGCACGCTCGAGCGCGGGCCGCAGCTCGGCCGGCTCGCGCACGAGCTCGCCGTGGCACCCGAGCGCCTCGGCGAGCTTGTCGTAGCGCGTCTCGGGGCGCAGGTCGGCGACGACCGAGTAACCGTAGATCGCCTCCATCGGATGCTTCTCGAGCGCCCAGATCCCGTTGTTGCCGACAACGCCGACGACGGCGACCCCGTGGCGCGCAAGCGTGTCGAACTCGATCGCCGAGAACCCGAGCGCCCCGTCGCCGAGCAGCAGCACGACCTGGCGTTCGGGATGGGCGAGCTTCGCGGCCAGCGCATACCCGGGCCCCGAGCCCAGGCACCCGAACGGGCCCGGGTCAAGCCAGCAACCGGGCCGGTATGAGTCGACGACCCGGCCGGCGTAGGAGACGAAGTCTCCCCCGTCGCCGATCACGATCGCGTCGCGATCGAGCATCTGGGCAAGCTCGCCGTAGATCCGCATCGGATGCAGCGGCGCGCGGGGATCGTCGAACTCGTCGGCCTCCGCTGCCCGCCGCTCGTCCTCGAGCGCCCGCAGCGAGCCGACCCACTCGGCTCGGCCGGCGTCGGTGCGACCGGCGGCCGCCTCGCGCAGCGCGTCGAGCGTCGCGGGCAGCGGCCCGTAGATGCCGGCGCTCACCTCGCGCGGGTGGTCGCGCTCGGGCTCGGCGACGTCGATCGCGATCACCTTGCATTCGGGAGCGAACGCGGCGCCGAAGCCGAGCCGGAAGTCGAGTGGGACGCCGATCACAAGCGCCACGTCGGCCTGGCCGAGCCCCGCGCTGCGGGCGCGCGCGAAGAACAGCTCGTGGTCGGCCGCCAGGCAGCCGCGACCGAGACCGTTGAGGAACACGGGCGCGCCGAGCGCCTCGGCCAGCGCCTGCAACTGCAGTTCGCCGCGTCCCCAGTACAGCCCGGTGCCGGCCATGATCACCGGACGCTCGGCATCGCGCAGGATCGCGGCCGCGCGATCGAGCTGCGCCTGCTCGGGCGCAGGTCCGGCGATCAGGTCGGTCGGCGGCTCGGTCGGCGGCGCGTCGGCCTCCATGAACACGTAGTCGAGCGGGAAGTCGAGGAACGTCGGTCCGGTATGGGGCGTCAGCGCCACGCGGATCGCGCGCTGCAACAGCTCCGGGATCTCGGCGGTGTCAGACGGGGTCGCGGCGAACTTGGCCAGCGGCGCGATGAACGGAACGTGGTCGAGCTCCTGCAGCGAACCCTGGCCCCATCGCATCGCAGGCGCCCGTCCCCCGAGCACAAGTACGGGCGAGTGGTTCTCGCGTGAGGAGGCGATCGCGCTGATCGCGTTGGTCACGCCTGGCCCCGCGGTCACGGCCGCGACCCCGAGCGATCGTGTCACCTTCGCCCATCCCTCGGCCGCGAACGCGGCCGACTGCTCATGGCGGGTGTCGATCAGGTCGATGCCCTCGGCGCGGCAGCCGTCATAGATCGAGAACAGGTGACCGCCCGAGAGGGTGAACAACTTCGTCACCCCCTGGGCGCGCAGGGCCCGCGCGATCAGCCGTCCGCCGTGCAGCCGAGTGTCGGTCTTGGTCGCCACGGAGCGGACGCTAACACGCGTCGCCGGGCGCGCTTGCGCGGTTATGGGCGCAATCGGAGTGCATTCACCACCGCGCCGCTGAGAATGATGATCGCGAGCACGTAGAACCAGCCGAGCGCGATCAGGATGAAGACGATTGTCGTCCCGAACCGGGCGATCGTCGAGATGTTCGATAGATACAGCGGGAACACGTAGTCGACGACAGCGATCGCGAGCGTCGCGCCGAGCGCCCCCGGCCAGACCGCCCGCCAGGGGACGCGACGATTGGGCACCTGAAAGTAGATCACGGCCAGGCAGGCGAACACCAGCCCAATGCTGATCGCGAGCGAGAAGGCGTAGACGAACACCGCGACGTGCGCAAGGTCGAACGGGAGGTCGTTGACGCCCGCGCGCAGAATGCTCTGGGCCGTCGGTACCGCGACGGTGGCGATCATGAACACGACCACGACGACCAGCATCGCGAGCGCGAACCGCTTCTGCTCCAGCCAGCGCCGCGACGGTGTGTCGTAAATCCTCGAGAACGCGGTGTCCAGCGCGCCCCAGAACGAAGAGCCGAGCCACAGGCTGACGATCAACGCCAGCACGCCGGTGCTGGTGGTCGAGTCGGTGATCTGGTCCAGCAGCGAGTTGAGCGTGTGCTCGGCGGTGCCCGGGAACACCTCGCGCAGATCACCGACGACGCTGTGCTGGATCGCGGTGCTCGACAGGACCTGACCGGCGATGAACAGCCCGAGCAGCGCGATCGGGATGATCCCGAGCAGCATGTTGTAGGCCACCATCGCCGACTGCCCGGTGATGTTGGCGTCCCACGCGATGCGCCAGAAACGGCGTAGCGCGAGCGCGATCCGGGTTCGCTGCCGCGCGCCGAGATCGCGACGGCGCGGAGGCGATCCGATGCCCGCGCCCGCGGGTCCAGCCGGGTCGGCAGGCTCGGCCATGCCGACAGTCTGGCAGCGGGTCCCGTCAGCCGTGGTGGCGCCGCGATCCCGGGGCCCCGCCCCGGCACGAGCCCCAGCGCCGTTTTCAGCCCGCCGGCGCCAGCGGGCGCACCTGCGGCGGCTGGTTGAGGATCGCCGCGGCTGCCATCAGACCGGCCTCGCCGGCGAACAGTCGCCCGCCGAGTGCCACCGCCGGCAACCGGTCCACGCCGCCGCGGCGCAGCTCGTCGGCGGCCGCCTGCATGCAGCGATCCCGGCCCGGGTCGCCGGCGGCCTGCAGACAGTCGTCGAGCGAGACCCCGGCGGCGGCAGCGGCCTCGGCCAGCGTCTCGGGATCCTCGAGATCAAAGCCGCCGCAGAATGCGAGCCGGCCGGCGGCGAGCGCGAACCGGGAGCCGGATCCGATCTCGGCCGCGTGGGCGGCCGCGCGCACGGCACGGCGGGCATCGGCCGGGAAGCGGTCGGGCCAGACGAGCGGCAGCCGGAGCTGCTTGGCGCGCGCCTGCGTCGCCTCGCGCAGCGTTGCGATCTCCTCCGGCGTCCTCGCCCGGCCGAGAGCCGCGGTCGCAACCGGGACCCAATCGGCGTTGCCCACCGTGCGCTCGACCCGCTCGGCGGCGAGGTATGAGAGCGGGCAGCCAAGGTCGAAAAAGAACGTCGGTCGCGGCCGCTCGATTGGGCGCCGGCGGTGCCTGCGATGAGCGTTGAGAAGGACCAAATCTCCCATCGAGACGCTGTAACGACAGGTCGAACGGAAACTGGCGCAAACTTGGCGATCCTTTTGGGAATCCGTTATGCTGGAAGTCGGTAGGGTGGCTGGCTGTAAGACGAAGGGATCAACGGAATTCCGCACGTACCTCCGCCAAAACGTCATCCATACGACCAGTGGTCCCCTGACGCAAGGGCCCTGGACCTGGTGGGTGACAAGTGGACGCTGCTGATCATCCGAGACCTGGTCTCGGGTCCCCGCCGGTTCGTGGAGCTCCAGCGTGTTCTGCCGGGCATCTCAACCGAACAGCTGCGTTCGCGGCTCAATCGGATGGTCGCCGACGGCATGTTGACCCGTCAGCGCTACCGCGAGGTTCCGCCACGCGTCGACTACGAGCTGACCGACCGCGCGCGCGAACTCGCGCCGGTGCTCGGCGAGCTCGCGCGGTGGGGCTACGAGTGGGCATGGGGTCCGCCGCGCCCGTCTGAGCGCGTTGACGTGGGCGCGATCTTCCGGCTGATCCCGGGTCTGGTCACCGCCGACAGCTCGCTGAGCGGGAAGGTCGAGCTGGTCGTGTCCGATTCCAACGGCGGCGGCTCGATGTCCTACATGGTCACCTTCGCCCCGGGGTCGGCGACGATCTCGGAGCATGACCGCGGCACGGCCGACGCCCATGTCCGCGGCTCCACCGAGGCGTGGATCCAGGCGCTCTCGCCGGTCGGCGCCCGCACCGGGCTGCGCAGCACGGGTGACGGCGGGCTCGCCGACGCGCTGTTTGGGGTCCTCGCGCTCAGCGGTCGCGGCGCCGCCGAGCAGGGCTCCGTCGCAGCATCCGCTTAGCGCGAGGAGAAGGTCCATCTTTAAGCGTGCTGCGGTTGCGGCCAGTGGTCGCGTCTGAAAGCATGCTTATGTGGGATTTAGGAGGGTCGTCCGGTGGGGGACGGTTGCTGTGCTCGTCGCGGTCGCCGTGCTGGCCGCTGCGACGGGGGCCAGTGGTGCGCCCAATCCGCTCGTGTTCGACGCGACGCCGCCGAAGCAGTCCAATCAGACCTCGGCGACCTTCAGGTTTCACGATTCCGACGGGCCGGCATCGTTTCAGTGTTCGCTGGACTCGGCAGCCTTCAGCAGCTGCGTGTCACCGCACTCAGTCTCCGGGCTGGCCGAGGGTCCGCACCAGTTCTCGGTCAGGACCAGCGGCACCAGTGTCGGCACACCGATCACCTACACGTGGACCGTTGACCTGACCCCACCGAGTACCGACGTGACCTCCAAGCCGCCGCCGCTGACCAACTCGACGACGGCGACCTTTGCGTTCAGCTCACCGGATCCGACGGCGAAGTTCAGATGCTCGCTGAACGGCGCGGCGCCACTGCCGTGCACCTCGCCGGTTATCTACACGGGTCTCTCCGACGGGACTCGAATGCTGCTGATCCAGGCAGTCGACCCGGCGGGCAACGTCGACACCCTCGCCACGCCGATCACCTGGACGGTTGACACGACGCCGCCCGACACAGCGCTCGCCTACCCAGCGAACCTGGTCGCGAGCGACGTGGCCGTCTTCACATTCACATCGACCGAGGCCGGATCGACCTTCCAATGCTCGTTTCGCAATGCGCCGTTCACCACCTGCAGTTCGCCCGACGTGGTCAGCGTGCCCGGCTCTGGGACGCAGGAGTTCAAGGTGCGAGCAATCGACCCGGCCGGAAACGTCGATCCGACGCCGGCGGCGCATGGGTGGACGAGCGACCTCACGCCGCCGAAGCGACCGAAGGTCACGATCTTCGCCACCCCAACTGCGGGCGCCAGCAGAACCGCGCCGGTGCCGACCCCTCAGCGCAATCCCGGGCTCGGCCTGACGTTCACCAACCCGCTGGCAAATCTGCTCGGCACCCCGTTGTTCACGCTCGCCACCCGGCTGCACGCCCAATGGTCGAGCGACTCGACCGCCAAGCGATTCGATGTGACGGTCGAGACGTTTCCGCAGGACTCGACCGGTATGGGCTACCACGGAGAGGATCTGCTCACCCTGAGGCAGTACACACACACGAAGCGGACGGCCCTGAACCTGACCGTCTACCCCGGCAGCACCGTGTGCGTGAAGGCGGACGCGACCGACAAGGTGGGAAACACCTCGGCCACCAGGACCGCGTGCACAACGATTCCGGTCTCGTTCACGCCTCGCGACGTCGGTCCTCCGCCGGTCAAGGATCACAAGGCGTGGCGCGGCTACTACATCCGTCTGGGCGAGAAGGGTTACGAGTTCGTCCAGGACATCGGGGACGAGTTCTTCTTCACACCCACCCACGCCGCGCTGGTCGCCGAGCGCTGTCCGCACTGCGGCACGGTCGAGTTCGACTTCACCCGCTTTGCCGGCAACAAGCACGACAAGCTCCACAAGCTGGCAACGGTCAACCTCGACGGATCAAACAAACATGGTGATTTCGATCTGATCGCCGTGCCGCTTCCGGTCCATCGGCTCGAGCGCGACGGCATGGGAGACCTGGTCATCAGAGCGGCCAGCGGCCGGCCCCACATCGCCGGCATCGCGCTGTCGAGCTGACGCCACCCGGCCGGCGGCGCAACCTACTTGTTGGAGTAATGCGCCGGCTTGATGTGCGGGAAGCGGCTTGACTGCCCGATCAGCGCTCCGAGCGGCGGCGCGACCCAGCACGCCTGCCGGCCCTGCGTGAACATCGTCGGGGTACCCCTGGCGCCCTGCTCGCCGTTGCCGGGTGCGCCGGTGTTGTTGCAGTCCCATGACGGGAGCGCGAAGCTGCCCGGGAACTTGCCGCCGGCGCTGAACGACTGTGGCTCGGCGAGCCACAGCGGCGGCGGGTAGGTGTTGCCTCGGTTGTCGCTGTCACGGTTGGTCGCAAACGAGAGCGTCTCGGCACCGACAGGACCGAACTGGCGCAGGTAGTGGCCGGTGCCGTCGCCGCCGAAGGTGCTCGTCTTGGCCGCGATGCCGGTCGCGCCGTCGGAGATGAAGTCAGAGATCAGCTGCTGGTGCAGCGACAGCCAGGTGAGGATCGGGTTCAGCTGCTCCAGGAACGGGCCAAGCGACGCGAGCAGCGGCGTCGTGCCGTTGAGCACCTCACTGATCGCGGGCAGCCCGGTCTTCGACGCGTCGATCAGCGGGTTGAGGTTGACGAACAGCGACTCGAGGTACGGCGACAGCGTCCGCACCGACTGCAGCGTCGGCCCGAGGTTCTGCGCCACCGGCTCGCAGCTCGGTGACGAGCGGGTTGGTGTTCTGGGCGAAGGTCTGCAACCGCGCCATCGTCAGCTTGGTCTCGTTGAGGAACGTCGGGAAGACGTGGAAGGTCTGGATGATCGAGTTGTTGTTGGCGGCGGTGGTCGCGAACGTCTGCTCGCCGGTCGTGATCAGGTTGCGCAGCGCTGACTGGCTGTGGTTCAGGGCCGCGAACACGGTGCCGCCGTTGCGGACGAGGTTGACGACCGCGGTGTGCTGGATGTCGAGCACGCGGAGCAGATCGGTCGAGTCGGCGGCGAACTGCGGCAGGTTGCCGAGCACGTTGTTGAGGTTCTGGCCGTTGCCGGCGACGGCCTTGGCCAGCTCCTGCTGCCAGATTCGGAACGCCGCTCGCGTTCTCGGGTCAAGCGAGTCGAAGATCTGGTCGAGCTGGACCGCGTGCGCCACGTTGCTGCGGGCTAACAGAGCCCCGTCTGGAAGGTCGGGGCTGTGCGGTGTGCCCGGAGTCAGCTCGACGTAGGTCTCCCCGGCGATCGTCTTCGTGCGCAGGATCGCCCGCGCGTCGGTGTGGACCGGGGCGAACTGGTTTGACATCTGGATCGTGGCGATCGTCCGGTTGCCCTGCGGGTCCAGCGACTTGCCGACCACCTTGCCGACCGAGACGCCCGCGATCCGGACATCGGCCTGGTCGGCGAGCTGGGCGGCGTCGGGGAACGCGACCCGGAATCGGTAGCCCTGCGGGTTGAACGGGATCGTGCCGCCGAACGACAGCCACAGGAACAGCAGCAGACCCACGCACGACAGCGTGAACAGCACCATCGAGGTGATCTTGGTGATTGAGGGGGCGCCGCTCTGCATCAGGGCTTGGTCTTGGTCGAGGACAGACCCAGCGCCACCGCGCCGGCCGACTGCGGCGGGCACAGCTGGGCGTCGGAGAGGATCGGCGTCAGGTTGAGCAGCAGCGCCGAGCCGCTGAGCCCGTTGGCGATCTGGGTCAGCGAGGCGCAGCTGGCCTGCAGGAACAGCGGCCGCAGGACCCCGTTTGCGTCCTGGATCGAGAACAGCGTCCGCGCGTTGTGGTCCAGCCACGCGAGCCACCACAGGTAGCCGTGCTGGCGGCCACCGGGGCTGTAGCCGAGCATGTTCGCGAGATGGTTGATGACCACGAACGTCTTGCTCAGGTTCGGAGCCGCCTTGGCCAGGTTGATCGAGGCCGGCCGCAGGTCACGGACCAGCGGCCGGGCGGCCACGACGAACGGGCGGATCTGGTTGCGGACGATCGGCGTGCTCGGCTGCGCCAGCGCGGTCAACGCCGCGTTGGCCGACGGCAGCGACCGGGCCGCCGGCAGCAGGTTGGTCGCGGTCGGCCCAAGCAGCTTGGCGAACGCCTGCACCTTGTTCAGCGTCGTGGTCGTCTGGCTGAGCGTGCCGGGCAGGTCGACCAGCGCGCGCGAGATGTTGCCGTCCTCGGACGCGAACGCGCGGAATACCTTGGCGCTTGAGACGACCAGCGATGAGATCTGGCCCTGGTTGGTGGCCAGCGCCGTGTTGAGGCGCTGCAGCGAGTTGACCAGCTGGCGCAGATCGGCCCCGCGCGCCGCGATCGCCTTGTTGACGCGGGCCAGATCGCGGTGCGTGGGCTCGAAGCGCTCGAGCACCTGGGCGAGCTCGCTGCCGCCGTGGCCGGCGAGCCCGGCGCCGGCCCCGTTGATCAGCAGCTGGAGATAGCCGCGGGTGTCGGCATCGAGCGAGCCGAGGATCTCGTCGACGTCGATATCGGGGTTGGTGTTGGCGACCGGGATCGTGAACCCGGGCTTTGCGACCGGCGCGCTGCCGCGGCCGGGCGCGAGCTCGATGAACATGTCCTTGAGCGCCGTCTTGGGCCGCATCAGCGCGGTCCAATTGGTGTGAATCAGGTTCTTGTACTTGTCGTCGATCTGCAGCTGGACGGTCGCGATCCCGTTGTTGAGCGTCACCCCGCCGACCTCGCCGACCTGCACTCCCGACACCCGGACCGACTGGCCCTGGCCTGGGGTGACCGCCTGCGCGGTCGAGAACTGCGCGTTGATCGTGAACGGCGAGGACTGGATGAACGGGAACCGGAACCGCTCGTGGTTGAGCACGTAACCGGCGACCGCGATTGACAGGACCAGCAGCCCGACGATCGCGGCGAAGTCCATCGCGTGGGTCTTGATCGCTCGCTTCATCGCTACGGCAGACCCTTGGGGAGGTGGACCTCGAGACCCGCGCTCTTGGCCGCGTCATCGACGACCTTGACCGCCTGGCTGATCTCGCGCTTGCGCGCGGCCAGCGGCAGCCCGAGTGCGCCGGTGCTGACTGGGTGCAGCGAGGGACCGGTCGGGGCCGACAGATTCGAGATCGCCGGCTGGGTCTCACACGCGACGTTGGGCTCGTACGGCGGCCGCTTGCCGCCCGGCGGCAGCGCCGGCTGGACGGCGGTCAGCGGCGCCAGCGACTGCCCGAACAGGCCCGGCTGCAGCGAGTAGGTCAGCGTCCCGCCGACGCCGAGGATGCGGATGAACGGGCCGTTGGCATCGAAGTTGCGAGACTCGCCCGCCAGACCGGGCAGATAGTCGACCGCCTCGACGTAGACCTTGCGCGGCGGGAAGCCGTTGGACGCGTTGAAGTGCGAGTCGGGCACGGTCAGCTGCGACCACGGGTAGATCACGTTGGCCACGCAGCTCGATGCCGGGCGGACCTCGTTTTTCATCAGCGGGATCGTCTCGTTGGTCAGCTTGGCCAGTGCCGGCACCGTCGGCTTGAGGTCGTTGACCAGCCCCTGAAGCTCGGACGGCGCAACCAACAGCCGCAGCTGGGTGATGAACGGCAGCGTGGCGTCGACCATCGGTCCGGTCGACTTGACGCCCGGCAGCAGCGTGACGGCGAGCTCGCGCAGCGGCGGGAAGGCGGCGTTGAGCGCGTTGAAGGCGGGGATCGCGGCCGACAGGGTCCGTGGCAGCTGGATGATCGTGTTGCGCAGCGCCGTGTCCTCGCGCGCAAACGCGTTCGCGGTCGTGTTGAAGTCGGTGATCAGGCTCTCGAGCGCCTGCGGATGGGCGACCAGCGCCCCGGACACCTGCCCCTGCGCGGCGATGTAGTTCGACAGGTCGTTGGGTCTGATCCCGAGCGCGTCGTGCGCGACCAGCGACGTGTACTTGTAGGCCGGCAGCCAGAACTGGATCGAGCGGTTGTAGGCCGGGCCGCCCTGCTTGACCGCCTTGCCGTATTGCTGGAGCAGTGTCTGCAGGTTCTTGCGCGTATTGGCCTGGAGGCTGGTCAGCACCTGGTCGAGCTGGACCGGCTCGACTCCCTGCTGGATCGGGAACGTGCGGCCGCTGGAGGCGATCGGTGCCGACGGCGTGCCGGGGCTGACGTCGACGAAGAAGTTGCCCTCGAGGAAGATCCGCGGCCGGATCGCGAATGTCGCGTCGTTGTGCAGCGGCAGCCCGTTGTTGTCGATCTCCATCGTCACCTGGGCCGCGCGGCAGGCGACCGGCGTGCTCGAGGTCGACTTGCAGCCGGGCTCGATCTGGACGCCGGTCACCTTGCCGACGTTGACGCCCGCGATCCGCACCAGTGAGCCGGGCTGGAGGCCGTTGGCGCTCGAGAACACCGCCTTGATCGTGTACGGGTTTGCAAACGGGTTGGCGAACTTGGTGTACGCCGCGTATGACAACACGGCGATCACGACGATCCCGATCACCCCGGCGGTGAACGTGCTGATGCCCTTCCTGCGGCGTCCCTTGCGGCGTCTCATGAGTTGCCTGGGACCTTTGCCAGCTGGGGGCCGGTCGTCGGGCTGCGGGAGAAGGTCTCGCCCCTGGGAACGTGGGTCCGGCCCTTAAACGTCGGGCCCTGGTTGCCAGGGGTGTGGGCATCGAGCGCGAGATCACGGCCCTCGGGGTCGAAGTAGTTGAGCTTCTTGACGTATCCGCGCTGGCCGGTCTCGCAGTCGGCATTGCCGGCGTTGTTAACCGCGGCCCCGTAGGGCTGGGAGTGCAGGAACTCGTTGCCGCCGGTCAGCAGCGAGTCTGTGCCGCCGCCGTTGACCGGCGCGGTGGCGCCCTGCTGGCCGACGTTGTTGGTCTGTGCCGGGTTCGCAAGGTTGATCAGCGCACGCTGCGCGAAGCCAAAGCTCGTCTGCTCGGAGATGTGCTCTGAGAGGAAGGTCCAGAAGTAGTTCCAGTCATTGCAGACAGTCTGGTAAGGCCCGAGGTACTTGACCATCGGGTTGAGCGTCGTGACCGTGCCAGTCAGTGCATTGACGGCGACGTTGGTGCCCGGCGCCAGTGCCAGGTTCTTGAGGGCGTCCATCACCTTCTGGAGGTTCGCGTTCAGGGTCGGCGTGCGGGCGAGCGTCTTTGTCCCGGCCTCGATCGCAGGGTTGAGCACCGGGAGCGTCGCCTGCAGCTCGGCGGTGGCAGGGGCCAGCTCGGTTCCGAGCGTGTTCAGGTTGGTCAGAAACGGCTGCTGGACCTTGAGCGAATCCGTCGTCACCTGGAGCGTCGAGGGCGACTCGCGGATCGTCGCCTCGAGGTTCGCCGG
The DNA here is from genome assembly GCA_963770885.1 of uncultured Solirubrobacterales bacterium. Lineage (GTDB taxonomy): Bacteria > Actinomycetota > Thermoleophilia > Solirubrobacterales > Solirubrobacteraceae > Palsa-465. Next base: position 220,054 of record CAVYRI010000004.1, on the reverse strand, counting down.
GTTCTGCGAGATCGCTGCAAAGGTCGTCGCCGCGACCGTGAACAACCGCGAGGCGGTCTGCGCGACCGGCGCGACGGTTCCCTCCAACCCCCGCAGTGAGCGGATGAAGCGCGTCAGCTCCGTGCTCGGCGCCGACAGGTACTGGGCCACCGGGCGCAGGTACAGCAGCAGCGCCGGCAAGGTCGCGAAGGTGTCATTGAGCGCCGAGCCACGACCGGCGAGCGCGTTGCCGAACCCGAGCAGATTGGCCTGGATCGCCCTCCGCGTCCTGGTGTCGAACATCTGGAAGATGTCCTCGAACTGAACCGGCACGTGGGTCTGGGTGATCGGCATCGTGCCGCCGTCGGCGAACACCTGCTTGGCGTTGCCCCGGTGCAGGTCGACGTACTTGAGCCCGAGGACCGATCGGGTGCGGATCGTCGCGGTCGAGTTGACCGGCATCTTCCCCTCGCTCTGGCTGAGCTGCAGCGTCAGCTGCGCGGCCACCTGCCCGGACGACAGCGTGATCGGCTGCATCGACGAGACCAGCCCGATCCGGTAGCCGCCCTCGCGGACCTCGCTGCCCACCACCAGGTCTGAGCCGCTCGCGATGTCGACCTTCAGCTCGCGCGTCGGCACAAACGGCAGCCCGTTGTTGGCGTTGTAGGCCAGGAATACCGCCAGCAGGATTGCGAGCACCGTGACCGCCCCGATCAGGACGGGGTTGGCGAGCGCGGACTGCTGGCGGCGGCGCCGCCGGCGCGGCCCGGGCTCGGGCGCCGATGCGGGCGGTGGGTCGGTGGTCGCGGTCATGGCGCGAGCAGGTAGTTGAGGAGTTGCTGTGCCTGGTTGCTGGGCCCCGGAGCGCCGGTCCCCGAAGCGGCTGGACTGGCAGTCGAAGGGGCCGACGCCGAGCCCGCGGTGGCCGGGTGCGACGAACGGCTCGATGTGCGGGCGCGCGCCGACGACGCCCGACGCGCCGGCCTGTCCGGCGAGAGCACGTCGGCCGCCGTCAGCCGTGCGGCGCTGGTAGCAGGCCCGGGCTGGCCGGGGGGCGCGCCGCCGGGATCGGGCACCGGCGCGCCCGGATCGGTCGGGTCGGTCTCGTTGACGCCCGGCTGGCTGGGTCCCAGCCACGAATAGCACTGGCGGTACTTGGCGCCGTAGGCCTTGAGCGCCAGGGCGACCGTGGCCGGCGTCGCGTACGGCGAGCACATCTTGCTGAAGAATGCATCCACCGCCAGCACGTGGCCGAAGGGGCCGAAGGTGTTGATCGCAAGCGCCTGGTTGAAGGCGTAGCCGAGCAGCGCCTGCAGGCCCGTGAAGCCCTTGCCGCCGGGGCTGCGCGGGTCGCGCTCGACGGCCCGCTTCTGGGTGTCGAGGTCGGCGAGCACGATCGCGAGGTTCTGCGCGAGCTCGGGGGTCGGCTTGGCAAACCTGTTCAGCGCGGCGACCGTCGGCGTGGCGGCTGTGACGGCCGCCTTGCCCGTCACCGACGCCTGCCCCAGTGACTTGATCGCCGGGATCGCCGAGCGCGAGAACGGCGGCAGGTTGGTGAACAGGCGGTCCAGCTGGCCCGAGGCGGCGTCGAGATTGGCGAGCACGGGCTCATACGTGGTCGCGGTCGTCGCGAGCTTGGCCATCGTCGGCCGCAGCTGCTCGAGCATCCCGGGCAGCTTCTGGAACGTCAGCCGGAGGTTGTTGTCCTGCGTCGCGGTCGCGGTCGAGGTGTTGTTGGCCTCGACGATGAACCGCTGTACCTGGCGGCGGTTGTTGGCCAGCGCCGTGGTGACCGTGTTGGCATCGGTCGTCAGACCCTGGAGGGTCTTGGAGTCGTTGGCCAGCAGGTTGAGCAGGTTGTCGGTCTCCGACAGCGCCGGGACGGCGCGGCGCAGGGCCGCCTGAAGGTCGTCCGAGCGTCCCGCCGCGGCCGCGCCGAGCTCGTTGATGATCAGCGCGAACCGCTCGCGATAGGGCAGGCGCATGATGTCCTGCAGCAGGTCGGCGGGAATCGTCGAAACCGTGTGCGAGACCGGGATCGTGCTGCCCGGCTTGAGCACCGGGCCGCTGGCGCCGGGGTTGCAGTCGATGAAGTACTCACCGATCAGCGACTGGGGCCGCGTCTGGCAGGTCGTGTCCTGGTGAAACTGGCCAAAGCCACCGCGGCTGACCTGTACGGTGACGACCGCGCGCAACGTCTTCTGGTCGAGGTCGATCGCGGTGATCGTCCCCGCTGGAACACCGGCGACCTTGAAGTCCGCTCCGGTGACGAGCCCGAACGCGTTGTCGAGCTCGATCTTGTAGCTGCCCTGGGCGCTGCCGCTCGAGGCGCCGCCGGCGATGACCATGAACGCGCCCGCGGCGAGCACGATTGCTGCGCATACGAGCAGTCGCTTCATTTGCCCGTCGGAACCTGGTTGGGATTGCACGGGAAGCCGCTCTCCGGGTACCAGATCGCGCCCCGTTCCATCGAGCCCGGGCAGCGGTCACCCTGGCCGGTGACGAGCAGCCCGCCCTTGCCGTCGGTCCCGAACGCGAACGGCGCACGCAGCGCCGGATCGGCGAACGGCGGCAGGATGTTGAGCGCCCCGTTCTCGATCGACCCGACGCCGACCACCGGGGCGATCCTGCTCGAGCCGCCGTTGGCGTCCTCGGTGCCGGGGTGCGAGTAGCCCTCAAACCAACCGGTCAGGTCGACGGCGTAGGGCCGTGCGGTCGCCAGCTCGGGCGTCGAATCGTTGAGCGCCGTGACCGACTGCGGGAAGGCGCCCGGCCGGACCTTGCCGTTGGCCTTGATATTGCGAACGGTCGCCGCAGCCAGCGGCACACCGAGTCGGGTGAGGTCGGTGAGGTCGTTGTCGGGGCCGGGCGAGTGCACGATCGCCGACAGATCGCGAACGGTCGGAACCGACTCCTGGGCCAGCGGGCGCAGCTGCAAGAGCAGCTTCTCGACCTTGGGGGCGACCGGCTTGGAGGCGTTGACCAGTGGCGTCAGGTCGTCGAGCGCGCTGCGCAGGTTGACGAACGTCGTGTTCGCCAGCCGCATGAAACCGGGCAGCCGGCGCAGCGATTCGCCGAGTGGGACGCGCTCGGCGGCGAGCGCCCCGGTGGTCGTCGAGAGGTGTTGCACCAGCCCGCTGAGGTCGGCGCTGCGCGTCGCCGCGGTGCTGACCAGCTTGCTCGTCTTGACGAGGAAGTTCGTGAACTGGCCGGTGTTGCGGTTGATCTGGCGGAACAGCACGCTGCTCGCAGCAACCGCCGGGTTCAGGTAGGCCCACGCCGCCCGCGCGACCCTGCCCTCGCCCGCATACTGGGATGCCGAGCCGAGAAAGACGTTCTGTAGCCCCCTGCGCGTCGGGCCGTTGAGTGTGTTGAAAAGCTGGTCGAGATCGACTGCGCTGGTCGTCTTGGTCGCCGGAATGACGCCGTTGCTTGGGATCGCGGCCCGGTTGGGCAGTCCCAACTGGAGCGCGACGTAGCGGTTGGCGATCCCGGTCAGCGAGACCGCCCGGATGGTCGCCGTGGTGCCGCTGCGCAGCGGCTTGTACGCGCTGTTGGTGATCTTCAACGTCAGCTGCGCCTGACCGTGGGGGGTCAGCGCGATGTTCGACACGGTGCCGATCTTGTTGCCGGCAACCTCGACCAGGTCACCGTTGACGATCTGGCTGGCGTTCTGGAAGATCGCCCGCACCTTGTAGGTGCTGCCACTCGAGAACAGGATCACCACAACCGCGACCAGCACCACGCCGATCGCGGCTACGGCGGCGACCCGGCCGATCAGGCTGGAATTCCGCATGGCCGCCGCGAAAGGGTCATCCTGGGCTCCTCCTGTAGCGCGAGGCGGGAGGCCCGCCCAGCACGAATCCTGGGGGCGACGCTACCACAGCGCTCCATTACACTGTAAATTAGGAACTCGTGTGAAGAAAACGGTTTCCGTGGCGAGACCGGGGTTGCAAACCTCTCGCACGCTTGGTCTTCAGGCGAGGAGTCGCTAGCGTCTGCGCGACCCGCCCGGGTGGTGGAATTTGGTCAGACACGGTCGCCTTAAGAGCGACTGCCCTTTGTGGCGTGAGGGTTCGAGTCCCTCCCCGGGTATCCCTCGTCTGGATCTGGGGTTCGCGTTCACACCCCGGCACCAAGTTGGCCGCGCGATGGGGGCATCCTTACCCGATCTCGGCCGCCCCAATCCTCTTACGAAGCGCATCATTTCCGCTGGTAGCTTGGAAACCGCAGCCTGCTCAGCCAGTGCTTATGCGCAACTTTTGCGCTGCTAGCGTGTCCTGACTGTTCGACGGGGAGTGTCTCCAGCCGCGGCGGATGGAAGTCTCAGCTCTTAAATACTCACGGTGGGATCAGCCTTCACGGCCGTACGCCGCTGCTCCGGCTCCAGTCCGACGAGCGGCTGATCGCCTATCTGCGCAAGGGCAACATGGCGGCCTTCGAGGTGCTCCTCTCGCGGTATGAGACGCGACTGCTCGCGTTCTGCCGCCACCTGCTCGGGTCCCGCGAGGACGCCGAGGACGTCATGCAAGAGGTGATGACCGCCGCCTTCAACGCGATCCTCGCCGACGACCGGCCGATCAACGTCCGGCCGTGGCTGTACCGGATCGCCCGCAACCGCAGCCTCAACCACCTGCGCCGGATCCAGGCGATCGGCGTCGACTCGATGGACATGCACTACTCCGAGAACGGAGCCAGCACCGCTGACAAGGTCCACGAGCGCGAGGAGTTCCGGCTGCTGGTCGGCGATATCCACGAGCTGCCCGAGACTCAGAAGACCGCGCTCGTCCTGCGCGAGATGGACGCGCTCTCCTACGAGCAGATCGCGGAGGCGATGGAGACCACCGTTCCGAGCGTCAAGTCGCTGCTGGTCCGCGCGCGCGTGTCGCTCGCCGAAGCCGCCGAGGCCCGGCTGCTGTCCTGTGACGAGGTGCGGATCGAGCTCGGTGAGGTCGCTGAGGGGCTCCGCCGCCGCCCGAGCCCGCTCGTCCGCCGCCACCTGCGCTCCTGTGAACGATGCACTGCGTTCCGCGGCCAGCTGCGCGACACCAACAAGGCGCTTGCCGCCCTGATGCCGATCGGCCCGCTGGTGATCCTCAAGAAGCTCGCGCTCGCCCATCTGGGCCACTCGGCCGGCGCGGGATCGGGCGCGACGGCCGCGGGTTCGGGCGCTGCGGGGGCCGGTGCAGGTGCCGCGGGCGCAGGCGCGGGCGCCGCCGGGGCGGGAGCTGCCGCCGGTGGCGGCGCGCTCGCCGGCTCGGGTGGCTTCATCTCCGCCGGTCTTGGCGCGATCGCGACCAAGGCCGCCGCCGGCCTGGCCGCCGCGGCGCTGGTCACCGCCGGCGCGGTCGAGGCCGATCACAGCATGACGCGGGTCCATCGCCACCGCACCGAGATCGCTGCGGTCCAGTCCCCCTCCGCTCCGGCTCAGCAGGCGGCGCTGACGCCGCTCAGCACCACGCCCGAGCCGCGCTCCAGTCAGCAGACCAAGAAGGCGCCGGCGACCGGGGCGGGCACCGCCAACGCCAAACCGAGCACCAAGGTCACCGCTGCGTCGAAGACCACCACCGCCGCCACCAAGAGCACGACCACGGCGCCCACCTCGTCGACCGCGACACCGGCTCCGACCGCCGTCAACACGAAGACGGCGCCGACCGGCCGCGACCAGACCCAGCAGGATCCGACCGTGATGGCTCCGACCGGGGGCGGGATCGCGACCACCGATCCGACCACCACCCAGCCGACGGGCGGCGTCGTGGGCCCCCAGCCGACGAGCACCGACCCGACCACTTCGACCGTCGCTGGGCCGCCGCCGACCGACACGACGACGTCCAGCTCGCCACCCCCGCCGACCACCGGCACTCCTGCTCCGCCGACCACCGAAAATCCGCCGCCGCCCACCGACCCCGGCACCGGGACGGGCACACCACCTCCGGGGCGTACCGGCACCACTCAGGACCCGCCGCCGCCCACCGGAACCGATACGCCTCCAAGCTCGACACCACCGATCACCGCTCCCCCGGCCGGGAGCGCAGCGGCGCCAGCTTCTTGATCGAGTTCGAGCAGTTCCTGGCCGTCGACATGCGGGTCGGCCGTGTGACCGCGGTCGACGACTTCCCCGAGGCCCGCAAGCCGGCGTGGAAGCTGACGATCGACTTCGGTCCCGAGATCGGCATCAAACGGTCCTCGGCCCAGATAACCCATTACGCCCGCGAGGAGCTGCTCGACACGCTCGTCGTCGGAGTCGTCAACTTCCCGCCGCGCCAGATCGGTCCGGTGCGGTCAGAGGTGCTCGTGCTCGGCGCGCTCGACGAGCAGCGCGGCGTGGTGCTGCTGCGTCCCGACCGCGGCGCCGAGCCGGGCGCGCGGATCGGCTAGCCCCGATAGATCTCGATCAGGCGCTCGTAGTACGCGTCCTCGCCGAAGCGAGCCCGCGCATCCTCGAGCACCGCTGCCCCCGCCCGTTGGCGCCCCTCCGGGTCTTGCCACAGCGCGCCCAGGGCCGAGCTCCATCGCGCCGCATGACCGGCCGGCAGCACCGACTCAGGCCCGATCAGCTCCGGCAGCGCCCCGCGGTCGCTGCCGAGGACCGGCACGCCGGCAGCGAGCGCGTCGAGCGCCGCGTATGGGCACGACTCGTCTGACCGCGATGGAACCAGCACCACCCCGGCGCGGGCGCGAAGGTCCGCCAGCGCGTCCTGCGACACCCAGCCGGTGAAGCGCACGTCGCCGTCGGCGGCGAGCTCGCGCAGACGCGCGCCGTCGGGCCCCTCGCCGGCGACGACCAGCGGGACGCCGGCCGCCCGGGCTGCCGTGATCGCCGTATCGAAGCCCTTCTCGGCCACCAGCCGGCCGCTGACCAGCGCGTGTTCTCCCTGACCGGCACGCGACGCGGCGGCGAACCCCGACGCGGCGACGAAGTTGACCAGCGTCGTCGTCCGCTCTGCGGGCAACCCGAGATCGATCAGCCGTCGCGCGGTCGCGTCACTGACGGCGACGAACCGCCCGGACTGCTCGAACAGGTGCGGTTGCTGGCGGTGCAGGCCGATTGCGTAGGCGGCCGCCTCGGGCAGCGACCCACGACAGCGCAGCCGCAGGCCCGGGAGCGTGTTGGCTGCGCGGCAGCGAAAGCACGGCGCCCCGTCGCGGTAGCCGATCGCGACCGCGCAGAAGAGCCGGAAGTTGTGCAGGTGAAGCACGGTTCTGGCCCCGGCTGCCCGCGCCGCCGCCAACGCGCGCCAGCCCAACAGCGGGTGGAGGTTGTGAGCGTGGACGACCTCGGCGCCGCTCTCGCGCACCGCCCGGCTGACCGCCTCCGGATCGAGCCCACCGCCGATCAGCCCTCGCGCGGCGGTGACCGACCCCACATCCGAGCTGCGCCGTTGCAGCAGCGACACCTGCTCGCCGCGCGCGGCCAGCAGTGCGCGCAGGTCGGCAACCGCTCGCTCCTCGCCCCCTTCGGAGCGGTAGCGGTTGTGCAGCAGCAGGACTCGCATGGCAGCGGGCGGGCACCGCGAGTGCGGCGCCGAGGGGGCGGATTCTGGCAGCGCTGGACACCCGGCCCCGGCATCGGCGGACGCGGGCCCCGCCCGCGAGCCGCCATCATGCCCGGCGATGGCGGTCGCGCTGCTGACAAACCACCTGGTCGCATACCGGTTACCACTCTTTGAGCGCCTCGCCGACGAGCGCGATGTGCAGGTCCTCTGCTACGGCGGCGGCGGGCGCTATCTGCCGTCGTGGTTCGCGGGCCTCGATGACCAGCTCGACCGCGCTCCGTTTCCGGCGCGGCGGCTGGGCGGCGTCCGGGAGGCGCTGGACATCGGACGCCGGTATGAAGCGGTGATCGCCCCATACGCGGGCGGGGCGATCCTCCCGGCCGCTTACCTGGGCGCCCGGCGCCACCAGCGGCCGTTCGTTCTGTGGGCGTCGGTCTGGACCCAGCCGCGGTCGCTCTCGCACGCGCTCGCGCTGCCGCTGACCCGCCACATCTACCGCGATGCCGACGCAGTGGTCGCCTACGGCGAGCACGCCCGTCACTTCGTCGCCGGGATCCGCGGCCGCGACGACGACGTGTTCGTCGCCCCCCAGAGCGTCGAGCCCGACCTCTTCCGGCGGTCCGTCAGCGATCTGGAGGTGCAGGAGTTTCGTGACCGCCACCATCTCGGTCCCGGACCGCTCGTCCTGTACGTCGGGCGGCTCGTGCACGAGAAGGGGATCGAGGTGCTGTGCCAGGCATGGCCGCGCGTCACGACGCCGGCGACGCTGATCGCGATCGGCGACGGCCCACTCGCCGGACTGGTCGAGCTGCTGCCCCGCGCCCGCGTGCTCGGGCCGCTCCCGCGCGAACAGCTGCCGGTCGCCTACCGCGCCGCGACCACCGCTGTGCTTCCCTCGATCCCGACGCCGCGCTTCCGGGAGCCGTGGGGGCTGGTCTGCAACGAGGCCATGCACCAGGGCCGGGCGATGGTGGTGACGACCGCCGTCGGTGCGGCGGCCGGCGGACTGGTGCGCGACGGCGAGACCGGGCTTGTGGTGGCGCCAGGCGACCCGGCGGCGCTGGCGGCCGCCATCGACCGCCTGCTGGCCGACGTTGCGCTGCGCGAGCGGCTCGGCGCCGGCGCACGCGTCGCGGCCGAACCGTACACCTACCAGGCGATGGCGGCCGCCTTCGGCCGCGCGCTGGACGTCGCGGCGGCCAGCCGCCCGCGGTCGCCGTCAGGCACGCTCTCCTAGTTCTACTGGCCTTACTGGCCGACCGAGAACAGCGCCTCGAGGTCGTGCTTGGAGTAGACCTCGAATGCGACCATCGTCTGCGTTCGCCGCACGCCCGCGAGCTGCGACAGCTTCCCGGTCACGACCTGCGCGAGCTGGTCCTGCTCGCGCAGACGGAGGACCGCGACGAAGTCCCACTCGCCGGTCACCGAGTAGGCCTCGGCGACGCCCTCGATGTCGGCCAGCTCGCCCCCCAACGTCGCAAGCGCCGTGCTCTCGGCCTGGATCAAGACGATCGCGTGGGTCATGCCGCGTGCGTCTCCCCCGGTTGCAGGATCACGACCGTCGAGCTGGTCGCGGCCTCGACCTCGGCTTTGAACGCCTGCGCGTCGCTCTCGATCAGCGGGAAGGTGTTGTAGTGGCACGGGATCACGGTCTTGGCGGCGACGAGGGCGGCCGCGTCGGCCGCGTCGTGGCGGTCCATCGTGTAGTGGCCGCCGATGCACATCAGCGCGATGTCGATTGGGTTGCGCCGGCCGACCAGCTGCAGGTCTGAGAACAGGCAGGTGTCTCCGAGGTGGTAGACGATCTTGCCGCCGAAGTTGATCAGCAGCCCGGCGGGGGTGCTGACCGTGCCGTTCGGGGTTGTCGAGGTGTGCCACGCCGGCACGAGCTTGGCCCAACCCCAGTCGAAGCTGGCGGTGCCCCCGAGGTTGATGTCACGGACATCGACTCCCTCGTTGGAGATCTCGCCGGCGATCTCGGTGATCGCGACCACGCTGGCGCCGGTTCGCTTTGCAATCGCGACCGTATCGCCGTAATGGTCCTGGTGGCCGTGGGTCAGCAGCACGGTCGTCGCGGCGACCTCGTCGGCGCTCGCGGCGCCCTTAGGGTTGCCGGTCAAGAACGGGTCGATCAGCAGCGTCGTGTCTCCGTCTGAGAGCGTGAAGCAGGCGTGGCCGAGAAAGCGGACATCCATCGTGATGCGTCCTCCAGTGGTTTTCAGTTCAGGTTTTTGGTGACGGGAGCGCGCGGCAGAGCTCGAAACCAACGGCAACGCCGACGAGCATCCCGAGCCGCGTCTCCTCGGCGAGCAGCGTTCGCATCGACCGCAGCCGGAGCTCTGGGTCGTTCTCATTGACCGCTTCGCGCATCGCCTGCTCGTGAGCGGAATCGAACCAGCCGCCGTCGGCGATCGCGGCCGCGAGGACGCGCTGCAGCTGCGGCGCGGCGCGCATGACGAGCTCCTGGGCCTCACGAAATCGCGTCGGGTCGGTGATCTCCGCGATCGCGGCATCGAGCTCCTCGTCGGTGTAGGTGCGGTCCGCCACTCGCTTGGAGCATCATACGTATGTGGCCGTTGCGCTCACATCGCTGTCCCACGGCGCCGGGTGTGGCTGCAAGCTGCCCGCCGCAGCGATCGGCCCGCTGTTGGCCGGGATCGCGGGCGCCGCCGATCCGAATGTGCTGGTCGGCTTTGATACATCCGATGACGCCGGGGTCTACCGCCTCCGCGACGACCTCGCGATCGTCCAGACGGTTGACTTCTTCACCCCGATTGTCGATGACCCCCGGCAGTTCGGTCGGATCGCCGCCTGCAACGCACTGTCGGACATCTACGCGATGGGCGCGGTGCCGATCAGCGCGCTGAACCTGGTCGCGTTCTCGATTGACCAGCTCGGCGAGGAGGTGCTGGCCGAGATCCTCCGCGGCGGGGCCGAGATCGCGGCCAAAGCCGGGGTCGCGATCGTCGGCGGCCACTCGATCGACGATGCAGAGCCAAAGTACGGGATGGCCGTCACCGGGGTCGTGCACCCCGACCAGCTGCTCACCAACGCGGGCGGACGGGCCGGTGACGCGCTCGTGTTGACCAAGGCGCTCGGCGCGGGGGCCGTCTCGACGGCCCACAAGCGCGGCCTCGACGCGCCGCTGCAGGCCGCGATCGATGTGATGACGACGCTTAACCGCGACGCGGCGGAGGCGGCTCGCGTGGCCGGTGTCCATGGGATGACCGATGTGACCGGCTTTGGCCTGACGGGCCACCTGCATGAGCTGGCGCTTGCGAGCGGGCTCGCGGCCGAGGTCGACGCGCGCGCGGTGCCCGCGATCGACGGCGTGCTCGAGCTGCTCGCGCTGCCCGAGGAGACCGCCGTTGCCGGCGGTACGCGGCGAAACCGGGCCCACGCCGAGGCGTTCACGACCTTCGCCGACGATCTGCCGCAGGAGCTCGGGTGGCTGGTGTGTGACGCGATGACCTCGGGCGGGCTGCTCGCCTCGGTCGCGCCCGCTGACGCGAGCGCCATGCCGGGCGCGGTGATCGGGCGACTGGTCGACGGCGAGCCGGGAACGATCGCCGTCCGCTGACCACGCCGCCACGACGAACACGACCAGCAAAGGAGGCAGGCAGATGACGTCGATGGATCCTGGTATTCGTTTCCCCGGGGAATCTGAGGAGTACCGGCGAGCACGCAACCGGCTGATCGAGGCCGAGGCCGAGCTGCGACGGGCGAATGAACAGGTAGCGGCGCAACGTCGCGCGCTGCCGCCAGGCGGCCCTGTGCCCGATGTCTACCGTTTCGAGCAAGCCTCCGATGGCAGCGAGGTGCTGTTCTCCGAGCTGTTCGAGGCGGGCAAGGACACGCTTGTCGTCTACAGCTTCATGTTCCCGCGCTACTCGGGCGATACCCGGCCGGGACCCGCGGAGGGTGAAACGGCACAGCTGCCGCTCACCGAGACGCCGTGCGGATCATGCACATCGATCCTCGACTCGCTCGACGGCGCCGCTCCTCATCTCGCACAGCGGCTCAACCTCGCTGTGGTCGCGAAGTCCGAGCCCGAACGGATCCGCAGCTTTGCACGCGACCGTGGCTGGCGACACCTGCGCCTCCTGTCCTCGCACAACAACAACTACAACCGCGACTACCACGCGCAGACACCGGATGGCGAGCAAATGCCGATGCTGAACGTGTTCCGTCCGCGATGGCGACCGGTTCCGCCACACCTGGGGCTCCGAACTCATGTACGCGCCGCGCGACGAGGGGCTTGAGTCACGCCATGTCGACTCGATCTGGCCGATCTGGAACGTGCTCGATGTGACCCCGGACGGCCGCGGCGCCGAATCGAGCTACCCCGCACTGCGCTACGACTGAGCTCGACCGTGGTCAGCACCGCCCGGCCCCCCAGCGAGCTGGGACCCGGGCGAGTGCCGCGATCAGCGGATTGTGATCCGGGCCAGCGGCAGCCCGACCGCGAACCCGGCGATGACCCCGACGCCGTCGGCGATCCAGCTCGCCTGGGGGACGGCGAGCGGCATCAGCGCGACCGCCACCGCGATCGCCGCGGCTCCGATCAGGTCACCGTCGACGTCCTCGCCGGCCCGCAGCGCGAGCAGGTCCGAGGTCACCCAGGCGCAGAGCAGCGCCAGCGCGGCGCCGTTGCCGCCGAGCGCGACCGGCACCGGGTAGGCCGCCGCCGTGGCCGCCATCCCGCCGACGCCGCCGAGCAGGAACAGCCCGAGCACGGCGATCGGCCCGTGCCGACGCTCGAGCAGCCAGCCGAACAGGGCAATCGCGGTCAGCGTGATGAACGCATAGCCCGTGTTGTTGTAGGTGAACACGGCGGTGAACAGCCTCCACCAGTGCGGTCCGGGCTTGCCGAGGATCTCGAGCTCGTTGTTTGCGCCCAGCCCGGTGCGCCACAGAAGGGTGCCGACCAGCCCAGCGACGACCAGCAGGATCGTCGCGTACGGTCGCGTGTCGGGGCGGATCCCGGGGATCTCGTCGCGACGCAGCCGCGTCAGCAGCGGCGGCGGCGTGCGGCGCTCACGACGCTCGGCGACCTTGCCGTCACGGTCGAGCTTCGGCGCCCGTTTGCGCAAACGGGTGCCGCAATACGGGCACTCGGTGATGTACGAGCTGACCTCGGATCCACAGCTCTTGCAGACCACGAAAAGTTCTGGACCGCCAGCGCTCACGAACCGATTGTAGAACCGCCCAAAAGCTCTCGCTCGACATAAGTGTGTACCGGCCCTCGGAATCACGCCGCCGAGCGGGGTGGCGACGCCGAAAGTCGCTGCTATGGAGCGGTCGCGTTGACGATCTCCTGCGTCACCTCGCGGAGATCATGGTTGGCCTCGTAGACCACCACCTGCCTGGCGGCGCCGTTGCCTTTTTCGAGTAGGTCCTCGACCGCCTCGAGCGCCGACAGCGAACCCAGATCGGTCGCATGCTCTCGCATCCGATCCAGCAGCCGGCGCGCCAGCGCCCGCGTCGCGATCCGCTCCGAACTCGGCAGGTCGACAAGCTCGCCGTCGAGCCCATGGCGCGCGGCGAGCCACTTGTTCTCGTCGAGCATCTCGAACGGATACCGCGACAGCGTCTTGCCCTCGTCGAAGTGGACCGACAGCTCACGGACCATCGCCTGCACCAGGGCCGCCAGGCCGACCGAGTGCTCGACATGGGTCTGGGAGTCCATCACCCTGACCTCGACGGTGCCGAAGTTCGGGTGCGGCCGGACGTCGTGCCACAGGTAGGTGTAGTCCTCGATCACGCCGGCGTCGATCATGAACTCGACCCTCCGCTCGTAGTCGGCCCAGTCGTCGTAGGTCGGCGGGATCCCAACGCGGGGAAAGGCCCGGAAGATCGGCGTCCGCGTCGACGCCAGCCCGGTCGCGTCGGCACGCCAGAACGGCGAGTTGGCCGACAGCCCCAGCAGCACCGGCATGTGGACGCGCATCCCGTTGGCCACGTGGATCGCCTTGTCGGGGTCATCGAGCCCGACGTGCACGTGCATCCCGAAGATCAACTCCTGGCGGGCGACGAACCGCAGCGCCGAGATCAGGTCCCGGTAGCGGGGCCGCGCGACGATCCGCTGGTCCTCCCACATCGCGAACGGGTGCGTGCCCGCCGATCCGATCGCCATCCCCTTGGCCGCTGCGGTGTCGCTCACCTGGCGCCGCAGCGTGCGCAGGTGGACGTCGGCCTCGGAGATGTCCTCGCATGGGTCGGTCGAGATCTCGAGGATCGACTCCATCAGCTCGGGTTTGATCTCCCCCAGCGGGGCCGGCTCGAGCATCGCCTCGATCGCGTTGACGAGCTCGAGGCTCTCGGCGTCGAGAATCATCAGCTCCTCCTCGATGCCGATCGTGTAGGCGTGCTGGGCGAAGTGGTGCTCCACGGGCCGCAGAGAGTACGGATTTGTTACTTGCGACCGCCGTAGGTACCCCGGTTTGCGAGCGGCAGGCATGCGCGCCAAACTGAGGTGCGGGGTCCGAGCATCGGAGTTCGGGCTGCAACGCGGGTCGGCGACCCCGTCCCTAGACTGCGACAGACGACAAATATGACGAAGGACGGTGCCATGTCACTTGGCTACGACGGAAAGCTCTACATCCTCGCGTTTGACCATCGAGGGTCATTTCAGAAGAAGATGTTCGGGATCCAGGGCGACCCGACGCCCGAGCAGACCGAGACGATCTCCGACGCCAAGCGACTGATCTTTGAGGGCATGCTCGAAGCGGTCTCGCGGGGCGCCGAGCCGGCTGCCGACCGGAGTGCTCGTCGATGAGCAGTTCGGCTCAGACGTGCCCGAGCAGGCCCGCGAGCACGGGCTCAAGCTCGCGATGCCGGTCGAGAAATCCGGCCAGAACGAGTTCGACTTCGAGTACGGCGACGACTTTCCCGCTCACATCGAGCGGTTCAACCCTGACTTCTCGAAGGTCCTGGTCCGCTACAACTCCGACGACGACCCCGTTCTGAACAAGCGCCAGCTCGAGCGGCTCAAGCGGCTTGCAGATTGGCTGCACGACAACGGGCGCAAGTTCCTGTTCGAGTTGCTCGTCCCGGCGACCGAGGACCAGCTGGCGTCCGTCGATGGCGATACCGACCGCTATGACGGCGAGCTCCGACCCGAGTTGATGCGGCGCGCGATCGCCGACATCCAGGACTTCGGGATCGAGGTCGACATCTGGAAGATCGAGGGCGTCGATGCCCGTGACGACGCCGTGATGCTCGCCGAACAGTGCCGCTCGGGCGAGGGGCGCGCGGGCGTCAAGTGCGTGCTGCTCGGCCGTGGAGCGTCGACGGCGAAGGTCGAGCAGTGGCTCGAGGCCGCCGCGACGGTCGATGGGTTCATCGGCTTTGCGATCGGCCGCTCGATCTGGTGGGATGCGCTCAAGAGCTTTCTCGCCAACGATCTCGACCGCTCGACGGCCGCCACCCAGATCGCCGACAACTACCTGCACTTCGTGCAGGTATACGAGCGCCAACAGGTCCACTGACCCGTCCCGCAGGCAGAGAACCGGAGTTTGCGCACAAGCCCGGGGCGGTCACGAGTGGGCGACTCGGGCCCACGGCGAGACTGGTAGGCTCGCGACGATGGCGATGAAGATGCGCCAGAGCCTCGCGCAGCTCGAGCAGCAGTTCCGGCACGAGACGCAACTTGACCGAAGCCGGAGGGAAACCCTCCGGCGCCATGCTGTGCGCAGGTCGCAAGCGGCGCACCCACGAGCGCGCGATCAAGCGCAGCTCGATGCGCTACTGGGTGCTCGTGCTGACGCTGATCGCGACGGCGCTGATCGTCACCGCCGTGATGTTCGAGTCGCTCTACCTGCTGCTCGGCAGGTAGTCGCTAGTCGCTACTTTCGTTCTGGAGCCCCCGCAACGCGGCGTCTACCTCTTCGCGAACCCCTTTCGGAGCGTCAGTCCGCTCCTGCTGGATCTCGAGGTACACCTCTTTGCGAAAGACCGGAACGTCACGCGGCGCCTGGATCCCGATGCGCACCTTCTCGCCCATGATCGCGAGGACGGACACCTCGATGTCGTCACCGATCATGATGCTCTGATTCGATTTGCGGGTCAGGACGAGCATTGCGTGCCTCCCTGCGTTGCTGCTTGATACCGGTACGCGCAGACGCGCCCGGCAAACCCAGATGCCAGCATACAGAGAACTACCGTCAGCTGAAAGCTCTGACCGTTGAGATCTTGCTGGGCGCGGTCGCAGCCGTCTCCTGTACTAGTCTCCGGGCTCAATGCCCCGTAAATCTCTTAGGCCCGAGCTGAATCGCATTCGCAGCTGGGTCCGCCAGGGCCGGACCGACGCGTGGATCGCCCACCAGCTCGATGTCACAGTGCAGCAGATCCAGACCTTCAAGCGCGAGCAGCAGCTCGAGCCCGACAGCCCCGATGACGGCCTCGCGATAGCCGGCGACTTCGACGACGAGATCGATCTCCGCGCCGAGGACGACGCGCTGATCGCCGCCGAGCTCGAAGCCGCCGAGGCCGAGCAGGCCGACGAGGACGAAGAAGAGGAAGAGGACGCCGACGACGAGAAGCCGGCGCGGCGGCGCCGAGGTCGGCGCGGTGGCCGTGGCGGCCGCGGACGGCGGCGCACGCCCGAGACCCTCGAGGCGACCTTCGACCACGGCGACGAGGGCTACGGGCTGTGGCTTGACCCGGCCGTCCAGGATGATCCGATCTACGCCGAGTACTGGGCCGGCCACCGGCCGGTCGAGGTCGTGATCGAAGAGGATCAGATCATCATCCGGCGCGCCGGCGAGCCCGACAGCGCGGACGACGACTAACGGTCCGGGTCGGGCTCCCCGACCCGGCGCCCGAGCGTGTAGTCGCCCGCCTCGCGGGCGTAGCGCGCGAACGCGGCGCCGGCGACGGTGGTTACGTCCCAGGCCGAAGGCTCGTTGGGAGCCTCGCGCATCGCGATCGCAAAGCACCAGTCGGTCCCCTGTTCGATGTACAGCTGCGCCAGCTCGTCGACGCTGAACGGACCCCCGAGCCGGTGGCGAAGCTCGATCACCAACGCCTCGACCACCCGCTCGAGCAGCGGCCGCTCGCGGGGCTCTGCCTGCTGCAGGCGGCGCTGGCCCTCCTGCCAGAGGCCGACCAGCTCTTCGAACCGCGGGGCGTCGTAGGACATCACGGCGGCCCTGGGGAGGCGCTCGGCGGCGTCAGTGGCCGGAGTGGCCGGTGATCACGTACGGGATCTCGTTCGGGCGCACCATCCCGAGCGCCCGCGCGTCGCGCACGATCGTCGCCGGATCGCTCAGCGAGCGCTGCTGCTTGAGCAGCTGCGCGTTCTCGCGCGCGAGCTGATCGACGATCGCCTCCTGCCCGTGCGCCTGGGCTCGGGTGGAGAAGTAGGAGAGCGTGTGCTGGACATAGAGGCCGACGACGATCGCCAGCACGACCAGCAGGCCGATCCGGCCGGCGCGATCCCAGCGAAGGCGCAGCAGCGGGCCACGTGACGGGACGCGACGCGGCCGCGGCGGCTGCGTGCGCGTCTGACGGCGAGGTGCAGCGGTGGCGGGACGGGCTGACGGCATCGCCTTCGCCCTTCGTTCGACGCGTCGATGCTCCTTCCTGCTGCACGAATAGCTGCAGGAACGCTAGGCCCGGAAAGCCGACCGGCCCGGGTAGCTCGCCTCGGGTCCGAGCGCCTCCTCGATCCGGAGAAGCTGGTTGTATTTGGCGACGCGATCGCTGCGTGACGGAGCGCCGGTCTTGATCTGACCGCACCCTGTCGCGACCGCGAGATCGGCGATCGTGACGTCCTCGGTCTCGCCCGAGCGGTGCGAGATGACGGATGCGTAGCCCGCCTCCCGTGCCATCCGGATCGCCGCGAACGTCTCGGTCAGGGTCCCGATCTGGTTGACCTTGATCAGGATCGCGTTCGCGACGCCGGAATCGATGCCGCGCTTGAGGCGCTCGGTGTTGGTTACGAACAGGTCATCACCGACGAGCTGGATCCGATTGCCGATCTGATCGGTCAGCGTCGACCAGCCCTCCCAGTCATCCTCGCCCATCCCGTCCTCGATCGAGATGATCGGGAAGCGGTCGGTGAGCCCCGACAGATAGGAGGCGAGCTCGTCGGAGGTCAGCTCGCGCGATTCGCCCGAAAGCACGTACTTGTCGTCGTGCAGCAGTTCGGAGATCGCCGGGTCCAGTGCGATCGCGACCTGGTCGCCCGGCACGTAGCCCGCCGCCCGGATGCCGGACATCAGCGCCTCGAGTGCCTGCTCGTTGGACCCGAGGTTCGGAGCAAAACCCCCCTCGTCACCGACCGACGTCGACAGCCCCGCCTCGTGCAGCGTCTGCTTGAGGTGCTGGAAGACCTCTGACCCCATCCGCAGCGCGTCGGCGAACGTCCGCGCGCCGATCGGGACGATCATGAACTCCTGGAAGTCGAGCGGGTTGTCGGCGTGCATGCCGCCGTTGAGCACGTTCATCATCGGAACCGGCAGCACGTGCGCGGTCTCGCCGCCCAGGTAGCGCCACAGTGGCTGGCGCTCCTCGGCCGCCGATGCCTGGGCCGCGGCGACCGACACCGCCAGCAGCGCGTTGGCCCCGAGCCGCGACTTGTTCGGCGTGCCGTCGAGCGTGATCAGCATCCGGTCCAATGCCGCCTGGCTGGCCGCATCCTGGCCGCGGACCGCGGTCGCGATCTCCCCGTTGACGTTGTCGACGGCCTTCGTGACCCCCTTGCCGAGCCAGTCCGAGCCGCCGTCGCGCAGCTCGGCTGCCTCGAACTCGCCCGTTGATGCGCCCGATGGCACCGCCGCCCGCCCCCACGCGCCGGACTCGAGGCTCAGCTCAACCTCGACCGTGGGATTGCCGCGGCTATCGAGGATCTGCCGGGCATGCACGTGCTCAATGTGGCTCATGTAGGTCCTGGTTCCTTTTCGCTGCGCCGCGCGCGTTCGTAGTAGGCGAGCTGCTGCTCAGGCGGGAGATCGTCCCAACTTGCGCCTGCGGATGTCGCCAGGCTGGCCGCGGCAAGCACGCGAGCGCGGAATCGATCCGACGCGGCGCGGAGCGCCAGTTCGGGATCGAGCTTCAGCTTGCGGGCCACATTGACGGCCGCGAACAGAACGTCGCCGAGCTCGTCAAAACGCTCGTCACGGCCCTCGGCGCCCTCGAGCTCGCCCAGCTCCTCGCGGACCGAGCTGATCGGCCCCTCGACGTCTGCAAAGTCGAACCCGCGCGACGCGGCGCGGCGCTGGACCTTGCGGGCGTGCAGCAGTGACGGCAGGTTCTCCGGCACCTCGCCGAACAGCCCCGCCTCACGCCCCGGCTCGTCGCGTTTGATCGCGTCCCAGTTGGCCAGCACCTGCTGGGCGGTTGAGGCGTTGACCTCGCCGAATACGTGCGGGTGGCGGCGGATCAGCTTCTCGGTCACGTGGGCAGCGACATCCGACAGCGAGCCGGCACCGCGCTCCTCGAGCAGCAGCGCCAGGAAATGGACCTGGAACAGCACGTCGCCGAGCTCGTCGAGCAGCTTGGCGTCATCGCGACGGTCGGCCGCGTCGGCCAGCTCGTAGGCCTCCTCGACCGTGTGGGGCACGATCGACCGCTCGTCCTGCTCGCGGTCCCAGGGGCATTCCCGCCTCAGCCGGCGGGTGATCGCATCCAATCGCGCGATCGCGTCGCCGCCGGCGCGGGCGGCCGGCTCGTCGGCCGCCAGGACGACCGGATCTTCGGGAACGTCCTGCGGCCCGTCGGCCACGTTACGGCGCGGGGGTAGCGGCGCTGCTCGTCGTGCTGGTCTTGGGCGCCTTGTAGCCGGCGCAGTCAGCCATCGCGTAGCCCGACCGGCATTTCGTCTGGCTCTGCCATTCCTTCTTGGCCTCGTTGACGACCGCGTTGGCCGCCGCCGTCTGGGACTGACTGGTGAGCGTCTGCTTGATCAGCGCGGTCGAGTCGGCGAGGCTCTTCTGCGTCGCGGCGTTGATCTTGGTGACCTCGATCACGTAGTAGCCGAACTGGCCCTTGACCGGACCGATCACCTTGTTGGTCTTGGCCGCGAATGCCGCCTGCGACAGAGCCGCGTCCTGCTGACCCTTGGTCACATTGGTCAGCACGCCACCCTTGTTCTTGGTCGTCGGGTCAATCGAGTACTTCTTCGCCACGACCGCCCAGCTCTTGCCACTCTCGATCGCGGCCTTCGCCGCGTTCGCCTGAGCCAGTGTCTTGGTCAGGACGATCTTCATGTTGCGGCTCTCGGGCGTGCCGAACTGTGACTTGTGGGTGTTGTAGTAAGTGCTGATCTGCGCGCTTGTGACCTTCGTCGGGTGGCGCGCCAGAAGCTTTGAGTAGATCTTCTCGATCTTGATGCGGTAGGTGACGTCGGCGAGCGTCTGACCGGTCGAGTCCAGGAATGACTTGAACTGAGCGGCGGTCGAGAACTGGCCCTTCTTGGCCTGTGCGAGCGCGGTCTGCACCTGCGCAGGTGTGATGGTGATGCCCAGCTTGTGGGCTTGTGCCTGATACCAGTACGCCTTGATCAGGTAATCGAGCACCGTGCTCGAGAGCGAGGTGAAGACCCGCGCGCAGTCGGCCTGCAGCGTCTTGGTGGAGGTCTTCGCGAGGCTCGGGATCTCGGCCTTCACCTGCGAGATGCACTTGGTGAAATGCGGGGGATCGTTGGGCACGATCACCGGCTGACCGGGTGACTGGGCGGCCTGTGTCTTGGCCAGCACGTACATCCAGTGGTTGAACGCCTGGGTGCTGATCGGGTTGCCGGCGACGACTGCCACCGAGTTGCCCGGCACTCCGCTTCCGCAGGCCGACACGGCGAGCGCGATGGCCACAAAAAAGGCGCCAAGCGCCGGGATGGAACGTAGAGACTTCATGCGATGGCCCGTGATGGTAGCGGCCTCTCATCGATCAGGCGTCGCATCCGCCGATCTCTTACGAGACCCATAGGAATATGCCGCGGCTCACGCCGCCTCGACGGCCGACTCCTCCTCGGCCTCGAGTGTCACCGACAGCAGCACGTCAGCCGCGCGGACGATCGCCGGGAAGCGCTGCTCGGGATCCTTGGGCACGCGCACCGACAGCTGCGACTTGCCCGATTCGTACAGCGCCTCGGGGATCTCGGCACGGATCTTCTTGGCCCGGACCGAGTCGAGCTCGATCGGCGTCATCGCCAGCCGGTCGCCTCTGATCGTGACCGCTCGGGCTCCCGCCTGCCCGAGCTTGATCCGCGCCTGCTGCAATTGGATGAGGTTACGGAGTGGATCGGGCACCGGCCCGAACCGGTCCTCGAGCTCCTCGCGCAGCAGCACCAGGTCCGCGACCTCGCGGGCGGCCGCGATCCGGCGATGGACGTCGACCTTGGCCTGCTCGTAGGGGATGTAATCGGCCGGCACGTAAGCGTCAACGTTGACGTCGAGCCGGACCGGCTCCCACTCCGGCTCGCCACTGCTCCCATCCCCGGCCGCCGCCTCGGATGCCGCCACGGCCTCGTCGAGCATCTGCATGTAGAGCTCAAACCCGAGCGCGGCGACGTGGCCGGATTGCTCGTCACCGAGCAGATTGCCGGCCCCGCGCAGCTCGAGGTCGCGCATCGCGATCTTGAAGCCCGCGCCCAGTTCGGTGTAGTCAGACAGCGCCGACAGCCGCTGGGCCGCCTCGGGCGTCAACGCCGCGGCACTTGGATACAGCAGGTAGGCGTAGGCGCGCTCGGCAGAGCGACCCACGCGACCGCGGATCTGGTACAGCTGGGCGAGCCCGAAGATGTCCGAGCGCTCGACGATCAGCGTGTTGGCCTGCGGGATGTCGATGCCGGACTCGATGATGCTCGTGCAGACCAGCACGTCGGCGTCGCCGCGCAGGAACGACAGCATGTGTCCCTCCAGCTGGCGCTCGTCCATCTGGCCGTGCGCGACCTCGAATCGCAGACCGGGGCATAGGCCGCGCAGCCGCACGGCGGTCTCCTCGATCGTCTCGACCCGGTTGTGCAGGAAGAACGCCTGGCCGCCGCGCTCTTTCTCGCGCAGCAGCGCCCGGCGCACGAGCTCCTCGTCGTACTCGCCGACGTAGGTCTTGACCGGCCGCCGGCCCTCGGGCGGCGTTTCGATCACGCTGATGTCGCGTACGCCCGCGAGCGACATCTGCAGCGTCCGTGGGATCGGCGTGGCGCTCATCGAGATCACGTCGACGCGGAGCCTGAGCTGTCGCAGAAGCTCCTTCTGCTTGACCCCGAAGCGCTGCTCCTCATCAACGATCAGCAGTCCGAGGTCCTTGGCGCGCACGTCGCGGGAGAGCAGCCGGTGGGTCCCGATCAGGATGTCGACCTCGCCCTTCGTGAACCGTGCGACCGTCTCGCGCTGCTCGGCGGCGGACCTGAACCGCGACACGTGCTCGATCGTCACCGGGTAGTCCTTCAGTCGCTCGGTGAACGTGCCGTAGTGCTGCTGGGCGAGGATTGTCGTCGGGACCAGCAGCATCACCTGCATGCCGTCCTGGACTGACTTGAACGCCGCGCGCAGCGCGACCTCGGTCTTGCCGTAGCCGACATCGCCGCATATCAGCCGGTCCATCGGCCGCGGCGCCTCCATGTCGGCCTTGACGAACTCGATCGCGTCACGCTGATCGGGGGTCTCGTTGAACGGGAACGCATCCTCGAACTCCCGCTGCCAGTCGGTGTCGATCGGGAACGCGTGTCCCTCGCGCCGCTTGCGTTCCGCGTACAGGTTGAGCAGCTCGCCGGCCAGCTCCTGGGCCGCCCGCCGCGCCCGGGCCTTGATCGCCTCCCAGCGGTTGCCGCCCAGCTTGGAGAGCGGCGGGTGCGACCCGCCCGCCCCGACGTAGCGGCTGATCTTCGCCAGCTGGTCGACGGGGACGAACACACGATCTGAGCCCGCGTACTCGAGGTAAAGATAATCGCGCGTGACGTCGGCGACCGTCTTGGTGTCAAAGCCGGCGAAGCGCGCGATCCCGTGGTCCTCGTGGACGACGATGTCGCCGGTCCGCAGGTCGGCGAAGCTGCGCAGCACGCCGCGCCGGCGCTCGCGCCCTGGGCTCTCGGGATCACGGCGGCGGTGAAAGAGCCGGTGGTCGGGGATCACCGCGAGGTGGAACTGGGGCGCGATGAAGCCGGTCTGCAGCCGCGCCTGGGCGAGCGTGATCAGCCCCGCCGCGGGGCTCGACCCGTCGCTGTCGCCGAGCCAGTGGACCTTCAGCCGGCCGAGGTTGTACGCAAACCGCTCGCCCTCGCCACGGCGGGCGAACGTGACCACCGTCCGGTAGCCCGAGCGCGCGAGCTTTTCGAGCTCGGGCTCGGCCTGCTTGAGCCCACGGGCGGCGACGTCGGCGGTCTGGGCGCGGAACGCAAACGGCTGATCCTGGTCAATGCTCGACAGCCGGATCCGGACGCGCTGGTGCAGCTCGGCGACGATCTGCTCGGGCGCGACGTAGAGGCTGTGAGCGTCCTCGTCGTGGAACGCGGCTGTCACGTCCTGCCAGTGGTCGGCCAGCGCCGGCGCGACGTCCTCCTCGCCGGCGATCAGCACGGCCGCGTCCTGTGCCGCGAGCTCGAGGAACGAGTGGAAGTTCTCGACCGGCAGCAGCTCGGCGATGTCCGGGCGCTCGGAGGCGTCTTCGAGGGCGGCGATCTCGGCCAGCTCACGGTGCTCGGGCGCGAGCTCGGCCGCGGGCGCGACCTCGACCACCTCGGCGTCGCCCAGTGACCGCTGGGTGAAGGTCGAGAACCAGCGCAACGACTCGATCTCGTCACCGAACAGGTCAACCCTGACCGCGCGATCCTCGGTCGCGGGGAAGACGTCGAGCAGTCCGCCCCGGATCGCGAACTGGCCGCGGTCGTCGACCTGGTCGACGCGCTCGTAGCCGGCGGCGACAAGGTCGAGCGCCGTCTCGTCGAGATCGAGCAGCTCGCCGACGCGCAGCTCGAAGCCGCGTGGGCGCATCGCGGGGTCGGGCACCTTCTCCGACAGTGCAACCGCGCTGACGACCACCACCGGCGCGGCCTCGCCGCCGGCGAGCAGCGCATCGAGCGCCGCGATCCGCAACCCGACGAGGTGCGGCGGCGGCACCAGATGCGATTCATAGGTGACGCCGCGGCTCGGGTAGTAGCGGACCTCGCGCGGTGCCAGCCAGGCCCGCAGCCCGCCGGCCAGATCACGGGCGGCGCGATCATCGCCGGCGACGACGATCGCGGGCTGGGCGGCGTCCCGGTCCAGCAGACTCGCGACCAGGTAGGACCGCAGCGACTGCGATACGAACGCGCTGCCCCCGTCGCGTGCAAGTGCGGCGGTCTGCTGGTCTTCGTCGGCGTTGGCAAGGAGGGCGCGGAGCATCTTGGCCTGGCCTTCTCAGTCTAGGAGCCGCTCACTCTCCGGGCGGCCCCTCCGCCACGACGCGCTCGGCGGCGTCGGCGGCCGCCGCGATCAGCGCCTCCACGTCGGCCGCGGGCTCGCGGAATCGGCCCAGCACGTACGCGGCGACCCGGTCGGGATCCGTGGTCGGCGGCCTGCCGACGCCGGCTCGCACGCGGACGAAGTCAGCCGAGCCGAGCCCCTGCTTGACCGACTTCAGCCCGTTGTGGCCGGCCAGCCCGCCGCCGAGCCTGACCCGGACCTCTCCGAACGGTAGGTCGATCTCGTCATAGAGCAGGATCACGTGGTCAAGCGGCGTTTTCAGCGCTCCGCGCGCGGGACCCACCGACGTGCCGGTGTCGTTCATGTACGTCTGCGGCATCAGCACGGCGACGCGGGGGCCGCCCGGCCCGGCCCGCCCCTCGCTCAGCAGCCCGCGGTAGCGCGATTTGGGCTTGGGCAGCTGCCAGCGGTCGATCAGCGTGCGCGCGATCTGGAAGCCGATGTTGTGGCGCGTGCGCTCGTATTCGGAGCCCGGGTTGCCGAGGCCCACCAGGAGCCAATCTGCCGGGCCAGCTGGACGACTCACGCGCGGTCCGGCAGTGGGCGAGGCCGGATGCCGAGTGGGCCGCGGGCGTGAGCGCCCGTGAGTCGCATGACCGACGCCTACGCGGCGTCGGAGTCAGACCCGTCGCCGTCGCCACCGCTGTCGGCTTCGGCGCCACCCTCGGCGGCCTCCTCGCCCTCACCGACGACCTCGGTCTCGGACTCGATCTCCTCTTCGTCTTCGAGCTGGAGGCGCGGCGGAGTGAGAGTCGCGATCACCGTCTCGGGGTCGTCAAGCAACGTGACCTCGGCCGGAGCCTGGAGCGCGTCGAGCGTCAGCGTGTCGCCGATCACCATCGCCGACACATCGTGCTGGATCGAGTCTGGAATGTCGTTCGGCAGGGCCTCGATCGTCAGTTCGCGGGTGACGCTCTCGAGCACACCGCCCTCCTTGACGCCGGGCGCATCCTCGACGCCGGTCAGCTCGAGCTGCACGGTCGACTGGATCTTGACGTCGAGCCGGACCCGGAGCAGGTCGACGTGGGTCGACGCCCCGGTCACCGGATGGCGGTCGTGCTCCTTGACCACCACCGGGGTCGCGCCTGCGCCCCCGATCTCGAGGTCGATCACGGCACCGCCGTGAGAGAGCGCGTAGCGCAGCTCGCGTGAAGGCACCTGGAAGGCGACCGGGTCCTCACCACCGCCGTAGACGATCCCGGGGACGTTGCCCTCATGGCGCAGGCGGCGAGCGCTGCGGGAGCCTCCAGGCTCCCGTGGGGAAACTTTCAGCGTTTCGGTCTCTCTGCGTGCCATCGGCGGCGTTCGATGGTAGCGGGCGGTTTGCGAAAGCGCAGAGGCGCGGTTGCCGGGCCGCCGGAGGCGCGGTTGCCGGGCCCGCCTGAGACGCGGTCGCCGGGCCGCCGCAGGCGCGGTTGCCGTTGCCGCCGCCACGCTCAGTACCCTCCCACGAGCCACTAACCGTGCGCTAACCTTAACCCATGTCGGGCGACGCCCAGGTGTTGCTGTGGATCGCTGGGGTCCACCTTCTGGGACTTGGCTGCATTGCGGTGCTCCTGTTCCCGGCGCTGCGCGACGACTCGCCCAACCCAGCTCGCCGTTCGGAGGGTGAGGGTGACGATGGCTGGGGTCGCGGTCCCAAGCGTCCGCCGACGCCACCGGCTCCGCCGCGAGGGGGGATCCCACTTCCTGACGCGGCCCAGTCACGGATCCGTCTGCGCGAGCCCGGGCGGCTCGGCGAGCTGCTCCCGCGGCGTGAACGGCGCCCGATCCGCGAGCCGGCGCGACCGCCGGTCCGAACTCCGCATCGCTAGCCGCCCCCAAACTGGTGCTCAGAAGTGAATCGGGCAGTCGGACCCGCCCGCGATCCTGCCGCTGAGCTTCAGCAGCTCGATGTGAAAGCCGGCGAGAACATTTCCCGCGTGGCGGACCCGGACGCACTGCACGCGTGGCAGCGAGCCGCCGGCGAGCCACGCGATCCGCGCGGTGCCGAGCGTCGAGCCGAGCGAGAACTCGGCCGACGGATTGATCTCGATCACGGACACGTTGCCAGGGTGGCGCAGCTTGGCGGTGACGGCCGCGGCGCGGGCGCGGCAGGTGGGGCTCGCGCTGCAACCGTCGATCGCTGAGATGACAGCGCTCGTGTCGCCGCGCGCCTCGTTCTTGACGAGCGTCGTGAGCGCCGCCTGCTCGGCCCCGCTGACGCTGAACGCGCGGGCCAGCAGCCCGCTGATCGCGAGAAACAGGATCACTCCGACGGCGATCAGCAACACGATGTAGGTCCGCCGCACCGGCGCGGACGCTAGCGAGCCGCGTCGCGCCCGGCGCAGGGCTAATCGTCGCCGCTGAGCTCGAGGAAGCGCTGCACGGAGGCTTCCTGGTGCTCGAGCCGGTCGGCGAGCTCGAGAGCGTGATCGGCGGCCAGCTCGAGGAAGTCCTCAACGCACCGCTCGGGATCATCGGCGAGCGGGTAGACGCGCGTCAGGTCCTGTTGGGCGCACGCGATCCCCATTGGCGGGCGCCCGTCAGCGAGCGTCCGGGCGCTGCACACGGGGGTGACCACGAGCTGGGATTCGGGCGCCACGAGCGCCGTCGGCAGCAGTCGCGGTGCCGGTAGGCGCACCGAAAGCTCGATCGAGTGGTCGATCGCGACGTCGCCGCCCGCGAGCTCGCCGAGCGGCTCGCGCCACACGTCGAGCACGGTGTCGGCCCCCACCAGCGCGTCTCGCAGCGCGGTTGCCTGCTCGACGTAGAGCCGCTCGGCCTCCTCCCGGTCCTCGGCGTCGGCCAGGTCGAGATCGCACGGCACGCGCAGCAGATCGCCGGCCGAGACCGTCATGCCGGCGCCGCGGCTACCCCAGGTGACATAGGTCTGAAGTGTTCCGAGGTCGCGCCGGCCGTGGAAGATGACCGTCACCGCCTCGCTGAGCGGGAGCCCGTTGACCCGCAGCGACACGGCCACCGCGGACGAGTCGTCGAGCAACGCCCGCCGCAGAAGCGCCTCAGCCCCGCCGTCGTCCCGACTTCGATCCTCCTCGAGCATTTCTTGCTCCTCAGACCAAAGGTTACAGACGACATTTACCCACTCGCGCCGGTCGTTGACGCTTGCACGCGGGGATTGGCGGGGATTGGCGCCGGTTGGGGCCGGTTGGGCGCCCGCGCCGTGGCGGGCGCGACGCCTGACCGGGGCGGCCGTGGTCTGTAGGCTGCCAACCCGATGAGGCTGCTCTACAAACCGTTTGGACTGATAGGCGGGCTGATCGCCGCCCGGATCGGCCGCTCGCTGTTCAACAGCCTGTGGGAGCGGTTCGATGACAAGCCCCCGCCGCCCTCAGGCACGAGCGCGAGCACGACCAAGATCGTTGTGTCGCACGTGGTCGAGGCCGGCATCATGGCCGGGGTCACGGCCGCCGTCGACCATTGGGGCGCGCGCGTGTTTCATCACCTGATCGGCGTCTGGCCCGAGAAGCAGCCGCAGTACGAAGACGAGGTCAGTTAGTCGCCCGGTGCCGGGGAGGCCGTCGGAGCCGGGGACGGGGAGGCCGTCGAAGCGGGGGCCGGGGAGGCGGTCGGAGCCGGGGACGCTGGTGCCCACGGCATCAGCCCCGCACGCGCCCAATCCGGCATCGGCGTCTTGATCGCCGTCTCGCGGTCGACGAACACGTGGCGCAGCGTCGCCTCGAGCAGCACCTCCTCGCCGCGCAGGAAGCGATAGCCGGTCGTGACGCTCGTGGTGCCGATGTTCGTCACCACTGCCTCGATCGTGAGCTCGTCATCGAACCGGGCCGAGCCCAGAAAGCGGAGGTTGGCCTCGGCGACGACGATGTCAACGCCCTGTTCGAGCATCACGTGGTAACCGCCGTACGCTGCCCGCCACAGCTCGGTGATCGTATGGTCGATGTAGGCCAGGTAGTTGGCGTTGAACAGCACGCCCTGCGGATCGCACTCGGCGTAGCGCACCCGCAGCTGGTAGACGAATGGCTCAGCCACGCTCGCCGCCCCCGCCCCGGAGCACGAACCCGCGCTGCGCGAACTCGGCCAGCGCATCCTCGAAGGCGCCGAAGTCACGCGTCAGCAGCATCTCGATCGGCCGTCCCGCCGGGCCGGACGTTCGGACCCACCGCTTGAGCATCGCCAAGCCGGCGGTGTCTACGGCGTCGTTGAGGAGCGCCAGCAGGATCGGCAGCTCGGAGTTCTGGTCAAGCTGACCTGAGAGCAGCGCCAGCGCGTCGACATCGAGCGTCGCGCACAACTCCTCCTCGCTGAGGCCCAGAACCTCCATCAGCCGCAGGGCGCGGTCGCTCTGGACGCGCCGGCCGAATTGGCGGTTGTCGGAGATGTCGTGCATCGGGGCATTGTCGCTGGCGAGCGGAGCGCATCTAACACGATCGTCTAGAACTCCACGTTCGTGAACGCCGAGCAGATCGTCACCGCGGCCGACGAACAGGGGCTGCGCTTCATCCGCTTCCTCTGGTGCGGCAACGACGGCACCATCCGGGCCAAGGCTTGCGCCCGTCACGGCCTCGAGGGCCGGCTGAAGTCCGGGATCGGCGTCACGGTCGCGATGCAGGCGATGAACTCGCTCGATCACCTGCAGCCGGTGCCGGGCATGGGGCCGGTCGGAGAGATCAGGCTGATCCCTGACCTCGACACCTTCCGCGTGCTGCCTTATGCCCCCCATTCCGGCGCGGTGCTGACCGACAACATCGCACTCGAAGGCTCCCCGGCCGGCGTCTGCCAGCGTTCCTTCCTGAAGCGAATGGAGGCGCGACTGGCCGAGCGCGGGCTCGTGCTGCGCGCCGCATTCGAGAACGAGTTCTCGCTCGCAACCGTCATCGACGGCGCCTATGTGCCGATCGACTCGTCGCTGTGCTTCTCGACGATTGGCATGACCGCCTCGCAGAACTACGTCGACGAGCTCGCGGCGGCGCTCGAGGCTCAGCGGATCGGGCTCGAGCAGTACTACGCCGAGCTGGGCCACGGCCAGCAGGAGATCTCGACCGGCCATGCACCGGCGCTCCAGGCGGCCGACGAGCAGGTGCTGGTCCGCGAGACGATCCGCGCGGTCGCGATGCGGCAGGGGCTGGTCGCGTCGCTGGCGCCCAAGCCGTGGCCCGAGAACGCGGGCAACGGCTGCCACATCCACTTCTCGCTCTGGGACGGCGACCGCAACCGCTTCTACGACGGGGCGGCGGACGACGGGCTGTCACAGATCGCGCGCTCGTTCATCGCCGGGGTGCTGGCGCACCTGCCGGGCCTGTCGGGATTGACCGCGCCGAGCTTCAACTCGTTTCATCGAATCGTGCCCCACTACTGGGCCGGCGCATTCGTCTGCTGGGGCTTTGACAACCGGGAGGCGCCGGTCCGTGTCGCGTCACCGCTGCGTGGAGCGGTCGAGTCGTCGACCAACGCAGAGCTGAAGTCATCGGACGCGAGCTGCAATCCGTATTTGGCGGTGGGCGGGCTGATCGCCGCTGGCCTGGACGGGATCGAGCGTCAGCTCGTGGCGCCCGAGCCGGTCGGTGTCGATCCCGCGACGATCCCGGAGGCCGAGCGTGACGCGCGCGGGATCGTCCCGATGCCGGCGACCCAGCGCGAGGCGCTAGACGCGCTCGCGGCCGACGAGCTGCTCTGCAGCGCGCTGCGCCCGACGCTGACCGAGGCGTACCTGGCCGTGCGAGGATCCGAGTGGGAGACCTACTCGGCGGGAGATCAGGCATTCGAGCAACAGGGTCATTTCGCGAAGTACTAGACGGGATCGGGCTCGTCGACCACCATGCCCACGGCGTGCTCAAGGCGCAGCCGGCGAGCCTTGACGAGTTCCGAGGCCTGTTCTCCGAGAGCGACGACCCCCGCCAGTGGCCGCACATCGCCACCGGCGTCATGTACCGGCGGGCGATGGTTCTGCTCGCCGGCTCGCTCGGCTGTGAGCCGACCGAGGAGGCCGTCTACGAGCGCCGGATGGGCACCGATCCGAGCGCCTATGTGACGGAGCTGCTACGCGCGACCGGCACCGAGATGCTGTTCCTCGACGACGGCTTCCCGCCGCCCGCGATCGGGACGACCTGCGAGGAGCTCGGCGAGCTGGCCGGGTGTCAGGCGCGACCGGTGATGCGAGTCGAGCGGGTCGCCGAAGAGGCGGGTGACCGCGCGACGGTTGACGCGGTTCGCAGCGCCGTCACGACGGCGCGCGCCGACGGCTACGTGGCGCTGAAGACGGTCGTCGCATACCGTGGCGGGCTCGATCTCGATGCGCTCCGGGCTCCGGGGCGGACCGGGCGGATCGAGGGGAGGCCGCTGCGCGAGGTCCTGCTCGCGGCGCTCGAGGCCAACGAGGCGACCGGCGCCCCGCTGCCCGTGCAGGTGCACACCGGCTTCGGTGACGCTGACCTGTCGCTCCCGGCGGCGCGGCCGGGGCTGCTCAAGCCGCTGATCGAGCACTTCCGGGAGACCACCTTCGTGCTCCTGCACTGCTACCCGTTCGTCCGCGAGGCCGGCTGGCTGGCCCACGTCTACGGGAACGTGTTCTTCGATCTGTCGCTGACGATCCCGCACGTGTCGCGTCCGGCCGCAGCGCTGGCCGAGGCGCTCGAGCTCGCCCCGGTGTCAAAGCTGCTGTACGCGTCAGACGCGGCGGCGACGCCCGAGCTCTATCTGCTGGCCGCGACCTGGTGGCGTGACGCGCTCGCGGAGGTGTTGCCGGCGATGCTGCCTGGAGGCGCGGCCGATGAGGCGGCGCGGATGATCCTGCGCGAGAACGCGCTCGGGCTGTACGGCGTCAGCTGAGCTGGGCAATGCAGTCGCACACCGGTGCGCTGCCCCGACCCCATATGGACGATCGGGGCAGCGCCCCCGTTGCCCGGTGCCCCAGATCTGAAAGCAGGCGACAAATCTATGCTCGGCCCGAGCGCGCGCCAATGGGGTCCAGACCCCATCCTCTGTCGGCCTGAGCCGGGGCGGCCTGTAGGTTCGCCTCCCAGCACAGGCACGCTCGGGGAGCGCTGCCCCGGTCACAGCGCTTCATACATATCGGGCCCAAGGTCCAGCCGACGCACCAGCGGATAGCCTGAATCGTCCGGCCCGTCCGGGACGTAGTCGGCCATCCGGGCGAGGGCCTCTGCGGCGTACGTCGAGTCGACCCCGGCCGCTTCTGCCACCGTCCAAGCTGACTCAGCTCGCTGTGCGCGGACGAGAGCGTCGATCAGCTTCGCGTCGTCCGTGAACATGCCGTTTGGATCGGGTTCCGGGCCCTGCTTGAGATGCGGTGGGGTTCCCATCAACATCTGCGTGACCGAGTCGGTCGAGAGCCGAAAGGCGCGGTACAGCTGAGAGGCGAACGAGCGTCTGGGAGCCATCACACTGGGTCCAGACATTCTTCTCGGTGACACGAGGTTGTCAAAGCGGCCCATATCACCGGCGTTGACGGGGGTGTGCTTAGAACAGCTGGTTCTCGCCGCCGAACACGTCGCTCACCGAGCCGTCGGTGAAGATCTGGCGGATCGAGTTGGTCAGCAGGTCCGCGCAGGAGAGAACGCGGACGTTATCCGGGGCGTTGTGCGGAATCGGCAGCGTGTCGGTGACCACGACCTGTTCGAAGCCGGCCGCTGCGAGGTTCTCCCATGCATTGCCCGAGAAGACACCGTGGGTCGCCGCCGCGTAGACGCGCCGGGCGCCGGCCTCGAGCACCGCCCGCGCGGCCGCCTTCAGCGTGCCGGCGGTGTCAATCAGGTCGTCGACGAGCACCGCCGTCTTGCCGGCGACCTCACCGATCACGTACCCGATCTCGGCAACCTGCTGCGCCGGGCGCTCCTTGTTGAGGATCGCCAGATCGGCGCCGATCTTGGACGCGAAGTTCTTGTTCAGCTTCACCCGGCCGGCGTCAGGCGAGACGACGACGAGGTCCTCGAGGCCGAGGTCGGCGAAGTACTGGGTCAGCATGAACAGCGCGGTCATGTGGTCGCACGGCTTCTGGAAGAACCCCTGGATCTGGCCGGAGTGGAGGTCCATCGTCAGGATCCGGTCAATCCCGGCCGACTCGAGCATCCGCGCCACCAGCCGGGCACTGATCGGCTCGCGCGGCGCGGACTTCTTGTCCTGGCGCGAGTAGCCGTACCAGGGGGTGACCGCGATCACCCGGTGGGCCGAGCCGCCGACCGCCGCGTCGGTCATCTCGAGCAGCTCCATCAGCGCGTCATTGGGGTTGACCCCGGTGTCGGGGTTACCGCAGATCGGCTGCACGATGAACACGTCGGCGCCGCGGACCGACTCGCGATAGCGGCAGTAGACCTCGCCGTTGGAGAACGTCTTGGTCGTCACCTCGCTGAGCTCGACGCCGAGCTTGGAGCCGATCTTGGCGGCCAGCTCGGGGTTCGCCCGTCCCGAGACGAGCATCAGCCGCTTGTCGTAGCCGACCGACATGGCGGTCGGGGCGGTACGAGTTTCGACCACTCCCAAGGTGTCCGCGAGTCTACGCCCGGCGCCTGACGGCTCGGTCGAGGTAAGGAGGCTCTCGGTGGTCGGGTTCATTTGCTGTGCTCGGCGTCTCGAGCCTCGGCCTCGGCGCGCTCGCGACGGCGCTCAGCGTAGCCGTCGATGTTCTTCTGTCGCGACCGCGCGACGCCGAGTGCGCCGGGCGGAACATCGTCGCCGATCACTGACCCGGCGGCCGTGTAGGCCTCGTCACCGAGCGTGACGGGAGCGATCAGCGTCGTGTCGACGCTCGTCTTGACGCGGTCGCCGATCGTCGTGCGGTGCTTGCGGTAGCCGTCGTAGTTGGCGGTGATCGTGCTGGCGCCGAGGTTGGTGCCCGCGCCGATATCGGCGTCTCCGATGTATGACAAGTGGGGCACTTTGGTCCCGGCGCCGACGTCGGAGTTCTTGATCTCCACGAACGTCCCCGCCTTGGCGCCCTCGCGCAGGATGGTCCCGGGACGCAGGTACGCAAACGGCCCGACGCTGGCACGATCGCCGACGACCGCTTCCTTGATGTAGGAGTGAAGGACGGTCGCGCCGTCGCCGACCTCGGCGTCGATCAGCGTGCTGCCCGGGCCGATCGTCGATTCGGTCCCGACCTGGGTCGCACCGTGAAGGCTGGTGAACGGAGCGATCACCGTGTCCTGGCCGAGCTGTACCTGAGCGTCGATCACGGTCGCCGCGGGGTTGACGATCGTCACGCCGGCGAGCATGAGCCGCTCGTGGATCTGGCGTTGGGCGATCGCGGTGACGTCGGCAAGCTGGACGCGGTCATTGATCTGCATCAGCTCGGTCGGGTCGGTCAGCTCGTGCGCCATCACGGTCCGCTCGTGACTGCGCAGGATCGGCAGCACATCGGGGAGGTAGTGCTCGCCCTGGGAGTTGTCGGCGCGGACCTCCTGCAGCGCCGTCTTGAGCGCACCGCCCTCGAACGCGAACATCCCGGTGTTGACCTCACGGATGTGAAGCTCGAGCTCGCTCGCGTCGCCGGGGGCCTTGGTCTCGACCACCCGCTCGACGGTCCCGTCAGGCGCGCGGACAACCCGCCCGTATCCCGACGGATCGTCGAGCACCATCGTCGCGATCGTCGCGGCAGCGCCGGTGTGTTCATGGTCGGTGACCAGGTCGGCCAGCGTCGCG
The DNA here is from genome assembly GCA_963770885.1 of uncultured Solirubrobacterales bacterium. Lineage (GTDB taxonomy): Bacteria > Actinomycetota > Thermoleophilia > Solirubrobacterales > Solirubrobacteraceae > Palsa-465. The sequence goes on along the minus strand of CAVYRI010000004.1, from coordinate 186,564 downwards.
CGCGGTGATCAGCGGCGAATCGCCGTTGACCACGATCACCGTGTCTTCGTCGCCGATCTCGCCCACCGCCGCCTTGACCGCATCGGCGGTGCCGAGTGGCTGCTCCTGCACGACCAGCACCACGTTGCCGTGCGCCCCCTCGACCATCGTCTGCAGCCGCCGCTCGGGCGAATCGACGAGCACCACCTTCGACGCTCCCGCCTCCTGGGCAGCCGCAATCGGCCAGGCGATGATCGGCCGCCCGCAGAGCGGATGCAACAGCTTCTGCACCGCAGAGCGCATCCGAGTGCCCTGCCCCGCGGCAAGAATGACGACGACCGGAGCGGTCACTGGCGCAATCGTAGGCGATGCTCGGCTCTCCGTCGCAATCAGGCAGCCTCCTCGCGGTCCTGATCGGCCTGATACCACCGGATCCACTTGCGGATCGCGTTGTCGCTGACGCCGTACTTGCGACCAACAGCGACGAAGCTCATCGAGCGCAGGTCCTCGAGCAGCTGGTCGTGGGAGGGGCGCGGCACCTTGCGGCGTTCGGGATGAGCAACGCCACGGAGACGGTCGCCGTTGTCTGCACCGACGCACTGCTGGGAGCAGAACCGATGACGGATGTGCCTCGGCGCGAATACGGTGCCGCACCGCGGGCACGTCCGCTCGCGTGGCAGGTTGCGCCCGCAATGCGTCTCCAGCGTCGCGGCGCAGTTGGCACAGAGGACGCGGAGGTTCTCGAGACGATGATCGTTCGAGACGCCGTTGATGTGGTCAAGCACCAGCGACATCCGGTGCCCATTCCACAGTTCGCCCTGGCCGCACATCTCGCACTCGCGCTGTTTGAGCCCGGCCTCGAACAGCCGCACCTTGAGCGTCCCGCGTGCGTATGTCGAGTTCTCGACAAGCGCCTCTTCCAATGGCTTGGCGCGCGCACGACCGCGATTACGGCGACCGATGCGAGGATCGAAGTGGTCGGTTCCGATGTCCCAGTTCCTGGCCCATCGCTGGACGGTCCGGTGGTTGGCGCCCTTGACGGCGTACCCGAGAAGGCGGAGCGTCTCGGCCCAGTTTGTCGCCTGAGCAATCGCCTCGCGCAGCTCGGATTCGGTGAACGGAGGGGGCCACGGCATGCCACAAATAATAGTTCGACCGCCGGACGGAAAGGCGTGTTTTGCAGGGATTTGTTACAAACTGGGGAGCCAGGATTCGAACCTGGACCTCACGGCTCCAAAGGCCGGCGGGCTGCCGTTACACCACTCCCCAGTGTATTGGGCCTGGGCTCGATTCGAAGCGTAGCCCGTCACGTCCCGAGGTCGAGCACCGCCCGCAGCTCGTCATCGAGCAACGGGTCCGCCAGTGCCGCGCGCACGTCATCGGGACTGTGCAACCCCCGCTCGGCGCGCAGCATCCCCGCCTCGATCCCGGCGCTGTGCGCAGCCGCGAATGCGAGCGCGAGCGCGTCCGGACTGCGCCACGCGCGGTCCGGGAGCCCGAACAGCGCCGGCAGCGGCCGGGCGAGCGCGACCAGATAGAAGCCGCCGTCGAACACCGGCCCGAGCGCCAGCTCGAGCCCGTCGCCGAGATCGGTGAGCGCCGCCTCGGCGTGCTCGGTGTGCCAGGCCGTCAGGTCGGGCCAGGCGATCAGCAGCGGCCCGGCGCCCCCCGCGAGTGCCAGTGTGCTCGCGTTCGCAAGCCGCCCGCTGAGGCCGGCGCCGTTCTGGGGAAACACGCCGGCCGTCGCTCCCACCAGCTCTCGCAGCTCCCCACTCGAGCCCGCGGGTTCGTAGGCCACATGCACCGAGCCCGGCGCCACCTGCTGCGCCCAGGCAACCGCGCGCGCCAGCAACAGGCGCCGTAGCGCCACGAGCCGGTCACCGCCCAACACAGATCGCAACCCATCGGCTGCGGACCCAACCGAGGGGACCCGCGCGATGACCACCACCGCACGCGGTCGCAGCAGGTCGACCAACAGCGTCAGCCCTGCTCGAAGCGGTACATCGTCCCCGCCGGCGCGGGCGGCTCGCGGTCCAGCCGCGCGGCCGCACCGGCGACGACATCGGCGAACACGGCGGGGCTGGCGCTCATCAGCTCGATGAACTTCGCGACCGGGGTCGTCGCGCCCGGCAGCACCTCGTTGGCGTAGTCGGTCACGAACCCGACCAACCCGTAGGGCAGCTCCAGCTCCCCGCACAGCACGACCTCGGGGCCCGCGGTCTGGCTGACGGCGGTCACGCCGCACCCGGCGAGCTGGGCGATCTCGGTCGGCGTGTTGAACCGGGGCCCGTCGACATGCCCGTACGTGCCTCCGTCACGCGCCTCGTGGCCGGCCTCTGCGGCGGCGGCCACGAGCGCCGCTCGGACCCCGTCGGAGAGCGGGCTGCCGTGCAGGATCCAGTGGCCTCGGCCGGGGTCACCCGGCTTGATGAAGAACGAGCACAGCGAGCCGTCGGGCAGCCGGTTGGAGATGAAGTGCAGGTCATCGAACACGACCAGCGATCCGAGTCTCAGAGATGGATCGACGGCTCCACAGACCGAGCAGCCGATCACCGCGCTGGCGCCGAGCTCGTTCAGGGCCCAGATGTTGGCCCGGTGCTCGACCTGACTCGACAGGCGCACGTGGCCCGGACCGTGGCGCGAGATGTGCAGCAGCTCGACGCCGCGGTACTCCCCGTGCGAGACGCGGGCCGCCCCGAACGGCGTCTGGACGTCGTCCACATCGGCGTGATCAAAGCCGGGTAGGGCGTTGTTGCCGGAGCCGGTGATCACGCCGATCGCCATGGCGCGCGATCCTATCCGAGCAGATGGAGGCGTCCGGCGGCGGCAGCGCGAACCCATGGACCGTGATCTACGACGGCGATTGCGGCTTCTGTCGCTGCATGCTCGCACTGCTGCTGCGGGCCGACACGCGCCGGCGGCTGCGGCCACTCGCGCTCGGAACGCCCGGGTCAGACGCCCTGCTCGCCGCGCTCTCCCCCGACCAACGGGCGGCCTCATGGCACCTCGTCTCGCCCGACGGCGTGCGCACCTCGGCGGGGGCGGCGCTCCCGGCGGTCATCGCACTGCTCCCGGGCGGGCGGATACCGGCGCAAGCCCTGCGCCGCGCACCGCGCGCCACCGACCGCGGGTACCGCTGGGTCGCCGACCACCGCTCCCTGCTCGGCCGCGCTATCCCAACCAGCGCCAAGCGCCGTGCGACGACGCTGATCAGCGCGCGCACACACGAGCCGCCCGGATGAGCCTTCAGATCGCGACCGACGCCGACGTCCGCGCGATGGCGGCCACCGCCGCCGTCGAGGCGATGCGCGAGGTGCTTGCGTCCGCCGACCGGGGCCAGCTGCGCGCCCCGCCCCGGATCCGCGCCGAGCTCGACGGGTTTGACTACGTGTACACGGTCGGCCAGCTGGCCGACGGCACCAGCGGCTTTCGCGCCTACCGCGCGGGGCGGCCGGCCGGCGATCAGCTGACCGCCGTCTGGGCGCCGACCGGGGAGCTGCGCGGGATCGTGATCGGCGACGAGCTCGGCGCGCGGCGGACCGGGGCGCTCGGAGCGGTCGCCGCGGATCTGCTCGCGCGCGAAGCTGCGACCAGCGTCGGCGTGATCGGGGCCGGAACGCAGGCCTGGACGCAGCTGTGGGCGCTGTGCGCGGTCCGGCCGATCGAGACCGTGACCGTCTACAGCCGCAGACCCGAGAACCGCGAGGCGTTCGCCGGCCGGGTGCGTGCAGAGCTGGACTTGGACGCACGCCCCGCAGCCAGCGCGGGCGAGGCGGTGCGCGACGCGGCGGTCATCGTGCTCGCGACGTCGTCACGCTCGCCGGTGCTCGAGGCCGCCGAGATCGCGCCCGGCACGCACGTGGCGACCGTCGGCCCAAAATCGGTCAGCGGCCACGAGGCCCCGATCGAGCTCGCACGCATGGCGGCGGTCATCGCGTGTGACTCACCGGCGCAGGCGGCTGCCTACGCCGAGCCGTTCTTCACCGGCGATGCACCGCTCGTTGACCTCGCGGCGATCGTCACCGGGCGTGCTCCCGGCCGGCGCACCTCCAACGAGATCACCATGTACTGCTCGGTCGGGCTTGCCGGCACCGAGGTTGCGCTCGCCGCGCGGCTGCTGGACGAACGCCGAAGCTAGGCGGCAGCGAGCTCCGGGCGGTGCTCGCTCAGGTAGTGGTCGAACTCGTTGGCCTTGTGGGTGTCCTCGTAGACCTCGTAGTGCCTGAACTTGCCCCACGAGGCGTGGCCCCAGATCACGTAGCGGTTCTCATAGACCAGCTCGCCGTCGGGCGAACGGAGGAAGTCGTGACCGCGGATGCAGATCGTCGTGTCCCACGGGAACCCCTTGGCGACGACCTCGTCGGGATAGATCTGGATCCCCACCGCGGCGAAGCGTTGCAGCCACCGCTCCACCTCGTGCTTCCCGCGGAAGACACCCGACCAGGAGTTCTGGCCAGGGAATGTGAGCTGGACATCGGAGCCGTCGAGCTTCAGCGTCGGCCCGACGTCACCGGCACGGGTGCGGGACATCACATACGAGGTCAGCTTCTTGGCGAGCCACGATTGCACGGCGCAACCTCCTACTAGATTGATCGCTCTAGCGATAGACTACAGGCAACTCAAGGACCGGATCAAGGGCACGATGAACACCACACGCGAGCGGATCGTCGATGCGAGCGCCGAGCTGCTGCGCCGTCAGGGCTACGCCGCGACCGGCGTCAAGCAGATCGTGACCGAGGCGCAGGCGCCGTTCGGATCGCTGTACCACTTCTTCCCCGGCGGCAAGGAGCAGCTCGCCGCCGAGGCGATCCGGGTGTCGGGGGCGATCTACGAGCAGCTGATCGGGGCTGTGTTCGACCCGGCGCCGGATGCCCCGAGCGCGGTGCGGGCGTTCTTTGCCGGCGCGGCGGAGCACGTGCGCCAGACCGACTACGCCGACGCGTGTCCGATCGCGACCGTCGCGCTCGAGGTGTCGAGCACCAGCGAGCCGATGCGGGAGGCGTGCGCCGAGGTGTTCGAGAGCTGGATCGCCGCCTGCGTGGTGCGGCTGGTCGCGAGCGGGCTCAGCGAGAGCAGGTCGCGCGAGCTGGCGGTCGCGATGTTCGCCGCGCTGGAGGGCGCGTTCGTGCTCGCGCGCGCTGTGCGCAGCGCCGAGTCGCTCGCGGTCGCCGGCGAGCTGTGCGCCCAGGAGGTCGAGCGCGCGCTCGCACAAGGACCGTAGATCGGGCCACCGCCTGAGCCCGCCGGCTCGCTCTACGAAGGGATCCCCGGGGGACCGAGGATCTCGAGCCCGTACTCCGCCGCGGCGGCGATCATCGGTGACGGATCGGAGGGCGGCTCGCTCGCCGGCGGGATCGTCAGCGACGGCGCGGGCTGGCTCATCGCGCGGAAGAACTCCTCAAACCCGGCGGGCTGCACGACCAGCAGGAAGCGGGCCTCATCGGAGCTGACCAGGAAGGTGTGCGGGACGTCCCGGGGTCCGTAGACAAACGAGCCGGCGGGCGCCTTGATCACGTCGCCGCCGACCCACAGTGTGAGCTCGCCTTCGATCACGTAGAACCACTCGTCCTCGCGATGGTGGACGTGGAGCGGCGAGCCGGCACCGCGAGGCGCCAGGCTGTCCAGCACGGCGACGCGCCCGCCGGTTGCCGCCCCCGTGCTCTTGACCACGGCGAGCGTGCCGAATCCCCAGAGCGCTTCGCCCTCGCCAGGGCCGAGCGCGATCGGGGCCAGGGCGGGAGTGTCGGTTGTTGGTGTCATGCGGGCCTCCTTGTGGCCGAGTGCTTGATCGATGAGTGCATCGTGCTCGTCCGCAACGAATCCGTCGATCCCTCGTGTGCGGGGATATTTCCTGCACGCGAGGGGCCGCCCGAGGCGGCGCAGGCGGCCCATATACTCGCCGCATGGCCCCGGGGCAATGGCCGATCGAGCGGTTGGTGGGAGAGGTCACTGTGCTCGGACGCAGGGGCCTATCCCGCGACGAGTACTTCGAGGAGGTCGCGGGCCGGCTGCGCCGCGTGGTCGACTGCGACGCGACCTGCTGGCACACGCTTGACCCGCAGACGGCCCTGATCACGAGCGACGCGCCCCACGAGCTCATCAACGCCGGCATCTACACCAGCGAGACCGCGGCCGCCGCGGGAGCGACGCTGATCGCCAGCGAGTACCTGCTCGAGGACTTCAACACCTTTGCCGGCCTCGCTGCGCGCCGGATCCCGGTCGGGATCCTGAGCCAGGTCACGCGCGGCCGCCCGGAGCGAAGCACCCGCTATCGCGACCTGCTCGCCCCGTCAGGGATCCCGTTCGAGCTGCGCGGGGCGTTCGTCGCCCGGGGGCGCTGCTGGGGTGCGGTGCACATCGCCCGCGGCCGTGACGGCGACGACTTCACCGTCGACGATGCCCGGGCGCTCGCGACCGTGAGCGGAGCGATCGCCGACGGGATCCGCACCTCGATTCGCTTTGACGCGGCACGGCGCGGCGACGATCCGAGCGCGCCCGGGATGGTGGTGCTCGACGCGTCAAACCAGATCGAGCTGATGACCGCCCCAGCGGCCGAGCTGCTCGCGGCTCTGCGAAGCGCCGCGACGAGCGCCGACGCCGTACCCAGTCCGCTGCTCGCGCTGGCAGCCTTCGCCCGCAGCCGAGCCAGCGAACCCGACGCGCAGTACGACGCGATCGCCGTCCCAACGACCAGCGGCTGGCTCACACTGCACGCGTCACTTCCACAGGGCAGCGCCATCGGCCAGGTCGCGATCGTGGTAGAGCGAACGGCGAGCCCGCAGACGACCGCGCTGCGGCTCGAGGTCGAGGGGGTCACGCCGCGCGAGCGCGAGATCGCGACGCTGCTCGCCCAGGGGCTGACCAATGGGGAGATCGCCGAGGCGCTCGTGCTGTCGCCCTACACGGTCCAGGATCACATCAGGAGCCTGTTCGAGAAGATGCAGGTGAGCTCACGCCAGGAACTTGTCGCGCGCGTGTTTCTTGACCACTACATGCCGCAGCTCGCCGCCCGCACGCCGCTCACATCGCGTGGCGGCTTCGCCGAGCAGAGCTAGCGCGGAACGCGCCCGCCGGCGGCGCCCGGCTCGCTCGCGGGGCCGCGCGGCGGCGCGATCCCGAGCACCCGCATCGCCTTGAGTCCCAGCGACAGCTTCTCGCGCCCGTCAGTCGAGGAGACATCGAGCCCGGTCAGCTCGCGAACGCGCTCGAACCGGTAGCGGACAGTGTGGCGGTGGGTGATCAGGCGAGCCGCGGTCGCGTTGACGTTCGCATCGCAGTCGAGGAACGTCGCAAGGGTGCCGAGCAGGTCAGTCTCGTACTGCTCGTCGTAGGCGACCAGCGGCCGCACCGTCTCCTCGTAGAAGCGGTTGAGCTCGGCCGGGTCGCTCATATACGGCAGCAGCAGCTGGTAGGTCCCGGTCTCCTCATAGGCCAGTTCGGAACGCTCGCTATCGCCCTCGGCGACGTTGAGCGCCAGCAGTGCCTCGTCGAAGGCGCGCTGCAGGTCAAGCGGATCCTGTACGCGCCGGCTGCGCCCGAGCGCGAACGAGAACCCGGACAGGCCCGACTCGAGCTCGCGCAGGATCGCGGCTGTCACCCGGCGTCCGCTGTCAGGATCGGCAGCCGGAGCGAGGACGACGACCTCGGCCGCGTCGACCTCGGTCGGCGATGTGATCGAGCCGGGGGCCACCGACCGCGCCCCGCGGGCCGCCAGGGCAAGCAGCCGCCGGCGCCAATCATCCTCAGTCGGGTTTCGCGCGTGCGCGCGGACGACGGCGACCAGCGCCCCTGAGGAGAGATCGGTGCCGAGCTCCTTGCCGCGAGCGATCAGGTCGTTGCGGTCGGCGATGCCGCGCGTCAGCACGGCGCGCTGGAACCCGGCCGCGGCCTCCTCGGAGGCCCGCTCGGGAGCCCTGACGCGCTCGACCTCGGAGGCGATCAGGGTCGTGACGAGCCGCAGCAGCGCGCCGTCAGGTGTCCGCTCGCGAGTCCGCATCCGCAGCCGGCCGACCGGCGCATCCGCGACCTTGAGCTCGATCGTCGTCACGTCGTCTGCGTCGCGCATCAGCGAGCGCTCGTCGGCCGGCGAGCGCGCGGCGACCGCGAGCACGGCCGCCGAGCGGTCGATCAGGATCAGGCTTGCGTCCAGTGCCCGCGCCGCGGCGCGGAGGATCTCGGGAAGGCCGGCGCCGGCCTCGACCGCGTCCGTGATCGCGGCAAATGCGCCGAGGTCCGGAGACCGGGCTTCGCCGCTCTCAGCGCTGCCAGCCATCTCACTCGCCCTCGGCGCGGTCAGAAGACTCGCGGCCACTCGACGATGATCAGGGCGCCGAGCAAGACGCCGATCCCCATCAAGGCGGCGAGTACGTAGACCGACAGGACCACGGCCGCGACCCGCTGCAGCGGACGGCGGTAGGACGTGATCGCAGGCACGACGATGAACATGCAGAACGCTGCAAGTCCGAGTACGCCGAGACATGCGCCGACGAGGTAGGTGACTGACTCGTTGCTCACTACGCGATCCAGATTGTGCCCGAACCCGGCGATGGCCGGAAACGAACACGTCCGAGTGCCGCAATTTGCGGGCTTTCGCTCACGGGTTCGCCGTCGGTGCGCTCGCCCCTCCATCGATCACCGCGTGTCCCTCCGCTCCGCTCGCTCTTGCGATCGGCGCGACCGCCACGGCACGCGGGTGGGCGCTGCCCAGCCCGTCACCGGCCTCCGTCGCCCGCTGCAGCGCGCGATCGCCCCAGAACAGGCCGATCACGGTCGGCCCCGAGCCGCACACCAGCGCACTGTCGGCGCCCTGCTCGCGCACCGCCGCCAGCGCCTCGCCGACCTCCGAGCGCAGCGACACCGCCGCCGGTTGCAGGTCGTTGACCAGCAGCTCACGCGGCGGACGCCCGCCGACGGCGCCAACGCAAGCCTCGAGCTCTGCCCGCAACCGCAGCAGCTCGTCATCCGGGTGCCCAAGGCCCAGCCGGTCGGCCTCCCGGTACACGTCCGCGGTCGAGAGCCCGAACGGCTGCGCCACGATCAGCAGCGCGTGCTCGGCGAGCGGCTGCAGCGCCGTGACGAGCTCCCCGGCGCCGACACCGAGTGCCGGACCGGGATCCAGCTGGCTGGGCACGTCTGATCCGAGCCGGCCGGCGATCTCGCCCACCGTCGAGCGGGCGACCGGCGCAAGGCGCGCGGCGGACCGAAGCAGCGCGCCGGCGTCAGCCGAGCCGCCACCCATGCCGGCCGCGATCGGGATCCGCTTCTCGATCTCAACGCGGAGCGGCGGCGCTCCCCACCCGGCCACCCTGAGGCTAGTGAGCGCGTCGGCGACCAGATTCGGGCCGGAGATCGCCGGGCAGACGACCTCGTCGCGGCCGCTGTCAGAAGGTGCGGTCAACACCAGATCGTCGACGAGGTCGACCGATTCGAGCAGCGTCACGAGCTCGTGGCGGCCGTCTGGGCGCTGGCCGCCGAGCAGCAGACAGAGGTTGACCTTGGCGAACGCGCTGACCGCGAGCGTGGTCATTGCGCGAGCAGGCGGGCGAGCTCTGCGAACTCCTCGGGCGAGAGGCGCTCGGCGCGCTCGTCGGCTGGGTGGCCGAGCGCGACCAGCGCCGCGCGGGCGCGTTCACGCGTGTCCGGACCCCAGCGCCGCTCAGCGTCAGACGAGAGCGCCAGCGAGCCTGCCAGCGCCTTGCGGCGGTGGGCGAAGGCTGCGTGCACGAGCGCGACGATCGCAGGATCCGCCCCGGCTCCAGCGCGGTGAAGGCCGAGCAGCACCGAGTCGACGTTGGGCACCGGCCTGAAGACGTTGCGCGAGACCGGGCGCAGGATCTTGACCTCGCAGGCGAGCTGCGCCAGCACCGACGGCACCCCGTATGCGCCGCTGCCCGGCGAGGCCGCGAACCGCTCGCCGACCTCGCGCTGCACCATCACGACCCACTCGCGCACTCCGTCGAGCTCGGCGATCGTGCGCAGGATCAGGGTCGCCGCGATCCCGTAGGGAAGGTTGGCGACGACCTTGTCGGGCGGAGGGGCCAGGGCGATCAAATCGATTTCGAGCGCGTCGGCGAAATGCAGGCCGACGTTGTCAAACGGCGCCAGCTCCTGGCTCAACCGCTCTCGGAGGCGGGGGTCGAGCTCGATCACGTGCACGAACCGAGCATGGGCCGCGAGCCGCGCCGAGAGGATGCCGAGCCCGCCGCCGACCTCGAGCACGACATCGCCGCCGTGCAGCGACGCCAGCCGCTCGACCACGTCAAGGATGTTGTGGTCGATGAGGAAGTTCTGGCCCAGCTCGCGCTGGCGGGCGGAGCGTGCGCTCACCATCCGAATACGGCCGCCGCGCTGGCCTCGATCGCGCGCTCGAGCTCGTCATAGGCGACGCGGCGCGTGATCGCGAGCGCCTGTGCGGTCGCGACGACGTTGGCCGGCTGGTTTGGCTTGCCGCGGACGGGCTGGGGCGAGAGATATGGCGCGTCGGTCTCGACCAGCAACCGCTCCGACGGGATTGCGATCGCCGCGTCGCGCAGGTCCTGAGCCTTGGGGTAGGTCGAGTTGCCGGCGAACGAGAACCACCACTGGTCGTGGGCGAGGCACTCGCGCACGCGGCTCGCCATCGAGAAGCAGTGCAGGATCACGCGCAGTCCGTCCGCCCGCTCGGCGAGCACCGCGAGCGTGTCGTCGTCGGCCGCGCGTGTGTGGATCACGAGCGGCTTGTCGACCGCCCGCGCGAGCTCGATCTGTGCTTCAAACGCGCGGCGCTGATCCTCACGCGGAGCGTAATCGCGGTAGTAGTCCAGCCCGGTCTCGCCGATCGCGATGCACCGCTCGTGGCTGGCGAGGGCTTCGAGCTCGGCGAAGTCGGCGTTGTCAAAGCCGGTCGACTCGCTCGGGTGGCGACCGATCGCCGCGTACACCTGGGGGAAGTCCTCGGCGGCGGCGAGCGCGGCGCGACATGAGGAGCCGTCGGTTCCGACGGTCACGATCCGCGTCACCCCGGCCGCATCGGCAGCCGCGACGAGCTCGGCGATCGGCGGCTCGCACGCGTCCAGGTGGGTGTGGCTGTCGATCACGCGCGTTTGGGGAACAGCGGCTCGAGCGCCGTCACGGTGCGGCCGCCACCGCGCGCGGCGAACGCGGCGCCGTCGAACCCCAGGTCCGGCGCCGCCAGCGCGGCGAGCAGCTTCTCGGTGGCGACCGGCATGTACGGGTGCAGCATCACGGTGATCGCGCGCAGTGCCTCGCCGAGCGTCGCGAGGGTCGTGTCGAGCCGGGCCGCCTCGGCGGGGTCCTTGGCCAGCTGCCAGGGCGCGCGCTCCTCGACGTAGCGGTTGCAGCGGCGCACCAGCTGCCAGATCTGCTCGAGCGCGGTCGTGATGTCGGCGCGGTCAAACAGCTCGGCGACCCGCCCGGCGAGCCCGTCAAACTCGGACACGAGCTCGCTGTCGAGCTCGACGTCGGGCACGACCCCATCGCGGTAGCGGTTGATCATCGCGATCGTGCGGCTGGCCAGGTTGCCGTACTCGTTGGCGAGCTCGCCCTCGTAGCGGGCGCGCGCGGCGGCGATCCCGACCGCGCCGTCGCCACCGAAGACGACGTCGCGCAGCAGATAGAAGCGCAACGCGTCGGTTCCGAACAGGTCGATGACCTCGAACGGGTCAAGCACGTTGCCAAGTGACTTGCTCATCTTGCGCCCGTCGGCGCCCGTCAGGAAGCCGTGCACGAACACGTGGTGGGGCAGCGCGATGTCGGCCGCCATCAGCATCGCGGGCCAGAAGATCGTGTGGAACTTGAGGATGTCCTTGCCGATCACGTGGTAGCTCGCCGGCCAGAACCGCTCGGTCAGGTCATCGCCGTCGCGGGCATAACCGAGCGCCGTGTAGTAGTTGAGCAGCGCGTCGAACCAGACGTAGAACACCTGGCCGGGGTCCCACGGGACCGTGACGCCCCACTTCAGGTGGGCGCGCGAGAGCGAGATGTCCTGCAGGCCCGAGGCGATGAACGACCGCGCCTCGTTGAACCGTGACGCCGGCATCACGAAGTCGGGCCGCGCGGCGTAGAGCCGCTCGAGCGGCTCCTGGAACGCCGACAGCTCAAAGAACCAGTTCTCCTCCTGGTGGAGCTCGAGCTTGATCTCGTGGATCGGGCAGAGGTTGCCCTCGAGGATCTCGTTTTCGACCTTGAAGTCCGCGCACCGGGGGCAGTACCACCCCTCGTACAGGCCCTTGTGGGTGTAGCCGTTCTCGTGCACCCGCTCGAGCACCTGCTGCACGCGAAGCTCGTGCTGCTCGTCGGTGGTGCGGATGAAGAAGTCGTTGGAGACCTCGAGCAGCGGCATCAGCGCCTTGAAGCGCTCGGCGTTGCGGTCGGCGAGCTCCTGCGGAGCCACTCCCTCGGCTGCGGCCGCGTCGGCGATCGGCTCGCCGTGCTCGTCAGTGCCGGTCAAGAAGAACACGTCCCTGCCGCGCTGGCGCTGGTGACGAGCGAGCGCGTCGGTTGCGATCGCCTCATAGGCGTGACCGAGATGGGGCACGCCGTTCACGTACGAGATCGCCGTCGTGATGTAGAAAGAGGACACTGTTAGCAAGGCTATCCATGCGACCGAGGAGCACCGGAGATGACGGCGACTTCGACCCTGCTGTTGGACAACTACATCGCGGGACAGTGGACGCCCGCCGCCGCCGCGACCGGCGAGCTCGACGTCACCAACCCGGCGACCGGCGAGGTCCTGGCGCGCGTTCCGCTGTCGGGATCGCCTGACCTCGACGCGGCCGTCATCGCCGCCCGTGACGCGCTGCCCGAGTGGCGCGCGATCTCGACGATCGGGCGGGCGCGCAAGCTGTTCGAGCTGCGCGAGCGGCTGATCAGCCGGTCTGACGACCTGGCGCGCTCGGTCACGACCGAGATGGGCAAGACGATCGGCGACGCGAGGGCCGAGGTGGCGCGGATGGTCGAGATGGTCGAGGCGGCATGCGCAATCCCGACCACGATGCAGGGGCGCGTGCTCGAGGACGTCTCGCGCAACATCGACGCCGAGACGATCCGCCAGCCGGTCGGCGTCTGTGCGGCGATCGTCCCGTTCAACTTCCCGGCGATGGTCCCGTTCTGGTTTCTGCCGTTCGCGATCGCGTGCGGCAACACGTTCGTGCTCAAGCCCTCCGAGCAGGTCCCAATGACACAGCGGATCGCGTTTGAGGAGCTCGACTCGCTCGGGCTCCCGCCGGGCGTCGTCAACCTCGTCAACGGCGGCCGTGACGTCGTCGAGGCGATCCTCGACCACCCCGGGATCGACGCCGTCTCATTCGTCGGCTCGGCGCCGGTCGCGCGGATCGTGTACGAGCGGTCGGCCAAGGCCGGCAAGCGCGTGCAGGCGCTCGGCGGCGCCAAGAATCACATGGTCGTGATGCCCGACGCGGTGATCGACAGCACCGTCGAGGGGATTCTCGGCTCTTCGTTCGGGGCCGCCGGGCAGCGGTGCATGGCCGGCTCGGTGGTCGTGACAGTCGGTGATGCGCACGAGCAGCTGATGCCGCCGTTGATCGAGGCCACGCGGAAGCTGCGGGTCGGTGACGGGCTCGACGAGAGCAGCGACGTCGGCCCGGTGATCTCGTGTGCCGCCCGCGACCGGATCCGCGACTGGATCGATCGTGGCCTTGCCGGTGGCGCCTCGCTGGCCGTCGACGGCCGCGAGTACACCGAGGGCGACTCAAACGGCGCCTACGTCGGCCCGACGATCCTCGACGAGGTCTCGGCCGAAATGGAGATCGCCCAGGAGGAGGTGTTCGGGCCGGTGCTGTGTGTAATCCGTGCCGCGTCGCTTGACGAGGCGATCGAGATCGTGAACGGCAGCCGGTTCGGGAACGGAACCTCGATCTTCACCGAGTCGGGCGCATCGGTGCGACGCTATCGCCACGAGGTGCAGGCCGGAATGATCGGCGTCAACATCGGCGTCGCGGCGCCGGTCGCGTTCTTCCCGTTCTCGGGCTGGAAGGACTCGTTCCTCGGTGACCTGCACGCGCACGGGACCGACGCGGTCGAGTTCTTCACGCGCAAGAAGACGGTCACCAGCCGCTACTTCTCCAGCGGCCAGGGAAGCGGCAGCTACTTCGTCGAGCGCTGAGCCGGCCCGCTGGTCAGCGCTCGATACAGCGCGTTGGCGCTGACGCCGGTCAGCTCGGCGACGACGCTCGCCGCGGGCCGCGGCTTGGCGCCCGCGTCGACCAGCCGCCGCAGCGCCGCGAGCGGTTGCTTGAGATCGACCTGACGGGCTGCGGCCGGGCCGATCACGAGCACGATCTCGCCGCGGGGCGGTTCAGCCCGGTAGCGGGCCGCGAGCTCGGCCGCGGTTCCCCGCACGACCTCCTCATGGATCTTGGTCAGCTCGCGACAGACGGCGACCTGGCGTTCGGGATCGACCGCGGCGAGCACCTCGAGCGAAGCCGCCAGCCGGCGCGGGGACTCGAACGCGACGACCGTCTCGGTCGACGAGAAGACGGGCTCGAGCTCGCCGCGCTTGCGGGGCAGAAAGCCGACGAACCGCCAGTGGTCGGCCGGCAGGGCGCTGGCGACCAGCGCGCTCAGCGCCGCCGACGGCCCCGGCAGCACCTCGACGCCGAGCCCGGCCGAGACGCACGCGCGAACCAGGACCAGGCCCGGGTCTGAGACCAGCGGCATGCCCGCGTCTGAGACCAGCGCCACGACGGCGCCGTCCTCCATCTTGGCGACCAGCTCACCGGCGCGCGCACGCTCGTTGTGCTCGTGGTAGCTGACCAGCTGGGCGGCGACGCCGTAGCGCTCGAGCAGGACCCGCGTCCGGCGCGTGTCCTCGCAGGCGACGATGTCAGCCTCGCGCAGCGCGGCGAGCACGCGCAGGGTCACATCCTCCAGATTGCCGATCGGAGTCGGGCAGACGATCAGGCGGCCTGTGGTCACAGGCCATCCGCGTCGGCCTGCGCCGCAGCGAGGCCGTCATAGGCCAGCGCGGCTGCGCCGATCATCCCCGACTCGACGCCGAACCGGGCCGCAACGATTCGGACCGCGTTGCGCATCGGCGGCAGCACCCGCCAGGCGACCTCGGTTCGCGCCGCCGCCAGCAGCCGCTCGCCGGCCGCGATCACCCCGCCCCCGATCACCACCACCTCAGGGTTGAAGATGTTGACCAGACTGGCGATCGCGATCCCCAGTCGTGAGCCGATCAGCTCGATCGCCTCGATCGCGGCCGGGTCACCGTCGTGAGCGAGCTCGGTCACCAGTGGCCCGGCGAGCTCGCGCCCCTCCCGCAACGCACGCCCGAGGCCAGATTCGGGCTGCTCCTGGGCGATCCGCAGCGCCTCTCGCGCGAGTGCGGTCCCCGACGCGAACGTCTCGACGCAGCCGTAGTTGGGGCAGTTGCCCTGACAGCGTGGCCCGTTGAAGTCGATCACGATGTGGCCAAGCTCGGCCGCGGCGCCGATCGACCCGCGGTAGAGCTGGTCACGGAGGATCAGCCCGCCGCCGATGCCGGTCCCGATCGTCAGCACGACGGCCTCCGTCGCGCCCCGCGCCGCCCCGGCGCGGTGCTCGGCGAGCGCCGCCGCGTTGCCGTCGTTGTCGACGAACACGGGCAGCCCGAGCCGCTCGGTCATCACGTCGCCGAACGCGATGTCGGCCAGCGGGAGGTTGACCGCGACCACCGCGATTCCGCTGCGCTGGTCGATCTGGGAGGGAATCCCGAAGCCGACCGCCTGCACGTCCTCTGCCGCCGATTCGCGCACTTCCTGGATAGCATCGACAGCCACGTCGAGCAACGCTGCCTGATCGAGACCCGTGACGGTGCGCTGCGTTCGGTGGTGTACCGCCAGCTGCGGATCAACCGCGCCGGCAAGGAGCTTGGTTCCGCCCAGGTCGACGCCGATAGTGCGCCGCACCGGCATGCAAGCACTATATGTATTGATCGATGCCCAGCGACTCCAGAAACCGCACGCCCGGCGGAGGCACTCCCTACCGGGTCTACCGCAGCGGGTCGTCGGGCCGCTCTGATCCCCCGGACCGCCCCGATTCAGAGCCCGAGGACCGCCCCTACACGGTTTATCGCTCCGCGCCCCGTGGGTTGCTCGCACGCCTGCGGGGCGAGGACGACCCCGCCGTCGGGGGCGGCCGCGGGCCGCGCCGGCCGTCAGACCGCGACCACAAGGTCCGAGACGGATGGCGCGGGCGGATCACCCCGCGCCGGGTGCTCAAGTACGTGGCGATCGCGATCGGTGCCTGGCTGCTGCTGTCGCTGGTCCTGTTCCTGGTCAGCGCCCAGGTCAACAGCGGCTCGCTGCCCAAATCGGCGCAGGCGGCGCTCACCTCGGGGCCGAACATGCTGAGCGGCACCGACACGGTCCTGGTGCTCGGGACCGACCAGCGGCCCAAGGGGTCCAAGGAGCCCGGCGCTAACACGAGCGACAAGGGCAGCCGGACCGACACGATGATGCTGTGGCGGATCGGCGGCGGCGTTTCGCGGCGGCTCTCGATCCCGCGTGACACGGTCGCCCAGATCCCCGGCTACGGCTCGAGCAAGATCAACGCGGCCTATGCGTACGGCGGACCGGCGCTGGCGATCAAGACGGTCGAGCAGTTCACCGGGGTCAAGATCAACCACCTGATCATCGTCAACCTCGCCAACTTCCCGAAGTTCATCGACGCGATCGGCGGCGTCGACGTCAAGACCGGCAGGATCTGCTCGACGATCAGCGGCGGCGCCAAGCTCGGCGGCTTCTCGCTTTTCCTCAAGCCGGGCACCCATCACCTCAACGGGATCCAGGCGCTGACGCTGGCGCGCACGCGCGAGAACGCCTGCAACGCGGCCAGCAACGACCTCACCCGCGAGGGCTACCAGCAGAAGATCCTCAACTCGATCAAGTCCAAGCTGCTGTCGCCGCTGACGTTCTTCCACCTCCCGTGGGCGTCCTGGTATGCGCCGCAGACGCTGCGGACCGACATGGGCGGGTTCACGCTGCTGAGCCTGTTCGCCGCCGCCGAGCTCGGCGGCTCGGCGCCGACGGACATCCTCAAGCCGACGAGTTCGGTGACGCTGCCCGATGGCGAGGACGCGCTTGTCGCTTCACCTGCGGACGTTCATCACGCGGTGTCGAAGCTGATGAACGGCTGACCGGCGCGGCGGGCCGGCGACCGGGCCCGAAACCGGGTGCCGGAAAGCTGAAACTAAAAACGCGGAACCGGAACCGCAGCGGGAAGGCGCAGCCGTCAGTCGGCGGCCGGAGCGGCGGCCTTCTTGGACCCCGAGTCGGAGTCGGACTTCGTCCCCGAGCCGTTCGAGCTCGAGCTGTCCTTGGACTTGCTGTCCTTGGAGTCCTTCGCGCCATCGGAGCTCGGGCTGGAGCTGGTCTCCTTCGCGGCTTCCTTCTCGCGCGAGCGCTTGCGGGTGCCGTAATCGGTGTTGTAGAAGCCCGACCCCTTGAAGTGGACCGCGACCGGGTGAAAGACCCGCTCGACCGGCTTGCCGCACACCTCGCACTCGCTGACCGGATCATCCGAGAAGCGCTGCAGCACCTCGAACTGGTGGCCCTTCTTGCAACGGTACTCGTAGATCGGCATCGCTTCAAAGAGTATAGCGGAGGTCGCTGGCACTCTAGTAGGAAGAGTGCCAAGCGACGGTCGCAAAACAGGCTGCGGCTACCATCCGCCGACGATGAGCACCGACACCGTCACGATGGACAAGATCGTCTCGCTCTGCAAGCGCAGGGGATTCGTCTTTCAGAGCAGCGAGATCTACGGTGGGATCAGCTCCAGCTACGACTACGGCCACTACGGGGTGCTGCTCAAGAACAACGTCAAGGGCCAGTGGTGGCGGTCGATGCTCCAGGAACGCGATGACGTCGTCGCGCTCGACTCGGCGATCATCCAGCACCCCAAGACCTGGCTTGCCAGCGGCCATCTCGCCGGCTTCACCGACCCGCTGGTCGACTGCCGCACCTGCAAACTGCGGTTCCGCGCTGACCAGCTCGAGTTCGCAGCATGCGGCCGCAAGCCGTCCAGGCACCCTGGCGAAACGCCGGACTGCGACCTGACCGAGGCGCGCGACTTCAACCTGATGTTCGAGACCACCGTCGGACCCGTGCGCGACGAGGGCTCGACCGTCTACCTGCGCCCGGAGACGGCGCAGGGGATCTTCCTCAACTTCAAGAACTACCTCCAGTTCTCGCGCAAGCGGCCGCCGTTCGGGATCGCCCAGATCGGCAAGAGCTTTCGCAACGAGATCACGCCCGGCAACTTCATCTTCCGGACGCGGGAATTCGAGCAGATGGAGATGGAGTTCTTCGTCCCGCCCGCCGAGGCGCAGAGATGGTTTGAGCACTGGCTCAAGGCGCGCGTGGACTGGTATCAGCGGCTCGGGATCCGCGCCGACCATCTCAGACTGCGGCCCCACGACGCCGACGAGCTGTCGCATTACTCGAGCGCGACGAGCGACGTCGAGTACCTGTATCCGATCGGCTGGCAGGAGCTAGAGGGGATCGCCAACCGGGGTGACTTCGACCTCCGTCAGCACGCCGAGCACTCGGGACAGAAGCTCGAATACGTCGACACTGCGACCGGCGAGCGCTACCTCCCGCACGTGATCGAGCCCGCCGCCGGCGCCGACCGCGCGATGCTGGCGTTTCTCGTCGACGCCTATGACGAGGACCAGATCGAGGGAGAGCAGCGCACCGTGCTGCGGCTCCATCCGGTGCTCGCGCCGGTCAAGGTCGCGGTGCTGCCGCTGGTCCGCAAGGATGGCCAGCCTGAGCTCGCGCGCGAGGTCTACCGAGAGCTCCGCGAGCTGATGCAGACCGAATACGACGAGGGCGGGGCGATTGGCCGGCGCTACCGCCGCCAGGACGAGATCGGCACCCCGTGGGCGGTCACGATCGACCATCAGTCGCTGCAGGACCGGACCGTGACGGTGCGCGACCGCGACAACCTCGCTCAGCACCGGCTCGCGATCAGCGAGCTCGGAGGCGAGTTCGAGCGGCGGCTGCGCGCCCCGTGGAGCTCGCCGAAGTCCTAAACGGTGACGCGCACAGGCGGCGATGAGGCCGCCAGCGTCGCGTCGGTGTTCGGCGTGCGCGCGATCAGCACGTACTGACCGGGCTTGGCGCCGCTCAGCACCCGGGCGCTGAAATGACCGCCCGCAGCGCCGATCGTGCGGCTGCGGACGAACCTCCTGCGGCCATTCACAACTCTGTAGACGGCAAGCGTGACCCGCGGTCTGGGCGGCGTGATCGTGCCGCTGACCCGCGGCGGTGACGGGGAGGCGAGCGACAGCGTCACGACCGGCTCCAGGCCGACGTAGGCGACGTTCGACGCGGCGGCCGGCGTGACCGGGTGCAGCGCGCGGACCACCAGGTTGCGGACCTGGGGGACGGTCGCGTTCCACGATCCGTCTGCTGCCGTGGTGGCGCTCGCGACGGTCTTTGATCGGTCGTTGGCAAGCGTTTGAATCTCGATCGGGGCCCCCGCCAGCGGAGACCCGTTGCGCAGCTTCAGCAGACCGCTCAGGGCCAGCTGATCGGTCGAGGCGACGAGCTCGGTGGGCGCGACCAGTTTCAGCACCGCGGGCACGCCTTCGAGTGCCGCGATCCTCGGACGGATGCTGGGCAGGCGGTGATAGAAGGCGTTCCCGGGACAGTCGGTCAGGTCACCGTCACGATGTCCGGCGACGCGCGGCAGGCGGACATGCGCCCCCGGCCTGAACGGCGTGTAGAACGCGTCGGCCGGATCAACCACGACCGTGACCTTGCCCAGTGACGGGATCCCGTGCAGGGCCAGCTTCCAGGCGAGCAGCCGCTCGAGCGCCGAGATCGCGGCCGCCGACGGGACCACCGAGGTGAACGTGCCGAGCACGGCGACCCCGGTCGACTCCTGGTTGTAGGCGCCGGCGTGGGCGCCGACCACGGGCTCGTCGATCCCGCCGGCCCGGGCCTCCCAGATCCGGCCGTAGAGGTCGATCATGAAGTTGTAGGCGATGTCGAAGAAGCCCCGGACGTAGCGGTGGTAATCGAAGATCGCGTGCAGCAGGGCCGGGACCTCGCCCCGCGAGTAGCCGTTCGGATTGACCGTGTGGTGGACGAACGCGAGCTTGATCGTGCCGTAGCTCGCGGGGCCCGCCGTCGGGGCGTGGCCCTGAGCCCAGACAGAACGCGCGATGATCGGCGGCTGACCGGGCCCGGCGTCAAGCACGGGTCCGGCGAGCGGCAGCGCCGCCGTCGTCGCCACCACGCTCGCGATCTCCGGCCTTGCCACGAAGTGGACGATCACGTCGTCGACCGCTTGTGAGCTGCGCAGTTGAACCTCGTCGGCCGCCCCGACCCACAGCGGCTCGCCGAAGCTGGCACTGCGCTGCACCGAGCGCGCGTCGGCGTCATGTCCGGTCACCGACGCCAGCCCCCACGGTCCCCAGGCCCCGTCGTGGCAGCGGGCCCGAAGCTCGATCCGTGCATGTTCGGCACCTGACCACTGCAGGCCGGCGAGCGCGAACTGCCGCGGTGCAGTCACGAGCGCAGAAGCCGCCATCCGCCCCACGTAGCGGCCGAACACCCGCCCGGCGGCTGACCCGTCCCCGCCCGACGGCCGTGGCATCCGGGCCGCCGCACCGGCGACCGGCCCAAGCAGCACCCCCGCGCCGGCCGCCGCGGCGCCGCCCAGCATCGTGCGCCGCGTGATTCTCGGCGGCGGCTCACTCATTGCCGTCTCGGGCGAGCCTCAGGACGCCGCCGCCCGCGGCGCCGATCGAACACGAGTGTCACGACGCAGAAGATCGCGGCGAGCGCAACCACCACCACGCCGACGGCGACCCCGGGCTCGAGCACGAGGATCAGGAATGCGATCCCGGCCGCCACCCCGGCGTCGACCATCGCCGGGCTGCGGGTCATAGCCCAAGCCTCCGGAAGACCCCTCGAGGCATGTGCCTCAGCAAAGCAAAGATCCACCGCAGACGCGTCGGTACCCAGATCGTGTGGGCGCTCCCTTGCAACGCGCGAACGGTAGCGTCGGCGACGGCCTCAGCCGTGGTGGCCATCGGCGCAGGCTCCAGTCCGGCCGTCATCTTGGTCTGTACGAAACCGGGACGGACGACGAGTACCCTCACGCCGCTGCCGGTGGTCGCGTCTGCGAGGCCCTGGGCGAGCGCGTCCAGCCCGGCTTTGGCGGCGCCGTAGATCGCGTTTGAAGCGCGCGGGCGCTCGACGGCGACCGTCGAGAGAACGATCACCGTGCCATGGCCCTGGTCGCGCAGCCGGCGTACGCATTCGAGCAGCAACGAGCCGGCGCCTGCGAAGTTGACCCGCATCACCTCGGCAGCCTCGTTGGGGTCGGCGTCGATGCCGGCCTGACCGCCGAGGCGACCGACGGCGATCACGACCAGATCGATCCCACCGAAGCGGTCAAACGCGGCACCGACGGCGCGCGCGTGCTCGCCAATTTGATCGGCATCGGCGTGCTCGACCTCGACCCGTTCCACGCCGCTGCTGTGCAGCGCCTCAGATGCTGCCTGCAGTCGGGCATCGTCGCGACCCAGGAGCACGGCGCTGACGGGGCGCTCCGCCCGCAGCCGCCGCAAGATCGCCAGCCCGATCTCGGAACTGCCGCCGACCAGCAGCGTCCGCAGGGTTGTCGAGCCGGCGGCGGCGGTCGAGATGCCTCCAACAATGTTCGCGGTTCGGTTGCCGACCCCGCTCGTCATCGCGGCTGCACCAATCCGGTCCGCAGGCCGAGATCGGAGCGCCACCGCCGCTGTGGATCGACGCGGTCGCGGACTGCCCGCCATTCGCGCAGCCGTGGATACATCGCCGCCACCAGCTCGGGCGTCAGCCTCCAGTCCTTGGCCAGATAGACGCGACCGCCCGCGCGCACGACGAGCTCGTCCAAGCGGGTCAGCAGCGGCTCGAGATCGGGGGCCGACCGTGGCATATCAAGCGTCAGCGTCCACCCCATCAGCGGGAATGACAGCGGCGAGCGATTGGCGGCACCGAAGTCCTTGAGCACGGCCAGGTAGCACGGGACCGGCGAGCCTCGCAGCGCGACGATCACGTCGTGCAGGGCGCTCTCCTGCCCGCGCGCGACGACGAGCTGGTACTGGACGAACCCCGGCGGTCCGTAAAGACGCGGCCAGGCGTTGGCCGCATCGAGCGGGAACATGTGTGACCCGAATGGCTCCACATGACCGACCTGCTGGCGTGGCGTGCGGCGGAAGCGAAGCTCGTTGAACGCCCGCACGGCGCTGGGGGTGAGCAGGCCGCCCGGCCAGCGGGACGGAATCGTCAGTCGCGTCGCGACCGTCATGCCTCCGGCGCGGTGGTCGGGGGGCTCCCAGATCAGCGGTTCTGCGCGGGTGACGACGCCTCTGGCGAGCCGTTTGCTGAGCAGGTCGAGCCAAGCGACGCGGTAGCTGCCGCCGGCGCCGTCGAGGATCGCGAGCGCTTCGTCGAGCGTTTCGAAGCGATCGGTGTCGACCGCGACCGAAGTGCTGCCGATCCGCTTGAGCGCCACCCGAGCCCAGACGATCACGCCGGTCAGCCCCATGCCGCCGATCGTCGCGTGCAACAGCTCGGGGTTGTGCTCGGGCGTCAGCACGAGGACATCGCCGCTGGACGTCAGCAGACCGATTTCGAGCACGTGCGATCCGAACGTCCCGGCGGCACCGTGATTCTTGCCGTGAACGTCTGCGGCGATCGCTCCTCCAATCGTCACGTGCTGGGTCCCGGGCACGACCGGCAGGGTCCAGCCGGCAGCGGCCAGCGCGGCCAGCAACTCGCCGAGCGTCGCGCCGGCCTGGGCGGTCAGCACGCCCTGCTCGGCGTCGAGCTCGAACGATCGAAGCCCGGTCACGTCGAGCACGGTCCCGAGCCGAAGCTGCGCGGCATCGCCGTAGCTGCGACCCATCCCGCGCGCGATCAGGCTCTCGCCGGCGCCGTCGGCGACCAGCTCCTGCAGCTCGCTGATGCCGAGGGCCCGGACGAGCGTTACCGGCGCGCGCGGCCCACCGCCCCAGCCCGACACGGCGGCGTTCACCACGCCGGCCGCAGGGCCAGCTAAGGCGCGAGCTGTGGCGAGCTCAGTCGGCGGCATTGACACCCAGCGCAAACAGGACCAGCCACACGATGCCGCCGATTGCCAGCAGGCGATCGGACAGCAACATCTCCTCCGGCGCCTCGCCGGCACCCGACCGAACGAGCGCGCCGTATCGCAGCAGGCAGGCCACGAACGGGATCACCGTCAGCAGCCGCCAGGGAACGTTGTCGACGTCGGGCAGCTGGAATGCCCACACGCAATAGGCGAACAGTGCCAGACCCCCGCTGCCGGCGAGCAGCAGCCGCAGACCGCCGGGGCTGTAGTGAGCGAGCACCTTGCGCGCTGCGCCCGGCGCACCCCGATCGTGAGTGGTCCGCAACAGCTCGGCCTGACGCTTGCCGGCCGCAACGAACAGCGCCACCGCCGTCACCACGACCACGAACCAGCGCGAAAGCGTCACCGGCGCCGCTACCCCGCCGGCCAGCGCCCGGAGCACAAACCCGCCGGCCACCGCAACGATGTCGATGACCGGTACGTAACGCCAGAGCAGCGTGTAGCTGAGCGTCAGCGACACGTACGCGACGGCGACCAGCCCGAGCAGTGGCCGAATCCAGAAGCACAGAATCAGCCCGGCGGTCAGCCAGCCGAGGCCGATCATCACCGCCTCGCGTGGCTCGAGTTCGCCGGCTGCGACGGGACGGAAGCGCTTGCGCGGATGCTGACGATCCTCGACGGCGTCGCGGCTGTCATTGATCGCGTAGATCCCCGAGGAGAGCAGGCAGAACGCGATGAAGGCGAGTGTCACTCGAATCGGGACGTCGTCGTTTCCCAGTGCCCCGGCCGCGCCCGCGGCCGCGATCAAAAGCAGGTTCTTGATCCATTGGCGCGGCCGGGCGGTGACGAGGATCGCGAGCGGCCTGCCCCGCCGCCGGGGCGCCGGGAGCGGGGCCTCGATGTCGGCCGCGCGCGTGCCGTCGGCCGCGCCGACGCCGGCGGGCACGGGCTCGGGTGAAGGCGGCCAGGGCGAGCCCGACCCTCGTCTCCGGGACGTCATTGACGCGACCGTAGGTTCGATCTCTGAACACCACCTGTTCGATTGATGAGGGTGTTCTCAGGGAGGTCTTAGACGGGGGAGGTCATAGATGAGCGAGCTCTCAGAAGCCCTTAATCCAAAGGTGGAAGTGCCCCTGGCACGATCGCCCGATGTTGGCTCCGTCCAGAACCGGCCGACGTCGCGTGCCCGCAGGCAAGCCGACCCCACGCTGGCTACAAGGGCTCGATGACGAGCCGTCGTCACCTCGCGGCGGCCCGCCCCGGCGAGGGTCAGGGCGCTGGGTCCGCGCACGGCGGATCGCGCTGATCACGGCGATCCTGGTCGCCGTGCCCGCGGTCGTCTCGTACGCGAGCATGCTGACCCAGCGATCGGACTCGAGCCTCTCGATCCGGACCGTCGAGTGGCTGCGTGACAACGGCCTGCGGGGCGTCGTCAACAAGGTCGAGTCGATCTACTACACGCTCAATGCGCCCGCCACGGGCGGCCCGGCGCTGCACTCGCTCCCCGCGCTCCCGGGCGCGCAGCAGGCGCTGTCGACGGCGGGCGGGCGTGCACGTCGGGTCCACTATCGGCCGCCGCCGATCAAGCCCGTGATCCGCCCGGCGCTGCCCGGCGAGGGTGTCTGGCACTCGACCTTCGCCGGCAGTGGCAATCGGCCTCCGGTGCTGGTCACCAGTTTCCGTCCCGATCCGAACTACCCGCAGAACGTCGCCGGTGTCGCCTGGATCGACCACACGCTCACCTCGGTGTGGCTCTACCCCGGCCTTCAGGAGCCGGCGGTCTCGATGCCGTCACGCGGACCGATGGAGGTTCCCCAGGACAGGCGCGCAAGGCTGGTGGCGACCTTCAACAGCGCCTTCAAACTCGCCGACTCCGGCGGCGGCTTCGTCAGCGGCGGCCACACATACGCGCCACTCAAGCAGGGCCAGGCGACGATCGTGCGCTATCGCGATGGCAGCGTGAACGTCCAGGCGTGGTACGGCGGCTCGACCGCCGGACCGAACGTTCTCTACGCGCGCCAGAACCTGCCGCTGATCGTCAACAACGGCCGCCTGACGCCCAACCTGTCCAACGGGCCCGAGTGGGGCGCGACGCTCGGCAATGCGATCCGCGTCTGGCGCTCGGGCGTCGGCATCGACCGCCACGGCAATCTGATCTACGCCGCGGCTGACATCCAGACGGTCGCGTCGCTGGCCGAAATCCTCAAGCGGGCCGGCGCCGTCCGCGCGATGGAGCTCGATATCAACACCTACTGGCCGAGCTTCATCACCTACCGCCGCCCCGGGGCTGCCGGGGCCGCGAACCTGCTCGCAACGATGGACCGCTCACCGCAGCGCTACCTGACGCCCGACGACCGCGACTTCTTCGCCGTCTACGTGAAGTGAGGCCGGCGACCAGGTGACAGCCCGCCCGCGGGGCTCAAGGTGCGGCTGACGATCGTCGCGATCGCCGTGATCGCGGCGCTGGCGGCGGCGGGCTGCAGTTCAGTTCAGACGGCGGGGATCGCGGCCGCGGCCGGATCGCGTCCGTCATCGGGCCACTACGCCGTCGGCGAGCGCGTGATGACATTCGTCGATCACAGCCGCGTGATCCGGCTTCCGGGCCGCCGCCCGCAGCCCCGGCGGATCGTGACCGTGGTTCGCTACCCGGTCGGCTCGCCTGGCCCATTTGGCCTGGTCGTGTTCGGGCACGGGTTCGCGGTCACGCCGGCGTACTACTTCAGGCTTCTCCGTAGCTGGGCGCGCGCCGGTTACGTGGTCGCGGCGCCAGTGTTCCCGCTCGGCAACGCCCACGCGCCCGGTGGCCCTGACGAGGCCGACATCGTCAACCAACCGCGCGACATGAGCTTTGTGATCACACGTCTGCTGCACGCGAGTGCGGCATCGCGCGGCCCGCTCGCCGGCTTGATCGACCCGCAGCGGATCGCCGTCAGCGGGCAGTCCGACGGCGCCGAGACCGCGGTCGCAGTCGCCTACAGCAGCCTCTACCGCGACCGGCGGGTGCGTGTCGCGATCAGCCTCTCGGGAGCGGAACTGCCGGGTGGCACCTACTTTGGCCCGGGCACACCGCCACTGCTGGCCGTGCAGGGAACCGCCGACCACATCAACCGCCCCAGCAACAGCTACGCGCTGTTCACTGCCGCGCGGCGGCCGAAGTATCTCCTGCGGCTGATCGGCGCCGGCCATCTGCCGCCCTACACCGACCAGCAGCCGCAACTCTCGATCGTCGAACGGGTCACGCTCGCGTTCCTGGCCCGGTATCTCAATCACGACCCGCGGGCAGTGAAGACGATCCGCGCAGCCGGAGAAGTGGCCGGGATCGCGGAACTGGTGGGCCGCCCGTAACCGCGAACTTCGGGCCGCCTCCAAGCCGTCGGTGTAGCCTCCGGCCCGATGGCGCCGGCCACCCGCACCGAGACGATCCCGATGCCGGACCGCGGTGAGATGGGAGCGTTCGTCGCGCTCCCCGACGGGGGCCATGGACCTGGGCTCGTCGTGCTGATGGAGATCTTCGGCGTCGGCAGCTACATCCAGCGCGCGGCCGAGCGTCTCGCCGAGCTCGGCTACGTCGCCCTGGCGCCGGACCTCTATCGCCGCACCTCGCCAGGGCTCGCGCTCGAGCACGACCAGGAGGGGCTCCAGGCGGCGATGGCGGCGCTTGGCAAGCTCGACTTCGCCGGGGCGGTCGAGGACTCGATCGCAGCGCTGCAGTACATGCGGGATCTCGACGAGGTCAACGCACCGGTCGGGGTGCTGGGCTTCTGTCTGGGCGGCTCGCTCGCGTTCGAGGTGGCGGCCCAGAGCGACCCGGCGGTGGCGGTTTCCTACTACGGCTCCACCGTCGCCGACTCGCTGGCGGCGGGCGATCAGATCAGCTGCCCGATGCAGTTTCACTTCGGCGCCGAGGACTCCTACATCCCGCTCGAGCAGGCTGAGTCGGTCGCTGGCGCGGCGGCGCGCCGATCCGACTGGGAATGCCACATCCAGCCTGACGGCGGCCACGCGTTTGACAACCACGACGCGGAGATCTTCCATCGCCCCGCTGCCGCGGCGCGCGCCTGGGAGAAGACGTCGGATTTCCTCGCCCGCGAACTGCCGCGCATCGGTTCCTGACAAGCGGCCGTCACTTGAGCCGCGCGGTCGCCCGGACGGCGAACCCGAACGGCGTTCGTGAAGCGCCGATGCTCTCCACCTCGATCTGCGGGTCCGAGAAGACGGTGATCGTCGCAAGTCCGCCGAACGGGACATCGGGCGTAACAACCAGCGCGCCATTCTGGGCCGCGACCGTCGCGTCGACCGAGGCCGTCACGCCGAACAGCGACGCCGTGCCCCGGACCATCAGCCGGCCGTCGCTGGAGGCGACCGGCGTCACCGACTTCAGCACCGGCAGCGCGGTCCGCAGATCGGCCTCGGTCACGCGCGCGGCGCCGATCAGCTCGCTTCCGCGCTTGTGGAGCGTCGCGTCACGAAGCGTCAGCAATCCGGTATCGAGCTCGGTCGCCGAGGCGTCGAACGAGCCGACGTCGCCGGCTTGGCCAAGCAGGCCCGACAGGCGGCTGGGAGTCGAGCGGTAGCGCCCGAGCCGGATCGAGACGCGGTCGGCCTGATGCCACAGCAGCTCGATCGCCGGAAACGCAGACACGTGCACCGACAGCACCTGCCCGGAGTGCTCGAGGCGATCACGCAGCCGCTGCTCGGCGATCCCCGGCAGGACCAGCTGCCCGACGCCGAGCACCAGCACGACCACGAGGACGACGCCGAGCACCGCTAGCCGGCGCACCGTCGCGCGAGATCCTCAGGCGAGCAGCGCGCGCGCCGCGGCGACGGCCTGGTCCATCAGCCGGCGGACGTCGAGCTCCGGTTCGCTCATCCGCCTGATCATCACGCCGTCGGCGAGCGCGAGCAGGAACGTCGCGACGTCGCCGGGATCGGCCCGCAGCTCGAACACGCCCGCCTCGCTGCCGTCCCGCAGCGCCTCGGCGAGCTGGAGCCGCAGCGTCCTGGCGAGCTCGGCCAGCTCGGTCGCGATCCCGGCATTTCGCTGTGCGAGCGTCAGCAGCTCGTAGAACATCACGACCTCGCTCGAGCCCTCGCCGAGCAGCTCCTCGAAGCTGCGCACGAGCGCGTCGATCAGGTCGTCGCCTCCACGTGCACCGGCGACCGCCTGGTGAAGGAGCTCGCCACGCACCTGGCACTCGCGCCGTACGACCTCGACCACGAGCCGCTCCTTGGTGCCGAAGTAGTAGTGGAGCAGGCCGCGTGAGACCCCGGCCTCGCGCGCGACGTGATCGAATGTCGATCCGGCGATCCCGCGGGCCGCGACGCTGGCTCGCATCGCCTCGACGATCCGCGCAGCCTTATCGCTCGACAGCTCGCGTGCCGAGGTCTGGCCGGGGACGGCTGCCGCCTCCATGCGCCGCGATTGTAGTGGCGCACGTCCGGCGGCCGGACCGATCCGCCTCGCAGCCTCGCCGAAGACCGATTAACGAGAAAGCGCCCCGTCTCCGGGGCGCCTTCGCGTTCTGGTCTGGTGCGCAGCCGCCGCTAGGCAGCGGTGACCGGCGTCGCCGGCGGGGTCGTCGCAGCCCCGGCAGGCGGCGTGTACTGGAACTCCTCCTCGGCGCCGAACAGCGTGTCGAGCACCTTTGAGCGCAGTTTCTCGCTGACGGCGAGCGCGAGCGCGCCACCGAGGAACAGGATCAGCAGCTTGCGGCCGAGGCGGCGCTTCTTGCGCTCCTTGGGGGCCTCGTTGAGCTTCACGGTCGCCTCGCGGATCGACTCGACGGCAGCCTGCAGGTCCGCGCGAAGCTTCTTGTCCTCGAGCAGCGCCTTGTGAACGGCTTTCCCGTTCGACAGGCGCCCGTAGGCGGCGCGGCCCGACTCGAACGCCGCGCGCACATCGTCGCGGAGCTTGGCGTCGTGGATCAGACGCTGGACGTACGGATTCGATCTGGTCATTTGGGCAATTTCGGCGGCAGTGAAGGCCGCCTTTGCCTTCTTTTTAGATGGCATGTGTCTCCTCGACGCTCGCAGGCGGGTGAAAGGTCAGGATACGCGATAGCCCGAGGCGCGTCTTCGCGCGAGCGCGACATCGAGCACCTCGCCGATCGACTCGACGAACACAAACGAGATCGTGTTGCGCAGGTGAGCGGGAATCTCATCGATGTCCTGCTCGTTGAGCGCCGGGGCGATCACGGTGCGGATCCCGTTGCGCTGGGCAGCGAGAGCCTTCTCCTTCAGACCGCCGATCGGAAGCACCTGCCCGGTCAGCGTGACCTCGCCGGTCATCGCGACATCGGCGCGCACCGAGCGGCCCGAGAGCAACGACGCAAGCGCGGTCACCATCGCGACGCCGGCGCTCGGACCATCCTTGGGGGTGGCGCCCGCCGGAACGTGGATGTGGATGTCGTGGTTGGCGAACCAGTCGTCGGGCAGGTCGGCGAACAGCTCCTGGGCGTTGGCGCGCACGTAGGTGAGCGCCGCCTCGGCCGACTCGCGCATCACGTCGCCGAGCTGGCCAGTGGTCATCAGCCGCCCCCGGCCGGGCATCGCGCTGGCCTCGATGAACAGCACCACGCCGCCGACCGGCGTCCAGGCCAGCCCGGTCGCGACCCCGGGGCGCGACGTTCGCCGGCGCGCCTCGGAGAAGAACTTGCGTTTGCCGAGCAGCTCACGAACGCGCGGCTCGGTGATCGACAGCCGGCGCTTGAGCTTGCCCTCGGCCACCTGACGTGCGACCTTGCGGCAGACGGTCCCGATCTCGCGCTCGAGCTGGCGGACACCCGCCTCGCGTGTGTAATCGGCGACGATCGTTCTCAGAGCGGGATCGGTGAATGTGATCCTGGCGCTCGTGAGGCCGTTGCGTTGCACCTGGCGGCCGACCAGATATCGCTTGGCGATCTCGAGCTTCTCCGACGCGGTGTAGCCGGCCAGCTGGATCACCTCCATCCGGTCGCGCAGCGGCCCCGGGACCGTGTCCAGCGTGTTGGCCGTGGTGACGAAGATCACGTTGGCCAATGAAAACGGCAGGTCGAGGTAGTGATCGCGGAAGCTGTCGTTCTGCTCGGGATCGAGCACCTCGAGCATCGCGCTCGCCGGATCGCCGCGGAAGTCGGCGCCCATCTTGTCGATCTCGTCGATCATCAGCAGCGGGTTGTTGGCGCCGGCGTCTCGCAGCGCGCGCACGATCACCCCTGGCATCGCGCCGATGTAGGTGCGCCGGTGCCCGCGGATCTCGGCCTCGTCGCGGACGCCGCCGACGCTGATCCGCTCGAACTCCCGCCCCAGCGCCCGCGCCATCGAGCGGCCGAGCGAGGTCTTGCCGACCCCGGGCGGGCCGACGAAACAGAGGATCGAGCCGCGCGCGTCCGGCTTCAGCGAGCGGACCGCGAGGAACTCGAGGATCCGTTCCTTGACCTGCTCGATGTCGTAGTGATCGTCGTCGAGCACGCGACGAGCGTGGCGCAGATCGAGGTTGTCCTCGGTCGACTTGTCCCACGGCAGCGACGCGATCCACTCGAGGTAGTTGCGGACGACTCCGTACTCGGCCATCGCCGGCTGCAGCCGCTCCAGCCGGCTGAGTTCGCGATCGACCTGCTTGCGGGCCTCCTCCGGGAGGTCGATCGCGACCAGCTGATCACGGAGCGCATTGACCTCGGCCGTGACCTCGTCGGTCTCGCCGAGCTCTTCTTGGATCGCCTTCAGCTGCTGTCGCAGGAAATACTCGCGCTGGCCCTTGTCGAACTCTGATTGGACCTGCGACTGGATCTTGGTGCCGAGCGCCACGACCTCGAGCTCGCGCGCGAGGATCGCCGACAGGCGGCGCAGCCGCTTGGCGACGTCGAGCTCCTCGAGCAGCTCCTGCTTCTCCTCGATCTTGAGCCGCAGCGCGCCAGCGATCACGTTGCTGAGCACGATCGGATCATCGACGTTGGCGACCATCACCTGGAGCTCCTCGGGGAGGTACGGCACCTGCCCGACGATGCTCGAGAATGTCTGCTGGACGTTGCGCATCAGCGCCAGCAGTTCGGCGCTCTCGCTGACGACGTCGGGCGCTTGGGAGACCTGCGCCACGAGATAGGGCTCTGCTCGCACCCAGGATTCGATCCGGACCCGCTGGCCGCCCTGGATCAGCACCCGCAGCGATCCGTCGGGCAACCGGATCATCCGCGCGATCGAGCCGAGCACGCCGACCGAGTAGAGCTGATCGGGGCCCGGTGACTCGACCTCGGGATCGCGGCCGGCGACCATCACGATCGCGCGGTCGCCGCGCAGCGCGTCGTTGACGAGTTCGATGCTGCGCTCCTGGCCGACGTTGAGCGGCACCGGCATCTCGGGGAACGTGACCGTGTCGCGCAACGGCAGCACGCCGATGTGGTCGGGCACCCGCTGGGTCCCGCCAACGGCTACCTCGCGTGGACCGTCGGCGGGGACGCCGACTTCGATCATCGCGGCTCCCGGCTCTCGATCGGCACTGCGCGCAGCCGCTGGGGCCGTTGCACGAGCGGCAGCTCGACGCGCAGCATCCCGTCCTCGTACCGCGCCCGCGCCTCCTCGGGCCGGACGTCGGCGCCGAGCGCGATCACCCTGCGAAACGCACCGCGCTCGATCTCGACCTGCTGGTAGACGTCTCCCTCCGGTCGCGTCGGCCCGCGAACCCCGGCCACGATCAGCGTCCGGCCCTCGATCTGGAGCTCGAGCTCCTCGATCTCGATCCCGGCGACGTCGGCGGTGACGATCGCGCATGGCGGCTCGGACGTGTAGGCAACATCGACGGCGGGCCACGTCCGGCCGTGGCGTCCGGTGAGGCCGCTGCGTTCGACCATGTCACCGAACAGCTCGTCCATCTCGCGGCGCATGCGGTCGAAGTTCGCAAACAGATCGCGTTCTGACATCTGTCCGAAGGGTAGCCCCGGGGCGTGGATCGCCTCTGCCCGGCGCCGGGCTGGGCAGGCTGCGCTGCAGAGCGGTCCTAGATCTCGTAGGTCTCGCCCTCGCGAGCGAGCGCCACCGGGCCCCGGTAGGCATCTTCGGCCTCGGCGTGGGCCCAGTCGGGGTCCATCTCATCGGAGTAGTGGGTCAGCACCATCCGCCGTGCGCTGGCCTGCGATGCGTGCTCGCCCGCTTCGCGCGGAGTCAGGTGACCTCGGATCCCGGTCCGCTCCGGCCGCGGCAGGGTCCCCTCGATCAGCAGCAGGTCCGTGTCCTTGGCGAACTGCACGAGCTGCTCGTTGGGGCTGCAGTCGGCGCTGAACGTGAGTCGGGAGCCGTTGACCGCCAGCTCGATCGCGTACGTCGTCGTGTAGTGCGGGACCTCACAGAAGCGCACCTGGAGCGGCCCGACCTCGAGCTCGTCGTGCTCCTCGTACTCGTGCAGCCGGAACGCGTTGTCGATCAGGTCCTCCGGCCCCCAGCAGCCGACGATCTTGCGGAACACCTCGGTGGCCCCACTTGGCACATACAGATGCGGCCGCGCCGGGTGGTCCGTGCCTGGATGTCCGCCGACCGGCACCGGCTGCTGGCGCGGCGCGTAGGAGAGGGCGTAGCTGTAGGGGACCAGGTCGAGAAAGTGGTCGGCGTGCAGGTGGCTGATCAGGACGGCGTTGACGTTGACGTAGTCGCGCAGGGGCCGGAGCTTGGAGAAGACCCCGCTGCCGCAGTCGAGCAGCAACGTGAAGTCGCCCTCCTGCACCAGATAGCCGCTACAGGCCCCGGCGGCGTCCTGCCACGCGGGGCTCTTACCGAGCACCGTTACCCGCACTGCGCTCCTCTCGTAGTAGTGGGCCCCGCTACCGAGGGGCACTTCGTCTTCGTCTGACACTCTAGTCGCGTGAACGCGACGCATGTGCATTTGTCGCTGGTCGTCGCGGTGACCTCGAGGCCGTTCGAATCCTCGGTGCTCGCGCTCGGCGTGCTGCTCGTGATCGGCGCGCTGGTGTCGGGGCTGGCGCGCCGGACGTTCCTGTCGCTGACGGCGCTGTTCGTCGTGGTCGGGTTCGGACTCGGGGACGGGGCCACCGACCTTCTGCACTTCGGCGCTCAGAGCAGCTTCGTATCGGACCTGGCGACCGTCGCGCTGATCGTGATCCTGTTCCGGGACGGCCTCGAGGTCGACGGCGAGATGCTCCAGTCGAACTGGCGGTTGCCGTTTCGCAAGCTGGTCCTGGCGATGCCGATCACGGCCGCGATCATCGCGGTCGGGGCGCACCTGCTGATCGGCCTCACCTGGCTGGAGTCGTTCCTGCTCGGCGCGCTGCTGTCGCCGACCGATCCGGTGCTGTCCTCAAGTGTCGTCACCAACCCACGGGTGCCGCCACTCGTCCGTCACTCCCTCAATCTCGAGTCCGGACTCAACGACGGCCTGGCGCTGCCCGCCGTGCTGGCGCTCGCCGCAGCGCTCGGAGCGGGCGGGAGGACATTCGTCTGGTGGCAGTTCCTGCTCGAGAACATCGTCGCGGCGTTCGCGGTCGGACTTGCGGTGGGGATGGTGGCGGCCAGGCTGATGCCACGGAGCGCCGGCCTGACAAAGGGCATTCCACCTCACCAGAAGTCCCTGTATGCGCTCGGCGTCGCATGCTCGGCCTACGGGCTGGCGGTTCTGATCCCGCACGGGAACGGGCTGATCGCCGTGTACGTGGCCGCGATCACGCTCGGGATCCAGCGTCCCGACATCAGGGCCTACTTCGAGCGCCAGGCGGCTGACCTGGTCGAGATAGTCAAGCTCGGAATCTTCGTCGTGTTCGGCTCGCTGCTGACACTCCATGGCCTGTTCGGATCGGGCTGGGAGGCGGTCGCCCTGGTGGCCGTCACGCTGCTCGTGGCGCGCCCGGTGGCGGTCTTCACCGCGCTGATCGGAACCCGCACCGATCTCGCCACCCGAGCGTTCATGTCCTGGTTCGGTCCCAAGGGCGTTGCGACGATGACGTTCTCGCTGCTGGTGCTGTCCGAGCACGTCAGCTCGTCGGTGACGATCTTCAACCTCGCCGCGCTGACGGTGTTCTGTTCGATCCTTGCCCACGGCGCGACCGATACGGCCGGGTCAGAGTGGCTGGCGCGGCGTGCCGAGCGCGAAGCCGCAGCCGAAGCCGAAGCCGAGCAGGAGCTCGTTGGCAGGCCGAGTCCCGCCGGCACTCAGTGAGAATCGTGGTCCGAGCCGCCGTGACGGTCGGTGTCCATGATCCAGCCCATCAGTACGGCGAGCAACACAAACGCGACGAATCCGCCGACGAGGGGCCAGTACATGGCCGTAAACATATCCGAGCGGGTGGGCGCACCGCCGCGCCAACCTTCCTGCTGGCCGCATCCGGCAGGAAACATCGCTTGCCCGGCTATCCGTGCAGAGTCGCCTGCTCGCTCGGTGACGGGAACGCCCACGCGACCTGCAGGCGGCGCTCCTGGCGGAACATGAACCTCAGCTGCGTCGGCGGCCGCAGCCCATCCGGATGGGCCGGGCGGAAGGTGCCGCAGGGCCCGCTCGACTCGATCGCGCACAGCTGGTTGCAATGAAAAAAGCAGTTATCGCAGCTCGCTTTCGCGGCCGCGGCGCGACCATTTGCCATACCTGAAATCACACCCCAACTAGTGATTTGCCTCAACGCCCTGCGGTGAGCATCAAAGCGGATCTCGCCCCCCCCGCGCAACGTCGATTCTCGGAAAACGCAGGAACTTCGGCCAGACGGCAATCCTTGCAAACTGCGGGGGTTTTGTGTGGCTGGCCGGGCGCTGCCCGCATTTTCCGTAGCTTTGGGGGAATGCACGCGCGCTTCACAGAACCGCTCGTCTCGCTTTCCGATTACGAACGGGCGGCGGCCGCCGTGTTCGACGAGGGTGCCCGCGCCTACTACGCCGGTGGCGCCGCTGATGAGACGACGCTGCGCGACAACATCGAGGCCTGGACTCGGATCCCACTGCGCCCCAGAGTCCTCGTCGGCGCCGGGCAGGTCGACATGAGCGTCGAGCTTCTCGGGCGCCGCAGGCCCCACCCGGTGATCGTCGCGCCGACCGCGTTTCAGGCGCTCGCCCATCCGGAGGCCGAGGTCGCGACCGCCCGCGCAGCGGCCGCGACAGACACGACGATCTGCCTCTCGACCTTCTCCAACGTCGCACTCCAGACCGTGGCCGAGACAGTCCCCGACGCGACGCGCTGGTTTCAGCTCTACGTCCTCTCAGACCGAGGGCTGAGCCGGGAGCTCGTCCAGCGCGCGGCTGATTGCGGTTATGAGGCGCTCGTCGTGACGGTCGACCTGCCGGTGACGGGCATCCGCGACCGCGAGCTGCGCGCGCCCGTCGAGGCCTCGACAGCTGAGCCGCTCGTCGACGACCCGGCGGTCGCCGCCGTCGAGCGGATCACGCCCTCAACCTTCGGCGCCCAGATCGACCCGGACCTCGACTGGGACGACATCACGCAGCTCGCCTCCGAGACCCGGCTGCCGCTGCTGGTCAAGGGGATCCTGACCCCCGAGGACGCGCGGCTGGCCGTCGAGCATGGGGCAGCCGGGGTGGTCGTATCAAACCACGGCGGCCGTCAACTCGACACGGTCCTCGCGAGCGCCGATGCGCTGCCGCCGATCGTCGACGCGGTCGGCGACCAGATCGATGTTCTGGTCGACGGCGGGATCCGTCGCGGGACCTCGGTGTTCAAGGCGCTCGCGCTCGGGGCCCGCGCGGTGCTGATCGGCCGGCCGGTCTTGTGCGGGCTCGCGCTCGACGGTGCGGCCGGGGCACAGCGGGTGCTCGAGATCCTGCTCGGGGAATTCGATAATGCGCTACGACTCACCGGGGCGATCCGGTCAGACAACGTCGATCGCGGCTATCTCGAGCGAGCCCCGCGAACGGCGGCGACCGGGTGAACGTACTCGTCACCGGGGTCACCGGATATGTCGGAGCTGCGGTCGTGCCGGCGCTGCAGAGCGCGGGACACTCGGTCCGGGGCTTTGCTCGCGATCGCGCACGGGTGACGCTCGACATCCCGGTCATCGAGGGGGACGCGGTCACGGGCCGGGGGCTTCGTCAGGCAATGGACGGCGTCGACGTCGCCTACTACCTGATCCACTCGATGGAGCCCGATGCCAACGGCAGCTTTGCCGCCGTCGAGCGGCTCGCGGCGGAGCGCTTTGCCGATGCGGCGGACGATGCTCGCGTACCGCGGATCGTCTACCTCGGCGGCCTGGTTCCCGCCTCTGGTCCACAGTCAGCGCATCTCGCCAGCCGCGAGCAGGTCGAGCACGTGCTGCTCGGTCGAGTCCCCGGCTCGGTCGCGCTGCGCGCCTCAATCGTGATCGGTGCCCGCTCGCGCTCATTTCGCTTCCTCGTCCGGCTCGTCGAGCGCCTGCCGGTACTGGCGGTCCCGGCCTGGCATGGCAACCGGACGCAGCCGATCGACGAGCGTGACATCGTCGCCATGTTGGTCGCCGCCGCGACCAGCGAAGCGGCCGCCGGCCGTTCGTTGGACGTCGGTGGCCCCAACGTGGTCACCTACGGCGAGTTGATCGATCGCATCAGCGAACTGATGCTCGTCTCCCGTCCGACAATCAGCCTCCGGCGCCTGACCGTCACACCGATCGCCAGCCGGATCGCCGCGATCGTCGCCGGCGAGCAGCACGAGTTGATTGGTCCACTTATGGAGAGTCTCACAACAGATCTCCTTCCTCGCGACGATGACGCGGTCGAGTTGCTCGGCGTCAGGCTCCACAGCCTCGATGCCGCGATCGAGCGGGCGCTTCGACAGTGGGAGGCAACCGAACCATTGGCGGCTCGTTAGTGGTCTGAGTGCCACACGTGTTGAGGCCACAGTCGATGACCACCGATCTGACCCTGGACCGCCATCCTCGTACCCGCGCGGACGATCGACGCCGCCCACGCCAGGCGCGCCACTGTCCCCCCCACGGAGCGTTAGTGTGGGCGCATCTCAATGGCCACCGTTAACGCCACCATCACCATCAACGCGCCGATCGAAGAGGTCTGGCAGACGGTCATGGACCCGGGCAAGCTGGGCGACTGGGTGACGATCCACAAATCTGTCCGTGACGTTTCCAGCGTGCCGCTCCGCAGGGGTTCCACGATGGAGCAGGCGATGCACGTAAGGGGAGTTACCTTCCACGTCCACTGGGCGCTGGTCGCGCTCACCGAGCCGCACACCGCCGAATGGGAGGGTGTGGGGCCGGCCCACTCGCGGGCGCGGATCGTCTATGACCTCGAGCGGGGCGATGACGGCTCAACCGTGTTCGACTACACGAACGAATTCCACCCGCCCGGTGGACGGGTGGGCAACATGGCTAGCCGACTGATCGTCGGGGCGACATCAGAACGTGAAGCGAGAAATTCACTTGCTCGACTGAAAAAACTGCTCGAGAAGTCGCGCTAACGTCGCGGACGGCGTTACTTACGCCGTGTATCGTCTAACCAAATAGGAAACGAAGCACTCCGGAGGTGGCTTAAGTTGGCAGACTTTGTGGATAGCACAGTCAAGGACATCGACAAGCGTTTAGCGGAGCTGGCCAAGGAGGTCACAAAGCTCGAGGCGGCACGCGCCGCACTGGTGGGTGGACGCCGCGGACCGGGTCGCCCCCCGGGTTCCACGACTCGGCGTCGCCGCACGACCCGGGCCGCCGGCCGCCCCCGTCGCCGTCGCGGCGGTAACACTCGCGCGACGCAGGCGCTCGAACTCGTGCGCTCGAAGCCCGGAATCACGATCCCGCAGATCGCCGGGTCGCTGAAGATCGAGCCCAATTACCTCTATCGAGTGATGCCCAAGCTGGTCGAGGATGGCTCGATTCGGCGCGAGGGGCAGGGCTGGCACCCGGCCGGCTCCTGACCGCGGTCAGGGCTCGCATCGCCAGCTCCTGATCGGAGCCGACGGATCAACGGGACCGCCGCCGCGATCAGCTGATCAGTTGCATCGCGGCGGCCCCCGGTGAACGGCGCGTCCGGCGTCTGGCTCTAGATCAGTCCGAGCTGCTTGACGGCCTCGCGCTCGTCGGCCAGCTCGTTGACCGTCGCATCGATGCGCGCGCGAGAGAACTTGTCGAGCTCGAGCCCCTCGACGACCTTGTACTCACCCTCGGCGCAGGTGCACGGGTAACCCGAGAAGATCCCCTCCTGCACCCCGTAGGCGCCAGTCGACGGGATCGCCATTGAGACCCAGTCACCAGCTGGCGTGCCGCGAACCCAATCGTGGACATGATCGACGGCCGCGTTGGCCGCCGAGGCGGCACTCGATGCACCGCGAGCCTCGATGATCGCCGCGCCGCGCTTCTGTACGGTCGGGATGAACTCATCCTCGATCCATGACTGGTCGTTGATCGCTTCGGCAGCGCTGCCACCCCTGACCTTGGCGTGGAACACGTCCGGGTACTGAGTCGCCGAGTGATTGCCCCAGATCGTCATGTTGGTCACATCGCTGATGCCCACGCCGGTCTTCTTCGCCACCTGCGCGATCGCGCGATTGTGGTCCAGGCGCATCATCGCGGTGAAGCGCTCGTGTGGGATGTCGGGCGCATTGCTCTGCGCGATCAGACAGTTGGTGTTGGCTGGGTTTCCGACCACGAGCACCCTGATGTCAGATGCCGCGTGATCGTTGAGCGCTTGACCCTGCGGCTTGAAGATGCCGCCGTTGGCCTCCAGCAGGTCACCGCGCTCCATGCCTTTGGTGCGTGGGCGCGCACCGACCAGCACGGCGATGTTGGCGCCGTCGAACGCCGTGTTCGGGTCATCGCTGATATCGATTCCGGCGAGCAGCGGGAAGGCGCAGTCATCGAGCTCCATCGCCGTGCCCTCGGTCGCCTTCACCGCGGCCGGGATCTCGAGCAGCGACAGACGCACCTGGGTGTCGGCTCCGAGCAGCTGGCCACTCGCGATCCGGAACAGGATCGCGTACCCGATCTGGCCGGCTGCGCCCGTCACCGCCACCTTCACAGCGGAACTTGTTTCACTCCAAGCGGTACTCACTGTTTGTTCCTTCCTTGACCGTTCGCGGGCACGTGACTCGCCCTGGGTCCGTCAGATCATCACAGCACTCGATGCTATAGAGCGGCCGCGCGCCGACGTCCGGCGGGACGCGGTGGCCGGACCGGCGGGCCGCGGTGGCGGGACCGGCCGGGCACCAGTGGCGGACGGATGCGCCGCCGTCAGGCGCCGAGGTCGAGGTCGTAGATCTGGCCGAGCTTGCGCTTGATGTAGCCGGCGAACGGGCGCACAGCTATTGGCCCGCCAGCCTCGCGCTCGAGCAGCTCGGTCGTGGTGAACTTCGAGCCGTGCCGGTGAATGTGCTCGCCAAGCCATTCGCGTAGCGCCGTCAAGTCGCCGGCGGCGATCTTCTCCTCGAGGTCGGGCTGCTCGAGGTTGACGCGCTCCCACAGCTGCCCGGCGATCAGGTTGCCGAGCGCGTAGGTGGGGAAGTAGCCGATCAGGCCGGCCGACCAATGCACGTCCTGGAGCACGCCGTCCGCGTCGTTGTCGACCTTCATCCCGAAGAACTCCTCAAACCGGGTGTTCCAGGCCTCGGGAAGATCGTCGATCGCGAGTGTGCCGTCGATCAGCTGCTGTTCGAGCTCGAACCGCAGCACGATGTGCAGCGAGTAGGTGAGCTCGTCGGCCTCGACGCGGATGTAGGAAGGCTTGATCCTGTTCACGGCGCGGTACAGGACGTCGGGATCGAGCCCGGTCAGATCGCCGCCGAAGTGCCGGCCGACGAGCGGCGCGAGCACGCCGCAGAACGGACGTCCGCGCCCGACCATGTTCTCCCACAGCCGGCTCTGTGACTCGTGCATCCCGAGCGACTCGCCCGCGCCGAGGGGGCTTCGGGCCAGCGACGACGGGATCCCGGCCTCGTAGAGACCGTGGCCACATTCGTGCATCGCGCCGTACAGCCCAGCTGGGAAGTAGCCCTCGTCCCAGCGCGTCGTGATCCGGACGTCGCCACGACCGATCCTGGTCGCGAACGGATGGACGGTGTCGTCGATCCGCCAACCGTCGGCCTGAAAGCCCATCATCGCGACCGTCTCGGCGATTAGCGGACGCTGGATCTCGATCGGGAAATGACCGAACAGCGGACCGTCATCGACGGCCACGCCCTCGGCTGTCAGCCGGGAGATCACCGGGACCAGCTCGGAGCGCAGCTCGCCGAACAGCTCCGCGACCGCGGTCGTCTTCATCTCCGGCTCGTAGTCGTCGAGCAGAACGTCGTATGCGCACTCATAGCCGGCGACGCCGTCGTAACAGTCGACGTAGCGCCGAGCGAGCTCGTAGTTGCGCGCGAGAGAGGGCGCGAAGCTCTTGAAGTCGGAGTCCCTGCGCGCCTGGACCCACACCTCCTGGCCGATCGAGGCGGCCCTCGTCATCTCGGCGGCGAGGTCAGTGGGGACGCGGCGGGCCTTGTCCCACTGGCGGCGCACAAGTCTGACCAGGCATGCGTCGTCGGAGGTTGGATCGGCGCCGTTGAGCTCGCCGCCCGCGCTCTCGATCAATCGCCCCGTCTCGTCGTCGATGAACATGTCGTGGCTGATCCGCTGCAGAGTCGCCAGCGACTCGGCCCGTGCCAGCCCTCCGCGCGGCGGCATCATCGTCTGCTGATCCCAGTGCGCAAGCGCGGCGGCGTGACGTAGGTCTGACAGATGCCCCATGCGCTCTTTCAGTTGCTCAATGCGCGTACTCATAGAGGTCTCCTGGACGCAGGGGATCCGATCCGTAACGGCGGCTGATTCCTATGCCACCATTGCAGCATGTTCCGCAGATCTGGGTCGATCAAACTGATGGATCTATTCGGCTTCAGGGTCGGGGTCGACGCCAGCTGGTTTTTGATCCTGTTCCTGCTGATCTTCCTTCTCTCGGGGCCGTTCAGGGCGACGTTGCACAGCTCCGACCTGGTCGCATACACGACGACGGTCGTCAGCGTGCTGTTGCTGTTCGCTTCTCTGATCGTCCACGAGCTCGGCCACGCACTGGTTGCGCGGCGGCTGGGAATCGAGGTCAAGCGCATAGATCTGTTTCTGTTCGGTGGTCTGACTCAGATGAGCCGCGACGCGGCTACACCTGGGGAGGATTTCAAGATCGCGGTGGCCGGCCCAGTCGCCACGGTCGGCGTGATCCTAGTGTGTCTCGCAGTTGACGTCGCGCTCGTCGGGGGACACCGATTGGTGCATGCGATCACGCTTGACAGCGGGATCCAGATCACGCCCGTCCTGCTGTCACTGAGCCTGCTGTTGCCGATGAACGTGCTGCTGTTGCTATTCAACATCGTCCCGGCGTTTCCGCTCGACGGTGGACGGATCGCGCGCTCGATCATCTGGCGGATCACGGGCGACAAGACGCGCGGTACGCGCATCTCGGCGCGGCTCGGTCAGGGCTTCGCGGTGCTGCTCGCAGGTGTCGGGATCTGGCTGTTGGTCGCGCTGCACACCTTCGGTGGCCTGTGGCTGATCGCGATGGCCTACCTGCTTGGGCAGTCGGCGCGCGGAGCGCTGCTCCAGTCGGCCTTCAACGAGCGGATCGAGGGCGTCCGCGTGGCCGACATCATGGACGCCCACCCGGTTGCGATCCCCGCCGGCACCCCTGTTTCGCAGGCGCTCGACGAGTACTTCCTGCGCTATGGGTGGGAGTGGTTTCCGGTGGTCGACGAGTCGGGGCGCCTGGTTGGGATCGCTCGCCTGGAGCGCGTGCAGGCGTCATTCGACGGCGGGGAGGGCTGGCTGACAATGGGCGCCGTGCTCGATTCCGAAGGCGTCGCGAGCTGGCGCGTCCAGGAGGACCGGCCGATCACCGAGCTGCTCTCCTCCGAGGCACTCGGTCGGCTCGGCGCGCTGATGGCGGTCGACGGGGATGGGGTCCTCCGGGGCGTGGTCACCGTCGAGCAGGTCCGGCGGGCGCTGCAGTCGGCGTTCGGCGGAATTGCCGCCTGACGCGAGTCGACGCGCCCGGCGCGGCCGCGAGCGACGACGCTGACCGCCGACCGCGACGAATAGAATCGCTAGACGTGCCCTCACACGACGTTCTGATCATCGGCGCCGGCCTCGCGGGTCAGCGTGCGGCCTTGGCGGCGGCTCAGACCGGCGCAACTGTGGGGATCATCTCCAAGGTTCACCCCGTCCGCTCGCATTCGGTGGCGGCTGCCGGCGGCATCAACGCGGCGCTCAACCCCGAGGACACATGGGAGTCGCACGCGTTTGACACGGTCAAGGGCTCGGACTACCTCGGTGACCAGGACGCGATCGAGATCATGTGCCGCGAGGCTCCGGACGAGATCCTGTGGCTCGAGCACGCCGGCGTCACCTTCCACCGCAACGCCACCGGCCACCTCGGGACGCGCGCATT
This sequence comes from uncultured Solirubrobacterales bacterium, assembly GCA_963770885.1. Lineage (GTDB taxonomy): Bacteria > Actinomycetota > Thermoleophilia > Solirubrobacterales > Solirubrobacteraceae > Palsa-465. The sequence goes on along the minus strand of CAVYRI010000004.1, from coordinate 144,192 downwards.
CGGCGGCGCATCTGCCGCTCGCACCTACTACGTGGCCGACATCACCGGACACGCGATCCTGCATGTCCTCTACGAGCAGCTGATGAAGTACGTCGAACAGATTGACCGCTTCGAGGAGTGGTTCACAACCGATCTGCTGCAGGACGACGAGGGGCGGTGCGTCGGCGCGATCTGCCGCAATCTCCGTGACGGAGCGCTCGAGGTCTTCAGCGCCAAGACCGTGATCCTCGCGTCCGGCGGCGCGGGCCAGGCCTACAAGCCGACTACCAACGGCCTGATCGTGACCGGTGACGGGATCGCCCAGGCGTATCGAATCGGCGCCCGGCTGATGGACATGGAGATGATCCAGTACCACCCGACGACGCTCGCCGGCAACGGATTGCTGATCACCGAGGGAGCCCGCGGCGAGGGCGCCTGGCTGCTCAACGCCGAGGGCGAGCGGTTCATGGAGCGCTATGCGCCCAACAAGCTCGAACTCGCGTCACGCGACGTCGTCTCGCGCGCCGAGCAGACCGAAATCAACGAGGGCCGCGGTTTCCCCGACGGAACCGTCGCGCTCGACGTCACCAAGGTCCCCCGCCGGCGGACGCTCGAAGCGCTGCGCGAGATCGTCAACATCGGCCGGGACTTCGCCGGTGTCGACATCACCCGCGAGCCGATCCACATCCGCCCCGGTCAGCACTACATCATGGGCGGCGTCAAGACCGACGTCGACGGCGTGACCACGATCGCGGGGCTGTATGCGGCCGGCGAGGTCGCGTGCGTGTCGGTCCACGGAGGCAACCGGCTTGGCGCCAACTCGCTGCTCGACACGTTGATCTTCGGTCGCCGCTCAGGCGTCCACGCCGCCGAGCATGCGCTGACGATGCCGATGCCCTCGACCTCGATCAACCGGGTGTCTCAGACCGCCGCCGAGATCCAGGCGATCATCGACCGTCCCAAGGGCACGCGCCGGGTCGCCGCGATCAAGGACGAGCTCGGCGAGGCGATGAACCAGTACGTCGCCGTGTTCCGCGATGCCGACGGCCTGCAGAAGGCGCTCGAGATCATCCGCAGGCTCAAGGAGGAGGCGCCCAAGGCGGCGATCGACGATCACGGCGCCGTCTTCAACCAGGATGTGATCGCCGCGATCGAGCTCGGGTACATGCTCGACGTGGCGGAGGCGACCGTTGTCGGAGCCCAGGAGCGGCGCGAGTCTCGCGGAGCCCAGTTCCGCACCGACTTCCCCGAGCGCAAAGACGACGAATGGCTCAAGCACATCGACATCTCGGTCAACGGCGACGACGTCCCGCTCGTCAGCTACTCGCCGGTGACGATCACGAAGTGGCAGCCCCAGGAAAGGACCTACTGAGTCTCCAATGCCCGACTACACCCTGAGGATCCGCAGGTTCGACCCCGCCTCCGGTCAGGCGGCCTATTGGGACGAGCACACCGTCGATCTCGGGGAGCGCAACTCCGTGCTCGACGCGATCCTGAAGATCCGTGACGAGGTCGACGGGTCGGTCGGGATTCGGTGCTCCTGCCAGCAGGCGATCTGCGGCTCGTGCGGCGTGCGGATGAACGGTCGGCCTGGACTTGCCTGCAACACACACCTCGAGGAGGCCGCCGCCCGCGGGGGCGGGGCCAGCACCGGGGAGCAGACATCGGTCATCGAGGTCGAGCCGATGGGCAACATGCCGGTGATCCGCGACCTGATCGTGGACATGGACGCCGTGCACTGGAAGAAGATCCAGCGGGTCACGCCCTACCTGGTCAACAAGGAGCCGGTGCCCGAGCGCGAGTACATCGTGCCGCACGAGAACATGGTCGACGTCACGCAGTCGATGGCCTGCATCCAGTGCGGAGCGTGCGTGTCGGACTGCCTGTCGATGGAGATCGACCCGCTGTTCATCGGCCCCGCGGCGCTCGCCAAGGCCTACCGGTTCGTCGGTGACCCGCGCGACGCCGAGCATCTCGAGCGGCTCAACGACCTCTCGGAGGATCGGCACGGGATCTATGACTGCACCCACTGCTTCAACTGCATTGATGCGTGCCCCAAGGGCGTCGCGCCGATGAGCCAGATCATGCGGCTGCGGCGGCGTGCCGGCACCGATTACGAGATCAACGATCGCAACAACGGCCACCGTCACGAGGAGGCGTTCTCGACGCTCGTCCGCGAGTACGGGCTGCTCAATGAGGCCGAGCTGCTCCCGCGCAGCTATGGCGGCGACTCGTGGTGGGGCAAGTTCCACCCGCGCGCGGGAGCCGAGCTGCTGTCATCGCTGTCGACGGTCGTGACCGGCGTCGTGCGGCGCAAGATCAGCCCCAAGATCGCGTTGTTTGGCCACAAGCTCGACAAGCGCGATCTCGGCTCGGTCAAGCGGATCTACGGCGAGGTCGAGGGCCGCGACCGCCGGGTCGAGCTCAATCTCTACGTCAGCGGCATCGACGAGGAGCCAGAGGAGAGCGGCAACGGCGCTGTGTCACCCGAGCCCGCGGCCGGGCCCGCTGATAAGTCGCCGACGTTTCCGGGGCCAGGAGAGGACAGCGAGACCTCCCCAAGCGAAAGCGAGAACCCATGAAGGTCGCCTACTGGCCCGGCTGCGTGAGCCGTGGCTTCACGCCCGAGCTGCACGGCTCGATGGCACAGGTCGCGCCGCTGCTCGACATCGAGCTGATCGAGCTCGATCGGGCATCGTGCTGCGGGGCCGGCGTGATCGCCGAGCACAACCAGGAGCTCGCGGACACGCTCAACGCCCGGACCTTCGCGCTCGCGCAGCAGACCGACGGTGAGCTGATGATGAACATCTGCTCCACATGTCAGGGCGCCCAATCGGAGTGCCAAGAGCGCCTCGACGGCAACGTCGAGTACCGCCAGCAGATCAACGGCAACTTGGCCGACGAGGGCCTCAGCTACAACCGCGGGCTGACAAACAAGAACTTCCTCTGGCTGCTGGTCGAGGAGATCGGGCTCGACGCGCTGCGGGCAAAGGTCACGCGCCCGCTGACCGATCTCAAGGTCGGCCCGTTCTACGGCTGTTACATCGTGCGGCCGGTCGAGCGGCTCGGCGTCGACGAGGAACATCCGCGCGACCGCTACATGCACATGGTGATCGAGGCGCTCGGCGGAACCGTGATCGATTACGCCGGCGTCTACAAGTGCTGCGGCTTTCCGATCATCACGATGAACAAGCATGCGTCGCTGACGATGGCCGGTCGCCATCTCGGTGACGCGATCGATGCTGACGCCGATTGTCTGGTCGTGCCCTGCCCGCTGTGCCACCTCAACCTCGATCTCCAGCAGCCGCTGGCGGCGAAGGCGACCGGCCGCGAGCTGGGGATGCCCGTCCTGCATCTGCCGCAACTTGTCGGGCTCGCGCTCGGGCTCGATCCCAAGCAGCTCGGGATGAGCAAGCACGTGATCAAGCCCACCTCGGTTATCGACTGGTCAAGCGCCGTCGTCGCCGCGACCGCGTAGCCGGCTTCAGCTCCCGAGGACAGCAGTGCGCCGTTCGTCACCGGTTGCAGGCAGGGCAATGCGGCGTTCATCACCGGTTGGAGGCAGGCGCGTCCCGGTCAAGCAGTGGGGGCGTTCCGCTTGACCGGGCCGGGGCATCCAACCCCGGGCATTGCGCCTGAACGAAGGCGGAGGGCCCCGGGGGTGGCCTCACGCGCTTCTTCTCCTTGCCCGTCCCAAGGTGCGAAAAGTCCTGCGGCACCGGGGCAGGGTATGACCGCAATGGTCCCGGGAAGCCTGGTTAAGTTCGTCCCCTTGAGCGGGGGAAATTGGGGTGACCAGGGTGAGAGGAAAGGGGTAGGCAAAGCTACCCCTTTTCGAGCGCCGTCACAATGGAGGCGGCGCGATAACCTGCGCGCGCCGCGCCGGACGCCACCTACCCCATGACCATCGCCAGCCGACAGCCGATCACGCTTGCCCTGGCTGAGTTCGAGGACATCGTGAGCCGCGGACTCCAGTCCCTGATCGACGAGGATGACCACCTGCGGCTGGTCGCAGCCGGCGTCTCCCAGGAGCGCCTCGCGAGGACGCTCGGCGACTGCGAGCCTGACGTCGCGATTCTCAACTTCGGTTCGCTGTCGAGCCCGGGCGAGCTTCGTGACCTCCATGCATCGTTTCCGAAGACCCGTCTGATGGTGCTCGCCAACAACCCGACGGCCGCGGAGTGCCGGCAGATGATCGGGTTCGGAGCGACCGCCTGCCTCGCGAAGAGCACCGAGGCGCGGGATGTGCTGCACGCGATCTATCTCGCCTCGCGAGGACTGCATGTGCTGCCGCCCGACGGCGCCGGTCCACAGGGCTACGAGCCGAGCGGACCGACTCCCCTGACCGCGCGCGAAGCGGACGTGCTCGAGCTTCTCCAGGGAGGGCGCTCGAACGCCGAGATCGCGGCGACGCTGCACGTCGGGATCGAGACGATTCGCACCCACGTCCGCAACATCTATCGCAAGCTCGGCGTCAACTCGCGCCGCGAGCTGCGCACGCAGACCTGACGCTTTGTGAGCGGTGGAGTCCTGGGACTACCAGGACTCGCCGTAGCGCTCGCCGAACACGAACTCGGTCACGGGTTTGCGCGACAGCCGGGCGGGCCAGGCGTCCTCGCGGTAACCGACCGACATGTGGCCGGCCAACGCGACGCCCTCGGGGATCTCGAGCAGGTCGCGCACCTGCTCCTCGGCGGGAACCAGCAGCGTCGTAAAGGACGCTCCCAGGCCCTCCCGGCGAAGCCCGAGCAGGATGTTCTGGACGAACGGATAGATCGAGGCGCCGCCGACGATGCTCGGCCGGTCCAGCTCGGCATCCGTGATCGCGAGCGCCGAAATCTCGACGCACACCACCAGATGAACGGGCACCTGATCGAAGCTGCGGGCGTATTCGTCGGCGCCGCGAAGCATCTGCAACCGGCCGGCCGGCAGCCCGCTGGCCTCACCGGCGTCAAGCGCCGCCCGTCCGCCGGTCTTGACCATGTAGTCATCCCACGGCTGCTGGTAGAGGTCGCGCAGCTGCCGCCGCATCTCGGGGTCGCGTCACGACGATCACCCGCCACCCCTGGCGGTTGCCGCCGCTGGGAGCGAACCGTGCGCTGTCGAACACCCGCTCGAGCAGCTCGCGTGGGACGGGGTCCTCGGTGAACCGGCGCGTCGATGGGGCGCACCGCATCAGCTCGTAGATGTCGTCAGCCAACTGAGGACGGAGCGCGGTCGGCGACCAGGAGCTCGGCGATCTGGACGGCATTGGTCGCCGCGCCCTTGCGCAGGTTGTCGGACACGACCCACATCGAGAGCGCCCGCGGGTGTGACTCATCGCCGCGGATCCGTCCCACGAACACCTCGTCACGGCCTTCGGCCTCGAGCGGGCTCGGAACGTCCTCGAGCTTGATCCCGGGCGCACCGGCGAGCAGCTCGCGAGCCTGATCGGCGCTGATCGGGTCACGTGTCTGGAGGTTGACGGCGATCGAGTGCCCCACCCTGACCGGGACGCGGACGCAGGTGACCGCGATCCCGATTGACTTGTCCTCGAGGATCTTGCGCGTCTCGAACATCATCTTGCGCTCCTCGTCGGTGTGGTCATCGCCCTCGGCGAACGTCCCGGCCGCGCCGATCACGTTGAAGCCGATCGGCTGCGGGTAGATCTCGGGCGCGGGCATCTCGATCCCGTGCAGGGACGCGTGCGACTGATCGTCGAGCTCGGTCACCGCCTTCTGGCCGGTGCCCGAGACCGACTGATAGGTGGCGACCACCAGGCGCTCGAGGCCGACCGCACGCTGGATCGGCGCCAGCGCGACCATCAGCTGCATCGTCGAGCAGTTGGGATTGGCAATCAGTCCACTGTGATTGGCGAGCGCGTGCGGGTTGACCTCGGAGACCACCAGCGGCACCTTGGGGTCGCGGCGGAAGGCAGAGGAGTTGTCGATCACGATCGCGCCGTGTTCGACAAACCGCGGACCCCACTCGCGGGCGATCCCGGCGCCGGCCGAGAACAGCGCGATGTCGAGATTGTCCAGATCGGCGCGCTCGTCGAGCACCTGCACGGGGCGCCCGTCGATCTCGATGCCGGCCGACCGAGCGGACGCGAACGGGATGATCTCGTCAGCGGGGAACCCACGCTCTTGTAGGACCGAGAGCATGATCCGTCCGACCGCTCCTGTGGCTCCAACGACAGCCACGCGCTTGCCGCCCGCTCGGCATCGAGCCTCGCCGTTATGGGCGGCGCGCGTGTCATCCGGCTTCATCGTGGCTCCTTGTTGAACGGCTCGGGCTCGATCCCTCCCTCGCCGAGCTCGAACGCGCTGTGGAGCGCGCGTACGGCCTGCGGCACGACCTCGGCCTTGATGATGCACGAGATCTTGATCGGCGAGGTTGAGATCATCTCGATGTTGATGTCCTCGGCGGCGAGCGTCTCGAACACCTTCGCCGCCACGCCCGGGTGCGAACGCATCCCCGCGCCCACGATCGACACCTTGCCGATCTGGCGGTCGGTGTCGACGCTCGTGAGCTTCAGCTGTCCGACGATCGGCTCGAGCGCCCGCTCGGCGGCGAGCAGGTCCTCGGCCGCGATCGTGAACGAGACCTCGGCATCCCGGCCAGCGCCGCGCGGCTCGTTCTGGATGATCGTGTCGAGGTTGACGCCCGCCTCGGCCAGCGCGGTGAAGATCGCGGCGGCCGCGCCGGGCCGGTCCGGGACGCCCAGCAGCGTGATCCGGGCCTCCTCGGTCGAATGGGTGACGGCGGTGATCAGTGGGTGTTCCATCGTCTGGTCTTCTCCGAGCACAAAGGTACCTGGGCCGAGATCAAAGCTGGAGCGGCAGTGGATTCGCACGCCGTGTGTGCGCGCGTACTCGACCGAGCGCAGCTGCAGAACCTTGGCCCCCGAGGCGGCCATCTCGAGCATCTCCTCAAAGCTGACCTGGACCAGTTTCCGCGCGTCGGGCACGATCCGCGGGTCGGCGCTGAAGACCCCGGCAACGTCGGTGTAGATCTCACACACCTCGGCGCCGATCGCCGCGGCGAGCGCGACGGCGGTCGTGTCCGAGCCGCCACGGCCGAGCGTCGTCACGTCACGGCTGGTCGAGACGCCCTGAAAGCCCGCCACAAGCACGATCAGGTCCTCCTTGAGCGCCTCGCTGATGCGATTGGCCCGCACGTCGATGATCCGCGCCCTGGTGTGCGAGGTGTCGGTCACGATCCCGGCCTGGGAGCCGGTCAGGCTGATCGCCCGATGGCCAAGATCGTTGATCGCCATCGCGCACAGCGCGCACGAGATCCGCTCGCCGGTCGAGAGCAGCATGTCCATCTCGCGCGGATCGGGCTCTGGCGAGACCTCCTGCGCCATCTCGATCAGTTCGTCAGTCGTCTGGCCGCGGGCGGACAGGACGGCGACGACCCGCTTGCCCGACTCGCGTTGGCTGACGATCCGCTGCGCCGCGTGTTTGATCCGTCCGGCGTCGGCAACCGACGTGCCGCCGAACTTCATTACGACTGTCTCAGGCACGGCGAGCAAGGGTAAAGGTGGGCGATTTTGTGCGCTATGCGCCCAAAATCCCCAATCTTCCGTTCGGAGTTCAGACCGCGCGGCGTCCCGCGAGCGCACGGCCGAGCGTGAGCTCGTCGGCGTACTCGAGGTCGGCGCCGACCGGCAGCCCGCTCGCCAGCCGCGTGACAGACAGCTCGGGACGGACCTGCCTCAGCCCGGCTGCGATGTGGAGCGCAGTCGCCTCGCCGGTGGTGGTCGGGTTGGTCGCGATCACGACCTCCCGCACACCGTCGCTCCGAGCGCGCTCGTACAGCTCGGTGATCTTCAGGTCCTCGGGATCGACCCCGTCGATAGGTGACAGAGCCCCACCGAGCACGTGGTAGCGGCCGGCGAACTCGTGCGTGCGCTCGATCGAGATCACGTCTGACGGCTCCTCGACGACGCAGATCAGCTCCGGGTCTCGGCGCTCGTCGGCGCAGATCCGGCACCGGGGTCCGTCCGCGAGGTTGAAGCACACCTCGCACAGTCCGATCCGCTCCTTCACCTCGCGGATCGCGTCGGCGAGCGCTGCAGCCTCGTCATCGCTGGCTCGCAGGATGTGGAACGCGAGCCGCTGTGCGGTGCGGCCGCCGACGCCGGGCAGTCTGGACAGCTCGGTGATCAGCCGTTGGACGGGAGGGGCGTACAAGTTGAGATGTCGGTCGGTCTAGGTGCGAGCGTCCACTGCGCCTAAAGGCCCGGGAGACCGAGGCCGCCGAGGCCGCCGCCACCGCCCAGTCCTCCGGCGATCCCGCCCATCTTCGATGCCGCCAGCTCCTGCGCCGCGCGGAGTCCCTCGTTGACCGCCGCCAGCACCATGTCCTGCAGCAGCTCGACGTCCTCTGGATCCACAGCCTCGGGGTCGATCTTGATCTCCTTGACGACCATGTCACCGGTCACCTTGACCGTCACCATGCCGCCGCCGGCAGAAGCGTCGACGATCTCGTCCTTGAGCGACTCCTGGGCCGCCATTAGGTCCTCCTGCATCTTCTGGGCCTGCTTGAGCAGCTGCTGCATGTTTGGCTGGGACATTTACCTGGCCTCTTCCTGTTCGGTGTCGTCGACCACTTCCTCGGCGTCGAACTCCTCCATGAAGCGTCGCACGAGTTCCTCGCCCGTGAGGTTCGAGTCCCCATCGGGCGTCGCGGGCTCCTCGTCTCTGAGCTCGTACCGGAGCGCGAGCTTGGCCCCGGTCACCGAGCGGACCGCCTCGGCGGCCGCGCGGCGATAGTCATCCTGCTCGGCCTTGCGCTTGAAGAATGCCGCACCGCGCGGAAACGCGAGCGTCAGCGCCTGACCGCTGAGCGCTGCCGGCCGCGCGGCCTCGAGCGTCGCGGCGAGCATCGCGTTGCCCTGGCGGACGAAGTCGACGACCGCCGGCCAGGACTGCACCAGCGTGTCGAGATCGGCCTCGCCGGTCGGCATCGGCGGGGGCGGTGGCTCGGCCGAGAGCGGTGGCTCGGCCGCGGGCGGTGGCTCGGCCACAGCGGTGGTGGTCGGCTCAGGCTCGGACTGCTGGGGCTCGGACTGTTCGGGGACGGCGGCAACCGGCGGGCTCGCAGCCGGCGGGCTCAGCACGGCACCCTGCCCCGCCCGCAGCGCGTCCTCGAGCCGCTCGATCCGCGCCAGCAGAGCCACGGTCGACGGGTCAACCTCGGGCGCGGCGGCCTTGATCAGCACAAGCTCGAGCTGGATCCGGGACTGAGCTCCGTTGGCTGTCGCCTCGAGCGCAGAAGCGACGAGTTCGAGCAGCCTGACGACGTCCGTCCCGGTCAGCGCCTGGGCCTGCGCCTGCAGCCGGGCGTCGCGCTCGGGCGTCACGCGAAGCTCTTCGGGGACCTCCTCGAGAACCTGCACAGCGAGCAGCTCGCGGCCGTGAACCTCAAGGTCTCGGATCAGTTGGCCGGGATCGCGGCCAGAGGCGGTCAGCCGCGCGGCGACCCGCAGCGCCTCGGCCGGATCGTGTGCGACCACTGCATCCACGGCTTCGAACAGCTGCTCGGCGTCCGCGACTCCGAGCACGGCGAGCACGTCGGCCGACGTGATCTGGTCGCTGCCGGCGTAGGTGACGAGCTGCTCGAGCGTGCCGAGCGCGTCCCGGAAGCTCCCGGTCGCGTGCCGGGCGATCAGCGCGACCGCGCCGGGCTCGATCTCGATCTGCTCCTTTGCTGCGACCCGGTGCAGCACCTTGGCCACCTGCTCGACGGTCGGACGGCCGAAGTCGAACCGGTGGCAGCGGTCAACGACCGTCGGAAGCACCTTCTGCGCCTCGGTCGTGGCCAGCACGAAGATCGTCCGCGGCGGTGGCTCCTCGAGCGTCTTGAGGAATGCGTTCCACGCCTGCGGCGAGAGCATGTGCGCCTCGTCGAGGATGTAGACCTTGTGGCGCCCGGAGACCGGCGCGTAGCTGACCTTCTCGCGCAGGTCACGGATGTCGTCGACGGAGTTGTTGGAAGCCGCGTCCATCTCGATCACGTCGAGCGAGGTCGCGTTCGCGATCGAGACGCACGAGTCGCACACGCCGCAGGGCTCGATGGTCGGTCCCTGCTCGCAGTTCAGGCACGCCGCGAGGATCTTCGCGGTGCTCGTCTTGCCGGTACCGCGTGAGCCCACGAACAGGTAGGCGTGGTGGACCTTGCCGCGCGTGACGGCGTTGGAGAGCGTGCGCACGATCTGCTCCTGGCCGACGACGTCAGCGAACGTGCGCGGGCGATGACGACGGTATAGAGACGGGCCGGTGGACACGGTCCTCCGAGTCTAGATGGCCGCTCGGCCGCGGCCGGAGGCTCGTTCGGCCGTCGCGCCGAGGTCGGCAGATCAGTGGACCGTGCACCCTCCTTCGAAGCCGTACCCGTGGCGCGGCCGCCGCTCGGAGACTCCGGTCTGGCACTCCCATAGCGCCTGCAGGTGACCGCTTAAGGCTGCTTCCTTCCGGACCTGACCTGGTTCACGGGCCTTCATCGCCATGGGACCTGACCATCACCGCCTTCAAATGGGGCGCTGACCTCGGGCCTGTGCCCCTCGAGAGGGAATTCAGCCCCACGTGAGCGGATTGTGGGTTACAGGGCACCGCTAGCGCCCCGCCTAGCACGGGTCCGCCGCCGATCGTACCGGCTCGGAGATATCTGTATCTTCCGATCGCGATGTCTGTCGGGGTGATAGGGCTGGGATATGTGGGGCTGCCGCTGGTCGTGGCATTTGCCGAGGCGGGCGAGCACGTCGTCGCCGTTGACGTCAACGAGGCCAAGGTCGAAGCGATCGAGGCCGGCGAGTCCTATGTCGAGGACATCACCTCCGAACGGCTGCGCGCGGCGCTTCCCAACATCGAGGTCTCGACCCACTTCGCGCCGCTGGCGCGGACCGATGCGGTGGTGATCTGCGTGCCAACGCCGCTGACCGCCAACCGTGAGCCCGACCTCGGGCCGCTGCTATCAGCCAGCAGGGCGCTTGCCAATGTGGTCCAGAGCGGACAGCTCGTCGTGCTCGAGTCGACCACGTATCCGGGCACGACCCGCGAGGAGCTGGTCCCGCTGCTCGAGCACCATGGCCTGCGCGTCGGACAGGGGCTCAACGTTGCCTTCTCGCCCGAGCGCGTGGACCCGGGCCGCACCGACTTCACGCTGCGGACGACGCCGAAGGTGATCGGCGGGATGACGCCCGAGTGCACCGAACGGGCCGCCGAGCTCTACGGGCGCGTGTGCGACGAGATCGTCCGGGTCTCGTCACCGGAGGCAGCGGAGATGTCCAAGCTGCTCGAGAACATCTTCCGTTCGGTCAACATCGCGCTCGTCAACGAGCTCGCGATGCTCGCCGGGCGGATGAAGATCGACATCTGGGAGGTGATCGATGCCGCCGCGACCAAGCCGTACGGCTTCATGCGCTTCGAGCCCGGCCCGGGCATGGGAGGCCACTGTCTCCCGGTCGATCCCTTCTATCTGACCTGGCGCGCGCGCAAGTTCCACATGTCGACCGAGTTCATCGAGCTCGCGGGCAAGATCAACCAGCAGATGCCGATCCACTGCGTCGAGCGGATCGAGCGAGCGCTGAACGACGCCGAGCTGCCGGTCAAGGGCTCGCGGATCGTGCTGCTCGGGGTCAGCTACAAGGGCGGTGTCGGCGACATCCGCGAGTCGCCGGCGCTGCGGATCATCGAGGTGCTCGCCGAGCGTGGCGCCGTCCTCAGCTACCACGACCCGTTCGTGCCCGACCTGCCCCAGTTCGCGTTGAGCAGCATCCCGTTCGAGGACGTCAGCGACGCCGACGCGGTGGTGCTCGTGACCGCGCACCCGGGCCTCGATCTCGCAGCGGTCGTCGCGGCAGCGCCGCTGTTCGTCGATCTCCGCGGCACGACCCGCAACCTGCACGACGACAAGATCGTCCGGCTCTAGCATCGCGCCTGATTGCCCGGCGGCGGGCGCGCGCCGCGCGTACAATCACCGCTCCCAACACCAGGGCGCGTAGCTCAGTGGGAGAGCGCTCGCTTCACACGCGAGAGGTCGCTGGTTCGAGCCCAGCCGTGCCCATCATTAAGAAACCGCCGGTAAACGCGATGGTCAGGGGCCACGCAGCGGCAAGCGGTCTTCACAGGAGAGGCGCGAACCCAATGCACCGCTCTCATGGACCCGGAATCGGTCGAGATGACGCACGAGCGAGAGGAGCGTTGATCGAGGATCTCGAGCACGATCCCGACGTCAGGACGCGCGCGGGCGGGGCCGTCACACCCAAAGACCGCTTCAGCTCCCGGGTGTCGGGAGAACCGGGAAACCGGCCGCTCTAACGCCAAGCGAGGTAGTTGTCGCGCAGCTCACAGAGCTGCCGCCGCGCGAAAGTGCGCGCTTTGTAGCTAAGGTTGTACGCGGCTGGGGGAGACACCACGGTCGGCTGTACGAATGCGATCTCGACATCAACGTGTCTGCCGGGCGGCACCGTCACCTCGAACTCGATGCCGTCCTCGCCACGCGTGAAGCCGATCGAAGTCCCGCCTGCACCGATGCCCGCGATCGCGTCCGGCTCGGATTCCTGCTTTTGGCAGTGGAACGTTCTCGGCTGCAGTGACGTGTTCTTCAGCCTTGCGGCGGGGGAGAACAGGCGGCACTCGAATCCGTCGCCTCGGGCGCGCTCACTGTAGCTGTGCCGGACGACGTCGCCGAGGGAACCCCAGCGTAGCTGCGCGTTCAGCGCGTTCAGACGTTCTACCAAGTCAGCGATGCTCTGGAACTCGCCTTGGCAGTCCCCGTGATGCACCACGACGATACACGGTTTACCGACCAAGATGTCGAACGCGAAGTTCTCCACGCCGGCACGTGGGTAGCGACGCGTGAAGATGGGAAAGTCGCTGTAACGCATCACGGCAACGCTCCAGTAATCGCCGATCGTGATCGCCCGTTCGATCGGAGGCCTGCTCGCAACCTCGGTATTAACCACGCCCATGAAAGGTCCGTGCTTGAGGACATCCATGGCTGTCGCGGAGAACGCTCCTTGTGGGAAGACAATCACGCGGTCGTGAGCGATCCCCGTGAAGGTTTCGTGCCCAAGCATTCGCTCCGCAGCCTGAGATGCTTTGAACGCGATCCAGTCGCGGTCCTCAGCCGCGAACTCGCCGCTCGTGTGGTCGCAGCCGTGGATCGATAGCGATAGGCGCTCCGGATGTGCTCGGAACAGCTCAGCAGTGCCTCGGTGACTGCGACGCCAGTTCCACGGAATAAACGCGATGCTCGTCGCGAAATCGGTGCGCTGCATGGCGGCTAGGAGCCGCGAGAAGTTGACAAATCCATAGCGCGGCTTCAGCGTCGGATCGTCAATCACCAGACAGGCCCGCGCTTCGGACGTGGCCCACGCCCGCGGCTCGAACGCTGCCCGGACGTACATGACGATGGGCGCCGCATCCAGGAGGTGCGCCCGAATGTCGAACCAAGTCCCGGAGAGCGGGGCGTCGATGTCGACGATGCCGCCGGCCGATAGGTACACCGGGACCGACCTGAACGAGAGCCGGGTAAACGCGCTCGCGTGGCCGGCCGCGATGATCGCGTCTGAACCCGCCACGCCGTCGAGAACGATGCCAGACCCGGCCTGCTCTCCTATCAGTACCACGCCGCTCAAGGAGCGGCAAAACCGCGGGAGCTCGGTCGTCACCTCCCATCTCGAGCCGACTCTCACCTCCGAGATAGTGACCGAGCGGCCACCGGTGAGCACCTCGGCGGCTTGCGCGAGCATGGTGTCATCACCGGCTGCGAACACGAACGCGGATGCGATGCGGTTTCTCCACACCGCCGCGACCGCGGGGTCGCGCTCGATCGCCTCAGCAAGTTCGATGAACGCGCCTGCGCTGGATAGCACATGAGCGTGTTCAGGTGCGTTTGCTTCGACCAGCTCGGCGACCGTCAACCGCTTGGATTCAACGCCGAAGAATTGGAGGACGCGCGCCAGAGCCTCGGCGTCCGCGGTGTCTGACGGACCCGCAAGCAGTACAGCCGCGGGGGTCACGGCCGGGCGTCTGCGTGTGTGGCTGGCTTCTGGGCGACGACCAGGGAGCGCATCGCATGCGTCTTCGCGATCGCCGACAAGACGGGCTCGAGGTACCGCATCACTCTGCACAAGACAGGCCCGCTCGAATGCGGGACCCAGCAGAAGTGCTCGTCCCGTATCACGCTGAAGCCGACCTCGCGAAACGGCGCAACGTACGCCTCAAGCGAGGGGATGTAGGTTTCGTCGGACGGGACCTTGACTCCGAGTCGCCGCTTCAAAGCGCTGCGAAACGCAGGGAAGCGGTCGTTCATGTCAATGTTGACGCACACGCCGCCAGGCGAGAGGAGCTCGAAAAGGTCCCGTGCACAGTCCGTCTGGCTTCCGCCACGATGGCAATAGCGCATGGTGTTCACGCCGATGAGGAGATCGAACGTCCCTCCGACCGAGTCGCGCTCGACGCCTTCGGCCTCGCTCAGGTCCTTGATTAGGCTCTCGTTGCGGGCGACATGGAATTCGCACTTCGCCTGATTCTGCGGCGTCGCGTACTTCGTGGACTCGCGCTGTGCTGCGTGGATGAGCACCGGCGAGAAGTCCGTCCCGACCGCGCGCTCGACCTCGAGCCCGAGCCCGGAAAGAACCGAAGTGAGATGCACGAGGTTCATTCCTCCGCCACATCCGAACTCGAGGATGCGGATGCCCCTCTGCTTCGTTTCGACGGGGAGAAGCTCGAGCGCTTCAATGTAGATGTCCTTGTAGTCATGATCGAGCAGGTAGCTGATTCCGTATCCGGCTGTCGCGCGGGTGTATTTCAGGACGGCCTCGTTCGCGGTGTATTCCGCGTAGAACGCGTCGTCCATGGACCTGCTGTCAGTGGTCGTCGTCATGCGTGCCTCCTGGTGTCTAACGCATGAACGGCGCACTCAGGGCTGAACTTACGGCGAGCTCCCGACGAAAGGTCGCTGCAGCTGTCGCGCACCCGGTGGCCGCCGAGGGCGCGGTGCCGCGTGCCGTCCGGTCGACCTGGCCCCTCTCGATCGGAGCGGATCGGCGGCTCGGGCGATCAGGCACAAATGGGCAGCAGCGCGCTCCTGCTACCCGAATAGCCGGTAATGGACGGTAATCGCTGGACAAAGCTCGGAGCCGTCGAGGCGACGAAACCGCCAGATTTCCAGCCATTTCGCCGCCTCGTACGGACTCGCGTCTCTGATCCAGACGCAAGAGGTCGCAGGTTCGAGCCCAGCCGTGCCCATCACGCTTTGCAGGGATTTCTTGCGGGCCTGGTCCCTCCACAACGCCAGCCTGAGTCATGCGAAGGGCGCACATTGACTGACGCGGGCGCGGCGAGAGGGCAGGACCGGGCCCAGTGAGAGCTGGCTGATAGACGCCACGACTGAGAAGCGCGCGCACGCATTCGCCAGCGAGCACGCGCTGCCGCCGAGCGGTTGCGTCTGCTCGCGGGTTTGTTCGACGAGGGTGTCGCCGTCGGCCGGGTTCCCCGATGGCTGCAAGCCGGGCGCATGGT
The DNA here is from genome assembly GCA_963770885.1 of uncultured Solirubrobacterales bacterium. Lineage (GTDB taxonomy): Bacteria > Actinomycetota > Thermoleophilia > Solirubrobacterales > Solirubrobacteraceae > Palsa-465. Next base: position 128,698 of record CAVYRI010000004.1, on the reverse strand, counting down.
CGCTCAGGCGCGAGGCTGGCTGGTATCGACGCGATAGCTGACCGACCTGTCGGCCGGTTGGTTTTGGTCTGGGTGAGGGGGCTGCCCGGCGTTGGCATTATGGGCATCGTGATTCACGAGGTGTGGGGAGACGAGGAGGAGGTCGTCCGTGCGGCGGTCGAGTGGGCAGCAGGAAGAGTCGTGAGGCCCACGGATTCAAAGACGACTGCGCGCCCGGCCTCGGAGCTTGCCGCGGCGGCCGGGCGGACGGTCACGCCGGCGGGGATCGGCGGGATCGAGGCGCTGCGCGTCTTTCACGACATCCTGATGCCGGCGACGCGTTCGCAGGAGGACCCGATGAATCTCGCGTACATCCCGTCGGCACCGACGCGCGCCGCCGTGGCGTTTGACCTCGTTACCAGCGCGGCGAATGTGTTCGCCGGTCTTTGGGAAGCGGGAGCGGGAGCGATCTATGCCGAGAACGAGGCGCTGGCATGGATCATCGAGCTGCTGGGGTGGCCGGCCAGCGCCGGGGGTTGCTTTGTCTCTGGAGGCACCAGCGGGAACCTCTCCGCGCTGGCCGCGGCACGGCATGCCGCTCTGGCCCGCCGCGGGGAGCGGCCAGCCGGTGGCTGGCGGCTGGCTTGCACTGCTGACGCTCACTCCTCGGTCAGAGCCGCGGCGCGAGTGCTCGACGTCGGGATCGTTGAGGTGCCGGAGAACGAGCGCGGCCACATGACCGGTGAGGCGTTGGGGGCTGTGCTGGCGGACCGGCACGATGACGTGTTCGCCGTGGTTGCCTGCGCCGGCACGACGAACGCCGGGCTCGTCGACGACCTGGCCGGCGTCGCCGCCGTTTGCGGGGAGCACGGGGTCTGGTTGCACGTGGACGGCGCGTACGGCGGGGCCGCGCTCGCCGCCCCCAGCGTCCGTGGCTTGTTCGATGGCGTCGAGCTCGCAGACAGCTTCATCGTCGACCCGCACAAGTGGCTGTTCGCGCCGTATGACTGTTGTGCGCTGCTCTACCGTGATCCGGAGGCTGCGCGCGCCGCTCACTCCCAGGGAGCCAACTACCTGGACACGATCGACCGCGGCGCCGACAACCCATCAGACCTTGCGATTCACCTGTCCCGGCGCGCGCGCGGACTGCCGCTCTGGTTCAGCCTGGCTACCCACGGCACCGACCGCTACGTTGCGGCCATCGAGCGGACGCTCGAGACGACGCGCACGGTGGCCGAGGCGATACGGGCCGCTGACCACCTCGAGCTCGTCTGCGAGCCGGAGCTCTCCGTGATCCTGTTCCAGCGGCCCGGCTGGGACGAGAACGCCTACGCCGTCTGGTCAAACGCCCTGGCGAAAGAGGGTGAGATCCTGTGCCTGCCGACCAAGTGGCACGACCGCACCGTGCTGCGCCTGGCGTTCGTGAACCCAGACACGCAGCCCGCGCGCGTGATCGAAGTGCTGGCGACATTGAGCTGAGCGCCGATCCGCCGCCGAGGTCTCGCGGCGTGGCGACCCGTACGATCTGACTGTGAGCATCGTCAAGATCAATGCGATCACCGTGCCGCGCGAGCGCTTCACCGAGTTCGAGCGGCGCTTTGCCACTCGAGCGGGCAGGGTCGCCGATGCGCGCGGCTTTGAGGGCTTTGAACTACTGCGCCCGAACGACGACCGTGAAGTGTGCCTGGTCCTTACGCGATGGCGTTCAGAGGAGGATTTCCAGGCCTGGGCTTCGAGTCCGGATTTCGCCGCGGGTCACTCCCAGCACCGCCAGGAGGGCCCGGTTGGAACCGCCAGCGAACTGTGGTCGTTCGACGTGCTGGAGCGTGAAGCGCCGGCCGCGGACACCTGACCACACTGTCCGGCTGCTGATCGCCTGCGGCCAGCGCCGCCGAAGGCGGGCATCCGCGTCTCGAGCGGCTGGTTGATCAATAGCTGAGTCGCTCGGGACGCTGTGTGCGACGGTCAGATCAGGTCAGGTGATGTCGTGGCGGAGCGTGGTGCGCGCCGCGATGAGCGCGACCAACGCGGCCATCGCCGCGATCAGTCCGGCGGCGGCGATGAACGGGAGGGCCTGCTGGCCTGACACGCTGTAGGCGGGACCCGAATGCGGCCGCGCCGAGCTTCGCGCCGCCGAGCGTCGATGCGGAGGGTCTGGACAACGAGCAGATCGCCAACCGGCTCTACCTCAACCCCGCCACTGCCCGCACCCATGTCAGCCGGATACTCACCAAACTCGACGTCCGCAACCGCACCCAACTCGTCGTGCTCGTCTACGAAACAGGCCTCGTCCGCCCAGGTTGGACCACGTAGCGCCATCGGCGCGAGAGGCCAGACCAGCGATGAATCAGAGGACGGTCGTGATCGGCTGTGGCTCGGCGATCTCAATCGGCGCAACGGTCTTCTCGGCGCGCCGTTGGAAGAACACGTTGCCGATCGCCAGGACGGCGCCGAACAGGAAGATCAGCGTGCCCATCGCGAACACCTGCGGCGGGATCCCGACCTTCACCGCGCCGTACACCCAAAGCGGGAACGTGAGCGTCTGGCCGGCGACGAACTGGGTGATGATGAAGTCGTCGATCGACATCGCGAAGCACAGCAGCGCGGCGGCGACGATGCCGGGGATCATCAGCGGCAGCAGCACCTTCTGAAACGTCATCCAGGGGCCGGCGCCGAGGTCGGCGGCGGCCCGCTCGATCGCGCGGTCGAGCCCGACGATGCGGGCGCGGACGACGACCACCACGAACGCGACGTTGAACGCGACGTGGGCGATCATGATCGTCGCCAGCCCGCGGGTGACGTTGAGGGTCAAGAACAGCGCCAGCAGCGACGCGCCGACGACAACCGACGGCGCGGCGATGTCGACGAACACGACCGACTCGACCGCGCCGCGACCGAAGAAGCGGTGGCGTGCGAGCGCCATCGCCATCGGCACCCCGATCAGGATCGAGATCGCCGTCGAGGCGCATGCCACCTCGATCGAGTGCACCAGCGCGGTGGTCAGATCGCTGATTTCAAAGATGTGCCGGTACCACTGCGTGGTTGACCCGTACCAGTGGAAGGTGACGCGCCCGTTCGGCGTCTGGTTGAAGCTGAAGATGATCATCACGATGATCGGCACCAGCGTGTACAGGATCACCAGCCATGTGAACGCTCCGAGTACCAGGGTCGAACGGGCGCGGCGCTCGCGCCGTCGCCGGGTTTTGCCCGCGGGGCGGGCCGGCGTTCCGGCGGCTGCCGGGGCCTGCACCGTGCTCACGCCACGGCCTCCTCGACCGCCTGGGTGCCGAACGTCCGCGCGTACGCCCAGATGATCGCCAGCAGAACGATCATCAGGATCGACGAGAGCGCGGAGGCCAGCGGATAGGTCTGATCCTGCAGGTAAGAGTTCTGGATCACGTTGCCGATCATCGTCGTGCCCGGGCCGCCGAGGATCCCGGCGGCAACGTAGTCACCGACGTTGGTGACGAACACCAGCAGGAAGCCGGCGAAGATGCCGGCCGAGGTCAGCGGCAGCACGATCCGGATGAACGTCATAACCGGATTTGCATACAGGTCGCCGGCGGCTGTGATCACGCGCCGGTCGATCCTCTCCAGGGCGACGAACAGCGGCAGCACCATGTACGGGATCGCGTCATAGGTCAGGGCCGCGATCACGGCAAAGCTGGTGTGCAGGATCGTGAAGTTCTTTGACACCAGTCCGATGTTCCGCAGGAACGTCAGGAAGATTCCGTCGTCAGACAGGATGAACTGCCACGAGAACGCGCGGATCACGTAGGAGACAAAGAACGGCAGCAGGATGATCAGCAGGTACGTCGATTTGTTGCGCCCACCGTGAAACGCGATGAAGAACGCCATCGGATAGGCGATCACGAGTGCGATCAGCGTCGACAGCGCGCCGTAGTAGAACGAGCGCAGGAACTGCGTGTGGTATTGCTTGAGCGCGTCCCAGAAGATCGAGAAGTGCCACGTCAGCGTGAAGCCCTTCTCCGGGTTGCCGGTCATCAGCGCCACCGACAGCACCGACACGAGTGGCACCGCGAAGAACAGCGTCAGCCAGAAGCCGGTCGGGAAGCCGAGGGCGTAGGGAGCGAGGCGCTGCTTCCAGGTCATGGCCCGATGTTCGTGGTCATGACTCGATGATCGGGTTGAACACGTTGTTCCACGCGTTGTATTCGGCGTAGCTTGTGTAGTTGTAGTAACCCTTGACCAGGCTGCTCTCCGCCTTGGTGGGGAACACGAGCGCGCTGTTGCCGACCGGCGGGTCCTCCTTGCGCAGGACCTCCTGCGCAGCTGGCACAGGGCAGATGTAGTTGACCCAGTCCTCGACCTCGGCGGCGACCTTTGGCTGGTAGTAGAAGTTGATCCACTCCATCGCCGAAACCGGGTTCTGCGCGTGGAGCGGGATCATCATCGTGTCCGTCCAAAGCATCACCCCCTCCTTCGGCGTGACGAACTTGAGGTGGGGAAAGCCGGTCGAGTTGGCTTGGAAGATGTCACCTGACCACGCCTGGGTGATCCAGATGTCACCCGTCTCCAGAGCCTTGATGTAACTCTGGTCGTAGTACTGGCTGACAAGCCCCGCGGCCTGTTGCTGGGTGAGCAGGGCGGCGGCCTTCTTCCAGTCCGAGTGGGTCGATTTCGCGGGGTCGATTCCGGCCGCGAGCAGGCCCGCCGAGCCGAGCTCGGTGTTGTCGCTCATCATCCCGACATGGCCTTTGAAGGCCGGGTCCCAGAGGTCGTGGATGCTGTTGATCTCGCGGCCGATCTTGGTTGTGTCGTAGGCGATGCCGGTGAAGCCCGACTGCCAAGCGGCGGTGTAGGTGTTGGTGGGGTCATAGCCGGAATTGCGGACCAGAGGGCTGGCGTACTTGTAGAAGTTCGGCATCCGGCTGTGGTCAAGTGGAGTGATCCAACGGTTGAGCTTGACCAGCTCGAATACCGTCCAGTCGTCGTTGGTCATCACGATGAGGTCGTAGCCGGTCGGTTTCCCAGCCGCGAGCGCCGGCTCGATGTCGGCGTAGAACGGGGCGTTGTCCTCGATCACCTCGAAGTAATTGACCTTGATGCCGGTCTGCTTGCTGAACTGCTCCAGTGACGGGTGCTTGCCGTGGCTCGTGTCGATGTACAGCGGCCAGTTGGCGAAGTTCAGGACGCCGGTGTGCTTCTGCCGTTTCCACCACGCCGCCCAGTCGAAGCTGGCTGGCGTCGCGTCAGCCTCGGTCCCCTTGATCCCGCAGGCCGACAGCAACCCCCCCATCCCGAGCGCGCCGACGCCGGCGCCCACGCGCGCCAGAAACTGGCGGCGGCTGTGGCGCGGCTCGGTCAACCCGCGATAGAGCGTCGCCTCGATCATCGGCGGCTCCCGATCCGCGGGAGCGGCGGGGCGCTGAAGTTCAGAGCGTGTCATCGGTGGCCCGTCGAAGGCGGATTAGACGACGAACGTGTGCTCGGGGAGCCATGTGAGTGCGACCGTCTCTCCCAGCGTCGGCGGAGGCGTGGCGCCGAGGTTCTGCACGTAGGCGATCAGCTCGGTCTCGGCCGACGCTCGGATCGTGTACTGGTGGCTGAGGCCCAGGAAAGTGCCAAGGATGACCTGGCCGGTAAGGGCGTTGTGGCCGTCAGGCAGGGGCGCGGTCACCGGCTCGAGGCGGAGCTTCTCGGGACGAACGCCGATCTGCAGGTCGTCGTTGCCGTCGCTCGGCAGGCGGGCGGCGGGCACCCGCACGGCGGTGCCGTCGGCCAGCACCAGGTCAGCCAGTCCGCTCGCACCGCCCCGGTTGACGACCTTCGCCGAGATCAGGTTCGAGGCACCGAGGAAGCCGGCGACGAACGCCGTCGACGGACGCTCGTAGACCTCCTCGGGCGTGTCCAGCTGCTCGATCTTGCCCCGGTTCATCACGGCCAGGCGATCGGACATCACCATCGCCTCCTCCTGATCGTGCGTTACGTACAGGAAGGTGATACCGACGTCTCGCTGGATGCGCTTGAGCTCGATCTGCATCTGCTTGCGCAGCTTCAGATCAAGGGCGCCGAGCGGCTCGTCGAGGAGCAGGATTCGCGGCTGGTTGACGAGCGCGCGAGCGAGCGCAATCCGTTGCTGCTGGCCTCCGGACAGCTGCGCGGTCTTGCGCTTCTCGAAGCCTGGAAGATCGACCAGCGACAGCGCGTCGGAGACGCTGCTCGCGATTTTGCTTTTCGGCAGACGCTTTCGCTTGAGGCCGAACGCGATGTTCTCGAACACGTCGAGATGGGGAAAGAGCGCGTAGGACTGAAAGACGGTGTTGACGTCCCGCTTGTAGGCGGGGACCTTGCTGACGTTCTGATCGCCGAGGAAGATCTCGCCGCTGGTCGGCGTCTCAAAGCCGCCGATCATGCCGAGCGTCGTCGTCTTCCCGCAGCCCGACGGGCCCAGCAGACTGAAGAACTCGCCATGGCGAATCGTCAACGTGAGATCGTCGACGGCGGTCACATCGCCGAACGCCTTGGTCACGTTCTGCAGGCGTACGTCGGCGACCTCCGATGCAGGCGCGACATCGGGCTGTGGCTGCACGGAAACTGACATAGGGCTCGGGACGGCCGAAGCGAGACAACACAAAATCTGGCGCGGCCTCTGTCCTCGGGGGCGGGAATATACCCATCGACGTCCAGCGCCACTCCACCTGCCGGCAAAGTCGTGAGCGATCGTTAGGTTGACCCGATCAGGGTCTGGACACCGTCGAGTATGCGGTCGAGGCCGAACTCGTACTCCTCCTGCTCGTCAGGGCCGGACGGGTTGTCGGCGACGTCCTCAGACCAGACGATCTGGTGCAGACGCGGGTAGGTCGGTTGATCGATCAGTTGACGCAGGAGCAATTCGAACGTCCAGCTCGGGCTGGGGGCGCCGGCGTCGGTCAGGGTGGATGCATGCTTCGCGGCGCGGGCGGCATCGTGGGCCATGCGCGCCTCGCTGAGGGTGTAGGAGCTGATCAGGCCGATCACTCGGAGCTTGTCGGCGTCGGCGAGGCCGCTGGCGTCGAGCGCCTCCAGTCCTCTTTCGACGAACGTCAGTGAGTTCGGCGCCATCGGGGGAGTGGCCATCGGCATCTGCGTGATCCATGGGTGACGCTCGAGCATCTCGCGCTGAACGAGCGCCCAGTTTCGGAGTCGCGCTCGCCAGCCGTCTCCCTCCAGCACCAGCTCCTCGGCGCCCTGCGCGCTTGCGTTCCACATCAGCTGGAGCAGCTCGTCCTTGCTGGTGACGTGGCGGTACAGCGACATCGTGGTGAAGCCAAGCTCGTTTGCGACGCGCGCCATCGAGACCGCATCAAGCCCTTCTGCGTCAGCGACGGCGACCGCGGCATTGACGATCGCGTCGACGGAGAGGCCGGGTTTCGGACCGCGCGTGCCGCCGGCGCGCCGACCCCACAGCAGGTCAAGACCCGGCGGCAGGGCTGGCGTGTCCTCGGATCGCATCGCTTTGCTCCACAAATCGCTTGACAAGTAACTGTGTGCCCAGTATACAGTTTGTGTATGCCATACACAGTTATTACTCAAGACATCTGCAAATCCTTTGGCGACCAGGTTGTTCTCGACCATGTCGACCTTGCCCTCGAAACCGGCTCCGTCTTGGCGCTGCTCGGCCCCAACGGGGCTGGCAAGACGACGATGGTGCGCATCCTCGCCACCCTCGTCCGTCCCGATGCGGGCACGGCGACGATCGCCGGCCACGACCTGGTTAACGACCCCCATGGCGTCAAGCGATCGATCAGCCTGACCGGGCAGTACGCGGCCGTCGATGACGTGCTGACCGGCGAGGAGAACCTCGAGATGATGGGCCAGCTCCTGCGCCTGCCCCGGCGAGAGGCCCGCCTGCGGGCCCGGGCGCTGCTGTCCGAGTTCGATCTGATCGACGCTCGCGACCGCCGCGTCAAGACCTACTCCGGTGGGATGAAGCGCCGGCTGGATTTGGCGATCAGCATGATCGAGCGCCCTCAGTTGCTGTTTCTCGACGAGCCGACGACGGGGCTTGACCTGCGCAGCCGCGAGCAGTTGTGGGGCACGGTGCGCCGGCTCGTCGACGAGGGCGTCACCGTCCTGCTGACCACCCAGTATCTCGAGGAGGCAGACCAGCTCGCCGACACCGTCGCGGTGCTCGATCACGGCCGAATAGTTGCCGGCGGTACGCCGGAGGTGCTGAAAGCAAGCCTCGGGACCGAGATGCTGCGGCTCCAATTCGCCGACCCGACCGTTTACCGAGGTGCGCTGGGGCGCCTGCACCCCGCGCGCGCCGACGAGAGTCTGCGCACGATCGATGTCGCCACCGGCGGCACGGCCGACGACGTCCTCAGGATCCTCGGCCGGCTCGAGGACGCCGGGACGCCCGCGGTCAAGGTCTCGACCTATCGCCCGACCCTCGACGACGTATTCCTGGCACTCACCAGCGACGGCCACCCCACCCACCCCCGATCAGAGGAGATCGTCCGATGACTCTTATCTACGCGCTGAAGGACTCACAGGTCATGATCGCGCGCAACGTCCGGCGGTCACTACGCGACCCCGAGGCGTTCTTCACGGCTCTGATGCTGCCGGTCATCCTGATGCTGCTGTTCGTCTACGTGTTCGGCGGCGCAATGAGGACGAGCGGCAAGTACGTCGACTACGTGGTGCCCGGGCTGATCGTGCTGTGCGCCGGATTCGGTGCCGGCACGACCGCGGTCGCAGTCGCCACCGACATGACCAACGGCATCGTCGACCGGTTCCGGTCAATGCCGATCGCGGGCTCGTCGTTCCTCGTCGGCCACGTCGTCGCCAGCCTGGCCCGCAACCTCGCCGCCACCACCCTCGTGATCGCCGTCGGACTGGTGATCGGCTGGCGCCCAATCGGCTCGGCACTCGACTGGGTCGCCGCGGCGGCAATGATCGTGCTCCTGATCTTCTCCCTCTCCTGGCTCGCGGCTGGGATTGGACTGCTCGCACGCACGCCGGAGGCGGCCAGCTCGTTCTCGATCGTGCTCATGTTCCTGCCTTACATCAGCACCGCGTTCGTGCCCGGGCACACGATGCCCGCCGTGCTGCGCGCCGTCGCCCAGCGTCAGCCGTTCACGCCGATCATCGAGACGATGCGCGGGCTGTGGATGGGACACACGTCCACCGGTGCGAGCACAGCGCACGAGGCGGTCATCGCGATCGCCTGGTGCATCTGCCTGCTCGCCCTCTCCGGCGCAGTCGCATCACGCCTGTTCGGACGCCGCACGGCCGCCTGAGCCCGACATGCTGGTCCGTTGTGCGAGATCCGGTAACACTTCGCCCGTGGCCTCTGCCTCGTGGGTGTTCCTTCCGGACGACACGGCGCTCCGCGACATCCACGGAGCGCCGTTCCTGCTCGGGCTCGCGGCCGGCTCGGCGTTCGAGCTCCACAGACGGGCCGCTGCAGGCCAGAGCCTTCCGGCGCTGGCTGCAACGGAATGGCGGCAAGGCCGCCGTCTAGGCAGCGGCCTCGCTGATCGCGGGGATCCGGGCCGCCGTGGCGGGCAGTAGCCAGCCGGCGAGCGAGCCGCCGAGTGACAGAGCCGCCGCGACGAGCATCGCGGGCATGAACCCGTCCGTGAAGGACTGTGGTGAGGCGAAGCCGCCGGTCGCGGAGAAGACCGCGACCACGATCGCGACGCCGAACACGGCACCGAGCTGGCGCACCATGTTGTACGTCCCCGAGGCCTTGCCGAGCTCGTCTGCGGCCGCTGCGCCGATCACGGCCTTCTGCACCGCGGGGAAGACCATCGACATGCCCGCCCCGGCGATCACCATCGGGGCGACCATGCTGGCGTATGCCATCGTCGGGCGCCGCGATCAGCGAGATCCACGCGAAGCCGATCGCCTGCAGCATCAGTCCGACGACGACCATCGGCCGCTCGCCCATGCGATCGACGAGCGCTCCCGCCCGAGGCGCCACGAGCGTGACCGTCCCGGTCCACGGCAGCAACCGCAGGCCTGAATGCAGCGGGCCCTGCGCGAGCGCAACCTGCTGAAACTGAGCCATGAAGAACACGGCCCCGAACAGCGAGGCTTGGAGCGCGAACGCGGCCGCGTTGCCGGCCGAGAATGCGCGCGAGCGCCACAGCCGCATCGGCAGCATCGGCGTCACCGTGCGGAGCTCCCAGGACACGAAACCGGCCGCGAGCACGACGCCACCGACCAGTGTCAGCAGCACCTCGGGCGACCCCCACCCCACCGTGTTGCCGCGCACCAGACCCCAGACGATCCCGAGCCCGGCGCCAGAGACGAGCAGCAGCCCCGGCAGGTCCAGCGCGGTGTTCTGGCCGCGGCTCTCGGCCATCCGTGCGCAGCTCAGCGCCACCGCGATCAGGCCGATCGGCACGTTGATCCAGAAGATCCACTGCCACGCCGCCCCCTGGGTGATCGCGCCGCCGACGACCGGGCCGCCGACCACCCCCAGCCCCGCCACGCCCGCGAGCACGCCGAGCGCCCAGCCACGGCGCGCCGGCGGATATGCCTCGCTCAGCAGCGCCAAGGCGTTCGGCATCACCAACGCAGCGCCGCCGCCCTGGACCGCGCGCATCGCGATCAGCCAGCTGACGTCATGCGTCATCGCGCAGGCGGCCGACGCGATTGAGAACAGCCCCAGGCCGATTACGAACACCTTTCGCCGTCCGAACCGGTCCCCGGCCGCTGAGCCGGACATCAACAGGACCGCGAAACTCAGGGCGTACGCGTTCGTGGTCCACTCCAGCTCCCCTAGCGTGGCCCCAAGATGCTGCCGGATCGCGCTAAGAGCGGTTGCGACAACGGTCGCATCCAACGTGACCATCAGCGACGAGACTGAGGTGAGCCCAAGCACCCATGCCGCGCTCGATCGCCTCTTCATGATTTGCCTCCTAACCGAGATTTGCACCGTCGGTCAGGCAGACAGCGTGCCCCTCGGGGGTTCACCGATGAATTTGAGCTGCGGCCGGTGTCAGCAGGACCAGATGACCGAAAACGTAGGAGGATTCACTCGTGGCCGAGGCGACGCCGATGCTCATGCTGGCCCGAGGAGGCGACGAGGTCGCCTTCCGCGCGCTGACCGAACCCTACCGCCGGGAACTGCAGGTGCACTGCTACCGGATCCTTGGCTCCCTGCAGGACGCAGAGGATGCGCTGCAGGAGACGATGCTGGCAGCCTGGCGAGGGATCGGAGACTTCGAGGGGCGCTCCTCGATCAGGACCTGGCTGTACCGGATCGCGACTAACCGGAGTCTGAACGTGCTGCGCGCCATCGACCGCAAGGCAGCGCCGCCGCCGCCGCCTCCAGACGTCCCCCCGCCGACCGGGCCGACCGAGATCTCGTGGCTGCAGCCGTATCCGGACGTGCTGCTGGATGGGATCGCTGACGAGGCGGCGGGGCCCGCAGCGCGCTATGAGGCGAAGGAGTCAGTCGCTCTCGCCTTCGTGTCGGCTCTCCAACGCCTGCCGCCGCGACAGCGGGCCGCACTCGTGCTGCGGGACGTGCTCGCGTTCAGCAGCGCCGAGATCGCGACGATGCTCGAGACCACCGAAGCATCGATCAACAGCGCACTACAGCGAGCCCGGGCGACGCTGAACGCGCAGACGCCGCCCGAGCCCGATCGCGCGCCGCTGCCGCGCTCGGCCAAGGAGCGCGAGGTCGTTGGCGCCTTCGCCGATGCGCTGCAGAACGACGACGTCGACTCGCTCGTGTCGCTGCTGACAGAAGACGCTCTGATCTCGACCCCGCCCCACGCGACCAAATGGCAGGGCCGCGAGGCCTGCCGCGCGCTGGCGCTTGCCGAGCGGCGTCATCGCCCGGGCAAGCTGCGGCTGGTGCCCACGCGCGCCAACGGCCAGCCCGCCTTCGGCTACTACGTGGAGGATCCGCACGCTCCGATCGCGCATTGCCACGGCCTGTTGGTGCTGACGCTCGACGGCCTCCGGATCGCTGGCATCACCCGCTTCGACACCACGACACTGCCCTGGTTCGGGCTGCCGCGGACAATCGAGCTGTGAGCACCCGCCCGCGATGCCAGCTGGATCGGCGGGGATTCCTAGGCGGCCCGTCCGCCTCGCGACGGAGCACGCGACGCACCGCCGGCGCGCGGTGACCAGCGCGGCGGAGCGTCGAGCGGTAGCTCGCACCAGACGCTCGTCGTGCCCGCCCGTCTGTGCACAACGCCCCACGCGCTGCACAGCTTCTCGACGATCATCAGCCCGTACCCGCCCGCGCCGTGGTGATCGGGCGACCGACGGTGGGGCTCGAGGGCTGACCCTGAGTCCGTGACGGTGATTCGCAACCGGTCTGGGAGCACGGCGCAATCGACGGTCATGGTCTGCTCAGCGCTGACGTTCGCGTGGAGCACGCTGTTGGTGACCAGCTCGCTGACGATCAGCGCGAGGTCTGCAGTTTTGGTCGCGGTGAGTCGGCCGCCGAGTTGTGACAGGACCGATCTCCGGGCACGCAGCGGGGCACCGGCGCCACCGGCAAGTTGCACAGAGATCGCGGGTTCGGCGGTCGCCAGGTGGATTGCGGAGGTGTTCAACCGGCCTCCCTCGGGACGTTTGGCTCGTCGACCGCGTGCCCCAGGTTGAGCACGCGGCCGTCGAACCCGGTCAGGGCACTGCAGGTGACGAGTCGAACCGCTTCGCCGCCCAGCGCTCCGTGCCGGGACAACAGCAGCTGAGCTTGCCTTGCTCGCTTGCAGTGGGCGGATCTGTGGTCACACATGAACGGGTCCCGATCTCCAGGGGACGAGGATGCCTATGTGACGGACCGGGTAAGAACGGCCGCCGTGCGACCGCCGGGTTCGTTCCGCGCTAACCACTTACAACCGAAGGCGGAGCCATGGCCACCGCCGTGAAGTCGTAATCAGGATCTTACCCGCAGATCAGCGGCCGCAAAACGTTCCGGCGATCATTGCGGTTGGCCCGTGATGCGCCGGCGGTATGCTGGCTGTGCGCAGCGTTTCGCCCGGGTCCTCTCCCTCTCGGCCCGTGTGGATCTCAGCCACCGACGAGATGGGTGCGAGGCGCGCGTGGCGCAGGCCGAAGAGCAGCTATCCGGGGGTGCGCTGAACGCTGCGATCGCGAACGAGCTCGGGAAGCTGATCGCTGACTTCACGGGGCGAGGAGCCACCAGATCGCGCGCTTTGATCCATCAGGACCTGGTTGTCTGCGTATTTGAGGACGGTGCGACCAGGGCAGAGCAAAACCTCGTGGCCGCCGGGAGGTCCGACCTGGTCCGAATCCAGCGAGACGCCCTTCAACGGGCGGTCGGACCGCAGCTGATCGCAGCGGTCGAGCGTCTCACCGGGCGTACGGTCCGCACATTTCTGAGCGGCATGGACGAGGAGGGCGGATCCGCGGTCGAGGCGTTCATCTTGGAGCCAGAAGCGGCCGCAACCGAGCCGGAGGCTCCCGAGTGACTGGACGACGTCTCGGTCAGTAGTAGCCTCTTTCAAAGACAGGGTCCGACGGGCTCGCGACCCGCAGGACCAGGTCAGAAGATCATCGGTGGACGGCCAGGACCTCGCGGGTTCTGCCGGACAAAGGAGCAACTCGATGGACAGTCCATCAGCCGAGGAGGGACCGGCACCGCTGGCGGGCGGCAGGCTGCTGGCTCAGATCTCCACCAGCATCGTCGCGATCCTGCGCGAGCACTACGGACGCGGGCCGATGAAGGCCAAGACGTATGCCCTAGACGATGTCATCCTGGTCGTGATGCGGGGCAGCGGCTTCACCGCACTGGAGCAGACGATCATGGACAGCGGCCAGCCGGCACGGGTGATCGCGATGCGGGAGGAGTTCCAGAGCGTGATGGCCGAGCGATACAGGGTGACGATCGAGCGACTGACCGGCCGCACGGTCGTGGCGTTTCTCTCCCAGGCGCATGTCGATCCCGACATCACCGTCGAGATGTTCTTTGTCGACGGGCCCCTACCGGGATTCGGCGCGGTCGAAGTCATCGAGCCCGAGTGAGGAATTCCGTGGACTCTACGGTGTTGGAGGTGCCGAACCTGGGCGTATAGTCCATGTACGGCCCTAGGCGCCAGCCAGTGGCGGTGACGGGGGTTGTTGGCAGAAGCGCGGAGCGCATCAAACGGTCGCACAGCGGCCGTCACGCCCGGTCCGCCAGTGAGGCAGACGTCCGAGTGATCCCTCCAAGCGGGGCCATTCTTGCGTCGGGCAAGATCTGTGAACACGACGCGGGCAACGCAGGATCAGCCAGACCGGCCATACCAAAGGGCCTCTTCGCGCGAGGCTGCGTGCGGCGAGGAGCTGTATCTGATCACGCGTGACGCGGCAATCCGGACGGAAGCTCTGACGGCGTTGCTCGTCGCCTCCCACCCACCGCTGGGGCAGCTAAATGTGCTGGGCGCATATCGAAGCGCGCCGACCGAAGACCGCGTTTCGCCGACAGCCACCCTGACCCGGTTCGCCGGTCACGTGGTCGAGTGCGGGCTTACGACGTGCGAACCGGTTGCGGTGTGGCGAAACCCGGACCCGGCGGCAGACAATGTGGGTGCACCGTGGACTCACGCAGTCGGAGCGCCCGTTCGGACGCCGGGAGGTGCATCGGGCGCGCTGTGCGTCGGGTTTGCGGCCAATCCGCCCGACCTGATCACCACGACCTGGGTAATAGAGTCCTATGCACGACTCGCCTCGCTATGCCTGCACGACGCGGACGCGCTAGATGGACTGCTGGCGCCCGGGCGAATCGATGCGCTGACCGGGTGCCTGAACCACAACGCGATCACCACCGAGCTCGAGCGGGAGATCGAACGCTCTGCCCGCCACCAGCGGGACCTCTCCTGCTGCTTCGTCGATCTCGATCGTTTCAAGCAGGTCAATGACCGATACGGCCATCCGGAGGGCAGCCACGTTCTGGCGGAGGTCGCGGCGGTCCTCCGTGCCGCCGTCCGGGATGGAGACACCGTCGGCCGGTACGGCGGTGACGAGTTCATCGTGGTGCTGCCGGACACCGACAGTGACGCCGCCCGCGGGCTGGCCGAGCGACTCCGCTCACGGATCCGCAGTGCAAACCTGACCGCGGGGCCGGAGCCCCTGAACGCGTCCATCGGCGTGGCGCAGTGGCGCCCTGGAACGACCGGCGCAGAGCTGGTCTCGGCGGCGGACGACGCGCTGCGAGCAGCGAAGCTCGCAGGCGGCGGCAACGTGGTCACGGCAGGCGACGTCGGGGCCGGGGCGGGCCCCGACGTCGCCAATGCAACCGGCTAGCGCTCCCCTGGATGCCCGGATGTCGGCGAGCTTCCCTAGATGCCCGGATGTCGGTGAGCTTGCTGCGCGCCATCGGCAGCAAGCGCCCCGATCACGTTCTTGAGCCACGCCTGCTCGTCATCGGTGACCGTGCTGATTCGTCGGCGTGCCCAACGGGATAGATCGCGGCGCGATCCGATCGCTGCGAGGGGGCCCGTGATCGCGTAGCGCCCGTCGGCGAGCACCCAGAGCCCGCCGGGCTGGTCGCGGCGGATCCGTAGCTGGTAGATCACCTTCTGGCCGGCGATCGCGTTGGGTGCTGAGACGTCCCCATCCCGACCCTCGGTCCACGACCAGACCGAGAACACCGGAGGCCGGCCGCTGATTGGCCGCGGCGGTCGTGCAGGCGGGCCAACCGGTCCTTTCCGCCAGCGGCTGACCAGCTCGCGCACCCGGTGCGCGGACTCCTCGCTGATCAACACGTGGAGCTCATCGCCCGGCCGCAGGCGGGTCGAACCACGCGGCGGGATCGCCCTGTCCCCGCGGACGATGACGCTGACAAGGGCATCGCGCGGCAGGTCGAGGTCGCGCACACGAGCGCCCGCGATCGCGTCGTCGGGTGCGATCACGTGCTCGAGCACCTCGGCTCCCAGCTGGCGGATCGTGCCGGAGTCCGACAGCGGCCGCGGCAGCGCCGGCTCGGTGGTGGTCAGTCGCAGGCGTGCTGCCAGCGTCTCGAAGGTCGAGCCCTGCAGGAGGGTAGAGACCAGCACAGCGAAGAAGACGATGTTGAAGAACTCCAGGCTGTGCGGGACGCGCTCGATCACCGGGAAGGTCGCGAGCACCACCGGAACCGCGCCCCGCAGCCCCGCCCAGCCCAACAGCCCCCGCTCGCGCCAGCGGTAGGAGAACGGCAGCGTCGCGGCTGCCACAGCGACGGGCCTGGCGACGAACACGAGCACGAGCGCCAGCACGGTTCCCTTGACCGCCACCGACGGCAGCTGCGATGGGAACACCAACAACCCGAGCGTCAGGAACATCGCCACCTGCGCGACCCACCCCAGGCCCTGATGAAAGCTCACGACCGTCCGCTCAGCCGGGATCGTCTCTGACCCCAGCAGCAGCCCGGCCAGGTACACGGCCAGGAAACCGGAGCCGTGCAGGGTGTCGGCCCCGCCGTATGCGATCGCGGCGACGGTCAGCGAGGCGACCGGGTACAGGCCGGCCGTTGCGAGACGCACCCGGCGCAGCATGTAGACGCCCGCCGCCCCCGCCAGCAGTCCGACGGCCACGCCGATCCCCAGTTCCCGCACGAACAGAACCGCGAAGTCTCCGGCCCCATATCCGGGCTGGGTCAGTAGATCGATGAAGCCGACGACGAGCAGCACCGCCACCGGGTCATTGAGCCCCGACTCCCCCTCCAGTGTCTGCGCCAGCTTGCGCGACAGGGTCGAGCCACGCAGCAGGGAGAAGATCGCGGCGCCATCAGTCGAGGAGAGGATCGCCCCGAGCAGCAGCCCCTGTTTGATCGGAAAGCCGAACAGCGCCGCCGCGCCGGCTCCGGCGATCAGCGCAGTCAGCGCCGTGCCGACGGTCGCGAGCGTGGCGGCGGCGCCGAGCACCGGCCGCAGATGGAGCAGGCCGCTCGTCAGACCACCCTCGAACAGGATCAGCGCCAGTGCGATGACGCCGATCGTCCTCGCGAGCCGGTAGTCGTTGAACGCGATCCACCCGAGCCCGTCCGAGCCGACCAGCATCCCGATGCCGAGGAACAGCACCAGGCTCGGCACCCGCAGCCGCGCCGCGACAAACGACGCGACCAGGCCGGCGGCGAGCAGTGCGCCCGCGGCGAGAATCAGGTGCCCGTCGGCGATCACCGAACGATGGCAGGGCCGGCGGCTTGCCCGGGACTGCTCAGCTAGCGCCCGCCCGAAAGGAGCCCCCGGCACGCCTCGATGTGGAACATCGTCGCGTAACCGAGATCGTCGGCGTGTACACGCTCGTCGTGACCGTGAACGGTCGTGCCCCAGATCTCGAACGGCGTGTGGCGCATCGGCCAGAACCCGTAGGCGACCGACCCGTACGAGCTTCTGGCGTAATGGGAGTCGGTGAAGCCCGTGCAGATCGTCGGCAACAGGATCGCGCCCGGATCGTGTCTGTCGAGAAACCGTGCGCAGATTCCGTGCAGCGGCGAGTCAAGCGGTGAGATCGAGCCGCCGACAAGCGGATCGAGGAACTCGAGCTCGTAGCGCAGGTCATCGCCGAGCGCCTGCACCAGCTCGCCGCGGAGCTCGTCGACTGTGGTCCCCGGGAGGACCCGACAGTCGCAATCGACGCTCGCACGCGCCGGCAGGACGTTAAGCGCGTCGGAGCCGCGCAGCCTCGTGGGAGCGATCGTGGTGCTGAACAGGGGAGCGATCAGTCCCTGCAGCGCCGGGTGAAGCGCCGCCGCCCGTGAGACCGCCTCATCGAGGTCGGCCTCCCCGATGTCGGACTCGCCCAGCAGCACTCCGAGCATTGCCCGGGTCGCCGGCATCAGCCGCCGGCGGGGGCGAAACCGGGTCAGGCGGGCGATCAGCTCCGCCAAGATCGGAACCGCGTAATCGACGTCGTAGGGCATGCTCGAGTGACCCGCCTCGCCCACAGCAGTCACGCGCACCGACGTGGCGGCCTTCTCGCCGACGTTGAGCGTCACCACGGTTCGCCCGTCCGTGAGCTCCAACCGCTCGCCGGCGCCTTCGTTGATCACATAGCCCGTTGCGAGGTCGGGCCGCTCCTGCACCAGCCACGACATGCCGACGTCGTTGGTCCCATCCTCCTCGTCGGCGACGGCCACGAACACCAGATCGCCGTCGAGCGGCTCCGGCGAGCGCGCGAGCGCGGCCATCGCGACTGCTCGAGTCGCGACCTCGTTCTTCATGTCGAGCGCGCCACGCCCCCAGACGTAGCCCTCGTCGTCGAGGTCGCCTCCAAATGGCGTCCGACGCCACAGTGCGGGCTCGGCCGGTACCACGTCTGTGTGGCCGAGCAGCATCAGCGACTGCCCGCCACCGCGGCCCGAAAGGCGCGCGACGACATTTGCGCGCTCGGCGTCATGGGACACCAGCTCACACGCGATCCCGTTGCGCTCCAGGTAGCGGACCAGCAGCTCGGCGGCGGCCGTCTCGCGGCCCGGCGGGTTCGAGGTGTCGACCGCAAGCAGATCACGCAGCAGCTCGACCGCCTCACCCTGGAGCGCAGCCACCTCCCCGCCGGACTCGAACGCAGGCTTGGTCATTGCACCAACCTATACGCGTGGGCAGTTGTTCGACGGTCCGGTGAAGAAAGGGCTAATCGTTTTCGATTCCGTGCCGATATTGGACCCATGCTTCGAGAGCTTGATCAGCGCACACACGACGGCCTGACCGTCACGCTCGAGTGGGACTCGGACACCGACCGCGTACAGGTCCGCTGCGAGGACCAACGTTCGCAGGATCCGCCGCTCTGCATCTCAGTTGAGCCGTCGGATGCGCGGGTGGCGTTCATGCACCCGTTCGCGTACGCGTGATCCGTCGGCAGGGGCCAACCGCGGGCGTGACACCGTGCCTGGGAACGGCACGGTGGCTCGGTCATCCCTTCAGGATCAAGCGCCGCAGCGAGAGGAACTGCTCCAAGCCCTCCTGGTAGACGGCGTCGTAGATCGTGCGGACGTCGATCGTCCGCGGGTCGCGGCCATCGAAGAACTCGAACGCGCCCGTCAGGTAGCCGCCAGCGCCGGTCAGAAATGCAGCCTGAGTCGGGCCGTCGTCGTCGAGCAGCAGCGTCTCACCGAGCAGCACCGGCTTGTGGAAGGCTGCAAACGAGCGGATAACCGAGATCGCCGCCTTCGCCTGGCCGGTGCTCGGGTATTCGTGCACGACGAGCATGTCCAGCAGACCGGCAACGTTGGCGGGAGCAAATGGGCCACTGGTATTGGGGAGTAGACCGATCGTGACGGGGCGGTCATCCTCGGAGCGGACCGCGTTCGCGAGCAGCCGCGTCCATCGACGCGCGAGCGTGTCGGCGGTGGCGGCGGCGCTGGCGGTGGCGATGCTCTGCACAAACCACCAGCGGCCGATCGGCCCGTAGTAGTACCCCGGCGTCGACGACACGATCGGCTCTGAGGTCAGCTCATAGCAGAGGACCGCCGGAGACGAGGCGGCGGCATGCGCCACCGCTCTCCAGAACGTCGCTTGGACCCGCCAGCGTGCCCGCCAGTGAAGCCGCGAGTACCACGCCGGCGTCTGAGACGGACGCCAGAGCAGGTCCCCGGTGATGTCGAGATAGATGCGATCGGCCTGCGCGAGCGCCAGCAGCCGACGGAGCGCATCGAGCGTTCGCTGTCTGGGTCTGGTCGGGGACACCATCACCTGCCCGAGCTGGAGGTAGATGCGCATGCTGTTGGCGCCCATCGCTCGCGCGGTCCCAAGCTCGGCGCGGAGCACTGCGAGCCTGGCGGCCGTCGGATCGTCGAAGTAGGCGATCACCGGTTCGTGGTCACCCAGGCCCCAGTTGAGACCCCACGCACGCCACGGCCTGGCACCGGCGTACAGCCGACGACCGTGAACCGTGATGCGCGGGATCGCGGTGGCTCCCGCGGGCGCAGAAAACGGTCCCAGCAACATGAGCAGCCACGCCGCCAGAGCCGCCAGCGCGATCGACAGCCAGCCTCGGTTCGGTCGCGGTACGTCGAACCGTCGGCCCGCGCGCCGGGTTGCGGGTGCGGCAAGTTGCCGAGTACGAGCCCTCGGCTGAACCTGGACAGCCATGACTGCTCCAGTCGCCCCCGGTCACCAGGGCGTCGGATGGCCTGCTCGCGTTGAGTTGGGTTCAGTGCTTGTCAGCGCGGCGGCGCAGCAGGAGGGCGCGCGCCGGTCTGTCTATGCGCTGGGCACTGTCGCGAACGGGGGTAACACTGCCGTCACGGATTGATAACCGCAGATAACAACGCGGTCAGCCTTGGACAAGCCGCAAGCCGGGAAGGTTTTACACGCTTGTGGTCGCAAAATGGTGGTTCTGCGAGATAGAATCAGCGCACCGATAAGGGGGCCTTGGATTGGGACCGGCTGGCTCACTCAGGATGGACTGTCGTTTGTTCTACGTTCCTCGCGAATGGGGAGGCGAGGTCTGAGCGTTAACGGCCAAGCCCGCGTCGACGGCTACGACGAGCTTCGCCTCAGGTTGTACGGACCCGATGGCGGCCCTTATCACGTCCACGCAAGCACGGGCTCAGCAGAGGCGTCAGGCGACTTCCAGCTCCCGTTCAGCGACGAGCAGCTCGAGAACCTCATCGGTGTCCAACGGCTGGGCAACTCGGCCCTGAGTGAGGCTCAGCGATTTGGTGGGGCGGTTTTCAAGGCGCTGTTCCGCGACCAGGTCCACACGCTCTATCGGGAGGCGCGTTCTAACGCTCGCAGTGGAAGCCGGGGAGTCCGCATCACTCTTTGTCTGAGTGAGGCCCCCGAGTTAATCCACGTACCATGGGAGTACCTCTACGACGAGCCTAATTTTCTCGCGGTGTCGGAGTTCACACCGGTAGTTCGTTATCTCGACCTTCCGAGAGCACAACTTCCGGAATTCGTAACACCGCCGCTGCGCGTGCTTGGTGTCATCAGCAGTCCTCAGAACCTGGTAGCACTGGACGTTGACCGCGAACGCGAAAACCTGCAACACGCATTGTCGCACCTTAACACCCAAGGCTCGGTCGAACTCACGTGGCTCGAGCGCCCAACCCTGCCCGCCTTACTCGATGCACTCAGATCACAGACGTTCCACGCGGTGCATTACGTCGGACATGGCGCGTTTGACAGCACGGCAAATCGCGGTGCACTCCTGTTCGAGGATGCGGACGGATGGTCAAAAGATGTCAGCGGCGACCAGCTTGGGCTCATCCTCAATGAGTTTCGCTCTCTCCGCCTCGTCGTCCTGAACATGTGCGAGGGCGCCCGAACGTCCCGCACCAATCCGTTTGCGGGCGTCGCCGGCTCACTTGTTCACCGGGACATCCCCGCGGTTGTCGCAATGCAGTTTGAGATCAGCGACGAAGCCGCAATCGTGTTCGCGAGCGCGTTCTACAGGCGATTGGCCGCGGGCATTCCAGTCGACGCCAGCCTCTCAGGTGCGCGGTTGGCCATGTTGGCGGAGCACACAGACGACGTCGAGTGGGGCACCCCTGTGCTGTTCATGCGCGTTCCCGACGGGCGCCTGTTCGATTTCGCGGCCCAGTCGGGCGCAAGGCCCCTCTCGGGAGCGTCCCCCGACGCCAGGGCAGATGCTGCCGTGCGCCGGCCGCTAGTAGCCAGGCCCACTCAAGCGCCGCGAATCTTCATCAACTACCGGCGGGATGACACTGCTGGACATGCTCGGCACCTGAGCGAACGCCTCGGACAGCAGTTTGGCAGCGAGAACGTCCACCTCGCTGACAATCAGGCTTCCGAGCTCGATTGGCTGGCGGCCGCCAGGCCGAGTGAAGCCTTTCTCGTGCTGATCGGATCAGCCTGGATCGCAAGCCTGAGAGCCGGGACGGCGACTCCACGGGTGGCAGATGTGGTGCGACGCGAGATCGAGTGGGCGCTTCGCGATGCGCCAGAGTTAGTAATCCCGGTCTTGATAGACGCCACCATGCCTGACGCGGAGAAGCTTCCGCGATCCCTGAGGGGCTTGTGTCGAAGGCAAACGGCCGAGTTGCGAGATGCGTCCTTCGATCAGGATCTGGCATCGCTCGTCGCCCGGATCCAGGAACGCCCGGCAAGCACAAACGGGGTGCCTGACCCGAGCCCGCGTGCCCAAGGCGCCGGCGCGCGTGAGAGACCAAGCACCACCCGTGGCAAGAAGCCGTGGGTGGCCGCCGGCATTCCGGAGCCCTACGATGACCATTTCGCAGCCGTAATCGACGGGATGCTCGATGGGAACGTCGTCCCACTGCTGGGCCCCGGTGTCCGCCAGGGCCTCCCCGCCTCAGAGGAAGTCACTGCTTCCCTCGTCGAGCAGCTCGATACGAGTTCGTTCGGATTTGCCAGTCGCGCGCAGCAGATCGCAGTCACGCTTGGTGAGCGCCGACTTTACAACTCGATCAAGCGTCTGGTCGAGGCCCAATCGGCACCCACGAACGTGCATCACTTCCTGGCGCGACTCCCCGGACGCCTACGGCAGATGGGCCTCCCAGCGCGCCATCAGTTGATCATCAACGCGAACTACGACTCAAGCTTGGAGCAAGCATTCGAAGAGGCGAACGAGCCGTTCGACTGCGCGGTGTACATGGCTGCGAGCGGGCGGTTCGTCCATGACCCGTGGGGTGAAGACGAGTCCGGTCCGGTCAAGAGGCCGATCGGCGACCCGCGCACCTACGTCGGCTTTCCGATCGATGATGATGGGCAGTTGGAGCGCACGATCATCGTGAAGATTCACGGTGGCGCCGATCGTCACGCGAGCGGTGTCGCATGGCACAACAATTACGTGGTGACCGAGGATCAGTACATCGATTACCTCCCGACACACAACATCCAGGAGCATCTCCCGATACAAATTCTCGATAAATTGAC
This sequence comes from uncultured Solirubrobacterales bacterium, assembly GCA_963770885.1. Classification (GTDB taxonomy): domain Bacteria; phylum Actinomycetota; class Thermoleophilia; order Solirubrobacterales; family Solirubrobacteraceae; genus Palsa-465. The sequence goes on along the minus strand of CAVYRI010000004.1, from coordinate 105,956 downwards.
CGGGAGCCGCTGCCTGTTCCTCGGCTATCCGCTTCGGGATTGGAGTGCGCGTGTCTTTCTACGGCGGATCTGGAGGGGCAGGCCGATCTCGGAGAGCTCCTGGGCTATCGAGGATCAGCCGGACGCCTTCGAGAAGGCGTCCTGGAGCGTGGTCGGCCATGTCGAGCTTCTGACCTCGGACCTATCGGACTACGTGACCTCACTCGAGTCAGTGCTCAGCGAACGAGAAGCTGGGCACTGATCATAGGGATCATCGGTGAGCCAGAGCGGGTTCGACACAGCTGATCCTGGGCCGGTCACAGCGGACACCAGCCCGTTTCAGGGTCTGGGCTACTACACCGAGAACGATGCGAAGCGGTTCTTCGGGCGCACGGCCGAACGAAAGATCATCCTCGCCCATCTGCGAACCGCCCCTCTGACGCTGCTCTACGCCGAGAGCGGCGTTGGCAAGAGCTCGCTGCTGAGGGCGGGAGTGGCAGCCCGTCTGCGTGAGCTTGCGGCCCAGAGCATGGAGACAAATCGGACGCCGAGATTCGTTCCAATCGTATTCAGTTCATGGAAGGACGAGCCGGTAGATGATCTGATCTCAGAGATCGAGCGGCAGCGCAGGCCACGTATGAGCGCTCAAGCGAATGGGGGCGGCGAGCCAACGGCGGGTGGCGGCAACGCGGACACGGCCGCGGGGCCACGGGGCCGCGCACCATTGCAACAACTCGGGGCATCCGGGCAGAGCGCACCAACTGGTGCGTTGGCGACCGCAATCAACGCAACGGCCTCGACGCTCGACGCGACGCTGCTGATCATCCTCGATCAGTTCGAGGAGCATTTCAGCTATCGCAGATCGGCGAGCGCTCCCGAGCGACTGGCCGACGAGTTATCTGAATGCATCAACTCCCTTGACGTCAGGGCAAACTTCCTGATCGCCGTGCGTGAGGATGCGTACGGCAAGCTCGGTGACCTGTTCGGCGGACGAATCAGCAATGTTTATGACAACTATCTGCATCTCGAGTATCTGACGCGGGACGCGGCACGAGACGCGATTGAGAGACCGGTCGAGCTCTACAACGACGAGCACGAACCCGGGAAAAGGGTGTCGCTGGACACTGATCTCGCTGATGCCGTGCTTGACGAGGTGCGACGGGGGAATCTGGAGCTCAGCGCACGCAGGCCCGGTCGCAACGGCAACGGTAACGGCAGCCGGCCCGCAGCGAGCGCGGACGAGATCGAGGCTCCCTTCCTGCAATTGGTGATGACCCGCCTGTGGGAATACGAGCTCTCCCGCGGCTCGCGGGTGCTTCACAGACAGACACTTGATCGAGAGCTGGGCGGCGCCGAGACCATCGTTCGCAATCACGTCGGACGAGCGCTCGCGGGACTCACGGCGCAAGAACTAGATACGGCCACCGACATCTTCCGCGATCTGGTCACCCCCTCAGGCGTCAAGGTCGCCCACACGTCGGATGACCTGGCGAAGATGACGGCCCACAATCCGGACGCGGTCGCTTCCGTGCTCGCCAGTCTGTATGAGGAGCGGATCGTGCGCGCCGTCGACCCAGCTCCAGGCGCGACACAGGCACGCTATGAGATCTTCCATGACAGGCTTGCCGCGCCGATCCTGGATTGGCGTAACGAACAGGAGAAGGCGAGGCTCGACCGCGCCAAGCGGAGCGCGGAGCTCGAGACGGAGCGACAGCGCACCGAGGCTCGACTCTTCAAACGAAGGGCTCGGATCATGCTCGGGCTCGCAGTTGGACTCCTCGTCCTCTTGGCCGCCACCGCCGGGCTGTGGCTCTACGGGCGCAACCAGACCGCCAAGCTCCGGCATGAGAAGCAGGTGGCACTGGCCGAGAAGAACGCCGCACTCACGTCAGCCGCGAGAGCCACATATTTCGGGCTCACGACGCGGGCCCAGTCGCAGCTCTCGAACCGGCCCGACGTCTCACTGTCGCTCTATCTGGCAGCTTATGAGCAGAGCAACGCGAAGGCAGCAGAACGGAGTGCCGTGGCGACGCTTGACGCGTTGCAGCGGTCAGGGGCCGTGGGTGTGCTGCACGGCGATACCGACGCGGTCGAAAGCATCGCGTTCAGCCCGACAAGTCCGGTGCTCGCGTCGGCCAGCGGCGACGGGACGGTCAGGCTGTGGAAGGTCACGGAGCAAGCTCGGTACCCACTCGGAAGGCCGATGGATGCCGGCGGCCCTCAGTACAGCGTCGCATTTGCACCGGATGGCAGAACGCTCGCGTCCGGTGGCTTCAACGAGATCAGAATCTGGGGCGTACAGCGGCACGATCGACTCACGACGATCCCGTTCCCGAGCGGAGCCGTCACAAGCGTGGCGTTCAGCAAACGTGGACAAATGCTTGCCGCAGGCGGCTCCAATGGATCGATCCTGCTTTGGAACGCCCGCTCACAGCGACGAGTGACGACGTTGCACGTACCTGGCGGCGCCCCGGTACGCGGTGTCGCCTTCAGCTCCGACGGACACCTGCTCGCGGCGGGGAGCGGCAGGACGGTGACGCTCTTTGATGTCGCAACGCGTCGGCGGTTGGGACAGCCTCTGGTCGGTCCAGTGGGTAAAGACGTCTACACCGTCGCGTTCAGCCCTGACAACCGGACGCTCGCAGCCGCGGGAACCCAGGGCACGGTCGTGCTCTGGAGCCTCCCAGAGCGCAGTGTCATTGCGACGATGGGACAAGGCCTGTTCGTCAACAGCATCGCGTTCAGCCCCGACGGGAAGGTCCTTGCGGCCGCTGGCGACCAGGCGACGGTCCTGTGGAGCCTCGAGAATTATCACGAGCTTGGCCAACCACTGACAGGCCATGTGGGCGCGGTGGATAGTGTCGCATTCAGCCCAAACGGCCGGATGCTGGCGTCCGCTGGGGCGGATCGCACGATCACGTTGTGGCATTACCCCATCGGAAGACGATTCGGTCAGCCCTTCGTGCGACACGGGTCTCGTACCGTCGTCGCAATCAGCCCCAGAGGAAAGTTGATCGCATCGGGAGATTGGGATGGCCGGATCTTCCTCACGCCGACGTTCGGAAGACACCAGCGGATCCTAGAGCCGGTTACGTCGCCCGGACCAGTGAGCCACATTGAGTTCGACCCAACTGGCCGCATTCTCGCGGCGTCATATGACGGCCCGGCCGGCAAGATCGGGGGCTCAATCCGTTTTTGGAACGTGAACACCGGAGCGCAGATCGGGAGTCCGCTGTTAGGACACGTGGGCTCGGTCTACTCGGTGGCGTTCAGTCCCGACGGTACGAGGCTGGCCTCCGGTGACGCCGACGGCTTTGTCCGCCTCTGGAACGTGCGCACCCACAAAGCGATCGCCAAACCGGCCCGCGGTGATTCTGGAGCCGTTTTCGCCGTTGCGTTTAGCCCCGACGGCAAGGAGATCGCGTCCGGAGGCGGCGGTCGGTCGATTCGGTTCTGGAACGCGCATACTCTGAGGCCACTCGCCCCACCACTCATCGCGCAGGATGACTCCGTGTTTGCGCTGGCCTTCTCACCACAGAGTGACCTGCTTGCCTCGGGCGGCGCGGACGACACAATCCATCTGTGGAACCTCGCCAAACGCCCGTATGCGTTGGTTCACACACTGACCGGCGACTCGGGTTACATCCGCAGCGTTGCGTTCAGCCCAGACGGCAAGACCCTCGCCTCGGGGAGCACCGACAACACGACCCGACTGTGGGATGTCAAGACGGGTTCAGACCTAGGCACCCCTCTCACCGGTGATAAGTTCTCCGTTGAGAGCGTTGCCTTCAGTGCCGACGGGAAGGTCGTCGTGTCCGGCAGCAATGACGGGTTAGTGCGGATCTGGCAGGCCGTCAACCTCCCCTCATCGGGTCTCGCCCTTAGACACGAGATCTGCAGCTTCCTGGGCGGCGGCCTCAGCGGTGCCGAGCAGTCGCTATATGCACCCGGAGTCGCGTACGGGAAGCCCTGCCCGCGCGTGACGCCGAACTAATCCTGCTAGGGCCACCGCACGACGCCCGAATCCATCCGGAAGCCGAACTCCGACACGAACGCGAGCCGAACCGTCTGGTCCGTAGTCAAGCCCAACTCGTCCTCGAGCGGGTGACTGGCGAGCTGTTCGATCGAAAGCTCGTACTTGCCGCGCAGTCGGCGCCAGCTCAAGGTGCCGGGCTCCACGGCCGAGCGAGCCTCGATGACCTGCTGAACGCGGCGAGCTCACCGTGTTCGGCGTCACGGACTTGCTTGAGGAACACCTGCCTGACGACCTGCTCAGACAAGAGCTCGGCCAGCGTCGAGGTGCGGGCTCTGACGAACTTGGCCGGGATGCGTTCTGCCCCACGGGAGCGGCGGATCGGGGACGCCAGTTCCACCGATGACTGCGGCTCGAGCTCGCCGACCAGGTGCGCCACGAGCGAGGCAAAGTCCGTGCCATGCGCGGGCATGTCCACAATCTCATCGGCGCGATCGCCGCGGCGCGCACCGCGCCGGCGCAGCGTTAGCAGGCGCATCCGTCCGAGTTCGGAGCCCCGGCGATACTCGGCGGCACCGTACACGTCGAGCACGAGTGACTCGGGTGGATCGGGCGGCGATCCGTTGACCGAGCGGCGTGGGTCATCGAGCCGCTTCATCCAGCCCTGTGTCTTGGCGTAGCCGTAGACCTCGCGACCGGACGCGAACGCGATCGGATCGTCGACCCACAGGTAGGGCATGAAGATCGAGAGATGCTCGTCGACGTAGCGACCGTCCACGAACCGCTGCGCGATCGTCGGCACCCAGATCGCGGCCTCGGGCTCGGAGGCGCTGCCGCGGTCGCAGTGGCTGGGGTGCAACGATCGGAGCCCGGCGATCGTGCCGAACGTCAGTATCACGGGTGCCATACGCGGGACGACGTAGCGCAGCGCACCACCGGTCGGCTCCTTGAGCACGCGGTCACAGAGCCGTTGCACCCGCGCCCGGTCGGTCCGCACGACGAAGCAGAAGAGCCGTGCCCGGTCGCACATCAACGGCCCTGGCGCCGTCGCGAGCGCCCCGTACTCGACATACGTGCTCGCGTGGCGGGCGTTCCCCGAGACCTCGCGACGGCGAGCGATGAGCGCATCCGCGGCGCGCGTGCCGGAGACGACGGCCGCCTCGACGCAGCCGCCGTCGATCCCGTTGCGTGTCCAATCACCGGCGAGCACAAGGTTGTCGAAGCCCGACCGGTCCGGATAAAGCCGCGCATCGACGCTACCGGCGGGCGTATTGACGTAGAGGTCGGTCCCGGTCACATTCGCCCGCAGGTACTGGGCCTGGATGCGGTCGCTGCCGGCGCGGCCCTCGGGGTCGTACAGCACGTTCCAATCGAACCGTCCACCATCGACGGACCCAGGCCAGATCGTCGCGGCGTTTCTCTCGAGGTACTCGATCGCGCTTGCTCGCACCGACTCGGTCGTGTCGCCTTGGTCGATCGCGTGCGGCAGAACGGCACAGAAGTACGCGACACCGCGCGGCCCGCCGGCATCGTTGTAACTCTCGGCGTCGAGCAGGTGACTCATGTCGCAGTAGGTGTCAAACGGCTCGGCATAGGCGGTGGCCGGAGGATCAAGCTCGCCGGCTAGTGATACGCCCCGGAGCTCATCCGTTGTCTTGGTCAGCCAGAGCTGGAGCGCCTTGGTCCGCACGGTCCCGGCGCGATCGAGCATCAGCTTGAACCGGTGGTCGGCCCGCGACAGCTCGCCGCAGACGTCCCCCAGCGCGCCAACCGGAATCGCCAGAACGACGTCGTCGAAGTCAGCCCCGCGCACGAGCGTCTCGGCTGTCGGCTCGCGGTCGTCCAGCTGAGATTCGATCGGGCTCCGCCGGCCAACACCACCAATCACCGATCCGTTCGAGTGGATCGTAAGCATCAGCGCCCGCCGCGACGCTCGCGTGGCGCGTCAGCTCGATCGCGTCAATCACCGGCCGCCCCGGCATCAGGCGCAGCCGCGTCACCTCCGAGAAGAATTGAAAGCTGACGCCGCGCTTGCGCAGCGCCAGGTGCAGTGGCGCGAATACCGCGTCGCCCATACCGGCGCGCATTCGCCACATGAACGCGCCCTCGTAGTTGATCATCATCAGCAGCGCCTGGAGGCCCCTCCCTGCGGCGAGGCTCGGCTGACGCTTGTCCCCTTCGCGATACGCGAACGTCAGGTCGTACAGCCCTCGCAGAATCGGAGACCGCGCCAGCAGCTCATCACTGGCGCCGTGGCGGAGGAGCCATTCTCGGAGGTCGTCCTCGTCCAGGGCGTCAAACCCGCGCCGCAGCACATCGTCTCGGACGACTCCGTTCAGAGCGGCCGTGACCAGTTCGAGCACACCGCGCCAGAAGTTCGACGGCTCGGGGACGTCGGCTGGCTCGAGCTGCAGGTTGCGGACGTCTTCTGAGAGCTCGCCAAGCAGCGCTTCGCCGCTCTCGGTCCACACAGGCGGGCGGTGGACGTCGAGCCCGAGCGCTTGCCCGCGTCCCCGCAATCGCGGCCCGTTGGCGCTCCCCGTCGCAGTCTGGACCCGATCGAACTCGGTTGCGATCTGCTCGAGGGTGAAGGCAATCACGTCGATGGTTGAGTCGTCAGCAGCTACTGCGCTAGCACCGCGCCGCGTGGGAGCGGTGCTCAGGTCGGTACGGATCCCTGTCGCGATCAGACGCGTTGCGCGTGCCAGCATGCGACCGATTCCGAGGCGCCGCGGCCTGGTCGGCGGGCCTCGGTCCTTGGGTCGACTTCGTGGCAGCTTGATCGAATGTCTGACCCAGGTGCGGTCGTCGCGCTGCTCGTACAGAGAAACTGCATTGCACTTCTCAAACGGGAGCTTCCACCAGTCGTCTCCCTGCGCTATGCCCGATTCCGTCGTACGCCTCGCGCAGCATCCCGAACGCGTTCTCATAGAACCCGAACCAGATGTGCAGTCCGTGCTCCTGAATGCGGCGTCCACCCGCTCCGGTGCCGGCGACATCCCGGGCGCGTCCACTTGCGCCCTTACCGCCCAGCTGCCAACCGCGCTCGTAGACGATCACCTCGAAGCGCTCGCGCAGCGCCGCGGTGCCGGTCAGCGCCCAAGCGGCAGCGAGTCCCCCGCAGCCGCCTCCCAGGATTGCAACTCGCCTCCTCCCGCCTGAGTCACCCCGGTCAGGCATCATCACGGCCCGGAGTCGTCAATCTGGTCCAGTATCGGCGTTGGCGCGCGCTTCCCAGTTCCGAGCCCCAGCCTGGATCGCGGCGCGTGCGGCCTGGTTGATGTGCTGTCGAGCTGAAGCGCGATCGCCGAGCGCGAGTGCCAATGAGCCGAGGTACAGGCTCACCGGACCCCAGACGCCAAATGCAGGAAAGGCGATCTGGCTGCTCCAAGGCTCAAGCATGCGGTACAGCACCCTGGCTGCTCTGACGTTGCCAAGCTCGCAGCTGACGTGCGCATAGATACAAGCGACAGCCAGCCAGGTCACGTCGTAGGGAAGGTCCCTGAAATTCGTCGCGACGGCCGGCTCGAGCAGACTGTGTGCCTCGTCGAAACGCGAGGCCTGAACGAGTGCAAGGGCAAGGGTGGCGCGGAACCCAGGCACACCGGGGTTGTCGTTGACCGCCTGCTCGAGGTGGGGAACGAGGTCTCCCAGACGCCCCAGCCTCGAACGCGATCGAGGTTTGCTGGGCGGCGAAGCATGCCGCCGCGTCCGGCTCGCTGCCGCTACCGACCCCGAGGGCACGCTTGGAGAGCTGATCGGCGAGTTCCAGATCGCCACGGATGATCGCGAGGTTCGCCTCGTCGGCAAGCGTCAGCCAGACGGCGGTCGGCTGACGGAACTGGTCGGCGAGCGCCTGCTCGCGCTCAAACCACGACCGCGCCCCCGTGACATCGCCAGCCTCGATGCAGGCGTACCCACGCCAGTGATAGGCGTAGAACTGCACAAGCTGGTCGCGCTGATGCGCTGCCGCAGCAACCGCCTCGACCGTGTTGTCACGGCGCTCATCGAGAGTCTCGGGTGCCAGCAGAGTGACGAAGCGCATATTGAGGACGCTGCTCAGGGCATCGACGTCATCGAGCCGTTGCGCGATCGCGAGTGCTTCGTCACTCAGCTGGACCCGGCGCTCCCACTCCCGTGAGTACATGAGCTCAGCGGCGCGCATCGCCAGTAGGCGGGCGCGGCGCGGGCTGTCAGCCTTTCCGACGATACCGAGAGCGGAGTCCAGGACTGCGATGCGAGCCTGATCGACGATCCCGGTCTCGCTCTGCATGCCTCGCGTGTTGCCGAGTGCCGCGCTAACCAGCTTGGCGTCATCACCGATCCGCTGGGCGATCCCGGCGGCCTCGAGCAGTGTCTCGCGAAACCGTCGACTCCCTGCCTGACGCTCGGCCTGCCCTCGTTTGATCAATAGCTCGCAGCGCTGCTCCTCCGGCACCCCTTTTCTACGGTCAAGGAGGTCAAGTGAGCTCTGATACCAACGCCGCGCGTCGTCCGGGGCGAGCTTCTCGAGCGCGTCGTCGCCGGCAAGCGTCGAGTACCGAAGGGCGGTGTCGAGATCCGCGTTTACTGTTTCGGCCCAGTGCGTCGCGAGCTCAGCGATCTGGCCCTCGCCCTGCTCTGGCCGCCGCTCGATCGCGAGCGCGATCTGACGGTGTAGGTCGGTCTGCTTCGCTGGGTCCAGCTGCGCGTACAAATAACGACGCATGAGCGTATGAGCGAAGCGAAACCGACGGGGCCGATCTGGATTCTCGATCAGAACGCCATCCCCAACCGCGCGTGCCACGGCCACCGACGGTGATTCTGCGCCGGCGATCTCGGACACCAAGTCCGCGTCGAACTCGTCGCCGACGGCGGATGCGACTCCAAGCCAGCACCGTACGTCGACATCCATCCGGCCCAGCCGCCGCTCCAGCGTTTCGCTGATGCTCACCGGGAGCTGCGCGGTCGCGTTGAAGCCCTCCTTGAGTCGCAGCTCACCGGCTTCTGTTACGAGAGCTCCTTTCTCCGTGAGGTCGCGGACCAGCTCGGTGACGAAGAACGGATTGCCATTCGTGTTTGACTCGAGTGTGTGTGCCAGGTCAGGGCCGGCAGCGCCGGCTGGCGTTTCCTCCATCCCTGCGACCAGTTCCACGATGTCATCGCTGCCGAGGCCGATCAGGTCCAACCTGAGCACATCGGGCTCGCGATGGAGATCCGCAAGCAGCGTGCGTAGGGGATGGTTCTTCTCCGTGCCATGGATGCGGCATGTGCACACGAGCATCAGCGGCCAGTTGCGCGGCTTGTTCACCAGCCAGCCGAGCAACTGGACCGTTGGTGGGTCGGCCCAGTGAATGTCCTCGAGGACTAGCACCAGCGGTCCGCCCTTCGAAGCGACCGCAAGTAGTCCGTCGATGGATTCGAACAGGACATAGCGCTCGGACTCGCTTGGTTCGGGCGATGCACCACGCGACTCGGTCGCCAAGGCCGGAATCAGCCTGGCGATCGAGTCCCGGTGGCGCTCGATGTGACGGTCGAGCATCGCGCGCGGAGCGTGTGCGACGAGATGCTCCAATGCCTCGACAAACGGCTGGTATGGCCGACTCAGCCCGTCGTCGCAGCGCCCGGCGAGAACGAGCGCACCGGAGGCGTGCGCGACATGCCCGAACTCGCTGACCAGACGGGTCTTGCCAATGCCGGGCTCGCCGGTGACGAACACCACCTGTCGGCTCGAGCCCTGAAGCGCGCTGAATGCTTGCTCGAGAGCGCTGCGTTCTCGCCGGCGACCGGCAAACACGGTCGGGCCATGAGGCCGCAGGCGGGTCGGCATCGGCACCTGCACGGGTGGCGCCGCACCCTGCGCGAGCGCGTCACCCTGCGGGCCGGGCGAGGCCGTCTGGTCAAGTATCTGTTGTTGCAGGTCCTGCAGGTGCGCCCCAGGTGGCAGGCCGATATTGATCAATGACCGGGCTGTGCGCCGATAGACGTCGAGCGCGTTGGCCTGGCGACCCGACCTGTAGAGCGCGAGCATCAGCAGTCCCGCCAATTGCTCCTGGTTGGGATCCTCCGCCAAGAGACCCTCGAGCTCCGCGATCACCTCGTGGTGTCTTCCGAGCTGAAGGTTGGCGTTCGTCCGGCAAAGCACTGCCCGATCCCTCAGCTCCTCGAGGCGCCGTATCTCCCCCTGAGCGAAGTCCTCGTGTGCGACCTCGGCCAAGGCCGGCCCCCGCCACAGCCCCTCGGCCTCGCTCAGCAACTTGACTGCCTCGGCGGGAAAGCCATCCTCGAGAGCCTGGATCCCGGCGTGCACACCTGCGTGGAACACGTCTGCGTCGAGCTCGCCCGGCGCAACCGAGAGCAGGTATCCGCCGCTGACCGTCCGCAGCAAAGGCCCGTCATCACCATTGAGTGGCGCCAGAGCCTTACGCAGGCGGCCAACCGCCATCGGTAGCCGGTTGTCTTTCTCTGGATCGCGCCACTCCGACCCCCACAGCGCATCGGTGAGGACATCCTTCGATACGGCGCGATTGCCGTGGAGGACGAGAAAAGCGAACAGTTTCAACTGCATTGGACCACCCAGCACGAGACGCTGCTCGCCGTTCCAAGCCTCGATTGGTCCGAGAATCCGCAGACTCGTCATCCAAACCCCCGGGAGTGTCAACGCTAACACCCGCGAACGGCCGAGAGCAATGCCTGCACGGGCCTCACGTGACCTCTGGTCGGCGGGCATGCCACCAGCGGCGGAGTACTGATCCGCACCCGCGACACCATCAGGTCGGCGACTGCCCGGTGTGGTCACAAGTAGCATGGGTCAAACGCTCGCTTACCGGTTGCACCACTTGGGAGTTCACATGCGGTGCAGTAACGCGTGGCGATGGACCGGTTCGGATGCATCCGGGCCGACGAAAGTCGGGACCTCGGATCGGGCGTTCTGCGACATGGGCTCGGCGCCCGACCCCGCTGGCCGACCTCTACGGGCAAACCTTCGCCATGGCAACTTCCAGCGAGGGGCGTCCTCATCAGAGGCCGACAAGCTGGCTGGGTCCCGGTCAAACCGCTCCATCCTTCATCCCGTGCGAAGGGTTCCTAAGCGGCCGACACGCTGACATGCACGGATAACAACTCGATAACAGCCATCTCCGCGATGGGATACTGGGTGTGCGGGACCTGCGTACGGGCGTGCGGACATGAGCTCAAAACCTGACCCGAAACCGGCTCGGGCGGACCGTGCCCGCCCGCGCCTGCGGCTGCTCTCGCCGCTGCGCGAGCGCGACTTCGCGCTGCTGTGGACCGGGATGACGGTGTCGCTGATCGGGGACGGGATCTACTTCGTCGCGATTGCCTGGCTGGCGTACTCGATCTCCAACACGCCGACCGCGCTGTCGATCGTCGGCGTGGCATGGACGCTGCCGACGGTGCTGTTCGTGCTGATCGGGGGTGCGGTCAGTGACCGCCTGCAGCGGCGGCGGGTGCTGCTGGTCGCGAACCTGGCCGAGGCGATCGCGATCGGCCTGATCGGAGTGCTGTCGCTGACCGGCGTGCTCCAGATGTGGATGCTGCTCGCGCTGGTCGCGATCTATGGCGCCGGCGAGGCGTTCTTCAACCCTGCGTTCGAGGCGATCGTGCCGACCCTGATCGGACCCGAGGAGTTCACCGCCGCCAGCGCGCTGGACCACTTCGTGCGCCAATTCGCGCTGCTGCTGATCGGCCCCGCGATCGGGGGTCTGCTCGTCGCCTTCACTGGGGTCGGGGTCGCGTTCGTGATCGACGCTGGAACCTTCCTGGTCTCGGTCTGCACGCTGCTCGCGATGCGGACGTCTCCGGGGCGAGTGGCGAGCGCGCCGCGGTCGGCGCGGAGCGCGATCAGCGAGATCGCCGAGGGGTTCCGGTTCGTGCGCGCCAACACATGGCTCTGGGGGACGTTGGCCGCCGCGTGCGTGGCGCTGTTTGCCTTCTACGGCCCCTATCAGGTGCTGCTTCCGTTCCTGGTGAAGAACAAGCTGCACGCCGGGGGCGGAACGTTCGGTCTGATCCGCGCCGCCGGCGGCGTCGGAGCGGTGCTGATGGCGGGGATGCTCGCCCAGATCGGCCTGCCCCGCCGCTGCATCACGGTGATGTTCCTCGCCTGGACGATCCAATCGCTGATGATGGCCGGCTTTGCGATCGCGCAGCAGGCGTGGCTGTTCGCGTTCGTGTCGCTGTTCGCCGGGGCGATGGCGGCGCTCGGCAATGTGATCTGGGGCGTGCTCCTCAAAACGCTGGTGCCCAACGAGCTGCTCGGGCGCGTGTCGAGCTTTGACTGGCTGATATCGATTGGCCTGATCCCGCTCTCGTTCGCGATCACCGGGCCGATCGCCGAAGCGCTCGGATCCGACACGACGCTGTTCGCGGCGGGGTTGCTGAGCGCGATCCTGACGGTCGCGTTTCTCGCGATCCCGGGGCTTCGTGACCCCGAGCGAACACTGACCCAGAGCGCTCTGCAGGACACCGGGCTCGCCGCGCCGTAGGGCGGCCGGCTGCTGTCTTTCAGGAAGTCGCCGCCTATGACGAGGCGCTGCTCGCCACCGTGTCGGCCTTGCGGCGGCGTGCTGCCTTCGCGCGCGGCGGCGGCTGGGCCAACTGCACCAGCTCGGCCATCCCGTCCTCGATCCCCTCGCACAGGACGCGGATGTCGGGAGCGGTGTCGTAGTCGCCGGTGACGCCGAAGTTGAGCGATCCGTTGTACGAGAAGATCGCGACCCCGACCCGGACGTGACCGGCGAGCGGCACGTACGGCATCGCCTCGAGCATCCGGCGCCCGGCGAGGTACAGCGGCTTCTGAGGTCCGGGAACGTTGGTCGTCACGGTGTTGAGGCTTCGCTGCGGGAGGCGGAACGCCAGCCGCGTGCCGAGCGCGAGCAGCAGCGCCGGCGCAAACCCAGACAGCGACGTCAGCACCTCCCCGGCGACCGCCTCATGGGAGCTCTTGAGCCCCTCCAGCTGGTCACGCACCGACTCGAGCCTCAAGACCGGGTCCTCGATCCCGATCGGCAGCTCCGCGAACATCGCCGAGACGCGGTTGTTGTAGGCGCCGCGCTCGGTCGGGCGCCGGACCGAGACCGGCACCAGGCTGCGCACGATCAGCCGCGCGGGATCTTCGTTGCGCGAGATCAGCAGCTCGCGAAAGCCGCCCGAGATCGCAGCCAGGACGACGTCGTTGACCGTGCCGCCAAGCCCGGCTCGCACCGTCTTGACGTCGGCGAGCGTGGCGTGGGCCCAGTCCCAGCGGCGGTGAGGGCCGATTGATCCGTTGAGCGAGCTCGGCGGTGCGACCCGCAGCAGCGATCGCATCGCGGCCGTGCCCTGCAGGGTCTGCAGGACCAGCTCCACCGTGCCGCGCGGCGCCCGGGCCAGCTCAGTACTCGCGTTCAGATATCGCCACGGGCTGACCACCCGCCGAGCGAGCGGCTCGACGATCATCTCGCGCGTCGACGGCTCGGGGTCGGGGATCCAACGCGGCCCGGAGGTGCGGGTCGGCTTGCGCTCGGAGTCGAGCAGCACCGCCAGCAGATCGGTCCCGGACACGCCGTCGACCATGCAGTGGTGTGTCTTGCCGACGATCGCCCAGCGGCCGTCGTCGAGGCCCTCGGCGACCCACATCTCCCACAGCGGCTTGGTGCGGTCCAGCTGCTGGGACATCACCCGGCCGACGAGCGCGCGGAGCTCTGAATCGCTGCCGGGAGACGCGAGCGCCGTGCGGCGCACGTGGTAGTCGAGGTTGAAGTGGCGGTCATCGACCCACACCGGCGGCCCGACTCGCAACGGCGGGAAGCGCACCCTCTGGCGGTAGCGCGGCACCAGATGGAGCTTTGACTCGATCCCGGCGAGCAGCTCCTCACGCGACAGGGACGGCCCCTCGAAGATCTGGATCGAGCCGATGTGCATATGGCTGACCTCATCCTCGATATTGAGGAAAGAGGCATCCTGGGCGCTCAGGGGATCCATCGCGGGCTGGTCGCAACCGTACCGGAATCCCGCCGGCGTGCCGGATGGGGCAGCGGCGTCCGGCCCACGAGCTTGATCGGGGCGCGCGGGTCGTCGAAGATGCCCGCCGTGACGATGATCGAGAGCCACGCATGAAGGCCGCGCGGCTGGTCGCGTTCGGCGACACGCCGAGGTTCGAGCTCCGGGAGACCCCGGATCCACAGCCCGGCCCGCGGCAGGTCGTGGTCGACCTTCGCGCTGCGGCGCTCAACCGACGGGACTGGTGGATCTACCGCAAGCCGGGCTTTTGCCCGCTTCCGGTCACGCTCGGGTCCGACGGTGCGGGCGTGGTCTCCGCCGTCGGCACCGAAACAGACGGCGTGGCGGTCGGCGATGAGGTCGTGATCAATCCGACGCTCGGCTGGGCCCAAGGCCGGGAGGTCCCCGGGCCCGAGTTCGACATTCTCGGCGCGCCGACCGATGGAACGTTCGCCGAGAAGGTCCTGCTCGACGCCGCCAACGTCGCGCCGCGGCCCTCGCGACTGAGCTGGGAGCAGGCGGCATCGGTCAACCTGGCGGGACTGACGGCGTGGCGAGCGGCGATCACCTGCGCCAAGGCGGGGCCGGGCCGCTCGGTGCTCGTCACCGGAGCCGGCGGCGGCGTTTCGACGTGCGCTATCCAGATCGCGGCCGCCGTCGGAGCCGAGGTCTACGTGACCTCGTCAACCAGCGAGAAGATCGAGCGAGCGATCGCGCTCGGGGCGAAGGCCGGAGTCCTGTATCACGATCCCGAGTGGCCACAGCAGATCCGGGCCGCCGCCGGGGACGGTCTGGACGCGGCGATCGACAGCTTCGGCGGCGCAAGCTGGGACGGCTGCCTGAAGGCGCTGGGCCGCGGCGGGGTGCTGGTCAACTTCGGCGACACCGGCGCTCCCGAGGCGACCGTCGACCTGAGCGACATCTATTGGGGGTGGCGGTCGATCGTCGGCACGACGATGGGAAGCCATGAGGAGTACGCCGCGATGATCGAGCACGTTGCCACGGCATCGTGGACGCCGGTGATCGACTCGGTGTTCGCGCTCGAGCGGATCGACGATGCGGTCGCGCGGCTCGACGGCAGCCCGGACCGGTTCGGCAAGATCGTGCTCTCGATCCCCTGAGCGGTTCAGCCTCCAGCGAGCCGGCGAACCTCGGCCAACGCCGCCTCCGCGACCCCGTCCACGGCCGACTCGATCTCGTCCGACAGCCGCGCGCCGGTGTCGAACGAGCGTCCCTCGACGGCGAACACGATCACCTCGCGCGGCAGACGGCCCAACGCGCGCCCGAGCTCGATCGCCTGATCGAGCGCGATCGCATGGGTCGATGACGAGCTTCGCCACGGGGTCGGGAGCGGCGACCTGCTCGCCTCAAACCGTCGGACCGTGGCGACCGGCCCGCCGGAGCGGGTCGCGTCGACGAGCACCACGGCCTCCGCGCCCTCCCAGACGTCGATCAGTCCGACCGTCTCCCCCTGCGCCTCGACGAGCTCGACCCCAGCCGGGAGCGCCGCTTCACGCAACCGCCGCACGACGAACACGCCAAGCCCGTCATCCCCGCGCAGCTCGTTGCCGACACCGATGACCAGCACTCGGCGGCGGTCAGCTGCGGTCAATCGTCAGCTCGAGGAAGTGCGTCGCGCAGGAGATACACGGATCGTGGTTGCGGATCGCCTGTTCGCAGCGAAGCGTCAGCTGCTCGTCCTCTAGATCGAGAGCGTGCTCGACGACGGCTCGCAGGTCCTCCTCGATCGCGCGCTGGTTCTGGGAGGTGGGCGGCACGATCCGCGCATCGAGGATCGTGCCGTCGTCATCGATCTCGTACCGGTGATACAGCATCCCGCGCGGCGCCTCGGTCGCGCCGTGACCCACCCCATGGCGAGGGATGACCTCGACCGACGGCCGATCGGGTTGCTCGTAGGCCTCGATCAGCGCCAGCGCCTCGTCTGTCGCCTCGACCAGCTCGACCGCGCGGACGATGATGCTCTGAAACGGGTTGTGGCAGGTTGGACCCAGGCCCGCTTCGCCCGCCGCCTCGCGGGCGAGGGGACGCAGTCGGTCAGACGCGAGGCTGTAGCGGGCGACCGGCCCGGTCAGGTAGGTGCCGCGCTCGCGCAGCCGCGCGTGGAGCGCGGTCGAATGCTCGACGTGCTCTTCGACCACGTGGTCGTAGAACGCGGCCGGAGCGATATCGAGGCCACGATCGGAGACGATCCGGCCCAGGTCCATCGGGTAGCGCCCGGGCTCATCGCAGGCGACGTGCTCGGGATCAAGCTCGACCTCGGGGAAGGTCAACGTGGACGCCCAGCGGACGGTCGCGAGCGCGATCTCGCGAGCGCGCTGCAGCGGATCGACCAACGCGGCCAGCTCGGACTTCGAGGGCGCCCGGTAGAAGCCGCCGACGCGCACGTTGATCGGATGGACCTCTCGCCCACCGACGGCCGTGATCACAGCGTTGCCGGCCTTCTTCATCTGCAGCCCCTGCTCGACGATCTCACGATGGTCGCGGGCCATCTCGATCGCCCCTGGGTAGCCGAGGAAATCCGGGGCATGGAGCATGTAGACGTGCAGGCTGTGGCTCTCAATCCACTCGCCGCAATAGATCAGCCGCCGCAGGTCACGGATCGGCCCGTCGTCGATCGCCACCCCGCACGCATCCTCCACCGCCCGCATCGCGCTCATCTGGTAGGCGACCGGGCAGATGCCGCAGATCCGCGCCGCGATATCAGGCGCCTCGGAGAACGCGCGGCCACGCAGGAATGCCTCAAAGAATCGAGGCGGCTCGTAGATCCGCAACTTGACGTCGCGAACCTCCCGCCCGTCGAGCTTGACGTACATCGCTCCCTCGCCCTCGACACGAGCCAGGTAGTCGGTGCGGATCGTACGCGTCTGACTACTCTCGCTCATGTGCCTCGCTCGCGGCGCGGAACGGTTCCGCCAGCGCGTTGAAGGTCCGATAGACCCGCACCAGGTCACGGTCCTCGAGCCCTGACCAGCTATCGAGCGAAGCCGCATTCGGGGTCTCCTGGGGGCCATAGCAGCCGAAGCACCCGCGATCGTAGGCCGGACAGATCGCGCCGCAGCCGGCGTGGGTGACCGGACCGAGACACGCCGTCCCGTGAGCCACCATCACGCAAACGGTCCCGCGGCGCTTGCACTCGACGCACACGCTGTGCGAGCGGATCCGCGGTCGGCGCCGGTTGAGATGTGCGTTGATCACCTCGAGCAGCTGGTGCTTGTTGATCGGGCAGCCGTGCAGCTCATAGTCGACCGGGACGTGAGCGCTGATCGGCGTCGAGGTCGAGAGCGTTGAGATGTAGTCGGGCGAGGCGTACACGATCCGGGCGAAGTCATCGACGTCGGCGAAGTTCCGAAGCGCCTGGATCCCGCCGGCGGTCGCGCAGGCGCCGATCGTGATCAGTGCGCGGGAGCTCGCCCGCACCTCACGGATCCGATCCGCGTCGTGCCCTGTGGTGATCGATCCCTCGACCAGGGAAACGTCGAACGGCCCCTCGACCGTCGCCCGCGAAGCCTCGAGGAAGTAGGCGATCTCGACCCCGCCGCTGAGCGTCAGCAGCTCGTCCTCGAGGTCGAGCAGGCTGAGCTGGCAGCCGTCACAGGAGGCGAACTTCCAGACCGCGAGCTTCGGCTTGCCGTTGCCCGCCATCACAGTTCCCGGATCTTCAGCCACGGCTCGATCTCGGACCACAGGTAAACCGGCCCGTCGCGGCAGACGAGCGTCGGACCGAGCTGGCAATGGCCGCAGTGACCGATCCCGCACTGCATATTGCGCTCCATCGACGCGTAGATCCGATCGGTCCCGACCCCCACCTCGGTCAGCGCCGAGACGGTGAAGCGAATCATCACGTCGGGCCCGCACGACATCGCCAGCGTTCGCGCGGGATCGAGCTCGGCGCGTTTGACCAGCCGCGTGACTACGCCGACGTGACCGAGCCACTCAGGCCCCGCGCTGTCGACGGTCGTCAGAACCTCGACGCCGCGATCCGGCCAGGCGGCCAGCTCGTCCTCGAACAGCAGCTGGTCAGGCGTCCGGCCCCCGTAGAGCAGCACGATACGACCGTACCGCTCACGGTTGGCGAGCATGCTGAGGATCACCGGACGCAGCGGCGGCAGCCCGATCCCGCCGGCGGCGATCACGACATCGGCCGACTGAAGCTGATCCATCGGCCACGGCCTGCCGAACGGTCCCCGCACGGCGAGCCGCTCGCCCGGTCGCGCGGCACACAGCGCCTCGGTCGCGAGACCGACGGCGCGCACCGTGTGCACGAGCCGCTCCGGCTGGTCCGGGTCACCGCTGATCGAGATCGGGACCTCGCCACAGCCGGCAGCGGAGATCATCGTGAACTGACCGGGCGCGAACTGAAACGGCAGCCGCGAGCAGGGAACAAGCTCGAGCGTCCACGTGTCACTGGTGTCCTGGCGCGTGCTGAGAACCTCGAACGGCTCGGGCACCATCGTGCCGGCCGCCTCCCCGGGGGAGTCAGCCGGTGCCCGAAGCATTGCCGTAGACGTCGAGCAGTTGGAACCTGGTCGCCTGCAGACGGTCGACCATCATCTCGGCGAAGCGGCGCATCAGCTCGTAGCCCAGCTCGTGGTCGGCCTCGCACTTGCCGCGCAGGCAGGCACCGTCGAAGGCGATCACCGCACACGCCTGCATCGCGCGCGCGTCGAACTGCCATCGATAAGGAGCGAACAGCCACGACCAGCCGACGACCTCGCCGGCATCGAACGTCTCGATCACAAGCGGCCCGCGGCCGGGAGCGTTGACCTCGAGTGCGGCCGAGCCGCTGCGGAGCACGTAGAAGCGATCGGCGCGGTCTCCCTCCCGGAGCAGATAGGCGCCAGACTCGACTCGTTCGTTTACGCCGCAGCCCGCGATCAGCTCGAGCTGCCCGGGCTGCAGGCCCCCGAAAACCGGCACCTCGGCGAGCAGCTGCTCAAGCGTCTGCAACGGGTCCCTCGCTTTCGCGGATCGCACGTGCCTCCTCGGTCAGGTCGATCCCGACCGGGCACCAGGTGATGCAGCGCCCGCAGCCCACGCACCCCGAGCTGTCGAACTGGTCATGCCAGGTCGCGAGCTTGTGGGTCATCCACTGGCGATAGCGCGACTTCGACGAGCCTCGGACGGCGCCACCGTGGATGTAGGAGTAGTCGACGGTGAAGCACGAATCCCATTTCTGCTGGCGCTCGACGTGCTCGCCCTCGAGATCGGTCACGTCCTCGACCGTGGTGCAGAAGCAGGTTGGACAGACCATCGTGCAATTGCCGCAGGTCAGGCACCGGTCTGCGACCTCGTCCCATCGGGGATGGTCGTAGTTGCGGTACAGGAGCTCCTTGATGTCGCTGGCATCGAGCTCGCGGCCCATCTGCGAGGCGGTGCGGGCGTGCACGGCGGCCGCCGCCTCCTGATCGGACGGCCCGGCGTCGCCGTGGGCGACGTCGGCGAGCACCTCGCCCCCGCGGTCGGAGCCGACCTCGACCGTGAAGTAGTGCCGGCCATCCTCCAGCACCTCGGTCAGCGCGAGATCGAACCCCGACTGCGCGACCGGTCCGGTGTTCATCGAGACGCAGAAGCAGGTCCCTCCGGCGCGGGCGCACTGGATCGCAATCACGAACGGATCGGTCTTTGAGCCGAGCACCCGGTCGAGGATTCCCATCGCGTGCAGCTCGCATGACCGCGCGCCGAGGAACGCGTAGCGCGGCGCCTCCTGGCGCGGCTCGGTCACGTCGGTGAGGCCGCCCTGCTCGTCGACGCGGGCCCGCCACAGCGTCGTCTCGGCCGGCAGCTGGTACTTCTTGAACGAGTGCGGGCCGACGGCGTAGCCGAATAGCGCCTGATCGCCGCTGCGCCGCAGCCGGTAATGGCCGCCGTCCTGTTCGTCGGTCCACCCCTCCGGTAGATCGTCGGTCGAGTGGACCTCGTCGTAGATGATCGCCTGATCGCGGATCGTCGGCCCGATGATCGTGTAGCCCCGGCGCTGAAGAGCCCCCAACAGTCCGCCGAAGTCGCTCCGGTCGATGACGTGCCCGATGGCCATCGACCTCGGACTCTACGGCCTTCCGCTCCTAAACAAAACCCGAACCGGCCGCGCTCCTGGCGCACGGACGCCGAACCGGGGCCCCGACCTGCGGGTAGTCGCCCGCGCAAGATCTTCGGCGAGACACGGATCTCACCCGTCCCCCGCCGACATACGATCGTGTAGTCGAGAAAGGACGCAAGCTTGTTTGACAACGCCGTTGTTGGGGTCGACGGGCGAGAGGGAGGGCGCGAGGCGATCGCACTGGCCAAGCGGCTGGTGTCTGCCGATGCCCGCGTCGCGCTTGCCAACGTCTACGGAGACGGGTTGCTGCTGCGCGCAGGCGGTGTGCCACTGGCGACCGAGCATGAGGATTCCCAGCGCCGACTGGCGGGCGCGGCGCAATCCGGTTGGCGGCTGGCCGAGACCGTGTCCAAGCGAGCGGATTCGGTCGGCAAAGGCCTGCACGAGCTCGCCTTCGAACGCTCCGCCGACCTGCTGGTCGTCGGCTCTTGCCACCATGGGCTGATCGGCCGCGTGCTGATGGGCGATGACACGCGAGCTGCGTTCAACGGCGCGCCATGCGCGCTCGCGATCGCTCCCCGCGGGTACGCGCCGCGCGAGGACGACGAACTTCCGGGAGCTGTGTGCGTCGCCTACGACGGGTCGCCGAGCAGCGACCGCGCGCTCGATGTCGCTCGCGGGCTCGCGGCCCAAACCGGCGCGACTGTCAAGGCGTTGTGGGTCGTCGGTGTCGAAGAAGTGCACGAGCGTGCTCCGCTTCCCGCCGATTGGACCCGGACGTCCAAGACGCTGGTCCAGGAGGTCCAGAGTCGACTCGATGCTCTGGAGGGCGTCGAGGGCGAGGCGATCTATGGCGGTCCGCGAGAGGAGTTGCTCTCCTTCGCGCGGCCCGAAGATCTGCTGATCGTCGGCTCGCGGGGCTACGGGCCGTACGCGAGCGTGTTTCATGGGAGTGTCTCGAGCTACCTTCAACGCCACGCCCACTGCCCGCTGGTGATCGTCCCGCGTGAGGCGGCGCCAGCTGCCCGGACCCAGGTCGTCGACGGCCCCGGCCGGGTCGCCATCGCCGCGGTCTGAATCCGATTGCAGTGATCCTGATCGCCTACGACGGCTCGGACGACGCGCGCTCGGCGATCGACCAGTGCGGCGGTTTTCTGGGCGGCGAGCCGGCGACAGTGCTCACGGTCTGGGAGCCGTTCCGTGACGTGATGGCCCGCACCAGCGCAGGGCTCGCGACAGCACCCGGGATCGTTGACTTTGCCGAGCTCGACAGCGCTCACGAGCAGGCCGCGCTGGCCCGTGCCACCGAGGGGGCGCAACGCGCCGAGCGGGCTGGGCTCAGCGCGCGGCCACGGGCCCGAGCTAGCGGCACGACGGTCGCGGCGGCGATCCTGGCGGAGGCCGACGAGCTCCAGGCGTCAGCGATCGTGATTGGTACCCGCGGCGTGACCGGGATCAAGAGCCTGCTGCTGGGAAGCGTGTCCCACGCCGTGTTACAGCACGCCGACCGACCCGTGATCGTGGTCGCGACACCGGAGTCGGTGCGGCGACACGGCGGGCCGGACTGATAGTCACGACCGCCGCGCCGCCGACACCGAGCTTGCCCCTTAGTCAGACTCGGACGGGCGCGGCACGGCCACGATCGGACAGGCGGCGTTGTGCATCAATGCCTCGCCGGTGCTACCGAGCAGGACGCGCGTGGTCGGGCCCCAGCGGCGCGAGCCGATCACGATCAGGTCGACATCACGGCTGAGTGCCAGCAGCGCATCCGCGGGGCGGCCGCGGCTGACTTCGACGTTTATGGCCGCGCCGGTTCGCCGACCGGCGGCGAGCGCGTCATCCTGGAGCCGCTGCTCCTCCTCGGAGATCACGTCATTCCACTCGGTCTTGACCAATCCGCCGAGCGCGGAGCGCAGCAGCAGCGGGACGCGGTCATCGACCACGACTTGGATGCTCAGCTCTCCTTGATCTCCGGCGAGCGCGCCGGCCAGCTCGAGCGCCGCTTCGGACTCGGGGCCTCCGTCGTAGCCGACCCCGATCCGCTTGAGCGAGACCGGGGTCCGTTCGTGGATGCCTCGCGGCGCGACCGCCAGCGCCGACTCGAAATTGCACAGCAGCTGGCGGGTCCGCTTGCCGATTCGCACGTGCCCCTGCTCGGCCTCGCGACTTGACCCCATTACCAGCAGGTCACAGTTGCATGAGCGAGCAACCCTCTGAAGTCCCCTCGGCACCGACGCGTCGGTCTTGGTCTTGGTCCGCGCATCCGGCGCCAGCGCGTTGCGAACGACGCGGAGATCCCGCTCGGCATGCTTGCGCATGGTCTTCCAGTCCAGCCCTGGTGCCGGCAGGAGAGGTGCGGAGTGAACCGAGACGAGCATCAGATCGGCGCCGGTCGCCTCGGCAATCGCCGCTCCGAGGGCGACGGCATCCCGCCCTTCGGGGTGGCCGTCGACCCCGACTGCGATCCTGTTGACGGTCTTCTGAACAGTGGTTGGTGATGTCAATGATGGGGCGGTCATTGTGAACTCGTTAGGTCGCGTACAGGACAGATTCAGTCTTTCATCGGGCACGTCAGCTGCAATCGGGGATTGGTGCTCAGACAGTGCGGCGAAACCCGGACCTTCAGGCGGTACCTTGTTCCCCGTCACCGATCAAGTGATGCGGACGCCTCCGCACCTGCTACGGAGGCATTGCGCAACTCATCTCGGATTGCAGCTGGGATCCGAGCGCCTAGGCTGAGCTTGTATGCCCGTCCATGACTCGACGAGCCCATTCCTCGTACCCGCCGCCGCAGGCGACGGAGACCGTGGCGTCCCCGAACTCGAGATTCGGCCGATTGCGCCCGGCGACAAGCAGGCGCTACTCGCCGGCTTCGAACGCCTCAGCGACGAATCGCGCTACCGGCGCTTTCTTTCGCCGCACGGAACGCTGTCCGAGGCTGAGTTGAGATACCTGACCGAGGTTGACCATCACGACCACGAGGCGCTCGCCGCGATCGATCCACGGACCGGGCAGGGCGTCGGCATCGCGCGCTACGTGCGCTCACGCGTGGACCCGGCGTCGGGGGAGCTGGCGATCGCCGTCGTCGATGACTGGCAGCACATCGGAGTCGGGACCCGGCTGGCGGCGGAGCTCGCGAGCCGCGCCCGCGACAACGGCATCAAGACCCTCACGGGGCTTGTGCTTGCCAAGAACGAGCCGATGATCAGCCTCGCCGGCGAGCTCGGCCGGGTGCGAATCCTCAACCAGGAGCACGGGACCGTCGAGCTGGCGATCGACCTCCCCGAGAAGGGAACCGGCCATCTCACGCGCCTGCTGCAGGCTGTAGCGACTGGAACCGTCACCCCGTCGCCGGCACGCTACTACGTGAAGTGAACCGCGCTCGAGGTGTGGGGTCTACCTCGACGGCGCAGCACTCGAGTCATCGGACGAGCTCGTGGGAGCCGGCGAGCAGCGCGTGGGGAATGCCGGCCGCGGCGTATGCGTCGGACTCGTCAAGGGTCTCGCGCTCGAGCAGTGTGGTGGCGAGGGCCGTCAGCTGTTCGTGATGCTGGCGTAACGTGTTCAGCGCTCGTTCGTGACATTCGTCGGTGATCCGGCGCACCTCGTCGTCAAGCACGTGGCGAGTCTCCTCTGAGGTGACGCCCTCCCCGAGCAGTCCGTATGGTCCGGCGCCTTCGGCGGGCAGCACCGTCACGAGCCCGATCTTGTCGGACATGCCCCACCTCCCGACCATCTGTCGTGCCAGCGCCGTCGCCTGCTCGAGGTCTGATTCGGCGCCAGTCGTCACCGCGCCGTATGTCAGTTCCTCTGCGGCTCGTCCCCCGAGCAGGCCGGTCATCCGTCCGAGCAGATACTGCTCGTCAAAACCGTAGCGGTCCTTCTCGGGGCTCTGGAATGTGACTCCAAGGGCTCGCCCGCGAGGAATGATCGACACCTTGCGCACCGGGTCCGCACCGGGTTCGAGCATCCCGAGCAGCGCGTGGCCGGCCTCGTGATAGGCGGTCCGCTCGCGCTCCTCGGGTGAAATCAGAATGTGGCGGGCGGCTCCGAGCACGATCTTCTCGAGCGCGTCGGCGAAATCGTCACGCGAGACGGCAGTCTCGCCTCGGCGGGCTGCGAGCAGCGCCGCCTCATTTACGAGGTTGCGCAGATCGGCGCCGACCATCCCCGGCGTTGAGGAGGCAACGATGGCCAGGTCAACATCGTCCGCGAGCGGCACCGACCTCGTGTGCACCTTGAGGATCTGCTCCCGACCCTGCTGGTCGGGCGGATTGACGACGACCCGACGGTCGAAGCGCCCGGGCCGCAGCAGCGCGGCGTCGAGGATCTCAGCCCGGTTGGTCGCGGCGATCACGATCACGCCCTCGTTGCCGGTGAAGCCATCCATCTCGGTCAGCACCTGGTTCAGCGTCTGCTCGCGCTCGTCATGGCCGCCGCCGGGAATCGACCCTGAGGCGCGCGAGCGGCCGATCGCGTCGAGCTCATCGATGAACACGATCGCCGGTGCCTCCTTCTTCGCCTGTTCGAACAGATCTCGAACGCGGCTGGCGCCGACGCCGACGATCATCTCGATGAACTCCGAGGCCGACATCGAGAAGAACGGCACCTCGGCCTCGCCGGCGACCGCCTTGGCCAGCAGCGTCTTACCCGTACCGGGCGGACCGGTCAGCAGCACTCCGCGCGGCACGGTCGCGCCGAGCGCCCGGTAGTGGTCGGGGTTCTTGAGGAAGTCGACCACCTCCGCCAGCTCCTCGGTCGCCTCCTCGATCCCGGCGACGTCGTTGAACGTGATCCGTTCCTCGGTTGGCTCGTAGCGGCGCGGCTGCGCCTTGCCGAAACCCCCCAAGGACCCAGCGCCCGCCATACGACGCGAACCACGAATGAACAGCACGAACAACCCAACCAGCAACAAGGTCGGACCGAAGCCGAACAAGAGCGTCTCCCACAGCGGCGTCGACGATGTCGTCGGCTTGGCGCCCACGACCGCTCCCTGCCCCAGCAGCTCCTGGAAGATCTGGTCGTTGGCGAACACCGGCCGTTCGGTCTTGAACTCCTTCGAGGTCTGTCCCGACTTACCCGCCGGATACCGGATCGCCTTGCGCAACTCACCCTGGATCGTCTCGCCGGTCGCGGTGACGGTGGCGACGTTGCGCTCCTGCACCTGGTTGCGGAAGGCGCTGTAGGGAAGACTCAGTTGCGGCGAAGAGCTGCTGGTGGTCATCGTCCCAGCGATGATCCAGTTGAGCAGCAGCAGCGCTCCAGCCAGCCACCAGAGCCGCCCGATTCCACGCCGCGGTGGGGCCGACCGGGGACCTGACTGCTGACGACCCCGCCCGGGTTGCCCCGCGCTCCGGGCTGGATCCTCACCTACGCGATCTCGCATGAACCGAAAATAGGTGCCGCGCCTGGCGGCGGCATCCGTAGCTAGTGGTGGAGGCTCGCAACCTCCCCGAGGTCCGCTGTCCGTAGTTTTCCGGCAGCCGGCCGTTCGCGCCGGCGCCTACGCCAGCGCCACAGCTCATCCGATCCCCAGACGACCACCGGGTAGCACGCCAGCACGAGCAGCTCGCGCACGCCCAGCGCGGTGGTGTGGAAGATCGCCTGCATGGGCGGCGCGTAGATGATCACGGCCGCGAACGTGAGTGCGAAGGCGACGCCTCGAAGCAGATGCGGGTTGGAGAAGACACCCACCTCGCGCAGGGAGGCATGACTGGTCCTGACGGCGAATGCAGCCCCCATCTGGCAGGCGACGATCCCCGCCCAGGTCATCGTCGTGGCCTGCAGATAGGCGTGGTGCAGAGGTGTGCCAACGCCGGTCGGATCGTTGGGGGACCAGCCGGCGGTCAGCAGCACGAGGAAATAGCCGCCCATCACCAGCAGCGCCTCCAGCGTGCCCATCCGCAGCCACGCGCGGGCCAGCATCGATCGGCTGATGATCCCGGCCTCGCGCGGACGTGGCCGACGGTCCATCGTCCCGGGCTCGGCGGGCTCGCGACCGAGCGCCAAGGCGGGAACCGTGTCGGTCCCGAGGTCGATCGCAAGCACCTGGAGCGCTGTGAGTGGGAGCGGGATCGCGCCGCCGCTGAGCGCATAGAGCACGAACGGCACGACCTCGGGGATCGCGTGAACGAAGATATAGGTGATGAACTTGCGGATGTTGTCGTAGACCACCCGCCCCTCCTCGACGGCCGCGACGATCGACGCGAAGTTGTCATCAGTCAGGACCATCGTCGCCGCCTCGCGAGCGACGTCCGTGCCTGAGGCCCCCATCGCCACGCCGATGTCCGCGCGGCGCAGAGCGGGCGCGTCGTTGACCCCATCGCCCGTCATCGCCACGGTGTGTCCCTGGGCGCGGAGCCCGTCGACGATGTGCAACTTGGTCTCGGGGTTGCTGCGCGCGACGATCAGCTCCGGCGTGCGATCGAGCAGCGCGTCGCGCTCGCTCTGCGTCAGCGCATCGAGGTCGACGCCGTTGATCACCGTCGGCTCGCCGTCAACGATCCCGACCTCACGTGCGATCGCGGCGGCAGTCAGACCATGGTCGCCGGTCACGACGATGATCCGAATGCCCGCGTGCTTGCAACGCGCGACCGCGTCGGCTACCTCGGGGCGCGGCGGATCGGCCAGTGCCGCCAAGCCGACGAACGTCAGATGCGACTCGATCACCTCGCGCTCGCCATCTTCGACCTGTGCGACCTGGCGCTGCGCGAATGCGAGCACCCGAAGACCCTGGCCGGCGCAGCGCTCAAATGTGTCGCTTACCAGTGCACGGTCGCCGTCGGTGATCGGGCGGTCGGCACCGCGGGCCCGGATCACCGTGCAACGCTCGAGCAGCTCGAGCGGAGCGCCCTTGGCGTGGTACCAGAGCTCGCCTCCTGGCTCCTCGTCGAGTGTCGTCATCCGCTTGAGGTGAGGATCGAAGTGAAACACCCGCTTGCGACGGGCCTCGCGCTCGCGCTCGGACTGCGGAACGTCGTAGCCGAGCCGAGCCGCCGCTACCAGCAGCGCGCTCTCGGTCGGATCGCCGTTGCGTGTCCAACCCTCGCCATCTGGCTCGACGTGGGCGTTGTTGCACCGGATCGCGGTCCGCAGCAAGCCGTCGAACAGCGCCGGGGGGGCCGTTCCCGCCGCGTCGGCCATCACGAGCTCGTCGCCCGCCACCCACAGCAGCCTGACGCTCATCCGGCCCTCGGTCAGCGTGCCGGTCTTGTCGGTGCAGATCACATCGGTCGAGCCGAGCGTCTCGACCGCGGTCAGGCGCTTGACGAGCGCACGGCGTGCCGCCATCCGCCGAACCCCGCCCGCGAGCGACAGCGTGATCGTCGGCAGCAGGCCCTCGGGGACGTTGGCGACCAGCAGGCCGATCGCAAATGTGACCGCGGCCGCCAACGAAAGGCCGGCAAGCGTCGTTCCCGCAAAGAAGAACAGCACTCCGGCGGCAACGGCGATCGCTGCGATCAGCCAGGCGACCCTGTTGACCTGGTGCTGGAGCGGGCTGATCTCCGGCTTGACTCGCTGCGACAGTGCGGCGATCCGGCCGAGCTGAGTCCCCATGCCGGTCGCGAAAACGACCGCCTGGGCTTCACCGCCGGTGCACAGCGTGCCCGCGAACACGAGCTCCTCGGACTCGAGCACAGACGGCGCAGGCTCGATCGCCACCGCGGCCCTGACCACTGGCTGTGACTCTCCAGTCAGCGCAGCCATGTCGACCTCGAGCGACCCCTCGATCAAGCGCGCGTCGGCCGACAGCCGGTCGCCCTCCGCGAGCAGCACCACATCGCCTGGGACGAGCATCCGGGCCGGCAGCTCAGAATCGACGCCGTCTCTACGGATCCGCGCGTGTGGCGGAAGCAGCTCCTTCAACGCCTCGGTCGCGCGCTCGGCCTGGAGCTCCTGCACGTAGGCGAGTCCGGCGTTGAGCAGGATCACAGCCACGATCGCGATCGCCAGCGTCTGATTGCCGCTGACGAGCGATAGCGCCGCCGCCATCCACAACAGCAGCGCAAGCGGATGAACCAGCTGGCGCATGAGCTCGACCACCCAGCTCTGGGTCTCCCCCCGGGCGATCTCGTTTGGGCCAAACTGGGTCAGCCGCCGCTCGGCCTCGCGCGAACTGAGCCCAGCTGCCCTGGTGCTCAGATGCGACATCAGCGACTCGATCCGCTCCTGGGGATCAACCGCGCCCGCACCGAGGTCAGGCCCCGAGGGCTGCTGCATCGCAGCAGACCTATGTGCGATCACGCGTGGCACGGGGTGCTTCGCCGGCTCGGATCAGACCAGCGTCTGGTTCGCGACTCGTCGTGCTCATGACTCGACGCTACGCCGCAACCGCGGAAGCGGGATCCGTGTTGCGCGACGATCTTGCTACGTAGAAACCTGCAGAATCCCTGCATCCGGGTAGCTTGTGGAGCCGCTCAGGACGGGGCAGAAGTCGCCTTGCGCGGCCGACCGCTCAGCGTCAGCTTGGTGCTCATCTTGATCGCGCGCACGGCGCCGGTCGCCCCGGCCTGAAGCGTGATCCCGACCGCGAACACGATGATCCCGGGGATGAAGAGGATGCTCGAGCCGAGCATCAGGATCCCGATCCGGCCGAGCAGATATGGCGGGGTGCAGACGGTCGCCCCCAGCACCCCCCCGACGACCGAGGTCGTGATCTTCTCGCGCGGCGACTGCGTGGGTCTGACCCCGATCAGGCGGGCCGGCAGCGCGACGTAGGAGACCATCATCACGCCGACCACGATCCCGAGCGAGATCGTGAACCATCCACGCCCGAGACGGGTGGCGAACATCGTCGCGAACGCGAGCGCGCCGCCGATGATCAGTCCCGAGACGAGGATCGGCGTCAGGTGCCGGCGTGCCTGTGCGAAGGCGGGCCTGATCTCGGGCCGGCCGGGCCGGGCGATCGCCATCGCGAACACCGCATTGAGAAAGAAGCTCACCAGCGTGATCGCGACGATCGCGGTGCAGATCGGAATCAGGACCGGGCCCTGCAGCCCGTGAAATGCCTTGCCGTGCAGGACGTGAGCCTTGAGGTCGTACATCGCCACCCAGATCCACATCGCCGGAATGATCTGCACGAGCGTCAGCCGCCAGTTGGAGAGCAGCAGCCGCAGCCCGTCAAACAGCAGCGCGAATGCGCCGACCGCGAACGCCAGCGGAGCGAAGATCCGGCGCGACCGGCTGAGGCGAAGGACCGCCTGCTCGATCTTTTCCTCGTCGTTGGTCTCGATTGCTCGGATCAGCGACCGAACGCGCGCCACCAGCGCGGCGATCCGACCCCCTTGCGGCTGCGGTGCCTCACCTCGGTCATCACCGCCGGACTCTGGGTCCGGCGTTGGACGCCGGGGTTCGGCCAGGCTCGAGTCCGATTGCCCTGATGCCATCGCCAGCATGATGCCGGTATCTGTGTGCCATTCACTCACAGATGCTGTGAACGTCGTGTTGCGCGCACCCAGTGGCGCGATCTCCCCGTGCGCAGGGAGCCACTGGCGGGCGGCGAAATGAAACCGGATGGATCAGAAATCTGGCTGGCTGCCGGAGCGGTGGATGGAGAAACGAATCGAGCGCCGGGGGCTGCGCCCGCGCGACGCCGCCTACCTGATCGGCGGATTCTGGGCCGTCGCGGTCGTCGTGTTCGGGGTCTTGGAACGGGTCGTGGATCCGAAGACGTTTCACAGTGTCTGGCTCGGCATGTGGTGGGCGGTCGAAACCGTCACCACCGTCGGCTACGGGGACATCGTTCCGAGCCAGACGGTCGGCAAGCTGATCGCCGGCTTCCTGATGCTCGGAGGCCTGTCCCTGCTTGCAGTCGTGACCGCGATCGTCACCAGCGGCTTTGTCGCCCGCGCGCAGGCCGAGCGCGCGTCGGGTCCCGACCCGGTGCTCGTCAAGCTCGAAGAGCTTGGCCGCCAGCTCGAGTCCGTCAAGCAGGAGCTCGATCGGCTCGGCGCCGACAAGCAGTCGGGTGGCTCTGACTGAGGGGCTCACAGCAGTTCGACGATCCCCTTGCAGATCAGCAAACCACCGACTCCCCCCAATCCATAGATCGCAAAGCTCCGCGCGTGGTCGCCGACCCACGCCTTGGCCCGCTCGATCGCACCCGGGGTCCAAGCCGGAGCGACGAGGAACGCTGCGAGCGGCGCCTCCAACAGGATCATCATCACCATGTTGAAGCCGACGACCAGCAGTACGGTCGGCACGGTTGCGTAGTCGAGCTCGTCGATGTGGTGCAGACCGGCCAGGTAGGCCGCGCCCGGGAGCGTCAGCAGGGCGCCGACGACGAACGTGGTCCGCGCCGAGCCGCCGCTCAGCGCCCGCTGCCACTTTGGAGGCCCCTTGTCGGGCTTGTCCTGCCTGCGCTGCGCGCGGCGCTCGGAGAACCCCTTGTCGCGACCGGTCGCCAGCGTGAGCGCCAGCGCGACCAGGATCGCACCGAGCGCGAGATCGGCGGCCGGGCTGAGCGTGTTCTTGGTCGTGCTGGTCGTGCTCGAACTCTCAAACGCGAACACGATCACCAGCCCGAGCGTGATGCTGGTCATCATCGCGCCGAGGTAGTAGCCGAGCATCAGTCGCGACGGATGCGCCAGCAGCAGCATCACCGTGGTCGCCGCCACCAGCGTCGGGTTGAACGCGGCCAGCAGCGAGTACAGGACGACCTGACCCACCGGGTCACCCAACCAACTCGTCGCGTGGGCGACCTCGCGGCCAGGCTTCTGCCAGTTGGTCAGAGTCCGTTCGGTTCACACGCATCCTGAGCTCGTCGAAGGTCCGCTCGGAGCGGTCCGCCGCGACCCGCAACCCGAAGTCGAGCTTGCTGGCGCCGGCCGGTGAGGTCATCACCCGAACTGGATGAGGCCACCGGTCAACGAGTGCGAAGCGGGCGGCTGCGCTCGGCTCGTCGCGCCGATGTGTGGCGTTGAGTCGGCCAAGCTGCAAGGATGCTCGGCTGACCAAGAGCATGGCAGTCATTCAACACGTGCCCGTCGGACCGATGGACCCGCGCCGCTTCGAGTCCGTGTTGTCTAACGACGAGTACCGAGCGCTCGAAGATCTCCTGGAACGTGGGTCCGCCGCCCTATCGGGCCGCGTGATCTGGAACGTCAACTCGACCGCCAAGGGCGGCGGCGTGGTCGAGATGCTCGCCCCGCTGCTGGGCTATTCACGCGGCGCCGGCGTCGACGCACGGTGGGTCGTGATCTCGGGCGACCCCGAGTTCTTCGAGATAACCAAGCGCATCCACAACCATCTCCACGGGTTCGACGGCGACCACGGTCCGCTCGGGCCTGAGCAGAAGGCGAGCTACGAGCGGACGCTGCATGCCAACGCCGCCGAGCTCGTGCCGATGATTCACCCCCAGGATGTGGTCATCCTCCACGACCCCCAGACCGCCGGCCTGATCGAGCCGGTGGTGGATACGGGCGCGATCGTCATCTGGCGCTGTCATGTCGGCCTCGATCGGCCCAACGATCGAGCGCGCGAAGCGTGGGACTTTCTCCGTCCCTACGTGATCCACGCCCACGCGAGCGTCTTCTCGCGTGCGGCGTTTGCCTGGGAGGGCCTCGACCAGGACAGGATCACCGTGATCCAGCCGTCGATCGATGTGTTCTCGCCCAAGAACGCGATTCAGACGCCGGAGCAGTCGCTTGCGATCCTGGGGCGGACCGGCGTCACCTTGCACCGCCCTCGCCGCAAACCAACCTTCATGCGCTCAGACGGGACGCCCGGTCGCGTCGATCGGCGGGCCGAGATGGTCGAGGAAGCCCCGCTGGACCCCGAGGACCAGGTGGTCACGCAGGTCTCCCGATGGGACGGTTTGAAGGACCCGTTCGGCGTTCTGAAGGGGTTTGTCGAGCATGTCGTCGACCGGGTCGAGGCCCACCTTCTACTGGCCGGGCCCTCGACAGCGTCGGTCGCCGACGATCCCGAAGGTGCGACCGTGTACGCGAACGTGCGCGATGCGTGGCACGAGCTCCCAGACGAGATCAGGCGCCGGGTCCACCTCGCCTCGCTGCCGATGGATGACGTCGAGGAGAACGCCGCGATCGTCAATGCGGTGCAGCGTTACTCGCAGGTGGTGGTGCAGAAGAGCCTCGCCGAGGGCTTCGGTCTGACCGTCGCGGAGGCGATGTGGAAGGAGCGGCCGGTCGTCGCGAGCCGGATCGGCGGAATCCAGGATCAGATCGTCGACGGCGAATCGGGGCTGCTGCTCTCCAATCCGGGCGACCTGAAGGCGTTCGGTGAATCAATCGTCGAACTGCTCCATGACCCGCCGCGGGCCCAGAGGATGGGCCTCGCGGCCCGTGACCGCGTCCAGCATCACTTCCTCGGCCCGCAGCATCTCGGGCGCTACTTCGACCTGATCGAGCGACTGCTGAACTCCAAAGAGCGCCAAGCCTGAGGGAAGGCCGGCGGGCACGGCCTTCACGTCGGTCGGCGACCACGCCGGCCGGCGTCCGGTTCGGCCGTCAGCCCTCGGTGCGCGTCACGAAGTGCACTCCGACGAGCCCCTCGAGCGAGAAGCCCTCGGCGGGGCCGACGGCCACATCGACGCAGAAGCGCGGCCTTGACCAGCGCTCATACAGGTCGGAGTCGACGTAGAACGGCGCCTCCCCGAGTCGACCGAGCTCGACGTCGTAGCGCCCGGGCTCCAACTCGCCGGCCTTGAGGCAGATCGGAGCGCTGCCGTCACAGCAGCCTCCCGACTGAAAGAACGCAACCGGGCCGTGGGCGGCCTCGAGGCGATGGATCACCTCGAGCGCCGCCCTGGTGGCGGAGACATGGCTGCGGTCAGGTTTGGCTGAGCCCGTGGTCGAGTCCAGACGCTGGTCCGCGTCCCCGGTCGGGCCCAGCGAACCTGCCGCTTGTCCGGTCACGCCCGCCATCGACTCAGAAGAAGCCCAGCGGGTTGGGGTCATAGCTGACCAGCAGGCACTTCGTCTGGCTGTAGTGGTCGAGCATCATCCGGTGGTTCTCCCGGCCAACGCCCGAGGTCTTGTAGCCGCCGAACGCGGCATGGGCGGGGTACTGGTGGTAGCAGTTGGTCCACACCCGTCCGGCCTTGATCGCCCGGCCCATGCGGAACGCACGGCTTCCGTCACGCGTCCAGACACCGGCGCCGAGGCCGTACATCGTGTCGTTGGCGATCTCGAGCGCCTCGGCCTCGTCCCGGAAGGTGGTCACCGCCAGCACGGGCCCGAAGATCTCCTCCTGGAAGACCCGCATCTTGTTGTGACCCTTCAGAACGGTTGGCTCGAAGTAGTAGCCGCCCGACAGGCGGGTCTCGAGCGACGGACGGTGGCCTCCGATCAGCACCTCGGCGCCCTCGTTGATGCCGATCGCGACGTAGTTCTCGATCTTCTCGAGCTGCGCGATCGAAACCTGCGGACCGATCATCGTCTCGCGGTCGAGTGGGTCACCCTGCCTGATCTGTGCGATCCGCCCCAGGCACCGCTCCATGAACTCGTCGTAGATCGACTCGTGGATCAGAGCCCGCGACGGGCAGGTGCACACCTCGCCCTTGTTGAACGCGTACAGGACCAGCCCTTCGATCGCCTTGTCGAGGAAGGCGTCATCGGCCGCCATCACATCCTCGAAGAAGATGTTCGGCGACTTGCCGCCGAGCTCGGTCGTCGAGGGGATCAGGTTCTGGGCCGCATAGGACATGATCAGCCGGCCGGTCACCGTCTCGCCGGTGAACGCCACCTTCGCGATCCGCTTGTTCGACGCCAGCGCCTTGCCGATCGAGGCCCCTGGACCGTTGACGATGTTCAGGACCCCGGGTGGGATCACGTCTCCAATCACCTCGGCGAGCTTCAGGATCGACCACGGCGTCGGACTTGCAGGCTTGAGCACGGTGCAGTTGCCTGCCGCAAGCGCCGGTGCGATCTTCCACGCCGCCATCAGCAGCGGGAAGTTGAACGGAATGATCTGGCCAACGACGCCGAGCGGCTCGTGGAAGTGATAGGCGTAGGTCTGATCATCGATCTCGGAGATCCGTCCCTCCTCGGCGCGGACGGCCCCGGCGAAGTAACGGAAGTGGTCGGCGGCGAGCGGGATGTCGGCGGCGAGCGTCTCGCGGACCGGCTTTCCGTTCTCATAGCTCTCCGCCACGGCCAGCATCTCGAGGTTCTGATCGATCGCATCCGCGATCGCGTCCAGAACCGCCGCCCGCTCGGCGGGCGAACGGCGTCCCCAGG
The DNA here is from genome assembly GCA_963770885.1 of uncultured Solirubrobacterales bacterium. Taxonomy (GTDB): domain Bacteria; phylum Actinomycetota; class Thermoleophilia; order Solirubrobacterales; family Solirubrobacteraceae; genus Palsa-465. The sequence continues at coordinate 71,767 of CAVYRI010000004.1, read as the reverse complement.
CGTCCTTGGCGGCGTGGGCGGCGTCGAGTGCCAGCTCGACGTCCTCGTCGGTCGACGATGCGACCTCGCAGAACGCCTCGCCGGTCGACGGCGTCCGGTTCTCGCGGTACTCGCCCGAGATCGGTTTCATCCATTCGCCGCCGATGAAGTTGTCATATGTGTCCATCAGTGAGACTGGGCTGCCGGGTTGTCCGGGCGCCTCGAATGTTGTCTGTTCGGCGATGGCCATCTTGCTCGCTCCTTTGCACTGCAGAGGTCAAGTGCGCGCGCTGCGTGAGCGGGCGCGTCGTTGAACACAATCTCTCGCGCATCGCACACCCGTGCATCCGCCTTCGGCCGTGGCAGAGTCGGTACTTCGCGGCACCCTGGGGAGCGGCTTTACCGCATCGGCCTGGAATTCATCGCGCGATTGACGGCGCGTGCTGAGCGCCCCGGCGGGCGGCCGCACTGCGAGCGCCGAAACTCCGCGCGGACTCGCGTCGCTCGCACCCCCGACCGTTCGTCCAAGACCGTCCAGGCTCGATCAGGGCGGGGACGGTTGTTGTCGATCAGATCGATGGTGACAAACTTCCTTGCACCGCATAGACCCGTGAGCACCGCTTTTCGTGCAATCAAGCTCTTCGTCGCTTTTGCGACGGTCGCCGCAGCACTCGTGCTGCCGGCCACCAGCGCTGCCGATGCCGGCATCGCGAGGGCTCCCGGACGGGTCGAGCTCAATCAGCCCGCCTACACCGCGCACGAGGCTCAGGGGTACCTGACGATCACGATCGAGCGCACCGGCGATCTCAGCCAGGCGGAGCACGTCGGCTATGGGGTCAAGCAGCAGGACGGCCGCAACGGCATCGACTTCGACGCGATCGGCAACACCTACATCACGATGGCGCCCGGACAGAGCAGCTACAGCTTCAACGTCCGGATCATCGACCAGGGGATCAATGGCTCCCCGGTTCACGCCCTCGCCTATTTGTACGGATCATGGCCCGCCAAGCTCGGGCGCAACAACAACTCGATGATCACGATCCTCCACGACGACACCCTGGAGGCACGGGATCCGCTCAACCCGCTTGACGTCCCCGGCCCCTACTACGGCAACCTGATCGCAGGGACGAAGTTCTACATCGATCCGGACACGGGAGCCGCGAAGGCGATGCGCCACTACGCGCATTCCAGGCCCGCCTGGTCAGCGCTGCTCGGTGACCTCGCCAACGAGCCCGGCGCACACCGGTTCTACATGTGGAACATGGGCGGTCACGTCCGCGGCCGGGTCGCCCACTTCCTGCAGAACTCACAGCTCAAGCAACCCGGCACGACGGTCATGCTCTCGACCTACAGCCTGATCCACGACCATTGCGGCTACACGGCAACACCCGCGATGGAGGCTCGCTATGAGCGGTTCATCCAGCAGGTTGCTGCCGGGGTCGGCAACTTCCACGTCGTCTTCTTCCTCGAGCTCGATTCGCTGATCGCCGCCCCCTGCCTCAACCGCCGGCAGCTGGCGATCCGAGACGCGGAGCTCAAGTACGCGATCTCCGTGCTCGAGGCCGACCCTCACGTGCTCGTCTACCTCGACGGCGGCGCCGCCGATGCCGTCCCGGTGCGCCACATGGCACGCCTGCTGCGAGGCGCGGGCGTCAAGCAAGCTCAGGGGTTCTTCCTCAACTCGACGCACTTTGACTGGACGACGACCGAGGTCCACTACGGCCAGCGGATCTCGAGGATGCTCGGCGGCGTCCACTTCATCGTCAACACCGGCTCCAACGGCCGCGGCCCGCTGCGCCCGAAGGTTCGGTTCGGGCACGGCAACGAGGTGCTCTGCAATCCGCCTGGACGCGGCCTCGGTCCGCTGAGCATCGCGAACGACGTCGCACAGCAGACCAGCTACGCCGGCCTCGACGGTCTGCTCTGGTTCTCCAATCCCGGCGGAAGCGGTGGCCAGTGCCGGCCCGGCGCTCCCCCGACAGGCGTCTTCTGGCCGGCCCGCGCGGTCATGCTGGCACGCAACTGGGTCGACCACGTGTCCGGACCGCACTACTCGCTGGTCGAGTCACCGTTCGCACGGGCGACCGGTAAGTAGCGCGATCGCCACACCGGCGCTCGGCGGGCCGCACTCGCGCTCCGCACGGGTCGGGAACTAATTGCATCGTCCGGGCGTCTGGAGCAGTTAATACACCCCCGGTGCCCAGAAGAGGACCCGATTGCCAGCGTTCAGCCGTGCTCGCATCCTGATCGTCGCCCGTCAGACCGCCAACAGCGTTGAGCTATGCCAGGCGGTCGCGTCCCGCGCCAGCGACAGGGCTTGCACTTTCACGCTGATGGTGCCTGCCGCACCCCGGCGGTTGCGGCTCGTCAACGGTTCGGGCCAGCCCGGCGACCGCGATGCCGAGCGGCGATTGTCGCTCGCGCTGCCGCTGCTTTCGGCCGCGGCGGGCGGCGAGGTCGTGGGGATCGTCGGCGCACACGAGCCGTTCCGGGCCGTCGAGGACGCGCTCAAGCTGCTCGGATTCGACGAGGTCATCATTTCGATGCTCCGACCGGGAATCTCGGGCTGGCAGCGCGACGGCCTACCGGAGAAGATCCGTGCGCTCGGAGTGGCGGTGACAGAGGTCGTCTGCACTCATTCGCCGCTCGAGCCACTCCCGGCCGCGTAGTCCGTGGTCGGGAAGTCCGGGACGGCCCGGGTGTCTGAAGGACCGTGGGGCCCCGGCTCTCGCACCTTTTCCTGAGCTCGCAATCGGACGAGCGGCTGGTGACGCTCGCGCGGGCGGCCCATGAGCGCGCGTTTGCGGTGATCGCCGAGCGTTACCGGCCCGAGCTGCAGCGGCTCGCGTAGTTTCCCACAATCTAAAATGTGGGGTAAAGGCGGATGACCGAACCGAGCCGCGTTGCGATGCTCTCGTGTCGAGCCTTGCACGGCTCGCAAGGAGGACAGCAAATGCAAGACACGCATAGTCATGGGAAAGGTGACATGCGGCCACCCTCAGCAGCCGCCCCCGACCCTGGGGCCGACGCCCTCGACGCGATCCCGGATCCGGTGATCGGTGTCGGGGCAAACACTCTGATCGACCTCTGGAACCGCGGCGCGGAGATGACCTACGGGTTCACGCGTGAGGAAGCGCTCGGAATCCGACCGTTCGATTTGCTCAGGACCCGCTTCCCGATCCCACTCGACCAGGTGCTCGCGACCGTGATAGAGATCGGCCACTGGCAGGGAGATGTCGTCAAGTACGCAAAGGACGGACGCGAGTTGACCGTCGAGACGCGATGGATCCTGCGGCGCGACGAGCACGGCAACGTCTCGGGGGCGATCGCGATCGACCGCGACCTCAGTAAGAGGCTGAAGGGCGAGGGCGAGGGCAGCGCTGGGCCGGCCGGATCTGATGAACAGTCGCGCCTCGAGCGGCTCGAGAGCTTCGGCCGGCTCGCCGGGGGAATCGCGCACGACTTCAACAACCACCTCGCAGTGATCATCAACTACTCGGCGATGATCGCTTCAGAGCTCGAGCGCATCGAGCGCGCGTCAACCGCCGAGGCGAGCGCCACGCTGCTCGAGGACCTCAGCGAGATCAGAATCGCCGCCGAGCGCGCAGCGCGCCTGACTCACCAACTGCTCTCCTCGTCGCGCCAGATGCCCTCGGCCGCGAATGGCTCGGACCCGGAGTTGGACCCGTCGCCGATCATCGGCGACAGCGGCGCCTACTAGACAGGGCGTTCGTGCTCTGTGGAGGCTCTGCGCCCGGGATCCTGCAAGTTGCAACCGGTGTAGAAGACGATCCCCGCATCGGGGTCATCGCGCATCAGCTCCTTGACCAGCGCCACCGAGCTCTGGGCGCCGGTTCAGGCGGTCAGCTCGGCCGGCGCTGATTGCAGCGCGGCCTCGATCGCCGTGACCAGCTCACGGGCCGAGCTCGCCGTCAGCTCGACGGCCACGCGCGCCGAGGGACCCTTGGCGGGATCCGCGAAGTCGATGTTGAGCGTGTGCTCGGCCATCGCGTGCACCGGGTGATCGAAGTAGACGACGCCATCGGTGACGTGGAACCAGCTGCTGCCGGGTCCCTTCGCACTGCCCTCGATCGCGGTTTTGACGGTCGCGTATGTGCACATGTTCAGCCTCCCAGGTACTGCCCGTAGAACGCCTCGATCCGCTCCCAGCCGTCGTTTGCGGCCGCCACCCGATAGGCGGGGCGGTCAACCGAGAAGAAGGCGTGGCCGGCGTCGTCGTAGCTGTGGAATTCGTGTGGCTTGTGGTTGGCGGTCAGGATCTCGTCGAGCTCGGCGACCTGCTCGGGACTCGGGAACTGATCCTCGGAGCCGAACAGGCCCAGCAACGGCGCTCGGAGGTTAGGCAGCTGATCGACAAGGTTGGTGACCTTGAGCGGGAAGCCGTCCGGCGGCGGGCCGGTCACGAACGCCCCGTAGCAGTCGACCGCCGCGTTGAGGTCGAGGTTGCACGCCGCCAACACCGACTGGCGGCCGCCCGAGCAGAACCCGATCACCCCGACCTTGCCGTTTGAGGTCGGCAGCGATCTCAGGTCCTCGGCGCTCCCGCCGACGTCTCCGATCAGGCGCTCGTCGGGCACGCCGCCCTGTGCGCGCGCGGTCGCAGCGGCGTCATCGGGCGCCGAACCCGGAGCCTCGCGCCAGTAGAGGTTCGGACAGATCGCGTCGTAGCCGAGCTCGGCGAACCGTCTGACGATCTCCTTCGTGGAGCGGTCATAGCCGGGCATGTGGTGGATCACCACCACTCCGCCGCGGGTGCCGTCGGTCGACGGGCGGGCGAGGTAGGCCTCGATCTCGTCGCCGCCGTGCCCGGTGATGCGGACAGTCTCTGCCGTCAGCGAGTCGCTCATGATCCTCGATTCAGTCGGTTGGATTTGAAACGGCTGACCGAGTCGCGAGCAGCTCGGATCGGTCCAGTGGCAGTCCGTCGGGAGCCCCACCCCGAGCGCTCAGAACCTGATAGACGGTGATCTCCCGATCCTCGAATCCCTGGGCGGAGCCGATCAGGTATAGCTGCCAGGCGCGGACTCGCTCGGACCCGACGAGCGCGAGTCCCCGCGAGCGGTGCTCGAGCAGGTTGCCGACCCACCGCCGCAGCGTCAATGGGTAGTGGTCGCGCAGCGACTCGGCGTCGCGCATCTCGAGGCCGGCCCGCTGCAGCGCGATCAACAGGTCCGTGACCGGGTGAAGCTCGCCGTCGGGGAAGACGTAGCGAGAGATGAATGTGTCCGCGGTCGGCGGCGCTGAGTGAAGCCGCGCGATCCCGTGATTGAGGAACAACCCGCCGGGGCGCAGCAGCCTGGTGATCGTGTCGGCGTAGCGCTGCAGCTGATCGCGACCGACGTGCTCGTACATGCCGACGCTGGCGATCTTGTCAAACGGCTCGTCGCCCAGCTCACGGTAGTCGGCCACCCGGATCTCGATGCGGTCCTGGAGGTCCTGCTCGCGGGCCCGCTCGCGGGCGAGCGCGGCCTGGGGCTCAGACAGCGTCACGCCGACCGCCCGCACTCCGTAGTTGGCGGCCGCGTGCAGCACCAACGAGCCCCACCCACAGCCCACGTCAAGCAGCCGTTCGCCCCGTGTGAGCGCGAGCTTGCGGCAGATCAGGTCGAGCTTGCGCTCCTGTGCCTGCTCGAGCGTGTCGTCGGGCGTCGAGAAGTACGCGCACGAGTAGACCATCGTCGGCCCCAGCACGAGCCGGTAGAAGTCATTGGAAACGTCATAGTGGTGGCGGACCGCCGAGCGGTCCCGGGCGAGCGAATGCCGCCGTCCGCTGACTGCCGCCTCGATCGCCGGGATCGGCGGTTTGCGCAGGCTGCTCGGGCCGGCAACCCGCAGCGCTGCGAGCGCGAGACGGAGGCGGTCACGCGCCGACAGAGTGACGTCTGACATCTCATGGCGCTTGGAGAGCACATCGTCGAGCTGACCCTGGACGGTCAGCGAGCCGTCAACCCAGGCACGCGCCAGCCCGAGCTGGCCGGGTTCGTGCAGGATGTGTGAGACGGCGCGACGGTCGTGAGCCACGACGATCGGCCCATCGCGGCCAGCGAGCGAGCTTCCGTCCCAGAAGCGGACCGTCACCGGAAGCTGGGCGAGCCGCCCGTCGGCCACCTCACCGAGCGTCCGCCGCGCGACCTCGGCAACCCCGCCGCGGCGGCGGGCCAGATCCGGCTGCGAGCTCACCGTAGAGCGATCCGCGAGACGAGGCTGCCGACGCCGGTCATGCATTAGCCACTAATATAAGGCACCAATGGAGCACGGCGCAGCTGGCACGGGGCTGACTGACACAGACACTCGCAGCAGGCAGTTGGACGAGATCGCAGAGGCGCTGCCGCAACGAGCAGCTGCCCTATCGAAGCTGTTTCTGACCCGCACCACGATCTGTGTCTCGCGCACCGAGATTGGCGTCCTACGGATTCTCTCAGGCGAGCCACGGCGAATCACCGAGATCGCTTGCATCGAGCGCGTTACTCAACCTGCGATCACGCTGCTCGTCAATCGGATGGCCGAGCGCGGGTGGGTCGAGCGGATCGCCGATCCCAGTGACGGCCGCGCCGTGCTGGTCAGCCTGACCAGCACGGGCGCCGAGGCGCTCGAGCGGTTGCGGGCCGAGTACCGCGCGATGCTGCACGCCGAGATGGCGATGCTCTGCGACCAGGACGTGGACACGCTTGCGCGCTCGGTCGAGATCCTCGATGACCTGATCGACCGGCTCACCGAGCGCGACGGATGACCGACCCGATTGGCGCCAACGGCGCGGCTGCGCACTCGGTCTCTGACAACTACAAGTGGATCGCGCTCTCGAACACGACGCTCGGGATCTTGATGGCGGTGATCAATCAGTCGATCGTGATCATCGCGCTGCCGGCGATCTTCCGCGGCATCCATCTCAACCCGCTGATCCCGTCGAACACCAGCTACCTGCTGTGGATGCTGCTCGGGTTCATGGTCGTGATGGCGGTGCTGGTCGTCAGCCTCGGCCGCGTCGGTGACATGTTCGGGCGCGTCCGGATGTACAACCTCGGCTTCGCGATCTTCACGGCCGGGTCGATCCTGCTCTCGGTCACCTGGATGCAGGGCAGCGCCGGTGCGCTGTGGATGATCGTGATGAGGATCGTCCAGGGGATCGGCGCTGCCTTCCTGATGGCCAACTCGTCCGCGATCCTGACCGACGCGTTCCCCGCCGAGCAGCGCGGACTGGCGCTCGGGATCAACATGGTGGCGGCGATCGCCGGCTCGTTCATCGGCCTGGTACTGGGCGGCGTGCTGGCCCCGATCTCGTGGCGGCTGGTGTTCCTGGTCTCGGTGCCGTTTGGCCTGTTCGGCACCGCCTGGGCCTACCTCAAGCTCGAGGACCGCGGGATTCGCAGCCCGGCCAAGATCGACTGGCTGGGCAACATCACCTTCGGCGCCGGCCTGATCGCAGTGCTTGTCGGCATCACCTACGGGATCCTCCCCTACGGCGGCCACACGATGGGCTGGACGGCGCCCGGCGTGATCGCAGCGCTGGTCGGCGGGGTCCTGCTGCTGATGGCGTTCGTGTTCATCGAGCGCCGCGTCCAGGCGCCGATGTTCCAGCTGCACCTGTTCAAGATTCGCGCCTTCAGCGGCGGCAGCGTGGCCACCTTCCTGTCTGCGCTCGCCCGCGGTGGACTGATGTTCATGCTGATCCTGTGGCTGCAGGGCATCTGGCTGCCCCAGCATGGGTACAGCTTCGCCGACACGCCGCTGTGGGCCGGGATCTACATGCTGCCGCTGTCGGCCGGGTTCCTGATCGCCGGGCCGATCTCGGGCCGGCTCGCAGACCACTTCGGCGCCCGGCCGTTCGCGACCGGGGGCATGATCCTGTCGGCGATCGGCTTCCTGCTGCTGGTAGCGCTGCCCGTTGACTTCAGCTACTGGGAGTTCGGGCTCGTGATCTTCCTGATCGGGGCCGCGATGGGCCTGTTCGCGGCGCCGAACCTGACCGGGATCATGAACAGTCTGCCGCCCGATCAGCGCGGCTCGGGCGCCGGGATGGCGGCGACCTTCCAGAACTCGGCGACCGTGCTCTCGATCGGCGTGTTCTTCAGTCTGATCATCGTCGGGCTGTCGTCGACCCTGCCCGGGGTGCTGTACCACGGCCTGGCGTCCAACGGGGTCCCCCACGCTGCCGCGACGCGCGTCTCGCACCTGCCACCGGTCGGCAGCCTGTTCGCGTCGTTCCTCGGCTACAACCCGATCGGCACGCTGCTGCCCGGGGAGCTCGCCCACCTGCCGCACTCGACCGCCGCCTACCTGACCGGCCACACCTTCTTTCCGACGCTCGTCTCGCACCCGTTCGCCGACGGCATCCACACGGTCTTCTACTTCGCGGCCGGCTGCTGCCTGGTGGCCGCGATCGCATCGTGGATGCGCGGCGGCAAGTACTACTACCGCGCCGAGGACACCGAGCCCGAACCGGTCAGCGCCGAGCTCGCGATCGCGGAGTCGAGCGGGCTGACGGGGCCGGCGCTGGACGTTCACGTCGGGGTCGCGCGCGAGCACGACTGAAAACGACGGGATCGTTGGCGATTATGGGCGCCATGCGCCCAAGATGCCCAACGGTGACTCCGACCGCGTTACGCTTGATGTCGAGATGGCCGTTGTCACCGGCGCCGAGCTGCGATTCGTCACCCTCGATGAGACGGGTTCCGCGGCGCGCGTGACGCTCAACCGTCCCGACAAGCGCAATGCGCTGTCGCTGGATCTGATGCAGGAGCTGATCGCACTGCTCAGCGCGCTCGGCGAGCGCAGCGAGGTTCGGGCGATCGTGCTCCAGGGCGCCGGCGCGGCATTCTCGGCCGGCCACGACCTCTCCGAGCTCGTCGGCCGTGACGTGCCCTACTACCAGCGTGTGTTCGACGTCTGCACCGAGCTGATGGAGAAGATCCACAAGCTGCCTCAGCCGGTGATCGCCAAGGTCCATGGGATCGCGACCGCAGCCGGTTGCCAGCTGGTCGCCGCGTGTGACCTCGCGGTCTGCGCCGAGACCGCCAAGTTCGCCACCCCCGGGGTCAAGATCGGGCTCTTCTGCTCGACGCCGATGGTGCCGCTCTCCCGGGCGATCGGCCGCAAGCGGGCGCTCGAGATGCTGCTGACCGGCGAGCCGATCGACGCCGCAACCGCTCACGAGTGGGGGCTCGTCAACCGCGTCGTCGGAGCGGACGAACTCGATCAGGCAGTCGACGCGCTGGTCGCGGCGGTCGACCGGTCAAGCCCGCTCACGGTCGCGATCGGCAAGGAGGCCTTCTATGAGCAGATCGAGCTCGATGAGCACCGGGCGTATGACCTGACCAAGTCGGTGATGACGATGAACGCGATGGCCGCCGACGCGCAGGAGGGAATCTGCGCGTTCCTCGACAAGCGGCCACCCGAGTGGACCGGCGGCTGAGTCGCCGCCGGCCTCCGGAGAGCCGGAGGCGCCGGACCAGTCGCGTCCCGCAGCCCGCATGATCACCGTCGCCGGCGAGGCCCTGATCGATCTCGTCGTCGATCGGTCGGGGTCGGTGACAGCGTTTGCAGGCGGCGGGCCGTTCAACGTCGCGCGCATCGCCGGGCGCCTGGGTGCGCGGTGCCAGTTCCTCGGCCGGCTGGCAGACGACGCCTTCGGGCGGCGGCTGCGAGCCGAGCTCGAGCGAGCCGAGGTTGGGCTCGCGATCGCCGAACCGACCGCGGCGCCGACCACGCTGGCGATCGCCGAGCTCGACGAGGCCGGGGCGGCCGAGTACCGCTTCCACCTCGACGGGACATCGGCAGCGATGCTCGAGCAGCGTGAGATTCCCTCGGGGATGCTCGATGGCAGCGTGGCGCTCGCCGTTGGGGGTCTCGGGCTGGTCGCCGAGCCGACTGCGTCAACGCTGGTCGGCGTGGTCGAGTCGGCGCCCGAGGACGCGCTTGTCGTCGTCGACCCCAACTGCAGGCCGTCCGCGCTCGGCGCCCGCGCGTCGTATCCGGCGGCCGTCGAGCGGTTTCTGGCGCGCGCTGACATTGTCAAGTGCAGCGTCGAGGACCTCGCGGTGCTCGAGCCCGGCGCGGGGGCCGACGCGGCGGCGCGGAAGCTGCTCGACGCCGGGCCGGCCGCGGTGATCGTGACCGCCGGGGCGTCGCCGGTCACGGTCATCACGCCCGGCTGCGAGCGGACCGTCCGGGTCGATGCGGTCGAAGTGGTGGACACGGTCGGTGCCGGTGACGGGTTCGTGGCCGGGCTGCTGGCCTGGTGGGCTCGCAACTCGTGTTCGCGCCGGCACGCGTCAGACATCGATCTGGTGACCGACGGCGCGCAGGTGGCGGTTGCGGTCGCGCGCGCCGTGTGCACCGTCGCGGGGGCAGACCTCCCGGCGGGTTTCCGGCCGCCTCAGGCGGCGCCGGAGGCGCGCTGACGATCGGGCGCGAGCACGATGTCGTTCTCGACCGAGAACCATGGCCCCTGCACTCCCGGCGGCGCCTCCGGGTCCCCGGCAGCGCGCGGGACGAACTGGCGCAGCAGCGACGGCTTGACAGCGAACACCGCGTCGGAGTGCAGGTAGTCGCTATCGCGATCGAAGACATGGGTCGTCAGCGTCCGATGGCCTTTGGCGGACACGATCATGTGGATATGGGCGGGCCGCCATGGATGGCGGCCGGTCGCCTGAAGCATCGCGCCGACCGGGCCGTCGTCGGGGATCGGGTACGGGACCGGCCTGACGGCGACGAACGCGTAGCTGCCGTTCGGGCGGGTGACGAATCGGCCGCGGAGATGGTCCTCCGGTCCCTCGGGACGCTGGACCGCGTAGAGACGATCGTCGCCGTTCTGCCACACGTCGAGTTCGGCGCCCGCGATCGCGCCCCCCGAGGTATCGAGCACGCGGCCGTGGACGAGCGTGGGCGCGCCCGCCGCCTGCTCGGCGATGCTGGCCCCGTACTCGCGCAGCGGTGAGCCCGCGACGTAGAAGGGGCCACGCACGGTCGACTCGGTGGCGCCGGCGGGAAGTTGGTGCTCGAGCGCGTCGACCAGCATCGATACGCCAAGCGAGTCCGACCACAAGACCCACTCCTGGCGGTGCTCGTCGGTGATCTCACCGGTGCGGGTGAGGATGTCGATCGCGCGCTGCCATTCGGCGGAGGTCAGCCGCTGCTCGCGCACGAACGCGTGCAGGTGACCGACGAACGCCTGCATCAGCTCGCGAACGCGCGGGTCCGAGCAGCCATCGAAACTCGCGATCACGGCAGCTGTCATCTCGTCGGGTGTGAGCGGCTCGCGGTCGGGCACCGAGATCCATTTTCCTCGCGAGGGGAGCGACGCGCCGTGGTCAACCTGCGTAGCCGGCGAACGCCACCTGCGATCATCAATCGATGGCGCGAGTTCGCCTCGTCGTGGTGCCGGTCGTGGCGTCCGCGACGCTGCTCGCGGTGGCCTGCGGCTCGGGCTCGCATAGCTCCTCATCGGCGCCGACGGCTGTGACCCACGCGCCGGCCTCGCATGCGCAGCTCCCGAGGCTGTCGACGATCCCCGCCCCGGCGCCGACCGGGGTCGCCGCCAGCGCGGCCGCCATCCACGTCATCACCTCATGGGCGAACGCGCTGCGCACAGGCAATGTGCACGCCGCCGCGGTCCTGTTCAAAGACCCGAGCGAGCTCGTCAACGGCCCCGACGCGGGCGGTGGCTTCTCGGTGATCGTGATCCACTCGCTCGCCCAGGCGGTCGCCGCCAACGAGACGCTGCCGTGCGGGGCCAGGTTCATCTCCGCTGACCAGCGCGGAAAGTACGTCAATGCGCTGTTCCGGCTCACCGGCCGCTCCGGTCCCGGCGGGAGCACCTGTGGCGGCGGTACCGGCGAGACCGCGCGGACGAACTTTCTGATCCAGCGCGGTCAGATCGTGCAGTGGATCAGGGCTCCCGATGACCCGGGCGACAACGGCAGCTCGCCGACGACGCCCGGCGCAAGCACCGGGCCGGCCGTGTAGAGCCCGTAGGGGCCTCGGGCCCGAGCCGCTGTGACTACGCTATCGGCACGATGGCCACAGGCGCTCCGGATCCGTACAAGACGTTGGGCATCACACCCAGGGCATCCGATGAGGAGCTCAGAGCCGCGTATCGGCGCGCTGTACAGCTGCACCACCCCGACCACAACGGCGGCTCGGCCGAATCAGCGCGGCGATTCGAGGAGGTCCAGGAGGCCTACGCCACGATCAGACGACAGCGCGCAACCAGCCACGGGCCGGCCCGCGGACCATCGACGTCGGCGCGTCCAGACCCGGCGGTTGACACTCGGCTGGCCGAGATGGAGCGCGAACTCGCCGAGGACCGCGCCGAGCGCGCCCGCGCGGCGAAGGCCGCGCACGACCGCGAACGTGCGCGCGAACAGGCACGCCAAGCCGCGCGCGAGGCGCTCGATGACCAGCCCGGGAAGCGCCCCACCGACGAGGAGCTGGGCTACATCAAGACCGACGACAGCTTCTCGAAGATCCTCTCCGACGCGGTCTCGGAACTGTCAGAGCAATTCGACTCGGCCGAACGACACGCGCCCAAGCGCGTTTCGGATCTGATCGACGAGCTCGAGACCAAACTTGGGCGCAAGCCGCCCGAGCACTGATCCCAGCTAGTCGCGCAGGGCCAGCGCCAGTACCGAAAGGTCGCCGACGTGGTTGGCGCGTGGCGTCAACGAGGTGTTGCTCGCCCCGCAACGGCGGGCTTCCGACAGCGCGGCCGCAAGCTCGAGCGCCTGCTCGAGGTGGCGGTGGCGATCGTGGTTGTGGTCAGGGTGCTGAGGGCTTTGATTCATGGCTGTGTGCCTTCTCTGGGTTGGGCATTCACTGCGGGTACTGAGTTCAAGATAGCGCCGCATCGCATAAGTTTCGAGATTCATTTCAACGCCTTGCCATAGGCAATACTTATCGCTATGAACCTCCGGCAGCTCGAGTATTTCGTCGCGATCGTCGACCACGGCTCGTTCACCGGCGCTGCCGAGCAGCTGTTCGTCTCCCAGCCGTCGCTGTCGCAACAGATCGGCACCCTGGAGCGCGAGCTGGGCGGTCCGTTGCTCGAGCGGTTGCCGCGCGGAGTCCGTCTGACGGCCGCCGGTCAGAGCCTGCTCGGCGAGGCTCGCGCCGTCCTGCGCCATGCCGAGCGCGGTCGACGCGCCGCGCGGTCAGCCCTCGGGCTCGAGGCCGGACAGCTAGAGGTCGCCGCTGCCACCTCGGCGGCCGCCGGAATCCTCCCCTCGGTGCTGCACGCCTGGCAGCAGGACCACCCGGGGATCGAGGTGAGCCTGCTCGAACTCCCGCACCGGCGCGGGCTCGAGGAGGCGGTCCGCGACGGGGCGGGTGACATCGCCGTCGGCTCCCTGCCTCTGAGCTGGCAGGGCCAGGTGCAGCGTCTGGGGTGGGAGGAATTCGTCGTCGTGCTGCCGGCCGGGGACCCGCTGCTGGACGCGCGAGCTGTACCGCTGAAGCGTCTTGCCGATCGGCGCTGGGTCCACTTCGCGCCCGGGCACGGACTCGCCGAGGTCGTCGACTACTGCTGCGGCGTCGCCGGTTTCACGCCGCGCGTCGCTGTGCGAACGAGCCAGGTCCTGGCCGCGCCGTTGTTTGCCGCCGCCGGGATCGGCCCCGCGCTGGTACCCGAGCACATAGTCCCGGCGGCGCTCGCGCATCTCGCCCGCCCGGCCTCGCCGCGGCCGATCCGCGCGATCTGCGCGTTCACCCGCGGCGACTGGACGGCGTTGGCGGCGGCGTTTCTGACCGAGCTGCGGGGGTTCCCCTGGGGGCCGAAGCCGCGGCGGGCGTTCGACCTGGGCTGAGCTGGGCGATCGGGCGGGGCGGGGTCTTGGCGACGCTTTCGACGATCTCGAGACGACGGTTATGAACCGCTCTCGGCTGCCCGGCTCGCCGAATCTGCCAGCCGCTCGCGCAGCCCCGCGATCATGATCGAGATCGTGAACCGGTCAAACAGCTCAGCGCCCCACTCGACGAGCGCCGGGGCCTGGCCGCCGATCCTGCGGTTGAACCGCAGCCGCACGCGGAACTCAGTTGCGTCCGCACCCGATGGCTCGAGCACCAGCGCCCAGGTCAGTTGCAGATCATGTTCCCGTTCTGACCACCACACGAGCGCGTGCGGCGGGTCGACGACGCGGGCCTCGAACCAGCCGCTGCGCCCGTAGTCGTCAACCCGGTCACCGACCGCGACCTGCTGGTAAGCCGGGTCGATCACTCGCAAGGCACGGTTGCTGCGTGGCGTCAGCCGCTCGAGACGGCGACTGAGATACCAGCCCGCACGCCCCTTGCCAAGCTGCACGATCCATGGCCAGACCCGCTCGGGCGGTGTCGCCAACCGCACCCGACGGTCCACGATCACCGCCGGGTCGGCGATCAGCTCGTCGCCGGGCAGCGGCTCGTCAGTGTTCGCGCCGGGCCCGGTCATCGCTGGTCCGTGCGACGGGCGCCGCGAGCGGCTGGTGCGTGAATGCGGTTCCGACCGGGTAGAGCGTGATCAAGAGTTTGTCGTTATCGGCGCGGCGCACAGCGGAAATCCAGCCGGCGCCGCAGTACAGGCAGGCCGCGTTCTCATCCACTGGAGGTGCTGATGTCTACTGGTCTCATTGTCCTGATCATTGTCGTCGTTGTCGTACTGATCCTGCTGGCGGTAACGCTGCCACGGATGCGCGAGCGGGCCCGGCTACGCGCACGCGAGCGCGAGCTCGGCGAGCGCCGAGAGCGGGTAGCTGGTGAGCATCGGCAGGCCGCCGAGCATCTCAACCAGCGGGCTCAGGTTGCCGAACACCGGGCTCGTATCGCCGAGCAGGAGGCCGCCAAGCAGCGCGCCGAGGCCGAGCTGCGTGAGCAGCATGCCGAGATGCACGAGCATGGGCTCGCCGACGAGGATCTGATCTCTGACGACGAGCGAGCGGACTTCGCGGGGACCTCGGCCGTCCCGGACGAGGACCGGGACGCTGCTGCGGTCGGCAACCGCGCTCCCGCCGGTGACCGCGCAAACCCGTCGGCGATCGCGCACCCGTGGGCGACCGCGATCCCGAACCCGTGGGCGACCGCGCGGCCGATCGCGAGACCCGCTGACGAGCTCGGCGGGGACCCGGCCGGCTACGCGAGCTCCCGCCGCGTGAGCGCAAGCTCGACAACCGAGCACCGGCGCGACGTGCCCGACCAGGCTCGGGCCGTCGCCCGGCAGCCCGGCTTTGAGTGGTTCGCCCGCGCGGGCATCGCGACGCGCGGGGTGGTCTACGGCCTGGTCGGCTTCTTGGCGCTCGAGCTGGCGCTCGGCGTCGGGGGCAAGACCACGAGCCAGAGCGGCGCGCTGGCGACGATCGCCCGTCAGCCGCTCGGCGAGGTATTGCTGATCGTCGTCGCCGTCGGGTTGGCCGCCTACGCGAGCTGGCGGCTGTTCACGGCGGCGTTCGGCTCCCTCGAGACGCAGGAGCACGAGACCGCGCGCCGGCTCGCCGCGCTGGGCAGCGGGATCGCGTACGCCGGGCTGTGCTTCACCGCCGCACGAATCCTCACCGGGAGTGCCTCGAGCGGCGGTTCGAGCAGCCCCAAGACCGAGACCGCGGGCGTACTGGGATGGCCGGGCGGCACCGTTATCGTCGCCGCGATCGGTGTGGTCGTGATCGTCGTCGGACTGGTGCAGGCCTATCGCGGCCTGTCGCAGGACTTCCTCGAGGAGTGCGACACCGGGAGGATGAGCGTGTCGGTTGAGCGCGGCTTCACCGCGCTGGGAGTGTTCGGCCACCTCGCGCGGGCGGTCGTGTTCGGACTGGTCGGGTACGGGCTGATCACGGCAGCGCTCGACTACTCACCGCACAGCGCGGTCGGGCTCGACGGCGCGCTGCAGAAGCTGTCCCACAGCACGGACGGGCCGCTGCTGCTGGGGATCGTCGCGGCGGGCCTGCTCGGCTTCGGGCTGTATTCGATCGTCGACGCGCGGTACCACAGGGTTTAGGCCGCCGCGCGTTTTACGTCCGGTCGCGCTCGAGCAACAGCGCCAGGGTCGGACACGCGTTAGCCGCACGGCGAGCATGTGACTCGAGCTCGGGGCCGAGCGGCTTGGAGTCGAGGATCGGGTAGCCCCACTGATCGAGTGTCACTCGTTCGGGCAGCAGCTCGGCGCACAGGCCGTGTGCGACGCACTGGATGGGATTCACTCGCAGCTTCACCGTCGATCACGCTTGGGCCACCGCATATGGGACGGGCAGCACCGGGTCAGCGTGGCATCGATCACAGGCACCGTGGCGCATGTGATCCTCGAACGACTCGGCGAATACCCGCAGCGCGCTCGAGACAAAACGGGTCGCGCCGTCGGGCATCTGGCACGCGCCGCGTCCGGCGATCGATCGCGTCCATCGCGTCAGGTCATTCCCAGCGCCGGCCCCTGCCGTCCCGCTCGCAATCTCCGCCATCGTCTGGGCGATCGCAGTGAGACCGTGAATGCATGGGCCGCACTGGCCCGCGGACTCAAGCGCGAAGTACTCCGCGATCCGCGCGGTCTCGGCGACGGGACAGGTGTCCTCGCCAAACGCGACGATCACGCCGGCGCCGAGGCTGCCCCCGTGCTCGACCAGCTCCGTCGGAGCCAGTGTCAGGCGATCGACTGCAGCCGAACCGAACCAGGTACCGAAATAACCGCCGATCAGCACCGCTGCGAGGCGACCGGTCAGGCCGGCAGCGTCGAGCAGATCGGCGAGCGGCGCACCGTGCTCGATCTCGTAAACCCCCGGAGCAGCGACCGCACCCGACAGCGTGATCAGGGCCGAGCCCGGATCCTGGGCGGTCCCGGTCTCCCTAAACCACGCAGCTCCGTTGCGGACGATCAGCGCTGCGTGTGCGAGCGTCTCGACGTTCTGCACCAGCGTCGGACGCCGCCTCACGCCGCGCTCGAACGGGCGAGTTCCGAAGCTCGGCTTCGCCTCGCCGCCCGAGAGCGCGTTCACGAGCGCCGACTCGTGGCCCGCCACGAAGCGGTGCTCGACCTCGACCAGCTCAAAGCGTGGCTCCCCTTTCAGACGCGCCCGGCGGCGCTCTTCGACGGCCTCGATCAACGACTCGGTGAGCTCGTCGTCGCCGTCTGGGAAGGCGACGATCGCCGTGCGGGCGCCGACAGCGCGGGCCGCGGCCGCGATGCCATCGAGCACCAGATGCGGAGTCTCGGTCAGCAACAGGCGATCCTTCCCGCTGGCCGGCTCGCCTTCCGTCCCGTTTGCCACGACCACGCACTGGCCACTACGAGCAGCGACGGCGCGCATCTTCCTGGCGACCGGGAACGCCGCCCCGCCGTGGCCGCGCAGACCGGCCCGGTCGATCTCGTCGATCAGCTGTTCGGGTGACCAGCGACGTAGATCCGCGGCCCCGCCCGTGATCCCGAGATGGGTGCTGAGGTCGACGCGCTGACCGTCGACGCCGACCAGAACCCGCGGCAGCAGGCTCATCGCGTCGCACCCGGGCCGGCGGTCACGACGCCGGTTGCCGTTCCGGGACCGAGCGAGATCTCCAGGCGCGCGATCAACGCGACGGTAGAGCCGTTCCCGTCCGAGACGGTGGCAGCGATCTCGCTTCCCTGCAGGCCGGTCACGTGACCGTTGTACTGATCGGGGTTGGAAGCGGGACCGAGCGTCACACGGCTGGCGGTCATCCGCACACCGCCGCCGGCGATCGCCCGCCCCCGGATCCGAATGTGCAGGTTGCTCAGCTGCTGGCCGTGGAGAGATAGCGAGATGTCGACGAGCATCAGTCCGTCTGGCAGCCGCAGCTGGCGAACCCGGCCCGCGGTCTGAGCCGTGAACGATTGCGAGGTGCCGGCTGACGCGCTCGTGCGCGCCGCCGAGCCCGCGTGCCCGGCGGAACCGCTCGATCCAGCGGCGATCTGGGCCTTGGCTAGCACCGCGGTGGGTGTGCCCGCACGCTTGGCCCAGCCAGCGGCGAGCGGCCCACTCGGCAGCCAGGCGAGCAGCCCGAGCGGTATCAGCGCGGCCACCCCGAGCGCTGACACCCGGGTCGCCAAGTGCCGGGGCCAGCCTGCACTGACGCGCACAGCGACGGCCGCCAGCACGACCGCCACGCAGACGGCCGTCAGCAGCAGCATCCAGTGGGTCTTGGTGTCCGAGCCGCTACCGAGACCGTGCACGAGTGCCACCGGCCAACTGGCGTAGGCGAGCCAGTGGGTGGCTCGCCACGGCCCGTAGCCGAGCTGGCGGCGCAGAAGGCTGGTGATCACGACCGCCAGCAGAAGGTCAAACGCGACCGCTCCGAAGCCCAACCACAGCGGCCGGTAGGCCGATCCGAACGGGATCACCGTGTCAAGGATCGTGATCGGAGCAAAGCCGTCCAGCAGGGTGGTCACGACGTGGACGACGACGAAGCTGACCGCCAGCAGCGCCGCCGTCCGATGGACGGAGTCCAGCACGAACCGCGGCGCGTCGCCGATCCGCGTCCGGCGGACGTTGGCGACACCGAGCGCGACCGTCAGCGTCAACAGGAGCAGCGAGATGACGCCAGTACCACGGGTGAGGAACCAGTATGAACTTGGCGCGGCGGCGGCGATCGGAGTCATGGGCGCGTCACGAGCCGCCGGACACCGGTGCCGGAGCTGGAGCGGCGGGCGCTGCGGCCGGCGCCTGGGACGGTGCCTGCAGCGGCGTGCCGCTGCTGCCTTGCCCTGGCTGGGTGGTCGAACGGACGGTGGCCGCCGTCGCGCCGGCCGCTTGCGCCACATGCGCGTGGAACGCATGCGCCGTGAGAGCGGACACCCCGCCGGCGAGGATCACCGCGCCGGAGATCATCCACCGGTTCGCGCGGCTGGCCAAAGCCATTCCGGCTTCGCGCGCGTCGGCTCTGGCGCGACGCGACCGGGAACCATCAAGCGAGCTCTGCGTGCCTTCTCTCATCGAAGGCGATTGTCGGGCGACGAAAAAAGCCGGCCGTAAGACAGGTGTGAGAGTGCGCTTACGGGGTCCTAACCGCCCGAAAAGAGAGCGGCGGTCGGCGTCCTGCTACGCCTAGAAGACCGGCAGCTCGCGGTAATCGCCCCAGACGGCCTGGAGCGTGGCGACGATCTCGCCTTCGGAGACCGCGACCCTGGCGGCGTCGAGCAGCAGCGGCATCAGGTTGGCGCCCGTCCCGGCGGCGGTGCCGATCGCCGCCAGGGCAGCGTCAACGGCACCCTGGTCACGGCCGGCACGGATGGCCTGCACGCGCTGCATCTGCTTGCGCTCGAGCGCGGCATCGATCCGCAGGATCTCGGTCTCCTGACTGCCGCCCTCGGTGAATCGGTTGACGCCGACCACGGTCCGGCGGCCCGCGTCGATCTCCTGCTGCAGGTCGAACGCGGCGTCGGCGATCTCGCGCTGCGGGAAGCCCGCCTTGACGGCCTCGACCATCCCGCCGAGCTCGTCGATCTTGGCGAAGTACTGATACGCAAGCGCTTCCATCCGATCGGTCAGCGATTCGACGAAGTACGCCCCGCCGAGCGGGTCAATCGTGTTCGCCACCCCAGTCTCCTCGGCGATGATCTGCTGCGTGCGAAGCGCGATCCGAACCGCCTCCTCGGTCGGTAGCGCGAGCGCCTCGTCGTAGGAGTTGGTGTGCAGTGACTGGGTGCCGCCGAGCACGCCCGCGAGCGCCTCGATCGCGGTCCTGACGATGTTGTTCAGCGGCTGCTGAGCGGTCAGCGAGACGCCGGCGGTCTGGGTGTGAAACCGCATCCGCCACGACTCGGGCTTGCGAGCTCCGAAGGTGTTCTTGAGCTCGCGCGCCCAGATCCGACGGGCCGCGCGGTACTTGGCGATCTCCTCGAAGAAGTCGATCTGCGCGTTGAAGAAGAAGCTCAGCCGGGGAGCGAAGTCATCCACATCGAGACCGCGGTCGATCGCATGCTCGACGTAGGTCAGTCCGTCCTTGAGCGTGAACGCAAGCTCCTGGGCGGCGGTCGAGCCGGCCTCGCGGATGTGGTAGCCGCTGATGCTGATCGGATGCCAGCGCGGCATGTGCTCCGCGCACCACTGGACCATGTCGGTCACCAGCCGCATCGCCGGGTCGACCGGGAAGCACCACTCCTTCTGGGCTATGTACTCCTTGAGGATGTCGGTCTGGATCGTGCCGCCGAGCCGATCGGGCGTGATCCCCTGGCGTTCGGCCGCGACGACGTAGAACGCGAGCATGATCGCCGCCGGCGCATTGATCGTCATCGAGACGGTCACCTTGTCAAGCGGTATTCCGGCGAACAACGTCTCCATATCGGAGACCGTGTCGACCGCGACCCCCTCCCGGCCCACCTCGCCGAACGAGAGCGGATGATCGGAGTCGTGCCCCATCAACGACGGCATGTCAAACGCCGTGCTGAGGCCGGTCTGGCCGTGGTCGAGCAGGTAGCGGAACCGCTCGTTGGTCTCCTCGGCGGTGCCGAAGCCGGCGAACTGGCGCATCGTCCACAGCCGCCCGCGGTACATCGAGGCGTAGACGCCGCGCGTGAACGGATATTGGCCCGGCAGGCCGACCGAGGCGGCCGGATCGTCGGGGAGATCGCGCTCGGTGTAGAGCGGCTCGATCTCCTCGCCGGAGAGGGTCGTGAACGGGACGTCGCGCTCGGGCGCCAGTCCGTAGGCCCTGCGCCACTCGTCATAGCTGACCGGGACGTTGTCGAGCACGGTCATGCAGACGAGTTTAGGGCGCGCGGGGATACGATCGGCGAATGGCCCTCGAGGTGCTCGCGATCGTCAAGCACGACTGCCCGGTCTGCGATCAGCTGCTACCGGCGCTCGACGGCGCCGGGGCGCGGATCCTCTCGCAGTCCAGCGAGCGGGAGACCGCCGAGCAGGCCCGGCGGCTGTCACTGTCGCGGGTGCCCGAGCTGGACGCCGATCTCGAGCTCTCAGAGCGGTTCGACCCTGACGCGGTTCCGGCCGTGTTCCTACTCGATGACGGAGCCGAGCACGACCGCGTCGTCGGGCTAGACCGCGACCACATCGCGGCGCTGTTCGAGCGCGCCGGGTCGAGAATTGAGCTCGACGGCCTGCCCGCGATGCGGCCCGGCTGCGCGTCACGGACGCGCGACCCTGAGATCGCCGCCTGGCTCGCAGCCCGGCGAGCGCGCTCGTCAGGCGCGATCCGATCTCGCGAGCTCGAGCTCGGCGGACTCGAGGACCAGTTCGAGGCGCTGCACCAGCGCGGCGTCACCGACGGCCTGCCGGTCGTGCCCCCGACCCCCGAGCGAGTGGTCGCGATGCTCGCTCACACGTCCCGCGATCCCCAGGACCTGGTCGGGGTGATGCCGCCGTACGGCGGACGGGCGACGGTCGAGAAGGTCACGATCAACGCGGTCATGGCTGGCTGCGCCGGGCCCGAGCTGCCGATCGTGCTGGCGGCCGTCGAGGCAGCGTGCCGGGACGAGTTCGCGCTGCACGGATTGATCGCGACGACCGCGCCCGCCGGGCCTGTGATCGTCGTCAGCGGCCCGTACTCGCAACGTGCTCAGATGAACTGTGAGGTCAACGCGCTCGGGCAGGGAAACCGCGCGAACTCGACGATCGGCCGAGCGCTGGCGCTGGTCGTCCGAAACGTCGGCGGCGGGCGGCCGGGGCGCGAGGATCGCGCCGCCCACGGGCAGCCCGGGAAGGTCGGGTTCACGTTCGCCGAGCGACTCGATGGTGATGCGCCGTGGCCCGGTCTGGCGCACGCGCGAGCGGGGCTCGCGATTGATGAGACCGGCGTCACGCTGTTCGCGGGCGAGGCACCCCGGCTCGTGCTCGACCAGCTCGCGCGCGAGCCCGAATCATTGGCGGCATCGCTGGCCGTCGGGCTCGAGCACGTCGCCTCGCCCCGACAGCGCCTGGCCTGGGACGCGATGCTGGTCGTGGGGCCCGAGCATGGCCGCATCTTCCGCGAGGCCGGGTGGCGGCGGGAGCGCGTCCAGGAGGAGCTCCATCGGCTCAGCCACCGACCTGCGGGCGAGCTGATCCGCGGCTTTGGCGGGATCGCCGAGGGACTGGCGCCCGAGTGGGTGAGCGATCCCGCGATGCCGGTGCCGAAGTTCGCCTCCCCGGACCGGATCCTGCTCGCCTACGCCGGCGGCGACGCGGGGCTGTTCTCGATGGTGGTGGGCGGTTGGGTCTCGGGCGAGGTCGGCTCGAGCCCCCAAACCGGTAGCGTTGAGCCATGGCGCTGACGATCCTCGACCCGACCGCTGAGCGCGATCCCGAGGGGAGGCCGCTGGCCGCTCGCTCCAGCTCGCCCGCGACTGTCGCGCTGCTCGATATCCGCAAGCCCCGCGGCGACGTGTTCCTTGACGAGCTCGAGGCGCTGCTGCGCAAGCAGGGGATCGAGGTTCTGCGCGAGGCCAAGCCGACGTTCACCAAACCGGCGCCGATCGACCTGCGGCGCGAGATCGCCGATCGCTGCGACGCGGTGATCGAAGCACTCGCAGACTGAGGATCGTGCGTGTCCTGCGGTCTGCGGGACGTGATGGAGCTCGAGGCGCTCGGGACGCCGGCGGTACTGGCTGCGTCAAGCGCGTTTCGGTCGGCGGCAGACGAGCAGTCGACGCTGCTCGGCCAGCCGCACCTGCGGCGGGTCCTCGTCACGCACCCAATCCAGGACCGCACCGACGAGGAACTGCGCGAGCTCGCCCGCGGCGCGGTGGAGCAACTGCTGGATGCGGTGAGCTGAGCTGATGCCAGTCCGGGCGATCGGCGTCAACCACATCGCGTTCGAGGTCCGTGACCTCGACCAGGCGCTGGCGTGGTACGAGCGTTTCTTCACGTTCAAATTGCGCGGCCGCCGCGGTGGGATGGCGTGGATCGATCTCGGAGACCAGTTCATCGCGCTCAGCGAGGGAGGTCCCGAGGCGCCCGACCGCGGCCGGCACGTGGGTCTGGTCGTCGATGACAAGGAAGCGTTGCGGGCGGCGCTGCGGGACGGTGGCGAGGATGTGGCGAGGCGGGGCTCGCTGCGCGTCCGCGACCCGTCCGGCAACCTGCTCGAGATCGTCGACTATCGCGACGTGCAGTTCTCCAAGACCCCGGCGGTGATGCGGGCGATGGGGATTGACGGGCTCGAGAAGAGCAAATCGGCGCGCGACGAACTGCGGGCGAAGGGGATCGTGGACGGGTAACTCCGGATGGAGGGGGCGGCTCGGCCCCCGGGCGGCCTTCGAAGCCGTGCTCCCGTGACAAATCCAAATCGTGTGAGGCGATTTGTCACAAACCGCGGCCTGGGCCTGCGATCTGTGGCAAATCACGCCGGCTCGCGGGGATTTGTCACGAACGGCACGGGCGCGAGGGGCACAGGCGCGAGGGCACGGGCGCGAGGGGCACAGGCACGAGGGGACGGCCGCAGCGGCCCCAGCGGCCACAGCAGCCCCGGCGGCAACGCCGCGCCCGTCAAGCGCCGGCCGGAATCAGGATCCCCCGCCCCTGCAGGCGCCCGCCATCGAGGTCGGCCATCGCGTCGTTGATCGCGTCGAGCGGGTAGGTCGAGGTGTGGAGCGCGACCTTCCCCTGCGCCGTCAGGGTCATCAGGTCCTGAAGGTCTGTGTAGGTGCCGACCAGGTTGCCGATGAACGAGATCTCACGCGAGATCACGTCGATTGTCGGGATGTTGATGTTCTCGCCGTAGCCGATCACGTAATAGAAGCCGCCGTCGCGGACCATCTCGATCCCGTCCTCGATCGCGCCCTTCTCGCCGACGAAGTCGATGATCGCCTCGGCGCCGACGCCGTCGGTCATCTCCCTGACCTTGTCGACCTGTCCGCCATCGACCTTCACCGTGTGGTCGGCG
This sequence comes from uncultured Solirubrobacterales bacterium, assembly GCA_963770885.1. Lineage (GTDB taxonomy): Bacteria > Actinomycetota > Thermoleophilia > Solirubrobacterales > Solirubrobacteraceae > Palsa-465. The sequence goes on along the minus strand of CAVYRI010000004.1, from coordinate 47,992 downwards.
CCGATCTCACCGGCGAGTGCGAGCGCCGGCTCGGACGGGTCAATCACGATGATCTCCGCCGGGGTGTAGGCCTTCAGGCACTGGACCCCGATGTGGCCGAGCCCGCCGGCGCCGATCACGACCGCCCTGGTGCCGGCCCCGAGCACGGGGATCGCCTTCTTGACGGCGTGGATCGCCGTCAGCCCGGCGTCGGCGAGCGCCGCGATGTCCTTGGGCTCGAGGCTCGGATCGAGCTTGACGACCGACCGCGCCGAGGTCTTCAACAGATCAGCGAAACCACCGTCGGTGTTGATCCCGGGGAACGCGCTCGAGGCGCACATCATGTCGTCGCCTCGCCGGCACGCCGCGCACTGGCCGCACGTGATCAGCGGGTGCACGATCACGGTGTCCCCCACCTCGACGTTGGTGACCGCCGACCCGACCTCGTGCACCCAGCCGGCGTTCTCGTGGCCCGGCGTGTACGGCAACGCGACGCCCGACTTCTCCGCCCACTGACCCTCCTGGATGTGGAGGTCGGTCCGGCACAGACCGGCGGCTCCGATCCTGACGATCACATCGAGCGGGCCTTCGATCTCGGGCTCGCCGATGCTGTCGAGCTTGAGCGCCTCGTGGTAGGCGTGAAGCCTCGCCGCCTTCATCCCTGCACCTCCTCTGGATCTGGCGCCAGCCCGTGGCGCGCCTGCAGTAACGCGCGGCAGATGCCGCCATTGGCCTCAAGGCCCGTCCGCACCAGCCGCCCCATCCGCAGCCAACGGTGGAGCTGGTCGGCGGTCACCGGGTCGCCGCTCGCAAGCACAAACGCGGGCGATCCCGGGCTGGCCTGGAGACCGAGCTCCAAACGGAGCTCGAGGCAGCGCCGGGCAAGCCACGAGTCGGGAAGCTCGGCGACCGTCAATGCGGCGACCAGGTCGGGGCTCGCACCGTCGGCGAGCATCGCCTCGCAGACCGCCGCCTGACGTGCGATCAGCGCCTTGCGGGTAAACCGCTCACGCAGCGCCTCGAGGTCGTCGTCATCGGTCTCGCCTGGGAACGCGGCCGTGAAGCCGGCCCCACGAGCGAGCGCTCGGTTGATCTCGTCGCCCGTGTAGTGGTCCTCGAGGCGGACGGACACCGCCCGCACGCCCGGTAGCGCCCCGACTGCCCGCCGCGCGTCAGCCGCCATCAGAAAGGCGAAGTTCGGCGCGCACTGTGGCGTGGGCAGCCGCAGGACGATGCTCACATCGCCGCCATCACTCACCTCGCACGCGCTGACGAACCGCAGCGAGGTGACCGGCTCGTCGAGCTCGGGGTCGTAAACCGTCGCCAGCGCGGCGAGGACCCGCTCGTGCAGGCCAGCGCCAAGGCCGCCGCAAGCGACCGCGGTGGCCACCTCACTCATGTCGACTCAACCAGCTGCGCGTCCTCCTCCGCGCCCGGGGTCCCCGCGTCGTCGGGCAGCCGCAGGTCGGCGGGCACCTCGATCCCGTACAGCTTGGCGGCGTTCAGACCCAGGATCTTGCGCCGCGTCGCATCGGTCAGCCTCGGGTAGTCGGAGTACTGCTCGTCGGGGTAATCAAAGTCGAGGAACCCGTCGATCTGCCATTTGGGCTCCCAGATCGCGTAGTCAGAGCCGAACAGGATCTTGTCCTCGCCGACCCAGAACAGCAGCTCGCCCATCACCTTGGCGAAGAAGCGCGGCCGAGCGTACATCAGGCCGCCGAGCACGACGGCGAGGCCGGCGTAGACGTTGGGCTCCTGGGTGGCCATGAAACAGAAGTCCTCGATCCGCGGCAGGCCCACGTGCTCGACGACGAAGTTCAGCTCGGGATTGCTGGTCGCCGCGACGTCGACGTCCTTGGGGTCGAATGCGTCCTTGTCCAGCGGCCAGATCGTCGGGCCCTTGTGGACGTGGACGTTCTTGATCCCAAGCTCCTTGCACTTCTCGTAGAAGGGCTTGCACTCCTCGTCGGCGAGTGTCCAGCCACGCGATCCCTTGTACCACTCGGCTGTGTAGAGCTTGACGCCCTTGAGGTTGAAGCGCTCGGCGTCCTCCTCGAGCTCGCGCAGGCCGGCCTCGCCCTCGCGCGGGTCCCAGCGGCCGTTGACGATCACCTTGTCGGGGTACTTCTCGGCCAGCTTGAAGTTCTCGGCCGCCGTGTTGAAGCCGGTCGTGTACCACTCCTTGAGGTAGGTCGACTGCAGGATCACCGCGTCGGCGCCGGCATCCTCGAACACGTCGGAGACGAAGTCCTCCTCGGAGTACTTCTGAAACTTGTCCAGTGGCCACTGGGTCTCGGGCGGCCCGAGTCCGTTGTAGGCGTGAAAGCACTCGATCCAGCCCTTGGCGTACTGCTCGGCCCCCTTGACCCAGTTGGCGGGGCTCGCATCCCAGAAGTGGCAGTGCTCGTCGACGACGAAGTACCGCTGCCCGTTGCGTTCGTACATCTCTCCCTCCTACGCTCCGCTGGACCGCTCTGCAGGTCCAGCCAATCTACTCCTCCCGCCCTGGCGGCTAGGAGGCCAGAGTGGAGCGTTGGGCGGGCCCTGCTTAGCGGCTAGGAGGGGAGCGTGGAAGGGTGGGGCGGGTCCTGTGGGGTCGGGAAAGATCCGTCGATCAGCTCAATCCGGTAGCCGTCCGGATCCTCGACAAAACAGATCCGGTACTCCTCGCGCCCGCCGGGTGCATAGGGCGGCTTCTCGGGTGTCACGCCGTGGGCGGCGAGTGACTGCAGCAGTCCGTCGAGGTCGTCGATCACCAGCGCGATGTGGTTGTAACCCTCGCCGAGATCGTAAGGCTCCTCGCGCCCCACATTGACAGTCAGCTCGAGCACGTCTCCGTCACCGGGCAGACCGAGGTAGACGTTGTAGGCGGACTCGAAGTTGAGCCGGCCGCGGTGCTCAAATCCCAACTGCTCGTAGAAGGCGACCGATTTGTCGATATCCCGAACCCGAATGCAGGTGTGGGTGTATTTGGCGCTCATGGGCCGAGGATATTCACCTGCTGCAGCGGACCACGAGGCGGCGCGGACGGCCGATCTCGTGAATGATGCATACCGTGGCCGAGATCCCCTCCGACGGCGTGCTGGCGGAGCTGCGCGTGCTCGATTTCTCGCGCGTGCTGGCGGGTCCGTTCGCGACGATGATGCTGGGCGACCTCGGGGCCTCGGTGATCAAAGTCGAGCGGCCCGGAATCGGCGATGACACCCGGAGCTGGGGCCCGCCGTTTGACGAGCACGGGATGGCCACCTACTTCGAGTCGGTCAACCGCAACAAGGCCAGCGTGGCCCTTGACCTGCAGGATCCCGCCGACCGCGACCGCGCGGTGGAGCTGGCCGCGCAGGCCGACGTGCTGGTGGAGAACTTCCGCCCCGGCGTGATGGATCGCCTCGGCCTCGGCTACGACCAGCTCGCCGCCGACCGGCCCGGCCTGATCTACTGCTCGATCACGGGCTTCGGGGCCGGAGCCGGCGCCGAGCTGCCGGGCTATGACCTGCTCGTCCAGGCGCTGGGCGGCCTGATGAGCATCACCGGCTCCCCCGACGGCGAGCCCCAGAAGGTCGGCGTGGCGCTGGTCGACGTGCTGGCCGGCCTGTTCGCGTCAGTCGGGATCCTGGCCGCGCTGCGCCACCGAGACGCCACCGGCGAAGGCCAGCGCGTCGAGGTCAACCTGCTGTCGGCGCTGCTCGGCGGGCTGGTCAACCAGGCCTCAGCGTTCACGATCGCCGGCGTGGTCCCAACCCGGCTGGGCAACGCGCACCCGAGCATCTCCCCCTACGAGCTGCTCGAGACCGCAGACGGTGATCTGGTCCTGGCCGTTGGCAACGAGCGCCAGTTCGCGCGCCCTGTGCGAGGTGATCGGCGCTCCCGAGCTGGCGGGCGATCCGCGCTACGCCACCAACGGCGCCCGAGTGGAAAACCGGGTCGCGCTGCGAGCCGATCTGGTGGGGCGGCTGGCCGCGCGCCCGGCCGCCGACTGGGCCCGCGAACTGACCGCTGTCCGAGTCCCGGCCGGAGTGGTCAATGATCTGCGCGGCGCCTTCGAGCTGGCGCAGACGCTCGGCCTTGAGCCGATCGTCGAGGTGCCGGCGGCCGACGGCGAGACGGTCCGGCTGACCCGCAATCCGATCGGCCTCTCACGGACGCCACCCAGCTATCGCAGCGCTCCGCCGCCGCTGCCAGAACCCTGAGGGTCAGGCGCCGACAGCGGGCAGCGCCGCCTCGATCGCCTTGACGATCTCGGGATCCTCGGGCGCCGTCTTGCTCGACCAGCGGGCGATCAGATGACCGTCGGCTCCCACCAGATACTTGGTGAAGTTCCACCCGGGTGGCCCTGAGCCAGGCTGGCGGCCCAGGTCACTCCACAGGGGATCGGGCTCGGCCCGCACCGAGGTGCGCTCGGTCAGCGGGAAGGTCACGCCGTAGTTCTTCTGACAGAAGGCGCCGATCTCCTCGGCGTCGTCGTACTCCTGATCGGCGAAGTCACCCGACGGTGACCCCAGCACCTCCAGGCCACGGTCTGAGTAGCGCTCGTACAGCGTCTGCAGACCTTCGTACTGGGGCGTGTAGCCGCACTTGCTGGCCGTGTTGACGATCAGCGTGGGCTTGCCGCGCAGCGAGCTGAGGTCGAGCTCGCCGCCGTCGAGCAGTTTGACCTGGTGGTCGTAGAGGTCCGTCGCCTCGTCGAGCTTGGACGTCCGCTTGGTGTACATCTTCAACGTCGAAAAGATGCTCATACCCCCAGGGTAGTCCTCAGCGCACCGCGGCCTGACGCAGCGCCACCACCGCACCGCCGATGCCGACCAGCCGCCGGAACCAGTTGGCCCCGTCGACGATCTCCTCGTAGGCCCAGACCAGCAGCGCGGCGTCCGAGATCACGCCGGCGGCCTTGGCGACCTCGCCGTCGGTCACGCGGGCCACGGCGCCCGCGCTGATTGCGGCGATCAGGGGCGGGTTGGGGAACTGGGCGATGACGAAGTGACGGGGCATCGGAACCTCTCGTTAGTCGGAGTGCTCGACCTGGCGGGCCGGCTGGCCGTGGACTGGGTCATCGGTGGCAGCGAGCGCGCGCTGGAAGCGGGCGAACTTGGTCGGTGCCGCCCGGTTGAGGTTGCCTGCCAGACGGGCGAACAGCTCCTCGGGGCCAAGCTGGGCGTCGCGGATTTTGGTGCGACAGCGCCGGTGAAGGAGCGGACCATGGCCGGCTGCCACCCCATCACCTCGCTGTGGTCCAGGCCACCCCGAAACGGCGGCGGCAGATGTGAGGCCACGGTTGGCACCAGCTCCTCGCGGCGGTGCATGGGCGTGGAGCGCCACATGTAGTTCCACGAGGTCAGCGCGACCCCGCCCGGCCACGTGGCGGCGGTGATCCAGCGCCGGGTGGCTGAGGGGCGTCGGGGCAGGCGTTCGAGGCTAGCGAGAGCGGTTCCCCGGCCTGGCCGAGCCCGGTTTCCCGGCCGGCCGAGCCCGGTTCCCCGGCCGGCCGAGCCGCGACCCGCCGGGCCGAGCACCGCCTCTCAGTAGCATCGCTCGCTCGTGCTGAGCTCGGCCTTACATCGCTGCGGCCTGCGGGTCGCCCACATACAGATCCTCTCGATCGGCGATTCGCTGGCGCGCCACGAAGCGTCGTCGCGGGCCCGGCTGCGCCGAGAGCGGCAACTGCTCGGACGCAAGCTGTGATCGGCCGGCGAGCGCTCGGACGCCATGCGGTGAAGCTCTCCTCGGCCCGAGCGGCGACGGCAGCGGTGATGGTCCTACGCGTCGGCTACGGCGCCGGGCTGCTCGCGGCGCCCGCGGCCCTGACTCGTCGCTGGCTCGGGCCATCGGCCCAGAGCGCCCCCACCCAGATCCCGGTCCAGGGTCTGGGCACGCGCGAGGTGGTGCTGCATCTGGGCATCATCGCCGTCGCCCTGCGTGGCGGTCCGTTGCGGCCGTGGCTGGCCGGGAGCATCGCTGGGGATCTGACCGACGTAGCGGCGACTGTGGCCCGGCGCGGGGGCCTACCCGACGACTCAGCTCGCGCCACGGCACTGGTCGCCGGCGGATCGGCGCTGCTCACCGCCGCGCTGCTCGCGGCCGTCGACAGCTGAGCGGACCGTGGCGCTGGCCTTTGATCGCGTTGGGCGTGGGCCCGTGCTGGTGCTGCTGCACCCGCTGGGGGCCGACCGCAAGGTGTGGGCGCCGGTGATCGAAGGACTTCGCGGGGAACGCGAGCTGCTTGCCGTTGACCTTCCCGGATTCGGTGAGTCCGACCCCCTGGCGACGACTCCGACCCCGGCCGCGCTCGCGGCGGCGGTCGCCGGCCTGCTCGCCGAGCTCGGGATCGACCGCCCGCACATCGCCGGAATCTCGCTCGGCGGCTGGGTCGCACTGGAGCTCGGACGGGCGGGTTGCGCGGCAACGACCACCGCAATCGCCCCGGCCGGGTTGTGGACACGCTCGCTGCTGCCCAAGCCGACCACCCTGCACACGGTCGCGCGGTTGCTGTCACCGCTGATCAGACCGCTGGTCTCGCCCGACGTCGGACGGCGGCTGTTGCTTGGCAACGTCGTCGCGCATCCCGACCGCGTTCCCGCCGCCGACGCAGCACACCTCGTGCGGGCCTGGGCGAGAGCGCCCGGGTTCGTCGATGCCAGCCGCGAGATGCGCGCCGGGCGGTTCGAGGGGCTTGCCGAGGTCGATGGGCCGGTGACGCTCGTCTGGCCGGCGCACGATCGGCTGGTTCGCCGTCCGCGTCAGACGCCCGACAACGTGCGCAACGTCGAGCTGCCCGATGCCGGCCATGTTCCCACCTGGGACGCGCCGGATGCGGTTGCCGAGATCCTGCTCGCGGCGACCAGCGGCTCGATCGACGGCTCAGACCCGGCGCGGATCGCAGGCCGACGCTAGGCCGGCTCGGTCGCGCTGCGCCCGACGCCACGACCGAGGAAGGTCGACGCCGGGATCCCGATCACCAGGCACAGCCCCGCCCCGAACAGGAGCGTGGAGTGGACCGTCGACGCCGTCAGCGTGCCCGACAGCGCGACCCCGGCCAGCCCGGCGCCGACCGCCGCACCGAGCAGGCGCCCGACGGACAGGACCGCTGAGGTGCGGCCGTGCGCCGCCTGCGGCGTGGCGTTGAGCGCCGCACGGGAGGTCGGCACAAACAGCATCCCGAGCCCGATCCCGACCGGCACCAGCGGCAGCACCGTGACCAGATCGTCGAGCGGCACACCCGGGATCCCGAGAATCAGGAGTCCGGCGCCAGCGCTGACGAAGCCGAGCACGGCCGGGAACTGCTCTCCGTAGCGATCGACGAGCTTGCCCGCCAGCGGCGCCGCCACGCCAACCAACAACGCGACCAGCACCAGCGCTCCCGACGCCCCCAGCGCCGAGAAGCCCGCGACTCGCTGCAAGTACTGCTCGGCGATGTAGAACGCCCCGATCATGACCGCGAACGTCAGCGCCGCGATCAGCGTCGCCGCGAGCACGATCCGGTTCATCCCGGGGTGAGCCCCTTCGGACTGACCGCCGACGATCCGCGGCATCACTCGCGCGATCCCGATCGCGACCAGCGCCGCCAGTGGCACCAGCGCCCACCAGCAGGCGCGCCAGCCGAATGCGACCGTCAGCAAGCCGCCGATCAGCGGCCCGAGCAGGTTTGACATGCCGGCGCTGGCCCCCCAGATTCCAAGCGCCGAGCCGCGCCGCTCGGGCGGAAAGCCGCTCACCGCGCCGGCCAGTGCGGCTGGACTGACGAGTCCCGCGCCGGCGCCCTGTATGACCCGAGCGCCGATCAGCTCCCCGAAGCTCGTCACGAGCGCTCCGGCGACGGCGCCCAGCGCGAACAGAGCCAGGCCACCGAGCGCCAGCCGGCGGGCGCCGAATCTGTCCACCAGTTCACCCGCGGGCAGCAGCACGATCGCGTACGCCGCGAAGTAGGCGCTCAGCACCGCGGAGGTCGAACTGCCCTGCACGCCGAGCCCGCGGGCGACCGATGGGAGCGCGACCGTGATCAGGGTGCCGTCGAGCTGCAGCAGTGCCGCGGCAGCGGTGCACGCGGCGAGCCGAGTCCACGCGGAGCGTGGCAGCGGCGGCTTGGACTCGTCGACGGCACGCGGACGCCGCCTGGCGGTGAGGTGCGACACGGATCCCAGTATCGCGACTCGCCGCGGCCAGCGGGGCGTAACCTCAGAGCGCGTTGAGCCTGGTCGACCTTCGCCGAGTGCTGACGATCGCGGCGATCGCGATGGCGCTGCTGTTCGCGGCGGTATCGGTGTTTGCAGCGGTTCGCCATTCCTCCAACGCAAGCACGCCCAAGGGGTCGGTTCCGGCGCCGTTGGCGGCGGGCACCGCGTTCGCAAAGCCGCGGCAGGTGCCGGCGATGCATCTGATCTCGTCCGACGGCCGGCCGCTGTCACTGGACTCGTGGCGTGGCAGGTGGGTGATCCTGGCGCCGTCGATGACGCTCTGCCACGAGGTCTGCCCGATGACGACCGGCGTGCTCGAGGAGGTCGCCAACCGGCTGCAGCGGGCCGGCCTGGCTAAACGGGTCGTGGTCGCGACGGCGACCGTCGACCCGTGGCGCGACTCGCCCTCGCGGCTGCGGGCATACGAACGGCTCACCCACGTCAACTTCACTCAGGTGACTGGGACCAAGGTTCAGATCCACCGGCTGTGGAAGTTCTTCGGGGTCGCCTACAACCGCGTCCCGCAGGGAAACCCTCCCGACATCGACTGGCTGACCCACAAGCCCGAGACGTTTGACGTCCAGCACACCGACGCGCTGTTCCTGCTCGATCCGGCGGGCCGGGAGCGGATCGCCGACAACGGGATGCCGCAGATCACCGGCCGGCTGCCCGCCGCGCTCGCCGGACTCCTCAATGACCAGGGCCGCCACAACCTCGCGCATCCGCAGTTCGCATGGACCGCGACCGACGTGATCGACGACCTCTACTACCTGATGGACCGCAACATCCCGGCACGCAGCGCACCGGCGACGGCCGCTCCGTCACCCGCCGCCGCGAAGACCGAGCTCGCCGGATCGCCGCGATCGCTGGCGGCGATCCACGGTCAGGCCGGACAGCTGCTCGGCTCCGGCGGCGCGCTGGCGGCCAGGCTGAAGTCGCTTCGCGGCTTCCCGGTTGTGATCAACGCGTGGGCCTCGTGGTGTCCGCCGTGCCGCAGCGAGTTTCCGCTGTTTGGCGCCGCGGCGGCCCGCTATGGACGCCGAGTTGCCTTCATCGGCGTGGACACCAATGACAGCGCCTCGAGTGCGCACTCGTTCCTGGCCGCCCACCCGGTCAGCTATCCGAGCTACCAGAGCTCATCGTCGAATCTCAGCTGGCTGGCGGGAATCGAGGCGATGCCGACGACCGTGTTCGTGGACAGGACCGGTCACGTGGTCGAGGTCCATCCCGGCCAGTACCAGACCGAGGCCACGCTCGACTATGACGTGCAACGACTGCTCGCGGGCCACTGACCGCAAAACCTCAGCCTCTGGCCCGACGCTGAGCTACATTCTCTGGCATGTCACTGGATCGGGAGTACACACTTGGCGGGCAGCGCGGCGTTCTGTCGCGCGATCAGGCGCGCAGCGTCTTCGGACAGACGATGGGGCTCGTTGCGCTGACGGTCGGTTGCGCGGCACTCGGCGCCTACCTTGGGCGAAATCTCAGCGGCGGCGCCACCTGGCTGCTGTTCATCGGCGCGATCGCGTGCATCGTCGGCCTCAACGTCGCGGCCCGCAAGGACCGCGAGCAACTCGCGATCCTGATGCTGTTCGGTCTCGGGCTGCTGATCGGGGCGGCGTGTGGGCCGCTGATCTCGGTCTACGCCAAGTCCGATCCGGCGGTGCTGTGGCAGTCGGCCGGGGCGACGGCCGCGTTCGTCGGCGGCCTCGGCGCATACGGCTACGCGACGCGGCGCGACCTCTCCTCGTGGATCCGGGTGCTCTTCTGGGCGCTGCTCGCGCTGATCCTGTTCGGGGTCCTGCTGATCTTCGTCAACATCCCGAACGGGAACCTGATCTACACGATCCTGGGGCTTGGCATCTTCGCCGGCTTCACGATCTTTGACTTCAACCGCCTGCGCCGCTCCGACGCGGCCAGCTCGGTGATGATCGCGGCGTCGATCTTCCTAGACATCTTCAACGTCTTCCTGTTCATGCTGCGCATCTTCGGCGGCGGTCGCAGCTAGCGACCGACGCCGAAAACGACTCACGGGTGCTCGGCGTCCGGCACGTAGTGTCTGGCTCCGCCGGCGTCCTCCCAGACGCGCATGACCCGGTTGGTCTTCGGGTCGCGGAACCGTTCGCCGGTCGGTCGCCAGCTGGGAGCCGGCCTGTCGGCATCGCCATGGCCGCGGCCCCAGCGAGCCCGTCCCGGCGGCGGGTCCCCGGGAAGTGGCGGCAGGTCAGCCGTCACCTCGGCCGCCTGCTCGCGAGTCCGCGCGTCGTTCAGCACCTCAACGCGCTGCTCGAGCTCGTCGAGCGTCAGCGTTCCCGCGGCCGCGTGCCGGTTGAGCAGCTCGAACAGCTGCTCGCGATCTGAATCGGTGAGCAGCACGTGCTCGGGTCAGGCGGCCTGTCGCACCTTGACGGCGGTGCCGTAGGCAACGATCTCGGTGAACTGCTGGCCGATCTCCGACGAGTCAAAGCGGACCGCGACGACGGCCTCGGCGCCGAGCAGCCGGGCGTTGTCGACCATCCGGTCAATCGCATGGCGACGTGAGTCCTCGAGCAGCTGCGTGTACTGGCCAATCTCCCCGCGGCGCAGGCCCTTGAAGGCCGCCCCGACGCCGCCGACGAACCCCATGCTGCGGACGACCAGGCCGTAGCAGACACCGAGGTTCTCGGTGATCACAAGGCCCGGAATCTCGAGCGCCGTGGTCATCGGCAGGCCGCCCAGCGGTGCTTCGTCAGCCATTGCGTGCAACTTATCAACGCCATGCCGCGGGCGATCAAGCTACGGTTGCGTCCGATGCGACCCCGGATCACCGCGGCGCTGGCCCCCGTGCTCGTCGCTGCTGCGATCGCTGCATGCGGCAGCAGCTCGTCGACGAGCAGTTCAACCACCTCGAGCACACCGGCCGGGTCGGATTCGACCTCGAGCTCGAGCTCGACCTCGACGTCCAGCTCGACGTCGAGCCAGACGGCCTCAGCCGCCGCCGTGTGCGAGCTGCGCTCGCCGACCGGGCTCAGCTACGAGGGGATCCCGGTCGAGGTGGGACCGTGTATCGCGCCCGCCGACACCACCCAAACCGGTCCCGTCGACGGGATCCACTGCGCGCCCGTGGAGCAGTTGGCGTACCACATCCATGCCCACCTGGCGGTGTTCGTCAACGGGCGGCTCTACTCGCTCCCGGCCGGCATCGGGATCCCGGGCTCGCAGGTGGAGCAGACCACCGAGGGCCCGGTTGCCACCGGCGGCCAGTGCTTCTACTGGCTGCACACTCACACCTCCGACGGCGTGATCCACATCGAATCGCCGACCCAGAAGATCTACACGCTCGGCCAGTTCTTCGACGAGTGGCACCAGCCGCTGAGCGCCGACCAGGTCGGTGGCGTTCACGGCAAGATCACCGCGTTCTACAACGGCAAGGTGTGGAACAAGGATGTGCGCGATATCCCGCTCCAACCGCACGCCGTGATCCAGTTCAACATCGGCGAGCCGGCCGCGCCGCTGATGCAGATCAACTGGGCCCATACCGGTCTGTAGGCCCCGCGGGGGCGGCCGCCTTGGTCCCCGCCTGGATAGATCCGCCGCGACGATCATTGTCCAGCTGGCTAATGCCGCTCGGCCCTCAGTAGCGCAGGATTGCGACATGCCCCTGGGTGTGATCGTCTCCTATGACGGGACCGTGAACGACGACGATGCGCTAGCGCTCGGCCAGCTGCTCGCTGCCGGCGACGTCTCGCTGTCGCTGGCGTATGTCCGTCACTCACACGAGTACGACCCGCGACGTGAGGGGATCGCCCAGCACGATGCCGAGCGTCGCCTCCGGCAGGGCGCGGCGTGGTTGGAGCATCCCGACATCCCTCAGCACGTGGTCGTCGATCCGTCCACCGGCGCGGGCCTGGGCAGGCTCGCCGCGACGCAGGATGCGGGCCTGATCGTGTTCGGATCGGATTACCGCACCCCGCCGGGGCGAGTCGAGCCGGGAAGCTCGGCGCAGCAACTGCTCCAAGGTGGGTCGGTGGCGGTGGCGGTGGCCGCCGCCGGGCTGCGGGCCTCCGGCCAGGCGGCGATACGCACCGTCGCCGTCTCCCCGTCCGAGGATGATGACGCGGCGCAGCGCACAGCCGCAGCGCTGGTGCAATCGCTGGGTGCGTCGGTGGTGCCCGCCGACTCAGATCAACTCGATTTGGTCGTGGTCGGCTCGGCGCCGAACGCGACCCCGGGCCGGATTGCGCTCAGTGGCGCGTCCAGGTCACGCCTTGACTCGGCGCGCAGCTCGGTGCTCGTGCTGCCGCGCGAGACGGCGATCGGGTTCTAGCGCTTCGCAGGCCGGCCCCGAGACGCGGGCCGGCGCGCCGGCATCCGGACGCGCCGCCGGGCCGGATTTCCGCACCTTGCGGAACTCCCGAGAGCGCGTTTATCCCAATGTCCAGTTCCCCGTTTGCGTTTGCTGGACGCCAGGCCATTTGTGGCCGGGACGGCGAAAGCCAAACTGACCCGCGTCAGGCCCGCTGAGGGCATTTCTCGTTGCCGCCCCCGACTGAAAAAGGAGACAGAAGAACCTAATGTGGCTGCCATATCCAGCCTGGCTCAGCCCCGGAGACAACGCTTGGCAGATGACGGCGGCAACGCTCGTCGGGCTGATGAGCGTTCCCGGACTCGTCGTGCTCTACGGCGGCGTGATGCAGAAGCGCTGGTCGATCAACAGCATGATGCTGACCTTCGCAGCGTTCGCGATCGTGCTCATAGTGTGGGTGTTGTGGGCGTTCAAGATGGGCTTCGGATCGCCGTTTCACGGCATCTCGGGCTCGGGGTTCTTCGGGAACTTCATCGGTAAGCCGGGCACGATCCTGAGCCATTCGGCCGAGCAGGGTCAGGCCACGGTTCCGTTAGCAACGACCGGACCGAGTTTCCGCTTCCCGCAGGCGACGCTCGCCTACTTCCAGTTCGTGTTCGCCGCGATCACGCCGATCTTGATGCTCGGCTCGGTGCTCGGGCGGATCAACTTCAAGGCCTGGATCCCGTTCGTCGCGCTGTGGTCCTCGATCGTCTACACGGTCGACGCGTTCTGCATCTGGGGCGGTGGCTTCTTCGCCCAGCACGGGGCGGTCGACTACTCCGGCGGTTACGTGATCCACCTGTCGGCCGGCGTTTCGGGCTTCGTCGCTGCGGCCGTGATCGGACCGCGATTGCAACGCGACCGCGAGATCGACGCACCCAACAACGTCGCGATGGTCGCGGTCGGCGCCGGATTGCTGTGGCTCGGCTGGAACGGTTTCAACGGCGGCGACCCGTACTTCGCGGGCGCATCTGCCTCGGCCGCGATTCTGAACACGAACCTCTGTACCGCGGTCGCGTTCCTGATCTGGGTCGGCTGGGACTACCTCACGGGGCGCAAGCCGGGTCTGATCTCCGGTGTCAACGGGATGATCGTCGGGCTGGTGGCGATCACCCCCGCGGCCGGCTTCGTGAACGGCTGGGGCGCGATCGCGATCGGCGTGATCGCATCGACGATCGTCTACTTCGCGCTCAACTACATGAGCCGGCTGCGACCGTTCCGCAACGTCGACGACACGCTGGGCGTGATCTACACCCACGGCATCGCCGGACTTGCGGGCGGCCTGCTGACGGGCATCTTCGCTGACCCGAACATGATCATCTATCCGGGTCAGGGCAAGACCGCGAGCATCTCGGCCACCGGCGCGATCCACGGCAACTGGAACCTGCTCAAGTGGCAGCTGTTCGCCGGGTTGTTCGTGATCGTCTGGTCGGCGTTCGGCACGTTCGTGCTGCTCAAGCTGGTCGGCTTGTTCGTGCCGTTGCGGATGTCCGACGAGAACCTCGAGATCGGGGACACGGCCGAGCACGGCCACGAGGTCTACCCCTCAGACGTCCCATCGCTCGGGTATCCGAACGGGGTGCCGGGAATCGCATCCGGCGCCGGCCAATCGGCGCCAGCACCGGTGTAGCACCGCGCTGGACTCCGGGCCGGGGAGCGGACGCGCCCGCTTCCCGGCCCGCGCCGGCTCACTGGGGCGACGCAGCTAGCCCAGAACGAGCTCGGCGGCGGTGCGCAGCGTCGCCGGATCGCCGCCGACGAGCAGCGTCGTCACGATCGACTCGCGCCACGCATCGAGGTCGTGGCGGATCTTCTCCTTGGGTCCGATCAGGGTCAGCTGCTCGACCAGTCGCGTCGGCACGGCCGCGGCCGCCTCCTGCTTGTGGCCGCCCAGGTACAGCTCCTGGATCTTGGCGACCTCGGCCTCATAGCCCATCCGGATCGCGACATTGGCGTGGAAGTTGGTGCCGCGCGCGCCCATGCCCCCGAAGTAGAGCGCGTACATCGGCCGCACGGCGTCGGCTGCGCTCTCGATGTCATCGGTCACGATCAGTGGCACGGTCGCGGCGACTTCGAACTCGGTTTTGGTCGTGCGCGCGTTCGGGCGGGCGAACCCCTCGTCGAGCGCCTCGCGGTAGAAGCCATCGTGGTAGGGCGAGTAGAACAACGCCAGCCAGCCTTCGCAGAGCTCGCCGGCAAGCGCGATGTTCTTCGGGCCCTCGGCGGCCAGGTAGACAGGGATCTCGGACCGCAGTGGGTGGATGCTCGCCTTCAGCGGCTTGCCAAGCCCGGTGGCGTCCGGAAGTGGAAGCGGATAGTGCGGACCGTCGTTGCTGACCGGGCCCTCGCGCGCCCAGATGTCGCGCAGGATCCCGATGTACTCGCGCATCCGTGCCAGCGGCTTTGCGAACGACTGCCCGTACCACCCTTCGACGACCTGAGGGCCCGACACGCCGAGGCCGAGGATCACGCGCCCGCCGCTGAGATGGTCGAGCGTCATCGCAGCCATCGCTGTCGCGGCCGGGGTCCGCGCCGAGATCTGGACGATTGCGGTGCCGAGCTTGATTCGCTGGGTCTCCGCGCCCCACCAGGCGAGCGGCATCAGCGCATCGGAGCCGTAGGCCTCGGCCGTCCAGACGGAGTCAAAGCCCAGCCGCTCGGCCTCCTTGATCGACTCGGCCGCTCCGGGCGGCGGCCCACCGGCCCAGTAGCCGGTGTTCAGTCCAAGTCTCAGGTCGCCCGCCACGGAGCAGACCCTATCCGCTGTCTCTGCTCAACCGCGCCCGGGCGCGGGCCAGCAGGCTGGGCGGCCGCGGCTGGCTGCGTTGCCACTCCTCACGCGTCGGCAGCCGCCCCGCCTTGCGAGCGTTCAGCACGCACTCCGAATGGGCATGGCGCCGTCCCTCCGATCGTCCCTCGGGAAACAGCAGCATGTGCTCGCTGAGTGACGGTAGATGACGCCCGCAGAGCGGGCAGCGATACGTCGCGGGCTTGAGATTCTGAGCCCGCCGCATCGTCCACCAACGGGGCACGCGCTGCTGAGCCATCGCGGCACAGCATGCCACCGCCGGGCACCGCGATTCTGGAGCGCGAACCGATGCCGAGCTAAACTTGGTCGCGTATGGCAACGAGACCCGAAGAGCTGGACGGCCTCAGTCGCAGCGACGCTCTGCGCGCCTCGCCGCGCATGTTCGACTCCAACCTCCTTGACAAGCTCTCGCGCGTGCATCCAGCCGTGCCGCCGATTCTGTTCGGCCCGGTGATCACGATCCTGCTGATCGAGGGACTCGTCCACGGCTCGGGCTGGCTGACGATCGTCTGGGTGCTCGGCGGCTACCTGTTCTGGACGCTGACCGAGTACTGGCTGCACCGGATCGTGTTCCACTTCGAGCCCGAGAAGGGCATCGGCGCGCGCCTGCACTGGATCATTCATGGGGTCCACCACGACCACCCCAACGACCCGATGCGGCTCGTGATGCCCCCGTCGCTGAGCATCCCGCTCGCGGCCCTGTTCGTGTTCGGCTTCTACGCCGTGCTCGGCAGCCCGGCCTTCATGCCGTTCGGCGCCGGCTTCTTGGGGGGCTATCTCGCATACGACATGCTGCACTACCACGTGCACCATCACCGTCCGAAGACGGCGCTCGGCCGCAGGCTCCGCGAGCTGCACATGCGCCACCATTTCCAGAACCACGAGCGCGGATACGGCGTCAGCGCCCCGTTCTGGGATCACGTCTTCGGCACCGCGCCGACCAACAAGGTCTAGCGGCGCCAGCGGAGGGGGCGGGATTCGAACCCGCGGTCCGCTTGCACGGACACTGGTTTTCAAGACCAGCGCATTCAACCGCTCTGCCACCCCTCCGGGAGTGCCGCTCGATCGTAGCCACGTCCGATGGGCGCCGCACGCTGGACCGCGTCGAGGATCGATGCGCATGCTCCCGCTCGCCTGCGGCTGCTCGCCGGCCAGGGACGCTCGTTTACACTGCCGCCAATCCCGTGGGAGAGGTGGCCGAGTGGCTGAAGGCACTCGCCTGCTAAGCGAGTAAGGGGGGAAACCTCCTTCGCGGGTTCGAATCCCGCCCTCTCCGCTGTCAGCCGCAGCCTGGACCACGCCTCGCGCGGCGTCGATCAAAGAGCCAGCCGGGCGGCGTTCAGCAGCCTCGGCCCGGAACCGTCAGCCCGGGAGCGAGGCACGAAATCTGGACCTTCGGCGCCCTGCCGGAGCGGATCGTGAAGCGGTAGTACTTGCCGATCCAACCGGGACGAAGGATCTGGACAATCACACCCGTGCCGACGCGCAGTCTGCGCCGGTGGAAGCGAGCCGCGAGATCTATGCTGGCTGGAGACCGGGACCTGCATTTGTGCTTCTTGGTCGACTTGCAAGGACGCACGGCCGTGGACCGAGTCCCGAACGGGCATCCCTTCCCGTGGCACTTGACGACGATCGTCGCGCCGACCGGCGGCTGCTGGACCGAGAGCCCGAGGATCCTCGTGTACTTGGGCGTGAAGGCGAACTGCCACTGCGTGAGCGAGCTGATCGTGCCGCGCGCCAGCACCTGCACCGCCTGCGCCGCCGACGCCGGGCTGGCGAGAAAGTTCGAGTCGCCCTCATAGACCGCGGTGATCGTCTGGCGGCCGGTTGTCGGGTAGCTCACCTTGCAGGTCGCGGCGCCTCCCTGCAGCGGCCGGTTCTGGCAGGACCGCACCGCCTTGCCGCCGTCGAGGAACTCCACCGCTCCGGTGGGAGCGACCGACCCCACGGCCGCTTCAGGGGCGGCCCTATATGTGACCGTCCTGCCGACGGTCACGGTCGGCGCCGACAGCAGCAGACCCACCGCGGTCGGAGCTCGATTCACGTTGAGCGTCGCCTGGTCGCTGGATCCGGCCATGCCCGAGCCGCTGACCGGCGAGAACACGGCTTTCAGATGCTCCGGCGTGCTCGAGGCGCTAAACGATGCCTGGCAGCCGACCGTGGTCGTCTGGGCAGTCGTCAGGACCGGCTCGCCGGCGCACCGGGCGAGCGGATTGACGCCGCGGAAGAAGGTGACCCTGCCAGACGGCGGTACCAAGCTCGAGGTCGAGGTGATGACCGCAGTCAGCGTCACCGTCTCGTTGGTGACCGCCGGATGCGGGGTCACCAGCAGCGAGGTGGTGCTGCCGGTGGGCACGATGTACTTCGGGCCCGCCGCTTCCGCGCGAGGCACAAGGACGCCGAGGCCGAGCACCAGTGCCGATAGCGTCGCCATCGTGGTGCCCTGAACCAAACTGGTTCGCTGCCCTTGCATCCAGCCATCCTTGACTCGATTGACAGTTCCGGCGTCAGGCCAAGCGTAGCGTCAACCGCGTTCGGTGCCCGCAGCACGTCGGTGGGCCCTATGATCTGATGGACGTCGGGGCGCCACTAAAAGGAAATCGCCGTGTGGGCAGGCAGGTCGTTGGTCGATCGGTTGGGGCCTGGCGACGCTGGGCGGCGGCGGCTGTTGCTGATCGCCGGCCTGCTTGCGGTCGCCGCATTCGCGATCGCGTTCGCGATCGGGACGGCGACCAAAGCACAGTCGGCGACGCCAGGGGATCACGCGACGGCCGTCAGTGTGCGGCCGACGCCGTTGAAGGTGGTCGGGTTCGCCTCGGTTCAGGCGCCGCCGGCGATGAAGCGCAAACCGAAGCCCAAGCCGCCCCCCAAACCCAAGCGCCCCCCAAACCCAAGCGTCACAAGCACCGCAAGCACACGGCAAAACGGGCCGTCACCCCGCCGGCGTCAAACAGCCGCACGCCCTCGTCCGGTGCCAACCACACGAACACGAGCACGTCGAGCAGCACCACGACGACAACGAGCACCTCCAGCAGCACGACGACGACACACCTCGAGCACCACACGACACCGACCAGCAGCAGCGGCACGGGAACCGTGAGCGGCGGCGGCTGAGCGCTGAGCTTGCGGCGGCCCTCAGCCGACCTGGTAGCCGAGATTCCCCAGCTGCGCGAGAGCTGACTGCAGCGAATCATCCGCCTGCGTGATCGCGCTTCTCGCCTGACTGTAGGCGGCGGCGTGGTTGCCGGCGGCAGCGCGACCCAGCGCGGTGTAGGCACCCGCGGCCCGGCGCAGCGCAGCGACCACCGCTGAGTTCGCCGTGGTCGCCGGACCAGCAGCCGTGAGGCGGCTCAGGGCCGACGCGGCGGCGATGTGCGCCGCGGCCATCTGGTTGGCGGCCGCCGCCTGCGCACGAGCGGTGCGCGCCTGCCGCAGCTGCGCGCTTGTCTTCGAGAGCGCGGCGTTTAGCTTGCCCAACGCATGGTTGACGGCCGACGCGTAGGTGGCGTTCTCGCCAGGCGGGAGAACGCGGCCTGAGGTCAGCGTGAGCGTCGAGAGAACGCCTTCGCAACTGTGGCTGAAATTTGCCGGCGCCCCACCCGTGAGGCAGACGCCGAACACCGTGCCGACTGTCGTCGGCAGCGCATACACCGACCCAACCGACGTGCTCGGGTACAGATTGAAGTTCAGTCCGCCAAGCGTGACGACATTCGCCGGGGAGCTATCGGAGACCGCGACGCGGAGCGGCCGCGAGAGCAGATCGCGGTTGTTGACGTTGCTGGTCCCGACCACCAGGAGTCCCCGCGCGGGCGGCTTCGGGCCGACGGCGATCGCGTCAGCGAGGCCGCGCGACTGGCCGGTCGGGACACTCTGCGCCTGCCAGGTAGACGGGAGCGTGAGCTGAACCGGACCGGCCGACACGTTGTTCCCGTGCGACGTGGGCGCAGCGCTCCCGCCCGTGGAGCGGGCGAGCGCGAACCCGAGGACCGCGGCGACCAGGATGCCTGCGGCCGCGAGCGCGAGTGCCACCGGCGAAAGACGGGATTGCTGCTCGTCGCCGTCGGGGATCGGAGCGGCGACGGCCGCCGGCTGCGCCCGTGGGGGTGGGGCTGGTGCCCTGAGCGGCAGCGAGAACGGCTTCGCGAACGTCTCGGTCGTGATCGGCTTCTCCGCTGCGCGGTCGGGCTTGTCAGAGACGAGCGCCGGCTTGGCCGGGGCCGGTGTTGGCGCGGCGGTCGACCGTCCGAGCGCAGCCGCGATCCGGGCCTGCATCGCTCCGGCCGGCGTACCGGCCGGGTCGTCGGCAGCCTCAGGAGGCGAGGGTTCGACGGCCGGTTTGTGGGGGGTGAGCGCGACCGGCCGGCTCGCAGCCGACCTCGGCGGAGTCAGGGCGACCGGCGGCTGCTGTGCCGCGGCCGTGCTCGCCACCGGCGCGGGCACCGCCTCGGGCGCGACCCGTGGACTCTTGGCTGCGACCTGCGGGCTGGCGGGCGGTCCCGCGACAGGCTTCGGTGACGCCGCCACGACATCCGCAGCAGCGGGCTTTGCGGGCGCACCAGCCGCACCCTTCGCCGCCGCCACGCCGCCCGCGGCCGCTCCTGCTGCGCCCGTTCCAAGCAGCTTCGCGAGCGCCCTGTTGGCCCGCTGGTTTGTCAGACGCTTACGGTACTCACCATCCAGCGCCCGGCCAACATGGATCAACTGGACCGGCACGCCCTCCTCGGCCGCCGCTGCCGTCGCCGCGACGCAGCAGTCCCGAATCGTCGCGCCCGAGTCCATGAACGAGACCGCCAGATACTCGAGATCCTCGTCCGTGATCTGGGCGTCGGCCGGAAGCTGCTGGCGCCAGATCTGCTTGCGCGCATCGCTCCACGGAAACGGGAACTCGACCACGAAGTCCATCCCGTCATGCAGGGAGCCGGCCAGCCTCGGCGAGAGCCGTGACGTGAACACGACGATTCCCGCCGCCCCATGACTTCGTTCGACGAGCCTTGTGAGCTCGAGCGACGGCTCGCGGGCCTGCTCGCCCTTCTCGCGCGGGCGCTCTGCCGGCGACGAGGCATCGAGCAGCGCGTCGGCTCGGTCGAGCACCAGGACTGCATGCGACCTCTGGGCCTCGACGAACGCCCGGTCGATCTGGTTTGCCACCTCAACCTGGTCCTGCGACGAGAAGCCGAGCAGGTCTACCCTGACGATCCCGACACCGAGGTCTGTGGCGACGAGCTGCGCGGCCATCGTCTTTCCGGTGCCGGCTTCGCCCGCTAACAGCAGCGTCAGTCCAGGCTTGGAATCGAGTTCGCGTCCCGCGGCACGGCGCGCCTCGAACTCGGCAACAGCCGAGCCAAGCACCTGCTTCTCGCGCTCCGGGAGGACCAGAGCGTCCCATCGGTCGCGCGGCGGCGCTGGCACCCGCCCCTCGGGGTGAGATGCCGACGCCTCGTCGGCCGGCCCCCGCTTCATGAAACCAAGAATAGGCCGTTACCGACCGGGTCGTCCGATTCGCCTCGACGGCTCGGTCCAGCTGCCCTCCACTCTCGCTCAGCGGCGCCGGCCGCGCCCAGATTCAGCGGGCGCGCTGGTAGGCGTAGAAGGCCGGCTTGGGCCTCAGCGTGTAGGTCATCAGACCGTTGGTCAGACTCTCTTCGTGCACCAGCGGGGGCTCGTCGACGAGGTTGAACCAGCCGAGCCCAGCCACATAGCTAACGGAGTTCACCAGTCGGTAGGCGGCCGCAAGCCACCTGGCCTGCTGCCGACGCGAGACGGCGTAGGCAAACGCCCGGTTCTTGTGATCGGAGGAGATCGTGAACTCAGACAGCCAGAGGTTGACGTCGCGGTGGTAGGTGGTGCGCAGCTGCGTTTCGAGCGTGTCGATGTCGTTGATGTCGCGGCCGCCTCGATGGTACGGCCGCTCCTTGAGATTCGGGAAGCGGATCGAGAACGGGTTATGCCCGTAGTAGTCAAGCGGCGGCGGCTTGCCGTTCGGCAGGCGCATCCACTTGACGAAATCAGCCGGCTCCACCGTCCCGAAGCTCCACGTGTCACCGCCGATCACCTTGTTCGCCGGCGAGCTTTGCTTGAGCGCGTGGTAGGCCGAGTTCAGCAACAACGCGTAGCGACGCGGGCCGACGGGCGAGTTGGCCGGCATCGGCTCAAAGCTGCCGCCCCGGTTGGGCTCGCCCCAGATCATCCACAGGTGCACCGCCGGATAGCGGCGCGACGCGGCGGTCAGAAAGCTGCCGTAGTCGCGAGCGCGATCGGGGGCCCAGTTTGTCGTGCGACCGCCGTTGGCCCAGGCCGGAGTGCCCTGGACCAGTAGGCAAACCTTGATCCCGTAGCGGCGCGCCTGACTCAGCGCGACGGTGAGCTCCGCCGGCCACTGGTACGCGGGGTCGCGGGCACTGGACGGATCGGCCGGCCTGGTGGGCGCTGTCTGAGCCCAGTTGAGGTCGATCTGAAAGACATCGACCCCGAGCCGGTGATAGATGGGAAACGCGGACTGGCCATTGGGGAGCGACACCGGGCCCCAGATCAGTTTCGGGACCGCCGCGGGGTGCTCGGTCGCCGGCCGGGCAGCCACCGCCAGCGAACCGGTCGCAAGCCAGGCCGCGATCGCGGCGAGCGCCGCGAGAACGACGGCCGCTCGCGGCGAGAGCCGGAGGACGGAACGGGAACGGCGGCGTGAGTCCACGGCGCGAGTATGGACAAGCGCTCGATCGCCGGAGCCAGCTCGCTGCGCCGCGGTGTTGCGCCCGCCCGTCGCGGCGCGCCCGTACCAACCTTTAGGATGTCAGTCGATGGCCGAGATCACCGCACCGCCCGCGCCGGTTGGGGCACCGCCGGCGGAGGCCTCGGGACCACCGGAGCCACTCGATTTCGAGATCGTCCCCCGCAAGGGGCTGGTCCTCGTTGCAATCGCGATCGTCGGGCTGATCGCTGCGATCGCGTCCAACAAGCTGTGGCCGCTCACGTTCCTGCACGTCGCCGGCGGCGCTGCCTGGACGATCATCGATCTGTTCCTGGGCCTGATCCTCGGCCCGATCATCGGTCGCATGTCGGTCCCGGCGCGGATCGAGTTCACGACCAAGCTGATGCCGAAGATGGTGCTGATCATGCCGACGGTTGTGACGCTGACACTGGCGGCCGGCTGGCAACTCGGCGTCCAGACCGGCAACGTCTTCAGCCACAGCCCGAATCACGGCTGGGTGGTGGCCAGCTACATCGTCGTCGGCGTGATGGCGGTGCTCGCGCTCGGGTTGCTCGAGCCGGCGAACATCGCGGTCCTCTTCGAGCTCAAGAAGCGCCGGCCCAATCCGGCCGTGATCGAGCACCTGATGAAGCGCTTCATCTACTGCGCAGGCGTGCTCGGCGTGATGCAGATCGCGACGCTCGTGATCATGACCAAGCTCGCCTCATGACCGACGACCGCAGGTATCCACCCTTCACCCAGATGGGCATGGCCTCGCTGGCGCTGATCGTGATCGGCGGCATCTACCTTGCGTCCCATCTGCCCGAGCACGTCCCGCTCGGCCCGGCGATCGCGCTGCTGATCGCCTCGGCCGTCGTCCTGACCTTCAACCTCTTCTCGCTTACGCGCGTCAAGCACTTCGCCTGGGATAAGTTCTTCTACGTCGCCAAGTGGGCCCTGCTCGCCTACGCGATCACCGCCGGGATGATCGAGTACGCGTTCCTCAAGGATCACGTCAGCGGCGGCTCGCTCGTGATCCTGACGCTGTCGCTGATCGTGTACGCAGCGCAGGTTCCGACCCTGATCGCGTTCACCGTCGCGCGCTACGCGACGCCCGCCGGCGCCGACCCCGATCCCTCAGCAGTCTGAAGCTAGAATCGGCGCCCAGGCGCCCGTAGCTCAGCTGGATAGAGCGTCGGTCTACGGAACCGAAGGTCGGGAGTTCGAATCTCTCCGGGCGCGTTTGCTGGATCGCCAGTGTTGATCGCGGTTCGGCTGTTTGGTCTCCAGAGCGGTACGCGTTCCCCGCGACCAATCCCGGACCAAACGTCTTAGCGCAGCTCGTCGGAGGGCCGCTCGAAGGCCTGATCCTGCTCGGCGTCGTACGCGTCCTGTCGCGCCGCGATCGCCGCGACGGCGCCGCCCAGCAGCACCCCATAGTGCTGCTCGATCATCGCCACACTCGTGCCCATCACACGCGCGAGCTCGTCGCTGCCGACGCCGGCGGCGATCGACTCGCTGGCGTAGGTCGCGCGCATGTCGTAGATCCTGGCCGGTTGTGCGACGCCGCTCGCCTCGATCGCCGGCGCCCATTCGCGGCGGCGGAAGTTGTCGAGGTTGATCAGTCCACCCGCGGGGGCCGTGAACAGCAGCGGGGTTATGACCTGAGGCGCGATCTGGTCGAGCGCGGCGAGGGCGCGGCGGGTCAGGGGGACCTGACGACGGCTGCGGTCGGTCTTGGCCAGCTCGACGACCTTGCCACTGGAAAGCGTTCAGCGGACGTTGAGCAGACGATTGCGACGGTCGATGTCTCCGCGCTCCAGGACCAGCCATTCCTCCGGGCGCAGACCGGTGGCTGACACGAGCTGCGGCAGTGCCTGGTACTCGGGCGCCAGTTCAGCAGCGATAGCGTCGAGTTCTTGGCGGCTGTATGGCCGGATCGTGCGCCGCGGCGTCTTGGGGTTGGGTCCAGCAGCTTTCGCAGGGTTCACATGCATGTGGCCCCAGCGGACGGCGGCATCGAGGCATTGGCGGAAAGCTTGGACGATCGCGTGCCGGGCTCGCGAAGGCAGATGGACCTGCCACGCGCGATCTCGTCGGTCATGTCTTCCAGCTCAGCCAGGGGCTGGTCACCGAACGCGGTGATCGGGTGGCGCAGGCGATCGCGCAGAGTGGAGATGGTGCGCTCGCGCACGCCGATCGCATGGCGCTCGAGGAAGATCGGCACGAACTCGCCCAGTGTGTACGCGGTGACTGGGCGCTCGCCGCGCAGCTGCGGAGCGATCACGTCGCGGTACTGGTTGAGCGCTGCCGTCTTCGTTTTGAAGCGCGCGATCCTGCCCTCGGATGTGCGGACCCGCTGGCGGCGGCCGCTGGCGTCGCGGTAACGGAGCACCCACCACCCGGACGGGAGACGGATCGCCTCGCCGCGTTGCTCTGCTGGCATCAGTTACCCCCTCTTGTTGGGAGAGCGGATGCCAATTCTGCTTGCCGCCGATGCGGGTCAGGCGGGATGTGCGCCCTTTCCTCGCGTTGCTCTTGCGCGTGATCGCATCCACTCCTCGATCTCGGACTTCACAAACCGAATCGCCCGATTTGAGAGTTGGATCGATGGCAGATCACCGAGCCGGGCCCAGCGCAGGACGGTTTCCGTGCTGACGCCAAACTGATCGGCGACGGTGCGCGCAGTGAGCAGCCGCTCGATCGCGACGGCGTCGGCTCTCGCGTGATTGGCCACGGGCGGCGCGGCGCCGTCCCAAGCGCTGGATTCAGTGTGGCCGCCTGTCTCCATCGGCTCGGGAGACCTGCGCCGGCCAGCTGACCGAGCACCGGAGCCCCGCCAAGCGGCCGTCGAGACGCTAGGTCGGTGATCGGTCACCAGACGGCTTTCCCTGATGGCCCAGAGGGAGGCCGCCGGCGCCGCGATCGAGCTCGCCCACAAGCGTCCCCGCCGCCAACGAGAGGTCGACGCGATCGTCGAGCGCCACGAGCGTCAGATTCCGCGGGGTGACGGACGGCGTCTCGGCGGCGGTCGTCGGCGCGAGCTGATCGGCCATGCCGCGCGCCAGCGAAAACGCGAACGTCGGGCTGTCGAGGATCAGCTGCTCGAACCGCGCCCGCTCGAGCGCGAATAGCACGGAGTCCCGCGTCGCCCGCACCGAGGCCGTGCGCGGTCCGCGGCGGAGTAGGGCCAGCTCGCCGACCGCGGCGCCGCGCCGCAAGGTGCGGATCACCCGCAGCTCCGGCAGCCCGCGCGTGACCTCCAACCGCCCCGAGCTGATGACGTACGCGGTTGCTGCCGGGTCGCCTTCGCGGAACAGCCACTCACCGGCGGCGACCTCGACCAAGCGCAGATTGCCCGCGAGGCCGGCCAGCTCGGATGGTCCCAGGGTCGCAAGCAGCGGAACCGCCCGGAGGAGCTCCAGCCCTTCGGCTGTGATGCGTGGTCCGTTTTCTATAGGCACGAGCAGTGACGCCTCGGTCCCGTCGAGACTTTCGACCCTCAATATAGTCAGCGTGCTATGAGCCGGACCTTCGCGCCGACCAGAGCGATGCGGTCGGTCGCTCCGCAGTTGATCGATGCCCTCGTCCCGGTCCACATCGCCGAGACCGAGGCGGAACGTGACGCTATATTCGCCTTCCGCTACTCGGTCTACGCCGAAGAGCTCGGACGCAAGCTTGGGGATGCGGACCACGATCGTGGTCGTGTGCGTGACCCCGAGGACGACCAGGGGTACACGACGCTCCTCTATACAGAGGACGAGGGCCGGCGCGTCACCGGCACCGCCCGGATTCGTCACTGGGACCCGGGTCAGGTCCCGGACAAGGATTGGGCGGCGTTCTCTATGGAGCGGTTCGATGGGATTGACCGGATGACCACCGCCGAGCTCGGCCGGTTGATGATCGCGCCGGCTCACCGCGGCCAACTGCCGGTTGTCTCGATGGGATGCGCCACCTACCAGCTGATGGCGGGCGAGCTCAAGGCCGACGTCGGGTTCAGCAGCTGCACCGCCGGCCTCGTCAAGCACTACCGCCTGCTGGGGTTCCGCACCTATGCGGGCCGGCTGATTCCGACACCCGACGGGATCTCAGTACCGCTCGTGATTTTCCCCTCCGACTCCGGGTACTTCACCGAAGTCGGGGCGTTCATCGGCGCGTTCGTGGACGAGTACTTCGGAGGCAACGGTCGCCCGCATCTCGACCTGGGCCGCTGGACCGGCGTGCTCGACACCAACGCCGCCCCGGTGCGCTTCGACTCGGAGGTCGTGCTCGAGCGGCTGAGTGGTTTCCGCAACGCCCAGACCGAGGCGCCGACGATCCTCGATGCCCTGTCGGAGGAGACCGTCGCCACCCTCAGCGCCGAGGGATTCCTGCTCAACCTCTCGGCCGGGCAGCTTCTCACCGAGAAGAGCCTGAAGCAGCGCGAGCTATTCATCATCATCGAAGGGGGCTTCGAGGTTCACGACGGCGACCGCCGCCTTCGTCTCATCGGTCCGGGCGAGGTCATCGGCGAGATCGGGTTCTTTGGCAGCTCGGGACGCCGAACCGCGTCGGTGACGGCGGTGACCGACGGCCAGGTCCTCGCACTTAGGCGTCACTTCGTCGACGAGCTGATGAAGACGGATGCCGCAGGCGCGGCCGAGATCCTGTTCCAGTTGGCGCGCGTCCTCGCCGACCGGCAGTACCTCTAGTCGGGCCGTCGCCGAGCGATCAGCGCCCAAGCACTGATCGCCCCCACCGCCGACACCCCCGCAGCGAGCAGCAGGCCGCGGCCGACTCCGTAGGAGAACGCATGCCTCCCCGCGCTGGCGATCGACGCCGGCGCGTGGACGCTGGTGCCACCGAGGTGGCTGAGCAGCCGAGCGCGCAGCGGGGCGGGGAGGCCGGGAAGGAGCGCGCCGAGCCGTGCACGACCGAGCTCCGTAACGATGATGCCGGTGAGCGCGATCCCCAGCATGCCTCCCACCAGCCGGCTCATGTTAACGATGCCGGCCCCAACCCCGGCCTTCTGCGCCCCGATCGCGTACATTGCCGCCGTCGTCATCGGGGACATCGTCATGCCGACACCGATCCCGAGGAGCGCGAACCCAGGGAGCAGAGCGAGGTAAGTGCTGCCGACATGAAGCCGGGAGAGCCACAGGAGCGCGGCTGTGACCGAACTGAGGCCCACGACAATCGGCACCCGTGGCCCGACTCGGTCGGCGAGGCGGCCCGCCCGCGGCGCGGCGACGATGATCAACGCCGTCGCAGGCAGGAAGCCGAAGCCGCTCTGGATCGGGGAGTAGCCAGCTACGTCCTGGAAGAACAACGCCAGGTAGAACAGCGGCGCGAAGATCGCGAACCCGATCACGAACGCCACCAGCAACGCACCCGCGTACCCCGGCGAGCGCAGCAGCCTGAGCTCGACGATCGGAAATCGGCTGCGGCGTTCGGCGATCACGAACGCGGCGAGGCCGGCGCCGGCGATGGCGAACAAGGCGAGCTCCCGCGCCGACCCCCACCCCCACATGCTGCCGTACATCAGGGCGAGCACCAGACAGCCGAGGGTGACGCTGATCGTGACCACCCCCGGAATGTCAATCCGGCGGCCGACGCTCTCATCCCGCGACTCGGGTGCCGCCAGCCGTGTGACCGCGATCGCGGCAAGCGCGAACGGAACGTTGATGAAGAAGATCGACTGCCAGCTCACCCGTTCGACGAGCACCCCACCGAGCACCGGTCCGAATGCGAGGCCCAGCGCCGACAAGCCGGAGAGCAGGCCGAGCGCCCGCCCACGTTCCTCCTCGGCGAAGGTGTTGGTAAGGATCGACATCGTCGCCGGCTGCATCGCCGCGGCCCCGGCGCCCTGCACGGCTCGCCACGCGGCGAGCCACAGGACACTCCGTGAGAAGCCGATCGCCGTGCTCGAGACGCCGAACAGCGCCACGCCGGCGAGGAACATCCGCCGCCGTCCGAACAGGTCGCCCAACCGCCCCCCGGTCACCAGCAGCGCCGCGAAAGCGAGCAGGTAGGCGTTGATCGTCCACTCCAGCGCGGCTGACGACGCGTGGAGACCGCGCTGGATCGACGGCAATGCCACGTTCACGACCGTCGTGTCCAGGTTGATCATGAACGTCGAGAAGCACATCGCCGCGAGCGTCCACCAGCGGCGGTTCTCGTCCGTAATCCCGCCTCGACGTCGCAGATTGTCCTGAAAGGCAGTCACCGCCGCGTTCCGCAGAAACCGCGAGCGCGCCGAACCCGCGGCGCGGCCGACCCATCGCAATCAGTCTCTGGATCGACATTCAATCAGCGATCGGCCGTACGCCCAAGCTCTCATCGGGCGCAGGTCGGTTCGGCCGCGCAGCAAAGGCTGGCCTCGCTCCGGCCATTGAAGATCTCGAGATTGGCGATTCCGGTGAGCGCCCCCAACGAGCTCGCGACCCGGGGGCAGGGGACAGCGGCTCCACATCGCCACCACCTCGGGGGGCAACTCCGCCCAGCGCGGATCGCCAAGCGCTTGGAGCGCGTTGGGTTCCCGGATGTACAGCAGGTCGTAGAACGTCGAGTTGACAAATGTGGTTGGCGCGGTCATCGGCGTGACATATCCCCGGTCGACTGAGCGGCCGACCCCATTCCTTCGGCGGACCGCCTCGAACATACCGATCGCTCTTCGCGATAACACGATCATCAGCGCCGCGCTTCCTCCCGGCCTCTGCCACGGCGCGGAAGGAGACGAGCGTCGGGGGCCAGGGACTGCTCTCTACGCCTCAAGCGGCCATGTTGGCAGGGCTACCGCTCCACACGAAAAGCGGGCAGTCTGGTCGAGACTGTCGCTGTGGCGGCAAAGATGGCATGAACGGCCCTTGATCTGCATCGGAGATGGAGGGGCCGGCCCGTTGGGTCGGTGGTCCTCCGCGGCCGCCCTGCAGGGGTAGGTCGCAAACCACCGCAAGCTGCTGCGGTCAAGAGCCGGGGTGGTGAGCGTTGCGGAGACGGCGCGCCGTCGCGCGCGTCAGGTATGGGCCAAGAAGGCGAGCGCCAGGTCAGCCGCCTACACAGATTTTCTGACGCCCTCGGCGGCAACGTCCTCCGGGGTTCCGCTTCAGGCGGCGACTGCCCAGGAGCGGCAGCAAGAATTCTGGGTCGCTCGCGGGCAGAGAGCACTCCTGGTTCGGTGGATGAGCAGTGACAACGTGACGTCGGTTGTCGTGCGTTGCGCAAGTCGGCGCTTGACTGCAGCGTCGTCGACCGGCGCGGCAAGTGCTTATGCGTAGCCCGGTGTCTCGCAAACTGGGCGACAAGTAAACATGGCGATTCGAGCTCGAATCAGCCCGGGGTAAGGAAAGTCGATCGTTCGGGTGCGTCAGAGGGCTCTGGCGTGCCCGTGCTGGCCACGCTCATCGCAAGCTTCGTTTCACGTCACTCTCGGGGGTGGCCGGCAACGCAAACACGGCGACCGTTGCCTGCCTGCCTCGCGGCGTGACCTCGCCGACCTGCACGAGATTCCCCGGTACGCGCGACAACGCAGATCGGGTCGAATCCGAGATGAACACCATGTAGTCGGTTTCTTTGGTCATCTGCTCCAGACGAGACGCCGTGTTGGTGGTGTCTCCCACCGCCGTGTACTCCAGCCGCCGCTCGGATCCAACGTTGCCTGACATCACGGAGCCGGTGTTGATGCCAATGCCCATCCGGAACCCGTCGCCAAGCCCCTCCGCTCGAATCCAGTCGTTGAACTCGCTCAGCCCATCGACCACCATCGCCTGCGCTGCGGCGACCGCCAGGTCCGCGTGGTGCTTGTGCTCGAGCGGGGCGCCGAACACGGCCATGATCCCATCGCCCATGTAGGAGACGAGCGTTCCACCGTGATCGAGAATGATGTCGCTCATCATGCTCAGATAGCGGTTCAGGACTTCGATCACCCTGTCAGGCGGGTTCGATTCTGCCCACGGGGTGAAGCCGCGCAAGTCGCTGAACAGCACAGTCGCGACGCGACGCTCACCGCCCAGCCGGAGATTCTCGCCGGCGCTCTCCAGCACCTGGTCGACTACCGGCTCGGGGACGAACCGCGCGAACAGGTTGCGGACGCGTTCACGCTCGAGCTCCTGGAGGCGCTTGCGGTTCAGGCTCGCGTTGATGCGTGCACGCAAGAGCGTCCGGTTGGCCGGCTTGGGCATATAGTCGTCGGCACCGAGGTCGATGCACCGAACGACACTCTCGATGTCGTCGACCGCGGAGATCATGATCACCGGGATCCCGTTCAGCCGCGGGTCCTGCCGAACGCGCTCGAGCACGCCATAGCCGTCGAGCTCGGGCATCTCGATGTCGCAGAGGACCACGTCGATGGGCTGGCTCTTGAGGATCTCACATGCCTGCTTGCCGTTCTCGGCCTCGGTCACGCGATGCCCCTCCCGCTCCACCAGCTTGGACAGGAGCATGCGGTTGACTGGAT
The DNA here is from genome assembly GCA_963770885.1 of uncultured Solirubrobacterales bacterium. Lineage (GTDB taxonomy): Bacteria > Actinomycetota > Thermoleophilia > Solirubrobacterales > Solirubrobacteraceae > Palsa-465. Next base: position 17,593 of record CAVYRI010000004.1, on the reverse strand, counting down.
CGTCGTCTGTGACCAGGATCGAGGCCGACTCCGCCCCCATTTACGCCTCCCCTCGATTCGAACGCTTGACGCAGCGTACCCGGTGGTTACCGCGAGCGTCCGGCGTCGAATCGCGGCCGCCCTCTGCAGCGAAATCGGTCCGTGGATCGCCGCTTCCTCGGCGGGAACCTCCGGGCACGGCCGACGGCGCTCCGCGTCCGCCTCGAGCCTCCCGGCCGCCTCTGTGCAGCCCGGGCTCACGGGTACGTCCACACCATCGTCACGGCGTCTCGATGGGCGTGCCCCGTGGACGTAGTTGCCACGCGAATCCTGAGCCAGGCCTAGCAATCTCGCCCGCCAGTACCGGTGCGCCGATAATTGGATCGCGCCCGTCGAATCGAGGTAGACTTGCCGACTGCACAGCCAGGGAGCGGAGAGTGGCACCGGGCACCGAGGTTCGCACGGCTTGAACGGCCGACGAGCGCGAGCAGATCTACGGGCTGCGGTACGAGGTCTATGTCGAGGAGCTAGGTCAGCTTTACGCCGACATGGCCGATCACGACCGTCGGCTCCTGCGTGACCCGGTCGACGATGTCGCCCGGCTGATGATGGCGGCAGTCGACGGGTCGAGTCGTGGCCACGCTCCGGGTGGTGGTTGGGGCGGATGGCCCGGTGCCGCAGTCGATCTACGACGAGTTCCATCTCGACCGGTTCGTGGATCTCGTTCCGGTCGAGCGGATGGTGTTCATGTCGCGCCTTCCGGTCAGCTCGCAATATCGCGCAACCGATGTGACGATCGAGCTGATGCGGGCGCTGCGCGCGATCTGGTTCGAGCATCGCCCCAATCTCTCGTTTGGGGACTGCGAGCCGCACCTGCACGGCTTCTTACACCGCACTCGGCTGGCGCACGTATTGCAGCCCGTACCACGATGAGAACCTCGACGTGCTGTTCCCGCTGGTGCTCGTCAACGATCTCGATCACTTGCAGCAGATCGCCTCACCGCTCCTGCACTACCGCGAGTACGTGCGCCGCAACCCGGCAAGGATCGTGCCGGCCGCGGAAGCGGAACCGCTCAGGAAACCGGGTCCGACCGAAGGGAGGCGAGGGCCTCCCGGAGCGTCACGTACTCCTGCTCGATCCGCTCCACGAGCTGCGAGACGCCGTCGAGGCGGCCGTCCTTGGCTTGCTGTTCGACGGTGCGACAGAGCTCGGCGAACGCCGCCGCGCCCAGCGTCGAGCCGTTCGACTTCAACGTGTGCGCCGCTCGGCGGAGCTCCTCAGTGTCCTGCCGCTCGAGCGAGCTCCGGAGGCTCGTGATCAGCGTCGGCGCCTCGGCAAGAAAGACGTCGACGACCTCGGCGAGGAACTCGGTGCCGCCGAGGTCTCGCAGGTTCTGGAGCGCGGCGGCCTCGAGGCTGATCTCGGTCTCTCCCGAACTGGCATCACGGCTCCCGAGCGGCCGCGCGCGCTTCAGGGCCGCCGCCAGCTCGTTCCGGCGGATCGGCTTCGCGACATAGTCGTCCATGCCGGCCGCGAAGCAGGCCTCGCGATCCTCCGGCAGCGCGTTCGCCGTCATCGCGATGATATGGGGGCGGCTCTTCGGCGGCCACCGTTCGCAGATCCGGCGCGAAGTGTCCAGACCGTCGAGCTCCGGCATCTGCACGTCCATCAGGACGACGTTATAGGGCTGCCGCTCGAGCGCTGCCAGCGCCTCGAGACCGTTTGACACGACATCCGCCCGGTAGCCGAGCCGCTCGAGGAGGCGGAGGGCGACCTTCTGGTTCACCGCGTTGTCCTCCGCGAGCAGGATTCGCAGGGACGACATCGCCTGCTTCTCGTCCGGCGGCACCTCGGCCGTCTCCTCCTCTAGCTTGCCCTCGCTCAGCAGGCGCAGGAGCGTGTTGTAGAGCTGCGAGGCCTTGAAGGGCTTCGCGAGCTGCGCCGAGAACATGCCGGTCGATTGCGCCTTCTGTAGGCGGCCGAGCGAGGTCAGAAGCACGAGCGGGAGGGCCTGCTCACTCCGCCGACTCCGGATCTGTCCCGCCAGGGCGAGCCCGTCCATCTCCGGCATCATCATGTCCAGCACCGCCACGTCGAACGGTTCCCCGGCCTCGACCAGCGCAAGAGCCTCGGAGGGCAGTTCGACCGCGACCGGCTCCATCCCCCAGGAGCGCGCGTGCCGGCTTACGATCTCCCGGTTCGTCGCATTGTCGTCGACGACGAGGATCCGCTTGCCGGTAAGCTGCGGCAGACCATCCTGGAAGTGGATCTGGCTCGGCACTTCGGCCGCCGTGACCGGCAGGGTGATGCGGAAGGTCGAACCGCTGCCCTGTTCGCTCTCGACGGAAATCGTGCCGCCCATCAGCTCGACGAGGCGCTTGGAGATGGCGAGGCCGAGCCCCGTACCGCCGAACCGGCGCGTTGTCGAGGCGTCGACCTGGCTGAACGACGTGAAGAGTCTGTCCATCCGGTCCGGTGGGATCCCGATGCCGGTGTCTCGCACGAGGAGCTCGAGCCGGTAGGAGCCCGACCCGGTCGGTTCGGCGTGGACGAGGACGACGACCTCGCCTGCCTCCGTGAACTTGACGGCGTTCGAGAGCAGGTTCAGCAGCACCTGGCGGAGGCGCGCCTTGTCGCCGAGGATCCCGGCGGGCGCGGCCTCGTCGATGAGGCATCCGAGTTCGATTCGCTTTTCCCACGCGCGTGGCGCGACGATGTCCAGCGCACCCTCCATGCATTCGCGCATGCTGAACGGCTCGCGTTCGAGATCGAGCTTGCCGGCCTCGATCTTCGAGTAGTCGAGTATGTCGTCGATCACGTGCAGCAGCGCGTCTCCGCTCGTCCGGACGACCTCCGCGAACTCGCGCTGCTCGCCCGTCAGCTCCGTGCCGAGCAGGAGATCGGTCATCCCGATCACCGCGTTCATCGGCGTTCTGATCTCGTGGCTCATCGTGGCCAGGAACGCACTCTTCGCCTGCGTCGCGGCCTCGGCCTCCTGGCGGGCGCGCTGGAGCTCGGTGACGTCGTGGTAGACGCCCAGGAAGCCGACGTGGGAGCCGTCCACGGTGAGCGGGACGAGCATCAGCTCAACGTGGACCAGGGTCCCGTCTCTGCGCCGGCGCCGGGCGATCCGCTGCGCCCGCCCCTCTCGCATCGCCTCATACGTGATCTCGCGCCCTTCCTCGCGGCCTGACTCGCCGAAGACGAGGTCGTCAATCGGCCGACCGAGAGCCTCCTCCGCCGAATAGCCGAAGAGCTCGGCCGCAGCCGGGTTCCAGTCGGTCACCCGCTCGCCGGCGTCCATCACGACCACCGCGACGGGACTAATGGAGGCGAGGGATTCGAGGTAGCCGCGTTGCCGCTCCACCTCGGTGAAAAGGCGTGCGTTCTGGATCACGACTCCGACGTTGGCGGCGATCGTCGCGAGCAGGTGGGAGTCGGCCTCCCCGAACCGGCCCTCCTCCTCGATGCTCTGGACACTGATCACACCGATCGCGGAGTCGCCGACGAGGATCGGCACGCCCATGAATGACCGCACGCGGGTACCGAGCATTTCGTGCTCCTCGAACTGCGGCGAGCGGTTGAGCAGCAGCGGCTCGCGGGACTCGAGGATCCGCGACGTAAGCCCCTCTCCGTACGCTATCGGGGCCTGCTCGGGGCGCTGTCCGCTCTCGTAGTAGTAGGCGAAGTCGATCCGTCCCGACGGTCGGTCGTGCAGCGCGACGTAGGCGATGTCGGCCTCGAACGTCTCGCGCACCTGCTCGCCGACAAGCTCGATCAGCGCGTCGAGGTCGAGCTGCGAGGAGAGCGCCTGGCCGACGCTGTTCACCGTTGCCAGCTCTGCCACGTGCTGACGCGTCTCCTGGATCAGGCGAGCGTTGTCGAGCGCGACGCTCAGGCTGCCGGCCAGAGTGGTTAGGAGCCGCTGGTCGTCCTCCCCGAACGCATGGGTGCGGTCGACGTTCTGGAGCGAGATCACGCCAGTCGCGCGCCCGCCGACGACGAGTGGGACGAAGAGGTTCGACTTGGGGGGCTCCCCGCTCAGCACGTGAGGGTTGCCGTAGCGATCGGCCACCTCGGGCGTGCTCTCCTCGATCATCAGCGGCTCGCGCGTGTCCATCACGTGCTTGCGGAAGCCGATCAGCTCGATCGGCTCGTCCGCGAAGCGCACGCCGCGCTCGACCGCGTACGGGAAGTGCAACAGGCCGGAGGTCTCGTCGAAGACGGCGATGTCGACTACCTGTGCGTCGAAGACTTCCTGGAGCTGGTCGCCGGCGAGGTCGTAGATCGCCTGCGGATCGAGCTCACCGGCGATCGCCGTCTGCACGCTGTTGATGAGCGCGAGCTCCGCGTTTCGCCGGCGGGTCTCGTCGACGAGCTGTGCGTTGTCGAGCGCGACTCCCAAGCTGCCGGCGATCGTCGCCAGCAGCCGTTGATCTGACTCGTCGAACGCGTGCTCGCGGTCGAGGTTGTGGATCGACATGACGCCGGTCGCGTGGCCGCCCACGACGAGCGGCTGGAAGATGGCGGACCCGTGTGACGGCTCACCGGTGACGGCCTCCGGGTTGTCGTACTCGACGAGGGCCGCGTCCATATTCTCGAGGATGGCGAGAGGTTGCCGCGTCTCCATCACGTGCTTTCGGAAGCCGACGACCGGCAGCGTGACGTTCGGGAAGTGAACGCCGCGCTCCATCTGGTAGACGAAGCGCAGGATCCCCGCGGTCTTGTCATACACGGCGATGTCGAGGGCCTGCGCGTCGAAGACCTCCCGCAGCTGCTCGCCGACGACGTCGTAGATCGCCTGCTCGTTGAGCTCGCCTGCGATTGACTCCTGCACGCTGTTGATCAGCGCGAGCTCGGCGTTGCGCTGCCGGGTTTCGTGCACGAGCCGCGCGTTCTCGAGCGCGACGCTGAGGCTGGCGGCGAGCGTCTCCAGGAGCTGCTGGTCGTCCTCCCCGAAGGCATGCGTGCGATCGAGGTTCTGGAGCGAGATCACGCCAGTCGCGCGCCCGCCGACGACGAGCGGGACGAACAGCACCGACTTGACCGGCTCCCCGCTGAGCACGTACGGGTTGCCGTACCGGTCCGCCAGCTCGGGTGTGCTCTCCGCGATCATCAACGGCTCGCGCGTCTCCATCACGTGCTTGCGAAAGCCGATCAGGCCGATCGGCTCGTCCGGGAAGCGCACGCCGCGCTCGATCGCGTAGGGGAAGTGGAGCAGGCCGGAGGTCTCGTCGTAGATACCGATGTCGACGACCTGTGCATCGAAGACGTCGCGGACCCTGTCGCCGACGGCGTCGTAGATCGCTTGCAGCTCGAGCTCGCCGGCGAGGGCCTCCTGGACGCTGTTGATCAGCGCAAGCTCTGCGTTGCGCTGTCGCGTCTCCTCGATCGCCCGCGCTCGCGAGAGGGCGGCGCCGACATGCTGGCCGACGAACGCGAGCAGCTCCTCGTCCTGCTCCTTATAGCGAACGCTCGGCAGGTAGGACTGCACGGCGAGGACGCCGACCGTGCGGCCGTCGTCAGACTTGAGCGGAACCCCCAGCCAGTCCGTGGCCAGATCGCCGATTACGTCGATCTCGCCGAGCTTGGCCAGCTTCTCGATCCGCTCTGTCGATAGGTGCTGTGGCTTCCCCGTCCGGAGCACGTAGGCGGTCGTGCCGCGCGCGTCGCCGCTGCCGAACTGGTCCCACCTGTTCGGATCGGGGAGGTCGGTATCGACCTCGTCGACGTAGTACGGCCAGCTGATCAGCCGGCGCTCCTCGTCGTAGAGCGCGAGGTAGAAGTTGCTCGCGTACATGAGCTCGGCAACGACACCGTGAATCGCCCGGTAGAACTCCTGCAGGTCGCGGGCTGCGCTCGCCAGCTCGGCGATCCGGTACAGCGCCTCCTGAATTTTGGCGGCGTGCACGCGCTCGACTTCGACGGCCTCGAGCTCTGCCAGCCGGCGGCGCGCCTCGGCGAGCTCGGACGAGACGTCGTCGGAGGGATTCATCCCGGGTCGATTCCGCGGCTGGGAATGACGGGAAGTATCCCGCGGGGCCGAGACGTCGTCCAGGCACGCTGGGCCGGTCCGCCGCCGGGCTGGGCTTGCGCCGAGTCCCTTCTTGAGCTGACGTCTAACTATGACGCGGAGACCGCGCGGTTGGAGGAGCACATCAGGTGGTTGGAGGAGCAGGCGCGCGGTACGGGCGGACGAGTTCCAAGCCGCCGTCGAGCGATCCGCCGAAGAGTGTCAGGAGCGGCGTGCGGAGACGCGCGCCGTCCTGGCCTCGCATTTCAGGGCGGCGCAACCTGTCGCGCGATGCTCGACCACGAGCACGCTGATCGGCGGCAACATCGCTAGGTCGACATCCCCCAGCACCGACCACGGCGAACTGCCGCCAGCGGGTCGAGCGACAACGCGACGTCTGGACCCCGACGGCCACGCACCGCGACGCCGTCGGGCACGAGATACTCGTCAGGCGTCCTGGGTCAACCGCTCCCGAACTCCAGCCGGACGCCTCGGCACACCCGCGCGGTCCGCCGGGACGATCCGACCACGCGCCCCGCAGGCTGGGTCGACGTCAGAACCTTCCCGGCTCGGTCGACGGCCACCAAGCCGAGCAGTCGGACAGCTGACTACCGACAGAGACCGAAAGGGTCGATATCCACAGCCCGCCAACCAGCCGTCCCCCGAGGCGGGAGCCGCAGAGAGATCGAAGCCAACCCGCTTGAATCGACCGCAACGCCATACCGGCCGTGGCAAGCAAGTGCAACGGAAGACCGCGTCGTAACCCGACCATTTCTAGCCCAGCCACCCCATTGGCCGCCGACTCGTACCCCACCGAGATCAACATAGCAACCACAATCATGTAAGCGACGACACAGCGCCAGCGCGTCTTCATCACCCCGCCGACGAGACAGCCCGCACGAAGTTGGGCACGCGGCGCGTGACGCGACTCATTAATGGCAAGCTCCTTCGTCGCCACCCTCGTATCAATCGTCACTGCCGCAATGTCGCGTGCGACGCGAGGTGAGGGCGTCCGACTTTCCGTGTGGGCGGCGCTGACGCTTGTAGTCGAGCCGGTGCGCTGTCCCTTTCGTGTCAAAGCGCTCGCGGGCGTGAGCGCGCCATAGGTACGTCGATCGGGACGGCTGATTTGACCTTCTTTGAGGACCTTCTCAACCTTTGCGGGTGCTGGGAGCCTTTTAAGAGCTGATGGGTCCTAACGACTTCGATCGCTTCGTAGGCGACAACAGCGATGGCCTGCTGCGGACCGCATACCTGATGGTGGGCGATCTGCACGAGGCCGAAGACCTCGTGCAGGAGACGCTGTTCAAGGTCGCCTCGAGATGGCCACGGGTCAGCCGCATGGACAACCCGGTGGCCTATGCCAGGCGGATCCTCGTCAACCTGGCCTTGCACGGGGGGTCGAAGCGGTCACGCAACCGAGCGGAGCTGAAAGCAATTCCGCCTGCGGAAGCGGCCGCGCAAACGGCCCACCTCGACATCGACGACCGGCTGTTCGACGCACTGGCGGCGCTCGCGCCACGGCAGCGCGCGGCGCTGGTGCTCCGCTACTTCCTTGACCTCTCCGAGGCGGAGGTGGCGGCGGCGCTGAGCTGCTCGCTGGGCACGGTCAAGAGCAGCACCTCCCGTGGGCTTAAGCGACTCGAGCAGACGCTACGCCCTACTGACCACTACCGGAGCATCGCATCATGACCGAGATCGAGCACGACCTCCGTAGATGGATGCAGGAGCGCGCAGCGCGCGTTCACGCGTCCCCGGAGATCCTTGAAACCGATTACCGCCCGCGCAACCGCGTCCGGCGGCCGAGACTGGCGATCGGCGGCGGTGTGGCCGCAGTCGCGGGCACCGTCGCCGCTGTGCTTTCACTGGCCAGCGGCGCGAGCACGGCCTTCGCCGGCTGGAGCGCGCAGCCGACAACCGCAAGCCCAGCGCAGCTGCAGGCAGCCGACAGCTATTGCAGCACGAACATCCCCAATCCCAACCTTGCGCAGCAGGCGATCGACACCCGCGGGCCGTACACGATCACCGTCTACGCCGGCCCCGCGACATCGACGCGAACCTACAACTTCTGCACGGTAGGGCCCAGGTTTCGCAACGCGTCTGGGTGGACCAGCTATCCACCGGTGACGCCTGCAGCCAGACAGCTGTTCCTCTGGAGCGATCACACCTCGATGGACAACGGACAGCCGTACGGCACGATGATCGCGCAGGCCGGCTCCGGCGTCACGGGCGCGAACCTGACGCTCACCGACGGCACAGTGGTGACGGCAACCGTTCAGAACGGCTGGGTGATCGCCTGGTGGCCGGGTGACGGTCATGTCGGTTCGGCACAGCTGACGACACCGACCGGGACGCAGACGCAGACGTTCAACTACCCCTGCGATATCCACAACTGCAACGGTGGCCCGCACGGCGGCGCCAAGGGCGGCGGTCCCGGCGGCGGCTGATCGTGCTCGGTGACGTTCGCCGGCTCTGTGCGGCGAACGCTCTCGCAGCCGTTTGCGCGGCCGGACTCGCTGCATGCGCGTCCGGCCGCAACCCGGGCGGGGCGACCAGCGCAGGGGTGAGCGCCAATTCCGGTGTCAGGTTCGCGGCATGTGTACGTGCGCACGGCGTCCCTGACTTCCCCGATCCGGGGGGTTCGCTTCCGCCCGACCTCAAGCACGCGCCAACGTTCCAAACTGCGATGAAGACATGCCTGAAGCTGGAGCCTCCCGGCACCTCGACAGGCAAGCACTTCAACGCCTCGCAGCGCGCGACCGCGCTCGCACAGGTGCGATGTATTCGCGAGCACGGGATGGCGAACTTCCCCGATCCGACGTTCCCCGCCGGCGGCGGAGAGCTGTTCCCGGCGATCGCCGGATTCAATCCCGCGTCCCCGGCGTTCAGACACGCCGCAGCCGCCTGCGGGCTCAATGGGTCGATCGGGCAGCCCCATGGCGGCTGAGCTGAATGCTGACGATTCCGGTCGAGCCCTTTGCCACGAAAGGAGCAGTCTGGAAGGGCTGCCGCTTCGCGCATTAATTGGGCTACATCGAGCGCTGTTGCGATTCGATCATTGGGGGGCGAGCGAGCGCTGGCTCGGGAGTGCTGAGTTCGGTCGCGAGCAGAAGGAAACGAGCGCATTTGAAGCTGGATTGCCTGCTCTGTCCGCGAGACCGTAGCCAAGTGTGAAGAGTGTTCCGGCGACGGATTCCCGCCTCGAGTTGGGTGACGGCCGATACCGTAGAGATGGATGAGATCGTCGTCGCATAGGACGCGCTATGCGCGTAACGGCGAGGCGCGGATCGCCTACCAGGTGATCGGTGACGGGCCGTTTGACCTAATCGTTGTGCCGGGATTCGTGTCTAACGTGGAGTATCTGTGGGAGATCCCGGGTGTGGCGGCGGTGATCGAGCGTTTCGCCTCTTATGCGCGGTTGATCACGTGGGACAAGCGCGGCACCGGGTTGTCTGACCCGCTCCTTCGCTTGCCTCCGCTTGAAGAGCGGATGGACGACATGCTGGCAGTCCTCGACGCGGCGGGCTCTGAGCAGGCGGCTCTGTTTGGCGTGTCTGAGGGCGGGCCGCTCAGCATCCTGTTCACGGCGACGCACCCGCAGCGGGTTTCGGCGCTCGTGACCTACGGCGCTGCGCCGCGGATGGCTTGGGCTCCGGACTACACCTGGGGTATCCGGCCTGAGCTTTACAGCGACGCGGCGAAGGAAGCTGTGCTTGATGGTTGGGGCGATGGCGTGCTGCTCGAGCTATTCGCACCGTCCTGCGCCGACGACGAGCGGATGCGGGAGGTCTGGGGGACGTTTCAGCGGCTTGGTGCAAGTCCGTCGATGGGCCTAGCAACACTAATGGCGATGCTGGAGATCGATGTCAGAGACGTCCTGCCCAGTGTCCGGGTGCCGACTCTGCTGATCCATCGGGCTGGTGATCGCGCCATCCCCGCGAAGGGTTCGCGCTTCATGTCCGAGCGCATACCGAACGCCAGGTACGTCGAGCTCGAGGGCGAGGATCACCTCTGGTTCGTCGGCGACGTGGACGCGATCTTTGACGAGGTCGAGGAGTTTCTCACCGGCGTTCGTCGCAACGTCGTCAAAGACCGCATGCTCGCGACCGTTTTGTTCACCGACATCGTCGACTCAACCCGCAAGGTGACGGAGCTTGGAGATCACCGATGGCGAGAGCTGCTGGCCGAGCACGACGCGCTTGTGCGCCGTGAGCTAGTGCGCTTCCGTGGTCGGGAGCTCAAGACGATCGGGGACGGGTTTCTGGCGACCTTCGACGGCCCCGCCCGAGCGGTCACTTGTGCGGGCGCGATTCGAGACCGCGCGCACAGTCTTGGCATAGCCGTGCGCGCCGGCGTCCACACGGGAGAGTGCGAGGTGATCGGCGACGACATCGCCGGTGTCGCGGTCAACATCGCCGCACGTATCTCCGCGCTCGCTGGTCCTGATGAGGTACTCGTATCTCGAACGGTGACGGACCTGGTCTACGGCTCGGGCATCGAGTTCAAAGATCACGGTCTTGTCGAACTCAAGGGCGTGCCGGACATATGGCATCTGTTCGCGGCGACCACTACGTAGCGTTCGTCGGCATGTGCGTGAAGCCGTGCAGCCCCGTTGACACCCTCGTTGTAGGCGCTCAGACATCGATCGTCGAGCGCCTGCGTAGTCCGAGTTACCCCGGCTCGACCCGCCCCCCACTTCTGCCAATAGCGCAGTCGGGCACTCTCCTCAGTTGGCCCGGGGAGTGCTCCTGCGGGCTGAAACGCAGCAGCGCCGGAAGTCTCGCCGAGTGGATCGCGCCCAAGACTGGGCTTGTGGACGCCGCCGGAGATCCCCGACCGAGTGGGTGGTGTAGCCGGAGGCGGTGATCGTCCCTCACGCGCCGGTTGAGGAGGCTCGAAGTTCGTTGTCGACGAGCTCGGTCGAGCTACTTCCAAGGCGCGACCGCCTGAGTCCGCGATCCCCGACGGTGCGGCCACCACTGGACGCTCCGGCGACGAGCGACCGGAAGCCGGTTTCGGGCGTTCAGGTCGCGATTGTGTCGCGGCGGGGTACATTCCCTGCGTACCGGAGTCGGAATGGCGGCAGACCTTACGTGTCCTAGTTGCGGGGAGCCAGTCCTCGATAAGGGGAAGTACACGATGGGCCAACATGATGTGCGATACGAACGCGCAACTTGCCCGCAGTGCCGGGCCGAACTCGTGCGTCATCCCGATCTAGAGGACAACACGTGGAAGGTCCATCGGTCCACGCCGACACCGGAGGAAGAGCTAGGCGGCAGCGGCTAGGCACGGCGCTCGATCGGCTCGCGGTTGGCCCCGCTGCCGCATCTCGGATCAACGCGACAGCGGGAAGCTTGGGCTGCCAGGCGAGTTGGAGGCTGGTCAGTGACCGGCGAGGTGGATGACGCCGACGCTGTCCAGTCCGTCGAGCATCAGCTGGACCGCGAGCGCCGCGAGCAGGAAACCGAAGATCTTCTCGGTCACGAGCATGCGGCTCTCATCTAGATGATCACTTACGCGGTTTGCCGACCGAAACACGGCGACGTCGAGCGCTAGCACGACGGCGAGCACGCCCAGCACCATTGCGAAAACTGCGAGCGAGTCCGCCTCGGCCGAGAGCGTCACCAGTGTGACGATGCCCGCCGGATTCAGGAGGTACGGAACGGCCAGCGGGAAAACCGCGATCCGCGTCGGTTCGCGTCCCTTGATCGCTTGAGTCTCCCGGGGGTCAGTCGATCCGAGAACCATCGTGACCGCGATGATGATCAGGATGACGCCCCCGGCGATTGACAGCGACCCTGTAGAAAAATGCAGCAGCCTCGCCAACAACTCGCCGAGTCCGACGAGGATGACTGCGACCACGCCCGCCGTCGTAAGCATCTTGCGGACCACGACTGCCTTAGTCGCAGCGTCCATCTCGGCGGTGACCTCAAGAAAAGGAACGAGCGCGATCTTCGGCCCGACACCGATCAACAACAACAAGAAAGTGTCGATCACTAAATAGATGTCGATGGACGTGTGATCCATCGCCCCGCCCTCCTTGCCTATCGTTTCGCCGACCGCCGTCGGCCACCACGTATCCGCCGGCCGCAAGACAATATCGGCGGCTTGCGCCACAGCGTTTGCCTCATGCGCGACGCAGCGTCCCGGATCGCCCTCAGGCCCATGCGGTTTGAGAGCACTGCTCGGTCGATCAAGGCGGAAGGCAGTCATTCGGCTGGCGTGCTAAGGCCGCGTGATGCTGTCGGTTGAAGGGTTCTATGTCGGACTCGCAGATGACTACGACCTCGTCTGGGGCGGTTGTTGGGAGGCCGTCATGGACGAGCAAGGCGCGGTTCTGGATCAGATCATCCGCGGCCGGTCTGAATCGGCGGTGGATGTCCTGGACTGCGCCTGGGCATCGGAACGCAGGCGCTCGGGCTCGCGCGACGCGGCTATCGCGTTCTAGGAACCGATCTCAGCGCAGGCGCGGTGACCCGCGCCAGACGCGAGGCAGACCGGCTAGGTATCAGCGCGTCCTTCGGCGTCTCGGACTTCCGCGTCCTGGATGAGGTGGCCGAACCCCTATGACGTGGTTATCTGCTGCGACAACGCGCTTCCGCATCTTCTTCGACGACGACGAGATCCACACCGCGTTGGAAGCGATGCGAGCGAAAACAAGACCCCACGGTCTGCTGATCGCGAGCACGCGCGACTACGACCGCGCCTTGAGAGCTTCTTCGTCGCAAGCGCCGGCGCGTCCGCTGCTCTGTTGGGGTTGCTGGTCGTCGCCGTATCGGTCGTCAACGCGGATGACGAGAGCCCCACAACTCGGGAGTTGCGAACTGTGTTGGCCGGGAGCGCGTTTGTTGTCCTGGTAGACATCTTCTTCGTCTCGATCGTGGCCTTGACCGGGGGCTCAGTCGTCTTCGGGGTATCAAGCCTCGCAATGGCAGTCGTCGGCCTGCTGGCGACCAGACGGCTGATACCGAGGGCAAAGCGGGCTGGAAATTTCTCCCCCAGCTCTCGAACCAGAACGCTGAATATTGCCTTCGCGTCGATTTCGGTTGTGGGCTACTCGGTGCAGCTCGGCCTCGCCGTAGCGCTCCTGGCGAACACCCAGAGCGCCGTGCTGCAACGTGCTCTGGTCCTCGTCATTGTGGCTTTTTACGGCAGCGCCCTTGGCCGAGCATGGGAGGTCACCGGGATAACCCGGCGGGCGTAAGAAATACGTCACCACCGTCGTCGCAATGGAGCGGGCGCCCGATCGTGGGTCGCGCGATGACCCCCTGTACACCGGCCTGCCGGATACGATCCCGGCATTCCACTGGCACGCCGACACGTTCACGCCGCCGGGCGACGCGATCCTGCCGGCCAGCTCCGACCGATGCCCCAACCAGGCCTTCCGAATCGGCACCTGCGGCTGCGTTGGCCAGTTGGCAGGATCCGGACGTGCGGTGATCGGGAGGCCGTGGCGGCCGTCGCGAGTTTCAACACAGCATCCGGCCGACGGTTTATCGGAGGGGACGCATGAGCATCGACACGATCGTTGCGCGCCGCGAGCAGCTGCTGGGGCGGCACGCCCAACTGTTCTACGAGCGGCCGTTGCACCTCGTGCGCGGTGAAGGCGCCTGCCTGTTCGACGCCGACGGCCGCCGGTACATCGACATGTACAACAACATCCCGGTCGTCGGGCACTGCAACCCGCGCGTCGTGGACGCCCTCGCGCGACAGGCGGCGACGCTCGTCACGCACAGCCGCTACCTGGACGAGACGATTCTCGACTACGCCGAGCGTCTGCTCGGCGTCCACGCCGACGGTATCGACCGCGTCGTGTTCACCTGCACCGGCACGGAGGCGAACGAGGTCGCAATGCAGATGGCGCGCTTCGCCTCCGGCGGCCGCGGCTTCATCTGCACCAACGGCGCCTATCACGGCCATAGCGACCTCGTCGGCATGCTGACCCGTGCGCCGCTGCGTGGACGGGCAGACGTCCGCGCGTTCCGGTTTCCCGACCTCTACCGACCACAGGAGCCCGGCCTGTCGGAGCCCGAGGTGTGCGAGCGAGCGCTCGGCGAGGTGCGCTCGGCGATCGATGATTTCGCCGCGGAGGGCGTGCCCCTGGCCGGCATGGTGCTGTGCTCGATCTTCGCCAACGAGGGCCTGCCGTGGATCCCGACCGGCTTCCTGGAGCAGGCGGCGGCGATCGTCCGGGAGGCGGGTGGCGTCGTGATCCTCGACGAGGTGCAGGCGGGCTTCTGCCGCACCGGGCGCTTTTGGGGCTATGAGTCGACCGACGTCGTGCCCGACATCGTCACGATGGGCAAGCCGATCGGCAACGGGCTGCCGCTCGGCGCCTGCGCCGGGCGGGCCGACCTCGTCGACCTGTTCCGCGAGCGCACCGGGTACTTCAACACCTTCTCGTCGACAGCGATGCACGGCGCGGTCGGCATGGCCGTGCTGGACGAACTCCAGGATCGACGGCTTGACGAGCACGCGGGCGCGATCGGCGCTCACCTCAAGGCCGGCATCGACGCGATCGCCGCGCCGTACGGGCGAATCGGCGCCGTTCGTCAGCGTGGCCTGTTCCTCGGCATCGAGTGGGTGGCCGACCGCGACTCGCGCACGCCCGACACGCAGGGTGCACGGGCGGCCTGTGAGGCGCTGAAGGACCGCGGCTTCCTGACCGCCCCGGCTAGCGCGTTACACAACCAGGTCAAGATCCGCCCGCCGCTGGTCTTCGACCAGGCGCAAGCCGACCTCTTCCTCGAGGCGTTCGCTGACGTCGCCGCAGAGCAGGGCGCGCTGTGAGCGTTCCGCCCCGCGAGGTGGACGAGGCCGCGGCCCTGGCGATCGGTCAATTTGACGTCGACGCCGTAGCCACCACCTTCGTCTCCGCCAGCGAGAACACGGTCTATCGGATCGAGACACGCGACGGCCACCGCTACGCGCTCCGAGTGCACCGCCCTGGCTACCACGGGATCGCGGAGCTCGAGAGCGAGAACGCCTGGACGAGGGCGCTGAGCGACGCGGGCGTCGAGACTCCCCGTCCGATCCCGACGCGCGAGGGCGGCGGCTACGCGATTGTTCCGTACGGCGAAGCGGGCGAGACACGCTACGTCGGTCTGATCGAGTGGCTCGAGGGCGAGCCGATGACCGCGCTGCTCGACCGCGGCGATCCCAGGCTGGTAGCCGCATGCGCGCGACTGGGTGAACTGATCGCGCGGATGCACCTACAGGCCGATACGTTCGTGCCGGCGCCAGGGTTCGCGCGCCACCGGCTCGATGCCGACGGCCTGATCGGCGACGATCCGTGGTGGGGCCCGTTCTGGCACGTTCCGGAGTTCTCCGAACAGGAGCGCCAGCTCGTGCTCGAGGTGCGAGAGGGCATGCGGCGCCGGCTCGCCGCCTATGGCACCCGTTCCGAGGTCTTCGGCCTGATCCACGCCGACCTGCTGCCGACCAACGTGCTCGTGCGGTCTGATGGCGTCGTCGCGGCCATCGACTTCGACGACGCCGCATTCGGGTACCGCCTCTACGACATCGCGGTGCCGCTCACGGGACTGGCCGGGGAGCCGCACTTCGAGCAGCTCCACGACGCGCTGCTGACCGGTTACCAACGCCACCGCCCGCTGACCGCCGAGGACCTGTCGCTGCTGCCGATGTTCCGGCTGATCCGCTGCCTGGTCGAGATCGGCTGGTTCGACTCGCGCCTGGCCGGTTACCTCACCTACGACCGCGGCGCCGGCGGCACGCGGGAGGGTCTGATCACACCACTCGTCGTGCAGGCGCTGGCTTTGATCGAACAGGTGCTGCCCGTCCTGGAGACGTGAAGTGCCTCGGGCAGGAACGCACCGTTCTGGGTAGGGCATCGATGGAGGCGTCCCGCGCGGGGTCGTGCCCGGCGTGATCACAGGCCTGGCCGTGGGCGGCGCCGTACTGCTCATACAGGTGTTCCTCCAGCCGGGCAAGGCCGTCTGCAACGGTGTCGCCGCGATCCAGCCCGCAGACCGGCCCGTCGCGTAGTCGCAGCGCTCAGACTCCGAAGCGCAAAGCGTCTGGGATCGTCTGGGCTGCACGACAACCCACTTCTGCTCCTCCCCCAAGCGAGGCGTGTGCTGCGCCGGCATGGTGCCGGGCGGGGTCGGCGTGACGTCCCGGATGTCTCGATACCTTTGACCGATGGTGCGCGACGTTCCGATTCGCGGTTCGATGATCAGGCTCGGCCAGCTGCTCAAGCTCGCGGGGTTGACCGAGACTGGCGCCGAGGTCAAGGCATTCCTGTCCACTGAACAGGTGTGGGTAAACGGAGCCAAAGAGGGACGCCGAGGCCGGCAGCTTTACCCGGGTGACGTGGTTCGGATCGGACAGCGCGAGCTACGTCTGATATCCGCAGCCCAGGAGGCTCATTGAGGGTCCTTAGGCCCTAACCGCCGGCGCGCCTCCCGACGGGGGTTTACGGCCGAGCCGAGATACGACTCGCCGCCCACCTTTCACAGACAGTGTCGTCAAGCGCGCCAGCGGTGCGTCGATCATCAGGCGGTTCAGGATGCTCGGGATTGTGCGTCTGCGGTCTGCGGTGGGCGGTTCGTTGGCCGGTTTCGGCCCCAGGCTGCGACCGACCGATCGGCCGCCCCGACCGGGACGATCGCTGCTGTACGCCGCGGGCTGATGCAGCACGCGGTCAGCGCCGCCAGGACGGCGAAGCAGGCGCAAACCCACAGAGCGGGCCTGAAGCCGGCGGTGACGGTGGCCGGGCTGCCGAGGTGGCCGTTGGCAGAGAAGACGGCACCGCCGATCGCGATCGCAAAGACCGCGCCGAAGCGTTGCGCCATGTAGTTGATCCCGGATGCCTTGCCCATGTCGTGCGGGGCGACCGCGCTCAGCACCGCGGTTGGCACGGTCGGCAGGGCCATCGAGATCCCCACGCCTGCGATCAGCAACGCGATCACAAGCTCGATCCAGCTCGTGGCCAGCGAGCCACGCCATGCGACCCAGACGAACCCGACCGTCAGCATGCCCAGGCCGACCACCATGATCGGCCGGCGGCCGATCCGATCGGAGAGAGCGCCGGCGATGGGTGAGACGACCATCGGCGTCGCGAAGAACGGAAGCAGACGCACCCCGGCGCCAACCGGCGAATAATGGCGCGCGAGCTGGAACTCCTCCGTGACCAAGAGCCCGGCGGCGAAGATTGCGCCGGACATTAGAAACGTCGTCAGATTGCCGATCGTGAAGTCGCGGACCGCAAACATGCGCAGCGGCACCATCGGCTCGGAGACCGAGCTCTCCCACCGGACGAAGGCGACAAGCAAGACCACCCCCACAACCAGCATGCCGACGACCTCGGCGCTCGACCAGCCAACACCGTTGGCGCGACTGAGCGCCCAGACCAGGGAGACGACGCCGGCGGTCACGAGCCCGACTCCGATGAGGTCGAGCCGCTCGGATGCGCCGTAGCTCTCGGGTAGCAGCCGAACGCCGAGCAGCACCGCAATCACGCCGATCGGGACGTTGATCCAGAAGATCCAGTGCCAGTCGATGCTTTGCGTGACCGCGCCGCCGACGATCGGTCCCATCGCGACCGCGAGACCGGCGAGGCCGCCGTAGATCCCGACGAT
>CAVYRI010000003.1:0-668776 GCA_963770885.1 uncultured Solirubrobacterales bacterium | reverse complement strand
GAGATCCGTTGCTATATCCGTGACCCCGACGGTCATCTGATCGAAGTGGGGCAAACCACCGACCCAGACGGCGACTGGACGCCCGCTCAGTGGCCATCGAGTGCGCCCGCATGACCACCGCGATCATCGGCACTGGAGGGATCGGATCGGTCATCGCCCGCCAGCTGGCCTCGGGTGGCGAGACTCTCCGGCTCTCGAGCGCCGACCATGAGTCGGCACGAACGCTGGGCGCGCACATCGGTCGGGCTGCGGTCGTCGCCGTCGATAACCGCGACGCATTGCAGGGCGCCGATGCCGTCGTCCTCGCGCTGCGGTTTACCGTGCTGAAGGGCGTCATGGACGAGATCGCCGATCCGCTAGCCGACAAGCGCGTCGTCGTTCCGAGCAACCCGGTCGGCATCGACGCTGAAGGTAACGTCTCGCGTCTCCTGCCGAAGGACCAATCCTCTGGCGAGGTTGTAACCGGGTGGTTGCCGGCGCGGGCGCGCTTGGCGATGGCGTTTGGAACCATGTCGGCCGACGTCTTCGAGTCCTCCAGCAACCGGTCACCGGAGCTGGCGGTCCTCTTCTACGTGACGGACGACGACCGTGCCGCCGAGGAAGTCGAGCGGTTAATCCGAACGGCTGGCTTCGAGCCGGTGAAGGTCGGCGGGGTCGAACAGTCGGGTCGACTCGAGGTCGGCGGCGACCTTCACGATCTCGTAGTCGGCCGCGCAGAGGCGCGGTCACTGATCGGAGGCGGCTGATCGCTTTGCCGTCAACCGGCCACGCGGGCGCCAGAAAGGGCATACGTGCAGCTGTCGCTCGTCGGGCCAACGTTTTCGTCGCGACTGATCTCGGGACAATGATGCCGCCGTGCCATACGGGGCACGGCGGCGCACGCCGGCGAGCGTCCCGGATGCCGCGCTAGGCGGGGCTGCCGCCGGTGGCGGCAAAGACTCGCACCGAGCGTTGGTGGGCCGGGACGCCTAGCTGGGAGGCGCACTGAGTGGGAAGCAGGGAAGCCGGGCGCGGCAAGCAACTCCACGTGCGGGTGTGCATTACGCTCCGCGCAAGAGTCCTCCCGCGACACTCCTCATGTGGTTTCAGCTGCGCTCGCCGGAGCTGGCGGAGGACTTTGAGCGTTTGATGGCGGGGGATCGGGACATCGTCCGCGGATCGCTGGACACGGTCTCGGAGTGGCGTCTTACGTGGCCGGCCGACGTGCCCGGACAAGCGATCGGTCAAGCCGATTACGTGCTGATCGCCGAGATCGCCGAGGTGGATCGCTTCGAGCAACAGGCGAGCGAGCACGTCCAACGCTTAGCGGACGACTTGGCGCAGCTCGTCTCGAGCCGGTGGATGCTCGTCGTGCGTCCCGTCCTTTGAGATCCGCCGTCGGTGGAGGGCGATCAGACACACCGCCAACGGGCGAGCGCTCATAGGCCTCGCCTCGATCGTGCCGATCGCCGGCGCCGGACGACTGGTTGCCACGCATGCGATCGCGCGCAGAGCCGGCCTGCTTCCCTGTCGGGACGCGCCTCCCGCACCACTGGTTGCCGACCCCGCTTGGCGCGGAATCCGAGCCCGCGTCGCTCCGAGTGCTAGCTGCCTCCTGCTGACGATCGGGCCAGAGCAGAAGTCCGGAGTGCTGAGAACTCGCTGAGGGCGTTCATGGTCTTGGTCTCCTTGCGTGTCAGTTCGTGGTGGCCAGGGCGGGCTCGGGCTCGGGTGTGGTGGTCTTGGGCCTGGCGTTCGGGCTTTCGGTGGCGCGTACGAGCGCGAAGATCGCGGGAAGGGCGATCAGCGCGATCGCGCCGAGCGCCCAGAGCGCGTGCTGGAAGCCGCCGGTGAGCGCCGTGGGCTCCGCGTGGCCGGTGTGGAGAAGCGCCTTGGTGTGGCTGGCGGCGACGCTCGAGGCGATCGCGATCCCGATCGCTCCGCCGACCTGCTGGGTTGTGTTCAGCAGCCCTGATGCGAGCCCGGCCCGATGTTCCTCGACGCCTGCTAGTCCGGCGATCGAGATCGCGATGAACGCGAACGCGGTCCCGGCGCCGGCGACCAAGAGCGGTCCGAACAGGTTGCCGACGTAGCGGCCGTGGACGGGAACCTGGGTGGCCCAGAGCACGCCGGCGGCGATCAGCGTCATCCCGATCGCCATTACGACCTTCGGGCCGATGCGAGTGACGAGGTACTGCGAGAGGCCGGCGAGCGCGACCGACGTGATCGACGTGGCCAGCCATGCCAGGCCGGACTGAAGCGCGCTGTAGTGCAGCACCTGCTGCATGTAGAGCGTGCCGACGAAGAAGAATGCGAAGAAGCTGCCGCCGAGCAGCAGGCCCGCCACGTTCGCGCCCGCAAGGCTCCGCAGGTGGAAGATCGACAGCGGGAGGATCGGGTCCTTCGTCCGACTCTCGATCACCGGGAAGGCGACCAATAGTGCCGCGGCCGCCGCGAGCACCGCGACCGTTCTGGTTGCACCCCACCCGTACTGCGGGGCCTGTGAGATCGCATACACCAGCGCGACAATCCCGCCGGTGCCAACGACCGCACCGAGCACGTCAAACCGCGGCCGCTCGGTGGTGAGCCGGCTCTCGGGCACGGCCCGCGGCACCAACACGAGCGTGGCGATGGCGGTCGGGACGTTGAGGTAGAAGATGTACTGCCAGCCGGCGTAGCGGGTCAGCAGCCCGCCGGCGACCAGCCCGACGGTCGCGCCGCTGGCGGCGAGCGCGCCCCAGATCCCGAGCGCCTTGTTGCGCTCGGTGCCTTCCGCGAACATGTTCATCACGATCGACAGCGCCGCCGGCACCATCAGTGCGGCGCCGAGTCCCTGCACGGCGCGGGCGCCGATCAAAAACCCATCGCCCGTCGCCAGCGCGCACGCCAGCGACGCGGCGGCGAACACGCCGAGCCCCGCCATCAGGACCCGGCGGCGGCCGAGCAGATCGGCGGCGCGCCCACCCAGCAGCAGGAACCCACCGAACGTGAGCGCGTACGCCGTCGCGACCCACTGCAGGTTCGTGGCCGAGAAGTACAGATCGCGGCCGATCGTTGGCAACGCCGTGTTGACGATTGTCAGATCGACGACCGTCATGAAGAACGCGACCGCCAGCACCGCGAACGCGCGCCAGCGTTTGACCGCGGCCGGTCTGATGCCCGGGTTGGCCCCGAGCGGATGAGCTGGGTTGTCTGTGGTAGTCATTGCGGCCTCCTTTGTCGTCATCACAGCTACAGGCGTCGGGAGGTCGCGAAATTGAGCGATGAATTTGCGTGGTCCGCGACGTCTATACGAGCGATGGCTTGGATCGGAGATCCGGGTGCGAGGATGCGAACGTGAGCGAACGCGCGCTTACGCTGGCTCGCTCCGGGGACGAGGATGCGTTTCGCGAACTAACCGAGCCTTATCGCCGTGAGCTGCAGCTTCATTGCTATCGAATCGTCGGCTCGACGCAGGACGCAGAGGACCTGGTCCAGGACACCATGCTGGCCGCCTGGCGCGGGCTCGAGCAGTTCAAGGGGAGCGCGTCGATCCGAACCTGGCTTTACCGCATCGCGACCAACCGATCACTTGATGCGCTGCGGTCTAACGCGCGTCGGCCGCGGCACCTCGAACCGTTGACCGATCCGCCGACCCCCAGCCGCCTGACCGAACCGATTTGGCTCGAGCCCTACCCGGACGCGCTGATCGAGGGGATTGCCGACGAGGCGCCTGGGCCCGAGGCCCGCTACGACCAGCGCGAAGCGCTGGCCCTCGCGTTCGTTACCGGCCTTCAGCACCTCCAGCCCCAGCAGCGGGCGGTCCTGGTCCTACGCGACGTGCTCGGGTTTCGCGCGGCGGAGGCGGCCGCGATCCTGGACACGAGCCAAGCTGCCGTGAACAGCCTGCTGCAACGCGCCCGCCTCACGCTCGAGGGCCGCCTGCCCGCAGCCTGGCGTGACCGAGCGCCGCTGCCCGACTCCCCGCACGAGCGTGAAGTAGTCGGTCGGTTCGCGGACGCGCTCGGGGACGGCGACATCGGCGCGGTCGTCATGTTGCTCACTGACGACGCGCTGCTGACGATGCCGCCCTACCCCTACGAGTACCACGGCGCCGCGGCGATCGAAAACTTCCTCCGCATCCGCGGTGGACGCCACGACGGGCCGCTACGGCTCGTCCCCACGCGAGCCAACGGTCAGCCCGCCTTCGGCTGCTACTTCCCGTGCCCGGGAACCGAGATCGCGCGCGCCTACGGGCTGCTCGTACTCACCCTCGCCGGCAGCAAGATCGCCGAGATCACGTTTTTTGCCGACAGCGGCGTGCTCCCCCACTTCGGGCTTCCCCGGTCCGTGCCCAAACAGCGCGAGTAGCCAACCCAAGCATCGCGGTCGCCGCGACGTTGGGCCGTTTTCGCTTTTCCTCCAACACGAGCGTTTCGCACAATGCCGAAGCTCCCCCTCTGCGCGGAAACCGAGCGCACGTCGGTCCACCTGCTAGCCGGTCCCTAGCTAACAACCGGGTCCGAGCGGAACTCCACCCGCTCCGCCTTGGCTTCCGCTCAGTCGCCCAGGCGGCAGTCTCAGCCAGACTGCCGCTCTCGGCGCCGACCGGCAGTCGCGCCGAGGTGCGAACGTCACCAAGCGGCGCCGATGCCACCAAGAGCAGCTCGAGCGGGGGCCGACGTCCCCTCCGTTCGCGTGGGCAACGCCAGCGCGCCACGACGCGGCGAAGCAATCGAACCTTCCAAGCGGGGGGCTGCCCCGCCCTGCCGGTTTTGAAGACCGGGAGGAAGGGCACCAAACCCCCCACGGTTGCTGGGGATTGCTCGCCGGGGGAACGGAAAAGGGAACGAACGGGTACGGCACCGCTCGTGCCACCGCCGCGCTGACACAGCCGACCGGCAGCCCGCCGATCCCAAACGCTGTCCTTCGAGTGCACCAAGCCAGCAACAGAGCGGTCTGCGCTGCAATCGACGCAAATCCAGGACCCGGAAACCACAGAGCGATCTTCCGACCCCGATCGGCTAGTTCACATCACCGAATTACGGACACTGCTGGCTTGCAAGGGCTCGAGATCTGGCATCTATTTCATGCGTCGCGACGTATGCGGATCGAGACCCGGCATTCATGTTCGTGCGCGTGGAAACGCGCACAGTCTCGTGACTGCGTTTGTCCGCAAGCGAGTCCGCGACCGTCAATGCGCGCGCCAAACCGGCTGCTGTCGCTTTCGCCTAGACGGGCGAGCTACCGATCGCCTCGGACACAATGTTGGATCGCGAAACTTCGGGCGAGGTCGCAAGCGGAGAGCAGGCCGCATCGAGGCGGCTGCATCGCAGGGTAAGCACCTGCCGGCCGGGGCGGCGATTGCCCCCCGCCGATTGCCTCAGTCCCACCCAAGAGTCTCGCCTGAGATGCTCTCTCTCCGATGCGCTGGCCCTATCCCCCTAGGATCGAGGCGTTGTAGAGGCGGTCCAGTAGGTTGAGCATCGCCGGGGAGGTCACCTGGTTGCCCGGACAGCACGTCGGCCCGTTGACTGCGCTGATTCCGATCTCCAGATGCGGTCCGGTCGAGATACCGACGATTCCGCACCCCACCTCGGCGATTGGCTGGCCGGCCCGGACGACGGATCCGACCGGTACGAGTGCAGGCGCGGCGTGACCGTAGTAGATGTAGCGGCCGTTGAGCGGCCCTCCCGCGACTCGCAGCACTGGCGCGTAGGGCCCGAACCCCGAGATTCCCTCCTGCACGATCACGCCGTTCGTCACTGCCACCTCGGCCGTAGCCGACCCGCAAGCACGTCCCGTCGTCGATATGTCGACACCTTGGTCAGGTGACCAGCTGCTGGGCGCCTCGACCACCGACAGTGGCTGGAGCGGGAAGACGAAGCCTTGCCCGGCGGTGAGCGAGTTCAGCTCGCCGGCGAGTTTCTGCTCGAGCCTGAGCTCGCGTCTCACCTTCGTGAGCGATGGTGCGTGTGCGTGGGGATCGCCGATCGGCGTCCGGCCTCCACCAGGATACGCCTCCGGTGCGGCGCCCGCCGTCGGCTGGATCGCCTGCGGGTGCGAGTGCAGTCCAACGGTCGCTGCGCGATTCGGGTCGCCACTGCCAGAGGATATGCCCGAGCCACAACCTGCGAGCGCCACCGTCGCAGCAATCAGGGCCGACCAGCGCGCAATTCGCATCGCTGGTGAGTTCAGCACACGCTCGAGCCGCAGCGCGGCGCCGCGCAACGCCGGACGCTCGATTCGTGGGTCTCACTATCTGACCATTGACAGAGCTTTGGCGTGCTGGTAGCTCAGCGCCGGTCTAATCCAGCTGGTGGCCGCGATCATGGCTGCAGAACGTTCGTGGACGGTGCGGATCGATTGTTGATTCGCGTGCCAGATCATTAGCAGGACCCGCACGGCACAGTGGTGGGTGCTGTGCTTGATCGGTCCCTGCTCAGTGCATCCCAGCAGGCAACGCACGCTTGCGGAGGTACACGTCGAGCTCGTCGCGCAGCTCTCGCACGAGTGGCGAAAGCGATCAGCCGCCCGATGCGACCGTCGTGCTGGGCGTGAACTTCGACGACGTCTATGACCCCGAGACCCACCGCATCATCTCCAATGCGTCTTGCACGACCAACTGCCTTGAGCCGGTGGCCAAGGTGCTTCATCAGACTGTTGGGATTAAGCACGGCCTGATGACGATCGTCCACGCCTACAGCTCCGATCAGAATCTGCTCGGCGGCCCTCACAAGGATCCCCGCCGCGCACGAGCCGCAGCGATCAACATTATTCCGACGACGACCGGTGCCGCCAAGGCGCTCGACCTCGTGATCCCGAGTTGGCGGGACGCATGAACGACTTCGCCGTGCGGGTGGCGGGTGCCAGTCGCAGGAGCGGTGTAGCCGCCTGCTCACGATGTTGTTAGACGCGCGTGTGAGGAACGAGTCCGCGCCTGCGGGCTCAGCGCGCGACAACGGTGAAGAAGTCGCGGCTGTAGGGAGCTAGGAACTGGCCCGGCACTCCCTGCTGACCGGGCACGACCGAAACCGGCGCGAGCGGTCCCTTCCCGCCACGGTGTCCATACAGATAGCCGGCGACCCATTCCGGATTGATGTCGAGCTCAACAGCGCGGACCACATGCGCACGGAGGAGTGCGGCGGCGAGCGCCTGGGCGGTCAGGTTCTCTCCGCCGACCCACACGAGGCGGCCGTCGGCGGTGATTCCCAGGCCGGAGCGCGCCGGATCGATTACGCCCCCTAACGTCGCTCCCCAGCAGAGCAGACATCCGAGATCTGGTGCCGGACGGCCGCCGTCGATCATCAGGTGCAGGTTCTGTCGCACCGACACGACATGCTTGCCGGCCGCTGGAAGCGTTTGATGCCAGGCCCCGATGTCGGTTGAGCCGTCAGAGTAGGTGACGATCGATCCGAGTCCCGCGCTCAGCGGGTAGCCGACGCGTCCATATGACTTAAAGCCGCCCGCGGTGGTGTCCAATTTGAAGCCACCGTTGAACGCTGCGATCAACCGACGGCGCTCGAGTCCGGCGATCGCCGGGCCGTACCGCCACCCGGCCGCCCCCGCGTCAACCGTGCCCGAATGGAGCCGGAGCTCGGTCAGGCCTTGGTTGAACGACAGCAGCGCGAGCCCTGGACGTCGCGCTACCCAGACAGCGGTCCGCCGACCCCAGCTCACCGCTGGCACAAAGTTGGTCGGCGATGAGCTCGTCCCCGCCCCGAGCAGCCGAGGATAGGTCGGAGTGACCGCGGGCGGACGCTTGCGCCGGACCGCAATCTGATGGGCCCGTTGGCGGTTCGGGCGTCTCGGTCCGTTAGGGTGCCTCGAAGTGGTCGACGCCGTGTTACTGCCACAGGCCGTCAGTGCGAGCCCGGCGAATACCGCGAGTCCGAGGATTGACGGGCGACGGACGTGGGTCATGGAGAGCTTCCAGGCGACACTGAGACCGTGCCCGACACGGCCCCGGGGCCTGGCGAGATCTGAAGATGAGCTATCAGCGAGAGCGGCGATCCCGCGCCGTCGGAGACGGTCGCCGCGATATCCGTCCCCTCAAGCCCGGTCACGTGCCCGCTGTACTGGTCGGGGTTTGACGACGGCCCGAGCGTCACCCTGCTGCTCGTCATCTGTATGCCGCCGCCGGCGATCGGCGGGCCTTTGATCCGGATGTGCAGGTTGTCCAGTCGCTGACCGTGGACCGCCAGGGAAAGGTCGACCAGCGTCAGCCCCTGTGCAACCCGCACCTGCCTGATCCGCCCTCCGACGGTCGCGACGGTCGATCTCGAGCTTGCGCCGGCCACCGACCCTCGGCTTGTCTGCTGTGATCCGGCCGCGGTGGCGGCCGAGCGGGAGTGGGCGCTCGCCAAAAGCGATGCCGGTGTGCCGGCCTGCCTTGCCCACCCGGCCGCCAGCGGTCCGCCTGGCAACCAGGCAAGCAGCCCGAGCGGCAGTAGCGCGGCCGCGCCCGCCATAGACACGCGAGTCATGAGGCGCTCAGGCCAGCCCGCGCTGATGCGGATCGCGACGGCCCCAAGCACGACCGCGACACACGCTGCGGTCAGCAACAGCATCCAGTGCGCCCTCGTGTCGCTCCCGGTTCCAAGGCCATGCACCAACGCGATCGGCCAGCTGGCGTAGACGAGCCAGTGCGTCGTCCGCCAGGCGCGATAGTCGAGTCGCCGGCGCAGCAGGCTGGTTACCACGACAACAATGAGCAGATCGAACGCGACGGCGCCAAGACCCAGCCAGACAGGCCGATAGGCAGACTTGAACGGGATGACCACGTCGAGCAGGCTGATCGGCGCGAAGCTGTCGAGCAACGTGGTGACGACATGGACGACGACGAAGCTGAGGGCGAGCAGCGCTGCGCTTCGATGGACGGCCTCGAGCACGAACCGCGGCATGTCTCCAATTCGTGCACGCTGAACATTCGCAACGCCGAGCGCGACCGTCGCCGTCAGCAGCACGAGCGACACAGCACCGGTTCCGCGTGTCAGAAACCAGAACGGGCTGGGCGTGACCGCTGCCGCGAAGCTAATCGTGGCGCTCCGGCCTCAGGACCCGCCAGAGACGACCGGTGCCGCTGGAGCCGGAGTGGTCGCCGCCGGCGCCTGAGAAGGGGACTGCAGCGGTGTGGTGCTGCCGTCGTCGCCTGAGGACGGGCTCGGCGAGGACTGCTGAGTGGTCGACGCCGCCGTATGTGAGGAGCTCGCTGCTCGCGCGTGGTAGGCGTGAGCGGTAAGCGCCGAAAGGCCCGCGGCGACGATCACCGAGCCGGCAATCATCCATCGGGTCGTGCGTCCTACGAGGTCGAGTCCCGCATCGCGCGCGCCTGCCGCTTGGCGGCGCGCCAGTGCCGACGGGTCGCGAACTCCTCGTCCGGCGTCCTTCATCGCTAGCTGATTGTCAGGTCGCCGCGAAAGTTCCCGCTAAGACCAGGGTGAGAGTGCGCTTACGGCTGGCCAACGCGACCATCATGGACCGCGAACGAACGACGGCGGGGCGACCCAGGCGTGCGTCATCGACCCTTCCGTATTGCCTCCCTCTGTCGCCTGAGCTCCGGCGACTTAGGAGGGAACACCAGACAGACCCCATCGATGCCGACGGCGTTACCCGTACGGCTACCAGGCGGCGGGGCTGGTGGAGGCGAAGTCGTCGGGTCGGAAAAGTTCGCCAGGCCGTGGGCGCGTATGCATCTCTCGAGGTTGAGCAGGGCGACCTTCTCGCTGGCCGTGGCCGCCCGTGGGCTTCCGCCGCCACCCAGGAACTTGGCGCACGCCTTCTGAGCGGATAGGAACGCGGGGGCGTGCGGCTTGATCCAGTTGGGGATGACGCGGGGGCCGCCCCGGGCTCGCGTCGGGGAAGTGAGACACGCCCGCGAACGCATGCACTGCGCCTCTTTGAGCGGGGAGCCGCCGCTGGCGCTCGACTTGGCCGAGGATCCGCACGCAACGACCGCCAACGCCAAGCCCGCGGCAGCGAGTGCAACTATGGGCTATGCGGTCGGCGTTCAATTCGTCGTCCGCTCGGCGGACAGGATCAACCGTATCGGGGGACTTGTAACAGCAAGGTAACGCGCTAGAGGCGTCATACACAGCGTCGACCGGCAGGCTTTCCATTGATCGACGATGCGGCCAACGGTCACCACTGCCGCTCCCGACCGCCACGGCCCCGGACCAGCAGTCGCCGAGCGCCTCAGGCCTGCCGCCGATTTTGCCGGTCGTCCGTCGTGAAGGGAGCAGTCGCGGCTCTACTGTGTGTGACTGCCCCGTGGTCTCCGTCTGGCTCGAGTTCATGTGGCTCTGACCACATCCTTGAGACCGTGACTGGGAACAACGGCCCGCTCACTGCAACACGCCCCGACACCCACTGCTGCGCAGCGTTTCGTCTCACTTGCTCCCGCGGCATCGGTCGTCGGCCGCACGGGCTCCTCGGCTGAACACGAAGAGGGCCGAGCTCAGGGCACCGGTGCGACGTGCATGGCACGCCAGCACGACGGCCCGCCATGGCAGTGCACGGCGATCCTCAGCGCGCGATGCAGCTGCGCGTGCTGAGCGGCGGTCAGGGTCCCGGCAAGGTTATGCAGTTCGAATGGATCGGTTCTGAGGTCGTAGAACTCGCGCTTGCGGTCGCCGCTGTATTCGACGTACAGGAACGTGGCCGTGCGCAGCGCGTAATACGTCGGGGGGTTGCCGCTCAGCGGCTCCTGAAAGTCCGGCAGGTCAGCGCGCTCGTTTCGTCCCTGGTGCTCGATCAGGACAGCGTTGCGCCAGTTCGACGACGCCTTGCCGTTCCACAACGGGAGCAAGCTGTGTCCGTCGCTCGGCAACGTTGTGCCCCCGATCGCCGCGAACGTCTTCGCGAGGTCGATGTTCTCCGCCATCGCCGCCGTCGTCTTCCCGGCAGGGACCCCGGGACCGACGACCACGAGCGGCACGTGGATGTCGGTATCGAACGCCGTCAGCTTCCCCGGCAGCAACCGGTACTCGCCGGTGTGGTAGCCGTTGTCAGAGCTGAACACGATGTAGGTCCTGCGGGCGACCCCGTCGGCGGCAAGAGCGTGCTCGATCCGCCCGATCATCGCATCGATCGCGAGCACCGATCGAGCCCTGCGGCGAAACGCGTCGTTGACATCCGCGAGCTGTCGGGGGGTCAGCGGGTGGTGAGGGGCGAGCCAGTCAGGCGCGTGGGTGGGAAGCACGTCGAAGTTCGGCGTGTGGGGCACTTGGAGACCAGGGAACGCGCGTGCGTTCCGCGGGGCGGGCACATACGGCGCGTGCGGCGCGAACGTGGCGAGCTCGAGAAAGAATGGCTTTCGACTCGCCGTCGCCTTGTTGATGAACTCGACGCCGCTGCGCGCCAGCACGTCGGTCAGGTAGGCCGACGGGCGATGGCCGTAGTGGACGACCTTCCCGTCTGAGTACAGGTAGTAGTTGAACTCCGGGTAGCCCCATCCGGCGACGTCCCATTCGGACCACCCCGGCGGTACGTACGCTCCCGTCGGCGTGGACGCCTGGCCGTGCTGATCGAGGTAGCCGTTCAGGTACTTGCCCATCATCGCGGTCCGGTAGCCCGCTCGCTTGAGCGCCACCGCGAACGTATGCCGCTCCTCGCCGCGCGCGCGAAACGTGCTAAGTCCCCCTTCAGGTGGAACGTTGTTGTAGACGCGGGTGTCGTGAGGCAAATTCCCGGTGAAGATCGACGCCCGCGACGGGCAGCACAGCGAGTCCGAGACGAAGTAGTTGCTGAACGTAAGACCGTCGCGCTCCATCGCCTGCACGTGCGGCATATACCGCAGCAGGTTCATCGACAGATCGTCAGTCAGGACGAACACGATGTTCGCTCGCTGGCCGGGCGCCAGAGGAGGCGACGAATGGCCCTGCGAGCCGCAGCCGGGTAACACCAGCGCCACCACGACCACTGCGACCAGCAGCCCCGCCGACCTTCCGAAAGGCGCCAAGCGGCGATCGCTCAATCGCCCAGCTCGCCGATCGCCCGATGGTCGCCAAGAGCGCATCAAATCAGCATGGCGGTCGCCCGCCCCGCTGGCATCTGCGACCGGTACCGATCACCATCCGTGGTTCCCCCTGATCACCAGCCAGCCAGCGCTGCTGTTCCGCGAGCCGACTTGTCGGCAATGGGACACCGCAGCGACTTTCCCGATCCCGCGCTTGCTGACGAGACCATGCGCATCCAGGATCCTTCAGAACGTCGACGGGCCCGGCGTTTTCCGCAGCTAGGACCACGCCGGCTGCCTCTCACCCAGAGCCGCAACCGAGATCCCAGCCTGCTGAATGCGTGGTTGAGCTAGGGCAGGACTACACCGCCGTTGGTGGTGGCACCTGGTCAGGCCAGCGCCGACCCGCGATTTCCAGCTCCCGCACCTTCAGTGATCTGATCTCGATCTCCCCTGCCCGGAGCCTGCGAATCACCGCGTCGGCAATCGCCACCCGTCCGATCGCTACGGCGCCGATAGCCGCCGCGCCGATCGCGAGCGACGCCATCGCCGACGGCCCGACAAGCCGGGACCCAACGGCGATCGCGCCAGTGACGCTGGCGCCGGTGAACCTGAAGCCTGCGGTCTGACGGCGGGAAGTCATCCAGCGGCGCATCATGGAACTCCTATCTCGTGCTGGGCTTCGTGTCCACACCAGGTGACGGCGCGAGCACCGAAGCGGGATCGGATCTGAAAGGCTCTTCACACATTACGGCCACCGCAGCGCAATCCCCGCCCAGAGTCGGTTATGAAACGCGCCCTGTCTCCGAGGTCTGGCCGCTGCGCGTCCCCGGACTTGTGCTCGCGAGTCGTGGCAGGTATGCGTTGCGATGTTCGCGCGCGCCGACACGGGCAGGATGCTGACGTGCGCTCCGGCCCAGATCCGGGCACGAGGACTAGCGTCAAGCGAGCCGGGCGTGGGTCTGTTGGTCGCCGGCTGAGCAGTCAGCCACTGGCCGCCGCTTCGACCGACGCGAGATCCAGAGCAACGGTCGACGAGCCCCCCGGACGCGCACCAATGTGGGCGCCTATTCGTGAGAGAAGGCGTCTCGGGGGCGTGAGGCTGGTTTCTGCGTGCGGCTTGAGGCCGCCCCCTCGGAATCCCGCAGGCGCGTCGCGGACGATGCAAGCGGGGGCGTGCTCAGTCAGAGCTTGTGACTCGGTATGCGGTATTGCCCGGAGGCGCCCTCGGTGTGTGACTGTGATCATCGCCTCATGGTCGTGCTTGTCGTCTACGCCAGCCGCCACGGCGCGACCGAGGGAATTGCCTCCCACATCGCTGCCCGAATCGCCGACACCGGCGTCGCGGTAGACCTTCGCCACGTGGACGCGGTTCAAACCGTCGACGCCTACGACGCGGTGGGATTCGGCGCACGGGTCTACGACCAGTCCTGGCCACTCGAGGCTGACAGGTTCGTACCCCGTTCACGGCGACGCTCTCGCTGCCGTGCCGCCCTGGCTCTTCAGCGTGGGAGCATTTGGCGATACCAAGCGCCTGATAGGACCGGTGACCCGCAAGGAGCCCGAGCGCATCACGACGTCCTGGCCGCCGTAAAGCCGCTCGACTACCGCGTCTTTCAAGGCGTCATCCGCGAGCACCAGTGGTCATTCTGATCCCGCGTCATATTCCATGTGTTCGGCGGACGCTTCGGCGACCACCGCGATTGGCCGGTCATCAGCGCATGGGCTGACCAGATCGCGCTGGCGCTTACAAACCCGCGGGCCCCGACCGCTGCGTAGTGCCACTAGCACTCGGGGCGTGATCCCATGGATGCTTGGTGTGTCGCCGGGGCGGTGCGGCGGCGGCTGGGCTCCTGCCTCCGATGCTCCCGGATCCAAGCCAGGAGGCTTCTGGACACGCGAGCGGTTCCTGAAGGCGCCTCCGGCTTCGTGAGATCCGAAGTGAGCGGACGCGGGTTACTGCTCCGTCGGGATCGCTCGGGATGCGCACCGCGCTTCGCTCCGCCGACGCCGAGCCGATCCGCCGACACGAGCCCGGACTGTCCAGCGCACACCAGCATCCTTCGCCGCGTCATGGGACGCGCTCGCCCGGGAGACCGCGTTGCGTTCCGTGTCGATCTGAGCCCGGGCCCTGTGCATCACGCGCGCCTGGGCCTGGCCGTACAGGCTGCGCACCTCGCCGCAGGCAGCTGCCGTGGGCGCGGTGCGGCGCGGTAGCGTCGGTGAGCCGTGGCAGCAGCCGACACCACCCTGACCGGACTGACTGAGGTCGAGGCGGCCCGTCGCCTCGAAGTGCGCGGGGAGCTCCCGCGCCCGCGGTCGAGCCGCTCCTATGCCAGCATCGTTCGCGCGAACACGGTCACGATCCCCAACGGGATCCTGCTCTTGTTCGGGGTGCTGACGATCGTGTTTGGGTCGTGGCGGGACGCATTGTTTCTGGGGATCCTGGTTTCGAACATCGCGATCGGGTCCTTCCAGGAGATCCGTTCCAAGCGAGCGCTCGACCGGCTCGCCGCGCTCGTCGCGCCAGAGGCCGTCGTGGTCCGCGATGGCGTCGACCGCCGCGTTCCGGTCGAGCGGGTGATCGTGGGGGATCTCGTCCGCCTAGCGGCGGGCGATCAGGTCGTCGCCGACGGTACCGTCGTGTCGGCGGACGGGCTCGCGCTGGATGAGGCCAATCTCACCGGCGAGTCCGAGCTGGTCGTGCGCGGCCCTGGGGAACCGGTGTGGTCGGGCTCGTTCGCGGTCGAGGGCGCCGCTCTCTTTGAGGCTACGGCGGTGGGTCCGGACAGCCGCGCGGAGCGGCTGACCGCGACCGCGCGGGCGTTTCGTCACCCGCGCTCGCCGCTCGAGCGGGCCAACGATCGGCTGTTGCTGTGGCTGATCGTGCTCGCGGTCCCGCTCGCGATCGGGCTGACGGTCTCGGTCTTCGCTCGCCCCGAGTCCGCCACCGCTCGAGTGCAGGCCGTCACCGCCGGGATCGTCAACCTCGTCCCCGAGGGCCTGATCTTGCTGATCAGCGTCACGGCGGCGGTGTCGGCGTTCAAGATGGCCCAGCGCGGCGTACTCGCGCAGCAGCTCAACGCGATCGAGTCGCTGGCCTCGGTCGACATCGTCTGCACCGACAAGACGGGCACGTTGACCGAGCCGACGCTCAGGGTGCTGGCGGTGGTTCCCACGCCCGCTGCGACCGAGACGTCGATCGCGCGCGAGCTGAGCTGCTACGCCGCGAGCGCCCCGGCTCGCAACCTGACGCTCGAGGCGATCGCGGAGGCTCGACTGGCAGATGTCGAGGCGCGCCGCGTGGTCGCACAGGTGCCGTTCTCCTCCCGGCGTCGCTGGAGCGCGCTTGACCTCGGCGATGAGCGGCTCGTGCTGGGCGCGCCCGAGCGGTTCGCGACGGCCGACTCGGCCCTCACGGCGCGAGCCAGTGAGGAGGCTAGCGCGGGACGACGGGTGCTCGCGCTGGGCCGCAGCGGGTCGCCTCTACCCGCCGCCGACGCCGATCCGCAGTTCCCCGCCGACGTGCAGGCGCTCGGGCTGGTCGTGCTTGCTGAGCGCCTGCGCGCCAACGCGGGCGAGACGGTCGCCTTCCTCACCGCTCAGGGGGTGGAGTTGAAGGTGCTGTCCGGCGACGCGCCCGCGACCGTGGGCGCGATCGCCCGCGATGCCGGTGTGCCCGGCTCGGCACCGGCGCTCGACGGGGAGGCGCTCCCGGGCGACCCGGCGGCGCTGCGCGACGCCGTCCTGGCCGCGCCGGCGGTCGGGCGGATCTCGCCCGAGGGCAAGCGGGCGATCGTCGCGGCACTCGCTGACGCCGGCCGCTATGTCGCGATGGTCGGCGACGGGGTCAACGACGTGCCCGCGCTCAAGGAGGCGCGCCTGGCGATCGCCCAGGGCTCCGGGACGCAGATGTCGCGCTCGGTGGCCGACCTCGTCCTGGTACGCGACGACTTCGGCGTCGTGCCCGGAATGGTCGCCGAAGGGCGCCAGATCCTGCGCAACATCCAACGGGTGGCCAAGCTGTTCATCACCAAGACCGTGTTCACCGCGATCGTCGGCCTGGCGGTCGCGATCCCGACCGGAAGCTTCCCGCTGCTCCCGCGCCAGTTCACGATCGCCTCCACCGTCACGATCGGCATTCCCGCCTTCCTGCTCGCACTTGCGCCGAGCACCGGGCCGTGGCGACCCGAGCGTTTCCTCGAGTCCGTCGCCCGCTTCGCGATCCCAGCCGGCCTCGCGATCGGAACCGGGATCATCACCGGCTACCTGCTCGCGCGCTACGGATTCAAACTCGGTCTCGCCCCCTCCCGTACCGTCGCAACCGGGATCGTGGTCGTCTGCGGGCTCGCGGTCGTGATCCGGCTCGAGGCCGAGCCGGGTCGGCGCCGCCTCCTCGTCGCCGGACTGTGCGCCCTGATGGCCCTGCTGTTCGCCCTCGCGCTCATCGTCCCGTTCCTACGCAACTTCTACGAGCTCACGACGCCGACCGGCGAGGCCGTTGCTGCCTGGGCCCTCGGCACCGCGATCGGAGTCGGGTCGATGCTCGCACTCTTGCGTCTGCTGCGCGTCTGAACGCGGCCGTTTCCCATTCAGGTCCGGATCTGAGTTGTGGTTTAGCTGTGGAGTGCGCGTAGGGCGTTCACGATTACGGCGAGGTCGATTACCTCTTGAAACAGGGCGCCGGCGACAGGGGGCAGGTAGCCGGCAGCTGCGACTGCCATCGCGGCGAGGCTCAGGCCCATGCCCGCGAGCACGCTCTGGCGAGCGATGTGCAGGGAGCGGCGTCCGGTGTGCACGGCGTCGGCGACGCGGTCGATCCGGTCGACGGTGATGACGGCGTCGGCGGTTTCTGAGGATACGGTCGCGCCGGCAACGCCCATCGCGATGCCGAGGTCTGAGAGCGCGAGCGCGGGTGCGTCGTTGACCCCGTCGCCGACCATGATCACTGGGCGCAGCTCTGGGTCGGCGCGCAGCCGGCGGACGACGTCGAGCTTCTGCTCGGGCGACTGCTCGGCGTAGACGCGGTCCACTCCGAGCTGTTGGCCGATTCGCTCAGCGACGGACCGGCGGTCTCCTGATGCCATCGCGACGTGTCGGATCCCTTCGGCGCGCAGTCGTTCGACGATCCGATCGGCGTCTGGTCGCGGCTCGTCGGCCATCACGATGACGCCACCGATATGGCCGTCGACGCCGACGAGGACGAGCGCCTCGCCAGAGCCGTGGCCTCGCAGGACGGCGGCGGAGGCGATCTCTCGTTCAGGGATTCCGGACCAGCGCATGAACGCGCGGCTGCCGACCGCCACCCTGTGGCCATCGACAGTCCCCTGGATGCCCTGGCCGGGCTCCTCGTGAACATCGCTGGCCGTGCTGGGCTTGAGCCCTGAGTCGGCGGCGGCATTCGCGAGCGCCTGGCCGAGCACGTGCGCGGACATGCGGTCAACAGACGCGGCGAGCGCAAGCACATCGGCGGGCTGGTGATCTCGATAGGCGACGATGTCGCGGACGTCCGGCGTTCCCGCGGTCAGCGTGCCGGTCTTATCGAACAGGACGGTGCGTGCCTCGCCGAGCGTTTCGATCGCGCCGGCGCCCTTGACGATCACCCCGTAACGGGCGGCGCGCGAGAGGCCCGAGACGAGCGCGATCGGCGCCGCAAGGATCAGCGGGCACGGCGTGGCGACGACGACGACGGCCAGCGCACGGACGGGATCGCCGCTGATCGCCCACGCCAGCCCGGCGGTGATCAGCGTCACGGGCAGAAAGAAACCGGCATAGCGGTCCGCCATCCGCACGAACGGCGCCCGGTGCGCCTGAGCCTGCTCGACCAACCGCACCAGGGCGGCGTAGGCGCTGTCGGCCGCGGGTTTGTCAGCCCGGACGTCAAACGGGGAGCCGGCATTCGCTGACCCGCTCAAAACCGCCATCCCCGGTCCGATCGTCACCGGCAGCGGCTCGCCGCTCAGCGTGCTGGTGTCAACCACCGCCTGCCCGCCGACCACGGTGCCGTCGACCGGCACCACCTCACCTGTTCTCACGACCACGACGTCGCCCGTCTTGACCTCAGCGACCGGCACCTGTTCAAGCTGCCCGCCGACGCGCAGCTGCGCGACCTTCGGCGCGCGCTGGATCAGACCCGTCAGCTCGCGACGGGCGCGCGTCGACGCGATGTCCTCGAGCGTCGCTCCGCCCGAAAACATCAAGCCGATAATGACCCCCGCGAACTCCTCCCCGAGCGCCAGCGCCCCGAGCATCGCGACAAGCGCGATCGTATCGACGCCCATGTGATGGTCGACGATCACGGTGCGCAACACCTCGAACGCGAGCTCGGCAGCCAACACAGCCACTGCAGCGCCCCACACATCCTGGCTCGCGGCGGGCTCTCCGGCCAGATACAAAGCGGCGCCGACCACGATCGAGCCAGCCGCAAGTCCAGCCAGCAGCCGCGAACGATGCTCGACCAGCCAACCGACGAAGCGACGAACGAGGCCTCCAAACCGGGGGCCGAAGGCAATCCCCGCAGAAGCAGAAGATGCCTCAGCAGACGCCATGCCCCAGCATCACAACGAGCGCGCCCACACACAACCGTAATCACCCCGACGCCGTCAGAGTAGAACCAAGCAGCCCCACAAGCGCAGCTGGGATCGGTCCGGATCCCCGCGCACCGGGCCGGCCTAGCGCCGAGGCCATTACCGCCGGACAGGTCATCGACGCACTCGTTCACGGGCTGCAAGTCGACGAAGGCGCTCGTTCTATTGACGTCGGTGTTCTCGGTCGACAGTTCAGGCGTGGCGCGCCGTTTCGCCCTCGACCGAGTCGGCCGGAGCCCGGGGCTAATCGCCGATAGCGCAGCTTCGAATGGTGTCTCGCGTGGATGAGTGCAGCGCGACGGCGACCAACAGGCTGCACCAGCGCATCGAGCCAACGCTACGGTAGTGGCCTCCTAACTGGCGCAGAGCAGTATTCGAAGCGAGCAGTATTCACGGCCGCTTGCGCACCTGGAGCCGTTGATTGATCCGTTTGATTGCTGACCGCGCGACAGACGTTGCCGCCGGCGTCGAACGGAGCGAGCCCGTAGGGCGAGTGCAGTTCGGCGCTGGCGGGCGCGGCCAACGGGCAGGGGGGTTATCTCCCGGCTGGGGGCCGGCCGTTGACCGTCAGGCTCAGCGGCGTGGGCTGGAAGCTGTCGTGGCCTTCGTTGCCGAGCTTCATCGCGCCACCGGGGCGCGGCCGCTGCCGAGTGATCGTGTAGTTGGCGAACAGGGTCGCGGCGTCGCCGGCGTGGAGCGGTGGGATTGTTGCCGCCCAGTACAGGTTGCGGTGCTGGATCCACGCGATGGCCGCAGTCAACGGCTTGCCGATGAAGTCGGGGACCCGGTAGCTCGGGAGCCTGCCAATCGGGACGCCAGGGCTGGCGACGCCACACCCGGGGATCCGCATGAGGAGCGAAACCGCCGATCCCCGCCTCACATCAGCGCCGGCCCTTGGCACCGACCCCGTGACGAGCGGCACGCACTCGCCCGACCAATCAAGCGAGAACGGGAGCGTGAACGTGACCGACAGCCCGGCCGCGTGGAGCTTCCGATAGGCGTGTGGGAGATCCTCGCCGCGGGTCACGGGCACCGCCCCCGAGCCCCGTAGCCGCCGGCTGCCGGCGCAGATTGATGTTGTGAACGGCTGCCGAAAGGTGTCCGAGTAGATCCTCCAGTCCTGCCCGGCGAGCGGCTCGATCCCGTCCTCGCTGATGACGATGCCACCACCGCCTGCGGCCGATCCGGTGTCGACGCGAACGACGGCGGGGCCATGACCCTTCAGGTAGCCGATCACGCGGACGCGCGCCGGCGAGCTCAACGCGCGCTGCCCGCCGACGAGCGCCGTCGGGCCGCTCAGCATGGTGCCGTCGAACACGACGTGCGCGGC
This sequence comes from uncultured Solirubrobacterales bacterium, assembly GCA_963770885.1. Taxonomy (GTDB): domain Bacteria; phylum Actinomycetota; class Thermoleophilia; order Solirubrobacterales; family Solirubrobacteraceae; genus Palsa-465. The sequence continues at coordinate 648,945 of CAVYRI010000003.1, read as the reverse complement.
CTGGAACTGCTGACCTGGCGTGAGCGCCGCGCAACTCGCCGCGACGGCTTGTGTCCGGGTGCTCGCCGGGGAGCCGCCGGCCTCGGCGACGGCGCCGCACGCCGCGAGCGAGACCGACCCAAGCATGGCAGCGACCAACCACAACCCTCCGGCAGCACGCACCCTCCGGACGGGCTGCGCGTGTCGAGGCCCGAGAGCTCGCATAAAGGCACTACGCCGCGGACGCACGTGTCATCACACCAGCCACGATACGGACGGGCACGTAGCCTCGGACATCGAGCAGGCCGCGAACCGCCGCTTTCGCCTGTTCCACGGGCCGATTATCCCGCTGGTTCCCCCAGCTCCACGAAATCCCGGAGGCTGGGGTAGTCGCCCCAGGAGCGGCCGGCCATCTCCGCCCAGGTGCCGGCGGTGTTGACGTGGATGCCGACGATGTCGGAGAGGATCGCGGCGGGGATCTCGGCGGCGAGGTGCAGCAGCGCCGCGCGACGGTCCTGATTGCACTCGATCCCGACGAGCTTCAACTGGCGGCTGAGCGATAGCTCGCCGATCGGCCGTGACGGCGGTTGCCTGGAAACAGCCACGGCGACGGGGTGGCTAGCGGCGGCATGCTGGCCTGCCGCTGATCAAGCCAGGCGCGCACCGCTGCGGCGATCCGTTCGGGGAGTTCGACGGGGGTCGCCGCGAGCCGGATCGTGGTCTCCGTGTCGCTGATCGTGATCTGATCGATCGTGAAGCGCGCGACGCGCACGATCGGCTGGGCGTAGACGGCGACGAGGATCGCGGCGACCCGCTCACGTGCCGGGATCTCTGGGTCCTCGAGCAATCGTCGCGTGAGCGTGACGGGATCGTGCTCGGTGATCGGCGGGGTCGGGCCGCCGCGGTGCCCGGCCGGGAAGTCGAGTCGCGGCATCAGCTTCTGGGCCATCGCCCAGCGGGCGAATTGCCGGGCGATGTGACGGTCCGTCCGCGGGCCGGCGAGCCACGCGTCGATGTCGGACTGCGCGCACTGCTCGAGCGGGCGGCCGCGTTCGGTCAGCCACTCCAGGAATGCCGTCCCGCTGACCAGCTCAGCCTTCGCGCGGCCCAGCTCCCCGAAGTTCAGCGGCGCGTGCTGGCTCTTGCGGCGGTAGCGGCGCAGCACGATCCAGTGCGCGAACGGCCGCAGCACCGGCTCGTGCTCGCTGCCAGCGAGGTGCTGCTCGATCCATTCCTCCATCCGCGCGAGCGCCGGATCACGCGACGGGAGCGCGCCGACGGCGACGAGCAGATCCTCAAGCCGGCGCGCCGCCTGGCGCGACGGGTGTCGGTCCAGCGCCTCGTGCGAGATCTCAAGCTCACCGCGGCCGAGCTCGGCGAGCAGCGGCACGACCGGGCTCTTGGCCAGCCATCGGGGCCGGTCCTTCATCGAGCGGACCGACAGCAGCAGCTCGAACAGCCCGTCGAGCCCGCGCTCGCGACGTGCCGTCTCGTCGCCGAGCAGTTCGCTCAGCCGGTCGGTGGTCACGCAGCGCGGGCACAGCCCGCGCTGGTAGGGCGCGTGCTCATCGCCGCAGCGCCCGCACACGTGGTGCGCCGCGACGCCGGCGCAATCGCTGCAGACGGGCACCATATCGCGCCGGGGTAGCGCATCAACCGGCGCTGCTCGCCGCACTGCGGGCAGGTTGCCTTCGCGTCGAGCGCGCGGTCGTAGCAAGCGCGGCACACCGGACCCTCGGGCCAGTGCGCGGTCGGACGGCGCGACTGGCCGCAGTGCGCGCAGGTCTGCGGCCGGACCGGCGCGCACGTGCCGCACAGCATCCGGCCGCGGCGCTCACCGCGGCACGGACGGACCTTCCCGCAGTTCTCGCACCTGGCGGTCGGACCGGTCCAGCAGATCGCGCACAGATCCGGGTCGCCGTCGACGGCGAGGCGGACGATCGCGCGGACCCGGCCGCAGCGGCCGCAGGTCCCGACCGGACGCTGGTAGCAGCGCTCGCACCGCGGCCGGCCCTTGCGGTCACGACCGGCGGTCAGCTCACCACACTCGCGGCACGGCTCGGTCGTGCCCGTCGCGCAATGCGAGCACTGCGGCTCGGTCCCGTCTGTCGGGATCGCGGCCGGCAGCCCACACGCGCGCAGCTGGTGTGCGGCAGCTCTGCGCATTCGCGGCAGATCCGCTTCTTCGTCCTGTAGGTGCGGTTCACGCCGCACACGCCGCAGCGTTGGACCGCGGAACGTAGGTGAGCTGATTGCAGCGCCCGCAGATCGGCTGGCCGTCCGCATCGCGTTTCGCGCGACGCGCGAGCCTGCCGCACTGCGCGCACTCTCCAGCGGTCGTCGTCGGACAGGCAGCGGTTGCAAACCCGACCACCAGCCACACGCCGCGCAAGCGGTCTCGCCTCTCCGCAATCCAAACACCGCGGCCGCTCCAGCCCGTCGACACCGCTCGCGATCAGGTCCTCGATCAGCCGCACGAGCGGATCGGGCGCGCCCGAGTCCGCCATCCACGAGCGCGGTCGGATGCGCAGCCAGGTAGTTGGTGATCATGTTCCGCGACTCGGTCCGCGAGGTGACCCGCATGATCGCCGCCCGCGCAACGATGCCGTCAACGTGCGGGGGATACCTGCGACTGTCTCGGCGGCAAGGGCGATCACCCGCTCCGTGTTCTCGGCGCGGCCCGGCGCGATCATCGTCGGCGCAATCGGCTTCGTGTCGCTCACGTGCCGGCCGGCTTGTCCGGGTCGACGATCCGCGCCCGGACCGGGTCGCAGTCCCTCCCGCACCTTCTTGGTCGCCCGCTCCTCCGGCGAACCGACGGCCTTGCGCTGCCGCTCGGCGCTCGGCGACCGGCTCGATCAGATCGCCGACGCCGCACTCGAGCACGTCACACAGCGCCGCGAGCGTGTAGACGTTGAGCCGCTCCGGCTGCTGGGTCACCAGCCGGTAGACCTGCTCGCGCGAGAGCTCCACACCGCGCTCCGCCAGCGGACCGATCAGATCCGTCGTGGAGAACATCCCCCTCGTGGCCATCACCTCCCGCAAGTGCCAGCGCACCCCCATCTTCCTGGTCATCCCGCCACCCCGAACCCGCCGCCGAGCGCCTTCGCGAGCACCCGGTTCTTGTAGTCATCAGACACGCCGGTGTAGATCGCGGTCGTCGCCGCGTACGCGTGCCCGACCTGGTCGGTGATGAACCGCTCCGGGAACCCCTGCTCGATCAGATGCGTCACATACGAATGCCGCAACGAGTGCAGATCCAGCTCCTCCGGTAACCCCGCCGCGTCCCGGTAGGTCGCGAACCGGGCGTTGACCTGCGGACCGACATCCGGCTGCGGCGCTCCGTCACCCACAGCGCCGGATGGACCCCGGGCTCAAACCCGTCGCGGACCTCCTCGACGTACTGCCGCAACGCGTCCACCGCCCAATCATGCACCGACAGCACCGTCCGGCGCTTCGGCGCGCTCCCCCGCGACGCCTTCCCGTAGCGGACGTGCAGCGCGCCGTAGGAACCGAACTGCGGCGCCTGCGCGTTGCGATGCAGATCAGCGACATCGAGCATCACCGTCTCGCGGCGACGCAGCCCCCACGCGTAGACGACCTTGAACATCGCCGCGTCCCGGAACGCCGCCAGCGTTCCCTTCCGCCCGCTCCCCGCGACCCGATCGACCTGATCATCCGCGTGATCGAAGAACCGCTGCAACTCCGAGGCGGTCAACGCCCGCCGGCCCGGTCGGCCCTCGAACTCGCTCGCGTGCACCGCCGTGTTCCACTCATGGCAGATCACCGCCGGCGCCCGCCCGAACCGCTGCTCGCACTCCTCCACCCACCCGTAGCGGCGGTCGCACACGAACGCCACGAACAAGCCGAGCTGGTCGTGATACCCGCGGATCGTCGAGTGCGACCGGCCGTCCGATCGCAGCGACGTCGTGAACGCCTCAACATCCTGTGCCCGCCAGGTCCATGGGTACTCGTTCGTGAACTCGGCGAACCGGCGCACCAGCCGCTCCCGCTGGCCGATCGTCAGCTCGTTCAACAACCGGCTGCGCTGCTGCGCGCACCAGCCCGCCAACATCCCGTCGAACACCGCGCGAGCCGGATCAAGCTGCGCAACGCCCTGAGCGAGCACCAAGTGCGCCGCGCCAGCAGCGTCGATACGGCTACCCACAGACCGGTCGCAATCACTGCAACAATGTTGCATCTGATCCGGATGTCTCGATGAAACCTCTCGGTAGCAGCGGTATTCCCAGTCGCTAGCGACTCACAGCCGGGCTCGGAATCGCCCAAACTCACTGGCGATCGCGTCATCCGACCGGCCGAATGATGCATCCAACGCAATTCCGCTCGGTTCGTACGGGTCCCGTTGCCTGCGGGCGATGTTCTCGTTCGCGCGGTCGCCGTGCTTGTCCTCGACGTCGCGGACACGACGTCGATGTACTTCTCGCCGAGCTGCTCGTGCGACGCAAGCCGGTGAAGCCGCCAGCGCTGAGTGCATGCGCAAGCACACGTGCCGAACTTCCCCCATCCGACGTTCGCCACCGGCGGCGCGGTCATTGACAACATCGGATCCCGCCTCAACCCGCAGTCGCCCGGCTTCGAGCGAGCGGCACCGAAGTGCCGGCTCGGGTCAATGCCGGGCGGAGAGCGCACGACCCAGGGTCCGGGCGCCACGCGGCCGATGCCCGGGCGCATTGCCCCAGGCCGGCTCAAGCGGCGGCGAGCCGCGGCGGCTGTCGCCTCGCGTCCGGCAGGATCCGATAGGTGAACGCAAACGCGATCGGTGCTATGAGCGCGGTCAGCATCGCGATCATCCACGGGCTGCGGGCGTCGGTGCCGGAACCGATCACGTGGACCAGTGCCAACAGGTACACGACGATCGTGAACCGGTGCATGAAGAGCCAGGTCTTGACCCCCGATCCGCTTGCGGACATAGAGGCTGCGTCCGAGGATCGCGGCCAGCCAGCCGGCGACGATCCGGAGTCCGGTGAACAACGGCCGGTAGGACAGCGTGAACGGCACCGCGATGCCCGCGAGCCGAACCAGTTGGATATGGCTGCTATCACCACAGGGGCAGGCCGAGACCGGGAACACGGCCGCGTCGCCGCATCGACCGAACAATCACCGTGGCGGTGGCGGCTTGGCCGCCAAACCGATCGACGGCGTCGCGGCAATCCCGGTCGAGTCAAGCCCTGGGACGGCCACGTCGAGCACGTGCAGGCGCTTGCCGACAGCCTCGGCTTCCGGGAGGTGCATGGGCAGATCATCGCGGAGGCGCGCCTGGTACGCGGTGATCGCGTCCTCGATGTCGGAGCCGGAACTGGGCTGCTGACGTCGCCGCCGCATCGAGGGTGTCACGTGTCACCGCCCTGGACAACTCTCGAGGGATGTGCCGCCATCTCGAGCGCGACATCGAGCAGCGCTCGATCAACAACGTGGACGTCGTCGCCGGCACCGCCTCAGACCTGCCACTTGCCGATGCGTCGTTCGACGTGGTCCTCTCTAACTATTGCCTTCACCACCTCACGGATCGCGACAAGCGCCGCGCCCTGTCTGAAGCGATCAGGGTGCTGCGCCCGAACGGACGGCTCGTGGTCGGCGACATGATGTTCGACGTCGGGTTCAGGCAAGCTCGCGACCGGGCCGTGATCCTACGGTTTACTCGCGAGATGCTGCGACGTGGACCTGCTGGGATGATGCGCTCGGCCAAGGACGCGGTCCGTTTTGCGATCGGCCGCGGCGAGCATCCCGCCAGCATCGACTGGTGGTGCCGCGAGCTGGACCAAGCCGGGTTCAGCGAGATCGCGGTGCGAGCCCTCCACCACGGGGGAGGGATCGCCACCGCCCGCCGCCCCGGGATTCGAGCGCTCACGGCAACTCTGAGGCGATCCGCCCGCGCGTCACCTCGCCACTGCGCGAGTCCAGACAATCAAACGTGATCTGACGCAAACGCACATCGAACCCAGCGATGATCGCCCCAGCCAGCCGCGCCGGCATCACGCCCGCAGCGTTCTGGGCGACCAATGACATACCGTCATTCACGGTCGGTACCTCCTGATCGATTGGCCGGCCGCACGGGTGCAATCCGCGCGTGCCTATCAGCGCCGATCGACACGGAGGACCGGCCACCTTCACCAGACGCCACGGGTCAAAGGCCGTTCATGCCATCTCTGTCGCCCAGGCAGCCACGAGATCCGTGCTGCTCCTTCTGCCCGCGGCCGACCCAGAGCGGGTGCGAGACCAGGGCCTATTCTCGCCGTGACGTGGCCGCTGATTGTGCGAGCGACAGTGATTGGTGGGCCGGTGTGCGGTTAGTCGCGTAGAGCGTCTCGGTAGCGGGCGAGCAGCTTGCGTAGATGTGTGATGCCGTCGTCGCCGAGGATCGCGGCGTTGCTCAGGTTGCGTACGCGACCGGCGTCGTTGTTCTGTTCAAGGGCGTGCTGTCCGGCATCGGTGAGGGTCAGTAGCGGCGAGCGCTGATGATCGGGGTTGGGCTCAAAGGTCGCGAGGTCGTCGGCGACGACGATCGCGTCGGCGACGCGCTGGACGCTCTGGCGAGCGAGTCCGAGACGCCGGGCGATCATCGCGACGCTGAGCTGGCCCTCAAGGCCCGAGCTGCAGTCCGCGGTGTTCGAATACATCGAGGCGTTCTACAACCGCCAGCGCCGGCACTCCACGCTCGGGATGCTGTCCCCGGTCGCGTACGAACAACTACGACTCTCGCCGCTCGGCGGTTCAGAACAATCACTCGAACAACAACAACAACAACCAACCACAACAACCCGGTGTCGCCCGAACCGGGGCAGGTCAACGGTGCTGAATCTCATTATGCGGAAGTCTGCGGAGTGTCGAACGTTCGCCTACCTTCACTGCGGATGGAGAAAGTCAGGCCCGGTATCCACGGGCAATTCGTGCTGAGCGTAATCGCGTCGGCGACGCAGGTGGGTCGCGGCGTGAGCCATTGCGGTGAACTGAACGGGCGACCTACTCAGCGCTCGTGCTCGTCCGAACAAACATTCGGATATCGGCGAGGGCATCTTCGGCGAGGCCACCGATCTCAGGGTCGTGGAGGAGTTCCTGGAGGAGCGGCACGATGACGTCGAGGTCGAGTAGGCCGTGCAGGCGCGCCAGGTGGCCGATGCTGGTCGCCGCGACCCGCGCACCTGCGGTCGGGGGTCGCGCGCGAGGCGCCGAGATTGTTCCTGTACCCATCGCCAGTCGTCGTCGTGGAGGGCCGAGCTCACGAGGGCCCGACAAACAACGCTAGGGTCGCGAGATGCGAGCGCGCGTTCGCAGTCTTCACGCGAGATCGGGTCGAGGGGCTCGTACTCCATGTCAATCTCGAAGGATCTTGCCGCGCCGGTCCGTCATGCCGGCGTCCACGAGTGTCTTCTGCATTGACGTATCGAGCTGATCCCATGTGCGGACATGCGCATGGTATTTGCCGGGTGTATGCGACTGAAAGATCACGATCTCGCCGGTTTGGTAATCGATCCCCACACGGCGGGATGAGTTGTCGCTGATCTGGAGCGAGTTGTCGAGAGCCTCTTGACCGTTCTTCGGTGCCTTGCTCGCCCGCACGCCTGTTTGCCCGTCCTTGGTCCATTTCGGGTGCTTCGGGTTGGATTCGTACTCAAGGCGCCGCATCGCGCCGAGGCTTCCAGGAGCAGCAGCTGTGGCTTCTTTTTCGAGAGCTCTGCGCTCAAGGGATCGAACCAGACCGCGGAAGGCCTTTCCGAGGGACCCGCCGACAAACCTGAGCAGCCGAACGATTGAGCCTCCAAAAACGAGTGCGACAGCGAGAACCTGCGCGAGCCAACCGCGAATGAATCCACTTCCGAACTGAGCGCCTTTTCCGGTCCGGCGTGTCTGCTTAGCCTCGTAAAGACTGTTTGGATCTTCAATCAGCGAAGCCAGTGCAGCGGCCTTGTCAAGGAACGACATGTCGCCGCCGCCGCCGCCAATCGTTCCCTGCTGGCGATCTATGCCAGGTGCGCCACCGAGCTTGCCCTCCGTTTGGCCGCCAGTCTTCCCCTCCCCGCTTACAGATGTTCCCCGGCCCCTTCTTCCGGGCCGGGCGTCCTTGCCGCCGGGATCACCTTTGTCGTCGGTGCCTGTTGGGCCCGATGAGCCGGAAAGACCAGCTCCGACGCTGTCTCCGCCGGTCGGGCGAAAACTCGAGCCCGAGGACCCTTCTTCAAACACAGAGATTCTCCGACGCCTCAGGACCTGGTCTGCCACCCAGTGGCTCTTCCCAATTTTGTGGAAGGTGACACCTGTGGTGTCGTAACCATAATCCGAGTAAACCTGCCGAAGGTCCTCCTGACTCGAGCTATCACTAATCCGCGGATCGTGGATATCGGGGATGTCCTGGACGTCCTCGACAGGCTCCTCGGTGCTTGTCGGCTGACGGTGCAGCTTTGTCGTCCGACCGCTCTCGCCCTGAACGACATGCGCCAACTCATGGGCAATCAGGTGCCATCCCTCTCGGCTCGCCGGCGGGTACTGATGAGCCGCGAAGCCGATGTCGGAACCGTAGGTGAATGCACGTGCACGAAGGCCCGCGGCGGCTTCGGTCGCCTCAGAGTCCGTGTACACGCGCACCCGCGAGAAGTCGTGTCCGAAACGCGGCTCGAAGTCCGCACGCAAGCCGGGAGCGAGCGGCGCACCGCCTCCCCCCAAGCCTCGCGGCGGGCCGACGGCTTTGAACCGCGCTCGCCCCGGAGAGCGGGAAAGAGCGGCATCAGCCGCGCGGTTCGCGTCGTGCTCAAGTGGATCATTGACCGCCGCAACGACCTTCTCGGTAGGCGAAACGAGAGTTGCCGTCCGAAAAACCATGACCAGCCTGTCGCAAATGGACCCTCAGCCAACCTGGGCCGCGAGCAGCCCACACCGGCCCCATCACAATGACCGATCATAAAGCCTGGTTCAACACGGCTGCCGATAGCAGCGGCCTTCGGTTCGCACAGTCCCGTCTCCGCTCCCTCTTGGTGCCGGCGTCGTCCGTCGTGAGCGCATGAAATGCGCTCACCGTCCAGCCGAAGAGACGCTACTGGCTGAATCCATGACTGCAGACGCGCCGGGAAAACACCCACGAGCCCGCCTTAAATGCCAAGCAGCGGCGGACAGACGAGACTTCTCGGTCGTCGCCCGACCGGCCACCGATCCGGGATTGCTGCTTCAGATTTGCCGAGACCTGAAGCAGCAGTGCGCTCGCGGCCTCCCACGGCCCGTGACGTGCCTGGTGTTTCGTGATTGCGGAAGGGGGCGGCTGACGGTCGGACCCCCCGGAACCTCAAAAGGGGGCAGCTATGAACTTGACATGCCCGACCGGATCGAGATTCGCCCTGCGCGCAACGGCGATAGCGACTTCGTCGCCGGGCTTGCGTCGAGCCTGCTCGACTTCGGGTCTCCGGCTTGGAAGGACCTCGAGGCGCCGGGCCGGGATTCCGGAAGGTGCTTGCTGAGGCTGTGCGCAATCAAGATCGGCAATCAACAGTCTTGATCGCCGAAGACGAGGACGGGACGCCGCTCGGGTTCATCTCGCTGAAGGTGAGCAACGACGTAGCGGGCGTCGAACGAGGCCACGTTGCGGATCTGGCCGTCGCGGGGGGTGCGCGGCGCAGGGGCGTCGGCCGGGCGTTGATGCAAGCGGGGGAAGCCTGGGCACGTGAGCGCGGATTCGCCGTGCTGAGCCTGGACGTCTCGTCGACCAACGAACGAGCGCTTGAGTTCTACCGGCGCCTCGCGTACGGCGCCGAGTCGCTCTGCTTCATCAAGGCGCTTGGCTGATCTCACGATCGACCGGCAGTCCAAGAGTCGTCGGCGGGCGCCCCCGTCTCGACCCGTGGCAACGTGACATCGCGTCCGGCTGTGGGCCAGTTCTGTGACCGATTGGCACCCCGCCATCCGCGCGGTAGAACCAGCATCCGGATCACTTTCGATGAGCACGCTTCCTATGCCGGCGGCAAGGGTGCGCTCCAGCTCGTGGTGAAGGAGCGCCCGGCCAACCCCCTTTTGCCGATCAGCTCTGGTTCAACGGGCAGCCCGACCCGTTCCGCCGGCTCCGCTAAGCGATGCGCCACGATCCCTCCTCTCGACCAAGCACAAAGGTCGATCATGGTCGTCGTGGCCATGATGCTCTGGCCGCTCGTCCTCGGTGCCCTCGGCGCATGGCGGACAGCCACGCGCGATGCCTGACCGCGATCCTTACGCCAATGAGGACGCGAACGTTGGAACCGCGGTCCAGATATTTCTATACATCGTAAACATACGGTGTATAGTTTCCGCCCTGATGCCACGGCCAGCGCTGATCTCACGCGAGGCGATCCTTGACGAGACCCTGGCCCTCGCCGACGAACGCGGACTTGCCGCGGTCAGCATGCGCGCCGTGGCCGCGCGCCTGGGGGTGACCGCGATGTCGCTCTACCACCACGTCCGCGACAAGGACGACCTGCTCGACGGGCTGGTCGAGCGCCTGCTGGCGGAACTCCAGCTGCCGGATCCCAGCCTGCCGGGCGAGGAGCGTCTGCACGCTCTGGCGCGCAGCATGCGTCAGGCGGCCGCCCGTCATCCCGATGCCTTCCCGTTGCTGCTCGGGCGGCCGGTGGCAACCCCCGCGGCGCTGGCCGTGCGCGACGTTGCGTACGCCGCGCTGAGGGACGCCGGCGTCCCGGACGAGCTCGTGCCGAGGGCGGAGCGGCTGCTGAGCACGTTCGTGATCGGGTTCGCCGCCTCCGAGGTCGGAGGGCGCTTCGCCGCCCACGACCAGGCGGTTCGTGACGCCGACTTTGAGTGGGCGTGGCGACAGATCGTCGCGGGCCTCGAGCGTTCGTCGCCGCTGGAGCCCAACGCGATCGAGGGTGAGCGGTGACCTGGGAACGTATCCCGTCGAGCTCGGGCCATTCGCCGCGCGTGGCTGCCGCCGATCGCGTGCGAGACTCGGCGCGAGCGACGTTCCTGATCGGGCTCATCGGCGCGGTCGCGCTGGTCGCCGTGACCGCCCCGTTCATGTCGCGCTACGGCTGGGACCGCGACGAGCTCTACTTCCTCTCCGCCGCTCACCATCTCGCCCTCGGCTACGTCGACTTTCCGCCCCTGATCGCCGTCGTCGGCTGGCTCGTCGACAAGCTCGCGCCGGGCTCGCTGGTCGCCCTGCGCATGGTCAGCCTCGCGGCCGGCGCGGCGACCGTGATCCTGGTCGCGTTCATCGCCCGCGAGCTCGGCGGCGGGCGCAGAGCGCAGTGGATTGCGGCGCTCGGCTGGGCGCTAACCCCGTACATCCTCGGGTCGGCGAGCATCTTTCACCCCACCTGGCTCGACGCCCTCGCCTGGACATCGTTCCTCTACGTGGCGGTGCGCCTGCTGGTCCGGCGCGAGCCGCGCCTATGGCTGCTGCTCGGGCTGATCGCCGGTGTCGGGCTCGAGGCCAAGTACACGATCGGCTTTCTCGATCCTGGCGTTCGTCGCTCGCCCTGCTCCTCGGAGCGAGCGCCGGCAGCTGGCGAGCGTGTGGCCGTGGCTGGGGCTGGCGATCGCCATTGCGCTGCTTGTCCCGAATCTGGTCTGGCAGGTGCAGCACGGCTGGCCAAGCGTCCACTTCTTCTCAAGCCAAAACGCCCAGACCGCCTCGGGCACCTCACGCCCGGCGTACGTCGCCCAGCAGCTGCTGTTCCTCGGCTCGACCGGCGTTCTGGCCTGTGCCGGTGTCGTGTGGCTATGGCGACGCGGGCTGCGCGCGCTGGCGCTCATTCCGGTCCTCGTCACCGCGCTGTTCCTCCTCGAGCGTGGCCGCAGCTATTACCCCCTCCCGGCCGACGCGCTGGCCGTCGCCGCGGGAGCAGTTGCCGCTCGACGGTTGGCTGCGAACCAGGCGGCGGCTGGCGCTCGTCGCTACCGGGCTCGCGCTTCAGGCAGCGGTAATCGCGCTGGCAGGGCCGATCGTCATCCCCTTCTACTCCACCCGGCAACTCGTCAGCTCCAGCATCTGGAAGATCGGCTACTTCAAGGACGAGATCGGCTGGCCGGAGATGACCGCCCAGGTCGAGCAGGCATGGGCGGGCCTTCCCGCTACCGAGCGCGCCGGCGGCGCGATCCTCGCCCACAACTACGGCGAAGCCTCGGCGCTTGCGTTCTACGGACGCGGGCTGCCAACGATCCTCAGCGGACACCTCAGCTGGCAGTACTGGCACCCAAGCCGACTCCCGGACCGCTTCGTCCTCACGGTCGGCTACCGACACCGGACCTCGAGCTCCTGTGCAGCGTCATGGACCGTGCTGGCGCGCGTGGACAACCGCTGGCACCTCGACAACGAAGAGCACGGGCAACCAATCGCAGCCTGCACCCTCAAACATTCGCTCGCCTCCGACTGGACCCGGCTCATCGCCAGCGACGAACTCTGAGCACCTAGAGACTCCGCCGCCCCATCAACCTGATCATGGTCGTGGCCAACATCTTTCAGCCGCTGATCGACATCTTCGGTCCGGTCCTTGTCTTCTTCCACAGCATCGTTGGGGGTTCGTGGGGCTGGTCGATCATCGCGCTGACGGTCGTGGTACGAGCGCTGCTGCTGCCGCTCGCCTTCAAGCAGATGCACTCGATGCAGAAGCTTCAGCGGGTCGCGCCGCAGATGAAGGCGATCCAGGCGAAGTACAAGGACGACAAGCAGCGCCAGCAGCAGGAGATCATGAGGTTCTACAAGGAGAACGAGATCAACCCGTTTGCCTCGTTTCTCCCCCTGGTGGCGCAGATCCCGGTCTTCATCGGCCTCTTCTACACGCTGCGCGCGCGGCTGCCTGAGGACATCTGTCCGGGCCTCCAGGCGGCGTATCGGCACGCCTATGCCGCTGCATCACAACATCCCGCTCAAGCAAGCTGTCGGACACACGACCGCGTGTCACGGGCTCAACGGATCGAGCTGGCTGTTCATCCACGACCTGACCAACACCGCCACCGGCCTGACGCTAGTCGTGCTGATCGTGCTGTACGTCGGGACGCAGCTGGCGTCGAGCCTGATGATGCGGGCGCCGACGATGGATCCGACGCAGCGGCGGATGCTGCTGCTGCTCCCGCTGTTCTTCGTGATCTTCATCATCAGCCTCCCTGCCGGGTTGACCCTCTACTGGATCACCACCAACGCGTGGACGATGGGTCAGCAGTGGGTGATCCGGAGGAGGATTGGGCCGGTCGCTCCGGTGACTCCTGTCGCTCCAGCCGCGGCGTCTGGCGGCCGCGGCGACCGGCGCGCCGCCACGACCGCCAATGAGGACGGTTCCGGTGGGGGTGGCGGACTCTCCCGGCTACTGCGCGGAAAGCCCAAACCCGAGGAAAAGCAGCTCGCCGCCGGTGGGTCGAGCACGCGCACACGGCGCGAGACGCGGCCGCCGCCTCCGCCACGCACGAGGAAGAAGCGCTCAGGACGCCGGCACTAGCAGCGGGGGCATTGCCCCTTACGAACGGAAGTCCCGACACGCCCGTCACCAAGGCAAAGCAGGCCAGAGTCCCAGTGGTCGAGCTGGTCTCGCAACTCGCCACAAGCGCGCATCCGTTGCTTGGTGGCCTCCTGCAAGCGCTGTCTCGAAAGCAGCACTGCGGCCACACTCGAGCTGACGCCCCCTTTGTCGCCGAGCTGACGCCCCCTTTGTCGCCGAGAGGCTACGACGGCCTGACTGCTCCTCCGCTGCCCGGGTCACCCGAAGGGGAAGTCGCGAACGACGCGTTTGAGGCCCACGACGTACCCGGTGATTCGTGGTTGCGGCAGTTTCGCCGATTGGTTCACGCCGGTCCTGCCCGTGGGGATTGGCGCGTGCTTCGGCATGCTCGCGCGGAGGCCCGCATTCATGCTCGTGCGCCGGCACGAGCGCCTGAGCGTCCGGACGGTCCCGCCTGACGGCGCCTCTCGTGTCAGTTTGGCTTGACAAGACGATGCTGTCAGCCTAGACTGACGGCATGAACATCGATGAGATCACCGAAGCGATCGGCTCTGAGGATCCGGCGTCGGGACTGCGTGCCGCTTTGGCGCTGCACCGGATCGCGGAGCGCGTCGAGGCACGGCAAGTCGCGGTCGCACGCGGTCAGGGGTGGTCCTGGCAGCAGATCGGCGATGCGCTGGGGATCACCCGGCAATCCGTGCACGCCAAATACGGAAAGTGGGTTTCATGATGACTGCGAAGGCAAGCAAGGTCGGCGGGTTTAAGTCGTGGGCGACAGCCGTATATGCGCGCGAGGAGGCGCGCCGACGTGGTAACAGGCGCGTCGGTACCGAGGACCTCGTGCTCGGGCTGTTGCGCGAGCCCGACGTCGCGCAGCTACTGGGCTGCGATCTCGGCACGGCGCGTGAGGCGCTGGATGCGATGGATCGCGACGCGCTTGTAGCGATTGGAATCGACAGGCCGCTCGACGCGCCGCCGGTGCCAACCCGCGAACCGACGCTCGGCGGCCGACGGGCCATCGTGAAGGCGGTCTTGACAGACCACCTGCCGATGACCCCCGTCGCCAAGCGCGCGATGGAGGAGGCCGGAAAGGACCGGCGCCACCGTCGTGGTTCGGGGGCGCCGTGGGATCCATCGCCCCGGTGGTCGCGCGAGCCTGTGCTGATCGCCTTGCTGTCGCTCGCGCCACCCGACCCAGCCGCGGCGCTCCTTGACGCGCTCAAGGTCAACCGAGATGAGGTCAGCACGCGCCTCAGCGAGCCGTCAGCGGCCTAACGGCGCGGGACGGTCGACAAGACTCCAGAGCATCAGCCACAACGTGGGCCGCAAGCTCGCGGCTGCCGCTTGGTCGCGAGGCTGTCGGAATATCGATGTCGTCTGGCGGGTTTAAGACACTTCTGGGATGGCTCGAGAATTCGTCGGTTGTCAGCGTGGGCAGATGTTGTTGATGCCACCGTCGTTGAGCGAGTGGCTGCCCGAGGATCACTTGGTGTGGACGGTGCTGGGCGCGGTGGATCAGATGGATCTTGACCGCTTCTGTGAGGGGTATCGGCTGGGCGGGTCGGGGCGCGCGCCGTATGACCCGGCGATGCTGGTCGCTCTTTTGCTCTACGCCTACGCGCGTGGGAACAGGTCGTCGCGGGGGATCGAGCGGGCGTGCTGGGAGGACGTCGCGTTTAAGGTGATCGCGACCATGCGGACCCCGGATCACTCCACGATCGCGGAGTTCCGCCGCCGCCATGAGAAGGAGATCGCTGAGCTGTTTGACGACGTGCTGGGGTTGTGTCGCGAAGCCGGCCTGGTGTCGGTCGGGGTGATCACGATCGACGGCACCAAGATCAAGGCCAATGCGTCGATGGATCAGAACCGCGACTACCGCGAGCTCGCTCTGGAGATCCTGCGCGAGGCCGAGGAGGTCGACCGTCGCGAGGATGAGCTCTACGGTGATCGTCGCGGTGATGAGTTGCCCGAGGCGCTGCGCACCCCCGAGGGCCGCCGTGCTGCCTTAAAGGACGCCAAGCGGCGCATCCAGGAGCGCAAGGGCCGGGCTGTCAATGCCAGTGCGCTCACCGAGCCGGTCGTGATCGATCCGCACCAGTCAACGACCGGCAACGGGCGACGCCAGTGGTTTCAGATCGGCCGCCGCCAACTTGAGGAGCACCGCGCGTCAGAGCAGCGACCGATCGCGCGGGAACGCGACGATCGGTTGTTGGACTGCGCGTGGCGCCTTGAACAAAATCGCGAGGTCGAGCTGGCGGCCAACGAGGCCTATGAGCGATGGCGAGCCGGTGCGGTTGACCGCCGCGGAGGACGGCTGCACGGCGTCGGGATGAAGCGCTACGTCGCGCCGGAGCTGCCCGAAGGACAGATCAACGTGTCTGATCCCGACTCGCGAGTGATGCGCACGCAGGGGACCCCGCCGCGCCAGGCCTACAACGCCCAGGCCGCTGTCAATGACCGCCAGATCATCCTCGCCGCCGAGGTCACAGTCGACGCGGCTGACTTCGGGCGATTTGAACCGATGCTCGACGTGACCCTCCGCCAGATCCAGCGTCAGGGCATCACTGCTCGTCCTGACGTGGTGCTCGCCGACGCCGGCTACTGGCACACCGCGCAGATGCAAAGCATCCGCGATCGCGGGATCGAAGTGCTTGCCCCGCCCGACGGCAACATGCGCAAAGGCATCCGTCCCGGTTGGGAGGCGGTGCCTACCAACAGATGCGCGACAAGCTCAAGACTGACCGGGGGCGCACGCTCTACGCGCAGCGCAAGATCACGATCGAGCCGGTGTTCGGGCAGATCAAATTCAACCGGCACATCGAACGGTTCATGCGTCGGGGCAGATCCGACGCCCAGTCGGAGTGGCGGTTGGTCACAGCGACACACAATCTGCTCAAGCTCCACACGCACTGGATCGCTAACCCCGCCTGACCGGGGGGGAGCCAGCCGACCCCGCGCGGACAGCGGCTGATCGAGCCGCCGACCACATTCACGCTCTTTCCGGATACTCCGACAGCCTCGCGACGAAGCGGCACTCTCCGTCCGAGAGCCAGTATCAGGCGGGTTTCCGCGATGCAGTAACCACGGCGCCGCGGCGGCGATGGTCGTGTCTGGAGCACAGTAGGACTGGCAGCCACGATCACAACCCGCTGGCGCGAGCCACGACACGCTGCTGGATTACCCCTTTGGGGTCGCGCGCGCGTACCTGCCCTTTGCGCTCCTCGGCGAGGAGCGCGCCGGCGCGGCCGCGAACAGGGACAGCTGCGCAAGCGTCGCGGTGAGACCCCGGCGTCTGGGTGCGTGTGGTGCTGGCCGTTGCGCCATCCCGCCGACCACTATTTTCGTCTGAGCCGCGCGGGCAGGCGTGGATCAGCGCCCGTACGAGGTCCTGGACGCTCACGTCGCGCCGCGAGCGGACGGTGATTTCCAGGCCGGGCGCTCGCCTGGCAGGCCTAATCCTCCAGCCGTAGACCGTGGTCTCGCAGGTCACTGGGCTGATTGCGTCGCAGCTTGCGACGTTCCCAGCTGTTGGGGTGCCGGATCGTGACACCTGCTGGTCCGCCGGTCCCTATGAGGCGGAGCAATGGGGTTCCCGGGAGCCTTTCGGGAGTGGTCTTGTCTCTCAGTCCGCCGATCCCAGGGTCCAGCCCGCCGGTCTCTGCACCCCAGCTATCGGGGATCACGATCGTCACACCCGCCCACTGCCCGTGCGCTTCTACTTCGACCTCAGCCAGTCGGGTGGCCGTTCGGGTGAAATCGAGCCTGGCACCACCCATCCCGCCGTAGACCGTGATGCGAGCGGGTACCTGCCAGCGCCCAGTGCGCGCCGCGCCATGGGCACCGCCCTTGAGAAGCAGCGGCTCTCCCGGATCCGCCGAAGGTTCCGGCGGCAGGTCGGCGGTGAGAACAGCAAGATCTGCGTAGGTCTTAGCGGTCAGGGCCCGCTCTACCCTCGCGTCTAACTCGATGTGCTCAAGACGACCCTCCGCCGCCGCGTCTCGCAACCGCTCGACCACTGCATCGCGGTCGGAGTCCGCTGCACGTAGCTCATTGCGGCGATCAGGCTCTGGACCCGTGACGGACACGACTTCGATCATAGGAAATGCTGGTCGGGCCACCCCCTGCCGCTGCGCATCATGAGGTCCGGCTGGCCGAGCCCTTCGTTACGTCCAGGCGTAGCGGTCTTGAGCCGGTGCCCGTAGCGCTCGGAGTCGACCACTCTCACCCCCAACGGCGACTTTGCAGAATCGAGAGGTGTCGTCTAGGTCGTTGGCGCTCGAATTCATGCGGTAGCGAGCGGCCTCCGGTCAATGGTGGTCAGGCGCCCTCGGTCCTGGCGGCTTCTCGATGCTGTGAACGCTTCGATGGCGGCGGCGACGGGCGCGCTCTGGAGGGTCTGGAAGTGGTCGAAGGCGTGCTGGGCGCCGGGCAGCTCGACGAGCTCGACGGGGGCGTGTGAGGTGGCGCGCAGGGAGGCGGCGAACTCGCGCGTCCATTGGACTGGAACGACCGAGTCGCGGTCGCCGTGCAAGAGCAGGAAGGGAGGCGCGTCGTCGCCCGCGTGGGCCAGCGGGGAGGTCTCGGGACGGGCGGCGTCGAGGGGTCCGTAGTAGCCGCCCAGGCCGACCACCGCGGTGACCTTCGTGTCGGCTTGCTCGAAGCCGGGCTGGTAGGTCGGGTCCTTCGCGGTCAGCCCAGCGAACGCGGCGAGGTGCGCACCGGCGGAGTCGCCGGCGATCACGATCGTGCGCGGGTCGCCGCCGAACGCCGCGACGTGCTCACCGACCCAGGCCAGGACCAGTTTGGCGTCGATGTGGGCGTCGGGGAACGACGCGGCCGGCGCGAGCCGGTAGTTGGCGCTGATGACGATCCAGCCGTTTGCGGCCAGCCGGTAGAGCAGCGGCAGCGCCTCGCGGTTCTTGGAACCCGAGTGGAAGTGGCCGCCGTGGAGGTAGACGAACACCGGCATGTCGTCTGGCCGCGAGCGGTGCCGGTAGAGGTCCAGCCGCTGAAGTCGCCCCGCGCCGCCGTAGGCCAGATCGGCTATGCGTTGCACGTCGCGGCGACGTCTCAGGAACGGCACCAGCAGCGCAGCGGCCACCGGGCGGGTGCGCCACAGTGCGGCCACCGACGGCGGGCCAGGTGCGCCGGACCGATCCTCTGCCGGCCCGTAGGCGACCAGTGCCCGGTCGACCACCCGCCGGGTGGGCAGGGCACGAGCTACCAGCGTTCCCAGCCCGGCCAACGCGCACATCGTCAGAGCGAGGCCGACCAGGCCGGAGGCCGACCACAGCTCGCCCTGCGCAAGACACAGCGTGGTGGACGCCAGCAGGTAGCACGCGACGGGGACCGGCAGCTGGGTGGGCGCGAAGCCCGCGACATAGGTTGCCGTGCCGAGCCGGGGAAGCGCGCCGCGGACCGGCCACACGGCGCACGCCGTGGCGACCGCGACCGGCAGGACGGAGAAGACGTATCCGGAGGCTTGCATCCCCACAGGATCCGACCAGCAAGTCCATAAGTCAAAGACCTACCTCAGCTAAGGGTTATAGTGATCCGCTATGGAGCTGCGCCAGCTGCAGTACCTCCTCGCCGTCGTCGAAGAGCACAGCTTCACCAAGGCCGCCGCCCGTCTGCACGTCGCCCAGCCCTGGGTCTCAGCCCAAGTCCGCCAGCTCGAGACAGAGCTCGGACAGACTCTGCTGGACCGCTCGCCCGGCGGAGTGCGCCCGACCGCGGTCGGCGCCGCTGTGGTCCCCCACGCGCGCGCCGCGCTCGCGGCCGTCACAGCGGTCAGCGACACCGTCGACCAGCTCGCGGGTCTGCTGCGCGGCCACGTGACCGTCGCCACCGTCCCGTCTGTCGCGTCGCGCGCCGTAAACCTGCCGCGCGTACTGGCCGACTTCCACCACCACCACCCAGATGTCGACATCGCGCTGTTCGAAGACAGCTCAGACCAGATCATCACCGCACTCCAAGCCGGCCTGATCGACCTTGGACTGGTCGGTGACACCGGTTCTCAACCCGCCGGCATCGAGACCCAGATCGCCGCCGACGAGCCACTGGTCGCCGCCGTCAGCCCCGATCACCCGCTTGCGACGCAGACCACGATCGCGCTCGGCAAGCTCAAAGACCAGCCGCTGATCAGCCTCCCGAGCGGCAGCGGGCTGCGTCTACGGATCGAACAGGCATGCGACACCGCAGGCTTTACGCCCCGGATCGCTTTTCAGGCCTCAGACCCGCGTACGCTCGCCGCCCTCGCCGCCGAAGGACTCGGGATCGCGATCCTCACGCACGCGGCCGCCGACACCTACGCCCCTGATGTCCAAGCGGTCAAGATCACCCGCCCCGAGCTGCGAGCCCGCCTCAAACTCGCCTGGCGCTCCGAGCAAGAACCCACCAGCCCCGCCGCCCAAGCGCTCACCGACCACGCCCGCCGGCAACTCAGCAGCCAAGCCATCTCATAGGCGACCCTGGAGTGGGCGTGCCACAGGCGGAACCCCATCCGGGCGTATGCCTGCAACAAGCAGATCTCCAACCCGGTGCGCATGCCAGGGGTTCCGCAAGACCCGCCCGGTCCGATCCCGATCAAGGGGCGTCGACGACACGTCAGGCCGGCCGGTCCCGCGACCAAATCGAGGAACAAAACGGCCGACAACTCGAATGTCAGCCTGTACTCGGAGACGAGACGCGGCAGGGCGCTTCCAGCGGCAGGACATAGCCCTCGCCCAGGCAGAGTCGCGGCGCAACCCAGGCACGGCAGGCAGAGGCTGGCTGTTCTCGACGACAAAATCCTCGCCCTGAAACGCGCTGCACTGATCTCTTCGATCCCGGTCCCGTAGGCCCCGCCATGGCGGGCGAGACACCTCCTTTCACGAAGGCTCAGCCATCTGGACGCCGTCGTTTTCGCGGCCCGCGACTGCTGCTTCGGCTCGACGCGCCGACGGAGCAGGAGCTGGCGCGACGCTGCCCGAGCGGCGACAAACGAGAAGTGAGTAGAGGTCGCCGAACACCCTGAAGTGGCGCCGCTCCGACGGTCCGGTCCGCTTCGCCGATCGGGTGAAGGGGCGGGGGTGTCGACCGCGGTGACCTGCCATCCGCGCGTGGCCAGCCAGAGCGTGTCCGAGTGGTGGCCGTAGCCCGCGTTGAGGGCGAGCCCGGGGGCGTAGGTTCTCGACCTCGGCGATCAGGTGGGCGTTGCTATCGGTGCCGGGGCGGTCGGCGCCGCCCGGGGCCGGTGGGTCTGTCTGGGGTTCTGGCTGGAGCAGGCGCACGCCCGACCGGCCTGCTGTGGTCATTGACGCGTTCGATGACGTATCCGTTTAGCTCGAGCTCTGATACGACGGCGGCGGGGAACGCGATCCCGGATGCGTGCAGTTCGGTGAAACGCGACCGGCTGGTCGCCGGCCTCGCGCAGTCGCTCTAGCAGCCGTTGTTGCTGGGCGTCAGCGGGCGTCATCGACGGATTGTCGCCCTCGAGCGAGATTGGGGCGCGCGTCCAGCGAGATTCTTTGCCGTCGAGCATTTCCGCATGCGGCGCTGCTGTTGCCGGACGCTTGGCGACCGCGGGTTGCATGGCCGCCGGGCGCTGGGTCGCGCCGGGGTCGACGCGCGTGCGGTCCGGTCGTGGCCGCTGACGTGGCGAGGGTGGCGCGCTGGATGCCGGAGCCGACGATGCGCGGATCGCTGAGGCGCTGTCGAGGCGTCGTGGCGGTCAGGCTGTCAAGGTGTGACTATCTTGTGAACAAGAGAGGTGATGTTTTGGCAGTCCATGCAGACGGGGTCGAGGCGATCGAGGCGATCCCAGAGACGTCTGGTGCCGAGCGGACTGTCGCCGATCTTTATGCGATCGGAGCGCCGGCGGTGGACGCCGAGCGCGTCCGTGATTCGGTTCCGCTGTGGTTTCACACGTTCGCGCTCGCCCCGGGGATCTACACACGTGGTATTGCGCGCGATCACGGCTACCGCTTGGCGGTGCTCGGCGCGGATCGGTTTGCTGGCCGTAGCGTGCTTGACGTGGGCGCGTTTGACGGCTTCTACAGCTTTCTCGCGGAGGCCCGCGGTGCGCGGCGCGTGGTCGCGGTCGACAATGAGCAGTACGTCCACTGGGTACGAGCTCGATTCGGGATAACGCTTCAGGGCGGCGCCGGGTTCCGTACGATCGCTGAGCTGGTCGGATCACGGGTCCAGTACCGACGCATGGACGCGCTCGACGTGAACGAGCTCGCCGAGCGCTTCGATGTTGTGCTGTGTTTCGGTCTCTTGCACCGGGTGACCGATCCGATCGGGTTGCTGCGGGTATTGGTGGATGTGTTGGCTGCGGGCGGCGAGATCGTGCTCGAGACCTACGGCTCTGATCTGCCCGCCGACGCGCCCGCGATCGAGGTTCACGAGCGCGGCGACGTGTACGCGCGCGATGACTTTGTGTACTGGGGTTTCTCGGCGGAGGGTCTGCGGCGATTGGCGCGGCTCGTTGGCTTCGACGAGGTCGAGGTCGTCGACGAGCTGGAAATCGATGGCCACCCGCGGATCCTCGCGCTGCTGCGAACGCCCGGCTAGCCGGGCCGGGCGGCAACGACTGGCACCCATCCCCAGGGCGCGGTTGTTATCGTCGATGAGGGTTCGGGCACTCGGCTCGGACTGACATGTGCCAGCGCCCGCAGTCGTTGCTTTGGCTTCCTCCGCCGTCGCGGCACCAGAACACGGAGGACCAACATGGCCACCGGAACCGTCAAGTGGTTCAAAGCGGACAAGGGGTTCGGTTTCATTAGCCCCGATGACGGCACCGACGACGTCTTCGTCCATCAGTCGGCGATCAACTCAAACGGCTATCGGGACCTTCGCGAAGGCGCCAAGGTCTCCTACGACACCGAGGTCGGCGAGAAGGGACCGAGGGCCACAAACGTAACCGCGCTCTAATCGGACACCTCTCGTTTGAGCGGCAAAAGCTCGGGCAGTGGTGCGGAATTTGGATGTTTTGGGGTTCGCTGGGCTTTACTAGGCGCCGGGCTTGATGTCGAGCAGTCTGAGCACGTGGAGCATCGTGGGCTCGGTGAGCTGGCGTAACACGGGCGTCTTCATCGGCGTCGGCCGCCGCCAGCCCGCCGGAGCGATTTACCAGACCTACCGGCCGAATGAGCTCGGGCACGCCGATGCCCCAGACACCGAAAGCTGTTCAGGGCTCGAGCACTAACGCGCCGCCGAAGTCCGGCCGCGGCGCGTTTCAAGGTCGTCTCGGCTTGCTCCAGCGGACGCGACGCGCCAGTCGTGAACTGCACTCGTCCGGCAGCGAAGTCCCGGCTGGCGTGGCGCCGTCCACGAGGCGGCTGCTCGCACGAAGACTGAGCCATCTGGCGGGACCGATTCTGGCCTCGCGGACTTCTGTCACTCTGGATCTCCGGCTGGCCGAAGCGGCAGCCAACGGCCGGGTTCCCAGGTGGCGACAATCGAGAAGTGAGCAGAGCCACCTGCGGCGGTCAGGCCCATGGGATTGCGCACAGGCGGGTGCG
This sequence comes from uncultured Solirubrobacterales bacterium, assembly GCA_963770885.1. Classification (GTDB taxonomy): domain Bacteria; phylum Actinomycetota; class Thermoleophilia; order Solirubrobacterales; family Solirubrobacteraceae; genus Palsa-465. Next base: position 626,033 of record CAVYRI010000003.1, on the reverse strand, counting down.
TGGGCCTCGCGCTTGCTGAGGGCGCACCTGCCTATCCGGAGCTCGGCGTTGGGCGGGCCGCGCGGCGGTTCTGCGTCTCGATCAAACCGTAAGCGGTGTAGTCGCACCTGCGGCGTAAGTGCCAGCGCGTGGGTCGCGTGTCGGCTCCTCAGCTACTCAGCGTGCGTGCAGCGTTCGCAGCTGCTCGCGTCGCTCGCCTCGAAGCCCAAGGGAGCGCAGTCCGCGCAGACTTCGCCAGCCCAAGCTTCACGGCACTCGTGCACAGCAAGGCCAGCGATGCCGAGGCCAATGATCGGGTCCAACCACCACCAGCCGAGAGCGGCGTTGGCGAGGATGCTGACAAGCACCCCAGCCGCAGCGATCGCACACAGCCACGACTGAGCGGCGTCGCCGCTGACGGCGCCTGAGCCGAGCTGCGCGGCGACGCGGTTCTTGGCCCGCGCGAGACCAGGCATCACGATGATCGCGCCGGTCGACACGGCGACACCCACCCAGCTCACCGTAGGATGCGGGCCACCGACGAGCGTGGTGATGCCGTCGTAGACCAGGTAGACAGCCAGCGCGGCGAAGCACCCAGCGATGAGCTGCTGCGCGCGGCGCTCAGCGGCCTCGCTCTGGATCCGATCTCCGGTGAAGCGCCATATCACGATGCTGGCCGAGGCCAGCTCGATCAGCGAATCCAGGCCGAACCCCAGCAGCGCGACCGAACCAGCCACGAGCGCAGCGACGATCGACGCGCCCGCTTCGACCGCCATCCAGCCCACGCTCAACCACGACAGGACCTTCGCGCGGCGTACCAGACCACTACGCGCACCCCGCGAGGTCGAGGAAGGCGGCGCCGATACGGCGTTCGTGCTCACGCTCTCGAACCTTAGCCCCCACCAATCACTCGTCCGGGCCTTTCGCATGGGCTTACTGGTCAAGCTTCCGTGCTGTCGGCGGATGTCGGGCTCTGCGTAGACAGCGGTCGTGGCGGTCGGCGACGATGCAGTCACGCGCTCACTTGCACAATGCAGTGACAACCGACGTCAGGTTGTCACTGCTGCGTTCACGAAGTCGGGGGCGTCTCGACGGCGTAGGTAGCGGCGATCTCAGCTTCCACTTCGGTCCGTGCGCCAGCCGAAGCGGCGGCGCCGACGCGGTGGCTGCGTAGGCGACGAACCGTCCTTCTGTCCAGAACCTTCGTTCTCGGTAGAACGGGAGCTGCACGGGCCAGACGCAGGTGCCCGCGGCATTGCCAGGCTTGGATTTAGCGTTTGCGCGGCGTCGATTGTCTTTGCCTTTTCGCGCGCGGTTCGGCTCGGAGGGCTCCGCTCGCGGGCGTGTAGATGCTCTCGTGGCCATCGTCCCAGCGGATCCGATACCTGGGCGAGGGGTCGCCGCGCAACACTTCGTCGATGACACCCGAGCGGGGGCGGCGGCTCGTTGACTCAGACTCCGCTACGACGCGCTTACCGACTTCAAACGCCATGCTCAGTTCCGATCGTTCGTGCTTACTTTGGGAGCGCGTAGCCCCGGTCGACCTTCTCCACCTCGCCGGCCTTCGCAAGCTTGCTCAGCGACGCGCTGACGGTGCCCGCCTTGATACCCGTCTCGTTTGCGATCTCTGAGGCGGTCTTGGGGCCGCCCTTCAGCGCCGTCAGAATCTTCTGCTTGTTCTCACCGCGCGGCGCGCGGGCGCTGGTGTTCGGCGCCGGCGAGGTGTCCTTTGAAGCTGACGCCGTCGTGCGCTGCGCGACCGGCCGCTGGCGACGGCGCCCGCCGTCCACGCGAGAGCGCACTTCGCCTTCCAGCCGACTCAGCGCGCCCTTTAGACGCTCGAGCTCGTCGCTCAAAGCCTTGTGATCCTTGAGCTGCCCTTCCACCTCCCGAATGCGCCCCTTGATACTGCGGGCGATATCCGACACCTCAAGTTTGGCCATCTCGTTCTCCTGATAAAGGGTCGACGCGGGATCGTAGTGATGATCACGACGCGCTGACCGACGGGACTCGGCGCGCCAACATCGACACGGTCGAGCTTCCAGCTTGCCAGGTCCCGCCTGACGCTTAGTTTCAGACCGCGGCGTAGAGCTCGTCTGGCAGTCACGCCTCTCCTCCAACGAATTTGCGGAACCTTTGCGAGCGTGATCGGGCATGCCGAGGTTTCCGCTCTTGGCGCGACGGGGCTGTCTTCGCGAGCGCTGATGACACGGCCGCGCAGCCGCTTGCAGGCAGAGGCGGTCGCGCCGTTGGCGTGAGCCGTATCGACGTAATTCAGTCGCGCTGAAGAGTGGGTTTCCGGTCTAGCCAGGCTCCGGTCCAGTTCAGTCAGACGTCTCCGCGCGGCGACGCCGACTTCCCCCGAGCCGGCCGGGCACCGAAACGTACCGTCGCCTAACGACGCGACGAAGGAATCGAACCTTCCAAGCGAGGGATTACCCCGCCGTGGCCGGTTTTGAAGACCGGCAGGAAGGCGGTCAAACCCCCCATGGTTGCTGGGGGTAGCTCGCCGGGGGAACGGAAAAGGGAACGAACAGGCACGACACCGCGCGTGCCACCGCCGCGATGAGACGGCCGACCGGCAGCCCGCCGATCCCAAACGCTGTCCTCCCAGTGCACCAAGCCAGCAACAGAGTGCTCTGCGCTGCAATCCACGCAAATCCCGGACCCGGAAACCACAGACCGATCTTACGACCCCGATCGGCTAGCTCACACCACGATCGCGCCGGCTGATGGCCCACGACGGATCGGGATCAGGCGACGATCAGGTGCCTCGCGACGAATGCAGCTCGAGACTCGGCATTCATGCTCGCCCCGTGGTAACCGGCACAGCCTCGTGACCGCGTTTGTCCGCAAGCCGTCGCCCGAGCGACCTCATCGCCGCACCCGTGACAGCTGCTCCCGGGCCAGGATCGCGCCACGGATATCGAAGTTCCGAAGCTCCGCGCGGCGACGCTCGCCGCCGATGAGCCGGAACGTCGCTGCGAGTACGAGCAGACAAAGCGGGGGGTTGACGAAAACACCCGTCGCCAGCCGAGCCCTGCAGTGCGGTCGGGCCCAAGCGTCAGATGATGGTCGGCGCTCGCTCGACGGACCGATCTGCGGCATCACCGGTCCGGCGTGCCGCCGAGCACGCGCCCCGACAGAGAGACGCTGTCGAGGCACAGCTCGCAGACGTACGGGCCTCGCGTGCTCGCCGTGTGGACGCCGCTGACCAAGCCCGCCGCGAGATCGAAACGCAACCTTTATGCTGGGGCCCAGCAGCGGCTTGTGTCGGTGGCGCTCCATCTGCAACGACTGACGACCCGCCCCGAATGTCCGACGAGGCACGCGGGCAGCTCAGGAGCGTGCTCACCGAACTGCGGGATCGATACCGAGACGAACGAGGTCCAGCGCGCGCGAGTGACGCCCATGGCTCGTGTGGCGGTCCGGACGTTTCGCGCGTTTTGGTGGCTGTGAGTTGTAGGTGGCGTTGGAGGTCAAGCTCGCGGACTACTGACTGGGGCGTTGTGAACATGAACATCGCGCGGAAGCGTCTCATTGCCGAACCCTCCGGGAATGGGGCTCACCGGTGTCCGAGGTGCGGCTAACCCCACCTGTCGGCTGGCGACTAAGCGCGCAGGTAGGTGAGGACGGCGAGCACGCGGCGGTGAGTATCGCCTGCCACAGGAAGCTGGAGCTTCTGGAAGATGCTCGTCACGTGCTTCTCCACCGCGCGCTCGGTGACGACGATGCGGTCGGCGATCGCGATGTTCGAGAGGCCCTCGGCCATCAGCTCGAGCACCTCGCGCTCGCGCGGCGTGAGCTCGGCAAGCGGGTCATCCCGGCGCTGGCGGCCGACCAGCTGCGAGACGACCGAGGAATCGAGCGCCGAGCCGCCCGCCGCGACTCGGCGCACGGCGGCGGTGAACTCCGGCAGATCGTTGATGCGATCCTTGAGCAGATAACCGATCCCGTCCGCGCAATCTTCGAGCAGCTCGATCGCATAGCCGGGTTCCGCGTACTGCGAGAGCACGAGCACGGCTGTGTGCGGGTGCTTGGCCCGGATCTCCTTCGCAGCTCTGAGGCCCTCGTCGGTGTGCGTCGGGGGCATCCGAATGTCGACAAGCGCGACGTCGGGCTCGTAGGACCGGACCTTCAGCAGCAAGTCGGCGGCGTTGCCGCTGCGGCCCACGACCTCGAAGCCCTCGTCCTGGAGTAGGCGCGCGACCCCCTCACGCAGCAGCACCGAGTCGTCAGCGACGACGACGCGAGTGCGGTCGGCGACGGCCGCCGCGTCGGCGCTGGCTAGTCCGTTCATATCGAGACTTCCCGAGAAAGCAAACGGAGTCCTGCGCCCGCGGACACGCAAGCTCGGCGACAGCTCCGCCGCCTAGCGCAGACCAAGGCGAGGGTCACAGTACTGATCATGGTAGACCCCGTGCCTAGCGTTACGCACTCTGGCGTCGCGCCGGCGGCAGGCTGCCCCTTCCGTGTGAGTCAAACTGTCATGATCCTGACATCCGAGCGGCGATCGTGACACCTCGCTCGTCGTGATCCGACGTCGCCAAGGTTGTCGGGATCCTGACACATGCGATCCCAGGCACGGCTGCACCCGATCCCAGGCACGGCTGCACCCGTTGATTGATCAGATTTGCCCGCTAGGCCGACTTGAGGATGCGTACGCCCTGAGCGCAGAGTTAGGCCCAGGTGCGCGCGAGCCTCGCCCGTTGCTCTTAGGTCTGCGACGTATCACGCCGTGGGGTCTTTGTGTTGGTGGCGCCGGCGCCGTGCTCGGTGCTCTGCGGCTTTCGAGTACCCAGACTCCCATTGTCTCCTTGCATCTGCCGGCCTCGTTGGGGGGATCGAGCTCCACGTGCAGTCGGGCGACGTCGCGATCGTCGGCGGCAGCCAGACAGGGTGTCGATTTCGAGCTCCGATCGCTCCGTCTTTGGATACGGCCCGCGAGCTGCGCGCCCTCCGTCAGGGCATCTTTCGGATCACCTCGAGCTGCCACGCACATGGTGGTCGGCTCGTGCAGCGCCAGCTACCGCATTGACGTCCCCAACGATGTGCCGATCAGTATCCGCACCGAGCGCGGAGACATCCGGTTGGACGGCTATCGCGGCTCTGCGGACGTCGCGACCGACACCGGCGCGATCAATGTCGAAGTCTATTGCGGCTTCGTGCTTGGCGCCGCCTCGGCCAGCGGTGACGTCACCGTCTCGACCGCATCCTCGCCGGAACGACTCACGCCACGGAGCGATAGCGCTGACGTGCCCGCGACCGTTGCACCGGGGAACCATGGGATCCAAGCCGCCTCCAACGCGGGCTCTACCGGCGTGCGAGGGCTCATCGACGATGGCGGAGCACGGTGGGCGACCCAGGCTCTTTCGAACATGGGCGACGTCAGCTTGAGCGCTACGCCAAGACGGCGCTCGAACTCCGTGCCAGCGGAGAGCTGGCGATTCCGCGCCGGCTTGTCGACGCAGCGCGCACGCTGGCGTTTCTGCTGGTGAGCCTGGTGGTCGGTATCGGCGACCTGGTGTTCGTGCCGGTCGCTGAAATCGCGGGTCCTGCGGCGGTTCGGCGCCTGCTCGAGTTCGAACGAGTGCTCGTCAACCGGCTGCTGTGCGCGCGGGTCCCGGCTCCGCCCGACACCACCGGTGACAGGACAGCGGCTCGCGTGCCTGGCCGGAAAGCTTGCGAGCAGCTTGGGTGCGGCGATCGTGTGTGCGCTCCCGACGGCGCTGTTCGTGGACCTGGTTGCGCACTCGATTCAAGGGCTCACTGCGAGCACCAGCTCATAACTCCGACCGTGGCCTCTGGGTCCGGTCCTCGGAATTGTGCTTCTGCTCTTCGCGATACCGGCTCTGATGCTGTCCGTTGGTGCTCTTGAGGCGACGGCGGCATTGATTTCGCAAGTCAGCCGCCGTGGCCTCTCCAGCCAGGCAGGCGCCGCCGTGCCCGTGCGGGAGGCGCTCGCCGAGCGGCTGGGCGATCGAACGCTCGCGATCGCGTATTGGCTTCCAGGGCGGCAGGTGTTCGTCGACGAGCGAGGCCATCCGGTAACGCTTCCCGAGCCGGGCACGTCCAAGGCATGGACGGCTGTGGAGCACCACGGCAGCCGGGTAGCCGGGATCATCCACGATGCGGAGCTGCAGGCCCGGCCCGAGTTCGTGGAGGCGGCGGCGGCCGGAGCGGTGCTGGCGCTCGATAACGAGCGGCTCAGGTCCGACCTCGACGCCCGGCTCCAGGACCTGCGCGCCTCCCGTCGACGAATCGTTGAGGCCACCGTCGAGGCTCGCCGCCGGCTCGAGCGCGATCTACATGATGGGGCCCAGCAGCGCCTGGTCTCGATGTCTCTGGATCTCCAGCTCTTGCGTGGGCCGATTGGCGGACGGGCCGGCACTCGATGTGCTGGATAGCGCCATTGCCACATGTGCGTCGGAGGCTCTGCGTCATCCATGAGGTCGGCAACGCCGAGCTAGAGCAGCGCTGCCGCGGCTTGGACGCCGCGCGCGAGCGTGCTCGACGTAAACCTCCAGCACACCGCCGCCGCCGAGCGACTTATCGCCGCGGCATTGCGCGGCGGTCGGTTCGACGCGGTACTTACGCTCGGCGCGGTGGTCGCAGGGCCGGCCCTCGAAGCGATCCGAAGCGATCATCTGTGCGGCCGGGTCACGTACGGCACATTCGGGCTAACGCCTCAGGTGCTCAATGCGGTGCGGACCGGCCAGATCGCGTTCGCGATCGATCAGCAGGAGTATCTGCAAGGCTACCTCCCGATCGTGCTGCTGACTCAATACCACTTGTATGGAGTCCTTCCTGACCGAGGAAAGCTGGCCTCCACGGGTGCCGTCTTCATCACCAGGCAGAACGCCGCTCACGTGCTCGAGCTCAGCAACCAGGGGTGTGCGGTGACACCGATGGCGACACTCGCGCTGCAAGAGGAGAGGCGCTCATTTCAGCAGCGCCTCGAGCGCGGGACCCGACAGCTCCGCCTTGGCGAGGAAGCCGCGCGCACCGCATGGTGTAATCATGCTGGCGAAGTCACTGACGTCGTGGCTGGATGTGAGCACGACCGCAGGGGGCTCGTTGTCACGGGTCAGGAGCAACGCGACTTCGAACCCGTCCATGTCAGGAAGCTGTATGTCGAGCAGGACGATCGCCGGCCGGAGTTTCTTGGCGACGGCTAGCGCCGAGGCGCCATTGGATGCCTCACCGACGACGTCGTAGCCGGCGTCCTCGAGAACGCGACGAGCGCTACTCCGAAAGCCCGGATGGTCGTCGACGATCAATACGGTTTGCGCCACCGGGTGATTGTCGCTAGCGATCGGGGCTGACGCCGTACGGCTACCCGCACCATGTGCGGGGTTATCCGCACCGAAAAAAGCCAGCAGGCCGCATCGTCATTGAGGGTCGGGGTTGCGACGCTCCCGGGTGGCTTACACCGATTCATGGGAGACGTCATGGCAGCTAGGAGCGAACCAGAGCCGCTTGATCGCGACACCTGGGTGGTCGCCGGGGTCGTCCTGCTCGGGGCGGTCATGTCGATTCTGGATACGACCGTTGTCAACGTCGCGATCGACCACCTGGCGGTCGCGTTTAACGCCTCGCTGACGACGATCCAGTGGGTGATCACGGGCTACACGCTCGCGCTCGCGGCGGTGATCCCGGTCAGTGGCTGGGCGGCCGACCGGTTCGGGACCAAGCGGATCTACATGACCTCGCTGGTGCTGTTCACGCTCGGCTCGGTCGCGGCGGGCCTGTCATGGAGCGCGGAGTCAATGATCGTCTTTCGCGTCCTGCAGGGGATCGGCGGCGGTCTGATCATGCCGACGGTGATGACGATCATGACCAGGAAGGCCGGCCCGAATCGGATGGGGCGCGTGATGGGTGTGCTCGGCGTGCCGATGTTGATCGCCCCGATCATGGGTCCGATCCTCGGCGGCTGGCTGGTCGCAGACGTCTCGTGGCGGTGGATCTTCTTCATCAACGTGCCGATCGGTGTGGTCGCGTTCATCCTCGCCCTGATCGTGCTCGACCCCGATCAGCCCCAGCCCGCCCACCGGCTCGACTGGCTCGGGATGGCGCTGCTCTCCCCCGGCCTGGCCGTGTTCATCTACGGGCTGGCCGAGTCATCGAGCTACGGCTTCGGGTCACCGCGCTCCTGGGGACCGACCGCGGTCGGGGTGCTGCTGATCGCCGCCTGGTTCCTTCACAGCTGGCGCACGTCTGATCCGCTGATCGACATCCGCACATTCACGCACACCCGCGCCGGGTACGCCGGCGCCTCGTTCTTTTTGTTCGCGATCTCCGTGTTCGGGACGATGCTCCTGATTCCCCTCTACTACCAGGCCGTTCGGGGCACTTCCGCGCTGCAGGCGGGGCTGCTGATGGCTCCCGGCGGCTTCGGCGCGATGCTCCTGATGCCGGTCTCCGGACGGCTTACCGACCGTTACGGGCCGACCTGGCTGCCCGCCACCGGGCTGCCCCTGGTCGCGATCGGGCTGATCCCGTTCGTGTTCATCGGCGCCGGCACCTCCTACGCGATCCTGATGGCGGGCAGCTTCGTCCAAGGGCTCGGAATGGGCCTGGCGATGATGCCCAACATGACCGCGGCGATGCAGGCTGTGCCTCCGTCCGCGATCGCCCGCACGAGCACCGCGATGAACATCATCCGCCAGGCCGGCGCCTCGATCGGCACCGCGATCCTGTCGGTCATCCTCGCCTCGGCGATCACCAGCAATCTCGCGTCGATCGCCGGCCTGCACACCTCGCATTCGAGCTCCGGCGGGCTCGCCGCGCTGCAGCACCTGCCCGCAAGGGCGCACGCGGTGGTCGCCGGCCCGCTCGCGAACGCGTTCTCATCGACGTTCGTGTGGGCACTGGTGATGATCGTGATCGCGTTCATCCCCGCAGCGCGGATGGCGCTCAGTGGCTGGCGGGCACGCGAAGAGCGACCGGTTCGCGACCACGCGCTCGTGGCGGAGTAGCCGGATAGTCGAGTAGTCGAGTAGCCGAGTAGCCCGACGTCAGTCGCGAGGCGCGCCTGCGAGGTGGCCGGATCTGCCACCGCCGATTGCGTCACGGGCCGGGCGGCCCACGGCGCCCGGGCGCGTGCAGTCGTGACAAATCCGCCGACGCGCGACCGGGTTTGTCGCAAACCGCCCGGAAATCGACGCGTTCTGCGCCAAATCGCGCCGCGCGGGTCCGATCTGTCGCGTCTGTCATCCCCGCCGCCCCGCCATTTCGCCGCGCCGCCCTCGCGAAAGCCGACCCGCGGGAAGGTGGGCCATGCGCCGCCGGCCCGCCCCGGTCACGCGGCGCGCACGCCCCCATCGGCGAGGATCGTCTCACCGTTGATGTACGAGCTGCGGTCCGACAGCAGGAACTCGACCACGTCGGCCATCTCGGTGGTCTCCCCCAGACGCCCGAGCGGAACCTGCCTGATGACCTCCTCCTCGCCGCCCGAGATCGCATCCATCGAGGGGCTCATCGGTACCGCGATATAACCCGGGGCGAGCCCGTTGACCCGAATCCTCTGCGACGCAAGCTCGCTCGCGAGGTAGCGCGTGAAGGCGACCAACCCCGCCTTGCTGGCGCCGTACAGCGAGGCGCCGCGCAGCCGGCCGGTGTAGCCAGTGATGCTCGAGATATTGACGATCGCGCCGCCGTCGGACATCTCGGCGACCGCGGCGGCGCAGACACGAGCGGTCCCGGCCACGTTGACCTCCCACAGCGCCGAGGCGTCGGCGTCATCGAAGCCCGACATCGGCGTGAAGCGGACGATCCCGGCACAGTTCACGACGCCGCGGACCGTGCCAAGCTCAGCCCACAGGCGACAAACCGCTCGACGCTGACGCGGTCGGTCACGTCAAGCTCAGCGGCCGCGACCGACTCACCACTGGGATCGGCAGCCCCCAGCGCACCGGCCAGGTCTTCACGGCCACCGCAGAAAGCCCTGCGACCCACCCCGCGCTGTCGTTCTGCGGTTACCCGGAGGGTGGGGACACGGGGATGGTGACGCCGATCCGGGTTCCGCGACCCGGTGGGCTGTCGATCTCGATCGTTCCGCCGAGCGCCTCGACGCGGTCCCTGAGACCGATGAGCCCCGTGCCTTGAGTGGGATCGGCTCCGCCCGCGCCGTCATCTCGAACCGATAGCTGGAGCGAGCCGTCCCGCTTGCGCACGAAGACCCACGCGCGCGTTGCGCCCGAGTGCTTCGAAGCGTTCGTAAGTGCTTCCGCGACCGTGTAATACGCAGCCACCTCAACCCGATCGGGCAGCCGCTGCTCGCAGCGCACGTCGAGCTCGACCTCGACGGCCGAGCGGAGTCTGAGCGTGTCGAGCGCCGGCGGGAGCCCACCCAGGGTAAGCACGGCCGGATGGATACCCCGCGACATTTCACGCAGCTCCTGCTGAGCGTCGTTCAGGCCCTGCGCCACCCGACCCACGTCAGCGCGCAGTTCGTCCAGCCCACTGGGAATCTTGGCCTCGGCCATGCGGAGGTCGAGCGCGAGCGTGATCAGCTGCTGTTGCGCTCCGTCGTGCAGGTCGCGCTCGATCCGCTGCCGGCTCTCATCCGCAGCGGCGATCACCCGAGCACGGGAGGCAGCCAGCTGGTCGCGCATCGTCGCGTTCTGAACCGAGGTGGCGACCAGGTCAGTGAAGCGCGCCAGGCGCTCCTCGGTATCAGCCGGGAACGCCCACTCCTCGGTTGACCCGGCATTGACGCTCCCCCAGACAGCTCCGTCCACGACGATCGGCGCACCCAACGCGGACTTGACGCTTCCGTCGCGCGCCATGGCGTAGATACCGACGGCACCGGTGAGATCGTCTGTGAAATCGTCGACTCGGACGGGACCGCCGGTCCTGTAGACCGAGCCTGGGAGATTGGGATCGTCAAGCGGCCAACGGCTGCCCGCCCGGAACGCGGGAATCCCGAGCGAGCTGAGAACCACCACGGCGTCCACCTCGTAGCGGCAGACCGTGACGACCCGGAGGCCCAACACGCTCGCCACCTCTTCGGCCACGGCCGAGAACACCTCCTCGGCACTCGCCGCCCGTGCGATCAGCGTCGCCACCCGCCGAAGCGCCGCCTGCTCCTCTGCCAGCCGCGCGAGCGCATCGCGCGATTCGGCATTCGCAATCGCAGTTGCCACCAACTCTGTGAACCTCTCCACGCGGCCCTCCGTGTCAGCCGGCAGGCGTTGGCTCGCATCCGCGACGACCAGTGCACCCCAGAGGCTGTCCTCCACGACGATCGGGGCGGCAACGGTGGACACCAAGCTCATTTCGCGGATGACATCACCACCTGGACCCTCCGCACGTTCGGGGTCGATGTCGTCGTTTCGCGCGGGCTTCCCCGTGCAGTAAACCCTGGTGCTGGCCAAGGAGTCCGCATGCTCGTAGCGCTCACGGATCGATGCGCCGCGGAAACCGTCACTGGCGCCAACGATGACGAATCCCGACCCATCAGGCTCGTAGCGAGTAATCGCGGCCTCGCAGCCGATCAGCGGCGCGACTTCATCGCTAACCGCAGAGAAGACTTCCCCGGGACGGGCTCCGTGTGCTACGAGGGTCGCAACACGCCGCAACGCCGCCTGCTCCTCCGCGAGGCGCTCGACCTGCTCGCGGGCCTCGCTGTTTGCGATCGCGGTCGCGACCAGTTCAGTGAAGTTGGTGAGCCGGGCTTCGGTGTCCTCGTGCAGCGGGTCCGGCTCGGTGGAGGAGACGACCATCGCTCCCCAGAGGCGACCCGCAACGACGATGGGAATACCGACCGTCGATCGGACCCCCGCGGTCCGTACCGCCTCGGCGATCTCTCCGGCGAGGCCGCCGTAATCGTCGATGCGGGCCGGGGAGCCGGACCGGAGGACCTCGTCGACCACGTTGGTGCCTTCGAGTGACCAGCGGGTCCCAGCGCGCAAGCGCCCTTCCACTCGGGAGAAGCTGGCGCGCTCGGTCGCGGTCCCGTCCCGCTCGTAGCGGACGATGCTCACGAGCGGGACTCGCAGGACCTCGCCGACCTGCTCGGCGACTACGGCGAACAGCGATTCGGCCTGGGCGCCCTCAGCCGCCACGGTTGCCACCCGCCGAAGCGCCGCATGCTCCTCGACGATGAATACCCGGTCCAGTTGTCCGATCGTTTCCGGCCGCCGCAGCCGCAGCCAGGCGTACACGACGATCCCGAGCGCGATCCAGACGAGCACGATCCACGGGGCGTAGCGCGCGTCGCCGGTGAGGGGCGCGATGCCGAGGCCGGCGAAGTTGATCCCCAGCGAGGCGACCAGCACCGGCACGAAGAACGCGACGCCGACCACCGGCAGGACCCCGTGCTTGATCACACTGAACTCGTCGCGGTGGTGGCGCCAGAAGTAAAACAGGCAGCTCAACGCCACCAACATGTAGATAGGGATAAACAGGAGCGTGACCAGCGCGCCGAGAAACAGCGTGGCGCCCAACGGTTTGGGTCCGCTCATCGCGAAGCCGAAGATCAGGGATACGGCGATCGCGATCACGGCAAGCCCGATGGCCGCGATCCACGGTGTGCGAAGTTTGCGGTGAATGCTCGCGGCGTGGGGCGAGAGCAGCTTGACCCGACCCAGCGCGAACGCCACCCGTGACGCGGCGTTGAACTCGCCGATGAGACTCGCCCACGTGCTGTTGATGACCGCGATCAACACCAGCACCCACGCGCCGCCCCACACAACCTGTGCGATTCCATCCCAGGGATCGCCGCTGTTGTAAGCGACGAACGTGTCCTTACCGAGGGTGATCTTGTGGGGCCCCCAGTACACAACGCCGGCGTATACCGTGAGCGTCCAGAAAATCCCGATCACCACCACCGATCCGATCACCGCACGGCGGACCGCACGCCGCGGTTCTCGCGCCTCCTCCGCCAGAAAGGCCGCGCTCTCGAACCCCGCGAACGCCAGCACCCCATAGATCATCGCGGCGAAGATCGACCCCCAGCCGTTGGCGTTGCCGTTGGTCGGCGAGAACACCGACAGCGTGTTGCGGCTCCCCGCCTTGATGATCAGCCAGAACGACAGCACGCTGAAGACCGCCATCTCGAAGACCCCCATTACCACCTGGACCTTCGCCGAGGGCCTGATCCCCGAGACCACCAGTCCAGCCGCCACGCATATACAGAACACCACGATGGGCGCCCACAGCCAACTCGGCGCGCCCAGCTGCGAGGTGAGATTGTCCTGCACGATCAGACCCAGCAGCAGCACGATCAGCCCGGCGTCGATGATCAGGTAAGCCGCCACCAGCAGCCACGACAGCATGAACCCCCACCCCTCCCCCATCCCCGCCGCGACATACGTGTAGAGGCCGCCCGCCGACGGCAGCTTCGACCCCAGCTCACCGATACTCACTGCGATCAACAAGATCGCGAGCGTCGTCAGGATCGTCGCGAGCGGCGTCGCCCCACCCGCGTACGACGCCAGGAACACCAGCGACAGCGCCACGCCCACGGCGGGCCCGGCGAACACGATCGACTGGAATAGAACCGGAACAAAGCCGAGCGCTCTGCGCTCAAGCCCGGGGCCGACCTCGCCGATGCTTGCGCTCACTCGGAGGGCCTCACCCGGCACCTGATCGGACTGCCCTTCCGCCGCCAGTTGTCCGCCCGGCCGCAGGCCGAGCTAGCTGAGCTCCGGTCGGGGGCGCGCCGGGACTCCGGCATAGCTCGCCGATCATAGCTCGACGGATCAGCTTCAAGGCCCCCAAACAACGCGTAAATCACACATCCTGTGATGCGCCGTCGAAAAAAGAGGCCAGGACTCGCGACGAGCGCGACGCTACATGTCGCAATCGCAGGGCGAGCAGAAGCCTCCGGGCGCCTCAAGATCTGTGTCCCCTTGGACGACGAGGGACAGCTACGAACCGGCCACGGAACGCGCCCGCCGCTTCCGGTTCGAGCCGCGGGAGCGGGAGCCGAGCTCGGGCTCGAGATTGGATCGCGCGTGTCCGCCAGGTCGTCGACAGCGCTTCTGCTCGGCGACCGAAGGAGCCATGGCCTAGCTCGCGACCGAGAGTGGCAGCGTACCCCGGCGGTCGCTCGGTGGATCCCCTTGCGCCGCGCTGACACCCACGGCTCGTCGTATGTGAGGACGCCAAGCGGGCTCAAGCCCGCTCAGATCCTTTCGGTCACGGCCCGGCCGGCGCCACGTTGAGGTTGAGGTGGAAGAGGTTGTCCGGGTCGTAGCGCCGCTTCACATCGGCAAGGCGCTCGAGGGTGGCCGGCGGATAGGCGCGCCGGACACCCTCCACGCCCTCGTCGGCGAGGAATCCGACGTAGGCCGCGGACGGGTCGCCGAGCGCCGTCACCAGGCTCCGCGCCCAGGCTTCGTGCTCGGGGCCCTCGTCGGGGCTTTCGTACATCGCAGCAACGTTCACCATCGTCTTCGCGCCGCGATGCCCGAACGCGGTCGCGGCCTCGGAAACGCGCGCCATCGCACCGCCGAGCACGCGGAGCTGGACCCCGGCCATCTGGGCGGTTGAGGTCTCGAGGTGCTCGAGGATCGCCTCCGCCGCACCGGGCGCGAGGGAATCGACGAGCACGTTCGTCCCCGCGGAGGCCGCGGGCCGTGGGCCCTCCGGCACGTCGTACATCTGCGGGTAGCGGATCGGACGGACCATGTCGGCGAGCGGCGTCGCGAGCGCGCGGATCGGGGCGATCGCCTGCTCGCCGGGCTCGGCGCCTCCCGCGTAGACCATCAACGCTATGACGATCGGCGTTCCGTGCACCTGGGCGGGGATGAACGGCATCGGCGGCGCCTTCGTCACGGTGGCGATCACCGACAGCTCCTCGGGGGCCGCCTCGGCGGCGGCGACCAACCCGTCGATCACCTCGACGCTCGCCGGGAGCATCAGCATCCCACCGACCACGTCATCGATCTCGTGGAGCCGGAACCCAAGCCCAGTGACGACGCCGAAGTTGCCACCGCCGCCCCGGAGCGCCCAGAAGAGGTCGGGGTGGCTTGCCTCGTCGACGCCGAGAAGCTCGCCGTCGGCGGTGACCACCTCGGCGCCGAGGACATCGTCGATCGTCAGCCCGTGCTTGCGGACCAGGAAGCCGACGCCGCCGCCGAGGGTGATGCCTCCGACCCCGACCGAAGCGGCATCGCCCAGCCCGGTGGCGAGGGCGTGCTCGCCAGTCGCCCTGGTGTAGTCGCCGCCTTTCACACCCGGCTGCGCCCACGCCGTGCGGCTCCCGGCATCGATCTCGACCGCGTTCATCTCGGAGAGGTCGAGGACGATTCCGCCCTCGGATGTCCCATGCCCGGCGCGGCTGTGGCCGCCGCTGCGGACCGCGAGCTCGACGCCGGTCTCGCGAGCGAAGTTGACTACGCGGGCGACTTCGGATGCGTCGGCTGCGCGGACGATCGCCGCCGGCCGGCGGTCGAACCCGGTGAAGAAGACGCCGCGCGCGAGGTCGTATCCGGGATCGTACGGGCCGACCACGCTGCCGTTCAGGTCGGCGCGGAGGTCGGCGATCGGGATGTCGGGTGTGGTTTTCACGTGTACTCCTTGGCTCGAGGGTGGCTAATCACGGGTAAGACCAATCCGGCCGGAGAGCCAGAGCCGGTCCTCATGCCAGCGCGACTCGGCCGAAGGCGAAACCACCCATCGGACTCGCATGACGTCTCCTCGATCGTCCGCGGCTTGCCCCAGCCGACGTTGGGTGCCTTCACCAGGGTGTAGACCAGCAGAGCACCCCACCGGTCGCCAGGACGGCTCCAAGCACGTCAAAGTTGACAAACCGGGCGCCGCGCCGGTCATCGCGATCAGCTTGTAGATTCCGCCGAGCACGAGCATCACGGCGATTGGGTTAACGAACATCACCCAACGCCACCTGGTCCCGACCCGCCGTACGTGAGCAGGGAGCCGCTCGGAACCCACTGCAGGCCCGAAACGGAGAAGTGCAACGCGCGGCGGATGGACGGCGGTGCGATGTTGACGATGGACGCGTCGACGAAGTCAAGGAACGCCACCCCGCACAGCAGCGCCAGCGTGAGCTTGCCGCGCCGTGTCGCAAGAAACGATGATGGGGTGGTGGGCGAACTCATCGATAGACCTCCTGATCCTTCATCGGTAGGGGTTACTCGGATTCATCCGTCGTTGACTGCGGATAGCTCGGCCCGAAGGGTCGCGATCTCGACCACGGCCGCCGTCACGTAGAACCGGCGCGTGGCTTCGAGCTCCACCTCGAGATCCGTCATGTACACCTCGATGTCTGCGACGCCGATGCTCCGAGCAAGCGCGCGCTCCGCCTCGATCTCCACGAGATGAGCTCGAAGCTCTACCGCCGTCATCTGAATGAGATCGCTGAACATGGCGCAACGATTCCGCGTCGGCGGCTAGCTGCCCATCCAGGTAGCTGGCGTCTCATCGTGCGGTTGGTTGCCGCTCGCGGTGCGGCCAGCCGTACGAGTCAGGACTCCCGGCCACCCGCTGCCTGCAGATCTGAGTCGGCGAGGGACCGTCGACAGTCACCTCACTGCCCGGGGCGACCGCCCTCAGTTGCGCTGCCGCTGCTCGAGCAGGCGTACCCACCCTACGACAAGGACGGAGCCGGTCCGGCGGCTCTTGCCTGGGGGCGGCGGAGCATCATCGAACGTCACGATCTGCTCGGCGGTGAGCACGCCGTCACTCTCGCATACGAACAGAGGAGCGTGAGACCGCCGCAAAACGATGTGGGCGTAGGCCGGTTCTGCTTATCTGAACGTGGTTTGTTGTCAAGGCCTCCGATTGATGTTGGGCTGGGTGTTGTTGGCTCCGTGGGCGCCCGGGCTTATCTGGGTCCTCGAGCATCCGCGGTCGGGTGTTCGGGACGTGATGGTTGATCGGTCGTCCCTGCGGGGTTGACTGCGGCCGCTCGGTCTTTGTCGGGGTCGCCACTGGTGTGGGTGCCACAGAACCTGAGGGAGCTGGCCGCAAGCGTGATCATCTTGGATGGGGGGCGATCGGAGCGAGGGCTATTCGGGGACGGGTGCGATCGCGGCGGGTCTGAGGTTGTGCAGTAGGTGGTAGCTGCGCCGTGCGATCTTGCGCGCGATCGTCAACGACGCGCGGGTGTGCGTCAGTCCGCGGGCTTTGAGCGCGTGGTAGTCGGCGTAGTCGGGGCTCCGTGGCCGGGTCGCGGATTGCGCGGCCTCATAGAGCGCCCAGCGCAAGGGCGAGGATCCTTGACGGGTGAGCTTGCCCACGCGGGCGGTCTGGTCAGAGCGGTGCACGCCGATATCGAGCCCGGCGAAGCGCACGGCCTTGCGTGAGCTGGACATGCGGGTGGCGTCACCGAGCTCGATCAACAAGGTCAGCGCGATCAGCTCCCCGACCCCGAACTGGGTCATCAGCGCCTGGCAGCCGGTCTGGCGGCGCGCGACTCGGCGCAGCGAGCGCTCGATCCCGGTGATCTCGCGCTCGAGCGTGTCGATCATGCCAAGCGCGACGATGACCCGTTCGCGGGCGTCGGCGGGGAGGCCGAGGCGAGCGAGAAACCGGCGCCCGCCAGCGCCAGCGATCTCGCCGGGCGCGCCGGCGCTCAGCCCGTGGTGATAGAGCACCGAGCGGATCCGCAACAGCCACTGCGTGCGCTCATCGATCAGCGCCTTTCGCAAGTGCAGCCGCGAGCGCCACTGACGAATGTGCTCGGCAGCGATCCACGCCTCCGGCAGCCGCCCCTCCGCGAGCAGCTCGCGCAGCCACAACGCGTCCTGGCGGTCGGTCTTTCAGCGCCGTTTGCGACCCCGCAAAGCCCGCGTCTCCACAGTCTCAGCGAGGTGCGCCACCGCGCCGGCATCCTCCAACGCCTGGGCGACGAACAGCCAGCCAGTACACGCCTTGCATCGCGACATGCACCTCCCGACCCGAGAACTCCCCAACCCACTCCTGAACGGCCGACGGCGACGAACCGATCCGCCCACGCCAGACCTCGCCCGTCGCCGCGTCCAAACAGTCAAAAGTGATCTGACGCAAATGCACATCAAACCCAGCGATGATCGCCCCGGCATGCCGTGCGCTTATCCCCACGGCGTTCTGGGCGACCGATGTCATACCGTCGCTCACGGTCGGTACCTCCGTTCGATTGGCCGGCCGCGCGGCCGTAATCCGCGCGCGCCTACAACGCCGTTCGACACGGAGGACCGGCCACCTCCACCAGATCGCCGACCGCTCGGATCGCCCGCCGTTCATGCCATCTTCGTCGCCACTCGGGGCGCCTCGGGACGACTGCCGCTTCGCCCCGTCGCGCGAGCCGAAGGAGCAGAACTCAGATCACCCGCACCAACGAAGCTCTACGCGCCCGGTCGTTCGTGAGAGCAGCACTCCAGAGACCGGTTTACGCGACCGGCTTGGGCGCTTGTCGTTGTCACGCCGGTGATCGGGACCTAGTCTTGGAGTATGAGCTTCTTCGACCCGCCGCCGGCGCCGGAGCCGGTCGAGGGACAGCGCTACCGGATGGGCCAGTGTTCGGGAATGACCCTGAGGGGCTACGACCGCGAAGTGCCGATTAAGTTCCCATTAGCCGCGGGAGCCATTGGACGCGTGCGAGCAGGTCGGCGGCGATCTCTTCTGGCGCGCGTTCGCCGTTGAGCTGCAGATCTGCGAGTTCACGCATTCCCGACTGCTTGACGGCGCGAGCACGGGCGAGGTGCCAACGAACGTTGTCTCCGCTCTCGCGACCCTCGAGGCGCTGCGCGAGCACGCCGTCGGAGACGTCACGCCAGGCGCTGGTGAGACTTGCGTCGGGAACCGCCCTCGAGACGAGTTCGAGGTGGCGCTGGTACAGAAGGACGCGCGGCAGCAGCAATCGCCGGATACCGGCGTCGCGGTAGACGCGGTAGACGCGGTAGACAGCGGCCAAGCCCTGCTCAGCGACCAATTCGTTGTGCGGGTCCTCTGCTGGTGCAGTCGATAGGTAGACGAGTTCGGCGTCGACCATCGCAGCCTGGACCGCCTCAGCGCGAAGCAGGGTAAGACAGGCGAAACCGACAGTCGACTTACCGGCGCCACAAGGGCCGGTGATGAGCAGCGCCTCAGCCGCATCGTGGCTCCTAGATCCCATATTCGCCACCATACGACCGACCGGCTGGCAAAGCCACGATCGGCAAAAGAAGACTCAGGTCACCTCGCGAGCCACAGCGCGCTCGCTTGCCCAAGTGGGCTAGGGCCTCCGGATAACCATGTTCCTGGCGTGCGGCGCTGGAGCTGCTGCTGGTGGTTAAGACCGAGCAGTTAGCGGTGTGGATCGCCGATGCCGAGGTTTACCCGACCGGGCTTGTCCTGAAGGTCGTGCTCAAAGGGCGGGAGCCTGCGCGGCGAGGTGCCGAGACCGGAGCGGGGAGCTGGCGATTCGGCGTGCAATTCTCATACGGCCGCAAAGCACAGATCTACGGGTTGGGCGGGATCGGGCCACAAGGAGCTCGAGCAGCACGGACGGCTGGCGCGACCGCGTTCAGACTCGGTGCCGCTCCGCCCGGAGGCCCGCTGCTTGGCGCGCGCGGCGGAGCAGGAGGCCGGAGCAACTGGCATCAGGACCATTGGCTTTGGCCACTGCCGCCACCGGGCGATCTCGTGATCGCGTGCGAGTGTCCGAATGTCGGACTCGGGCTGACGACGATCGCTACGAGCGCCGATGCAATCCATGACGCTGCGGCACGGCGGCCGACTTCTCCTTAGCCGCGCGGAACCGCACCGCCAGGCGTGCGTCCGAGCAGTCGTCGGCTCTCGAGCAGCTGCAGGTCGCGGCGAATCGTCGCTCGGGACACACCGACCTCGTGCGCGATCTCCGCGACTGCGACCGACCCATCCGCGGCGAGCCGCTCGAGAATTACCGACAATCGCTGGGACTGCTGCATGCCCGCGAGTTTATGTGCGAGGAGTGCTCGGGTCGGTGCCGTACGAGTATGGCACGCGTTCGATTCAAACTTATAGTGCGCATAAATGAACAGGACGGTGGCCGAAATAGCGAGTCAGGCGATGATGTGGGTCGTCTGGGCGTAGTGCCTGCCACCGGCCAGCCGAACAAGGGCCAACGCCCGATCGACCTGCTCGTCATCGGTGATGTCAATTCCGATCTCATCGTTCGTGGAGCGGGATTGACCCCGAGCTTCGGGCAGGTCGAAACCCTAGTCGACGGGACCGCTCTGACCGTAAGCGGCTCCGGCTCGATCACTGCCTGCGGCGCGGCTCGGCTCGGCCTGAGCATCGCCATCGCCGGCCTGATCGGCGTCGACCTGTTCGGCGAGTTCATGCGAAGAGCGCTTGATGAACGCGGCGTCGACACTCGCGGGCTGATCGCCGACCCGACACTCAGCACCGGACTGACTGTCATCCTTGACCGCGGCGAGGACCGGGCGATCCTTACCCACCCCGGAACGATCGCGCAGATGACAACCGACCGCGTCAAACCAGAGCTGCTCGCGCTCGCCCGCCATATTCACATCTCTTCCTACTACCTCCAGACGGCGCTCTGGACCGGCTTTCCGAAGCTGCTGCGAACGGCCCGCAGGCAAGGGGCCACGATCTCGATCGACCCCAATAGGGATCGAGCGGGGGCTGCCGCAGTTGCTTCCCAATGTAGATCTTCTGCTTCCGAACGCTGCCGAGGCTCGGGGGCTCTCCGGTCTCGACGGTCCCGAAGCGGCGGCCGTGGCGCTTGCCGGCCTCGGACCGCTTACCGTTGTCAAGCTCGGCGACGAGGGCGCCGTGGCCGCTGAGCCCGACGGGACCGTGACCTGCTCGCCCCGCCGAGGTCGTCGACATGATCGGCGCCGGCGATGCCTTCGACGCCGGCCTACTGTACGGCTGGCTCGGCGGCGCTGAGCTGCCCGACGCCCTCGCCTTGGCCTGCGCCTGCGGCGCTTTTTCGACACGTTCCGGTGGAGCCGTTCCGGGTCAAGCGACGCTTGCCGAAGCGCGCGCACATATGAAATGACCGCCCTCGCGCACGCAGGATGGTCATTGTTGCGCGAATGACGGCGATATAGAACAATTACGCGCATGACGAAGATCTGTCTGATCGGCGCCGGAAGCGTCGAGTTCACGCGGGTGTTGCTCGCGGACCTAATCGCCTTCCCCGAGCTCTCGCAGGCCACCATCGCGCTGCACGACATCGACCCGGAGCGGCTCGAGACGGCCGGTCGGATCGCGGCGGACTTCACGCGCACGACCGCGGCCGACCTGCGGTTCGAATCCCACCTGGATCGACGACCGGCGCTCGAGGGCGCCGACTTCGTGATCAACGAGATCCAGGTCGGCGGCCTAGAGGCGACGCTCAAGGACTTCGAGATCCCGGCCCGGTATGGCCTTCGGCAGACGATCGGCGACACGCTCGGCATCGGCGGCATCTTCCGCGCGCTGCGGACCATCCCGGTGATGCTCGCGATCACCCGCGATATCGCCGAGCTGTGTCCGGACGCGTACCTGCTCAACTACACCAATCCGATGGCGATCCTGATGTGGTCGCTGCAGGAGGCGGGCGGGCACGACAAGTTGGTGGGTCTCTGCCACTCGGTCCAGAACACCCACGAGCAGTTGGCGCAGATCGTCGGCGTCGACCCGTCGGCGGTGCAGTACGAGACGGCCGGCGTCAACCACCAGGCCTTCGTGCTTCGCTTTGAGCGCGATGGCGAAAATCTGTATCCGCTGCTCGACGAGGCGATCGCTCGCGATCCCGATGGTCTCGGCCGGCGCGTGCGGATCGAGATGTATCGCCGTCTGGGCTACTTCCCGACCGAGTCCAGCGAGCACTCCGCCGAGTACCTACCGTGGTTCATGCGTCACGAGACCGAGCGCGAGCACTTCCGGATCCCCGTCGACGAGTACGTGCGCCGCTCGCTGGCGAACATCAGCGAGTACGACGAGACCCGCCGCCTGCTAGCCGCCGGCCAGCCGCTGGCATTGACGCCTGAAGGCGAGCTGGCGCCCCGCTACATCCACGCGATCGTCAGCGACGAGGCGCAGGTCGAGTACGGCAATGTCCGCAATGAAGGGCTGATCGACAACCTCCCGCACGGCGCTTGCGTCGAGGTTCCCTGCCGGATCGACGCAGACGGAATCCATCCGCTGCGGATCGGCGCGCTGCCGCCGCAGTGTGCGGCGTTGAACCGCACCTTCCTCAACGTCGCGGAGCTGACGGTCTGCGCCGCGCTCGAGGAGCGCCGTGACTACGTACATCACGCAGTGCTGCTCGATCCCAGCGCCGCGGCGACGCTCACGACCACCCAGGCCCACGAGCTCGTCGACGAGATGATCGTCGCCCACGGCGAGCTCCTGCCGGCGGGGCTCGCCGCCACACATCGGAGGTCGGATGCGGCTAGACGATCGTGATCTTGAGTTCGTGCTCTTGGAGTGCGGCCACCTCGGCGGGATCGGCGCGGGTATCGGTGATCAGCTCGTCGACGTCGTCGAGCGTGCAGATCCGAGCGAACGCGACCTTACCGAGCTTGGAGGAGTCCGCGACGACCGTGACCTGCCCGGCGCGCGCGATCAGCGATCGGTTCGTCCCCGCCTCAACCTCGTGATGCGTCGTGAGGTGTTCGCGGGACGAGATCCCGTCGACACCGAGGAAGATCATGTCGAGGTTGAGCCCCTCGAGACTCGCCTCGGCGATCGGGCCGACGAGCTCATAGGACTCCGGCCGCGCGACCCCACCGGTGACGACGAGTTTGAGGTTGGGCCGGGCGGCGATCTCAGCGGCGATGTTCAGCGCGTTGGTGACGATCGTCAGCGCCGGACGATCGACGAGCGCCCGGGCGATCTCGGTCGTCGTCGTGCCCCCGGTGAGTCCAATCGCGGCCTTGTCAGCGACTCGGCTGGCGGCCTCGCGAGCGATCCGCTTCTTCTCCGCCGCCTGCCGCGTGTACTTGTAACGCAACGGCAGCTCATAGGCGACCCCCTGAGAGACGGCGCCCCCATGGGTGCGACCGACCAATCGCTGGTCCTCGAGCAGTTGCAGGTCACGACGAACGGTGGCCCGCGAAACGTCGAGCTCCCGAGCGATATCGACGACCTCGAGCGAGCCGTCGCGAGCGAGACGCTCGAGGATCGCCGACAGTCGTTGCGGCTGGTGCACGCGCGCAGTGTACGTCGCTGGAGCGTAACGCCACTAAAATGGAGCAAGTCTGTTCTTTTCTGCTTGTGTCGTTCATATTCTGTACATAAATGAGCATCACAGAGTCAGAGATCTTCAGTCAGCCCGAGATCTGGGAGCGGGCAGTTGCGCTGCTGCCGTCCGTGTCTGCCCGGCTGCCGAAGCGTGGCGCACGCGTAGCCGTCATCGGGTGCGGCACCTCTTACTACATCGCGCAAGCGGTTGCCGCGCTGCGCGAGGGCTCCGGGCACGGCGAAACCGACGCGTTCGCTGCCTCCGAGGCACCCGTCGGACGCAGTTATGACGAGATCGTCGCGATTTCGCGGTCAGGCACAACGACCGAGGTCATCCAGGCGCTCGCGGCGATCGACGGGCGAACGCGAACGCTTGCTGTCTGCGCGGTTCCGGGCACCCCGATCACCGCGGCGGCGGCCGATTCGATCACGCTCGCGTTCGCCGACGAGGACTCCATTGTCCAGACCCGGTTTGCGACCTCGGTGCTCACTCTGCTGCGCGCACATTGCGGCGGTGATGTCGCAGTCGCCGTCGCCGACGCGCGCGCAGCGCTGGACTCCGTGCCGGCGATCGATCCCACCGAGTTTGAGCAGTTCGTCTTTCTCGGCACCAACTGGACTGTCGGCCTCGCCAACGAAGCGGCGCTGAAGTTTCGCGAGACGTCGCTGTCCTGGGCAGAGTCCTACGCGGCGACGGAGTATCGCCATGGCCCAATCAGCACCGCCGGCGCGGGCGCGCTCGTGTGGCTCCTTGGGGTAGACGACGAGGCGCTGTGCGCCGATATCACGGCCACCGGGGCGACGGTGTACGAGGGCCCAGGAGACCCGCAGGCCCAGCTGGTGCGCGTGCACCGAGCGGCGGTCGCACTCGCGCTCGCCCGCGGACTTGATCCCGACCGACCGCAGCACCTGAGCCGGTCGGTCGTACTGCAGTGATTTCGAGGAGAGGCGAAGAATGGGACAAGTGAGGCAGGACCGAAGGCGCTGGTGGATCGCGGCAGTCGCCGCGCTCTTGACAACGATGCTCGCCGCGTGTGGTGGCAGCGGGTCGAGCGCGGGGCTCTCGTCGACGCCGCCGGCGGCGGTCACCAGCGGTCACGTGAACATCACCGTGTGGCAGGGCTACACGCAGGCCGAGGCGACGGCGATGAAGACCCTCGCAGAGCAGTTCAACCGCACCCATCCGCACATCACGGTCACACCGCAGTTCTACGGCAACAACGACTACGCACTGCAGAAGGTGCAGTCGGCGATTGCCGGCGGCGATCCACCCGACATCTCCTACCTGTACGGCTCCAACGCCGCCAACATCGCCTCGACCCCGAGGCTCGTGCCGCTGACCACCTGGGTGGAAAAGGACCCGTCGTTCGGATGGAGCCACTTTTATCCGTTCGAGCGGGCCGTCGCGACCGTCAACGGCAAGGTTGTCGGCGTCCCCGCGCTGGTCGACAACCTGGCGCTCGTCTACAACAAAACCCTGTTCCGGCAGGCCGGGCTTTCGTACCCGACCGCGAACTGGACATGGGCCGACATGGAGCACGCGGCGCTGAAGCTCACCGACCCCGCGACGAAGCAGTTCGGTTGGGCCTACATCAATGACGCTTCGGAGGACACGGTCTGGCGGTTCTGGGCGATGCTCTGGCAGGCGGGGGGCCAGATCCTCGCGCCGGACGGCCACAAGGCCGCGTTCGACTCGCCGGCCGGCATCCAGGCACTGACCTACCTGCAGAACCTTGCCCGGCATAAGGCTATCTACCTCGACAACGGTTCGGACACCTACCTGCCAGTGTTCAACGCGGGCCACATCGGGATGCTGTGGACTGGCCCGTGGGACCTGCAGCAGATCGCCGCGTCCAAGGTGAACTACGGCGTGACGATCCTGCCGCGCGACAAGAATCACCAGACGATCTCCGGTCCCGACAACTGGGTGATGTTCAACAACGGCGCCAAGCGAGTCGCCGCCTCCTATGAGTTCCTGAAGTGGTTCACCTCGGCCAAGACCGATTTGAAGTGGTGCTTGATGACCGGTGACCTCCCGATCCGCGACGACGTGCAGCAGCTGCCCGGCTACGCCGAGTACATACGCCGGTACCCGGGGATCGGCACGTGGGTCCATAACCTGCGCAACTCCAAGCAGACACGACCGGTCTCGACGGTCTATCCGAAGATCTCGACCGCGGTGGGCCAGGCCATCCAGGGAGTGCTGTTGGGCAAGTACCAGCCACAGCAGGCGCTCCAGCAGGCGTCACAGACGACCGACGGCCTGTTGAACGCGCCGCAAGGCTGATGTCTGCCGCCGCCGAGCCGCTACCCGGCCCGCGCCAGCATCGACAGTCAGCGCTGCGGCGTCTGATCGGCTCCGAGCATTTCGCCGGGTGGATGTTCGTCGCTCCGGCCGTGGTGCTGATCGCCGTCTTCTTCCTGATTCCGATCGGGTGGTCGTTGCTGCTGTCGCTACAGGCCAACAACCTGCTCGGCTCCTCGCACTACATCGGTCTGGCCAACTACCGGGCGCTAGCACAGGACCCGGTGTTCCGCCATTCGGTCGGCCACACGCTGGTGTACACCGCGATCTTCGTGCCGGTCTCGGTGGTCGGGGCGCTCGGGCTCGCGGTCGCACTCAACCGCCGGATCCACGGAATCCACTTCTATCGCCTCGCGATCTTCATCCCGCTTGTCACCTCGACGGTCGCCACCGGCCTGCTGTTCCTGTGGCTGCTGGACCCGACGTTTGGGCTGGTCAACTACGTCCTGCATCTCGTCGGGATCCCCCAGCAGCAGTTCCTACAGGACCCCGACCAGGCGCTGTACTGCATCGTCGCGATAACCGTTTGGGGGTGGCTAGGGTTCGACGTGATCGTCTACCTCGCCGCGCTCCAAGGCATCCCCGAGGACCTGATCGAGGCCGCCGAGATCGACGGCGCCAGCCGTTTCACTCGTTTCCGCACGATCGTCGTGCCCATGGTCAGCCCCGCGACCCTGTTCCTGGTCGTCTGGTCGACGATCAACGCGCTGCAGCTGTTCGACGAGATCTACGTGACCACGCGTGGCGGGCCGCTGGAGTCGACCACGGTCGTCGTCTACTACCTCTACCAGCAGGCCTTCCAGTACTTCAACGCAGGCTACGGCTCGGCGATCGCCTACGTCCTGTTTGTCGCGATCCTGATCGTCACCCTGATCCAGATGTGGGTCAGCCGGCGACGCGTCTACTACACGTCCTGATGACGACCGTTTCGCAGCTCGCCGACGAGCGCTTTCTAGCCGTAGACGACCCGCCGCCTCGTCGGCGCCGGCGGCTGCCGTTCAGCCCGTGGCATCTTGTGCTCGCGCCGATCGCGGTGATAATGCTGATGCCGCTCGCCTGGATGGTGGTGCTATCGCTCGAGACCCAGACCGAGGCCTCGAGCTTCCCGCCCGTCCTGTTCCCCAGCGGCCTGCACTTCCACAACTACGTCCAGACCTGGAACGCCGTCCCCTTCGGCGACTTCTTCCTCAACAGTCTCGCCTACTCGGCGGCCACCGTCGCCGGCAACCTCCTGTTCTGTTCGCTGGCCGCCTACGCGTTCGCGCGGCTGCGGTTCTTCGGGCGCGACGTGCTGTTCGTCGTGCTGCTGGCGACGCTGATGGTGCCGTATCAGGTGCTCCTGATCCCCACGTTCCTGATTGTCAAGGACATCGGAATGGTCAACAGCGTCGGCGGCCTGATCATGCCGAACCTGTGCAGCGCGTTCGGGATCTTCATGCTGCGCCAGTTCTTCCGCACGCTACCGGTCGAGCTCGAGGAGGCGGCGCGGATCGACGGCACCTCGCGGCTTGGCATCTTGTTCAAGATCGTGCTGCCGCTATCGCTGCCGGCGCTGGCGACGCTCGGGATCATCCAGTTCATGTGGTCCTGGAACGACTTCCTGTGGCCGCTGATCATCATCAACTCCGCCACGCGCGCCCCGCTGCAGCTGGGCCTGGCGACGCTGCAGGGCGCGCACTCCACCCAGTGGAACCTGTTGATGGCAGGGACCGTGATGAGCCAGATCCCGATGCTGGCCGTGTTCCTGGTCGCGCAGCGCTGGTTCGTGCGCTCGATCGCGTTCTCGGGAATCAAATGAGGTGGTGACCCCGTGCCTTCGGTGAGCTTTGAATCGGTGACCAAGATCTTCGACGGGGGCACGACCGCCGTCGATGGTCTGTCGCTGGACGTCCATGACGGGGAGTTCATGATCTTGGTCGGCCCCTCGGGCTGCGGCAAGACGACCGCGCTGCGGATGATCGCCGGACTCGAGCAACCGACTGTCGGCACCCTGCGGATCGGCGACCGCGTCGTCAACAAACTCTCGGCCAAGGATCGCGACATCGCGATGGTGTTTCAGAACTATGCGCTGTACCCGCACATGACGGTCGCGCGGAATCTCGCCTACCCGTTGCGTCAGCGGCGCACGCCACGGTCAGACGTCGACCGCCGCGTCGGCGAGGTGGCACAGATGCTCGGTCTCAAGGAGCTGCTCAAGCGCCGTCCGGCTCAGCTCTCGGGTGGTCAGCGCCAGCGCGTCGCGATGGGTCGCGCGCTCGTGCGCGAGCCGGAAGTGTTCCTGCTCGACGAGCCGCTCTCCAATCTCGACGCCAAGCTGCGGGTGCAGATGCGCGCCGAGCTCAAGCGGCTGCACGCGCGCCTCGGGATCACCACCATCTACGTGACCCACGACCAAGTCGAGGCAATGACGCTCGGACACCGGATCGCGGTCATGTCGGAGGGCATGCTGCAGCAGCTCGGCACCCCGCAGGAGGTCTACGACTCTCCCTGCAACGTATTCGTCGCAGGCTTCATCGGCAGCCCCCCGATGAACCTGCTGCGCGGCCGTGCCCGCGACGGCTGCGTGCGCGCCGGCGATCTCACGCTCCGGCTCGACGTCGCCGATGGCGACCTGGTCGTCGGCATCCGTCCGGAGTCGCTGTGCCCGCTCGTGGAAGGGATGGCAGGTCTCGACATGCGTGTGTCGGTGGTCGAGTCGTTGGGCGACGAGGTCGTCGTCCACGGCGCCGTCGCCGCGGAGCTGGTTGACCGCGACGCCGACGAGGCGCGGATCGTCGCCGACGAGGGATCGCACGCGGCCGTCGTCGCGCGGTTGTCACCAAAGGCGCGGCCGGCCGAGGGTACGGCTATCCGGCTCGGGGTCGACCCCGACGACATCCACCTCTTCGATGCGGCGAGCGGCGCTCGGCTTGCCGCCCGTCCGACACCGCTGATCGCAAACCAGGAGTGACAATGCGCCGCCTCACCGTCAAATTCATTCTGACCCTCGCCACGTCGCTTAGCGCGGTGGCAATGATGTGGTCCGGCGCGAGTATCGCGTCCGCCGCGTCCTGGAAGAAACCACCCGGCGGTCTGCAGCAGTGGTACTGGCAGATCGGCACGGCAAAGCCGGGGTTCGCCGGCTTGCCACCGATTACCGGCGCCTACCCCAGCCCGGGCTCGGCGACGATCTGGGACACCGACCTGTTCCTCGATTCCAACACACCACACGCGGGCATTCCCACTGGTCGTTCGCGGGTCGTGCAGGCACTGCACACCGCTGGCAAGTACTCGATCTGCTACGTCGAGGCCGGCGCCCAGCAAACGAGCTTCCCGGACCGGGGCGACTTCGCGGGCGCCGACTACGGGCACTACGCCAAGCGCCACCAGATGCAGGGCTTTGCCAACGAGTGGTGGTTCGACATCCGCGGCTTTGAGGGCTATGTCCGAGGCCGTCCGAGCACGCTGCGGGGAGCGGCGGTCAACATCGCCGCCGGCCTGGCCAAGCGGATCGATTGGTGCGCGCTGGAGGGCCAGGACGCGATCGAGCCAGATGATCTCGATGGCTACACCAACCGCGCCGCGACCGGCGTGCCCGGCGGCGGATGGCACCTGACCCGCAAAGACTCGCTCGGCTTCGAGCGGTGGCTGGCCTACACCGCCCACCACGACGGGCTGGCGATCTTCCAGAAGAACGATCCCGCCGACGCTCGCATCGATGCGCGCACGTTCGACGGGATGATCGAGGAGGAGTGCAACCGCTACCACGACCCCTGCGCGGGCCCGAGAGGCGACGCGACACCTTACCTTCGACAGCACAAGCCCGTGCTCAACGCCGAGTATGTGGAAGACGGCGAGACGACCGCGAAATTCTGCGCCGCCGACGTCCAGGCAGGCATCAGCGGCGCGCTGTTCAACGTCGATCTAAACGGCCGGGTGTACCGACCGTGCGCGCCCGCGCAGCCGCGGTGACCGACCTTGACCTCCTGGTACGCGGTGACACCAACCCCGACTTGCCCCGCGACCGGCGACGCTCACTCGCCCGCGACCAGCGTCCGGGGAGGGTGTGCACGGAATCTCTCAAAACGAGAGATGTCGTTCAGCACACCTCGGTCCGCCCCGCGCCGAGCTACACCTCGCTCACCTCGTTGAAGCCGCACTCGGTCCACCGACGGGCGCGGCGCCGCCCGCAAGCTGAAGCCAGTCATGCAAACAAGCGAGCAGTCCGACTCCGCTTGAACAGGAACGTCGCAGAACTGGCGGCCGCCATGACGGGGCAGCTTCGTGCGCACATTTCGATCCGCCTACCGCCGAGAGCGAGTGGTTCGGCTCGGCTTGCCTGTCCTCCGGATGGCTACCGAGGAGAATGGCGGGGCGATGACCGATCGCGGGTCCAGCGATGTCTTGAGCGAGGCGGAGCGGGCTATCGCTCGCAGGCTGCTTGACGAAATCGGGCGGTCCAACCTCGAGACGACGGGCATCGCAGAGTTCCACGAGCTGCTACGGGTCGATTATGACGACGACGGTGAGCTGCTCGGAGGCGTCTATGGTTGGAGCTGGGGCGCGACCTGCTGGATCGAAGCGCTGTGGGTGCGCAAGGACATGCGACGGCTGGGTATCGGGAGTCGACTACTGGCTGGGGCCGAGGAGGACGCTCGCCGACATGGTTGCAAGCAGCTCGGACTTGACACTCACACGTTTCAAGCGCCAGCGTTCTATGAGCGCCACGGTTTCGAGGTCGTCGGCGAGCTTCCGGACTATCCCAAGGGACATTCAAAGCTGCTCTTGTGCAAGCGCCTTCGGCGTTAGGTGCATCGCACGAGACCCGCTTTGTCGCCGTGTGGGGAGCCTGGGCGCCGACTGCCGCTCCGGCTCCTCGCGGAGCCGAAGCAGCAGTCAGACCACCGGCTCAGGGTGGGAGCATGGGTGCCGCGCGTTCGTGACAGCAGAACTGCGGCGTGGATATCGGCGGCCTTCGGGAAGTGGCAGAGATTCGTGCATTGCCCAGCTCGCATTGTGGCCGACCGCCGCGACCACTTGCCTATGTAAAACCTGGTTGCGGGCGGACTGAGCAGCGCTGATGCTTGTAAGCCCGTTGCGACACTCTGCCTAACGATCGGAGGGTCGTGCGGACACGGCATCTGGACACCCGAGACCACGTACGTGCTGCTGTGCTCGAATGTTCCGTGGCGTCGTGCTTCTGCAACCGCGCGCAGGCAGTAGCCTGCAGCTGGGTCCAGGCCTTCCTGGATCAACAACAGTGAGCGGAGGTGCGCGTGTTCCACGCCGAACGTGTTGACCATGTCGCCTTTACGGCGCGCGATATCGATACGCTCGCCGCGTGGTATGAGCACGCGCTCGGGATGCAACGCAGGCACGCGGACGACTGGGCGGACGTGCCCGGAGGGCATCCGCTGCTGCTCTGCAACGGCGATGCGTGCGTCGCGCTATTCATGGCTCGAGACGATGCGTTGCCCCGCCCGGTTGATCCGCGCGACCCAAACGAGCACTTCGCTCTCGTTCTGGACCGTTCGAACTACGAGCAGGCCAAGCGCGACCTGGAAGCGCTGTCGATCCGGTTCGAGGAGTGGGATCATGGGATCTGCGACTCCATGTACGTAGTCGATCCCGAAGGCCACCAGGTCGAGCTGGCCTGTTATCACGCAGGCGTGTAGCGGGCCAGGCGGACCAAGGTCGCACTTGCGGGCCCCCGGCGGCGCCGCCGCCTCCACGTGAACCCGACACTCAGCCGTGCGAGACCGCTGCCTTCCGAGTTGATCGAGTTGCAACAGCGCTGAGCAACTCACTGATGCCCGATATCTACCTAGGAGGCTGGTGTGAATCGGCCGTTTCGGGCGGATCGAGCCGTTCTGGGACGGCGGGTCGTGGGGTGGCTGCGACGCAACGGCTGATGGTCGGCGCCGTGCCGCGCCCGGTGGCGGCTTGCGTTCGTCGCGGTGTGGCACGGTGAGTGTCGTTTTGGACCCGGCTTTTCGGGCCGGTGAGCGTCTCAGGCGGTCGCGGCGATCTGCCCGTTGTGGCTGGTGACACCGAGGGTTGCGAGGCGTGCGAGGTTGACTGCGGCTGCGAGGAGATTGAAGTCGGCGTTCACCTTTGTGCGACCGCGGACACGGGCACGGCGTCCGCCGTGTCGGCGTCGCATCAGATGACCGATCTTCCGCTCGATCTTCGGGCGGGTCGCTGTGTAGTCGGCCTGCCACACCGGATCGGTTTGGCGTTCGCGTCCGCGAGCGATGTGCTGCTCGTGCGGGCCCAGGCCGATCGTCCGGCCGGTCGATCCGGTGGTGCACTGCGCAAACAGCGGGCATGACTGGCAGGCGCTGCCGAAGCGGGCGACCTGCCCGCCCTTGACCTCGCGCAGCCAGGCGGTCCGCCCCGCGGGGCACACGACCGTGCCGAGCTCCATGTCGATCCGGAAGTCGTCTTTGGTGAACCTTCCGGCAGGCGCGACCGGCGCCTTGACCTTGCACGGGATGTTCGCGCCGACGTTCTCAAGCGTGTCCAGGACGCTCCCGGTGCCGTACGCAGAATCGCCGTAGACCGACAGCGGCTCGGTTGCCGTTCCCGACGCGGCCGGCTCGTCCTCGCCGGCTGGGTCGTCGGCTTCTGCGAGGTCCTCGGCGAGCAGCCCGGTGACCTCCTGGCCCTCTCCTGCGTTCCCGGCGGTGACCGTCGCGGCGGTGATGAACTCGCTGCCCGGGTCCAGCGCAACATGCCCCTTATAGCCGTCAAACCCGCGAGAACTGGTCTTGCGGCCATGCCGGGCATCCGGGTCGACCGTCGAGATCATCCGATCCTTCGCGACCTTTCTTGCGATCCGGAACACGCCATCCCGCGTCCGCGTCGAGGTCCTGCCCGACAACCACCGCGAGCACTGCGGCGGCCTGCTCAACAGCGCTCGGGACCTCTCGGCCGTCCAACGCGCCGAGGATCGCGTGGGCGTCTTTGGCGAGCGCGTCGATCAACACCTCCCGCGCTTGGGGGTCCTCGTAATCACAGACCGGCTTTCCCGCGCTCGCGTAATCGTCATCGCGCGCCAGCACGCCCCGCAACTCGGCCTCCAGCTCAGAGTCGCACGCGGCGAGCACCCCGCGGATCGCCGAGCGGATCAACGTGACCGTGTCCATCGTCGCGACCGCGTCATAGAGCGCGGTGGAGTCCAGCACCCGCCGGCGGCCGACCAGCCCAGCCCGCCGGCCCATCTCCAGCACGACCTCGAAAATCCGGTCCGGACGCTCGGAGGCGGCAAGCCTGGCGCGCATGTCGACCAGCACCGTGTGCGCGAACCCTGGATAGTCAAACCCCAAGCCGCCGGCCGCGTACTTCCACCTCGCGTCATACGTGAACCGATCGACAGCTTCACGATCAGAGCACCCCTCGATCCGCTGCAACACCATCACCACCGCGACGATCATCGGCGGCACACACCGCCGCCCGACATCGCAAAACAGATCCGCGAATAGCTCGTCAGGGAACAGCTGAAAACACTCACGGTGCAACAGTCCGTAGATCGAGTCGGCCGCGACCCTTCCCTCGCAGACACTCGTCGTCGTGAACACATCCGCCTGCGTCGGAGTCAATCCAAGGCTCATACCCTCAAGCATGACTTGAGACTCGGACAGAGCCCGACCGGCTCAACCCGAAAAACACCAGTCTCCTAGGCAGACCGGCGAGCGGGCCCTTCGGGCGCAGCGTTGCGCTTGTGGCGAATCTCAGGTTTCTTGCTTTGCGAGGCGTGCTGCCCTGCCTTCGCGTTCGCGCGGGTATTCGCGGCGGCGCCGCACTGTGGTTGATGTCCCTAGTCGAGCTGTGCGATGAGCTTCTTCGGCGCGAGGATCCGGTAGCTCTCGATCACGAGATCACGGATCTCCTTCCAGTCGGTGTCTTTGGTGAGCAGCACGCCGAGGCGATCACGGCCGGCTCGCGAGGCGAAGTACGGGCGGCCAATGGACACCAGCGCGTCGCGGTCGTCGGGATAGGCACGCAATACGAGCAGCGGGACGGGCTTGCCGGTCGGGCCCTCCCGTGCCATGAGCAAACAGAACGACCTCCGGCGAATGTCGAACGAATGTGCCGTCGATCTCGCTCTGATTCGTGACTCGTCGACCCGCACCGTGACCTCGGGCAACGCCAGGCATAAGGCGCTGACTCGCTCGAAGATCTCCTCCGGGATCTCCACCGGCGTGCGCGTGTGAGCACTCGACCGCGCCATTGACGAGTCGGGGTCGTTACGTTGCCGTACCGACGGGCTACCGCGGAACGCGGCTCGGACCGCGGCGGCGGTCGCGCTGAAGTACTCGGGTGGTTTGATGAAACCCCACTCGTTGAATGTCGAGCCGTTGGTGATGGCGCGTCGGTAGCCGAAGCAGACGAGGTAGAGCGTCCGGATGTACATCACCGCCTCCAGCCGCTTGAGTTCGTCGTCGGTCGGCTCGACATGTCGGCGGTAGGCATTGACGGCAGCGTCGATCCGCTCCTGGTTGGGGCGACGTGGGTTCCACGAGCCCGTGCCCCAGATCAGGTACGCGAAGTCGGCGAGGCGCGGTCCGCGTCCCGACGCCTTCCAGTTGATCGCGACCGGCCCCTGCTCGGTCAGGACGGCGTGATCGGGGGCGTGAAGGAGATTCCCATGCAGCAAGCCTTCCGGAAGCCCGTCACCATCGTCGGCCGAGCGCACCTTGGCCCTGAGGCGCTCAAAGCGCTCACGATCGGCGGTCGCGACCTTCGTACCCACGGCGTCGAGGAACGCGAGGGCGGCGAGCAGGTCCTGACGCGGCGTGCCCTCGCGGCTCGGGTCCTCGCCACTCGCTCCACCCGGGCGGCTGACGGAATCGTCAGACGGCAGCGCGTGCAGCCGTCCGAGCAGCTCGCCCATCATGGCGAACTTCTCCGCGCCGTCGGGAAGCCCGACGCCTTCGACGAACCGCGTTACCAGGACCGCGCTGCCATCGAAGTCAGAGACCGGATCATCGACCGCCAGGCGCTCAGCGGGATAGTCGTGGCGCTCCAGGAACCGCAGGATCGCGGCATCGCCCTCAACACCGGCACGCGGCCGAGCGGGCGGAAACGCGCGGGCGACCCACGGCTCGCCGTGCTTGCGGTCGATGCGGAAGACGTAGGTCTTATGCACGCTGAGCCTGGTCGCCGCGACGGGGTCGATGCCGTAGCGATCCCGCAGGTGGGCGAGAAGCCGCTCGGCAACCGGCTCGTGGTTCATTCGCGCACCGAGGCCCTCGAGATCTGTCAGCGCCTCGGTGTAGCGCTGCCCAGTCTCCCCGGCGTGGCGGCGGACAACCTTCTTGAAGCTGGCGTCCTTGGTCATCGACAAGCCTCCTCATGACACCCTCGTTCCCCAGCGACGCGGTGTTGGAAGATGGCCTGTGACATCGACGACCGAGAGGGCGAATCCCCTTCGCCGATGGAACCCCGACTGGGGCGGATGTTCCACAGCTCGGCGACCGGTCGCCGCCGGGAACAAACTCTGCCAGAGGCGTTCGGACTTCGTCAAGCACTCACGCGCGAGCTGCCACTGCGGTTCCCGCTCGCGGCCAGTCCGCTTGGGCGCGAGCCCTGCTCTGATTCTGCGACGCAAATGTCGAACGTGATTCCGGCTGCCCGCCTTTGCGCTACGCACGCAGCGGCGGGCTTGCACCTCGATACCAGGCACGCGTTGCAATGACGTCGCCCGCGAGAGCTACCGTTAGGGCCATGCCTTCCGACGACTCCGTGAGCCAGCTTGAACGGGAGCTTGAGACGGTTGAGAGGTCGATGTCGGCGGTCGGGGCGTTGAGTGCGCAGCAGGCCGAGCGGGTCGCCGAGCGCGTGGACCGCTTGGCGTCGCAGCTGCTGGAGATCACAACGCCCGAACCGTGGGATGCCGTGCATGCAAGGCTCGGCACGACGCCCGCCAGTCGCGAGGACTTCGCGGCGCTCACGGGCGAGTTGGGTTCGCCCGACGGCGAAGGCTGACGGGTGCCAGGTGCCGCCCGCCCTCGGCGCCTGCCAGTCAGGTTCGATGAGCGTGTCTGGCACGAGGCGATGCGAGGGTTCTCCGGGCGCGCGCTTGAGGTCGCCGGCAGCACCCGCAAGCACCTTGAGCTCGAAGGTCTGGCACTGGCCGACGCCCGCGCGTGCGAGGCCCACGGTGCGGATGGCACGCGCCTTGCGGGCTGCGCAAAGGTCTACCTGCCCCTCGGAGCGGGACCCGCGTCTGAGCGACCCTTCGGCATGGTCGTGCAACTCGCGCGTCACGAGCAAAGCGAGTTCATCTGGGTCTTCGTCGCGTTCGGGCCCCGCCATCCGCGGCCGGGTGTACGGACCGTCTACGAACGAGCACATCGGCGCCTCCACGGGCGTTTCCCTTGAACGCCATGAGCGCCGACAAGCCCCCCTGCTTGCGTTTCGCGACAGGCATTTCGCCGGGATCGCCAAGCGGCCCGCCTTGCGCGGATCTCAGGGACGCGACCAAAGCTCGCTTGTGACCAGTCGCAGCTGATCGGCAGCACCGACATCCCCCGTGCATCGAGGAACCAGAAGGACCAACCCGCAGCGGCTGTCTAGCCTAGGCTCGCCGGGCCGTGGTGTAGAGGCCGCTAGTGTACGGCCACGCGGCGCCGTTCCCGGCGTTTGTCGAGCCGTTGAACAGGATCATCGCGTTGCCGTGGCCGTCGGTCGCTCCCAGGTACGCCGAGATGTGCTGGGTCGCGCCGACGGCGACCGAAGACCGCTGAAGCTGACCGTCGTGTTCAACGACCGCGTTGAGCGAGATGTTCGGGTTGGCACGGCGGTTTGCGTGGGACCAGGTGATGACGTACCAGCCGTTGCTGGCCGGCGCCAACAGCTGCTGACCGGTGTTCCAGAAGCCGCCGTGGTCGAGCAGCGACGTCTGGGAGCGTGCGACGCCAGTCGCGGGCAGGAATGATGACGAGAACGAATCTGATGAGGCGAGCCCGGAGTTGAACACCATCGCCGTGCCGGTCCGACCGACCGGTTCGGCGATCGGCCAATCGCCCTTCGTTTGAATCTCCCGCATCGGTTGAAGGTTGGCGGCTCCGGCCGGACTCACGGAGGCCCAGACCCCGACCGGCTTGTCGCAGCCGGTGCCCCAATCGGCCGCGGCGGCGATCACGGTCGCGGCGCCCTGGGGGCTGACCGCCACTGCTGGATTGATGCACGCCGGCTTGGTCGTGCCGAGACGGATCGTTTCCGGCGACCCACAGTGCAATGCCGGTCTGCACAGGGCAACAATCAGCTTCGCTGGAACGAATCGCGCGGATCCTGGGGCGGTTCCCGGAGGTGACGCGCCATCGTCATGAACCCACGCAGCGATCAACTCGCCGCGAGAATTGACCGACACCTCTGTCGCTGCGGTATCGCGAGAACCGGGATGAGCGATCCGGGCGATCTTCCCCATCCGACCGTCAGCCGAGATCAGCCCGTACTCGAGAAACGGCGTGCCGTGCCCGTACCTGTCGAACACCACAGCGGCACGGCCGCCGGAAAGCGGGAACAGCGCCAATGGCACCGCGCCGGAAACGAGCCGCCGGTCCGAGACCACGATCCGACCGCCGCAGACAACACCCAACCGGAGGGTTGTGGAGGGCCCTTCCCACACCACGTAGCCAACATCAGGCGACGCGAGGGTCACGTGCAGGTTCAGTAGGGACCCTGATGGTGCGGCAGCCAGTACTCCCGACCCACGAAAGCCGCCCAGGACGCTGCCCTCGGCAACCACCACCTCCTGGGTGGAGGCCTTGGCCAGTGTGCTGGCTCTGGAGTTCCGCAGGCTAGAGCGCCCTGGCCCTCCCGCGGACACCATGGGCGGCGGCCCCTGAACCCATCCCGCCAGGACCGACCCAGCCGCCGTTGCCGCAAGACCGAGAGACCCTGTCGCCGTGCCAGCCGGAACAAGCGGAGCCGGCGCGCTCCACTGGCGCTTGGGCGTCCCCAACGTCTGGATGGCGGGCGGCTCCAGAGTATTCACCGGCGAGCCAGCGGCGCACTGGGCTCCCGCGCTCGCATGCGAGACACGACCGGCGCGGGTTACCGCATTCGATCCGGCCGGAAGCAGCGCCGTCGTCGCGGATCCCGCGAGCAGCAAACCACCCGCTATCAGCGCCCCTCTCCACATTTTCGCCAACACTACGCCTGGACCCGACTCCACGTCACAGCACCCACCATCGCCGAGCCGGTCAAAGCCACTCCTCCCCTCGGACGCGGCCGGGCCATCCCTGCCTTTACGCCAGCGCGCGCATCTCACCGACGCGGCGAAGATGCGCGCTTAGCGCGGTGAGCAGGACGCTCGCTGGCTCCCGGCGCCGACGACTACGGCGGGTCGCGCTCCTGGCGAGTTCCAGGTCTCGCCAGTCGATGCGCGTCTCTCCCCGCTTTCGCATCGCGACGGGCATGGCGTCAGGCGATTTGGTCCGGCCGCTCGGCTTGCAACTCGGGCGGGCGCGCCTTCGGTCCGTCGGGATAAAGCCAGTCCAGGTCCTCTGGTGTCATCTCGAGTGTGTTCGCGGGTTCCGGTGGTGCCCCAACCACGAGCCATAGCTGGTCAGCCTCCGTGTCGTTGAAGAGCTGCCGGATCTCTGCGGGATAGACCAGCAGGCTGCCGAGCGGCTCGAGCGTGTGGAGCTCTTCACCGATGCGGATCCGGCCAGTTCCTTCCAGCAGCACGTAGAGCTCGTGTGTGCGCCGGTGACGGTGGCGAGTGGACGCCTGACCGGGATGCAGCCGCCACAGCCGCGCGCCCATTGTCGACGCCTGCAGCTGCTTGGCTAGGTCGGTGTTCAGCACGCCCATCTGGTTAGAAGGCCGCCAGAACGCCTTCTCAGCCGCAAGAACGCGATAGCTCATCCGCGTTCCTTTCGTCGCTGTCGGTATGCCTTGGTCCGAGTGCGGTTACCACACGCCTCCCCCGCACACCAGCGGCGGCCGCCCGGCCGGGAGCCGTCCACGAACAGCAGCGCACAATCCGGGGCCGCGCATTCGCGGATGCGCCCGGCCAGCGGCCCGGTCAGCAGGTCGATCCCATCTCGCGCGATCGTCGCGAACGCTGCCTCGACCGGCCGCTCGGAGATCCAGACCAGCTCGCCCTGCGCGGTGAGCTGCGGCGCCAGCGGCGGGCGCGCCGCCCACCGGTTCAGCTCCAGTCGATCTCCCGCCCCGGGCACGACGCCGGGACGCGCCAAGCGGTTGATCGCCTCGCGAAGTGAACGTCCGGACTGCAGCTCGCGCTCGGACACGCGCGGAGGTTCCGGAAGCATCCCGCTGTCCACCAGCCACCGAGCGAGATCCTCAGGGCCGAGCAGCCGCTCAAACGAGCGGCGCCACCGCGCGCCGACCGTCGACACGAAGTCCAGGCACAGCCGCCCGCTCTTCCAGTGGAAGCGCAGCTCGTCGGGCGGAAGGTCCTGAATGATCGCTGCGACCACTGCAACATGGGTATAACGCATGTCTGCACCAAGATCAAGCGCCATCGTCTGGCCCGCACCTGACCGCCGCCCGAGACCTGCTCCGACGCTGGGACGAGTAGCGTGACGCCGCCGTCGTTGCACGCGCTCTGCGCGGCAAGCAGGCTCCGCGACGCGCCCCACCGAGCCCCGTCGTGCCTAGGCAGAATCGAGCCCGGTTTGGATCGACTCGCTCTGAACGCGCTCCTCTAATCGCTTACCACGGACCGTTACGGTCGCCGTCGCGAGCGAGCGGCGCGGCTCCCCCTTTGTCGCCGAGAGGGCTACGCCGGCGTCACTGCTGCTCTGGTCGCCTGGTGCACCGGAGCAGAAGTGCAGGACCATCGCGGATCGGGCGCCAACGCATCCGCTGGTTCGTGTGAGCAGAAGTATGTGCTGGCGTCTTAGGCTGTCGCAGTGGACGGGCATCTCCTGCTCGAGCACTCAGACCCGTGGTCCTTTCGATCCTGCGGGCTGCGGGGCTTCGCGTTCTACCTTGGCTTGCGCCTACTCGAGAAAGCCATGCTCTTTCAGGAAGTCACGGTTCGCCTGGCCGACCTCGATCAGGTGCCCGTCTGGATCGTGCAGGTAGCAACGCAGCTCGACGCCGTGGTCGACTGGCGGGGTCAAGAACTGGGCTCCCTTGGCGCTCCAGTCGTCGTAGATCTTTTGAATGTCGGCGACACGGATGTTCAGGAAGCTGCTTGTCGTGTCGGGATCGGGTGCAGTCAGCGTCACGGCTGGCTTGTCGTCGGTCGGGCCACCGCTTGAGTTCATGATGATCCAGCTGTTCGCGAGCGCGACGACCGCGGGGCTTTCGGAGACGACTTCGCCGCCGAGGACATTGGCGTAGAAGTCTCGCGAGCGAGCGATGTCCTCCGAGACGATGAAGTGGGTGAGCAGGATGCCCGTTTCGGGGGCAGGGAACGGCGCCATATCAGTTCTCCCTTAATCGTTGAGCGGTGCGAGCAACCCGTCTTGAGGCGTGGTTAGCTCAGCGATGAGTAGTTTCATCTGTGTCTCCGGAACCAGTCGATGAGGTGCTAAGCCACTGTTCTTGCGGCGATGAAGCGGTGGATGGCCTCGTTGGCGTTGTCCTGAAACGACGGGTTGGCCAGATCGGGCAAGAGGTCCGCTTGGTTGACCAACGGACCCTTCAACTTGTTGGCCGCGCTGGCGTAGAACACGCCGCTGGACAGGGTCGGGTCGCTGACGCCGTCGACAAGCCGCTTCGCTCCCACGTCGAGTTTATGGGCGAGACCTAGGGCGGGCATGACGTACTTGGCGGCTACCTGCATCGGTAGGGGAAGGCCGTTGGGGGCGTGGGTGCCGGTGGTGTTGCCGGGGCTCACGGTGATGAAGCGACGGTCGGGGTATTGGCGGGCCAGGTAGGCCATCCAGAGGGCCCCGATGTACTTGGCCTGCCCGAACGCTAGGTTGAAATCAGCTTTTCTGCCGGCGAAGTAGCTGCCGTCGATGACATTGGCGAGCTCATCGGCAGAGGTTGAGACGAACGATGGCCCCTTCATCCGCAACTTCGGAACTCCGCGGACTGCTTCACTTCCGGCCAAGACCGCAACCTCGCCAAGCCGATCCTCGGCCAGGAGCCCTTCGAGGAGGACGACGTGGCCAAGGACGTTCGTCGCGAACACGGTGGTGACCCCGTCAACGGTCAAGTCCATCGTCTTCGGGCCAATGACGCCGGCGTTCATGACCAGCGCGTCGACGGATCCGCTGATGCCGGCCAGGCCGCCGCGGACCGAATCCAGATTGGCGACGTCCATGACAACGATGTCGAAGATGCGCCGGCCGGTCGCGGCTTCGAGCTCGGCCTTCGCCGTTGTCGCCTTGTCTCGGTTCCGGCACGCCAGGTAGATGCGGGCGATCTCCGGACGTGACGCCAGTTGCCGGGCCACCTCCTTGCCGATTCCGGCGTTCGCGCCCGTGATCAACACGGTCTTTTCTGGGAGTGCGCTCATCAGAATTCCCTCTCATCTTCTGTAGGTGCCAGCACAGCGGCTTCCTGCTTTCCCGGCGGTAGCAGCCCCCGAGGTGATTGCGTGACTGGAATGCATGATCCACTATGTCAGACCCTTTCTGGAATGTCAAAGCCATTACTAGCGGTATACTCATCCCGATGACCTCAAGGAGTTCTGATCGACCGCGGTTGACGCGCAAGGGCGAGGCGACCCGCGCGCGAATCGTTGAAGCCGCGGCAAAGTTGATCTTTCAGCAGGGCGTTGCCGGCACGACGGTCGAGGAAGTGCGCGACGGTGCACAAGTGAGCAGCTCGCAGCTCTACCACTACTTCGAGGACAAGCCAGCGCTGGTCCGCGCAGTCATCGAGCGCCAGGCCGACATGGCCATCGGCACGCAGGAGCAGTTTGACCTCAGCAGCCTCAACGGCCTACGGGAGTGGCGCGACTTCGTAGTCGATCACGCCCGCGACACGGACGGGCTCGGTGGTTGTCCAGTCGGCTCGCTCGGGTCCGCGCTCGCCGAGACCGAGCCCGAGGCCAGGGCAATGGTTGCGGCGTCGTTCAAACGCTGGGAGGCCAGCATCATGGCCGGTCTTCTGCGGATGCACGCGCTTGGCCGACTCGCACCCGACGCCGATCCGCGCCAGCTCGCGCTGGCCACGCTCGCCGCGCTTCA
Organism: uncultured Solirubrobacterales bacterium; assembly: GCA_963770885.1. Taxonomy (GTDB): domain Bacteria; phylum Actinomycetota; class Thermoleophilia; order Solirubrobacterales; family Solirubrobacteraceae; genus Palsa-465. The sequence continues at coordinate 584,534 of CAVYRI010000003.1, read as the reverse complement.
GGGCGGACTCCTGCTCGCTCAGGTCCAGCGCGACCCCGAACCGCTCGCGGCCGCGCTCGACGCGATGCTCACGCTCATCGCCACCCTCAGCACCACCACGAGCACTTCGCTCAACCGCTGAGCCTCGGACCGACGACCTACGGGAAGCCGTCCCGGATCGCGTTTTGCCAGACCGGCTTATTTTGGCTTACGTAAGCCATTTCCGTTAAGCTTGGCGTCATAAGAGTGGCTTGGTCAATCCAACAGCCGAAGGAATGTCGGCGATGGATTTGAAAGACAAACGGGCTTTGATCACCGGCGGCACATCCGGGATGGGTAATTGCCACTGCACTGACGATGGGAGTAGCGCCATCCGATCCTCTTCCGTGGCGAGGGAGGGCGGGTCTCCTGGCGTGAGATACTGCGTCTATGAGGCGTGAAGACGCCGAAGCGAAACGAGATCGGCTGCAGCGGCACGATCATGAGCACACGTACGACGTGCGCGAGCGTCCAGTCGGTGAATGGGAGGTCGTACGGATCAACCTCCCACACCGGACGCCCCCTCTCGTCGCCGAGCGCGGGACGCCAGCGGATGTGCCCGAGGACCCACGCCCATTCATCGTCCGCCAGATTCCGCCCTACGGGCCTCCTGGCATCGGCTAGCTCGCGCCGCCACGCGACGCACATAGACGGCCGCGGTGATCGAGCAGCAGCAGCTGCCGTGCCGCTGAGGAAGACTTCTGCCTTGTCGCCCGACCGGCTACGGGCTCCCGACTGCCGCTTCGTCAGCCGGCTGGGCCGGAGCAGGAGTGATCGATCGTCGCGGACCGGGGTGCGACGCACCTGGTGATTCGTGGATGCAGCAGCGTGCTCGACGTTTCGTTGACGTACCGACTGATCGTTACCGGGCGGTGATCGTTTTGATGGTGGTGTTGTTGGGGCCGTGCCAGGTGATCGTCCGGGGGAACCCGTAGTTGGGTAGGTGCTGGCGGGGGTTCTTGAGGATAAAGACGTTGTTGATCACGGCGACTGTGAACGCTCGTGTCGGGTATCGCAGCGTGACTGTTTTGACGCCGGCGGGGGCAATGCCGTAGACGACGCCGACCCCGGTCGGGCCGCCGCTAGAGATTGTGTGGCCTTGCTCGATGTCGGTCACGGTGTACCCGCCGCTGCACCCATCACCGTTGCCGGTGTCGTTGAGCGCAGCTAGGCAGACGCCTTCCGCGGGTGCGGTATCTGAGCGCAGCTGGTTGACGAACCGGGGCTCGAGCTTGAGCGTGCCGGCGCGCAGGTCGGTCGGGATGCGGTCGAGTTCGTGACCGACCGCGGTCTGCAGTTCGGCGTAGCAGCGTCCCGGGATCGGGCGTCGTGCGTTGGCGTCGGCGGCAGGGACGAGGTAGTAGCCGGCCCCGTAGCGCCAGCGAGCACGGCGGATATAGCGGACGTAGACACCCTTCAAAGGGGGCAGGCTGCCGGTCGGGTCGCGTCGGTACGGGTGGTAGGTGATCCGCACTGGCAGGCGATCGGCCGCTCGGGCGGGACGCCGCAGAATGCTGAGGATCGATAGCAGCGCTTGGCTGGGTGAGCCCTGGCTGACCGTCGCCTTCTGGGTGAGCGCCGAGCTGACCAGCGAGCAAGCTCGGTCCTGGCGGCTGACCGCCGCGAACGCCGTATATAGATAGTTCTCTTCACGGCGCTGGCGCTTGGTCGGGTTGCTAGGTAGCAGCGGCCCTGCGGCCTGAGGCGGCGGGGAAGACGGACCTCCGCCGGTGCTGGCCGGATGAGAGTGCCCGACGGCGAGAATCACAACTGCCGCGACCGCAACCGTGATCGCAGTCGCGAAAGCGATCCCGCTGGCGCCGAGCACTCTGGATCCAAGCGGCCGTCGACGTCGACGGGAATGACGGGTGTGCGCGGCCAGTAGTTCGCGTTCGAGCTGGGGTAGCAGCGTCATGAGCCCCTCCTGGGTCAGCTGGTCTCGCAAATGCGCCAGCCCCCGGCTGACGCGTTTGCGAACAACAGCGGGTGAGCACGCCATCTCGCCCGCGATCTCCTCATAGGACCGCTCCTCCAAGATCCGCGCCCGGACCGCGTCGCGTTGGTCAGCCGGGAGTTGTTCAAGCAGACCAAGGATCGCCTCGTCGCTGTCGGCCAGACGCTCGATCCGCGCAAGGTCCTCATCATCAAGACCGATTGGCGCCATCCCCAGCCGCCTGCGAGCCCGGTCCTGCACCGCGCCTCGACGCCGGCTTTTGGCCAGCGTGTGCTGAGCGATCCCAAACAGCCAGGCGCTGGCTGGCGCGCCCCCCGGCCGAAACCGTCCACACGCTTCAAGAGCCCGCGCGAACACCTCCGCGGTCAGATCTGCCGCCAGCTCGCCATCGCGCGTTCCACGCACAAAGAACGCGAGGATCGGACCCTCATAGCGGCCGTAAAACACGCCGAACGCCTCCGAATCGTCGGCCGCCGCGACCACCAGATCATCATCAGTCTCAGACTCCCAGCCCGGCATCCACCCTTTAACTCCCCAAGGCCGACGAGTTGTGACCGCGATCATCCCAACCGAGAGCCCAGGCTCGAGGCACCTCCGAACAACTGGCTACTTCCGTCGTCTCGCACAGCCACGGCAGCGACGGGCCCGCCTAAGCTACGCGGCTGCTCGAAGCCCTCTCTTGGCGGCCGATCACGCTGGCGAGCTGGCCCAGGCATCGTCCGCCGATCGCCGTGTTGTCGCAATCGCCAAACGTTGCACGGCTGGTAATCCGGGGGGCCTTGGCGGACATTTTAATGAGGTAGTGGACAGACAAGCCCGGTTTGAGGATCTGTACCACGCGCATGCTGGGACCGTCCGGGCGTACGCGCTCCGTCGCGCGCGGTCAGACGCGATCGCCGACGACGTCCTCTCCGACGTGTTCCTCGTTGTCTGGCGCCGGCTCGATGATATCCCCGACCAGCCGGTTCCGTGGCTGCTCGCGATCGCCCGCCGCGCGCTGGCCAACCGCCGTCGCTCCGAGCGTCGTGCCGCCGCGTTGAGCGACCGGCTCGCGAGCCTTCGGCGTCCCGCCGCCGCCTCGCCGGAGACGGGTGACCGGCTGCTGGACGCGCTCGCGACCTTGCCCGAGCGCGACCGCGAACTGTTGATGCTGGTCGCCTGGGAGGGACTTGACCCGAGCGAGATCGCCCAGCTGCTCGGCGCCCGACCGGGAACGGTCGTGGTCCGACTGCACCGCGCCCGCCGCCGGCTCGCCGCCGCGCTGGCCCGCCAAGACTCGACCGTCACCGCGCCGAAGGAGGCACGTTCATGACCGACGACCTAATCGAGCAACTTCGCGCCCGCAACCCCGCGCCGACGCCCCCGTCCCCGCCACCGATCGACGACGTGCTCGCCAGGATCGCCGCGGGCGAACGCCCGGCCAGGCGGCGCTGGCAACGCTGGCCGCGATGGGCCGGTCCGTCCCTGGCGATCGTGAGCGCGGCCGCTGTCGCAGCTGTGGCGCTTGTCTCGTTTCACGGCAGCCATCATCCGGCATCGCCGGCCGGTCATGCGACGGGACACATCGCTATCACCGCCCTAAGTCCCGGCGAAGCGATGCGCGGCTCGCTGCAATCACCGGTGCTCGCGTTTGGCCCCGACGGTACGGGCGTGATCGCCTGGACGCAGTTCAGGGTCGCGAGCACGGTCCACCCCAAGCCCTGGCTTGCGACGACGAGCGACGGGGGGCGTTCATGGAGCGTCGAACCCCGGAGGTTCTCGCTGTTCGCAAACCCGGTATTCGACGGCTCGCGCGCCGGCTGGACCCAGGGCGTCGACCCCCACCGGATTCTGCGCTTCTACGTAACCCACGACGGCGGCCGCAGCTGGACGCCGGCAGAGAGCGCCGCCGGCGCCGACTCGGTGACCGGGGACGTGTCGGTCGCCGGCGGTGTCGTATGGGCGGTCGGGACCACCAGCTGCGCCGGCACCGGCTGCCGGTGGATCGTGATGCACGGCCCCGCGTCCGGCGACCGCCTTCCCGCGACCGCGGCCCAGCCCCTGCCCCCGACCAACCAGAACACCACCACGATCTCGGCCAGCTCTGCAACGACCGCCTACGTCGCCGCGCCCGCCGCCCATCGGACCGTCATATACGCAACCCACGACGGCGGCCAGCATTGGCAGCGGTTCCGCGATCCGTGCTCAGGCGGGAGCACGGAGTTCGGGGTGATCGCAACGAGCACGGACTCGCTGTGGCGCGTCTGCGTCCGCTCCAAGCAGTTCTTCGCTGAGCGTTCCACCGATGGCGGCGCCAGATGGTCCGGCCAGCGTTTGCCGTTCATCCCGCTGTATGCATTCAAACCGGTCAGCAGCCAGGTCGCTTGGTCACAGGACGTCCATGGGACGATCTACCGGACCGCGGACGGCGGCGTAAGCTGGCAGCCAGTCTGGCACTCGGGCGGACCACACGGACGATCGATGCCCGGGCTCAGCCCGATCCTGTCGGCACAGAGCCCAGACGACGCGTCGCTGCTCGTCCAGCTAACTCGCGGCCCCACTTCCCGCGATCGGGTACCACGCTCCACCAACCTGATCGTATACCGCACGGACAACGCCGGCCAAAGCTGGAACCCGAGCGTCGTCAAACTCCCGCCCGGCTAACCCTCCGCCACCTAACGCGAGGTCCGGCGATCGCATCCAAGCTCCCGTCCTCGGGGATCCCACCGGTGGATCCACGCAGAGGGCCTCCTCCCTTGTCGAGCACGCGGCCGCCAAGCCGCCGCTGCCGCACCGGTCGGTCGCAGCCCCCGTAGTAGCAGTCCACGAGCCTGGGCCTGCCGCCAACGCCTGCCCCGTACGAGCGGCAGCCTTGACCGCTGGCATGAGATCGCGAATTTTCTGCGGGAGGATTACGACATACAAAACGTGATCCAGCAGATTGATGACGCCGAGCTGCTCGCGCGATCGGTGCAGGAGCCGGCCCTGTTCGCTCAGGTCTACGAACGTCACCGCCACCGGGTGCTCGGCTATGTGGCGCGACGGGTTGGGGTCTCGGCAGCCGAAGATCTCGCCGCGGAAACGTTCGTACGAGCGTTTTCGCGGTCGGGCTCGCTGCCGCTGTGACCATGGGACTGCTCTGCCGTGGCTTCTGGGGGTCGCCAATAACGTGATCGCCGATCACCGTCGCCTCGAGAAGCGCCGACTGAAGACGATCGCCGAGCTGGTTCGAGAGACGCCTGGCATCGTCGAGCATTTCGACTCTGCGGTGGCGCCCGAACTCGCCGACGCCCTCCGCCACCTTCCGGTGCAGGAGCGCGATGCGCTCCTGCTCGTCGTCTGGGGCGAGCTCTCCTATCAGGAGGCGGCGACTGCCCTTGATATCCGCACGGGCACTCTCGGCTCCCGTGTTTTTCGGGCCCGGAGGCGCCTCTCTGAAGCACTTGAGCCCCGCTGGTCTCGGTTTGCCCGCTCGCACGTCGAGGAGAACGCCGATGCCTGATTGGAGCCCCGACATGGAATTCTTGTGCCGTCTTGGCGACGTGGGAATCGCTGACCCGCTGCCGGCCTCAATCGAACAACGTGTCGATATCGCGCTTTCTCAGGAGATCGCGCACGCCAGCGACCCGCCCCGGCCTCGCCGCCCTTGGCTCTGGTCCTTCCTTCGTGTTCTGCCCGTTCCCGCTGTCCTGGCGGCAACGGTCGCAGTCGCCGTAGCCGCCACAGCAGTCATTGTCATCAGCCCGTTCCAGGTCGCTCGGCGAAACGCCCGCGACAGCCCGCTGCGTCTCTTTGAACGCAACCCTGACGTAATCGGCGCGACCCCAGCCGCCCAATTGGCGGCAGACCGTGATCCCATCGACCGTCCGCGAGCTTGGGACATTTACGCTCCCCGGCGTCGGGACCATCGCCTACTGGACCGCCCAGACCCAGCAGCACGGGATTTGCGGCGCCCTACGACTGCCGGACGCCACCTGGGTCGGCACCCAGAACGACGGCAAGGACGGCGGTTCACTACCCGGCTGCTATCCAACCCGACGCCAGGTCGGCGCCGGGGCGCTGATCATCGACGGCTTTGATTTCATCGATGGTGCGGTCTTCGGTCGCCAGGGCCAGCGATGGGATCTCATCTACGGCAAAGTGACCGCCGGCAAGCCGGTGGCGCAGGTCACAGACACCCACAGCCGGCGCTCCGCATCGCTCGTGCGCGGCGGCTACTTCGCGATCGCGGTGCATCCAGTCGGCAACGATTGGGGCGACTCCGTTCACCTCAAAGCGACCGACACCACCGGGCGCACGATCGCCACGCAGGGCAAGCCATTGCCCGGCACCGCGACAACGAAGTGCATCGGGCGCTACGACGTCCGACGCCAGCGCATCCCAGGCACCGATCGCTTTTCGCGTATCTGGAGCTGTCGGAAGTACGGACGTGTCATCGCCAAGTGAGCGTCTTAACGACAGACCGTCACAGCGAAGGCGTGGCGTCGCTGGTTGACCCGAACCCACTTCTGCTCCGTCGCCGGACCGGCCACGACATCGAGGCTCCTACTCTCGGACTTGGAGAGGCTGAAGCAGAAGCGCGGCTACCCGCCAACGGCCGCACGGCCCGTGCCCGTCGTGCGTGAAACGGGCAGTGAGCTCCTGCGTGGGTGGACAATCACTTCTCGCCCGAGAAGCAGGCCGGATCGGCCCGTCTCTGCCCTCTCGGGGCGAGGTTCCTACGTTGGCAGATCGGCGGGCGGTCCCAGTCGCGCAGCGTCACGTTTCTGGCGACGAGTAAGGCCCGCGTTGGTTCCGGAGCGGGCCCGGCGTCGAGAGATCGCGAGGCGGGAGTGAGATGATGGCTGTCATGTCTGCCGCATGGGATTTTCGCCATGTCGACGTGTTTACGGATCTTCCGTTTGCCGGCAATGGTTTGATCGTTGTGTTCGGTGAGACGTCGGGCGTTCGAACCGAGGCGCTGATTTCCCTGACGGTGGAGATGCGGCAGTTCGAGTTGATCGCAGTCGATCTCCAGCCGCAGGCCGGCAGAGTGTTGGCGCGGATCTTCACCGCGCAAGAGGAATTGCCGTTCGCGGGTCATCCCGTCATTGGTGCGGCGGCGGCGCTTCACGAGCGCTACACCGTCAACGAGACCTCACGCTTGTGGGTGTTTGTGATCGGTGGGCGCGAGATCGCCGCGGGCAGCCGACGAACGGAGCGCTACTACGAAGCGGACATGAACCAGGGCTCCCCAATTCTGGGGTCGCCGCTCACAGACCAGGACGCCATCCGCTTCGCGACCGCACTCGGCCTAGCCGGCGCTGACCTTCATTCGTTGCCGCTGCAGGTCGTATCCACCGGGTTGCCGTATTTGATCGTACCGGTCTCCCGAGGGTTGGAGCGAGCGCGGATTATCGTCGATGACTTCGAGGAGCGGTTGGCGAGTGTGGGGGCGAAGTTTGTCTACGTGTTTGATCCCGATAAGCGTGAGGGTCGTACTTGGGATAACGCCGGTGTGGTCGAGGACGTGGCCACCGGAAGCGCTGCCGGCCCCGCCGCGGCGTACTTGGCGGCGCACGGACTAGCCGCCGAGGGCGAGTTGATCGTTATCAACCAGGGGCGATTCCTAGGACGGCCTAGTCGGATCGCCGTGGCGCCGGACGGCCGTGGGGAGCTCTGGGTGGGCGGACCGGTCGCACCGATCGCCCGCGGCGTCTTAGACGAGACATCCCTTGGCTGAACTGGTCTCGGTCAACCTCTGCCACCTGCCGGCTGCGACACCTCACCGCAGGCGCGTTCAGTCGAAGAGGCGGTGGTGAACTCGGCGCTCGAACTGACCCCACTACCCACCCGGGGCGGCCTCCGGCCGCATCGCGACTGACGGCTCCAGCTGTGAAAGACACTCACACGCCTGTGCCTGGACAGACCTGCCGCTCATATACAGGAGTGACGGCGGTCATCGCTCGGAGGACCTCCTTCGCAAGACGTCCTGACCCGATAATTCGGCTGTGAGCGTCGCGACCGGGGAACCCAGGCTCCTGCTTCTCAGGACGAAGCTTGAGCCTCCTTTGCCTCGGGAGCTTGTTCCCCGGGATGGGCTAGTTCAGGCGTTTGGGGCTGGTCTTGCGCGACCGCTGACGGTGATCCGAGGTCCGGCTGGCAGCGGCAAGTCGCTGCTGATGGCGCAGTGGCGCCTGGCGGCACGGAGCGACCGCAAGGTGGCGTGGCTTTCGTTGGACGAAGGTGACAACGAGCCCGTGAGGTTCTGGAGCTATGTGATCGCAGCGTTGCGTTCGGTGGTTCCCGAGTTTGGCGAGAGGCCGCTGTCGTTGCTGCGGGCTCCGGGTGTCGATCTGATGGACGAGGCTGTCCCGACCTTGATCAACGAGCTTCTCGAGACGCCAAGCGAGACGGTGCTTTTGCTCGATGACTACCACGTGATTCAGCACGAGGCGATCCATGCGGGCATTGGCTTCCTTTTGGAGCACGTGCCGGGCAATCATCGCTTCGTGATCGCCTCGCGATCAGAGCCGCCGCTGCCGCTCGCGAGGTTGCGCGCGCGTGGAAGTCTCAGCGAGATCGATCCCGCGCAGCTGGGCTTCTCCGAGCCCGAAGCGGAGTGCCTGCTCAACGACGTTCACCAGCTCGGTCTGGGGGTCGAGACGGTGAGCCGCCTTCATCAGCGCACCGAGGGCTGGGCCGCCGGGCTGTATCTGGCGGCGCTCTCGCTGCGCGACCGTCGGGATGCAGATGAATTGATCGCCGGATTCTCGGGAGACGATCGCCGGATTGTGGACTACCTGGCCGGGGAGGTGCTCAATCAGCAGCCGGATGCGGTGTTGAGTTTTCTCCTGTGCACCAGCGTGCTCGAGCGATTCTGCGCCCCGCTGTGTGACGCGGTCACCGGCGCCGGCGACGCGCGGGAGATGCTTGACCGAGTAGAGCGCTCGAATTACTTCCTGATCCCGCTCGACCCGCGGCGCGAGTGGTATCGCTACCACAACCTGTTCACCGAATTGCTGCGCCACGAGCTCGAGCGGAGGGAGCCCGGATCATCCGTTGAGCTTCGTCGCCCTGCTGGTCGGTGGCTCGCGGATGCCGGCATGGTCTCGGAAGCCGTCCCGCACCTGGTCGCAGTCGGGGATCTCGACCAGGCTGCCGATTTGATCGCAGCGTATGCCGCGCCGTTCGCGACGGGCGAGCGAGGCGTCTGGCGGGCGCTTACGGTCGCTGAATGGTTCGACGCGCTTCCGGCCGAATACGTCGTCGCGGACGCTCGCTGGTGCGTTGGCAAGGCCGGCGTCGCATTGGCACTCGGTCACCACGATGAGATCCTTCCGTGGCTGGATCGCGCCGAACAGGCTCCGAACCACAGGCTCGATCGGGACCCGATGTTCGCGTCGCGGGCGACGGTGCGGCGGGCTGCCGCCTGGCAGTTGCTCGGCGACGTGCGCCTCAGTAAAAAGTTGGCGGAACAGGTCATGCCGCTCGACGGCAGCTCGCGTGACCACGCGCTTGCTGGGAGCGTGCTCGGAGTGACCGCCCGGTGGCTGGGCGACGACGCCGCGGCCGTCGATTTCCTCACTCGGGCCGGGCAGCTTGGCCGTGAGCACGATCCGGTCGCTGCCGTGGCTGCATACGGACACCTGGCGCTGATCGCCGCTGACCACAACGACTGGCAGACATGCGACCTCGACGTCAAGACGGCCTTCGACCTAATCGCTGAGTCGGAGCTCCCGGAGTACTGGATGGGGGCCTTTGCGCACCTCGCGATGGGGAGGCTGCTGGGCAAGCAGAGGAAGACGAGCGAGGCGCAGGCAGAGCTCACGCGGGCGGTCACTCTCGCGCGACGCGGGGTTGGGGTGGTCGAGTTGGCATACGTGCTCATCACTGTCGCCGGGGCGCGCCGCGAGCTCGGCGACCGCCGCAGCGCGGTTGAGCTGGTGCGAGAGGCGCGAGAGCTGAGCGCCGACGCTCCCGACCCGGGGACCGTCGTGCCACGCCTGCTTGACAAGGCCGAGCGCAGCCTTCGGCTCATCTCCCAGCTACACGGCTCGCGGCTGGTCATTGTCGAGAAGCTGACCGTCCGCGAGGCGGCGGTCCTCCGCCTCCTGCCAACGGGTCTCTCGGCGCGGGAAATCGGCCATGAGCTGGGCGTGTCCCGCAACACGGTCAAGACCCACAGCAAGAACCTCTACCGCAAGCTCGGCGCGACCGGCAGGCGCGAAGCGGTCGCGCGCGCCCGCGAACTCGGCCTCCTCTGACCTCGGCGCAAGAAGCGGCTCACGCGGGGTGAGTCAGATCGGGGTGAAGACAGCTCACCCCACGTGGCCCGATCCTCGGCCCATGAGTCATCCCTATCTGGACATGCTGCTCGCCCGGGCTCGCACGGACGATCTCTACCGAGACGCCGCCGTCGCGCGACGGGCAGCGGAACCCCGGCGAGCCGCGAAACGCTTCGGTCTGTCGACCGAGCTGGCTACCTCCGAGCAGGCAGTGACACTCCGGCGCTACTCGCCCGAGGATCACGGTCCGCTCGCCCGTATCGCGGAGCTCGATAGCTCCAAGCCTCCGCGTCAGCCCGTGGTGGTCGCCGAGGTCGGGGGTGAGCTTCGCGCGGCCTTGTCGCTGAACGATGACTCGCTCGTAGCCGATCCCTTCCATCTGACCGCGGGCGTAGCCGACCTGTTGCGTGCGTACGCGCGCCAGCTCGATGTGCAACCGGACACCAGCGTCAGCGCTGACTCGTCGAGCAGTTCGCCCGACATGTTGTGCGCTGAAGGCGGCCTGCCGTGAAGTTCATCCAATTAATCCGTTCCCGAGGAAAAGTCATGAAGCGCAAGCCCCTGATCCTGGTCTCGCTGCTGCTGGCGGCGTTTTTGATCAATCTGGACACGACGATCGTCAACGTCGCGTTGCCGTCGCTCGTGCGCCAGCTGCACGCGTCTGACTCGCAGCTGCAGTGGGTCGTGGACGCTTTCAACTTGCTGTTCGCCGGCTCGGTGCTGGCCGCGGGCAGCCTCTCTGACCGCTTCGGGCGCAAGGGGATGCTGCTCGCCGGCCTGTCGGTCTTCGGCCTGGCGAGCTTGGCGGGCGGGCTGATGGACAGCCCCGGCGCGCTGATCGCGGCGCGTGCGGTGATGGGCGTCGGTGCGGCGATGGTGTTCCCGTCGACGCTGTCGCTGCTCACCAACGTGTTCACCGAGCGGGGCGAGCGCGCCCGGGCGATCGGCTTGTGGGGCGCGATCACGGGTGTGGCGATCGCGCTGGGGCCGATCGTCGGCGGCTGGCTGCTCGAGCTCTCTGACTGGCGCAGCATCTTCTTCGCGATGGTGCCGATCGCCGCCGGCGCCGGGGTCCTGGCCGCCCGCTACGTTCCGGCCTCGCGGGACCCGCGTGCGCCCCGGACTGACCGGGCCGGATTCGCGTTGTCGACCGCGGCGATCGGGCTGTTCGTCTACACGATCAGCGAGGCCCCGAACTATGGTTGGGGCAGCGTGCGCACGCTCGGCAGCTTCGCGCTGACGGCAGTGCTGGCGGCGGTGTTCGTGGCCTGGGAGCGGCGCACGGAGCAGCCGATGCTCGACGTGAGCCTGTTTCGCAACCCGCGGTTCACCGCCGCGAGCGCCTCGGTCGCGATCTCGTTCTTCGCGCTGTCCGGGTTCATCTTCCTGGCCACCCAGCTGTTCCAGTTCGTCAAGGGCTACGGGCCGCTGTCGACCGGCGTGCGGCTGCTGCCGGTCGCCTCGTTCGTCGCGATCTCCTCGATCCTGGGCACCAAGCTGGCCGTCCGGTTCGGCACCAAGCTGATCGTTGCCTCCGGTCTGTTCTCGATGGCCACGTTCTATCTGTGGGTTTCGACTTCATCGGTTACGACCGGCTACGGGACGATCGCCGCGCAGATGGTCGTGCTCGGGACAGGGATGGGACTGACGAGCGCGCCCGCGACCGAGGCGATCATGGGCGTCGTCCCGAAAGCGAAAGCCGGCGTCGGGTCGGCGGTCAACGACGCCACGCGCCTTTTGGGCGGCACCCTCGGCGTCGCCGTGATCGGCAGCGTTTACGCGTCGCTGTACGCCCGCCGGCTCACCGGCGCGCTCCCCGCGAGGTTGCCTGCCAGTGTCGCGCGGACCGCGCACGCATCCGTCGGCGCCGCGCTCACGGTCGCGGTCAAGCTGACCCACGCCGGCCATCCGCTGCTCGCGTCAGCCGTCCACAACGCCGCTAACTCCGCCTTCTTCCGGAGCTTCCACGCGGCCAACTACCTCGCCGCGGGCATCGCCGCCGTAGGCGCTGTGATGGCGCTGGCGCTGCTGCCCGCCCACCCGACGACCAGCCGCAACGACACGCCAGAGGTGCCGGCACTAGGCCCGCCCGCCACGGCCGCAGCGCACAGCTGAACCCACCCCCCAAGCGACAGGAGACAGAACGCCATGAGCACCCAGCAACCCGCCCCGCGCGTGACCGCCGTCGGCTCCGGGATCGGCCGGACGACCGGGTTTGAGCTGGCCAGCCCGGGCCAGCCCGGCGCCGCCAACGTCGAGGCCGCGCTGGAGCGCAACCGCGCGTTCGCCGCCGCCGGCGGCCACCAAGGCGCAGTCGTCTTCCCCAACCTGAGCCTGTTCGTGATCACCTGCCTCGATCCGCGCGTCGACTCTGCGCACTTCCTCGACCTCGGCCTCGGCGACGCGATGGTCATCCGCAACGTCGGCGGGCGGGTCACCCCGGAGTTGGTTAACGATGTCGCGTTCATCGGCCAGCTAGCCGAGAACGTCCTGCCCGACGGCCCGCTGTTCGAGGTCGCCGTGATCCACCACACCCAGTGCGGAACCGGCGCGCTCGCCGACGATACGTTCCGCCGACGCTGCGCGCAGCGGATCGGCACCGACGAAGCGGCCCTGCGCGGGCACGCCGTCCTCGACCCTGCGACGACCTCACCGGCGACGTCGAACGCCTGCGCTCCGCCCGTTCGATCTCCCCGCGCGTCACCGTGTCCGGGCACGTCTACGACGTCGTCACCGGCTTGGTGCAGACGCTCACCCCCGCCGGCCGCCGAGGAGATCCAACCGTTCCTTAACCCCAATCACCCCGAGGAGTCCAAACACCATGACAACCACGGTGCCGTCGCGCCCGCGCGTCGAGGCAGCGTGGGCGGCGACCGGTGCGCTTACGGTGGTGCTCTTCGGTTGCGGGTTGCTGTTCGGCGATCTACTCGTGACGACGAACTATCCAGCGCTCAATGCGAGCTCATTGCAGCTGCGCCAGTACTTCATGCGGAATGTCTCGGAGGTGCGCGCGCTGAGCTTGTTCCATTTGCTCGCGGCCGCCGCACTCGCGGCGTTTGCGTCACATCTGTACGCCACGCTGCGAGAAGCGGGGATGCGCTTAGCTGCGCTCGCACTCGCCGGCGGGATCATTGGCGCGGCGTTCCTGGCGCTGTCAGCGCTCTGCTACCGGGTGCTCGCGGAACGGTCGGTGGCCGGTGCCCCGGCGTTGGCTCACGGGCTGCTCGTGCTCTCTTACCTCGCGGGCGGTCCCGCGATCGGCGTACCGCTCGCGCTGACCGCGGGCGCATTCGCAGCCGCCATCCGGCGCCAGCGGACACTCCCGAGCTGGCTGTGGTGGCTGAGCGCGGTCGCCGCCGTGCTGGGAGTCGCAACCGTGACGACGCTGCTGGGGCCCACCGACAACAGCTCCGCAGCCTACGGGTTGCTTCTCCTTGGCGCAGTGGCACTGTTTGCCTGGCTGGCGGCGAGCAGCGTCGTGCTCCTCGGGCGTGCCCTCCCCGCCGAAGACCGCGCCGTCGACCCCCGCTAGAGCTCCGGACGAGGGCGCAAGGCTGCTTACGCGGCCTTGAGGGGGGCGCTCCCGGCAGGGGACCAGCCCCCGCATTCGCGCCGACGCGAGCATTTCGTCTGCGGTCGCAAACGCCCTGCTCGGCGCGGAAAGGCGAAGCGGTCTTTGCCTACTGGCATCCGCACCTGCTTAGTCGCCAACCGAGCGCTCAGCTGGCGACTTCTGCCTTGGCGCGGCGCCGGACCGCGAGCCGCAGTCGGCTTCAGGCGTCAGCCGTGCGGCGACAAGACTGCGATCGTGGCGTGGGCCTGGGTGAGCAGCCCGTAGTAATGGCTTGCGTCTTTTCGGCGATGATGGTGACCAGCATGGTTCGCCGACTGCCTTCGCTGCACGCGTGATGGCCCGAGGATCAATCTTCGACCTGATGATCGGCGTCCCGTCGGACTGCTCGGGCGCGTTTGCTGGCTGTGAACGGATGCCTGCCGCGCTGCGTGCGCAGGGCCTTGCGGACTCTCTCGGCGTGATCGATGCGGGCAACCTGCAGGTCGTCGTCGCTGACCCCGTCCGCGACCGGGAGACAGGCGTGATCGGGTTGACGGATCTGCTCGGCCTGTCAGAGGTCGTGCGCGATGCCGTCTCGATGCATCAGACCGCGGGTCGTCGGCCGCTGCTCGTTGGCGGGGACTGCACGTTACTGCTCGGGGTCTGGGCGGCGCTCGCGCGAGCCCGTCCCGACGCCGGACTGTTGTTCGTCGACGGCCATCTCGACTGCTTTGACGGACAGACCTCTCCGACGGGTGAGGGGGCCGACATGGAGCTTGCCGCGCTGCTTGGGGTCGGACCGCCGCCCCTCGTCGGGTTCGCGGGTCACGTCCCGGCGCTGTCGGACGAGCGGGTCGTCGTGCTCGGCCCGTTCGACGAGGACGACGCTCAACGAACCGGGGCGCCGAACCCCCGCCGGTTCGCGCCGCGTATGCCGATCGTCGTCTCCGACGAGTTGCAGCAGGACCCATCTGGCCACACGACGCGAGCGCTTGCACGGCTCACGGAGACCGCCGATGGTTTCTGGCTGCATCTGGACCTCGACGTGTTGTCGGCATCCGCGTTGCCCGCCGTTGACTATGCCGACGAGCGCGGGCTCAGCTGGGAGCAATTGGGCGAGCTGTTCGGCCTCGCTCTCGGTTCCTCGCACCTCATCGGCGCAAGCGTTGTCATCCTCAACCCAACGCTCGACACCGACGGCGCGGGCGCGCGGCGGGTGGTCCGGCTGCTCGCGGACGCGCAGGATCAAGCCCAACAGAACTAACTCGCCCCGCCCGTGTGCGATATCGCAAAGATCATGGGAACCCGCCGGGCTATCGAGGGCACGGGCGTCAACCGGATCGCTTCTGGTTTGTCGCCGACCCGGGTCTCGTCCCGGCGCTGCCGCTTTCGCTGTCCGCTAGGCCGAAGCGGAAGCCCTGATCGCCGGGGGTCATGAAGCTCGACGCGACCGGTCGTTTGTGAGACTAGTCGTGGCCGTATTGGCCACCTAGGGCGGTGAAACAGGGGCCACGCCAGAAAGCGGGCGTCTTGTGGGGCGGGGATTTCGCTTCAGCAGGTGCTACGTAAGACGCCTAGGGCTAGGTGCGGTGGCGGCTTCTTGGCGAAAAGCCGGTGTGCACGAGTGCATTGGGGGTGAGCAGCCGGGCTCACCCCCAATGTCGAGGCGTTACTGGCCGTCGCTGTTGTTTCCAGTTGTCCGTACCGTCGAGCGTCCAGCGCTATGCGCCGACCCGGACGCAAAGCCGTAGCCGCTGGCGCAATGGGCGCCCGCCGGGCAGGCCGGTAATGGCCGCTTTGGTCCAGCCGGGAAGGATTGGGTGTTGGTGCCGCTCGCGCTTGCCACCCGGGCCGTCACGGCGTGCTCGGTCCCGGGCCACCAGGCCAGGTACCAGCCGTTCTTGACGGTCGCCTGAACCGAGCTTCCGTCGCTGCGCGTGATGGTCACGCCCGTCACGCCAGCACCGATCGGGCCGTCGACCATCGTCAGCGCGTGCCCGTCGGAGTCAGACTCGCCTGCGCCGTTGAGCTCGATTGTTCCGGCCGGGATGCTGGATCGTGTGCCGCCTCCGCCGCCCGAGTTGCTCGTGATGCCCTTGCCCTGCAAGCAGGTGGAGCCGTCGGCATAGATCGAGGCCGTGTATGGGCCGCGGGTGTCGGTCAGAACTGGCGTGGCGGAACCCGTGCTGCAGTGCTTTTGCGCGGCGGCAAGCTGGCCAGGCAGCGGCGCCGTGGGGCTCGCGGTCCACCCCGCGAACGCGGGCGCCGCGCTCGATCCGAGCAGGATCGCCGCGCCCGCGGCAGCTGCGGCGCCGCTCAGCCCCAGAGCGCTCAGGGCGCGCCGCGACGCCAGCCACCGTGAGCGCGGGTGATAGTCGACCGCCCGCAGCCGGGCGCTCGCCTCCGCGGGCATGCGCGCGGCCCCATCGGCGAGCGCTTCGCGCAGATCGTCTTCGAGCAGATCACTCATATTTCGGTGCTCCTTTGTGGAGTGGAACAGGCTGCAGCCCCTCGCGCAGCCGCGCGAGTCCGCGAGAGGCGCTGCTCTTGACCGTCCCCGGCGAACAGCCGAGAACCTCGGCGACCTGCGCCTCGGTCAAGTCGTTGAAGTAGCGCAGGACGAGCACAGCGCGTTGGCGCTCGTGCAGCTGGCCAAGCGCTTGGAGCAGTTCGGCGCGCGCCTCGAGCGCCGGTAGCGGGTCGACCGCAATCAGGCTTGCCGACGCCTCGCCCTCCAGCTCGCGGCGGCGTTGCGCCCGGCCGCGAGCACCGTCGAGCGCCAGGTTGACCACAATCCGCCGGGCGTACGCCCGCGGCTGCTGCATCCGGCGGATACGTGGCCAGCGGCGTGCGACTTTGAGCAGACACTCCTGCACGAGGTCCTCGGCTTCGCCCTCATCCCAAACGATCAAGTAAGCGGTGCGAAGCAGGTCATCGACGTGAGCGGCGACGAACTGGTCAAACTCGGCCATCAACCCCTTAACCCGCCTCGGCACCCAGAAGGTTCCGAGTCACGACAGGCAACCTGCCAACTGGACCGCCGCACCCAACGACCTCCTGTCGCGCCAGCAGCAGCGCTCCCGTCTCAGACAGTCTTGCAACAGGCGGCCGCAGCGCTCAGGCCAGCAGCACCACCTCCCGCTGTCCACCGGCGCAGGTACGTGGCGTGACCAGAAACCGCAGCTTGCGCCATCGCCTACCCGATCCCAACAGCCGGTCGCGGCCGATCCTCACTTCTGGCTTGTCGCCCACGCGGGTCTGGTCGCGGCGCTGCCGCTTCGGCGGCTCGCCGAGCCCGAAGGAGGAGCCCGGCCTCCCGGCCGTGGCGCCGTCGGCGTAGCTGTTTCTTCGTGATTGCCGAATTGAGCGCCGAGCTGCATGAGCTGCCGGATCTCCTCGATCTGAACAGTCTGATCCGCGCTCCTGCTCCCGGCGATATGCAGGCTTTGGGACACGGCCGGCCTCGCGTGGCCGCTGCTTGTCGCGCGCGTCGGCTGGCCAAGTGCGGTGTCGCACTCATGACTGGGCTGCGAACTACTGGAGTGCGTTCACTAATTCACGAATCGCTGCTGGAATGCGTTCATCGACTCCGTCGTGGTTGCCGTCGAAGAGCTCTAGGGAGTGTTTGATCCCGAGTCGAGTGAGCTGGTCGGAGAAGGCCTCGGCTCCGAGATCGAGGAAGAACTCGTCGTCGCGGCCCGCGTCGAGGTAGATCCTGCGCATGCCGGCCAGCGCATCGACATGGCTGCACGCCATCCGAACGGGATCCAGCGCCAGCCATTGCGACCAGATCTCCTCGACCGGGCGCCCCACCGAGTCAAACGGGAGCAGCGGTTTGCCGGGCCGGTTCGGGTCGGGGGTGTAGGCGCACGCTGTGCCGTACGCGGCGAACAGAACGGCGACTTGCCGCCAATCGAACTCCGGGCGGTTCGCCCGATCCTCAAATGCCTCCCACGAACCCTCGAACTGGCTCCGTAGCGACCGGGCGGCGACCGGAAACAAAGGCTGGTAGCAGCACTCAAACAGCGCGTCGCCGGCGTGTGAGGCCAACGCGCCGAAGACGTCCGGCCTGAGCATCGGGATCACGATCGCGCCATATCCACCCGAAGACTTGCCCGACACGCCGCGATGCTCACGCGCGCCAAGGGTCGGGTAGTGCGTGTCGATGAACGGAATCACCTCGTCGCACAGATAGTCGAGATAACGCCCGCATCCCGCCGAGTTCAAGAACTGCGACCCGCCCCACGAGGTGGAAGCGTCAACAAATACGACAACCGCCGGCGGACATTCGCCCACGGAGAACATGGCGTCCAGTCGCTCGATCATCGTCGGCCCCGATGGGGTCGGTTCCAGCCACTCGTCAAGCTGGCCACCGAAGCCCTGCAACAAGTACACCGACGGCAGTCGCTCTCCGGACCCACCGTCCGCGGCGCGCGGCCGATAGACAAACAACGGCCGCACCGCAGGATCGCCAAGCGGGTTTTCCTCCAACAGCTCAGAACGCACGCGCAACCGGTCCAGCGAACCCGCCAAGGGACGCTCCCACAGAGGATCCGGCACGCCCTGCACCTCATACAAGCTCACGCCGCCACGCTAAACCGCGAACCACAGTTCCGACAGGAAGCCAAGGACACCGGCACCACTCATATCAGAATGCTCACGGCCGGCGAGCGACCTCCGCCGCCTGCGTTCCCACGCCACGGCGCCCGACGCCAGGTCGGCCCGAGCCTCCCAACGCTGCCGAACGCAGCGGTTCCAAGCCCTTCCGGTGTGCCACAGCAGCGTCCTCCTCTCACAAAATCACGTTTTTGTCTGCAAAGGTGACGCCACACGGACGGACGGCGCCGCCGGTTCTTATAGCTCGTCGGCGGTGTGGAGTTCCGTCCTGTCAGAGTCTCGGCAATGAACATCTGGGATGACAAATCGGGCGAGCAGGACGAGGACTGATCGGGAGGGGCTGCGTTGGGGAAGTCCTTGGTTCCGAATGGGCTCCCAGATCGGCGCGGCGCTCTATGAGCTCGACCCCGGAGACTACGTCGTCTACCACGCACATCACGGCTCCGAAGAGTGCTGATCGTGCTGCGCGGTCGCCCGACGCTGCGTACCCCGGGACGACGAGCTGCGTACCCCGGGACGGCGAGTGACGGCTCGACTACGGCGAGGCTGTCCATTACCCCGCCGGACCGAAGGGTGCGCACGGTCTGCGCAACGACACCGATCAGACCGTTCGCTACATCATGAGGTCAACGCGATCGGCGACGGATGTCATCGAGTATCCATACCTTGGAAAGATCACCGGGCAGTCAGACCACGTCTTCTTCATTCACGATCTCGAAGCCGACTAGTGCGTCATGGCAGACAGCAACGCGGCCTGTCTGGCGTGCGAACTAACGGCGCAGCCACTACCAGCGACTGCGCTGCCTTCCGCGGCCTGCGCGCGGGTGCATTTACGTGGCGATATAGCCGAGTCGAGCGGGCGCCTGAGCGCGAACGTGACTCAACGGCCGGCGAGCGCGGTCGGACAGGGAGCGAGACTGCCGCTCGATCGCGTGCCCGCGTCTGGCCGCGGCTCTGGTGCTCTCGCTATCCGCCAGGCCGAAGCCATGATCGCCGCCGCCATCAAGCCCGCCGGGACTGGTCGTTCGTGAAACGAGAACCGACCTTCCTGGCCGACCGGCGCTGGTTTCCGCACAAAGGACAGCGGGATTGAGGTCCCGGCGGAGCGAGCAGCCGGATGCGTCTACGCGGTGACGCCATCGACTAGCAGCGCAACAGCGGAGCGCGCGTAACATGTCGCGGGCGGGCACCTGCACTATGACCTCCGCATCGAATGGCAGTCCCAAGCTTCGAAGATCTCCTCGCGGAAGGCTCCGCGGTTCCGGTCGATGGCTGGGACTTCTCCTGGTTCCAGGGCCGGGCGACTGAGGAACGACCGCCATGGGGATACGCCCGAATGCTGCGCGACAGGACGGCGGCTCTCGCGAATGTTCCCGGCGCGGCGGCGCTTGATCTTCAGACCGGTGGCGGCGAGGTCCTCGCAACCATTCCCGCTGCGCCGCCGACCCTGATCGCGACCGAGTCATGGGCACCGAACCTGGAGCTCGCGCGACGGAGTCTGGCAGCGCTAGGCGCACGGGTCGTCTATATGGCCGACGAGCTCGACGAGCTGCCGTTCGGCGATGCGTCCTTTGACCTGGTCGTCAGCAGGCACCCGGTAGGTGTGCGCTGGGACGAGATCTCGCGCGTCATGAAGCCAGCCGGAACCTATCTCTCGCAGGATGTCGGGCACGGATCGGTTGGCGAGCTGACGGAGTTCATGATCGGCCCGCAGCCCGGGCCCGAAGGCCCGTCACGCGATCCAAAGTGGTCGGTCAAGGGTGCTGAGGCGGCGAACCTCACGGTCGTCGACTTACAGACCTTCCGCGGGCGCATGGCGTTTCACGACATCGGCGCGATCGTCGCGTTCTTGCGAAAGGTGATCTGGATCGTGCCCGACTTCACCGTGGCGGCATACCGAGACCGGCTGCGGGACCTGCACGAGCAGATCGAGGCGCAAGGGCCGTTCATCGCGACCAGCGTTCGCTTCCTGATCGAGGCGCGCAAGCCGGCGCGAACCTCATCGCAACGCCCCGGCCCGTCGCGCGTCGCCGGGGCCAGCCGCGGACACGCCACCGAGTCCGCAGACATCAGGTGCTCACGTCGCGCACACAGGATGATCCTCGTCCCAGCCTGCCAGCCCGCGCTGCTGCCTTCGCCAATGACTGCTGTGACAACGACACCGCGCTGACCCGTGCTCTGGTCATCCCGCGGGCATCCAACACCAGACTTCAGTCGACACCGGATTGCGCGGAAGCCGGTGAACGCAGACTCCGCCGGTTCGATCGACCAACACCTCGGCACACGCCCGAACCAGACCAAACCATGGCCGCCTCGGTCTGGGTGAAATCCAACGCCGCCAACGACTTCGGCCGGTTCTTCTCCACTCCTGCTTCGTCGCCGACACGGGTCTGGTCGCGGCGCTGTCGCTCTGGCCGTCCGCCATGCCGAAGCAGCAGTGCGCTCGCGACCTCAACCAGCTCGCGGCGTGGCCGCTGGTTCGTGTTTTGGAGGACTTTCGCGGGGACCGTCCTATCAGCGGGCCGCTGAGCGCTGCAGAGCTTCGACCCAGGCGGCAGGCGCGTCGAGGTGCACGTCGTGCCCGGCGTCCGGAATCGTTACAAGCGTCGCTCCGGACAGCTCTTGGACGATGTCCTCGCCGTGCCCTGAGGGGAAGATTCCGTGCTCGCCGAAGATGACGAGAGTGGGGGCTTGGATCGACCGCCACTGCGGCCAGTAGCTGCGCGATTGGAGGTCGGCCATGCAGGCGATCAGAGCGTCGGCGTTCCATCTGGGCCACAGCCCATCGGTCCGTGACTCAAGTCCCGCAGTCCACGCGGCAGGATCAAACCCTTTGCTCTCAAAGAAGCTGCGCGCCGCGGCGGGGCCAGGAAACGGAACCGGCCACGCTTTCAGCGACTCGCCAATCTGGCGTGCGCCATCAGGGTCAGGGTCGAAGTTGTCTGGCCCGTCGGGTGATCCCTCGATGATCACCAGGCTGCGCGCGAGATCGGGGTGTGCGGCGGCGGTGAGCATCGCGGTGCTGGCGCCCATCGACTGGCCCACGAGCGTGACGGGACCAAGCCCGATGTGCCGTATCGCCGCAGCGCAATCTTCGACGAACGCCTCCCGCGACAGGTTCCCCGGCTGATGGGTGCTATTGCCATGGCCGCGTTGATCGAGTGCGAACACCCTGTACTCGGCCCGCAGCAGACGAGCGCTCCGGGCCCATTCGCCCGCGTATCCGGCCAACCCGTGCAACAGCAACATCGGCGGCCAAGAACCGCCGAACTCGCAGTAGGACAGGCGGGTCCCCTCGCGCTCAAACTGCTTGGGGTTCATGTCACCAGAGTGCCGCATCGTCAGCGTGCGACGCGAGGTCGCACGCATTGAGTAAACACGCAAGATTGGAGGCTGGGTCGATGACGTAGAGCGTGTTTCAGGTCCGTGCTCGATGGCCTGTTCCCGCCCCGACGTGCGCTGCGAGTAATCGCGGGGTGCGGAGCTCGGGGGAAAGCCCAAGGACGCCCGTTCCATCCGGGGGTCACAGGCGAGGGGAAGATCGGACGGGTGAAGTTCTTGAACCCTTGCTGATGCTTCGTCAAGCGGAACCCCGCATCGATGGTGGTTGTGGCGGGGTGCAGGGACGCGCCGTTGAGAATGCGGCGGGCGCTGGCCGGTGAGCGACTCCGGTCAGGGTGAGCACCGTTGTCCCCGGAGTAGAGAGGGCACCCACCCCGATCGTTGCTCGTGCGTGCGGAACGCGGAAACCCCGTCTGGGTCCGGCCGTTGGCCGGTAAGCCGACCGTGAGGAGAGCCCAATTCCTGGGCGGGCAAAGGATGACCGACAAGCGAAATGCCGGCGGCGGAAACGCAGCGGGAAACCACGATGAGCAGATCAGCGCACTCCTGCTGATGGTCGTGGATAACTGGCCGGATACCGGGCTGCGTGCCCGGACGCGAAAGCGGGCTGACGCGGTCAGGTGAGTCTGTGAAGAGAAAGACGACGATGACCCCGGAACCGACGGACAAATTAGACGCCACGGCGGCCACGGTCGCTGAGGTGAATGGACCAGAGGGCGCTCTCTCTGGCTGGCATCGGGTTGATTGGCGCCAGGCGGAGCGAGAGGTACGGAGGTTGCGCCAGCGGATCTTCACGGCATCAAAGGCGGGGGACCTCGCAAGGGTCCGCCGGTTGCAGAGGTTGATGCTTGGCTCTCGCTCGAACGCGTTGGTGAGCGTGCGGCGGGTGACCGAGCGCAACGCCGGTCGTCTGACGGCGGGCGGGGACGGCGAGGTCGTGCTGACCCCCGAGGCCAAGCTAGCGCTGGCCGACAGGATCCAGCACAACACCGAGCCGTTCAAGGCCTGGCCGGTCAGGCGGGTGTATATCCCCAAGCCGAGCGGCAAGCGGCGTCCGCTCGGGATTCCCGTGATTCTCGACCGGGCCCAGCAGGCCCGGATCGTCAATGCGCTGGAGCCCGAGTGGGAAGCACGGTTTGAACCCAAGTCCTATGGGTTTCGACCGGGGCGTGGCTGCCATGACGCGATCCAGGCCATCTTCGAGGTTGTCAAGGGCAGGAGCCCGAAACGCCTCTGGGTTCTGGACGCCGACCTGGCCGGGGCGTTTGACCGGATCGCTCATCGTCACATCCTGGACCAGCTCGGGTCGTTCCCCGCCAGGGGAATGATCTGGCAGTGGCTCAAGGCTGGGGTGGTGGAGAACGGTCGGCTGCACCGCACCGAGGAGGGAACTCCTCAGGGCGGCGTGGTCAGCCCCGTGCTGTTGAACATCGCGCTTGACGGGATGGAGAAGGCCGCCGGAGTCCGATACCTGTCGACAGGTTCGATCAGAGTCGACTCCCCAGCCGTGATCAGATACGCCGATGATCTGGTCGCGCTCTGCCACACCCGGCAGGACGCGCTGCAGGTCAAGGCGCGGCTCGCCAGGTGGCTTGAGCCGAGGGGTCTGGCGTTCAACGAGGACAAGACGCGCGTCGTCTGCCTCGGCGAGGGCTTTGACTTTCTCAGCTTCAATGTCCGCCGCTACGGCACCAAGCCGCTGATCAGGCCGAGCAAAGCGGCCGTCAAACGGATCCGGGAGAGGCTCCGCGCCGAGCTGCGGTCCCTGCGGGGATCAAACGCCGGCGCGGTGATCAGGCGGCTGAACCCGATCATTCGGGGATGGGCCGCTTACTACCGGACACAGGTATCCGGCAGGACATTCAAAACGCTGGATCACTACCTGTGGGCGCTCACCTACCGATGGGCGCTGCTCAGCCACCGCAACAAACCGAGGCCGTGGGTGACTGCCCGCTACTTCGGCACGTTCGACCGATCCCGGCAAGACCGATGGGTGTTCGGTGACCGCACCAGCGGCGCCTACATGCACCGCTTTGCCTGGACCGGGATCGTCCGTCACCAGATGGTCAGATACCGGGCGTCCCCCGACGACCCGGAACTGGCCCAATACTGGGCCTGGCGACGACGCAAAGCACCCCTGCCGATCAACCACACCCGCCAGCGGCTTCTTGAAGCCCAAGACGGGCGGTGCACGCTCTGCAAGGGCACGCTCCACGCCGTCGCAGACCAGCCGCAACTCCCATCCGAATGGGAACGATGGCTGGTCTCTGACCGCGCCGCGATCATCACGATCACGACACAAGACGCGGGCGCAACGGACAAGACTGAGCGCCGTCTCATACACGCCGAGTGCGCCCAACGCAGCGGCACGGCACCCTGCCCGCCACCAGCCAACAGGACTCGCCCGAGCCGGATGCGGTGAAAGCCGCAAGTCCGGTTCCTCGGGGGGCCGGACCCAGTAATGGGTCCGGCCTACCCAACCACTGCGGCCACGACGGGGTCTGTCCCAGGAAGTGTGTAGGCATGAACGAAAGAGATCGTCATGCCAACAACGAGAAGCAGAACGCTGAAGAGCAGGACCGAGCTGGAGCGCGTCCGGGAGCTTGAGGCTCTCGGGTTGGGGATCGCGACGGGGTTGCCCGGCGACGATCGCAGCGAGCTCGTAGAGCGAGCGGAGATTGGCGCTGGGCAAGCTCGGCGCGGCGCGCCCGCCGCCGGCTCCCCGGCCGAGGTGATCGATCGTGCTGTGGACGGTGCGTCTGACCGACGTCGGGTGCATGCTGCGCTCGGGATGCCAGCTGGCCGGCGGATCAGCAACGAGGTGATCGACGAGCTGCTCGCCGGCGCCTCGACAGAGGAGGAGATCGCCGGGCCCGGCGGGCTGCTCGCCGAGCTGACCAAGCGCCTGGTGGAGCGCGCGATGGAGGTCGAGCTGACCGATCATCTCGGCTATGAGCCGCATCAGGAGCCGCCCGGCGGGACAGGGAACACGCGCAACGGATCGACGGCGAAGACGCTGATCTGCGAGCACGGCCCGGTCGGGATCGAGACCCCCCGCGATCGCGACGGCAGCTTTGCGCCGAAGATCGTTCGCAAGCGCCAGCGCCGCTTTGAGGGGTTTGACGACAAGATCCTCGCGCTCTACAGCCGCGGGCTGTCAGTCCGCGACATCTCCGCGCACCTCGAGGAGATCTACGGCGTGAGCGTCGGCCGCGACCTGATCTCGCGGGTCACCGATGGCGTGATGGACGACGTCCGTGAATGGGCCAAGCGGCCGCTGGAGGACATCTACCCGATCGTGTTCCTCGATTGCATGGTCCTGAAGATCCGCGACGGCGGCAGCATCCAGCGCCGCGCGCTCTACCTCGCGCTCGGCGTCACGCTCGACGGCGACCGCGACGTGCTCGGCATGTGGTTCCAAGAGACCGAGGGCGCGAAGTTCTGGATGCAGGTCCTGACCGACCTCAAGCAGCGCGGCGTCTCAGACATCCTGATCTGCTGCGTCGACGGGCTGACCGGGTTCCCCGAGGCGATCGAAGCTGTCTTCCCGATGACGACCGTCCAAACGTGTCTGGTGCACCTGATCCGCTCAAGCCTCAAGTACGTCCCGCGCCGTGAGCGCGAGCAGGTCGCCCGCGACCTCAAACCGATCTACACCGCCAAAGACGCCGACCAGGCGCACGCCGAGCTCGAGACCTTCGACGAGAAGTGGGGGCAACGGTTCCCGGTCATCACCCAGGGATGGCTGAACGCCTGGGAGCACGTGATCCCGTTCCTCGCGTTCCCCGACGAGGTCCGCCGCGTGATCTACACGACGAACGCGATCGAGGCGCTCAACCGCCAGCTGCGCAAGGCGATCAAGACCAAGGGCAGCTTCCCCAACGAGGACGCGGCTCGCAAGCTCGTCTACCTCGCGCTCCAGAACGCAGTCCCGCAATGGACGAAAACCCGGAACTGGACGACAGCGCTGCTCGCGTTCAAGATCCACTTCGGTGATCGCGTCCCGGACGGTGCAAACTGACAATCACACGTTGACACTCTCGGAGTCACCATTAACCTATCCATCAGCCGCCTACACAGTTTTCAGGACGCCCTCCCACGACGGTGGGACTGCTGCTCTCGTACTGGCAAGTGCCGAAGGAGAAGCCAACGATGGTGTACTAGATGCCGCCGGCAGTGCTCATCGTTCGTGGAAGCAGGTCTCTTGAAGACGCGGTCGAGGTCCCGGAGCGGCTTCTGCTTGTGGCGAACAGGAGGTGCGCGGGTGAGCGCCGTCCGAGACCTGCTTGGTGCGTAGCGCGGTGTTTCTCGCCACAACGCCAGGCTGTTCAGCCTCGTGCAAAAACGTCAGTCTGGGAGGCTGGCACGCGGGCTGCCGCGTTTCGTTCGGGCGGTGAACGTCAGCCCGGACTTGGCGCCGGTTGCCGGCGGGAACGAGACTTCGATGATGAGTCCGCCCCCGGGTCGTGCGCGCGCGCCGAGCTCGGCATGGTGCGCGTTGGCGATCGCTTGGACGATGGAGAGTCCCAGTCCGTGGCCGTTGTTGTGGCGGGTACGGGCGCCGTCCAGTCGTTGGAACGGTTCGAAGAGACGCTGGATCTCCTCGGGTGGGATGGTCGGGCCGGTGTTCGCAATGGTCAGGAAGGCATGCCGGTCACGAGCCCCGGTGGTGATCTCGATATGCCCGCCGGGGGTGTTGTGGCGGATCGCGTTGTCGATGAGGTTGGCGATCAGGCGCTCGAGCAGTCGTGGATCGCCCGCGGCCGGCGCCGCGTCCAGGGTTGCGCGCACGTCGAGATCGAGACCCGCGAGCTGTAGCTGGTGGGCGAGCAGGGCGTGGGAGGTGAGGGTCGCGAGGTCGGCGTCGTCGCGGCGCTCGAGTCCGGCTTGGCCGCGCGTGAGCGCGAGCACCCCGTCGATCAGCTGCTCGAGGTGTTGCTCGGACGCGAGCACGCGCTCGTGGGCTCTACGCATTGAGGCGAGGTTCGCCTCCGGGCTGGCGAGCGCGACCTCGCTCAGCGCTCGCAGGCGTGTCAGTGGCGCTCGGAGCTCGTGGGAGGCGTTGGCAACGAACTGGCGCTGCGCCTGGTAGGCGTGCTCCAGCGGTTGCAGGACGCGCCCGGCCATGAGCCATCCCAGGCCGAGCGACAGGAGCGACATCCCCGCCAGCGCGATCCCGGACTGGACGAGCAGTTGTTCCCGTGTCTGCGTGCGCCGGCGGTTGTCCTGCGCGGTGAGCTTGGTGTAGTCGGGCATGAACCCACACGTGGTCGTCGCCTGCATGAACGCCGTCGAATCTGTGTTGATCGTGGCCGGGATCGCCAGGATCGCTCCGTCGCGACCGGCGATCATGCCGTACTTGGCGGCAGGGTTGGACGGGACCGAGGTCGCAGGGTCGGGGAACCCCGAGACGCCGTGCCGGCGCATGCAAAGCGCAACCGCACGCCAGTGCGCCATCGTCTGGGCGGAGGGATGCGTCGTCGAGCCGGGGCCAGGAAAGCCGGGGGGCGGCCTCTTGCGGGCCAAAGTGGGTGGTGCCGTCAGTGGTTGGGCGCTCGTACCGTCCTGGAGGGTGAAAATGAATCCGGCGTTGACCAGAAGCGCGTAGGTGATCGCCATCAGCGCGGCGGCGGAGAGCAGGAACAGACCGCCGTACAGGAGCGTGAGCCGTATGCGAACGGTCCGGTGTGGCAGGTGTCGCCCGACCGCGAGCTGCGTAATCCGGCGGTTCAGACGAGCGACTGCGCTCATATCCGGTAGCCGGCCTTGGCGACGGTCTGGATCACCGGCGGGTCGCCCAGCTTGGCTCGCAGCCGGCTGATCGTGATCTTGACCGTCGCGGTGAACGGGTCGGTGTTCTCGTCCCAGACGCGTTCGAGCAGCTCCTCGGCGGAGACAACCCGGCCTTGAGCGGCTAGCAACACGTCGAGCACCGCGAACTCCTTGGGCCGCAGTGCGAGCGGCCTGCCGCCCCGCTGCGCGCAGCGCTTGGCGGTGTCGAGCACGATATCGCCGTGCTCGAGCACCGGCGGGATGCTCGGCTGCGCCCGGCGGGCCAGCGCCCCGATCCGCGCCACCAGCACCGCGAACGCGAACGGCTTGGCCAGGTAGTCATCGGCGCCGAGCCCGAGCCCATCGACCAGATCCTCATTCTCCGCCGCGCCGGTCAGCATCAGCACTCGGCTGCGGCCGCCCGCAGCGACGAGCCTTGCGCACACCTCGTCGCCATGGACGCCTGGCAGGTCGCGATCGAGCACGATCACGTCGTAATCGTGGACGATCGCGCGCGCTAACCCGGCCTCGCCATCCAGCGCGATATCGACCGCCATCCGCGCTTCCCGCAAGCCGGCGGCGACCGTCTCTGCCAGTTCCTCGTCGTCCTCGATCACAAGCACCCGCATCGGCGCTCCTTCTCAGAGGAAGGTAGCTGCCCGAGCGTTTCACGGCGGTTTCACCGACCGCTGCCCACAATGCCTTCGGCCTCAAGCAGGAAACCGTGCGGAAACCACGCGCCGCGTAGAACCGATGCGCACCCCGAAAGCACGGCAGACGCAGACCAGATGCAAGACAGCATCCATCCAAAGCAACTGACCGGTGCACGGCGAGCCCGCGTGCTCGCCGTCGTAACACTCGTAAGCGGCGCCCTGGTGGCTGGATGCGGGGGAGCTCGCCCAGCCCGACCGCTTTGGCGCCGAGCGCGGCGAGCGGCTCCGCGACCACCGCTGGGTCGAGCATCGCAGCCGGCGCGGGTGCGACGAGCTCGGGCTCGACCGCGGCCGGCGCCGGTGGATCGGGGCCGCTCGCGTTCGCCAAGTGCATGCGCGCCAACGACGTGCCCAACTTTCCAGACCCGAACCCCGGACGTGGAGCGCTGTTCTCCCTGGCTGGAATCAACCCTTCATCGCCGGCGTTCAGGGCGGCCCAGGCGAAATGCCAGAAGCTCATGGGCGGCGGGCCCCCTGTCCCCGGTTCGACGACCCACCCCTCCGCACAGACGGTCGCGAAGCTCCGCAAGATCGCGGTGTGCGTGCGCCAGCACGGGGTCCCCCAGTTCCCCGACCCTAGGACGACGGTCCCATCCAACCCAACCGGCATCCGG
The DNA here is from genome assembly GCA_963770885.1 of uncultured Solirubrobacterales bacterium. GTDB lineage: Bacteria > Actinomycetota > Thermoleophilia > Solirubrobacterales > Solirubrobacteraceae > Palsa-465. The sequence goes on along the minus strand of CAVYRI010000003.1, from coordinate 555,705 downwards.
GAGATCACCGACTTCGACGGAGCGATCCTCCTATTCCCGGCCACGATCAACCTGCAGGCGCCGGCGTACAAGCAGGCCTTGACCGCGTGCGGCGCGCCGCCACTCGGCCTCCCGCACTGATGGACGGAACTGGAAATCGACGCGGGCGACGCAACAGGCAGCTCCCGCCTGGAGCACGCCCAGGCGCACGGTGAGCACCTCCCAGCAGCTACAGCCAGGCGGACAAACGCCGAAGTTCGCGAAGTGCATGCGCAGCCACGGCCTGCCGAACTCCCCCGACCCACCGATAACGGGGGACCCCCGGTTTTAGACACCGGCAGCGCCCAGACTTCGCCGCAGATCAGGGCCCACGCCCGCGACTGCGAGCACGCACTACCCGCACGCTCAAAGGCTGCCGCACGCACGCTCGGCGGCGGGACCCTGGCGACGACCGCACCCAGGGACCTCTCCGAAGCGGACGGGCGCTTCATCGCCTACGCCGCTGATGAGCTGCGCGGCGAGATCACGCTCCAGCTCACGCTCGCCGAGGCCGCGCTCGCCGACCCCGACGCAGACACGGCCACCCTGCGGGAGATGGGCGAGCAAGTTGCCGCCGCCTGCGAGCGGCAAGAACGGTTGCTCGAGGCGCTGCTCACCCTCGCGCGGAGCGAGTACGGACGTTTGCGGTGGGAGCCCATCGATCTCGCCACGACCGCCACCGAAGTCCTCCGAGCCCACGATCATCACGAACTTGAAATCACGACGGCGCTCGAGCCCGCCCGAACAGCCGGCGCCCCGCAGCTGGTCGAGCGCCTCCTCGCGAACCTGGTCGCGAACGCCGTCCGTCACAACATCCGGGGCGGCCGGCTCGACGTCGCCACGTACACCGCCGCAGGCCGCGTCACCTTCGCAATCGCCAACACCGGACCCGTAATCCCGACCGGCGAGCTCACGCGCCTCTTCCAACCGTTCCAGCGACTCAGCTCTCACGCAGGCCCCTCTCCTGACGGGGTCGGGCTCGGGCTCGCGATCGTCCAAGCGATCGCCAACGCCCACGACGCCACCCTCACCGCACAACCCCGAACCGGCGGCGGCCTCAGAATCGACGTGGCTTTCCCGCTCTCGACTGAAACGAACCACCCATCATGTCTCGCCGTCATCCACGCGCACCTGCTTCGCTCCCAGCACGGCACCTTGGCCCAGCAGGGGTCCGCTCCCGGTTTGCGCGGGAAGAAGAAGCCGAGCCCTTGTTGAGGGTCGGCACCTGCTTCGTCGCCCGACCGGCAACGGGCTCCCGAGTGCCGCTTCGTCAGCCGGCTGGGCCGGAGCAGAAGTGATCGATCGTGGCGAATCAGGGTGCGACGCGCCTGGTGATTCGTGAAAGCAGCACGCCCGCGCCTGACCTATTTGGCACGCTCTGCGCGTGAGGGTGACCTCGGACGCGTGAGCCCGCACTACAACATGGATATGGATGGTCTGAGTGATCAGTGGCTGGTGCGCGCAGCGCGCTCAGGTGACGGTCCGGCGTTCGCGGCGCTGGTGAGCCGCCACTATCCATTGCTGCTGGCGAGCTGCCGGAGAATGCTCGCCAACGTCGACCTAGCGCGCGACGCGGCGCAGGAGGCAGCCCTGCGGGCGATGCTGGGTCTCGATCATCTTCGCGACGACGCTCGGTTTGGGCCATGGCTGGTCGGCATCGGCCTCAATGTGTGCCGGGGGCTGCTCGGCACCGGGCGGCGGCAGGTCTCCTTTGAGGCGCTGCGGGAGGGCGGTCAACTGGCGGAGCCGATGGCCGATCATGATGAGCCGGTCGCGGTGGTCGCGGCACACGAGCTGACGGTCCGGGTCCGCGAGGCCATCGCGGCGCTACCGGCCGGACAACGCGAGGCGGTCGCACTCTTCTACATCGATGGTCTGACCCAGGCCGAGGCAGCCAGGGAGCTCGGCACCCGTCCCGGGGCCATCAAAACCCGCCTGCACAAGGCGCGCAGGTCGCTACGCGCATCGTTGAGAGACACCTACGAGGAGTACATCGACATGACCGAGCAGACACCCCAGCTGATCCCGATGCGCGTCGCCGAGCTACGACGGACCCGAGCAGAAGAATCGGGAGTCGAACATCACATCGTCTTCTTGGAAGACGAGCAGGCACGACGGGTCCCGATCTGGATCGGCCAAGCCGAAGCGACCGCCATGGCCTTGATCCTCGAGCGGGTCGACCTACCGAGACCCGGTGTCTATCAGTTCGCCGCCTCGCTGCTGGCCGGCGCCGGCGGGCGTCTGCGCGAGGTACGTGTGACCGAGTTGACCGAGTCGATCTTCTACGCCCAGGTGCTGCTCTCAGACGACACCTGTATCGACGCCCGACCCAGCGACGCGCTGACCCTCGCGCTGGTGGCCGATGTCCCGATCTACGTCGCCACTAGCGTCCTAGAACGAGCCGAACAGACCACTCGCAGCGACCTGATCAAGCAAGCAAACGAAGCCATCGATGACGCCCGAGTCATAGCCGACGACGCTCAAGCCAGGCACGCGGCCAGCATGGCCCGCCTAGCGAGCCCAAAGCAATAGAGCAACAACCTTCGAGACTTCCGGATCGTCGCCCCGGCAGCCACCTCGCAGCGACTCCTGCTCGAGGGACCGTCCGGAGCGAAGCGGAAGCCGTCGCTTCGTTGGATGACAGCCGCGGCGGCGCTGGTGGTTCGTGGCACCGGGACCGAGCGGCGGCTTGGATGACACGCCTCGCCTCCCAAGCCGTCACTCGCAGATGCGATCCGGCATCTCGGCGGCGCGCGCTTTGAGCGCTGACAGCCGGGCGGGGTGCTCGACGTGTTTGAGCCACATCGCGATTGATGCGGCGGTAAGGTCGCAGGACTCTGACACCCTCGTTGTCCGCGCGGAGGTACCACGATGTCTTCTCGCCTGCTCATTACCGGCGCGACCGGAATGATCGGTTCCTTGCTCACCCAGGACCTGGTTGCTCACGACGTCCAGTTTTCCGTCATGTTGCGGCCCGGCGACTCAGGCGACCAGGTCGCCGGCAAGCCTGGCGTAACCTCGACCGAGGGCGATTTCGATGACCCCGCATCCCTGCGGAAAGCACTGGAGGGCGTTGACCGAGCGTTTCTGCTCACGAACTCCAGCGAGCGCGTCGAAGCGCAGCAGCTCGCTTTCGTCGAGGCTGCCCAGGCGCAGCGAGTCGGACATGTCGTGTACCTCTCGCAGCTTGCGGCCGACCCGCAGTCCCCCGATCGCTATCTGCGCTATCACGGTGCCGTCGAGGCGGCCCTAAGAAACTCGACCGTCGGTTGGACGTTCCTGCGCCCCAACCTGATCCTGCAGGCTTACATCCCATTCGCGCCGCTCATCGCCCAGGGCGCGTTGCAGGCCCCGATCGGTGACGCGTCGGTCAGCGTCGTGGACGCCCGCGACATCGCGACGGTCGCCGCAGCTGCTCTAGCCGAAGACGGGCACATCGGCAAGACGTACACCATCACCGGGCCCGCCGCCGTGACCCACGCCGAGATCGCCACCGAGCTCGGCAACGCCATCGGCCGCCCGGTCCGGTTCGGGCGTATTCCCCCCGACGCGTTCCTCGCCGCAGTCACCGGGGTCGGCATGCCCAAATGGCAAGCCGAGGGCCTCGTCGAGGACTATGCCCACTATGACCGGGGCGAGGCCAGCGCCGTCTCACCCGACGTGGCGCAGGTCACCGGAACTAGCCCTCGCACCTTGCACGACTTCGCACACGACTACGCCCACGCCTTCGGAGCACACAATTCGTCGGGTAGCAACCGCTGACACAGCTTCTTGCCGGCGAGCGCACGTTCGACCGGCACACCACGAGCGACGGCTGGATGGTCACGAGTGGTCGTTCTGCTCGTCGAGAGGCTGGTAGCGGGCGTCGTGGACGACCTCGACGATCAGCACCCAGGCGTTGGCGCTGCGGGCGGCACGGCCCACAACACGGCTCCGGCAAGCCAGTAGAGCGAGGCGCACACGTTGATGATCAGCAGGAGGCCGGCCACCGCGACGCCGTCGTTGCTCTCAGTGCCCCTCCGAGGAGCGGGGCTCTAAGCCCGAGCGACACTGCCGGTTCGTCGCCCAGGCGGCAGTCTCAGCCAGACTGCCGCTCTCGGCGCCGACCGGCAGTCGCGCCGAGGTGCGAACGTCACCAAGCGGCGCCGATGCCACCAAGAGCAGCTCAAGCGTGGGCCGATTTCCCGCCCGTTCGCGTGGGGGACGTACCGTCGCCCAACGACGCGGCGAAGGAATCGAACCTTCCAAGCGGGGGGCTGCCCCGCCCTGCCGGTTTTGAAGACCGGCCGCAAGGGCGCCAAACCTCCGATGGTTGCTGGGAGTTGCTCGCCGGGGGAACGGAAAAGGGAACGAACGGGTACAGCACCGCGCGTGTCACCGCCGCGGTAAGACAGGCGACCGGCAGCCCGCCGATCCCAAACGCTGTCCTGCCAGTGCACCAAGCCAGCAGCACAGTGCTCTGCGCCGCGATCGACGTCAATCCAGAACTCGCAAACCACAGACCGATCTTACGACCCCGATCGGCTAGCTCACATCACGATTGCGCCGGCTGATGGCTCACAACGGCTCGGGATCTGGCGACGATCAGGTGCCTCGCGACGAATGCAGGTCGAGATTCGGCATTCATGTTCGCCCCGCGGTAACCGGCACAGCCTCGTGACCGCGTTTGTCCGCAAGCCGTCGCCCGAGCGACCTCATCGCCGCACCCGTGACAGCTGCTCGCGGCCAAGAGCAGCTGTCTTAGAGCGGAGACACCGCGCCGATAGACGTGATCAGCGGGCTCGACGGCCCCCAGGGAATGACGCAGGATGCCGCGGGAGACCTACTGATCACCAGCACCTTCGGTGAGTCCGTCGAAACCTTTGCCAACCCGCCGCCCAGCAATGTGCCCGCGTCCACCCTGTCTCGGGCCGCCACACTCCTGGACTTCCCGATCGGGATCGACGTCGACGCCGGCGGACGGATGTACGTAGCCAACGAGTTCGGCGGTCTCAACGTCTACGCCGACGGCGCCAGCGGCAGCACCGCTCCGCTAACCGTCATCAGCGGAACGGCAACCGGGCTGGCCGCTCCCGGCGCGGTGGCCGTCACTCCACCGCTGTACATCCTCACAACCTCCCTGCCATCCGCCGTCGCCGGGCAAAGTTACCGCACGCGCCTCTACTCCTTACTCGGCCGCCCCCGGCTGCGCTGGAAGCTGGCGCGAGGGCATCTACCCCGCAAGCTGAGGCTCACCCGCCGCGGTGTGATCACTGGCATTCCCAAGCACGCCATCACCCGGACATTCACCGTCCAGGTCACTGACTCCACGCGCCCGGCGATGCACGCCCGGCAAACGCTGACCCTGACCGTCGCGCCGGCAGCGGTGGCGGCGGCTCACCAGCGTCACCGACATATGCGCCGCTGCCCAGGTCAGCTCCGATTCGTCCACGGGCCTTAGTAAGCTAGTTTCAGTGGAGTAACTCGCGAAACATCGAAAATGGCCGCGCGGGAGGTCTCGCGCGGCCACTCGTCGTGAATGGGTTCGCTCGTGGAGTGTGAGCCTCACCAGTGTTCCATCGGCCCGGACAACGAGGGGGTCGGTGTTGTAGGCGAGACTCGCCCACTCAGTCCAGATGCGTCGACCCTCGTCCCCTTCAATGCGGTAGCCGTGCAGGCATAGCCGCTCCAGACGGTGGCTGTCCTGTGAATCCCCGAGTTTTGAGGGTGCGTTCGAGCAGGGAGGTTCGGGCCGCGGATCCGTTGGCGGCTCATCGTGACCAGCATCGTGGCGGTCCACTCACCCAATGGATAGCGTTCAGTAATGGCCATGATCACTGGCCCGGTCGCGCGGCTGCGCGCGGCGATCGGCGTTCGGCGCAGGCCGACGGCCTGGGGGACGGCGACGCAGGAGGATATCGAGACGCGTTTTGCGCAGATCACGGACGACCACCAGTGGGATCCACGTTGATGCTGAGCGGGCGAAGCGCGAGTCGCCGTTCGGCGCCACGATCGCGCGCGGCAACCTGACGCTGAGCATCATCGACGGCCCGCGCGAGCAGCTCTCGAGCAAGGACACGTCCGATCTCGAACACGTCGTGCTGGGGGTCAAGATGGGATGGAATCGCGTCCGCTTTCCGGCGCCAGTGCTCTCGCCGGGCAAAGGTGCGTGCGTCCGCGCACCTGCGGACTCTGCTTCGCTCCCCGTAGTTGCGGGGGTCAGGCATCGCTCCCACCTGCTGACCTAGCGAAGCGTGTGCTAGATATGCAGATCCCGGATCCTGAGGGCCGAGCCCCGGCGCCCTGGTTTCGGCGACCGATGTCGCTCCTACGCATGAAAGTCAAGGGGTAACGCTGTGAGCGGTGGGTGCTAGGTCGATGCCATCCGAGGTGTACGGCGAGCCGTCCGTCCCGCTCGGTCATGGCGAGCGCATGTGAGGTCCACAGCGTGGTCGTAGCAGCGTCCTCTTTTGGGGTGTGACCGTGTGCGGCGATCCGGTAGGGTGCTCGCGAGGGACCGTCGTTTGGACACGATTCGGTGGGACCGACTCCTGGCTCGCGTGACTCGATACACCCTGTCGTTACGTATGCCCGTGGGTCGGGCGGGGCGTTTCGCGGCCGTCGTCGTGGTGTTGGTCTGGGTTGCTGTGCTGGCGGGCGGCGTGGGCGTGGCGGGCGCATCGGCGGCGGTGGCGACGTGGACGAACGTCGCGCCCGCGGTCAGCCCACCCGGCCGGTTCAAGGCGGCGATGGCCTATGACGGGGCGACCAAGCAGCTTGTCCTATTCGGTGGGGCGACGTCAGGCGGCGGCAGCATGCTCGGCGACACGTGGACGTGGGACGGCGCGAACTGGACCCACCGAGCGCCCTTGACGTCACCGTCGGCACGCGCCGGCGCCGGGATGGCCTACGACGCCGCGAGCGGACAGCTGATCCTGTTTGGCGGCACCACAGGCACGCCGTCCGATGAGACGTGGTCGTGGACGGGCAGCACGTGGGTGCAGCTTCACCCGGCGACGAGCCCTCCGCCGCAGTCGGGAGGGACGCTGGCCTACGACCCGGCCACCTCGCAGATCGTGATGTTCGGCGGCTCGGGACAGGTGCTCTCGAGCGCGACGTGGGCTTGGAACGGCACGACGTGGGCCAAGCTCGCGCCGGCGACGGCTCCGCCCGCGCGCGCAGGCGCGGCGATGGCCTACGACAGCGCGACAGGCAAACTGGTGATGTTCGGCGGCGACGGCAGCCAGGGATCGCTCGGCGACACGTGGCTCTGGAACGGCTCCAATTGGGCCCAGAAGACCCCCCAAGGCAACCCGGGCCCCCGCAGCGGCGCGTCGCTCACCTACGACGCGGCGCTCGGCAAGTTGTTGCTCGTCGCCGGAATCCCGCCCACCGGCAATCTCCTCGGCGACACGTGGTCATGGAACGGCAGCAAGTGGATCAGCATCACTCCGTCAACGTCGATCGATCCCCGCTTCTATGCGCAAGCCACCTACGACGGGGCCAACCACGAACTCGTCGTCTTCAGCGGAGTGTCGAGCTTTGGCTATGCGAGCACAGCCGACACGTGGCTCTACGGCCCGCTTGCGATTCCGCCGCAGGCGCTGCCTCGTGCGACCGTCGGAGCCAGGTACTCGGCAACGCTCCGCACGATCGCGGGAATCGGTGCCGACACCTGGTCGGTAACCTCGGGACGGCTGCCGGCCGGATTGTCGCTCTCGGCGGGCGGTGTGATCACCGGCACCCCGACCGTCGCAGGGACGGCGAACTTCACGATCACGGCGATGGACTCCGAGTCGCCGGTCGCGCAGGCGACCCGAGCGCTGACCCTGGTCGTGAATCCGCCACCAAAAGCCGCGGTCTGGGTCACCAACGGCGGCGACAACGTGATCCACTCCTTCCCGCTGAGCTCGACCGGCAACACGTCGCCGTCGGCCACAATCGGTGGTGCGTCGACCGGACTGAACAGCCTTGGTGGGATCGCGGTCGACGCCACGGGCGCGGTCTACGTGTCGAACTCCGCCACGCCGTCGGTCGCCGTGTTCACGCCAGGGGAGAGCGGCAACGTCGGACCCGCGAGAACGATCGCGGGTCCCGACACCGGGTTGTCCCTTCCCGCTGGGATCGCGCTGGACGGCGCGGGTCTGCTGTTTGTCGCCGACGCAGGGGACAACGCGATTACCGTTTACGCAGCAGGCGCCCAAGGCGACGCCCGGCCGGTGCAGACGATCTCTGGGATCGACACCGAGCTGGCTCAGCCGATGGGCGTCGTGGTCGATCCGGCCGGCCATGTCTGGGCGGCCAGCGCAGGCTCCAACCTGCTAACCGAGTACGCCGCCGGGGCGAGCGGTGACGCGGTCCCGATCGGCACGTTCAGAGGCGTCTCCACGACGCTCAACAATCCGGTCGCGCTCGCCCTGGATGGCTCCGGGCGTGTACTTGCCGCAAACATCTTCGGAGATTCGGTGACCGCGTTCGGACCCGGTCCACCGTTCGGAAACATCCCGCCAGCCTTCACGATCTTCGGAAGCGAGTCACAACTGAGCTACCCCAGGGGCCTGGACCTCGACAACGCGGGAAACCTGTACGTGGCCAATCAGTTCGGCGGCGTCAACGTCTACGCGCCGAACACCACCACTCCTTCAACGGTGATCACCGGGACCGCGACCGGCCTGGTGTACCCGCACGCGCTGGCGGTCGCGCCACCACTGAGCATCGCGACCGCGGTGCTGCCCGTGGCGGCGCTCCGACGCCACTCCACCGCCAAGCTCTTCGCGGATCTCGCCACCCCCCCGACTCACTGGCGGATCGCCCGTGGTCAGCTTCCGCAAGGCCTGACGCTCTCCACGGCGGGACGGATCAGCGGCGTGCCACGCCAACTCGGCGTATTCCACATCACCGTCGCGGTCACCGACTCCACCAAACATGCGATGCGCGCCAGCCGCACGCTCACACTCCGCATCCAGCGGCCACCGATCGTGACCGGCATACGACCATCACGCGGACCGCGGCGCGGCGTGACGACCGCGACGATCACCGGCTCCGGCTTCGTTACCGCCCCTGGTGCAACCATCATCTCGTTCGGCCGCCTTCGCGCGCTCGACGTCCACTGCCCCTCACACACTCGCTGCATCGCACACACCCCACCGCACGCCGCCGGCAGCGTCAACATCACCGCGACCGTGCACGGCCTGATCTCAGACCGTACACGCACCAACCGGTACATCTACCACCGCTGACTGCTCCCCTGCGCGAAACGACCGCCGCCAGCACGCACCAAACCGATCACCGCATCAATCCGGGCAGCCCCGCGCCGACAGCGACGCTCACCCTGCCGTTCACACCCCACGACCAAACCACTGTCACCACCGCGACCATAACGGCGCTTCGAGGTTAGGCGGGCGAGTTGGCGCAAGGCAGAGGTGAGGCGGCGCGCGAGCGCCGATCTACGCGCGGATGCCACACACCGAAGGTGACGTCCCGGATGTGCGCGCAGAACATGGCCATCCTCTGGTGCCGTTGCGAGCGGTGCCCTGAGTTGGGGTTCGAAGTCTGGCTGACGGGGTCCAAAAGGATGTGGCGCCACACTTGACAGGAAGAACATCGCCGCGACGACATCGCCGGTCGACCGTTCGACGACCTCGCCGCGCGGAACCTCGAAGTGCGACGGTCCATCAGGGCCCGCCTCACGAAACATCTCGCCCTCGTCTCCCGGAGCGCCGCGCCGACGCGATGAGCGTGCCCGCGCGGCGCGTAGCACCCAGACAGGAACTGACGAGCTAGCTCGTCACGCCCCGAACAGAGCCTCGCCTCGCCCTGTCGTTGCAAGCGACCGCGCCACAGGTGCCGCCGCTCTATGAGCTTGGCTGCCAGCCGAGGAACAACGTGTCGTGAAAGAACTCAAAGAGGGCCCCGTCGTAGCCCCAGATGCCCGGGTAGGTGTTCGGCGGTCGACCGAACCCGATCATGATTAGCGACGACGGGCCGGCGTTCAGCGCTGCGGCTGTCGCGGTGCTCTCGGTCGATCCCAGATGGGTTCGTTCGGCGAGGACAACCATCGATTGCGCGGCCAGGGAATTGGCTGTCATCTGTCCGGTGATTCCAACCGTGCCAGACGTCACCGCCCAGGGTTCGAACTCCGGACTCGTGGACGGGACGCCGGTCACGCTTCCGCCCACCGCCCCGTAAGGGTTGTTGACGGTGAGGTCCACCTCCAGCTCGATCTTGATCACCGTGGATCCGGAGTGGAGCTCGAAGAGAGCGGTCGCGGTCTCGGTCGCTGGCCCGGCAGCCGCCGGCTGATCGGGAAAGCCCAACACCGCATTCCGCGCCTCGGCCGCAAGGCCACTGGTTGCCCAGACCTCGCTAGGCACCGCCGCGAGTTGCTCGGGACTGCAGTCCGCGATGCGCCTACTCGCTGTGTCGAAAGACGCCGTGCGTGATCCTGCTGACGGATCGACCATTAAACCTCCCACGGTTAGTTGGTTCGATGCGGCATCCTGGTTCGCCTCATCGCTGGCGTTCTGCCATCGCGACGAACGTACGATCGCGCGCGTACGCGCGCATCGGGAGGCTTCCCCATGTTTGGAACAGGCGATACCTATCTTGGATCGGCGAACCCGAGCCCAACGGCCGCGGCAATCGCCTCGCCGCGAGTACGTACATCGAGCTTTCGCCGGATCGCCGAGACGTGATGGTCGACCGTCTTCTCGGACACGACGAGACGCTCGGCGATCTGCGCGTTACGCAACCCGTCGGCGAGCAGCGCGAGCACCTCGAGCTCGCGTCGGGGTCAGGCCCGCCTGAATTCTCGCGCGTGCGCGTGCGCGGCCCTCGTGCAAACCCTCGCGCCCGGCGGCCTGGCAGCCGCGGCGGGACAATCGCAGCAGCGGCGCTCGGGTTGCGGCTGCGAGTTCGCCCGTCGTTGTCTGGTACTCGCCCGTTGCAACCAGTGCTCGGGGACGCGTTCGGAGCTTAAAGATAGGGAGAGTTCCCTAGGCGCTGCGGTTGTGTTGGTAGGACAATGCGTGCATGGGGCTGACGCGGGCAGCGGCGAATCTCGAGGGCGAGCCGGAGCTGCTCGAGCGCGAGCAGGTCATGGCGATGCTCGAGCAGAGTTTCTTGGAGGCGGAGTCTGGCGATGGGCGCCTGGTTCTCGTTGGCGGTGAGAGCGGTATCGGCAAGACTGCGCTCGTCGACCGTTTCTGTCATACGTGCGTGTCGGCGCGTGTTCTCTGGGGGCGGTGTGACGCCTTGCGGACCCCGCGACCGCTTGCGCCGTTCGCGGATATGGCCGCCGTGACCGACGGTGCGTTGGCGGAGGCGATCGAACGCGGTGAGAAGCCCGCGGGTTGTCTGGCGGCGCTGGTGCGCGAGTTCGAGACGCACCGGGCGACGATTGTCGTCATCGAGGATTTGCACTGGGCGGACGAGGCCACGCTCGACGTGCTCGCGCTGCTCGGCCCCCGCGTGCGCGGGGTCGCCGCGCTCGTGATCGCAACCTATCGAGACGATGGCCTGGCTGCGAGCGATCCAGTCCGCGCGGTGCTCGGCGAGTTGCGGGGTGCCAGTGTCCGCCGTCTCTCGCTGCCCCCGCTTTCGGTGAGCGCGGTGAGCGTGTTGGCCGATGCGCACGAGGTCGATGGCGCCGTCCTGCATGTGCGCACGGGCGGCAACCCGTTCTTTGTCACCGAGATCTTGGCCGTTGGCGGTCGAGGGTTCCCAGGGACCGTTCGCGATGCCGTCCTCGCGCGGGCCGGGCTGATGGGGGACGGCGCCCGGCGGGTCCTTGACACCGTCGCGAGCGTTCCCCAGCGGGCCGAGGTCTGGTTGCTGGAGGTGCTGCTCGGCGCTGAGCTCGAGCATCTCGACGAGTGCCTCGCCTCGGGCATGCTGCGCTCGGATGGTCCGTGTATCGCCTTTCGCCACGAGTTGGCACGGCTGGCCGTCGAAGACGCGATCGCGTCGCATCGGGCCGTCGCGCTTCATCGGCGTGTCCTCGCCGCGCTCCGCGAGGGGCGGGACGCCCGGATCGACCCGGCGCGCCTGGCCCACCACGCGGAAGCGGCCGACGATGCCGACGCGGTGCTCGAGTTCGCGTCCGCCGCCGGCGACGCCGCGGCAGCGCGCGGCGCGCATCGCGAAGCGGCCTCGCAGTACCGGCGGGCACTGCGCTTCGTCGGTACCGACGACTTGGCGGGGCGCGCTGAGCTGTTGCGCAGGTGCGCGCGTGAGTGCCACACGATCGCCGACTTCGACGAGGAGTGCTCGTTGCTCGAGGCGGCTCTGGACTGCTACCGGCGCCTCGGCGATCGTCTCAGCGAGGGCGCGACGTTGCGGTCGCTGGGAGGCAGCACGTACTGCCACGGCGACGTCACCCAGTCGACGCAGCTCACCGTCGAGGCGGTCGACGTGCTCGAGCAGCTCCAGCCCGGGCGAGAGCTTGCTCATGCTTACGCGTCGGTGTCCTCGTCGTGCATGAACGCTGAGGACGCGCCCGGGACGTTTGCCTGGGGGGCCAAGGCGGTGGCGACGGCCGAGCGACTTGACGACGTAGAACTGCGGATCGTCGCACTCAACGATCTCGGGACGATGGAGTTCCTCACCGGGCTGGAGTCCGGCCGGGAGAAGCTCGAGCTAAGCCTCGAGTTGTCCCAGCGCGCCGCCTTCGACGACCACGCCGGCCGCGCTTTCATTCACCTGTGCTGGGTCGCCACTCGGCTGCGCCGCTACGACCTCGCCGAGGAGTACGTGCAGGCGGGAATCGACTACTGCACGGCGCGCGATCTCGATCTGCACCGGCACTACATGTTCGCCCATGGGGCGCGAGTTCGACTCGATCGCGCTCGGTGGGACGATGCGGCTGACTACGCCCGGCGCGTGACCCGACGACTCACGCGCCGGTCCCGACGCGAGCGCCCCCGCCCACGCCGTCCTAGGTCTTGTGCGCGCCCGGCGCGGCGACCCCGATCCGTGGTCTGCACTCGACACCGCGCGCACGCTCGCGGTCGGAGGCGACCTGCAGCGGACAGGTCCGGTCGCGACCGCCCGGGCCGAACTGCTGTGGCTAGAGGGCCGGGCGGACGAGGTCGACGCGGAAACCAACGAGCTGCTGGAACTGGCGCTGCACCGCAACGTTTCATGGGTGGCCGGCGAGCTCGCCTACTGGCGATGGCGTGCCGGGATCAGCGACAAGCTCGCCGACGGCGCCATCGCCGCACCATACGAGCACTCCATCCGAGGAGACTGGGAGGCCGCCACCGAAGCGTGGCGGGCGCTCGGCTGCCCCTATGAATCGGCGCTCGCCCTCGCCGACTCGCCTGATGAGTTAAGCATGCGCCACGCGCTTGACGAACTGCACGAGATCGGGGCGCGGCCGGCGGCGGCCGCCGTCTCACGCGGACTACGCGAACGAGGCGTCCGCGCCCTGCCGCGCGGCGCACGCGCACGAACGCGCGAGAACCCGGCCGGACTCACCCCGCGCGAGCTCCAGGTCGCGGCACTACTCGCCGATGGGTTACACAACGCACAGATCGCCCAGCGACTGGTCGTCTCAGAGAAGACCGTCGACCACCACGTGTCGGCCGTACTCCGCAAGCTTGAAGTGAGCAATCGCCACGAGGCTGGCGCGAAGCTAGCCCGCCTGGATTCGGCTGGCTCCCCCAGCTGACATGACTGCGGCGTAAGCGACTGACCCGCTGCCACACAGCACGCAGACCCAAAAAGGAGCAAGCCTGGAGGCCTGCCTGCAGAGTGTCTCGGCGTCTGCTCCTGGCCCGCCACGATCCTGAAGCGCCAGCGCCGAGCTGACCGCTACAGGGGCGACAAATCATCAAGGCAGTTCCGGTCGATGAGAGCGCTGCCCGCGACTCGCTGCAGGCGACGGCGTGCGCACCGGGCCGACCGCGAAGTGCCTCCTCTGTTTGAGAAAACCGTCGACCGTGATGTCTCAGCGATCGTGCGAAACCTCGGGTCCGTGCTCACGGCGAGGCGGGTGCCGACGCGGTGCGGTCTGGCCCGCCGACCCAAGATGGGTGGTGGTTGCTCGCAACATAGGGAGGCCGTCCGATGCGCGCTCACCCCGATGCCCGTAGGTTCATCGCTATGTCAGATGGCGAGGCGATCAGCAGGACCGAAATGCAGCGATACGTCGTTCGCCGCGCCTTTCACAAGGGATCGCAAATCCCGTGCGTGGACGCCGCGCGGAGCCGTGCCGTGGGGGTGCTCGAGCGAAACGCCGAGCAACGTGGGTCGGCTCGTTCGTGGGTGAGGGCAAGGCCCGCACGTTCTGCGTCTATCACGTCCCGACCCCTGGAAAGCACTGCACAAGACCGCTAGCCGAAACGAGCTGCATGTCGAGCCTTCAGGTGCGGTCCTAGACCCTTCGCTCTACTCATGACCCGAGTTCCCCAAACAAGATGACGTTCAACGACCAAAAGGCCCACGATCGCGGATGCGGGACTAGCCAGCCGCCGGTACGCCGGCGACCGCGTATGCGATGCCTGTGCCCGCTGGGTGCGCTGGGGCTCGCTGCTGTTGACGGTGCTGGCGCTAGCGCTCGGAGCACAGGCGTCTGGACTCGCTTGCTCGGGACCAGGCCACGCCCCCGGCTGTTTGCGCACCGCCGCGGCGCTTTTATCGCCGGCATCCTGACATGCGTGGCCCGTATGCGTTAGCACGTATGCGTGCAATCCATACGGGTATCAGCGGCCCGTCACGAAGCTTGAGAGCGTGCTGGGCCGGCACGACGGCGAAACCTAGGGACGAAAGGAACGGGAGTCCTTTGAACCTCACGCTTTACCTACCCGACGACCTCGGACGCTTGGCAAAAGACGCCGACCTCCCACTGTCTCGCGTGCTCGCGCACCGTCGAGCGCGAACTCAATGAGCGAGAGACGCCAATCGAGAAGGGCGTAGTCAGACGGGGCGTGATCGTCTACGTTGACGGCCGAGAGGCGGTCGGCTGCAAGATCAAGGGTCAGAGCGCCGAGATTACGGCCGATGCGGTCCGGCGGTGGAACGACGCCCTTACCCATCGCAACGACTAAGGACCCTCACAGGCGCTCCTCAAACGCATGCAATCGTCCTCGCCTCAACGGGTCCCGCTGAGAGCAGCTTTGCGGACACACGAGCACTGGGACGAGGGAGCGCGACGGACCTAGGCTCGGTCTCGAAGGCATGCTCGCGAGCTCGCCCCAGCACCAGCTGGTAGTACGCCGGCATCTGGGAGCGGGTGTTCGTCGCACGTGGCCGGCGAGGGTCACTGAGGCCGGCGAGCCGGGCGGCGTGGCCGACGGGCGTCAGTGACGTGCATTGCGTTCCAGCACGCGGTTGAGTTGTGACAGTGTCGCATCCCGGCAAGCTCGCGGTGAAGTGCAGCCAGGCGGGCGGGACCCAATGTCCCGGCGAGGTTGTGGAGCTCGAATGGGTCCTGCTTCAGGTTGTAGTACTCGCGTTCGCCGTCCTTGTATTCGACGTATAGAAAACGGTGGGTTCGCATCGCCTCGTAGGTCGCGGGATTGCCGCTTCCTCGCCCCTGGTAGTCGGGGTCGCCGACACGGTGCAGTGGTCCGCGGTGCTCGACGAGGATCGCGTTGCGCCAGCTGCGGGGGCGCTCACCGTGCAGGAGCCCGACGAGGCTGTGGCCGTCGGAGGAGAGCGTAGTGTCGCCCAGCGCCGCGAAGGTCGAAGCCAGGTCGACGTTCTCGGTCATCTTGGTGGTCTTCGTGTCGGCGGGGACACCGGGTCCGACGACAACCAGCGGCACGTGGATGTCGGTGTCGAACGCTGTCAGCTTGCCCGGGGTCAGGCGGTACTGCCCCATGTGCAGGCCATTATCTGAGCTGAAGATGAGATAGGTGTCATTCGTGATGTGGTTGGCGCCGAGGGCCCTTTGCACCGAGCCGATCATGCGGTCGACCGCCTGTACCGCTTCGGCGCGCAGGCGATGGTCGTGATCGATTGTCGCGATCTGCCCTGACGTCAGTGGCGGCCGTGATCGCAGCCAGACCGGGGCGTCGGTGGGCAGCACGTCGAAGCTCGGGGGTCGAGGCGCGGTGAGCTCGGGGAAGTCGTGCAGATCGCTCGGTGCCGGCACGTAGGGCCGGTGTGGAGCAAAGGTCGCGAGCTCTAGGAAGAACGGACGGGTCGAAGCCGCGGCGCGGTCGATGAACGCGACGGCTTTTCGCGCCAGAACTGCGGTCAGGTAGTCGGCCGGCTGGTCTCCGTAGTGGTGGAGCGTTCGGTTCTGGTTGAGCATGTAGTGAAACTCGGGATACCCGTTACCGGCCACGTCCCAGTTACTCCATCCCGGTGGCACATATGTCGCGGGGACGGTCGAATCAGAGCCTGGGCCGCCCATGTAGCCGTTCAGGTACTTGCCCATCAGCGCGGTCCGGTAGCCGGCTCTCATCAGGGCGACCGCGAACGTGTGCTTCTCCTCGCCTCGCGAATGAAAGACGTGGAATCCTCCCTGTCGGCCGACGTTGCTGAACACGTGCGTGTCGTGGGGGAAGTTACCGCTGAAGATCGACGAGCGCGACGGACAGCAGAGCGAATCGGACACGAAGTAGTCACTGAACGTCAGGCCGCTGCGCTCCATTGCCTGCACGTGCGGCATGAACGCGAGCAGGTCCATCGAGAGGTCGTCGGTCAGCACGAAGACGATGTTTGGGCGCCTGTGGCCCGTGACCTCCCGCGCCGACCCGGCCCGACGGGCCGCTACGACGCCATGCGCCTGGGCCCCGGGCAGCTGCCGACGCTGCTGCGGGGTCGATCGGCCCGGGCTCGACGAAAGGCCTGCGGCCAGGCCAGCCAGGACCGCCAGCGCGACGGCCAAAGCAACGACTGGCGTTCGCCGTTTGAAGTGCCTGCCCGGTCTGACTCTGGTCCCGTTCGCCTGGCCGGCGCTCACGTGCCCCAGCGTGGCGACGCGGACCAGGCGCTGAGCCCCCACAGCCCCTGGCTACGCAGGTCAGGCTCGGGGGCGCGGGGTGCGATCGGCCTGCAACGGTCCGGCCAAGACGATTCTGACGGCGCCTTTATATGTCCGGAGCTAGGTTCGCGGGGACGATCGCTCATGCTGAGCCAGAGTAGCCACTTTCGCATGCCGGGCGCGGCACACCCCGCGACCGGCGACCGGGTGATCAAAGTTGGTGCGGATTGGGTATCAGAACGCACAACCTTTTTTCCGCCGCAGGTGTTGATGGTCAATGCGAGCTTGGTGCCGGACCTGCGGCGCACAGAACCGGCTCGGAAGGGAGCAATCTCCAGGTGATGCCAAGAGCAGGCCGTCAAATCGCGTGTCGGCCAATCGCCTTGCTGTTGTGCACCGCAGGTTTGCAAGCGGCGCTGTTGCTCGCCGTGCCCGCGATCGCGTGGGCGCAGGTCAGCGTGTTCCCGATCCCGGAGTCCAGGTACTCGCTGCCCGCGACGCAGATCACGTTCCGCGGAGTTTCGCCAGACGCGATCGGCCCGGTACAGGTGACGGGCTCCAAATCCGGATTGCATCCCGGGAGTCTGCGTGCGGATTCCGACGGCCAGGGCGCCAGCTTCCTACCGGCCAAGCCGTTCTCGCCGGGAGAGACGGTGACTGTCAAAACCACGCTGAGCGTGTTCGGGGCAACGGCCGGCACGTTCAGCTTCGCGATCGCGCGTCCCGCGGCGCCGCTGAAGCCGGGCAAGCTTCCGGTGGTTCCCGCGGGCAAGCACGGTCTACAGCATTTTCATTCCCGCCGGGACCTGGCGCCCCCCTCGGTCACCCTGAAGAAGCAGGGCGCGCCCGCGGGCAAGGGGGACATCTTCGTCGCACCCCAGTTCGGCCCCGCTCAGGACGGCCCGATGATCATCGGGCCCGGCGGGGATCTGGTGTGGTTTCATCGGATCCCGGTCTCAAAGAGGATCCTGGCGACCGATTTCCGGGCCCAGACACTGTACGGCCGGCCCGTGCTGACCTGGTGGCAGGGCCGAATGAACGGAGGCACAGGTCTCGGCGAGGGTCTCGTCTACAACCGTGATTACCGCCTGCAGACGGTCGTGCATGCGGGCAACGGCCTGAGGATGGATCTGCACGAGTTCCTTGTGACCCCGCAGGGGCAGGCGTATTTCATCGCTGCCTCACCGGTCTGGCTCCGCGGGGTAAAACGCCCGGTCATCGACGGCGTCGTCCAGGAGGTCGACATCAAGACCGGGCTGGTGCTGTTCGAGTGGCACGCACTAGACCACATCGCAGTGCACGAGTCCTACCTCTTTGGGCCGAAGCAGCCCGGCCGGGTCCTGGGGCCCTTCCACCTCAACTCGGTCTCGCTGACCCCGAACGGGAACCTGATCATCTCAGCGCGTAACACCTCGGCGGTCTACGAGGTCGACCACCAGACCGGCCGGGTCATCTGGCGCCTTGGGGGCAAGAAGTCAAGCTTCAAGATGGGGCCGGGAACGAGGACCGCGTTTCAGCACGACGCCGTGATGCAGCCTGACGGAACAGTGACGATCTTTGACGACGGCGCGGGGCCGCCGAAGGTGCATTTACACTCGCGCGGAATCAGGGTGGCGCTCAACTACGAGACGATGACCGTCACGCTCGTCAGGGCCTACGGCCACTCGCCGTCGCTGTCGGCGAACTTCGAGGGGAGCACCCAGGTCCTCCCGGGGGGCGACATGTTTCTCGGCTGGGGACAGCAGCCCTATTTCTCGGAATACACCGCCGCCGGTCAGCAGGACTTCGACGCCCGTTTCACCGCTCCGACGTCCAGCTATCGCGCGTACCGGCTGCCGTGGAGCGCCCAGCCGACGGCGATTCCCGCGCTGGCGGTCAAGCGCGAGGCCAACGGAAGGATCGAGACGTATGAAAGCTGGAACGGCGCGACCGACGTCAGCGGCTGGCGCGTCCTGGCCGGACGCAGCCCGAACGCCCTCTCGCGCGTGAGAAGCGCGCCCAAACACAGGTTCGAGTCGGTCATCTCGATCCACGGCGGCGAGCGCTATGTACGGGTGCAGGCGCTGAGCGGCTCCGGAAAAGTGCTCGCCAGCTCGCGAGCCGTCGCCGTTCCGCATTCGTAGCCGCGTAGCACCGGCCGCGCATCGCGTCGTCAGAGCTCAAGCTCTCAAAGTGCGGCGACACGGGATGTCGAGCTTCCCCGACCGGCGGCCCGGATCGCCGTCTCCCAAGGCTGGCCCGTCTCGGCTGCGTTCAATCGAGCGGGTTGCGGTAGGGACCGCCCTTCGCTTGGTTGGCTCGGGCGGCCCCCCGCACAGATCCCAGCGTGCACTGCTAGCGCACTGGGCTCCTGGCTTGGGTCCTGGCGCTGAATCGCCGCATGGGCGGAGGATGCGTGATCCGGGCTGGCGGGAGCCATCGTTGCGCGAGGCGATGCATTCGCTCCCAGTTCAGGCGGCTGCGCTGGCTGCGGCGCAGTAACGCCCTGTGCCAGTGCCGGGTCGCCTCGTTCTGGAAGGCTTGGATCGCGACGCTGTTGCCGGGCACTGCGTAGTAGTTGTAGTGCCCGCGCAGAACGCTGGCGAGCCAGCGTCCTTGTACGGGGATGGGCAGATGCCGGCGGCGCATCAGCTCGCCTTGGAGGGCGTTCAGCTTGGCCCGCATCCGCTTCGCCCCGGCGATGCGCTTGAGCATGAAACGCCCGTCGTTGGTCCTCGCGCAAATGTGCGTGAAGCCAAGAAACCCGAACGTCTCAGGCTTGCCAAGGCCACGCTTCTGTCGTCGCTCGGAGGCGTACCTGCCGAACTGGATCAGTCGCGTCTTCTCGGCCGCCAGCTCCAGGCTGAACTTCGCGAGCCTGCTGCGAAGGCCAACGAGGAACCGTTGCGCGTCATCTTGGTGCTCAAAACCGACGATGTAGTCGTCAGCGAACCGCACGATGATGACGTCACCGTGCGAGCGGCGCTGCCGCCACTGGTCGGCCCACAGGTCAAAAACGTAATGGAGATAGACGTTTGAGAGCAGCGGCGAAGCCGATGCGCCCTGCGCCATTCCTTCCTCGGTGTCTGACCTGACCCCGTTCTCGATCACTCCAGCCTTCAGCCACTTGCGGATCAGGCGCAGCACGCGCTGGTCCGCGATCCGCTGCTCGAGGAACTTCAGCATCCATCCGTGGTCGATGGCGTCATAGAACCCACGAATGTCAGCGTCGAGCACCCAATTCACCTTCTTCCGCAGGATCCCGGCCGCGAGCGCGTCCAACGCGTGATGCGAGCTGCGCCCATGCCGAAACCCATATGAGAAGCCCCGGAAGTCCCTCTCGTAGATGGCGTTGAGCACCTCGACGACGGCTCGCTGGAGAAGCTTGTCCTCCAGCGCGGCAACGCCCAACGGTCGCTGCCGCCCGTCCGCCTTCGGGATGTACACCCTCCGCGACGGTCTCGCCCGGTAGCCGCCCCTGCGAACACGGCCATGCAGATCCCGAAGGTTCTCTTCGAGATCCTGCCCGTAGTCCGCCCACGTCACCCCGTCCACCCCGGGCGCGGCCTTGGGCCTCAACGCCCAATAAGCCGCCCGGAGACGGTCGATGTCGACGTGGTGCAGGAGCGCGGTGAATCGTGCCTCCTTGTACTGCCTTGCGACTCGGCGCACGCGAACCAGCGCACTTGGCGCGTCCTGTCCGGCTCTGAGTCCGGGACGCGTGTTGCTGGCCACGTTCCCGTTGCCCAGGCCCCTTCCCTCCACCGCCTCCGCCGCCGGCAAGCCAGCATTGTTCGACGGTTTCGCAGGTACTACGGGCCTGTCCGACTTCCCATCGCTGTTCATCTCAGGCGTACGGCCTCAGCCTTCCCTGAGCGGCCCGCCCTGCCATCACGACGGCGGGCAGCCATGGGATCTCCCGGTTCTCGCGTCCGGAGACTCCACACATGCACAGGTTCTTCGACCGCGCAGAGTCCGCCAACGGCTCGCGAAAGCGCCGCTGACGATGTTGCCTTCCGCCTCGTTCAACGGCGTCGGCACCCTGAAACGCTGATTTCGCGGCTCGATAGCCCAGCCTGCGTGTACCCCTACCGACGCTTCGCCGCCGCCCTCGCGGACGGCCGACGCACGGCTCGGGGTCATCGTGTGTCGCTAGCACTTCGATGTAGAGCGTTTCCATCTCCTTCTCCGGACCGGTTTATCCCGGCGCTTACTCAACGCCCGCAAAAACGTCCCCAGCGTCGACGGTGCCGACACCCACCCGCCGAGCAGCCGCCGGGTGCGCCCCGCCCTGAGCACATCACAATCATCAATGCTGTCAGCGCCGAGCAGCATCGCGAACACGAGTGCCGTCACTTTGCGCCCCGCGTTCGCCGCTCCCGCCCGATCCGTGCGCAACCGAACCAGACCACCGGCGAGGTCTTCGATCCCGAGCCGCTCGGCGAGCGTCGCGACGAGCACGACCCCAGCGTCACAAACCGCTCGCTCGTCATCGAAAACGACGTCCACGCCCTCCAGTCCGACCGCCTCGTCATCATGCACCACGAAGGTGACCTCCTGATCGCAGGCCGCGACCGCCGTCATCGGCCGCTTTTAACCTGCTCAGGAGGTCATTCTTCTTCCCGGCCCGGACAGGACCGCCCTACCGGCGTGGTTGCGGTAGGGACGGCCGTTGCTGGCCGCCCCCCGCACAGATCCCAGCGTGCGGAACTACCGCACTGGGCTCCTGCCTTGGGTGGTGGCGGCGAATCGCTGCTCGGGCCAGGGGTGCAGGATTCGCGGTTGAGGTAGCCATCGGTCAGCGAGGCGCCCGATCCGCTTCCAGGTCAGCCGGTGACGCTGGCTGCGACGCCGCAGCGTTTTGAGCCACTGCCGGATGATCCCTTTGCGGAAGGCGCTGAGCGCCTCGATGTTGTCGGGCACCGCGTAATAGTTGTAGTGCCCGGACAGGACGCGGGCGAGCCAGCGACCCTGCTCTGGAATGGGCTGGTGCATCCGCCTTGACATCTCGCGTTTGACGGCGAGCAGTTTGGCGCGCACCCGCTTTGAGTCGGTGATCCGCTTGAGCTTGAACCGGCCCGTCTTCCTCGTCGTCCCGCACACGTGCGTGAAGCCGAGAAATTGGAACGTCTCAGGCTTGCCGAGCCCGCGCGCCTTTCGATTCCGGGCGGCGTGCCGTCCGAACTCGATTAGGCGGGTCTTCTCGGCATTGAGCTCCAGACCGAACGTCGCGAGCCTGTCGCGAAGCTCAGACCAGAACCGCTCGGCGTCCTCCCGATGCTCAAACCCCACCACGAAGTCATCGGCCCAGCGCACGATGATCACGTCGCCGTGCGCGTGCCGAGTTCTCCACTGGTGAGCCCACAGGTCAAGGACGTAGTGCGCGTAGACGTTCGCGAGCAACGGAGATACCGATGCCCCTTGCGGAACGCCTTCCTCGAACGCCGTCCACGACCCCTTCTCGATGACCCCCGCGGCCAGCCATTTCTGGATCAGCCGCAGGACCCTGCGGTCCGCGATCCGGTGCTCCAAGAACCGCTCCAGCCATTGATGGTCAAGGCTGGAGAAGTAATCGCTGAAATCAGCGTCGAGCACCCAGTTCACCTTCTTGCCCACGATCCCGGCAGCGAGCGCATCCAACGCGTGATGCGGGCTGCGCCCCGACCGGAACCCGTAGGAGAAACCGAGAAAGTCCGTCTCGTAGATGGCGTTCAGCACCTCGACCAGCGCCCGCTGAAGGATCTTGTCCTCCAGCGCGGCGACCCCGAGCGGCCGCAGCCGCCCGTCCGGTTTCGGGATGTACACCCTCCGCGACGGCCTTGCCCGGTACGCGCCCCTATGGACCCGAGCGTGAAGATCCCGAAGGTTGTCCTCAAGATCCACCCCGTAGCCCTCCCACGTCACCCCGTCCACCCCCGGAGCGGCCTTCGGCCGAAGCGCGAAGTACGCCATCCTGAGGCGATCGACATCAACGTGATGCAGGAGCGCGGTGAACCGCGCTTCCTTGTCCGTTGCTGCCACTCGGCGCACACGACCAAGCTCACTGAGCGCGCCCTGCCCGGCACTGAGTCCGGGGCGCGTTTCGCCGGCCGTATTCCCCTTGGCTGGTCGCCTTCCCTGCACCGCCTCCGCCGCCCCGCCCTGGGCGTTGTTCGGCAGCTTCACCGGTAGTACGCGACCATCCGACTTCTCACGATCGTCCATCACGGGATTACGGCCACCGGCCTTCCCCGCACGACCCGCCCCTCCATCACGACAGGCGGGTGACCGTGAGATCTCCCGGTTCTCAGCATGAAGAGATCACGCACATGCTCGGATTCTTCGACCCCGCGGGGTCCGCTGACGGCTCGCGAAAACGCCGCCAACGATGTTGCCTTCCGCTGATCCACAGCACGTCGGCACCCCGATAGTGCCCATTTCGAGGCTGCATAACCGGCCTGCGCGCACCCCGCATCCAACGCTTCGCTGCGCCCTCACGGGACACCAACGCATGGACGGGGCCATCGCGACTCGCTAGATCTTCGATGTAGGACTCTTCCATTCCCTTCTTCATGCCGGTTGTCCGGCGCTTACGTGGATCCGGGCTAAGGCTCGCCGGATTGCGTCGTACCCACGTCGAGTGTCGATGACCGCTTAGGTCCCCAGCGACTACGGCAGGGGCGACGGGCGGACGATCGCATTGATGCCCACGGCGTGGCTCCGCCGGCGAGCGCTTCGGCGACCGAGGAGGCGTCCGGCCGTCTCACCGCCGGACGAGCGCTCTGCCACGTGCGACGCGAGGTCGCACACAACGAGTGAACTACTGGATTGGAGATCGACGGATGTGAGTTGGGCGGTAGGTCCAGGTCCGTGCTCGATGGCCTGTCCCCTCCTCGGCGTGCGTTGTCCGGCTCTTGGTCGGCGGGGTGCGAAGCCCGGGGGAAAGCCCAAGGGCGGCCCGTTCCATCCGGGCGGCCACAGGCGAGGGGAAGACTGGACGGGCGAATTGCTTGAACCCTCGTTGATGCCTCGTTAAGCGCGATCCCTGTCGATGGGAAGTACCGGCGGGGTGCAGGGACTGGCCGCTGAGAAGCGGCAGGCGCCGGCCGGGAAGTGGCTCCGGTCCGGGACGAGCACCGCCGTCCCCGGGGTACAGAGGGCGCCCTCCCCGGTCGCTGCTCGTGTGTGCGGAACGCGGTAACCCCGTCGAGGTCCGGCATGTTGCTGGGAAGCCGACCGTGAGGAGGGCCTGATTCCTCGGCGGGAATTGGATGACCGAGAAGCGAATGCCGGTGGCCGAAAGGCGACGGGAGACCGCGGGAGCAGGACCAGCCCTCCAGTTGGTCGTCGCGGGAGAACCGGCCGGATATCGGGCCTGGTGCCCGGCCGCGAAAGCGGGCCGACGCGGTCAGGTGAGCCTGTGACGAGGAAGACGTCGATGACCCCGGAACCCGAGGACAAACTAGACGCCACACCGGCCCCGGTCGGCGTGGTGAGTGGACCAGAGGACGCGACTCTCGACTGGCATCAGATCGACTGGCGCCAAGTTGAGCACAACGTACGGCGGTTGCGGCAGCGGATCTTCACGGCATCAAAGGCGGGGGACCTTGAAAGGGTCCGCCGGTTGCAGAGGTTGATGCTCCGATCCCGCTCGAACACATTGGTCAGTGTGCGGCGGGTGACCGAGCGCAACGCCGGACGTCTGACGGCGGGCGTGGACGGCGAGGTCGTGCTGACCCCAGAGGCCAAGATAGAGCTGGTCTCAAGAGTGCATGACCGCGCGGACCCGTTCAAGGCCCTGCCCGTGAGACGGGTGTATATCCCCAAGCCGGGCGGCAAACAGCGACCGCTCGGGATTCCCGTGATCCTCGACCGGGTCCATCAGGCCCGGGTCGTGAACGCGTTGGAGCCCGAGTGGGAGGCACGGTTCGAACCGAAGTCCTATGGGTTTCGGCCGGGCCGTGGCTGCCATGACGCTGTCGAGGTCATCTTCCAAGTCGCCAAGGGCAAGAGCGCTCGGCGACGGTGGGTGCTCGACGCTGATCTGGCCGGGGCATTTGACCGGATCGCTCACGATCACATCCTGACCATGCTCGGCACGTTCCCCGCCAGGGGAATGGTCCGGCAGTGGTTAAAGGCCGGTGTGGTCGAGGACGGTCGCCTGACCCGAACCGAGGAGGGAACTCCTCAGGGCGGGGTGGTCAGCCCCGTGCTGCTGAACATCGCCCTGCACGGGATGGAAACGGCTGCCGGAGTCCGATACGGCGCAGATACATACGCCCGCAAAGGCTCCCCGGTGCTGATCAGATACGCCGACGACTTCGTCGTGCACTGCTACTCCAGGCAGGACGCGAACGAGGTCAAGGCCAGGCTCGCCGAGTGGCTGGCGCCCAGAGGTCTGGCGTTCAACGAGGACAAGACGCGCGTCGTCTCTCTCGATGAGGGCTATGACTTCCTGGGGTTCAACGTCCGCCGATACCGCGGCAAGCTGCTGATCAAACCGAGCAAGGCGGCCGTCACACGGGTCCGGGAACGGCTCCGCACCGAGCTGCGGTCCCTGCGCGGGGCCAACGCCGGGGTGGTGATCAAACGGCTCAACCCGATTATCCGGGGATGGGCCGCCTACTACCGGACACAGGTATCTGCCGAGATCTTCGGCAAGGTGGACCACTACCTGTGGAAGCTCACCTACAAGTAGGCGATCTTCAGCCACGCGAACAAGTCGACCTCCTGGGTCTTCGCCCGGTACTTCGGCAAGTTCAACAAGGCCAGACGGGACCGGTGGGTGTTCGGCGACCGCGCGAGCGGCGCCTTCATGCACCGCTTCGCCTGGACCAACATCGTCCGACACCAGATCGTCAAACACGAGGCGTCACTCGACGACCCCGCGCTTGCCGACTACTGGGCCTGGCGACGACGCAAAGCACCCCTGCCGATCAACCACACCGCCCTCAGGCTCCACAAAGCCCAGGACGGACGCTGCGCGATCTGCCGGACCACGCTCCTGCCAGTCGAGGACCGGCCACAAACCACCAGCGAGTGGGAACGATGGCTGGCCACCACCCGCAAGACGATCGACGTCGTGTGGGCCAAAGGCACGTCTGACGCGGCTGAACCCCGTCTCGTTCACCTCCACTGCCATCGCGGCAAAGGCCCGGCACCACTGCCCGCCCAACAGCCACCAGGGCTTGCTTGAGCCGGATGCTCGGAAACGGGCACGTCCGGTTCTGAGGGGGGCCCGGCGTCGCAAGGCGCCGGGCCTACCCGACGATCTGGATCACGGTCCGCACCTCGCCCAGGCGGCAGTCTCAACCAGACTGCCGCTCTCGGCGCCGACCGGTGGTCGCGCCGAGGTGAGCCCGTCACCAAGCGGCGCTGCTTCCACCAAGAACATCTCGAGCGGGGGCCGATTCCCGTCCGTTCGCGTGGGGAACGTACCGTCGCCTGATATGGGGAGTGGTTTGTCATCCATGAAGGGGCGGGTGGTGTCAAGGGGCGGTTCAAGGTCGGTGTCGTGTTGGCGGCGGTTGTTGCTGGTCACGGTCGGTTTTGTCGGTAGGTGAAGGGGGTTTCGGGTTTTGCCCCGGAGATCGTTGTGGTGTGGCCGGGCGAAGCCGGGCGGGCCAAGCGCCTCGTTGAGGGCAGGGTCGATCAGCGCCGTGTGGGGGCGCTTGACGCGGCGGGCTGAGGCTGGCAGGCGGTCGGGGTGTTCAGGGTGCTCTGGTGGTTGGGGGCCGGTTCGCTGACTGCGTTCCGGTGGTTGGGGATAGTGCTCCAGTCATCCATCCGGTCGCGCTGGGCGGACCAGAGTGTCGTGCGGGGCTCGGGGGCTCAATCAAGTGGGCGGCCGTCCTGGAACTAGCGAGGCCATGACAAACGTCGAGCTCGCCCGAGCGTGCGCATCGCGCCGTGGTCGTGGGCGCAAGCCCTGCTCTGTGTGAGCGCGCGGCGGGTCATGCAGCGTCCGCCAGCTTCGCTTTCGCGCTCGCGCGGCTGCGGCGCGCTAGGCAACGGATCTCTCCGTCGCGCAGGCCGTAGTAGCACAGGGTGAGGATTTCGCGGGCGACCGCGACTTTCGCGATCTTGCGTCCGCGGCGTTTGGCGATCCGTTCGAACTTCTCGCGCAATGGTCCGGATCCGGTGGTGATCTTCTGCGCGGCTTCGACCAGCGCCCAGCGCAGCGCGGGTGAGCCTTGGCGGGTGATGTGCCCCAAGCGGGCTTTGCCGTCAGAGCTGCGCACACTGGGTGCCAGGCCGGCCCAGGAGCAGACATGCCGCGCGGTCGGGAAGCGGGTGATGTCGCCGATCTCGGCGATGATCAGCATCGCGGTGTAGCGCCCGACCCCGCGGATCTGGGTCAGCACGTCGACGCGATCATCAGCTTTGGCTTGCTCCTCGATCTCGCGGGTGGTGGCTTCGATCTCGCGGTCAAAGTCGCAGATCAGCGAGATCAGGCTGTCCAGGCGCCGGCGCGGAGCGTCGCGCAGCTGGAGCTGCTCGAGGAACTCGCGGCCGCCTTTGCCGAACAGGTCGGAGTGCTCTCGCGCGATCCCGTGCTTGGCCAGGATCGCGTGCACCCGGTTCTTGACCGCGGAGCGCATCGGGTCAACGTCGCGCGATGGCGCAGCAGCTCGCGTAGGTCCCGCAGCTCGCGCGGCGCGATGTACGCCTCGGGGAGAAACCCGGTGCGCAGCAGGTGCGCGAGCGTCTTGGCGTCGATCGCGTCGGTCTTCACCCGTGCCGCGGCAATCGCGCGGGTGCGGAGCGGATGAGCGAGGTGCAGGTCATAGCCGGCCTCCTCGAGCAGCTCAGCGAGCCACTCCCAACCGTAGCTCGCCTCCAACGCGACATGCGTGTCACCGTCCTGGGGGTCACCGAGCAACTCCAGGAACGTGTCGCGATCATTGACGATCCGGCGCGAGAGCGTCAGCTCGCCCTGCTCGTCGATCACGGCGATGTGCGAGCGTTTGCGATGCAGGTCGATGCCGACCCAACGCGTAGCGTTGCTCACGGTCGGTCCTCCTCTCGAGTTGTCGCGGGCCGCGCGGCCCAATCCGCGCGGTCTCACATCGGCAGTTCGGGACCGAGGACCGGCCACCTGCCGCCCGGGCAACGACGCCCGGACCGCGGCAGCCCGCCCGACCCTTCATGACATCAAGGGGGCCGTCATGAATTCTCTCGCTTCGCGGGTCTGGGTGGTGAGCGTGTGGTCGGCTGGGTGGGTGGCGGTCCGGCAGGCTGTGCGCGACGCGCGGTCAGACTGATATACGCGGGTTGGGGTGCCGCAGGACCATGGTTCGTCGTGGGGAGCCGCTGTCTAACATCGGGCGTTGCCAGCCGTGTGGGGGCGGGTTGCTCATAGGCGAATCGCGGGTTCCCCGCGCGTTGCCGGGCCGCCACTGACCCAGCCGACGGGGGATGGATGTTGTGGGGCTGTCAGTTCATTCGATTTGGGTGATCGTCCAGCAGAACCCGGTGAGCTCGCGGGCGGCGGCGACGGCGATGATCGTGCGGCGCTTGGCGCGCGCCTCGAGCCTGGCCCAGGTCCGGTGCAGGCGCTGCTGGGCTGACCACGAGATCGCGACCGCCTCGGGGGGCTGGCCGTCCTGGCGGTATGAGAGCGTCTTGCCGATCCTTGGGCGGGGGCGGTAATGCCAGGCGGCCTCGATCAGCAGCCGCCGCGCGTGCGCGGAGCCGGTCTTCGTGATCGACCCGAGCCGGCGCTGTTGTCCGGTTGTCGACTCCGATGGAACCAGTCCGACATAGCTCATCAGCTGCTCGGCGCGGGCGAACCGCTCGAAGTCGCCGACCTCGGCGCACAGGCCGACCGCGGTCAGCGTGTCGACCCCGCGCAGACAGCGCAACCGGCCGACCTGCACCTGCCACGGGCAGCCCGGCAGCATTCCGACGATCTCGCGCTCCAGCCGCTCGCGCCGGTGCACGAGCGCGTCGATCGCGCCCTGGCAGTCGAGCAGCGTCGCCTGCGCCGCCGGCCACTCGAGCGCGACCGTCGCCAGCCAGTCGCGGTGGCGCTGGCTCCACGCCGGCCCATCGTCGAACCGGATCCCGTGCCGCAACAGCAACTTGGAGAGCCGGTGCCGGCAACGCATCAGATCCATCCGCACCGCCTCACGCGCGCGCACCAGATCGCGCAACGCCTCCTCCTCACCGCCTGGCACCCGAACCGCGTGCAGCTTGCCGGCGAACAACAAGCGGACCAGCAGCTCCGCGTCCCGAACATCGGTCTTCACCCTGTCCCCGGACGCCCGCGGGATCTTGCTCGGCGCCGCCACAACGCACTCCACGCCACGCTTCGCGAGCTCGCGCGCGAGCCCGTACCCGGTCGGGCCCGCCTCATACGCGACGCGCACCGGGCGCGGCAACCCCGCGCAGAACGCTGCCGCCTCGCCAGCCTCGCCATTCATCCGGAACGTCCGCAACTCGCCGCTCTCAGCGTCGAGCACCGCCGCCACGATCTTCGTCGCGTGCACATCCAAGCCGACGAGGGTTCTAGCCTTCGCCATGGCTGGCTCCTCCTATTCGGTTGTGGACCGGCTGCGCGGGGGCTACCGCGCGGCCTGAACATCCCCCACGACCGTCACGGGGGAACCGGCCTCTTCTACACCGCAGGCCGGACGGGACCTCAACCCATATGGTCTAACGACGCGGCGAAGGAATCGAACCTTCCAAGCGAGGGATTACCCCGCCGTAGCCGGTTTTGAAGACCGGCAGAAACCAGTCCAAATGGCCCGTCGTTGCTGGGTTCTTCACGCCGGGGGAACGGCTGAGGGAACGGCGGGTCATGTGTCGCTCGCGCCACCGCTGCGCCGAGAGCGGTGACCGGCAGCGCGCCGATCAGAAACGCTGTCCTCCCAGCAGACGAAGACAGCCGCAGGGCGGTCTGCGCCCCGATCGAGTCGAATCCAAACTCCGAAACCACAGACCGATCTTACGACCGGGATCGGCTAGTTCACATGGATTGCACCAGCTGACGGCTCGCGACCGTTCGGGATCTAGCGACGACTAGGTCTGTCACGACGCACACGAGTCCAGACCTGCCATCATGCTCGCGCGCGCGTGGGCACCCCATCGCGACCGAGTCCGTCCATATCCAGCGGCGTGACGTGCCCGTGGTGGCGTTGCGCTCGCTGCCCCTCAGCGTCGGAAACAGCACCGGCGCGAGCTAGTGGTGTGTCTCGCAATTAGGTAGGGATTGCGGTAGGATGGGGAATCCGCGCTCCTACCGCCCCGCTCCCTGTCAGCGACGAGCAACGATCGGTGCTCGAGAGGTTAATCCGCTCGCACACGGCGTCGCATCGTGATGTGCAGCGCGCGCTGGCGTTGCTGATGGCCGGCGACGGGTTCGCGAACACGCGGATCGCGAGCGAGGTCGGGGTCGCGCCGATGACCGTGAAGGCGTGGCGCGATCGGTTCGCAGAGGATGGGCTGAAGGACTTCTCGAGCGTCCGGCCGGGTCGTGGTCGCAAGCCGTCGATCGCGGCTGAGAAGGTCGAGGAGATCGTCCGGTTGACGCTGCACGAGACACCGGTCGGCGAGACGCACTGGAGCTGTCGGACGATGGCCGCTCGCGCTGGCGTGTCGCCGGCGACGGTCCAGCGGATCTGGTCTGCGCGGGGTCTGGCGCCGCATCGGGTCGAGACGTTCAAGCTCTCAAACGACCCGCGGTTCGAGGAGAAGCTCGTCGATGTCGTCGGCCTGTACCTGAACCCGCCAGAGAACGCGATCGTGCTCTGCATGGACGAGAAGAGCCAGATCCAGGCGCTGGACCGCACCCAACCGTCGCTGCCCATCAAACCCGGCAGAGCCGGAACGATGACCCACGACTACAAGCGCAACGGCACCACCACGCTGTTCGCCGCGCTGGACGTCCTGACCGGCTCGGTGATCGGCCAGTGCCTACCCCGTCACCGCCATGTCGAGTTCCTGAGGTTCCTGCGAACGATCGATCGCGAGGTCCCCAAACGTCTGCGGATCCATCTGATCCTCGACAACTACGCCACCCACAACCACCCCAACGTGACGGCATGGCTGGGCAAGCACCCACGGTTCGAGCTGCACTTCACCCCGACCTCCAGCAGCTGGCTGAACATGGTCGAGATCTTCTTCTCACAGCTCACCGACAAAGCGATCCGGCGCGGGATCTTCCACAGCGTCCCGGACCTCATCGACGCGATCCAGGCCTACCTCGCCGCGCACAACCAGGACCCCGAACCGTTCCAATGGACCGCCACCACCGACCAGATCCTCGACAAAGTCCGCCGCGGGCGCGTCACCCTCAACGCAATCACCAACTAAAACCGAGACGCACCACTAGCGACAGCCGACGCCTGAGTGCCGGTATTTCGTGAGGCTGTCGCGCAAAGGGTTCTGTCCGGCGGGCTTAATTGACTTCCGGGATGCCCCAGAATTTCATCGAGTCAGATCGTGAGCAGTCGTTCTTGTTGCCGCCGTCGCTGCGGGATTGGCTGCCGGCTGATCATCTGGCGTGGTTTGTGATCGCCGCGGTGGATCAGATGGATCTCGCACCGTTTTATGCGGCGTACCGCGCCGATGGTCACGGCCGGGCGGCGTATGACCCGGCGGTGATGGTTGCGGTCGTTTTGTACGCGTTTGCGACTGATCAGCGGTCAGCGCGCGGGATCGAGCGTCACTGTCGCCAGGATGTCGCTTATCGGGTGATCACGGGCAATCGGGTGCCGGATCACGCGACGGTCGCGCGGTTCTTGGTGCGTCACGAGGCCGCGCTGAGCGACCTGTTCTCGGCGGTCTTGCGGTTGTGCGCCCGGGCGGGGCTGGTGGCGTCTGGGATCGTCGCGGTGGACGGCACGAAGTTTCACGCGAACGCCAGCCGCGACGCGAACGTTGACTATGACCAGATCGCGCGGGAGGTGGTCGCGGATGCGATCGCGACCGATGAGGCCGAAGATGAGCTCTATGGCGATGCTCGCGGGGATGAGTTGCCCGAGGAGCTTCAAACCGAGGCGGGTCGTCGGGCGTGGCTGGCGCGGGAACTGGCGCGCGATCGCGGTCAGGATGAGGGCACCGAGCCGGCCGCAGGGCATGAGTTTGATCAGGAGCGGATCGTCGCGCGGGTGCAGGGCCGACACGGTTGGCTGCTGGAGGCCAAACGTCAGCTCGATCAGGATCGCTGGCGAGACGCGGCCAACGTTTCGCGCTCGCGGTCATCCCGGTTGCGTGAGGCGGGCCGGCGCCTGGAGGACGAACTGGCCGCCGAACGCCGCGGCAACCAAGCCTATGAGGAGTATCGCGCGCACGGGCGGATGAAGAACGGACGGCGACTCGGAGCGCCGCCCAAGCCCTATGAGCCGCCCGACAGCCCGCCCGGGGAGGTCAACACGACCGATCCTGACTCCCGGGTCATGAAAGCGTTTCGGGGATGGGTGCAGGGCTACAACGTCCAGACCGCGGTCAACGAGAACCAGATCGCACTGGCGGGCGAGATCACCGTCGAGACGATCGACTTCGGACAGCTATCCCCGATGACTGACGCGACCGTCCGCGAGCTCGACGCCGCCGGGGTCAGCGACCGCCCGTCGGTCATATTGGCCGACGCGGGCTACTGGAACGAGCAGCACATGGACGACGTGACCGCCGAGCACGGACTCAACGTGCTGATCCCGCCCGACTCAAGCCGACGCAAAGGACCACGACCCGGATGGACCAGCGGTCGCCCCAGCTTCATGCGCCAGATCCTCGACAATCCCCTCGGGTCACAGCTCTACCGCCAGCGCAAACAGACCGTCGAGCCGGTATTCGCGCACACCAAGCACAATCGACACATCAACCGGTTTCACCGACGAGGCAGAACCGCCGTCAGGACGGAATGGCGACTGATTCTCATGACACACAACCTGACCAAGCTCCACCGCCACAACCTCGCCGCAACGACCGGCTAGCCAGCCGCGACCTACGCACCGATCCCGCGAAGCGAAACCCAGTCTGCATCTCGGCTTACGATCTCGCGGCCTTTACGCGACAACCTCTCGTGAAAGCGGCACTTTGATTCGGACCCCGGCGGCTCCGGCTGTCTAGCCCGGCGGGGATGGCTGGCGCCGGTCGGGCCTCGCTTCTGGTGTTCGATCTGATTGGATGAGGCGGGTCGTTAGTCGGGGCTGGCGTCGCGCGTCCGGACCGAGGGAGAGGTTGCGACACGATCATGGACGAGTCGAGCCGATCACGAAGCCTTCGCTCGGATCGCAGGCGCCGAGCCCGGCGTTCGCGATCGCAGGCTTCCGCGGCGTTAGGGGCCGATCACCGCGGCCGCGCCCGGGCCGCAGGCGGCCGCGGCCTGCTTGACCGCGGGCGACTGGACGTCGATCGACTTTGGGATCGCCCAGATCACGCCGTTTTGGTTGCCCACCGAGCTGTACCTAGCGGGGTAGGTGGCCGGGTTGGGGGGCATGGTCGTCGCTGGATCCGGGAAGGTCGGCACTCCGTGCATCCGCATGCAGCTGGCGATTGTCAGCATCTGCGTCATGGTGGCAGCGGACGGCTTCTCGGACGCGACGGCAGCGCCGGCCAGCTCCAGGCCGAGCTTTGCGCAAGCCTTCTGAGCCAATTCGAACGCCGATGAGGTCAGCATGCCCGGTAGGGTGTTGAGGTTGACCTGGGCGCCGCCGGCGCCGAAGGTCGGATCCGGGAAGTTCGGCACCCCGTGCGAGCGTATGCACCGCGCGGCCGCGAGCTGGGATCGCGCGAAGCTCGAAGGACTCCCGAGGCTCGAAGGACTCTTGCTGGTGCTGCTCGGCTTGCTCGAGCCTCCGCAGGCTCCCAGCGCGAGCGCGGAGCCCAATGCGGCGAGGACGATCGGTAGGCATAGGTGGCTGTGTTGTCGTGTGCTGGCGAGGGCGGGGCGCTCTTGTGGGCGGTTGGTCGGGGTGGTCGGCTTTGGGCGGTTCATGTCCTAGACCTCGCTGGAGCTCTCGAGGGTCGCTCTTGCGCGGTGGTACACGGACGCTGGTTACATGGGGGTTACCGTGTTATCCCGCTGTAACCTGCGGTCGGGCATTCTCGCCCCCTGACGCATAATGCCGCGTCCGCTCAGCGAGCCGCGCGGAGTGCGAAGCATGACCGTGACAGGCAAACCAGTTGAGCTTCTGTCTCGCCTGCGTCGCCCCCACACGACGGTCCGTTGGCGGTTGACGTTGCTCTACGGGGCTCTGTTTCTGGGTTGCGGCGCGGCGCTGCTGGCGATCACCTACGCGTTGGTCGCCAACGCAAACACCAACCAGCCGGTGCTGGCATCTTTTTTGGGCCACGAGTTCGGGCCGGTCCCGCCCCAGGTCAAGGCGGCCTCGCGCTTCATTCGCTCTCAACAGCAGATCGCGGACCTGCATCAGTTAGAGATCGAGTCCGCAATCGCGCTAGCGATCATGGCGATCGCCTCCACGGTGCTTGGGTGGGTGGTCGCCGGGCGGGTGCTGAGGCCGCTTCGCACGATCACCACCACCACCCGACAGATCTCTGAGACCAGTCTGCACCAGCGGCTGGCGATGGAAGGGCCGCGCGATGAACTGAGAGAGCTTGCCGAGACGATCGATGGGCTGCTGGAACGCCTCGAGGCGGCGTTCGAGGCCCAGCGGCGGTTCGTCGCCAACGCCTCGCACGAGCTACGCACCCCGCTGGCGATGATGCGCACAACGCTCGACGTCGCGGTCGCCAAACCGCAGGGTGTGCCCTCGCAGACCCGGGCGCTGGACGCCGATCTCCGTCTGGACCTCGATCATGCCGACCGGCTGCTGGAAAGCTTTCTCGTGCTCGCGCGCGCGCAGCATAACGAGCTGGGCGACCAGACGCCCGTCGCGCTCGAGCAGCTCATCGCTACCGCGCTCGCGTCCCGCGCCGGCGAGATCGCGACCTCCCACATTGCCGTACACACAGAGCTCACGCCGCTTCACGTGCTTGGGAGCGAGACCCTGCTGGCGCGGATGGTCGGAAACGTGATCGAGAACGCCGTCCGCTACAACCAACCACACGGATCGATCCGTGTCGTTCTCACGCGCGATGGAGAGAACGGACGACTGGTCATCGAGAACGCCGGCGTCGTCCTTGATGACGCGGCCGTGGCTCAGCTCGCTCAGCCCTTCAGACGTCTAGGCCAAGAACGCACCGGCTCGCAGAACGGTCACGGGCTGGGGCTCTCGATCGTCGCCGCGGTCACCCAGGCGCACGGTGGCGCGCTCGAGCTCCACGCGCTCCCGCACGGCGGCCTTCGGGTCGGGCTCACGCTCCCGGCCGCGACCCTCGCGCACACGGCGGAGCGCCGGACGTGAGGGTGCTCGTCGTCGAGGACGTGCCGCGCTTTGCCAATCGCATCGCCGAGGGGCTGGGTGACCGGGGCATAGCAGTTGACGTCGCCTACGACGGCCACGAAGCCGCAGCCAAGCTCGACCTGCACCCCTACGACGTGGTCGTGCTTGACCGCGACCTCCCCGGAATCCACGGCGACACCCTCTGCCAGATCATCACCGGCAGCGAGAATCCGGCGATGATCCTGATGCTCACCGCCGCCGGCACCCCCACAGACCGCGTCGCCGGACTCGCGCTCGGCGCCGACGACTACCTAGCAAAGCCCTTTCACTTCCCCGAGCTCGTGTTGCGCATCCGTGCGCTCGCCCGCCGCAAACCCACCGCCCAACCCCGCACCCTCCGCGCAGGCGGGATTGAGCTTGACCCGCTTACCGGGACCGTCACTCGCGACGGCCGACTGATCGACCTCAGCGCCAAGGAACGCGCCGTGCTGGAAGCCCTACTCAGAGCCATGCCCGGCGCACTCAGCGTCGAGAACCTCCTCGAGCAGGCCTGGGACGAGAACGCCGACCCGTTCACGAACACCGTCAAGGTCACGATCGCCAGACTCAGACGCAAGCTCGGCGAGCCTGACATCATCCGCACCACTCCCGGCATCGGCTACCGAATCATCAACCAACCTTGACCCGAGCGGACCGAGCCAAACCCCTAGTGCTCCGAGGCGGCAGTCTTGCGCTGCTGCACTGGTCGGGAGCTCGCTGCTCCGTCGTCGGCTGAGGACCCAGCCATAGACTGCCGTCACCGGCGGGCCGCGACTCATAGGAGAAGCCCCGGGCGGCCACAACCGCGCCGGTCGGATGGCTCAGCTTTGGGGCGCTCTCGCTGACCGAGACCGATCTTGATCAGCGTCGCGGCTCAATTTTGGTACGCCACGACAAAAAGCGACCGGCGCCGCGAGGTCCGGGATGGACGCCTGGGCGTGGTCAGCGATAGAAACCATGGCTTACTGCCCGGGTGACGCTGCCGGTCGGGTCGCTGTTCTGACGGTCCGACCCGCGGACAGGCGTGGTCCGCCAGCGCTGCAGGGGTCGAGCCTTGGCCACCTCGCGCTCAATGCCGGAGTCAGGCGCCGCTTCGCGCCCCATCAGCTGCGCCACGCGCATGCCGTCGAGCTGCTGCACACGGGAATCCCGCTCCCAGTGATCCAGCGCCAGCTCGGGCACTCGCACTTGTCAACCACCGGCACCTACCTTGAGGGGATCAACAACAAGGAGATCATCTCCACAGTCCACGCAAGGCGCGCGGCGATGATGCACGCCAGCGCCGGCCTCGCCCTCTAGCAGACACCGGCGGGAGCGCGGCGGCGCTCCCGCCCCCGGCCTCTGCATCCCGGGTAAGCAGCAGCCACACCTCAGCGATGCTGCTAGCCCTTTGCGACACTGTTCTTCAGGAGGCTGGACGACGTGAATACTGGAGTCGTGAGAGCTGGCGTCGAGGTGGGCCTCGGATCACCCGCTGGTGATCACGAGGCTCTTGCAGTGTCCCGGCTTCACAGATCCGCCTTTCCCGCCGATGAAGTAGTCGGCGCTGGCACCGAATCACATTGTTGCGGGGCGCACCACGAAGTCGCTCGTCACGTCGACGCGGAGCAGAGTTGGCGGACGTGACGCGGCCGCCCTGCCGCGAAGCCGAGCGTTGCGGCGACGATCACAGATACCCGTCCAGGCAAATCGACGGCGCGTCATGCGTCCACGCTCGCACATGGCGTCCGATACGAATCCGGAGAGCCGCGCTAATGCGCTCGGGACTCGCGGTCTACAAGTCGAAGCTGCGCATGCTGGGTGCACAGGGCAGAGGACCCGGCTTGCGCGCGAGATTGCCGCCGATCGCTTCATTGATAGTTGCGGATGTCGTGCGTGCGGTCACCTGCGCGTAATACTCCGTCCGGTGGCGCGAGCCGCATTGTTCGACGATCGTAGTTCGACGATCAGTTGCGTCGATCGTGATCGGGTATGAGTAGCCGG
Source organism: uncultured Solirubrobacterales bacterium (assembly GCA_963770885.1). Classification (GTDB taxonomy): domain Bacteria; phylum Actinomycetota; class Thermoleophilia; order Solirubrobacterales; family Solirubrobacteraceae; genus Palsa-465. The sequence goes on along the minus strand of CAVYRI010000003.1, from coordinate 518,502 downwards.
GCTCGCCTTTGAATTGGAGTCGTCCTCGGCCGACCGCTAGTGGCCCACCCCACCCGCGCCAGCGGAGTCCGACGGCGAAACCCGGGTTGGGCTGGAAGATCCCGACCAGGACTTGGTCCGGCTTGATGACGCCCGGAAACGGCGCGCTTCCGTAGCCGTACTTCGGAAAAAAGTACACGCGTGCCGACGGCGCCCCGGCCGCCGGCCGAGTAACCCTGAAGACTCTGAAGTGCTCCGATTGCGACCTCCAGCAGCCCGCGAAGTCGCCGCCAGCCTCGCCCGCGTAGAGGGGAAGCGAGCAAGTCCAACCGCCGGAGAAGGAGAAAGCGCAGATGTTCCCTCGACTGCGACAGCTCTGGACGGTTGCGTCGTGAAAATACGTTCGGATCAGCCTGTGAGCGTGGCTACACGACACGCCGGATAAGACGAATCGCAGGATTGTCGGCTTTCCGAAGACCGCGACCGTTTCGTTGGGACAGGCGGTCGCGTTGCTGGCGTCAACGTTCGCGACGGTCCGTGACAGCGGAGAATGCGCCGCAGCTGGACCCGTCGACAGCACAGCGAATCCGAACGAGAGGACCAAACAGGCGGCCGCCGCCAACAGAAGTAGCCTGACACCTACCAGGGATGCTGCTCCTGCTCCGAGAACCTTACGCATTGGAACTCTTTCCTTGGTCCCGGTGCCTCCCAGCCCCGCCGCCAGTCTACGGCCGAGGACCGAGCAGATCAATCGCGATCGCCCAGCCAGACAGCGCCTTCCCCCCTTGATCGCGCAACAGCGGTCTCGCCGCGACCGCCAACGCTTCCGAATCGTCGTGACGCTGCAGCATTCCGCGCGCCTCGGAGAACTGGCCTCGCGCGACCAGTTGATCGGGCCGTTGCCCACCTGAGTAAGCGGCAGACTGACGTTAGCGTTGCTTGTCGATCAGAGCGGATCGCAGATATGTCAGCGACAGGGTACGGATCATCGTCGATGAGCCGTTGCGCAGCCTGGGTCAGTCTGGTGGACGATGAGTCGTTTTTCGCGTGGGCGGCGCGCACGTGGCCGCGTGAGCGCTTCACGGTCGAGCTCGATCCCTTGGGCGCCTGAGCCGGAGGTTGTGCATCAGGCGCGGGCGTGCGCTCGACGGCGGGAGCGCTCGTGCTCGACCTCGACGGAAGCTTTGCGTGGCGTCGTTCGTTAGTCCCGTGCTGCGGCCGGCTGGGCCGCTGCGAGCGTGCTCGTCGCGCCGGGTGACGCCAGCACGCAGCCCACCTACACGGGAGGCATCCGCGATCAAACGCCTCGTCATCATCCTGGCGCTAGCCGTCGGCTTTGTCGTGCCGGCCGTTGCTAACGCGAGCCGCGTCGCGACCGGCAGTACCAAGACAGCGATCATACGAGCAGACAGGAGTTCTCCTGTCAACAACGGCCGCTTTCCACCGCAGCGTTGCCTGATAGCTCGGATAACGACCAAGGACGGCGGCGGCTGGGCAAAAGTCTCGTTCAACGCAGCAAAGCGGCACTCCTGCGCCGACTGGGTGTTCAATGGGGCCGACGTCATGCAGCGCGCCGGCGGGCGCTGGCACTACGTCACCTCGGGCTCTGCAGGGCTCAAGTGTGGACGGTACGGCATACCGGTCGCGGTCCGGCAGGACCTGAATCTGGCGTGCGCGGTCGCGCTTCCAACCGGGCCGGCGGGAGCGCGGCACCTGCAGAGCTTCCTCTCACCAGACCGGAAGGTCTGGTGTCTGTCCGACGAGGGCATGCCGGGCTTTTCGTTTAGCTGTGCAGCGAGCCCGGCCCCCTTGGGCGGCGGTCCCGAGTTCAATGCCTACCTCTCCAACCAAGACAAGGTCACGATCTGTCGCATCACTCACCTGACCCAGCAGCCCGGCCACCCGACCGATTCGTGCTTCGTGAACTGGGACGTCGATTCACCGGTGCTTCGAGTCGGCGAACAGAATTTTGTTGATGGCGTGCTGTGCAAGTCGCAAAGCACCGGCATCACCTGCACCCTCACGGCAGGCGCCGGGAAGGGCAAGGGCTTTTTGATCAACAGCACCAGCGTCACACGAGTCGGTCCTTGACCATGTTCGGAGAGCCGAGACCTACGAGCAGCCCCCTCGCGGCGCAACCATGGGTCCCCTGCCACTGCCCCGAACGGCGTCCGGGTGTTGGGAACCGGCGCCCAATTGCTCTGCAGCCAATCTAAACCGGGGGGAGAACTCGAATCTACAAAACACTCATGACCGTCGTCGTCGTGGTCGCAGCTGTCGCAGCGATTAGCACGACGGCCCAAGCGGCCAGTCGATCGTGCGGCAACACCAACTTCCTAGACGGCGGTGGCAGCGCCCGGGTCACGATCGTTCGCGGGCGGCTGTCCTGTACACAGGCGCGCGGCATCGTCAGGCTTTACGGCTCCAAACGCGGGACCTCTCACGACTTCCCCGCGCAGCCCCTGGACTATGCAACGTATCCAGGAGGCTGGCGGTGCAGCTCCCTCGAACAGGGTAACGCCGCGTGCTTTCACGGACCTTTTGGATCGATGAAACATGGCATGAGTGCGGCATCCGTCCGCCATGCTCGTGACGAGGTCGCTCTCCTCATAATTTGAGGCATCGGGGCAGAAGAATGAATCACCGGTCTTTGCGTAACGTATTGCTCGCAGCGGCGACCGCCTTGGCGGTCGTTGCCGTCCCATCCACCGCCAGCGCCGCCCTGCCGACGACATCGGGCACGGTCACCAGCTCGCCGGACGTACCAGAGATCCTCATCCAGACATTCAACAGTGGCACCGTCGTCCACTGCGAGGTCTGGGAGGGTGCGATCAGGACCAGTGCCGGCATCACGATGACCGTCATGGTCGAGACCCCAATGAGCGGCTCGCTGACCAGCGGTGGCTTGCGCCCGACCGATGCGGGTGCAGTCCGGATCGATAAAACCTTGATTCAGGCGGCCGCCGACGGATCCAGCGCTGTCGTGTCGATCTCGTATAACCCCTCGGAGATCGACTGCGGCGAGCAGTTGACCAACGTCGTGAAGAGTGCCTCGCTCCCAGCGCCGAACACGACCCTCAACCGCGCGCGGATCGATTCGCACCGCCACAGCGCGACGTTCACGTTCAAGGCGACCGGAGACGCGGCGGGCTACCAGTGCGCGCTCGCCAAGCTCCCCAAAGGCACGCCCCACAAGCCGACGCCGCATTATCACGCGTGCGCAACTCCAAAGCATTACACGCACCTCACAAAAGGAAGCTACATCTTCTATGTGCGCGCGGTCACACGCGCATACCTCGACCTGCTCGGGCCCGGCAGCACCGACAAAACACCCGCGACCCACCACTTCACGATCGGGTAAGCAGATCTGGAAGCTATCGGGTCGGCGCTCCTCGACCAGCCGCCTAATCGTGACTAACGATCGCGCACTCAAAGCGCGTCTCAACCCGTTCGCGATCCAAGCACTCCCATCCGCCAGGAACAGGGGTCCCCTGGCCAGCTTCCACTTCGGGCTAGCAGCATCGACGTCGACGCAAGGCTGAAACGGCTGGATAGGCCAGGCAAACCGGCAGCCGCCGAATCGATAGCCCCGTTCCCCGGACGGGCGCCGGGCTGTGGCACGATCGCATTCCTCGAGAGCGATCGCCCCGCCGACCTTCGGGCGGACGAGCGCAACGGCGACCAAGCGGTCGCCCGACAGAGCTGATGAGAAGGCTCTTCTCACGCACTGATCCGCGACCTCAGAGCGAGCTGTCGTTGCTCTCTCAGACCAAACGGCAGTCTGCCGTTGGCCGTACGCCTAGAACCTCTCTGGCGGCCCACCGTTTGAGACGACATGAGGCTCACTCGACGTATGCGTTGGTGCGCTTGCTCGGATAAGCGCTGCTAGTAGATGGTGCGTCTGCCGGCTCGGCGGCCGCCGAGCACGAGTCCAGTCGCCCCAAACGTCTCTCAGGCGCTGATACCGCCCTCATCTTCCGCAACCGACTCAGCCCGAGCGTGCTGATTGGTCTTCTCAGCCTCCAGAAACCCGTCCAGGCCTGCTCGAGCCGTCCCCCGCGGCCTCCACCGCGGACGGCTGGCACAGCTCAGACGGGCGCTGACTAACCCGAATTCGGGCGCTATGACAGCCGTTCAAAGAACGGATGCCAAATCTGATTTTCGTTGGGCACCTGGGTGACGATGCTCCCGACAGCGATGCACGTCGTCGGGGACGCGCAGGAGACACCGGCGAGACTGCCGCCCAAGTTATGGCCGCGTGCGATAGCGGGCGTCTGTTGAGTCGACCAGGCACTTCCGTTCCAGGCCTCGGCCACGGGCTTCCCGCCCGCGCTACCCACCGCTACGCACGCCGTCTCGGATGGACATGAAACGGCGTCCAAGAGATTCGAGTCAGTAGGGCTGGACGCGGTCTGCACCGACCAACTGCCACCGGTCCGCCTCTCCAACAGCACCCGGGAGTCGCTATTCGGGGAAGGACTAAAGGCACCAACAGCACTACAAGTATTTGCAGGCGTGCACGAGACCGCAGCAAGGCCGGCGCTTATCCCTCCGAGCGGCATTGGTGGTTCCTCAATTGTCCAAGCGGAACCATTCCACGTCTCAGCGAGAGGTTCGGACTGGCCTGCTAGAAATGATGGAAAATACTGGCCGACTGCCGTGCACGCCATACTCGAAGCGCACGACACTCGCTGGATAGGGGCACCCGAGACGACGGCTTCGTCAGGAGGCATCGGGATTGCCAGCATCAGCCAGCTCGTGCCGTTCCAGAGTTCGGCAAAGGGTATGCCCCTAGAATTCGCCTCAAGTTGGTAATACCCGACTGCGATGCAAGAGGTCGGCGACGCGCATGACACCCCAGTCAGCGAGCTGTCAAACGCGCCAGGTGGAATCACCCGTGCGATCGACCAGTGGCCATCGCTCGACGCCGCGGCGAGCGCTTGAAATTGGCCCGAGTTGACCTGGTATGAGCCAACGGCTGCACAGCCCGAGCCAGTGGGGCACGAGTCGGCGTTGAAGCTTGCGCCGACTGGCGGGGGCGGTTTCTGGATGGCCCACCTCAAGCCGTCCCAATGCTCGACTATCGCGGTGCCAGGGTCGACGTTGACCGTGCCACCGACGGCCGTGCACGAGGTGCGAGACGCGCAGGAGACATCGTTAAGGGCGACCGAGACGCTCGTGACGTAATTCGCGCTGCGCTGGATTGACCACCTCGAGCGACGCCATCGCTCAACCAGCGTCGCCTGTTGTCCCGTCGCGCTCGTGAAACCCCCGACCGCCGTGCAGGTCTGGTTGGGCTCGCATGACACCCCCGTCACCGATGGCTGCGTGGCACCAGGAGGTACAACGATACGAGCCAGCCGCCAACGATGGCCGTCCCAATCGGCGGCGAACGGCTTTTGGATGTCTGCCGCATCGGTAGTAGATCCGACGGCGACGCAGTCCCCGGCCGACGCGCACGACACGCCGTTCAGGAAGGTGGACCCGCCGCGGCCGCGGGGTCCAGACACACGATGGGTGATCCACCTAGAACCGTCCCACCGCGCAGCAAACACATACGAGCGACGTTTTAGGAAGAACGTGCCATCGACAATGCAGTTTGTGCTCGCGCTACACGTCACCGTGTAGAGAGTCTCATTGGGGAGCTTGGGCGCGGCGAGTCTTGTCCATCGCACGCCATTCCACCGCTCCACGAGAGGGTGCTGATTACAACCCGCCGAGTTGCAGTCTCCATACTCGGAGTCGCCGACGGTCATGCACGCGCTCGTGGACGCGCAAGCCACACTGCTCAACGAAAAATCCACCCAAGCATTGGAGGTCTGTATCGGCTGGTGCCTCCAGTCGCGGCCATCTCACCGCTCAAGTCCAGCATCTCCCGCAGCGACACACGAAGTGGCCGCGGCGCATGCCACGGACGTCAACTCCGAAGGAAAGCTGTTTGCACTTAGCTTCTGAAGGGACCACCGACGGCCATTCCACCGCTCGATCAGCGGAGCATAAGACGCACCGGTTCCGACAGCGGTACACGCGCCAGCTGAACTGCAGGAAACGGCGCTCAACGCCCTTACCTCGGGTTCGTCACCAAGGGCTAGCTTCGGCGTCTTCTGCAGCGCCCACCGCTCACCGTTCCACCGCTCAGCCAGCGGCCCAGCAACACCGGAGCCGACCGCAATACACGCCCGCGCCGAAGTACATGACACCGCTGAGAGCGAACTGGCGGGACCGGTCGGCGCAGGAACCGGCGCAACAGACCACGTCGCCGCGCGCGCAACGCTCACGCTCGCAAGCAAACAACCAGCCATCGCCGGAATCATGCGACGCCCAATTCGCAACGAGCAACCAACCCAGAAACGACTGCCGCCTGACGGCCTCATTCGACTCCCACTCGACCGGGAAGGAACGATCCGATAACGGAAACGGTCCTTGCTCGGCCAGGGACCAGCACGGCTCGAACTCCGCATCAACTCGAGCCACCCCGAAATGCTCCATCGCCTCGGTCCCATTGCGTGCGCTCCCGCCCGGGCCAGCCGAGCGTCGGCCATAGAACCTACTCCCGCTGTTCGCCTGCGTCAACGTGACCGCGCCTTGACCTGCACCGGGCCTAACGACGCATAAGCGAAGAGCTACCTGGTGACGGGCTCACGACCCCGGCAATTCGTGATGTGGTCCGCTCCGAGCACCACACCATCATGCGTGGGCAGGGATCCAGGTGCTTCTGACGGGCTCGGCGGACGGCCAGCCTCGCGCTGGTCCATGGACCTCTACCGTGACGGTTCGCACCCGAGAAAGCCACGGGTGCTCACTTCTGGGTTCAGCTAAACCGAGCGGCGCGCTGCCTCGCCGCTCGCAACCTCCCGACACGTCCGCCGATAACTGAAGATCCGCGACAACTTTCGCCTCCCGCCGATCCCGTTCCCCGCGATTGCCCTCGCGACGCAGTCATTACGTGCGCACCAGCGGCCGCGCTATCGCTCCCCCACGAACTCAGCGGCCGGCCATTGCGGTGGCCGAGTTTCGAGTTCGCCAAGAAGGAGCTGCGGGCGCGCATTCAGCCTCGCCTGTGGGTTTGGCAGCGTCTGTGCACGTGAGCGAAACCATCGGGTTGGTAAGTCGTTTAAGGTGGCGTGAGCTCGTCTACGCGTCTTCACATCACGGTTGGCCTTGTGGTGCTGCTAGCTATCGGGGCAGCGGCCGTCAATGTCACCGCCGCTGCCGGCGCTGCCTCGCGTCCGGCCCCCGCGACGCGGTCGTACTACCTGGCGCTCGGGGACTCGGTGCCGGTCTGGAACGGAACCCAGTCCTATCCGTATCGGATCCTCGCTCATTACCAGCGGAGGCTACGCGGGTTAAGGCTCGATGACATAGCGATCTCCGGCGCGACCACCGGGTCGATGCGCACCGGCGGTCAGTATCACGCTGCCCTGCAGTTCCTCCGCCGGCACCGCGGCGATGTCGCGCTGATCACGATTGACATCGGCGGCAACGACGTCGTGGGGTGCGTCGGCCCGACCGGCATCGATCAGAGCTGCGCAACCGAAGCGCGCGCGACCGTCAAGCGCAACCTTGGCACGATGCTCGCCGGCTTGCGCACCGCCGCGCCGCACGTCCCGCTCGTCGGGATGACGTACTACAACCCGTTTCTCGGCAACTGGCTGGCCAGCGAACCGGCCCGTTCTCTGACGCTTAGGACCACTCCCGGCCTGCTGGCGCTCAACCACGAGCTGACGCGTCTGTACGGTGGCCCGAATAACACGGCGGACGTTCAGGGCGCGTTCGGGGCGACCAACTTCAAGGCCATGGTCGCCTCACGGTGGGGGACGATCCCGATCGCTGTCAAGCGGGCGTGCTCGTGGCTGGACATCGTCTGCAAGACAGTTGCGCTCGAGGGGTTCGGCGATGATCCCAACCTCACAGGCGCAGCTAAGATCGCAACCGCCTTCGAACGGACGATCGGCGTCCTACGCCCTCGCTGAGGTCTGCGTCAACGCGACGGCCGGCGGCCGGTCGAGCATGACCGCAGCGATCGGCGGGCGCCCGGAGCGCTGTGAAGCGAGCAGTCCGATCCGCAGGACGCCAGCCTGCGTGTAAGGCATGACTGACGGCACGTGGCAACGCCGCGGGGTCCTTTCTGGCGATCGCGTTCCTAGTTCCGTGGCCGCCCAGAGTCGTGATCGCGTTGGCGACCAAGTACTAACGCTGTCCGCGGGGTCGACGAGGCGGCTGAGAGTGGCGTTCGCTGCAGCGTGAGGCTGGAGCCGGAACCTGCTGGTAGCGAGGATAGGGTGCAATCCGAAATCGTTGGGGCAGCGCGGAGGTGTCAGCGGCCCGCCGAGACGACGAAACGGAAACCCCAATCGGTCCGCGTCGCGCGGAAGGGAGATGTGCGAAAGCTCGGGTCAGAGTGAGCATTGAGCATTTCGGCAGCCTTCGTGGACCACCCCCGTGGGGTTGAGAGTACGGGGGGACGCTGAAAAGATCGTGGGATGAGCACCATGCTCTGGTTCGACGAGGAGGCTTCGCGGCGGGCCGAGGCGACATATATGACGCGTGATGTCGTCGAGCAGCGACGTGCCATACGCGCGGCCCTGGCGCTCAGACAGGGGGAGAACGTGTTGGACATCGGGTCGGGGCTGGGACTCCTCGCTTGCGAGATGGCGGTCGAGGTGGGCGCTGGCGGCTCGATCGACGGCATCGACCCGAGCGAGAGCATGCTGGCGCTCGCACGCGCACGCCGGCCGCCAGAGGGCGCTGCCGATATCCGGCTCGTCGCTGGCGACGCCTGCGCACTCCCGTTCGCCGGTGAAAGGTTCGACGCCGCGGTCGCAACGCAGGTGTACGAGTACGTGCAGGACATGCCGGCGGCGCTCGGGGAGGCGTTCCGCGTGCTGCGACCGGGTGGCAGGTTGCTCGTGCTCGACACCGACTGGGGATCGATCGTGTGGCACTCACGCGACGCTGAGCGCATGCGGCGCGTGCTCGCCGCCTGGGATGAGCACCTCGTCGACCCCCATCTCCCCCGGCGGCTGACCGCGCTTCTGTCGGCAGCGGGATTTTCGGTCGCGCGCCGCGCGGTGATCCCGCTGCTGAACGCCGGTTATGACCCGAACAGTTTCAGCGCCGGCCTGATCGGCTTCATCACGGCGTTCGTCGCGGGCCGACAGGGGCTAAACGAGCGCGACGCGCGCGATTGGGCGCAGGATCTGAACGCGCTGGGGGATAACTACTTCTTCAGCCTCAACCGATACCTCTTCCTAGCAGTCAGGTAGCCCACGCCAGCCCTCCCCCGGCCGAACACGCCTGCGGGTAACGCGACGCCGCCACGTCCGCGGTCCGCTCCCTCGATCCCGCGACACCCCCTCCTCGCAGCTGCCCGACGACCACTTCGCGTAGACAATGCACGTGTCGCGCACGAGCGCTTTCGCCGTGACCCCGACCAACTGCGCGCCATCGCTTCGGCGACCAGCGCAACTCCGCGGCCGCTCGGTGCTAACCGGAGACGAGCAAGCAGATGCTCATAAGGGGGCGGTCGGCGTCAGTGCTGCTCCCACGAATTTGCGGAAGCTTTGCGGAGCGTGATCGGGCATGCCGAGGTTTCCGCTCTTGGCGCGAAGGGGCTGTCTTCGCGAGCGCTGATGACACGGCCGCGCAGCATCGTGGAGGCAGAGGCAGTCACGCCCTCGGCGTGAGCGGTTCCGATGTAATTCAGTCGCGCTGGAGAGTGGGTATCCGATCTAGCCAGGGCCCCGCTCGAGTTCAGTCAGTCTGCTCGCGGCGACGCCGACTTCACCCCGAGCCGGCCGGGCACGGAAACGAATCGCCGACTAACGACGCGGCGAAGGAATCGAACCTTCCAAGCGAGGGATTACCCCGCCCTGCCGGTTTTGAAGACCGGATGAGCCACCAGGCCCCTGCCGCGCCAAGCCTGATGCTACGCGCGGGTCCAATCAGTCGCTGAGGCCGTGCTCGAGTGCTCGCTTGACGGTCGCATCGAGCGCGTTGAGCCGGAACAGTGCCAGCGCCTCGGGCGAGCCGAACCTCCCGCCCGGCGCCGACGTCGGCCCGTGGTGGCAGAGCACGCAGTGCAGCAGAGCGAGTTGGCGCTGCTCGTCGAGGCCGACCTCCGCGCAGTGCTCGGACAGGATCCGCTCGCCGATCACCAGATGGCCGAGCAGCCGCCCCTCGTCGGTGAGGCCGAGGTCCGCCCCGTAGGTGAACTCGCGCGTACGACCGAGATCGTGGGTGATCGCAGCCGCGAGCAGCAGATCGGAGTTCAGGCGCGGGTGCAGCTGGCAGGTCTCGTGGGCCAGCGTCGCTACCGCGACCGTGTGCTCGAGCAGCCCGCCGAGGTACGCGTGATGGCCGGCACGGCTGCACGGCGCGCGGCGCCATGCCGCCCGCAGCTCACCGTCGGCCAGCAGCCGCTGGAGCAGTGTCTGATAACCGCGGTCATAGACCTCGCGGGAGAGGTGCTCGAGGAAGCCGTCGAGCTCGTCGAGATCGCGGTACGCCGAGGGTAGAAAGCGCGTCGGATCGTCGGCGTCGGCGCGGGCGATCTCGGTCACCTCGATCACCAGCTCGTCGCGGAAGCGCTCGACCTGGCCGACCACTCTGCAGATGTCCCCGCGCTCGAACTGGCCCGCCAGCGCGTCGGCGTTCTGAAACGCTCGCCCGGGCACCGCGCCGGTCCGGTCGCGCAACTCGAGCGCCAGATACGGCGACCCCGAGCGGGTCATCAGCCGGTCCTTGCGGGTGCAGGCGAACAGCCCCTCGATCCGCTGGCCCGCGCGGAGCGCGCTTACGGCTGGCTGCTGGTCCACCGAGGAGGGCGGCGGTTCGCTCGCGGTGGCAGTCGATCCGGTTTCCAGCGCGAACGGCTGATCGTCGGGCAGCACTGTTGCATCATGTACGGTGAGTCGGATGCAGCCACTGCAATGGGAGCATCGCCCGGATGGCCTCAGAGCTCCAGCGCTGATCTGTGCGTTCAAAGGCTGGAATGACGCCGCCGACGCCGCTTCGAGCGCGATCCAGTTCGTCGGCTCGGGGCTGCAGGCGAGACGTTTTGCGACCATCGACCCAGAGGAGTTCTACGACTTCCAGGCCACCAGGCCACGGGTCAAGATGGTCGACGGGCAGGCGCGCGAGATCGTCTGGCCAGACGTCGAGCTCTACGAGGCGCGCGTCCCCCGCGCTCCGCGCGATCTGATCCTGCTCGCCGGCACCGAGCCCTCGTTCCGGTGGCGCACATTCAGCAAGATCGTAATCGAGCTGGCCGAAGCACTCGGCACCCAGCTCGTCGTCACGCTCGGCGCGCTGCTCGCCGACGTCCCGCACACCCGGCCGGTGTCGGTGACCGGGCTGAGCTCTGACCCGGCACTGGTCGCAAGGCTCGGGCTCGCGCCGTCCTCCTACGAAGGCCCGACCGGGATCGTCGGCATCCTGCACGCCGCCTGCCAGCAGGCCGGGCTGCCGTCGGCGAGCCTGTGGGCGGCGGTCCCGCACTACATCGCGGCGACCCCCAACCCGAAGGCCGCGCTCGCGCTGGTGCGCAAACTCGAGGGGCTGGTCGGCGTCGCGGTCGACGCATCCGAGCTCGAGTCGGCGGCCGCAGACTACGAGCGCCAGGTCAACGTCGCCGTGCAGAGCGATCCCGACGTGCAGGCCTTCGTCGAGCGGCTCGAGCAGGCGGCGAGCGAGACCGGCGACGACCCCACATCGCTTCCCTCAGGCGAGACGATCGCCCGCGACCTGCAGCGCTTCCTGCGCCAGCGCGGCGAGGACGGCCCGGGCGCCGAGTAGCGACCCGACCTCCGGCAGCTACCGAAACCGCGATCCCGACAGCCGCCGCGCGGCCTCCTCGATCACCTCGCGCCGCTTGCAGAACGCGAACCGCACCAACGTCGGCGCAGCATCCTTGTCGTCGTAGAAGACGCCCGTCGGGATCGCGACGATCCCGCACCGCTCCGGTAGCTCAGAACAGAACTCAGCCGCGTCACACCCGACGTCGACCTGGACGAAGTACGTCCCTGCTGACTGCAGCGGCGTCAACCCGGCGTCGGCCAGCCCGCAGGACAGCAGGTCGCGCTTGGCGCGCAGGTCATCGCGTAGCCGCTCGAGGTGCTCGGGCGGCAGCATCAGCGCCGCGGCCGCCGCGTGCTGGAGCGGCGTCCCGCCGGCGAAGGTCAGAAACTGCTTGACGGTCCGCGCGGCCGCGACCAGCTCGGCAGGGCCCGAGCACCAGCCGATCTTCCAACCGGTGACCGAGAACGACTTGCCGACGCTCGAGATCGTCAGCGTGCGCTCGGCCATGCCCGGCAGCGTCGCCAGCGGGATGTGCTCGCCGTCGTAGGCGAGGTGCTCATAGACCTCGTCGGTGACGCAGACGAGGTCGTGCTCGATGCAGGCCTGTGCGACCGCCTCGAGCTCCGCGCGGCTCAGCACCCGACCGGTCGGGTTGTGAGGAGAATTGACAAGCATCAGTCGGGCCCGCGGTCCCACCGCCTGCGCGAGCTCGGCGGCGTCAAGCGCGAAGTCCGGTGGCCGCAGCGTCACCGGGCTGCGGGTCGCGCCGGCGAACGAGATGCACGCCGAGTATGAGTCGTAGTAGGGCTCGAGCACCACGACCTGATCGCCGGGATCGCAGAGCCCCAGCAGCGCCGAGGCGATCGCCTCGGTGGCGCCGAACGTGACCTGCACGTCCTCGGGCTCGAGGCCGTAGTAGCGGCGCTGGTGGTCGAGCACCGCCTCGCGCAGGTCGGGCACGCCACCGAGCGGCGCGTACTGGTTGTCGCCGTCGCGCACCGCCCGCACGGCGGCCTCGAGCACCTCCGCAGGACCGTTCTCGTCGGGGAAGCCCTGCCCGAGGTTGATCGCGCCGGTCCGCTGCGCAAGCGCTGTCATCTCGGTGAAGATCGTCGTCCCGAGCCCGTGAAGCCGGGCTGCTTTCCGCGTCACGGTCTCAGCCTCACCGCTCGGCCGCAGGGCAGACGATCCGGTAGTCGCAGATCGAGCAGGCATGAAACGACGGCGTCGGCTCAAAGCCCTGCGAGAGGATCCCTTCGGCGACCTCGGTAGCCACCTCCGTGACCCACTCGCTACGGTCGCGGTCGTCCCCTGGGACGGCGACCTTCTGATCGTCGAGCAGGTAGTAATAGGCCTGCCGGGATGCGTCGAGCCGCCACGCCTCGCGGGCGCCGACCGCGTACAGCGACAGCTGCACGTCGTCGGCCAGCTGCTCGGGACTCTTGGGGCGGCCGGTCTTGTAATCGATCAGCTCGTACTCGCCGCTGGGCAGCCGGTCGACTCGATCGACGCGCCCGCGGAGCATGTGCTTGCCCAGCTTGAAAGTGAACTGGCGCTCGAACCAGATCGGCTCTGACTCCTCGCTCTGGAAGCGCTCGTGGTAACGGGTGAGCGACGCCGTCGCCTTGCCACGCAGCTGGCGCTCCTCCTCAGAGTCGCCGAACCCGCCCCGCCGCCAGCCCGCGTCGAGCAGGCCGAGCAGCTCGGGCAGGGTCGCCGTGCCGCCGGCGTGGAATCGCTCCAGCACCTGATGAACCAGGATCCCGAACCGTTGATGCAGGGTCGGCTCCTGCGGGATGCGGAACACGCGCGCGAACTTGTACTTCAGCGGACAGGTGCGATATGTGTCGATGTCCGACGCCGACAGGATGACCCCGTCGCCGCGCCGCGGGAGGAACGGCTCCAGCGACGGCTCGTCGCGCGCGACGATCGTCTGGGCCCGCCGACGCGCGTCGCGCTCGGAGTCGAGCAGGTAGTCGTCGAGCGCCGAGGAGACGAAGATCTCGCGCTGCTCGGAGGTGATCGCCTGCAGGATCCGCGAGTTGACGTCACGCAGTGACTCGGCCACGCTCTGCCCCTCGGGGCGGGCGATCAGCGCCGCCAGCTTGAGCAGCTCGAGATACCGCACGACCGCGTGAGAAACGTCCAGGTCGGTGTCGAAACGCAGCTCGCTGAGCCGGCTGCCCGCCCGGCTGGTGCCCGCCAGCAGCTCGTCGCGCATCAGCCGGTAGGTCGAATGAAGCGCCTCGGCGGGGCCGAACAGCTCCTCCTCCTTGTCCTCCCAGCCGGCCCCCAGCGCACGCCGGACAGCGTCCAGGAACGGCGACGGCCGCCGCTGCGCCTCGTGCTCGTCAGTCCGCGGATACGCGAGCACCAGCCGCTCGCGAGCGCGCCCGAACGCGACGTAGAGCGCCTGGGCGAGCGCGGCTCGCCGGGTCTGATCGCTGTCTGCCGGCAGCGGCTCTGCCAGCAGATCGTCGGGGATCGCCTCTGATGACGGCGCCATCAGCCCGGCATGCAGCCCGGTCACGTAGACGTGATCGGACTCGAGGCCGCCGGCGGCCTCGAACGGCAGGATCTGGACGGCGCTTGCCCGCGCCAGCTGGGGCTCCTCCTGCTCGCGCAGTCCGAAGTCGGCGACCGCCGCGATCGACCGTGCGAACTCGCGTGGCGTCGTCTGCGGCGCGCGGCGGACGCACGCGGCCGCCAGATCCCCGAACACCGCCAGCGCCCGCAGGCGCTCGACGACATCAGCCTGGGCGGCGAACAGCTGCTGGCGGCGAAGCCCGAGCCGGTCGATCAGGCGGTGGACGTACAGGTCGGGCCGGCTGGTGTCGATCGCGGTCATGCTCGACCGGTACAGCTTCAGGAACACGCGGATCCGCTCCCGCGCTTCGGGCGGGACCTGCGGTGACTCGGTTGCGGCCGCGAGCGCGGCGACCATGTCGAGCTTGCGCCTGCGCGCGATCTGCGTGCAGCGGGCGATGTCCACCGACCGCAGCTCGATCGGCGGCCGCGCCAGAGCGCGAACGACGGCGCCCGCGTCGGTCGGGTCGGCGAGCAGGCGCAGCCATGCGAGCAGGTCACGGATCTCGGCGCGCTGAAGGAATGCCGCCTCGCCCACGAGACGGTGCGCGATCGCGCGCTCCTCGAGGGCGACGGCGACGGCCTGGCCCTCGTGAGTGATCTCGGGCACGAGGACCACGATCTGCTCGGGGGCGACCCCCTCACGAGCGAGCAAACGCTCGATGTCAACCGCCACAGCCTGCGCCTGTGACCGCTCGTCGGTACAGCGCCACAGCTCGACCGCCCCGGGCGCAGTCGCCGGCCCCGCGGCGGGTGCGGTCATCCCGCCGGCATCCAGCGCTGCGCCGGCCGCTGTCCAGACACGATCCGGGCAGCGATGGCTGCGCTGCAGCTCGATCGTCGCGCCGCCGTCAGCCACGAGGCTCCGCATCCGCTCGGCGCCGGCGCCGCGGAAGCGGCGTACCGCCGCGAGCGGGTCACCTGCGACGGTCAGCCCGGGCCCGGAGACCTCGAGCACCAGCCGCGCCGGCGCGAGGTCGAGCTCTTGGACGTCATCGACGAGCACGTGGTCGAAGCGACGCGCGAGCTCGGGCTGCTTGCGAGCCAGCGAGATCGCGTCAATGATCAGATCGCCGGCGTCGCGGGCACCGGCCTCGGCGAGCATCCGCTCGTGGGCGCAGTAGATCGTCGCGAACTCGCGCTGCAGCGCGGCCTGTGGCGAATCATCGGCGAGTGAGTCAGCCCACGCGACGTACTCCTCGGCGCTGATCAGCTCGGCCTTGAGTCGATCGATCCGCCGCACGAACCCCGCTAAGAGCGCGTTTGGGCGCCCGCCGAAATCGTGATGCTGAAGCGAGAGCTCGTCAATCCGTTCGACGAGCATCGCGAGCCGGTCCCCGGCACTGAGCGCCGCCGCGAGCGGGTCCACGCCCGCACCGGCCCCACGCAGGACGAGCGCTGCCAACTGCGGCGCAGTCAGCACGTACAGCTGCTCGTAGCCGAACGCAATCGCCGTCTCGAGGCGCTCGAGCAGCGCCGCCGCACGGGCAGCGGTCGGCAGCAGCAGGCACAGGCGCTCGGGCGCTGATCCCTGCTCGATCAACCAGCGAAACCGGGCCTCGATCACCCGCGTCTTGCCGGTTCCGGCGGCCCCGACGACGACCAGCCGCCGGCCGCTGGAATCCGTGACGGCAGCGCGCTGGTCGTCACTGAGGCCGTCGAGCATCCGCTGCGCCCCCGCGTCCCGCGAAAGCAGGTCCAGGTGCAGCGTCCGCTCGCTGCTCTCGTGCTCGACACTCACCGTCTGACAGCATAAGTCGAGGATGACCTCTACCCGAACGGCACTCGACGCTGATTGGCTCGGGGCGTCGAGGCGCGCAGTCGTGGGACTCGAGCAACTGCTTGCCGCGACTCCAGAGACCGAGGATCGGGCCAGGGAGACCGGGACGCGCGGCAGTGGCGGCGACCGTACGCTGGTGATCGACCGAGCCGCCGAGGATCTGGTGATCGCCCAGCTCGACGCGATCGCGGCCGAGGGCTACAGCTTCTGCGCGATCTCCGAAGAGCGCGGCGAGGTCGACTACGGCGACGCCGCGGTCCGGGTGATCATTGACCCGATCGACGGCTCGCTGAACGCCAAGCGCGGAGCCCTCCACTACGCGCTCTCGATCGCGGTCGCCGATGGGCCGACCGCGGCCGACGTGGCGTTCGGCTTCGTCCACGACTTCGGCGCGCGCGAGCAGTGGTGGGCCTTTCGCGGCCAGGGAGCGTTCCGCGATGGCGCGCTGCTCGATCCGTCGCTGGGCGAGCGCCGTGACCGCGAGGGCCGACTCGAGCTGCTCGGGATCGAGTCCGCCAATCCGCGTTGGGTCGCGGCCTCGATCGAGGGTCTGCTCAGCTCGGCCCACAGGCTGCGCGCGCTCGGCACGATCGCGAGCACGCTGTGTCAGGTGGCGGCGGCGCGCTTTGACGGGATGGTGACGCTGGCGCGCTGCCGCGGCGTCGACGCCGCTGCGGGACAGCTGATCGTCCGCGAGGCCGGCGGGCTGGTCCGCTTCACCGATTGTGATGACCCGCTCAGCGCGGCGATGGACGCGACGCCGATCTCGCACCTGGTCGCCGCCAGGTCACCGGAGGCGCTTGCCGAGCTGGCGCGGATCCCGCGATGATCGACTGGATCCTGGCCGAGAAGATCGCCGGCTACGTCGCCGGCAGGGGGGAGGGCGTCCTTCCGCGCGCCGATCTGCCGGCGCTCGCGATCGAGTCCGAGCGCCGTGTGACGGCCTACACCGGCCTGCAGCCGGTCACACCACTCCCGCCCGCCGAGGGGATCGAGCGCCGTGAGTGGATCCGAACCAACATCGTGGCGATGCGCAAGCTGCTGGACCCGGTGATCGAGCGCGGCAATGAGCGAGTCGGGCCGCTGCGCCCGGCGATCGCGCTGACGCTCGGGCTGGTCGTGACGACCGAGGTGGCGGTCGTGCTTGGCTATCTCGCCCAGCGGGTGCTGGGCCAGTACGAGCTGGTGCTGCTCGACGAGGGAGCCGACCCGAGCCCGCCGCGGCTGCTGTTCGTGCTGCCGAACCTCGGTCAGGCGATGCAGAGCTTCAGCGCGCGCGAGGACGAGTTCGTCACCTGGGTCGCGCTACACGAGGTGACCCACGCTGTCCAGTTCTCCGGCGTGCCGTGGCTCCACGGCCATCTCGCCGGCCTCGTGCGCGAGCTGCTCGATAAGGCCGAGCTGCGGCTCGAGCACCCGCGCAAGCTCCAGATCCCGAGCGGCGCGCAGGTGCGCCGGGTGGCAGGCGCGCTGCGGGAGGGAGACCTGATCTCAATTTTCACCAGCAGCGCCGAGCGCGAGACGCTGAACCGGGTCCAGGCGGTGATGGCCGTGATCGAGGGCCATGCCGAGCACGTCATGGACGCCGTCGCACCTGACCTGCTCCCGTCGCTGCCACAGCTGCGCGAGGGCCTCAACCGCCGGCGCCGCTCCCAGTCGGGCCTCTCGCGGCTGCTCGCGAAACTGCTCGGGCTCGAGCTCAAGCTACGTCAGTACGAGCAGGGCAAGTACTTCTGTGACACGGTCGTGGAGCGGTCCGGGACCGAGGCGCTCGCGCACGTGTTCTCAGCGCCGGACGCGCTGCCGACGCTCGACGAGCTGCGCGACCCGCCCGCCTGGCTGCGGCGCGTCGGCTTTGAGGGCGCGATCGCACAGCGCTCGATCGCGTAACAAGCAGCGCGTCGCGGTCAGTTCGAGCCGTCAGACGGCGCCAGTGCGTACAGGTGCCATGCGTCCTGCACGCCTCGCAGCTCGTGTGCACCGCGGTCCTCGAACCGCAGCCGCGACCCGATCACCAGGTCCTTGACGGTGCTCGACGCAAGCACTTCCCCGGGGGCGGCCTCGTGCATCACCCGCGAGGCGATGTGGACCGCGAGCCCGGAGACATCGTTGTCCTGCAGCTCACACTCGCCGGTGTGGACGCCGGCCCGGACGGTCATCCCCAGCGCCGCGATGCCGTCGACGATCTCGGCCGCGCAGCGGACCGCGCGCGCTGGTCCGTCAAAGGTCGCCAAGAAGCCATCGCCGTTGGTTTTTATCTCGATTCCACGCCAGCGCGACAGCGACGCCCGGACGACGCGATTGTGGTCATCGAGCCGGTGATGCCACTGTTCGTCCCCGAGTCTTGACAGCTGCTCGGTCGAGCCGACGATGTCGGTGAACAGGACCGTCGCCAGGACGCGGTCAATCGGGGGCGCGGAGCGCCTGCCGGTCAGAAACTCCTCGATCTCGAGCATCCAAGGCGGATCGATCCACCCGTAGGCATCCTCGCCCTCGTGCTCGACGAAGCGCGCGCCCGGGATCAGCTCGGCGACCTCGCGCCCACACTCGACCGGAACGATCCGGTCGCCGCTGACGTGCAGGACCAGCGTCGGTGCCTGAATCGTGGGCAGGATCGCGCGCAGGTTGGTCCGGGCGGTCATATCCATCAGCTTCTGCGCCATCCCGGGGCTGACCGCTGACCGCTGCAGACGGCCCCACCACTCGACGAAGGCTCGATTGCCCACCTGGCTCGGAGCGAACAGCGAAACGAGCGTCCCATCGCCCCAGTTGTGCTCGATCGCGTCGATCATCGCGTCGCGGGCGTCGCCGGCGAGTGTCTGGTGCCCGTCAGCGGCGACGCCCGACAGGACGAGCGCGGCGACCTGATCGGGATAGGTGGCCGCGAACAGGGCCGAGAGCCCGAGGTCGCTGCCCCCGATCATCGACACCCGCTCGGCGCCGACGGCCGCCAGAACGGCCCGCAGATCGTCGACCTGCTGCTCGAGCGTCGGCGGCTCGGTGACCGGATCCGAAAGCCCGGTCCCACGGCGATCGAACATGATCAGCCGCGCGAAGCGCGCCATCCGGCGGAATGTCCGCGCGGTCCGCGGCTCGTCCCAGATCAGCTCCAGGTGCGATGCGGGACCGGTGATCACGACCAGATCGCAGGGGCCATCCCCGAATACCTGGTAGGCGATGCTCGCCTCGCCGCTGCGCACGTAGTGGGTGGCTGGATCACTCACTTTTCCAACAGGAATGTAACCAGCCCGGCGCTATGGTTTACAAACATGTGTTCGATCGATTCAGCGAGCGAGCAGATAAATCCCAATCCAGCGGGAGCGACTACCAGAGATGGCTAACACGAACGACATCAGCGGCAAGAAGGCCGCCGCGACACGAAAGCGAACGGCGACGCGCAAGTCGGCGACGGCGACCAAGACCAACGCCCGCCGGACCGTCGCCAGCACCAAGACGACCGCTCACCAGGCGTCGAACGCGACGACCGGCGAGACCAAGGTCCGTCTCACTCAGGCCCAGCAGATCGCCGAGCGCGCGGTCAATGTCCCGCTGGGCGCCGGACTGGTCGCACGGGACAACCTCGTGTCGACGGTCAACGGCCTGACGACCAAGTACAGGACCCGCGCATCGGTCGAGCGCGAGCTTCGTCGCTACGAGCGCCGAGGCGTAACCGCCCGCAACCGCTTCGAGCGCCAGGTCCGCCGCACCCGCACCAAGTTCGAACGCGAGCTGCGTCAGCGCCGCAATGTCGTCGAGCGGACCGTTCGCCAGAACCGGCGCCGGCTCGAGCGCGAGGTGCGCTCGGTGCGCCGTGACCTCGAGAAGCAGTCCGGTGCGCTCACGTCACGGGTCGAGAAGATCGTCTCGGACGCGTCTGACCGCCTCCCGGTCTCCTAGCGGCTTCCCCCGCCCGGTGTCCCAGGAGAGCGCCGCGGACGGGAAAGGTTCGCCGGCCCCATAACCTCGCCGGCGAATGCAGCATCCTCTCCTCCCTCAACCGCCAGGGCGCCACGACAGTGGCGCCCCGTCGGTCTTTCTGGGGCGGCACGTGTGGGGCGCGTTGACCGACGGGGTACGGTGACCATCGTCACCATCGACTTGCGCCCCCGGGAGGTCTCAAAGCGTGCAGCTCTGTCTGATGATCGAAGGCCAGGAGGGCGTCACCTGGGCGCAGTGGGTCGCGCTGGCACGGGCATGCGAGGCGCACGGGGTTCCGGAGCTGTTTCGCTCCGACCACTACATGAACCTGGATCTCCAGCACCCCGAGCGCGGATCGCTCGACGCCTGGGGGACGATCTGCGGGCTCGGCGCGCTGACCTCCAGCGTGCGACTGGGCACGCTCGTCTCGCCGGCGACCTTCCGCCACCCGTCGGTGCTCGCCAGACTCGCCGTGACCGCTGACCAGATCAGCGGTGGCCGGGTGACGGTGGGCATCGGGGCCGGTTGGCACGAGCGCGAGCATGAGGCCCACGGCTTCGAGTTCCCCGCCACGCCGGTACGGGTCGACGTGCTCGAGGAGCAGCTCCAGATCCTGCTCGGCAGCTGGGGCGATGACCGGTTCACGTTTGCCGGTGACCATTACGGCCTCAAGGATCTGGACGCCCAGCCCAAGGCGGTCCAGCGACCGCATCCACCGCTGGTCATGGGCGGCGACGCTGGCCCGCGGAGCTCCGCTCTGGCGGCGCGCTACGCCGACGAATACAACACCGCGTTCCCGACCGTCGATCAGGTGGTCGCCCGGCGCGATCGCGTCGGGCGCGCCTGCGAGCAGGCGGGGCGCGACCCGATCCCGTTCTCGGTCATGACCGGCGTGCTGGTCGGCGCCGACGAGCGAGAGCTGCGTGAACGCGCAGAGCGGCTTGGCGAGAAGATCGACGCCGACCCCGGGCAGCTGATCGATCAGCCGCCCGAAGGCTGGATCGTCGGCACGATCGACCAGGCCACAGAACAGCTGCTGGCGTTGCGCGAGGCCGGCGTCTCGCGGGTGATGTGCCAGCAGCTGGTCCACGAGGATCTCGACGCCGTGGCGCTGCTGGGCGAGACGCTCGCTCCGCGCGTGGCGTAGCCCGCGATAGGGTTGCCGTGATCGGCAGATGAGCGCGCTTGAGCTACTCGAACCGGCCCGCGCGTACCTGAGCGCGCCACGCTGTGCGGTGCTGTCGACACTCGCGGCGGACGGCTCGCCGCGCCAGGCAGTCGTCCACTATGCGCTCTTCGACGACCACCTGCTGGTCAACGGCCGTACCGACCGGGTCTGGTGCCGCAACCTGGGCCGTGACGAGCGCATCTCGATGGTCGTCCACGACGCCGACAACTCGCTTCACTGGCTCGGACTTCGGGGACACGCCGAGGTCGCCGCCGTAGACGACGAGGCCGTCGAGCAGGCGATGGAGCTCGCCCGCCGCTACTCCGAGGACCCCGAGCAGTACCGCTCGCAGGAGCGGATCAGCTTCAGGATCGTGCCCGAGCACCTGTTCGAGCGCCTCCCGTAGCGAGCTTGGCCGTGTTGTTCTGATGATCGGTGAGGCGATCGGAGAGGTTGTCGCGCTCGGCGTGGGTGTCGCGCTGAGCCCGCTCGCGATCGTTGCGCTGATCGTGATGCTGGTCGCCCCGGGCGGGACACGTGCCGCATGGACGTTTGCTGGGGCCTGGGCCGTGTCCCTAGCGCTGGCGGCCACGCTCGTCCTGCTGCTGTCGGATGGGGCTGATGCGAGCGCCGGCGGCCCTGCGACCTGGGTGAGCGTCGTGAAGATAGTCGTTGGGCTGCTGCTCCTGGCGTTCGGCGTGCGCCAGTGGCGGGGACGTCAGACCGGGGAGGCGGAGACGGATCGGCCGGGCTGGATGCGCAAGCTCGACGGCGTCAACTTGGTGGGCGCAGCGGGTCTGGGGGGCCCTGTTCGTGGTCAAGCCCAAGAACCTGTTGTTGACGATCGGCGCCGGCGTGGCGGTGGCGCAGGTTGGCGCGAGCCCAGCAGGTCAGGCATCCGCCGTCGGCGCGTTCGTGTTGCTCGGTAGCTCAGGACTGGCGGTGCCGCTGGCGATCCATGTGCTGATGCCCAGCCGCGGGACGGATCTGCTGACCGAGCTGCGAGATTGGATGACGCACGAGAACGACACGATCATCGCGGTCCTGTGCCTTGTGCTCGCTGCGAAGCTGCTCGGTGACGCGATCATCTCGCTTACCGGCTGACGGCGCGCGATCGCGAAGCGAGGCTACGCGCCCGCCGTCCGGCCACCCCACTCCTCGGGCGCGAGATCCGCGATCGACTGCGAGAACGTCCACCGGTGACCGTCGGGGTCGAGCGCGCTGTACTGGCGCTCGCCGTAGGGAAAGTCCCGCGGCGCCGCCAGGATCCTCGCGCCGTGTTGCACCGCGTGGGCGTGGTGGGAGTCGGCGTCGCTGACTCGCACCATCACCGCGTGACTCATCCGCCCCTCGGGCTCCGGGGCCGCCTGCACCCCCTCGCTTGGCTCGCCGGAGGCGCCAACTCGAGTCTCCATCACGACCAGCGCGCCGTCCCCGTAGGCCAGCTGAGCCCGGTGATCGCCGGCCCGCCAGCGCTCGCTGAATCCGAACACCCGGCAGAGCCAATCGCAGGCTGCGCCGACATCGCTGTAGACCAGCTCCGGGATCACGGTCGCATCGGGCATCGTGCGGTTGGAGATCATCGAGGAGGCTCCCTGAGTGGCTGTTGGCGGGCGCGACGGATGATCGCAGCGCGGCTGCCGGTCCGCCACGGCGGACTATCTCTCTGGCGGCTTCACCCCTTCTGCTTGAATGGAATCCATGCCGACCAAAGAGCAGGTGACCCAAGCCCTCCGTGCCGTGATCGACCCCGAGCTGCGTCGGGACATCGTCGAGTTGGAGATGGTCCGCTCGATTGACATCCACCCTAACGGTGTCGTCGACGTGACCGTCTCGCTGACCACCGCAGGATGCCCGATCCGCAACCACTTCCAGACCGGCGTCACCCAGACCGTGCGCAGCCTGGACGGAGTCACCGGCGTCAACATCAGCTTCGACGTCCTGTCCGACGGTGAGAAGGCCGCGCTCGGGCGCAAGCTCGGGCGTACCGGACTGCCGGAGGGCGCCCTGGCCCAGGTCAGCAACGTGATCTGCATCGGCTCGGGCAAGGGTGGGGTCGGCAAATCGAGCGTGACCGCCAATCTGGCTGCCGCGCTTGCGGCCGAGGGCAAGCGGGCCGGCGTGCTCGACGCCGACGTGTGGGGCTACTCGCAGCCTCGGATGCTCGGTGTCGGAACCGAGCGCCCGCGCGTCAATGCCGAGCGCAAGCTGATCCCGATCACCGCCCACGAGGGCATCAGCGTGATGTCGATCGGCTTCTTCGTCGAGCAGGACGCCGCCGTCGTGTGGCGCGGGCCGATGCTCCACAAGGCGCTGCAGCAGTTCCTCGAGGACGTCGAATGGGGCGAGCTCGACTACCTGCTGATCGACCTTCCGCCGGGCACCGGCGATGTCTCGATCACACTCACCCAGCTGCTTCCGCAGGCCAAGTTCCTGGTCATCACGACGCCGCAGC
Source organism: uncultured Solirubrobacterales bacterium (assembly GCA_963770885.1). Lineage (GTDB taxonomy): Bacteria > Actinomycetota > Thermoleophilia > Solirubrobacterales > Solirubrobacteraceae > Palsa-465. Next base: position 494,817 of record CAVYRI010000003.1, on the reverse strand, counting down.
CGGTGGCGCAGAAGGTCGCCGCGCGCTCGGCCGAGATGGCCGCCAAGCGCAAGCTCGAGATCGCCGGCGTGATCGAGAACATGTCGGGCTTCGTGACCCCGAGCGGCGAGCGGTTCCAGCTGTTCGGCGAGGGCGGCGGTCAGCTGCTGGCCGACGAGCTCGGCGTGCCGCTGCTGGCGCAGATCCCGCTGACGATGCCGCTCCGCGAGCAGTCCGATGCCGGATTGCCGCTGGTCATGTCCGATCCGGACGACCCGGCCGCTCAAGCGATCCGGCACGCGGCCCGCGGGCTGATCGCGCTGTCGCCGATCGAGCTGCCGGTGATGCAGGCGCCGGCGCCCGCGGCCGCTCCCAAGCCGGCGGGCATGTCGCTGCCGATGGCCTAGAGTGTCGTGATTCGCTGATCGGCGTGCAGTGGGTGGCGATCGAGTCGAGGATCTGATCGGTGGTCTTGGTCTAGACGTAGGGGCGGGGGTTGTCGTTGCAGGTTCGGGTCCAGGCGCGGATGTGGGTGTTGGGGTCGGGGACTGAGAGGTCTGTGCGGTGGCGCAGCTTTGGTGGTGTGTGGGTGGCGGTTGTTGTTGAGCACGAGCTTGCGCTTCGAGCTGGGGTGGGGCCTGTTGGTCGAGGGTCTGCAGCGAGCTTTTGAACTTGACGCCGCGTAGAGGCTCGAGGTGCCCGAGCGTTTGGGGTCGCCAAGATCGGCGCGGTGGGTTCCAGCGCCTGGATCTGGCTCTCCTAATCGACCCACGAGCCGACGGTCCACTGGGGCGGATCGAGGATCCAGGCCGACGACAATTGCGGACACTTGTCGATCGAACAGCGGGGTCCTTGGACAGCTCTTTAGGTCTGCTGACGATCAGGTTTCCGCCCCGAACGCCTTCCAGACCCGCGCAGGCCGTCCCCCTGAGCGCATGCCAAACGTGACAAATCGTCCGCGCACGACGGGATTTGCCACAGACGGCATCCAACTCGGCCCGGTTTGCGACAAATCACCTCCTCCGCGACCGGATTTGTCGCGTTTGACACCCCCGATCGGGCCCCCTTCTTCGATCTACGAGCGCCGTGTGGCGATCCGCAGCCTGTTGCCGTCGGCATCCTCGATGTCGCACTCGCGCCCGGCGAGCCCCTCTTCATCGACCGGTACCCGAACTCGGCCGATACCGCGTCGATGTCCTTCACATAGAGATGGAGCAACGTGTTGGGGCGAGCGTCGCCCTTGTGCTCGGACAGATATAGCCGAACGCGGCCGCGTGCTACCGACACGAACCAGGGGAAGCCTGGCTTGAACTGATGCTCCTATTCCTTCTGGAATCCGAGGCGTCCGTACCAAATGACGGCACGGCCCGCGTCCCCGACGTAGAGGACCGGGACGACTTCCTCATCCAACGCCGCGCTACTTCGTGTAGTACGCGGCGTTGATCTGGATGTACTTCTGCCACTCCTCGGGGAGCTGGTCCTCGGCGAAGCAGGCGTCGACCGGGCATGCCTCGACGCAGGCATCGCAGTCGATGCACTCCTCGGGATCGATGTAGAGCATCTCGACGTCGTCGTAGTTGGGCTCGTCGGGCGTCGGATGAATGCAGTCGACGGGGCAGACCTCGACGCACGAGTTGTCCTTGGTCCCAATGCAGGGCTCGGCGATCACGTAGGCCATGTGTTCTCAGATCCTCTTGGTTTCAGTTCAGGCCGGACGGACCGGCGGGCTGGGGATTCTAGGGACCGTGCGCGGACGGTAGCCTCCTGCCGGTGCTGCTGCTGACCGGCGCCACAGGGACCGTTGGGCGCGCTGTGCTGCGGCGGCTGGTCGCTGTCGGCACGCCGGTGCGCTGCCTGGTGCGCGATCCACGCCGCCTCGGGCCCGAGCGCGTCCAGGTGCAGATCGCGCTCGGAGACCTCGGCGATCACCTCTCCTTCCGCCACGCACTGCGCGGCGTCGACACGGTCGTTCACCTCGCCTCGGTGATCCGTGACCAGCCCGGCGGCTCGATCGAGGAGCTGGCCGGCGTCGCCACCTGGAGGCTCGTGCAGGCCGCCGAGCGGGCGGGCGTGCAGCGGTTCGTGTTCTTCTCGACGCTCGGCGCTTCGACCCGCAGCCGCGCCCGGTTGATGCGCGCCAAGTCAATTGCCGAGCGGGCGGTGGTCGAGTCCGCGCTCGAGCACACGGTGTTCGCGCCCTCGATCGTCTACTCGCCCAGTGACCCGTACCTGACGCTGCTCGCGCGCGTGTCATGGCTGCCGGTGATGCCGATCCCCGGCTCCGGGCGGGCCTCGTTTCAGCCGATCTGGTCTGAGGACGTGGCCGACTGTGTGCTCGCCGTGCTGCCGAGCGGCCCGGCCGCGGCGCAGTCAGTCGGGGCGCGCTACGAGCTCGCGGGGCCCGAGACGCTGACCCAGCGCCAGATCGTCGAGCTCGCGCTGCGCTCGTTTCGCCGCCGGCGCCGGGTGGTGAGCGTCCCGATCGGGATCACCCGCCGAGTGCTGAAGCTGGTCGAGCTGCTCGGCGGACCGACGGCGTTTGCGACCTGGGATGAGGCCGAGCTGCTCGAAGTGCCGCTCCTCTCACAGCGCGGGACCGACGACGCCGAGCGGCTCGGGGTAGTCCCCAAGCCGATGCGCGCCGTGCTCGGGATCGGCTGACGAGCGTCAGGGACCGTCGACGCCGTGGAGCTGGATCCCCAGCGCCGCGTCGATCTGGCTGACCAACGACGGCAGTCCGGCGCGCCCGGAGCCTGGGAACGCCGAGCTCGTCAGTGGCGGCTGTCGCCTGCCTGCGATCCTCAGCTCCACGTCGCCGCACCCGCCCGGGTCAACCAGCGCCACCGCCAGCGGCTTGCTCACGACCCCGTAGAACGCGAGCCGGACGCGGATCCCGAAGTCCTCCGGGCAGGCGAACACGCCGGGCTGGGTTGCGGGAAGGCTGTGAATCAATGCCTTGACCTTGTGCACCGGGCCGTGGGCGGTGAAGGTGAACGGCCCGTCCACGATCCGCTTTGTCCTGATCACGCTCGCCACGAGCCGTGTGACGCCGGCTGGGATCCGCTCCGACGCCGGGCGCGGCGTGATCCACACGACCTCCGCGTCGGCCCGCATTGCGGTCCTGCCATCGCCGAGCGACACGACCCCGACAACGAGCCAGCGGGTCGACAGGACGTGCGGCCGAGCCGGCCAGCCGTACCCCACCATCTGAGAACCGCGGCCGGCGCTGCTTGAGCCCGACTGGATCAGCCGCGAGCCCGCGGGAGGATGCGCCTCGATGAACGCGATCGCGGCCGCGGGAGTCCCCGGCACGGTCCACCATGCGTGTGCGTCGGCCAGATTCGGCGTCCCCGGCTGGCTGCCCGGATTCGCGAGCGCCTGCCCCGCCCCCGGCGGTTCGGATGCCGATCGGATCCAGCCGGCCGGTAGATGAAGGCGCTTCAGCAGGACGGCCGCGTCCCGTCTCGCCGCTCGCCGATGAGCGGCCGCCGGAGCGCTTCGCGCGCTCGGCCCGAAGCTGGCCCATAACGCCGCGGCCAACGTTGCGATCGCCACCAACGCGACGCGCCTGACCACCCGTGGGCGCACCAAAACCAAGCTGATGCGGATACTACGAGCGGGGGGCCGGACCGTCACACAACGAGCGCCGGCGGCTCGCGATCGGCCCACGGCAGCGCCGACTCAAGCTGCGTCGCGATCGACAGCAGGACCTCCTCACGGGCCGGCCGGCCGATCAGCTGGACCGCGGTCGGGAGTCCGTCGTCGCCGTGATACAGAGGCAGCGAGATCGCCGGCTGGCCGGTGATGTTGACGATCGCCGTGAACGGCGTGAAATACCCCGACCGCCGGTAGCCGGCCCACGGGTCCGGCTGCTGAAAGCCGTTGATCGTGCCGATCGCCACCGGTCGCTGGGCAAGGGCCGGAGTCAGGACCGCGTCGTACTGGGACATGTAGGCGATCAGCGACCGGGCGAGGCCCTCCAGCCGTCCCTGCGAGCTGAGCAGCGTGAGCGCGTCGGTCTTGTGCGCGTGGCGCCACATCAGCCAGGTCAGCGGCTCGACGTCGTCCTCGGTCGGCTCGCGGCTGGCAAGGCGTCCCCCGACGAGCGTCGTCATCGAGATCTGCGGACCGAAGGCGCGCGTGAAGTCGGGCAGCATGTCGAGATCGCTCCACGGCGGAGAGGCCGGCTCCACGTCGTGGCCGAGCGAGGCGAGCAGCTCGGCCGCGTCGCGGACGGCCGTCTCGCAGGCCGGATCGACCTCGACGTCATCGAGCGGCGGCGTCACGGTCACGCCGATCCGCAGCCGTCCCGGCGCCCCGGCGGCGAGCTCTGAATAGCTCGCCGGGGGCGGTGGCGCCCAAGTCGCGTCGCCGGGCTCATAGCCTGCGAGCACGTCGAGCGCCGCCGCGGTGTCGTCCACGGTCCGAGACAGCACTCCATCGCAGCTGAGGAAGCTCTGCCCGATCTCGGGACCGGCCGAGACCCGCCCGCGGGCGGTCTTCAGCCCCACCACGCCGCAGCACGCAGCCGGGATCCGGATCGAGCCGCCGCCGTCGTTGCCGTGGGCGATCGGCACCATCCCGGCCGCGACCGCCGCCGCCGAGCCGCCGCTTGACCCGCCCGGCGTCCGGCTCAGGTCCCACGGGTTGTGGGTCGGGCCGAACCGGCGCGACTCGGTCGTCGGCAGGATCCCCATCTCGGGCAGCGTCGTCTTGCCGACGATCACGAATCCCGCCTCGCGCAGACGCCGGACCAGGAACGAGTCGTGGCGAGCGACGCGATCGCCGAAAAGATCACTGCACATCGTGATCGGCATCCCCGCGACCGGGCGGTTGTCCTTGACCGCGATCGGCACGCCGGCGAACGGGCGCGGGTCGCCGGGGACGACCGCGTCCGCGGCCTGCAGTGCCGATTCGTGCGCCACGTGGGTGAAAGCGTTGATCTGCGGCTCGAGCTCGTCAATTCGGCGCAGCGAGCGCTCGACGAGCTCCCGCGCGCCCAATTCGCCGCTCCGCACCTGCCCGGCGAGCGCGAGTGCGGATTGCCTCAGGAGCTCCGTCACGGCGGGCAAGCCTACTCGGGTAGCTAGCCTGTACGCGGAATCGTCGAGACCCAGCCCCCGGGAGCATCGACCTTATGAGTGCAACGATGGAAGTGCAGTCAGGCCTGGAAGGCGTGGTCGCCTTTGCGACCGAGATCGCCGAACCCGATCGCGCGGGCGGAGCGCTGCGCTATCGCGGTGTCGATATCGAGGAGCTTGTCGGGACCGTGCCGTTCGAGCAGGTCTGGGGCCTGCTCGTCGATGGGACCCTGCTGCCCGGCCTGCCGCCTGCCGAGCCACATCAGCTGAGCGTCCACTCCGGCGATCCACGCGTCGACGTCCAGTCGGCGCTCGCGATGCTGGCCCCACAGTGGGGCTTTCGCCAGCTGATCGACATCTCCGACGAGGAGGCCCGCGGCAACCTCGCCCGCGCCTCGGTGATGGCGCTCTCGTTCGTCGCCCAGTCGGCGCGCGGGATCGGCAAGCCGCCGGTGCCCCAGCGCGAGGTCGACAAGGCCAAGTCGATCCCCGAGCGCTTCTTGATTCGCTGGCGCGGCGAGGCCAACCCCGATCACGTCAAGGCGATCGACGCCTACTGGAACTCCGCCGCCGAGCACGGCATGAACGCATCCACGTTCACGGCCCGCGTCGTCGCGTCGACCGGCGCCGATGTCGCTGCGGCGCTGTCGGCCGCCGTCGGGTCGCTGTCGGGTCCGCTCCACGGCGGTGCCCCATCGCGCGTGTTGAAGATGCTCGACGACGTGGCGGAGTCCGGCGACGCGGACGGCTACGTGAAGGAGGTCCTTGACTCCGGCCAGCGCCTGATGGGGTTCGGCCACCGCGTCTACCGCGCCGAGGACCCCCGCGCGCGGGTGTTGCGGCGGACCGCTCACCAGCTCGACGCGCCCAGGGTCGAGGTCGCCGAGGCGCTCGAGAAGGCGGCGCTCGCCGAGCTGCAGGCGCGACGTCCCGACCGGGTGCTCGCAACCAATGTCGAGTTCTGGTCGGCGGTCGTGCTCGACTACGCCGACGTGCCGTCTGAGCTGTTCACGCCGCTGTTCACGTGCGCCAGGACGGCAGGCTGGTCGGCCCACATCATGGAGCAGAAGCGCGAGGGCCGGCTGATCCGGCCGACCGCCAAGTACGTCGGCCATGGACCGCGCCCGCTGTCGGACCTGCGCTAGCGATCAAAACACGCTGCCGACGATCAGCCGCGGTAGGGCCCGTCGAGATACTGCATCAGCATCCGGCCGGCGCAGAACTCGGGCCCCAGCGTCCGCAGCGACGCCCTGATCAGCTCGGTCCAGCGTCTCGGGATCCCCTGATCGTCGCGCTCGTAGAAGGCCGGCACAACGTCATCGCCGAGCAGGTGATGGAGCGCGGCCGCGTCGCGCTCGTCCTGCGCGTAGTGGTTTGAATCCACCTCGCCGGGGATCGCCCAGCCGTTTGAGCCGTCGAACGCCTCGGCCCACCAGCCGTCGAGCACGCTCAGCTGCAGACCGCCGTTGAAGACCGACTTCATGCCACTGGTCCCGCTCGCCTCGAGCGGCGGGCGGGGCAGGTTGAGCCACACGTCACAGCCGCGAACGAGCCATGCCGCGGAGCTGAGGTCATAGTCGTCGAGGAACACGACTCGCTCACCGACGACCCGCGCCGCCTTGAGACCGAACAGGCTCTGCAGCGTGCGCTTTGCCTCGTCGTCGCGCGGGTGGGCCTTGCCCGCCAGCACCACCTGAACCGGACGGTCACCGGTCAGCAGCGCGAGCGTCCACTCGGGATCCCGGGTCAGCAGGTCGAGTCGCTTGTAGGTGGCGACCCGGCGCGCGAAACCGATCGTCAGCACCTCTGGGTCAAACGCGCGCGCGGCGGCATCGACGTACTCGCGCAGGTCGCCGCGGATCAGACGGTCGCCGATGCTGCGGCGGGCGACGTAGGAGACCAGCGCCGTCCGCTGCCGGCCGCGAGCCGACCACAGCTCGTGGGCCGGGATCGAGTCGACAGCGGCCCAGGTCGCGGGATCGGTGGCGCGTGTCAGCCAGTCGTGACCGAGGTGGCGGTCCAGCAGGTCGCGCATCGGCTGCCCGATCCAGGTCGGGATGTGAACGCCGTTGGTGACGTAGCCGAGCGGGACCTCGTCGGTCTCCCGGTCGGGCCACAGCCAGTGCCACATCTCGCGCGCCACCTCCCCGTGTCGGCGGCTGACGGCGTTCGAGGCGCGGCTCATCCGCAGCGCGGCCTGAGTGACCCCGAATGGCGACCACAGGTCGTCCGACTGCCCTCGCCCGAGCGAGACGAGCTCTTTCGCGGTGGCTCCGAGCTGGACCGCGAGCCGCCCGACCACCTCCTCCACCTGATCGGGAGGGTAGGTGTCGTTGCCGGCCGGCACCGGCGTGTGGGTCGTGAACACCGTCCGCTGGCGGGCCCGCGCCAGCGCCTGCTCGAGCGAGTCGCCGTTGCCATCGCGGGCGAGCTCGAGCGGCGCGAGCGCCGCGTGCCCCTCGTTGAGGTGGATCACGCCCGGCTCGTAGCCGAGCGCGCGCAGCGCGCGGATCCCGCCGACGCCGAGCAGCGCGTACTGGGCGAGCCGTGTGTGGGGGTCACCGTCATACAACCGGCCGGTGATCCAACGGTCGATCGCACCGTTCTCCGGGCAGTCGCTGTCGAGCAGGAACAGCGGTACCCGGCCGACGTCCACACGCCAGATCCGGGCGGCGACATCCGCCCCGTCGATCGGGACCCTGACGGTCAGCGGCGCGCCGTCGGGGCCGGTCACGAGCGCCGCCGGCAGCCGCTCGGGGTCGGTCTCGACCCAGTACTCGTGCTGCCAGCCGGAGGCGTCGACGCGCTGACGGAAGTACCCCTTGCGGTACATCAGGCCGACGGCGACCATCGGCAGCGCGTAATCGGATGCCACCTTGAGCAGGTCTCCGGCGAGCGCACCGAGGCCGCCTGAGTAGACCGGCAGCGACACGTGGACGGCGTACTCGGCGCACAGGAACGCGACCGGGTGCTCGCTATCGAACGGCGATTCGATCGGCGGGCGGCTCAGATCGGCGTCGAGCAGCGTCTCGAGCTCGGCCGCGCGCCGCAGCAGCTCGGCGTCCTCGGCGGCCGCGGCCAGTGCGCCCGGAGACGCCTCCTGCAACAGCCGGACTGGGTTCTGCTGGCAGAGCTCGAACCGATGCGGGTCGATCGACTCAAACAGCGCATGTCCACCCCGCAGCCACGACCAGCGGTAGTTGAACGCCAGCCGGGCCAGCGGCGCGAGCGCAGGGGGCAGCCGACCCGCGAGATCCCCAGCCACCCGCCGGACGTCTTCGGAGCCGTCGTTGTGCGTCGTGCTCGACCGTTCCAAACGGACCCGATTATTGACCAGTTTGCCCGGCCGGCGGTGTCCGATGTCGAAACCGAACCGCGCGGTAGGCTCGGCGCCCTTGGAATCACTGCCCGATTGCCGACTCGGCGTACTCGCGTTCGGTGACTCGATCACCAACGGCGGCGGCGAGCTTCAGTGGGGCGTCGCGCTGCAGTCCTGGGCGTTGTGGGTCGCCCGTGCGCTCGGACTCCCGTTCACCAGCTACGCGTTCGACGGAGCCACGGTCGCAGACGTCGTCGACGAGCAGCTGGTCTCTTTTGCGCGACGTGCCGCAGATCCCGATGCCCGCTACGACGTCGGCTGTCTGTACATCGGCGTCAACGACGTCCGCGGCCCGGACTTCGATCCCGAGGTGTTCGCCGCCGACCACCGGCGTGCGCTGCAATTCGTCACCCAACGATGCCGGCGAACGCTGGCGGTGACCGCGCCGCTCCGTCTCGGCATCCCGCCGGCCGGCGGCAAGGTCGCGGGTCTCAACGCGGCGATCGAGCGTGGCGCAGGCGAGCAAGGCGCGCTGGTCGTCGACCTGAGCACGTTCGGCGCCCGCAACCAGGTGATGGCCGACCGGATCCACCCGACCGCGTTCGGGCAAATCGCGATCGCCGAGCGCGCGCTGGCGGTGCTCGCCGGCGACGGGCTCCCGGCCCGCGTGCAGCCGGCATCGCTGATCCGCTACGAGCAGACACGCATCGGCCGGCTGCGCAGCGACCTCACCTACGCGTACCGCTCTGCCAAGCTGCGGGCGCGGTCGGTCGTCGGGCGCTGACTCGGCCGCTAGTGCCGACGGGTCACGCGCACTGCAACGGCGCCACCCCGCGAGGCCAGCTCGAGCAGCCGGGCACCACGCGCCGAGACCACCTTCGCGCCGTGGACGGAGACCCGATAACCGTGGGGATAGACGCGCCGGGGGACCATGATCTCGGTCGGCGCCCTGATCGAGCGAGACGCAGAATACGAGTAGGAGAACCGGCCGCTCTTGGGGTCAAATGACTGCGGGCCCGGCCGGCCGGCGGTCGCAAACGGATACGGCACCGCGAGCACGTCGGCCATCGGCCCGTGCGGCCGCCCGGTCTGCTCTTTGAGCAGTCCCTCGTAGGGGTCCCCGGTCGGGTCGTGCAGCTGCATCCCCGCCCAGTAGGTCCACGACAAATGGACGCGGTCGGCGAGCGTGATCGTCGTGCCGGCGCCGGCGGTGTCGGTGACCGAGGCGCCGAACTCGTCCATCATCCAAGCCGGCCCGCCCCGCTGGCCGGTGCGCGTACGCGCCCGTTCGCGGCTCACGAGCGACAGCACCTGCGACGGGTTGGAGTACATGTGAAATGCGAGCGCGAGCCGCTTGAAACGCAGCGGCTCGGAGATCCCGACCGTCTCCGGCGCGCCGAAGTCGGTCGTCACCGGCGGCTCGTAGAACACCACGTGGGTTGGATCGGCCGACTGAATCGCGCCGATCAGGCCGTCGCGAGGGGCTCGCGCCCCGCTCTGCGCGCACGATTTCGGTTCATGGGCCGGCCCCCCGTAATCGCATTGCAACTCGGCATCGAACGACGTCGTGCCGAAGTCCTCGGGCTCGTTGTAGACCTCGTAGCCGAGCACATCGGGGTCGCGGCGGAAATGCGCTGCGACCGCGTGCCAGACCCGGGCGAGCTGGCCCAGGAGATCACCGCGGACGTCGTTCGCAAACAGGCTGTGGATCGCGTTCTGGACGGCCGGGTCAGAGATCGCCGTCGGCCAGGTGAGCGTTGGCGTGAACATCTTGGTGCCGGTGCAGGTAGCCCACGGGGGCGCCCCTTCCGCGTTCCACGGCACCGGCGCCGCCGGGTTGGAGAACGCCGATCCGAACGAATCCTGGTGCATGTCGAGGATCACGCGGATCCCGGCGTGGGCCAGCAGCGCGGCGATCCGCCCGGTCCTGGCCAAGTAGGCGTCGGCGACGTGGGCGTTGAACGGGTCCGCGCTGCCCAGGTGCGGGAACGGCTTTGCGCCCGGCTGCGCGGCGCAGTAGCGGGGATCGTTGGGACCCACGCCGCTGCGGCCGGGCTCGAGCCCCTCCCAGATGATCCCCAGGCGGACGACATTGAACCCCAGCCGAGCGAGCGTCGCCGCGTCAGCCGCGGTGAACCGACGGCCGCGATCGGCGGCGGTCGGCGAGAGCACGAATGCCAGCCGCGGGCCTCGCGCCGGACCCACGCAGGGGGTCCCCGGCGCGGTCGTCGGGGCCGCGCCCCCGCCGCACTTGGCGACCAGGTTGACCCCGTGCAGCTGGAGCGCCCGCCCGTCGCCGTCGGTCAGATACGGGCCGCCGGGGGCCCGCACGATGCCCGCCCACGGGCCCGCGCCGCCGGCCGCACGCGCACTCCCGGCGACGGCAAGCACCACCAATCCGGCCGCCAGCGTGGCACGTAAACGCAGCATCGGGTCGGCAGCCTAACTGGGCACGAGCCCGCCGGACGGCAGTCGGCCGGCCTCCTCGGTCACCTCGCGCAGCCGCCGCGCAAGCGCCGGGGTCAGGGCGCCCCGCTCCAGCTGCCATCGCCAGCTGCCGGTGGCGCGGGTCGGGTCGTTCATCCGCGCCTCGCTGCCGAGGCCGAGCACGTCCTGGGCCTGAACCATCGCCAGAAACGCGGGCGACGAGAACGCGAGCCGGATGATCCCCCACCACGGACTGCGCTGCGCGAATCCGTGGCGGGCGAGTTCGGCGTCGACGAACCGTCGCTGGGCCGCAGGCAGCGACTCAAGCCAGCCGCGAGTCGTGTCCTGGTCATGGGTGCTCGCGTAGACGACCCGGTTGGCCGTGTGGTTCTCGAGCCGGTGGACGCTCCCCGGGCGCCTCGGGTCAAGACCGAACTGGATCACCAGCATCCCGGGCAGGTGAAGCTCGTCGCGCAGCCGCCTGACCGCGGGGGTGATCACACCGAGGTCCTCGGCGACCAGCGGGAGGTTGTGCCCGAGCGAGTCCTCGAGCGCCTCGAACAGCGCCTTGCCGGGCCCGCGGCGCCACGCGCCGCTGACGGCCGTCCGGGCACCCTCGGGCACCGCCCAGTAGGCGACGAAGCCACGGAAGTGATCGATCCGCGTCAGGTCGAACAGCTCCAGCGTGCGACGGATGCGCTGCACCCACCACCGGTAGTGCCCGCGACGCATCGTCGGCCAGTCGTACAGCGGATTGCCCCACAGCTGGCCGAGCGGCGCGTAGTCATCGGGCGGCACGCCCGCGACGAACCCGTGCTGGAACAGCTGCGGGTGCGCGACGTGGTCTGCGCTTGCGGGCGAGACGTAGATCGCGACGTCCCCCATGATCTGAACCCCGCGCGCAAGCGCGTACCGCCGCAACGCCGACCACTCCCGTTCAAAACGGACCTGGTCGGCGACCGCGCCCCGGCCGGCGAACCGCTCCCAGTCTCCGATCCAGAACTGCTGACGCTCGCGGAAAGCGGCGATCTCGGCCGCCGCCACCGGGGCGCGCGGCGCCTCGAGCAGCCCCCGCCATGCGGCGAACGCCGAACTGGACTTGTACGGCGAGTGGTAGCGGTCCGGAGGCCCGAGCGGCAGAACCTGCCACCACGACTGTCCCGCGGCGGCCAGCCAGTCGACGAACTTGTAAGCCTCGCCGCCGAGCTTGGCGCCCGGAAGTGACGTTATGTGGAGCTGGATGCCGCTCGTGCGCGTGGTCGTGTTCACGCGCGCAGTGTTTACCCGATGCGCGCGGGTGGATACCTTCCGATGCATGAGCGCGCGCGCCGCGGAGACTCCCGCTGCCCCACTGGCGCCCGATCGGACCGCCACCCAGCCCGATCGGATCGTCATCCAATATCCGGCACCGACGGTCGACGGGGGCCGCTACCCGGTCAAGCGCTGCGTCGGCGACCGCGTCGCCGTGCAGGCGGATGTGTTCCGTGACGGCCACGAGCTGATCCGCGCCGTCGTCCGCTTCCATGGGCCCGGCGACACCGGCTGGCTGCACGCGGAGATGAAGCGGATCGACGCCCATCTCGACGGGGTCCGCTGGGCGGGTGAATTCTCAGTCGACCGTCCCGGTCGCTGGCGCTACACGGTCGAGGCGTGGACCGACCTGTTTGGAACCTGGCGCGACGAGCTGCGGCGCAAGGTGGAGGCCCGCCAGCACGACTTGACCGGCGAGCTCTCGGAGGGTGTCGTGCTGCTCCGCCAGGCGGCCGAGGCGGCCGATGCGCCGGCAGCCCGAGCGACGATCGAGCACGCCTGCCGCGAACTCGAAGACCCGGCCGTCCCCGATGCGGCCAAGCATGACGTCGCGCTCGGTGAGGAGCTGTTCGCGACCGTCGAGGCGGTTCAGGATCGCCACGGGCAGGTGTCGCTCGATCCGCCGCAGATCATCGAGGTCGACCGTCTCCGGGCGCGGTTCGGCGCCTGGTATGAGATGTTCCCGCGCTCCTGGGGAGGACTGGGGGGAGTCCAGCGCGAGCTGCCGCGGCTGGCCGAGCTCGGCTTCGACGTGGTCTACCTGCCACCGATCCATCCGATCGGGCTGACCAATCGCAAGGGGCGCAACAACTCGCTGACCGCGACCGCCAACGACCCCGGATCGCCATGGGCGATCGGCGACGCGACCGGCGGCCACGACGCGGTCCACCCCGAGATCGGCACGATCGCCGACCTGCGAGCGCTGACCGAGGCCGCGCGCGACCACGGCATCGACGTCGCGCTCGACTTCGCGATCCAATGCTCGGCCGACCACCCGTGGCTGACCGAGCATCCGGAGTGGTTTCACCACCGGCCCGACGGGACGCTGAAGTACGCCGAGAACCCGCCCAAGCGCTACCAGGACATCTACAACGTCAACTGGGAGTCGGCCGACTGGCGCTCGCTGTGGGAGGCGCTGCTGGCGGTGATGCTCCAGTGGATCGATTGCGGCGTCAAGGTGTTCCGGGTCGACAATCCCCACACGAAGCCGTTCGCGTTCTGGTCGTGGCTGATCGGTGAGGTTCACGCGATCGACCGCGACGTGATCTTCCTCGCCGAGGCGTTCACCAAGCGGGCCGTGATGCGCCACCTCGCCAAGCTCGGCTTCACCCAGTCCTACACCTACTTCACGTGGAAGAACGCGCGCTGGGAGCTGACCGAGTACGTCTCCGAGCTCGCCTACTCCGGCGAGCAGGAGTACTTCCGGCCCAACTTCTTCGCCAACACGCCGGACATCCTGCATGCCTACCTCCAGCACGGAGGCAGGCCGGCCTTCGAGGCGAGGTTGGTCCTCGCGGCCACGCTCAGCCCCAGCTATGGGATCTATTCGGGCTACGAGCAGATCGAGAACCTGGCCGTGCGGGAGGGCTCGGAGGAGTACCTCAACTCCGAGAAATACGAGCTCAAGCGGCGCTCGCTCGACGGGCTGCTGCTGCCGCTGATCGCGCGGCTGAACCTGATCCGGCGCGAGCACGTGGCGCTGCAGCGGCTCTCGGATATCACCTTTCTCGAGAGCGCCAACGACGCACTGATCGCCTACGCCAAGCAGGCCGACGGCGACACGGTCATCGCCGTTGTCAACATCGATCCGCACCAGGCCCAGCAGGGCGCGACCGTGATCCCCGCCAGCCTCGGGCTGCCGCCGAGCTTCACCGTCCACGACCTGCTCAGCGATGAGCGGTATCAGTGGCGGATCGGCCCCAATTTCGTCGAGCTGGCGCCCGGCGTCCGCCAAGCCCACGTGCTGCGCATCGAGCAGTGAGCGTCGGACCGCCCACACTCACGCACCTGCTGGCGCGCGAGTCGCGTCCGGCCACCGAGCGCCCCGACGCCCACAGCCAGGCGCAGGTCCAGGCCCGCCAGTGGTTCGAGGCCGAGCCGCTGTGGTTCAAACGCGCGGTCTTCTACGAGATCCACATCCGCGGCTTCTTTGATGCAAACGGCGACGGCTCTGGCGACGTGCGCGGGCTGACCGAGAAGCTCGACTACCTCCAGTGGTTGGGGATCGACTGCATCTGGCTGCTGCCGTTCTACGAGTCGCCGCTGCGAGACGGCGGCTACGACATCTCTGACTTCACCAAGGTCCACCCCGACTACGGCACAGTCGATGACGTCCAGGAGCTGATCGAGGCCGCGCATGCCCGGCGGATCCGGGTGATCGCCGACCTGGTGATGAACCACACCTCGAGCGACCACCCCTGGTTCATCGAGTCCCGCTCAAGCCCCGACTCGCCCAAGCGCGACTGGTACGTGTGGTCTGACACCGACGAACGCTACCGCGACGCGCGGATCATCTTCACCGACAGCGAGGTCTCCAACTGGACCTATGACCCGGTCGCCGGCGCCTACTACTGGCACCGGTTCTTCTCCCATCAGCCCGATCTGAACTACGACAACCCCGACGTCGGCGACGCAATGCTCGGAGTGCTGCGGTTCTGGCTCGAACGGGGCCTGGATGGCTTCCGGCTCGACGCCGTCCCGTACCTGTTCGAGCGCGAGGGCACCAACTGCGAGAACCTCCCCGAGACCCACGCCTACCTCAGGCGGGTCCGCGCCGAGGTCCAGGAGAACTACCCCGACCGGGTGCTGCTGGCCGAGGCCAACCAGTGGCCGTCCGACGTGGTCGAGTACTTCGGCGGCGGTGATGAGTGCCAGATGGCATTCCACTTCCCGGTCATGCCGCGGATGTTCATGGCCGTGCGCCGCGAGGAGGCGGCGCCGATCTACGAGATCCTCGAGAACACGCCGGCGATTCCCGAAAGCTGTCAGTGGGGACTCTTCTTGCGCAACCACGACGAGCTGACGCTCGAGATGGTCACCGACGAGGAGCGCGACTACATGTACACCGAGTACGCGAAGGATCCGCGGATGAAGCTCAACCTCGGGATCCGCAGGCGGCTGGCACCGCTGCTTGACAACGGCCGCGACGAGATCGAGCTGATGACCGCAATCCTGTTCTCGCTGCCCGGCTCGCCGGTGCTCTACTACGGTGACGAGATCGCGATGGGAGACAACATCTTCCTCGGCGATCGTGACGGCGTCCGCACCCCGATGCAGTGGACCGGGGATCGCAACGGCGGCTTCTCGCGGGCGGACTTCGCGCAGCTGTACGCGCCGCCGCTGATGGACCCCGTGTTCGGCTTTCAGGCGGTCAACGTCGAGGCCCAGCTGCGCACGCCCACCTCGCTGCTGCGCTGGATCCACCGCTTCATCGCGCTGCGCAAGGAGCACCCGGTGTTCGGATTCGGGAGCTATGAGCCGATCGACACCTCCAACCTGCGGATCTTCGCGGCGATCCGGCGGTTCGAGGATGACCTCGTCCTCTGCGTCCACAACCTTGCGCGTTCGGCGCAGGCGGTGCAGCTCGACCTCAGCCCCCACGCCGGCCGCTCGCCGGTCGAGCTGTTCGGCCGCTCGCGCTTTCCGCAGATCGGCGACCTCTCTTACCTGCTGACGCTCGCCCCACGCGGCTTCTACTGGTTTCAGCTCGTGCAAGAGGGCGAGGAGGCGATCGGATGAGCAAACCCGTCCAGACCGTCGCCCAGAGCCTGATCGACGGGCTCGACCTCGAGGCGCTCGCCGGGTGGCTCGAGCACCAGCGCTGGTATGCGTCCAAGTCACGCCACGTGACGGGGATCGACCTCGACGAATGCGTCGCGCTCGCCGAGCGCCCGCCGCTTCTGGTGGCGATCGTCCAGGCCCGGTTTGCGAGCGGCAGCCACGAGCTCTACCAGCTTCCGCTCACGTTCATGTCGCGCACCGAGGCTGAAGCAGCGTCGGCAAACGGGCTCCAGCGCAACGGCGAGACGGTCGCGATCGACGCCGTCGCCAACCCCGAGCACGGCCGCGAGCTGCTGCGGGCGATCGACCGGCAGGCCGAGTACGAGACCGACGACGGCATGTTCCGCTTCCACCGCGTACAGGGGCCGCTTCCGGTCGATGCGGCGGTCCGCCCGGTCGGGGTCGAACAGTCGAACTCGTCAATCGTGTTCGGTGACGAGACCGTGCTGAAGGTGTTCCGCAAGCTCGAGCCGGGCATCAACCCCGAGCTCGAGCTGCTCCAGTTCCTGACCGCCCAGGGGTTCGCGAACATCGCCCCGCTACAGGGCTGGTACGACTACGACGGACGATCGTTCGCCGGCACGCTCGGCGTCGCCCAGCGGTTTCTCCCCGACGCGGTCGGCGGCTGGGAGCTCGCGTTGGACCGAATCGCAACCGACCCCGAGGGCCTGCTCGCCGAGCTCGGCGGGCTCGGCCAGGTGACCGCCGAGCTGCACAACGTGCTCGGCTCCGACGCCGGCGATCCCGCGTTCAGCCCCGAGGAGCCGAGCAGCGAGTCACTGTCGCTGCTGACCGCGACGATCGACGAGGACATCGAGCGGATCTTCATTCGCCTGCCCGACGACGAGCGGGTCGCCTCGATCGCCGGCCGCGGCCAGGACGTCCGCGAGCGGATCGCCGTCCGCACGCAGCTCGGCGTCGGCGGGCGCGCAATCCGCACCCACGGGGACTTCCATCTCGGCCAGACGCTCCACACCCCCCGTGGCTGGGTGATCATCGACTTCGAGGGCGAGCCCGCCCGGCCGCTGTTCGAGCGCCGCCAGAAGCGCTCGCCGCTGCGCGACGTCGCCTCGATGCTGCGCTCGTTCGCGTACGTGACCTCGTCGACCGAGGTCGGCCGTGGCGACCCCGCGCCGGCCGGCTTCGAGGATCGCGCCCGGCGGACGTTCCTGGAGCAGTACTTCTCCCACATCGACCCGGCGCTGCTCCCGGCGGGCGAGTCCGCGATCCTCAACCTGCTGTCGATCTTCGAGCTCGAGAAGGCGATCTACGAGCTCCAGTACGAGCTCGACAACCGTCCCGACTGGCTGCCGATCCCGGTCGCCGGGATCCTGCGGCTGCTGGAGGCCGAATGACCGTCGCGAGCAGCGAACTCGAAGCGCTGGCGCGGCGCGAGCACGCGCAACCGCACTCGATCCTCGGCGCCCACGCCGACAACGGTGGCGTCGTGATCCGCACCCTGCGTCCGGCCGCGCAGACGGTTGCGGTCAAGCCGGCCGAGGGCAAGTCGCTGCCACTGGCGCAGATCCACCCGGCCGGCATCTTCGAGGGCACGATCCCCGACGCTCAGCTGCCGCTGCGCTACAAGCTCGAGGTCGACTACGGCGAGGCCGGAAAGTTCACGCTTGAGGACCCGTACTCGTTTGAGTCGACGCTCGGCGAGCTCGACCTGCACCTGATCGCCGAAGGCCGCCACGAGCAGCTCTACGACAAGCTCGGTGCGCACGTGCGCACCCACCAGGACGTGACCGGGACCGCGTTCGCCGTCTGGGCTCCGGCCGCCGCCGCGGTCAGCGTGGTCGGGGACTTCAACTCGTGGGACGGCCGGCTGCACGCGATGCGCTCGCTCGGGTCGACCGGTATCTGGGAGCTGTTCTTGCCCGGCGTCGAGGCCGGCACCCGTTACAAGTACGAGATCCTGACCGCCGAGGGTGAGCTGACGCTGAAGGCCGACCCGTTCGCCCAGGAGACCGAGGTGCCGCCGCGGACCGCGTCGGTCGTCGCCGAGAGCCACCACCGCTGGAGCAAGGACGACGCCCGCTTTTTGGAGTTGCGCGGCGAGCAGCAGCCGCTGGCGCGGCCCGTCTCGATCTACGAGGTGCACGTCGGCTCGTGGCGGCTCAACACGCTCGAGGGCAACCGCTCGCTCACATATGTGGAGCTGGCCGACGAGCTGTCGGCGTACGTCACCGATCTCGGGTTCACGCACGTCGAGCTGCTGCCGGTGATGGCACACCCGTTCACCGGCTCGTGGGGATATCAGGTGACCGGCTACTTCGCCCCCTCCCCGCGCTACGGCTCGCCCGATGACCTGCGCCAGTTCGTCGATCGGATGCACGAGCGCGGTATCGGCGTGATCATCGACTGGGTGCCGGCCCACTTCCCGCGCGACGAGTTCGCACTCGCGCGGTTCGACGGCACCGCGCTCTACGAGCACGACGACCCCCGTCGCGGTGCGCACCCCGACTGGGGGACGCTGGTGTTCAACTACGGCCGTCACGAGGTGCGCAACTTCCTGATCTCCAACGCGCTCTTCTGGCTGCGCGAGTACCACATCGACGGGATCCGCGTCGACGCCGTGGCATCGATGCTGTATCTCGACTATTCGCGGCGCGCGGGCGAGTGGGTGCCCAACCGGTTCGGCGGACGCGAGGACCTCGACGCGGTCGAGTTCCTCAAGGAGCTCAACGAGGTGATCTACGGCCAGGAGCCCGGGATCATCTCGGCGGCTGAGGAGTCGACCGCCTGGCCGGGCGTCTCACGCCCCACCTACCTCGGCGGGCTGGGGTTCGGCTTCAAGTGGAACATGGGCTGGATGCACGACACGCTCGGCTACTTCCAGCAGGACCCGATCTACCGCCGCTACCACCACCACGAGCTGACCTTCAGCCTGATGTACGCGTTCAGCGAGAACTTCATCCTGCCGCTCTCCCACGACGAGGTCGTGCACGGGAAGGGATCGCTGTACAGCAAGATGGCCGGCGGCGACCAATGGCAGAAGCTCGCCAACCTCCGCGCCCTGTATGCCTACATGTGGGCCCACCCCGGCAAGAAGCTGCTGTTCATGGGCTCAGAGCTCGCCCAGCAGGCCGAGTGGAGCCATGAGCGCTCGCTCGACTGGCACCTGCTCGAGCAGCCCGCCCACGCCGGGATCCAAGCGCTCGTTCGCGACCTCAACCGCGTCTACCGCGACGAACCGGCGCTGTGGGAGCTCGATTCCGACCCGGCCGGGTTCTGGTGGCTGGAGCCCAATGACGCCGACGACAACGTGATCGCGTTCGCGCGCGCGTCGCGCCCGGACGCCCACGGCGAAACACGAATCGTCGTGTTCGCTGCGAACTTCTCTCCGGTGCCGCGCGAGCACTACCGGCTCGGCCTCCCGCGCTCGACGCGCTGGCGCGAGGCGCTCAACACCGACTCCACCTATTACGGGGGCAGCGACGTCGGCAACCTCGGGGGCGTGCAACCAGAACCAATCCCGTGGCACGGCCAGCAGGTGTCGGCCGAGCTCACCCTCCCCCCGCTGGCAGCGGTCTGGCTCGTGCCGGATGAGTGACGGGCTGCCGTGGGAGCGGCCGCTCGGCTCCCGCGTGCTGGACGATCACCGGACCGAGTTCCGCGTCTGGGCCCCGTCCGCCCAGACCCTCACACTCTGGGTGGACGGGAGGGGAGTCGAGCTGCGCGACGCGGGCCATGGGGTGTACGAGACGATCACGGCCGCCCGGCCCGGCGATGCCTACTGGTACGAGGTCGACGGCCAGCGCCTCCCGGACCCCTGCTCGCGCTGGCAGCCCGAGGGCCTGCGCGGCCCGTCGCGGATTCTGGGCCCGTCCGGGCCGCAGCGGACGTTCCGAGCGCCCCCGCTCGACGAGCTGATCATCTACGAGCTGCACGTCGGGACGTTCACCCCCGACGGAACGTTTGACTCGGCGATCGAGCACCTGACCGGGCTCGCCGAGCTGGGGATCACCGCGATCGAGATCATGCCGGTGGCCGAGTTCCCCGGCGCCCGCGGCTGGGGCTACGACGGCGTCTACCTCAACTGCGCCCAGTCCTCCTACGGCGGCCCCGAGGCCCTCCGGCGGCTCATCGACGCCGGCCACGAAGCAGGGCTCGCGGTGATCCTCGACGTCGTCTACAACCACCTCGGAACCTCCGGCGTCGAGGCGATGGAGGCCTTCGGCCCGTACTTCACATCCAAGTACGAGACTCCGTGGGGCAAGGCGATCAACTATGACGACGCCGACAGCGACCCGGTCCGCGAGTGGGTCTGCCAGAGCGCGGAAGGATGGATCGCCGACTTCGGGATCGACGGGCTGCGGCTTGACGCGATCCACGCGATCTTCGACTCCAGCGCCGAGCACATCGTCGCCTCCGTCGCGCGCCGCGTGCACGCGGTCTCCGCCGACGCCTACGTGATCGCCGAATCCGGCCTCAATGACCCGGCCGTGATGCGCCCGCGCGAGCGCGGCGGCCACGGTTGTGACGCCGCCTGGTCAGACGATTTCCATCACGCGCTGCACGCGCTGTTGACCGATGAGCGCGACGGCTACTACACCGACTTCGGCCGGCTCGGCCAGCTCGCGAAGGCGCTTCACCGCCCGCACGTGTTCGACGGCGGCTACTCGTCCTTTCGCCGTCGGCGTTTCGGCGCGCCGGCTGATGATGTGCCCGTCAACCGGTTCGTCGTCTACTCCCAGGACCACGACCAGGTCGGCAACCGCGCCTTCGGAGACCGGCTCCCCGCTGAGCTCCAGCGGCTGGCGGCGCTGATAACGCTGACGGCGCCGTTCGTGCCACTGCTGTTCATGGGCGAGGAGTACGGCGAGCGGGCGCCGTTTCAGTTCTTCTCAAACCACATCGACGAGGAGATCGCGATCGCCACCCGCGAGGGCCGTCGGCGCGAGTTCGCTGCGTTCGCCTCGTTTGACCGCGAGGTCCCCGATCCCGAGGACCGGGCGACCTTCGCGCGGTCAAAGCTGACGTGGCGGCGCGTCCCCAAGACCGTGGGGCTCTACCGCCGGCTGCTTGCGGCCCGCGCGCAGCTCAGTCCCGGCGAGGCTCAGACGATCGAGTTCGACGAGTGCGACAGGTGGCTTCGCTTCCGCCGCGGGTCCTGCCAGGTGCTGTGCAACTTTGGCTCGGCGTGGTGCGAGCTTGACTGCGACGCCGGTCAGATCGCGCTCGCCACCGACGGCGAGGCGGTTCTCTCCGATGCATCCCTCAAACTGCCGCCGATGTCAGGAGCCCTGGTCAGATGACGGAGGTATGGCCCGGACGTCCGTTCCCACTCGGAGCGATCTGGGACGGCGAGGGCACGAACTTCTCGCTCTTCTCTCAGCACGCCGAGGGGGTCGACCTGTGCCTGTTTGACGACAGCGGCGAGGAGACCCGGATCGAGGTCAGCGGTCGGCGGGCGCTCAACTGGCACTGCTACCTCCCCGGCGTCGGCCCTGGCCAGCGCTACGGCTACCGGGTGAAGGGCGTTTACGCGCCCGGCGAGGGCCACCGCTTCAACCCCGAGAAGCTGCTGCTGGACCCCTACGCGAAGGCGATCGAGGGCGTCGTCGACTGGGCGCATGACGCCAACGTGCTGCCCTACGTGCCCGACGGCGGCGAGGATGACGACTACGAGCCCGACGACGAGGACGACGCCGGCGCGGTCCCGAAATCGATCGTCGTCGACACCCACTTCGACTGGCAGGGTGATGCCCCGCCGCGGGTGGAGTTCGCCGACACGATCATCTACGAGACGCACGTCAAGGGGTTCACGATGCGCCACCCCGAGGTCCGCGACGACCTCCGCGGGACATACGCCGGGCTGGCGTCAGAGCCCGCGATCGCATACCTGAAGGATCTCGGGATCACGGCCGTAGAACTGCTGCCGATCCACCACATCTCCAACGAGTCGTTCCTGTTTGAGCGGGGGCTGACCAACTACTGGGGTTACAGCACGATCGGCTACTTTGCGCCCCACTCCGAGTACGCGGCCACCGGCCGCCGCGGCGAGCAGGTCCTCGAGTTCAAGGGGCTGGTCAAGGCCCTTCACCAGGCCGGGATCGAGGTGATCCTCGACGTCGTCTACAACCACACCGCCGAGGGCAACCACCTCGGGCCGATGCTCTCGTTCAAGGGGATCGACAACTCCGCCTACTACCGGCTGGTTCCCGATGATCCCCACCATTACATGGACTTCACCGGCACCGGCAACTCGCTCAACCCGGTCCACCCGAGCGTCCTGCGGCTGATCATGGACTCGTTGCGCTACTGGGTGGTCGAGTGCCACGTGGATGGCTTCCGGTTCGACCTCGCCAGTGCGCTGGCGCGCGAGTTCTTTGACGTCGACCGGCTGTCGGCGTTCTTCGACACGATCCACCAGGACCCCGTGCTGTCACAGGTCAAGCTGATCGCCGAGCCGTGGGACGTCGGCCCGGGCGGGTATCAGGTCGGCAACTTCCCGATCCTGTGGTCTGAGTGGAACGGCGTCTACCGGGACACGATGCGCGACTTCTGGCGCGGGCGGGCGAGCGTCGGGGACTTCGCCTCGCGACTGTCGGGCTCGGCTGACCTGTACGAGTCAGACGGCCGCGACCCGTTCGCGTCAATCAACTTCATCACCGCGCACGACGGCTTCACCCTCCGCGACCTGGTCTCCTACGAGACCAAGCACAACGAGGCCAACATGGAGGGCAACCAGGACGGCACCGATGACAACCGCTCCTGGAACTGCGGCGTCGAGGGCGAGACAGACGACCCGGCGATCCGCGAGCTCCGCGCGCGCCAGCAGCGAAACTTCCTGACCACGCTGCTGGTCTCCCAGGGCACGCCGATGCTGCTCGGCGGCGACGAGCGCGGCCGCACTCAGCACGGCAACAACAACGGCTGGTGCCAGGACTCCGAGCTCTCCTGGTACACGTGGGCGGGCGCTCTCGAGGCCGAGCAGCTGCGCGAGTTCACGCGCCGGCTGATCCGGCTGCGCCGCGAGCACGTCACCTTCCGCCGCCAGACCTTCCTCCGTGGCCAGCTCGTCAACGGCTTCGGACTGCCCGACGTGTGGTGGTTTCGCACCGACGGGCGCAAGATGACCAGCCGTGACTGGCAGCAGGGCGAGGCGGTGCTCGGGATGTGGCTCAACGGCCGCGCGATCATCACTCCCGGACCGCATGGCGAGGAGATCGCCGATGACTCATTCGTGCTGCTGTTCAACGCTCACGGCGAGGACCGCGAGTTCAAGCTGCCGCGACGGAGGATGGGCGCCCGCTGGGAGCTCGAGCTGTGCACTGCCGACCCGTCGCTGCAGCCCGGCAGCGCCGCCTACGATGCGCAGACGCTGATCAACGTGACCGCGCACTCGATCACGATCCTCAAGCGCGTCTCTTGAGCCAATATCCGTTCCGGGCGACCTACCGTCTGCAGCTCGGCCCGGCGTTCGGCTTCGACGCGGCGCGCGAGCTGATCCCGTATCTGCGTGACCTCGGCGTCTCGCACCTGTACCTCTCTCCGTCGATGCGGGCGCGCGCGGGCTCGACGCACGGTTACGACGTCGTTGATCCGACTCGCATCTCGGAGGAGCTGGGCGGCGAGTCCGAGCTGCGGGCGCTGGCCGCCGGCGCCCACGCGGCGGGAATGGGAATCGTTCTCGATCTCGTTCCCAACCACATGGCCACCGACGATGCCAATCCGTTCTGGACTGACCCCGAGACCCGCGAGCGGTTCTTCGACATCGACCCCGAGACCGGCGCGCATCGCCGCTTCTTCGACATCGATGACCTCGCGGGCGTTCGCCAGGAGGATCCCGAGGTGTTCGCGCAGACTCACGCGCTGGCGCTCTCGCTCGTCCGTGAAGGGACCGTCGACGGGCTTCGGATCGACCATCCCGACGGCCTCGCCGACCCGGCCCAGTACTTCGAGCGGCTGCGCTCCGAGGGTGTTGAGCACGTCTGGGCCGAGAAGATCCTCGAGTCGTCCGAACGGCTCCGCGACTGGCCGGTCACCGGCACCGTCGGCTACGACTTCCTCAACGAGGTCTGTGCGCTGTTCGTCGACGCCGGTGCCGAGGCCGCGTTCACGTCGCTGTGGCAACAGCAGTCCGGCGACGAGCGCGATTTTGATTCGGTTGCGCTCGAGGCCAAGACCGAGCTGGCGCAGACGACGTTCCAGCCCGAGGTGAAACGCCTCGCAAGAATCGTCGGCGTTGAGCCGGCGCTCGTGCCGGCGCTCGCCTCGATGCCCGTCTACAGGACCTACGTCGAGCCGCTCGCCGGCGTCGTGGCGGCGGCGGACCGCGAGGCGATCGAGCAGGCGCAGATGCCGGCGGAGGTGGCGCGGCGCCTGCTGCTCGAGCGCGATGCCCCGCCGGAGTTCGTGACCCGGTTTCAGCAGACCTCGCCCCCGGTCGTGGCCAAGGGTGTCGAGGACACGGCCTTCTACCGCTACGCCCGGCTACTGGCGCTCTGCGATGTCGGTGGCGACCCGGCCCGGTTCGGGCTCGCGGCCGACGACTTTCACGCTCGCTGCCTGCAGCGGCTGCACCGTTTCCCGCTCGCGATGCTCGCCACCACCACCCACGACACCAAGCGCACGGCTGACGTGCGCGCTCGGATCGCGGCGCTGAGCTGGCGCCCGACGCTCTGGGAGCAGCACCTCAGGCGGTGGATGGTGCTCACTGAGGAGCTGCGGTCAGACCGCGGCGCCCCGGACGACAGCGAGCGCTACTTCCTCTTTCAGACCCTGGCCGGAGCATGGCCGATCGAGCTCGATCGGTTCGAGCGCTACACCGAGAAGGCGCTGCGCGAGGCCAAGCGCAACACCAGCTGGGTAGATCGCAACGCGGACTGGGAGCGCGACGTGCTCGGGTTCTGTCGCGCGCTCTACACCCATCAGGAGTTCCGGGCAGACTTCGAGCCGTTCGCCGAGCAGCTGGCCCGCGACGGCGAGCGGATCGCGCTGGCGATGGTCGCGCTGAAGCTGACGACGCCAGGGCTGCCCGACATCTACCAGGGCGACGAGATGGAGTTCCGAGCGCTGGTCGATCCCGACAACCGACGCGCGGTCGACTGGAGCTGGAACCGGGCGATGCTCGCACGCCTTCAGGGCGGCTCGCCACCCGACCGCCAGACGGCCAAGCTGTGGTTGACGATGCGATTGCTCCATCTGCGCATCCGCCGCCCGGAGGCGTTCGTCGCCGGTTATGAACCGCTTGACGCCGGCCCGGACTGTGTGGCGTTCCTCCGCGGTGACGACGTGCTGGTCGTCGTTGCGACGCGCCGCGACGCGCCGGCGAGATCGCTGACCGGGGTGGGTGGCAGCTGGCGCGACGTGTTGCGCGGCGAGCGCTGGACCTTCGGCGAGCGCGTCCCACTCCGAGACCTGCTCGGGCGCCGGGGCCTGGCGGTGTTCGAGCGAGCTCATCCCTGAGCCGTTGCAGGCGCAGGGAGCACGTGCTTTACCGGTAGGGTCTGTCGCCGGTACATGCGCGTTCTGCTGATCTCCTGGGAGTACCCGCCGATCATCGAGGGCGGCCTCGCGCGCCACGTCCGCAAGCTCTCCGAGCATCTGGTCAGCGAAGGGGTCGAGATGCACGTGCTGACCCGCGGCGGCGGCCGGCTCCCGGCGACCGAGGAGCGCCACGGGGTGATCGTCCACCGCCTCCAGGAGCCCCCTTTCCCCAAGGACGTCAAGGCCTTCGTCCGCTGGGTCACGGCAATGAACCGTGACATGCGCGAGTTCGGTCACCAGCTCGCCGACGCCCACAGTTTCGATCTCGTCCACTCCCATGACTGGCTCGTCGCGAGCGCTGCGCAGCGGATCGCGCGCCGGATCGACCGCCCCTGGTTGGTCACCGTCCACGCGACCGAGTACGGCCGTCATCAGGGCTGGGTCGACAAGTACCCGCAGTCCCATATCCACGCCGCCGAGCGCGAGATGGCCCGCAACGCCGACCACGTGATCACCTGCTCGCGATACATGGCCAGCCATGTATCGACCGTCTTCGGCGTCCCTCCGGGCCGGATCACGACGATCCAGAACGGGGTCGACCCGGGCGACCTGGAGCCCGTCGCCGCAGACCTCGACGAGCTGCGCGCTCGTTACGCCGAACCCGATGAGCGGCTCGTGCTGCTCGTCGGGCGGCTCGTGTACGAGAAGGGCTTTCACCTGGCGCTCGATGCGCTCGCGCCGGTGATCGCCAAGCTCGGCGGCGTCCGGTTCGTGGTCGCCGGCACCGGCACGGCCGAGGCCGAGCTTCGCCGCCAGGCGCGGCGGCTCGGACTGGATCGCAAGGGCGTTTTTCTCGGCTGGGTCGGCGACGACATGCTCCACTCGCTGTACCGGATCTCGGACCTGTGCATCGTGCCCTCGATCTACGAGCCGTTCGGGCTCGTGGCGCTCGAGGCGATGGCCTCTGGGTGCCTGTGCGTGGTCGCCGATACCGGCGGGCTACGCGAGGTGGTTCCGGCCGACGGCACGGTCGGCGTGCGATTCCCCTCCCGTGACTCGGCCGCGCTGCAGGAGGTGCTCGAACGGGTGCTCACCGACGATGACGAGCGCGCGCAGCTGATATCGGAAGCGCGCGAGCACGTGCTGCGCTTTGACTGGGGCGAGGTCGCGCGTCAGACGCTGGCGCTGTACAGCGAGTTGGCGCCGGCGGCCGGCCCGCGGCTGGCGCCCAGCGGTGGCTGACCGGCCCCGACCAGACACCTGGCGCCGAGGGCGGGCTGACCAGCCCCCGCCGTCACCGCTTGTGATGCTTCTCGGGGTGCTTGATCTTGAGCTTGACGGTCCGCGTCGTCACCTTGCCGTGCAGCTCGGTTACCTTCGCGGCGATCTTGACGTGTCCGCTGTGTGAGAGCACGAACCTCTTGCCAGCCGGCGAGAGCTTGACCGCGAGCTTGTGCGAGCCTTTTGACTTGATCGTGAACCTGCCCCTCCCGAGGGTGACGAGCTTGGTCTTCTTGCGCTTCTTGAGCGCGAGCCGCGCGGATGACGCGTGAACGACGACTGTTTCAGGAGCGGTGAGCGTAATCGTGATCGTGCACGGGAAGGACGCGCAGGTAACGGTTAGGGTGACCGCCGTGCCATCGGTCGTGGCACCGCCGCCAACCGTCGCGGGCGCGATCGCGGTTAAAGGCCGAGGGCCCGGCGCGCGAAGCGCCGAGCCCTCAAAACACTCGCCTGTTAGATCGATTACATCATTCCCGACATGTCAGGCATGCCACCGCCGCCGGCGCCGCCTCCATCCTTCTCCGGAACCTCGGCGACGATCGCCTCGGTGGTGAGGATGTTCTTGGCGATCGACGCGGCGTTCTGCAGCGCCGAGCGCGTGACCATCGCCGGGTCGATGATGCCCTCGGCGACCAGGTCGACGATCTCGCCGTTGGCCGCGTTGAGGCCCTGACCCTTCTTGGCCTTGCGGACGTCGTTGACGACGACCGAGCCCTCGAGTCCGGCGTTCTCGGCGATCTGACGGAGCGGCTCCTCGAGCGCCCGCGAGACGATGTTCGCCCCGGTCCGCTCGTCTGGCTCATCGATCAGCTCGACGTTGAGTGCCTTCTGGGCCGCCAGAAGCGCGACGCCGCCACCCGGCACGATGCCCTCTTCGAGAGCCGCGCGGGTCGCCTGCAGCGCGTCCTCGACGCGGTGCTTCTTCTCCTTCATCTCGGTCTCGGTGGCTGCGCCGACCTTGACGACCGCGACTCCGCCCGACAGCTTCGCGAGGCGCTCCTGGAGCTTCTCGCGGTCGAAGTCGGAATCGGTGGTCTCGATCTCGGACTTGATCTGGTTGATCCGGCCCTTGATGGCGTCGCTCTCACCGGAGCCGTCGACGATCGTGGTCGTGTCCTTGGTCACCACCACGCGACGGGCGCGGCCGAGCTGCGAGACCTGCGTGTTCTCGAGCTTGAGGCCCATCTCCTCGGTGATCACCTCGCCGCCGGCCAGGATCGCGATGTCCTCGAGCATCCGCTTGCGGCGGTCACCGAAGCCCGGCGCCTTGACCGCGACGCCGGTGAAGGTGCCACGGAGCTTGTTGACGACCAGCGTCGCGAGCGACTCGCCCTCGACGTCCTCGGCGATGATCAGCAGCGGCTTGCCCGACTGGATCACCTGCTCGAGCACCGGGAGCACGTCCCGGACCGAGCCGATCTTCTGGTTGGCGATCAGGATGTAGGGATCCTCGAGGACCGCCTCCATCCGCTCCTGGTCGGTGACCATGTAGGGGCTGATGTAGCCCTTGTCGAACTGCATGCCCTCGGTGAACTCGAGGTCCATGCCGAACGTCTGGCCCTCCTCGACGTTGACCACGCCGTCCTTGCCGACCTTGTCGATCGCGTCGGCGATCACGTCGCCGATCTCGTCGTCGCCCGCGGAAATCGTTGCGACTCGGGCAATCTGATCCTTGCCTGAGATCTCCTTGGACTGCGACTCGATGTTCTTGACGACCTGATCGACAGCGCGCTCGATGCCGCGCTTGAGCGCCAGCGGGTTGGCGCCGGCAGCGACGTTCTTCAGTCCCTGACGGACGATCGCCTGAGCGAGCACGGTCGCGGTCGTTGTGCCGTCACCGGCGACGTCGTTGGTCGCGGTGGCGACTTCGCGGACGAGCTGGGCGCCCTGGTTCTGGAAGACGTCCTCGACCTCGATCTCGCGAGCGATGGTGACGCCGTCGTTGGTGATCGTCGGCGCGCCGAACTTCTTGTCAAGGACCACGTAACGGCCCTTGGGGCCGAGCGTGACCTTGACGGCGTTGGCTACCGCGTCGACGCCCTGCTCGAGCGCCTTGCGGGCCTCCGCCTCGTACTTCAGTTCCTTGTGTGCCATGTGTGTCTGTTTCTCCTAGAGGGGTCTACTGGACCTTTGCCAGCACGTCTGACTCGCGGAGGACGAGCAGCTCCTCGCCATCCACCTTGATCTCGGTGCCGCCGTATTTGCTGTAGAGGACCTCGTCGCCTTCGGCGACGTCAAGCGGGGTGCGCTTGCCGGTGTCCTCGTTGACCCTGCCGTCGCCGACGGCCAGGACCTTGCCCTTCTGGGGCTTCTCCTTGGCGGTATCGGGCAAGACGAGGCCACTGGCGGTGGTCTCCTCCTCCTCGATGGCCCGTACGATCAGGCGATCGCCGAGGGGCTTGAGCTTCATGTGATTAGACCTCCGGTTGAAGTGTTCAAAACCAGTCTTTTGGCACTCGGCGACTGAGAGTGCCAACGCCGTCCCACTATAGCTTGTTGGCGGCGCTAATCAAGGCTAATTTGGCACTCTGGCGTTAAGAGTGCCAGGCAACTGGACGGACCGGGGTCGCTGTAGGCTGGTGCGCGATGGCCCCCGAGCTCGAACAGCGCTTCAAGGGGCTGCCGGTGGACGAATACGGCGACGGGCTGCTGGTCGTCCAGGCGCAGACCCACAAGGCCCGCCGGCGCGGTCTATCGCGGCTCGACGCGCTTGCCCCAGAGCACGCGCTCCACATCCCGCAATGCCCGGCCGTGCATACGTTCGGGATGCGGTTCGCGCTCGATCTGATCTGGCTGCGCAGCAATGGAGCCGTCGTCCGGATCGATCGCGACATCGTCCCGCGGCGGATCCGGGTCTGCTCCGGGGCCCGGTCGGTCGTCGAGACGGTCGCCGGCCACGCGGACGACTTCGTCGCCGCGGGTGTCGGCAGCCCGAGCGGCTAGTTACGAGCGCCGCCGAGACCGTGAATCCGGTCTCGCAGCTGCTCCGGCGGACTCTCGATGATCTGTGAGAAGCGCACGACTGTGACCGTGTCGTCCTTGGACACCTTGCGGCCATAGATCTGCTCGAGAAAGTGGATCATCTCGTCGACGCGCCGGAACTCGGGGTTGTCGTGCTCGATCTCGCGCGGTGAGAGGTCACGCACCCGCTTGACCTCAACCTGGTCGATGACCGCCTGGAAGATCTTCTCGCGCGGCGAATGCTGGTAGCCGATCGTGACCAGCACGCAGTCGTTCTTGCGGTACTTGTGGGACTTGTCGCCCAGCCGGATCGTCGCGGTCTTGCGCCCGCGGCGAAGCTGATCGCCGAACACCGACGAGTAGAAGTTCAGAACCTTCACGGCTAGTCGCTCCTCAGGGAGTTGATCGCTGTGGCAGCCTACCGGTCCGGTGTCGTTTGCGACATAGCGCGGCGGACCATTTCGCGCTCTCCCTCGTAGGTGAGCTCGCGCGCTGCCTGCGCGAGCGGGATCCACCGGGCCTCCTCGATCTCATGGTCGTGGTTGGCGACGTCACCCGAGGCGTATCGGAACAGGTAGAAGCGGACCCGCTTGGCGACTCTGCGCCCCCGGCGCTCGTAGGTGTAGCTGACCTCGCCGAGCTCGTCGACGAGCTCGCCCGAGACGCCGGCCTCCTCGGCGACCTCGCGGCGGGCCGCCTGCTCCGGGGTCTCGTCACCGTCCAGATGTCCCTTCGGCAGGCCGAGCACCCGGCGACCGTCGGCCGAGCGCTTGACCGGGACGATCACGACCACCCGGTCACCGTCGACGACCACGCCGCCGGCCGAGAAATCCCGGATCTCGGCCTCCCGCGATTCAGAAGACATACCGCTCGAGCGCACCCGGGTCGTGGACCGTCAGACGGCCGCGGCCCTGGGTGATGATCCCCGCTCGCTCGAGCACCGCGAGGAAGCGACTCGCCGACTCGCGCGACGACCCGGCCAGCTGGGCGAGATCGCTCTGCGTCGCCGTGATCAGCACATCGCGGTCGTCCGCGCCCTCGGTGCGCGCCGCGGCGACCAGCTCGGCGAGCACCGCCGCGACCCGGCTCTGCACGGTCTGAAATGACTGGCGCGAGAGCCGCTCGTTGGTCTCGCGCAACCTGCGGCTGAGCGCCGCGAGCAGCTTGACCGCGATATCCGGGTGCTCGCGCAGCGTCCGGCGCATGTCCCCTGCCAGGATCGCGATCACCTCCGTCTCCTCCAGCGCCTCGACGGTCGCCGAGCGCTGCTCCTCGTCGAAGATCGCAAGCTCACCGAAGATGTCCCCCGGTCCGAGCGTGGCCAGCGTGATCGTTCGTCCGTCCTTGTGCTCGCGAACCGCACGCACGTGGCCCGAGCGAACCACGTAGCAGGTGTCACTGCGGTCACCCTCGCGGAACACCGACTCGCCAGCCCTGAACGTACGCGGCACCGTCACCTCGGCGACCCTGGCCAGATCGTCGTCGGCGAGCGCCGAGAACGCCGGGACGCCGTGGAGGAGCGCGATCATCTCGTCGCTGGTCGCGACCATGTCGTGCAGTGCATATCACACGCGCACCGGCGCGGCCGGCCGCGACCGAGATTTGTGCGGTTGGCCCGCGGCCGGACCACCGGCGCCGAAGACGGGACGGGTCAGACGAGGTCGAGTGCGTGCTCGCGCCGGCGCCGGCGGATCCCGAACGCAACCCACAGGATCAGCGCCAGCACCAGCCCGGCCGGCACCATGATCGCGAGCGTGATCAGCGCCACTCCGGCCGCCACGACGAGCACCCGGCCGGCGTCGTGCGCGGCCTTGCCGATCGTGAACGAGCCACCGCCCGACACCGGATGGCCCGGCGCCGAAGCGGCGTTGATCGTGACCGCGATGTTGCTGAAGTTGACCTGGCGGTGAAGCGAGTGCAGCGACGTCTGATACCGGGCGATCGTCGCCTCGTCGGCGGCGATCTGCGCCTTGAGGCTGTCAATCTCGGCGGTCGTGGTCGCCGCGGCGAGCCTGCGCAGCAGCGCCGCGTGCAGAGCGCGCGCATCGGCGAGCCGCATGCCGACGCCGCCGACCTGCTGGGTGATGTCCTGGGTCGAGTCGGTGCGCGACACGACCGACGCGCCGTGCAGCCTTGAAAGCGCGCCCATCGCCTGGCTCAGGTTGGCGCTCGGCACGCTCAGCTCGAACTGCGCGTAGCCATTGGCGCTGTTGGTCGCGGTCACCTGCGAGCTCTTGACGACCCCGTTCTG
The DNA here is from genome assembly GCA_963770885.1 of uncultured Solirubrobacterales bacterium. GTDB lineage: Bacteria > Actinomycetota > Thermoleophilia > Solirubrobacterales > Solirubrobacteraceae > Palsa-465. The sequence continues at coordinate 462,986 of CAVYRI010000003.1, read as the reverse complement.
GGCCGCGATCACGTTGAACACCTGCTGGGCGACGGTGTCGACGTCCTTGGGGTTCGTGGACAGCGACAGCTGGGCGGACTGGACGATCTGGCGTCCCGTCGTCGGAGGGGTGGGCCCGGGGACTGCGGAGGCCTGCTGCGATGTCGCTGATCCGGAGAAGCTGCCGGCGGCACTCGGCGTGCCCGAGGATGTGCCGTGAGTCGCCGCCGCGCGCAGGTCACGCTTCACCGCCGGCGCCGCACTTCCGCCAACCGCAGCATTCGGCAGCGCCGCCGAACTCGCCGCCGCCGAACTCGAACTGACAGAGCTCTCGCCGTTGATCGCGCCGCCGCTCGACACGACGATCACGACCGCCGTCGCGGCGGCGGCTGCGAGCGCCACGCCCGGCGCGAACAGCCACCGCCGCCGTTGGCGCCGCGCCGGCGCGGACGCCGGCCGGGAGAAGCGGCGCGCGACGCGCTCATCCAGCTCGGCCGCGAACGCGGTGCTCGGCACGGGACGCTGGCCGGCGAGGATCAACGTCAGCTCCGCGAGATCCGCGTACTCGGGTTCGACCGCCTCGCCGGCCAGGGTCGCGTCGATGACCTCGAGCGCGATCGTCTCGGCGTCATCAAATTGATCCATCACAGGCCTTCCTCAGCTTTTCCATCGTGCGATATACGAGCGTCCCGGCGGCCGTCTCGCTGACTCCGAGCACCCGCGCGAGCTCGGCGTTCTGCAATCCCGCGTGGAACTTCAGCGCGATGATCTCGCGGTCGCGGGCCGGCAGTTTCGCGAGCGCCTGCTTGACGACGGTCCTGCGCAGCGCCACCTCGGCGCCATCCTCGACGGTTGGCTCGTTGACGTCCTCGGGCTCGTTCACCAGCGCCGCGACCCGCTTGCGGCGCCGGAGCTCGTCGAGCGCGGCGTTGCGCGCGATGCCGAACAGCCAGGCGCGCTCCTCCCCGCGTCGGCGGTCGAACGTACGGCGACGTCGGTATGCGCGCTCGAACGCGAGCGCGGTGATGTCCTCGGCCGCCGAGCGGTCGCCGAGCAGGGTCGACACGTACGCGAACACGTCGTCGCGACTGGACCGGTAGAGCGCTTCGAATCGATCCCACGCGCGCTGGGCTTCGGTGCGATCCGTGGAGCGTCTGGGAGTCGATCACACCCTCACTACGAACCAGAGGTCAATCCGTCACAAGGTCGATATCGTCAATCTCGTGCGGCTCGCACTGGCCACAACGGTACTCGCGCTGCACGCTGCCCGCCGCCTCGATCGCAGCGCCGACGACGCAGCCCGTCCGCGACCCGACTCGCGGCCAGGTCAGGAAGGCGGTCAGGCGTGCCGAGCGCTCGAAGTCGCTCTGGGCGACGGTCAACATCTGCCAAAGCAACTCCAAGCGGGATTCGATCGGGATCCGGGGACAGATGCCGGCGCTCGGATTCGCGGCCTGGCTGTCGATGGACATCGAGCTCAACAACTACTCCACCACCAAGAAGCGCTTCATCCCCGACTCGAGCACAAAAAAGCTCGTCAGGCTCGGTCGCTGGTCGACGGGGCTCCAGCAACAGGGTGCGCTGTACACCTTTCATCCTGGCCGCTTCCTCGTCAACGCCTCGGTGACGTTCATCTGGCGGCGCTCAGGCAAGCTCCTCGGTCAGACGACCCAGACGACGACGACCCTGCCGGCCCATGCGCCCTTCCGCACGCACTACAGCGCGCAGCAGTGCCGGATCCACTAAACCGACGAACGCTTCAGTCCACTAGTGCAGCGTCCCATTAGTCTCTTGTAATTAGAAGAGACTTTCAGTACGGTCGGATTGTGGGACGCGTGCCGGCGGTCATCGAGCTCACCGAAGAGGAGGAACGCGATCTGCGTCTGGTGTTGAGGACACCGTCGGCGCCGCAGGAGCGGGCGACGCGCGCGCGGATCGTGTTGCGCGCGGCGGAGGGTGCGAGTAACACTCAGATCGCCCGGGAGGTTGGTGTGTCGCTGCCAACGGTTGGGCTGTGGCGGCGGAACTTCTCAGAGCGTCGGATGGATGGCTTGGAGACGGCACCGAGGTCGGGGCGTCCGCGGGAGATCACCGATGATGAGGTGCAGCGGGTGTTGGCCAAGACGTTGGACGCGCCGCCGGACGGCACGACGCACTGGAGTGTGCGCAGGCTGGCGGCCGCGACGGGGATCTCGTCCTCCACGGTGCACCGGATCTGGCGCGATCACAAGCTCAAGCCCCACCAGGTCCGTTCGTTTAAGTTCTCGCGCGACCCCGAGCTAGTCGAAAAGGTGATCGACGTCGTCGGCCTGTATCTCGATCCGCCGAAGGGCGCGCTGGTGTTGTGCGTCGACGAGAAGACGCAGATCCAGGCGCTCGATCGCACCCAGCCGACGTTGCCGATCAAGCCGGGCAAGGCGCAGCACGCATCAGCTGAACTCGAGCTCGCGTTCTCGATCCAGATTCCGCAGTGCGCGGAACGAGGTTCCAAGCCTCGAACAAGCGCGGATCGTTCGTGATCACGCCCGTCACGCCCATCGCCTCAAGCGCCCTGATCCGCGGCTGCTCGTCGACGGTCCACACGTAGAGCTCGCCGCCGGCGCCACGCACACGCGAGACCAGCCGCGGCGTGATCAGCCGCCAGTGCGCCATCAGCGCAGTGCACTTGCGCGACCGGATCGCGCGCGCGGCACGCAACGGAAGAAACTCGCGCCACACCAGCACGACCACGAACATCGGGATCCACATCAGGCGGTTTCGGAACGGGTCCTGTCTGAGCTTGGGGACTGACCAGCCGAGCCGCACCTCTGGATCTGCCGCCCTGATCGCGGCCAGGCTCTCGCGGAACTGGCTCGAGATCAGCGCCCGGTCCACAAGCCCGTGGGCTCTCAGCGCCTCGACGACCTCGAGCTCATACCCGGGCAGCTTGAGGTCGACGTCGAACTCGACCGCGGCGAATTCGTCGGACGCGAGGTGCTCGAGACCCTCCTGCAGGGTCAGCGCCTGCCGCGACGCGAAGTCGTTGTAGTCGTGGGCGAGGACGAGTCGATCGTCCTCGCGGCTGGGCAGGACGTCGAACTCGATCATGTCGACGCCCGCCGCGAGCGCGGCGTCGAAGCTCGCGCGCGTGTTGCCGGGCGCGATCAGATCGGCGCCCTTGTGTCCGACGCGTTTGAGTGCGCTCACCGTTGACATCCGGGACACCAGAATGTAGTGCGGTTGTCGTCGCCCTGGCCTCCGGCATTGATCTGCGTCCCGCACCGGGGGCACGGGCGGCCGGCCTTGCGGAACACATGAGCCTCGCCCCGCATGCGGCCGGTGGTCGCCGACGCGAGCATACCCGGCCGCAGCGCCTCCACGACCGCGACCGCCTCCTCGTCGGAGACCTCTGACACGCGCCGCCACGGGTCGATCTCGGCCAGCCAGCATCCCTCGGACTTCCAGATGTTCCCGATCCCGGCGACGTTGCGCTGATCGAGCAGCGCGTCCCCGATCCCACGTGTCTGATCGTCGGCGCGCAGCCGCGCGAGGAATCGCCGGCGGTCGAACTCGGGCGCGAGGACATCGGGTCCGAGCTCGGCCAGCCGGCGATCGAAGCGCGTGCGTCCCTCGGTCAGCAGCTCGAGCACCGGTCCGTCGAATTCGACCACCTCGTGGCCGCGGCTGTGCAGCACCAGCCACGCCCGACGAGGCGCCCGGCGCCAGCGGCTCCCCTCCGGGTAGACGCCCCAGGAGCCGGTCATCCGCAGGTGTGAGTGGATCACGAGATCGCCCTCGAACGCGAGAAACAGATGCTTGCCATGTGTCCTGACCTCGGTCACCGCGCGGCCGTCGAGGCGCTCAGGCCAGCGATCGCGCAGGTGGCGCGCCTGCGGCGTCAGGATCTGCGCCGGCACCGTCCCGACGAGTACCGGCCGCATCCTGTTCGCCGCGTACGCGATCGTGTCGCCCTCGGGCATCCCGCGTCAGGCGCTGAGCGTGAGCCGCCGCGGCCCCTCCTGGAAGCCGAGCGCGATCAGCGCCGGCGCCAGCGCTGATCCCATCGCCGCCCCGCCGTCGACCTTCTCGAGCGCGAGCCGCTTGATCGCGCCGCTGCGGACCTGGCCGACGAGCGCTGCGAGCGCCGGCTGCAGGCGGCTGTCATCGGCCGGCACGAGCGTCTGCAGCGCCCTGCCGCCCCGCTCGAGGTAGAGGACCGGCTCGCCCTCGGCGAGGACCACATAGGCACCGGCCGTCCGCGCCGGCCGCCGTCCGTCGATCTTCGGCCATGGCAGCGCAGCGCCGTACGGCTGCGCCGGGTCGACCGCGGCGAGCACGAGCGGCTGCGAGCGGTCGTCGGCCGCGCGCGACCGCAGTCGCTCGACCGCGCCGGGCAGCGCGAACTGGGCGCCCCCCAATCCCTCGAGGAAGTAGCCGCGCCTCGCGACGCCGAGCGTCTCGAGCTGCGACAGCTCGGAGTAGATTGACTGCAAGCCGCCGGGAATCCCCTCGGCCAGCACCTGCTCGCGGGTCACGATTCCGTAGCGCTCGAGCAGCAGTTCGCCGATCGCTCGCCTGCGCGCGGTTGGCTCGACTCCAGCCCGCAGCAGCGGCTCGGTCAGTGACCAACGCCCCTGTACCTGCGCCGCGGCGCCGTCGCGGCGACGGCCGGCGCCAAAGCGCCCGCGGCGCGCCGCCGCCCGCCGGGTGTGCTCGCGCTGAGCGCGTGCGAGCGTCAGCCGCGGCGCGCGCAGCGGCGCGAACGCATCGTTGGTCGCTTCGCCGGCCCACGCCAGATCCCAGAGCGCCTCCTGGATCTCCTCCGGGGAGAGCGGGACATCGACGAGCAGGTCGGTGAAGAAGCAGGCACCGGCCGTCAGCCGAGCGCGGACCGCCTCGTGCTGCTCAGACGACGGAGCCTCGCCGCGATACGGCGGCGGCCCGAGCACGCCCAGGTCCTCACGGTAGTAGAGCGCGACGCGACCCGAATTTCGCCCCAGCGCACCGGCGCCGATCCAGACCAGCTCGCCGCTCGCGCACAGCTGGTCCATCCAGACCGGCGAATAGGCACCGACCCGGCGCGGGAGCACATCCCGCTCCCAGACCTCGGCCGGCAGCGCGAGCCCCTGGAGCGAAACCAGCACCTCGCGTAGGCGGTCGACCCCGGCCCCCGACGGCGGATGGCGATCGACCCCCTGCCAGGCCGGCAGAAAGCGCGCCAGCTCACGCTGCTCGGCGGGCTCGATCTCCTTGCGCAGGACCGCCAGCGAGGCCCGGCGCAGACGGCGCAGCACGTCGGGATCGCACCACTCGCGATCCGAGCCGCCTGGGCGGAGCTCGCCCCGGACCACCACGCCGTCGCGTTCGAGCTCGCGCAGGACGCTCGCTGCATCGATCCCGTAGCGGTCTCGGACATCCACGGTCGTGAATGGACCGTGGGTGGCGGCGAATCTGCGGATCAGTTTCGAGAGTGCGTCGGGCACGTCCTCGAGGAACGCGGCCGGCAACCCGCCCGGCGGGGCGGCGCCGAGCGCATCGCGGTACAGCCCGGCGTCGGCGGCGTCGATCCAGCGCTCCTCGCCGTTGAGCCGAACCCGCGCGACGCGGCGCTCGCCGGACAGGTCCTCGACGATCCGTTCCGGCGCCAGACCGTCCAATACCCGCCGCGTGACCTCATCCAACGTGAGGTCGCCGACGCGCCGAAGGACGTCCAGGACCCCGTCGCGCGACGTCGCCTGCGTCGGTTCCGACAGGCACTGCAGATCGGCCTCGACCTGCTCCAGCGCACCGGGATCGATCAGATCGCGCAGCTCCTCCTGCCCGAGCAGCTCCCGCAGCAGATCTCGATCCAGCGACAGCGCCGCCGCCCGGCGCTCGGCGTTGGGCGTGTCGCCCTCGTACATGTAGGTCGCGACGTAGTCGAACAGCAACGACGACGCGAACGGCGACGCGGTCGCGGTCTCGACCTCGATCAGCGAGATCTCGCGCCGCGCCAGCGACGTCAACAGCGACACCAGCCCGGGGACGTCGAGCACGTCGCGCAGGCACTCGCGATAGGTCTCGAGGATGATCGGAAACTCTCCGTACTTCTTCGCCACCTCGAGCAGCGACTGGGATTTGAGCCGCTGCTGCCACAGCGGCGTCCGCTTGCCCGGCCGGGCCCGCGGGATCAGCAGCGCGCGGCCGGCGTTCTCTCGAAAGCGCGCTCCGAACAGCGCCGAGGAACCGAGCTCGGCGACGACCAGGTCTTCGATCTCGTCGGGCTCAAGCATGACCATCTCGGCGCCCGGCGGCTCCTCGGCATCGGGGAGGTGGACGATGATGCCGTCGTCGGAGTAGATCGCGTCTGACTCCAATCCGAACTCGTCACGAATCCGAGCGCTCAGCGCAAGCGACCAGGCCGCGTGCACCCGCCCCCCGAACGGGCTCAGCACGCACAGCCGCCAGTCGCCGATCTCGTCACGGAACCGTTCGACCACAATCGCGCGATCTGACGGGATCACGCGGGTGGCCTGCTGCTGCTCGGACAGGAACTCGAGCAGGTTCTTGGCGGCGCGGCGGTCCAGGTCATAGTCGCGCTGCAGCGTCTCCGGGCTCTGGTCCACGGCCCAGCGCGAGAAAGCGCCGATCGCCTCGCCGAGCTCGCGCGGGCGGCCGATCCCGTCGCCCTTCCAGAACGGAATCGCGCCCGGCAGCCCTGGCGCCGGGCTGACGATCACGCGATCGCGGCCGACCTCCTCGATCCGCCAGGTGGTCGCGCCGAGCAGGAAGGTCTGGCCCGGCCGGGCCTCATAGACCATCTCCTCGTCGAGCTCGCCGACGCGGCGGCCGTCGGGCAGCGTGACCGAGAACAGGCCGCGGTCGGGAATCGTGCCGGCGTTGGTGACCGCCAGCTGGCGCGCGCCCGGACGGGCGCGAATCGTGCCCGCGATTCGGTCCCAGACAATCCGCGGGCGCAGCTCTGAGAACTCCGACGACGGGTAGCGGCCGTCGAGCATGTCGAGCACGTTCTCGAGCTGGGTGCGGGGCAGCTCGGCGAAGCTGTGGGTGCGGGTGACGAGCGCGTACAGGTCATCGACGGCGACCGGCTCCTCGTCGGGTGCCGCGGCGGCGATCGCGACGACCTGTTGGGCGAGCACGTCGAGCGTGTTGCGCGGCACGATCGTTGTCTCGATCGCCCCTTCGCGCATCCGCCGTGCGACGACCGCGCACTCGAGCAGGTCACCGCGGAACTTGGGGAAGATCCGGCCACGGCTGACATCGCCCACCGAGTGACCCGCGCGGCCGATCCGCTGCAGCCCGCGAGCGACGGACTTCGGCGACTCGATCTGGATCACGAGGTCAACCGCCCCCATGTCGATCCCGAGCTCGAGGCTCGAGGTGGCGACCAGGCATGGCAGCTCGCCCGCCTTGAGCATCTCCTCGACCACCGTCCGCTCCTCGCGCGCCAGCGAGCCGTGGTGGCTGCGGGCGATTTCGGCCTCGGCTAGGTCATTGAGCCGCAGCGCGATCCGCTCGGCGCTGCGGCGATTGTTGACGAACAGGATCGTCGACTTGTGGGTCCGGATCAGCTCCAGCAGCTCGGGGTAGATCGCGGGCCAGATCGACCGGCGAGTCGCCTCGCTGCCGCCGGCGAGCGGATCGAAGTCCGACGCCGGCGTCGCGTCGGGCTCGACCATTGACTCGACCGGCACCTGGATCTCGAGATCGAGCTCCTTGCGCACCCCGGTGTCGACCACCCGGCACGTGCGCCGCGGCCCGACCATGAACCGTCCGACCTCTTGCAGCGGCCGCTGGGTGGCAGACAGTCCGATCCGCTGCACGTCATTGCCGGCCGCCTCGGTCAGCCGCTCGAGCGTCAGCGCGAGGTGGGCGCCACGCTTGGTCGAGGCGACGGCGTGGATCTCGTCGACGATGCACCAGCGCGCCCCCGCGAACACCTGCTGCGCGCGGCCGGTCAGCATCAGGTACAGCGACTCGGGCGTCGTGATCAGGATGTCGGGCGGCTCGCGCAGCATCCGCTGGCGCTCGCGCTGCGGCGTGTCGCCGGTCCGGACCGCGACCTCGAGCTCGGCACCGATCCCGCGCAGCGGGGTGCGGAGGTTGCGGTCGATGTCATAGGAGAGCGCCTTCAGCGGCGAGACATAGACAAGGCTCGTGCGGCGCTGTTTGGGGTCGCTTGGACGGTCGGGATCGTTGGCGAGCTGGTCAATCGCATACAGGAACGCGGCCAGCGTCTTGCCCGACCCGGTCGGCGCCGAGATCAGGACATGTTCGCCCGAGGCGATCGCCGGCCACGCCTGCTCCTGGGCCGCCGTGGGTCCGGCGAAGGCGCCGGCAAACCACTCGCGCGTACGTGGACTGAAGGCCTCGAGTGACACTCCAGTCGAGGCTACCGGGTGCTACTCCCGGTCCATGAACGCGACCTGGGTCGACAGCCCTCCGCTTGACCCCAGCGTCGCGATCCGCCGGCCGGGCTGCACGGCGGCCCGGGGCTCGTTGACGTGCGGTGCCAGCTGCGCGTGCAGCGCGTCGAGGTCCTCGACCACCACCACGAGTCCCCAGAAGTGCGCCGGCCCGTCGGCCTCCGATGCCTCGACGATCTCCATGATCGCCGGGCCGAGGCGGCGAAACCCCTGGCGGCGGCCGGCACGCTCGCTCTCCCGCCGCAGCGGCATCCCGCGCGCCTGCAGGGTGGCGGCCGTGCGGTCAAAGTCAGGCGTGACGATCACGACGTGGTCAAGCGCGACAGCGCCATTGTCATGCGCGACCAAGGCGGGCGCCGGCGCGTCTGAGTCCGTCGTCCGCAGCCCGTCGATGTCGCCGTAGCCTTCGATCCCCGCCAGCGACCACTCGATGATCCCGCGGCCAGGCACGCCGAGCTGCACGGTGACCCCACCCACGTCAACCCGATCCCGATCGGAGACGGTGAAGCCCAGTGCCTCCCAGCGCTCGGGCGCGTCGGCGACCTTGAGCCCTGTCAGCCGCGGCCCCATCGACTCAGACCAAAACCACGAGCTTGCCGCGCACGTGCCCGGCCTCGCTCACGCGGTGCGCCTCAGCGATCTGCGGCAGCGGGAACGTCCCGGTCACGGGCAGCGTGAACCGCCCGGCCTCGATCGGTTCCGCGATCTCGGTCAGGGCGCCGAGCGCGCGCCGGGCCCCCGCACCGCCGCTGAGCTGCACGCCGGTGGTCTGCGCGCCCTGGTAATCGGAGATCGTCAGCACACGGGAGGGATCGCCCGTCAGCGTCACCAGGTCCGGGAGCGCGCCGCTGCCTGCCGCGTCGAGCGCCGCATCGACGCCGTCGGGCGCCAGCGCTCGCACACGGTCCGCGAGCCCGTCTCCGTACGTGGTCGGCTCGGCGCCGAGCGAGCGCAGGTAATCGTGGTTGGTCTCGCTGGCGGTGCCGATCACGCGGGCCCCGCGATCACGGGCGATCTGGACCGCGGCGCTGCCGACGCCTCCCGCAGCTCCGTTGATCACGACCGTGTTGCCGGCGCCGACGCCGAGCAGGTTCAGCGTGCGGGTCGCGGTCTCGATCGCGACCGGAAGCCCCGCGGCGCCGGCGAAGTCCAGCGAGGGCGGGATCGGCGCGTAGTGCGACAGCACGGCGAGCTCAGCGGCGCCGGCCCCGCCCGCGGCGAACCCGAACACCCGGCCGCCGATTGCAACGTCGGTCACCCCATCGCCGAGCTCGTCGACCACGCCCGCCGCCTCGCGCCCCGTGCTCTGGGGAAGCTCACCGCCCATCCGGCCGCTTCGCACCTTCCAGTCGATCGGGTTGATCCCGGCCGCGCGGACCTTGATCCGGACCTCCCCGGCCGCCGGGCGCGGATCGGGCACGTCGACGATCTTCAGCACCTCCGGGCCGCCGAACTCGCTGAACTGAGCCGCTCTCATAGTCACTCTCCTGGATGGGGTGTCTCGCCCCCCAAGAGTCTGACTACCGCGCGGGCCGCACACCTCAGCCCGCGCCCGGCACTCCCCACGCGGCGCACCGTCCACGCCGCCCGTCAGTCCCCGCCGGCACCCATCTCCCGTGCCCGGGCAAACACCGCGTCGAGCATCGGCTCGGTCAGCTTGCCGGTGAACGTGTTCTGCTGACTTGGGTGAAAGCACCCCAGCAGCGTGTAGGAGCCGACGACCGCCTCGACCCCATGTCCGAACCGGGGCCGCGGCTTTGGCACCTCCGCAGGCCCCGCCAGCGCGAGCACCCGGAGCGCCGCGTCCCACGCGAACGCTCCCAGGCACACGATCACGCGCGCGGCCGGCAGCAACGCGAGCTCCCGGACCAGGTATGGCAGGCAGGTGTCGCGCTCGACGGGCGTCGGCTTGTTGGCCGGCGGCGCGCACCGGACAGCGGCCGCGATCCAGCAGTCGGTGAGCAGCAGCCCGTCGTGCAGCGAAATCGACCGCGGCTGGTTGGCATACCCGGCGCGCCACAACGCCGCAAACAGCCAGTCACCCGACCGGTCGCCGGTGAACACCCGGCCGGTCCGGTTGCCGCCATGAGCGGCCGGCGCCAGCCCGAGCACGACGACCGACGCATCCGGGTCACCGAAGCCCGGCACGGGGCGACCCCAATACTCCTCGCCGCTGAACGAGGCCCGCTTGACCCGCGCGACCTCCTCGCGCCATGCGACCAGTCGCGGGCAGCGCCGGCATTCGACGATCTCGCGCTCAAGCGTCGCCAGGTCCGAGCTCACGACGGCTCGGAGCTCACGGTGGGGGCAGCAGCCCGAAGATCAGCCGGTCGATCACCGGCGCGAGGTCGAGCACATCCTCGGGAACGCCGAGCCGCACCTGGCGCGAGACGAGCTCGGAGATCGCCCCGACGACCGCAAACGTGTCAAACGGGGACGCGAAACGGCCGATCAGGCCCCGTCGCGCAGCGGCGGCGTTCTCTGCGTCGAGCAGGTCGGCGAACGTCTGCAGGATCCGGTCACGGTGCTGGGCCGCTCGCGGTCCCGCGCCGATGATCTCGACCAGCAGCGTCTGCGCGAACTCGGGGTACTCCGACAGCGCCCGCAGGAAAGCGCGCGTGCCGGCCTTCATCCGTTCCCGCGCGTCACTGGGCGCGCTCGCGGCAGCGCTCGCCATCGACTCGGACACCACGGCCACGGCGCGGTCAAACAGCGCCAGCATGCACTCCTCCTTGTTGGCGAAGTGCTCGTAGAAGGTCGCCTTCGACATCCCGGCGCGGCGGCTGATCGACTCCGAGCTCGCGCCCGCGTAGCCGCTCTGCGCGAACTCCGACGCCGCGGCCCGCAGCAGGCGCTCGCGCTGCAGCGGCAGCCGGACCTCCGGCGGCGGCGCGTGTCGCCCCCTCGCTGCGGTCATCTCACGCCTTCAACGCCCGGCCGTAATGGCGCTCGTAGTACTCCCGGTAGGCGCCAGAGCGGATCGGCTCCCACCACCAGGCGTTGTCCCGATACCACTCCACGGTCAGCTCCAGGCCGTCCTCGAACCGTTTGCGCGCCTGCCAGCCGAGCGCCTCGAGCTTCTCTGACGAGAGCGAGTAGCGCCGGTCGTGGCCCGGCCGGTCGGTGACGTACTCGATCAGCGACTCGTCGGCACCGGTCAGCGACAGGATCCGCTTGACGACCTCGACGTTCTCGCACTCGTCGGGCCCGCCGCAGTTGTAGACCTCGCCGGGGCGGCCATGGGCGAGCACGTGGCCGATCCCGCGCCCGAAATCCTCGACGAACAGCCAGTTGCGCACATTGCGGCCGTCGCCGTAGACCGGCAGGTGGTCGCCCGCCAGCGCATTGAGGATCATCAGCGGGATCAGCTTCTCGGGGTACTGTCGCGGGCCGTAGTTGTTTGACCCGCGGCAGACGAGCGTCTCCAGGCCGTAGGTGTGGAAGTAGCTGCAGACGAGCAGGTCGGCGCCGGTCTTGGTGGCGCTGTAGGGGCTCGACGGCGCCAGTGGCGAGGACTCGGTGAACGAGCCCGACTCGATCGAGCCGTAGACCTCGTCGGTCGACACCTGGACGTAGCGCAGCCCGCGCTCGCGGGCGGCCTCGAGCAGCACGTGGGTCCCTTGACCGTTGGTGACGCTGAACGCGAACGGCTCTGCGATCGAGCGGTCGACGTGGGTCTCGGCGGCGAAGTTGACGATCGCTTCGGCACCGTGAACGGCGTCGGTGACCGCAGCGGGATCCTCGATCGCGCCGTGGACGAAGCGGATCTCCTGCTCGACCTCGCGCAGGTTCTCGGTCCGGCCCGCGTAGGTGAGCTTGTCGAGCACCGTGACCTCGTCGCCGTGCTCGCGCACGCGCAACGCAACGAACGTCGAGCCGATGAAGCCCGCTCCACCGCAGACCAGGAGCTTCATGCGGTCACCCGGGCCTGGTCGGACATGAACGCACGCAGGCCCTCCTCCCAGCTCGCCAGCCGCGGCGCTTCGCGCTCGCTGCGCAGGACGCTGTACGCCGGCCGCTTGGCCGCGACCGGGTACTCATCGGTGGCGATCGGGTGCACCGAGCACCGCAGTCCGGCGCCGACCACGATCGCCTGGGCGAACTCAAACCACGAGCACTCGCCCGCCGATGCGACGTGCAGCACACCGCCGGCTCGCTCGCCGGCGAGCGCGACCAGCGCAGCCGCCAGATGACCGGTGTACGTCGGGCACCCGACTTGGTCTGCGACCACGTCGATCTGCTCGCGCTCGGCCGCGAGCCGCAGGATCGTCTTCGGGAAGCAGTGGCCGCCGGCGCCGAACAGCCATGACGAGCGCACGATCGTGTGGCGGTCGGGCGCGACGCGCGCGACCTCGAGCTCGCCGTCGAGCTTCGAGCGGCCGTAGGCCGAGATCGGATCGGTCGGGTCGGACTCCAGGTACGGCGTCCGACTGCGCCCGTTGAACACGTAGTCCGACGAGACGTGGATCGTCCACGCCCCCGCGGCGGCGGCCCCACCGGCGACGTTCCCCGCGCCGCGGCCGTTGACCTCGCGCGTGCTCTCCTGATTGGACTCGGCGCCGTCGACATCCGTCCAGGCCGCGCAGTTGATCACCACGTCGGGAGCGGCCCGTGCGACCGCCGTGAGAACGGCGTCGCGATCGGCGATATCAAGCTCGGCGCGCGCCAGCGCGAGCGGCTCGTGGCCCGCCTGCTCACATGCTGCGCGGACGTCTGTGCCGAGCATCCCGCCGGCTCCGGTGATCAAGATCCGCATCGCGCGTGAAGCGTAGAGGGCCGCCTCGAGCGCCGCCCGGCCCGGCGCCACTGATCGCACTCAGGCGGTGACGTCGAGCGTGACGCCGAGCCCACGCAGCCGGACCTTGCCCAGCTCGGGGTAGTACACGCTGTCGCCTGGCACCCGGGTGCCGTAGGCCAGATACGCCAGACCCTCCTCGCCGGCGATGATCGCATGCGCGACGCCGGTCCCGGGCGGACGGGCCACCATGTCGCCGACGCGCAGGGGAGACCGCTGATCGCCCAGCTGCAACGTCCCACTGCCGGCCAGCATGTAGAAGAGCTCCTCCTCGAGCGCGTGGACGTGCGCGGGCGCTCCCGGGGCGCCGGGTGGAAGCGTGACGTGATTGAGCCCGGCCTTGGATGAGCCCGCGGCGCGGCCGACCTCGCGGATCTGGCCGGCGCCGCGCGCGACCGATTCGACGTCATCGCTCTGCACGACGTTTGCCGGTCGCTCGGTCGGCTCGGGAGGCGTGAGGCGCCCGGCCCGGGCCTCCGCAGCGAACGGGTGGGGCCCGTCGACCGGCACCCACAGCGGTCCGCACCACATCACGCCCGCGCGCGGAAGGTGGGTGATGTCGGTGTCCGAGCCGCTCCCGAACGACAGCAGCTCGAGGCCGCCATCGCCGGCAAAGCATGTATGGGGATCGCGGCGCGGCGGGTGGACGATCACGTCGCCGACCCCGATCAGGCACGCGCGCTCGCGCTGCCAGCTGAGCCCGCTTCCGCTCAGCACGTAGAAGATCTCCTCCTCGTCGCCGTGCACGTGGACCGGCATCTGACGCGCACCGGCCGGGACGACGTAGCGGCTGCAGCCGACCCTCAGCGCGCCGGCCTCGGCGCCGAGCCGCTGGCGCTCGAACAGGATGTCGCCTGCCGACCCCTCCCCCGAGGGTGCCTCGTCGACGTTGATGACGTACGGGCGCGACGGCACTGGCGGCGAAGGTTATCCGCGATTCGGCGGCCCCCGCCCGTTACGTATCCGGGTACCTGTTTGCGGCGGCCGACGATGACGGCGGCGAGTCGGTCGAGGTCGACACCCACGTCTGGCTCGAGGCCCTGCTGCCGGTCCCCGACGGCGGCGAGCCGGTCTGGGTGGGAGCCGATCCGACGAACCGCGTGCTGGCCGGCGAGGACCACGTCAAGATCGGCCACGGCCGCCACTACGCCGACGTGCCCCCGATCAAGGGGGTCTACCGAGGCTCGGCGAGCGCCAAGCTCGACGCGAGCGTCACCATGACCCGGCTCGAGGGGACCGATCCGGCCTCGATCGCCGGGTCCTAGGCCCTCAGTCAGTCCAGAAGTCGTCGACCCGCTCGCCGTCGCCGCCCTCGGGGCGGTCATTGCCGACCGCGATCAGGGCCAGACCCTCGGGACCACCCTCGAGCGCGCGCACCGTGCTCGGCGCAACCCGGACCACGTCCCACTGCTTGAGCTCGATCACCTCGTCGCCGAGCCGCATCCGGCCCGAGCCCTCGACCACGACGTAGGCCTCCTCCTGCTCGCGATGACTGTGCCCCATCGGCGACCGGAGATTCGGCGGATAGCGGAAGTAGCTGACCCCGAGATGCTCGGAGTCCAGGTGGCTGCGCCCGAAGCGCGCCTCGAACCCCGGCGCGCGGTCGGCGGCGACGTTCTCAACATCCATCAGGTTCACGTGTGTGTAATCGCTCATCTGAAGAAGTTTATGTCGGGCTGTTGAAGTCCCGATCCTGGTGGTAGGTTCGCCGCATGGGAGAAAGAACGAAGTACGCAACTGGGACGTTCAGCTGGACCGACCTCAACACCACCGACCAGGAGGCCGCCAAGGCCTTCTACGCCGATCTCTTCGGCTGGGACTACTTCGACGCCCCCGTGGGCGACGACGTCTACTACTCGATGGCGAGCATCGACGGCAAGCAGGTCGCCGCGATCTCGTTCCAGCCCCAACAGCAGCGCGACGCCGGCGTGCCGCCGGCCTGGAACTCGTATGTCACCGTCGAGGATGCGGACGCGGCACTCGCGCGCGCCAAGGAGCTCGGCGCGACCGTCCACGCCGAGGCGTTCGACGTCATGGACGCCGGCCGGATGGGCGTTGTCCAGGACCCGCAGGGCGCCTGGTTTTTGGTCTGGGAGCCCAAGGAGCACATCGGCGCCGGCTTGGTCAACGCTCACGGAGCCCTGTCGTGGAACGAGCTTGGCTCCCCCGACATCGAGGGGTCGTCGAAGTTCTACGGCGACCTGCTCGGCTGGGAGACCACCCCGATGGACGGCGTCGGCATGCCCTACCACGTGATCAAGACCGCCGGTGGCAACAACAACGGTGGCATCAGGGCGCCGATGCCCCCCGATGCGCCCGCGTTCTGGCTGGTCTATTTCGCAACCAATGACGTCGACGCGACCCTGGCCAAGGTCACGGAGCTGGGCGGCAACGTGCTCGCGCCGGTGACCGACATCGGAATCGCAAAGATCGCCGTCGCCCAGGATCCGCAGGGTGCCGTGTTCGCGCTGTATTGCGGGGACCTCGAGGACTGAGCGCGGAGCCCGCAGAGCCCGCGGAGCGGGTCTTCGCGCCGCCACCGGCGCCGCGCCATACTCGAACTCGTGCGACTTGGACGCTTGCGTGGAGGCTCGTTCGCGGCCCTCGCCGTAGGTCTGGCCACGGGATGCGTGACCGTGGCCGGGTGCGCGACCCAGGCCGGCACGCAGAGCAAGAGCTCGACAGCGTCGACTTCGAGTGCTGATCCGGCACCACAGGCTCACCCGCAGGTGGTCGAGCCGGTGGCGGGCGCGGCGCCGCAGTCCGCCCAGCCGTCCGGTGACTCGGCCGGCGTGAGCGTCGGCCCCGTGCCGAGCACGCTGCCGGCGCCGACGACCGTGTCCCAGATCCGCCAGCAGCTGGCGGCCAGTGGCATGACCGCGAGCCCCAACCAGGCGACGCTGACGCCGGGCGGACTCGCCGTCGCCCCGATCGACGCTCCCGCGGCAGTCCAGGAGGTGATCGCGGCGGGCAACCAGATCGCGCGGCTCCCGTACCGCTACGGCGGCGGCCACATGACCTACGAGGACACCGCCTACGACTGCTCGGGCTCGATCAGCTATGTGTTCGCGGCCGCCCACCTGCTCGACCACACGGTCGTCTCGGGCCAGCTTGAGCACTGGGGCGATCCGGGGCCCGGCAAGTGGATCACGGTGTTCGCCAATGCGGGCCACACGTTCATGTACGTGGCGGGGCTGCGGTTTGACACGGTCGCGCTGGCCGAGACTGGCTCGCGCTGGTCTGACCGGCCCGCCGACGAGCCCGACGTGCGGACGTTCGCGGTCAGGCACCCGCCGGGGTTGTAGGGGTTTCAGCTGCGCGCCCGTTGCGCCGTGCACCCCGCCCCGTGGTGCGAAAACCTGCGTATAGCCCAGCTAAACAGCTACGGCAATCGGCCGTACCCGGAAAACCTGCGTATAGCCCAGCAGAACAGCTACGGCGATCAGCCTGATCCCGAAAACCTGCGCCCGGCCCAGCAAGTCGGGGTCACCCTGGCCTGCGGGTGCCGGCGCGCCACTACGCGCGCCCGTATACCGGCACCAGCGCCCCGCTCGTCGGCGCCGCATCATCGGACAGCAGGTGCGCTATCACACCCGCGATCTCGGCCGGCTTGACCCACTTCTCGTGATCGGCATTGGGCATCGCCGACCGGTTGGCCGCCGTGTCGATCACGCTCGGCAGGATCGCGTTGCAGCGGATCCGGTCATCGCGGTACTCGACCGCGACCGCGCGCACGAAGGCGAGCACTGCCGCCTTCGAGGCCACGTACCCGGCCGCACCTGAGAACGGCCTCAGCGCCGCCCGCGTCCCGACGCACACGATCGACCCACCGCCGGCCGTCATCATCACCGGCAGCGCCGCCGCCGTCACGAGATACGTGGGGCGCAGATTGAGCCGGAACTGGGTCTCGAACACGTCAATCGGAGTCTCGTGAATCCGCTTGCCGGCATCGAACCCTCCGACCAGATTGACCACACCGCCCAGCGGCACGTCCGGATCGGACGCCGCCTTCGCGACCACATCGCTCACTTCGTCGGGGTCGAACAGGTCAGCCTTGACGAGCTCGAGCCGGTCGTGAGGCTCCACCCGCTCGAGCTCACGCTCGACGATCCACGGCACCACGACCCGCCACCCGTCCGCGAGCAGCCGAGCCGTGGCGGCCGATCCGAGACCGCCTGTTCCCCCTGTAACGAGAGCCGTTTTGGCCATCAGTGACGTCCGACAGCCACTCTATCTTCGCTGGCATGCAGGTGAGGGAATTCCAGGACGGCCAATCTGTCGCGGAGGTCATGCTGGTCCGCGGTACGGAGCTTCGCCGACGCCGCAACGGTGACGAATTCCTCAAGCTCACACTCGGCGATCGCAGCGCCAACGTCACCGCGATCGTCGCCGACGGGCTGGCCGCGGCGATCGAGCTGTGTCGGGTCGGAGTTGCCGTCTGGGTCGCGGGACGGTTCGAGGTCCATGAGCGGTTTGGCCCTCAGCTGTCCATCGAGTTGATCCGGGCTGCCAACGAGGACGAGTACGACACCGCTGACCTGCTCGACGGCCCCGCCCGTTCGGCCGGCCAGATGGAGGCGGACCTGCGCGAGCTGATCGCCACGATCAGGGACCCCCATCTCCATCGGCTGCTCGGCACGGTGTTCGGCGAGGACTCAAGGACCTGGCCTCACTACCGGGTCGCGCCCGCCGCCAAGCACTATCACCAGGCCTACCGCCACGGTCTGCTTGAGCACTCGCTGACCGTCGCCCAGGCGGTCAGCGCGATCTCGGCGACCTTCCCCGGCATCGACCGCGAGGTCGCCGTGACGGGCGCCCTGCTGCATGACATCGGCAAGCTCGAGGCCTACGAGACAACCGGAGGTGCGATCGAGATGACCGACCTCGGCCGCCTCTACGGGGAGATTCCGCTCGGCTACTACCGCGTCCGCCGCACGATCGAAGAGCTCGAGGACTTCCCGCCCGAGACGGCACAGGCGGTGCTGCACATCATCCTGAGCCACCACGGCTCCCTCGCCCACGGCAGCCCGGTCGTTCCCTGCACCCGCGAGGCGACCCTGGTTCACATGATTGACAACCTCGGCGGCCGACTCGGCAGCTTTGACCGGCTCGAGAAGGGGCTGGCAGCGGGCGAGCAGTGGTCGGGGTACGACAAGTCGATCGGCGGCGGGGCGTTCTTCGCCGGCCGCGCCGAGCAGGACCGCCAGGCCGCCTGACCCGGCGAGGTCCACCCGACCCCGCCACTCCACCCGTACCCCGCCGCTCCCTCCGTACCCCGCGGGTGCGCCCCCCGCGCCGCCTCGCCTGACCCGCGGGTCCGCGTGAGCCCATCAGGCACCCCGGCGCGACGTGTTGGGGAATCCTGGCGCCCGTTTCCAAAAGTCCGCAAATTGCGCCGGAGCGATCGCACGCCGATCCGTCGCCATCGGTCCCCGACTACAGTTGGTCGAGGGATGGCGAAAGACACCGAGAAGCTGATCCGTCAGCTGTCGCTGATCTCGTATCTGATGGCTGAGCGGAGGCCCGTGACCGCGCCCGAAATCAGACGCGACGTCGAGGGCTACAGCATCATGAACGAGGACGCGTTCGCGCGACGGTTCTACGCGGACCGCTCCGAGCTCGAGGCGCTCGGGATCGTGCTGGCGGTCGAGAAGCCCGTTGACGGGCTCGTCGAGCAGGAGAACTACTCGCTCCCGCCCGAGAACTTCCACCTGCCTGCGATCGCATTCACCGACAAGGAGCTGGCGGCGCTCCGGACCGCACTGCAGCTGCTCGACGGCGAGTTCGCCTACGCCGAACCGCTCCGGCTCGCGCTGCAGCAGATCTCCTGGGGCCGTCCCAGCCCGCTCGCCGCTCCCGAGCAGAGCACGGTTGCGCTGGGGATCACCGGCTCGGCCGGCGGCCATGACATCTCACAGCGGCTGGCCAAGATCGAGACGGCGATCTTCCGCCGCAAGACGATCGTGTTCGACTACCACACGATGGAGCGCGACGAGCTCGGGTCGCGCCGGGTCGACCCGTACCAGCTGCTCTACCAGGGGGGCCAGTTCTACGTCGTCGGTCGCTCACACGAGCGCAGCGCGATTCGGGTCTTTCGGCTATCGCGGATTCAGGGCAAGGTCGGCTACGCGACCAAGGCCGAACACGACTTCCAGCGGCCGGCCAACTTCGACCCGCGAGCGTATGCCAACCGGATCGACTGGCAGTTCGGCGAGCCGGTCGGCACCGCCGAGGTCTGGATCAGCCAGCGGATCGCGTGGCAGATCGAGCGCCACTTCGGCCGTTACGGCGAGATCCGTCCCGCCGGCGAGGACGCCGAGCCCGGAGATCGCCTGTTCGTCACTCAGTATGCGAATGCACGCCAGCTCATCGCTTGGGTCCTCGGCCTCGGTGAGCATGCCCGCGCGGTCGGTCCTCCCGAGCTGGTCAACGAGCTCGGCGACCGGGTGACGTTGCTCGTCGACCGCCATTCCGGAGACCCGCAGGTGGCCGATGCCGCCGTCCCGAGCGTCACTGCGCAGGCCGCGGCGCCTGTTCGCGGCGACGGCGAGCACCGTGATTTCGACGAGGGCAACGGCAGCCGGCCCGACGCGGCGATCCGCCCCGAGCGCTTCGCCCGGCTGGTGACGCTCGCCAGCATCCTGATCGACGCCGGCCGGGCCGGGCGGCTGTTGAACGTCGCCGAGATCTGCACCGCGCTCAAGATCTCTGAGCAGGAGCTGCGCGAGGACATCTCGGTGCTCAACGTCGTCAACTTCGGCGCCGGCACCTATGTCCTCTACGCCGAGATCCACAGCGACGGCACGATCGCGGTAGACCCCGAGCCGTACGGTGACTCGTTCGCGCGCCCGGCGCGGCTGCTGCCGGTCGAGGCCAAGGCGCTGGTCGCGGCGATCGATCTGATCGGCGAGCACATTCCGGAGGGGTCGCTGTCGTCGGTCCGCGAGAAGGTGGTCATCGCGCTGGGCGAGGACCCGGTCCACGAGGGTCTGCAATTCGCTGCGCCCGGCGGCGACGACGCCGAGATCGCGGCCGAGGTTTCGCGCGGGATCGCCCGACGGCGGATGCTCTCGTTCGAGTACTACAAGGAGAACGAGGACGAGTTCACAACCCGCCTTGTCGAGCCCTACGCGCTGATCAACGGCCGCGAGGGGTGGTATCTGGCCAGCTTTGACCCGACCCGTGACAGCGTCCGCCACTTCCGGCTTGACCGGATCAAGTCGGCGACCGTCACTTCGGAGACGTTCGAGCCCCGCCCCGATGTGGACCCCGCCGCCGACGTCGACGGGTGGCCGAAGACGGGCGAGGTGCCGGCCTCCCGGCGGGCGCGGGTGTGGGTCTCGCCCGAGCGGGCAAGGTGGGCGCGCGAGGAGCGCGGCGCGATCGCCGAGCTGCAAGACGGATCGGTGATCGTCGAGCTTGGCTTCGCCGGGGTCGACTGGCTGGTCCGCGAGACGCTCAAAGAGGCCGGCGACGCCGTCGTGCTGGCACCCGAGGATGCCCGCCAAGCCGTGCGGTCAGCTGCGGCGACGATCGCGGCCGGCAGCGAGCTCGTCTCGCGCTGACCCCTGCCTGACGTGAGCCGCCGCGATCAGACCAAGCTGGCCTGACGTGAGTCGCCGCGATCAGATCAAGCTGACCGAGGCTGAGCAGGCCGCGTTCCTCGACCAGCAGCGGGTCGTCGTCTGCGCGACCAACGGCACCCGCGGCTGGCCCCACCTGATGCCGCTCTGGTATGTCGTCCGAGACGGTGAAGTTTGGGCGTGGACGTACGCGAAGTCTCAAAAGGTGCTCAACCTCGAGCGCGACCCGCGCGCGACGATCCAGATCGAGGACGGCGACACGTATGACCAGCTGCGCGGCGTGATGATCGAGTGCGAGGTGCGGCTGCACCGTGAGCACGAGGTGGTGGCGAAGCTGGGCGCCGAGCTGCTCGCCCGTTACGGCGGCGGAGCGGTCACGCCCGAGATCGAGGCGGCCGTCGCTGCGCAGGCGGCCAAGCGCGTGGCGCTTGAGTTCGTTGCGCAGCGGACCGCGAGCTGGGATCACCGCAAGCTCGCCGGCCTTTACTAAAACCAACCGGCCCGCTCGCGCGACCCTGCTCCGCGCGACGACCGGTACGCTCCGGCCGGTCATGCGAGAGCTGAAGGGTCTGATCCTCTCCGGCGGCAAGGGGACTCGGCTACGGCCAATCACGCACACCAGCGCCAAGCAGCTGGTGCCGGTCGCCAATAAGCCGGTGCTGTTCTACGGCATCGAGGCGATGGCGAGTGCCGGGATCGAGGATGTCGGGATCATCATCGCGCCTGAGACCGGGGATGAGATCCGTGCGGCGGCCGGTGACGGCGCGCGGTTCGGGGTCAGGCTCACCTACATCGTCCAGGACGAGCCGGCAGGCCTCGCCCACGCCGTGCTGACGGCGGAGGAGTTTCTCGGCGACTCGCCGTTCGTGATGTATCTCGGGGACAACCTGCTGCAGGGCGGGATCAAGGACCTCGTTGCCGCGTTCAGGGCCGGCCAGCCCGACGCGCTGATCCTGCTCACTCCGGTTCCCGACCCCGATCAGTATGGGGTCGCAGAGCTGCAGGATGGAAAGGTCGTACGACTGGTCGAGAAGCCAGCCGAGCCGAACACCAACCTCGCGCTCGTCGGCGTGTACATGTTTACGCCGGCAGTCCATGACGCCGCGCGTGCGATCAAGCCGTCGGCACGAGGTGAGCTCGAGATCACTGACGCGATTCAGCACCTGGTCGACCAGGGGATGCGGGTCGAGCCCCACATCGTCAAGGGTTGGTGGAAGGACACCGGCCGCCTCGAGGACATGTTGGCGGCCAACCGGCTCGTGCTCGAAACCGTGGAGGGAAGGGTTGATGGACAGCTGACGGACTCCCAGGTCGACGGGCGCGTGGTGATCGAATCAGGGGCGACGCTCGAGCGCTCCGCCGTGAGAGGACCGGCGATCATCGGCGCCGGCGCCCGGCTCGTCGATTGCTACATCGGCCCGTACACGGCGGTCGGCGAGGCGTGCGTGATCGAGGGTGCGGAGATCGAGCACTCGATCCTGCTCAGCGGTTCCCAGGTCTGCAATCTCGCCGGCCGGATGGAGTCCTCGCTGCTGGGCCGCAACGTCAAGATCGGCCGTGACCAGCGACAGCCTCGGGCCTACCGATTCCTTGTCGGCGACAACTCGGAGATCGGAATCCTCTAAGCCGCAGCGCCCAGCGGCTTCTCGCCCCAGAAGACCGCGATCGGGTTGCCGTTGAAGTCCTCGATCTCGGTGTACCCCTCCGACTCAAACAGGGCACGAGCGTTGAGTTGCTGAGGTCCCGTGTCCAGCCGTGCGATCTCGTAGCCCAGCGCCCGTGCGCGGTCCTCGAGCTGATAGAGCAGCCGCCGGGCGACGCCCCGGCCCCGCAGCTCCGGCACGACGTACATCTTCTTGAACTCGCAGGTGCGATCGTCGAGGCGCTTGACCCCCCCGCAGCAAACCGCCCCGGTCACCCGCCCGACGATGAACAGCCCGCCCGGTGGGCTCAGCTCGGCCTGGCCCGCGCGCGGCATCGACTCACCGTCGAGCTCGAGCCCGTCGTACATCTCGGCGATCTCCTCGCGCATCGCCTGCGCGAGTTGACCGCCGGGCCCGTCGTCAACCGATCCCGGCTCCCAGCTGATCTCAGGCGCGCCGCCCACGGCGGTCAGTCCACGCCGGCGCGCAGCTCTTCCAGGGCGGCTCGCAGCTGCCGCACTTCAGACTCCAGCGCGGCGACCCGCGCCTCGAGCGCGGCGTCGGACGCCGGAGCGGCGGGCGTCGACACGGTGGGTCCCGGCACAGCGGACGCTGGAACGGCGGGTACCGGCGGCTGGGCGCCGTCGCGCATGATCGGCGGGGTCCCACCGAACGGGGAGGGCTCGTGCTCCTGGAACGGCGCAACCGGGACCGCGGCCTCGGTTCCCGGAGCCGTGTCTTGGGTTCCCGGGGCTGTGTCCTGCGTGCCGCCGAGCAACTGCTCGAAGCGATCCTCCTTCTGGCCCGGGCGGCGGTGCAGCCGGCGGGCATATCCCCGCTCGCCGAGCTCGCCGAGCACGCGCTCCACCTCGTCCAGTGAGCGCAGCGGCGCCATTCGCTCGCTGCGGGATTTGAGCTCGCCCGGGGTCTGCGACCCACGGAGCAGCAGCACGCACAGGATCGCGAGCTGCTCTCGGTCGAGACCAAGCGACTCCTCTGCCAGGTGGCGGTATTTGGTCGCCCGGGAGCTGTGACCGCTCGCGAGCCGCGCGAGGCCGTAGCGGCATAGGCGCTGAGCCGCCTCGCGGACGGTCGTCTCGTCGTAGGCGGTGACCGGATCGCGGTTGGTCGACTGGTTGCACGCGAGCCGCAGCGCGTTGAGTGACAGCGGGTACTGATCGGGCGTCGTCCAACGCTTTTCGATCAGGCATCCGAGCACTCGCTGCTCGGGCGCGGTCAGCTCGCCGAAGTGCACGGCGGCGAGGATAGACGCCGGGCGCCACCGGCTGCGCAGCAGGCGAGCGTCAGCGGTCGCGGCCGGACTCGATCAGCGCCGCGATCGCGAACGCGAACCGGTCAGGATCGCGATCGGCCTCCACCGCCGTGGCGATCGTGTGCACGAGCAGCGAGTCGCAGATCCAGATCGCGTGCGGCTGCTTGACGCCGCCGGCGGTCAGCAGCTCGAGCGCGTTGGCGCGGATCGCGCGGGCGCTGCGGGGGGTCGGCAGCGACGTGAGCGCGACCGTCGCGATCCCGGGATAGCGATCGAGAGCCGCCAGCATCTCCGTGAACAGTTCGGCCAGCCGCCGTCGCCATCGCTTCGGCTTGACCGGGACCGGCTCGACCTCGGACAGCACGCGGTCGAGCATCCGCCGCAGCAGGTCGTCCCGGTTGGTCACATACACGTACAGCGAGGCCGCGCCCGTGTCGAGCCGCCCGGCCACCTGTCGGAGGGTGACCTGTTCGAGTCCCGACCGCCGGACGAGCTCGAGCGCGGTATCGACGATCGCCGCCCTGCTGAGCAGTTCCTTGGCGGGCCTGTCTCGCCGGCTGACGGGTTCCTCGGGCTCCGGCGGCCGGGCCGGCGCCGTTTGCACGACGGCTTGCGCGGCTTCGCCGACCGCAGCTTCCTGAGCTTCATCGACCATCCGCACAGCCTAACAGCGTTCGTTATAAAGTTCAATTGTCACGAACAACGTTTCAAAGCGGATCGGAGCGATCGGCGGCCTCTGAATCGGTTGTCCGCTGGGTAGGGGCGCCTATAAAGGTCCGCACGGTCGCTGCCGTTAAAGAGGACGGCATGACAACCCGCCGTCTGTTAACGGTCATCACGATCATCGCGTTCGCCGTGATCCTGAACGGCTGCGGTGGTTCGAGCGGGCCGCCGGCGAAGCGGGCCGTCGGACTGTCGGTTCTCGCGCCGATGAGCGGGTCCACCGTAGGGGTGCGGGACGTCACCGTTGCCGGAACGGTCTCGCCGGCGACCGCGACCGTGCTGGTCGGCGGGCAGCTGGCGCAGGTGGTCCACGGGCGCTATAGCCGGACCGTGAAGCTCGCAGGAAAGTCTCAGACGATCATGATCACCGGCCAGGCTGACGGCTACGTGCCCGGCACCGCGAGCACGACCGTCCAGTACAGCGCTCAGATCGCCGCCGCACTGGCGGCATCAGACCTAGGCCAGGCGCCCGGCTCCCACGCCAAGCACGCCGCCAAGGCCAAGCACGCCGCCAAGGCGAAGGCACATCACAAGGCCAAGTCCCACCACAAGGCCAAGTCCCACCACAAGGCGAAGGCACACCACAAGGCGAAGGCACACCACAAGGCGGCCGCAAAGCCGGTCAGCCAGCCGACGTTCCCGACGCCGAAGAGCAACCCGACCCCGAAGCCATCGCCACACCCCACGCCGACGCACACCAAGCCGCACAGAGCCGCGAAGCGGCACCGCCGCCACCGGTCCAGGCATCGCAACTCCAGCCACCGCAGCTCCAACCACCGCAAGTCCGACCACCGCAGCTCCAACCACCGCAAGTCCGACCACCGCAGCTCCAATCACCGCAAGTCCAAACAGTCCGGCCACAGCAAGAAGAAGACGCTGACCGTCGCCGACATCAAGAAGCTCTGGATCCGGGGTTGCGTCAAGGCCGGCAAGCGCAACGACTACGTCTCCTACTGCACCTGCACCTACACCCATCTGGAGGCGGCGGGTGCGCTGCGGACGCGCGCTCGGCTGCTCGCGCTGGAGCGTGAGCTCAATCGCTACACGAAGACCCACAACTTCAAGCAGCTGCCGCGCGCCGTGCGGATGGCGATGTCGAGCTGCGCGTCGAAGCTGCCGCCGCTCGACCCGATGACCGGCGCGCCCAAGATCACAAAGCTCCCCGGGCTCAGCCACAGCGAGGCCGCCCCTCCGTCGTCGCCGACAACGCCACCGGCGGCGCCCACCTCGACCCCACCGGCCTCCACTCCGCCCACCTCCACGACGCCGCCGGCCTCGACGGCTCCGCCAGCCTCCACGACCCCGGCGACGCCGTCCACGACGACCGTCTCGAGCGCGCAGCCGAACGCGCCCTAGGTCGTGCGCACCGCGCGCACCGAGCAGCCCCCGGTCTACCGGACGGCGGGCGATGCACAAGCGCGACCTCGCGCCGCGAACGCTGTTCGGTCACGGCCAACCGACCCCCTTGCCAGGCGATCCGCGTTCCATCGGCGAGACGCACCGCCCTCCGACCGAGGCGCGGCGTGCCCCATAGGGTCGCGACCAGTGGCCGCTCGCCCTCAGGTACGTCACCAAGTCCCGCCGACACGTCCTCGGGGCGGTAGCTGACCACGATCGACCCTGACCTGACCCAGACCGGGATCCGCTCCAGCGGCGCCGGAATCTCCGCCTCTCCCCGCCGCGCACCTCCCGGCCCGACCAGGTCTCGATCCAATCTCCGCGTGGCAGCGCGACCTCGCGTTCGCGCGCATCGGCGTCCAGCACCGGGGCGACCCACAGCGCCGGCCCGTAGCCGTAGGCGTCGGTGATCGACCAGCCGCGAGCGTCGAATGGGTCGATCAGACAAAGCGGACGGATGATCGGGAGTCCGCTCTGCGCCGCGGTTCGTGCCGCCGCACGGACGTACGGCACCAGCTGTTCGTGGAGGTGCACGTAGGCGCGGTAGAGACCCATCACCCGCTCGCCGTAGTTCCACGGCTCCTGCGGCATCCGCCCGCGGGCGTGCATCAACGGCATGAAGCACCCGAACTGGATCCAGCGAATCAGCAGCTCGGGCGAACATCGTTCGACGAGCCGGTGACCTAGGTAGCCGCCGATGTCGTGCGAGAAGTTCGAGACGCCGCTGCAGGCGCCGCTCAGCGCCGACACGACCAGTTGGTGGGGGTGAAGCGCCAGGTGTTGTACTGCGTCGCCCACGGCGAGTCGATCACAATCGCATCGAGCGCGATCCTGTGGGCGCGAAAGCCCGCGTGGTCGTCGAGCACGTCGTTCTGGTGCTCGTAGATGTCGCGGCTCTTCCAGAATCCATACCCCCATTCGGGCAGCAGGGCTGGGAACCCGGTCAGGCGACAGAAGCCTCGCAGCCTCGCGGCCGGGGTCCGTGCGCACAGCCGTACCAGCGCCAGAGGGCCTGCGGCAGCGCAGGTGGAGGCCGAGATCCGCTCGCCCTCGAGCTCGAATCGGGTCCCGTTGGCGTCCGTTTGACACCAGACCGCGTAGCCGCGGCTTGATTGAAGCCAGGGCACCGGGGCGCAGTCACCCTGGGGGATCCCGCCCGCGGCCAGCATCTCGGGCGGGCAGTCGGGGCCTGTGTAGCGGCGGTCGGCCCCGAGCTGGATGCTCCGTCCCGCCTGATCCAGTGCCGTCGCGTGGCGCAGGCCGAGCCCGACCAGCCGCTCGCCTGATCGCCGGTCCCAGTCGAAGGCCCAGCCGCAGCGGGTCGCCGTCGGCCTCGAGCGTGAGCGCAAGCTGCTCGCCGTCGCGCAGGAGAAGCGAGACCCGGACGGTGCGCCCGCCGTGCAGGCCCCGCTCGACGGGCGCCAGCTCGTCGTGGGCGATCACGCCCTCGGTCAGCTGGATGAACTGGTCACCGACGGTCCCGTCGGCGACCCAGACGCCTCCCGCGCGAAGCAGCCGGTGCCCAGCCCTGCGGACCGTGAACGAGAACGGCCGCAGCACGATCTCGACCTTCAGCTCCCCGCGCGAGATCACGAGCTGATCGTCGGTCGTACTCGACGGCACGCGCCCATGGTTCTCCAACCGACGCCGAGCACATGCACCCCTTCACGAAAAGGTCACACGACTGAAGCGCCTTCTTCACGGCCTGCCCCCGCCGTGGCACGAATCCTGTGGCCATGAACGAAGACAGCCGCGTAGACATGCACGTGCACTCGACGGCGTCGGAGCTGTCGAAGCTGGGCGTCCAGCGCTCGCTGCAACTGCCAGAGTGCGCCACGCCCCCCGAAGAGGTCTATTCCCTCGCCAAGCGACGTGGGATGGACTTCGTGACGATCACCGACCACGACACGATCGACGGCGCGCTCGCGATCGATCACCTGCCCGACACGTTCGTCTCCGAGGAGCTAACGGCGTTCTTCCGGGGCGAGCCGCAGGCCGTACACGTCCTCTGCTACGGGATCACGCCGGCTGACCACGAGTGGCTCCAGGCCAACGCCGGCGACGTCGAGGCGTGCGCCGAATTTCTCGACGGGAACGGGATCACGGCCGCCCTCGCGCATCCCTTCTATGCGGTCGCCGCCCCGCTGACGGCGCGCCACCGCCGTCGCCTGGCGCAGCTGTTCCCGATCTGGGAGACCCGCAACGGGTCGCGCGCCAAGGAGCTCAATCTGCCGGCGTTCGTGTACATCGAGACCCACGGAGGGACCGCCATCGGTGGATCCGATGACCACGCCGGAATCGATATCGGGCGAACGTTCACCGAGACCGCGCGCGTCGCAACGCCGCCCGAGTTCCTCGCTGAGATCCACGCCGGGCGGGCGGCCGCCCACGGCGCCCAGGGGAGCGCTGCGAAGTGGACCCATGCGGCGATGGCGCTCGCGATCCGCAGCCTCGGCCCGGGGGAGGATCCGCAGCGGCCCGACCCGGGCGCGGTGCTGAGGATCGTCGAGCGGGTGATCTGCGAGGGGGATGTGCGCCGTGGGCAGGTCGCCGCCGACCTGGGACCCGATGATGCCCGCGCGCTGCTGCGGTCGTGGTTGGCCGGGATGGAGCTCGGAGCCGACGAGCACGAGCTGCTGGTGCTCCTCGCAGAGGGCCAGCTCGGTCACCCCGACCTGTACCGGCGCGCACGCCGCATCCACGAGCGCAAGCTTGCCCGCGCGGTGACCGACGCGACGACCGCGATCCAGACGAAGACGATCGACTTCGCGCAGCTGCAGAACTCGCTGTTTGACGCGATGCTGCCGACGATCCCGTATGCGGCGGCGGCGGCGTTCCTGGGACGCGAAAAGCTCAAGCTGACGCGCAGCGACGGTGACCGGCCACGGGTGGCGCTGGTCGCCGACGGGCTCGGCGCGATGCACGGGGTCACCCACACGATCGCGCAGATCCGCGACCGCGGAGTGCCGGGCTACGACGTTGAGGTCGTCGGAACCGACGCCGATGTCGATCGCCGGCTGAGCTCGGTCGCCGAGATCGAGGTGCCGTTCTACGCCGGGATGCGGATCGGGGTGCCGACGCTGCCGGGGCTCGTCGAGGCGCTGGCCGAGGGCCGCTATGACCTGATCCACCTCTGCTCGCCCGGCCCGGCCGGAATCGGTGCCTGGCTTGTGGCGCGGGTGCTCGAGCTTCCGGTGATCGGCAGCTACCACACCGAGCTCGCCGCCTACGCCGGGCTGCGGTCACAGTGGCCGGAACTCGAGGCGCTGACCTCGATCGCGCTGCGCAGCTTCTACGGGCCCTGCGACGTGGTGCTGTCACCGAGCCCCGCGACCGACGAGCAGCTGACACGGCTGGGGATCGCGCCCGAACGGATCGCTCGGTGGGATCGCGGCGTCGACCTGCACCGTTTCGGCCCCGAGCACCGCGTAGCGCACGCGTTTCCCGGCGAGCTGAACGTGCTCTACGCGGGCCGGCTGACCGAGGAGAAGGGGGTGCGGTTGCTCGCCGACGCGTTCCTGGCGGCGCACGGACGCGATCCGCGTCTGCATCTGGTGCTAGCCGGAGGCGGCCCCGAGGAGGATCTGCTGCGCGGCCGGCTCGGCGACGGCGCGACGTTCCTCGGCTGGCTGCGTGGGGACGAGCTCGCACGCGCATACGCGAGCGCCGACATGTTCATGTTCGCCAGTCAGACCGACACCTTCGGTCAGGTGATCCTCGAGGCGCAGGCGAGCGGGGTGCCGCTGGTCGCGGTCGACGAGGGCGGACCATCGTCGCTGATCAGCGATGGCGAGACGGGGCTGCTGGCGCCGGCCGAGATCGACGCGCTGGCCGAGCGACTGCTGACCCTGGCTCAGGCACCGCTGCTGCGCGAGCGGCTGCGCAAGACCGCGCTCGCGGTGGTGCGCGATCGGCCCTGGGAGGCATCGTTGCAGCGCCTCGCAGCCGGCTACCGGACGGCGCTGCTGCGCGCGCCGGCGCCAGACGCCGCCCGCGACGTGGCCTGACGCCCGCCACCGCAGGCAGACCGGCCAGCACCGCAGCGCCCGCCGCCGCACCGTCGCGCCCGGAGGATCGCGCCCCAAACCGGCGAACCCCGGCCTATGTCGATCAGCCGGCTCGAGTCATTCTCCGACGGCGTGATCGCGGTCGCGATCACGCTGCTGGTGCTCGGGATCACGGTCCCGCTTCCCGCCTCGCACCCGCATACCAGCCTTGCCAATGCGCTCGGCGAGGAGTGGCCCGACTACGTCGCCTACGTGGTCTCGTTCGTGACGATCGGGATCATCTGGATCAACCACCACGCGATGCTGAGCCGGCTGGTCAGGGCCGACCACCCGATCATGATCCTCAACCTGCTGCTGCTGATGAGCATCGGAGTGCTCCCGTTCGCGACCCAGCTGATGGCGACCTACCTCCGTGAGTCAAACGGCCAGTCGCTGGCGGCCGCGATCTACTCGGGCGCGTTTCTGGTCATGTCGCTCGCGTTCACCGCGCTCAACCGCCACATGCTGCTGCGAAAGAGCCACATGTTCGGCGAGCAGATGTCACTCGAGCGGCGGCGCAAGATCCTCACGCGCGCAGTCAGCGGCGTGGTCCCCTACGCGATCGCCACTCCGCTCGCGTTCCTATCGCCGTACGTGACGCTCGCGATCTGCGCGGCGGTGGCGGTCTTCTATGCGCTCCCGATCGCCAGCAGCTCCGAGGCCGCGGCGTAGGATCAGGGCGACCGCAGAACTAGGAGGAAGGGACACCACGAGCATCGAGCGCGAGCTGGGTGCGTTGCTGGGGACCGGCTCGGTCCTGCCAGGCACGACCCGCGCCTACCTGACCGACGAGACCGAGAACCGCCCGGCCAAGGGTCGCGCCGACGCGGTCGCGCTGCCCGAGACCGCGCAGCAGGTCGCCGACGTGGTGCGGTGGTGCTACGACCACGATGTTGCGGTGATCCCGCGCGGCGGCGGCACCGGGCTGGCCGGTGGCGCGGTTCCGACCGACGGGGGAGTCGTCGTCAGCCTGCAGCGGCTGCGGACCGTGCGGTCGCTGCAGCCGGAGCTGTGGCGTGGATGTGTGGAGGCGGGGGTTACAACCGCCAACGTGGCCCGCCTCGCGCGCGAGAACGGCCTCCTGTTCGGCCCCGATCCCGGCGCCGCCGAGCAGTCGCAGATCGGCGGCAATATCGCGACCAACGCCGGCGGCCCGCATGCGTTCAAATACGGCGTGACAGGGACGTGGATCACCGGGCTCGAGCTGGTGCTCGCTCCGGGCGAGCTGGTGGCGATCGGCGGTGCGGCTCGCAAGGACGTCGCCGGCTATGACGTCAGGTCGCTGATCGTCGGCTCAGAGGGGACGCTCGGGATCGTGACCGCGGCATGGCTGAAGCTGCTCCCGGCGCCCGAGGTGCAGCTGCCGATCGTCGCCTTCTACCCCAGCGCCGAGTCCGGCTGTCAGGCGGTTGAGGCTGTGTTCGCATCCGGTCTGGTCCCGGCGGCGCTCGAGTATCTCGACGAGGGCGCGCTCGCTGCCGCCGCCGGCTCGTTCCCCGACACCGTTCCGCGAGCGGCGGCGTTCATGCTGATCGCCGAGGCCGACGGTCGCACCGCCGAGGCGCAGCGGCTCCGCGCCGAGCTGACCGAGGCGCTCGGCGGCGGGGCGCTGACGGTCCACGCGCCGCAGTCCCGCCACGCGATCAGTGAGCTCTGGCGGTGGCGGGCGGGCGCATCGCTGGCGATCAGGGCCCGGAGGGGCGGCAAGGTCTCAGAGGACATCGTTGTACCGGTCGAGCGATTGGCGGAGGCGGTCGCGGCCACCCGGGAGATTGGCGCCCGCCACCGACTGCCTGCGTGCAGCTGGGGTCACGCGGGCGACGGCAACCTCCATGCGACGTTCATGATCGACCCCGCTGACCCCGACGAGCTGGCGCGCGCGCGGCAGGCCTCGGGAGCCCTCTTCGCGCTCGCCGCTGAGCTGGGCGGGTCGGTCTCCGGTGAGCACGGGCTCGGGCTGACCAAGCGCGGCGCGCTGGCGCGGCAGTGGCCGCCGGCGGCGGTCCGCCTGCACGAGGCGATCAAGCGCACGATGGATCCCAAGGGGTTGCTGAACCCGGGCAAGAAGCTGGCGCGCTGAACACTGAACGCGACCGGCCGCACGCGCCAGCGGTCAGGCGGGCACAGCAGCGCGGGCGCGGGCGCGACCCGCCGGGAGCACGCGCTTGCGCAGGTCATACTCGTAGACGTAGTAGTCGAGCTCGATCGTATGGCGCTGGCGCGGGACCCAGTGGCCGTGACGCCGCTCGTCGCGCGTGATCTCGGCCTCCATCTCGGACCGGCCCGGTGGCGCCCAGTCGCCCGCCAGCCAGCGGGCGGCGAGCTTGGACTGACATTCGGCGAACGGGAAGATCGTCGGGATCGCCTGCCCGAGCCCGATGAACGCGAGATCGTCGATCCCCGGCTTGAACATCCGCTTGTAAAGCGGCAGGACGTTGCCCGGTGCTGAGATGAAGTCGGGATCGAAGAACGGAAACGTGATCTTGTAACCGGTCGCATAGATGATCGCGTCGGCCTGCTCGACGGTGCCGTCCACGAATCGCACCCGGTCGCCGAGCAGCTCCTCGATGTCCGGCTTGGCGACCGCGTCGCCGGAGCCGAGGCGCAGCAGCAGCTCGCTGGAGACGGTCGGATGGGCCTCGAGAAAGCGGTGGTTGGGGGTCGGCAGGCCGAAGTCCTCCATCCGGCCTGACGCAAGCCGTGGCACCACTCTGGCGAGGCGGTGCTGAAGAGCGATCGGCAGCCACGGCGTGGTCTTGACGACCTGGTCGACCGGGCGGCCGAGGATGTACTTGGGGAGCACCCAGGCGCCGCTGCGGGTCGACAGGAACACCTTCTCGGCGACCCCCTTTCGTGACAGCTCGGAGACGATGTCGACGCCGCTGTTGCCGATCCCGACGACCACCACCCGCCTGCCGTACAGATCGATCGGATCGCTGGGGTCGATGTAGTGGTGGGAGTGCAGCGTGTCGCCGTCGAAGGTGCCGGCGAAGTCCGGCATGGACGGATCCCAGTGGTGGCCGTTGCAGACCAGCAGCGCGTCGAACTGATGAAGCTCGCCATCGCTGGTCTGGATCGACCAGCCGCCGCCGTCGAGCCGCTCGGCGTGGTCGACCGCTGTCTCGAAGCGGATCCGGTCGCGCAGCGCAAAGCGATCGGCGTACTCGCGCAGGAATTGATGGATCTCGGTGTGGTGGGGGAAGTCCGGATAGCGGCCGTCCATCGCGAAGTCGGCGAAGCTGATCGCGTTCTTCGAGGTGTCGATATGCAGTGACCGGTACGCCGACGAGCGGCCGTTGGGATTGCGGAAATACCAGTTGCCGCCGACGTCGTCGCTGGCCTCAAAGCATGTGTATGAGACGCCCCAATCGCCGAGCGCCTTGCACGCGGTCAAGCCGCTGACGCCCGCTCCGATCACGCAAACGCGCTGACCGTCAGCCATTGTCGATCCACCCTTCGCTCGCCACAACGAATGCCACAGCTTATGCGAGCCCGTATACGATCGCGCGATGGCAAGGAGGACCGGGGCAGTCCTGGCGCGGGTGCTGGGGAACAGGCGCCTGCGCAGAGCCGAGCTTGCGTTCGTCGGCTTCTCACTGGCGGAGTTCGCGGTCTGGACTGCGATGCTCGTCTACGCCTATCAACGCGGCGGGACGACCGCCGCCGGGCTGATCGCGGTCGCGCAGCTGGCGCCGGCCGCGATCGTCGCGCCGTTCGCGGCCGAGGTCGTCGATCGGCGCGGCGGCGCGCACGCGTTGCTGCTCGGCTACGTCCTGCAGGCGGCCGCGATGGCGGCCACCGCGATCGTGATCCTGGCCCACGGACCGGCGCTCGTGGCCTATGCGTTTGCGATCGTCGCCGCCTCGGCCGTGACCTTCAGCCGCCCGGCGCAGGCGAAGATGATCTCGTCGATCTCCGAGCATCCCGACGAGCTGACCGGAGCGGCTGCGGTCTCGAGCTGGGTCGAGGCCGCGAGCGCGCTCGGCGGGCCATTGCTGGCCGGGCTCGGCCTGGCGATCGGTGGACCGGGCCTCGTGTTCGCCGCCTTCGCGATCGCCGTCGCCGGCAGCGCGCTGCTGGTGGCGCCGCTGCGGTCGGTCCGCGACCGCGGCGTCGACGAGGACGACGAGAACATCGAGGAAGGCGTTCTGGCCGGGCTGAAGGCGCTGCGATCCGAGCGCTCGGCTCGGGCGCTGGTGCTGCTGATCGGCGCCGAGCACATCGGATTTGGCGCGGTTGACGTGCTCGCGGTCGTGCTCGCGATCTCAGTGCTGAGCCTCGGAGCACCCGGGGCCGGCTATCTCAACGCGGCCTTCGGGGCCGGGGCGACGCTCGGGGGGCTGGCCGCGCTCTCGCTCGCCGGCACGCGCAGGGTCGCGCTGCCGCTGGTCGTTGCCGCGATCGCCTGGTCGGCCGCGTTCGTCGCCCTCGGCGTGTTCAAGACGCCGGTCGCCGCGTTCATCCTGCTGCCGCTGTCTGGCGTCTGCCAGGCCGTGCTCGACACCGGCGGCCGGGCGATGCTGGCGCGGGTCACCCCGCACGAGGTGCTCGGTCGCGTGTTCGGTGTCCTCGAAGGGGTGATGATGGCGACGCTCGCGATCGGGTCGCTGCTGGTTCCGATCCTAGTCGCGCTCGGTGGCGTAACCGCTGCGCTGATCGGGGTCGCGGCCGTGCTGCTGGCCGCGGCCGTGCTGCCGATCGCCAGCCTCCGCACGCTCGACACCGCGGCGCCGGCGGCCGCGATCGCGATTCTGCGCCGCCATCACCTGTTCGAGTCCCTGCCGCCGCCGGCGCTGGAAAGCGTTGCGCGCGAGCTGGCCCCGATCACGACCCATGCGGGTGAGGCGATCATCATCCAGGGCGATATCGGCGACCGGTTCTATCTGATCATCAGCGGCGAGTTCGACGTCACGATCGCCGGCAAGCATGTCCGGACGCTGTCCGCGGGCGATGGGTTCGGAGAGATCGCGCTGTTGCGCGACGTGCCCCGGACCGCGAGCGTGACGGCGAACACCGACGGGAA
Organism: uncultured Solirubrobacterales bacterium; assembly: GCA_963770885.1. GTDB lineage: Bacteria > Actinomycetota > Thermoleophilia > Solirubrobacterales > Solirubrobacteraceae > Palsa-465. Next base: position 428,118 of record CAVYRI010000003.1, on the reverse strand, counting down.
CCTGTACGGACTCGACCGCGAGCCGTTCCTGGACGCGCTGCGGCCGGCGATCTAGCGTCGTGATTCGTTGTCGATCAACACCGAGTCCCCTTGGACAGCTATTAGGTCTGCTGACGATCAGGTTAGGGGACCCGAACGCCTTCCAGACCCGTGCAGGCCGCGCCCCTGAGCGGATGCGAAACGTGACAAATCGTCCGCGCACGACGGGATTTGCCACAGACGGCATCGAAATCGGGCCGGTTTGCGACAAATCACCTCCCCCGCGGCCGGGTTTGTCGCGTTTGACACCCCCGATCACGCTCCCCTTCGACAGCCAAAACGAACCCCACCGACCGACGGCCGACCGATTTGAGCCCGACCCCGCAGGCCATCGACCGCGTCGACCAGCGCGTCGCGTCCGTCAGCGCGGGTCTCCAAGCTTGCGCGCTCGGATCGTGTTGGCCGCGGCTGGGGGTCTGAACAACAACAAGCGATCGGCATACCCCCACCATCCCCTCGCCGACCACCAACTAACGCATCACGACACCAGTCAGGCCAGATGCTGGCGGTGGGCGATCGCCGCCGCCTGCGTGCGGCCCTGGACGCCGAGCTTGGCGAGGATCCGCGACACGTGGACGCTGGCGGTCTTCTCGGCCATGAACAGCGCCGCCCCGATCTGACGGTTGGTCGCTCCCTGGGCGACCAACGCCAGCACCTGGCGCTCACGCGGGGTCAGCCCGAACGGATCGTCGGCTCGGTCGCCGTCGGCGGCGACCTGGCTCGACGCGCTCTGCCCGGCGAGCCCGAGGCGGCCCCGCTCGCCGAGCGCGGTGACCTCGTCGGCCAGCCACGTCGATCCGAGCTCGACGGCGATCGCGAGCGCCGTGTTCGCGGCCTCCGCGGCGGCTGGTCGGTCGCCCGCGCCGACCAGGGCCTCGGCCTCGCGCCAGCGCGCACGGGCGACTCGATAGGGCCACTCGACCGCCTCCCACGCGGCCGCCGCCTTGGCCCATTGCGGGGCCGCCTGACGACCCCGAGCACGGGCCATCTCGGCCTTGCCCTCGGCCAGGTAGGCGCGCTCGACGACGCCGCCCTCCTGGGCTCCCGCCTCCAGCCTGCTGACATGAAGACGGCCGCGCGCCAGCGCGTCTCGCATCTCGCCTCGCTCGGTGAGGTCGCGCGCCCGCTGGGCACGATCGGCCTCGATCCGGACACCCTCCGCGCTCACTCGGGCGATCCGCTTGATGTCATCGGTGCAGACCTCGATCCGGTCGAGCGCGTGTTCGACCGCCTTGCGAGCTCGGTCGTAGTCGCGCTGGCGGCGCCGCAGATCACCAACCAGCACGCCGTAGGCCGCGATCCACTGCGGCTCCGAGGACTCCAACACGAGATCCTCGATCGAGTCCAGGCACAGCTCGGCTGCCTCGTCGTCGCCCTCGCCGAGCGCCAGCTCGGCGCCGCGGATCTGGCGGAAGATCAGCGCCACGCCGGACAGCCGCGCCGGTGGCGGACAGAGCGTCTCGCGCGAGAGCTTCCAGTCGCCCAGGTTGAAGGCGACCTCCGAGACGGTCAGCTCGATCCAGTCACGGCTGCGCGTGAATCGCTTCGGGGTCACGGCGAGCCCCTCCTCCGCGATCTCAAGCGCCTCGCGGGTGCGCCCCGTGAGCATCAGCATGTCGGCCAGGTTGCCGTACGCGGTCGTCATGCTGTCGGTGTCGCCGGCCTCTCGCGCGATGTCGATCGCCTGGCGCAGGCGGGCGATCCCGGCCGACACCTCGCCGAGCATGATCTGCGCCATTCCGAGCGTATTTAGCACCTCGCTCTCGGCACTCGCATCTCCCGCGGCGACCGCCGCGTCGAGCGCGAGCTCGCCCTCGGCGATCGCGTCCCGGTAGCGCCCGCGCAGCCACCGCGTGCGCCCGAGCCACGCGAGCAGCGAGGCGCGCTCGCTGCCGCCCTCCTCGGCGGGCAGCATCGCCAGCGCCCGCTCGGCGGTCTCGATCGCCTCGGGAGCGCGGTTGAGGCCGCGCTGAACGCGGGCCAGACGCGCCAGCAGCGACGCGTAGCGCTGTGAATCCTGCACGGGGTCGACCTCGTCGAGCGCGCGGCGAAACATCACCTCGGCGCGCGGCCACTGGCCGGAGATCGCGTACGCCCGGGCGGCGATCGCGAGCAGGTCGACATGGTCGATCTCGATCGGCCTCGCGTCCTCTCCGACGCGGGGCCAGAGCTCGAGTGCCCGCTCGACCAGCTCGGTCACCTCGCCGTACGCGTGCACCCGTCCCGCGGCGACCGCAGCCTGGATGCTCGCGCGAAGGGCTGCCGGCTGGTCACCGGCGGCGAGGTAGTGGCTGGCGATCATCGTTCGCCGCTCGAGGTCGCGGTCGCCGTCCGGGGCGCCCGCCTCGAGCGCGAGCGCGAGCCCCAGGTGCCATTCGCCTCGCTCGCCGGGGAGCAGATCGTCGTACAGGGCCTCGCGCAGCAGCGCATGACGGAAGCAGAAGCGCTCATCGTCGTCGGTGATCAGGACCTGCTCGGCGAGCGCCTCGCGGAGCGCCACCTGCGTCGCGTCCCGGTCTGCGCCGGTGACGGTCCCGATCGTCTGCTCGTCGAGCGCGCGGCCGACGGCCACCGCACGCGCCGCGCGCTGGGCATCTGACGACAGCCGCTCGATCCGCCCGATGAACGCGTCACGCAGGCTCTGCGGGGCGGCGCCGCGGCCGTCCAGCCCCGCCGCCAGCAGCTCCTCGGTGTAGAGCGGGTTGCCCTCACTGCGCGCATACAGGCGATCGACCAGCTGCTGCTCGGGCACGGCCCCGAGGATGTCGGCGAGCGCCTCACCGAGCTCGTCGCGGTCAAAGGGCTCGAGCTCGATCCGATGGGCGCGCTCGAGACGGTCAAGCTCGGCGAGCAACGGCCGCAGAGCATGGCGGCGATGCAGCTCGTCGCTGCGATACGTGAGCAGCAGGACGAGCCGTTCCTGGCGCAGGCTGCGGGACAGAAACGCGACGAACGTCCGCGTCGAGCGATCGGCCCAGTGCATGTCCTCGAGGATCAGGACCACCGGCGCCGGCTCGCTGAGCCGATCGAGCAGATCCAGGATCGCCTCGAACAATCGCAGCTGGCCGGCGGCATCGGGCCGCTGCTCGGGCAGCGCGCCGTCGTCGAGCCCGGGAAGGATCGTCGCGAGCTGCGCGCGCCTGGCGGGACCGAGCTCGTCGAACACGGGGTGGCGCTGGCGGACCAGCGGCCGCAACGCGCTCAGCAACGGGGCGTAGGGCAGCTCCCCGTCGGATTGCTGCACGCCCTCGCCACGCAGCACCATCGCCCCCTCCTCCTCGTCGGCCGCGAGCCGCTGCTCGAGCTCGCCGACGAGGCGCGTCTTGCCGACGCCGGAATCACCTCCGAGCAGGACGAGGCCGGAGCGACCGGCGCTGGCCTCCCGGACGGCGAGCAGCAGTTCCGCCAGCTCGCCGACCCGTCCCACGAAGTGGGTGCTGGTCAGCCTCGACCTCATGGATGAAGTATCGCCTGACTCGCGCCATGACCTTGCTCTGGTGCTTTGAACGGACGCGACCGACCGACTTTGCGCTCCGGACGAGCTCATCGGCTCGGCTCTCCGCCATCACTGCGCTGAACTGCGGATGCATTTGCGTTCCTCTCGATCGCTTGCAACGTGATCTCAGAATGAACTGAGACCACGGCTCGCACATCGGGCAAACGGAGCGCGTTGGAAGATCTGACCCCTTACCCGTGCAGGTCAGAGGCCTTACCTGAGGATCTACTGCGGGACGGGCTCTGGCGCCTGATCGCCACCGTTGCCGTGCCACACCTGTGGCTTATCGGTGCCGGCGCTCTTCGGGCTGCTGTCAGACTGCGTCGCGGCCGAGATCTCGTCGACGGTGACGCTCTGGGGGAAGTGGCAGGCGGCGAGATGGCCGCCCGCGTATTCGGTCAGCGGCGGCTCCACGGCCCGGCAGATATCGCTCGACCGCGGGCATCGGGTGTGGAAGCGGCATCCCGACGGCGGCCGGATCGGGTTCGGCGGCTCGCCGGTGACGTGGACGCGGGTCCGGGCGCGGTTCTGCTTGGGGTCCGGGATCGGAATCGCCCCCAGCAGCGCCGACGTGTAGGGGTGGATCGGCTTGTGGTAGAGCTCCTCGGCGGGTGATACCTCCATCAGCTTGCCGAGGTACATGACCGCGATTCGATCCGAGACGTGCCGGACGACAGAGAGATCGTGCGCGACGAAGACATAGCTCAGATGGAATTCGTCCTGGAGCTCGTCAAGCAGGTTGATGACCTGCGCCTGGATCGACACGTCGAGCGCCGACACCGGCTCGTCGAGCATGATCAGCCTTGGATTGACCGCCAGCGCGCGGGCGATCCCGATCCGCTGGCGCTGGCCGCCTGAGAACTCGTGCGGGAAGCGGTTGAGATGCTCGCCGCTGAGCCCGACGCGGTCGAGCAGCTGATGGCTCTCTGCGTTCCAGTGGTCCCTGCTGACTCCACGCATCTTCAGCGGCGTGGCGAGGATCTGCCCAACTCGCTTGCGCGGGTTCAGCGACGCCTGCGGATCCTGGAAGACCATCTGCATCTCGCGGCGGACCGGCAACAGGTCGCGCCGGCCGCTCTTGGTGATGTCCTCGCCGCGGAATGCGATCGACCCCGATGTCGCCTCGATCAGCCGCACCAGCACCCGGATCAGGGTCGTCTTGCCGCATCCCGACTCGCCGACGACGCCGAGCGTCTCGCCCTCGTCGAGGTGAAACGAGACGTCGTCGACGGCGTGCACATAACCGATCTTGCGATCGATGATCACCCCGCTCTTGATCGGGAACAGCACCCTCAGGTGCTCGACCTTCATCAACGGCTGGCGGTCTTTGGTCTGCGCCGGGTCTGCCGTCTCGGGCGCCGCAACGTCGCTCATGACGGCACCGGCTCCGGGGCCGCAAGGCCAATCTGATCGCCGACCACGCGCAGGCGCCGCTTCTGCTCGACGTCCAAGAAGCAGCGGTCGAGGCTCTCCGGGCGATCGGGGACGCGGTTCTCGAGCTCGGGCACCTCGGTGCACTTGACGAACGCATGCGGACACCGCGGGCGGAAGTGACAGCCCTTGGGGGTGCGCAACAGCGACGGAGGCATCCCGGGGATCGCCGGCAGGCGCATCGTTCGATCGGCGTCGATCCGCGTGATCGAGCCGAGCAGCCCCCAGGTGTAGGGGTGCTGCGGGTCATAGAAGATGTCGTCGAGCGTCCCCTGCTCGACCACCCGCCCGGAATACATCACGATCACGCGATCGGCGATGTCGGCCACGACGCCGAGGTCATGGGTGACGAGGATCACGCCGGCTCCGGTCTCGTCTCGCAGCTGGCGCAGCTCGTCGAGGATCTGCGCCTGGATCGTGACGTCGAGCGCGGTCGTCGGCTCGTCGGCGATCAGCAGCTTGGGCGAGCACGAGAGGGCCATCGCGATCATCACGCGCTGTCGCATGCCGCCTGAGAACTCGTGCGGGTAGGACCGCAGTCGGTCGGCCGCGCGCGGGATGCCGACCCGCTCCATCATCTCGACGGCCCGGTCGAGCGCCTGGGCCTTGGAGATCTTGTGGTCGTGGACGCGGATCTGCTCGACGATCTGCTGGCCGACCCGGTGCACCGGGTCCAACGAGCTCATCGGGTCCTGGAACACCATCGCGATCCCCGCGCCGCGGATTTTCTGCAGCTGCTGGGGGGTGGCCTGCACCAGCTCGGTGCCGTCGTAGGTCGCGGTCCCCTCAAACCGGGCGTTGGGTCCGCGGGTCAGCCCCATCAGAGTCATCGCGGTGACGGACTTGCCCGAACCCGATTCGCCGACGATCGCCACGATCTCGCCGGCATCGACCGTGAACGAGACGCCGTCCACCGCCTGCACGGTTCCGTCCTCAGTCGCGAACGAGACTCGCAGGCCGTCGACCTCGAGCAGCGGCGCTGCCCCGTCAGTGGCGGTCATATCGCGAGCCGGATCCGGGGATCGAGGAACGCGTACAGGATGTCGATCACGGCGGCGAGGATCACGACCGCGAACGCCGTCAGCATCACGATCACGAGGATCGGGATGATGTCGAGCCTGGCGATCGACTGGGCCGCGAGCTGACCGATGCCGTGCAGGTTGTAGATCGACTCGGTCAGGATCGCTCCGCCGCCGATCACCTGGGCCATGTCGAGGCCCCACAGCGAGATGATCGGGATCAGGCTGTTACGCAGCGTGTGGCGGATCAGCACCTGCCGATCAGAGAGCCCCTTCGCGTGCGCCGTGCGGACGTAGTCCTCATTGATCGTGTCGAGGATCGTCGAGCGCAGCACGCGCGAGTAGAAGCCGACGAACAGGACCGACAGAGTGAACCAGGGCAGCACGAGATGCACGAACCACTGCACGGGATCCTGGGTTAAGGGGACGTACCCGCCCAGCGGGAAGATGTTCCACTGGTAGCCGAAGTAGTAGATCAGCACTGCGCCGAGGAAGAACGGCGGGAACGAGACGCCGAACATCGACACGATCGTCAGCACCCGGTCGGTGTACTTCCCGGCCTTGATCGCGGCTACGGTGCCGAACACGATCGACGTGAACAGCCAGATGAACCCGGCGCCAAACGCCAGCGACAGCGTCGCCGGCAGCCCGGCCTTGATCTCGCTCAGCACGTTGAAGCCCTGCGTGTAGGAGTACGCCTGGTTGGTGAAGATGTTCTTCATCGTCCGCAGATACTGGACGTAGATCGGCTGGTTGAAGCCGTATTTGACCTCGATCTGATGGATCTCCGCCGGGGTCGCCGTGCGGCCGGCGAGCCGGAACGCCGGGTTGCCGTTCGGGATCGCCTCGAACAGCAGGAACGTCAGCAGCGAGATGACGAACATCACCAACACCATCGCGAACAGGCGGCGGACGATGAAGCGGCTCATCGATCTCTATCCGGTTCGGCCATCAGTGCGCGATGCGGACCTTGGCCCGCGGGTCGAGCGCGTCACGCAGGCCGTCACCGAAGATGTTGATCGACATCACGCACAGCACCAGCATGATCCCCGGCACCAGCACGTTGTGGAACGCGGCCGGGATCGTCGCGATGCCGTCGGAGATCATCGTCCCCCAGGACGGGTTGGGCGGCTGCACGCCGGCGCCGAGGAACGACAGCGCCGCCTCGAGCAGGATCGCGTTGGCGAGGATCAGCGGGATGAAGACGACGATCGTCGAGGCGAGGTTCGGCATCACCTCAAAGAACATGATCCGCCAGTCGCTGAGGCCCTGCTGGCGCGCGGCGTCGATGAACTCGCGTTCTCGCAGCTGCAACACCTGGCCCCGCACCGGTTTGGCGACGTACGGGATGTAGACGATCCCGATCACGACCGCCGGGACGTAGAGGTTGGTGCCGTGCAGCGGCCCGATCCCGCCGACCGCCAGCACGGTTCCGAGCGTGATCCCCAGCAGCACGGCCGGGTAGGCCCAGATGATGTCCAGGCCACGGCTGATCACCCCGTCGGCGATGCCGCGGAAGTAGCCGGCCCAGACCCCCAGGATGAGCGCGAAGATCATCGTGATCAACGTTGCGATCGCCCCGATTTGAAGCGAGTTACGCCCGCCGTAGAGGAGCCGCACGGCGACGTCACGGCCGTTGCCGTCGGCGCCGAGGAAGTAGTGGGTATGCCACGTCGGACCCACCGGGATATCGGTCGGGCTGACGATGTCGACCCGCTTGCCCCCGACCTCGACCGTGCCCGTGATGTTCTCGGCCTGAGGCGTCGTGTGGGCGACGTCAGCGGCGTACACCGGCGCCAGCAGGCAGAGCACGACGATCAACAGGAACACGCCGCCGAAGAACAGCGCGACCTTATTGCGCCTCAGCCGCCGCCCGGCGAGCTTCCACGGCCCGATCCCGGGCGGCAGGTCCCCACTCTCGTCACCGAATGGATCTTCGGAGAACTCGAGGCCGGTGCCGAGTCGTTCAGCTGAGGTTGCCATTCAAGACCAGAAGCGCGAGCCACGGGGGGCCGGGACAGCCTACTACTGCCCCGGCCCGCCGCGTTCGAATCACTTGATCTGGAGTGAGGTCCAGTCCCACCCGTAGATCGGATTCATCAGCGCCGCCCCGAAGTCGATCCGGTCGGACGCGAACTTCGGGAACGTCTGGTAACCGAACACGGCCACGTACGCCTTCTTGGCGACGTACTTCTCCAGCGACTGCCACTTCGACGCGACCGTAGACAGCTGAGTGGTCGGAGTCGTGGCGAGCTTCGAGACCTGGCCGTTGATGTACGGGTCGTTGATCATGCCCTGGTTCTCGTTGTTGGTGGGCAGGATCGTCTTGCCGTCGACCAGCAGGTAGAAGTCGACCGGGTTGGGGAAGTCCTGGTTCCAGTCCGTGAAGCCGGTCTGTGGCTTCAGCTTCGTGTTGCCGATCGTCGTGAAGTAGGTCGCGTCAGCGATCACCTTCTGCGTGGCCTTGAAGCCGATCTGGTTCAGGAACTGCGTGTAGTAGGTCATCCACTGCTGGCGCGGCGGACGGCCCTGGCTCCAGACGGTGACCGGCGTACCGGCCATCCCCGACTGCTTGACCAGCTGCCTTGGCCTTGGCCAGGTTGCCGGTTCCGGGAGCCCCGTACGGGCACTGGCTGTTGCCGCTGATGTGGCCAGGAACGTCGGCCGGCAGGAAGAAGCAGGCCGGCAACCAGCGTGCCCGAACCGAGCCGGTTCATGGCGTCCTGGTTGAGGCCCGTGACGACCGCCTCGCGGGCGAGTTGGCTGCTGAACGGCTTCTGCGTCACATTCATGAAGATGTAGTAGGTCGAACCACCGAGGTTGACCTGCGAGAAGCGGTCAGACGCCTTGGCCTTGATCTGCGGCAGCAGGCTGCCAGGGATCGTGTCCGCCCAGTCGAAGATGTCGGCGGTGTTGTTGAGCACCGACAGGGCGTTGGACGGGACGTTGGTCGACAGCTTGACCTGGACGTTGACGTGCGCCCACCGGGATGCCAGGAATCGCTTCGTTGGCGTACACCGGGTTGATGACCGACTCCCACCCCTGGTTGGGGACGATGTTGGTCGTCTTGTAGGGCCCGACGCCCGGGGGCGGGTTGGTCGGCAGGTTCTTCATCGGCGTGCCCGACGGAACGAGTCCCATCGACGGGAACGCGAGCACGTTGTCAAACGGCCCGTAGGGCGCGATTGAGGTGGATCACGATCTTGCCGGTGGAGTTGTTCGTGGTGATCCCGGAAATCGTCTTGGCCTTGCCGGTTGAGTAGGCCATCGCACCCGCGATCTGAGACGTCAGGAACGCTCCTGAGCCGCCCCACGGGATCTTGATCGCGCGCTCGACGGTCCAGGTGAAGTCGCTCGCCTTGACCGGCTGGCCGTTGGAGAACTTCAGCCCCTTGCGCAGGGTGGCGGTGTATGTCTTGCCGCCGTCGGAGATCGTCGGCAGGGCCGTAGCCAGACCGGGGATCAGCTTGCTCCCTGCGACGCCGGCCGCGTGCGCGTAGCTCGTCAGGCCGGTGTAGGTCACCCACAGAGCCTCGGCTCCCTGGGTCGTGTAGTCCATGCCCGGGTCGAGCGACTGGGGCGCGCCGCCCATCAGCAGCTGTCACCGTGCCCGCCGTTGATCCGGAGCTGCTGCCGCTCGCCGCGCCGCTGCTCGAAGCAGCCGCCGACGAGGAGCTTGATGAGCTGCTCGAGCCGCAGGCTGCGAGCGCGATCACCGCGATGACCGAAAGCAGTGTGGAAGCGATCGGTCTGGTGTGTCTCTTCAAAGTCCTCCTCCTCAGAGGTCGAGTTCCCAGAGGGGCCACAATGTATTGGCAAGTTGTGCCTGATGCGAGCCATTTCGGCCTCGTTAAACGCTGCCTAATGAATCCGCAACACAACGCGACGGCAGCCGCCAACCGCTTGATACGGCGTTGCACAGGCCACCGGAGTAAGGCGCAGAACCCGCGCTGACCCGGCGTTTGCAGGGGCACGAGGGCTGCTCGACGGCCGTCAACGGCGCCGGTCTGCGCCTGTCAGGATTCAGACTGAGATCTGACCGGCCGTGTCAGTCGACGGTCAGAACGGCCTTGCCCGCCACGTGCCGTCCGAGCAGCGCCTCGATCGCCTCGCCGGCTTGCCGCCACGAGCGCAACAGGTCGATCTGCGGATCGAGCCGGCCGCTGGCGACCAGGTCGGCGAGACGGCTCAGATCGTCGCCGCCGCTGCGCGTGTGCATCAGTTCGGAGAAGATGTAGAGCCCGTACAGCCGGGCACCTGGCGCCCGGGCGAACAGGTCCCGGGTCGGGTAGCTGACCGGCTCGGTGACCGTCGACGCGAAGCTCACGACCGTGCCCTGCGGGGCGACCCGCTGCATCGCGATCCCGAGCACCGGGCCGCCGATCGCGTCCATGATCAGCTCGAAGTTCGCTCCCTCGGGCTCCAGCTCCTCGAACACCTCGTCGGCGCCCAGCTCGCGAAGGCCGGCCAGTGCGCCGCGCGATCGCGGTGACGTGAGCGCCCGCGAGCTTGCTCAGCTGGATCGCGAACCGTCCGACGCCGCCGCTGGCACCCGTGATTAGCACACGCTTGCCGAGCACGAAGCCGCCGACCTCGAGGCTGCGCAGCGCCGTCAGGCCGGCCACCGGAAGCGTCGAGGCCTGCTCGAAGGTGACCCGGTCGGGCAATTCGGCGAGCTGCTCGGTGCTGACCGCGACCCGCTCGGCCCACGCCCCGGCGCCGACCAGCCCGACGACCCGTGCGCCGGCCCGTGGGCCGAGCCCGTTGGCGGCGGGCGCCAGCACTACCCCGGCCAGATCCCAGCCGGTGACGGTGCCCTCCGGCAGCGTCGCAAGTCGCCTGGTCTCACCTCGATTGAGGCTCAGCGCCCTGACCTCGACCAGCGCCTGGTCGTGCAGCGGCTGCGGCTCGGGCACCTCGGCGAGCGTGGCGAACGGGGCGGTCGGGGCGGATACAAGCGCACGCATCGGGGCGGTTGTGAATACTAAGCAGCCGTGCGTCCACTCCGGAGAGCGTTCGTAGCGTCGCTGTTCGCGGTCATGCTCGCGTTTGCATTTGCCGCCAGCGCGTCGGCGGCCCTGCACGTGCAATGGATGCCGGGCGCGCCGTCGCCCGGAACGCCCGCTCGCTATGACAGGGTCGGGGTGCTGAAGATCGGCCCCGCAGCGGCCAAGAACGTGCTCGTGCTCGAGCCGGGCACCTCGGCGGGCAGCGCCTACTTCGTCCCGCTTGCGCGGTGGATCGTGTCCAAGGAGAAGGGCTGGCAGGTGTGGGCCGTCGAGCGCCGCGAGAACCTGCTCGAGGACCAGTCGGTCCTCAACCTGGCCAAGCAGCACAGGACGACCGCGACCGAGGTGTTCGACTACTACCTCGGTTACCTGATCGACCCGAGCATCACCCACCATTTCCATCCGGTCCCCAACGCGAGCGTCGAGTTCGCCAAGCAGTGGGGCATGAAGGTCGCGGTCGGTGACCTGCACCGGGTGATCGCTGCGGCGCACAAGCTCGGCGGCAAGGTGGTGCTCGGCGGTCATTCGCTCGGCGGCACCGTCGTCACCGCCTACGCGACCTGGGATTTCGGTGGCCACCCGGGGGCCGATGAGCTCTCGGGGCTGGTCTACATCGACGGTGGCTCGTTCGCCGGTGAGAGCGCGGCCGCAGCTCAGGCGGCCCTCGCCAAGCTCAATGATCCGAGTTCATCGCCATGGCTGAACTTCGGTGGGATCCCGGCCCCGGACGCCGGCATCTTCAGCTCGACCGGCTCGCTGGCGGCACTCCAGTTCCCCAACCAGCAGTCGTTGGGGCAGTCCTCCGGACTGCTGAACCCATTTCACCTGACCCCCTCGGTGCCGGTCACCAATCTGGGCCAGTACGGCTACGCGCTCAACGTCGGGACCTCGCCGCCGTCGCTGATCGCCGCCCAGGCCCATCTGGGAGCGGGCATCGCGACGACCGGCTCGCCGCCGTTCGGCTGGAACGGGAGCGGCGCGCTGACCCCGATCCGGCGCTTTGCGCAGATGTTCTCCGGCGGCGACATCCCGAACGTGGACGGCACAGAGTGGTACTTCCCCGACCGGCTGACGCTCGACAGCGGCGGGGTCAACAACGGGATCCCGACGCCCGCCCAGCAGGTCCTGGGGCTCAAGACGACGATGGGCCGCAGGCTCCCCCACAAGCTGCTGATGTACGCGTTCGGAGCGGCTCTGAGTGGCCCCAACGACCTGCTGCTCGATACGACGCGTGCGCTCGCGCGACAGTCACGTATTCCGGCCGCGAACCTGACCCTCGTCAACCGTCCCGACTACGCGCACAACGATCCCAACAGCGCCTATCCCCACAACGCCTTCTTTTCGCACCTGCTGCCGTTCCTCAACAAGGTTGCCCAGCCCCCGCCGCGCAAGCCCAGGCACCGCGCCAAGCCGATCTTCACCGGCTGAGCTAGCCTGACTCTCGTGGGACAGATCTACGAGCGGATCGAGCCGTTTCTCGGCGCTTGGATCGAGCGCCAGCCGATGTTCTTCGTCGCGACCGCGCCGAGCGGGGACGACGGTCATATCAACGTCTCGCCCAAGGGCCCGATCGGCACGCTGCGGCTGCTCGATGACCGTACGCTCGCGTACCTGGACCTCGTCGGCAGCGGCGCCGAGACGGTCGCCCACCTGCAGCAGAACGGCAGGATCGTGGTGATGCTGTGCGCGTTTGAGGGCTCGCCGCGGATCCTGCGCCTCCACGGCCACGGCGAGGTGCTGGCCGGCGACGCGCTCGAGTTTCCAGGCGCCGACGTGCTGGCAGAGCAGCGCCGCGCGGTCGTCCGCGTCGACGTCGAGCGGATCGCCGACTCGTGCGGCTACGGCGTGCCGCTGATGACGTTCACCGGCGAGCGTCCGAACTCGCGCCGCTGGGCTGAGGGCAAGCTCGCCAAGGAGGGCCGACGGCGCTTGACGACTACATGGCGCAGCGCAACGCCGAGAGCATCGATGGGCTCCCGGCGCTGCGCATTGCCGCACCTCGCGGCGCCTAGATCGAGATCCGGCGCCCTACGGCGTGTACACCGACGTCCGGCACGGCTGACCGCCACAGACGTTGACGATCACCCCGTTCGGCTCCAGGAAGTCGGACTTCTGCTCGCGGGCGAGCGGCGTGTTGCGAACGTCCTCGTGCGGGTCGATGTTGGTGCTCGAGTCCAGCGGCGGCAGGTTCGCCAGCGGCGGTGGCGCAACGCGCCCTGCGCCGCTGTCCCAGATCTCGATCGCGGACCCGCTGAACGGGAACTTCTTGATCGCCGGGATCCCGTAGAACAGGTTCCGGTCGCGGGAGCGGTTGGTGCTCAGATCGAGCGCCGGCTGATAGGCCGAGGCACCGATCGTGCGCGCCTCGAGCGCGCCCGAGTACATGCTGACCTGGTGGTCGCCGTAGGCGATCTGCATCAGCACCTGGTGTGACGGGGTGTCAGGCAGCGGATGCGAGGTCATGAACTGCGCATAGCCGTCGGGGTCGCCGCGATCCCAAAGCTGCTGGATCAGATCGAGCAGCAGCGGATGCAGCGAGTCGTCGGGATACGACGGGTACAGAATCCCGCCGAACGGAGCGAAGTCGGTGCTGCGCTGAACGAGCAGGTTGGCGTAGTCCATCCCGGTCACGCCGAGCACGGCGTGGCGGAAGTCCGGCGCCACCGCGGTCGTCAGACCGCCCTCGATCCCGCCCTGGCTGTTGCCGTCGTAGTACAGGTTCTTGGTCTCGATCAGCGGCTGGCCGGTCAGCTGGAAGGCCCCGCTGGACGCAAAGCCCTTCGGGTTGAGCATCAGCCGGCCGAGGAACAGCGTGTTGAGCACGCCCTGCTGGAGCCGGTCGATCACCGCCGGGAACAGGTTCAGGTTCGCGAGCGCGGCGGCGTCATTGCCCTCGTCCCCCTCGGCCAGGCCCCACCAATCGGTCGCGCAGAACACCATGTTGTGCTCGCTGGCCATGTCCTGCACGTTGGTCGCCTCGACCTCGTCGTGTGAGCCGAGCAGACCGTGACCGTAGAGCGAGATCCGCGCCGGGGTCAGCGGCGTTGCGCTGGCCGGCACGATGCACTCAAACGGCGCCGTGGCGACGTTGCCGGCGATCTGGGTCGGCGTCGCGTCCGCCTTGTTGGAGCTGTAGTGAAAGCCCGCCGTCGCGCTCGAACCGCAGATGACCAGGTAGCACGGAATCTGGAACGTGCCCTTGATCGCCCTCATCGGCCCGACGACCCCCGCGGCCGGTGAGAGCACCGAGGTGCTCGTGACCTCAAACGACGGGGCGTTGCCGTGCACCGTCCCGTCGGCGAGGTTGGTATCGCCCAGCTGGGAGAAGGCGTTGTTACGGATCGCGAGCATCCGGCCGGTCAGGTTCTGTCGCGAGGCGACGGTGAAATCCCACGCCTCATACAGGCTCCCGCGCGCGATCCCGGCGCGCTTGAGCACCTTGAAGATCCGCTCATAACGGCTGCGCTGTGAACGCTCCGAACGGGGCAGCCGGCCGCCTCTGCGCAGTGGCTTGAACCACCGCGGCGCGGCGATCAGCCGGCCGCCGGCGGCGCGCAGGTTGCGCAGCGCGACGACGTAGGTATGGCCGTCTAGGAAGTCCTTGCCGCCGTGAATGATCAGGTCGCGCGTGGCGGCCGCCTTGGCGTTGGCGTCGAGCTCGGTCCAGATCACCTGGCGCTTGCCGGTCGCCTCGTCGATCACGACGATCGGCTGGCGCTTGGCAAGCGACTTGCCCATGTTGGTCAGCGGGGCGCCGCCGGTACGGCTCAGCGCCTTCTGGTTGTCGAGCCCGGGGACGTGAAGCACGATCGTGCTGCCGGGGCTGAACCCGTCGTTGCGGTTGTATGGCCCGGGCACGATTCGCACGCCACTTGCGTTGACCGGCATCGCGCCGGCGGGCATGTTGACCCGGACGCCGGTGACGCTGTGCTTGTCCTTGCGAGTCAGGCGGTTGTCGGGATACGGGAACAGGCACGGCCGCGCGGAGTACGGCTGGCAATCGGCCGCGAGCCGAGCCGCGGACGCCGGGGCGGCACCGAGCGCGGTCGCCCCCAGCGTCGTCGCCAGTGCGGCCAGCAGCAGCATGAAACGGTTGTCTTTCGACGCCAAGTGGCGCTCCTCTCTGAAATCTGTCGGTGCCTCGCGGTTGGTAAACACGGCCACCCGCTGGAAGTCGCGCTGTGGCTATGTTGAACAGATCGCCACGCAGGCTGACAGCCCGACTGCCGCGTCGCGCGCAATCAGCCGGCGGCTGGTCGTCCTGTTGGCGATTGCCTGCGGGGCAGCGGTCGCCAACCTCTATTACGCGCAGCCGCTGCTGAACACGCTCGCACACGCGTTCGGCGTCTCGGAGGAGAGCGCCGGGCTGCTGATCACGATCACGCAGTTCGGGTACGTCGTCGGGCTGGCGTTCCTGGTGCCCGTCGGGGATCTCCGCGAACGCCGCGGCCTGATCTCGACGACGCTGCTGGTGACCGCGGTCGGGCTCGGGATCGCCGCGGCCGCGCCGCAGTACCTCGTGTTCGGCGCTGCGCTCGGCGTCGTCGGCGTCACGTCGACCGTCGCGCAGGTGATTGTGCCGATGTCCTCGTCGCTGGCGGCTGAGCACGAGCGCGGTCGCGTGGTCGGAACCGTGATGAGCGGCCTGCTGATCGGGATCCTGACCGCGCGGACGGTCAGCGGGCTGATCGCTGAACTGTTCGGCTGGCGCAGCGTGTTCGTGTTCGCGGCGGTCGCGATGCTGATCCTGGCGGTGGTCCTGCGCCGATCGTTGCCACGGGTCCCACCGACGGCCGACCTCTCCTACCGCGGCTCGCTTCGCTCGGTCGCGACGCTGATCGGCGACGAGCCTGTGCTCCGTCAGCGGATGATGCTCGGAGCGCTGAGCTTCGTCTGCTTCAGCGCGCTGTGGACCTCGATCGCGTTCCTGCTGGCGGGATCGCCGTACAACTACGGCAACGCCTTGATCGGCCTGTTCGGGCTGGTCGGCATCGCCGGAGCGCTGGCGGCGTCGATCGCGGGACGGTTGGCCGACCGCGGTCTGGGCCAGCTCACGAGCGTCGCCGCGATCGTCGTGCTGCTTGTCAGCTGGGGGGTGCTCGCAGCCGGTCGCAGTTCGCTGGCGCCGTTGATCCTCGGCATCGCGTTGCTCGACTTCGCCTCCCAGGCGCTCCACATCAGCAATCAGAGCGCGATCTACGCCCTACGTCCCGAGGCCCGCAGTCGCCTCACGACCGCCTACATGGTCAGCTGCTTTCTGGGCGCCTCCGCGGGCTCGGCGCTGAGCTCGACGCTGTTCGCGAGCGATGGCTGGGGCGGCGTCTGCCTGCTGGGCGCGGTGACCGCGGCGGTCACGCTGGCCGTGTGGGCCGTGACGACGCTCGCGCTGCGCTCGTCGAGCGGTCCGGCGGGGCTCGCTCGGGGAGAGTCGAGCTGAGCCGTCGGCCTTGCGATCGGCCGGCCGTATGATCACCGCCGTGTCAGCGCGGAGCGCGTCTTGACCACCGCCGACGCAACGGCGGCACCTGCGCGCCATGGCGTGTGGGTCGTATTCACCGGGCTGATGCTCGTGCTGCTGATGGCGGCGCTCGATCAGACGATCGTCTCGACCGCGCTGCCGACGATCGTCGGCGATCTCGGCGGCCTCAATCACATCTCGTGGGTCGTCACCGCATACCTGCTCGCCCAGACCGCGGTTACGCCCGTGTACGGCAAGCTCGGCGATCTCTACGGCCGCAAGATCATGCTCCAGATCGCGCTCGTGATCTTCCTGGCGGGGTCGGCGCTGTGCGGCATCTCGCAGAGCCTGACCGAGCTGATCGTCTTTCGCGGTCTGCAGGGGCTGGGCGGCGGCGGGTTGATGGTCGGCACGATGGCGGCGATCGGCGACGTGGTGCCGCCCCGCGAGCGCGGCCGCTACCAGGGACTGTTCGGCGCGGTGTTCGGGCTGGCGAGCGTGATCGGCCCGCTGCTCGGCGGTTTCTTCACGACGAACCTCTCGTGGCGCTGGATCTTCTACGTCAACCTGCCGATCGGTGTGGTCGCGTTCGGGGTGCTGGCGGTGACGCTGCCGGCGGTCAAGGCTGAGGTGCACCATCGGATCGACTACCTCGGCGCCGCGCTGCTGGCCGCGGCGCTCAGCGCGGTCGTGCTGACCTGCACCCTCGGAGGCACCGACTACGCATGGGGCTCGCCGCAGATCATCGGCCTCGCGGCGCTGGCGGTCGTGCTGGTCGTCGTGTTCGTCACCGTCGAGCGTCGCGCGTCTGAGCCGGTGCTGCCGCCGCGCCTGTTCGCAAACCGGGTGTTCACGGTCACGAGCGGGATCGGGTTGATCGTCGGCTTTGCGCTGTTCGGGTCGGTCACCTACCTGCCGCTGTTCCTGCAGGTCGTCAACGGCGCCAGCCCGACCGGCTCGGGCCTTCAGATCCTGCCGCTGATGGGCGGGCTGCTGATCACTTCGATCGCATCGGGCCAGATCATCAGCTCGACCGGCCGCTACAAGCCGTTTCCGATCATCGGCACCGCCGTGATGGTCGTCGGGCTGGCGCTGCTGTCGACGATGAATGCGCAGACGAGCAGGCTCGCGGCGTCGGCTTTCATGTTCGTGCTCGGCCTCGGCCTCGGCTCGGTGATGCAGGTGCTGGTGCTCGCGGTCCAGAACGCGGTCGACTACAAGGACCTCGGCGTGGCGACCTCGGGCGCGACCCTGTTTCGGTCGATCGGCGGCTCGGTCGGCACCGCCGTGCTCGGGTCGATCTTCTCCAACCGGCTGAGCTCCGAGCTCGCGTCGTCATTGCCGCCGTCGGCCCAGCACGCCACGGCCGGCGGCAGCCTGAGCCTGAACCCGACGGCGCTCGCCAAGCTGCCGCCGCCTATCCACACGATCTACATCACCGCGTTCACCAACGCGCTCAGCACCGTGTTCGTCGTCGCGGCCTGCATCGCCGGGGCCGCGTTCCTGATGAGCTGGATCCTGCCGCAGCGAAAGCTCCGCGACACGGTCGCCGCCGGCAGCGGAATCGGTGAGAGTTTCGCAGTGCCCAAGCACACAGAGTCGCTGGCCGAGGCCGCCAGGGCGCTGTCACAGGTGATCGGCCGCGATGAGCGACGCCGGCTCGTCGAGCGGCTGGCCGAGCGCGCCGGGGTCGACCTCTCCGCCGCCGCCTGCTGGCTGATCATCCGCCTGCACGACAACCCGGGCGCTGACATCCCCGCGCTCTGTCAGGAGTTCGACATCCCCGCCGAGGTGGGTGAAGAGGCGCTTGACGAGCTCGTCAAATCGGGGCTGGTCACCGTGGCCGTGGCCGGCAGTCCCGAGTTCCCGGTCACCCCGGAGGGCGAGCAGATCGTCGAGCGGCTGGTCGCCGAGCGGCGCGCCAGCCTCGAGCGGCGCTGCGAGGGGTGGGCGCCCGAGAACAACCCCGAGCTGCAGGAGCTGCTCACCGGGCTGGCCCGGGATCTCGCGCGTGAGCCCGCCCCGCATGAACTCGAGCCGGTGGTGGCGGGCGCCCCAACGGAGGCGAGCCCCGCCTGACGCTCGAGGCTCGCCGCAGGGGCGCGCGAGCGGATCTGGGCCGGGATTGTGCTCGAGTCTCAGCCCGCGGCCCGGGCCGCCGGCATCGCGCCGCCGGCGCGGAGCAGATCGGCCTCGATCGCCGCGGCGGTCCTGCGCGCCTGCGGCAGGAAGTCGCGCCGCATGGCCGCGATCGTCGCCCGGCTGGCGTGAACAGACATGTTGAGCGCGGCGACGACCGACCCCGAGGCGTCGTGGATCGGGACCGCGAGTGACCGCAGCCCCTCCTCGAGCTCCTGGTCGACGGCCGCGTATCCCTGGTCGCGCACCTGCTCGATGACCTCGCGCAGCGCGCCACGATCGGTGATCGTGTGCGACGAGAGCGCGCGCAGCTCGATCCGCCCCAGCCGCCGTTCGAGCTCGTCCTCGGGCAGCCCGGCGAGCAGGACGCGCCCCATCGAGGTGGCGTACGCGGGCAGCCTGGTCCCGACCGACAGCGTGATGCTCATGATCCGCCGGGTCGGGACCCGCACGACGTAGACGATGTTGGTGTCGTCAAGCACCGAGATCGACGACGACTCGTTGACGGCGGCGACCAGCTCCTCCATGTGCGGCTCGGCGACCTCGGGCAACGTCAGGCCAGACAGATAGGCGTAGCCGAGCTCGAGCACCCGCGGGCTGAGCGAGAACCGGCCGTCGACCGCGGTCACGTAACCGAGCTCGGCGAGCGTCAGCAGAAAGCGCCGCGCCGCAGCGCGGGTCAGCCCCGACAGCCGCGCCACCTCGCTGAGGCTGAGCTCACGATGCTCGGCATCAAAGGCGCGGATCACCGCCAGCCCGCGCTCGAGCGACTGTACGAAGTTCGCGTTACGTGCTCGATCCCCGCTCACCGTTGCACGGCCCGGCCGCGGGCCCCTCCTCCCCGTGTTCGACATGCGCACAGTAGCTCAGAGTCCGCCGAAACCGCTTCTCACGGCGGCGGCGGCGAGATGATCCGCGACCCCTGGGCGCGCCCGCGCGTGAAGAAGCTGATCGACCATCGAACGAGCACAACCAGCCGGTTCTGGAAGCCGATCAGGTACCAGATGTGGACCCCAAGCCAGATCATCCACGCGGGCAGCCCGCTGAGCCTGATGCGCCCCAGATCGGCGACCGCGGTTCCCCGGCCGATCGTCGCCAGATTGCCCTTGTCATGGAAGCGGAACGGTCCGATCGCCCTGCCCTGCAGTCGGTGCGAGATCAGCCGCCCGGCATATGCCCCCTCCTGGATCGCCACCGGTGCCAGCCCCGGGAGGCCGAGCGCACCACCCTTGCCGTCACTGACATCGACCATGTCACCGATCGCAAGCACCTCGGGATGGCCCGGCAGCGTCAGATCGGGCTCGACCGTCACGCGGCCGGACTTGTCAACCTGCGCCCCTGCGAGCTCGCCCAATTTGCCGGCTAGATCGGAGGCGCGGACGCCGGCGGCCCAGATCACGGTGCGGGCATTGATCCGCTCCGCGCTCCCGTCCTGCGCCTGGAGCGACACGCCATCCCGGTCGACCCCGACCACCGTGCGGCGGACCGCCACCTCGACGCCGAGGGCCTCGAGCGCCGAGTGCGCCTTGGCAGACAGCGACTCCGGAAACGCGGTCAGCACCCTGTCAGCCATCTCGACCAGCACGATTCGCGCGTCGCTGGGATCGATCCGACGGAAGTAGCGATGCAGCGTCGCTCGCGCGAGCTCGGCGATCTGGCCCGCGATCTCGACCCCGGTCGGGCCACCGCCGACGACCACGAACGTCATCTCACGGTGGCAGTCGTCAGGGTCGGTCGTGACCTCGGCGCGCTCGAATGCGTCAAGCACACGAGTGCGGACCGCGAGCGCGCTCTCCAGTGACTTCACCTCGCCTGCGATCTCGCGCCACTCCTCGTGGCCGAAATACGAGTAGCTCGACCCGGCCGCGACGACGAGCGTGTCGTATTCGAGCTCATCCGGGGCGGCCTCGTGCTTGTGGGTGGCGAGCAGCACTCTGCGCCGCTTGAGGTCAAAGCCCGTCACCTCCGCGAGCACGACGCGGACATTGGGGTAGGAGCCGAACACCGATCGCAGCGGGTAGGTGACGTCGCTCGGTGACAGTGCGCCGGTCGCCACCTGATAGGTGAGCGGCTGAAAGAGATGGAAGTTGCGGCTGTCGACGAGCGTCACGGCCACCGGCGCGTGACGCAGGTGCTTGACCGCCTGCAGGCCGCCGAAGCCGCCGCCGATCACCACCACGCGGTGTTCGCCGCCGTCGCTGGAGCTGGCGTTCATGACCCCACCGTAATGCCCACGCTCGGTCGCGGCCTAACGGGCAATGACAAGATGGGGCCATGTTTGCCACCGTCGATCGTCGTGCGGGGTCGCTGCGATGCTCGTGACACGTGGCGAAGGGCGCTTGAGGCTGATCACGCAACCCGACCACGCGGCACTCGCGGGCTGGTTTGCGCAGCACTGGGGAAATGACCAGTTCGCGATCCCAGCCCCCCGCGAGGCGCTCCTGTGCGCCGCATACCACCACGACGACGGATGGCTCGAACTCGATCCCCAGCCGGTGTACAACCCCGACGCCCGGCGGCCCGCGCACTTCGCCGAGCTGCCGCTGAGCGACAGCGTCGGCCCGTACGGTCGCGGCGTCGAGTCGGTCTATGAGCGCGATCTGCATGCGGGCGTGCTGGTCTCGATGCACTTCAGCGGCTTCTACACGAGCCGTTGGGGGGTCGGTGATGGTTCGCCCGCTGACCATCCGATCGCGCGCGAGGTCGTTGCCACCCAGGAGGCCCGGTGGATGCCGGCGCTGCGCGAGGCGTGGGGCTATCGAGGCCGGCGCAGCGAGTTCGACGCCGCCACCTGGCACGCCTACGAGGTGCTCCAGGCCGTTGATCTGCTGTCGCTCGCCCACGGGCTGATCGATCTCTCGCAGCCCACCGGGAGCGGCGAGCCGCTCGACATGTCAAGCAGCCTGGCGACGATCGACCAGCCGGTCGCTCCGAGGATCGTCAGCGGCGTCCCGATGGCCGCCGGCGGCCCTTACGCGGCGGTCAAGATCGCCGTCACCGAGCCGTTGCGCGTTGGACTTGACCCCTCTCCGCTGAGCGAGCCCGAACTCGAGGTCGCCATCCCCTATCGCGAGCTCGAAGATCGCCCCTATGCGAGCGCCGATGACGCGGCGCTCGCGTTCCACGCCGCCGAGCTGCGCGAGATGCGGTTCACGGTCACGAAGAGCGTGACCTGATCAGCGGCGTCAGCGCGACCTGATCAGCGGCGTCAGCGCGACGACCACGAGCGCCAGCGCGATCGACAGCGCCAGCGCGGCGTGCACGCCCGAGACCAGGCCCGCCGCGACCAGCGAGCCGAACAGCGCCACGCCGATCGCGCTGCCCGCCTGGCGCAGCGTGTTGAGCGTCCCGGCCGCGACCCCCGACCGGGACCGGTCAACGCTGCCCAGCAGCTCCGACGTGATCACCGGGATGATCAGCCCGCCCCCGAGCCCGAACGCCACCAGCGGCAGCACGAGCGCCCCGTAGCCAGTCGACGGGCCGACTCCCAGCAGCGCCGCGCATCCGGCCGCGAGCACCCCCGCGGCGATCGCGATCGTCAGCCGCGGGCCGAGCCTCTGCGTGATCGCACCGGAGGCGAGATTGGAGGCCGTGACCGCGACCATGATCGGCGCCAACGCGAGCCCGGTCTGCAGCGGCGACAGGTGCTGCCCGCGCTGGAACAGGAGGCTGAACAGGAAGATCAGCCCGTAGAACACGATGTTGACCAGCAGGCCGAACACCGCACAGCAGCTGAACGTTCGCGACCTGAACAGTGCCAGCGGCAGCATCGGCCGCGCCGACAGGTGCTCGATCGCCACGAACGCCGCGCCCGCGAGCACGAACACGGCAAATCCTGCGACCACGAGCGGATCGCCGAACCCGCGCGCGCCGCCCTCGATCGTCGCGACGACCAGCGCCACCAGCGCGATCACGGCGGCGAACTGACCGGGGAGGTCGACGCCGCGGTCACGGGCCCTCGGCGTCTCACGGGCATATTTGCTCGTCAGGTGGATGCCGGCGGCCGCGACGGGCACGTTAATGAAGAAGATCGCGCGCCAGCCGAGCGTCTCAATCAGGATGCCGCCGACCAGTGGGCCACCCGACAGGGCGGTGCTGGCACCGGCGAGATACAGCCCGACCGCTCTGGCCCGGGCAGCCGGCTCGGGGAATGTGTGGTTGAGCAGCGTCAGCGAGGCCGGGACCAGAACCGCGGCGCCGACGCCCTGCACGGCGCGCGCCCCGATCAGCACGGGAAAGCTCGGCGCCAGCCCGCAGACAATCGACGCGACCGTAAACAGCACGAACCCGCCGACGAACACTCGCTTGGCGCCGATCCGGTCCGCAAGCGCACCCGCGGTCAGGATGAACGCGGCGAACGTCACCGTGTAGGCGCTGACGACCAGCTGCAACGAGCTGATGCCGCCGCCCAGCGATGCCCCGATCGATTTGACCGCCACGTTGACGACGCTCACGTCGAGCTGGACGACGCAGAAGCCGAGGCTCAGCGCGATCAGGGTCAGCCGGCGCGCCCGGCGGTTGGGGCCGCCCTTGCGTGTGGGCTCGGTGAGTGTCAGCACGGCGTTCATCGGCTGTCCAACGACCGTAGCTCAGCGTTAGTTCGATCGGGGACGAAGCGTCCACCGGGAGCCGTAGGCGGCTAACCGTCACATGGCCCAGTAATCACCCTACGGGCCGCATCCGTAGGCGGCATCCAAGCCAAATGCGTCAGCAAGCGGACCACGCGATTACTCCCGGCCGCGCACGTACAGCGTGCCGCCCGGGCCCGAGGCGTGGATCCGCAGCTGCGGCGAACCCGGAACGGGCGGCGTGCTCGGCGCCTGGATCACCTGGCTGGCGAACGCCCCCCTCCGTCGACGGAGACGGCGATCCCCTCGGGAACGATCACGGTTACGGTGCCGAACAGGTCATAGAGGTACAGATCGACCTCGTCACCGCGCAGCGTCGCCTGGCGCAGATCGAGGCGGATCGTGCCGAAGATGCACCGGAACGCCGTTCGCTGCGCCAGCTCCCATGGCCCGCTGCGGACAAGCTTCGAAAAGGTCGCCCGGTACTTGACGGCGGGCGCCGTCAACGCAGCGGACCTCGGCTCGGCCGGCAGATCGGCGACCAGCGCCGCGAGCTCGGGCTCGGTGCGCGCCAGCTGGGCGCTGCCGACCCGCTCCGAGAATTCCTCGAGCGTCAGCCGGCCCTCGGCGACCGCGTCGCGCAACAGCGCGATCCCCTCTCGCGCTCGGCATCGCTGACCAGCAGCGCCGGCTTGTTGTCTCCCGCCTCCGGCATCGCTCTACCGTAGCCAGTCACGCTCAGCCGCTGAGACCGACGAGCTGCTCGCTGCGCCGCCACAGCTCGGCGCACGCCGCGGCGTCGTATGCCTGCTCGTCGGCGCGCGTGTCACGGGTGCGGTCGAAGTAGCGGCCGGTGGTCCCGGCCAGCTCGGGCGAGGCGACCAGCCGATAGGTCGCCTGGACACCCTGCTCGATCGTGTCGATGCTCGCTCCACGCTCGCGCATCACGATCTTGGTCGGCATGTACGTCGACGGGTGCAGGCTGTTGACCGTGATCTCGCTCGCCGGAATCTGGGACGCGAGCTCGAACCCGGACATGATCTGCGCGAGCTTGCTCTGCGCGTAGGCCCGCGTCCCCTCGTAGCCGTGCTCGAGCATCAGGTCATCGAAGTCGAGCGGGTACTGGCCGATCGAGGCGACGTTGACGATCCGCGCCGGTGCAGACTCGCGCAGCAGCTCCAGCAGCTCGACCGTCAGCAGGAAGCCGGCCAGGTAGTTGACCGCGAAACGCAGCTCGTAACCGTCGGCGCTTGTCTGCCGATCACGGGAATCGGGCAGGCCGGAGCCGATCCCGGCATTGCTCACCACCACATCCAGTCGGTCGGTGGTCCGCTTGACGTCCTGCGCCAGCCGCCGCACCTGGGCGAGCTCGGCCAGGTCCGCCTGCACCGTACGCAGCTCGCCGGCGCCTCCAAGCTCGGCTGCGGTACGGTCGAGCTTGGCCTTGTCGCGACCGTGCAGAATCACCGCCGCACCGTCGGCCACCCCCCTGGCGGCGAGCGCCTTTCCGAGACCGTCGGTGGCGCCGGTGATCAGGACCGTCGGGCGATCGGGCATCCCCCGTTACGGTACCCAGGCCGCAGCGCCCTACGCGGCGTCGAGCTCGGCCGAGCCTCGGGAGACGATCCGGTCGTAGTTGAGCCGCAGCATTTCGATCACGTCCTGCACGTCGGCCTCGCTCTCGATCCGGCGCGCCGCCGGACCGACGCGGCCGGGGAAGACCGGGTGATCGACGATCCGCCCCTCCTGCTCGAGCTCTATCCAGAGCTCCTTGGAGAAGAAGAAATGCGCCGCGTGGTCGCCGTGGAGATGGCCGATCTCCTTGCGGCCGACCGTGAACGACCATTCTCCGCGCCGCCCGGTACCGGCACTGACTCCGGGCCACGAGGTCACTTCGTCGGTGATCCGCTGACTCGCCGAGCTTGTCATCTCAAACGCTCCTCTCGTGAGTGTCAGACCAAGGTAGGCCGATCCGCGTCCGGTTGCCATCGGCAATTGGTCCTAGGCCCCAAGCGCGCGGCCGGCACGTCGCGTGTGATCCAATCCTGGTCGTGCGGATCTCCGAGGCGCGAACACTGTGGAAGCCCGACGGGGTGTACTGCAACACGGCGAGCTATGGGATCCCGCCGCAGCCGGCCTGGGAGGCGCTCCAGTCGGCGCTCGAGGATTGGCGCGCGGGCCGCACGAGCTGGGAGGACTGGGGCCGCAGCACCGACGAATCGCGTGCGGCGTTCGCGCGGCTGGTCGGCGTAGGGACGGAGCAGGTCGCGGTTGGCGCGACGGTCTCGGAGCTGATCGGAGCGGTCATCACCGGGCTGCCGGCCGGCGCACGGGTCATCGTGCCCGAGATCGAGTTCACCTCGACCCTCTTCCCGCTGCTCGTCCAGGAGCGGCTGCGTGTCGAGATGGTCCCGGTCGGCCGGCTCGCCGAGACGGTCGCGGCCGGTGCCGACGCGGTCGCGTTCAGCGCCGTGCAGATGAGCACCGGCGAGGTCGCCGACCTCGACGAGATCGTCGCCGCGGCGACGACCGTCGGCGCGGTCACGATCTGTGATGCGACCCAGGCGTGCGGCTGGCTCCCGATCGACGCGGCGCGATTCGACGCGGTTGCGTGCACAGCCTACAAGTGGCTCGTCTCCCCTCGCGGGAGCGCCTTCGTCACGATCTCTGACCGCCTGCTCGAGCGGGCCGTCCCGCACAGCGCCGGCTGGTACGCCGGCGAGGATGTGCATTCCAGCTACTTCGGCCCGCCGCTGCGGCTGGCATCGAGCGCCCGCCGTTTCGATCTCTCTCCGGCCTGGTTTTCGTGGGTCGGGACGACGCCGGCGCTGGAGCTGATCGACCAGATCGGAGTGCAGGCGATCCACGACCACGATGTCGGCCTGGCCAACCGCTTTCGCGCCGGAGCCGGGCTTGCGCCGAGCAACAGCGCGATCGTCTGCGCTGACCTTCCGGGAGCGGCCGGCCGGCTCACGCAGGCGGGCATCGTGACCGCCGTGCGCGGCGGGCTGCTGCGCACCTCATGGCACATCTACAACGACGAGCGCGATGTCGACCGGGTGCTCGATATCGCGATCGGGTAAGCACAGAGCACACGAACACCGAGAACAGAGAGTCGACGGGTGCAGCCAGATGAAACGCTCAACCGACGAGATCCTGACCACCCACACCGGCAGCCTGCCCCGGCCGCCGTCGCTGATGGAGGGCCTGCGGGCGCGCGATCGCGGCGAGCCGACGCCCGACAACCTCGACGAGCAGATCCGCGAGGCTGTCGACGAGGTGGTCGCGCAGCAGGTCCGGTCTGGCGTCACGGTCGTAAACGACGGCGAGGCCGGCAAGATCGGCTACTCGACCTACGTCAAGGAGCGCCTCGACGGCTTCGGCGGCTCGGGCGGCATGGCCGGCCTCCCTGCCGACCTGGCCGAGTTCCCCGACTACCTGCAGCGTGTGATGGGCGCCGGGGTCGACTTCGAGATGCCCGCCTGCATCGACAAGGTCTCCTATCGCGACCACGAGGCCGTCCGCACCGACATCGCGAACCTCAAGGCGGCCGTCAACCACACCGAGGTCAGGGACGCGTTCATGAGCGCGGCCTCACCGGGCGTGATCTCGTTCTTCTTGACCAACCAGTACTACCCCAGCCACGAGGAGTACATAGCCGCGCTCGCGGACGCGATGAAGGCCGAGTACGACGAGATCCACCAGGCCGGGCTCGTGCTCCAGCTCGACTGTCCTGACCTCGCGATGACGCACCACATGACTCCCGGCGAGACGCTCGAGGAGTTCCGCGCCCGTGCCCGTGTCCACGTCGAGGCGATCAACCATGCGACGCGTGACATCCCCGCCGACGAGATGCGGATGCACCTCTGCTGGGGCAACTACGAGGGGCCCCACCACCACGACGTCGCGCTGCGAGACATCATCGACATCGTGTTCGAGGCTCGTCCGGCGGCGATCTCGTTCGAGGCCGCCAATCCGCGTCACGAGCACGAATGGACGATCTTCGACGACGTCAAGCTGCCCGACGGCAAGGCGGTGATCCCCGGCGTGATCGACTCGACCACCAACTATGTCGAGCACCCTGAGCTGGTCGCCCAGCGGGTCGTCCGCTACGCAGACCGCGTCGGGCACGAGAACGTGATCGCCGGCAGCGACTGCGGATTTGCGACTTTTGCCTCCCACCTCCAGGTCGATCCGGCGATCACCTGGGTCAAGCTGCGCGCGATGGCCGACGGCGCCAAGCTGGCCTCCGAACAGCTGTGGTAGGCCCGTCGCTCGATCACCTGCTGGAGTTGAGGCCGTTCGCGGCCACTGTTGGGATCACGCTCGAGTCCGCCGAGGCGGGCGAGGTCCGCGGCCGCTGCACATCGGGCGCACGGTGATCGTGGTCCAGACCGACCTTCGTTTGACGATTCGGGGCGACTCGTCGCCCAGGTGACCCAGACCCAGGCCGTCCTGGGCGGATAGAGAGGAACAACATGAGCGCAGCAGTCAACGTCCGGCGATTGCGAACCGAAGACGCCGACCGCTGGCGCGAGCTGTGGGACGGCTATCTGTCGTTCTATCGCGCCGATCTGCCCGAGGAGGTCACTGCGCGGACCTTCGAACGGCTGTGCGACGGCGACGAGACGATGGTCGGGCTGGTGGCAGTCGACAGCGATGACCGCCCGCTCGGGCTCGCCCACCTCGTCTATCACCCCGCGACCTGGACGAGCTCGAACTACTGCTATCTCGAAGACCTGTTCGTCGACCGCGGCCGGCGCGGGACCGGGATCTCCCGGGCGCTGTTCGACGCGGTCTATGCCCACGCGCGCGAGTCGGGGGCCAGCCGCGTCTACTGGCACACGCAGCAGTTCAACGGGGCGGCGCGGTCGCTGTATGACAAGGTCGGCAGGCTGACCTCATTCGTCGTCTACGAGCACGCTCTCGGCTGAGGCCGGTCGCGTCGTCAGTCGGTGCGCTGCGCGGCGTCCCAGTGCTGCTCGAGGTTTGAGACCAGCGCCGGGCTGAGGTGGCAATAGGCCTGCTCGCGCGCGTAGGTGGCCATGTACTCGCGGAACAGGTCCACCGGCTCCTGGCCGATTCGCAGCGCGCGGCGGTTGGCGGCGGCGTTGATCAATCCCGAGCTCGTCAGCTCCGCGACCCGCGAGTCGATCGCCGCGTCCATCTCTCCCGGCTCGATGACCTCGTCGATCAGCAGGTCGGCGTCCGGGTTACCGGCGACCCACTCGCGTCCGGAGATGATCGCCTGGCGCGCCGCGCGGTCGCCGACCGCCCGCGGCAGCCTGAGGTTGGAGGCGCCCGGGATGATCCCCTCCTTGCGCGCGGGCAGGTAGAGCCGGGCGCCGCGGGTCGCGATCACGTGATCGACGACATGCAGCAGCTGGCAGGCGCCGCCGATCGCGTACCGCTCGACCGCCGCGACCCACAGCTTCTCGACCCCACCGGCCGGAGTCAGTAGCCCGCGATAGAGCTTGTTGACGTAGCCGAGGTCGCGGATCAGAAACCAGAGGAAGTCGATCCGGCCGCGATACAGGTGAGTCAGATTGATACCGGAGCCAAACACCCGCTCGCCGGCATAGCGCGGGTGGTCGACGACCCCGCCGCGCAGCACCCCGACCTCGGTCTCCGGGTCCAGCAGGATCAGGTCGACAGCCGCCTCGGTCGGGCCGAGCGTCGCCCCATCCTCGGCGTTCAGATGGCGCTGGTTGCGCAGCTCGAGCACCGAGGCCCTGCCCTGTCTGGTCACGCGCGTCGTGCCGAGGTCGGCGACCCCGGTCGCACTGAACTCGTCGGCGAGCTCGAGCGCCTCGGGAGTCGGCGCCAGCATCGACTCGACCAGGTGCCGGCCGGCCTCCGGCAGCGCGAGCACGTGCTCGACGAGCAATCCCTGGGCGAGCTCGAGCCCGCGCTTGTCGGCCAGCGGCAGCGCCCGCTCGGATTCCATCTCGGCGTGGTTGGGGACCAGGCCCGGGAGCCGCACGGCCGCGTCGTTGACCAGCCACTCGACACGGATCGGGCGCGAGTAGCGGCCGGTCAGCTCCTCGTAGAGCTCGCGGGTATGGACGTCGAGGAACGAGATCCGTGCCTGCGACAGCGAGGTCGAGAGCTCGACTGCGGCGTCCTGGTCGGCTTCGGATCGAAGCGTGCCGATCGGCAGCCGCCGCTCGAGCTCTCCGCCACGGGTCAGAAACGCGCTCAGCGATTCGGCAGCGGCCTCGTAGGGCTCTTCCTCGGGCGGCACCGATGACGCCCAGTCATCGATCTCGGCCGACGGCAGGCCGGCTCGCCGGAGCGCTTGGGTCGGAAGATCGGTGATCGCCACGTGTCGGGGATGGGGTTTGGCTGCGACGGCTCGGCTCCGGGGAGGTTAAGGCAGGAGCGCCCTGCGGGGTCGTCCCCTCCCCGCATGATTAGATTCCCGCGCGTCGGTGCGCGTGTTCAGGCCGGCGGTACCGGGTGCACAACCGTCTGATGGAGGTCTGAGATCGCATGGCCAACGTAGTCGGACAGAGGGTTCGCCGTCGCGAAGACCCCCGTTTTTTGACCGGCAAGGGGCAGTACGTCGATGACCTTCAACCCGAGGGCGCTCTCCATGTTCAGTTCGTGCGCTCCTACATGGCGCACGCGAAGATCACCGGTATCGATGCCGAGGCGGCTCGCGAGATGCCGGGCGTCCAGGTGTTCACCGCCGCCGACACCGATCTCGGGGTGAACGCGCCGCCGCCGTTCATCCCGGTCGACCCCAAGATGTTCCGTCCATTCATCGCCTCCGAGACGGTCCGCTTCGTCGGCGACATCGTCGCCGTCGTGCTGAGCGAGACGCGCGAGGGCGCCTACGACGCCGCCGAGCTGGTCGCGGTCGACTACGAGCCGCTGCCGGTCGTCACCGATCTGCGCGAGGCCGCCAACGACGACGTGCTGCTGTTCGAGGATGTCGGGACGAACACCTGCATCAACGTCCCGCCGGCGGACCCCGACCCGAACCTGTTCGATGGCTGCGAGGTCGTGATCTCGGGCTCGATCGAGAGCCCCCGGCTGGCGGCCTGCCCAGTCGAGCCGCGCGCGACGATCGCTCAATTCGGGGATGACGGGCGGCTCACGGTCTGGCTCTCGACGCAGACCCCGCACCAGGACAAGATGGTCCTGGGGCTGGTGCTCGGCCTCGAGCCCGACCAGGTGCGCGTGATCGCCCCAGATGTCGGCGGTGGTTTCGGCGGCAAGGGCCTCGACGTCGAGGACGTGATCATGGGTTGGCTCGCCCGCGCCACCTCTCGGACGGTGCGCTGGACCGAGACGCGCAGCGAGAACCTGATCGCGATGCACCACGGCCGAGCGCAGCTGCTCGACTTCGAGCTCGGCGGCAGCCGCGACGGGAAGGTCGCTGCGTTGCGGGTCAAGATCACTCAGGACGCCGGCGCCTACCCAGGCCTCGGCGCGTTCCTCGGCAACCTGACCGCGCTGATGTCGAGCGGCGTCTATGCGATCCCGAAGATCGAGACCACCGTCTCGGCGGTGGTGACCAACACGACCCAGACCGCCGCGGTCCGCGGCGCCGGACGGCCCGAGGCGACCCAGATGATCGAGCGGTCGATGGACCTGTTCGCCGACGAGCTCGGGCTCGATCCGACCGAGGTGCGACGGCGCAATTTCATCGCTGCCGATGCCTTCCCGGCGACGACGGCGTCCGGCGCCCACTACGACATCGGCGACTACGAGGGCGCGCTCGATCTCGTGCTCGAGGCCGCCGGCTACGACGAGCTGCGCCGCGAGCAGGCCGAGCGGCGCGAGCGCGGTGACCTGATGCAGCTCGGGATCGGCGTGAGCGCGTACGTCGAGATCACCAACGGGATCAACGAGAGCGAGTTCGGAGCCGTCGAGATAACGGCCGACGGCGAGGCGATCGTCCGCACCGGCTCCTTCTCCCAGGGCCAGGGCCACGAGACGACGTTCGCGCAGATCGTCGCCGAGCGGACCGGGCTGCCGGTCGAGAAGATCACCGTGCTCAAGGGTGACACCGACGAGATCGCCCGCGGGACCGGCACGTACGGCTCCAAGTCGACCCAGATCGGCGGCGCGGCCGCCGGCCAGGCGTCGGAGGTGCTCGTCGAACGCGCCAAGGAGCTTGCCGCAGACCAGCTCGAAGCTGGCGTCGAGGACATGGTGCTCAACCTCGACCACGGCAGGTTCCACGTCGCCGGGGCGCCCGAGCCGGCCTTGAGCTGGGGCCAGCTGGCATCCCGGCTCCAGGACGACGACCGGCTCGCCGAGCTGCGCGCCGAGGCCGACTTCGCCCCGGCCCAGCCGACGTTCCCGTTCGGCGCCCATCTCGCGCTGGTCGAGGTCGACACGGAGACGGGCTCGGTCCACCTGCGGCGGATGATCGCCGTCGACGACGCGGGCACGCTCATCAACCCGCTGGTCGCCGAGGGCCAGGTCCACGGCGGCGTCGCGGCCGGAATCGCGCAGGCGCTGTTCGAGGAGCTCCGCTACGACGAGGACGGCAACCCGCAGAACTCCAACCTCGTCACCTATTGCATGCCGGCCGCGACCGAGCTGCCGCTGTTCGAGGTGGTGGAGATGCAGACGCCGACGCCGATCAACCCGCTCGGCGCCAAGGGGATCGGCGAGTCGGGCACGATCGGCGCGACCCCGGCGGTGCAGAGCGCCGTGATCGACGCGCTGAAGCCGTTTGGTGTGCGCCACATCGAGATGCCCGTCAATGGCCAGCGGGTCTGGCAGGCGCTCCGGGACGCGTCGCTTTAGCCAGCGTTGGAGATTTTCATCGAATAGCGACGAAGATCCCCAACGCAGTCACCCGCCGGCCAGCCAGCGCGCTCATCGTGGCGGGATCCGGCTCGTGGGCGGGATCCGGCTCGTGGGCGGGATCCGGCTCGTGGGCGGGATCCGGCTCGTGGGCGGGATCGGCGGCCCGGCCGCGGTGCCACTCACGTCGGGCGTGCCGTAGGTGTGAAACGTCTCGATCGTCTTCACGCCCCAAGCCTGCCCGCGCGCCCGCTCGGCCTCGGTCCACCGGACCGGCTCGTACTCAGGGTCGTAGATGACGTGGGTGCCGGTCGTCACCTCGACCCGGTTGCCACCCGGTTCGTAGAGGTACAGGAACATCCCCTGCGCGACCGCATGCTTGGAGGGCGCCGCCTCGATCGGCACGTCGGCGTCGAGCATCAGGTCGGCGGCCCGCAGCACCTCCTCGCGCGTGTCGA
Source organism: uncultured Solirubrobacterales bacterium (assembly GCA_963770885.1). GTDB lineage: Bacteria > Actinomycetota > Thermoleophilia > Solirubrobacterales > Solirubrobacteraceae > Palsa-465. The sequence continues at coordinate 395,735 of CAVYRI010000003.1, read as the reverse complement.
CGAAGAACGCCAGATGGTGTAGGCGCCCGCTGATGCCGGCGTGATCGGCGACGTAGATCAACTCGTGGGCGGCGATCGTCAGGCTCATCCAGGCGCCCGCCTCGGACCCGTCATCGAGCACGATCTGCTCGTAAAGCCGGAACCCGAGCACGTCCTGCGCGAACCGGCGGTTGGCGGCCACGTCGGCGGCCAGCAGATTGACGTGGTCCAGCCGCTTGACCGCGGCGCCCCGGCCCGTGTAGCGCTGCGGCACGTTTTTCAGCGCAGGCGTCAGCGCCGCCGGCGGGCGGTAGCGCTCTGACTCGTAGTAGAGCTCGATCAGATGACCATCGGGGTCGGCGAACCGGTACGCGGGGCCGTGCCCAAGGTCACCATCGATCCAGCCGATCCCCAGGTCAGTCGCCTCGATCGCCGCCACCCGTCGCGCGAGCGCCTCCGGGCTCCAGGCCCGGATCGCGACGTGCCCGAGCCCGGGCAGCTCCGACGCGGTCAGCTTGAGCCCGTAGCGCTGATACTCGCCCCAGCCGCGCAGATAGACCGACTCCCGCTCGCGACCCTCGATCTCCATCCCGAACAGCTCCGTGAAGAAGCGCAGGCTCTCGTCGGGGAACGGCGTCAGCAGCTCGGCATGGCCGATGTGGGCGAGGTCATGGATCGGCTCGCTCAACGCAGCTTGTCCCGCAGCCCGTCGAGATCGATTGACAGCGCGCCGGCCTCGAACTCGGATCGCTTGACCCGCTCTGCCTCGGCCCGCCGACGGGATGCCTCGAGCACCTCCGGCACTCTTTCGTACTCGACCACCGCGACCCCGTCGGCATCGAGCACCAGGCAGTCGCCCGCCCGGATCGTCGCGCCGCCGACCTGCACCGGCTCACCGATCACCCCCGGGCGCTCCTTGACCGCGCCCTGCACGCGCACCCAGCGAGCCCAGACCGGGAGACCCACGTCAGCCAGCTCATCGAGGTCACGGACCGCGCCGTCGACCAGGATCGCGGCCGCTCCGTGGACCTTGGCCTGGGTCGCCAGCAGTTCGCCGATCAGGGCCACCGGCCGCGGCTGTGGCATGCAGAGCACCAGCACCTCGCCCGGGCGCAGCTGCGCCATCGCTGCGTGCACCATCAGGTTGTCGTCCTGGGCACAGCGAACGGTCCGCGCCGGCCCGGCGACGCGTGTCCCGGGGATCACCTGGGTCAGGTCGGCGTCGATGAACCCGCGTCGGCCACCGGCCTCATACACCGTCGCCGAGCCGAGCTCTGCGAGCTGCTCGTAGACATCACTCACAGCGCACTCACCACCTGGGGCGTAACCCGTTGGAAGGCCTCCGCCTGGCGAATTGCGTTGTCGCCTGACGACCGCCGCGCATGGTTGCCGCGCTGGTCGGCGCGCCCGTCGTAGTAGCTCTGCAGATACTGCTGGGCCTTCATCTCCGCCATCGCGGCGCGCTTGCGCTCGATCACCGCGGTGATGTCGACGAACGTCGTCGGCTTGAAGTTGCACAGCTCGGGCTGATGAGGCTCGAACAGGTACAGCTCCGGCGGCCTGATCGTGCCGAACGCGCTCGCCACGCCGGCTCCCGCGGCCAGCGACCGCGCCCGGGTGACGGCCGCGCTCGCGACCGGATGGTCGGGGTTGAAGGGGTCGGTGTCGGTGTGGGTGATCAGCACGTCGGGGCCGAACTCGCGGATCCGCTCGGTGATCGCCATCAGCGCGTCGGTATCGATCTGGAGCGGGTAGTCCCCGAGATCCAGGCATGAGAACTCGACTCCGAGCACTTCGGCTGCCCGCTGCGCCTCGCCGTGGCGCACGTGCTTGACGCGCTGCACCGTCTGGCCCTCCTGCTTCCACAGCTCGCCCGACTCTCCACGCTCGCCGTAGGAGAGCGCGACCACGGTCGCGACTCCGCCCCCGGCGGCCGTGACCGCGAGCACACCGCCGGCGCGCCACACGAAGTCGGCCGAGTGAGCGCCGATCACCATCATCCGCCGCGCGCTCATAGCGGCTCGGCGCCGGCCACCCGGCGCGTGTTGACCACAGCCATCGTATGCACCTCCTGGTCATCGAACCCGGCCTCCAGCAGCCTGTCGACCATCAATGCCATGCCGTCGGCGACCGGAGGGTTGAACACCTGACCGAGATCGGTCGACAGGACCGAGCGCTCGGGGCCGGCGGCGCGGATGTTGTCGATCCAGCGCCCCCAGCCGACCTTGCCCGTGTGAGGCGTCGTAAAGCAGCGCTCGAGCAACGCGCCGCGCTGCGCGAGCGCGCGCTGGTCCTCGACGCTCAGGTTCTGAGACGGGAAGTCCGGGTGCGTGATCACGATCTGCTCGACGCCATGCTCGAGCGCCCCGTCGACGACCGCGAAGATCTCGTCACGACCGAGGTGACCGGTCGCGAGCACCATCCCGTGGCGTGCGACCAGCGTCAGCACCTCTCGGGTCTCAGGCAGCAGCCGGCCATCGCCGTCGATCACCGGCACCGGCTCGATCTCGATCCCCCGCTCGCGCAACTCGAGCTGGAGCTTGACCCAGACGGGCACCTTGGCGCCGGGCGGTACATCGCGCGCTTGTGACTCGTTGACCGAGTCGACGGTCGGCAGCCACACGGTCCGCGCGCCCTCGCGCGCGGCGACCTCGACCGCGAGCGGGTTGATCCCGCCGACCGCGCGGTTCAGCGAGATTGCTCCGAGCACCCGCACGCCTCCAACCGCGGCGCTAACGACGCTCGCCCGCTCGGCGGTCGACGTGTAGTGCGATTTGAGCACGAACCCCGACATCCCCAGCTCGGCGAACCGTCTCGCGAGCGAGATGTCGTCGATCTCGCGGGCCACGACGTCCGGCGCGATGTGGATGTGCGTGTCATACGCCCCCGCCAGCAGCTCGCGCGCCCTGCGTGACGGCTCGCGGGAGGTCACCGTCGTCGAGCAACTGCCGCGTCCATTCGCGCGGAGGATAATCCCGCGGCGATCCCGTTGCCGATCCTGCGCGCCCAGCGAACCGCCGCCGAGACCGCCGCGATCGAGCGTGCCTGGCGACGGCTTGAGCCGCTGGCGCTCTATCCGCACCCGATCGACCTGGTGCGCGTACGGATCCGCACCACCCCATGGCTGTTCGCGGTCCCCTGGTTCAGGCGCTTTGACGGTTACACGATCTGGAGCACGATCCTGCTGCGCCTGCCGCTCGATCAGATCGACGGCGATCTGATCGCCCACGAGCTCGTCCACGTCTGGCAGGGCCAGCATGAGTGGGTGAGGCTGTGGATGTCGTACGTCAAGCCGTCGACCTTCTGGGGCAACCGCTCGGGCTACTGGGAGAACCCGTACGAGCTCCAGGCACGCTCGGCCGTCGAGCAGACGAGCGCGCGACCCTCCGACTGATCAGTCGGGGAACACCCGCGACCAGTCGTTCTTGATGCTGATCACGGTCCAGCCGTCCCGGTCGGCGCGCTCCAGCGACTTCTCTGCGCCGGCGGTGTAGTCGAACTCGCGCTCGGGATCGTCGTGGAGCAGCAGCAGACGCAGGCCCGGTCGCGCCGCCCCACCGGCGAAGTTGAGCATTGGGATGTCGCCGTTCGAGTTGCCGCCGGCGACGATCGGCCGCCGCCCGATCCGGCTCCAGATCCGGATCGGCTTCGTCGGCCCGTCATCGAAGAACTCGATCTTGCTCTTGTACAGCAGGTCGTTGCCGTCGCCGCTCTCGCGGTATTCGAGGCCGATCGCGCTGCCGATCACCCGCTCGGGGGGCACGCCGTACATCTCGCCGGCGACCGGGCGCATGAAGTCGCGATCACCGCCCGAGGCGATGTAGGTGACGAAGCCGTGATGCTCGAGGTAACGCAGCAACTCGACCATCGGCACGTAGCCACACTGGCTATATGAGCGCTTCAGCGTCGGATGGCTCGCCCCTCGACCGCTCCCATGAGCACCATCAGGTCGCTGTCATCGCCGTTGTAGTGCTTGACAAGCGCCTCGTTCATCCACTTCAGGTCCTGCTCGTAGGCGGACTCCCACGGCTGGCGGTCACGTAGTGACGGATCCTGGTTGGCCTGCTCAGCGAACCGGCGCAGGGTGAAGAAGATCTGGATCTGCGTCGGCCGCTCACACCACAGCGTGCCGTCGTTGTCGAACACCGCCACCCGCTCGGCGGGCGGGACGTACTCCGCCCCGCCCTCCTCGGTGACCCGCCCGACGAACTCGACGATCGCCTGACGGGTCTGGGTGTCGTTCCAGGATTCCAGCATCTCGGTCATCGCCGCTCAGTCCAGGGCGAAGGCCATCCGGGCCTCCTGTGCGAGGTCCACGAACGGCTCACTGCTGACGTCAACGGCCGCCTGCACGATCGTGCCGCCGACGAATGGCCACGGGTACTCGCCCGGGAAGTCGTCGGTGACCGGCTCGGCCCCCTCCCTGCCGATGTTGAGCCCCTCGCCGGCGATCGAGAACTTGCCCGCGTGTACGGGCCCCAGTCGGGGACCGATTCGGTCACGTCGACGTTCACGACGCCTTTGAACGGCTTGGCCATTCCGCCACCCTCCCGTGCTCATGGTGTGCGAGACAGGCCGGCGCGACCTTGGTCGCTGATTCGACCTCCCGATCACCACTGCACGCCGACCGGTTACGCAGTTTGACAGGCAGATGACCGCCGCCTCGGCGCGGGACAAGCCCAAGCTGGTCGCGATCGCTTGTCAGCGACTCGGGGAGCATTTCTGCCCTGTGGGGGCACTTTTGCTCCCCGAGTCGCGTGGTTCGCGGCGCTCGAGCCACTGCGCCCAGGTGATCGTCCCCCGCCGCGCGCATGGGGAGGCAGCGGTGTTCCCGGCGGTGATTGCGGCCTGAAGTCTTCTGGGCAGCGGCGCGCACCGGACCCGCCGGCGCACGCCATGGGCCTCCAGGTAGGCCTCCATCAGTCCGTTCAGCGTCAGCGCCTGCGGACCGGCGAATTCCTCACACGCGCCCAGCCGCCCCTCGCAGAGACACTCAACGACGTAGTCGGCGAACTCGTCGGAGTCGACCGGCGACATCGTGGCGTGAGCCGGGAGCGCCAGGATCGGCTGTTCGATCATCGTTTCGAACATCCGCTCGAGCAGCCAATCGAACCCGGTTGCTCGGACGATCGTCGACGGGACGCCCGAGTCTCGGACGAGCTGCTCGGCCGCGAGCTTGCGACGCGCATATGGCAGCAGGCGGAGATGCTCGAGTCCCACGATCGAGACGTGAACGAGCCGCTCGACGCCGGCGCCGCGAGTGGCAGCGAGCAGCGCACTCGTGCCGTGAACATCGACGTCAGCGGGCGAGCGCACGAAGTCGCGCAGCGTGAAGCGCCCGCGCTGTGCCGCCGGCGAGTTCGTAGCCGCGTGAATGACCGCGTCGACGCCCACGACCGCCTCGCGGACGCCCTCGCCGGTGGCCAGATCGCCCTTGACCCAACCGACGCCTGCGTCACTGCGAGGCTGGCGGGCGAGGATGCGAACCTGGTGATCCGCGGCCTTCAGACGCACGATGATTGCGGTTCCGAGGTGTCCGGTCCCTCCGGTCACAAGGACTTTCATGGTCACTCCTTCAGACGTTCACATCGGCCCGATGGCTAGGACGGGATCGGACTCCGCGCTGTGACACCGCGCGCCAGCGCCGTAGGCTCCGCAATAATGCAAGCCAAGGCTCCGTCGGCGGTTACGTCTTCCGCTGGCCAACTCCTGTCGCTGAACGTCGGCAAGCCACGCGAGCTCGACTGGGAGGGCAAGCGGGTCCGCACGGCGATCTTCAAGGCACCGGTCGATGGGCCGCGGATGGTGCGGCGGATCAACATCGACGGCGATGACCAAGCCGACCGTGTCGCCCATGGCGGCGAGCACCGCGCCGTCTTCGTCTATCAGATTGACTCCTACCGGTACTGGGAGCGCGAGCTCGACCGCGACGACTTCAGCTACGGGCAATTCGGCGAGAACTTCACCGTCGAGGGCCTCGCCGACGACGAGGTCTGCATCGGTGACCGCTACCAGATCGGCGAAGCTCTGTTCGAGGTCACCCAACCGCGCGTGACGTGTTACCGGGTTGGGATCCGCATGGCTGATCCGGCGATGCCGTCGCTGCTGGTCGCCCACCATCGCCCCGGCTTCTATTTCCGCGTGCTGAAGGAGGGCCTGGTGCAGGCAGGTGACGCGATCGACAAGGTCGCTGACGGGCCCGAGCGTTTGTCCGTCGCGCAGGTGGACGGGCTGCTCTACCTGCCAAACAAGTCACACGAGATGCTCGAGCGGGCGTTGCGCGTGCCGGCCCTGAGCGAGGGCTGGAAGGGAAGCTTTCGCGAGCTGCTCGACAAGGCCAACAGCCCGGCCGCGGCCGCGCCGTCCTGGCCGGGCTTTCGGCCGCTGCGTGTGGCAGAGATCCGTCCCGAGAGCGCGACGATCAAATCGTTTCGTCTCAGCGATGACGGCGGTGACGGATCCCCAATCCCGGCCGCGGCCGCGGGACAGTACCTCACCCTCCGCCTGCGACCGGACCCGGACTCGCCACCTCTCGTCCGCAGCTACTCGCTCTCCGACGTACCCGATCAGGGGGGCTATCGGATCAGCGTCAAGCGCGAGGGCGCTGGCAGCCGCTATATGCACGACGTCGTCAAGGTCGGCGATGCGATCGACGTCGCCGCGCCACGAGGTGAGTTCCTGCTCCGGTCCGGCAACGGGCCGGTGGTGTTCGTCAGCGCCGGCGTCGGCGCGACCCCGGTTTTGGCGATGCTCCACGCGCTGGCCGCCGCCGGCGGGACCCGTCCGGTCTGGTGGCTGCACGGCGCGCGTAATCGCGAGGAGCAGGCGTTCGGCGGCGAGGTCGACGCGCTGCTGTCCGCCCTGCCGGATGCCCACCGGCTCGTCGCATACAGCCGGCCAGATGCTGATGATCCGCCCGGGACCGACCACGACATCGCCGGCCACATCGACCCGCCCCTGTTTGAACGCTCCGGGGTGCCCAAGGACGCCGACTACTACCTCTGCGGCCCGGAGGGCTTCATGCAAACGATCGGCGCCGCGCTGACCGCCTGGGGCGTCGCACCCGAACGCGTGGCGACCGAGGAGTTCGGCGCCGTGCCGACATACGCGTCCGGAATCGTCAAGGCGGGCGGGCGGACTCCGCACATCCCCGACGGGGCGCCCGGCGCAGGACCGTCGATCGCGTTCTCGCGCAGCGCCCTCGCGGTGCCCTGGGATGACCGCTACCGGACCCTGCTCGACTTCGCCGAAGCCTGCGATGTCCCGGTCGGCTTCGGTTGCCGTCAGGGCGTCTGCCACAACTGCGAGAGCGGGCTGCTCGCCGGTGAGGTCACCTACGACATCGAGCCCCTGGAGCCCCCGCCCGAGGGCCGGATCCTCGTGTGCTGCACCCGGCCGAGCTCGGAGCTGACGCTCGACCTGTAGTCGATGGCCTCCCCAATCGGTTGCCGAGGCTCAGCCGGCTAGTGCGTGCCGCCGATGGCCGCCCGGAAATCCCACCTGAACGTCGTGTCCAGCGGGCCCTCGACCGTCCTGTTCAGCTCGGTGTCGGTCGGCGACATCGCGGCCTTTTGGATCCCCTCCCCGACAAAGGTCAACAGATCGTTGTAGCCGACCATCGCGTGGTACGGGAAACCTCCGATACACGTGCCCGAAGCAATATATTTCGGGAGTAGCTCGGACTCCACGATCCCCTGGTAGCCGCCGAGATCAGCTGCGATCTCAAGCCCACTGTCGCCCCCCACGGACTCTGGGCCTGCGTGTCCGACACGTTGTACGTACAGGCGCCCGACAAACTCTGCGCGTTCGTTACCGAGCCGATCGCGTCGTAATGCCACACGTTGAAGCGGTCGCCGGAGCCTCCGCCGCCTAGTGGGACACTGGATCGCTCGGCTTGGGCTCGCGGGGCAGCGACTGCCTTCAGATGCGCGAGCTACTCGCGTACGAGCGGCGAGACGTGTGTCCCCGGCGATCGGCGAGGCGGGCGGTTCAGCGGCGCCCGCCGGGTTAGGCGTCTCGTTCGCCGGCATCTAGACGTAACTCTCGAGGACCGGCAGCGCATCGAACCGCGGTCGGCCTTGATATCGGACCAGCCAATGTGGCACCATTTCGGAGACGGGGTGCTGTCAGGTGGGGAGGCGTCGTGGTGGTGCTTGGGGTTGATTTCGGGACAAGCTTTTCCGTAGCGGCGTTGCGATCGGACGGTGGCGCCCCTGAGCTGGTGCGCTTCGGACGGGACTTGCGCATGTCGTCTGCGGTGATGGTCACTGACGACGGCTCGCTGGCCGTTGGCGTGGGTGTCGAGCGTCGTGCAGCCGACGCGCCGGAACGGGTGGAACGGACGCCCAAGCAGAGGCTGGGCGATGGTCTCGTCGTCCTGGGAGACCACGAGTTCAAGGATGTCGAGCTGGTTGCCGCTGTCCTCTCTCAGATTGGGAAGCAGGCGCAGCATCAGAACAACGAGCGCGCCATCGACCACGTCGTGCTGACGCATCCTGTGCGCTGGGCGAAGGAGGGCATACGCCTTCAGTTGCTTGCGGACGCGGCCGCGGCGGTGGGCTGGGAACGGGTCGATTATGTGCCCGAGCCCGTGGCCGCGGCACTCGCACTGGCCGCGCGGGGCCGGCTTGCGGAGGTCCCAGAAGAAGGTCTGATCGCCGTCTATGACTTAGGGGGTGGCACTTTTGATACTGCCATTTTGCAAAGGACGGCCTCCGGGTTCGAGCTGTTCGGCGAACCGGGCGGTAAGGAGCATCTTGGGGGAGAGATGCTTGATGACGCTCTTCTCGATCGCCTGAGTGGCCAGCTCTCCTCCGACGACGAAGACCGGTGGCGTGACCCGCGCGATTCGCCGGAGCCGACAGCGTGGGCACGCGCGGGCTTCCTCCTACGAGACGAGGTCCGGCGCGCCAAAGAGGATCTGGTTTACGAGCCCGAGCTGGAGATTAGGTTGCCGGCGCCCTTCTCCACCGAGCGGCTGCGATTGTCGCATCATGACCTTCAGAGCACAGCCCGCCAGTTGATCGACCAGACCGCGGACGAAATGGATGCCACCTTCCGACGCAACGGCAAGCAGGCCGATCAAATCGCGGCGATATGCCTCGTGGGCGGATCATCACAACTCGCAGTCGTCAACCGTGTCCTTGGGCAGCGCTTTCAGCGTCCCGTCGCAACGTGGGACGACCCAAAGGCGCTGACTGCTGAGGGTGCGCCTCTCTCCGTGCTCATCGTGGGAGGCAGTTCTGCTGGTGAGACGCGGCAGTCGCCACCTGCCGAGCCGCCGCCGTCGTCAGCTGCCGCAGCCGATCCCGGGCCCGCAGGGCCCGGCAGCGGCGGCGACCCCAGTCCAGCTGAAGATGAGACCACGGAGTGGCTCGAAGAGAGAGAGAGGCAAAAACGGCAAAGACGACGCGTCGAGCTCGCTCCGGTAAGCTCGATGCGGACAAGTTCGGGAACCGGCGAGCCCGCGTCCGCTGCCCAATTATCCGCCAACCCCGAGCCGTCCACAGTGGGCCTCGACGCCCACGGCTTCACCGCCAATGTGACAAAGAGCACCAGGACGGCACGCGAGGCAGCCATCACGAGTTTCGACGGGTCAGAGGCCTGGAAGTTGGTGGTGCGTTACAACGGCCTTACTAGCCTCAAGATCTATCTTGACGACAAACTCGTGGCCACGTTCCCGATGGAACGGCACGAGTTTGTGAGGCGCTTTCCACTGCCGCTTGAGCGGGGTAGAGTTACACACACGGTTATCGTGCGTGTTGGCTGTACACTCTTTGGCTTGGCTGGAATTACCATCGCCTCAATCGACGGAGTGCCGATTTTGGATGACCCCCTCTTTGAAGCCCAGGTATTGACCTATCAGAAAATTGGTTGACAATGGCTTTCGAGTTTGACGATGACGCGCATCGCGATGGCTATGACACTGTCTGCGCGTATTTGAAGTTGCTGAATCTCCCTGTTGTTCCCGTCGACGACACGAACTTTCCCACACTCCAGTTACGCTATTCAGATGCGCCGTCCCTCGTAATCTTTGTCGTCAGCTGGGAAGGCGCCGATGCGCTTGTGAAGTTCAGGTCGCACCTCGTCAGGGACTTCACCGTCACGTCAGACGCGCTGACGTACGTGATGCGCAAGAATGACAGCAACCTATTCGCGTGGTTTGCTCTCGATGAGGATAATTGGCTCACGCTTAACCAGGCGATGCTTGCCTCTGACCTCGGTCGCGAGTCGGTCGAGGTGATCATCGACCAGGTGACGAACGGTCCGGCGGCGGACGACTTCATCGCCCGGTTTGGTGGCCAGCGCTGTGGAGCATGGTCAACCTGATTACGCATAACGCCCGTCGCTTGGACGGAACTGACGTGCTCTCTCGCAGTGGGGGTCTCCGGATGTGCCGGATCACGTCAAACGGGTGATTCGCCAACGGGCGCCTACAACGATGGTGAGTCACGATGTACCAACGGGCGACAACGAGCTTGCCGCAGGACTGAACGCTCCGGGAGATGGAGGTCTGGCCGCCGCGGGATCTCTGAGCCGCGGTGTCGACCGACTATGCGAGGACGTCCATCTGCCCGAGACGCACCTGATGGACCAAATCAACCACATCCGTGATCGGCTGAGGGAACCCCTGCGAATCGCCCTGGCCGGACGAGTCTCGTCGGGCAAGTCCACGCTCGCCAACGCACTTTTGTCGACGAAGGTCGCACCGGTGGGCGCCAAGGAAACCACCCACTTGATCGCGCACTTTGTTCATGGGGGTAACGAATCGATGACGGTCCAGCTGCGGAGTGGGCTTCGACACCAGAGCTTTCTGTCGGTCGACGGACAGATACCGGATGACGTGGGGGTTCCGCTCCAGGATGTTGAGCGGCTAGAGGTGCGGCTCCCGTACGCGCCGCTGCTTCGGCAAGCTTCGCTCATCGACACGCCAGGCATATCGAGCATCCGTGCCGAGTATTCGACGGTGACAGAGGAGGCGCTGTTTCGACGGACGACGGAGGATTCGCGCGCGGCGATCGCTGATGCTGATGCTCTGCTCTTCCTGCTAGGCGGCGGCGGCAGCAAAGACGAGGAGGAGGCACTCGCGGCGTTTGCCGACCTAACTCGTGGCAGCGCAGCCACGAGTGTGAACGCGATCGGGGTGCTCGGCAAGGTGGACGGCCTCGGACCGACGGATCCGGTCGAAGCGATGGAGGCCGCATGGAAGAAGGCGCGTCGGCTTCAAAGCGAACCCTACGTCAGGCCGCGTCTTTGCGCGGTAATTCCAGTCGTCGGCCTGATCGCTGAAACCATAACCACCGGCTCGTTCTCGCTCGACGACGAGCGCGCGCTGCGGCAGTTGGCGACCGAGACGTCCGATGGGTGGACCATGCGCAACGTCGAAGACCTTTATGAGCTTTCCTCGGCTGTCCCTGCGGCCACGCGCAGAGGGCTTGTCGACCGACTCGGCCTATTCGGTATACGGCTCGCCCGGAATGCGCTGCTGAGAGGCGTTGAGCCAGCGGATCTCGCGGGTGTGCTGTTGCGCGAGTGCGGTTTCGACACACTACTTGACGGGATCCGCTCCTCGTTCACCAGCCGTGGCGATTTGCTCAAAGCCGATGCACATCTCGCTCACCTTGAGCGTCTCACCTACCAGTCCAGCGCTCCGGCCGCTCACACGTTGCGTCGGCGCATCGAGGAGATGCGCCTGTCCCCAGAGATGCACAGAGTGCAAGAGCTCTGGGCGCTTGCACAACTCGCACAAGCCAACGTCGAACTCTCGGAGGACATGGAGGAGCGATTGTTCACCCTGACGAGCGGCAACGCCCTGCATCAGCGTCTCGGTTTGAGTTCGGACGCGACCCGCGAGGACGTACGCAGTGCAGCGAGACAGGGTGCTGGAGCGTGTCATGCGTTTGCAATGGCGCCCGCAACCAACACAGCAGCGCGAGAGGTCGCTGAGATTATGCGAGTCTCCTACACGATGATGCTGCGAGCGGAGCTGCAATGAAGACGGCGATGGCTCGGCGGGAGATGTGAGCGTCACGCGAGGGCCGACCGCAGCGGGGCGGGCGCAGCAGGTCATTTCCGAGGTCCCGCGGAACTGCCCGTACTCCTGGTCGTCACCGCGCGGCAGCGCCGTCCGGTGCCCGAAAGCCGAGTAGCTCCGCGCAGTGCTGGCGGATGGCAGCGATCACCTGACTGCGCTCCTCGAGGTCTCGACGCACCGCCCTCTCGCTCTCTGCCGCTTTCGTCTGTTGGGCCAGCGCGGAGATCTGCTCGGCGATCGCCTCCCGCCGGCGTCTGATCTGGTGTCGTACCGCGATCTCCGCCTGGCCGCGCGCGCCCCGCACCGCATCGGTGATCGCAAGCGTGCAGTCACGGCGGAACCCTGCCTCCATCTGATCGAGGACGCTTCGGGCCTCCCGCTGCTCGGCGGTCTTCCTGCCCTCCGTGAGATAGTGCCCTTGAGTGGCGACTGACGCCAGCGGGGAAGCGACAAAGAGACTCAGCCCATGGGTCACCACGCCCATCACGGCGGCCGCCGCTGCCCCGAAGACGTTGAAGAATGCCCGCGTCCTGACAGCGCGCAGCTGCTCGGCCACGGCCTCGGGACGAGCTTGCACCGGCTCGCGGGGAGGAAGTCGCAGCGACGCTGGAGAGCCGGCCACGTCATCGATGTCAAGAGACCGGGCGAACGCGGTGAGCAGCGACGGAAGGCTCTCCTGCAGATTCGTGTCGAGTTCGGTGCCGATTCGCTGGAGGTCAACCTGAAGCTCGGCGGCGAAAGCGAGATGTCGCTCACGCCGCCACCGCAGGTCGATCTCCTCACCGAACCGGTATTTGAAGCCGGCCAACTGATCGTTGAGCTGCGCCACCAGCGTGCGTTCCAGCTGATCGAACTCGAGCGTCAGCCGAGCCGGCCAGCCGTCGGCCTCGCTCTGCAGCGCTTCGAGCTCCAATCGGCGCTCGCTGAGGGTGTCCATCGGAGCTGCATCGCCGCTGAGCACCCGCAGCCTCGCATCCACCTCGTCTTCGAGAGCGGCAGCGAGGCTGTCGGCGTAGCGCACGGCATTGGTCAGACGGACGTTTTCCTGGTCTGCCACGAACGTCGCGAACAGATGGTGACGCAGACCGGCAACTCCGCTTCGCTCCTCCAAGCGCCGCGCGCCCTCCTCGTCTCCATCGCGGCGCAGCTGGAGGGCATCGAACGCGAGCGGTACGGAAATGGGATGAATCGGGCAGTCAGCGAACCGGGGGGCATGTTCTCGGATCAACGCGGCGTTCTCGTCACGTATCTCCCGCCACCGCGGGTGCAGATCGACCTTGGTCAACGCGAAGGTCACGCGCTCGATCCGCTCGGCAGCTTTCTGGAGAAATGTCAGCTCCGGGGCCGACAGCGGCGCCGAGGCATCGAGCACGAAGATCAGGCCATCCGCACGCTGTATGGCGGCCAGAGTCATGGTTCCGTGAGCGGTGTCGAGACCACCCACTCCCGGCGTGTCGCAGTACACCAGACCCTGGCGAACGAGGGGAGCCTGGAGGAGAACCTCGACGTGGTCGACGCGCTTGTGGTTGTGCGGGTTCTTGTCGACGGCCACCCACTCGTCCAGCGAGTCCAGGGGAATCTCCAGTGGCTGCTCCTCCTGGAACCGGTACACCTTCCCACGAGCCGGCTTGCCGTCGGCCACCAGCACGAACACTCCGGTCGACACGTCCACGTCAACTGGCAGCAGCGCCTCGCGACCGACCAGGGCGTTTATGAGCGAGGACTTCCCCCGAGACATCTCGGCGGCCACAACCACTGTCAACGGCTCGACGCGGTCGAGGTGTGCGAGCAACTCTGCGACCTCCTCCATCAGCCCGGCTCGCTGGGCGGTGGCCGCCGCGGCTCGCAGCTCGTCCAGAAGCCTCACGACCTCGTCGCGCTCGATCCTGCCGTAACTGGATTGCGTCGTGACCATCCTTCACTCTCCGGAGTTCTTGGTGGCACGGCCAGATCGACCTACCGTCGCGATCTGCGTGAACCACAGCCGCATGACCTCCGACTGACGCTCACGCACGAGTCGTTCCTTCACGCGCGGGGCGCAGGAGCGGACGGGCAGATGGCTCATAGCCGAAATACTCCAGGGATTCGCCGAACGCCTCCTCGCATGCTGCCAAGCAAGAGGGGGTGAGATCGCCTCGCCACCGGCCTACGGATGCGCGCGGGCTGGGGCTGGTCTGATGGGCGCGCTGGGCGTCGGTGAGCCGCCGACGGGCCAGTGAAATCACCCGGCGGACCGCCGCGCCCCCGTTCTCCACCCCCAGGTGGGCAAAGATCTCCAGGAGCGTGTGCTCAGGCTCGAGCGCGAGGCTCTCGTAGCGCACGATCAGCGTCTGAGAGCCGCGGCACCGCGCAAGTGTGACCAGGTCCCTTGCCTGTTCGCCCAAGAGGCGGATCATCGCCGGGTCGCTGTCGGTTTGCTCTCTGCCGAACGAGAGGCGCTGCCGCTTGGCGTTGAACGCGATGATCGAGCTCGCCATATCCCGAAAGTCACGCACCAGCAGCAGCTCGCGAGCCTCAGGATAGAGTTCGCCCAAGAGTTGGCGCACCGGCTGATCGGGCCACAGCTTCTCGGCGAAGTAACGCGGGACCGTTCCGGATTGCTCGGCCGCGAGCTCGGAGTAGAAGGAGTCAATCTGTGCGCGGCAGAAGCTGGCGACGGCATCGAGGTTGGCCGAGCCGAGCCATCGGGGCATGTGCGGCTCGGGCAGCCGGAGCGGTAGCGGGTCGGGGCGGGCATCACCCAGCCACCAATGTCCAGGATAGATCTCGGGACGCAGAGCCTGCAGGTAGCTCGCCGGCTGTGCCATCGACGCCAGGGCGGCGATCCAGTAGCTCGCCAGACGAGTGTCGTTCTGTAGCGGGCGGTAGGCGACGATCTCTGGGTGCTCGGCGAGGAGCAGCGTCAGCCAGCTCGATCCCGACCGGCCGAGCGTGGTGATCACCACCGGTTGCGACGCCGCCTGAGGAAACGCGGGGAGGGGCGGGCGTCGCCCGACGAGGGTGCTCAGTGTGACCTCGTCGCCTTCTTCGCTCACGGCGACCACGTCGACTGAGAATCGGCGCGGCAACCCCAGGGTCCCGACGACCGCTTGAAACCCCGGAAAGGTGTGCAGCGTCGGGTGCCGGGCCATGACATCCGCGCGCGGGATCTGGGTCTCGGTTCTGGCCAGCACGCGGGCGCCGTCGCGGATCTCGATGTGCAACGGGCGACCGGAACGCGCAACCGCCCAGCCCTGGACGGTGAAGGCGTAGGTGCCACCGTAGCTTTCGATCTCGTGTGCCCCGCGAGGAATGTTCACGCTGGCCTCCAGAAAGGCCGAGCCGGGGCCGGGGTTATGGGCCACGTTCTCAAGGATCAGGCTGGGGATCCGGCTATCGTCGCGGCGGCCACGACGGGCTGCCAATGCGGCCGCCGGGGCCCGAGCCGCATGGTCGCGTCGTTGGCGGAGCATCGCGCCCCAGCGCCGCTCGAGAATCCAGTCATCGAGCTGTTGCGCTTCGGGGCTGGTCAATCGCGTCCAGGGCTGTGGTCTCTCCAGCCAGTACATGTCGACGTCGGCGACCCGACAGGCGAGGTCACGTCTGGCCAGCTCGAGGCACAGTCCAGCGGCCGGGTCGCCGCCGCCGACGTAGTCCTCCTGGAACCCTCCGATCGACGCCCACCAGCTCCGTGACACCATCAGGCAGGCGTCGGGGAGAAGCTGGGCTGGGTGCTCCCCCGCCATCCCCGGAAGCAGATCGCTGAGGCCGCGGTGCGGAACGAACACCTCCCAGCGCCCGTCGACGTGACGATATTCGCCGCCGGCGTGGGCGATCGACCCGTCGGAGAAGAGCAGCCGGGGCGAGACCGCACCGAGGTCGGCGTGCCTGTTCAAGCAGGCGGTGAGAGCGCCGAGCCAGCCGGGTTGTCTCGGCAGCGCGTCGCCCGAGAGGACGACGAGCGTGTCACCACGGGCGACCATGCCTCCCAGATTGGTCGCGCGCGCCAAGGAGACGGTCGCCGCGGAGATCTCGGCCAGGCGAAAGGCGACGCGGAGATGCTCGCTCCAGCCCGGCGCAAGCTCCCGAAATCTTGGGGCGAGGTCGACCGGTACGACGAACGTCAGCTCCGATCGCCCGACCTCCGGATCGGCAGCGAATTGAACGAGCTGGTGCTCGACCCGGTCCAGATGCCGCAACGGCACGACGATCGAGTGCTCCGGCGTCTCTGCGACATCACCAAAGACCCGGATCTCGGAGACAGTGGCGGCCTCGGCTGCGTGCAGCGCGTGCAGGCAAGGGAGTACTTGCTCCGCCAGCTGCTCATCGGTTGTCGATGGCTGTTGCACCGCGTGCATGACCCGGCCGATGGTCTGCTCTCTCCCACGCTCCACCTGGGTGCGGCACGTCGCCTCCACCGTGGCGCCGTCGTGCATCCGGGCCACCGCCAGCCAACCATCAGGGCAGGCGCTGCCAAGTGGCACTTCCAGGTAGGTGTGAAACCCCCGATTGGGCCGCGGGTCCAGCCCCGCGAAGGCGGCGTCGACGTCCGGGCGCAGGTGAAAGCTCACCGCGGCGGGCTCGGGCTCCAGGGTGAGACCCTCGGGCGTGACGAAGTGCAGCGACGCCATCTCCGGCTCGCCGTCGTGAACCCAGCCCGAGAGCCAGAACGCACGGTTGTCGATCGACACGGCAGCGTCGAGCCGCACGGCGTGTTCGATCTCGGCGCGCACCTCTCCGGTCGGCCACGGGGTACGCAGCTGATCCCGCAACGCCCGCAACGCTGCCCCCAGTGGCCGGGTCAGCTCGACCGCGTGCTCACCGGGCGCTGCGGCCAGGAACTCGACGACTTCCCGGCGTTGTTCATCGTCCAGGCCTACCAGTTCCTCAACCGCCAGCTCGTCGGGCGACTGGGTCACCGAGGCGAGCTCCGCCGGGGCCAGAACATACTCCGACTTATGGCTGTCCCAGATCAGTGCCGCGCTCGGCGCCGCGCGGCCGTCCGGCCGGGACATGCTGACCAGCCAGCGGCTCGGCCCAAGCGGCAGCCACCGGATCGTTCCACCGGCCTGCTCGTCGTTGAATTCAAGACACGGGACCGGATCGCTCCCGCCGAGGTCGACCAGGCATACCACGGCGATCAGCAACCCGCCAGGCAGCCAGGCCGCCCGCTCTACCCACCCTGTCCGACCCGGCTCGGCCATCAGGCCTCCGCCGCGACCGGCTGGCCCGAGAGGACGCGGTTGTATAAGTCGGTGATCGCCACAACGTGGGCATCCATCGAGCGTGGGTTGGTGATGCCCGAGCGCAGCAGGTCCCACAGATCCGGAGAGGTCACGGCGCGCTCGATCGTCTCGGCAAGGCTGTCTGGCTCCCCGGCCACGAAGTGCAGGCCGTCAACGCCGTCGCGAACCTTCTCGGCCATGCCGCCAATGTCGGCGGTGATGACCGGGCGACGGCTCATGAACGCCTCCTGGATCACGAGGGGAGAGTTCTCCCACCACAACGACGGGACGACGACCCAGTCGACCTGGGTCATGAGCTGAGGCAGCTGCGATCGCGCATATCCGGGGCGGTACGTGACAGAGCCAGCGGTTCTCTGCAGCAGCTCCTCGATCGACTCCTGGAACGCGCTCGGCTGCACGGCGAGGTTGGCGCCGTTGAGCTGGAGATCCACCTCGACCGCTCGCTGCTCGAGCCGGTGCACAGCCTCGAGCAGCAGATCTACCCCCTTGAACCGGGTGATCTGGCCGAAGAAGCCGACCCTCCGGCGTCGCCCGGCCTGGGGTGGGTCGGGCGACGGCTCGAGGGGAAGGCGTCCATAGTCCTCCACCACGAGCTTGGTCTCGGGAACTCCCCACGCGATGAAGCGGTCGGCTAGGTGCCGGCTGGGAGCGATGAACGCGTCGACCTGCTCCAGCGCCGCCTTCACGGTGCGCTCGCGGAGCAGGAACATGTCAGCGGAGAACCGGGGGAAGCAACGGTGACATCGCTGGGGACTGGCGCCGTCGCAGGGGACGAGAGTCTCGGTCTGGACCATCTGGCCGCTGTGATGGCAGATAGGCAGGAACTCGTGCAGCGTGTAGACGATCGGGCAGTCGAGCACCTGACGCGTCTCGCGGATGAGGTCGTAGCCGAGCAGAAGGGTGTGCTGGAAGTGCACGACGTCGGGCCGGACCGCTTCGAGGAAGCCGCGCCAGTCGCGACTGTAGAGCCGTTTGTCCGGAGCGCTGCCGAAGAACAGGTCGATCTCGTTGCGGTCGGTGTAGAAGAGGTAGACGCCGGGCTCGTCGTCCAGCAGGGCAAAGCGCGTTCCCGCGTGCTTGGCGCTGGTGGTCGAGACGGGCGGGCCCGCCCGGGCGACCATCAACGGCTCGAACGATCCGTCGCTGCGAATAGCCTCGAACAGCTCGGTGGCATAGATCTCGGCTCCGCCGGGTCGGTGCACCGGGTGGTTGTGGCAGACGTAGAGGACCGTGGGCATCGGTTGTCAGGACAGCCGGGCGACCGCGGGGTCGGACGGGGGTTTCCGGGCGCGCAGGACCACCGTTACGTCTCCGACGACGTTCCAGTAATGCTCGAGCGCGAACGCTTGAGCTGCCGGTGCGCGGTGCGACCACTCGGCGCGCAGCGGCGCTTCGATCGACAGGATCTCGAAGTCCGCAGTGATCGACGGCCGGCGGCAGTGCTCGTGTTCTCGCCACTGGCGATCGAAAAACCACCAGGTCTGGTCGGTGATGATGCGGGCGGCCGTCGGATCCGCGAGGGCACGATCGGTGCGGCCGTGCGGGTGGACGATCCGAGCCGTTCCGCTCGGAACGAGCACTCGATACAGCTCGTTCATAAACCTCACCAGACCGTCGTCTGATCCCCCGACGGGGCTCAGCCGGTGGACATGGTCGACGCAGAGGATCTCCGCCACCGTGTGCGCGGCCACCGGCCATGGCGGCGGCCCGTCCTCGAGACTGGCGAAGCCCGGATCCGGCACCCCGCCGCAGGCGATGTGCAGCCGCGGCGCGGTAGCGGCGGTCGCGGTGGTCGCGGTGGTCGCGGTGGTCGCGGTGGTCACCACACGATCCCGGTCGCCTCATCGAGGTGACCCACCCGCACCCGCGTGTCGCACGCGACGCGGTAGCCGGCATCACGAAGGTGAGCAAAGAAGTGGATGTCCTGCGTCATCCGGGAGGGGCCGTACTCGGGGAAATGTCGTTGTGCCGAGCGAAACCATGGCCGGGGTACCGCCGGATCCCGGAAGACGCCGAGGTCGAACAGCGTGAACCCCATGCCGAGTGCGTTGCACTCCTGCAACGTGTCGGGTTCAGGGACCTGCGGCGCGAACCGCGGGCCGCTCTTCGGATGGCCGAAGATCATCGGCTTGCCGCCCTCGCCCTTCGTCCAGTAAAGCCCTCCCACGGCCGCGAACCCCTCGATCTGCTCGAGGAGCATCAGCAGCCCGCGCGGAGGTGGCAGGTTGTCGCACTCGAGTGTCAGCAAATACCGGTAGGTCGACAGGATCGGGTGCTCCAGAATCATCGAGACGCCGGTGTTGTAAGCCTCGGCGACATCGAGCCCGGTGACGAACAGACGCTGGAAGCGTTGGTTCATGGGGGTCATGAGCTCCCACCAGGAGTCCACCACACGAGGCTGGATACCCCTGACACTGCAGATCACGCACACCGTCGAGAGGTCGCGGTGGGCGCGGCTTGCCTGAACACGAATCACTGCGCCAGGATCCCCGTTGTGCCGGCCCTGCTGGCCGCCCATGATGATCTGAGCGGGCGTCTGCATCTTCACACCGCCTGGCGGGAGGAGGACATCGAGGGCCGGAAGAACGCGGCGACACGGCTCCGGACATCAGGTCGGGCGGCTGGTCGATGCGGTCGCAGTGCGACGACGCCCCGGTAGGAAGGAGACGAGGGCCGCCCGAAGCACCAGATGTCCCTACGCGCCGCCCCGCTGTGAGGATCCCTCTCCACCATTCTCCCGGGTGGGATCTTGCTCCTAGCGGTCGAGGATTGTCAAGCGGTCGGTCGGTGGGGTGCGTAACTACATGGTCGACGCGGCGCTGTCAGGCGGTGCCTCTGGGGGATGGTTGTCACCCTGGCCCCCCGCGACATCCGATCCCATGTCCTGGCCAGCCGGCTGGACATCGTCAGGCCGGACCCAATCGAGGCCTCGGCGCTTCTCGCTGAAGAACTGGCCGAGGTTGTGATCGACCTCGGCTCGTGCGTTCTCCAGGTAGCTGCGGACATACGGCTCGTAGCCTGGGTCTGCGGGCGTCAGGCCGTGCTCGCGCAGTTGGTTGTCCAAGTTGACGTAGTGGCGATCCCAGGCGTTCCGGATCGCGCTGTTATGAAGCTGCGCTCGGGTCCCCGAGGGGTCCTCGTCGACGTAGCGCGCGGGGTCGACAGCGGAGTCAGGCGGCTCGTCGCGGAGAAGCTCGTCCCGTGCGCCAAGCTCTGGCTTGGTCAGCTCGCGAGGGATCCCCCGCATGTTCGAGAAGTCGTTGAGCTCTCGGGCGCTGAACGCTCCCGGGTAGCGGTTCAGGA
Source organism: uncultured Solirubrobacterales bacterium (assembly GCA_963770885.1). Lineage (GTDB taxonomy): Bacteria > Actinomycetota > Thermoleophilia > Solirubrobacterales > Solirubrobacteraceae > Palsa-465. The sequence continues at coordinate 375,194 of CAVYRI010000003.1, read as the reverse complement.
CCTGGAGCTCGATGGCATGATGGACCTGGCCATATGCCGTGACGCCCAAGCGCTCGGCGTACTGGTCCCGGACCTTTTCAAAATCGCCACGCGCGGCTCTGAACTCATCGGTTGCGGGAACGCGGCCGGGCCGCGGAATCCGTGGATTCGGGTTGCTCCCTTCATGTTCGGCGAACGCCTCGTCGACGCCGAAGTCGTCCGAGGAGCCGGAGGAGCCAGATTCGCCGGGGGGTTGTGAGGGATCTGTCATACGAGGAGCCGAGCCGTCGATCCAGGCCCCTTCCGTGCGGGGCAGTGAGCACGTCCTCGAGAGGTCTCGGCGCGGCGATCGCAGAGGTCAGTTTGCGTCTTCATCTCTTGATTCGTTCGGGGTCGCGCGGTGATCCACGTTCGCTCGTGGGGGTGAGCGCGTCCGACCGGCGTGATCGTAAGTCACGCGATCCTGACCCTGCGCTTGGAGTCGATCTCGGCACGAGCTTTACAGCTGCCCCGCTACGGCCGGAGGACAGATCGTCCCCGAGCCGCTCGCTGCCGCCCTGCTCTGCAGGCCGACGGAAGGCTCGCGGCCGTGCCCGCCGAGATGATCCTCTCCGAGTGCGCCTTCGGCAGAGCGAATCTCTTGCTTCTCGCGCAACGGACCACGCGGAAGGGCTCCCTATGAAGCGGGACGCTCTCGCGGCTGGGGGCTCACACTCGGGTGTATTTGGTGCCGCGGCGCTCGCCCGTCCGCCGCAGAAGCGCTTGCTTGACGAGTCGATCGAGGGGCGCGCCGCGCTTCGGCGCGCCTAATAGCCGCTGTCGAGTCTGAGCAGTGGACCTTCCGCGTCCGTCTGCGCGCATGGGTCTACCGCTTCGGGCGTGGCGGCTCGGCGCTCACGCGAAGCGCGGCCGGATCGTGGCGCGACGGCGCGGTTGCGGCAGGCTCGGAATACGGGGGCGAAGTGCCTTGTGCCGTGCGGCGCCGGCAGGGTCCCGCGCGTGGCTGGCGGGCCGCTTCGCGGCGCGTCGTCCTCTGCGAGCGGCGAACCGGTTGAGACGTGTGTGACGGCGATCCTCGGTCATCGTCAGCGCCCCCTCCGCAGGCCGGCGGTCAGCGCGCGGATGTCGGAGTCCGATTCGCGGTAGACGTATGGGTGGTGGAATGCGTGCCAGGCGTCGGCGGCCCGCACGGCGAACGTAAACCAATCCCCGCTTGGCTGATCCTCGACGGCGACGAGCACCTCGTCGGTCTGGGAGTCCCACAGCAATGTCACGTCGATGCCGTTCGCCGAGCGATGATCGAGCTCGCGGATCGCGGTGTCGGATGTCGTGAACACAGTGTGCCTCTCTTCGGTGGTGCGAGCCCAGGTCACGCCGCTCGACGACAAGGCGCTGTGCTTGAGGCGGGCGTGCTGCGAGGGTCGTCGTCTCCTGATGTCTGAGCGGTGAAGGGTGGCAACGCGGGGCCGCGATGAGAATGGGGCCTGCTCGCCTTGTCGGTACGGGTAACCCCACGGTTGACAGGTTCTTCGTGCATGACGTTGGTTCAGGAGCTGGTGGATGTTCCTCCCGCTTCGGCAGCCGACGCGTGCCGCAGTTCGGGGCGGTAGCGTCCGGAGGAAGGGATGCCGGCGCGGCCGGGGTGGCTTGGGCGAGCCACCGCGTGGCCCGGTTGAGCCGGTGCCCACCGTGGTCCGCGCCCCGCGGCTTCGTGTCTATGCCGATCGTCTCGTTGAGCGCGTGCGCGGCGCCAAAAGAGACGCCACCGAGCATAAGCTCAACGGATAGTCAGCCACTAGCAGACGCGGGAGGTGGAGCGCCTCTTTCGAGCGGCGGGCTCGAACTCGATCGTACGGCCGGCGGCCCGACTTCTGCTTTCACTGCCGCAAGCTCGATCGCGGCATCCGGCGACTGATCCCCAGGCGGCGACAATCCAGCCGCGAGAGCCGATGCGCGGCCAAACTCAATGCGCGTCCTGTTCGCATGCAATGGATAGGGCAGCGACGTCCCCGCTCTTGGTCACGGGAGCCGGGATCGGGTGGACGGTCGTGGTGCATTTTCTAGCTGGTGAGAGCTGAGCGTCGGGTCGGGTAGGTCGAGCACCGCCTCGCCTTGGTCAGCGTCAGCGAGCGTCCGACCCGCGCGACCGACGAAATCGCTCCTCATCCCAACTGCTAGATCGGCGAGTATGGGAGCTCGGTGAGGTGTCGCGGGAGAGGGATGCGGAGCTTGCGCATGATCTCAAGAGCGGTCCGGTCGCCGCTTTCGACGCCGCCGTTGAGGTAGCCCTGGCTGTAGGTCGAAGTCGCTTCACCGGCGAAGTGGACGTTGCCTTCGGGCCTGCCGAGTCGCGTCCAGAACCGGGTCATCTGGCGTGGCGCGAACGCGGCGTAGGAGCCGCGTGTCCAGGGGTCGTGGGGCCAGAGGTCAGCCCAGGCATGACCGTTGAAATGTGCCCGGCTGCCGGGCACTGCTTGGTCGATCCGATCAAGCACCGCGTCTCGAAGTCCGTGAGCGGCCGGCGCGTGGGGGGCTGGCCCGCGCCATGACTCGCCCGTACGTCCGCCCGCGTAGACCGTGATCAGCCCGGCGTGGCCGGGTTGATCGGCCGAGCTCTCCCAGGTGTCGAAGTCGGGGTCGGACGAGGTCATCAGCGAGCTCCAGCGGTCAAGCGCCCAGGGTCGCGTGTCGTACTGCACGATCACCTTGGCGTCTGACCCCATCGCCAGCTCGTGAATCGCGGCGAGTTTATGGGCGCTGAACTCAGCACCCTGCATGTCCACCTCGCGCAGCGTCGTGAACGGCAGCGTGAGGATCACCAGGTCGCCAATCACCGGGCGCGGAACGCCGTCGAAGTCCAGCGCATAGCTGCCGCCGGCTCGGCGGCGGATCGCCCGAAGCGGGGTACCCGTATGGATACTCGCCGCCGGGAGAGCGGCGGCTGCCCGGTGGATCACCCGGTCGTTTCCGCCGTGCACGTGCCAGCGCTCGTCAGCGCCCGGGTAGGGGACGATCAGATAGTCGATCCAGTTCAGTGCTGACAGGCGGTCCATGTTGAGGCCATACCACCCGCTCATCGACTGATCGAGCCACTCGCCGAGGTCAGAGCCGAGCACTCCCGGCACGTGCGCCTGGAGCCATTCGGCCATCGAGAGCCGGTCGACCGCGACCGCCCGGGGGGTCGCCGTCGGGTAGGAGTATGCGGCCGTGTCGATCCGCCCATGCCCGCGCAGTACGCCCACCCGGCGCGCCTCGCGGGCCACGGCCGCCTGCACAGGACGCATACCGACGTTGATCTCGTGCTGGGAGAGGTCGCGGCCGCGTACCCAGTTTGGCGAGTACGGCCCAGTCCTCGCCGCAAACAGGTCATCCAGGCCGAGTCCGAGCTCTCGCACGAGTTGGCGCAGGTGCAGATGGCGGGTGTCGATGAACTCGCCGCCATGCTCAGCGGTCTGGCCGTCAGCAAACCCCCGTGCCGTCCAGCACCGCCCGCCCAACCGGTCACGAGCCTCATAGACCGTTGAGGCGACCCCGACACGGTGAAGCTGATAGGCAGCCGCGATCCCCGCCAGGCCGGCACCTACGATCACCACACGCGCATCGGTACGCGGCTTTCGGCCCGCCGAAGCCGAAGCGCGCCCGGCGCCCGCCAGCACCATCGCCGCTCCCAGCCCGCCGCCGGCAACCAACAGCTCACGCCGAGAAACCGCCGGCCAACACCACGACTCATCCACGGCAGCACCCGGCAACCCCGCACCGATCAAATCAATCGAACGCTGCTTAACCTCACGAGCAGCCAGCGACCGTCGACCACCACGCACACAATTCCCAGGCCCAGCGCCATCGCCGTTCACGCCAATCATTCAACGTGCCCGACGCCTCTCCGTCAACCCCTGCCAGCCCTCGGGTGTGCAACCCCGGCGCCGTGATGTGACCGCCACCACGCTGAACGCGACACAACGCGTCGAGGCCCGACCACTCGCTGCGAGTGGCGTCGTGCGATGCCGCGTGGAGGCGGGAGCCGGCCTTGACAATCCGCACGGGCCCACAGCCGGCATGCTCGGTCGCCGAACACAGGAGCAGCGGCGGCCACATCGCAAGCCCGGCCTCTCGTCGCTGCTTCCGGACAACACCAGCCGCGCAACAGACCTGAGACGCCGGACTCCGCCAACGCGGGCGTCGGCACTCCGTCACGGTGCGTGCTCCTCAGACGCAAGTAGCCGACACTCGACGTCCCTAAAATCATCGACGGCGACCGCGTGACCGCAATCATGACCGAGCACTCGCCGGCGCCCGCGGCGGCGGATGAGTCGTGCGTCGCCGAAGCAGTCGTTGGCGGCGTGGCTGTTCCAGGCGTAAAGCGATCGCAGCGGGATGCGCGGTTCCCCACATTCGGACTGGTCGCGCTGGCCGGAGATGCTCGTGTCGGCACGGGTGCCTGACTGGGGCGGCCGTAGCGAGCCAGCCCGTCGCCTAGTGTGCTGGCACGTTTAGCGACGAATTGTGAACTATGGGTTGAGTCGACGCCGGGCTCGGCACGTTGACACCACCAATGGGCGGTGAGAGGATCGCGCCGTGTCGCTCGCTCGACACGACTGACCGGGAACGCAACGCAGCAGCACCCTCCCTCCAGGTGCCTGAGAACGGCTGGCGGGAGCTACCGAAGAGGATGGTACTCATGCCCGCTTGGCGCCTCGATCGACGCACTGCGTTCGCGAGCCCAGGGACGCCTCCCAAGGGCCCTCTCGCCCCGCCGCGGTCCCCCGTCTCGGCCCGCTTCGGTCCTCGTCGGCCGGTGCGTCGGCTCGTGCTTTGCGCGGCCTGCGGCCTTGTCGCGCTGCTGCTCTGGCCTGTCAGCGCGCTTGCGTGGAAGCCGGTTGATCATCTTTACGCGGGCAATCTTGCGATCGCGCCCATCTTGGCTGGGCGCAATGTCGTGGTGCTTCTCGACAGGGACTACACGGTGCCGGCCGCCGTGGCGACGTCCATCCGCAATCATCCGGATGACTACCGTGGCGGCGTGGTCGGTCCCGATGCTTTTCCGGACATCTTGGGGGGCCAGGGGAATGTCCACCCGGATACGCGTGGCGCCAATGACACGCAGCCGCATGCGGACTGGACGCCGGGCCACTCGTACGCTTACGAGTGGCTCGCGCTGGTGTACCGCGCGGGCTGGGCTGCCTACGACAAGTGCGATGGTTGCGCGGAGGGGCAGCGGGATCTCGCGTTCACCTACGGGTATCTGACGCACGCCGGGGAGGACATGTGGGGCCACACGTTCGTCAATGACTTCGCGAAGGGCGTGTTCCCGGAGGTGTCGGAGATCGGCAATGCGAGGGAGCGCAACATCGCGATCAGGCACATCGTCACGGAAGATTACGTCGGCGTTCACACTCCGGCAACGGACTTGGCGCTCAATGCCCCGACCGACTTCATCTACAAGACGTTCATCGACAACCCGACGGCTGCGGTGCTCGGCAGGGGCGTGTTCATCGACACCTTCTTCAAGCTGAAGGCGAGGCTCGTGGCGAAGGTCGCCCGTCTCACCGACTACATCGACAGCGGGACGTTCAAGGGGTGTCCGTGGCCGGTGAACTGGCCGGCTTGCGCTGAGTCGGAGTATCTAAAGCGCTGGATCGACGACATCAACAGTGGTCTGAGGGCCTATCCCGAGTTCAGCCTCAAGATCGCGCGAGATCTGTTCGGCCATCGCAAGGCCGACACGGAGCAGCTGGGCAAGGACATCACCGACTACTTCAACATGCATCTCGTCACGATGATCGGAGCGCCGAAGTTCGTCGGCAAGCTTGCGGAGTGGTTCACGACCATCTCGCGGTGGGTCAGCGACGTCGCCGAGCCCATCATTAGACCGATAAAAGAGGTGGAGCGCAGCTTAAAGAACTTCATCGTCAAGGCGGCCACCGGATTCACGTACGACGAGTGGCTCGACTATCTCACGCGCCCCGCGTCGTATATCAACAACCCGCATTTCGGCTTTGCTGCTGACACGAGCATACGACTCGACAGGCTCATGGGCATAACCAGGTCCGACGAGATCTTCGAACCCAGCCGGTTCGCCGCGATGAAGGACACGATCACGATCGCGAAGCTGATCCTGCTGAACGGGGCTGGTCTGACCTCGCTGCTTGAGTCCGAGCACACTAATCCGTATTTCCTGTCGGACGTCTCGGGCTACCCGCAGAACATCATGGTGCAGGTCTCTCCGGCGGCGGTTGGCATGACCGGTTGGATCAAGTCGCTGGACGGGGACCACCAGTGGACGGCGAGGTCGTCTGCAAACGGAAGGAGCTATGGCACCGGCAGCATGTACCTCTGGCGGAGCTGCAACGCCCGGCCGGTCTTCCGAACTCTGTTCAAGGACTGGGAGCACGGTTCGGAGAACTTTCCCGACAGCGAGGACGCGCTCCCCTGCGCGAAGGTCCTCGCGACCGGCCCTCCCGTCCAGGTGAACTATCCACCACAGATTGCGCCTTTCGGCGCCCCGCAGCTATGTGAAGGCCGCACCTGCGGACCCGGAGAGCTGTCTTTGTCGTCCGGAACTTGGACGAACAGCGAGACGGTCTGGTATTCGTACCAGTGGATCAGGACGTTCGGCCCGGGATGCGACAAGATTGGAGGATGCGTCGTCTCGGCATCGCCGGTCTACAGACTTACTGGAGCCGACTCGGGCGCGACGCTGGTCGGCCGAGTCGAGGCGACCAACGAGTACGGCGCCTCAACCGCAACGACCGCTCCGTACAGGGTGCGCATACTCGACCTCAGCGCTCCCGCCGTCTCGAACCTCATCGTTGCGCAGGACCGGCCCTGGCGCGCGACACTGAGTTTGTCCAAGCCGGCTGAGCTGACTGTCACGCTCGCCGCGGCAACGGGGACCGTGCCCTGCAAGTCGCTCCTGAGAGAGCGAGAGGGCAACTGTGAAGAATGGGCGCCGGTCACGGGCCCCGGGGCGCCGGCTGGCGTGTTTCATTTCAGCGCCAAGGGCGGCGTCAACGTCGTATCGCTTGACCCGTTTGGCGGCCTCGCGCCGGGCCGCCGATACCAGGTAGCGATCCAACCGAAGGACCAGTTCCGCAACGTCGGCCGCTACGCCTCAACCGAGTTCCTGGTCCCGGTGCGCACGCATTGTGTGCCACCACGCAGGTGCGTCTGAACCAGCGCAGGCCACGACGAGTTGCCATCGAGCGTCGAGACTCGGGCGGGCGATCCGGCCGCTCTGGATCCAGCTCGACGGTGAGCCGCTCCCGCGGGCGGTTAGCTCAGCTGGCAGAGCGCCTGCGTTGCAAGCAGGAGGTCACTGGTTCGAGCCCCGAGCGAGGCTTGTTCCAGAGCTGACCCCCGAACTGCACCACGCGGTCATCGCGGACATAAATGCCATGGTGGTAAGGAACCGACCTGCGATGGGGAGACGACCCACACTAAATGGTCGCCTCGGCTGTAAGTGAGCCATTTTCAGTACGGCTCTCCAGTTAGCTCGTTGAAGGCGACCCTCCATCGCTTCATTGTCAGTGCCTGGTGCTTAGCACGGACACGCTCAACGGCCTCGGCGAGTTGAATGGCTGCGTCGGCGGCGCGTTCTACGCTGAGCTGATCGCCACCGAGACTGATGTAGCTCTCGTTCCGGTCGGTCCATTGGACGGTGGTCTGGATATGGCGCTCCGTCCCTAGCGGACCTTGCTTACCTGTCTGGCGGTCGCCTTCGCCGAGCGCATAGTCGTCAAGGTGCATTGCTATGCCGCGGATAGCCTCCGCGGAGTTGCCGACCTCATCCTCGAACCTCTGCCGGGCCCTTCTGAAGTTCGGCGTCCCCGGTCAGCTGCCGGACACGCCGCTCGAAGCGGAGGACTTGATTCACTGCAACGACGATCACCAACGCGTCTGTGCGAACAAGCCAACGCAATGGCGCCTGACGCGGCGCCCGGAAACTAAGCGGTCACACCGACTGTAGCCCCGTGACCCGCTTCTGGGCGGCAGCGGGGATTTACGTCGTGCCGCTGGCGCACGCCTTCCTGCACGACGGCCCGAAACGACATGCGGCTGGGCAGATGCGAAAGGTCTTGGTACCGCACGCCGAGTTGATCGAGGCTGAACGGGCCGGGTGCTAACGACCGAGTAGGACGTCGCATGAATGCGAACGAGTCCGCGATCGACGGCACGATGATGGTTTGCACACACAGAGAGCGCATCGTGGGGCGTATCGCTGGATAACACGAATCCGGAACGCTGATTGGCCAACGCGCGTAGCAATTGTCGTTCGTGCGACTCCTCGGTGCCGGTAAGCGAAAATTCCGCGACGTCGATGGCGCGGAAGACCTCGCCACGAAGTGGTGGGACCCACGGTTCTCATTCCGGCGGCTCGGCAAAGGTCTCGCCGCGACTGGATCGTCGCCGTTGCGCTCGCACGCCCACTTGCCGTCCAAGAGTCAAAAGCGAATGCCGGTTTCACGTCGGTGCTCGAGTCACCGGGAGACCTTCAGCGGACGCATGCGGAGGCTGGGGATACGATCGTCGCGTGCCGCTCCCGTCCGACCTACCCGAGCAGCCGCAGCTGCGCGCTGCTGCGGCGGCACTCGAGCGGGCGCGGATGGTCGGCAGCGTGCTCGACCATAAGTGGCGGACGATGTTTCTTTCCACCGAGCAGGTCGCGGTGTTTCCGGATGCAGACCTCTCCACGTGGCTTGGCGTGTCGCAGATTGTTCAAACGCTCGAGAGGCGGCTTCCGTTCGTCGTCCCGGTGGAGACGCGATTGCGCTGGTGGGAGGCGCTCGGTCCGGCGATTCGCCATGACGTATCCCCCGACGATCCGGACTTCGAAGCCGTGTTCGGGCCGATGGCCGACATTGCTCGCGACCTCGAGCCTCGGACCCCGGACTGGGCGGTCGTCGTTGAGCGAGAGTTAATCGACGACGAAGCTCGTAGCCTCATCTGGCACGGGCGCCTCACCGACGTGTATTTGCGGGTGCTCGCGCCCGACGGTGCGCACGTCGGAACGCTGCATTTCTTCCGTCCGACGCTCGGCGACGTGGTGTCCGCTCGCCTGTCGCGCGGGCACGCACCGATGTACGAGCGGATGCTCGAGCTGCGCGATCCCGCGCGCCGGCAGGCGGCGATTCTGTTCGCTGATCTGGAGGCGTCATCAGAGCTCTCTCGGCGCCTGTCCTCACGGGCGTATTTCGCATTGATCCGCTCGCTCACCGACCTCGTGGACGCCGCTGTGATCGCCAACCGCGGCCTGATCGGCAAGCACGCCGGCGGCGGTGCCTCGGCTCTGTTCGTCGTCGATGGTGTCGACGCGGAATCCGCAGCCGCCCGCAGCGCGATTGATGCCGCGCGTCGCATTCGAGACGGCGCGGCTGGCCTTCTCGACGACGCGACCGATGTGCTCGTCAATGTCGGTCTTCATTGGGGTGCGACGTTGACGATCGGCCAGGTCTCGAGCTACGGCCGGCTGGAGGTCACCGCGCTCGGCGACGAGATGAACGAAGCGGCAAGGATCGAGGCGGTTGCGACCAACGGCCGGATCCTCGCTTCAAAGGATCTCCTCGAGCGCCTCGGACCTGAGGACGCTGACGCCCTGGAGCTCGAGCTTGCCGACGTGCATTTCACGGCCGTCAGGTCACTGGGCGCAGACTCTAAGGCGCTGCGTGACGCGGGATCGATCGCCGTCGCCGAGATCTGAAGGCACCAGCGGACGCGCTCCGTTCCGCGCATTGCGGGCATGCGTGTAACGCGCCCGTCACCACGGCGAGAGTCATCGTCCAGCCTCCTCGGGTGGCTTTCGTCCCCAGGCCAGGAAGTACAGGCACGGCATGGTCAGGGTGCCGAGTCCCTTAATAACATCCTGCGAGATCGCGGGGAGCTCGTGGCGTCGGGAGCACGACGACCTCGCTAAGCGCTGACCCCGGCGCCCCGCCGCCACGCCGTCCCTCGCTGAGCGCCCCCTTCGCTACGCCGGAGCGCTTACACCGGCCACGCCGAGCTGCTGCAGCATCGCCAGCATGTCGATGACTCCCCAATGCTCAGTCACGAGGCCGTCCTGATCGAACCGCATGATGTCGATGAGCTGCACATCGACGCTCTTGCCGGTTGCGGGCATGCCCATCAGGTCACCCTCGTGAGTTCCGGTCGCCCTCACGCGCGCGACGACTTTGTCCCCGCTGGCCAGAACGTCTTCGGGGTCCATGCGGAGATTCGGGAACGCCGCGCGGTACATGCGAAAGAACCTCAGGACACCGTCCTTGGTTGGCGGCAGGCCGGGAGTTTCCTCGTGCTCGATGAAGTCGTCTGCCAGCAAGGATCCGAACCCGTCGATGTCTCCCGCGTTGAGCAGTTCATAAAGGCGTCGCTGCGTGCTCGAGTGGTCCATCGCGGTCCTTTCGTGGGGTCGACCGACCCTACTCGGGTCCCCAGCTCCGACGCAAGCAACACGCGCAGCGACACTCGCTCTCCACGAAGGCGCGGGCCAGAACTGGAGCTGCCCCGGTTTGCGTGACACCGAGTTTGTCTGTTGATTGTTGTTGTTCGGGCGATTGATCTCAACCTGATAGCGGCGAGAGTCGTAGTTGTTCGTAGGCGACGGGGGACAGCATTGCGAGCGTGGAGTGCCGGCGCTGCGGTTGTAGAACGCCTCGATGTATTCGAACAAGGCGGCCCGAAGCTCCGTCTTGTCGCCGAGGGAGTCGTTCGCTCTTAACTCCTCCGGACGGCCGCAGCAGTCGATTCGCGCGGTGGGCGGCGTCAGCGATAATCCAAAGCGGATGCCACGGGTCACGTGCTTCGCTACGGGCCCTGCAGGCGATCCTGGATACAACACTGAGAGAGGAGATGCGGGTGACCATCAGCCTCCCCGACGGTCTGCTGGCTTTGCTGCGCCAAGCGAGTCCGTGCTTCGTCTCGACTTTGATGCCGGACGGATCGCCTCAGCTGACCCAGACCTGGGTCGACACGGACGGTGCCCACATCTTGATCAACACTGTGGACGGGTTTCAGAAGGTCAACAACATCGAACGGGATCCTCGCGTCGCCGTGGCCGTGTTGGACCCGACGAACCCCTCGCGCTATTACGCGGTCCGGGGAGAGGTCATCAGTCTCACCACCGACGGCGCCGCCGAGCACATCGAGCGGCTCGCGCAGCGCTACCTCGGGACACCGTATCCGTGGTACGGAGGCCGTCACCAGACACGCGTGCTTCTCACCATCCAAGCGCACAAGATCCATTCGATGGGCTGAAGTCGGCCGCTCCAGGGCTCGTCAGACTCAAGCGCCGGCGCTGCGGAGCCAGCGTCAATCGGCTGCACTGTGTGCAGCCTCCGTACACCACGTCGGCGGAACGCAGAGATCCTTTTGCGGATGATCGCGTTCGCCGAATTGCGTCAGCTGTGCGCGCGAGTGCTTCTGCGACCCCAGCGATCGTAGGCCGGCCCCGCGCGACGCGATCGCTTCGCCGCTCAGTGCGCGGGCGACCAGGTAAGCGAGGTTTCGCAGGTCCGGGGGTGCGCGGCGCTAGAGAGGGTCCACCGCCTCGGGCAGCCGGCTGCCTGAGGCGACGACCAGCATCTTGCCGCACGCCAGTCACCGTGTGTGGGCGATCCGCGATCCTGCGGTCTCACGCGACCTACCGGACCAAGAGAACCCAGGTTTTGCCGGATGTCGGCTCCTACAGAACCGAAAGCAAGTGCGATTTTGCAGGAAGTTCTTGGATGGCGAGACCCGGATTCGAACCGCGGACACCACGATTTTCAGTCGTGTGCTCGTCCGAATCGAAAAGTGGTTATTTGCAGGTGAAATATCTGGTAGCCGATCACGATCATGAGCCCGATTATGTCCGCAGTTTGCGGATCTTTGCGTTGTATTCGGTCCGGTAAACCGCGTCACCGGACCAAATGCGTAATCCCGTTTGCGATCGGTTGTTGCTCATTGTCGGGCGGGGTCGGCTGCGAGGTTGGTTGGGACGGTTGGGGATGGGGCGGCTTCGCGGGTGTCGCTGGAGCGCAGCGCGATGATCGCGGCGGCGAGCACGAAGATGCTTGAGACAAGTAGCGCGCGTTGGTAGCCGGCGGTTAGGGCGGCGGCTTTTGGTGCGTGGGTGGCGAGGAGATGTTGGGTGCGGCTGGTGGCGATCGCGGAGAAGATCGCGAGCCCGAGTGCGCTGCCGATTTGCCGAGCCGCAGTGAGCAGCGCGGCGGCGAGGCCGGCCTGGTGCGCGGGGACGCCGGCGTTGGCGGCGATGGTGACGCCGACGAACACGGCGCCGGCGCCGAGCGGCATCGTGAGCAGGCCGGGGAGCACGTCGGCGGCGTAGGAGCCGTGGACCGGGATGCGGGAGAGCCAGTAGATGCCCAGAGCGGCGATCAGCGCACCGCCGGCGATCACGGGGCGAGTTCCGATCCGGGTGATCAGCTGCGTGGCGATGCCGGCCGAGACCGCGAACGCGGCCGTGACTGGGAGGTAGGCGAGTCCGGCCTGGATCGGCGAGAAGCCCAGCACCTCTTGCATGTACAGGGTGACAAAAAAGAACATCGACAGAAAGCCCGCAAACGCGACCAGCTGGGTGACGTTGGCGGCGACGAGCCCCTTGACGCGAAGGATCGACAACGGGAACAGGGGGTTGGTGGCGCCTAGCTCGTTGACCGCGAACGCCGCTAGGAGCGCGGTGGCGCCGGCGAGCTCGAGGATCGTCTGCGCCGAGCCCCACCTCACCTCGGGCGCGCGGATCAACGCAAACACCAACAGCAGCACCCCCCCGGTGCCAAGCACAGCCCCTTGGAGGTCAAAGTGGCCACCCGCCGCGCGCCTGAGGTCGCCGGGGAGCAGCCGGAACGTGGCCAGCAGCGCCAGCGCGACGATCGGCAGATTGACGAACAGCACCCAGCGCCAGCCGGGCCCCTCGGCCAGCAAGCCCCCAAGCGAGACGCCCAAGGCCGCGCCGATCGCGGCAATCGCGCCCCAGACACCGAGCGCGGTGTTGCGGTCCTTGCCTTCGCGGAAGGTCGTGGTAAGGATCGAGAGCGCCGCGGGGGTCATGATCGCGGCCCCGACACCCTGCGCGATCCGCGCCGCTATCAACAGCCCCTGACTGGTCGCAAGCCCGCCGATCAGCGAGCAGACCCCGAACCAGATCAGTCCGGCCACGAGCACCCGGCGGCGTCCCAACAGGTCCGCGGCGCGGCCGCCCAGGAGCAGGAAACCGCCGTAGGTGAGGATGTAGCCGCTAGCGACCCACTGCAGATTCTGCTGGGAGAAGTGGAGATTGTGCTGAATCGACGGCAGCGCGACGTTGACGATCGACGTGTCGGCCACGTCCATGAACTGAATGGTGCACAGCAACAGCAGCGTCAGCACACCCAGCCGGGTGCGCAACAACGAGGGCTGATCGGGGCTCGCCTGAGCTTGCATCGACGGCATCCTGGAGCTCTCCTTCGGATCTAAGTTAGTCAACTAACTTAGCCTACCAGAGGCTATACTTTTAGTGAGATGACTGACTCATCCACCAAGCCAAGGCAGGGCAAACGGGAGCGGCTCGTCGCAAGCGCACGCGAGGTGATCCACCACCAAGGGGTCGAGCAGACCACGATCGCCGACATCGCCCAGGCGGCCGACGTACCGGTCGGCAACGTCTACTACTACTTCAAGACCAAGGACGAGCTCGTGCACGCCGCGATCCACGGACACGCCGCCGACGTCCGGGCGGTGCTCAGCTCGCTAGCGCGCCACCGCACTCCGCAGGCGCGGCTGAAGGCGCTGATACGCGAGCTCATGAGCCAGCGCGACCTGGCCGCCGACTATGGCTGCCCGCTGGGCAGCCTGTGCTCAGAGCTCGACAAGCGCACCGACAGTCTTGCCCAAACGTGCTCGGAGTTGCTGCGGCTACCGGTCGACTGGGCAGAGCAGCAGTTCCGGTCGATGGGACGGCGCGACGCCCGCGATCTCGCCGTCGCCCTGATCGCCTCCTACGAGGGAATCGCACTGCTCACCAACACATTCCGCGACCGCGAACTCATGACCCGCGAGGGTCGACGGCTGGAGCGCTGGATCGACTCCCTCGCCTAATCGAATCGGTTTGCCCGCGACCCCAGTTCCCTAGCCGCCGATGTTCAGACCGTTACGCCGACTGAAACGCTCGGGCGCCGGCACATCATGATGATGCGTGAAGCTGACCAGAACCCGGCCCGGTACCCACTCAGCGCTTGGTTCTGGGGACGCCAACCGCGAGCCGCTTGCATTATGTGCTGCTGCTGCCACCGCCTGGTTGTGGTGGGGCGAGCAGGCTCTGGCAGGCTTTGCTGGCGGCCTGGAATTTCGCGTTGGAGCGGATCTTCGATGGGAATACGGGACCGTTCCCGGAGAGGTTTGGGTTCGGGAGGTCGTAGCCGTGCTGATGCACACATGTCACGTATTTCTGGATCCGCTGACGCGAGAATTGCGCGGGACGGCGTCCGGCTGGGAGGTTTGCGCCGCATGCTTTGAGCGCCGCGCGGAACTTCGAGCCGCCCGCAGCGCCGCCCGGGAATCCGGACGGCGGCGCCCCGGCCGGCGGCGCCCCGGCTGGCGGGGTGGCCGAACCGGCGCCGGGCGTACCCGATGGTGGCGTGCCGCCGTCTGGTCTGCGGCCGGCTTGGAAGTTGATGCCGTGTTTGCGCAGGCAGGCGGCGATCGCTGGGCGGCTGGCGGTCGAGCTGCCGCTCGCCGCGGCGGACGTGGAACTGCTGCTCGTGCTGCTTGCGCAGGCGGCGACGAGCACGGCGACTGAGAGCACGATGAGGGTTGTCCGCGCCGCGTGGGGGTTGAGCTTTGTCAGGGCCATGATTCGTCCTTTCTGGACTGTTCGATCAGCCGCCGCTTCGGGAGCCGAACAGCGAGCTGACAGCCGAGCTGGCGCTTGACCCGGTGGAGTTGCTGGCGCCGCTGGAGGTGGTGCCGGTGTTGGTGGCGCCGGAGTCGCTGATCGAGGCTGCAGACAGCGTGCCAGCCTTGTTCTTGAGCCCGCGGATTACGACCGAGTCGCCGGGGTGCAGCGACTTCTTTGACACGTTCAGGCTCTTGGTGATCTTGGTCGCCGAGGTGAGTTTGACCTTGACGGTGTTGCCCGTGCTGTCGGAGATGTAGATCGTCTTGCCGTCGACGTTCGAGATCGTTCCGAGCGAGACGTTTCCACCGCCGAGCGCTGCGCCGGGGAATCCGCCGGCTGGAAAGCCGCTGGCGGAGTTGGAGCGAGATCCGCTCGTGCCGGTGGTTGTCCCGCCGGTGGACGACCGTGCGTTTGAGCCGGTAAGTGACGGTGGTGTGAATCCGCTCGCCGTGCCGGTGGAGCTGGACAGCTGTCCCTTCTCGACTCGGATCCCGGCATAGAACCCGGCGGCGCAGGTGATCACCGCGATCAGCGCTGCGCTGCGGCGGTTGAAGAACTGCCGGCGCCGGCGGCCGGGGAGGTTCAGGGTCGGCTCATGTTCGTCATCCCAGTGTTCTTCGCGGCCTTCTTCGTATGGGATTGCGCTCATTTCAGGTCCTTTGCTCGCAGGGGGTGGCTGTTACTCGAAGCGCAGCGCTTCGATTGGCCGCAGTCGCGCGGCGCGGCTGGCGGGATAGGTGCCGAAGAACAGTCCGGTCAGCACGGCGGCGCCGAACGCGAGCGCGATCGAGTAGGGCGCGATCACGGGCTGCACGCCGGCGATCTTGAAGTGGCTGCCGATGATCCCGGCGATCACTCCGGCGAGCCCGCCGAACAGCGATACCAGTACGGCCTCGACCAGGAATTGGGTCAGGATGTCTGAGCGCCTGGCGCCGACGGCCTTGCGGATCCCGATCTCGCGCGTGCGTTCGGTGACCGACACGAGCATGATGTTCATCACGCCGATCCCTCCGACCAGCAGCGAGATCGCGGCGACCTCGCCGAGCAGGGTGGTGAACACCTTGCTCGAGGATTGCGAGGTCTGCAGGATCGAGGCCTGGTTGATGACCTGGAAGCTGCTCGACGATGACGAGCTTGTGGTTGGGTGGCGCTGATCGAGGATGTCGGTGACCTCGGTCTGAGAGGCGTTGAGCGCCTCACGCGATTTGGCCTGGACGATGATCTGGCTCAGGCTTCCGTAGCCGGTGAGTGTGTCCTGGACCGCGGTCAGGGGCGCGACCACGACGTCGTCCTGGTTGGAGGTTCCGTTGGAGCCTTTGGAGGCGGTGACGCCGACGATCGTGTAGTGGGTGCCGTTGACCTGGATCGTCTGGCCGACCGGGTCCTGGCCGCCGAACAGTTCGCTGACCACGGTCGGACCGACTACGGCAACCCGGCTGTGACTTTCTTCCTGCGTGCTGGTAAACCAGGAGCCTTCGGCGATCGTGTAGCTGCGGGCCTGCTGGTAGCTCGGGGTGCTGCCAACGAACGACGACGGCTGATATGTGGTTCCGTTGTAGGAGAGCGTGACACCGTTAGCGTTGACGACCGGGGAGACGCTCTTGGCATCCGGCGCCGCGAACCGGTTCTCGAGCGCTTTGACGTCGGCGAGCGTCAGCTGTGTACTGCTGGTCGCGCTCTGTCCGAACAGGCCGCCGAGCGTGGGAGCCGAGCTGACCGTCAGGACGTTTGAGCCGAGCGCGTCGATCTGCTTCTCGACCGCCGCCGAGGAGCCGGTGCCGACCGAGATCAGAACGATCACCGAACCGACGCCGATCATCAGTCCCAGGATCGTTAGCCCCGAGCGCAGCTTGTTCGCGGTCAGGCCCGCGAACGCGACCCGGATCGTGTCGGTCATCTCGCGCTCTCCGGGTTGCGGCTGTCGTCGACGATTTGCCCGTCTCTGACCCGGATCACCCGGCGGGCGTGGGCGGCGACCTCCTCCTCGTGGGTGATCAGGATGATCGTGCGCCCGCTGTCGCTCAGCCGCTCAAAGAGCCCGAGCACCTCGGCGCCCGAGGTTGTGTCGAGGTTCCCGGTCGGCTCGTCGGCGAGAATGATCGCCGGGTTGGTGACCAGCGCCCGCGCGACCGCGACCCGCTGCTGCTGGCCGCCCGACAGCTCCGCGGGCGTGTGATTGACCCGGTCGCGCAACCCCACCGCATCAAGCGCCGCAAGCGCACGCTCGCGCCGGAGCCTGCGCTGCACCCCGCCGTATGACAGCGGCAGCTCGACGTTAGCGATCGCGCGCGTGCGCGGGATCAGATTGAAGCTTTGAAACACGAATCCGATCAGCCTGTTGCGAACGTCAGACAGCGTGTCCTCGTCGATCCCTCGGACGTCGAGCCCGTTGAGCCGGTAGACACCGCCGGTCGGCGTGTCAAGGCAGCCGAGGATGTTCATCAGCGTCGTCTTGCCGCTCCCGGACGCGCCCATGATCGCGACGTATTCGCCCCGATCTACGCGCAGGCTGACCCCGCGCAGCGCCTGCACCGAGACCTGCCCTATCTGGTAGGTCTTGTGAACATCGCGCACATCGATCACCGCCCTCGGGCGGTGAGAGCCACGGCGCAAAGCCGGGGGCATCGTCGGTGCCAAAGCGCGCGCCGGGGCGGGATCGTGCTTTCTGCGAAGCGCTCGCTGAGCACGCAACACTGCCGCCTGGCGCGCCCCACGCGGGTCGCGGGGCATCCCTAACCACCACCCGGGAATCCGCCACCCGGGAACCCGCCACCCGGGAACCCGCCGCCACCCAGTCCGGCCCCACCGAGCCGGCTGCCGGTCCCACCCAGCGTCCCGGTCGAGTTGCCGGCCGACGAGCTCGACGAGCCAAGCGACGGCAGGCTGGTCGTCACCACCACCTGATCGGCCGCTCGAAGGCCGCTGACGATCTGGGTCCTGCTGTCCCCCTTGAGCCCGACCACGACCTGCTGGCTAATGGTCTTGCCGTCTCGCAACATCCTGACGGTGGCGAGCGATCCGCTGCCCGTGACCGCGTCGTTTGGCAGCGTCACGCCCTGCGCCTGATCGGTGATCACCGACGCCGACGCGCTCATCCCGGGCTTCACCCGCCTATCGCTCTGTTCGAGCGTCAGCGTCGCGTCATAGGAAACAACGCTGCTGCTGGTCGTCCCGACCGTCGAGATCGCGGTCACGTGCGCGCCCAGCTGTACGCCGGTCAGGGCGTCGAGCGTCACGGTGGCCGCCTGTCCGAGCTTGACCTTGCTGATGTCCGACTCGCTGAACGCGACCGTCATCGTCAGCTTGTGCGTGTTCACGATCTCTACGAACGAGCCGCTCGAGCTGCCCGTCGACGATGAGGAGGAGCCTGAGCTGCCGAGGCTGCCTGCCGTCGTGCTCCCGGTGCTCGAGGAGCTCGACGAGCCGTTGCTCGAGCTGCTCGACGCTGAAGAGCTCGATCCCGCCGACACCGAGTCGCCCGGCTGAAGGCTCGACAGCGACACGATCGTCCCGCTGATCGGCGCATACAACCGGGTTTGAGCAAGCGCTTGCCGAGCGCTGTGAAGACTTGCCTTCGCGCTATACAACGACGCCTCAGCGGACGCGATGCTCGACGCCGACGAGGTCGTAGACGTCGACCCGCTCGCGCCCGAGTTGCCTGCGGTGCCGCTTGTCGCTGGCGTCGCCGGAGTCGTCGTCGTCGGCGTGGTCGTCGCCGGCGGGGTCGTCGCCGGCGTTGTGGTGCTTGGCGTGCTCGGCGTCGTCGTCGTCGTGGGCGTGCTAGTCGTCGGCGTCGTAGTGGTAGGCGAGGCGGTGGTGGTCGTGGTGGTGGTGCTGGCGCTGGACGTGGTCGCGGTCTGCGCGTGCGGGGTGATCGCCGTGTAGGACACGAAGTCGGTCGTCGACGAGCCGCCGGTGACGTCGGCACTCGTGGTCGTCGACCCCGAGCTGGTCGAGGAGCCGTTCTCGGCCGCGGTCAGCTGATCCTCGGCCGATGCCAGGTTCTTCTGGACCTGGTCGACTGTCAGCTGCGCTGATGTCGGATCCAGCGTCGCCAACAGTTCGCCCTGGTTGACGTGCTCGCCGACCTTGACGTAGACATGGGATAGCGTGCCGCTGGTCTGGAAGTTGACGTCGAGGTCGCTGCCGGCTTCGACGTTGCCGCTGCCCGACACTGTGGACTGGACGACACCTCTCTGCGCGGTGACGACCTGCTTCGATGTTCGCGCCGAGCTGGCCGGCGGTCCGATCTGCGCGATCGCCAGCACCGCCACCCCAACCGCGACCAGCACGAGCCCAAACAGGTGCCAGGGTCGCTGCCGACGCTCGATCACAACACACCGTCCCACGACGGTGTCCCGGCGATCGGTGCGCCCGCCGTGGTCAGCGTCCTGCGTCGGCGAGCGGCACGTATCCGTGCGCTCAGCTCGGCGCGAACAACGGGGGTGCCGAGACAATCATCGGCGCCGGCCTCGAGTGCCGCGACCCGCTCGTCTACATCACGGCTGAGGACGATCGCGACAATCGCGACATCGGGCCCCCGACGGCGAAGCTCCCGGCACGTCTCGGCAGCGTCGAGCCCGATAACGAGCACGACCGCAGGCTTGAAGACACCGAGAAACCTCTCCGGGCGCTCGGTCTCGGCGACGGTCAGCACGTCGTGTCCCTCGCGTGCCAGGTCCCGCGTCAACTCGGGCTCTGGATACTGATGGACGAGCAGGATCCTCATTAGATCCACCGCCGGCTCAAGACCGCTCACCGAGTCATCGGGCATAGCTCGAATCTGAAGCAGCCGGCTCAGCCTTGCCTGCGGAGAGGCTGAGAAGATGCTGAGCACTCTGGTGCACCAGCCACCGATTGCGAAATTCTCAGCGCCTTCTCAGCCAGATATCAGTCCTCGCTGAGCCTCGACGGCGATGCTCGCCCTTCCCCACAGCGCTGAGGAGCCCGCGCCGCCCCTAAGGCTCGCTGACCGTGTCCCCTAGCTCGTCGGCGAGGATTCTGGCAGCGGGCTCCTTGGCGCAGACCGCTCCGTCGAAATGGCGGCGCCCAAGCCGGGACGCGGGCCGCTTGCGCTCGCCGTTGCCTCGATCGGGTCTGCGATCGGTAGCGAGACACGAAATACCGCGCCGCCGTCGGGGGCGTTAGCGGCGTTTACCTCGCCGTGGTGTGCCTGCACGATTGCTTCGACGATCGCGAGCCCCAGGCCCGCCCCCCCGCGGCCACGCCGCCGACCCCCCTCAGCGCGCCAGAACCGCTCAAACACCCGGCCGTTCGCACCGGCGGGTAGCCCCGGCCCGTGGTCGCAGACCTCGAGTACCGCTCGATCGCGGTCGCGCCACGCGGCCAGCTCGATCGGTGAGTCTGGCGGCGTGTGGATCAGCGCGTTGCGGGTGAGGTTGGCGAGCACCTGGCGCAGCTGGTCGGGATCGGCGAGCACCGGCAACGGTTCGTGTGCCGCCAGGTCGATCGTTCGCGTTGGCGCGACCGCTCGCGTGTCCTCGGCCGCGTGCTCGACGAGCTCCCGAACATCGACCACCACGCGCTGTTTCTCTGGCAGCTCGTCCAGGCTGGCGAGCAGCAGCAAGTCCTCCACCAGCACCCCCATCCGAGCCGTCTCGGACTCGATCCGGGCCATCGCCCGCTCCAGCGTCACCGGGTCGCTCGCCGCTCCGAGCCGGAACGCCTCGGCGTACCCGCGGATTGAGGCCAGTGGGGTGCGCAGTTCGTGCGAGGCGTCGGCCAGAAACTGCCGCAGGCGGTCCTCGCTCTCCTTGCGATCGGCAAACGCCTGCTCGATTCGCATCAGCATCTCATTCAGCGACACCCCGAGCCGCCCGACCTCGGTGCGGGGATCAGCGGGCGTCACCCGGCGGGTGAGATCCCCGCGAGCGATCTTGTCCGCGACCTCGCCAATGCGCTCCAACGGTCGCAGCCCGACCCGGATCACGACCCATCCCAGCACCAGCAGCGCGACGATCACGCCGCCGCCGACCAGCCCCTCAACTACAAGCAGCCGACCGAGCGTCTGATCGACCTCGCGCAGCGGAACGGCCACAACTACAACGCGGCCGCCGCCGACCGAGAACGCAGCCGCCCGATAGCGCAGGTCCGAGCCAGCCCGCGAGTCGACCGTGAAAGCCCGAACGTGCGCGGCGCTCAAGTTCGACAGCGGTGGGTGAGCCCCGACCGCCGGCGGAGAGCCCGCGGACTGGCCGTAGGCAAACGCGTCTTGCTTGAGCACCGTGCCGCCAGGACCGAGCAACTCACCGTAGGTTCCCGAGGTCTGAAAGGTCGGATTACGGCGTCGCAGTGGCGGCTTGACCCGCCGCGGGGGAACCGAAGGCAGCCCACGGAGCACGCCGAGCTGGCCGGCCACCAAGAACCGCGACGCACTCACCTGCTGATCCACGCGCGCGAACAAAAACGAGCGCTGCTCCTCGTAGGTGACGATCGCCATTGCGCCCAGCCCCAGCGCTGCCAGCCCGACCAAGCCGATCAGCAGGCGCGCCCGCAGCGACAAGCCCGCTCAGCCCTTCGGTAGCCGCAGCGCGTAGCCGACACCACGCACCGTGTGCAACAGCGGCGGCGCATCGACATCGATCTTCTTGCGCAGGTAGCTGACATAGGTCTCCAACACGCGCGCGTCGCCACCGAAGTCATAGCTCCACACGTGATCAAGAATCTGGCCGCGAGTCAGCACCCGACGCGGATTCAGCATCAGATAGCGCAGCAACCGAAACTCCGTCGCTGTCAACTCAATCGCCCGGCCCGCCCGCGACACCTCAAACGTATCCTCATCGAGCTCCAGATCGGCGAACGCCAGCCGACTCGGCGCCTCGCTCAGCACGCCGCTGCGACGCAGGATGTTGCGCAGTCGCGCGATCAGCTCCTCCAGGCTAAACGGCTTGGTCACATAGTCATCCCCGCCGGTCGTCAGTCCACGAACCTTGTCAGCCGTGTTGTCGCGCGCGCTCAAGAACAAGATCGGTACCGCCGCGTGCTCGGCCGACAACCGGCGCGCAACCTCAAACCCCTCCATGTCCGGCAGCATCACGTCCAGCACCATCACGTGAGGACGCCAACGCCGCACCCGGTCCAGCGCGTCCTTGCCGTTTTCAGCCGCCTCGACCCCGAAGCCCTGGTGGCGCAACGTCATCGAAATCGCATCCACGATGCTCGGCTCGTCGTCCACCACCAGCACCCGCACCCGCTCCGACCGGTCTTCCACGGCCGCATCGTCGAGCGTGAAGCTGGGAAAAGCGTAAGAACCCGCTCAGAGTCCCGTCAGAAAGCTGCCCCCTGCATGGGGGCAGTCCGCTCCAGCAACGCCAGCGAGTCGGGCTGCCCTTCCCATCACGGAGACATCGCAAGGGCGCGCAGAGCGGCCCACGCTTGGACGGAAACCAGGCGTCCGCGCTCACGCTGTGGTAGCTACACCCCGCTCGTACGACACCGATGAGCTTCGCGCGTCTGCGCGGCCAATCCCAGTTGATTCGGCGAAACCCGCAGACGGCGACAACACCTGCCACGCCTACCGAGAGTCGGCGATCGATGGCTGCCCGCGAACGCACCCTGGGCGCTCTCGGTCCAGTAAGTGCGGCTACCGGACCAAATGCACCAGCTCTCAGTAAGAGATACACCTGCCGAAAGTGCCTTGATTTCCAGGCATTTCCTTGATGGCGAGACCCGGATTCGAACCGGGGACACCACGATTTTCAGTCGTGTGCTCTACCAACTGAGCTATCTCGCCGTCGCGCGGCGATGCTAGCGAGTGCCGACGGCACGGGTTTGCAGAGCAACTGCGGGCGGAAGGGGGGGCAGACCCTTCCGCCCGCGATCGGGCCCGTCCGAGCTCAGCTCCTGTGTGCGTGGCGCCGCGAGTGGCGCCGGCTGTGCCTCTTACGTACCGATCCCATTGCCGATGTCGTCGTTCCCGTCGTTGTCGTAGTGCCGGTTGTCGCTCCGGTGGCCGGCGTCCAGGTTGTGCCCGTGCCTCCCGGATCGCCCGGGCCACCGGAGCACGCCCATGCCACGCCGCCGCAGGCAAGCGTCGCGACCGACGCCAGCACGGCTAGCGAACTTCGATGGATCATCATCTGAGGGACCTCCTTGGTTGGATGCCCTGAAGACCCCTCACAGAGGGCGCCGATCACGCTCTCGACCTAGGAACGGTTTCGGCTGGATCGGCTGATCCCGCTGGTCAGCCCGCGCGCCGTCGCCGATCGCACGGCTCGCGATCAGGTAACGCCCGCGGGCCGAATCTCGAATGAGTCAAACGGCGCCGGCCGTCGCCGGACGACCGTGCTGTAGTCGACCCGTGCGCCGCCCGGCCCGCAGGTGACGGTCATGAATCCGAACGCCTGATGTTGATGGGCATCTAGCGTCAGGTCCGGTAGCCCCGCGAACGAGGCCGGTGGCTCCGGCACTCCGTACCCGAGCCCGTGCAGCTCGTGAAAGCCCCCGCTTCCAGCGACCACGTACGGCACCTCGCGGCCACCGAAGTTGCGCGTGAACCGCTGATAGTTGTGTGCGTGGGCGCTGAATATCGCGTCGGGAACGCGCCTGGCGCGGTCAAAGCAATCGTCCAGCGCGTCGCGGAGCGCCAGGTTCGAGCCGTGGATCCGGTCCGCCGAGAAGACCGGGTGGTGCATAGCCAGAATCAGCGTGACCTCCGCCCGCGCCGCGTTGAGCTCATCGGTCAGCCAGCTCAGCTGACGGCGGTCGAGCATGCCGCCCTCGGGGACTCCCGTGTAGAGACCGACGATCGTCACCCACTCGTGCTCGAGCGTCCAGTAGATGTTCGGCTGATGCTGTGCCCGACGTCGCCTTGAGATGCCGGCGGTGTGCGGCGGCGCGCAGAACTGCTCCGCGAACGCCTCAAGCGGGGCGGCGTCGCTCCCGGGCGCGAGGTCACCATCGTGATTGCCCGCGACGCCGACGATCGGTGCTCCGTAGCGCTCGTATGGCTCGAAGAATTGCGAGCGGTAACCGGCTCGCTCGCCGTTCAGGTACACGACGTCGCCGAGGTGGTAGAAGAAGTTCACCGGCCCCGGGCCGTCGAGTTCGGTCGCCATCGCTGCCGCGACCGCCCGCTGCGGGATCGGGTTGTGAAGGCCGCCCGTGTCGCCGACGCAGTGAAAGCGCAGCACGCGGGCGGTGTTGATCGAATCGATCGCCGCCGGGCCGACGACGTCGGCGATCGGCAGGCGGTACGGCGGCTCGCCCGCCGCGGGCGGGAGTGCGAGCGGCGTGCCGTTGGGCAGATGGCGCCGCGTCAGCTGCTCATGCGCGCTGGGCCCAGCATGGAGACGCAGCGGGCGCAGGGGCGCCGGCGGCTGACTTGCGAGCACGGCTGTGCGCGAGATCGAGCTTGGAGGGATTCCTCATTCTCAGCGCGGCGAGGCGGGGTGTCGTTTAGAAGTTGTAACCGTCATCCGCGCCAGCAGTTCGAGCGCCCCGGCCTTCGACAGCGGCTCGTTGAGGTTGCCGCACTTCGGTGACTGCACACACGAGGGGCACCCGTCCCGGCATTTGCACTCTCCGATCAGCCGCTGCGCATCGGCCACCAGCCGCTCGAACTGCTGATAGCCGCGGCGCGTGATCCCGACCCCGCCGGCGTGGCCCTCGTAGATGAAGATCGTCGGCCCGCCGGTCTGCGGGTGGGCGTTGGTCGACAGCCCGCCGATGTCCCAGCGGTCGCACATCGCGATCAGCGGCAGCACCGCGATCTGCCCGTGCTCGAGCGCATGTAGCGCGCCCAGCAGCTGCGCCGGCGGGAATGGCTCTGCGGCGATCAGCTCGTCAAGCTCGTACCAAAGCGCCTTGGTCGGGAACTCGGTCGTCGGCAGGTCGAGCGCCTGGAAGTCGATCAGCTCGAGAGTCGACAGGTGCTTGCGCTGGTAGCCGAGCACCACCTCCGAATACACGACCGATCCAAACGAGAGCGTCACCCCATTCGCCTCGCGCCGCTCGATCAACCGCTCGATGTAGGTCATGCTCTCGCGCTTGGTCTGCGTGAAGTAGTCGCCCTCGAACGGCTCGAGCAGCGCGCGCCGCGCATCGAGGTCGAGCTGCAGCACCGTGTAGGCGCGGCCGAGATGAAGGTAGACGGCGCCTTCGTGCACGGTCGAGTAGGCGCGCCCGGCCTCGATCGTCCCGAGCACCTCGCCCGCGCCGGCGTCGATCAGCACGAAGCTGTCGGGCGACGCCGAGCGCAGCCCCACCCGTGCCGCGGGGTAGTCCTCGGGCCGCCGGAGCACGAACCCGGTCGCGCGTTCACGCAGCAGTCCCGCCTCGGTCAGCGCCTTGGCGTGTTTGTGCCACTGCAGCCCGAGGATCTGTTCGTCAGCGCTGCTGAGCGGCGCCTCGTGGGCGGCGCACAGCAGATGCTCGACGTAGATCTCGGCGCTGTCGGGGTCGAGGATCGCGGCCTCCACCGGCCGCGCCAGGAATTCGTCGGGATGCCGGCAGAAGAACTGATCGAGCGCATCCTCGCCGGCGATGTAGACCGCAAGCCCGCGGCCACGGCGGCCCGCCCGCCCCCACATCTGTCGCAGGCTCGCGACGGTGCCGGGGAATGTCACGCAGACGGCGGCGTCGAGCTCGCCGATGTCGATCCCGAGCTCGAGCGCATCGGTTGCGACCACTCCGAGTAGCTCGCCGGTCGTCAGGCGTCGCTCGATCTCGTGACGCTGGGCCGGGGTGTAGCCGGCGCGGTAGGGAGCGATCCGCTCTGCCAGCTCAGGGTCGAGGCGGTCGACAGAGTGGCGCAGGATCAGCTCGACGCCCTTGCGCGACTTCATGAAGCAGATCGTCCGGGCACCGCTGGCGACCAGATCCGAGAACACCTCGGCCGCCTCGTACAGGGCCGATGCGCGAACGCCGAGCAGCTCGTCGAGCAGCGGCGGGTTCCACATCGCGACACGCCGTGTCGCATTCGGCGCGGTGTCACGATCGACGAGGCGGAAGTCATCGAGGCCGGTCAACTTCTGCGCGAGCTCGACCGGGTTGGCGATCGTCGCGCTCGTGAGCAGGAACCTGGGTTCGGTGCCGTGAATCGCGGCTGCGCGGCGCAGCCGCCGCAGCACGTTGCCCACATGGGAGCCGAACACGCCGCGGTAGACGTGCGCCTCGTCGACCACGACGAACGCGAGGTTCGAGAACAGGTCGTCCCAGGCCGCGTGGTGGGGCAGGATCCCGACGTGGAGCATGTCGGGGTTGGTCAGGATCAGGTTGCTGCGCTTGCGTATCGCGGTGCGTTGCGCCCGGGGAGTGTCGCCGTCGTAGATCGCCGGCCGGATCGCCTTGTCGAGGCCGAACCGGCGCAGCGCGCGCGCCTGGTCCTGAGCGAGCGCCTTGGTGGGATAGAGATAGAGCGCGCGCGCGGTCGGATCCGAGCAGAGCACATCGAGCGTCGGCAGCTGAAAGCACAGCGACTTGCCCGATGCGGTTCCGGTAGTGATGATCGTCGGCCCGTCGAACGCGGCCAGCAGCGCCTCCATCTGATGCTCGTAGAGACGCTCGATGCCGACCTGGTCCAGCGCGGCCGTCACGCGCCAGTCGAGTTGGTCGGGGATCGCGACGGTCTTCGCCGGGCGGGCTGGGTAGACGTCATCGTGCACAAGCCGCTCGTCCTCGCGGCCGGTGCGCAGCAGTTCCTCCCAGGGCTCGGTTTCTCGGACGGCGGCCACGACTCGATCCCAGTATGGCGGTCGGTAGGGGTGGGTCCGATCGAGTGTCGGTGGCTCGGCCGCTGATACGGTCGCCGACGCATGCGCTGCGTCTACGTGGATCTCGACGGCACCCTCTTGGGACCGAACGCGTCGCTGTTCACCGGCGCCGGCAGTCGCTTCAGCCTGCTTGCCGGACGGGCGCTCGAGGCCTGTTCGCGCGCCGGCTCCGAGGTGGTCATCTACTCGGGGCGCAAGCAGTCAAGCGTGTTCGAGGCGGCGCGGATGATCGGCTCGTCGTCCTACATCTTCGAGCTGGGCTGCGGGCTGGTGCTCGACGGCGAGCTCGAGTGGCTGACCGGCGGCCTGGTCCCATCCAGCGAAACCGGCACGATCTATGACCAGATCGATGCATCGGGGGCGCCGGCGCTGTTGCTGGATCGCTACGGCGGCCAGCTCGAGTACCACACGCCATGGGCGATCAACCGCGACGTCTCGCACCTGTTCCGAGGCGACGTCGACCTCGACGAGGTCGATCAGGTGCTCGCGGAGAACGGCTTTGAGTGGCTGCGGCTGGTCGACAACGGCGTCGTTCGAGCCGCGGCCGAGCAGATGGACGGCGTCCCCGTGGCGCGCGCGTATCACCTGATCCCGGCTGAGGCGTCCAAGGCTCGCGGAGTCGCGCGTCACATGCAGGCGCGCGGGTACGACGCCGAGGACTGCATCGCCGTCGGCGACTCGCGCGAGGACATGGAAACGGCCGCTGTGGTCGGCAACTTCTGGCTGGTCGCCAACGCGCTCGAGCGTGACGAAACGCTCGAGGGCGAGGCCGCCGGCCGGCCACGGGTGCGGATCGCGTCAGAGAGCTACGGCGCTGGGGTCTACGAGGCCGTGGTTACGACGCTGGCCGAGCGCTAGCTCAATCGTTCGCCGTGGCGCCGCCGAGCCGCTAGCTCAGTCGTTCGCCGTGGCGCCGTCGTCCGCGGCCCGCTCGGCGTCGTGCGCGTCACCCACCGCCCATCCGAGCCGCTCCACCAGTTGCGCCTGGAAATGGTCTGATTCGAAATCGTCCACGCTCACCCGCTCGGTGAACATAACCGCGTGTTCATCATTGCCCATAGCCGACTTGTCAGCCGTCACGATGATCTGGGGCACTGTCCGTCTCCTTCGAGATAGCTTCGGCTCCGAGGCTGGCATTCCCATCTTCAGCGCCAGTAAACATCTCGAGGTGGTTTGGCGAGGAACGCGTGAACCATGAGCGAATACGCGCGATCAGACGCCGCCAGAAGCCCAGTCTGACGGCGGGGCGCCAGCGCGGTGGAGGCGGAACGGTTGCTCTCACGACCGCGATCCAGTCCTCGAGTGGCAGCTCGCCCGAGATCAGGTGGCCGAGCGCACGGGTGACCGGCGCCTCGACGCCCGCGTTGTCCAGCGCCTTGGCGAGCAGCGGCACCGATTCGAGCGCCTCGACTGTCTGCCCGACCCGCCTCGGGATCTCGGCGGCGGGGACACCCTGAGCCAGAAGCTCGCCGGCGCGACGATTGCGGCTCTGCGGCGCGAGCGCGGTGGCGACCAGATCGCCCGTGCCGGCTAGCCCGATCATCGACTCGGGGCGCGCGCCCTCGGCCTCGGCCCAGCGCCAGACCTCAGCGAAGATGTGGCCGGCCGCGGCGCCGGCGGCGTTGAGCCCCTGCGCCTCGGTCGCCCCCGACGCGAGCGCCGCCGCGTTCTTGGCGGCCCCCGCGAGCTCGACCCCGATCGGGTCGTTTGACTCCTCACACACGACGCCGGCACGGATGAACACTCCGGCGATCGCCTGTGCGAGCGATTCCTCGGTCGATGCGGCGACCAGCCCGGCACCCTCGGAGACCATCTCACGCGCGTGCGCGGGACCGCCGATGCAGGCCGTCCGCTCACCGCCGAAACGGCTGCGGAGCAAGATCGTCGGCGGCGTTCCTGCCGGCGGGACCAGGCCCTTGGCGAGCGACACGACCGCGGCCCGGTCCGGGAGGCCGTGCTGTTCGAGGCCGCGGATCACGTTCTCGAGCTCAACCGACGGGACACCGAGGAACACGTAGTCGGCCCGCCCGAGACCTGCGTCGACGTCCTCGATCCGCAGCTCCCGGGGGAACTCGACCTCGCTGAGATAGACCCGGTTCTCGCGCTCCTCCTGCAGCCGATATGCCTGCTCGGCCGTCCGCGCCTGAAGCGTGGTGCGCAACCCGCCACGCGCGAGCAGGACCGCGACCGCCGTCCCGAACGAGCCCGCACCGACCACGACGGCACGCTTCGTACCGGGGGCTGGAAGGTGCATCGATCGGCGCGGGAGTGGCGGCATCGAAGCGTGGAGCCTAGCCGCGAAGCTGGGCGCGGGTGGCGCGCTTGCAGGGGTTTCGTGAGCCCCTGCAGCCTGAGGTCCCGGTCAGGCAGCCCCCCGCGCTGGCTCCGCCGCCGCGTCCTCGCGAGCGACGGCGTCGGCGAGCGCGGCCGAGGCATCGGCCATCTCTCCGAACGCGTCGGCCACCTTCGCGGCATCCGACGCGGTGATCGCCAGGTTGAGTTCCGCGACCGCCGTGTCGAACCGCCTCCACAACTCGCCCGGCCCGCGCCTCCCGGTCTCCGGTCGCAGCTCATACGGCGGCGCGGCGTTCTCGGCTCCGGGCACGGGCCGCCAAAGGAGCCCCGCGGCGTGGGCGTGCTCCCACGCGACCTGTTCGGCAGCGGCCGCCTCAGACAGCCCGCGTAATCGACCGGCGAACCCGGCATCGGGTGGCGCGAGCTTGTGGGCGCGCATCGCCTCGGCCCACCCCTCGCTCGCGTGCCTGACCGCGCGCATGATCTGGGCGCGCTGCCGGTCGAGTTCGTCGCCGAAGCTCACCGACCACCCTCGGACGGGCTCTGTGCTTGACGGGCCGCCTGCCCCGGCTCGGCCAGGCCGACCGGCTCGCCACCCCAGAAGTCGTCGGCGCTCGGCCCGGCGCTTTGAGCCTGTGAGGTCGTGGCGCCGCTGTAGCTCTCGGCGAGGATCCGCTCGAAGTCAGACCGCTTGATACGAACCCGCCGCCCGACGCGCAGCGCCGGCAGCGACCCCTGGTCGATCCAGTTGCGCACCGTCTGCTGGTTGAGCTTGAGCGTCTCCGCGACCTCCGCAACGGTCAGATACGACTCCTCTGCATCACCAACACTCACGGCCCACCTTCTCTAATTGAGACAAACTGGGACTAATTCAGGCGTATAATAGCGCCTACGGGAGACGCATTCGCGTCGAGTTACGAGAAAAGGCTGCAAACCGCATGGATACGTCGGACGGCGGCGGTAGGGAGGGTCTTCTCGACGATAACGTCGTACGCCTTCCGCGGGACTGGCTTGGCCCGCGAGAGGAACTGATTCCGGTTGGAAGGTCAGCGGACGGACCAATCGACGAAGGCGCGTCGCCATCCGCCGACGCCTTCTGGGGCGAGAGCTCGGCCTCGATCCAGGACGCGCTGCCGGCACTGCCCGACGCTGCGCACATGCGAGATCGGCCTATGGTTCTCGCGCGCGCGAGCGAACTCGTCCGCCGGCACGCCCGGATCGTTTCGGCGTTGGCGGCAGCTGCCGTGCTGGCCGCGGTTGCAGTGTTCGGCACGGGCGGGCATAGTTCCCGGCACCGCACGGCCGGAGCGGCAGGAGGAGAAGTGATGTCATCCCCGTTCGCCGACGCTGCCCCGCACGTCACCAGCGCAAGCCGCGCGCTCGTGCTCGACCGAGCGCTTGTCCATCGCGCCACGGGTCGCCATCGTCCGCGATTGGGTGTTCATCGATCGCACCATCCGCGGGCCGAGCACCCGGTCGCCGCCGCGCCGCAGCCCGTGCAGTACACGAGTCCACCACCTCCATCCTCGGCCGGCTCCGAGACAACGGCCGCCTCCGAGGCCACGCCCAACCCAGTCAGTTCCCCGTCCCCCACGACGGATGCGACCCCATCCACCGAGTCAACCAGCCCGGCCTCGAGTTCCTCGAGCCAGGCGGCCCTCGGCGCCAACGGCGCACTCGCGCCAGGCAGCTCACCCGACGGATGACCACGCAAGGAGAGCCCCGATGAGCAAAGCCCTGAACCACCTCCGCAGCAACGCAATCGCGTACCTGGCGCTGTTCGTCGCCCTCGGCGGCACGAGCTACGCCGCCGCGACGCTCCGCGCGGGGAGCGTCGGCAATCGGCAGCTCAAGAACCACGCGATCACTCCGATCAAGTTCGACAAGGGCTCGATCGCGGGGTATGTGCGGGACTGGGCGAAGATCGGCGCAACCGGCCAAGTCATCTCCTCGCGGCCGCACGCACACCTGGTTTCGTGGAACAGCGGGACAGTTGGCGTGCCCGGCGGAATCGTCAGTTGGGGTGAGCCCATCCCGCGCGCATGTCTTGCGATTGCAACGACGTCGACCCTCGGTCCTGGGACTTCCTACGCCAGCGCGCAGGTCTTGAGCGCCGGCAGCAAGAACGGTCGCTTCGTCGGCGCGCAAGTCAGACTTTCTGCCCCGCAGACTGCGGTCAATCTCGCCGTGATCTGCCCGCAGCCCTGAGCGAATGGTGATCGGCCGGCGACCACCATTGACATCGGCCACGAGGACACGTCGCCTCTGCATCTTGGCGAGCCTCGCAATCGTCCTAGCGCTCGGACTGGCAACTAACGCACGGGGTGACGAAACCGTTATGTCATGCGGTCCGTACCCGAATGAAATCTTCAACCCGTCCTCGGCCAGCGGGATGACGGAGAGCGCGACCTGTCCGGGCTCGATAGCTGACGGCGGCGGGCTCTACATCGGAGCACTGAGCTCATACAAGCGCGGGCAAGGCGCAATCTGGCAAACGGTCGCCCCTGCTGGCTTCTCAATCGTCAGCGCGACTGTTCCGAGCGGTCAGCTGTACGCAAGCGGGATCTCCGCGGGCAGCGTCGGGCAATACGGCGCCGACTTCTATTGGAACGGCGGGCGGTCGAATATCTCAGCTGGTGAGACGGGCGCAACGATTGGTCCGTTCGGCTCGAACTACTTCGGCTTGCTCCTCGTCTGCGGAAAGAGCCCGTGTCGCATCACCAATGGGAGCGGAGTCGTAGAGATCGGGCAAATCAATCTCCAGGCTCGCGAAACGCCAAGCCCTTCGCTCTCGTCACTGACCGGGTTGTGGCAAGCAAGAGGTTGGATCCGTGGACGATGGACGCTCGCATTCTCTGGAGACTCGCCTTCAGGCATGTGCGGTCTGTCGGCCAGTTTCGGAGGCTTGCCTCTCCCCGGGGCGACGTCGGCTCGCAACCGGTCCGCCTGGCATCAGTGTTCCGCTCCACCAGTAAGCGATTCGGTCGTAACGCAGGGCTACGCCCAGGGCCCGAACACGTTGCAGATCGCCGGATACGACGCAGCGGGCAAGATCGTGGGCGTGGATAGGACGATCGACGTCGACAACCAGCCGCCCACCGTCACCCTCTCCGGCCCGGCCGACGCTCCCTCGACCGCCGGCACCCAATACGTGACGGCCACCGCGACGGCCGGCCCGTCCGGCATTGACGGCATCTCGTGCTCCGTCGACGGCGCGCGAGGCCAGTGGTACAAGGGCAGCAGCGCGCACGTTCCTGTCAGCGGCGTTGGCCACCATGCCGTCAGGTGTGTCGCGGAGAACAATGCCGTCGACACCCGTGGCGTGCACGGTGCCTCGGCGCCAAGCACGTTCGCGATGAAGATCGGCGTTCCGACGGTGACCGCGATCGCGTTCTCGAAGCTCGTCGCGCGGCTGCGGTGCCGGCAGGCCAGAAAGGGCAAGACCAAGTGCCAGCCGCGCACCGTCCTGCGTCGCCGGAGCTCGATCACGGTGCGCCACGGCGATGCCGCCACCCTCGACGGGTGGCTTGGGACCTACACCGGCACCGCGTTGAGCGGCCAGACAGTCCAGATCCTGGCCGCGGCTGACAACGGCAAGCGCAACTTCAGGCCCGTGACAACGGCCACGACCGCCGCCAACGGAACCTGGAGCGCGCAACTCCCCGCCGGCCCATCGCGGCTCGTCGAGGCCGTTTACGCCGGCGGCCCGTCGGTCCAGAGCTCCGTGTCCGGGCTGGCGCGCGAGGTCGTTCCCGCCAAGATCGAGCTCCGCAAGGTCTCACCGCGCAAGGTCGCGTGGGGCCACTCGGTCAAGATCGTCGGCCGCCTCCTCGGAGGTTATCTCCCTCCCGGTGGCGCCCTCGTTCGGCTGCGGATCGGGCTCGGCAAGGCGTTCACGACCTACGGTGTTCACGAGCACGTCGGCGGCCACGGACGCTTCACGACGACCTACACGTTCGGTCTCGGTGACGCCAGCATCCACCGGACGTACTGGTTCCAGATCGCCTCGCTGCCGATGGGCAACTACCCGTATGCGCCCGCCAGCAGCCGTCGGATCTCGGTCGCGGTCGGCGGGCATCCGGCCGAGCCAAATCGAGCCGGGTGACCAGCTGCAAGAACACCGCGTCGGATCGGTGGCCGATCCGGCCCAAGCCAGCTACCCTCAACAACAGTGATTGGGGACATCCTTCAACCGACGCATCTGCTCCTCGTGCTGGTCGTCGCGCTCCTGGTGCTCGGTCCGAAGCGGCTGCCCGAAATGGCGCGCACGCTCGGGAGCGGCCTCCGGGACTTCCGATCGGCCATCAACGGCGAGGATCACGGTGACGAGCGCGACAGGATCTCTGACGGCACGCCGCCGGTACGCGCCGAGCAGCCCGTCACGCCGGCCGTGGCCGAGCAGCCCGTCACGCCGGCCGTGGCCGAGCAGCCCGACACGCCGGCCGTGGCCGAGCAGCCCGTCATGCCAGCCGTGGCGGAGCCGGACGCGCCGGCGGTGCAGCCAGCGCTGCGGGCACCGGCAGAGCAGGCACCGCCCACCCCCGCTCCTGGCGGCCTCGCATCCGTGCCGGCCGTGGCCGCCCCCGCCAGCCTCGCATCTGAGCCGACCGCGCCCGCTGCCACCGAACCTCCATCTGAGTCGACCGAACCTCCATCTGAGTCGGCCGAACCCGCAACGAACACCCCCGGCGACGCCGAACCCGCCGCCGACCACGAGCCCGCCGCGGCCGAGCCAGAGCCCAGCGCAACTCCTGAAGCGCAGCTCACGCCGGACGCGCCCGACCCCAAGCACGCCTGAGCGCCCCGCTCGGCAGCGGGCGCAGACGCCAGCCCCGGCATTAGGCTCGGCTCCGATGCCCGGGCCTCAGACCGCCGCACTCGTCGCGCTCCTGCGAGTCGGGAAGCGCCCGTGGCCGCACTACGCCGAACTCGTCGAGCAGCGGGGGAGCGCCACGGCGGTTCTCGAGGAGGAGCTCGCCGGAGTCGATCAACCGCAGACCACCCTGCTCCCGACAACCGGCCAGGCCGAGCTCATCGCTCAGGCCGAGGCTGATATCGCAGCGTGGGATTCCCAAGGAATCCGGCTCGTCAGTCCGCTCGATCCCGACTACCCGGACAACCTGCGCGCCATCCATGACCGCCCGCCGCTGATCTTCGTCGCTGGACGGCTCGATCAGGCCGACCGGCGCGCCGTGGCGGTGATCGGAACGCGCCGACCTTCATTGCGGGGCACAACACGTGCGACCGAGCTGGCCGAGCACCTGGCCCACACCGGCTACACCGTGGTCTCCGGCCTTGCGGCCGGAATCGACACGGCGGCGCACGAGGCGGTGCTCGCCAGCCGGGGGCGCACGGTGGCGGTGATCGGCACCGGGCTGATGCACAGCTACCCACCGAAGAACTCAGACCTACAGGACACGATCGCGGCGAGCGGCGCCGTCGTCTCGCAGTTCTGGCCGGACACACCGCCTGACCGCAAGAACTTCCCGCTGCGCAACGCGGTCATGTCGGGGCTGGCCCTGGCCACCGTGATCGTCGAGGCGTCGCACACCAGCGGCACCCGGATTCAGGCGCGGCTCGCGCTCGCTCATGGACGTCCCGTGCTTCTGCATCGCTCGCTGCTGGACCAGGACTGGGCTCGCGCCCTGCAGCGGGGTCCGGGCACATACGTCTTTGACCAGTCCAGCGACGCCACGGCCGTGATCGAGCGGCTCTGGTCCGCGGACACGCTCGTGGCGTAGCCCGCGGATGCCGCGCATCGTCGAGCTGACCGCCCTGTACGGGAACTTCATGCTCGGCCCACGACCGGGTCCCGGGGTCTGCGATATCTGCCTCGACCTGACCGACGGCGCCTCGCGCTGCTACCGGTGCGCGGACTCGCCGCAGGCGCTCGATGCGGTCGCGCCGGTGTCCTACAGCGTCGCGCACGAACAGCTCCACCACGCGCTGGCGGGCTACAAGCGGCCGCCGGAGCCCGTCGCGAGGCGCTTTCAACTCGAGCTGGCTGCGGTGCTCTGGCGATTCCTTGCGATCCAGGAACGGTGCGTCGAACACGCTGCCCAGGCGCGCGACTTCGCCGTCGTGACGACCGTCCCGTCGAGCACACCTGAGCGCGACCGGACCCATCCGCTGCACAGGATCGTCGGCGATCTCACCGGCCCGGCGCGAGACCGCTACGAACGCCTGCTGCGCCGGACCGGCAAGGTCGTCGCCCCACGCGCCCAGGACCCTCACAAGTTCGAGGCGGTCCGAGATCTGACAGGAACGGACGTGTTGCTGATCGACGACACCTGGACCACGGGCGCCAATGCCAGAAGCGCCGGCCAGGCGTTGAAGGCGGCCGGCGCGCAGACCGTGGCCGCGGTGGTGATCGGCCGCCACCTTCACCGTGACTATCGCGATAACGATCGCCGCTTAAGTGCGCTCCCGTCACCATTTGACTGGAGCCTCTGCGCACTGCATCGTCGCGATTAACTAAACAAAATCCACCGCAACTGAAGCGGCTACCTGCCCGTCAGCTTTCCACCAGGCGTCGAGCACGCGACGCCAGTTGCCCCACGCGATCGCGGTGACCTCCTCGCTGCTGAAACCGGCTTCGCTGAGGGCATCGAGCACCCGTGGCATGCCCGCCACATCACCGACTTCACGGGGGATCGTGGCTCCGTCGAAGTCCGAACCCAGCCCGACGTGTTCGACACCGATCCGCTCGGCGATGTACGCGGCGTGGCGGGCGATGAGCTCGATCGGCGTATCGGGATCGTCGGCGAAGTCGGGGCGCAGGAACGGGCAGGCGAACACGATCCCGACCAGTCCGCCCGACTCGCCGATCGCGTCGAGCTGACGGTCGGTCAGGTTCCGCGAGGCGGCGCAGAGCGAGTGCGAGCCCGAATGCGACGCGACCATCGGCCCCGCCTCAGCGCGATGAACGTCCCAGAACCCGGCCTCGTTGAGGTGGCTGAGGTCGATGACAATCCCGAGCTCGGCGCACCGGCCGACCAGCGACTGACCCGCCGCCGTGAGCCCCGGGCCGGTGTCCGGCGAGGACGGCCAGATGAACGGGACGCCGTGGCCGAACTGATTTGGCCGGCTCCAGACCGGCCCGAGCGAACGCAGCCCGGCGGCGTACCAGAAGTCGAGCGCCTCGAGATCGGCGTCGATCGCCTCGGCACCCTCGAGGTGGAGGATCGCCGCCGGTGGTCCGCCGTTGGCGTGGGCTGCATCGAGGTCGGCGATCGTGCGAGCGATCCGAACCTGGCCCTGGCGTTCGAGCGCTGTCAGCCGCCCCGCGGCCGAGGCGGCGAATGCAGCCGCGTCGCGGTGCGAGACCTCGTCGGCGAGCTTGACCTCGATGACGCCGTCATCCCGCTTGACCGGGTCGAACTCGTCGTCGCCCGGCGAGGGGCTGAACACGGCGAAGATCGCGCCACGCACACCGCCGGCGCTCATCTTCGGAAGGTCGAGTTCGCGGTCTGGACGATCCTCCGCAAGCGTGACGTAGCCCTCCTTGGTGAGCGCGTCGTTGTGTCCGTCGAACACCGGTATCACGCCCTCGAACCTATCGTGACTGCCCCCGGGAGGAAGCTACACGGGTGTAGGCGAACGGTGGTAGTGTGGCTTGAGCCGGATGTCGCCTCGATCATCGGACGTGCCCCGCCAGCAGCGTCGCCGGTATGCGCCGCGGCTACCACCCGCGGAGCGCCGGGAGCAACTGATCGACGCCGCGCTCAGCGTGATCGTCAAACGCGGCTACGAGGGCGTCTCGATCGAGGCGATCGCGCGGACGGCCGGGGTGACCCGCCCGGTGGTCTATGACCACTTCCACAACCTCGGCCAGCTGCTCGAGGCGTTGATCGAGCGCGAGGAGCGCTACGCGCTCGAACAACTCGCCGTCGTGGTGCCGGAGTCGCCGGGTGTGGGAGACCCCGCGCGGTTGTTCGCGGGCGGAGTGCGGCGCTTTCTCGACGCCGTTGTCAGCCGGCCGGCGACCTGGCGCATCATCCTGCTGCCGCCCGAGGGCACGCCGTCGATCGTGCGTGAGCACGTCGATCGCAACCGTAAGCTGGTGCTCGGGCGGCTCGAGCGACTCGTTCGGGTCGCGATCGAGCGATCGGGCCCTCGTGATGCCGACGTCGAACTGAGCGCCCGGGCGATCAGGTGCATCAGCGAGGACGCCGGGCGGATGGTCCTGACCGACCTCGAGTGCTATTCACCGGAGCGCTACGAGACCTTCGTGTTCGCCGTTCTCGAGCGGATCTGGGCCGACTGACGCCAGGCTCGCCCGCGCCCCGCTTCCGCGGGCTCGGCCTGTCGGACAACCCTGGAAATGCCCCCTTAAATGCGGCGGGGACCCGCTTCCAGGGTCCCCGCCGTCGATCCTCACAGGGCTGCACCCACGGCCGGGTTGGGTGCAAGCCCAGGAGCATCGCTTGCGCCATCTCAAACCCATTCCGAGGCCAAAAGTTGCGACTGAGGATCGCGATCCAGCCCGGCTTGTCATACTGAGAGCCCCCGTCAGGGGGCGTAGCTCAGTTGGTTAGAGCGCCGGCCTGTCACGCCGGAGGTCGCGGGTTCGAGTCCCGTCGCTCCCGCTCCTCGAAGTGCCTGGAACCAAGGCGTTTCTTAGCTTGCGGTCCCAGCCGGCATTTGTCCCGGGCCACCGATTCTGCCGACAGGTTGGATGCCCGTCGTGAAATCGGTAGTACCCCAGGTGGAGGCGACCTCGGAGCACAATGGTCTCGCGAGACACGGTCGCCGCCGGACCGGCAGCTGACCGGCTGAGGCCCGCGCATCCGGCCCGGGGGACCGCTCCGTGCCGCCGACGACGCGACGACGGCACCGCGCAGGTATCTCGATATCGACCACGCCGACGTCCAGCGGCACGGCGCCAAGGATCCGGTCTGTTCGCGGTTCTGAGTGGGATCGCGTCAGCCCGAGGGCGTGGAGACCGACCAGTTGTCGAGCCCGGTCGCGCCCGTGGCACCAGGCGCCGCGGCTGCGGTGAACCCCATCAACACAGGTTCGCTTCCACCCATTACCGACTCGAGATCGAGCGGCACCGGCATGTAGTCGAGCGCCATGTAGCTCAAGACATCTTTGATCAAGAGCTCGTGGGTGAACACGTTGTAGTCGACCTGGAACCATGCTCCCTGAGCATCGCCATAAATCAACGAGTCGAACGTCTGAATCAATGTGCCGTTCTCGTACACGCCGATCGTCTGGGACGCTGGCTCGAACGTGATTGCCAGGCTTGGCGCCAGACCCCCGAAGCCGAGCTCGCCGCCGCCGCTTCCAAGCGCGGCCGTACCGGCCGGGTCCCGCTGCACGACGAACGCGAAACCGTTTGTCGCGACGCTGTTCACCGTGTAGTGCGCCTGGAACGAGCGCGTGGGTGAGACCGGCGTCTGGCTCCAGATGCTGCCGATCTGGCCCGCCATCCCGCTCGTGAGCGTGAGCGTGCCCCCCGTCTGCGCGGCACTACCGTTGATACTCAATCCTGTCGTGTCGCCGAAACCGGGGTAGCTGATGAGGGAGCGGTCAGGGGGCGCGCTCGAGGAGAACGTCACCCACAGCCCGCCGCAGTTGCAAGGGTTGGTCGCGAACCGCAGGTCAGCCGTGCCCTTGTCGTAGCGGACACCGTCCACGGTGGAGATCGCCGCGCGGTAGCTGACCGTGCCGTCCAGGCCGACGGCGGTCGCGTATTGCCCGTCGCATTCGAACCGGCTGCCGGTCGGGTCGGTCATAGTCATCGATACGTGAACATTGTCGATGTCGACATCGGCGTGAAGTTGCACGACAGCACCACGCGCGATGACCGCTTTCCCGTGCACGGTGTATACGGGACCGAACATCCCGTACGCTCGGCCGTAGCTGCTGAATAGCACTGTCGGCGAGGAGGCGCAGCTCGTGACGCTCAGAGACGGCGGATTGTCCAGTCCGCTCGTGAGGTACTCACCGCCGAGGTTGGGGACTGGCGCGGTCACGATGACCGTGGTTCGGCCACCGCTGGCGGCGTGAGTGAATTGTCCCTGATACCGAGCGGCGAGCAGGTGCAGCCTCGCCCCCGCGGCGACCGCGGAGTAGGTGATCGTGCAGCTCGATCTCGCCGGCCCCGTCGTGCTTGGCGCAAGCGCACAAGGGCTGCCCCGGAACTGGTCGTTCTTGTTCCCGGAGAAGGTGACCTTTCCCCGCGGGCGAGTGGCGTCGCCTGGCGACCCGTCGGCCACGACCGCGGTGCACGTGGTTTGGTCTCCAACCGATACGGTCGCGGCGTCGCACGAAACCGATGTGTTCGTTGCCCGGAAGTCGACTTTGAGTCCCGTGCTGCCCGCTCCGCCGGAATGGTGCCCGTCGCCGCCGTACTTGGCGGTGATCACGTGCAGGCCGTCGCGTCGCGCGGCGGGTGTGTAGTCGACGTCGCAGCTAGCTTTCGCACCAGTACCCGCCAATTGGCACGGCAGCCCGGTGAACGATCCTCCGCCGGTCGTCAACAGCGTGACATGCCCGGTTGGCGTGCTGGCAGCACCTGCTCCCTGCCCGACAATCGTCACAGTACACGTCGCGCGCTGGCCGATGACGACCGCTGCAGGGTCACACGCGACGGTGACGATACTCGATTCCGACACTAACCGCCTGGCGGCACCCTGCGCTGCCGTGGCAGACAGCGGCCAAACCACGAGGACAACGAACAGAACCAGACGAGCACGACACACCGCCGCTTCACCGCCTCCACGGTCGTCGATCAGTGAGCCGATCTTCGCAGGTCAGCGTCGGTGATCCAACGGGGAAAACCACCGTGCCACACGGGGGCTAGTACCACTCTCGGATGGAGCCGCGGCCGGTCTCCTCGGTGACCAGCTCGAGCAGACCTGACCGGCTGTGGCGCGCCGCGCGGTGTGCCGGTCGAAGACCTCGGTCACGGCCGGCACGATCTCGCTGGGACGCGCACGCCGCTGGTGAGCTGGTTCACGGCGGTCTGGCACGTGGTCAACCAGAAGCAGGGTGTCCGCGTTGGGGCTTCAGCGAGCGCTCGGGCTGGGCAGCCACCAGACTGCGTGGGCGTGCTGCGCGTCATGCTCGCGGCCGAGTGCGACCATCCGCTCCGCGGCACTCGCCTCCGTCAAGCATCCCCTCCGCGGCGTTAGCCGCGTCGCCACCATCGG
Source organism: uncultured Solirubrobacterales bacterium (assembly GCA_963770885.1). Classification (GTDB taxonomy): domain Bacteria; phylum Actinomycetota; class Thermoleophilia; order Solirubrobacterales; family Solirubrobacteraceae; genus Palsa-465. Next base: position 335,163 of record CAVYRI010000003.1, on the reverse strand, counting down.
TGTGAGTCGAGCCGCTGCAAGTGGTTGATTGCCTGCCGCACGTGCCGGAGCAGCTCCGGCGCAGTCCCGGCGGCGGCTACGTTTGCCTGCATCCGCTCGGCCAGCGACCGCTGATTCCAGTTGACGAAGTCAACATACTTCGATCCTGCCTCTCATTGGACGCGACCCGCCCGAGCGACCCAACCGGCGCCGCGCTTACACCAGGGAGGTTTCAGTCTCGCGGCGTACCATCGAGCCGCTCGGCGAGCTCGACGATCAGCCCGCCAGGTCCGCGGACGTAGCAGAGCAGGAACGTATTCTCGAAGTCGACGATCTCGCCGACCGTCTCCCAGCCGGCCTCCCGAACGCGGCCGACAACGCCACGAACGTCGTCGACGGTGAATGCGATATGGCGCAGCCCAGGACGGTTCGCGGCCGGCGCCGGCTCCTGGGCGCCGCTGGGCGGCGACTGGAAGCGCACCACCTCGAACATGTCGCTGCCATCGGGGGCGCGAGCCATCACGACCTCAACCGTCACGTTCTCCAGACCGATGATCCGATCGATCCACCCGCCGCTGAACACGCTGGTCCGGCCGCAGTCAAAGCCCAGCAGCGTGAGAAACCGGACCGTCTCGTCGAGGTCCTCGACGACGAGACCGACATGGACGAAGCTGGTGACGCCGGGATGATCCATTGGGGCCAAAACGACGCGCTCGAGATCGCCGAGGGCTGCCGGAGCCGTGAGGATATCGGCCGCGCACGTGGACCTTGACCGGGGCTCGCGGCGCTGCACTTGACACTCAAGCGCCCGACGCCATAGGTTGCCTTGGAGCCGACGTCGCCGTTCCATCCAGGGCGACGGAGCCGGCCAGGCGGCAACGATGATCGGTCGAAACGTCGTATGACTTGGGCGCTGACCTCACTTGAAGACGCGCGATCTCAGCTCGGGGGCTCGATCGCAAAGCGTCTTGCTGCCGAGCCGGTTCCGAGAGCTGGCCGGGTGCGCCTACCACTCGCCTTTGCCTGGGTGCGCGGTGATCGCGGAGGCGCGGGACAGGACCTAGCCGAAAGTGTGGCGGCAAGCTTCGGCTACTGGAATCGGCAGACCGCACAGTACTTCGACATCGTCTTCTTCGGCTGGATGACCGACAGTCCTAACGACGAAGCGCCACACCACGGGATGTACTTCGATGTGAGCGCCTTCTCCGACGTCCAAGCAGAGGTCGAGAGTCTCACCAAATGGCGCTACAGCGGCGAAACAGACTTCCTCCTCTTGGATTGGGAACATGACCTCGACAATCGCACGGGCGACTTTGCATTTGACCGGACGGTGCCTCTTCAGATCGAGGAACTCATTCGCAGGGGCAAAGTCGGCAGCCTGGACTCATTCGTCCAGGGGCTGGTCAACCAGGCAAAGGACGTATGGCCACCTGGCGCAGACAGTCCTACCTGGGATATCGGCAGTCGAATGGCTCTGAGCGCAGGGCGTCGCATGCTGTGGGAATGGGTGAGCAAGGCGTTCCTGCGCGACCTCGGCAAGATCTACGACGGTATGAAGCCATTTGCCATCTGCGACCTTCGGCTGTTCGACCAGCCGGCTTAGGGTCGAGCCCTCGGCGAAACGAACGAGAGTTACCCGCGAGGTCGGCCCTGCCCCGCGTCGGACCGATCGCCGTCAAGAAGACCAGTGCTCGGTGCGGGGTCGCCTACCGGCTCGGCGCTACAGGCGGGTCGCTGGTGATGGGCTTCTGTTGGCAGTGGCCTTCGAGCTGGAACGCGCAGCGCCCTGCTGCCGACTCATTCGCGCGTGCCACCAGCCAAGGCCAGGCCGCTTACCTGTCACCGTTTGGTAGATCACATACGCGACGGCCCCGTACACGCCTACGAACAACACAATGCCGAATGCTGTGTCCATGGTCTTTCCCCCCGATTTCGTCTGTGGAACGTTTCAGTTGCCACCCGCGCAAGCCAGGCGGCGCGCATCGAACCGCTGACTTGATTGGCCCTGCTGACGGGTGATGCGAACAGCATGCTCGCGACGTTAGGCCTCGGCTGCCATCGCGACAACCAACCCTAGGGGGCGATTCTTCACACCTGTCACGCCGCAATCGTCCGTGATGGCGGAAGTATGATCCCCGCCCGCATGGACCGCCCGAGCACGGCACGGAGAGCGATTGGCGGCGTGGGTGGCGCGACGTGCGCGGCTGGCCGCCTTCGGTGCGGGCGGTCCGGCCAGGGTCACCGGAATAGTCCGTCGAGTGTCCCATGATCGCGGCGTATCGAGGCGTCCTCGCCATTCGAGACGCCCGTGCGCTGATCGGGGCGAGCGCGGCCTCACAACTCGGAAGCTGGCTGTACAACGCTGCACTGCTCGGATACGTGTAGGCGAGACCCGGTCCGTCGGCTGGGTTGGCGCCGCGACCGTCTGGCGGCTAGTGCCCTACGTTGTGCTCGGACCGATCGGCGGTGCGATCACAGACCGCCATCCCAGGCGCACGGCATTGCTGATCGGAGACATTGTTCGCCTGCTGCTGATGGTTCTGCTCGCCGCCACCGTGGCGGTGGACGGTCCGGTGGCGGTCGTGATCGCCCTGACTGCCTTGGCGTCAGCGGCGGGGACCGCGGACAGGCCCGCCCACGCGCACTTCCAGGGCCACGTCTCGCGCACGCGGAACCTGCGGCCCGGCCGCTACACGGTGACGCTCACCGTCACCGACGCCGCTCGGCGGTCGGCGACCGCGCGGCCGCTGCACTTCACGATCGTCGGCTGACAGACCCGAAGACGTTCAGGTGGGCAGGCTCGGCATACCGTAGGAGGGAAAGAGATCGGTCGTGCCCCAGTCAGTCGACTCGGCCGGCCCGATGATCGCGGGCCAGTCGGGATAGCACTGGTCGGGGTAGACCGTCTTCCCCTGGCCGTCCAGTTGCGGAGCGCCCCTGCCCACCGGTTGGTGGGAGACGACGAAGGCCATGCTGATGCCGCCCATTGAGAGCCGCATTGTCGCCCCGGCGCCCGCGTAGCTGCCGCCCTTCTGGGCGTACCAGTTATCGGTCCCGGGGTTTGGCGAGCAGCCATCCCACCCTTGCGCGCCGTGAAATCCCTGCGGGTTGGCCTTTGGGCCGCTCAGCGCGCCGATCGCTTGCGATGCATGCGTGAACATGTTCTTGAGCTCGTCCGAGGAGAGGATCGGGTTCGCCGTGGTCGTGATGTTGAGGGCGGCGAGCACGCGCGCCAGGTCGACCGCGCTGGCAGACAGACCCCCGTCCCCAGCATTGATCTCAAAGCTCGTCGTTCCGTAGCCGAACGGCACAAGCGGCTGTTGGGGCGACAGCACGCTCGGTTGTAAGGGCATCAGGTTGACGTCGTAGAACGCTTCGTCGCCAGGCTGCGCGTCAAGGGGCGAGACAGCGAGTCGGGTGTGGGTGAGGTGCAGCAGTACCCGAATTTGTTCGCCCACGACGCCGTCGTAGGAAGCTCCGTACAGCCTCTCGATCACCTGTCCGAGCAGCGCGTAATTGACACTGTTGTAGGTGGCAGCGGCCTGCGAGCCGGGCGGCGCGGTCAGATCCTGGCAGGCCACATACGACGCGAACTGGTCAGCAGTGATCGGCGGCTTGCGCCCGAACGCCTTTGCCACGTCGACATCGGCGACGCTGGGATTGATCCCTGATGCCATCTGCAACAAGTCCCAGATCGTGATTTGATCGAATTTGCTCGCGATCTTCCGGCCGCCAACGGGCTGGATGTCGAGCACCTCGATCAGCAAGTCGGATAGCGTCACCTTGCCTAACTGGATCAGTCGGTGGATCAGGATCGAGGTGAAGACCTTCGAGCAGCTGGCGATCCTGAACAGCGTCTTGTCCGGGGTCACGATCGGCGCCCCTGCGACTGGATAGTCGGGCTCCGAATACGTGTAGCCGCGCGCCAGCACGAGCCGCGTGCCGTGGACCAGCGCCAGCGCAGCCTGGTGGATGCCGTAGTCCTTCATCACCCTCAGCGCCGTCTCGTCATACTGATCCTCAGGTCCGGCTGTACCTGTGACCTGGAAGCTGCGAGGCGTGAGCTGATCACTCTTGGCGAAGATCGTGGCGAACCGGATCCCGGCACCGGACCCAGTTGCCGCCAACGCTGCCGGATAGTAGTCCTCGTCTACCGTATAGCTGGTGAGTGCCTGTTGAAGCTGCTGGGCCGTCAGGTGGTGTGGCGCCACCCACAACCCGACCTGGTCATTTCGGAACACCGAGGCGACCGCCCCGTCGCTCGCCAGCGAGACGAGCGCCACGCGGTTGTGGTCGTAGTTCTGAGTGAGCAATCTGGAGTGGTACTCGTCGGCTGTGACATCGAGCCCAGTGCAGTCCCGATCGGCGGCTCCAGAGTTCGTCCTCAACACCAGCGCGTACCGACGATCGTCCGGGTCGCCGTAGACCACGAGTGAGATCGGGATCGCGCTAACGAGGAGCACCTGCGATCCATCAGCCTGATCGGACGTGACCGAACCGAATCGCGTCAGCAGGTTCGTGTTGCCGAGCGCGGTCTCCGTGAGGTCGACAAGCACAGATGCCAGCGGGTCGTTGGTTCGCTCCCAGATCACCGCAAATCGAGGATCAGCGGTAGTACCCATCGCCGAAATGATCGCGGGTGTGAGCTCTTCCTCCTTATTACTTTCGATCAGCTCGTACAGCTTGACACGGTCAAGATTGAATGTCGGCACCTGCGCCACGGGATCGTCGCTCGAGACCATCACCCGCTGCATACAACGGGTCGGCCAGCGTGCCGTAGATCGACAGCGACGTGAACCGGTAGCCGTTTGGGTAATGCTCGTCCGTGAATACCCCGAGCTCGGCCTCCGTCTGGTTGTAACACTTGACGAATGGGACCGCCATACGCTCCCCCTCCGGCATCGCGTGGGTAGCACCCCGTACAGCATAAGCCCGACCGAAAGGGCACTGTCCGTTGTCGGCGCGATGACTGGGTGGTAGGCTCGCCCGCAGGTCGGCAAGGGGGAATCGTGACCTGGACCACTATCGCGAACACGCCGCTGCAGATCGATGTGCGCTTTGACGAGAACGGCGACGGCGTGCTGCGCTCTCATCCCGTGGTCGGCAATGGCCAGCTGACTGAGCTGGTCGAACTTGTGCTCCCGAGCGCGGTTGCCGAACTCCAGCCGCTGCTAACACCGCTCGATCAGCGTCTCAGCACCTTCTGGACGTCCGCGACGGTACAGAACGAGGTCCACTCGCGGATCGTGGCCAATATGCAGGGCGGGCCAGTCTACGGCGTCGAGGTCTCGATTCCCCAGGAGGGAATGCTGCGGGCCCTGACCCAACCAGTGACGATTGCCGCCGATCTCCTGCCCGCGCCCTCGGCCCCCTCGACCCAACTCACCCTCAGCTTCCAGGTTCCCGGGTTCACCGGGTCGCTGAAGGTCGCCAGCGAGGTGGCATCCTTCCTCGACGCCCAGTACAACTTTTCGTTTGACGGCGAGCTGCGGCTGTTCCTGGCGGTCCCTCACGACCCGCGGCTGCTGCCGGGCTGGACGGCAATCCTTCTGATCAGCAACGTCAACACGTCGCAGGGCAGTTGGCAGGCCTGGCTCTGGCAGGGGCTGTCCGATATCGAGTTGGTGGTTCTGGGAAGCTCGTACACCGGCGGCTCGCTTACGGGGGCCCAGCCAATGCAGAGCCAGTCGCTGGACGCGACCGGTCAGTTCGCGGCGATCATGTCGAGCCTCCTGGCGCTGTGGCCCGCGTTCGCCCAAGCCTTCAACTACGGCTTTCAGCAGCTCACGCCGCAGGTGGGGCCCGCGCTGGCCGGAGCGGTGCCGGGTAGCACCGTCGAGCTGGTGCTCACCCATCCCGTGGACGGGCCGCCCGCGCTCCGAAACGCCTCGGTCGATTCGGCCCCGTCGTTTCTGTCTCCCGAGATCGCGGCGCTTCCGGCGCAGGCGCATCCCACAGACAGCATCGCCGTCGTCGGCCGCGACTTCCCGGCGCCGCAGTCAACCTCGCTGACCCTGGCGTGGACCGACACGACAACCGGCGGTCTCGTCAAGGCAGTCATCTCGTGGGGCGCCACCACCGCGGCAAACACGCCTCCCTCGGCCATGATGGCGCCGGTGGTGATCGTGCCCGGACAGAGCCCGTCCACGAGCCACTACACGTTTACCGGCCTGCTTTCGAACACGTGGTACGGATTCCAGATCCAGGAGTTCGACGTCCCCGGGTTTGACGTGATCGCGACCGAGCCCAGCCCGTGGACGTATGCCCAGACCTCCGCAACCGATCAGGTGGCATTTGTGATCAACGGGGATCCCAATCCGCTCACCTACGCGACGCTCCAAGCCGGCGGGACAGTCGCGACCTCGATTGTGGTGCCGGACCTGTCACCGGGGACCCACTCGCTGTCGGCGGTGCTCGGCGGCCAGACGCTGGCCCAGACGAACATCGTCGTAGTCGATCCCGCACAGCCGCTGCCGCCTTCGCTGCAGATCCTCGATCCGGCCTCCGGGCTGCCCTACTCGGGATCGGTAGGGATCGTCCCACCAGTGATGCTCCGCCTGCGAGGTGACGGATTCAATGACGGCCCCGTCGCGCTCTACGCGGACGGCCCGACCGCCGTCAAGCCCGGGACGCCCGACCCCAACCTGCTCGCCGATGCGCTCGCCACGGGCACGCCGGGATCCTTCACTGTCGACACGCTGTTCCCGGTGGCGCCGTTCGGCGCCCATGTCGTGCTCGCTAAGCAGGGCAGCGACGAAGCCACAGCTGGGGTCTACGTCCAGTCGCCTGCACAGTAGCCCCTCCTCGCGTCTTCAGGTGCGACGCGTGGTCTCGCTCAGAGCGACCGCAGGAACTCGATCAGCGGGCCATTGACCTGATCGGGGTGGGTCAGGTTGGAGGCATGCGGCCCGCCGTCGATCGAAACCAAGCCTGTACATCCCGCCAGCGCGGCACACAACCGTTCGCCCTTCTCGATCTCGATCGACCGGTCCGCCGTACCGTGGAAAACGATCGCCCGGCAGCTGATCTCGTGCAGGCGATCGGTGAGATCTTCACGGTCAAACAGGCAGTCCGACGCGGGTCCCATGTTGTCGCGCGGTAACTCGCGCCACTTCGCAATCCACTCTCTGCTCAGTACCGGATCGCCAATGATCAGGTTCGAGATCGTCTCGGCGAGCTCGTCCACCGGACCGACCGCAAGCCAGGTCTGCGCCATCTGCCTGTAGGCGGGAAGCACCTCCGGATCCTCAGGTCCTGACTGGGTGTCGATCAGCACCAGCGCCTGGACGCGATCGGGCGACAGCAGAGCCGCTCGCAGTGACAGAAAGCCGCCCTGCGACATCCCGCCGAGGACCGCTCGGTCGAGACCCAGATGATCCATGAGCCCGAGACAGTCCCTGGCGGAATCCCAGTAGGTGAATGGCCGACCGTCGAACTCAGTCTCCCCGAACCCGCGCTCATCCCAGGCGATCACCCGGAACTCAGGCGACAGCGCCTCGACCTGCGGCGCGAACATCTCGCGGTCCATCAGGAAACCGTGCGCCAGCACGATCGGCATTCCCTCGCCGCCGGTGTCGTCGAAGCGAATCCGCTGGCCGTTGATGTCCGCAAATGGCATGCCAGCCGCGACTCTATCCGCTGTCTCATGTCTGCAGCACTGATCAGCGCTGGCCTGGGCGGGGAGCGGCGTGAGGCACTGCTACGGTCCCTGCGGCCGGGCCGGCGGAGCGAGGACGAACGCAATGAGTTTTCGGGATCGGGCGAAGCTTGATACGTCGCAGGTCGAAGACCTCAGGGGGTCTGGTGGCCGCCTCGGGCGCGTTCCCGGTGGCGGCCTGACCGTCGGCGGTGGCGGTCTCGGCGTTGTCGGGGTGATCGTCGTCCTGCTGCTGACCGGCGTGTTCGGCTCGAGCAATGGTCTCGGCTCGCTCGCGGACCTCCAGGGTTACACCGCGGGCGGCCCAGCATCTGACAACACCGCGCTCGCGACCAGCTGCCGCACCGGAGCCGACGCCAACACGCGTGCCGACTGCCGCGTCGTTGGCTGGGTCAACAGCATCCAGGCCTACTGGAGCTCGGAGTTCAGATCGGCCAATCGCACCTATCCGCCAGCCAAGACGCGCTTCTTCACCGGTCAGGTGTCCACCGGCTGCGGGTTGGCATCGGCGGCGTCAGGGCCGTTCTACTGCCCGGCCGACAAGTACGTCTACATCGACCTCGGCTTCTTCAACGAGCTGCGGACCAAGTTCGGCACCCGCGGCGGTCCGTTCGCCGAGGCCTACGTGCTCGCGCACGAGTACGGCCACCACGTCCAGGACGTGCTGGGGCTGCTCGGCGGGTCCCAAGACCAGGGCGCTCAGAGCCGCTCCGTCCGGATCGAGCTTCAGGCCGACTGCTTTGCCGGCGTGTGGGCCCATCACGCCGTGTCCACCGGCTATCTGACCAACCTCACCCAAGCCGATATCGCCGACGGGCTGGATGCAGCGGCGGCAGTCGGCGACGATCAGATTCAGCGAAAGACACAGGGACGCGTGACCCCCGATACCTGGACGCACGGATCCTCTGCCCAGCGTCAACACTGGTTCAGCACCGGTTATCAGACGGGCAAGGTCAGCGCCTGTGACACGTTGAAGGGCGCGATCTAGGCGGACTGCACGAGGTGGTGCTCGAACGCCCAGACGGTGGCGGCGGACCGCGTTCGCACGCCCGTCTTGTCAAAGATGTGCTGGACGTGATGGCCCGCCGTCTTGGCAGAGATGCCCAGCGTTTCGGCGATCTCCTTGTTGGTCTTTCCGGCGGCGAGCGCCAGCAGGACCTCGAGCTCGCGGTCCGTCAGGCCCGCCGGCAGCTGCCGCGGCCGTTTGGCGACCCGGTGTCCCGCCGCGGCTAGCACCGCGTCGACCGCTTCCGGGCACAGACGGCCCTCGTGCGCGTCGCGCAGCAGCTCGGCCTCGGCGCCCTCGGCGTCGAGCGCTGGGCGGTGCGGGCGCCGCTCTCGCATCGCCTGGTAGGAGTCGGCGGCGGCGAGGATTCGCGCTGCGCGGCCGAGCGAGGGCGCAGGCGTCTTGCGGTGATAGCCGGCGCCATCGAGCCGCTCGTGATGGGCACCCGCCAGCTCACCGATCGATTCGAGCGCGGGCGCGTGGGCGAACGAGCGCTCGGTGAAGTACGGGTGCAGCTGCACGCGTTCCCAGTCCGTGAGGCCGAACGGCCCCGGCTTCTCCCAGATTGCGTTCGATACCGCCACTCGCCCGAGGTCCAACGCGAGCCCGGCGCGGCGGACCATCGTCACCTCGTCCTCGGGGAGACCAAGACGCCAGGCGGCCGCCTCAGCGAGCTGGGACGTGCCCTCGGCGTGTCCGCGCAGCCAGTAGGACTTGAGGTCGGTGAATGTCCCGACCACCCGAAAGGCAGCGTCGATCTCGTCGCCGGTCATCCATCGCTGCGGCGGCGGCTCGGCGGCCATCGCCTGCTCCCAGATCAGCGCGTCGTCGAGCCCGTCGAGCAGCTCGTCGAGATGGTCGACCGCGAGGGCGGCCAGCCGCGGATCGTAGGCCCCGCCGGCGCGCCCTTCGATCACCTCGGCCGCTCGATCGGGGCCCTCGGCTGACAGGAAGACCGATATGTCGCGCGCGACGTGGAGCACCCGCGCCGGCAGCCCGATCGCCTCCCCCGCGGCCGCTCCTGGGAACCCGTTCCCGTCCCAGCGCTCAAAGACGTACGCCAGGTTTGAGATGACGCCAGGCCCGAAGCCGAGCCAGCCCGCGAAGCGCTGTGCGACCTCGCAGTGCAGGGCGAAGGTCGAGCGCGCGATCTCAAGCGCGTTCTCGAGCGCCTCGGCGACCATCGCCGCACGAACCTCGGGCGGTCTTCCCTGTCCCACCACGTCCATCAGGAACGCGCCGACCTCTTCGGGGTTGCCTCCGTCGACGAGTGCGAACTTCGCGCGCGGCTCGATGTCGTCACCGAACAGCTCCGTCTGCTCAGTCGCGTCCGACGTACAGCCGAACGAGTGCAGCAGAGAGATGTAGTAAGCGTCCACGAGCTCCGGAGGCGAGAGCCCCGCGAGCTCACCGAGACGGACCGCGAGGATCGCGGTCCTGAGCGCGTGCTCAAGCGGCTGACCGGTTCCCAAATCGGTCGCGATCGACATCGACCCGATCACCTCGGCCGCGCGAACCGGCGCCTGGCCCCCAGACGGTCGCGCTGGGGACGGCCTGTGGCCCTCGGACGTCATGCCGGTGGGATCCTAACGCCCGCGATGCGGTGAAGGTCAACGTCGAAGGGGAGCCGCAAGCCGGCCGGCCCCCTCCCACGTATCTACGCCGCAACCTGCGCGTGCTCGTTTGGGTCGATTGCCCCCAGGCTCTCGACGACTTCGAGGGTGCCTCCAAGCACCTGGGCGATGTACATGTTCAGCCGCACATGGTGCTGGCCTGGCACCATCTCGGCGGGCCCGCCCGGGCCGTCGGCGATCTTCGCGTGGTCCAGGGCCGCGACGACGGCCACCTGCTCGAGCGAGCCGGCTTCCGTGACGGCGGCCTCCCAGAGCTTGAGGCCGCGGTACATGCCGGTACATCCGCTTCCGGCGCTGAACTGAGGGCCGTTTGGGAAGCGCGCGTCGTAACGGCCCAGCAACGCCTCGCTGAACGGGTCACGCAGCGACTGGTAGTAGTCGATGCACCCGTACAGCCCCTCGATGTGGTCCCCGGGTAGCGCGGCGGCGAGGTTCTCGTCGAAGTACGTCGTGACGACAAGCCCACCGCGCTTGGTGAACCCGGACTCGTAGAGCGCCTCCAGGAACGGGAAGCACCCGGGAGGCACGGTCGTGTTGAACACGATGTCCGCACCGCTGGAGTTGATCGACTTGACCGTCTCGCCCCAGTCGGCGTGGTCGATCGGGAAGTACTCCTCCCCGACGATCTCGCCGCCGTTGGCCGCGGCGAGTTCGTGGACCTTGCGGTTCATCACCCGTGGCCAGACGTAGTCCGCCGAGGGCAGGTAGAACGTACGCGCACCGGTTTGCACCACCAGCCACGGGATCAGCGGCTCGACTTGCTGTGCGGGGACAGCGCCGGTACAGAACAGGAGCGGGTGGTACTCCTGCCCCTCGTACTGCTCGGGGTAGATGTAGAGCGTCTCGCCCACCTCCACGGCAGGAGTCTTGATGGCCTGCCTGGTCGAGCTGAAGATGCCGCCCAGGACCACGTCGACTTCGTCGTGTTGGACAAGCTTGGTGGCGCTGGCAGCAGCCCGCGCGTCGTCGCTTGCACTGTCCTCGATGATCAGCTCGACCCGACGGCCGAGCAGGCCGCCGGACGCGTTGATCTCGCCGACCACCAGCGTGGCAACGTTGGCCTGGCCGGCGCCCATGACGGACAGCGCGCCCGTCTGGTCGGCGATCACACCGACCTTGATTGCATTTCGCATGGCGTCGCTCCTATGCCTCGTAGCGGCCGCTGAGCTCCGCGACCTGGGGACGGCCCTTGTGCCCGGCCTGCTGCATGATCGGCGGCACCTCGGGATCGGTGGCGAACTTCTGCCAGCCGTCGAGATCCCAGTCGAAGATCACCCAGACACGGTCGTCCTGGTTGGGGTCGCGAAATACGAGACAGCCCTTGGAACCGTGCTGCCTGCGCTTCTCGGCACCCGTGGTCGAGAAGACGTTCGTGAAGCGGTCGAGATCCTCGACCGTGGTCGTCGCCAGAAGCATCTGGTCCCTCCTTTGGTTTCCGGCGTCTCTGAGTGACGCCGAGGCTGGCGCGAGTATGCGCGGGGCCCCTCGGGAGCACATCGGGCAATTGCCCTATGCCGCAATCCGCTGTCCGACGCAGCGCGGCTCAGCCCCCGCGGGTCTGCTTGAGTTGCACCGGACAGATGCAGCCGCGCGATTTCTTGGCGATGGGCGACCGAAGGGGGTCAGAGGTGGAGGTCGATCAATTCGAGGACGAGGCCCGACGGGTGGGTCTGACCAGCGCGAACTGGCTCGATGGCCCCTACAACCGGCTGGGATTTCGCCGCGTCGCCAAACTCACTCGGACCGCGAGGGTGTCTCGGGGAGCAGGTCCGGTCGCCGCCCTGCCGCGTGCCGAACGGGATCTCGGCAGCTTCGAGTTCGAGCACGACGGTCGGTCTCTGGACCTGCGGGCGATGCTGGAGGAGACCTACACCGACGGGTTTCTCGTCATCCAGGACGGGTCGGTTCTGTGCGAGAGCTATTTCAACGGGATGACTGCATCTGACACCCATCTGCTGATGTCGGTCTCGAAGTCCATCAACGCCGCGCTGTGCGGGGTACTTCACGGGCGCGGTTTGGTAACTCCCGAAGACCTGGTGACCGATCACGTCAAACGCCTGCGCGGCACCGCATGGGAGGGTTGCACCGTCGAACACCTGCTTGACATGCGCGCCGGCGTTCGCTGGGACTTTGACCTCGACGAGTACGCGATCCTCGACGTCTCCGGCTACCGCGCGCACAGCCGAACCGACATTCCGGCTGACACCGCCACCTGGGCCTGCACCCTGGGCCTCTCCCACGAGCACGGCGGCCCGTTCGGCTACTGCTCGCTCGCCAACGACGTGTTCGGCTGGGTGCTTGCGTGCGCGGGCGCCACGTCCTATCCAGAGTTGCTATCCGCGAGCCTGTGGTCCACGATCGGAGCCGAGAACGACGCCGAGATCATCATCGACTCAAACGACTTCCCGATCGTCGAGGGGGGCATCTGCGCGACGCTGCGCGACATCGGGCGCTTCGGCCTCATGTGGCTGCAGGACGGTTCGCTCGATCGGCGCGCGATCGTTCCCGAGGAATGGATCGCGCGGCTGCTCGTCCGCGATCAGGAGCTGATCGACGTCTACGGCGAGCCCAGCCAACTCGGCGGACCTACGGCGGAGGCGTTCTACCACGACAACTGGTGGGTGTGGGACGCCGAGCGAGGCGTCCACGCAGCCGTCGGCATGAACGGTCAGAACATCTTCGTGCACCGGCCGTCACGGACGGTGATCGCAAAACTCTCGACGTTTCCCGACGCGCTCGACCTCGATCGCTTCGCGCTGCAGCACACCGGCATGTCGGCGCTCTGCGAGTCGCTGATCTGAGTCGGCGCCGCGCGACTCAGCCGACGCCCGGCGACGGCGCGTATTGGCCGAGGAAACCCTGCGAGATGATGCTCTGCGTGACGGCCGCCTCACCGATGTAGCACTCCCACTCGGTGCCGGCGGCGTTGAGTGCGCGGCAGCCGCCGTTGACGTGCTTGGTCGAGTCGACGCTCGGCTCGACGGTCCCTCGCCAATTGGCGGACCCGGACCCAGACCCGGACCCGGCGCCGGCCGTCGGCACGACGACGTAATAGGTCCGGCCTGCACGCGTGACGATCGCAAAGCCGCTCTGGACCCGGACCACATGAAAGCCGTGTTTGACGAGCGCTTGGCGCTTTGGCTGGCTCAGCGCGCCCGCCCCCGCGGAAGCCGGTGCCGCAGCGCCCTGCGTCGACGGTGCCTTGGCAAGCGTGCAGTGGTACTCGACGTTGGCGACCACGGTCGTGCAGGTCGGATCGGTCCCTCCGAGCGCGAGCGTTCCCTGCGGCAGGCTGGCGGCGACCTGGCTGTCGCTCCAGAGCAGATCGTTGGCCGCGAGTGCGACGCTCGGGACCACGATCAGGGCGGCGACGCTCAGCAGCGCCGCGCGGCGGCGCGGACGCCAGCGCCGGCGCGGCGCGGCTGCCGCCGCGGAGGGCGCTGACGCCGGGCGGCTGGCCGCGCGGCGCAGCTCGGCCGTCACGGCCTGCTCGAGCGCGTCTCCGATCGCGGCCAACCGGTGATCGAGGGTCGAAGGATCAGCTGTCATGAGGTCACCTCGATCGAGTTCGTCAGCTTGCGCCGCAGGGTCGCGACCGCGCGGTGTACCCGGACGCGGCCGGCCTGGGGAGTGGTGCCGAGCTCGGTTGCGACCTGCTCGTAGGCGAGGTCGTCCTCGACCCTGAGCCTGAGCGCTTCACGCTGGAGCGGCGGCAGCTCGGCAAGCGCCTCCTGCAGGCCCTCGAGCCAGAGCTCGTCCGGATCCGTGGCGGCGGCCGCCCCGGGCGGCAACTGGAGTGCCAACCGCTCACTCGCGCGCCGCTCGATCAACGCCCTGCGGACCGACATCAGCACCTTGTGACGGGCGATCGCGAACAGCCACGGCCCGGCGTTACCGTCCAGCTCGTCCCGGAATCGGTCGCGGTGCAGCCAGGCCTGGGCGAACGTCTCGGCCGTCAGGTCGTAGGCGGCCTGATCGTCGCCGGTGCACCGGACCAGGTAGCGGTGGATCCGCGCGGCGTGCCGGTCATACAGCTCCCGGAACGCATTCGGATCGGTCGCGGCCCGCGTCAGCAGTTGCGCGTCGGTCGTGATCGTCACGCCTCTGTAATGCACGAGAAGCGCAAAACGTTACGCCCGCGTCCAACACGAGTCGGGCCGCGCCCCGTGTCAAGCGGAGCGCGGCCGCGAACGACTGCAGCAGGGTCACTCAGGCGGCGAGCGGGGCGACCGGCACGCGCCGGCGGATCTCGTTCGCGCGGGCGGCCAGGCCGAGCGTCCGGGTGATCGTCATCCCGACGGCCATGATGATCAGCGTGTCGGTGATCGCCGCGCCGCTCACCTGGTGGCTGGCCATCCAGGTTGCCAGCGGGTGGTTGAACCAGTCCACCGCACCGATCGAGAAGCAGCTGCGCGCCGCGATCACGGCGGCCCACAGCGCCGCGTAGGCGACGCCGGCGCTGGTCACGAGCCGGCCGGTCGCTGGCTGGCGGCGGACCTTCATCATGCGAGCGGCGACCAGGCCGAGCAGGACGCCGGCCACCCCGCCGCCGATCTCGAGCGCGAGGCCGGTTCCGTCCGTGGCGGGCGCCAGCAGGAACATCGGGATGATTGACGCCGCCAGCAGAAGCGGGCGCAGCAGGCGGAAGTGGCTGACCTTGCGGGCCGGGCCGAGGTCTGCCTCAAGGACGGCGAACAGGACGAGTCCGTTGATGATCAGGGCCTTGGTGAGCATTGCTTTCTCGCTTTCGACGGGGTCACGGTTTGCGCCATCAATGCTGCTCTCCGTCCGCTCATCTGTCATCGCCGCAGGGGCTGATCTGCAGGTTGATCCCACGCCGATCTAGACCCGCCGGCGACCCGCGCCTCAACCCTGATCTCAACCCACGATCAACCCCTCAGATCAAACCCTGGGGCGATGTGCGCGGGAGCGCCGCGACGTAGCTTCAACAGGCGTCAACCAACCCGCAAAAGGAGCCCCGGAAATGTCCCTTCTGACAGTCATCGCAGCGATCGGAATCGTCATCTACGTGATCCGACAGCAGGTCGTCGGAACCGCCATCAGCGCCAAGCGGCTGGTCGTGCTCCCGGCGGTGCTGACCGTGATCGGGATCGTCGATCTCACCGGCCACGGATCTCACCCGGGCACGACGGATATCGTGCTGCTGGTCGTGAGCGCGGTGATAGCAATCACGATCGGCGTCGCCCTCGGAGCGATGACGCGCCTCGAGCGCCGCGACGGACACCTGTGGGCGCAGCTGCCCAAGCGGGGACTGCTGCTGTGGGGCGCATTGCTCGTCTGCCGCCTGGCGATCATCGGCATCGCCCATGGGACCGGCGCGCACGTGGCCGCCAGCGCCTCGGCGATCCTGCTGATGCTCGGCCTCAATCGTGCCGCCCAGGCACTGGTGCTCGTTCCCCGCGCAATCAGCTCCGGAATCCCGTTCGCTCCCGAGAAGGACGGCACCGTGTTCGGCGCCGACTGGTTCTCACGCTCCACGAGAAGCGAGGGCTGAGTAACGGTGCTGAGCTGGTTGCGGCAAGCAGACGGCAGCGAGAGCCTCTCGCTATTGGAGGCGTGGCAGTGGAGGCTGCGGAGCACCGTGTTCGTGGTCGTCGTCGCGATCGTGCTCAGCGCCGGCGGCAACCGAGCCGCCGCCGCCGCAGAGCTGGTGATCGCAGGGGCGGCGATGGTCGGCTGGTGGGCAGGCGGCGGCACCCCGGCGCCCTGGGGGCACAGGCTGCTGTTCGCCTCCCTGCTGGTGATGACCGCCGTCGGGGCGTTCGCCGCAACGTCCCACAACGACACCAGCGTGCTGGCGCTGGCGATCATGGCGATGCTGGCCGCCGGCGTCGAGCTGACGCTGGTCGAGCTGCTGGTCGTGTTCCTGGTCGGCGTGCTTGCCGTCGAGATCGGAGCGGTCAGCTACGGTCACACCGATCTGGGAACGGTGCTCGGCTATCCGGCGCTGCTGGCGGCGCTGGTCCTGCTCGGGCGCTACCGGCGCCTCTATCGAAGCCAGGTCCACCAGGCCCAGGCGCTGCTGGCCGAAACCCGCCGCGCCCAGACCGAGGCCGAGCGCGCCGCCGCGCTTGATGAACGCTCGAGGATCGCACGCGAGATTCACGATGTGCTCGCGCACTCGCTCGGTGCGCTCGGAATCCAGCTTCAGGCGACCGAGGTGATGCTGTCCGAGCGACACGACATCGCCGGCGCGCAGCGTTCGCTCGCCGGCGCGCGGCGGCTGGTTGACGAGGGCCTGACCGAGACCCGGCGCGCGGTGCGGGCGTTGCGAACCGACGCGCCGCCGCTGCCCGACGCGCTCGCGGCGCTGGTTGACGATCGCCCCGGTGCGCTGACGGTCAGCGGCGAGCCATATGAGCTCAGCCCGGCTGCCGGGCTGGCCCTGCTGCGCGTTGCCCAGGAGGCGGTCACCAACGCCGCCAAGCACGCCGACGGAAACCCACCGACGATCGCGCTCGATTACACCGACGCCGCCGTCGAGCTGCGTGTCGACAACGCGCTTCCCGATCCCCTTGCGCCCGCAGACCACTCCGACGCCGCCGGCGGCTACGGCCTTGCGGGGATGCACGAGCGGCTACGGTTGATCAATGGTGAGCTTCAGGCCGGACCCCGAGGCGACCACTGGGTCGTGCAGGCACGGGTGAGCCGGTGAGCGCCGCGGATCCGGCGCGCCGCGAACCTCTGCGGATCGTGATCGCCGACGACCAGACCGTCGTCCGCGACGGACTCCGGATGGTGCTAGAGGTGGACCCCGAACTCGAGGTCGTAGCCGCCGTCGGCGATGGCGAGCAGGCGCTCGCCGCGGTCACCGAGCACCGACCCGACGCAATTCTGCTCGACCTCCACATGCCGGTGCTCGACGGCGTCGGCGCGACCGAGCGGCTGACCGCTGAGCATCCCGAGGTGGCGATCGTCGTGCTCACCACGTACGCTGACGACGAGACGATCATCGCCGCGTTGAGGGCGGGTGCGCGCGGCTACCTGACCAAGAACGCCGACCGTCGCGAGATCTCCCAGGCGTTGCACAGTGCCGCGGCTGGCCACACGATCCTCCCACCCGAGGTCACCGCGATGCTGCTCGCCGGCGCCGTCCCCGCCGAGCAGGCCCACCCGCCGATCCCGGCCGAGCTGCCCGACGATCTCACGCCGCGCGAGGCCGAGGTTCTGAGGCTGCTGGCCGCCGGCCTCTCCAATGGAGAGATTGCGCGCGACCTGGTGATCAGCGAGCACACGGTCAAGACCCACATCAATCACGTGTTCTCAAAGACCGGGTCGAGGGACCGCGCCCAGGCGATCCGCTACGCACACGATCACCAGCTCGTCTAGCGGCGAGCCTTCCCGGTCACGAAAGCGAGCTTGCGGACCCGCCCCTCGCGCAGCCAGTCGCTCCACAGCCGGTGGGCGGCCAGCAGCTCGTCAAGTGCCCGGCGTCCGATCTGGGACGCCACTGTCGGAGACGGTGCCGCTTGCGCTGCTCGTGATGCTGGCGATGGTGCTGCCCAGCGCCGGCGGCTGGGGCCGCGCGAGGGCGTGACAGCGTGGGCGTTCGGCGCCGCCGGCCTCGGTGCGCAGCGCGGGATCGCCACCGCTGTCGTCTACGGCATCATGGTGTTCGTCGCCTGTCTGCCGGGCGCCGCGGTGCTCGTCGTGGCATGGTTGCGTCGAACCCGGCCTTTGCGACGAGACAAACCGCCGCTTTCGGGAGGGAGCAGCGTATGCCTGACCGGCCCTACATCCTGCTGAGCTGTGGCATGTCGATCGACGGCTACCTCGGCAGCGCGTCGCCACGACGCCTGGAGCTGTCAAACGACGCCGACTTCGACCGGGTTGACGCCGTCCGCGCCTCGTGTGACGCGATCCTGGTCGGTGCGGCCACGGTGCGCAACGACAACCCGCGGCTGCTGGTGCGCTCGCAGAACCGTCGCGAGGCGCGGAGGGCTCGCGGGCTGACGCCGTCGCCGATCAAGGTCACGGTGACCGAGCAGGTGAAGCTCAACCCGCGCTCGGACTTCTTCACCACCGGCGACGCGGAGAAGCTCGTCTACTGCGTGAGCCCGCGGGTCGGCGACGCCCGCTCGCGACTGGGAGACGTGGCGACGGTGGTCGACGGCGGCGAGCGTGTCAAGATGCGCAAGCTCAGCGAGGACCTCGGCGCCCGCGGCGTGCAGCGGTTGATGGTCGAGGGCGGCGGCAAGGTCCACACCCAGTTCTTGACCGACAACCTGGTCGACGAGCTGCAGCTGGTTGTCGCCCCGCTGTTCGTCGGTGACTCCCGGGCTCCGCGGTTCGTCAGCGACGGACACTTCCCGTGGAATTCCGGCCGGCGCGCGAAGCTCGCCGGGGTGCGCCAGATCGGCGACGTGGTGCTGCTGCGTTACGCGCTCTCGCCGCGCTTTGAGAACGACTGATCGGGTCAACGTTGCTCAACCGGGCAGGGCGAGCAGGTCAGCGTGATCGACGACGACCGTCAGCTCTCCGCCGGCCGCCTGCGCGAGCCGCCGTCGCGAGTAGGGGTCGACCGCGGCCGTCAGCTCGGCCTCCTGCTCGCACGCAGCCCCGATCCACCCGCTGAACCACTCGATCGCCAGCTCTGCGTGCGAGGCGTTCAGGCGCCAGGGGCTGGCTCGAACCAGCACCTCGGCGCCGAGGCCGGCGAACTCCCTCACCGCGACCGCGACCGCATCCGGACCCAGCAGGCGGCCCGAATCCGTCGCGCGGCGCTGATGGGCGTTGAATGCGGCCGCCACCCGGCTGTCGAGCGGATCCGCGGGGGTCAGGCTGACGCGGCCGACGACCGACAGGGTCACGACCACCGGACACCGTGCGCCGGCGCAGACCGAGACCAGCCGGGTCAGTTCGTCCTCGGTCAGCATGTCCAGCAGCGCCGAGGCGGTGATCAGGGTTGCGCCGGCGAGCTCCCCCGGCGCCGGCCGGGTGATGTCAGAAAGCCTGGTCTCCACGGCGACCGCCGCCCCGTCAGCGGCCAAGACGGGGACATCGGCGGCCGCGATTTCCAGCAGGTCGGCGTCGTGATCGTGCATCACCCACCGCTGGCGTCCCGGCAGCCGCGGGGCGAGCCAGCGGCCCATCGCGCCGGTCCCGCACCCGAGGTCGTGGATCTCCCAGCGGCCGCTCGCCGGGCGCCGCCGCGCTACCTGCTCGGCGAGGTCGGGTGCACGAGCCGCGGCGTCAGCCGGCTCGCGCAGCGCAAGCCATCCCGTGCTTACCCCGGTGCCTTCGAGCGTCATCGTGAGACGCCGGCCAGAACAGCGGCGACCGCGGAGGTGGTCGTTGACCAGCCGGTCAGCGACTCGCGCCGCTCGCGCGCCGCTCGCCGCAGCCGGGCTCTCAGCTCGCCGTCGGAGAGCCAGGTCCGCAGCGCGCCGCCGAGTGCCGCACGATCGTCGGGCGCGACCAGGATCCCGGGCCGGGTTCCATCGGCGCCGTGACCGAGTGCCTCCGTCACACCGCCGACGTCAGCGGCGACGACCGGCAGGCCACGGGCCAGCGCCTCGATCACGACCATCCCGTAGGTCTCGGCACGGGACGGGAGCACGATCAGGTCCGCGGCGGCGTAGCTGCAGTCGAGCTCGGCGCCCGTCCGGGGTCCCGCAAAGTGCACACGGCCATCGAGCCCGCCGTTGCGCGACCGGCGCTGGAGCTCTCGCACGAACGCAGGGTCGCGCTCGAGGCTGCCGATGCAGACGCAGGTCCAGGACAGGTCCGAGATCGTCGCCAGCGCATCGAGCAGCAGATCGTGGCCTTTGTCGAAGGCCACCGCAGCGACGCACAGCAGCTCGCCGCCAGGCACGGTCCCGGCGGCCGGCTCGGCGGTGTCGACGCCGGGCTCGGCGACGTGCACTCGGTCGGCGGCCAGCTGGTAGAGCTCCAGCAGCAGGTGCCGCGTCCACCTGCTGGTAGTGATGACAGCCGCAGCGGCCGAAAGGACCGCGCCCTCTCTGTCCAGGGCTTCGGGATCCGCGGAGCGGTGACCTAGCGGCATGTGCACCAGCACAACCAGTCGCAACCGGTGCGCGTGTGGCACGAGCACGTCGGGCGCCGTCGAAGCGATCAGCCCGTCCAGCAGCACGACCGCGTCGTCGCCGAGCCGCTCGACAACGCTGGAGAGGGCGGCCAGCGACGCCACTTCGGGGCGCGGCCAGCACCCCGGTACGGCGTGCTCGTGTACCGACCAGCCGAGCGAGCGCAGCCCGCAACAGACGCGGCGGTCATAGGTGTTGCCGCCGCTGGGTCGGGCCGGGTCGTCGATCGAGTCGGGGACGACGGCATGAACCGCTGTCACAGTCGCCGCTCATAGCTCGCCCAGGCGACATGTGACTCGTGCAGGGTGACGACTAGTGACTCGAGCTCCCGGGCGCCTTCACCGAGCGCGCCGGCGTGCACACGGTCGGCGAGCCGATCGGCGATCACCTGGGCAAGCGCCTCGGTGGAGGTGTTGATACCCGCAAACGCGGGCTCGTCGTCGAGGTTGCGGTAGCTGAGCTCGGCCAGCAGATCGTGCAGCTGCTCCGACGCACGACCGATATCGACGACGATGTTGTCATCGTCGAGGGCCGTGCGCCGGAAGGTCGCGTCGACGACGTACGTCGCTCCGTGCAGCCGCTGGGCCGGTCCGAACACATCACCGCGGAAGCTGTGGGCGATCATCATGTGATCGCGTACGGTCACGCTGAACAAGAGCTACGCCCCTTCGTAGGTGATCGTGTGACAGAGCGCCGGCAGGCTCCCGGCGGCCAGCCGGGCCATCACGTCGGGAAGCTCGGAGAAGCGAGACTCGCCGGTGACGAGCGCGTCGAAGGCTGGGTCGCGCAGCAGCTCGAGCGCGAGCGCCAGCCGGTCGGCCGTCGTGCGGCGGGCGCTGCGCGCCGGCGAGATGGTCCCGACCTGGCTCGAGCGGATCCCGAGGCGACGCGAGTGAAACGCCCCGCCGAGCGACAACCGGACTTCGCTGTCGCCGTACCAGCTCAGATCGATGACCGTGCCCTCGGGCGCCAGCAGGTCGAGTGAGAGCTGCAGCCCTTCGGAGGTCGCGCTCGCGTGCACGACCAGGTCGCGACCGTCGGACGCCTCGGCCGGCAGCGCAAAGTCGACGCCGAGGGCGGCCGCGACACCGGCCCGGCCGGGATCGACGTCCACCAGCGTGACCTCGATCGCCGGGAACCGGCTCAGCAGGCGCGCGACGCAGCAGCCGACCATGCCGGCGCCGACGACGGTCACCCGGTCACCGATCAGGGGGGCGGCATCCCACAGCGCGTTGATGCCCGTCTCAACCGTGCCCGCGAGAACGGCGCGGGCCGGAGGCACTCCTTCGGGCACGACCGTGACCGCGGCGGCGGGCACCACGTAGGCGGTCTGGTGGGGGTAGAGGCAGAAGACCGTCCGCCCGCGCAATTCCGCCGGCCCGACCTCGACCGCACCGACGCTGAGGTAGCCGTACTTGACCGGTCCCGGAAAGTCGCCCTCCTGAAATGGGGCGCGCATGACCTCGTACTGGCCCGGCGGCACGCCCCCCCGGAAGACCAGCGTCTCGGTGCCACGGCTGACCCCGGACCGCACGGTGCGCACGATCACGTCGTCCTTCCCGGGCTTGGGCAGGGAGACCGGCCGGATCTCACCAAGGCCGGGCGCGCGCAGCCAGTAGGCCTGCGCGTCGGCGCGGGCGGCCAACGTCAACCCTCTCGCGCCGAACCCGACATGGCCTACATGCTATTTGGACGGCTCCGGGCTCAGCACGGGCTAAGCAAACGCCGGCGCGCGATTCAGCCGCCAGCCTCGGCCGGTGACCAGTCGGGGCTTGCCTCGCCTTCCTCAAAGATCCATCGTCCGGGGCCTTCGGTGAAGTAGATCACCGACCGTGCTGCGCCCAGTTCCTCGGCGCGGCGGGTGACCAGTTCGGTGAGGGCGACCGCGAACGCCTCGCGCTGTGCGTCCGGGCGCCCGGCGCGGATGTCGCAGCGGATCGCGACCACCGGCCGTCCACCCCGGAGCACGCGGCCGGCGCCGAGCTCGCGCACGGCGACGGTCACGCCACCGGGCGTGGTCTGCATCACCTCGGCGTAGAGATCGGCAACGGCGTTCGCCACCGGGCTGAAGTCGGCCGTGCTCGGATCCCGAGGCAGATCTAACTGGATGTACGGCATCGGCTCCTCCTGGTCGTGTCGGACCATACTCGCGTGTGGGAACGCACCGGAACACGGCCGGCCGTGACAGGAAGCCGTGGGACACCCCTCCAAAATGGAGCACAGGCTCGCCTAACTCTGAGGGGATCGCCTGGTCTCGTCGAGAACGAAGCCGTAGACGACGTGGTCGGCGGCGATCGCGAGCCGCTGCTTGACCCCCGCCTGTTCGGTGTGGGGGAGGCCCAGCACCGGCGCGGCCGCCTCAAAGCTGGTCCAGATCAGCAGACCGTAGGCAGGTCCGGTCCAGGGACGCTCGCGCCACGCCCGCGGCAGAGCGCCATACCCGGCGGCTGCAACCGCGCCAAAAGCCCAGTGCGCAACCTCTACGGCTGCGCGGCGCGATCCGCGCGCCTCACCAGCGATCTGCTGCGGCGGCGCCTGCTCCACCAGGCCGAGCGAAACCGTAACAACGCGCATGCCCGTCATCGCCATCGACGCGATCACACCGCGCATCGCCGAGTGCGCAACGTCGTGGGCGTCAATCGTGCCACAGCCAAGCATCGATTTGGCTCTACCCCGGACGTCGCCGGTGTCAATCTTCGTTCTGTTAGGTCCCGCCGGTCAGGCGTGCGCGATCAGCGCGGCGATCCGTTGCTCGTCATTCGGTTCGGGGGCGAACGTGACGAGCTTGTGGTCGGGGTTGTCAGCGACCACAAGGACCACGTGGTGCAGAGTCAACTCACCGAGCTCGGGGTGGCGCAGCCGTTTGCTTCCGCCTCCGAGCGGCACGATGTCGTGGCGCTTCCAGAGCGCGCGTGCCTCAGGTCCGGCGGCGTGCAGGCGGTCGATCAGCTCGGCGAAGCTGGGATCTGCGAGGTGATGGGCGGCGGCGGCGCGGAAGCGCCCAAGCTGATCGGCGGCCTCGTGCTCCCACTCGACGAACACCTCCCGAGCCTGCCGGGCGGCGAACATCCACAGCAGCAGGTTGCGATCAGGCTCGGGGAGCGCCGGCCAGTCCGTCCACAGCGCTCGCGCCGCGCGATTGGAGGCGAGTACGTCCCAGCGACGGCCGGTGACATAGGTCGGGTGCGGATCGAGGCGGGCGACCAGCTCGGCGACGCCGGGCGCGAGCGTCTCCCGAGCCACAGCCTCCGGCTCGCCCTCCTCGCCGGTGGCGAGCGTGTGAAGATAGGCGCGCTCGGATGGGACGAGGCGCAGCGCAGCCGAGACCGCGTCGACGACCTGAGGGGACGGATGGGGCGCTCTGCCCTGCTCGAGCAGCGCATAGTACGTGGGAGAGATCGCCGCGAGCTGAGCGACCTCCTCGCGCCGTAGCCCGGGGGTCCGGCGCCGGCGGCCGGGAGGCAATCCCACGTCAGTCGGCTCAAGACCCTCGCGCCGGGCGCGCAGCAGCTTGCCCAGCTGCGCAGCGGCGGCCAGATCGTTGCTGTCCGGAGTCATCGTGGCAACGCTAGTACTAGTCACAGCGTGGTGTGGATACCAGTCTGGAGATGTCCTACCGTGGTTCGCATGACACCCCAGCACCCACAAGCCCACACGTTCACATCCGAGATCCTCACGGACTGGACCACGGTTGCGGTCGCGCAGGAGCCGATGAGCGCCTTCCGAGCCCGGCCGGCCGACGGGGCATCCGCGGGGACGGTGGTGGTCGGCTTTGAGATGTTCGGCCTCAGCCGCTACATCCGCGCGGTCACCGAGCGGATCGCCGGCCTGGGCTACACCGCGGTGGCGCCCGACTTCTACCACCGCGCAGGTGACCGCATTGACCTGCCACCCAACGCCGAGGGACGCGAACGCGGGCTCGAGCTGCTGGGAGAGCTCGACCGGCCCGGCGTGGTCGCTGACGTGCGCGCGGTGATCGACCACCTCGCGGACCCAGACCGACCGGTCGGAATGGTCGGCCTCAGCGCCGGTGGGCACATCGCGTTCGCCGCCGCGACCGAGATCCCGCTCGCCGCGCTGGCGTTGTTCTACCCCGGCTGGCTGACCGAGTCCGGCACCGCGCTGAGCCGCCCAGACCCGTTGTTGAAGCTGACGCCGAAGATCGCCGCGCTCGGGACACCGATGCTGGTGCTCGTCGGCGCCGACGACCATCTCTACACCCCCGCCCAACTGCACCAGATCGAGCGGACGCTGACCGAGCAGCAGGTGCGCCACGAGATGGTCATCTACCCCGATACGCCGCATGGGTTCTTCTGCCACGAGCGCGACACCTACCGCCCGCGCGAGGCCGATGACGCGTTCGCGAGGCTGACGGCGCTGCTGGACCAGGCCATGCCCCGGAATCGAGCAGGATCGAAGAAGCGCAAGTCCAGCCTCGTTCGTAGGCTTGCCACTCACTCCGTCGCTGCACAAGAGAAAGGCAAGCCCGATGAAGACCGTGACGTGCAAAGAGCTCGGTGGACCGTGTGATTTCGAACTCCACGGTGACACCGCCGATGAAGTGATCAAGGCGCAGGATCAGCACCTCAAGGACAGGGTCGCCGAAGGTGACCAGGCACACGAGCCCGCCTTGCAGGAGATGAAGGGCAGGTGGAAGCGCCCGATCTCCGGGATGGGCTGGTACCGCAAGGCCAAGCGTGATTTCGCCGCCCTGCCGGAAGACTGAGCCGTAGGTCCCAAACCCGCGCCGAGGGGTTGACAGACTTCGAGCATGGTCACCCGCCGTCTGGTCCGCTTCTCCGCCCCGGCGCTGGGAGGGCTCGAGTGGCCGGTGTTCGAGGCGACCGGCCCGCGTGACGGTCCGCGGGTCTGCCTGCTGGCCGGGGTGCACGGGTGCGAGTATTCGTCGATCGCCGCCGTGGTGGCGTTCATGCGCGAGCTCGACGATTCGGTGCTGACGGGCTCGATCGTCGCGGTCCCGATCGTGTCGCCGACCTCGTTCACGGCGCGATCGCCATTTGTGGTGCCCGAGGATGGACGCAACCTCAACCGGTCGTTTCCGGGCGATCCGAACGGGTCGTTCACCGAGGTCCTGGCCCACCACGTGTTCTCAGAGTTCGTGGCCGGCAGCGACGTTCTGATCGATCTGCATGGCGGCGACATGGTCGAGGCGCTCGAGCCGTTCGCGCTGATCGACGACTCCGAGGTGCGCGAGAGCGCCGAACGGCTGGCCCGGGCGTTCGGGTTGCGCTACGTGGTCTGCGACACGGCCGACACGCTCGGCGGGACCACAAGCGCCGCCGCGGCCGCGGCCGGGATCCCCGGCTTCATCGCCGAGGCGGGTGGCCGTGGGCTGCTCGAGCGCGTCGAGGTCGAGCGCCACATCCGTGGGCTGCGCAGCACGCTGCGGGCGGCGGGCCTGCTGGACGGCGAGCCCGACCCGCCGCTCGAAGGCCAGCAGCTGGTCGAGCGCTTCCTCTGGCTGCGCACCTCGACCGCGGGCTGGTGGCAGCCGGCGGTTGACGTCGGCGAGATGGTCGCGGCCGGCGATCGCGTCGGTGCGGTGCTCGACCCCTTCGGAGACGTGATCGAGACGATCACCGCCCCCGAGGCAGGAGTCCCGCTGTTTCTGACCTCGAGCCCGGCCGTCCAGTCAGACGGCCTGCTGCTCGGGCTCGGCGCCGGCCTGCACGAGTTCTAGCCACAAGCCCCGGCGGACCCACCCCGCCGGCGCCGATGAGTTCTCGGCACCGGCGCCTCGCGTCGCGTCTACCGCCCGGCACCCGCGGTCGCATAACGCGGTGTCCTGCCGCCGGCACGGTCTTCGTCGACGGCCCGCCGCGTGAACACGACCGCAGCAGCCACGGCGCTGGCGGCGAAGATCGCGGCAGCCCACCCGAACCCGACCGCATACCCGTGCACCGCGGCGCGCTCGAACAACTGCGACGCACCGTGCGTGCCGGCCAGAAACCGCGCCGTCGCGCTCGCGGCGATCGTTGACAGCAGCGCGATGCCAAGCGAGCCGCCGACCTGCTGTGACGCGTTCACGGTTGCCGAGCCGACGCCCGAGTCAGCCGGCGCCACGCCCAGCGTGGCGTTGCTGATCGAGGTCGAGATGACGAGACCGATCCCGATCCCGATCACGATCAGCGCCGGCAGGATGTCAGCGGTGTAGGAGGCGGTCAGCGTCAGCCGGCTGAGGTCGAGCGTTCCAAGCGCGCCGAGTGTCATCCCGGTGACCACGAGCGAGCGCGGGCCGAAGCGCCCCTGGAGCTTCGTCAGCCCGACGATCGCCGAGCTCATCAGCGCCACGGTCATCGGCAGGAACGCCACTCCGGTCGTGATCGGCGAGTAGCCGCGGTTCTGCTGGAGGTAGTAGGTGAGAAACAGGATCACGACGAAGATCTCGCTGCCGGCAATAGCGATCGACGCAAACGACCCGCCGCGGTTGCGGTCGGCGACCACGCGCAGCGGCAGCAGCGGGTCGTGGACTCGCCGCTCGACGGCGACGAACACGGCCAGCAGCAGCCCGCCCGTGACCAGCATCCCGACCGTCAGGTGGTTGCCCCAGCTCGTCGTCTCCGCGTGCGAGAAACCGAACACGAGCGCGAACAGGGCGGATGAAACCGCGAGCGTGCCGGGAACGTCAAGCGGCGGGCGCACGGCGGGCCTGACATTGGCGACCAGCACCAGCGCCCCGACGACCGCCACAGAAGCGAACACGAGATTGACGTACATGCAGTAGCGCCAGCTCAGAGTCTGCGTCAGCAGCCCGCCGAGCATCAGCCCGAGCGAGGAGCCGCTGCCAGCGATCGCGGCGAAGATGCCGAACGCCTTTGAGCGCTCTGCCGGTTCGGTGAAGGTCGTCGTCAGCAGCGACAGTGCGGCGGGTGCCAGCAGCGCTGCGAAGGCGCCCTGAACGACCCGTGCCGCGACGAGCATCGCGAAGGACTGCGCGGCACCGCCGATCGCCGACGCCAGCGCGAACCCGATCAGCCCGGCGATCAGCGTCCACTTGCGGCCGAACCAGTCACTTAGCCGGCCGCCGAGCAGGAGCAGACTGCCGAACGCGAGTGCGTACGCGGTGACGATCCACTGACGGTTGTCATTGGTGAAGTGAAGTGCCCGCTGTGCGGACGGGAGTGCGATGTTGACGACGGTCGCATCGAGGACGACCATCAACTGTGCTGTGCCCAGCACCGCCAGGATCAGCCAGCGGCGGCGCGAGCCCGATGTTTGGTGAGGAGCGTTTGCGTTCATATCGATCAAGACGGGGTTGCGGGTGGCCATGTGACGGGGCGGCCAACGCTAGGTCGCGCACGGCGAGATGTGAAAGACCGCCTTGCGCTCTCTTCAGCACGACCCGGCATCACGACCTGCAGCCGGGGTAGCATCGATGCAGTGACCGATCTGCGTCGGTTGCAGTACTTCGTCGCCGTCGCGCGCGAACGCAACTTCACGCGCGCGGCCGAGCGACTCCACATCGCCCAACCCGCGCTCAGCCGGCAGGTTCGCCTGCTCGAGCAGGAGCTGGGCGTCGAGCTGCTGCACAGGACGACCCATGAGTTCGAGCTGACCGAAGCGGGCCAGTTCCTGCTGCAACGCGGCCCGACGCTCCTCGGCGACGCCGACGAGCTGTGGCGAAGCGTTCGCAGCTACGGCTCCGGCGAGCGCGGGACAGTCGCGGTCGGTTACGGCGCGAGCGCCAGCTACGAGACCGGGCCGAGGCTCCTGCGGCGGCTTGCGGAGCGACAGCCGCAGATCAACATCACCACCGCGGTCAGCTCGACCGGCGAGATCGTACAGGCAGTCAGCGACGGTTCGCTCGATCTCGGGCTGATCCGCTGCCCGCCGAAAACGGAGGGGCTCGACGCCCGCGTGATCCGCCTCGAACGCCAGGTTCTGCTGCTGCGCCGAGACCACCCACTTGCGCAAAAGCCGCAGATCACCCTGCCCGACCTCGCCGAGCAGACACTGCTGCTGCACCCGCGCGAGGCAAATCCCGGCCATTACGACGCTGTCCTGGCGCTCTGCCGGGACCGAGGTGTCGAGCCCCAGGTTCTCCATCGCACGCTGACATTTGACCTCCGTTACAGCCCAATCGTCGCGGGCGACGCCGTCTCGATCGTCGGCGAGTCGACGACCTCCGGCCTGCCCGACGAGTTGTGCTGGTTGGCGCTCAGCCCGCCGGCGAACTTCGAGGTCAGCCTGATCGCCCGCAGCCACCGCCGTTCACCTGCGGTGAGCCGCGTGCTCGAGGAGGCGGTCACGATCTCGGAGGACCTCGGCTGGGTCTGAGCGCGCGGGGGGCGATCATGCCGCCCGGCACTGAAGAGATGCCATAGCGGTCTTTCACATCCGGCTGCGCCGGACCTACGGTGCTGGCAGATGCCACCACCGAAAGGAGTAGTGACCAGATGACCGAGGCACTCGAGAACAAGGTACTGCTGCGCAGATACGTGACCGCGCTGCAGTCCGGCGATCCGCAGGCCGTGGGCTCGTTCTTCGCCGACGATGCGCGCTGGACGCTGTGCGCCGGAGACCTGGCGATGTCGGGCACCTGGCGGGGACTCGACCGGATCATGGACGGGTTCTTCGCCACCGCGATGGCCAACTACGAGCCGGGCTCGGTTGAGATCGAGATCACGGCGATGATCGCCGAGGATGCCCGGGTGGTCCTCCAGTGGACGAGCCGCGCTCGCACGCGGGACGGGCGGCCGTACGAGAACAGCTGCATCGGGATCTTCACGATCCGCGCGGGCAAGATCCAGTCGGTCCGCGAGTACATGGACACGCTGTACCTCGCCAACGCGCTCGCGCGCGCCGACCGGGCGGACCGCGCGGGAAACGCCCGCGCCATCGTCGCGGGAGGGATCTGATCATGCGCATCTTCCTTGCCGGCGCCAGCGGCGTGATCGGAGTCCGGCTGCTGCGGCGGCTGATCGCCGACGGCCATGAGGTCGCCGGCATGACGCGCTCGCCCGCCAAGACGCAGGCGCTCAGGGCGCTCGGCGCGCACGCCGTCGTCTGTGACGCGTATGACGCGGAGGCGCTCGCGCAGGCCGTGCGGGACTTCGCCGCGGACGCCGTGATCGACGAACTCACCGATCTCCCCGATGACCCGTCGATGATCGCCGAGCTCACCGATCGCACCGACCGGATGTGGACCGAGGGCACACGAAACCTGGTCGCCGCCGCCGAGGCGGCGGGCGTTCAGCGGCTCTTTTCCCAGAGCATCGCCTGGGAGCTGCCGGGCGAGCGGCGCAAGACCCTCCGCGACCACGAGCGCGCGGTTTTGAAGGCGGGCGGTGTGGTTATCCGTTATGGGCAGCTGTACGGCCCCGGCACCTACTACGAGACCGACCCGCCGCCCCCGCCGCGGATCGCGATCGACGAGGCGGCCAGGCGGACCGTGCCGGCGCTCGCGACGCCGGCCGGGATCGTTGAACTGGTCGAGCCCGAGCCACAACCGAGACACGCACCGGGAAAGGAGGAAACCAGCCATGCACTCCACTGAGAACGCGCTCGCAGGAAGCCGGGACGGCAGATCCGCAACTCAATCCATGAAGGTGCTCGTCACCGGCGGGAGCGGCGTGCTCGGTCGCGCGCTGATACCGCTCGCCGAGGCGGCCGGACACGAGCTGCACGCGCCATCGAGGGACGAGCTCGACCTGTTCGACCGAGCGGCGGTCGCGCGGGCGACCGACGGAATCGATGCGGTCCTGCATCTGGCAACCCGGATCCAGCCGCTTGATCAGCTCGACAACCCGGATGCCTGGCGGGAGAACGACCGCCTGCGAGCCGATGCATCGCGGATCCTGGTCGACGCGGCGCTCGCCACCGGCGTGACCGTCTACGTCCAGCCGACCGTCACGTTCGTCTACCCGCCGGACCGACCGGCGTCGGAACAGACCCCGGTCTCCGGGGTCTCGTCGATCCTCGAGTCCGCGCTCGCGGCCGAGAGCGAGACCGCCAGATTTGCGCGCGGCGGTCGGCGCGGGATCGTGTTGCGGTTCGGGCTGCTCGATGGGCCCGGCACCGGCCACGAGGCGCCCGTTCCGGCGCTCGGAGCGACGATCCACGTGGCCGACGCGGCCCGTGCGCTCACCTTGGCGCTGACGCTCCCTAGCGGGATCTACAACGTCTGCCGCGACGGCGAGCGGGTCTCCAACCGCCGCTTCACCGCAGCCGCCGGATGGCATCCGCAGCACTAGCGCACGCCCGCCGATGATCGAGCTCGAGTACGAGATGACCTACGCGGAGACGATCGAGGGGCCGCTCGGGCCGACGACCGGGTCTCCCCTGGGCGAGCGTCTCGTCTGGCAGATCTCCAATGCGACGCTGCTCGGCCCACGGATTGATGCGACGCTGGCGATGCCGGGGACCGATTGGATCCGGATCGGGCCCGATGGCATCCGCCGGCCGGACCTGCGGGCGCAGCTGATCACCGACGACGGCGAGCCGATCCTGTTCCGGTACGACGTCGCCCTGATCCGCTCCAGCGAGCGGTTCCTCGCGGCGCTGGCCGAGGGTGAGGCGACCGACTTCGATGACCAGTACATGCGGATCGCGCCGCAGTTCGAGGTCGCGTCGGGGCGGTATTCGTGGCTGACCGAGAGTCTGTTCCTCGGACGGGGCCGGCTCACCGGCACCAAGGCGATCGCGTACGAGCTCTACCGCGTGCTCTAAGCTCGCCGCTACGAGGGCGGGCCCGACTGCGGACAGGGACCAAGTGCCCGCAGGTCGCGACGGTAGATCTGCATGTCGGCGTGGTTGAAGTCGTCGTGGGTCTGGTTGCGCAGCGACGGCACGTCCTCGTGGTGGTAGGGACTGCTGAGGCTCTCGTTGTGGCCGATCACGTTGCGAATCTGGATGTGGTACCGGCAGCGCAGCCAACGGACGAGGCGCAGACTTGCGTTCAGCTGGCGCTTGTTGTCGAGGATCTGGCGATCGCTGAAGCCGACGTGCTCGATTCCGAACGCGGTCCAGTTGAGCCCGACGGTGTGACGGCACATCGTGTTGAGCGCAACCAGCTGGTGGATGATCCCGGAGCGATCGACGACGAAGTGCGCACAGGTGTTGGGCAGCTCGTGCAGCTCTGGGTCGGGGGTGTCGGGCGCGAACGTGTTGTAGGCCGACTGAAAGCTCGGACCGTCGGTGAAGTGGATCACGATCACGTGCGGGTCGACCAGTCGCCAGGTCGGCTTCATGAAGCTGCCGTAGTGGCGGCGCACGTAGGCGACCATCTGTGCCTTGCGCTTGGGGCCGAACGGGATCGGGTCCCAGCGGATCCGGGGCTTGATCGAGGCAAGGGTGTTCGAGCGGGCCGACGCTGCATGTTGGCGTGGGCCGGCGGCGCCCGTCAGCATCGCAGCGGCAACCAGCACCGTGGCGAGACCGATCAGACGTCTCACTGACCCGAACCGGGACGCACGAAGCCCGCGAGCATCCTGCCGACCTCGATCTTCCCGGTACCGGTCGTGACGACGGGGTCGCCGGCGGCGAACTCGCGCAGTCCCTGTTCGTCCTCGGACTCGACGACCCCGAGCCCCCAGGAGCCGGTGCTGTCGAGCACCGGACCGAAGATCACCATCTGGCCCGACTCGACCAACGGTCGCCAATACGCCGCATGGCGATCCATGATCTCGCGCTCATCGTCGGTCATGGTGAGCGCGAAGTCGGGCCGCGGAGCCTGAAGCCGGAACACGAACGTCGCCACGCCGACCACCATACCCAGATCGGCGCGCATTCCCTTACGCCGCATGGCCATCACGCGAACAGCAGTCGGGCCGCCGTCTCGAGCACGTCCTGACGCCTGCGGCCGCCGTG
Organism: uncultured Solirubrobacterales bacterium; assembly: GCA_963770885.1. Taxonomy (GTDB): domain Bacteria; phylum Actinomycetota; class Thermoleophilia; order Solirubrobacterales; family Solirubrobacteraceae; genus Palsa-465. Next base: position 302,991 of record CAVYRI010000003.1, on the reverse strand, counting down.
ACCGGCGGTGATCAGGTGAGCGCCGATCAGCAGCGAGAAGGCGAGCAGGCTGCGCGCCTCGACCTCGTCCTCGTCGGCGCAGATCGCCCGTAGCTGCGTGCGCAGGTAATCCATTCGCCGGTTATCGACACGGCGCAGGCGCCTGGCGACGGCCGCGTCGCGCCGCGCCCAGTCGCGCACCGCGAGGTCGATCGGCAACAGGCGGGCGCTGAGTGTCAGCGCGCCGGCACGCCGGGCCCTGGTGCGCGGGTCGCCGCCTTTGCGCTGCACCCGCTCGAGCACCTCGTCGGTCGCCGCGCGCTCCCAGTGGTCGAGCATCTGCCCCAACAACTCCCGGCGATCGTCGAAGTGCCAGTAGAAGCCGCCGCGCGTAACGCCGAGTGACCCAGCGAGCGTCTCGATCCTGACGGCGTCGGGTCCTCCGTCGGCGAGCGCGGCGAGCCCTGCCTCAACCCAGGCGCTACGAGGTGTGCGGGTCGGCGCCGCGATCGCGAGTGGTCCAGGTTGACATCAGCACGAGACAAGCCTACCGTTCATCCATACAGAACTGTATGGATGGAGGTCGACGCGATGACCAAGACGTCCGAGCGTCCGCTCGGTGCCGAGACCACACCGCTGCATAAGGCAGGCGCCGTGACTCAGATTCAGTTGCCGCCCGATGCGCGCGCGCTCACCACGCTGCCCCGGCTCGACTACGTGGATGCGTTCCGGATCGAGGGCAATCCCGTTCCGGACCGCACGGGCGAGCAGTGGGCCCGGGCGGTCATCGAACAGACGCCGCTCAAGATCCGGGTCACGCTCGTGTCGGGATGGACCGCGCTCGGGCTGAAGCTCGGCTCACCCTGGGCCGCCGACCGGGTGCTGGGGTGGGAGATCCGGCAGAGCACGCCGGACCATGTGCTGCTCGACGCCGGCTCGCGGCTCGGCCTGTCAGGCGAGCTGTTGTTCAGACCCGATCCGGACGGCGTCCTGTTCGTCACCTTCGTGCACCAGAACAACCGCTTCGCGCGAGTCGTGTGGGCGAGGATCGAAACGCTGCATCGCGAGATCGTGCACTCACTGCTCAAGCACGCCGCGCGGCGGGCGGCACAGGCCTGAAACGTTCGCCGAGGCGGGCCTCAGGTGGTGGTGCCCGCGTTACGCAGCCGCGTCGCCATCACGCTCATCACCAGATGGGCGAAATACGGCGTCTCGTGGACCAACACCCAGAAGTGCCGCGCCGGGATCTCGACCAGCGCGGCGTCGGTGTCGGCGACCGCGGTCAGCGCCCGCGGCTCGTCGTCGATCAACGCCATCTCGCCGAAGATGCCCGGCCCGGTTGTCATGTCGATCACGTCGTCGCCGCTCTTGAGCGCCACCGAGCCTTCGCGCACGACGTACATCTTGTCGCCGCGGTCACCCTGCTCGAAGATCACCTCGCCGGCAGAGACGCTCCGTTGATCTCCGGCCCGTGCGAGTAGCCCGTACAGCTCTTCTGGGCTGACAACCGTTGACATCGCGCTCTCCTATATCCCGTTGCTGTACCGAGACGGATGATAGGCCGAGATCGCCGCGCCCAGGCCCGTTCCCAAGATGTTCACAACCCGGTCGGTGACGGCGATCGGCGGCCGTCGGCGCGAACCCGGTACGGTAGGAGCGCGGGGCGCTAACACAACCCAAGGGGGCTCATGGATGGCTGTCACAGCGGTGATTCAGCATCAGGTCGGTGACTACGACACTTGGCGCAAGGCCTATGACGAGTTCGACGTGGTCCAGCACCGGCTCGGCGTGACCGGCGAGAGCGTGCACCGTGCGACCGACGATCCCAACAACGTGCTGGTGATCCATCATTTCGCCAGCGCCGCAGACGCCGACGCGTTCTTTGCCAGCGGCGAGCTGCGCGACGCGATGCGCGACGCTGGCGTCCAGGGCGCGCCGCGAGTAGAGATCTACGAAGACGCCTGACCGGCGTCAGGCCGCTTCGCCGTCCGGGCTGGCCAGCACGACCGTGTAGCCATCGGGGTCCCGCAGCCAGATCTCTCTGTGCGCGGGACCACCGGGCTGGCCCTCGGGCGGGTTGCGGTGCGCCGGCAGGACGACGGCCGCGTTCAGCTCCTCGGCACGGCCGAGCGCGCCATCGAAATCCTCGATCTCGAACCACAGCAGGACACCGTTCCCGTACGGGCGTGCGGCCGGATCGCCGATCGCCCCGTGGTGATGCTCGACGCCCCAGTCGTGAAGCTGGAGGACGAGCTCGCCGTCGAAGACGAGGCGCTCGTACTCGGGCCCGCCGTGGTCGCTCTTGCAGCCGAGCAGTCTCTGATACCAGCGGCTGCTCGCCTCGACATCCCCGACTGCGAGCAGAGGTTGCGGTCGCATCTCGCGGATCATACCCGCGGCCGTCGGTCACGAGACTCCGCACGCAACGCACAGCCGCTGCAGCTGCTCCATCGCCTCGGCCGAGCGCGTCGGCAGCGCGTCAAGCGCCGCGGCCGCAGCGCGCAGGTCACGGATCGTGACCGCGCGAGCCTCGAGCGCGAACCGCCCCAGCCAGCGCACCGCCGCGCGGTCATAGCGGGCGGGGTCCCCGTCGCGCAGTACGAGGCAGATCCGCAGCGCGTCCTCGAGCGCGATCTGGGGCAGCTCACGGGCGGCGGTCAGGACCAGGAGCTCGTTGCCGGTCTCGAGCGCTCGTCTGAATCTTGCGTACGGGCTGCCCTCACTTGTCACGAACGTATGTTCGCATCAGCGTCAAGGCCTGCGAGCTCCCCGGCTCGGCCGGAGGCCGCCCTACCTCAGGCGGAGCTTGACCCGATAGCCGGCCGGATGCCTGCTGCGCGGAGCCGCCGACTGGGCCGCGACCCGGAGCAGATGGCCCGGCGGCCGGTGGTGTGGCCGATGCACCGCACCGGCCCGGCAGTGCGCGCGACGCAGCGCCCCACGGGCCCGCGCGAGGCTCAGATGTCGCAGCCGCGGCACGACGCAGGTGACTGGGAGCTCATCCTGCGGCGTCGAGCCCTGGGTCGTCACCGGGAACACGGCCAGCCCCTGGTCATCGACCGCGACCGCGGCGGCATTCTGGCTCGCGCTCAGCCGCGCCCCGCCCCTGAAGGACCAGTACAGGCGCGACGGCAGCCCCCTGACGACGGTCCCGTCAAGCGGGGCAGGACGCAGGTGGGCGAGCGGATTGGTCGTGTTCTGCAGATCCCACTCGTCGACCGTGACCGACGGCTGCGGCGCGCCGAACAGCGCCCAATCGGTGACCAGGATCGGTGCCCCGCCGGCGACGCGGTAGACGAGCCCGGTGGTCGTGGTCAGGAAGGTCCCGTTGGCCGGATACGGCGGTAGCTGGGCGAAGTCCTGCGGGGTCAGCATCTCGACCGGCTGGGCGCCGCCGAAGCCCGCCCAGCTGCTGACGTACAGCGGCGCGCCGCCGGCGATCCGGTACACGTTCGGCGATCCGTAGACCTCGACGAACGTGTTGTCGGGAATCGGACTCGAGGTATCAGCCGTGGCTCCGCCCAGGTAGTCACTGTCGATGTTGAGCGTGACGCCACCGTGGGTCTCGTCGTGACCTCCTCGGTACTGGTGCAGCCGCTGGTTGTCGGGCCAGTCGTAGCTGGGCACGTACGGGTCGCTGGTCGTCCTGGCGCCGTTCCAGTCACCGATCCAGATGTCGTCGGGCTCGGTGTAGCTGGTCGATGCCGCCCGCACAAGCGTCGCGATCCCAGACGACGCGCTGCTGTAGACGCCCGACACGTATCCCTCCGCGTGCAGCTGGTTGGTCCAACCGGCGAGGAAGGCGAGTACCGCGGCGGAGTTCGAGGCCGTCGTCGAGTAGGACTCGAGGTCGTCATAGATCGGGTTCCCGGCCGGGATCCCGAGCGCCTGGGCCTGCACCACCGCATCGCGCGCGTCCGCCGCGCCCTGAGCGCTCGCGCGCGATCTGATCGAGCTGATCGTCGCGCAGCTGCCGCCGCACGACCCTCCGCCCTGGAGACCGACGTAGGTCGGGATCAGCTGCCAGCCGGCGCTGACCTCGCCGCTCACCCAGCCGGCCGTGAGGTTCGGCTGCGAGCACGCCTCGTTGGTGCCGCCGATGTAGATGCCGACTGCTCGAAACGGCGACGACGACCAGGCCGACATCGCGTCACTGGACGGTGCGCTGCAGGCGTCAAAGCCCAGCCCGGTGTAGACGGCCTCCATCGGGTGCACGAGCGGACTCGGCCTGGCGCGGGCGATCGCCGCGCTGCGCGCGGGGGCCAGCCGGCGCCCGAGGATCTTCGCGAGCTCGCCGCGGCGGGCAGACCCGATCACGGTCAACCCGGCGCGGGGGGCCGACAGCGTCGGCGCGTCGCCGAGGACTGCAGCGCGCTCGCTCGCGGCCGCCGCCCGGCTGGGCTCGACCAGCGCCGCCCCGGTCCGGCCGACCGAGTGCGCCGGGCAATTCTGGTCACCACCCGGAACGCCGAGATAGAGCGCGTGGCGGTTGAACCGGACGCACGTGCGCGGCGCGCGAGCAAGGTTGAACACACGCCACGACCGTGGCACGTGAAGCTCATGGCCGTGGAAGCGAACGACCCTGCGGACGTTGGAGGCGATCGCAGGCGTGGCAGCGGCCGCGAGCAGCATCGCGGCGCCGAGCCCGATCAGGATCGAGCACACCCGTGTGGCATTGCGGCGGTTCGGTGCACCCTGCCCCGTCACCTGGGCCCAGTCTAACCGCCGGAGGCGGCCCCCGAACGCAGCTCGCACCCCGGTTGGGGGTGCGAGCGGGCCCGGCCAGTTGGTTACGTGCGGGGTGCCGCGGTCAGGCGTTCAGGCCCTCGTAAGACCCATACGCGCGAGCGCTGGCGGCATGCTGGCGCGCGGTGCGGCGCCGCCGCACGGGATGGATCTCGAGCTCCGTGCGCGAGCTACGGATCGCCCACGAGAGCATTCCGACGATCGCCACGACGATCAGGGTCATTAGAAAGATGTTTGCGATTACGAGTGTCATTTTCGGCTCCTTCCGGTTCGCTGGAACAGGTTCCCGGCAGGGCCGAAGATGAATGTGGGATCGCCGTAGGAGCGATGTAAGAGGCAGCTGGGAGCCCTCACACCACCCTGTGACGTATGTCGCTCAGTCCTCGCGGTCGGCCGCTTCCCGGTCAGCGCGCTGACGCTCCTGGAGCTTTTCGCGCAGATATCGGGCTTTGTCGGCACGCCGCTCCTGGACCTCGGCGTCGGCCTCGGTCTCAGCATGTTCCAGCGCCTCGCGTGCCGTCTGCTCCTGTGCGAGCTGCTGGCGTTTGAGTGCGTCGACGTCAGCTTCTTCGTTGGCCATCCCGAACACGCTACCCCTCTCATGGATTGTCAAGTCGTGAACGTGCGAGCGCTGACCGTCGCCGCGCCGGTCTCGACCGCACTCGCCGGCTGCGGTCAGAGCAGCGGGCCGAGCGTGAGCCAGTTCAAATCCGGATTTGTCAGCGACCGGACTCAATTCCGCGAGCTGGGGCGCGGCCTCGGGCGCGCGATCGGCGACGCGGGCTCGCAGACCAACCGCCGCCTGGCGACCGAGCTCGCGGCGCTCTCGACGCGCGCCAGCCGGCAGGCGGCGAGGCTCGACGCGCCGCCGAAGTTTCAAGCGGAGCCTCGAGACGCTGATCGCCGGCTTCAGGGCGGTCGCCGCTGATCTGAAGGGGATCTCGACGGCGGCCGCTCACAACGACGCGACGGCGGCCACCAAGGCGCTGCTCCGATGCCGCGCACGTGAAGGCCGCGGACATCGCGATCAGCGAGCAGCTGGACCTGGCTGGCCACGGGTAGCCGCCCTTGCAGGTCGTCGGACAGCACATCGCGCGCCAGGATGCCCGCGATGAAGCGTAGGGCCGTAGCGGATCCACTGGGCTGGGCGCAGGTTCGGTCGCGAATCTTGACAAAAATGATTGACTTACTAACCTACGTAACGCAAGCGCAGTCTCCGAACGAGTTGAGATGAGCCTGACACCCGAACAGCTACAACGATTCGCCGCCGGTCTGGCCGCGTCGCCCGAGCGGTGGAGCCACCTCGTCCACCACTCCGACGATGTCCGCGTCTATGAGCAGATCTGGGATGACGAGGACGTCAACGCCTGGGTCATCTGCTGGAGCGATGACCAGGACACCGGCTATCACGACCACGATGAGTCGGCCGCCGCGATCACCGTGGTCGCCGGTCGCGTCCGCGAGGATCGCCTGACGCTCGGCGGCGCGCCTCGGTCGCGCGAGCTGCGCGCCGGCACGACGTTCGTGGTCGAGCCGGTCGCAATCCACCGGGTTCTGCACGCCGGCGACGTACCGGCGGTCACGATCCACGCGTACTCGCCGCCGCTGCGCCGCATCGGGGCCTACCGGATCGGCCCCGACGGCGAGCTGGAGCGCGAGGCGCAGCCGTTCGAGGTGGAGCTGCGCGCGGAACCGGCGCTGGCCTGACCGCGCGCCGGAGCGAGCGCCACCTACGAGCCGGGCGGGCGTCAGCGACGAGCGGCCCGCCGCTCGCGTACGGTTTGGCGCGCGATGTACCGGACGTTCCAGCACGACGGCGTCGATGACCAGGTCGCGATCGAAGACCCACTCGAGATCAGGGTCGACGGCTCGCCGCTCGCGGTTACGATGCGCACGCCGGGCAACGACGAGGAGCTGGCGCTCGGCTTTTTGTACGGCGAGGGCCTGATCGACGGACCGAGAGAGGCCGGGCCGACGGCTGATTTCGCCAACAACACGGTCGAGGTCACCGGACCGCTGAAGCGCGACCCCGGAGCGCGGAGCTTCTACACGAGCTCTTCATGCGGCGTGTGCGGCAAGGGGGCGCTCGAGGAAGTCGCGGTCGTCAGTGCGCCGATCGCCAACGGACCCGAGATCCCGCGCACGCTTGCGGCGCAGCTCCCCTCACGGCTGCAGCAGCCGGCCTTTGACCTGACCGGCGGCCTGCATGCGACCGGCCTGTTCACGGCCGACGGAACGCTTCTGTACTCGCGCGAGGATGTCGGGCGCCACAACGCGATGGACAAGGTCATCGGGCGGGCGCTGCTCGACGGGCTGCTTCCGCTCGCCGGTCGGCTCCTCTGCGTCAGCGGTCGGCTGTCGTTCGAGCTGGTCCAGAAGGCGGCCGTCGCCGGAGCGCCGATCCTGATTGGCGTCGGGGCGCCGAGCTCATTGGCGATCGAGCTCGCCGCCGACCGCGGGGTGACCCTGTGCGGGTTCGCGCGGCGGGGCAGCGTGAACGTCTACACCCGGCCCGAGCGGATCATCGGCGCTGCGCCGTGAACGTCCACACCCGGCCCGAGCGGATCATCGGCTGACCGCCAGCTCGACCAGCCGGTCGAGCTCGTCCTCCGATGACCAGGCGCCGACCGAGGCGCGAAGGTACCCATGTGACGGAATGCTGCGGACGACGATTCCGGCCTCGGCGAGGCGGGTGACCTCGGCGTCGGCATCGTCGGCCTTCCAGGCGACCAGGGTGGAGCGGCCCCGCTCGCCGACCTCGAGCCCCCGTTCGGCAAGCCCGCATGCGAGGCGGGCGGCGAGATCAGCGCCCCGGGCGTGGACCCACTCCCAGCCGGCGGAATCGAGCACCGCCATCGATGCCAGCGCCCACACGCTCCGCATGCCGGGCGGGAAGCCGTGGTCGAAGCGCTTGGCGTGCTCGGCCGGCGGTGAGGAGAGCGCGTTGTGCGCATCGGCGAGCGAGCCGTACCCCGGCCATGGGACCGTCAGCTCATCGAGTTGGTCAGGGCGGACGTACAGGCAGCCGCTTCCCTCCGGGCCGCACATCCACTTCTGGCCCGAGGCGGCATAGAAAGCACAACCGAGCGCGTCCATGTCGACCGGCACCGCGCCGATGCTCTGCGCGGCGTCGAGCAGCACCGGCACCCCCGTCTGCGCCAGCGCCTCGTGATCGGCCACGCGGCCGCTCACCCACGAAACGTGCGAGCACGCGATCAGCCGCGTCTTGGCCGTCACCTCGCCGGGAAGCTCGGCGAACGGGACGACCTTGACCTGTACCCCATGCAGGTGCTTGGCGCGCGCGAGCGGTGCGAGCAGGCCGGGGTGCTCCTCGTCACTGGTGATGACCTCGTCCCCGGGCCGGAAGTCGAACCCACCTAGCACCGTGTTGACACCGTCGGTCGTCGAGCCGGTCAGCGCGACGCTGTTGGGATCGCACTTGAGCACCCGCGCGTAGCCCCCGCGCAGCTCGGCGGCCAGCTCCTGCACCGAGGTCATGTATTCCTTGCCGCAACGGCCGCCGTTGAGCTCGAGGTCGATCCGCTCCTTGACCGCCTCGGCCGCCTGGGCGGGCAGCGGCCCCTCGGTGCCGGCGTTCAGGTAGGCCTTGCGTTGGAGGACGGGGAACTGCGCGCGGAACTGGGCTGGTTCGGTCAACGGCTTGGACCTCGGTCAGAGCTGAAAAGTGTGGCTATCTTAGGACGGCCCGTCGGTCAGCCGACCGGGAGGCCTGCCTTGCGGCACTCAGTCGCGAGCGCGCGGGCGGTGGCGCCGACGCTGCCGCCGGGCTGGTTGACGCTCGCGCACATGTGGCGCGCGGTTGCGCCGCAGCGGTAGATCTGCGTGCCGCCGACCGAGTAGGCAAGGCCGACCGAGATGCAGCCGTGGCCGGACTTGTGCCCCGACGTCGCAAACGAGATCACGAGCGCGATCGCGAGCCCGGCGACGATCGCCAGCACGCCGCCGATCATCGCCTTCTCGCGCGTGCGAAGCGGGTACGGTCGGCGTACCTCCTGGGCGTGCCCCGGCGGCAGGATCAGCATCGCGCCGAGTGTAATGGTGGCCCTTCGCCCCGCCCTGAGCCAGACTGGCGCCGAGCCGTGGCCCTAGCCCTCACGTGCCGGGCACGAGCAGGCCCGGCGTCAGGTGGGCGACGCCCGTGTGGCCGGTGAGCCCGACGGTCAGGTCCAGTTCGGCCAGGATCGCTCGCAGCACGGCGAGCACACCGCTCTCGCCGTCGGCCGCCAGCCCCCAGATATAGGGGCGGCCGACCAGCACCGCGTCGGCGCCGAGCGCAAGTGCCTTGACGGCGTCGGCACCCGAGCGCACTCCGCTGTCGAGCAGCACCTCGAGCTCCTCGCCGACCGCATCGACGATCGCCGGCAGTGCATCGAGGGTGGCGACCGAGCCGTCGACCTGGCGGCCACCGTGGTTGGAGACGACGACCGCGTCGATCCCGTGTTCGCGCGCGGCGCGCGCGTCATCGGGGTGGAGGATCCCCTTCAGCGCGATCGGCAGCGTCGTTCGCGAGCGCAGGAACTCGAGATCGCTCCACACCAGCCGCGGATTTGAGAACTGCGTCACGAACTCGCCGACCGCGGCACCCATGTCCTCCTCGGGCGGCTTGGTCAGCAGGCTGCGGAAGACCGGATCCGAGACGTAGTTGGCGATCCCCTTGCCGGCCAGCGGCGGCTGCCAGGCGACCTGCAGCTCGCGCGTCTTCCAGCCGGGGAGGAAGGTGTCGACGGTCACGATCACGGCCCGATACCCGGCCTGCTCTGCGCGCGACACCAGGCTCTCGGCGAACTCGCGGTTGGTAGGCCAGTAGAGCTGAAACCATTTCGGTCCGTCGGCCTCCTCGGCGATCTGCTCGAGCGTGTGCGCTGACACAGTGCTTACCGTCATCGGCAGGCCGACCGCCGCCGCGGCGCGCGCAACCGCAAGCTCGCCTTCGGGATGGAAGATCGTCTGGGCGCCGACCGGCGCGAGGCCGACTGGCGCCGGAATCTCGGTCCCGAGCACGGTCGCCGACAGGTCACGGGAGGTCACCTCACGGAGCATCCGCGGGACGATCCGCCAGCGTTTGAACGCCTCCGTGTTGGCTCGCATCGTGTCCTCGGTCCCGGCGCCGCCAAAGACGTATGCGCGGGCATTGGGCTCGAGCGTCTCCTCCACCGCTCGCGCGAGCTCGGCCAGCGCGACCGGTTGCGCGGGCCGCTCCCCGCCCATCCCGCGGAGGAAGATCTCGGCCTGATAGGAAGCGAATGGCGGTCCGTATGTCGGCGGCATGGTCAGTCGTCCTCTGCGGCCGCGGTCGCCGGCTGCTCGGTGCCCGGCGTGCTGAGCTTGCGCTTGAGCACCTTGCCGGTGGAGTTGCGCGGCAGCTCGTCCACGAACACGACCTCGCGCGGGGTTTTGTAGTTGGCAAGGTTGTCGCGAACGTAGTTCTTGACCTCGTCCTCGGTCAGCCGCATGCCATCGCGGACGACGACGAATGCCCTCAGCCGCTGCCCGAACTGCTCGTCGTCGACGCCGACCGCAGCCACCTCCTCGACCGCCTGATGGCCGGCCAGCAGCTCCTCGATCTCTCCGGGGAAGACGTTTTCGCCGCCGGAGACGATCATGTCGTCGTCGCGGCCGTCGATGAACAGGCGCCCCTTGTGATCGAAATGGCCGACGTCGCCCGACGACATCAGGCCGCCGACCTGCTCCTTGGTCTCACCGCCCGTGTAGCCCTCGAACTGGCTGGCGTTGCCGACGAAGATCCGGCCGGTCGCGCCAGCCGGCACCTCCTCCCCGTCGTCGTCGACGATCTTGACGATCGAACCGCGCACCACCCTGCCGACGGTGGCCGGTTCCTCGACGAGGTCGGCTGGGGTGGCGATCGTCGCGTAGGAGACCTCGGTCGAGCCGTACAGGTTGTAGACCACCGGACCGAACGCCTTCAGGGTCCGCCTGCAGAGCTCGGCCCCGAACTGTGACCCGCCGACGAAGATGATCTTCAGCGATGAGGTGTCATAGCTAGAGACGACGTCGTCGCCGAGGTCGAGCATCCGCTGAAGCATCACCGGGACGACGACCAGCGCCGTCGGGCGGTTGCGCTCGACGCTCTCGAGCGTCGCCTCGGGCTCAAACCGCCGGTGGACGACCAGCGTCGAGCCGAGCGCCAGTCCCAGCACCAGATGGGCGAATCCGAGCGCGTGGAACATCGGCACGCACAGCTCGGTCACCTCACGGGCGCGAAACGGGACCTTGTCGAGCAGCCCGCCGATCACCGACAGGGAGCGGGGCTCGCTGCGCGGAGCGCCCTTCGGGGTGCCGGTCGTGCCGCTCGTAAGGATCACGATCTTCGGTCCGCAGGCGGGCTTCGGCGGTCCGTTTGTCGAGCCGCGCGCGATCAGGTCAGCGAGTGAACCGGTCACTTGCGCTCCCGAGTCCCCGCGCTGTGAGCTGGTGCCCGGGTCCGCCTGCGGATCGTCGACCCACGCGCGCCAGCGCCCACGTGGCGGCTCGATCCCTTCGAGCAACTCCCCGTACTCGCTGTCGTAGACGAGCAGGTCAGTCCCCTCGCGCCCCGCCACCTCGCGGATCTGAGGACCGGCGAACGACGTGTTGAGCAGCAGGATCCGCGCCCCGCACTTGGCGGCGGCGAACACCGCGTCGAGGAAGCCGCGGTGGTTGCGGACCAGGATCGCCACCCCGTCTCCGGCGCGCAGCCCATGCGCGTACCACTCGCTCGCGATTGCGCTGGTGCGCTCGTCCAGCTCGCGGTAGGTCAGCGTACCCAGCTCGTCACGGATCGCGACCCGGTCGCCGTTGCGAATCGCGCCGATCGTGACGGCCGCGGCGAGCAATCCGTAGCGCTCGTACGCGACCAGCATCTGGGGGATGCGGTGGGGCACCTCCGGTCGGACGAGACCACTGCGCACCAGAAGGGCGACGTACCAGGCCTCGTCGCCGGCGCGCTCGGCGAGCTTGACGCCCCCGCCGAGCAAAGCCTTTAGGTCCAGATCAACGATCGCAGGAGCCTATGCGATCGGGCCTGCGCCGGGGTGCGGCGGGTTGTGCGCGATTACGTGCACAACCCGCATCACCTTCGGGCCTTAGGTGATCGCGATCACGCCGATGCCGGGGACGACGATCGCGTAGCCGCCACCGCCGTAGCCGTCGCCACCGCTATAGCCGTAGCCGTCGCCACCCCCGTATCCGTCGCCACCGCCGTAGCCGTAGGGATAGCCGGAGCTGTAGCCGTACGGATCGCCGGAGCTGTAGCCGTACGGATCGCTCGGTCCGCCCGCCGACGATGCTGACGACGCATCGTCAGACCACGCGACCGAGAACGACGAGCCGTCACTGGAGAGGCTGGACGGCGTCGCGCCGGCGGTGGTGTTACCCGCCGTCGACGCGTACTGCGTGCCGTCCATCGACGGCGCCAGGTCGACCGCCGCGGCGCTCCACTCCGAGTCGGAGATGGTGCCGGTGTGACCGTTTGTGGCGGTCGCGGACGAATTGGAGAACTGCGCTGTGCCGAAGTCAGTCAGCGGCAGCGGGGTGCAGTTCGAGACACCCTGCTGACACGTGGAAGGCGCCTCCGCGATCCACTCGGCGGTCGACGTGTCGGCCCTTGAGACCTGCAGCGTCTTGGTTGCGGATTGTCCGGTTGTGTCATCCGACAGCCAGATGTCCACCTGCTGACCGTTGACGGTCACCTTGGTCGAGATCTTGTCACCGGCATGCACGTCGACATCGAGCTTGACCGGCGCGTTTGGCACCAGCTCGTACCAGGCGAAGTGAGTCGCCGTGCCGTTACCGGAGCAGTCGACCTCGGTACCGGCCTGCTCGAGCGACGAGCCACTGCTGTCTGAGACGTCCTGGCTGCCGCCGGAACCGCCGAGCCCGACCCAGAAGGCCGAGTAGCTGCCCGAGCCGTTGCACTTTGCCGCCGGCTCGACCCAGCTCCCGGACACGGTCGAGAAGCCCTGCGAGCCCGATGGGTTGCCGACAACGTAACCAGACCAGTTGGCGCTCGTGGCTTGCTGAACGTCGGTGGCCGCCGTGGCGGCCGGGGCGGCGCCGAGCGCGCACGCCGCTGTGACGAAGATGGGTATGACGCGTTTCGCTTTCATACCGTCACTGTGGGACCGACGGCGAAGAGCGGTTTACGAACTCGCGAAGAGCGCCTTAGGAACTGTTGAAGAACGAAGGAAGGGCTCGGGGGCGGGCGCCGACCCTGCTAGGCGCCGACCCTGCTAGGCGCCGACCGACGAGCGCGCCCGCGCCAGCCGGACCGCTTTCGACAGCGTGTCGATGTCGTAGGCACCCTGGTGGCGGTGGCCGTTGATGAAGAACGTCGGCGTCCCCGAGACGCCGCTCATGTCGGCGGTCTCGACGTCCTCGGCGATCCGCGCTGCTCCCTTGCGCTTCTTCAGGTGCTCGCGGAAGCTGTCGACGTCGAGCTCGAGTGCCTTGGCGTCGGCGATCAGGTCCATGACCATCAGGTGATCCTGGTGTGAGAGCAGGCGGTCGTACATCTCCCAGAACTTCCCCTGGGCGGCGGCCGCCTCGGCCGCCTCAGCCGCGATCTGCGCGTGCGGATGGACATCGTTGAGCGGCAGATGGCGCCACACGTAGCGCAGCTCGCCGAAATCGAGCAGCAGCTCGCGGATCACGTTCTCGGCCTGACCGCAGAACGGGCACTCCAGATCGCCGTACTCGAGCAGCGTCACCGATGCGTCCTGCGGCCCGCGGATGTGGTCGCGCTCGGAGTCGACAGGCTCGGCGAGGTCGACGATCACCTCAGAGCTGCCGACGATCGCTCGCAGGCGGAGATCGCGGGGGAGCTTGCGGGTCGCGCGCAGCACGATCGCACTGACGATCGGAGCTCCGACGAGCGTCGTCATCACGCCGAGCTTGGCCTCGTCGAGCTGCTGGCCGTGGAACGCGAGCGTCGCGATCAGCAGCGAGACGGTGAACCCGATGCCGGCGATCGCGCCGCCGCCGATCACCGAGCCCCACCCGACCGGGGGCCGGATCCGGCCCCGGCTGATGCGGGTCACCAGCCAGGCCGAGCCCGAGATCCCGATCGGCTTGCCGACCAGGTAGGCGACGATGATCCCGAGCGTGATCGCCGAGGTGTAGCCGGTTGCGAGGAATGAGCCCGTGATCACGAAGCCGGCGTTGGCGAGCGCGAACAACGGCACGATCACGTAACTGGTGAATGGGTGAAACAGCTGCTGGTAGCGCTCGTTGGGAGAGATCGCCGACCGCAACCCGGCCCGGGCGGACTGCGCGAGCTCGGGCGTCGGCTGCTCGCGGAAGACGCGGAACAGGTCGGTCGCCTCCTCGAGGTCTGACCTCGCCGCCGGGTAGGCGATCGTCAGCAGGCCCATCACCAGGCCGACCACCACTGGGTCGATCCCGGAGCGATGCATCGCGACCCAGGCGGTGATCCCGAGCACCGCGTACACGGCGCCGTTGTGGATCCGGCCCAGGCGGCCGACCAACATCACCGCGAACGCGAGCAGCGCGACCGCCAGCGCCGCCACGTCGACCGAGCTGGTGAACACGATCGCGATCACGATCAGCGCCACGAGGTCGTCGACGACGGCGATCGTGAGGATGAACGCGCGCAGGCTGTCAGGAAATCGCCGCCCGACGATCGCCAGCATCCCGAGCGCGAACGCCGTGTCGGTCGACATCGCTGCGCCCCAGCCGCCGCGCGCCGATGAGGATGCATTGATCGCCAGATAGATGGCAACCGGGAGGACCATCCCGCCGAGCCCGGCCAGCAGCGGCAGTGCCAGCCGGCTGCGCTCGCGCAGCTCGCCGAGGTCGAACTCCCGCCGCGCCTCGAGCCCGACGACGAAGAAGAACAGGGTCATCAGCCCACTGTTGACCCAGTTACGCAGGTCCATCGAGATTCCGGCGCTGCCGATCCGGATCGAGAGGATCGTGTTCCAGACGCCGTTGTACGAGCCGGCGTCGATGTTCACCCAGAGCAGCGCCGCGACCGCGCCGGCAGCCAGGATCGCCGCGCTTCCCGACTGGGTGCGCAGAAAGTCGCGCAGCGGCGACTCGAGGTTCCGCGCCCACGCCGTGCGCCCGGACAGCACGCCAGTGGTGGCCTCGGTTTCCGCTCCCGCTTGTGCGTCGATCGGTATGTCGGCGGCACTCACCCTGCACTCACCCTGCACTCAGCTTAGACAGGGGGCGCCATGTCCCCGAATGGCCTGCGCGACCCTCCCACACGGCGCCTGCCCACTAGTATCTAGGGACAGATTTTCCGAACATCGTGTGCGCTAAAACGCTAGGAGCAGACCATGCCAGCCACTGAACCGCTTATCTTTGACGCGATCCGTACGCCGCGTGGAAAGGGCAAGGTGAACGGGTCGCTGCACACGACCAAGCCGGTCGATCTGGTCGTCGGTCTGATGCATGAGGTGCTCAGCCGCAATGCCGACCTGGACCCCGCGCGGGTCGACGACGTAGTGCTCGGCTGCGTCTCGCCGATCGGCGACCAGGGAGCCGACATCGCCAAGACCGCGGCGATCAAGGCCGGCCTTCCGGACACGGTCTCGGGCGTGCAGCTCAACCGCTTCTGCGCATCCGGGCTGGAGGCGGTCAATATCGGCGCGCAGAAGGTCGCCTCCGGCTGGGAGGACCTGGTGCTCGCAGGCGGCGTGGAGTCAATGTCCCGCGTGCCGATGGGCTCCGACGGCGGCGCCTGGGCTATGGATCCGGAGACCAACTACGACACGTCCTTCGTCCCGCAGGGCATCAGCGCCGACCTGATCGCGACGATCGAGGAGTTTGACCGCAACGACGTCGACGCCTACGCGGCCCGCTCCCAGGATCGCGCCTCGACCGCCCAGGCCGAGGGCCGGTTCTCGAGCTCGGTGATCCCGGTGCTCGACATCAACGACCACGTCGTGCTCGACCGCGATGAGTTCATCCGCGCCGGCACGACCGTCCAGACGCTCGGTCAGCTGAAGCCCTCGTTCGCCGCGATGGGCGAGATGGGCGGCTTTGATGCGGTCGCGCTGCAGAAGTACCACTGGGTCGAGAAGATCAACCACGTCCACACGCCCGGCAACTCGTCGGGGATCGTCGACGGCGCCTCGCTGGTCGTGATCGGCAACGAGCAGACCGGCGCCGACCTTGGTCTTCGGGCGCGCGCGAAGATCCTCGCGACGGCTGTCTCGGGCGCCGACCCGACGATCATGCTGACCGGCCCTGCGCCCGCGAGCCGCAAGGCGCTCGCGAAGGCCGGACTGACCGTCGACGATCTCGACCTGGTCGAGATCAACGAGGCATTCGCCGCCGTCGTGCTGCGCTTCGTCCGCGACATGGGCCTCGACATGGACAAGGTGAACGTCAACGGCGGCGCGATCGCGATGGGACACCCGTTGGGCGCGACCGGCGCGATGATCCTAGGCACGCTTGTCGACGAGCTCGAGCGCCAGAACAAGCGCTACGGCCTCGCGACGCTTTGCGTTGGCGGTGGGATGGGAATCGCAACCGTCGTCGAGCGCGTCTGACCAGCCGGCCCAGCCCGGCACGCGCGCCCCGCCGGCCCCACCAAATCTGCGACTGAAACGAGAGACCCGAGCATGAGTGAAAGCAGCACGATCCGCTGGGAGCGCGACGACGACGGCGTCGTGATCCTGACCCTCGACGATCCCAATCAATCGGCCAACACGATGAACGCCGCCTACGCGGCGTCGATGGCCGCGACGGTTGACCGGCTCGAGGCCGAACGTGACCAGATCAAGGGCGTGATCATCACCTCCGCGAAGAAGACGTTCTTCGCCGGCGGCGATCTCAATGAACTCAAGGCCGCGACCAGCGAGCACTCCGACCAGATCGCGGGCTTCATCCGCGAGGCGAAGTCCCGGCTGCGGCGCCTGGAGACGCTCGGCGTTCCGGTGGTTGCGGGGGTCAACGGCTCGGCGCTCGGCGGCGGGCTGGAGATCGCGCTCGCCTGCCATTACCGGATCGTCGTTGACGACCCCAGGATCCAGCTCGGCTTCCCAGAGGTCCAGCTCGGCCTGCTGCCGGGCGCCGGCGGCGTAACCCGCACCGTGCGGATGATCGGGATCGTCAACGCGCTGCTCCAGCTGTTGCTTCAGGGCCAGCGCGTTCGCCCCGCCAACGGCAAGGAGATCGGGATCGTCGACGAGCTGGTCAGCAGCCGCCACGACCTGATCCCGGCCGCCAAGAAGTGGATCGACGCTAACCCTGACGCAAAGCAGCCGTGGGACATCGACGGCTACAAGATCCCGGGCGGCACCCCCAGCAGTCGGGGCCTGGCGCAGAACCTGCCCGCCTTCCCGGCCAACCTGCGCAAGCAGCTCAAGGGCGCCAACTATCCGGCGCCGGTCAACATCATGGCCGCCGCGGTCGAGGGCGCCCAGGTTGACTTCGATAATGCGAGCGAGATCGAGGGGCGCTATTTCGTGGACCTGGTCACCAGTCAGGTCGCCAAGAACATGATCCAGGCGTTCTTCTTCGATCTGCAGCGCGCGACCGGCGCCCGCGCCCGGCCGGACGGGATCGAGAGCCTCAAACCGAACAAGATCGTCGTGCTCGGGGCCGGGATGATGGGGGCGGCGATCGCATACGTGTGCGCCAAGGCCGGCGCCGACGTCGTGCTCAAGGACGTCTCGCAGGAGGCGGCCGACCGCGGCAAGGGCTACTCCGCGAAGCTCGTCGCCAAGGCGATCGAGCGCGGCCGCAGCACCCAGGAGCAGGGCGACGAGCTGCTCGCGCGGATCAACGCGACGACCGATCCCGCCGCCGCGGAGCACGCCGAGCTGGTGATCGAGGCCGTGTTCGAGGATCCCTCGGTGAAGGCCGAGGCGCTCAAGGAGATCGAGCCCCACCTCGCACCATATGCGCTGCTCGGGTCCAATACCTCGACGCTGCCGATCACCGAGCTGGCCCAGAACGTCACCCGGCCGACCGACTTCATCGGGCTGCACTTCTTCAGCCCGGTCGACAAGATGCCGCTGCTGGAGATCATCAAGGGCGAGCAGACCAGCGACGAGACGCTCTACCGGGCACTTGACCTGGCCAAGATGATCAAGAAGACCCCGATCGTCGTCAACGACAGCCGCGGCTTCTACACCAGCCGCGTGATCGGCGCGTTCATCAACGAGGGCATCGCGATGCTGCTCGAGGGCATCCCGGCGCCGACGATCGAGCAGGCCTCATCGCAGGCCGGCTATCCCGCGCCGGTGCTGCAGCTCTCAGACGAGCTCAACATGAAGCTGATGCGCAAGATCCGCGACGCCGCCAAGACGGCGGCCAAGGGCGACGGGGGTCCATGGGTCGGCCACCCGTCCGAGACAGTGATCGACAGGATGCTCGAGGAGGGGCGCCCGGGACGGCTCGAGGGCGCCGGCTTCTACGAGTACGCCGACGGCAAGCGGGTCGGGCTGTGGTCGGGACTGAAGCAGCTGTTTCCGCCGGTCGACGATCCGGCTTCGATCTCGCTCAAGGACCTCGAGGAGCGGATGCTGATACTCGAGGCGCTCGAGGCGGTCAAGTGCCACGACGAGGGCGTGATCGAATCGGTCGCCGACGCGAACATCGGCTCGATCTTCGGGATCGGGTTCCCCGGCTGGACCGGCGGCGCGCTTCAGTACGTCAACGGCTATGAAGGCGGCCCGACGGGCTTCGTCGCACGCGCGCGTCAGCTCTCGCAGCGTTACGGCGAGCGGTTTGAGCCGCCCGCCTCGCTGGTCGCGATGGCCGAGCGCGGCGAGATCTACTCCGACGAGGAGGCGCTGGTCACAACCGGCTGAGCGCCGGGCGCTGCCCGATCGCTGAGCCGCTCCGGCGGCGTCAGGGCGTCGATGTCGACGCTGCGGTCGCGGCCGGCCTGTTTGGCGGCGTACAGCCTGCGGTCGGCCACGGCCAGCAGGGTGTTGGCATCGAGCGTTCCGTCGGCGTTGGCCGCGACGCCGATCGAGACCGTAATTCCCTCGGGGATCATCCCGCGCATCCGGCGCGAGGTCTCGGCCCGCAGCCGTTCGGCGGCCCGGATCGCGCCGGCCCGGTCGGTGTCGGGCAGGACCACGCAGAACTCCTCGCCGCCGAGCCGCATCGGGACGTCGTTGCCGCGCGACAGCTCGCGAAGCAGCTCACCGAAGCGCTGGAGCACTCGGTCGCCAACGTCGTGGCCGTGGCGGTCGTTGACGAGCTTGAAGTGATCGAGGTCGCAGACGAGCAGTGCTGTATGGGGGTGGGCGGCAAGCAGCTCGGTCAGCCCGCGGCGGTTGCGGACCCCGGTCAGCGGATCGTGAGTGGCGAGGTAGCGCAGCTGCTCGCGATGCTCGATCCCGTTCTGCGCGGCGGAGACCTGGTCGGCCAGCAGCCTGACCGCACGGCGGCAGTCGTCGCCGGGCAGAAGCCGGTCCGCGGGGTCCTCGACCACGAGCAACCCGCGCAACACGCCGCTGTCACCGTAAAAGGGAACCACCAGACAGCTGTCATTCCACGCCACGGCCCCCCGCCCGTTTCGCTCTGAGCGCTCACTGTTGCGCTGGTTGTCCGCCGGGCCGAACAACTGGCGGGCGTGGAGCAGCCAGCAGCCCGCACGCTCGCGCTCGGGCGTCAACAGCGCTTGCAGCCGTCCGATCTCGAGCGTGTCGGCCAGCAGCGCGGGCGAATCCCAGCCACGGATCACGCTCAGCTCGAGCGTCTTCGCGTCGCGGGTGCCGTACGCGGCAACGCGCTCGAAACCGAGGTGCGGCACGACGGTGTCACACGCCGCCTCGAGCACGCCGGGCGCGGTCGTGCACGCCGACAGCGCGGGTGAGATGCGGAGCAGCTGAGACAGCATGCGCGCGTTCTCGGCGGCGCGCTCCTTGCGCCGCGAGCTCGCCAGCGCCTGCTCAGCGTGCGAGCAGATCGCGCGCAGCATGCGCAGCTCGTCATCGCTTGGCCGGCGGCCGTTGATCGGCTCGTCCATCGAGAGGAAGCCCAGCGGTGCGCCGCTGGCGTCACGCAGGAAGACCAACAGCCCGTCGTCGGGCTGCCACGCGTCCGGGTCATCGGACTGCGGGATGTCGGGCGTGTAGGTGTTCTCGATCTTGCCCCAGAACGCCGTCTCGCTGGTCAAGAAGAAGACGCCGGGAAGGCGCTGCTGCTCGCTGGAGAAGAGATGCATCAACGTCTCGCTCGGCGCGCGCGTGCCCTCGAGCGCGGCGCGGCTCTCCTCTGAGCCGACCACCATCACCACCTCGTAGTCGTCCCACGCGGGCCGGTAGATGTTGACCACCACGGCGTCGAAGCCGGCCACGTCGCGGATCGTCTGCGCGACCGTCTTGAGCACCACCGACAGCGATTCCTCGCCGGCGCAGCGCGCAAGTTCGAGCATCGCCTCCAGTGGAGTCGTCGAGTCGCTGACGTCGGATCTAGCTAGAACCACCCACTCCGTTATCGGCAGAATCGGTCCAAGCATTAGACAAACCTCACCATTCCGTCGCAAAACTGCCGCAGCGAGCGAATATTTTCGGTGTTCGACCGGCTGTGATCCGCCACCCGACGGGCGGGCCGGGCGCGTTCAGAGCCGAACCGGCCGTCCGTAGATCGTTCCCACGTGCAGCTGCAGCAGTGGCTCGATGATCGCCTGCTCGTCGGTCAGCGCCCGGTGATGGCCGGTCATCGCGATGTGGAAGGTGCGCTCGGCGCCCCACACCAGTGCCGCCGCGAGTGCGGCGCTCGGCGCCCCTGGCGGCGCCAGCCCGGCGGCCCGGTCGTCGTCGATCAGCGCTGCGAGCCGGTCAGTGACCTCGCCGATCACCCGCAGCCAGACGCGGCGCAGCTCGGGCACCGCGGGCCACTCCTCGATCGTCGCCACGATCAGCGGGCCGTATTCGGACGAGATTCGCGTCAGGTTGGTCAGGCCCTCGCGGACCGCCTCGTCGATCGTTCGCTCACCGCGGCTGAAGATCGGCTCGATCCCCTCGGCGACCTCGACGCTGATCCCCTGGACGAGCTTGACTAGCACGTCCTCCTTGGACGCGAAGTGCTCGTAGAAGCTGGTCCGCCCGACGCCGGCGGCGGCGAGGATCTGCGCCACGCTCAGCTCGGCGAGCGGCACCGTCTCGAGCAGCTCGGAGGTCGCGTGCAGGACCGCCGCATAGGTCTTGGGGCGCCGTCCGCGTCGCCGCGGCTCGGGGTCGGGCTCGGCGCGGGCCCCTTGAAGACCAGCGGACCGGGTCGTGGACATCGCCGGCCTAGACCCCAAGCGAACGGCCGATGATCTCTTTCATGATCTCGGTCGTGCCGCCGTAGATGCGCGTCACTCTGGCGTCGACGAACGCGCGTGCGATCGGGTACTCGAGCATGTACCCGTAACCGCCATGCAGCTGCACGCAGCGGTCGATCACGCGGCCCTGGAGCTCGGTCGACCACCACTTCGCCATCGCCGCGTCCACCGCCGAGAGCTCCCCCGCGTTGAGCGCGAGCACGGCCTGATCGCAGAAGATCGTCGCGAGCTCGACCTCGGTCGCCATCTCGGCGAGCGCGAAGCGCGAGTTCTGAAACGAACCGATCGGCTGGCCGAACGCCTTGCGGTCGCGGACGTACTCGACCGTCGCATCGAGCGCGCCTCGGGCCGCGGCGACGCCGGCGATCGCGATGCTGAGCCGCTCCTGAGGGAGGTTGGAGGTCATGTAGCGAAAGCCCTGGCCCTCCTCTCCGAGCAGGTTCTCGATCGGAACACGGACGTCCGCAAAGAACAGCTCCGCCGTGTCCTGGGCATGCATCCCGACCTTCTCGAGGTTGCGACCGCGCGCGAAACCGTCCATCCCCCGCTCGATGATCAGCAACGAGATCCCGGCGTGTCGCTGGGATGGATCGGTCTTGACGGCGGCGATCACGAGGTCTGCGTTGATTCCGTTGGTGATGAACGTCTTTGACCCGTTGACCACGTACTCGTCACCGTCGCGGATCGCGGTCGTGCGCAGCCCGGCGAGATCGGAGCCGATCTCGGGTTCGGTCATCGCGACCGCCGTGATCAGGCTGCCGTCGGCGATCCCGGGCAGCCAGCGCTGCTTCTGCTCGTCGCTTGAGTGCCTGAGGAAGTAGGGCAGGCAGATGTCGTTGTGGAGCGTGATCCCGAGCCCGCTGCCCGCATCGCCGGCGAGACTGACCTCCTCGATCAGGATCTGGTTGAAGCGGAAGTCCTCGGCTCCCATCCCACCGAACCGCTC
The DNA here is from genome assembly GCA_963770885.1 of uncultured Solirubrobacterales bacterium. GTDB lineage: Bacteria > Actinomycetota > Thermoleophilia > Solirubrobacterales > Solirubrobacteraceae > Palsa-465. The sequence goes on along the minus strand of CAVYRI010000003.1, from coordinate 281,044 downwards.
GGGGACCTGCATTGCGAGCATCCCCTTGACGGCCGCCTTGGCGAACAGCTCGCGCGGGACGATCCCCTGCTGTTCCCAGGCGGCGTGGTTGGGAGTGATCTCCTCGGCCACGAAGCGGCGCACGGACTCGCGGTAGTCCACGTGCTCGGGCTCGAACAGGGTGCGCTTCATCGCCCGCGAATTTAGTGGGGCGCGCGGCTCGCCGTCTCTTCCGCGGGGGGATTCGGAGTTAAGCGGTGCGGCAGGCGGGAGGCCCGGCGGCGCCGCGCTGCGCCGCCGGGCGGCTCCCGTTTGCGCTCGCTGCTTCCCTCATGGATCGGGCGAGCGCTCGCCGGGGCCGGTCTTGTGTGGTCAGAGGAGGGCCTAGTTGACCAACGCACCCGACGCCCGAACGGCACGCCATCTGCCGCCGAATTGCGAGAACCCGATGTAGCTTGTCGCGCCCGGAGAGCCGTCACCGCTGTAGGTGTAGAGCGGGTGGCCGGCATAGGTCACCTGCGTGGCGCCGTTGGCGAGCTTGATCGTCCCGAGCTTCGAGCGCTTGACGCCGCGTCCGGCACGTGGCCGCCCGTGGGTCTTGACGACGGGCCAGATCGAGGTGCAGCCGCTGATCTTCTGGCAGCGGTCCATTCGTTTGCCGTCCTTGCTGAACGAGTACACCGTGAAGCCGCGGGAGTTGACGAGCAGCTTGCCCTTGCCGGTCTTGCGCAACTTGATCGTCGTACCGGCCGCGGCGGCGCGCGCCCGCACGTCTGCCGCGGCTCTACCGTGCCCGGTCGCCGCCACCGATTCGGTCGCGAACATGACCGCCGCAGCGCCCAGGCCAATGGCGACGATCGCCGACGCCAGCACGGTCCGATTTAGCGACATTTCAACCTCGTGGTCGAGCTGTGGATAGGAGCTCCGGCCTGACGAGCTTTGCGCTCACCCCCTACAGACGGCAGCGCACCCGAATCCTTCCCGGCCCGCCTCCGCAGTGATGACGCGTAGCATTGACGGACCAGTGCCGCGCCTGGACCCATCCTCGTTGGGTGACCACCTCGACGCGTTGTATCGCGCCGCATGGGCGCTGTGTGGAACCCGCGAGGACGCCGAGGATCTCGTCCAGGAGATGTTCACACGCGTGCTCGCCAAGCCGCGCAGCGTCAAGCAGGGCGGCGAGCGTGCGTACCTGATGAGCGCGCTGCGCAACACCTTCTACTCGCGCCTGCGCAGCACCTCACGGCGGCCTCGGGTCACGCAGACGCTCGAGGACGTCTCGCCGGTCGAATCGCGCTCGTCGGTGCAGCCCGAGCGAGCAGCCGAGGTGGGCGAGATCTTCGCCGCGATCGATCGCCTGCCGGACGAGTTTCGGCTCGCGCTCGCGGCCGTGGATATCCTCGGACTCTCCTACGGTGAGGCGGCCGAGGCGCTGGGGACGCCCGAGGCTACGATCACCACCCGGATCTACCGCGCGCGGCAGCGGATCGTGCGCGAACTTGGCGACCAGCCAGCAAATCCCGCCGCACGAGATGGCTCGGTCCCGGGCAAGATCCGGGAAGGATCGGGGCCAGATCGGAGTCTTGCGTAGATGGAGACCATTAAATGAGTGACGATCCGCAGTTCCTCGAGGCCGAGCTGGCAAGACTGGCCGACGGGTCGCTGCCCGCGTCGCGGGAGGCTGAGCTGCGCGACGAAGTCCGGGGCTCGCCCGCCCTGGCCCGCGCACTCGCCGAGCAGGAGCAGGCGATCAACCTGGTCGCCAGCGCCGACGTCGCCGCGCCCGACTCGCTGCGCCGGTGGCTCGATCAGCAGACCGACGGCTCGCCGCGCAAGCAGCCCGATCGCGGGTGGCTGCGCTGGCGGCCTCGGATCGCGATCCCGGCCCTGGCGATCGGGCTCGCCGCCGTGGCCGCGGCGGTCGTCGTCGCCGTCAGCGGCAGCGCCGCCCCGACGCTCGGGCAGGCCACTCAGGCCGCGCTGGCGCCCGCCACGCTTCCGCCGCCATCGGCGACGGCAGGCGGCGCGATGACGATCGACGTCTCGGCCGGCGGGATCCCATTCCCATACTGGGAGAGAACGGTCGGCTGGCGTACGACCGGCGCACGCACCGATGTGCTCTCGGGACGCCACGCCGTGACCGTCTTCTACGGCGGCCACGCCGGCCATCGCGTCGGGTACACGATCGTGACCGGAGCCCCCTTGGCCGTCCATGGCGGCACGACCGTCACCCATGACGGGATTCCGTTCACGTTCATCCACGACGGTTCGGCAAACGTCGTCACCTGGGTACGCTCAGGCCATACGTGCGTGATCGCCGGTCGGCAGATAGACAACCAAACACTGCTGAAGCTGGCGACGGCGGATATCCCCACGTAGGGGTTGCTTCAAAGCCCGCCGCGCCCGGTGACGCGGCTGCGGCGCACGGGGCCAACAAGCGCCTCGCGCTGGTCGCAGCGATTCTCGCCTCGACGATCGCGGCGGTCGACTCGACGGCGGTCAACGTCGCCCTGCCCGCGATCGGCCGTGACCTCGGCGGGGGCTTCGCGGCCCAGCAATGGGTCTCGAACTCCTACCTGCTGACGCTCAGCGCGCTGATCCTGCTGAGCGGCTCGTTGACGGACAAGCTCGGCGAGCGGCGCGTGTTTGAGGCAGGCGTACTCGGGTTCGGGATCGGCTCGATCCTGTGCGCAGTGGCCCCGACGGTCGGCGTGCTGATCGGGGCGCGGGCGCTGCAGGGGGTGTCGGGCGCGCTGCTGACGCCGTCGGCGCTGGCGATCATCGTCGCGGTCTTCCCCAAGAATGAACGTGGCGGCGCGATCGGCACCTGGACCGCATGGAGCGGGATTGGGATCCTCGCCGGGCCACTGCTTGGAGGCCAGATCGTCGACTCGTTCTCGTGGCGCGGGATCTTCGTGATCAACCTCCCGCTCGTCGTCGGCGCAATCTGGCTGGCGCGGGCGGCGGTGCCCGGCCGGGCGCGGAGCGTCAGCGACGCGCCGATTGACTGGCTCGGGGCAGCGCTCGCAGCGGCGGGCCTGGCCGGGATCTCGTTCGGGTTGATCGAGCAGCCGGTGCTCGGCTGGTCTGACCTTGCCGTCACGGGGGCGCTGGCAATCGGCTTCGTGCTGTTCGCGACGTTCGTCGTCTACGAGTCGCGCGCAGGGTCACCGATGCTCCCGCTGGCGCTCTTTGAGCGCCGCAACTTCTCGGTCGCCAACGCGCAGACGTTCGCGATCTACGGCGGCATCGGCATCCTCGGGTTCTTCGTCACGATTTACCTGCAGCAGGTGGCCGGCTACAGCGCGTTGAAGTCCGGCGTCACAGGTCTGGTGCCGACCGCGGTCATGTTCCTGCTCTCGGCGAGGATGGGAAAGCTCGCCGACCGCTATGGGCCGCGGTTCTTTCTCACCGTCGGCCCCGTGATCGTCGGCTGCGGGTTCGCGCTGATGCTCCGCTACGGGACCTCGGTGTCGCTGCTCACGGACGTGCTGCCGGCGCTGCTGGTGTTCTCGTTCGGACTCGCGATGACGGTTGCGCCGCTGACCGCAACCGTGCTCGGTGATGTCAACGAGTCCGAGGCCGGGATCGCCTCGGCGGTCAACAACGCGATCGCGCGCACCGCCGGCCTGATCTCGGTCGCGGCGGTCGGGGCGCTCGTCTCGGCCCACTACGCCGCCCAGCTCGACCACCAGCTTGCGGGGCGGCTTCCATCGAGCAGCCGGCCGGCGGTGATCGAGGCAAAGCGCCGCACGTTTGGCACGGTTGCCCCGGGCGCAGTCCCCGTTTCGCAGCGGGCCTACGTCGCCGGCGCCGCGGCCAGCGCCTCCGAGGACGCGTTCCATCTCGCCGTCGGGCTGGGGGGCGCGCTGCTCCTGGTGGCCGGAATCGGTGGGCTGGCGCTGCGTACCGAGCGCCAATCGGAGGTGGCGGCGGGCGAGTGCGCCGGCGGTCAGTGGGCCGGAGCGCCGCGCGCGGCCGGAGAGTGCGATCAGGTGCCCGTGGCGAGCGTCGGCTGACGGCGGGCGGTCAGAGCCCGAACCGCGCCCGCTCGGCTCCCGGGACCAGGTCCAGATACTCATCGTGCCTGGCGATGTAGCCCCGCACGAACGGGCAGTACGGGAGTACCTCGAGCCCACGTTGGCGTGCGTCGTCCAGAGCGAAGCTGACCATCCGGGATGCGAGGCCGCGCTCGCGTCTGGGCGGATCGACCTCGGCGTGCATGAGCCAGATTCGGTCGCCGGCGAGCCGGTAGTCGATCATCCCCGCGGGGACGCCGTCGAGCTCGAGCACGTAGCGGCTCCGTTCGGGAACGTCGGCGATCGCGACCCCTGACATCGGCCCGATCGATCCTACGTGGCGCGCCGCTGCGCCAGCGCGCGGTCCAGCATCGACACCAGCCGGTCGTAGGTCTCGTCGAGCGAGATCGGCAACCGGAAGCCGCCGAGCTGCTCGAGCGAGACGAACCCGTGCAGCGCCGCCCGGACCAGCCGGACCGCGTGAATCGCGTCGTCGCCCGCGAGCCCGTACCCCGCCAGAGCGCCGACGATCGCGTCGACCAGCTCGCGGGCCGCTGCGGCGGGCTCGCCCGACTCCTCGTCGGGCGCCCGCTGCATCGCCGTGTATGTGCCCGGGTGCGCGAGCGCGAAAGCTCGGTATGTCGCCGCCAGCGCGCGCAGCGCGTCGGCGCGCGCCAGCCCGGATGTGGAGGCCAGGACCGCGGCGGTCAGCTTCCTCGCCCCCCGAGCCCCGAGCCGCCACCGCAGATCCGCCAGCCCGGCCACGTGCGCGTACAGGGATGGCGCCCTGATCCCGAGCCGGTCCGCGAGCGCCGACAGCGAGAGCGCATCGAGCCCCTCGGCGTCGGCCAGCTCGGCTGCCGCCTCGACGACCGCCTGGGCGTCGAGACCGGCTCTTGGCATCAGCCCGCCGCCTGCGCGATCGCGACGTCCATCACGCCGCCGGGCGCTCTCAAGGCCGGCCCATGGCCGACGACCAGCAGCGCCGGATCGAGCGCCCGCAGGTCACGCGCCGACTGTAGGTCCTGGGCGCGATCGAACGTCGCCATCGTCGCGAGCGGGAAGCGCCAATAGAAGTGGTTGCTCACCGCGAGCTTGCCGATCGAGGTGTACACGTCACCGGCGATCAGGGTCCGGTCACGCGTGTCGAGGAACGCGATATGGCCCGGAGAGTGGCCGGGGCTCGCGATCACCTCGAGGCTGCCGACGCGGTCGCCGGGCGCCAGGCGGACATCGGGTGCGGTCTTGAGTGTCGGCCAGCTTCCGGTGAGCTTGCCCTCGACGACCTTCTCGCCGGCGTGGATCCTCGCGTCGGTCTCGCTCATCAGGACCTGCACGTTGTTGCCGAGCTTGGTCTTGAGCTCGTCGACCGAGCCGACATGGTCACCGTGGCCGTGGGTGAGCGCGATCCTGCGGACCGGCGCCCCTGCCTTCTCGGCCGCGCCGATCAGAGCGTCGCCGGTCCGCGAAACAGTCGTGTCGACAAGCGTGAAACCGTCGTCCTCCCGGACCAGATAGGCGTTGACGAACCCCAGCCGCGTGAGCCGGGTGAGGGTGTCTGTGATCGGGGTGGTCTTCATTTTCAGTCTCCGTCCTTCGAGAGTTCCTATGACTCGTAGGAGTTTACCTAATAGGTATAGTTAAGTCAAGGGATGCCATCTGATCCTGCCGGAAAACTCGTCGTTCTATGCTCGGCTGGGTGTCCTGCGCAGCCCTGCGCGGCCGCCCGGGCCGCCTGACGACCGCGGTCCTGCTGGCGCCGCTCGCCCTCGCCGTGGTGCTCGGGCTTGCGGCCTGCGGCGGCTCGTCATCGACGCCGCAGGCGACGTTGAGCTCGTTTCTGACGGCCTGGCGCGACCGCGATTACGCCGCGATGCGCAAGCAGGTGCTCAAGGCGCCGGCCGACTTCAGGACCGTCAATGCCGATGCGCTGGCCGCGCTCGGTGTGACCGCTCCGCGGTTCACGGCGGGCAAGATCAGACACTCGGGCTCGCATGCCTCGGTCCGGGTCAGCGAGCACTTCGCGTTGCCGGCCGCCGGCCTGTGGACCACGGCCACCACGGTCAGGCTCGTCGACCACAACGGACACTGGCTGGTCGCGTGGTCGCCGGCGACGATCAACCCGGCGCTCCGGGCCGGCGACCGCCTCGCTCTGGTCCGCGACTGGCCCGACCGAGCGCCGATCCTCGGCGCCGGAGGCGCCCCGCTGACGACCCAGCACCAGCTGGTCACGGTCGGGTTGGTCGGCAATCGGATCAAGGATGCGCACGCGGTCACGGCCGACCTGCTCGCGGCCGGCGCCACCAAGACCGAGATCACCCAGGCGCTCGCCCAGGCGAAAGCCCACGCCGACTACTTTGATCCGGTCTTCCAGGTCTCCAAGGCGCGCTTTGAGCAGCTCAAGCATGAGCCCGGGCCGGGCAACGTGTACTCCGTTGCAGGGACGCAGTTCGAGCTTGCGAGCGACCGCGGTGCGCTGACGCCGCAGCTCGGCGCACACGTGATCGGGTCGGTCGGGCCGATCACCGCCGAGCAACTTCACAAGCTGGGGCCGCCGTACGACGCATCGAGCTCAATCGGCCAGACCGGCATCGAGCAGGCATACGAGCGCCGGCTGGCCGGCACTCCCACGACCCGCGTGATCGTCGCCAATGCCGCCGGCGCCACCGCCGCGACCCTGACCAGCTTCCCCGGCAGACCTGGGCGACCCGTGCAGACGAGCATCGACCCGGACGTCCAGCGCGCGGCCGAGAACGCGTTGACCTCGGTCAACAACCACGCGGCTTTGGTCGCGATCCGCCCTTCGACCGGTCAGCTCCTGGCGATCGTCAGCGACCCGACCGACTACGCCTATGACCAGGCGCTCGAGGGCGAGTACCCGCCAGGCTCGACCTTCAAGGTGCTCACCAGCACGGCACTGATCCGCAGGGGACTCACCCCCTCCTCGCCGGCCAGCTGCGCGCCGGGCGTCACGATCGACGGCGAGGTGTTCCACAACGCCGAGGGCGAGGGACCGGTTCAGGATCTCGCCCAGGCGTTCACGGAGTCGTGTAACACCGCATTCGTGAGCCTCGCGACGGCGCATCTCAAACCGCAGGACTTCACCGCGGCCGCGCGCACGTTCGGTCTGGACGCGACACCGCAGCCGGGGCTGCCGGCGTTCGCGGCCAGCGTTCCGGCCCCGAAGAGCACGACCGCGCTCGCGGCGACCGCGATCGGACAGGCCGGGGTGGTGTTCTCGCCGCTCGGGATGGCGAGCGTCGCGGCCGCGGTCGCGAGCGGATCCGTCCACGCGCCACGGCTCGTGGCCGGCGCGCCGGATGACTCGGTGCCGGCCAAGCCGGTGCCGGCCAACGTGGTCAACGGCCTGCGCGAGATGATGGCCGACGTCGTCGCCAGCGGAACGGCGGCCGGGACAGGCCTCCCGAGCGGGACCCATGCCAAGACCGGCACCGCCCAGTACTACAGCGGCGGCAAGCTGCGCACCGACGCGTGGCTGATGGGCTACGACGGCGACGTCGCGTTTGCGATCGTCGTCCAGGACAGCAACAACGTCAACGGCGGGCCGCTCGACGGACCGATCGCCGCGCGGTTTCTCAACGCGCTCGGCGACCGGCTGCGTGGATGAAGAACTCGCCCGTGCCGTGCGCCTCGAGCTGCCAGCCGAGCTCGGCCAGCCGGCGCTCGAGCGAGCGTGGCTCGTAGAAGCGCTTGACGATCCTGAACTCGCTGCCGTCGTCCAGCCGCCGGGTCATCGTCTCGTCGCCCTCCGCCGGCGCTGCGTGATCTGCAGCGCCTGAGCGGTCGCTGCGAGTGCTGTCAATCAGGAACACGCGGCCGCCGGGGCGCAGCGCGCCCGCGACCGTGTCCCAGAATGCTTCGAACCGGTTCTCGGGCACGTGCGAGAGCCAGAACGAAAAGAAGCAGACATCGAACGCCGCCGATGGCGGCTTCCACTCGAACAGGTCCACCTGGGCGTAGGAGACCCGGCCGTCGTCGACCCGCGCGCGGTTGATCTCGAGCACCTCGGGGGAGGCGTCGACCGCGGTCAGCGTCGTCGCCGTGCGCGCCAGCTGGCGCGTCCACAGGCCGGTGCCACATGCCAGTTCGAGCACGTCACCGGTCGGTCCAAAGCGCTCGAGCGCCCGCTCGAGAACTCCGATTTCGTCAAACCAGCGCCGGCTGGCCTCCTCGCCGCGGTCAAACCGTCCCTCACGCAGCCACCAGCGGTCGTACTCGCGCGCCCGCGCGCGGTAGTAGGCCTGTTGTTCGTCAAGAAGTTGTGTGTCGTCCATGCGATCGAACCTAGCGCACCGTCACCGTGCGGCTGGTCGCCTGACGCGGCCGAGTCTACGGCGAGGCGCCAGCGGCCCACCCACGTGCACGCGTTGACCAAAAAGGACGGCCCGACGACCGCGGTGCCCCCAAACTGCAAACCGCGGCCGTCGAGCTTGGGGCGCGCCCCCCCACTGATCGCCGGCCCGTCGTGGGGCCGGCGTCGCCGGTCACCCGGCGAACGAGTGAAATGCCCCCAGCGAACCCGGGAGATGAGCCGTGAACGGATGGAACTTGTAGGCCTTCCTGGTGTCGAAGCCGGCCTTCTTGGCGGCCGTCGGATCCGCGAACGGGGTCAGCGCGGTCACGGCCTGGCTGATGTCGGTCCACAGCAAAGTCCGCTCGTAGCCGTTGTTGTTCGGCGGGTCGGCGGGTTCCGCGTGGCCCTGTACGCCGGTGATCCTCTCGATCGGGCCGCCGTCGCGCTTGGCGACGTCACCACCGAGCACCCGGGCGAGGGTGCGGTGGTCGCTCTCGATCCCCATGATCCGGGCGGCGGTCACGCGCAGGTCAGCGGTGCTGAAGTTCCGCACCCCGACCAGGTAGGCGGCGATGAACGCGTCCTCGAGCGTGACGAGCACGTTGAGCGTCGTCTGCGCGTCGTGGAACATGTGCTTGGGGTAGTAGAACGCCGTGAACGGAGAGGGCGCGCTGGTCACGCTCTGCTCGAGCGCGTAGTGCGACATCTCCTCTTGGCGGGCGGCCTTGAGATAGCCCTGGTCGTCGGACGGCAGGTGCTTGAAGAACGGCGAGTGCTCGATGATGTTGGTGTACGTCGTGACCGCGAGCGCCTCCGCGATCTGGGCGGCCTTGACGATCGCGACGTCTCCGGCGGTCGGCCCGCTGCTCGCGGCAGCCGCGAACGACGGGATCAGCGCCTGCAGCGCGCCTGCACCGGCGAGCGCACCGGCGCCGGCCGCGGCCGACCTGCCGAGGAACCCTCTGCGGTCGACTCCCCGCTCCTCTTGCCCTGTTGACATTTGCCGTTCTCCTTCTCTGGGAAGCGTGCCTTTTGATCACCGACTACGCAGGGCATCCGCGATCGGATCACAACTCAGAGAAAAGAACTGGGCCGCCGCGCTTAGCGTACGACTCGCGGTGGCGGCGGACTAGTGTCGACGAGGTCGCGGACCTTGTCGATCGGACAGCGGGTCCTTGGACAGCTCTTTGGGTCTGCTGGCGATCAGGTTTCAGCCCCGAACGCCTTCCAGACCCGTGCAGGCCGCGCCCTGAGCGCATGCCAAACGTGACAAATCGTCCGCGCCCGACGGGATTTGCCACAGACGGCATCCAAATCGGCGCGGTTTGCGACAAATCACCTCCCCGCGACTGGGGTTTGTCGCGTTTGACATCCCCGATCGCGCTCCCGTTCGACAACCAAAACCAGGCCCCGCCGATCCACGGCCGACTGATTTGAGCCCAACATCGCAGGCCATCGACCGCGCCGACCAGCGCATCGCGTCCGTCAGCGCGGTCTCCAATCTTGCGCGCTCGGACGTGTTGGCCGCGGCTGGGGGTCTGAACAACAGCAAGCGACGGCACACCCCCACCATCCCCCCGCCGACCACCAATCAATGCATCACGACACTGGATGCGGACTAGCGGCGAATGCGGACCGGCGCCCGCTCAGGCTCGCGCGTTCGCCGCCGTTCGTGCGCGGGAAGCAGATCGGTCAGCCGCGCGTGACCGCGCAGCCGCACCCGGGCGGGCACGGCATCATCGAGTGGGATACCGCCGCGCGGATCCTCGGGGGGCGGTTTCGGGGGGTTCGGCCCCTTGCCCCAACCGTCGTCGGAATCCGAATCTGACGGGCCAGGAGGATGGCCGCCACGATTCAGGATCACGGGGAAGAACATCACCAGCAGCACGACCGCGAGATTCAGAAGTGCTGGGATGTCAACGCCGCTTGTACTCCGCCCCGGCATCCGTAAATCGTAGCGCCCGGGCTCTGGCGGCCGGCGCGGCGCTGGAAGAAATGCATCGTCAGGTGCTCTCCTCCTGCTGCGTTCCGAGCGCCGGCCTCCAAGTCGGCGCCTGGCGCGCGGCGGAGTCTGCAGGCGACGCCCGCAGCACCTCGGCCCGCTCACGGAGCGCGGTGACCAGATCGGCGGTCAGGTGGAACGGATCGGCGATCGCCGTGGAGTCGGTCACCGACACCGCGGCGCGCAGCCGCCCGTCGACCTCGGCGACGAGGATCGGCGCAGGTGGAACCCGCGCGCTGTCGAGCGCCGCCAGGTCGGCCAGCGCCAGCTCGTCGCTCGGGCAGGCGTAGCGAACGCGGGCATCGCCGAACCCCTGCGCCCTGGCAGGCCGGCGTGCACGGGGGCCCGGGAAACCCAGCCAGTGACGCAGGGCGGCAATGGGCTGCCTGTGCGCGTGGCGCGTTCGGAGCGAGCCCGCCAGCCGCCCAGCCTCAGCGCGGCGTTGCAGGTCTGCTGCGTGTTCATAGGTCAGTTTCTGATTGAGCCGAGAATCCATCGTGATCTCCTGAAGTGCCAGTTCGGTCGATTCAGCCAAGCTAGGCGTAAGCCATTCGTCTGCCATCGGGCAGATGCCCAATCTTTCGGTTTAAGTCTGAGGGCCCGGCTCCTTACACCGGCGCCCAGGGAGGCCGTGCGCCCGTCCCAGCGCCCCGGGAACATCGGGTTTCTCCGTGGTCCCCCGGGGCGTGGGCTGCGGTTTTTCATCAGCGGGGTTCCGTGCTCGGATGACCGAGTACCGCGGATCACTGCCGATGCCACACCGCGGAACGGGCACAACCATGTGCGCACGCTCACCGCAATCAAATCGTTGGAGAGGAGCCTCACCCATGTCTCGCAAGACCTTTGATGTGATCACCAGCGGCTTCGGCGTTGTGCTCGTCGTTGTCCTGCTGGTCGCCGGCGGCCTATTGACTGCCGGCTACAGCTTCGTGAACAACAATGTGCACACGCAGCTGGCCCAGCAGCAGATCTTCTTCCCGACCAACGCCGAGTTCGCTCAGGCCAAGCCTGGGACCGAGATCACCCCGGGGATGCTTCCCTACCTCCAGAAGTACGCCGGCCAGCAGCTGCTGACTGGGGCACAGGCCCAGGCATACGCTGACCACTTCATCGCGGTGCACCTGTCAGAGATGCCTTATGGGGGCGTCTACGCCAAGGTCAGCGCCGCCGCGCTGGCAAAGCCGAACAACGCCAACCTGCAAACGCTCAAGCAGGTCTCCTTCCAGGGCACCACACTTCGCGGGCTGCTGCTCGAGGCCTACGCATTCGCCAAGATCGGTCAGGTCATGCTGTGGGGCGCGATCGCCTCGTTCATCCTGGCAGCGATCATGGCGGGGCTCGTCGGCTTCGGCTTTGCTCACGCTCGCCGAACCTCGGAGGAGGACAAGCGGATCTTCGTTCCCCAGGCCTCTCCGACCACCACGTAGTACTCACGCGCACATACCCCCGAAGCCGTGTGATGATGCCCGCGCCGGATTTTCCCCCCCGGCGCGGGCGTCGCTTTCTAGTGCTGGGGCACGCGCCCGCGGGCCGCGGCCCGGGCGCGCCGGAGCCACGGCTGCGCCCGCAGCTTGCTGAACGTGTCGGTCGCCGCCTGCAGCCGAGCGTCTGCATCCGGATGGGTGGGGACCTGCTCGAACATCTCGACCGCCAACGCCGCCTCGTCGAAGACCATCCCGGCTGATCTGGTCAGCTGCAGCGCGTCAGACCAGTGCTCGGTCGCCTCCTCGGGATCGCCTGACCTGACGGCCAGCAGCGCCTGCAGGCGCCGGAGCTGAGCCGAGACCACCGGCGATGTCTTCGGCACGGCATCGTGGCTCAGTGCGGTCACCGCATCACGCAGAGCCTGATCTTCGTCGTGCCGGGCGAGCACATCGATCGCGAGCGGCAGCCACGTGGGCCACTCGGCATAGTCGCCCGACTGGGCCCGGGCGATGACCGCGGCGGCGTCCGGCGGCGCGTCGGCAAGATGAGCCAGCGCCACCTCGCGCAGGCTGCGGTAGTCGCTCTCGAACGCCGCGGCGACGTCGGGATGGGCGTCAAACTCCTCGATCACCCTCCGCGCGCGATCTCGGTTTCCGCGGTGGACGGCGACCAGCAGCGGCGGGCCGATCAGCATCCCGCGCGTCGTCGGCGACGATTCATCGGCGACCTCGCGCACCGCCGCGACCGCCTCATCCCACCGCCCCAGCGAGTACTGCGCACGTGCCACGTGCAAGGCGGCCAGGTTTCGATGCGCGCGGCTGGCGACCCGTTCGGCGGCCGCCATCGCCTGGCGGCCAGTAAGCAGCGCGTCGTTGTAACTGCCGAGCGCCGCGAACGTGACCGCGAGATTGCCGAGCGTCGCCGGCACGTCGGATGGCGCGTGGCGCTCGCGGATCGCCAGCGCCTCCTGGAACACCGCCAGCGCCTGCACCGGCCGACCCAGCTCGATCAGCGCCGACGCACGGCAGTTGAGCGCGACCCCGAGTTCCTTGTAGGCGCCGGCCGCTTGCGCGGCGTCCGCGGCCTGGGCCGCAATCTCCTGGGCCGCCTCCGGATGGCCATCGTTGTAGAGCGTGTTGGCCAGCAGCGCCGCGGCATCCGCGAAGGCGCCGTCGTGTTCGTCAGACAGCCGGTCGTAGACGGCGCGCAGCGGTTCGGTGAGCTCCGACGAAGGCCTGCTCCACTGGTAGACGTACAGTTCCCGCGCCTGCAGCCGCAGCGCCTCGCGGGTCCGCCCGGCCCGCTCGTGAAGTTGGCGGGCGGCGCCGTAGTGAGCCGCGGAGACGGCCTCCTGGTTGCCGTACCGCTCAGCGCAGCGCGCCGCGCGCACGAGGTGGTCAGCCCGCCGGCGCTCGTCGGTCTCGATCTCGGCCGCGCCGGCGAACAGCTCGATCGCCTCGTTCAGCGCACCGACGGCGTCGGCGCGCTCGGCCGCGTCAAGTGTCAGCCCCAGCGCCCGCCGCCGGATCTGATCGGCATCGGCAGCGGCCGGCTGGGCCCCGAGCGCGGCCGTCAGGTGGCCGGCGAGCCGCGCCGCGAGATCGGGGTCCGAGCGGCGGGAGAGGAAGTCGGCGGCCGCGAGGTGCCGGACCTTCCGTTCGCGCCGCGAGAGCGTGCTCAGAACCACGCGCTGAACCTGGCGGTGCACGAACGCATACGCCCCATGTGGCAATGACCTGGACTCGGTGTCGACCGCCAGAAACTGCTTGGCGACCAGACCTTCGAGCAGCGAACGGGCGTCCTCGTCACCGACGCCCGCGACCGCCGCCGCCGCGTCGGCGGCAAACATCAGCCCGAGGATTGCGCCCGCGCGCAGCACGTTGCGCTCGAGCTCCCCGAGCCGGTCCAGCCGCGCGGCGATCAACGCGTGAATCGTGGGCGGCACCTCGAGCTCACCCAACCCCCCAACCAGCCGGTAGCGGTGGCCGTCCCCCTCGGCGACCATCACGCCCCGGTCGGCGAGCATCCGCAGCGATTCGACAGCGAACAGCGGCACTCCGGCCGCGTGCTCGCGGACACTGCCGAGCAGTTCCTTCGGCGCGTCGGCGACGAACGCATCGACGAGTCCTTCGATCTCCCGGTCAGACAGCGGCTTCAGATCGATCCGTTCGCCGAGGACCGCGACGTCGTCGACCCGCTCGTGCGGCCGGCTGAAGACCAGCACCAGGATCTGCGACCCCGACGCCCACTCGGTCAGGTGGCGGATGAAGTCAAACAGCCCCTGATCGGCCCATTGGAGATCCTCGAACAGGAGCACGACCGGGTCCTGGTCGGCGAGCCGCGTGAACAACAGCCGCCATGATGTGAACAGCTCGCCGAGCTCAATCACCGCCTGTCCATCGTCGAGCCCCAGCAGTCGCTCGAGGCCTCGCGCGACCCGGCGGGCGGACTCGGAGTCAGAGGCTCGGAACAGCTCCCCGACCAGCGCTCCGATCTTGGCTGACTGGGCGCTGGCCGGCTCGTCGGCCTCGATCTCGGCACGAGCGCGCATCATCTCCTCCAGCGCCGAGAAGCCGGCCCCGTGTCCAAAACTGACGGCCTGTCCGAAGTGCCACAGCACCATCGCCGCCAGACCGTCCGCGTACTTCTTGAACTCCCACGCCAGACGCGACTTGCCCAGACCAGGGTCGCCGATGACCGTCACCAGCCGCAGCCCGCCCCGTCCAGCGACCAGCGAATCGAGCGCACCTCTGAGCGTCGCGATCTCCTCGTCTCGCCCGACCAGCGGCGGCTCGAGTTCGCGGCGACCCGCGCCGCCGACGGCCGCGACCACCCGCACCGCCCTCCAGGTGTGCACGGGCGCGCTCTTGCCCTTGACGACGTGCGCGCCCGCGTCCTCATAGGCGATCGCCCGGTCGGTCACCGCCCGGGTCACGTCGTCGACCAGCACCGTGCCGGGCGGCGCCAGCGACTGGATCCGTGACGCCGTGTTGATCGCGTCCCCGATCACCATTCCCTCGTCGATCGCAGCGAGCTCGACCGCCGCAACTCCGGTCAGGACCCCGACCCGGACGCGCAACTCGAGCCCGAGGCGGTCCCCGAGCGCGGTCACACCCGCGGCCAGATCAAGTCCCGCCCGCACGGCCCGCTCGGCGTCGTCCTCGTGCGCGATCGGCGCGCCCCACAGCGCCATCACCGCGTCGCCGATGAACTTCTCCACGCGACCGCCGTAGGAACCGACGACCCGCCGGGACATGGCGAAATACTCCGACAACGTCTCGCGGACGTCCTCGGCGTCGCGCGCCTCGCTGAATGACGTGAAGCCGGTCAGGTCGGCGAACAGCACCGACACCTGGCGGCGCTCGACGTCCGAGGGCCCCGGCGCCGATGACGGGGACCCCACGCCCGACTCGGGTGCCGCCCCGCTCAGCTGCGTCCCGCACTCCAGGCAGTAGCGCTGCCCCGGCCGCGTGGCCGCCGTCCCGCAGGACGGGCAGCGCGGCGCCAGCGGCACGCCGCAATCACCGCAGAACTTGGCGCCGTCGGGCAGCGTGGCAGAGCAGTTCGCGCAGACGACCGACACGGCCTCAGGCTGGCACGCTCAGGTGTGGCACTTCGCCGACCGCGCGACTGGAGTTTGCTGCGTGCGGACGCCCGTGACGAAATGGGCCCTGGATCGACGCGGACAGCCGCCGCCCTTGCCGTCGAGCAGTGGCAGTGCGTGCTTGTAGCGCGCAACCTCGGGGTCAGAACAGACCGAGTGCGGCTTGCCCTGCGTCGCCCCGCACAGCTCGGCCGTGATCACCTCGGCCACGCCGGCGATCGCCTGCCCGGGAATGCTCGCGGGCCGCCTGATCGAGCCCGCCAGCTGCGTCCACGTCAGCGAACCGACGAGCCTCGGGTGAACGGTCGAGTTGACGTTCACAAACTGGTTGGCGATGTCGGAGAACGGGAGACGGTTGGTCGTGTTGAGCTGCTTCATCAGCTTGCTCTGCGAGTCACTGAGCTGTTGCAGCGGCTTGAACTTCCTCCCCTGGCGGATGTAGCTCAACAGCTCGACGGGCACGAACGAGACATAGCGGCTCGTGTACGTGGACCCGTAGAAGGTGAAGGTCTGCACCGTCGGGCTCTCGGTCGTGTCCGACTGCATCAGTGAGAGGTGCGAGAAGGTGCCGAACCGAGACAGCGCCAGGATCGTGCCCCACCGCTGCACCGCGCAGAACGGGCACGGTTCGGCGGTCGCGAACAGGAACTCCGGTTTGCCGTCCTGCACCAGCGGCGCCAACCGGTGCTCGATCTTCGGTCCCACGAGCGCGATCCGCTTGCTCCCGAGCGCCCGCGCGGCGGCCCTGTCGGCCGCCGTGCTCGGCACGCTGGTGATCGCGCGACTGACCACGGAGGTGAGTGCTGCGAAGGCATCCCGCCAGGCGGCCTGATAGGCGCGCGCGGCCGCCGCGAAGCGGGCCGCCGAGGTCCGTGGCGCCCCATTGGCGAGCGCACGATCGGCCGCTGCCAGGAGCGAATGGCGCCCGCCGCGGGCCTGCCCGATCACACGCGCCGCAAGGTCGTGGTCGGCCCCGAGGACGAGTCCGATCGCGCCGTTGACGACCGCAGAACGCGGTTCGATCCCACTCAGGTCAGTGAGCGCGATCGCCGACTGCGAGAACACGGTCGCGCCGTACGGCGGGGTGACGACGTCGCGCGAGTCAATCCACAGCGCCGGGGCGGTGGCGGTGTCGAGTGCGGCCGCGGCACCGGCGCTTGCCTTGCCCTGCACCGAAGCGAGGGTGTTTCGCGCGTTCAGCAGCGCATCTCTTGGCGCCGGACGTGACACCGCGCCGCGCGCCGGCGCCAGCAACACGATGCAGCAGATCCCGGCAACCAGCAGGCCCACCACTCCGCGGCACAGCCGAGCCGAGCGCCGCGGCGCCACACTCAGACAGGACCACAGTTGTCCGCAGAACACGGCCACTCCCCCCTCTCCTCAAGCTAAGTGTCTCATCTCATGTCAGAGATGCAACACCAAGACCGGTAAGGTGTCAGTGATGGGGGGCACACGACGGGCGTTGGCTCTGGCCGCGCTGCTGGTGTTGAGTTGCGCGGCAACTGCTGGCGCCGCCACGGCTCACTCACCGCGGATCACGTTCTACTTCGGGCTCAAGCGCCCCGAGGCGGCCGCGCGGACCGCGTTCTTCGCGGTCCAGCAACCGGGCTCGTTCACCTACCGCCGCTTCCTGAGTCGGCGCCGGGTCGCGGCGCTGTACGGCGCCAGCGCCACGACCCGCGCGCGGTTTGTCCGGCTCGCTCGCGGCGAGGGGTTCTCGGCGACGATCGACCGCAGCGGCGTATTCGCCCGCGTCAGCGGCTCGGTCGCGCGCTTCGAGCGCGTATTCAAGGCCCGCATCCGCCAGTCGGCCGGGGATGTCGGCCACAGCTACACCCCGGCGCGGCCGCTGACGATCCCCCGCGCGATGCGTCCCTTGATCCGTGACGTCGTGCCGATCTTCAATCGCCAGTACACCCATCCCCCGAAGTCGGGGCCCGCCGTCGCCCGGGCCGCCCGCAAGCCTCCGCCGAAGCGGACCGGAACCTTCAAGCACGGCTGTCGCGCGGCCCGTAAGACCGGCGCGTTCAGCTACGCGCAGGTTCGTCACGCATACGGGATCGATCGCCTCGGCAACGGTCGCGGCGCGTCGATTGCGATCCTCGGCCTCGACGAGCGCCCGACCGCGGGCGACATCACGGACAACGCCCGCTGCTTTGGCTACCCCAAGCTCAGGTCAAAGCTGCTGCTGACCGACGGCATGCACTCAAGCCCACGGGGGCTGTTCGAGCCGCAGGAGGACCTCGCGCTGGCGCGCGGGATGGCTCCGGCGGCATCGCTCACGTTCACGCAGGCGTGGTCGGGCGCGGCGATGTGGTTCCTGGGCGCCTCGCAGGTGCTCGACTCGCGCCATCTCCCTGACAGCCTCTCGATCTCATACGGGATCTGCGAGAACGACGTCCGAGGCCACGGGACGGGCGCGAACCGCGCTTCGCGCGCCGGCGCCAACCTGCTGGACTCGATCTTCATCCGCCTCGGCCTCGCGGGAGTCGGCACCTACGCGTCGGCCGGCGACGACGGGTCGTCCTGCAACGGCCTGCACTTCAGCGGCGTCGCCTGGCCCGGGTCATCCGCCTACGTGACGACCGTCGGCGGTACGCGGCTGACGCTGACGCGCGCCAACGAGCGTCGCAACGAGGTCGTCTGGAACGATCTCGGGTTCAAAGGGGGGCTCGGAGCGAGCGGCGGCGGCTTCGCGCACTACTCGTGGCGGCCACCGTTCCAGTATGGGCTCGGGCTACCCGGCAGGCGCCGCACGGTGCCCGACGTCTCGGCGGCGGCCTCGAACTTCCCGGGATGGCCGATCGTGCTCGGAGGCCATTGGGTGGTCGACGGGGGCACGAGCGCTGCGGCGCCGCTGGTCGCCTCGGCGATGGCCGTCATCAGCGCCCGCCTCCAGCGCCGGCACCTGCCCCCGATCGGCCCGGCGGCCGGGCTCTTCTACTACCTGGCGAGGGTTCATCCGAGCGCGCTGTGGGACGTGATCCACGGCAACAACGGCTTCTTCGCAAAGGTCCCGGCTCGCTATGCCAAGCGCGGGTATGACCTTGCCAGCGGGCTCGGGGTGCCGCGCTTCGCGCGCGTGGCGGCCGACGTCCCCGCGCCCGCCTGGTGAACCGCACCGGCGCCGGCGGCGGGTCGTCACCCCAACGCCGGCGCGGCCGCTCACGAACCGTTTGCCTTGACGACGTGCCAGGCGCCGCCGTAGCTCTTGATCCCCTGGCCTTTGGTCGAGCCGCTCTTCCCCTTGTCACCCGAGTAGTAGTAGAGCGGGTGCCGGTCGAGCATCACCTGGAAGAACTTGCCGCGGACGCGCTGCAGGATCGAGACCGTGCCAGGCACCCCTGATGCCTTGCGAACCCGGGCGCCTGCCGACCTGACCTTCAGCGGCGGCCAGATGTTCAGGCACTTGCGGTTGATGCATTGGAGATGGGCCAGGCTCTCGCCGCCGAGCTCGTAGACGGTCACGCCCCGGCCGTCGACGACGATCGTCATTGACTTGCCCTTGACGGTCCGCTTCGCGACTCCCAGCGAGCTGACGGTCGCCGCCGTCGCGCCGGCCGCCATCAACACGACCGCCGCGGTCGCGATCACCGCCGCGATCCGCCGCTGCGAGCGCAGCGAATTGACGTAATGCTTGACCCCTTGCATGGCTTGGCCCTCTCTTAGATCGACTGTGCACCGGCCGGCCGGGGGAGATTCTGACATCCGCGGCAGGGGAACGTGAACGCTCAACGCGGCCGCCGGCCGAGCGGTCGGTCGGGGTTGAGGGTGTACGCTCCATGGGCCGGAGGGTGATGGAGTTCGGGGAACACGACGCAAGCGCGGCGCCGGGCGTCGGCGACAATTCGATCGACGAGCTGCTCGTGCAGCCCGCCGCGATCCTCGAGGGGTTGCCCGACGCGGTCGTCGCCGCAACCCGCGATGGACGGATCGTGTTCATGAACACGCTCGCCGAGGAGCTGTTTGGACGACCTCGTGAGGAGCTGCTCGGCAAGCCGGTGGAGCTGCTGTGGCCCGAGCGCATGCGCGACCGCTACATGCGCAACATGGAGCTCTACTTCGAGACCGAGCGCCGGCTTCGCTTCTCGACCGAGGTGTGGGGCGTGCGGCGGGACGGCTCGGAGTTCGTCGGTGAGATGGCCTGGGGGGTCGTCGACACCACCAACGGGCCGCTGCTGCTCGCAATCGGCCGCGACATCACCCAGCGGCGCGCCGCCGAGGCGCGCCAGCGAGCGGTCGCCGCGATGGGCGAACGGGCGCTCGCAGGCGCTGACCTGGCCGATCTCGCGATCGATGCCGTCGAGTTGGTTCAGACCACGCTTCCGGTCGCCGCGGCTCAGGTCAGGATCGCCGGTTACGGGCCGCTCGCCTCGTTCGGATCGACCCCCGAGGAGGGCATCCAGCTGCCGATCGGGGAGCGCGACGACTTCCTTGTTCTGCCGGACGGGGAGCTCTCCGACGAGGAGATGAGCATCGTGCTGGCGGTCACCAACACGCTGACAACGGCGCTCGCGCGCCGTCGCGAGGAGGAGCGGATGCGCCACGAGGCGGTCCACGATCCGCTGACCGGCCTGCCCAACCGCACCCTGCTGCGCGATCGCCTCAAGCATGCGCTCGCACAGGCGGAGCGCGCCGGCGTCGAGACCGGCGTCCTGTTCGTGGATCTCGACAACTTCAAGCAGGTCAACGACGTCTACGGTCACGCGACCGGCGACCTGGTGCTGGTCGAGTTCGGCCGCCGTCTGCAGACCGCCGTCCGTCCGGCGGATACGGTCGCCCGCTTCGGCGGTGACGAGTTCGTGGTGGTCTGCGAGGAGGTCGACGAGGAGGTCGTGCTCGCGCTCGGCCACCGCCTCGGAGCCGCGATCCAGATGCCGCTGACCGTCCGCGGGGTTCCGCACGGGCTGTCGGCGAGCATCGGGATCGCGCTCGGGCGCACCGACCCCGACAGGCTGCTCGCCAACGCCGACGCGGCCGTCTACCGGGCCAAGGCCCACGGCCACGGCCGGGCGGTGCTGTTTCGCTGACGGCCGGCGGTGACTAACCGTCCCCGCCGAGACCCATCCGCCGTGCCGTCGCCGCTGCCGCGGTCCGGTTGGGGACCGACAGCTTGCTGAGTATGTGCGAGACGTGGGCGCTGGCGGTCTTGCGACTGATGTACAGCTCTGTCGCGATCTCGCGGTTCGTGCTTCCGGCGGCCACCATCTTGAGCACCTCGATCTCGCGGGGCGTCAGGTCGAGCGTCGGCGCCGCGGAATCGGGGCCGCCGCCGTTGCGCAGCTCGATCCGGGCGCGCTGGGTAAGCGCCTCGAGCTCCTCGGACAGGGGACGCGCCTCGAGCTCGGTCGCGACCGCGTACGCGTCGCGGAGCAGCGGCTCGGCCTCGCGGCGCTCACCACCGGCGCCGAGCAGCGCCTCGGCCCGCCGCCAGCGGGCGCATGCGGCGAGGTAGCGCTCGCCGTATTCATCCCACAGCTGCTGGGCCTGCGCCCACAGCGCCGGATCCGCGACACCGCCGACCCGGGAGCGCTCGGCGACGCAGGCCGCCCGCGTCGCCACCACACGCGGCGGCACCGTGCCGGTCAGCCTGGCGATCAGTGAGTCCAGGCGGGTCAGCAGCCCGTCGGCGATCGCGTTCTGCTGCTCGAGCAGCGCCCCGTCGGCCGGCGCAGCGGCGACGAGCTCGGCGCACGCGCGGATCCCGAGCTCGTACAGCCTCGCCGTGTAGAAGACGTGCTCGCGACCGTCGAGATCCTCCAGGCACGCGTCAATCGTGGCCGCCGCGGCGCCCGGCTGCCCGGACCACAGCTCGACCGTCGCGAGCCCCTCGGCGAGCGGCCCGACCCAGACCGAGCCGCCGGGGTGCGACAGCAGCTCATCGGCGGCCTTGAGCGACCTGCGGGACGCCTCGAGCCGCCCGCGCTCGGCATTGAGCTGCCCCAGGAACTGGAGCGCGATCACCGCGACCAGGCCCGTCGGCGCACGGTCGCCCACCTCGTCGAGCAGTTCCTCGGCCTCGGCCCATGCGCCCGTGTGCAGCAGCCTGCCTGCGACCTCGGAGCGCAGGAAGTCACCGAAGCGGCACTCGACTCCCAGGTCGTGTGCCACCTCGATCCCCTCGCGCGCGAGCGCGATCGACTCCTGCAGCCGACCCGCGTGGTCCAGCGCGTCACTGCCGTTGACATAGCTGCGCCCGATCTCCTCGACCGAACCGAGCCGCGTCGCGATCGCGCGCGCCCGCTCGGCTGACGCGACGGCGCGATCGAACTCGCCCGCGGCGGTCGAGTTGGCACAGCTCGTGTTGAGCACGTGGGCCTCGAGCTCGGGCGAGTCAACCCCGGCCGCGATCTCGAGCGCTTGCGCAGACCGGGCGTCGGACTCCTCGAAGCGACTGCACAGCAAGAGCATTTGCGCCTCGGATGCGAGCACGAACGCGAGCTCGCGGGTCGGCGGCTCGGTCGGCATCAGCCTGACCGCCCGCCGATACTCAAACAGCGAATCGTCCTCGCCATGGCCGGCGAGCCACAGAGCCTGACCGAGACGCGCGTGCGCAACGGCCGCGGCGGACGGATCGTCGCGCTCGTCAATCAGCTCCACCACTTCTCGCGCCAGCTCCACCGCGCGCTCCTGGCTGCCGGTCGCGCGCGCCGCATCGACGGACCGCCGGGTGACCTCGCAGCGATCAATCGGCAGCCGCTGCACGACCTCGCCGACCCGGTCCCAGGCGTCAAGTGCCCGCTCGTAGTGCAGCAGTGCCTCGCCGAGCGCGCGGATCTCCTCGGCCGCCATCCCGGCCGTGACCGAGGCTGCGAGCGCCTCTGGCAGCTCTCCCGCCTCGTACCAGTGGTAGGCGAGCTCGGCCGCCGCGGTCGCGCCCTGCCCCGCCAGCTCTGGATGCTCGCCCAGCGCTCGCGCGAGCGTGAGATGGAGCTTGCGACGCTGTCCGGGGAGCAGGTCTGAGTAGACCGCCTCTCTCAGCAGCGTGTGGCGAAACGAGTAACCGCTCGACTCCAGATCGTGCGCAAGCACGTAGCTGTCGACCGCGTCGCGCAACGCGACCGTCAGCTCGTCCTCGGACAACCCGGCGATCGCCGACAGCAGGCCATGATCGACCGTCCGCCCGGCGACGGCCGCGATCCGGAGCACGTGTTGAACGCTCGCCGGTCGCCCGTCCAGTCGCCACAGCAGCGCGTCACGCAGCGTGTCGGGGAGTACCGCGTCGGCGCTCGCGGAGGCGAGCAGCTCCTCGGCGAAGAACGGGTTTCCTTCCGACCGTTCCAACAGGCGGTCGACAAGGGCCGGCTCAGGCACGGCGTCGAGGATCGCCTCGATCTGTTCGCGGAGCTCAACGCGCGTGAACGGCGTCAGCTCGACCCGGGTCGCCTGGCCGCTGCGCTCGAGCTCGTGGACGAACGGCCGCACCGGGTGCCTGCGGCCGTGCACCTCGTCGCTGCGGTAGGTGCCGACGACTCCGAGCGGCTCCGGCCTCGCCGCTCGCACGAGAAACGTGAGGAAGTCACGGGTCGATCGGTCGGCCCAATGCAGGTCCTCGATGACCAGCACGAGCGGCGCCGCACGGGCGGCAGCCACGAGCACCGCCAGCAGTTGCTCGAACAGCCGCGCCTGCGAGCCCTCGCTCGCAGAGCGTTCGCCGGGTGGCGCTCCGGTCTGCGCCAGCTCGGGAAGCAGGCGCGCCAGCTCGCCGCTCGCGCGGTCACTGAGCTGATCGAGCTCGTCGGTGCCGCGCTGGCGCACCAGCGCCCGCAGCACCCCGACGATCGGCGCGAACGGAAGCTCGCCGTCTCCGAGTGGCGGACACTCGCCGACGAGCACGCTCGCCCCGTTGCAATTGAGCCGCTTGACAAGCTCGCCGATCATGCGGCTCTTGCCGATCCCCGGCTCGCCGGCGACGAGCACGACCGAACCGGCGCCCTCCAGAGCCGCGGACACGGCCTGCTGTAACGCGGTCAGCTCCTCCGCTCGGCCCACGAACCGTGGGCTTGAGATGCGCCCGATCACCATGGCGATTATCTCAGCCTGGTAGGGCACCTACCTGGCTTAAGCAACTTAAGCCCCAAGATCAGGCAGATGCCCGATGGCAGGCGGGCGGCTTAGACGTACCTTCAACGCATCGACTCACGCCTTGAGTTCGAGCTGATGCCAAATGACCTCCGCCT
Organism: uncultured Solirubrobacterales bacterium; assembly: GCA_963770885.1. Classification (GTDB taxonomy): domain Bacteria; phylum Actinomycetota; class Thermoleophilia; order Solirubrobacterales; family Solirubrobacteraceae; genus Palsa-465. Next base: position 257,520 of record CAVYRI010000003.1, on the reverse strand, counting down.
CTCACCATCTGACCACGCCATCGCCCGTCCCGCAACGGCTGGGCGACCGATGAGCGCCATGTTCAGCCCGACCGTCAACGAGACAGCCCGGGCCGGCGAAGCGCGCCGCAGCGCGGTCGCGACGGAGACGCTGGCCCGGCGTCGCGGCGAGGGTGCCGGACCCGCGGCTGGCGAGCATCTGCTCGAGCCTGCGAGCCTCGGTGATCACCTCGATCGCATGTTCCGCGTCGCCTGGGCGCTGTCGGGCTCGCGCCACGAGGCCGAGGATCTTGTTCAGGAGACCTGCGTCCGCGTTCTCGCGAGACCCAGGCTGGTCCGCGACGGCGGCGACCTCGCCTATCTGCTCGGGGCGCTGCGCAACACGTTCATCGGCCAGCGTCGCGACGCCTCGCGGCGTCCGGTCGCGGCGCGCGTCGAGCTCGAGGCGCTGTCGATCGCCGATCCCCGCAGCGGAGTCGACGCGCCACTGGCGGCGATGCACGCCAGCGAAGTCCTGGCCGCGGTCGCCGCGCTGCCGGTCGAGTTCCGCGAGGCGCTGGCAGCGATCGACATCGCCGGCCTCTCATATCGGGAAGCGGCCGAGCTGGCGGGCGTCAGCGAGGGGACGATCACGAGCCGGCTGTACCGCGCGCGGGCGAGGGTCGCGAAGTCGTTTGCCGAGACCTCGAGCGCGGTCGGTTAGCTGCGACCGGCCGGCAGCGGCCGCAGGCGGGGTCGACCAGCGCGGCGGCCGGCGCGCGCCTCAGCCGCGCAGGCTGAGCACGACCAGGCCGATCAGCTCGTAGGCCGCGTTCGCGCCGGCAACCGCGGTCACGCCGGAGGGGTCATACGGCGGCGAGACCTCGACCACGTCGGCGCACCCGACGTCGATCTTCCGCGCGAGCCCGCGCAGGACCCCGAGCAGCTCCCGGCTGGTCAGCCCTCCGGCCTCGGGCGTGCCGGTGCCGGGCGCGAAGGCCGGATCCAGGCAGTCGATGTCAACCGTGATGTAGACCGGCGAGCGGAGGTTCTCGAGCGCCAGCGCGACGGCTCCGTCGATCCCGACTCGGTCCAGATCGCGCGCCATCAGCGTCGTGAAGCCAAGCTCGGCGTTCTCGGCGTAGTCGGTCGAGGCGTAGAGCGAGCCGCGCAGCCCGATCTGGACCGACGTCCGCGCGTCGATGATCTCCTCCTCGGCGGCGCGGCGGAAGATCGTCCCGTGCGTGACCTTGGCGCCGAAGTAAGAGTCCCAGGTGTCGGTGTGGGCATCGATCTGCAGCAGCGACAGCCGGCCGTGCTCGGCGGCAGCCGCGCGCAACAGCGGCAGCGATACCGAGTGATCGCCACCGAGCGCGATGACGCGAGCGCCGGCGTCGAGCAGCGTCCGTGCCTCGGCCTCGATCGCGCGGTGGGCGTCGAGGATGTCGACCGGGTTGGGGCCGGCGTCACCGGCGTCGACCACCTGGCACTCGCGGAACACAGACAGGTCGAGCGCGTCGTTGTACGGCCGCATCAACAACGACGCCTCGCGGATCCCGGCCGGGCCGTACCGCGCGCCGGCACGGAACGTAGTCCCGCCGTCGAACGGTGCCCCGAGGATCGCCACGTCGGCGCGGCCCGCCTGCTCGAGCGTTGGCAGCCGCGCGAAGGTGCGCACGCCCGCAAAACGCGGCACGACTGACGAATCCACCGGCGGGATCGGCTCTTTTCGCTGTTGTCCGGGGTCGGCCGCCATCGACCGGTCAGGCTATCGCTCGGCGGGCTGGCGGGTTGGCGGGTTGATCACAGGATCCGCGGCTCGGCGGTCATCGCTCCACCCGCGTCACCGGTGTTGACCGTGCCGTCGGGCTCGATCAGCAGCACCTCGGTCTCCTCCTCGGCGTCCGGACAGTGTTCGACTCCACGCGGAACGACGAACAGCTCGCCCGGGTCGAGCACCATGTCGCGGTCGCGCAGGTGGATCGTCAACCGCCCGCTGAGCACCAGGAAAAAGTCGTCTGTCTCGTCGTGCTTGTGCCACACGAACGGTCCCTTGACCTTCACGACCTGCAGCTTGTAGTCGTTGATGTGGCCGACGATCCCGGGCTCGTATGGCGCGTCCAGCAGCGCGAGCTTGGCCGCCAGGTTGATCTTGTCGTTCATCGGCTTGCACCCTCCGATCGGTCTGGAAGCGAACGCTAGCTGCTTGGCGGCGGGGGCAGCCCGAGCCCCCGGCGGATCGCTCGCACCGCCTGCTCCACAGGGCGGTTGGCAACGTTGAGCTCGCGGATATAGGCGTGCAGCTCGCTCACCGAGGTCGACTTCGCCCCCGCGGCCGTCAACCTCGCGCGCACCTGATTTACCTGATACAGCGTCCGCGCCGCCGGCTCGGCCGAGCGGCCGAACGGGATCTGCAGCAGGCGGCGGTCGAACAGCCGCTCGGTCGCGGCGGCCTCGCGCAGGTCCGCGTCGCCTCTGGTGACGCTGTTTCGGTCGCGATCCTCGAGCGGATCGAAGGCATCCTCGAGCCGCCGGTTTCCGGCCCGTGCGATCGCCATGTAGCGGGTGGCGAGCACGCGGGTGGACGTCACCGAGGCATGCGTCGACGTCGTATGTGTTCCGCTGCCGCATCCCGCCCCGAGCGGGGCCGCGGCGATGATCGCGGCTGCGCAGAGCGCCCGGCCAGATCCGGCCATCGCCGGATCGTAGCCCGCTCCGTTCAGACCGCGAGCGCGCGCTCGGCAAGCTCGAGCTCACGCGCGAGCCGCTCGACGGCCGTGCGCAGCGCTCCCGATGCGAGCAGCGCGTCGGTCGCCTGCGCGAGCACGCGGCCGAGCAGCCCGCGCCCGGTGACGTTGACCGACGCACGGACCTCGCTGCCCTCGTCGAGCTCGCGCGCGTGGTACTCGACGTCGAGCTGGATCGGCCCGCTGGCCGTCAGCACCAGGCTGCCGTTGTCCGCCTGTTCCACGTCGACCTCGAACTCGAGCGACTGGCCGACGAGCCGGCCCTGAACCCGCACGTGCTCGCCGGCCATCAGCCGTCCGCCATCCCAGTCGACGACGTCGAAATCAATCGGCGCCCAGCGCGAGATCGCGTCGGGCTCGGTCAGCAGCATCAGGACATCGTCCGGTGGTGCCGGAACGCGCGTGTTAGCGGTCCACAGTCCCATTCCATACCCCTCACGCAACCGCCTGCTTGTCCAGTGTTCCCCTCATGGGTTGCCACACTAGGCGCGGCCGGGGCAAAAGTCACCGCACCCTGGGGTGACGGCGTCACACCTCAGGCGGGCAGGAGCCGACCACCCTCCTCAGAACGACACTGCCGCTAGCAGGGCCTGTAGGAGATGCGCAGAAAGCGCCGGTCCAGCAGCCGCCCGGACCGGAGCGTCAGCCGGACGTGCGTGTAGTACTGGCGACCGGAGCAGGTGCGGATGTTCGACAGGCGGATCGAGACGTGGGCCCGGTGGACGGGGGCCGACGCGCAGTTGGGCGTGCAACCGTGATACTCGGCCTGCCCTCCGCCCTTGGCCACGGGGTCGCCCCACGCCGACCAGTGGACCTGCGAGACCTCGAGCGTTCCGTCCCCAGTCAACTCCAGGGTTCGCGGCTTCACGTGCCGCCCAGCGGCGGCACCGGTGAAGTAGACCGTCGCCGCGGTGGCCGTGGACGCAGCCGCCAGCACCGTCAGTCCGATCACGAACAGGAGCCCCAATCGCTTCATGCAGGGGTCATCGTCGCCGGGATCGAGGCGGATGTCAATCTCCGATGCGAGGTCGGGAAGAAAGATCGCCCGATCGCGTCTTGGGGATAGTGCGTCGCACCAGAGCCCTGGTGGTGACGCGCCGGTAACTCAAAGCCGCGCCGGCCGGGGATTGCTGTGGTCGCGCGGGACCAATTCCAAGCGGGAAGGAAACAAGCTATGTGGGCTAATGCTGGCCGCAGACGGCGGAGGGTTCTCAACGCCGCGATTGCGACGGGCGCATCCGGGGCCGCGTTGCTCGGCCTCGGCGCGACACCGGCGCTCGCTTCATACAGGGCGCAGGTGAACGGCGGGACCCTCCAGATCACGGGCAACGGCGCGAGTGACAAGCTCGCCCTCCACCTCGATCCCAACAACCCCAACAATCTGCAGGTCGATGTCGGCGAGGACGGAACAGCCGACTTCAGCTTCGACCGCAGCACGTTCACGTCGATCAACGTCGATGCCGGTGGCGGCAATGACGAGGTGCGTCTCGATGATAGCTTCGGCTCGTTTGCCACTCAACCGGTGACGGTCGAGGGTGGCGCCGGCGATGACACCCTGATCGGTGGCGATGGCAACGACACGCTGCTCGGCGGCAGCGGCAACGACACGATCAACGGCGGTCGCGGCGCGGACGTCGCCCAGCTGGGAACCGGGGCCGACACATTCATCTGGAACCCCGGCGACGGCAGCGACATCGTCGACGGCGACTCAGGCAACGACACGATGCTGTTCAACGGCTCAAACGCGGCCGAGAACTTCGACATCTCAGCCAACGGGTCACGTGTACGGCTGTTCCGTGACGTCGCCAACATCACGATGGACCTCGGCGGGATCGAGAACCTGCAGCTCAACACACTCGGCTCAGCCGACAACGTGACCGTCCACGACCTCACCGGCACCGACCTCAAGCAAGCCAACGTCGACCTCTCCGCCACCGGTGGCGGAGGCGACGGCGCCGCCGACACGGTGATCGCCGACGGCACGACCGACGCAGACAACGTCCACGTCAGCTCCGAGGCCGGCAACGTGAGCGTCTCCGGACTGACGCCGCAGGTCAATGTCACCGGCAGCGAAGCAAACAACGACACCGTCGGGGTCGACACCCTGGGTGGAGATGACACAGTCTCCAACGGCGTCGGCGTCTCAGGTCCGGCGGCGATCGCGATCGATGGCGGCGACGGCTCGGACACGGTCGACTACTCGGGCACCCGGTCCGCCGACACGATCGGGATCGCCAACGACGGGGCGGCGGTCGCGGTCTCCTCGCCCGAGTCCTCGACTCAGCAGACGACCGCGGTCGAGAACCTCCACGTCGATGGTCGCCGTGGCGATGACACGATCACCGGTGGCAACGGAATCGCCGGGCTCACGAATCTCAGGATCCGTGGTGGTCGTGGTAATGACGCGCTGACCGGTGGCGATGGCAATGACACGCTGATCGGTGGTAGCGGCAACGACACCATCAACGGCGGCCGCGGCGCCGATGTCGCCCAGCTGGGATCGGGATCCGACACGTTCGTCTGGAATCCCGGCGACGGCAGCGACATCGTCGACGGTCAGTCAGGCAACGACACGATGCTGTTCAACGGCTCAAACGCGGCCGAGAACTTCGACATCTCAGCCAACGGCTCACGCGTACGGCTGTTCCGTGACGTCGCCGACATCACGATGGACCTCGGCGGGATCGAGAACCTGGCGCTCAACACGTTCGGCTCAGCCGACAACGTGACCGTCAACGATCTGTCCGGCACCGGCCTCAAGCAGGCCAACATCGACCTCTCCGCCACCGGCGGCGGTGGCGACGGAGCCGCGGACACGGTGATCGCCAACGGCACACCCCACGCCGACCACGTCCACGTCAATGCCGACGGCGGCAACGTGGTCGTGTCAGGGCTCGCTCCGCAGATCCAAGTCCCCGGCAGCGAAGTCGCAAACGACACGCTGCAGGTCAACACCCTGGGCGGCAAGGACGCCGTCTCGGTGGCACCGGAGGTCAGCCAGCTGATCAATCCGGTTGTGGACCTCGGGGCAGATCAGTAGCGCGGAGGGCGCCGTCGCCGCTGCCGGCGGCGGCGCCCCCGTTCCCCGCTGCGCCACGTCCGGGCGCGGGGTACGATCAGCCACGGGCAGCCGACGACCGGAGGGTGATCGCGATGGCGCAAGTAGCAGGGCGGCGGATGACGGCCGAGATCGACGGCGACTTCGTCGTCTTCCTGATCGGCGCGCGGTTCAACAACAAGTTCCACATGGCGCGCAGCTTCGTCGACCTCGGAGGTCGCCGTGGCATGAAGCACATGCTCGACTACCTGACCGACCATCCCGAGAAGGGGCTGCTCGCCTACGAGATGGGCTTCCCGACGATCGTCCAGTACTGGCGTTCGTTCGAACATCTGGAGGCGTTCGCCAAGGACAAGGACGATCCGCACCTCGAGGCCTGGCGCCAGTACTGGCGGCGCGTCGGGCGCAGCGATCGCACCGGCATCTGGCACGAGACCTTTCTGGTTGCCGCGGGCCAGTACGAGGCCGTCTACGGGAACATGCCGCCGCGCGGTCTGGCCAAGGCGGGGCGGCTGGTCCCGGTCGGCGAATCATCGAGCGCGCGCGCGCGGCTCAGCGTCCCCGTCTGATCCGGGCCGTCGTTTCGCGCACCCGTCAGCCGAGCTCGCGCGGCTTCACGAACGCGATCAGCTTTCCCTGCCCGCGGTCAAGCTCCCGCCACGGTCCCGTGACCGTGAGCGTCGCCAGGGCCGCGGTCGGGAACTTGTCATACAGCAGCTCGCCCGAATCTGACGCGAGCGTGATCGCAAGCTGATGGATCGCGGGGTTGTGGCCGACGAGCATCACCGCGTCGATCTGCTCGGGTACGCGGCGCAGCCGCTCGAGCAGTTGATCCGCCGATGCGCCGTAAAGCTCGTCCTCGATCTCGATCCCGCCCGGCGGCGAGACCAGCTCCACCGTCTCGCGGGTGCGCGCGGCTGACGAACACAGGACCAGGGAGACCGGCAGATGCTCGTCACGCAGGTAGGTGGCGATCCGCTTCGCGGCCCGGCGGCCGCGCGGCGCGAGCGGACGGTCATGGTCAGCGAGCGCGGGATCGTCCCAGCTTGATTTGGCGTGGCGCAGCAGGGTGAGCGTCTTCACGCCGTCCATTGTCGCCGCTCTATGCGGGTCAGGAGATGAGCTCGCCGCCGTCGACCGAGAACGCCTGCCCGGTCATCAGCGAGGCGGCGTCGGACAACAGGAACAACGCCTGTTCGGCGACCTCGTCGGGGGTGGCCATCCGCCCCAGCGGGATCGTCTCGGCGATCTGGGCGACGAACGCATCGCGGCCGCCGAAGTTCTCCCAGATCGGCTCGTTGAACGGCGTGTCGACGAAGCCTGGGCAGAGAGCGTTCACCCGGATGCCCTGCGGGGCGGCATCCCGGGCCAGGTTGCGGGCGAGTGCGACGGCGGCCGCCTTGGTGGTCGTGTAGGCGACCATCGCCGATTCCACCTGCAGCCCGGAGTTGGACGCCGTGATCAACATGCTTCCTCCGCCGCCGCTGGCAAGGTGCGGGAAGACCGTCTGCGCACAGACGAAGTGCGACCGCACGTTGAGCGCCCAGCAGCGGTCGAAGTCGCTGACCGGGGTGTCGGTGACGGTCCCGTTCACCTGCACGCCAACGTTGGACCACGCCGCGTCCAGGCCGCCCAGCACCTCGACCGCATGCTCGAGCGACTCGGCGAGCGCGACCGGGTCACTCGCATCGACGGTCACCGCGATCGAGTCGGTCTCGGCCGCCACCTCCCGGAGCCGGTGGTGGGCGATGTCGAGCAGCGCCAGATGCCAGCCGGCAGCTCTCAGCCTGCGGGCGCCTGCGGCGCCGATGCCGGTCGCGGCACCGACGATCACGATTCTCTTTTGACCGGGAGATGACGAGGTCACGTTGGCGGCGGAATCGTAGAACAGGTTCGCGCGGCCAGCAGCCCCGGGCCCGGTTGTCCTCGCCGGCGCTTGACATTGACCGCCGGACATGACAGACAGCCGCCATGCATCGCCGGCTGCTCGTGATTCAGAATGACCCGGACAAGTCGCTCGGGCTGATCGGCGACGGCTTGGAGGCCGCCGGGGTGCAGCTCGACGCCCGCTCGCCCGACACCCCGCTTCCGAGCGTTCGCGCGTACGCCGGGATCGCCGTCCTGCCGGGGCTCGCCGATCCCGTCGACGACACGCCCGCGGTCCGGCGGGCACGCGACGTGATTGACGAGGCGTTGGCGGCCGACCTGCCGGTGCTGGGCCTCTGCCTCGGCGGCCAACTTCTCGTGCAGGCGCTCGGCGGCTCGGTCTACGAGTGCGAGGTCGAGCAGGGCTTCCGGGATGTGAGGAGCACCCCCGACGCGACGGGCGACCCGTTGCTCGGGAGAGCGCCCGGGCAGTTCTCGGTCTTTCACGCCCACGCGTACGCGTTCGAGCCCCCGGCGGGCGCAACTGTGCTGCTCGAGAACGAGGTCTGCGCGCAGGCGTGCCGGATCGGCAACACGTGGGCGTTTCAGTGCCATCCCGAGGTCCCGCCCGAATGGGCTGTGGCGGTGGCCGCGGGAATCCGCGGCGAGGATGGCGTCGTCCACGCGGTGACGGCGGAGTTCTTTGCCCGCAACGGCGTCGTTCCGGAACAGCTCGAGCGTGATGCGCGTGCGGCCGAGCCAGTGATGCGCGAGGTTGCGGCGGGGATCGCGAGCGGCTTCGCGTCCCAGCTGGACTGATCGCCTCCGAGCAGGCGCATACGTCGTCAGTCGCGCGGGAGCGCGATGATCTCGCGCCGGAACGGGACCTGGTCTGGGTCCTGCGCGACCGGATCGTCAAGCTCCTCGGCGTACCGGTGGCCGTCCCAGACCGCGTTTGCGATCGTGCCCGGGGCGAGCGCGTCGCCGATCGCCTGCACGCTCGGGCCTCGGCCGAGCTGATCGAGCTCGTGCACCAGCGCGTCGTTGGGGAGCCGTGCGGTGACGAGCACGAGGCCGTCGGCGGCCAATGTGGTCTCATCGCCGGTGTAGACGGATGCGAACCGGACCCCGTCCGGTCCCGCGCAGCGAAGCGCCTGGGAGAGCACGATCGTCACTCCGGCCCTCGCGAGCGCCGCGTGGATTCGCGGCTGCTCCATCGTGTTGACCGTCCACGCCGACACGCGCGGCTCCGGGGTCACGATCGTCACCTGTTTGCCGGCCGCCGCGAGCAGCTCGGCGAGCACGCCGCCCATGTAGTAGTGGTCGTCGTCGTAGAGCACAACCTGCTCACCGGCCGGAAGCTTTCCTCCAAGCAGATCATCTGGCGTCAGGACCTCGAGCCCGTCCGCGATCGCAAGCGCGTGCAGTGACGCGCGGCCGACGCCGTCACTGCGCCACCGGGCCCCGGTCGCGACGGCGAGATGGTCAAAGTCGTAGCGCAGCACCTCCTCGCCGGTGACCGCACTTCCGCGCGCGATCTCGACGTTTCGCAACCGCCGCAGCTGTGCGAGCCGATAGTCGAGAACCCGGATCCAGGAGCCGAGGCCCGGGAGCCGCGCCTCAAGCGTGACGCGTCCGCCAAGCTCTCGTGCAGCGGCTTCGGCGAGCACGACGTCATATCCGCGCTGACCGAGCGACATCGCCGCCTCGAGTCCCGCCGGCCCGGCGCCGACGACCAGGACCTTCGCGTTGCTGCGCTTGGGGCGGATTCGCTCCGGATGCCAGCCGCGGCGCCACTCCTCACCGACGGTCGGGTTCTGAGTGCAGCGCAATGAGGTGACCGTCCAATCGCTGGCGACGCAGATGTTGCAGCCGATGCACTCCCGGATGTCGTCCCAGCGCCCCTCCCTGATCTTGCGCGGAAGGAATGGGTCGGCGATCGAGGGGCGGGCCGAGCCGATCAGGTCGAGCACTCCGTCGCGGACCATCCGCACCATCGTGTCGGCCGAGGTGAACCTGCCGACCCCGACGACCGGCTTCGATGTCAGCGCCTTGAGCCCGCGGACGTAGGGCTCCTGCCACGCCTCCTCGCCGTAGCGCGCGGTCAGCGAGTCAAAGTCCCAATCGCCGACCATGAAGTCCCACACGTCCGGAAGCTCACCGATCATCCCCAGCAGCTCCTCGATCTCCCCTCGCTCGAGCCCCGGCGCTCCGATCAGCTCGTCGACGCAGATTCGACACGCGACCGCCGCCCGCCCCTGGGCCCGTTCGAGCGTGTCCTCGAGGATCTCGCGCAGCAGGCGGGCCCGGTTCTCGAGCGATCCGCCGTAGGCGTCGGTCCGGGTGTTGAAGCGCCGGGATAGGAAGGTCTGCACCGTCGACAGCGCGTGGCCGGCGTAGACGTAGACGAGGTCGTAGCCGGCCTGGAGCGCTCGGTCGACGCCCTTGGCGTGCCAGCGCCGCACGTCGGCGATGTCACGCAGGGTCATTGCGCGCGACTGGACTGGCTCGGTTCCGTCAACCGGCACCGCCGTGACGCCCATCGGCGCCGCGCGGATCTCGAGATTGGCGGCCGTCCGCCCCGAGTGCACCAACTCACAGCCGGCCAGCGCCCCGTGGGCGTGGATCCGCTCCACGGTCAGCTCGTGCATCGGCAGGTCGTCGTCATCGACCAGCCGCCCCTCGGCATAGGGCGACAGGTCATTGGACCAGTGAAACGCGACCTCCTCGGTGCAGACCACGGCCCAGCCGCCCTCGGCCTTCACCCCCCGCATCTCGGCAAGCCCCGCCGGTCGCAGGTGGCCCATGCCGTTGCAGTGGGGGACCTGGAAGAAGCGGTTGCTCGCCGTCACCGGGCCGAGCACGACCGGCTCAAACAGCACGTCGTACCGTGAGGCCCTGCTGCTCATCGGGGTGCACCGCCCATCGTCTGGACCAATCAACCAAGTGGGGCGGATGGAAGCTCGTTCTGAAGCGCTCGCCGCTCGCTGGATCCTCGACCGCGGCATATGATCCTGACCGATGGCGCCCGACGATCTGAGCGAGCTCGAGGAGCACCGAGTCGGCGATCCCCCGTCACCGTGAGCGTGTTCAGAGAGGTCGAGCTCGAGTACCTGACCGGCGGCCGGCGGCTCGGACGGTTGGCGACGGTCGGCGCGGACGGCACCCCACATGTGGTGCCGGTCGGTTGGATCTACAACGCGGCCCGCGACACGATCGACATCGGCGGCCACGAGCTCGAGCAGTCAAAGAAGTTCCGCGACGTCGCACGCAGCGGACGTGCCGCGATCGTGATCGACGATCTCAAGAGCACCGACCCGTGGCGTCCGCGGGGGATCGAGGTCCGCGGCCGGGCCGAGGCGATCGCGTTGCCGACGCCGCTGATCACGATTCACCCGGAGCGGATCGTCAGCTGGGGGCTGGCGCACGGGCGTTCGGCAAGGACCGTTACGAGCTGACGGAGCGCCGCCCGCGCCGCCCAGATACGCTTCGGCGGAATTTTCGATCGCTTCACGAGGGGAGACACGGGGTATGTCGGATCGTTCTGCTTGCGTCCGCCTGCTCGCTGGGCAGCCGAAGGTACGGCTGCTCGCGCTCGCAGCGGCACTGCTCGGTTGCCTGGTCTACGCCAACCTTGGCCACGCTGCGACAACGTCCTGTCCGGGCACATTTCAGGTCGAGCACAACGACCGGGTCGGGAAGCTCTCGCTTCCAGGCGGCCCGTACACGATTCAGGCGACGAACCTCAGCTGTCCGGCAGCCTCCCAGCTGTTCACGCAGTTCCTCAACGACTGGGACGGGCGCCTGCCCGGCGGCTGGCGCCCAATCCCGCAGTCCGTGGGCCGCGGACGGTTCGCCGGCCCGCGCGGGCAGTCGTTCTCCGTCCAGCGCGCCGGCGGGGGCGGCGGAGGTGGTAACGGACTCGTCTGCCCGACGCGCTTCGTTCTCTCCCAGAACGACCGCATCGGCCCGCTGGTGATGAACAAGGGTCGCTACATCATCGATCGGCTCGGTCCCCTGGCTCCGACCTGCGCCAAGGACGCCGCGCTGCTCACGCAGTTCCTGATGGATTTCGACGGCATCCTGCCCAACGGTTGGATTCTGCTCCCGAACGACGGCACCTTCGTCCGTGGATCGGTGAGCTATGGATTCCGCGTCGAGCCCGATCCCGACCACGGTGGCGGCGGCCACCGCTACCCGACCAAGACGACCCGCTGCCCGGCGACCTTCCGGGTCGTAAACAACGACCGGATCGGCGCCCTGCGCTTCCTGGCCGGCAACTACTGGGTGAGCATCTTCAAGGGCACCGGCATCACCTGCCCGCAGTCGACCAAGCTGTTTGCGTCCTTCCTGCAGCGAACGGATGGGAAGCTGCCGCCACCGTGGGTGATCAGCGTCGCGACCGGAAGCTTCCGGCGGGGTCCCTCGAGCCCGTTCGGGTTTGTGGCCAAACCGGCTTTCAACGTCGCGGCGCGCCGCTGACGCCGGCTCTTGAAGGCCGGTCGGTTCAGGAGGCGGGCACCAGCACAACGTCCGTGAAGACGACGCGCTCGCCCAGCTCGCCGGCGCTCGTCGTCTGGGGTGCGGGAACGCCGGCGTCGGCTCCGATCAGCTCCACCTCGCGAACGCGGACCCGGGTCGCCCCGGACCCGGCCGGGATCGGAAGCTGCACGGCGCCCGCGCCGAGGGTGGTCTGACGGACGGCGCCGGGAACCGCGGTCCAGGCCGGCAGTGACGAGGACTCCGTCAGAGAGGTGAGCTCGAGCGCCTCGGCGCCGGATCCGAGCGCGAGCGGGCACTGCTCGAGCAACACGTCGACGCGGTTGGGGCTGGGACCCGCAGGCCCGAGTCCGGTGAGCGCCACCGACACGGTGTTCCCCGTCCGGGTCACGGTCAGCGCGCGGTCGGGCAGCAGCTGGACCATCTCGCTTGCAACAACGGGCGAGAGCGCGTGGCCGGCGATGCTGTCGGGTTGGTAGCGGGCGAGCGCGAGCTGGACGAACGGCGAGTACGAGGCTGCCGCGAGGCCGGGAAGCGCAACATCGGCATACCAGCGGTCACCGTGGAACCACGGCTCGTATACGACGGCCAGGACGCTGTGCGCGACTTCGGTCAGTTGCACCGATGCCGCCGGTCCGACGGTGCCAGCAAATGTCGGCTCGGTCGGCCAGCGCTCGAGATCGACCGTCGACCAGATCGGGTCGCGGCCGGCCTGGGTGATGAACGGGAGCAGCTCGGCCGACGGTTGCACGTCGCTGTCGTTGCGGTCCCACAGGATCACCGCCAGCCGCTCGCCCGCCCCGGTCTGATACCAGGGCCGCGCGAGCTCGACCCGGAGCCAGCCGCCCGCTCGATTGCGGTGGATCGTGCTCCCCTGGGTCGACTCGCTCCAGACCGTCGCCGGGACGGTCGCGACCACCACCGGCGGTGGCGGTGTGGCGCTGCTGAGAACGTTCACCGTCGCCACCGGCCGGTGCAGGAGGAACTGCTCGGGAGGCTCGTCGTCGGTGAAGTACTGACGAAAGCGGCTGACCGAGGTCAGCGTGTAGGTGACGTCGCGATGGCGGGTGTCGCCGAACTCGTGCCGGAGCGGGTCTGCAAACGTGGTGTCGCCGCGGTTGATTTTGACCGATTGCACCGGCACCCCCTCGAGCGGGCTCGAGAGGTTGTCGCTCACCTCGGCCCAGGCGGCCGTGATGTCGAGCTGGGCGGTGCTGTTGGCGTCGATGCCGAGCAGCGCGGGCGCCGGATTCAGCGACGCGACCGTGTGGCCCTCGTCGCGGTCAGCCGCGCTCAGTTGCGCGGTGACCGAGGGATCGCTGAGCGGCCGCCGGATCGCGTGCACGAGCGTCACCGTCTCCGTCGGGGTGATCAGCGGATGGCGACCTGCTTCGGCGGCCGCCTTCGAGTCCGACGGCATCGCGTCCTGAAGCGCGAAGTGATCGAGGAAGTTCTCGGTCAGCGTCGATGACAGCTCCAGCGTCAGCTGCTCGGCCGGCGCGAGCCGTACGACGAGCGTGTCGTCCTCCCAGATGACGGCCGGCTCCGCCGCGCCGCGGGCGCGCAGTTCGAGCGTCTTTGGCGCGCCCGGCTCGGGCCATGGATCGGTCCAGGAACGCCGCGCCGGCGCGGCGGCGGGCGCACCGGGCTCGCCGCGGGCGACCACCTGAATCCCGCCCGCCGCGGGATCGGGCAGTGGCGCGGCAGATTGAGCGCCGTTCTGCCCTGGGCCACCCGCGGCGACGGCGCGTTGGACCATCGCGAACGTCTTTGCGGCGTCGAGGCCCGGGGCATCGAGCATTCCGTGTTGCTCGGCGATCGCCAGCGATGTGGCCGGCCGGGTCAGGCTGCGGCCGGCGTGCAGGACATATTCGGAGTTGGCGACGGGGAACTGGTCGATGCTCACGCCCGGCGCGCTGCGCACAACCACGCGGTCAACCGCCTCGCCCGGCGATGCCGGTGCGGGCGCCCCGGGATCGACCGGAGCCACCAAGGGAGGGTCGGTGATCGATTCCAACGCCAGGCCCGGGGATGACACTGGCTCGTAGCGCCGGTAGGCGATCCCGGAGATCGCGCAGCGGTCCGCGGCGGCGTCTCCCAGCTGCAGCGCCCCACCGGCCATGTCGACGACGCGGGCGCGGAGGTCATAGGTGGCCGTGAATCGCAACGCCGGCAGCGATCCCGACTTGGCCTCGAAGGCGAAGTCGAACTCAAACGGAAGACCACCCACTCGCTCGGGGCCGGGGGCACCCTCGGGCGCATCGAATCGCGGGCGGGCCACCGACAGGCTCCACCCGCTCCACCGTGCGACGGTCTCATCGGCGGACAGCCCACCGTCGGGCTGTCGCACCGCGCCGTTGACCTTGACGTGTCCCTCTTCGGGCGTGCCGGGCTCGCCGATCGGTGTGCCGGCGATCGTGTAGGTGGCCAGTCGTTCGTGCAGGGAGCGCCACTCGTTGCCCCGCCTGACGTCGAGACGGTAGCCAAGCACGAGGTCGTCGGCGTCGAGCACCTGGCCGTCGAGCGGCTCGGCGGCGCCTCGCCGGCGCGCCATCCGCTGACTGCGTCCAGCGCGGACGAGCTGCAGGCCGGCGGTGCGCAGAGCCGGCAGGCTGACCCCCAGCGCCGGGTCGATCGCGCTCGGCGCCTGCGCGCCGCCGGCCACCAGCAGCGCCGCATCGCGGAGCTTTCTCGACGCACCGTCGACGTCGACCGTGACCACCTTCCACGGGGTGCCCGCCGGCCCTGCCGGCCCTGCCGGCGCGGTCGGGTCCGGGGTCAGCGTGGCCATGCCGGCGCTGACCTCCCCGCTCGCGGAGTCGGGCAGAAAGCCGCGCCCGTACTGCGTCCACGGCGACACGATCTGCGGAAGCGATGCGTCGGCGCCCGGCCACCGGATCCGGACCTCGCCACCTCCGGCGAGCGCCTCCGGGGCGGTTACGCGCACGTCGAACACCAGGCCCAGCGCTCTGAGCACGGCGGGGTGCTCGCGCAGCAGCGAGATGACGCGGTCAAAGCCCGGCGGGGCGAGGGGCGGCGGCGCTGGCGCTGGTGTTGCGGGCGGCGCCGGGGCACGACCGGCGGCCCCGCCGTCGTTCCAGCGGGCGAGCCCATCGGCGACGGCGTGGTGGTATTCCGGCGGCGGCCCGGGCTGGGCGGCGTCAATCGATACCCCGGCGGCGCCCGAGTATGTCCCGTCGATGTCCGATGCCGTGGACGCCGTCGGGCTTACGACCGGCTCCGGATGCGGGCCGTTCTGGCGGCCTGCGCCGACCGCGGTCGAAGGCGCGAAGAAGCGCTGCCACAGTCCGGGCTGGGCGGACAGGATGACGTCCGCCGGGGGCACGCTCACCTCCTGCGACGTTCCGCTTTCGTCGGCCCGCCAATCCGCCGCCAGCGTCTGATCGCCCAGCGACTGCGGCGGCCAGATCGCCATGCCGCAGCTGTCCAGTGTGCCGCCGTCGAGCTTCGGAACCACGAGCACACGGATCAGCTGGCGACCTGACTGCAGGCCCCCGGGGATCGCCACCCAGACGAGCTCGCTCATCCCGACCCCTCGTCCGCAAACGCACCGAGGTACTGCTGCCAGGCGACGAACGGATCCGACACGGCTGCGATCGCGAGGGAATGCATGCGCGGCTGGCCCTCGCTCCCGGCGAGCACCCACTCACCGCTGTCGATCTCGACCGAGTCCGAGTACAGGAGGAGGTCGACATCGATCACGATCGTCGCGCGCCCGACGAGCCGGTTGCGCGGCGGGGCCGTTGGGTCCGACGGATCGGGACCCTCCTGGTAGCTGAGCGTGACCACGAGCTCGATCGAGACCGACACCAGCCCGAGGACCTCGACGCTTCCCCCGATCCTGATGAACCCGTCGATGTCGATCGACTCGGCGTCCTGCACGAAGCGAACGCCGCCGAGCGCGTGAACCTCGCCACGAGCGATGATGAAGTCCACCACGAGTGAGGCGCCGAAGTCGATCGACGCCTCGAGCCGCTGCAGCCCCTCGGGTCCGATCGTCAGATCGATGTACCCCCCGCCACCGAAGGCCAGCACGCTGACGTTGAAGGGGTCGTCTCGCGATGCGAACGACAGCTCGACCGTCACCGGCTTGCCGTCAAACGGGACGTCGAGCTCAACCCGCATCGAGATGTCTCGGATCAGGAACGCCCCCGCCGGGATGCTTGGAACCGCGAGTCCGTAGCTGGCGGCGATCCCGTCGGCCCTGACATCCACGGTTGGCACGTTCTCCGGCAGCGACACGAACTTGTCCACTTCAGCCTCGATCTCCTGAAGCAGTTTGAGCGCGCCGCCGAAGCCGACATGGAGCCCCTTGATGGCCAGGCTTGGCGGCTTGCCCGCGATCTGGGTGAACTGCACCGAGCTGAAGTCGAGCGTCAGCAGGCCCGAGGCGATGACGCCATCGGGCGGCAGCACGAGCCCGAAATCGTTGACCGTGCAGACGGTCTTGCTCTGGCCATCGGCGGGCGAGAGCCGGGCGCTGAGCACGAGCTTGGTCTGGGCGGTGGGCCGGAACGGACCGTGCTGGGCGAGGTCGAGCGTCCAGTCCATCTGCACGCCGTCGGGGATCCCGTCAGCCAGTGGTGCCAGGATCGCCGGCGGTTGTGGGTCGGGCGTGCCGGAGGCAAGGTCGACCAGCGACGAGAGCGGGAAGCCGAGCAGGGTCGCGTCCTTGAACGCTGACTGGAAGTTGAAGCTCGGCAGCCCAGGCACCGACTGCCGAGCCACCGGCCCCAGGGTGCGAGAGATGCTGTCTGCGAGGAAGTTCGGCGTGACCAGCCCGCCCGACCTGTCTGCCCGCCCCGTGAACAGGACGTTGATCGTCTCGCTCGGCGCGATCTCGAATGGGATCTCCGGGATGGCGGGCTGTTCGAGGAACTCGTCCGCGTAGCGAAGTGTCACGGTTGCGGCCTGCTCGGGCAGCAGCGCCCGAAGAGCCGGGAGTTGCACGGCGAAGGACGTGAGCCGCGGACGGAAGCCGTCCGGGCTCGCGATTCCCGCGACGGTGAGGGAGTGGACCTCGTGGACGTCGCCGGGCGGCGGTTGCGGCTCTCCGCCGCGGACCATGTCGATCCGCGTGCCCGGCAGCGGGATCGCGCTGTTGGCCTGCCAGGCGCTCGTGACCAGGTTGACGGCGGTAGCGTCAGTCAGCGAGCGGAACTCCGGGACGTGATCCTGCGCAGGCAGCGTGAAATCCTTCACGAACACGAGCGGGACGGAGAAGGTGACGTCGCCCAGGGCTCCGGCGCAGCGGATCGGGAACTGGAGCGGCTGGCCGTTCTCGAGTGTCGGCACGAACAAGAGGTCGTGCTGCTCTGAGGCCGCGGCGTCGATGGCCGCGATCTCGCCGTTCAGGTTCGCGATCTGAGTGTTGTCATCGAGCAGCTGCTGTGCCGGCAGGAACACTGCCGCGGCGGCCTCAACCGTCCGCGGCAGCGAGTCGAACTCCTGCTGGACCACGGGTGTCAGCGCCGCGATCTGCGCATTGGCCGCGTTGAGGCCCGCTTGGGCTGCTGCGATGTCCTGGTTGGTCGGGCGGGTCGCGATCAGATCGCTGATCTGTTGCTGGATCACCTGGGCAGCGTCGGGGTCGGTCTCGGACGCCAGTTGTCGCTCGAGGCTGTCGATCTCCGCGTCGATGTCGCGCTGCTGCTGCAGCAGGCCGGCGGGATCGAACGAAGCCGCGTCTTGCCGGGCCTGAGTCAGATCCGGCGCGGAGCCGAGTCCCTGCTCGATGTACTGCTCGAGTGTCTGCGGCTGATCGGCCAGGAACTGCTGGACATCCGCCGCCTTCTGCGCCTGGTCAGCCTGCACGGTGTCAAGCTGGTCCTGCAGATCCGTCGGCGGATCGACCGGCCGCGTGATCTGCGTGAACGCTGCCCGCGCGATCCCGGTGAAGCTGTCTCCGAGGACTTCAACCTCGCTGAACGGGAACGTTCGCAGCACCGCGATTTCGTCGCTGCTCATGTTCCGCACCGGTTCGGACAGGAACAGATAGGTGTCACGGTGCATCGCGGCCAGCGTCGGCGCACCGCCCGGATCGAACACCCGCTCGGCGATCTCGACGTAGACCGCGCGATGCCCGAAGGGATACAGAACCCCGGCCTCAGCGACGCGCACGCGCCTGTCACGACCGAGCGTGGCGTCGTGGTCCCAGTCGAAGCCGGGCGTCGCGAGCCGCGCCGACAGCGAGCCTCCGAGGGCGCTCAGCTCCAGGCGGCGTGCACTCGCCCGGGCCGGAAGTGCGTCCTTGATGCTCTGACGTTGACCGCCGTTCAGCGGGCTCACGTCCAGGCCGCCGTCATCCTGGTTTGGGTCGAGCGGGATTAGCACCAGGCCGGCGTCACCGGTTGTTGCGTTCTGCGCGCGCAGTCGGGTGGTCCACAGTCCGGTGACGCCGGCGGTCGACGGAGCCGCATCTGCGAGGTGCTCACAGACCATCCTGACTCCAGTCCCCGCCGCCGGGCGAACCGGCAGATGCCACGGAAGCTCGATCACCGTCGGGTTGGCGTCATCCTCAGTCAGCGCTGCGCTTGTCAGCGCCCCGAGCAGCCCCGCGACGTTGAGCTCGATCGTGGTCCCGGCCGTCACGTCAAACGTGACCCGGCTCGCGCCGGCCAGGCGGGCCCGCCGCAGGGAACCGTCACCCGGGCCCTGGTACTTCTCCTCCGCGATCGACTGCGGTGCGAACACGATCGTCAGCTGTGCACCTGAGCGGGTGGCCTCGAGGGTCGGCACCCCGCCACTCGGACCGGCCTGGAAGCCGTCGGAAAAGGCAACGCCGAGAACGACAAGGTCGGCCGCGCGGACCAGCAGAAGGTCAGGCGAGCCGGCGCTCATGCCCGGACGCGTCCGATCGGTCTGGCACCCCTGCCAAGAACCCGCCCCCTTGCCAAGACCCCGCCCTCCCCTGCCAAGACCCCGCCCTCCCCTGCGAAGACCCCGCCTTCTGGGTTACTCAGCCGCGCGCATGACACAGTTGAGCGCTGCTCGGTAAGAAACCTACCGCGCGCCCGTCACCTGTCAAGGGGAGCACGACGGTGAGCGCAGCGGCGGACTCCACGCCGTGCTCAGAGGTGCTCGAGCGGCGGGCAGTGACCAGGACCCGACGGTCACGCCGGGCCCCGGTCAGCGGACCGTGCGTCAGCCCGTGGAACCCGTCGGGCGGCCGCGGGGTGCGCTGCCGGGTGCGAGCGTCCCTGGCGGGCGGCGAGGCCCATGCTTAACGTGACAAATCCGAATCCGCGAGGCCGATTTGCCACGTTTGTCACGCTCAGCCTGCGGTTTGTGCCAAATCAAACCGGCTGGGCTGGATTGGTCACGTTCTGCAGGTCACGGCGGCTGCGCAAGCCGGAGAACCGGCGTCGCCGCTCTCGGGACGTCAATCGTCTGATCGGCGTGCCCCGCTTGTCGTGGGCGGACCTGGGGTGAGCCGGGGCCGTAATCGATTGACTGGGCTGGGCGCAGGTTTTGCGCAACCGCCCCGCCGGCCTCGATTCGCATAGAGTCAACGACCCGATGCGGGCTGTTGTGATCACCGAGCACGGCGGGCCTGAGGTTCTCAAGGTCCAGGAGCTGCCCGACCCCCCGGTCGGGCCGGGTGATGTCCGGATTGCCGTCAAGGCGGCCGGGATCAACTTCGCCGACACGCTCGCGCGGACCGGGCTGTACCCGGACTCGCCGAAGGTGCCATGCGTGGTCGGCTATGAGGTGGCGGGCACCGTTGAGTCGGTGGGAGGCGGGGTCGAGTCAGTCAAGCCGGGCGACCGAGTGCTCGCCGGTACGCGCTTCAACGGCCAGGCCGAGCTGGTCACGGTGCGCGAGAACATGGTCTACGGATTGCCCGATCGGCTTTCGTTCGAGGAGGGGGCAGCCTTCCCGGTGAACTACGCGACCGCTCAGGCGGGCCTTGTCGTGATGGGAGGGCTCAAGGAGGGCGAGCGGGTCCTGATCCACGCGGCGGCCGGCGGCGTCGGGATCTCGGCGACGCAGATCGCCAAGGCCATCGGCGCCGAGGTGTTCGGGACCGCGTCGGTCTCAAAGCACGACGCAATCCGCGAGCAGGGCGTCGACCATCCGATCGACTACCGCACCCAGGACTTCGCGGCCGAGGTGCGCCGGCTCACGGGCGGCGAGGGGATCGATGTCGCCTTCGACGCGCTCGGCCCGTCGAGCTTCCGCAAGGACTACCAGCTGCTGCGCCCTGGGGGCCGGCTGATCATGTACGGCGCCTCCGAGGTCCAGACCGGAGAGAGCCGGAGCATGCCGGCTGCATTGCGGACCCTCGCCAAGAGCCCGTTCTCGTCGATGCCGTGGTGGAAGGGGCTCGGAGTGATGAACGAGAACAAGGGCGTGTTCGGCCTCAACATGCTCTCCTGGTGGGATACCGAGGGAAGCTTCGACCGGGTGATTGCTCCGTTGGTGCCGCGGTTTCAGAATGGCGAGCTGAAGCCGGTCGTCGCCGCGACGTTCTCCTTTGACCGGGCCCCTGAAGCCCACCGCTTCATCGCCGAGCGGCGCAACATCGGCAAGGTAGTCCTCGTTCCCGAGTAGCTGCGGGTCAATTTGCACGCCGCGCGCCCGCAGCGGCGGGGAGCTCAGGCGCGATGCTGATCGTCTCGCCCGGCTGCAGGGCAACAGTCGGGACCGCTTGACCGGCGGCCGCGGCAACGAATCGCTGGGCGGCGTCGGTTACCGGCACGTAGGTGCCGGGCAGCTCGTATCCACGGTCATGGATCGGGATCGCCAGCCGAGCACCCAGGATGCCGGCGGCCGCGGCGGCTTGGTCAGGGTCCATCACGCCGGCGCTCGGACTGGGTGGCCGCCGGTGGGGAAAGCTCAGGACGGCGCCGTTGACCGGGACCAGGACCGCGTCGAAGGGACCGTGCCGGCGGGCGATCCGCCACCAGTATCCGTGGAACATGGTGTCGCCGAGATGCAGCACGCGCGCCGTGTCGGTCTCGATCAGCCATGCGACCTGTGGGTCGCCGATTCCATCGGCTGCGGGCAGCGCAGTCAGCGTGAACGGCTCGATCCTGACCGATTCCCACGGGGCGACCTGCCGGCGCTCAAGGCCGGCGGCGGTCAGCTCGTGGTCGGCCTGAGCGAGGGCGAGATGATCGACCGAATCATCGCCCTGACCCGGTGGCTCAAGGACCGGTGCCTCGGCTCGGAGCGCCGCCTTGAGCGCGGCGGCGTCGGCGTGATCGCGATGCAGATGGGTCACCAGCCCGGCGACGGCACGTCCCTCACTCGGCGCAACGACCTCGGGCACGATCACGGCGGCGGCCTGCTCGCCGAGCGGGGCGAACACTGCGCCGGCGTCCTCGAGCGGGTCGATCACGACCGTCGCGCCCTCACTCTCGATCTCCGCCCCGGCCCAGCCCAGCCATCTCAACCGCATCGCTCGCCCTCTCGCCTCGCCTCAACCGAAAGGCAATTTATATCGTACGAACGATCGTACGCTATTCTTGCAGCGAATGCCACGCCGAACAGCTGCTGACGCCGCCAAGAGTCGAGCCGGCGCGATCGAGACCGCGATCGACCTGGCCTCGGTCGAGGGTCTCGAGGGGATCACGATCGGCAGACTCGCGGGCACGCTGCAGATGAGCAAGAGCGGACTGATCGGTCGCTTCGGCGACAAGCAGGCGTTGCAGCGGGCGGTGCTCGACGCCGCAATCGAGCGCTTCACGGCCGCGGTCTGGGAGCCCGCCAGCCGATCCGCTCCGGGACTGCCGCGGCTTGAAGCGATCATCGATGCCTGGATCGCCCACCTCCGTGACGGCGTGTTCCCGGGAGGATGCTTCGTCACCACGGCGTCAGTCGAATACGACGCGCGGCCCGGTCCCCTGCACGACGACGTCTCTCGGGCCGTCCGCCGCTGGCTGGCCGTGCTCGAGGCCGAGGCACGTCACGCTTACGAGTCCGGCGATCTCGCGGGCGACCGCGACCCGGCTGACATCGCCCTTGAGCTGCACAGTCTCGCCTCGGGCGGCAGCGTCGTCGGCCGACTGACCGACGACCCGACCGCGCTTGACCGGACCCGCGCAGCGATGCGCCGCGCGATCGGGCTGCCGGTCACCCCGCGCCGATCCAGCGGGCCGCCAAAACGGGGCCGGGCGCGCGTCAGGCGCGCGCGGTGAACGTGCAGGGCATCCGCTTGATGCCGTGGATGAACGCGCTGCGAAGCAGCTCGGGTTCGCCCGCCTCGATGTCCGGCATCACGCGCAGCATCTCGCCGAAGATCGCTCTGAGCTGCGTGCGGGCGAGCGATGCGCCCATGCAGTAGTGCGGCCCACCACCGCCGAAGCCGAGATGACGGTTCGGGCTGCGCGTGACATCGAACTGCCAGGGACGGTCGAATGCGCGCTCGTCGCGGTTGCCTGAGTGGTAGAAGAGAACGACCTTCTCCCCCGGCGCAAGGGTCTGGTTGTAGAGCTCGACCTCGCGCGTCGTCGTGCGTCTGAATGTCATCACCGGTGACGCCCAGCGGACGAACTCCTCGACAGCGTCGGGTAACAGTGCGTCGAGGTCCTCGAGCAGAAGCTTGCGTTGATCTGGATTGAGCGTCAGCGCACGGAGCGCGTGTGAAGTCGTGTGCCGCGTCGTGTCGTTGCCGGCCACCGACAGCAGCACCAGGAACGCCGCGATCTCCGCGTGTGTCAGGCGGTCACCATCAACCTCGGCTTCGACCAGCGCGGTCATCAGGTCATCGCTCGGGTGCTGCTCGCGATGCTTGGCGAGCTCGGTGGCGAATTCGGTCAGCGTCCACAGCGCCCCACCGAGCACCTCGATCGGCGGGCGATCGGCAAAGAACTCGGGGTCAGCGGCGGAGACCAGCGTGTCGGCTGCCTCCATCACCCGCTCGCGATCGGCCGGCGGCACCCCGAGCATGTCCGAGATCGTCTGCAGCGGCAGCCGCCTGGCGATCAGATCGACGAACTCCCCACCGCCGGTGCTGCACGCGTCCGCGACGATCCGCGCCGCGTTGATGCGTATCCCGTCCTCGATCCGCGCCACCTGCCGCGGCGTGAACGCCGAGGAGACAAGCGCTCGCAGCTTGGTGTGACGCGGCGCGTCCATCGCCAGAAACGACTGTGAGGCCTCGAGCATCTCGGGCGGCGCGTCCCCGAACTGAACGCCTTCACCGGAGCAGAACGTGCCCGGGTCGCGCGAGATGCGCCGGATGTCGCCGTAGCGGACGATCGCCCAGTAATGCCGACGGCCCGTCTCGGGCAGGCCGAGAATGTCCTCCGGAGGTGCGTGGCGCGAGATCGGGGCGTCTCGCCGCAACCGCTCGAAGTAGCGATCGCGCTCCCCCGCGGGCTGAGCCCAGAACTCGAGTGAGCCGAGATCGATCTCGGGCCGGTCCGTGCTCTGCGAAACGGACATCCCGGCGCGACTCTACATCGGCGGCGGCCCAACGCTCGGGCCTCGGCTCAGGCCGGGATCGCGGTGACTGCGACCTCGGAGGCCTCGGGGGGCTCGGGGAGGAGGGCGGGGCGGCGGCCGCCGAAGTGGTCTGCGAGCGCCCACGCGGCGTAGCAGAGGGAGCCGACCGTCGCGGTGATGGTGAGCAATACGCCTGCCGCGGCCACGGACGCGACTCCGTGCGAGCCGAGGATCACCACGGCCGCTGCCGGGCCGAGGGTGGGGCCGATTGGGAGCTGGCCAAGCGTGAACATCGCGATCAGCAGCGCGATCGCGTCGAGCACGGAGACGTGCACCCCGATCCCGTGAAACACCAGCCAGTTGCGCGCGATCTGCGCGCAGATGGCGAGCAACACGAACGCGACCATGCGAGCTCGGTGGCTGTGCATCACCGCAAGGCCCGACCAGAGTCCGAGCCGGCGGCGATTTGAGAGGCGACCGAGGCCGAGCACGGCGACGCCGGCGACCGTGACTGCGATCACGGGTGCCCACCAAGGGAGGCCGAGTGGCCCGACCAGGGTGAAGGAGAAGATCGCCGTCAACGCGATCTCGACGCTGATGATCGGCACCTCGGCGGCCAGCAGCGCTGGCACATGGGGGCTGTCGTGCGGGGCGCTACGGCGCAGCGCGGCAATCCGTGCCGCGACCCCGAGTGAGCCGTTGAACACACTGGCGAGGTAACCAACGCCGGCGGCACGGAACAGCCGGCGGCGGCCGACCGTTGCGCCGGTCGCCCGTACGCACACGTGCCACGCCTCGGTACGAGCGATCAGCGCGACGAGCTGAAGCAGCACGACCAGCAACAGGATCCAGATCGGAGCGGCATGGATCGCCGCCGTGAACTGTCCCCGCCGTCCAGCGAGCTCCACCACCAGGGCGCCTGTAACCACGGCGGCCCCGAGGATGCTGATCACCGCCCGCCGGGGAAGCGAGGGCACGCGCGAACTGCGTTGATCGAACCCCGCGATGGGTCAGCCGATCAGCGGGAGTTGCTGCGTCTCGCAGGTGCCGCGTTGCGCGGCGTGGATGCGGCGGAAACTTTCTGGTTGGCGCGCTCGGCACGACGCTCCGCAGCCTCCTGCTTAAGCACCGCCTGCTGGGTCGAGAGCCACTCGGTCTGCGCTGCGCGTCGTTCGGCGGCACTGCTCCGGTTGTTCGTTGGCCCGGCGGATACCGTCACCTTGTGCTTGACAGCCATCTTGTCTCCTTTGGTCATGTTCACCGGGGCTCAGGCCCCCATGAGCTCAGTGTTCTGCTCGACCGTGGCGTCTTTGCGCGTGGGTGTCGCCAACACATGCGTCACGAGGCGCCCGCTTCCGGATCAGGGATCGGCATCGACACCTCGATCGCCTCAGGCAGCGCGCCAGGGGCGTCCTCTGGCCTGAACGGCCGATACCCCACGGCTCCCGCGAGCCCCACCAGGCGCTGCAGCGGCTCGCCGCAGACTGGGCAAGCCGTCAGGTGCGCCGCTGCCGCTGGGGTGAAGCGCAGCCGGCAGCCGGCACAGCAGGCGTGGGTCATGGCCGACCCAATCCCTCGACCGGAGCTCGCGTTCGTTGGGCGCGATCGACAGTCACGATCGGTTCTTGCCCGGCAATTCGCGTCCGCAAGCTGGGCAGGCACCGTTCATCACGGGTTCGTCCGGGCCGGTGTCACCAGGCTCGAAAAAGACCCGATGGCGCCCCCCGCCAAACGTACGCAGGACGTGTCCGCACTCGCAGCGGTACTCAACGCGTCGATTGACGGCTGCCGAGATCGGGGGCTCATCCGGGAGCACAGCTAGCGTTCCGGTGACCAGCGGGTCACCGCCTCGCGGCTGACGCTGCCCACTCGAACCGACCGGCGGCGCGGCGTACGACGTGCCCCGATCGGCGGGGGACTTCTTTATTGCGGTGGCCATAGCCGACCGCCTTTCTGCCCTTCTAGCTGACAACGTCGCCCCGGAAGCGAGAAGAGCTGGGCTCTCTGAGCGCAGACTTCATCATACCAGAATCCGACCGTCGCGCTCGGATTTGCTCCGTCACCTGGTACGGTGGAGAGCGTCGCAATGGACGATCTCGAGATCAACGCGCTGGTGACCAGGTTGTCGCGTCCGCACGCCTCGGGTGGAGTCGTTATCGAGCGCGCGGCGATCCTCGCAGCGGGCACCGATTATCCGGCGGTCATGACCTGGATCACAGCGCATGCCGGGATGCCCGACACGGCCGTGTCCGCGACGCGCACCCGCGGGCTCCACGGCTCGCGGATCACCGATGGCGACGCGGCCCCCTCGCGAGCGCCGTTGCGATTTGTGTTACCTGCCGGCGCCCTGGACTGACCGCGGCCGGCGGCTGGCACCTGTTGCTTTACGGGTGTGCGTAGCGCACCAGCAGGGGAATGAGCGCCTGCGCGTTGGGGCTGCCCCAGCCGGTGACGGGATCCCAGCCAGACGCTGCCGCGTATCCCTTGATCGTGTGACCGGGGAAGGTCGGGGTGTTGTTACCTGACGTGATGTCGTGGAACGCCTCGCCGTAGGCGGCGCTGCGCCCGATGCGGTAGATGGCAGGATTGACGAAGCCGAGCTTGCGGCCGGCGTACTGGTTGGCCAGGGCGATCAGGCCGGCCCAGAGTGGCGCGCTGGCGCTGGTGCCGCCGCTGTTTCGGATGGTGTACCGGTCGCCGCCGTCGCTGATCACCAGCGCCATGCCTGTGTGCGGTGAAGCGTCAGCGGAAACGTCCGGCACGCCGCGGGTGGCGACGATGCCGGGTACACCGTTCTGGTAGCGGGGCGCAACGAAGCGGTGGCTGAACCCGCCGCCCGAAGCCTGGAACTGGGTCCCGGGACTGCCGAAGGGGAGGCCCCAGGCGGTCTCGCTGACGTAGATGCCGGTGGCGTGGCTCGCGTCGAGGCTCGTGCCGCCCGTCGCAAGAACGAGCGGGTCGGCGGCCGGCAGGTTGACCTCCTTGACGGGAGGGAAGGCACCACCGATCAGGCCCTTGATCACCGCGCACGGCTCCCCGACGGCGCCGACGTCACCTGAGGCGGCGATCACGGTCACATGCCGGGCGGTGGCGGTCTCGAGCGCTGCGTTAAGCCGATCGACCTCGGTCGGGGTGTCGCAGTGCTCTCCGCCTGTCTGGCCGGCGGCGCTGATCGAAATCACGCTCCCCTGTGAGACGCCGACGCGCACCGCAGCGACGGCGGCTGCGATCGCGCTCGCCGGGTTGTTCAGCGATGTCGATCTGACCAGGACCACGGCGATCGCGGCGTCGGGGGCGACCGCGTGCACGGTCTCGGCGTCGAGCACCTCCTCGCCGTTGGCCAGCCACCGAGACGCTGAGGAGGCGATGCTCGTCACCACCTCCAGACGCGGAGCGGGCAGTGCGAACAGGCGGTCGAAGCGCGACATGTCCTGACGGAGGTCGCTGACGACCGGCGGGGAAGGCTGCGTCTCGGCGAGCTCGGGTAGTACAACCGTTTCACCGCGCCCGTCGATGCCGCGCTCGAGCAGCGTCTTGGTCCCATAGGCGACCTCGATCTGCCTGGGCGTGTAGCAGGTGGTCACCGAATCGCAGTCGAGCGGCCCGCTCCCATGCGCGGTGACCGACTCGTGCGCGGCGGATGCCTGTCTCGGCGCCGTGCTGGTGACTCCGACCGGCTCGAGGTTGGCGCCAACCGCGCCGTCGGCGGTCGGGAGGCACCTCTTGATCGCAGCCCTGACGGCCGGCGACTTCAGGTTGACCTCTCCCCTGCCGTTGGCGCCGGGACGCCCGTTGCCGTTCACCGCCGGCATGTGCACGACCCCGTGTGCACGCATGCACGCGGCGAATGCCGCCAGATGTACCGCCCCCCGAGGATCCTGTTGGCCGCCTGCACTCGCGGTGGTGCCTGGCGCGGCCGACCCGCCGCAAGCGGCGACGAGCAACGTGATCGCGGCAAGTGCGATTCCGGCTCTTGGTACCCACATCATGGCTCCTTCGTTCGGCTATCCGGCTGTCGCTCCCGAAGGTATGGGTGCCGTCGTCTGCGCACATCGGGCCGGCGGCTGAAACTCGGCTGCACGGGAGCACGGGTCTGGCGCGCGATCTCATCCGCTCGGCGCGGCAGTTCGCGCCGGTCGGATGAGGCGGGCCAGGGGATCGGCGCGTATCGTCGGCTCATGCAGCAGATCGGGGCCGGACGCCTGCCGGGACGCCTTCGACATCAGGGGCCAGCACAGGCCGATCCGGGTCTCGCGCTCGGCCTGCTCTGGATCCTCGCCGTGCTCGTGGTGGATAACTCGTCACACGCGCATGTCGCCGTGATCCCGGCGGCGCTGCACAACACAGCGGCCCGCTGGCTGGTGGTCGCGGGGGCGATCGTGGTCGCCGTGGCGGCGCTGGCATTGCGCCACAGGCAGCCCTTGGTCGCTCTGTTCGCGGTTGTTGCCGCGGTCGTCGCGGCGCCCGCGTCCCTGCTCCTGCTCGGCCCGGCGCTGGTGGCGCTGTACACGGTCGCGATCACGCTCGGCCTCCGCGATACGGCGATCGCCGCGATCGGCGTCGTCGCGGCGTTCGTCTTGCAGCGGGTCGCGTGGGGTCCAACCATGGACAACAGCCTGGCGACAGTGCTGGTCGGGACGGTCGCCTCGGCCGGGCTGGGCCTCTACTCGGGGGTTCGCCGTGAGAGCGCGCGCGAGCGGACCGCCTTCGAGCACCGGCAAAGAGGCGCTCGAGGCCGAGCGAACGGTGACCGAGGGGCGCGTTCGCATCGCCCGTGAGCTACACGACGTGGTCGCGCACACGCTCAGCCTGATCATCGTCCAGTCCGAGGTGATGCGAACGAATCTCGTCGACGAGGCGCCCCGCGCGAGCGCTTCGGCGATCGCCGAGCTCGGGCGCGACGCGATGGCCGAGCTGCACCGGACGCTCGAGCTCCTGCGTGGCGTGGATGAGCCCGCCGAGCGCGCGCCGCGGCCGATGCTCTCAGACCTGCGGCAGCTCGCCGAGCAGAGCCGCGGGGCCGGACTCCACGTCGAGCTCGGCATTGAGGGCGCGCTCCGTCCACTCCCGGCGAGCTTCGAGCTCTGCGCCTACCGGATCGTCCAGGAGGCATTGACGAACGTGCGCAGGCACGCGGGCGCCGCGCGCGCGACCGTTCGCCTGCGCTTCGGGGCCGACGCGCTCGAGGTGTCGATCGAGAACGATGGCGACGGCGCCACGGCAGCGGCAACGTCTGCCGGTCACGGACTGCGCGGCATGCGCGAACGCGCGGCGATGCTGGGCGGCGCGGTCACCGCCGGTCCGCGCGAGCAGGGCGGGTACCGCGTCAGCGCGATCCTGCCCTATCCGGAGCCATTGTGAGACAGCGCCTGCGCGTGGTCATCGCCGACGACCAGCCGCTGCTCCGCGCGGGGTTCAGGGCATTGCTCGAGAGCGCCGGCGACATCGAGATCGTTGCCGAGGCCGGCACCGGCGAGGAGGCCGTCGAGCAGGCGCGGCGCCAGCGGCCCGATGTCGTGCTGATGGACATCCGGATGCCGGGCATGGACGGAATCGAGGCGACCCGGCAGCTGACCCGAACAAAGGTCCTGATCCTGACGACGTTCGGTCTCGACGAGTACATAATCCAGGCGCTTCGGGCCGGCGCATCCGGGTTCATCCTCAAGGACACCCGGGTCGAGGATCTGCTCCACGCTGTGCGAACCGTCGCCGCCGGCGAGGCCTTCCTGTCCCCCACCGTCACGCGGCAGCTGCTCGACCAGGTCGCACGGCGGCTGCCCGCCGCGGTGGACCGGCGCCCGGCGCAGCTCGACGCGCTCACCGAACGCGAGCTCGCCGTGCTGCGAATGCTCGGCGCCGGACTCAGCAACTCCGAGATTGCCTGCGCGCTGTTCGTCAGCGAAGCGACGGTCAAGACGCACGTATCGAAGGTCCTCCAGAAGCTCACCCTCCGCGACCGGGTACAGGCCGCGATCTTCGCCTACGAAAGCGGGCTGATCGAGCCCGGTGCGTCCTCCTCTTGGGAAGACGCCGAGATGGGCGGTGACGGTCTCGAACCGCCGACCTCCTGCTTGTAAGGCAGGCGCTCTACCAGCTGAGCTAACCGCCCGCGCGTCGGGATGGTAGCCGCGCCTTGGCCAGGCCCGCCACCGAGCCTGGCCACCCGGTACCGTCTGATCGCGTGATGGATTTCGGCTTTGACCCGCAGCGCGCGCTCGATGCGGCCAAGCGGTTTGCCAACGATGCGCCGGCACATCTCGCCGATGGGCTCGGGCGACTGGTGCGCGACAGCCCGCCCGAACGGCTCGAGCAGCTGATGCGCTCGCCCGCCCGCAAGGCGATCCTCGACGGGATCTTCTGGCAGATGCCCAAGCAGGTAGATGCCGCCCAGGCGGCCGGCGTCAAGACCTCGATTCGGTGGCGGATCTCGGGCCGGCCCGACGGCGGCGTCGACATCTATCAGCTCGAGCTCGATGACGGGCGCTGCCAGGTGATCCGTGGCAAGGACGGCCCTGACCCGAGGCTCACGATCACGATCGACGGGGTCGAGTTCCTGCGCCTGATCAGCGGCAACTCCGACCCGATGAAGGCGTACTTCAAGGGACGGATCAAGCTCTCGGGCGACGTGATGGTCGCCGCCAAGCTGGCATCCCTGTTTCGCATGCCTGGCTCCGGGCCCGGCGACAGCGCGGGTAACGGCGGCGACGGTCACAACGGCGGCTGAGACGCCCCGAGCGCGCGGCCGCACGCGGGGCGGGCGTCCTATGCTGGGCTGATGCCGGAAGCGCGCCCCGCGATCGAACTTGCCGGCGTCGTGAAACGGTACGGCGCGATCACCGCCGTCGACGGGCTGGACCTCGCCGTGCCGCCCGGCGTCTGCTTCGGGCTGCTGGGACCCAACGGGGCGGGCAAGTCCACCACGATGCGGATGCTGACCGCACAGACGATCGCCGACGAGGGCTCGCTCCACGTGCTCGGCTACGAGCTGCCGCGCGAGTCCAAGCAGGCCCGGATGGCGATGGGCGTCGTACCGCAGCTCGACAACCTCGACGTCGAGCTCACCTGCCGCCAGATCCTCGGCGTGTTCGCGCGCCTGTACCGGGTGCCGCGGGCTGAACGCCCCGCCGCCGTCCAGCGTGCGCTCGGAATCGCCAACCTCGAGGGCCGTGCCGACACAATCGTCCGCAACCTGTCCGGCGGGATGCGGCGCCGGCTGCTCGTCGCGCGGGGGCTGATCCACCAGCCCAACCTGGTGCTGCTCGACGAGCCGACCGTCGGGCTGGACCCGCAGGTGCGCCAGGAGCTGTGGACGCTGATTGACGGGCTGCGAGCTGCGGGCGTCACGGTGCTGATGTCGACGCACTACATCGAGGAGGCCGAGCGGCTCGCCGACACGGTCGCGGTGATGTCCGCCGGCAAGATCATCGCCCAGGGGACCCCCGCCGAGCTCGTCCACGAGCACGCCGGGCGCGAGGTGCTCGAGGTCTACGGGCCGCCGGCCGAGCTCGCGGAGCTCGAGAAGCTCGCCGCCGAACGTGACTGGCGCCATCGTCGCAGCGGCCCTGCGGTCGCGCTGCTCGGAGCCGAGGAGCTCAACGGGGAAGCGCCCGAGGGAGTCCGCCGCCCAGCGAACCTCGAGGACGCCTTCGTGGCGCTCACGGGACAGGACATCGAGTGACCACCACCACTGACAGCACAGGAGCTGCCACCACCACACGCAGCCATCGCCTCGACCCGGCCGCCTTGGCCGGCGTGATGACGCGCGACGTGGTGCTGTTCAGGCGCTACTGGAAGGCGACCACGTTCTCCTCGATCGTGCAGCCAACGATCTACCTGCTCGCGTTCGGGCTCGGCTTCGGCTCGCTCGTCTCGCACGTCGGTCACGTGAAATACGTCGAGTACGTCGCGACCGGCGTGGTCGCGACCGCCGTGCTGTTCTCGTCCGCGTTTCCCGGGATGTTCAACACGTTCATCCGCTGGCAGTTTCAGCGCACCTATGACGCGCTGCTCGCGGCACCGGTGGACGTCGAGGAGCTGGTCACCGCCGAGATGCTGTGGATCTCGCTGCGCGCCGGCGTCTACGGGCTCGCGCCGCTGGTCGTCGGCCTGGCGTTCGGGCTCAACCCCGAGCCGGGGATGCTGCTCGTGCCGCTGATCGGCTTTGTGACCGGGTTCGGCTTCTCGGGCTTCGGCGTCCTGATCGCGGCGGTCGCGAAGACGATCGACAACTTCAACTACGTGACCAGCGCGGTGCTGACGCCGATGTTCCTGGTCGCCGGGACATTCTTCCCGATCTCGACGCTGCCGCCGGTACTGCGGACGATCGCGCTGTTCAACCCGCTGTATCACTGCGTCCTGCTCGTGCGCGACGCATCATTCGGGCACTACGGCCCGCGTGATCTGGTCAGCGCCGCGGTCCTGCTCGCATTCGCCGCGCTGATGTGGCGGCTTGCGATCTGGCGGCTGGAGAAGCGCCTGATCGACTGAGGCCCAAACCGCTCGCAAGAGACCGATGAGTCCTGCGACTCCCCGTTGTCGAACTAGATAGACGCGCGAAAAACGGATAAGGAGCCGCAGATGAAATCCGAAGACCGAACCCGCTGGTTGGCCCTGATCGTGATCTGCCTCGGGAGCCTGATGAACGTGCTCGACAGCACGATCGTCGGCGTCGCGCTCCCGTCGATCCGGACCGAGCTGGGCTTCTCCCAGACCTCGCTTGCCTGGGTTGTCAACGCCTACCTGCTCACGTTCGGCGGCTTTCTGCTGCTCGGCGGGCGCCTCGGTGACCTGTTCGGCCAGCGGCGGCTGTTCGTCGGCGGGATCGCGCTGTTCACATTCTCATCGCTGATGTGCGGGCTGGCCTCGAGCCAGACGATGCTGATCGCAGCGCGCGCGGTGCAGGGCTTCGGAGGCGCAGTCGCGTCCGCGGTGGCGTTGTCGATGATCGTGTCGCTGTTCGTCGAGCCCGCTGAACGTGCCAAGGCGATGGGCGTGTTCGGCTTCGTTGCGGCCGGCGGCGGGAGCATCGGCGTGCTGCTCGGCGGCGTGCTGACGAGCCTGCTCGACTGGCACTGGATCTTTCTCGTCAACGTTCCGATCGGCGTCGTCGTCTGCCTCCTCTCGCTGCGCCTGCTGCCGGCGGGCCATGGCGCGCAGCGCGACCGGCGGATTGACATCGCCGGTGCTGTGCTCGTCACCGCGGCGCTGATCCTCGCCGTCTACGCGATCGTCAACGGCAACCAGGCCGGTTGGCTGTCGGGCCAGACGATCACCCTCGGGCTTGTCACGGTGGCGCTGCTGGCCGCGTTCTTCGCGGTCGAGTCACGGATCAGCTCGCCGCTGGTCCCGCTGGGCCTGTTGCGGCTGCGCAATCTCGCGACCGCGAACGCCGTCGGCGTGCTGTGGGCCGGCGCGATGTTCGCGTGGTTCTTCCTCTCGGCGCTGTACCTGCAGCTGGTGCTCGGCTACAGCCCGCTCCGTGTCGGGCTGGCGTTCCTGCCGGCCAACCTGATCATGGGCGCCTTCTCACTCGGCCTCTCGGCCAGGATCGTGACCAGGTTCGGGATCAAGGCGCCGCTGTCGATCGGGCTTGGGCTCGCGTCTGTCGGGCTGGCGCTGTTCGCCCGCTCGCCGCTGCACGGCAGCTTCGCGTTTGACGTGCTGCCGAGCATGATCCTGCTCGGCCTCGGCGCCGGCCTGGCCTTCAACCCGGTGCTACTGGCGGCGATGGGTGACGTCGACCAGCGCGACTCGGGCCTTGCCTCGGGGATCGTCAACACCTCGTTCATGATGGGCGGGGCGGTCGGCCTCGCGGCGCTGGCGAGCGCCGCGACGTCGCGCACGACGCATCTGCTCGGCGAGGGCGAGAATCATGTCGCGGCGCTGCTCGGCGGCTATCACCTCGCCTACCTGATCGGCGCCGCGTTCGCGCTGCTCGCCGCCGTGCTCAGCGCAGCCCTGCTGCGGACCAACCCCGCCCGCGAACACCGCGCGCGGAGCGGCCGACGGCAGACGCTCGCCGATGTGCCGGCATGAACCCCGCCTATTGCTTGGGCTGCCAGAACGCGAGCTCGCCGCCGGCCGGCGTTCCGACGACGCTGCGCCACCCGCCCGGCCCCTCGCGGGGCTCGAGCAGCACGGCCGCGCCGCACACGCGTGCGTGATTGGTCGCACACTCGATCTGCGGCACCTCGACGTACGGCAGCCACATCGGCCGCCCGATCGGGCACTCGACGATCCCGCCGCCCAGCCCGCCGCCGAGCGCGAGCGCCAGATAGGACGCCGCGCCCGACCGAACCTCCTCCTGTCGCCAGCCACAGAGGTCGCCGTAGAACTCACGAGCGCCGGCGAGATCGTTGGTGTGCAGCTCGAGATGGACCACCGGATAGGAGGTGCGTGGAGGCACTTGTCTCTGGGTAGACCAGCGCGTGAGCGAAAACTCATCGGTCGCGGTGAGTTTGCGCCGTCGGGACTGTCTAAGCTCGAAGAGGATGTCGCCCTCACCGACACCCGCACCACCGCAGGAACAGCAGCTGCTCGACGCGGCTCGCGCCGGTGACGAGCGCGCGTTCTCGCAGCTGATCGAGAGCTACCGCGGCGAGCTGCACGCCCACTGCTACCGGATGCTCGGCTCGGTGCACGACGCCGAGGACGCGATGCAGGAGGTGCTGTTGCGCGCCTGGCGCGGGCTGGCGCGGTTCCAAGGCCGCAGCTCGCTGCGTTCATGGCTTTACACGATCGCGACCAACACGTGCCTGAACGCGATCGCCCGGCGCCCGAAGCGGGTGCTGCCGATCGACTACGGCCCGGCGACCGATCCCCACACGGCCCCGGGCGAGCCGATCGTCGAGTCGGTCTGGATCGAGCCCTATCCGGACGAGATGCTCGGGCTCGAGGATGGCTTCGCCGGACCGGAGGCCAGCTACGAGCGGCGCGAGAGCGTCGAGCTCGCGTTCGTCGCCGCGCTTCAGCACCTCCCGGCCAACCAGCGCGCGGTCCTGATCCTGCGCGAGGTGCTCGGCTTCTCGGCCAAGGAGGTCGCGGAGTCCGTCGACACGACGGTCGCGTCGGTCAACAGCGCGCTCCAGCGCGCGCGGGCCTCAGTGCAGGAGCGCGTCCCCGAGCGCAGCCAGCAGACGACGCTGCGGACGCTCGGTGACGACTCGGTCAAGGAGATCGTCACGCGGTACGTCGATGCCTGGGAGTCCAACGATGTCGAGTCGTTCGCCTCGATGCTGACCGACGATGCGACGTTCGCGATGCCGCCGCTGTCGAGTTGGTATCAGGGCCGCGACGCGATCGCCCAGTGGGCGGCCGGCTGGCCGATGTCGGGCGCCTGGCGCTGGCGCTCGCTCCCGGCCCAGGCCAACGGCCAGATCGCGATCGGCTTCTACGCTTGGAATGAGGAGGAGCAGAGCTTCCGCCCGTTCGCGCTCAATGTGCTGAGCTTCCGCGGCGAGCTCGTCAGCGACGTGGTCGCGTTCATCGCGCGCTCCGCCGAGCCGAAGGCCAGGGAAGTGTTCGAGCGCTACCCCGACGAGCCCGTTGACGAGGGCAAGGTCGGTGCCGTGTTCGGGCGCTTTGGGCTCCCCGCCCAGCTGGACTAGACGAACCCGCAGCAAAGGGCAGAGCTGCGGAGGTCTGCCCGTCTTCCGCGCCCAATTGCTTATGTGCTACCCAGGCAGCTAGACTACCGCGCCGACACTGCCGGAGGCCATAAGAGAGAGCGAGTGTGGGAGATGGGTCGGAGGCTGTGCGGGTTTATCGCGATCGCGGTCGCCACTTCGGGCTTGCTGGTCGGCTGCGGGAGCAGCAGCAGCTCGTCGAGCAGCTCGCCGCCGGTGAGTTCGGCGGCCTCAGCGAGTACCACAACCGGTGACCCGGGCAGTCAGCCGACGGTGCTCGCCGCGGCGTCATTGACGAATGTGTTTCCACAGATCGACCCGAACGCGAAGTACACGTTCGGTGGCTCAGATGCGCTGGAGACCGATATCGAGCAGGGGGCGCCAGCGGATGTGTTCGCGGCGGCGAGCCCTAAGCAGCCCGCTGCTCTGCTCGCTAAGGGTTTGGTCGGCAAGCCCGTGGAGTTCGCGACCAACAAGCTGGTGTTGGTCGTGCCGAAGGACAACCCGGCGAACATCACCTCGGTCAACTCCATCACACGGCCGGGCGTCAAGCTGGTGATCTGCGACGCGACGGTGCCGTGTGGCGACTACGCCCGGAATGTGTTCGAGAACTTGGGCATCACAAAAGCTGCGATGAAGAACGTAGTCAGCCAGACGACAGACGTCACTCAGACGCTCGCTCAAGTCGCGCTCGGGCAGGCCGACGCCGGGTTCGTCTACATCACGGACGCGAAGGCCGCGAACGGGAAGGTTGCAGTGGTGCCACTGCCCGCAAAGGCGAAGCCGGACACGCAGGATTTCATCGCAGTCGTGAGGGCCACAAAGAACCAGGCCGCCGCGAGAGCGTTCGTCGCGACGGTGCTTTCCCCGGCGGGACAGGCCAAGCTGCGGGCGGCAGGGTTCGGCAGGCCATGAGTAGCGTCGCCGCCACCCTGCAAGCCGCGAGTGTTGCCAAGCGGCCGCGGCTGTGGGTGCTGGGGAGGGTACTCGTGGGCATCGCCTCGGTACTCGTGATCGCGGTGGTGCTCGCGTTTCTGCTGTTGCCGATCGTCGCCCTGATCACCTACCAGCCCGTCGGTGACCTTATTGACGGGTTCGGGACCAAGGTCGCGACCGACGCAATCCTGGTGTCGCTGAAGACCAATGCGATCGCCTTCGCGGTGATGGTCACCTTCGGGACGCCGTTCGCCTACTGGCTCGCCCGCTCCCGGTTTCGCGGACGAAGCGCGGTGATCACGCTGGTCGAGCTGCCGCTGGTGATGCCCCCCGCCGTCGCCGGGCTCGCCCTGCTGGTCGCGTTCGGGCGCCTCGGGCTACTCGGGGACACGCTGAATGGGCTTGGGATCGACCTCGCGTTCACACAGGCGGCCGTAGTGCTCGCAATTCTGTTCGTCGCGAGCCCGTTCTACCTGCGCGGTGCGATCGCGGCGTTTGAGAGCGTCGACCAGACTCTGCTCGATGTCGCAGGGACGCTGGGCGCGGGTCGTGTCCGGCGGATGTTGCGGATCGCGGTCCCGCTCGCGGGCGGCGGGCTTGGCGCGGCCGCCGCGGTCGCGTTCGCACGTGGGGTCGGCGAGTTCGGCGCAACGATCTTGTTCGCCGGCAGTTTCGAGGGCACTACGCAGACGCTGCCGCTGGCGGTTTACTCACTGTTTGACGCCAACCTCGACCAAGCGATTTCGATCGGTGTGCTGCTGATCATCGTCAGCGCTGCGATCCTGCTGGGCTCGAAGCTGCTGGTGCGCGCATGGATCTCCTCACGATCGACATCACCCTCCCGCGGCGATCGTTCGATGTTCGCGTCCGGCTGAACCTCGGTCCCGAGGCGATCGCGCTCATCGGCCCGTCTGGATCGGGCAAGACCTCGTTGTTGCGCGCGGTGGCTGGATTGGAGCCCTCGACCAAAGGGCGAATCGCGTTCGGATCCGAGCGTTGGCTCGAGTCGGCCGAAGGTCTGGATATCAGCCCTGAGCGCCGGCACGTCGGCTACCTACCGCAGGACTACGGGCTGTTCCCGCACATGACGGTCGCCGCGAACGTCCGGTTCGCTGCGCGGCAGGATCGGCCCGATCTGCTCGAGCGACTCGGCATTGCGCATCTCGCCGCCGCCCATCCTGGTCAGCTGTCCGGAGGCGAGCGCCAACGCGCGGCGCTCGCGCGAGCGCTCGCACGCGACCCCCGGGTGCTCCTGCTGGACGAGCCCTTCGCGTCACTGGATACGATCACACGCCAGCAAGTCCGCGACGAGCTCTCGGAGATCCTCACCGATCTCAACCTCCCGACGCTCTTGGTCACCCACACGTTCGCAGACGCCACGGTCCTCGCCGACCGCGCCGGCGTGCTCGACCGCGGCCAGTTGGTACAGCTCGCGTCAGCTGCGGAGCTTCAGCGAAACCCCACCAACGCGATGGTCGCCGAACTCACGGGAGCCAACATCCTGCACGGCACCGCGACCCCGAGCCCATCGGGATCGAACGTGCTGCTCGACGGGGGCGGCGAACTGCGAAGCGACATCCCCGCTACGGGCGTCGTCGCGCTCGCAGTCCAACCGTGGGCGCTCACGCTCACCGAACCCCACGCGAGTTCGCTCACCGACCGCGTGGTCAGCGTCCGCCAAGACCGCGGCACGCTCGTCGTCCGGCTCACCCGCCTAACGGTCCACATCCCGGTCCGCCCGAACGGTCAAGCCGCCGTCGCCGAGAATGCGATCGTCGGTCTCCGAGCCGACCCACACGACGTCTACGTCCTCCCTGGCGATCCCGGCACACCGGTTCGTTAACCGCACCAGCCCGGCCCCAGCTTTGTACTGGATGGATGGCATCTGGAACGGTTGACACAGCGCCTCTGAAGTCGCACTATCGAAGCGGGGTACTGCCATCTAGTTAGGAGGGACCGGCATGCAGGAGACCGCGGGGATCGGTTTGGCAGACGTCCAGGCCGTATATGACGGGGCCGAGGGCGATCTGTGGGAGTTGGTGATGGGTGAGCAGATCCACATCGGCGGGCTGAGCTCGTCAATGGATCTGGCCGAGCGGGCGGGCATCGCGGAGGGCAGCGAGGGCGCGGACCTCTGCTGCTGCAACGGCGCCGGGATGCGGTTCCTGGTTCGCTTCCGCGGCGTCGGCCACATGACCGGAGTCGACGTGACCGAGCGGATCGTGCAGCGCGGTCGTGCGCGGACCGAGAGCGAGGGGCTCTCGGACCAGATCGAGTTCGTGGTCGCAGACGCGACCGACACAGGGCTGGCGGACTCGAGCGTTGACTTCGTGTGGGGCGAGGACGCCTGGTGCTACGTCGCCGACAAGCGAGCGCTGGTCGCCGAGGCGGCGCGGATCGTCCGGCCGGGAGGGACGATCGCGTTCACCGACTGGCTCGCGGGCCCCGAGCCGATGAGCGACGACGAGTCCGAGCGCTACCTCCGGTTCATGAAGTTCCCCAACGTGCTCGACATCGCCGATTATCGAACGCTGCTCGAGGAGTCCGGCTGCCGGGTGCGCAGTGCCGAGGACACCGGGCGCTTCCCGTCCCACGTTGACCTGTACCTGAACATGCTCAACATGCAGCTGACCTACGACGCGTTGAAGGTGATCGGGTTCGACATGGAGCTGATGCAGGCGCTGGGCGGCGAGATGGGGTTCATCCAGCAGCTCGCACACGACGGCAAGGTCTCGCAGGGGCGGCTGATCGCAACGCGCACCTAGCCCGAGCGCGATCCGGCCGCTGGCCTAGTGTGCCCGGGGACGAATGTCCACCGGGCGTGTCGACCAGGCCGCGATCAGCGCAACAGACGTCCGCGTCCAGCGGGGTGGCGCCGAGGTCCTGCACGGGCTGTCGTTCGAGCTTGCGCGCGGCCGGGTGGCCGGGCTGATCGGCCCTAGCGGATGCGGCAAATCGACCCTGATGCGGGCGATCGTCGGCGTCCAGCGGGGCGTCGCGGGCGAGCTGCTGGTGCTAGGTCTGCCGGCCGGCTCGGCGCGGCTGCGCCGCCGGGTCGGCTACGTCACCCAGGCGCCGTCGATCTACCGTGACCTGACCGTCCGCGAGAACCTTGACTACTTCGCTGCGATCGCCGGCGAAGCGCAGGCACAGGTTCCGGAGGTGCTCGACAAGGTGCAGCTGGCCGAGCTCGCCCGGCGAACCGTGCGGACGCTGTCCGGCGGTCAGGAGGCGCGCGTCTCACTCGGCAGCGCGCTGCTCGGCGAGCCCGATCTGCTGGTGCTCGACGAGCCGACGGTCGGCCTGGACCCACTCCTGCGACGAGAGCTGTGGCAGCTGTTCGGCCAGCTGGCGGCGGGCGGTGCGACGCTGCTGGTCTCCAGCCACGTGATGGACGAGGCGCGCCACTGCGACGAGCTGCTGTTGATGCGCGAGGGTCACCTGATCGCGCGGCTGACGCCCGAGGCGCTCTGCCGCCGGACCGCAACCGATGACCTCGACGAGGCGTTTCTGCGGCTGATCACCGAGCGCGGGGCGGCGGTGCAATGACCGGCACGGCCAGCCCGAGCGGCGGGGCGATCCCGTGACCAGAGCCGTCGCCACCGGCGGACGCGTGCTGCGCCAGCTTCGCCACGACCCGCGCACGGTGGCGATGCTGCTGGCCGTCCCGCTCGTGCTGATGACCCTGCTGCGGCTGATCTACGATCAGGACCTGCCCGAGTTCGACGCGGTCGGCGCGCCGTTGCTGTCGCTGTTTCCTCTGTTCACGATGTTTCTCGTCACCTCGGTCGCGATCCTCCGCGAGCGGACGACCGGCACCCTGGAGCGGCTGCTCAGCACGCGGTTGCGAAAGCTCGAGCTGCTCGGCGGCTACGGGTTCGCGTTCGGGCTCGCCGCGGTCGTCCAGGCGGCGCTGGCGGTGGCGTTCTCGCTCGGGCCGCTTGGCCTCAACGTGGCCGGTAGCGCGGGGCTCGTGGTCGTGATGTGCATCTCGGTCGCGGTGCTCGGGATGGGGCTCGGGCTGCTGGCGAGCGCGTTTGCGACGACCGAGTTTCAGGTCGTGCAGTTCTTCCCGGCGATGATCCTTCCTCAACTGCTGCTCTGCGGGCTGCTGGTCCCGCGGTCACAGATGGCGCCGGTGCTGCACGCGGTCTCAGACATTCTGCCGATGTCCTACGCGGTTGATGCGATGCACCATCTCGCCACCCAGTCGACCCCGTCGGGCGCGTTCTGGGGGGATCTCGCGATCGTGCTCGGCTTCGCCGTGCTGGCGATCGGGCTCGGCGCCGCCACGCTCCGGCGCCGTACCGACTAGCCGCCCGCGCCCGGCTACGTCTGGCGGGTGGCCGACCCGGCGCCCAATGGGGCCGCCTCCGCGGGCCGCTCGCGCTCCGGGCGTGCAAGCACCAACGATGCCGCGCCGCTGATGATCACCGTAGCCATCGCCGCGGTGATGATCGCCCCGGCCTCGTTGGCGCTCAGGACGTGCTCGGTCAGACCGAGCGCCACGATCGCACTCGGAACCCCGAGCTGAGCGCTCGCGAGCAGCCCGGACGCGACCCGCTGCCCCGTCAGCCGACTCGCGATCGCGTGCACCGCCAATGCCAGCAACACCAACAGGACGGTCAGCAGCAGGATCGATGGATGCAGCACCACCGCGCGCAGCTGAATGCCCGCGCCGAGAACGACGAAGAACAGCGGGATGAAGAATCCGCCGGCGACTCCCAGCACCTCCTGCGAGAGTCGTTTCGGCCCTCCGATCGCGGCGACCATCAGCCCGGCGCCGAAGCCGGCGATCAGGATGCTGGTTCCGGTGCTCTGAGCGACCCAGGCGAGCGCGAACAGGGTCACCAGCGCCACCCGCAGATCGATTGCCCAGTGGTGGCGTTTGCTCTCCTTGCGCAACGCCTTCACCTCAGAGCGGGCGCGAAGCGCACGGCTGACCAGGAACGCGACCACGACGCACGCCGCGGTCGCCGCCGTTCCGATCACCGTGTGCACGGCACGGCCGGGGCGCAGCACGAACGGGATCGCCAGCGTCGCGAAGATGTCGGCCAGCGTGACCTGGGTGATCAGCGCCAGGATCGGCTCACCGCTGAGACGTCGCTCCTCGATGATCGGGACGACGATCGCGGCCGAGCTCGAGGCGATCAGCACCGCATAGACCGCCGGATGCCCGACGCCCGGGACGACCGTGATCAGGATGCCCGCCGGGATCGCGAGCCCGGCGGCGATCGCCGCTGCCTTGGCCCCCC
Organism: uncultured Solirubrobacterales bacterium; assembly: GCA_963770885.1. Classification (GTDB taxonomy): domain Bacteria; phylum Actinomycetota; class Thermoleophilia; order Solirubrobacterales; family Solirubrobacteraceae; genus Palsa-465. Next base: position 216,164 of record CAVYRI010000003.1, on the reverse strand, counting down.
GCGGCAGCGAGCTGCGCAGCTTCGTGTCGGACAGCGGGACGTTCATCCCGGCGCTGAACATCAGCATCGCGAACCCCACTTCGCTGAAGAAGATGAGCGTCGGACTGCCGGCGTGCAGGATGCCGAAGCCCGTCCTGCCGACCACGGCGCCAGCCGCGATCTCGGCCGCGACGGCCGGGATCCAGCCTGCCGTCACGTATGAGAGCAGCAGACCGGCCAATCCGCAGACGCCGATCAGCGCTAGGGTTCCGATGCTTCGCCCTCCCCGGCGTCGTCGCCGCCCTCGTCCTCGACGCCCTCATGGTCGCCGTCCTCGCCCGCAACGACGGCTCTGCCGGTGACGGTGCGGGCACGGATCCGGACCCAGTTGGGACGCTCGCCCGGCGCCCACAGCTCGAGCCCGAGTTCGCCCAGGCGACGGATCTCCGCCGGCCGGGTGACGACCTCGGTTGCGCCGCTGATGATCACACTCCATGCCGTGCGCGTCTCGGGATCCATCGAGTCGATCTCGAACAGAGCCCTGGCACTGCGGGCCAGAGCGTCGAACTTCGATCCGACTCCGGTGCGGAACACGACCGACTGGGACGCCACGTCGAACCGGTAGTTGACCGGCCGGATGATCGGCGTCTCGGCGGCGCTGATCAGCACCACCCGTCCCAGCTCGGCCTCACGCAGACGCTTCAGGCACTCGGGCCTTGTCAGGACGACGAACCGGCGGGCGTCTCGATGCCGCACCTCTACAAGCTAACGCTCGAAACCGTGAAACGTGCGTCAGCGGCAGCGCGAGGCGCTCTGGGTGACGAACCGGGTCCCGTCCGCGTAGTGGAACGTCTGCCTGACCGTGAACGACCCGCCGGCGCACTTGCCGGCTGTGACCAGCGGCGTGTGGCCGCTGCGGTGAGCGGGGATTGTCAGCTTCAGCGACACCAACACCGAGCTGACGAGCTTGCCGAGCACGAGCTTTGGCACCGTCAGGGACAGCGTCGAGCCCGAGACGGTGACGGGCAGGATCTCTTTCGGGAGGCCGGGGAAGTTTGGCTTGACCACCAGGATCACGTGCCGGGAATCCCGCACATACGCGTGTACCCGCTCCTTGATCGCGGCCTGGATCGGCATCGCGTTGGCGACCGCCTGGCCGGTCCCGATCCGGCTGTCCCTGGGACAAGAGGGGCCAAACGCTTTGGTCAACTGCCTGTCGGTCAGGGTGCACCGCTTGACCAGCGGCGCCGCGAGGTGAAATCGGGTCCCGGCCGGAAAGCCGATCACCAGCCTGCGCACGCCCTTGGGCTTACCCCCCGGGGCGGTGGTGTCGGTCGCCTGGACGAACACGGAGATCCCGGTCGAGGCGCCCGCCCGCCGCGCGGTCAGATGGATGGAGGCGGTTTGAACGAACGTGGCGAGCGCGACGCCCGCCAGCACCAGCGCCGCGATCGGCACGAGGATGGCTGTCAGATACCTGCGCATGATCACCCCACTTCGACGCTGTCTGCCTGGCGCCGCGCCTTGACCTTGTGGGGGCGTGGCGCGAGGCTCGCAAGGGTTTGCAGTTCCTCCTCGATCCGCTCGACCAGCAGCTCGGGATCGGGGATCAGCGTCGAGTCGACCATCAGCCCGACGGTGACCTCGCCGCGGTAGCTGAAGATGCTGACGCTCATCCCTATGTGGCCTGAGGTCGGCGCCCACACGAGCACGGCGCGGACCGGAGTGCCGGCCAGATAGACCGGCTCCCGCGGACCGGCGACGTTGGTCATCACGGCCGTCCCCTTGCCCGAGAAGAGGTCGATGATCCGCCGCTCGACCGGCTCGGGAGTGAAGCCGGTGACAGCCAACAGCTCATACGAGACGGCGCCGTCGCGGCCGTCCTTGATCTCCTGCATCCGGCGGTGGATCGCGAGCAGCCGCTTGTAGCTGCCGCTGGTGCCGACCGGCAACGGCAGGAACACAAGCCCGAACCTGTTTCCCAGTGAGCGCGGCAGCGGCTCGTCAAGGCTGCGCAGGTTGAACGGCACCATCGCCTGGATCGCGCCGACGGGGCTGTCGTGGTCCTGGAGGTAGTGGCGCAGCGCGCCGCTGACCGCGGCCAGCAGAACGTCATTGACGGTCGCCTTGTGGAGGTGGCCGATGCGCTTGATCTCGTCGAGCGGTTGCGGCGCCGTCCATGCCACCTTGCGGCTGATCCCGGGATCGCCCTTGAGCGCGGTCGCGGCATCGGCGGGCGTGAGCAGCAGTCGCACCGCGGTGCCGGCATCGCGGCCGATCGCGCCGGCGAGGCTAGCGGCGTGCGTCGGCGAGCTGACGATCTGGGCGCCCTGGCGCGCGGCGCCGACTGCCAGGCGCGCGGCGCCGGTCACGGCGCCGGTCATGGCGCCGGCCGCGGGGCGGGCCAACCCGGCGAGCCCCGAGGACGAGTGCGGCCGTGCCGCCCCATCTCGAGCCGGCTCGGTTTCGGGCTCTGCCCCTGAGTCAGTGAGTGAAAGCATCACCCGCGCGAGCGCAACGCCGTCGGCGATGCAGTGGTGCATCCGGGTCACAATCGCCGCGCCCCCATCGAGCCCGTCGACAACGTACACGTGCCACAGCGGGTGGCTGCGGTCCAGCGGCGTCGTCATCAGATCGCCGACCAACCCCTGCAGAGCGGCCTGGTCACCCGGTGCGGGGAGCCCGAGGTGATGGAGGTGGTGGTCGATATCGAAGTCGGGGTCGTCTTCCCAGCTGGGGGTTCGGAGCGGGATATGGCTTTCGACGACGCGCTGGCGGAACTTCGGGTAGACGCCGACCAGGCGCTCCGCGCAGAGTGCCTTGACGACGGCGAAGTCGATCGGCTCCTCGAACGTCAGGACCGAGTTGATCACCATCAGGTTGGTTGGCCGATCCATGTGCAGCCAGGCGGCGTCGGCGCTGGACATGTGAGTGCTCACGAGCTCGCTCCGTTCTCATACAGGCCGGCGAACACGTCGGCGTACTTCTCATATACGAATGCGCGCTTGACCTTGAGCGTCGGCGTGACCTCGCCCGCCTCCTGCGTGAGCTCGTGGTCGAGGATCTCGAACCGCTTGATCTGCTCGATCCGGGCCACCTTCGCGTTGACCTCGTCAACCGCCCGTTGGATCTCGGCGCGGACGCGCGGGTCGCGCGCCAGATCGGCGTGCTCGCCCTCGATCCCGAGCCGTTTGGCGAGCTTGGCGATCTCGTCTTTGTCGAGTGTCACCATCGCGACCAGATACGGGCGGTTGTCGCCGAACACCACCGCCTCGGTGATGCATCGCGTCTCGCGCAGCTCGGACTCGATGTTGGCGGGAGTGATGTTCTTCCCGCTCGAGGTGATGATCAGGTCCTTCTTGCGGCCGGTGATCATCACGAAGCCGTCTTCGGTCACCCTCCCAAGGTCACCGGTGTGCAGCCACCCGTCGGGCGTCATCGCCGCCTCAGTCGCCTCGGTATCGCGGTAGTAGCCCTTGAACACCGACGGGCCGCGGAGCATCAGCTCCCCATCGGGCGCCGTCACCACTTCGGTCCCCGGCAGCGGCCGCCCGACGCTCCCGAAGCGAACGGCCTTGGGCGTGTTGAGCGTCGCCACCGCGCAGCTCTCGCTGAGCCCGTAGCCCTCGAGCACCAGCACGCCGCAGGCGTCGAAGAACCGCAGCAACTCGGGGGCGACCGCCGCAGCGCCGACCAGCGCCAGCTGCAGATCGGCGCCAAACGTGTCGCGCACCTTGCCGAGCACGAGCCGGTCTGCCAGCCGATAGCGCAGATCCTGCAGGGATCCGAGCGCCTTTCCTTCGCGCTCGGATGCGCGAGCCTGCTCGCCGGTGTGGATCGCCCAGTTGAAGATCGCCCGCTGGATCGCTGACCCGTCCTCCACCCGCCCGGTGACGACGCCGTGGATCTTCTCGTAGATGCGCGGCACGGCCGGGAAGTGCGTCGGACGGAGCTCGGCGAGCTCGTCGATGATCTTGGTCGTGTCGCCGCTCCAGAAGCAGGCGCGCGCGCCGGCTTGGATCACGACCGTTTGGGCGACGCGCGCAAGCACGTGGGCGAGTGGCAGGAACTGGTACAGCGCGTGGCTCTCGTTGATCCCGAGCTCGTCGATGTAGACCGTCGCGCTGTCGAGGATGTTCGCGTGCGTGAGCATGCAGCCCTTCGGGGGGCCGGTCGTCCCCGAGGTGTAGACGAGCGTCGCGATGTCATCGCGTGTGCGCGTTTCGAGCGCGTCCTCGACCGCCTCGACCGAAACCCGCTCGCCGTGCTCGCAGAGCTCGTCGAGCGTGATCGACTCCGACGCCCCGTCCTCGAACACGATCACGTGCTCGACGGTGGGGCATCGGTCGCGGACCGCGGCGACCTTCGCCGCCTGGTCCAGATCGCCGCAGAACACCACCCTGGAGCCAGAGTTGTGAAGCACGTAGGCGCACTCCTCCGGCGAGCTCGTGTGGTAGATCGGGACCACGACCGCCCCCGCGCAGAGCGCCCCGTAGTCGGCGAGAGTCCACTGCGCCGAGGTCTCCGCGAAGATCGCCACGCGGTCGCCGGGCGCCACCCCGATCTCGATCAGGCCACACGCGATCGCGCGCGCGCGGACGCCGAGCTCCGGGTAGGTGATCGAAACCGTCCGGCCGTCGCGGCGGTACTCGAGGGCGACACCTCGATACCGAGCCGCGGCCCCCAGGACCATCTCGCCCAGTGACCTCGGGGAGGTGTCCGCGGGCGCGGGGCCGTCGATTGTCGGCGGGGTGATGGTCGTTGTGGTCGAGGGCGGCATCGTCATGCTCCGATCGAAGGGCTGGGTTGTGCCGGCAACGCGAGCCGGCCTGTGTCGCCCCCGGCCGGTCGCTCGTTCGCCGCTTCGGGACCGCGGGTCGGCCACCAGCCGGCGCGCCCCATGACTGCGATTGCGGCGGGCAGCAGGACCGGACGGACGATCAGCGTGTCGAGCAGCACCGAGACCGCGATCCCGATCCCGAATGCCCGCACGTTGAGGAAGTCCGTGGTCGCGAACGGGATCAGCGCGGCGACCATCACCAGTCCGGTCCCAGTCGCCGCCGCGGCGGTCTGGCTGAGCCCGACGCGGACCGAGTTCAGCGGCTCGCCAGTCGCGACGAACACCTCACGGGTACGCATCAGCAGCAGCGTCGAGAACACAATCGTGATCGCGAAGACGACGCTGAAGATCCCGATGATCGACATCGGATCGAGGTAGCCCGGGCCGCCCAGTATCGGGTTGTGCCCGCCGAACAGGATCTCCAGGACCCCGAAGCTGGCCGCCGCGACGAGCAGACTGAACAGCGTCGCGACGATCGGCAGCAGGACCGCGCGGGTCGCAATTCCGAGCACCAGCACCATTGCGAACGCGATCGCGATGATGTCAAGTGGGACCCTGGACTTGGTCAGCGTGGTCATGTCCTCGAGACCACCGGCAGGGCCGCCGACCGCGACCTCCGCGTTGTGCCGGGCGCCGAACTGGCGGCCAAGCGACGCGAGGTAGGTGCCGAGCGCCACAGTACGCGGGTCGCTTGCCCTGTACTTGGAGACGACCATGATCTGGCCAGCCGTCCCGCCCCGCAGGAGGTTGATCGTGAACGTCGCCGCGTTGCGCTGCGACGGCGTCGCGCCGGCCACCGCCGAGAGGACGAAGTAGCCCGAGTTGAACATCCCTGGTGACTCGCGCTCGAGCTGCTTGAGGGCCTTCGTCGACGGGATCTGTCCGCGCGACTTGATGACCGCGGCCTGCATCGTCCCGAGACCCGCGACCAGCTGACCGGCCGGCCCGACGCCTGACGTCAATCCGGTCGCGAGCTGGCCAGTCCCGTTGGTGAGCTGGCCAAGCCCGGACTGAAGCGCCGCCGATCCGGCGGTCAGCTGTGCGAGACCGCCCTTGAGCTGGCCACCGCCCCCTGACAGCTGGCCGATCCCGGTCGCGAGCTGGGAGTTGCCGTCGCGAAGTTGCGAGATTCCCGCCTGGAGTTGCGAGGCGCCGCTGTGCAGCATGTTGAGCGCAGCCACGAGCCCCGGCGCCTGATAGGCGATCTGCCCGGCGAGACCGTTCGCGCCGGCCGCGCTTGAAGCCGCCGCGGTGATCCCGCCCGACAGCGTCGACGCCGCCGCCGACGCCTTCTGGAGCGCCGCGACAGCCGCGGCGTACTGGGCGTCCTTCTTGCCGGCGGTCATCGACGACAGCGCGCTCTGAGCTGCGGCGATCGCGCTCTGCGTGCTCTCCGCTTGGGGCGGCAGAGCGGAAAGGTTTGAGTTGGTGGCGGACGTCAGGCCGGAGAGCGCCTTCAATGCCGGCAGGCTCTGGCTCGCCGGTCCCTGCGCGAGCCCGATCCCATGGAGCAGCTGGCTGGAGCCGACCAGCGCTTCGCCGGCGCCGGTCTTCAGAGCCTGCGCACCGGAGAGCGCGGCGTTCAGTCCCGCCGCGAGCTGGGTCGAGCCGGCCTTCGCCTGGGCCAGGCCGTCGTGCAATTGGCCGGCGCCGGACTGTGCCTGGCCCGATCCTTGGTGAAGCTGGTCGGCGCCCGATGACGCCTTGCGGAGCCCAGACTGGAGCTGTGCCGAGCCGGACCCCGCCTCCCCGAGTCCGTTGATCAGCTGCAGCAGCTTCGTCTTGCTCTGATCGGAGATCTTGGCCGAGTGGCGCAGCTGGGGCCCGAAGGTCTTCAGCTGGTTCGAGGTCGCGTTCAGCGTCCCTGGGCCATCGACCGAGTTGACGGTCTTGTCGTGGGCGATCTTGAGCTCAAAGCGGTTGATGTTGGCGAGCACCGCGGGCGTCGTGATCGGACGGTTCCGGGTCACGACGATCAGGTTGTAGGGCGTCGCCCAACCGGGCCCCATCACGCGCGAGACCTGCTCGAAGGCGATCCGCGCGGTCGATGTCGCCGGAAGCTGAGTCACGTCTGGCGGACCGGAGCGCAGCGCGAACGCCGGCACCGCGAGGATCCCGAGTACCGCCGTGGCGACGAATCCGACCGACACCGCATGGCGCGTCACCCAGCCGCCGCCAGCCTCAAACCTGTTCCATGCTCGCATCACCGGGCCGGGGGCCCGGAAGCGGCCCAACTCGACCCGATTGCCGAGCAGCACCAGCGCGGCCGGCATCACCACGACCGCGCCGCCGGTCGCGAATGCCGCACATGCGAGCGTCCCGGTCCCGAGCGAAACCATCAGCGCCGTCGGCCCGATGATCGCGGCGATCGCCAGCGCGACCACGACCGCGGTCCCGCCGACCAGCACGGCCTTGCCGGTCGTCTCCAGATCGCGGATCGCCGCCATCGCCGTATCGGCCGGCGTGGCGCCCTCGGCCGGCTCTTCGCGGTGGAAGCGGTCGAGGATCAGCAGTGCCGACCCGACGCCAAGCGCCAGACCGGTCATCGTCCCGAGCGCGACCCCGACCGGGTCGAGCGTCAGCACATGCCCGAGCAGGGCGACCTCCCCGAACCCGGCGAGCATGCTGATCGCACCGACGGCCGTGACCACGAACGCCGCGATCGGGGCCCGAAGGCCGATCAGCAGCAGCACGAACAGGATCGCGATCGCGATCAGCTCGGTCGTCCGGAGATTCGACAGCGAAGCACTGCGCAGAGCGCGGTCGATCGACGGCTGGCCGGTGACATATGCCTTCACCGGTCCGTTGATCCGAGCCGAGACGAGGTGCTCGATCTGCGGTTGGTCTGTGGTGACGACGGTCTTTTCAGGGCGATCGACCGAGACAACGATCATCGCCGCGGTCGGCTTCGGCCGCAGGCCGGCGCTCGCGGGCCCCGAATCCCACGCGGACAGGACCCTGGTATGTGGCCGGCGCGCAAGCGCGGCGACGAGCTTCGGGCCCTGGACGTTGAGCTGCGCTCGTGGCCCCTGGAGCAGGATTGGCACCAGCTGGCTGGGGCCGAACTGCGCGCTGGCGAGCTGCTGCGCTCGTGAGGACTCCGTCCCGGGGACGACCGTGATTGACGGCGACAGAGCGTTGGAGACGCCCAGTCCGATCAGGGTCAGAACCACTCCGGCAACCAGCCAGGCGGCGAGCGCCGCTTTCGGACTGCGGATCGAGAGCTTCGCTAGAGAGATCATTCTTCACACTCCGGTGCAGGCCCTGACGGGGGTGGTGTGAACGTTTTTGCTAGATGTTGTGTTAATCCCAAGCTATGGCGCGGCAATGGGGCACGACATCCGCAGCGCTACGGGTTCTCACTCCGTAGTTTTGGACGCCCGGTGGGGCCATCTGCGGTGTCGAGCTCGGTCCGCCGTGCAAATCCGCCTCACAGCGCGGGCCTGCGGGGTCCGCGGACCGCGGCCGACGGGCCTACTCGTCGGACGCTTCGTGCGAGCGGAGTTTCTCGTTGCGCTTGGCGGCGACCTTCGGCGAGGGCACCACCAACACCGCCCGGTCGGCTGACTGGACGACCGCGTGCGAGACGCTTCCCAGAAACAGTGACCCGACCCCGGTCAGCCCCCTTGACCCGAGCACGATCGCGCTCGCGCTCGCGTGATCGGCGGCTTCCAGGATCGAGTGCGCCACGGTCCCGTTGCGGGAGCAGATCCGTGGCTTGGCGTCCAGGCCGGCGCTGCGCGCGAGGGCCGCGCCCTCCTCGGCGATCCGCTCGGCGTTCTTGGCGCCCTCCTCGTCGAAGCGGTCATCGTCGGGGACGCCGGTGACGAACCCGAGCCCGGCGGAGGTGCGCGCGATCATCTCGCTGAAGGGCTCCCAGACGTTGAGCACGACAGCCGGATCGCCGCTGAACAGACTCCCGGCGCGCTCGATCGCGGCCTTGGAGTCATCTGAACCGTCGTAGGAGATCAGGATCATCGTCGGTGTTGTCGTCGCCTGCCGGGCAGGCCGGGCCTCACGCTGAGGCGCCGGCCAGTCCGATCACCGCGTAAACCGCAAGGATGTCAGTTGTGGACAGCACCCCGACAGCCTGGCCACTTGCATTCTCGCGCACGATCAAATGCGAGACGCCGTGCTCGGCCATCATGCGTGCCGCCCCGCGCAGCGAGACGTCGGTCGACGTCGTCAGAGCCTCCGTCGCTGCGACATCCTTGGCGCAGAAGATGTCCGCGCACGCAGCGGCCGCGATCACATCGGTATCGGAGACGATCTCTGCCGGATCGCCGTTCTGATCCTCGACGATCAGCGCATGGATCCGGTGCGAGGCCATCATCCCGGCGACATCCGCCAGCGGCGTCCCGGGGTCACAGCTGAACATGCCGGCATGCATGCAGTCACCCACTCGGATCTTGTCTAGAGCGTGTGTGTCTGTATCGAACATGCCCCCAGCATCGCTCTCGCCCGGCTCAGATCCATCGGCAGGGCACCCCGCTCAATCGACTCAGGAGTACCGATCGACCGACGGCGTACTGCCGACGCCGGTACGTAACAATCGCGGATGGCGTCCCTCACCGCGAGACCTAGCTTCCAGTCGATGGCAACCACGTCGTCAGCCCCGGCCGCAACGGCCGCGATCGTGACCCACGCGCTGACCAAGCGGTACGGCTCGACGCTGGCGCTCGACGGCCTCGACCTGACCGTCGCGCCGGGAGAGGTCTACGGGTTCCTCGGGCCCAACGGCGCCGGCAAGACGACCACCGTTCGGCTGCTGCTCGGCCTGCACCGCCCGACATCGGGCCGCGCCGAGCTGTTTGGGCTCGACGCATGGACGCAGCCGGTCCAGGCACACCAGCGGGTGGCTTATGTGCCGGGGGAGCCGGCCCTGTGGCCGTCGCTCACCGGCGCGGAGTCATTCGAGCTGCTCGGCTCGCTGCACGGCGGCACCGACGTCGCCTACCGCGACGAGCTGATCGACCGCTTCGAGCTCGACACCCGCAAGCGGGTGCGCGCGCTGTCGAAGGGCAACCGCCAGAAGATCCAGCTGATCGCCGCGCTGGCGACGCGTGCCGACCTGCTGCTGCTCGACGAGCCGACCAGCGGCCTGGACCCGCTGATGGAGGTCGTGTTCCGCGACTGTGTGGCCGCGGCGCGAGACCGCGGCCAGAGCGTCTTTCTCTCATCGCACATCCTCAGCGAGGTCGAGGCGCTCTGCGACCGGGTCGGCATCCTCCGGGCCGGCAAGCTCGTCGACGAGGGCACGCTGGACGAGCTTCGCCACCTGAGCGCGACCACCGTCGAGGTCAGCTTCGAATCGGCGATCCCACAGCTGCCGGCACTCGAGGGGGTCACCGCCTCGGTCACGGGCCCGCACTCGGTCCGCTACGAGGTCACCGGCAGGATCGGGCCGCTGATCGACGCTCTTGCGGGGACTTCGATCGCGACGATGACGAGTCGCGAACCGTCGCTGGAGGAGATCTTCGTGCATCACTACCGGCGGCCGTCGACCGATGTCGGCAGCTAGCGACGCACCCTCGATCGGCCGCGCCCACAGCCGCGCCGGCGCCATCAGCTCGGGACCGACCGCGCGCCTGGCTCGGCGGGCGTTCGCGGACGGCCGGCGGCGAACGATCGCGTTCGGGTTGCTGTTCGCGTTCGTCGCCTACATCCAGCCGGTCAGCTACCGCCACGAATATCCCGATCAGTCACAGCGGCTCGCGTTCGCCCGCAGCTTCGGCGACAACAAGGCGATCAGGCTGTTCTACGGGGTGCCGCACGATCTGCTCACAGTCGGTGGCTACACCGCGTGGCGGGCCGGGGGGATCCTCGCCGTGTTCGCGGCCGTCTGGGGCTCGTTTGCGGCCGTCGCCGCACTGCGTGGCGAAGAGGACTCCGGACGGAGCGAGACGCTGCTCGCGCTGCCTGTCGGGCGCCGGGTGCTGGACGGCTCCGCGCTGAGCGCGATCGCGGCGAGTGCGGTCGTGCTGTGGGCGTTTCTGCTTGTAGGGCTGCTCGCCGCCGGCCTTGCCGGGGGCGGATCGCTGGCGCTCGCGGTCGCGGTGATCGCGGTGGCGCCGGTGTTCGTCGGCGTCGGCGCGCTCGCCAGCCAACTCGCGGCGACCAGGCGCCGCGCGCTTGAGCTCTCGCTCGGGGTTCTTGTGCTCACATTCCTGATCCGGGTGGTCGCCGACACGGTCAGCGGTGTCGGATGGCTGCGGTGGCTGTCACCACTCGGCTGGGCCGAGGAGATCAGGCCGTTTGCCGGGGCGCGACCGTGGGTCCTTATCCTGCCGCTGCTCGCGACCGCGGCGTTGGTGCTCGGTGCGCTGCGGATCGCGCGCGAGCGCGACATCGGCACCGGGCTGATGAAACCTGCCGATTCGCGCGATCCGCGGCTGGGGCTGCTGTCCTCGCCCGGCGCGCAGGCGGTGCGGGAGGACCTCTCGAGCCTCGCCGCATGGCTGATCGCGGTCGGCTGGTTTGCACTGATCGTCGGCGTGATCTCGCGCAGCATCTCATCGGCGGGGATCTCGGCCAGCCTGCGCGCGCAGTTCGCAAAGCTGGGCGCGGGCTCGATCATCACCCCGTCGGGCTACCTCGGATTCGCGTTTCTGCTGTTCGTGCTGGCGGTCAGTCTGTTCGCCTGCTCGCAGATCGGCGCCGCGCGGACCGAGGAGCTTCAGGGCCGGCTCGAGACCGTATTCGCGCTACCGGTCGGCCGGCGGCGCTGGCTTGTCGAGCGGCTGGTGGTGGCTGTCGGCGGAATCCTCGTGATCTCGCTGGCGGCCGGCGTGCTCGCGTGGCTCGGAGCAGCGATCGTCGGCGTGACGGTGTCGTTCCCGCGGCTGATGCTCGCGTCGGTGAACTGCGTGACGGTGGCGACCCTGTTTCTCGGCATAGGTGCAGCGGCCTACGCGCTGGCGCCGAGGATCGGAGCTGCGATCGCCTACGCGGCGGTCACGGCGGCATTCCTCTGGCAGCTGTTCGGTTCACTGCTCGGAGCCCCATCGTGGTTGGTCCGTCTGTCACCCTTTGAGCACATCGGGCTGGTCCCAGACGCAGCGTTCAAACCCGGCGCCGGCGCAGTGATGGTGCTGATCGGCGTGGCCTGTGCGGCCGTGGCCGCGCTGTGTCTGGGTCGTCGCGACATCATGGCCGGCTGACGGCGGATCGACGAGCACCGCAACGCAAATGATCAAAAACGAAACGGAGCACCTCGATGACACCAACTGACGAGACCGCTCACGACCGGCCGGGAAAGGACACCCTCGAGGTGCTGATCGCCGGGGGCGGCGTCGCCGGGCTCGAGGCTGCTTTCGCGCTGCGTGAGCTCGCGGGCGACCGTGTCTCGGTGACGCTGCTGTCACCCACCGACGAGTTCGTCTACCGGCCGATGGCGGTCACCGAGCCGTTCTCTCGCGCCGGCGCGCACCACTATCCGCTCGCGCGGCTGGCCCACGAGGCCGGCGTCAAGCTGGTCCGTGAGTCGCTTGTCTCCGTCGACGCCGATCGTCGAGTAGCAACCACCGCCGGTGGCGATGAGATCGCCTACGACGCGCTGCTCGTTTGCCTCGGGGCGTCTCTGTACGCGCCGTTCAGCCACGCCACGACGCTCAACGACTCGCGCATGGACGAGCTGCTCCGGGGTCTGGTGCAGGATGTCGAGGAGGGCTACGTCAAGCGCTTGGCGATCGTGATCCCCGCTCCGATGCCATGGCCGATGCCGGCCTACGAGCTGGCCCTGATGACCGCCGAGCGCGCCTGGGACATGCAGACCGAGATCCAGATCACGGTGCTAACCCCTGAGGACTCGCCGCTGTCGCTGTTCGGCCGCGAGGCCAGTCTCGAGCTCTCACGGCTGCTGGCCGAGCGCGGCATCGACGTCATCACCTCCGCCTACTGCGAGGTGCCGAAGGCCAAGACGGTCCGCATCCACCCCGGTGACCGATCGCTCGAATATGACCGGATCCTGGCGATGCCGGCGCTCCGTGGACCGGCGCTGATGGGGCTGCCACAGGACGGCGGCGGCTTCATCCCGGTTGACGAGTATGGCCGCGTACGCGACACCGACCGCGTCTGGGCCGCGGGCGACGCGACCGACACCCCGATCAAGCAGGGCGGGGTCGCCGCTCAGCTTGCGGACATCGCCGCCCAGTCGATCGCGGCGCTGGCCGGTGCGGGCCCCGAGCCCGAGCCGTTCGAGCCGGTCATGGAAGGCGTGCTGCTGACCGGCGGCGCGCCGCGGCGGATGCGGGGACATCCGACCGGCGGCCACGGCGCCGACTCCGAGATGACGACGATCGAACCGGGCGAGGTTCCGCCGAAGATCTCGGCGCGCTACCTGACTCCTCATCTCGATCCCGCGCCGTCGGCATGACGGGAGCGCCGTTTGGGGTCACAGCACCCAGGCGTGCCCGAGATGTGAGGCCACACGCGGCGTGACGATCTGATCGGGCGCGATCGAGTCACTCTCGCCGCGGCCCTGTAGCGCGCCGAGCGTCGCGACGACGCTCTGTGCCAGCGCGGTTGGGTCATAGCCCCCCTCGAGTACCGCGCCGAGCGGCACCTCCAGATCGGTCGCCAGGTCGCGCGCCAGACAGGTCATCGCACCAAACGATTCGGTCTCGAGCATGCACTCTCCGAGCGGGTCGGCGCGATGCGCATCAAACCCGGCCGAAACGAGCACCAGCCCGGGCCGGAACTCGAGCCCGATCGGGACGATCACGTGCTCGAGCACCGACAGCCACACCTCCTCGTCAGACCACCGGGGCACGGGAACGTTGACCGTGAAGCCGCGGCCGGGACCCGAGCCGCCGTCGCTCAGCGCGCCGGTGCCGGGATACAGCCCCTGCTGGTGGATGCTGGCGACCAGCACGTCCGGCCGCCGGCGGAAGATCTCAGCCGTCCCGTTGCAGTGGTGGACATCCCAGTCGATGATCATCACGCGCTCGACGCCCAGCTCACGCACCGCCAGCTCCGCCGCGGTGGCTACGTTGTTGAACAGGCAGAAGCCCATCGCGCGCCCCTGTTCGGCGTGATGGCCGGCCGGGCGCAGGGCGCTGAAGCCGGTCGGCGCGTCCCCCGCGATCAGCGAGCGCACGATCGCGCAGGCGCCGCCCACGGCATGCAGGGCAGCCTGGAAGGAGGCGGGGCCGACGAACGTGTCATCGTCGATCTGGCCACCGCCGGACTCGCACAGAGACTCGATCGTGGCGATGTGGCCGGGCGTGTGAACCAGCCGCAGCTCGGCGTGCGTGGCGGCTGGCGCCTCGATCCGCTGCATCGGGTCCAGGGTCGATGCGGCGATTGCCGCCTCGATTGCCTCGATCCGCACGGGGCTGTCGGGATGATCGGGTGACAGCGCGCAGGGGTCGTGGCGCAGCGAGGACTGATGATGGGCGTAGAGCAAGATCGGCTGACTTCGGTCGAGTCTGTCGCAGTCAAACGGATCGCCCGCCGCTAAGCATCGGAGCCATTGCCCACCGGAGATGTGGGTGGTTACGGATGAACGATTGCGGGGGTACGCGGTTTGATCCTTGTATGGCCACTGATGCTCCAGCCGAGCAGGTCCTCGGGTCGCGGCCACGCGAGCGCCCGGCGCTCGCGCGGATCGCTGCCGCGGTCGACTGTCACCCCGAGGGTCGCGACGCGGCCGTGCTCGCCGCGGCAATCGCCAAGGCGACCGCTTCCGAGCTGCTGCTGATCACGATCGAGAACGAGCTGGCGCTCGCGCTCCCCGGCATCGACCGGAGGAAGACGCCTGCAGAACGCGAGGCGATCCTTGCTCAGACCCGCGACGAGCTCGCCTTCCCGGCCACGACGGCGATCCACTCAGACCGCTCGGTCCCGCGCGGGATCGAGCGCGTCGCGCGCGCCACCGCTCGCGACGCGGTGTGCGTGGGCTCAAGCCGCAACGCCGAGGTCGGTCAGGTGGCAATCGGCAGGTGCACCCGCCAGCTGCTACATGAGCTCGACTGCGCGCTGGCGATCGCTCCGCGGGCGCTCGCCCAGCGGGGCAAGCTCGACTTGCGGCGGATCGCGGTCGGCTACGACGGCAGCCCCGAGGCGCAGGCGGCGCTCGTGATCGGCGCTCAGATCGCGGCCGGGTCTGGTGCGCGGCTGGTGGTCCGCGGCGTCGTCGATGACCGGATGCCACCGCTCGGCTGGCAGCGAGCGCGACTTGATCCGCTGATGACCTCATGGCGTGAGCTGATGGACAAGGAGGTCGCGAGGCTGCGGGCACAGCTCGAGCACGCGGCCGCGACGCTCGCGATCGACGCCGAGCTCGACATCCACCAGGAGCGCCCGGCGACGTCACTGCTGGCGCTCAGCGGTGAGGTGGATCTGCTCGTGATCGGCTCGCGGCGCTGGGGTCCCCTCGTCCGGGCGCTGCCCGGCGGCACGGGCGAGGCGCTCGCGCACGGCGCACGCTGCTCGCTGCTGGTCGTGCCCCGCTCCGAGCGCTGATCCGTCGCCCCGCCGGCGGGAGCCTGCAGGGCCGATCCCTGATCCGTCGCCCCGCCGGCGGGGAGCCGGCACCGCCGAGCGATGCTCAACGCTCGGCGGCGGGCTCCCCGGAGGTCAGAGGGCTTGCGCCGCGGTGCACGACGTGGCCATCGCCCCGCCGGCCACTGGGCGCGCTGACCTCATCGAGCGAGCGAGTCTCGCATGCACCCGCATCGATCCGCTTGTTGGGACTTTCGACATCTGGTCACCTTTTGAATCCGGGTGTGACGATGACAGCGGCAGCCGCCGTGGCCATCCGTGCGAGCCCGGATTTCAAGCGGTAGCGATGCGGGTGACGATCCGGGTAAACCCGGATCGCCACACCGGTCGACGCAGGCGTTTGGTGGGTCAGCCTGCGTGAGTATCGTGCTCAGGAACGACGAGCACGGGACGCCTGGAGCTGTGCACGAGCGCGTTGGAGACGCTGCCGAGCAACCCCGACTGCACGGCGGTCCCGCCGTGCGTGCCGGTCACGATCAGCTTGGCATCGAGCTCCTCGGCGACCTCGAGGATCGTCTGCGAGACGCTCGAGCGATTGCGCTCGTCCCGCGGCTCGACGTGCACGCCGAGCTTCTCGGCCAGCTCGCTGCCCTGGCTGAGGATCTCGTCCGCACGCTCCTTGGACAGCGCCTCGAGGTGCTCGTAGGTCGGCCCGTCGTCATCCTCACGACCCGCGAACGCATCCGCCACGATGCGGTCCGGTGGAGACCAGACGTGCAGCAGGACGGTGGATGAGCCATTGAGGACATGCTGGGCCACGGTCAGCGTCCGCTCCGCGCTGGGGGACCCGTCGTAGCAGATCAGAATCGACATCGTGTTCACCACTTCCCGGAGTTGCTTACGTTTGCGAGCCTAGGTCTCAGGTGCGGCGGCGGCATCCGGGAGACCGACTGCTAGGCGATGCGGCTTACTACCGAGGCGCTTGTGACGCCGATTGCAGTGCGTCGCGGGCCTGCGCGGCCATCTCGAGGTCCTCGCGCGCCCTGACGACCAGCGCCGTGACCAGCGCTCCCGCGGACGAGATGGCTGCGTCCCCGTCAATGTCACCGTTGGCGTACTTGTCGAGCTCGACGCCGAGGAACGCAAGCGCAGCCGCTGTGCGGGAGCGGATGCTGGTCGCGTGCTCGCCAACGCCGCCGGTGAACACGAGCACATCGATCCCGCCGAGCGCCGCCGCCATCGCCGCGATCGCGCCCACAAGGCGGTGGATGTAAACGTCGATCGCCAGCTGCGCCTTGAGATCTCCCTCGTGTGCGCGCGAGATCACGGCCTCCATATCCGCGCTGCCCGCGAGCCCCTTCAGCCCCGACTCATGCTCCAGCACCGAGGCCATCTGAGCTTCTGTCACCTGCTCGCGCTCGAGCAGCCAGAGCAGCAGCCCGGGATCGACGGTGCCGCTGCGGGTCGCCATCACGAGCCCGTCGAGCGGCGTGAACCCCATCGTCGTGTCGACTGACTCGCCGCCGGCGATCGCACACAGCGAGGCACCGGCGCCCAGGTGGCATGAGACGATCCGCAGCCGGCGGTCACGGCCCGGCACCATTTCGGGAGCCCGCCGCGCGACCCAGCTGTGCGAAAGGCCGTGGAACCCGAACCGCCGCAGCCCCCACCGCTCGCGCCACGCGGCCGGCAGCGCGAACGTGAACGCGGCCTCGGGGAGCGTGGCGTGGAAGGCGGTGTCAAAGCACGCCACCGCGGGGAGCTGCCCGAGCCTCGCCGAGACAGCATCGAGCGCCGCCAGCGACTTCGGCTGATGCAGTGGCGCCAGCTCGGTGAGTTCGCGCAGCGCCGTCACGACGGCCCCGTCGATCACCGTCGCGCGCTGAAAGCGCTGCCCGCCATGGACGATCCGGTGCGCCACCGCGTCGGCGTCGGCCAGCCCGCCGTCGAGCGCCCGTTGCAGCTCATCGGAGTCGATCTGCGAGCCGGTGACCGCAAGCTCACGCGCCGCGAGCGTCTCGTCGCGATCGCCGATCAGGCTCAGCTTGACGCTGCTCGAGCCGGCGTTGACGGTGAGGATGCGCAACCGCGTCTAGGAGCCGGCGCCGGCCGTCGCGCCGTCGTGTCCCTGATCGGGCCACGTCCAGTCACGGATCTCGGGTGGGTCGTCGCCGACGGCACGCGTGTAGGCACGCGCCCGCAGCCGCGCGTCGGTCATCTCCTGGCGCAGGGTGGCAGCGCGCTCGCCGAGGCCGGTGACGCGGTCGATCACGTCGATCACCAGGTGGTAGCGATCGAGATCGTTGAGCATCACCATGTCGAACGGCGTCGTCGTCGTGCCCTCCTCCTTATAACCCCGCACATGGATGTTGTGATGGTTGGTGCGCCGGTAGGTGAGACGGTGGATCAACAGCGGGTACCCGTGGTAGGCGAAGATCACCGGCCGCTGCACCGTGAAGAGGGCGTCGAACTCCTTGTCGGAAAGACCGTGTGGGTGCTCGCTGTCGGGCTCGAGACGCATCAGATCGACGACATTGATCACGCGGACCTTGAGCTCGGGCAGGTGCTCGCGGAGCAGCGCGGCGGCGGCGACTGTCTCGACCGTCGGAGTGTCTCCAGCGCACGCGAGCACGACATCCGGCTCGGTCCCTGCGTCACTGGACGCCCACTCCCAGATCCCGAGGCCGCGCGTGCAGTGGGCGATCGCCTCGTCCATCGTCAGGTAGTCGAGCGCGGGCTGTTTGCCGGCGACGATCACGTTGACGTAGTCGCGCGAGCGCAGGCAGTGGTCAGCGACCGACAGCAGCGTGTTGGCGTCCGGAGGAAGGTAGACGCGGACGATCTCGGCCTTCTTGTTGACCACGTGATCGATGAAGCCGGGATCCTGGTGTGAGAAGCCGTTGTGGTCCTGGCGCCAGACGTGCGACGAGAGCAGGTAGTTGAGCGAGGCGATCGGCCGTCGCCACGGGATGTCGCGCGTCACCTTGAGCCATTTCGCATGCTGGTTGAACATCGCGTCGATGATGTGGATGAACGCCTCGTAGCAGTTGAACAGCCCGTGACGGCCCGTCAGCAGGTAACCCTCGAGCCACCCCTGGCAGAGGTGCTCGGACAGCACCTCCATCACGCGACCGTCAGGTGACAGGTGGTCGTCGCTGTCGAGCGTCTCGGCCTCCCAGACCCGGTCGGTCACCTCGAACACCGACGCGAGCCGGTTTGACGCGGTCTCGTCAGGGCCCATCAGCCGGAACGTCTCGGGATTGGCCGCGATCACGTCGCGCAGGAACTGGCCAAGCAGCCGGGTCGGCTCGGTAGTCGTGACCGCGGGCCGCGCAACCTCGACGCCGTAACGGGCGAAGTCGGGCAGCTCGAGCGCGCGCAACAGCAGCCCGCCGTTGGCGTGCGGGTTGGCGCTCATCCGCCGCTCGCCCGTCGGCGCCAGCGCCGTCAGCACTGAGATCAGCGCCCCTTCGGCGTCGAATAGCTCCTCCGGTCGATAGGAGCGCATCCACTGCTCGAGCGCCATCAGGTGGTGGGGCTCCCCGCGGACATTGGCGAGCGGGACCTGATGGGAGCGGAACGAGCCCTCGGTCGGCAGGCCGTCAACCTCCTTGGGGCCGGTCCACCCCTTCGGCGTGCGCAGCACGATCATCGGCCACGCCGGTCGCGCGCCGCCCGGCGCCGACCGAGCGGACGCCTGAATCTCGGCGATCCGCTGCACCGCCTGCTCAAGCGCGGCCGACATCAGCTCGTGCATCACGTCGGGCTCATGGCCCTCGACGAAGATCGGGTCGTGGCCGTAGCCGCGCAGCAGCGCAGCGAGCTCGTCGTGCGGGATCCGGGCGAGCACGGTCGGGTTGGCGATCTTGTAGCCGTTGAGGTGCAGAATCGGCAGCACGGCGCCGTCTCGCGCCGGGTTGAGGAACTTGTTCGAGTGCCAGCTGGCGGCCAGCGCTCCGGTCTCGGCCTCGCCGTCGCCGATCACACAGGCGACAAGCAGATCGGGGTTGTCGAACGCCGCCCCGTAGGCGTGCAGCAGGCTGTAGCCGAGCTCGCCCCCCTCGTGAATCGAGCCGGGCGTCTCGGGCGCGACATGGCTCGGGATCCCACCCGGGAACGAGAACTGGCGGAACAGCCGCCTGAGCCCCTCCTCGTCGTGACCGATCGTCGGGTAGACCTCGGTGTAGGTCCCCTCGAGGTACGCGTTGGCCACCAGGCCGGGGCCGCCGTGCCCGGGGCCGGTGACGTAGATCGCGTTCAGGTCACGCTCGCAGATCACGCGATTGAGGTGCACGTAGATGAAGTTCAGCCCCGGCGTCGTCCCCCAGTGGCCGAGCAGCCGCGGCTTGATGTGCTCGGGCTCGAGCGGCTCGCGCAGCAGCGGATTGGCGAGCAGGTAGATCTGCCCGACCGAGAGGTAGTTGGCCGCTCGCCAGTACGCGTCGATCAGGCTGAGCTCATCCGGCGTCATGGCCATGCCGTCAAGCGTAACCGCGAGCGGGCGCCGGCAATCTCCGGAGTTGTGACCGCCGGCTGGGCGATCGGTGAACTACGGAGCTGGATCCGCCCTGGCTCCCGATTGCAGATAGCCGTTGTCCGCGTACGTTCGTTGTGAAGCACTCACTTCAACGAAAATTCGAGAGAGAGGCGTCCCATGTCTGTACGTGTTGCGATCAATGGCCTCGGCCGGACGGGCCGCAGCTTCCTGCGCTCCGCCTACGCCCAGCAGGCCGACATCGAAGTGGTCGCGATCAACGACCTTGCCGACGCAAAGACGATCACGCATCTGATCAAGTACGACTCGGTCGCGGGCCGGTTTCCCGGGCAGGTCGCGCTGGAGGGCGACGCGATCGTGATCGACGACACCCCGATCCGCAAGCTGTCGGAGAGCGATCCGGCCGACCTTCCGTGGGGCGACCTCGGCGTCGACGTTGTGATCGAGTCGACCGGCTTCTTCAGGACCCGCGCGGCCGCCGCCAAGCATCTCGAGGCCGGCGCTCGCAAGGTGATCATCTCGGCGCCGACCAAGGGCGATGAGCCGCCCGACGCGACCGTCGTGCTCGGAGTCAACTTCGACGAGGTCTATGACCCCGAGACCCACAACATCATCTCTAACGCGTCGTGCACGACCAACTGCCTGGCGCCGGTCGCCAAGGTGCTGCATGAGTCGTTTGGCATCCGCCATGGGCTGATGACGACCGTCCACGCCTACACCGGCGACCAGATGCTGCTCGACGGCCCTCACAAGGACCTGCGCCGGGCGCGTTCGGCGGCGATCAACATCGTGCCGACGTCAACCGGCGCCGCCAAGGCGCTCGGGCTCGTGATTCCCGAGCTCGCGGGCCGGCTGAACGGGTTCGCGGTGCGGGTCCCGACGCCGACCGGGTCGCTGGTTGACCTGACGATCGAGACCGAGCAGCCGACCAGCAAGGAGGCCGTAAACGAGGCCTTCGCGGCGGTCGCCGACCGCGGCGCGTTCGAGGGCATCCTCGCCTACACCGACGATCCGATCGTGTCGACCGACATCGTCGGCTCGACCTACTCGTCGATCTTCGACTCGGCGCTGACCAGCGTGATCGACTCGACCCAGGTGAAGGTCATCTCCTGGTATGACAACGAATGGGGCTACTCAAGCCGGCTCGTCGATCTGGCGCAGCGGGTCCTGGTCCCCGTCCCGGCGACCCACTAGCGAGCGCACCCGGGCCGTCAGACCACGGCTCGGGCTCGGGCTCGGCACGGCTCGGGCTAAACCTCGGCACGGCTCGGGCTAAACCTCGGCACGTAACCGGAAAATACGGCCGGTTATGTGCCGAGGTCGTCGCTGACTGACTAAGCCTCGGGCTCCCCAGCGTCGGCCTTTGTCCGCCCGGGTCACGGCTTCCTTGATCCGCGCTCGCGCAGCATCGACCGCACCCGCTGGATCCTCTCGACGCTCTCCCCGCTGGCCTGCCTGAGCCGCTCGTTGTCGAACTTGACCCGCGACACCGTCCGGCGCAGCGCATCGTTATCGGCGCCGAGCCCCTTCAGCACCGCTCGCATCCGGGTGATGCGTGCGCGCAGCTGCGCGTTCTCCTCACGGAGCCGAGCGCGTTCGTCTGGGGTGTAGCCCTCCCAAGGGGGTCTCGGAGTCTGATCCGAGGGATCTTGGCCGGCCGTCGGTCGCCTGGGCATGATCGCGCTGCCAGCGCCTGCGGTCCGGCCTACGGCGCTTCCCGCGCCAGCACCCCGGCGATGTCGAGGGTCGAAACGATTCCGAGCGGAACGCGGCGGTCGGGGTCGACGACGACCAGGTGGGTCGTCCCGTTCTCGATCATCGCCCGTGCCACCTCGTGCACGGACATCGTCGAGCGGACCGCGATCACAGGCTGGCGCGCGAGCGTCGCGGCCGTCGCGTTAGCGCTCTGCGTGGTCGCGGCCTCGAGCAGGTCGAGGTCGGACACGATCCCCCAGATCAGCGGATCCTTGCGCTCGTCTTGAGACAGGCCCATCACCGCGACGGCGTGGACCCTACAGCTGGTCATGATGCGCGCGATCTCCGCCGCGGTTGCTGCCTGACTGCACGAGACGACGCCCGGATGCATCACCTCACGGACCAGCACCGTGTGGAGCTGCTCGCTTCCGGAGTGATCGCGCGGCTCAAGCGTTGGTGTCGAGCTCATCAGATCCTCTTTCCTAGATTGTCACCCAACAGCGGTCAGCGTGTCGGCGGGTGCCCTGGCGCCCCTGTGCCGATCCTTCGGCGGGATGGCGAGCACCGGGCAGTCGGCCATGTGGAGCAGGCGCTGAGTCACGCTGCCGATGATCGTGCCCACGACCG
This sequence comes from uncultured Solirubrobacterales bacterium, assembly GCA_963770885.1. Taxonomy (GTDB): domain Bacteria; phylum Actinomycetota; class Thermoleophilia; order Solirubrobacterales; family Solirubrobacteraceae; genus Palsa-465. Next base: position 194,085 of record CAVYRI010000003.1, on the reverse strand, counting down.
GCGAATGCCCACGGGTCCCGAGCACGATCAGGTCTGCGTTCGCCTCATGCGCGAGGTCGGCGATCCGCTTGGCCGTGTTCCCGGGCGTCGGCGAAATGTGAACGATCGTCTTGATACCGCGCTGCGCTGCGACCCTGGCCAACTGCTCGTCGACCTTCTTGGTGACCGACGGCTCGTCCATCCTGGCGTTCTCGCCGGCCACGCGCGGCCCCGCCAGCTTCTCGACGACGTGAATCGCGTGCAGCGTGCCGCCGTCTCGTGCGGCCAGCTCGGCCGCATAGTCGAGCGCGTCGTCGGCGTGCTTGGAACCGTCCGTCGCCCAAACCACACTGCTGAACATAACGGCCTCCGCTTTCCGGTCTCTAATTACGTCCCACGATGAACCTGCGGCGGCCGCGGGGAAAGGCGGAGACCCCGCACTCCTGTAGGGGCAAACCCCGGATCGCGCACGTGACCGGCGAGGCCGCCGGGACCGGGGCCGACGCCCCGATTATGTGCGCGCTCTTAGGCGCGAGCGAGTGGTTGTGTGCATCAACACCTGTGGGGGGCTACGGATGTAGGTAGCGGGGCATCAGGCCAGCATTTCCCGCCATGGCCGCAATCTTCAATCTCAATCACCCCGCCCACGTGATCACGTGGCACTTCATCAGCCTTTCGGTAGCCAACGTGATCGTGATCGTGTTGATGCTGGTCGTCTTCGCGCTCGCGATCCTGCTGCCGTTCCCCCACGGCAAACAGGAGGAATCGCAATGAGCGCCGGCACCGAGGGCCGCCGGCCGTCCCGCTCGTGGACGGGCGCGATCCGCGAGCGAGCGGTGGACGCGCTGCCGCCCGAGAAGCTGCTGGCCGACCGCCAGCCGTCGTACGTCTCCTCCTGGATCTACGTGTTTGGTGTGCTGTCGCTCGCCGCGCTCGTGACGATCATCCTCTCGGGCACGATCCTGGCCCTCAAGGGGCCGGCCTGGTGGCATCTGACCTCGATCGGGCACTTCTTCAACAGCATCCACATGTGGTCGGTCGAGCTGTTCTTCTTCTTCATGGTCATCCACCTGTGGGGCAAGTACTGGATGGCCGCGTGGCGCGGCGGCCGGATCAAGACCTGGGTGACAGGCGCGATCGTGTTCCTGATCGCGGTCCCGTGCGCGCTGACCGGCTACGTCTCACAGCAGAACTTCGACGCGCAGTGGATCTCGACTCAGGCCAAGGACGCGATGAACTCGGTCGGGATCGGCACCTTCTTCAACCTGACCAACTTCGGCCAGATGTACAGCTTCCACGTCTTCCTGCTGCCGGCGGCGGTGGTCGCGGTCGTGATCGGACATGTGCTGCTGGTCCGCAAACACGGCGTGGTGCCACCGTTCGAGCTCAACCTCGAGAAGTCGGCAGCCGCAAGCGCCCCTGCCATCACAGCCGGCGCGGGTAACGGGTCGGCGGCGGGTGCCGACGAGCCAATTCCGGCGCCCAACGCTGGGTCCGCCGGCGACGCCGCCCCCGTTTCGGCGACGCCGCCGACGTCCGGCTCGAGCGCTAGCGCCGGCGAGCGGCCAGCTGCCACCGACACTCCACCCGAGGCGACGACATGACCCGTAAGGAGCGGAAGCGTCTGGAGAATGAGGCAGCCAGTCACTGGGACGGCGGCTACCGCTCCTATGACCTGGTCAAGGAGTTCACGATCGCGACCGGAGTCGTGATCGCGCTGGCTCTGGTGCTGACGATCCTGTTCTCGTCACCCGACGATCCGTCGAGCACCGTCAAGTCGTGGTCGCGCAGCGACCCGGTCGATTTCGTGACCACGGCTGCGAGCGAGCTCGACGGCACGAGCGGCACCGCCACCTACGGGCCGCCCTACAACCATGCGAGCCCCGGGCAGCACATGTCGTTCATCTACCTGCAGAAGTGGCTCGGGGTGGACCATCCGATCAACACCGCGCAGGACTACGTGCTGCTGCCGCTGGCCGCGGTTCCCGGTCAGCCGGCGCTCAAGTCGGCACTCGCCCAGTACACGGCGGCCTCGCCCAAGCAGCAGCAGGCGTGGAGCACCGCCTACGGGAACGCGGTGGCGAAGGCCAAGGCCCAGAGCAACGGCTCCGTCACCGTTCCGGCCGGCAGCTACGGCCCGGTCTCGACGATGATGAGTTCCCTGCTGGCCGACGCCCAGAGCGGTGGCCTCGACGGCCAGCTGCTGACCGACAACCACTTCTACCAGACTGACTACACCAAGCCGCTGCTGTTGCTCGCCGACGGCAGCGTCCTCACCGACCGCGCCCAGGCCCAGCATCTGCTCGGCGAGCAGTGGGGCATGATGAACGAGACGGGCAGCTACCCCGGCCAGGTCTGGCTCTGGCTGTACACGATGTGGTACCAGATCAAGCCGTTCTCGACCTCAAACAACGCTGACGTCCTCGTGATGGCGGTGATGGGCGCTCTCAGCCTCGCGTTCATCCTCGTCCCCCTGATCCCGGGCGTCAACGATCTGCCTCGGAAGATCCCTATCTACAAATTGATCTGGCGCGATCACTACCGTCGGGTCCCAGACTGAGCTCACTGTTGAATCGACGGGTGCTCGCCGCGCGCGTGGCCGAGGATCTGCCGACTCGACCGGCTGATCGCGCAGAAACCTAGGCTCTGCACCGAGCTCCCTCGATGGGGGCGGAATGCCCGACGTTCCAGCTCGTCATCGTCGGTGAGGGCGAGGAGCGACCGCGACTGGAGCAGCAGATCACGCGTCTCGGGCTCGGTGGCATTGTCCGGCGTCGGCTACCGGGCAGACGGTCCCGTGCGCGTCACAGCATTCGACGTGGCGCTGAACTCATCGCATTTCGAGGGGTCGCCGCTGTCTCTGCTCGAGTACATGCAGGCGGGGGTTCCCGTCGTCGCTACCCGTGTCGGCCGTGTGCCCGACATGGTTGCCGACGGAATCGAAGCCCTACTGGTCCCGCCGTGGGACCCCGGCGCGCTGGCCGAGGCCATTGCCTCGGTCTTACGCTCACCTGAGCGAGCTGATGACCATGTGCAACAGCGCCCCGGGCTCCGCCCAATCGCATCGTGATCGCTAACGGCATCTGCCCGCGCGTCTTGCCTGCCGAATTGAGGTAGGCGCAGGCCGGTCTTCGAGCTGCCGGTAGGGTCACGAGCGATGGCCACGCCCATCCGGACAAGTCCCGCGCAGACCACCGGCGAGCGGCGCCTTGTGCTGGTGATCGGCACGGTCCTATTCGTCGACACGATGTTCTACGCCGTGATCGCGCCGCTGCTGCCGCAGCTGGCGCACGAGCTCCATCTGTCGAAGCTCTCCGCCGGCGTGATGACGGCGGCGTATCCGATCGGGACGCTGCTCGGATCGATTCCATGCGGCGTGCTCGCGGTCCGCGCCGGACCCCGCTTTACGGTATGCGTCGGACTGACGCTGCTCGCCTGCTCGACGCTTGCGTTCGCGTTCCTGCAGACCGTCGCCGGGCTGGACATCGCACGGTTCGTCGAGGGCATCGGCGGCGCGTGCTCGTGGGCCGGCGGGTTCGCGTGGATCGCCGCCGAGACGGCGTCCGATCGCCGCGGCGCGATGATCGGCCGCGCCTTGTCGGCTGCGATCGGAGGCTCGCTGTTTGGGCCCGTGATCGGTACAGCCGCCACCGCCTTTGGACGCCAGGCGGTGTTTTCTGCGATCGCGGTCGTCGCCGCCGCGCTGATCGTCCTGACCCGACGTGTTCCGTCCAGCCATTCGCCGTCAGATCAGGGCCTGTCGATCTTGCGCTCTGCACTGCGCCAGCCCACGATCGTCACCGGCATGTGGCTCGTCGGGCTGCCCGCGATCGCATCGGGGATCATCAACGTACTTGGGCCGCTGCGGCTTCACCGCTTCGGCGCCGGCGCAGCGGTGATCGGGGCGACATTTCTCGCGGCGGCGGCGATCGAGGCGGTCGTCACGCCGGCGATCGGCAGTCTCTCCGATCGCCGTGGGCGGCTGCTGCCGGTGCGAATCGGGCTGACGGCAGCGACGGTCGGCCTGCTCTGTTTCACGCTCCCGACCGACTACGCGATCCTCGGCTGCCTGATCGTCGCGATCGCGGCGGCGCTGGGAACCTTCTGGGCGCCGGCGATGGCGATGCTCTCGGAAGCCGCCGAGCGCCACGGCCTCGATCAGGGGCTCGCTGCGGCGTTGATGAATGTCGCCTGGGCTGGCGGTCAGATCCTCGGCTCGGGCGGCGGCGGCGCGATCGCGAAGTCGGCCGGTGACGCGGTGCCGACGGCGATCGTCGCCGGCCTGTGCGCGGTTACGCTCGCGGCGCTCGCACTCGCGCCGGCGTTCTGGGGCCGGCTCACCCAGAGCGCTTGATCCGCTAAGCGAGGCGCCTGATCAGCTGACGATCGCATACGCCGGCTGGCGAGGGTCGGCACCCGCGCGCAGGAACCCCGTCTGCTGGTCGCGATAGATCGCCTCGACCGCGGCCGCGTCGCGGGTGAACTGCGGCCATCGCCTGACGTCATGCCCGCGGGCGCCGAGCTCGTCCGCGACCGACGGCTCGAATCGGTCCTCGATCATCACGCGGTTGGCCAAATACTCAAACGGCGCGAATGAGTTCGGAAAGCTCCAGGTCGAGAAGCGCGGGGCGTCGATCGCCTCCTGGATGTCGAGCCCGAAATGCAGCACGCCCAGGAACACCTGCAGCATCGCCTGGACCTGCATGTCGCCGCCCGGGCAGCCGAAGGCGAACAGCGAGCCGTCATCGCGGATCGCCATCGCCGGGTTCGGGGTCAGCCGGGGCCGCTTGCCGGGCGCGACCCCGGACGGGTGAGCGGGGTCGGGCCGTGACTGGATCCCGCGGTCGGACGCGACCACTCCGGTCCCCGGGATCACCGGTGACGTTGTCGAACCGTCGGACGGCGTCGCCGAGATCGCGTTGCCCCACTGGTCGACCACGCACACATACGACGTGTCGAGCGCCCGCCGGCTCGCAGCGCCAACGTCGCTCGTCGGCGTCATGGGCGCCGCCAACGGCACCGCCTCGGCCCCGATCGCGTCCGGCAGCCCCGGAAACGCCCGCTCCGGGTCGATCGCGCCGACCCGCGCGGCCAGATGGCCTTCGCACAGCAGCTCATCCATCCCGACCTCGACGAACCGCGGATCCCCGTACCGGTGCTCGCGATCTGAGAACGCGCCCTTGAGCACCTCGATCACCAGGTGCGCGTAGGGCGCACCGTCGCGCTCGAGCCCGTCGAGCCCGGCCCGCTCGAGCATCAGCAGCGCCTGCGCCAGCACCGGCCCCTGGCACCACGGTCCGCACGTGACCACCTCGTGGTCCCGCCACCGGACGGTCACCGGCGGCTCGTAGCGCGAATGGAATCCCGCCAGGTCCTCCCGCGTCAGGTAACCGCCGTGCTGCTCGTGGTAGCTGACGATCCGTTCGGCCACATCACCTGTGTAGAAGGCCGCGCGGGCCGCATCGAGGCCGGCGATCCGCCCCCCAGCGGCGGCCGCGCGCTCCTCGTCGGCCATGTACTGAAGCGTTCCGGCGAGGTCGGTCTGGACGAACCGCTGACCGACGGCAGGCGGCTCGCCGCCGGGCAGGTAGACGTCGGCGCTCGACTGCCACCGCCTGTAGTCGTCGGCGTGCTTAGCCACCTGCTCGGCGAGGTACTCGTAAGTCGCAAAGCCATCGCGCGCGAACCGGGTCGCCTCCGAGGCGACCTCGCCGAAGCTCATCGTGCCGTAGTCACGCAGTGCGGTGATCCATGCGTCGGGCGCAGCCGGGATGACGGCGTTGAGGATCCCATCGGGGATCTCGCCGCCGTGCTCGCGCATGAACAGGTCAGCCGGTATCCCGGCCGGCCAATGGCCAAGGCCGTCGATCGTGCGCAGCTCGCCGGCTGCGGTCCGGATCATGATCGGCGCGACACCGGCGAAATTGACCTCGTGCGTGCACAGCACGGCGAGCGCGATCCCTGCCGCGCAGCCCGCATCGATCGCGTTGCCGCCAGCCTCGAGGATCGAGTAGCCGGCCGCCGACGCAAGATAGTGGCCTGACGAGATCGCATGCCGGCGGCCGTACAGCGTCGGCCGTCTTGAGTCTGCGACTTGGCTCGAGGGCGTCATCGGGATCACGCCCGGACCGCCGGCCCGGGGTGAGGGCAGTCTTTCAGGCCAGCTCGGCGAGAGCCGAGCAGAACCGCTCGACGTCGTCGCGGCTGGTGTAGTGCAGGTAGCCGGCCCGCACGGCGCCACCGTTGCCCTCGAGCTCGAAGGCGAGCATCACGTTGAGGGCGTAGTAGTTCCCATGTGAGGTGAAGATCCCACGCTCGCCCAGCGCGGCGCTGAGGTCACGGGGTGTCCAGCCGGCGAGGTTGAAGCACAGGGTCGGCGTCCGCTCGGCGGTCCGGGCGGGGTCGGCGACGCCGTAGATCGTGCAGCCCGGGATCTCGCCCATCCGCTCGAGCGTGTATCGCGTCAGCGTCTGCTCGTAGGCGGCGATCCGTTTGAAGGCACTGTCGAGCCGGGCGGGGCGATCCGGGCCATCGCCAAGTGACTCGAGGTACTGCACCGCCGCGATGAAGCCGGCGATGCCCTCGTGTGAGAGCGTGCCGGTCTCGAACCTGTGGCCGACGGGGATCTCGTCGGCAGGGCGCACCCGATCGGCCGGCAGCGAGTAGGCGAGCTCGCCGCGGATCGCTGCGACGCCGAGGTGCGGGCCGAAGTACTTGTACGCCGAGGTCAGCAGGACGTCGGCGCCGAGCGCGGCGCGGCTGAGCCGGCGGTGAGGCGCGAAGTGAACGCCGTCGAGCCACAGCAGAGCGCCGGCGTCGTGCGCGGCCCGCTCGACGCGCTCGATTTCGGGCACGGTCCCGAGCGCGTTGGACGCCAGCGTGCACGCGACGATCCTCGTCCGCGGCGAGATCAGCGCCTCCAGCGCCTCGTGGTCCAGCGTGCCGTCGGCCCGATGCAGCGGCGCGGTGCGCACCGTGAGCCCGTGGTCGGCGGCGATCAGGAGCCACGGCGAGACGTTGGCATCGTGGTCGAGCTCGGTCACGACGATCTCGTCGCCGGGCTCGAGCGTCCGCCCGATCGCGTGCGCGAGCAGGAAGTTGGTCGTGGTGGTGCTGGCGCCGAAGATGATCTCCTCCGGCAGCGCGCCGAGCAGATCGCCGGCGACGACCCGGGCGTCCTCGAGCAGCCGGTCGGTCTCGGCCGAGGTCACGAACTCGCCGCCGACGTTCGAGTTGTGGTGCAGCAGGTAGTCGCCGACAGCTTCGACGACCGGCTCCGGCGTCTGTGACCCGCCGGGCCCGTCGAGATAGATCGCGGTCGCCCCTCTTACCTCTCGCGCCAGCGCGGGGAACTTCTCCCGCAGGTGTGCGACGTCAAGTTCGGGCTCGGCGGTGGCGGTCACGGGCTGGGATGATCGGGCAACGGGGCGCCGGGCGCAACCAAGGGCCGACGGCCGGAAGGGACGAGCCGTAGGTCCAAACCGTCGCCCCGGGCGCGCCGGCTCGATGATCGCCGCCGCTACGATGGCCGCGTGCCCCGTCACGCCGTGCCCCGTCACCGCGTGCCCCGCCACGGAGATCGGAGCGCCGGCGGCGGGGTCGCGCTCGGTGTCTGACCAGCGTGCGGCGCCGCTGGCCGAGGCGGCGCAGCGCTTCCACGCCTCGGCGGACGCGACATTTACGACCCCGGGCCACAAGCGAGCCCCGTGGCTGGTGGACCCGCTGCTGGCGCTCGATCTTCCGCTGGCGCCCGGCGTCGACGACGCGCAGCTGTCGGGCGACTACCTGGCCGCGGCGGAGCGGCTCGCGGCCGAGCTGTGGCAGGCCGACTACTGCCGCTTCTCGGTCAACGGCTCGACCCATGGCAACGAGGCCTTCGCGCTCGCAGTCGCCGAGCCCGGTGCGCGCGTCGCGGTGTCGCGCAACCTGCACAAGTCGCTGCTCTCGGGGTTGATCCTGGCCGGCCTGAAGCCCGTCTGGCTGTACCCGGATGTCGATCCGCTCAGCGGGCTCGCGGCGGGCGTCGAGCTCGAGCAGATCAAGCGCGCGCTCGAGCTCAAGGTGGAGGCCGTGATGCTGGTCGAGCCGTCGTATGTCGGCGTGATCAGCGACCTCGAGGCGATCGTCGCGGTGTCGCACGCGGCGGGCGTACCGGTGCTCGCCGATCAGGCGTGGGGGTCGCATCTGGGCCTGCTCCCCGAGCTGCCGGCGGGGGCGATCCGTGCCGGCGCCGACGCGATGGTGATCTCGGCCCACAAGACGCTGGCGGCATTCACGCAGAGCGCGATCGTGCTCGCCCAGGGAGACCTGCTGGATCGCGAGCGGCTCGACGCCGCCTTCGAGCTGCTCAACACGACCAGCCCGAGCGCCGCGATCGCCGCATCGATCGACCGCGCGCGCCAGATCATGGCGCTCCAGGGCGAGCAGCTGCTCGGCCAGACGCTGGCGCTCGCAAGGCACTTTCACGACCAGCTGTCCGACGTCGACGGCCTCTACCTGCTCGACGAGCGGATCACCGAGCGGTGCCCGGCCACGCACAGCTTCGACCCGCTCAAGCTGGTCCTTTTGCTCGCCGGGACCGGGGCCACCGGCTTCGAGGTCGAACGCGACCTGCTGGCGGCAGGGATCCGCGTCGAGATGGCCGACCGTGACGTGCTCGTGGCGCTGCTGACGATCGGCGACGATCGCGAGACCGTCGACCGGCTGATCGCCGCGTTGCGCGACTCGATCGAGCGGCGGCGCGGCGAGCCTCGCCCGGTCGGTGACTCGACCCTGTGGGGATTGAGACCCGAGACGCGGATGACGCCGCGTGACGCGTTCTTCGCGCGCCGGCGGCGGGTCGACGCCCGGGATGCGATCGGACGCGTCTGCGCCGAGACCGCGGCCCCGTATCCACCTGGGATCCCCGTGCTCGCGCCCGGCGAGCTGGTCACCGGACGGATCCTCGAGCTGCTTCAGGGCGCCGTCGCGGCCGGCAGCCGCGTCGCCTATTGCTCTGACCCGACGCTCGAGACGCTCCTGGTAGTCGAGTGATCCCACTTGGCCCTGTAGGGTCGGGCCATGCCCGAGTCAAACCGCCGTTTCATCCTGCGCAACCGTCCCGAGGGGCGGATCACCGACGACACGTTCGAGCTCGTTGAGGGGGCGATCCCCGAGATAGGCGAGGGTGAGGCGCTGGTTCGCACGCAGTGGATCTCGCTTGACCCGACCAACCGCGCCTGGATCCGGGACGTTCCCACCTACCTGCCGCCGGTCGCGATCGGCGAGGTGATGCGCGCCGTCGGCCTTGGGCGGGTGGTGGCCTCCAATCACGACTCCTACGCCGAGGGCCAGCTCGTGCAGGGCCTGATCGGCTGGCAGGAGTGGGCGGTCGTGTCCGATGCCGCTCCGCTGCTCCCGGTTCCCGAGCTGCCGGGCGTCAGCCCGAGCTTCTACCTCGGCGCTCTCGGCGCCACCGGGCTCACGGCCTGGGTGGGCCTTCAGGACATCGGCAAGCCACAGCCTGGCGAAACTGTCGTCGTGTCCGCGGCGGCCGGGGCGGTCGGATCGGTGGCGGGACAGGTCGCGAAGATCAAGGGCGCCCGCGTGGTCGGGATCGCCGGCGGCCCCGAGAAGTGCCGGTTGCTGACAGAGCAGCTCGGCTTCGATGCCGCCGTCGATTACAAGGCCGACGATTGGCATGCGGAGTTGGTGGCTGCGACACCCGACGGGATCGACGTCGATTTCGAGAACGTCGGCGGCGAGGTGATGGACGCGGTCTTCGGCCGGCTGAACCTCCGCGGGCGGATCGTGCTGTGCGGGCTGATCTCCGGCTACAACGAGGCCGTGCAGCCTCCGGGACCGCGGAACTTCTCGAATCTGCTCGTGCAGCGGGGGCTGCTGAAGGGCTTCATCGTGCTCGACCACCTCGACCGGATCAACGAGGCCGCAACCGAGCTCGGCGGCTGGATGAACGAGGGGAAGCTGAAGCCGCTCGAAACGGTGATCGAGGGCTTCGAGCGACTGCCTGAGGCGGTCAACATGCTGTTCGACGGCGCGAACACGGGCAAGCTCGTGCTCCACGTCGCCGACTAGGCGTTTCACGCCACGCGCACCGGGCTGGCCGGCTCAACGTGCCTCCACCGCGGCGCTCGCCTCGAGACCAAGCCGCGCTGCGCTCGCCCCGCTGCGTTGCTCGACGCGCTCGGCGGCGAGGACCAGCCCCGGATGCTCGACTACCTGCGTCAGACCTCGGATTGGGGGGCGCTTCGCTTCCCCGCCGAGTGATCGCTAGTGTCGTGATGCATTAGTTGGTGGTCGGCGCAGGCGTTGGCGTCGCGCGCTCGGGCCATGTTGGCGGCGGCTGGGGTCTGAACGGCATTGAGGTTTGTCGAGCGGCGGCTTGATCGGCTGCTCGAGGACCCGCGGCCCGGGGCAGCCGCGCGAAGATCACCGGCGTGCAGGTCGAGGGGGTGGTCGTCAAGACGTTGGAGACCGCGCTGATGGACGCGGCGCGCTGGTCGGCGCGGTCGATGGCCCGCGGGGTCGGGCTCAAATCAGTCGGCCTTGGATCGGCGGGGCTCGTCTTGGCTGTCGAAGGGGAGCGCGATCGGGGATGTCAAACGCGACAAACCCGGCCGCGGGGGAGGTGATTTGTCGCAAACCGGCCCGATTTCCATGCCGTCTGCGGCAAATCCCGTCGGGCGCGGACGATTTGTCACGTTTCGCATCCCGCTCAGGGCGCCGCCTGCACGGGTCTGGAAGACGTCGAGCTGAAACCAAAGCTCATCGTTAGCAGACCCAAAAGCTGTCCAAGGACCCGCTGTCCGATCGACAAAACCTGCAACCACAACCCCGCCGCTACGTCTAGACAAAACCGCGGACGAAACGCTCGACTCGATCGCCACCTACAGCACGCGGATCAACGAATCACGACGCTCTAGTCGAGCTCGGTCAGCAATGCATCGAGATCGAGCTCATCACCGAACATCGCCGACAGATGGCCATCGGCGTCGCGTGGCCACTGATCGAACGGCCTGTCCCACATCAGCTCGACGTCGTTGCCGTCGGGGTCGGAGACGTAGATCGCCTCGTGGGTGCCATGGTCGGCGGTCTGTCGGATCGGCCAGTCGGCCTGCTTCAGCCGCCGGTAGGCATCGGCGAAGGCCCGCCGGCTGGGGTACGCGAGCGCGACGTGGTGCAGACCCGCGACTCCGTCGGGCTGGGGCCGGCCGCCGCCCGACTTCCAGGTGTTGAACCCGAGATGGTGGTGATAGCCGCCGGCCGAGATGAACAGCACGTCTCCGGTCGTGCCCCACCCCGGCACGTCCCGCGCCTCAGCGACGACATCGAACCCCAGGATGTCGACGTAGAAGCTGCGGACGCGGTCGATGTCGGTCGTCCTCAGGTGGACGTGGCCGACCCTGACACCCTCGTCGATCGGGTCAGCTGCCCGCGCGATCGGGCTGATGTTTCCTTGTTCGCCGCTCACCGCTACACCCGCTCTCGTGTTTGCCGTTGCACCCGGATCGCGAACTGTAGCCGGGGCCTACCGGCTGACCCGGCGACCGGTCAGCACCTACAGCGGGTTGGTACAGGGCGACAAACTGATCGTGCTCGACGCGATGTCGTTGCCGATCACCAGGTTGTGCGGCCCGCTGCCGCTGTTGAAGTCGTAGTTGAACAGGTCGCTGATCTTGGTAAACGGCTTGATGCACGCATGCGGATCGTGGTAGCTGGGCCCGTAGTAGATCCGCAAGGTGAACGGCGAGTTGTTGTAGATCGAGCCGTCGACGTTGCGACACCCGTACGTGCCCCAATTTGGGATGTCGCCCGGAGTCGCGAACGGGCTCAGCCGGAAGCACAGACCGGTCCCGTTGTCGTAGATGTAGTCGCAGAAGTAGTCGCTGGTGCAGCTGAAGCTCGAGCTTGTGATCGCAAGCGGCCGAGGACCGGCGCCGAGGCGGTGCTGAACGGACGCCGCCGGCTTGGCGCGGTTGGCGTGGGCCGGCGCCAGATTGGTGACGGCGAATAGGCCCAGCGCGGCGACAACCGAGCAGGTGACTCCGAACGTCGCAAGCTTGCGAAAACCGTGACGACTGGCCATGCGATCCCCTCCTCGGTGCTGTGACACGTGAGGCTCTAACCCCTGCCTTTCAAGCAGGCCAGCCACATTAATCCGTCGCCTGTGCTTGTCAAGCGCCGCGGTCATAACGATGTCCAGGCAGCCGCGGCCACCGCTCTCGGCCCCTGTGGATCAGCCCGGCCTCTGAACCAATCCGCAGGAGGTCAGTTTTCTGACGCATGTGAGCGTTAACAAACAGTCGCAAGCGGGTACCGCAAGGGAAAGGCAAAGATCGCTTGCGCAGACGGCGGCCGGGGCAGGCGAGATCCAAAAGGGAGGGACTGATGTCTCATTTCTCTCGCGCGATCCGCAGGCCGCTTGCCACGGCCGGGCTCTGCGGACTCGTCGCGACGCTGGCTGTGGCCAGCTCTGCAATTGCAGGCTCGGCGCCACGGTCGCACCGCGGCCGAGCGACGCTCCATCCCAAACGGCACCACGCTCTGCCCCACAGCGGGCTGAGCATCACAAGCATCCCGTGGGGAACCGTCGGTGGTCAGGCGGTGAAGCTCTACACGCTTCGCAACGGCAACGGCATGAAGGTCAAGATCTCCAACTACGGTGGCGTGGTCCAGTCGATCTGGGTTCCAAGGCGACACGGTGGCCTGACCGACGTCGCGCTCGGGTTCCCGAACCTGTCTGACTACGTCAATGACTTCACCCAGGGTGCAACCAGCACCCCGTGGCCGCTATCGGGCGGCTCGGGCGACACGTACTTCGGCGCGATCATCGGCCGCTATGCGAACCGAATCGGGAGCGCGTCCTTCGACCTCAATAGCACGACTTACAAGCTCGACGCCAACAACGGGCCCAACACCCTGCATGGCGGCTACCTGGGCTGGAACACGAAGGTGTGGAAGTCAACCCCCTCGACGGCAGCAAACACGGCCATCCTGAAGCTGACCGCCAGCTTCCCGGCCCACGAGGGCTGCCTGCCGTCCCTGAGCCCCGGCTGCACGGGCTTCCCGGCGGCGATCGACGCGACCGTGACCTACACCCTCACGGCCGACAATCAGCTGCGGATCTTCTACGCGGCGACCAACGAATCGACCACTGACCAGACGGTGATCAACCTCACCAACCACACGTACTTCAACCTCGGTGGTGAGTCCAGCGGCGACGTTTACAACCAGCTGCTGGCGCTGAACAGCAATGACTACACGCCGACCGATGTCAATCTGATCCCGGAGTCGCCGTACTTCGTGCCCGTCGCGGGCACTCCGTACGACTTCCGCAACATGCATCCGATCGGCCAGCACATCCGCAGCACGAACCTGCCCGACGGCACGAGTGGGCCGCTCAAGCAGCTGCAGATCGCGCACGGATATGACAACAACTGGGTCCTCAACGGCTACGGCTCTTACCGGCTGGTGGCTGTCGCGCAGGATCCGGGGAACGGGATCACGCTGTGGACCTACACCGATCAGCCGGGCGTGCAGCTCTACACCGGCAACTTCCTGGTGGGTGACCTGATCGGGACCAGCGGCCACACCTACCGCCAGGGCGATGCGTTCACGCTCGAGACGCAGCACTATCCGGACTCCCCGCACCACATCGGGCAGGCCGGGTGGCCGTCCGTGGTGCTGAATCCGGGAGCGACGTTCAACTCCAAGACCGCGTACAAGTTCGGTGTCGAAGGCAGGGGCTTCCGGTTCCGGACTCACTTCTGACAGTTCTCTGAGCACCGGCCGGGGCGCGACGACGGTCGCGCCCCGGCTCGGTCGCGACCGACCCGGCCAACCTGCGTCAGTGGCAGACCTCGAAGACGAGCGTTGAGCTGCTGACCGAGGGCGATGACACCGCGCGGGCGGGCGCCGTCTACCCGGCCGACGGATCTGTGTAGTCGCCCTCGGTCCGCAGCGCCGCCACGCCGAGTGCGATCGCGATCAACGCGGGCGCCGTCACGAGCACGGTCGTCGTCTTCGACAGCTCGCCGTTGCGCCCCGCCAACAGCGCGGCGGCCGCGTCCGCCGCGTCGCAGACGATCCCCAGCTTCAGCCACAGCCGGCGGCTCGGGCCGCTGCTGGCCCGCACGCCGGCGGCGAGCGCAACGTCACGGACTCCGAACAGTCGCGCCACGTAGGGCAGCTGCTCGTTGGCCTTCGCGTCGAGGCCGAACAGCCGGCCGGTCTGGGCTGGAGCGATCCACGCCCCGGCGCCGATGCCCGTCCGCAGGCCGCCCAAGAGGTTCATCGCCGACATGGCGTGCGAGCCTAACCGATTCGATATCGCGGGCGAGTGAGGTTTCCGCTACTGCTCGGCGAGCACGGCGCGCACGCCGGCGTCGCTTGACGGCCGCGGTGGCGTCGGCAGCTGTTCGGTGCCGGCACCGGTATCGGCCAGCGCGGTACCGATCTCGCCGAGCTGCTCGGCCGACAGTGAGACACCGGCGGCACCGATCCACTGGCTGATCTGATCCGGGCGGCGGGCTCCGACGATCGCCGCCGTCACGCCGGGCTGGGCCAGCGTCCACGCGATCGCGAGCTCGGCGACCGTGCACCCGGCATCGGCGGCGATCGCACGCAGCCGCTGCACGAGAGCCAGGTTCGCAGACAGCCCCGGTTCTGCGAACTCGGGTCGGCCGAGACGCATGTCGTCGGGAGCGAGGCCCTTGAGCCGCTCGCGGTCAAAGCTGCCGCTGAGCAGCCCCGAGGCCATCGGCGAGTAGACGATCACCCCCGTCCCATGGGCCGCCGCCGACGGGATCACCTCCGCGAGCGCTCCGCGCTGCAACAGCGACAGTGGGGGCTGGAGCGAGTCGACGTGTCGGATCGCCTCGCACCGGGCGAGCTGGTCGGCGTTGAAGTTCGAGACGCCGAGCCAGCGGACCTTGCCGGCATCAGCGAGCTGCACCATCGTCGCCCACGACTCCTCGAGCTCGGTCGCGGTGTCAACGTCGGGCCAGTGGATCTGGTAGAGGTCGATCCGCTCGACGCCGAGCCGGCGCAGGCTCGCATCGCACTCGTCCCGGATCGAGCGTGGGCGCAGGTCTCCGTATGGGCTTCCGTCGGGCAGTGTCCGGCGGCCGCATTTGGTGCAGACGAACACCTCGTCCCCGGTCGCGTAGCCCTCGAGTGCGCGACCGACGATCTCCTCGGAATGTCCGAGCCCGTACACGGCAGCGGTGTCGACCCAGTTGATCCCGGACTCGACGGCGGTGCGGATCGCGGCGACCGACTCGTCGTCGTCGACCGGGCCCCAGCCGAACCGCCAAGGTCCGCCAATCGCCCAGGTGCCGAATCCCAGCCGCGTGAAGTCCGGCCCACAACGGCCGAGCGACGCGGTTTCAATCATGTGCCCAGAGTCGCCGCGATCTCGTCGATCGCCGCCTGCTCGTCGGCGCTGACCGTCGCATCTCCCTCTCGGTGGGCGTTGGCGACCTTGTTCGCGAGCGTCAGCACGAAGCGCTTGTAGCCGTCCACCTCGTCGGGCGTCGCTTTCTGCTCCAGTAGCGCGACCGCGTCGCGGAGGTGCTGCAGCCCGTGCTCGCGCAGCTCGTCATAGGAGTGGTAACGGGTGTGATCCATCTCGGGCTTGGCGGCCACGATCTCGTCGAGCAACTCGCTCTCCCCGTGCTGCTGGCGCGCCTCGACGTATGCCTTGGCAATCGCGAACGTCTCACGGATCGTGCCGCCGCGCTGCGCCGTGACGACGATCATCCCGGCGCTCGGCGGCCCCTCCAGCACTTGCTCCCACTCCTGCTCGGTGAAGTCAGCCTTGCCTGTCATCTGATTGCTCCTTTGCGGTTGGATGGGGAGGTGACGAGCGCGACCCGACCCGCAAGTTGATCCTCGTAAGTGATCGCCATCGCTGCCACTGTCGGATCCTAACCTTCGGCCCGTGAGCTCAACGACTCCTCGCCTGGGTCCGCGTACGGTTAAGGCCATGACAACCACAAACAGCGCTCAGGACTACGAAGCCCGTCTTGACTTCGACACCCTCGCCCCCAACTTCTCCAAGGCGATGGCCCACCTCGATCACGCCGCGACCAAGGAGCTCGACAAGGTCGACTTCGACCCCAAGCTCCGCGAGCTGGTCCGCCTCCGGGCCTCCCAGATCAACGGCTGCGCCTACTGCCTCGACATGCACAGCAAGGACGCCCGCGCGATCGGCGAGACCGAGCAGCGGCTCTACTCGCTGTCGGCCTGGCGGGAGACGCCGTACTTCGATGATCGCGAGCGAGCGGCGCTGGCGTTCACCGAGCAGGTCACGCTGGTCGCCGCAGACCACGTCCCGCACGACGCCTACGAGGACGTCGCCGCGCACCTGCGCCCTGATGAGATCGCGGCTCTGGTCAGCCTGATCGTGGCGATCAACGCGTGGAACACGATCGGCGTCAGCACCCGCAGCTGGCTGCCCGGGTCATATGAGCGCTGACGCACGCGGCCGGCGCTAGTGGCGGGCGCGGCGCAACAGAAGCTGGGCCGCCGCTTCAACGTCCGGATCCCGCTGCGGGACGGACTCACGCTCGCGGCAGACCTCGTGCTGCCGAGCCAGCTTCCGGCGCCGGCAGTCGTGATGCGGACTCCGTATGGGCGCGGCGGCGACATCGCCACGGCTCGGGCCAACGCGTTCGCGAACGCGGGGTACGTGGCGGTCTGGGTCGACGTTCGCGGGCGGGGAGACTCCGATGGAACGTTTGCTCCGTACCGCAACGATGGGATCGACGGCTTTGACGTGATCGAGTGGGCCGCCGCGCAGGATTGGTGCGACGGGGCCGTCGCCACCTTCGGCGGCAGCTACCCCGGCCGGATCCAATGGCTGACCGCGCTCCAGCGTCCCCCGTCGCTGGCCGCGATGATCGTGCTCGTCACCCCATCCGATCCGTTTGTCGAGGACGAGACCGCCGTCCCGGGCCCGATGCACGTCCACTGGTATCGGATGACTGACGGACGCGTCCTCCAGTACACCGAGGCCGTGGACTGGATGGACGTCTACCGCCACCGCCCGCTGTGCGAGCTCGACGAGGCGGCAGGCTTCGTTTCGCAGCTGTGGCGCGAGGAGTGCCGTCACCAGACGCTCGACGAGTGGTGGGAGCCGGTCCGCTACCAGCACCGGATCGGAGAGGTGGACCTGCCGGTGCTGCACATCTCGGGGTGGTACGACGACGAGGAGATCGGCACGCCGGCGAACTTCGCGGCGATGGTCGCAGCTGGTCGGAGAGGCCAGCGGCTGCTGATGGGACCCTGGGGACACCAGGTCAACGCCGGGCGTCAGCTCGGCGAGCTCGACTTCGGCCACGACTCGGTGATCGATCTCGAGGCAGCGATGACCGGCTTCCTCGACGAGATGGTGCGCGGCCGGCTGCCCGCCGAACCGGCGTCGCCGGTCAGGGTCTTCCTGATGGGCGCAAACGCGTGGCTCGACCTGCCGCAGTGGCCGCCCCCGAGCAGCGAGGAGCTCGCTCTCTACCTCGACAGCGACGGCGGCGCCAACTCGCGCTTCGGCAACGGCCGCCTCGTCGCCGCCGCTCCGGCTGACAGCTCGCCCACCGATGACTGGGTCCATGACCCCGACCGGCCGGTGCCGTTCATCACCGATCAGTCCTCGGCGCAGATCGGCGGACCCGACGATTACGCCGGCGTCGAGACCCGCGGCGACGTGCTCGTCTACACCGGCGAGCCGCTGGCCGAGCCGCTGGACGTGATCGGTCCCGTGCGACTGATCGCGCACGTCGCGACCTCAGCCCTGGACACGGACATCACCGCCAAGCTGATCGACCTGCACCCCAACGGCTTTGCCCAGCGGCTGTGTGATGGGCTGGTGCGGCTGCGATATCGCGAAGGGCACGAGCGCACTGCCGAGGTTGCGCCGGGCGCCGTGTACGAGGTCGAGGTGGCGATGTGGGACACCTGCCAGCGCTTCGCCCCGGGCCATCGGATCCGCCTCGAGGTCGCATCCTCGGCGCATCCGAAGTTCGCCGTCAACCTCGGTATCGCGGGCGACCAGACGATCGCAACCGAAGCGACGATCGCGCACAACACGCTCCATCACGATGCCGCTCGGCCGTCGCGGCTGGTGCTGACGATCAAGCGGGAAGGCTGAGCCCCACGCGCGAGAACTCGGTCGCCATCCTCGCGCCCACCACCTGAAGCGCCGATGCCGGGCGGATCAGCACCTTCAGCTCGCTGATCCGGCCGTCCTCGTCGAAGGTCAGCTTGTCGATCCCCTCGACCTGACGGCCGTCGACCTCGGTCGCAAATTCGAGCATCGCGACTCGATCCTCGGGGTCCTCGAGCTGGTGCAGGTAGCGAAACGATTCTCCCCCGAGCACCTGCTCGGCGGCGCGGAGCACCTTCAGGACCTGGTCACGGCCGCGATAGGGCTTGAACAGCACCGGGCTGCGAAAGACCGCGTCCTCACGGAACAGCTCCTGCGCGTCGTCGACATCTCCCTGCTCGACTGCGGTGCGAAAGCGATCGGACAGCATCGGTCCCGACAGGGTAGTCAACCCGCGCGCAGCGCCGGGACCAGGTAGCGGCGCGCGACCTGACGGGCGCCCTGATAGTCGTCGGAACCGAGCGCCGACGCAGGATTGAGCGCCAGCGACAGGACCAGCCGCGCGAGCAGCTCGGCGATCGGCTCGGCGTCGTGCTCAGAGATTCGCTCGTCGGCGATCAGCGCAGCAACCGTGGCTCGAGCGACGGCGATCAGATTGTTGTCGCGGACCAGGTGGGGCAGCAGCGCCTCAGGCTCGGTCCGCAGCAAACGCTGGAAGAGCAGATGACCACGCAGGTACTCGAGCGCGAACGCGAACCCTTCGATGACCCGCTCCTCGGCGGTCGGGTGCGCGGTCACCGTCTCCGCGAGCGCCTCGAAGAAGCGCCCGGCCTCGGCAAGGATGATCGAGCGGACGAGCTCGTCCTTGCTGCCGAAGTGGCGATACAGCGTCACTCGGGAGAGGCCGGCG
Organism: uncultured Solirubrobacterales bacterium; assembly: GCA_963770885.1. Lineage (GTDB taxonomy): Bacteria > Actinomycetota > Thermoleophilia > Solirubrobacterales > Solirubrobacteraceae > Palsa-465. Next base: position 175,096 of record CAVYRI010000003.1, on the reverse strand, counting down.
CGCTGGGCGATGTCCTCCATCGTCGTGCGCCGCATGCCCACCTCCTCGCACTGGCGCACCCCGGCCTCGATGATCCGCGCGCGTGTGTCGCCGGTCGCCGGCTCGTCGCCGGCGAACCACGTCGTGTTGACGGCGGACATCAGACGCGGAAGATCGTCTGCATCTGCCACAGCAGCATCGGGCTGCCACTCGGACGCAGCTTGCCCGTCAACATCGCCCTGCGCGGGTCCTGGCGACCGAGTGCGACATCGACCCAGTCCTCCCAGCGGCAGCGCAGCTTCAGATTCGGGTGCTGCACCCGCTCGGCGGCGACGCTGGTCGAGCCGTTGTCGATTCGCAGCCGCCACGGCGGCGCGTCGGTGAACTCCCACTGGATCGTCACTGGTCGCTGCGGCGCGCGCCGCTTGTCGATCGAAAGGCGCACCGCGTCGAACACGAACCCCATCACCTCGGGGTCGCTCGACGGCCGGGCTGTCTTCTCGCCGAGGATCCCGGCCCGGGCGAGCATGATCGCGCGTCGCGCCTGCTCGCTGAGCGGCAGGTCTGGCGGCAGCGGGATCGCGCCGGGGAGCTTCTCGGGCGGCAGCCCCGCCGCGCGCAACTTCGTCTGCAGCGACGCAAGGCCCTGCTCGAACAGCCCCTCGAGCGTTCCGCCGAACGACTCGATGTAGCTCATGTCCCAGTTGGGCGGGATGAACAGGACGACCGCGTAGCGCAGCGCATCGCGAAGCAGCTCGGCGACCGCATCGGTGCACTCGGGGTCCATCCGCACGAGGTCGGCCAGCATCTTGACGCCAAAGCCGATGTGGCGCTGCTCATCGGCGGCCACGTTCTTCATCCCCTCGTGGAAGCCTGGCATCAGCCCGTCACGCTCGAGATAATCCTCGATGAAGTGCTGCCCGGTCTGCGCGACGGTGGCCTCGACCACGAGGTGGTAGAGAGCGATCGCTGCCGCGAGGTTGGGCAGCGACCGGTCGCGGCGCAGCTCGTCGGCCGTTCGGTCCAGCAGCCCGAAGAGCTTGCGAAAACCCCAGGTCAGTTCCGGCGCGCTGCGCTGCAGCGACCCGGCGACGTTCTGCGATCCGTCGCCGACCACCTCGCGCATGAAGCGCGAGAAGAAGACCGCGTGGCGCGCCTCGTCGACCTGCTGGGTGGCGAGGAAGTACTTCTGCTCCTCGAGCGGGGCCGCGTCGATGTACGGCGACAGGTTGTCGGCGACCGAATCCTCGCCATGGAGAAACAGCGAGTAGTTCCACAGCGCTGCCCTGCGCTGCGTTTCGGTGAACCGCTCCTGCCAGTGCTCGCGGTCAACCGAGAAATCGAGCTCGGTCGAGCGCCAGTTGCCCCTTTCCCACCGCTCGTAGAGATCGCTGTATGAGATCTGATCTGTGATCGAAGCAACGGCCACGTCGACACCTCCGCCCGAAACGCTGTTACAAAAAGCATAACGTTGTTGCATGCACCGTGCGTCGCGCCGGCTAATCGAGCTCGTCGTCTCCCCCCACCGGGGTCAGCCCCCGGGTCTGGAGCCAGAGCTCGAACATCGGGTCGGTCAGCCGCGGCCGTTCATCGGCCTCGATCACGTCAGCGTTGGCGACCAGGCTCTCGAGCGCCTTGCCGATGCTCGACCGCTTGATGCCGACGGCGGCGGCGGTCTCCTCGCTGTGCAGCGGTGTCGTCGCAGCCGCCAGCGCCCGCGCCACGCGCCGCTCGTTGGTGGTCATCGCGCGCCAGATCGCGCGCATCAACTGGGCCGAGTCGGCCGCCGCCTGGTCGAGCGTCGAAACCCAGGTGCCCTCGTCGGCGACCGTTCCGCGCGCGGTCCGCTCCCACAGATAGTGGGCGAGCATCATGCTGCGCTGAGGGTGGCCGCGTGTGAACTCGAGCAGCGGTGCGAGCGCGGCGCCGGGGTCGCGCCGCGTCTGAGCAAAACGGCCCAAGACGTAGTCGGCGACGTCGCCGAGCGGCAGCGGGTCGAGGTTGCGTGGCACCGCCTGGTCGAGCAGCGGCCGCTTGGGGTCGGCGAACAGCTGCTGCATCACGCCGGGCGCGGAGCCCGCGAACGCGTAGGTGGCCGCTTCGGTGTCGTGCTGGATGACGCTGCGGATCTTCCCGTCGGCGCCGGGGACGGCGAGCACGTCCTGGATCTCGTCGAACACGATCAGGCTGCTCGTTCCCTGGCGCTCGAACAGCGCCGCCGGCAGCTCGAGCAGGCGCAGCAGAACCGCTTCGGAGTCGACGTGGGGATTGCGCTGGAGCGTCGCCGTGAACCCGCCCCCGCCGAGCGCGAGCCCGATGTTCCAGGTCCGGAACAGGTTCTCGACGTGGCGTCGGACCGGGCCCTTGAGCCGGTCATAGCCCCGCTCGATCCGGACGACGATCTCGGCGATCGAGAGGACATCCTGCAGGTCGACCATCACGGTCGCCATCCCCTCGCGCCCGGCGGCTTCCAGCACCCTGCGCAGCAGCGTCGTCTTGCCGTATCGCCGCGGACCGACGAGGCGAAACGAATGGCCACCGCTTGCCAGCGCGAGCAGATCGTCGGCCTCGGGATCGCGATCGATCATCTGCTCGGGCGGCAGGGGTCCCGAGAAGCGAAACGGGTTCAGATCCCGAGCGGTTGGCACCCGTCTCAGGCTAGCAGTTTCCGCATACCAAAAGTATGCGAACTTGCAGACTAGAAGTATGCGATTTCGCAGACTCACGGAAGCAGCCACCCTTGAGCGACGACGAGACCGAGAGGAGCCTTGGATGTCCGCGCAGTCGCCCTACACGAGGATCAACCTCGACGAGCTCGAGGACGTCGCGGTCGCAAATGGATTCGGCCACCGCTGGGAGGCGCGGATCGCCAGGACACCGCTCGAGACCGAGCAGACCGGGATGACGCATTTCCGCCTTCACCCTGGCAAGCGGTCGCCGTTTGCCCATCGCCACCAGCGCGCCGAGGAGGTCTACGTGATCCTGGACGGCAGCGGCGCGATCAAGCTCGACGAGGAGATTTTCGACGTTGGACCCCGCGACGTGATCCGCGTCTCACCGCAGGTCTCGCGCGCGTTCGAGGCCGGTCCCGACGGGCTCGAGTTCCTCGCGACCGGGCCGCATCTCGGCAACGACGGGGAGCCGGTCGACGATCCCTGGGTCAGCTGACGCCACGTCAGCCGAAGTGACAGATGGAGGCGGCGTGCCGGTAGGCCGGCGAGGCGGCGTCGATAGTGCTGGGAACGGCGATGAACAGGCCCTCGTGACCGATCACCTCGCTGAAGCCGTTCGGGCCGTTGGGCGGCGTGGTCGTCGGGTCGGGGAAGCCGGCCACGCCGTGGGCCCGCATGCAGGTCGAGATCGCCAGCATCTGTGCCTTCTCCTTCGCGGACGGCGGGCCGTTGCCGCCCGGGCCGCCGCCGGGCAGCAGCTTGCTGCAGGTCGTCTGGGCCGCCTTGAACGCCGGCGAGAACGGATTCACCCCCGAACCCGCGGCGATGCTGACGCCCCCGCCGGGGCTCGGGTCTGGGAAGTTCGTCACCCCGTGCGAGCGCATGCATTGCGAGAAGGCAAGGAACTGTGCCCGTCCCCCATGCCCCTGGGGCTTGTTGTTGCCCGACGAGCCACACGCGGCGAGCGCGAACGCGCAGCCGATCACCGCTGATCCGAACACGAGGGGTCTGATCCGCAACCTGGAGCGGTTGTACGCCAGGACCCCTAACACCGTCGTAACGGCGTTACGCGGTCGTTACGCGTGACACGTCAGATCCCATGCAGTGCCCCGCCGTCGACGGCGAGCGCGCTGCCGGTGATGTATCCGGCCCGGTCTGAGCACAAGAACGCCGCCGCCCATGCCATCTCCTCGGGCCGTCCGAGACGGCCGGCGGGCACCGCCTTGGCCGCGTACTGCTCGGCGGCCTCGATCGAACCCGACAGCGACGCCAGCCGCTCGGTTGCGATCGAACCGGTCAGCAGGGTGTTGATCGTCACCCCATCGCCAGCTACCTCGCGCGCCACCGTCTTGAATGCCATCAACGCGGCCGATCGCTCCGCATTGGAGAGGATCAGCGCCTGGAGCGGCTCGCGGACCGAGATCGACGCGATCCCCACGACCCGCCCCCAGCCTCGCTCGCGCATCCCCGGTAGGACCAACTCCAGCAGCGTCATCGGCGCCAGCAGCAAAGTGCGATGCGCCTGCTCCCACTGGCCGGTGGTCAGCGCCAGCGGATCGGGGTTGGCGGGCGGGCCGCCGGTGTTGGTGACCAGGACGTCAACCGAACCGAACTGCTCTGTGATCCGCGCGATCAAGGCGGGCGCCGCGTCGAGGTCGGCGCTGTTCCAAGCAAGCCCGGCCGCGGCGCCGATCTCCGCGGCGACGCGGCTCGTCTTGTCCGCGTCCCGTGCGGTGATCACGACCTGGGCGCCTTCGGCGACCAGCGTCTCAGCGACCGCCCGGCCGATGCCCTGGCTGGCACCGCCGACGAGCGCCACCCGTCCGGCGATCCCTAGGTCCATGCCTGCGTGAGCGCCTGCTCGATTGAGTCGTCACCGCCGTTGACGTAAACGATTCGCCCGCTCGAGCGGGGGTCGTCGAGGAGCGCGACGAGTACCGCGGCCACGTCATCGCGCGGCACCTCACCGCGGAACGCGTCGATCGTCAACTTCACCTTGCCGGTTCCCGGATCGTCGGTCAGGATCCCCGGCCTGACGATCGTCCAGTCGCGATCACTGGCCTGCGCGGCCGCATCGGCCGCGGCCTTGGCGCGCAGGTAGACGCTGAACACAGCGTCGTCGTCGGGCGGGTTTTCGGCCCCGACCGAGCTGATGATCACGTAGCGGGGCACGCCGGCGCTCGCCGCCGCCTCGAGCAGCTTGATCGCGCCATCGCGGTCCATCGACAGCTTGCGCTCGGCGCCGCTGCCCGCTCCGGCGCCGGCGGCGAACAGCGCCACGTCGGCGCCGCGCAGCACCTCGGCGACCTCGTCGGGGCCGGCGCTCTCGAGGTCGCAGACGACCGGCTCGATCCCCTTGGAGCGGAGCCCGTCGGCATGGTCGGGGTTGCGGATCAGGCCGACCACCGTGTCTCCGCGCGCGAGCAGTCGATCGGCCAGCAGCTTGGCGATCTTGCCGTTCGCTCCCGCAATCGCGACTCGCATCGGCCGCAGCCTACCGCCAGCCGGTCGTCACGCGTCGACGAGTGCCGCAGACTTGTCCATCGCGTCCCACGCCTGCGCCGGATCGGGACGGCGGCCGAGACCGCACGCCGCCGCTAGATCGACCTGCCGGCCCGCGAAGCGCTCAATCATCGCGAGCAGATCTCGCTGCTCTTGGAGACTCAGTGACTCGTGCACGCAGCCGGCGGCGAAGCGCAGCCCGTCGGGGATCTCGAGCTCACCCAGCGGCGCGTAGAACTCCTCCGCGAACGTCGGCGGCACCTCGGCCGCGGCAAACGGGGCGTGGATGAACTCGAGCGGGCGGTCAGCCGGCCACCGGCTTGCGAGCTCGTTGCTGAGCAGCACCAGCGGCCGCACGTTGCGCATCGCCGCAAGCGCCCTGTGGTTCATGTCACCGAGGCACAGGTGCACTCCGTAGCGGGTACCGGCCTCGGTTCGCAACGGCAGTTCGATGATCCGATCGGCCATCTGTGCTGCAACCTGCGGTTGAGCCTCGTCGGGCGCGCTCGCGATCGCGATCAGCGGCACAGGCATCTCGAGCTGAAAGACGACGTCCCCCCGCGATCGGCTCTGGATCGCCCGCACCTCGCGCGCCGTCGCCTCGAGGCACGGCTCGTAGATCGGCGGCGCAAACCCCGCCTCGCCGAACCCGTCGACCGCGAGGTCGAGGTGGAGCGGCACGCCGACCTGGAAGTCGAGATCGGGGCGGCCGTAGCGTTCGCGCAGCTCTCGGAACAGTGGATAGCTGCTGTCGAATGCCTCGCCCGCGACAAGGCACGGCTCGAGGTTCTCGACCGTCAGCTGACGGCCCTCCTTGACCCGCCACTGGGGCGTCGCCTCGTATGAGGAGTAGTCGCCATCGCGCACCAGCTCGACATCGGGGTTGTCACGAAGGCGGTCGAGGCTCGCGCGGATCCACCACGAGCGCGTCCCGGTCTCGCCGTCGCTCAGCGAGCGCAGATGTGGAGCCAGCCGGTCCAGCGCGGCGGTCATCGCCTCCTCCGCCGACTCGCCAGGAACTGCTCCGACCAGGTGCACGCTGCGGCTCACAGCGTCAATCCCTACCAACTGCGGGGTCTGACTGCAACCGGCCGGGTCCGGCGCATTGCGCCCGTGCGCGAGAAACCTGCGCCTGGCCCAGTAGATCGACCACGGCCTGCCCACGGCCGGTCCGAACGGAGGTCGTACGGGTACCCTGCCGTCGCATCTTCGAGCAACTCGACTTCGTCTACCTCCCCAGCCGCGATGTCGCCGCCGACGTCGGCCACTTCAGTCGGCTGGGCGGCGAGCTGGTGTTCGCGATCGAGCGGTTCGGAACACGGGTGGCTATGGTCCAGCTGGGCTCAGCTCCGCCGCACGTGCTGCTCGCTCAGCACCTCGAGGACGATCAGCCGGTGCTCGTCTACCGCGTCGCGGATCTCGAGCGGGAACTCGAGCTGCTGCGCGGGCGGTCGGTACAGGTCGGGGCACAGTTTGAGATCCCACATGGTCCTGGCGCCGAGCTGGTGATCCCGGGCCCGCAGCGAGTCGCGCTCTACCAGCTGACGCGCCCAGATGTCGGTGAGCGGCTCGCCGGCCGCCGCGATTTCTGAGCGGCCCGTCGCCGGACTGCGCTACTGGTCGCCGTTGACCGTCTCGTGGCCCAGCTGGTCCAGTGCGCGAGCGAACACGTCGTGGGGCTGTGCCCCGGGAACCAGCAGCCGCTGGTCGATCACCCAGGCGGGCACACCGCCGGCGCCGAGCTCGACCGCGCCCCGCGTCTGCGCCTCGATCCGCTCCAAATAGCGTGCATCGGCCAGCACGTCGACGATCTCGGCCTCGTCGAGTCCGACGGCCACCCCCTCCTCGACCAGCACTCGGTGGTCGCCGATGTCACGGCCGCGGCCCCAGAAGGCGTCGAACAGCCGCGGGTGCAGATCGTCGAACCTGCCGCGGTCGCGGGCGAGCTCGGCGATCAGCAGAGCGCCACGGGAGTTGGATACCTTCTCGAGCGGCTCGGCGTGCGGCAGGCCGGCCTGTTCGAACATCTCCGCTCGGCGTTCGCCGAGCCCGGCACCGTAACGGCGCTCGAGTTCCGCGCGCGGTATCCCCTCGGGCGGATACTCGGGATGGAGGTCGAATGGCCTCCACTGGATCCGCGCGCCGAACTGACGCTCAAGCCACGTCGCCCGTTCGAGGCCGACGTAGCAGAACGGTCATATGTAGTCGCTCCAGACGTCGATCTCGGGCGCGGCGGCCATCCACGAACTGTAGAGGCTGGCTCATGCGCCGCTCCCGTCGAGCTCATCCTCGATGTGCGCGCGGATGATCTCGTCAAAGCTGTGCTCGGCGCGGAACCCCAGCTCCTGGGCGCGGCGCGCGTCGAACGCGCGTGGCCAGCCGGCGACGATCCGCGCGATCATCTCGTCGGGCTCGCGCCTGATCAGCGAGACGGCCTCGTTCCCCGCGATCGCACGCAGCGACTCGATCTCCATCGCAACGGTCGCCGACAGGCCGGGCATCGTCAGGCATCGCCGTCGGCCGATCAGATCGCTGTCGAGCGTCGCGGCGTGGGTCAAAAACCCGATTGCCGCGCGTGGAGAGGCGAACCAGTGACGGACGTCATCCGAGACCGGCAATACGGCGGGCTCGCCGACCAGCGGCTCGCGGATGATGTTCGAGAAGAACCCAGACGCGGCCAGGTTCGGCTTTCCCGGTCGCACGCAGATCGTCGGCAGGCGGATCCCGACTCCGTCGAAGAATCCGCGGCGGGTGTAATCGGACAGCAGCAGCTCGGCGACCGCCTTCTGAGTCCCGTAGCTGGTCGCCGGGGTGGTTCCGTGCTCGTCACCGATGACGTCCGGGAACGGAGGCCCGAAGACCGCGATCGAGGAGCTGAACACGACCCGTGGCCGGTAGTCTCCGTCCGCGCCGCGGATCGCATCGAACAACAGTCGTGGTGCGTCGAGGTTGACGCGGTAGCCCTTGTCGAAGTCGGCCTCCGCTTCGCCGGACACGACCGCCGCAAGATCGAAGATCACATCCGGGCGCGGCTGCACCAGCGCTGCGGCGCTCGCCGGCTCGGTGACGTCGGCCGTGACGATCTCGATACCAAGTCCGTGGTGGCCGCCCTGCTCAGCCGGCTGCGCCGCGACCACGTCGACCAGCGTCAGGATCTCGACCGGCTCAGAGCCAAGGCAGCCGTCCTCCAGCAGCCGCTGCGCCAGCTTGCCGCCGAGCATTCCGGCGGCGCCGATTACGAGCACTCGCACGGCGCCTTACCGTACCCGCTGGCGGCGGCTCGGGTCTTATCCGTCAGGAGTGAATTGGCTGGCCGTGAAGACCGCGCCCTGAGGGTCGCGAATCAGCGCGGTGCGGGTCCACCGCGAATCGTCGGTCTCCAGCACCTGGCCGCCGAGATGCGGCACCGATCCGGCGATCGCGTCGCGGTCGGTGACCGCAAACGAGATATGCCAGCGCGGCGAGGTGCCCGGCTCAAGCGCGCTGACCCAGGCGATCGCGTCCTCGAAGCCGCGGGGCGAGCCCACATCCTGCTGGCGCGCCCGGATCCCGGGGTCGACCGTCGCCTCGAGATGGTCGGCGTACCCGGGGGACCGCACCAGGGTCGCGAACCCGAGCTCCTGGATCTCCCAGCCGAACAGGTCCGCATAGAACGCGGCGTTGCGGTTCTGGGCGGTGTGCAGATCGCTGAAGTTCCACGAGCCGGGCTCGTTGACCACCTGGGCTCCGGCGTGCCGACCGGCCTGCCAGAGCCGGAATTCGGCGCCCTCGGGATCGCGGCAGATCGCCATCCGCCCCGCCTGGCTGACATCGATCGGCCCGGCGACCACAGTGCCGCCACCGGCCGCGACCTGTTGCGCGCTGCGATCAGCGTCATCGACGGCGAAATACGTGTTCCAGGCGGCCGGTTGCGCCTCGGCGGCCGCGAGGCCGGCGACGTCACGGCCGTCGAGCGCCGCCATCGCGTAGAACGGCGTCTCGGGCTCAGAGACTGTGGTGAACGTCCAGCCGAGCAGCTCGCCGTAGAACTCCTGCGCGGCCTGTGGATCGGGCTGCTCGGTGTCGACCCAGCTTGGCACTCCGTTGGGGTAAGTACGAATGTGGCTCATGGCGCTCAACGTCGCACAGATTGCGGACAGGATTCGTCCGTGGATGTCGCGCAGATCGCTTCGCGCTCGTAGCGCAACCTGAGTCCGAACCGCCCATTCGCTGACTGTGCTTGCCGGTGTTAGGTGATCGAAGTACGCTTCGACGAGCATCCATGGAGGGCGAGGGGGCTGAGCTGGGCGTGTGCCCCTGCCCGGGACCAACTAGGAGGTACTGATGGGTACGGGGAAAGCGCGTGTTGACACGCGTCGTGATGGTGAGCGGCTGCTCGCTCGCGTTTGGTGTGGCAAGTGCATCTGCCGCAGTGACGCCGGGGTGGGAATGCATACCGACCACGGCCGGCCAGTCGGTGGTGTCGGGCGGAACGGGCGCGAGCCCGACGTGCGGTTCGGGAACCACAGCGGTCTTGGCTCCGACATATGTGTCATCCGGGGTTGGCGGCAAGCCGACGGTTGAGTTCTCGACCGTCAACGTGCAGGTTGCCTCCGGCTCGGGCTCCACCAATGGGGCGGTCAACGGCGAAGGCAACCTGATCGTCGGCTACGCCGAGGCGCCCAGCGGCCATCCGCAGACCGGGTCAAACGATCTCGTGCTCGGCTCTGACAACGGCTGGTCCTCATACGGTGAGCTGGTCGGCGGGACCGGCAACGTGGCCAGCGGCGCCTACGCCGGCGTGCTGGGACAGAGCAACACCGCCTCCGGCGCGCAGTCGTCGGTACTGGGCGGCGAGAACGGGCTCGCGTCAACCACCGACGCGGCGGTCAGCGGCGGCAACCACGACACCGCCTCGGGCACCAATGGCGCCTGGGCCGCGGGTGGCTTTAAGAACGTGTCCAAGGGGAGTTCGACCGCTGCCAGCGGTGGCTTGTCCAACACCGTCAGCGGCTCCAATGCATCGGTCAGCGGCGGCGAAAACAACACTGCCAGCGGCGCAGAGGTGGCGATCACCGGCGGCGCCGCCAACACGGCGACCGGTGGACAAGCCTCGATTACGGGCGGGCGCAACAACACCGCCAGCGGGACCGAGGCATCGATCACCGGCGGCGCGCTCAACACGGCTTCTGGCGAGTTGGCGTCGATCGACGGAGGTGGGAGCAACTCGGCCACCGGCCAGGCCAGCTCGGTCAGCGCCGGCGAATTCAACATCGCGGGCGACGAGTTCTCGTTCATCGGCGGAGGGTGCGACAACCTAACCGGGAGCGGCACCGCCAACGCGGATGCATGCGACTCCGGCGGTGAGGGCATGCTGGGGGGCAGCTCGGTCACTGGCACCCTGCAGGACGGGACCTTCGGATCGACCTCCGACGGCGTCAACTCGGGCAGGAACGGCGACTTCAAGATCTCTCTGGGTCTGGGAGCCGGCGCCTGCTCAGACGTCCCGTACGGCGTCCCTGGTACGCAAGTGGGCGACGTTGCGACAGTCGCCTATGAGACCAACCCGCCGCCCGGTCTGCTGATCCAGACGACGGGCGTGACCGTCGCGGGTCAGGTGGAGGTCGAGGCGTGCAACGTCAGCTCGGCCACGATCCACTACAACAACGTTCCGATCAGGGTCCAGACGTTCCGCTGACTCATTGAGGGTGGTCGGCCCCGGACGGGTCCAGGGCCGACACCCGCTCCCAGTTGGAGGTGAGGGCGAGCCGCCGGCCCCCGCAGCGCTCGGACAACCAGATTCCCTGGTACGTTGCTAACAAGGACGTTGGCGGGAACCCTGGGGTCGCCGGACGAAAATGGGGCGACAATGCAGTTGCAGGGTGCACGTGCCCGCGCGAGGTGAGCGCGGGCTCAGGGGTCTAAAACAAGGGGATCAAGTGCAACGGAATCTCAGACTGGTGACCGCGATCGCGGTCACAGGTGCAATCGCGGCGGGATGTGGCAGCAGCTCTTCGTCAAGTCACACGACGACCGCGAACTTCAGCGCGAGCTATGCGTCAATCGCCAACCAGCTCAAGCAGGTCTCACACTCGATCGGAGTGGCGATCCAGCAGGCGCCGTCACACACCGATGCCCAGCTCGGAGCTCTGTTTCACCAGCTCGCCACCAAGTGGCAGAGCAAACTCAGCCAGCTCGAGACGCTCAAGCCTCCCCCGGGCCAGGCCGCCAACTTCAACACCCTGACCAATGCGGTGACACGCGCCGAGTCTGATCTGACCGCGATCGTCTCGGCGGCCGAGACTCACAGCAAGAGCGCAGCCGAGCAGGCCGCCGCGAGCCTGGTGACCGACATCGAGACAGCCAAGTCCGCAAACACCTCGATCACCAGCAAGAGCGGCGGTGGGTAGTTGGCCATTAGACGCTTCCGGCGAGCTCCAGCGATTCGATCGGCGGGCGCTCGCCGATAGGAACGGCGACGACGGCGTGATCGTCCCAGGGGCGTAGGTAGGAGGCGTCGAGCCGTGCGCGGTCGTTGCCGATCCGGGCCTCGACTGCAGCCAGCACCGCGTACGCCATTTCGCCGAGTGCTCGCAGAGGCTGATGGCGGTTCTGGCGGCTCCCGAGATCGCATTCGGCGAGGGCGTCGAGTCCCTCGCGATGCAGAGCATCGATCAGTGTGGCGATCTCGACTCCGTAGCCGACGGGAAACGGGATCGATTCGAGAAGCTGTCTGCGAGCCGCGAATTCACCCGCCAGCGGCTGCGCGAATCCCGCCAGTCGGGGCACATGGAGATTCAGCAGCGGCCTGGCCATCAGCTCCGTGACGCGCCCACCCTCGTTGGCCAGCGTTCGGTCCCCGGCGCGCAGCGGGCGCTCGAATGCTCCCTTGACCAGCTGCAGGTCATCGCAGGTCAGAAGCGGGCCCAGCAGGCCCTTGAGGTGGCCCGGACTGGGATCGGCGGTGTCGCCGTCGAGGAAGCAGACCACCTCTCCGCTCGTGACGCTCAGCGCTCGCCACATCGCGTCTCCCTTACCCAGCGCGGGACCAAATTGACTCAGGATCTCGTCCTGCTGGACGACTCGTGCGCCGGCGTCGGTCGCGATCTGAGCTGTGTCGTCGCGCGATCCGGCGTCGATCACGATGATCTCGTCCACGAGCCCCAGCGCGGCGAGCGGGCCGACCGTGTCGCGCACTACGCCACCGATCGTCTGTGAGCATTCCTTGGCCGGAATCACGACCGCCACCGTCGTCGAACCTTTGATCGCGAGCAGCTGCTCGAGTGCGAAGTCCTCTCCGCGGTAGCGCCGATGCTCAGACCAGACCGCGACCTCAAGGTCGACAGAGAGCCCACGCGTGACGCGCCCTCGCGCACGAGCGGAGGTCCGCACCCTGACGTCCAACGGTCGGAGAATCGGGATCCGGTTGCGCTCCAGCCGAGCCGCGAACGCCTCGTCCTCGAGCGCCGACATCGGCTCCAGCCCGCCCACTTGGCGGTAGGCGGCGGCCGTGATTCCGATCGATGCTCCAGCGAAGTGATGATGACCCGCCCCCGGATCTCCTCGGCGCACGATCGAGAGGCGCGCCGCGGCGTCACGCTCGCGCCGTCGGAGTACCGCTTGTGGGAGCGTTGCGCCCCCGCCCAGGTCGAGCTCGATCAGCCCAGCGATCGCGGGCGCGCCGGCAGATGCGTACGCGAGCTGTCGCTCCAGCCAGTCCGGTGCCGGCTTGGAGTCAGCGTCCGTTGACGCGATCAGCCCGTCCGGTCGGGCCAGCTCGAACAGGCGGGCGGCCGCTGCGTCCATTCCCAGCCGTCGCGCGGCCCCGGGACCATGCGCATCGCTCCGCAGAGTCCGGACATTGAGGCCGAGCTCACCCGAAACCGTCGATACCACGAGCTCCGTCTGATCGCGGCAGTGGTCGGTGACGACGATCGTCTCGAATCCCCCCGGCCCGATCGTCTGCTTGGCAAGCGCACGCAGGCAGTCGGAGATCGTGTCCTGCTCATCGCGCGCAGGCACGACCACGATGCAGCTCACCGCCATCTCGCACCGCTCTCGATCATCGACCGCCCATCCTCGTAATCGGAATCGGCCATGTGGGTGAGCACGCCGACCAGATGGCCGTCGCGCCCGTACCACACCGTGAAGGCCCCGTCATCGCCTCCGACGAAACGGATGGCGTCGAAACCGTCACCCCACGCGGCGTACTTCAGCGTTCGCGTCCCGATCGTCGACCAGAAACCCGGGACGTCGCCCCAGTCGGCATCCCGGCCTGCGGCAGTAGAACCAGCGACCGCACCCTGGCCGAGCGCGTCACCCCAGTGTTCGACTCTCACGCTGCGGCCCGCGGCACGATTCTCGGCCTGGCACACGTCACCCGCCGCGAGCAGCCCGGGCCTGGCCGTGCGCATACCCGCGTCGGTCGGGATCGCGCCCCCTGAGAGGGCCAGACCAGCTGCAGCGGCCAGCTCGGCTCGCGGCGTCACGCCGGTGGCCATCACGATCATGCCGCCGCCGACCCGCACGCCGTCGAAGCTGACCATGAGCTCGTTCCCGAGCCGTTCGATCGACTCGACCTCGGCACCGAGCTTCAGAGTCATCCCCTCCTGATCGAGCCAGTCTCGAATCTCGTGCGCGGCCTGGTCGCCGAGCCGGCGCTCGTTGGGGGCCACTTCGTCTGACACCAGCGTGACCCAATGGCCGAGGGAACGCAGAGAGGCGGCGATCTCGCATCCGATAAAGCCCGAACCGATCACGACAACGGCCATGCCGGGCTCGAGCGCAAGCCGGAGATCGCGGAGATCATCCAGCGAGCGCAGGACCCTGACCCGCGGATCGTCGGCGCCGGGAACCGGTAGGCGCGTAGGCTCGGCGCCGGTCGCGAGTAGACAGTTGCGGTACTCGAGTTCACGGCCGCCCGACAGATCGACGCGGCGGCGCTCCGGGTCCAGCGCCACCGCGCGACCGCCGATCAGATCGACGTCGCGCTCAGCGAACCAGCGTTCCTCCTCGAGCGGCAAGTCGGCCTCGGAGCTTTCCCCGCGCAACAGATCCTTGCTCAGCGGCGGCCGGTTGTAGGGAACTCTGCGCTCGTCGGCGACGATCGCCACCGCTCCCTGGCCGCCGGCCTCGCGGAACGACCGCACGGCCGACAGCGCCGCCGGCCCACCACCGATCGCGAGCAACTCATAGGTTGCGCTCAACGGCGCTCCATGACGTCCAGCAGGTAGTCCGGAGTCGGCCGCGAGCGCACCGGCGAGAGCCACGCCACGTTCTTCAGCTGCGCATGGATCTGAGCCGCCGTGAACGGCCGCTCCGGCCCAGCAGGACGCCAATGAACTGCGACGAGCAAGCCACCGATAGCAAGCTGTCGGCGCAGCAGCGCCAGTGTCTTGCTCAGCTGCGCAGGCCTCAGGTAATACAGGATCTCGGAGGCAACCACGAGGTCATACCTGCGCCGAGGGACACCGGCTGGGATCTCTCCGAGGATGACCTCCACTGACGGCCGGCCAGCCAACCGTGTTCGAGCCAACCGTACCGCGGTCGGAGCGCTGTCGATCGTCGTCAAGGAAACGCATCGGTCGGCCAACCGTTCGCTGAAGACCCCGATCGAGCTACCGAGCTCGAGTGCACATTCAAACGGTCCCGGTCCGCACGCGGCCAGCGTCGACGCGTACTTGTCGCGCTCATAGGCCGAGGTGGTGTAGCGCCACGGGTCCGGGTCGGCCCGGTAGAGAGATTCGAACTCGACACCGGTCATCGCTGAGATCTCACTCCTCACGACCGTCAAGCTCGGATTCACCGGCCCGGGCGAGTAATGGGTCGAGGCGATGCTGGAGCAGGAACAGCTCGAGATCGCGGCGCGCGCGGTCAAGCCGGCCTCCGCGAGCAAAGGGCCTCGACCCGCACGCCCGCGCGGCTTCATCGAGCAACATCCGGCACGCATCGGAGATCGCGACGCGGGCGTGCAACGCCGTGCCAGGCAGGCTTGGCGACGCGTCATCCATCTCGCGTGCGGCAGCCTGCAGCCACACGGAGATGGTCTGTTGCGCCGTCAGGATCCTCCCCGCCCCGAGTCCTTCGACCGGCCCCCGCGTAGGACGGTGCGCCAGCTCACTGAGCGCCGCATCGACGGCGGCATCAGCCATGCCCGCCCATGAGGCGGCAGTGCGAAGCGCATCGCGCGCGAACCACGGCTGCTGGGCGATGCCGCCGGCCGGTCCGAGGCGAGCAAGGAGCGGGGCGTCATCGAACACAACGCGGTGCGAAACCGAGGCCCGCAGTCCCGCCCCGCGATACCAGGCTGGATCGACGACGACGCGTCCCGTGTCGCTGACGTCGATCCAGCCGGAGATCGGAGGACCCCCCTGCTCGTCGCGGCCGAGCACGAGCGCCCGGTGCAGACCACCGGCCCCCGAACAGAACGTCTTGACCCCCCTGAGCACCTCGCTGCGACCCAGCCGGATGACCGTCGCCGGGGGACCTTCACCGGGGCCGGGGTCGCCGCCCCACACACCTGCCCAGAGCTCGCCGGCCCGGATCGCCTCCAGCTCGCGGACGCGCACTTCGTCTGGAGACTGGACGGCTAACCGCTCGACGGCGTTGAGGTGACCGTCAAAGATCCGACCGACGGCGCCATCCGCGCGGGCCACGCTGCGTACCAGCGCGAGCTCGCCCGCGGCTGGCGGACGCCTGGGGCCGTCGATCGCGTTGAATGCCATCGCTCCCGTCCGTTCAAGCTCGACGAGCGCGGAGGTGGGAAAGGCGGGGCTTGGCTCGGCATCTCTGCCCTCCGCCAGGGCGGCGATCCGAGTCAGTGCGAGGTCAAGCGCCTCCACCGACTCTGCTGCCGCCTCGAGAAGATCGCTCATCGCAGCGCGCTCACAGCGATGCCCTCGCACTTCGCGTGCTGCAGCGCAAGCTGCACATAGGCGAGCGTCTCGTTGACGTTTTCACGGCGAGCCCCGGGGCCGAGTCCGTCGTGTGCGAGCACGATCGCGCCGGGAGACAGGCTCAGCCTAGTGCGGGAGAACATCATCGCTGCCGGATCGCCGCGCCAATCATTCGTATCAATGCTCCAGCCGGTCAACCGCAGGGCAAACTCGTCGGCGACCTCCAACGTCCATCGCGTGATGTCGCCCCAGGGCGCCCGCCACAGCCGCGGGTGGACGCCGAGCTCGGCAAGCAGACCGAGCGCACGGGCCGTGTCCGCGCGGCACCACGCGAGGTCGCGACTGGAGTGACGCACGTGCTCGTAGCAGTGCAGGCCAACTGAGTGACCCTCGCGTTGCATCCGCTCGATCAGGTCGGGGTGGGCCGCCGCAGATGGGGCGATCACAAAGAACGTCGCGGTCGCCTGAGCGGCGCTGAGCAGATCGAGCAACTCAGGCGTCGCCTCCCGGTCTGGGCCGTCGTCGAAGGTCAGTGCGAGTGCCTGCACCTTCAACAGATACCCAGCCATGGCGCTCTCACACTGGCGGCCCGGCTCGTTGGACCTGACGCCATCGGTCTAGCATCGTGTGCCTATGGCAATCGCAATACTCGACATTGACGGAACGTTGGTGGACACCAACTACCACCACACGATCGCGTGGTTTCGGGCGCTGCGCCAGTTTGAGCTGGTCGTGGCGATGTGGCGCATTCACCGACACATCGGGATGGGCGGCGATCAAATGGTTGCCGCACTGTGCGGCGATCAGGTTGAAGGCGCGCACGGCGACCGAATCCGTGACGCGGAGAGCGCGGAGTACGCGCGACTGATCGGCGAGGTCCAGCCAATGGACCGTTCGCGCGAGCTGATCATCGCCCTCAAAGACCGCGGCCACGCCGTCGTGCTCGCGAGCTCAGCCAAGCAGGCCGAGGTCGATCACTACCTTGAACTGCTCGACGCGCGAACACTTGTCGACGGCTGGACAACATCGGCCGACGTCGAAGCCACCAAGCCGCAGCCAGATCTCGTGCACGCAGCTCTGGAGCACGCCGGTCGCGAGCGCGAGGAAGCGGTGATGATCGGCGACACGCCGTGGGACGTGAAAGCTGCGAGCGCCGCCGGGGTCCAGACGCTGGCCGTCGTGACCGGGGGCTTCAGCGAGCAGGAGCTCAGCGAGGCCGGCGCCGTCGCCGTGTTCGAGTCGGTCGCCGAGCTGTGCGAGCGGCTACCCCAGACGCCGTTGGGCTGAGATCTCGGAAAGGCGCGTTCTGAAGGCCGAACCGTTGCACCAGTTATCGGTTGGGTCGGGCGGGGTAACACACGGTAAAAGCGACCAAGATCGGGATCTTTATGGCTACCGCGGCAGACACAAAGAAGACTTCCGCCACTCAGGGTAAGACGGCACGGACCAAGTCGGGCGGCCGCAGGCCGGCAAACGGCGCCAGAGCGGCAAACGGCGGCAGCGCGCGCGCAACCAGTCGCTCGAAGAACAGCAGGTCGGCGGGCTCCGCCAGGTCGGCAGGCCCTGCAAAGACCAACGCCCGCAAGCCGGCCACGCGCAAGTCCAGCTCGTCTCGGGCCGCCAGTGCGGCTGGCACATCGCGTACGGCGTCTCGGGGCAAGCGGTCGTCTCGGGCCGGCAATGCCAACGGTAGGTCAGGCACAGCCGCCCGCACAGCTGCGTCGCAGACCGGCCCCACTTCGCGCAACGGCTCTTCCCCCGAATCCTCGATGCCGGTCAAGGTGGCCGCTGGTGCCCTCGTCGGCCTAGCCGGCAGCGTCGCCGTCGGGGCCGCGACCCGGGCCGCGACACGGCGTTCTCACAGGACTCGCGTGCTGGGCGTTGTGATCCCAAAGGAGCTCACGCCGGCGAACCTGGTCTCGAGCATCGATGTCACGAAGCTGAGCCGAAAGGTCAGCTACAGGGACGTGCTGAAGCGGATCGGCGACGCAGCCGAGGTCGTCGAGGCGCGCAGCGACGAGGTTCGGGCGCTCAGCGGCCAGGCAAAGCGTCTGAGCCGCCGTCTCGCCTGACCGTTGGCCGCAACGACTCGCATGCGATCAGTCGCCGGCTTAGAGCGGCGCACCACGGGTAGACCAGAAACAGCAGCAGTTCCGAGATGCAGGAGGTCGACGATGCCCCCACGCGGCGTAAAGAAGGGCACCAAGCGTGCTCGGCAGTACGAGCACATCAAGCGCAGCGAGCGCAGCCAGGGAGCGAGCGAGAAACGTGCCGAAGAGATCGCGGCTCGCACCGTCAACAAGGAGCGCGCGCGATCCGGCGAGTCGGCCACGCGATCGCGCTCGTCAGTAAAGGACATGTCGTCCTCGCGAAGGGGCGGACAGCGGTCGGGCACGAGCGGGCCCAAGGGCCGGACTCGAGACCAGCTCTACAACGAGGCGCGCAAGCTCGGCGTCGACGGACGGTCGAAGATGAACAAGGACCAGCTCCGCCGCGCGGTCGACGCTCGTAAGTGAGCAATCGAAGATGAAGGTTGGTTACTTTCTCTCCAGCGAGGAGTGGGGACCGCAGGAGTTGGTTGCACAAGCGGTCAAGGCCGAGCAGGCGGGCTTCGATGGCTTGTGGATCTCCGACCACTACCACCCGTGGAACGACGAGCAGGGCCACAGCCCGTTCGTATGGTCGACGATCGGCGCGATCGCGCAGGCCACGGAGCAGATGAAGGTCACCACTGCGGTGACTTGCCCCACGATCCGGATCCACCCCGCGATCATCGCGCAGGCGGCCGCGACGTCAGCCGTCATGCTCGATGGCCGGTTCTGCCTCGGACTGGGCAGCGGCGAGGCTCTGAACGAGCACATACTCGGCGATCGCTGGCCCGGAGCCGATGAGCGGCTCGAGATGCTCGAAGAGGCAATTGACGTGATCCGCACGCTGTGGCAGGGCGGCGTTCGCGACTACCGCGGCCGTCATTACCGTGTCGAGCACGCGCGGGTGTACGACCTACCCGAGGACCCACCGCCGATCGTCGTCTCGGGCTTCGGACGCAAGTCCGTCGAGCTCGCCGCCAAAATCGGTGACGGCTACTGCACCGTCGGTCCCGACGCGGACGCGGTGCGGCTGTTTCGGTCCTCCAGCGCGAACGGCAAGATCGTGCAGGGAGGACTCAAGGTCTGCTGGGGAGAGGACGAAGCCCGGTCGCGGGCGTTCGTGCACCGCCTGTGGCCGAACGAGGGTCTACCCGGCGAGCTGGCCCAGATCCTGCCGACGCCAGAGCACTTCGAGCAGGCAAGCGAGCTCGTGTCCGAGGATGCGCTGGCAGCGCAAACGCCATGTGGCCCGGACGTCGAGCGGCACGTCGACGCGATCAACGCCTACGCGGAAGCCGGATTCGACGAGCTGTACGTAAACCAGATCGGGCCCGAGCAGGATGCCTTCTTCGCCGCTTACCGAAACCACGTTCTACCTCGGGTTTGCGTCTGAGCTGCGGCGCCGCTCAGCCGTCGGCGAATGAGCGAAACCGGCTCGTCATCAGTGCGTCGGGCCCGTCCTCTTGTTCGGAGTCCTCAGGGACTTGCCCGGCGTCTGGGTGTGGCGCGTCATCGGGCAGGTGCATCGCATTGGCCTGTTCGACCGCGCTCTCGAGAAAGTGACGCAGCTTCTCTTCGTCGCCGGGCAGGACGCTTTTGACTCGGAGGGTGCGCTTCTTGCATCTGATCTCGCCCCAGTCACCCCCGCCGAGCAGCCTGACTGTCTCCTCAAAGCTCCGCTTCCATCCCGAGGGCACCTCCCCCACAAGGTCGACGGCAAGCTTGCCGTCGACGACCTCAGCGGCAGCCCAGTTCAAACGCACGACGCTCACGTGATCGGCCTACCCCGACCGGCCAAGCTGTAGGCAGGACCCTGATCCATGAGCGCGAGCTAGCCGGAAAGCTGCTGTCCAGCGCGCTGGTAACCCCGGGAGGCGTCCGAGAACTCACGTAACCGGGCGCTGATGACAAACGCGGCCTGCTCGGCGATGTCGACCGCGTTGTCGCCGATCCGTTCCACGCTTCTTGCGATCAACACGTGTCTCATTGCCAGCTCGCGTTGATCGACGTCATCACCGCGCTCCAGCGCCGTCTCGAACACCTCGCGATTTAACCTGTCGAGCGCATCATCCGCGCTGTCGATCCGTTGCGCCAGGTTCATGTTCCGCGACGCGAACGCGTTCAGCGCCTCCTGCAGTTGTGCGCTTGCCAGGGTGGTCATCTGCGAGATCATCTCGGTGGTGGCCATGCAACTGACCAGCGCGTGACCGATCTCGGCCAGTTGCTCACTTATCAGTTGAAATTGGTTGGCGAGCAGCTCGCCGTGGCGCGCGAGCTCGAGTAACGCGAGCACGACGCGGAGGTCGCCGGCCACGGGGGATTGACGCGCGGTCACAATCGTCAGATTCGCGTTTGCGTTCCGGCAGGCACTACGGAGCAGCGCGGCGTCCCCGCTGATAGCTGCGGCACGGCGGCCGCTGGGTGAGACGACCACGTCACCGATCTCGACGAGGGTGGCCGGCGTCCGTCCGAGCGCCCGTCCGAGGCGCTCCTCGATCTCGGTCAGCTGACCAGCGAACGCTCTACGCATGGCAGCCGATCGCGCTCCGAGGCAAGTCACCATTTCGCGCCGCGATGCTCGGCATCGCATTGGGACTACCCGTCCCGCCGTCGATCTAGCCAGGCCGCCGTTGCAAGCCGCAGCGGTCGGTGGGAGAGTGGCGCCGCGCCGGCGTCCAGGCGCGAAACGTGACCGCAACCCACGAACCTGAGGAGCCCATGCCAAGCGCTGCACTTGACGGACTCAAGATCAACTACCGGCTGGAGGGCGACGGGCCCGAGACGGTCGTGCTCGTCAACGGCCTCGCCGATGACCTCGAGACGTGGGATGGGCAGGTGCCGGCACTGCTCGACGCCGGGTACCGGGTGCTGAGGTTTGACAACCGCGGGATCGGACTCAGCGACAGGCCGGTCGGGCCTTACACGACGGCGATCTTCGCCGCCGACACAAAGGCGCTGGTCGATCAGCTCGAGATCCGCGACTTCCACCTGCTGGGCGTGTCGATGGGCGGGATGATCGCCCAGGAGTACGGGCTCGCCTACCCGGCTGACCTGCGCAGCGTCACGCTGGCATGCACGTACGCAGCGCCGGGTCCGTTCTGCTCGCGGATGTTCGCCCTGTGGGCCGAGATGGCGAGCGTGATGGGCGTGCCGGCGGTGATGCGCGACGTGACGATCTGGGCGTTCACGCTCGAGTTCTTCGAGACGCGACCCGAGGAGCTGGCGGAATTCGAGACCGCGATGCGGTTCATGAACCAGTCGATCCCAGCGTACCTCGCACAGCTGAACTCGATCCAGGTCCACGACGCGACCGAGCGGCTCGGCGCGCTGAACGTCCCGACGCTCGTCCTTGCGGGCGAGACCGACATTCTGATCCCGGTCGAGCTCTCACGCCGGCTGCATGCGCTGATCCCGAACGCACACTGGGCGACGACGAAGGGCGGCCACGCGTGCCTGTGGGAATACCCCGACGCCTTCAATCAGGCGTTCATTGGTTTCATCCGCTCGGTCTAGGCAACCGAAGTCAGCTCAGCCCGTGAAGTGCGGTTCCGGTCGCCTGCAGAGGTGCGGGCACGCGCGCCTGCGCCGAGTCTTCGCCGTGACGCCCACGAACGTGGGCGTGATGCCGGTCAGCTGAGCTCTGAGCCGATCGATCGTGATTGCCGTGTGTGGGCTGTCCACCAGCCCGGCTCCCGACATGGTCAACAGCACGACTGCATCCCCGCACGCGACGGCGAGTCCAGCTCGATTGTCCGTGCTCATCTGATCACACACGCGGCCCGAGGTCTGTCCGTCCTGTCGTTGACGAGCCAGCGCCCTGTTCAGGTTCAATAGCGACACCATCCTGAGCGTCCGCGGATCGATCTGCACGACCTCGCCGTTTCCGGCGAGCACCAGGTCACCGCTGAAGCGGTCATACACGACCCCGTCGGCAGCCGGAAAATTGCTGTACCAGCGATGTGTGACGAAGCGTCTGAGATCGAGTCTGCCGAAGTCGTTGTCAGCGGCTGTGTAGTAAGCGTGTCCCGAGCGGTCGAACGCGATGCCGGTGAGGCGCGTGTCGGCGCCGTGCAGCCTGAATCGCCGGACGCGTCCCGCTGGCCCGAGACCCACGCGGGTGAGAAAGCCTGGCCGCCCCAGGCTCCATGCGAACCGTTCGCTCGGATCCAGCACCACGCTGGTCGGGTCGCCTTCGGCCCAGGTCCGACGCTGTCGGCCCGTGCGCGAACTGAGCATCACCAGCCCGCTCGGCGGCGGCCGCGCGGCGGCGATACCAGGTTCAGGGAACGGCGGACGCGACGATGCGACCTTCGGCAATCGCCTCCAGCAGTCGCTCGTGGTCGGCCTCATTGGTGTCCGCGTACGCGGCCGCGAACTCGGCGATCGCGCGATCGAACGTCTCCTCCTCGCCGAGGTAGGCGGCGATCGCGATCCTGTCACCCGAGCGCGCGTGGCCGCGCGCGAGCGTCCAGCCGCAGCTCTCGCCGTACACCCGTAGCCCCTTCGGCGTCAGAGCCGCGACGTCGATCGAGGCCTTGCCGTCCCACAGCTGACGGACATAGAAGCTGTGGTGCTCGCCGTCCCAACCCTTGAGGTGATACCAGCCGAGCATCGGATCGCTTGCGGCCTGCATCAGCTGCTGGCCCTCGACCACCCGCCGTCCCTGTGACTCGTACAGCGTGTCACCAACGTAGGGCGCGAGCACCGATGCGTCAGCCTCTTTTAGCTGCAGCAACAACGGATCGTCATGGCCGCGGCCGATCAGCAACGCAACCCATGCCCGCGTGCCCACACTTCCGACGCCGACCACCTTGCGTGCGAAGTGAACAAAGCGGTAGGACTCGATCAGCGTGCGCCGCGCCGGTGACAGGCTCTCCCGGTACTGACGCAGAAACGACTGCACGACCTCCGCATAGCGCTGGCTCTGCTGCTCGTCCAGCAACTCCTCGATCGGGACGATCAACGGCGGCCGGCTCGTGAACCGCAGCTCCTCTCCGTGACGTTCGACGAGACGATCAAATGCCCGGAGATGGTCGCGATGCAGCGCCTGGCGGATGCGCTTCTTGACCTCGCGGCTCGATTTGCGGTCGGCGAACCCCTCGAAGCGAAGGCGGAGATTGTCCGCTGGGAGGCGGGCGTACCAGACCGCGAGATGGCTCTGCTCGGCGAACTCGAGCATCGCCTCGCGATAGGCCCGGACGGTCGCGAGCACCGCCTTCTCGCGCGTGCTCGCCACGAACCCGAGATCGCGGCCGGCGATCTCGACGCTCGCGGCCAACCGCTTGACATCCCAGTCGATCGGGCCCGGCAAGGTCTCGTCGAAGTCATTGAGACCGAAGATCAGTGAGCGCTTCCGGGGTTTCGAACAGCCCGAAGTTCAACAGGTGGGCGTCACCACACAGCTGTGCCCGCAGTCCGCACCGTGCCGTCCCAGCGAGGTCGGCGGCCATCACCGCAGCCGCGCCTCGATAGAACGCGAATGACGACAGCGCCATCCGTCCGTATCGGATCGGCACCAGCTCGCGCACCCGGTCGCGCGCCTGCAGCTCGAGAATCGCCAGTGGATCGCGATGACCGTTGCGCGAAGCCCACGCGGCATGGCTGCCGAGCGGGACCTTCGCGCATGCATCTCTGCCGTCCGCTCTGCGCTCCGAGACTGGACGGTTGGGAAGGTATTCCGGATTTGGAAACGGCTCCATGCCGAGTTGCCCCCTTGGTCTGATCGCTTAGCCGTGCGGATCTGCGCCGTTTTGATGATCGCCGCGCCCGGGTGACGGCGGGACGTCGAGCGCCGGGTTGCTGACAAAGAAACCAGCCGGCTTGAGCGTAAAGCCGCTGCGGTCCACGGGCATCACCGGCCACTCCTCCGGACGCGGGATGTGCAGTATCCCGAACGAGTACCAGAGCACGATGTCGTCGTCGACGATCGGACGATCGGCGCGCTGGTAGTCGGGGAGCCCGTCACCCCCGGAATGCTGGTTGGGGTAGTCGCCGGCCGGGAAGCGCTCGCTGCGGTCATAGTGCGTGACCCACACGTTGTCTTTGAGGAAGGCAGCGCGCAGCATCAGATCCGAGCCCTCACGGGCAAACGGGGGGACCGTGTCTCCAGGCGAGAGCTTGTAGGCGACCGACTGGTCGAGCGCGTTGCGGACCGTGTCGTTGGCAACCAGCCAGTACCGGCCGCTAGCGGCGTTGACGCTCCGGTGAGCGTCAGGCTCGCGCTCCAGTCGCGTGGCGATCGGACGAAACGCGTTGCCGTAGGGATTGTCAGCGCTGTCCTCGACGCCGGCGGTGTTGACCTCGTAGACCGAGTTACGGGCGCCGTCGACCTCCATGTCGAGCCGAGCGCAGAAGAAGTGCTGGTGGACCGGAGCCACCAGACCGGGAGCGACGACGACGCCGTAATCGGTGCCCCCGGAGGCGACGCCCTGGGTGAGCATGATCCCGGTCGCCTTGATCTCGGACTCAATCGTCCCGTCCTGGTAGAGGTACCAGTAGAACGCGTAGTCGTAGTTGCCGATCGTGATGATGAACGACACCACGAGACGGCGCATCCGACGCACCTCGGCGTGTCCGGTCGCTTCGTCGTGGTGCTTCCAGAGCAGACCGAAGTCCTCCTCGTGGAGACAGATCGCGTTCTTGATCGTGTACGGCTCGCCGCGGTCATCGCACACGTCGACGTCGAAGTAGTGGATCTCCCCCAGACAGTCACACCCCAACTCGAGCGAGTTGGTGACACTGCCGATCCCGAACTCGCCGATGTCATAGGCGCACTTGCGATAACCACCGGGGCCAGGGTCGCCGTAGGGGACGACCAGCTCGGCAAACGACGCGCGGTAGATGATCGGTCGGTCACGGTCGCCGTCGCGGTATGAGAGCCGGTGCAGCACCAGACCCTCGCGCGCCGTGAACCCGACCCGGAAGCGCCATCGCTGCCAGGAGACCTCCCAGCCGTCGACGTCGAAGCTCGCGCCCTCGGGCTGATGGATCTCAACCGGGCGCAGGTCGGCCCGTGGTGCCAGCCCGGTCGCCTCCGGTCGGTAGCGACCCGAGACGCTCGGGATCGGGCTGACGCCGTGATCCTCGATGTAGAGCACCTCCATCGCGTTGAGATCGACGATCGCGAACAACCCGTCAATCGGATGGGCGTAGGGATTGTCCTCGGGGTCCTCGCGCACCCAGCAGGGCGTCCAACCGAGCCGCCGGTCACGGTGCTCGTCGGCGGCGTGCGTGCCGACCCCCCAGATCTCGATCTCGAGCAGATCGAACTCGGTCACGCCGCGGCGGCCCAGCGCCTCGCGGAACTGCGGATCGGCTCGCACGAGCGCGACCGCCTCCTCGTACTCAGTCAGCGTGATCGCCGGCTGGGTCCCGCGCAGCTCGCGTTCGCTGATGATCCGATCGCCGTCGAGCGACACGACCAGCTCAATCGTTGACCCGAGCCGACGGTCGAGCAGCACGACCCCGGCGTGACGGTCAACGTTCTCCCCCGGGACCCAGGCGCGCACGCGGTCCTTGTCGGGCTCGTACAGCGAGACATCGACCACTCTGAGGTCGGCCGACGTGTCGCGGCACGCCAGCGCCGCCTCGGCCGCCCGGCGCATCTCCTCGCCGCTCAGCGGATCAAGCGGATGCCCGCTTGACCGCGCCGCCCTCTCTTCGCCCTGGCTCATCGTCCCCGAGCCGCTCATCCCGTCACCTTAACGGACTCTCTCAGCGCGACCCGGCGGCCCGCGGAGCGGTGAGGTCCTGTTGACCGGGACCCGCATGCTCGCGTGCGATGAAGTCCTCGATATCGGCCTGGTCGGTGCGCGCCCGCTCGGCCACCCGCAGCAGGTTGCTCATCGTTGCGACCTCCTCGATCTGCTCGCGGATGAACCACTGCACGAACTGCTCGGAGGTGTAGTCGCCCTGCTCGCGGGCCGTTGCCGCGAGTGCGTTGATCTGCTCGGACACGCGCCGCTCCTGCTCGAGCGCCAACGCGATTGGCGCCACCACATCCTCAAAGCGCGTCCGGGGCGCCTCCAGCCCGGGAATCGTGACCTCACCGTCGGTATCGAGCAGGTACTGGACCATCATCATCGCGTGGTCGCGCTCCTCCAGCGCCTGGCGGTAGAAGAAGCCGGCCAGCTGCGGCAGAGCGTCGGAGTCGTAGTAGACGGCGCAGGCGACGTACTGCTGGTGGGCGGCAAACTCGTTGGCGATCTGCTCGTTGAGCTTGGCCGCGAAGGCAGGGGCGGGTGGCATGGCGGAGATCCTACTGGGATCAAATTGGGGCTCCCTGGCCAGATTGGGGCTCCGTCGCGCACCAGTTAGTGTCAAGTGATGCGGCTCAATCAGGTGACGCTCGCGGTGAGCGACCTCGGTCGCTCAGTCGACTTCTATCGCCGTCTCGGACTCGAGCAGATCGTTGGCGACGAACGCTACGCGCGCTTCGCCTGCCCAGACGGCGACAGCACGCTGTCGCTCGAGCTGACGGAGGCCGTGCCACCGTCGCAGACCACCGTCTATCTCGAGTGCGAAGACCTGGACGCGACGGTGTCGGGTCTGCGGGCAGCCGGGCTTGCGTTTGAGCACGGCCCGGTCGACGAGCCGTGGTTGTGGCGCGAGGCGCGCCTGCGCGACCCCGACGGCAATCCTCTGTGTCTCTTCTACGCCGGCGAGAACCGGCTCAACCCGCCGTGGCGGCTGCCGGATCAGTGACTCTTAGGCCTTCTCGTAAATCGAGACGTGTGAGCGGCTGTCAGCCGTGTAAGGCTCGCGCTGCCAGCCAGCCCAGCGTTCGCCGAGCTGTAGCCCCGCGATTCGCGCCATCAGGTCAAGTTCCGAGGGCCATACGTAGCGGAAGGGGAGCGAGGCCGACTCGATTCCGTTGCAGCCGTGCCAGTAGTGATGCGACCACATCTCCTGTGTGACCGTGTCGTAGGTATCGAACCCGAGCCGGTCGGGGTCGACGCGGAAGGGGACAGCAGTTTGTCCCGGCGGGAGACGGCGCAGATCAGGCACGCTGACCTCGACGACGAAGCAACCGCCGCTCTGGAGGTGCGCGGCGGCGTTGACGAAACACTCCACCTGGCCGTCCTGGCTTGTGATGTTGTTGATCGTGTTGAAGACGAGGTAGGCGAGCCGGAAGGCACCCGGCAGCCGCGTCGTTCGCATGTCACCGAGCACAGCATCGACCCGCTCCGCGCCCGGCTTTGCCTGAAGCCGCGCCAGCATTGCCGCCGATGCGTCCATCCCTGCGACCGGAATCCCGCGCGCCGCGAGCGGCAACGCGATCCGTCCCGTCCCGACCGCGAACTCGACCGCCCGCCCGTCACCCACAAGTTGCGCCAGAAGGTCCACCACCGGCCGGACCTGGGACGGATCGGAGGCTTCGCCCTCGTCGTAACGGGCGGCAATGTCCTCACCGAAGTACTCGCCCATGCCCGCACTGTCTCACAGGCTCGAGCCGTTCACGGCCCGGTCCGGCGCCACCCGTGGATAGGACCGGCAACGCACGGACCGGCCGGGTCGAGGATGATAGGTCGAGATGCCCGACAAACCCGCAGCCCGAAGCGTCAAGATTCCCGCCGACGAACGCACCGGTTGGTCGTCGGAGCGGCCGCGGCCAAATGGCGCTCCGCCGCGCCCGGTCGACGTGTCAGCCCGCTGTCGAGTTCTCGCGCCCTCCGATCGGCTGCGCTACTCGCCCGGGAGCCTGCTCGTGATTGTCGGCGCCGACGCTTCGGAGCCTGCAGGATTCGCCGAGCGGGTCCTCGAGGACCGCGGGGCCGCGATCGCACCCGCTCGGGTCCGAGCCCTGCTGGCAGGCCGCGTTCCGGAAGGCGAGATCGAGGAACGTGCGAGCGAACTGCTCGCCGGCGCCGTCCAGAAGCGGCTCGAGTCCGGTCAGAGCGTCGTCGTACCGCTCGAGGGTTTCGACGCACAGGAGCGGGAACGGTACGTACGGCTCGCGCACCGGTTCCGGCGCCCGCGACATCTGATCCTGCTGGAGGCTCCGCGAGACAAGGTCCGAGACGACGAGCGGCCGTCCCTCGACGAACTGCGCCGTTCGCTGGACGCGGGCGAGCTCGGGCTCGAGGGCTTCCAGACTGCGCTGCGTCTCGGCGGTAACGCGCTCACCGAGCTCAAGCGAATCGTCTTTCAGCCGGCGCCACGCGACGACTGATCCTCGCCCGGTCGTCAGGCCATTTGGCGAAGACGGTCAAGGCCGTCGAGGATCAGGTCAAGTCCCCAGGCGAACTCGACGGCGCTGTCATACCCGGACTCGGGAAGCCTCATCACGACCTCGGCGAGATACGGGTAGTCGTCAATCGCGCCGATCGTCTCCCCCCTGCGCTGCGCGGCTTCTCCGGCGCTTCCCAGCGTCTCGAATCCGAGATCCCTCTCCTGTAGCGCGAAGCCGTAGATGTAGGCGTCCTGGACCGAGTAGGCGCTGACCGCCATCTCGAACGAGAAGCCCGCTTCGCGCAGGCAGCCCATTGTCGCGTTGTGGTAGCGCAGGTTGGCTGGTCCTGGTTGCCGTGACTCCATCAGTCCGATTGCCCAACTGTGGCGCTTGAGCGCGGCGCGCGCCGAGATCGCCCTGCGTCTCAGCGCGGACCTCCAGTCCTCGCCGACGGAAGGAGACTCGATCTCCCCAAAGACGATGTCGACCATGCCGTCGAGGAGCTCCTCCTTGTTCGCCACGTGCTTGTAGAGCGCCATCGGCACGACCCCGAGCTTCTGCGCAAGTCCGCGCATGCTGAACGCCTCGAGCCCGATCTCGTCGGCGAGCGCAACCGCGGCTTCCAGCACGCGGGCTCTGCTCAGCCGTTTGCGGGGGGTGTCTGTCGGTGGGCTCATTGGGGTTGACAAGTGTACGGCGTACACCTATGATCCACAACAGAGTGTACGCCGTACACCAACGGACCGACAGAAAGGCATCTCATGGATCAGCCAACTCCCCCTCAGCCGCCGGGCCCGACCGACCTCTATCCCGTCCAGTACTCGGTCGACTACCCGGACCGGCCGCTCAACCGTCTGACCACCTTCTTCCGCTTGCTCGTGGTCATCCCGATCGCGATCGTGCTGTCGCTCGTGGAGGGCGGCTACACCTACGGTTACGGCGAAGGCCGGGCGGTCACGATCGCCAGCGCCGGTGGCCTGCTCTTGCTGCCGCCGCTGTTGATGATCCTGTTTCGCGAGAAGTACCCGCGCTGGTGGTTTGACTGGAACCTCGAGCTGATGCGGTTCTCGGCCCGGGTTGGTGTCTTCGTGGGGCTGATGGATGACCACTACCCCTCCACCGACGAGCACCAGGCAGTGCACCTGGACTTCCCCTACCCGGACGCGCGCAATGACCTCAACCGCTGGCTGCCGCTGGTCAAGTGGCTGCTGGCCATCCCGCACTACGTGGTGCTGTTCTTCCTCTACATCGCGGCCTTCTTCGTGGTCGTCGTGGCCTGGTTCGCGATCCTCTTCACCGGTCGCTTCCCGCGCGGGATGTTCGAGTTCCTCGTCGGCGTCGGACGCTGGACCAATCGCGTGATCGCCTACGCGCACGTGCTCGTGACCGATCGCTATCCGCCATTCCGCCTCGCCCCGTAGGCCCCGCAGGTATGAATCGAGACCTCGTCGCCGTCGCCAGATGGCGTGCCGCCGCTAGTGAGTGGCGGCGCGCGACGGCCTGAGCCGACCGATGATCCAGCGACCGCCATCGATCAGCGCCAACAGCGACCGGTAAACGACGCCGACCCAGTCCGGATCGCGCCGGACGAACGTGAGCTTGATGCCCTCGACGGCGTTGTCCTCACCGAAGACCAGCGTCCCGCCGACGAAGCGCACCGGAATGATCGAGCCATCCTTGCGCACCGCCGGAACCATGAGCACCGCGCCCGGCCGCTTCAGCCTTCCGGTCCGCATCGCCCGCGTGAAGCCATGCCAGTGCAGTGGCTGCAGGGCCTTCGGAACGATGAGGTCGAGACTGTGGCCGAGCGCCTCGTCGGCGCGGTAGCCAAACGCGTCGGCCCAATCCGTGCCCCAAGCGCGGATCACACCGTCCCGGTCGGCAAAGATCCCGTCGTGTGGGTCGACGTCAATCGACTGCGATCCCTCGCCCGAAACGCCGCGACGTTCGGCTCCGGTTGTCACCGGCTCAGCGTATGACGCGTTTGCCGATTTGTCGAGATCGGACCGGTGGTGAATGCGGTACCGCGGTGGTCGCGCTACGCCCACGTATGCTCCACGAATCGGCGATCTCGACGGCAGAACGTTTCTCGTCACTGGCGCCAACTCGGGGATCGGGCGGGAGACCGCGCGCGAGCTTGCCCGCGGGGGCGCACGGGTGTTCCTGGCGTGCCGCTCCGAGCAAAAGACGCGGCCGGTGATCGACGAGATCGTCGCCCAGACCGGCAACAGCGAGCTCGAATTCCTCCCGCTGGACCTGGGCGACCTGGAATCGGTGCGCGCGTGCGCGAGCGAGTTCCTGCAGACCGGCGAGCCGTTGCACGGGCTGATCAACAACGCTGGTCTCGCCGGCCAGCGCGGGATGACCGACAGCGGCTTCGAGCTTGCGTTTGGCACCAACTACGTTGGTCCGTTTCTGCTGACCGACCTGCTTCTCGATCGGCTGCGCGAGAGTGCGCCGGCGAGGATCGTCAACGTGTCGAGCATTGGGCACTACCGCGCCGCGGGCATCGACTACGAGGCCGTGCGTCGGCCGACCAAGAGCTTTACCGGGATGCCGGAATACTCGGTCTCAAAGCTCGGCAACGTGCTCCACGCGCAGGAGCTTGCCCGGCTACTCCGAGCCGATCGCGTCACGACGTACTCGCTGCATCCGGGCGCGATCGCGACCGACGTGTGGCGCCGGGTGCCCTGGCCGGTGCGTCCGCTGATCAAACGGAGGATGCAATCGCCGGCCGAGGGGGCGAAGACGACGCTGTACTGCGCGACCTCGCCCGACGTCGCGGACGAGAGCGGTCACTACTACGACGACTGTCGTCGCACGGAGCCCAACCAGGCCGCGACGCCCCAGCTTGCCGAGGAGCTCTGGGACCGCAGCGTCGCGTGGCTCGACCTACCCCCGTCGCCAGTCAAGGCTTGAGCCAGGAGAGCACGGCCGCGTCACCCCACTGTGCACGCGCCGCGGCGACGCGCGCGTCCGGGTCCTCGCCGGCCTCGAGCTCGGCCGCAAGCCGCGCGAGGCCGACTTCCAGCTCGTCGGGGTAACGCCGTTCGAGCTTCTCGAAATAGGAGGTCTGACGACGCCAGTCGGCTTCGAGAAGCAACTCCGGCCGGCGCTGGAGGGCACTGAGCGACGCGTCCTGCAGATCCTCGAACTCCACGGGCAGGATGCGGGCCGCCGGGAGCTCGGTTTCGAGCTCGGCGAAGGTCGGGTGGTCGCGAGCCAGCCAATCGTTCATGCTCGGGAAGTAGCCGCTCAGCCACGTGACACGCTCCATGTGCTCGCGTGTCCAGCCGAACACCGCGAGCCGCCCGCCGGATCGCAGTACCCGCCGTGCCTCACGCAGAGCCGCGCGCCAGTCGGGCACGTGGTGGAGCATCGAGACGAGCATCGCCGCGTCCGCGCTCGCGTCCGGTAACGGCAGCGCGGCGGCGTCGGCCTGGAGAGTGGGCAGCCCCTTTGCCGCCGCGCGCTCGAGCATCGCGTGGTTGAGGTCAATCACAAGCGGGTCCCAGCCCTGGGCACGAAGCGCAAGCGCGTAGTTGCCGGTGCCGCCGCCGACATCGAGAAGCTCGCGGCCCGGCGCGCCTCGCAGCGCAGCTTCCAACGGGCCTAGCACGGACGGGCTGGCCCCACGAGTCGTGTCGTAGGTCTCTGCCTGACGGTCGTACACGTGGCGCGTCGGCATGTTCTTCGATCTTAGGCGGCTGCACAGCCGGCGAGCGGCGCGGCCAGTCCGCCGTCGTCCATGCGGACGCCGGTGGTTGCCTCACGGTAGGGTGCCTGGGGTGAGAGCGCTCGTCACCGGAGGCGGCCGCGGTATCGGCTCGGGCATCGCCCGCGCGCTGACGGATGACGGCTGGGATGTCGTCGTGGGCGCGCGCAGCCGAGAGCAGGTTGAGACGGTCGCGCACGAGATCGGCGGCGAGTGGGTGCAGGTCGACGTCGCCGATCGCGGTTCGGTGCAGCGGGCGGTCGCCGGGGCGGGCGAGCTCGACCTGCTGGTCGCGAACGCGGGCCTCAGCGAGGGTCATGAGCCCCGGCCGTCTTGGGAGATTGACCCCGACGACTGGTGGCATGTCTACGAGGTCAACGTCCTCGGCGTGCACCTCTGTTGTCGCGCGGTGATCCCCCGGATGCTCGAGCGCGGCCGCGGCCGGATCATCATCACCGGGAGCGGCGCGGCCTACCTCCCGGGCGGCGACCGGACGGCGTACCCACCGAGCAAGGCTGCCGTCTGCCGCTACGGCGAGATGCTGGCAAACGAGCTCGCCGGCAGAATCCCCGTCTTCTTCTTCAGCCCCGGCTTGGTGCAGACGGAGTTGACCGCCGGCGCGTTCCCGGACGACGCGCCCTGGACTCCGCCGGAACTCGCTCCGGAGCTGGTCCGCAAGCTCGCAACCGGTGGCTATGACACGCTTGCCGGCCGCTATCTCCACGCCGAGCACGACGACGTCGACGAGCTGCTCAGCCGGATCGACGAGGTGCGCGAGCGCGACCTCAACATGATCAGGCTCAGACGGTAACCGCTGCCGACTCAGCCCCCGCCTCCGGTTCCCACTGGCACGATGTCGGCCCGGTAGATGAACCTCGACTCGCCCTTGAGGCCGGCCTCAAGCGCATGGACGAGCGAGTGTGAGGCCTCGGCGGCCATCGCCGGCGAACTGGTGACGATCCCAGCACCGACCTTCGACAGGGTGACCGCGAGGCCCGCCAGGAAGGTGACCCAGACCGTCCGTTTGCTTGCGTCAGACATGGCGCCGGTTACTCTCCCACGTCGACCCGGCCCAGTCCGGAAGGAGGCACGAAGTGGACCTTGAGGACAGCGCCGAGGACCGCAACTGACGCTGAGATCCTCGACTTTTGGTGAAGATCGTGCGCGCTACGACAGCTGACGGCGGCGTCGTCGCGAGTTCACGGCGTGCCGTTCATCCCGATTGGCCTGCCGCGAGGTGTGCGTGCACTAACTGCACCGCCATCGCGCCTTCCCCGACCGCGGTCGCGCACCGCTTGATCGAGCCCGAGCGGACATCGCCGGCGGCGAGGATTCCCGCCCGGCTGGTCTCCAGCAGCTTCTCGACGCCCGCCATCGCACCGGTGAGGATGAACCCATGGTCGTCGCGCGCGACTGTGTCACCGAGCCACTCGGTGCATGGCGCGGCGCCGAGGAACAGGAACAGGAAGCCGAACGGCAACCGCTCGCCGTCTGTCAGCGTGACCGCGGTGAGCTGCCCTTCGGCGCCGTGCAGTTCTGTGATCTCGCTGCGGTCGCGGACCGCGACCCCGTAGCGGTCGAGCTCGCGGATCAGGTAGTCCGACATCGTCTCGCGCAGGTCCGCCCGGCGATGAAGCAGCGTCACCAGCGCTCCGCCGCGCGCCAGCCAGACGGCCGCCTGACCGGCAGAGTTTCCCCCGCCGACCACGCCGACGCGCTCGGCGCCGCAGAGCTGTGCCTCGGGCGGGCCAGCCGCGTAGAAGACGCTGATGCCTTCGTATTGGTCAAGGTCGGCGACCGGCAACCGCCGATACTGCGCGCCGGTGGCGATCACAATCGCGCGCGCGGCGATCTCGTGATCCTCTTCGAGCTGCACCACATGACGTCCGTTCCCGGGCTCCAACGCGATCGCGCGAAACGGCGTCGCCATGCGGGCGTCGAACTTTCGCGCCTGGGTCACGGCGCGGCTGGTCAGCTCGGTGCCGCTGATCCCGGCCGGGAAACCCAAATAATTTTCGATCCTTCGAGATGAGCCGGCCTGTCCGCCGAGTCCGGTGCTCTCCACAATCAGCGTGTCCAAGCCCTCAGAAGCTCCGTAGACGGCGGCGCCGAGACCGGCGGGGCCGGCGCCGACCACGAGCAGGTCAACCTCCTCGCGCGGTTCTAGCTCGCGGCCGATTCCAAGCGCGCGTGAGACCTGGCCGGGGGACGGACCTCGCAGCTCCGTTCCCCCTGGCAACCTGACCAGCGGCAGGCTTGCCTCCTCGAGGCCTGCCACCTCGGCGGCCGCCTCCGCGTCGTCCGCACGCCCGGAGTCGCGCCACCTGAACGGCAGGCGATTGCTTCGCGCGAACCCGACCATCCGCATCGTGGCTTGGGACGAGTGCGGTCCGACGATCTCGAGCCCGATTCCCTGAACCTGCTGCAGCGCTTCGCGTCTATTGATGAACGTCGACAGCACGAGGTCGCCCAGCGGGCCGTCCTCGTACAGCAGCGATCGCAACGCCTCGCGGTCAACCTCGATGTAGCGCGACGGCTTGGTGACCACGGCTGTGACGAGCGCGCTCTGGCCCGACAACAGCGTCAGTTCACCGAGAAAGCCGGACGAGCCGTGCCTGAGGATCTCATTGTCAGCGGCGTCGAGGACCGCGACCTCGCCGTCGAGGATCACGATGAACGGATACCGCCGATCACCGACGCGATACAGCACTTCGCTGACGTCCGCCGTGCGCTCCTCGCCGAGTCCGGCGAACGTCGACAGCTGCGACGCCGACAACGTCGGGCTCGCAGGTGGTGGAACTGAACTCGGTGGCTGGGGCATCACAGAAGGTGGGGCGAGCACAACCCCACCGGAGAGCGCGGCGGGGACGGGAAATGGATCATGACAGCCGGCAAGTCGCTCAGCTTGCCGCGGCTTTGCGGTAACTCCCGTGGCGGAACTCGTCGACGAGTCCCGGATGGGACGGCTTCCAGTCCAGCTCGGCCCGAGCCCTGGCGGCCGTGCTGCGCTGATCGAGCAGCAGGACCTCGGCGAAATAGTCGCCCAGGCGCGCGCGAGCCTCGTCAGCGGAACCCGGGACCGCGCCCGGAGCACCGACCGCGACGGCGGCCGCCTCGGTCAGTTGCGCAACTGTCGGCTCCAGCCCATCGGTGATCAGGTAGCGGCCTCGAGCCGAGTCATTCTCCAGCACACGGACGAAGAAATCCGCCAGGTCCGCGACGTGGACCGTCGACCAGTGCTGCTGTCCTGTGCCGAGCATGATCAGGTTGCCCGCGTCGTCTCGCGGTGAGCCGAGCAGCAGCCCCGGAATCCCTCCGCCGCCGTCGCCGTAGGCCGTGCCGGACACGATCACGACTCCGCGCATCCCTTGCGCGCCGAG
This sequence comes from uncultured Solirubrobacterales bacterium, assembly GCA_963770885.1. Taxonomy (GTDB): domain Bacteria; phylum Actinomycetota; class Thermoleophilia; order Solirubrobacterales; family Solirubrobacteraceae; genus Palsa-465. Next base: position 139,713 of record CAVYRI010000003.1, on the reverse strand, counting down.
CACCCGGCGCTCGATCGGCTCCTTCCACGCCACCAGCGCGGGCGGATTCAACGGGGACTCCTCGTTGATCGAGGGGTTGTCGCCGTAGATCCACTGCCCGCTGATGTGAGCGTAGGGCTTGCCCGTACCGGCGAATGCGTCGATCGCCGCATCGACCACTGTGGCGTCCAGGCCCGCGCTGGTCTCGTCGCCGGGGCTGGCCGTGTGGATCGCCCCATCGGCACCGCTCAGCGCGTTCGCGACCGCGGGCTGATCGTAGAGGTCGACCACGACCGGCTTGGCACCGCGGGCCGCGATCACATCAGCCTGCGCGTCGTCGCGAACAAGCGCGACCACGTCGTGACCATGCTCGCGCAGTTCCGCGAGTACGTGCGATCCGATGAATCCCGTCGCACCGGTCAGTGCTACTTGCATGTGCTCCTCCTTCAGCGGTCCAGCGATAGTATTCGATCAAACGCTTGCTTAAGCTTACTCCGCTCGCGCGTGCTGTCAAGCGTGCGCTTGAATTGTTTGCCGGGCCTGCGTTGGCCTCAACCTGCGGGACTCGAGCCGCGCGACGGGTGAGTCAGGCGGAGCTGGCACCGCGAAAGGCACCGGCGACGACCGGAACCAGCAGACGCGCGAGCTGCTTCTCGGACTTGCCCCTGAGCTCGCTCCCGATCGGTGCCAGAACGAGCCAGTTCAACATCCCAGCCGCGCAGCGCGTGCGGAAGATCAACTCCTGGTCCTTGACACCATGAACGTTTGCCTTCAGCACCCGCAGGGCCGCCGATCGAACCCGATCAAACCGGGCATCGAACCGACCCCAGCTCTGCGGAGGGTCGATCCCCGCCCGCGCGACGATGCGCATCACCGCGAGATCACGACCCCCCACCGCCACGGCGCGCACCATCGGCGCCGTGAACGCCGCGGCCAGCTGATCAAGCGTCGACCCGGGGCCCAGCGTGCTGAGCGCCTCCTCCTGTGCGTCGAGGTAGTCCTCGAGCGCGTGCTCGATCGCCGCATCGCAGAGCGATTGCAACGAGCCGAAGTGGTAGCTGACCGCGGCGACGTTGGCCGCGGCGGCGTCAGTCAGCTCGCGAAGCGTGACGTCGTCCTCGCCCCGTTCGGCGATCAGATCGAGCGCGGCATCCAGCAGCCGCGTCCGCGTGCGCAGGCCCGCCTCGCGACGCTGGTCTGCCTTGGGTGCCGTTCCCATCGAGGGCTATTCAATCAAACGCTTGAAAGTGGATCAAGAGGCTGTGGCGCGTTGGAGGCCGACCGTTAGGCTGATCGACTGTGAGCGCGCCGTCTCACCAGCCGACAGTCAACCGCGACGACGTGCTGCGCGCCCGGGACGCGATCGCGGGCCGCCTGCAGCGGACGCCGGTGTTCAGCTCCCAGACGCTCGGAGCCGGCGTCCATCTCAAGGCCGAGCTGTTTCAGAAGACCGGCTCGTTCAAGCCACGAGGCGTGCTGAACAAGCTTGCGTCGCTCACCGCTGAGGAGAAGCGGCGCGGCGTGATCACGACCTCGGCCGGAAACCACGCCCAGGCGGTCGCCTGGGCCGCCGCCGTTGACGGGATCGACGCGCTGATCGTCACCTGGGCATCCGCGAGCCCGCAGAAGGTAGCGGCGACGCGCCAATACGGTGCGACCGTCGACATTGAGTCGACCACCGCGGCCGAGGCGTTCGATCGGCTGGCCGAGCTTCAGGCTTCAAGCGGCCGCTCGCTCGTGCACCCGTTCAACGATCCCACCGTTCAGGCGGGGGCCGGTACGGTCGGCCTCGAGATCGAGGAGGACATCCCGGACCTCGACACGGTCGTGGTCCCCGTCGGCGGGGGTGGGCTGATCTCGGGGATCGCCGCCGCCCTCTCCTGCCGCGTGATCGCGGTCGAACCCGAGCTGTCACCGGCGTTGCACGAGGGGCTCAAGGCGGGCAAATCGGTGCCCGTGCAGCCTGCCTCGATCGCGGACGGCCTCGGGGCGCCGTTCGCCGGCGAGACCGCCATCACGATCTGCGTCCAGCATGGAGTTGAGAGCGTGCTCGTCACAGAGGCGGAGATCGCCGAGGCGATGCGGTTTCTCTACGGACGCGCGAAGCTCGCCTGCGAACCGGCCGGCGCCGTCGCCGTCGCGGCGCTGCTCGCGGGGAAGGTGAGCGGGGGCACCGTGTGCTGCGTCGTGTCGGGGGGAAATGTCTCCCCTGAGACCGCTTCATCCGTGCTCACCCCAACGGCGGACTGAAAAGCATCCACGCGCTCAGGCGAACGCGCCGACGCCGGTGATGTCTCGCCCGACGATCAGGGTCTGCATCGTCTCGGTGCCCTCGTAGGTGTGGATCACCTCGATGTCGCCCATGTGCCGGATCACATGGTTCTCGAGCAGCACGCCGTTGCCGCCCAGCAGATCGCGAGCCTCGGCGATCACCTGTCGCGCCTTGCGGGTGTTGTTGAGCTTCGCGAGGCCCGCGATCGTGTCGGTGAGGCGGCCTGCCTCCTCCAGTCGTGCGAGTTGCATGCAGTAGAGCTGCATGCTGGTGACCTCCGCGAGCATTCTCACCAGCCGCTCCTGGACGATCTGGAAGCCACACAGCGGCCTACCGAACTGCTGACGTTGCTTGCTGTAGGCGAGCGCGACGTCGTAGGCCGCGACGGCGTGGCCGAGGGCGCCCCAGGCGCAGGTCGTGCGCGTCGTGATCAGCACGCGACCGGCGTCCTTGAACGACTGTGCGCCCGGCAGCCGAGCATCATCGCCCACGCGAACACCGTCGAGCGAGATCGCCGCCTGCCAGATCGCGCGCGACGCGCCCTTGCCCTCCATCGTCGTGGCGGCGAAGCCGGGCGTGTCACTTTCGACCAGGAAGCCCTTGACCTGACCGTCGTCGGCAGAGCGCGCCCAGACGACCACCACATCGGCGATCGAGCCGTTGCCGATCCACCGTTTGGCGCCGTCCAACACCCATCCGTCGCCATCGCGTCGGGCCGCCGTCTCAAGCGCGACCGAGTCCGAGCCGTGCATCGGCTCTGTCAAGGCGAAGGCGCCGACTGCATCCAGTGCAGCCATCGCCGGCAGCCAGCGCTGTTTCTGCTCCTCGGAGCCGAGCAACGCAATCGACTTCATCGCCAGCCCCGACTGCACGCCGAGGAACGTCCCGAGGCTGCCATCCCCGCGGTGCAGCTCCATGTTCACCAGTCCGCGCGCCAGCGGGGTCATTCCCGGGCAGCCGTAGCCCTCGATGTCCTCTCCGAGGAGGCCGAGCTCAGGCAGGCGGCGCATCAGCGGCCACGGCAGCTCGGCCGCCTCCCAGTACCGGTTGATCTCAGGCAGCACTTCATGGTCCACGAACCGGCGGGTGGCCATGAAGTGATCCCACTGTTCGTCGCTGAACTGATCGCGAACGTGGAAGTAGTCGGTCACCAGCGCATCACCGAGGTGGGCGTACGGGAGGCTCTGAGTGGACATGGCGTGTTCCTCTCTAGCTGGCGTGGACGTAGGTGCCGGGCGCCTTGCTGAGCGCTCTGTAATCGTGGCCGCCGAGGCGCTTCGGGGCCGGCCTGAGCTCACCCGATCGGGCGGCCAGCCACCGGTCGTAGTCCGGCCACCAGCTTCCGGGACGCTTGGCTGCCAGCTCGGTCCATTTCTCGGGACTCTCCGGGTGTGTGTCAGCGACTCGATAGCTTGAGCGGCTCTCGTCGGAGGGCGGGTTGACCAGCGCCTGGATGTGGCCGCTTGTCGACAGCACGAACCGCGGCTCGCCGCCGAGCAGCTGCGTGCTGCGGTAGGCGTTCTCCCACGGGATGATGTGGTCCGTGGACCCCGCGACGATGTAGCTGTCGACGTCGACCGCGCCCAGGTCGACCGGCGTGCCGAGCACTTCGAGCGCTCCTGGGTGCGCGAGCGAGTTGCTCAATGAGACGCGGATGAAATCGCGGTGCAGCCCGGCCGCGAGCCGGACCGTATCCTGGTTCCAGAACAGCACGTCGAACGCCGGCGGGTCTTTGCCCAGCAGGTAGTTGTTGACGACGTAGTTCCAAACCAGATCGTTGGGTCGTAGCCAGGTGAACACGCCGCTCAGCGCCTGGCCGTCGAGGTACCCGCGTCGGGCCGAATCGGCGACCGCCGCAGCGGCGGTCTCACGCCCGACCAGTGCCGCCGCGGTCCCGGCCCGCTCGTTGTCGAGCGCGGCCACGAGCAGGGTCAGGCTGGCGACCTCGCCCAGGCGCCCCCGTGCGGCGAGATGGCCGAGGGCGGCGGCGCCGATGATGCCGCCCGAACATGCTCCGTTGAGATGGACGGCCGGCTGACCCGTGATCGACGCGACCACACTGCGCGCCTCGAGAACCGCGTCGGAGTAGGTGTCGAGGTCGAAGTGGCCCTGCTCCGCGCCGGGGTTGCGCCAGGAGATCGCGAACACCTGCTGACCCTGACCCACCAGCCACTCGATCATGCTCCGCCCCCGCGCGAGATCGAGCACATAGAACTTGTTGATCGTTGGCGGCGCGAACAGCAACGGGACCTCGCGCACCGTCTCTGTCTGGGGCGTGTACTGGATCAGCTCAAGGACGTCGTTGCGCAGCACGACAGAGCCCGGAGTCACCGCCAGGTTCTCGCCGACGGTGAACTTGCTGGTGTCAACGGTGGCGGGCAGCCGAGGGAAGTCGCGCACGAAGTTCCGCGCCCCACGCACCAGGTTCAGACCCCCCTGGTCGACGCTCGCCTTGATCACGGCCGGGTTTGACCACGGGAAGTTGCTCGGGGCCAGAGCATCGAGCAGGTTGCCGGCGGCGAAACGAGCCTGACGCTCGTGACGCCAGTCCAGTTCGGCGTCCGAGATCAGGCCGTCGACGGCGTCGCTCGTCGCCAGATGGGTCTGGAGCACACGCCGCAGCAGCCAGTTGGACTCCCAGGCCGGGTCGGCGAAGCGCCGGTCGCGCTTGGACGGCCGTACGTCGGACTGTCCGCGAGCCACACCTGTCAGCTCCAAGCCGAGGCCGCCCAGGCGGCGTGCCGTCCGCTGCGGGTGACGAGCCAGGCCGAGCGCGAGTTCGGCCCCCGCCGCCGGACGGAGCATCCGTGACGGACCACCGTCGCTGGCATCGGTCAGCATCACGTCGAGCGCCGAGTCCGCGGCCTCGAAGGCGCGCCGGGTGCGAATGCGCTGTGTCGATGTCATCTCGCTCCTTACCTGTTGTCGCGGCTGCTTGTTTGGTGATCGGTACTCTCGCGCCTGCAGCGCCGCCCGTCATCCCCCGCGACTGTCGAACATTGGGCCGTTTGTTTGTGAGTCGATCACAGACCGCTCAGGCGCTGGCGAGGAAATCGAGGATCGTCGGGGTGACGTTTTCGGGCTCGTCGAGCAGGAACAGATGCCCGCCGCCCCTGACGACGTGCAGACGCGCGTCCGGGATTCGCGCCGCGAGAAGGCGCGCGTTGCACAGGGGCACGCTGGGGTCCTGTTCGCCGGCGACCACCAGCGTCGGCTGGGTCAGGCGGTGCAGCCACGGTAGGCTGGACCACCCCGACACGGCGTACAGCTGGAAGGCGTAGCCGAGCAGGTCAGGTGGGCGCCGAAGTCGTTCGGCAGCCTGGGCTGCCAGTAGGCCGCGCTCGCGACCCGTCCTGCCGCCGGCGATGTACGGGACGCTCAGTGTCAGCAGCCGTGGGTGGTAATAGCGCGCCGGTGTGGCAAGCATCAGCGCTGCCAGCGGACGCGGAGGCGTGCCACCGAGCCCGGGGCCGGTCGCGCACAGCACAAGCCGCCCCACTCGGTCCGGCGCTCTTCGTGCGAGCTCTTGGGCCAGGCCGCCTCCCCACGAGTACCCCAGCACGTCGACGCGGTCAAGCCCCGATTCGTCCATCAGACGCTCGACCACGGCTGCCAGACCGCTCATCCGCATCGGAAGGCGCGGTCGTTGTGACATGCCCGCTCCGGGCGGGTCAAAGCCGATCAGCTCCAGTCCGCCGGCGTAGCGTGCCAACGGTGCCCACATCTCCAGGTGCGCGCCGATCCCGGTGATCAGCAACAACGGACGCCCTTCGCCGTAGCGGCCCACGCGAAGACGCAGGCCGCCCACCTGGACGAAGGACACGTCCCACTCGGGGGCGCCCCGACGCGTGGCTGAACTGATCATCGCTCGGCCAGTCCCTCGTACAGCCTGATCGCGATCACCAGGTCGATCACGTCCGGCAGGCGGCGCAGGTCACAGCCGGTCTTCTCGGCGATCCGGGCAAGACGGTAATGCGCGGTGTTGACGTGAATCAGCAGCGCCTCGGCGGCCGCCTTGGCATTGAGATCAGCTTCGGCGTACGCCAGCAGCGTGCGCGTCAGCGGGCCGCCCTGTTCAGCGTCCTCGGCGACGAACCGCTCGACCTCGGGCGCGATCAGCCGCCGCGCCACGTCATCGCCGCGCAGCATCAAGTATTCAAACGCGCTCATGTCGGGCAGCGACAGGACGCCGCCGCGCGGCCCCAACCGCCCCAAGGCAAGCGATGCCTCGCGGTAGGCGTTGCCGAGTGTGGCCACTCCGTCCTGCGCCGTGCTCACCCCCACCGCCAGCTCCGTGCCCCGCGACGCCACCCGCTGACGCGCCCTCTCGAGCGCCCAGCCGAAGTGACGGACGCTCCTTGGCGGTCAGCGCCTTGACGATCACAATCTCCCCGTGGCGGGCAACGGCCAGCGGTGCGCGCCCACGATCGACGGCCCCAGCGAGCGTGGTCGCGGCCGGCCGCAGCACGGCCTCGTCCTCGGGCGCGACCGTCGGCACCGCGGCGATCAGCACGCAACGGCCGTCACCTTCGAGCCCGGCAGCCCGAGCCACGGCGAGGCCCGCCGCCGTGGCCGGCGATCGCCCCGCCAGCAGATCCTCCAGCAGATCGCGCCGCGCGCGGTCGCCGTCGGCGACGAGCAACTGCTGCGCCTCCAGGTAGGCGGCGCTGGCCTCGGTCGTCGCCAGATCTATGTGCCGGATCACCGTGCGAGCCGCCGCCAGTGCCTGATCCGCGGCCTCACCCCCCGGCCGCGAGGCGTCTAGCACGGCGTCCCACACCACGTTGTGGTAGCTGCGAAACGCCTCCAGGAAGTCCGACAGAGAGATCCCCCGCCGCGCGCGCAGAGCTGCATGCCGGCCGACGAACTCGAACTCGCGTGCCGCCGCCGGCTTGCCTCGGCGCAGAACGGCGCAGAGGAGATCGTGGTGCTCGCCGATGTGACTGGTCACGTCTTCGATCAGCGCCGGATCCGCCCGCCGGTAGGTCTCCATGCGGTTCCGTATCTCGGCGACCCCGGTCGAGATCAGCTCATCTCGCCGCGCCTGCAGCGCGTCGGCGATCAGGTCGGCGCGCGTGCGGTCCCGAGCCTTAGCCATTGGCGGATTCTAGACCTCCCTTGTGTGTCGCTCACAAGCAGATCCACTCGGCTTCGGGCGTCGGTGCCGGTGACTCTGGACGCGCGCGGACCTAGCGTGGTCGCCGTTCCCGCACCCCGCGTCCCCGAACTGGAGAAGAGATGGCCAACATCGCCGAACTGCTCAGCCAAAGCGCCGACCTGCGCCCCGACCACGTGGCGATCAAGGTCGATGAGAGCCAAATGAGTTACGCCGAGCTTGACCGGGCATCGGCGCGCGTTGCCGGATTGCTGCGCGCAAAGGGCGTCGGACCGGGAGACCGCGTCGGCGTCATGCTCCCCAACGTCGCGCAGTTCGCGCTCTGCTACTACGGCGCGCTGCGGGTCGGCGCCGCCGTCGTGCCGATGAACCCGTTGCTCAAGGAGCGCGAGGTCGCCTTCTACCTCGGTGACTCGGGCGCCCGCGTGATCCTGGCGTGGCACCAGTTCGCCGACGCCGCGCACGCCGGCGCTGAGCAGGCGGCAGTGGAGTGCGTACTAGTGGAGCCCGGCGAGTTCGAGGCTCTGCTGCAGCGGTGTCAGCCCGCCGACGAGGTGCTCGACCGTCGGCCCGACGACACGGCCGTGATCCTCTACACCTCCGGCACGACCGGCAAGCCGAAGGGCGCCGAGCTCACGCACCAGAACATCCTGCGCAACGTCGAGGTCATGGTCGACCTGATCGGACTCGACGAGCGGGCCGTGACCCTGGGTGCGCTGCCGTTCTTCCACGCCTTCGGGCAGACGTGCGCGCTGAACGCCACCGTCTCGGTCGGCGGGACGCTGACGCTGATCCCACGGTTCGACGCCGGCAAGGCGCTCGCGATCATGCAACGCGACGCCGTGACGGTGTTCGAGGGCGTGCCGACCATGTATGCCGCGATGCTCCATCACGACGATGCGGACGCGGCCGACACATCGGCGCTGGAGGTGTGCGTGTCTGGAGGGGCGGCGATGCCGGTGGAGATCATGCGCGCGTTCGAGGACAAGTTCGGCTGTGAGATCCTCGAGGGATACGGGCTGTCCGAGACGTCGCCGGTGGCGTCGTTCAACCGCCGCGGCAGCGAGCGCAAGCCAGGGTCGATCGGCCTGCCCGTCACCGGTGTCGAGATGCGACTCGTCGACGGCGACGGCAACGCGGTCGCACAGGACGATGCAGGCGAGATCCAGATCCGCGGCCACAACGTGATGAAGGGCTACTGGCACCGCCCGGAGGCGACCGCCGAGGCCATCGACCCCGAGGGCTGGTTCAGCACCGGGGACATCGCGAGGATCGACGAGGACGGCTACTTCTTCATCGTCGACCGCAAGAAGGAGCTGGTCATCCGGGGCGGCTTCAACATCTACCCGCGCGAGATCGAGGAGGTCCTCTACGAGCACCCAGACGTGCGCGAGGCCGCGGTGATCGGCATCCCCCACCCAGAGCTCGGTGAAGAGGTCGCGGCCGCGGTCGCGCTCAAGAGCGGCGCGCAGTCCACACCGGAGGCACTGCGTGACTTCGTCAAACAGCGCGTGGCGGCCTACAAGTACCCCCGTCATATCTGGCTCGTCGACGAGCTTCCAAAGGGACCGACCGGAAAGATCGTCAAGCGCGAGATCGTGCCCCCGGCCACGCTGCTGGCCGGCTGACGCTGTTCGCGGCCTGGGCCACGGTGACGCCGCGGGCTGAGATCCTTCACCAGATGAAGGACCACCAGCCCTCCGCCTCGGCAAGCGGCCAGAGCTCCGATGCGTCGGTCACGCCCGACGCACAGTTGCCGGCGCTCGATGACCGGCAGGTCACGGGACTTCGGGAGGTGGGACGCAAGTGGGCGGCCCGGATGCCGGGCCGCGAGGCTTGGGAGCGCTCGCTGCCGGTCGATCCCCACCTCAAGTACCTGGTGGACGAGCCGGCACCGCGTAGCGTGTTCGTGAGCATCCGCAGCCGGGGCTCCGGTGACCCGGACGACATCGGAACCACACCACGTGCCGACGCGCAGGATTCGGCGCTCGGACGGGCGAGCTATCGGTTTCGGCGCGTGCTGATCGGACCGCCGTTGCGGAGCACGGCGATCGCCGAGGAGCGAATGTCGAGGCTGCTCGCGCTCCCGGTCCTCTCGCCCGACGCGCTGTCATCGGTGGCGTACGGCCCCGAGGCGATGATGGCCGTCCTCGTCCTGGCCGGCAGCGCCGAGCTCAAGCTCTCGCTGCCGATCGGCGCGGTGCTCGTCGTGCTGATGCTGGCAGTCGGGCTGGGCTACCGGCAGGTGATCCGGGCCTATCCGCATGGCGGCGGCTCCTACATCGTCGCCAAGGACAGCCTCGGCCCGAAGTGGGGATTGCTCGCCGCGGCTGGGCTGATCCTCGACTACATCCTGACCGTCGCCGTGTCGGTGGCGGCCGGGGTGGCAGCCGTGACCTCGGCTATTCCCTCGGTGACCTCTGCCACGGTGCCGCTCGGACTGGTCGTGATCGTGGTCCTGGTGTTCGGAAATTTGCGTGGGGTGAGGTCAGCGGGCGCGCTGTTCGCCGCGCCCACCTACATGTTCATCGCCGCGATCGCGCTGATCGTGATCGTCGGGCTGGTCGACTCGGCAACGCACGGCTTCCACGCCGTCGCGCCACCCCCACACCATGCCACCGAGGCACTCGGGGTGTTACTGATCCTGCGCGCGTTCTCCTCCGGCGCGACCGCGATGACCGGAATCGAGGTGATCTCGAACGCGGTCCCGGTGTTCGAGCCGCCAGAGGCCGACAACGCCCGCCGCACGCTGACGATCATGATCACGCTGCTGGTCTCGATGTTCATCGGTGTGGTCCTGGTCGCCCATCTGGAGGGGATCGCCCCGGGCACAGAGACCGTCCTTTCCCAGATCGCCCATCGCACTCTCGGCAGCGGTGTGCTGTACGCCTACGTCCAGATCGCCACCACCGCGATCCTGCTGATCGCGGCCAACTCCGCTGTCAACGGCTTCCCGCGGCTGCTGTATTTCATGGCCCGTGACCGGTACGCCCCAGTGGCGTTCGTGCGGATGGGCGACCGGCTGGCGTTCACGGCCGGCATCGTCGTGCTCGCCGTTCCGGCAGCGATTCTGTACGCCGCCTTCAACGGCCAGACCGAGCCGCTGATCCCGCTGTTCGCCGTCGGCGTGTTCGTGGCCTTCACCTTGGCGCAGAGTGGGATGGTCGCTCACTGGTGGCACCACCGCGACCACGGATGGCAACGCGCACTGGCCATCAACCTCGTCGGCGCCGTGCTCTCCGGCGCCGTCGCGATCATCGCCGCGGTCACCAAATTCACGGAGGGCGCCTGGCTGGTAGTGGTCCTGATCCCGCTGATCGTGCTCGCCTGCCTGCGGATCCACCGCCACTACCAGCGCGCCCACCATCAGCTCATTCCCCGAGCAGATGAGCCGCTGGCGGTGCCGCCGGCGCGCCTGTCCGCTCCGCGGGCGGATGGCAACGGCGGCCGGCCCGCAGCCGAGGAGCAGGATGCGCCGAGCGAGATCGAGCACCTGCTGGTCGTTCCCGTCGCCGTGCTCGACCAGGCCGCGCTCCGGGCCCTGGCCTACGCCGCCTCGCTCCAGGAGCCGGTGCTCGCGGTCCACGTCAGCCCCAGCGAGGAGGAAGGCAAGCGCTTTCACCGCTACTGGAAGGCGTGGGGCGCCCACCTGCCGCTTGAGGTCGTCGTCTCGCCCTACCGCGCCACCGTCGCCCCGCTCGCCAACTACATCGAAGCCCTGTACCGCCAGCAGCCAGACATCACTCTGACTGTGATCGTCCCCGAGATCGTCCCCGCGCACGGTTGGGAGTCGATCCTGCACGGCCGCATCGCCCAGCGGCTACGGCACATCCTGATCCATCACGACGGGATCGTCGTGACCAGCATCCCGTTTCATCTCAAGCGATGACCGGCCGCGCGGGCGGCGCGTTTGAGAACCCCCTGGGGAGCATCGCGAAGATCGGCGCGGCGCGAACCTGCGCCTGGATCTGGCTCTCCTGATCGACGCACGAGAACGACCGGTCCGCTGGGGCGGGTCGCGGGGTACGGGCCCACGACATCGCGGACCCTTGTCGACCGGACAGCGGGTCTCTTGGACAGCTTTTAGGTCTGCTGACGACGATCAGGTTTCAGGCCCGAACGTCTTGCAGACCCCGTGCAGGCCGCGTCCCGAACGCATGCCAAACGTGACAAATCGCCCGCGCACGACGGGATTTGCCACAGACGGCATCGAAATCGGCCCGGTTTGCGACAAATCACCTCCCCCAGACCGGGATTTGTCGCGTTTGACATCGCCCGATCGCGCTCCCCTTCGACCGTCAAAACAAGCCCCGCCGACCCACGGCCGACTGATATTTGAGCCCGACCTCGCGGGCCACCGACCGCGCCGACCAGCACATCGCGTCCGCAACGGCGGTCTCCAACGTCTTGACGATCACCTCCCCGACCTGCACGCCGGTCATCTTCGCGCGGCTGCCCCGGCCGCGGCCCGTCCAACAGCCCATCACTGACGGCATACCCCCACCATCCCCCCGCCGACCACCAACTAGTGCATCACGACACTAGCCGCCTGCGAGCTTCTGGAGTTCTTCGAACGCCTCGGCCTCGAGCAGCGCGTTACACGCCCGCACGCACGCCCGGCAAGCCCGCTCGCAGATTGCGCAGTGGCGGTGATGATCGGCATGCCGCGCGCATTCCTCCGCACACTCAGTGCACGCACGCACACACGCTCGGAGCAAATGATGAGCCACGACGTGGTCCCAGTTCGCGGCTCGCGAAAGGATTCGCGCGGTGACCGCGCAGACGTCGGCGCAGGTCTGGTCAAGAGCGATGCATTTGGACATGTCATTGACATCCGCTTCGCTGAGATCCGCGTCGGCGCACGAGGTACACGTCTGGACACAGTTCAGGCAGGCATCGATCGCGGTGACCAGGTCGGCCACGTCGAGCGCGATGGGCGCCGGCGATGCATCCAACATCTCTCTCGTGTCCGTCATGCTGGTTCTCCCTCGCGATTGCAGTGCACGCGCACGGGTCGTGTGATGTGTGCGGGTTCTTACTGTTGCTGCCAGGCAACCGGGTGCCGATCACAGTCTAAGCACCTGCTCGCTGCGGGCAGCAAGGAGAACCCCATGTCATCTCATCGGTCTTCGACTCGCACCCGGGGTCCGATCGCCTCCGTCGAGCGTCGCGGGCAGCGTTGAGCGTGCCGGCGACTCGGCGCGCTACAAGGCGATCATCGAGCAGTCCTCCGACCTGTTGATGATCGTTGACCGCGAGCACAAGTTGCGGTGGGGAAACGCGGCGTTCGAGCGTGGTCTCGGATGCACGCCGGAATCGCTGGTCTGGAGGGACATCTTGCGTCTGGTTCATGGCGACGATCTTCCCGTGTTGTCGGCGACGATCTCGCGCGTGGGCGCAGGCCCGCGGCGGACGGGAGCCGTGAATTTCAGGATGCGCGCCGCGGACGGCTCGTGGCATTTCATGGAGACGTCGGCGACAAATCTCTGTCCCGAGCCAGCGGTGGATGGGTTCGTTTTGTCGATGCGAGATGTCACCGAGAGGGTGCTCGCCGAGGTCGCCTACCGTGACCTCGTGGGCCGCGCCCAGGAGATCGTGTACACGACTGACGTCGAAGGGAGGTTCACGTCGATCAACCAAGCCGTCGAGCAGGTCACCGGCTATACCGTCGAGGAGTGCCTCACGATGAGCCTGTTCGACCTGATCGCGCCCGAGCAGCACGAGCACCCGGAAGAGGTCCTGGCACGGATCGCCGGAGGCAGCGAGCAGACCACCGAGATGCAGCTGGTCGCGAAGGACGGCCGGCACGTGTTCCTCGAGGTGTCCGCGCAGATGACCGAGCCCGATCACGGTCCCCAGCACATCGAGGGGATCGCTCGGGATGTCACCGAGCGGGTCTTGCTCGAGGAGCAGCTGCGCTACGACGTCATTCACGACGCGCTGACTGGCTTGCCCAATCGAACACTGCTGCTTGACCGGCTGGCCCAAGCGCTCGCGCGACGCGCCCGTGACCGATCACAGGTGGCCATCATGTTGCTCGACGTCGACGAATTCAAGCTCATCAATGACGAGCTCGGTCACGCGGTGGGAGACAAGGTTCTGATCGAGCTTGCAAGACGATTTGAGTCGATACTGCGAAAGGGCGAGACGATCGCTCGCCTGGGCGGGGACGAGTTCGGCGTTGTCGCCGACCACATCCGCGCAGCAGGCGGCGCGGACGCGCTCGCCAAACGCGTCCTCTCAACGTTCGCGCGGCCGTTCATCATCGCTGGCGGGTCGCGACAGATCACGGGAAGTCTCGGGATCGCGATCGCGGCCGACGCATCGACACCGAATCAACTTCTCCGCGACGCAGACACGGCGATGTACCAGGTCAAGGCAAGCCAGACGGGAAGCTTTGCTGTCTTCGACGCCTCGATGAGAGACACGTTGATGCGGGAGCTCGCAACCCGGCAGGGCCTCACCGACGCGCTTCGCAACGACGGGCTAGAGGTGCACTACCAGCCGATCGCCTCCCTCGACGAGCATACGATTCTGGCCGTCGAAGCGCCCGTCCGGTGGCCGCACCCCGGACGGGGCTGGATCCCGCCGCACGACTTCATCCCACTCGCAGAGCGGACTGGATTGATCGTCAAGCTCGGGCGCTACGTGCTCGACGAGGCCGTCCGGCAAGCAGCGCGCTGGCGAACGCAGCTCCCCGGCGCGCTACCTCTCGGGGTGTTCGTCAATATCTCGGCCCGGGAGCTCGCCGAGGAGGACTTCTTCCCGTGGCTGAATGAGACGCTCAGACGCCATCGGCTGGGAGCCCGCCACATTGCTCTCGAAATGACGGAACGTGTCTTCGTCGACACCGACAACGACACCATCGCCCACAACCTCGAGCAGCTCACCAAGCGCGGAACCAGGCTGATCCTCGACGACTTCGGCACCGGCTACTCATCGCTCTCGTCACTCGAGCGTCTGCCATTCACGGCGATCAAGATCGACGGCTCGTTCATCGACGCGATCAAGACTCCCGATGCTGACGCCCCGATTACCCGAGCTGTCGTCAGCCTTGGCGAGACCCTCGGAATGACCGTGATAGCCGAAGGAGTCGAGACCGACACCCAACTCGACTACCTCCGCAACCTCCGCTGCCCCGCCGCGCAAGGCTTCAAGCTCGCGCGACCTCAACCAGCAAGCGACATCACAACACTGATCCGGCGGCTGACCCTGAAACGACCACCAAATCGCACGCGGACTAAGAGGCGGCGAGGTCGCAGCGTGCAGCGGACATACGGGTAATTGCGGATGCGGTCACGGCCGCCGCCTGCCAACGTGAACGCTTGTGGGCCGGGTCGGCGCTCGTCGCGCTTGCGGCTGCGGCTTCGGCCGCGGCGTACTCGGATTGGAGGGCGAATTGGCGACTGGCAGTTCTGAGTCCGGGCCAGGCGCCTCCGGTCCCGAAGCGCTGCGAAAGGCGCCAACGGGCATCGCCGGCCTCGACGAGGTGACCGACGGGGGGTTGCCGCGGTCGCGCACGACGCTCGTGGGCGAGCCCTACCGGATCATCCTCGAGCAGATGTCAGAGGGGGCGGCCAGCGTCTCGTCCGACGGTGTGCTGATGTACGCGAACCAGCGACTGGCGGAGATGCTCGCCCGCCCGCTCTCGGGGCTTGTTGGTGTACCGGTCGAGCAGCTCGTACCGGCCGACCAGCGACCGACGCTGTCCGAGCTGTTCGGAGCGCACGACGAACGGGAACGCACCAGCGCCGAACTCGATCTGGTCGCGGGGGACGGCGAGCGCGTGGCCGTCAACGTGTCGATCATGCCGCTCCCGGCGGGGACGAACTCGGCCTGGTCGCTGGTCGCGACCGACATCGGGGCCAAGGTCCGCCGTGAAACGCAGCTGCGCGGGGCGTCCGAGTACGCGCGCAGCCTGATCGAGGCGAGTCTCGACCCCCTGGTCACGATCAGTCCGGACGGTCAGATCACCGACGTCAACGAAGCGACGGTGAAGGTCACGGGCGTCGAGCGCGACCAGTTGATCGGCACCGACTTCTCGGACTACTTCACCGAGCCCGAGAAGGCTCGCCAAGGCTACCGGCACGTGTTCGCCGAGGGTTCGGTGATCGACTACCCGCTCACCATCCACCACCTCGATGGGACGCTGACCGAGGTGCTCTACAACGCAACGGTGTACCGCGACGGTGCCGGCGAGATCCAAGGTGTGTTCGCCGCCGCACGTAACGTCACCGCCCGCAATCGAGCCGAGCGTGTGGTGCATGCGCGCCAGCGTCAACAGCAGGCAGTCGCCGAGCTTGGCTACCTTGCGGTCACGAACCCGGACTTCGAGACGCTGCTGGATGCCTCGGTGGCTGGCGCAGCTTCGGCGCTCGAGGTCGAGTTCGCGAACGTGGTGGAGCTGCGCTCCAACGGCGATCTTCTCCTGCGCGGCGCTGTCGGTTTCGATCGGGCTCTGGTCGGTCACGACACGATCCCGGGCGGCACCGGATCGCAGGCCGGATACGCACTGCTGCCGGCGAACCGGTGATCGTCGAGGACCTCGGCGCCGAGACCAGGTTCGGCCAGTCCGCAGCGCTGACTGATGCCGGCGTGTGCAGCGGTGTCAGCGTCGCGATCGGTCCGGCCGACCGCCCCTACGGCGTCCTCGGGGCCCACACTGCACGCCGGCGGAGCTTCTCGCCGGATGACGTCAACTTCCTGTCCTCGGTGGCGGGCATGCTCGGTGCAGCGTGGCAGCGCCGCGAGGCCGAGGCTGCGCTGGCCAAGATGACAGCGCTACTGGACCGCACGCAGGAGCTGAGCAAGGTCGGAGGCTGGGAGTACGACGTGACCACCGAAACGCTTACGTGGACGGACGAGGTCTACCGCATCTACGGGCTCGACCCGGCGACCGGCGGCTGGCCCGACGTCGCTCCGGCCGTCGCTGCATTCGACGAGCACAGCGCCCCGATCATCGACGCGGCGTTCAAACGGCTGAGGGCGGAGGGCGAGCCATACGACTTGGAACTCGGGCTGATCCGCCACGACGGCGAACGGATCTGGATCCGGTGCAGCGGTTATCCGATCTTCGACGATGGTCGGATCGTGCGCGTCGGCGGTGACATCGCCGACATCACCGAGCGCAAGCGGGCGGAGAGCGAGATCCGGGCGCTCAACGCCGAGCTCGAGCAGCGCGTCGCGCTGCGGACCGAGGAGCTGCGCGCAACCAACCAGGAGCTAGAGGCGTTTGCCTACTCGGTCTCGCACGATCTGCGTGCGCCGCTGCGGGCGATGGACGGCTTCAGTCTCGTGCTGCTCGATGGCTACGGAAAGCAGCTCGACGAGCGAGGCCGTCACTACCTCGCGCGCGTGCGCGCCGGCGCACAGCGGATGGGAACGATGATCGACGAGCTGCTGGAGCTCTCGCGCGTGTCACGTGCAGAGGTGCACCGCGAGACCGTGAATCTCAGCGCACTCGCGGTGGAGATCGCGGCGGAGCTGCGCGCCGAGCAGCCAGGGCGCGACGTCGAGTGCGTGATCCCGGACGGTCTCAGCGCGACGGGCGATGTGGCGCTGGTCCGGACCGTGCTGGAGAACCTGCTCTCGAATGCGTGGAAGTTCACGTCCGCTCGGGAGCACGCCCGGGTGGAGCTAGGGGAGACAGACCACGACGGTGCAGCGGCATACTTCGTGCGCGACAACGGAGCCGGGTTTGACATGGAGCAGGCCGCCCAGCTGTTCACGCCGTTTCAGCGCCTGCACCGGGTTGAAGAGTTCCCCGGCAACGGGATCGGCCTGGCCAGCGTTCAGCGGATCATCGCCCGCCATGGAGGCCGGATCATCGCCCAGGGTGAGGTCGGCCGCGGCGCGACGTTCACGTTCACGCTCGAGCCGGACCGAGACACGCCTTGAACGCAAGTCAGACCAAGGACATCCTGCTCGTCGAGGACAACCCCGACGATGTCGAGCTGACGATGATCGGTTTCGAGCGCCGCAACCTCGCCAACCGGCTGGTGGTTGCTCGGGATGGCGAGGAAGCGCTCGAATTGCTGTTCGGCGAGCATGGCGATCGCTTCTCGTTCGTGCTACTCGACCTGAAGCTCCCGAGGATCAGCGGTTTCGAGGTGCTCGAGCGCGTCCGCGCCGACCCCCGTACAAGCGGGCTGCCGGTCGTGGTCCTCACCTCTTCCAGTCAGCAGGAGGACGTCATCCAGAGCTATCGCGACGGCGCCAACAGCTACGTGCGCAAACCCGTCGACTTCGACGAGTTCTCCGATGCCGTCGCCCAAGTTGGGCTGTACTGGGCGGTCCTCAACGAGGCGCCGTGAACGTCGCGTACGCCGGATCCGTTGGCTCATGTCCAGGGGCACCAAAGTCGTCCGGCTCGCTCGTCCGTATTAGGCGGCAACTGAGATTCGGGGAGCTACCGAGGTCGGCAAGGCAGGCGCGGGCGAAACTTAGGGCTGCGGTGTTGCGACTGTTGGGTGCGCGACGGAAACACTGCAAGACCGAAAGGTGCTCGCGATGGCCAACAAGCGCCCGACCGGTCCATTGCTGCGAGCGCTGATCGTCGACGACGCGCCGGACGACGCCGAGTTGATGGTGGTCAGTCTGCAAGCCGAGGGCTCGTCGGTCCAGTCCGAACGCGTCGACACCGCCGCGGCGATGGCCGACGCGCTCGGGCGAGGCCCGTGGGACGTCGTACTGTGCGACTACGCGATGCCGCGGTTCAGCGCCGAGCGTGCGCTCGCGATGCTGGCCGAGTCCGAACCACCGACGATCATTGTCTCGGGGGCGATCGGCGAGGAGGCCGCGGCCGCCATGATCAGGGCCGGCGCCGCAGGGGACAGCGGCACGTACCTTCGGCGAGATGGAGCGCCTACGAGAGGCGCTGGCCGACGGGCGGTTCGAGATCTGGGCGCAGCCGATCCTCGACGTGAGGCGAGGCCGCCCAGCCGGTCAGGAGCTGCTGCTGCGGCTCCGCGAGGCGGACGGGAGCATCATCGAGCCGGCCGGGTTCATCCCGTCGGCTGAGCGCCTCGGCATGATCGGGGAGATCGACCGGTTCGTGATCGAGCACGCCGTCGCCTGGCTCTCCGGGCACGAGCACCCTGAGCGACTGAACGTCAACATCTCGGCGATCACGCTCGCAGACGAATCGATCCTCGATCACATCCGTGACGTCGTTCGCACCAGCGGAGTCGATCCGACCCGGCTCGTATTCGAACTGACCGAGACCGCCGCGATCACCAACATGGCGGCCGCGCGTCGCTTGATCGAGGGTCTGAGTGACGCGGGATGTGGCTCGGCGCTCGACGACTTCGGGAATGGATTCGTCTCGTTCACCTACCTGAGGGAGCTGCCGGTCGACTACGTGAAGATCGACGGCAGCTTCATCGAGCACCTCTGCTCGCGCAACGATGATCGGGCCGTCTTCAGGGCGATCGTCGATGTTGCCCACGGTCTGGGTAAGAAGGCCATCGCTGAGAAAGTGCAACTGCCGACGGTGCTGGAGATCCTGCGTTCGATGGGGGTCGATTACGCACAGGGGTTCACGATCGGTCTTCCCGCGCCACTGAGCAGCGCCGGCTGAATCCCCTAGGATCGGGGTGGCACTGATGGCACCCCGCGGCGAACCCGAGGTCCGACTCCACGCTGCGGACACCGTCGCGGACCACGGAGCCGCACTGCCGGCGCATCACCTAGAGGGCGCCCCCGATGTGCCGGCCGAGGCACGCGAAGAAATGCTGGCGCTGAAGTCGAGTGGCCTGTTCGTGTGCACGCGCCGGGATGGCGACATCGCGCCCGCGCGCGCGACCGGGGAGGGCTTTTACGCTCACGACACGCGCCATCTGTCCGAGCTGCGGGTGACGGTCGGCGGACTGCGACCGGTCCTGCTGTCCTCGGTCATGGAGTCCGGACATCACGCTGTGGTCAACGCCACCAATCCCGTGTTGCGGACCGGCGACGGCATGCCGGTGCTTCAGGAGACCCTGCATGTCCGCCGCACGCTGCTGATCGCGGATCGTCTCTTCTATCGGGTGGGTATCCACAGCTTTCACACCGAGACGGTCTCGATCCTCGTCGAGGTGTCGCTGGCCGCCGACTTTGCCGACGTGTTCGAGGTGAGGGGAGTCGGGCGTCGCACGAGCGGTGAGTTATCCGCGCCAACCCACGAACAGGGACGTTTACGTTTCGGCTACCTCGCCGGCGACAGCGTGCGCCGTGAGACGCTCGTCGAGCTCGACCCGGCTCCGGTGCGGGTGCAGGCAGACGATGACGGGCGGTTGCGTGCGAGCTGGGTGCTCGAGCTTGGCACCGGGGAGGCGAGCTCGCTGCTGATCACGGTGATCCCTTCGGGAAAGCGCGGCAGAAGCGTCCGGCGACCGCTCGAGCGCTCGGCGTCGACGCTCGAGACGTCCCACAAGAAGTGGGTCGCAGATTGCGCTCAGATCACCACCGACAACGAGCTGTTCGACCGTCTGATCGACGCCTCGATGCGCGATCTGCACGCGCTGATGACGCCTGCTCGGCGACAGGATCAGCTCCCGCCGCCGGGATCCCCTGGTACGTGGCGCCCTTCGGCCGCGACTCGCTGCTGACGCTCATGCGAGGCGCTGATGCTCAACCCCGACGTCGCACGCGGCACGCTGCTTGTGCTCGCCGGCCTGCAGGCGCGGAACGACGAGCCCTGGCGCGACGCCGAGCCCGGCAAGATCCTGCACGAGCTGCGCGTCGGGCGAGCTCGCGCGGACCGGGCAGATCCCGCACACGCCCTACTACGGAACCGTCGACGCGACGCCGCTGTTCCTGATGGTCGCGCGGCCGCTACTACCGCTGGACGCGTCGACCTCGAGACGATGCGAGCGGCTGCGCCCGGCGCTCGACGCCGCGCTCGCACTGGATCGACCACTGCGGCGACCGCGACGGCGACGGCTTCGTCGAGTACGAGCAGCGCGCTCGCCGGCGGGGCTGCGCAACCACGGCTGGAAGGACTCCGCACGACGCGGTCGTGCACGCCGACGGCACGCTCGCCGAGGGCCCGATCGCGCTCGTCGAGGTCCAGGGCTACGTCTACCAGGCCAAGCTGCGAATCGCCGATGTCTACGAGGCGCTCGGGGACGCGCCAGCGCGCTGCGAGCTGCGAGCCGAGGCCGCCACGCTGCGCGCGGCATTCAACGAGGCCTTCTGGAACGCCGAGGAGGGCACGTTCGCGCTCGCGCTCGACGGGCGCAAGCGCGCAGGTGCGCAGCGTCACCTCGAACCCCGGCGCACTGCCTGTACTGCGGGATCGTCGATGAGCGACAAGGCCGCGCCGGTCGCCGAGCGGCTGATGGCGCCCGACATGTTCTCCGGCTGGGGCGTCCGGACGCTGTCGAGCGACTCGCCCGGCGTTCAACCCGATGAGCTACCACAACGGCTCGGTCTGGCCGCACGACAACGCGATCATCGCCGCCGGGCTCAAGCGCTACGGATTCCACGACGGCGACCAAGCGGATCGCCGGCGGCCTGTTCGACGTCGCCGCGGGCGCGCGCGACTTCCGCCTTCCCGAGCTCTTCTGCGGCTTCGATCGCGACGAGCGCGGCGCGACCGTCGCCTACCCGGTCGCGTGCATCCCGCAGGCCTGGGCGGCCGCGGCGCCGTTCCTGCTGCTTCAGGCGATGCTCGGCATCTCCGCGCACGCGCCGGAGAACCGGCTCACGGTCGACCAGCCACTGCTCCCCGACTGGCTGACGGCCGTCGAGATCCGAGGCTCCGCCGTTGGACGCTCCAGGGTCGCCTGTCGTTCCGGATGCCGAGACCGGCAGCACCGGGTTCTCGCTTCTCGAGCAGCTGGGCGACGTGCGAGTGACGATGTCCGCTGACACAGGCTCAGAGCCAGCCGACGGAGCCGGACCGCCAGATGCGCTGCACGCCTGTTCGAGGCGGTCATCTTCGGCTGGGACGGCACCGCGGTGCCCGACCGTCGGCCGATGCCGCCGACCTGCGCGACCGATCGAGCAGGGGTGCCTGGCCGGAATCGATTTGCCATCGTCGCGAGAACGCACATCGGCAATGTCGACGGTCAGCTCAGCCCGTCCGGCGGGCCGGGCGAGCTGGTGCTGCTCCTCAACCGCGGCTCCGAGGTCTTTAGCGTCGACCGCCACGGCCCCCGGCTGGTGCATCGGCGCGACGTTCGGCTGACGAGGACGCAGCGCTGTCGCGGCCGCGGAGCTCACCGTCGAGCGCTTGGCCCAAAGCGGCTTACGGGCAGAGATCGTCTCTGAGCCGCTCAACCGGCGCAAGATCGATCTGATCCCAGAGCCCGAGTCGGCAGATCCGCCTAAGGTTCGGATCGAGGCGGCTGTGCGCTGTCGAGGCACGGCTCGCGTCAGCGCGGTCGACGGTCTGACCGAGGCGGTCGAGATCGCTCGAGCGGCCGCGGCCGACGCAGGTCTCACCGAGCCGCGGTGACAAGCGACGCCAAGCACATCGAGATCGGCCTGACCGACAAATCCGACTCGCCGCTGGAGATGCGCTAGCTGTGGGAGCGTGGCATCGCGTCCGAGCAGGTGCTGATCGTCGGCGATGAGCTGGGCTCGCTCGCGGCCTTCCGGGCAGCGACTCGTGGCTCCTGATCGGCGACGCGCGCGGGCGACAGGGTCTCGGTAGGCATCGAACCGTCCGGTGTCCCGCAGGCGTGGTGCGCTCGGGGCGGCCCGGACAGATTCGCAGCGTGCTCGAGGATCAGCTCGAGCGTCGCCGCAGCGGCGCGCTGCCGATCGCCGCCGAGGATCCGTGTGGACGCTTGCGTCGAGGGGTCGATCCAGCGCTGAGCGCGTCCACGAGTCGCTGCTAACGCTCGCCGACGGTCGTCTTGGGACGCGCGGCAGCGTGCTCGCGCGCGTCCGAAGCGGCAACCCGGCGGTGCTGATGTCAGGGTGCTACGCCAGAGTCGAGCGGCGACGTATCTGCTGAACGCCCCGCGCTGGAACGAGATCGCGCTCAGCCACGAGCCGTCCGGGCCAGTGCGTCGAGTGCTCGATCTGCACACTGGGTGCTCAGCCAGCAGCTTGGGCCAGAGGATTCGGCCATCTCGGCGCTGCTGCTGTCATCGCTCGCGCGGCCCGGGGTCGCGGTGCTCCGGGTCCGGGACCGAGCCGGTCGCATGCGCACCACCCGTCCGCTGGAGCCACCCGCAGCCGCGTACGAGGAAGGACAGGTCGATGGCTGCTCATGGATGCGTGTCACCGGTCGCCCGGCGTCTATCGTCGCGGCCGCTGCCGAACATCTGAGCGGGACCGCCGAGCATGCGTGCTCGAGCGCATCGCCGCGTACGAGGGCGTCGCTCATGGCGTCGCCGACGAGCATCGCCGTCGAGCGCCTCAGTGCGCGCGGGCTCGGATTCGAGCGCCTGCTCATCGATCATCGCCAGGCCTGGGCGAGCCGCTGGGAGGAGCCGACGTCCGCATCGACGGCGATCCGCAGCTGCAGCTCGCCGTGCGCCTCGCGCTCTTCCATCTGCTGGCGAGCGCGCCGGAGCGGGCGAGGCGGCCGTCGGGCGCGCGGGCTGACCGGCGAGGCTACCGCGGGCACGTCTTCTGGGACACCGACGTCTTCGTCCTGCCGTTCCTCGCCGCGACCCACCCGCGCGGCGGCGCGCGCGATGCTCGAGTACCGCCTCCGGCGTCTGCCGGCCGCGCTCAGCGCGGCGCGCGCGCCGCGGGCGCGGCGGCGCGCGCTTCCCTTGGGAGTCCGCGCAGTCCGGCGCGACGTGACGCCCGGAGCGCCCGTGACCGTCGCGGCGGACCGAGTTGCCGATCCTGACCGGCCAGCTCGAGGAGCACATCGTCGCCGACGTCGCCTGGGCCGCGGCTTGCTACCTCGACTGGACCGGCGATCGAGCGTTCGCGCGACGGCCCCGGCCGCGAGCTGATCGTGCAGACCGCGCGCTACTGGGCCTCGCGGATCGAGCGCGACGACGACGGGCGCGGGCACATCTCGCGGCGTGATCGGCCCCGACGAGTACCACGAGCGCGTCGACGACAACGCCTACACGAACGTGATGGCGCGCTGGAACCTGCGCCGCGCGCGGCCGTCGACCGGCGCCGGCGTCGTGGAGGAGCGACGAGCGGTACCGCTGGCTCGAGCTGGCCGACGCGCTCGTCGACGGCTACGACCCCGCCACCGGCCTCTACGAGCAGTTCGCCGGCTTCTTCGCGCTCGAGCCGCTCGTCATCGCCGAGCTCGCGCCCGCGCCGGCCGATCGCCGCCGACCTGCTGCTCGGGCCCGAGCGTCCGCGCCGCCGCAGGTCGTCAAGCAGGCCGACGTGCTGATGCTCCACCACCTCGTCCCCGACGAGGTCGCGGCCGGCTCGCTCGCCGCCCAACCTCGACTTCTACGAGCCGCGCACCGCCACGGCAGCTCGCTCTCGCCCGGCATCCACGCCGCGCTCTTCGCCCGCGCCGGCCGCCTCGCCGAGGCGCTCGAAATGCTGCGCCTCTGCCGCGCGCATCGACCTCGACGACCTCGGCCAGACGACCGCCGGCGGCGTGCACCTCGCCGCGATGGGCAGCCTCTGGCAGGCGCTCGTGTTCGGCTTCGCCGGCGTGCGGCCGCGGGCGACGCGCTCGCGATCGATCCCCCGCTCGCGCGTGGCTGGGAAGGCGCTCGAGCTGCGCGTGCGCTTCCGCGGGAGTCGCGGCGCCTGCGGATTAGGCCCGAGCCGTGGAGGCGAGCGCCGACCCGCCTTTGGAGCGCTCGATCCTGGCGGGCAGCGCGGCGGCTCGGTCAAGGCCCACGGACGATCGAGCTCTCCCCATCGTTCCCGAGGGGGTCCCATGACGAAGGCTGGCGGCCGTCGCCCTGGACACCGCGCACGCGGGGGCTGAGCACCGCGATCGCTCTCGCCGCACGCTGACACTCCCGCCGGACTACACGGCGCGAGAAGGCGCCGGCAACCTCGCGCAACGGCGCGAGCCGAGGGGGTGAGATGCGGAACTCGGCGGCTCAGCGATCGAGCAGATCGGGCCGCCGCGCGGGAGCCGCGTGCGCGCTCGGCTCGGCAGCAGACAAAAACGGAAGCACCGAGCACGCCGAGCGCACCGCGCTCGAAGTCATCACACGGTCGCAAAGCCGGGGCCCTCGTTCCACCTCAAGCAGAACGAGCGGATCGCACGCAACCTGGGCCTCTGGAAGGGACGAGCGAGAGCAGCAAGCGCTCGAGCACGAGCTCGAGCTCCCCCACAACGAATGGAGATCCTCGAGTGCATCTCCACTCGCCGGACACCGGCCCGCGATCGCCGATCACGAGCCGCACGAAGCGGAGGCAGGGAGCGCGAGTACCAGTAACAGAGCACGGCACTCGAGCGCGTCAGGCTCGCCGCCGCCTGAGCACCCCGGCAGACGACATCGTCACGTGGCTCACGAAACCAGCGCCGAGCTCATCGCCATAGCCTGGAGCCAGAACCTCAGCCCCAACCGCGCACGCGTGGTATCAGAGACACTCGCGCACAGCGACATCCCAGACCAGCTAAAAAAAAAAAAAAAAAAAAAAAAAAAAAAAAAAAAAAAAAAAAAAAAAATTTTTTTTTTTTTTTTTTTTTTTTTTTTTTTTTTTTTTTTTTTTTTTTTTTTTTTTTTTTTTTTTTTTTTTTTTTTTTTTTTTTTTTTTTTTTTTTTTTTTTTTTTTTTTTTTTTTTTTTTTTTTTTTTTTTTTTTTTTTTTTTTTTTTTTTTTTTTTTTTTTTTTTTTTTTTTTTTTTTTTTTTTTTTTTTTTTTTTTTTTTTTTTTTTTTTTTTTTTTTTTTTTTTTTTTTTTTTTTTTTTTTTTTTTTTTTTTTTTTTTTTTTTTTTTTTTTTTTTTTTTTTTTTTTTTTTTTTTTTTTTTTTTTTTTTTTTTTTTTTTTTTTTTTTTTTTTTTTTTTTTTTTTTTTTTTTTTTTTTTTTTTTTTTTTTTTTTTTTTTTTTTTTTTTTTTTTTTTTTTTTTTTTTTTTTTTTTTTTTTTTTTTTTTTTTTTTTTTTTTTTTTTTTTTTTTTTTTTTTTTTTTTTTTTTTTTTTTTTTTTTTTTTTTTTTTTTTTTTTTTTTTTTTTTTTTTTTTTTTTTTTTTTTTTTTTTTTTTTTTTTTTTTTTTTTTTTTTTTTTTTTTTTTTTTTTTTTTTTTTTTTTTTTTTTTTTTTTTTTTTTTTTTTTTTTTTTTTTTTTTTTTTTTTTTTTTTTTTTTTTTTTTTTTTTTTTTTTTTTTTTTTTTTTTTTTTTTTTTTTTTTTTTTTTTTTTTTTTTTTTTTTTTTTTTTTTTTTTTTTTTTTTTTTTTTTTTTTTTTTTTTTTTTTTTTTTTTTTTTTTTTTTTTTTTTTTTTTTTTTTTTTGCGTCGTCGCTGCGCAATCAGCGCACTTCCGAACGGGGCGTCATCGAACGCGCTGTGCATACTGCGCCTCGGCGCGCTGCTGGTCGCGCTGGCGTTGCGCGTCGAGACTGGGTGCGCACGACGGCGGCGAGCTGCCCGAGGCGGTCCTTGCTGACGAGATCGGCTGCGCCCTCACGAATCGCCGCTGCGGCGGTCTCTCGCTGATCGCGCCGGATACCACGATCAGCGGCGTCTGAACGGCGCTGTCGGCAAGCACCTCGAGCGCCGCGAACGTGTCAAAGCGCGGTAGGCGGTGGTCGCACAGAATCACGTCCCACCGCTCCTCGGCGAGTGCACGGGCCATCTCGTCGCCGTTCTGCACTCGTCGCCAGGTCAGACGATAACCGGCGTCGGTCAGCGCGAACGCCTCCAGTTCGGCGTCGTCGGGTGAATCGTCGACGATCAACACCAACAGCTCTCGCGACTCAGGCATCGTTGCGTCCTTTGTCCACCGCCCGCTCGCCTGCGCCCCCGAAATCGAAGTGGAACTCCGCCCCGTGGCCCACGCGCCCCTGACCGCGTACCTCGCCCCCGTGGCGACGCACGATGCGCTCTACCACCGCCAGGCCGAGCCGTTTCCGACTCCTCGTCCTCGTGCAGCCGCTCGAATGGTGCGAACAGCTTCTCGGCGTAGGCCATGTCGAAGCCGGCGCCGTTGTCGCGCACCACGAAGCCCCAGCGCCGGTCCCGTCCGAGTGTCCGAGCTCGATCCGAGCGCGACGCGGCCCGCGGTGAACTTCCAGGCGTTGCTGAGCGGTTCTGAAGAACGGTGTGAACGAGTTGCGGATCGCCGAGGCACCTGAGCCGTCTTCGACCACGATCTCAACATTCCGCGCCGGATCGAGTTCGCGAAGCTCCTCTGCGATCGCACGAGCTTCGGCGGCGAGGTCGATCCGTGCTGGCACAAGCGGGCCGTGGGAGGCGAGCGACAGGGCAAGCATCCCGTCGATCAGCTCGCCCATGCGCACGGCTGCGCGGCGGATGCGGGCCAGCAGTTCCTGCCCCGCCTCATCGAGCCCGTCCGCGTAGCGGCTCGCGAGGATCCGGCTGAAGCCGTCGATCGCGCGTACGGACGCACGCAGATCATGCGAGACCGAGACGCTGACGTCCAGTTCGGTCCTGGCGGCACGCAATTGCGCTGCGTGCTCGCGGTTCTTCGCCTCGAGTTCTTCGACCGACGACGCAGCTCATCCTCGGCGCGTTTGCGCTCGATGAACGTCGCCAGGTGGCGAGCGGCGATCGAGATCAGGCGTGCGTCCCGCTCGCGTTCCAGACGCGGCGTGCCGCCGGTCAGGAATGTCAAAACGCAAACAACCTCGTCGCCGGCCAGCACAGGAATCGCGACCATGGCCAGCGCAACCGGCGTCCCGTCGCCCCCGGGGTCTCGGGTGATCCATTCGAGCGCTTGTGAGCGTGCGGCGCGTGCAATCAGCTCCTCGGCCGCGGGTTCGCCGCCAGCAGCCTCAGCAGCGGCTCCGACATGTTTCCGGGGGACGGGGAGGAACCCCGCTGCCCGGTCATCCGGGATCCATGCGTCCCCGGGCGCCCACCCAAGAGCACCGGCGGCCTCGCTCAGCATGGCGTCAAGCGCGCCGGTGACGTCGTCGGCAGCGGCGATGGCGCTGGTCAGCTCGTCGACCAGCAGCTCCTCGTGCTCGCGCCGGCCATCGGAGCGAGTGCGAGTCCGTGTCTCGGCGGCGCGCCGAGCAGATCTGATTGCCATCGGCGCTTCTCCCGTCGCAGGCCTTGGCACACCAGTATCTCCCCGCAGCAGCGCGTCTACGACCGTAGAAGGCCGTACCCGAGCGAGCGGAACACCTACTGACTGCCACTGGTTTGTGAACGCCCCGACCGGTGGCATCGGGCGCGATGTGATAGCCCTGCCGAGCAGTCATACCGCAGCCGACCGAGGATCCGTAGTCAGCCACGCCAGGTGAGTGGTTAACACACGACGGCAACCGTCGCCCGGTGGAATATCGTTGTACTGCCAGCGCCGCGCGCTGCGCTCGAATTGGGCGGCCCGGCTGCGCGCGCAACCGCGGCCCCGCAACCGCGGCCCTTCGGATGAGGCCATGACTGATCAAGCTCTCGCATTTGTGTGTTGTTTACGCTGCCGGCGTGGCGCCGGACGGCGGGCCTGACGGCGGCGGCATGAGCCCCGTCGGCGCAGAACTGCGGTTACTGCCAGCCACAGGGGCGCGAACGCTGCGAATCGCGGTCGTCGCCCCACCCTGGATCGCGGTGCCACCGCCGGCGTACGGCGGGACCGAGACCGTCGTGGATCTGTTGTGCGAGGCGCTCGTCATACGCGGTCACGACGTCACGCTGTACGCGGCCGCAGGCTCGCGCTCGAGCGGCGCGCGTGCGAACACCGCTCGAAGAGGACCATCCGGCCGAGATCGGTTCGTCGCTATGCGAGTCCGACCACGTTGCGTGCTCGTTAACGAAATCGACCACGCCGCCGAGCAAGGCCACGCCTTCGACATCGTGCACGACCACTCCGGGCTTCACCGCGCTCGCGATGGCCGATCGCGCGTCCGACGCCCGTCGTGCACACACTCCACGGCGCCGTTCGTCGAAGCGACCATACCCTTCTACCAGCGCCATGGCCACAGGCGCGAGCCTGGTCGCGATCAGCCGCTCTCAGGCCGCCAGTGCCCCGGCCGGGGTCCGCGTCGGCGACATCGTGCCGAACCCGATCGCCGTTGACCGCTGGCCGATGGGAGCACAAGCAGGAGTATCTGCTGTGGATCGGGCGGATCGACCCGGTCAAGGGACCCCACCGGGCGATCGAGGCGGCGCGGCTCGCCGGTCGCACCCTCGTGCTCGCCGGGCCCGTCCAGACCGAGCAGCTGGAGTACTTCCGCACCAAGGTCGAGCCTCATATCGATGGGCTCCGTGTCAACTACGTCGGCGAGGTCGGCGGAACCGCCAAGCAGCAGTTGTTCGCGAACGCCGCGGCGTTGCTGATGCCGATCAGCTGGCGCGAGCCGTTCGGGATGGTGATGGTCGAGGCACTCGCCTGCGGCACGCCCGTGATTGCGTTCCCGGAAGGCGCCGCGGCCGAGATCGTGATCGACGGTGAGAACGGCATGCTGGTCGCCGACGAGGGCGAGATGGCGGACGCGGTCAAGCATGTTCGCATCGATCGACCCGGCGCGCTGCCGTGCGAGCGTCGCCGCGCGCTACGACATATCAGTCAGCGTCGCGGGCTACGAGCGCGTTTACCGTCGGGCGATGACGCCGATCGCGGCCGTCGCGCTGCGAACGCCCCGGCGCCAGCCCTCCCGAGTATCCGTCATGGCGAGCAAGACCTAGCAGCTCTCAGATCCTTCGATCACCGAGCACGAAGAACGGCAGATCGAGCGCGCGAATGCGTCGGGGCACAAACCCGTCGTGTTCATTCACGGGCTGTGGCTGCTGCCGAGCAGCTGGGATCGCTGGGCCGCCGTCTTCGAGAAGGCCGGCTACACGACGCTCACGCCCGGGCTGGCCGGACGACCCCGAGACCGTCGCAGGAGGCGAACGCCCACCCCGAGGTGTTCGCGCACAAGACGGTCGGCCAGGTCGCCGACCATTTCGCGGACGTGATCGCCCAGCTGGACGACGAAGCCGGCCGTCATCGGACACTCCTTCGGCGGGCTTGCTAACGCAGATCCTCGCCGGCCGCGGGCTCGCGGCGGCGTCGGTCGCGATCGACCCCGCGCCCTTCCGCGGCGTGCTGCCGCTGCCGATCTCGGCGCTGAAGTCGGCGTCGCCGGTGCTCGGCAACCCCGCGAACCGCAACCGCGCGGTGCCGCTCACCTACGAGCAGTTCCGGTTCGCGTTCGCCAACGCGGTGAGCGAGGACGAGGCGAAGAAGCTGTACGAGACGTTCGCCGTGCCGGCCTCGGGCGCGCCGCTCTTCCAGGCGGCGACCGCGAACCTGAACCCGTGGACCGAGGCCAAGGTCAAGACGCAAGAACCCCGACCGCGGGCCGCTGCTGATCGTCGCCGGCGAGAAGGACCACACGGTGCCGTGGGCGATCGCCAACGCCTCGTTCAAGACGCCAGCAGCGCAATCCAGGGCGTGACCGAGATCGTCAAGATCCCGAACCGCGGCCACTCGCTCACGATCGACAGCGGCTGGCGCGAGGTCGCCGATACGGCGCTCGAGTTCGTGCAGCGCTTCGTCAAACCCTGACGACGCACGACCCAGCGGCACGCCCGAAGGAGGCAGCGATGTCATCAGCGAACAAGAGCTCTGACGCGGGTGAGCGGATGCTTGCGTCGGTGCCGGACACGCCGGCGCTGGGTCGCGGCCCGACGCCGGACGGCGGCTTCTCGCGCCACTGACTGTCACCATCCGGCCCCCGGTTGGGGCGCGGCGGAGAGCGTCGGGCATGTGCCCGTGACCAAGCATCTCGTCGTCGAGATCACCTCAGCTGGCGCGTCCTGATCGAGCCGCCAGGTCCGGCACGAAACGATTGGTTAGGCTGCGCGTTCGGACGTTTCTGAACGCCTAGTCCAAGGGAGGCGACACCGCATGGGCACGATCACCACGACTGACGGGACCGAGATCTTCTTCAAGGATTGGGGCTCGGGTCAACCGATCGTCTTCAGCCACGGCTGGCCGCTTTCGGCCGACGACTGGGACACCCAGATGCTGTTCTTCCTGCAGCATGGCTATCGCGTGGTCGCCGCTGACCGGCGCGGGCACGGACGCTCAACGCAGACCAGCGACGGTCACGACATGGACCATTACGCCGACGACCTGGCGGCGGTGACGACCCATCTCGACCTTCACGATGCCATCCACGTCGGGCACTCCACCGGCGGCGGCGAGGTCGTGCGCTACATCGCCCGCCACGGCGAGAGCCGGGTCGCAAAGGCCGTGCTGATCAGTTCGGTGCCGCCGCTGATGCTCAAGACGGACGCCAACCCCGGCGGTCTGCCCAAGAGCGTGTTCGACGATCTCCAGGCCCAGCTTGCCGCCAACCGGTCTGAGTTCTACCGGGCCCTGCCATCGGGGCCCTTCTACGGCTATAACCGGCCCGGCGCCCAAGCCTCAGAAGCGATCATCCAGAACTGGTGGCGCCAGGGCATGATGGGCGGGGCTAAGGCACATTACGACGGGGTGGTTGCCTTCTCCCAGACCGACTTCACCGAGGACCTCAAGAAGATCAGCGTGCCGGTGCTCGTGATGCACGGCGACGACGACCAGATCGTCCCCTATGCAGACTCCGGACCGCTGTCGGCAGAGCTCGTGCAGAACGGGACCCTGAAGACCTACAAAGGATTCCCGCACGGCATGCCGACCACCGAGGCCGCAACGATCAACGCGGACCTGCTCGCCTTCCTGCAGTCCTGATCGACCCGACAGCTGAGCGTCGCGGCACGAATCGTGGCGCCGCTTTAAGAGGCTTGAGGAGGAAACGAGAGCCACTGCGCGCGGCTCACGTGCAGCCGACCGAGGTTCTCGTTTAGAGACGCTTGGCCGCGGGAATTTGCTCTGCCGGGCTGGGCTGTCAGAGCAGGAGGAGCACCATGATCCGTTTCGTCCGGTTCCCGTCGATCCCGCGGATCAGGAGCTCTCGCGCTGCAATGCTCGGGGCGATCGTGCCTGCGGCCGTATGCGCCGCACTGGTTGCACCGGCGGCGACTGCGCCCACCGCGTCGGCAGCCGGGTCCGCGAGCCCGTCCTGCCCGTGGCTGGATCAGTCCCTTCCCATACATCAGCGAGTGCACCTGCTGATGGCACGCATGACGCTCGCCAACAAGATCAACATGGTCACGGGGGCCGGTTTCAGTGAGCCGTACGTTTTCTACATCTCGGGGATCCCGAGCCTCTGCGTCCCGGCGATGGGCCAGGAGGACGGTCCGCTCGGCGTTGGTGACGGCCTCACCGGCGTGACCCAGATGCCGGGCGCCGTGTCGCTGGCGGCCACCTTTGACCCATCGCTCGCGCAGCAATACGGACAGGCGGTCGGGTCCGAGGAGCGTGGCAAGGGGGCGATGGTCAACCTTGGACCAACCGTCAACATCGACCGCGACCCGCGCTGGGGAAGGTCGTTTGAGGCGTTCACCGAGGACCCCTACCTGAACAGCGCGATGGCCGTGTCGGAGATCGACGGCGTCCAGAGCCGGGACGAGATGTCCCAGGTCAAGCACCTCGCGGTCTACAACCAGGAGACCAATCGCAACACGCCGGCCGACAACGCGATCGTCAGTCAGCGCACCCTGCACGAGATCTATCTGCCCGCGTTCTGGGCGGCGACGCAGCAGGCGAAGGCTTCGTCTGCGATGTGCGCGTACAGCTCAATCAACGGTCAGTTCGCGTGCCAGAACCAGTACCTGATGGGAACCACTCTCGATCAGCGCTGGGGTTTCCCGGGGTTCGTGACCTCCGACTACCAGGCCACCCACTCAACGGTGCAGTCCGCCGACGCGGGCATGGATCAGGAGATGCCTGCGCCGCAGTACTACGGGCCGGCGCTTGGGGCCGCCGTGCAGTCCGGCCAGGTAAGCATGGGAACGCTGAACGAAATGGTGCGCAGGATCGTGCGTCAGATGTTCCGCTTCAACGAGTTCAACAACCCGCCTACGGGCTCGACCAGCGCGACCGTCACCACCGCGGCCCATCAAGCGACTTCCACCAAGGTCGCCGAGGCGGGCACCGTGCTGCTCAAGAACGAGCGCCAGACGTTGCCGGTGCGCGCGAGCGCCAAGGGCCCGATCGCCGTGATCGGCCCGGCCGCCTCGGCCGCTCCGACCGACACCGGTGGCGGCAGCGCGTACGTCACCTCCCCCTTCAACGTGACGCCCCTGCAGGGCATCCAGTCCGCGGCTCCGGCCGGCACCACGGTCAACTACGTCCAGGGGCTGCCGACTGACACGTCGCTCTCCGCGATCCCGAGCAGCAACCTCAGCCCGGCCTACTCGTCGACCGGGTACGGCGGCAGCTACACGGGCACGCTGACGGCGCCCGAGACCGGCACCTACGTGCTGGCGTTCCAGAACCCGGGCAGCTACACGGTCACCTACCTGTCGCTGGACGGCAAGGAGATCCTGGCCAACCCGGGCACGCCGCCGGTCTCGACCTACTCGGTGGCGGTCAACCTGCAAGCCGGGCAGACGTACACGCTGACGCTCAACGGCGGCGGCCCGTCTGCGAATCTCAGCTGGGCCACGCCGGCGGACCTTACGCCCGGAATCGACGCGGCTGTGAAGGCTGCCAAATCGGCCTCAACGGCGGTCGTCGTCGTCTCTGACGACACGGAGTCCGAAGCGGCTGACCGGGCCAGCCTCAACCTCCCGTCCGCCCAGGACGAGCTGATCTCGGCCGTCGCCGCGGTCAATCCGCACACGGTGGTCGTCGTCGACGCGGGGGCTCCCGTGGCGATGCCGTGGCTCGACAAGGCGGGAGCGGTCCTCGACGCCTGGTATCCCGGCGAGAGCAACGGCACCGCGCTGGGCGCCGTGCTGTTCGGTGACGTGGATCCGGGCGGCCATCTGCCCGTCACCTTCCCGCAGAGCCTGTCCCAGGTGCCCGCCTCGAGCCCGAGCCAGTTCCCGGGCGTCAACGGCCAGGTCAACTACAGCGAGGGGATCGATGTCGGCTATCGCTACTACGACGCTCACCGCGAGACGCCGCTGTTCCCGTTCGGCTACGGACTGTCGTACACGAACTTCAAGTTCAGCGATCTGAAGATCACGCCGGCGTCAGTCCAGAACTCCAGCTCGGGTCCCGGTGCCACGAGCTGCCACTGCAACGGGCAGTCGAGCTCGGAGGCGACCGTCATGGCGACCGTGACCAACACGGGCAGGGTCACCGGCTCAGACATCGCGCAGCTCTATCTCGGCGACCCCGGCGCGGCCGGAGAGCCGCCGCGACAGTTGAAGGGCTTTGACAAGGTCGACCTGCAACCGGGCCAGTCCAAGACCGTGAGCTTCGCCCTCAACGGCCATGATCTCTCCTACTGGGATGACGCAGCCGATGGCTGGGTGCTGCCCGACGGCGAGTTCCACGTCTACGTCGGCGACTCGTCGGCTCTTCATAACCTGCCCCTGCAAGGGAGCTTCAACGTCGCGAGCACTGTCGGTGCGCGCTATATGACCGTCAGCGCGCCGGACACCGTCAACGCCGGCAACACGGCGACCGTCACCGCCAAGCTCGTCAACGACGGCGACTACGCGATCCCGCACGCGCACTTCACGCTGCAGGCGCCGTTCGGCTGGACGGTGAGCAACCCGGGCCCGGTTGACGTCCCCGCGGGTCAGACCGTGACCGAGAGCTTCCAGGTGACCGCTCCGGCACAGGCACCGCCCAGCACGCGCACTCTGACGGTGACCGTCAATGCCGCCGGGAGACCGGTGGCGCAGGGGTCGACGACCGTCGTCGTCCCGTACGCGTCGATGGCTGCCGCCTACAACAACATCGGCATCAGCGACAACTCAGATGAGAGCGCAGCGAACTACGACGGGGTCGGTGACAGCTTCTCCGCTCAGGCGCTGGCGGCCGGAAGCCCCGCGCTCACGCCGGGCGCCACGGTCACCGTCGGACGCACGACCTTCACGTGGCCAAACGTTCCGGCGGGGACGCTTGACAACGTCGTCACCGGTGGCCAGACGGTCGATCTGAGCGGCCGCGGGACCGACCTCGGGTTCCTCGGCTCAAGCCAGAACGGCACCGCCAGCGGGATCGTCACGGTCCATTACACGGATGGCAGCAGCCGCTCGTTCAATCTCAACATCTCCGACTGGTACGCGAACTCAGCGGCGGTGGGTGACCGAATCGTCACGACCACGTCGAGCTGGAACTTCGAGAGCAACCCGCTGGGTCCGCATCCGGTCAGCGTGTACTTCGCCTCCGTGCCGCTCCAACCGGGCAAGCGGGTCTCCTCGGTGACGCTACCTGTGCTGAATGCGGCCGGCGGGACCACCGCGATGCACATCTTCGCGATGGCTGTGGGCCACGGCACCCCGACGATGGGTGCGCCGTACTCGTCGCTCGCCGCCGCCTACGACAACGCCGGGATCAGCGACAACTCCGATCCGTCAGCCGCCGACTTCGACGGCACCGGGGAGAGCTACTCCAAAGAGGCGCTGGCCGCCGGCACGCCGACGCCGCTGACCGCGGGCGGTCAGGCGACGATCGGCGGGACGACCTTCACCTGGCCGGCCCCGGTCGGCGCGCCCGACAACGTGATCGCCGACGGGCAGATCATCGACCTATCCGGCTCGGGGACCGAGCTCGGCTTCCTCGGCGCGGCCGGATTCGGTGCGGCGAGCGGGACGGGCACGATCACCTACACCGACGGGAGCAGCCAGACCTACAGCATCAGCATGGCGGACTGGTACAACAACGCACCGGTCAGCGGTGATCAGATCGCGACCACGACCTCGAGCTGGAACTTCGCAAGCAGCACGCAGACCGACCATCCTGTGAGCGTCTACTTCGCGTCGGTCCCGCTGGACCCGAGCAAGACCGTCGCGTCGGTGACCCTCCCCACGGTCAGCAGCGGCGTCGGCAACGGCGTCAACGCGATGCACATCTTCTCGATCGCGGTCGGATCGGGAACCCCCACGAGCACCAGCGGACGCGCAAAGGCCGTGCCGAATGTCGCCGAGGGCGGTCAACGAGGGGAGGCGCACTTCCGCTAGCTTCGCTCGCCGCAAACAGCCGGGCGAGGCCGCGGGCGTCAGTTGAGCTGGCGCTCCCAGTCGGCGGGCACCGCGCCGGCCGGGCCCGGTACGGGCTGGTCGAGCGGATGACTATCCGGTGCGGCGAGTGCGGGTCCTTCGAAGAAGTCGCCGGAGCGATAGTCGTAGAACCAGTCCTCGCCCGGTTCAAAGCTTTGCAGCACCGGGTGCCCAGTTGCCTTGTTGTGCGCGGTTGCGTGCTGGCCGGGGGAGTTATCGCAACAGCCGATGTGCCCGCAGGTCGCACAGCGGCGCAGGTGCAGCCACCACCCCGGTGACGTGCCCGCTAGGCACTCAACGCAGCCGGTCCCGCTGGGCGGCACATTGGGGTCGATCTCGTTCGTCACGCTTGTCATTCGATACCGCTCCTCGGCTGGATAGTTGCATCGCGCCTGTCGTGGTGCACTCCGGCAGCCCGATGCCGGATCTCAAACTTTAGGACCGTCTCGCGCCCGGCGGGCGACGCCGGTATGAGAAGCTGCTCCTGATGGTCGTGATCGCCATTGCGGACATGTTCGGGATCAGTGGCCGGCGAGATGAGCTCGCAACACTGCTCGAGCGCTTTAGCAGCTGGGCCGGCGGCGAACCGGGCTGCAAGCGCTACATCTTCGCCGCGACGATGGCCGATCCCAGCCGGTTCGTTCTCGTCAGCGAGTGGGAACGGCAGGAGGATCTCGACGCCCACTATCGCTCGCAAGCGTTCGCCGACTTTCAGCTCGGGCTCGACGGCCTGCTGGCGAGGCCGAGCGAGTTGACCGTCTACTCGGCCGAGGGTCCCGTCCGGCCGGTGAACACGCGCCCGATGGACCCGCGGGACGCCGACTAGACAGCCGTAGGCGTCTGGTCAGACCCTCAGTGCTGTGCGCAACTCCGCGGGGATCTCGCCCAAGCCCTCGGGCTCGGTCAGACGGCTCGCCGCGATCTCCGAGCCCGGCCGCGCTCGCTGGCTCGATGGCCGACAGGGCCGGCCGTCGGCGAGGATCACGCCGTCGCTGCAGTGGGCCTCGATCACGCCGTTGCCGAACTGCTCCTGGTAGAGGCGCGCGTACAGGCCACCCTCGGCGAGCAGCTGGTCGTGGGTTCCGCGCTCGATGATCGTGCCGCGATCGATCGCGAAGATCACGTCGGCGTTACGGATCGTCGAGAGCCGGTGAGCGATCGCGATCGTGGTGCGGCGTTGCATCAGTGCCTCCAGCGCCCGTTGCACGACGCGCTCGCTCTCGGTGTCCAGCGCCGAGGTGGCCTCATCGAGGATCAGGATCGGCGGGTCCCCCAGGATCACCCGGGCGATCGCCAGCCGCTGGCGCTCGCCGCCAGAGAACCGGTAGCCACGTTCCCCGACCACCGTGTCATAGCCATCCTCGAGGGCGACGATGCGGTCGTGGATGAAGGCAGCCTTCGCGGCGGCCACGACCTCCTCGTAGGTCGCGCCGGGCCGCCCGTAGCTGATGTTGTCGCGTACGGTGCCGCCGAACAGGTAGCTCTCCTGGGTCACCACGCCGACCGCGCCCGCGATCGTCGCGGCGCTCAGGTCACGCACGTCGTGACCGTCGATCTTGACGGCGCCATGCTCGACGTCGTAGAGCCTCGGTACCAGGTAGGAGATCGTCGTCTTGCCCGCCCCGGACGGTCCAACCAGTGCCGCCAGCTGCCCGGGCGCGACAAGCATTGACACGTCTCGCAACGCCTCGTCGGGTGCGGCTGGCCCGCCGTCCTCACCACCGCCGTACCGGAACGACACCTGCTCGAGCGCGACCTCTCCGCGGACCTCGCCCGGCGCCAGGCTGAGCGCATCCTCGCGGTCGGTGATCCGAGGGCGGAGATCGATCAGCTCGAAGATCCGGCCGAACAGGGCCAGCGATGACTGGACGTCGACCGATACCTGCAGCAGCTGGTTGATCGGGATCAGCAGCCGGCTCTGCAAGGTGGTGAATGCCACCAGCGTCCCGGCCGACAACTCGCCGTGCGTGCCCTGCAGCCCGGCCACCAGATACACCAGCGCGGGGCTGATCCCGAAGAACGCCTGCGTAATCGCGAAGAACGAGCGGCCGACCATCGCCTGGCGGACCTGCAGCTGGGCCTGGTTGGCGTTCTCGATGCGGTAGCGGTCGACCTCGTGCTCCTGGCGGCCGAACACCTTCGCCAACAGGATCCCCGACACCGACAGCGTCTCCTGGGTGATCGACTGCATCGAAGCGAGCGAGGCCTGAGCATCGCGCCGAGCGCTCCGCCGCGCGCGTCCGACGCGACGGCTGAACAGTACGAACATCGGCGTCACCGCCAGCGATATTGCGGTCAGCAGCGGCGACAGCACCAGCATCGCGACCACCGACGAGATCAGCGTGACCACGTTGCTGAGGACCGACGAGGCGGTCGATGTGATCGTCGTCTGCACGCCGCCGACGTCGTTGTCCAGCCTGGACTGAACCTCTCCGCTGCGGGTGGCTGTGTAGAACGCCAGCGAAAGCTTCTCGAGGTGCTCAAACAGCCGGTCGCGCAGCTCCTGCAGCACGCGATTGCCCACAAGCTCAGTCAGGTACACCTGGACGATGTTCAGGACGCCGTTGATGATCGGGATCGCGATCAGCGCCGCCACCAATGGGTACAGCGCGCCGAGATCGGGGCCGCCCGCAACAAACAGGGCTTTGTCAAACACCTGGCGGACCAGCAGCGCGCCGATCACGCTCAGCGCCGACGTCACCAGGATCGCGACGCTGATCAGCGCCACCGCACCGCGATGCGGGCGAAACAAATGCACGACTCTACGGCCGAGCCTCGGCGGCTCGGCTTGGAAAACGGAGGCATTCATGGCCGCGAGCCTAGATGGTCCGCCGTTCTACGCGCTGATCTCGATGTGCACAATCCGTCCGCGATCGACGCGGTAGACGAGACGAACGGCCGCATTCGCTCAGAGGCGCGCAATCGCGATCTCAGTCGACCTGGTGAACTGTCACATCGACTCGCCGTCAGGCAGAGTGGCGAACCCGACCGGCGTCACCGTCGAGCCAAGCTGCGCCCACTGCCTGGACCTGTAGTCGCGGACTCGAGCATCTCGCGTGTCCCCCCGTCAGCTGACATCGACGTCCCCGATCGACTGCACCAAGCCAGTCGTCACGTCGTAGACGTGACCCGACACGGTGATCCGCGGGGAGATCGCGGACGCGGAGCGCAGGCGCTCGACGTCGCGCGTGACCGTTGCGGCGGGATCGAGGACGGCGTGCTCGAGCAGGGTCGACTCCTCGACGCCGATCCGCTGCGCGTAGCGGCGGCGGAAGGCGTCATCGGCGAGCGCGCCGGTTCCGCACTGGGTGTGGTGAATGACGGCCACCTCGAACAGCTGACCGTCTTCGGGCAGAAGGCTCTCGGCCAGCTGGCCGATGAAGGCGACATCGTTGATCACCTCCGGGGTGACCCGACCGCCGACGTTGCGGACGACCATCGCATCGCTGAGGCCGAGACCGAGGAAGTGAGCCGGGTCGACGCGCGGGTCGAGGCACGTGATCACAAACAGGCGCAGGTTGGGGAACACGACGGCGCCCCGGTGTCCGCCGGCCGCGGCGAAGGCGCGGTTGCGCTCGAGCGCCGAGTCGATGCTGGCCGTGCCGAGCCCGCCGCGGCTGGAGAGCTCGAACCCGGTTGCCCGGCCCACCCCGGACTCAGCGGCTGTCGCGTGCGGGGTCGGCTGTTGGTCACTCATCGTCTTCCATCTCCTGTCGCTTGCGATGGGCTTCGCAGCAATTGATAGCATGTAACGGTCGTTTATATATTAGACCGTTAGGAGGGCTTCAGTGAGTGTCTACTCGATCTGGGAATCGCGGTTTGCGGCAGAGAACGCGGAAGACGGAATCACGGCCACGAAGGCGATCTGGCGCGACATGCTCTCCTTCGATGGCTACCTGCTCCATGAGCTGATCCAGGATCTCGATCAGCCGGGCCATTTGTTGGTGGTCGCACAGTGGGATAGCCGCGAGGCGGCCGATGCAGCGCTGAGCTACGCGTCGCACCCAAACGCCAAGCGTGTTGACCAACTGGTGAGTGAGCCCCGTCGCCGCACGGTCGCGGTGCCGCTGTGACCGACGCCGCGCTCGTTGTCGCGCTTGCGAACGCACGCGCCGACAGACGCCCCGCCCATGCACCGACTGCGGTCGCGCACGATGCGCTCGCGGATGCGGCCAACGCCACCATGCTGCTCGAGCCGTTTCTCGGTCATCGCGTCGGGGCGCGCGAGCTCGCGACGGTGCGCGCCGTCCAGCGCGCGCTCGTCGCGATCGTTGACGCCCTGATCGACGGCTCAGAACCTCCGCTTGAGGAGCTCAACGCGCTCGCTGCGCGCGAGCCGGCGATCCTCGGACTCGAGCTCGGACCCGGCGGGAACATCCGCACCACGCTGCGCTCGAAGCGTACGTCGGTCGTCGGCGCGCTGCTAATCGCGCTCAGCCACGAGCTCAGCGAGCTTGAGCCGTCGCGGCTGCGCCGCTGCGCCCGTCCGGAATGCGCGCTGGTCTTCTACGACGGCACTCGCTCATCCACCCAGCGCTGGCACGCCGAGAACCCGTGCGGGCTGCGAGAGCGCCAACGACGTCACCGTGCCAGACACGCCGCCGGATTGTCGTAACCAGCGGACGTCAGCGGGCCGGCCTGAGCCAGGAGGGGCTTGACAGGCTGTAACCAAGTTGTTCGGCCGCCTCCACCACCATCGCCCACTGCGATCGCCCAACCGACCATCCCGCCGGCGCTCGGAGGTCATGCATTGCCTCCGCCTTGCGAGGGCGCGGGTCGGCGAGGAACGCACTGTCGCCGCCGCCGGTGACGCCGCTGGCGGCCGGCGCGAAGCTGGCAAATGGCGACCGCTCGGGGTGGGTCATCGCGTCGATCGCCACGGGATCGGAGCTGACCCCGAGCCAGGTCGCGATCGCGACGAGCTGCGGCGTTGGATTGTTGAGGACCTCCTCGGCGGCGACGCGCAGCCAGTGGTCTGGCGGGATGTGCTGCGCCAAGTCGACGATCCGTTGATGCGTCGCAAGCCAACTCGCGATGACGTAACTCCCGTCGTCGTCGCCGCGATAGCCGGGAAGGTTGCGGCGCAGATGCTCGTGCATCGAGGTGATCGTCGTGATCGGGTGGCGCGTCAGGTGGATGTATCGCGCGCGCGGGTACGCTCGAGTCAGTCTCCGAAGGGCGGCCGTCTCAGCGACGTGCTCCGGGGACTTCTCGACCGCCACTCGAGGGTGCAGGCGCTCCATCAGGAGGTCGAACACGCGCACGCCGGACCAGCTCGCGCGCTGACGCAGCCAGGCGAGGGCAGCGGTGAGAGCTTCTGGGGCCTGGCAACCGAACTCGAGCTCGGCGACCGCTCGCACCAACCCTGGACTTCGGTGGGCGATCCCTCGCTCGCGCGCGTAAGCCGGCAGCGACGCGTCAAGCTCCCCGATCGTCCTGTAGGCAAACAGCTTCAGCTCCGGCAGCCCGAAGAGGGCGGGATGCTGGCCGATCATGCATGTAACGACCGACGAGTACGACCGCGCGCTGGCAAGGACGAACACCGGAGCAAATCGCGTTTGATCCCTGCGCGGCGCTGCCGCAGCAGCCGTCGAGGCCACCGGAGACCCCGTTGTCAGTGAACTTGCGGCGCGCCGATCGGTCCGCGGATCACGCCGGCGTTCACCTCGCCCACCAGCTCATCGACGTTCTCGGCAACGAAGCTGTTTCGCAGCTCGAGAAGCCTCACTCTGAATGACTCACAGGTTCTGCGTCCGGGGGCCGGGTCCAGCAGTGAGACATCGCCGGCATCTTCAAAGGCCCGCGACGAATCTTCGACCAAGCGGAACAACAGCTCGTTGCTCTCGGCCGTGAGCTCCGCGAGCGCGAACCGATACGCATCCACTCCTCGCAGGCCGTCGACCAACCGCCTCGCCGTCTCGAGCTCTTCGATCGCCCAATTGAGCTCGTGTGAGATTCCACCGTTGTCCAGCCACGCCCTCGCCGCGGCGTGCAGACGGCGGTAATAGACGTTGAGTGCAGGATCGAGGAAGTCGTAGTCGGGGTGCTTGATGTCGCCGCGCAAACGGCCTTCGGCTTCCAGACGATCCCGGATCGGAGTGCCGCCATAGGGGAGCATCCGACAGAAGGTCGCAGCCGCGGAGCCGTCCCCAACGATCTCGCGCAGGAACGCGAGATTCCCCCGGACCGACTCGAACGTGCTCGATGGATCGAACAGCATGAATCCGTATGAGAACAGGACACCCAGCTCCTTGAGCATCCTGACCCCGTCACGGTTCTGCTCCACGGTCATCTGTTTATGGAGAATCTCAAGCCCCGCGTCGACGCCCGACTCAATGCCCATGTAGACGAGGAACAGACCCGCGTCGCGCAACTCTGCGAACAGCCCTGGCTCGACGTATTCAGCGCGACAGCTGATCTTCCAGATCGCGTGATCCGCTATTCCGGAGTCGCGCATCCGCCCGGTGAGCTCATCGACCCATCGTCGCCCGGGCTTACCCCACAGTGGGAAATCGTCATCCTGGAAGAGGAACACGCGTACCCCGTGGTCGCGGTTGAGCTCGAGCATCTCCTTGACGATCAGCTCGGGCTTTCGCACCCGCACAACCTTCCCTGGCGCCGTCCTGTAGAAGGTGTGGATCGAGCAGAACGAGCAGCGCCGAGCACAGCCACGACTCGCCAGCACAGGCAGCGTCGGGAACCCAAGAATCTTCTCCGGCGGATACGGCCGGTAGGGGAACGGCAGAGTGTCAAGATCCTGGACCAGGGCACGAACTTGACTCTCGCGCAGCTCGCCGTGCTGAAGGTAGGCGATGCCCGGGGTGTCGCGCCATTCGTCGCCCGCGCTTATGCGCCCAAGCAGGTCGACCAACGTGAGCTCACCCTCATAGCGAACGATACTGTCGAGCTCGGGGAACGCACGAAGCGCATCTGCGTGGCACAGACTCGGATAGTGGCCGCCCATCGTGAAGTGACTCTGGATCCCCGCCCGACGCAACTCCGCGGCCACGCGGCGGAACTGC
Source organism: uncultured Solirubrobacterales bacterium (assembly GCA_963770885.1). Taxonomy (GTDB): domain Bacteria; phylum Actinomycetota; class Thermoleophilia; order Solirubrobacterales; family Solirubrobacteraceae; genus Palsa-465. The sequence continues at coordinate 97,268 of CAVYRI010000003.1, read as the reverse complement.
GGCAAGAAGAACTGAAAGATCAGAGAAAAGCCGACTACCAAAGGCTCGGCGGCTAGCACCTCGGCCGCAATGCTTTTCGGGCCATCGCGGACCTCACACAGCCGCACCGTGTAGCCATGCTCCCGAAGACATGCAGCCAGGTAGCCCATCCCGAGGTTGCCCTGGTCCTGGTACCCGACCAGGACAACGTCGGTCTTCTCTCCGTCGCGCGGGCTCACAGCCTGCGACATCGTCCGCACCAGATGAGTCGAGTGATCAGAGGCGCTAGTCGCCGGCACCGGCCATGATCTTCGCGGCCTGGCTGGCCCCCTGAGCCAGCGCGGTGTGAACCGCCGCAACCGTCTCGAATTGCGCCGCCAACAGCCGGTTCTTTACACCCGCCTCAAGCTCGGAGTCGAGCAAGGCATATTCCATCCAGATCGGATCGGTGTGGATCCCCGGCAAGTGAGCACGCAGAAATTCGGGGATGGGCTTATCCATAGCCGGCTCCTTTCGAGCACATTTAACATTTATGGCGGACCCGCACCGCCGATGTAGCCTCCCACACGCGATCGTAGTCCCGCGCGCCCCGGGAAGTCAAGTCCGCGAGCGCAGTGAGTGAATGTCAGCTCCGCAGCACCGAAAAAGGGAGTCGCAGCGGCACTGGCGTGGGGTGTCACGATCAGGCGCAGTACTTCGTCAGTTGTACACAGCACCGTCTTTACCCAAGGAGTACTGACGATGAACAAGGTCATGATCACTGGATCCACGGGCGTGATCGGGCGACGTGCCGTCCGCGACGTGCTCGCTGCCGGCTACCGAGTGACGGGCGTGACGCGCTCGGCGCGCGGGCGCGCGCGGCTTGAGAGCCTCGGGGCGGGCGCAGTCGACGCCGACGTGTTCGACGAGGTGTCGCTGCGGCGCGCGTTTGATGGCACGGACGCCGTCATCAACGTCCTGACGCACGTCCCGAGCGCCGACCGTATGGCCGACCCATCCGCGTGGGCCGAGAACGACCGCGTGCGCACCGAGGCGTCAGCGGCGATCGCGCGCGGGGCGCAGGCCGCTGGCGTACAGCGGCTCGTCCAGGAGTCGATCGCATTTGTCTACGCCGACGGCGGCGATGCGTGGCTTGACGAGGATGCGCCGGTCGCGAGCGGCGGCGTGGTGACGACCGCGCTGACGGCCGAGCGCAACGCGCGCGAGCTGTTTGACGGCGACAGCGTCGTGCTGCGCTTCGGGCTGTTCATGGGACCCGACAGCGGCTCCACGCTTGGCACGCTGGAGGCCGCGCGCGCCGGGGCCTCGATCGCGCCCGGGCCGCCCGGCGCGTACCGGCCGACGGTGTGGCTGGATGACGCGGCGGCGGCGATCGCCGCAGCGCTGCGCGCCCCGGCCGGGACATACAACGTCGCGGACGCCGACCCTGCGACGAACGCCGAGATCGATGCCGCGCTGGCCGCCGCTGTCGGGGTCCCGGCACTGCGCCCGCGAGAGCCGGCGGAGGGGCCGCTCGCGCGCTCGCAGCGCGTCTCGACCAGGCGCCTGCGCGAGGCGACCGGCTGGACCCCGCATGTGCGTGCGAGCACGGAGACCTGGGCCCGGATCGCCGGATGACCGCTACCGAGCGCTTCGCCCACGCGCAGCCGCGGTTGCTGCGGCTCGCGTACAGCGAGCTGGGCGACGTCGGCGAGGCCGAGGACGTCGTGCAGGAGGCGTGGCTGCGGCTCGAGCGCGCTGACGTCGAGGCGATCGAGAACCTCGACGGCTGGCTGACGACGGTCGTCGCCCGGCTCGCGCTCGATCGCCTGCGGTCCGCGCGCGCCCGGCGCGAGACCTATGTCGGTCCGTGGCTCCCGGAGCCGCTGACATCGGACGACCCGGCGGACCGCGTCACGCTCGATGAGTCGGTCAGCTACGCGCTCCTGACTGTGCTCGAGCAGCTGTCACCCGCCGAGCGGACGGCGTTCGTGCTGCATGACGTGTTCGACATGGCATTCGGTGACGTCGCCGAGGTGGTCGGCCGCTCGCCCGAGGCGGTGCGGCAGCTCGCTTCGCGCGCACGCCGCCACGTCAAGCGTGGCAGCCCGCGCTTCGCTGCCTCCCGTGACGAGCACGATCGTGCCGTGCGAGCATTCGCGCAGGCGGTCGCCGAGGGCAACCTCGAGAGCCTCGTCGCGGTGCTCGACCCCGATGTCGTCTGGACGTCGGACGGTGGCGGGCGCGCGAACGCCGCGCGCAAGCCACTGCGCGGCGGGGCGCGCGTCGCGCGAGCGTGGGCGGCGTTGGGTAAGTCCGTGTACGAGCCGATCGAGATCAACCTCAACGGGCGGCTCGGACTGGTGCTCCCGAGCCGCGACGGCCACCGCGCGGCGCTCTCGTTCGTCGTCAATGACGGTCGCATCGCGCGCATCGACGCGGTCCGCAACCCAGAGAAGCTGCGTCACCTGTGAGCGCACGCGCTCTGCGGTTGGCCTGATGCCTGGAGCAGGGGTCGGTTCTAGCCGTGCCCGAGACGAGCTGGAACCGAGCCCTCGGCGTCTCGCTGTGTGGCAAACTGCCCGCGTTCGCCAGCGGATGTCGAGGCCGCGGTCCCGGCAGCGTTCGAAGCCAAAGGAGCAATGGCACATGCTCAGCCCGTCGTGGTCGTCTCCGGCGTCGATGCTGCGCGTTGCGGCGATCGCACTGCTCGGGGCTCTCCTGCTTGCGGCCTCCCCAGCGCAGGCCGCGAAACGTGGCGCGCGCGTATCGATCACCGTGGTGTCGAGCCGGGCCGATCTGGTCAGCGGTGGCTCCGCGCTGGTTGCGATCTCGCCGAGGAGAACGGCTCGCCGGCTGAAGGTCACCGTCGACGGCCACAACGTGACGGGGCGCTTCGCGGTCCGCGCCAACAGGAGCTTCGAAGGCTTGGTCGGTGGCCTGAAGCCGGGGCGCAACGCGCTCCGCGCGACGCTTGCGAACGGGGCCGGCGCACGGATCACGTTGGTCAATCATCCGCGCGGCGGACCTCTGTTCTCCGGTCCGCAGATCGAGCCGTGGGTGTGCCAGCCAACGGCGATCGACCGCAAATGCGATCAGGCGCCGACCTACAACTACCTCTACATGTCGACCAGCCCGGCGAAGTCGGGCTTTCAGCCGTATGACCCGAGCGACCCGCCGTCAGACGTCGCGAACACGACCACTGACCAGGGAGTGACGGTGCCGTTCATCGTGCGCGTCGAGACCGGATACATGGACCGCGACCAGTACCAGATCGCGACGCTGTTCCAACCCGGAAAGCCGTGGACCACGTTCAACCCGCAGCGGCAGTTCAATCACAAGCTGCTGATCCTGCACGGGTTCGGGTGCGCGGTGCAGTACAAGGTCGGCAACGCGCCGGCGACGACGGGTGACAGCGCAGCCGACTATGCGCTCGGCAAGGGCTTCATGACGATGTCCACGGCGCTGGACAACAGCAGCCAGGACTGCAACGTCGCGGTGCAGGCGGAGTCGCTCGTTATGGCAAAGGAGTACATCGTCAAGACCTACGGGACGCTGCGCTACACGATTGGCACCGGCTGCTCGGGCGGGTCGCTTGCCCAGTACTGGATCTCGAACGCCTACCCGGGCGTCTATCAGGGGATCTTGCCGACGTGCTCATTCCCGGACGCGTGGACATCCGCTACACAAGTCGCCGACTACGCGCTGCTCGAGCACTACTTCTTTGACTCGACGCTCGCCGGCGGCGCGGCCTGGACACCGTCGCAGGAGGCCGCGGTCGAGGGCATCCCGACGACGCAAAACGCGTTCATCAGCGTCGGCTGCACGAACGTCAACCCGCCGTATACCCCGGCGACCTGCCCGACCGGCTACTTCTACGGGGCGGTCCCGTACTGGCCGTGCCCGGGCGTGACCACCCAGGAGCTCTACAACGCGCAGGACAACCCGGGCGGGGTGCGCTGCTCGATTGCGGATCTGGCCAAGAACCTGCTCGGCCCCGAGCGACCGAGCGTGTGGTCCCCAGCCGAGAAGAAGATCGGGCACGGTTTCGCGGGCGAGCCGTTTGACAACGTCGGCGTCCAGTACGGGCTCGCGGCGCTGCGAAACGGAGCGATCACGCCGGCCCAGTTCCTCGATCTCAATGCGCACGTCGGTGGCGCCGACATCGACCTCAACCCAGTTGGGCAGCGGCGGGTCGCGGATCAGCCGGCGCTCGCGAATGCGTACCGCACTGGGCTGATCAACGAGGCCAACAACCTCAACCAGACCGCGATCATCGATTGCCGCGGCCCCAACCCGGGGCTCGCGCATGACTCCTACCGTGCGTTCGCCGTTCGCGCACGGCTTGATCGGGACTTCGGCACGCACGCCAACCAGGTGATCTGGGAGGGCCCCGAGCCACTCGAAGCCGACAGCCAGTGCGAGCTGAACAGCTTCATCGCGATGGACCACTGGCTGGGCGCGATCGCGAAGGACAGGCGCAGGATGCCGCTCTCCAAGAAGGTCATCCGTGACAAGCCCGCGGGCCTCGGCGACGAGTGCTTCAACGGCGGCGGCCAGAAGGTCTCGAACGGACTCTGCCCGCCCGGCGTGGTGCCGGTGTACGGCACGCCGCGCACCGTGGCCGGCGACCCGATCACGACCGACGCCAACAAGTGCCAGCTGCGGCCGCTGAACCGCCCCGCGTACGGCCCGATCCAGTTCACCGACGCGGAGTGGAGTCAGCTGCAACGAAGCTTCCCCGATGGAGTCTGCAACTACAGCAAGCCCGGTGTCGACCAGCGGCCCACGGTCCCGTGGCTCACCTATCAGACCGCGTCCGGCAAGGTCATCTACGGAGGCCGCCCACTTGGCCCGGCGCCGGTTTCGACGCCGATTGCACCCAGACGGTCGCGGCGCCGCTGAGCTCCTCGCCGCTGTGACGCTGCTGTTATCCCCGGCGGCGTATAACGGACGAGATTGGATCCGGCCACTGCAGAGGTTGCCGCTACGCAGATCCGCAACTCAACAGCTCTGTCGGCGATCGCGATTGCAAGCCTGACGCTGCTTGCGGCCGGCTGCGGGAGCTCGGGCAGGTCGCCGACGACCGGCGCCAGCCCCTCGCAGAACCCAGTGCAGGCCGCGTTCAGGTACTCGGCCTGCATGCGCGACCACGGCGTTACGAACTTCCCCGACCCGCAGGTCATAAACCACAACGGCGAGCACGGCGTCCGCATCCAAGCCGTGGGACCCAAGGGGTCTCCGCAGTTCGCCGCCGCCGCAAAGGCGTGCCAGAGAATCCTGCCCGCGCCGAGTGGCAACGGCGGCCCCCAGCAAACCGCCCAGCAGAAGAGCACCCGGCTTGCCGACGCGCTGTCGTTTGCCAAGTGCATGCGCAGCCACGGCGTGGCCCGCTTTCCCGATCCGACCGCGCAGGGTGCTCTGACGGTCGAGATGGTTCAGGCCGAGGGCATCGACGTGCGCTCACCGGCAGTTCTGAACATCGTGCAGGCGTGCCTGCCGGCATCGCACGGCGCGCTGACTCCGGCGAAGGTCAGAGCAGCGCTCGAGAACGCCGGCGGCTGAATTCGGTGGCTGATGCTTAACCCGCGCTCCCTAGCGCAGTCGTTGAACGCAGCCGTTTGAGCGTTACAGGAACGCGACCTCGTCGATCACTTTCTGTACCTGTTTGATCTCCGCTTCCGGTCCGTCGACGACCGCGATCACCTGCCAGAAGCTGCGTCCGGCGATGAACAGGTAGACCACCGCGACCATGTAGTCGGCCTTGAAGCCGTGCACGTCCTCGGCGACCGCGACCCCGGTGTATCCGGCACCCTTCAAACCACTGGCGACCCCCCCAAGCATTTCGCCGATGTCCTCCGCCGCCTCGCTCAGCTCGAATTGCTTCCAGTCCCACCACAGAGCCGGCATCAGCTGGCCTCCCTTCGTGCGATTCGGGAGTTGCGACGATACTCGTCGCAGGGACGCAGTAACGGCGTACCGGATCGCCCCAGCCGCGTACCGACCCGAGCGTTGGGCAATCGACTTGCCTGGCGCGGATCCTGCCTCTGGTCTGGCCTCGAGCGATTGGGAGCGGGGGGGCGGCCGGAGCCGACCATCACGAAGTCGCGGGGCAGAACAAGCGACTCATCAGCCCGAATCTCGCGGTGCGTGTCCGTCTGACATCGGTCCGTTCGTCACTGAAGCAGAACCGGCAGAGAGCCGGCGACAACGTCAGGAGGATCCATGACCACCGCATCCACGCCCAGCCCGAACGCCGCGCGGATCGAGCGCACCTACCACGCCTCGGCGGAGCTGGTCTGGGAAGTGTTGACGACGTCCGCCGGACTCGAGGAGTGGTGGGGGCCAGACGGCTTCGAGACCCGGGTAACCGAACTCGAGCTCAGGCCAGGAGGTCAAGTGCGCTACACCATGACCGCGACCGGGGCGGAACAGGTCGCGTTCGTAGAGAACCTCTGCCTGCCGCTCTCGAACGAGTTTCGCAGGACCTACACCGAAGTCGCACGGCCGGCCCGTCTCGCCTACCTGTCATTGATCGACTTCGTCCCCGATCAAGAGCCATACGAGCACCTCACTGTCATCGACATCGAAGCGGCCGGAGACGGAACCAGCCTGGTGATGACGATCAACCCCCTCCACGACGAGGACTGGACGCAGGAATACCGCGACCATCGCGCCAAGGAGTTCGACAATCTCGAAGCGGCGATCAGCCGCCGCAAAAAGTGATCGCACATACCCGAGCCGACACCATGATTCTGCCGTCGGCAGAGCGACGTTTGGATCGGCCGGCCGGGCGTCCGGAAGGCGGGCAATCTGTGCCCCAAGAGGGCCGGAGGCCGAACGGTCTTGAGCGTTGGTAGCGGGTCTCATCCGGACGGCCGCCCGAACCCTGAGACGCAGTCGACGCGGCCTCGCAGCAGCCGTGAGTCGGCGCGCATCTTCGCGTCACTTGACCTCCCGTACGGCAGGGATCACTGGACCATTGTGGCCACAACAGCTTCCATCCGGCTTCCACGAGCGGTGTCCGCGAGCTGGCTCGCGTGACGCGGAGGGCCTGAATCGCCCGTACCACGGGCCATTCGCCGATACCCCCAGCCGGACTCGAACCGGCGATCTCCTGCGTGAAAGGCAGGCGTCCTAACCGCTAGACCATGGGGGCCATGAGCCAGCCATTGTAGGTGGGGCCAGGCTCGCGCCAAGAACAAACACCAGCGCCACCCGGCAATCCGGCCGCGAATAGCATGTGGCCCAGGAAGCTCAAGATCCCGAGAGGAGGCTGGGGTGATCCAGCACATCGTGTTGCTCAAGTGGAAGCCCGGCACGACCGACGACCAGATCGAGACGGCGTTTGGTCAGGCGCAGCAGTTGGTCGACGAGATCGACGGCGTGCGCCGGGTCACGCTGGGACGCAACCGCGGGCCGTCTGACCACGGCTATACGCACGCGTTGATCGTCCAGCTCGCCGATGACTCGCTCGACACCTATCTCGAACACCCGGTCCGCGGCCGTTATATCGCCGAGGCGCTGGACCCGATCGAGGCCGAGCGGATCGAGATTGACGTGCCCGAGGACGCCCACGTCGAACGCAGCGAGAACAAGCTCGGATGGCATTGGGGCCGGCCCCCGAGCGCGGCCGCTGCGGCCGCCGCACTTCGCTGGGAGGAGAGCCACTCCGAGTAGCCCAGGCGACGATGCTCGAACGGGTCAACCTCTACAGCGACACCCAGACTCGACCGACGGCCGCGATGCGCGCCGCGATCGCCGCGGCCGAGGTCGGGGACGAGCAACGTGGACTGGACCCGACCACATGCGCGCTTGAGAGCCGGGTCGCGGAGCTGCTCGGCCATGAGGCGGCGGTGTTTCTCCCCAGCGGGACGATGTGCAATCAGATCGCCTTTCGGCTTCACATCCGCCCCGGCGGCGATGAGGTGATCCTCGACCGCAGCTCGCACCCGGTCAACTTCGAGGTCGGGGGACCGGCGCAGCTCGCCGGGGCGATGATCTGCACGGTCGAGGGCGAGGGCGGCATGTTCACGCCAGAGCAGGTGCAGGCGGCGATCCGTGTCGACGGCGGCCGACACGAGCCGCGGACGCGATTGGTGTCGGTCGAGCAGACGACCAACCTCGGGGGAGGCCGAGTCTGGCCGCTGGAGTCGATCCGCGCCGTGCTCGAGGTTGCGCGCCGGCACGGGCTGCGCGCCCACCTCGACGGCGCCCGGCTGATGAACGCGGTCGTCGCCTCGGAGACCGCGGCGGCCGAGTACGCAGCCGAGTTCGATACCGCCTGGATCGACTTCACCAAGGGGCTCGGCGCGCCGGTCGGCGCGGCGCTCGCCGGATCTCGCGAGTTGATCGACGAGGCATGGCGATGGAAGCAGATGATGGGCGGAGCCCTGCGCCAATCGGGCATCGTCGCCGCCGCCTGCCTGCACGCGCTCGAGCACCATGTCGAGCGACTCGCCGACGATCACCGCAACGCTGCGCTGCTTGCCCGGGGACTGGCCGAGCTGCCGAACGTCGAGCTTGACCCGTCGACCGTGCAGACCAACATCGTCGTGTTCGCGGTGCCCGACGCGCGCAAGCTGGTCTCGAGCCTGGCTGACACGGTCGAGCTCAACATCGTCGATGCGCGCCGTGTCCGCGCCGTCACGCATATGGACGTCGACCGGTCCGCGATCGAACGCGCCGTGGCGGTCATCGGGCAGGCCCTTCGGCGCTGACTGCGCTGGGGTGCTGAGGCGCTGAGGGCCTGGGCCGCTGGAGTTGCTATGCGTGCGGCTCGACGCCCCGCGCCCGCCCGGTCCGCTCGATCATCACCGACGTCGCCTTGACGACTGCGGTGGCGGCGACCCCGGGCGCCAGCCCGAGCTCCTCGATCGAGTCGCGGGTGATCGCGGCGGTGACCAGAAACGGCCCGGCCTCGACCTCGACCAGCGCCATCACCCCGTCGGCCTCAACCGACCGCACGACGCCCTCGAAACGGTTACGAGCCGAGCGCTCGGTCCCCGTCCGGTGACGCTGCGGCCGGGCGCTGAGCCGGCGCACCTCGGATGCCGGAACGAGCCGGCGGTTGCGTGCGTCTCGCTTGGTCTGAAGTTGCCCCTTGCGGTCCCACCTGCGCAGTGTGTCGACGCTGACGCCGAGCGCGGCCGCAGCCTCACCTAGTGAGAGATCCTGCGTCATCACGCGAACCTACACGCTTCGCGGTGATTGTGCGCGCAAAATTAGGACGTCTTGACGGTGGCGGCGGCGCCGGCGCAATCGGCCAGCCCGTATCGCCGGGCGAGCCCGGCCGCGGGGTTCGCGAGCAGCGCCGCCGTCGCGGTGTTCATCGCCTGCCGATCATGAGCTCGTGCGGCGTCGGCGAGCGCCCGATATTGCGACGTCGCGCCAACCGCCGCCAGGTAGCGAGCCAGCAGCGCCCGGTCGGCCTTCGGGCGCGGAATCGCGCGCAGCTGCTTGGCCTCGGACGCGACGATCGGGCTGACGCCCTCCAGATAGCGCGCCAGCCCCGGCAGGCTTACGCCGCCGCTCGCCGCCGGCGGCGGCGTCAGGGTTCGGACATCGCGCACGGCGGTCGAGCAGATCGCGTTCGCGCGCGCGATGTAATCCTTCTTGGTCTCGGCGCTCGACCCGCAGCCGCTGGCGGCCAACGACAGAGCGGCAAGCGCGAGCACCGCGGCTGCGCGAGTTCGAACGTCGGGTCGCATCGCCCGACAGGCTAGTGAGCGAATCTCGAGGGCCACTCGTCGATCCGCGGGAGGGTGTGTCGTCTAAGGGACTGCAGCGGTGCCTTAGACGACACACCCCCCCGGGCGCCGGCTCCTGCGCGGTAGCGACCACTCTCTCGGCGCCGGACTCACGTCACGAGAGCCGATCGCGCACGGCGACCCTGAGCCCGGCACCGACTCCCAGCACCATCTGGGTCAGCGACGGCAGCTGCTCGATCGCCGCCGGAACTCGACCAGCTCGGCCTCGTGCGACAGCACGTTGTCGACGGCGACCACACCGCCCGGCGCGAGCGTCCGGATCAGGTCCGGCAGGTAGCCGGTATAGGCGGGGCGCTCGCTGTCGACGAAGATGAACTCCCACTCCCCGTCGCCGGATTGCGCCAGGACCTGCCCGGCACCGGCGACGCTCAGCTGTACGCGATCCTCGAGTCCGGCCTGTGCGAGGTTGGCCCGCGCCAGCCCTGAGCGAACGGCGTCGACGTCGACGCTCACCACCGAGCCGCCGGTGGCCTCGGCCGCATCGGCGAGCCAGATGGTCGAAAACCCGTTCGAGGTCCCGAGCTCGAGGATCCGTCTCGCTCCGGCCGCGCGGATCAGGATTCCGAGCAGCTCGGCTGTCGGCGGCTCGAGATTGCGGAACCGCTCGAGGCGCGGCAGTCTCTCATCGTGGACGCGGCCGGCGGCATAGAGCTGGTCGGCAAACCGGCGGCGTGACTGGTTCATCGCCGCAGCACTCTGGCAGACCGGCGGCGTACGATCTGCAGCGATGACCACTGGTCTGACGCTGTACGTCTGCAACATCGACGATGGCGGACCGCCGCCGCACGCGTGCAAGCGAGCGCAGCGGGCACTGCGCGCCGAGGGCCACGAGTTCGAGAAGGTGATCGCTGGCCGCGGGATCCCGTTCGGCCTGTTCACGACCGGCAGGCGACCCGAGATCAAGAAGCTCAGCGGACAGGAGAAGCTCCCGGTGCTCGAGCTGCCCGACGGAAACACCGTCAGCGGCAGCGCGAACATCATCGCCTGGGCCAAGTCCCATGCGCCGGCGAGCACGCACGACCAGAGCTGAGACGGAGTACTGTCGCATCTGAGGAGAGGGCCCGGGAGATGACGACGATGATCGGTCCGTTGAGACGTGCCGTGCAGGTAGCGGCGGCGCAGATCGCGGTTCGATGCGGCGAGCTGACCTACACGTACGGCGAGACGTGGGAGCGGGCTCGTCGGTTGGCCGGGGCGCTCAGCGACCTTGGCGTCTCCGACGGCGACCGGGTCGCGATCGTCGGGCACAACTGCCACCGCTATCTCGAGGTCTACCAAGCGGTGCCGGGCGCCGGGATGGTGCTGGTGCCGCTCAACCAGCGCCACACGCCCGCCGAGCTCAGCTACGCGTTGCAGGACTCCGGCGCCAAGGTCGTGTTCGCTGACGCCGGGATCGAATATCAGTCCAGCACCGTCGAGCACGCGTTCGACCTCGGGGACGCCTACGAGGCGCTACTTGCCGGAGCGCAGCCGGCCGAGTTCCCCGACCGGCTCGCTCCCGATTCGCTCGCCGGCCTGTTCTATACCGGCGGCACGACGGGCGCGGCGAAGGGCGTGATGCTCAGCCATCGCAACCTGGTCGCCAACGCGCTGCACTACCAGGCCGTGTATCGGTTCGGCCGCGACACCTGCTGGCTGGTCGTCGCGCCGCTGTTCCACGCTGCCGGCTCGATCGCTGTCCTGGCGACCGTCTGGCACGGCGGCCGGCATGTCGTGTTGCCCGCGTTCGATCCCGGTGCCGCGCTCGACCTGATCGAGGCCGAGCAGGTCAACGCGACTCTCGTCGTGCCGACCATGCTGGCCGCGATCAGCGACGAGCAGCTGGCGCGGCCTCGCGATGTCTCGAGCCTGGCGATGATCAGTCACGGCGGCGCGCCGGTCGCGAGCGAAACGCTGCGCCAGGCGCACAAGGCCTTTCCGGACGCCGAGCTGATGCATCTCTACGGCACGACCGAGACCGCGCCGATCGCGACCGCACTCGAGCACGAGGAGCGGTTCCTGGACGCCCCGCAGGCGCGCTCGGCCGGGCCGCCCGCGGTCGGGGTCGAGATCAGGATCGTCGGCACGGTCGACCGATCGCCAACCCCCGTCAATGAGGTGGGTGAGATCGCGATCCGCGGCGAGAACGTGCTGCTCGGTTACTGGAACAAGCCGGACGAGACTGCCGCCGTGCTGGTCGATGGCTGGTACCACACCGGCGACCTCGGCTACATGGACGGGCAGGGGTTCGTCTACCTGGTCGACCGGGCGAAAGACATGATCGTCTCGGGCGGCGAGAACGTGTACAGCACCGAGGTCGAGGAGGCGCTCTACCGCCACGACGCGGTGCTGGAGGCGGCCGTGTTCGGGATTCCCGACGATCGCTGGGGCGAGGCGGTCCACGCCGTGGTTGTCCCGCGCGCGGCGGTGCAGGAGGCCGAGCTACGCGACCATTGCCGCGGGCTGATCGCCGACTACAAGGTCCCCAAACGGATCGAGATCCGCACCGAGCCGCTGCCCAAGTCAGGGGCGGGCAAGATCCTCAAGCGCGAGCTGCGCGCCCCCCACTGGGCGGGGCACGAGGAGATGGTCGCCGGCGCGTGAACTGGGGCCGCCCCGGCGCGTGAGCCAGGGCCGCCCCGGCGCGTGAGCTGGGGCCGCCCGCAGACCGCGTCCGGGGCCTGAGCAGGGAGCGGCCACGAGATCGGCCCTCCCCGCGCCCGTCAGTCCGGCATGATTTGCTGACGGGGATGCATGAGACGCCTGAGGACCTCGCCGCGCTCCAGCAGCTGATCGATCGCAGCTACGCGACCGCGGGTGAGCATCTGCTGAGCATCCACACGCCCGAGCGGCGGCTGAGCGCCGAGGATGTGGCGGCGCGTCTGACCGGCATGTGCCTGCTCAGCCTGGCGACCGTCACCTCCGACTGCCGTCCAATCGTCGGCCCCGTCGACGGGATCTTCTACCGGGGTTCGTTTCACTTCGGCTCGAGCCCTGACTCGGTTCGCTTCCGCCACATCCGCGCCCGGCCACAGGTGAGCGCCACCCACCTGCCCGCCGAGGAGTTCGCGGTCACGGTGCACGGTCGCGCTGTCGCAGTCGACATCGGCGCGCCCGACGGCGCCGGGTTCAGACAGGCGCTACTCGAGATATACGTGCCTCGGTACGGGCCCGAGTGGGAGGAGTTCCTGGACTCAGGACCGGTCTACGCGCGGATCGAAGCCGAGCGGATGTTCACATTCGCGATGGCGTCCGAGTGACCGCATGGCAGCGATGATCAGCCGCCGCAGATCGCCGGCCGTGCACGAGCACGCGCCCCACAACGCGATGGATGACCCCGACGAGATCGCCCGCTTTCACGACCGCTGCAGTGACCTGATGCGAGAGCTGCTCGACGCGCTCGCGACCGCCCCGGACCGGCCACGCCCATTCCCCGAGATCGAGGACTCGATCGGGTGGCCGCGGCGGCGGATCGCGTCGGTGCTCGGCGGCGTCTTTCATCTGCGCCAGACCGAATTCGGTGGCCGCCGGCCGTACCGGTTCCACGACGCCCGGTGGTCGGCGTCAGGCCGCTGGGAGATCTGGATGGACGGTGACCAGGCGCAGGCGACCCGGGCCACGCGGCGGGCCTGAGACTCGGCCCCCTCAAGCTAGTCAAGCTCAGGATACGTCGGCACCCACCGGGCTGCGTCGATCGCCGCGTCGATCTGCTCGGACCCGAGCTCGGGCGCAACCCCATCGCCGACCGCCGCGCGTGCGACCGCCTTTGCGACCGCGTTCGCGGTATCGACGAGCTCGCTCCATGCGGGCAGCAGCCCGGCTCGCGGGTCGGCATGGATCGGAGCCGCGGCCCCGATTGCGGTCGCAGCCGCCGTCAGCATCCCGTCCGTCACACGTGTCGCGCCGACCGCGATCGCCCCGAGGCCGATCCCAGGGAACACGTACACGTTGTTGCACTGCGCCACCTGGATCTCGTTGGCGCCCACTCGCATCGGCGGAAACGGGGACCCGGTCGCGACCAGCGCCCGGCCCGCGGTCCAGTCGGCGAGGTCCTGCGGCCGTGCCTCACTGCGACTAGTCGGGTTTGACAGCGGCAAGATGATCGGGCGCTCGGTAGTCGCGGCCATCGCCCGAACGATCTCCTCGGTGAACGCGCCGGCGGCGGCCGACAGGCCGACCATCGCAGTCGGCGCCGCCGCGCGCACGACGTCGAGCAACCGCGGCGCCTCGCCGGGCGGGCCCTGCACCGCGCCCGGAGGCTGTGCCAACCGGTGCTGGCCCTCGTCGAGATCCCGGCGGTCGGTCGTCAGCAGCCCATTGACGTCGACCAGGTACACGCGCGAATGCGCCTCGGAGACTGACAGCCCGTCGGCGACCATCGCCCGGACGATCTGCTCCGACACCCCGACGCCCGCCGATCCGGCACCGACCATCACCACCGTCTGGTCACGGATCCGCGAGCCGGTGGCGCCCGCGGCCGACGTCAGCGCGCCGAGCACGACCGACGCGGTGCCCTGGATGTCATCGTTGAACGTCAACAGGCGGTCACGAAAGCGCTTGAGGATCGGCAGCGCATGGGGCGTGGCGAAGTCCTCCCACTGCACGAGCACGTCAGGCAGTTCGATCAGCACCGCCTCGACGAACCGGTCAATGAACTCGTCGTACTGCACTCCGGCGACCCGCCGATGGCGCCACCCGAGATAGACGGGGTCGTCGAGCAGCTCGGCGTTGTCGGTGCCGACGTCGAGCATCACCGGAAGCGTCCGAGCCGGATCGATCCCGCCGAGCGCCGTGTACAGGGACAGCTTGCCGATCGGGATTCCCATCCCTCCGAACCCCTGATCGCCGAGGCCGAGCACCCGCTGACCGTCGGTGACGACGATCACTTCGACCTCGTGGTGCGGGCGGTTGCGGAGCACCTCGCCGATCCGATCCCGATCCGGATAGGAGATGAACAGGCCACGCGGACGCCTGTAGATCTCGCTGAACCGCTGGCAGGCGACGCCGACCGTCGGCGTGTAGACGATCGGCAGCATCTCCTCGATGTGTGCCTCGAGCAGCTCATAGAAGAGCGTCTCGTTCACATCCTGGAGCGCACGGAGGTTGATGTGCTTGGCGATCTCGGTCGGTTGCTCGCCGAACGCGGCGTACGCGCGCGCGACCTGCTGGTCGAGCGTCTCGACCGCGGCCGGCAGCAGCCCGCGCAGGCCGAGCCGGGTGCGATCGGTGTCACTGAACGCCGTGCCCCGGTTGATCAGGGGATCGGCCAGCAGTCGGATCGCGTCCGATGGTGTGGTCAAGGTCAGCTCACGGAAGGCGCGGGCGCATCAGTCTAAGTGCTGGCGGCGGATCGGGACTACCCTTGGCGGGTGCGCCTGATCCTCAACCTGATCTGGTTCGTGTTCGCCGGCGTGTGGGAGTTCATCGCCTATCTGTTCGCGGCGATCCTGTGCTTCATCTTCATCATCACGATCCCGTTCGGCGTCGCCGCGCTGCGGATCGCGTTCTTCGCCGTCTGGCCGTTCGGACGCGCGGTCGTGCCGCAGCCGGACAAGGGCGCGGGCTCGGTCATCGGCAATGTGATCTGGTTCTTCATCGCCGGCTGGTACCTGACGCTGCTGCACATCATCAGCGGCGTGCTGCTCTGCCTGACGATCATCGGGATCCCGCTCGGGCTCGCCAACTTCAAGCTGATCACGGTCAGCCTTCGCCCGTTCGGCCGCGAGATCGTGTCCGTCGAGGAGGCCCGGCGCCGGGGACTGACGACCCAGGTCGAGTTCTGAACGCCGCATTTTCGCAACTGGAGGGTTGCGTACAGTCGAGGGCTCGATGACGCTGCCGCCGCTGCGCCGTAATCGCGACTTCGCGCTCTTGTGGAGCGGCCAGACGCTATCGGACCTCGGCTCACAGGTTTCGCTGGTCGCCTACCCGTTGCTCGTGCTGGGACTGACCGGTTCGCCGGCCAAGGCCGGAGTGGTCGGCTTTGCGAAGACGATCCCGGTCACGCTGTTTGCTCTGCCGGCCGGCGTCGCCGCCGATCGCGTGAACCGCAAGGTGCTGA
The DNA here is from genome assembly GCA_963770885.1 of uncultured Solirubrobacterales bacterium. GTDB lineage: Bacteria > Actinomycetota > Thermoleophilia > Solirubrobacterales > Solirubrobacteraceae > Palsa-465. Next base: position 81,500 of record CAVYRI010000003.1, on the reverse strand, counting down.
TGGTGGCCTCGGACTGTGCCCGCGCGCTCGCGTTGGCGACGTTCTCGATCGCGCTCGCGTTCGGGTCGGTCCCGTATGCCCTGATCGTCGCCGTCGCGTTCATTGACGGGTGCGGGTTCGTCGTCTCCTACGTGTCCGAGCGCGGAGCGCTGCGCCAGATCGTCGCGCCCGAGCAGCTGAGCGAGGCGGTGGCACGCAACGAGTCGCGGACATTCGCCTCGATGGTCGGCGGGCCGCCGCTCGGCGGGCTGCTGTACGCGATCGGGCGCGCGGCCCCCTTTCTGTTTGACGCGGTCTCCTACGCGGCGTCGACGATCTCGATGCTGCTGATCAGATCCGACTTCCAGGATTCGCGCGACGAGTCGCCGCCGGCCCCGATCCGCGAGGGCGTCCGCTGGATCTGGGAGCGGCCGTTCTTTCGCACCTGCGCGCTGCTGTTCGCCGCCAGCAACCCGATCTTCACCGGGCTGAGTCTGCTCGTCGTCGTGATCGCCAAGCAGCACGGGGCATCGTCGGCACTGGTCGGCGCGATGCTCGGGATCGCCGCCGGCGGCGGGTTCGTCGGAGCGCTGCTGGCACCGACGCTGCTGCGCCGTCTGTCGGCGCGGATGGTGCTGATCGGCGAGAACTGGATGATCGCGCTGTCGATCCCGTGGCTGCTGATCGTCCACAACGCGATCGTGCTGGGTCTGATCGTCGCCGCGGCCGAGCTGGTCACGCCGGTCACCAACTCGATCATCGTCAGCTACCGGGTTGCGCTCGCTCCCGATCGCCTCCAGGGTCGCGTGCAGGCGGCTTCGACGATGATCTCCTTCTCGGCCGGGTGGGTGGGCCCGCTGCTGATCGGACAGCTGCTCGAGCACGCCGGGACGACTGCGACCGTCGTCACGATGATCGTCTGGGCGCTGCTGCTGGCCGTGTATGCAACCGCCTCGCGCCCGTTCCGCAAGCCGCCGATCGTCGGCGCGCTGACGGCGTCCAATCTCGCCGCCGCCTCGCGCGCCGCCAACTGACCCGACCCCGCGCCGGGCGTCACATCGCCTCCCCGCCGCGGGTCAACGGTTTGAAGCACACAATCCACGAGCTACAGCGAGGAGCGAGAAAACCATGAGTAGCAAGATCGCAGTAGTCGGCGCGACCGGCAGGGTCGGCCATCACGTCGTCGAGCCGCTCGAGCAGCAAGGCCACGAGGTCGTCTCGATCTCCCGTTCGCACGGAATCGACGTGATCACAGGCGACGGGCTTGCAGAGGCCCTGGAGGGCGTGGACTCGATCATCGACGCCGCCACCGGCCCCTCGCCCGAGGAGCAGGCGGCGACCGAGTTCTTCGTCACCGCGGCCGGGAACCTCCAGCGGGCGGCCGAAGAGGCTGGCGCGCAGAGAATCGTCGTCATCTCGATCGTCGGCACTGATCGGTTCGCGGGTGGCTACGGTGCAGCCAAGGTCGCCCACGAGCAGGCCTCCGCGGCCGGCTCGGTCCCGGTCGTCGTGCTGCGCGCGACGCAGTTTCACGAGCTCGTCTCGCAACTGCTCGACTGGGGGCGCCGGGACGGCGTGATCGAGATTCCGGAGATGCGAACGCAGATCGTCGCCGCCAGAGCCGTCGCCGAGCAGGCCGCCGAGTTGGCGACCGCGGACGATCTCCCCTCCAACACGATCGCCGGCTCGACGGACTCGCCAACCTACGAGGTCGCCGGGCCGCGTGAGGAGAAGCTGATCGGGCTGGCGCGCCTGGTGATGGCAAGGCGCGGCGACCAGACGAAGCTGGAGATTGTCAGCGACCCCAGCGACCCCGAGCAGGTGCTCTACCAGTCCGGCGGGCTGCTCCCCGGACCGTCGGCGACGCTCGCGGGACCCACGTTCGAGGAGTGGCTGCAGTTGAGCGCTGCTGCCTGAAGCGCAGAGACCGTCAGCCCAAAATGATGCTCGCGCCGGTGACCAGTGCGCCGGCGCCGAGCACCAGGGCCGCAATCCGGGTGGCCTGCCGCGGCTTGGTGACGAGCTTCTCGGTCGTGACGATGCCGGTGATCGCGACCATCCAGAAGATCGTCATCGAGCTGGCCACCGCCATCGCGAGCATCATCGCCCAGCATGACCGCAGGCATGCGCCGCCGTTGCGAGACGCGAACCGGATCACCCCGGCGGTCGCGCGCGAGCCACGCGGCGGCAGCGGCGACGAGAGATGACAGTCGCGCAGACCGCGCCGTTTGTAGGCGGTCAGCTGCCAGCCCGCGGCGAGCGCCAGCGCAATCGCGAACACCGCCGTCCGGTTGACTGCCGACCACAGCGGCGACGCGGCGAACAGCAGGGCGCCGAACGCGATCCAGATCACCGCGTAGACCGCCAGGAAGGTCGCTGTCGCGCGCCACCGTCGCCACCTGAGGCTGTTGGCCGCCACGTGCTGGGCGGCCGGGACCGCCGCCGGGAACATCATCGCGACCACCATCGCCAGCCACATCGCGATCGCGAGCGCCGCGCCCGAGCCGAGCAGGAGCGAGTCGCCGTTTGCCTGGGCGCCGTGGCCCGAGCCCATCGACATCCCGGACATCCCCGGCATGTTGGCCATCGATGACATCCCGGGCATCGAGGACATCGACATGCCCGACATCCCGGACATGCTGGCGCCGGGACGGCCGCCGCTCGACCCCCCGATGGTCATCACCACCAACGCGACCCACGCCACGACGACCGCCGCGACCATCATGACCGCGACCGACCGATCGCTGCGCCGCGCGCCCGATCGCCACCGGAGACCCGTGACCGCCGACATCACGAATACAGGATGCTGACCCGCCCGACGGTCACCGGAGGATCCGAGCTCGACACCGTCTCGGGCAGCGCATGACCGAGCTCGGGCTGGTCGGCCGGGATCAGCCCGAACGGCCTGAACGTGACCGTGACATTGTGCCCGTCCCACTCGCCCTGGGCCGCGAGCGAATGCGTCAGGTCCGTGATCTCCTGCACGACTCGCAGGCTGTGGGCGTGCTCGTCGCCCCGCGGGTTGGCGGCTCGCTCGACGCCGAAGAAGGACAGGTTGCCGGCGTGGTGACTCTCCGCCACGTCAGCCGACGCGTCGGCGGGCAGGTTGAGGTAGATCCCGTACACGGTCCCCGGGTTCTGCTGCGCCTCGATGTCCTCGACGCTCAGATAAACGTGCGCGGGCGCCGAGGCCCCGGCGTCGCTGAGCAACGCCTCCGAGGCCTTGGCGTCGATCTGGAACGTGACGCTCTCGGGCCCGCCGACGAGCTTCACAGGACTGTCTGAAGCTCCCACGAGCTCGGGCTCTGGCTCCTCCGCGCCGCCATCGGCTCCTGTCGTCATCGAGGGCTCCTCTTCGGCTCCAGGACCGCCGGCCGTCGCCGCATGGGTTGGCGGCGCGACACCCTCATAGGTGTACCCGAGTTGGTTGACGATGTCGATGATGTCGGCACCCGTCTTGTGAACCCTGGCGCCCTGTGGATCGAAGAAGGTGAATCGCTGGCCGGTCCAGCGATGGTCGGTCGGGGCGTGATGCGCGGCGCTGCTCCAGTGGTCCCACAGCCGGTCGATATTCGAATGGTGCAGCCAGAAGATCGGGTCCGCGGCAGCCTGATCGGGGTCCGCCATCCATCCGCTGGCACCGCCGACCGCGTCGTGGACGACGTTGTGGGGCGTCTGCTCCAGCGCGCCGGTGCTGTTTGAGAACTGCGCCACCTGCGTGACGCCGCCCCCGAACTGCGCGACGCCGGTGAACCTGGGGCGGCTCAGCGCATGCGCAGGCGAGGTCACCGCCGGCGGCAGCGCGAGGCCCTGGTTGATGCCATGCGCGCGCTGGGACACGAACAGCGGGTTGGGGTTTCCGTTGGCGGCGGCATCGCGGAACGCCTCCGGGATCGTCGCCTGCTGGCCACCGTTGCCGTAGTTCCAGAACGGGAGCGCCCAGTCCGAGGAGCCGCCCGACTGGACCACCGCGGCCCGGACGATCTGCTCGAAGTAGAAGATGAAGATCCGGTGCCAGAGCAGGAAGAACCAGGTTCCGTGCTGGCAGCCGTTCCACAACGGCTTGGTCGCGCTGGCATGCGTGCCGTGCATCGCCGCCTGGTAGGTCCAGCTGGTCGGGTCGTCATCGTCGCGGGTCTTCATGATCGCGACGGCATCGGAGTACTCCTGCACCGTGTGATCCCCCGTTGGCAGCGTCCATACGTTGCGCCGGACGTGCGGCGCAGCATGTGATGTCATCGCCTCCTCCTTCCAGCCTCGCTCGCCGATCGAGCTCAGGCTCGCGTTCCCCGCTTGACCTGCGCGAAACCCGGCCTGCGCGCTCGCCAATCCCTGCGTCAGCTATACCACCGCGGCTGCGGGCGCGTCAACCACGGGCACCCGGCAGCTGCTGCTAAAGAACACGGGGTTACGCAAGCCACGATCAGGAGGAGCGCGATGCCACGCGCGGTCAGGTTTGAGCAGTACGGCGGTATTGATGTCCTCGATGTCGTCGATGTGCAGGCGCCGGCGCCCGGGGCCGGCGAACTCCTGGTCCGAGTCAAGGCCGCCGGGATCAATCCGGGCGAGTCCAAGATCCGCGAGGGGGCGCTGCACGAGCGCTGGCCCGCGACATTCCCCTCCGGGCAGGGGAGCGACCTGGCCGGCGTGGTCGAGCAGCTGGGCGGCGGGGTGCAGGGATTTGCCGTCGGCGATGAGGTGATCGCGTACACGGACTCGCGGGCGAGCCAGGCCGAGCTTGTGGTCGTGGAGGCAGATCATGCCATCCGCCGGCCGCCAGGCGTCTCGTGGGAGGCGGCAGGCTCGCTGTACGTCGTCGGCTCGACGGCGTACGCGGTCGTCAGAGCGGTCGCCCCCAGAGCCGGCGAGACGGTGGTCGTCGCCGGCGCCGCGGGAGGCGTCGGGTCGCTCACCGTACAGCTCGCCAAGCTGACCGGGGCGACCGTGATCGGGCTCGCGAGCGAGCCCAACCACGAGTGGCTCAAGCAGCACGGCGTGGTCGCGATCAGCTACGGCGAAGGCGTTGCCGAGCGGATCGTGGCCGCCAGCGGCGGCAAGGTCGACGCGTTCATCGACACGGTCGGCGACTACGTCGAGCTGGCGCTCGAGCTCGGCGTCAAGCCCGATCGGATCGACACGATCGCCGACTTCACGGCGGGCGAGAAATACGGCGTCAAGACCGACGGTTCCGCGGCCGGCGCGAGCGCCGAGGTGATGGCCAAGCTCGTAGCGCTGATCGACGAGGGCAAGATCGAGATCCCGATCGCCCACGTCTATCCGCTGGACCAGGTGCGCGACGCCTACCGGGAGCTCGAGCAACACCACACGCGCGGGAAGATCGTGCTCAAGCCGTGACTGAAGGATGATGTTACCGACCGCGTTCAGCTACCAAGGAGCAGGCAGATGACACAGACGGTGGTCGTTCTGGGAGCACGCAACCTCGGCGGCGCGATCGTCGAGCACTTCCTCGGCCTCGGCTGGAACGCCGCCGCGGTCGCCCGCAGCAAGGAATCGCTCGCGCGCGTTCGCGAGCGCGGCGCGCTCGCGCTGCAGGCCGATGCCTCCGACCACAAGTCACTGACCGGCGCGCTCGCAGACGCGCGCACCGAGCTCGGATCGGTCGACGCGGTCGTCAATGCGGTCAGCGCGAGCCGGCCACCGTCGGGCGGCCCGTTCGGGGGTGGCGAGCTGGCCGACGCGGACCTCGACGGGTTCCGGGGCTGGACGGTCGCAGTCGCCGAGCAGGCGTTCGTGTTCCTGTCCACCGGAGCCACAGCGCTCAAGCAGAGCGGCGGCGGGGCGCTGGTGCAGATCACCGGCGGGTCGTCGCGGCGCGCGATGCCCGGCAAGGGGCTCTGGGCCGCGGGCGCGTTTGCGACACGAGCCCTGGTGCAGGCGGCCGCCCAGGAGCTCCGTGGCGAGGGGATCCACGTCGCGCTGCTTGCGGTGGACGCGACGATCGAGTCACCGAAGACCGAGTCCTACACACGCGATCAGCCGCGCGATGCGCTCGCGGACATGGGCGAGATCGCGTCAGCGGTGAGCTTTCTCGTCAACCAGAGCTCGCGCTCGCTGACCCACGAGCTGACGGTGACGCCGGCGGGCGATCGCTGGGTACCTTAGGACCGTGGCCGATCCCGCCGAGCAGCTCGATGTCGAAGCGGTTCGCGCTGAGCTCGAGCGGCGCCGCGATCGTGACCGGGCGCGGCTCGCACGTCTGACCAAGCGGCCTGAGCGAGGCAGCGCGGTCAGCTTCGGCAAGCGAATCGGCGACGGCACGACCGAGGCCGTGAGCAGGCTGACCGACATCGGCGTCGGTGACTCGCTCGAGCGGACGCTCGCGCGCACCGAGCGCGCGCTCGCCAAGCTCGATGAAGGGACGTACGGGTTCTGCGACTCGTGCGGCGAGCCGATCTCGCCGGGCCGGCTGCGGGCGCTCCCCGATGGGGTGCTTTGTCTCAGCTGCTCGCAGTCGGCGCCGCGAACCCCGCGCACGCACCGCCGCTGAGACTCAGTCGCTGGCGAGCGCCGCGTCGGTCACGAGGTCGATCCCCGCCAGCCGGCCGGCGAGCTGGTCATCGAGGTCATAGCGAGCCGCTAGCGCGGCGGGCGAGGTGTAGGTGAGCTTGGTCTCTGAGCCGTCGGCCCAGACCAGCACCTTCAGCGGCAGGTCGAGCGCCGCCAGCGGGGCGGCCTCCATCACCGGCGTCCCGGCCTGCGGGCTGCCGAAGATCACCACCTGGGTGTCGCGCAACTCGAGCCCGTTGGCACGCGCTTCGCCGCTGTGGTCGACGACCGCGAACAGTTTCAGGCCCTTGGCCTCGACGACCGACGAGAGCCGCGCCACCGTCTCGGCCACCGACCACGGGCTCAACTTCGTCACCAGCTGTTCGCTCATCGAGCCCGCGCACTGGTCGTCGGCTCTGCGGTCACGGGGGCGGACTCCTCGTCCACCGCTTCTACCCGGCCGCGCGGCATGCCCCGCAGCGCGACCAGGAAGGTCGCCGCCATCACCCCGGCCATGATGTAGAAGACCGTCTGGGTCGAGTGCGCGAACGCGTGCTGGACGGCGTCGACGAGGCGGTGGGGCTGCCCCGAGGCTCCCGACGTCGAGCTGCCGGCGTTGAGCGCAAACGATGAGGCGACCCGGTGCGCTACGTTGCTCGGCACACCGGCGTTCGTGAGCGCGTTGGAGACGTTGGTGGTGTTGCGGCTGATCAGGATCGCGCCGAGCACCGCCAGCCCCAGGCTGGCACCGAAGTTGCGCGACGTCTGGGTGATCCCGGTCACCTCGCTGTAGCTCGTGCTCGGCGCCCGGTTGACGGCGTCGGTGCTGGCGGGGCCGAGCATCAGCCCGAGGCCGCCCCCGGCAAGCATTATCAGCGGCCACTGAGCGTGCAGCGACAGATCGGTGAGCTTCCCTGCCAGCAGGTAGAAGCCGACCGCACCGATCGCGGCCCCGATGATCACGGCCGGTCTGGCGCCCCTGCGATCGAGGATCCGTCCGCCGACCTGAGACAGGATCACGAACCCGAGGAAGAAGTACAGGATGTAGACACCCGCGTTCGACGAGCTCTCCCCCAGTGACACCTGCGCGTAGACGCTGGAAAAGAAGAAGAACGGCACGAACACGATCGACATCAGGCCGAGGACCGCAGTGTCGACCGCGAACCCACGGTCCTCGAAGATCTGCAATCGCAGCAGCGGCTCCGCGACCCGGAGCTCCCAGAGGACGAACGCGACCATCAACACCACGCCCACGATCAGGCATCCCCACGTAGCAGGGCTGCTCCAGCCCCAGACGCTCGACTGCTCGAAACCGAGCACGACCAGACCCATCGCGCCGGTGATCAGCACAGTGCCGCGGTAGTCGATCTTGGCCGGGTGTCGGGTGTCATCGGGATGCGACATCCGGATCAGGATCAGGGCGATGATCGCGACCGGGATGTTGATCCAGAAGATCGCCCTCCAGGTCCATTCGGTGAGAAAGCCGCCCGCGAGCGGTCCGACCGCGGTCAGCCCGCCGGTCACGCCGAAGAAGATCGCCATCGCCCTCCCGCGCTCGCGCAGCGGGAAGGAGGCGACCACGATCGCAACCGAGGCCGGGAACATCAGCGCGGCGGTTGCCCCCTGCACGACGCGGAAGAAGATCAGCCATGCCTCGGCGAGCGAGCCCTTTGGGGTCAGCCCGCAGCAGGCCGACGCGATCGCGAATCCGATCACACCGATGACCACCATCCGCCGCCGGCCGAGCACGTCACCGAGCCGGCCGCCGAACGCGAACAGCGCTGACAGCGACAGCAGGTAACCGTTGATCACCCACTGTGAGCCGGTTGCCGTCAGCCCCAGCTCGCGCTGAATCTTCGGGATCGCGATCGCCACGATCGTCTGGTCGATGAACGTCATCGCGACCGCGAACACCATCGCTGCGAGAACGAGGTTTTTGTTCTGGTCGCTCACGGCCTCGGATTCTTACCGAGGCTGCGCTCGAAAAGCAAAGCCGACTGTAGGCCCGCCACCCCTGCCGCTGAGGTTCAGGACGGCGGCCCAGGTAGCCCGAGCAGTTGGACGATCGAGAACACCAACAGCGCCCCGGCCAGCCCGAGCAATCCGTAGCGGCCACCGAGCACCGGGAAATGGCTGCTGATCCCGACCAGGAACAGCACCGCGGCGAGCAACACGGTCAGCCGAACATAGTTGTCGGCGTTGCTGGCCCCGGCCTGGCCCTCGTTGAAGTACTGGATCGCCCTGGCGTTCAAGGCCCTCGCCTGCGCCTCCTGCGGGATCTTGTACTGGGGCATGTACGACGGGTCGGGAGGGGCGTTGGGGTTCTTCAACGGGTGAAGCTTGATCCACGCCAGCATCGCCGGCTTGTAGCCGGGGCGAAGGCGGTTGAGCGTCAGATGAAACAGCTTCACGTTGTGCGTCTCGTACGCCCCCAGCGCCGCATTGAATGAGACCGAGTCAAGCGTCCGGATCTGCGTGGCCTGAAGGCTGTCGAGATTTGCCGTGCTTCGCGTGGCATTGGCTTTCGCAAGCGAGAGCGACGATTCGGTCCCCCACTTCGCCGCGGAGTAGCCGGACCATGCCGCCAGCAACGCGACGATCGAGAGCAGGATCGCCTCGCCGATCGAGATCAATCGGTGGCGCCCCTGATGCTCCTGATCCCCGTGCTCGTGCTCGTGCTCGCTCTTGTGCTTGTGGTGGGCAATCTCCTTGCCGACCTCAGATGGGGAAAGCCCTTCGGCCACTTACACGATCCCGGTTGCGTGGTTCACGCTCGCGAGCGTGTCGGGGCACGGGCCGGCGCGCATCATCCAAACAAGATGACGGTCGTTTGAGCCGTTCAGGTGCGAAGCGCTTCGGTCGGACTCAGCCGCGCTGCCTTGGCCGCCGGGTAGAGCCCCGCCACCGCGCCGATCACGAATCCGGCCGTCGGGGCGGCGATCAGCGCCCAGGTCGGGACCACGAACGGCTGGTTCTTTGACAGCGCGTAGACCCAGGTCGCGATCGCGCCGAACAGCAGCCCGGCGATACCTCCGATCGCCGCCAGCAGTGCCGACTCGGTCAAGAACTGGACGCTGATGTGGCGCCGCGTCGCGCCCAGTGCCCGCCGCATCCCGATCTCGGCGCGCCGCTCGAGGACCGAGATCACCATGATGTTCGCGATCCCGATCGCGCCGACCAACAACGCGACCGCGCCCAGTCCGAGCAGCAGGGTCGTGAACTGCCCCTTGGCGGCGGCCCGGGCCTTGAGCACGTCCGACGGGCGGGTAACGTCGACCCCGCTCGAGTTCTGCGGATCGGCCGTCGGTGCCAGCAGGTTCGCTACCTGGGTGACGTGGTTCTGGTTGGCGCGAACGTAGATCTCCGACGGGTTCGGTTGCACGGCGAACATCCGCTCGGCCACGGGCAGCGAGATGAACACGGTCGAGTCCAGGCTCGAGTCGAGGATCACCGGCTTGAGGATCCCGACGACCGTGAACCACGTGTTGCCCAGGTACACCATCAGGTGTCCGCCGACCTGGGTGATCTGCAGGATGTCCGCAGCCTGGGCTCCGAGCACGGCCTCCGGGTAGCGGTTGCTGACCGTGTCGAGGAAGTGACCGGATGCGAGCGTCGTCCCCACGACCTGGGGCAGGTTGTCCCCTGCCGCGTCGACGCCGATGCCACCGGTCTGCTCGGTCGGAACGTACGGCGTTCGGAGGACGATCGCGTTTGAGACCTGGTAGACGGCGACGTCGCTGTCGACGTTGTCCATGTTTCCGATCATCGGCACCGACGTTGCCGGCAGGACCTCGTTGGTGCCGAGAAACGTGGTTCCCGGCGTGACCGTCAGCAGGTTGGTGCCGAGCGCGTCGATCGTCGCGATCAGCTTCGCCTGACTCGATGACGACACGCCGACGACCGCGACCATCGCGCCGATGCCGATCGCGATTCCGAGCGCCGACAGCGCGGCCCTGAGCCTGCGGGTCCGAAGCCCCTGGACCGCAACCCCGAGCAGCTCGCGCGCCGGCAGCCGCGCGACGTCGGTCCGCCCTCTTGGCAGCGCCGCGCCGGCCGTCGTCACGAGCGGTCGTCCCCGACGATCTCGCCGTCTCGCATCTGGATCTGGCGCCCGAACGTCCCGGCGACGGTCGAGTCATGGGTGATCAGCACGAGCGTCGCGCCTTCGGATGCGAGCTCGTGCAGCAGCGAGACGATCTGTCCGCCTGACTTCGAGTCGAGGTTGCCGGTCGGCTCGTCGGCAAGCAGGATCGCCGGCCGCTTGGCGAGCGCACGGGCGATCGCGACCCGCTGGCGCTCGCCGCCCGAGAGCTGCGGGGGGCGATGGGTCATGCGGTTTCCCAGACCGACCCGCTCGAGCGCCCCCTTTGCGGCCTCGCGCCGCTCACGCCCGCCGGCGCCCGTGTACAACATCCCGGTGGCGACGTTGTCCAGCGCGGTCATCGAGTCCTGGAGATGGAAGGTCTGAAAGACGAACCCGATCTCATGCGCACGGAGCCCCGCTAGCTCGCTGTCTGAGGCCCGGGCCACGTCACGCCCCGCGACCACCACACTGCCGCTGGTCGCGCGCTCGAGCGTGCCGAGGATCGTCAGCAGCGTCGTCTTGCCAGACCCGGACGGTCCGATCACCGCGACCCTGTCTCCGTTCGGGACCTTGAGCGTGACCCCGCGCAGGGCCCACACGTCACCGGGGTACTCCTTCTCGACCCGATCAAGCGTCAGCGCGGGTATCTGATCGGTCGTGGCGCTCACCCCTGCGAGTCGGTCACCTGTAGACCCGGGTAGATGCCCGAGCCGAAGACCTGAACGAAGCCGGCCGCGAACAGGCCCGTGGTGACCGGGATCAGCTTGTGCGGCTCGGCGGCCTCCTGCACGGCGTAGCTGCTGCCGGACGTTGCCAGCAGCGCGGTCACCGGCACCGACAGCACGTTCTTGGCCTTCGCCTTTTGGAACGCGACGCTGACCGCAGCCTGGTCGAGCCCGGCCCCCGGCTGGTGGCCGCTGAGCGCGATCGTGACCGGGATCGTCGACGACGAGCCAGAGCTGCCTCCCGGACCGCTCGCACCGCTCGCGCCTGCGCCACTGCCGGAGTTGCTCGACGTCTGGGCGACGCGGCTGACGGCCGTGATCCTGCCGTGGACCTGCGTGGCGTCCGGCATCTCGACCATCACGTGCTCGCCGACTGTGGCTTCGCTCTGGAGGCTTGCGTCGAGGTCGACGGTCACCACCAGCTGAGTCGAGGTGGTCTGGAGGATCGCCGACGCCGACCCGCCACCACCGCCGCCACCCCCCGTGCTCCCACCGGCGCCCGTGCTCGCATTGGAGTGGTGGTGCGAGGACGAGCCCCCGTTGCTGCTGTGGTGGTTGTGGGCGGGGGCGGACTTGTGCTGTGCCGGCGGCGAACTGTGCTGCTCTTTGAGCTGCGTGACCTCGGCCTTCAGCAGCTCGATCAGCGCCCCGAGCTCCTTGTTGGAGGGCGTCCCCGATCCATTGGAGCTCGAGCCTGACCTCGTCGTGGGCTTGGTCGTCGGGTCGTCGGGGTCGTCGCGGTCTGACACGGGGTCGTTGTCGTTGACGTGCTTGTCGTGGTCGTCTGCGAGCTGCTGCTGGTCGTCGTCGGGCACGACGAGGTCAGGCTCACGAACTCGGGGCGGGGGTCGGCGTAGGGCACGCTCGCGCTGGTCCCCGACGACGCCGGCGAGCTCGAGCCGCCGCCGTTTGACCCGAGCGTCCCCTCGACGGTCGAGATCAGCTGCGGCCCCCGCAGGAACACGATCTGCCCCAGCGTCAGCGTGCCGGTCGGCACCTCGCCGAGCGACTCCTGGAACAGCTCGACCCCGTCCGTGGTCGCGGCCTGCCAGGTGTCATTGACCACGATCCCGTCGGCGTTGAAGCCCAGCTTGACGAGGTTGCGGTTGAGCTGCAGCACGTCTGGCCCGTCGCTGACCGCCGGGCTGAGCGTCCGGTAGGCGGGGGTGGTCCCGCTCATCAGCGTCACCGGCTCGCCGTCGATCTTGTACAGCGTCCCGCCCGGTCTGATCTCCTGTCCGACGTTCGGCAGCCAGGTGATCGTGCCGCTCAGCCGGTTGTAGACCGTCTGCGGGTTGCTGTAGCTCAGCGTGCCCGACTCGGTGTCGGTCTCGGTCAGCGTTCGACGCTCCACGGTCGCGGCACCGGAGGCAGTCGAACCATTCGCCGTCGCAGTCGAGGGCGACGAGCCCGAGTTGACAACGACCCAGATCACGATCCCAAGCGCCACCACGAGCGCTACCGCGGCGGCGATTCGGGTCCGGCTGCGCCCGTTGAAAATCGAACGGAGCCGGGGCCTACCCATCGCTGTAGTGCGGCGCGACTACAACCGGCTGGACCGTCTTCACGTGTTGCTCTCCTTGGGCTGGTCTGGACCGTGAGCCGCAGCACGTTGTACGACGCGTGTGGTAACACGGACGTAACGCTGTTATGCCGCTGTTATTGCGTTTCGGGCATCCTGAGCGACCAATGCCCAGCTCGGGCGACATCTCGCGTGCGCGCGCCACGCTCAACGGGCCGGCCCGTAGCAGGAGTTTTGAATGAGGGTGCTGGTGGTCGAGGATCATCCGCGCCTCGCGGCGACCGTCGCGACGGTCCTGCGGCGCGAGGGGATGGCGGTCGACATAGCGTTTGACGGGCGCGAGGCGCTCGCTCGCACAACACTGACGAACTACGACGTGGTCGTGCTCGACCGTGATCTCCCCGGCGTCCATGGCGACGAGGTCTGCAAGCAGCTGACGGCCGACGGTTCCGTCAGCGGAGTGCTGATGCTGACCGCGGCTGGCACGCTCGAGGACCGGGTCGAGGGCCTCACGATCGGCGCCGACGACTACCTCTCGAAGCCGTTTCACCTCGCCGAGCTGGTCGCCAGGGTGCGAGCGCTCGCCCGGCGCGCGCGGCCCGGGCTGCCGCCAACGTTGATCCACGGCGACCTGAGGCTCGATTCAGCCCGGCGGGTGGTGACCAGGGCCGGGCAGCCGCTGTCGCTGAGCCCGAAGGAGTTCGCGGTCCTCGAGCTGCTGCTTGGCGCCGACGGCGCCGTCGTCTCGACCGAGGAGATCCTGCAGCGAGCCTGGGACGACGCGACCGACCCATTCACCAACGCGGTCCGGATGACAGTCAGCCGCTTGCGGGCTAAGCTGGGCGACCCCCCGGTGATCGATACCGTCACTCCAGTCGGCTACCGGATCGGCACACCGTCGTGACCAGCCACAGCCCGCGTGTCGGCCTGCTCCACAGGCTTCGCCACCCGAAGACCACCGTTCGCTGGCGACTGACTCTGTTGTACGCGGGGCTGTTTCTTGTCTCCGGGGCCGCGCTGTTGGCGATCACCTACACGCTCGTCGCGCACGCGACGTTCGACTACCAGACGGCCTTTCGCTCCGCGATCGCTCAGCAGCGTGCGCCCGGATCGAACGCGCGCACAAGTCAGGGATTCACCACCGTCCCACCAATCTGGCTCAGGCAACACAGCCCTGCCACAGTCGGCCCTCCGCCGACGGTCCAGAAGCTGCTCAATTCACGCACCGGCCGCAAGGCGATTCTGATCGCGGGATCCCAGCAACGGGTCGCTGATCTCCATCACCTGATATTCGAGTCGAGCATCGCGCTGGCGATCATGGCGCTGGTCTCGGGGGCACTCGGGTGGCTGGTGGCCGGACGCGTACTGCGCCCGCTGCGAACGATGACCACCGCGACCCAGCACATCTCCGCGGCCAACCTCAACGAGCGCCTCTCGATGGGCGGGCCCCCGGACGAGCTGCGCAAGCTCGCCGACACGATCGACGAACTGCTCGAGCGATTGGAGGGGGCGTTCGACGCCCAGCGGCGCTTCGTCGCCAACGCGTCGCACGAGCTGCGCACGCCGCTCACCGCCGCCCGCGCCTTGCTGGAGATGGTGCTAACGGATCCGCACGCGACGATCGAGACTTTCCGCACGACGTGTAGGCAGGTGCTGGAGGAGGGCGAGCAGCAGGAGGAATTGATTGACGCGCTGCTGGCGCTCGCGCGCGGCCAGCGCGGACTGGGACGCCGCGAGCCTCTGAACCTGGCCACGATCGCCGGCGAGGTCCTGGACCGCTATCGCGACGGCGCACTCGCCCACGGCCTGCAGCTGGAGTCGACGCTGGACTCGGCGCCGATGAGCGGCGATCGCCGCCTGGTCGGCCGGATGGTTTCCAACCTGGTCGAGAACGCGATCCGCCACAACATCGAGCACGGCCGCGTGCGGGTGTGGGTCGAGAACGACTCGGGCGAGGCGACGTTCGCGATCACCAACACCGGGCCGATGATCCCCGCCGACGACGTGGACCGGCTGCTGCAGCCGTTCCAGCGCCGGGCACGTGAGCGGGTCGGCCAGGGCGACGGGTTTGGCCTCGGGCTCTCGATCGTCGCGGCGATCGCCCAGGCTCACGATGCGGCGCTCGACGTTCGACCCGGGATGGACGGCGGCCTGCGCGTCGAAGTGCGTTTCCCCCGCGCGCGAGAGACAGAGGCGCTCCCCCCGCCCAGCGACGACCCACGGCTGCTCGAGCCGGCCGCGGGGCAGCTCGCTCTGCCTCCGGCCGGGGCGGCCGCCGTCGCCCGGCGCTGAGCTGTGGAGCAAACTGCCCGCGGCACATGCCCGGAGATCGCCGGTGCGGACTGCCCGCTCCGACGTCTGGCTACCAGGATGACCGGTGGTACCTAACACGGTGGTAACGGCGTTATCGCCCTGTTACGCGGCCTGCTCTAAAACTGGGCCGTCCGTATGACCGGCTCAGCGAACACGCACGTCCACCGTCCCCGCGCGCTCGGGCTCGGGCTCGCGACGGTGGGGGCTTGCGTCGTGCTCGGGGCGTGCGGCTCTTCATCGAGCAAGTCGAGCACCACAGGCGCGTCGGGTTCGATGCTGGCGTTCGCCGAGTGCATGCGAGCGCACGGGCTTCCGCATTTCCCGGACCCGCTGCCGAGCGGTAGCTCGGCGCCCCAGGGCGCCGACGTGGTGTTCGGATTCGCGGTCGGCCCCGGGACGGGGGTCAACACTCAGTCCCCCGCCTACCAGTCGGCGATCCAGTCCTGTCAGAAGCTGCTCACAGGCGGTCGGCCGCGACCGGGCGTACCCGTGACTCTGAAGACCCAGTTGCTCGCGCACGCACAGTGCATGCGCGACCACGGGGTACCCAACTTCCCCGACCCCAAGTTCCCCGCCAGTGGCGGGATCGCCACCTTCGACCCTCCGGGCGTCAATCTGCAGTCGCCGGCCTACCGGAAGGCCGTGCAGGCGTGTGGGCAGTGACTACGGGTAGAGGACCAGCTTGTAGGCGCAGTAGGCGAACAGCAGCGCCACCAGCGTCCACGTGATCGGCCAGCTGATCGTGCGCCAGAACGCGGTCTCGAACCGGCCCACAAACAGCACATAACCGAAGATCCCGAGCAGCAGGACCGCGTACAGGATCAGCGCCACGCCGGCCGACGGCGCCAAGCCGACAACCGGCGCGACCACCAGCCCCAGCAGCAGCCAGATCGTGATCGCCAGCACGTCCACCGACAGGCGGGTCCGCTGGCGCCCGACGATCGTCATGAAGCCGGCGGCACCGACCAGCGCCGCGGCCATGAAGATCCCGAGCTTCCAGTGCGAGCTGAACCCGAAGATCGCGGCCATCAGCTTGCCGCCGCACCAGAGCAGGAACGGGTCGATGAAGCTGGCCACGACGTAGCAGGCGAACATGTCGACCGTGGAATCCCACGGGTTCGCGAAAACCGGCCGGGTCGGGCTCAGCGCCGCTCGCAGCGAGGCGGGCTGCAGCGCCGCGCGGAGCGAGCCGGAGCTGTCTGGTTCTGGTTCGGTGCTCAAGTCGTCTCCTCGGGTGCAATCGTAGGGAATCTCGGGGCGGCTCGGTGGCCGCGGTGGCTCCCCTCGAGGCGCTTCACCGTCACTCTGCTGGGCCGGCGTGGTTGGCCGTCATCACGCCGCGCTTGGATCGAAACGACATGATCGAGCCGATCGACAGACACGACGAGATCGAGAAGGCTGAACACGCTGACGCGATCGAGCCGATCGAGAGCACCGATCCGACGGAGCCGATCGACAGGACCGAGCCCCTGGAGCCGATCGAGAGCAGCGAGTCCTCAGACCAGAGCGACAGCTTCGAGCTTCCCGAGCGTGGCACCGCGCACATCCTAGTTGAGGGGCGACGGCGGTTGACCGGCCGACGACACCCCGGGTAGGTTGGCCGTATGAGCGAGGGAGTGCTGCACTGGGATGCCGGCTGGACCTGGTATCGCGTCGACGGTGAGCTCAGCGCCGACGGCCCGGCGCCGCTGATGATCCTCCACGGGGGTCCAGGCGCCGCGCATGACTACGTCGAGCCGATCGCCGAGCTATCGAGCACAGCCGGACGCGCGTGCGTCCTCTATGACCAGATCGGGTGCGGCAAATCGCAGCACCTGCCCGATGCGCCGTCGGACCTCTGGACCGTGGATCTGTTCCTCCGCGAGCTCGACGCGCTGCTCGAGCACCTCGGGGTGTCGGGCCGCTACCACCTGCTCGGCCAGTCGTGGGGCGGGATGCTGGGGATGGAGCACGCGCTGACCGGACCCGCGGGGTTGCGCGGTCTCGTGATCGCCAACTCGCCTGCGTCGATGGAACTTTGGGTGGGTGAGGCCAACCGCCTGCGCGAGCTCCTGCCGGCCGATGTGCAGAAGACCCTGGTGCGCCACGAGGCTGACGGCACCACCGACAGCCCCGAGTACGAGCAGGCGGTCAACCGCTTCTACGAGCGCCACCTGTGCCGGATCCCGTTCCCTGACGGACTCCAGCGCACGTTCGCCCAGCTGGCCGAGGATCCGACCGTCTACCACACGATGAACGGACCGAGCGAGTTCCACGTGATCGGGACGCTTCGCGGCTGGGATATCACGCCCCGCCTCGGCGGGGTCGCCGTTCCGGCGCTGGTCATCTCCGGCGAGTACGACGAGGCGACGCCGGTGGTCGTGCAGCCGTTGGTCGAGGCGCTGCCGGATGCTCGTTGGGAGCTGGTGCCGGATACCAGTCACTGCACGCACCTCGAGCAGCCCGACCGGTTCCTCGATCTGGTCGAGACGTTTCTCGTCGTGCACGACTGACCGCTCAGCTCAGCTCCGCTGCGGGCGAGCGTGCGCGCGACGGGGCTAGCGCACCTTGCCGCGGGCGGCCACCGCCCACTCCTGCTCGACGCGCCCGTTGCGTTGCGCGTAGATCACGTCGTGCAGATTGATGGTGGTGTCGATATGTGACGGTACGAGTGTCACCCGGTCACCGATTGACAGCTCACGCCGCGCGGCCGAAGTGGTGAGTGTCAGTGTTCCGTGCTCGTCACCGGCGTTGTGGTAGGACCAGCCGAGCGCGTCAACGAGTCGCGCCTGGCCGGAGTCATCAGAGAGCGTCTTCAGCCCCGCGTCGATGATCGCGCGATCCGGGGTCGCGTGACTGATGACGGTCGCGATCGCGACCAGCGCCGACTTGTAGGGAAGACCGCCCGTTTCGAGATAGTCGACGTCCATGAACGCAAACGATCCGGGCTGCACCTCGGTCACCGCCTCGTTCTCGATGCAGAACTCGGCCGTCCCGGTGCCACCGGTTGTCACGACGTCAACGGTGTGGCCGCCGGCCCGCAGGTCGGCTGCGGCCTGCGCGAGCCGATCCATCGCGCCGGCGCACAGCCCGCGCCGCTCCTCCCTGTCTCTGATGTGCTGGAGGTTGCCCTCGTAGCCCTGCAGCCCGATCAGCTTCAGCTGCGGCAGATCACGGATCCGGTCGGCCAGCGGCCGTGCCTCCTCGGGCGCGACGCCACAACGGTTGTGCGCCACGTTGACGTCGATCAGCGTCTCGATCGGGTCCTTGAGCGCGGCGTCCAGTGCCTGCGCCCCCGCCCACGAATCGACCACCACGCGCAGATTGGCGTCGGGCCACTGCTCGCGCAGCCGCTGCAGCCTCCGGACCTTCACGGGGCCGATCAGCTCAGTCGTGATCAGCAGGTCGTCGAGCCCAGCCTCGAGCATCACCTCGGCCTCCCCCAGCTTGGCGACGCAGATCCCGATGGCGCCCGCCTCGAGCAGCAGCTTTGCGACCGCGGGGCTCTTGGCCGTCTTGAGATGCGGCCGGACGCGCACGCCTGCGAGCCGCTCCATCAACAGCGAGACGTTGCTCTCGAACACATCGAGGTCCACGACCAGGCACGGCGTATCGAGCTCGTCGATCCGGGTCGCGTCCACCGGCCCAACATACCTCGGTTGGCACGATCCCGGCGGGCCCCGCAGCGAGCCGCGCCCCCCAGCTACGATCCGGAGCCGATGAGCGAGTCATCGCCACCGCTTGGGACCGGGGGCGAGTCCGAGCCACCGCCGACGGCGCCGCCGGGCGGCCAGCCCGAGCCACCGCTGCCCGCCCCGCCCGCCACCGGCAAGCCCGACCTGCGCGCATCGGACGCCGAGCGCGAGCAGGCCCTCGACGCGCTGCGCACCGCGGCCGGCGAGGGACGCCTCAACGTCGACGAGCTCGAAGAGCGGACCCGCGCGGCCTACACCGTCGTCACCCGTCGTGAGCTCGAGGCGCTGATCGCAGATGTCACCGTCGTACCGCTCGGCGCCACGCGCCCCGCGAGTGCGGCATCGACCAGCGGCGTCACGGTCCGCGAGGGCCCGGGCGGCACGCACTGGATCGTGTCGATCATGGGCGGCGATGACCGGCGCGGCCGCTGGCGGATCGGCAGCCGCTGCAACGTGATCAACGTGATGGGAGGCAGCGACATTGACCTCAACGACGCCGAGCTCTCCGCTCAGGTCACGCAGATCAACGTCTACTCGGTGATGGGCGGCGGCACGGTCCGGGTCCCCGACGGGGTCGATGTCCAGGTGTCGAAGTTCGCCGTCATGGGCGGCAACGACGTCCGCCTCGGCGATCAGATTCCGCCGCCGGGCGGTCCGCTGATCCGTGTGCGGCTCGTCTCGATCATGGGCGGCAGCAGCGTCAAGCGCGGCCGCAGACGCTCCGAGCGGGAGCGGGGGCTGGGCAAGGGCGACGGTCAGCAGATCGAGCCCGCTCGTGATGACGAGCGGGAGGGCTAACTCGCGGCGCGCACCGCCCACGCCCGGGCGGACAGTGTGAACGCTCGGCGCGGACTGCCCAGCCTGGTGAAGCACGCACTTCTGAGCGCCTCCTGGCGTTCGCCGTCGAGTGACACGCAGTACTGCCCCGCGGGTCCGGTCCCGGTCAGCAGTCCCCGCCAGAGATCATCGAAATCCGAGTACCGAGATTCGACCACCAGCGGTCCGGTGGTCACCTGTTCCAGGCCCGCGCGCTGCCACAGCTCCCGCAGCGACTCGGGATCGGTGTAGCGCAGGACCCGGGCCTCATCGGCCGCCTCGGCATCGAGCTCCAGCGCCGCGTCCCAGAACGCCCGCAGCATCTCCATCCCGCCGCCGTAGTCCCACGTGCAGGCGGCGACGGTCCCACCCGCGCGGACAACGCGCCGCATCTCGCGCACCCCGGCTTCGGCGTCTTGCAGAAAGCTCACCACGAGCTGCGCGAGCGCGGCGTCAAACGAGCCGTCCGGCCATGGAAGTCGCTCGGCCGGAGCCGCTCGCACATCGACGCCCTCGAACCGCTCGGCGCAGGCCTCGACAAACGCCGGGGACGGGTCAGCCGCGGCGGTCCGCTCGGCTCCCACCCGGCTGGCAAGCTCGCCGGTCAGCGCGCCGGGCCCGCAGCCGATGTCGAGCACCCGCTGACCGGGATGGACGCCGGCGAAGTCGGCGAACAACGGCGCCAGGTGACGCGAGTAGCGCCCCATGTAGAGGTCGTACGCGTCGGCCGAGACGGAGAAGCTCATCGCGACTGGCGCCGGCGCGTCAGGACGTCGGCCAGCTGTGGACCGGCTCGTTGCTGTGCATGTGGTCGCGGTAGAGCTGGGTCATCTGCCGCAGCGCCTCGTGACGGTCGATGCCCTTGTCCGCGTAAAGGTGGTGGAAGACCTCGCTCTGCCAGGCGGCGCCGTTGCGCATCGTCACGCAGCGACGCTCGATGACCGACAGCAGCCGGTCGGCATCGGTCGACTGCACGCCCCAGCGTCGCAGGCCCTCGTGCGCGAGCGGCAGCAGCCGCCGCAGGACCAGCTCGGCGGCGGGCACCTCACCGAGGCCGGGCCAGTAGACCCGCGCCTCGATCCCGTCGCGGGCGCCGAGATGGAAGTTCTCCTCGGCGGCCGAGAACGACATCTGTGACCAGACCGGCCGCTCCTCGTCGACGAGCACGCGCAGCAGGCCGTAATAGAAAGCGGCGTTGGCGAGGATGTCGACCACGGTCGGGCCGGCCGGAAGCACGCGGTTCTCGACCCGCAGGTGGGGCTGGTCGCCGGTGACGTCATAGATCGGCCGGTTCCAGCGGTAGATCGTGCCGTTGTGAAGCCGCAGCTCGGCCAGCTCGGGGACGTCGCCGCGCTCGAGCGTCTCGAGTGGGTCCTCGTCCTCGCAGATCGGCAGCAGCGCGGGGAAGTACTGCACGTTCTCCTCGAACAGATCGAAGATCGAGGTGATCCAGCGCTCGCCGAACCAAACCCGGGGGCGGACGCCCTGTGCCTTGAGCTCCTCGGGACGGGTGTCGGTGGCCTGCTCGAACAGAGCGATCCTGGTCTCGCGCCACAGCTCCTTGCCGCAGAAGAAGGTCGAGTTGGCGGCGATCGCGACCTGGATGCCGGCGATCGCCTGGGCCGCGTTCCAGTAGCGGGCGAAGCCGTCGGGGTCGACCTGCTGGTGCAGCTGCACGCTCGTGCATGCCGCCTCGGGCGCAATCGTGTCCGCCAGCGTTGAAAGGCGCTCGACCCCATTGATCGAGATCTCGAGGTCCTCGCCTCGAGCGGCGAAGATCTGCTCGTTGAGCAGCGCGTAACGGGGGTTGGCGCTGAACACCTCCGCCCGCAGCTGCTCGGGCCCGATCGTGGGCAGGATCCCGATGATCATCATGTGCGCACCGACCGTCCGCGCCCGGTGCTCGGCATCGTTGAGGCTCGCCCGCGCCGCCACCTCGAGCTCCGAGAAGACGGGGCCGTCGAGCAGTCGCGGAGCGATGTTGATCTCGACGTTGAACCGGCCCAGCTCGGTCTGGAAACTCGGATCCGCGATCGCCTCGAGCGCGGCCGCATTGACCATCGCCGGCTCGCCGACCAGGTCGGTCAGGTTGAGCTCGATCTCGAGCCCGAACGACCGGAGCTCCGGATGGAAGCGCGCCTCGGACAGCATCCGGGCGAACACGTCAAGACTTGCCCGGACCTTTCTTCGGTAACGCTGGCGATCTTCGCGGCTGAAGGTCTTTGCGCTGACCTGCTGGCCCACGCGCACAGTATTGAGGACGGTGCCCCCGGAAGCTAGGCGCACAAGCCACAGGTAGAGTCGAAACATGGCCGCCAAGCGGGGGATCTACCTGGCACCGTTCGACGAGCTCGTCGAGCCAAACCTGCTGGTCGAGCTCGCACAGCGGGCCGAGGCGGGCGGCTGGGACGGCTTCTTCCTCTGGGACCACATCCGCTACCAGGCGCCGGTGCAGGCCATTTCAGATCCGTGGGTCGCGCTGGCGGCGATCGCCTGTGCGACTGACAGGTTGCGGATCGGCCCGATGGTCACTCCTTTGTCCCGGCGCCGGATCCAGAAGCTGGCGCGCGAGACGGTGACACTCGATCACCTGAGCCGCGGCCGGCTGACACTGGGCGTCGGTCTCGGCAGCACCCGCAGCGGGGAACTGGCGCCGTTCGGCGAGGTCGAGGACCCACGCGAGCGTGCGCAGCTGCTCGACAACGGCCTGGCGCGGCTGAGCGACTTCTGGGCCGGCGAGTTTGAACCGCCTCCTGTCCAGCAGCCCCGGATCCCGATCTGGGTCGCCTCGCGATGGCCCAACCGGCGGCCGCTGCGCCGCGCCGCGCGCTGGGACGGCCTGTTCCCGATCGAGCTCCCGGGCCCCGATGCGTTGACGGTGCTCGCTGACGAGGTCCGCGCGTTGCGAGCGCCCGATGCCCCGGGCGCGTTCGACCTCGTGATCGAGATCGCAGCCGGAGAGGATGTCGAGCCGTGGGTCGCCGCTGGCGCCACCTGGGTGGTGACCGGCTTCGGGTCCCAACCGCGCGAGGCCGATGTGCGCGCGGCGATTGACGCGGGGCCGCGGTAGCGGATAGCCCCGCGCCTGTGGCGCGTGCTGGGGCGCTGGCGGGCGCAGCCGGGCGCGCCGCGCGCAGGGCTGTGCGTCACCGCCCGCCCAGCGGACGCGGCGCCGCGATCTGCCATGCGAACGCCAGCGGCGAGGTCGCCGTCAGATCGATCGCCGGCTCGACCGTCGAGTAGGACTGCACGTTGTCGCGGAACACGGCGCCGTGGCCGTTGAAGCGGGCGAAGGCGTCACCCCCGTGAGCCGGACAGCGCCGCATGTGGTCGAGCAGTCCCGTGGTCGCCGCGTTGCTGGGCCCCTCGACCACCGCCCCGGCAAGCACCGTCCCACGGCCGTCCGACGACCCGGCGATGTTGGCCACCTGATGTTGGGGACAGTCGGGAAACGTGGTCCCGTCGCCGATCGCCAGCGAGACCCCCCAGGCGTTGACGCCGAGCACATTGCCGAGCCACCGCGCCGCCAGCGTGCGATAGGAGCTGTCCCCGGTCAGGCTCGCGTACTCGCTGGCCATCACCGACAGCCCGAAACCATGCGATGCGGTGTCCTCGACGCTCCACGGATAGCCGAAGCCGAACGGATCATGTCGGGCGATCGCCTGAGCGTTCGCAAGCTGCTCTCGCAGATCGGCCAGCAACGTGGCGCGGCCGACCGCAAGACCGCGCCCGCGCGGGTCACCGAAGCGCGCCATCGCGCGGATCAGCTCGTAGTGCGCCAGCCCGCTGACGTCGTAGAGGTTCAGCGTGTCGGCGCTGCCACGGCTGTGCGCGATGTAGGCGCGGGCCCACCGCGCCGCCTGGCGCAGGTAGTAGGTCCCGCGGCGGTGGGGCAGGCCGCCGGGCAGTCCGCCACCTCGGAGAGCGTCGGCGAGCTCGACTGCTCCGAGCTCGAGGTCATCGCGCCACTGGGTCTCGGGGTAGAAGTCAAACGGGATCGCTGTCAGCAGGTTTCCGCGGGGATGCGTGTCGGCCAGCGCGAAGATGTGCTCGCCCGCTCGCAGGCAGCGGGCGGCAAGTTGGGGGTCGCTGCGGCGGAAGATCTGGAAGCAGAGCCCGAACGCGGCGGCGTCGCGGCCGGCGAGATTGGGGCTCACCGGCGAACCGGGTGGTCCGGCACGGAACACCGGGCGGTGGCGGATGTATCGATACAGCGGGTTGTGGCCGCCGAAATGATCGTCGGCCTGCGGCAGGCGCCAGATGTCGTGGTCGGAGATCG
Organism: uncultured Solirubrobacterales bacterium; assembly: GCA_963770885.1. Taxonomy (GTDB): domain Bacteria; phylum Actinomycetota; class Thermoleophilia; order Solirubrobacterales; family Solirubrobacteraceae; genus Palsa-465. The sequence continues at coordinate 57,601 of CAVYRI010000003.1, read as the reverse complement.
TGCGGTTGTTGCCGTCTCCGATCCCGACCTGGTAGTACAGCGTCCGCGTTCGGTCGTTCCACATCTTCAGCAGCCACCGCACGCCGAAGCTCGCCTCGCGTGTGAAGTTGGAAGCCCCCGCCGCCGAGCCCATCTGCGCGGGGAAGTCGCGGACCCCGGTCAGCAGCACCGAGACCGTGTAGCTCGTCGTCTGCACGAACTTCAGGTAGTCGCCGGCGTCCCACCACCCACCGGCCGTGTTGATGTAGGGGCGCAGCGGCTTCAGATCCCCCTTGAAGGCGCCGTTGTCGTCGACCTTGGGCGTCAGGTATGTCCGGGCGTGCCGATCGTTGAGGTGGCCCGGGCCGGTCCGCAGCGCCGAGCGGATGAAGTCGGGACCGTCGCGCTCGTTCTCGTAGAACGTCAGGGCGTTGTGCAGCGCGCCGTCGTAGACCCCGGCGGGCGTGTCGATCACAAACCGCGGTGACGACGTTCCCGGCGACCTCGATCACATACGCGCCTGGGGCCGTCACGGCATCGAAGTCGAGCGCATAGACCCAGGGGAAGCGAGCGCTCCAACGCCCCAGCGAGCGGCCACCGACCTTCCCGGTGAACACGGTCGAGCCGTCGGCGACCCGCCTGACGGTGTACGTCGCGCCCGCCTGCGGCCGCGCTCGAGAGCAGGTAGGCCCGCTTGGTCGACGCCAGGGGATAGCCGAGCTGGTTGACACGCACGTACGCGGCACGGGCGGCGTTCGCGGCGAGCGCGGCGTTCGCGGCGGGCGCGGCGTTCGCGGCGAGCGCGGCGTTCGCGCCGGGGGCGGCGTTCGCGGCGGGCGCGGCGAGCGCGGCGAGCGCGGCCGCAGCCCCCTGCCCGCCCTGCCGAACGTGACAAATCCGCGCAGCCCGGTCCGATTTGTCGCAAGTCGCGCCTCCAGCCTGCAGCCTGTGACAAATCCGGCCGGCGCAGGCCGGTTTGTCACATCCTGCATGCTCGCGTGCCGCGCATCCGGACGTCCGACCCGACGCCGAGGGCGCTGCCGAGCGAGCGGGAGCACCCGGCGAGGACCCGGAGGCAAGCCCCGGAGCGAGGGCCAGCGCTGCCAGCGCCACGCCGATGCCGAACGCTCGCCTCACGAGGTCAGCGTCACCTTGCGAAGCCCGTGCGGACGATCGAGGTCGACCCCGCGCAGCTCGCCGAGCCGCAGCGCCGCCACCTGCCCCGGGATCACCGCGATCATCGGCGCCACCCACTCGGCGAGCCCCGGCCCGACGCCCACCCCACCGACGCGCACCCCACCGACGCGCACCCCGATGTCCGCGGCCGCGAGCAGCTCGTCATCGTCGGAGACAACAACGCTGAGGCCGCTGCCGTGGCGCAGAAGCTCGAACGCCGCACGGTCGGGTCGGCCGCGGCCGGTCGTGCTCACGAGCCAGACCGCTCCCGACGGCCCCAGTGCCGCGATCGGGCCGTGCACCAATTCGGGCGGCGAGAAGGCCTCGGCCGGGATGCCGCTCAGCTCGCGGATCTTGAGCGCCGTCTCAAACGCGGTCGGGAACTGGAGTCCGCGTCCGAGCGCGGTCACCAGACCCATCTGGTTGAGCGGGTCAAACCGGCCGCGCTCCGCGAGCTGATCCGAAACCGTCGCCGAGACCAGCGACGGCAGGTGCTCGAACCACGCGCCCCACGCATCCTCGGTCCCGGCGACGCACGCGGTGATCTGCGCGATCGCGTGCAGCGACGCGAGGTAGGTCTTGGTCGCCGCGACTGACCGCTCAACGCCCGCCAGCAGCGGCACGACGACGTCGGCTGCCGCCGCCAGCGGAGAGTCCAGATCGTTGGTGATCACGACCGTCGGCCGGCGCTGATCCCGCGCGGCCGCCACGACTGCCGCGATGTCGGGCGAGCGGCCCGACTGCGAGATCGCGACAACGGCGCCGCGCGCAAGCAGCGGCGGCGAGTCGCCCGAGTACAGCCACGGCGCCGCGAGCGCGACCGGGATCCGCGACTGCACCCCGAGCAGGTACTGGGCATACCGGGCCGCGTTGTCCGACGTCCCGCGCGCCGCGATGACGAGATAGTCGACGTCATCGGAGCGCAGGGCATCGGCGGCCGCCCGCGCCGACTGCCAACCCTGCGCAGCGCGCGCTGCGAGCACCTCCCCCTGCTCGCACAACTCCTGCTCGAGCCAGCTGAGCGCTGTCGGACCCACGGCGGGAGAGATTAGTGATCGTTAGCAACCCTTACAAGTTGGGACAGTTGTTGCTTGACTCCAATCCGAGCACCTGTTTATAGTGGCGCCCCTCGGAAGGGTTCCTAACCAAAATTGCCTCGGGCGGATTGCCAGCGGCAAGCCACCGAGCAGCACCCAGGGGCCGCGCAGCGCGCACGCACGCGCGTCCCTCGCAGCGAGTCAAGGAGCGTCAGATGCGACGTAGCGCGGCAGTGTTGGCGATGACCCTCTCAGCGCTGGCGGTGGCCGCCTGCGGTGGCAGCAGCTCGGGCGCGAGCAGCGGCGGCGCCCCGGCCCAGTACAACGGCAAGCCGGCCACGATCACCTTCTGGAACCCGTTCACCGGCCGCCAGCTGGCGGTGATGAACAGCGTGATCGCGAACTTCCACAAGCTCTATCCGAAGATCACGGTCAAGAGCCGCGGCGGGATCACCGACGACAACATCGTCGCGGCGATCCGCGGTGGCAGCCCGCCCGACCTGACGATGTCGCAGTCGGCTGACAATCTCGGCGAGTACTGCGGGACCGGCGCGTGGATCAACCTGACGCCCTACATCGAGCGCGACCACGTGAACCTCAATGTGATGCCGCCCGCGGTCCGCGGCTACACCCAGTTCGCAGGCAACCGGTGCGCGCTGCCGGACCTCGCCGACGCCTACGGCCTCTACTACAACAAGGCGATGTTCGCCAAGGCCGGGATCAAGTCCCCGCCGAAGACGTTCAACCAACTGACGCAGGACGCCGAGAAGCTGACCCAGTTCAATCCCGACGGGTCGATCAAGGTCGCCGGCTACGTGCCGACCAGCTCGTTCTACGAGAACGCAGCCGCGCACTATGCGCCGCTGTGGAATGCGCAGTGGGATCAGAGCGGCAAGTCCTCGCTCGCTACCGACCCCGCCTGGGCTGACTACATGCGCTGGGAGAAGCAGCTGATCAGCTTCTACGGCACCAGCAAGCTCGCGCGCTTTCTGTCGAGCGCCGGTGAGGAGTTCTCGCCCTCGAACGCGTTCGAGACCGGCAAGATCGCGATGGAGCTCGACGGCGAGTGGCGCGTCCAGTTCATCAAGTCAGACCACGCCAACATCCAGTACGGAACCGCCCCGGCGCCGGTGCAGGACAGCCAGCCCGGTCTCTACGGGGCCGGGTACACGACCGGCAATGTGATGGGGATCCCGAAGGGCGCGGCCAACCCGGCGGCGGCGTGGCTGTTGGCGAAGTACCTCGCGTTCAACACCGGCGCGATCGAGAAGTTCGCCAACGGACTCGGCAACGTGCCGACGATCACCTCGGCGCTCAGCGATCCGGCGCTGGCTCGCAATCCGCAGTTCGACACGTTCCTGAAGATCTTCGCCAACCCGCACACGTCCACCGATCCGAACACGGCGATCGGGTCGGCCAACCAGGAGATGCTCCAGAGCTTCCAGAGCAAGTGGGAGGATGGGACGGTGCCGTCGTCGGGGCTGGTGTCCGGTCTGAAGGGCGTCGATTCGCAGATCGACGCGCAGGTCGCGAACTCGACCGCGGGCGAGAAAGCTCCGTGACACTCGCGGCCGCGCTGATGCAGTCCAGACCGAGCAGTTGAGCACCGCGACCCCGAGCTCGAAGTCGAAGTACGAGCTGCCGCCGCTCAGCCCAGCTCGCCGTGGCGCCAAGCGCAAGGCGGCGTGGCGGCGGCGGCTGACGGTGCTGCTGTTCATGAGCCCGTGGCTCGTCGGCTTCACCGTGTTCTTCGGCTATCCGCTGGTCGACAACGCATACCTGTCGTTCACCCACTACGACCTGCTCTCCAACCCCGTCTGGATCGGGCTCGCCAACTACAAGTACCTGTTCGGCGGCGACGCCGAGGTCTGGCCCGCGGTCTCGAACACGCTCTGGTTCCTCGCGATCGCGGTGCCGCTCCAGGTGCTGTTCGCGTTCGGGATCGCGGTCATGGTCACCCGCGCGAAGGCCGGGGTCGGAATCTTTCGGACGATCTTCTATCTGCCGACCCTGGCGCCGTCGGTCGCCGCGACGCTCGGGTTCGTGTTCCTGTTCAACCCCGGCACCGGTCCCGTCAACACTCTGCTGGCCAAGATCGGGATCACCGGGCCGCTGTGGTTTCAGTCAGAGCACTGGGCCAAGCCGTCGCTGACGCTGCTGAGCCTGTGGGGCGTCGGCAACGCGATGGTGATCTTCTTGGCGGCGATCCTCGACGTCCCAAAGCACCTGCACGAGGCCGCCCAGCTGGACGGCGCCGGAGCGTGGCGGCGGATGTGGCACGTGACGCTGCCCACGATCAGCCCGGTGATCCTGTTCTCGATCGTGATCGCCGTGATCCAGGGCCTTCAGTACTTCGACCAGGCCTATGTCGCGAGCACGGTCGCCCCGCCGGGTGCGGCAGGGGGCGCCGGAGATAGCTCGATCACGCTCGGCTACCCGGACGGCTCGACCCTGTTCTACCCGCTGCTCCTCTACCAGCAGGGCTTTCGCTACTTCAACATGGGCTATGCGGCGGCGCTGTCGATGCTGCTGCTGATCGTCTCGCTCGCTGTGACGCTGTTGGTGCTGCGTCACTCCAGCCGTTGGGTCCACGCCCAGGGGGAGATGCGGTAGATGGCGACCGCCGTCGAGATACAGACTCCAGTCGTCAGACGGACGGTGCCGCGCGCGGTCAGGCGCAAGCGGATGCTGATCGCGGTCGCCGACCACAGCATCCTGATCGTGCTGGCGATCATGTTCATCGCGCCGTTCGTGTTCATGGTCCTGACCGGGTTGATGACCAACGCCCAGTCGCTGACATCGAACCTGTGGCCCCAGCCGTTTGACTTCCACAACATCTTGCAGGTGTTCAAGGAGGCGCCGATGCTGCGCTACGCCTGGAACACGTTCCTGTACGCGTCGCTGGCGACGATCGGCCTGGTGCTGTCGAGCGTCCCGGTCGCCTACGCGCTCGCCTGCCTGCAGTGGAAGGGGCGCAACCTCGTGTTCATCGGGGTACTGGTGTCGATGATGCTGCCGCCCCAGGTGACCGTGATCCCGGTCTACGTGATGTTCGCCCACCTGCACCTGGTCGGCACGATCTGGCCGCTGGTGATCCCGAACTGGTTCGGTGACGCGTTCTCAATCTTCCTCCTGCGCCAGTTCTTCATGACGATCCCGCCCGAGTACGCCGACGCCGCGCGAGTCGACGGCTGCGGCGAGTTCAGGATCATGTTCTCGGTCATCGCCCGGCTCGCCAAGCCGGCGATCGCGGCGGTTGCGCTGTTCAGCTTCCTGCTGTGCTGGAACGACTTCTGGGGTCCGCTGCTGTACACGATCGAGAACCCAGCCCACTGGACGTTGTCGGTCGGGCTGGCGCAGTTCCGCAACCTCTACACGGTCAACTGGAACCTGGTGATGGCGGGAACCGTCGTCTTCATGGCGCCGGTCATCCTGCTGTTCTTCTTCGCGCAGAAGGCGTTCGTCGAGGGGATCACGCTGACGGGGGTCAAGGGATGAAGCTCGCGGTGATCGGCGCCGGCTCGACCTACACCCCAGAGCTCGTCTCGGGACTGATGCGGGAACGCGAGCGGATTGACGTGCGCGAGCTCGTGCTGCACGACATCGACGGCGAGCGGCGCGAGATCCTCGGTGGCGTGTCGCGGCGGATCCTCGACCGTCAGGGCTACAGGGGCGGGCTCGAGGTGACCGGCGATCTCGACCGAGCGCTCGACGGAGCGGGTGCGGTGCTGATCCAGATCCGGGTTGGGGGCCAGGCGGCGCGCCTGCGCGACGAGACGATTCCGGCTGCCTGCGGCTGCGTCGGCCAGGAGACGACCGGCGCGGGCGGTCTGGCGAAGGCGATGCGGACCGTGCCGGCGGTGCTCGAGATCGCGGCCCGCACGCGTGAGCTCGCTGGACCCGACGCCTGGATCGTCGACTTCACCAACCCGGTCGGGATCGTGACCCGGGCGCTGCTCGACGCCGGCCACCGCGCCGTCGGACTGTGCAACGTCGCGATCACCTTCCAGCGGTCGATCGCATCGAGGCTCGCCGTGAGCCCCACGCGCGTACGGGTCAACCAGGTCGGTCTCAACCACCTGACCTGGATTCGCGAGGTCCTACTCGACGGCCAGGACGTCCTGCCGCAGCTGCTCGACGAACACGGTGACTCGCTCGCCGACGAGATCGGGATGCCACGCAGCCTGCTCACCGACCTCGGCGCGATCCCGTCCTACTACCTGCGCTACTTCTACGGCGAACGGGAGGTCGTCGCCGAGCAGAAGCTCGAGCCGCCCCGGGCGCAGGTGGTCGCCGAGATCGAGCGCGAGCTGCTGGACATGTACTGCGACCCGGCGTTGACCGAGAAGCCCGCGCTGCTCGACCGGCGCGGCGGCGCCTACTACAGCGAGGCCGCGACGCAGCTCGTCGCGTCGCTGGCGACCGGCGGCGAGGACGTCCAGGTGATCGACGGACGCAACCGCGGCACGCTCGCCGGCCTCGCCGATGACGACGTGGTCGAGGTCCCCGCCCGCATCACCGCGGACGGCCCGGTCGCGCTCCCGCAGCGGCCGCTTGCCCCCGAGCTGCTCGGCCTCGTGCAGCACGTTGCCGCCTACGAGCGGCTGGCGGCGACAGCCGCTGTGACCGGTGATCGCGACACCGCGCGGCTGGCGCTGCTGACCAACCCGCTGGTCCGCGACTACGAGCTCGTCGACCCACTGCTCGACGAGCTGCTCTCGACCAGGTCTGAGGTGAGATGATGACCGCAGACGGGATCGTGCTCGCGGTCGACGGCGGCAACGTCAAGACCGACCTGACGCTGGTCGACACCGGCGGCAGGCTGCTCGCGCTCGTGCGCGGCGGCCAGAGCTCGCCACATTTCGTCGGCACCGATGGCTGTGTCGAGCTGCTCGAGGGCCTGCTCGCGCAGGCGTTCTCCGAGGCCGGCCGAGAACCGGAGTCGGCGGCCTCGGCACAGATCATGGTGGCCGGTGCCGACCTCCCCGAGGAGCTCGCGGCGCTGCGCGCCGAAATTGAGCCGCTGGGCTGGACTGAGCGGCTGATGATCGACAACGACACGCTGGCGCTGCTGCGATCGGGGACCGACCGCGGCTGGGGCGTCGCCGTCGTCTGCGGCGGCGGGATCAACTGCATCGGGATCGCCCCAGATGGGCGCCAGCTGCGGTTCCCGTCGCTGGGCGCGATCACGGGCGACTGGGGCGGCGGCTACGACGTCGGGCTCGCCGCGCTGACCGCCGCCGCGCGCAGCGCCGACGGCCGCGGACCCCGGACGATCCTCGAATCCGCGGTGCCGGAGTACTACGGGCTCTCCGTGCCGTTCGACGTCGCCCGCGCGATCCATCTCCGTGAGCTGCCGAGCGAGCGGCTGGGCGAGCTGGCGCGGGTCGTGTTTCCGGTCGCCGCGCAGGACGGGGTGGCGGCTTCGATCGTCGATCGGCTCGCCGACGAGATCGTCGCGCTCGCGACGGTCGCGGTGCGGCGGCTGGGCTTGGCGGGCGAAGCGCCCGACGTGGTGCTCGGCGGTGGCCTGATCAGGGCGGCTTCGGCGGGCGCGATCGAGCGGGTCGCGGCCGGCGTGCACGAGGTTGCGCCCGACGCGAACGTGCTCGTCGCGGCCACCGCCCCGATCGTCGGCGCCGCCCTGCTGGCGTTCGATGACCTCGGCCTCAACTCGACGGTCGTCGCCCGCGCACGGGCCGAGCTCGATGCGGCGTTCACACGGATCGAGGGTGACGGGTTGCGTGACCTGACCGGCCGCCAGACCGACAACATCAGGGGCGCCCAGGCACTTCCGGGAGGCAACCATGGCTGAGGTGAGGTTCGAGCAGGCGACGCGGATCTTCCGAGGCAACGACATCCCGGCGGTCGACCGGCTCGACCTGACGCTGACCGACGGCGAGCTGCTGGTGCTCGTCGGCCCGTCCGGGTCGGGCAAGTCGACCGCGCTGCGGATGCTCGCCGGGCTCGAGGAGGTCGACGCCGGCGCGGTTTACATCGGCGGCCAGGACGTAACCGACATCCCGCCCAAGCACCGCGACATCGCGATGGTGTTTCAGAACTACGCGCTGTACCCGTACATGGACGTGCGCTCGAACATCGGGTTCCCGCTCAAGATGGCCGGAGTCCGCAAGGTCGAGCGCGAGCGGCGGGTCGACGAGGCGGCCGAGATGCTCGGCCTGACCTCGCTGCTTGACCGCAAACCGGCGCAGCTCTCGGGCGGCGAGCGCCAGCGCGCCGCGATGGGGCGCGCGATCGTCCGCAACCCGCAGGTGTTCCTGATGGATGAGCCGCTCTCGAACCTCGACGCGAAGCTGCGCGTGAAGATGCGCGTCGACATCGCCGAGCTGCAGCGCAACCTCGGGGTCACGACCCTGTACGTGACCCACGATCAGGTCGAGGCGATGACGATGGGCGAGCGGGTGGCCGTCTTGCGGGACGGGCGCCTTCAGCAGTGCGGGCCGCCGCGCGAGCTCTACAACAGGCCGGCGAATCTGTTCGTCGCCGGCTTCATCGGCTCGCCGGCGATGAACCTGTGTCCGGCCCACCTCAACGGCGATGGTGTCGCCGAGCTGAGCGGCGTCCCGGTCAAGCTTGCGCCCGAGGCGGCGGCCGCCGCCCGAGCGCGGGGTCTCCATGACGTGATCGTCGGCCTGCGGCCGGAGTCACTCGAGATCGAACACAGCGGCGGGATCCGGGCGCGAGTCGAGGTCGTCGAGGAGCTCGGAGCCGACGCGTTCGCATTCTGCGTGGCCGAGGTGGGCGGCGAGGCCGACACCCGGCTGATCGCGCGTACGGACTGGCGCCAGCCCCCGGAGCGTGGCGACCACGTGACGCTCGTCCCGCGACCGGGCGAGGCCCACGTGTTCGACCCCGCGACCGGCGAGCGGCTCGGCGCAGAGTGAGCGGAGCCCGAGGCTGATGTCCGCCACCCCCGCGCTGCTGCGCGCGCTCAACGAGCGCACCGTGCTCGAGGCGATCCGGACGGCGGCGCCGATCTCGCGCGCCCAGCTGTCGCGCCGGGTCGGGATCTCGAAGCCGACTGTCTCGCTCGCGCTGCAGTCCCTGCTCGACGCCCAGCTCGTGAGGGAGGTCGAGGCCGACTCCGCCAAGGGCCGTTACGGTGCGACCCTGTTCGAAGCGGTCCCCGAGGCGCGGCTGGTGCTCGGGCTGGACATGGGCGCGCGGTTCCTCCGCGGAGCGATCTGCGACCTGCACGGGGACATCCGGGCTCGCCAGGACGTGGAGGCGGCCGGCGCCGACGTGTACGAGTTGCTCAACGCCGCGACCGAGCTGCGCGAGCAGTTGATCGCCGCCAGCGAGCTCCCCCCCGAGTCGATCGACAGCGCGACCATCGGCGTCCCGGGCGTGGTCGACCCGTCGACGGGCGCCGTCCGTCTGGGCGAGAACGTCGCCGGCCTCGAGGACATCAGGATCGGGCCCGAGCTCGCGTCACGGCTTGGCATTGCGGTCTCGGTCGAGAACGACATCAACCTCGCGGCGGTCGGCGAGCAGTGGCGCGGCGTCGGACGCGGAGTCGAGAACTTCGCGTTCCTCTCGGTCGGGACCGGCCTCGGAGCCGGGCTGATGATCCGCGGCGAGCTTCATCGCGGTCACAACGGCGCTGCCGGCGAGCTTGACTTCGCGCTCGGTGCCGCTGACGGCGACCGCTATGACCCGTGTGCTCAGGCGATCTCGGAGTTCGCCGCGGCGGCGGCGCGCCGTCCCGGGATCATGACCACGCTCGAAGCGCCATTCACGGTGCCGGCGATCTTCGGCGCCGCCCGGGCGGGGGATCGGCTCGGCTCCGTGGTCGTGGCTGAGGCCGCACGGCGGATCGCGCTTCACATCGCGCCGATCGCCGCCGTCGGCGACCTCGAGCTGGTGGTGCTCGGCGGTGGGATCGGCGCCAACGGCGACCTCCTGCTGGCGCCGATCCGGGAGCTGCTGGCCGAGCAGCTGCCGTTCGCGCCCCGGGTCGAAGTCTCGAGCCTCGGTGACGCCGCGGTGCTGACCGGCGCGCTCGCGATCGGGCTGCAATCAGCGCTCGACAACGCGTTTGCTCAACGCAGCTGAGCCGACCTGATGCTCGGCCGGCTGACTGCCGGCGCCGACACCGGGGAGTGGCGGCGCAGGTGCTCATGCACGAGCCGCACGACCGTCGCGCCGTCGCCAACCGCGGATGCGACGCGCTTGATCGAGTCCTCGCGTACGTCACCGGCCGCAAACACGCCCGGGATGCTGGTCTCCAGCGGCAACGGCTCGCGATCGAGCTCCCATCGCGCCGACCGGTGCTCGAGCAGCTCACGGCCGGTGATCAGATATCCCTGGCGGTCGCGGACGATCTCGTCGCCGAGCCACCGGGTGTGCGGCTCGCCGCCGATCATGATGAACAGGGCCGCCGCGCTGACCTGCTCGGTCGTGCCCGTCCGGCGGTCGGCGAGCTCGAGGTGCCGCAGCGTCCCGCTTCCGCCGCCGTCGACGACCTCGGTCCGGTGGCGGACGACGATATTCGGGGTCGACCCGATCGCTTGGATCAGATAGCTCGACATCGATCTGGCGAGGCTGTCACCCCGCACGACCAGGGTCACGGTGTGGGCGTGCTTGGCCAGGTGGATGGCCGCCTGGCCTGCCGAGTTGCCGCCGCCGACGATGAACACGTCCGCGCCCTGCATCGCGCGGCTCTCGCTCACGGCGGCACCATAGAAGACCCCGGAGCCGACGAGCGCCTCGAGCGCCGGCACCCCCAACCGTCGCCACTCGATCCCGGTCGCGATCACGACCGCCCGGGCACGCACGCAGCTTCCGTCGAGCAGCCGGACGATGCGGGCATCGCCCTGTCGCTCCAATGCAACGGCCTGCTGGGCGAAGACGATGTGGGCCCCCATCAGCCATGCCTGCTCGCAGGTCCGCTCCATCAGCAGGCCGCCGCCGATGCCGTGTGGAAAGCCTGGGTAATTCCGGATCAGCGGACTTGTTCCCGCCTGACCGCCGGACACGGTGAGCTCGAGCAGCACGGTCTCCAGACCTTCCGATGCCGCATAGACGGCCGCCGTCAGCCCGGCCGGGCCGGCACCGACAATCGCCAGCTCGCACTGTTCGACGTCGTTGACCACGTTGACGCCAATCTCGCCGGCCACCTCGGCGATGCCGGGATCGATCATCACGTGGCCGTCGTGACGGACCACGACCGGCTGCCGGGTCCCCTCGGCGCCGGCCTCGGCGAGCAGCCGCATGCCCTCGTCACCGTCGGCCGCATGAAACGTGAACGGGAGGCTGAAGCGCGTCATCACATCGCGCAGCTGAAGTGCCCGCGGGTCGCCCTCGTGGGCGATGATCTGGAACAGCTCGTAGTCGGGCTCCTGCTCACGCGTCCACGACGCCAGGTAGGTGCTCATCGCGCCGAACATCAGCTCGTCATCGGACCATGGGCGCACGATGTGAAAGTCGGCCTGTCCGAGCGTCATCGCCTGCACGGCGGGGCTCGTGGACCTGTAATCGCGATCGACGAGCAGCACCCGCTTGGCGCCCGGGTGCAGCGCGTGGGCGTGCGCGAGGAACTCCATTGCGTCCTCGTCGACAAGCAGCAAGGCGACCGATTGGCCCGCGGCGGCCATCGAGTTGAGGACCTCGAGCGCGCGTTCGGGCGACGTATCGCCCCGCACCGCGAAGTCGTGGCCGAACCGCCGGGTCAGGTCAGAGACAAGCGAGTGAAGCGAGCTCTGATCGTGCTCGACCACGAACAGGACCGGGAGAGTCGCCGCGTGCGCCACTGGTAAGAAGCTTACCTACCGCCAGTGCGCGAGTCGTCAGTGGCCTGCCGGCCGCTGAACGCGACCCGCACCGTCGTCAGGCGCTACAACATGAACGATGCGCGCAGGAGCTGCATGACCGCTTCCGAGGGCTGACCGTGGGGTTCTTCGGGCGCATGGCCGACGACGATCCCGAGCACCCCGACTCGCTGGCGCGGATCGAGGCGGGCGGGATCCCGCCACGGGCGCAGGAGCGGCTGCAATCGCTGGCGAGCGATGGTTCGCTGTTCACGAGCGGTCTGTCGGTGAACGAGTTCGCGTTGCTCAACAGGCTCGGGCCCCAGCCGCTGGCACAGGTGATGGGGGCCAGCGTGATCCGGACCGGATGGCAGTACCTGCCACCACTCGAGCCGGGCGTGACGTTTATCAGCAGCTCGCCGTACGTGCCGACGCCAACCGGCGTCGCACGCCAGAACCTGTACACGGAGGCCTCGTTCTCGCAGGTCCGTAACTACAAATGGCGGACCGAGGTGGTGTGCGAGCTCGATGTGCTGACCGCGGCGTGGAACCTGGCCCGGCGGCGCGCCCTGAGCCGGCTCGCACAGGAGGCGCTGGAGGTCGGCGCCGACGCGGTCGTCGGCGTCCGCCTGCACCGCGGTGACCATGACCTCGGTAAGCGGACGATCGAATACGTGGTGACGGGGACCGCGATCCGGTTTCCGAGCTCGACCGGCACCGACTCTCCGACACTGAGCGACCTGTCGGTTCAGGACTACTGGCGTCTGCATGGGGCCGGCCATGAGCCGGCCGGACTGGTGGCCACGACCTCGATCGTGTTCGCTTCGCCGGCGCGGTCGACCCGGATCCGGCGAATGCGAGCGGCCACCCAGAACCAGGAGCTCGACGAGCTCAGCCAGGGCTTTCACCTCGCGCGTGAAACGGCGCGCGTCAGCCTCCGCGGGCAGGTCGGCGAGGCTCGCGGGACCGGCGCGGTCGGCGTCGAGTTCTCGCACTCGGTCCAGCGCGACCGGATCGGGCTGGCCTCATCGGTGCAGACCAGCGACCAGCGCGGCTGGCACGTGGGCCGTTTCGGCGTGCCCTACCGCGTCTCTGGCCACGGCGAAGCCGAGCGCTCGGGCTGGATGATCACAATGCACGCCGCGGGCACCGCGGTCCGCCGGCGCGAAGGTCGCGGACAAGATCCGAATCCGATAAAGACCACCATGCGGATGGGCATCACTTGACCGATTACAACCCAAAATCACTCGAGGGCATCCCCGAGTCAGGCCGCGAGCGTCTGGAGCAGAATCGCGAGGGCCTCTACACCTCGGATCTGAGCGTCAACGAGTTCCTGCTGGTGACCGAGGCGGGGTTTGACCCGGTCGGCCTGGTGGTCGGCAGTTCGATCTTCCACATCGGCTTTCAGGTCACCGGCCCGACCACGAGCCGTGAGCTGAATGTGCTCTCACAGGCGATGTACAGCGCCCGCCACCTCGCGATGACGCGGATGGAGGAGGAGGCCGACCAGCTCGGCGCCGACGGGATCGTCGGCGTCCGGCTCGACATCGGCCGCTATGAGTGGGGCGCGAACATGGCCGAGTTCATCGCGATCGGGACGGCCGTCAAGCACCGCGATGGCGTGCTGCACAGGGCGCCGAACGGGCGCCCGTTCCAGAGCGACCTGTCGGGCCAGGAGTTCTGGACGCTGCTGCGCACCGGCCACCGGCCCGTCGGGATGGTGATGGGCAGCTGCGTGTACCACGTCGGCCGCCGCGGGCCGCTGCGGACCGTGGCCCAGACCGGCCGCAACGTCGAGCTGCCGAACTTCACCCAGGCCCTCTATGAAGCGCGCGAGCTCGCGATGCAGCGGATGCAGACCGAGGCCCAGGAGCTTGGCGCCGAGGGCATCGTCGGCGTGTCGCTGTCGGAGCGCAGCCACGGCTGGGGAAGCCACGTGATCGAGTTCTTCGCGCTCGGCACCGCGATCATCCCGACCGACTCAAAGAGCACGATCGAGCCCCCAGTGCCGGTGCTCGACCTCAACGATCGCTGAGCGGCCGCGTGGAGGGGCCTTTCGATGTGGTGGTCGTCGGAGCCGGCCCGGCCGGACTTGCGACCGCCGCCGAGGTCCGCCGGCATGGCATCGACGCGACCATCCTCGAGCGCGGCGACGTCGGTCGCGACGCGATGGCGCGCCCGCTACGACGGGCTGCGGCTGAACACCTGGCGTGCGTTCTCGCGACTGCCGGGCACGCCGCTGCCGCGGAGCGCGGGACGGTACGCGTCGCGCGACGCGTTCATCTCCTATCTCGAGGGCTACACGCGCGACAACGGCCTGCGCGTGAGGCATGGGATCGAGGTGCAGCGAGTCGACAGGCGCCCTGACGGCGGGTGGCTCGTGCAGTGCGCCGAGGGCCCGCTCGCGGCGCGTCGCGTGGTGGTGGCGACAGGCTGGGACGCCGAGCCGCACCTGCCGGCCTGGGCTCAGCAGTCGACGTTCGGTGGCGAGCTCGCGCACATCGCCGCAGTCAAAGACCTGGCGCGGTTCGCAGGCAAGCAGGTGCTGGTGGTAGGCGCCGGCAACAGCGGCATCGACCTCGCCGGACTGCTGGTCCGATCCGGAGCGGGGGTCACCGTCTCGATGCGCACGCCGCCGAACATCTTCCCCCGGGACCTGCTCCAGATCCCGCTCGGGCCGATCACGCTCGTCGCCGAGCAGCTCCCCAGCCTCCCGAGCGACCTGATCGGCCGCATCGTCCAGAAGCAGCTCTACGGCGACCTGCGCCCGTACGGGATGCCGCCGGCGCCGCAGGGGTTCCTGACGCGTTTTCGCAACGGCGTCAACCCCGCCGTCGATGACGGGTTCGTCGCGGCGCTCAAGACCGGCCGCGCACAGGTGGTCGGCGAGGTCGCCCGGCTGACGCGCGACGGCCCGATCCTCGCGACCGGCGAGCTGCTGCCGTCCGACGTCGTGATCCTGGCGACCGGCTACCGCCGCGGGCTCGAGCCGATCGTCGGGCACCTCGGCGCGCTGACCGACTCAGGAGCACCGCGCTTTGACCGCGGCGCGCCCGGTGACCCCGCCAACCCGGGCCTCTACTTCGCGGGCTTTCAGGTCGCGCTCAGCGGCCAGATCCGGATGGCCGCGATCCACGCGCGCCGGATCGGCCGGGCGATCGCACGCGACGGTCAGGACCTGGTGCGACGGAGCACCGCCAGCTGAGCGCCGATCGCGACCGCGAAACACGCGATGCCGATCGCGGCAAGCGCGCTCCAGCCGTCCGACACTCCGCCGACGATCAACGCGATCAGGCCGACCGCCATCAGGACGATCGCCAACATCGAGCGACGTTCGGGGTTCATATCCCCTTCATCGGCATCCGGCAGCCGCACTTGAGCCGGCAACTCAGTGGCCGACCAGATCGCCCAGCGGGAGCGGGGAGCCGACCTTTATGCAGAGCCTGCTCGCGCGCAGGATCGCGCTCTGCGACGTGCTGAACTCTCCCGGCTTGACGTCGTACCCGATGCCCATGCCCCCGGGGCCGAACGCCGGGTCGGGGAAGTTCGGCACTCCGTGTTTGCGCATGCAGGCCGCGTTGGCCAAGAAGCTCCTCTGCTGTGTCGCCGAGATCGGAGTCGGTGGGGCGTTGCCGTTCGGCATGAGGCTCACGCATGACTGGTGGGCCGACTGAAACGCCGGCGCGGCGGGGTCGATGTCAGCCGGCAAGCTGACGCTCCCGTCGGCGCTGGGGTCAGGGAAATTGGGCACGCCGTGCGCGCGCATGCAGTCGGCGTACTTGACGCCCTGCGCGGAGGATCCGCCCGCCGCCGAGTGCTTTGACGATCCACAAGCGGCGATCAGGGCCGCGCCAAGGAGCGCTGCCGCTGCAAGCCGCACGCGGTGATGGCACGCGCTGCCGGACGTTCGTCGCACTGAAAGCCAGTTGTGCCACGCCGGCCGTAACGCCGACGTAACGGCGTTACGTCGCGGTTACGGCAACCCGCCCGCGCGCGAACGGACCCTCGATCAGACCCGGCTGCAAAGATCAACCGGCGATGCCAAGCCGCGACGTGAGCGCCGCCTGGGAGGACAACGCCGAGCAATGGCAGGCCTGGGCGCGGACCCCGGACCACGACGTCTACTTCTGGAAGCTGAACCTTCCCGCGCTGATGACGCTCCTCCCGGGCGCCGGGAAGCGGACGCTGGATGTCGGGTGTGGCGAGGGGCGCCTAGGCCGGATCCTGGCCAAGGACGGTCACCGGATCAGCGGCATCGACACTTCGCCGACGCTCACGGCGGCAGCCGAGCAAGCGGGCGTCTATGAGCGGATCGTCTGCGGCGACGCCGCAGCGCTCCCCTGGCCAGCAGACCATTTCGATCTCGCGATCGCGTTCATGAGCCTCCAGGACATGCCCCAACCGGCCACCGCGATCCGGGAGATCGCTCGCGTGCTGGGACCGTCCGGCGTCGCATGCATCGCGATCGTCCATCCGCTCAACCGCTCCGACGAGGCGCTCGCGAAGTACTTCGACGAGCGGCGATCCACCGAGGCAATCGAGCGGCGAGGGCTCGAGATGACCTTCGAGAGCGTCGACCGCCCGCTCGAGAGCTACACGCTGGCGCTCTCCGAGGCCGGGTTCGTGATCGAGGAGCTGCGCGAGCCGCGGGCGACGCGATCAGACGTGGCCGGCGCACCCGAGCTCGCCGCGGCGCTCGACAAGCCGTTCTTCGTGCAGCTGCGATGCCGGCTCGACGACCCCGACCGCTGGCGCACGGCGACCCCGATCCTCGAGACCGAGCGGCTGATCCTCGAGCCGTTGCGGCTCGCGCATGCGGTCGAGATGGCGCCGCTGCTCGACGATCTCGCCCTGCACCGCTTCACCGGGGGACGGCCGCCGACCCCGGAGGAATTGCGTGAGCGCTACGCGCGCCAGATCGCGGGCCGTTCGCGCGACGGGCGCCACCGTTGGCACAACTGGATCGCGCGCCGGCTCGATGACCGCCTGGCGGTCGGGTTCGTTCAGGCGACCGTCGCCGACGCCGACCAGACCGCCGAGCTCGGGTGGACGATCGGGGCGGAGTTCCAGCGCTCCGGGTATGCGCGTGAGGCGACCGGGGCGATGGCGGCCTGGCTCGCGGCCGACGGCGCCCGAAGACTGACTGCGTGCATCCATCCCGAGCACCGGGCATCGCAGGGCGTGGCGCGAGCAGTCGGGCTGACCGCGACGCCCGAGCAGCGCCACGGCGAGACCGTCTGGGCTCGAGAGCTGACCGGAGCGCGAGCACGCTGACAAGCGTCCGCGACGAGCCTTCCACCGCGCGTCGCGATGGGTCAGACTCTGTGAACCGGACGGCGCCGAGGAGGGGACATGACCGACACCACGACAGTCGAGCAGGGCACGATCGGGCAGGCCGTGCAGGAGTGGCTGGACGAGTTCAACGCGGCGCTGGCCAACAAGGATGCCGAGGCGGCCGCGAGCCTGTTCGCCACCACGTCCTTCTGGCGCGATCTGGTCGCGCTGACCTGGAACCTGAAGACGGTCGAGGGCCCCGAGGGCGTGCGCGACATGCTCGAGCACGTGCTCGAGAGTGCCGAGCCCAGCGACTTTCACACGGTCGAAGAGCCCACCGAGACAGACGGCGTGATCGAGGCATGGCTCGAGTTCGAGACCGCCGTCGGGCGCGGGCAGGGTCTGCTGCGGCTGCGAGATGGAAAGGCGTGGACGCTGCTCACGGCACTGGTCGAGCTCAAGGGGTATGAGGAGCCCCGCGGGACGATGCGGCCGAAGGGCACCGAGCACGGCGTTCGCGCCAACCGCCAGACATGGCTCGAGCGACGCCGGCGGGAATCGATCGAACTCGGCGACACCGAGCAGCCCGAGGTCCTGATCGTCGGCGGCGGCCAGGGCGGGATCGCGCTTGCGGCCCGGCTGCGTCAGCTCGATGTGCCGACGATTGTCGTCGACCGCCACGCTCGCCCCGGAGATCAGTGGCGCGGCCGCTACAAGTCACTGTGCCTGCACGATCCCGTCTGGTACGACCACCTCCCGTACATCAAGTTCCCCGACAACTGGCCGGTCTTCTCGCCCAAGGACAAGATCGCCGACTGGCTCGAGATGTACACGCGCGTGATGGAGCTCAACTACTGGGGCTCCACCGAGGCGATCTCGGCGACCTACGACAAGGCCCTGGGCGAGTGGGAGGTGATCCTCGATTGCGAGGGCAAGACAGTCCGCCTCTACCCGCGCCAGCTGGTGCTGGCGACCGGCATGTCAGGCAAGCCGAACATTCCCCAGCTCCCAGGCCAGGATGAGTTCGCCGGCGAGCAGCACCATTCCTCCGAGCATCCCGGCCCCGACGCCTATGCGGACAAGCGGGTGGTCGTGATCGGCTCCAACAACTCCGCCTTTGACATCTGCGGCGCGTTGTACGAGGTCGGCGCCGATGTGACGATGGTGCAGCGCTCCTCGACCCACATCGTTCGCTCGGACTCGCTGATGGACGTCGGCCTGCGGCCGCTGTACTCCGAGGAGGCGGTCGCCTCCGGGATCACGACCGAGAAGGCCGACCTGATCTTCGCTTCGATCCCGTACCGGATCATGCACGAGCTCCAGACGCCTGTCTACGACGAGATCCGGGAGCGCGACCGTGAGTTCTACGATCGCCTGCAGGCAGCCGGCTTCGACCACGACTGGGGCGACGACAACTCCGGGCTGTTCATGAAGTACCTGCGCCGCGGATCGGGCTACTACATTGACGTCGGCGCCGCGGATCTCGTCGCCGACGGGCGGGTGAAGCTCGCCCGCGGCCAGGTCGACCACCTGACCGAGGATGCGGTCGTGCTCGCGGACGGCACCACGCTGCCGGCCGACCTGGTCGTCTACGCGACCGGGTATGGCTCGATGAATGGTTGGGCCGCTGACCTCATCTCGCAGGATGTGGCCGACCAGGTCGGCAAGGTCTGGGGCCTCGGCTCGGACACGACCAAGGACCCGGGTCCGTGGGAGGGCGAGCAACGCAACATGTGGAAGCCGACGCAGGTGGAGGGGCTCTGGTTCCACGGCGGCAACCTGCACCAGTCCCGTCACTACTCGCTCTATCTCGCCCTGCAGCTGAAGGCGCGCGCGGCCGGGATCCCGACGCCGGTCTACGGGCTGCAGGAGGTACACCACCTCAGCTGAGCCGACGTTGACCACCCGCTCCCGGATCACCGCCTTCGGCTCGGCGGCACTGCTAGTCGTCGCAGGAGTCGTCTGTGCGCTGGTGGTCGGCGGCGACGCGGGCCCGATCATCGCCTTCATCCTGGTCGGCCTGGGGCTCGTGCTCGCCACCAGCCTGCTGTTCTTCGAGGTCGGCCTCAGCGAGGACCGCGATCGTGAGCGTGAGCGCAAGGCCGCGTCGCGCCGGATCCCTCGTCCCCGCTCACTGGCGCGCCGGCGCACGACGATCGACCGCTCACGGGGTCACAGGCGCCGTCTGCGCTGACCGCCCGTCCGCTCAGCTCGATGCCTGAGCCCACTCATCGGCGAGCACCGAATAGACGACGTGGTCCACGAACCGGTCACCCACCCGCTCGGACTGGCGCCTGATCCCCTCCTCCGAGAAGCCCAGCCGTGACGGGATCGCGCGGCTGCGGTCGTTCCCGACGGCCGCCTGGATCTCGACCCGATTCAGCCCCCAGATCCCGAACGCGTAGTCGACGAGCGCGCGAACGGCCGCTGTGACGATGCCCCGGCGCTGATGTGACTGCGCGATCCAGTAGCCGATGCTGGTCGACATGTTGGCCCAGTCGATCCCGTGAAAGCCGGCCGATCCGACGATCCTGCCGTCGTCGACGATCGCCACCTGAAAACCCTGATTGGCGCCCAGCTGCTTGCGGCTGGCCTGGATGAAGTCAAGCGTCGCGCGCGGCGTCTGGCCTGCGGCCCACGGCATCCACTGCGCCAGGTACTCGCGGTTCCCGGCGACTACGGAGTGAAGCTCGTCGACGTCTGACTCCTCGAGCAGACGGAGTGATCTCCGGTCGTCGAGCTGAATGCTGAGCACGGCCCCAGTGTGACGAATGACGCCGCCGCCGCGCCGGGCATCTGACGGTAGGATCCGGTGGATCCGGTGGATCCGGTCCGCCAAACCGAGGAGGGGACGATGGCGAGCCTGCTGGAGTTGACCGTCCAGGGTGACGTCGGCACGATCACCGACGAATCCAAGCTGCCACAGATCAAGCTGATGACCCCGCTTGAGCTCTACCGGCTGTGGGAGCGCCAGAACTGGGCGTCACACGAGATTGACCTCACGACTGACCGCCGCGACTGGGCGGCGCTGAGCGACTACGCGCGCGAGCAGATGCTCTACGGCCTGTCAGCGTTCTTCGTCGGCGAGGAGCGCGTCACCAGCCAATTCTGCGGGCTGGTGCTGGCCGCCGAGGACAAGCATGAGGAGGCGTTCCTGCTCACCCAGCAGGTCGACGAGGCCCGCCACGCCCAGCACTTCAACCGCCTCTACGAGCAGGTGCTCGACTTCGACGGCCAGTTCGAGGATCGCCTCGATCGCGCCCGCACCTATCTAAGCGACTCCTACTTCCAGCTGTTTGACGGGCACCTTGTCGAGGACCATCAGGCGCTGCTGGCGGACCCGACGAGCATCGAGGCCAAGCTTGACTTCATCACCACCTACCACATGGTGATCGAGGGCACGCTGGCGCTGACCGGGCAGCACTTCCAGACGACGCGGCTCGAGCGACTCGGGATCCTGCCCGGCCATCTCGAGGCCTTCAAGCGGATCGCCCGCGACGAGCACCGTCACGTCGCGTACGGGACCTGGTACCTCCAGCGCCACGCCACCGACCCTGAGCTCGCCAAGCGGGTGCAGGACAAGCTCGTGCAGACGCTGCCGGCGGCGGCGGGCGTGATCGTCCCGCCAGGGCTCGACCTCGATGACGAGGTCGAGTACCTCGGCGCCACCCCGCAGGAGCGAAACGAGTTCGCCTATCGCGCGCTCGCGCGGCGGCTGAAGGTGATCGGGATCGGCCTGCCGGCGGTCGCCGCCTGAGCGACACGGGCGCGCCGAGGCGCTATCGCGCGAGGACCGGCGCGAGGCGCTGCTCGAGCGCGGCGCGCGGCAGGGCACCGACGATTCTGTCGACCTCCTGGCCGTCTCGGATCACGACCAGCAGCGGGATGGACTGGGCTCCGAAGCGTGCCGCGAGCCCGGGGTTGGCATCGACGTCGACCTTGACCACCTTCAGGTGACCTGCGTGACCGCGAGCCAGATCTTCGAGCACCGGAGAGATCATCCGGCACGGCCCGCACCACGCCGCCCAGAAGTCGACAACCACCGGCACCGAGCTGGTGGTCTCATCGGTGAACGTCGCGGTGTCGGCATCGACCACCCACGGCAATGTCGACTTGCACTTCGGACAGCGAGGCGCCCCCTGCGATATCGCCCCGACCCGGTTGCGGGCGCCGCACGAAGGACACGTGATGATCGCCATGACACTCAGGTTAGAACGAGTCCGCCACAGCGAGCCGACATCGCGCCGGCGCTAGCGCTCGAGCGCGAACAGCTGCCACTCGCCGGGAACGCCCTTCAGCTCGTGGCGGCCGCGGTCGTTGAACTGAAACCCAGACCCGACGACGAGATCCTTGACGGTGCTCGAGACCAGCACCTCGCCGGGTGAGGCCTTGGCGTTGACCCGGGCGCCGATGTGGACCGCCATCCCGCCGATGTCACCATCCATCACCTCGACCTCGCCCGTGTGCAGTCCGGCGCGGATGTCGATCCCGAGCCGTCGGACCGCGGCAGTGCTCTCGCTCGCGCACCTGATCGCCCGGGCCGGCCCGTCGAAGGTCGCGAGAAAGCCGTCACCGGTCGTCTTGATCTCGCGCCCGTTGAAGCGCCTGATCTGATCACGGATGATCGCGTAGTGGTTCTCGAGCACCGAGCGCCAGCGGCGGTCCCCGATCTCGGCGGCCCGCTCGGTCCCGTCGACGATGTCGGTGAACATGATCGTCGCGAGCACCCGGTCAAGCTCGTGCCCGGTCGGCCGTGCACCGGTCAGGAACTCCTGCACCTCGTCGAGCAGCGGATCGGTGTCACCGGCGATGATCAGGTTGTCGCTGCCGGGGAGCCTCACCAACCGCGCACCGGGAATGTGCTCGGCGAGGTACTCGGAGTGGCGAATGTCGATGAACGAGTCCTGCATCCGGTGCATGACGAGCGTCGGCACCCGGATCGACGGCAGCACCGCGCGAATGTCGAGGTCCCCGGTCGCCTCCATGAACGGACGGATGCCGGCTGGAGTTCCCGCCGCTCGCTCGAACCGCGCCATCCAGCGCCGCATCGACTCGTTGCCGACCAGCGACGGCGCGAACTGAAACAGCGAGGTTCCGGTGCCCCATGTGGTGGAGATCTCGTCCATGCGGACGGCCCGCTCCTCGGGCGTCGGCGCCCACTCGTAGCCATCGCCCCGCAGCACCCGGGCGAAGGCGGCGTACAGCACGAGTTGGGAGACCCGCTCCGGATGGCTGGCGGCGAAGACGGCGCTCATCGACCCTCCCTCGAGCTGGCCCATGACCACCGCCCGCCCGACACCGGCGGCGTCCATCACAGCGATCACGTCATCGATCTGGGCCTCGAGGCCGGGCGGCTCGCTGACGCGGTCAGATAGGCCGGTCCCACGCCGGTCGAACAGGATCAGGCGCGCGAACGATGAGAGCCGGTCAAAGAACCGGGTCACGGCCGGCTCGTCCCAGAGCATGTCGATGTTGCTGACCCAGGTCGGGACGTAGACGATGTCCAGCGGCCCGCTGCCGACCACCTGGTAGGCGATCAGGGCGTCGCCGCTGTCGGCGTAACGGGTCTCCGGGGCTTCCATCGTCCGCAATCTTCCCCGATCGCGCCGAGCAGGGTACGGGCCCTGTAGGCTTTTCGCCGTGCGGTTCGGGGGAATGGCAAGGAGGTCGCTGGTGGGCGCCGCGCTCGCGCTCACCGTCATGGGCGCGGCCGTTGCGCGCGCTGACCTGCCGGACAACGACATCGTCATCGAGCCGGTCGGGAAAGCTGTCGACAACGCCAACAGCGTGGTCGGCTCGCGGACGCCGACGATCATGATGCAGTTCAACTTCGGCTCGACCACTCAGGTCCACGTCGAGTGCTCCACAGACTCCGCGCCGTTCACCTCATGCGGCACGCAGACGACCGCGGGCTGTCCCGCCAGCCAGTGCTGGATCTACCGACCGACGTTTGCGAGCGACGGTGACCACGTCGTCTACGGAGCGATCTTCGATTCGACGATCCCCGACAACGACCCAAACAACCCGCTCGACGAGCTCGGCTTGAACGTCCACATCGACTCGACGCTGCCCGACACCGCCATCAAGGGCGCGGCTCCGACCTTTGACGTCGAGCACGAGAACCGCAGCAGCGTACCGGTGATGTTCGACTATCAGACGATCGATGACGCCGATCCGATCCTGTATGAGGACACCGCGCAATGCGCGATCACCCAGGGCGCGGCACCGACGTCATGGGCGGACTGCAACAGCACGTTGCGCGTGCCGCTCACGACGCAGACATTCAGGTTCTGGGTCCGCGCTGTGGACTTCCTCGGCCGGCCGGACCCGACGCCGGCCGAGTCGCCACCGTTCAGCGCGGTCCCGTGCCGGTCAAAGCTGCTCACCCATCCTCGCTCGCTGCGTCAGATCGCGCGCCAGGGTCTCCGTCTGCGGGTTGGCTGCTTGCAGCCCGTGGGCTACTACGTGACGCTCGTGATCCCGACCAAGGAACTGATCGCGCTCAACCAGAAGCACCGCAACATCACATCGCCAGAGCTCGGTCATCTCCACGCGCGCACCACCGAGCAGGGTCAGACGCAGGTCATGACGCTTCACCTGCTGCGTCGGATCCCACACGACCTGTTCGCCGATCGCCATCTGAGCCTCGACCTTGTCACGGACGCCGCGACCGACAAGCCGTCGGTCGTGCACCGGGTCACTGGCAGATAGGCAGATAGGCAGCCCCCGCGCGAGCTCCGACGGTCCGCGGCTGAACCGTTTTCGCCTCACGCCGGGTCTATCCAGGCGTGAACAGAGAACCGAAAGGACCACAGATGCTGAACTTCGCCAGCAGGCGATCGGAGACCCCGGCCAACGACCCACCGAGCGACGCCACGGCGTCCGAGGGCACCCAGCGCGCGACCTTCGCCGCCGGCTGCTTCTGGGGTATCGAGGCATCGTTTCGTGAGATCGAGGGGGTCGTGAGCACGACCGTCGGGTACACGGGCGGCGCCACCGCCGATCCGAGCTACGAGCAGGTGTGCTCGGGTAACACCGGTCACGCGGAGTCGGTCGACGTCTTGTTTGACCCCAGCCAGGTCAGCTACAGCGACCTGCTGGCGACCTTCTGGGCGATCCACGACCCGACCACACGCAACCGCCAGGGCTGGGACTTCGGCAGCCAGTATCGCTCGGCGATCTTCTTCCACGACGCCGAGCAGGAGCGTCAGGCAATCGCCTCCCGCGATCAGCGCCAGACGACGACGTCGAGGCCGATCGTGACCGAGATCGTCCCGGCAACCGAGTTCCACGCGGCCGAGGACTATCACCAGCGCTACTTCGAAAAGCACGGCGGCGCGGTCTGCGCGACCACGATTCGCTGACCGCCGGCAGCTTGCTTTCAGCCCTCTTCGAGCCTCAGGTATGGCTCGAGGAGGGCTCGAAGCTGCATCCGTCCGCGGTGCAGGCGGCTCTTGAACGCCGGCTCCCCGACGCCCACCATCTGAGCCGCGTCGCGCGTCGACAGGCGTTCGATGTCGCGCAGGACGACCGCCGCGCGCCAGTCGGGCGGCAGCTGCTCGAGTGCGCGGTCAAGAACCTGCTCGAACTCCTGGCCCAGAGCCTGGGCCTCGGGGCTGAGTTGCGGGGCGTCGGGTAGCGAGGCCACCGGATCGTCGCGATCGGGATCGGCTTGGGCACTCGGCGGCGGACGCCGCGCCAGCCGGCGCTGTGCCTCATTGAATGCGATCCGATACAGCCAGGTCGAGAACTGGGCCCGCTCCTCGAACCGCGCCAGCCCCCGCCAGGCGCGCAGGAACACCTCCTGTGCCACCTCATCGGCCTCGCCGGGGTCGAGCCCGAACCGGCGCAGCGCACCGTACACGCGGTCGGCGTGGAACATCACAAGTTCTGTGAACGCGTCCTGGTCACCGGCTCGCGCTCGTGCGATCAGGTCGTGCTCGGACCTCGACGCGCCGCTCACCGCGCGGTTATACCGCCTTGCCGACGGCCAGTTGCGTGTCCGTCGGCAGGCGGGGCTGCTATTCGCGTCTGATTACTGCTCGTTCAGCTCGAGCGCGCAGGAGTTGATGCAGTAGCGCTCCCCGGTCTCGCCGGGGCCGTCGGAGAACACATGGCCGAGGTGGCCACCGCACGCCGCGCACGTCACTTCGGTTCTGCGCATTCCGAAGCTGCGGTCTTCGTGCAGCTCGACGTTGGCTCGATCGGCCGGCTCGGTAAAGCTCGGCCAGCCCGTACCCGAGTCGAACTTCGTCTCCGATGAGAACAGCTCGGCTCCGCATCCTGCACAGCGATACGTCCCGTCGCTCTTCTCATGCACGTAACGGCCGGTGAACGGCCGCTCGGTCGCCTTGCGGCGCAGCACGTCGTACTGCGACCGGGTCAGCTGGTCGCGCCACTCGCGGTCACTCTTCTCGACGCGAGGGCCAGGGTTCTGGTTCTGAGTGTTGGATTCCATGCTGTGTTTGACCCTCCCGGTCGGCCAGACGGTTCAGGTTCGGTGCGGCGGCGGGTCGCCGAGCTGCGCTCGCACGGCGGTCGCGATTTGCGCTGCTTCGCTGCTCGGAGTCCTCGCAATGGCCAGGCCCTGTAGTGCGGCGAGCATCGCCCGCAGGCCGGCGAGCACCCTGCGGCACTCGTCGCAGTCGGCGAGGTGGCGCTCGAGCCGCCTGCGCGCACTGTCGCCGAGCTCGCCGTCGAGGAGCGCCGAAAACTGATCGGGCGCCCAGCGGTGATCCTGGTCAAAGGTTGCGTCACTCATGTTGGATCTGACCCGGACAGGTTGGCAAAAGGTTCTCGCCAATCGAAGAAGGCGGCCGGGCGCGGTCTGGTATCTTCAACCGAGGATGTCAGCCTTACTGACAACTCAGGCGGAACCGGCCCCGGGTCCGGACGCCAATCTCGGCTATCTCTTCCGCCTCGCCTACCAACGCTTCGCCGCGGCGCTCGATGACGCCCTGCGCGACCTCGGGCTGTCGGCTCATGAGTACGGGATCCTCAGCGTGTTCGAGACCAGACCGGAGCTCTCCACCTCGGAGCTGGCGCGGCTCACCCAGGTCACCAGGCAGACGATGCACAGCGCGATCCTCCGCCTCGAGGCCGGTGGCATGCTCGAGCGCCGGGCCAGGAATCAGCGGGTCGTGCTGATCGCGCTGACCGCCCGGGGTCACCAGAAGCTGACGGCGGCGACCAAGCGCGTGCGGGCAGTCGAGAGCGGCGCCGTGTCCCGCCTCAGCGCGTCGCAATCAAGCACGGTGCGCGATTGGCTCGCCGGTGTCGCCGCGAGCGAGGCGAGCGCCCACCGATGAGCCTCGAGGATCGCATCCGTGCCGCCGAGCGGGAGCTGTTCAGCGGCCTCGGCCTCGAGCTGAGCGAGTCCTTCCTCGCACTGCGCCGAACTGGGCTGCGAGTGCGGGTCCTGTCCGCCGGCACCGGCCGGCCGCTCGTCTTCCTGCACGGCGTCTCGCTCAGCACCGCCGTGTGGGCGCCGCTGCTCCGCGCGTTGACCGGATACCGGATGCTCGCCGTCGATCTTCCCGGCCACGGCCTCTCAGACCCTGTTGCCTACGAGCGCGGCCGAGTCCGCGAGCATTCACAGCTGCTGCTCGAGGACATCCTCGACGCGCTCGAGCTGGAGCAGGCACCGCTGGTCGGCCACTCGCTCGGAGGGATGCTCGCGCTGTGGCACGCAGCCGCCGACAGCGGCCGGATCTCGAGCGTGGTTGCGATCGCTGACCCGGCGGTCGCGCTGCCCGGCGTCCGCGTGCGAATGCCGCTGTCGCTGCTGACCGTGCCGGGACTCGGACTCGCGGTGCTGCGCTCGCCGAGCCCGATGCCGGTCTATAGGCAGGTTCTCGCGCAGGGGCTCGGAAGGGAGGAGGTCTCAGCCGCACCTGAGGCGATGATCGAGGCCCTGCGCCTGTCCGCACGCCGGCCTCAGAACGCCGGCACGGTCGCGTCGCTGATGCACGCGATCAATCACTTCCGCCGGCCGCGCGACGAGAGCGTGCTGAGCAGCGCCGAGCTCGCCGCAATCTCGATCCCGACGACATTCGTCTGGGGATCCGATGACCCATACCTCTCCCCCGCCGGCGCCCGCCCGGCGATCGACCAGATCCGGGGCGCGACTCTCCACGAGGTACGGGGTGGCCACGGGCCGTGGCTGGTGGACCCGCAGCTGAGCGCTCGGCTGATCGAAGGCCACTTGGCCGATTAGATCCGCGGACCGCTGTATTGCGGACGGCCATCGGCCCTAGGGCATACGTAGCCGGCGAGGGGCGCACGCCGGGCAGAAACGAGGCGCCGGCATCGCGGAGCAGCCGTGTCCACTGCTCCCTCTTGACGCCGCGGCCGCCCACGTCGGGACCACCGAGCCGTTCGCGGGTCCATCGGGATGCATAAGTGAGCGCGGCGCCGGCTCCCGTCGTGGAAGCAGCCTTCCGACAGTCCAGGTGCTCTCGTCCGTCAGTCGCCCGTTGGTTATCGGCGCGTTATCGAAAGTGAGCGCGCTGTGAGCGCGGAACGCAACGGTCCCAAGCGTCCAAAGCACGCCCACCACCGACTCGTGCCGCAACCCGCCACCGACCGGCGCTACTCAAAGCGCTACTGAGCAGGCGATGACCATCCACCGAGCCCCCGTCGATGCACTCCCACGCCACGTTCGACGCGTCGAGGAGAACCCATGAACACCAGCCTCAACATCAGACTCGCAGCCCTTATCGACCGCGATCGCCATGTTCACGCCGCCCGTAACAGACGCCTTCGGTCGGCCGCCGCGTCGAAGGAGAAGACCAAAGGCAAGGTCGAACACATACGGGCGTCGTCCGATCTACGGTCGGAGGCCGATCGGTTTGAACGATTGCCGAGTCAGATCGGAATCTGAACCACGGAGGGATTGGGGATGGCGTTCAGACGCACCGAGATCGACGAGCTTCTGATCGAGGGGCAGATCGCCGGTCACATGGACGTGTCCACACCGACTCCGGCATGTCACGACGCGCGGCGCACCCCGCGCGTGCGCGGCGCCGGCCCGGATGCGGACGCGCACAGGCCGGTGACAAAGCTGCGCGTCTTCGCGGCGCTCCGCGCCCGCACGTATCCGGAATGTGACACGAGACCGAATGGGAGTGACCATGGATCGACTCATCAAGCTCGATGATCTACGCGCTGCGTCTGAATCGCGTCCGCAGGCAGTCGGCAATACGTTGGGTGCGGTGCTCGATGAGAGTACCTGCCGCCATTTAGCGCACACGTTCTCCGAAAGCTCGGGTCGAGATACGGCGGCCCGAGCGGCTAGCTGGTTCGTTGACCTGCTTGCCGGGCTTGATCGTGGCGCCCGCCGTCAACACCGCACACTTCCGACCCCGGCGGAGAAGCTGGCAGTGAGCTCAGCGTTCTGGGAGGGGTTGATCCCGGCGCTCGCGGACGTCGAAATCGCCCTTGACGAGCCGGGGCTGTTGGGAGCGCGGCGTGAGGTCCAGACGGTGTTGAATCCGTGGTTGTTGCGCAGTCGGCTGTGGGCGCGCAGCTGGCTGAAACCGCACGGCTACGCGGGCGACTACCGGATGTTGGAGTGGATGTACGACCTGGAGCACGACCGTTGTGCTGATCCTTACCAACCGGCGGTAGTCAATCTGCTCGATGGCTTGTACAGGTCAGTTCACAGCGTGCAGGCGGTCTGGCACCGTCGCGCGTGGTTCGCTGATGTGATCGCCGGCCAGGTCGGCGTCGGCGGCGTGCCGTTGCGCGTGCTCGATGTCGCGTGCGGCGGAAGCCGGTATGTCCGTGATGTGATCGAGCGCTGCGGCGAGCGGTCGGTGAGGCCGACGTTCTTTGATCAGGACCCAGCCGCTCTAGCGTTCGTCCAGTCTCGGCTCCCAAAGGCCGTCAGAAGCGGCGCCAAGATCGTGTGCGCGCCGGTTCACCGTATTCACCAGCTCCTCCCGGCTGCGCGACCGGGCCAGCCGCCGGCGTTTGACGTTGTGATCTCGACGGGGCTGTTCGATTATCTCGCTCCAGAGCCTGCGCGCCAACTGCTCGCGCACATGAGCTCGTTGACGCGGCCCGGAGGCACCGTTGCGATCTGCAACTTCTCGCCAGCCGACCCTTCGCGAATCGTCAAGGACTGGGTCGCCGACTGGCGGCTGATCTACCGAACCCGCTCGCAACTGTCAGAGCTGTTCCCGCTCGGCACCAACCCGGCGATCAGCGACTCGCCCGACGGCGGCCTGCTCTACGCACAGGCGTCCGGCGCCACAGCTACCGACGATCGCCATGCACGACGTTGACCTCAACCGAAGACGCGAGCTGATCGGCGAATGTCGCCCCAGAGAGTCGGCTATCGACAGCTGGTTAGCGACATTGTTCACTGCTGCGGCGCGGTCCGGCGAGGACCCTCTCGGCCTCGCCGACGTCCTTGTGTTCGTGGCGTTTCGCTGCGTCAGCCGGACGCAGGAGGCGTCGATCGCAGTGAGCCAGGCCCTGGATCGCGCGGTCCTGGCGTCACGCGGTGACCCGCATCGCTATTCGGGTCGCAAATCGCGCCTTGGCGGCGACCATGTCTAGGCCCGCAAGCGCAGCTGCGGCACCCCGCGAGCGTGGTCGCTCGCTTCCGACGCGCGGGATGGCGTCCTCGCACCGGTACGCGAATCTCGCGGCAGTCGTGCTGCCTGCCGCGGCGGTCGCGGCGGTCTGCGTGTTTGCATGGGGCAAGAGTGTCGACCTCGTTGACCTGTCGGCGCTTGCTCTCACCTACGCATTAAGCGGGATCGGCATCACCGTTGGCTTTCACCGACTGCTGACACACCGCTCCTTCATCACGCCGCGATGGCTCGAGCTGATGTTCGCCGTGATCGGTACCACCAGCGCCCAAGGGCCCGTGATCATGTGGGTCGCCGATCACCGCAAACACCACGCCTTCGCCGATCTGGATGGCGATCCCCACAGCCCGCACACCGAAGAGGGCGGGATCATCCACGGGCTCTGGCACGCCCACGTCGGCTGGATCCTCAGGTGCCACGGACAGGCGGACTGGCAGAGATACGCGCGAGAAATGGTGGACGACCGTGCGATGCGCCGGATCTCACGCTGGGCAGGACCAATCGTCCTAGGATCGCTCGGACTGATCTTCTGCGCCGGCTGGTTGATCCACGGTTCCAGCGGCGGTGGCGCACGAATGCTGCTCTGGGCAGGCCTGGTGCGCATCTTCCTCTTCCAGCACTTCGCGAGCTTTGCGGTCAACTCGCTCTGTCACACCTTCGGACGCCGCCGCTTCGCCACCGCTGACCGTTCAACGAACCTCGCCTGGCTCGCGCTACCGAGCCTCGGTGAAGCCTGGCACCACAATCACCACGCGTTTCCCCGATCAGCAAAACATGGCCTCCACTGGTGGGAACCCGACCTATCCGGATATCTGATCCGCCTGCTTGAGCGCGTCGGACTCGCCAGAGAGGTTGTGTACATCCCGGAGAGTCGACTACATCAACGCTCCGGTCACGGGCCCGGCAGGTCGTGACGGCATCGATCGAGCCCAGTCCACGACACACAGCTCCCAATCGAGGTGGATATCGCGCTCTTTAGCGCCGAGGATGCGCCTGCTAATGACGGCCCGAGCCGCCGGACCTAGGCACGCAGCGATAGCCATCGAAGAAGAAGTGCTGCACTGCGTTCGTGCCGGTGTGCCGAAAGGCCCTTCGCGTAGCCATGATCGAACACCAAGACCCTCGCGCTTGCCGACCAGATCATCGCTCCGCCGCTGTCCGGCAGTGGGATCACCGGCGATTGCGGCGGGGCGGCGGCAGACCCGCAAGTGACCCGAAGTCTGGGCCCGAACTGGAACCGGCGGGTGGTGGCGTATGCCAAGGGTCGTGCGCGATAAGCGGGCGCTGGCGTCGGTGCGCACGCTGCGCTACACCAGCATCTACGTGCTTCCCACTCGCGGCTGTAGCGACATCGAGGGCTATTTCGATCTCGGAGGCAGGAGCACCTTTCACCTCTCCCTCGTGGCTACGGGCGCCGTGACCGACTGGGCGCTTGACGAATGGACGAACGGCGGCCTACTTGACGACGGTGGGCTTGCCGGCCTGCTTGGCGGCCGCCATATCCTGATCCCGGGCGATGAGGTCACGCCCGAGCCCTTGTACCGCGAGAACGAGCAACCGGTAGGACGTCTCTTGTCGCGCTGTTATCTCATGTGATCCCCGCGTTATCGGGACCAGGGAGGGTCCCCGCTGGTGCTACCCAGCGACCAAGAAATGCGGTGACCAATGAGCCTTCTGGTGCGACACCCCGAGGGCGGATCTGCAATCCCCGCTGCAACCGCAATCCCGGCTGCGACAGGATTGATCGAACCGCTCAACGTCCCGCGCGGCGGGGATCGGTCACCGACGGCGGCGGCATATCACGCAGGCCTCGATGGGATTCGTGCCCTCGCGGTAGCGGCCGTGCTGCTCTATCACGGGGGCGTCTCGTGGGCGGGAGGTGGATTCCTGGGGGTTGAGACGTTCTTCGTGCTGTCGGGCTTCTTGATCACGTCACTGCTGGTCGCCGAGTGGCGCCGGCACTCGACGATCGAGTTGCGTGCGTTTTGGGGCCGCCGCGCGCGACGCCTGCTGCCGGCGCTGTTTTGTCTGGTTGCGGTGATCGGCATCTATTACGCGACGACGGCTGTCGACAGGATGGTGCCCGGTCTTAAGGGCGATGGCTTGGCGACGCTGCTGTACGTGGGTAATTGGCACCAGATCGCCGTTGGCAGCAACTACTTCGCGGCCAATGGACCGATCTCACCGCTTCAGCACACCTGGTCGCTGGCGATCGAGGAGCAGTTCTATCTTGTCTGGCCGCTCGTCGTGCTCGGGATCTTGTGGCTTACCCGCCGGCGAACCGGCTCCGAGAGCGGGCGGCCGTTGGCGGTGCTGCTCGCTGTGAGCGTCATTGGCGTATGCGTGTCGGCTGCCGACGCAGCGTTGCGCTTGAACGGTGGGAACGGCCTCGACCGGGTCTATTACGGGACCGACACAAGGGCCGGGAGCCTCTTGGTGGGTTCGTCGCTCGCAATCGCGTTCGCGATTCTCGGGCTGCCGCGCCGCGCGGGACACCGGGAGCCCTTGACGGCGGTCAACAACGAGTCCTCCCGGTGGCGCGCACGATCGATCGAGATACTCGGGCTGCTCGCGGTCGCGAGCGTTCTCGCGATGATGCATTTCGCCGGAAGTAACTCACTCTGGCTCTATCCCTATGGCTTGTTGGGCCTTGACCTGGCGGTTGCGGTCATCATCGCTGCCGTCGTGCTGTTCCCACGCTCGGCGACCGGTCGCACATTCGCCCTGCGACCCCTCCGTGCGATCGGCATCATCTCCTACGGCATCTACCTGTGGCATTTCCCGCTGTTTCTGTGGCTTGACACCAGCACTACAGGCCTCGGCGGCACGGCGCTGTTTGCATTTCGGGTGGCCGCAACGCTCGTGATCAGCGCGATCTCGTTCTATCTGATCGAGCGGCCGGTTCGCCAGCGACGACTTCCGGCTTGGATCGTGCGTTCGCTCGCTCCGATCGCCGCCGGCGCCGCGGTGTTTGCGCTGCTGCTCGCTGCTTCCGTCGAGAGCTCCGCCCTCGCGCCGACGGCGCCTCCAGTGATCACCACCGCTTGGCTGAGGGGCACTGACCGTCCGTGCGAGGTCCGCTTGACGGATACAAATCAATACGGCCTAGTACCGCGCTCGCCAACCCAGGCGGCGTCGGACGAACCGACTTGGCTCGTCGGCCACCACCTCAAGTGGGGCGGCAGCACCCGGGTCAGATTCACCACGTGCCCACCGAAGCGGGTACTCCTGATCGGCGACTCGATCGCGTTCACGCTCGGGATGGGTTTCATGGAGGGCGAACATAACTACGGAGTTGAGCTCGCCGACGCGGCGATTCTGGGCTGCGGGTTCAACAACAGGGGGGAGCTGAACTCCCTTGGCGATTGGCAGCACCAGTATCCAGGCTGCTCTGATGCGCTCTCACAGTGGCGACGCGACGAAACCCGGCTCCACGCGCAGGCAGTGGTCATCGAGATGGGATGGCGCGATCAATTCGACTGGCGATGGAATGGCCGAGTCGTGCATATCGGACAACCGGCATTTGATGCGTATCTGAGCCGGCGGTTGAATCAATACGTTCACACGCTTGGACGCGGGGGCGTGCCGATCTTGTTTCTCACGGTGCCTTGGTCCGACCCGCCAGCGATGCCCAGTGGCTCACCGCAAGCGGCTGCCATGCGCATCCGGCATATCGAGATCAACTCGATGGTGGCCGCCGTAGCCGCCCACGACCCGGGCAAAGTGAAGCAGCTCGACATCGACAACCTGATCGCGCCACACGGCTACCAAGCGACCGTCAACGGCAAGCTGTGCCGTTTCGATGGGGTTCACGTCACCGTCTACTGCAGCAGGCTCCTGCAACCCGAGGTCCTGAAGGCGATCCGCCGCATGATCCCGTCGGCTTCGACGTCCTCCCGCTCCCAGCAGGCGTTGGCATCGACCCAAACTCGGGCCAGCGGGAGCCGCCACGAGTAGGCCTGCCGAGCGTGGTATGAATCCTCGCAACGTGCGCCACTCACGGGCTTCGGCTGGTCGAAGCGCGCTCCTGGCGATCGTCATCGCAACCGCGGTGGCTTTGGCGCTGCCGGTCGACGCGCTAGCAGGCGCGACCGGGCTTCCGAGCTCCGGGCGCTCGACACTTACGGCCCAGCAGCTGGGGGCTGATCTCTCGGCCGGCGCGAGGACGAGAACGGTTCCGGCGGATCTCAGTCCGGCACTCGCGATCGCGTGGAGGGCGACGCCTGTCATCGTGCGGGACGGGTGCAACGTCCCGCGCGCTGGCGTGAAGAGCAGAGGCTGCGTGTTCGGAGACAAGAAGTCGCAGACCACAGTCGTCCTATTCGGAGATTCGCACGCCGCGGCTTGGTTCCCCGCACTTGACGAGATCAGCGATCAGCAGCACTGGCGGCTCGTCGTTTTGACGAAGGACGGATGCCCGCCGGCGGAGATCAAGGTCGCGGCCTGGTTTCGGCGTGGGGCGCCGTACTGGGAGTGCAGCGTGTGGCGAGCGAACGCCGAAGCGCAAATCGCCCGGCTGCACCCGGCACTGGTGATCATGAGCGAGGCGAGATACCTCGAGGAGCCAGAGACGACGCCCGCGGCAGGCGCTTCAATAGAGGGCACCTGGTTGGACGGGCTTGCCTCGATCTTTGGTCTTCTTCGCGAGTCGGCCGGCCACGTCGTGTTCATGTCTCATTCGCCGACGCTCAGCCGGCGCGCTCCAGCGTGCGTTACGAGCCACCGGTCCAACGTGCGGTTCTGTTCGACGAGTCTCGCGACGGCCACGCGGTTGCCAGATGTCAAGGCGCAAGAACTTCAGATCGCTGATCAGGAGCACGTGACGACCATCGACCCAACCCCATGGTTCTGCACTCCGACCACGTGCCCAGTGATCGCCAATCACATCCTGCTTTACCGCGACAACGCCCACATGGTGCCTGAGTGGTCACATTTCATCGCGCCGATGGTCGAAAATGCGATCCTTCCGATCGTGCGGTCCCGGCCGAGGCAAGGATGACCAGACAACAACGCAGATGGCGGCCGGGCCAGCGCCCAAGCGTTGCCTCGGATCGAGACCTAACGAGAACCCCCGCCCGCACGTCTGGACGAAGACCGCCGACGAAATCCTCGAGTCGATCGCCCCTACTGCCAGCGGATTTAACGAATCACGACACTACGCTCTCCGAGCTCGGCTTTTGACCCGAGCGCGTGCAGACCGGTATTCGACGGCACGCGAGCACCCCCTCGAAACTGAATCGGCCCCGGATCGCATTTCATAGCTCCGCGCCGCGGCTCTCGCCCGCGTTCTCGGCGGTCGGTCGTCTTTCAGGGAGCTCGACGCGGAGGCGACGCTTATATCACTCGTCGCTACCATGCGGCCGTTGGGCGGTCGACCGAACCGGGGCGGCCGATGTTTGAAACCCCTCCGGACTCAAGGCCACCATGCTGCCCGAGCTCAGGCTTCAATAGGAGAAACTGGAGTGGGTCGTCTGGGCAGCTTCGGCCGCTTTCGATTGGCATCTGGCGTCGTGGCGTCCCTCGCGTTGAGCGGGATCGTCATCGTCCTGAGTTCTCCCCCCGGTGCGTCCGCTCGCCATCCGGCCACGCAGTCCGTTCGTGACGTGGTCAGCGCCTCCTGGGTATCGACATGGGCCGCAGGCCCGCAGCCGGCGACGCTGAGAAACGCGTTTCGTCACGGTCTCGCCGATCAGACCGTGCGCAACGTCGTGCTCACGAGCGTGGGCGGAACGACCGTCCGGGTTGGTTTCACCAATACGTTCGGTACTCGTCCGCTGGAGATCGGCCACGCAGCGATTGGACTCGCGGGCCCCGGAGCTCGGGTGCGGCCGGCTTCGAGTGCCGCGCTGTCGTTCGGCGGCCGCCGGACCGTGATCATTCCGCCGGGAGCCCAAACGATCAGCGACCCGGTCAGGTTCACCCTGCGGCCAGAAGAACGTCTCGCCGTGAGCGTCTTCGTGCCGCGCCCGACGGGCCGTCCCACGCTTCACGGGGTGGCCCGACAGGTGAACTATGTCGCCCCGCGCGACCAGGTGCTCAACGGTGGCTCAGCCGCGTTCCGCACCAGGACCCAGTCCTGGTATTTCGTCTGTAGCGTTGATGTCCTTGATCCCAGTCCGGGCGCGGCCACGATTGTCACCGTTGGTGACTCGATCACCGATGGGTTCGGCTCGTCGGTCGGCGCGAACGCCCGCTGGCCAAACGATCTCGCTCGGCGTCTGGACGCGCGGGCGGGCAACAAGCTAGCGGTCATCGACGAGGGAATCGGGGGCAACCGCGTCCTAACCAACTCGTGGTACTACGGTCCAGCCGCCGTCGATCGCTTCCATCGGGATGTCCTGGAACATCCCGGTGTCCGGGGTGTGATCCTGCTCGAAGGCATCAATGACATCGGCATGAGCCATTCGAGGGCTCGCTGGAGTGTGCCTCACATCAGCGTGTCTCCCGCGCGGATCATTGCCGGCTATAGGCGAATGATCGCGACGGCGCACGCTGCCGGGATGAAGATCTTTGCCGGCACACTGCTCCCGTTCCAGGGCTCTCGAAACTGGACTCCTGGAGGCGAGGCCAAGCGCGAGGCTGTGAACCACTGGATCCTCACCAGCGGGGCCTTCGACGGAGTGGTCGACTTCGCTCGGGCTGTCGCTGACCGAAGAGACCCGCTGAGGCTCAATCCGGCTTACGACAGCGGCGATCACCTGCATCCAGACGACGCGGGATATGACGCGATGGCAGCCGCGATCAACCTGAAGCCCTTGCTTGCGCTCAAGTAGCTTCCACGGCAGGGCTGCCGACGGCCTCGCCGGCCGAGCTCTCCCACAGCACCAGATCAGCTGCCGCTCAGCTTGAGCGCCGCTCTGAGCACGGGGCGTTGGAGCAGCCGCGAGCAATAGATCGAGAAGTGAATGCCGTCAAACCGGCACAGCTGACCGTGGAGCCGCCCTCGGTAGCGGTTCCCCGGCGAGATCACGCTGTCGATGTTGAAGTAACCGGCCTGGCCGGAAAGCGGCGCACGGTCGACTGGAGCATCGCGTTGATCATCGAATGGCGGCGTGCTGACGCCTCTGGTGGACTCGAGCCGGTGGCGAGCGGATGGAAATGGGCCCACGGAACCGAGACAAAGAGCACTCTCGTACCACCGCGAGCGAACGTGCGGACGTACTGGTCGATCTGCCGCTGGACGTACGAGTCGAATCCCCGCTGCCCGAGGTGGGCCACGTGTCCATCGATGACCCAGTTGAACTTATCCCGGTGGCCCATTTCGACGATCACGACCCTGGGTCGCAGAGTCCGCGCGATGTGCGCCCAGCGCCGGAGTGCGTGCTTGCATTCAGGCGGCTGGTTCTCGATCTTGCCGTTCTGATCGATCCTGCCCTTGGTGGTGAACGCGCATGCGAGGATCGCCGCGTTTACGACTTCGACGTCGTAGCGCTGCTCGCCGATCATCGCGCCCAGCCCGAGCGAGAACGCGAGCGAATCCCCGATCACAAGGAACCGCTTCGGTGGGCACGCAGGGAAGCGCAGGCGGGTGGAGCCTGACCATTCCAGCCGGCCCCTGACCAGCCATACGGGCTGAAGGCGAGCCGCCCTCTCCGGTGGGATCGGCACAACGCCATACTGCGGTGTGTCCCTGAGAAAGACCGAGCAGGCGCTGTCCGTGCGTTGAACCTTGGTGGCCACGGGCGCCAGATGGGCGGATCCGGCTGGCGTTGGCGCGCCGGTGCCGCAGGCCGTCAGCAAACCGGTCACCAAGGCTGCCGCCGCGCACGCGCGAGCCACCCCGAAACGGCTCCGTCCTGATGGTTCCACCGCGAGCCTTTCCGTCGACATTTCGTGCGGCAACCAAGACACGATCCTGCTCTTCCAAGCCAACATCAACGTGGGCCCTCCGATCGTCTAGAACCGCAAGCAACTCTCACAGTCGGCAATAACAACGGACTAACACGCGATAACAGCCGCGAACGGACGCCGTCTACGACAAGTGA
Source organism: uncultured Solirubrobacterales bacterium (assembly GCA_963770885.1). Lineage (GTDB taxonomy): Bacteria > Actinomycetota > Thermoleophilia > Solirubrobacterales > Solirubrobacteraceae > Palsa-465. The sequence continues at coordinate 19,781 of CAVYRI010000003.1, read as the reverse complement.
CGCCTCGCGAGACCTGCCCCGGGGGCGAGCTGGACCGTGGACGCTCCGCGGCCACCGCTCCCGAGCCCAGGCGAAGAATGCCGCGTCGTTCTCGAGCTCGACCGGCCGCTGCCCCGACGACGGTCAATCCACGGTCGTCCCGGATCGTGCTCGGTGATCGTGAACGAGAATAAGGCAACAGGATCGGTGGAGGGAAACCACCGCGCGCGGACGTCACCAACTACCTCGGCCTGATCAAAGCCCAGGCCGCGAAGAAGCTGAAGACCGCGCCGACCGGTCAGCTGACGACCGACGCGATGGCCGAGAACGTTGACCTCGCCAAGACGTTTGCACAGATCAGCGGCGCAACGATTTCGAGTGACGCCCGCAGTCTCGTCCTGGTCAAGGACCCCTACGAGCTGCACAAACATCGTCGGGTCTCTGGGCAAGGCACGGCTGGCGGAGCTTCATCGTGACCTGATCGGGGCCGAGAACTGTCACACCGGGGCCGATTGCTGGGCGGCGCTGCACCTCGCGCCGCGAACCGTCTGCGCTCACCTCGGCGGTCGGGGGGCGTTCAGCGGACGGCCGTCGCCGGCGCCGCCGGAGTGAGGCCGTGGCGCCGCATGACGGCGGTTACCGCCGTCAGATCAGGCGGTCCGCCAGCCGCCGTGGCGAGCACCTCGTTCATGTCCTGACAAGCCGATCGTCTCGCTAACGGCGGTGATGGGCCGCCGCGACGGCCCTTGCATACGAGCCAGTGCTCAGGCCCCAGGACTTGTCGGTCCACTCGAACGGCAGGATCTGGGCGATGTGCAGCTTCGACAGCCCGACGAGCGCCTGGTAGACGTAGCTCTTCACGTGGCGGGGGTTGGTCGAGCCCCACGTGCCGCGGACAGATGTCCATCCGTACTCATTGACGATCAGCGGCGTCCGACCGCGCCCGAAGCTGCGCATCTGCGAGATCGCAGAGCGAGTCAGTGAGATCGTCGTCTTCGGGTCGGCCCCGTACGGGTGGATCGCGACGGCATCCAGCGGCCTGCCCGCAAACGCCTTCAGCAGCCGGGGCAGAGAGCTCTGCGTCCACGCCAGGCCACCGGTCACGACCTTCGCGTGGCGATTGACCCGGTGGACCGCCGTCCGCACGGCCTCATACATCCGCGCGTAGGCCTGCAGGTCGATGTGCGGGCCCCAGGTGTGGTTGTCGTCGGGCTCGTTCCAGACTTCAACCGTGTTGACCGGCGTGTAGGGCAGCGACCGGTGGCTTGACCAGAACGAGCCATGCGCGCCGTAGCGCCGCATGAACGCCCTGGCATACGCGGCGAAGTTCGAGTTCTTGGCCGGCGGCAGCGGCGTCACGAATCGGCCCGACTTGAGGTGCAGCACGTGCGGCGCGTGCTCCTCGGCCCACTTGGGCGCGAACTCGAGCGTCGGCTCCCAGCGGATGTGCGCCTGCGCCATCTCGCCCACGATCATGTCGTTGTAGGCCCAGTGGAAGGCGTGGCGGCCATGCACCGGGGCATGGGGCTCTGCGCCGGCCCAGTCCGAATCAGTCCGTCCCACCCGACCGCCGGCCTTATAGAGCGCCTTCATGGAGTCCAGCACCTGCGTGGCTGACCAGTACCCCCGGTGCTGATAGACGAAGGCACCACCCACCTCAGCGCCGAACGTCGTCGCGGTCGCAGTTGCAGGAACGGCCAGCGCAAAAGCCAGCAGAAGGGTGATCAGGCAGCGTTTCATAGGCCTCACAGGATCGAGGGGGACGTCTTAAACAACCTCAGGGCCGGCTCAGAGTTGCGGCTTTACCCCGGGTTGGATTGACGCGACCGGTGAATCGAACGGGTCGGTGCCCGCTCCGAGGATAGCTGCAGCGGTTTCCGGTGCATCGAGCGCTTCCTGAGGCTGCCTTGCCGGCAAATGGGCTGCGCACGTCGACTAGGTCGGCGCGGATTCGTAATCTCCGCTGCATGGAGCGCGTCGGCGTCGTCATCCACCCCACCCGCCGGGTCCAGGACGCCGTTGACATCCTCGATCGCTGGACGCAGGAGCGCGGTCTCGAACTGGTGCAGCTGCTGAGCACCGAGCAGCCGGCCGTGGCGCCGCCCGGCCAGGTGAGCGCGTGTGACCTGATCGTGGCGCTCGGTGGCGATGGAACGATCCTCAAGGCGCTGCACGCGTCGGCGAAGACCGGGACGCCGGTGCTCGGGGTCGCATACGGGAGCCTCGGCGCGCTGACGACCGTGCCGACCGGCGAGCTGCGCGCCGGGCTGGACCGGTTCGCGTCCGGCGACTGGGACCGCCGGCACCTGCCCGCGCTCGTCGTCGACGGTGCCGAGGGGCAAATCGCCTCGGCGATCAATGACCTCGTTCTCGCTCGCGGGGGCGGCACCCAGCTGACCCTCGACGTGTGCGTCGACGGCGAGCTCTACGCGCGCCTGGCCGGCGACGGGGTCGTGGTCGCGACGCCGCTCGGGTCGAGCGCCTACTCGATGGCGGCCGGTGGCTCCCTGCTTGCCACCGGGACGAACGCGTTTGTCTGTACCCCGCTCGCGATGCACGGCGGTTGCGCCCCGCCGCTAGTGGTCCCCGATCAAAGCGAGGTGACGCTTGATGTCCATCCGGGCCACAGCGGCTTCTACGTCGACATCGACGGGTTCCGGATCGCCACCGATGCGGAGCGGTTCGCGGTCACCAGCGAGCACGACTACGCGATGCTCGTGGGCCTCGACAGCTCACGGACCGACCTCCCACGGTTGCGACTCCGGGGTCTGATCAGCGACAGTCCCCGCCTGGTCGGCCGCGAGCAGAGAGCGCCCGATCCGAGCTGACGGTTTCGCGGCCGAGCGTCCGTGGGCGCTAGCGTTTGATGTCCCGCGCAATGTCAGCCCTCCAGACCCTCACCCCGACCCGAACCATCGCCGCCACCCGTCCAGAGCCGATGGTGATGGGCTTGGTCGCGCGGATAACCGATGACGTCCAGCGCGAGCGACGGATCCGTCGCGGGCCGGTGAAGCTGCCACCCGGCAGCACCGCCCCGAGCGTCTCGCACACGAGGCGGATCATCTCGGACCCACTCGGCCTGCTGCTCGAACACGAGCGCCGTTACGGGCCCGTGTTCACGATCCGGCTGCTTCACGAACCGGTCGTGTGGGCGGTCGGCGCCGAGGTCAACCATCAGATCCTGGTCAGCGAGTTCGACGCCTTCCAGTGGCGCGAGGGCCGCTTCGCCGATCTGTGGCCGCTGTTGGGCGATGGCCTTCTGAACACCGACGGCGCGTATCACCGCGACTTTCGAATGCTGATGCTGCCGGCCTTCCATCGCGAGTACATCGCCGGGGTGGCGGAGACGATGCTCGAAGAGGCACTCGCCGCCGCTGAGTCGCTGCAGGACGGGCAGGTGATCGAGATCTACCACTGGGTCCGCGAACTGGCGCTTCGCATCGCACTGCGAGGACTGCTCGGCATGGACACCACCGGAGGGCGCGAGCACGCGCTGGCGAGCGCATTCGAAGCATCGCTCTCGATCCATGGCGAGCCGGTTCTGCTTCAGATGCTGCCCCTGCCCAAGACGCCGCTGGCGCGCGCGATCGAGGCCCAGCGCACGCTCGATCTCGCGATGCGCGCCGAGATCGAGGACCGCCGCCGCCGAGGCGACCCCGGTGACGGGGTCCTCGGACTGCTGCTGAGCGCCACCGATGACGCCGGCGAGCCGCTGCGGACGAGCGCGGTGCGAGACCAGGCGGTCACGCTGCTGTTCGCCGGCCACGACACCGCCACAACCACGTTCACGTTCCTCGTGCACGAACTCGGACGCAACCCGGCTGCTCGTGGCGCGGTCGAGGAAGAGATCCAGCAGGTGCTCGGCGCCAGAAACCCGACCCCCGGCGACCTCGACGGGCAGACTCTGCCAGTGCTCGAGCGCTCGCTGAAGGAGACCCTGAGGATGTACCCGGCGGCCTGGGTTGGCCCGCGGCGCAGCACCCGCGACGTGACGCTCGGGGGCATCGACGTGCCCGCGGAGATCGGCGTGCACTACTCATCGTGGGCGACCCACCACCTGCCACAGCTGTATCCGGACCCGTTTCGGTTTGACCCCGATCGGTTCCTGCCCGAGCGCGAGGCCGCTCTGCCGCGTGGCGCGTACGTGCCCTTTGGCGGCGGCTCGCGGATGTGCCTAGGTAAGCGGTTTGGCGAGTACGAGCTCCGGGCGCTGGCGACGACACTGCTGCGCCGCGTGAGGCTCGAGCCGCTGTCAGATCAGGACCCGCGAGTCGTGACGACGCCGACACTCGGGCCCAAGGGTGGTCTGCGGTTTGTCGTCAGAAGCCGCTAGCCCGCATCACGCGACGCGTGGCGATCGTCGGACAACCGATAGCCGAGTGAGGAGACAGAGATGAAGATCGCGGTGGTTGGGAAGGGCAGGGTCGGCGGCGGGCTTGCGGACCTCTGGGAGAAGGCCGGCCACGAGCTGACCCGCATCGGGCGTGATGGCGGCGATGTCTCGGACGCCGACGCGGTCCTGCTGGCGATGCCCGGCGGCGCAATTGCGAGCGCCCTCGACGGCGTGACTGGGCTGGAGGGCAAGACGACGATCGACGCGACCAACCTTGTCGGAACATCACCACCCGACGGCTTCGGCTCCAATGCCGAGTTCGTCAAGACGGTGACCGGCGGCCCGACCGCAAAGTCCTTCAACATCAATTTCGCGACGATCTACGACCAGATCGCGAACATGAGCACGCCTCCGGGCAACATCTGGTGCGGCGATGACGAGGCGCGTGAGGTGGTCGAGCAGCTCAGCCGCGACGCGGGCTATGACCCGATCTACGCCGGCGGTCTGCAGAACGCATCGCTCCAGGAGACCTTCCTGCAACTCGTGTTCGCGATCAACCAGGGTGGGCTCGGCGCGTTTTTCTACCGGATGGCGCCGCCTGACAGGTTCTGACGCCGGCAAGCGCTTCGTCTGACAGCGTCGGAGCGGTCCTCGGTTCGTCCTCACGTGCGACCGGCGTTCCCCAGACCGCCATCACGGCGTCGCCGATGAACTTCTCCACTGTCCCGCCGTAGCGCTCGATCAGGGTTCGACACCGATCGAAATATCGCGACAGCAGCTCGCGAACCTCCTCCGGGTCGCGATGCTCAGAGAGGGTCGTAAAGCCGACGAGATCTGCGAACAGGACTGAAACCAATCGCAACTCGGACACGTGGGCCGCGCTGGTCGTGGCGGTGGCGGAGCCATTTGCCACGCCGGCCACGAGCGTGGTCCCGCACTCACCGCAGAAGCGATCGCCGGGGTCGACGGCCGATCCACACGCTGGGCACCCGAACTCGAGCGCAGTTCCGCACTGGACACAGAACTTCCGTCCAGGCCGATTCTCCTCACCACACCCCCGGCACTGCATGACGCGCGATCTTACTCGGGAGGCGTCGTGCTCGGATCGCTCGTCGCGGCCCTGGAGACCTGCTCTGAGAGGAAAGGAACCACCAGCGATGCGACCCGCTCGGGGTCCTCGAGAAACACCCAGTGGCCGTTGCCCTCTAGCAGTTCGATGCGAGCCGACGGAAACGCCTCGCGCTGACGCTCCGCCTGCTCGACCGGCAGATACGGATCTTTGGTCGGCCAGACGACCAGGGCGGGCCGGTCCAGCGGCCGCAGCGCCGGCACGAGGGCGGCGAAAGCGCTCTCAGGTGTCGCGCGGTACAGCCTCAGGATCGCGCGCCTGGTCGCCGGCGGGCGGCTGTTTGCGTAGATACCGTCGATCGCCGCGCGCGGAAGCTTTGGATTCTCGCGACCAACCAGGTATCGAAATCCCTGACGCGTGGCTGTGGCCTGAAACGCCTCCCCGAGAATCGGCGTTCGCCAGATGCGCGCGTAGCGGTGCCAGTGATAGTCGATCAGCGTGCCCGTGCCGATCAGCGTCACGCTGGCGAACGACTCCGGATGTTGCGCAGCCCACGTCAGCGCAAACGCGCCACCAAAGTCGTGCGCGACAAGGTGGACGCGCCGGATCCCCAACTGATCGACCACGCCGGCCAGATGAGCGGCGTAGCCGCCGACCGTGTAGTCGAAGTCCTGGGGCTTGTCGGCGGCGCCGTATCCCGGCATGTCCGGAGCGACCGCCCGGGCAAACTCCCCGACACGCGCCACGAGATCCGCCCAATCCTCCTTCGGTCCCGGATTGCCGTGCACGAACACCACCGCGTCGTCGCCGTCGGCGGGGCCCGCCTGGAGGACCGGCGAGCGCACACCACCAACAATGGCCTCTGCGGTTGATAGTGCCGTCATGCGAGCAGACTGCTCGACAGCGCTGACTGAACGGGGTCGCCCGGGGAAAGCTGCGCATCGAGCAGCGCGACCTTCTCGGTGTCGAGATTCACGCGGATCCCGTGGATCAGACCCAACTTGATACCGACGTCCTCCATTCCCTGGTTGTCCGCCTCCCGTCTTGATCGATCTTGAAACACGAATTATCGCCCCGGTCCGCAAACGGCAGAGACGTTGAGGCGCACGTAGTCCAGCGGCAGACTGACCCCGCCCACGACGTCGGCGGCGAATCGCTCGCGGCGCTGCTCGGGTAGCCGGGCGAGGTGCGCGGCAAGGATCGACGTCGGCACGAACGCGGCGACGTCCTCCGGATAGGTCGGACGCTCCTCCAGCCAGCACCGGATCGCGACAAAACCGGCCTGTCGCAGACGTAGCTCCGTTTCCTGCGGCCCGGCAAAAACCCAGGGTGACCAGCCGACGAGCTCCGGCGCGCTCTCGCGAGCCACCGCGTCGATGACCTGCCGGACGCGTTCGATGTTGCCCCGGCCCCCGCACTGGACCTCCAGCACGCCGCCGGGCCTCAGCGCTCGGACCAGCCGTTGCCACAGGCGATCGTGATCGGTGACCCAGTGCAGCGTCGCGGTCGAGATGATCGCGTCGACCGGCTCGTCGAGTTCGAGCTCGAGTACGTTCTGACACCAGACCTCCGCACGATCGCCGAGCCGCGCACGCGCGAGCGCCACCATCGCCGCAGACGCATCGATCGCCAACACGCGTCCCTGCGGCACGATCGCCAGCAGCGCCTCCGTCACGCGCCCAGTGCCACAGCCGACGTCGATCACAGTCGCATCGGGTGCGATCCCGTCGAGCCTCGCCATAACCTCCGAAGCCCAGGCCTGCTGCGGCTGACTGGATACGTCATACGTGCGCGCATCCCACGGAGTACCCACGGTCACCAAACCGTACCGGCAGGCTGGGTGCAACGATCTCCGCATGACGGAAACACCTGAATCGCCGGAGAACGTGGCTGCCGCCTACTTCGATGCCTGGAAGAGCAATGACATCGAGCGTGCGCGGCCGTTACTGCACGAGGAGGTCGACTTCGTCGGCGCTCTTGGATCGACCGCTGGTCTCGATGAGACGCTCGCGGGCCTCGGCCGCATGTTCGCCGTGACCGACCAGGTCCAGGTCGTCCATCGCTGGGTCGACGGCCCGGACGTGCTCACCTGGTTCGAGCTCCGAACGGCCACTGCCAGCCCGATCGCGGTCGTCAACTGGAGTCACGTCGAGGCGGGGCAGATCACCAGGATCCGGGTCACGTTTGACCCGCGGCCATTGCTCGGCTAGTTGTCGGCCTCGGCGTCGTGAGAGCACCGCAACGTGTTTTGATCGATTGGGATTTCGCCGCGCACGGGATCTGGAGGATCCCGTCGCCGGCGGAGCTGTCGGCGCCGATACCTCCGGGCCGATGGGGGCCAAGGCTCCCTGACACCGCGCCGCCGCGACCGTGGAGCGATCTCCTCTCCGGCACCCTGCTCGACGCGTTGCAGGAGTTCAACGACTCCGGTGACACGCTCTATGGCGGTCGTCGCGCGGCCGCAGCGACCAAACCTGAAACTGAGATCTTCTACGCGCGCGCCGCAGAGCTCGCCGCCCGCGTCCAGCAGGAGCTCGGGCCAGGCTACGAGGTCCTCCACATCACCCCTCATGGTGCGTGGCGGTGGACTCTTCCCCCATCGCTGCGCTATCAGCAGCAACCATCCTGAACTGATCCCGGCGCGCCCGCAGGCATGGCTCAGCCCTCGACGATCGGACGCAGCTCGATGAGCCCGTAGCGGGCGATCGGATGTTTGGCACAGACCTCGATCGCTTCATCGAGATCCGCGCACTCGAGGAGATTGAACCCCGATGCTGGAGCGGCCAGGTCCACACGCGGACCATCGTCGAGCTCAACCGCGCCCGCTCGGACGCGAACATTCGTGGTGGCATCGACACCCGCGAGCACTTCGCCTTGCTCACGCACACCACGCTCTTGCATCTCCGAGACCCAGGCCTGAACCTGGAGACCGATCGTCCCGCGGTCCTCCGGACTGAACGCGATCGACTCATCGCGGCAGACCAGCATCAGAAATCTCATCAGTGCTCCTCACTCGATCGGTGATCGCTCGCGCGACTCGTCGGCACGACGGACTTCATCGATAGCAAACCGCAACCGAGACCTCGCGCGATCCTCAACTCCCGGCCGAGGCTCAGGCGCAGGGCGCGTGGGTTACGGTGATCGACTGGTCGCTGAGCGCCAGCCGCTTCCCGATCACAACCGCGGCGACCTCGGCCGTCGGGACCGTCCGCAGTTGGTCGGCCTTGCCACTCGCGAGGTTCACGCCGTTGCCGTCGGTCGATATGTAGGCGCCGGTGATGCACTGACCGTTCTGAGTGCTAACCATCGCCTGGCGCAGGCTGATCGGCGGCCAGACGAACGCGGCCGCCACCATGCACAACGCCATCAACACGGCCCCGATCGCCAGCAGGATGGGGACCGGCCGCGTCGGCCAGTGGCTTCTGAGCAATTCGACGAAGTTCGCACTCGGCTTGGCGAACCAGCTCGTGAGCCTGCGCGTGACCAGCTCGGTCCCGAGGTTTTCGAGCCATACGGGCGCCTTGCGGTTGATGAAGCCCACGCCCAGCAAGAGGAGTAGAAACACGCCGCCCACGATCAGCGCGATCGGCAGGCCGACGACGAGGTACCGTCGCGATGTGAACTGGTCAATCGCCTCGCCCGCGGGGATGCCTGTTCGGTACAGCTCGACGTACAGGGCGAGCCCACCGAGCACATAGACGTATCCGGCGAGCCCCAGCAGACCCGCCAGCGCCGCCACGAGGTGCGTCGCGTCGAGCTTCGCCTTCTCGGTCGTGGTGGTGGTGGTGATCGCAGTCGGCTGATCTACACCCACGCCAGCGCGATGATCGCAACCGATCCGGACACGCCACGGCCGCGCCCTCGTACTTTCTGTCTCGGTCAGCGAAGATATGGCCGCGACGGACGAGTGAGAGGAGGAACGGTGCCGTTCAGTGGGGATCAGATCGGCGGAGCCATCGCGAGCATCGGGCAGCTCGCCCGCGATCTTGTCGGCGACTACAGCGACCGCCAACACCGCAAGCGGGTCGCGGCGATGCTCGACGAGATGCTGAGAAATCCGAAATACCCGTTTCGCACCACCAAACGATTGGGGCGAGTGTTCGGCGACAGAACGCCCGAGCTCGTTGCGACGCGCGCGATTCTCAGTCGGATGCCCGGCGTCCGAGGAAACCTCGGCAATACTGACTCCTGGATCAACGAGGACAACTGGGAGTGGGATGACAGCGGAGCTCTGCGCCGGACCGAAGACGGCCAGGGAATACTCAAACCCGGAATCGAGCCGGGCTTGAAGTGAGCGCCTAGCCCGGCTGTTGATCAGATTCGCGCCGGGCCTTCAGCTCATCGTCCAGCATCACCGTCGTCTCGCTGATCACTTCGTGGCGCAGATTCGGAGGTAGGCGGTCAAGGCTCGCCTCGAACTCGTCAACGTACTGTCTGGCGCGCTCTTCCTCTCCGGCGGCGATCGCACGGAAGAAATCTTCGCGCAGCTGGTCGATCTGCTCTTCAATCCAGATATCGCGCTCGATGCCTCTGAAGACATCGCGCGATTTGCTACACGGCTCCTCGCCCATCGGGCACCCTCCGTTTCGAGTCAACAACCCAAGCAGTTCCTACCGCGATCTGCCAAAACGTCAACCCATCGCCGCCCGCGGGCCGACGGCCGACCGTACGCGGGCGGTTAGAAGCCCGCCGGTCGGGCAGAACAACAGGTATGGCACGAACACCTGACATCTCGCTCGGAAACAGTCGCGCTGGCACGGGACGGGAGGTGGGCGCCGCAGCTGCGGTTGTTGGCGCGGCGGCGATCGCCGGCAAGCTCGCGTGGGACCGGCACACCGCTTCGGAGCGTGAAGCGCAACGGGCCTTCGTCCTGTACCTGGACGAGACCGTCCCCGATGGCATCCGGCGCATCGCGCGGGGCCAGCTCGACCGAGCCCACGCTGGACTCGCCGAGTCGCCCAAGCGCAAGCTCGCGACCGCCGTCCACGACACGCGCAAGAGCTTCAAGCGCCTGCGCGCGACCGTGCGCCTGGCTCGTGCAGGTCTCGGAGACGACGTCTACCGGCACGAGAACGCAGCGCTGCGCGACGGCGGCCGCCACCTCTCAGGCGCGCGCGACGCGTCCGTGCTGACCGAGACGCTCGACCAGCTTCAGAAGGCCTCGGGCAACGTCCTACCGGACGGTGCGACCGCCAAGCTGCGCGACCAACTCGAGCACGAGCGCGAACAGGCGCTGACGTCGCTGCGCGCAGACGAGGCCATGGTGGCGGCGGTCGTGGAAGAAATCGGGCAGGCGCGCACGCGTACCGCCGCGTGGAGCTTCGAGAGCGAGGGCTTCGACTCACTCGAGCCCGGCCTGCGCCGGATCTATCGCCGCGGGCGCAAGGCGATGCACCGCGCGCAGAGTGACCCCACCGACGAGAATCTCCACGAGTGGCGCAAACGCGTCAAGGACCTGTGGCACGCAGAACAGCTCCTGCGAGCCGCGGCGCCGAAGAAGATGAAGAAGCTCGCAAGGCGGACACACGTGCTCGCGGACGTGCTCGGCGACGACCACGATCTGTCAGAGCTCCGGCTATCGGTGCAGCGCCACGGCGACAGCTTCGACGACCACGCCGCCCAGGCCGCGCAGATCGCCGTGATCGATCGCCGTCGCGGCGAGCTTCAGCGACAGGCCTTCGCCCTCGGAGAGAGGGTCTACGGCCGCCGCCCGAAAAAGTTCGTCCGCGCCGTCAAACGTGGCTGGCACAGTCGTGCGCGGCCGCCGACGACTGCGGCCTGACCAACCAGCAGCAGGGCGGCGCGATCAGCCGGCGCCGGCCGGCGCGATGGCCGTCGACACCGGCACCGGAGCCTGCGCCTCGCGGGCCCGCACGTCGAAGTACAGGAGCGTTCGCCCGATCTCCACGTAAGGGACCAGGAGGGCGAACACGACGGACCCGATCAGGTTCACAGTCTCGATCGGCAGGCTGCTGAACAGCAGCGCGAACCCGAGCGCCGGCCCCGGAATCTGGCTCAGCAGCCAGAAAGTGAACGCGACCGCGCCGGTGTGCCACCAGTGGTGGCGAACGACCTGCGTGCTCGAGCGCAGCGCATCGCGGATCGTCCGGTCCTCGAACAGCACCTCCTGCTGGACGAACTGCCAGTCGACGAACTTCTTGATCCCGTACGGGATGCCGATGATCGTGAGGAACAGGAGGATGACCAGGACGTTGGCGACCACCTGGACCACGAGCAGCCGCCACACCCGGTGCAGGACGACCCCCCAGGCGGCCACGACACCCGTGCCTCCCCGGCGGTCGACGTTGAGAACGAAGGCGATCACCGACGCCTCGACCACCGGAGCTGCCAGCGTCCGTCCGATGCTGTCGGGGAGCGAGACGGTGACCGTGTTGCTGGAGTCGCCGAACGACAACGTGGAGCCGTTGGCCTTCAGCACGGAGCGGACCAGCAGTTCGATGCCCGCCACGGCGCCGAGCAGCGCCAGCGCGCTGAGTGCGATCAGGATCAGCGGCCAGCGGTAGCGGTAGTACATCCGCCCCGAGGTCAGCAACAGCTGGCCGAGCGCCCGCGGCTGATGCAGGGGCTGCAGCTGCACCGGTCGCCAGCGAGTGATGCTCACCGGCACCACGATCAACAGCAGGAGACCCAGGCCGATGGCGGCCGCGCCAAGGGTGCTCTTCGATTGGAGATTGAGAAACTCGGTCACCCGCGTGACCGCTCCGCAGAACGCGGTGGCCACCGCAGGTCCCATCAGCGCTCCCCCTGGGACTTCGGGGCTCGCCGAGCGGGTCGCGGCCATCCAGGTGAACGGCTCGCGCCAGACCACCTTGGTGTTGGGTCCCGCCGGTCCGTTGTTGAAGCCCGCCTCGCGCTGTCCCCAGCGTCCGGTGTAGCTCAGCCACGCAAACGGTCCTCTGCTCACCGGGTGGTCCGGGAGCAGCACGGCGCGGGGTTTGACGGTGATCAGCGGCCTGGTGGTGTTGTCGCAGCCCACCCCTGACCCGTTCTGCCCGTTGCCGAGCCACAGGCCGGCGCTGTAGAAGGTCGCATGTGACCCCGCCGCCGAGTAGACCACGGGATGCGTGCCCTCCTTCTGCACCTTCGAGTCGTCCCAGTCGGCGTGCTCACCACCGCTGTGCTGAAACAGGACGATCTCGTCGGGCTCGGCCGAGAGCGCGCTGGCAGGCGACCCCGCCGCGAAGGTGATCTGCATCCCCTCCCAGTCGCCCTCGTGCAGATCGTTGAAGTCATTGAAGTAGTAAAAGAACCAGTACTGAAGCGCGAACCCGGGATGGCCCGGCTCTCGGGCGATGTGCGCATAGGTCACCGCCGGCGCATGCCCGCTGCGCTTGAGCGTCTCAAAGTCGCGGGCGTACTTGCAGCCCGGCGACAGCGGCGATCCCGGCAGGTCGAGATACACGCCCTCGGATCGCCCGGCAAGGTCGGCCGCAGTCGGAGCGCGCTTGATCAGACGGGTGCGCTTTCCGGCGCGGCTCAACAGCCTCACGCCGGGGTTGCCCAGCACCGAATCGACCGAGGTCGGCGGCGAGTACTGCTCTTCTGAGGAGTCGCAGATTCCGTTCGTCAGCTTGCGCAGCATCACGATCGGGGAGTACTTGTCGGCCAGCTGCTGGGCTGCGCTTGGCGCTGCCTGCGCCACCGAGGCGCGGCACACCAGAGTGATCGGAACGGCAGTGAGCACGACCACGAGCACAGCCATCGCGCGCGCGACCCCACGCCCGTGCCCCGGCTCCCGATTGCAGCTGTCCATGACGCTGCCCGGGAAAGCTAGGTGAGTGGAGGCGCCTGTCAGTCGTTGATGTCGAGGACCGGCATGATGTCCTGCAACTGCTGGCCGGCATCGGCATGCTCGTTGGGCACCACGGCCGTGCCGAGAGCGAAAAACTCGATCACGTGACTGCCCCAGCCGTGGTTGTTCTCGTGCAGCTTGACCTCGACAATCCCGAGAACGCCGTCACCGATCGCCTCGGCCTCTTTCTGCATGCGCTCCATCGCGAGTTCGCGCGCGTCATAGAGGGCCTGGGTGTACTGCTCAAGCTCGACGTTCTGACCGGTCTGGCGCATCGATTGGATCATGCCTCGATGAGCGACGTGGTAGACGCAGTTGCCCATCACCATCCCGACCGGGCGTTTGCCCGTCTGCATCAGGGTCCAGAAGGCCTGGCCGGAGAGGTCGCTGGTGAACGGGCGCCCGTTGGGAGCGCGGTGGACCTTGCCGCCCTTGTGCTTGATCGCGGTGCCGATCGCGATGAACTCCGCCATGTCGGCGCCCCACTCATAACGCCCGATATCCAGGCGAACTCCGACGATCCCGTCGGCACTGAGCTGATCGGCTTCCTCCTCCATCCGCGTCATCGCAAGCTCGCGGGCGGAGTACATCGCCTGAGTGAGGACGCCCATCTCCTGGCTCGCTTTCCAGTTGGACTGCTGAAAGCCGATGTGGTAGATGCTTGAGCCGACCACGAGGCCGACGGGCTCGAAGCCCGCCCGCTCTACGCACAGGTACTCGTTCACCGACAGGTCAGACGTGAACAGCCCGCGGGCGTTCATCTGCAGTCGCTCGCTGGCGTGTTCGGCGAGGCCTTCGGTGCTCGTCGGATCGTATGTCGACATCAGGTGCTCTCCTGGAGTGGTGGCGCCGGACTAAGCGCCGAGGTTGATCGACATCACCGGTGTGCCGAGGGGGGCCGGATGAGGCTCGTGCGCGCCGAGTGCAATCGCGGTGCCGAGCACGTGCATGGAGACAATGAAGTAGTGCCGGCGAAAGCCGCCGCCCTCGTACTCGTGGTGATCAATCGTGTGCGTGAGAGTCGAGATCACCATTTCGTTCGCGCCGGCCGCGTTCGCTTGAGCGAGCACCTCATCCATCGCGAGCTGACGGGCGAGGTAGACACCCTGGGTGATCTCGACCATCTCCTGGTTGCCCCACCACGAGCCCATCATCTGATTGGCGCCCGGACTGAGTGCCACGCACACGACCGAGGTGTGTCCGATGACACCCACCGTCTCGGCACCGATGCGGCGCAGCTTGTCCACATCCTGGCCCGAGAGCGCACACATCCGCGGCCCGGCACCGCCGTGGGGCGCGAGCGTGGTCTCGCGGACCGCGGTACCGAAGACGACGTACTCGACGTTGCCCGGTTCCCCGAGGAAGGCATTGGCGGTCATCTCGATACCGATCACGCCGTCGGCGCCGGCGAACTGCGCCTCCTGTCGCAGACGGTCAAACGAGCGCTCCCGTGACAGGTTCCAGGGCCGCGCGAAGGACGGCATTTCCTGGACCCCGCCGCCATAGGTTGACCAGCCGTAGTTCTGCCAGCCGTGCTGGACGACTGAGGAGCCCATGATCTGCGCGATCGGCCGTAGGCCGGAGGCCTCCGCGATCGCGTACTCCTTGGCGCTCAGATCGCTGGTGAAGAAAGGAGAGCTCGCGGCCGCGATTCGCTTCAGGCGCTGCTCCGCTCCCAGTGGGATCCCGCCCCCTCGGATGCGCTCGAGGTCGACAGCGGCCGCCTGAAGCTCGTCCTCGGTGAGCGGTACTGCCCGTTTTCCGAACAGAGCCAAAGCCACACGATGCTGGCAGATCTCCAGCACCTGCACAAATCGGAGCCGCGGTTCGAGTCCCGGACCGAACGATCTACCAGAGCGATTTGAGCAACCGCTTTGAGCGACTGCTAAAGTGAAGGCATGGAACGGGTGGCAGACGAACGAGGGCGAGACGGAGCGCCGGATCGTGCGGCTGGACTCAGCGGCACGAAGCTGCGGATCGCCGAGGCGGCCCTTGAGACGCTCAAGGCGAATGGGTTTGCCGGGGCGAGCGCGCGGGCGATCGCTCACGTGGGCGGCTTCAACCAGGCGCTGATCTTCTACCACTTCGGCAGTGTCCAGAACGCCCTTCTTGCAGCTCTTGACCTGATCAGCGACCGTAGGTTGGCGGATTATGGCCCGGCGTTCGAGAGGGCCCGGACCGCGTCCGAGCTTGGCCGGCTCGCCCGCGCCATCTATGACGAGGACCTCGAACGCGGGTACATCACAGCGCTTGGGGAGATGGTCAGCGGGGGGGTCTCCGATCCGCTGCTCGGCGCAGAGGTGGCGGCGCGGATCGAGCCGTGGATCATCATGGTCGAGCGCAAACTCGAAGAGTTGCTCGTGGGCTCACCACTGGGTGCTCTGGTGTCCCCGGCCGACCTGGCTTTCGGGATCGTCTCGCTCTACTTCGGGGTCGACATGCTCAGTCACATGCAGCGTGACCGCGCCCGCGTGGAATCCCTGCTCGACCTGATGACCGGCCTGGCGGCGCTCGTCGAGACCTTCATGGCCTCGACCGACGAGGGCTCGCCATGAGCCCGGACACACGTACCGACCTTGTGACCGGCGCGTTCAGCTACTCCGGAGCGCAGATCGCCGAGCGGCTGCTCGACTCCGGACGTGCCGTGCGGACGCTGACCTATCACCCCGACCGGCCACACCGCCTGCGAGCCAGCGTCGACGCACGCGAGTACCGGTTCGATGACCCCGCGGCTCTCGCGCGCAGTCTGGAGGGGGTGAGCACGCTCTACAACACGTTCTGGGTCCGCTTTGACCACGGGACGACGAGCTTCGTCAACGCGATTGAGCGCTCCCGGATGCTGTTCTTCGCCGCCAGGCGCGCCGGAGTCCAGCGCATCGTGCACCTCAGCATCACCAACCCGTCCTTGGAATCCCGACTCCCGTATTTCCGCGGCAAGGCGCTTGTTGAATATGCGCTCGCCCAGTCTGGTGTGCCGTACTCGATCGTCAGGCCAACCTGGATCTTCGGCGGCGAGCGTGACGTTCTCGCCAACAACATCGCTTGGATCCTGCGTCGCATGCCGGCGTTCGCGCTGCCCGGCGACGGCGCATACCCCGTCCAGCCGGTGCACGTCGAGGATCTCGCCCGGATCTGCACCGATGCCGGCAATGCAACCGGCGACGTCGTGATCGACGCAGCCGGGCCCGAGACGATGGCGTTCCGCGAACTGATCGCGCTCGTCCGCGCCGCGGTCGAAGCGAACTCGCCGATCGTCCGCGTACGTCCGGCGCTGATGGTGGCCGCGGCCCGCGCGCTCGGTTTCCTGGTTGGTGATGTCGTGATCACGGGGGACGAGATCCGCGGCCTGATGGCCGGCCTCCTGGTTTCCCATCAGCCACCGCTCGGTCAGCTCGCCTTCAGCCAGTGGCTCAACGAGCACGCCGCGTCTGTCGGCCGCGCTTACGCCAACGAACTCCAGCGACATTTCGCCATGCCGGCGGCCGCCGCGTGATCCTGACGCTTAAGTCCGCCCGCCCGCACGCATTGACGTGCGTCTGGTTCTGGGCCTGGGCGGGAGTCGGCGCCCTCACCGTCAGCTCTCTCTTTCTCGGCGTGCTCAGCGCGGTGCCCGCCCTACTGCTCGGCGCGCTCGTCGCGCGCGTGGTCGATAGACGCCACAGATCGGTATCCGGGCTCCTCACGGGCGCAGGCCTTCCGCTGCTCTGGGTCGCATACGTGCAGCGGGAAGGACCGGGAACCATCTGCTGGCACACGGCCTCGAGCGCGGGCTGCGACCAGTACCTCAATCCATTGCCGTGGCTGATCGTCGGCATCACCCTGGTCCTGATTGGGCTCGTCGCCCAGACACGCCGCAAGCGATAGCTCGCTGCCGGCGCAGTATTGGAGCGCGCCCGTGCGACCGAATTCGGCTCGTCAGTCGGCGAGCGTCTTCCAGTAGCGCACGTACTCGCGCTCATGGCCCAGGCCACACTCGAGCGCCAGCCGCATCCCGTCGGACATCTCGATCTTCGTTTGCTCGCGGTACTGCTCCAGCCGCTGCTGATGCAGCTCCAGCTGAGCTCGTGCCAGCTGCGAAGGGTCGGCGCCGAAGAACAGCTTCAGGATCCCGGGGTCCCGCAGCTCAAACGATTCGCTGATCGGCTCTGCGCGCCAAGCGTCCAGCTCAGCCCGTCCGGTCTCGGTCAGTCGGTAGAGCTTTCGCCGCCGGCCGCTCTGCTCCCGTTGCTCTTCGAGCAGCTGCTCGCGCGCGAGGCGCGAGCACTCGCTGTAGAGCTGCGTGTGGGCCACGGTCCAGAAGTTTGCGGTGGTGGCTTCCGCGACGCGCTTGATGTCGTACGGCGTGGCCGGCTGGCACAGTTCGACAAGGCCGAGCACCACATAGCTGGTCGTGCTGAGGCGGACGCTTGACATCGCGGGCGATCATAACCTACGCTTCGCATGATACGAATCGAATCGTGCGGGAGGCATTATGGCAGTGGACACCGCGGCAGCAACGTACACCAAGGGCTTCCAGACCCTGGAGGAGGAGATCACGGTCGATCAGCTCCCGGTCACGGGCGAGCTGCCCGCCTGGCTGAGCGGCTCGCTGCTGCGCACCGGTCCGGCCAAGTTCGAGGCCGGTGAGCGGCAGTTCAACCATTGGTTCGACGGGCTGGCGATGTTGCATCGCTTCACCTTCGGGGATGGCCGCGTGTCCTACGGCAACCGCTTCCTCGAGGGCCGGACCGAGCACGCCGTGCGCCGGGAGGGCCGGATTGCCTACCCGGAGTTTGCCTCCGATCCCTGCCGAACCCTGTTCCAGCGCGTGCAGACTCTGTTCAAAGGCGGCCCCGATTTCGGTGACTCAGCCAACATCAACGTGGTCAAGCTGGGCGAGCACTTCCTGTCCATGACCGAGGCGCCGATCTCGGTCGAATTCGACCCCCTGACGTTGAAGTCAGCGGGGGTTCCGTACATGCCGCCGGGCAACCTCACGACCGCCCACCCCCACTCTGACCGCGGTGACGGCGCGATGCTGAACTTCGCCGTAAAGCTCGGCCCGCGCAATGCATATCGCTTCTACCGCGTTCCCGCCGGGACGATGACCCCGGAGGTCCTCGGCGGGATCCCGGTCAAGGAGCCCGGCTACGTGCACTCCTTCGGCCTGACAGAGAACTGGTACGTGCTGGCCGAGTTCCCCTGGAAGGTCAACCCGCTGCGACTTGCGCTCTCGGGACGACCGTACGCCGAAAACTACCGCTGGCGGCCCGAGCAAGGGACCCGCTTCATCCTCGTCAACCGCCTCACCGGCGAAATCCGTCAGGACCTGAAGACCGACGCGTGCTTTGCGTTTCACCACGTCAACGCCTACGAGGACGGCGATCAGCTGGTCGTCGACGCCAGCGTCTACCCCGACGCCTCGATCGTCGAGGACCTGTACCTGCGCCGGCTACGGGTCAAGGCCCCCGATAAGCACGCCGAGCTGCGTCGCTTCCACCTGCAGCCGGCGAGTGGGACGGTCAGCTACGAGCGGCTGATCGATGCGTCGATCGAGCTGGCGCAAATCAACTACGCACGCCATAACGAGCGCCCGTACCGCTACGCCTGGGGGGTCGGGCAAGATGGTGACTGGGTCGACCGTATTGTCCGCGCCGACGTCCTCGAGCGCACTTCTACCGACTGGCACGAACCTGGCTGCTGGCCCGGCGAGCCCGTCTTCGTGAGCCGCCCCGACGGAGTCGACGAGGACGACGGCGTACTGCTCTCGGTGGTGCTCGACGGCCGACGCAACACCTCATTCCTGCTTGTGCTCGACGCGGCGGACCTCAGCGAACTCGCCCGCGCCCACGTTCCGCACCACATCCCGTTCTCATTCCACGGGCGGTTTGCGGCAAGCGTCACCGAAGCTCATCGCTAGCGGCCAGATCCGCGACAGTTGGCGCGTCGATCGCGCCCCGGCCGTTGGTCGACTCTGTTTACCCCTTCGCCGTGTAGCTCGAGGTGCCGTTGCAGGTGCCGGAGTGGGTGAAGTCGGTGATCACCTTGCCGTGTTCTTTGCGGTGCTTGGTGAAGCTGCCGGAGACGATCACGAACCCCTGGTGCTGATGTGCGGGCGCGAAGTAGATCGGCAGCTTGACCTTGAAGGTCCCGTGCCTGGAGATCTTCCCCGAGGCGCGCTGCACCGTGCCGAAGCCACCACCCTGGCAGTAGACCGGGTAGCCGCTTGTGAGCACAAAGTGGCTGACGTGCTTGCCGTTCGCGCTCACCTTGAAGCTGATCCCATAGACGACGTTTGACGTGCGCGCGATCTTCCCGCTGTACGTCGCGCCGCGGACCGGCTTGGCCGCGATGGCGGCAGCCGCGCCGCCGGTCACGGCGACCAGCGCGGTCAGCCCGATCGCAGTCGTAAGCCGACGGCCGACACTGATGCTCATCTGGGCCTCCTTGGAGATGTTGTCCGACGCCAACTCCGACCCCGGGTGGCGCCGAGCGTGACGCTAGTCCGCCTCGCCGGCCACGTCAAGCGCGAAGGCGTGGGTGGAACGTTGCGGGTGCCGGCGACAGTCATGTGTGCGAGAGCAGGAGCACCAGCCGGCCAAGCGTCT
>CAVYRI010000002.1:0-380915 GCA_963770885.1 uncultured Solirubrobacterales bacterium | reverse complement strand
GCCGCGGTTGGCGTTCTGAATGCCGCGCAGGTGGGTCAGGGGGCCGCGTACACGGTGAGGGAGAACATCGGAAACGTTGCGGTCAACAACGCGATGGACGGCTGTGGGCTCTACGCTCAGGGCGCGAACGAGTAGGGTGATCGGCCGATGACTCCCTTGTTTCGCTTGGACGCTGTCGAGTCGCCCAACCGCGGGAAGCTCACGCTCTGGACAATCAACACCGACCTGGATAGCGCCGAACGGCTCGCGAGGTTCGAGGCGCAGCCTGACCAGCCTCCCGCGGACAGCCAGCTCTACACGGTTGACGATCCGCTCGGTCTCGAGGCGTCCGCGGAGGTTGGGGCTGATGCGCGCAAGGTGCGGGACAGGACGCTAACGGTTGCGGTGTTCTTGGACGGGATCGCGCTGCGTGCGGGCCGTGAGAAGCCGGGCTGCAAGTGGGTGCAGCTCCGAGAGCTGGGACGCTTCTGGGATAGCCTGGGCGCGACGCTCTACGTTGGCGACGAACTGCTCGACGTTCGGGCCGTCTCCGACTGAAACTCCTCTACCGGGCCGCCCATAACCAGCGCCCTGAGTCGCTCTCGCTCGCCCAGATCCGAGTTCATCACGTGGGCGTATATCCGGAGCGTGACCGTCTCGTCAGCATGGCCGAGCATTCCCATCACGCGCGGCAGCTCGTAGCCGACCGCGAACAGCAGCGAGCAGCACGTATGCCGGAGCTTATGCGGCGTCATTCCCCGCGGTAGCGGCGGCAGGCCCGACGCGTCGCGCCGCTCGTTCGCGAGCTTCAGCGCCGGAGCGAACACGCGGTCTCGCACGTTGTCGCGGCTGTGCCTGGCTCCGGTGCTCGTCGGGAATACGAGGTCGTTAGCTCCGGTGCTCGCGCACCCGAGCTTGTAGGTCGTTAGAGACTCGCGCAGGGCCGGGAGAAGCTCCACGTGACGCACGCCCGCGTCCGTCTTGCTGTCACCGATGTGCAGCCGCCCGGCCGCTAGATCAATGTCGCGCCACCGGAGCGAGAGCATCTCGCCGAGGCGCAGGCCGCCGAACGCGAGCACGGCAAGCATCGTCTGGCGCGGGATGTGCCGCCGATCGGGTCGCGCCCGCGTGTCGAGCTCACCAGCGGCACCGAGGAGCGCCTCGATCTGGTCTGCCCGGTCGAGGTACACGGCCGGGGGCTTTGACGCCTTCAGCTTGCGGTCCTTGCCCCTGGCGGGGTTGCGCGTGATCTCGTACTCGTCGTACTGGACGGCCATTTCGAGGATCTGCCCGAGCCGGGTGATCGTCTTGTTGATCGACGCCTTCGACAACGGCCGCTCCGGACGGCGGTAGCTCCTGCCGCGGTGATCCACACCTTCGATCATGCGCGGCGTGCCGGTCTTCAGCCGCTCGGCGATCTCTTCTGACTCGCGGAGCTTCGCGGTCTTATAGCGGTCGACCTCGGCGACCGTGATCTGCGACAGCCGATAGTCAGCGAAGTGGGGGAGAAGGTGGTTCGAGAGCTGCCAGCGGTAGTCGACCTCGGTGCTCGGCCTCAGCTCGTGACGTTTAGCCTCGAGCCATTCGGAGGCGAACTGGTGGAACGTCGGGTCGGTAGAACCCTCGGACTCAAGTTCTGGTTGCGCTGGACGCCAGATCCCGAGCTTGGCCTCGGCCAACACCTTTTCGAGCGCCTCCTCGGCCTGCCGGGGCGTCGTGCCGTCCGGGAGCGTTACGTACTGGCGCTGCCCGTAGGCTGAGAAGCGGAGCGCGTACACCTTGCCTCGCGCGCGCGCGCGAACCACGATTCGACCTGTAGCCGGGCGTGCCATTAGAGACGCCCTTCGCTTGTACGATGAGTCTGCACGGGAGCCACCCTTCCGTGTCGGGCCCTCGGCCGTTAGCGCGGCGC
Source organism: uncultured Solirubrobacterales bacterium (assembly GCA_963770885.1). Classification (GTDB taxonomy): domain Bacteria; phylum Actinomycetota; class Thermoleophilia; order Solirubrobacterales; family Solirubrobacteraceae; genus Palsa-465. The sequence goes on along the minus strand of CAVYRI010000002.1, from coordinate 379,024 downwards.
GGGGGCTTCTTTGTGATCGAGGGGCGAATCTAGCAGGTTTTGGCACTGGTGCCAATTCACCGGCTCTTCTAAGGCCTCTCGAGCCGTCGCCACGACTCATGAAATCCCTGCAAATCCGGCTAACGCGCCCGGTAGGAATCGAACATACGACCTTCCGCTCCGGAGGCGGACGCTCTATCCCCTGAGCTACGGGCGCTCTGATCGGGGAAGATCACGAGCAGCTTAGTGGAGATCGCGATCGTCTCAGACACGCACATGCCGCGGGGAGAGCGCCGGCTGCCGGTCAGATGCGTGGAGCGCCTGAGGCGCGCCGATCTGATCATCCACGCGGGCGATCTCAGCACGCTGGCGGTGCTCGACGAGCTTCGCGGCTACGGCGAGGTGGTGGCCGTGCAGGGCAACGTGGACGACGCCGCCGTGCGGGCGGAGCTTCCCGAGGCGGCGCTGGTGCCCGTGGACGGGCGTCGGATCGCGGTGATCCACGATGCGGGCGCCGCCACCGGCCGGCTGCAGCGGTTGCGCCGGCGGTTTCCCACTGCCGACGGGGTGATCTTCGGCCATTCCCACATTCCGCTGCACGAGGTCGCAGGCGACGGCTTTCAGATCTTCAACCCCGGCAGCCCGACCGAGCGCCGTCGCGCGCCGCAACACACGATGGGGATCGCGACGGTGACGCCGGCACGGCTGAGGTTCGAGCTGTTGACGCTCGAATGACACACTCAGCCGGCAATGGATCTTTCGATCTTCTTCGCCGGGACCGGGGGCTCGGTTCCGACCGCCCGCCGCGGGCTGCCGGCGCTGATCGTGCGCCGCGGCGGTGACCGTCTTCTGTTCGACTGCGGCGAGGGAACCCAGCGCCAGCTGGTCAGCACGATCGGGCTGATGGACCTCGACGAGATCTACCTGACCCACTTTCACTCAGACCACTGGCTCGGACTGCCGGGGATGCTGAAGACGTTCGACCTCCGCGGCCGAGACCGGCCGCTGCGGGTTCTCGGGCCTCCGGGACTCGAGACCCTGATCGCGTTCGTGCTGCGGATGGGGGGCCGCGTCGCCTACGAGCTCGAGTTGGTCGAGCTGCACGACGGCGACGTGCTGGCGCGCGACGGCTACCGGATCGCGCCGGTGGAGGCCTCACATCGCGGTCCCGCGCTCGGCTACGTCCTGTTCGAGGACGACCGCCCAGGCGTGTTCAAGCAGCAGGCGGCGCTGGCGCTTGGCCTCGTGGCGGGGCCTGAGTTCGGTCGCGTCCAACGCGGCGAGACGGTCCGCGGGATCCGGCCAGAGCAGGTGCTCGGCCCGCCGAGGCCGGGGCGCAAGATCGTGCTGTCGGGCGACACGGAGCCGACCGAGGGTCTGCGGATCGCCGCTCACCGAGCCGACGTGCTCGTGCACGAGGCGACGTTCGCCGAGGAAGAGCGCGAGCGCGCGGCCGAGACTGGCCACAGCACGGCCGCCGGCGCCGCCACTCTCGCGCGCGACGCGGAGGTCGGGTTGCTGGCGCTCAACCATGTCTCGACCCGGCACCCGATCGGGTTGCTGCGCGACGAGGCGCGCGCGATCTTCCCCGACACCGTGGTTCCCCGGGACTTCGACACGCTCGAGATCCCGCTCGCCGAGCGGGGCAGGCCGAAGCTCTCGCGGTGGGGCGCTGACGGCGCCGAGCCGCAGCCGCAGCCGCAGCCGGCGCCGACACCGGCAAAGGCGACCTCGTGACCGCGGCCGGGCGAGCACCCGCTCGTCGAGGGCCGCCGGCGGTCGAGGCGGGGTGGGTGATCGTGCCCGACCGGTCCGGCTTCGTCTACGAGCGCGAGATCGTCCAGGTCGAGCTCCCACATGTGCTGTACGTGCGCAGGGGGGACCCCGCCGGGCCTGCAGGTGACGGCCCCAGCGTGCGGAAACGATCGAACGCGGGCAGCTAAATCCAGCCGCGCCCGGTGCTACGCTGCGCGCACACCCTGGAGCCCCTTAACCCGGTCCGGCGAGGCCAGGAAGGAGCGAGTTGGAAGCCGCCACGGTCGTCCTTGACCGCGATGACATGCGCCGCACGCTGGTGCGGATCGCTCACGAGATCGTCGAGAAGAATGCCGACGGCCTGATCGCGATCGTCGGGATCCATCGCCGCGGCGCCCACCTGGCCCAGCGGCTGCACGCGCTCACGGGTGAGTTGCTCGAGGCGCCGGTGCCGCTCGGGTCGGTGGACATCTCCTTCTATCGCGACGACCTCAACTTCCGTCCCAGCGCGCCGGTCGTGCACGCGACCCAGCTCGACTTCCCCGTCGACGGGCGGACGATCGTGATCGTCGACGATGTGCTCTACACCGGCCGCACGGTTCGCGCGGCGGTCGACGAGATCTTCGACTTCGGGCGCCCGGCGCGAGTCCAGCTCGCGGTGCTGGTCGACCGCGGTCACCGCGAGCTGCCGATCCGCCCCGACTACGTGGGCAAGAACATCCCGACCTCGCAGGACCAGCGGGTCAACGTCCGCGTTGAGGAGGTCGACGGCGTCGACGAGGTCACGATCGGCCCCGCGAGCGAGAGGAAGGTCAAGGCCGCATGAGCAGTGGACGACCCCGCCACCTGATCTCGATCGACGACCTCGACCGCGCCGCGATCGAGCGGATCCTGGATCGGGCCGAGTCGTTCGCGGAGGTCTCGGGGCGCGAGATCAAGAAGGTGCCGGCGCTGCGCGGACGGACCGTCGTCAATCTCTTCTATGAGGCGAGCACGCGTACCAGCTCAAGCTTTGAGCTGGCGGCCAAGCGACTCAGCGCCGACGTGGTCAGCATCCGCTCGGCTGGGTCGAGCGTCGACAAGGGCGAGTCGCTCAAGGACACCGTCCAGACGCTGTCGGCCTATGACCCGGCCGCGATCGTGATCCGCTCGCCGCATGTGGGCGCTGCGCAGCTGGTGGCCGGCTGGACGCCGGCGTCGGTGATCAACGCCGGTGACGGCAAGCACGAGCACCCGACCCAGGCGCTGCTGGACGTGTTCACGCTGCGGCGCCGGCTGCGCGACTCGCTCGATGACGCGAACATCTGGATCGTCGGGGACGTCCTGCACTCGCGTGTCGCGCGCTCGAACATCCTCGCGTTCGGCCGGATGGGGGCCAGGGTCACGGTCTGCGGACCGCCGACGTTGATCCCGAGGGGGATCGAGTCGCTCGGCTGTACGGCGACGCCGACGCTCGACGACCTCGGCGAGGCCGACGTCGTCTACGTGCTGCGGATGCAGCACGAGCGGATGCACCAGTCGTTTGTGCCGACGCTGCGCGAGTACGCCCAGCGCTACCAGATCAACGAACGACGGCTGCGACCCGGCCAGCTGGTGATGCACCCGGGGCCCGTCAACCGCGGCGTCGAGATGTCGGCCTCGACGATCGACTCAGAGCAGGCCCTGATCGGCGCTCAGGTCAAGGCGGGCGTTGCGGTGCGGATGGCGGTCCTCTACGAGCTGCTGTCGGGCACGCCGATGCTGGCGGCGGTCGCATGATGACCCAGCGGTTGTTCGCCCGCGAGAGCCCGGGCGCCGAGCTGCTGATCCGCGGCGCCCACGTGCTCGACCCTCGCACGGCTCTCAATGAGCTCCACGATGTGCTGATCCGCGACGGCCGGATCGCCGAGCTGGGGCCACCGGAGTCGCTGCAGGCGCAGGCGCCGGTCGACGCCGTGCAGGCGGTCGGCAAGCACCTGTTCCCCGCGTTCGTCGATCCTCACGTCCACCTGCGTACCCCGGGCCAGGAGTACAAGGAGGACCTCGACACCGGCACCGCGGCGGCCGCGGCCGGCGGCTTCTGCGCTGTGATCGCGATGCCGAACACGGTTCCGACGGTCGACAGCGCCGCCGTGCTCGGCTCGCTGGTCAGCCGCGCGCAGCGCGAGGCGCTGGTCCCGGTCGGCTTCCTGGCCTCGATCACGCGCGGGCTCGGCGGCGACGAGCTGACCGAGATGGCCGAGCTGCGGGACACCGGCGCGCTCGGGTTCACCGATGACGGCAAACCCGTCGTGTCGGCCGGCATGCTGCGCAAGGCGCTGCAATACCAGCGGCTGAGCGGCGGGGTGATCGCGCTGCACGAGGAGGATCCCGCCCTGTCAGGAGACGGGGTCATGCACGAGGGGGCGGTGTCGGCCCGGCTCGGGCTCGCCGGGATCCCGTCGATCAGTGAGTCGACGATGATCGCTCGCGACGCCGCGATCGCGCGCTACGAGGACGCCCGGATGCACTTCCAGCACCTGTCGTGCGTCGAGTCGGTCCAGGCGCTGGCCGCCGCCAAGGAGGCCGGCGCCCGCGTCAGCGGGGAGGTCTGTCCGCACCATCTGACGCTGACCGAAGACGTCGTGCGGACGCTCGACAGTCGCTTCAAGATGAATCCTCCGCTGCGCAGTGAGGCCGACCGCCAGGCGCTGATCGAGGGCTTGCGGTCAGGCGTGATCGACTGCATCGCGACCGATCACGCCCCCCATGCACTGCACGAGAAGGAGGTTGCATTCGAGCAGGCCCCGATGGGCACGACCGGGCTCGAGACCGCCTTCGCCGCCCTGTTCACCGAGCTGGTGCTGCCCGGCGAGCTCGAGCTCGAGATGGTGATCGAGCGGCTCAGCGATGGCGCGGCGCTATACGGCCTGCCGACGCCGCGGATCGCGGTCGGCGAGCCCGCGAACGTCTGCCTGGTCAACCTCGATGCCCGCTGGGAGGTCGGCGCCCGCGGGTACGCGAGCAGGTCTGCGAACTCGTGCTTCTACGGGCGTACGCTCCAGGGACGCGTCGAGCTGACCATCGCTGCCGGCGCCGTCGCGCACCGGGCGACGGTGCTCGCCGATGCCGGGACCCTGAGCAGCCGATGACAGCGCAGACAACCGCCTACGTCCTGCTCGAGGACGGCGCTCGTTTCGACGGCCTGGCCTGCGGCGCCGACACTCATGCCGTCGGCGAGATCGTGTTCACGACCTCGATGTCGGGTTACCAGGAGGCGATGACCGACCCAAGCTACGCCGGCCAGCTGATCGCCTTCACGTATCCCCAGATCGGCAACTACGGGGTGAGCGACGAGGCGATGGAGTCAGACAGCGTCCACGCCCGTGCAGCGATCATGCGCGCCGCGGTTGACCGCGACGACGCTCCCGGCGCCGATCAAGGCTGGCTGCGGTGGCTCGGCGCGCAGGGCGTGCCGGCGATCACCGATCTCGATACGCGCGCGCTCGTGCGTCACATCCGCGATGCCGGGTCGATGCGCGGCGGCCTGTTCCCGATTGCGGTCGACGAGCCCGATGCGCGCGAGCTGATCGCCGCCGAGCCGGCGATGACCGGTCGTGACCTGGCGCGCGTGGTCACGCCGCGTGAGCCGGTCGTGCTGCAACCAACCACGGCGGACGGGGGGCCCCTGATCGCGATGATCGACACCGGCGTCAAGCGCTCGATCGTCGCCAACCTCCGCTCGCGTGGAGCGACGGTGGAGCTGCACCCGTGCGACTGCACCCCCGACCAGCTGCTCGCCTCGCGTCCGGACGCGATCTTCCTCGCCAACGGGCCGGGCGATCCCGGCGCGCTCGACTACGTGGTCGCCACCGTCATGCAACTGGTCGGCAAGCTGCCGGTGTACGGGATCTGCCTCGGTCACCAGCTCCTCTGCCGGGCCGTCGGCCTCGAGACCTACAAGCTCGGATTCGGTCACCACGGCGCCAACCATCCGGTCAAGGACCTGACCACGGGCAGGACCGAGATCACCAGCCAGAACCACGGCTTCGCGGTCCTGGGACCCGACGGCGCGCCGACGATCGACCGCGATGAGGCGGTCCGGTGGGAGACAGACTTCGGTGCCGCCGAGCTCAGCCACATCAACCTTTACGACCGCACGGTCGAGGGCCTGAGGCTGCTTGACGTCCCCGGAGCGACCGTCCAATACCACCCAGAGGCGGGGCCCGGACCTCACGATTCCCTGTATCTCTTCGATCGCTTCGTGCACGAGATCGGAGCCGCAAGCAGCTGATGCCCCGTCGCGACGATCTGCAGAAGATCCTGCTGCTCGGGTCGGGCCCGATCGTGATCGGCCAGGCGGCCGAATTCGACTATTCGGGGACCCAGGCGTGCCGAGTGCTGGTCCATGAGGGCTACGAGGTCGTGTTGGTCAACTCCAACCCGGCAACGATCATGACCGACCCCGAGGTCGCGACCACGACCTACATCGAGCCGCTGCTTCCGGGGCCCGTGACGCAGGTGATCGAGCGCGAGCGGCCCGATGCGCTGCTGCCGACGCTCGGTGGTCAGACTGCGCTCAACCTGTCCAAGGCGCTGCACGAGGACGGCACTCTCGAGCGATTCGGCGTCGAGCTGATCGGCGCCGACTACGAGGCGATCAACCGGGCAGAGGACCGCGAACGGTTCCGCGAGACGATGACCGGCGCGGGCCTCCGGGTCCCGCGCAGTGCGATCGCCCACACCGTCGAGGACGCCAGTCTCGCCGTCGGCGAGATTGGGCTGCCGTTCATCGTTCGGCCGGCGTTCACGCTCGGCGGCAGCGGTGGCGGCGTTGTCCACGAGCGGTCGCAGATCGAGCGCGTCGTCGGCCGGGGGCTGGCGGCATCGCCGATCGGCCAGGTGCTGCTCGAGGAGTCGGTGCTCGGATGGGGCGAGTTCGAGCTCGAGGTGATGCGCGACACGTCCGACAACGTCGTGATCGTCTGCTCGATCGAGAATCTCGACCCGATGGGGGTTCACACCGGCGACAGCGTCTGCGTCGCGCCCCAGCAGACGCTGACCGACAAGCAGTACCAGGAGCTGCGCGATCAGGCGATTGCCGTGATCCGCGCGGTCGGAGTCCAGACCGGCGGCTCCAACGTCCAGTTCGCGGTCAACCGCTCCACTGACGAGATCGTCGTGATCGAGATGAACCCGCGTGTCTCGCGCTCGAGCGCGCTGGCGAGCAAGGCGACCGGCTTCCCGATCGCCAAGATCGCCGCCCGTCTCGCCGTCGGCTACACGCTGCAGGAGATACCCAACGACATCACGCGCGCCACGCCGGCCAGCTTCGAGCCGGCGCTCGACTATTGCGTTGTCAAGTGGCCGCGGTTCGCGTTCGAGAAGTTCCCCGGCGCCGAGGCCGGACTGACAACGCACATGAAGTCAGTCGGGGAGACGATGGCGCTCGGCCGCACGTTCAAGCAGGCGTTCGCGAAGGCTCTTCGGTCACGCGAGCTCGACCACCGGGCGAGCATGCCGGACGACGACGAGAGTCTGATGTCGCTGATCGAGCGCCCCGGCGCCGACCGGTTCGACTTCCTGCTCGAGGCGCTGGCGCGTGGTGGCGACGTCGACGAGGTGCACCGGCGGACGAGCATCGACCCGTGGTTCCTGCATGAGCTCAGAGAACTGGTCACCGACCCGGAGGCGGCGTTCGCGGGCAGACGAACGTTCAAGGCCGTCGACACGTGCGCGGCGGAGTTCGCCGCCCAGACCCCGTACTTCTACTCCGGCTGGGAACGGCCGGGAGCCGACGGCGTCAGCCACGAGGCCCGTCCCGGCGAGCGCGGGAGCGTCGTGATCCTGGGGTCGGGTCCCAACCGGATCGGTCAGGGAATCGAGTTCGACTACTGCTGCGTCCATGCCGCGCAGACGGTTCGCGAGCTGGGCCGCGACGCGGTGATGATCAACTGCAACCCCGAGACGGTGTCGACCGATTACGACACCTCGGATCGGCTCTACTTCGAGCCGCTGACGCTCGAGGATGTGATCGCGGTCTGCGAGCTGGAGAAGCCCGAGGGGGTGGTGGTCCAGTTCGGCGGCCAGACGCCGCTGAAGCTGGCCTCCGGCCTGCACGGGGCTGGGATCCCGGTCCTCGGGACGAGCATTGACGCGATCGACCTGGCCGAGGACCGGGCGCGGTTCGGGCCGCTGCTCGACAGCCTCGGCTACAACGCGCCGCCGTATGCGACCGCCGCGAGCGCGGAGGAGGCGCTTGCGCGGGCGCCCGAGGTCGGGTTCCCGCTCCTGGTACGGCCCAGCTACGTGCTCGGCGGGCGTGCGATGGAGATCGTCTACAGCGTCGACGGGCTGCGTGATTACCTGAGCCGGGTCGGCGCCCAGGAGGGAACGATCTACCTCGACCGGTTCCTCGAGGACTCGATCGAGGTCGACGTCGATGCCCTCTGCGACGGTGCCTGCACCGACGGCCGCGCGGGCCAGGTCTGGATCGCCGGGATCATGCAGCACGTCGAGGAGGCCGGGATCCACTCCGGTGACTCGGCCTGCGTGCTGCCCCCGCACGGCCTTGGTGAGCAGATGCTCGAGCAGATCCGCGAGCAGACGGTCGGGATCGCCCAGGCGCTCGGAGTCGTGGGGTTGCTGAACGTCCAGTTCGCGATCCACGGCGACGACGGGCTGCACGTGATCGAGGCCAACCCACGGGCGTCGCGAACGGTGCCGTTCGTCTCCAAGGCGATCGGCCTGCCGCTCGCCAAGCTCGCCTGCCGGATCATGCTGGGCGAGCGGATCGCCGACCTCGGCCTTCCCGACGAGCTGTCCTACAGCCACGTGTGCGTCAAGGAGGCGGTGCTGCCGTTTGACCGCTTCGCGGGCTCGGACTCGCTGCTCGGCCCCGAGATGCGCTCGACGGGCGAGGTGATGGGGATCGCGGCCGACTTCCCAACCGCGTTCGCGAAGGCACAGGCCGCCGCCGGCGCCAGGCTTCCAAACCAGGGAACGGTTTTCCTGACCGTCGCCGACGGCGACAAGCCGGCCGCGACCGGGATCGCGACCCTGCTCCACGATCTCGGCTTTGAGATCATCGCCACCCGTGGCACGGCTCAGTCGATCAGGCGGATGGGGGTTCCGGTGGAGGAGATCAACAAGATCGGCGAGGGCTCACCGCACGTCGTCGACTGGATCGAGCGCGGCGCGGTCGACCTGGTGATCAACACGCCGGTCGGGACCGGCGCCCGAACCGACGGGTACGAGATCCGCTCGGCCGCGGTGGCACGCGGGATCCCGTGCATCACGACGATGGCCGGGGGCATGGCCGCAGCCCGTGCGATCGCGGCCGCCCGGCGTGGCGAGCCTGAGGTCGTCTCGCTGCAGGAGATGCACCGCAACGGACAGGTCAGCCCCGCGCCACGATGACCAGCACCCGCGCCCAGCGCGTCACGGCTCCGTTCGGCGCCAGGGTCGCGACGATTACACGCAGATCGGTCCGCGGCTCCTACGTGGTGCTGAGCTGTTCGGACCCCTGGGCCACGCTGCCGGCGGCAGGGCAGTTCTACATGCTGATGGCGTCGCGGCGGTGGGGCGGCGGAACCGACGAGCGGCCGTTTCTGCCGCGCGCGTTCAGCGTCCTGCGGGCGCAGAGCGCCCCCGACCCGGGCGGGCCGGTGCAGCTCGACTTCCTGGTCGAGGACGTCGGGCCCGGGACCAGGCGCCTGTCTGAGCTGGTCCCGGGCGACGGCCTGTCGCTTGTCGGGCCACTCGGGAACGGTTTCGCCCGACCCCGCGACGGTCGCCGCCCGTTGCTCGTCGGCGGCGGCGTCGGGATCGCGCCGCTCGCGATCTGGCAGGACGAGCTCGGCCCCGAGACGACCGTGCTGCTGGGGTTCCGCGACGGCGCGCACGCCGCCGGCGCTGAGCTGCTGCACGACGCGCAGGTGGCGACCGACGACGGCAGCGCCGGACACCACGGTGTCGTGACCGAACTGCTCGATGACGAGCTCGATGCCGACTCGCACGCCGAGGTGTACGCGTGCGGGCCGCCGCCGATGCTCGAGGCGGTGCGGCTGCAGTGCACGGTTCGTGAGATCCCGGCGCAGCTCGCGCTCGAGTCCGGGATGGCATGCGGCTTCGGTGCCTGCTTTGGATGCGTTGTCCAGACGCGCACCGGTTACGTGCGGCTGTGCCTCGACGGCCCGGTGCTCGAGGCGGCCCAGCTCGGTCCCGAAGCGCTGGCGACGCCGGGAATGGGCCATTGACCACCGACTTCTGCGGGCTAGAGCTCGCAACCCCGATCATCAACGGCTCCGGCACCTTTGACGCAGTCGCCGCCCAGCGGGTGTTCGGCGACCAGCTGCTCGAGCAGCTCCCGTTCGCCGCATTCGTTTCCAAGACGGTGACCGTGCAACCGCGGCAGGGCAACCCGCCACCGCGGCTGTGGGAGCTGCCGGCCGGGCTGATGAACTCGATCGGACTGCCGAACAAGGGGCTGCGCGGCTATCTGTCCGAAGATCTCCCGGCGCTGGCGCAGCTGCCGGTGCCGCTGATCGTCAACGTGATGGGCTTCAGCCGTGACGAGGTCGCCCAGCTGGTCGACGCGTTCGCGCAGCGAGAGGAGGTCGCCGCGCTCGAGCTCAACGTCTCGTGCCCCAACGTCGAGACGGGTCTGGTGATGGGAGCCGACCCGGACGAGGTCTCGCTGCTGCTCGAGGCTGTCCGACCGCTGACGGAGAAGCCGCTGGTCGTCAAGCTGACCCCGAATGCCAGTGACGTGGCCGCCGTCGCGCTCGCTGCCCAGGAGGCGGGCGCGAGCGCGGTCTCTCTGATCAACACGATCCGGGGCATGGCGTTGCGACCGGGCACGTCGCAGCCCTGGCTGGGAGGAGGGACCGGCGGTGTCTCGGGCCCAGCCGTGCGTGCGATTGCGCTGGCTCAGGTCAGCGCCGTTGCCGCCGCGGTGGAGATCCCGATCGTCGGCATGGGCGGCGTTCAGTCGGGCGCGCACGCGCTCGATCTGCTGCGAGCGGGGGCGACGGTGGTCGCGGTCGGCACCGAGAGCTTCAGGGACCCGGCCGCGGGTTCTCGCATCGCGACCGAGCTGTCCGGTTTGCGCGCTTCGTCGCCGCTTGTTACGCAGGAGTGACGCCCTAGTTGGGCACGTCGGTCGTGCAGCTATGCAGGCGTCCTGTGGCGTGCTTCAAAACACCCTGCAAAAGCTCACTATTCCCGGAACTAGGCTCGACAATGCTGAAGCTCAGCTTGAGGTCGAGCCGAATTTGTCTTTCAGGGTCTTGATCGCCTCGCCCCAAGATGTATAGTCGCGCCGCATGCCGCCGGTCAGCGAATCGTTCTCCAAGCCTCTCGCCGCCCCAGAGCGCTCGCTCGTGCAGCGGATGGAGGCGCTTCAGCGAGCTAACCACATTCGCAGCCAGCGCGCACAGCTCAAACGTGATCTGAAGGCCGGCCGCCAGCCGATCGCGGACCTGCTGCTGCATCCGCCCGATTATCTGCAGACGGCGAAGGTCTTCGACCTGCTGCTCGCGGTGCCCAAGTACGGCCGCGTGAAGGTCAACAAGATCCTCACTCAGTGCCGGATCTCCCCGAGCAAGACGCTCGGCGGGCTGTCCGAACGCCAGCGCAACGAGCTCGTCGCGCTGATGCACCGGCGCTGAGCCGCCCCGCCGCGCCTCAGCTGGCACGTGTCCAGGGTGTTTGTGATCACGGGCCCCTCCGGGGTCGGTAAGGGAACCCTGATCCGCGGGCTGCTGCAGCGGGTGCCCGAGCTCGAGCTGTCGGTCTCGGCGACCACCCGCACGCCCCGGCCCGGCGAGCACAGCGGCACCGACTACCACTTCATGGACGCCGACGAGTTCGAGCGCCGGGTGGCCAACGACGAGTTCGTCGAGCACGCCTCCTACTCGGGCAGCCGCTACGGGACGCTGCGCTCCGAGCTCGACCGCCGGCTCGCCAACGGCACGCCGGTGGTGCTCGAGATCGAGCTCCAGGGCGCGCGCCAGGTGCGCGAGGCGATGCCCGAGGCGCTTGCGGTGTTCATCGCCCCGCCGTCGCGCGATGCGCTGCGGGCCCGGCTCGTCGGCCGCGGTACCGATGCGCCGGAGCAGATCGAGCGCCGGATGACGACCGCCTCGCAGGAACTCGAGGCCCAGCCCGAGTTCGCCCACGTGGTCGTCAATGACCGGCTCGAGGAGGCGACCAGCCAGCTGGAGCGAATCGTGCGCGACGGATTGGCTTCAAAAAGCCCGCGCCCCGCTAACCTAAAGAGCCCCGACGAAGGACTGACCCTGTGATCTCTCCCCGTATCGACAAGCTGCTCGAGCACGTCGACTCCGATTACGCAAGCGTGATCGTCGCCGCCAAGCGCGCGCGGCAGATCAACTCCTACTACCACAACCTCGGCGAGGGCACGTTTGACGAGTTCCCGCCGCCGATGGTCGACACACGCTCGAAGAATTACCTGACGATCGCTCTTGAAGAGGTCGCTCAGGGCAAGCTCAAGTACCACTACCGCTAGCCCGTGGTCAGCTCCACCGGCTTGCAGAGGAGCAGACGGTAGGGGGCGATGGCCCGGTTGCTCCTCGGAGTGAGCGGCGGGATCTCGGCCTACAAGGCGCTTGAGACCGCGCGTCTGGCCGTCAAAGCGGGACACTCGGTTCGCGTGCTGCAGACCGAGGCGAGTACCCGGTTCGTCGGCACGGCTGTCGTTCGCGGCGCTCACCGGCGGCGAGGTCCTGATCGATGAGTTCGAGCCCGACCCGCTGCGGGGCGCTATCCGGGCGAGCCGATCCCGCCGCGCAGCCCGATCTCGCATCTCGCGCTCGCCCAGCGCGCCGACCTCTACCTGATCGCTCCGGCGAGCGCCAATACGATCGCCAAGCTGGCCCACGGTCATGCCGACAACCTGCTGACGGCGGCCGCGCTGGCCGCGACGCTGCCCGCTGGTGGTCGCGCCGGCGATGAACAACCACATGTATGAGCATCCGGCGACGCGGGCAAACCTCGAGCTGCTCGCGGCCCGCGGCGCGACGGTCGTGGCCCCGGGCGAGGGCGAGCTCGCCTCCCACGGCGAGCGCGGAGTCGGCCGGCTGGCGGAGCCCGCCGAGCTGCTTGCCGTCTGTGAGTCGCTGCTCGGGCCACAGGCGTCTGACCGCCCGGCGCCGGGCGAGCTGCTCGGCCGGCGCGTGCTCGTCAGCGCCGGTGGCACCCGCGAGCCGATCGACAGCGTGCGCTTCATCGGCAATCGCTCCTCGGGGCGGATGGGCTATGCGCTCGCGCAGCGCGCCGCCGCGCGCGGGGCGGCGGTCACGATCGTCGCCGCCAACGTCGAGCTCGCCCCGCCCGCTGAGTGTGCGGTCGTCGAGGTCCAGACGGCAGCCGAGCTGGCCGCCGCCTGCGAGCGCGAGTTCGATGCCAGCGATGTGCTGCTGATGGCCGCCGCGGTGGCCGATTTCCGACCCCGGGACCCCGCGTCGACCAAACTCAAGAAGGACCGTGGCGTGCCACAGATCGAGCTCGAGCCGACCGAGGACGTGCTCAGCGCGCTTGCCCAGCGGCGCCGCTCGCACCAGGTGCTGGTCGGTTTCGCCGCCGAGCATGGTGACGGTGCGATCGAGAGTGCACGCGCCAAGCTCGAGCGCAAGCACCTGGACGCGGTCGTCGTCAACGACATCTCGCAGCCGGGAATCGGCTTTGACTCCGCCGAGAACGAGGTCACAGTCGTCGTCGCCGCGGGTGGGCAGCGCCATGTGGGGAAGAGTTCGCAAGGAGCACGTCGCCGATGCCGTGCTCGACGAAGTCGAGTTGCTTCTGGCAGGGAAGGAGAACCACGATCGAGCCCCCCGAGCAGACCCCGATCGCGCCACAAGAGTTTGAGGCGTTCGCCGCGATCGGGAGGACGATCGCGGCGAACGTGACCCGGGCGGTGCAGATCCGCGAACAGACGCTGCAGCACCTGATCGTCGCGTTGCTCGCCGAGGGTCATGTGCTGGTCGAGGACTACCCCGGGGTCGGCAAGACCGCGCTCGCACGAGCGCTGGCGAGGTCGATCGACTGCCAGTTCGCGCGCGTGCAATGCACCTCGGACCTGTTGCCGGCAGACGTCGTCGGCACCAACGTCTATGACCAGCGCGAGCAGCGGTTCGAGTTCCGACCCGGACCCGTGTTCGCCAACGTCGTGCTGGTCGACGAGATCAACCGGGCGTCACCGAAGACACAGTCCGGGCTGCTCGAGTGCATGCAGGAGCGCCGCGTGACGGTCGACGTGCAGACCCACGAGCTGGCGCGGCCGTTCCTGGTGCTGGCCACGCAGAACCCGATCGAGTACGAGGGCACCTACCCGTTGCCCGAGGCCCAGGTCGACCGCTTCATGGTCAGGGTCTCGCTCGGGTACCCCGATCATGCCGCGGAGGCGGGGATGCTCGCAGCGCACGAGAGCGGCGACCAGGTGCTCGCCCTGCGGCCGGTGGCGACCGCGGCCGAGGTGCTCGCCGCCCAGGACGCCGCCGCGCGGATCCGCGCCTCGGCGCCGTTGCGCGATTACGTGGTGCGGCTGTTGTGGCGCACCCGCGAGGACCCGCGGGTCGACCTCGGCGCCAGCCCACGGGCCGGGCTGATGCTGCTGCGGGCGGCCAAGGCGCACGCGATGCTCTCAGGGCGCGACCATGCGCTGCCTGACGACGTGCAGGCGCTGGCCGAGCCGGTGCTGGCGCACCGGCTCATGCTGGCCCCCGAGACCCCGAGGGCGGCGGCCGCCGACGTGATCGCCGACGCGGTCTCCGGGACCCGGGCGCTGTGATGAGCCTGCGCCGGCGTCAGGAGGCGCGGGGCCGGTGATGCGGCCACAGCGGCTGTTCGCGAAGCGGGCCGCGGCTGTGATCGGCGTCGGATTGTCGCTGCTGCTGATCGCATTGCTGTTCGACGCGGCGCCGCTGTTCGTGCCCGCGATCGCGCTGTCGCTGATCGGCGTCGCGGCTCCAGCGTGGGTCTGGTGCAGCGCCAGCGGCGCGCGTGCCCAGCGCCTGCTCGCGGCCGAGCGGGTGGTCGAGGAACAGCCGCTGTCGGCGACGATCGAGGTTCGCCGCAGCGCCCTGGGACTGCCGGGTGCCGAGGTGATCGATCCCTTCACCGGTTCGCGGCTCGAGCTGAGCGGGCCGCTGTCGCCGTTTCGTGGCGGGCGGGTTGCCAACGTCAAGGTCGTGACCCGCTTCCCGAGGCGCGGGCTGCAGACGCTCGCGCCACCGTCGCTGATGATCCGCGATCCGCTTGACCTGGCGCGCGTCGAGCGGGTCAGCGATACACCGGCCCAGCAGCTGCTGGTGCTGCCGCGCACCGAGCCGGTGCGGTGGTTGCGAGCCGGCGGCGGCCGCCATTTCGAGCTGCCCGACGGCCACTCCCAGGCTGAGGCGTTCGCCGCCGTCGACGTCGATGGGCTGCGCCAGTACCGGCCCGGGACCCCTGCGAGCCGGATCCACTGGCCCGCGGTCGCGCGCGGCGCCGGGCTGATCGAGCGCCGCCTGCGTGCCGATGGGGACACCCGCCCGCTGGTCGTGCTCGACCCGCGCGGGTCGGGCCCGCCCGAGCTGCTCGACGCCGCGGTCCGGGCTGCCGCTTCGCTGACGCTCGAGCTTGCCCGCTCGGGCGGCTGCGGTCTGCTGCTCGCCGGCGAGCAACGCGTCACGGCGATCGATCGGGAGCTGATCACGTGGCCGGCGGCGTACGCAAGACTCGCGCTCGTGCAGGGCGGGCCGCTCGTGCGAGCGCCGGCGCTGGGGCCGTCGACCGGACGGTTGGGCGCGATGATCTACGTCGCGGCTCGGCCCCCCGAACGGCTGGCGGCAATGCTGGCGAGCTCGGGGCAGGGCCCCGTCGTGCTGGTCGTGCCGGCGCAGGACCTCGCAGATGGCCGGCCGAAGGGCGTCCGCGGGCCGATGCGCCCGACGCTCGAGGTCTCGGGATGTCGTGGCTTCGTACTCGGCGCGCGACGTGATCGCGACCGGGTCAGGGCGCGCGAGGCGAGCTCGGCATGAGCGCCGGCGCGCACTCGGTGATCGTCTCGAGCAGGTACGAGACGACGTCGCCGACGGCGTCGAACGAGTTCTCGGACGCCGCCCGGCACAGAATCAGGCTGATCACGTTCGCGGCGCTGGCACTGTACGCGACCGTTCGGTGGGGGACCTTGATGCGCCCCACCCCGACGGCGCGACTGCTGGGGCTATTTGCGCTCGCGGTCGCGATCACCGTCTGCGTCCCGCTCGCGCGCCGTTTTGGCAGCGCGCCGGCGATCCTGCTGACGATCGCGCTGTGCCTCGTAGCGTTCCCGGTCGCCGGGCTGCAGTGGCACTCGTTCGTCCATCTCCGGCTCGCAGTCGGCGCCGGCCACATCGGCGACGGGTTGGCGGCACTGCCGACGGCATTGGTTCCTTACACGGGCTCGAGCAGCGCGGTCCGGCTCGTGATCGCGCTCGGGGCGGCGATCCTGCTGCTTGACGCGGCGATCGTGCTCGCGTTTGCGCCGGCGCAGCTCGGTGACGCGCGGCGAGCGGCCGCGGCGCTGCCGCTGGTAGCGCTGGCGGTGGTCCCGTCGACGCTCGTGCGCCCACAGTTCCCCTACCTCCAGGGGCTGACGCTGTTCGTGCTGCTGGCGGCGTTCATCTGGGCCGAGCGGATTCGCCGCGACGCTGTGATGACGGCGCTGGTACTGGCGGCGCTCGCCGGAGTCGCAGCGGCACTCGTCGCGCCCAGGCTCGATCAGCACACGCCGTGGCTCAACTACCGGGCCTGGACCGGCACTGCCGCGGCCGGGCGGATCGACTCGTTCAACTGGAACCAGACCTATGGCCCACTTCACTGGCCCCACGAGGGACACGAGGTGCTTGCAGTCAATGCCAAGACGGGCGACTACTGGAAGGCCGAGAACCTCGACATGTTCAACGGCATCGATTGGGTGCTGGGGGAGTCCACCGTCCAGCCCACATTGCCGGCGGTGAGCGATGCCGCGCTCGCGGCCTGGACGCAGCGGATCCGGGTCACGATCGAGGGGATGAGGACCAACGACGTGATCGCCTCGGGCGAGGCGTCGCGACCGGCGTCGGTTCCCGGCGGCGCGCAGCCCGGGGTCGACACCGGCCGCTGGGTCACGAGCCGGACGCTCGGTCCGGGGACCAGCTACACGGTCACGTCCTACTCGCCGCATCCGACAGCCTTCCAGCTGCGCCACGCGGGCAACCGGTATCCCGACACGGCGCTGATCGACGACCTCACGCTGAGCGTCCCGCAGGCGGGCCTCCCGCCGCAGGAGTTCACGCAGGTCACGTTTGGGCCGTTCCACCACCAGTCGCGGGACACCGCCGGCCCGAGTGCCGCGGCCCTGATGGCGCAGACGCCCTACGCGGGCGCCTACGCGCTCGCGCAGCAGCTGGCGGTGCGCGCGAAGACGCCTTACGGGTTCGTCTCAAACGTCCTGGACTACCTCGCGCACGGCTACACGTATGACCAGAGTCCGCCCACCAGCCGCTACCCACTGATCAACTTCCTGTTCGGCGACAAGAAGGGCTACTGCCAGCAGTTCTCAGGGGCGATGGCGTTGCTGCTCCGAATGGGTGGGCTGCCGACCCGCGTCGCCGCAGGGTTCACGTCCGGGACCCGGAGCGGCGTCAACGGACCGTGGATCGTGAGCGACTTCGACGCCCACGCGTGGGTCGAGGTCTGGTTCCCCCACTACGGATGGGTCCGGTTTGACCCGACGCCGACCGTCGCGCCGGCGCGCGGCGGAGGGGCTGTGCATCCGATCCAGAAGGTGCTCCCCAACGGTGCGAAGGGGGCGGCCGCGACGCCGACCCGCCAGGCGCAGCCGAGCTCACATTCATCGACGGCTGCCGGCCACCGGGCTCAGGGCGGGCTCAACCCTCTGCTGATCATTGCCGCGCTGGCCGCGCTGGCGCTGCTCGCGTGGCTGATCCGCGGGCTGCTGCGCCCGGCGCCGAGCACCGAGCAGCTGCTTGACGAGCTCGAGCGTGCGATGGTCCGGACCGGCCGACCGCTCGGGCGCGGGGTCACGCTGGCGGTGCTCGAGCACCGGTTCAGGGACTCGCCCGACGCGGCGGGCTACATCCGCTCGCTTCGCCTGACGCGCTACGGCGGTGTGAACACACGGCCGACGCGAGCCGGCCGTCGGGCGCTGCGCGAGCAGTTACGCCGCGACCTCGGCCTGACCGGGCGCATGCGGTCGCTGTGGGCGCTGCCGCCCCGTTTACTGTTCGGGCCGCCCCGCCTAAAATCGTGACCATGGACGACGTCTATGACCTGTTCCGTCGCGGGACCGAACTGCTGGAAGCCGGGCACAATCACCAGGCTGTGATCCCGCTCGCGCGGGCCCGCGATCTCGCGCCCGAGCAGACCTCGATCCGTGAAGCGCTTGGCCGGGCGCTGTTTCACGCCCAGCAGTACGAGCAGGCTGCGGAGGAGTTTCAAGCGGTGATTGACCGCGCGCCGACCAACGACTACGCACTGTTCTGCCTCGGCCGTTCGCTGCAGCTGCTCGGCCGTCATGCCGAGGCCCGCAAGCCGCTCGTGCTGGCGGCCTGCCTGCAGCCCGGCAGGCGCGACTACAGGCTCTATCGAGACCGCGCAAGAGCCCGCGCCGCCGGTGGACCCGGGATCTAGGGACAACCTTCACAACCGCCAAAGCGGTGCTACGCTGAAAGCACAGCTTTCGTGCCGGGCGCTTCCCGGCAGCAGTTTTCTGAAAGTGGGCGCTCGCCCGCTTTTTTTGTGAGATTTCCGCGACGGAGGAGAACGTGAGTGCACTACAGACCGAGATCGAAGCCAGGCTCGCCGGCGTCGAGCCCGAGGTCGAGGTGCTGCTGGCGGAAGTCATCTCGGGCTCGATCCTGCGCCTGTTCATCGACCATCCCGACGGCGTGACGCTGGAACTCTGCGAGCGGGTCTCGGGGCATCTGAGCGAGTACCGAGAGCGGTACTCGCTCGAGGTGTCGTCTCCGGGCCAAGACCGTCCGCTGACAAAGCCCCAGCACTACACGCGTTTCCTCGGGCGCCGCGCGCGGGTGCGCCTGCGCGAGGACGCGGCCCACAGAAGTAAGCAGCTCGGCGGGCGCAAGCAGCCGTCGCCGGCGACCAAATCGCTGGTCGGCGAGCTGGTTGGCGCCTCGGATCGGGACGTGACGATCGCCGCCCCAGACGGCGTCGTGACGATCCCGTATGAGGAGATCGTTCGCTCAAACCTCGTACCCGGAGACTGAGTCCATGTCCAAGGAGATCGTCGAGGCCGTACGGGCCCTCGCCGCGGAGAAGAACATCCCCGTTGACAAGCTGATGGAGGCACTCGAGGACGCGCTGCTGTCGGCCTACAAAAAGACGCCCGGGTCGGCCCCCTATGCGAAGGTCGAGATGGATCGCGACAGCATGGACTTCATCGTCTGGGAGCTGAAGATCCCGCCAGAGCTCGAGGAGCAGCTGCTCGTCGAGGCGACCGAGGACCAGCAGCCGACGGTGGATCCCGAGACCGGCGAAATGCGCGAGGCGCCCGAGCCCGAGATCGACCTCGAGAAGCTCAAGGAGTACGAGGACCAGATCGAGGTCGAGGACGTCACGCCGCACGATTTCGGGCGGATCGCCGCCCAGACCGCCAAGCAGGTGATCCTGCAGCGGATCCGCGAGGCCGAGCGCGACATGATGTACGAGGAATACAAGGGCCGCGTGGGCGAGCTGATCACCGGCATCGTGCAGCAGTCCGATTCCCGCTACACGCTGGTCCAGCTGCGCGAGCGCGTCGAGGCGCTGCTGCCCAAGTCAGAGCAGGTCGACGGCGAGCGCTACGACCACTCGCAGCGGATCAAGGCGGTGATCAAGGACGTCTCGAACTCGACCAAGGGACCGAGCATCATCGTCTCGCGGCGCGACCCTGAGCTGATCAAGTCCCTGTTCGAGCTCGAGGTGCCCGAGATCGCCGACCAGCTGGTGGAGATCACCGGCGTCGCCCGCGAGCCCGGGTACCGCTCCAAGATCGCGGTCGTTTCGCACGCCGACGGCGTGGACCCGGTCGGCGCATGCGTCGGTCCGCGTGGCTCGCGCGTGCGGATGGTCGTCTCCGAGCTGCGCGGCGAGAAGATCGACATCATTCCCTACAACGACGAGCCGGCTCGGTTCGTCGCCAAGGCGCTCTCGCCGGCGCGCGTCCGCGAGGTGCTCGTCGACGACGCCGGCAAGCAGGCGACGGTGATCGTCCCCGACGACCAGCTGTCGCTCGCGATTGGCCGCGAGGGGCAGAACGCGCGGCTGGCCGCCCGGCTGACCGGGTGGCGGATCGACATCCGCTCAGAGACCGAGTTCGCCGCCGAGGAGGCCGAGCACGGCTACGAGGAGGATGACGCCGCGCAGGGCCGCTGCGCCGCGATCCTCTCAAACGGCCGCCGCTGCCCCAACGCCGCGCTGCCCGGCTCGCGCTACTGCGGGATCGAGGCCCACCAGGCGCTGGCCAACAAGAACACCGATCAGGTCGACGCGCCTGCGTCGCAGGAGGGCGAGGCCGAGCCGACCGAAGCTGCCGAGCCCGCCGAGATGAGCGTCGAGCCGACCGAAGCCGCCGAGCCCACCGAGACGACCGCGCAGACAACCGACGCCCCCGAGCCCGCGCAGACAACCGCCGAGGCGGAGAATGGCAGCGAGCCGCAGGGTGCGCAGGACGCCGCCGCCGCTGAAGGCGCGGGCTCGGAAGCGCCGTAAACTGGGAGCGCGATGAACAAGCGCGTGCACGAGATAGCCAAGGAGCGTGGACTGGCGGCCAAGGATGTGCTCGCGCAGCTCAAAGCGGCGGGCATCGATGTCAAGGCCGCGTCATCCTCGGTCGACGAGGACGTGGCAAGACGCGTCCTGGCCAACGGCGACGCCAGCGCGACCGCCACCGACGGCGCGCGCAAGCCGGCGTCCGAAGCCGCTCGCAAGCCCAAGAGCAAGAGCGCTGACAAGCAGCCCGAGACCGCCACGGCCCGGGTCGCGCCCGAGGCCGCGACGCCCCCCGCGGACACCGCCGCTGCCGCCGGCGCCGCCGGCACCCAGGCGTCCGCAGACGAGCAGTTGGCCGCTTCCGCTGCCAACGCCGCCGGCCAGGCGGCCGGTGGCGAGTCGGCTCATAAGCGGCCCACTCGAGATTCGCTGCAGGGCGAGCGCGCCCCCGGCAACGCCGGCGGTCGCCGCCGCGTGGTGATCGATTCCCAGGCCTCGCGCCGGGCCGGTGGCCCCGGAGGCCCGCCGCAGTCCAACCAGCCGCCGCGTCGCCAGCGCCGTGGGCGCCGCCGCCGGGGCGTCTATGACGAGGAAGCCGAGTCGCGCCCGTCGCAGTCCTCAGTCGCGGGGCCCGGCACGATCCAGATCAACTCCGGCTCGACGGTCAAGGACGTCGCCGAATACCTCAACGTTTCGACCTCGGAGATCATCAAGAAGCTGATGGCACTGGGCGAGCTGCGGACGCTTACCCAGACGCTGTCTGACGAGACGATCGGTGTGCTCGCGGTCGAGCTCGGCAAGGAGGTCGAGATCGTTCACTCCGAGGACGAGGAGGTCGCCGAGCCCGTCTTCCGCGACGCCGACGAGGACCTCGTCGAGCGCGCTCCTGTGGTGACGATCATGGGGCACGTCGACCACGGCAAGACCTCGCTGCTGGATGCGATCCGCGAGACCCAGGTCGCCGCCGGCGAGGCGGGCGGGATCACCCAGCACATCGGCGCCTATCAGGTGCAGCACGACGGCCACATGGTCACGTTCCTCGATACCCCGGGACACGAGGCGTTCACCGCGATGCGCGCCCGGGGCGCCAAGGTGACCGATATCGCCGTAATCGTGGTCGCCGCCGACGACGGCGTGAAGCCGCAGACCCAGGAGGCCGTCGACCACGCCAAGGAGGCGGGCGTGCCGATGCTGGTGGCGGTCAACAAGGTCGACAAGGAGGGCGCGCAGCCTGACCGCGTCCGCACCGAGATGACCCAGCTCGGCCTGCAGCCCGTCGAGTGGGGCGGCGACATCGAGTTCGTCGACGTCTCGGCCAAGACCAGGCAGGGACTCGATGACCTGCTCGAGACGATCATCGTGATGGCCGAGGTCGAGGAGCTCCGTGCCAACCCGGACGCAGCGGCATCGGGAACCGTGATCGAATCCAAGCTCGACCCAGGCCGCGGCCCGGTGGTCACGATCCTCGTCAGCCGCGGGACGCTCGAGGTCGGCGACGCGCTTGTCGCGGGCGCCAGCTGGGGTCGGGTGCGGGCGATGCAGGACTTCATGGGCACCCGGATCGGACAGGCGCTTCCCGGCGAGCCCGTCGAGGTGCTCGGTTTCAACGGCGTACCAGAGGCCGGCGAGCACGTCCGCGTCGTCGAGCACGAGCGTCGCGCGCGCCAGCTGGCCGGCGAGCGTGCCACGCGACTGAAGGCCGAGTCGATCGCGCGCCGGAGCGGCAAGCGGGTCTCGCTCGAGGACATCTTCGGAAGCGGCCTTCAGGAGCTGAACCTCGTGCTCAAGGCCGATGTCGCCGGGTCGCTGGAGGCGATCGAGGACGAGATCGCCAAGCTTCCGCAGGAGGAGGTGTCGGTCAACGTGATCCGCCGTGCGGTCGGCGCGGTCACCGAGTCAGACGTGATGCTGGCCGCGGCGTCAGACGCGATCATCCTGGCATTCAACGTGCGCCCGGTCGGCGATGCCCGCGCGGCCGCGGATCGGGAGGGCGTCGAGATCCGGCACTACGCGGTCATCTACCGGGCGATCGACGAGCTGCGCAGCGCGATGCAGGGAATGCTCGCTCCCGAGGAGGTCGAGGAGGCGCTGGGCTCGGCCGAGGTTCGCCAGATCTTCCGCGCTTCGCGGGTCGGCACGATCGCGGGGTCGCACGTGATCGACGGAACCATCACCCGCGGGTCCAAGGTTCGCCTGGTTCGTGATGGGACCGTCATCTACACAGGCGAGATCGCGAGCCTGCGGCGCTTCAACGAGGATGTGCGCGAGGTGGCGAGCGGCTTTGACTGCGGGATCGTGTTGCGCGATTACGCGGACGTCAAGGAAGGCGACGTACTCGAGACCTACGCCACGCGCCAGGTCGAGCGAGAGCTCGCCTGACAGGTTGTGGTCCGCAGTGTCGGACTCGGGCGGTTTCGTGGCCGTGCTCGTGATCGATCTGCATTTCGCGGACGCGGGCAGCTTGAAGGCAAAGCGCAAGCAGCTCTCATCGATCAAGGCCCAGCTCCACGGGAGGCTCGGGGCCGCGGTCTCGGAGACCGATCACCAGGATCTCTGGCAACGGGCGACGCTCACGGCGGCGCTCACGGGCGGCTCGCTGCGCAGGCTGAATGCCGCTGCGGACGAACTCGAGCGCTGGGTGATCGCCCGCTGTCCCGAGGGTGCTCGCATCGAGCGTCTGGTGGCGTCAGTCGAGGATCTGCGGGGGGTCTGATGAGGGCGCAGCGCGAACGACCGTGCGGAGGGTAGGATGGGGATCGCCCGGATGCGCCGCGTGGATGAGGCGATCAGAGCCGTCCTCAGCGACGCCATTTCGAAGGATCTGAAGGACCCGCGCGTGGGTTTTGTGACCGTCACCGGAGTCAAGACCAGCCCTGACCTGAGGCACGCCCGGGTTTACGTGAGTGTGCTCGGAGGTGAGATGACTACAGAAGCCAGCATCGAAGGTCTGCGCTCGGCGCACGGCTTCCTTCAGCGGCGGGTCGCGACGGAGCTGACGCTCAAGCACACGCCCTCGCTGGTGTTCGAATACGACGGGTCGGTCGACCGCGGGATGCGGATCACGCAGCTGATCGACTCCGAGCTGGGCGATCGGCCGAAAGGTTCCGATGACGACTAACGGAAACCGGTCAGACCGCGAGCTTGCCCTCGCCGAGCTGCGGCAGGCGACGAAGCTGATCGTCGTGACCCACGAGAATCCGGATGGCGACGCGCTCGGCTCGCTGGTCGCGATGCAGGGGATCCTGACCGCGATCGGCAAGGACTGCCTGATGTTCATCGACGCGCACGAGTTCCCGCTCCCCCAGGAGTACCGCTTCTTCCCGCTCGCCGGGCTCGTTTCCGAGCCCCCCGAGGACCTCGATCAGCGCACGGTCGTGTTCCTGGACTGCGGCAACCTTGACCGCAACCCCGCCGTCGCCTTCCGCCGGCCGGGGATTCATCTGCTCAACATCGACCATCATCATGACAACACCCGCTTTGGGACGGTGAATCTGGTGGTGCCCGAGGCGTCGTGTACGGCCGAGATCCTCTGGGACCTGATGGCGGGGCTCGGGGTGAACGCCAGCGGGACGGTTGCCGAGGCGCTGTACGTCGGGTTGATCACCGACACCGGACGCTTCATGTACGAGAACACCGGCAGGCGCGCCCACCTGATGGCCGCCGACCTGATCGACGCCGGCGTCGACGTCCACGACATGTACCGGCGCGTCTACGAGGGCGTTCCGTACGGCAAGCTGGCGCTGTTGGCACGCGGGCTGGCGAACGTCGAGCGATACGACGACGGCCGCTTGACGCTGACCGCCCTGAGCGCCAACGACTTCCACGACTCGGGCGCCGAGGAGAGCTACTCCGAGGGTGTCGTCGACCATCTGCGCGCCGTCCAGGGAACCGCGGTCGCCGCCCTGGTGCGCGACCGGATCGGAGACGGCCAGCGCGGTGAGCGCAAGGTGTCGTTGCGGGCCAGCGACGCGCGCGTCGACGTCTCGGCGATCGCTCGCGCACAGGGGGGAGGCGGCCACCGGCAGGCGGCCGGCTTCACGACCGAGCTTTCCCATGACGAGCTCGTCGCATTCCTGCGCGACCAGCTCGCCGCACAGCTCTAGCTCCGCGTTCGCGCGACGCGATGCGCGACTACGTGCTCCTGTACGACAAGCCGGCCGGCGTCACCTCGCACGACGTTGTCGCCGCCGTGCGCAGGGAGCTCCCGCGCAAGACCAGGGTCGGCCACGCCGGTACGCTGGACCCGTTCGCCACCGGCCTGCTGCTGGTGCTCGTCGGCCGCGCGACGCGGACGCAGCGGTTTCTGCTCCAACTGCCCAAGCGCTATGAGGTGATCGCCCGTTTCGGCGCCGTCTCGAGCACCGGCGACCCGGAGGGCGAGATCGTCCAGACCGGCGAGGTGCCGGACGGCGAGCTGGTGCTGGCGACCGGACGGCTGCGCCAGCGCCCGCCGGCCTACTCGGCCGTCAAGGTCGGCGGCCGCCGCGCCTACAAGCTGGCCCGGGCCGGGGTGGAGGTGCAGCTGCCCGAACGGGAGATCGACGTCTACCGCTTCGAGCAGCTCTGGCATC
Organism: uncultured Solirubrobacterales bacterium; assembly: GCA_963770885.1. Classification (GTDB taxonomy): domain Bacteria; phylum Actinomycetota; class Thermoleophilia; order Solirubrobacterales; family Solirubrobacteraceae; genus Palsa-465. Next base: position 354,005 of record CAVYRI010000002.1, on the reverse strand, counting down.
GCGGTGACCGGCGCGCGTTCGTGATCGAATGCTCGTCGGGGACCTACGTTCGGAGCCTGATCGCAGATCTCGGCGACGCTTACTGCGAGCAGCTGCGCCGGACGCGGATCGGCGACTTCGATGTCTCCGCGGCCGATCCCGAGCGTCCCGTCGCGCTGGCGCAGGCGCTGGCCTTTCTGGACGCGGTGCAGCTGGACGCCGAGCAGGCCCGGCAGGCCGGTCACGGCGTCAGGGTTCCGGCACCCGAGGGAGGCGTGACCGGGACCGTCCGCCTGATCTGCGGCGATGAGCTGGTCGCGCTCGCGCAGCCCGAGCCAGGCGACCCCGGCAAGCTCCGGCCGGTCGTCGGTTTGCGGTAGCTTCACCGGCCGCTCAATAGGCTCTTTGCGATGCAGGTCTCCAACCTCACAGACGCCCAACCGCGGCCCCGACGGCTGGCCGTCGGCGAATTCGACGGCGTCCACCTTGGTCACCGCGAGGTGATCGCCGGCAACGACACGGTGCTGACCTTCGACCCTCACCCGCTCGCGGTGATCCGCCCGGAGGCGGCGCCGAAGCTGCTGATGAGCCTCGAGGCGAAGATCGCCGCGATCGAAGAGCTCGGCGTCCAGGAACTGGTCGTGATCCCGTTCGATCAGACGTTCGCGTCGCAGAGCGCGCAGGAGTTCATCGACCAGATCCTCGTCAAGCGGCTGCAGGCCACGCACGTGTCGGTCGGCGAGAACTTCCGCTTCGGCCACCGCGCCGCCGGCGACTGCGCGATGCTGGCGGCCGAAGACCGCTTCCAGACGCGAGTCGTCAAGCTGGTCGAGGTCGACGGCGAGCTCGTCTCCTCGAGCCACATCCGGGCGCTCGTCCTGGCCGGTGACGTCGACCGCGCGGCCCGGTTTCTGGGCGCGCCGTTCGCGCTCGCGGGCGTGGTCGTGGAGGGTGATCGCCGCGGGCGGACGCTCGGCTTCCCGACCGCGAACATCGTGCCCGACGAGGACCTGATATGCCCCGGCCACGGTGTCTATGCGGCGCGAGCCGGCGGATCGTGTGCCGCGGTCAGCGTCGGGGTGCGCCCGACCTTCGGCACCGGCCGGGCAGTGCTCGTCGAGGCCTACCTGATCGACCGCGACGTCGACCTCTATGGCCGGCTGCTGCGAGTCCAGTTCCTACAACGGCTGCGAGGGGAGCGTCGTTTCGGCACGGCCGAGGGCCTGATCGAGCAGATGAAGCTCGATGTCGAGCACACCCGCGAGCTGTGCGGGTGAGGCTCTGCTAGCCTCACCGGCCGCATGCCAGTAACACAGGAACGCAAGCAGGAGCTGGTCTCGAAGTTCGGCTCCGGTGACGCTGACACCGGGCGGACCGAGGTTCAGATCGCGCTGCTCACCGAGCGGATCAACATGCTCACCGAGCACCTGCGGACCCACAGCAAGGATCATCATTCCCGCCGGGGCCTGTTGATGCTGGTCGGTCGTCGTCGCCGCTTTCTCAACTATCTCCAGAGCAGCGACCTTGAGCGGTACCGAGCACTCGTGCGCGAGCTCGGGCTTCGTAAGTGATCGAAGCCGGCAGCCCAGCGCCGGATTTCACGCTCAAGCGGGCCGACGGCAGCCACTTCACCCGCGCAGACCTCGAGGGCAAGACGACCGTGCTGGTCTTCTACCCGTTCGCGTTCAGCCCCGTCTGCACCGACCAGCTCAACCTCTATCAGGAGGTCCTCGCCGACCTGCGCGCCAAGGGCGCGACGATGTACGGGGTCTCGTGTGACGCGACCTGGTCGCAGACTGCGTTCAAGGAGCACCTCGGGATCACGATCGAGCAGTTGTCGGACTTCGAGCCAAAGGGAGACGCCTGCCGCGCATTCGGCGCCTATCACCCCGGGGGCTTTCCGCAGCGCGCGCTCGTGATCGTCGGGCCCGACGGCAAGGTGCGCTGGAGCCACCAGGCGCCGTCGCCGGCTGACCTGCCCGGGGCGAACCTGATCTTCGACGCGCTGGATGGCTGACGTCCCTGGCGCCGGTGGCCGAGCTTGGATCCGCACCGGTCCCCGAGCCCGGGGCTGATGACCACGTCTGCGGCCCGGCGGACGCGCCGCTGGTGATCGAGTACGCGGACTTCGAGTGCCCGTTCTGCGCCGCGCTGCACGAGCGGCTCTCCGCGCTGGTGGTGCGCACCGTGTTTCGCCACTTCCCCGTCCGCTCGAGCCATCCCCGCGCCTGGGCGGCCGCCTGCGCGGCCGAGGCGGCCGGCCTCCAGGGGCGCTTCTGGGAGATGCACGACCTGCTGTTCGCAGACCAGGGACGGCTCGACGACCCCCACCTCTGGTCACGGGCAAGCTCGCTGGGGCTCGAGCTCGACCGTTTTGACGCCGACCGTCGCAAGCACGAGGTACTCGAGCGCGTGCGGCGCGATTTTCACTCCGGCGTCCGTGCGGGCGTCGTGACGACCCCGACGCTGTTCGAGCTCAGCGACGGAGCGGCGCAGCGGACCGACGTCGATGCGCTCGAGACGCGCCTGGCACGACGCTGATCACCGCGCGGCCGTCGAGCAGCCGGAGGTTGCTCAGCCGGTGGCCGCCTGTGACGGCTGCTGGGGCGGCAGCGCGTGCGCGCGCTCGAGATCCTCGATCGTCGGCTGGCGCCCGCGCAGCGGACGCTGCGCGGCGTGCGTCGCGATTGCGGCCCGAACGAGGTCAAGCTGCCGTGCCACGAGGTTGGAGTCGAAGTGCTGGAACGAGCGCAGGGACTCGCAAGCGCCCTTGACGAGCATCATCACGTCGACCGCGCCGACGTCGGTGCGGACCGCCCCCGCGTCCTGAGCTCTGCGGACGAGCGTGTCGAGCACCCCCATCAGCTCGGTGTGGGCGGCGTGGATCTCGGCGTTGACGAGCCACTCATCATCGAGCGCGTCAAACAGGGCGCGGTCGGTCTGCTGGATTCCGACGGCCTGCTCGATGAGCTCGAACAGCGCCTCGCCCGGGTCGGGCGACTCAAGCGCCGCGCGGCCACGCGTCACCGACTCCTGCATCCGCTCGACCACGATTGCCGCGATCAGATGCTCCTTGGTGGGGAAGTTGCGAAACAGCGTGCCGCGGCCCACTCCGGCACGCTCGGCAATCTCCCCGACCCCGACGTCGAGTCCTCGCTCACAGAAGACCGCCGTGGCGGCGTCCAGCAGCCGCCGGCGATTTCGCTCGGCATCGGCGCGCAGCGGACGGCGCTCAGGCTCCATGGCGACTGGATTGTCTCCCATCTGACACCAGAAAGCATCATTCATCACGAGGACAGCCCTACGCCGCCGGGGCGGGAGCGGTGGCGCCCGCGTTGAGTTCGAGCTCGACTTCCTTCATGTGCCGGGCGCGAAGCCCGAACGCCATGATCGCGGCGCCGCTGGCAAGCATTATCCCGGCGGCCAGGAACGCGACGTGATAGCCCGAGACGCGCGCGGCGAGAACGCTCGTGCCGCCGGCGCTGAGGAGCTTGGTTGTCTGGCTGGCCGCCAGCGTTGAGAGGATCGCCAGACCGAGTGATCCGCCCACCTGCTGTGCGGTGTTGAACAGCCCGGAGGCGAGCCCCGAGTCGTCGTCGCTGACGCCGCTGGTCGCCAGCAGCGTGATCGGAACGAACACCAGACCCATGCCGATGCTCATCGGCATCAGCCCGACGAGCAGATCGGAGACGTAGGTGCCGTGGACGGGCAGCTGGGTCAGGTACAGCATCCCGGCGGAACCGAGCATCAGCCCGATGACCGAGATGTTGCGGACCCCGAAGCGGCGGACCAGCGCCTGAGCGAGCCCGGCGCCGATCACGATCCCGCCCGTCACGGGCAGGAAGGCGAGCCCGGCCTTCAGCGGGCTGTAGCCGAGGATCTCCTGCACGTACAGGGAGGCGAAGAAGAACATTCCGAACATCCCCGAGGCGGCGAGCAGCAGCACCGTGTCCGACACCGCGATCGTGCGGATCCGGAAGATGCTGAGCCGCATCAGCGGCGCCGCCGAGCGGCGCTCGATCATCAGGAACGCGCCCAGCAGTGCGATCGCGACCGCGCCGAGGCCGAGCGTCCGCGCCGAGCCCCAGCCGAACTCCTGCGCCTTGACGATCGCGTACACCAGCACCACCAGGCCGGAGGTGACGGTCATCGCGCCGGCGATGTCGAACGACCGCTGTGCGGTGCGAACGCGCGACTCCGCGACGTAGCGCAGCGCGAGCGCGACCGTGATGATTCCGACCGGCACGTTGACGAAGAAGACCCAGCGCCAGGAGGCGATATCGGTCAGGACGCCGCCCATCAGCAGGCCGACGGCGCCGCCGCCGGCCGCGATCGCGCTCCACACCCCAAGGGCCTTGGTGCGCTCGGCCTGATCGGTGAACGTGGTCGTGATGATCGCCAGCGCCGCGGGGGACACGAGCGCGCCGCCGAGCCCCTGCAGCCCGCGGCCGACGACCAGCATGCCCGATGACTGGGCGATCCCGTTGAGCAGCGAGGCCGCCGAGAAGAGCACCACACCGGCGACGAACAGGCGCTTGCGCCCGAGCAGATCCGCTGCGCGCCCGCCGAGCAGCAAAAAGCCGCCGAACACGAGCGTGTACGCGTTGACGACCCACTGCAGGTTGGCGGCCGAGAAGCCGAGCCCACGCTGAATCGAGGGAAGCGCGACGTTGACGACGGTCGCGTCGAGCACGACCATGAACTGGGCCATGCAGGCAATCACGAGCACCACCCAGCGATTGCCGGCGTGCTCTGCTTCGAGCTTCGGGGCGGGTGCGGTTAAACTCATCGGTGGCTCCTGGATCTGGGGCGGTTTCCGGGCTAACTGGACCAGATGGTCCGGTTACGGTACCACAACCGGACTATGCGGTCCGCTTTATCGGACCAGATGGTCCGTTTTCGGACAACGCCCCGCTGCGCCGTTGCACCCGAAACTCGCGCCTCGACGCCCAGTGACCCGCTAGCATCATCTTCGTTCGGATCAATAGAGATGAGAAACGAAGCACTCCGCCGACCGAAGGGCGGGGAGAAGAAGGGAATTGAATATGACTGACGCCGTTACGCGCGTGTCCGTCGAGATCGAGGGCAAAGAGATCTCGTTCGAGACCGGCAAGCTGGCCAAGCAGGCCTCCGGCGCCGTAGTCGTCCGTGCGGGCGACACGATGGTTCTCTGTACCGCGACCGCGGGCAACATCAGAGACGTTGACTTTCTACCGCTCACCGTCGATGTGGAGGAGCGGATGTACGCGGCCGGGAAGATCCCCGGCTCGTTCTTTAAGCGCGAGGGCCGCGCGGGGGAGAAGGCGACCCTGTCGGCGCGGCTGATCGACCGCCCGATCCGCCCGTTGTTCCCGAAGGGCTGGCGGTATGAGACGCAGCTCGTGGCGATGCCGATGTCGGTCGACCACGTAAATCCATACGACATCCTGGCGATGAACGGCGCCTCCGCGGCGCTGATGGTCTCCCACATCCCGTTCCCGGCGCCGGTCGGTGCCGTCCGGATCGGCAAGGTCGACGGCAATTTCGTCGTCAACCCCGACGAGCTTGACCTGCACGAGGGCACCGATCTCGATCTGATCGTCGCAGGCACCGATGAGGCGATCCTGATGGTCGAGGCGGGCGCCGGCGAGATCCCCGAGGCCGAGATCCTCGACGCGCTCGACATCGCCCACGAGAACATCAAGAAGATCTGCGCCGCCCAGCGCGAGCTGGCCGAGAAGGCCGGCAAGCCGAAGGTCGAGGTGGAGATCCCCCAGGTGAACGGCGAGCTCTACGAGCAGATCAAGGCATCTCACGGCGCGGCGCTCGATGCCGCGACCCAGGTGGAGGACAAGCTCGAGCGTCAGGACGCGACCAAGGAGGTCGAGGAGGCGATTCTCGAGCGGTACTCGGGCGATCCCGAGGCCGAGACCTTCCCCGAGTACCGCGCCAACGCGCAGCGCGCCTTCGACAAGCTCGAGAAGACGCTGATCCGCGAACGGATCGCGGTCCACAAGAAGCGCCCCGACGGCCGCAGCTCAGAGCAGATCCGGCCGATCTCGATCGAGGTCGGGGTGGCGCCGCGGACGCACGGTTCGGCGCTCTTCACCCGCGGTCAGACGCAGGCGTTCAGCGTCGTGTCGCTGGGGACCACGCGCGAGGAGATGAGGCTCGACACGCTCGGGCTCGAGACCGCCAAGCGCTACTTCCACCACTACAACTTCCCGCCCTTCTCGGTCGGGGAGGCGGGCTTCATGCGCGGACCCAAGCGCCGCGACATCGGCCACGGCGCGCTCGCCGAGCGGGCGCTGGTGCCGATGATCCCAAGCCAGGAGGAGTTTCCGTACACGATTCGCGTCGTGTCCGACATCCTCGAGTCCAACGGATCGTCGTCGATGGCCTCGGTCTGCGGCTCGACCCTCTCGCTGATGGACGCGGGAGTCCCGCTCCGCCGTCCGGTGGCAGGGATCGCGATGGGCCTGATCAAGGAGGGTGACGACTACATCATCCTCACCGACATCGCCGGCGTCGAGGACCACCTCGGCGACATGGACTTCAAGGTCGCCGGCACCGAGCGCGGGATCACTGCGCTGCAGATGGACATCAAGATCACCGGCGTCACGTTCGAGATCCTGCGCGACGCGCTCGCGCAGGCGAAGGTGGCACGGGAGTTCATCCTCGGTGAGATGACCGCCGTGATCGACGTTCCGAGGTCGGAGCTGTCCAAGCATGCGCCACGCATCTCGACGATCCAGATCGACCCCGAGAAGATCGGCCTGCTGATCGGCAAGGGCGGTGAGACGATCCGCTCGCTGCAGGAGGAGTTCGAGTCCCAGATCGACGTCAACGACGAGGGCCAGGTGCTCGTCTACGCGGCCGACGGGGAGCGTGGAGACGCGCTCGTCGACCGGATCCGATCGATGACCAAGGAGGTCGAGGTCGGGGACGAGTTCACCGGCAAGGTCGTCAAGACGACCACGTTCGGCGCGTTCGTCGAGCTCTCGAAGGGGACCGACGGCCTGCTGCACATCTCCAACATCGCCCCCGGGCGCAGGATCGACACGGTCGAAGAGGTGCTCAACAAGGGCGACGAGGTCGAGGTCAAGGTGGTCGAGGTCGACCGCGAGCGCGGCCGGATCGGCCTGCGCCTCGCCGATGACCCCCAGATCCAGGGCAAGAGCCCGGAGGAGCTGGCGGCAATCGCCGCGGCGGAGAACGGCGGCCAGCGCCGTGACCGGCCGCCGCGTGACCGCGACCGCGATCGGGGCCGTGACCGGCCGCCACGTGACCGCGATCGCGACCGTGACCGGGATCGGGATCGCGGCCGGGTTCGCGACCGCGACCCGGATCGGCCGCGGTCGTAAGCGCCCTCGAGCAGGAGCAGTGCAGGAAGAGCACCGTCTGACGACGCTCGACTCGGGCGTCCGGATCGTGACGGAGGCGATGCCCTCCGTCCGGTCCGTGTCACTGGGCTTCTGGATCGGAACCGGTTCTCGCAACGAGTCCGAGGACCAGGCGGGGCTCTCCCACCTGCTCGAGCATCTGCTGTTCAAGGGGACCGCGAAGTACGAATCGGTCGAGATCGATCAGATCTTCGACACGATGGGCGCTGAGCTCAACGCCGGTACCGGCAAGGAGACGACGTCGGTGTTCGCGCGCGTGATCGACGATCACCTTCCCGACGCGTTCGACGTGATGGCGGACATGGTGTTCCGGCCATCGCTGACCGAGATCGACTCAGAGCGCGAGGTGATTCTCGAGGAGATCGCGATGTACGACGACGACCCGCAGGAGAAGGTGTTCGATCTGCTCGGCGCGGCGACCTTCGGCAGTGACCCGCTCGGGCGGGCGATCATCGGCTATGCGTCGGTGATCTCCGGCACGCCCGCGGGCGACATCGCAGGCTTTCATCAGCGGCGCTACACGCCCGACAACGTCGTCATCGCCGCCGCCGGCGCGATCGGCCACGATCAGGTCGTCGAGCTCGCGCGCGAGCGGGTTTCGGGCGGGGGCGGCTCAGACGGTGCCGTCGGTGGCCGGGTCGCGGCTGGGCCGCTGGTGCTCCCGGACAGACCGTGCCGGCGCTTTGAGCGCAAGGACACCGAACAGTTCCATGTCTGCCTCGGCGGCGCGGGGCTGTCTCGCTTCGACGACCGGCGGTTTGCCCTGCGGGTGCTCGACACGATCTTCGGCGGGACCTCGTCCTCGCGGCTGTTTCAGGAGATCCGGGAGCGGCGCGGACTGGCGTACGCGGTCTACTCCTTCACGTCGGCCTACCAGGACACCGGTCAGGTCGGGCTGTACGTGGGCACCAGGGCCGACAACCTCGTGCAGGCGCTCGCCGTGGTCGGCAGCGAGTTGAACCGCGCGGTCAAGTCGCCCGCGACCGCTGAGGAGCTCGATCGGGCCAAGGAGAACCTCAAGGGGCGGGTGGTGCTGGCGCTCGAGTCGACCGGGGCGCGGATGAACAGGCTTGGCTCCGAGGTGCTGGCGGGCGAGCCGATCATGGCGATCGACGAGGTCGTGCGGCGGATCGACGCGGTCTCGCAGGATGACCTGGCGGCGCTGACCGAGGAGCTCTGGGCACCCGAGCGGTTGTCGGCCGCCGGGATCGGACCAGACGAGGAGCGTTTCGAGCAGGCGCTGGCCGAGGTGGTTCCGGCGCTGGCGCAGAGCGCGTGAGTGGCCCAGAGCGTGGGATGATCCGAGTCGCCGTCGCCGGCGCGGCAGGGCGGATGGGCCAGACGGTGTGTGACGCGGTGCAGGGAGCCGACGACATGGAGCTCGTCGCCCGAGCCGACCCGGCGCTGGGCACGTCCGTCGCGGAGGCGCTCGCCGCCGGCCCCGCGGTGCTCGTCGACTTCACGGTTCCCGACACCGCGCTGGCCAACGCCCGCGAGGCCGTCGACGCAGGGGTCCACGCGGTGATCGGAACGACCGGCTATGACCCGGCCGCGCTCGACGGCTTCCGCGGCGCCGGCGCCAACGTGTTCGTGGCGCCGAACTTCGCGATCGGCGCGGTGCTGATGATGCAGTTCGCGGCGCAAGCGGCCCGGCACATGCGTGCCGCCGAGATCATCGAGCTTCACCACGACGGCAAGATCGATCGCCCGAGCGGGACCGCGGCGCGGACCGCCGAGCTGATGGCCGCCGCGCGAGGCTCGTCGTCCGCCGACGAGGTCCCGATCCATTCAGTGCGGCTGCCTGGTCTGGTCGCCCATCAGGAGGTGATCCTCGGTGACCTCGGCCAGACGCTGACGATTCGCCATGACTCGATCGACCGCCTGTCGTTCATGCCCGGCGTGCTGCTGGCAGTCCGACGCGTGGGGTCGCTCGAGGAGTCGCCGGTCGTCGGCCTCGAGCACCTGCTCTAGCGCGCGCCGGGGAGCCCGCCGGGTCGTTCGGCGCCGGTCTGCGCACCGCGGATCCCGCCAGGTCTTTCGGCGCCGGTCTGCGCACCGCGGCGCTCGGCCGACACGATCGCCGCCTGGGCGAGCCCGACCAGCCACTCGCTGACCTCCTCGCGGGCGACCTCGGGATGCTCGAGCCACCAGTTGGCAAGCGACTCGCCGGCGCCGACGATCGCGTGCGCAACGCCCTCGGACGCCGGCGACGGGACACCGCGCCACGACGGGCCGCCGAGCTCCAGCATCCGGGCGATCTGCTCGACGACCTGCCCGCGCAGGTTGGCGACCAGCTCGACGATCGGCTTGTTGGCGTTGAACTCGTGAAACAGCACGGTCCAGCCGTCCCGATGCTCGGAGACGAACCCCAGGAACTCGCCCGTCAGGGCGCGCAGCCGGACGGTCGGCGCTGCGTCACCGCGGTCGGCGGCCACCAGCCGCGTGACCAGCTCGCGGCCGGTGCGCTCGATGTAGGCCACGTAGAGGCCGTGCTTGGAGTCGAAATAGGCGTACAGCATCGGCTTGGAGACGCCGGCGAGCTCCGCGATCCTGTCCATCGAGGCGCGTTCGTAGCCCGCGTCGGCGAACACCTGGCCCGCGACGTCGAGGATCAGCGGCTCGCGCACCGCGCGCGGGACGCCGCGCGTACCCGATTTATTGACCTGACGTCCGCTCCCGGCGCCCGGCGGTGATGCCTGTGCGGATGACAACGCTGTGAAAACCTACCTGACCGAATATTACCTGTGAGTAGGGGTGCCGGGGGGCGGGGTCAGACGCCGCGCCCGCGGTCAGCCCATCAACTCGAGGCGGTTGCCCCACGGGTCGAATGTGAACAAGCGGGTGATGCCGGCGATCTCCGGGGCCCAGACGACCTCGGCTCCCGCCTCGGCGAGCCGCTGCGCCACGTCGCGCAGTGCTCGCTCGTCGGCGAACCTCAGTGCCGGGTGCGCCCTGGTCGCGGGCGTGAACGAGTCCTCGACGCCGATGTGCAGCTGGCCCGGAGCGAGCGCAAACCAGGCACCTCCGCGGTCTGCAAGCACCGCCGGCTTGTCGAGCTCGCGCAACCCGATCAGCTCGCCGTAGAAGGCGCGCGCCTGCGCCTCGCAGCCGGGCGGTGCGGTCACCTGCACGTGATCGAGCGCGGGGGGACTTGATTCTCAGCGGCTGAGCTCACCGGTGGATCCTCCGCTACGGTTGCGAGCCGATGTCGATCCGGATAAGCGTGGTCAAGGGCCCGCGCGCGCTGCGCGAGTTCGTCGCGCTGCCGTTCCGCCTTCACGCCGGGACCCCGTGGATCCCGCCGCTGAAGCTCGAACGCTACGTGTTCCTGAACCGCAAGCTTAATGCCTACTTCACCCACGGCGAGGCCGAGTACTTCCTCGCCCGGCGCGACGGCCGGGTCGTCGGCCGGGCCACCGCTCAGATCGACAGCGCCTTCAACGAGTTCCACGGCAGCCGCTCGGGGATGTTCGGCTTCCTCGAGTTCGAGGACGATCTCGAGATCGTCACCGCGCTGCTCGACGCTGCCGCCGCGTGGCTGCGGGCCCGGGGGTGCGACCGGATGGTCGGGCCGATGAACTTCCAGATCAACGACGAGGGTGGGGTGATGATCGAGGGCTTCGATCGCGAGCCGCTGATCCGCGAGCCGTGGAATCCGCCCTACTACTCGGCCCGTTGCGAGGAGGCCGGGCTGACCAAGGCGATGGACCTGTACGGGTGGGACCTGTCGATCAACGACCGCGAGCGGATGAATCCGGTCCTGCCGAAGATCGCCGAGCGCGCTGCGACCAAGTACGGGATCACGATCCGCCGGATGTCACGGCGTCATCTGCGCCGCGAGATGGACGAGTTCGCGAAGGTCTACAACGCGGCCTGGTCTCACAACTGGGGGTTCGTCCCGTACTCGAAGGCCGATCTCGACCAGTACGCGATCGACATGCAGCTGGTCTTCTCGCGCGACTGGTACATGATCGCCGAGGCTGACGGCAAGACGGTGGCGATGGCGATCACGATCCCGGACATCCATCAGGTCTACAAGAAGATGAAGGGCCGGCTACTGCCGCTCGGTTGGCTCTACTACCTGATGAAGGGTCGGATCATCACGCGGCTGCGGGTCGGCTTCCTCGGTGTGTTGCCCGAGTACCAGCACACCGGCGTCGCGGCGGCACTCTACCTCGAGCATTTCAACACCGCGGCGCGCAGCCGCCAGAAGACCGGTGAGGCGAGCTTCATCCTCGAGGTCAACACGTCGATGAACCGGGGTCTGGAGGCGATGGGGGGCCGCCTGGTGAAGCGCTGGCGCGTCTACGAGCGCAGCCTGAATCCTTAGCGCCGCGCTTTGAAGTCCGCTGCATGACCGGAGGGTGTTTGGATCGCCGCTGATCGGGAACCTAGCTCGGCAGTCAGCGTCGAGCGGAGGTCGCCATGCCGTGGACAGAGAACGTGCTCGTAGTCGCCGACAGCACGGCCGCTTCACCAGAGTTGGTGAGCGCGCTGGTGGCCCGCGACGAGCATCGCGCCACGAGCTTCACGCTGCTCGTGCCGGCGAGTCCGACCGCCGGGGGCGCGAACGCCGCTCGTGCCCGTCTCTCACGGGCACTCGATGAGCTTCACGCCCTCGGGCTGCATGCAGATGGCAGGCTGGGCAGCGGCGATCCCGTGCTCGCGGTCAGCGACGAGTGGGACCCGGCCCGGTATGACGCGCTGATCCTCTCAACGCCGGCGGTCGACGAGTCGGAATGGGTCGACGATGAGGTGCCCGAGCGCGTCGAGCGGCTGACCGGCGCCCGCGTGACGCACGTCGCCTCGCCGCAGCCGGCTCTGAGCGCCTTCTGATCGGGCCCGCGGGCGCTGCGGCCGCTGCTCCTGCGATAATCGAATCCGATGTCGGTCAAGCTCGGTGCCATCCTGACGGCGATGGTCACGCCGTTCGACGAGCGTGGCTACGTGGACGAGGAAGCCGCCGTCGCCGTGATGCACCACCTGCTGGCCCACGGCTCTGACGGGATCGTCGTCTGCGGGACCACCGGCGAGGCGGTGACGCTGAGCGACGGCGAGCACTCGGCCGTGATTGCGCTGGCGGTCGAGGAGATGCGCGGTCGAGGCTCGGTGGTGGCCGGCGTCGGCTCCAACGACACCCGCCACGCGGTCCAGCTGACCGAGCGGGCGACGGAGCTCGGAGCCGATGCGCTGCTATCGGTCAACCCGTACTACAACCGCCCCAGCAGGCGCGGGATCGTGGCTCACTACCGGGAAGTGGTCCGCGCAACCGATCTCCCGATCCTGCTCTACAACATCCCCCAACGAACCGGGGCGGATATGCCCAATGACCTGCTCGCCGAGCTCGCCCAGCTCGACAACATCTGCGGTGTCAAGCAGGCCAACGCCGCGAACCTGGCCAAGGTCGACGGGATGATCGTCTACGCCGGCAACGACGACATGCTCGCCGACGTGCTCGACCTCGGCGAGGCCGGGGGGATCCTGACGTCGAGCCACATCTTCGGCGACGAGATGCGCCGGATGGTCGATGAGCCCGAGCGCCGCCGCGAGGTCGACGCGAGCCTCCACGACGTCTATCGCGACATGGCGATCGCTCCGGCGGCGTGCACTCTGAAGGCGGCGCTGGCGCTGATCGGGATCGAGGTTGGCGGCCCGAGGCTCCCTTACGTCGAGCTCGACGCGGCCGAGCTCGAGATCGTGCGCGCGATGCTCGAGCGTCACGGCATGCTCTCCGTGGCCGCCGGATGAGTCCACGCGCGCCAGCGGCGGTGATGTGAGCGGCAAGCTGCGAGTCCTTCCACTCGGGGGACTCGGCGAGATCGGCAAGAACATGACGGTCGTGGAGTACGACGACCGGATCGTCGTCGTCGACACAGGGCTTCGCTTCCCGACCACCGAGCAGCTCGGGATCGACCTCGTGCTGCCCGATTTCGCATACCTGCGTGACCGCGCCGACGAGATCGAGGCGATCGTCATCACCCACGGCCACGAGGACCACCTCGGCGCGCTGCCGTGGGTGCTCCGTGAGCTCGGCGCCGAGGACGCGCCGACGGTCTACGGCGGACCGCTGACGATCGCGATGGCGCGCTCCAAGCTCGACGAGCACAACCTCCGCGAGGTCGACCTCGAGGACCTCGACACCGGCGAGCTGATCGAGCTCGGACCGTTCGGACTCGAGCTCGTTCACATGACCCACTCGATCCCGGACTCGTGTGCGGTGGCGCTCCGGACCGAGCTCGGGACCGTCTTGCTGACCGGCGACTACAAGTTCGATCAGACGCCGGTCGACGGCCCGCCGGCCGACGCGGCCCGGCTCGCCGAGCTCGGCAGCGAGGGCGTCCTGCTGCTCTGCGGCGACTCGACCAATGCCGATCGCCCGGGGTTCTCACCCTCTGAACGTGAGGTCGGACCGCATCTCGAGGAGGTGTTCGCGCGCGCCGAAGGCAGGATCATCGTCACCAGCTTCGCGTCCAACATCCACCGCGTTCAACAGGTCGTCGACGCGGCCGCGGCGCTCGGGCGCAAGGTCGCGCTCGTCGGCCGGTCGATGCGCAAGAACGTGAACATCGGCCGATCGCTGGGCCACATCGAGGTTCCCGACGGGATGATGATCCAGCCCCACGAGGTCGAGGACTGGCCCGATCACCGGGTGGTGGTGATCTCGACCGGCTCCCAGGGTGAGCCGCTCTCGGCGCTGCGGCGGATGGCCTACGACGACCACCGTCAGATCGCGCTTCATCGCGGCGACACGGTCGTCTTCTCGGCCACGCCGATCCCTGGCAACGAGCGCGCCGTCAACGAGACCGTCGACCGGCTCTACCACATCGGCTGCAGCGTGATCACTCCCCGCGAGGCGCCGATCCATGCCTCGGGCCACGGTTACGCCGAGGAGCTCAAGCTGATGCTCAACCTCGTCCGCCCCCGCTACGTGTTGCCGATCCACGGCGACCACAAGCGGCTGCGGCTCCATGCCGAGCTCGCCGACGCGGTCGGGATCGACCCGGACGCCGTGTTCAGCGGCGAGAACGGGCTGCCGGTCGAGATCGACTCCAGCGGAGCGCGATTCGGCGAACCCGAGCAGGCCGGGATGATCTTCGTCGACGGGGTCGACATCGGCGATCCGGCCGACGTCGCGCTCCGCGACCGCCGGATGCTGTCGGCGGACGGGATCTTCATCGTCGTCGCGACCGTCTCCGAGCAGACGGGTGAGTCGGTCGTCCCGCCCGAGGTGATCTTCCGTGGTGTGCCGTTCATCGAGCAGGCCGATGGCCTCGTGCAGGAGATCCGCGACGAGGTCGAGGTCTCGCTCGCGCGGGCCGCGACCGACGGGATTCGCGAGATCGACCTGCTCCAGCAGGAGCTGCACGATGACCTGGCAAATTTCGTCTATGAGCGGCTGCGACGGCGGCCGATGGTCCTGCCGGTGGTCGTCGAGGTGTGAGCCTCGGCTCCGACCGGCGCTGCTCGCACCACCCCGTCACCAGGAATCCGGATCACGAACCGGGTGCCCGTCCCGCTCTCGGGCCGTTGCATCTCGACCGTCCCGCCGTGAGACTGGGCGACTGCCCGCACGATCGCCAGCCCGAGCCCCGAGCCCCTGCCTCCGTCGCGGCCGCCGCGCACGAAGCGCTCAAACACCCGCTGCTGCAACTCGGGCGGGATCCCGGGGCCGCCGTCCTGCACGACCAACACCGCCTCGCCGTCGCGCAGCTCGGTGCTGGCCTGGATCTGGGTGCCCGGGGGCGTGTGGCGAACCGAGTTCTCGAGCAGGTTGAGGACCAGCCGGTGCAGCTCGTCCCGGACACCCGAGACGATCGCCGGGGCGGCATTGATCGACAGCTCGTGGTTGTCGGCCATCGGCCCAAGCTCCGATGCGGCCTCGACCAACACGTCTCCAAGGTCGGTCGGGCGGTGCGGCTGAGCGCGCCGCGCGTCGGCCCGGGCGAGCAGCAGCAGGTCCCCGACCAGCCTCCGCATCCGTCGCGTCGAACGGAGCGCCGCCTCGGCGGTCTCGGCCTGCTCGCCGCCCAGTTCTTCGGTCAGCAGCTCGAGGTTCGCGAGCACGCTGGTCAGCGGTGTGCGCAGCTCGTGTGAGGCGTCGGCGACGAACTCGCGCTGACGATCGAGCATCGCCTGCGTGTTGCTGCGCGCAGAGTCCAGCGCGCCCAGCATTCCCTCGAGCGTCCGGGCGAGCTCGGCGATCTCGTCCTCGGCCTCGGGGTGGGGGAGGTGGCCGCTCGGGTCCTGGGTCCGTTCGATCTCGCGCGCCGCGTCGGTCAGCTCAACGATCGGCCGCATCGCCCGCACCGACACGAACAGCCCGGCGATCAGGGCCGCCACCGTGCCGCCGATCACGCCGAGCAGCAGGAACACCTGGACCTCGGAGACCGTGTGGTCGACATCGGACAGCGGCAGCGCGTATAGCAGCGTCGCGTTGCCGACCGGCTTGACGACGAACTGGCGCACCGCGACCCGGTAGCCCGACTGCGTGAAGGTCCCGGTCAGCTGCTGGGGCGCGAACCTGAACAGCGACGGCTCGAGCGGTGCCTTAGGCCCGCGGATGTTGTCCTGCGTACAGAGAAGCTGCCCGTCGTTGGAGTCGAAGATCCGGATCTGTGCGTGTTCGACCGTCGCGACGTCGCCGAAATGGAACTTTGCCCGCTCGCAGTCGACGTACTGCCCGTCCCAGTGCAGGTGGCGATTGAGCTCGGTCGAGATCTGTGTGGCGTTCGTGTTCTGCTGGGCGTCGAACTGCGTTCGCACCTGCCGGTTGATCAGCGTGCCGACGATCGTGGCGAAGCCGGCGAGGATCACACACGTCAGCGCCGCCGAGCCACCGGCCAGCCGCCAGCGGATCGGAACCGACCTATACGCGGAGAACGTAGCCCGCGCCGCGGATCGTATGAAGGAGCCTAGGCTCGCCACCCGCTTCCAGCTTTCGTCGTAGGTTCGAGACGAACACCTCGATCGTATTCGTCATTGAGAATGGGTCATAGCCCCACACTTCGTCAAGCAGCCGCTGACGTGAGACCACGATTCGCTCGTTGCGCATCAGGTACTCGAGCAGCTCGAACTCGCGCTGTGTGAGATCGACGGACCGGTCGCCGCGCGCAACCTCGTGTGTGTCGGGGTTCAGCTTCAGGTCGCCGACCGTGAGGTTGGCCTGGCCTCGCGGCGGGCGGCGGCGCAGCAGCGCCCGCAGTCGGGCCAGCAGCTCCTGGCGCTCAAACGGCTTGACCAGATAATCGTCTGCGCCGGCATCGAGGCCCTCGACCCGTGACTCGACCGCATCGCGGGCGGTCAGCACCAGAATCGGCACGTCGTCGTCGCCGGTGCGCAGATGCTTGGCGACCTCGATCCCGTCCATGCCCGGCAGACCGAGGTCGAGTACGACCAGGTCGGGCAGGAAGCTGTGAGCCTCCTCGAGCGCGACGTTGCCGTCCTCGGCCACCCGCACCTCGTAGCCCTCCATCCGCAGCGAGCGCTTCAGCACCTGCGCGATCGCGTCGTCATCTTCGACGACCAGGACCCGGGGTGGGCGCTCGTACTCCGCCATCGTGCGAGATGGTAGGGGGCCGCAGAGCGCTCCGTGCAAGTGTTTTACACAGTGCTTAAGAACGGGATCGGGGCTGCCGCGGGCGCAAGTGCTGCCGCGCTTGCCCGCTTTTGGCGGCAGGAGCCGCGGCGGCCCCGTCGAAGCGCTCTCTTTGGACATGCCGACCAAGCAGAAGCGCAAGCCGATCAAGCGTAAGGCGCCTCCCGCACGGGCCAAGCGCTCGCTGCTGGCCGGACGTCCGAAGCTGCCGGCGATCACGCTCGAGCCCCATCAGCTCGACATCATCGCGCTGGCGCTGATCGCGATCGGGATCTTCCTCGGCGGGGTGGCGTACGCCCACTGGGCCGGCGGAGCGCTCGGCGACGGCGCGATCCGGGCGGCCAGGTTCGGCTTCGGGGCCGTCGGCTATGCGCTCCCCGCGCTGCTCGTCGCGGGAGGCGGCCTGATCCTGGCGCGCGAGCTGCGCCCCCCGGCGCGGCCGATGCGAACCGGGGTCGTCTGCCTGATCGCCGCTGTCACACTGGCACTCGCCGCCGGCACGTTCGGCATCGGCCCGGGACCGGCGCCCGCGCACGAGTTCTGGCACTCGGCGGCTATGCAGGCGCGCGGCGGCGTGCTCGGTCAGGGGGAGTTCTGGGTCACCTCGCGACTGCTGTCGACCGTCGGCGCCAGCATCCTCGCGTTTTTCCTGTTCGTCGCCGGCCTGATCCTGGTCACCGGAGCGACGCTCGCCGGGGCGATCCGCGCCACCGGCTCGGGCGTTGCGGGCACCAGCAGGGCGCTGCGGCGCTCGACTGACGAGCTGCGGGCGACCGTCGCGCGCCGGCCTGCGACCGCCGCTGCGCGGGCGGGCGCCGGAGCGGCGGCCGGCGATCGTCCAGGTTATTCGAGCGACCCACTGCTCCCGCCCGAGCCCGACACGAACGAGCTGATCGTTCGCGCGACGCACGTCGAGGCGCCTCCGATCCAGGGCGAGCCTGACGACGCAGCCGATCTGCCCCCGGTCGGACCGGTGGTCGACGATCCTGACGGGCTCGACGAGCTCGACGGGGTGGAGGCGTCGCGTTCGGAGCCGGTGGCCGCGGAGGACCTGACGCCCCAGGGCCGCTACCGGGCGTCGATCACCGACGACCCCGACTTCGAGTGGAAGGTGCCGGGACCCCGCTTTCTGACGCGTTCGACCGGCGAGGCCGCCAGGCCTGACACCGCCGGCCAGGAGCAGGTCGCCAAGACGCTGCTCGAGACGCTGGGGCACTTCGGGATCGAGGCCAAGGTGATCGGCCGCGTCACCGGGCCTCATATCACGCGCTACGAGCTGCGCCTCGCCCCGGGCACCAAGGTCGCCAAGATCGCCCAGCTCAAGGATGACCTCGCCTATGCCCTCGCCGCGACCGACATCCGGATTCTGGCCCCGATCCCCGGCAAGCAGGCGGTCGGGGTCGAGGTGCCAAACGCGCGCCGGCGGATCGTCCATCTCGGCGATGTCTTCCAAGAGCCGCCGGCCGATTGGTCGCCACTGACGGTCTGGCTCGGCAAGGACATCGCCGGCCGTGCGATCGGCGCCGACCTGACGAAGATGCCCCACCTGCTTGTCGCGGGCACCACCGGCGCGGGCAAGTCGGCGTGTGTGAACGCGATGCTGTCGAGCATCCTGCTGCGCGCGACACCGCACGAGGTCCGGCTCGTGCTCGTCGATCCCAAGCAGGTCGAGCTCAATCACTACGAGTCGATCCCGCATCTGCTGACGCCGGTGATCACGAGCCCGCGGATGGCCGCCAACGCGCTCCAGAACCTGGTCAAGGAGATGGAGCAGCGCTACTCGATCATGTCGCTGGCGCGGACCCGCAGCCTGCCCGAGCTCAACCGGGCGCGGGCCAAGCGGAGCGAGCCCCCGCTCCCGTACGTGCTGTGCGTGATCGACGAGCTCGCCGACCTGATGATGGTCGCCCCGGCTGACGTCGAGGATTCGATCATTCGCCTGGCCCAGAAGGCGCGGGCGGTCGGAATCCATCTCGTGCTCGCAACCCAGTCGCCCCGGGTCGACGTGATCACGGGGATGATCAAGGCCAACGTGCCGTCGCGGATCGCGTTCGCGGTTTCCAGCCAGACCGATTCGCGCGTGATCCTCGACCACAACGGCGCCGAGTCGCTGCTCGGGCAGGGGGACATGCTGTTCTCGCCGGTCGGCTCATCCAAGCTCCAGCGGATCCAGGGCGCGTACATCGACGAGGAGCAGATACACGAGCTGACAGAGGCCTGGCGGCGCCAGGGCGAGCCCGAGTTTCACGAGGAGCTGCTCGAGGAGGTGGCGAGCGAGGACAGCTCCGCCTCCGACGACGATGCGCTCCATCCCGACGAGGATCCGCTGCTCGAGGAGGCGATCCTGCTGGTGGCCCAGATGCAGACCGCGTCGACCTCGATGCTCCAGCGCCGCCTGAGGTTGGGCTACACCCGCGCCGGTCGTCTGATCGACATGCTCGAGCGGCGCGGCATCATCTCCGGCTACGAGGGCTCCAAGCCACGCCAGGTGCTGATCATGGAGGCCGACGTGCCGCGGATCCTCTCCCATCTGGCCGAGGGAGCCTCGGGAGCGCCGGCGCCCGTGCCCGATGGCTCACCACCGGCGGATGAACCCGTGGACGGGGATTTGCGGGACTTTTGAAGCCGCGATCCGCCGGTAGCCTGTAATCGATGGCTGAACTCGGCGCCCGATTGCGCGAGGCGCGCTTGCGCGCCAAGATCGACATCAACGAGGTCGAGGTCCGCACCAAGATCCGCGCCAAGTATCTGCGGGCGATGGAGAACGACGAGTGGGACCTGCTCCCCGGCGAGGTCTACGCCAAGAGCTTCCTGCGTACATACGGCGAGTTCCTGGGGCTTGACACGCGTCAGCTGATGGACGACTTCAAGCGCATGTACGAGCGCCCCAGCGACCACGAGCTGCGCCCGATCGCGCCGCTGGGACGCGAGCGCGAGCGCACCACGCGTGGGCCGCGGATCCCACCCTGGGTGCTGATCGCGGGGGTGCTGGTGGTGGTCGTGGCCGCGCTCTACTTCGTCGGCGTGTCGGGGAACAATTCCAACTCAACGACAGGCACCCACGCCGCGTCAAAGGACCACCCACGCCACAACCATCACGGGGCGTCATCGTCAAGTAAGAAGCATCACGAGCGCACGAACGTCCAGTTGCAGCTGATACCGACGGGCGCCGTCTACGTGTGCCTGGTCAATGGCAACGGCAAGAAACTGATCCCGGGCCTGATCTACAACACCGGCCAGACTGTTCCCGTGCACAGCGGCCACAAGCTGCTCCTTACGCTCGGCAACGCCTCGGTTCAGATGAAGGTCAACGGCGTCTCGGTCCCGGTCGCGCCGTCGTCGGCTGCGATCGGCTACGAGCTGCTGCCCAACTCCCACCATCTGCTGACGGCAGGCTCGCAGCCGAGCTGCACATGACGGGTCAGTCCGAGTCTGGCGCCTCCGGGGCCCCGCGGGCCGCGATCCTCGTCACGGGGACCGAGGTCCTGACCGGCATCATCTCTGACCGCAACGGGCCCTGGCTGTCCGAGCGCCTCCGCGAGCTCGGCGTCGACGCGGCGACAATCCAGATCGTCGGTGACCGTCCCGATGACCTGCTCGCGGCGCTGGAGTTCTTCCGCGACCAGGGGATGGCGTTGATCGTCACCAGCGGCGGACTGGGACCGACTGCCGACGACCTGACCGCGGAGATCGTGGGCCGCTTCTGCGGCCGTGAGATGGTCCTCGACGCCCCGCTCGAGGCGCGGATCGCGGAGATCCTGCAGCCGATGATGAAACGGTGGCCCGGGCTTGACGCGGAGGCGATCCGGATCTCCAACCGCAAGCAGGCGGTGATCCCGGCAGGGGCGACCGTGCTGGACCCGGTCGGAACAGCTCCGGGGCTCGTGGTGGCGCCGTCGCACCCGGGAGGGCCGACAGTTGTCGTGCTGCCGGGGCCCCCGCGCGAGCTACAGCCGATGTGGGAGACCGCTCGCGCCACCGAAGCGTTTGCGGCGGCGGTCGTGGGCGCGACCACCTATGTCAACCGGGTCGTGCGACTGTTCGGCATCCCCGAGTCGGAGATCGCCAGCACACTGCGAGCCGCCGACGAGGAGGGCCTCGACCTGCACTCGCTCGAGATCACGACCTGCCTGCGGCGCGGCGAGATCGAGGTCGCGACTCGGTATGAGCCACCGGCCGAGCCAGCCTACGAGGCACTGTTGGCGTTCATCCGCGCCCGCCACGGTCGGATGCTGTTCTCGGAGGACGGCTCGACGATCGACCAGCAGGTGGCCGGGCTGCTCGAGGGCCACACGATCGCGGTCGCAGAGTCATGCACCGCGGGGCTGCTGGCGGCGAGATTGACCGATCGAGCCGGGTCATCGGCGTACTTTTTGGGCGGCGGGGTCGTGTACTCCAACGAGGCCAAGATCGATCTGGCAGGGGTCGACCCGGGGTTGATCGAGCGGTATGGCGCGGTTTCCGTGGAGGTCGCCGATGCGCTGGCCGCCGGAATCTCAGCCCGGTTCGGCGCCGAGCTCGGGGTCGGGATCACGGGCATCGCCGGCCCGGGCGGCGGCACCGAGGAGAAGCCGGTGGGCCTGGTCTGCATCGCCGTCTGCGACCGCGACGGCCGGCGCATCACCCGCAGCACGCGGATGCCGGGCGGCCGGCGTGACATCCGCGAGCGATCTGTGACGGTCACGATGCACCTGCTGCGTCGGCTACTGCTCGGGGAGTCCGATGACCGGGCGGCTGGTCAGACGGTCACGGATGGGGTTCCCAGCGCCGAGGCCGGGTCAGGGTCCGAGCGTCGGTGAGCGGCGAACGGGCGCGGCTGTTCGCGGCGCTCGAGCTGCCCGCGGTGGTTCGGGCGGCGCTTCACCAGTGGCGCTCAGAGCGACTGGACGGAACCCCCGGGCTGCGCATGACGGCACCGGACTCGCTGCACGTCACGCTCTGCTTCCTGGGATCGCAGCCGGTCGATCAGATCGACGCGATTGCCACGGCGTGCGGCCTGGTCGCCGGCCGTCCGCGCCCGGTGCTGGCGCTCGGCGGGCCGCTGTGGCTTCCACTGCGCCGCCCGCGCGTGGTCGCGGTCGAGCTCGAGGATCGCGGCGGCGGTCTGGCTGCGCTTCAGTCCTCGCTTGCGAGCGGGCTGCGACTCGGCGGCTGGTATGAGCCCGAGGGGCGCGACTTTCGTCCCCATGTGACGGTCGCGCGGGCGTCAGGCAAGGCCAAAGTCGGCCGCCTCGAGCTGCCGGCGCCCGTTCCGATCAGCTTCGTCGCGTCGTCGGTGGCGCTGATGCGCTCGCGGCCGGTGCCCGGGGGCGCGCAGTACGAGCGGGTGCTCGAGGTCGGGCTGGCTGCGGGGGGAGGCTAAGTGCTCGACGGTGGGCGCGCAGCCGGCGCGATCGCGTCGCGCTCACGGAACGTCCGGCCGGGCGGCGTGACCAGCAGCGTGCCGTCGTCGGGGAAGACTGTCACCGAGGGCTGGATTCTCGTCGAGATGACGATCACCGTTGCTCTCTCTGCCCCAGCGTTGCTGAGCTGATGGGCACCTGCCGGTCCGCGGGGAAAGCAGACGACGTCGCCCGGGTCGAGCACATGCTCGCCGTCGGGATCGCGCAGCGTCGGACTGCCGTCGACCACCAGGGCCCAGCTCTCGTTGCCGTGCTCGAACTGGTAGGGCGAGAGGCTCTGGCCGGGCACCAGCGTGTGGGTGGCGACCGCCAGGCGGGGGTCGGGCTTGGCGGGCGGGCTCATTCACCCTCCCAATACCCGACGGCGTCGGCGCGCCGGAAGTCGAGCCGATCGCCGGGCACGCCCGGGCGCGTCCCCACCTTGTCTGAGTCCGGGTAGACCGATATCGACGGCGCCCGGTTGGCTGACAGAAGCACGACCCGCCCAGGTCCGCGGACCGAGTGGGCGCCCTCGGGCCCGTCCGGGAAGCGGATCAGCTCCCCGGGCGCGAGCGTCCGGCTCCCGGCAGGCGTCCTCAGCGTCGGCTGGCCCGCGACCACGTAGATCCATTCCTCGACACCGCGGTGATAGTGGTAGGGGAACGTGAGCTGGCCGGCATCGAGCTCGTAGACGGTGGCGCCGATCAACTCGGCGCCGAGCCGGTCACCGATCCGCGTCGCCCGCCACGAGTATCCCTCGCGCTCCTGGCTGCGGTCGAGGTCGGCCGTGTGGACGTTTACCCGCTTCAACGGGGTCCTGTTCCGTTGATTGCACCCATGGCGCGGGGCGTGTCCGCGTCCGTGGCGCGGGCGCGGGGCGTGTCCGGCGTGGCGCGGGGCGTGTCCGGCGTGGCGCGGGGCGGGTCCGGCGTGGCGCGGGGCGGGTCCGGCGTGGCGCGGGGCGCGTCCGCTACGGCAGCTGGCTGTCGATCCACTTCTCGAGCGCCGGGCCGCTCTCGCAGCTGACGATCAGCGCGTAACGGATCCCGGGGCCGTGGTGATAGCCGCCGTGGTAGAGAAACTCGGAATCGACGACCGCCTGCTGGTAGCGGGGCAGCGCGATCGAGACCTCGCTGCGCTTGTCGAACTGGTCCTTGCGGACCACCAGCGCGCTCGAGTCATCGTCGGTCAGCTCGAGCCAGACCCGCACCACCCAGCCGTTCTCGTCGGGATTGTTGGCGGCGTTGTTGTTGTCCAGATGCAGGCCCCAGCGGCACTCGCGCATCGTGTTGGGCTTCATCCTGAGCAGCTGCACCCGGCCGAAGCGCGCGCCGATGTCCTCCACCCACTTGACGATCGAGGGGCACTTCTTCGCATTCTCCGTCCACACCCCATCCAGGTCCGGCTTGCCGTACGCCTCGAAGCCCTTCAGCTCCAGCTCGCCCGTGCACGATGTGATCGGCGCGAACGTGGTCGCGTCGTCGGTCGAGTAGGTCGTGTAGGTGAGGTTCTCGTACTCGTCCTTGGGGATCTCGGGTCCGTCGTACTTCTTGAGCTTCAGATAGCCGCCATTTGCCTGCAGCTTCGGCATCCGGTAGTGCGGCGTCTGACGCTGGGTCAGCGACGGCCGGCGAATCCCGGTGGCATAGAGGATTCGCTTGGTGTGCTCGTTCTTCAGTGATTCGGTGAGAGTGGACACGGTCTCCAGAAGGGTCGTTTGCGCTTTGCTCTGCAGCCATTTTGGCAGCAGTGGCGGCGGGACGGTCGGCCGGTCGGACCGGTCTCGGGGTGGGGTCCATGGTCTCGTGACGGGGTCCGTGGTCGGGGCGGCGGGGTCCGTGGTCGGGGCGGCGGGGTCCGTGGTCTCGTGACGGACGCGCGTCGGCAGGCGGGCGTGTCGATCACCTCGTCAACGTCACTCGTGCAGCATTTGTGCCCGTAGGCGGCGGTTTTACCGCACGAGTCGCATCCGGGCCTGGCCTTTCCGGCCGGTTTTCACGCCCCCACCGCGACTCGAGGAGCATTTTGGCCCTCTGGGGTCACTTTTGCTCCCCGAGTCGCTTGCGGGCACATCCGGCCGGCCCGACCGCGCGCGGAGCCAAGCGCCGGTGCCGCCCGGGCACGACCCGACTCCCGCAACGTCCGGATCCCAGACTCCCCACAACGTCCGAAGCCCGTTGCAGGATTGGCACACATTTGTTGCACCCCCGGCACGTCTACGTCTTGTTCCGTTTCAGGGCCCGGATCTAGCGTGTGTTTCCGTCCGCCGCCCCTCTTACCGTGGTGGGTTCAACGCGCATCAGAGAAGGAGCCGAAGCGAGCATGAGCGAGAACGAAAAAGGCGCAACCGTCGGCACAGGCGACCCCAAGGCCGATCCCAAGGCCGACGCCAAGCGTCAGGCAGCCCTGCAGGGCGCCCTGACCCAGATCGAGCGTCAGTTCGGCAAGGGGGCCGTGATGCGCATGGGCGACCCGGGCGCACGGGTGGCCGTTGACGCGATTCCAACGGGCGCTCTGTCGCTTGATATCGCGCTCGGGATCGGCGGCGTGGCGCGAGGGCGGGTCGTGGAGATATTCGGTCCCGAGTCGTCGGGTAAGACAACGCTCGTCTACCACATCATCGCCGAGGCGCAGAAGCTCGGCGGCGTGTGCGCGTTCGTTGACGCGGAGCATGCGATGGACCCGCTGTACGCGCAGAAGATCGGCGTAGACATCGACGAGCTGCTCGTGTCCCAGCCCGATTACGGCGAGCAGGCGCTCGAGATCGTCGACATGCTGATCCGATCCGGGGCGGTGGACGTGATCGCCGTCGACTCGGTCGCAGCGCTCACGCCACGGGCTGAGCTCGAGGGCCAGATGGGTGACCAGACCGTCGGCGTCCAGGCGCGGATGATGTCCCAGGCGATGCGCAAGCTGGCCGGCAACCTCAACCGCACCCAGACGCTGTGCGTGTTCACCAACCAGATCCGCGAGAAGATCGGCGTCATGTTCGGCCCGACCGAGACCCAGCCAGGAGGGCGGGCGCTGAAGTTCTATTCCTCCCAGCGGCTCGATATCCGGCGGATCGAGACGCTCAAGGATGGGACCGAGGCGGTCGGCAACCGGGTCCGGGTGAAGGTGGTCAAGAACAAGGTCGCGGCTCCGTTCAAGCAGGCCGAGTTCGACATCGAGTTCGGGAGGGGCATCTCGACCTCGGGTTGCCTGCTCGACTACGGCATCGAGCACAACATCGTCACCAAGTCCGGTTCGTTCTTCTCCTACGGGGACGAGCGGCTCGGCCAGGGGCGCGGCAACGCAAAGGCGTTCCTCGACGAGCATCCCGAGATGGCCGCCGAGATCGAGGCCAAGGTCTACGCCGCGCTTGGCCTCGGCCGTGATCTCGTCAAGCCGATCGAGCACGACGAGGCGCCGCTCGCGGCCGTTGACGACACCGAAGAGCAGGCCGCGTAGCCGGGGACGCCGGACGTAAGCGATTGGCAGGCCGGCGAGGGCGGACACGCGGGCCACGCAGTGGACAGCAACGCCGAACCGAGGGGCCACCGCGTGAACGCGGACGAGCACCTTCAGCGAGCGCTCGAGCTCAGCTTCGCCTACCTCAACCGCCGCGAGCGCACCGTCGGCGAGCTGCGCCTCCAGCTCGAGCGCAAGGGGATCGGGGAGCGCGCGGCGCAAGCGGCGATCGCGCGCCTGCTGGAGGACGGATATCTGGACGACGGGCGCTTTGCGCTGATGTTCGTCCACGACAAGCGCGAGCTCGACGGTTGGGGAAGCGAGCGGATCCGGCGCGAGCTGGCCTTGCGGGGCATCGACCGAGCGCTGATCGAGACCGCGCTAGACCGCCATCAGGCCGAGCTGGCCGGGGACCAGACCGAGCTCGATCGAGCCTTGGCGCTCCTGCGCCGGCGGTTCCCGTCGCCTCCCCGTGAGCGCCGCGATCGCGACCGAGCGCTGGGAGTGTTGATCCGCAAGGGCTTCGAATCTGAGCTCGCGCTCGACGCGCTCGCCACCTATGCGCGTGCCGGGTGACGGCGAGCTTCCGCTGTTTGCGCCGCAATCCACGCAGTACTACGATTCACGCCAGCGAACGAACGGTCCTCGTGGCCGCAAAACACCAGCAAATCTCCAGATATCGAGTAACGGAAACCCTGTGTTGACAGCAATCTGCGACGAGCCCTGTACGCGGCTCAGATTAGCCACAGACAGCTTCAAGTAGTCGCAGCAAGCCCGGTGACATACGTCGTCTGGAGTGGCTCCTGTTCGTATCTGCGAACAGACCGCTCGGTCGCTCCCCATAGCAATCAGATCAATTGGGTTGCGTTTGCCTGTTGGCTCGCGGGATCCAGTGAGAGGAACGACGACGATGGAACTGATCGGTGCCGCAGCGCTTATCGCGGCTGCAGTGGTGGTCGCCGCGGTTCTCTACGGTCGGACGCACGGGGCGGCGGCGGCCGCCAGCCCGAGTGTCGAGCGAGATGCCGCGACTGCGCTGCAGGCCGCGTTGACCGAGCGCAGTGCCGGGCTCGATCGCCGCGCCGATGCGATGACCAAGCGAGAGGAAACGATCGGCCGGCGTGAGGCCGAGCTCGACCAGGAGCGCGAGAAGCTCGCCGATGGCGAGCGCGAGGTCGAGCGCAAGCTCGAGCAGCTGGCAGGGATGTCTGGCGCGAAAGCCAAGCAGCTGCTGCTGCAGGAGATCGAGGAGCAGGCCAAGCATGACTCGGCCCGCCGGATCCGCCAGATCGAGGAGGAGACCAAGCGGGAGGCCGAGCGCCGCGTCCGAAACATCCTCTCGGTCTGTATGCAGCGGCTCGCTGCCGGCCACGCCGCCGAGACGACCGTATCCGTGGTCCAGCTGGCCGCCGACGACATGAAGGGCCGCATCATCGGCAGGGAGGGACGCAATATCCGTGCGCTTGAGAACCTGACCGGCGTGGACTTCATCATCGATGACACGCCCGGCGCGGTGGTGCTCTCCGGATTTGACGGCGTCAGGCGCGAGGTCGCCCGCCTGACGCTCGAGAAGCTCCTTCAGGACGGCCGCATCCATCCGGCTCGGATCGAGGAGACCTACTACCAGACCAGATCAGAGCTCGAGAGCCACATCGTCGAGCTCGGCGAGCAGGGCGTGCTCGACGCCGGCGTGCAGGGCGTCCACCCCGAGCTGGTCAAGCTGCTCGGACGACTGCGGTTTCGCACCAGCTACGGCCAGAACGTGCTCGCTCACTCGATCGAGGTCGCCCAGCTCGCGGCGATGATGGCCCACGAGCTCGGGGCCAGCCCCAAGACTGCCCGGCGGGCCGCGCTTCTGCACGACATCGGCAAGGCGGTCACGCACGAGGTGGAGGGGCCGCACGCCCTCGTCGGCGGCGACCTGGCCCGCAAGTACGGCGAGACCGAGGCTGTCGCGCACGCGATGGAGGCCCATCACAACGAGGTTGAGCCGCAGACGATCGAGGCCGTGATCGTGCAGGCGGCCGACGCGCTCTCGGGCGCTCGACCGGGTGCACGCGGAGAGTCGCTCGAGCAGTACGTCAAACGGCTGCGCGACCTCGAGCAGATCGCCACCAGGCACAACGGGGTCGAGAAGGTCTACGCGATGCAGGCCGGCAGAGAGATCCGCGTGATGGTCGCACCAGGCGCGATCGACGACGCTGCCGCCACGGTGCTCTCATACGAGATCGCACGTGAAATCGAAAAGGAGCTGGAGTACCCGGGCCAGATCAAGGTGACCGTGATCCGGGAGTCCCGCTCAATCGAGTTCGCTCGTTGAGATGACCGGACGGATCCTTGTGATCGAGGACGAGCCCGGGATCGTCGATTTCCTGCAGCGTGGGCTGCGCACGCACGGCTTCGAAGTCGAGTCGGCGGTCGATGGCGTCGCGGGAAGCGAACGTGCCCTGTCTGAGCCATTCGATCTCGTCGTGCTCGACATGATGCTCCCGCAGCGCAGTGGGCTCGATGTGCTCGCCGACGTCAGGGAAGGCAAGCCAGGCCTGCCGGTGATCGTCCTCACGGCGCGCGGGGAGATCGAGGACCGAGTCGAGGGGCTTGACGCCGGGGCGATCGATTACCTGACCAAGCCCTTCTCGTTGAGCGAGTTGGCCGCGCGGATCAGGGCGCAGCTGCGGGTGGTCGCCCAAACCCCCACCACGACGCTGACTGCGGGCGACGTCGAGGTTGACCTGATCACGCGTGAGGTCCGCCGAGCGGGTGTGGTGGTCAGGCTTTCGACGACCGAGTTCGAGCTGCTCGCATACCTGCTGCGCAACAGCGGCCGCGTTCTCTCCCGCGAGCAGATCCTGAGAGCCGTGTGGGGCTATGAGTACGATCCGGGCACCAACGTCGTCGACGTGTACGTCGGCTATCTGCGGCGCAAGCTGCGCCGCACGGGAGAGCAGGATCCGATCGTGACGGTGCGATCGGTCGGCTACCGGTTCGAGGCCCCCACCCTGGGACGGCAATGAGGCGTGCTCAGAGACGGTTGACCGCACCACGGCTCCGTTTCCCGAGTTCGCTGCGCTGGCGACTCACCGTCTGGGTGGCCGCCGTGATGCTGATCTCGGTGGCGATCATCTTCTATGTCGTCTACCGCGACACCGGAACCGAGCTGCGGGCCCAGATCGACCGTGACCTGAGCGAGGACACCGCTCAGATGGCGCATGCGCTCGCGACCCACGCCGGCCAGGGGTCCGAACGGATCGCCGCGAGTGCACGGACCTACGTGCTCGCGCAACCGTACGACGCGACCTCGACGCTGCTGTTTGCCTTCCCGCCGCACGCGGCACCGACGTTCAACCATCCCGAGATCGTCCAGCGAGCCCAACCCGACGACGGCGAGACCGCGGCTCAGCAGCGGGTCGAGAACAGGCTCGCTGCAGCCCTGCTAAAGCCGCGTCTGGGCTTCACCATTCGGCAAATCCCCGATGTCGGGGCGGTGCGCGTTCTGGAACGTGCCGTGACGGTCGGCGCTGAGCGACTGGTCGTCGGCGCGGGCGAGCCGCTGGCGAGCGTCGACCGTGCGCAGGATGGCGTCGAGCGGACATTCGTGCTCGCCGGCGCGCTGACGCTTTTGCTGGCACTCGTCGCGTCGTACCTCGCCGGGGCCCGCGTGTCGGCACCGCTGCGCCGAATGGCAGCAATCGCGACGCGGGTCGACGCCGGCGAGCTCGAGCCGCGGATGAAGGCACCCGCGGGCGGGGGAGAGGTGAGAGTGCTGGCGGAGGCGTTCAACAACATGCTCGACCGGCTCACCGACGAGCTCAAAGGCCAGCGCGAGTTCATCGCCGACGCCTCGCATGAGCTCCGCACGCCGATCACGGTGA
Source organism: uncultured Solirubrobacterales bacterium (assembly GCA_963770885.1). Classification (GTDB taxonomy): domain Bacteria; phylum Actinomycetota; class Thermoleophilia; order Solirubrobacterales; family Solirubrobacteraceae; genus Palsa-465. The sequence continues at coordinate 324,346 of CAVYRI010000002.1, read as the reverse complement.
TCCGGGGTCAGCTCGAGGTGCTGGCGGCCCAGGAGAACCCATCGGCCGACGATGTTCGGCTCACCGAGCAGCACGTGCTGCGGGAGATCACGCGGATCAGCCGCCTCGTCGACGATCTGCTGCTGCTCGCCCAGGCCGAGCACACCGACTTCCTGCGGCCGGAGCGTTTCGACTTGCGGATGTTCGTCCAGCAGCTGTGGGACGGGGTCAGCCTGACCGCCGAGCGGCACTTTGAGCTCGGGCCGGTGCCTGCCGGGACACTGGTCGCCGATCCAGACCGGCTCGCTCAGGCACTCAGCAACCTTGCACGCAACGCGATCACCCAGACCCGAGAGGACGCAGGTCTGGTCGCGCTCGAGGTCGACCAGCCAGCGCCGGGTCAGGTTCGATTCGTGGTGACCGACGACGGGCCGGGAATTCCCCTCGGCGAGCGCGAGCGCGTCTTCGAGCGCTTCCATCGCACCGACCCGGCTCGTGGTCGGGCGATCGGTGGGGCCGGGCTCGGGCTCGCGATCGTGCGCGCGATCGCCGACGCTCACCACGGCCACGTACGCGCCGTCGAGCCGGCGCCGGGCGCGCGCGGCGCGCGCGTCGAGCTGATCCTGCCCGGGTTCGAGCCGCTGCCGGCCGCGCGTCCGCACATGCGGGCGCCGGTACTCTGAGATCGATGAAGAGCTATCACCTGACGACCTTCGGGTGCCAGATGAACGAGCACGACTCCGAGCGGATCAAGGGCATGCTCGAGTCACTCGGATACTCAGAGGCAGGCACTCGTGGAGACGCCGATCTGATCCTGTTCAACACCTGTTCGATCAGGGAAGCGGCAGACAGCCGTTTCGTCGCGCACCTCGGTGAGGCAAAGCGCCTCAAGCGCGAGGACCCAGAGCGGGTGATCGGCGTCGGCGGCTGCTGGGCGCAGTCGGTCAAGGACGAGGTGTTTGCCCGCTTCCCGTTCGTTGACGTTGCATTCGGGCCCGGGCAGGTCCACAAGCTGGCCGAGTTTCTGACCAGCGACTCGATCACGGCGCAGGGGTTCTTCGAGTTTGAGGGTTTCACCGGGCACCTGCCCGCCAAGCGGATGCGCGAGTACCAGGGCTGGGTGCAGATCTCGGTCGGGTGCAACTCGGTCTGCTCGTATTGCATCGTGCCCTCGACCCGAGGCCGCGAGGTAAGCCGCCCGCCGGGCGAGCTCGTCGATGAGGTCTCAAGGCTCGCGGCGGACGGGGTGTGCGAGGTCACGTTGCTGGGCCAGAACGTCAACTCCTACGGCAGGGACCTGCCCCGCGATCAGCGAGTCACCTTCGCACAGCTGCTCGCGTCGGTCGATGCCGTCCCAGGGATCTCCCGGATCCGCTACACCAGCCCGCACCCCAAGGACATGCGCGAGGACGTGATCCGAGCGCACGCCGAGCTGCCGGCGCTCTGTGAGCACATCCACCTGCCGCTTCAGTCGGGGTCGAGCACCGTGCTCAAACGGATGCGGCGCACCTATTCGCGCGAGCGCTACCTCGACCGGGTCGCACTGATCCGCGAGCACGTCCCGGACTGCGCGCTGACGACGGACATCATCGTCGGCTTTCCCGGCGAGACCGACGACGACTTCGAGCAGACGCTCGAGGTCGCGGAATCGGTCGGCTACGACGGCGCGTTCACGTTCATCTACTCGCCGCGCCGCGAGACCGAGGCCGCGATGATGCCCGACCAGGTCCCCCACGAGCTCAAGGTCCAGCGTCTCGAACGGCTCGTCGAGGTCATCCAGCGCCGCGCCCGCAGCCGTGCACAGCGGTTTGTCGGCCGAACCGTCGAGGTGCTGGTCGAGGGCCCGTCGAGAACCGATCCGACCCGACTGCGCGGCCGTTCGCGCCACAACAAGGTCGTCAACTTCGACGGTCTGGGGTCGCCGGGCCGGCTGGTGGACGTGCAGATCACCGGCGCGACAAGCCAGACGCTCAGCGGCGAAGCCTCGCTGCTGGCCACCGCGAGTCGCTGAGATTGCAGGACTTTTAGCGGTCCGTCCGCGACGTATGGGAACATACGTTCGTGCGCTGGAGCAACCTCAGCATGGATGTGGAGCAGTACGCGCGGCTGCCCGGCTACCGCGACGAAGTGGTCGTGCGCCATTTCGACGCGCCGGACGCGATCTCCACGAGGTTCTACGAGGTGCGCGCGAAATCGATCCTCAACCGGGTGCCCGAGGCGTCACAGATGCCGTTCCGTTGGACGATCAACCCGTTTCGAGGTTGCACGCATGCATGTGCCTACTGCTATGCCCGCACGACGCACGCGTACCTGGACTTCGACGCGGGGCGGGATTTCGAGCGCGAGATCGTGGTCAAGGTCAACGCGCCTGAGCGCCTCCGCGTCGAGCTCGCAAAGCCGTCGTGGAAGGGCGAGCACATCGCGCTCGGGACCAACACCGACCCCTATCAGTGGGTCGAGGGACGCTACAAGCTGATGCCTGGCATCTGGCAGGCGATGATCGACGCGCGCAACCCCAGCTCGGTGCTGACCAAATCGCCCCTCTTGCTGCGCGACCTGGAGCTGATGCGCGAGCTCGCGGGCCGAACTGATTTCAGCGCGGCGCTCTCGGTGCCGACGATCGATGAGCGCGCGTGGCGGGCGACCGAGCCGCATACGCCCAACCCGCGGGCGCGGCTGGAGGCAGTCGCCGAGCTCAAACGGGCTGGAATCCGGACCGGGATCCTGGTGGCGCCGCTGATGCCGGGAATCAACGATTCGCCCGCGCAGGTAGCGGAGATACTCGAACTTGCTTCCGAGGCCGGCGCCGAGTACGTGTCCGGAATCGCGCTGCACCTGCGCGGGGAGGTGCGCCAGTTGTTCTTCGAGTGGCTCAGACAGGAACGTCCTGACCTGATCCCGCGCTACCGTGAGCTGTATCGATACGGCGCATACGCGCCGCAACAGGAGCGAAGGCGGTTGGCACGACTCGTCTCGAGCCCCGATTTGCAGGGCTTTCAGCGCGGCCGTGAGACGGGACACCTGCCGCCCGAGCCGACCACCGGAGAGCCCTCACCCCGGCAGCAGAGTCTGTTCGACGCCGCGATGCAAGTGAAACCGTCGCGCCGAGGTGGTGGTACCTAAGGCAGCAACACTCCAAAAGCAAGCTCATAGATGCCGAAACGATTCAAGCCACAAAAGCGGGACCTGTACCTCGAGCGAATGTTCGAGACGCGCAGCGAGGCCTGGGAGCGCGTTGGGCTCTCGGTCGGCGAGGTCAGCGAGAAGACGGTCAGGCGAGCGCGCCGCGAGGTGCTGCTGCTGGTGCCGCTGCTGATCGGGGTGCTCCTGGTCTGGAGCCACCGCGACCAGATCTTCGGCAAGCAGCAGCTCAAGACGGTGGAGACACCGCTGCAGATCGCGACGATCATCGCGCTCGTGGCGATCGGGTGGGCGCTGGCGCGTGCTTTCGGGCGCCTTGCCGGGCCCAGCTTCCTGCGGCGCATGGACCCGGCCACGGCCGGCACGTTCGGATTCCTGGTGCGATTGATCACCATCGTGATCACGCTGCTGCTCGCGCTGGCGATCGCCGGGGTCAAGCCGCAGACGCTGGCGGTCGGGGGCGCCTTCACGGCGGTGGTGCTCGGTCTTGCGGCCCAGCAGACGCTTGGGAACGTGATCGCCGGGCTGGTGCTGTTGAGCGCGCGGCCGTTCCGGGTTGGCGAGCGGGTGCGCCTGCAGGCCGGCGTCGTCGGTGGTACCGCCGAGGGGACCGTCAGCTCGCTCGGTCTGCTGTACACGACGCTGACGCACGGCTATGACCGGATGATGATCCCCAACAACGTCGTGCTCGCGGCGGCGATCGTGCCGTTGAAGGAGCCCGAATCGGTCGATGTCAAGGTGCGCCTGACGTCGGGTGTGCGGCCGAGCCAGGTGCAGGCGATCCTCGACAACGAGATCTCGACGCCGACGCGCTCGAGCGCGACGGTCCTGCTCGAGGAGGTCGACGGCAGCGAGGTCGTGGTCCGGATCCAGGCGACGCCGGAGCTGGCCGACGACGGCGCCAAACTCGCGGATGAGATCATCGCGGCGCTTTCATCGGTCACCGGCGAGCACACCGATCTCGGCCATGATCGCCGCGAGCCCGGAGCCGATGAACGCGCAGCCGATGAACGCGCAGCCGATGAACGCGCAGCCGATGAACGCGCAGCCGATGAACGCACAGCCGATGAACGCACAGCCGATGAACGCACAGCCGATCGGCGTCGCGGCCCCGGCGGAACCGGTGACGGCGGCAACGGCCCGCGTGGCGCCAACGGCCGTGGCGACGCCGACGCCTCCGGCCGCTCCGAACGCGGACGGCCGGACGGAGCCCGCGGCGACTACGCTCGCGCCCCGGGCGAGCGCTCTCGCATCCGCGAGTAGTCCAGCCACCTCACATCCGGCGGTGGCGCGCCAAGCACCGGTCGTCCGTCCGTCCAGGCGCGCTCCGCGCCGCTCATCCGCTCGCACGCGGTCGCCGAGGCGACGGCCATGGTGTGCGATCACACGGCACCCCACAGCGGCGTCTCGCGCTACGAGCGCGCCAGCGCCAGGCTGCGCCTGACGATCGTCTGCGACAGATGTGGCGCTGAGCAGCGCGAGTTCGCGAGCATCGAGTACCGCCCGAACGCCAGGCGCGCGACCGCCCGCCTGGCCGAGCTCACGGCGCGCCAGCTGGGGCTCGACGAGCCGACGATCGCGCGGGTGCGCTTCGCAACGCTGATCTGCGACGTCGGGCGCGACAAGATCTCGCCCGAGATCCTCAACAAGCGTGGCCCGCTGACAGCTCAGGAGTGGATCGAGATCCGCCGCCAGCCCGAGCTCGGCGCCGCGTTGCTGAGCGACACGAGCTTTGATGACGTTCGCTCCTGGATCCTCACCCGCCGCGAGCGGCCCGACGGCGCTGGCTACCCGCTCGGGCTGTCAGGTGACCAGATCCCGCTCGAGGCCAGGATCCTGGCGGTCGTCGACGCATACGTCGCAATCACCAGCGATCGGCCCTACCGCCCGGCGCGCCACGACGCGTTCGCGCTTCGCGAGCTGCTCGACAACGCCGGGAAGCAGTTTGACGCTGCCGTCGTGAGTGCATTTATCCGCGCACGTGCGTGAGCGAGGCCTGCCGCCCCGCCCGCGCCGTGGCGCGCAGCCGAGCGGCGCTCACCGCTTGTCGGCCTGCGCCTCGGCAAACTCCGCCGCGATCCGATGCGAGCCAAGCCGGCGGCTGACCGCCGCCGCGACGCTTGGCGCGACCGAGGCAAATGACGCGCCCGCGCGCGTCATGACCGGCGCCACGTCGACCTCGGCGCGATTGCGGGTGATTGACGAGATCACCGCTGCCGCAACCTCATCGGGCGAGCTGGTTCCCGCTTGCGGTGGCACTGGCACGCCCGCGTCGGCGAACATGCCGACGTCGCGCACGAACCCGGGCAGCACGACCGAGACCCCGACTCCGTGGGGGCGCAGATCCTCGCGGAGCGAAAGCGCAAAGCCGCGCAGACCGAACTTGGTCGCCGTATAGATCGACGATGCAGGCCCGGCGTACTTGCCTGACAGCGATGAGACGAACACCATGTGCCCCGAGCCGCGCGCGATCATCGACGGAGCAAGCGCCCGTGCCAGCGCGATCGGGGCGCGCAGGTTGACGTCGAGCATTCGGTCGATCTGCTCCTGAGTGAGCTGATCGAGCAGCCCCGACGCCGGCAGCGCGGCATTGGCGATCAGCACGTCCACGCCCGCCGCGGCTGCCGCTGCTCCGAGTCCGGCGACCTCGTCGGGCACCGACAGGTCAGCTCGGATCGCCCGTGCTCCGAGCTCGCTGGCAAGGTGATCGAGCACCTGCTGGCGGCGTCCGGACACAATCAGCCTCGCCCCCCGGGCTGCGAGCGAGCGCGAGATGAACTCGCCAAGCCCGCCGGTGGCCCCGGTCACGAGCACGGTGCTGCCCGCCAGCAGTGTCCGCTTGCGTCTGGGCACGGCCGCGCTTACGCCGGGAAGACCGCCACGGTGGCCGTGAAGCCGTGCAGGAAGCTGCGTCCGCCAACCGGTCCGATCTCGCCGGCAGCGAAGAAACCCGCCGCCGGGGCGCCGCCCAGCTCCTCGTCGACCATCGCCGCGTCGTGATCGCAGGCGCCGAACATCTGCTGACCGCGTCCATTGCACGAGAACACCAGCGCACCGGCGGCCGGGGCGCCGCCGATCGCCTCCGAGCGCAGCCTCAGCGCGCGGCGCAGATCCTCGTCTGCAGAGCGTGCGTCGCGGGCGTGCAGGCGAACGACCTGACCCGGCTCGACGCTCGCGCCGATCACGATCGCACCGTTGTCGGGGTCGGCACCGAGCACGCCCCGGACGAGGAAGTCGCCCTGCTCGTAGTCGGGCTTGCCGCCGTCGATCACGATCCCGAGCAGCAGGCCGCCGGCGATCAACGCGCGGTCGTGGAGGTTTAGCCCCCCGATCACGTTCTCGATCGTCTCGATCGCCGGGCGGCCGGCGAGTTCGTGGATCACGTTGCCCTCCGCCGCGGTGATCGTCAGCTCGCGGCCGAGCGGCGCCGCGCCCTGCGAGACGCACGGCAGCATCTCGACCTCGTGCAGCGACACGCCCACGGCGCCCTCCCGGCAGACCTCACGATCGAAGAACAGCGCGCCGGACCCGTCCGGCGTTCGCGCGCTCGCGAGGCCGCCGAGCACCGGCAGCCCCGGAACCTGCTCGGCGATTCCCGACAGCACCGCGTCAGCCGGGAACGAGTACGGGTCACAGAGCATCATCATCGCCTCGTCCGGCGTGCACTCGGGCATGCCCTCGAGCACCGCCTCCTCGGAATCCTCGTCCACCGACGCGTGGAACGCTCGCGCCGTGCCGGTCTGAAACGACGCGGTCCAGACGGCGACGGCCGTTCCCGACTCGAGCTCGCGTCCGGCACCGAGGACGCCGCCGGCACCACAGCCGATCAGCGATCCCGGCGAGATCGCGGCGTGGACGCCCTCGAGCGTCGCCTCGGGCGCCGCGAGGTGCGCACCGGAGGCGAACACGACCGCCAGGTCGGTCTCCGAGTCGCCCAGCGCCTGCGCGGCCGTCCGAGCCGCCTCGGTCGCGGCGGTCAGGGGATCTGGCTCGGTCGAGATTCCCGCTCCGACAAGCGTCGACCCTTGCATCACTCCACGATACTGCCCTCGGTGCCACGCGCAGCGGTGATCGCCCTGTTCGGGCCGACCGGAGTTGGCAAGACGGCGGTCGCGATCGCGCTCGCCCGACGGCTGCGCCGCGGCGGCGAGGACCCGGTGGCCGTCTCGGCCGATGCGCTGCAGGTCTATTCGGGGCTCGAGATCCTGACCGGCGCCGCGTCCGCCGCCGAGCGGGCGATGCTCGAACACCGGCTCGTGTCATTTCTGCCCGTCGACGCGACCTTCAGCGCCGGCCAGTACGCCGAGCTCGCGCATGCCGAGATCGACGAGCTGCTGGACGCGGGCCGCAGGCCGATCGTGGTCGGCGGGACCGGGCTCTACCTCCGTGCAGCGCTGACCGAGCTGAGCCTGCGCCCCGTACCCGCCGACGGGATCCGCGAGCGATGGCTGATCGAGCTCGAAAATCGCGGTCCGCAGGCGTTGCACGCGATCCTCGCGCGGCGGGCGCCGTGGGCAGCTGCGGAGATCGAGCCGACCGATCGCCAGCGGATCGTGCGCGCGCTCGAGCTGCTCGACAGCGGTGAGCTCGAGCCACCCCAGGAGCAGTCCGAGCTGTGGAGCACCACGATGCGACAACCGACGCTGCTCGTTGGCCTGGTGATGGACCGTGAGGCGCTGTATGAGCGGATCGAAGCCCGCGTCGAGCAGATGCTGGCGGCCGGCGTGGTCGAAGAGGTGCGCCTGGCCAGTGCGGGCGGCGCTTCGCAGACCGCTCGCAAGGCGCTCGGCTTCGAGGAGCTACTGGCCGGTGATGTCGGGGCGACAAAGCGCCGGACGCGCAACTACGCCCGGCGCCAGCTGACGTGGATGCGCAAGCTGGCGGCCGTCCACGAGCTCGACACGACCGGCCGCGAGGCTGACGAGATCGCCGCCGAGATCGAGGCGCTGTGGCTCAGAACACAGGTATGAACGGGAACAGCAGGACCGCCCCGACGATCACGCACAGCCCCCACACGACCACCAGGCCCGAGACCCAGTTGCGGTGCAGCCGCCACAGCCGCGATGCCAGGTAGCTCGCCGCGACATACAGCCCGGGCATCACGATCACCATGTAGTAGAGGTAGCTCGTGCGCTGGTCAATCAGGCTGGCGAGCGCAAACGGGCTCCAGGTCCCGAGAAACCAGCTGACCGAGACGACCGCCAGCTCGGAGTCCCACGGCATCCCCGGCGCCCGCCGTCGCGGGCCGGTCCAGACCAGCGTCACGGAGGCGAACAGCAGGCCAAGCATCCCGGCAAACAGAATCGGCGGGTTGATGAAGCCGAGGAATTTCGACACCGGGTGGATCGCGAACAGGCCGTGGCCCGGCAGTGATGGGTTGATCCGCAGGTAGGTGATCGGCCTGAGGTCCACCAGCCACGCCCATGGGTACGACGCGATCCCCTTTGGCCCGTTCGGGCTGACCTGCTGGGCGGCGTAGGAGACGATGTGCGCCAGCTGGTCGAACGGGCCCCCGGTGATCAGCTGGCCGGTGGCGTCGGCATACGGTGTGGCGATCTGGTCCATGATCGCCAGCAGCCCGACGAACACCCCGGCGGTCGTGAAGGTGACCAGCCCGAAGCGCCAGAGGGCCGGTTTCGGGCGCCATCGATCTGGGCCACCGCGACGGCGGCGGGCCAGCACGCGGATCAGCTCCAGCAGCGCGAGCGACAGCAGCGCATAGGGGGCCACCTCCTTGAAGGCGGCCCCGACTCCGAGCGCGATGCCCGCCGGAACGATCCAGCCGCGCAGGTAGAAGGCGACCGCCCAGACCATCATCGCCACCGCGTAGATGTCGAGCGTCCCGATTCGGCCGTGAACCAGGAGCAGGTTGTCGCACGCCATCAGCGTGCTCGCCGCCAGCGCCGTCCACCGTCCGCCGCCGGCGGCTCGGACGAGCGCGAACATGCCCAGGATCGCGATCGTGCCGAAGATCAGGCTGCCGATGCGCCACGCGAACGGGCCGTCGCCGAACAGCTCGATCGCCGCCGCCATGATCAGCTTGACGCCCTGCGGGTGCTCGGCGTTGGGGTCGGTCCCGAGCGGCGCGTCAGAGTAGTGGGACCCGCTGGCGGGCCTGATCCCGGCGATCACGCGCGCGGCATTGACGTAATAGGCCTCGTCGAAGATCAGTGTGTGCTCGCCCGCCTTGTTGCATGGAGACATGCACGGCTCGTCGAGCAGCAGTGAGCGCGCGCCAAGCGACAGCAGCGCCACGACCGCCAGCAGCGCCAAGGGCGTCGAGTCGGAGTTTGCGAGGCGCCTAACCATGGCCGACGCGACCGTACACATACACTGCCGCCGCGTGGACTTCGAGAAATGGCACGCGCTCGGCAACGACTATTTGATCGTCGAGCGGCGCCGCGCTCCCGTTCGAGCTGACCGCCGCGAGGGTGCGCGCACTCTGCGCTGCCCATACTGGCGTGTCCGCCGACGGCGTCCTGCTGCTGTCCGAGCCCCAGGCGGCCGATGCGGTTGCCCGGGTCAGGATCTTCAACCCCGACGGTTCCGAAGCCGAGCTGTCGGGCAACGGCGCGCGGGAGGCGGCCCTCTACCTCCGCCGCGCGGGCTGGGCCGAGGGCGACAGGTTCTCGATCGAGACAGCGGCCGGTGAGGTTCGTGCCTCGATCAGCTCGCCGACCGTCTGCAGCCTCGAGCTCGGCCAGATGCGGCTGGCGAGCGACGACTACCCGGCGGGGGCCGACGACGGGATCGGCGAGCTCGTCGCCGACGGTCGCAGCTGGCGCTTCCGACACATTCAGGTCGGCAATCCGCAGGCGTCGATCCGAGTCGATCGCCCCGACGAGCTCGAGGCGCTCGACCTGCCCGCGATCGGCCCCGCGATCGAGGATCACGACCTGTTTCCCAACCGCACCAACGTCTCCTGGTACGCGCCGCTGCGGCCGGGGCGGATCCGGGCGCGGATCTTCGAGCGGGGCGTGGGCGAGACGTCCGCCAGCGGCACCGGGGCGACCGGCGCCGCGGTCGCCTACATGCTCGACGGCGGCGAGCCGGACGTCACCGTGGTCCTCGACGGCGGCGAGCTCGAGGTGCAGGTTGGCGAGGATCTTCACGTAACGTTGACCGGATGGGCGGTGCCCGTGTTCCGCGGCACGCTCTCAGATCAGTTCATCAAGGAGCTGCATGCGACCGAGTAAGCGCCTCGATCAGATTCCCCCGTACCTGTTCGCCGAGCTTGAGCGCAAGATCTCAGCCAAGCGGGCGGCGGGCGTTGACGTGATCAGCCTCGGGATCGGCGACCCGGACACGCCAACCTATGGGGAGATCGTCGCCGCCGCCCAACGCGCCGTCGCTGACCCGAGCACCCACCAGTACCCGTCCAACCGGGGCCTGCCGGCGTTCAGGGAGGCGTTCGCGTCGTTCTACGAGCGCCGCTTCGGGGTCGCGCTGGACCCCAAGACCGAGGTGATGCCGGCGATCGGCGCCAAGGAGTGCATCTTCAACCTCAACCTGGCGTTCCTCGACCCCGGCGATGTCGCGCTCGCCTCAGATCCGGGTTATCCGGTCTACACGGGCGGACCGCTGCTCGCCGGGGGCGAGCCGTATCTGATGGGGCTTGAGGCGGAGCTGGGGTTCGCGCCGGACTTCGACGCGATCCCAGACGAGATGCTCGACCGGGCCCGGCTGATGTTCATCAACTACCCCAACAATCCGACCGGCGCGATCCTTCCCGACGGTGTCTTCGAGCGCGCGATCGAGCTCGCGCGCGGGGCCGACTTCCTGGTCGTCCACGACAATGCGTACAGCGAGACGACGTTCGACGGCTACGTGGCGCCCTCGTTTCTGGCCACCCCCGGAGCCAAGGAAGTCGGCGTCGAGGTCTTCTCGCTCTCCAAGGGCTACAACATGACCGGCTGGCGGTGCGCCGCGATCGTCGGCAACGCCGAGGCGATCGCCCAGTACTGGCGGCTGAAGTCCAACATCGACTCGGGCCTGTTCGAAGCGGTGCAGATGGCCGGGGTCGCTGCGCTGGCGCCCGGCCTCGATGAGGAGGTCAAGGCGATGAGCGCCGTCTATCAGCGCCGCCGTGATCTCGTCTGCGACGCGCTCGCCAAGGCCGGCGTGTCGGTCACGCCACCCAAGGGGACGATCTACATCTGGGCGCCGATCCCGGATGGCTTTGCGTCGGCGGCGGAGTACTGCGAGCACGTGCTTGAGCAGGCGGCGGTCGTGATCTCACCCGGAGGGGCGTACGGACCGCATGGCGAGGGGTTCTTCCGGATTTCGCTGACCACGCCCGACGACCGCCTGCTTGAGGCCGTGCAGCGGCTGCGCCAGCTCTAAAGCGAGGTTCGGCAACGGCCCGCGCCGCGGCTACCATCCGCAGGCATGGAGCATGGCCAGAGCGATAACGGCCGGGGAGCCCAGCCTCGGGGCCGGGCGCGCCAGCGCGCGTACATGATCGCGGCGGTCCCCGCCGGCGCGGACGGACACCTGCCCGAGCTCGAAGAGCTGCTGCGGACCTCGGGGGTCGCGGCCGTGGGGGAGCTGATCCAACACCGCGACCGCCCGCACCCGAACTCCTACCTTGGCCCGGGCAAGCTCGAGTCGCTCAAGGACGAGATCGCCGCGGCCGACGCCAACCTGGTCGCCGCTGACGACGAGCTCTCGCCCCGCCAGGAGCGCAATCTCGAGACGGCGCTCGGCGTGCCGGTGATCGACCGCACCGCGATCATCCTCGACATCTTCGCCGCCCACGCGCACACGGCCGAGGGCAAGCTCCAGGTGGAGCTCGCACAGCTCGAGTACAACCTCGCGCGGATGCGGGGCCTGTGGTCGCACCTCGAGCGGCTCGGAGGCGGGATCGGCACCAGGGGCCCCGGCGAGACCCAGATCGAGACCGACCGCCGGCTGGCCCGCGACCGAATCGCGGTGCTCAAGCGCCGGCTCGCCCACGTCGGGTCGACGCGGTCGGTAATGCGCGCCGAGCGCGAGCGCGCCCATCTGCCGCAGATTGCGCTCGCCGGGTATACGAACGCAGGCAAGTCGACGCTGCTCAACGCGCTCACCGGCTCGACCGTGCCCGTCCGCGACCGCCTCTTCCACACGCTTGACCCGACCACGCGCGTGCTCCGCGCCGGAGGACGGGACTATCTGCTGACCGACACGGTCGGTTTCATCCGCAAGCTTCCCCACCAGCTGGTCGACGCCTTCGCCGCCACGCTCGAGGAGACGCGGCTGGCCGACCTGGTCCTGCACGTCGTCGACGCCTCGGTGCCCGAGGAGGAGCTCGAGGAGATGACCCGCGCCGTCGAGGACGTGCTGGCCGAGATCAGCGCCGACCATGCGCCGCGAGTGCTGGTGCTCGCGCAGGCCGACAGGATCGACGACGATCGCAGAGTTGAGCTGGCCCGCCGGCACCCCGACGCGATGCTGGTCAGCGCCGTGAGCGGCGAGGGCATCCCCGCCCTGATCGAACGGCTCGAGACAGAGTTTGCGCGCCGCCTCTCCGAGGTCGACCTGCTGGTCCCCTATCAGGACGGGGGCCGACTTGCCGAGCTGCACGAGATCGCCGGGGATCTGGAGCGCGAGGACACGCCGGACGGAGTTCTCGTCCACGTCCGCCTGCCGGCCGGCGTCGCTGAGCGCTACGCGCCGTTCGCGGTCCCCAACGGGCGCACATGAACCTTCGGGTCGTGCGGCTGGACCCGCGCGCGATCCTCCCCAGGCGAGCCCACCACGGGGACGCGGGGCTCGACCTGTTCGCGCTCGACGGGGCCGCGCTGGAGCCAGGCGAGCGGGCATCGATCCCAACCGGGGTCTCGGTCGAGATCCCGTCCGGACATGCCGGCCTCGTCCTCGCTCGTTCGGGGCTCGCAGCGCGCCACGGGATCGCGCTCGTCAACGCCCCGGGCCTGATCGATTCCGGCTACCGCGGCGAGCTCGCGGTGCTGCTCTTGAACACCGACCGCGCGGCCCGCTTCGAGCTTGCCGCCGGTGACCGGCTCGCGCAACTCGTCGTGATCCGGGTCGAGTTGCCTACCCCCGTCGAGGTGGCCGAACTGTCAGTGACCGAGCGCGGCGCCGGCGGCTTCGGCTCAAGCGGCGGCTTTGGCTCCGGCCAGTAGGCGTGCTGCGCCCAGACGGCGGCGGACTCGCGGTTATTGCGTGGAGGCGGGGATCAGCCCATGCGTCTCAAGGAACTGCTGCGCGACGGTCGCCGGGTCCTGCCCTGACACGTCGACCGCCTGGTTGAGCCGCCGGATCACCGGTGTCGTCAACAGCGAGTTGACCTTGTTGATCGTGGCGGCGAACACGGGCCCCTCGGCATTGATCGTCCGCGCCGAGATGACCGGCACCACATTGCCCCAACCGAAGGCGTTGCCGGGATCGGAAAGCAGCTTGTAGTCACCGCTGGCGAGCTGACCGTCGGTCGTCTGCACTTCGGCCGCCTGGACGGTCCCGTCGTTGAGCGCGTCGTATTGGGCGCCGACGGCCAGCGGCTGGAAGGCATGCGGGGTGAAGCCGTACATCTGCTCGATCTGTGACAGCCGCGGGTCGGTCTGCTCGATCGCGGGCGGGCCCCCGAGGGTCAGCGAGCTCTGCACCTTTGACAGGTCGCCGACCGAGCGCAGGTGGTTGGCCTGGGCGTAGCCGACGGTCACACCGATCGCATCGGTGTCACTGAACGGCGTCGGGGAGAGAAGCTCGAGGCCGTGCTTGGCGGCGTACCGCTGCGCAGCCCGGTAGGCGCCCAGACGAGTCCGGAATCCATGGTGGTATTTGGCCACCGCGCTGTTGAACACGTTCAGGTACTCCGGGTACATCGCGAGCGAGCCGCCCTCCAGCGCCTGCAGCGTCACATCGGTCGGACCGATGTTCTGGTTGAGCTGGACGTTGAACCCCTGCGCCTGCAAGCGCCTGGCGATAGAGCTCGCCGATCACGAACTGCTCGGTGTAGTTCTTGTCGCCGATCGTGACCGGCGGCTTGCCGGCGCCCGGCATCGGGGCAGTGCTCGTATTCGCGGTCGTCGTACTCGACGTCGTGCTGGCGGTGCTGACCGCGCGCGACGTCGTGCTGCTCGAGGTCGAGCTCGGCGGCGCGGCGGCCGCCTGGGTCCCGGACTCCGACGTCCCGCACGCCGCGCACACCAGCGCGACCGCGGTCGCGAAGCCGGCCGCCATGTTGCGGCCCTTGTTGCAGCGGCTCAACAAGTGCATCGTCAAAGCTGGACGGCGATCATCGCATCTGCGCCCGATCAGATCCCGGCGGCACGGCGCGCCTCGGCGTGAGCGGCATCCTCGAGCTTGTCGTCGAGCTCGGCAAGCGGGAGCTCGAGTCCGAGCGCCGTGACGATCAGCCAGTCGGCAAACCAGGAGTTCTTGGGCAGCAGGGGCCCGTGGAGATAGGTCCCGATCACGTTTCGCAGCCTGACGCCCTCAAAGCCGCTGTGCCCGTCGTTGCCCCGGCCGCTGAGCACGCGCCCGAGCGGCATTGCATCGGCGCCGAGCGAGGTCCGACCTCCGTGATTCTCAAATCCGGCCAGCACGCGGCGTGAGCCCGGCTCGAGCTCGACCTCGATCGCGACGTTGCCGATCAGCCGGGGGCCGTCCGAGCGGACCGTCCGCAGATCGACGAGGCCGGCGCCGGGCAGCGTCTCGGCACCCAGCTGGTAGGAGTGGCCGAGCAGCTGATAGCCGCCGCAGACGGCGAGAATCACGGCGCCGCGCGCGGCCGCTGCGTGCAGATCGTCGCGCTTTCGCGCGGCAAGGTCCTCCGCGCACAGCTTTTGATCGCGGTCCTGACCGCCGCCCATGTAGTAGATGTCGGCACCCTCGCCGTCGAGCGGCTCGCCGAGGCTGCTTGCTGACAGCGAGAAGCCGATCCCACGCCACTCGCAGCGTCGTCGCAACAGCAGCAGGTTGCCGCGGTCGGCATAGATGTTCATCAGGTCTGGATACAGCGCACAGACACGCAGCTGACGGTCAGGCACCGACGATCACCACCGCGGTCCCAACGTGGTCAGCGGTCGGTGGGATCCGCTCTCTGGCCAGGGCGCTGAATCCCGCCGCCGTCGCCTCGCGCTCGAGCTGCGCGCTATCGAGCCGATCGAGCCGGATCTCGTCGTGCTCGCCGGTCAGCGTTCCCCGCGCGGTGACGATCTCGCGCTCGCGCTCGAGCACGTATCCGTCCCCGACGGCACGGACCGCGGTCGGACGGCTGCTGTAGACGACCCCGTCGAGCTCGCAGATGTCGGGCAGCAGCGCGAGCTCCTCCTCGATCACGTCGAAGACCTCGAGCTCGTCGGCGATCGCGACCGCCAGGACGCCCCGGTCGGTGAGATGGCGCCGGACACAGCCGAGAAAGGCTGCACGCCCTTGCGGCCCGCCGAACAACTGGATCGTCTGCATCGGCACGATGCAGAGCGGGAAGCGCCGGGCGAGCTCGAAGCTTCGCGCGTCCGCCCGCACGGTGCTGACCTCGAGTCCGGCCGCACGCGCCTGCAGCTCGGTCAGCAGGTCGTCATCGGCATCAAGCGCCGTCACCGTGTGGCCGGCTCGCGCCAGCTCGAGCGTCACGCGTCCGGTCCCGGCGCCCACGTCGAGCACCGGATCTCCGTGCTCGCTCGCGAGCGAGCGCCACAGCGCCAGATCCTCGCGATAACCGCCGCACTCCAGGTCATGCCAGATCACGCTCACGCCCGGATTCCCTGTTCGGATGCCCAGAACTGTGGTACATGGCCTCGCCGGGAGAGCTCATCACGCAGCTCGAGCAGGGCGGTGTAGGTCGGTAATGCGTAGAGCTCGCCGGCCGGGGTCGCGGCCAGCGCGTCGTCGAGCGCCTTCGGCAGCGCCGAGACGACCTTCAACCGTTGCTCTGGCACGCCCGCGTACTTGAGCCGCAGTGCCAGCTCGGACGCGCGGGTGCCGGCGCAGGTCACGCGCCGCACCCGGTCGGCGAGCAGCTCGAAGTCGGCATCCCAGATCCACGAGATGTCATGCCCGTCGGCGGTGCGGTCGTTGAGCACCCCGAGCAGGTCGAGCTGATCTGGCTCGAGCGCGAGCGTACGCACGATCTCGTTGGCGCCCGCCGGATTCTTGATCAGCAGGATCGAGAGCTCGACCTCTCCGAGCTTGATCCGCTCGGCGCGGCCGAACGCGGCGCTGACGGCCTGCAGTCCGTCGGCGATCTGATCCAGCGACACCCCGAGCGTCAGGCAGAGCGTCGCCGCTCCGAGCGCGTTGTATACGTTGTAGAGCCCCGGCAGCGGCAGAGCGACGCGCGCCGTGCCGGCCGGCGTGCGCAGGTCGAACTCGGCGCTGCGGGTGCCGTTCAGGGTTACCCGCTGTGCGGCGACGGCCGGATCGGGCCTGCGCTGGCCACACGAAGGGCAGCTGTAGCGGCCGAGGTGGCCCAGGTAGACGACCTCGTAGACGTATGCCGCACCGCAGCGGCGGCAGTGCTTGGAGTCAGAGGCGTGCTGCATCTCGGCGATCGCCACCGACGGATCCTCGACGCCGAAATAGCTCACGCCTTCGTGCTCGCGGCCGAGGTCTGCGATCAGTGGGTCGTCGGCGTTCAGCGCCAGCTTCGCGCCGGTCGTCGAGCTCACCAGCGCCGCCCATCGATCGGCGATCGTCTCGAGCTCGCCATACCGGTCCAGCTGGTCGCGGAACAGGTTGGCGAGCAGCATCGCGCGCGGGCGCAGCTGCGGCGCGACCCGGTCGAGCCAGAACTCGTCCACCTCGAACAGGCCGAGCTCACCGTCGATCGCACCCCCTGAACGGGCCGCGCCGAGCAGTGTCGAGGCGACCCCACCGGCCATGTTGGCTCCGGCTCGGTTGTGCACCAGCGAGACCCCGGCCCGTTGCAGGATCGAGGCGGCCATCGCTGCCGTGGTCGTCTTGCCGTTGGTCGCTGAGATGACCACGGTGCCGGCCGTGAGCCGCCCCGCGAGGTGTTCGATCGCGTTGGGCTCCAGGCGCGTGAGAACCCTTCCGGGGAGGCTCGTGCCTCCGCCGCGGCCCGCGCGCCGCGCGAGCTCGCCGACGGCTCTGGCCGCCAGGACCTTGGCGTCGAGGGCGGTCATCATGGCGCCGGGACGATCGTCTGGACCGCTGCCGGCCGCGCCAGCACGGTCACGGGCAATTGCGCGATCGGGTCCCCGTCGGCGTACATCGCAAACGGGCGCGAGGCGCTGATCTTCGCGGAGCTGCAGCGGATCACCTCGACGTTGGGCTGGCGGACGTGAGTGCCCCTAAAGACGCTCGGGGAGTGCACCAGGTATCTGAGTCTCGCCACGTCGGAGATGATCACGAGCTCGAGCTGTCCGTCACGCAGCGATGCATCGGGCGCCAGCATCATGCCGCCGCCGAAGTAACGGGAGTTGGCGGCAGCCACCGAGTAGCCGACAAACGTCCGCGCTGCGCCATGGTCGGGCTCGACGGTGAAGGTGGCCGGCCGCCAGTGGGCGAGCGCGCGCAGCATGCCGTACGCGTAGACCAGGTTGCCGCGCACGATCCGCGTCTCGTTGGCGATTCGATTGGCTTCTGAGTCAAAGCCGCAGGACGCGATTCCGACGTAGCCGTGACCGTCCACCTCACCGAGGTCCAGAGCCTCCACGACGCCGCTGTGCAGCACCGCGCAGGCGGGCACCGGCCGCAGCGGTATCCCCAGCATCCGCGCCAGGTCATTGCCGCGCCCGCCGGGCAGCACGCCGAGCACCCCGTCAGATCCGCTCAGCGCGTCGGCCACCGCGCCCACCAGGCCATCGCCCCCGAAGGCCACAGCGGCCTCGCCCGCGGCGGCCGCGTCGCGCGCCAGCTGATGGGCGTGCTCGAGGCTGCGCGTGTACTCGGCGCGATGGTTCAGGCCGAGCCGCGTCAGCTCGGCCTGGACGCCAGGCAGCTCTCGGCGGGCCCGTCCGCCGCCGGCCGATGGGTTGACGATCAGCAGCAGCTTCACGTCGCTACCAGTGACAGCAGGTCGGGGGCGACCGCGACCGGCGCCGGATCGTGGGCCGTCTCCGCCTGGGCTCGCGTCGTGACCCCGGTGAGCACGATCGCGCAGTCGATCCCGACCGACGCGGCGCCGAGCAGATCGGACTCGAGCCGGTCACCGACCATCAGCGCTGAGCCGTCGCCGAGGCGGTCAAGCGCGGTCGTGAACATCAGCGAGTCGGGCTTGCCGACGATCCGTGAAGTCCGCTGAGTCGCGTACTCGAGCGCCGCGACGATCGCGCCGGTTCCGGGCCAGACACCGTCGAAGGCCGGAAACGTGCGGTCGCGCCCGGCAGCGACCATCTCGGCGCCCGCGAGCACCGCCTGCGTGGCGTCACGCAGCTCGGCGAAGCTGAACTCGTCGTGGCCGGCGATCACAACCACGTCGGCGCTGGTCGCCCGATCGGTGCCGTTGACAATCTGGTGGCCCGACTCGGAGACATGGCGGAAGATCGCCGGCGAGCCGATCACGTAGGCGGTCGCCCCCGGCAGGCGTCCCGCGAGCGCGTACTGGATCGCCGCCCCGGCGGTCACGACCTCCTCAAGCGAGGCTCTGAGCCCGAGCGACCACAGCTTGCGCACATAGTCCTCCGGCGAGCGGCGGGCATCGTTGGTCAGGAACGCCACCGTCTTGCCCGCCGAGCGCAGCAGCGTCAGCGCCTCGGCCGACCCCGGGATCGACTCGTCCTCGATCCACACGCAGCCGTCGAGGTCAAGCAGTACGTGGTCGTAGCCTTGGAGAAGGGGGGAGAGAGGCATGGTGGGAGTTGGGCGGCCCGGGTCCGCATTCTCTTAGATCCGTAGTTACTACGGACACAAAGACAGCAGTCGTCGCGGTCCAGTTTTAGGTGTGAACGCCGATAACTGTCGGACTCGCACACGGATAGGCGGGACAGAACATTGCAGCAGATCGAGCGAACCGCACGGATGTCACAGGAGTCACTCCTCGCGCTCTGGCGTCGATACAGCCAGGACGGTGATCTCGGCGCACGCGATCGCCTCGTGTTCTCGCTGGCGCCGATTGTCAAGCACATCGTCTACCGCAAGATCCGTGAGATCCCGGCACACCGCGAGGTCGACGACTTCATCTCATGCGGACTGGAGGCGGTGATCCGTTGCATCGATCGCTACGACCCGGACAAGGGCGCGACGCTCGAGCAGTTCGCGTGGACCCGGATTCACGGTGCCGTGATCGATGAGCTGCGGCGGTTTGACTGGGCGCCCCGGTCGGTTCGCCGGCTGGAGCGCGAGATGAACCGGGCGCGGGAGCGATTCACGATCCTCCACGGTCGCGCCCCGACCTCAGCCGAGCTGAGCGACGCGCTCGCGATCACCGAGGAGGAGCTGGCGGCGCTCCAAGCTGATCTCGCGCGCAGCGAGATCGGATCGCTCAACACGCTCGTGATGGGCGATGACGACAGCCCGAGCGAGCGCCTTGACACGCTCGCCAGCCTCGATCTGGGCTCCGATCCGGAGCACGCCGCGATGCGCGAGGGAGCGGTCGCACGGTTCCGGGCGGCGTTCGAAAAGCTTCCCGACCGCGAGCGCAAGGTCGCGGTTCTTCTTCATGTCCACAATCTCACCCTTCGCGAGACCGGTGAGATCCTGGGCGTATCCGAGAGCCGCGTCTGCCAGATCCACGGCAAGCTCAAGCGCGGCCTGCGCGAGTCGTTGGCGGCCGACGAGCCGCTGATTCGCGAAGTCGCCTAGTCGCGACCCCGGGCGGCCCAGCCCGCCAGCCGTCGCCAGGTTCGCCGCAACCTGTACGGCGCACCCTGCCATGCGCTGGTAAGCGTTGTCAGAAAACTGACACACAAATATGGCGCCGAGACTAAAGTCTCGGCGCCATATGGTCGATATTGACCTGTTTCCGCGTCCGAAATCGTCCTACGAAGGGAGGATCTCCGTGGGATTCAAGGGCAACTAGAGTCACTGCGGAGGGGTTCGTTGAAGGCGGCCCCTCCGTTTTTTTGCTTGTGCCCCTCCTGATCGGCCGCTAATTCCGAATCTTTAGCTCGTCCAAAAAACCCTGCCTGTTCGTTGAGGGATCCTCCTACCTGGCCGATAAGGGGAGGACATGGATGGGGGACCTACCGCCGCACCGAAGCGGCACACCAGGGTTGAGAGCCGCGCCGTCGCGGTCACGCAGTACGGAGCGCTGGTCGTCGCGCTGTTGGTCCTGCTCGGGACCGCCCAGCTCGACAATTGGCAGCTCGTAGAGCTGGGAGTGCTCGCAGCGTTTGCGGCCGCAAGCGATCTGATGGCGGTCGACAGCGGCTCGACCCGCATGTCGATCTCCGGGAGCTTTCTCGCGATCGTGCTGGCGGCCGTATTGCTCGGCGGCGGTCCGGCTGCCGTAGTCGGGGTGCTCGCGATCAGCGTCGGCTGGTTGCGGTCTCGTGAGCCGGCCGATCAACTGCGCAACAACCTCGTCACGTTCGCCTGGTTCCCGCTGCTCGTCGGGCTCTTCTTCCACGCTGCCGTGCGGATCGCCGCCGTCGGTCCCGGAACGTTGGACTACTACCTGGCCGTGTTCGGGGCATTCGTCACCGGACTGGTGCTCAACTTCATGTTCGTCGCCGTCTACCAGCGCTACCGCGGCGGTTCGACGATCGCGCAATCGGTGCGCGGCGTGCTGGTCCCGGTCCTGCCGGCGGAGCTGTTCTCGGCCCTGTTGACGATGGCCGCTGCGTACCTCGCGTTCCGCCTCGGAGCGACCGGGATCGCGCTGTTCGGGATCGTGTTCGTGATCTTTCAGTACCTCGTCGGCGAGCTGCTGAAGTCAAAGCAACGCAGCGAGGAGCTGCAGCGGATCGTCACCACCGACGAGCTCACCGGCCTGGCGAACCGAGAGCGTTTTCGCGAGGTGATGGACGAGCGGATCTCCGCCGCCAAGAACGCCGACATCTCGTTCGCGGTGATGCTGATGGACCTCGACCGTTTCAAGGAGATCAACGACACGCTCGGGCACCACTACGGCGACGTGCTGTTGCGCGATCTCGGCCCGAGGCTGGTCGATGCGATCGGCCCGGGAGGTCTGGTGGCGCGACTCGGCGGCGATGAGTTCGGCGTCCTGCCGGCGCAGGAGACCCAGGACCCGGCGCTGATGGAACACGTCGCGGCGCGATTGACCAAGTGCGTGAGCGCGCCCTTCTCGGTCGATGAGCTTTCGCTCGAGGTCGGCGCCAGCATCGGGATCGCAAGGTTCCCGCAGGACGGAGAGGACTCCAACGCGCTGTTGCGGTGCGCCGACGTCGCGATGTACGCCGCCAAGGAGGCCCAGTGCGATTACAAGCTCTACGCGGCCGAGCAGAACCAGCACTCGGTACGCCGGCTCAGCGTGCTGAGCGATATTCGCCGCGCGCTGAGCTCTGACGAGATCGTCGTCCATTACCAGCCGATCGTCGACGTCGATGATCTGACCGTGACCGGAGCCGAGGGCCTGGTCCGGTGGGAGCACCCCGAGCTGGGGTTGATCCCGCCGGGCGCGTTCGTGCAGACCGTCGAGCAGACCGGCCTGATCGGGCCATTGACGCGCCACGTGCTCGAGCGCTCGATCGCCGAGTGCGCGTCGTGGCGCAAGGACGGCCGCGACCTCTCGGTGGCGGTCAACCTGTCGGTGCGAAACCTCGTCGACCGCGACCTCCCGAAGGAGATCGAGCGGCTGCTGAGCGTCTACTCGGTGCCGGCCGACGCGCTCCAGCTCGAGATCACCGAGAGCATGATCATGTCCGATCCCGAGCGCGCGATGGCGACCGTCACGCGCCTCAGCGATCTCGGCGTCCGGATGTCTGTCGATGACTTCGGGACCGGCTACTCATCGCTGGCGAATCTCAGACGGCTGCCAATCGACGACCTCAAGATCGATCGCTCGTTCGTGTCACCGATGCTGGAGGACGAGAGCGACCTGATCATCGTGCGCTCGACGATCAATCTCGGACACGACCTCGGGCTGCGGATCATCGCCGAGGGGGTTGAGGACGGTGCGACCCTGCAGCAGTTGGCGCTGCTCGGCTGCGATCTCGCCCAGGGCTACCACGTCAGCCGGCCGATGCCGGCCGAGGCGTTCGAGCGATGGCTACTGGACGCGAATCCGCGGTTGCAACAGGACAACGGCGTGATGCCGCTCGCTGCGATCGAGGATCCGCCTACGATCGCGATCGAACATGGACGCGCGATCGCGATCGGGACCTCTCCCGGCACGGCCGTCGAGGCCGTCTAGAACAGCGCGACCTGCGCCTCCTCGGGCGGTGGCGCCAGGCACTCGGGCCCGTCATATCGCGCATCGTTGACCGCCAGCCCGACGGCCGTCATCGCCGTGTCGCGCGCCGGCAGACCGCCGAGGATCTCGGTCAACCGATCAGCCGGCGTCGACGCGTCAAGCCACTGGGCCTCGCTCTCGGCGGCGAGAATCACCGGCATCCGATCGTGGAGGCCCGAGATCGCCGAGTTCGCGGCCGTCGTGATGATCGTGCAGGTGCGCAGCTTGCCGCCGTCGGGCGCGTGCCAGATCGACCACAGGCCGGCGAACGCGAACAGCGCGCCGTCATCGCGGGTGATGTGAAATGGCTGCTTGGGGCCAGACGGCAGCCGCTGCCATTCGTAGAACCCATCGGCGACGATCAGGCACCGGAAGCGCTCGAAAGCGCGGCGGTATGCGGGCCGCTCGCTGACGGTCTCCAGCCGCGCGTTGATCATCTTCATCCCGGTGGTCGGGCTCTTCGCCCACGACGGCACCAGGCCCCAGCGGAGCAGGTCCCCTCGGGGCGCGCCCTCGCGGTCAGTCGTGACGGCGAGCACCTCGTCGCCCGGCGCGACGTTGAACCGCTGGCGGATGTCGATCGACTCGCCGATCGGGAAGCGGTCCCTGATCGCCCCAGGATCGGGCGTGGCGAGCGTGTAGCGGCCGCACATGTCGCGTGCTCAGCGCGCGCGTTCAGCGACCTGCTCTGCGCGTTGCGCCTGCGCTTTGCGCATCCGCCGTCGCCCGAAGAAAATCAGCACGCCGAGCACGACCAGGACCAGGACGATGCTGTAGAAGATCCCGAGATCGAGCGAGATCCCGCCGAACGGCAGCGCGACCAGATTCACGATCCCAAACGCGATCAACAGGACCGCGGCGATCAGCACGATGATCAGGATGATGCCCCGGAGCCGCGCCAGGATGCCGGCGCTCTTCGGCGGCGCGACCAGGCCCATGAACCGCAGCCCGAGCAGCTGGCGGCTGGTGGGGGTCTCGACGCCGAGCCGTTCGGTGGCCTTCTTGAGATCGTCGGCTCGCCGCTCGGCGAGCGCGAGCGAGGCGTCGGCCATCCGGCGCAGCTGCAGGCGCTCCTGGGGGCGCGCAGCGGCGATCGCGCGCTGGAAATGGGCCCGCGCGGTCTTGGCGTCGTAGCGCTCGGCGGCACGCGCGCCGAGGATCGCCTGCGCGGCGGCCTTGTACTTGGTCTCGCCTTCGAGTTCTTCGTCGGAGCGGGTCTCGAGCTGCTGCATCGCCGCCAGCTGGCTGCGCTGCTCGACCCGCATCATCCGTTGCTGCTTGGCCATTGCTGTCTGGAGTCTAGTGCGCCGGGCGGGATCTCTTCAGGGCCCGCCCGGGCCGTCATTTGCGTGGCTTGATCACGTAGATCCGCTTACCCGTGAAGTATTGCCCGGAGTCGCTGGAACTAGTCGGGGGCGAGCGGAAAACGTCGATGTGACGGCCGTTGATCGCGCCGCCGGTGTCCTGGGCGACGAACCACCCGCCGTGCCCGTCACCGCGGTAGGCCGGCACGTAGACACGGCTGCCGAGCGGAATGACGCTCGGATCGACCGCGATCGAGCGGTAGTAGTGCAGCGGAAGTGACGCCCCCGCCGCGAACGACACGTTTCGCAGCGGGATGTACTTTCGTCCGGCCCCGGCCGACCAGCCGCCGGCCGCGAGCGGGAACGTGACGCCGCGTTTGCGGTTCCGCCAGTAGCCGCCGGCGCGCCAGTACGGAGATCCCGCCCGCCAGCCGTCAGACGGCGATGTCGCCCGGCCCGAGGCGGTGATCCAACCACCGTTTCCGAGCGCATTGATGTGGTACATGTGACCGTCGAGGCCGACGCCCTCGCCCTCCATCGAGAGGCCAGTGGCGGAGTAGAGCCAGTCGACCCGGTAGAGGCCGGGCAGTCCCGGCGCCTTCACGAGTTTGCCCTCAAACCACGACTCGGGAGCGGGCCAGTATTCGGTGATCGTCACGCCCTTGAGCCAGCGACCGTGGGCGTGCCTGCTGGGCGGCGGCGGGACCTTGCCGCGAGGCGCCCCGGTCGGCGCGAGGCCGCCGCCACCAATCGGTGCGCCCCCATTGGGGCCGCCGGCAGCTGTCAGCGCGGGAGTCCCGGCCAAGGGCGCGGCTGCGCCAATCGCCGGGACGAGGATCACGAGCACGCCCAGCGCGGCCAGCGCCGAGATCCAAACGGGGCAGGGGGGTCGTCTCTTCCCGGTCATTCGTGGCATCAGCGACGATGGCCGGCGCGCAGACCCGGATCACATGCCATCAACGCAGACGTGCGTAGCGTAGTCGCGTTGTCGCAGCCGGCGCCGGTTAATCCGGTCCTGGGTGGGCTGTTGCGCGCAGCTCTACATAACGTCGAGCGCGCCGAATGCCTCCTGCGGGGTGGTACCGTGCGCGCGTGTTCGACGCCCGCGGTGCCAGCATGAGACTGAGGCGCACCGGCGCTCTGTGCGGGGTCGCGCTCGTGTGCCTCGCCGCGACCGGCGCCTCGGCCGCGGGCGCAGAAGGGCAGCATCGCGCCCGGATCGACCTGCTGCGCAACGGCAACGGCGCGGTCGGTGCCTACTCCGTGCAGGGATGGGACAGCGTCACGATTCCGGGCTGGCGGATCGACCGCGGGCTGCCGACCGTCATCCGGGCCCGGACGCGCGGCTTCCCGACCGCCCGCGGCTTTCGCGGCCCGGCGCGCCTGTTCGCCGGCGGCCCTGGCGGGACGGCGATCCTGTCCCAGAACGTGTCGCTGCGCTCGCCTGGCGGGACGCTGCCGGCGCGCGGGACGAGGTATCGCCTGTCGGGCTGGCTGGGCGCCACCAAGTCCAGCGCCGCGTCGCTGACGGCTGTTTTCATGTCGCCGTCGGGCAGCGTGCTCGCGACCAGGACGATCGGTCCCATGGGTCGCGCAGCCAGGCCGCTGCTGGCACGCCACGGGGTGTCCGGCCTGCTGCCGCGGGGGTCGGCCAGCGCGAGGATCGTCTTGCGCCTGGCGACTTCGCTGAAGAACTACGACGGCCCGTACGCACCGGTGGTCGGATATGACCGTGCGGTCGCGGGAGGGTTGGGCCTGTCGGTCTCTGCCTCGGTCAGGACGCCGGCTCGGCCGATGCGACCGGCCGCCAAGGTGCCGCGCTTTGACCACGTGTTCCTGTTCATGATGGAAAACCAGGACTTTCGCGCGCTGATCGGCAACCGCAAGCGGGCGCCGTACATCAACAGCCTGCTTGGGTCCGGCACGCTGCTGGCGAACCTGTTCGCCGAGGAGCACCCGAGTGACGCCAACTACCTCGCAATCGCAGCCGGGGGCGCGTTCGGGCTTCCGCTCACCGACCCGCTTGAGATCAACCCCCGCTTCAGCGTCCACGCTCGCAATATCGGCGATCTGGTCAACGCGGCGCACGAGACCTGGCGCGCCTACCTGCAGAGCGCTGCCGGTCCATGCGACGACACCGTCCACGGCTACTACTGGGACGACGACCTCCCATTCCTGTATTTCCCCGACGTCCGCGACCGTCCCGCTTACTGCGCTGCGCACGTCGTTCCGCTCGAGGCGATGAGTGGCGACCTGGCGAGCGCCCGGACGACGCCCAACTTCTCCTGGATCGCGGCCGACGACTGCAGCGACATGGAGGGCTGCGGCGCGCACCAGGGCGATCGCTTCCTCGCCCAGACGCTCGGCTCGATTCTGCGCTCGCCGGCGTGGCGGACGCAGCGGTCGCTGGCGATTATCACGATGGACGAGGACGCCTATGACCACGAACATCCGCCGCAGCGGGTGCCGACGGTGGTGCTGGGCTCCAGCGGCGTGCGCCGAGGCCACGTCTCGCACGTCCGCTACACCCATTACAGCCTGCTGCGCACGATCGAGGCGGCGTTGGGGCTCGGCACGCTGACCCGCAACGACCGTTACGCGCAGCCGCTCAACGACGTGTTTGACCTGCGTGCGCACGGAGGTGCTCTGATCGCGCCGTCAGGGAGCGCCGGCGGCCTCGGCGCGGCGCTTGAGCCGACCGCGTCCCGTTCGTCTGGCGCCACCGAGTTCCCCGGGCCGGCCGATGCTGCGGGGCCGCCCTCGCGGACGGTGCTGGTGGCCAACTACCACTCCGACACGGTGACCCCGGTGTCGCTTTCGAGCCACAAGGCGGGCAAGCCTATCCCGGTGGGATCGGGCCCCGACGCGATCGCCCTGACACCCGACGACCGCACCGCGTACGTGGCCAACAGCGGCGCGGGCACCGTGACCCCGATCGACACCGCGACGATGAGGGCGGGGCGAGCGATCCCCGTCGGCGCTGACCCGTGCGCGATCGCGGTCAGCCCCGACGGCCGCACGGCGTACGTCGTCGACGGGAACTCGAATGCGGTCACACCGATCGACACCGCGACCGATCAGCCGAGAGCTCCGATCCCGGTAGGCGCGTATCCGCGCTCGATCGCGCTGGCGCCAAATGGGCTTCGCGCCTACGTGCTCGACTGGGGGGGCGCGCAGCTGACCCCGATCGACTTGGCGACGGGGACGGCCGGACCGCCGATCGCGGTCGGGTCCTACCCGTCGGCGATCGCCTTCTCGCAAGACGGAGCTAAGGCGTATGTGGCCAACTACGGCTCCAACACGGTCACGCCCGTCAGCACCGCGACCGGTCGTCCCGACGGCGCGATCGCGGTCGGTCAGGCCCCGAACGCAATCGTGACGACGCCGGGCCGCCGCAAGCTGATGGTCGTCAGCGGCGACACCAACTCCGTCACGCCTGTCCTGAAGGCAAGCGGACCGGCGGGCCGGGCGATTGGCGTCGGTTACTCGCCCGACGCGATCGCGCTCGCTCCCGACGGCACGACGGCGTGGGTGGTGAGCACGATCGCCGGCACCGTCACCCCGATCTCAACTCGCGGCGGCCGCGCCGGCAAACCGGTCTCGGTGGGCACCTATTCCTACCCGACCTCGATCATGTTCGAGCCCCATAGCGCGACCGCGGTCGTGCTCGACACCTATGCCGGGAAGCTGTCGCTCGTGAACACGCGCACCCACCGCGCGGCACGAGCGATCAAGGTCGGCGCCTACCCCGAGGCCGTCGCGATCACCAACTGAGCGACGGCAGCGTGCTGGCCCGTCGACGCGGGCGGAGCCTGTCTGCCCCGCCCGCGCGGTCGATGTCGTCTAGGCGCTCGCGAGCTCGCGTTGCGTGCTGCGGAGCACGCCGGCGCGGTTCTTATGGGCCCGCTCGTAGGTGGCGACGTCCTTGGTGCGGTGCTCGTCACCGGCGCCGATCGCAGCTTCGATTTCGGCGACCGTGAGCTCGTCGTAGCCGGGCCATGGCTCCTGGCTGCGCAACGCGCCGATCCGGCTCAGCACGGTGGTGCGGCCGTCGTGCTTGCGTTCGTAGGAGTCGATCTTGGCGAGCTCGATCTGCGAGAGCTCGGGCAGCCTGCCGAGAATCTCCTCGGCCGTGAGCGAGTCATAGCTTGGGATCGCGAGATCCTCCTCGGACGCGACGATGCCCTTGATCTGTCCCTCAGCCTGCGCAACGCCGGGTACCTTGCGCGCCTGCCGGGCCGTTCGCTTGGCCCGGGTCCGCGTCTGGCGCGCCGTTCGCTGCACCTGGTGCGCCGCCTCGCGTGCGGAGTCCGCCGCGCCCGTCTGTGCGATGTCGTAGGACGGCTTGCCCTCCAGCTCGGCTCCGACGACCTTGTCGGTGAGCTTTGGGATCTCGCGCATGATGCGCTCGAGCATCCGCTCCTCATCGTCACGAATGGATGCGGCGAGCTTCGCCGTCTGCTCGTCTCCGACGCTGGAGGCGAGGCGCTCCAGGGCGGTGTAGGTTGCGATCTCGAGCGCCTCGGTCGCACACGCGTCCTTCGCGTTCTTGAGGACCTTCTCCTCGCCACCCGATCCGCGCAGCAGATCAAACGGCGTTTTGCTCAGCGCAAGGCTCTGGCTGACCAGTACCTCCGCGAAGCCCACAAACACCTGCAGCGGGTTGCGGCCCTGCCCAAGCTCACCCAGGCGCTCCCGGACGCGACGCGCGTGCTTCTGCGTCTCACCCAGGTGCGTCTCGAGCCCGTCGCGGTAGGAGCCGCGCGGGGTCATCGCGATCTGGGACCGAAGCACGCTCACCAGGCCTACTTCGCTGGCATGCGCTTCGCCCAGATACTGCAACACCTTCTGTTCTGGCGTGCTCATCAAACTGCCTCCATCGTCATATCGGTCAGAAGAGATCTCGCGTTCCGCCCCAGGGCGTGCCCCACGCGACCCTCGTATGGCAGCTACCCGATCGACGGCAATCTCACGCCCGAGTGGGGAGGGGGCTCGGCTCTCACCACGGCGCACAGCCGCTCGCGTGGCTGCGAGAGGGCGAGGGTCAGGCTCGTCGTCGGAAGTGGAGGGTCTAGCCGACGAGCAGCTTGAACCCGTGGTCCCACGCGCCCCGTGCGCCGCCGATCTTGACCCACGCGATGCACACGGCCTCGAGCTCGCGAGAGCCCTCGATACCGCCGATGTCGACGACATCAGACCAGCCGAAGTCGGCCAGCGCGTCTGTGACGGTGCGCTTGGCGTCCGCGTCGTTGCCGGCGATCAGCATTGTCGGCTGGCCGTCGCTGAAGCTCGGTTCGACGAAGTAGGGGTTGCCGATCGTGTTGAAGGCCTTGACGAGCCTGGCCTCGGGCAGCGCGCGCTGGACCTGCTCCCCGAGCGAGTCCTCGCCCGATACCGCCAGCTTGGGCGGGAAACCGCCGGAGAAGTCGAGCGGGTTCATCGCGTCGATCACGACCTTGCCGGTGAAGTTCCCGGGACCGGCGTCAGCGATTGCCGCCTCGGCGGCATTGCCCAATACCGCCAGGACGAGCAGCTCGCCGTGCGCGGCGGCTTGGGCGAATGTGCCGCCTTTGACGCCGGCTCCATCGCCGGACAGCCAATCGCCCAGTTCGGGCTTGTCGGGATCGCGCGAGCCGATCATCACGTCGTGCCCACGGCTGGAGAAACCGGCCGCCAACTGCCGCCCGACCTCGCCGGTTCCGAGCACGCCGACCCGGGTCGGCGCTAGTCGCCTGTCCGCCATCACTGCTCCTCTCGCCTCGCGGTCAGCTCGATCCTCTCCGGGGCTAACCCGACGCCGGCCCCGCGCTGCCGTCGCCGGGACTCGGTTGGGCTTCAGCGGCTGGCTCGCCGGCGGGGAGGGCGGACTGCGCGTCTCCGGATCCCACTTCGGCCTTCAGCTTCGCGAATTCATCATCGACGGCGCTTTTGGCGCCGAGCTGATCGAGCTGGCGGTCGACATCGTCCTGCCCGGGACCGAGCGCCGTCAGGTCGTCGAACGTTCCCGCCTCCTGCAGCTCCTCAACCGCCGAGGCCCGCGCCTGCATCTGGTCGGTCTTGTCGATCGCGCGCTGCATCGCCGCACCGACGTCGGCCATCTGGTCCCCGACGCCGGTCGCCGCCTCAGAGATCTGCACCTGCGCCTCGGCCGCCGAATACTGCGCCTTGATGACCTCCTTCTTGGAGCGAAACTGCTCGATCTTGGTCTGCAGCTGCCGTTCGGCCGCGGTCAGCTTTTCCTGCTCTGACTCGAGCTCTGCCACCTGCTGATCGAGCGAGCCCGTCTCCTGAACGATCATCTGCTTGCGTTCGATTGCCGTTCGTGCGAGATCCTCGCGACCGGCCGACATCGCCTCCCGAGCCTGACCGTCGAGCTTGTCCGCCTGCTGATGGAGCTGCTCCTCCTGCAGCTGCAGCCGCTTCTTGGCCGTCACCACATCGGCAATGCCCTTCTTGACGTTCTGCAGGTCCTCGATCTGGCGCTCGTAGGCGTAATCGAGCGTCTCGGCCGGGTCCTCGGCGTGATCAAGCATGTGCGAGACCTTCGCCTTGGTGAGTGTCGAGATGCGGCCAGCCAGTCCGGGCATCGTTTCCTCCTAGGGATTGTTGTCGCCGCCGCGCGGCGTCAATGCGAGCCCCGGAGCTGGGCGTAGCACCAGACCGTCAACGTCGACACACCGAGTTCGAGCGCCGCGAGATGCAACCAGTGGTCAAGCGTACTCCGACCGGTGCGGCGTTCAGCTGATCGTGTGGACATAACGCCGAGGTTCTGCCGATGACGCTCCACCACGGTGGACATAAGATCGATTATCGAGCATTCAAAGGGGACCGCGGACGCCCGAGGGTCGCTCCTACGCCCGAGCGCTTCGCGTGCACCGTGATCGGGACCATGCGGACCTCAGAGCGACATTGCGGTCATCCCAGTCGCGTGAACGCTGACCGTGCCTCGCTCATCGACCACGACGGTCACGCCGTCGAACTCTCGCGCCGCCCGTGCAGCGGCACGCTGAGCCTGGCCGACGAAGCGGTCGAGCTTGCCGATGTGATGTCCGCGCAGCAGGAACTGCGCCACCGAGGGCTCTTCCACCTGTTGCAATGCGGCGAGCATCGCGGCGGGATGTGCGGATAACCAGCTCATGTCGCTACCTCCAATCTCAAAAAAGGCCATGCGTCGGCCAACAGGTCACGACAATCACCCCGGCCGAATCGATATGGATCCCGTACTTCCCCAACACAGACGCGACCAGAGCGGTTCTCTTCCCGCCGGGGCCAAAAAATCGCCTCAGCAGCTAGGTGGCGGGTGTCAGGACAACGACGGGGATCGTACGATCGGTCCCCTTCTGGTACTCGGCGAATTGCGGGACGCGCTCAGCCTGTGTGCGGTACAGCCGGTCGCGTTCCTCGCCGGTCGCCTCACTGGCGACGACCTCGATCGTGTCGGTCCCGACCTCGATCGTGACGTTTGGGTGGGCCTTGAGATTGTGGTACCAGTCGGGATTCGTCGGCGCTCCACCTTTCGAGGCGAAGACGACGTAGCGCCCCCGGTCATCCAGATACCCAAGCGGGTTGATGCGGCTCTTGCCGGACTTCGCGCCGGTGTGGTGCAACAGCAGCAGCCGCGAGCCGTCGAACATGCCGCCGACGCGTCCCTGGTTGGCGCGGAACTCCTCGATGATCTGGGCGTTGAAGTCGGCGGCCGACGTGGACATCGTGATCGGTTCGCGCCTACTCGCGCTCGGCCCAGTAGGCCTCGGCCTCAGCCTCCATCTTGGACAGCCGGGTGTAGTAGTCGGGAAACTCGTTCAGGTGAGCGCGGGCGATCTTGCCGGTCGTGAGCTCGTCATCGTCGGTCACGTTGGTCTCGGGATCGTGGCGACCATGCTCGAGCTCGACCCCGAGTCCGACCCGGAACTCGGCGACCTCGAAACGGGACTTGGTCCAGTCGATGCCGATCCGCTCGCCGATCGCCTGCGCTTCGTCGGTGGAGAAGTCGCGGCCGTGTTCGCTCATCGTTTCAGTGTGGTGGATGGCGGCCTGACCGTCAACGAAAGACCGCCGGCGGGCTCGCGCGGTTGTCCGGGACGCCAACGGGTAGGGTTGCGCCATGGGCATCCGGCAAGGGGGCTGCCTCTGCGCACTCACAATCGTTCTCCTCGCCGGGTGTGGCGGCGCAGGGGACTCGCACGCTCTGGACGCATACCGCCATCGCCTCGCTTCCGTCTGCCGTACCTCCAGGCGCGAGGTTCGGTCGGTCGCGCACTACACGACCTACCCGGAGTTCGTCGTCTACATCCTCCGGCTGCGCAAGACGACCGACCATGCGCTGGCCGCCGTTCGCAAGCTCAAACCGCCGGCGTCGGTCAAGTCGTTGGCCGGGAAGCTGGAGGAGGTTGACGCCCAGAACAAGTCGCTGGTCCACGGGCTTGCCCAGCAGGTCCTCGACGGGCAGGACCCTCGCGACGCAGTGACCGATTTCAGGCCCCGAAGCAGCCACCTGACCGCAAAGGCGGATGCGCTGTTCCGACAGCTCGACGTGCCGGCCTGCGTGAGCTGACGGGCCGGTCCGACGACCCACGGTGAGCACGGGCCCGCCCGCAGGCTCAGGTGAGCGACGCGCTGTAGCGCGTGCTGCAGCGGCCGGCGCGGGCACGACCCGTGACATCCGATCTCTCCCTTGCGACCAGTTCTGCGTCGGAGCGCTCGATCATACGCCCCGCCAACCCGCGTCGATCCGTCTCCGGCGCAGGCAGCGAGCCGGTTGAAGGCCGCCGCCTGCAGGAGTAACGTCGGGCGTATGCCTGGTTGACGGTGACCACTCCCGTACGCGGCCTACCCTCGACCGCCGCCTTGAGTCGGCGACGGCGGGGTTGGGCGCTCTCTGCCGAGGGTGAACCGCGGTCTGTGAGCGCCGCCCCTGCTGTCGCCTACGCGGCCTTGACCCGGCGCATGCGGCGGAGCGTCAGGTCGGGTCAACGACCACGCGGATCGTCCCGGGCGGTCGGTTCTCGGCGACCGAGAGCGCCTCGTCGAACTCAGACAGGGGCAGCTCATGCGAGACCCAGCTCGCCGCGTCCAGACGACCGTCGCGCGCGAGCTCGATCACGGCCTGGAGGTCGTCGATCCCCGATGCGTAGGCGCCGACGATCTGGAGCTCGTGCGCCATGAACGCGCTCGAGACTTCGAGCGTCAGCATCGAATCGACCACCGAGCCGAGCACCAAGCGCCCGCCCCGGCGCAGGAGCGCGACGCCGACCGCCGGCGCGTCGGCCTGACCGCTGAAATCGATCACCGCGTCCATCCGCCCGGCGCTGTGCCGAAGCGCCCGAGCGGCGCCATCGAGGCCCTGGTGCACCTCGACCCCGAGGTCGTGGACACGGTCGGCGCTCGCCTCGCTGCGCACCACCGCAGCCAGATGAAGGTCGGGGTCAAGCGCACGTGCAACTCCCAGCACGCCGCTGCCGAGCCCACCGGCTCCGAGCACGCACAGCGAGCCGCCGGGCGGGACGCCCGCGAGTCGGACGGCGTTGTGGGCCGTCGCTGCGGCATCGGCGAGCAGCGCCGCTGCGTTGGGCTCGATGCCGTCGGCCGGCAGCATCCGCGACACGGGCCAGACGACCTTCTCGGCGAACCCGCCCGGGTCGTGAAACCCGAGCGCCCGGACAGCGTCGCAGCGCTGATCCTCACCGCGCAGGCAGCCGGCGCACTTGCCACATGGGGCGAGCGGATGCAGCACCGCCAGGTCCCCGACCTTGACCGGCGACTGGTCGGCGTTGACCTGCTCGACGATCCCAGCGACCTCGTGGCCCGGGCGCACGGGATAGGTGGCGCCCCGCGGGAGGACCATTCCATGCAGCAGGTGGAGGTCGGTCGCGCAGACGCCACAGGCCAGGACTCCGACGCGCGCGAACCCCCGAGGCGTCTCCGGCTCGGGTCCTTCGCGCAGCGCCGCTGCGCCCTGGTCCATCTCGACGTAGCGCAAGGTCAGCGCCTCTCGGCGCCCAGCCGCGTCCGGATCCTCGCTACGTCTCGAAAATTCACGGGCGCGAAATTAGCAACTCGTCGCAAAGAGCATTAGCGAAGCAGCTCGCGGGCGACGGTCATCTTCTGGACTTCGGCCGTGCCCTCCTCGAACCGCTGGGCGCGAGCGTCACGGTAGACGCGCTCGATTTCGCTGGAGGCGAAGTAGCCGATGCCGCCGTGCACATCGAGCGCCCCGTCGGTGACGTGCTGCAGCATCTCGGCCGCGAACAGCTTCGCCATCGCCGACTCGCTGCCCGCGTCATGGCCGCTCTCCCAGGACCGAGCCGACTGGATCACCAGTGCCCGCGCGGCCTCGAGTTCGGTCGCCATCGCTGCGAGCTTGAACGAGATCGCCTGGCGGTCGGCGAGCCGGCGCCCGAACGTCTCGCGGTTCTTGGCGTAGGTCACCGCGAGCTCGAGCGCCCGGCGGGCGAGTCCGACGCACGTCATCGCCAGCGAGATCCGGCTCGGAGCCAGGAACCCTCCCATCGCGACCGCGAGCCCCTCCCCCTCCTCGCCGAGCCGGTCCGAGACGGGGACCGGTGCGCGATCGAAGACAAGGTGCGCGTGATCGGTCCCACGCACGCCCATCGACTCTGCCATCGGGTGGACCTGAACTCCACCGCCATGGGGCGCAACCATCAGCGCGAGCGTCCCGTCCGCCCCGCGCGAGCCCTCCAGACGCGCGATCAGGAGCAGATAGTCGGCGATCGAGCCGAACGTGATCAGATGCTTCTCGCCCGACAGGTAGTAGGTCTCGCCGTCGCGAACGACGCTGCAGCGCAGGTCGGCGCCCGTTCCGGCCGTCGGCTCGGTAAGCGCGAACGCGACCTTGATCTGGCCTGCCACCAGCGGTGAGAGGAACCGCTCCCGCTGGTCGGCGTCGGCGCTGGCGGCGATCGGCCGCCAGATCCCATTGCTGACGTGCACGATCATCCGCAGCGACGCGTGCGACATCGAGAACAGCTCGAGCAGCTCGAGGTAGCGCGAGAACGGCATTCCCTGCCCGCCGATCTCGGCCGGCGCGGTGAGCCGCAGGTAACCGCGATCACGCAGGTCGTCCCAAAGCTCGAGCGCCGTCGAGGGGGCGCTCTCGATCCGCTGCGCCCACCGTGCCCCCGGGCCGTCGACGTACGCGCGAACCTCGTCTCTCAGCGTCGCGAAGGCAGCTTCGTCAAAGGCCGGCGGCTGCTGGGATGCGTCTGTGGGGACGGCCGACATGGCGGTCTGAGTATGTCGCTCGCCGTCCGAGAGCGCTCATTCGCCGGCGGGGTCCAGCGAATAGGAGAAGTGGGTCAGTGGCTCGTAGCCCTCGTCGGTGACCAGCAGCAGGTCCTCGAATCGGACTCCGCCCACGTTACGGTCCCAGAGCCCCGGCTCGACGGCGAGCACGTCGCCGGCGACCAACGGTGCGGTTCCGTATTGCCCCAGCCCGGGCGCCTCGTGGACACGGAGACCCACTCCGTGCCCGAGCGAGAACTGAAACCCCTCGTTGGGGTCATCGCCCGGCCCGGTGCGCTGGGTCCGGTAGCCCTCGGCTTCGAGCAGGTCACAGGAGATGTCGTGCAGCTCGCGGCCGGTCACACCCGGGCGCACGGCCGCACACGACGCGTGCAACGCGCGCCGGACAAGCGCCTCCTGGCGGCGCACCTCATCGGCGGGCTCGCGGCCGACGACGAACGTTCGCGTCATGTCAGCCCAGCAGCCCGACTGCGAGTCGCATGGCCAGATGTCGATCTCGATCGGCAGGCCCGCGGGCAGGGGCCCGACGCCCGCCTCGTGGCCATACCCCTGCCAAACCGAGGCGACGATCACGTCGGGCGGCATCAGCGCCCCCCGCCCCCAGGCGACGTCGCGCATCGCCGCACGGACAAGCTCGGCTGTCAGCGGGGCCCCGTCGAGCACCAGCGAGTCACCATCGACGCTCGCGCGCGCCAGCAGCGACGCCGCCGTCGCCATCGCGGCCTCGGCGGCCGCCTGCGCTCGGCGGATACCGGCGAGCTCGGCGTCGGACTTGACCCGCCTGCGGTCCGACACGGCATCCTCATCGACCCGGATCGAGATCCCGTCACTGCGCAGACGGTCGGCCACCGCCAGCGGGAAGTCGAAGTCGACGATCGCCTCCTTGATCGCAGTCCGCGCCGCCGCCCGTGAGGTCAGCTCGAGGTCGATCTCGTCACGGCTCAGGCCGGCCCTGAGCAGTTCGCCGAAACCAAGCTCGCTCGTCGTCAGCAGCGTGGCGTCAGGACGACACGCCGCGATTCGCGCCGACTCGAGCTCCCAGCACATGATCCACGTCCGGCCCGCGTGCTGGGCGAGCATGAACGGATCGATGATCGTGATCGGCACCTCGTGCCGCAGCGCCGCGTTGCGCTCGGTGTCGCCGTACAGCAGCAGGCTCGCCATCCATTAGAGGTTTGCAGAATGGGTGCAAAGGCCACCCTTACGGCAAATATCGCGGCCTCACGGACCGCGCAACTTCGCCTCGGACGCCGGTTTTGAACCGGTGTCCAAATCCACCAGGGAGGCAGCATGAAGCGCACAACGAAGCTGATTGTCGCTGCGGTTGCGATCGGAGCGATGATCACGGGCGTTGCGGTCGCGGCGTCATCACCCACGGTCGTCACGAATGGGGTGACGAAGGTTTCACAGAAGGCCGCGACCTTGCACGCGACGGTGAATCCGAACGGGAGCCAGACCGGGTTCGCGTTCGACTATGGGCTCACCACCTCGTACGGCGTCTCCACCAAGGGCCGCAGCGCCGGTCACGGCAGCAAGCCGCTGACCGTCGCAACGGGCGTCTCCGGCCTGATCCCGGGCACCGTCTACCACTACCGCGTCAAGGCGCTGAATCGCGCCGGCGTCAGCTTCGGCCGTGACCGCACCTTCAAGACGGCGGGGCCGCCGCCGGCGGGGGTCGTCACCGGGCCGCCGGTCACCATCGGCAAGACGACGGCGACGGTCTCGGGGACGGTCACCACCAACGGCGCGGCAACGACGTTCCTCGTCCAATATGGACCGACGGCGAGCTATGGGCAGCAGACGTTCGGCCGGTCGATCCCGAACTCGAGCGCGCCGACCGCGGTGTCTGTGCCGTTGACTCTCCTGCCGCCGGCGACGCTGGTCCACTACCGCCTGATCGGGATCCACAATTCACGGGTCGTCTCCTATGGCAGCGACGCGACGTTGTTCACCGAGCCGATCAAGCGGCCCAAGCCGCGGCTGACGACTCGGACGACCCCCAAGCGCCACCGTCATGCTCCGTTCGCGTTCACAACCGGTGGCACGCTCCACGGCGCGAGCTCGTTCCCCGCGTCCGCGCGATGCACGGGCAACGTCAACGTGAGCTACTTTCGCGGCCGCCATCTGATGACGTCGTTCATCGTCCCGGTCGGGCCGAACTGCAAGTTCACCGCCCACGTCCGGTTCCGTCACGTCAAGGGCCACGGGACCCGGCAGCTGCAGATCGCGATCCACTTCCGGGGCAACGGCTACATCGCGCCGGCCTCCCGGACCAACACGGTTACGGTCGGCTGACAGAGCCAACCCTGTAGGACGTAGACAGCAACGGGCTCCCGGTCGCGACCGGCCGGGAGCCCGTCGTCTGCGGGTAGGCTTGCGCGCCATGCGAGCGAGCGGGCCGCGAGCGTCGCGCGCGGAGATCGTGCTGCTGGCCGCCCTCGCGGCGTGGGCGCTGTTTCCGATCGTGCTCCTGCTGGTGCACGCGTCGCGGACGCACAGCACCTTCACCGGCGCCGACGGGCTGATCGGCGCCTACGGGGTGCTCGGCGCCGATCAGCTTCAGTACCTGGCCTGGATCCGGGATGCAGGCGCCCATGGCCTGGCCTCGGACCTGTTCACGTTTGCGCCCAACGGTCACGTCTACCTCGAGCCGCTGTTCACGATCGCGGGCGCGCTGTGGCGGATCGGCCTGTCGGTCCAGCTGGCCTATCTGGTGCTGAAGCCGTTCGCGATCGTCGCCATGTTCCTGGCCGCGGTCGCTTGGGCCAGGCGGGCGTTCGGCGACCAGCTCGGCGCGCGGGCGGCCACCGTGGTGTTGGCGTTGTTCCTGTACACGCCGCTGACCGCTCTGTTCAGCTGGACGAAGCTCGGCAGCGGCTCGTTCAGGTTCTCCCTCTACCTGCTCGGCTCCGAGCTGCTGGCCGCCGACAAGTTGTGGGGCTACGTCCCGAGCGCGCTCGCGCTGGCCCTCGTCCCGGTGGCGCTGTTGGCGGTGGAGCGCGCACTTGATCCGGACCTGGTCGCCGAACGGTCGCGCAGCAGTTATCGGCCGGTCTGGCGATCGGGAAGCCCGTATCTCGCCGCCGGACGTATGCGACGGCCGACGCGTCACGCCAGTGGGCTGACGGCGCTGATCGTCGCGTCGGCGTCGGCGCTGGTGGCCTCCTGGCTTCACCCCTGGCAGGGGATCACGCTGATCGTGATTCTCGTCGCGCTGGCGCTGTGGCGGCGGATGCGGGGGGCGCTGGCGCTCGCCGTCCCGGCCTTGGGGGCCGCACTGCCACTCGCCTACTACTACCTGCTCAGCCACAGCGATGCGGCGTGGAAGCTGGCCTCGAGCTATGAGGTGATCTCGCGGCTGTCGCCGCTGGTCCTGCTGGCCGGCTTCGGCCCGCTGGTGTTGATCGCCGTCTTCGGGTTGCGCCGCCCAAACGAGGTCGTGTTCGAACAATTGCTGCTGCTGTGGATCGGGGCCTGTTTTGTGACCTACTTCGTCAACGACAAGTTCGCCCCGCACGCGCTTCAGGGGCTGAGCTTTCCGTTTGCGGTGCTCGCTGTCCGCGGCTGGCAGCGGCTGCGCCTGCCGCTCGTGCTCGGCGTCGTCGCGATCGCGCTCGTGACGCTTCCCGGACTCGCCTACGACGCCCGCAAGATCGTCAAGGTGACGCGCAGCCACACGGTTCAGTACTACCTGCCCAGCTCCGACGAGCACGCGCTCCGGTGGGTCGCGACCAGCGCACCCGGTGGGGGCGTGCTCGCCCCGACGCCGTTTGCGGTCGTCGTCCCCTCACAGACCGGGCGCGCTGTCTGGGTCGGACACGGCTATTGGAGCAAGGACTACGTCGCGCGCTCCCAGCAGGCCAACGCGTTGTTCGAGGGCCATATGCGTCCTGCCGCGGCACGTCATTTCGTGCTCTCGACGCGCGCCTCGCTGCTGGTCTCAGATTGCGTGCACGCGGCGCAGCTAAGCCGGACGCTGGGCCCGATCATCAGCTCGGTTCATCGTTTCGGCTGCGCGACCGTCTACGTCGTGGCCCCAGGACGGTCCGCGAGCCGGTAGACGAGCCGCAGGCCCGACCAGGTCTCGTCGAGCGCACAGATTCTGTTGTCCACGAGCCCCGCCCGCAGCCCCAGCGTGCGCACATCGCCCTCGCTCACGTCGGTCGTCACGCCCGACGCCCGCTTGGGCCATGCCAGCCACAACCCGCCGGACGCGGTCAGCGCCCGCTTGAGCGCCGGCAGCCGGCGCGCAAGATCGGCGCGGTCGATGTGGAAGGAGACGATCACGTCGAATGACCCCCGCAGCTGTCGTCTGACCGTGACGCCATCGGGCAGCTCGCCGAGCACTCCGTCGAACCCGTCTGGCGCGTGGATCAGCGCCAGCCGCGCCGGCGTCTTGATCCCGAGCTTGCGGACCAGCGGGGTGCCCGAGTAGCCCGATGCCGACCCCGTGATCGGTGCGTTCACGCGATCGATCCTAGAGGCCGGAAGGGCCTAGGCGGAGGTGATATTCGGTAGTAGCCCGTGCCACACATCACGGACTGGGGAGTCGCGTCATGAGGAGTCGTAGCTGGGCTCGCTGTGGACTGGGTGAACGCGCGGGTGTAGGGGCTCGAGTGGTTGGAGGCTCGGCCGCCGCATTGCTCTGCGCGGCCGTAATGCTCGTGGCGCCGGTCACCGCGATGGCCGCCAAGAAGCGTCACGTCCCGAGGCCCGACCTTAAGGTCACCTCGCTGGTCGCGAACTTTGGCGATCCGGCCTACGCGGTTGTCGGCACCGACGGGGTGATGGACCCGACCCAGGTCCGCGTCGGGATCCGAAACCAGAATCACAAGGCCGCTCCTGCATCGATTCTCGATGTCTTCTTCCAGGACAGCGCCAAGCAGCACTTTCAGGTCAAGATCCGTGTCCCGGAGTTGAAGTTCTCGATCCACTCGAGGCACTACACGGTCGACATCGAGGGCGCCAGGCCGAAGCTCGGTTACGCCCAGCTCGGGGCCGTCGCCAACTTCACCAACAGGTTCAAGGAGACCGACGACGACAACAACTTCTTCAAGGGCGAGCACTTCGCAGTGATCGCCCGACAGTGGGACGTGCCGTATTTCGAGACGATCGTCTCGATCCCCGGGGAGGGAACGAGAACGACCGCTTCCCAGGGCTCGTTCCACTTCGAGTTCTCCTGCTACGACCATTCCAAAGCGGTGTACGTCTACAACCCGATGGGATCGATCACCAGCACCATGCTGTACGCGGGCGGCCTGTGCTCGGGGACCGGGTCAATGAGCGACAGCAAGTCGCCATGGGGAGGCTGGCTGCACATCGCGGGCGATTTCCGCTACTACGACGCACTCGTCCAGACGGACTCGATCCCATACACGGTGCCGGTCAACTGCCTGGTCTTCAGCAGGACGGTCCCGGAGGCCTTCGACGACCTGGACACGAGCGCGGACGGAACCTTCCCGGTGACCAATGAACAGGCCACAAAGGTGACGGGCGATTTCACCGGCGGGGCCACAAGCACCGAATGGAAGTGGCAGTTCCACACCGCCGGTCTTTAGGGAGCGCGGCCCGGCTGCCTCATAGGCCGGCCTCGTCCACGACTCGGGCGATCAGCTTCGACAGCTGGTTGCCCTGCCATGCGATCGGGGAGTGGCCCGGCTCGTCGGTGGCCAGCCGCGCGCCGGGGATCGTCGCCGCGTAGCGCTCGCCGATCTCCCGGGGATGTCCGGGATCGGCGGCGTCGTCGCTGGCGACGACCACCGTCGGTACCGAGATCGCAGCCAGGTCGGCGATCGACTCAAACGGATGCGAGCGCGGGACCGCCCGCAGCGCGTCGGCCAGCGCCTCGGGATGGTCATGGAGCGCGAGCCGCTGGCGGATCACCTTCAGCACCGTGTCGCGCCAGTACTCGGGGACATCGGGCTCGCCGTAGGCGCGCAGAAATCCCTCCACCCCACCCTCGCGCAACCCGTCCGACAGCGCATCCCAGCGCGCGAGGCGCTCCGGAGAATCGGTTACCCGCTCCTCGTAGGCAGGCGTTATGACCACCAACCCGCTCACGCGCTGGGGGTGCGTGAGTGCGAAGGACAGCGCCGTGTGGCCGCCCATCGACGCGCCGGCGAGCACCGCGTCGCTCAGCCCCAGTGAGTCGAGCACCGCCTCGAGGTCGAGCGTCAGCTCGTCGTAGCGGTAGTCGTCCGGCCTCGCCGCCGGCGAGGACCGACCATGACCCCGAGCGTCGTAGGTGATCACCCGGTGCCCTGACCGCTGCAGCGCGGTCGAGCCCATCACCACGTAGCGACGGGTCGCCGTCAGGCCGTGCAGCAGCACGACCGCCGGGCCCTCGCCGTCCTCCTCGCCAGACAGCGTGACGCCCTCTCGTTCGATCAGAAGCTCGGCCACCGTGTCTGTCTACCGGATCGGGCTCGGGCTCGCTCGCGTCGTGGCTAACATCAATCGTGATGGACGTCACTGACAACACTTTCCAGACCGACGTACTCGATCGTTCCCACACGGTGCCGGTCGTCGTCGACTTCTGGGCCGAGTGGTGCGGCCCGTGCCGGCAGCTCGGTCCGGTGCTCGAGCGTGCCGTCGCCGCGCGCGGCGGAGCGATCGAACTCGCCAAGCTTGATGTCGACGCCAACCCGGTCGTCGCGCAGACGTTCGGGATCCAGAGCATCCCGGCTGTCAAGGCATTTCGTGACGGCCGGATCGTGTCCGAGTTTGTCGGCGCCCAGCCGCCGGCGGCGGTCGAGAGCTTCCTTGACGCGCTTGGACCCTCGGAGGCCGATCAGCTGGTCGCCGAAGGCGACGAGGAGTCGCTGCGTAAGGCGGTCGCGCTCGAGCCATCGCGCGCTGATGCGGTCGTGCCGCTCGCCAGGCTGCTCCATTCT
The DNA here is from genome assembly GCA_963770885.1 of uncultured Solirubrobacterales bacterium. GTDB lineage: Bacteria > Actinomycetota > Thermoleophilia > Solirubrobacterales > Solirubrobacteraceae > Palsa-465. The sequence goes on along the minus strand of CAVYRI010000002.1, from coordinate 282,506 downwards.
CGGGGCGACGCCCAGGAGGCACTGGACCTGCTTCGCGAGGTGCCCGGCAGCTTCGTCGCGTCTGGCCTGACCGCGCGGATCGAGCTTGAGCAGGCCGGGCCCGCACCTGAGCTGCAGGAGGCGTTCAAGGCGCTCGACAACGGGCAGGCCAAGCGGGCGCTTGATCTTCTGATCGAGGCGCTGCCAAGTGCGGACGGATCGCGTGACGACATCCGTCGCGTGGTCGTCGGAATCCTCGATGAGCTCGGTGTCGATGATCCGCTCGCGCGCGAGTATCGCCGCCGCCTCGCCGCGGCGTTGTATTAGCTAGAGCGCGAGCGTCAGCTGCTGCTCTGCGTCCGGCGCGGCCGATGACTGCAGGCCCGCGACGCGCACCCCTAGCAGCCTGACCGGGCGCGACGGCGCAAACCGGCGCAGCAGGTCGAGCGCGACCTGGCGGACGCGGTCAGCCGAGCTGACCGGGTCTGGGAGCGTGCGGGCTCGGGTGTGGGTCGAGAAGTCATCGAGCCGGACCTTGATCCCGATCGTGCGACCGGCGCGGCCCTGGCGCGCGAGCGTCTCGCACAGCTCGGACGCGAGTCGCTCGAGGATCGGCTCGAGCGCCTCGAGTCCGGTCACGTCGTAGTCGAAGGTCGTCTCGCGCGACTCGGAGATCACCTTGCGTTGCTCGGTCACCGCGGCGTCATCTTCGAATCGAGCGCGGCGCTGGAGCTCTGCCCCGAGCCGCGGCCCGAACCGGGCGACGAGCTCATCGGCGCTCGCTGCTGCGAGCTTGCCGAGCGTGTGCAAACCACAGGCGCGCAGCCGCTCGGCTGTCTTGGGGCCGATTCCGGGGATCAGGCTGCACGGCGACGCGGCGAACCGCGTTCGTGCGGACTCACTGGTCAAGATCACGAACCCGCGCGGCTTCTCGGCATCCGAGGCGACCTTTGCGACCAGCTTGTTAGGCCCGATCCCGATCGAGCAGGACAACCCGGTCTGGCGTTCGATGTCGAGCGCCAGCCGGCGCATCTCCGCCCGCGGCGCCGGAAGGCCCGTGAGCTCGAGATAGGCCTCGTCGAGGCCAATGACCTCGACTGTGTCCGCGGTCGAGCGGACGAGCCCCATCACCTCTCGTGAGGCTTCGCGGTAGTAGGCGAAGTCAGGCGTCAGATAGACGCCGTCCGGACACAGGCGGCGAGCACGCGCGGCCGGGATCGCCGACCCGACGCCGAAGCGCCTCGCCTCGTAGGAGGCGGTGGTAACCACCGCGCGCGGGCCGCTGCCCGCGACGATCACCGGCAGCCCCCGCAGCTCCGGCCGCCGTCGCAGCTCGACCGACACGTAGAACGCGTCCATGTCGAGGTGAGCGACGCAGCGGTCCGGCATTGCTGCGGAGGCTAGGCGAACCGTCAGACGTCCAGGACACCACCGGCTCGCCGGCGAATCGTCATCCGTTCACTGCGCCCGAGGGCCCTGTCTACCGGGTCACCCAGACGGTTCCGACGCCGCCGAAGCCGAGCGCGGCCGCCGTGTTCTGGTTGAGATCCCAGTCACGGCCGGCGACGAACGGACCCCGGTCGTCGACGGTCGCCGTGACGCTGCGACCGCCGTAGTGAATGCGAACCTTGGTGCCACACGGGAGCGTGCGGTTGGCGACCCCCAGCCCGGCGTGAAACCCACACGCGGTGCCGCCGGCGTCTTCGTACCACGACGCGACGCTCTCGGTGTAGACCGTCACACGACCGGCCGAGGCGCTCGACCGCGCGTTGACGCGGTCACCGGCGAACGTCACCCGCAGCCGGCGCTGGACGCCGCTACCCGCGACGTAGTGCAGCGCGAAGCCGCCGGCGACGCCGGTCCGGTCGCGAGCCAGCGTCTGCCAGCCATGGGCGACACGGCCCTGGAGTGCAACCGCGCGACCGCTCCGGGCCGGCACCAGCCGGCCACGGACGGTCATCCGCCGACCGCCGAGCGCGTCGACCGACCGATGCGCCAGCCTGAACTCCGCCCCCACTCCGACGCGGAGCGGCCTGCTCGCGACCGTCCCGGCCGGGCTCGCGGCCCAGCTTGACCCGACTTCGGTCGCACTGGTCGGAGTGGCCGCGTCGATCACGCGGAGAAAGCCGGAATGGCGGAGCTTCACTGCAATCGAGAACTGACCGCTCGGCGCGATGCTCGTGCTCGCCACATAGCGCCATTTGGCGCGCCGGTCAGACGCGCGCTGGAGGATCGCCCTGTGCCCCGCGTCGGCGGCGGGAGCGGTCCCGGACACCCTCATCGGGTGACCGAGATGAGTCGATCGCGGGGTGACCTTCGCCTGCAGCGTGGCCGGTGCCGCGACGGTGTGATTATCGGATGCTGCGCCGGTCGTCAGCGCGTAGGCCGAGGCCGGCACAGCCAGCATGATCGTTGCAATTGCTACATGAACTGAGCGCGTCGTGCGCCACTTGGATCTGGGCCTCAAAGCGAGGACCACCTCCTGGGATACGTTCGACCGATGGCCTACGGGGTTAGCTGACGGGCTCGCAAGCCTCGGCGGGCGCGGTTGATGCGCCTCGCCTGGTACTCGCTACGGTCGCCGCTGGTGATGCACCAGGCGTCCGATTCGCCCCGGCCGGCGGGAAGAACTCCCCCTACCCGGCAGTGGGTCCCCCGCTCGCCCCCGCACCGGGCAGGAACGATTCGGCAGGTCGATTTTGGATCCGCGGCACGGTAGGAGGGCTCCAGAGCCGCTTGTGTGACGTTCGTCACACATCTGATCGAATACTTCAACGGTGTTAGGTCTCAACCCGAGCGGCAGCGGGGTCGAGGGGAGATAGCGCTCGATCCCTGCAAGAATCAGACCGATGGCGAACCAAGACCGGCTGACCGGCCTGGACACGTCCTTTCTGCATTTGGAGCGCGACGCGGCGCACATGCACGTCGCCGGCTGCATGGTCTTCTACGGGGATCCGCCGACCTACGATGAGCTCGTCGGCGAGATCGTCAGCCGGCTGCACCTGGTGCCGCGCTACCGCCAGCGGCTCGCGTTCGTGCCGCTCAACCAGGGCAGGCCGGTATGGGTCGATGACCCGCACTTCAACGTCCGCTTCCACGTCCGTCATACGGCGCTCCCCCACCCGGGCGGCGAGCAGCAGCTGCGGCGGCTGGCCGGGCGCGTGTTCTCCCAGGCGCTCGACCGCAGCCGCCCGCTTTGGGAGCTGTGGCTGGTCGAGGGACTGTCCGACGATCGCTTCGCGGTCCTCTCCAAGACCCACCATGCGCTCGTCGACGGGATCTCCGGCGTCGACATCATCACGGTGCTGTTCGACTCCTCGCCGGACCCGATGCCGGTCTCGGCGCCCGAGCACGAGTGGGTCGCGCGCCCGTTGCCCAGCAACGCCCAACTGCTCGCCGACGCGCTGCTCGAGCGCGCGACCGTGCCGGCCGAGATCACCCGCGGCGTCAAGGCCACCCTGAGGGGCCCGCGCGCGGTAGCCGGGCGCGTCGGCCAGGCCGTCGGCGGCGTCGCGGCAATGGCGCATGCGGGCCTTCAGCTCGCGCCCCCGAGCCGGTTCAACGTCCGGATCGGGCCGCATCGCCGGTTCACCTGGGTACGGGGCGACCTGAGCCAGTTCAAGGCGGTCAAGAACGCGCTCGGCGGAACGGTCAACGATGTCGTGCTGGCCGCCGTCTCCGGGGCGCTCGGGCGCTATCTGATGCTGCACGGCGAGCCGACCGAGGACCTGGTCCTGCGGGCGATGGTGCCCGTCTCGGTCCGGGCCGACGTCGAGCGTGGTGCGCTCGGCAACCGCGTCGCGGCGATGTGGGCGCCGCTGCCGGTCGGGATCACCGATCCGGTCCAGCGCCTGCTGACGATCTCTGAGGCGATGGACGGTCTCAAGGAGTCCGGCCAGGCGGTCGGCGCGCAGGTGCTGACCGAGCTGACGGGCTTTGCGCCCCCCACGATCATGGCTCAGGCGGCGAGGCTGCAGGCACGCCAGCGGCTGTTCAACCTCGTGGTCACCAACGTACCCGGACCACAGCACCCGCTCTACATGCTCGGTCGGGAGTTGCAGGCCGCCTATCCGATGGTGCCGCTGGCCGAGAACCAGGCGCTCGGGATCGCGATCATGAGCTACAACGGGCAGCTCAACTTCGGCCTCAACGCCGACTACGACGCGCTCAGCGACCTCGAGGCGCTGGCCGACGAGCTGCGCGCCTCGATCGACGAGCTCGTGGCCGCGGCAGGAGCGGATCGGGCAGAGCGCCCGGCGGCGCAGCGGCCCGTGCCCGCCACGAGCTGAGGCGTACCCCGAAAGCCGGGATCGGCGGCGAGCGCGGATGAGGTTGCTCGAACGCCTCGTGATCGTGGTCGTGTCGTTCGCGATCGCGATCGCGGTGATAGTGGTGCTGTCCGGCGGTCCGCTGAGCGGACGCGACAATCCCGGCATCAGCGGCCCCACCACCCAGCTCGGCCTCCACTTTCGGGATCTCGGCGACGGGCACCTCGCTCCGGGGGCGCCGCGCCCGCGCTATGACTCCAACCCCCCGACCAGCGGGCCGCACACTCCCGCAGCTGTCAGGCACGACGAGTCGACGATCTCCGATGATCAGCTGCTGCAGGCGCTTGCGCTCGGCAACGTGGTCGTGATGTACGGGACCGGCAGACCGCCGCGGCAGCTGCGCCGGATCGCCGCCTCGGTCGCGGCGCCGTTCACGCCGGCGCTTGCGGCGGCCGGACAGGCGGTGATCCTCGCCCACCGTCCGGGGCTCAAGGGACTGCTTGCGATCGCCTGGACGCGGCTGCTCCACGTGCGCTCGGCGGCCGACCCGCAGCTGCGAAGCTTCATGCTGTTCTGGCTGGGACGGGGCGCCGCGTCCCATAATTGAACATATGGCCGACCCACTTCAGATCGCCCTGTGCCAGCTCGACCCGACGGTTGGCGACATCGCCGGCAACGAGCGCAAGATCGTCGACGGCCTGCGGGGAGCGCTCGATGCGCGCGCGTCGCTGGTGCTGTTCCCCGAGCTGGCGGTCACCGGCTACCCGCCCGAGGACCTGCTGCTCAAAGAGCATTTTCTGGCCGACGCACGGGCGTCCCTGGAGCGGATCGCCCAGCACACGGATGGAATCGTGGCGCTGGTCGGCTTTCCCGAGCTCGCCGACGACGTCTACAACGCCTGCGCGGTGCTCGCAGGCGGCAGCGTGCAGGCGATCTACCGCAAGGTCTTCCTGCCCAACTACGGCGTCTTTGACGAGCAGCGCTACTTTCAGTCCGGCGACGGCGGCGCGCTGATCGAGCTCGGCGAGGCGGTGATCGGGCTGACCGTCTGCGAGGACATCTGGGAGCCCGGGCCGCCGGCTTCCGACGAGGCGCTCGCCGGCGCGACGCTGCTCGTCAACATCTCCGCCTCCCCGTACCACGCGGGCAAGGGGTCCGAACGCGAGCGGATGCTGATCCAGCGCGCGCGTGACAACGTCGCCGCGGTCGCGTTCTGCAACCTCGTCGGCGGGCAGGACGAACTCGTGTTCGATGGCCATTCGCTGGTGATCGATCACGAGGGCACAGTGATCGCGCGGGGCAAGCAGTTCGCCGAGGAGCTGATCGTGGCGACGGTCGACGTCGCCGGCCCGCGTGCTGTCAGGCTCCGCGATCCGCGCCATCGCCCGATCAACAACCGCTCTGCGCCTCGCGCGCGCCTGATCGCGCGGCTGCAGGCGCCCGCGGCGACCGGCTCGCAGCCCCAACGCCCGCTCGGCGGGCCGATCGCCGAGCCGCTCGAGCGCTGCGCGGAGGTCTACTCCGCGCTCGTGCTCGGGTTGCGTGACTACGTCGAGAAGAACGGCTTCGAGCACGTGGTGATGGGGCTCTCGGGCGGGGTCGACTCGGCCCTGGTGGCCGTGATCGCGGTCGACGCGCTGGGGCCCGAGCGCGTCTCCATTGTCGTCATGCCCTCCCCCCACTCGTCCGCTGAGACCCAATCCGACGCGCGCAAGCTGGCCGCGAACCTCGGCGTCGGCGCGCGGGAGCTGCCGATTGCCGACACGATGGCGGCCTACGAGTCGACGCTCGAGGAGGTGTTCGCGGGCCGCGACCCCGATCTGACCGAGGAGAACCTCCAGGCTCGGATCCGCGGCAACCTGCTGATGGCGCTCTCGAACAAGTTCGGCTGGCTCGTGCTGACGACCGGCAACAAGTCGGAGATGGCGGTCGGCTACTCGACGCTCTACGGGGACAGCGCGGGCGGGTTCGCGGTCATCAAGGACGTCCCCAAGACGCTCGTCTACGAACTCGCACGCCACCGCAACGCGATCGACCAGGTGATCCCGGAGTCGATCATCGAGCGCGCGCCGAGCGCCGAGCTGCGGCCGGGTCAGCTGCGACGCCGACTCGCTGCCGCCCTACGACGTGCTGGACCCGATCCTCGACGGCTACATCGAGGACGATCTCGGCCGCGAGGCCCTGATCGTGCGCGGCTACTCGGCCGAGGACGTCGATCGCGTGATCGCGCTGGTCGATCGCTCCGAGTACAAGCGCCGCCAGGCGCCGCCGGGGATCAAGATCTCGACCCGCGCCTTCGGGCGCGACCGGCGGGTGCCGATCACCAACCGCTACGGCGGTTAGCGGCCGGCGGCGGCCGCGTCAGACGCCCCCGACTTAGGCTCCCGCCAGGCCGGGCGCTCTGCCGGCGGCCTCGCGGACGGCGACCGTGACCCGCGTCAGCGCGCACAGCTTGCCGGCGTCGTTGGTCACCTCGACCTCCCACACCCAGGTGGTGCGGCCGCGGTGGCGGGCACGCGCCCGCGCCGTGATCGTGCCCTCGGTGATCGGGCGCAGAAAGCTCGTCTGGTTGGAGAGGCCCATCGCGATGTTGCCGTCGCCAATCACGGCGATCGCGGTTCCGGTCGTCGCCAGGCTCTCGGCGATCGCGGCGTAGATGCCTCCGTGCACCAGCCCGGCGGGCTGTTTGATCTGATCGCGGACGGCGACCTTGCCCTCCATCACCCCATCGCCGATCTCGGTCACCTCAAGGCCGTAGAGCAGGTCAAAGCCCTGGTCGAGCCGGAACGGGACCTCGTCGAGCATCCGCGGCACCTTACGCGACCGGCGCCACACGGGCGCCTCGCTGCGGCACTTGAGGTTCCGCTCATCTACATTACGCGTCCCGATGGCCTCATTGGACAATCTTCCAGACGATCAGCGGGCGGTCCTGTCGCTCGTGCTCGAGCGCGGCCGTGGCTATGACCAGATCGCGCAACTGCTGTCGATCGACCGAGCCGCGGTCCGGGCCCGCGCGCTGGCAGCGTTCGACGCGCTCGGGCCGCAGACCGGAATCGACGACCAGCGTCGCGCCCTGATCACCGATTATCTGCTCGGCCAGCTTCCGGGACCCGTCGCCGTCGAGACGCGCGACCGGCTCGCGAACTCACCGAGCGAGCGCGCGTGGGCGCGGGTCGTGGCATCTGAGCTCACTCCACTCGCGGCGAGCCCGCTGCCCGAGATCCCGGCCGGCGCTTCGACGCCGGAACCACAGCCCGAGCAAGCTGTCGCGCCCGCGGCGCCGACGCCGTCTGCGGCTGCCTCCGCCCCGGCCGACGCCGACCGCGACGCCGCGATGACGGCGCTCGGTACGCCGCCGGCCGACCCGGCGCAGCCCCCGGAGCCGCCCGGCCCACGGAGCTCGCGACTGGGCGGGATCATCGTCCTCGCGGTCGGAGCCCTGGTCGTGATCGGGGTCGTCGTAGTGATCCTCGTCACTTCGGGCGGCAGCTCGAAGAGCAGCTCGTCAAACTCGACGGCCGCGTCGGTGTCGAGCAGCACCACCTCGGCGAACGGGTCGAGCACTACCAGCGCCAGCACCACTCCCCAGGTCGTCGCCCAGATCAACCTCAAGCCGCCGTCGGGCGGCGGCAGCGCCGCGGGGATCGCCGAGGTGCTGCAGGAGGGCGGCAAGAAGGGGATCGCGATCGTCGCCCAGCACATGGCGCCCAACACGCGCAAGCCTCCCAACGCATACGCGGTCTGGCTCTACAACTCCGCCGGTGACGCCCAGCTGCTCGGGTTCGTCAACCCGGGCGTCGGCAAGAACGGCCGCCTGTCGACGGCGGGCGGCCTGCCGGCCAACGCATCGCACTTCCACACGCTGATCGTGACGCTCGAGACCAAGGCAAGTCCGAAGTCCCCGGGCACGATCGTTCTGTCCGGCCCGATATCCGGGCTCTAGGCGTCTTGCGGTCCGGGGGCGACGTGTCGGAGCCCAAGCGAGCCCGCCCCACGGGACCTTTGGAACGCTGTGCACGAATAGCGTGCAAACGGTTCCAAAGGTCCCGTGGAACCGCTGCCGCCGGCGCGCCGGCGCCCCAGGACGGCGGGCGGGGCGTCAGCCGCCCCTAGGACGAGTCGCTACAAACCCGCTCCAGCCCATCCAGCGCCTCGTCGAGCTTTGATCGAGTGGCCCGTTTGAGCAGGAAGCCCCCAGTGCGTGAGTACCCCCGCAGTTTTTGGTGCTGCCCAATCGTCACCTCGGTCCCCCCCTCGACCGGTTCCAGGCGGACCTCGATGATCGATTCGTTGAGCACCCGCTCGAACGGCGTTCCGGCGATCTCCTGCTCCCAGGCGCGGCCCCACGGGGGCTCTGATTCGATCACGCGGAAGTCGACCCGAACCGGCCGCCCCCGCTTGGTCTTGAACACCTGCGTGAAGCGGTCGGGCTCGACGCCCTCCATCCGCTCCACCCCGGGCCACCAGCGCGGCATGTGGTGCGGGTCGGCGATCAGCGCCCAGATCTCCTGCTGGGCGGCCGGGACCACGCGCGTTCGCTGGGTCGTCGCCATCGTCAGCTCGAATAATCGATCAGCGCGTGGACCGGATGCGGAGCCAGCCGCTCGCGGCCACCGAGAAAGCCCAGCTCGACCAGGAACGCGCAGCCCACGATCTCCGCGCCCAGCTCCGAGACCAGGTCGCAGACGGCGCGGGCGGTGCCCCCGGTCGCGAGCAGGTCATCGTGGACGAGCACCCTTGGTCCGTCGGCGAGCGCGTCGGCGTGCAGCTCGAGCGCGTCGATCCCGTACTCGAGCGCGTACTCGGCGCTGACGGTCTGCGCCGGCAGCTTGCCGGGCTTGCGGGCCGGTACGAATCCCGCGCCGAGCTGCCTGGCAAGCGCCCCTCCGAGGATGAACCCTCGGGCCTCGGCGGCGACCACGTAGTCGATCCGGTCACCGGCGACGGTCTCCGCAAGGCGCGACACGGCGTCGTCGAGCGCCGCCGGGTCCAGCAGCAGCGGCGTGATGTCCTTGAACACGATCCCGACCGTCGGGAAGTCGGGGATGTCGCGGATGTGGGCGCGCAGATCCACGTTCGTCAACGGGCGCTCGCTCGCTGCGGTGGGCTAGGTCGCGATCTTGCGCAGGTCGCGGATCAACAGCAGGTGCTTGAGGTGCGAGGTGACCGAGGCGAGGTTCTCGAGCGCTTCGATCGCCTCCTTGCGCCGGTCTGGATTGCGCGAGCGCAGGGCCGGGGCGAGGATGCTCTGCAACAGCTGCGCCTCGCGGTCGGCGGAGCTGCGGAACACGCGCAGGTTGCGCCCCCCCACTCCGTACCTTGCGAGCTCGGAAACCGCTCGGACGATTTCCCTCTCGGTCTCGTCGAAATACCGCACGCCGCCGCGGGTCTCGCCCTTGATCACGCCGAATTCGACCAGCTCACGGACCAGGCTCGGCTCGGCGCCGGTCTCGTCGACCACGTCCTCGAGCGAGTACGAGGCGCCCGGGTCGCGGGCCGTGACGCTCGCACGGCGCAGCCCTCGGTGCTCGCTGCCGGGCGCGGCGACGTCGCGCTCGGTGCGGCCGCCGGCGAGCTCCTGGCGGATCACCCGCAGCGGCAGGAACTCGTCACGCTGAAGCCTGAGGATCGTGCGCAGCCGCTGGATGTCGTTGGGCGTGTAGAGCCGGTAGCCGCCCTGGGTGCGGCGCGGGGCGAGCAGCTTCTGATCTTCGAGGTAGCGGATCTTCGAGATCGAGATCTCGGGGAACTCCTGGTGCAGCGCCTTGCAGACGGCGCCGATCGTGACCGCCTTCTGACGCGGCCGCTGACCGTCCTGCTCGGGGGGCTCGGGCAGTTCGAGTTCGGGGTTGGTGGTGTCGGTGCTGGCCATCAGCGGCTCAGGAAGGCCAGTTTGTATTTGCCGATCTGCAGCTCGTCGCCGTCGGCGAGCCGGTGTGAGTCGATCCGCCGCCGGTTGACGTAGGTGCCGTTGAGCGAGCCGCAATCGTCGAGGTAGTAGTCGCTGCCGCGGCGCACGATCAGGGCGTGGTCGCGCGAGACGGTGACGTCGTCGAGGAACACGTCGCTGTCGGGGCGCCGGCCGACCGAGAGCCGGTCGCTCTCGAGCGGGAAGCTCTCCCCGGCGCGACCGCCGCCGGCCCTGATCACCAGCGCCGCGCCCCCGGCGACCACCTCGTCGAGCTCTACCATCTCCAGCTCGCCGGTCTCACCGATCTTGTAAGTGGCGGTGTTGGCGCCTGGCGGCTGGTCCGACGCGGCGAGAAAAGCGCCACATCGCTGACAATAGCTCGCGCCATCATCGTTGGCGAAGCCACACTCTGGGCAATGCTGGGCCACTGCGCCTTGTGGCTATTCGGGCTCGGAGGCCGGTACGCGTCCGGCCAGAATGTCGGTCAGCTGCTGGACGTCGGCGCCGGAGATGACGAGCTCGCCCGTCTCGTCCTTCTTTCGCAGACGGTTGACCAGCTCAGCCCGGAGGATGTCGATCTTCCCGTGCAGGATGCGCCGGCGGTAGGAGATCTCCATCTCCTCCTCGGTGAGCTGCTTGATGAGGTCCTTGAGCTCCTGGTCCGTCAGCGAGCCAAGGTCAGGAAACGTGTCCATACTGAGGTTCCTTCCCCGCGGTGCGGGTAGAGGGTTGTGCGTCTGGGCGAGTATAACCCCGAGCCTCAGAGGGTCAAGCTGAGCTTTAGGGTCGGTTGAGAAAGTGTAAATCGGCTTACGTCTATGCCTGTGCTCGGAGCTGCCGGCGCCCCCGTAGCACGTACAGGACGGTCGCGGAAAGGCTCAGCGCCAGGCCGCAGTAGAGCATGATCAACGCCACCCAGTGCAGTCCGGCCATCGCGAAGAACGGCGCTCCCATCGTCGGCGCAACGCCCAGCCGTCCCGGCCAGTTGATCTGCAATTCGAGACCGCGGCGCAGCGCATAACGACTGAGGACGAGCATCAGCGCCTCTCGTGCGACCACGAGGATGATCGCCCACCGCGGCAGCAGCGAGAAGTGGTAGACGACCACCATCCCCGAGATGATCAGGAGGCGGTCGACGATCGGATCAAGCAGCGCCCCGAGCCGGCTGTACTGGCCCGTCAGCCTGGCGGCGAAGCCGTCAAGGTAGTCCGCCCAGCCGATCACCGCGAACAGGATCGTCGCCGCCGCGTCCTGCCCATCAGGGCTCGAAAGCGCCAGCACGAGGAACACCGGGATCGCCGCCAGCCGCGCGAACCCGATCGCGTTGGGGATCGTCCACGGGTTCAGCGGCTGGTCTGACCGCGTCGCGTCCGGCGGCGGGCCGGACCGATCGATCCCGAACAGGCGGCGCTTGGTGATCCCCGGGCTCACGACCGCACCCGTGATCCGGCAACCGTCAGGGCAGCTCGCGCTGCAGCGCCGCCACCGCGTCGGCGGCCCCCTGCAGCGGTACCGTGCGCGCCTCTTGGCCGCGCCTGATCTGCACCTCTATCTCCTCGGCGGCCAGCGTCCGCCGGCCGACTGTGACGCGCAGCGGGCAGCCGAGCAGCTCGGCATCGGTGAACTTCTCCCCCGGTCCGGAGTCCCGGTCGTCATACAAGGTGTCGAGTCCCGCCTCCTGCAGCTCGGCGTACAGCCGGTCGGCAAGCTCACGCTCCGGTGTGCCTGGCTTGCCGAGCACGACCAGTTCGACGTCGAACGGAGCCACGGCTCGCGGCCAGGAGATCCCCTGCTCGTCGGCGTACTGCTCGATCGCCGCCGCGGCAGCGCGGGCGGGACCGAAGCCGTATGAACCCATCCAGACCAGTTGCGCCCGGCCCTGCTCGTCGAGATAGGTCGCGCCGAGCGGCTCGGAGTAGCGGGGCCCGAGCTTGAAGATGTTGCCGACCTCGATCGCGCGCTCGATCCGGACCGCCGACCCGTTGACGGTGTCACCGGCCACGACCGTTCTGACGTCAACGCGCTCAAACGGGAAGTCTCGCCCCGGCTCGACGCCGCGCAGGTGCGCGTGATCCTCGTTGGCGCCCGCCACGTACGCCCCGGGAGCGACCGCCTCGTCAAGCAGCACGGGCAGCTTGGAGCCGACCGGGCCGATGAATCCCGGTGGGCCGAGGCTCGCTGAGATCTCGTCGGCCGTCGCCGCCCTGAACGACCGCCCGAGCGTGTTCTGAAGCTTGACCTCGTTGACACGGTGATCGCCGCGGACGACGACGAGCTTGCGCTCGTCATCTCCGAGCACGATCGGGAACGCCTTCAGCGTCGCACCGGCAGGAACCCCGAGCGCATCGACGATCGCCTCGATCGTCGTCATCCCGGGCGTCGAGACGCCTTCGGGGGCATCGAGCCCGCCCGGCAGCGAGACGGGCAGCGGATCGGCGCTCGCGACCTCGATGTTGGCCGCGTACCCGGCCGCCAGCACGACCTCGTTCTCGCCCGCCGCGCACGGAGCCATGTACTCATCTGAGCCGTGGCCCCCCATCATCCCCACGTCGGCTTCAACGCGGTACCACTCCAGCCCGCAGCGGTCACACATCCGTCCGTAGGCGACCGCGTGGCGCTCGTAGGCGATGTCGAGGGCCTCCCGATCGCGATCGAATGTGTAGGCGTCCTTCATGATGAACTCCCGCGTCCGCAGGACGCCGGCCCGAGGTCTGGGCTCGTCGCGTTCCTTGATCTGGAAGTGGTAGAGGATCAGCGGAAGGTCGCGGTAGGACTGCACCGCCGCCGCGACGTGACCGGTGACGATCTCCTCGTGGGTCATCGCGAGCACCATGTCGGCCCCGCGGCGGTCCTTGAGCTTGAACAGCTCCTCGATCTCGTACCGCCCCGTGCGCCGCCACGGCTCGGCGGGGTGCATCACCGGCATCAGCATCTCCTGGCCGCCGATCGCGTTCATCTCCTCGCGGACGATCTGCACGATCCGCTGGTGGACCCGCCAGCCCGCGGGCAGCCAACTCCAGAGCCCCGAGCCGACCTGACGGATCAGCCCGGCCCGCACCATCAGCCTGTGCGACACGGCCTCGGCGTCTGCCGGCGGCTCGCGTTCGGTGGGCAGAAAGTAGCTCGACAGCCGTGTCATGCCCGCCGAAGCCTACCCGGCGTCATCGTCAGGGCCGTTTGTGCCCAAATCGCTGCCAAAGACATGGGGCTGCGGGGTATGTTCTGATACAACGCCAGCGAAATTCAGCCACAAAAGGAGCCACGCGATGGCCTATTCGGTCCCGGACCTTCCTTACGACTACAACGCGCTCGAGCCGACGATCGACGAGCAGACGATGCATCTGCATCACGACAAGCATCATCAGGCTTACGTCACCAACGCGAACAACGCGCTCGAGGGCACCGAGTGGGCCGACAAGCCAGTCGAGGACGTGCTCAAGAACCTGGGCTCGCTGCCGGCCGACAAGCAGGGCCCGGTCCGCAATAACGCCGGCGGCCACTACAACCACTCGCTGTTCTGGGAGTGGATGTCGCCCAATGGTGGCGGCGCGCCCGACGGAGCACTGGGCGATGCGATCACCTCCGCGTTCGGATCGGTTGACGATTTCAAGGCCCAGTTCAAGGCCGCCGGCATCGGGCGGTTCGGTTCCGGCTGGGCGTGGCTGATCCACGACGGCTCGGGCCTGGCGATCGTCTCGACGGCGAACCAGGACAACCCGATCAGCGACGGCAAGACGCCGCTGCTCGGGGTCGACGTGTGGGAGCACGCCTACTACCTCAAGTATCAGAACCGCCGCCCGGATTACCTCGACGCCTGGTGGGACGTCGTCAACTGGGCGAAGGTCGCCGAAGGGTTCGCGGCCGCCGGCTGATCGCGCTCAGGGCTCAGGCGCGCTGCCCGACCGTGTCGAGCAGCGCCTGGGCCCGTGCGTCAGGCTCGGGTGAACCGCCGGCCGGCGGCGGGCGACTGCGTCTCGTCGATACGGGGCGGCTCGGAGTCGAGCCTGGCCAGCAGGTCTGCGTCGGCATCGTCGTCATCGGCAGCCGCCGCCTCCATTGCCGCGATCCGCTCCGGGGTCATCGCGGTGGCGTCCTCGTTGTCGGCCAGCCACGCTCGCGCCTCGGCGGCGGAGGCCTCGTCACGGACGACCTTCTTGCCCGCCTCGTAGTAGCGGTCGATCTCCTTGAACAGCTCGTCGACCAGGTCCTCGGTCGCGACCTTCTTGAGCGGCTCGCCGCGCGAGTAGATCATCCCCATGTCCTTGGCGCCGGTGATCCCGAAATCGGCGTGGCGCGCTTCGCCGATCCCGTTGACGGCGCAGCCGAGCACCGAGACCTCGATCGGGTCGTCGTAGGCGGCCAGCCGCTGCTCGACCTCGGCCACGACCGTGTCCATGTCGAACTGGAGCCGCCCGCAGGTCGGGCACGCGATCAGGACCGGGCCGCGCTCGCGCAGCTTGAGCGCCTTGAGGATCTCCCAGGCGACCTTGACCTCCTCCTCAGCGTGGAAGGTCGACAGCGAGATCCGGATCGTGTCGCCGATCCCGTCGGCGAGCAGCGTCCCGAGCCCGACCGCCGACTTCAGCGACCCCGACCACTTCGTACCCGCCTCGGTGACCCCGAGGTGGAGCGGGTACGGGATCCGCTCCGACAGCAACCGGTTCGACGCGATTGTGTTGGGGACGCTTGTCGACTTCATTGAGACCTTGAAGTTGCTGAACTCGAGCCGCTCCATCAACTGCACAAACTCGACCGCGGCGGTGACCAGCGCCTCGACCGGATTCTCGAACTCGAGCTCGCGCAGGTGCACGGGCAGCGACCCTGAGTTGACTCCGATCCGCAGCGGCGTGCCAAGCTCGTTTGCGCGCTTGGCCACCAGCGCGACCTTGTCCGGGCCGCCGATGTTGCCGGGGTTGAGCCGGACGCAGTGGGCGCCTGCATCGAGCGCCTTGATCGCCAGCGTGTAATTGAAGTGGATGTCGGCGATCACCGGGATCGGTGACTCGACGACGATCGTCTTGAGCGCATCAACGTCCTTCTCGCGCGGGACGGCGACGCGGACGATGTCCGCGCCCGCCTCCGCCACCCTGCGGATCTGGCCGATCGTGGCCTGCAGGTCGGCGGTCTCGGTCTTGGTCATCGTCTGCACCGCGACCGGCGCGCCGCCGCCGATCGGCACCGGGCCTACGCGAATCTGGCGTTCTGAGGGCATGAAGTCAGTGTAGACCGGGGGGTCACGGCTCAGGTGTCGGCGGGGTCGGGTCATCGGGATCGTGGTCGCCGGCCCCAGAGCGGTCGTCCTCGGCCTCCGAGCGGCGCCGCCGGATCGCAAGCGCGCCGAACGTGACCGCGGCAAGGACGAGCACGACGATCACGATGATCACCGGGGTCGGGAGAAACGATCCGGACCCGCCGCCGGTGCTCGCGCCGCCGCTGGTCCCCTTGCTCAGCGCCACCAGCAGCGCCCGGTTGATCACGTCCGGACAGCTCGTGTACTCCTTGGTCTCGGCCGACATCACCTCGAGTGCGTGACGTAGCTGCGCGGCCGTGTAGCTGCCCTGAAGGCCGCCGGGGTGGCTGAGACAGTCGGCAATCACCGGGTTGTTCGACGACGCGGCCACTGCGGCAGGGGCGCCCGTCAGCGACGCCGGCAGCAGGCAGACGGCGGCGAGCAGCAGAATTGTCGACCGGCGGCGGATGTTCATCGCGGCAAGGTTATGCGGATGCGGCCTGGATCATCACCGTCGGGTTCGGCGGAGCCGGGCCGAGCAGCCGCTGGGCGCGGGCGCCGATCGCCGCCGGGCTCATGTGCCACGGCGTCTTCAGCGCGACCCGGACGACGCGATAGCCGCCGACCGTCCGCGATCTGATCAGCCGCGCCCCTGCTGGTAGCACCGACAGGGTCTGGGCCGGGCTGCCGACGATGTCGACCTCCGAGACGCTCACCGGCGCCGCGCTCTGGGCCGGCATTCCGGGTCCTGACCAGGGCACTCCGTGCAGGTAGATCGACAGCGGGCCGGTCGCGAACACGCCGTCGTAGGCGACGATCGCCCGTCGCGCCGAGGAGCTCCCCAGTGCCGCCGCGACGCCGCGCCAATCGGGCTTCTGGAACTGCGCGTGGGCGTCGATCCTGAGCCCTGAATAGATGAACAGCGCCAGCAGCACTGCCGCGAGCACGCCGCCCGCGACCCTGGCACGGCTCGCGGTGCAGGCCGCCGCGACGACGATCGCGAGCGGGACCCAGGCGGGCATCAGGCCGCGGGCGAGGTAGTCGTCGTGGCCGAGCAGGGCCAGCACCAGCGGCACCAGCAGCACGACGCCGGCGAGCAACGCCGCCAGCCCGGCGCCGCGGAGCTCGCGCTCGCTCGCGCCGATCACGAGCAGCGCGATCACAGCGGCCGCCAGCGCGGCGGCGCCGAGCAGGCCGTAGGAGACGATCCCGCTCTGATACAGGGTGCTCATCCCGAACGTGACCGGCACCTGCTGGATGCGCTGGGAGAGCGGCACGCTGACGATGAACTGCGCCGGATGATCCAGGCGTGGCGTGACGTGCGGGATGAGCGCCAGCACCAGCACCCCCAGCGCCGCCAGCGCGATCGCGCTCGCCCTGCTGCGCGTCCGGTAGACGAGCAGCAGCCCCTCGGCCGCGATCAGGAAACCCGCGAAGTACTGGGTCAGCAGCGCCAGCGCGGAGAGCACCGCCCACCACGCGATGTCGCGCGTGCTGCGACGGTTCCAGGCACGAGCGAAGAACAGCAGCGAGGCGGCGCACAGGGCGACCAGCAGCATGTACTCGCGCGCCTCCTGCGAATACCAGATCATGAACGGGTTGACGGCCGCGAACGCGGCAGCGACCAGCCCCGCGCGGCGCGAGACCAGCTCGCGACCGCAGAGGTAGATCAGCGGCACGACCGCCACTCCCAGCAGCGCAGACAGTGTCCGCAGCCCGGCGGCGCCGGTGCCGAACAGCTTCGCCCATGGCCAGGCGATCACCAGGTAGAGCGGCGGGTTCCATTCGAAACCGCTCCAAGCGTGGAGCATGCCGGAGAACGACAGCTGCAGCTCGTGGACCGCCTGTGACTCGTCGAGCCAGTAGCTCTGGCTCGAGATGTTGATGAAGCGGAGCGCCGCTGCGAGCAACGTGATCCCGATGAGCAGCCACGTCTCGGCCTCGATCCCGAACGGCCAGGCCTTGCGGTCCGTCCGGGCCACAGCGGCGGCCTCACTGCGGGCCGGCAGGAGCATGCGGCACGAGTCTACCCCGGCCCCCTGCGGCCGGCTGACCGTGGCGCAGATCGCCCGGCAACCGAAACCAAACGCCGACACGCGGCGTTATTGTCATCGCGCTTGCCCAGAACGCCGACACGTCCGATGTCCGGCCGCCTGTTGCGCCGGACCGGGTTCGGCGCACTCGCGGCCGCCTGTCTGAGCCTGCTCGCCGCGTGTGGCTCAAGCTCGGCCCCTCCGTTGCCGCCACTGCACCCTGACCGCGTCGGCCCCGAGACGATCTTCACGCCCGCCAGCGAGCTCAATGTTGACCCGGTCGGGACGCTTGACGAGCTTCAGCGGCTCGGCGTCGACACAGTGCACGTCTACATGCACTGGGCCGACATCGCCCCGGACCCGTCCTCGACGACCAAGCCGGACTTCGATGCGACCGACCCGGCCGCCTACCCCGCCGCGGGCTGGGCTCCGTATGACGCGATCGTGCAGGACACCAGGGCCCGCCGGATGGGATTGATCCTCGATCTCGTCCCTCCGCCGCCCCATTGGGCCACAGGAAAGGGGGACCCCGTGCCGGCGAGCGAGCCCCAATGGCGCCCGTCCGCCTCGGAGTACGGCCAGTTCGTCCGGGCCGTCGCGACCCGCTACAGCGGGCATTACGTGCCCCCAGGCGCGTCGGCGCCGCTGCCGCGGGTCGACTTCTGGTCGATCTGGAACGAGCCCAACCTCGGCGTCGAGCTCGCCCCGCAGGCCGTTCCGCACTCCCAGGTCGAGGTCTCGGGGGCGCTCTACCGGGGCCTCGTCAACGCCGGCTGGAAGGCGCTCCAGGCCACCGGGCACGGCCACGACACGATCATGATCGGCGAGCTCGGCCCCGCGGGCGCGACATTCGGCGACGCCCCGGGGCTGTTCGCGGCGATGGCACCGCTGCGGTTCCTGCGCGCGCTGTACTGCGTCGGCTCCTCCTACCGGCCGCTGCGCGGGGCGGCGGCCCGCAAGCGCGGCTGTCCGACGACCGCCGCCGGCACGAAGGCGTTCCCCGCCCAGAACCCCGGCCTGTTTCACGCATCGGCGTTCGCCGACCACCCATACTCGTTCGGGCTACCGCCAAACCGAGGTACCCCGGATGAGCCCGACTACACAGATCTGATCGAAGTCCCCAAGCTCGAGCACGTGCTCGACACGCTGCAGCGTGTCTACGGCTCCGACACGCGGTTTCCGATCTACTCGACCGAGTACGGGTTTCAGACCAGCCCGCCCGGGCCCCCGGAAGGGACCGTCAGTCCGGCCACGGCCGCCTACTACCTCAACTGGGCGGAGTACCTGACCTGGCAGGACCCGCGGTTGCGCTCCTATGACCAGTATCTGTTGCAGGACGGGCCCGGCGGCTACTTCACCACCGGGTTGAAGTTTGTCAACGGCACGCCGAAGCCGACCTACGCCGCCTTCCGGATGCCGCTCTATCTCCCCGTCCGCAGCACCCCTTCCGGGCATCCGCTCGAGGTCTGGGGTGGTGTGCGGCCGGCGCACAACGCGCAACTGGCGACCCATAAAGCGCAGCGCGTCGAGATCCAGTTCAAGCCCGCTTCGGCGAGCGCATTCAAGACCGTCAGAACGGTGACGCTGACCGATCGATATGGCTATTTCGACGTGCTAGTCAAGTTCCCGGGCAGCGGCAACGGTCAGGTCCGGACGGCGTGGACGTACCCGAACGGGCCGCAGGTGTTCAGCCGCACGGTCGACATCAAGCTTCGCTAGTGTGGCCGGTCGGCCCGTCCGGGCCGCCGTCGCACCTCCGCTTGTCCTCGCAGCGGCGCCGCAACTCTATTCGTCCTGGAGCTGTTACCAAGACCATGCCCAGATTCCCCGTGAGCCGTTCCACCGCCCACCGCCTCGCCGCAGTCGCGCTGGGGGCGAGCCTCGCCATCGCCGGCACCGCAGCGCTCCCCGCCGCCGCCACGGCGAGCACTTCGCAGCTCGCGATGATTCAGGACAACTTAGATCTTGTGAACGCGGCCTCGACATTCGCGCAGTTTCGCGAACTGGGCGCTAACAACGTGCGCGTGATCATCCCGTGGTCACTGCTCGCGCCTGACCCGGGGGCGCGGAACAAGCCCAACTTCGATGCGACCGACCCCAACGCCTACCCCGCCGCCAGCTGGGTTCCGTACGACAACCTCGTCCGCGCCGCGAGCAAGTACGGCCTACGGCTCGATTTCACGATCAGTGGCGGCGCTCCGCTCTGGGCAGAGGGGCCCGCCGATCCCAAACCCCACGAGATGAGCTTCGCCTGGAAGCCCAACGCGACCGAATACGGGCAATTCGTGCAGGCGGTCGGCGAGCGCTACGACGGCCACTTCACCCCGAAGGGCATGACGTCGCCGCTTCCGGCCGTTCATTTCTGGGCGCTGTACAACGAGCCCAACTTCGGCGAGGACCTCGGACCGCAGGCGATCAAGGGCTCGACCGTTTCGGTCGCGCCGATGATGTATCGAAACCTGGTCGCCAACGCCTGGCGGGCACTGCAGCGCACCGGCCATCGCCACGACACGATCCTGGTCGGGGAATACGCCGCACGCGGAATGCAGGGTCCTGCGGGGCGGCACGCGCCGCAGGGATACCCCGGCAACTACGGCCAGACCAAGCCGCTCACCTTCATCCGGACGCTGTACTGCGTGGACAACAACTACCGCAAGCTCCGCGGGAGCTACGCGCGAGCCCGAGGCTGCCCCACGAACGCCGCCGGCTCGCGGCGCTTCCGCGCCCAGAACCCGGGGCTGTTCAATGCCAGCGGCGTCTCCGATCACCCCTACGCGCTGTACCTGTCCCCGGTCGCTGACGGGCGAAACGACCCCAACTTCGCCTCGTTCCCCGACCTCGGCAACCTCGCCAGCACGATGGATCACGTACTGCGCGTGTACGGCTCGCACAAGCGCTACCCGATCTACAACACCGAGTACGGCTACATCACGCATCCGCCCAAGGCGCCGCCATACGTCTCGCCGACCAAGGCCTCGCTGTTCATCAACTGGGCCGAGTACCTCAGCTATAAGAACCCGCGGATCAAGTCCTACATGCAGTACCTGCTCGAGGACCCGCCTCCGACGGCAGGCCCGTACTCGGGCTTCGCGAGCGGCCTCGAGACCTACAAGGGGGCCAAGAAGGCAACCTTCTTCGCCTTCCGGATGCCGTTCTACATGCCCGAGACATCGTTCCGGCGCAGCCAGAAGGTCGAGGTCTGGGGCGCCGCCCGGCCGGCACCGTTCGCGACGCTCGATGGATTCGGGCCCCAGCGGGCGCAGATCCAGCTCAAGTCGGGCGGCGGCTCGTTCAAGACGATCAACACCGTCCGCCTGAACCGACCCGGCGGCTACTTCGACATCCGGATGAAGTTCCCGTCGAGCGGCACCGTCCGGATCCAATGGACCTTCCCGAGCGGGGACACGCTGTTGAGCAATCCGGATGTCGAGGGGCAGACGATCGACAGCCGGACGATCGCGGTCAAGGTCCACTAGACGGCTGAGCCCCACCCGACCCCGTCCATCGGGAATACTGAGGCGATGCCGACCGGCTCGCCTCAGTTGATCTCGCGCCTGAGCGAAATCGCGGGCAGCGATCACGTGCTGACCCATCCACACGCGCTGGCGACCTACAGCTCAGATGGGCTGCTCCACTACCGCGAGGTCCCGGTGGCGGCCGTGCTCCCGGGCACCGCCGAGCAGGTCCAGCAGGTCGTGCGCGCGTGCTATGAGGCCGGGGTGCCGTGGGTCGCCCGCGGCTCGGGCACCGGCCTGTCGGGCGGCGCGCTCCCCGTCTCGGACGGAGTGCTGATCGTGCTGGCTCGGCTGCGGCGGATCCTGGCGGTCAACCTCGACGATGCGAGCGTGGTCGTCGAGCCGGGGGTGACGAACCTGGCGGTGTCCAAGGCCGTCGGCCCGACGCATTTCTATCCCCCCGATCCATCGAGTCAGAT
Organism: uncultured Solirubrobacterales bacterium; assembly: GCA_963770885.1. GTDB lineage: Bacteria > Actinomycetota > Thermoleophilia > Solirubrobacterales > Solirubrobacteraceae > Palsa-465. The sequence goes on along the minus strand of CAVYRI010000002.1, from coordinate 261,151 downwards.
CGTCTGCTCGATCGGCGGCAACGTGGCCGAGAACTCGGGTGGCGCGCACTGCTTCAAGTACGGCTTCACGACCAACTACGTCGTCGGTCTCGAGGTCGTGCTCACCGATGGCACGGTCGTCAACCTGCGCCGTGACGACCCCGGCTATGACCTGCTCGGCGCGTTCGTCGGCTCCGAGGGCACGCTCGGCGTCGCGACCAAGATCTCGCTGCGAGTGATCCCGGCTCCGGAGAGCATCCAGACGATGCTCGCCTTCTTCGAGGACACCGGCGCAGCCGGCGATGCGGTCTCGGCGATCGTCGAGGAGGGGCTCGTCCCCGGTGCGATCGAGATGATGGACCAGCTCTCGATCGAGGCCGCCGAGCAGGCGACCGGCGCCGGCTACCGGCTCGACGCCGGCGCGGCTCTGATCGTCGAGCTCGACGGCGCCCGCGAGCAGTGTCTGGCCGGCCTCGAGCGGCTGATGGGACTGTGCGCGGATGCCGGCGCGCTCGATGTCCGCGTGGCCCAGAGCGCCGCGGAGCGCGACCTGATCTGGCGCACCCGCAAGGCCGCTTTCGCCGCCATGGGCCGGGTCTCGCCCGCCTACTACGTCCAGGACGGCGTGATCCCCCGCACCCGGCTGGCGGACGTGCTGCGCGAGATTGACGTGCTCGCCGCCGAGTACCAGCTCCGCGTCGCCAACGTGTTCCACGCGGGCGACGGGAACCTGCACCCGCTCGTCTGCTACGACGCCGCGCGCGCCGGCGAGGCGCAGCGCGCCGAGGAGCTCTCGGGGCTGATCGTCAAGGCGTGCGTCGACGCGGGCGGGTCGATCACCGGCGAGCACGGAGTCGGTGTCGACAAGAAGGCATACATGCCGACGATGTTCAGCGAACCCGATCTCGACGCGTTCCAGCGCCTCCGATGCGCCTTTGATCCGCACGGCCTCGCCAACCCCGGCAAGGTGATGCCGACCCCGAGGCTCTGCGGCGAGGTCCCCGGGCCCTACCGCCAGCATCCGCTCGAACGCGACGGGGTCGCGACCCGTTTCTAACCCGATGCCGCTCGCGACCCAGGCAATCCCCCCGACCTTCGAGCAGGCCGCGACGATGCTCGCGGCCGCGAGTTCGGAGGGCCGGACCGTGCGCATCCGCGGTGCCGGCACCAAGCTGGACTGGGGCCGCCCTCCCGAGCCGGCCGAGATCGAGCTGTGCACGACGGGGCTGAGCCGGATCATCGAGCACAACGTCGGTGACCTGACGGCGGTCCTCGAGGCCGGCGTCCCGCTCGCGCGGGCACAGCGGGCGTTCGCCGACGAGGGCCAGATGCTCGCACTCGATCCGCCGCTCGGCCCGGCGGCTGCGGCGACGATCGGCGGCGTCGCGGCGACCGGCGACTCCGGCCCGCTTCGCCACCGCTACGGCGCCCCGCGCGACCTGATCGTCGGCGCGACGGTCGCGCTCAGCGACGGCACGATCGCCAAGTCAGGCGGCAAGGTGATCAAGAACGTTGCCGGCTATGACCTCGCGAAGCTGTTCGCCGGATCGTTCGGGACGCTCGGCGTGATCCTCTCGCTCAGCGTGCGGCTGCACCCGCTCCCGGCCGGGACCACGACGGCGCTCGGGGCGGCGGCCGACCCCGACCTGCTCGCTGTCGCGGCGGCCGCGATGTCCGCCGCTCGGCTTGAGTTCGAGGCGCTCGACATCGCCTGGCGCGGCGGGCGCGGCGGGATCCTCGCGCGCTGCGGCGGCGCCGAGCACGCGCGCCGCGCGGCCCGCGCGGCTCGGTCGCTCGACGAGCTGGGGCTCGAGGGAGTCGACCTCACGAGCGCCGACGATGAGCTGTGGGACCGCCAGCGCGGCGGACAGCGCTCAGCCGAGCGCGCGCTGCTGCGGATCGCTGCCGCCCCGAGCGCGCTGCCCGCAGTTCTGCGCGCGGTCGACTCATGTGACGGCACGCTCGTCGGCCGCGTGGCGCTCGGGGCCAGCTACGTCGAGCTCGAGCCCGTCGCGGTGCCCCGGCTGCGGGCGATCCTGCCCAGGCCATCGACCGCCACGCTGCTCGACGCGCCCGCGGCGGTCAGATCGCAAGACGATCCGTGGGGCGGGCTCGAACAGCCCGCGATCGATCTGATGCGCAGCGTCAAGGCGCGGTTTGACCCGACCGCGACCTGCAATCCGGGGCTGTTCGTGGGCGGGATCTAGCGCGATGCCGGCCTTTGACGCTCAGCGGCCCCCTGAGACCTCGGTGATCGATGACTGCGTTCACTGCGGCTTCTGCCTGGACACGTGTCCGACCTACGTCCTGTGGGGATCCGAGGCCGACTCGCCCCGCGGGCGGATCGTGCTGATCGGCGAGGGGCTGAAGGCGGGCTCGGAGTTCTCAGAGGAGATGGTCACCCACTTCGATCGCTGCCTGGGCTGCATGGCGTGCGTCACCGCGTGTCCGTCAGGGGTCCGCTATGACTCGCTGATCGAGCGAGTCCGGCCTCAGGTCGAGCGCCATTGGGAGCGCTCGCGGTCAGACCGGGCTCTGCGGCGGCTGCTGTTCGAGACGCTGCCGCACCCCAGACGGCTGCGGGCCCTGGTGCCGATGCTCGCCGCCGCCCGGCGACTCGGAGTGGAGCGACTGCCCGACCGCCTGTCGCTGCTGGCGAAGGTCGCCCCGCGAGTGCCGTCCGGACGCGCGAGCCGGGTGGCGCTGCCCGGGCGCACGCCGGCCGTCGGTGCCCAGCGCGGGCGGGTGGGGTTACTGCTCGGGTGTGTGCAGCGGGTCTTCTATCCCGAGGTCCACCTCGCGACGATCAGGACGCTGGCGGCCGAGGGGTTCGAGGTGCTCGCGCCGCGGCTGCCTGACTGCTGTGGTGCGCTCGAACTCCACGGCGGCGCCGAGGAGGCGGCGATCGAGCGCGCGAGGGCGACGATCGCCGCCTTCCGGGAGGCGAGCGGCGCCGGCCTTGACCACATCGTCGTCAGTGCCGCCGGCTGCGGATCGGCGATGAAGGACTACGGCGAGCTGCTCGACACGACGCAGGCGCGCGATTTCTCGGCTCGCGTCACGGACGTCAGCGAGCTGCTTGCGTCAGTGCCCGCCAGAGCGCCGCGGGGGCCGATACCACTGCGCGTCGCCTACCACGACGCCTGTCACCTCGCTCACGCGCAGGGGGTCCGTGACCAGCCGCGGGAGCTGCTGCGCTCGATTCCGGCGCTCGAGCTGGTCGAGGTCGAGACCGAGCCTGAGGTGTGCTGCGGATCGGCCGGGATCTACAACCTCGTGCAGCCCGAGGCCGCCGCCGAGCTCGGCGCTCGCAAGGCCCGCAATCTGCTCGCGACAGGCGCGCAGGCTATTGCCGCCGGCAACCCGGGCTGCGCGGCGCAGCTGGACATGCATCTGCGCGAGCTCGGCCAGCCGCTGCCGATCCACCACCCGATCGAGCTGCTCTGGCGATCCATCGCAGCGGCCTGACCGGTCAAGCCTGTCCGTGCGACGCGTCGATCTCGTAGCTGGTGTCAGCCTCGCCGCTGAGAAACGCGCAGCAGCGACGCGCTATGCCCATCGAGAACGGCACGGATGCGCCTCCCCCTGCTGGTCCAGCGACCCCACACGTGGCGGACCACCAGCGAACCGCGCAGCCCCAGCGTGTGGGCCATCACCACGACATGAGCTCGGTGGGCGCCACGGTTGAGGAGCGCCACCGCCACTCGATGATGAACCAGCGGCTTGACCCAGAGATCGACCGAGCCGATGCGGGCGACCCGCCTACCCTGGATCCCGAGCGGGTCTTGGCTGATTGCGTTGACCTCCGGGTTCTCCATCATCTTGATGACGTATTGAGGGGCGGTCGAGACGTCTACGCCAACCATCATCGGTGCTGCCAGTATCGCCCACATCGTGTACTGGGCTTGCGCCTCCGTTGGGCTGAGCAGCGTGGGCGCCAGGTAGTCGGGGTCGTTCCAATGCCCGTTGCCCGCCGCTTCGGGATGCATGGCGTCCGCATCGATGTTGCGCAGGACGTGGGCGAACGTGAGCGTGCCCGGATAGCTGAGATCCGTTTGCGTGCGCCAACTTGTCGGCTCCGGGAACCTTGACGCCCATCTGTAGTCGTCAAAAACGGTGAGCGGAGACGGAGACCAGTTATCGCCGTTGCCGACATTGAGAAGCATGACGCGGTGCGGGCTGTCGTGGACGATCGCCTGCTCAAACGCACCGAACATTCGCTCCGGGTTCCAATCCGGCAGCGAGTACGCCCCGCACGCGTCGACCTTGACCGCATCGAAACCCCAAGCTGCGAACTGGTTGACGTCCTGCTGGAAGTGGCCGATGCTGCCGCCGTTGTGGCACGCGGCCACGCCGAGGTCGGTGTAGATCCCGGCAAGGAAGCCGTGCGAGTGGACGTAATTGACCATCCAGGTCATCCCGTGCGGCCACAGGGCGGGATCGACCACGATTGCGCCGTTGGGGTCGCGCAGGCCGTACCACCAGCCCGCGTCTAGCCAGATGTAGCGGTAGCCGGCAGCGCGCAGCCCGCGGGCAACGGTGGCATCGGTGAGATCAACGATCGTCTGCTCGTTGATGTTGGCTCCGTAGCCGTACCAGGTGTCGATCCCCATGTAGGGCGCGGACGCACTCGCTGCAGTCGGACACGCGAGCACCAGCAACAGGGCAATGATCAGGAACCTGAGGCTGAATCGCATTGGACTGTGGCCACCCCCGTCACCGCGATCACCAAGACGACCAGCGGACCCCACGACGCGCGAGACATCCTCGTTTCATACGGGCCCGAACGTTTCGCACGACCAAGAGTTGCGCGCTTGACGCCGGGCCGATCCGGGCGGCTCGATCCCGGCGGGCTCATTCTGGCGCTCTCCGCTGTGAAGCGTGCGAGCTGGATTGATTCTCGCCGGACCGGGTAGCCATCTTCCAGCCCGCTTCGGGGCGCACACGCATCGACAAGGAGAAGGCATGATTGCGCTGGGGATCATTCTGCTGATAATCGGCTTCATCGCGAAGGTCGCGATCCTCTGGACGCTCGGGATCATCCTGCTGGTGGTAGGAGCGGTCCTGTTCCTGCTGGGCAGCATGGGTCGCGAGATCGGTGGCCGAAGGCATTACTACTGACCACGCTTCGAGACGTTCGAGCCGCGCGGACCAGCCGCGCGGCTCGGTGCGTCAGGAGTACATCGTGTCGATCTCGCGCTGGTACTTCTGCGCGATCGGCTTGCGCTTGAGCTTGATCGTGGGCGTCAGCTCGTCACCGCCAGGAAGCCAGTCGCCCCGGACGATCGTGAACTTCTTGATCTGCTCGACCCGCGCCAGCCGCGCGTTGGCCGCGTCGATCCCCTCCTGAATCGCCGCAATCACGACGGGCTCGGATGCCAACTCCTCGAACGAGCGCTCGCCGAGTCCGTTCTGCGCCGCCCACTGAGGGGTGAAGTCCGAGTCGAGCACGATCAACGCCGTGTTGTAGGGCCGCGCATCTCCGATCGCGCATGCCAATCCGATCAACGGACTGCCGGACTTGAGCTTTGCCTCGATATTCGCCGGTGACATGTTCTTGCCGGCCGCGTTGATGATCAGCTCCTTCTTGCGGTCAACGATCTTCAGATAGCCCTCGTCGTCGATCGTGCCGATGTCGCCGGTGTGCAGCCAGCCGTCTGAATCGATCGTCTCGGCGGTCTTCTCAGGCTGGTTGCGATAGCCCGCCATCAGGAAGTCCCCTCGACAGAGCACCTCGCCGTCGTCGGCCAGCCTGAGCTCGACGCCCGGCGCGGCCGGTCCGACGGTCCCGAGCTTGACGGCCCCCGGCCGGTTGACCGAACCGACCCCACACGTCTCCGACATTCCCCACAGCTCAGCCAGTTCGATCCCAAGCGCGTGGAAGAACTCGAGCACGTCGATCGGCGTGGGCGCGGCGCCGACGTTGACCGCGAGCGCCTGGTCGAGACCCAGCATCTCGCGAACCTTTGAGAACATCGTCGCGTCCGCCTGCGCGACCTGAGCCTCGAGCTCGGCCGGCACGGGCTTGCCCTGTTGGAGCAGCCGGACCCGCGCCAGCGAGGCCTCGATCGCGGCCTGTACCGGGCGCCGCTGCTCCTCGGGCTGCGCTGCCTGCATCGCCTCCAGCCCGGCCTTGAGCTTCTCCCAGATCCTCGGCACCGCGAAGAACCAGGTCGGACGGACCTGCGGCAGATAGGAGAGGACCTCGCGCGGATTGGGGGCGCAGGTGATCGTTCCGGCATAGACGACCGGGATGTAGTGGTGTGCGTTCCGTTCGGCGATGTGAGCCGACGGCAGCCATGAGATCACCCGTGACCCGATCGGGAAGTTGATCACCTCTTCGACCGTGCGGACCGTGAACATGATCGCCCGGTGGGTCAGCTGAACTCCCTTCGGGTGGCCGGTCGTGCCAGACGTGTAGATCAGCGTCAGCAGGTCATCGGGCGTCACCTGCGCGGCCGATGCCGCGCCATCGAAGTCCGGGTTTGAGCCCTCGACCTCGCTCAGCGCCAGCGCCCCGGCGGGCGCCTCGCCGTCGACGACGATCACGTGCTTGAGCGCCGGCGCGCCCTGTGCCGCCTCGAGCATCACGGGCAGGAACGCCTGCTCGACGACGACCACCGTGCACCCTGAGTCCTCGAGCAGGTACCTGATCTCGTCGGCGGGATACGTCGTGTAGATCGAGAACGGAACCGCGCCGAGCGTGACCGCTGCGAGGTCGGCGAGATGGAACTCGGGACGGTTGCCGAGCATGATCGCGACGCAGTCCCCGCGGCCAACACCGAGCCTCGCAAGCCCACCGGCGATCGCATCGACGCGCCCCAGCAGTTCAGACCAGGTCAGCGAGACGCTGTCATCGGGCATTCGCACCGCAACGATCTCGGGATGATTGGACGCGGTCCGCCGCAGGCCCTCGGCCAGCGTTGATGCGTCGACCGCGCGCCCTTCGGCCATCAAGGTACTGCTCTCCATGTCAGTTCTCCTTGCCCGATCCTCGCTTCTAGCAGGGCAAAGGTAGCTGAAAGAGGGCCGCTCCATCACGGCCGCCGCCGGTCAGCGGACGGTGAACCCGCCCGAGCCGAGCGTCGAGATGTCGTTGCTCAGCCCGACGAAGAACAGCAGGATGATCAGTACGAACCCGACCATGCCGGCGCGCTCCATGACCGCGAACGGGATCCGGCGGCCGCGCACCTTCTCGGCCACCGCCCAGAAGATGTGGCCGCCATCGAGCGGCAGGAACGGGAACAGGTTGATCACTCCGAGCGACAGCGAGATCAGGGCCAGGACCTCGAGCGCGAGCGCTGTGCTGTGCGCGAAGGACTGCTCGGTCGTCTCATAGCCGCCGACGACGCCGTGCAGTTGTTTGCGGTCCTGGGGCTCGAACACCCGCACGACCGTCGAAACGGTGCGCGTCGCGGTGTTCCACAGTCCCGAGACGGCGGTCGACGCTGCCTTGGGGGCGCTCGGATAGACCGGGTTGAACAGGAAGCCGAGCTCCATCCGCTTATCGATCGCGACGTAATGGGGACGAACGTCGAATCGCACGAGGTGTCCGTTGCGGCGCACGACGATTCGGACCGGCCTCGCGGCGACGCACCCCTCGACGAGCTGGCCGGCGCAGCGGTGGGTCTCGATCTGATCGCGCAGCTTGTTGACCGATCCGCTGACCCCATCGACGGAAACGAGTTGGTCGCCGGGGCGCAGCACGGTCGCGGCCGGGGTGGACGGGGTCACCGCCTGGACGCTGTGACTGGCTGTGTTCGGAAGCCCGTAGGACATCAGCAGCGCCCAGATGATCGCGAACGCGATGAAGATGTTCACCGCCGGCCCGGCGGAGATCACAACGATCCGCTTCCACACCGGCTGGTTGTAGTAGGCCCGCGGCCGGGCCTCCTCGGGCATCTCCTCGTTGGGGTTCATCCCGGTGATCTTCACGTAGCCCCCGAGCGGGATCGGCCCGATCCCGTACTCGGTCTCCCCGCGCCGGAACTTGAGCAGCATCGGCCCGAAGAAGAGCGAGAATCGCTCGACCCGCATGCCGACGGCCTTGGCCGCCGCGAAGTGGCCCGCCTCGTGCAGGATGATGAGCGCGGCAAAGCCGAGGAACGCGAGCACGTACGGCATCGCTACTCAGTTTGGCAAGTAAAGACGAAGAGTCCGCTAAGCATTGGCTCGCGCGTGCACGAGCTCGCCCGCGAGTTGCCTCGCCTCGCGGTCCGCGTCGGCCAGTGCGTCAAACGAGTGCACGGGACCCGACGGCAGCTGTGCGAGCGTCTCCTCGATCACCGCCGCGATCTCGAGGAACCCAAGCCGGCCGCTGAGAAACGCGTGCACGGCGATCTCATTGGCCGCGTTGAGCGTGCACGGCGCCGTCCCGCCGGCCAGACCCGCCTCGCGGGCCAGGCGCAGGCACGAGAACGTCTCGAGATCCACGCTTTCGAACGTCAACGCCCCCAGCTCGACCAGATCGAGCGCCCGGATCGGCACCTCCACGCGTTCGGGATAGTGAAGCGCGTAGGAGATCGGAACCCGCATGTCGGGATAGCCGAGGTGGGCCATCGTGGCTCCGTCGCAGAGCGCGATCAGGCTATGGATGATCGACTGCGGATGCACGACCACATCGATCTGCTGATACGGGGTGCCAAACAGGTGGTGGGCCTCGATCACCTCCAGCCCCTTATTCATCAGCGTCGCCGAGTCGATCGTGATCTTCCCCCCCATCGACCAGGTCGGGTGGGCGAGAGCCTGTTCGATCGTCGCGTCCTGCAGGTCGGCGGCGGTCTGACCGCGGAACGGGCCCCCGGAGGCGGTGATGATCAGCCGCTCGATGGTCCCCGCGCGCTCGGCGCCGATCAGCTGGTGCAGAGCCGAGTGTTCGGAATCGACCGGGATGATGGCGGCCCCGGTCGCCTCGGCGAGCTGGGTGACGAGCTCGCCCCCAACCACAAGCGACTCCTTGTTGGCCAGCGCGAGATCGATCCCCTCGCCCAACGCGGCCACCGTCGGAACCAGTCCGGCCGAGCCGACGATCGCGTTGAGCACCATCTCGCACCCGGCCTCGGTGATCAGGCGCACGAGCCCGTCGGGACCGCTCAGCGTCTCGCCGGTCCAGTTCTCACCCGCCAGCGCCGCCGCCTCGGGGTCGGCCAGGGCGATCCGGCGCACGCCATGCTGCTGGGCCTGCGCGATCAGGGCCTCCCAGTCGGTGCCGGCGCTGAGCGCGACGACCTCGAGCTCGCCGCCGCTGCGGGCCACCACATCCAGTGCCTGGATGCCGATCGAGCCAGTCGAGCCGAGGATTACCAGCCGGCGCGCCACGGGCGTGATTGTAGGTAGGCGAGGGCCGGCGCCGAGCACGACGGCCAGCGGATGGTCGTTTAGCTGGCAGCTAGAGCCCAGCCGCCTGGCGCGCGATCGCCTGCGCCGTGACCTTGATCGTCCCGCGCTGCGCGAGTCGCATCGTCGCGATCGTCACCCTGACCTCGAGCCGGTCGCGGCGTCCGCCGAGCGTGAACTCGAGCTGCGCCCGGCCCGGCTGATAGGCGGCGCCGCCTCCGAACACGAAGCTCTCGCCCTGGGGTCCACCTCCCGCCGGGCCGCGAATCTCGACGCCCTGGCCGGCGAGGTCACGGACGATCGTCTTCAGCGAGTCACCGAGCACGATCACGTCGACCCGGAACAGACCCTCTGCGAGCAACAGCATCGCTCGCGCGCCCGGCTCGAGCTCCTTGGTCGCCGAGATCGCCAGCCCGCGGCGTCCGCCGACCGCCGGCAGTTCGCCGGCGAGCTGTCGGTGCGTGGTCAGGATGGGTCGCCGATCAGCATCTGCCCGGCGAATTCGTGGCCGGTGGCGCCGGTCGGCACGACGCTGACGGTGATCGTCCAAACGTGCGAGGCGGCGGTCGGGTCGAGCACCTGGATCTCGACCTGGTCATTGTCTGTCGACACGCTGATCGGGCGCGATTGGCCGCCGGCGATGATCGTTGCGCCGGCCCCGCCGCTCTGCGTGTAGCTGAGCGGCGACGAGGTCGCATTGGCCAGCGTGACCTGTGCGCCGCCGCCGGCTGGAGTGGCGACGTTGACCGTGACCGAGCCGTCGCTGAGCAGCAGCGCGGTGCCGCTTGCCGGGGCGACCACCTGGTTGGTGAGCACGTTCCCGTGGCCCTGCAGGAACGAGTCAGGCGTCAGGCCTCCGAGCTCGCTCGAGTTCGCCGCCGTGGCGTGGACCTTCAGGAACTCGCTGTTGGCGTCGTCGATCTTGAGGAAGTTGGCATTGGCGTCGTCGATCTTGAGGAAGTTGGCGTTCGCGGTCTCGATCTTCATGAAGTTCGCGTTCGCGTCATCGATCTTGAGAAAACTCGTGTTGGCAGACTTGATCTTCAGGAACGTCTGATTGAGCTTGTGAGTCGTCTCAAACCGCGTCGCCAGCCGGTGCTCGAGCTTCGCAAGCGCAGTGTCGATCTTGACCACCGCCCGGTCGAGTCGCCCAGGGCTCGAGGCGTCGGTGAGGAAGTTCGCGGACGGCGGCGGCGTCGAGGCTGATGGTGTCGCGTGTGCTTTCTCAGCCAGGCCCGCCAACAGCGCGAAGAACGCCATCGACACGCCGACCTTTGCCGCCGTGAGACGGAGCTTGATGTATTCGGCCATCGGTCCCCCCCTTTGAGTTGCCTGACTAGGACGCAGTGTGCGGCGGCAGTGTCTCGCAGGTGACGGACGACCGCAAGGCACCCAGGTGTCACTCGCGACCGAGCTCTGCGACCACCCAGCCGATGCGCTGCATCCGGCGGCGCTCCCGCAATCCGATAGCGCCGTAAGCCGCCAGCACCTGTTCGGCCTCGGCGGCGCCAAAGCCGCTCACCAGCCCGGCACCAGGGGCCTCTGCGCGCCACCGGGCGGCGACCGCGCCGTGCACCTCGGCCGGCACGTTGGCGGCGAAGCCGTTCGCGGCCGGAGGATCGTCGGACCTCAGGTCACTTAGTGCAACCTCGACCGCGACATCGTTGCCTGCGATGTTGCGCTGCGCCGCCTCGACGCTCACCTGCTGGAAGTCGATTGCCACCACCGGCGACCAGCCAAGGCGTGACGCGAGGATCGCGAGCACGCCACTTCCGCACCCGAGATCGGCGAACGCGCCGGCCGGTTTGAGCTCGAGCAGCCACCGCAGACATCCGAGCGTGGTCGGGTGCTCGCCCTCGCCGAACGCGGCCGCGTCGGCCAGCGCGATGTCGATCAGGCCAGAGGGCGGGACCGGGGCCCAGTCGGGTCTGACGACGAGCCGTCCCGAGATGATCTGCGGCCGGTAGTCGGCGAGCCTGCGCTGGCGCCAGTCATCGGGCACCCGCCGCTCGGAGATCTCATACGGCGCCGGGGATACCGCCGCGGCGAGCGTCTCGAGCGAAGGCAGCCCGTCGCCCCGGATCAGAAGCTCAACATCGGGGCCCGCGGGAAGTTCGCGCACGCCACCGGGGACAATCGGCAGCAGACGGTCAAGGACGTCCTCGAGCGCGCTGGCTTGAACGCGCAGGACGACCTCGCGCATCAGGGCATGACCGCAAGCCAGACGTAATAGCCCGCGACGATCGTGAAGATCACCGCGTCGAGTCGGTCAAGCGCGCCGCCGTGGGCACCGAACAGGGTTCCTGAGTCCTTGGCGCCGGCGTCCCGCTTGACGACGGACTCGAATAGGTCCCCGATCGGACCGAACACCGCGACGGCGAGGCCGAGCAGGAGTGCATCGCCCTGAGTGAGCCAGGTCTGGTACAGGCCAGCCACGAATACGGCCAGGATCGCGATCAGCATCCCGCAGAACAGGCCCTCGACCGTCTTCTTCGGGGAGATCTCGGGCGCCAGCGGCCGTCTGCCGAACAGCCGCCCCCCGAAGTAGGCCGCCGTGTCCGCGAGAAATGTTCCGATCAGAATGTCGATGATGACCCCGTTGCCATGGGGCACGCGGTGCAGCAGTTCGGCGTGGGCGAACGCGAGCCCGATCCAGTAGACGCCGAGCAGCGTGCCGGCGATCGAGACGGTCGGGGCACCCCGTTGACCACGGGCGACGACGACCAGGAATGCGACTGGGAGCGTCGCCATCGCGACCTCGAGCACTCCTTTCGTGGTCCCGTACCGGGCGACGATCACCATCGCCGCCAGTGAGGCGAAGCCGACCGCGGCCGCCGGGCGCCATCGGGCGAGCAGCCCGTAGAGCTCGTACATACAGACCGCTCCGGTGGCGATCATGAACAGCGCCCAGGCAAGGCCGCCGAGGTCGATGAAGATGATCGCGATGATCGCCGCCGGAACCGCGACCAGCACTCGTGACCAGACGTCGGAGCGCGGCTGGCGTGGACCGCTCGGCCGCCGTGGACGCTGCGCGCGATCGGACCGCGAGGACTGCGGCCGGCCGGAGGTCCTCCTCGCTGCCGCTGCGGGCCGCTGACGCCGTCCTGACGGCGGACGGTCTCCTGAGTCAGAGCGACGGCCGCTGGACATTCAGCGGCCTCCGAAGCGCCGTCGGCGAGCGGCGAACTCCGCCAGCGTCTCCTCGAACGCGGCACGCGTGAAATCGGGCCACAGCTCGTCTCGGAAGGCGAATTCCGAGTACGCCGACTGCCACAGCAGGTAGTTGGAGATCCGCTGTTCGCCGCTGGTGCGGATGATCAGATCGGGGTCGTGCATCTCGGGTGCATACAGGTGAGCGCTGAACTCCTCTTCGGTGGTCCCCGTAAAGGTTCGCGCTGCATCGACGATTTCCGCCCGGCCGCCGTAATTGAACGCGACAAACAGCGTGATGCGAGCGTTGTTGCGCGTCACGTCCTCTGCCCACGCCATCCGCTCGATCAGTTCCTGCGCGACCGGCGGCTGTCGGCGGCCGACGAACCGCAGGCGGACCCCCTCCTCGTCCAGTTCGGGGGTCTCGTGCTCGATTCGGCGGGCGAACATCGCCATCAGGGCCGAGACCTCGGCTTCGCTGCGAGTCCAGTTCTCGGTCGAGAACGAGAACACGGTCAGCTCTTTGATCCCGAGCTGTGCGGCGTCCTTCAGCCTGGCCTTGACCGTGTCCGCCCCGGCCTCGTGTCCAGCCACGACCGGCAGACCTCGCTGCTGAGCCCAACGACCATTGCCGTCGGTGATGATCGCGACGTAGCGCGCCCCGCCCCCCAGCTCATCCGAGCCGGCCGCGACCCCCTCGGCCTCGAGGCTCAAGCCTAGACCTCCAGGATCTCTTCTTCCTTGGCCTTGAGCGACTCGTCGAGTTCGTGAATCCGCGCGTCGGTCACCTTCTGTAGCTCGGTCTCGGCGCGTCGCTCATCGTCCTCGCCGGTCTCCCCCGCTTCCTTGAGTTCGCGGAGGTCGTGCATCACGTCACGCCGAATGTTGCGGATCGCCACGCGCCCCTCCTCGGCGATGTGTCGCACGACCTTGACCAGCTGGCGGCGGCGCTCCTCGGTCAGCTCGGGGATGCCGAGCCGGATCAGGTTGCCGTCGTTGGAGGGGGTCAGGCCGATGTCGGACTCGAGAATTGACCGCTCGATCGCCTTGATCGAGCTCTTGTCGTATGGCTGGACGGTCAGAAGGCGGGCCTCCGGGGCGCTGACCGTCGCTAGCTGCTTGAGCGGCGTCGAAGCGCCGTAGTAGTCGACCACGATCCGATCGAGCAGTGCCGGACTCGCACGCCCGGTCCTGATCGATCCAAACTCGTGGCGGGTCGATTCGACCGACTTGAGCATCCGCCCGCGCGCGTCTTCGAGGAGCTCGTCGATCAGTTCGCTCATGTTCTCACCAGGGTGCCCACTCGTTCGCCTGACACTATCTTGTCGATGTTGCGCTCGTCGGCCATGTTGAACACGACGATCGGCAGGTTGTTGTCCATGCAGAGCGCGAAGGCAGTCGAGTCCATCACCTGCAGGCCACGGGTCAGCGCTTCCTTGTGGGTGATCTCGGGGATGAACTCGGCGTTGGGGTCCAGTGCCGGATCGGCCGTGTAGACACCCTCGACGTTGTTCTTGGCCATCAGGATGATCTCGGCGTGCAGCTCGGCGGCCCGCAGCGCCGCGGCGGTGTCAGTGGTGAAGAACGGATTCCCGGTGCCGGCGGCGAAGATCACGATCCGGCCCTTCTCGAGGTGGCGGATCGCGCGCCGGCGGATGTAGGGCTCGGCGACCTCGGAGATCGTCAACGCCGACTGAACGCGGGTGGGGATCTCCTCCCGCTCAAGCGCGTCCTGGAGCGCGAGTGCGTTGAGCACCGTCGCCAGCATTCCCATGTAGTCGCCGGTCGCCCGGTCCATGCCCCGCGCCGCGGCCCGCAGTCCGCGGTAGATGTTGCCACCGCCGACGACGATCGCCATCTCAACCCCGCGTCCGTGGACGGCTTTGATCTCGCGGGCGATGGCCTGGACGCGGTCCGGGTCGGTCCCGTAGGACAGCTCGCCCATCAGCGCTTCACCGGAGAGCTTGAGAAGCACCCGCGTATAGGCGGGCTTGGAGCGCGCGCCGGCGTTCGCGGGGGCTGCTCCAGCCGTGTCAGCCTCCAACCGTGAACCTCGCGAACCGCCGGATCACGACGTTCTCGCGGGTCTCTGCCGACAGCGCAGAGCGGAGCTCCTCGATCGTCTTGCCCCCGTGCTTGTCCTCGTTGACGTGGGTCTGGCGGAGCAGCACGACCTCGTCGAGCCACTTGTTGAGCTTGCCTTCGACGATCTTCTCGCGGATGTTCTCGGGCCGGTCAGCCGCCTGCTCGGTCGCGATCCGCTCCTCGCGCTCGCGATCCTGCGCCGGGATCTCCTCCTCGGTCACGGCCATCGGCGCGGCCGCCGCGATGTGCAGCGCAAGGTCGCGGGCGAACTCGATGAACCTCTCGTTGCGCGCCACGAAGTCGGTCTGGCAGTCGACTTCGACCAGCACGCCGATCTTGTTGCCGGCGTGGATGTAGGACTGGACTACGCCCTCGCGCGCCTCGGCCCCTGCGCGCTTGGCCGCCTGGGCCTCGCCGCGGGTCCGGAGCAGCTCGCTGGCCTTGTCGAGGTCGCCGCCGGTCTCGGTGAGCGCGTCGCGGCAGGCGAGCATCCCCGCTCCGGTCAGATCGCGAAGGGCCTTGACATCCTTGGCGGTCACCTCGGTCATGACTGCTGCTCCCCCTCGGTCTCGGCGGGCGCGAGGGGTGCCTCGGCCGTCGCGGCCTCGGCGGTCACCTCCTCGGGCTCCGCAGCCACCGGCTCGGTCGGCTGGGCCGGCTCTGCTGGCTCTGCGGGGGCGGGCGCTTGCGGAGCCGTCGCCTCGGGCTCGGGGGGCGCCTCGGCGGTCGCTGCCTCGGGCACGGGTGGTTCGGCAGGCTCCGGCGCGGGCGCTGGCGGTTCAACAGGCTCCGGCGCGGCGGGTGGCGGTGTTTCGGGGGCTGCCGGGGTCGGCTGTGCGGCTGCCGGTGTTTCGGGAGCTGCCGGGGTGGGCTGTGCGGCTGCCGGCGTGGGCTCAGCGGCTGCCGGGGTCGGCTCAGCAGGTGCCGGTGCGGGTGCGACCGGCTCCGGCGTCGCCGGCGGCGCAGGGGCCGCCTCGGCTGCCTGTGCCGCGGCCACCTCGGCTTCGCGGCGGGCCTGCTCCTCGGCCTCGAGGCGGGCCTGCTCCTCAGCCTCGCGGCGAGCCTGCTCCTCAGCCTCGCGGCGGGCCTGCTCCTCGGCCTCCTGACGCTCGCGCTCGAGCCGCGCGGCCTCCTCCTCGGCGCGGAAGATCCCGTGGCCCTGCGCGACGACATCGCCGATCGCCGAGGTGATCGCCGCGCACGATCGAATCGCATCGTCGTTGCCCGGGATCACGAAGTCGATCCCCTCGGGATCGCAGTTGGTGTCGACCAGGCCGATGATCGGGATCCGCAGCCGCTGGGCCTCGCGAACCGCGATCGCCTCGGTCTTGAGGTCGATCACGAACACCGCGTCGGGGACGCGCTGCATGTTCTTGACGCCGCCGAGATTGGCGCGGAGCTTCTCGAGGTCGGCCTGAGCGGCCATCCGCTCGCGAGTCGGCAGCAGCTGCAGCTGCCCCTCGGTCTCGTAGCGCTCGAGGTCGTGCAGCCGCCTGATCCGCAGCGAGATGGTCTGGAAGTTGGTCAGCAGCCCGCCGAGCCACCGATGGTTGACGTAGGGCATCTCAGCTGCGTCAGCCGTCTCCTGGATCGCATCGCGGGCCTGTTTCTTGGTCCCGACGAACAGGACCGTGCCACCGCGGCGAGAGACGTCGGACGCGAACCGGCGCGCGTTCTCGAGCAGCTCCTCGGTCTGAAGAAGGTCAATGATGTAGATGCCGTCCCGCTCTCCGAAGATGAAGCGGCGCATCTTGGGGTTCCAGCGGCGCGTCTGGTGGCCGAAGTGCACACCGGCCTCCAGCAGCTCCTTGATTCCGATCTGAGCCACCGTTACTACTCCCTTTTTTGACGACGATGCCCGTCCGGTTGGTGCTCGCGAACCCCGACGGTATGCCGGGGCAGGGCCGCGATCTGCGCGGACGGGGTTGGTAAGGATTCTGATGTTCAGTCTACGAAAGTTTCGAGCATCGCGGCCGTTGTAGTCCGCAGCGTGTCGTCACCGCCTGCCCTGGGGTGGCGAACGCAGCGCGAACCGGACGCCTCTTCCCTACCTCCGGTGGACCGGTTCGCAACGCAGTTGGCGGGGCGGCTTTTTGGACGGGCCGCCCCGCCGCCTACTGCGGTTGCTACCCGGATTTGGTCTCCGGCGGCGTCCACGGGCCCTGCTGCGCGAGCGCCAGGGCGCGTTGCAGATCCTCCGGCAGGGGCGAGCGCACGTCGATCGTCGCCCCGGTTACCGGGTGCGGGAACGAAAGCGCAGCCGCATGCAGAAACTGTCGCCGCAAGCCGTACTCGCCGGCCATTCCGTACTGCGGGTCCCCGCACACGGGATGGCCGATCGCCGCCATGTGAACTCTGATCTGATGCGTGCGACCGGTCTCGAGTGTGACCGCCAGCAGAGCCGAGGCTGGCAGCATCCGAGTCAGCTCGAAGTGCGTCCTGGCATCACGGGGCGTCTCGCTGTCGATCGACATCCGCACGCGGTCGCGCCGGTCCCGGCCGACCGGGGCATCGATCGTTCCGGTGCGCGCTTCCGGGTGGCCGTCGACAAGCGCCACGTACTCGCGGTGGAGCCGTCGCTTGGCGAGCAGCTCCTTCAGCGCCCGGTGGGCACGGTCATCCTTGGCGACGACGAGCAGCCCGGAGGTGTCTCGATCGAGCCTGTGGACGATCCCCGCCCGCGCTCCATCCTCGCCACCCGCGGCGCGCCCCGCGAGCGCCTGCGAGAGCGTTCCCGTGCGATGGCCGCGGGCAGGGTGCACGACCAGCCCTGAGGGCTTGTCAACGATCATCAGGTGCTCGTCCTCGTAGGCGACGCCGAATTGGACCTCCGCGACGGGATCCTCGACCGCCGGCCCGAGCTCCGCGACTGACACCGACTCGCCGGCGGCGACCACGTGACGCTTGCGCCGAGCCCGTCCGTCGACCAGCACCGCGCCCGCCTCGATCAGTGCCTGGGCGCGGGCCCGCGAACCGACGTGCCCGGCGAGGAACACGTCCAGCCTCGCCCCCGCCTCCTCTTCACCGACCTTCAGTTCGACCTTCCGGTCGCTCACTGCTCATGCTGTGCGATCGACGGCTCGCGGTCCCTGCGCGGTCCCTCCAGCACGTAGAGCAGCGCCAGCACCCCGAAGGTGATCGACATGTCGGCGACGTTGAACGCGGGCCACAGCGGCAGCTTGATGAAGTCGGTCACCGAACCCGATGAGATCCGGTCAATCAGATTGCCCAGCGCGCCGCCGACGAGCAGCCCGGTCGGCAGCCAGAGCAGCCACCGCTGCGGACGCAGCGCGAAGTACACGACCAGCACGCCCAGGGCCATCAGCGTCAGCACCAGGACGAGCGCGCCGCCGCCGGAGAAGAATCCGAACGCGACCCCGGAGTTGCGCACGTCCACCAACTGGATTCCCGGGAGGAATTTGTGCACGTCGCCGACCGCGATCCCCGAGGCGATGGCGTGCTTGGTGATCCGGTCCAGTACCACGACCACGATCACGACGCCGAACGCCTTCGCGAACGCGATCAGCCGACGCGACTGAGCTTCGCTGCCCTTCGGTTTGGTCGTCGACATGGGTGAGCGCCGCGCTCAGCCTTTGATCAGGTTGACGATCACCGACTGCGCGATGTACAGAACGATGATCGCGATCATCGGCGTGAAGTCGAAGCCGCCGAAGCTCGGCAGCAGACGCCTGAAGATCCTCAGATACGGCTCCGAGACGTCCTTCAGAAACGTCTGCAACGCCTCAAACCAGCGCGAGTACGGAACGCGGACGCCAAACGACATCACCAGGTTGATCAGGATGTAGGCGAAGATCAGCACCAGATAGACGGTGAACACGGCGCTGACGTAGTTCCCGATCGTGTCGCGTGTGGTAGCGAGGACGATCATCGCGCCGGCTCTCCGCAGACGCTGTCCATCGCCGACTGGAAGGCGCTCCTGACGCCGGCTCGCTCGAGCGCCTCGAGGCCCCGCGCGGTCGATCCTCCGGGCGAGGTGACCTCGCGTCGCACCTCGAGCGTGTCGTAGTCTCGCGCCGCCAGCAGTGAGGCGGTGCCACTCATCGTGTCGATTGCCAGTTTCGACGCCAGCGCGGGGGTGAGTCCATGGCGGACTGCCGCATCGACCTGGGCCTCGGCCAGCAGCGCCTGATACGCGGGTCCGACCGACATCACCGCCGCGGCCGCCGCCAGCGACCGCTCAGGGACGGTCACGACCGATCCGAGCCGCGCGAACAGCTGCAGAACCTCGCGCTCGAGCTCGCGATCGGGGTCGGTTGCCGGCGAATAGCAGACCACCCCCTGGCGGACCTCGACGGGCGTGTTGGGCATCAGACGGAATACCGGCATGTCGGGGTACCTCTCTCGCAGCTGGCCGATTTGGATCGAGCCGAGCACTGACGCGACCGCCTTGACTGTCGCAGAGATCTCGTCCGCGATCTGCTTGAACTGCGCCGGCTTGTGGCACAGCACCACGAGGTCAGCTTCCTGCGCCACCTCGAGGTTGCTCGCGGCACGGCCTCCGAGCTCGTTCGCGAGCGCAGTCGCCCGCCCCGACCCCGAGTCAGAGCACAGCACGGGGTCACCCCAGCCACGCGCCATCGCACGAGCCATGTTCCCGGCCCCGATCAGACCTACCTTCACCAGACCAAATCTACCGGTGGCCGCGGGACGCACCGCCCGAGACGCCGCCGGCCGCGGTTAGGACTGGTTGAAGAAGCCCTTCTCAACCAAGCGCGCACGCTCTTCGGCCGAGACCTCGACGTTGTGCGGCGTCAGCAGGAAGACCTTGTCGGCGATCCGCTGCATGCCTCCATCGAGCGCGTAGGTGAGGCCACTGGAGAAGTCGATCAGCCGCTTGGACAGATCGGTGTCGGTGCCCTGGAGGTTCAGAATCACCGGGATGGAATCCTTGAACTTGTCCGCGACGTCCTGAACGTCGTTGAAGTTCTTCGGCGCAACGAAGTGCACCCTGACATCGCCGCTGCGGCCGTTGCCGGGACGTCCCCCGCCGACCGGGCGCAGCGACGTCGTGCGCCGCTCTGCAGGTGCGTCGTCGGCGAAGATGTCGTCGATCTCGTCGCGCCGGCGGCGGGAGCTGCTCAGCCGGCGTACGTTCGGCCGCTCCCGGTAACTGTCCTGGATGTCGGCCTCGGGCTCCTGATAGGGCTCGAGATCCTCGTCGTCGTAGGCCTCGTCCTCAGCGAGGCCGAAGTAGACGAGCGTCCGGTGCCATGTGTCTCTGAAGGCCATTGCGTCTCAGGGTTCGCGCAACCGCAGTGTTTCCCTGCTCGTGATTATGGCGCGCTTGCGTACAGGGTTGTACCCAGGCGCACAATCGTCGCGCCCTCCTGGACCGCGACAAGGTAGTCCTGACTGGTGCCCATGGACAGCTGCCGGAGCCCGTGATCGGCGGCGAGTTGGGCCAGGAGCGCGAAATAGCGGCGGCTGTCCTCGGGCTCCGACGCCAGCGGCGGCATCGTCATCAACCCCACAACACGCACCGGGCAGCGCTCGAGAAAATCGGGCAGCTCTGCCGGCGCGATCCCGCTCTTGGCCTCCTCGCCGGCCGTGTTGACCTCGACCAGCACCTCGGTCTGCGGATCGCCGTGGCGGGCGAGCTGGCTCAGCGCGGAGTCGCTGCAGACGGACTGGATGTAGCGCACCAGCGGCAGCACGTCACGCACCTTGCGGCTCTGGAGGTGGCCGATGAAGTCCCACGTCAGTCCCCGGGGCGCCGCCGCGTGCTTGATCGCCAGCTCCTGGGCACGGTTCTCGCCCACGACCGTGACCCCGCCCTCGACGAGCGCGCCGAGCTCCTCGGCCGGCAGGTACTTGACCGCCGCCAGGATCTCGACCTCGCTCGGATCGCGGCCGGCGTCGGCGATCGCGGCGCGGACCCGCTCGAGGTTGCGCGACACGATCTCGGCCCGCAGGCCATGAACGAGCTCAACCACGCCGTCCTCCGGTCAGCCACGCGATTCCCCCCTGCCGCCCCGTCACGCCACGATCGCGGCGGTGGGAGAACAGCAATGACGGGTCCGAGCAGATCGTGCAGATCGCAATGTCATGGACCTCCCCCACGCCCGCCCGCTGCAGCTGATCGCGCGCGATCGCGGCCAGGTGCAGATTGCGCCCGCGATGCACGTCGCTCGGGTGGTCGGCGAACGCCTCGTGGACCTCGGGGCCGACCTCATAGCAGCATGGACCGGCGCCCGGCCCGATCGCCGCTCGCAGGGCCCCGCTGACCCCTGCGCCGCGAAGCGCATCGACGCCACCGGCGATTACGCCGTCGTGAAGCCCGCGCCACCCTGCATGGAGCACCGCCACCCCGCCGGGGGCGGCGATCGCGATCGCAAGACAGTCCGCCGTCAGAGCGGTCGGAGCGAGGCCCGGCTCGAGCGTGAACTGGCCGTCAGCTCGCGGCATTTCGTCGGGCCCGGCGAGCCTCGAAGCCCCGAGGCTCGCGGCGGTCAGTCCGACCACGCGCGGGCCATGCACCTGGCGCACGAAGCCGAGCTGCACGCCGAGCATGATCTCGAGCGCGTCCCGGTTGCGTGCCACGGCATCGGGATCGTCGTCGGTCAGCCGACCGAGGTTCAGGCTCTCAAACGGGCCTCGCGAGAAGCCGCCGCGTCTGGTCGTGAACACCGCGCGGGCGCCCGCGAAGTCGATCGCGAACTGTTGATCGCGCTCGTAGAACGGCTCCGGCAGCCTGGTCGGCGATCGGGTCGTCGAGCTCATCGGAGCGTCCAGGCTAGCGGCCCGGCCGGGTGCTGGACACTGCCCGCAGGGCCTCGGCGAGCTCCTCCGCGGGGCCTTGCAGGCGACCGTCGAGCTTCGCCGCGAGCGCGGCTCGCAGCCCCTGGCCGATCATCGGACCGGTCGGCACCCCGGCGGCGATCAGGTCTTCCCCGGTGATCTCGAGCCGGACCCGGCGAAGCTGCGAGATCCACCGTTCGGCGGCTGCATCGGGTCCATAGCCACCGGCCAGCGCGACCGTCTCGACCCGCGCACCGCCGACCGCGGCGGCCAGCTCGGACGGCCGGACGGCACCCTGCAGGCGCAATGCCAGCGCCCGAGCGCCGGTCGCCGCCTCGACGATCGAATCACGCTGCTCGGCCTCGAACGCGAGCCTGGACAGCAGCTCGACCAGCTCGGCCGGACCGCAGTTGGCGCCGGCGGCAGCGAGCACCAGGATGGCGCGCCTGCCCTCAGGCGGAAGCAGGACGAGCCCGCGCCTCGCAGGCCCCGGGTCGCGCAGGCCGAAGTCGGGCGCCAGCGCGGTGTCGATCCCCAGCTCGCGCAGCCCGAGCAGCGCGGCGACCGGGTCGTCCTCGGCGGCCAGCTGGCGAAGTTCGGCGCCGATCCGGTTTCCGCTGACCGTATCCAGCGCGCCACCGCCGATTGCGGCGGTCGCCAGCCCGCGGGTGTGGGGCTCGATCTTGAAGTCAAGCCGGCTCGCGTACAACGCGAGGCGCATCAGGCGCGTCGGATCATCGATGAAACTCGCGTCATGGAGCACTCGCAGCAGACCGGCGCGGAGATCCCCAAGGGCGGCTGCCGCGTGCAACAGACGGCCCTTTTGGGGACCCGCGACGGCGAGCGCGATCGCGTTGATCGTGAAGTCGCGCCGCTGGAGGTCGTCCTCGACCCTCGCCGGGGCGACGATCGGCAGCGCGCCCGGATGCGGATAGGACTCAAGCCGCGCCCGCGCAAGATCGTAGGCATGCCCTGCGAGCTCGAGCGTTGCAGTGCCGAACCGGTCGTAGATCGTGCTCGTGACGCCGAGCCCGCCGATGAGCTCCTCGAGGTCTGACTCGATCATCAGATCGAGCTCGCGCGGCTCGCGTCCGAGCATCAGGTCGCGGACCGCGCCCCCCACCAGATAGACGTCAGTCGGGGTGGCGGCGAATCGCCCGAGCAGCGCCCCCGCCGCGGGCAGCCTGGCCAGGCGCGTCAGCAGGACATCCGGATCCTCCTCAACCACAGGCGCCATGATCGCGCGAACGGCGGCGCCAGCGCCGCCCGGGCCGGTCCAGGCTCGGCTGGCGGGGACCCTTACTACCATGGGCGCCATGCCGAGTCCCGCTCCGCGGCGGCTGCTGCGGCGCGGATTAATCGCGGCAGCAGTCATCGTGGTGGTGGCGGGCGCCGTCACGGCGTTCGTCCTACTGCACGCCCCAGGCAACGTCTCAAACCCCGGCGTCGCCTTCACACAACCGACGACTACGACGCAGGCTCCTCCCCCTCCGCGTCACAAGCGCCACCACCGGGATAACTTCCAGTGGCCGTGGTACGGCTACAACGCCGGGCGTACACGGTTCTTCGCTGCGACCTCGAAGCTTCGCCCTCCGTTCCACATCCGCTGGGCGTTCAACGATGGGACGCTGCTCGAGTTTCCGCCGGTGATCTACCACGAGACGCTGTTCCTGCTCGGCGACAACGCGATCGCCAAGGCGATCGATATCCGCACCGGGCGCACGCTCTGGCACCGCCAGGTGGGCACCCTCGCCGCCTCGTCGCCCGCGGTGGCTGGCAAGGCCGGCCTGGTTCTGATGCCCGTCCTGTCAGAGCACGGCGGCTCCCCCGGCAACGGACGCTTCGTCGCGCTGTCGATCAAGAACGGCCACGTCGTCTGGTCTCACCCGCTCCCGGCCGGCAGCGAGTCCTCGCCGATCGTCAACCAGCGCAACGTCTACTTCGGTGACCAGGGTGGCACGCTCTGGTCGTTGAAGATCGCGACCGGACATGTCAACTGGACCTATCACGCCAGCGGCGCGATCAAGGGCGGCCCGGCGCTGGTCAACGGGGTGCTCTATTTCGGCGACTACGCCGGACGCGCGTATGCCGTCAACGCCGGCAACGGCCATCAGATCTGGTCGGTGTCAACCAACGGGGCACACTTCGGCTTTGGGTCCGGACAGTTCTACGCCACCCCGGCGGTCGCATTCGGCCGCGTCTACATGGGCAACACCGACGGCCGCGTGTACTCGTTCGGCATCCGCTCGGGCGCGCTCGGATGGGCGACCGAGACCGGCGCCTACGTGTACGCATCCGCATCGGTGGCCGATCCGCCGAAACTGGGCCCGACCGTCTACGTCGGCTCCTACGACGGCAACCTGTACGCGTTCAACGCCCGCACCGGAGCGGTCCGCTGGCGCCATCCGGCCGGCGGCAAGATCTCAGGCTCCTCGACCGTGATCGGCAACGTCGTCTACTACTCCGATCTCGCCACCAAGAGCACCGCGGGCCTCAACACCGTCACCGGCCAACAGGTGTTCTCGTTCCCCGACGGGGCGTTCACGCCGGTGATCGCCGACTACCACGCGATCTATCTCGACGGGTACAGCAAGATCTACCAGCTGCTCCCCGGGCGCAAGGCGGTCGTCGTGGCTCACCGCCACCGCCATCACCACCGCCACCGCAGGCGGCAGACCGAGCGCGAGCGTAGGCGGGCGGCTCGTCGGCGCCACCGCGTCCGCGAGCACCACAAACACCAGGCACAGCGCCGCGTCCGCCACGCCAAGCGGAAGGCGTCCAGGACGCACAAGGCCCACAAGGGCTGAACCGGCCGCAGAACCAAAACCCCGCACGCAGGCGCAATCAAGCGCCCACGGAACCATCATTCCGGGCGGCCTGATATCATACTGCTTCTATGCGTTGTCGTAGTGGAAGTCATTGTCAGCGTCCGGCTGAGAAGGGTCGTCGGTTCTGCGCGGAGCACGCAGCGGAGCTTGATCGCATGCGCGAGGAGCTCAAGGATGCCGCCGCCGCCCGGATTGGCCGGGGACGCCCCAAGCGGTCGTCCACCTGCTGTCGTCCCGGCTGCTACGAGCCTCGCGTTCCGCCCGCCGCGTACTGTGACACGTGCGCAGCGGCCGGCTACGTAGAAGAGGCCGCGTAACCGCGGCCGGCTCGCAGTCGAGTCCCAAACAAAACTGCACTCGTGCCCCAAGCGGCCGCCGATTTGCGGCCCTCTCGGTCTGTGATCGCCAATCGTGGACGGGGCGCACCGGTCAAACCTCCGGCGGGGAGACCGTGCTGTTTACCCGCCTGCCCGGGCGGCGTCCCCGGCTTCACGGACCGGGATCCCGTCCTGCGCGAGGTGCTGCTTGATTTCGGCGACGGTGTGCTGGCCGTAGTGCAGGATCGAAGCGCACAGGACTGCGTCGGCACCGGCGTTGATCGCCTCGGTCAGGTGCGCGAGCTCGCCCGCGCCGCCTGACGCGATCACCGGGACGGGCACCGCGCCGGTGACGGCCCGCAGCAGTTCGAGGTCATAGCCGGCCGTGGTTCCGTCGCGATCCATGCTGGTCAGCAGAATCTCTCCCGCCCCGAGCTCAACGCCCTCGGCTGCCCACCCAACCGCGTCTACGCCGGTCGCGGTCCGCCCTCCGGCCAGATATGCCTCCCAGTGGCCGGGCGCGATGTGCTTGGCGTCGATCGCCAGCACCACGCATTGCGAGCCGAGCGTGTTCGCGAGCTCGGAGATCAGCGCGGGGCGTGCCAGAGCTGCCGAGTTGACCGACACCTTGTCAGCGCCCGCGTCAAGGACCGCCTGGGCGTCGGTGAGCGAGCGGATCCCGCCACCGATCGTGAATGGGATGAATAGCTCATCGGCGGCGTGGCGGGCCAGCTCGACGACCGTGTCGCGCTTGTCCGAGGTCGCAGTGATGTCGAGGAACACGAGCTCGTCGGCCCCCGCGGCGTCATAGCGGGCGGCGAGCTCGACCGGATCACCTGCGTCGCGCAGATCGAGGAACCCGACTCCCTTCACGACGCGGCCCCGATCGACGTCGAGACACGGGATCACGCGCTTGTAGTGCATCAGCTTGCGAGCGCGGAGTGCGCCGCTGCGATCTCGAACCGCTGCTCATAGAGCGCCTTGCCGACGATCACGCCGGTCAGGTTGACCTGGCGCAGGCGGGCGAGGGCGCCGAGGTCCTCGAGTTTCGAGATTCCGCCGGAATACACGAACGTGCCGCGGACGACGGCGGCGATCCGGGTGACCTCGTCGAGATCGGGGCCGTCGAGCGTCCCGTCACGATCGATGCTCGAGTACACGAACCGCGTCACCCCGCGCCGACCGAGCGCCTCGATCACCGACTCGGCGGGGATCTCGGTCAGCTTGGTCCATCCTGAGGTCGCGAGCATCCCGCGGCGCGCATCGACCGAGACCACGACCCGCTCGCGATGCTCGGCGAGCATCTGGTCGAGAAAGTCGACGTCCTCAAAGGCCGCGGTTCCAAGCACCACCCGTGTGACGCCGGCCGCGAGCGTCGCTCGCACCGTGTCAGCGTTGCGCAGCCCGCCGCCGACCTGGACCGGCACCCCGACACCCTCGGCGATCCGCCGCACGTGCTCGAGGTTGGCCGGCGAGCCGTTTCGGGCCCCGTCGAGGTCGACGACGTGCAGCGCCCTGGCGCCAGCCTGCACCCACCGCCGGGCCGCGTCCAGCGGGTCTGCGTCGTAGACGGTCTGCTGGTCGTAGTCGCCCCGAGTCAGCCGTACCGCCTTGCCGTCGAGGATGTCGATTGCGGGCAGCAGGATCATGCGCGCAACGACTGAACCGACGTCACCTGCGCAGCATCGGAGCGGCACAGCGAGGCAAAGCTCTCGAGCATTCGCAGCCCGTGGGCGGACGACTTCTCGGGGTGGAACTGGACCCCGTACACCGAGCTGCGCTCAACGATCGTCGCGAACGTCTCGCCGTAGGTGGTGGTCGCGACGAGATCGCCGTCGTCGGCGGGCCGGGCCACGAGTGAGTGGACGTGATAGAAGGCGCAGCCGCCGGGCGGAAGGCCCTCGGTGAGCAGCGAGCGGCGTTGGAAGCGGACCTCGTTCCACCCCATGTGCGGGATCGTCAGGCCGGCGCTGCGCAAGGGCGTCACCGCGCCGCTGATCAGCCCCAGACCGTCTGCCGATTCGATCTCCTGCGAGCGGTCGAACAGCAGCTGCATGCCGAGGCAAATGCCCAGCAACGGCTTGCCGTCTGCCACCGTCGTCCGCAGCAGTCCGTCAAGCTCGAGCTCGCGCAGGTTGCGCATCGCCTGCGGGAACGCTCCGACGCCCGGCAGCACGAGCCCATCGGCGGCCAGCAGACGATCGTGATCGTTGGTGATCTCAGCGCGCGCACCCACGTGCTCGAGCGCCTTCTCGACCGACCGCCGGTTGCCCATCCCGTAGTCCACGACCGCGATCACCGGAGCGCGGCTCATGTCAGCGTTCCCTTCGTGCTCGGCACGCCGCGCTCGGTCGCATCGAGCGCGACGGCCCCACGCAGCGCCCGGGCGAGGGCCTTGAACGCGGCCTCGATCACGTGGTGTGCGTTGGTGCCGGCCTCGACGGTGACGTGCAGCGTCAGCTTGGCGTTGGTGGCCAGCGCGCGGAGGAACTCCTCGGTCAGCTCGTGGTCGAAGTTCCCGATCGCCCCGGGCGGCAACTCGGCCTCGAACACGCACAATCCGCGGCCCGAGATATCGATCGCGCACGACGCACGGGACTCGTCCATCGGGACCGTCGCCTGGCCGTACCGGTTGATCTGAGCCCTGTCGCCGAGCGCGCGATCGAGCGCCTGGCCGAGGCAGATGCCGACATCCTCGACCGTGTGGTGGGCGCCGGTCTCCAGATCGCCGCTCGCGCTGACGGTCAGGTTCATCCGCCCGTGTCGGGCGAGCAGGTCGAGCATGTGGTCGAAGAAGCCGACCCCGGTGCAGCGCTCGCCACCGCCGTCACCGTCGAGCTCGAGCTCGAGGTGGATCTCGGTTTCGCCGGTCCTGCGGTCGATCTCTGCGGCTCGCGTCATTGCGAGCCATTGTCGCGAATGCGCGCCTCCATCGATCGGGCGTGAAGCTCAAACCCCTCGGCCCGGGCGATCGGCGCCGCTTCGCGAGCCAACTCGGCGGCGTCGGTGCCGATCCTCACCTCGGTGAACCGCCGCCGGAAGTGAGCGGGTGACAGCGCCGAGGCGAATCGCCCCGCCCCGTTGGTGGGGAGCACGTGGTTGGAGCCGGCGATGTAGTCAGAAAATGCGGTCCCGCTGGCCGCGCCGACCAGCACGCAACCGGCCGTCGTGACCCGGGACGCGAGCTGCTCGGCCTCGGCGCCCGCCAGTTGCAGGTGCTCAGGAGCGAACTCCTGGGAGATCGCGAGCGCATGGTCGAGCTCGCTGACCTGCACCAGCCTTGCCACCGCGCCCGTGTCATCGCTCTCAGCCACCCGGGCAGCGAGCTCGTCGATCAGCGCGCCCGAGGTCGAGATCGCGACCACCAGCGACCCGGCGCCGTGTTCGGCCTGAGCGAGCAGGTCGAGCGCCAGCGGCTCTGCGTCGCAGTCGCCGTCGGCAACCAGCATCAGGTCACTCGGACCGGCGAATCCGTCGATCCCGACTCGCCCGAACACTTGGCGCTTGGCCTCCTGGACATACAGATTCCCCGGCCCGACGATCACGTCGACGGGCGTCACGGTCTCGGTGCCGTAGGCGAGCGCGGCGATCGCCTGCGCGCCTCCCATCCGGTAGACGACCGACGCCCCTGCCAGCCGGCAGGCGCCGAGCACAACTGCGTCGACCTCGCCGTTGGCTCCCGGCGGGGCGCAGACAGCGACCTCATCGACGCCCGCGACCCGGGCGCAGACAACCCCCATCACGACCGTGCTCGGGTAAGGCGCACGGCCTCCGGGCACGTAGACCGCGGCACGACCGACGGGCACCTCGCGCAAGATCACCTCGTGCCCGTCGAAGGTCACGGTCGTGTCGGAGCCCAGCGCGGCATCGCAGACCCGCATCACGTTGGTGATCGCCTGGTCAAGCCCGCTGCCGACGGGGCCGGAAAGGCGCTTGGCGGCCGTGTCCAGCTCGGCATCCGGCACCCGCAGCGCCGACGGCGTCGAGCCGCCGGTGTCGAACTGGCGCGTGTAGTAGCGCAGCGCGTCGTCGCCGTTGGCTCTCACGCGGGCGATGATCTCGGCGACCTTGTCGGTGACGGATTCCGGCGCCGGGACCAGCCCGCGAAGCTCGTGCGCCAGCGCGGTCGGGTCGCTCGCCACGGTCAGGCGCTCAAACTGCACTGACACGTTCCATCAGGCTGTCGATCGTCGCCGCCCGCAGCCGGTGGGCGACTGGGTTGGCGATCAGACGCGCCGTGCAGACCGCGATCTCCTCGCGGACGACGAGCCGGTTCTCGCGCAGCGTGGTCCCGGTCGCCGTCAGGTCGACGATCGCTTCGGCGAGGCCGGTCAGCGGTGCGAGCTCGACCGACCCCTTGACCTCGACGATCTCCGCCTGACGGCCGGTCTCGAGGAAGTGGCGGGCGGCGATTCGCGGGTACTTGGTCGCGATCCGAACGACGCCCAGCCGCCGCAGCGCCTCCTCGGCGCGATCCTCGCCCTCGACGCTTGCGAGCACCATCCGGCAACGGCCGTAGCCGAGATCCATCAGCTCGTACACATCCCGCTCAGACTGCTCCATCAGCACATCCTTGCCGGTGATACCGAGGTCGGCGGCGCCGGCCTCGACGTAGGTGGGGACGTCCGACGGACGCATCGTCACGATGCCGGACTCCTCGAACAACAGCTTGCGGTCGTTGTCGCGCACCTCGCGCGTGTCGATCCCCAGCCGGCCGAGAAGATCAAGCGTATCGTCGAACATCGCCCCTCGCGGGACGGCGATCCGCAGATCGCTCACCGGTCCACCCCGCGGGTGCGGCCCCGCTCCTCGCCGGTCAGCGCGATGTGGAGCCGCTCGACGTTGAGCGCGAAGCCAACGGCCGGCATCGACCGCCCGAAGGTTCCCAGCAGCTCGTCGTAGCGCCCGCCGCTGCCGAGCGGCACCCCGTAGGCCGGGTCATAGACGCCGAACACCGCGCCGGTGTAGTACCCGATGCTGCGCACCAGGCCGAGGTCGAAGATGATCCGGGACGCGACCTCGGGCGCCAGCAGGGCGTGCAACTCTCGCATCGGGGCCAGCGCGCCGTGGAGCGCGCCGTCGAGGTCCTCGAGCACCTCGGCGCCGCCGCGGACCCGGGGCACTCGCAGCAGCAGCTCGGCCTGTTCGTCGGACACGGGGAGCTCGCGCACCGCCCGTTCGACGCCGACGAAATCGCCTCTGGCCAGCTCGGAGACGATCAGCGCGTGGTGCGCGCTGTCGACGCCCAGCACGTCGAGCAGCGATGGGTACAGTGACGCGTCGCCGAGCCCGATCCGATATGTCTGCAGCCCCGCGGCGTCGAGCGCCCGGCAGAGCACGCCGAGTACCTCGGCGGTCCCATCCGGTCCCGGCGAGCCGAGCAGCTCGATCCCCGCCTGCAGAAACTCGCGCGACTGTCCCCGCTGCGGCCGGACGCCGCGGTAGGCGTGGGCGACGTAGCAGAAGCGAAGCGGCGGCTGTGCGTGTGCGTATCGAGTCGCCACCAGGCGTGCGATCGGGATCGTCATGTCGGCCCGCAGAACGAGCACGTTGCCCTGCTCGTCAAACACGCGGTAGGCGGGCCTGCTGCCCGCCATGTCGGTCCGCGCGAACGTGGTCTCGTACTCAAGCGCCGGAGTGGCGACCTCGCCGTAGCCCGCCTCCTCGAACACCGTGCGGACGCGATCGGTCATCTCCCGCAGCTCCCGCATCTCGTCGGGGAGCACGTCGCGGGTGCCGCTGGGGATGCGATCGATCATCGCGGGCATGCTGCCAGCTATGGCCCTGTCCCGCAGTTTTCAGTTTGAGTTTGCGGACGCGCCCGAGGTCGGCAACCGCGTCGCCGAGCGTCGTGAGCCGCAGCTATGCCGTGACGGGGACGTCGTCGAGCCGGGTGATCCGCGCGCCGAGCTCCCGCAGGCGTTCGTCGATCCGCTCGTAGCCGCGATCGATCTGGCGCACGTTGCCGATCTCCGTGATCCCGTCGGCACACAGAGCAGCGATCAGCATCGCCATTCCGGCCCGGATGTCCGGTGACTCGACCCGGCCGCCGTGGAGCGGGCGCGGCCCGGCGACGATCGCCCGATGGGGGTCGCAGATCGTGATCTCGGCACCCATCATCACGAGCTTGTCGGTGAAGAAGAGGCGGTTCTCGAACATCTTCTCGTGAATCAGGACCGACCCCTCAGCCTGAGTCGCGAGCGCCAGCGCGATGCTCGTCAGGTCAGCCGGGAAGGCCGGCCACGGCCCATCCTCGACCTTCGGCTTGTGATCTCCGGTGTCGTTCTGGATCTTCAGCTGCTGGTTGCCGGGAACGATCACGTCGGCGCCGTGCACCTCGCTGCGGAGCCCGAGCCGCTCGAACACGAGCCGGATCATCCGCAGATCGTCGGGACGCGTGTCCTTGACGATCAGCTCGCCGCCCGTGACGCCCGCCAGAGCCATGAACGAGCCGATCTCGATGTGGTCGGGGGCGACCTCGTGCGTACACCCTCGGAGGCTCGCCTGACCGTGGACGGTCATCACGTTCGATCCGACGCCGTCGATCGCGGCGCCCATCGAGATCAGCATCCGAGCCAGATCCTGCACATGAGGCTCGGAGGCGGCGTTGCGGATCACCGTCGGGCCGCGGGTGAGCGCGGCCGCCATCAGCGCGTTCTCGGTCGCCATCACCGATGGCTCGTCCATCAGGAAGTCACATGGGGTCAGCCCCAGCGGGGGCGCGGTGAGCATGATGTCGTGACGGTTGTTGTCGACCTGGGCACCGAGCGCCCTGAAGGCATCCAGATGGGGGTCGAGCCGGCGGCGCCCGATCACGTCTCCGCCGGGCGGGGGCATCTGAGCGGTCCCGAACCGCGCCAGCAGCGGGCCGGCGAGCAGGAACGAGGCGCGAATGCGCTCCGAGAGCTCGGCGTCGACCTCGGTGTTGTCAACCGTTGAGGTATCGACCAGGACCTCGCTCTGTCCCAGCCATTCAACGCGTGCGCCCAGGGAGCGCAGCAGCATGACCATCGCGTCGACGTCGGCGATCCGCGGCACGTTGCGCAGCAGCACCTCGTCGTCTGTCAGTAGGCAGGCGGCCAGGATCGGGAGTGCGCCGTTCTTGTTGCCTGCCGGCACGATCGTGCCCGACAGCGGCACGCCGCCTTCGATTACAAACTTCTCCAGGGGAATCGACCTCGCGTATTTTCGGAGTTCAGTGGTTCGCTCGCGCGAGCCAGTCAGGGTAGCTGGTGGGTCTGACTCACGAGACCCGGCGAGCCCCGAGCGCTGAGCTAGGGTAACGGCCATGCAATCCGGTCTTTCGCGCACCGAAGCGTGGACCCTCCTTTGTGAATGGACCCAGTCCGATTCGCTGCGCCGACACATGCTCGCGGTCGAGGCCGCGATGCGCGCCTACGCCCCGCGGTTTGACGGCGATCCAGATCTCTGGGGGCTCACGGGCCTGCTCCACGACCTTGACTACGAGCGGTATCCGAACCTCGATGAGGGCCATCCCCGGTACGCGATCCGTGAGCTCGAGGCGCAGGGATATCCGCCCGAGCTGGTCCGTGCGGTCGCCTCCCACGCCGACTTCATGGGCGTCCCCCGCGAGTCGCCGATGGAGAGGACCCTGTTCGCCGTCGACGAGCTTTCGGGGTTCATCCTCGCCTGCGCGTACGTGCGGCCCGAGGGGTTGGTCGGGATGACGCCGAAGTCGGTCAAGAAGAAGATGAAGCAGCCGAGCTTCGCCGCCGCCGTCAGCCGTGAGGACATGCGCACCGGCGCCGAGCAGCTGGGCGTCGATTTCGACGAGCACCTGACGATCGTGATCGCCGCGTTGACCGAGCGGCGGGATGAGCTGATGCCGTCTGCGGACGGCGATTCGCGGGCGGACGCCGAGCCCCAGCCGGCGGACCGCGAGGCCCAGCCGGCGGCTGAACCCGCGGACGCCGCCTCCTAACCCCCATGTCGAGCACAGCGGCCCCGGTTGGCGTGGTCGTCCTCGAGGGTGACCAGACGGGCCAGGAGCTCCTCGAGCAGTCGCTGCGGGTGCTGGACTCGGACTTGCTCGGGCTGGAGCTCGACCTCCAGCGGTTCGACCTCTCGCTCGAGAACCGGCGCTTGACCTCGAACGGGGTCGTGATCGAGGCCGCACGCGCGATGACCGACGCCGGTCTCGGGCTCAAGGCGGCGACGATCACGCCCGAGGGCGCCGACGACGTGGGGTCGCCGAACCGGATCCTGCGCGAGCAGGTGGACGGAAAGGTGATCGTCAGGACCGGCAGGCGGCTGCCCGGAGTGGCACCGATCGCCGGTGTCCACTATCCGATCTCGGTCGTCCGGATGGCGGTCGACGACGCCTACGGCGCGGCCGAGTTCCGCAAGGGTGAGGTCGGCTCAGCCAGCGAGGTCGCCTTCCGGACGGAGCGGATCACCCGGTCGACCTGCCGCGCGGTGGCCGAATACGCGTTCAGAACCGCTTCGAAGATGGCCGCGCGCGTCTACGGAGGGCCCAAGTGGACCGTTTCTCCCGTGTATGAGGGGATGCTCAAGGAAGAGCTGGACGCAGCGGCAGCCCGCCACCCCGAGATCGAGTACCGGCCGGTCCTGATAGACGCGACCTACGCCGGCCTGCTGTCTGGCGCTACCGACGCGCCGCTTGTGATCCCGGCTCTGAACCGCGATGGAGACTGCCTCTCTGACCTGGTGCTGCCGATGTTCGGCTCGATCGCCGGCGCCGAATCCGTGCTGCTCTCGTTCGACGAGAACTACGACACGACCGTCGCGATGGCGGAGGCGCCACACGGCACCGCGCCGGCGCTGGAGGGCAAGGACCTCGCCAACCCGCTCGCGATGATCCTCGCCTGCGGCGCGCTGCTGCGCCATGGCGCCGACCGCCACGGGAGCGCCAGCGAGCGGGCCTCTCGGGCGATCTACGAGGGCGTGCTTGAGACGGTCGCGGCCGGGATCAAGACCCCGGATCTGGGCGGACACGCCGGCACGACCGAGTTCACGACCGCCGTCGTCGAGCGGGTCGCGACCAAGCTCGACGTCTGGTCCTCGCTCGGCTCCTAGTCGGCGCCTGCACCCCCGTCGGTGCCACCGTTTTGCAAGATCTCGCCCAGCGGGATGGGTGTCTTACTGCGCCCGCGCTGGGCAGGAATCCCGTGCATTTACGGGCCTTCCGCACCAGCCCGCGGCCCAGCGGCGAAGCTCGTGAACGGCCAGCCAAGCGCGCCATCCGGGGAGACCTGAGTTCCGTCCGGAACGCGCCGTAGCCTTGCGAACATATGTTCCAGTCATCAGCACAGAGATTTCGCGCGCTGCTGAGCCTCGCCCAGGACATTCTGGGCGACCCGGAACCCGACGTGCCGCACCCTCATCGGCGGCCGCTTAGGTTCCAGCACGAGCGCCGACGGGGCTCGGTTGCCCCGCCCCCCGCGCATTGCCTGTCCCCCGTTCGTCCGTCGCCGCCGTATGCGGCACGTGAGCGGGTGCAGTAGGCCGCGCCGCACCAGCGAATCCCCCAAACATCCTCAGTCGCGGGCCGGCGCGCCGGTGAAATCGTCCTCGGCAACTGATCGGACTTTCGCAGCTTTCGGCTCAGCCGAGCAGTGCCTGCAGGGCGAAGATCGCATCCGACGGCTCGCCGTTGGTCGTCGTCGACCCCGAGCTCGCGACGCCGAGCGCGACGACGATGAACGTGCCGAGGCCGAGCACCAGGCAGATGATCAAAAGGATCAACACCTGAGGGTTGGCGCGCAGGAACCGGGCGATCTCACGCACCCAGTCAATGCTGCCACGAATCGGCTGGCCGATCGTCCATGCCAAGATGCTGTGATGACGACTCAAGAAAATGACGGTGAGCCGATCACCGAGCAGGGACTGGCCGAGCTCAAGGCCGAGCTCGGCGGACTGGAGACAACGGCTCGCCGTGAAATCGCACAGCGAATCCTGACCGCTCGCGGCCACGGTGACCTGAGCGAGAACGCCGAGTACCACGCGGCAAAGGACGACCAGGCCCATCTCGAGACCCGAATCGCGAGGCTGCGCCAGCGGCTGCGCAACGCCGTCGTGGTCGACGTCGTGACCGAGGGTGACGTGTTCTCCTTCGCTCGGCCGGCCGAGATCCGTGACGAGGGCACCGGCGAGGTGCACACATGGACGATCGTGGGCCCCACCGAGGCCGACAGAGCCCAGGGCAAGCTCTCGGCGGAATCCCCGGTGGCCAAGGCGCTGCTGGACCGCAGCGTCGGCGACACGGTCGAGGTGCCGACGCCCAAAGGGGTGCGGCGGCTCAAGATCGTCCGCCTGGTTTAGCCGGGTTGGGTTTGGTCTTTGGGCGCTGGGCGGGCATGTGCTCCCGCGCTCGGGATGCTTTGGCGCGCGTAACGCGTTGCGTCGCGCCAGCGATGCGACCGAACGCGGAAGCACAACCCCGCCCGCGCCCTCGCTACGCCGCCCGGTTAAGAGGCGAACGACCTCTGGGCCTTGGAGGACGAGCCTCTGACGCGGGCGTGGGGTCGTGGTCTCGGGGCCGAGGCTCGACGTTGGCGGCGGTCGCGTCGCCGGCGCCCCTGCTGGCGCCTGGGACCCACAGATGAGCGCCCCGCCGCCAACGGCGACGTCGCGGCGGCGCAGACCACGGGACAACCCAGAACAAAGGAAAGCCCCACCTGCACCAAAGGCACAAGCGGGACTCTTCTATTCAAGAACCGGCGGCGACCTACTCTCCCAGGCTCTTGCGAGCCAAGTACCATCGGCGCTGAGGGGCTTAACGGCTCTGTTCGGAATGGGAAGAGGTGTTTCCCCCTCGCCATAGCCACCGGAAACCGGTAGAGACCCCTCCTCGCGGGCCTTCAAAACTACACAGTGCCAATGCACGGATATCAAAATATCCGTCAAGCCCTCGACCCATTAGTACCGGTCTCCTACGGATGTCACCATCCTTCCAGATCCGGCCTATCAACCTGGTGATCTTCCAGGGGTCTTACTCCCTCAATGGGGATGGGAGAGCTCATCTCGAGGCCGGCTTCCCGCTTAGATGCTTTCAGCGGTTATCCGATCCGCACGTAGCTAACCTGCGATGCCCTTGGCAGGACAACAGATACACCAGAGGTGCGTTCATCCCGGTCCTCTCGTACTAGGGACGAATCCTCTCAACTCTCCAACGCCCGCAGAAGATAGGGACCGAACTGTCTCACGACGTTCTGAACCCAGCTCGCGTACCGCTTTAATGGGCGAACAGCCCAACCCTTGGGACCTACTTCAGCCCCAGGATGCGACGAGCCGACATCGAGGTGCCAAACCGGGCCGTCGATGTGGACTCTTGGGCCCGATAAGCCTGTTATCCCCGGAGTACCTTTTGTCCGTTGAGCGACGGCGCTTCCACTTGCTACCGCCGGATCACTAAGGCCTGCTTTCGCACCTGCTCGACCTGTCGGTCTCGCAGTCAAGCTCCCTTACTGCCTTTACACTCTACGCACGATTTCCGACCGTGCTGAGGGAACCTTTGCGCGCCTCCGTTACATTTTGGGAGGCGACCGCCCCAGTCAAACTACCCACCTGTCACTGTCCAGTGCCCCGATTCAGGGCGCACTGTTAGAGATCCAATACACCAAGGGTGGTATCTCAAGGTTGGCTCCGCGCCAGCCGCAGCCGGCGCCTCCAAGCCTCCCACCTATCCTGAGCGAAGTGGATCGAACCCCAATACCAGGCTGTAGTAAAGGTTCACGGGGTCTTTCCGTCTTTCTGCGGGTACTCGGCATCTTCACCGAGACTGCAATTTCACCGAGCCCCTCGTTGAGACAGCGTTCAAGTCGTTACGCCATTCGTGCAGGTCGGAACTTACCCGACAAGGAATTTCGCTTAATGCCTTACCCACAATGAAGTGAGCGGAGGGCGCGTCCTCGTGTGCACCGCGCCTTCCCTGCATGTCGCCATGCAGATGGGACCATCTCATCATCCAGTGTCCGGGATGTTCGGCGTATGGCCTCTGAGGATTCTGATCAGCTCAGTCCTGGGCTTTCGGCGATTCATCGTCTCAGCGATCTCGGCGACGTCGGCCAGCCCCTGACGAGTCAGGTGATGACGCCTATCGACGAGCTCCACGCATTGCGCAAACTTCTCGAAATTGCGCTGCTTCGACGTCCGCAAAGGGTGTTCTGCAAAGAAGGGGATGATCACATCGATCAGGTCCCTCCTGCGTCGCACCACGAAGCGATACAGGTGTTCTCGGTGGTTGTCGTAGCGCTTGTTGCCAAGCACCTGACCCACGCCGAAGAAGCTCCGGAGTTCGTAGAGGCACGAGATGCTCTGAGCACCTTGCGTCACCGCGAATTCATGAGCCACCTGGTAGCCAGTTCTGTAGCCGCGCCGGCCTCGTCCACCACTCTGGCGCACGAAGCCGATTGAGAAGCATCCTTCTCCGTCTACAAAACCAATAACCCAGCCTAGGCTGATCAGCCTTTCCTGCTGGTTTTCCGCACCGTCCGGATTTTCACTGTCCACAACCGAAGTCTAGGACGAGTACCGGACGGATACTCGGGTTTTCCAGCATATAGCCGAATGCATTCTGCACTGTTACCAGTGCAGTGGGCAACGATTTACCTTAGGACCGTTATAGTTACGGCCGCCGTTTACCGGGGCTTAGTTTCAGTGCTTCGGACCGAAGTCCTAACACCTCCACGTAACCTTCCGGCACCGGGCAGGCGTCAGCCCCTATACGTCGTCTTACGACTTAGCAGAGACCTGTGTTTTTGGTAAACAGTCGCTTGAACCTATTCACTGCGGCCCTCTCGGGCTCCGCTCGCGAGGAGTTTCACCCTACTGGGGCGCCCCTTATCCCGAAGTTACGGGGCGATTTTGCCGAGTTCCTTAACGAGGGTTATCTCGATCACCTTAGTGTGCTCCACTTGCCCACCTGTGTCGGTTTTGGTACAGGCACGCGCGACCTCCCTAGAGGCTTTTCTTGGAGGCATGGCATCCGGGACTCGCCGGCTTAGAGCCAGCTGGCATTGCACCTCAGGTTATGCGGCTCCGGATTTACCTAGAGCCACCCCTACATGCTTACCCCAGGACGACCATCGCCTGGGATCCCATAGCCTTCCTCGTCCCCCCGTTCGGTCAAACGGTCGCGACGTGGTACGGGAATATCAACCCGTTGGCCATCGACTACGCCTTTCGGCCTCGCCTTAGGTCCTGACTAACCCTGAGCAGACGAACTTTACTCAGGAAACCTTGGGCAATCGGCGGAGGGGATTCTCACCCCTCTTTCGTTACTAATGCCGGCATTCTCACTTCCGCCGCCTCCACAGCTCATTTCCATGGCTGCTTCGCTGGCGCCGGAACGCTCTCCTACCGCGCGCTCGGTCCGAAGACCTCACGCACCCGCAGCTTCGGTGACTAGCTTGAGCCCCGTTACATTGTCCGCGCTCGAACACTTGACCAGTGAGCTGTTACGCACTCTTTCAAGGGTGGCTGCCTCTAAGCCAACCTCCTGGTTGTCTATGCATTCAAACATCGTTTCCCACTTAGCTAGTACTTAGGGACCTTAGCTGGCGGTCTGGGCTGTTTCCCTTTTGACGCTGAAGTTTATCCCCCAGCAACTGACTCCCGGAGTAACCGTGACGGTCTTCGGAGTTTGCCTGAATTCGGTAACCTGGTAGGGCCCCTAGTCCAAACAGTGCTCTACGGCCGCCACGGAATTTATCCGAGGCTATACCTAAATATATTTCGGAGAGAACCAGATATCACTGAGCTTGATTAGCCTTTCACTCCGACCCACAGGTCATCCGCCCAGTTTTTAACCTAGGTCGGTTCGGTCCTCCACGAGGTCTTACCCCCGCTTCAACCTGCCCATGGGTAGCTCGCTCAGCTTCGGGTCTACCGCCTACGACTATGTCGCCCTATTCGGACTCGCTTTCGCTACGGCTCCGCTCATCGCTTAAC
Organism: uncultured Solirubrobacterales bacterium; assembly: GCA_963770885.1. GTDB lineage: Bacteria > Actinomycetota > Thermoleophilia > Solirubrobacterales > Solirubrobacteraceae > Palsa-465. The sequence goes on along the minus strand of CAVYRI010000002.1, from coordinate 222,765 downwards.
CTTGCCGCAGACGAGTAACTCGCCGGCTCGTTATGCAAAAAGCACGCGGTCACAGCACAAGTGCTGCTCCCACCGCTTGTAGGCACGCGGTTTCAGGTACTATTTCACTCCCCTTCCGGGGTACTTTTCACCTTTCCCTCACGGTACTAGTCCGCTATCGGTCACCAAGGAGTACTTAGCCTTGGAGGGTGGTCCCCCCAGTTTCAGTCCGCGTTTCACGGGAGCGGACTTACTCAGGAACATCTGCGGAAGGTCATGTCGTTTCGTCTACGGGACGATTGCCCTCTGTGGTGCGTGGTTCCACACGCTTCGACTACAACATGTCTTTGTAACTTCCGCCGAGCCGACCACGACTCGGACCAGATGTCCTACAACCCCGATCACGCAACGTGTGGTCACTTACACGTAATCGGTTTGGGCTGATCCCTTTTCGCTCGCCACTACTCAGGGAGTCTCGGTTGATTTACTTTCCTCGGGGTACTGAGATGTTTCACTTCCCCCGCTTGTCTTCGCCGCGCCTATGTGTTCAACGCGGGATAACGCCGCATTACCGACGTTGGGTTTACCCATTCGGGAATCCGCGGGTTAATGGCTATTCAGCGCCTAACCGCGGCTTATCGCAGCCGTTCACGCCCTTCATCGACTCTTGGTGCCAAGGCATCCACCGTGTGCCCTTACTATCTTGACGGTGATCTTGGGAGGGGGCCTTGCGGCCTCCACCCGGTGATACCCGTGTCATTGGCTACTGTGCAGTTTTCAAGGTCCGCGAAGAGGTGCGACACTGCCCTCCGAAAGCCCAGGGACCGAAGTCCTCTGTGGCCGCCGGCGGCAGGCCGGTCTCTCAAAACTCAACAGCATGCGGCCGCCTCTCCAGCGCACGAAGGCGCCGGTGTGCGGCCTGCCAGGTCCGGTCGACATGTCTAGTGTCCGATCGCGCTCGAGTCACGACCCGGGAGACTCGACGAGCGAGCTCCGAAAAGGCCGTGTGCTCCGACGATCGGTGCCCTCACCTTGGAGGGCTCCCTAGAAAGGAGGTGATCCAGCCGCAGCTTCCGCTACGGCTACCTTGTTACGACTTCACCCCAGTCACGAGCCCCACCTTCGACGGCTCCCTCCCAAAAGGGTTAGGCCACCGGCTTCGGGTGTTGCTCACTCCCATGGTGTGACGGGCGGTGTGTACAAGGCCCGGGAACGTATTCACCGCGGCAATGCTGATCCGCGATTACTAGCAACTCCGCCTTCATGCAGGCGAGTTTCAGCCTGCAATCCGAACCGAGACGCGCTTTAAGGGATCCGCTCCACCTCGCGGTATCGCAACCCTCTGTACGCGCCAATGTAGCACGTGTGTAGCCCTGGACATAAGGGGCATGATGACTTGACGTCATCCCCACCTTCCTCCGGTTTGTCACCGGCAGTCTCGCATGAGTCCCCAACTAAATGCTGGCAACATGCGACGGGGGTTGCGCTCGTTGCGGGACTTAACCCAACATCTCACGACACGAGCTGACGACAGCCATGCACCACCTGTGATCCTGCCCCGAAGGGAGGCCGTGTTTCCACGGCTGTCAGGAACATGTCAAGCCCAGGTAAGGTTCTTCGCGTTGCGTCGAATTAAACCACATGCTCCGCTGCTTGTGCGGGCCCCCGTCAATTCCTTTGAGTTTTAGCCTTGCGGCCGTACTCCCCAGGCGGGGCACTTAATGCGTTAGCGTCGGCACGGAGGGAGTCGACACCCCCCACACCTAGTGCCCATCGTTTACAGCGTGGACTACCAGGGTATCTAATCCTGTTTGCTCCCCACGCTTTCGCGTCTCAGCGTCAGTACCGTCCCAGCGAGCTGCCTTCGCCATTGGTGTTCCTCCTGATATCTGCGCATTTCACCGCTACACCAGGAATTCCACTCGCCTCTTCCGGACTCTAGCTCGACAGTTTCCACCGGCATTCCAGGGTTGAGCCCTGGACTTTCACAGCGGACTTACCGAGCCGCCTACACGCTCTTTACGCCCAATGATTCCGGACAACGCTTGCCCCCTACGTATTACCGCGGCTGCTGGCACGTAGTTAGCCGGGGCTTCTTCTGAAGGTACCGTCACTCCAACCGGCTATTCACCGGCAGAGCTTCGTCCCAACTGAAAGGGGTTTACAACCCGAAGGCCGTCTTCCCCCACGCGGCGTTGCTGCGTCACGCTTTCGCGCATTGCGCAAGATTCCCCACTGCTGCCTCCCGTAGGAGTCTGGGCCGTGTCTCAGTCCCAGTGTGGCTGATCGTCCTCTCAGACCAGCTACCCATCGTCGCCTTGGTGAGCCGTTACCTCACCAACAAGCTAATGGGCCGCGGGCCCATCCCGATGCGGAGGCCGAAGCTTCCTTTCCCCAGCGGCCTTGAGGCCGGAGGACACATTCGGTATTAGCCCGAGTTTCCTCGGGTTGTCCCGATCATCAGGGCAGGTTACCCACGTGTTACTCACCCGTTCGCGGCTTTGCCCCAGGCCGAAGCCTGGTTCGTCGCTCCACTTGCATGTGTTAGGCACGCCGCCAGCGTTCGTCCTGAGCCAGGATCAAACTCTCCGTGAAGAACTTCACAAAGAGTCGTCAGAAGTACACCCGTGCTGATGACCACAGCAATGGCCGTGGCCGGCAACGGGCAAAATCCTGGGTCCGTCCCTGGTGGAATCGGACCCTTGCACCACTCAGCGCCTCCGGACTAGCCGGCGACGGGGGGAGCCCAACGTACACAGAGGGCTCCAGGGCGCAAGACGGGGTCAATCTTGGCACCGCCGACTCGAGCGACTCCACAAGGGCGTCGTTCGAGCGACGGCGTCGAACCTGGACACACTCCTCGACCGGGGTTCGGTCGAAGGGTGCGCATGCTGTTGAGTTTTCAAAGACCGTCGCACCCATTCAGGAAGGTGGTCCTCCATAAACGGCGCGTCCGAAACCCGAACCGGATCCCGGAGCGGACCGACGAGTATAGCGCTCGAACGAAGGGTCAACCATGTTTTGTTGACGGGTCGTCCGGGCGCCGCTCGGCGTCTGACCAGACTACGGGGTCTGGGGCCGGGGTGCGTTGCGGTCCACGCAGCATCGCGCGCCCTCAGTGCGTCGTGATCTGCGCAGTCGCGCGCACGCCCCTAAACCACGCGCACGCGCCTAAACCAGCGTCACGCGCGCGAAGCGGCGCTTGCCGAGCTGGAGCACCTTCCCGTCGACCTGCTCGGCCGGCACGTTCAGCGCACCGTCGACAACCTGCTCACCGTCGATCCGCACCCCGCCCTGGGCCAGGCTGCGGCGCGCCTCCGAGGTCGAGACCCCGAACGCCGCGGCGAGCAGCGCGCGGCAGGTGGACGACCGGCTGCACTCCGTCGCCCAGCGGGAACTCGACCTCGGGTATCTCGTCGGGAAGCTCACGACGGACATGGACCTGATCGAACCGCTGCTCGGCGGCGACCGCCGCGGCCGGGTCATGGAAGCGCTCGCACCAGCGCCCGGGCCAGCGCCCGCTTGGCGTTGCGGGGGCTGAGCGTTGGGTCGGCCTCAGCGCCCAGCAGCAGCGAGTACCAGTCGGGCAGTGACGCGTCCGGGATGCTGAGCGTCTTGCCGTAGATCTCATCGGGGCTCTCGGTCACGCCGATGTAGTTGTGCTCCGACTTCGACATCTTGCGCGCGCCGTCGGTCCCGGTCAGCAGCGGCATCGTCAGGATCACCTGCTCGGGCTGGCCGTAGGCGCGCTGGATGTCGCGTGCGAGCAGCAGGTTGAACTTCTGGTCGGTCCCGCCGAGCTCGACGTCCGCGCGGACTGCGACCGAGTCATAGCCCTGCAGCAGCGGGTACAGAAGCTCAAGCAGCGAGATCGGCTCGCCGGCCGCGAAGCGCTTGGCGAAGTCATCGCGCTCGAGAATCTGAGCGACGGTGGCCTTGCGCATCAGCGCGAACAGATCGGCGGCTCGACATGTCGAGCCATTCGCCGTTGAAGCGGACCTCGAGCCGCTGCTGGTCGAGCACCGTCAACGCCTGGCGCTGGAAGGTCTGCGCATTGGCGTCGATCTGCGCCGGGTCAAGGACCGGGCGCGAGCTCGATCGGCCGCTCGGGTCCCCGACGCGGGCGGTGTAATCGCCGATGATCAGGACGACCGTGTGGCCGAGATCCTGGAACTCGCGGAGCTTCGATAGCACGACCGTGAAGCCGAGATGGATGTCTGGCGCGGTCGGGTCGATCCCGAGCTTCACCCTCAGCGGACGGCCTGTCGCGAGCTTGCGTTCGAGCTCTCCGTCAGGCAGGCAATCGACCGCGTTTCGGGCCAACCACGCGGCATTCTGCGCCGGCGTAGGTGGCGATTGGGCCATCAGGGCAATGCTATACTCTCGCCCGCCGCGTAGGAAGCGCCGCTCGTACCGCCTGAGCGATGCGCCTGGCGCCTGCGGCCTGCACCGCCGCCCTGACCCCCAATCCGCGCCGGAGCAGGACCAAGCGATCGCATGAGCGACGACGAAGAGAACATCCACAACCGAGGCTCGTCCGCGCCGATCCCCTTTGCACGGCCGAAGCGGCGCTGGCGACCGGGCGCAGACGGCAAGCCGGTCAAGCCGAAGATCCGCAAGCTGCGGCTGATCTCGATTCTGCTGGGGTTGGGCACGCTGGCGTTGATCTCGACCGTGTTCGGGATGATGATGGCGGTCGCGTCAGATCTGCCCCAGATCGAGAACCGCCAACAGTACAAAAACGAGGTCAACTCCTACCTGTACGACGATCACTGGCGACCGATCGGGATCTTCGCGCCGCCCAACCACGACGTGATCGACACCTACAGCCAGATCTCGAAGATGATGAAGGACGCGATCGTCGCCGTCGAGGACAAGCGGTTCTGGACCGACCCGGGCGTCGACATTCGTGGCATCGGGCGAGCGTTCCTGGCCGACGTCACCGGTGGAGCAACCCAGGGAGCCTCGACGATCGCCCAGCAGTTCGTCAAGAACGCGCTGGCCGAGCAGGGCAACCGGACGATCCTCGAGAAGCTGCGCGAGGCCGCGCTCGCCTACCACCTCACCCGCGAGTGGCCAAAGCAGAAGATCCTGCGCGAGTACCTGAACTCGATCTACTTCGGCAACGGCGCCTACGGCGTGGAGTCGGCCGCGCGCGTGTACTTCGGCACGAAGCTGGGACTCAACACAGTCTCGTCGACCGGCGCTCCCACGGGCTGCGGTGACGCTCCCCGGCAGTCATGTGCGTCGGCACTCGCTCCCTATCAAGCGGCACTGCTCGCGGGCATGGTCGCCAATCCGTCGGCGTTCAACCCGGTCGCATTCCCCGTCGCGGCCAAGGCCCGCCGCAACCTCGTTCTGCAGGACATGCTCGCGCAGGGCTACATCTCGCGGCTGCAGTACACCCAGGGGATCCGCGAGCCACTGCCGAGCGCCAAAGACATCGAGCAGCCCGAGGAACCCCCCGCAGCCCCATACTTCACCAGCTGGCTGCGGCCGCAGATCCTCGACGCGATGCGCGGCCGGGGCGTCTCGCCACAGGTCGCCACCTATCGCGCCTACTACGGCGGCCTGAAGATCCGGACCACGATCGATCTGCCGATGCAGCAGGCGGCTGAGCAGGCGATCTACAGCAACCTGCCGAGCGGTCCGGGTGAACCGACCGCGTCGCTGGTCGCGATCGACAATCGGACCGGCCAGGTGCGCGCGATGGTCGGCGGCCCGCTGGTCGACGGACAGCAGGACTACTCCAAGTACCCCTTCAACCTTGCAACTGAAGGCCAGCGCCAGCCGGGCTCCGCCTTCAAGCCGTTCACGCTCGCTGTCGCGCTCCAGCACGGGTACACGCCGTACTCGGTGATCGACTCCAAGCCGCTTGATCTGATCGTCCCCAACAGCGGCGGCAAGGAGCACTACTTCGTCAAGAACTTCGGCAACGAGTACTCGGGTCCGATCTCGCTCGCGGACGCGACAACGGTGTCCGACAACAGCGTTTTCACCCAGGTGGGGATCAGCGTCGGCACCAAGCGGATCGCCCGGATGGCGAAGGCGATGGGGATCCGCACACCGGTTTCTGACAACTACGCGATGATCATCGGCGGGCTCAAGGAGGGCGTCACCCCGCTCGACATGGCCCACGCGTATGAGACGATCGCCGAGGGCGGCCAGCGCGTCTATGACCCCAGGCTCGGCGCCCCGAGCGAGGGACCGACCGGCATCGCCCAGATCCAGTGCCGTGTGATCAGCTGCAACGGCAAACGTGATCTGGTCGACCGTCCCCACTACCGGCGCGTGATCCCCGCCAGCGTCGCGGCGACGATCCATGACCTGCTCGTCGGCGTGGTCCAGAACGGGACCGGCCAATCGGCTCAGATCTCCGGCGTGGACGTCGCCGGCAAGACCGGAACCACAAGCGACTACGGTGACGCGTGGTTCGTCGGCTGGACGCCCCAGATCACGACCGCGGTCTGGGTCGGCTTTCCCAACAAGCTGGTCCCGATGACCACGCTCTACAACGGCGGCCCGGTCGAGGGCGGGACGTTCCCGGCCGTGATCTGGCGCAGCTTCATGGAGCAGGCGCTCCAGATCTACGCCAGCGAGGCGGCCGAGTTCGGCCACCACACTCACAAGCACCATTCGGGGTCCTCGACGGCCACGGTCGGTACCGGTACCGCTATCGGAACCGCCCCGGTCGGCTCGACCGTGCCGGCTGGCTCGACCGCGCCGAGCGGCTCCACCGCCCCGGCACCGAGCGCGCCGGCCACCGGGGGCACCGGCACCACGCCGGCCGCGCCAACGCCGGCGCCGACACCGACGCCCGGTGGGACCGGAACGACCCCGGCCACGGGAGGCACGGGCGGGACGGGAGGTACCGGCGGAACCGGGGGCACCGGCGGGACTGGCGGGACTGGCGGGACTGGCAGCAGCGGCGGCGCCGGCATCGGCGGCGGCGGCTGACGCTCAGGCCGGGTCGGCTTCCGCCACCGGCTCTGCCACCGACTCCCGAAACGGGCGCGACAGATACCGGCTCCCCGCAGCCGTGAACCGCCACGGGAGCTCGACCGCCACGTTGATCCCGATCCGGCGGTCGCAGACGACCTCGACTCCGCGCCATGCGGCCGGGCGGCCGGAGATCGTGACCGGACCCCGGCGCAGGTCGCAACCGTTGAGGTGAAGCTCGATGTCCAGCGCCTGGGTCAGCTTTCCCGGGCCCGAGCAGAGGTCGCGTTCGCGTTCGAGACCCCGGCGCCGGCGCATCTGGTCGAGCCCGGTCAGCGGCTCGAGCGCCCGGATCAGCACCGCGGCCCCAACCCCCTCGGGCTCACAGACGGCGTTCAGCATCGCGTGTACCCCGTAGGAGCGGTATACGTACGCGCGACCTGGCGGTCCGAACAGCGTCTTGGTCCGCGGCGTCAGGCCGACGAACGCGTGGCACGCCGGCTCTGACTCGTGGTAGGCCTCCGCCTCGACGATCACGCCCGAGGTCTCACCGTGCCTGACCACGCACCCGATCAGGTCCGGAGCGACCTCGAGCACCGGACGGCTGTAGAAGGCCGGCTTCACTGCAGCGCCGCGCGGGCCTGGGCGAGCTGCTCGCGGACTCGATCGAGGCTGGTGCCGCCCTCTGAGACCTTCGACTCAAGCCAAGCGCCCTGATCGAGCAGCCGGTAGAAGTCGTCGTCGAGCGCTGGTGATTGCTCGGCGAGCTCCTCGCGCGTCAACTCGGACAGCTGCTTGCCCTCCTCCAGCGCGCGGCGGACGAGCCCGGCGACGATTCCGTGGGCCTCCCGGAACGGGACGCCCCGACGGACGAGCAGGTCGGCGACATCGGTCGCGGCCAGGAACTGGTCTGAGGCGGCCTCGGCCAGCCGCCGGCGGTCAAACGTGATCGTCGCGAGCATCCCGTGGGCCGCGTCGAGGCAGAGCTCGAGCGTGTCGCAGGCATCGAACAGTCGCTCCTTGTCCTCCTGCATGTCCTTGTTGTAGGTCAGCGGCAGACCGTGCATCACGCCGTATAGCCCCACCAGATCGCTCACCACCCGGGGCGCCTTCGCCCGCAGCAGCTCAGCCGCGTCGGGGTTCTTCTTCTGGGGCATGATCGACGACCCGGAGGCCCATGCATCGGAGACCTCGCAGAACGAGAACTCGTCGCTGGACCAGAGCACGATCTCGGCCCCGAGCCGCGACAGGTGCGTCGCGCAGGTCGCCGCCGCGGCCAGGTAGTCGAGCACGAAATCGCGGTTGGAGACGGCGTCGACCGAGTTCTCGGCGACACCGGAGAACCCGAGCTCGGCGGCGACCGCCCGCCGATCGGTGTCGAAGTTCACGCCGGCGAGCGCCCCGGCGCCGAGCGGGAGCTTGCCGGTCGCCGTCACGACGGCGCCGAAGCGGTCACGATCGCGAACCAGCATCCAGACGTAGGCGAGCAGGTGATGGCTCAGGTAGATCGGCTGGGCGCGTTGGAGATGTGTGTACCCCGGCAGCGGCCAGTCAAGGTGGCGCTCGGCGACGTCGATCAGGGTCTGCGCCAGCCGACTGGTCCGCTGCGCCGCATCGTCGGCGTGAGCGCGGACGAACATCGCCATGTCGGTTGCGACCTGGTCATTGCGAGATCGGGCCGTGTGGAGCTTGCCGCCGACGGGTCCGACAATCTCCGTCAGCCGGCGCTCGATCGCCATGTGGATGTCCTCGTCTGCCTCGGCGAACGGGAACGACCCATCGGTGAGCTCGCGGCTGACCTGCTCGAGCCCGCGGTGCAGCTCGTCGCGGTCAGAGGCGCTGATGATGCCCTGTGCGGCGAGCATCGACGCGTGCGCGACCGACTGCTGCACGTCATATGGGCTCAGCCGCCAGTCAAACGCGATCGAGTCGTTCAGGCGGCGAAAGGCAGCGTCCTGTGGCTGTGCGAAGCGGGACATGACCGCCACCTAGCGCCCGAGCACGGCTCGCAGCGACTCGACCACCCGCTCGATCTGCGCATCGGTGAGCTGCGGGAAGAACGGCAGTGCGATCGATCTGGCAGCGACGTCCTCGGCGACCGGGAACTCCCCCTCGCGGTGTCCGAACCGCTCGCGGTAGAAGCTGTAGAGGTGGATCGCGGGTAGGTACGGCTTGCTGGCGATGCCGCGCTCGCGCAGGGCCAGGATCGTCTCGTCGCGATCGGTTCCGTGCGGAAGCTGGACGACGAACACGAACCATCCGCGCCGGTTGCCACCGGAGTCGGGACACGGCAGCTCGAGTCCCTCGACCTCCGACAGGGCGACCCGGTACAGGTCGGCCACCCGCGCTCGCGAGGCCAGCATCTCGTCGAGCCGGTGCAGCTGTCCGAGCCCGATCGCGCAGGCGATGTCGGTCAGACGGTAGTTGAAGCCGAGCCGGTCGTGGTCGAGCCATCCCATGTCGGGCGCGCGCCCCTGGTTTCGCTCCGAGTCGACCCGTTCCTTGACCGCCGGGTCGCCGCTGGCGACGATTCCGCCCTCGCCTGTGGTCAGCTGTTTGTTGGCGTAGAAGCCGAATGCAGCGGGGTGACCGCGCCCCCCGACGGCGATCCCGTCAGCGTGGACGGCGCCCAGCGCCTCGCACGCGTCCTCGACGATCGGCAGCGCCAATCGCTCGAGCGCCGGGGTGTCGGCCGGGTAGCCGAAGATGTGGACCGGGAGCAGCGCGGAGGTTCGCTCGGTGACCGCCGCCGCGGCGGCCGCGACATCGATGTTGAGCGTGACCGGGTCGATGTCCACGAACACCGGCCGCGCACGCTCGTAGAGGACGACGTTGGCGCTGGCGACGAACGAGAACGGGCTCGTGATCACCTCGTCGCCGTCGCTGACGCCGACCGCCCGCAACGCGAGGTGAAGGCCGGCGGTGCCGCTTGACACGGCGCTCGCGTGGGCGACGCCGAGCCTCGCCGCCAGCTCGCGCTCGAACTGCGGCACGACCGGGCCGAGCGACAGCTGGCCCGAGCGCAGGACCGCCAGCACCCGCTCCTCCTCCTCGGCGCCGAGCATCGGCGCGGCGAGCGGGACCTGCTCGACGCCGGCGTCGATCACGCGCCCGGCGCGGAGGCCGCCTCGCCCAGCGCTGGCGGGCGCGAGCCCGACTGCATGCCCGCCTCAAGTGAGTCAACGAGCGCCTCCCACGATGCTTCGATCACGTTCTCCGAAACCCCGATCGAGCCCCAGACGTGGTCGCCGTCGGAGACATCGAGCAGGACCCGGGTGACCGCGCCGGTCCCCTTCGTCTCATCGAGGATCCTGACCTTGAAGTTGACCAGCTCGATCTCGCGCAGGTGGGGGTGGATCTCGACCAGCGCTTCGCGCAGCGCGCGGTCAAGCGCGTTGACCGGCCCATTGCCTTCGGCGGTCCGCACGTAGCGCTCGCCGTCGACCCAGATCTTGATCGTCGCCTCGGTCTCGACTCGCCCATCGGCGCGCTTCTCGACGATCGCGCGCCATGACTCGAGTCTGAACAGCGGCTCGTACTCGCCCGTCTCCTTGCGCAGCAGCAGCTCGAAGGAGCCGTCGGCGGCCTCGTAGTGGTAGCCGCGGTGCTCGAGCTCCTTGACCTGCTCGACGACCCGTGCCGCCGTCGCGTCATCGAGCTCGAGACCCGCCTGGCGCGCCCGAGCCTGCACGGTGCCCCTGCCCGACAGCTCGGAGACCAGCATCTCGCGACGGTTGCCGACCACCTCGGGCTCGATGTGCTCGAACGTGGCGGGGTCGGCTGCGACCCCGGCGACGTGCATCCCGCCCTTGTGGGCGAACGCGTTACGACCGACGTACGGCTTGTCCGGGTCCGGGGTGAAATTGAGCAGCTCCGCGATGTAAGTCGCGGTCGGCGTCAGCTGGCCGAGCTGCGCCTCGGTCAGGCACTCGTAGCCAAGCTTGAGCTGCAGGTTGGGGATCACGGAGATCAGGTTCGCGTTGCCGCACCGCTCGCCGTAGCCGTTGATTGTCCCCTGGACGTGGGTCGCGCCGCTCTGGATCGCCGAGAGCGAGTTGGCGACCCCGCAGCCGGCGTCATCATGGCAGTGGATCCCGACCTGCGCGCCGGCGCCGGCGAGCACGCGGACCGCCTCGTCCATGACGACTGCGACGACATGCGGAAGCGTCCCTCCGTTGGTGTCGCAGCAGACGACCGTCTCGGCACCCGCCTCGGCCGCGGCGAGCAGGCAGTGCAGCGCGTAGGCGCGATCATCCGCAAACCCGTCGAAGAAGTGCTCGGCGTCGTAGATCACCCGCTTGCCCTGCGAGACCAGGAACGAGATCGACTCCGAGATCATCCGCAGGTTCTCGTCACGATCGACCTTCACGACCTTCTCGAGATGCAGCGTCCAGGTCTTGCCGACGAGCGTGCACACCGGCGCAAAGCAATCGGCCAGCACGCGCAGACCCGGATCGGCTTGAGCTCGCGTATCACGGCGGCGCGTCATCCCGAAGGCGGCAACCTGCGCGTGGCCGAACGTCTCGCCGCTCAGGAGCTCGAACAGCTCGAGCTCCTTCGGGTTCGAGCTCGGGAAACCGGCCTCGATCAGGTCAATCCCGAGCTCGTCCAGCCGATGGGCGACGCGCAGCTTCTCGCCCGCCGAGAGCGACATCCCCTCACCCTGCATGCCGTCGCGCAGGGTGGTGTCATAGAGCTCGATCCGAGTCATCCGGCCCTCGGGCGGCTATCCGGCCGGATGGGCTGTCGGCACCTCGACCACGTCGAGCCAATCGAGGTAGCGCGCGTCGCGCCCGTGGAGGGCGTCATCATGCACTCGCTGCAGCTCGCGCGTGATCGGGCCGGCCTCGCCGCCGCCGATCCGGTGGTCGTCGACCTCGCAGACTGGGACAAGCTCAGCCGCGGTGCCTGAGAAGAACACCTCGTCGGCGAGCGTCAGCTCGGCCCGCGCGAGGTCGCGTTCGACCACTTCGTAGCCGAGGTCGTTGGCGATCGTCAGGATCGAGCGGCGGTTGATGCCATCGAGGATCCCCGCGGTCTGTGGCGGCGTGAGGATGCGGCCGTCGCGAACGAGGTAGATGTTCTCGCCCGAGCCCTCGGAAACGAAGCCCTGGGCATCGAGCAGGATCGCCTCCTGGTAGCCCGCCTTGGTCGCCTCGATCTTCGCCAGCACGCTGTTGAGGTACTGGCCGCTGGCCTTCGAGTGCGGGATCAGCGAGTCGGCCGAGATCCGCCGCCAGCTCGAGACCTTGGCGCGGATGCCCGCCAGCTTTGACTCCTCGCCGAGATAGGCGCCCCACGGCCAGGCGGCGATCGAGACCGAGACGTCGCAGTCGAGCGGGTAGAGCCCCATCTGACCGTAGCCGCGGAAGACGATCGGGCGGATGTAGCACTCGCGCAGCTCGTTGGCGGCGATCAGCTCGTGGGTTGCCCTACGCAGCTCCTCGAGCGTGTACGGGATGGGCATGTAGTACAGCTCGGCGGAGTGAAAGAGCCGCTGCAGATGGTCGTGATGGCGGAAGATCGCGGTCCCGCGGGGGGTCTCGTAGGCACGCTCGCCCTCGAACACCCCGGTGCCGTAATGCAGACCGTGCGTCAGTACGTGGACCTTCGCGTCCTCCCAGGCAACCATCTCTCCGTTGTGCCAGATGAGGTCGGCTTGTTCCACGACAGCTCCTTGCTACAGGTGTTGAAGGACTGCCTGGGTTGCTCGTGCGGTGGTCGCATCGCCCCCCAGGTCCGGCGTACGCAGGCCGTCGGCGAGCGCACGATCGACCGCCGATTCTACCGCCGCAGCCTCGCTCTCCATGCCAAAACCGTGGCGGAGCAACAGGGCCGCCGAGAGGAACATCGCCAGCGGATTGGCGATCCCCTGGCCGGCGATGTCAGGGGCCGAGCCGTGAACCGGTTCGAACAGGCCCGGGCCACCGGACCCGAGCGACGCGCTCGGCAGCATTCCGAGCGAGCCGGTCAGCATCGCCGCCTCGTCGGAGAGGATGTCGCCGAACATGTTCTCGGTCAGGATCACCTCGAAGTGGCGGGGCGCCGCCACGAGGCGCATCGCCGCGTTGTCAACCAGCAGGTGCTCGAGCTCGATGTTGGGGAACTCCGCGCTGTGCAGGTCTCGGACGACCTCGCGCCAAAGCCGGCTGGTCTCGAGCACGTTGGCCTTGTCGACGCTGGTCACCCGCGACTGGGCGGCGCCGAATGCGACCCGGGCGATCCGCTCGATCTCCTCGCGCGTGTACACGCAGTTGTCAGATGCCGAGTCATGCGTCCTCGTCTTCTCGCCGAAGTAGATCCCGCCGGTGAGCTCGCGGACGACGAGCAGGTTGGTGCCCTCGATCACGTCACGCTTGAGCGGGCTGGCGTCGTAAAGCGCGGGGATCGGCTTGACGGGCCGAAGGTTTGCGAACAGTCCGAGCCCCTTGCGCAGGCCAAGCAGGCCCTGCTCGGGCCGTGGCTGGTTGGGATCGGTCGTGTCCCACTTCGGACCCCCGACGGCCGCCAGCAGCACCGCGTCGGCCGCCTTGCACGCGTTCAGCGTCTCGTCAGTCAGCGCCGTGCCGTGCGCATCGATTGCGGCGCCGCCGAACAGGTGCTCGTCGTAATCGAACTCGGTCCCTACGGCGTTTAGCACCTCGACCGCGGGGGCGATGATCTCGGGCCCGATTCCGTCGCCGGGTAGGAGGATGACGCGATGGGCCATGACGGGGTGGCACGCTACCCGAATCGGAGCTGCGGACCGACCGTCGCCGTGCTCGCAGATCCTTGGTCGCCTTTGTCGGAGCGGATCGGCGTTGGTCAGCGGGCGCTGACGAGCGCCGCGTTGTAGCCCGGAACTCGAACGTTGTACACGCCGGCTCGGCCGGCCATCCGGACGGCCACCTCGCGCCCGTGCCAGCGACCGTTTGGCCCAATCGTCTGACCACCGAATGTGACGCCGGTCCTGGCACCGACCCCCGGCGCTCGCAGGTGCTTGACATACGCGGTGCCCACAGCACCGAGGTGAAGCGACACGCTCGCGGTTTGTGGCCCCTTGTTGATCAGGAGCACCCTGAGACCGTGGTCGAGACGGACCGCCCAGGCCTTCAGATGCAGCCGGTTGGCCGTGACCAGATCGGTGTTTAGAATCCGCGCTCCGGGCCCAGTCATTTCGGCAAATACCGCGAGCCCGTACAGCTCCGGCATCGGCTTGATCCCGCGTTCGGTGAAGCGGAAGGGCTCGTTCGTCCTGTTGGTACGCGTCTGCCAGTTGACCCCGTCGGCGCCGGCGCGAATCAGCTCAAACAGCACGTCGGGCACCCACAGCGCGGTCGCGAACGACTCTGCGATGTTGGCCAGCTTGCCGCTGCTGATCGTGTTCATCTCGCTCACTCGCAGCGCCTCGTGGTGACTATGAGCGAACGCGGAAGCCGTTCGCACGCTCACAGCCAGCCCGCTTGTTGAGGTCTCGCTGAGAAACAATCCGATCGACGGGTACCAGCGCGATCCCCGCGGCCAACCACTCGACGACGCGTATTTGTGGATCGTGAGGAACTGTGGGCTATCGCGCCCAAGACCCTGGATCGACGAAAGCCACGGGATCGTCGAACGAGCGACATCGGGGCCGCCGAGAGCGATGGATGGAAACTTGGAACGCAGTCGACTCGCGTATGTCGCGTAATCGCGACGGTAGTCTTGGGTCGAGTATTGAAGGGCCCAGTTCCGCGGAGTCGACCGTTCGGTCGTGCCGATCCTCTCGCGATCGAGATTCGGCTGTGTCCAGTACCGGTCGGGCTCGTTGCCGATCTCGAGGCCGGCAAGGCTCCCGTGCGGAAGCGCGCGCAGGGCGGCCCCAACGAAGTTTGAGGCAAGGGTCCGGGAGTGAACGGCGAGGTTGAGGTCGAGCAGTACGTGCAGCCGGTCCCGTGCCGCGAGTGCGCTCAGACCCCGTAGCCAGCGGTGGCCGATCTCGTAGACCGATGCTGGGGCGTGGACCGGGGCTCTGTCCCAATAGGCTCGATCGGCTGACCTGCCGCCGATTCTTAGCAGCATTGGCCCTCCGTCCTCGGGTCTGATCAGAGAGACGAAGTGGTCAAACGCCGAACCCTCGTTCGCGAAGGCAGTCACCTGGTTGTACGCCATCGAGAGTCCCAGGAACGACCGCGGGATCGCCTGGCTGGGGAAGCGCAGCCAAAGCGTCGCCGGCAGGATTGGCGGCGGCACCGCCGCCCGGACGATGCCGGCTGAGCCGACCGCCGCGACGCCAACGCTGGCGCCGGCGATGCATATGATCGCCGAGGCGAGGCGATAGATGTTCCACGTGTGCCGTACCCGGATGCCTGCTCGCAAGCGCACTACTCGCCCTCCGCACTGCAGCCTAAGGCATTGGAACAGTGCGGGAGGCGGTTACGAAGCCAACGAGCCGGCCGCGCGCCGGACGCGGAGCCTCACGCTCTGGTGCCCATCATGTTCAGCCGCACGTACTCGAGCACCAGCGGCTGCCCGCACCGCTCCAGGACCCGGCCGACGAACTCGTCGCGCAGGTGCTCGGGCAGCGGGTCGAGATGGCGCACGAGACAGACGGTGGTTACGAACGCCCGCGGGTCATCCGGGGTCACCGGTCGCGGCTGCAGCCAGCAGCGGACCTCATCAAAGCCCGCGCGCTGCAGCCGTCGCGCGGTGTCGACGTCACCGGCGTAGTTCCACGGGCGCGTCCAGTCAGCGAAGTACTCGGCGAACGGCTGCTCGCCGGCGACAACGTCGGCCGTCGTGCGAAACGCGTCGATGTTTCCCCGTCCGCCGCACTGGGCGAGCAGGCGAGCGCCGGGCTTCATGTTGGCGTGCAGCGCCGCGAACAGCGCGTCGTGATCGGCGATCCAGTGGAAGGTGGCGTTCGAGAAGGCGACATCGACCGGCTCCGGGAGCGCCAGCGCGACCAGGTCCTGGCAGAGCGCGGTCACCTGATCACCCAGAGCCTGCTGCGTGTAGCGCACCATCGACGGCGCCGCGTCAACTGCGTACACGCGGCCGTCGGGCACGCGGCGAACAAGTTCGGCGGTCACCTTGCCCGAGCCGCAGCCGGCGTCGAGCACGATCTCGTCGCCGGTCAGGTCGAGGCGGTCGAGCTGTTCGGCGGCCCACGCCTGCTGCGGGCCCGAGATGCGATCGTAGGTGGCCGCATCCCAGTCACGCGACGGCGAGCCGGCGGTCACAGCGCCGTCGTGACCGGACCGGGCCGCTCACGGTCGTGCTCGTAGGCATCGATCGCGGGACCCTGCTCGAGCGTCAGCGCGATGTCATCGAGGCCGTTTACCAACCGGTGCTTGATCTCGGGGTCGATCTCGAACCTCGCCTGCCCGCCAGGCCAGCGGACCTCCTGCGCAGCGAGGTCTACCTGTGCCTCGCCCGCGTCGGCGATCGAGGCGCACTCGGCCTCGGTCAGCTGCACCGGCAGCAGGCCGATCTTGGTGCAGTTGGAGCGGAAGATGTCGGCGAAGCTGGACGCGATGATCGCCTGAAAGCCGTAGTCCTCGAGCGCCCACGGGGCATGCTCGCGACTCGAGCCGCAGCCGAAGTTGCGACCCGAAACGAGGATCGGATTGGCGGGCAGGTTCCAATCGGGCTCCTTGGCCCAGTCGTAGAACAGAAACTCGCCGAAGCCGGTGCGCTCGACGCGCTTGAGGAACTGTTTGGGGATGATCTGGTCGGTGTCGACGTCGTCGCGCTGCAGGACGCTGACCCGCCCGGTGATCGTCTCGATCGCTTTCATCACTGCTCCCAGGTTCGGATGTCGACGAAGTGGCCCTCGATCGCCGCCGCGGCGGCCATCTGCGGGGAGACCAGATGCGTCCGCGCCCCACGTCCCTGGCGCCCTTCGAAGTTACGGTTGGAAGTCGACGCGACCCGCTCGCCCGGAGCGGCGATGTCGGGGTTCATCCCCAGGCACATCGAGCAGCCCGCCCCGCGCCAGTCAAACCCGGCGGCGCGGAACACATCGTCGAGCCCCTCCCGCTCGGCCTGGTCCTTGACGTTCTGGGATCCCGGCACGACCATCGCGTAGACCTGGTCGGCGACCCTCCGGCCGCCGATCACGTCGGCGGCTGCACGCAGGTCGCCGATCCGCGAGTTGGTGCACGAGCCGATGAACACGCGGTCGAGCGCGATCTCCTCGATCGCGGTCCCGGCCTGAAGGCCCATGTAGTCGAGCGCGCGCTCGTCCTGCTCTGACTCGGGCTCGGGCACGCGCTCGCCGACCCCGACGACCATCTCTGGGTTAGTGCCCCAGGTCACCATCGGGCCGATCGCGCTCGCGTCGACGGCGATCTCCTTGTCGAACGTCGCGCCGGGATCGCTGCGAAGCGTCCGCCACCACCCGGGCACCTCGCTCGGAGCGGCCTCGCGTCCGATCACATAGGCAAACGTCGTCTCGTCGGGGGCGATCATCCCGGCGCGGCCGCCGCCCTCGATTGTCATGTTGCACACCGTCAGACGCCCCTCCATGTCGAATGACTCGATCACCGGCCCCGCGTACTCGACCACGTGGCCCATCGCGCCGTCGATGCCGATCTGGCCGATCGTCGCCAGGATCAGGTCCTTGGGCGTCACCCCGAAGCCGAGCGAGCCCTCGTAGCTGATCCGCATCGAGCGGGGCTTTGCCTGCACCATGCACTGGGTCGCCAGCACGTGCTCGACCTCGCTGGTGCCGATCCCGAACGCGAGCGCGCCGAACGCGCCGTGGGTGGCGGTGTGCGAGTCGCCGCAGACGATCGTCATCCCCGGCTGCGTGACGCCAAGCTCGGGGCCGATCACATGCACGATCCCCTGCCTGCTGGAACCGATCGAGTAGAGCGGGACGCCGAACTCCTCGCAGTTGCGCTCGAGCGTCTGCACCTGGACGCGCGACAACGAGTCGCGGATCCGCGCGGCGACGGCGGTTCCGTCGGTCGGGACGTTGTGGTCGGCGGTCGCAAGCGTGCGGTCGGGCCGCCGCACCGGGCGGCCGGCGAGACGCAATCCGTCAAACGCCTGCGGGCTGGTCACCTCATGGACCAGGTGCAGGTCGATGTACAGCAGGCCGGGCGCGACCTCGTGGGCCTCCCAGATCTTGTCGAACAGGCTCTTGGGCATCGGTCTCGTCTAGCTCCTTCGCAGGCCGGCGCTCACGACTGCGAGCAACACCGCCGGCTGATCTCCTGGGTTCTCGAAATGGTGTGGCAGGTCGGCGTCAAACGTCACGCAGTCGCCCGCCGACAACTCGTGGCGGGCGCCGTCACAGATCAGCGCCACGGTCCCTGACTCGACGAGCGCGGTCTCACGACTGCCGGGCTCGTGCATCGGCGGATCGCCAGGGCCTCCGGTCACGGCGCCGGCGGCGAGGGTGTGACGCGAGAGCTCGGAACGCTGACCGGGCAGCGGCGGGGTCAGGATCTCGTAGCTGTGGCCGCGGCTGCCGTCGGGGCCCTGCCGCCGCTCGGCGTGCCTGACGACCGTCACCGCGCCGTCCTCGTCAAGGCGTAGCAGCTGGGAGAGCCTCAGATCCAGCCCGTGGGCGATCCGGCCGGCGACCTGGAGGGTCGGGCTCGTCTCGCCCCTCTCAACCTGGGACAGCATCGGTGCGCTGACACCGGAGCGCGCGGCCAGATCGCGCAGCGAGAGGTTCATCCCCTCGCGCAACGCGCGGACCCGCAGCCCGAGCGTCTCGGGGATCGCGAGTTGCGCTTGGTCGACTGCGATCATACAAGCGTACGCTATCACGTACAGCGTCTGTGGTCGCTAGCTTCACTCGCCGTGACGCCCGCGGCGCGGATAACCGACGATCTCGAGCTGGCGCTCGCACTCGCGCGAGCCGCCGAGAGGCTCGCGCTGTGGCGCTTCGGGGCGACCGACCTCACGGTGGAGCACAAGTCCGACGGGAGCCCGGTCACCGACGCCGACCGCGCGATCGAGCAGCTGCTGCGGGCCCAGCTGGCCGTCGCGCGCCCCGCCGACGCGATCGTCGGCGAGGAGGGCGGGGCCTCGGGGAACTCGGACCGGGTCTGGTACCTGGATCCGATCGACGGTACGAGCCACTTCGTGCAATCGAACCCGGAGTGGTACGTGCTGATCGCGCTGGCGATCGCCGGCGAGCCGGTCCTCGGCGTCGCGAGCGCGCCCGCGCTCCAGCAGCGGTGGTGGGCGGCCCGCGGCGAAGGCGCGTATCTCGATGGTGCGCGGCTGCGGGTATCGGACTGCGAGACGCTCGCCGCGGCGGCCGTGACCGACGACTGGGACGGGTCGCTGGCGCGCGGAACGGCCGACGAGCGTCTACGGCAGCTCTCCGCCGCGTGCGCCACGGTGCGCCCCCATCACGGCTACAGCCACCTGGTCGTCGCCCGCGGCGACGCCGACGTCTCGCTCGCCCTCGAGGGCCTGGCATGGGATTTCGCCGCCGCACAGGTGATCGTGCAGGAGGCCGGCGGCCGCTTCACCGACGCCGACGGGCGCGACGCCTTCGACAGCGGTCACTCGCTCGTCACCAACGGCAAGCTCCACGATCAGGCACTGCGGGCGCTCGGGGCCCCCGCGGACCGACGCTAGGCTGCGCTCGATGCGGACCCGACCCGATGTCCTGGTCCTCGGCGGCGGCGGCGTCCTGGGCGAAGCCTGGATGATGGGCCTGCTGGCCGGGATCGAGGACGGAACCGGATTTGACATGCGCGACTGCGAGTCCTTCGTCGGCACCTCGGCGGGAGCGATCGTCGCGGCTCACCTCGTCGCGGGGCGGCCTCCGCGCCGGCCCTCGGCGGTCGGCTCCGACCTCGAGGTCGGCCTCGCGCAGGCCGGCCGCGGCCTCGCGGTCGCTGCGCTGGCGGCAGCCAAGCGCGCGGGATCGTTCGCGCTCGCCGCTGGATCGACGTTCGCGCCGTTGGCGCTCGGGATCGCCGCTCCCGGGGGCGCTGTCCTACGCTCGCTGCTGCTGCGCGGTCTCCCCCGCCCGCCGGACACGCTGGCGCAGCTCAGACGCCAGGTCGAAGAGTCAGCCGCTCGGTTTGACGGTCGGCTGCGGGTCACAGCCGTCGACCGCCGTTCCGGCCGCCGGGTTGTGTTCGGCAGCCCCGGTGCGCCGGCCGCGTCGGTCGCCGCGGCAGTCGAGGCCTCCTGCACCGTGCCCTGGCTGTTCGCGCCGGTCGAGATCGGCGGCCGCGAATATGTCGACGGCGGCGTCTGGAGCCCGACCAATCTCGACGCCGCCCCGGCCGGCCGCGACACCCACGTGCTGTGCCTGAACCCGACCGCCAGCGTCGCCCCCACGCACGCCGCGCTGGCGGTGATCCGCAACGTCGCGCGGACCGCCGTATCGGTCGAGGGCCTGGCCCTGCGGCGGCGCGGCGCGGCCGTCAAGACGATCGCCCCCAACGCCGAGTGCGCGGCCGCGATGGGCTCCAACTACATGGACCAGGAGCCTCGGACGCGCGTCCTCGACGCCGCCTACCGGCAGGGGCTGCTGATCGCGGCCGACGACGGGCGCTGGTAGCTCCAGACCCGTCGCCCGGCGGCGATCACGGCGCCTGAACGACCTCGGCAGGAGCGGCGATCTCGGTTTCGTCGAGCACACTCTGGCGCCGCACAGCGTTTGACAGCGCACGGACGTAGGCGTGCGCCCCGGCTTCGAGGATGTCCGTCGAGACGCCCTGGCCGGAGCCGCTGACGCCCGCGACCTCGAGCACGACCGAGGTCTCGCCGAGCGCGTCCTGTCCGCCGGTCACCGCATCGACCCGGAACTCGCGCAGCCGCGCGTCGACGCCGGTGGCGGCGTTGATCGCGTGGAAGATCGCGTCGACCGGGCCGTCGCCGGTGAACGAGCCGATCAGCTCCTCACCGTCGGGACTGCGGATCGCGACCGTCGCGTGCGGCGGCCGGCGCGTCGATGCCTCGACGTCGAACCAGGCGAGTTGGTAGCCGGTGATCTCCTCGCGCAACTCGTCGGTCACGAGCGCCTCTAGATCCATCGCCGTGACCTGCTTCTTCTTGTCCGCGATCTCCTTGAACCGCTTGAAGGCGGTCACGAGCGTCTCCCCGGAGAGGTCGAACCCCAGCTCGGCCAGCGCCTGGCCGAGCGCGTGGCGGCCGGAGTGCTTGCCGAGCACGATCGAGTTCGCATCCAGCCCGACCGTCGTGGCATCCATGATCTCGTAGGTGGTGCGCTCCTTGAGCACCCCGTCCTGATGGATGCCTGACTCGTGGGCGAACGCGTTGCGCCCGACGATCGCCTTGTTGGGCTGAACCGCGTAGCCGGTCAGCCTCGAGACCAGCCGCGAGGTGCGGGCGATCTCGCGGGTGACCGCGGCTGTATGCAGCCCGATCTCGTCCTCGCGCGTGTGCAGCAGCATCACGATCTCCTCCAGGGACGCGTTCCCGGCGCGCTCGCCGATCCCGTTGATCGCGCACTCGACCTGGCGCGCGCCGGCCCGCAGCCCGGCGACCGAGTTGGCGACCGCGAGCCCGAGATCGTCATGGCAGTGGACTGACAGCACCACGTCGTGCAGGTCTTCAACGAGCTCGTAGAGCCGGGCGAGATACGCCGCATACTCCTCGGGGACCGCGTAACCGACCGTGTCGGGGATGTTGATCGTGGTCGCGCCCTCGTCGATCGCGATCTGGCACACCTCTGCTGTGAACTCGAGCTCGGCCCGGGTGGCGTCCATCGGCGAGAACTCGACATCGTCGAGGTAGTGCTTGGCGTGCGCGACCGCCGCCCGCGCCTGTCCCTTGACGTCCTCACGGGTGGTCTGAAGCTGGTACTGGATATGGATGTCCGAGGTCGAGATGAACGTGTGGATCCGCGGCCGCTCGGCGTCCTTGACGGCGTTGTAGGCGGCGTCGATATCGGCCACGTGGGTGCGGGCCAGCCCGGCGATCACCGGCGGGACGGCGACCCCGAAGTCCGCGCGCGCGATCGCCTCGACGGCCTCGAAGTCACCCGGGGAGGTGATCGGGAAGCCGGCCTCGATCACGTCAACCCCGAGCCGCGCCAGCTGCCCGGCGATCTCGAGCTTCTCCTGCGTGTTGAGCGAGATCCCCGGCGACTGCTCGCCGTCGCGCAGGGTCGTGTCGAAGATCAGTACTCGTTTTGGGTCTTCGGGTTGCGTCATGTCACTCCTCGGTCTTGGTTCTTCTCGGTGCTGGTTTCGCGGCTACGTGCGGCCGCCAACGCGCTATTCCCCCCGAGGGGGGAGGAGAAGAAGAGCGAGATCGAGACGCTGCGACATGCGAAAGACAGAGTACCAAGCCGCTTGCGAAGTGGTGCATGCTGTGAGTCGATGGAGCCCGACCGCCACCCAGAGCGCCGCAACCGCTGGCCGTACCTCTCGCTGCTGCCGCTCGGGGCCGGTGCGTGGGCGCCGATCTACGCCGGCGTCAACGCGCGCCGACCGACGTGGGCTGCGCTCGGTCTCGTCTGGACCGCGATCGTCGTTCTCGGCTGGGTCCTGTCGGCAGGGCACGGTCACAGCAGCACCGCTGGAATCCTGATTCTGATCGGCTGGATCGGGTCGATCGCAACCTCGTTCATGATCCGATCCTCGTATGACCAGGCCGTCGGTTCGCCGCTGCTGGCGGCGACCGAGGCCGGTCAGGCGCGGCTGCGCGATCGGAGGCAGGCGATCGAGCTGGCTCGTGAGAACCCCGCGCTCGCGCGGGAGATCGGGGTCGGACGGCCGGATCGGCCCGGCGCGCAGGACGCCGGCCTGGTGGACGTCAACAACGCCCCGGTGACGGCGTTGCTGAAGCTGCCAGGAATCGACGGCGACGTCGCGACGCAGATCATCGAGACGCGCGAGCGAGTCGACGGCTTCTCGTCGCTCGAGGATCTCGGCGCGACGCTCGACCTCGATGGGGATCTGGTCGAGCGGCTGCGGGGGCTGGTCGTGTTTCTCCCGCGCGGATGACGCGACCTAGTTACGACCGCTGTTCGTAGAGCTCGTCGATCTCCCGCGAATACTTCTCCGCGACCGACCTGCGCCGCAGCTTCATCGTCGGCGTCAGCTCATCCCCGGCGGGCGGCCAGTCGGCCGCGAGCACCGCGTGGCGCTTGATCTGCTCGACGCGCGACAGATGAGAGTTCGCGCGCTGCACTCCCGCCGCCACCTCCTCGAGCACCGAGGGTTGCACCGCCATCGCCGCGATCGACGCGTCGGGCAGCCCGTGCGCGGCGGCAAACGCGCCACAGGCGTCGGGGTCGAGCACGATCAGGGCGACGTTGTACGGACGGCTGTCGCCAATCGCCATTGCCTGGCCGATCAACGGGCTGCCCTGCTTGAGCTGCTGTTCGATGTTCGCCGGCGACATGTTCTTGCCGGCCGCGTTGATGATCAGCTCCTTCTTGCGGTCGACGATCCGCAGATACCCGTCTTCATCGAGCGACCCGATGTCGCCGGTGTGCAGCCAGCCGTCGGCGTCGATCGCCTCGGCGGTCTTCTCGGGCTGGTTGCGATAGCCGGCCATCAGAGTTCCGCCGCGCACCAGGAGCTCGCCGTCGTCGGCGAGCTTGAGTTCGACGCCCGGAAGCGCCTTGCCGACGCTGCCGAAGCGCAGCCCGTCGGCCGGCACGAGCGTCCCGACGCACGAGATCTCAGACATCCCCCACACCTCGCAGATCGGGATTCCGATCGCGGCGAAGAACTCGAACAGCTCAAGCGGCGCGGGCGCGGCGCCGATCACGTAGGACTCGCATCGGTCGAAGCCCAGGCGCGCGCGGATCTTGGAAAAGATCAGCTCGTCGGCTCGCTCCCAGTCGCGCACGAGATCGTCCGAGATCGGCTCACCGGCCTGCTCGGCACGCACCTTGCGCAGGCCGAGCTCGATCGCCTGAACCGTCGCGGCGCGCTTGGCGTCATCCGGCTCGGCGGTGACCCCGGCCTCGAGTGCCGCCTTGAGCTTCTCCCACACCCGCGGCACGCCGCCGAAGACCGTCGGCCTGGCGTCGATCGTGTGCGCGAATACCTGCGTCGGGTCCGGACACGTGGTGATCGTCGCCCCGGAGATCATCTGACCGTAATGCGCGAACGTTCGGTCGGCGATGTGGGCGTTGGGCAGATACGAGACCGTCGAGCCGCGGCTCACGCGCCAGATCGGTGTGGCGGCGTCAAGTGCCCGATACTGCGCCAGCTCGTTTGCGTGCGTGAGCTGGACGCCCTTCGGCGGCCCGGTGGTGCCCGACGTGTAGATCAGCGTCACAACGTCGCCGGGGGTCACAGCTCTCCACGTCGCATCGAAGTCGAACCCCTCGGAGGATGCCGATTGCTCCAGGCGCTCGAGTGTCAGCGCCCCTTCCACGTTCGCATCAAGCACGATCAGATGCCGCACGCCGTCAACCTCGGCGACCGCGGCCTGCATGCGATCAAGGAACGCGGCCTCGACCGCCACCACCGCGCAGCCGGCATCGCCGAGCAGGTAGACGATCTGCTCGACCGAGGAAGTGTTGTAGAGCGAGAACGGTGTCGCGCCGAGGTGCATCGCGGCCGTGTCGAGCAGGTGGAACTCAGGACGGTTGGTGAGCATCAGGCCGACCGTGTCGCCGCGCCGGACGCCGAGCGAGTGCAGACCCTGCGCCAGTCCCCGGACGCGTTCGCGGTACTCGGCAAAGGTGATCGCGACCTGGTCGCCGATGGTCCGCAGCGCGACCTCGCCGGGGTGCGCTGACGCGGTGACCTGAAATGCCTCGCACATCGTCGCCGCGTCGAGCGTCGGCGGGCGCTCCGCCACCTGCTCCGAGGTCCCCATCGCGCTCGTCATGCGTGGGTATGTCTACCACGCAGCGACGCAGACGCCCAAGCTAGCGCCTGAGCAGGGCGCAGACGGCGGTCGTCTGGACGGCCCGCAGCTGATCGAGCAGCTTGCCCGTCGGGGCGGGGATGTTGAGTGACGTTGTCACCGCTCGTCTGCCGTTGCGCGTCGCCGCCGCCCACTGCACGTAGCCCGGGAAGTTGCCGGTGTGACCGTAGACCGTGCCGCAACGGGTCCGGTAGCGGAAGATCCCGAGCCCGGCGGAGTTCGTCCCGGGCCCGGCCGGGCTCGACGAGCCCGGGACGAACCGCAGCTGCGCGCGTTGCTGTGCGGCGCCGAAGAACTTGCGCGAGAGGTCGTCGCGGATGAACTTGTTGAGCTCGGCGGGTGTCGACAAGATCGCACCCGACGCCCAGGCGCCGCTCGGGCTCAGGAGGGTGCTGACATCCGTCGGAGCCTTACCGGAGTCGACGACGTAGCCGTGAATGAACGGCCTGGGCATCGCGACCGTGGTCGGGAAGGTCGTCCGGCGCAGCTTCGCCGGTCCGAACACGATCTTGCGCAGGAGCGTCCCATAGCTCTTGCCGGTCGCCCGCTGGGCGATCAGACCGAGAACGATGTTGTCGGTGTTCGAGTACTCATAACGCGAACCGGCCGGGAAGTCGAGATCCTTGTGCTTCACCCAGCTGATGATCTTGTTGGGCGAGACGAACCCGCGCGGGTCATCCTCGAACTGCTTCTTGAAGCCGTCAGAGTGCGTGTAGTCGGGAAGCCCACTGGTGTGGTCGAGCATCTCGCCGAGCGTCACCGGGGCCCAGTCTGAGGGCAGGCTCGGCAGCCAGTGGCCGATCGTGTCGTTGAGGCCGAGCTGTCGACGCTGGGCGAGGTGCAGGATCACCGCCGCGCTGTAGGCCTTGCTGACGCTCGCGAGCCGCATATGGTCGGTGGCGCGCGGCGCGCGGGGCCGACTGACATCGGCGCGGCCGACCGATAGGACCGTCAGATGCCCGTTGCGGTAGAAGGTCGCGATCGCGCCCGGCGGCCCACCCTTGGCTGCCACGAGCCCGGCGAGGCCACGCTTGACTGCGGCAAATGTGGGGCGCTTGGCGAGTGCGAGCGCCGGAAACGCCGTCACGGCGACAGCGGTCACCAGGATTGCCCCTGTCCGGACTCTGCCCACGCCCGCAGTATGGCGAACGGACGCGGCGCGGCGCGGCGCTCAGAGCGAGACCGTCACGCCGGCAAAGAACCCGTCGCTGCGGACGATCTCGTCGACGACCTCGGGCGGCGCCGGTGACGTGGTCGTGATCACCATCGCGGCCAGGTGGCCGTCACCGCTGGGATCCTGCTCGGGCTGGCGGCCGACGGCGGCGGAGACGATGTTCACGCCGTGATCGCCGAACGCGTTGCCGACCCGGCCGAGCATTCCGGGCAGGTCCCGGTAGCGGAACAGGGTCACTGTGTCCTCGAGCTGAACGTCGAAGCGCTGGCCCCACGCCTCGATCAGGTGGGGACGATTGCGGCGTCCGAGCAGCGTCCCCGCGACCCGGACCATGTGCTCGCCGCAGGTCACCTCGACCCGGACCAAGTCGGTGTAGTCACGGGCGGCGCTGTGTTTTGTCTCGACCACGCGGATGCCGCGCTCCTCGGCGATCGCCGGCGCGTTGACGGAGTTGACGTCCTCCTCGATATGGCCGGCGAGAACCCCGAGCAGTACCTCGATCGCCAGCAGCCGGGTGTCACGATCGGCGATCCGCCCGAAGAAGTCCGTCTGAATCCGGTCCATCGACGAGCCCTCCGCGAGCGCCAGCGCGATCGCGATCCGGCCAAGTGAGTTGCACAGCGGCAGGAACGGACCGAGCGCCTCGACGTCCTCGATCGGGATCGCCGGGACGTTGACGGCGCTGGTGACGACGCCTCCCGTCAGCGCGGCCACGACCTGCTCGGCCGCCTGATAGCCGGCGCGGTCGGTCGCCTCAGCGGTCGACGCGCCCAGGTGGGGAGTCACGATCACGTTCGGATAGGAGAAGAGCGGGTGCTCGGTCACCGGCTCGCTCTGGAACACGTCGAGCGCCGCGCCGGCGACCTTGCCGGAGTCCAGCGCGGCCCGGAGGTCCTCGTCGACCACCAGCGGGCCCCGCGCGACGTTCAGGATCCGGACGCCGTCCTTGCACTTGGCGAGCACTTCGGAGTCCAGCCACGCCTCGGTGTCCGCCGTCTTGGGCAGGTGCAGCGTCAGGAAGTCAGCGGCGGCATAGACGTCATCGGGCGACCCGGCCTGTTCGACGCCCAGCTCGCGGTAGCGCTCGGCCGCGACGTATGGATCAAACGCGATCACCTTCATGTTAAAGCCGCGGGCCCGCTGCGCGACCAGCTGGCCGATGCGGCCGAAGCCGAGGATCCCGAGCGTCTTCTCGTACAGCTCAACGCCCGAGAACTTCGATCGCTCCCAGCGACCGGCGGTCAGCGACTGATGCGCCTGGGGCACGTTGCGCGCCAGCGCCAGCAACAGCGCCATCGTGTGCTCGGCGGCCGTGATCACGTTTGACTGCGGCGCGTTGGCCACCACGATCCCGCGTTTGGTCGCCGCGTCGACGTCGACGTTGTCGACCCCCACGCCGGCCCGGCCGACCGCGCGCAGCCGCTGCGCCTTGTCGAGCAGCCCGCTGTCGAGCTTGGTCGCCGAGCGGATCAGAATCCCGTCGTATTCTCCGATCCGGGCATCGAGCTCCTCGGTGCTCCAGCCGGCGCCGACGTCGACATCGAAGTGCTCGCGCAGCAGGTCGATGCCCGAGTCACCGATCTTCTCGGCCACGAGGACGCGGGCCGTGGTCATGAGTTCTCGAGCACCCAGTCGATGCAGGCGGTCAGCGCCTGCACGTCGGCTGGGTCGGTCGCGGGGAACATCGCGATCCGTAGCTGGTTGCGCCCCAGCTTGCGGTACGGCTCGACGTCGACGATCCCGTTGGCGCGCAGCGTGGCCGCCAACGTCGCCGCGTCGATCTCGTGATCGAAGTCGATCGTGCCAACCACCAGTGAGCGCTTGACCGGGTCGGCGACGAACGGGGTGGCGTGCGCGTGGCGCTCGGCCCAGTCATAGAGATGCGAACTTGAGGCGGTCGTCCGCTGCACCATCGCGTCGAGTCCTCCCCGCTCGAGCATCCAGCTCAGCTGCCGGGCCAGCAGCACCAGGGTCGCGATCGCGGGCGTGTTGTAGGTCTGGTCCTTGACCGAGTTCTCGAGCGCGATTGGGAGCGACAGGAAGTCGGGCACCCATCGCCCCGCGCCGTCGGCGGCGAGTTGTTCGATCCGCTGCAGCGCCGCCGGGCTCAGCACGGCGAGCCACAGCCCGCCGTCGGAGGCAAAGCCCTTCTGCGGCGCGAAGTAGTAGGCGTCCGACGCGGCGATCTGCACCGGCAGGCCGCCCGCCCCGGAGGTCGCGTCGATCAGGACCAGCGAGTGCTCTGCCCCGCTCGGTCGCTGCACCGGGACCATGACCCCGGTCGAGGTCTCGTTGTGGGCCCAGGCGATCACGTCGGCCTCGGGGTCGCCACGCGGTTCGGGGGCGTCGCCCGGCTCGGCCTCGACAAGGATCGGATCGGCGAGGAATGGCGCATTGGCAGTGCATTTGGCGAACTTGCTCGAGAACTCCCCGTAGGCGAGATGGAGCGCTCGCTCGCGGACCAGGCAACAGCTGGCTGCGTCCCAGAACGCGGTCGTGCCGCCGTTGCCGAGCGCCACCTCGTATCCGTCCGGGAGCGCGAACAGCTCCCTGATCCCGGCGCGGACGCGGCCCACCAACTCGCGCACCGGCGGCTGGCGGTGCGAGGTTCCCATCAGGGCGGCTCCGGGGCCGGCCAGGTAGAGAAGGTGAGCCTGCGGGACACGTGAGGGTCCCGACCCGAAGCGGCCGTCGGCCGGCTTGATCGCATCTGGGATCTGCAGCAGGGTCCGGGTCATCAGGCCTCAAGCGACGTTAGCGAGATCTGCATGCCCGGGCGCCCGGCGAGCTGGGCCCGCCGCTGCCCGGCAGGTTGGATCCTCCCGCTCGCACCGGTCACGACGGCGCGACGGACTCTAGCTGCGCCTACTCCTCGAAATCAGTGTCGATCCAGTCCATCTGCTCGCGGAGCTCGCGGCCAACGACCTCGACCTGATGCTGGGACTGCTCGGCACGCATCCGCTTGAAGTTCTCCTGGCCGGCGCGGTTCTCGGCGATCCATTCGCGCGCGAAGTCGCCCGCCTGGATTTCGGCCAGCAGCTGCTTCATCGCATTGCGTGAGTCCTCGCCGATCACCCGCTTGCCGCGCGTCAGATCACCGTACTCGGCCGTGTTGGAGATCGAGTAGCGCATCCCGGCAATCCCCTTCTCGTACATCAGATCGACGATCAGCTTGAGCTCGTGGAGGCACTCGAAGTAGGCCAGGCGCGGGTCATAGCCGGCATCGACAAGCGTCTCGTAGCCGGCGCGGACAAGCTCGGTCACGCCGCCGCAGAGGACCGCCTGCTCGCCGAACAGGTCAGTCTCTGTCTCGTCCTTGAAGCTCGTCTCGATGACGCCCCCGCGCGTGCCCCCGATCCCCTTGGCGTAGGCCAGCGCAAGCCCGAGTGCGTCGCCGCTGGCGTCCTGCTCGATCGCCACCAGACAGGGGACGCCCGAGCCCTCGAGGTACTGGCGGCGCACGAGATGTCCCGGGCCCTTCGGGGCCACCAGCGCGACGTCGACGTCGGGTGGCGGAACGATCTGCTCGTAGTGGATCGAGAAGCCATGGCCGAACATCAGCATGTTCCCGGGCGCGATCCCGTCCTTGACGCCGGACTCCCACACCTGGCCATGGAGCTCGTCTGGCACCAGCAGCATCACCAGGTCGCCCTCACTGGCGGCGTCGGCGGGATCGACGACGCGCAGGCCGTGGCTCTCCGCCTTGGCGACGCTGCTCGAGTCCGGGCGCAGGCCGACGACGACCGAGACGCCGGATTCCATCAGGTTGAGCGCGTGGGCGTGGCCCTGGGAGCCGTAGCCGATGATCGCGACGGTCTTGCCGTCGAGTTTGCCGAGGTCAGCGTCGTCGTCATAGAACATGGGCGGCAGGCTACATGGCGCGGGTTGGCGGCTGCGTTGTGGGGCTCGTGTTGGGTGCCGGTGCCGTCGGGCGCGGTGCGGGACGGGAGTCCGAAAGACCGCTATCGAGAGGGGCGGTCGCGGCACTCGCCGCGGGTTCGGCGCGCGCCCGGGGCCCGGGGGTGGGCGGATTACTGGGCTGGGCGACGGTTTTGGACCTACGGTTGACCGCCGCACCCGGCGCGGCGTCTGGACCGCCCGACGCGCCGGCCGCACGACGCCCGAGACCAGACGCCGCGCGGCCGGGTTGGTCGCGTCCGGCTCCTACGGCCCGCCGAAGCGGCTTTGAAGCGCAGTCACGTCGGCCACATATCGACGCGTGTCGCGGTACAGACCGTGCTCGCGCACCGACTGCAGCCCCTGGTAGTAGCCGGCCGCCGCGAGGCCGACGTCGCCGCCCGTCTCCTGGAGCAGCGAGCGCAGCAACAGCACGCCGCCACGGACGTTGTCCTGCGCCGAGGCTGAGGACAGCGGGCCCGAGAGGTTGCGCTCGATGTAGCTCCAGGTGCCCGGCTCGATCTGCATCACGCCGGTCGCGCCGGTGCTCGACACGAGGTCGTTGTTGAAGCCCGACTCCTGGTAGCCGATCGCCTCGGCGAGCGAGGGCGGCACGCCGTTGGCCGCGGCGACCGCCCCAACATCGGAGGGGCTGACGCTTTCGGGGGTCGGCTGCGCCCCGCCACCGGCCGAGCCCGAGCCACTCGACGCAGAGACTCCGGGGACGGTGAGCGTCGTGCCCGCGAGCAACAGCCCCGAGGGGCTGAGCCCGTTGGCGGCCGCGAGCTGGTCCACGGTCGTGCCGCCGGCGGCCGCGATCGCTGAGAGCGTGTCACCGGGTTGCACGACGTAGCCGCCTCCGCCACCGCCGGAGGGCGCGGATTGCGCCACCGAAGCGCTTGACGATGCCGATGAGCTTCCCAAGCTCAGCGTCGTGCCCGCGATCAGCAGCCCCGACGGCGTGAGCCCGTTCGCGGCGGCGAGCTGATCGACCGTCATTCCGTTTGCCGCCGCAATTGCGGACAGGGTGTCGCCTGGCTGCACGACATACCCCCCGCCGCCCGCCGGCGCCGCGCCCTCGCTCGTGACCGGCTGCGATTCGTCACCCGCCGCCGAGCTGGGGGTGACCGCCGCGGCGGACTGCGGTGGGATCTGAAGCGTCGCGCCGGTGATCAGCTGGGCATCGGGCGACAGGCCGTTCGCGGCCGCGAGCTGATCGACCGACAGCCCGTCGGTCGCCGCAACCGAGGACAGCGACTCGCCCTTGGCGACGACGTGTGCAAAGTTGGCCGACGCCGAGGCTGGGAAAGCGAGCACGACGAGGCCGGTGAGCAGAACCTGGATTTTGGTGTGCATGGGGCGACAGTGTCCAGCGTCGCGGCGCAGCGCAAAACTCCTGCAATTGGCGTCCCACAATGCAAGATCACTGTCAGGGTGTGCGGCGCGGTTTCAGGCGCTCGCGAGGGCGACCAGCGAGCTGCCCGGGAGCAGCACGCTCCCGTCGTCGGCGACGAACGGCTGCGCGAGCGCGGTGATCCGCTCAACGATCTTCTGTTGATCGTCCTCGGTCAGGTCACCGTAGGTCGTGCTGATCGTCGGCGACAGCTCGATCGCCTCATCCACGTACTCGCCGATCGCGGCGTACCGGCGCTCGAGAGCGACCGTCGCGACCTCCACCTCGACGAACCCGGCTGACTCGAGCACGTCCCGCAGGGCGCCGGGAGCACCGAGCCTGAACATCCCGGGGGCGTCGGGATCGGGCGGCTCGGCGTGACCGAGCGCGACCATCGTCTGGCCGGGGATCGTGGCCCAGGGGTTGTTCTCAGCGACGTCCCAGACGGCGAACGCCGCCTTGCCGCCGGCGCGCAGCACACGCCGGATCTCGCGAGCCGCCGTCTCGGGATCAACCGTCAGCATGATCCCCCACCGGCACAGGACCGCGTCGACGCTTCCGGTCGGCAGATCGATCCATTCGAGCTCGAGCTGCGCGAACTCGACGTTCTCGATCCCCAACTGAGCAGCTCGCCCACGCGCGACCTCGATCATCGCCTCGGCGCCGTCACTGGAGATCAGCGTCCCCGCCGGCTGGATCAGCTCGGCCGCCATGAAGCCGGTGTCTCCGGGCCCGGCGGCGAGCTCGAGGATCCGCTGGCCGGGCTGGAGCTCGAGCGCGTCGATCATCGCCGCCGACACCGGCATCCCCCAGTCACGGACGCGGTCTGCGCGCTTGCCCCACCCTTCGGCGGCACGCTCCCACATCTGGCGGCTGGCGACTCGTTGTTCGTCGGGTTCGACCGCGCCCATGGCGTGGACCCTACCCGACCCGCCGCCGACCCAACTCCCCGAACGCGGCGTCGATCTGAGTGCTCATCCGATGACCGAAGATCGCCAGCAGAGCCTCGGTCGCGAGTGGGCGCAACTGGTCGATCGACTGGTCGATCTCAGCCCACCGCTCTACCGGCATCCCGGCCGCCAGGAACGGCTGCCAGACCTCATCGACGAACAGCTTCACGAACGCGGCCGAGACCGCATCGCAGTTGTCCTCGATCTGCTCGAACACGCCCAGCGCGCCATCGAGCGAGACACCCCGAGCCACGACTCGCTCCGCGACCGCCAGCAGCGACGGGCTTGGGGCCTCGAAGCGGCCGTTGCCAATCTCGACCAGCACCCCGAGTCGCCGGGCGCGGTCGAGCACCCGCGGTGCCTCCTCGGTGCTGACCCGGAAGCGCCGCCCGAGCTCGGCCGTCGTCAGGGTCTCGGGCTGCTCGGCGTTCGGGGGCTCGGTCAGCGCGTGCCTGAACTTCGCCAGCCGCTGGGCCATCCCCTCGCTGTCGTCGAGCAGGTGCTTGATCGCGGCGAGGTTGAACCCCTCCTGCTGGAGGTCTGAGATCAACTTCAGCCGCGCGACGTGGTCGGGGCCGTAGTAGCCGACCCTGAGGCGCACCTCCGGCGGCCCGAGCAGACCCCGGGCCTGGTGGGCGCGGATATTGCGGACTGACATGCCCGATCGCGCCGCGAGCTGTTCGATCGTCAGGTCGGCCGGCACACGCCAAACGATGTCACATCGATCGACGTCACATTGCGGCCTCGCCCAGCCGCCTATGCGAGCTCGCGCCGCAGCAACTTGCCCGTCGGTCCGCGCGGCACCCCGGCGACGAACTCGAACGCCTTCGGGACCTTGAACGGCGCCATTCGCTCCGCGCACCAGACGCGCAGCTCCTCCGAGGGGAGCCGCCCGTTCCCGTCGCGCAGGACAACCTGGGCGACGACCGCCTCCCCCCACTCCGGATCGGGCCGCCCGAGCACCGCTGCATCGGCCACGCGGGGGTGCGCGAGGAGCACGTCCTCGATCTCGATCGGCGCGACGTTCTCGCCGCCGGTGACGATCGTGTCGGCCATGCGGCCGACGATCTGCAGCCGGCCCCGCTCGTCGAGGCTTCCAAGGTCGCCGGTGTGCAGCCAGCCATCGTCAGAGAGCGCGCCCGCGGCGACGATCTCGCCCCGCGCGTGCACCTCGCCATCGACGGTTCGCAGCTGCACCCCCACCAGCGGCCAGCCGAACGTGGCGATCTGCGAACAGGCCTCGGTCATCCCATACGTCGGCGCGACGGGAACCCCGGCCTGGGCGGCTCGCGCCAGCAGCGCCGGCGCGATCGGGCCGCCGCCCAGCAGCGCCCAGCGCAGCGTCGGCGGCCTCTCCAGGCCGGCGTCGAGCAGCCGGGCGAGCATCGTCGGAACCAGCGACACGAGCGTCGTCCGCCGTCCGGGGTCCATCAGCTCAGCCAAGACGGCCTCGAGCTCGAACCGGCCCTGGACGACCGCCGTGGTCGCATAGATCGAGCTGCGAATCGGGATCGAGAGCCCGCCGACGTGCGCCAGGGGCATCGGGCACAACCACCGCTCGGCCGGGTCGAGCCCGAGCGCGACCGCCGAGCCGAGTGCGCTGGCAAGAAAGTTCCGGTGGCTCAGCACGACCGGTTTCGGCGCCGCCGTTGTCCCCGACGTATGCATGATGGCGACCGCCGGATCTCCCGCCAACGCTTGCGGCCGGTTCGGGCGCTGCCCCCGGAGCGGCTCATTGATGACGACGTCGGCCGCCGCGATCCGGACCGCGCGCTCATCCTCGGTCAGGCGGAGGTCGATCGGCACGGCCGCCGCGCCGACCAGCGAGCAGCCGTGCAGCGCGATCACGAAGTCTTCGCCGGGGGTGAGCGCGAGCGCGACTCGACCGCCGGACTTGATCCCGAGGCGCTCGAGCGCTCCGGCGGCACCGATCGCCGCCTGCGACAACTCGGCGTAGGTCAGGCTCCGCTCGGGCCCGTGGACGGCGACCCGGTCAGGTTGCTTGGCGGCTGCTAACTGGAGCCACGACACTCGCCCAACAGTAGAACGACGAAGGAGGTCAGCCCAGCTCGGAGCGCAGCTGACCGACCTGCGGCGGGGCGGTCGCGGGCACCGCCGGGCGCTCGCCGCGTCTGCGCGGCCGGCGCACCTTGATCTCCTCGGCGAGGAAATAGGACCCGACGACGAGCAGCGCCGCGCCGACCTGGGCGACGACTGTCTGGACGTTGGGGAAGACGGCGAACCAGAGCCCCATCCAACCCGGGATCGCGACATGGATCGGAGTGGTGGCGATCCAGCCCGCCTGCTGCATCTCCTGGACGCTCTCTCCGACCATCACCAGCAGCACGAGCCCGAGCATCACGCCGGTGGCGACGAGCATCCTGCGGTACGGCAGCCGCCGTTGAAGTGCGAACGTCACGTAGCCAATCACCGCCACGAACACCAATCCAAGCGCCACGCCTTCGAGCACAACCCCGGAGCCGTACCGGAGACGGAGGTTCTGGAGGAACAGGACGACCTCGAAACCCTCGCGGTAGACCGACGTGAACCCGAGCAACGCGAGCCCGAGCAGCGTGCGCTGCATGCTGACCGAGCCGGCGCCGGTGACGATCTCCTTGCGGCGCTTGTTGTGGTGCGCGATCCAGCCGGTCCAGTAGACGCGGTGAAAGAACCAATTCATCACCACCAGCAGCACTGCGATCGCGAGCAGTCCGGTCGCGGCCTGGAGGTCGAGGCTGCCGGGCCCGACGGCATCGGTGATTGCGATCGCGACGAACCAGGTGCCGATCGCCGCTGCGAAGGCGGTCGCCCCGCCGAGCGCAAGTGGCCGGCGATACGAGCTGTTGGCGCCGCGCATGCTGGCCGTCAGGACCGCGAGCACGAGAATCGTCTCGAGCCCCTCCCGGAGCACCAGGATCCCGCTGTCGACGACGACGGCGAGGTGGCTCAGGTGCGTGTTCGGATCAGTCGGGTCCGGGGTGCCACCGGCTGCGCTCACGAACTGCCACACGACGATCCCGGCGAGCGCCGTCAACAGGACGCCCCACCCGACCTGCTTGCGGGTCACGTGGACCATTAGGGCACCCTAACACAGATCCGTGGGCGTATTAGGACACCCTAACAGCGGGATGTGCGACATACCGAGTCCAGTTCACCGCGCTTGCGTAGAGTCCTCGCTGCCGACACGACCACAGGAGCTACCCAGTGACCATCAGCTGGCAGGCGGCCGGGGACTACACCGACATCCGCTATGAGACGGCGTCGGGCGATGGCGCCGGCATCGCCAAGATCACGATCAACCGTCCCGAGGTCCGCAACGCCTTCCGTCCCGAGACCGTGATCGAGCTCTCCCACGCGTTCGAGCGCGCTCGCGAGGACCAGCATGTCGGTGTCGTGATCCTGACCGGCGAGGGTCCCGACGCCTTCTGCTCAGGCGGCGACCAGCGCGTTCGCGGCCAGCGCGGCGGCTATGTGACCGGCGCCGATCCCGCCAACGCCGGCGCCCATCAGGCGGTCGGCCGCTTTCACGTCACCGACCTGCACTTGCAGATCCGGCGGCTGCCCAAGCCCGTCGTCGCGATGGTCGCGGGCTACGCGGTCGGCGGCGGCCATGTTCTGCACGTCGTCTGTGACCTGACGATCGCGGCCGACAACGCCCGCTTTGGCCAGACCGGCCCTAAGGTCGGATCGTTCGACGGTGGGTTCGGGGCCAGCGTGCTGTCGAGGCTTGTGGGGCCCAAGAAAGCCAAGGAGATCTGGTTTCTGTGTCGCCAGTACGACGCCCAAGAGGCGCTCGCGATGGGCCTCGTCAACACAGTCGTGCCGCTCGAGCAGCTCGAGTCCGAGACGGTTCAGTGGTGCCGCGAGATGCTTGCGATGTCGCCATTCGCTTTGCGGCTGTTGAAGGCGAGCTTCAACGCCGACGAGGACGGGCTCGCCGGCATCCAGCAGCTCGCCCACGACACCAACCTCCTCTTCTACATGAGCGAGGAGGCACAGGAGGGGCGTGACGCCTACCTGCAGAAGCGCCCGGTCGACTTCTCGCAGTTCCCCAGGCGGCCGTAGTGGCCAGCCGGGCGGCGAGCGCCGCGACGCTCCCCAGCGGAGTCCGGATCTGGCTGATGGCCGCGCGCCCGCGGACGCTCCCTGCCGCCGTCGCTCCCGTGCTCGTCGGAACCTCGCTGGCGGGGTTTGCGGGCGTCTTTCACCCGTTGCGCTTCGTCGCCGCGCTGCTCGGCGCGATCTTCATCCAGGTCGGCACGAACCTGTCAAACGACTATTCCGACGCCCGCCGCGGCGCTGACGCCGACGATCGCCTCGGTCCGGTCCGCGTCACGGCCGGGGGACTGGTGCCGCCCAAGCAGGTGCTGGTCGCCACATACGTGTCGTTCGGGCTCGCGGTACTCGCGGGCGCGTACCTGGTCGCGGTCGCGGGCTGGCAGCTGCTGCTGGTCGGCGCCGCGTCGATCCTCGCCGGCGTGCTGTACACCGGCGGCCCCCGCCCGTACGGCTACGAGGGGCTCGGCGAGGTGTTCGTGTTCCTGTTCTTCGGGATCGTCGCGGTCGCCGGCTCCTACTTCGTTCAGGTCAAGCACCTCGAATGGGAGGCGTTCGCGCTTGCCGTTCCGGTCGGGCTGCTGGCGTCGGCGATCCTGGTCGTCAACAACATCCGTGACATCGACTCCGACCGCCGCGCCGGCAAGCGCACCCTGGCGGTGCGGCTGGGGCGCGAGGGGACGCGGGTGATGTTCGCGGTGATCGTGTACCTCGCGTTCGTGCTCGCCCCGGTCACCTGGGTGTTCGGCCCGACCAGAGCCTGGGTGCTGTTGCCGTGGCTGACGATCACGCTCGCCGCGGGCGTCGTGCGGACGGTGCGCAACAAGCTCGATGGGCCATCGCTGAACGGTGCCCTGGCCAGGACCGGGATGCTCCAGCTCGCCTTCTGCGTGCTGTTGTCGGCCGGGCTGCTGCTGAGCAGGTGAAGGTCGACGTCACCGTTGATCAGGCGTACCTGCGCGCGCCGTTTGTCTCCAGCCAGGACTCGGTCACCGCTCGACCTCTGATCCTGTTGCGTCTGGAGTCCGACGACGGAGTCGTCGGTCACGGCGAGGCAGCGCCACTTCAGGGCTACCACGGCGTCGGTGCCGAGGAGGTGCTCGCGGCCCTCGATCGTTGCCGCGACGTGCTGTCGGATGCCGACGGCGAGGATCACCCGGCTCTGCTGCGCCGCTGCGCCGAGCCTGCCGGACTCCCGCAGGCGCTTGCCGCGATCGATCTGGCGCTCTGGGACCAGGCCGGCCGCCGCGCCGGCGAGCCCGTGTGGCGACTGCTGGGTGTCGACCAACCACGACCCGTCGCAGTCAACGCGACGATCGCATCCGCGGATCGAGCCGGGGCCGCGCGCGAGGCTGCGTCGGCGGCGAGCGACGGTTTTCGCTGCGTCAAGGTCAAGGTCGCGATCGGCGACGACGCGGGGCGCCTCGCCGCCGTCCGCGCGGCTGTCGGGCCCGAGACCGAGATCAGGATCGACGCCAACGGCGCGTGGACGGTCGCCGAGGCGCTCGCGTCACTGCGGATGCTCGAGCCGGTCGGGCTCGAGCTGTGCGAGGAGCCGGTCCAGGGTCTCGACGCGATCGGCGAACTGGTGGCGCAGACGCTCGTGCCGGTCTCGATCGATGAGACCGCCACGGCCGACGGTGCTCTGGACCGCCGCGCGTGCGACGCGGTCTGCTTGAAGATCGCGGCCTTCGGGGGGATCTCGGGCGTGCTGGCAGCCGCGCGTCGCGCCCGAGACCGCGGCTATCAGGTCTATCTCGCCTCGACGCTCGACGGCCCGCTCGGAATCGCCGCGGCGCTGCACGCCGCCGTGGCGATCGCGCCGGACCGGCCCTGTGGCCTGGCGACGCTGGGCCAGTTCGCCGGCCGCGAGGATCCGCTGCGCACCGTGGCCGGAGCGCTGAGCCCACCACGCGGCCCCGGTCTGGGGAGCGGGCTTGACGACTGGTATGGCGGTGATCGATAAGGAGGTTTCCGCTGCTATTGGCGGTGATCGGTAAAACCTTTCCGTACGCAATCGAGTGTCCTTAACTGATCATTCCCGTACAAGATCTTCGCGCCTCTGGCACCCCCAATGACGAGGCGTATGTTCAGCCTGGGAGTAGCCCCAGGTCTTTATGTCGTCTGCGAGCGGACCGTGGTACGCGTCTGAAACGTGAGCGGTCCAACGTCCGTCCACGCCTGGACAGACGCGATCACCGCTTGCCGCTGCCGGCCGATACCAAAGTCAGAGAGCAAATGACAGAGGCGGACGTACGCCCCCCTCGATAAAGGCACACCCGTCGCGAGGCGGGGTCGCAAAGCCAGGGGTCTCCCGGAGACAGCCCAGCTCCCGAAAGGTCAGGTCCGATGCGCCGATTCATCGTCGCAACCGCCCTTGCGAGCATGCTCGCGTTCGTGCTTGCCGCGTCCGCCGCGTCCGCCGCCTCGATGCCGGCTGAGGGAGTCTTCGAAGACTGCTCACTCAACACCATGATGGCGAGCTGCGTCCACCGGCTCGAGGTCATGCACGCCGGCGGCGCCAGCGTCGTTGTCCTGCCCGTCGATGAGACCTCGATGAGCGCTCTCTCCAGTTACGCGAACGTCGCGCACGCGCTTGGCATGGGCGTGATGTGGGCGGTCAGCGACGAGGGCTGGTGGCAGGACCCGCGGACGAGCACCACCATGGACGGTCGCTACCAGTCATTCGCCACCGCCTGCGGATGTGACCAGAACGGTCAGGTCCTCGCCTACATGATCCACTGGCTCGGCGGGCTGCCCGGCACCTACGGCTACTACGCGGCCGATGACTCGGTGCTGCCCCAAGGCGCCGCTTCGACGCTCGCCCAGTACATCGCGGTGATCCGCCAGCAGGACCCGGGACACATGGTGATGATCGGTTCGGCCAACAACGACCAGACCAGCACCTACGAGGGCATGGCGGACGAGATCGGCCAGGAGATCTATCCGGTCTTCAACAGCTCGCTGATGCCGGTGAGCTCAAACCAGGACGTCTGGGGTCCGGTCGCCGATGAGATCAGCCAGACGCAGCGGATCGCGACTCGCGACGGCAAGCAGTCAGCCTTCATCCTTCAGGCGTTCACGTGGGGCGACAACATCACCGACGGCCAGGCGACCGGTGTCTGCACTACGTCCGACACACAGGCCTCCTGCTACGCCAAGCTTCAGTACCCCAGCCCGGCCGAGCAGCTCGCGCTGCGCAACCTGGTGCTCGCCCATGCCCACCCGAAGCTGATCCTCTGGTGGTCCTTCCAGGGCACCTACGGTCAGGCCGGCGGCGACACCTATTCGATCTACCCGACCGGATCCGTCGCGGCAGCCCGCTGGGCCGGCCTACAGGCCGCGATGCAGGCGCCCTATCCGTCAACCGGGGTCTCGAGCAGCGCGCCCACGGCTCGGATCGCGACGGCCGGCAGCACCCGGCACTCAGACCACCACCGACGTCACCGGTTGCACTCCCGCCGTTACACCCGCCGGCATCCGGTGCGCCGCGCCGGTCACCGGCACCATCGCTCCCGGCACACGCAGCTCCTCGCGCACGCCGACTGATTGGCTCAGGGCTCGCGGGTGAACCGGGGCGCTACTGAATCCAGATCGGGGTGCCGATCGGGATCAGGTGCTCGAGCCGGGAGATGTCGCGGTTGTGCAAGCGGATGCAGCCGTGGGACGGGTCACCAGGTACGAGTGCAGGCTCGTTTGTGCCGTGCAGCCCGACGACACCGCCCCCAGGCCACTCGCTGAGAGTCGAGTAATCGGTCGTTCCGAAGGCGTATGGCCCGTAGAAGGGGTCGGTGGAGATGAACGCCTCGGTGATCCAGAAGTGCCCAGCAGGTGTCGGGGTGCTCGGCTTACCGACGCCGACCGGCGCGCGGTAGATCACCTTGCCCCACCGGTAGAGCGTCAGCTTGCGCGCCGCGCGGTTGACGATCAGCTCCGTGTGCACGACGTTGTACTGACCCAGTTCACCGATCTGGACCCAGCCAGTACGGCCGTTCGGCCGGCCGGGAACCCGGAGATGCACCCAGGTGCCCTGATGGGGAATGAACTCCTCGCTCAGTAGCTCGTAGGTCTGCAGGCCCAGCCCGTCGGGTGTCCCCAGCAGCAGCCTGTCGAACGCGCGCGAGCTCTTTGACGGCTGCCTGCGGATCTTGCCCGAGTAATTTGCCAGCGCCCAGGTCGTGTGGGTGGTCTGGTTGGACAGGACCTTCGTGCGGATCGTCGGCTGACAGGTTGTGGTTGGGCCCGTGCCCGTCCCCGTGGTGGCGGTTCCGCTTGTGCCAGTTCCGCTGGTCGCACTTCCGGTCGTTCCGGTTGCGGTCTGTGACCCGCTGGCACCGGACCCGGGAGCCGGACATCCGGTCGCGTTGGGGCCGGCAGCCGACTGCGTGGCGGACCGCAGACCTCCGGTGGCGTCCGAATCCGCGGCAGCTGACGCAGCCGACACCGGCAGCGCCAAGGCCACGCCGACCGCTAACGTGCCGAGCAGCAGACGCGCCCAGCTGATGCCGGGCGCGTCCTTGCGGTCAGCTGAGGTCCGTGGACGGCCCTGCGGCACCCAATCAGCCCGTGAATACTGGGGAAGGCTTGCAGATTGCAAACCGCCTCGAGATGGTCTTGCTCTTTCCACGAGTGTCAACGACGGTGATCTTCAACGTGTAGACGCCGTGCTTGAGCCCCGACGTCAGAATCAGGCCCCTGAGCTTCTTCGACAGGGGACCTTTTCCTTTGAACTTGTAAACCTTGACGGTCTTGCCGCCGACCTTAACGGTGACCTTTCGGATACCCGCATTTCCGGAAACGCTGATCGGCACGGTGAACCTGGTGCCGGCCTTTTTGCACTTGGCATTGACATGTGTCGACACGGTCGGTGACAGGCACGGCGGTCCCGTGATGTTGTTCGGCTTGCAGCGAATTATGGTCGAGTGCGGTTTCGCCCCTGACGCGACGCTTGCGGTGACCACGAGAATCGTGATAGCACCGAACAGCATGTAAGACAGTCTGCGCACAAAACACCCCTTCTGAGCGTAGCCCCCCAAGGGCCGACGGTGGCGGTCAGCGGCCCAGCGTACCATTCTTTACTACGTCTAGCGAGCTTTAGCGGTCTGCGAAAGCCTGGTTGCACGCCGCTCGCTGTATCGTCGGGCGTCACCCTCGATGAGCGCAACCGCGACCCGACGCCTCAGGGCGCAGAAGACTATCGGGCCGTTCGCCGCCGAGCGAGCCGCGGCGTGGACGCTCGGCTTCCTGCCTGCCACCTACCTCGCGCTGTCGGGCGGCGGCTACGACGTGATCGCCCGCAGCGAGGTCGGCATCCTGCTCTGGTGGGTGCTGCTGCTGGGCCTGATCATCGGCCTGCTCTGCACCCGGCGTCTTGGCCCGGCGGCCTGGACGGCGGTGATCCTGTTCTGCGGATTCGTCGTCTGGACGT
The DNA here is from genome assembly GCA_963770885.1 of uncultured Solirubrobacterales bacterium. GTDB lineage: Bacteria > Actinomycetota > Thermoleophilia > Solirubrobacterales > Solirubrobacteraceae > Palsa-465. Next base: position 181,153 of record CAVYRI010000002.1, on the reverse strand, counting down.
GGCTCGCGCTCGGCTGGACCGGGAGCAAGGAGCAGACGCTTGCAGAACTCGGCCGGGTCGCGATGTACCTCGGCGTGCTCGTGCTCGGCCTGGCGCTCATGAACAAGCGCACGCAGCGGCCGCTGCTGTCGGGAATCGCGTGTGCGGTCGGGCTCGTGGCGCTGCTCGCGGTGCTCTCCCGGCTGGTGCCGTCCTGGTTTCCGACCGACAACGCGGCGCGCTTCTATGCGACCCCGCGGCTTCGCTACCCATTCGACTACTCAGACGGGGTCGGGGAGTTCGCGGCGCTCGGGCTTCCGTTGCTGCTGTTTGTCGCGACCGGGGCCCGCACACTCGCCGGCCGCGTGGCCGGCGCCGGGGCCCTGCCAGTCGTCGTCCTGTGCCTGGCGCTGACCGTCTCGCGCGGCGGGATCTTTGCCGCGGCGGTCGGGCTGATCGCGTTCTTCGCGCTCGTCCCCGACCGCCTGCCACGCCTGGTGACCGCGCTGATCGCCGCCCTCGGCAGCGCCGTCGTGATGCTCGAGCTGCTTCATCTCGCCGGCGTGCGCGACGCATTTCACCACCCGGCGCCCGCCAGTCAGCGGCACGCGATGCTCCTCGTGCTCGCCGTCGTATGCGTCGCGGTCTGCGTCGGACAGGCCTCGTTCGAGCTCGCGCGCCAGGGGCGTAAGCGCCCCGCCTGGCTCAAGGTCTCGCGCGCTCAGTCGCAGGTGATCGCCGGCCTGATCGCACTCGCGGTCGCGGCGGTGGTGATCGTCACGCTCGCATCGAGGACCGACAGCCATCTGTGGCGGGAGTTCAAGCAGCCCACCCACACGGTCGCGGGCAACCAGTACTTCCGGCTGCTGTCGATCGCCGGCAGTCACCGTTACCAGTACTGGGTCGTCGCGGTCCACGCCTTCAAGGCGCATCCCTGGGACGGGATCGGCCCGGGAACGTTTCAGTTCTACTGGGCCGCGCACAACAATCTCGGTGAATTCGTCCGCAACGCCCATTCGCTGTGGATCGAGACGCTCGCGGAGCTCGGGATCATCGGGCTGGCACTGATCGGCGGCTTCTTCGCCTTCGCGTTGATCGGCGGCGCGGTGCGGGCGTTTCGCTCACCGACCGATCCGCGCCTTGCGATCGCCGCCGCCGTCGCGACGACGGCCGCCTTCTGCGCCGCGGCAGCATTTGACTGGGTCTGGCAGATCGGGGTGATGCCGTTGATCGCGATGCTGCTCGTGGCAGCCGCACTCGGCGGCGACGGCGAACGCGACCGGCCCGGGAGCATGCGCACGCGGGTGATCACCAGAGTGCTGCTGGGCCTCGTGGCGCTGTTGTCGCTGTCGGCAATCGCCGTGCCGCTGGCGATGACTATCAAGCTGCGCTCCAGCCAGGCCGCCGTCCTTGAGGGGGACTTCCACACCGCGCTGGCCGACGCCGCAAGCGCGCAGAACATCGAGCCCGACGCCGCGTCGCCGCGCCTGCAACGGGCGCTGCTGCTCGAACAGCTCGGCGATCTTCGGGGCGCCGCGCAGGCGATCGCCCAGGCCGAGGTGCGAGAGCCCGCCAACTGGCGCATCTGGCTGGTCGCGTCACGGCTCGCGACCGAGTCAAACCGTCCTGCGCTGGCGCTCGCCTACTACAAGCGGGCGCGGGCGCTGGACCCGAGATCGCCGATCTTCGGCGGCTGACCGGTGGCCGAGGCCGGCATCGGATCGGGCCTCGAAACGACCCCGCGCGTGGATCACATTCGCCTGTGGCCCGAGGGCGGACCCAAGGTCACTATCATCAAGGTATGCGCATGATGCGCCGGGCAACATTGTTAGTCGTCGGGGCACTCGTGCTCGCCCTGCCAGGGCAGGCCCTCGGGCAGGCCCTCAAGGTTCCGGGCAAGGGGCAGGTCCTGACGCCGCCGGGCAAGTCAGGGGCCGACCAGTACTTCGAGACGATCCCGACCTCGGCCGGTAACGCGGCCCCGCCGTCGAGCGGTGGCAGCACCGGTGGTGGCGCCAACGGCGCGATCGCCCACCTCGGTCACGGCCGGTCGGGCGATGCAAGGCTCTCTCGCCTTGGCAAGACGGGCGCGGCGGCCGCCGCGCTGGCGGCCGCGACCGCTCCCGGCAGCCCTTCCTCGAGCACCGCGACCGGTCACAGTTCGTCCGCGGCGACCGGGACCGGCGCCGCGTCGGGCCTCGGCAACTCGATCGGCCAGCCCGCCGGACAGTCGTCGTCGGCCGCACTGGCCAACGCGGTCACCGGGACCGACGACGGCGGACTCGGATTCCTGTTGCCGGTGCTGCTGGCCGGGACGCTGATCGCAGCGATCGTGGTCGCGATCGTGCGGATGCGCCGCGACACCGACCCGCCCGACCTCACCGCCTGACGCCACGCAGGCCGGCGACCACAACGTGCGCGGCGATCGCCGCGTACTGCGCGGCGGCGATCAGCGGCAGCGCGCGGCGCGCCCAGCCGGCGATGGCTGAGTCCTCGCGGATCCGCAGGCGCACCGTGCGCGCGTGATCGATCTGGTGGCGGGCGGTCATGTGTCGCGCCCAGACCGAGCCTTCGTCGAGGCTGTAGATCCGTCCCGGTTGCTCGCTCCACCCGATCCGCCCACGAAACGCGAGCGAGACCCCAAGGCACCAGTCCTCACCGCTCTCGACGTCGCCGAAGCCGCCGGCCTCGCGCGCAAGCTCGGTCCTGATGATCGTCGACCCTGTCGACGGGTACAGCGACCAGACGCAGTCGGCGAGCGCGAACAGCCGCGGCCAGCGCGCGAGCGCCGGCATCCAGTGGCGCGGCCACCTGTGTCTTGAGCCCGACGGATCCTCGACGATCGCCGCACCGAACGCCGCCAGACTCCGCTCCGGCGCGATCTGAGACTCGAGGAACTCCAGCGCCCCGGGGAGCATCTCGTCGTCGGCGTCCCAGAACACGACGTACGGAGTCCGCACCTGATCGAGGCCCAGGTTGCGGGCCGAGCCGAGACTCAGCCGACGGGGGCTGCGGATGATCCGGACTCCGTCCAGCTGAGGTAGCGCGATTGTCGACGCGTTGTCGACGACCACGATCGGGACGTCGCTGCGCTGCCGGCGAAGGCTCGCCAGCGCGACCGACACGAGTCCGGCGACGTATCCGTCCCAGACGGCGAGCACGACCGTCGTCTGAGCCTCGCAGTCGCCTGTCACCTGCAACCAGTATCAACTAACGCGGTGACGACGTCACAGACACCGATCCGGTTGGTGCGCGTGATCGCGAGGCTCAACATCGGCGGTCCGGCGATCCAGGCGATCACGCTGACGAAGTTGCTCGACGAGCGCGGCTACCGGACGAGGCTGGTCCGCGGGAGCGAGGGTCCGGATGAAGGGAGCATGGACTTCCTTGCCGATCAGCTCGGCGTCTCGCCCACACTGATCAAGTCGATCCGCCGCGATCCGGGACCTGGGGATTTCGAGGCGCTGTGGCGGCTTGCCCGGATCCTGCGCCGCGACCGCCCGCAGATCGTCCACACCCATGCGGCCAAGGCAGGCACGCTCGGGCGATTGGCGACGCTGCTCGCCTTCCCGCTCGCCTCCCGGCGTCCGGTCCTGATCCACACCTTTCACGGCCATTCGCTGACCGGCTACTTCGATTCGGCTACCGCGCGGATGTTCCTGGAGATCGAGCGCTGGCTGGCGCGCCGCACGGACGCACTGGTCGCCGTTTCAAAGGAGGTCCGCGACGACCTGATCGGGCTTGGAGTCGCTGAACCCGAGCGGTTCACGGTGATCGGGCTGGGGTTCGATCTGGCTCGCTTCACCGACGATCGGGGCCGTGGCCGGCGGCGAGCGATTGTCCGCGAACAGTGGGGGGTCGCCGCCGATGCCGAGGTGGTGACGCTGATCGCGCGTCTCGTGCCGATCAAGCGCGTCGATCGCTTCCTGCAAATTGCGTTGGCGCTGGCCGAACGGCCACGGGCGCGGTTCGTGGTCGTCGGTGACGGCGAGCTGCGAGAGTCGCTCGCCGGCTCCCAGGCCGCACGCGCGCTCGGTGACAAGCTCGTGTGGGCCGGTTTCCGGCGCGACATGCCCGATGTCTGTTTCGCCAGCGACGTGGTGGCGCTCACATCGGACAACGAGGGGACGCCCGTCAGTCTGATCGAGGCCCAGGCCGCGGCCGTGCCGGTGGTCGGAACCGACGTCGGCGGAGTTCGCTCGGCGGTCCGCGACGGCCACACCGGCTTCGTCGTGCCGGTCGAGCAAGAAGCGGCCTTCACCCGCGCGGTTGCGGCGGTCCTCGACGACCCGGCGTTGGCGCAGCGACTGTCCCAAGCCGGACGCGCCTATTCGTCAAGCTCATTTTCGGTGGGGCGCCTGGTTGACGACCTCGACCGTCTGTATCGCTCATCGTTGTAGGCGATCGCGACGCCCTGTACCGACGTACCTCGATCCGGCCGCGATGACGGATACGGCTCTCACCACCGGTAGCGCCCCCGGTGCGATCGCGTCCGTCCTAAGATGCTGGTGACGGGGATGAGCTTTGGTCTCTGTCGGCTTCGGCCGATACCAGGAGTGCCATCATGCGTATCGGTGTTCTCCACCCTGGCAGCAAGCCGTGCTCGCGGCTGCGGCTGGTGAGTCGTTCAGCGTCGTCGCCAACCGCGACCGCGCGAGTGTGATGCGCAGGCTGGACCTCGTCGCGCCCGGCGCCTTATCCGCCCAACCTAAGACCTCAGACCCCAGAGCCCGATAGAAGCATCGAATGTCCAACTCGGCGACACCCCTCCAAAACGTCGAAGGCGTCGTCCTGGTGACCGTGTTCGTCGTCGTCGTGCTCGGCTACCTGATGCGCCGCCTGAAGCGCGCGCGACCCGACTTCAGGGTCGGCACGCCGCTGTTCGTCGGCTTCGGACTGCGGCTCGCGGCGATCGCGGCGATCAGCACGACGGGACTGTCATCGACCCTGCGCGGCGGCGACGAGACCACGTTTCTGAGCTATGCGACCAACCTCGCCGCGCAGCCGATCGGCCGCAACTACATCCCGCACGGCCTCTATCAGCTCCACGTCGTGCTGTTCGCGCTCGAGCTCAAGCTGGGGTTCCTCACCCAGGGCGCGATGCGGATCCTCCAGGTGGGGATCGCGCTGGTCGGCGTGGTGCTGATCCTGGCGGCCGTCAACGACCTTGCCAATGGCCGGGCGGCCCGATTCGCAGCATGGCTGCTGGCGTTCGAGCCGGCGACGATCTTCTTCAACAGCGCATTGCACAAGGACCCGCTGATGGAGCTCGCCAGCGGCCTGGTCGTGTTCGGCGGCACACGGATCTGGCTGCACCTCGATCTCCGCGGCATCCTGATCTGCGCCCTGGGAGGGCTGATCGCGGTGGAGACCCGTGCCTACGCTGGGTGGTTCTTGATCGCGGCCGCCGTGTTGGTGTTGCTGCACGCCGCACTCCGCGGGCTCGATCGGCCAATGCGTGCGATGCCGTTGATCTACGCCGTCGTGATCGCCGGCTTCATCGCCGCCCCCGCAATCATTCAGGCCAGCTCGAAGCAGAACCTCCAGGTCCTGCAGAACTCGCAGACCGCCAACACGACCGGCGCCGGAGAGGGCACCGGGACTGCGAACAGCAGCAACCTGGCCCTGGAGCAGGTCGACTACAGCTCCCGCGGCGCGATCCTCCAGAACCTGCCCAAGCGGATTCGGGACGTGATCCTCAAGCCGTATCCATGGCAGCTGTCGGACTCCAGCCAGCGCTTCGGCGCCCTGGGGACACTGTTTGCGTACGCGGTCCTGATCCTGTTCGCCCGCTACGCATGGTTGTGCCGAGGGCGGGTGCTACCGAGCGTTGCGCCGATCCTATACCCGCTGGTGTTCCTGCTGATCGCCTACGCGCTCAGCGCCGGCAACGCCGGCACGGGCTTTCGCTACCGCACGCACATCGTGGTGCTTGGCATTGCGGCGATGGCGATCCTGCGAGAACAGGCGGCCCCCGTGCTGGCACGACGCCGAGCCGAGAAGGGACGCGGCGGAGCGCTCGGAGCTGCGGAACCTTTCAATCCAGCTGCCACGACGGTTTAGAACTTGCTGCCAACTGCCGATGTAACCAGTGGTTGGGCTGCTACCGTGACGTTGATCGGCGCGTCACCGGGGCGGTGTCAAGTGTCGATCACAGAGATAAGGGCAGGCGCGTAGCGATGAAGATGTACACCAAGGGGTCCTGATGCCAGAGTTCACTGGACATAAGGACATCAGGTCGTGGCTCAGGGGCATCTGGCGCTGGAAGTGGCTGATCCTCGTGTTCGTGATCGGCGCTCCGACCGTCGCCTACCTGCTCGAGCGGGGCAAGCCCAACATCTATCAGTCGAGCTCCTTGGTTGGCATCAACAGCACGACCGTCGATACGACGCTGCTGAGCGGCGCCGACGGGGGGAGCTTTTCGACCTCGAACGTGACGGCGATCGCGCAGCTCGTGACGACCACGCCGGTCGCGCGCGTCGCGGCAGGGTTCATGCACCCGCCCGCGGACCCCGGCACGATCGTCTCCAAGGTGAGCGCCTCCGGCGACCCGACCACGAACTTCCTCACGATCACGGCTCAGGACACGAGCTCGCTGCAGGCGGCCCAGATCGCCAATGCCTTCGCCAAGGCGATCTCCTACAACCGCCAGCAGGCGGCCGTAATCCAGCTCAATTCGGCGATCAGTGGGATCGTCTCCCAAATCAACCACCTCGGCAACGGCAACCTGGCTCAGAAGCAGAGCTTGCAACAGCAGCTCAGCCAGCTGCGGGCCGCCAAGTCGACCCAGAATGGCGACGCGGCGATCCTGCAGCCGGCCTCACCGTCAGCCACCCCGATCGGGCCCAACGTCCGGCGCACGGTCGAGCTCGGCCTGGTGATCGGCATCCTGCTCGCGTTCGGCGCTGTCGCGCTGGCCGAGAACTCAGACCGGCGGCTGCGCACCCCTGACGACCTCGAGGGGATCACCGACTTGCCGCTGCTCGCGTCGATCGCCGCCAGCGCCTTCTCGGGCCAGCTCGATACCAAGGAGGAGGACGAGGAGGCGTTCAACATGCTGCGAACGTCGCTGACCTACTACAACGTCGACCGGCCGCTTGACAGCCTCGTCGTCACCAGCCCGGGCGAGAAGGACGGCAAGACCACGGTCGCGACGCGCCTATCGATCGCGATGACCCGCGCCGGCTCCAACGTGATCCTCGTAGATGCGGACCTTCGCCGCGCCCAGGTGAGCGCCAAGCTCGGCATCCAGCAGGAGGCCGGATTGGGGTCCGTCATCGCCCGCGAGCACAACCTTTCGGACGCGCTCGTCCGCTACCCCGTTCCCGACGCCGCGGGTGGCGGCATGCTGACCGTGCTCCCGGCCGGTCCCGTGCCCCCCAACCCCTCGGCGCTGATCAGCTCCGACGAGATGCAGCACGTCCTCCGTGAGCTCGAGGCTCAGAGCGACATCGTGATCATCGACACGCCGGCGGCGCTGGCCGTCAGTGACCCGCTGCCGCTGATGCGCAGCGTCACGGGCGTCGTCCTGGTCGCGCGGATGAACAACTCCAGCCGCGAGACGATCAAGCGACTGCAGAAGATGATCGTCTCCGCGCACGGCCACCTGCTCGGCGTCGTCGCGACCGGCGTTTCGACCGGCCCCGGCTATGACGGGTACGCGCCGAAGTCGTACACGAGCGCCGACACCAACGGGTCGGGGCGGCTTGGATTGCGCCGCACGTCGGGCAAGAAGAACGCCGAAGTCGGCGCCGGTCGGCCCGACTAGCCTCGACTAGTCGATCAGGCGCTCGTAGATCTCGGCGTACCGGCGGCTGCCGGCGTCGACGTCGAACCGGTCGCGCGCTAGCTGCCTGCACCTGACCGCGGTCTGCTCGTCGGCAGCCAAATCGAGCACAAGCCGCGCTGCCTGTTCTGCCGCCCGCTCGTCCTCGCCCCGGAGCACGACCCCGACCCGGTGGCGGTCGACGATCGCCTCGAGGTCGCCGACGCCGGGCGTCACGATCACCGGCATCCCCGCGGCGAGATACTCCGCGAACCTGGTCGGCGCCGACGCGATCTTCGAGAACGAGGACTTGATCAGTGCCAAACCGACGTCGCCCGCGAACAGCTCCTCGGGCACCCGGTCGGGGGTCACGGCCCGGACGTCGGCCTGGTAGCCCACCAGAATCTGCAGGGCAAGCTCAGTCTGACGGGTGATCACCGTCAGCGGCATCGCCAAAGCCCTGGCGATCGATGCGGTCAGCTCAAAGCGATACCACGTCCCGATCGACCCGCTCCAGAGCGCATGCGGCCCGTCGGGGCGCCGGGGCCGATCCGCAAAGCGGTCGAGGTCGACGCACGTCGGGATCACCGCGATCTCGACCTCTCTCTCCCCCGTCCAGGCGCGAATCTGCGGAACCGAGGCCTCGGTCAGCGTCACGATCGCGTCAGCCTCGGCGAAGAACCATCGCTCGCATCGCTTGGCGACCCGGTACAGCCGTCCGCCGGCGGGCCAGAGCCCACCCTCGATGCGTTCGTCGGCCCAGAACCCCCGGATGTCGAACAGGAACTTGGCGCCGGTCCAGCGCCGGCCCAACAGCGCGATCAGCGCCGGCACGTAGCTGCGGACGTGAACGATCGCGGGCCGCCCCTGTCGCGAGGCGCGGATCAGCGCTCGGACACCTGCCGCGATGTCCAGCACCGTCGAGAGGACCGGCGGCCGCCGATGGTATGCGAGCGGCACCCACGAGATGCCGAGCATCGCGAGCTCGCTGCGCAGCCGTGCGCGGTCGCTGTCTGGCTTCTCGAACGAGATCAGCGTGATTTCGTACCGGTCGGCGAGGCGGCGCAGATACGACAGAACCTGTGACCGGCCGAGCGGCTCACCGACGCCGTCGTAGGACACGTACACGATTCTTGGACGGGTTGAACGCACTTATCCGGTCGTCCTCCACGAGCTCGGCCAGGCGGCGTTGATACGCTCCGGACGACGGTGGAAGGCACAGCCCCGCTTAGGATCCTGGGCGAGACAGCCTACCCCGTGAACGTCGCAAGCGCCCGCGTTCGAGTTGCGAGCTTCGTCCCGTTTCTGCAGGCGCAGGGCATCGCGCTCGGATACCGGCCGAGCCTGACCCCCGAGCAGTACCGCGTCCTCACCTCGAGTGGTCCGCCGCACCGCAAGGCCGCCGTTCTCGCCTCGAGCGCGTTGCACGCGGCAGCGCACTCCCGGGACCACGGCCTTCTGTTGGTCCATCGCCTTCGGCTGATGAGTCCCCTGCCGGGATTTGACCCGCCACGTCACCTGGACGCCTATGACCTCGATGACGCCCTCTTCCTGGGATCTACCACGGACGTGAACCGGCGCTTTCAATGGGCCAAACAGGAAGCCCGTCGCTGCGTCGAATATCTCCGTCGCAGCCGCCTCGTGATCGCCGGCAACGCATTCCTCGCGCAGCGGGCACGGGCGTTCGCAGGTCGGGTCGAAGTTGTGCCCAGCTGCGTCGACCCTCCGAGCCAACCTCGCCGGGATCATCAGCCGGTGGAGGTCGTGACCGTCGGTTGGATTGGCTCACAGACGACCAGCGAGTACCTGAAACCGCTGCTGCCGGTGTTCGAGCGCCTCAACCGCGAACGTCTGCGCGCAAAGCTCGTGCTTGTCGGCGCCGATCGCGCTATCGAGGCAGCTTGGATCGAGCATCGTCAGTGGAGCCTGGAGACCCAAGCCGCCGATCTGGCGAGCTTCGACATCGGGATCATGCCGCTGCCTGACATCGAGTGGGCGCGGGGCAAGTGTGGCTACAAGATCCTCCAGTACTTCTCGGCCGGCGTGCCCGCGATCGCGAGCCCGGTGGGCGTAACCTCAGAGCTGATCGGGGACGAGCGGGGGTTGCTCGCCACATCGGCCGACGAATGGCACGCGGCCCTCGATCAGCTGGTGCGCGATGCGCCCGGGCGCAGCGAGCGTGGGACGGCGGCGCGTGCGTTTGCGCAGCGGGAGTACTCCTATGACCGGTGGGCGCCCGATCTGGCTTCGATGCTGCGCTGCCTGGCTGACTGACCGGCACGCGATCGAGTTCGCCAACCACGGGGCGTCGTGGCGCCGCTACCAGTCGTGGCGGCGCAGGAACAGCTCGAGCGTCAGCAGGGTCCAGAGCGCGTGTCCGTGCGAGGCGGCCCCGGCCCGGTGCTCGGCCAGCAACCGGTCCAGCGTATCTGGGTTGAGGTGCTCGCGCACGTGCGCGCCCGAGCCGAGCATCGATTGCGTATACGTGTCGAGGTCCTCGCGAAACCAGCGATCGAGTGGGACGCCAAAGCCGCGTTTGGGCCGCTTGAGGATGTCCTTGGGCAGCAGATCATCAACCGCGCGCTTGAGCACGCGCTTGAGCGACAGGCCACGGACCTTCAGGCCTGGCGTGAGACGGACGGCGAACTCGAGCAGGTCGCGGTCCAGGAACGGAGAGCGCACCTCGAGGCCGTGGGCCATGCTGGTCCGGTCCATCTTGACCAGCAGGTCGTCAAGCAAATAGGTGTTGATGTTCAGCGCCAGCAGCCGGTCGAGCGGTCGCGCTCCCTGACTCGAGCGCCACTGTTCGGCGTACGCGCGCTGGGCCCAGTCGTCGGGCGCCGGCAACAGCCGGCGTCGCCATGGCTCCGGGATGTAACTGATCCAGCCCAGGTAGGCGTCGGGCATTCCCTCATCGACCATCGCGGCGAATCGCTGTGTGCGCCCCACCCTGCCACGGAGCGCTCCGGCGGGCAGCGCATCGATCGCCCGGCGGCCCATCGCCCGCGCCGCGTGCGGGATCGCCAACACCCGGTCGACCGCGACCCCGGCCGCGAATCGCTCATAGCCTGCGAACAACTCGTCGCCGCCGTCACCTGACAGGGCGACCGTCACGTGCTGGCGCGCAACCTCGTTGAGCAGAAACGTCGGCACGGCGCTCGAGTCGCCGAACGGCTGGTCGTGGTGCCACACGAGCCGCTCGACCAGCTCCACGGCCTCGGGGTGAACGACCGACTCGTGATGCTCGGTCCCAAACCGCTGGGCGACGGCGCGCGCATAGGGCCGCTCATCGAAGCCGTCACGATCGTCGAACCCGATCGTGAAAGTCTTCACGGGCTCACCCATCACCCCGGCCATCAGCGCCACGATCGCGCTCGAGTCGATTCCGCCACTCAGAAATGCACCGAGCGGGACGTCGGAGATCAGCCGGCGCCGGATCGCCTCCGCAAGCAGCCGCCGTACCTCTCGGGCCGCCTCGTCGAGGCCGATGTCGAGCGCCCGCGGGCCGCCGTTGAGGCCTGGCAGCTCAAGCTGCCAGTAGCGCTCGATGACGGGCTCGCCGCCGGGCTCGAATGTCAGCGTGTGTCCCGGCGGCAAGCTCTTGATCTCCGCGAAGAAGGTGTCGGGGGTCGGGACATAACCGAACGTCAGGTAGGCCGAGATCGCCTTCGGCTCGAGCTCACACGGCACCGCCTGATGAGCGAGCACGCCCTTGATCTCGCTCGCGAACACGAGCTGCCCCGCCGAGAACCAGTAGTACAGCGGCTTCTTCCCGACCCGATCTCGTCCGAGCACCAACCGCTCGCGCTGCCGGTCCCAGATCGCGAACGCGAACATCCCGTCGAGCTTGCGCGCGAGTGCGACCGCATCGTGGTCTTCGGCGAGGTGGGCCAGCACCTCGGTGTCGCCGTCGCTCGAGAGCTCGTGCCCCGTGGCCCTGAGTTCATCGCGCAGCGGCTGGAAGTTGTAGATCTCGCCGTTGAGCACCGCGCCGATCGTCCCGGTCTCATTGGTCATCGGCGGATCGCCGGTTACCAGGTCGATGATCGAGAGACGGTTCTGGGCGACGATTCCTCGGCCTCCCTCGAAATATCCCTCGGCATCGGGCCCGCGGTGGCGCTGCGTGGCGAGCTGTGCGACGACCGCCTCGACGATCGCGTCGGGATGAGTCTGGACTGATCCACAGATGCCGCACATGAGCTGTTCTCAGGCATTCGGCAGGTTGCCGAGCAGCTTGAGCGTAGTTTGCTGGGTGGCCGGCACCATCGGGCGGGCACGGAGTGACTCGGGGGGCGCGCCCGGGGCGGTGCCGATACAGTCGGCAGGGCAAGGGGGGACGAAATGGCATCTGAGTCGATCAGCCGCGGGGGGCAACGTCGCGCCGCACCGGCCCGTGCTGCCGTCCGGCGCACGGTCACCGCGATCGGGGCGCGGGCGGATGAGCACATCGCCGGTGTGAAACCAGCGCTGACGCGTGGATTGACGGTATTCGTCTTTCACGAGATCACCGACACACCGTCGGCCTTTCAGCGCCTGAGTGCCGGCTTCGTGTCGACAGAGGCATTCCGGCGCGAGATCGAGTGGATCGGCGAGCGGTTCGTGTTCATCGCGCCATCGGAGATTCCCGCGCTTGGTGGGCGCGCCCCGCTCCCATCAAGAGCCGCGTTGATCACGTTCGACGACGCGTGGGCGGGCGTGTTCGAGGTCGGCCGCGAGATCCTGCGCGCCAACCGCGTGCCGGCGCTGTGCTTTGTCAACATGGCGACGGTCGACGGCACCCCGGATCTCAGCGCCGTCAGGCGATACGAACGCCTGACGCTCCCCGGCGCCACGTCGCGGCTCGATCAGAGGCTCGACTCTGCAAGTGCGGCGCGGGTCCTGGCTGAGATCAACGAGGCATATCGCGACGATCACCGGTTCCGGGCCTTCCAGGGCCCGACCGCGACCGAGCACGCCCTCGCAGCTGCGGTCGAGGGCGGGTTGACCTGGCTTGGCTCGCACCTGTTTCACCACTGGAACCTGAACAGCATCACGCTTGACGTGTTCAAGCATTCGCAACTTGCCAACGAGCGCGCACTGGCCCGGTGTGATCGCGTCCTGCCAACGCTGGCGACTCCCTATGGTCTCACCGATCGCGCCGCCATCGACTGTGCATTCGAGCTCGGGGTCGAGCTCGTGTTCGTCGCTACAGGCCGCCAGAACCGCGACCCTCTCGCGCGCGTGCTCGATCGCGTGGAGATCGAGCCCAATTCATATGACCGGCGCGAGTGGTGGTACTCGACCCATCGCAGGAGAGTGCTCGGCCGCCTCGCGAGCTAATCCCGCGAACCCTTGACCCCGTACACGATGCCGCCGGGCAGCAGCCCCCGCTGCTCGAAGTCCGGAGCTGAATCGAGCACCTCGCGATGAACGGGTGCGTGGTAGATCAGCAGCGCATCGCGCGGCTGATCTGCGATTGACGCACGCAACCGTTGCGCGACGCGCGCGAGGATCACACCGTCAAATGGGTTGTGGAGGTAGACGATGATCGGCAGCGGCGGGTACTCGAACGCGCCCGCGTCCTGTACGACTATCTCGATCGGCGCCAGTCCGGCGTTGCGCCGCCTGAAGCGGGCGATGTTCCGCTCGGCAGCCCGCGCGAGCGCAGGAGACAGCTCGACGCCGATCACGCGGCGAAACGGGTAGGTCGCCGCGATCATGACCGCCTTTCCCTTGCCGCAACCGAGGTCGATGAACACGGATTCCGCCGGCGGCCCGATCAGAGGGCTCGCCATCGCCGCTCTAAAGGTCTTTGCCCAGACTCCCTGGTAGCGGACGGCGTGGAGATAGGCATCGCCGCCGAGCCCTGACTGCGGTGCGGTGGTGCCCCGTGTGTTCACGCCATTGCGCAGATCAAACGCAAGCTCGCAGACGTAGCGCCAGGCGCCGCGCAGCGCCCTCGATCCCGCGCCGATCGCCAGCCACGCCGTGGCCGAGTAGCCGCGCCTCTGGATCGACTGCCGGATCCGCTCCGGGTACTCGGTCAAGACTCGGTCTCACTGGCCACGGCCCGCAAGCCTCCGGCCGGTTCTGAGGGCCGCTCGGGCCGTGCCTTCGAGCGCAGACCCGCGGACCGCACGTTCGGCGGCGCGTCTGCCTGCTCGCAGGGCAGCGACCGTCGATGGCACCGTCGCGCTTCCTTGTGCAACCGGTATCACGCCGCTCGCAAGACGCTCCTTGTAGGGCGCGGTTCCCTTGCCGAGGTCGAGCGTATGTATGCCGGCGTCCTGCGCGTCCTGTGCGATCTCGAGCAGCAGCACCATTCCCGGTGAATAGCTCGAGAACTCCTTGTTGTAGGTCGGAAACCAGTAGTGGTAGACGCCGTGCGAGCTTAGGTTCATCGCGACCGCGAGCAGGGTATCGCCGCCATACAGCGCGGGCAGACGGCCCCTGAACCCGGGTCCCTGCTGGGCGTGGATCCGATCCATCAGCTCGACATTCCAGTCGATCGCAAACCGGTCCTCACTGTCGGTGGCACGGTGTTGCTCGGACTTCCAGCGCATCATCGTCCGCAGCACATCGATCGATGACTCGTGGCGCTCATACCGCAGCGGTCCGGCCGCGCGTTGGAGCCGTCGCCGTTGCTGCCGCACACGGGCAACGACCTTCGAGCCGTCGCCGGCCTTGGCGGCGGCATACGCATCAAAGCCGTCCGCGAGATCCATGTACGGCGATTCGTCGAGCTGGTGATAGAAGCGCCGAAACTGGGGCTGCGTGGTCAGCAGATGATCAAAGTCCCAGATCCGCAGGCCGCAGCCGCGTAGCAGCCGCCCCACATCCCACCGGAGCGCGGGCGGCGCGATCACGCCCTGGTAGTTCGAACGCTCGCCACCGACCGGGCCACCCACCGCGCGCCGGCCGCGCTGATACGCAAAGAAGCCGGCGACGGCTCCGTTCTGCTCGAGAATCGCGACATAGGCATCCGATCGCGCCGCGGCAACGGCCAGCGTGAACTCTGGCCTGAAGAACGGGCTCCCGAGCGACGGCTCGGCCTCCTGGATGCGACACCACTCTTCAATCAGCCGCGAGTCGAGTTGATCGGCTCCGATCACTGTTACGTCAACAGTCATGCAGGCGCTCTGCCCGCCGCGCGGTCACGCACAACGCGCTCGAAGATCTCAGCCAGCTGCTCAGCCTGGCGTTTGCGCTGCAGTGGTGCGGTGACCGAGGCCGGCACCCGTGGCCCAGCGAGCGCGCCGGCGCGGTGCTCTGTGATCAGCTTCAACACGGTCTCTTGGAGTCGTTGCGGTTCGTCAGGCGCCACGAAGCGGACATCGGCGTGTTCCCGCAGGAGCGACGCGAGCTCGCTATCGCCGTTCACTGCGGCGATGATCGGCCGCCGTGCTCCGATGTATTCGAAAACCTTTCCCGGCAGGATCGCCCGGTAGGCCGCGTGGCGCTGGATCAGCAACAGCGCGCTGCTGTCCGCCATTGCCTGCCGCGCGAGCGGCGGCGAGACGATCCCGTCGAGTCGCAACCACGCGCTCGGCGAGGCGCCATTCTCGAGCCACCGATCCGAGGGTCCGAGCACGTGCAGTTCGAATGAGCCGGGTTCCTGGCGGTCGACTCGCTCGAGCACTGTCATCAGATCGGCGGTTTGCTCGCCCGGGGCGACGATGCCGGCATACAAGATGCTCAGCGGCCGCTGCGCCACTGGAGGCGAGCCGTCAGGGGCCGGCACGAAGCCATTGGTCACGGTTGTGATCCGGTCCGGCGCGAGGCCCGGATGGCGCGCCAGCAGCCGCTCCCGGGTGCAGTGGCTGGTCACGATCACATGGTCGGCCCGGCGCAGGATCCACCGCTCGAGCGCGCGGTCGACTCGCCGCCGCAAGCGAGTCGCGGGAAGATTGAACGCATGCGCGGTTGACCAGGGATCGCGAAACTCCGCGACCCACCCGAGTCCGGACTTCGCGGCAACTCTCATCGCGGCCAGATGAGCGCTGTATGGGACGGAGGTCGACAGCACGACGGCGTCCCGCCCGGTCGGCACAGCTCGCAGCGCTGCACCGGCAGCAAAGGGGATCCAGCCGACCTGGGCGTCGGGCACGTAGAGAAACTCGCGGACTATCTTGCGCAGGCGCGCCCCGGGTCGCCCGGGTTGCAGTGGCCGGATCGTCAGCTCCTCGGCCGGCTGGCTGCCGCGGCTGTATGCGCGACGGAGCGCCCTGCTGATCTCGAAGCTGCGAGTCCGGACGACCGGGAACGGCATCACGGGCGACTCCGCGACGCGGTGATAATGGCCGTCCCCGACCGTGATGACCACCGGCTCCCAGCCGAGCTGCTGCAGATTTTCCGCCAAGGACTGCGCGCGGTCGCTCGCGATCCCGACCAGCGGCGGGAAGTAGTACGCAAGGAACACGACCGTGCGAGGGCTCATCGCTGCCGCTGGAAACGCCGCATCCGCAATGCGACTGCCCAGCGGGCGCGACACAGCGGGCTCTGCCCGTATTGCTGCCAGCGGTCAGCCATCTCCGAGAAGCCGGCCTCCCCGGTCAGGGTCGCCAGGATCCGCAGCTGTGGGATGTGGATGTTGTTGTGGTAGTGGACGCTCGTCGGTTCGAGGAACCGCAGGTCGTAGGCCGACCAGTAGCCGAGGTCGAATTCACCCAGGTGCCAGAGCGCGGTCGTCGCGGCCAGTCGCCACCGTTCCTGCGCCTCCGCGTCACCCGACACGCGCGCGTAGTCGAGGACCGCGAGCAGCGTGTAGATGTGGCCATTGAGAACGTGCAGCGGCGGCGTCCCTGGATACTCCTCGTACCAGAGTGAGCCTCCGCCACGGTGATGCAGCTCGAGGCCTTCGTGCTCCGCGTGCAGCCCCGCGTAGGCGGCGTCAGCGGCGGCACGGTAGCGAGCGTCGTCGAACATCTCCCATCCGCGTAGCAGCGCCGAGATCGCGTTGCCCGACGCCAATGACCCCGTCCACGGGGCCGACAACCAGCGGTACTTGGGGCTGTCGTGTCGCATCAACCAGCACCCCGCCCAGACCCCGTCGGGTTCCTGATTGCCGACGAGCCATTCAAGCTGCGCCCGGGCAATCGGCTCGCGCTGAGCATCGCCCCGCCGCACCGCCGTCATGTTCGCGAGTGCGTACTGCGAGGTCGAGACCGCGTTCGTGAATTGGCCCTGGCCCTCAAGCGCCACAAGCGGGACGCCATTGGCGTCGACGTCGCCGTGGTATCCGGACTCGACGAGTGTGATCGCCCCGGAGAAATCCTGGTAGTAGTCGCCTAGCTCGCGATCGAGCGAGCAATGCAGCGGCGGAAACTCGAGCGACTCAGGCTTGATCAACCTGCCACCCCGTGCTGAGCGCCTGGCCGGCCGGCGCGCGCGACGAGTGACCGGATCCAGGTCCGCGCGCTCGAGATCTCATCGATCCGGATCGTCCGGCTGACGAGCAACGCGGCGGCGAAGACCATCCAGGCAACCGTGGCGGCGGCGACGCCGGCGACTCCGTAGCCCGGCGCGAATGTGACGGTGATCGCCACGACGACAGCGCCGATCGCGATCGTCCGCAGGATTCGCGGCCAGTCATATGGGATCGGATAGACCTTCTGAGAGAAGTACCAGCCACCCGCGACCATGATCACGTTGGCGAGCACGGTCGTGACGGCCGCGGCCTCCATCCCCCAGATTGGGATCGCGATTATGTTGATCGCGATGTTGACGACGGCGGCGCCACCGACGATCCACAGCATGGGCGCCGTCTTCTTCGAGATCCCCATCCCGGTGACCATCAGGATGTAGAGCCCGTTGAGCGCGTATGCGAACACGATCAGCGGCACGATCCGGGCCGCGGGAGCATACGACGGCGGCGAGATCAGATGCACGATCTCACGCCCGAAGACTGCCACGGCGACTGTCAGCGCCCCCGAGGCGAGCACGTAGTAACTGGCCAGGTCGCGATACACCGCACCGGCGTCGGGGCGCTCGGCGATCTTGTAGCGCAGCGGCGCCCAACCCATCGAGAAGGCGGCCAGTGCGATCTGCATGATCTGCGCGACCTTGTAGCCGAGCACGTAAAGCCCGACCTCGCGGTGGCTGCGATAGAGACCGAGCAGGTAGCGATCCGACGCCTCGATGAACCAGGCGGAGAGAATCACCGGGAAGAACGGCAGCCCGAAGGACAGCATTTCGCGCATCAGCGGAAGCGAGGGCCGTGTCACGCCGCGCCGGTAATCGGGCAGCAGTATCACCAGCACCACGATCGCCGAGGCGGCATTCGCCATCAGCGCACCGCGAACTCCGAGCCTCAGTGACACGACGAAGACGATGCTCAGGCCGAGCGTGACGACGAACCGTGCGACGGTGATCGACATGAACAGGCGCGAGCGCTCCTGCATTCTGATCAGCGTCAGCGGCACCAGCGCCAGCCCCTCCGCGTAGAGCGTCACGGCGACGATCCGAACCAGGTTTGCGTGCCTGCTGGTCTGCGTCAACAGCAGCGACCACTCGCCCGCGAACACCCACAGCACGACCGTCACCAACCCACCAAATCCGGCCAGGAACGTGAGCGACGTGGCGCGCATGCGCCGCAGTGCGTGCGCTTGGTCCTCCCCCGCGTTGTCGAAGTAGAAGCGCCCAACGCTGTTCGTGAAGCCGAGGTCGTAGACCTGGCTCATCAGGCCGTAGAGCACCAGCATCAGCCCCAGCAGCCCGTACTGACTCGTTGTCAGATGATGCGTGTAGACGGGAACCAGGACGAAGCTCGCGATCGCCATCGTCACGTAGCCAGAGCCATAGACCACCGTGTGGCGGATGAGATCGCTAAACGGGCTGCCGCCCGAGCTGTCAACCGACATTGGAACCCCGACGGTCTCCGGCGCGGCCATGGATCCGCTCGTATATCTCCGCCATCCGCTCGAACTCGGCTTCGCGATCGGCGCGGCGCGCGATCAGCTCGACGTTGTGGGACCGGGCCCGGTCGCGCAGCGACCGATCGGACAGGAACTCGGCCAGCGCGTCGGCGACCAGCCGCGGATCGCCGCCGGCCACGAGCCTGCCTCCGGGAGGCTGCACCCATTCCGCGAGGCTCGCGTTCTCACGCGCGACGATCGGCTGCCCGAGAGCCATCGCTTCGAGCACGCTCGCCGGGGTCCCATCCGTCGTGCACAGGGAGACCGTCACATCGGCCGCCGCATAGAGCGGCGCGAGTTCGTCGGGCGCCAGCTCGGCGACGACGCGGATCCGTTCACGCGCGGGGCTGCGCTCGATCGCCTGCTGCACCGCGAGCCCATTGTCGGGTTCAAACCCGGGCAACCGCTTGAGGATCAGGTAGCTCTGGGCGGGCAACAGCGCATGGGCCGCCACCACCGTCGGAATGTTGCTGTTCGGATACCACTGCCGAGGCGAAAGCACGACCGGCGCGTCGAGCGGGATTCCAAGCTCCCGGCGCGCCGGTTTGCCGTCGAGTCCCGGGTGAAACTCGCGCCGATCGACACCCCATCCGATCACCGACAGGCGCTCGGGGTCGACTCCCCAGGATCTGATCAGCGACGCCTGATCGTTGGAATCGCACGTGACCCAGTCCGCGCGCCGCAGGGTCAGCGGGTTGAGGTGGCGGGCGAGCCGAAATTCGTTCGGCGCGCGATACAGATCCGACCCCCATACGGTCACGACGAGCGGTCGAAACCCGGACGCCGCGCCGAACCATCCCGCCTCGTTGATGTAGTGGCAGTGCAGGATGTCTGGCCGGTGCAGGGCGATCACTCGCCTGACGGCGAGCACCGATTCGAGCAGCCGGGTAGGGCCCGGGGACTCTGAAGGCAGCGTCACGACCCTGTACTCGGCCAGCCCGGCATCCTGCTCGGTCGAGATCACGATGACCTCATGGTCAGCGGCGAACCACGTCACCCAGCGCTGCATATGGATCGCCGCGGCGTCGCCGATGAAGCAGATCTTCATCGCCTGCCCCGGCGCGCATAGACGAACATGATCGAACCCGCTCCGAGGCGCCGCGCGGCGCGGGTCACCGTTGGATTGCCAAGTAGCCGCGCGGGGACGCCGCTGATCCGCGCTCGTCGAGCGCCGGGATCGATCGCGACGGCGCCGTCACCGTGCAGTCGCACCACCTCGAAGCCGCTCTCCTCAAGCAGGCGCCGCAGCGTCGAGCGGGAGAAGTAGAACTGGTGCCAGGGCGGCGTCATCAGGCTCCAGTCAGCTCCGTGGATCCGGGCGGACAGGCTGCGAACGTCTCCGGTGGAGATCGCGATGACGCCTCCAAAGCGCAGCCACTCGCGAGCCGATTGCACCGTCTCTCGTGGATTGGGCAGGTGCTCAATGACGTCCCACAAAGCGATCGCATCGAGTGACTCGGGCTCGACGGGCAGGTCGGTGAACGGTGTCGATGAGACGTCGAGCCCAAGCTTCTGTCGCGCGTAGTCAGCCGCATGGACCGATGGCTCGACGCCACGAACGCGCCATCCGCGCGAACGGGCCTCATCGAGAAAGAAGCCATACGCACAACCAACCTCAAGCATCGCTCCGCGGCGACCGAGCTTCTCGATCTCGTCCAGCAGCGTGCGGTCGTGGTGGCGCTTGCGCGCCTCGGCCTCCGAGTAACCCCCGTAGCCGACCGCGTCGGGGCTCTCGTAGTAGGGCTCGTCGTAGAGCGTGATCAGGTCCTCGGGCGCCACGAGAGTTGCGACGAACACCAGT
This sequence comes from uncultured Solirubrobacterales bacterium, assembly GCA_963770885.1. Lineage (GTDB taxonomy): Bacteria > Actinomycetota > Thermoleophilia > Solirubrobacterales > Solirubrobacteraceae > Palsa-465. Next base: position 160,716 of record CAVYRI010000002.1, on the reverse strand, counting down.
CCGCAGGTCCGGCACTCGACGATCTCGTAGCCGTTGACGTCGTAGAGATGTCGGCGCGAGGTCCCGCCGCACAGATCGCATGGCCGCTCAGCGTTCACGGATCACCCTCGCCGGCACGCCGGCGACCAGCGTCCGTGGCGGAACGTCATGGCGCACGACCGCGCCGGCGCCGACGATGCTCCCCTCGCTCAGCCGGACGCCCGGAAGGATCGTCGCGTTGGCGCCGATCCACACGTCGCGTTCGATCACGACGCGGCCAAAAGCGATCGGCTGGGCGTGGATCTCGACGTCGCCGAGAGCGAACGTGTGCTGGTGTGACGTGATCACCACGCCGGGTGACACGAGTACAGCGTCACCCAGATCGATCCCGCCGCCGCCGAACAGGACGCTGTTTGGCCCGATGTAGCTGTCGCGGCCGATGTGGATGCCGGCGAGGTCCGCCGACCAGTCCATCCCGCCGCAGTGGAGCACGACGCCCGTGTCGATGAAGGTGCCCGAGCCGATCGTGAGCCGGTCGGGCGAGCGAACGTGGACTGACCGGTCGATCCTGACGCCGGGGGCGCGGGCGAGCAGATCGTGTCGCATTCGGCTCGACGCAGCGATCTGGCGCAGCTCGGTGGCCAGAGAGTGCAGCTGCGCGATCATCGCCCTGACCGGACGCTCGAGAGGCGCTGGCGAGCCCACTCGAGCTGGCGGAAGCGTCGCGACGACAATGCGATCGTCCGATACTCCCGCGGCTGTGCCCCAAAACTGCGCTTGAACGACTCGACCGTCGGCAGCCCGGTGCTCGCGCCGAAGTCGAAGTACGTGACGCCTCGGTCGCAGGCATCCTCGAGCACGGTCCGGATCACGGCGTTGCTCGGTGCCGCGGCGCGATATTCGCGGTCCATCGCCCCCGCCCAGTAGAAGAGATCGACCGAGCCGCGCAGCAGCAGCGCTCCGGCAGCGACCTGCTCGCCGACCCGTCCCAGCCACAGCTCAGCCTCCCCGGAGGCCATGATCGCCTCGAACAGGTCATCGCGCGGCGGTGGCCCGCCGGACTCCCACGATTGCGCGATGCGCGCGTAGAGCTCCGCAAACGCAACCACCGCCTCGGCGCTTGCATCGCGTGTGACGACCACGCCGGCCCGCTCCGCCTTGCGGCACATATTCCGCGTCTTGGCGGTGAATGAGCCATCCCAGATCGCATCGAAGCCCTGGCTGAGCGCGAGCGTGTGGGTCTCATACCGTTGCACTGAACCGACCGCGGGCGGCGAGCCGCCCGCGCCGCCGAACAACTCGAGCTGGCCGCACTCGTCGAGCTCGTTGAACAGCGTCTGGATGTGCTGCGCCGTGGCCGCCCCGGCGAGCGCGACCGGCGTCCCTTCGAGTCCCAGCGGCATCCCGAGCACCATCGACATGGCGTCAACGCGCCGCTGCACCTTGACCAGCGGGTAGAGGATGATGGCGCCGTCGCTGTACTCGGCGCGACAGGGCGTGTAGCGATACGACGGGTACGCGCGTTCGAACGCCCGTCCCGCGACCGACCGGTGCGAGAACCGAAACGGTCGCCCGGCATCCGCTAACGCGGTGTCCCAGTCTGCGTCGCTCAGAAGCTCCAGAGACCTCACGCGAACCGGCCCCTCCTTTCGCGCGAGCGCGGCCATCACGTCACCCGGCGGCTCGTCGATGCCGGGCTGGCGCCGGTCCGCTCAGCGACCGGCGGCCAGTTCGACGTCACGGCGGCCAGGCGGTCACAGACCTCGTCCACCTGTTCGGCTGTCATCGTCGCGTACAGCGGCAGCGTGACCGCACGTGCGGCGATGCTCTCGGCGACCGGCAGATCGCCCGGACCGTAGCCATAGGTCGTGCGATAGTGATCGAACAGGTGCACGGGCGGGTAATGCAGGCTGCTCTGGATCGAAGCCTCCCGCAGCCCTGCACGCAGTGCCTCGCGAAGCTCGGGCGTCGCGGCGATGACCACGGCGAGATGCGCGGCTCCGTGGCGGCCGGCGAACGGCATCGTCAGCGACGCGATCGAGCCGAGTCGCTCCTGGTAGCGCGTCAGCAGCTGGTTTCGCCGCTCGTTGTTGGCGCGCAGCTTGCGCAGCTGCGCTCGCCCGACAGCAGCCGGGAGCTCCGCCGGGCGGTAGTTGAAGCCCGGCTCGACCACGTCGTAATCGAACGCGTGGCCCTGAAAGCGGTCCCAGCTCGTGGTCGTCATCCCGTGCGCGCGCAGCAGCCGGATGCGATCCACGACCGCCGGATCGCGTGCAACGGCCATCCCGCCCTCACCGGTCGTCAGATTCTTGTTGCCGAAGAAGCTGAAGCACCCGACGTCGCCCACCGTTCCAAGCGCCCGTCCCTCCCACTGCGCGCCGGGCGCGTGCGCGACGTCCTCGATCAGGAACAGTCCGTGCTGAGCGGCGATCTCCTGCAGCTCGGCGAGCCGGCACGGATATCCGGCATAGTGGACGCAGATGATCCCGCGCGTGGCGGGCGTGATCCGCCGCCTGACATCGTCTGGATCGAGCGTCAGGTCGTGGTCACTGATGCAGTCGGCGAACACAGGGCGGCCTCCTGCGAGGATCACGGCGCTGGCGGTTGCGACAAACGTCAGCGTCGGGACGATCACCTCTGCGCCCGCCTCGACGTCGAGCGCCACGCACGCGAGGTGCAGCGCCGCGGTGCAGCTCGACAGCGCGACCGCGCGATCCACGCCGAGCAGCTCGGCAAACTCGCGCTCGAACCCGGAGACCTCTTCGCCGAGCGTCAGCCAGCGGCTACGGATCACTCGCAGCACGGCCTCCTCCTCCTCGGGTCCGAGGTCGAGGTCAGAGAGTGGGATCCGCCACGCCTGCACGCCGCTCACACCCCGAGCCGTTGTGCGAGCAGCCCGAATTCGTCGTTGGCCTTGGCGAAGTCGTCGGGCCGTCCAAGGTCCAGCCAATAGCCGTCGTGGCTGTGGCTGTAGACCGGACGCCCTGCATCGAGCAGCGCCTGTACGAGCGACGGGAAGTCCATCGGCTGGCCCGCCGGGATCAGATCGATCACCGACCGCTGCAGGACGTAGATCCCCATGCTCACCAGGTACTGGTGCTCTGGCTTCTCGTGATACGCGGTCAGGCGATTGCCGGCGTCTCGCTCGAGGATCCCGAGCTCGTCGCGGACCATGCGGCTGAAGGTCGCGATCGTCAGCTCGGCGCCGTTCGCCTTGTGAGACTCGAGCAGGTCCCCGAACGAGAGGTCGCTGAGCACGTCCCCGTTGATCACGATGAACGGCGCGTCGGGCAGCGTTTTGATCTGCGCGAGCGCTCCCACGGTTCCGAGCGGCGTTTCCTCGCGGAAGTAGTCGAGCTCAAGCGCCCATCGCTCGCCCTTGCCGCAGTACAGCTCGATCATGTAGCCGAGGTGACCGACGGCGATCGTCGCCCGGCTGCAACCGTCACGTGCAAGACAGCTGAGCACAACATCCAGAATCGGGCGCTGGTCGATCGGCAGCAGCGGCTTGGGCATCACGTGCGTCACCGGCTGCAAACGCGTGCCCCTGCCGCCCGCCAGGACGACAGCTTCAAAGCTCATACGGTGAATTCCTCGTGGCGCTCCTGCGAGCCGCGTCCGCGGATCCAGTCGATCGTGATCGCCAGCCCCTCGCGCAGCGAAAATCGCGGCTGCCACCCGAACGCCGCTTGCGCCTTGCTGGGATCAGAGCACAGCCGCTCGACCTCGCTCCCCGAGGGCCGCACCCGCGCGCCCTCCTGTTCGATCGACGCGTCGCTCCCGACCAGCTCGCGGATCATTTGCGCCAACTCGCCGATCGCGATATCGGCGCCGAATCCGAGGTTGAACACGCCGCCCTCGACCCCTCCGGCGCCGGCCGCCTGCAGAAGACCGCCGGCGGTGTCGCGCACGAACGTGAAATCGCGCGTCGTGTCGAGCGACCCAAGCCGGATCTGATCGCTCCACAGAGCCTGCGTGATGATCGTGGGGATCACGGCTCGCATCGACTGCCTGGGGCCGAAGGTGTTGAATGGACGCACGATGACAGCTGGAAGCTCGAACGACCGCATGTAGCTCATGACGAGCTGGTCGGCTGCGATCTTGGTGGCCGAGTAGGGAGATTGCCCCACTAATGGATGCTCCTCGTTTATCGGCACATATTGGGCGCTCCCGTAGACCTCGCTCGACGATGTGTGCACGAATCGAGCGACGCCCTCCTCACGCGCTGCCTCGAGCAGGTTGAGCGTTCCGGTGGCGTTCGTGTCGAGGTTCTGGCGAGGCGAGACGTAGGAATACGGGATCCCGATCAGCGCCGCGAGATGAAACACGGTGTCGCAGCTGCGCACAACGCGACGCATCTGGTCCGGATCGCGCACGTCACCGTGGATCACCTCCAGCTGGCCGGAGCGCGTCGGCTCGACATCGGTCAGCCAGCCCCGTCCGCCATGGCTCGTGTAGCGCACCAGCGCCCGCACCTCACAGCCACGCTCGCAGAGCTCCTCGACGACGGTGCTGCCGATGAAGCCGGCGGCGCCCGTCACCAGGCAGCGGCCAAGCTCACGTGACGATTCGCGCCCAGAATCTCGCACGCGGCGATGGTACACACGGTCAGTGCCTGCCCTGACAGGATCGGCCCGCTCTGGGTCGAGCGTCGATACCGAAATTCCACCTAAGAACCGGCGTTTTCTCTAAGAACCCGACGCTAGACTCAAATCATGATCCGCCTGGGGGCACGCGCGGTCGGATCGGCCGCGCTCGCGATAACAACGGTCCTGTCCAGCCTCGCGCTGGCCGCCCTTCCGGCGACTGCCCAGGCGGCCCGGCCGCTGACGCGCGGGTTTGTCGACGACGTTTGGTTCGATCCCTCCCCCGGGGGTCCGCAGTGGGTGCCCAAGACCGTGGCGACGGGTGCCAAGCGGGTCCAGATCGAGGTCGACTGGAAGGGGATCGAGCCGACGGCACCGGGGCCCGGCACCGATCCGTCCAACCCCAACGGCCCTCAGTACAACTTCGCGTCGCTCGACGCTCGGATCCGCGAGTTCGCGGGGTCCGGCATCTCGCCGATCCTGATGGTGCTCGACGCGCCGGCATGGGCCGAGGGCGCCGGTGGATCGGCGCAACAGGTCGCCGAGGGAGCGTGGAAGCCCAACCCGACCGCATACGGCCAATTCGCCACCGCATTGGCCAGGCGCTACTCGGGCCACTTCCCAGACTCGCTCAACCCCGGCCACACGCTTGCAAGGGTGACCTACTACCAGGCATGGGGCGAGCCGAACCTGGGGGTCCACATCGCGCCGCAGTGGGTCAAGAGGGGTCGCAAGTACGTCGTCACCGGCCCGGTGATCTATCGCTCGCTGCTGAACGCGTTCTACAGTGGCATCAAGAGCGTCAATCGAAGCGACGTCGTCGCCACCGCCGGCCTCGCCCCGTACGGCGCCGGACCTACCGCGAATCCCGTTCGCATGCGCCCCGCGCTGTTCCTGCGCACGATGCTGTGCCTCAACGGGCGCACCGCGCTGAAGCCGATGCCGTGCTCGAATCCGGCCCATTACGACGCCCTCGCGATGGATCCCTATGAGGTTGCCGGCCCGACCACACATGCGCTCAACCCCGATGACGTCTCGGCTCCCGACCTGACGCGGTTGACGAAGATCGAGACCAAGGCGCTGCGTACCGGCCGCCTGCTCCCCCGTGGGCACAAGCAGCTCTGGGTGACCGAGTTCGGCTATGACTCCAACCCGCCCAATCCGTTCGGGGTCTCGACCAAGACCCAGGCGCGGTGGCTCGACGAGTCCTTCTACATCTTCTGGAGCCAGGGCGTGAGCACCGTTCTCTGGTACCTCGTGCGCGACCAGGCGGGTCACAACTACAGCTCCTCGTACTTCTCCGGCGTCTACTTCTACAACGGCAAGAAGAAGCCGTCATTCGAGGCGTACCGCTTCCCGTTTGTCGTGATGCCGGCAGGCAAGTCCGCCAGGGTGTGGGGCATCGCCCCGGTCGGCGGCAGGGTCGCAATCCAGCGTAAGAAGGGCCGCTCCTTCAAGACGCTGTTCAGGGTCAGGGCCTCTGCCGGCGGCGTGTTCGTCCGCAAGGTGCCGGCCTCGCTGCGTGGCAACTTCCGCGCGGTCGTTGGGGGCCAGACCAGCCTGACCTGGCGCCGCTGACCGCGGCGCGGCAGCCAACCGGTGCGAGGCGCGTCAGCCAACTGAAGTTTGCTGATCACGTGGTTCCGGTCTGAGTGGTGAGGCATCCGGTGCTCCTCGGTCGCTGGCAGCTGGTCGCGGACGACGGGCGTGGAGATCGCTTCGATGCTCGGGATGGCGCTCTCGGCAGGCTCGGCCTCAGCCGCCCAGCCGGTGTGTCTGAAAACCGTCGTATACGGGGGTAAGGAACCTACGGCTCGCGGCCGTAGGTGGATTGCTTCCCTATATGGCGGTTAGCCGCCTACGGCTGGCGACCGTAGGTGGATTACTCCCCTCTGTGACGGCACAGCCAGCCAACCGGCACGACGCGCTGTCAGCCAACCGGCGCGAGGCGCGTCAGCTGCCGGGCTTGTGGCTGGCCAGCTTGGGCACGCCCGTGCTCAGCCCACGGCTGACCGGCTCTGGGACTGGCGTCCCCAGGCCGCGTCCGACCGGCTCGGCGAGCGGGCCCACTTCGGCCTCGGGCGGCGCGCCGGCGGACTTCGGCGCGGGCTGCTGAAACCAGGCCGCGCTTTCGAGCTGCCAGAGCATCACGATTGCGACGATCACCGACAGTCCGCCGGCGAGCAGCACCCAGCCGACTCCGGCCTGTGACACGCCGATCGTCACGCCGCACACGAACAGCTGAGCGAGGGCGAGCGTCAGAGCGACCCGGCGCGGCGATCCGAGGCGCCCGGCGAGGCGATGGGTGAGGTGGTCGCGGCCGCCGGTCAGCACGCCCCGGCCGCCGCGGCTGCGCGAGACGGTCACCAGCGTGGTGTCGAAGATCACGAGCGCAACCAGCAGCGCGGCGATCACGACGCCGCTTGGTCCAAGGTACCCCGGCGTCACCGCCGCCATCGTGATCCGGGCCACCAGCAACCCGACCAACAGGCTGCCCCCGTCGCCCATGAAGATCCGCGCCGGCCTGGCGAGGTTGCGGGGCAGAAAGCCAAAGCATGCTCCTGCGACGGCGAACGAGAGCGCTGCGAGCGCGTCATCGCCCGACATCAGCCCGAGCGTCCCCGCGCCGATTGCCGACACTGCGGCGACCGACGCCGCGGCGCCGTCCATGTTGTCCATCAGGTTGAAGGCGTTCATCACCCCCACCACCCAGACCACGGTCAGGGCCAGGTCCGCGGGCCCGTTATGGAAGACGCCCCAACCACGGCCGGTGGCCCACAGAAGCACCGCGATGCCTGCCTCGACCAGCGTCCGGAACGAGATCGGCAGGCTGACCTTGTCATCGATCGTCCCCATCGCCCAGATCGCGACCGCGCCGACGATGATCACCCAGTGGGTGCTCGCAGAGCCGCGTACGAGCAGCACAGCGGCCAAGATCCCGATGATGATCGCCGTCCCACCGAGGTACGGCGTCGGCGCCTTGTGGCCCTTGTAGCCCGCGGGAAGGTCGTAGAACTTGGTTGCGATCGCGACCCGGATCGCGAGCGGTGTGACCAGAAAGGTGACGACCGCGGCGATCGCGAACGCCGCTGAGGCGCTGAACTCAGGCGACATCTGCCGCCTCGGACCCCACCACGAGCCCGTCTCTGGCGCGCTCGTATGCGATCACGTCGTCGATCGCATCGTCGACCGTGCAATGCGTCTGCCAACCGGTGAGGTTGCGCAGCGCGGTCGTGTCGGGACGGCGGGTTCCGAGCTCTTCAAAGCCATCGCCGTAGGCATCCTCGTAGGGCACGAGGACCAGACCACTGTCGCTCTCGCACCGCTCGATGACGCGGTGTGCGAGCTCGGCGATTCCTACCGGCGTCGAGGTGCCGACGTTGAACGTCCTGCCGATTGCACCGTCGTTCTCGCTCAGCAACATCAGCGCGGCGACGGTGTCGCGGACGTGGGTGAAGCACCGCGTCTGGGAGCCGCTGCCGTAGACGGTCAGGTCCTCGCCGCGCAGCGCCTGGCGCACGAATCGCGGCAGCACCATCCCGTAGGCACCGGTCTGACGCGGGCCGACCGTGTTGAACAGCCGCACGATGGTCGCGTCCACGCCACGGTGGCCGTGGTAGCCGTAGATCAGCGCCTCGCCAAAGCTCTTGGCGATCGCATACGTCCAGCGACCCTTCGACGGGGAGCCGAAGATCAGATCGGAGTCCTCGGTCAGAGCTCCGTTGGTGTGCTTGCCGTAGACCTCCGACGTGGAGCTGAACAGGACCCGCACGTCGGCCCGCGAGGCGGCGTGCATGACGACGTTGCTCCCGCGGACGCTGCGCATCAGCGTGTCCAGCGGCTCGTTGACGATCATCTGCACCCCGACCGCGGACGCGAGGTGGAAGCAGATCTCGGCGTCCTCCATCAGCTCGTCGACGAGCTCGGCGTTGGTGACCGAGCCCTCCACGAACTGGACTGAGCCGCCGCCGAGCAGGTGCTCGATGTTCTCCAGCCGGCCGGTCGACAGGTCGTCGAGGATCATGATCTCCTTCGCCTTGCCGCTCGCGGCGAGCGCCTCGGTGAGGTGGGAGCCGATGAAGCCGGCACCGCCGGTGATCAGGAACCGGCTCCCCTCCGAGCCCGAGCCGTTGCGCCGCACGGCGGCTGAGCCGTTGGTGACGATCGGGTCGGGCACCGGGCGCAGCGCCGGGCGCTTGGCGTCGACGGTCTTTGACTCCTCGGCGGCGTAGTAGCTGACCGTCCGTCGCAGTCCTTCGGCCAGCGAGACCGTCGGCTCGTAACCGAGCTCCCTCTCGGCCAGCGTGACATCCGCCACCGAGTGGCGAACGTCGCCGGGCCGCGGCGGGCCGTGCACAACGTCTACCGAGGCGCCGAGCTCCTCGCGCAGGCTCTCCGCCAGCGCGTTGAGCGTGATCCTCCGGCCGCATGCGATGTTGTAGACGCGGCCTCCGACGCCTTCGCTTTCGAGCGCGGCGATGTTCGCGTCGACGACGTTCTCGACGTAGGTGAAGTCACGTGACTGCTCTCCGTCGCCGAAGATGACCGGGGAGTCGCCGTTGCGCAAGGCGGCGATGAACTTCGGGATCACGGCGGCGTACTCGGAATCGGGATCCTGGCGCGGGCCGAACACGTTGAAGTAGCGCAGCGCGATCGTTTCGAGTCCGTAGACGTCAAAGAAGCTCCGGGCGTAGCTCTCGGCGGCGAGCTTGGACACCGCGTACGGGGAGATCGGAAGCGGAGTCAGCGACTCGCGCTTGGGCAGCTCCGGGTTGGCTCCGTAGATCGAGGACGAAGATGCGAGCACGACCCGGGCCGCGCCGACGTCGCGCGCCGCCAGCAGGATGTTGAGCGTTCCCGTCGCGTTGGCCTCGTGCGAGGTGATCGGGTCAGCGATCGAACGCGGGACCGACGGCAGCGCCGCCAGGTGGATGACCGCATCGCGATCGCGCATCGCGCCATGGACGACGTCGATGTCGCGGATGTCTCCGTGGACGAAATCGATCTCGTCAGAGATCGATGAAAGGTTCTCGAGATGCCCCGTTGAAAGGTTGTCGAGAACTCGCACTTCGCGGCCCATGGCGAGCAGCCGCCTTACTACGTGCGAGCCGATGAAGCCCGCGCCACCCGTTACCAACGTTCGCATCATTGCCCACCCTTGGGCGCCCCCTATCACGCGCGCCCTGTCGTGTTTCGCTGCCCCTACGCTCGTAATCGTTCTTGATTCGAAGCGTAGTTAAGGATAGTAGTCAAAACCTACCACTCCATAAGGCAGCTTCCATTTCGTAGCTCAGCTCGTCCGTTAACTGTTTCGTCAATAACCGCGGTTAGCTTGAGCGATTGCCCCGGCTATTTCCGCGGGCTTTTCCAGATGGACGGCGTGGCCCGCTCCGGGAACGATCAGAACCGTGGCAGCGGGCATCTCAGAAGCCATCTCCGAGGCGATGGCGCTGAACTTGCGGTCGCGCTCGCCGGCGATCAGCGTCGCCGGCATCGTCAGTTCCGGTAGCCGATCCCATAACGGAGCGAGCGCCCCGGTCCCGAGGCCTCGCAGCGCTCTCGCAAGTCCTGCCGGGGTACTGCGGAGGCGATCGGCGTTGACGGCTGCCGCGACCTCGGCCGGCTGGTCGGCGAGCACCGGAGTCCGCGCCCACGAGCGCGCGAACTCTGCGATCGTCGCCCGCTCCAGCTCGCCGGCGAGCCGCTCATCGGACGCCCGCCGCTCGGCGCGTTGCTCAGGACTGGCGATCCCGGGGCTGGCCCCGATCAGGACCAGCGCGTCGATCCTGTCGGTGCGCGCCAGCTGCAGCGCGACGTGCAGCGCGATCCTGCCCCCCATCGAGTAGCCAACCAACGTGAACGAGCTCGGCGCCCGCCCGGCGATGTCGGCGGTCACATGCTCGAGATCGACCGGCTCACAGGCCGACGCTGAGCCGTGGCCGCGGATGTCCGGAGCCAGCGGACGGTAGCGTTCGCCGAGCGCGTCGATGACGGCTGCCCAGCTCGCGCCGGTATGCGTGAAGCCGTGTAGGAGCACGAGCGAGTCCGCCATGACCACGAGATGATGACCGCAACCGACTCCTACCAACTGCTCCGCGCTCTCTGTGACGAGCTCGCGCGATGCGGTCTCGAGCACGCCTGTACCTCGCCCGGGTCACGCAGCACTCCGATCGTCCTGTCGCTTGCGCGCGAGCCGCGGATCAGCTGCTGGTCGCACATCGACGAGCGCTGCGCCGGCTTCTTCGCGCTCGGCGCCGCAAAGGCCTCGGGCCGCCCGGTCGCGCTCACATGCACGTCGGGCACGGCCGCTGCCAACTTCGCACCGGCAGTGATCGAGGCTCATCAGGCGCATCTGCCGCTGATCGTGCTGACCTCCGACCGGCCGCCGGAGCTGCGTGACGCCGGCGCCGGCCAGACGATCGATCAGCTCAAGCTCTACGGCGATGCGGTCAAGTGGTTCTTCGAGGTCGGGGTTCAGGACTGCACACGCGAGCGGCTGCGGTGGATCAGGACGATCGCATGCCGCGCGTACTGGACGGCGCTCGACGGCCGCCCGGGCCCGGTGCACCTCAACTTCCCGCTGCGAGAGCCGCTGGTGCTCGACCGAGCGCTGCCCGACGACACGTCGGGCCGTGATGGCGATCGTCCGTACGTTCTTCTTGATCGGCCACAGCAGGTTGCCAAGGCGGGCGGGCCACACCCGTTCGGGCGAGTCGTGATCGTCGCCGGGCGCACCGAGCGCGATCCCGGCGCCGCCGCCGAGCTGGCCCAGTTCGCACGGCGGGCGCAGATTCCCCTGCTCGCCGACCCGCTGTCAGGCGCACGACGTGGCCCGGCCGCAATCGCCCACTACGACCTCCTGCTGCGCGATCCCGGCTTCGCCGACGCGCACCGTCCGCAGTTCGTCCTGCGGATCGGCGATCTGCCGACCTCCAAACCGCTTCGCGCCTGGCTTGCCGGTCTCGATGCGGCCCAGATCGCAATCGATCCTGATGACGCCTGGCACGATCCCGACTCGGTCGTCGGGCTGCGCGTCTCGGCGCCCTACCGAACTCTGCTCGAGGGCATGAAGGCGGGCGAGGCATTCGCCGCCGACGAGGATTGGCTGGCTTCCTGGCGCGCGGCCGATGCGTCGGTGGCAGCGGCGATCTCAACGACGCTCACGGACACGCTCTCAGAGCCGCTTGTCGCCGCCACGCTGGGCGAGCTGCTGCCGGCCGGGGCGACGCTGTTCGTCGCCTCGTCGATGCCCGTCCGCGACGTCGAGGAGTTCGTCGCCGCGCGCGATGACCCCCCGCGCGTGCTGTCCAACCGCGGCGCCAACGGGATCGACGGCACCGTGTCGAGCGCCTTCGGCGCAGCCGCCGCCGGTGCCCGCCCAGTCGTGCTGCTGCTCGGCGACGTCGCGCTCGCTCACGACATCGGAGGCCTGCTGGCCGCATCGCGCCTCGGGCTGTCGATCACGATCGTGTTGCTCAACAACAACGGCGGCGGCATCTTTCATTTCCTGCCGGTGGCGGGACAGACGGACGCGTTCGAGGAGCACGTCGCAACTCCCCATGGGCTCGATTTCTCGCACGCCGCCAAGCTCTACGGCTGCAGCTACGAGCTGGCCGCCAGCGCGGATGAGTTTCGCGCGCTGCTGATCGGATCGGTCACGGCGGCCCGGACCACGATCATCGAGGTGCGCACCGACCGCGAGCAGAACCTCGCTCTGCACCGTCGGGTGGCGGACGCCGCGTCGGCAGCGCTCGCGGTGACGGCGACTCAGCCGGCCAGCACCGGCAGCAGCGCCTGAAGCTTGATCTCGGTCTCGGCCAGCTCGGCGGCCGGGTCCGAATCCGCCATGATCCCGCAACCGGCGTAGCAGGTCGCGACCAGACCACGCAGCAGCGCGCACCGCAGTGCGACGCAGAACTCACCGTCGCCGCTCGAGTCGGTCCACCCGACCGGGCCGGCGTACCAGCCCCGGTCAAGGCCCTCGAGCGCCGGAATCAGGGTCGCCGCTGCCTCGGCGGGCTCGGCGCCCACGGCGGGCGTCGGATGCAGCAGGCCGGCGAGCTGTATCGCGCCGATCGGCTTGGCGAGCTGAGCGCGGATCGGCGCCGCGAGATGTTGGATGTTGGCGATCTGCACGATCACCGGCTCGGGCGGGTGCGCGACCCAGACCGAGTGCGGACGCAGCGTCTGGGCGATCCGGCGGACGACGACCGCGTGCTCCTCGCGATCCTTGACGCTGCCGAGCAGCTGCTCGCCGAGGTGGTCGTCGACGGCCGGGTCGGCGCTTCGGCGAGTCGAGCCGGCCAGCGCGACGGTGCTTGCGCGCTGCCCTTCGCGGCGTGCCAGCAGCTCGGGGCTGGCGGCCACGAAGGTGGCGTCTCCGCGGCCGACGGCGAACACGTAGCAAGAGCCGAACGCCTCCCGCAGCACCGCGAGCACCGCCGCGGGATCGTGCGGGCGCGGGGCATGGACCTCGACCTCGCGGGCGAGCACGATCTTCTTGATCTGATTGGAGCGGATCCGCTGCACTGCCTGTGCGACGGCCTCCTCGTAATGCGACGGCGGCATCGGGCTCAGCACCTCGTACCTGCCCATCGGCGCGGGGTCAATCAGCGGCAGCGGCGCCTGTGACAGCTCGTCGAGTCGCGCGCGGACCGAGTCCATCAGCCCGGCGGGCGTGTCGTCGGGCGCGACCTCCACATTGACCGTCAGCCACCCGTCCCCCGCTCTGCGCGCAAACGACAGCTCGGGCACGGTCAGCGAGGCCGGGGCAAACCCTCGCCAGCGAACGCTCTGACCGCCGTCGCAGGCGAAGGCGAACCCGCCGAGCGCCACCAGGCCCGAGCCCGGCGGCCCGGCCGGCGTGTCGGCGAGCGAATCGGCCACCAGCCGGCGCCACGCCTCGTCGATCTCGGCGAACCTGCGCTCGCCGCTGGACTCCAGCGCCCGCACGCAGCCGAGCGCCGCGAGGGCTGACCCGTCTCGCTCGGGCTGCTCGATGCAGAACCACTGTTCACCGGCGCGCCGAGACGCGCACACGACCGCCGTCGGGTCAGTCACCAGCGGCGAGCGCCCGGTAACGCTGACGAGCTTCACCGAGCCGCTCGACCGTGCCCGTTTGAGGCCCGCTTCGAGCCGCCGCTGCAGCCGGCGCAGCGTCTCGGAATCAAGCCACTCGGCGGCGGCGCGACCCTGCGACTGCGCGAGCCGGTCGATCAGGTCTCCCCGCGTCCGCGCGAGATCGCGATCTCGCCGGTGCGGGCCATCTCCACTAACCCGAACGGCCTGACGAGCGCCTCGAACGCATCGACCTTCTCGCACGTGCCCGTGACCTCGATCACGACCGAGCGCTTGGTCAGGTCGACGACCTTGGCGCGGAAGATCTCGCAGATCTGCATCACCTCGGAGCGGGCGGCGCCGTCGACGCTGACCTTGAACAGCGCCAGCTCGCGTGCGAGCGTCTCGTTGGGCTCGAGATCACGGATCTTGAGCACGTTGACGAGCTTGTGAAGCTGCTTGGTGACCTGGTCAATCGGATGCACCGCGCCGTCGAGCGTCAGCGTGACCCGCGAAAGCGCCTCGTCATCTGTCGGTCCGACCGCGAGCGTGTCGATGTTGAAGCCGCGGCGAGCGAACAGGCCCGCGATCCGGGTCAGGACGCCGGGCTTGTTCTCGACCAGGATCGACAGGATGTGCTTGCGCCCCGTGCGCAGCCCGACTGCTGCTTCGAGCTCATCCAGTGACAGGACCTCTTTGGTTCCGGGCTCTCCCATCACGGCCTCCGAGCCTCTGTTGTCGTCCGCATTGCTACCCCACCATGTTCCTGGCCGGCTGGCCCGCGGGGATCATCGGGTAGGTGTTCTCCTCGCGCGAGACACGCACGTCGACCAGCACCGGGCCGCCGGTCGCCAGCGCCTCGCGCATGTCGGCGACCAGCGTCTTTTTGTCCTCGAGCCGGATCCCGGTGGCGCCGTAGGCCTCGGCGACCTTGACGAAGTCGGGCCACTGGCCCATATCGACCTGGCTGTAGCGCTTGTCCCAGAACAGCTCCTGCCACTGGCGGACCATCCCGAGATAGCCGTTGTTCATGATGAACACCTTGATCGGGATCTCCTCCTGGGCGCAGGTGGCGAGCTCCTGCATGTTCATCTGCACCGAGCCGTCGCCGGCGATACAGACGACCGTCTCGTCGGGGCAGCCGACCTTGGCGCCCATCGCCGCCGGGAGCCCGAAGCCCATCGTCCCCAGCCCACCGGAGTTGATCCAACGTCGTGGCCGGTCGAAGTCGAAGTACTGCGCGGCCCACATCTGATGCTGACCGACGTCGCTGGTGACGATTGCGTCGCCGCCGGTCGCCTCGTACAGCGCCTGGATCATGAACTGAGGCTTGATCTCGGAGGTCGTCGAGTCCTCATAGCCGAGCGGGTGTCGCTCCTGCCAGGTCCGGATTCGCGTCCACCACTCCTCGAGCCGCCCCGGGTCCGGCGCCACCGCGCGGTACTCGGCCGTCAGCCGCGGCACGATGTTGCGGGCGTCGCCGACGATCGGGATGTGCGCCGGGACGTTCTTTGAGATCTCGGCCGGGTCGATGTCAATGTGGATGAACTTCGCGCGCGGTGCGAACTCCGACAGCTTGCCGGTGATCCGGTCATCGAATCGAGCCCCGATCGCGATGATCAGATCGGCCTCATCCATCGCGTAGTTCGCGGTCCGGGTGCCGTGCATCCCGAGCATCCCCAGCCACTGGTCGTGTGGGGCCGGGAACCCACCCAGGCCCATCACCGTGCAGGTGACCGGGAACCGGTCCGCGGTCGCGAGCTCGACCAGCTCGGCCGAGGCGTTGGCAGCCACGACGCCGCCGCCGGCGTAGATCACGGGGCGGCGACTGTTCGCGAGCGCCTTGGCGGCGATCCGGATCTGCTTCTGGTTTCCGTCGGTCGTCGGCTGATACCCGGGCAGATGGACGTCATCGACGGGCTCGTAGGGGATCTCGGCCCGGCTCAGGTCCTGCGGGATGTCGACCACGACCGGACCCGGACGGCCGGTGCGCGCGATGTGGAAGGCCTCGTGGATCGAGCGGGGAAGCTCGAGCGGGTGCTGGATCATGAAGCTGTGCTTGACGACCGGCATCGTGATCCCGATCGTGTCGGCCTCCTGGAAGCCGTCGGTGCCGAGCAGCTCGGTCCGCACCTGCCCGGTCAGGAACACGACCGGAACCGAGTCCATCATCGCGTCGCAGATCGGCGTGATCAGGTTGGTCGCGCCCGGGCCGCTGGTCGCCAGCGAGACACCGACCTTGCCCGTCGCCTTCGCGTACCCCTCGGCGGCGTGTCCGCCGCCGGCCTCGTGCCGAACGAGGATGTGACGAATGCCGGCGTCGTAGAAGGCGTCGTAGGTGGGTAGGTTGGCGCCGCCGGGAAGGCCGAATACGACGTCGACGCCCTCAGCCTTGAGGCATTCCATCAGGGCGTCGACTGCTCGCATCAGACTTCCTCGCTTTTAGGGGGTGCGGGTCTTGACGTCACGGGCGCGGCCGCGCGTCCAGGCTTTCCAAGTCTAACCGGCCGAAATCAGGCCGGCCGGCGCCGGAATGACGCCTCTGAGCCGATTGCCACGTCGGGGAACTCGAGCTCTGCGCCGCACCGTACGCAGACGGCGTCGTGGAGCTTGACCACCGAGTTGCAGTTCGGGCACTGACGACGGAGCTCCTCGCTGTCCCACCGGTAGCAGACCGCGGCCAGCAGCCCGAGGAACGGGATGCAGAACGAGACCAGAAACCAGATGAAGAACGAGCTCCCCTTCATCCGGCCGACCACCCCTCCGGCAAGGCCGAAGAAGAACAGGATCACGAGCAGGCCGAGGCCCTGCACGACCGGCTTTCCGTCTAGAACAGCGTCCGGACGGCCCAGAGCACGCCGATCACGGCGGCGATCACGACCGCGATCCAGAACACGGCGACGACCAGGCCGATGACGAAGTGAATCGCCAGCGCGGCCACCGCGACCAGGACCAACCCCGCGAAGGCCTTCTTGACGACCGGTGTACGCGACCTGGAGGCTTCGAGCTCAGTTGTTTTCATACTCAGAGCGTAGCGCGACGGGAAGCTGGCTCAAGCGCAACGAGGCGCCGCGGGGCCAATCTTCAGTTGCAGCTGCGGCGGAGCTCGACCGCGGGCGTCTGGGACGCGAGCGAGCAGGCCGCGGCCGGCAGCCGTACGAGGCGATAACGGCGCACTCGGACGGCGTTGACCTGTGCGCGAGGCTCGGTCCTGTCGGCGACCAGCAGCAGCTTCGATGTGGTGATCTGACGGGTCATGGCGGGCATCATCGCCCGCAGCGCCGCGTGGCGCATTGGCCCTGCGTACAAAGACAATCGGCGACGACCGGCCGTCCGGCTACCGGATCGTCGCCGGCCGCCCGAGCTAGGAGACCGCGTCGAGGCGCTCGCGGATCAGCCGCGTGACCTCACCGCCGTCGGCGCGGCCCTTGGTCTCGCGCATCACGTGCCCTACGAGCGGCCCGATCGCCTTCATGTTTCCGGCCCTGACCTTGTCTGCCGAGTCGGGGTCGGCGGCGATCGCCGCGTCGACGACCGCCCGCAGTTGGTCACCGTCGCCGCCGCTGAGCGCGCCCAGCCCCTCGCGCGCCACGATCTCGCGCGGGTCGCCACCGCCATCCACGAGCGTCGTCAGGACCTCGCGCGCGGCGTCGCGGCTGACCTCCTTGGCCGACACCATCGCCGCCAGCGTCGCGAGCGCAGCCGGTTGCACCCGGCTGTCGGCGGGGTCAGCATCCGAGCCGATCCGCTCGACCAGCTGCGGCAGCCAATTGGCGATCGCGACCGCCGCGTCGCGGCTACCGTCACCCGCTGCCAGCGCACGCTCGTAGTAGTCGGCGAGCTCACGGCGAAACGCGATCTCGCGGGCGCGATCGCCGTCGAGGCCGACCTCGGTCTGCAACCGCTCTGCTCGTGCGGCCGGCAGCTCGGGCAGCGCCGCTGCGGCCGCGGCGCGCAGCTCCTCGCCGACGACGAGCGGGACCAGATCGGGCTCGGGGAAGTAGCGGTAGTCGTGCGCCTCCTCTTTGGAGCGCAGCGGGGTCAGCCGGCCGGAGGCGGGGTCGAAGTGAAGCGTCTCCTGCGTCACCTGCTCGCCGGCCTCCAGCAGCGCCACCTGGCGCTCGATCTCGGCCCGCACCCCGCGCTCCAAAAAGCGAAACGAGTTCATGTTCTTGAGCTCGGCCTTGGTTCCCAGCTCCGAGGACCCGGCGGGCCTGATCGAGACATTGGCGTCGGCCCTCAGCGATCCCTCCTCCATGTTGACGTCGGAGACCTCGAGCTGGCGCAGGGTGGTACGCAGCAGCGTCAGCCAGGCGCGGGCCTGCTCGGGCGTGTGCAGATCGGGCTCGGTCACGATCTCGACCAGCGGCGTGCCGCAGCGGTTGAAGTCGACGATGCTGCGGTCGGCGCCGTGGATCCGCCCGCTCTCGCCCAGGTGGACCAGCTTGGCGGCATCCTCCTCGAGGTGGACGCGGTGGATGCGGACGTCGCCCAGCCGGCCGCCGAGGCACAACGGCACGTCGTACTGGGAGATCTGGTAGCCCTTCGGCGAGTCGGGATAGAAGTAGTTCTTGCGGTGAAACAGCGACCGCGGCGCGATCTCGGAGCCGAGCGCGAGCCCGATCATGATCCCGAAATCGACCGCTCGGGCGTTGAGAACCGGCAGCGCCCCGGGCAGCCCCAGGCAGACCGGGCAGGTGTGGATGTTGGGCGGATCGCCGAACGAAAGCTCGCAGCCGCAGAACATCTTCGTCCGGGTCTTCAGCTGGACGTGGATCTCGAGTCCGATCACCGGCTCCCAGCGGCCGTTCGTGGAGCTCATCGTCGCGCCTTGCTTGCGTCAAAGCCGATCGACCGCTCGAGCGCGAAGGCGGCCTGCAGCAGGCGTCCCTCGCTGAACGCGGGTCCGGCGAGCTGGAAGCCGACCGGCAGCCCCTCGCTGAGGCCTGACGGGATCGAGATCGCCGGAATGCCGGCCAGCGGCATCGGGACAGTGCAGAAGTCGTTCATGTACATCGCCAGGGGGTCGTCGGTCTTGGAGTCGAGCTTGAACGCCGTCCAGGGGCTGGTCGGAGTGACGACGAAGTCGAACTGCTCAAACGCGGTCCGGAAGTCGTCGGCGATCTTCGTGCGGACCTTCAGCGCGGTGCCGTAATAGGCGTCGTAGTAGCCGCTCGAAAGCGCGTAGGTGCCGAGCATCACCCGGCGCTTGACCTCGGGACCGAACCCTCGTGCCCGGGTCGCGCTGTACATGTGCTCCAGATCGGCTTCGCCGTCGACGCGCAGCCCATAGCGGACGCCGTCAAACCGGGCCAGGTTGGCCGACGCTTCGGCCGGCGCGATCAGGTAGTACGCCGACAGCGCGTGCGGCGCATGTGGCAGCCGGCAGGATTCGACGGTCGCACCCAGCTTTTTTGCCAGCTCGATCGTCGCCTCGAAGTTGGCACGGACACCGGGCTCGATCCCGGCGCCGACGTCCGAGCCGCCGAGCAGCTCCTCCGGCACCCCCAGCCTGATCCCGCGCAGATCCTCGGCGGTCGGAGCCTCGATCGAGCCGGGGAACGGCAGCGAGGTCGAGTCGCGGTGATCGTGGCCGATCATCTGGGAGAACAGCAGCGCCGCGTCGGTCACATCCCGGGTCAGCGGGCCGGCCTGGTCAAGCGAGGAGGCAAACGCGATCATCCCGTAGCGCGAGCAGGCCCCGTAGGTCGGCTTCAGCCCGACGATCCCGCACAGTGCGGCGGGCTGCCGGACCGAGCCGCCGGTGTCGGTGCCGATCGCCCAGGGCGCGAGCCCGGCGGCGACCGCAGCGGCACTGCCGCCCGAGGATCCGCCCGGGACGCGTCCGCGATCCCACGGGTTCAGGACCGGGCCGAAAGCGGAGTTCTCGTTCGACGACCCCATCGCAAACTCGTCCTGATTGGTCTTGCCGAGCAACGGCGCTCCGGCCTCGAGCAGCTTCGCGACCACCGTCGCGGTGTACGGCGGGCGGTACCCCTCGAGAATCCGCGAGCCCGCCTGGCTGGGTACGCCCTCGGTGCAGAACAGGTCCTTGACCGCAAGCGGGACCCCGGCGAGCGGCGCGTCGTCCGCCGGCCGCTCCGCGGGCGCCCCGTCGGCGACCCAGGTGAAGGCGTTCAGGTCGTTGGCCGCGGCGCGCTCGCGGTAGGCGTCGAACAGCTCCGCCGGGTCAATTTCCCGCGCCCGGACCTTCGCGGCCGCAGCCGCGGCCGTCAGCTCGATCAGCTCGCTCACTGGGCCGATGCACCGGGGCTGGGCACGCCGAAGCCACCGTCGGTCGCCTCCGGCGCCTGCGCAAGGACGACCTCGCGCGCCAGGCATGCAACCGGCTCGTCGGGGCGCAGGACCGTGTTGACGTCGACGACATGAGATGTCGGAGGCACGTCCTCGAGGTCGAGCTCCCTGATCCGCTCGACGTGGTCGAGCACCTTTGAGAGCTCGGCAGCCATCCGCTCGACCTCAGCCTCGTCGAGCTCCAGCTTCGCCAGGCGGGCGACATGTAAGACCTGCGCGCGATCGAGCATCCGAGCTCCATTCTAGGAGCGGGCGGCCCACCGCCGGCGCGCGGGACCTGCCCCTCAGGGCGTCTGGTCGAGCGGCACGGTCGGGATCGCTGCGTTGCGCTGCGGTTCGGGGTGGGTCTCCTCCCGCATCGACCGAAACCCCCCGTAGGTGAGGACCAGGGCGCTGGCGAGCCCCAGATACGCCCCGACCTTCTGATCGAGCTGTCCCCTGCCGCTCGGGACGTTGATCAGCACGCGGTAGATCAGCCACGCCGACGTCAGCGCTCCGAGCACCGTGACGAACACGCTGAAGCTGACCGGGATCGCCGGCGCGCGCCGCACCGCCTGGAGAATCACGAGCGCGAAAGCGGCCGCGATCGTCAGCAGGATCAGCCACCGCAGGTGGATGTACTCGTCGTAGCCGTTGATCGTCGTCGAGCCGCCGGTGATCTTGGCGGACTGCTCCGCCGACCCGGTGAGTCCATACCAGGGCAGAAGGAAGAAGATCAGCAGCAGCGCAAGCGCGCCGCCGCCGGCGATCCACTCACCGCTGCGAAGTCGCGAAAACTGCACGCTCATCGAGATGATCCGGAGCTCATCGGGGCGATCAGTAGCGGCGCCCGCCCCGTACGCTGGTCGCGTTGTGGGCCTGATAGGCGAGATACACGAGCGCGCAGGTCAGGATGATCGCTCCCCAGAAGCCGATGCCGAACTGGTCAAAGTGGATGTGGAAGAGGAACTTCAGCGCCACCAGCGCGGCCGCGATCAGCGCTAGGACAAAGCGCGTCTGCGTCCGGCTGCCTCCGATCGACGGCAGCTCGGTCTCCGGAGAGAGGCGGTCGATCGCGAGGTCGGCAATCAGGGCGATCGCCACCAGGACGGCCAGGACTCCGAGCCATCCGTCCGGGTCGCCCGTCCCTGTTGAGGTGACAGTGAACACGCCGACGCTGATGCTCCACCACGGCAGGAACACCAGGTCGATGATCAACAGCAGCGCGACGCCGCCGAGGAACCAGTCCTCTCTGGAGAAGTTGTCAGTGTTCACGTGACCTCCCGGCCGGGTCGTGGCGCTGGTGAAACGGGACCCCCCTTGCGTCACCGCCACGATCCTGGGCGGGCCACGCAATCTAGCGCTCCGGAGGGGCCGAATCCAGACGTTGGCGCCGCCTCGGCCGCAGCAAGACGGCTTTTGCAAGTGTCCGCTGCTCGCGGATCGACTCAAACCCTCCGAGCGCGATCCCGAATGCGCACAGCAGCCCGAGGATCGCTCCCAGCTTCTGGTCGATCACGCGGTCGCCCTGCGGCAGGACGATCAGCACCCTGAACAGCAGCAGCAGCGACGTGAGCGACCCGAGCGTCGCGACCACGAGGCTGGTGTCGGTCCGCGTCCCGTGCGAGCGCTGCGACGCGTGCAGAATCACCGATCCGAGCGCGGCGACGATCGTCGCCAGCATCACCCAGCGCACGATCGTCAGGCCGTCGAAGGCATTCTCGGCGGTCGAGACCGCGGGCCTCGCGGCCGACGGGTCGGGCACGCCGGCGACCCCGTACCACTGGGCGGCGAACATCAGCACCAGCAGCGCGAGGGCGCTGAGCGCGCTCGTCAGCTCCCCCCGGTAGATACGCGGCGGTTGGGTCGCTTCGGTGGCCTGTGCCGGAGCTTGTTGTGCCTGCTCGTCAGCCTCGCTGGGGGCCGCCATCGGTGCCTGAAGGTAGTCGATTCCTCAGCGCTTGGAGATCGGCGCGAGGTCCGCGACCAGCTTGCGCTCGGTGCGGTCGGTGCTGAAGCGAATCACGACGATCCCGCCGGGCTCGACGCCGGTCACGACCCCTTCGCCAAAGGCGGCATGGACCACGTCGTCGCCGAGCCGGAACGCCGCTGGCGGCGGCGCGTCGCGCGCCGGCAGGTCGGCGGCGGGAGCCGCGTTCCACGAGGTGGCGCGCGTGCGGACGGCGCCGAACGCCCGCGGCGCCTGGCTCTCGCGGTCGGTCAGATCCTGGGGGATCTCGCTGATAAAGCGGCTCGTGACCCCGTAGCTGCGCGCGCCGAACACGGTCCGGGTCCGCGCCGCGGTCATGTACAGGTCTCGTTCGGCGCGTGTGATCCCGACGTAGCAGAGCCGCCGCTCCTCTTCGAGCCCTCCCTCGTCGAGCGCCCGGGAGTGCGGGAAGACGCCCTCCTCGCAGCCGATGATGAGCACGATCGGGTACTCGAGGCCCTTGGCGTTGTGGAGCGTCATCAGCGTCACGAGCCCGTCATCGTCGCTGCGCGTGTCGGCATCCGCGATCAGCGCGATCTGCTGCAGGAACTCGGCCAGCGACCCCTGTTCGCCGGCGCCCGTGTCGTACTCGACCGCGACGTTGACGAGCTCTTCGAGGTTCTCGATCCGGCCCTGGGCCTCGATCGTCCGCTCGGCCTCGAGCGCCTCGAGGTAGCCGGTCTCCCGCAGCGTCTCGTTGAGCAGCGCCGCGACTGGCGCACCGGACTCCAGCCGCTCGCGGAGCACCTCCATCGTGCCCATGAAACGACGGAGCGCCTTGATCGCAGCGGCGCCCAGCCCGGGCACCTCCTCGGGCGCCGCGGCCAGTTCCCAGACGGTCTCGCCGGTCGTGTTGGCATACGCCAGCAGGCGTGAGATCGAGGTCGATCCGATCCCGCGCCGGGGGGAGTTGACGATCCTCGTGAACGCCCCGACGTCCTGCGGGTTGACGAGCACGGTCATGTACGCGACCGCGTCCTTGATCTCCGCCCGCTCATAGAACTTCGTCCCGCCGATCACCTGGTAGGCGATCTCAGCCCGGACGAGCGTGTCCTCGAGCACCCGCGACTGTGAGTTGGTCCGGTAGAAGACCGCGATCTCGGCTCGCGAGGTGCCCTCGTCGACCAGCCGCTGGATCTCGCCGGTCACATAACGCGCCTCGGCGTGCTCGTCGTCGAGCTCGCGGATCTTGATCGGGTCGCCCTGGCCGATCTCGGTCCACAGCGACTTCGGCTTCTGCCCGCGGTTGTTGCGGATCACGGCGTTGGCCGCGTCGAGGATCGTCTGGGTCGAGCGGTAGTTCTGCTCCAGCTTGACCACGTGCGCGTCGGGGAACGTGTCCTCAAAATTCAAAATATTGGCTATGTCAGCTCCGCGGAACCCGTAGATCGACTGCGCGTCATCGCCGACCACCATCAGATTGCGGTGCTCGCCCGCGAGCAGCTGCAGCCAGCGGTACTGGGCGTGGTTGGTGTCCTGGTACTCGTCGACGAGCACGTGGCGGAACCCGTTCGCGTATCGCTCACGCACCTCGGGGAACAGCTCGAGCACGTTCACCGCCCGGACGAGGAGATCGTCGAAGTCCATCGCGTTCATCCGATGGAGCTCGCGTTCGTATGAGCGGTAGACGTCGGCGACCGTCTGCTCGAAGAACGAGCCGACCATCTGCCCGTAGGCCTCGGCGTCGCGAAGCTTGTTCTTGGCGTCGGAGATCTGCGCCTGGACAGAGCCCGGCGTGAAGCGCTTGGGGTCGATCCCGTGCTCGTCGAGGCAGCGCTTGACCAGGCGGCGGGAATCGGCCTGGTCATAGATCGTGAACTGGCGCGTGTAGCCCAGCCGCGGCGCCTCGGCGCGCAGCATCCGGGCGCAGGCGGCGTGGAAGGTCATCACCCACATCGCCCGCACCTGCCGGCCGACGAGCAGCTCGGCCCGATCACGCATCTCACCGGCCGCCTTGTTGGTGAACGTGATCGCCAGGATCTCGTTGGGTTTCGCGACCCCGATTGCGACCAGATAGGCAATCCGGTGGGTCAGCACGCGTGTCTTGCCCGAGCCGGCGCCGGCGAGGATCAGCAGCGGCCCGTCGCCGTAGCTGACGGCCTCCCGCTGGGGCTCGTTGAGCCCCCCCAGCAGCGCGTCGAGATCGTTCGTCAGCTCGGTCATCGGTCGTGGCCCACGTTAGCGGCCTGCGCGGCGCTTCTGGCGGCGGCCGGGGAACGTCATCCTGTTCGCCGTGGACGAGCTCCGGCGTGTCTGTGCAGCGATCAGCGAGCGGGCGACGAGCGTTGCGCTCCGGGCCGACGCGATCGCCGCCTACGCGCAGACGCTGGACCTGCGGGACAGCCCCTCCACCGAGGCCGAGAACGAGCAACCCCGCCTTGCTGACCGCGAGCAGCTGGCCGCCTTCTGGCTGATCCTCGACGCCGTCAACTTCGGTTCGGGCTGGTTTCCGACGCTCCGCAAACGCGACGGCCTGTCGGGCTACGGCACGATCGCCGCCGCTCTGCGCGACGATGCCGACACGCACGGCCCGTGGAGCGCCGCCCAGCTCACCGGACTTGACGCCCGGGCCGTCGCCCAGACACTGGGCCAGCCCGCCGGCCATGAGCTGATGAGCCTCTACGCGAGCTCGTTGACCGATCTCGGGGCCCGAATCGAACGCGAACACGGAGGCTCGTTCAGCGCCCTCGTCGATGGCGCGGACGGCTCGGCGGTGGCGCTCGCCCGTCGGCTTGGCACGTGGCAATGTTTCGCTGACAGCTCCCGTTATCAGGAGCTCGAGATCCCGTTTCTCAAACGCGCGCAGATCGCCGCCGCTGACCTGCACCGCGCCGGCGTGGCGACGTTCACCGATCTGCACCGGCTGACGATGTTCGCCGACAACCTCGTCCCGCATGTGCTCCGCCTCGACGGAATCCTGCGCTTCGAGCCCGACCTGGTCACGCGGATCGAGCGCGGCGAGCTGCTCGAGCACGGCTCACCCGAGGAGGTCGAGATCCGGGCCTGTGCGCTGCACGCGGTCGAGCTGCTCGTCGCGCAGCGGCCGGGAACCTGTGCCGCCGAGGTTGATCAGCAGCTGTGGCTACGCGGGCAGGGACCTTCCTATAAGGCCCGCCCTCGTCATCGCTGCCGCTGCACCGCCTACTGACGGCCGCTATTCGTCGGCGATCCTCGACGCCTCGAGCCGCATCACGGCGATCGCCTCGGCGCCGTCTTCGCCGACCAGCAGCTCGGGGTGGATCGTGCCGCTCGCGAACACATCGATCGCCGGGAAGCGCCCGACACTCGTGAGCTGGTCATCGAGCGCGATCACGGTCGTCTCGCCGCCGACGGGCACCGACGCGGTCGCGATCACCGTCAGCGAGCCGCCGTCGACGATGTTGCGCGCCGAGGCCAGCGCCTTGCGGGCCATCTGCGGGCTGCAGCCGTCAATCGAGTCGATCAGAACGATCGCATCGGCGCCGCGCGCGGCCAGGCGCCGCGCCTGGTCGATCACCGGCTCGATCACGCCGTTCTGGGCATCCTCGGACGCGGCGAAGCTGAGCGCGGCAACCGGAACGACTTTGCTGTGCGCCCACTCGGAGATCTCCTCGGGCCTGACGCCGGCCAGCACGACCTGGACCGAGATGCCCTGGCGATCGGCGAGCGCCTCGGCGAGCAGCTTGAGCAGATGCGACTTGCCCGCGCGGGGATCGCCGCAGATCGTCACGCGCGAGCCCTTGCCGAACGGAGTCAGCCGGTCGATCGCCTTGAGCGTCGGGTCGCCGGGGCCGACCATCAGCCGCTCGGTCGGAAACGCCGCCGGCAGGTCATCGAAACGGATGCTGTCGGCGAGCTCGGATGCGGGACGGCTGTTGATCGTCTCAATCCGGATCAGCGAGGCAAACCGCTCCGAGCGGCGCGGCGCCCGCTTGGGGCCCGTGATCCGGTCCCCGGACACCAGTTCACACCGCTTGACCTGGGCCGACGAGATGTAGACATCCTCGTCGGACGGATCCGGTGGCGCGACGCGAACGAACCCCGACCCGTTGGCGAGCAGTTCGACGACGCCCTCGACGATCGGCTCGTCGTCGTCGGCGGCGGGCTCGTCGTGCCCCGCGCCGGCCTCGGGCTCCCGGGCTTCGTCCTCGCCGCGCTCCTCTCGCGCGCTCGCACCACGGCCCCGGCCACCGCGACGGCCGCGACGGCGGCGCGAGCCGGTCTTCTCCTCGCCGTCGTCGCCGGCGACCTCATCCTCAGAGGCGGGAGGCTCGGCCTCAGACGCGGCGGTCTTGTCCTCGGCAGCGGGCGCCTTGTCCTCGGCAGCGGGCCCGTCGTCCTCGGCCGCAGGCCCGTCGTGCTCGGGGGCGGGCGCCTTGTCCTCGGCCGCTTGAGCCTCGTCCTCGGCGGCGGGCTCCGCGCCTTCCTGCTTGGCGACGATCGCGTCGATCAGGTCGGCCTTGCGCAGGCGGCGGTACCCGTCAATCGACAACTCTGAGGCGATCGCGTGGAGGTCTGCGAGCGGACTGGCCTGCAGCGCGCTTCGATCAAGTACTGACATCGTGACTCCTTCTTTTGTCCATCGGTGGGCTCCGGCCGCGTTGAGCCAGCGGCCGGCGATTCAGCACTCGGGAATCTAGCGCATCGTGCGGTCGCCGAGCCCGCGGGCCGCGGCGGGCCCCTGGTCCCAGCGCAGCTCGTCGGCGAGCCGCAGCTCCGGGTCGACGTCGAGCTCTGACGCGAGCGCCGCTTGCACGGCGAGGAAGTCGGCCACCGCCTGGACTTCGTGGACCCTGAGAATGTGGGCGCCCGCCTGCACCCCATGGCCGATCGCCGCGAGCGTGCCCGCGAGCCGGTCGCGGGGCGCGCGACCGGTGATCGCGCCGACGAAGTCCTTGCGCGAGACCGCCAGCAGGACCGGGCGGCCGAACGCATGCAGCGCGTCGAGCGCGCGAAGCACATCAACAGTCTGCGCGGGCGTCTTGGCAAAGTCAGGGCCGGGGTCGAGGAGCAGCTGCTCGAAGGCCACCCCGCGGCTGGTCGCGAGCTCGATCCGCTGCGCCAGGAAGGTGCGCACGTCGGCGACGACGGGCCCGTCATATGAGGGGTCCGCGAGCTTGCGCTTGGGCGCCACGCGCGTGTGCATGACGACCAGCGCGGCCCCGGTCTGCGCGCACACGTCCGCGAGCCCGGGGTCGAGCAAGCCGCTGACATCGTTGACGATCACCGCACCCGCGGCGATCGCTGCCCGCGCGACCGCGGGCTTGTAGGTGTCGATCGATACCCGCGCGCCGAGCTCAGCGGTGACGCGCTCGATCAGTGGCACGACGCGCGCGATCTCCTCGTCGGGCGCCACCGGCGGCCGGTTGGTGACCCCGGACTCGCCGCCGATGTCGATCAGCTGCGCGCCGGCTTCGAGCAGCGACCGCGCGAGGGCGACGCGCTCATCGAGCGTCTGATTGAGCCCGGCGTCCGAGAACGAGTCCGGGGTGGCGTTGACGATCCCCATCAGCCACGGCCGGCCGCCCAGTTCGAGCTCGCCCGCCTGCGTGCTGAGGACCAGCGGCGGGGCGCTCACGAGCTCGCCGGCGCTGGTACGCGCCAGCCGCGATAGCAGACCGACGCCTCGAGCATCGCGGCGTGGGCGCGGGCACAACCGGCGCAGTGACCGAGATGGTCGATCAGCCAGTCGTCATCGGCTGCCGGGACGGGCTCGCCGTCCTGGCGGAGGGTCGCGGTCCGCAGCGTCCGCTCGCGCTCGGCGCAGTCGCCGGATGGCGCGGGGTCACCGCGCAGCTCTGCGCGCAGCCGCAACCGCGACCTGGCGAGCAACGGGGGGACTGCCGCCGGCTCGATCGCGAGCGCGACCGCGATCTCCTGGTGTGAGAGGCCCAGCAGCTCGCGCAACGCGAGCGCCTCGCGCTGGCGCTGGGGCAGCCGCGCACTGGCCGTGGCAAGCTCGCCGGCGACGGCCTCGGACAGGTCACGCGGTGCCGGCGCCGGTGGCGCCCCGGTGGACAGATCGCCATTTGCCAGCCGTGCCCGAGATTCCCTCACCGCGAGCGCAAGCAGTTCGATCCGCTCGGCCGGCCCGGCATCCCGAACCGTGTCGGCCGTCACGGCCGCCGCGTCCCGATCGTTGAGCATCCGGAAGCAGAACTCGCTCAGCTCGTCCATCCGCGCTGAGCTTAATGACCATCGGGTATGACGAGGCCCTCGGCCCGTGCCTCGTCGTCGAACAGCTCGACCTCGCGCTGGACGCGTGGCTCGTCCCAGCCCAGCTCTGGCGCCATCGCCCGCGCGACGCGGAGCGCGGCCTGCCGATCGGCCGTCGACAGCTCGCGCGCCGCGAGCAGCCCGAGCCGCGTGCGGCGCAGCAGCACGTCGCCGACCGTCCGCGCCTGCTCGTTGCGGGCCGAGAACGGAGCCTCGGCGAGCAGGTCGGGAAGGCCCGGCACGATCTGCTGGGCGAGCTCACCGCTGCTCGAGGCGACCGTCCAGCACCCGCTGGGCGGCGTAACCGTAGCGGTCGGCAAGACGACGGTAGGACTCGTCTTTGACCCCTTCGACACGCGTGAGCTCCGAGGGGTCAATCGGTGCGCCGAGCTGGATCTCCTGGGTTCGGCACGGCGCGTCGCGCCCGTCGCGCTCGACGATCCGGTCGACGACCAGCTTTGCCATCCGCCGCCAGGTGGTCAGCTTGCCGCCGGTGATCGTGATCAGCCCGCTCGAGGTCTCATACAGCTCGGCCTTGCGCGAGATGTCGACCGACTTGCGGCTGTCGCCGCTCGAGATCAGCGGCCGAACGCCCGCGTAGGCGCCCGTCACATGTTCGTGGCCAAGCTCGACCTCGAAGAACTCGTTGACCGCTCGCAGCAGATAGTCCACGTCCTCAAGCGACGGCTGAACATGCTCGATGTCGCCCTCGTAGTTGTTGTCGGTCGTGCCGATCAGGCTGCGCCCCAGCCACGGCAGTGCGAAGATCGAGCGCCCGTCCCCGACCGGCACGATCGCGCCGGCGGCGAGCGGGAGGTCGCCCGGCGAGAGGGTGATGTGCGTCCCCCGGCTCGGAGCGATGGCCGGAACCTCGGCCTCGGAATGGAGCTCCTCGGGGCGGATCCGGTCGGCCCAGACGCCGGTCGCGTTGACGACGTTGTCGCCACGGACGACGAACGACTCGCCGGTTTCGCGGTCGATCGCCGTCACCCCCGGCTCGAGCCCGTTGCCGCTGGTGAGCTCTGTGACCTGGGCGCGGTTGGCGCAGATCGCGCCGAACCGCTCGGCCTCTCCGAGCACCGTCAGCACCAGCCGTGCGTCGTCGGTCTGGCAGTCGTAGAAGAGATAGCCACCGGTCGGGTTGCGCCGCGCGAGCGCCGGCAGGAGCTCGGTCACCTCGTCGCCGGAGATGACGCGATGCCTGGCCGGACTCCAGTCGGCGTCGCCTGGCTCGGGCCCGCCCCGCCGGGCGCTGCGCCGGGCCCGCAGCGACGGCGCCGCCATCACGTCGTACATGTTGAGGCCGATGCCCGTCAGCCGATCGGGCCTCGCGCCGTCGAACGCGGGCACGACCATCGGCAGCGGGCGGACGAGGTGCGGCGCGAGCTTGACCATCAGCTGGCGCTCGAGCAGCGCCTCGCGGACCAGGCCAAGATCGAAGTTCTGCAGATAGCGCAGACCGCCGTGAACGAGCTTCGACGAGCGGCTGCTGGTGCCCGAGGCGAAGTCGGCCTGCTCGAGCAGCGCGACGCTGTATCCGCGCGAGGAGGCGTCGAGCGCGACGCCGGCACCGGTGATGCCGCCGCCGATCACGACGATGTCGAACTGCTCGCCGGCGAGCGTCTCGAGCGCGCGGTCCCGGGTCAGCATCTGCGGTCAAGATAGCCGGACCGCGACCCGACCCTCGAAGTCCGCCTGGGTCCGGTGCTCAGCCGCCGGCCTTGTGGTACAGGCCGAGGACCACGTCGTACCACGCCGGCGAGGTCTGTTGATAGCCGGGGCAGCAAGGCGGACCGCCGGGGGCGCTGATCCCGATCTCGATGTGCGGCCCGCTCGAGATCCCGACGTCGCCGCAGCCGATCTCGGCGATCGGCTCGCCGGTCGTCACCGTCGCGCCGACCGGTACCAGTGCCGGCGCCGCATGGCCGTAGTAGATGTAGCGGCCGACGTAGGGGCCGCTTGAGACCTTGATGATCGGCGCATAGGGCCCGAAGCCGTCAATTCCCTCCTGGACGATCGTGCCGGGGGCCATCGCGACCTCGACGACGCGTGATCCACAGGCCGCGCCGGCCGTCGAGATGTCGATCCCCTGATCAAGTGTCCAGGTACTCGGCGGTAGCACGCGAGACAGCGGCCGCAGCGGGAACACCATGCCGCCGGCGCTCGGAGCCGGGCCACCCCCGGCGTCGACGCCGGTTCCTTTGGTCGCGTGCTGAACCGCTGCCTCGAGCGCGGCCGCCGTCCGCCTGCCGACCGTCCCGCTCGCCGGCCGCAGCGCGTTTGATCGCTGAAAGCGCGTCACGGCGCCCTTCGTGATCGGTCCGAAGTAGCCGGTCCTGGGCACCGCGAAGCCCACGTCGGACAGCCACGACTGGAGCGTCCGCACGTCGGTCCCGCGGTCGCCCTTGCGCAGGACGCGCTTGAACACCAGGCCATGATGGGTTGGGTTGACGATCCCGGTCGGGTTCGACGGCCCCGCCACGCCGGCTCCGCCCGAGCCCGCAAGCGCCGTGCAGGGCGCCAACATCGCCGCCAGCAGGACAATTGTCAGGCATCGCAGCGGTTTCATCACCCGACAGCGTTCGTCGTCAGGCCCCGGCGAAACGGGGATACGAGCGCCGTTGCACTGGTTCAGGGCCGAGAGCCTGCCGAAAACCGGACCGGGGGACTCACGGGCCGGCTCGCTGGGCGCGATGTTGCAGGCGCCGCGCCGGTTGCGCCTTCCGGCCGTCTAGCCGGCGTGATCGGCCGGGTCGGCCGTCCCGTCTGTACGCCGCGCGTCGATTGTCGACTTGATCCGGTCCACCGTGTCGTGCGACATCCGCCGGATCTCCCAGTGGGTCAGTTTGATCAGCCTCATCGGAGAGCTCGCGATCACGTCCGCGTTGCGGGGCCGGCGCTCGATCAACCCCATCTCGCCGATCAGATCGCCGGGTCCGACGGAGGCGATCTTCTTGCCACCCTGGATCACGTCAGCCGTCCCCTCCTCGATCGCGATCAGCTCGACCGAGTAGTCGCCCTCCTTCATCAGGATCTGGCCCTCGGCGGCGCTGGTCTCGGTCGCGAACGCGGCGAGCCTGTTGGCCTCCTCCTCGGAGAGGTGCGAAAAGATCGGAATCGCGGTCAGGCGGTTGGGGTCCATGCTCGATCCTCGTTCAGTGGGTTCTCAGCGGCGAATCTAGCCGACCTGGGCACAACGTAACCTCAAATCCGGGTACCTACAGGGCTTGGACCTCGGCCGTGACCTCGCTCACCGAAGCCTTGGCATCGCCGAACAGCATCGAGGTCTTGGGCTCGTAGAAGAGCGGGTTGTCGATTCCGGCGAAGCCGGACGCCATTGAGCGTTTGAGCACGATCACCGCTCCGGACTTGTCGACCTCGAGGATCGGCATCCCGTAGATCGGGCTTCCGGGATCGCTCTTGGCGGCCGGGTTGGTGACGTCGTTGGCGCCAATCACCAGCGTCACGTCGGTGCGGCTGAACTCAGGGTTGATGTCGTCCATCTCCTTGAGCAGGTCATACGGAACGTCGGCCTCGGCGAGCAGCACGTTCATGTGACCCGGCATCCGCCCGGCCACGGGGTGGATCGCGTACTTGACCTCGACCCCCTTTGCCTCCAGCGCCCGCTCCAGCTCGCGGACGGCGTGCTGCGCCTGGGCGACTGCCATCCCGTACCCCGGAGCGATGACCACCAGACGCGCGTAGGCGAGCTGGATCGCGACGTCCTGGGCCGAGGTCGAGCGGACCGTGCCTCCGGTCGCGCCGGCGCCGCCGGTCGGCGCGGCGATCTCGCCGCCGAAGCCGCCCGCCACGATCGCCGGCACCGAGCGGTTCATCGCCTTGGCCATCAGGTTGGTGAGGATCGTGCCCGAGGCGCCGACGATCATCCCGGCGACGATCATCGCGGTGTTGTTGAGCGCGATCCCGGTGGCGGCGGCCGAAAGGCCGGTGAACGCGTTCAGCAGCGAGATCACGACCGGCATGTCGGCGCCGCCGATCGGCAGCACGACCATGTTCCCGAGCGCCGCCGCCGCGAGCAGGATCCCGACGATGAATAGGCCCTGGGAGTGCGCCCCCGCGGCCAGGATGACCGCCGTGACGACG
Organism: uncultured Solirubrobacterales bacterium; assembly: GCA_963770885.1. Taxonomy (GTDB): domain Bacteria; phylum Actinomycetota; class Thermoleophilia; order Solirubrobacterales; family Solirubrobacteraceae; genus Palsa-465. Next base: position 128,511 of record CAVYRI010000002.1, on the reverse strand, counting down.
CAGATCGCGAACAGGACGGCGTTGATGACGGCCTGGCCGGGAAGCTTGATCGGACGGCCGGGAAGGATCGCCTGAAGCTTGCCGAACGCGATGTTCGAGCCCCAGAAGGAGATCGAGCCGACGATCGCGGCAAACAGGGTCGGGATCTCGGTCTTCAATGCCCACGGACTGCCGCCGCTGTAGAAGTGGTGGCGATACTCGATCCACGCGATCAACGCGACCGCGCCACCGCCGACGCCGTTGAACAGCGCCACCATCTGCGGCATCGCGGTCATGTGCACCCGCAGCGCCGCCGGAAGCCCGATCGCGGTCCCGATCAGGAGCCCGACGGCGATCAGCCACGGGGTCGCCGAGCCCGACAGCACGTGCGGGGTCAGCAGCGTCGCGACGACCGCGATCGCCATCCCGACGGCGGCGATCTTGTTCCCCCGGACCGCTGTGCGCGGACCGGTGAGGCCGCTCATCCCGTAGATGAACAGCGAGAACGCGATGATGTAGAGAACGTCGATGAAGTTGGTGCTCTGCAGGAACACCGCCGGGACGATCACTTGCCGTCGCCCCCGGCGTCGTCGTCTTCCGCAGGTGGCGGGTCGGGTTTGCTCTTGAACATCCCGAGCATCCGGTCGGTGACCAGAAAGCCGCCGACGACGTTGATCGTTCCGAACGCGATCGCGATCACCAGCAACACGTGTTCCAGCACGCCGGTCGCCTCGTGCATCAACAGCAGCCCGCCGAGCAGCACGATCCCGTGGATCGCGTTGGTGCCGGACATCAGCGGCGTGTGCAGCGTGTTCGGGACCTTCGAGATGACCTCGAAGCCGACGAATGCCGCGAGGACGAGGATTGCGATCTCGGTGACGGTGCTCACGCTGCCTCCTAATCGGTGGTCGCGGCGGCCTTCGCGCCCTCGTGAACGATTTCGCCGCCCCGGGTGATGCACGCGCCGGCGATCACCTCGTCGTCGAAGTCGAGCTCGAGCGAGCCCTCGCCGGAGATCATCAGCCCGAGCAGCGCCTGGATGTTGCGGGCGTAGAGCTGGGATGCATGCTCAGCCATCGTGCTCGGGACGTTCAGCGGCGCGAGGATCTTGACGTCATGGCGCAGGACCGACTCGCCGGGGACCGACAGCTCGCAGTTGCCGCCCGCCTCGCCTGCCAGATCGACAACCACCGAGCCCGGCTTCATCAGCTCGACCGCCTTCTCGGTGACCAGGATCGGCGCCCGGCGCCCCGGCACCAGCGCGGTGGTGATCACGACGTCGACCTTGCCGATCGCCTCGGCCATCAGTTCCTGCTGGCGGGCCTGCTGCTCGGGCGTCAACTCCTTGGCATAGCCACCCTCGCCCTCGAGGTCGCCGCCGAGATCGAACTCCAGAAAGCTCGCCCCGAGTGATTCGACCTGCTCCTTGACCGCGGCCCGCACATCGAATCCCTGTACGACCGCCCCCAGCCGGCGCGCGGTCGCGATCGCCTGTAGCCCGGCGACCCCAGCGCCCAGCACGAGCACGGTCGCGGGGCGGATCGTCCCGGCTGCCGTCATCAGCATCGGGAAGTAGCGCCCGAGCTCCTGGGCGCCGATCAGCGCCGCCCGATAACCGGCGATGTTGGCCTGCGATGAGAGGGCATCCATCGACTGTGCGCGGCTGATCCGAGGCACCGCCTCCAGGGCGAAGCTGGTCGCGCCCGTGGCAGCGATCGCCCTGATCCCCTGCCCGTTGGTCAGGGGCGCCAGAAAGCCGATCAGGACGCTGGCGGGCCCCAGCCGGGCCGTCTCCTCGGCGTTGGGCGCCGCCACCTTGATCACCATCTCGCAGCCGAGCGCCGTGGCGGCATCCGCGAGCTGGGCGCCCGCGTCCTCAAAGCTCGCGTCTCCGATCAGCGCCCCATCGCCGGCGCCCCGCTCGATCACTACATCGACGGCGCTGCTGGCCTCCCCCGACAGTCCGCCGGAGAGCTTGCGCACGACGTCGGGCACCAGCGCAACGCGGCGCTCGCCGTCGGCAGTCTCCTTCGGGACTCCGATCTTCATGCGGCGCTGCAGGGTAGCGGTTGCCCGACCGCAGCGCCGGTCGGCCATTGCGCCCCCGCCGTCATCCGATGCCGAGCGGCGCCAGCACGAGCGCTGTCGCGAGGCCGGCCGCGGCCGCCAGCGGCGCAAACGAATCCGCGGGCTGGCTGTGCGGTGCGACCGGTCTTCGGTGCGGGGATGAGGCGGACAGCCCACTGCCCGATCGGGCCGCGACCGGCAGCGGCGTGCGCTCGATTGGCAGCGGCCTGCCTTCCAGCGCCATCAGCACCTCGCCGGTCACCCAGACCGGCGTCTGGCTCACGCCCCGCGAGTAGTCGACGCTCCCCGTGGGCGTGACCAGCCCGCGCAGGTAGGCCAGTGGCGACACACTGCCGCGGCTGTGAAGCGTCGCCGGGTCCAAGCCGACCGCGTCCAGCCCCTGAACCGCCCACGCGGTTGACTGCGCGTTTGAGGACTCGCCCGGCTGCGACGGGAAGCCGCCGTCGCGATCCTGGTGCCGGCGCAGGTAGCCAACCGCCCGCCTGCGTGCCGCGCTTGCTCCGCTCAGGCGCTCGTGCGCAAGTGCCTCCAGCGCAGCGCCGGTGTCATCGACGTCGCTCTCGGACCCGCGGCCGGCAAAGCCGAAGCCTCCGTCGCGACCCTGTTGGGAGATCAGCCAGGCGATGCGTGCGCCTGCTCGGCGCGACTCCCGCCGCGCGGAGCGCGAGCACCGCGAACGAGGTCAGGTTGACGTCGCCCGACACCGAGCCGCTTGCCTGGATGTGATGTTCGAGCATCGCCGGCAGATCGTGACCGCCGAAGTCGCGCGCGGAGATCCCGGCCGCTCCGATCACGAGCATCGTCCGCTCGAGCGAGCCCACGTCCGAGACCGACCCCGATCCCGATCGGATGTAATCGATCACCGCCCGGCCCCCGTGGCTGACGCCGGTCGGGTCATGTCCGGCCGCGGCCAGCCCGAGCGCCGCCCAGCCCGAGAACAGCTGGTCCGGTGGCTGGCCGGGCGCCGCGCCGAAGCCGCCGTCGCGGTTCTGCGCGCCGAGCAGGTAGGAGACTGGCCCGCGCAGCCCGGCGGCGGTCGCGCTCGCCGGCACCCGCAGCCCTGGGGCGAGGCTCGCCGCGACGAGCACCGCGATCGTCGGCGCCAGGGCACCCGATTGCAGCCATTTGACCTGCAGCCGACGGGCGAAGCGCTGGATCGACCTCGTCAGCGCCGGCCCGAACGCGAGCGCGAAGAACAGGCACCCGGCCGCGTGGATCGCGTCGAAACCGAGGCCCTTGCCGACGTAGATGCCGAGCTGCTGGTAGCTGTGGTCGCTGTAGGTCACCCAGTCCCCCACGTCCTGGACGACCGTGAACGCGAACCCGGTCACGCAGCAGACGATCGCCAGCGGCCAGCGGCCGATCCGCGACTGGTCAGCGAGCGCTGCATCGGGGGCCCGCCGGAAGCGCAGCCGGGAGCGCATCCGCGGCGAGGTCGACCAGGCGAGCGCCGCCCCGATCAGCCCGGTCGCGCCCCAGGCGGCCATCTGCCATGGGGTCCAGGGGCCCTGGCCGAAGAAGAAGTTCGAGGTCAGGCCGGCGAGCGCGCCGACGGCGAACCCGGGGCCGCCACCGAGCGCATAGCCCGAGATCAGCACGATGTCGGTCGTCGGCTTGACGTTGGGCACCGCCGCGAACGCGATCCGGCCGAGCGCCGCGAACGCCGCCAGCGTGCCGACCAGGGCCACGATCCGGGCGTCGGGCCGGACTCGCTCATACCAGGCGAAACCGCCCGCGAGCGCCGCCGCGAGCAGCGCGAATGCTCCGAGCTGCCAGCTCAAACGACCGCCTCCTCGTGCTCGCGTGCGGGCAGCCGCCGCAGCGCCTCGGCGCCCTCGGCCGGGGTCAGCGCACGTTCGTAGCCAGCGAGGATCCGCGCCGTTTCGGTGGCGAAGTAGCTGCCCCCCGCGAGCACGTCGCGGATCGGGCTGTCGGCGATCACCGAGCCGTCGGCGAGCAGCACGACGCGGTCGGCGAACGCGGCCGCGAACTCGGGATCGTGGGTGGCGACCAGTACCGCGGCGTCGAGACCGGAGAGCAGCTGCGCCAGCTGCGCCTTGCGCGCTCGGTCCATGCCCCGGGTCGGCTCGTCGAGACACACGGCCGCCGCCGGGGTGCTCGCATCGCCGAGCACGATCGCGAGCGCGAGCCGCTGGCGCTCGCCCGAGGACAGCTCTCGTGGGTGACGCTCGGAGAACAGCCCGGGCTCGAGCCCGACGCGGCGCAGGGCGGCGTCACCGGCCTCCTGGCCGACGCGCTCGTGGACGAGGTAGTCGTTGGGGTTCTGCAGCAGCAGCGCGATCCGGCCGCCGGTGGCGATCCGTCCGCGCGTCGGCTGCTGAAGGCCGGCGGCGTGGCGCAGCAGCGTCGACTTGCCGGCTCCGTTGCGCCCCATCAGCGCGACCCGCTCGCCCGGCGCCACCGTCAGCGACACGTCGCGCAGGATCACCGGCCCGGACCGCAGCTCGTGCCACACACCCGACAGCTCGAGCGCCGCAGCGGGCCGGCGTCCGCCGGCGCGGCCGCCCGCTCTGCGCCCCGATCGGCGGCGCGGATGCTCGCCCTCGAGTCTCACGCGGCCGCTCGCGGGCAGCCGCCCGCGCTCGCGCAGGACCGCACGGGCCCGCTTGACGCCCGGCACGGGGTCAAGTCCGACGGCGCTCAGCAGGCGCGCACCGGGGGTCTCGAGCGCCGGCGCCGCATCCCGGGCCCAGACGAGGAACCGGTCGGGAGCTGCGTCGCACGCGATCCGTCCGTCGTCGAGCGCGATCACCCGGTCGACGGCGCCCAGGCACCGCTCGAGACGGTGTTCGCTGAGCAGGATCGTGGTGTCGAAGTCCTCGTTGCAGCGGCGCAGCAGCCCGATCAGCTCGTCGCCGGCGACCGGGTCCAGCTGCGACGTGGGCTCGTCGAGGATCACAAGCTCCGGCCGGCCCGCGAGCGCCGCGCCGAGCGCGACCCGCTGGAGCTCGCCGCCTGACAGGTGGTCAGTGGTGCGGTCGAGCAGGTGAGCGATCCCGAGCGCAAGCGCCACCTCCTCGACCGCTCGGGCGACCGCCGCCGGACCTTCGCCACGGTTCTCGAGCCCGAACGCGAGCTCGGCGCGCACGGTGGTCATCACGACCTGCGTCTCGGGATCCTGGAACAGCGTCCCGACGACCGCCGAGAGCTCGCCGGGACCGTGATCGCGCGTGTCGAGCCCGGCGACGGTCGCCCGGCCCGCGAACGCGCCACCGTGAAAATGGGGTACCAGTCCGTTCGCGGCTCCGAGCAGCGTCGACTTCCCCGACCCCGAGATGCCGGTCACGAGCACGAGTTGGCCGTGCGGCACCTCGAGCGACACGTCTCGCAGCGCCGGCCTCGCGGCACCGGGATACGAGTAGGTCACGCAATCGAGCTCGAGCACGCTCATCATTCGATCCCCCGCCGATCGGCGAATGGGGCCAGGGCACAGGCGGCGAGCGCGACGCTGACCGCGGCCGCTCCGGGCCCGACCGGCGAGCTCAGTGCCGGGTAGGCCGCAAACGGGACCAACCCCGCGACCCGGGCCGCCACGGTGACCGCAACCAGCGCCAGCGCGGCGGCGAAGAAGTGCAGATCGTGTCGCGAGTACGGCCGGTGCGCCACGACGGGGCGGCGGGCGCAAGCGTAGCCGCGGACCTCGAGCGCAGCCGCCACGTCCAGCGCCCGGTCAAGGACGCCGCTGCTCGCGGCTCGCATCAACGCCAGCCGCGATGGCTGGCGGCCCGGCCGGCAGCGTTGGGCGTCGGCAAACCGCTTCGAGTCCCGGACCAGGACCGGCACCATCCGCGTCGCGAGCGTCGCGGTCAGGGCGGAACGAAACGAGACGCGCCTGAACAGGCGCAACACGTCGTCTGGGTCGATCGCCGCCGTGTACAGCGCTCCACACATGATCACCGCCATCGCCCGCAGCCCGAGGATCGCCCCGTACACGGTCGCCTCGAGCGTCACGTCGGTCTGGCCGAGCACGGGCAGATCGCCGAGCCTGATGATCACGGTCAGCCCGTCGCGGCTGACGAGCGCGTTGATGACGATGATCGCGACCACCAGCGGCAGCGACAACAGCGCCGCCCGGCGGACCTCGCGACCCACGCGGGCGCCGATCGCGGCGCCCATGATCGCGATCGTCAGGGCCCCGAGCGCGATCGGGTCCGAGAGCATCAGCGCGGCAAGCGCAAGCGCAAGGCAGTAGGCACAACCTGCCGAGGCGCGAGCGGCATGCAGCGGGCTCGAGCGACGTCGGTAGCTCACTGCCCGGCCTGCAGAGGGATCGGATAGTCAGTGCCGCCCTGGACCGCGAGCGCGAAGTGGTTGCGCAACGCCGCCTGGTTGAGCGCCGCGGCCGCAGCCGCCACCCCGGCCGGGTCGGTGCCGGTGATCAGCCAGGTGGGCACCGACGAGCTGTCGGCAGTCGCCGCCACGAGGCCCGCCCCGGGGCCGAGCGTCCGGACCGCCTGCCCGGCCGGGTTGAGCAGCGCCAGCGAGCTGCCGGCGGCGCTGAAGCGGGCGTAGATGCCGCTCGCGCCGGGACCGTGGTCGATCAGTCCTCCCGCGACCTCGGGCTTGATCTCATTCCAGGTGGCCACCACGACCCCGAGCGTGTCCGGCCCCGACCCGGTCCCGATCAGCTGACTTGCGGTCGGCACACCGGCGGCGGTCAGCGCGGCCGTGACGCGCTTGCACGCCGCCGCAACGTTGGCGCCGCACTCGATCGTGGTCGGGTAGCGCTTGCCGGCGATGCCGTTCTTGAACGGCTCGGGGAACGAGCCGACAACGGCAGGGATCGAATCGGTCGCCCGCCAGTCGTGGAGGTCGAACCAGATCCGGTCGTCGTGATGGACGGCGGTCGTCGCCGCCCCCTGCGGGGCCTGCACCCCGTTGACGTAGTAGAACCAGTCGCGCTGCGAGGAGTCGCCGGCGTTGCCGTTGATCGACTCGACGAATCCCCCTCCGTAGCGGGTCTTGACGTCCAGCCGCCGCTCGAGCACCCGCATCACGGTCTCGGAGCCGGGGACGTGTCTGTCGCTGACGGCCGCGATCTGGCTGGAGCCGAAGTTCTTGGTCACGGTCAGGCTGACGCCGCCTGTACCGGAGCCCGCGCCCAGACCGCAACCGGCGATTGCGACCGCCGACGCGATCGCAATCGCCGTGGTTGCAGCCCAGCGCCTCATCAGTCGGTGGGCGGTCGCAGGCGACCGGCCCTCACTTGATGATTTTGAACAGCAGCCGCTGTCCAGCGCGCAGCTTGATATCGCAGATCCCCTTGCTGGACGACTTGCCGTTGACGAACACCGACCAGAAGTCCTTATGGGACGGCTTGAACCCGAGGATCGAGTTGATGAAGATGCCACCGACGCTCGCGTAGTACTTCCCGGTCCAGCGCCCGTGGGTCGCTGCGGTGAGCGCGCCCGCGGCACTGCTGGCCGGGCACTTGCCGGTCGGCGTCCCGCCCTTCCTGATCCAGCCCTTTGCGCCATGCACCTTCTTCGGTGCCAGCAGCGTCTTGGTCATCGTCTTGATCTGCACGGTCACGGCCGGTCGGGCCGATGCGGCGCGCGCGCCGGTCACGCCACGTGCGTTGACCGCCGCCGGCGCAACCACGCCTGCGGCGAGCACCAGCGTGCCGCTCAGTGCAACTGCGAACTTCTTCATCAGGGCCACCCCTTTCCACGAGGGCTTGTCGGCTTGCGGTCGGAGGCTGGTCTCCTGGCTTCCGGGCCTATCAGTCGCCCCTTCCCGGCCGGCGCAAGCCGGCCAGTGGCACTAGCCGCGACTGACATCCCCGATCACAGTGGCGGGTCCGCGCCGGACTTCAACCGGCTTCCCATCGCCACCGACCTTGAACGCGCGGATCGTACCGCGGCCCGCCGGCGACCGCCGGACGCTCGACGTAGACTGAAAGCGAACGCAATGACGGTGAACCTGACGCGGATCTACACGCGGCTGGGCGACGGCGGCGAGACTCATCTCGGCGACATGAGCCGGGTCCCGAAGACCGACCCCCGGATCGAGGCCTACGGGACGGTCGACGAGCTCAACGCGCAGATCGGCCTGACGCTCACCGTCGACGGGCTCGGCGACCAGTACCCGGAGTGGCTGGGGCACATCCAGAACGATCTGTTCGACGTCGGCGCCGACATCGCCGCGCCGCCCGATCCTGAGAGCGCTCGCGAGCGGTTGCGGGTGATCCCCGAGCAGACCGCGTGGCTTGAGCAGCGCTGCGACGAGGTCAACGCCGACCTGAAGCCGCTGAAGTCGTTCGTGCTGCCAGGCGGCACCCCCGCGGCCGCCCATCTCCATGTCTGCCGGACCGTGTGCCGGCGGGCCGAGCGGCTCGCAATCGCGTGTGGCGATCAGGTCAGCCCCGAGGTGATCCGCTACCTGAACCGGCTCTCAGATCTGCTGTTCATCCTCAGCCGCGGCGCCAACGGCGGCGACGAGCCGCTCTGGGAACCGGGCCGCTACCGCTGAGCTCAGCGCCGGGCTCGCGAGCGCTCCGTTCGGAGCACGTCGCCCGCTCGCGGGCAGTCAGACCCCGACCTGCGAGCCCATGATCACGGTCCGATCCGAGGGCAGATGGAAGTACTCGATCGGGCTCGAGGAGTTGCGGGCCATCATCACGAACAGCTTCTTGCGCCAGACGCGCATGCCGCCCTCATGGTTGGGTCTGATCGTGATGTGAGACAGGAAGTACGACGCATGCTCGAGATCGAGATTGCGATCGAGCAACCCCTGCTTGCGGGCGAGCGCCAGTGCCTCGGGCACGTCCTGTCGGTTGCGGTAGCCGCACCGGATCGTCACATGCGTGACCTTGAACATGCCGTGTCCGAGCCGCTTGACCTCGAACTGATCAGCCGGGTCAATGTAGGGGACGCTGACCGTGTCGACCGAGACGATGATCACCTTCTCGTGCAGCGCGTGGTTGTGTCTGACCTCGTTTCGCAGCGCCAACGGCGTCGTCTCCTCGCCCTGGTTGAGGAACACGGCGGTGCCGGGGACCCTGCGGATCGGCGGATCGAGCTCGGGGCAGCCAGAGAGGAAGTCACGCAGTGATCCTTCCTGCTCGGACCGGTTCTGCGTGACGATCTCGCGACCCCTGCGCCAGGTCACCATCAGCGTCGCGACGGCCAGACCAACCGCAAGCGGGAGGTAGGCCCCGTGTCCGATCTTCGACAGGTTCGAGGTGAAGAACGCCACCTCGACGGTTAAGAACAGCGTCCCGAGGATCGCCAGCCTCCACTTCGGCGTGTGCCACAGCGCGCGCGCAACGGCGAGGAACAGAATCGTGTTGAGGATGAAGGTGCCGGTGACCGCGACGCCATAGATGTCACCGAGCTTGTTTGAGTTCTGGAATGTCAGCACCAGCGTCGCTACGCCCACGCACAGGACCCAGTTGATCACCGGCACGTAGATCTGACCCTCGAGGTTGGACGTGTGCACGATCCGAAGGCGCGGCAGAAAGCCGAGCTGCACCGCCTGCTTGGCGACCGAGAACGAGCCCGTGATCGCGGCCTGCGAGGCGATGATCGTAGCGGCGGTCGCGAGCACCACCATCGGCACCAGCAGCCCGTGGGGCACGAGCTGGAAGAACGGGTTGAAGTTGGGGCTGGACACGCTCTTGGGATGGGACAGGATCAATGCGGCCTGGCCGAGGTAGGAGAGCATCACGGCCGGGAGCACGATCGTGAACCAGGTCATCCGGATCGGGGTCGCTCCGAAGTGGCCACGGTCGGCGTACAGCGCCTCGGCACCCGTGCAGCACAGAACCACACCGCCGAGCGTCAGCCAGGCGTAGACGCCGTGGTCGACCATGAACCGCGCAGCCCAGGTGGGCGACAGCCCCTGCAGCACGCCGGGATGCTGGACGACCTCCTTGAGCCCGAGGACCCCGATCACCGTGAAGAACAACAGGATCACGGGCCCGAACAGCCACCCGACCGCGCCGGTCCCGAACCGCTGCAGAACGAACAGGGCGACGAGGATCACGATCGACAGCGGCAACACGAGGTGCGAGAGGCTGCTGCTGACGACGTTGAGCCCGCCGACCGCCGACAGGACCGAGATCGCGGGCGTGATCATCCCGTCGCCGAAGAACAGCCCGGCGCCGAAGATGCCCAGCGTCATCAGCAGCAGGGCGTGCGGCACCTTGAGGCGCCGGATCAGCGCGGTGAGCGCCATGATCCCGCCGTCCCCACGATTGTGGGCCCGCATGATGAAGCCCGCATACTTGAGCGAAACCTCGATCATCAGCGTCCAGAAGATCAGTGACGCGATCCCGTATACCCCGGCCACATCGGGCATCGCGGCGTTTCTGTGAGCCGTAAAGATGAACTGCTCGGTGTACAGCGGGCTGGTGCCGATGTCCCCGTACACGACCCCGAGCGCTCCGAGCGCGAGCACCACCTTGCTGGCGTGCGCGACGACGTCGCGGCTCTCGTCGGACGCGGCCCGCAGCGCTGCCGACGGCCCGTTCTCCTTGCGGCGCGGCTCCGGCGTGACCGGCCAGTAGCCGAGCTTGTGGGCCGCCTCGTTGAAGCTGTGCTTCGAAGTCGCCGCGTCTTTGCTCGGCGCGCCGTCGGTCTCCTCGAGCTCGATCTCCGTCACGCGCCGTGTCAGCCGGCGCCGCAGCATCTGATTCACGGAAGGACCTCGTCGCGAGCCGGCTCGGCGGCGACGAGGTCTGGCGATGAGCGCTCCGAGACCGGTTCGAGCGTGGCGGCCGCGGTGCGCAGCCGGCTGCCCAGCTCGCCGGTCTGGTCTGGCTGATAAAGCGGGCTCGTGCAGTCAGACAGCAGGATCTGGAGGATCGCCATGCCCTGGGGCGCGACCGGCTGATCTGCGCGGACACGCTGCTTGAGGCTTGCGAGCACCGTCCGTGAGTCAAGCACCTCGCGAGCGTCGGGGCGAATCGCGGCGGTGAACGCCGCCCGGGTGTGCGGGCTGCGCAGCGCTCTGCCCAGACCGTCGGCGACCCGCTGCCGGTTGCGCCGCGCGGTGATCCGGTCGGCACGGAGCGTCAGGGCCGGGCTTAGCCGCGGGTCGACACCGGCGGCGAGCTGGCGGTCGAGATCCCACGCGTTCCAGCGAGCGCTGAGCGCCGCGCGCGCGCGACCCTGAGACCGGGCCGCGGTGCGCCTTGCGGTCCAGGGGGACGGTGCGGCGTGGTCGAGCGGATTCGATGGGTTGCTGGTGACGGACATTTGCACTCCAGATGCTGGAGCACGATCCGTCAACGCCGCACTAAGAATCGGCCGCCCGGCGTAGAGATTTCGTCAAGACCGCCGACTCGGGGAGCATTTCTGCCCTCCTGGGTCACTTTTGCTCCCCGAGTCAGAACAAGGCTCGGGCGGGCGCGTGCCCGGGTCAGGCGGGCGCGTGCCCGGCTCGGGGGGGCGCGTGCCGGCTCAGGCGGGCTCGTGCTCGGCCGCGTCGGCGGCCTTGCGCGTGACCCGGAACTCGGGCGCCGTCCCGGTACGGCGGACGTGCGAGTAGTGCTCGAGGTCCTCCGGTGACGCGGCCTCGACGCTGAGACCGTCAGCGAGCTCGAACCGCGACGCCTCGTACAGAAGCTCCTGATAGCGCGGCGCCGCAGCGTCGGCGTCGCCCCCGCGGTCTCGATGTCCGCCGTCGGCCTCGATGTCGAGGTCGTACTCGCGAAATCGCAGCATCCAGCGACGGCCGCGCGCGAGCTTGTCGGCGGTCAGCTTGACGGGGATCGCGGTCGGCGTCGGCGTCACGCCGCGGGGTCCCACCTCGGCGCGGAGCCCAGCGTGCTCGGCGACCAACGCGTTGCAGAGGCGCTCGAAGTTGCGACCGTATGGAGCTGGCACGATCGAGACGGCACCCTTCGCATCGAGGTCGCCGCGAATCCGGCGGGCGACCGGGCCGACGAGTACGTAGTCGACCTTGTTGGCATTCAGCCAACGGAGGATCGAGACCGAGTTCTGGTCGAGGTGCTCGAATCCGCCACGCAGTGTCGCGGGCTGAGACTCGATCCCCGGCGGGCGGTGTTTGAGGAGCATGGATGTGGCGTTCGCTACCCCGGGACGGACTCCTGCAACAGCGGTGCCCGGTCGGCCGGTGCAGACCCGCGGCCGCCGCGTTACGCGGGCAGCGTCTCGACCCCGGCCAGCCGCTGCGTCAGCCGCGGTGCAAAGCGCGACAGCGTCCGCATCAGCTTGGCCTCGGGCGTGATCGCCGCGACCGCGAGATCGCTTCCGATCGCAGCGACGATCTCGGCCGCGACCATCTCGGGCGTGAAGTTGCGCCGCTCGTAGAGCCGCGTCAGCTGCTCGCGAACGCGATCCTGATCGACCTCGGGGCGGCCCACGTACTGGGCGGCGCGGGTGATGTTGGTCGCGATGAACCCGGGGCAGACCGCGGTCACGCCGATCCCCGATGGCACGAGCTCGGCCCGCAGGCACTGGCTGAGCATCAGCACCGCCGCCTTGGTCGCCGAGTAGGCCGGCAGCGACTTGCTCGGCATGAACGCCGCGGCCGAAGCCGTGTTGACGATCTGTCCCCCCTCGCCCCGCTGCACCATCGCGCGGCCGAACAGACGGCAGCCGTGGACGACGCCGAGCAGGTTGATGTCGACGATCCGCCGCCATTCGGCGTCACCCGTCTGCAGAAACGGCCCGGCGATCGCGATCCCGGCGTTGTTGATCACGACGTCAGGGACGCCGTCGGAGTCCAGCACCTCGGCGGCGAGCCGCTCCATCGCATCGACGTCGCTGACGTCGCACTGCAGCGATCGCGAGCCGCGGATCGACTCGGCAGCGCGCGCGAGCGCCGCCTCGTCTCGGTCGACGAGCAGCACGCGGGCGCCGTGGTCGGCGAGCAGCACTGCGGTCGCGCGCCCGATCCCGCTCGCGGCACCGGTCACCAGCACGAGCGCGCCCCGCAGCTGCTGCACCCCGCCGCCCCGCCGCCAGCTCCGCGATGCCGTGACCGGGCCGGACTGCGTCTCGGAGACGAACTCAGAGATCCAGCGCGAGACCAGCCCCGGCTCTGAGCGCTGAGCCCAGTGCGAGCCCGCGACCGTCCTGCGCCTGAACTGCGGCGCGACCAACTGCGCCGCGTCGTAGTAGGACTCCGAGATGTAGCGATCACCCGACGGGACGATCACCTGCACGGGCGCGTGAGCCGGCTCCGGAGGCCCGGCGCGCAGCAGCCTCGGCGGGATGTTGCGGCGGTAGAGGTTCACCCCGTGCAGCCCGTCCCGGGTCACCGTCGGCGCGGGGAACTGGTCGTCGACCGCCAGGCGCTCGGACCTGGTCAACATCTCGCGCCAGCGATCGCGGTTGAAGGCCAATCGCCAGGTCAGGCTCGGCCCGCCCGGCGCCAGCCACAGGCCCACGTACCACGACCGCCGCATCCGCGTGAGCGCGCGCAGCACCTGCGCGTGGGTCAGCGGCTCGCGCGCCGCGCTCAGAACATGGTCAAGCGCCGGGCCGGCGATCGTGGTGAACGACGAGATCCGTCCCGCAAAGCGCGCGGCCGTGACGAACTCCCACCCCTGGACGCCGCCCCAGTCGTGGCCGACGAGGTGGACGCGCTCGCCGGGGGCGACCGCATCACAGACGGCGGCGAAGTCGGCGCCCAGCGCATCGATCCCGTACGCGGCGGGGCCGCGCGGAGCGCTCGAGGCGCCCGCGCCACGCACGTCGTAGGCGACGACATGGAACTCGGGTGCCAAGCGCTCGATGACCGGCGCCCAGACCTCCTTGGTGTCCGGGTAGCCATGCACGAGCACGATCGTCGGCCGGGCCCGATCGCCTGCCTCGAGCACCGCCAGCGTGACGCCATCGCGCGCCACGGTTCGGTTGACGGCGCCTTCGATCACCGCCGTGGCAATCTATACGCTCGACCTCTGATGGACCCCGAGCAACTCCAGCGCCGCCGCGCACAGCGGGCAAACGAACGTCGCCGGCGGCTCAAGCGCCGGCGGCTGATCGCAGTCTCGGCGCTGGGCGCCGTGGTGATCGTCGCGGCAGTCGTCGTCGCCTCCTCGGGCGGCTCGACGCCGAGCGCCAGCAGCAACAGCGGCGGCGCGGCCGTCGCGTCCAACGACGACAGCTCTCACCGCAACCACAGGGCCCATGCCGCCGCCGACCACGCGCCCAAGGGCGGCTCGACCGCCGACGTGCTCGGCCCGGCGACCGGCAGGCCGGGAACAGCGTCGGTGCCGATCCTGATGTACCACGTGATCGCGCCGCCGCCGGCGGGCGCACCGTTCCCGGGGCTGTACGTGGTCCCACAGGAGTTCGCAGCCCAGATGCACGCGCTCAAGGCGGGCGGATGGCACCCGGTGACGCTCGACCAGTTGGCGGCCTACTGGAAGAACGGCGCCAGGCTGCCGGCCGGCAAGCCGATCGTGCTGACGTTCGACAACGGCTACCACTCCCAGTACAGCGAGGCGCTGCCCGTGCTCAGACGACTCGGCTGGGTCGCCGACGAGAACATCCAGCTCAGCGGACTGCCGCCCTCGCAGGGCGGACTGACCGAGCCCGAGGTGCGGGCGCTGATCAACGCCGGCTGGGAGCTCGATACCCAGGGCATCAGCCACGCTGACCTGATCACGCTCGACGCCGCGGAGCTGCACTACCAGGTGGCGACCGCGCGCGCGATCCTGCGCCACCGTTACAAGGTGCCGGTGAACTGGTTCTGCTATCCGTCGGGCCACTACAACGCGACCGTGATCGACGCGGTCCGCGCCGCCGGATTCGTCGGCTCGACGACCGTCGTGCCTGGCTGGGCGAACCCATCGAGTGACGCGTTCACGCTGCCGCGGCTGCGCGTGCTTGGCGGCACGAGCCCATCCGAGCTGCTGTCCGAAATAGCCTCAATCCGCGATGACTCGGCGCCCCCCGCCTCGTACGGGGGCGCCTGAGAGATGTGACCGGACCGGCCGGGGCGCTGCGCGGCGAGCGCCCGAGTCTCCTGCTCGGGATCGCGGTCTCGGTCGCGGCGACCGCGATCGCGACGCTCGCGATCTACCCGCTCGAGCACATCGCTCCGGTGGTGTCGCTGAGCGTCGTCTATCTGCCCGCGGTGCTGCTGGCCGCCACCTACTGGGGCCTCGGTCTTGGCGTTGCGACGGCGATCCTCGGGGCCGCGGCTTTCAACTTCTTCCACCTGCCGCCGGTCGGCAAGTTCACGATCGCCGACAGCCGCAACTGGGTCGCGCTGGCGGCGTTCATGGTCGTCGCGCTGGTCGCCGGAACGATCGCCGAGCTCGCCCGGGCGCGGGCACGGGAGGCCGAGCGGCGGCGCGCCGAGGCCGACCTGGCCGCATCGCTGGCCCGGGAGCTGCTGCTCGGCGAGGACACCGGCCGTGCGCTGGCGAGCACCGCGCGCCGCCTCGCCGAGGCGCTCGGGCTGCGCTCGGCCGCGATCGAGCTCGGCGTCACCGGAGCCGACGAGCGGCGCGACGCGCTGGCGCTGAGCGACGCCGACGGCCGCCAGATCGCGACACTGCTGGTGCCACGCGTGCTGCCGGCCGCGACCGACGCTCAGCTGCGGACGCGTGTGGTCCCGACGCTCGAGGCGCTGGTGGCAATCGCGCAGCGCCGGGACGCGTTGCAGGCCGAAGCCGTCGAGACGGCAGCGTTGCGGCGCAGCGATGACATCAAGACCGCGCTTCTGCGGGCGGTGTCGCACGACCTGCGGACGCCGCTGACGTCGGTCGTGGCCGCCGGCCACGCGCTCGGCGCCGACTCGCTGACCGAGGAGGAGCGCAGCGAGCTGAGCGCCGCGGTGGTGCAGGAGGGGACGCGGCTGGCGGGCATGGTCGACAATCTGCTCGCGCTGTCGCGGCTGCAGGCCGGCGCCGCCGCCCCGCGCTCGGACTGGGTCTCGATCGAGGATCTCGTGACCGCCGCCGGCGAGGGACTCCAGGACGGTCCGGCCCAGGTGCGGCTGACGATTGACTCCGACGTCCCCGAGGTCCGCGCCGACGCGACGCAGCTCGAGCGGGCGTTTTCCAACCTGCTCGAAAACGCGCGTCGCTACTCGGGAGGGCGGCCGGTCTCGGTCCATGCCCGGCGTGCCGGCGATCGGGTCCTGGTCAACGTCGTCGACCAGGGTCCGGGGATCGACCCGGCCGAGCACAAGCGGATCTTCGAGCCCTTCTATCGAGGCCGGACGACGACCGACGACGCGTGGACCGGGTCCGGCCTCGGGCTCGCGATCGCCAAGGGGTTCGTGGAGGCAAATGGCGGCACGATCGAGGTGCACTCGCTCCCCGGGCAGGGAACCAGCTTCGTGATCTCGCTTCCCGTCTGGGAGCGACCGGCAGTTGGGACGAGACCTTGAGCTCGACCGGGTCACCCACCAAACCGCGCGTGCTGGTCTGCGACGACGAGCACCAGATCCTGCGAGCTCTGCGCGTGATCCTGCGCGACGCCGGCTACGAGGCGCTGCCGGCGAGCACCGGCGAGGAGGCGCTCGACGTCGCGGCTGTCGAGCGCCCGGACGCGGCGATCCTCGACCTGGTGCTGCCGGACATCGACGGGATCGAGCTCTGCCGGCGGCTGCGCGAGTGGACCGACATGCCGGTGATCGTGCTATCGGCGGTCGGTGACGAGGACGCAAAGGTTCGCGCGCTTGCGGCCGGCGCCGACGACTACGTGACCAAGCCGTTCGGCCCGCGCGAGCTGATCGCGCGGCTGCAGGCCAACATGCGCCGGATCGAGCCCGATCCCGGCGAGTCTCTGATCACCAGCGGCGCGCTCGAGGTCGATCTGGCGTCGCACACGGTCAGGCTCGACGGCGAGGAGGTTCACCTCACTCCGACCGAGTTCGGCCTGCTCGCGCAGCTGGCCAAGAATCGTGGACGGCTGATGACCCACCACGATCTGCTGGTCGCCGTCTGGGGCACCGGGTACAGCGAGGACACGCAGGTGCTGCGCGCACACATCGCCAACCTGCGGCGCAAGATCGAGCCGTCCGGAGGGCCGAAGTACATCCGCACCGACCCGGGTGTCGGCTATCGCTTCGCAGCCTGAGAGAACGCCGTCAGCCCAGCGCGCGCCGGGCACTGATTGAATCCCCGGATGGCGAAGGCCACCTTCGACGTCGCCGGCAAGGTCGCGATTGTGACCGGCGCTGCGCGCGGGATCGGGTTCGGGGTCGCCCAGGCTCTCGCCCGGCGTGGCACGGCGATCGTGGTCGTGGACCTCGACCAGCGCGCAGCCGACAGCGCCGCCTCGCAGCTGCCCGGGCCGGCGCTCGCGTTCGCCGCCGATGTGACCGATCGTGGCGCGATGCAGCGAGTGGTGGCGTCGGTCGTGGAGCAACGCGGCGGGGTCGACATCGTGGTCGCCAATGCCGGCGTGGCCTCGCGCGGCGCGACCGTCCGCGCGATGAACGGGGAGGCGTTTGACCGCGTGCTGGCGGTCAATCTCGGCGGCGTCTACAACACCGCGATCGCTTCGCTGGAGCAGATCGCACAGCGGCGTGGCCACGTCGTCGTCACCTCGTCCGTGTACGCGTTCCTGAACGGACTCGGGGCCGCGCCGTATGCGATGTCGAAGGCCGCGGTCGAACAGCTCGGCCGTGCACTCCGAATCGAGCTGGTCCCGCATGGTGCGGGTGCCAGCGTCGCCTACTTCGGGTTCATCGACACCGAGATGGTCCGGATCGGGATCGACGCCGACCCACTGGCCGGCAAGATGAACGACTCTCTGCCCAAGCTGCTCCACAAGCGGCTGACGCCGGCGCAGGCTGGCGAGGCGGTCGCCCGTGGGATCGAGAGACGCGCCCCGCGGATCATCGCCCCCAAGCGCTGGGCGGTGTACAGCACGTTGCGCGGCGTGATCAATCCGTGGCTCGACGACCGCATGGTCAAGGACGCGGCGATCCAGGAGATCGTCGGCGAGCTGGATTCCCGGGGCAATCAGGAGCAGCCGCTCACGGCCTGACGCGGCACCGTGGCGGGCCCCCGCAGATCAGCCCGCCCGCAGACGCGCAGCGTCATTCGCCGGTGTCACGCAGCCGGTACCCGACCCCCGGCTCGGTGATCAGGTACTGCGGCCGCGACGGGTCCACCTCGAGCTTGGCGCGGATGTGCGCGACGTGGACCCGCAGGTAGTGGGTCTCACCGCTGTATTCCGGACCCCAGACCTCCTGCAGCAGCTGGCGGTGGGTGACGAGCCGGCCGCGGTGCTGGGCGAGCACGCGGAGAAGGTCGAACTCGATCGGCGTCAGGTGCACCTCCTCGCCTCCGCGCAACACACGGCGGTCCAGCACGTCGATCACCAGCTCGCCGAGCTTCAGCTCCGAACCCCCTCCCGGGTCGGCCGACCGGCGCATCACCGCCCGCAGGCGCGCCAGCAGCTCGTCGGTGCCGAACGGCTTGGTGACGTAGTCGTCGGCGCCCGCATCGAGCGCGCGCACCTTCTCGCGCTCATCGCCGATCGCCGACAGCACGAGGATCGGCAGTCGGCTGAAGCGCCTCACCTCGCGGCACACCTCGACCCCTTCCCCGTCGGGGAGCACCAGGTCGAGCACCAACGCGTCGGGCGGTCGTGACCCGAGCAGCGCCAGCGCCTGCGCCTTGGTCTCGGCCGACTCGACCGCATAGCCGGCGTCGCGCAGGATGATCTTCAGCCCTCGCACGATCTGGGGCTCGTCGTCGACGACCAGCACCCGCGGCGCTGCGGCCTTGGGCTCCGAGACGCTCACCGCGGAACCGGCGATGGTTGCGCGACGATCGGGAAGCTGACCGCGAACGACGTGCCGCCGTCGGTTCCCGCCTGCAGCTGGATCCGGCCACCGTTGGCCTCCACGAACCCGCGGCAGATCGCCAGCCCGAGGCCCGACCCGGAGCCCGCGTCGCCGCGCCCCCGGAAGAAGGGCTCGAACACGTGCGCGCGGTACTGGGTCGGGATCCCGCGGCCCTGGTCGGTGACGCGGATCGTGACCCGCCCGCCCGCCGCGCCACCGCTGACGCGCACCGGTGAGCGGTCGGGCGAGAACTTGATCGCGTTCTCGAGCAGGTTCGAGAACACCCGCTCGAGCTGGGTCGCGTCGGCTCTGACCAGCGGCAGGTCGGCCGGCAGCATGAACTCGACCTGGTGATCGGCGCTCAGGTGCGCGGCGGCCGACGCGACCACATCGCTGAGATCGCACCAGTCGGCCCGCGGCAGCACCGCGCCGGCCTGGATCTTGCCGAGGTCGAGCAGGTCATCGACGAGCTTTGCCAGCCGCACGCTCTGGCTGTCGATCACGTCGATCAGCTCCGCCCGCTCGGCGTCGGTGATCGCCGCTGCCCGCAGCGCCGCCGCGGCCGTCGTGATCGCGGTCAGCGGCGACCGGAGGTCGTGTGAGATCGCGTGCAGGATCGCCGTCCGCGCCGTCTCCGCCCGCCGCGCCGCCTCGGTCTCGGCGGCCTGCTCGGCGACTCGCTGGCGCTCGACCGCAACGTCGATCAGCCGCCCGAGCGGCTCGGCCAGCCGGTCGATCTCGCTGCGGTCCCAGGCGGCGTCGTCGGCCACGTAGAGCCAGACGCGCGAGTTGGAGACGAGCTTGAACGACAGCTCGCCTGCGGCGGGCGACGGGACCGACTCGACCACCACTCGCGCGCGGGACGCGCCGGTCGCGCTCGCCACCCGGGCGGCGATGTTGTCCAGCTGCGCCTGCAGGCTCTGGCCGGCGAGGATCGCCGACGCCGCCTCGGCCAGCAGCGTCGCCTCACGCTCACGGGCGGCCGCCTCGCGCGCCCGGGCCTCGGCCTCCGCCGCCCGCTGGCGCCCGGCGGCGGCGAGCCGCCCGACGACGATCGCCGCAATCAGGAACACGATCAGCTCGATCAGATCGCGGCTGTGGGCAATGTCGAGCTTGCCCCGCGGCGTGATGAAGAAGTAGTTGAGCGCCAGGAAGCCGAGGACCGCCGTCGCCAGCGCTGCCAGCTCTCCGCGGCGGATCGCGATCGCCAGCACCGCGAGCAGGTAGATCGCGCCCAGCCCCGCCGGCGGCGCGGCGGACTGGAGCGCCGCCACGAGCCCGGTCGCGACGGCGGTCGCGAGCACCACCTCGAGGCCGGCGAGCAGCAGCTCGCTCGCCGATGATGGCGAACGCCTGGCGGTGGGCGAGCTGTCGGCCATCCGCAAACGCTAGACGGGGACCGGCGGCTTGCGCGCCTGCGCGTGCTCGGGCGCGGATTCGATGATCACCCGACACGGACGCTCGCGCAGGACGGTTTCGAGCGCGCGGCCGAAGCCGCCGCCGCGGGTCATCGGCATCACGATCGCCTCGGCGTGCAGCTCGCGCGCCTCATCGACGATCCGCCGGCCGGTCTGGCCGGCCCTGACCTTGTCCCAGTGGCCCGACACGCGCCGGCCGGCCTGGACCTTCGCCTCCTCGATGATCGACTGCGCGGCGGCCTCCTGCTCGGGCAGCTCGGCGTCGATCGGCGTGTTGGCCGGCACCGGAATCGTGACCAGGACATGGATACCCACGGCGCTTGCGGGCCGCCATCCTGGTCGCGGTCGCGAGCACCTCGGGGTCGAAACCGCTGGTGTCGAACGCGACCAGCACCGACGCGTACTCGGCCTCGTGGTCGACGACGGGCTTCGGAATCACGACCTGCGTCGTGGTCGTCAAATTGAGCCCATGGCGATGCCGGTAGACGGGATAGACCACCATCCCGACCGCAAGCCACCCGATTCCGGCGATCGCGACGCTCGTATGGAGAGCTGCGACAACGATCAGCGAGGCGAACGTGCAGGAGCCGCCTGCGATCGCGAACAGTGGCAGATCGACGCCTCGGAATCGCACGTTGCCGGGCGGACGGTAGGGCCGCACCACATCTGGACGCGTGATCCGCAACCTTGTGACAGACACGTGAGCGATCGTGAACGACAGCATCGCTCCGAACGCGTACAGGTTGCCGAGGAACGTGGCCTGCCCAGGGATCAACGTCAGCGCGGCAATCGCACTGAACAGCAGAATCCCGACCCATGGCGTCCCGTATCTCGGGTGAAGCTGGCGTAAGCGGTCCGGCACCTGGCGGTGGATCCCCATCGAGTACGTCAATCGAGAGACGCCGAGGATGCCGGCGTTGGTGGCGATGAACAGGATCGTCGCCGCCAACAGACCGACATAGATCTCAGCGCCGTGTTGGAGCGGCCCCAGATTGAGAGCGCGCACGACTCCCAGGACCGGATCGCCGGCATAGCCACCGTGCTGCTCGTCGACGCCGAGCAGGGTGACGTAATGGTTGCCGATGTGGTGGACCGGCAGCGCCGAGAGCGCGATCGCGGGCAGCAACGCGTAAATCGTGAACACCGCTATTACGACGCGGTTGATCGCTCCGGGCACTGTCCTGCCGGGGTCCTTGGCCTCCTCTGACATGTTCGAGATCGTCTCGATCCCCGTGTAGGCGAGCATGCACAGCGGGATCGCCACGAAGAAATCGCCCCACGTTGGCGCAACGCCGAGGGTCACATTGTCGAGCAGAATCTGGGGTGAGAACACGAGCGCAAGACCGACGAGCACGATCAGCACCTGAGTGCAGAAATCGACTACGGCCAGCACGAGATTGATGCCGATCGATTCCTTGACCCCACGGACGTTGATCAAAGCCAGGACGATGATTACGACGATCCCGCCGAGCACATCGCCGGGAGGATGGCCGAGCGCGGAGAAGAACAGGCCGCCGATGTAGTGCGGGACGAAGAACGCCGAGATCGCAATTGTCAGCATGTAGTTGAGCATCTGGCCCCAGGCGGCGAAGAACGACCAGAACTCGTTGAACGCTCGTCGGGCGAAGCTCGAAGACCCGCCCGCCTCCGGGTACATCGCCGTCGCCTCGGCGTACGTGGACGCCGTCAGGAAGAAGACGAAGCCCGAGATCATGAACACGATCGGCGTCAGCCCGAGCGCCAGCGAGGCCACCAATCCGAGCGCGTAGTAGATCGAGGAGCCGACGTTGCCGTAGGCACTCGAGGCGAGCGGATAGAGCCCGAGCACGCGTTGCAGGCCCTCCAGCCGGCGCTCTGCCATCAGCCGTTCTCGACCTGTCCCGTGATCGCGATGACTCCCTTCACCGGCGTGACTCTAGCCCCTGTCGGCGACCGTCTTTGCGGGCGGTCCGGCCCCGTCCTGACTGGGGTCGGCGGGCGGCGGCCGGTCGGCGGGCGGGGCCGTCAGGATCACTCGACAGGGGGCCTTGCGAAGCACGTACTTGGTGACCTCGCCGACGTAGTTCTCCAGCGGGCCGCCGGCGGCGCCGAGCAGTCCGCCACCTCGGATCCGGGAGGGCTCCTCGGCGGCGAGCACGATCGCCTCGACGCCTCGCTGGCGCGCCTCGCTGACGATCGCCGGGCCGGTCCGCCGGGCGCGGACGAAGGTCGGGATCACCTGGACGCCGTCATACTCCTCGCCGACCGCCTTGGCCCGTGCAAGCGCGTCTTTGCCCTTCTGCACCTGGGCCTCGGTCAGCGGTGCGTCCAGCGGCAGCGCGAGCGGCACCTCGGCGACCCAGATCGCCTCGATCACCGAGCCACCCGGGCCGGGGCCGTCCTTGTCCTCTGCTGCCAGCCGGCCGGCGGTCTGGATGATGTCGTCGTCGAGCCGGTCGCCGAACACCGGCACCAGGATCGAGCCGAAGTCGGGCTCGAGCGCCTCGTGACGCAGCGCACGCTCGGGGATCGTGACCCTGCGCAGGAGCGGCTTTGACTCCGTCACCCGGTAGGTGACGTACAACGTCAGGCCGGCCAGCAGCCAGCCGATCCCGACGTAGCGGGCGCCGCTGTGGAAGACGACCACGGCGACGAAGCCGGCGAACGACAGCGTGGCGCCGAGCAGCGCCGGGAGCGGGACGCTCGCGCCGCGGAACGGCACCGACCAGGGGATCCGGTACGCGCGCGGGCGATCGGGCTCGCGGAAGCGCAGCACGATCACCGACAGATGCGCGATCGTGAACGACAGCAGCGCGCCGAAGGCGAAGATGCTGACCAGCAGCTCGAGGTTTGCGGGCAGGACCAGCGCGGCCGCGGCCACCGCGGCGCAGGCCATGATCACGTAGGGGGTGCCCCAGCGCGGGTGCAGGCGCCCGATCGCGCTCGGGATCTGGCGGTTGGTCGCCAGCGAATAGCCCACCCTCGAGACACCGAGCATCGCCGAGCTGGCGGCCGAGGCGAGCCCGAGCGCGCCCCCGACCGCAACTGCGTACTTGAGCACGTCGGCCAGCCAGGCCGGCTTGAAGGCCTCGACCACGCCGAGCACCGGCGCCTGGACGTGCTCGGTCCCGAGCGCCGTCATCCCGTGGTGGACCGGCAGCGCCCCGACGCCGACGAGCGAGATCCCGACGTAGATCAGCACGATCGCCGTGGAACCCGGCAGAGCCAGCAACTTCAGCCCGCGGCTGGTGACCGACACCTCGCCCGCGAGGCTCGCGGCAGCCTCGAGCCCGGTGAACGCGATGATCGCGATCGGCAGCGCGAATGCGAGATCGCTCGCCGTCGGCTGGGTCCAGAGGTTGATGCTGTCGCTGAGTCGCTGGGGGTCGAACACCAGCACCAGGCCGAGCACGATCACGATCGCCTGGAGCCCCAAATCGGCCACCGTCACGATGATCCGCGAGCGCAGCCGCCGGGTGCTGACGCCGGTCACGTTGTCGGCGAGCACGAACAGGATCACGCCGACCGCGAACACGAGCTCGGGCGCGCCGTGGCCGATCGGAGACCAGAAGGCGGCCAGGTAGGCGGGCACAGTCAGCGCCGTGACCGCAATCAGGATCGTGTAATCGAGCACGATCGACCAACCGGCGATGAAGCTGACCAGCTCGTTGAACGCGTATCGGGCGAACACCGCTGAGCCCCCGCGCTCCTGGTGCAGCGCGGCGCCCTCGCCGAACGTCATCGCCGTCAGCTGAAAGAAGATCCCCGCCGCGAGGAAGACCGCCGGCGTCAGCCCGTCGGCATGGCGCGCGACGACCCCAAGCGCGAAGTAGACGGAGCTGACCGAGGTCGTGTATACGACCGCGAACAGGGCTCGGTAGCTGAGAGGGCGCTCGTTCACCTAGGCGGGCGGTGCCCGTGATCGCCCCGAGACTGCAAATAGAGTCGGCCCGCTCCAGCCGCCACGAACAGCACGCCGAGCAGGATTCCGAGCGCCGCGACGCCACCGCCCGCCACCAGCGTGCGGACCACCAACGCGATCCCGATCACGATCATCACCGACGACATCACCCGCGTGGATGACTGGCGCATCTGGCGCGGCTCAGGCATTTACGGGAAGCTTAGGGTTCCGCAGCGGCGGTGGAAGTTCTAGTCCGTTCGCGCAACAATCCCTAACGCCGACGAACGAGGACGGGAGGCCCGATGAGCAGCGATTACACCCTCGCATATGGCACGCATGCGACACCTGACGACGGTCGCTGCGCGATGGAATGGGTCAGCCATCTGGCCGGTGAGCCGCATTCAGACCAGCCCAGATGCGTGAGCCCCGTGCTGCGCGCAATCTGCATCGCGCTCAACGACGGCCTCGAGCACGAGCCGCGCCAGCGCCTGCGCCCCTACCTGACACGGACGATCGGCACAGCGGGAGACGGCCTCGACGAGGCTCGCTCGTGGATGGCACTCGACTGGCTGATCCGCACCTACACGCCGGCCTGGCTCGCGCAGGCCGGGCTCGCCGATAGCGCAGCGCGCCTGCGGTCGCTGCCTCCGGTACTCGACGAGCCGGCCCTGAAGGCGGCGCTGCGGCCGCTGGACCGAGCCCGCGGCCAGGCCCGGGCGGCCCGTAGCGTCGACTTCTCGACCCCATGGACGGCGGCGCGCAGCGCAGCGCGCGAGACCGCCTGGGCGTGCGCGGGTGCCGCCGCATGGGCCGCGGCACGCGTCTCGGTCGAGGATCTGGCGGGTGACCGGGCCCGCGCCGCGGCGCGTAATGCTGCGGCCGACGCCGCCGCGGTCAGCGCGCGCCGGGCGCTGAACGGTGGCCATCCGGGCCGTGGCCGCGCCGCCGCCAAGGACGCCACGCGCGCGGCGCTACGGCCGACGGTGGATGAGCTTCAGGAGTCGGTCTTCGGGCTGCTCGAGCGGATGCTGCCGACCGAAGCCCTGTCGCTGCCGGCCCCGGTGCCCTCTGCGGAGGCGATCTTCACAGGATCTGTATGACCGCAGGCTGATTCTGCATGCCGCCTTGACGTAGGGGCGGCCAATATCGACGACATGGATGTTGTCGCTGTACTACTCGCACTGGTCACGTTTGGGCTGCTGCTCGCCCTGATCGCTGGGATTGATCGGATATGAGCGGCGCGGATCTGTTTGGGCTGATCGTTTCGGCCCTGGTTTGCATCTACCTCGTGTACGCGCTCGTGCGGGGAGAGAAGTTCTGAGCCGATGACGTTCCTCGGCTGGCTGACGATCTTTTTGTTCGCCGCGGCGCTGACCGCGCTGGCGCTGCCGCTCGGTCGGTACATGGCCGCCGTTTTCACCGGCGGGCATACGTGGCTTGATCCGGTGGTCGGTCCTGTCGAGCGTCTTTTGTACCGGGTGATGCGCGTCGACCCCGAGCGTGGTCAGGATTGGAAGGCGTATGCGAAGAGCCTGATCATCTTCTCGCTCGCGGGGTGGCTGCTCTTGTATTTCATCCTGCGCACGCAGGGGCTGTGGAATTGGACTGGCCTGAACCCGGAGCACTTTCACTCGGCGCCGTGGAACGTGACGTTCAACACGACTTCGTCGTTTATGACGAACACGAACTGGCAGTACTACGGCGGCGAGACGACGATGAGCTATTTCAGCCAGATGGCGGGGCTGACGGTTCAGAACTTCCTCTCGGCGGCTGTGGGCATCGTGGTCGCGGTCGCGCTGATCCGCGGCATCATCGGCCGCACCGGCAAGAGCCTGGGCAACTTCTGGCAGGACGTGGTCCGCACCGTCCTGTACATCCTGTTGCCGCTGTCGATCCTGATCGCTTTGACACTGGTGTTCCAGGGCGCGATCCAGACGTTCACCTCGTATATCACCGTCCACGGGATCACGGGTCTCGGCCAGGTGATCGCGATGGGTCCGGTCGCCTCGCAGGAGGCGATCAAGGAGCTCGGAACCAACGGCGGTGGATTCTTCAACACGAACTCAGCTCACCCATTTGAGAATCCGACCGCGTTCAGCAACCTGGTCGAGATGCTGGCGGTGCTGATCATCCCGGCGGCGCTGGTGTTCATGTACGGCCGGATGACCGGCAACCGCCGTCAGGGTTACGCGATCTACGCGACGATGATGATCATGTTTCTCGGCGCGGTGTGCGTCGCCTACATCGCCGAGGCGCATGGCTCGCCCGCGCAGCACGCGGCGGGGCTGCACACCGCCGCGATCCATGGGTCACCTGGCGGCAACATGGAGGGCAAGGAGACCCGCAACGGGATCGCCGGGTCGGCACTGTTTGACGTGATCACAACGGTCACATCCTGCGGCGCGGTCAACAGCGCAATCGAGTCCTTCACCGGCATCGGCGGCGCGATTCCGATGGCAAACCTGTCCGCCAGCGAGGTGATCTTCGGCGGCGTCGGCACCGGTCTCTACTCGATCCTGCTGTACGTGCTGTTGGCGGTCTTCATCGGCGGCCTGATGGTCGGCCGCACGCCTGAGTATCTGGGCAAGAAGATCGAGGCGCGCGAGATCAAGTTGGTTGCGCTGGGGATCCTGATCACGCCCCTCGCAGCCCTGTTCTGCACCGCGATGGCGACCGCGAGCCGTGCGGGACGCGCGTCGATCTCGTCGGTCGCCGCCGGGGGACCGCAGGCCTTCTCAGAGACTTTCTACGCATACCTCTCGCAAGCGAACAACAACGGCTCGGCGTTCGCCGGATACACCGGCTACGACGGGACCGTCGGCAACCTTGCCGGATCGCACGGGATCACGTTCGCCGATCTACTCGGTGGCTTTGACATGATGTTCGCCCGCTACGCGCCGATCCTGTTCGCGCTGGCGGTCGCCGGCACCCTGGCCGGCAAGCGGGTCAGCCCCGCCGGCCTGGGAACGATGCGCACCGACAACCCCACGTTCGTGGTGCTGCTGATCGGCGTGATCATCCTGGTCGGCGCGTTGACGTTCTTCCCCGCCATGCTGCTCGGACCGATCGTCCAGGGCCTGACACCACACCTCTACTGACATGGCAATCAAACGCGACATCATCACTGCTGCGATCGGGATCCTGTTGCTGACCCTTTTGTGCGGGATTCTCTATCCGCTGGTGATCACCGGCATCAGCCAGGTGGCATTCCCGGGCAACGCCAATGGCCAGCGGCTCTATCGCGACGGCAAGCTCGTCGGCTCAAAGATCATCGGGCAGCAGTTCGCCACCCCGGTCGTCAACCCCAAGACCGGCAAGGTAAAGCTCGACTCAAACGGTAACCCTGTCACAACCCCGGACCCGAAGTACTTCCAGACCCGGCCGTCGGCGACGGCGCCGGCCGACAACGCGGCCGCGACCACGTTCTCCAACTACGGCCCCAACAGCAAGCTGACCGAGCAGGCGATCGCGGCCAACATCAAGTCCTACCTGGCGCTCAACAAGCCCTATGACACGGGCCTGACCACCGCGACCGTGCCCGTCGACGCCGTGAACACGTCGGCATCCGGGATCGATCCTCAGATCTCGCCCGCCAACGCCGACATCCAGGCACACCGGATCGCCTCTGTCAGACACCTGCCTTTGAGCCAGGTGATGTCGCTGATTTCCAAGTACACCGCAGGCCGTGCGCTCGGATTCGCGGGCGAGCCCGGCGTCAACGTCCTGCAGCTCAACCTCGCGCTCGACCGCGCCCAGAAAGGCCAGTAGATGTCCGTCGCCACACCACAGACACCACCCGCCCCGGCACATGGGTCTGAGCGGCGTGCCGTCTCGCTGTTTCGGCCCGACATCGTCCGCCGGGCGCTGATCGACAGTTTCATCAAGCTCGACCCGCGCGTCCAGATCCACAACCCCGTCATGTTCGTGGTCGAGATCGGCGCCGCGATCACCTCCGTCAGCTGGCTGGTGCAGGTGTTCGGCGGCGGCCCATTGGGCGGTGGTCACGAGCCCGCCTGGTATACGTTCACGATCACGGTCTGGCTGTGGCTGACGGTCGTGTTCGCCAACATGGCCGAGGCGTTCGCCGAAGGCCGCGGCCGCGCCCAGGCCGAAACGCTGCGCGCGACCCGCCAGGAGACAGTCGCGAGGCTTCGCGATGGCACCACCACCAAGGCATCCGAGCTGACCAAGGGTGACGTTGTGCTTGTCGCCGCCGGCGAGCTGATCCCCGGGGACGGGACCGTGATCGAGGGAATCGCCTCGGTTGACGAGTCCGCGATCACCGGCGAATCCGCTCCCGTGATCCGCGAGTCCGGCGGCGATCGCTCGGCGGTCACCGGCGGCACGCGCGTCCTGTCAGACGAGATCGCGGTCGAGATCACCCAGGAGCCCGGCCACTCGTTCCTGGACCGGATGATCGCGCTCGTCGAGGGCGCCGAGCGTCGCAAGACCCCAAATGAGATCGCGCTCAACATCCTGCTCGCCGGGCTGACGCTGATCTTCATGATCGTCGTCGCGACCCTGCGGCCGTTCGGACTCTTCTCACACACGCCGATCTCGGACACAACCCTGATCTCGCTGCTCGTCGCGCTGATCCCGACGACGATCGGCGCGCTGCTGTCGGCGATCGGGATCGCCGGCATGGACCGGCTCGTGCGTCGCAACGTCCTGGCCCTCTCGGGCCGCGCCGTCGAAGCCTCCGGTGACGTCGACGTGCTGCTGCTCGACAAGACCGGAACAATCACGATCGGCAACCGGCTGGCGTCGGAGTTCATCCCGATGCCGGGCGTCTCCGAAGCGGAGCTGGCCGAGGTGGCTCAGCTCTCCTCTCTCGCCGACGAGACGCCCGAGGGCCGGTCGATCGTCGTGCTCGCAAAGCAATACGGGATCCGCGAGCACGACATGGCGGCACTCCACGCGACCTTCGTCCCGTTCACCGCCCAAACCAGGATGAGCGGCGTCGACCTCGACGGCCACCAGCTGCGCAAGGGCGCCGGCGACGCCGTGATCCAGCTCGTCACCGACGAGGGCGGCCGGCCCCCGGCCGAGCTCCAGGAGACGCTGGACCGCATCGGCCGCGAAGGCGGAACACCCCTCGCCGTCGCCAGAGACTCCCAGATCATGGGCGTGATCTACCTCAAGGACACCATCAAAGAAGGCATGCGCGAGCGCTTTGACCACCTCCGCGCGATGGGCATCAAAACGATCATGATCACCGGCGACAACCGGCTTACCGCCGCCAAGATCGCCGACGAATCAGGCGTCGACGACTTCCTCGCCGAAGCCACCCCCGAGGCCAAGCTGTCGCTGATCAAGGAGCAGCAGAGCACCGGCCGGCTGGTCGCGATGACCGGCGACGGGACCAACGACGCGCCCGCGCTCGCCCAAGCCGACGTCGGCGTCGCGATGAACACCGGCACCCAGGCCGCGCGCGAGGCCGGGAACATGGTCGACCTCGACTCCAACCCGACGAAGCTGATCGAGATCGTCGAGGTCGGCAAACAGCTGCTGATCACCCGCGGCGCACTGACCACCTTCTCGATCGCCAACGACGTCGCCAAATACTTCGCGATCCTGCCCGCCATCTTCCTGTTCACCTACGCCACCAGCAAACACGGCCAAGGGCCGCTGCACGTGCTCAACATCATGAACCTCGGCACCAAGGAGTCAGCGGTCATCTCCGCCGTGATCTTCAACGCGCTCGTGATCCCCCTCCTGATCCCACTCGCACTCAAAGGCGTCCGCTACCGGCCGATCGGCGCGAGCGCCCTACTACGCCGAAACCTGTGGATCTACGGCCTCGGTGGGATCATCACGCCGTTCATCGGAATCAAACTGATCGACCTCGTCGTCCACAACCTGCTTGGGGCATGAGGGGCGAGCATGTCTATGACGGTCCAGCGTCCGGCGCCCGCATCAGATGAGCGGCTCCTCGCCGGGGCCGGTTCCCGAGGTCGCTACAAGATCTTCCTCGGGATGGCGGCTGGGGTCGGCAAGACGTTCCGGATGCTCCAGGAGGGACAGGCCGAGGCCGAGGCGGGCCGCGACGTCGTGATCGGCTACCTCGAGCCGCACGGACGTCCCGAGACGATCGCTCAGGCCCAGGGGCTGGAAACGGTGCCCCGCAGGCAGATCGAGTACCGCGGGACGTTGCTCCCCGAGATGGATCTCGCCGCGGTCCTGCGACGGGCCCCCGAGCTGTGCCTGATCGATGAGCTCGCCCATTCCAACGCTCCCGGCTGTGAGCATGCCAAGCGCTACGAGGACATCGCCGACGTGCTGGCGGCCGGGATCGACGTCTTCTCGACGGTCAACGTCCAGCATCTGGAGAGCCTCAACGATCAGGTCGCCGAGCTGACCGGCACACGGATGCGCGAGACCGTGCCCGACTCGGAGATCGCCTCGGCCGACGACGTCGTCCTGGTCGACATCACACCCGAGTCGCTGATCCAGCGGCTGCTCGACGGCAAGGTGTATCCAAACGAGCGAGTCCAGAGCGCGCTCAGCAACTTCTTCAAGATCGAGAACCTGTCGGCGCTGCGCGAGGTCGCGCTGCGGCAGGTGGCCGAGGAGATCGAGGCCAAGCGGATCCCGTCCGAACCCGTCGGACGTGTGGGCGAGGATCGCCTGGTCGACTCCGCCCCACTCCAGGCGATCGGCGAGCGGCTGCTCGCGCTTGTGACCCCCGAGCCGGACGCTCAGCGCGTCGTCCGCAGGGCCTGGCGCTCGGCACAGCGCCTCGGCGCCGAACTCGATCTGCTGTGGGTCGAAGATCACACGCCGAGTGACGAGCAGCGCGAGCAGCTCGAGGCGCTGCGCCGGCTCGCCAGCGTGCTCGGCGCCCACCTGCTGGTCGAGACCGGCGATGACGTCGCCCGCGTCGCCCAGCGCGTCGCCCGCGAGCGCGGAACCACTTACGTCCTGATCGGCACCCCCAAGCCCCGCGGCGCTCTGCGCCGACTGACATCGCAGACGTTGCCGGCGCGGCTGATGACGCTGCTGCCGGGCATCGATCTGCGGATCGTCGCCGACCGAACCAAACGACCCCGGGAGGTCGAATGACCGTTGCGTTGATCGCGCTGATCGTCGTGCTGGCTGCCGCACTCGCCGCGCTCGCCGCCCGCCACCGGCGCACCGCCCGGCACGAGCCCAGCCGGCTGCCGGGTGAGGTCCCCGGACGGATCCTGTTCCCGTTCGTCGCCTCGGCGCTGTCGCGCAGAGCGCTCGACGCCGCGCTTCGGCTGGCCAACGCCGAGGATGCGGTGCTGGTGCCGGTGTTCCTGGCACGGGTCCCGATGCACCTGCCGCTCGACGCGCCGCTGCCGCGCCAGTCCGAGGTGGCGATCGCGCTGCAGGAGGCGATCGAGCACCGGGCCGCCGCGTTCGGAGTGGCCGTCGACGCGCGGATCGAGCGTGGCCGCACGAATCGCCACGCGCTGCGCCGGACGATCGCGCAGGAGCGGTTTGACCGGATCGTGATCGCGGCCGCAGCCCACGGCGCGCACGGCTTTGGCCCCGACGACGTCGCCTGGCTGCTCGAGAACGCCGAGGGCGAGATCATCGTGCTGCGGCCGGGCAAGGACGATCGCCTCAACGGAAAGCCGCGCCGCTCCCCCCGACGCCAGCGCCGGCGCCCCAGCGGCCGCCGGCGCGCCGGCGAACGCGAGGCGCTCGCCGGGCGCGCTCTGACGCCGCCCCGTCAGCGATCGGCCGAGCCTGCGCCGGTCAGCGGCCAGCCCAGCCCCCGGGCGTGAACGAGACGCCGCGCGGCACCTGCCCGGTAGCTACTCGTGCAGCTTCAGCGGCAGGCTCGCGACGACCACGTTCGTGCGCGCCTTGAGCACCGCCGAGAGCAGCCGGCCGCGCTGGTTGTGCATGATCTCGTGGCGCCGCTTGCGGGGGATGATCTCCGGGATCAGCACGGTCACGAGCGCCGCGTCCTCGTCGATCGACGAGATGTAGCGCAGCACGCTGCGGATCAGCCTCCGGTGCGAGTCGATGATCACCTCGATCGGCGCGCCGCACTTCCATTCGCCCCAATCCCTGATGATCCGTTCGCGCTCCTCCTCGTCGGCGGCGACGGCGACCGCGACCACCGTGTCGCCGAGCGACAGCGCGGCGCTGAGCGCACGCTCGGTCAACAGATTGACGGTCGAGGTCGGCACGATCACGATGCTGTCGCGCTTCGCGGGCCGCGGCGGC
This sequence comes from uncultured Solirubrobacterales bacterium, assembly GCA_963770885.1. Classification (GTDB taxonomy): domain Bacteria; phylum Actinomycetota; class Thermoleophilia; order Solirubrobacterales; family Solirubrobacteraceae; genus Palsa-465. The sequence continues at coordinate 96,195 of CAVYRI010000002.1, read as the reverse complement.
GTCCGGCCGAGCTTGAGCTCGCGGCCGACCTCCGCGTAGTAGGCCTCGGTGCGAGAAAACAAGAAGATCAGAAACGGCACCGTGAGCACCACGATCCACGCTCCCTCGACGAACTTGGTGCCGAGGAACACCGCCACCGCGACCGCGGTCATCACCGCGCCGACGCCGTTGATCCCGGCTCGCAACCGCCACCGCGGCGGCCGCTCGTGGCGCCAGTGACGCACCAGGCCGATCTGGCTGAGCGTGAAGCCGAGGAACACCCCGATCGCGTACAGCGGAATCAGCTTGTTCGTCTCAGCACTGACGGCGGTCAGCAGCAGCGCCGCGGCGATCGCCAGCGCGAGCACGCCGCCCCGGTAGACGGGGCGCTCCGCGCGAAGGTAGAAGACGTGCGGTAGCCGGTGATCCTTGGCGAGCAGGCTGAGCAGCACCGGCAGCCCGCCGAAGCTGGTATTGGCCGCCAGCCCGAGGACCGCGGTGATCGCGATGTTCGAGACGTAGAACGGCCACCCGGTCCCGAACGAGCTTGCGGTCAGTTGCGCCAGCACGGTGACGCCGCCGCGCGGCTGGATGTGGTGGGTGTGAACCAGCACCGCGAGCCCGACGAGCATCACCCCGAGCAGGACCCCGAGCACGATCTCGGTCCGGGATGCCGTCCGCGAGCGGGGCCGGCGGAACGCCGGCACCCCGTTGGCGATCGCCTCGATCCCGGTCACGGCCGAGCACCCGGCCGCGAACGCCTTCAGCAGCAGAATGATCCCGAGAGCCTCGGTTGCCTTGAACGGGGCCAGGTTGGTGCCGATCACCGCCTCGGTGTGTGGGTGGACGAGCCCGATCGCGATCACCAGCAGCACGCTCGCGATGAAGATCACCGCCGGGAACATGAGCAGCTTGGCCGACTCGGTGATGCCGAACATGTTGACCGCGGTGAGGACCGCGAGACCGATGAACGAGACCAGCAGCAGATGGTGTGCGAGCGCCGGAAACACGCTCGCCAGGCTCGCGGCGCCGGCCGCCAGGCTGACCGCCACCGTGAGGATGTAATCGACCACCAGCGAGGCGGCCGCCAGCAGCGCCGCGCGGCGCCCGAGGTTCGCCTTGGAGACCGCGTACGCCCCGCCGCCGTCCGGGTGCGCGGCGATCACCTGGGTGTAGGAGATCACCAGCAGTACCAACATCCCGGTGATCACCAGCGTCAGCGGCAGCGTGAACCTCAGCGCCCCGGCGCCGGCTGCGACCAGCACCAGCATCATCGCCTCGGGCCCGTAGGCGACGCTCGACAGCGCGTCGAGGCTCAGCGCCGCGAGCCCGCCCGGGACCCCGAGATCGTGGCCCTTGTCGGCGTGTTTGCCAATTCGTGGGGCGTCGCCGATCCGCCGCGCGGCGAACCGGGCGCGGCGCATGCGCATGCGCGACCGGGCAGCTGCTCTCCGGTCTGCTCGCGCTCCCGCGGAGTCTGAGATGGTGTCGCTCAAGCCGCGCCCTGGCCGGTCGGTCTCACACTCTGACACGTGAGGCGGCCGCGCGCCCGGACTTATCGGCTCTGATACGCGCGCTCGATCGTGTTTGCCGCGGCCTGCACCGATGGCTGGAGCTGCTCGGACTGGGCGCAGATCCGCTCCCGCGGCCCGGCGACCGAGAGCCCCGCGGCGATCCGGCCCCGCCGGTCGAGGATCGGGGCCGCGAGCGCTGCGGCGCCGGGATCGAGCTCGCCGGCGGTGATCACGAAGCCCGCCCTGCGGATCCGCTGCAGCTCGGAATCGAGCGTCGGCGAGGCGACCGCGTCGAGCAGCCGGCGGCGGTCGCCGTCATCCAGGTAGGCGGCGAGGATCTTGCCCGACGCGCCGCGATGCATCGGCGCACGGCGAAACAGCGTGTAGGAGAGGCGAACCGAGTGGCGGCGTGTCTCGACCGAGTGCAGAACGATCCCCTCGAGCCCGCAAGGGGCGGTCAGCAGGACGGTCTCCCCCACCCGCTCTGAGAGCTCGTCCATCACGTTCTCGGCGGGAGCCACCAGCCGTTCGCGCAGGGCTTCCTCGGCGGTGCGCCCGAGCGCAACCAGCCGCGTGCCGAGCACGATCGTGCGGTCAGGCCCGCGCTGCACGAGCCCGTGCTGCTCAAGCTCGGCCAGCAGCCGGTAGGCGGTGCTGGTCGGCATCCCGGCATCGCCCGCGAGCTCGGCGACCGTCAGATCGGCGGGCTGCTCGCCGAGGCAGCCCAGCAGCTGGACCGCGCGCTCAAGTGCTCCTTCGGGCACTAGATCCCCGGCGGCTCGTGCTCGGACAGCGCGGGGCGCGAGCCCGCCACGCGGGCAACCCGACCCGCCAGCTGCCCGTCTCCGACCAACGTGGCGAGCCCTTCGACATCGGCGTTCCACTCAGTCTCGTCGGTCAGGGTGCCGGCGTACTCGCGCACGACCGCGTACGCGCGGGCCGTGCCGGCGCCGAGCCGCTCGGGCCCGCCGCGCAGATCGACCGCCTGGGCGGCGATGATCAGCTCGAGCGCGACCAGCCGGTGAGCGAGGCTGACCAGCGACGAGGTCACGCTGACCGCCAGCGGCGCCATCGACGCGTGGTCCTCGATCCCCTCGGCAAGCTGCCCGTGGTAGTCGAGCGAGACGGGGTTGGCGAGAAAGCGTGCCTCGGACGCCGCCGCCGCGAACGAGCGCCCAAGCGGGCGCAGCCCGCCGGTCGAGCCGTCCTGTTGGGCGAGCCCGGTCGGCAGACCGCTGAAATGCCGCCACAGCAGCTTCTGGACGCGCTCGTTGGTGACCTGCGCCGCGTGCGCGATCCCGAGCCGCACGTAGTCAAACGCCATCGCCAGCGAGGTCACGTCGAAGTTTCCGACCGACACGATCGCCTCCTCATCGACCAGCACCAGCGGGTTGTCGCTGGCCGAGTTGAGCTCGATCTCCATCATCCCGCGCGCGACCGAGAGCGCGTCATAGACGGCGCCGTGGGTCTGCGGCACGCAGCGGATCGAGAGCGGGTCCTGGAGGTTTCGGGCCGCACCGGGCCGCCACAGCTCGGAGTCCTCCAGCAGCTCGCGCAGCCGCGCGCTCGCGGTCTGCTGACCGGAGTGGGGACGGGCGCGATCGGCAGCCGGATGAATGATCGAGAGGTTCGCCGCGAACGCCTCGAAGCTGAGCGCCGCAGCGATCTGCATGCTCTCGATCAGGTCGGCGGCGTCGACGAGGACGAGCGAGCCGCGCCCGATCGTCACCCCGTTGGCGCTGATCAACCCGAGCGCCTCCTTGGGGCCCAAGGCGATCGGCTCGATCCCGGCGCGGCGCAGCGCCTCGTCACCGGGCACGGTCTCGTTCTCGTACTCGGCCCAGCCGCGGCCGATCAGGACCTTGCCGATGTCGGCCATCTCCGACAGGTCACCCTGACCGACCGATCCAAGCATCCGCACGATCGGGTGCACGTCGGCGTTCAGCAATGCGACCAGCAGCTCGATCAGCTCACGCGTCACCCCCACTCCGGCCTTCAGCATGCCGTTGACCCGCGAGACCATCATCGCGCGCACGACGTCGCTCGGCAGCGGGCGGCCGTAGGAGGAGACCTGATCGGCGACCGTCGCGAACGAGAACGCGCCGATCTCGTCGAGCGCGATGTGGTGGCGCGACAGCGATCCGAGACCAGTGTTGAGCCCGTACACCGACTCACCGCTGGCCAGCACCCGGTCGACGACCTCGCGCGCCGCGCGAACGCGGACGAGCGCAGCCGGGTCGAGCTCGACCCGCGCGCGGCCGCGTGCGATCGCCAGCACGTCGTCCACGGTCAGACCATCGCCACTGAGGAGAATCTTCTCGTTAGCTGAGACGATGGTCATGAGCTATGGGTGTTATACCCTACCTCTATCTCAGCCATCGAGAACGTTTCGGGAAGGGTTCTCGGCCTCAACGGGGCCGCGAGACGGGCTGGCCTGTCAATCCGCGACGGTCGTATCGAGCACGTTGGCGAGCCACTGCCCGGTGGCATCGATTACGGCGACGCGCTGCTGCTCCCCGGCGCGGTGGATGTCCACGTCCACACCCGCAGCTATGACGGCGAGGGAATCGAGCGCTGCACGAGCGCAGCCGCCGCGGGCGGCGTGACGACGATCGTCGACATGCCCTACGACGCCGCCGGTCCGATCGACACCGTGGACGCCTTCGCGGCCAAGGTCGCCGACGTCGAGCGCGAGGCGCACGTCGATGTCGGTCTGTGGGCGACGGTCCCGCCCCGCGGCGCGATCGACGAGGTCGCGGCGCTCGTCGCTGCCGGGGCTGCCGCGTTCAAGCTCTCGACCTTCGAGACCCACCCGCAGCGCTTCCCCCGGATCCCCGACGGGCAGTTACTGGCAGCGTTCCAGCAGATCGCGGCGGCCGGCGGCCTGGCCGGCATCCACGCCGAGAACGACGAGATAGTCCGCGCCGGGATCGCGGCCGAGCAGGCCGCCACCGGTGGCGCCGATCCGCTCGCCCATGCTCGCTCGCGACCGCCGGTCGCCGAGCACGAGGCCGTCGCGCGGGTGCTCGAGTTGGCGCGCGCGACCGGGGTCCGCATCCACATCTGCCACGTCTCGACGCCCCGCGCGGTGAAGCTGGTGATCGCGGCCCGCCGCGACGGTGTCGACGTGACCGCAGAGACCTGCCCGCACTACCTGCTGCTCGACGAGACCGAGCTGGTGCGCCAGGGAGGCGAGGCGAAGATCAACCCGCCGCTGCGCGCCGCACCGCTGCCGGTCGATGGCCTCGATCTGATCTCGTCAGACCACGTCGGCTGGCCGGTGGAGCGCAAGCACGGGCCCGACATCTTCGCGCTCGCATCGGGCGCGCCGGGCGTCGAGCTGATCGTTCCGCTCGTCCACGACGCGCTCGGCGCGCATGCACTGGTGCGGCTGGTCAGCGAGGCGCCCGCCCGCCGGTTCGGGCTCTGGCCCCGCAAGGGCAACCTGCTGCCCGGCGCCGACGCCGACGTCCTCGTGCTCGATCCCGAGCTCGAGTGGGAGATCGATCCGGCGCGGCTGGTGACGGCTGCCGGCTGGAGCCCGTACGCCGGCCGGCGCCTGCGGGGCCGGGTGATCGCCGCCTTCTCGCGCGGGGTGCAGGTGTGGGACGGCACCAGCGTCGGCTCGGCTCCGGGCCACGGCCGATTTGTACCCGCAGTCCTTCCCCGCGAGCACGGCGCCGCCCCGGGTGAGCGCGGATCGACGGCACGTGAGCCCGCGGCAGCCGGTGCCTGAGGCCCCTCGGGCACCCTCTCTGCGCTGCCGCGGCTGGCGCCAGGAGGCGATCCTGCGACTGCTGGAGAACAACCTCGCGATCGCCGAGGATCCCGAGCGGTTGGTCGTCTACGCCGCCCACGCCAAGGTGGCCCGTGACCGAGACAGCCTCGACGCGATCGTCGCCGCGCTGCTCGTGCTCGGCGACGGCGAGACGCTGATCGTCCAGTCGGGCAAGCCGATCGCGGTGCTGCCCACCGGCCCGCGCTCACCAGCTGTCCTGCTGGCCAACGGCAACCTCGTCGGCCGCTGGGCAACGCCGGAGATCTTCTACGAGCTCGAGCGGCGCAACCTGATCGCGTGGGGCGGGCTGACCGCCGGGTGCTGGCAGTACATCGGCGCCCAGGGAGTGCTCCAGGGGACCTACGAGACGTTCGCCGAGGTCGCACGCGAGCACTTTGGCGGCTCGCTGAGCGGGCGTCTGGTCACAACCGCAGGCCTCGGCGGGATGGGCGCCGCGCAGCCGGTCGCGATCGCCCGGATGCTCGGCGGCGTCTGCCTGGTCGCCGACGCCGATCCCGACAAGGTGCGCCGCCGGCTCGACGAGGGCAAGCTCGATCTCGCCGCCGACGTGATCGACGAGGCGCTCGACGCCGCACTCGCGGCCCGCGCCGATCGCCGCCCGCTGGCCGTCGGAGTCGCCGTCAACGCGGCCGAGCTGCTGAAGGGACTGGTCGGGCGCGGCGTCGTGCCCGACGTCGTCACCGACCTGACCGCCGCGCATGACCTGCGCAGCGGCTACCTGCCGGCGGGGCTCGCGATGGACGAGGTGGCCGCGCTGCGGCTCGGCGATCCGGGCAAGCTCGAGGCGCTCGCGCTGGCGACGCTGGTCGCTCACGTCCGCTCGATGCTGGAGCTGCGTGAGCGGGGCGCGATCACGTTCGATTACGGCAATAACATCCGGCCTCAGGCGGCGGGTGGCGGACTTCCCGAGGCGCTCGACATCGACATCTTCACCGCGCGCTACATCAGGCCCCTGTTCTGCCGCGGGATCGGGCCCTTTCGCTGGATCTGCCTGTCGGGTGAGGACGGCGATCTCGAGCTCGTCGATGATCTCTGCCTGGAGCTGTTCGACGGGGTGCCGCGGATCGTCAACTGGATCGCGCTGGCGCGCGAACACGTCAGCCGCCAGGGGCTGCCGGCGCGGATCGCCTGGCTCGGACACGGCGAGCGCGCGCGGCTGGCGCTCGCGGTCAACGAGGCGGTCGCCGACGGACGGCTGCAGGCGCCGGTCGCGTTCACCCGCGATCACATGGACGGCGGCGCGATGACCCACCCCAACATAATCACCGAGGCGATGCCCGACGGCTCTGACCCGATCAGCGACTGGCCGTTGCTCAACGCGCTGCTGACGACGGCCGCCGGCGCGGACCTCGTCGCCCTTCACGCCGGCGGCGGTGGCTACGCCGGTTACTCGCAGAGCGCCGGCATGACCGTGGTCGCCACCGGCACCGAGGACGCGCGGCTGCGTCTCGCCGGCGCCCTGAACGTCGACACCGCGCTTGGCGTTCTGCGCCACGCCGACGCGGGCCTCGAGCAAGCGCAGGCCGGTGCGCGGGAGTTTGGCCTTGGATTGCCGACGATTGGAGGTGAGCCGTGAGAGACCTGGATCTGGCTGCCGTCCACGCAGCCGTCGCGGGCGGCTCGGTGCTCGCCGCCGGTGGCGGCGGCTGGGTCGACCATGGAATGCTCGTCGGCACGACCGCCGTCCAGTACGGGACGCCCCGGCTCGCCTCACTGGGCGAGGTCGACCCCGAGGCGATGCTCGCGACGGTGAGCGCGATCGGCGCGCCGGCCGCCGTCGGCTGGGAGATGCGACCGGGCGACTATGTCCGCGCGCTCCAGTTGCTGATCGAGGCGGTGCCCGCGCCGATCGTCGGCACCGTCACCGCCCAGAACGGTTCCTCGACGACCTGCAACGGCTGGGTCGCGTCCGCGGTGCTCGGCACGCTGGTGATCGACGCCGCCGGTGACGGGCGCGCCCACCCGACCGGCAAGATGGGCTCGTTTGGGCTCGCCGCCGATGACGACCACCAGACTGTCCAGGCCGTCGCAGGCGGCAACCGGGCGCAGAACCGCTACCTCGAGGTGGTCACCCGGGGCACGGTTCGCCACACCGCCAACGTGCTCCGCACCGCCGCCGAGCAATCCGGTGGCTTCATCTCGTGCGCGCGCAACCCGCTCCCGGCGTCGTTCGTCGCCCGCCATGCGGCGGTCGGCGCGATCAGCTTCGCGCTGGCGCTCGGCGAGGCGATCCTCGCCGTCGAGGCCGACGGCCCGAGACGGATGATCGAGACGACCGCCGACCATCTCGGCGGCGCGGTGATCGCGGAGGGTCGTGTCCGCAGCCGCGAGCTGAGAACCGAGAACGCGTTTGACGTCGGCACGATCGTCGTCGATGAATTGGAGCTGGGATTCGTCAACGAGTACCTGACCGCCGAGTCGGGCGGCGAGCGCTTGGCCACCTTCCCCGACGTCCTGGCGACGCTGTCGGTGCAGACCGGAAGGATCATCTCGATCGCCAACCTCCGCGAGGGCGACGAGGTCGCCGTCCTGCACGTGCCCAAGGCCAATGTCCCGCTCGGTGACGGCGTCAAGGAGCCGAGCGTCTACCCCGAGGTCGAGGCGATGCTCGGCAAGCCGTTGGCGGAGTTCGCGCTTGCCTGACCGTGAGCGGATCGCCGCGCGCCTGGAGCAGCTGTGGCAGATCGCCAGGGGTCTTGCCGGCGGGGCCGACCGCCCTGCCTTCTCGACCGCCGAGGCGGAGGCGATGCTGCTCGTCGCCGGTTGGGCGCGCGAGGCCGGGCTGGAGCCCGGGATCGACCCGTTCGGGAACCTCTGGGCGCTGCCCGCGGGCTGGAGCGGCCCGGTCGTCACGGCCGGCTCACACGTCGACACCGTTCCCGACGGTGGCCGCTACGACGGTGCGCTCGGGACCGTGCTCGGGCTCGAGCTCGTCAATGACCTCGGCGAACGGCTCGCTGCTGGCGCCCGGGCGGGCCTGCTCGTCTGCGCGGCCGAGGAGGCACCGCGCTTCGCGGCCGGCACCGTTGGCTCGCGGCTGCTGGTCGGCACCCTCTCAGAGCGTGAGCTCGAGCGTTTCCGAGACGCGGCCGGGGTGAGCGCCGCGCAGGCGCGGGTCACCTATCTGCAGGCCGTCGGCGAGCTGCCGCGCGTCCAGCCGGCTCTCGGGCGCGTGATCGCGCACGCCGAGATCCACGTCGCCCAGCGGCGGTCACTGCGCGAGCTCGGCGTGGTCACCAAGGTCGCCGCGCCCCGTCGGCTGCAGGGGCTGATCGCCGGCAGGTCCGGCCACGCCGGCGAGGTGGCGATGGAGGAGCGCCATGACGCCCTGGCCGCCGCCGCCGAGCTCGTGCTCGCGGTCGAGGCCGCCGCCAGCGCCGAGGACCCAGAGACGGTTGCGACCGTAGGCGAGATCGAAATCACGCCTGGGGCGGTGAGCGTGATTCCGGGTACCGCCAGGCTGACGATCGACGCGCGAGCGATCTCGGGACCGTCGCTGGATCGACTCGAGGCCGAGATCCGCGGTGATGCGGCTGCGATCGCGCAACGCCGGGGGGTGACCGTCGACGTCGAGCTGGTCCGCACCGGGGATCCGGTGGCGCTGCACCCAGGGCTCGCCGATGCCGCCGTCGACGCCGCACGGTCGCTCGGCATCGGCGCGATCAAGACCTGGTCGGGCTCCGGTCACGACGCCCAGCACCTGGCGGCGCAGATCGCGACGCTGCTGGTCTTCGTCCCGCTCCACGGCGGCGAGTCCCACACCCCCCAGGAGGGCGCCGACATCGACGAGATCATCGCCGCGACCCGGGTAGTCGCCGAGGTGCTGGCGGGGGCTGCCGCGGCGCGCGCGGCCAGCCCGAGCCCTGACCGTTAGGCGCTGATTGGCCGTCTTGACATGGCGGCCGAGTGTGAGGAATATGCATGGTCCATCCGCTGAACACCGTTCCGCCGGTGGATCCAGGAGGAGGCAGGAGATTTGGCAGGTTCAGCGGTGCGCCCCCACGCGCCACGAAGGCCGCGCGCTCGCTCAGCCGGCGTCGCGACGGTGCTTGACGTGCTCGACGCGCTTGACGGCTGCGGCACGCTGACCCTGGCCGAGCTCTCACGGGAGACCGGCGCCCCCAAGAGCACCTTGCACCGGGTCTGCTCAATGATGCTCGAGCGCGGCTGGATCGCGCGCGACGCCGGCACGTCGACGCTCGCGCTCGGCCCCCGCACGGCTCGGCTCGCGCGAGCTGCGCCGGCGGCGGCGCTGACCAACGGCTTTCACTCGGTCGCCGGACGGCTTGTCGCGCGCCACAACGAGACCACCTGCCTGGTGGTGCTCGACGGCCTCGACAGCCTGTTCTTGGCCAAGGTCGAGACGACCCACCCGGTGCGGCTCGTGAGCCCGGTCGGGAGCCGGTTGCCGGCGTTCGCATCCGCGGCGGGCCGCGTCCTGCTCGCCGACCTGCCGCGCGAACGGGTCAACGCGATGTTCGCCGGCAGGGAGCTGGTGACCCCGACCGGGCGGCGGCTCGGCGGGCTGGACGAGCTCCACCTGATCCTCGAGCGGACGCGCGAACGTGGCTACGGCGAGAACATCGACGAGACCGCGCTCGGACTCCATTGCGTCGCGGTGCGGGTCGGGCCGGTGGGCCGCGTCGCCGCCGCGCTCACGTTGTGCATCCCCAGCGGGCGGATGACGTCCGAGCGAAAGGCTGAAATGCTCCCTGACCTAATCAGCGCAGCGCGATCACTCGCCCCCCTGGCTGACCTGCCCCCCGCCAAAGACCCGTCCCCCACCAAATTTGATCGAATTAGTGATGTAAGCGTCGATTCCGCGGCAGCGGCCGGCGCAGGATCGATTGCCACCGAAAGGAAGTCAAGTCATGGATAAGGATCAGACGCGCAGGCTCGATGAGATCCGCGCCGGACGCAGCGAACTCGAAAACCACTACATCGACGAGCTCCTCGCGGGGCGGATCGATCGCCGTCAGTTCCTTCGCCGGGGCAGCACGATTGGCATGTCCACGGTGCTGCTGGGGACGATCCTGGCCGCGTGCGGCAGTTCTTCCTCGTCCTCGTCGGCGGGCGCCGCGTCGTCGACCAGCGGCGCCGCGCCGAAGTCCGGCGGCACGCTCCAGGTCGCATCGGTGACCCCATCGGCCGCCGTCAACCCGCTCACGGTGGCCGACGCGGGCGGTCTGTGCATGCTCAACCAGACCGGCGAGTTCCTGATCTTCGACAGCAACCTGAAGCTCGCGTTGCAGCCTATGCTGGCGCTCAGCTGGAGCCACAACGGTGACGGCAGCGTGTGGACCTTCAAGCTCCGCCCCGGCGTGAAGTTCAGCACCGGGGCGCCGATGACCGCCGACGACGTCGTCTACACGTTCAAGCAGCTATCGGACAAGAACAACGCCTCCAACGCGCTGTCGACGTTCACCAGCGTGCTCACTCCCGACGGCGTCAAGAAGGTCAATTCGACGACGGTCGAGTTCCATCTCGAGTCGCCGAACGGGAACTTCCCGTACCTGGTCTCGTCAGACAACTACAACGCGATCATCGTTCCCAACGGAACCGACTTCTCCAAGTGGCAGAAGACGTTCGTCGGCACCGGCGCCTTCAAGCTCTCGAGCTACACGACCAACGTCGGCGCGTCGTTCGTGCCCAACCCCAACTACTGGGGGCCCAAGCCGCTGCTGGCGAGCACGTCGTTCAAGTTCTACGCCAGCCAGCCGCCGATGATCCTCGCGCTGCAGGGAAGCTCGGTCGACGTGATCGCGCAGTTCGTGCCGGCGGGCGCGACGGCGATCCTTCACAACCCCTCCTACAAGATCATCCAGCTCAAGTCGGCCAACCATCGTGAGCTGTCGATGCGCAACGACCAGGCGCCGTTCACCGACGCCCGCGTCCGTCAGGCGGTCGCCTACTCGCTGGACCGCAAGGGCATGGTCAACGCGCTGCTCGGCGGCTACGGCACGGTCGCCAACGACACGCCGTTCGGGCCCCGGTTCCCGTCCTCGGATCTCTCGCTTCCGCAGCGCGAGCAGGACATCGCCAAGTCCAAGCAGCTGCTGGCGGCGGCGGGCCATTCATCCGGAATCAGCGCGCCGCTGTTCACCGAGGTCTACCAGGAGATCCCCCAGTTGGCACAGGTGATCAAGGAGGACGCGGCCAAGGCGGGGATCAACTTCGATCTCAAGATCGAGAGCCAGACGCTCTACTACGGCAAGGCGACGTACGGCAACTCCGACTGGCTGGACGGCACGGCAAGCCTTGTCGACTACGGGGACCGTGGCGTGCCGAACGTCTATCTCGAGGCACCGCTGACCTCGACGGGGCCGTGGAACGCGGCTCACTTCAAGAACAGCCAGTACGACGCGCTCGTCAAGCAGTACGTCGCCGCGCTCGATCTGACGACGCAGAAGCAGATCGCGGGCAAGATCGAGACGCTGCTGCTCAACGAGACGCCGATCGTGATCCCGTACTGGATCGACGGCCTGACCGCCTCGACGCCGAATGTGGGCGGGCTGAACCCGACCTCGATCGCGCAGCTATACCTCAACACGGCCTACAAGAGCTGATGCCGGCGGGCGGCCGATGACGGGCTTCATCCTCAAGCGGCTCGGCCTGGCGCTGGTAACGCTGTGGCTGCTGAGCGTGATCGTGTTCGTCCTCGGCCAGGTCCTACCGAGCGATCCGGGGCGCTCGGTGCTCGGGCCGCTCGCCGCGCCCAGCGCGGTCCGCGCGCTCGATCACACACTTGGCGTCGACAAGCCGCTGTTGACGCAGTACTGGAACTGGATCACCCACTTCCCCGGCACCTCGACCCAGTACCAGGCGCCGATCGGGCCGATCCTGACCAGCGCGCTGGGCCGTTCGCTGAAGCTGGCGGTGTTCGCGTTCGTGATCGTCGTGCCGCTGGGGCTGATCGGCGGCATCGTCTCGGCGCTCAACTTCGGCAAGCCGCTGGATCGGACGATCAGCATCGTCGGCCAGTCGGCCCTGACGGTGCCTGAGTTCGTCTCGGGGATCGTGCTGCTCGTCGTGTTCTCGATCGCGCTCGGGTGGTTGCCTGTGACGGCCACCGCTCCGGCGGGGTCGGGCTTCTTCACCCAGCTGAAGTACTTGATCCTGCCGGTGATCCCGCTCGTATTGGTCCTCTTCGGGTACATCGCCCGTATGGCCCGTGCTGGAACGGTCGAGGCGCTCGAGTCAGACTACGCGCGGACGGCGACCCTGAAGGGCCTGCCGCGCGGGGTCGTGATCCGTCGCCACGTGCTGCGCAACTCGCTGCTGCCGACGATCACCGTGATCGCGACCCAGACGGGCTACCTGATCGGCGGCCTGGTCGTCGTCGAGACGCTGTTTCGTTACAACGGCATCGGGATGCTCACGTACAACGCCGCAAACCAGCACGACATCCCGATGCTCGAGGCGTGCGTGCTGACGATCGGGATCGTGTACATGGTTGTGACGCTGGTGGCCGACATCGGCTTCTCGCTGCTGAACCCGCGGATCCGGTTGCGAACGGCCGAATGAGCATCGCCGACGTCCCGGTCGAGTCGATAGGCGCGCTCCGCGCGGGCCGCAGCGAGGTCCGCCGTGAGCTGCTGGGCGAACTGCTGCACTCCAAGACGTTCCTGGTCGGCGCCGTGATCCTGTTGATCTGGATCATCTGCGCGATCTTCGGCTCGGCGATCGCACCGCACAGCCCATTCGCGCAGAACCTCGAGGGGATCAACAAGGCGCCCTCGAGCGCGCATCTGTTCGGGACCGACCAGCTCGGCCGCGACATGTTCTCGCGCGTGATCGTGGGCGCGCGCGACATCCTCATCATCGCGCCACTCGCGACCCTGCTCGGGACCGTGCTCGGGACCGCGCTCGGCCTCGTGATGGGCTACTACCGCGGGTTCGTCGACGACTTCCTGAGCCGGTTCGTCGAGGCCTTCCTGGCGCTGCCGCTGGTCGTCACCGGAGTGATCGCGCTCTCGACCCTGGGGCGCTCGAACCTGGTGATCATCGGCGTGATCGGCCTCGTGTTCACGCCGTTGATCGCGCGTACCGTCCGGGCGGCGGTGCTGCTCGAGCGCGAGCTCGACTACGTCTCTGCGGCGCGCCTGCGTGGCGAGGGCAGCCTCTACATCATGTTCGTCGAGATCCTCCCGAACGTATTCGCACCGATCCTGGTCGAGTTCACCGTTCGACTCGCGTACGCGATCTTCACGGTCTTGACCTTGACCTTCCTCGGCCTCGGCGTGCAGCCACCATCGCCCGACTGGGGGTTGGACATCGCCTCCAACTACAGCGTCGTCCCGGCCGGATACTGGTGGGAGGTCCTGTTCGACGCGCTCGCGATCGCAACCCTCGTCGTCTCGGTGTCGCTGATCTCAGACGCGATCCAGGGAGTGCTCGAGCGATGAGCACGGTCGCCGACTCCCCTGCCGGGGGCCAGACCACGGCGGCGCCGGATGCGCTCTCGGTGGATCACATCAACGTCACCTACCGCGTCCGCGGCCACCCGCTGTTGGTCGTCCGCGACGTCTCGTTCAAAGTCGGGCGCGGCGAGTCCTACGGGCTGGTGGGCGAGTCGGGGTGCGGCAAGTCGACGATCGCGCTCGCCGTCGTCCGCTATCTCGCCCGCAACGGCACGGTCTCGGAGGGCGGGATCTCGATCGACGGCCGCGACGTGCTCGCGATGGGCCAGGGCGATCTGCGCAGGCTCCGCCAGAACACCGTCTCGATGGTCTACCAGGAGCCGGGCCGGGCCCTGAACCCGACGCTCCGGGTCGGGCGCCAGGTTGCCGAGGTGTTCGAGATCGCCGGCGACGACCGCGCCAAGGCGCTCGATCGTAGCCGCGAGATGCTCGAGAAGGTGCGGATCTCCGACCCTGGCGGGGTGATGAACCGCTACCCGCACCAGCTGTCAGGCGGGATGCTCCAGCGCGTCGTGATCGCGATGGCGCTCGCGTCCGAGCCGGCGCTGCTGATCCTCGATGAGCCGACGACCGCTCTCGACGCGACCGTCGAAGCGGAGGTGCTCGATCTGATCTCGGCGCTGCGCGACGAGTTCGGCACCTCGCTGATGTTCATCAGCCACAACCTCGGGGTGATCGCGAAGATGTGCGACCGCGTCGGGGTCCTGTACGCCGGCGAGATGATCGAGGAGGGCCCCGCCCGCGAGGTCTTCCACGACCCGCGCCACCCGTACACGGTCGGGCTGCTGCGCTGTATCCCCCGGCGCGACACGCTCAAGGCCCACGGGACGCTCGACACGATCCCGGGCTTCCTCCCGACCCCCGGCGCCCTCGAGCAGGGCTGCATCTTCGCCGACCGCTGCGGGCTGGTCGAGCAGCGCTGCCGCGACGAGTCGCCGCCGCCCTATGACGCCGGACCCGGCCGCCGCTCGCGCTGCCACTTCCACGAGCGGGCGCAGACGCTGCCGCGGGTCGTCAAGGCCGAGCCCGAGCGGGCCGCGCGGGCCAAGTCCAACGGCGAGCAGCTGATCTCCGCGACGGCGGTCTCCAAGACGTTCCGCATCGGCGGTCAGACGATTCGCGGCCTGGCCGGCGTCGACCTCGAACTGCGAAGCGGCGAGACGCTGGGGCTGGTCGGCGAGTCGGGGAGCGGCAAGACGACGATGGCCCGCGTGCTGCTCGGGCTGACCGAGCCCGACGAGGGCGCGACGATCGCCCTCGAGGGCAAGCCGCTGCCCGGCATGGCTCAGAAGCGCTCGCGCGAGCAGAAGAAGGCGCTGCAGATCGTGTTCCAGAATCCCGACTCGGCGCTCAACCGCCGTCACTCGGTCAGGCGGCTGCTGTCGCGCGCGCTGTCAAAGCTCGGCGGCTACAGAGGCGACGAGGTCGACAGGCGCTTGCAGAAGCTGATCTCCGAGGTGCGACTGTCCGAGCGTCATCTGGCGATGAAGCCGGTGCAGCTATCGGGCGGCCTCAAGCAGCGGGTCGCGATCGCCCGCGCATTCGCGGGCGACCCGCGGATCGTGGTCTGCGACGAGCCGACCTCGGCCCTGGACGTTTCGGTCCAGGCGGCGATCCTCAACCTGCTCACCGACCTCCAGCACCGCGAGGACGTGTCCTACCTGTTCATCAGCCACGACCTCGGCGTCGTCCGCTATCTCTCTGACCGGATCGTCGTCCTCTACCTCGGCAAGGTGATGGAGGTGGGGCCGGCCGACAAGGTGTTCGACAGCCCACACCACCCCTACACCGAGGCGTTGCTGTCCGCG
The DNA here is from genome assembly GCA_963770885.1 of uncultured Solirubrobacterales bacterium. Classification (GTDB taxonomy): domain Bacteria; phylum Actinomycetota; class Thermoleophilia; order Solirubrobacterales; family Solirubrobacteraceae; genus Palsa-465. The sequence continues at coordinate 80,675 of CAVYRI010000002.1, read as the reverse complement.
GTGCCGACGCTCGACGATCTCGACCGGCTCCGGATCCGGCTCGAGGGCGAGATCCCGAGCTCGGCCGACCCGCCGGCCGGTTGCCCATTTCACACCCGCTGCCCGCGCAAGATCGGCGCGATCTGCGAGACGACCGAGCCCGAGTTGCGCGAGGAGGAGACCGGACATGGCATCCGCTGTCACATCCCGCTCGAGGAACTGAGACGGTTGCAGGCGATCAACGGCGGCGAGGCCGAGGTCCCTGCCGCCCGCTCCGAACAGAGCTGAAATTCAGATGACAGAGACCTCGCTGGCCGAGCTCAGGCGCAGTACGCGCGCCGCGATCGAGATGCGGGCCGCAGTGCTGCGCGAGCCCGGACGGCCGGTCGTCTGCGAGCGTGTGCTGCTCGAGCCGCCGCGCCGCGACGAGGTGCTCGTCCGGATCGCCGCCGCCGGCGTCTGCCACTCCGATCTCCACCTCGCCGACGGGCTGCTCGGACCCGGGCGCTGGCCGATCGTGCTCGGCCACGAGGGCGCCGGCGTTGTCGAAGCCCTCGGTGACGGCGTCACCGGGCTCGCGGTTGGAGATCACGTCGTTTTCTCGTTCGTGGCCTCGTGCGGCGCGTGCGGCGCCTGCCGCAGCGGACGCCGGACGCTGTGCGAGACGGCGGCGCGCAACTCGCTCGCCGGCACGATGCCCGACGGCACTTCACGGCTGCGCGGAGCCGACGGCACGGTGCTCCAGCACGGCCTGACCGTCGCCTGCTTCGCGGAGCACGCGGTCGTCGCCCGCGCCGGCGTGATCGCGATCCCACGCGACATTCCGCTGTGGCAGGCGGCACTGCTCGGCTGCGGAGTCGTGACCGGGTTTGGTGCGGTCACGCACGCGGCGCGGGTCGCGATCGGCGAGCGCGTCTGCGTGATCGGCTGCGGCGGCGTCGGCCTGCAGGTGATCGCTGCCGCGCGCCTGGGCGGCGCGGCGACGATCATTGCGGTCGATCGTGCCGCTCCAAAGCTCGACCACGCGCTGCGCCGCGGCGCAACCCACGCGGTCGATGCGCGGGACGACGATGCCGTTGCCCAGGTGCGGGCGTCTGCCGGCGGCGGGGTCGACCACGCGTTCGAGGTGGTCGGATCGCCAGCGACGATCAGGATGGCGTGGGACACGCTCGCGCCCGGTGGGACCGCGGTCGTCGTCGGCGTCTCGCCGGTCGGCGCCGAGGTGTCGCTGCCCGCGATTCAGTTTTCGTCCGAGAAGGCGATCGTCGGCAGTTACTACGGCTCGTCTGATCCGGCGCAGAGCCTCCCCGGGCTGGTCGAGCTGGTGCGGTCGGGCCGGCTGGACCTGGGTGGTGTGGTCTCCGACCTGATCACGCTCGACGGGGTGCAGGACGCGTTCGGCCGAATGTGTCGGGGCGACGGCGACCGTTCGGTCGTGATCGTCGACTCAGAACTCGCGGGCGCCGCGGCCGGGGGCGCCGCATGAGCCGCTTCCCGGCTGACTTCGACGGTCTGATCGGCGAGGGGTGGAGCGGCGTCGACCCCGACGGCGCGCATGTCAACGTCGTCCTCGCCGAGCGGGGCAGCGCGACCGCCGCCTCGTTGCTGGGCACCTTCACCTCCCCCGCGCCGGGTCACGCCCCGATCCTGGTCGTCGTCGGCGCGACCAAGCACGACTACGAGCCCGTCTGGCCGCCGACGATCATGATCAACAAGGCGACCGCGCTCGAGGAGCAACACCAGACGATCACCTGGGGGGCGGGCCAGCTGGGGATCGGGCAGGGCGTGCTCGACGCGGTCGCGGAGGAGCTGATCCCGTGCAGCGGAGACGTGCTCGTGTTCGTCGCGATCTACATCGACCCTGGCGCGACCGATGAGACCAAGGTCCGGATCTCGAGCCGCGCCGCGACCCTGAAGGGGATCCGGACGGCCGTGCTCGGCCGCGACATGGACGCCGCCTTGGCCCTGGTGGAACGCCGCGACACGGTGCGCAATCCCTTCTACGGCGGCGAGTGAGTGAGGATCACCGCGATCGGAGTGCAGCGGTTGCGCCTCGATCTCGACCCGCCGTTCTTCGCGGCCTGGGATCCCGATCCGCGCCGTGTCTTTGAAGCGTCGATCGTCCGCGTCGAGACCGATGAGGGGGTGACCGGGGTCGGCTCGGGGGACACGATGACGGGCTTTGGGGAGTTCGAGCATCTGTTCATCGGGCGCGACGCGCTGGCGCTGTCGGCCCATGCCAGGACGCTCGAGACGATCTCCTTTCACGCCGGGCGCTACTGGCCGGTGGAGGCCGCGCTCTGGGACCTGTTCGGACGCGCGCACGGAGTCTCGGTCGCATCGCTGCTCGGCGGCGCCCTGGATCGGGTGCCGGCCTACGCGTCGTGGGGCGAGCTGCGAGCGGCGGACGTCCGGCGCGACGACGCGCGGGCGCTCGTCGAGGAGGGGTTCGGCGCCGTCAAGGTGCGGATCGCCCGTGACCGGATCGCAGAGGGGATCGCGGTCGTGGCCGCGATCCGTGAGGCCGTCGACGATGCGCTCGAGATCATGGTCGACCTCAACCAGTGGTGGCGGATGGCGGGTGACATCGCCCCTGGACTCGGTGTTGCCGACGCTCGCCGGGTGATCGAACGGCTCGACGAGTACGGCGTCCTGTGGGTCGAGGAGCCGCTGGCGGGCGCGGATCTGGCCGGGATGCGGATGCTGCGCTCGGTGTCGGGCGTGCGGATCGCGGGCGGCGAGATGGCGCGTGGGTTTGACGAGCTGCGCGTCGCGCTCGAGCAGGAGGCGCTAGACGTAGTCCAGCCCGATGTCGTGCTGGCGCTCGGCATCTCGGGCGCGCGCACGCTCGCCGACCTCGCTCTGCGTCGCAATCGCTGGTTCACGCCTCACACGTGGACCAACGGGATCGGGATGCTCGCCAACCTCCAGGTCTGCTGCGGCGTTGGCGGTGGCCCATTCATCGAGTACCCATATGACCCGCCCGGATGGACGCCGGAGCGCCGTGACTTCATGCTCGCCGCGCCGGTGCGCGTTGACGGCGACGGGATGCTCGCGGTCCCCTCAGAGCCTGGCCTCGGTGTCGTGTTGGACGAGGACGCGGTGTCTAGGTACTCGGTCTCATGACGCGGGTCGCGTTCATCGGGCTCGGGCGGATGGGGTCGCACATGTGCCGGCACGTGTGCGAGGCGGGATTCTCGGTGTCTGCGTTTGACGTGGTTGCGCAGGCCGTTGCGCGAGCCGCGTCGCACGGTGCGCGCGGAGCTTCCTCGATCGCCGACTGCCTCGACGGGGCGGACGTGTTGGTCACCAGCCTCCCGGGGCCGGTGCAGGTTGACGCGGTTCTCAGGGAGGCGCTTGGGGTGTTGGCTCCGGGCTCGCTGGCGATCGAGATGAGCACCAGTTCGCTCGAGGTCGGCCGCCGCGCCTGCGCTTTGGCCGCGCAGCGTGGGATCGAACTCGTCGACGCTCCGGTGGCCGGTCAGACGATCGGCGCCGAGGCGGGGATGCTGGCGATCTATGTCGGGGGATCCGATCGCGCTTTTGAGCGCGCCCGGCCGGTGCTGGAGGCGATCGGCAATCCGCAGCGGATCATGCACGTCGGCGAGCAGGGCAGCGGCTACACGACCAAGCTGCTGCTCAACCTGATGTGGTTCGTGCAGGCGGTCGCGACCGCCGAGGCCCTGACCGTGGGGGTCAAGGCCGGCGTGTCGCTGGACAAGCTCCACGAGGCGCTGGTTTCCTCCCCGGCCAACTCGGTGTTCCTCGAGCGCGATGTGCGGATGGTTCTCGATGACGGGGACTACGACGAGGGGTTCTTCATGTCACTGGTGACCAAGGACCTGGGATTGGCCGTGGAACTGGCGCGCGACGCGGGGGTGTCGGTGGAGTTGGCGGCACTCGTCGAGCAGATCCACGTGCGGGTGCGCGAGGTTTACGGTGACTCGGCCGGCGAGATGAGCGTCATGCAGCTCTATGAGGACGCCGCGGGGGTCCGGTTGCGGCTTTCAAGGGGGGCGGAAACGTAGTCTTGGAACGCTCTGCACGTATAGCGTGCATTCGGTTCCAAGAGATGTCCTGCTGGCTCGCCTCGCAGCCCGTCAGTACGGCCATGTCAGCTACGCCCAGCTGATCGAGCTCGGATTTACGCGTAGCGAGATCGCGACGCGGATACGGCTCGGGCGGCTGATCCGGGTCTACCCAGGTGTCTACGCAGTCGGCCATCCCCGCCCCGAACCGATCGCCCGCGCCGCCGCGGCCGTCCTGGCCTGCGGGGACCAGGCGGCCCTCAGCTACTTCTCGGCGGCCGCCCTCTGGGGGTTCGTGAAGCGCTGGCCGCAGATCCCCGAGGTCACCGTCCCCGCGCGGCGCCGCCCGTCCGGGATCCGGGTCCACCTCCACCCTGCTCTCGAAAGCCAGGACATCCGGCGCCACAGGGGCATTCGGGTCACCAGCCCAGCCCGCACAGTCCTCGACATCGCGCCGAGGCTGACGCAGGCGCGCCGAGCCCGCGCCGTCAACGAGGCGCGTCTGAACGCCGGCCTTCGCGTCAACCATCTGGCGGACGCGATCGCACGCAATCCGTACCACCGCGGTACGCGCCTGCTGAGGCCGTTTGCCGAGCACGCCACCGGCCCGACGCGCTCGGAGTTCGAGGACCGCTTTCTCGCGTTCGCGCGCGAGTACGGCCTGCCGACGCCGCAGATGAACGTGCGCGTCATCGGCTACGAGGTCGACGCGCTGTTCGCCGACGCCAAGGTGGTCGTCGAACTCGACGGCTGGGAGTTTCACTCCTCCAAGCGCTCGTTCGAGCGCGACCGGGAGCGCGACGCGGCGCTGCTCGCGGCCGGTTACGTGAGTCTTCGCGTGACCTGGGAGCGGCTCACCGGCGCGCCCCAGCGCGAGGCGGCCAGGCTACAGGCGATCCTCATAAGCCGCGCCGGCCACGGGCTCCCCTAGCTGCAGCACGAGCCAGATCCGATCGCGGTCCAGCAGCAGCGACGGTTCGGCCACCGGGTCGCCGTCGATGATCACCAGGTCGGCCAACCGGCCGGGCGCCACGACGCCGATGTACTCGCCGAGGCCGATCGCGCGGGCCGCCGCGCCGGTTGCCGCATGCAGCGCCTCACGTGCGCTGAGGCCGTGATGGACCATCCGCACCAGCTCCAGGGCGGTGTCGTCGCCCGACACGCCGTCGCGGTCTGAGCCGAGCGCGATCGGGACGCCGGCGTCCCGTGCCGCCCGCAGCGAGGCGCTGCCCTGCTCGAGGTTGTAGTGCGCGAGTGCGACGATGCTGTCGAGCATCTCGGGCGCGACCGTCGCGCCGGCGGGGTCGATCGCATCGCCCAAGCCCGCCATCCAGTAGTAGCCGCTCAGGGTCGGCACCAGGACCTGGCCGTGGGCGGCCATCCGCTCGAGCAGCTCGGGACGCTGGCAGAGGTACATCCCGTGCTCGATCGTGTCCATCCCGTGCTCGATCGCGGCCTCGGTGCCGTCGAGCCCCTCGACATGGGCGGCCACCCGCACCCCCATCCGGTGTGCCTCACCGACGAGCGCCGACAGCTCAGCGTCGGTCAGCTGCAGCGGGTCGGGGTCCTCGAGCTCGTTTGACCGCGCGCCGCAGGTCATCACCTTGATGAAGTCGGCGCCGTCGCGAAGTTGCTCGCGGACGGCTTTGCGGATCTCCTCGGGGCCGTCCGCCTCGCGGTACATCGCGCCGTAGAACCGCCCGCCGGGGGCGGTCGCGGAGATGATCAGCCCGCAGGTGAGCAGCCGCGGCCCGCGGAAGGCGCCGTAGCGCATCGCCTGGCGGACCTCCTGGGGCTGGCGCTCCTGCGAGCCGACGTTGCGGATCGTCGTCACGCCCATCCGCAGGCAGTCGCGCAGGCTCGCCTGCAGGAAGTGCGCGCTGGTGCCCGCCAACAGCGGCTCGGCGCCGTGCCCGGGCGCCGGCCGGTGGCCCTGCACGTGGACGTGGGCGTTGATCAGCCCCGGCATCAGGGTCCGCCCATCGAGCTCCACGACATAAGCCCCTTCGGGCGCCGGCTCCCCGGCCTCCCCCACCCGTTCGATCACTCCGTCGTTGACCAGCACGGCGACGCCCTCGTGCACCTGGCCGCCGGTGCCATCGAACAGCCGTGCTCCGGTCAGCCACAGCCGGCCGGGCCGGGCCGGTGGCGATGCGAGTAGGCACGGATAGCGATGGGGCATGACTCAGGCGGGGATCTCGGGAGCTATCGCGGCCGCGAGCGCCGACAGTTCCGGGCCGAGCGAGCGACGCTCGGCGATCGGCGGACAGGCGGCGAGCACCGCGGCCTGGAGCGCGCCCAAGGCTCCGGGCACGGTCCGGCCGGGACGCGCCAGCGCCTGGGCGGCGAGCGCGGCCAGACACGTCAGCGAGCCGAGCAGGAAGCCGCGGACACGGTCAAAGCGGCTGTAGGCAAAGAACGCGGGCGCCGGCACGTCGGTCTGACCGAACCCCGACAGCGGCAGCAGTGACGGAACCGCGGCTGCTCGCGCCTCCTCGGCATAGCCCCCGGCCACCATCTGCATCGTGCCGAGCCCGAGCGAGTCGAGGCCGGGCAGCGCCTGCGGGCTGGTCTGCAGGCGCTGCACCTGGTGCTGGGCCAGCTGCGCGAAGTCAGCCAGCGCGAACGTCAGCGCATCGATGCAGGCCGGGGCGGCGGCGTTGTGAAAGCCCCCGTTTGAGACCATGTCTTCGGGGCCGTCATCGAACAGGAACACGGGGTTGTCGCTGACCGCCGGCAGCGCGATCGCGGCCGCATCGCGGGCCGCGGCCAGGACCCGGAGTGCGTTGCCGACCACGCGCGGGAGGATCCGGAACGACACCGGAGGTTGCGCGTGCTCGAGGCCTTCCAGCTTGTCGGCGCCGTTCAGGGCGGCACGGATCGCCGCCAGCGCCTGAGCCTGAAACGGGTCGCCCCACAGCGCGTCGAGCCGGCGGTCATAGGTCACCGGGGCCACCCCAAGCGCGGCGGCCGCCAGGCACATGACCGCTTGCACAACCTCGATCACCAGCTCGGCGACGAGCACCACGTCGGCCAGCAGCGCCGGGGCGCACGGCGCGCCGTTGATCAACGCCATCGGCTCCTTGACGCCGAGCGCCAGCTCCTCGCCGACGTCTTCGAACAGCCAGCCGAGCGCCTGGATCTCGCCCGCGCCGCCGTTTCCGTAGCGCGGCACCGGCGGGAGCCGCCGGCCGTCGAGTCGGCTCGCCACGACCTCGACCAGCTCGGCGCTGACCCCGGCGTGGCCCTCGATGAAGTTGGCCAGCCTGGAGAGCACGACCCCGCGTACCACCCGCTGCGGCAGCGGTTCGCCGAACGAGGTGCCGCTGTGCAGGCCGCGCGCGTAGTCGCGCTGGTCCGAAGCACTCAAAGCGCGGTTGGCGCCCTCCCCGGCGTGAACGTTGACGCCGTAGAACCTGCGGTCGGGATTGGCCGCGACGAAGGTCAAAAACTGCTCGCGCCGCCGGGCCACCTCGTCGAGTGCAGCGTGGTCGACCGAGACCGCCTCACCCTCCCACGCCACACGCCTGAACGCGTCAAGGTCGATGTCGGCGCGGCGCGCCAGCGTGACCGTCATCGTCGAACGCCCCCGCCGCGGACGATCGCCGCCGACGCGCAGGTCGCCAGCGCGAGCGGCAGGTCCCGCTCGGCCACCCCGGCCAGCTCAGGTGAATCGAGATCGATCTCAACCTCACGCCCTGCGCCCGACAGTCCCAGGCTCGCGCGACCGTTGGCGACCGTCTGCCCCCAGAGGTCGCCGTCGGCCGCCTCGAGCAGGGCATAGCGCGTCTGGCGTTCTCGGCGCGCGAGCGTCTCCATCTCGCGCAGCTCCTCGAACGGGTCAATCCGGACCTGGGAATCGGTCCCGATCGCGAGCCGCACACCCGCATCGCGGTAGCGCAGCGCCGGCAGATATCCGTCACCGAGGTTGCCCTCGGTCGTCGGGCAGGTGATCACGATCGAATCGGTCGCGGCGAGCAGCTCGACGTCGCGGTCGCTGACGTGGATCGCGTGCACGACGCTGCACCGCTGACCGAGGAAGCCGGTGCGCTGCAGCAACTCGATCGGCGAGCAGCCGTGCTCGGCGTCGCACTCGGACAGCTCGCGCAGCTGCTCGCATGCGTGCACGTGACGGACCAGGCGGTGCTCGTCGCTGTAGCGGGCGATCGCCTCGATCCAGTCGGCTCCGACCGCGCGAACGCTGTGGACCGCGACCCCGACGCTGACACCCCGCTGGCCGTCGGCCCATTCGCGCAACCGGTCGGTGCGCTCAAGGAACGTCGCAACGTCGGGGTCGCAGAAGCGCCGCTGGCCCGGATCTGGCGCGCGCCCGGCGCCGCCGCGGTTGTAGGCCGCGGGCAGCAGCACGATCTCCAGTCCAGATGCCAGGGCCGCCTGCGCAAGCGCGATCGCCATCGCGTTGGGCTCGGGGTACGGCGTCCCGTCAGGCTGGTGAACGACGTAGTGAAACTCGCCCAGCGCGCCGTACCCGGCGGCCGCCATCTGGCCGTAGACTCGCTCGCCGACGGCGCGCATCGAGTCCGGGTCATGGCTGCCGGCGAGCCGGTACATCTCGTTGCGCCAGCTCCAGAAGTCATCGCCGGGGTGCGGCCGCTCGCCGACCCCGCGCAGGTCGAGCTGGAACGCGTGGCTGTGGGCGTTGGCCATCGCGGGAATCGACGCGCTCCTCATCGCTCGCTCACCCGCCCGCGCGCGTCATCACGCACATAGGCGACCGCACCGTCGACGATCACGACCGCAACCGGGTTACGACCGAAGCGGTATGCGACCCGGTCCACCGGCCCGTCGAGCACCAGCAGGTCGGCTCGCTTGCCGGGCTCGATCGACCCCCGATCGCGCTCCAGCCCCACCGTCCAGGCGCCGTTCAGCGTCACCGCCGCGAGCGCCTCGCGCGGGCTCATCCCATACAGCCGCACCGCCAGCCCGATCACCACCGGCAGCGACGCAACCGGCGCCGTGCCGGGGTTCAGATCGGTCGCGAGCACGACGATCGCGCCGGCATCGAGCAGCCGGCGCCCTGGAGCACGGTGCTCGGCGCCGAGAAACTCGGCGGCCGGCAGCAGCACCGCCGCACACTCCGATGCGGCGAGCGGCTCGACGTCATCGCTGTGAAGGGTCGACAGGTGATCGACCGAGCGGGCGCCTGCTGCGAGCGCGACCGGCACCGAGCGCAGGCCGCCGAACTGCTCGACGTGACAGCGGAGCGCCAGCCCCGAGTCGGCGGCGAGCCGGCCCATCCGGGTCAGATGGTCGTTGTCGAACGCGATCGACTCGACGAAGATGTCGACCGCGCTCACGCTCCCGGGCGCAACCACCTCGGGCATCATCGCCTCGACCTCATCCATCCACTCGTCGGCCGTGTATCCCGGCGGCACCGAGTGGGCGAGCAGCGCGGTCGAGGTGGTCGTCTGCACGACGCGGTCGTCGAGCTCACGGGCGAGCGCCAGCGCCCGCAGCTCACCCTCGCGCGAGCGGCCGTAGCCGGACTTGCACTCGAACGTGGTCGTCCCCGCGGCCAGCATCTCGGCGGCCAGGGCAGCCGACTGGTCGAGCACCTGCTGGTCGGAGCTCTCGGCCAGCGCGCGGGCCGACGATGCGATCCCGCCACCCTCGCGCGAAATCTGCTCGTAGGGCACGCCGCCGATCTTCTGCTCGTACTCCCACGCCCGCCAGCCGACGAACGGCAGGTGGGTGTGACAGTCGACGAAGCCGGGAATCACGGCGCATCCGGACGCGTCGACCTGCACCGCGGCGTCGCCGTCGGGCTCAAACCCGGCGATCTTCCCCTCGGCGATCAGCAGATCGCCCGGCTCGAGCGTCTGGCTGCCGGCGTCGGTGCCGCGGATGTAGGGGCGGCCGTCGCGGTCGGGGCGCAGGATCTGCTCGGCGCCGTTGACCGAGACCGAGCCCGGGCTCACCGTTGGTCTGGCTCGGGGTCGAGCATCGGCATCGCGATCCCGTGCTCCCGGGCCGCGTTCAACGCCTCCGGATAGCCGGCATCGGCGTGGCGCACCACGCCGAGTCCCGGGTCGGCGGTCAGCGCGCGGCGGACGCGCTCGCCGGCCTCGGGCGTTCCGTCCGCGACCGTCACCTGACCGGCGTGGATCGACTTCCCCATTCCGACGCCGCCGCCGTGATGGATCGAGACCCAGCTGGCGCCGCAGGAGGTCATCAGCATCGCGTTGAGCAGCGGCCAGTCGGCGACCGCGTCCGACCCATCGCAGCATCCCCTCGGTCTCGCGCTCCGGTGACGCGACCGACCCCGCGTCGAGGTGGTCACGGCCGATCACGATCGGCGCCTTCAATTGCCCGCTGGCGACCATCTCGTTGAAGCGCACGCCGGCCCGGTCGCGCTCCCCGTAGCCCAGCCAGCAGATCCGGGCCGGCAGGCCCTGGAACTGGACGCGCTCCTGGGCGAGCGAGATCCACCGCGCGATGTGCTCCTGGTCGCCGAACAGATCGAGGATCGCCTGGTCGGTCGCGCGGATGTCAGCGGGGTCACCGGACAGCGCCACCCAGCGAAACGGCCCCTTGCCCTCGCAGAACAGCGGCCTGATGTAGGCCGGCACGAATCCCGGATATGAGAACGCCTCGCTGTCGCCGTACTCGAAGGCGAGCCCGCGCAGCGCGTTGCCATAGTCAAATGCCTCGGCGCCCGAGCTCCTGCAGCGCCCGGATCGCGCCCACGTGCGCGACCGCGCTCTCGCCGACGCGGCGCAGGTACTCGTCGGGATCGCTGCGTCGCAGCACCTCCGCCTGCTCGACAGTCAGCCCCGCGGGGATGTAGCCATTCAACGGGTCATGGGCGCTGGTCTGGTCTGTCACCACGTCGATCTCGACGCCGCGGCGCGCCAGCTCGGGCAGCACCTCGGCGGCGTTGCCCGCGAGCCCGATCGAGAGCCCTCGCCGCTGTGCGCGCGCCTCGTCAAGTCGCGCCAGGGCGTCGTCGAGGTCGGCCGCCCGCTGGTCCAGATATCCGGTCTCGATTCGGCGCTCGATCCGGTGCAGGTCAACCTCCACGCACAGCGCAGCGCCGCCGAGCATCGTGATCGCCAGCGGCTGCGCCCCGCCCATCCCACCGAGGCCGGCGGTGACGACGAGGCGCCCCGCCAGCGTCCCGTCGAACCGTTTGCGCGCCGCCGCGGCGAACGTCTCGTAGGTGCCCTGCAGGATCCCCTGGCTGCCGATGTAGATCCAGGAGCCGGCGGTCATCTGTCCGTACATCATCAGCCCGGCCGCGTCGAGCTCGCGAAACTTCTCCCACGTCGCCCACTGCGGGACGAGGTTGGAGTTGGCGATCAGGACGCGCGGCGCGTCGGGATGGGTCTCGAACACGGCGACCGGCTTGCCCGACTGGACCAGCAGCGTCTCGCCGCCGCCGAGCCGTTGCAGCTCGCGCTCGATCGTGTGGTAGCAGGACCAGTTGCGAGCCGCCTTGCCGATCCCGCCGTAGACGACGAGCTCCTCGGGCCGCTCGGCGACGTCGGGATGGAGGTTGTTGTGCAGCATGCGCAGCGCCGCCTCCTGCTGCCATCCACGACATCGCATGTCTTCGCTGAGCTCCAGACCCATCGCGTCCGCACGCTACCGCAGGCCGCTAGCGATAGGGGAGCCGGGTCCCGACCCCGCGTGCGCCGGCCTTGGCGAGCAGCGCCTCGCCGAGCGCGATGTCCGTGATCGAGAGCCCCCGGTGCCAGAACAGGATCGTCTCGTCGGCGCGCTCGCGGCCGACGAGTGCGCCGGACACGATCTGGCCGAGCTCGCCATGGAGGTTGCGCTCCGACAGCCGGCCCGAGTCGACGTGCGCGCGGAGCGCTCCGAGCGGGCCGGAGTGCACCTGGCCCCAGTCGTCGACGACGATCTTGTCCATCACCTCGGTCAGGTCGAGCTCGACGGCGCTGACCGTCCCGTATGGGATCACGAGCGCCCCGGGCTTGATCCAGGAGGTCGCAAGTAGCGGCTCGGGGCTGCTGAGCCGCGAGGCCTCGACGACCACGTCGGCTTCCCGGACGCACTGCTCCCAGGTATCGACCGCCCGTACATCGATTCCGAGCTCGGCTGACAGGCGCCGGGCGAACTGCTCACGACTCGCGGGGCGACGGGAGTGGACGCGGATCTGCTCGAGCTCGGGTAGCACCCTGCAGAGCAGACGGACGTTCCAGTAGGCGCTGCCGCGGGCGCCGATGTGGCCGAGCGTGCGGGCGTCGCGCCGGGCGAGGTGCTCGGCGCCGATCGCCGTCACCGCCCCGGTTCGCATCTCGGTGATCGCGGTCGCGTCGACGATTGCCGCCGGGACGCCGGTCGCGGGGTCTGCCAACAGCAGCAGCGCCATCTCCGAGGGGAGCCCGAGCCGGTGGTTGTCGACGAAGTCGCCCACCACCTTGACGCCCGCGTATTCGGCGGTGACCCCGCGCAGGACGTTGAAATGGCCGTCGGCGCGCCCGGGAAAGAGGTGCGTGCGAGGCTCGATCACGGTCTCGCCCCGTCCCTGGGCGGCCAGCACGCCGCGAATCGATTCCAGGATCTCGTCATCGCCGAGCGCGAGCGCATCGACGTCGGCTCCGCTCAGGTAGGTGAGCTCGATCGCCGTCAAGCGAGCGCTTCCCGGACGCGGTCCAGCAGCCGCCCGGACGCGAGCGCCTCCCCCGCGAGCAGTTCCACGTCCGGGCCGAGCGGCCGGTCGTGGTCGACCCCGGCGACGAGCTCACGAACGCAACGCTGCGCCGCCTCGGTGCCGCGCCCCAACCGGGCCGGCGACGCGAGCTGCACCGCCTCGGCCGCAACCAGCAGCTCGACCGCGATCAGCAGCCTCAGTTTCGCAAGCTGCTCTCGCAGGCGTAGCGCCGCCTGCGTGGCGCCGGTCGAGTCATCCTCGACGCCCTCGGCGCTGACGGTCGCATGGATCGCCAGCGGCGCGGCGAGGTGGCGGATCTCGAGCGTCAGCGCCTGCCCTGTCTTGAGCAGCGGAGAGACGCCGGTGCGGGTGACGTCGTCGCCGCGGACGAGTCCGGCCGGCAGCCCGCTCAAAGCGCGGGTGCGCAGCCGCGCCGGGCGCTCGGCCACGGTCGCCGCCACCTGGGCGACGGCAATCGCCGCCGAATCGAGCGCGAGCGAGAGCGCCGGGACGTGGAAGTTGCCGGTCGACAGGATCTGATCGTCGGCGGTCAGCACGAGCGGGTTGTCGGCCGCGCCGTTGAGCTCGGCGTCAACGGCGACAGCCAGCTGGTCGAGCGCCGTGCGTAACGAGCCGTGGATCTGGCTCGCGCAACGGAAGCTGAGCGGGTCCTGCAGGCGGCGTGCGGACCCCGGTTCGGTCAGCGAGCCGTCGGCCAGCAGCGCTCGCAGCCCGCCCGCTGCCCATTCCTGCCCAGGAGCCGGCCGGGCCGCCGCGACCCGTTCGTCGATCGGCGTCAGGTTGGCTCTGAAGCCCTCCATCGACAGCGCCGCCGAGACCTGGACGGAGGCCAGGCAGCCTTCGCCGTCCAGCAGCGCCAACGCCGCCGCACCGGCGCTGACCGCCGAGCTCGAGCAGATCGCAAGGCCGTCCTTGGCCCCGAGCGCGACGGGCTCAAGGCCGCAGCGCACCAGCGCGTCGGACGCCGACATCAGCTCGCCGTCGAGCTCGGCCTCTCCCTCGCCGATCAACACCAGACCGACGTAGGCGAGCATCACCAGATCCGCCGCCCCAACCGAGCCGCTCTCGGGAATCCGCGGGTGCACGCCCGCGTTGAGCAGCGCCGCCAGCCCGTCGGCGACCGCCGGACCGGCGCCCGACCCGCCGGCGCAGATCCCGTTGCACCTGACCGCCATCGCCGCGCGCGAGAGCTCGCGGTCGAGCGCTGGGCCGACCGCCGCCGCCCGGCCTCGGAGCGTCCGCAGCGAATAGACCGCCCCGTCGACGCCGGCGACCAGCTCGCCGACCCTCGATCCAAGCCCGGTCGTGACGCCGTAGATCGGCCTCCCGTCCGCGACGGCTCGCTCCACGGTCGCGTGGGCGGCTGCAATCCGGGCCCGCGCCGCCGGATCGATCTCGACCGCGGCGCCGTCGCGCGCGATCGCCGCCAGCAGCGCGGGATCGAGGTCGCAACCGGTGAGTGTCACGGACCCGTCCATCCGGCCGACGATACTGGCCGCGAAGTCGCCGACGGGATTAGAGTGCGTTGGCGATGGCTCTGCAACAGCTCGCGACAGAAACCACCGCGCCCGTGATCCTCGACGGCGCGACGCTGACGCCAAAGAGGGTCGCGTTGATCGCGCGCGAGGGCGCCCGGGCACAGCTCGCGCCCGAGGCGCACGCCCGCAACGACCGCGCCCGCGACGCGATCGCGGCGCTGCTCGCGCGCGGCGACGACCTCTACGGCGTCACCACCGGCGTCGGCGCGCTGCGCGCCTACCGGGTGCCGAAGAACCGCCGCCAGCAGTACTCGCTGAGCCTGCTGCGCAGCCATGCGTGCGGCGCCGGCCAGCCGCTGCCCGCGCAGCTCGTCCGGGCCGCGATGGCGACCCGCGCCAACCAGATCGGCGCCGGTGGCGCCGGCGTCGCGCGGGAGCTGCTCGACGCGCTCGTCAACCTGCTCAACGCCGGGCTGTCGCCGTTCACCCGCGAGCTGGGGTCGCTTGGCACCGGTGACCTGACCAATCTCGCCGATATCGGACTGGCGCTGCTCGGCGAGGGACAGGTGTGGCGTGGCGAGGAGCTGCTCGATGCGTCGACTGCGCTGCATGACGCAGGCCTCCAGGCGGCCCGGCTGGGCGGCCGCGACGGTCTCGCCCTGATGAGCTCCAACGCGGTCAGCATCGGGCGCGCGGCGCTGCTGGTGGTCGACGCGCGGCGGCTGCTCGATGCGTGGCTGACGGTCGCGGCGCTGTCATTCGAGGCTGCGGCCGCCGATCCGGTGGTGCTCGACCCGCGGATCCACTCGTGGCGCCACCGGCCGGGCCAGGCGGCGGTCGCGGCCAGGATGCGCGAGCTGCTGGAGGGCGTCGGCGAGCGGACCCGGGCGCCTGGGCCGCTCGGCGTTCAGGATCCGTACCCGTTCCGGGCCCAGCCGCAGGTGGATGGAACCGTGCACGACGCGCTCAACGCGCTCGAGGAGACCGTCGGCCACGAGCTCAACTTCGCCGGTGAGAACGCGCTGATCGTCCCCGGTGACGACATCGCGCTGCCCAACGGCAACCCCCACGCGGCGCCGCTCGCCAACGCGATTGACGGGGTCAGGACGGCGGTCGCCCAGTCGGCCGCGCTGATCGCCGCCCGGGTCAGCACGCTGCTGGACTCGACCCTGACCGGCCTGCCGCCGTTTCTGGCGCGCAAGCCGGGCCCGGAGTCGGGCGCGCTGGTGCTCGAGTACACCGCCCACGCCGCGGTCGCCGAGGTCCGCTCACTGGTCACGCCCGTCGCCGCGCAGACGGTCACGGTCTCGCGCGGCGTTGAGTCGCACTCGAGCCTGGCCCCGATCGCCGCCCGGCGAGCACACGAGGCGATCGATGCGCTCCGCGTGGCGGTCGCGACCGAGCTGGTGGTAGCCGTGCGGGCGCTGCGGCTCGCCGGCTACGAGCCCAAGGCGGCCGGGACGCAGGCGCTTTGGCAGGCCGCGACCGAGCATCTGAACTCCGATCTGAGCGACCGGCCGCTGCATCCTGACGTCGAGGCAGCTCGCCTGCTGATCGCCGGCTGGGACACCGAACTGGGCTAGCGACGAGCTGGCCACGCCCACGGGGACGCAGACCCCGCTGGCTAGGATCGGATCGTGGATCAGCGCGGCCCAGATCACCACCCGGACCGGCGCCGGCGTCTCCTGATCCTCGGCATCTGCTCGATGAGCCTGCTGATCGTCGGGCTCGACACGACGATCGTCAACGTCGCGCTGCCGTCGATCCATCGGTCCCTGCATGCGTCGCTGTCGGGGCTGCAGTGGACGATCGACGCCTACACGCTCGTTCTCGCCAGCCTGCTGATGCTGTCGGGGTCGACGGCCGACCGGATCGGCCGGCGCCGGGTGTTCCAGATCGGGCTGTCGCTGTTCTCGCTCGGCTCGCTGCTGTGCGCGGTGGCACCGAGCCTCGACCTGCTGATCGCCGCCCGCGTGCTGCAGGCGATCGGAGGCTCGATGCTCAACCCGGTCGCGATGTCGATCATCCGCAACGTGTTCGAGGATCCGCGCGAGCGGGCGCGCGCGATCGGCGTCTGGGGCGGCGTGTTCGGGATCAGCATGGCGCTCGGCCCGGTGATCGGCGGGGCGCTGGTCGACTCGGTGGGCTGGCGGTCGATCTTCCTGGTCAACGTCCCGGTCGGCGTGCTCGCGATCGCGCTGACCGCGCTGTACGTGCCCGAGTCGCGCGCCGCTCGGCCGCGCCGGCCGGACCTCGTCGGTCAGGCGCTGGTGATCATCGGGCTCGCGACGCTGACCTACGCGATCATCGAAGCTCCGGGCAGCGGCTGGCTGTCGGCGCAGACGGTGACCCTGTTCGCGGTCGCGGTGATCGCGTTCGCTGTGCTGGTGCCCTACGAGCTGCGCCGCGACCAGCCGCTGATCGAGGTCCGCTTCTTCGGCAGCGCCCCGTTCGCCGGCGCCAGCGCGATCGCGCTGTTCGCGTTCGCCGGGCTGGGCGGCTTTCTGTTCCTGAACACGCTGTATCTGCAGGAGGTGCGCGGCCTGTCGCCGCTCGATGCCGGGCTCTATGTGCTCCCGCTCGCACTTGCGACCGTCGTGATCGCGCCGATCTCGGGACGAATGGTCAGCACCCGCGGGACGAGGTTGCCGCTCGTCGGCGGCGGGATCGGATTGATCGTCGGCGGTCTGATGCTGACGGGCCTGACGACCACGACCTCGTACCCGCTGCTGATCGCCTCCTACACGATCTACGGGGCCGGATTCGGGCTCGTCAATCCGCCGATCACCAACACGGCCGTCTCGGGGATGCCGCCTTCACAGGCCGGGGTGGCCGCCGCGATCGCATCGACGAGCCGTCAGGTCGGCTTCGCCCTTGGCGTCGCCGTGCTCGGCTCGCTGGCCGCGGGGGCTGCAGCCGAGAACGTGGGCCCGTCGTTTGCGGCCGCTACCCACGCGAGTTGGTGGGTCGTCGTCGGCCTCGGTGTGGCCGCACTGTGCCTCGGCTTCGTGACCAGCACCGGCTGGGCCAGAGAGACCGCGCGCCACACCGCACGGCGGTTGAACGAAGAGCCACTGGAGACTGGTCTGGACTCGGGCGACGCCGGCACACACGAGCGCGGCGAGCTCGTCGCCGGTTAGCCGCGGTCGGCGGGTATCCTCGCAATCGATGCCGGGCGCATCGACAACGCCCGTTCATGCACCCAACGTCCACCCCCGGTGCACGAACGTCCCCTTGATCAACGACGACGGGTTCGAGGAGCTCTGCCACCTTGTGACCGAGAGCGATCCGGACACCGCGCTGTGCGGCAAGGACGTGACCGGGTACCCGTGGAATCCGCCCTGGCCGCGTTGCGAGGCGTGTCTGGCGATCGCCCGCGGCGAGCAGAATTAGCCCGAGGTCGCCTTGCGATAGCGGGCGACTCCCAAGGGCGCGAACACGACCAGGATCACCAACGCCCAGACGACCGCACCCCAGACGTAGTTGTGCGCGGGGGTGCCGATCCACAGCGAGCGCATCGCATCGACCACGATCGTGAACGGATTCACCTCGGCGAACGCCCTCAGCGGGGCGGGCATCGTCGCGACGGGCACGAACGCCGACGAGATGAAGGTCAGCGGGAAGACGGCGATGAACGCGATCGAGTTGGCCGACTCCGGCGTCGAGGCGACCAGGCCGACGAACGCGAACACCCACGAGAACGCATACCCGAACAGCAGCAGCAGGCCGACCCCGAACACGACCTCGGCGACCGAAGCGTGGAACGAGAAGCCGATGATGATGCCGGTCACGACCAGGATGCAGACCGAGATGAAGTTCGTCACCACGTCGGCCAGGGTCCGCCCGGCGAGCACCGCCGGGCGCGTCATCGGGAGCGAGCGGAAGCGATCGATCAGGCCCTTGTGGACATCCTCGTTGAGGCCGATCGCGGTCACGAAGCCACCGAACGCGATGTTCTGGACGATGATCCCCGGCAGCAGGAACTCGATGTAGGACAGGCCTCCGGTCTGGATCGCGCCGCCGAACACGTAACGGAACAGGAGCAGAAACATGATCGGCTGGACCGTGAACGCGAGCAGCAGCTCGGGCTTTCGCGGCAGCCGGATCAGGTTGCGCTCGGCCATGATCATGGTGTCGGTCGCGAGCCGTCTCATCGGTCGCCATTCCGGGAGTCCGCGTCGCCCTCTTCCGCCGCGTGGCCGGTGAGCGACAGGAACACGTCATCGAGGGTCGGCCGCCGCAGCGTTATGTCATCCACCCCGACGCCGGCGTCGCCGAGCCTGCGGACCGCCTCAACGATCGCGCCGCTGCGGGTCCGGACCGGGGCGCTGACGATCGAATCATGGGCGCTCGGCTGCTCGTCGGACAGCGACTGCAGCGCCGTGACTGCCGC
Source organism: uncultured Solirubrobacterales bacterium (assembly GCA_963770885.1). GTDB lineage: Bacteria > Actinomycetota > Thermoleophilia > Solirubrobacterales > Solirubrobacteraceae > Palsa-465. The sequence continues at coordinate 62,141 of CAVYRI010000002.1, read as the reverse complement.
CTCAGCGTCGGAGGCGTCCTCGAGCCGGACCTCGAGCCGCTCCCCTCCGACACGATCCTTGAGCTCGTCGGAGGTTCCCTGAGCGATCACGAGACCGTGGTCGATGACCGTGATCGTGTCCGCGAGCCGGTCGGCCTCGTCGAGGTACTGCGTCGTCAGCAGCACGGTCGTCCCGTCCGCGACCAGCCCTTCGATCGTCTCCCACAGGTCAATTCGGCTGCGGGGGTCCAGCCCCGTCGTCGGCTCGTCGAGGAACAGCACCTCCGGCTTTGACACGAGCGCTGCCGCGAGATCGAGCCGCCTGCGCATACCGCCCGAGTAGGTGCTCGTCAGGCGACCACCGGCCCCACTCAGGTCAAAGCGCTCGAGCAACTCGGCGCCGCGCCGCTTTGCAGCCGCGCGCGAGTTCCCGTACAGCCGTCCGACCATGACGAGGTTCTCGAGTCCGGTCAGGTTCTCGTCGACCGCCGCGTACTGACCGGCGAGCCCGATCCGCTGACGCAGCCGTGCCGCGTCGCGCACGACGTCCAGGCCCACGACCTCGCCCGTGCCGCCGTCGGGCTCGAGCAACGTTGTCAGAATTCGAACAAGGGTCGTCTTGCCGGCGCCGTTGGGCCCAAGCAGGCCGAGCACGGTCCCGGTCGCCACGTCGAGGTCGACGCCGCCCAGCGCGCGCACGTTGCCGAACGACTTGACGAGCCCGCGAACGGTGATCGCGAGCTTGGGGTTGTGGACAGCGTCAGACGCTGCCGCCGAAAGTCCGGAGCCGGCAGTCACGTACACCACGGTAGCGATCGGCTCGCCCGGCGAGGATCGCGGCGGCGGGAGTCGCCCTTGCGGCGCCTCAGCGGCGGCGCCGACGGATCCGCAGCGCGACCCCGATCGCGGCACCGATCGGTGCCGCACCGATCCATGACGGAGTGACGAGCAGCATCACTGCGACCCCGAGCATCGCCAGCCAGATCGCCGGCCGGTAGACGCGCCAGTCCTGGGGCGCACCGCCCTTGTTGGCGCTGCGGCGCCGGGCGCCGCGGGTCGGTTGGTCGGGCGTCATCGGAGGTGCACCCTACCGGCGTCGCTCACCCGGACTCGACGGGCGCCTCGGTCCGCCCCATCCGCAGCTCGCCCGAGAGCCGCTTCTGAACGGAGCTGACAGCCCGGAACGAGTCCTTCAGATAGGCGCGCGTGAGAGCGCTGAAGTCCCCCGGGTTCAGATAATCGTCGGGCTCCTGGCCATCACGGAGCTGGCCGACCTGGTGCTCGACGCGCAGGTTGTTGATCAGCTGGAAGGCATCCTCGAGCGTGTGGGCATCGGCCGGCGCGATGGTGCCGGCCCTGCCCGCGGCTCGCAGCCGCTCGACCGTCGATGCGGCCGTCACGCCGGCCGACATCCCCGCCCATCGCGCAAGCGCCGCGATCGGGATCACGCCGCCGTGCTTGAGATCCAGGCGCCCTCGATGCTCGCCCCCATGCTCCACCACGAGGCCGCGCAAAAAGCCCGTCGGTGGATGGGACGAGAGCGCGAAGCGGGCCATCAGGCGCAGCAGCATCGGCGAACTGGGCGCCAGGCGAAACGTGTCGGCGACCGGCGTTCCGGTGTGCACGCCCCAGACCGGCCGGCTGTCGACCAGCACCGAGGAGAGGATCAGCGCCTGGTCCTGGGTCGGCTCGACGATCCAGCTCTTGACCACGCGCTGCCAGGACTCGAGCGATCGCACGAACATCGGATCTGAGGCGGTGGCGCCGTGGTCGTCGGGTCGCAGCCCGCACCGCTCCAGACCCTCGGTGACCGCCTTGCCAAGCTCGACCAGGGCCGGTTTGGCGGGCGCGTCGTCGGGCGCGTCGAACCACACGATCGCACTGTCCACGTCGGAGCTCGGCAGCGCCTCGCGTCGCGCCTGGCTGCCGAGCGCCAGCCACGCGAAGTGGATCTCCGGGCGGCCCAGGCGCTCCATCTCGAGCTCGAGCATCCGCCGTGTCAGCGTGTCGACCGTGACCGAGTAGACCGCCATCACGTTGGCCGCGGCGACGTGGGACTCGTGCAGCGCGATCACCATCGGGTACAGCTCGGACGCGACCGCCACCAGCTCGGTGACGCTCTTGGCGGCGGCGATCCGCTGGCGCAGGTAGAACGACGAGCGCGTCCGCAGCGCGACCAGGTCGACGTCCTCGATGACTCCCAGCACGTCACCGGTGGCGGACAGCACGGGGAAGTGGCGCAGCCCCCGGTCGAGCATCTCGAGCAGCACGTCGCCGGAACGGCGGTCGGCGCTGGCGCAGTAAGCAGGCGCCGACATCACCGCCGAAACCGGCTCGTTGCCCGAGAGCCCCGTTGCGACGACGCGCGTCCGCAGATCGCGGTCGGTCATGATTCCCGCCGCACCCTCACCGAGGTCGACGACCACCGAGGTGGCGCCGGCGGCGGTCATCCGCTGCGCGGCCTCGCGGATCGTGGTATCCGGGCCGCACACCACCGGCTCGCCGTGCAGCAGTGTGCCGATCGGCTGGTCGGCGAGGTTGCGGGCCGGCTGGCGGGCGAGCAGGTGCAGATCGGTCGTCGGCTCAAGCAGCGAGCGGGCCACGAAGCGCAGCCCCTCCGCAGACGACAGCAGGCCCGCGGCGACGTCGGCCGGAATCCGATAGCAGACCGTGTCCTCTGCGGCGCGGGCCTCGAACCCGGACGGAAAGCCCGACAGCATCGAGGCCTGGCCGAACAACTCTCCCTCGCCGACCAGATCCAGCACGCGTCCCTCGGAGACAATCTCGACCGCCCCGCTGCGGACGACCCGCAGGTACTCCACGGGCCCTTCGCCCTCGGAGAAGATGGTCACGCCCGCGGGCAGATGCTCGAGTTCGGCGGCGCGCGCCACGCGCTCCACCTCGGGCTCGGGCAGTGATGAGAACGGCGGATGGGCCCGCAGGAAGAGGGCGGTCTCGAGCGCGTCGTCGGCGCTCAAAGCACCGCCCTCAGACAGCTGCGGCGAGCGCCTCCCGGCGCCCGTCCTGGCTCATGGCGCCGCGTCACCCAAAGGCGCCGGCACAGGTGGCATCGGGATGTCGGCCCGGTGCTCCTCGAGCACCTCCGGCGGCTTCTTCGCCTGAACTGCGAAGTAGTAGATGGTGCCGATGATGATCACGAGCCCGATGAACAGAACCGGTGACCACTGCCAGTACCAATGTGGCGCGCCGACTGCGTTGTAGACCGAGTTGCGCGGCCAGGCGATGTTGATCGCGACCAGCGTTCCGTACGCCACGGCCACTATGTTCACGAACAGGCCCCACCGCCCGAGCGAGAAGAACGGCCCGTGGTCTGGCTTGGGCCAGTCGCCGCGAAGGCGGCGCACCAGCATCGGGGTGGTCACGCCGAGGTAGGCCATATAGAACATGATGATCGCGATCGAGGTGATCACCAGAAACGCACTCTGGTTGCCGACGTTGATCACCAGTAGCGCCAGAGCCAGGATCCCGGTCACCAGCGCCGGCACGATCGGCACCTTGCGGTGGCCCGACACCCGCGCGATCTGCGAGCCGAACGGCAGCCTGTTATCGCGGGCCATCGAGAACAACATCCGGATCGTGGCGGCCTGCACCGCCAGGCAGCAGACGAAGATCGCCAGTGCCGTGTCGGCGAGGAACACGTTCCCGGTCGTGCTACCGAACGCGTTCTTGATCACGTACGGCAGCCCGAACAGTCCGATGTTCTGGTCGGCGATGTTCTTGTTCGACATGCTCCCCAGGAGGATCACCAGGCCGCCGACCACGGCGGCGGCTGCGATCGCGCGGATGATCGCCGGAGGCGCGTGCTTGCGCGGGTTGTTGGTCTCCTCAGCCAGGGTGCCGGCCGTATCGAATCCGTACATCACATACGCGCTCAGCAGGCCGCCGACGAGCAGCGCGCCGAAGTAGCCCCAAGGGTGTCCGGCGCCGTAGCCGTAGGAGTGGAAGATGATCTGCGGCCCGTGGTGCAGGTGGAACAGCAGCAGGATGATCAGCAGAGTCGATCCGATCAGCTCGGCGGCGACGCCGACATTGTTGATCCGTGACATCAGCTTGACGCCCATCATGTTGATCGTGGTGGTGATCCCGATCAGCACCGCCCCGAGCAGCAGCGCGTTCTGGGCTCCGGCCTTGGTCAGGTAGCTGCCGGCATCGGCCGAGGACCCGAAGAACTGCAACTTGGTCGTGATCTGTGGCAGCACAACCTGCCAGTCGACTGCCACCGCGGCGATCGTAACGATCGCGCCGACGATGTAGATCCAGCCGGTCATCCATGACGCGTAACCGGTCGAGAGCTGCTTGGACCACTGGTACACCGAGCCGGCGATCGGGTACTGGGCCGCCATCTCCATGAAGCACAGCGCCACAAAGATCTGGCCGAGGACAACCGCGGGCCACGTCCACCAGACCCCCGGGCCGGCATTGAGATAGCCGAACCCGTACAGCGCGGTGACGCCGGTGAGGATCGAGATGTAGCTGAACCCCGCGGCGAACGACGAGAAGCTGCCGAGCGAGCGGTCGAGCTCCTGCTTGTAGCCGAACCCCGCGAGCTCCGCGCTGTCGTTGGCCGTGGAGCCTTGCGGCGCCTCTGCGGTTGCCATCAATCAACCTCCCCGCCCGCGCAGATCAGGCGCGGGATCGTGTTGCTCGAAAGACCTCTCCGCCGAAGCGCCGGCGGCTTGCAAAGGGATTGACCCGATCCAGATCGAGCTGTTATATATCAGTTGTCGAATCGTGTCAACGACGCTCTGGGTCGGTGACCGGACCGTCCGAGCGAAAGGCTTGCCATGGCCACGGGAACTGCCCAGCAGATGTTCGTCGGCGGTCAGTGGCGAGCCAGCGCCACCGGCGAGACGTTTGACGCGATCAGCCCCGCCACCGGCGAGCGGATCGGGTCGGTTCCGCAGGGTGACCGAGCCGACGCGCAGACCGCGATCGACGCCGCGCGCGACGCGGCCGATGGCTGGGCCGGCCTGACCGCGTTCGAGCGGGCTGCCAAGATGCACGCCGTCGGTGACCTGATCGAGGCCCGGCGCGACGACCTCGCGCGCACGCTGACGCTCGATCAGGGCAAGCCGATGAAGGCCGAGGCATTCGGCGAGGTCGATGAGCTGGTCGAGTACTGGCGGATGGCGGCGGAGGACGCCAAGCGACTCGGCGGCGAGCTTCCGAACTCGTTCTCACCGGGCAAGCGCGTGCTGCTGGCGCGTCGCGCGCGCGGGGTCGTCGGCGTCATCAGTCCCTGGAACTGGCCCTACACGATGCCGGCCGAGCTCGTGGCGCCGGCGCTCGCCTGCGGCAACGCGGTCGTCTGGACCCCGGCCCCGTCGACCGCGGTCTGCGCGGTCGCGCTCGCGGAGTGCATCGCCGACGCCGATCTGCCGCCCGGTGTTTTCAACCTGGTCACCGGTCCCGGCCCAGTCGTCGGCGACGAGATCGCCCGCAACCCCGGCACCGACGGCGTCGCGTTCATCGGCTCGACGGCGACCGGCCGGATGGTGGCGCAGGCGTCGGCCGGCAAGGCGGCGCTGCTCGAGATGGGCGGCAATGGCCCGGTCGTGGTGCTCGAGGACGGCGACGTCGAGGCCGCCGTCGAGGCGACGCTGACCGCCTGCTTTCTGTGTGCAGGCCAGAGCTGCACCGCCGGCGAGCGGATCCTCGTCCATCGCGAGGTCTATGACGCCTATGTGGAGGGATTGGCGCGCGCTGTGACCGCGCGGATCGTGCTCGGCGATCCGTTCGATGACCAGACGACGATGGGGCCGCTCAACAATGAGCCGGTGGCGGCGAAGATGGACGAGCATGTCGGCGACGCGGTGCAGCGCGGCGCGACGGTGGTGACCGGCGGCTCGCGGGGTGATGGCTTTCCGACGCCGCTCTACTGGGAGGCGACGGTGCTGGCCGACGTCCCCGCGGACGCGAGGGTGTCGGCCGAGGAGACATTCGGTCCGGTCGCGCCGGTGGTCGCGGTCGATTCACTCGAGCACGCGATCGCGCTCACCAACGAGTCCCCGTACGGACTGCTGGCAGCGATCTTCACCGCCGACATCGCGCGGGGGCTCGAGTTCGCTGACCGGGTCCACACCGGCTGGGTGAACATCAACGAGTCGAGCAACTACTGGGAGGCGCAGCTGCCGTTCGGCGGACGCGCGGGGACTGACAGCGGGATTGGCAAGGTCGGCGGCGCGCACGTGATGCACTCGTTCACCGAGCTGCAGACGATCGTGATCACGCGCGATCGCCGTCGCTCGTGAGCCTCGACGGCACCCGGGCCGCCGATCAGGCGGCGCGTCTGCTGGCCGCGGTGCTGGACCAGTCACCTCTGTCGGTGGACGCCCTCGCCGCAAACACCGGGCTCGATCAGCGTGAGCTGGGAGAGCTGCTCGCCGTGCTCGAACGCCACGACCTGGTGTCGGTCGGCGTCGACGTCCGTCCCGGCCCAGCCGCGCTTCGATTCGCCCGCTCGGACCGCGGCATCACCGAACTGGTCGAGGTGGCTCGCCCGAGCATGGGCCGGCTGGCGGCCGAGAGCGGTGAGACGGCGAACCTGATCATGCCGCGCGCCGGCGGGACTGAGGCGATCGCCCAGATCGATGGCTCGCATCTGCTCGGCGTCACCAACTGGGTCGGACGACCGCTTGGACTGCATACGACAGCCGCCGGCAAGGTGTTTCTCGCGTTCGGGACAGCGACGCTGCCCGACGGTGAGCTCGAAGCGCTAACCCCCGCAACGATCACCGACCGCGATCGCCTCCAGAGCGAGCTCGAGTCGGTGCGCGAGCGCGGCTACGCGACGTTGATCGACGAGCTCGAGACCGGGCTGTCGGCGGTCGCGGCGCCGGTGCGCGAGCGTGGCGGCGAGGTCGTGGCCGTCCTCTGTGCCTCGGGCGCGACGTTGAGGCTGGCGCCCCAGCGTCTCGAGCTGCTCGGGCGGGTCGCCGTCGAGCAGGCGAACGAGGTCTCGGCGCGACTCGGCTACGAGCCGCGCTAGTGCCGTAATTCATTGATCGGCGTGGCGGATCGAGCTACAGGCCGACGACATCGGCGGACCTTGTCGATCAACAGGCGGGGTGCTTGGACAGCTTTTAGGTCTGCTGACGATCAGGTTTCAGCCCGAACGCCTTCCAGATCGGTGCAGGCCGCTGCCCCGAGCGGATGCCAAACGTGACAAATCGTCCGCGCACGACCGGATTTGCCACAGACGGCATCGAAATCGGCCCGGTCTGCGACAAATCGCCTCCCCGCGGACGGGGTTTGTCGCGTTTGACATCCCCGATCGCGCTCCCCTCCGACAACCAAACGAGCCCCACCCACCGACGGCCGACTGATTTGAACCCGACCTCGCAGCCCATCGACCGCGCCGACCAGTGCGCCGCATCCGTCAGCGTCGGTCTCCAAGGGCTCGTCAAGCAGCCGATCAAGCCGCCGCTCGAACAAAACAGCAGTGCTGTTCAGACCCCAGCCACCGCCGACACAATCCGAGCGCGCAACGCCAACGCCTGCGCCGACCACCAACTAAAGCATCACGACACTAGCCAGTTGCGCTCAGAGGACGGAGCGGATCTCGCGCTCGAAGGTCTCGATGTGCTCGACCATCACATCGCGCGAGCGCGCGGGCTCTCCGGCGGCGATCGCGCGCAGCAGGTCATCGTGCTCGTGCACCCGCGCGAACAGGTGCGGCAGCCGGTCGACCACCAGGTACCAGATGCGCAGCGAGAGATTGAAGTAGCGCCCGAGCGTCTCCTCGAGGTACGGGTTGCCCGCGCAGCGGTGGACGAACCGATGCACCCGAGCGTCGAGCGACATCAGCGCGTCGACGTCATCGCTGCCCTGACTGCCGGCGAGCTCGACCAGCAGCTGCTCGAGCTCCGCCTGCTGGGCAGGGGTGATCCGCTCGGCCGCTCGGTAGGCGGCGTGTCCCTCGAGCTGCATCCGGACGTCGGAGATATCGGCGAGGTCGGTGATGTTGATGTCGGAGGCGAACGTCCCCCGGCGGGGAAAGACCGTGACGAGGTTCTCGAGCGCCAGCCGCTTGATCGCCTCGCGCACCGGAGTGCGACCGATGTCCAGCTCGCCGCCGAGCGCGTCCTCGTCGATCGGCGCCCCCGGGGCGATCCTGAGCGTCACGATTCGGTCTCGAAGCTCCGAATACGCGCGGTCCGCAAGCAGCTCACGCTGCGGCCGCTGCGTCACCTGCGCGTTGGCCACGACTCCTCCCCGATCCGCGGACGGCACGCCGAACCGGCTCCGCGACGCTGCACGCAATCCCCACCACTGCACGCAACTGATATATGAGTCATCGTCTAGGAGTCTAACATTCTGTTCATCGTGCGCCAAGCGTTTCTGGACCCCGTCGGGACGGTGCATCTGGCTGCCTCGGGATGCCCTACATGACCGCGCCGGACGGGTACACCGCGGACGCCGTAGCGCGCCGGCTAGAGGCCGGTGACGCGCAAGCCGCGCGGCGGATCGTCCAGACGGTCGCGCGCCATACGCCGCTGCTGACGTCTCGCAGCCTGTCGGAACGCGGTGGCGGCCAGATCGTTCTCAAGGCCGAGAGTCTGCAACGCACCGGCTCGTTCAAGCTCCGGGGAGCGATGCACAAGATCTCCCGGCTCGAGGACCCCGTCGGCGTCGTTGCGGGGAGCGCCGGCAACCACGGCCAATCGCTCGCCTACGCGGCGCGCGAGCAGGGGATCCCGTGCGAGGTGTTCATGCCAGACGAGGCGCCGGTGGCGAAGGTCGCCGCCGTGCAGGCATTCGGCGGCACGGTCAACCTCGGCGGCGAGTCGGTCGACGCGTGTGTGGCGGCGGCCCGTGAGCGGGCCGCCGAGACCGGCGCCGCTTTCGTCCATCCGTTCGACGACCCCGAGGTGATCCTCGGACAGGCGACGCTCGGGCTCGAGCTGCTCGAGGACGTGGCCGATCTCGAGGCGGTCGTCGTCCCGGTCGGCGGCGGCGGGTTGATCTCCGGCATCGCGGGCGTGGTCAAGGCGGCACGGCCGTCGGCGAGGGTGATCGGCGTCCAGGTCGACGCCTGCTCGCCGTTCCCCGAGTCGCTTGCCGAGGGCGCCCCGATCACCTTCCAGTCACGTCCCACGATCGCCGACGGGATCGCGATCAAACGCCCGGGCGAGCTGACGCTGCCGCTCGTCCAGCGGTGGGTCGACGAGATGGTGGTCGTGACCGAGGACGAGATCGCCGACGCGATGGTGTGGCTGCTGGAGCGGTCAAAGCTGGTCGTCGAGGGCGGTGGCGCCGCAGGAGTCGCCGCGCTGCTCAGCGGCCACGTCACGCCGGCCGCCCACGGCCGGATGGTGATCGTGCTGTCGGGCGGCAACGTTGACGCCGGGCTGCTGGCGGCGATCGCACACCGCCACGAGACGACCGCCGGCCGTCGGCTGCGTCTGTTCACGACGATCTCTGACCGGCCCGGCGGATTGGCGGCGCTGCTGACGAGGATCGCCGAGGCCGGCGGCAACGTCGTGCACGCCGATCACGTCCGCGAGGCCGTCCCCCTGCACGTGCGCGAGACCGGCGTCAACATCGCGCTCGAGACGCGCGGCGCCGAGCACAGCGAGGCGATCATCGCAGCGCTCGCCGCGGCGGGCTACGAGATCCGGCGGCTCGCCGGACCCGAGGACAGCTGAAACTCACTTGTCGGTGTTCAGGAGGCGCTCAGGCGCGCCGACCGGCCGAGCACCTGACCCTTGGCGCCGAGTGCGCGCAGCTGGAAGCTGCCGGCCGAGCTGGTGACCGCGATCCGCGTCTCGAATCCCCGGTCCGGGGCGGTCGCGACCGGTCGCAGCGGCCCGCTCGCCGTGCCGGCGAGCACCTGCCAGCGGCACACCGAGGTCGCGCCGTTCCAGGTCGCGTAGACGGTCACCTGCGAGCTCGAGGTGCGCCGCACCAGCGCCCGTGGCGGGGCAGCAGGACCTGCGTGCCACGGGAATCTGTAGGCCCGGTAGCTGCCGTCGTCGACCGGCAGCGAGCCGTCGAACAGCAGCCGACCGGTGGCGGAGAACTCGGAGAAGAACGGCGTCGCGCCGAAGCCGACGAACACCTTCCCGCGTGACAGGCTCTGGACGTTGCCTTCGCTCTCGGCGCTGGTGGCGCCCGGGCGCCTGAACTGCCGCGCGACGGTCGCGACGTGCCGGTGCTGGTGTAGCGCCAGGACCAGCCCACGCGAGTTGCGCTCCCGGATCGGCGGTCCGGCACCGTCATCGAACAGGCTGACGCGGTCGGGTCCGATCAGCTGCGCGTCGTGCTGGAAGTAGAAGCGCGCGCGGCGTCCGAGGCGGAAGCTGCTCGCCTTGCCACCGAGCGTCCAGACGATCGCTCCGGTGCGGCGGTTGAGCTCGTACACGGCCGAGGTGTCACGGGCGGAGACCAGCAGCCGATCGTGCGCGAGCTGCTGGATCGAGTTGAGATGGAACGCGTCGTCGCTGACGCTGTTGGACGGCGTCGCGTAGGAGTCGGCGAGCGGGATGTGGCCGAGCGAGTGCCATTCCCACATCACCAGCCCGGTGCGGACGTCGACCTCCTGGATCATCGAATCCAAAAGCCGCGTCTGCGTCCCGGCTGGGGTGCCGGGCACGTGCACCAGGACCGGCTGGTCGACCGTGAACAGCGCGTCGCCGCCGGGCGTCAGCACGAACTCGTGCAGATCGGACTGGTAGCCGTTGCCGGCGTGCACCGTGCGGATCGTCCGGTAGCGCGTATCGGCGATCACGCCCTCGCCGAGACCGTAGGCGGTCGCGGTGACCTTTCCCTGCCACCAGGTGAGCACCTCGTGCCCATCGAAGCGCTGTGGCCTGAAGTTGGTAGCCACCAGCGGCGACGGGAGCTGGTCAAACCAGACCAGACGTCCGCGACCGTTGATGATCATCGGGCCGCCCGGGCCGACCGGCTTGATCGACAGCTCGTTGTTGCTCTCGGGATGGACGATCGGAGATGGCAGCGGCGTCAGGAAGATGTCGCCGCCGCCGATCCGCGAATGGCGGCGGATCTGGATCCGGGGTGCCAGCAGCGACGGTTGGGAGACGAAGTGGTCGAGCTTGTCGGGCTGCTCGACGAGCGTGTCGATGATCGGCGGCGTCGGCGCGAGCCGCGCGACCGTGAAATCGGATCGCACAGCACGCTGGCCGCGCAGCGTGACCCGCACCTTGACCCGCTCGCCCTGGGTCAGCGGGTTGCGCAGCACGAAGCTCGCGCCGCGTCCGTCGCTGTAGGCCCGCAGTCGACCCGCGTGGATGCCGCTGGCCGAGCCGGTCACGCCGACGGCGAGGATCTGCCTGCGCGCGACCCCGAGGATGCTGATCTGGGTCTGGGGAGACGCGTCCGGGGTGCCCGGCAGCGGCGAGATCGTCGGTGCGGCGGCGCGGGCGGGACGCCGCGCGGCGTGGGCCGACGCGTGGCGGCCGGCGTCGGCGCCAGCGGCGGCCGGAAGGCCGAGGCAGGCAGCCGCGAGCGCTGCCGGCAGGAGTCGGCCAAACAGCCTCGCGCAGCGACTGGCAGCTCCTCGGGCGGGCATGGGCGTGTTCTTATACCGGTCCACGATGGTTCCTTTAAACACGCGCGAGCGGAATATGATGCGCCCGTGAGCCCGGCCGAGCAGACCACCCGACAAGCGCAGCCAGACGAGGCCACGCGCGGCGAGATCCTCACCTCGGCCGACGAGTTCCTGCGCTCCCGCCCGTACCGTGAGCTGTCGGTCGAGGCGCTCGTGACCCAATCGGGCTCCACCAGGTACGCCTTCTACCGCCACTTCGACGACGTCACCGAGCTCGTCCTGGCGCTGATGGACGAGATGGGAAACGAGCTCTACGGGGTCGCCGAGCGCTGGCTTCAGGACGCCCAGGCCGAGCAGGCCGCCGCGCTTGGGTTCCCGCACGCCGCGCGTACCGGGCTCAAGGCGATCGTCGATTTCTTCACGCGCAACGGCCCACTGATCCGCGCCTTCGCCGAGGGCGCGACGACCGACGTTCGAATCGAGCGGGCCTACAACGGCTTCCTCGACCGGTTCACGGAACTGACCGCGTTCGGCCTTGGGACGATGGTCAGCGAGGGCCGGATCGACCCGCTCGACCCGTGGCCCGTTGCCCGCGCGCTCAACCTGATGAATGAGCGCTACCTGCTGGGGGAGTTCGGGCGCCCCAACGAGGGCAACCCCGAGCTCGCGCTGCGTACGCTCGAGACCGTCTGGCTGCGGGCGATGGCCCCCAAGGAGCCCGAGAGCGCGACTCCCGCGGCTCCCACGGCGCCGCCGGCGGAGCCCGGAGGCGCCAGCGCCGGCCCCGAGTCCTAGCCCGGGCTCAGTCCCCCAGCTCGGCGCGCCGCCGGACGACGAACTCCTCGAGCTCGGCCCGGATCGCATCATCGAGCGGCGGCTGCTCGTAGGCCTCGAGCGTCGCGCGCCAGATCTCCGCCGCCCGCGCGGTCGTGTCCCTGGCCCCGCGCTTGGTCCAGCGGTCGAAGTTCTCGGTCGAGGACAGCAACGGACGGTAGAAGCACTCCCGGAAGCGGGCGAGCGTATGGGCCGCGCCGAGGAAGTGTCCACCGGCGCCGACCTCCTCGTGGGCGTCGAAGGCGAGGCTCTCCTCGTCGATCTCGAGCGGGGTGAACTCGTGGCGCAGCTCGCGCAGCAGCTCGACATCGACGATGAACTTCTCATAGCAGGAGACGAGCCCTCCCTCGAGCCAGCCCGCCGAGTGCATGACGAAGTTGGCGCCGGCCAGGAACGTTGGCAGAAGCGTCATCAGCGACTCATACGCAGCCTGCGCGTCGACGGTCTGGGACGCGTTCAGCGCGCCGCCGCCCCGCCAAGGGAGGCCGAATTTCCGCGCGATCTGCCCCGTGCAGAGCACGCCGATCCCCGACTCCGGGGTCCCGAACGACGGCGAGCCCGACTGCATGTCGGTGTTTGACAGAAACGAGCCGAACACGACCGGCGCTCCCGGACGGATCAGCTGCGAGAGCGCGATCCCCGCCAGCGCCTCGGCCATCTGCTGTACGAGCGTCGCGGGCAGCGAGACCGGCGACATCGCGCCCATCAACAAAAACGGGGTGATCACGACCGCCTGGTTGGCCTTCACGTACTCGAACATCGCCGCGAGCATGCGGTCGTCGTAACGCAGCGGGGAGTTGACGTTGATCAGCGAGATCGAGGCCGGGGCCCGCTCGATCGCCTCGCGGCCGCCGAACAGGATCTCACCCATCCGGATCGTGTCGGCGGCGTTCGGGCCCGAGGTCACCGAGCCCATGTAGGGCTTGTCCGACAGCGTCTGCAGCGCGTAGACCATGTCGAGGTGGCGCGAGTCCAGCGGGCGGTCCTCGGGCTCGCAGATCGTGCCGCCGGGTGAGTCGAGCTCGGGGAAGGCCTGCGAGAGCCGGACCAGGTTCTCGAAGTCGGCCATCTTCGCATCTCGGCGGACGTTGCCCTCGCGGATGAACGGGCAGCCGTAGACCGGCGCGAAGACCATGTTGTCGCCGCCGATGTGGGCCGTGTTGTCGGGGTTGCGCGCCTGGAGCTCGAACTCGCTCGGCGCCTTGGCCACCTGCTCGAGAATGAACTCGGGGTCAAACCGGACCCGGTTCTCGCCTTCGACGATCTGACCTGCGTCTCTGAGCAGTTCGACGGCCTCGGGCAGCAGGAACTCGACCCCGAGCTCGGACACGATCCGCCGCCAGCCGCGGTCGAGCACTTCCATCGCGTCCTCGCTGAGGACCTCGTAGCGAGGCATCGCGTTCTTGAACAAGGCTTCCTCCGATTGTGGCTTGACGCAGCGGTGTCGGGCCCTAATATAACCGGCGTGGAACAACAGTTCCAACTTTCTCGAGACGGCGCCGAGGAACTCTCTTCGGCCACGCCGTCCCCCGGCACCACCGCGATCGATCGCGGCGCCGAGCTGCTCGTGCGGGTCCTGGAATCGGCCCAGCCGGTGGCGCTGTCGGAGCTGGCGTCCGCAAGCGGGATCCCGAAGAGCACCGCCTCACGGCTGGTCAGCGCGCTCGAGCGCCGCGGCCTGGTCGAGCAGGACGGCGAGCGCGGCCGGCTCCGTCCGGGGCCCGCGATCCTGCGGGTCGCCGAGCGCAGCATGCTCGAGCGCAGCGTCGTCGAGCTGGCCCGCCAGTCGTTGGACTCGCTGGCCCAGACAAGTGGCGAGACGATCAACCTCGCCGTACCGGCGCGCGACGGCGTCGAGCATGTCGCGCAGGTGGAGAGCCAGCACTTCCTCGGCGCCGGCCAGTGGCTCGGGCGGTCGGTCGGATACAACTGCACGGCGGTCGGCAAGGTGTTCATGGCCTTCGGCCGCGCGACGATGCCGGCCCGCGAGCTCGAGCGGCTGACGCCGATGACGATCGTCGACCCAGCCCAGCTGCGCGCGCAGCTCGATGAGGTCCGGCGCGAGCAGTTCGCCACCGCGGTTGATGAGCTCGAGGTCGGGCTCGCCGCGATCGCGGCTCCGGTGCGCGGCGCGGGCGGAGAGGTTGTCGCCGCGCTGAGCATCTCCGGACCGACCACCCGCATGACCCCGGCTCGGATCGCCGAGCTCAAACCGATCCTGATCGCCGAGGCGGAGGCACTCAGCCGCCGGCTGGGCAACGACCAGCAAGGAGAACACGCCGCATGACTCACGAGGAGATCCTGCAACTGCTCTACGAAGAGACGCTCGTCGGCAATGCCCCCGCGGTCACCGACGGCGTTCAGCAGGGCCTCGAGACAGACCTCGAGCCCGAGCGGATGCTCTACGACGCCCTGATCCCGTCTCTGGAGGAGGTCGGCGCGCGGTTTGAGCGCGGTGACTACTTCGTCCCCGAGATGCTGATCGCGGCCCGCGCGATGCAGGGCGCGCTCGACATCCTGCGGCCGCTGCTGGCCGAGACCGGGACCCGGACGGTCGGCACCTTCCTGATGGGCACCGTCAAGGGAGACGTCCACGACATCGGCAAGAACCTCTGCAACATCATGCTCGAGGGAGCGGGCTTCACCGTCATCGACCTCGGCGTCAACGTGCCGCCGGAGAAGTTCATCGAGCAGATCGGCGAGCACAACCCCGACATTGTCGGTTTCTCGGCCTTCCTGACGACGACGATGCCGATGTTCAAGGCCAACATCAACGCGCTCGAGAAGGCGGGCATACGCGAGGACGTGATCGTGATGGTCGGCGGCGCGCCGGTAACCCAGGAGTACGCCGACGCCGTCGGCGCCGACGGCTACTCGGCGGACGCGTCATCGGCGGTAAAGAAGGCCAAGGAACTGATCGAGCTCCGTCGGGAGAAGGTACCGGCGTGAACGCCAGGGGCGTGGTCGCCGGCCTCGAGCACGCGGTCAAAAAGCCCGTCTGGGATTGTCAGATGTGCGGCCAGTGCGTGCTGCACTCGACCGGGCTGACGTGCCCGATGACGTGCCCCAAGATGCTGCGCAACGGGCCCTGCGGCGGCGTGCGCGCCAACGGCAACTGCGAGGTCAAGCCGGAGATGCGCTGCGTGTGGCTGAAGGCGGTCGAGCGCTCTGAGCGGCTGCCACTGTGGCGCGGCCATATCGACGACCTCCGCCCCCCGGTGGACAACCGGCTACAGGGCAGCTCGGCGTGGCTGAACCTGTTCAGCGGCCGCGACCGCGAGGTGCCGGCCGGGTGGCGACGGACGCCGGAGGCGCCGGTCGATGTCAGCGCTTGAGCGCAAACTCGACGCGAGGGAGTTCGTGGTGACGGCCGAGATGCCCGTGATCGACGGCGGTGGCAAGGACGAGATCCGCCGCCAGCTCGAGCCGATGCAGGCATTCGTCGACGCCTTCAACGCGACCGACAATCCCTCCGCGCACGCCCACTGCTCGCCGCTCGCGGTCTCGGTCGCGCTCCGCGAGGCCGGCGTCGAGCCGGTGATGCAGCTGATCTGCCGCGACCGCAACCGGATCGCGCTCGAGGCCGACCTGATGGGCGCCTCGATGCACGGGATCGAGAACGTCTGCTGCCTGACCGGAGACGATGTCACCGCCGGTGATGAGCCCGAGGCCCGCCGCGTGTTCGACGTCGACGGCGTCCAGCTGATCGCGATCGCGCGCTCGCTGGCATCGGGGCGGTACCTCTCGGGCCGCAGCATCTCGCCTCCGCCCCACTTCTTCGTCGGCGCAGTCGAGAACCCGAGCGCGCCGCCGCTGGACTACCGCGTGCGGCGGGCAGCGAAGAAGGCGCTTGCGGGAGCGCGCTTTTTGCAGCTCCAGCTCTGCTACCGGAGCGAGCAGCTCGAGTCGTTCATGCATGTCGCACACGAAACCGGGCTGACCGAGCGGATCGCGCTGATCCCGTCGATCTGCATCCTGCGCACCGTCGGCGGGATGCGTTTCGTCGCCTCCAAGGTGCCGGGCATCGATGTGCCGCCGGAGACGGTGGCGCGCGTCGAGCAGGCTTCCGACCCCGAGCACGAGTGCTTCGAGATCGCCTACGAGCTCGCCTCACACGCGCTCGCCCAGCCGGGCGTCGCCGGACTTCACTTCATCTCCTTCCGCAAGGACGCCGGTATCGCGAAGCTCTGCACGCGGCTGGGGATCCGACCACGACTCGAAAGAGAGACCAATGGACACAGTGCTTCGGTCGCGCTCCAGTAGCGTCACGATTGGGGCCGAACAGCCCTTCTGCGTGATCGGCGAGCGGATCAACCCGACCGGTCGCAAGAAGTTCGCCGAGGAGCTTCGCGGCGGGGACCTCTCGACGGTGACGCTCGACGCCGTCAACCAGTTTCAGGCCGGCGCCAACATGCTCGACGTCAACGCCGGAATCCCGCTCGTCGACGAGCCCGAGCTGCTGAAGTCGATGCTCAAGACCGTCCAGGAAGCGGTCGACGTGCCGATCTGCATCGACTCCTCGGTGATCGAGGCGCTCGAGGCCGGTCTGTCGGTCTACGAGGGCCGTGCGCTGGTCAACTCGGTGACCGCCGAGGACGAGCGCCTGGACGAGATCCTGCCGCTGGTCGCCCGGCACGACGCGGCCGTGATCGGGCTGGCCAACGACGAGACCGGGATCCCGGAGACCCCCCACAAGCGCCTCGAGTGCGCGCGCAAGATCGTCGGCGCCGCCAACGACCACGGGATCGCGACCGAGGACGTGATCATCGACCCGCTCGCGATGACGGTCGGCGCCGACACCGAGGCGGTCACGACCACGCTCGCGACGATCTCGCTGATCCGTGACGAGCTCGGGGTCAACATGTGCCTCGGCGCGTCGAACGTGTCCTTCGGCCTCCCCCAGCGCCATGTGCTCAACGCCGGCTTTTTGCCGATGGCGATGGCCGCCGGTCTGACGAGCGCGATCATGTCGACCGCCGAGGTGTGCGTGCAGTCGGTGCGAGCGGCAGACCTGCTGCTCGGCCACGACCCCTGGGGCACGAGCTGGATCGCCGCCCACCGGGCGCGCGAGGCGGCCGCCAAGGAGGCAGCTACCGCGTGAGTGCCTCGGCACCCAAGCGGCTCGCCCGCGAGCGCGAGCTGCCGGCGGGCGAGCAAGACGGAGCCGCCCGGGTCCGGCTGCGGTTCCTGCCTGACGGCAACGAGGTCCGGGTGCCGAGCGGCACGCCGATCTTCGACGCCGCGAGCTGGAATGGGATCGCGATCGACTCGACCTGCGGCGGCCACGGCACCTGCAAGAAGTGCAAGGTTCGGATCGTGTCGGGAGACGTTCCGGTCGGGACCGTCGACCCGCGTGCATTCACGACCGACGAGCTGCGCGACGGCTGGCGTCTCGCCTGCCGCGCGAGCGCACAGGCCGACCTCGTGGTCGAGGTGCCGCCGCTTCAGACCAGGCCCAAGGCGGCGCTCGTAGGCGTCGGGCGACATGTGATCCTGCGTCCGAGCGTGCAGAAGCGCCACCTGGTGCTCGAAGAGCCGTCACTCGAGGATCAGCGGCCCGATCTGCAGCGCGTGCTCGACGCGCTCGACGACCTCGAGCCCCACGCGTCGGTCGAGTTGCTGCGCACGCTTGGCGGAACCCTGCGCAAGGCCCATTTCGACGTCACCGCGGTCGTCTGCGACGAGGAGCTGATCGACCTCGAGCCCGGTGACACGAGCACACGCCGGTTTGCGATCGCGTTTGACCTCGGCACGACGACCGTCGTCGCAACGCTGCTCGACCTCGAGACCGGGCAGCCGGTCGCCGTGCGCTCGATGCTCAACCGCCAGCAGCCCTACGGCGCCGACGTGATCACCCGCATCTCTTCGACGATGATGGATGAGCTGGCACTCGGAGCGCTGCGCGATCGAGCCCACGAGACGGTCAGCACGCTCTGCCAGGAGGTGCTCGTCGAGGGCGAGGTGCAGCCGCGCGGAGGTCTATGAGATCACCGTCTGCGGCAACGTGACGATGATGCAGCTCGCGCTCGGCATCGACCCCGAGCCGCTGTCGATGGCGCCGTTCGTGGTTGCGACACACGAGTTTCCGCCGGTCCGCGCGAGCGAGTTCGGCGTCGAGATCCATCCACGCGCGCCCGCGTTCGTGTTCCCGTCACTGGGCGCCTACGTCGGCGGTGACATCGTCGCCGGGATGCTCGCCACGGGCCTGACCCGCGACCGTCGGCTGCGCCTGTTCATCGACGTCGGCACCAACAGCGAGATCGCCCTCGGGTCAGTCGATCGGGTGCTGGCGACCGCGGCGCCGGCCGGGCCCGCGTTTGAGGCGGCCCAGATCCGGTGCGGGATGCGAGCCGCGGAGGGCGCGATCGAGGGCGTCCAGATCGAGCAGGAGGCGCTCAAGCTCGACGTGATCGGTGACGTCGAGCCGGTCGGTATGTGCGGCTCGGGCCTCGTCGACGCGGTCGCCGAGCTCGCCCACGCCGGGCTGCTCGACCACTCGGGCCGGTTCATGGCCGACGAGGACGCGGCCGAGAAGTTGCCCGGTCTCGCTTCACGGCTGACCAAGATCGGCGAGGAGCGCGTGTTCGTGCTGCACTGGCGCGACGATGACCCGGCCAACTCGGTGTTCCTCTCCCAGCGCGATGTGCGCGAGCTTCAGTTCGCCAAGGCGTCGATCGCGACCGGCTGGAACATCCTCCTGTCCGACCTGGGCGTCGACGCCTCCGAGATCACGCAGGTCCTGCTGGCGGGAAGCTTCGGCGCCTACCTGACGCCGCTGAGCGCGATCCGGATCGGGCTGGTGCCAAAGCTGGCGCTGCCGCGGATCATCTCGGCCGGAAACGTCGCGGGCGAGGGCGCCAAGATCGCAGCGCTCTCACTGCGCGAGCGCGCCGAGGCCCAGTCGATCCTGCGCGAGGTCGAGTACGTCGAGCTGTCGGGGCGGGCGGACTTCAACGATCTGTTCATCGACCAGCTCGCGTTTCCCGGGTGACCTCGGCCGCAGTCATCGGATGCGGGGCGCTGGCGTTTGACGTCCGCGCGATCGCCCGGCGGCGCGGCTGGGACGTCGAGGTACTGCCGGTCGACGCGATGTTGCACAACCACCCCGAGCGGATCGCGCCCGCGGTCGCAGAGCTGCGTCGCGCGCCACGACGCGGTCGCGCTCGCGTACGCCGACTGCGGAACCCACGGCGCGCTCGACGAGCTCGGGCTGCCCCGGCTGGCCGGCGATCACTGCTACGACGTGTTCGCGCGCGATGAGGTCGCCGAGGCGCTGGCCCAGGAGCCGGGGACGTACTTTCTGACCGACTTCCTCGCCCGAACGTTCGAGCACACCGTGGTCCGCGAGCTGGGACTCGACCGTTACCCCGAGCTGCGCGACGAGTACTTTCGCAACTACACGCGCGTCGTCTGGCTCGCCCAGCGCCCGACAGCGGCCACGCGGGCCTGCGCGGTCTCGGCCGCCGAGCGGCTCGGGCTCCCGCTCGAGGTGCGCCAGGTCGGCACCGCGGGCCTCGAGCGTGCGCTCGAGGAGCTGCTCACCCCGTGAGCGCGCCGCACCGATCGTTTGACCCAAACCGGGTGGGCCGGCTCGAGACCGTCACATGGGTCTCCTACTACCGCCGCGAGTGGCTGAAGTTCCTGCGCGCCGCCGTGCTCGTGACCCGCCAGGCCTTCGGGCTTCCCTGGCCGGCGACCTTTCAGGGGGCGTGGCTCGTGCTGCGTGCAAATCAGCTCTGGGCGCCGCCTACCGACAACGACCCCGACGGCGCGCGGGGTGCGATGGAGCGCTTCTACGCGCTGGTCAAACGCGAGCACGGTGAGGGATATGACCCCAAGGTGGCGGCCGAGCTCGAGGTCGACTGGTGGCGGATCCACCGCGAGCACCAGCGCCACGGCTCCGATCTCGACGAGCAGGCGCTGATCGCCGCGCTGGCCAAGCTTTACGCCTACGCCTACGGGGTGCCCGAGCCAACCGTCCGGCTGGCGGCCGAGCAGCGGGCGCTGGCGATGCGGCTCTCCGATCGCTGGGTCAAGGAGGGCTGTGACCTGGAGAGCCCGCTGGTCGACGACGAGCGAGCAGCGCTGGTTCGGTCCTACGCGGCGTTGCTAGCCGCCGTCCACGTCCCCTGACGTCGCCTCGTCGAGCAGCGTCGCGACGTCGACCACACGCAGCTCCTCGCCTGCGCTCTGGACCCCGTCATCGAGCATCACGGTGCAGAACGGGCACGCAACCGCGAGCGTCTGCGCACCCGTCCCGGCCGCCTCGCGGACCCGGTTCTCGTTGATCGGCTTGGCGCGCTCCTCCATCCACATGTGAGCGCCGCCCGCTCCACAGCAGAACGTCGACTTGCCGCTGCGCTCCATCTCCACTGGCTCGCCGACCGCGGCCACGAGATCCCGCGGCGGAGCGAGCACGTCATTGTGGCGCGCCAGGTAGCAGGAGTCGTGGTAGGTGATGCTCAGCCCCTGGTCGCGCTTGGGCGCCAGGCGCCCGTCGGCCACCAGCCGCGCCAGCAGCTCTGAATGATGGATCACCTCGTAGTGGCCGCCGAAGTCTGGGTATTCGTTACCGAGCGTGTTGAAGCAGTGCGGACAGCCGGTGATGATCTTCGTCACCCCCGCTTCGTTGAGCGTCTGGACGTTCTGCTCGGCGTACGCCTGAAAGACATACTCGTTGCCGATCCTCCGGGCCGGGTCACCGGTGCAGGCCTCCCGCGGACCGAGGATCGCGAAGTCGACGCCCGCCTTGCGCAGCAGCTTCGCGGTCGCCTCGCCGGTTCTGCGCGCGCGCTCATCAAATGAGGTCGCGCATCCGACCCAGTACAGGTACTCGGGCGCCGGGTCGCCCGGCTCCAGAACCCGGACTCCCAGGTCGGCGGCCCAATCGGCCCGCTCGGACTGTGCCTTGCCCCATGGGTTGCCGGCCCGCTCGACGTCGCGCAGCATCGGCTCGGCCTCCGCGGGAAAGCTCGACTCGACCATCACCAGGTGGCGGCGCAGATCGACGATGTGGTCGACGTGCTCGATCGACACCGGGCAGGCCTGCACACACGCCCCGCAGGTGACGCAGTCCCAGACAGACTCCTCAGGTACGGCATCGCCGACCAAGCTCGCGAGCTCGGGCGCCTCCCCCTCGTGCCCGGCGGCCGCCACGATCGTGCCGCCGTCGGCGAACAGCTGGTCGCGCAGCCCCATGATCACCAGCTTCGGTGACAGCAGCTTGCCGGTTGCGAACGCCGGGCACGCGTCCTGGCAGCGGCCGCACTCGGTGCACGAGAACGTGTCCAGAACCTGCTTCCAGGTCAGATCGGCGGCCGTCCCGGCGCCGAACCGGATCTCCTCCTCGGGCACATCGGGATCGTCGAAGCGCAACGTCTCCAGCCGGCCGCCTGGACCCGTGCGGCCGAACCAGACGTTGAACGCGGCGCTGAAGATGTGCAGGTGCTTGGAGCGCGGCAGGTAGGCGAGGAAGAACAGGATCGTGCACACGTGCAGCCACACGAACACCCGCTCGAGCACGCGTGTCAATCCGTTGTCGGCGAACAGCTTCGAGAGCAGGTCCGACACCGGGGCCCAACCGGCCGGCCACTCGTTCAGTCCGAGCGCGATCCGGCACGCCTGCCACAGCAGCAGCGTCGTCGCGATCGTCGCGATCAGGGCGAGGATCAGGTCGGCCTCGCCCAGATGGCTGCCCTCAAAGCGCCCGGGGCGCTGGACCTTGCGGATCCAGACCGCCCCCGCGCAGCCGACCAGCACAAGCGTCGCGAACACGTCGGCCAGCAGCGCGAACCAGCCCTGATGGCCGAGCCACGGGAGCGTCGAGTGCTTGTCTACGACTCCGATCAGCGCGATCAGGATCGTCGGAACCAGCACCAGGAAGCCCCAGAAGATGAACGCGTGGATCAGGCCGGGGCCGAGTCGCTGGAGCAGCTTGCGCTGTCCGAGGACGATCGTCGCCTCGTGGCTGACCCGCCGCTCGAGATCGCCGGAGCGATTCACCGGCGCGGCCGCCCGGACCAGTCCGAGTAGGAAGCCGACACGAATCGCGAACAACGTCGCGCTCACCACGATCAACGCGGCGAGCACGATCGCGGCGATCACGACACCTATGAGTCTCTCGCCTTCCTGATCTCGGCGGAGATCGCCGGCACCACCTCGTGCAGATCCCCGATCACGGCGTAGTCGGCGCTGGCGAAGATCGACGCCTCGCCGTCGGGGTTGATCGCCAGCAGGCGTTTGGCGCCCTTGCAGCCGGCCATGTGCTGGGTCGCGCCGCTGATCCCACATGCGATGTAGATCTCGGGCGAGATCTTGGTGCCCGTCTGCCCGACCTGATCGGTGTGGGGTCGCCAGCCGGCGCTGGTGACCGCGCGTGAGCAGCCGACCGCGCCGCCGAGCAGCGCCGCCAGTTCCTCGATCACCGAGAAGCCCTCCGCCGACCCGACCCCGCGGCCGCCCGAGACGACCACGTCGGCGTCGGCCAATGACACGCCCGAGGTCTCAGCGGTCAGGTGCTCGACGACCCGCGCTGCGTTGTCGAGCTCGGACGCCGATCCCGCGACGGCGATGGTCTCCAGCTGGCCGATCGGCTCGGCCGCGACAGCGTGGGGCGCGCTGGTCAGAAGCAGTGGCGATCCGTCCAGGCGCGCCTCCTCGAGCAGGCTGCCGCCCCAGCGCACCCGGGTCACCGACGCCGGGTCGCCGGTGGTGACCGAGATGCAGTTGGCCGCCATCGGCTGGTCGAGCTTGGCGGCTACGTGGGCGAGGATCTCATTGCCACGGTCGCTTCCGGGTCCGACGACGGCGGTCGGCGACCGCTGCTCGATCAGCTCGACGAGCGTCTGCGCCCAAGCGGCGGGCGCGTACGGAGCGGCTGAGTCGATCGAGACGGCGTCGACCCCGTCACCGAGCGTTCGGGCCAGCGCGACCGCCTGCTGGGAGAGCTCGTCATCGGAGCTCTCGACGAACACGAGCGCCATCACACGACCCCGATCTCCTGCAGCACTCTGACCACCGCCGGCGCTGCCTCTGGGCCCGTGCCGAGCACCTCGGCCTCCTTGCTGGCGGTCTGCGGCAGCACGAGGCGCACCATCTCCAGCCGGCTCTCGGGGCGCTGCGGCGTCGAGACGTCAAGCGGCTTGCGCTTGGCGCGCAGCCGGCCCGGTACCGACGGGTAGCGCGGCAGGTTGAGCCCTTCCTTGACGCTCACGACGGCCGGCATCGGGATCAGATAGACGTCCCGGCCGCCCGCGACCTCCTGCTCGCAGCGCAGCTGCTGACCGTCCACCGCGATCCCCTTGACGCCGTTGACGCACGGCAGTCCGAGCGCTTGGGCGACCCGGATCGCGACCTGGTAGTTGCCCGCGTCGGCCGACTCGTTGCCGAACAGGATCAGGTCGTAGCTCTCGCTGTCGGACTTGATCGCCGCGACGATCGCGCCCGCAGTCGCCTGCGGGTCCCACTCGCCACCGTCGCTGATCAGGTGAATGCCACGGTCGATCCCGATCGCCATCATGTCGCGCAGCTGCTCCTCGGCCTCCGCGGGGCCGAGCGTGAGGACCGTCGACGAGCCTCCGTGCTGCTCGACCAGCCGCACTGCCTCCTCGGCGCCGCATTCCTCGTGCGGGCTGATCGTGAACCCGAGGTGGCGCGTCTGGATCGCCTGCGCATCGTCGGTCAGCGTGATCTTGCCGCCGGTCAGCGGGACGCGCTTGACGCAGACGAGGATGTTCATGCGCGAACCCGCGAGTTGTCGGGATCGAAGATCGGCGTCGAGCCGGCGACCGCGACCGTGACCGGATACTGCTCGCCCATGTACTGGACCAGCAGTTGCTCGCCCGCATTGGCGTGCTCGGGAGGCAGGTAGCTCATCAGGATGTGCTTGCCCACCGACGGGCCGGCGCCGGCGCTGGTCACGTACGAGCGACGCCCGTGGGCGTCCGTGATCGGGTCACCGCCCGCGGTCAGGATCGGCTCGCCGCCGAGCATGTAGCGCTTGACGCCCGACTTCGAGCTGTGGTCATCGACAGTCAGCGTGCACATGCTCGCCGCCGGTGGGGCCTCGCGGTGACCGACATGGGCCTGCTTGCCGATGAACTCCTGGTCCTTGACCTTGCCCCACGCCATCCCGGCCTCGACCACGTTGTACTCGCCCTCGAGCTCGGCACCGTAGGCGCGGTAGCACTTCTCCAGCCGCCCGGTTGTGCCATAGACGCCCGCCCCCATCGGCACCGCACCGTGCGGGAGGCCCGCCTCGGCGACGATGTCCCACAGCCTTGCGCCCTGCTCGATCGGCGCGTACAGCTCCCAGCCGAGATCACCGACGTAGGAGATCCGTGAGGCGATCACCTCCAGCGGGCCCACCTCGAGCGCCTTGAAGGTCGCGAACGGGAACCCGTCGTTCGAGACGTCGCCGCCGGTCACGCTCGAGAGGATGTCCCGCGCCCGCGGACCCCATAGCCCGAGCGTCGTCCACGCGTTCGTCTGGTCGTGGACCTGAGCGCTGCCGTCGGCGGGCAGATGGTCCTTGAACCACTTCAGGTCAGACATCCCCCATGCGCCACCGGTGACGACGCGGAACACGTCATCGGCGATCCGCATGATCGTCAGGTCCGCCTTGAAGCCACCGCTGGGCGTCAGCACCGGCGTGTACACGACCCGGCCCACGGCGACGTTCATCTGGCGCATCGCGATCCGCTGGACCGCGTCCAGGGCACCCGGTCCGGTGATGTCGAAGATCGCGAATGCGGTCAGGTCGGTGTACGCCGCCCGGTCGCGCATCGCGAGATGCTCCGCGTTGATGATCGGTGACCACCAGCGAGCCTCCCACTCTGACTCCCGGCGGTTGATCCGGTCGCTGTACTCCTCGAGCAACGGGGCGTTTGACTCATACCACTGGGGCCGCTCCCATCCTGCCGCCTCGTAGAAGACCGCGCCCAGCTCCTGCTCGCGCTCGTAGTACGGCGGCAACTTGACCCGCCGGTCTGACTCCCACTGCTCGGACGGGTGGACGATCCCGTACATCTTGTTGAAACCCTCGCCGGCGCGGGCCTGGATGTGCGCCTTGGTCTTCTGGTGTGGGTACGCGCGTGCGATGTTGGACTCATAGACGTCGATCTCCGACTCGCCGCGCACGATCAGTTCGGCGACCGTCTTGCCGGCACCCGGACCCTCCTTGATCCAGATCGCCGCCGCCGACCACAGCCCCTTGACCTCCGGCGTCTCGCCGATCAGCGGCATTCCGTCGAGCGTCACCGACAGCAGGCCGTTGATCGCGTATCGCTGGCCGACGGTCTCGTCGCCGACGATCTCCGGCATCAGCTCGAGCGCCTGCTCCATCTGCAGCTCGAAGTCGGCCTGCGTGAACGGCAGCTCGGTCGGGCTCAGCGCCGACTCCTCGATCGAGGGGATGTCGTCGGCGTCCATCATGATCGCCCGGTGCGCGTAGGAGCCGATCTCGAGCCCGCTGCCGTCCTGGCGCTCGTACATGTTGGTGTCCATGTCGCGCACGATCGGGTATTCGACCAGCGCCTTGGCATCGGCGAACCGCGGCGCCGGCCCGATGTCGATCATCTGGTGCACGGCAGGGGTCAGCGGTATGTTCGCTCCCGCCATCCGCGCGATCCGCGGACTCCAGCAGCCGCATGCGATTACCACCCGGTCGGCCTCGATATCGCCGCGATCGGTCCGCACGCGACGGATCGTTCCCTGCTCGACGTCGAGCCCGAGCACCTCGGTGTTGGCCGCGATGGTCATGCCGGCGGCCTGCGCACGCTCGCGCATGATCGTCGCCGCCTGAAGCGAGTCGACCACTCCTGCGCCCGGGGTGTAGAAGCCGCCCAGCAACAGCTGTTCGTCGATGAACGGCACCAGCTCCTTGATCTCGGCCGGAGTGAGCAGCGACACAGGCTCGATTCCCCAGGTCTTGGCCGACACGATCCGCCGTGTCAGCTCTTGCATCCGCTCCTGCGTCCGCGCGACCTCGATCCCGCCGCACTCGAGGAACACGTCGAGCTCCCTGTACTGACGCATGCTCTCGAGCGTCAGTGAGGTCATCTCCTTGGAGTGGTCGACCGGAAAGATGAAGTTCGAGGCGTGGCCGGTGGAGCCGCCGGGGTTGGGCAGCGGCCCCTTGTCGATCAGCGTGATCTCGGTTTCGCCCAACTGCGTGAGGTGATACGCAACGCTGTTGCCCACGATTCCGGCGCCGATCACGACGACGCTCTGGGTCGCAGGCAGCTGCCTGGAGTCAGATGCCATGGGTGCCTGATATATCAGATGCAGGTCAGCCGCGTCAACGTAAATCCCCGCCCGCATGGCCGCTAGACTTCGCGCGCGGCCGGCAGCACTCGCAAACCACGAGTAGGGAGACGGAGATGGCTAGTTGGGGCGTTGCACGCCGCCGCGTCGAGCGGTTGCTGATCGGTGGCGCAGTTCTTTTGACCCCGGCTGTGGCGAGCGCACAGGCCTCGGCGGCGACGATCAGCGTCGACAACCACTGCTACGTGAGCACGACCGCGGTCCAGGCCCAGATGACGGTCATCGGGTCGGGCTTCACCCCGGGTGACCAGGTCACGATCACCAGCAGCGACGGCTCGGTCGACAGCACCGTAACGGCCACCGCGACCGGGACGATTGAGACCACCACCGGCGCCCCTCGGCCCGGCCTTCAAACACCCCGGCGAGAAGACCGTCACGCTCACCGCTACCGATCTCGAGGCGCGCTCGCTCGTCGCCACGACGCAACTGCTCGCGGCCCCTCTGTCGGTGGCGACCAAGCCCGAGCAGGCGCCGCTGTCTCGCAAGGTCACGTGGTACTTCTCCGGGTTCAGGCCCGACAAGCCGATCTTCGGGCACTACATCCACCACAAGCAGGTGGCGTTCGCCAGGTTCGGTCGCGCGCACGGACCGTGCGGGCTGCTCAAGGTCAAGGCTCGGCTGTTCCCCGGCGGGCACCCCCACTTCAACAGCTACGGCGTCCAGATCGACGACTCGCGGCGTTACAGCAAGACCGCGTCGCCACGGTTCGTGACCAAGCTGGGCACGTTCGTCATCTGAGCGGCACTCCGGGCGCGAGCCCGTGACGGCCGGCCCACCGCTGCGGATGCGAGGATTGCCGCGTGCCGACGCACAAGGAACGGATGCTGGGCGGCGATCCCTATGACGCCGACGACGAGGAGCTGCTGGCCGATCGTCGACGCTGCCGGGTGGTGGTTCAGCAGCTGAATGAGATCAGCGCCGGCGAGCCAGAACAGCGAGCATCGATCCTGCGCGAACTGCTCGGAGATCTGGGCGAGGAGAGCGAGGTCCTGTCCCCGTTCGTCTGTGACTACGGCTACCAGATCGAGGTCGGCGCGCGGACGTTCATCAACTTCGGCGCCGTGATCCTCGATTCGGCGCTCGTCCGGATCGGCAACGACGTCCAGATCGGCCCCCGTGTCCAGCTCGTGACGCCCAACCACCCGCTGAATCCCGAGGAGCGGCGCACCCGCTATGAGGTCGCGGCCCCGATCACCGTCTGCGACGACGCCTGGCTCGCTGCCGGGGTGATCGTGTGCGGCGGGGTCACGATCGGAGCGGGCACGGTCGTCGGCGCCGGCAGCGTCGTCACTCGCGACCTGCCGTCACGGCACCTGTGCGTCGGCGCTCCCTGCCGGCCGGTGCGCGCGGTCTGACCGTCGATCTCACGGATCGTCGCCGCCGGTCGTTATACGGGCATGACCACCGACCTTGCAGGCCGCGTCCACGCACTGGATTGGGAGGCGTTGTCCGAAGCGCTCGATGATCGCGGCTTTGCGATCACACCACCCGTGCTGAGCCTCGCTGAGTGCGAAGGCCTGGCGGCGCTGTTCGACTGGTGACGGCTTTCGATCCACCGTCGAGATGGCCCGCCACCGCTTCGGCGAGGGCCGTTACCGGTACTTCTCACACCCCTTGCCGGACCCGATCCAGACCGCCCGTCGCGCGTTCTATGAGCATCTGGCGCCGGTCGCCAACCGCTGGGCGATGCAGCTGTCAGGCGATCGTCTCACCTTCCCCGCGTCGCATTCGGAGCTGCTCGGGCGCTGCCGGGATGCAGGCCAGACACGGCCGACGCCGTTGCTGCTCCGCTATCGCGCCGGGGATTGGAACGCGCTGCACCAGGACCTCTACGGGGACGTGTACTTCCCGCTGCAGGTCGTGACCGTTCTCTCGGCCCCCACGGTCGACTTCTGCGGCGGCGAATTCGTTCTGCTCGAGCAGCGGCCGCGGGCGCAGAGCCGAGCTCACGTGCTGACCCCGGAGCGCGGGGCGTTTGTGATCTTCCCGACGCGGGAGCGCCCGAACCCGGGCGCTCGGGGACACCATCGCGTCGCGCTGCGCCACGGCGTCAGCACCGTAACGAGCGGCGAGCGGACGGCGCTCGGCATCATCTTCCACGACTCGAAATGAGGACCATGAGCTTCACGATCTATGAGAGCCCGATCGGGGCACTGACCCTCGTGACCGGCGAGCAGGGACTCCGGGCCCTTCACTTCCCGCGCCGCGGCCCGAGCAAGCGCGAGCAGTACGGGAATCCGGCTGACGCAACGCTTACGGCGGCCGCCGAACAACTCGACGCCTACTTCGCCGGCGAGCTGCGGAGCTTCGATCTGACGCTCGATCTCGATCCGTCGGGGGCCGCGTTCGCGCGGCGGGTCTGGGCGGCGCTGCTCGAGATCCCATACGGCGCAACCACGACCTACGGAACGATCGCGCGCGAGCTGACTGCCGAACGCGGCGGACGCACGGTCGAGCCTCGCGCTGTCGGCTGGGCGGTCGGGCAGACGCCAATTCCGATCATCGTCCCCTGCCACCGGGTGATCGGCGCCGACGGCTCGCTGACCGGGTACGGCGGCGGGCTGCACCGCAAGCGAGCGCTGCTTGACTTCGAGGCGTCCGGCGGCCGGCGCGAGGCGCTCAGCGCCGGCTGGACTGGGCCTCAGCTGGCGCTGCTGTGAGCGCCCCGGCGTCGGGCACCGGGCCGAACGCCGCGGCGCTCGTGGCGCCGGACAGGCCCTGAACGTCCGCCGCCGGCTCGTGCGTTCGCAGTGACATCGCCGCGGCGAGCGCCGTAGCCAGACACGAGACGATGAACGGAGCGCTGACGCCGGCGGCCGCGATCACCACGCCGCCGATCGCCGAGCCGGCCGCGATCCCGGCCACCAGTGCCGCCGAGATCCACGTGAACGCCTCGTTCTCGCTGCCCCGCTGGACGACCCTGCCGACCAGCGCATACTGGCTCGAGAACACCGGAGCGGTCGTCAGGCCCGCCAGCAGGCTGGCGACCGCGCCCTCGGGGATCGTACGCGCGAAGACCAGCGGCACCGAGCAGGCCACCGCCGCGAGGATCAGCATCCGGTAGCGGCCCGTCAGCGACGAGCTCCACACGCGGGCGCCGTACCAGAGTCCGCCGATCACGCTGCCGACGCTCCACAACGCGAGCAGCAGCCCCGTGGCTGGCCTCGACCCGGCGTGCAGCGCGAGTGAGGGCAGCCCAACCTCGATCGCGCCCAGTCCCGCGCCGAGCAGGAAGACCGGCGCGAGCAGCGCCCGCAACGCGCGGTTGGAGCGCACAGCCGACCGCTGCTCATGGTGCACGGGCCTGTCTGAGCGGCGCGCGAGCGGCGAGCGGACGAACAGCAAGGTCCCCACCACGCAGACGGCGGCGACCAGCAGCACCGCCACGTCGGGCGAGCTGACGCTCACCACCAGCGCGACCACCAGCGGACCGCTGATCCAGACGACCTCCTGCACGACCGAGTCCAGCGCGTAGGCAGTGTCGCGGACGGCTGGGTCGCGATACACCTCGCGCAGCAGGGCCCGGGCGGTGGCCGGCACCGGCGGCGCGAACGCGCCGGTGAGCGCCGCCAGCGGCACGAGCGCCGTGCCGCTGGCATCCGCTGACGCGGCGAGCACGAAGGCGACCAGCATCAGCGCCTGCCCGAACGCGCACGGCACGAGCACGCGCGTGCGGCCAAAGCCGTCGACCAGACGCCCCTGGAGCGGAGCCGCGGCGGCGCTCGCCAGCGCGTAGGCGCCGACCACAAGGCCCGCGACCGCGTATGAATGATGGGTCTCGCGCACGAGCAGCAGCATCGCCAGCGAGGACATCCCGAGCGGCAGCCGGCCGACGAGCGCGCTGAGGATCAGCGCCAGCGATCCGGGCACGGACAGGACTGAGCGGTACTTCGAGACCATCGTTCGAGGCTACACCGCGATCCGCGAGGCGCTTGGCGACCCGCGGGTATGGTTGAGCTCCGGTTTTGAGTCGTCGGTAGGAGGTCGATACGCCCGCTCGTGACACACCCCCATTCCGTGCCGATCACGTCGGCAGTCTGCTGCGGCCGCCGGAGCTGGCGCAGGCCCGCGCGCGGTTCAAAGCGGGCGAGATCGACGCCGCCGCGCTGCGTGCGGTCGAGGATCAGGCGATCGAGGGCGTGATCGAGCTCCAGCGCGCGGCGGGACTGCGAACGGTCACCGACGGCGAGTTCCGGCGCACGTCGTGGCACATGGACTTCATCTACTCGCTCGGCGGCGTTGCCCAGGCCGAGGGTGAGAGCATCCATGTCCGCTTCAGGAGCAACGACGCGGAGTTCGATTACAGCCCGCCAGCGATGCGGGTCGCCGCGCCGGTCACGCTGCCCGGCACGATCTTCGCGGACGCGTTTGAGTTCCTCCGCGATCATGCGGGCGCCGGCCAGACCCCGAAGCTGACGATCCCGTCACCGAGCATGGTCCACTACCGGGGCGGCAATTCGTCGATCGACCCGTCGGTGTACCCGGAGCTCGACGCGTTCTGGGAGGACCTGACGAGCGCTTACGCAGAGCAGATGCGCGGCGTCTACGAGCTTGGGTGCCGTTACCTGCAGCTCGACGACACCAGCCTCGCCTACATCAACGATCCTGCCCAGCGCGAGCACATCGAGCAGATCGGAGGCGATCCGGACCACCTCCACGAGCAGTACATCGCCAACATCAACCGGGCGCTTGCCGCCAAGCCCGATGACCTGGTGGTCACCACGCATCTCTGCCGCGGCAACAACCAGTCGATGTGGGTCGCCGAGGGGGGCTATGACTTCGTCGCCGAGGCGCTGTTCGGTGATCTGAACGTCAACGGCTACTTCCTCGAGTTCGACGACGAGCGCTCGGGCACGTTTGAGCCGCTTCGGTTCGTCGGCCCCGGCAAGCAGGTGGTGCTCGGGCTGGTGACGACCAAGAAGCCGCAGCTCGAGGACCGTGACCTGCTCAAGCGCAGGATCGATGAGGCCTCGCGCTACGTCGACCTCGACCAGCTCTGTCTCTCACCCCAATGCGGTTTCTCCTCAACCGAGGAGGGCAACAAGCTGACGATCGACGAGCAGCGCGCCAAGCTCGAGCTGATCGTCGAGGTCGCCGGCGAAGTCTGGGGTTAGCCGCCGTCGGCAGGCGGCGCCGCGTGGCCGATCACCTGCAGCAGGGCCGCCGTGTCGGGGTATTCACGGAAGCTCGCGGCCTTGCCGTCGCCCATGCGCCACAGATGCAGTGACTGGCTGTCGAGCGACCCGCCTGGGCCCTTACCGCGCAGGCGGATCGTGACCGTGATGACTTCTCCGCCATCGAAGAACTCCTGTGGCTCGACGATCAGCTGCTCGAAGTAGCCCGGTAGCTGGGCGAAGAAGCCTCCGACGCCTTCGTGGCCGCGGTAGACGCCACCGAACGGGAGCACGTCGGGGACCGTCCACTCGATCCGCTCATCAAACGCGGCCAGGACCGCGGCCATGTCCTGGCGCGCGAATCCGTCGTACGCCGCACGCAGCTTCGCAACCGCTTCTTGCGACATGACCTTCTCCTTTTCGATTGCCCACCGGTCGCTTGCGACACTACCGGCGCGACCTCCGAGCCGCTAGCTCTGGCCCTCCCCGGCGGACGCCGCGTCGCGCTCGATCTCGGCGGTGTCGGCCTTGAGCTCCTTCTCCTGCACCTTGGACGCGTGCTTCATCGCCCGCTCCACCTTGGCACCCATGTCAGACACGGCGACCACGACCAGCCCCGCCTGTCCGGCGTCGAGCTGCTCGCCCAGGTCCTTGAGGTCGCCGCGGCTCATGCCAGCGGCTGCGTGGCCGGCGACCGACCCGAGGATCGCCCCACCGGCGGCCGTGCCGAGCAGCAGCCCACCACCGATCGCGGCGAACGGGAACAGCGCCACCACCAGACCGGTCGCCAGGCCGACGCCACCGCCGAGCACGCCGCCGACGCGGGTTGGGGTCTCGTGCTTCTTGCCGAGCTTGACCTTGCCGTCGGCGGTCCGCTCGACAATCGCCGCGTCGTAGGCGTCGATCAGGCCCGCCTCCACGTGCAGCTCCTTGACCAGCTCGTAGTCGGCCTCGGCGTCCTCGAGGCTGTCGTAGACGCCTACATATGCCATCAGCGTGTCGATCGCCATCGCGCGTTCTCCTTGTCTTGGGTGGTCGGTGCGTCGATTGGCCGATGCTATCCCCGCGACGGCAATTCGGGCGGGCCGCAGCTTCCGTCGGTCGCGTGGAGGATGCTCTTCGTTGGCCATGAACTGGGAGCTTGCGATCGTCGCCGCGACGGTGCTCGCCGTCGCCGCGGTCTCTCGCCGTCTGACCGGCACGCCGGTGACGCCGGCGATGGTGTTCGTCGGCGCCGGGCTGCTGCTCGGCCCGCTGGTGCTCGACGACGTGACCGTGCCCCGCAACGGCACGACGGTCCGCACGTTCGCCGAGGCGACGCTTGCGGTCGTCCTGTTCGCCGATGCCTCGAGAATCAAGCTGCGGCGGCTGAGCCACGAGTCAGCGGTACCGGCGCGTCTGCTTGGGATCGGGCTGCCGCTGACGATCGCCGCCGGGGCGGGCGTGGCCGCCGTGCTGTTCGGTCATCTGGACGTCACCGAGGCGCTCGTCCTGGCGGTGCTGCTGGCGCCGACCGACGCAGCGCTCGGGCAGGCGGTCGTGACCGAGCCGCGGCTTCCGTCCCGGATCAGCCAGGGGCTCAACGTCGAGAGCGGGCTCAATGACGGGATCTGCGTCCCGCTGTTGCTGATCGCGCTCGCCTCGGCGGATATCGAGGACAAGGCGATGACCAGCCACCATGCGCTGACGATCGTCGCCGAGGAGATCGGCTACGGGCTCCTCGGTGGTGTGGTCGGTGGCCTGGTCACCGCAGCGGTGGTGGTGGTCGCTCACCGCCGCGACCTGATTGCGGGATCGTGGCTCCAGGTGATCCCGGTCGCCGGGGCCGCGCTCGCCTACGGGTTCGCGGTCGCGCTCGGCGGCTCGGGGTTTATCGCCGCGTTTCTCGCCGGGGCGATCTTCGGCGCCCTTGCGCACCACGAATCGGAGCGGGCGTCCCGGTTCAACGAGGAGCTCGGAGGACTGCTGGGCGGGATCACCTTTGTGATCTTCGGCGCGGTGCTGCTGGGCCCGTCACTGCAGCACCTGAGCTGGTCGATCGTGCTGTACGCGGTTCTGAGCCTGACGGCGATCCGGATCGTGCCGGTCGCGCTGGCGATGATCGGCACCGGCGCGGAGTGGCCGACGGTCGCATTTCTCGGCTGGTTCGGCCCCCGTGGGCTGGCGTCAATCGTATTCGCCGTGATCACCGTTGAGGAAGCCAACCTTCCTGGCGCGAGCACGATCCTGATGGCCACGTACCTGACGATCGGCCTGTCGGTGTTCGCTCACGGGATCACCGCGGCGCCGCTCGCGCGTCGCTATGCCGACTGGTACGAGGCGCACCCAAGTGACAAACGACCGGCAATGGAGAGCGTGCCGGCCGCCGCGCATCGCACCAGAGGCACGGCCGCCGACCGGCATTGACCGGCGGCGGCTGGCATTCGGCGTGGACCGCGCCCCTGGCGTAGACCGCGCCCCCCGGCCCGGGCCGCGCCCCCGGCGTGGACCGCGCCCCCGGCCCGGGCCGCTCCCCCAGCGTGCCGCAATCCGGTGAGATCACGACACGCCGCTTGTTAGGACTACCGGCCCCTGACCGACGAGATGTGCTGCCCATGCGCGATCAATCCATAGATCGCGAGGATGTCGAGCGCGAAGATCGCCAGCGACCAGAACGGATACGCCGGGATCATCAGTAGCGCGGCAATCGCGCTGCACGCGAGGATGAACACACCTGCCCAGCGCGAGAACTGGTTCTTGACGAACACGCCCACGCCGACGGCCCACTGGAGCACGCCGATGCACACCGCAACCCATCCCCAGGTGTTGAGACTGGCGATGATGTAGTGCGTGTTGGCGACGAAGAAGTGGGAGTTGCCGATCGCGGCAAGGCCCTCGATCAGGTTCAGGCTGCCGATTATCATCAACAGCACGCCTGCGAACGCGACCCATCCATAGCCGCGCTCGGGATCGTCGGAGTACGTGTCGGGACTGGTCGTCATGTCGATACGACTCGTCCCCACCCGTGGCTCGGGAGCTGTTGAAACACTCATCACGACCTCCAATCGTTGACCGTCGCGCTCGCATGGCTTTTCGGGAGCGCCAACGTCCTGCCTGGTCAGCGTCCCGCTCGGGGCGGTCTCCCGCATCCGGAGCTTGATGCGAACATAGGTTCGGTCCAGTACGTGTGCACACCACCGGGCAAGCTACGGACTTGTAGCTTGCGATTGGTCGACAGCTCTCGGGGCGCAAGCCTGGCCCGCCGCACCGCGAAGGGTCAGGTCACCAGGCCGACGATCCCCTTGATGATCAGCAGCACGCCGATGATCGCGAAGCCGCGGATCGCGAACATGCGCGCGTGGCGGCCGACCCATGCTTTGGCGCGCTCGATCGCCTGTGGTGTCCAGTCGGGGGCGACCGCGAAGCACGCGAGCGGTACCTCGAGTAGCCACATCATCACGACGTTGAAACCGATCACCGTCAGGACGGTCGCGGTCGTCGAGTAGTGCAGCTTGTGGATCGAGTCCAGGCCCGCGAGGTATGACGCGCCCGGGAGCGTCAGCAGTGCACCGACGACAAATGTCGTTCGAGCGGTGCCCTTGCTCAGCTCACGCTGCCATCGGGGCGGCTCGGTGCTCCCCTTGGCCTCCTTTTTCGCCTTGCGGCGCTCGCTGAACCGCTCCTGGCGCCCGCTTGCGATCACCCATGCGAGGACCACCGCGAGCACCCCGAGGCCGATATCGACCGCCGGGCTGATCGTGTTCTGGGTCGTGTTCGCCGTACTCGAGTCCGAGAGGCTGAACACGATCACCAGGCCGAGCGTGATGCTGGTCAGATACGCGCCCGCCAGATAGCCGAGCATCAGCCTGCTCGGGCGCTCGAGCAACAGCATCACCGTCGTGGCGGCGACCAGCGTCGGGTTCAGGGACGCGGTCAGCGAGAGGAGGATTACCTGGCCCACCGGTACTGACGATCCTGTCGCTCGCGGCGTCGCCCGCCATCGCCTGAAACGGGTGATGGGCACCGGCAGCCCCGCGCCCTCAGCCCGCGCCTCTCAGAGTCCCAACCCCGGCGTGTCCCCAGCGCGCAAACGTCGGAACATCGATCCGCGAGCGGGCGAACTTCGAGGTTTGTCCCGTTCGGCGGACGTTTCGTGGAAGAGAACGCTCGTCTCAACCCAGCAGTCCGCCGGCGTACCTGACGGTCGCGGCGAGCAGCGTCGCCGCCGCCGCGACGTCATCGGCGCTGGCGAGCTCGCGCGGGGAGTGGCTGATGCCGTCGACGCAGGGGATGAACAGCATCATCGCCGGGGCCTGGCGCGCGACGATCGCCGCATCGTGGCCGGCGCCGCTGGCCAGGACCCGGTAGGGCATGCCGAGGCGCTCACACTGCTGGTGAGCGAGCGCCCGCGGCCACGCTTCGAGCACCACCGGCGCCAGCTCGGAGATCACTTCGCCGTGGATGTTGACGCCGCGCACCTCGGCGATCTCGTTCGCCCGCTCGAAGATCATGTTCGCCGTCGTCCGCTGAACCTCTGAGTCGACGTCACGAACGTCGACCCACACGCGAACGAGGCCGGGGACCGTGGTGACGCTGTTGGGCAGCACCTCGAGCCTGCCGACCGTCGCGACCGTGGACCGATATCTGCGGGCCGCCGACTCGACGGCCAGCACCAGCTCGCTCGCGGCGGCCAGGGCGTCGAGCCTGATCGGCATCGGCGTCGCCCCCGAGTGGTCGGCGCGGCCCTCCACCTCGAAGCGCAGCCGTACGCTGCCCGCGATCGTGTCGACCAGCCCCACTCGGGCCGCCCCAGCCTCGAGTTGACGGCCCTGCTCGATGTGAATCTCGAAGAAGCATGCGACGTCCGCGCCGAGCCAGCGTTCGCATGCCGCTGGGTCGAGGCCGAGCTTCGCCGCCGCGCCGGCCAGCTGGATCCCGTCGGAGTCGCGCAGTTCGCCGGCCACCTCGTCGCTGACGAGCCCGGCGGCAAATGAGCTGCCGAGCGTCGGGCGGCCAAAGCGAGCGCCCTCCTCGCCCGCGAACGCGACCACGCGCAGCCCGAAGTCCAGATCTGCAAGCAGCCGCGCCGCCTCGAGCGCCCCCACGACCCCGGCAGCGCCGTCATAGGCCCCACCATGGACGACCGTGTCGAGGTGCGAGCCGAGCAGGAAGTACGGCGTGCCCTGGTTGTAGATCGCGACGCTGTTTCCCGCGCCGTCAACCGCGACCGATCGACCGTCCTCGCCCACCCACTGCCCGAAGCGCTCGTGTGCCGCCCGTTCCTGCTCGCTGTAGGCAAGCCGAGTGATGCCCCCACCGGGGTCGATGCCGATCGAGGACAGGTCGTCGAGTCGAGCTCGGATCCGGCTCGCGATCGCTCGCTCGCCACCGGGCTCGGAGAGCTCCGGTCCGACGGCGCTCACAATCCAGCCCCATGAGCCATCGCCAGCAGTTCGTGCTCGGTGAACAGCGGCCGCAGGGTGAGGCCGGCGGTCGCCAGCACCCGGCTGGCGCCAACATCACGATCGAGAAGGCACAACACGCTGAGCACTTCGGCGTCGCGGGCAATCAGCGCTCGCGCCCCTGACAGCGCTCGCTGGCCGGTGAACACGACGTCTTCGAGCAAGACCACCTGGGCGTTGGGGTGCAGGTCGCCTTCAAACTCCGGAGGTTCACCCGCTGTCGACGAGCCAAGCAGCAGCGGCACGCCGGTCGTCAGCGATAGAGCCGTCCCGAGCGTGCACGCGGCGACCCCGTTGACCGCGATCCGCTCGCAGACCTCGGGCAGCAGATCGGTCATCAGCTCGGCGGCACGCGCAAGCAACCCTGGCCGGCACAGCACCAGCGCCTTGTCGAAATATCGCTCCACCGCGGAATCTGCCCCGACCTGCAGGACGTAGCCGCCGCGCCCGAGGTCGGCCGCGAGCTCGCTGCGAAGCTGCTCGCGGGCGATCGCCAGGACTCGCTCTGCCATCGCGACCTAGCTCGATCGAAGCACGGTCGGGGTCACGTCAGCGACATGTTCTTGAAGTCGTAGTTGCCGAGCGACTGGCCGGTCTTGGAGCCGTGGATCCCCTGGACGTGGGCGCCGTGGCCATCGATGCAGGGCACGAAGATCGGGATGATGTAGGTGCCCTCGTTGTAGTCGATGTTCTGCATCTCGTGGGCGATCTCGCGACGCTTGGTGAGGTCGGTCGTCGCCAGCGCCTGCGAATAGAGGCTGAAGTAACGCGGGTTGCTGAAGTGGGTCTCGTCGTACAGCCCGCCAGGGATCATCGAGTCCGCCACCTGCGGGAAGTAGAGCAGGTAAAACCAATAGTCCTGGGCGAACGGCCACTTCAGGTAACTTGGTCCGAAGAACTCGGTCACCGTCACCTGCCGCAGATTGACGTGCACCCCGGCGGCGGATGCCTGCTGGGCGAACACCTGAGCAGACGTCACGGTGCCCTGTGCGATCGGAGAGGTCACCAGCTGCACCGAAAGGCCCTCATGCCCGGCGGCCTTCAGCAGCGCCTTCGCCTTCTCGACGTCTCCAACGCGCTGCGGCAGAGAGTGGTCGTAGAGCGGATCGAATGGCGACCAGAGGTCGTTGGCGACGGTCCCGTTGCTCAAGAACACCTGGGAGTTGAACTCCGGGCGGTTGACGACGAACCGCAGCGCTTGGCGGACCCGTACGTCATTGAAAGGTGCGACGTCCTGCCGCATCGTGAACGGGTTAAAGCCACCACCCCGGGACACCAGAGTTCGACTCGACCCCAAAGTCGCGATTGATGCGGCGGACAGCTGATCGATCACGTCCACCTGGCCCGCCAACAGCGCGTTCACCTGGCTGGTCTCGTCGGCGTAGTCGGTGATCACGACCCGGTCGAGGTAGGGCAACCCATGCTCCCAGTAGTTTGGGTTGCGGACGAACACGCTCTGCTGGCCGGGCGTGAAGGACTTGTACATGAACGGTCCGGTTCCGACCGGCTTCTTGGGATCGAAGCCGACCGGGATGATCCCCATCGTGCTCAGCGAAGCGGCCGTCTCCAGGAACGTCGAGAACGGGTGATGACACCCGAGCTTTACCGTGAGCTTGTCGACCTTGGTGATCTTGTTGCGATCCAGCGGCGCCATCGGCACGGTGCTGATCGTCGGCGTCTTCGGATTGAGGATCGTCTGGAACGTGTAGACAACGTCATCGGCGGTGAGCGGTTTACCGTCGTGAAACGTCACCCCGGGCCGCAGCCGAATCGTCCACTCGGTGGCATTGGCATTGGGGGTGATCTCCTCGGCCAGCTTCATCCCGATCGAGGCGTCGGGGTCGAGGATCGCCAACTGGTCATAGAGCTGGATGCAGCGAGCGAAGTCCGTCGTGGTGACCGCGTTGAGCGGATTGAGGAGATCCGATGCGCTACCGCCGATCAGCCCCGCATGAAGGGTGCCTCCCCGCTTGCCGCCCTTCGACGCTGCGAGGCTGGCCGTGCTGGCTGTGCTGGCCGTGCCGCTGGACCCGCCGCAGGCCGCCACGAGTGACACCGTTCCGACCGATAGCGCCCCGGTTGCACCGGCGCGCAGCAGGTCGCGGCGACTGATGCCGGCATGAGCGTCGTTGTCGGCGCGCGCGTGCGGATCGTCGGTCATCTCTTGCGATGCCTTTCCAGCGATTCGTGGGTGAGGGACGTCGCGCATCAGCTTGCGTCTCCGAGGAATGCCATTACCTCCCGAGCGCTCCGCAGTCCGGTTTCGATTGCCCCGTCGATGAAGCCCGCCCACCCCTGGGCGACATCGGACCCCGCGAAGAAGATCGGCGGTTGTGGCTCGTACAGGTCCTCGCCGTAGCGGGTCAGCTGACCCGGTTTGAGCATCGGCCAGGTGCCCAGCGAGTATGGGTCTCTGGTCCAGTTGTGCTCGGTCGCGTCAATCACGTTGGCGTCGGGCAGCCACGCCCGGAACGCCTCCGACACCTGGCTGACGTCGTTACCGTCAAGTCGATTGCCATCTGAGCCGAACGCGACGAACAGGCTGTCCCCGTCGTGCTCGTACTCGTACTGGATCAGGGTGAGCGGATGGTCGGAGGTGGCGTAACCAAAGAACGGCTGTTGACGTCCCTCAACGCGGATCCACACCTTGCTCCCCTTCGATGCCTGGCGCTCACGCGCCATCGCGGCCCGACCCGGCGCCAGCTCGGGTTCGAAGCTGACCTGAGCCATCGCGTTGATCGGGACGGTGACGATCGCCGCGCGCGCCTTGACCGTGTCGTCGGAATGGCTGACGGTCACGCCTCCGCCCTCGGCGGCGATCCGCTGGACCGGCCTGCCGGTTTCAAACGAGGCACTTGAGTCTGCGGCGATCCGCTCGAGTAGTGCCTTCGTGCCGCCCACCACCTTGTGCTTCGCGATCGCATCGAACATCACGCGCCAGTCACCGTTGGTCAGCGCGCACCACCGGACCGCCTGCGTGAGCGCGCTCTCCTGCGCCGTCGCGCTGAAGTTCGTCGCCCACATCCCGTCGAGCAGGACGAACTCGGCAGGAGTTGGATCCAGCGACGCGATCTCCTCCGCGACCGAGCGGCGATCGATCTCGGCCAGCGCCTCGCTGTTGTACAGGGGTTCATATGCCCGAGGGAACAGATCGCTGTGCCGGCGAGCGATGTGGCTCATGCCCCGGTCCATGATCTCCTCGAGCTGTTCCCTGGTCCCGTACTCGCACTCCCCTCCCTTGATGATCCACCCCGCCCGTTCGCTGTCTGGACTGGATGTCAGCTCGAGTCCGTAGCGGGTCACCTCCGCCCACACATGTGGCTGAGTCCAGTGGATCCACGTCCCCCCCATGTCCAGGCTCTTCCCCCACCTGACATCTGTCCACGTCCTGCCCCCGAGGCGGTCACGCGCTTCGAGCACCGTCACATCGACGTTGTGACGTGTCAGCTCGCGCGCGGCAGTAACGCCCGCGAACCCGCCCCCGACGACAACGACATCCGGCGTGTCAGCCATGGTGGTTCTCCTCCAATCCGTCAGCGACGGGGTCAAGAACGATCTTGCCGAAGTGCATGCGACTCTCCATCCGTTCGTGTGCCGCCCTGACCTCGCCCAGCGGCAGCACGCAGTCGACAACCGGTTTCAGCTGCCCGGCCGCGACGAGTTCCACGACGGTCGTCAGCTCGCGCGCCGTGCACGACCGGGAGCCGATGATCGAGCGTTCGGCTCTGAACAGCTCGATGACATCGAGCGGGACCGTCTCCCCGGCATGGGCCCCACAGGTGACCAGGCGCCCGCCCGGGCGAAGGAGCCGCAGGCTCTTGACCAGCACGTCTCCGCCGACGTGGTCGTAGACGAGATCCACCCCTTCGCCGTCGGTCGTCTCGAGCACCTCGGCGTCCCAGCCGTCGTGGTCGTAGTTGACCGACCAGCTCGCCCCGAGCCGCCGCGCCCGGGCGAGCTTGTCCTCCGAGCCGGCGGTGGCAATCACCTCGGCTCCGGCGAGAGTCGCCACCTGCACGGCGGCGCTGCCGATTCCGCCTGCCGCACCGTTGATCAGAACCCGCTCGCCGGCGGCCAGCAGGCCGCGGGTTATGAGCATGTGCCAGGCGGTTCCGAAGGCCGCCTGCACGGCCGCCCACTCGGCTGCGTCGAGTTGGTCGGGCAGCGCAAGCACGCCGTGGCCGGGCACCGCGATCAGTTGTGCATAACAGCCGGGGCGGCTGACGCCTATCCAGGTCGCCGAGTCGCAAAGGTTCTGCCGTCCGCTGACGCACTCTCTGCAGCGGCCGCACGGGAGTTCCTCGAGCACCATCACGCGGTCACCGGCCGACAGCCCCAGCTCCAGGCCCGGGGGGACGTACTCCACTCGCCCGACGCCCTCACAGCCCAGGATGTGAGGGAGCTCGAGCGGGATCCGGGACGTGCCCGCTCGCAAATCGATGTCGAGGTGATTCAGAGCCGCCGCCTCGATCCTGACGACAAGCTCATCCGGGCCCGGAGCCGGATCCGGCACCTGCTCCACCGACAGTGTTTCGGCGCCGCCGTATTCGCGCATCAAGGCCGCGAGCACGTCACCACCTCGATCTCCGAGCTAACTGAACAGATCGAACGCGTCGGGCACCTCCTCGAGTGTCGCGAGGCGATCGAAGCTGCCGGCGGCGGTCGTCCCCCGCGTCAGCCGCTCGAACTTTCGCCGCAACTCGGCTGGGTCAGCCGGATTCAGATGATGGCCTCGATGGTTTGAGACCTCACGTTCGCGGACGCCCGCCGGAGTGGCGATCGTCACGCGGGCAGGACATTGCGCCGGCCATTGCTCGCCCATCCGGGGGTCGACCTCCACCTCGATGCGCTCGGCAACCTCCAGGTAGCGCTGGTCGACAACCAGCGTCGTCTCGTCGCAACGCCCGGTCAGCAGCGTCACCGCGACGACATACGGAAGTGAGAATCGCACCGACAGCGAGTTCAGTGCCGGCAAGCCGCTCAGTCGCATCGTGACCGGCGCCACGCGCACGTGCGCCCACTGTAGGTCGGCAGCGTCGATCACGGCGAGGTCCACGCACGCGTCGATTGCGCTGTGCAGATGCGCGCATGCGCTGTGCAACTTGAAGTAGTTCCCAGCCATGCGAAGACCGTCAACAGGCTCCGTCACCTGACCGGGATCAAGGCGCCCGAGCAGCGAGCCGAACGCGACGTCACACGCACCCGGCGACGCGCTGAAGCCGGCAGCAGCCATCCATGCCGCCCGCACCCCCAGCGATGCTGCCCCGCCGGCGTACGAGTTGCGCACCGTCGCCCCCTCCAGGCACGCGGGCCACATCGGCGCAAGCGGAGCGCTCGCGGCCAGTGACGCGGCCACGATCGGATCGGCGTCGATCAGGCGCGCAGCCGCCACCGCGGCACCGATCGCGCCAAAGCTCCCGTGTGGGTGCAACTCCGGATGCGGAGCGAAGGCCGCGTAAAGGCCGGCCGCGACCTCGTAGCCGGCAAGGAATGCCGCCAGGAGCGCGTCCCCGCGGGCGCGGGTCGCCTGCGCAATCGCGAGCGCCGCCGGAGCCACATGCACGGCTGGATGCCCGGTGGGACGGATCCCCTCGTCGACCTCGAGCGCAACCCCCGAGGTGGCGTTCGCGAAGGCGGCGTCCTCGGCAGATGCCCACCGCGGCGTCGGGCCGATGATCGCCGCTGCACCCGCCACAGCTTGAGGTGAAAAGCGAGCCGCGTAGCGCACGTTCTCCGCCTCGCGGCTGCCCGCGGCGATCGCCGCGATGGTGTCGGAGAACACGCATCTGACGTGCTCTCTCTGATCGGGCTCAAGCCCTCCGAACCGCAGTTGCGATGCCTCTGCAACCAGGCCGGACAACCACGTCGAGGGAGTGAACTTGGTCAGCGGCATCTCACGATGCTGGTCCAGGCTTTTCCGTGTGGCGGAAAAGATTTCCGCAGTCTACCAGAATTGACCAGCCCCGGTTCGGACCGTCCAAGCCCGTCGCACCGCCCGCGCGCCGACGAGCGCGCGTGACCGGGTGTTGCGACGGTCCGCCCTGCGACTACCGACGCCCTGAGCCCATCGGCCGCGGGCGCAGACTGACCCCGTCAGGTCGTGTCGAGATCCGCGCCGGCGCCGATCAGCGC
Organism: uncultured Solirubrobacterales bacterium; assembly: GCA_963770885.1. GTDB lineage: Bacteria > Actinomycetota > Thermoleophilia > Solirubrobacterales > Solirubrobacteraceae > Palsa-465. Next base: position 18,789 of record CAVYRI010000002.1, on the reverse strand, counting down.
CTGCAGAAGGCCCGATTCGCCGTGATCCATCAAGCGCTCGCGGGGGCCGATCACGCCGAGGCTGCGCAGCTCGTCATGCGGTCCGACGAATGAGACCGCATACGCAACGACCCCGGTCTCGATCTCCTGATCACAGACGGCGTAGCCACGCTCGCGCGTGGCAGCCAGGTCCCGGTCGATGTCGGCCAGGCGAGTCAGCGTCCACTGGGTGAACCGCGTCCGTCGCGATCCCGTGAGCATCGCGCGGCTTGTCGCCTTCGGAAGCTGGGCGATGATGGCCTTCCCGGACGCGGAGGCATGGAGCGGCAACCGCCGGCCCGGCGGAACCGTGACGCTGACCCGATTGGGGTCGGTCGTCTCAACCGAACGGATGCATACAACCGCTTCCTCGGTCAGGACCGACAAGAAGAAGCATTCCTGCCATCGATCGCGCAGCGCCTCCAGCACGCGATCGACGCTCGCCGGACCGCGGTGATTGTTCAGCGTCGACGCGATCCGCACCAGCCCCATGCCCGGCCGCCAGCGAAGCGACGCCTCGTCTCGATCGGCGAGCCGCGCCTCCTGCAGCCCGGCAAGCAACCGGTGACAGGTTCCCGGTGCCAGGCCCGTCGCGGCCGACAGCTCGGAGAGCGTCAGGCCGTTCGGAGCCTGGGCAAGCTGCTCCATAATCATTGCCACTCGGTCGATGATCTGCACGCCGTCTGTCCTCAGGGACTGATCAGGATCCAGGCAAGCGTAGTCGCGGCCGCCGCGCAGGCGCCGCTGGTCGACTGACGGTCGTTGCTCAGCCGGACGTCGCCTCAGACCGAAGCTCCGCGAGCATGCGCGGCGGATCGTCTCTCAGCAGGTCGCCTCGACCGGTCGCAAGAAACTCCCCGCGTCCGCCGTCATCGACGAGGTCACCGTCGCGCGCCACCACCCGGCCGGCCGCGAGGGTCGCGACGTGCTTGCCTGCAAGCCTCTGTCCCTCATACAGCGAATAGCCCGACCGGCTGTGCAGCTGCGCTGCCGAGATCAGGCTTGTCCCGTCGGGATCCCACAACACGAGATCGGCGTCAGCGCCGAGGTCGATCGCTCCCTTCCGCGGCCACAGCCCGAAGATCCGCGCCGGGTTCTCGCTCATCAGCTCGGCCAGCCGGGTGACGGGGATCCGCCCTCCCGCGACGCCCTGGTCGTAGACGACGGCGAGCATCGTCTCGATCGACGGAGCCCCGAAGCCGGCCTGGCTCAGCGGGTCCTCGGCGTCGGCCACCGTCTTCTTGGGCACGTGATCTGAGCCGATCGTCTGCAGACTCCGATCGCGAAGCCCGGTCCAGAGCGACTGCCGGTCGCCGTCGGAACGCAGCGGCGGCCCGATCTTGGCCAGTGATCCCCATTGCTCGACCGCGTTCGCCGTCAACGCCAGATACTGGGGACAGGTCTCAGCCGCCAGCGCGCCGCCCCGTGTCCGCGCGCGCCGTACGACCTCGAGTGCGTCGTTGGAGGTGACGTGGACGATGAACACCGGACAGTCGAACACCTCTCCGAACGTGAGTACCCGGTTGACGGCCTCGGCCTCCAACAGCGACGGGCGGGTCGCATTCAGCGCCGACGGCTCGTCGGCGTGCTCGCCGGTCAGGAGGCGGCGCTCGAGGACGTCGATCGCGGCGCCGTTCTCACAGTGAGCCAGGAGCAGGCCGTCAACTGCGCTGATCTGCTCCATCACCTTGGCGAGCGCGGAGTCGTCGGACATCCATCCCTGCGCCGCGTACGCCAGAAACAGCTTGAATGTCCTCACCCCGGCGGCGGCGACCGCGGGGATCTCGTCGGCCTGGACGCGCGCATCGAACATGGTCGCGTGCAGGCCGAAGTCCACCAGCGATGAGCCGAGCGCGGCGTCTCGCAGCTCGCGCACAGCGCCGAGCAGCGAGTCACCCTTGCGGGCGTAGGCGAAGCACAGCATCGCCGTCACACCTCCGCACAGCGCCGCGATCGAGCAGTCCCGGGGATCGTCGAGATACGTCGGATGTACGTGGGCGTCAACCAGTCCCGGCAGCGCGAGCAATCCGGATGCGTCGAGCCTTGCGGAGCTGTCGGCGTCGGCCAGATCGCCGAGCGCAACGATCCGTCCCCCGCGGATTCCGATGTCCTGGCGGCGGACGTCGTGCGACGACACCGACTGGCAGTCGGAGACGATCAGGTCAAGCGGCCCGGCCGACAGCTGCCGATGCCCGATGCGAACGCCACTGACCCGAGCCGAATCGCGGTGATCGGGAATCGTCACGGCGCATCGAGGCCGACAGATTGCGCAAGGGCGGACAGCGCGGGCCGAAACGGTTGCTGCCCAATGCGTCTGTCATCCGGGCTAGGCATGAGCGATGCCCGACCATCGTAGCGAAAACTTTTTTCGCTCTACGGAATTGCTCGCGCTCAGCGCACGACGCGGCGCCGCTGCCAGCGCACCGAGATCACGGTCTGGAGCATGAGGCGATGGTCGCGCCCGCGGACCGCGATCCACAGCGGCCCTGAGTGGACGCCGCGTAGCGAGACGACTAGCGCCAGCGTCCGCCCGGGGCGGATCGTCGCCGACCGTGATCCCGCCCGTGCGCCGGCGACAAGGCGGGTCCCGCGGCGTCGCACGCGGCTGACGGCGACGTTCACCCGGCAGACCGGGCCGCCGGCCGAGCAGCGCAGCCCGAGGTGCAGCCGGCGGCGCGCGTCGACCCTCCATCTTCCTCCTGCGGCGCGCAGCAGCGACGCGACGGCGCGCGGTCCGCTGCGGCGATTCCGCGGCGCGCCCGGCGGAGCCACCGGCTTGATGGTGACCGGACCGGTCGTGGATTCCCCGCCCCCACTCCCACTGCCGGACGGCAGCGGGTCGAGCATCGCGTCGAGCTCGCCGACGATCTGCCCGGTGCCAAGGTCGAGCACCGTCGCGGTCGCCGGCGTGGATCCGCCGAGAAATGTCGAGCTGTGGCCAGGCGCGCGGCCGACGCACCCGTCGTCGACGAACTGCAGGATGAAATGCCCCGCCGGCAATTGGTCGATCTCGTAGTTGCCGCCCGTGTCGGTCGGCTGGCGCACGACCGGGGCGCCGCTGGTGTCCTCGAGCAGCACGCAGACGCCCGGGAGCGCGTTGCCCGACGGGTCGGTCACGGTTCCGGAGATGATCGCGCCGGTGGCGAGCACGGCGTCGATGCCGGTTGTCATCTGCCCGGCCGTGACCATCACCGGTGTCGCCGTCCCGGGCGTAGGCGCACCGGAGTAGTACTGAAACGCATCGGCGGTGTCGGCTCCCAGGCAGCCGTCGTCGGGGACGAACTCGACGGTCCAATGGCCGGCCGGAACCCCGTCGACGACGTAGCTCCCCGTGCCGTCAGTCGCGGTCATGGCGATCGACTGACCCGCCGGGTCGAGCACGAGGACGCACCGCCGCGACCGCGGTCGTCGTCACGTGGCCGCTGATCGCGCCCGTCCCGGCGTCCGCCCGTACCGGCTCAGGATGCGCCGCGGCGACGGCGAGCAGGGTGAGAACGAGCCCCGCGACCGGCCGCCACCGTGCTCCCATATCGCTCAGGTCCGGGCGCCGGCGCGGCGGTGGTGCCGGCGGCGATGCTGCCAGTAGCGACGGCGGAGCTTGGCCGATGGCCTGAGGCGGCGCGGGTTCGGTCGCCGTGCGCCTCGGTGGGTCAGCGAGGTCGTCTGAGCGCCGCTGAGCGTGTACGCGCTGACGTCGGCGAACGAGACGTACATCGTCCCGTTGACGACCACCGGAGCGGCGCTGCAGTGCCCACCTGCCCACAGCCGGCCGCCGTAGGAGGCGGCGTAGGCGACAACCTGAGAGCCGACACACGCATACAGAATGCCGTTGGCGACTGACAGGCCCTGCACGCCGCCGGAGATCGCGATCGCCCAAAGCGCCGCGCCGCTGCCGGCGTCATAGGCGCCGAGCGACCCGCAACCGGCAGCGAACACCACCCCGTTGGCGAACGCGGGCGTTGGATTGCACCCCGTGCCCGACAGCGCGGTCGACCAACCGAACTGAAGCTGCTGCAGGGTTGCCGCCGTCGTCGTCGCGTAGCCCTGGTCAGCGCCGACCACCGGCGAGGACACCGATCCGCCGTATCCGACATCAGAGCCACCGCCGGTATTCGTCGGCGTCTCGGCCACACGCGCCCCGTAGCCGACAAATCCGCCACCGTTGGCGGCGAACGCGATCCATGTCGAGAGCGGACTCGTGGTCGAGACCACAATGCTCGTTCTGGCGGTACCGGTTGACGGGTTGAGGACGTGAACCTCACCGTCGGCCGCGGGCACGTAGAGAAGGCCGTTGTGGACCGTGATGCCGCCCTCGACTCCGGCCCCGATATTCGTTGTCCAGGCCGGCGTGCACACCCCGCCGTCGGTACGGCACGGATAGTTGTAGGCGACGACGTTACCGTTGTTGTCAGCGAAGAACACCTTCGCGCCATAGGCCGCCGGCGCGAGCGCGTCGGGGAACATCTCAAACGGCGTCGACCCGGTCCACTCCAGCCTGCCGGCCTGGTTGAACGCGCGGATCACCTGATCGGCGTCCTTGAGATAGACGTAATTGCCCGACACGATGATCGACTTGCTGTTGGCGAAGCCGTCGAGCGGCTGGGACCACGCCTGGACCAGCTCGGAGACGTTGCCGGTCGAGATCGTGTTCTCGTACGGATTGAAGGAGCGCTTGGACGGGCCGAACCCACCCTGCTGCCACTGCACCATGACGAGGAACGACGCCTGGGCGGCCGCATGGGTCCGCTCCTCATCGAGCGTCACCCAGTGAGTCCCGGACTCAGCGCTCGACGGGATCGTGATCGCGGCGCTGACCGCACCCGAGGCGTTGCTCGTCGCGATCGCAACGTTGCTCGTGTCAACGTAGACATCGATCGCCGCGTTGGGATCGAACCCGGTTGCGGTGACCGTAACCGCGGTCGTCGGCGGACCTGTGGTGGGTGAAACCGTCGCCGTCACAGCCGCGCTCGCCGTTGCTGTGATGGCAAGCATCACAAGCGCCACGACCAGCGTCACAACAACCTTCCTCATCCCCGGTCCCCCCCTGGCTGATCGCGGGCCGCGAATCGGCCGTGCGGTTAGCGTCGCGGAGCATAATCGGATTTGAACGGGGCGTCAACCAAACGCCTAACGGCCGACAGCGCCGGGCAGGGCCCGCCCGAGCGCTTGCTGAAAACAAGAAACCCGCGTGCTCGGCACCCCGCCGCCTGATCGCCGCCCCGCTCTCGGCTTCAGCAGCATCGATGCACCAAACTGAGCGCATTACTACGGATGCGCTGCTCGGCCTGGAGGGTCTACTGTCTCTATGCAACCTGGCCCTGCGGTCAGAACGCCGGCCGAAGCCCGCAAGCCGCCGACAGCGCCATGGCGCGGACGAGGTGGTGGAGCGGAGGCAAACAGCGTTCGACAGCGGGGCCAGAGGCTTGAGCGGGCTCGAAGACGACGCAGCGCCTGAACGCCCGCCAACCTCACACCCATGAGTCCAGCCGGCGGAGCGACAGCCCACTACCGAGATCTGCGGCCAGGCCGCTATCTGCCGCTTGCGCTGCTGCTCGTTGCGCTGGTCGGACCATTCATCATCTTCAGCGGAGCGAGAGTCGCGCGCGTCGTCCAGGCGCCCGTCGCCGCGCTCTCGCCCGCGTGGTCGGAGTTCCAGCGAGACTGCACCGCCGGACCATCACCCGGGCAGGGGAGCACCCCGCAAGCCTGCCTTTGCTGGGAGAGCCACCTGCAGGCCGAGGCCATCGTCCCGGGCTACGCGGTCGACGAGCTGAACGCTGCGCAAGTCGGAGGCGGCCCGGCCTACACGGTGCCCGAGAACTTGGCCGGCGGTCCGGTGGGCTCAACAATGGCGGGGTGCGGGCTGTACGGCGACTCGGGCGCGTAGGCCTCGGCGTTGACGAAGTACCGCTACCGGGATTCGAAGCCGATACCCCTGTGTTGCAGCGCGCGGCCAACGGACCGGTAGCCTGGCGCTCATGCGCTGGCGACTTCTCTCGCCCCTCGTGATCGTGGCCGTGCTCGGGGTCCAGGCGCTGGTCGGGGCCTATGCCCAGGCCGCTGCTCCGGCGTGGACGACGTACCGTCACGATGCGGCGCGGAGCGGGATCGACCCCGACAGCGCGGTGCCCGTGACGCCGGCGCCGGCGTGGCAGACGGCGGCGCTGGACGGCGAGGTGTACGGGCAGCCGCTCGTGTATGGCGCATACGTCTATGTGGCAACCGAGAACGACACCGTCTACAAGCTCGACGCTGGCACGGGCGCCGTCGTGTGGTCGAGGCACCTCGCGACGCCGGAGCCTTCGTCGGTGGCACCGTGTGGTGACATCTCGCCCTCGATTGGGATCACGAGCACGCCGGTGATCGACATCGCCGCTAATCGCATCTATGCCGTCGGTGCGGTCTCAACGTCTGGCGCGATCCATCACGAGCTGTTCGCGCTCGATCTGGTCTCGGGACTGCCGATTGCGGGCTTCCCGGTCAATGTAGACCCGCCGTTCCCGAGCGGCGGTACTCCGGTCAACCAGCTACAACGCCCTGGGCTCGCGCTCGATGCTGGGCGGATCTTGATCGGCTATGGCGGTAACGACGGCGACTGCAATACCTACTGGGGATGGCTCGTGTCCGCGGCGATCAATCCCGGAGCGGGTATCACGGCCTTCCAGGTCGATGGACAGCCGGGCCATACCGAGGGCGCAATCTGGGGTGCCGGCAACGCTCCACTCGTCGACGCCGCCGGCAACGTCTACGTCGCGACCGGGAACGGCAGCGGCGCGGCCTCCGATCCGGACTTCGGTGACTCGGTCGTGAAGCTGACCGCGCTGGCGTCGCCGCTCGACTGGTGGGCACCGACGAACTGGCACACGCTGGACTCCACCGACGCCGATCTGGGGTCGAGCATGCCCGCGCTCCTGCCCGGAAGCTTCTTATTCCAGTCCGGCAAGGACGGCAGTGGCTACTTGCTCAACGGCGTCGCCCTTGGCCACGTCACGTCGCCCGTCGCGCAGGCATCGGGCTTCTGCTCGGGCGGGAGCTTCGGCGGGGCCGTCTATGACCCTGGCAACGCTGCCATCTACGCATCGTGCAACAGCGGTCTGAAGGCGCTGACGTTCGCTGAGGGGCCGACGCCGTCGATTACGGCCAAGGCAGGCTTCTCGGCGCCGGCGGGCGCAACGGGGCCTCCGATGATCGCCGGCGGCCTGGTGTGGGTGACCAGCCACTCGACGGACACACTTTTCGGGCTCGACCCGACGTCTGGCACGACTAGAAGTCACTTCTCGATCCCGGAGAACACGATCCCCGGCGGGTCTGACGTCAACCATTTCGCGACCCCCAGCGCCGGCGGCGGACGCCTGTTCGTCGGCAGCGGCGACCAGGTGACGGCGTACACGATCGCCCGGGCACCGGCTCCGACCTCGACGCGCACGACACTCGCCGCGTCACCCAATCCGACGCCCGCGGGCAGCGCCGTGTCACTGACGGCGACGGTTGCCCCGACACCCGACGGCGGCCGCATCACGTTCACCGACGGCGGTGCGCCGATCGCCGGCTGCTCCGCTATCGCGGTGTCGGCAGCGACCGACGGCCACGCCGCGTGCCGCACGACGTTCGCGCGGCCGGGCACGCACACGCTCGCCGCGGCGTACTCCGGGGATGCGTTCTATGCCCGCTCGACCTCGGTGAGCGTTGGCGAGACCGTCAAGGGCGCCATCCCCAGGCTGTCGAAACTGCATTTGTCCTCGCGGCGTGTGTCGATCGCGGGGCGCAAGGTCCATGGCCGGTGCGTCAAGCCAACCAGGAAGAACAGGCGGCACGCCCAGTGCCGGCGGCCGATGAGCCTGAAGATCACCTACACGCTCAGCATCTCCGCGACGGTCAAGCTGACGCTCGAGCGCCATGCCGCCGGTCGCAAGGTGCAGGGTCGATGCGTCACGCCGACGAAGAAGAACCGCAAGCGGGCACGGTGCACCCGCCTGGTCACGGTGCCGGCAAGCGTGACGCTCCCGGGAAAGGCAGAGGCCAACGCGTTTACGCTCACCGGCAAGATCGGCCGCCGCAGACTCAGGCCCGGCACCTATGAGCTGACGGCCAGGCCGAGCGCCAGCGGCCTGACCGGCGCGCCCCAGAGCGTGACGTTCACGATCGTCGGCTGATCAGCCCTCGGGGGTCACATCCGACCGGGGGGAGGCCGCGGCCCTGAGCGCATGCGAAACGTGACAAATCGTCCGCGCCCGACGGGATTTGCCACAGACGGCATCGAAATCGGGGCGGTTTGCGACAAATCACCTCCCCCGCGACCGGGTTTGTCACGTTTGACATCCCCGATCGCGCTCCCCTTCGACAGCCAAAACGAACCCCACCGATCCACGGCCGACTGATTTGAGCCCGACCTCGCGGGCCATCGACCGCGTCGAGTAGTGCGTCGCGTCGGTCGGCGCGGTCTCGGATGTCTAGACGATTGCGGATCTGGTCGACGAACTGGACCGCGCGGATGCGCTTGTGCGGTGCGACCCGCCCGGCCACCCGGGACGTCAGCTCATCGGCCGCGACCTCGCCGCGCGCGATGATGAACGCCTTCGGTACCTCGCCGGCGGCATGGTCGGGGACGCCGACGACGGCGGCGTCGGCGACGGACAGGTGCTCACGCAATAGGCCCTCGAGCTCGGCGGGCGCGACCTGGAGCCCTTGACCTTGATCAGCTCCTTGAGTCGGTCGGTGATCCGCAACACGCCGTCGCTGTTGACCGCGCGGAGATCGCCGGTGTGCAGCCAGCCGTCGGCGTCCAACGTGGCGACCGCGGCGCCATCCTGGCGGCGGTAGCCGCCCATGAGCTGCGGCCCCGGATCAGCAGCACACTGCACTCGAGACCGAGATAACACTAATTTGTGATATCTCCGTGATGCATGCTATGCTTGGCGTATGCCACGCGATGAAGAGATCACATTCGCCGACCACCTGGGCCGCTTCTACGCCCACCGCTACGCGTTTCCGCCGATGGTCGGACGCGTGCTCGGCTACCTGCTGGTGTGCGAACCCCGCGACCAATCGATTGCCGAGCTGAGCGAAGCGCTGCTGGCGAGCCGCAGCGCGATCACCGGCGCGCTGGACGTGCTGGAGCGCCTGCATGCAATTCAGCGCTCGCGAGCAGCCGGGGAGCGGATGGACCGCATCCGGACTGACTTCTCCTCCGCGGAAGCGCGGGGGTTTGACATCACGGAGTACCAGGAGCTCGGTGATCTGGCCCGGGAGGGCCTCGACGTGCTGAGCGAGGCGCCGCCACAACGCCGGGCGGATCTGCTCGAGCTGGCGGCGTTCGCGGATTTCCTGGTCGAGGGCACCCAAACGCTTCGCCAGGAGTGGGAGGCGCGTCGTGACGCCCTCCGTGCCTCGGGCGAGTTGCCCTCGTGAGGTTTGTGCCCCTGCGACCACATGACATCAAGAAACCGATCCGAAAGAAAGCCATGACAGATCAATCCTCACCGGCTATCAACGCCGACGCTGGAAACGGCGGCTTCATCCCAAAGGTGATCGGCCCCAAGATGCGGTGGCGGGCGTACAAGGCGCGCGTGCGAAAGCTCCCCGAGAACTACCGCACGGCGGTCGATGCGATCGGGCGGTATCTCATGCACTTCGTGCCGGCGGACGGCGACAGCGCGGCGTCTGAGTTCGAAGACCTCGCCGACCTGTTCGAGCGGGCCGCGGCGGACGGAACCCCGATCCGCCAGATCGTCGGCGACGACCCCGCTGAGTTCGTCGAGGCGTTTGCTCAGAACTACACGAAGGGCGGATATGTCCCCGACCGGGAGCGGAATCGCCTGACCAGCGCCATCGCGCGCGCCGCAGGAGACGACACCGGAAATGAAAAGAGGGCGGCCTGATGACAACCCAGCAAACCCCGGCGATCCACGTGCAGGGCCTGGAGAAGTCCTATAAGAAGCTGGAGGTGCTGCGCGGCGTAGATTTCGACGTGCCGCGGGGCAGCATCTTCGCCCTGCTCGGCTCTAACGGGGCTGGCAAGACCACGGTCGTGAAGATCCTGTCCACGCTGCTCAGGGCCGACGCGGGCACTGTCAGCGTCAACGGCTTCGATGTCGCCACGCTGGCGGCGGACGTGCGGGAGTCGATCAGCCTCACCGGACAGTTCGCGGCCGTCGATGAAATCCTCACGGGGCGCGAGAACCTCGTGCTGGTCGCCCGGTTGCGGCAGGTCAAGGACCCGGGCGCGATCGCGGACGACCTGCTCGACCGCTTCTCATTGACCGACGCGGCGGCGCGGAAGGTGTCGACGTACTCGGGTGGCATGCGCCGCCGCCTCGACATCGCGATGAGCCTGATCGGGAATCCGCCGGTCATCTTCCTCGACGAGCCGACGACCGGGCTCGACCCCCAGGGGCGCAGCGAGGTGTGGCAGACCATCAAGCACCTCGCTGAGCACGGCACCACGGTGCTGCTCACGACGCAGTACCTGGACGAGGCCGAACAGCTCGCCGACCGGATCGCGATCCTCCACCAGGGTCGGATCATCGTCAACGGCACCCTCACCGAGCTCAAGCAACTGCTCCCGCCCGCCAAGATCGAATACGTCGAGAAACAGCCGACCCTCGAAGACGTCTTCTTCGCCATCGTCGGTGACAACGGCAAGCACGACGACGCCCGCCAGACCGTCAGCGCCGGCGCTAACCAGTAAGGACCAACCATGACCACGCAATTCCTCGGCGGCACCGCCGCCCTGACCGGGCGATCGCTGCGCCATATCACGCGCAGCCCGGACACCATCATCACGACCACGATCATGCCGATCGCCTTCCTGCTGCTGTTCGTCTACGTGTTCGGCGGCGCGATCAACACCGGCTCGGATTCGTACGTGAACTACCTGTTGCCCGGCATCCTGCTCATCACGATCGCCTCGGGCATCTCCTACACCGCATTCCGGCTCTTCCTGGACATGAAGAGCGGCATCTTCGAGCGATTCCAGTCGATGCCGATCGCACGCTCATCCGTGCTGTGGGCGCACGTGCTGACCTCGCTGGTCGCCAACCTGATCTCGGTCGTGGTCGTCGTGCTCGTCGCCCTCCTCATGGGCTTCCACTCGGGGGCGGGCGTGCTGGCCTGGCTCGCGGTCGCCGGCATCCTGATGCTGTTCACGCTGGCGTTGACGTGGCTCGCCGTCATCCCCGGTCTCACCGCGAAGTCCCCGGACGGCGCGAGCGCGTTCTCCTACCCGCTCATCTTCCTGCCGTTCATCAGCTCGGCATTCGTGCCCACCGACAGCATGCCCGGCGCGGTGCGCGCCTTCGCCGAGAACCAGCCGGTGACGACCATCGTCAACACGATCCGCGACCTGCTCGCACAACAGCCCGTCGGCACCGACATCTGGATCGCCCTCGCCTGGCTCGTCGGCATCCTCATCGTCGCCTACACCTTCGCCATGGCCACCTACCGCCGCAAGATCTCCTAGTTGCAGTTCCTGAGGAGGCTGTTCATCCGAGCCTCCCAGGAGGCTGAGAGCTGCCGAGCCGTCCCACCTCCAGGAGGAGCCCGGATGAACTCGCACGCTGAAGCGGCCCTGTCAAGACCCTCCGTTAGCAGGCGAGCAGTCGCGTCGAGATCAGCGTCAATGGGCAGCACCTCGGCGGCTTCACCCTCGCGGCCGCCCAGCGTCGACAGCGGCAGCCGGCCCGATCTGCCGAAGCGGGCGCGGTTTGCGAGGAGCCACCGGCGCGTCGCGCTCTCGCACACGCGCGGTTGCGAGCGCGAATGTCGTGGAGCTGTGCGTGCCTGCTTCGGACGAATCTCAATGGTGATCAGCGATTCGCCCATGCCAGACCTGTACCTAGGCAACGCCGTGTCCAGCGACGACCGCGACGCACTTGCATTCCACCCTCGCAATCGGCGCCGATCAAACCACGACGATCGCTGTCAGGAAAGCCGGCACCAGTTCTCCTTCGTCGCCCACGCGGCCACGAGATGGCCGCTGCTGATCCGGTCGGCCACGGCCTCCGAGCAGCAGTCGACCAGCGCCCCAGGCCGGCCGCGGACGTGGCCGCCTGTTCGTGAGAACGTGGAGTAAGTCATTTCGTGAGGCCGAGACTTCGGAAAGCCCGGCCGTAAATCCCGCGTAGAGCGTCCTCCTTGCGGCCGTTGTAGTCCATCGCGTGCCCGTGGACTGCACGTGTTTCGTCGGCCGCCACGAGCTTCACCGTCTGATAGAGCGCGCGGTCTTCAGGGTGGTTGCGCAGCCAATCTCGGAAGATGCAGTGGCGTTCAACTTCGGGACTTTCTGGCGAGAAGACGTGCAGATTGCTGGCGGGATCGTGGTGCCGTAGGCACCGGTGCTCATACCACCACGGCTCGCGAATGACCAGGACAAATCCGTGCTGCTCAAGCGCGGGGACATACGCCTGCTCGTTGCCGGAGTCCTCGACGATGAGATCGATGTCGATCACGGGTTTAGCCGCCATGCCGAGGACCGAGGTTGATCCGACGTGCTCGATCCTGAGAGCATCGTCACCGAGCGCCGCGACGACCTGTTCAGCGAGCCTCGCATAGTCGCGTGGCCACGACGGGTCCGCCGCGACAATGCGCACATCGCGGTCTGGCTGCTGCCCGTCGACCCATGGGCTATTACCTGGGGGCGGCGGAGCATCATCGAACGTCACGATCTGCTCGGCGGTGAGCACGCGTCACTCTCGCACACGAACAGAGGAGCGTGAGACGGGGTAGGTGCTCCGTCCACCAGACCTCTGGGCGTGAGATGGAGTTCTGCGGCGGCGGGTTGCCGCTGTCGCTGCCGGCTGACATGGCCGGCACTTTGAAGCTAGAGGCGACCGGCCCTTCGTTACAGGGGAAGCCAACTACTTGGTCTGGCACAGAGCGACGGGATTGCCGTCGGGGTCGGCGACCGCCGCGATCCGCTCGCCCCACGGCATGTCCTCAGCCTCGCACAAGACTGTGACGTTTGCCTCGATCAACCCGGCGAGCATCGACTCGAGGTCGTCGACGTAAACGTACATCTCAAAGCGAGGACCGCTGCCAGGCGACAGCCTGTAACGATCGAAAGCCCACCGCTCGTGGGTGACCGCGAGTTCGCCCCTGCCGTCCCTGATGAGCCCGATGTATCCGGGCTCGCCCTCCGGCGGAAGCTGCACTTGGCGGCGAAACCCCAGCAGCTCCCAGAATGATGCAACCGCTTCGACATCCGACGCATAGACCACCGGGAACGCGCGCAGCGTCATGTCCACAAGCCTACGCGCGCCCACGGCTCGAGCGCGGCTGCTTGGTCGCGGGCGAACGGGCGAGGTCACTCGCCGGCGCGGAGAGCCGATGCCAATCTTGTTGGCGACCTCGATGAGCGACGGGCCAGTAGACCTCCCTCTGAGCTCGCTTCATGGCTTGGGCTCGGCTTGATCGGCGTGAACACGAAACGAGGGGCTGAACGAGTACTCCGGCGCCTCTCCCTTGGGGGTGCAGGCGTACCTGGTCACTTCGTGGTGCGAGTGATTCCAGGACTCGCGGGCCGCCTTGACGTCGTAGGGCACCCTCGGCTCCAACTCGCCGCTCGGATTGCCGTAGTACCGGCGCCAGGTGATCGTGTCCCCGTTGTCGAACCGGCAGTAGCCGCAGCCGACGCCCTCGATCTCGTGCACGCCGTCGGCCAGCGTCACACTTCCTTTCAGAGCCATCTCAGGCGCGGTGTCGTAGTGCGTAAGCCCGTACATCGTCTCGGGGTTCTGGTTGTAGAGCTTCTGAAAATCCGATGCTCTCAAGACGCTGTGAGCGTCCGGGATGTAGCCCGGCGTGAAGTCCTTGCGGGTCGCGGCGTGTTTGGGGTCGCCACTGCGTGCAACCGGCGCGAGTCGAAGCGAGTTCGACCCGCGCGTTGGTGCTCATTAGGCGTGAGCAGCAGCTATATCCCGGGATCGCCAGAGCGCAGGGGAACACTGCGATCAGCGCTGCACGCGGTAGTGAATGTGGGTGACACCGTCCTCGCCCTCGAGGATCCGGATGCGCTGTAGCTCGATGTGCTCGGGAAGGTTCTCAAACAGACGGCGTCCTTGGCCGAGGAGCACCGGGATGAGATGGATCTCGAGCTCGTCGAGGAGACCCGCAGCAAGCGCGAGTTGCGCGGTTGCGGCGCCGTGAACCAGTACGTTCTTGTTGCCTGCAGCCCGCTTGGCCTCGATGATCGCGGTGCTGACGTCGTCGACATACGTCACCAGCGGCCACTTGCTCACGTCGATTCCCGGCTCGCGGCGGCTCAGGACCCAGATCGGGACGCCGTCGTGGTGGTCGCCGCCCCACCCGTCCGCCGGCTCGAAGGTCCCCCGGCCCGCGACGATCGCCCCTGTGTGCATGAACTCGTTAAAGACCCGTCCGAAGACGGGCATTTCACCATTGAACGACCACTCGTGCAGGCGTTCCCCGCCGTCGCCGAGACCATTGCCCGGTCCCGCATTGGGGCCGGCGATGAATCCGTCGAGAGACATCGACATGTAGAGCACCGATGAGGACATATATGCCTGCTCCTTGTTTCGACGGCGCAGCTGCTCAGCCACGCCTCCTGCTCCTACGTCGAACCAGAGGCGTGAAATTCGACACGATTCCTTCAGGTTCACACCTGCGCGCGCAGAGACCGGAGTGGTGGAACGGCAATACTCGTCGCCCATCCGCACCAGCAACGCGCGCATGCGGATAACGGAACTCGCTTTCGGCTCACGATCCAGCACCAGCCTGGCACTCGCATTACGACGACAGCAGCGGGCGAGTGACGCCTACTCGCGCCGCTCGGTTCGCGTGCGCGCGGCTATGGGAGACCGCCGGGCCCGGCGAGTGCTTTCACGTAGCGACAGCTCTGCCGGTGGCGACCGCCTTGGCGTCGAATGGAGCGACCCGTCGGCCAGTCTTGGGCGATGCGTAGGTCAGGCCCGCTGGCACGATGGCGAGTGGATCTCGGCTTGACGGTGGCGGGTGCCAGCGTCCTGGCCTTCTGTGGCTCGGTAGGCTGAGTTCTCCGACTCGAAAGGCTCTTTGTGACGGTTCCCGACGCAATTCCCGCCCGTGGGCGCAGCCTGCGATCCACGATCTCGTCCAGGGGTGAGCTGAGGCTGGAGCTGGCCGAGCGCGAGGTTCCGGAGTTAGGCGTCAGCGAGGTGGTCGTGGCCGTTGAGGCCTCGCCGATCAACCCGTCGGATCTCGGCGTGCTCTTGGGTGCGGTCGCCGCGGGTACGCTGCGGCCCGACGGGCCGGATCTCGTGGGGGCTATCCCAGCGACGACGCTGCCGCTCTATCGCGATCGGCTGGACAAGCCGCTGCCGGTAGGCAACGAGGGCGCCGGCACCGTGATCGCAGCGGGCGCGGAAGCGGTCGCTCTGATTGGCCGTCGCGTCGCGCTGTTCGGCGGGTCGATGTGGGCTGACTATCGCGTCGCCGACGCGGCAGCCGTCGTACAACTGCCCGACGACGTCAGCACCGCGCAGGGCGCTGCGCTATTCATCAACCCGCTCACCGCGCTATCGATGGTCGAGACGATGCGCGTCGAGGGCCACCACGCGCTCGTCCACACGGCCGCCGCCTCCAACCTCGGGCAGATGCTGGTCCGGATCTGCGCTGCCGACGGCATCGGCCTCGTCAATATCGTGCGCCGCGCCGAGCAGGCAAGGGTGCTCCGCGACCTCGGCGCGGTCCATGTGGTCGACTCCTCACAGTCAGACTTCGCCGACCGGCTCACGGAGGCGATCCGCGAAACCGGCGCAACCCTGGCCTTCGATGCGATCGGCGGCGGCTCGCTGGCCGGCGACATCCTCACGGCGATGGAACGCGCGCAGCCGCCGCTGACGTCGTACACGCCGTACGGAACCGCGGTGCCCAAGCAGGTCTACATCTACGGCTCGCTTGACTTCTCGCCCACCGTTATTGACCGCAAGTTTGGACTGACCTGGAGCGTCGGCGGATACCTCCTGACCAACGCCCTGGTCCGGCTGGGCGGCGAGGCGATCGGCCGGATGCGCGCCCGCGTGCTGGCCGAGGCCACGACGACGTTCGCTTCGTCCTATACGCAGACGATCGGGCTGCGTGACGTCCTAGAGCCTGAGGTCCTCACCGTCTGCGCACTCCGCGGCACTGGGGCGAAGTACCTCATCGACCCATCAAGCGACCGTTCAACCTAAAAGCTACCCGCCTGATCATCCGTGACGCCGAGCACGCGCTTGCCGAACAGGCCGAGCTGTCCCACAAGCGGACGGTCCAAAACCGGCTGGCCGGAGGTCCGGCGAAAAAGTGGGCGCGAGCGTGACAGTGGAGCGCGCATAGATAAGTCACTCAAAGAGGACAAGCCGCGCGGCAGACAAAGCTCCTGACGTCTGCACTTCGCTACGTCATTCACTCACGCCCACACACAACCTAACTCGCCACCGCGTCGCCGGGCAACCCCGGCGACAATCATCGCCGCGCAAATTCCGGCAAAAACAGCGCGATCTCGGCGCGACCGACCTCACAGGAGACCATCTCACGCCCTGCGAGACGCACGGCGGACTGATCGCACCCCGAAAGGATCACCCCCGAGGCCATGACTTCCGGTCGATCAACCGAGCAGCGGCTCGGAGGGCCGGCTCGCTCGGCCCTGAGATGATGGCTGGGTGTCCAGCCGCGTTGCCATCACGATCCGCCCGTACGCCAGCGCGGACGCCGAAGAGAGCTTGGATGTCTTCATCGAGGCGGTCACGCGCACGGCCGCTGCCGATTACGCGTCGGAGCAGATCGAGGCGTGGGCCCGTCCCAATGATCGTGGCCTAGAAGATTGGGACCAGGCCCGCCTTCGCGTGGATACCTTCGTGGCTGTGGTTGATGGCCGCGTCGCCGGTTTCTCCGATGTCAGCGCCGTCGGATACGTCGACATGATGTTTGTCTCGCCCGGTCACGGTCGCCAGGGCGTCGGACACGCGCTGATGACCTTCCTCGAGAAACGCGCGCTTGCGGCCGGCGCTGATCAGATGTCCGCGGACGTGAGCCTTACGGCGAGGCCGTTCTTCGAGGCGCACGGCTTCGTGGTCGAGGCCGAGCAGCATCCCATGATCGATGGCGTCCGGATGACTAACTTCCACATGACGAAGCCTCTAGTGCAGTCCGAACAGTCCTAAAGTTGCACTCGCCTTCACGCGCGAGGAGCTGCTGTGGATTGTCTGGGACTATGAGGCGCGCGGTGTGAGGCTACGCGAACGCAACCACTCGTCAAGAGTGCTCAGTGTCGATCATTGCGTGAGCGGCTCAGGCAGCCGCTCGGCATCAGGGGACGGGTCGTGACTAGCTGAGGTCGAGGACGAGGGAGAGGGCGTCGTCGACCGCTCTGAGTTCGTCGTGGCTGAGGTGCCCGGCTTGGGCTCCAAGGTTGCGGGCGTCTACCGCGCCGACCATCTCGCACAGCACCTGGGTTGGCTCGCCGCCGAGCTCGATTTCCGGATGAAAGCTGGCTGAGGGCGCCGACGTGGAGGTCGGGCAGATGACGACGGTCGAGAGTGTCAGCAGATCGTCGACCTGGACGATGACGGCGTAGCGGCGGCCGTGCTGGACTCGGCCTCGACCTCGCGGCATCGTGATCGCGAGGACATCACCACGAACCACGCAGCTGCTCCATGAGCCCTGCGACCTCTCGGGCTTCCGCGATGTAGGCCTCGTTGTTCATCAGTGAGCGTGCCTCGGCGGCAAGACCGCCGCGCCGCCGGTCGCGGTCGGCTGTTTCGGCGATGGCCTGGCGAGCGGCCTCGGCACGAGTGATACCGCGCCGCCGAGCGATCTCGTCGAGAGCGGTCAGACCGTCGGAGCCGAGACGCAGCGACAGAGGAGTAGCCGTCTTCACCACAAAAGCGTAGCGCAAACCGCACTACAATTGGCTGACTTCCCCTCCTCGATCATGCCGGCATTGTGGAAGAGGGCGCGACCGGAATCGGCCGTTCCCGGTCTCGGCGCCGCCGCGTCGAGCTCATATGGTCTGGCGGCGCGTTGGAATGGCGGCAGTTGGTCCGACATCAGTTCGGCCGCTGTTGACGACCATGATGAGCTTGACGCCGTGTCGTGCACTTCGGTGCGCGCGTGCACCGCGGTCGGCGTCGGTGAAAACCAGACTGCAAACGTCGAGCACTGGAACGGGTCAACCTGGTCGTTTGAACCGACCCCCAAAGCCTCTAGCACTGATCCTGTCGCAGTGGCGTGTATGTCGAGGACGTTGTGTATCGCCGTCGGCTCCTTCCAAAAGGCGCTGACGGCGTACGACCCACTCGTAGAGGTTCGCCGGTGATCCTGGAGCGCGACGCGGGACCATCATCATTGAGGCGAACTGGAGTGGCTCGCGGACTGCGAGGCTTGGTCGGTGCGCTGGTGGTCGGGGAGCTGTGTTTGGCGGGCGCTCAGGCCGCAAGGGCATCGCGCGGACGATCACCGGTTCGCTGAGTCACAGATCGACGACGCCGACCTCGAGCAGATTCCCGGCGCGGTCGGGGCCGAACAGCATCTAAAGCTCGTCGTCCTCGAGGCCGTTGTAGATCGCGTGGCGCATGTCGTCGTCGGAGATCCCGTGCTTGCGGGCCGATGGCAGTATCCGCACCTAGACAACTTGCCTTGTCTACTGCAATCGGGCAACAAGAGTTGTCCCTCAGGACGCCCGGGGCCCACTCAGGCGCCTCTCTCGGACGATGGCCCTCCGACCTCCTACACCACGTTGGAGGGGAAAGACTGATACCGCTACCGGGATTCGAACCCGGGTTTCCGCCGTGAGAGGGC
>CAVYRI010000001.1:0-1446675 GCA_963770885.1 uncultured Solirubrobacterales bacterium | reverse complement strand
GATCCATGCGGCGTGGAGGAGGCAGTCAGGCGTTTAGTCGAGCGACGACGGCGCTGGAGGGCCCGTTCCTCGGTCCAGCTGCCGCGAGAGCTGGCGGGTGGTAGGGGACGCTATGCCGGCGCGTCAAGAGCATCCTTCACGAGTCGGTCTGCCTCGGCGTTCAGTTCCCGGGGCACCCAGCTGATGCGGATGCTCTTGAACTGAGCGACGAGGCCCCTCGCCTCTTTGTACAGCTCACTGAGATGTGCTTGTCGCACGGCGGAGTCACCGTTGACTTGGTCCACCACGAGCTCAGAGTCCATGTAAACCCGGATTCGCTGGATCCCGTACTCGCGCGCTAGCTTCAATCCCTCGATCAACGCTTGGTACTCCGCGACGTTGTGGGTCGCAGGTCCGATCGCCTTCGACATCCGAGCCACGGTGACCAGATGGCGTGTTCGCAAGAGCGCACCGATCGCCGCGCGGCCCAACGGGTTCCCGGAGTTGCCTCCATCAGTGTTGAGTAGGTAACACTTCTGGTCGGCCACCTCTGCGGCCTCGCCCTCAGGCGTCTGGCTCGGGCTCCGGCGTCTCGCCGAGCAGGACGCGGCGCACGAAGTCCGAGCGCTTCTCGCGAGGCAGGCGCGGCTCCGACGTCCAGACGCCGTCGGTGATCGTGGGCGTGGCGAGCAAATGAGCGGCCATCTCGGCGGGCGGTAGCTGGCGCCAGGACGCCTTGCGGGGCTTTCTCGGCCCAGTCATCGGCAGTCATCGTACGCCGCCACCGAGAGCAAGTCCCGAGGGCGTCCGAAACGCCGCCCGCGGGGCTCTCGCTCCGACGACGCAGGACAGCGACGTCCGCAGCCTTTTCAGTTTGAACGACATTGCTCAGTCGGCTGGAGCGAGCTCGATCGGCCGGTATGCCAGCGCTGCGTTGACGATCTCGTTGACGAACGGCTCGTAGGTCGAGGCCGGGTTGAGCACCGGCCCGGCGGCTAAGGGAGGCGCTTGTCCGCGCCGATGCCTACATAGACCATGCGCGGATTCACTGCCACGCCTTTGTCGGCCGGCGCGGCTGACGAGCCGCATCGAACGGACGGGAGGTAGCCGATGCCGAGCATCGACGGCCGGCTGGAGTGGGACGACGACGAGCTCACCCCGGGCAAGAAGAAGGCTGGAGGCTGCACTCCACCTTGTTCGACGCTGACGGGAACCTCAAGAGCAGCGCGAGGTTCGTCCCCGGCGAGGACGACCGCAAGGCCGAGCCGGAGACGGTCTACATGCACATCTACCACGAGGTCCCGGCTCCGGCGAAGACCCCCGAGCAGGAAGCCTCCGAGAAGGCCGTCGCCGAGCTGCTCAAGCTGCTCGTCGACTTCAGCATCGAGAAGCTCAGCCCTCATGCCGTTCGGTTCTGGGAGGACAAGGCGCGACCGGCTCTCCGCTCCAAGGTCGCCAAGGTCAAGGCGAAGACCAAGATGAAGAAGACCAACGGCGACGAGTCGGGGGTCGCCCTGCCGGCGCTTACAGACGCCGGCACCGCGTTGCCTCGGTGCAGGAGGACAAGGTCGAGATGACCGGCGCCGAAGCTCGGGCGCGGTACATGCTCGCGCTCGCAGCCCGGGCCTTCAGCGACGAGCAGATGCGAGTCCTCGCCGCCGCCGACGTCGTCGACGACGACGACGGCTACGCCGAACTCGAACGGGCCGCAGCGGAGCTTCCGGCACACGAGGCCGCGGCGCTCATCGCGGCGCTCACAAGCTCCTCCGTCCTGGGCGAGGACGTGTTGGCCGAACTCCGCCGGATCCTCGAGTACGCACCTGCCGTCGGCGAGCCCGCTCTCATCGAGGCCGGCCGGGGGGGAGGAGGGGGCCGGCGCCGGGTCGCGGAGGTAGTCGACGTCGCGCCGGTGGCCGACGGCTCTGACCTGCTCCTGGGTCTTGCCGACGAGGGTCGCTGTCGCTCATAAGGCTCTCGTCCGCATAGATGCGCTGTGCTCGCTCTCGGTGCCGTCGACGACCTCGCGATTCAGCATCCTCTGGCCGGCTGTTTCGGGCGGCGACTGCTCTTCAGCGTTGACCTCGCCGGCAACGAACCGACTGCCGCAATGGACGATCAGCGACAGCGCGATGCTGAGCGCGGCCATGCACAGCGGCGCTGTCGCTTCGAGGCAGAACCACCGACTCCACTCCACGTCGCGGCGCTCGGCGGCAGAAGCGGTGCTAGTCGAGAAGCATTCCGGTTCCGTCGCGCTTATCGCGCCGGCGCGACCCGCGGACCGGCTGGCCGGTCGTTTCGGTGGCTTTCGGGGCGGCGGTATTGGGCTCTCGTACTCGGAGAGGCCTGATGGAAGCCGCTCAGCCGATGGCGGGATCTTCCGAACATCAGCCCGTCCCCCCGACAGGCTTGCCCTACTCCGCGATCGTGCCACGAATCCAACGATAACAGCGGAGGATGTCGACGCTGGCCCGTGACGGCCTCAGGCGTAAGCAACGGCGAGCGCGGCGTTCCCTACTTCCTCGCTTCATGCGACCTGCGGCCTCAGGTCAGGCTGGGCGCGGGGGCCGAGGGCGATGGGTTGTCGCCCAGAACCGCCGCGTCGATTTCGAGCTGGATCTGCGGTGAGCCGGTCGGTCTCCCGCAAGACCTGCGCGCTTCTCCTTGATCATCTCGGCGAGTCGCGCCGCCTCGTCGCGCGGATCGGAGCTCGCGTCGACGTGAGGTAACCGATGTTCCGCGTCTCGTCGAACCGCGAGGGCCGCGCATCCTTATCCCAGATCGGGATCACATGTCCCTCGTCGAATCGCTCCCTGAACTGATCGCTCTCAAAGATCGTCCAGCGCTTCTCGCCATACGTGCGCCGAGCACCGCAATGACGAAGCGGCTATCGGATCGGTCGTCGGTCGAGGAATGGTCTGACGCTTCTCCGACTATTCGGCCTGCTCGTTGAGATCGTAGAAGACGACATAGTCATCGGCGTCGAGGATCTCGTACAGCGCATCCGCGAGCGGGCGATCTTCGCCCGCGAAGGACAGGGCGAAGTCGTAGGCATGTTCCAACTCGACGTTGTCGAAGCCGAGGGCGCGCGGAAAGGCCTGCCAGTCGAGATTCCGCAGATAGAAGACAAGCTGAGGGTCCTCGACGGATAGGACCTTGCCGTCAGGGTCGTAGTGCAGTACCTCCGCGATGTCGTCCGACGCGGCGTGGCTGGCAAGCCATCCCTTGTCGACGACCTGCCCGACCGACCGACGGTGCTCGGATGTCAGAGATCTCCTCGCGGAGGACGATGTCCCACCGGTCTGACTCTGCGAGCCACTTGAGCAACAGGAGGTAGTTCGCCCGCCCGCTCGGTCGGAACCGGGGGCCACGGGCAAACTTTCGGACGACCGGCCGAATCGGCCCTCCTGCTGCTCCATGACCGGTGCTTCACCCTGCTGTACGGCGACGCGACGATCGTGGCTTCCTCTTGCCGCCGGTGATGCCCTCGACGAGGCACAGCTCGCGGCTGAGCATCTGAGCTAGGTAGAAGCTGCCCTGCGCGGCGGTGACGATCTGGGCGGCAGCTTCGAGCTTCACGTTCAGTGCTTCCTCGCCCAGCCTCACGACCTGTTCGAGCTTCTCGGGCGGCTCGACTTCGAACCGGAGAACATCGATGCGCGCCGAGGTCGAGCGTGGCGAACAAGCGCGTCACCGCCCGGTTGATCCCGACGATGACGAGCTTGCTCGTAGCGTCCTCAGTGTCGCCAGCACCTTCAATGTCGGCTTCTTCACATCGACGGCATGTGGAAATCGTCCACGCCACGCACCGAACCGTCGTTGAGAAGCTCGGCGATGTATTCGACAGTTCGCTGGCACCCGTGCGGACAAGATTTAGCTTTGTTCGCCATGCCAATCTCGTCGAGCGCCCCGCATCACAGCCGTCGTCTCTGCCGATCCCGGACGGTCCCTCGACGCGACTCCGGCGGCCCTGGGGTGCGAAGAGCGACGCTGAACGGTTTGAACGCGCTCGGCGCCACGCACGTTACGTCGGTACGCCCGACGTCTTCAAACCTCCTCTAGCAACGGCCCTCCCACGGCGCATCCTTAGGGCAGCGCGGCGAAGAATTGGAACTCGACTCATTGCTTCGAGGCAGAAGGAGCAGCGTCGGCGGCAACAAACCGGTTCGGAGACTGCCACTTCCGGACAGACGGAGCCACGCGATCGCGCTCACCGCCGTGACTGCTCTCAGCTCGAAGAAGTCGTGCAGCTGGCGGACGAGCCGCAAAGAACGCGTGCCTTTGGGCGTCCCCATCGCCGCTGCCTGCACTTCGCTTTGGCCATGGGCGCCCGCACACGGCGTGCCATCGCATGGGCGACGTTCCGATCCTCCGCAATGGACCTGATCAACACACACCCGACGATCGAGTTCGTCCGGGAGAAGCGTTGTCTAGCCCCCGAAGTCTTCGACCGGCGATCGTAGGAGGCCCTGGTCCTCTCGCGCCGCTCGCTGAGGGCGCACATGCGGCGCTCGAGCTCTGCGGCGCGCTCCGCGATGTGCTCCTCCTCGACACATGGCCAAGCGCCGCGTGCGGCCGAGTCAACGGCGGACGGCTCATGTGACCCCTTTGGTAGCGCCGTAGCTCAGAGCCGACAAGTAATCAGGGCCGAAATATTTCGTCGCCGCGAGGGACCTACGGCCCTCTGATCCGGTACTTATGTTATGCCGCACTTTCCGAGCATTCGAGAGCCGAGATGGACCCGACGAGCTTCTACCGCAGCCGATTTCCAATCACCGGCGCGCGAGCGTGGCTCGGTCCCGGTGCGGCCCTCATCAAAAGCCGCGCGGGGAAATGAGCGCAAGGCCGGGCAATTCCCTCCTCGCCGTGTTTCTCGAGTCGCTCGCGCAAGCCGACGATGCCGTAAAGCGGGAGCTCGCGGCGTATCTGAGGCCGTACCTCGCTGATAGCCCTGGCCGACTGCTCGACGCGAGCGAGAAGGCCCGGCAGCTTGGCCTCCACCCAGAGACGCTGGTGAAAATGGCGCGCGCCGGTCGCTGCAGAGGTGCCATCAAGGTGGGGCGGGAGTGGCGGTTCCCGACCGAGAGCCTCGAGATCTTGCCCCCGGCGCATGAAGGCGCTCCCGCCTCTTCAGATTTGCCGGCTGCTCTCCGGCGGGCGCCGACGACCGTCCGCGGCTCTGTTGCGGCGATTCGCGGGCATCGTTAGCGTGCGTCCGCTTGACTTGCACGTTACGTATCTGCAGCGAGAAGGATGCCGGCACACGGGAGCACAGGCAGATTGATCGCGGGAAACGTGGCGGTGTGACTACGGAGGGGCAGCACGCACTTGTCCAGCTCCGCCGTGAGGCGTGGCGGGTCGAGGTATCTACGCCTCGGCGCGGCTGGCTTCCACGTTGGGCACAGGAGCATAGGCTCGACGTCGGGGACTTAGCCAGCCCGTTCGGGATCAACGGGGCATGCAACCGGCGGCGCTATGCCAGCCAGCGCGCGTCATGAGCGTCGAGCGTGATCGGAACGGAAACGGCTGGGTGACCCGCTGGCGCGAGCCAGGCCGCCAAAACCCGCGTTCCCGGCTATTCGCGCTGAAGCGCGACGCGGAGGCTTTCGACCGAGAGGTGAAGCGCCGAGGCCAGCTCGGACCGCTCGCCGTTCAGCAGCTCACGGCACGCGGCGGCCCGACGCTTGGTCAGTGGATCGTGGAGCGCTGGGCCCCCGAGCATGCCGTGACACTCGAACAGTCGACACGCGACCGCTACGCGAATGTGCACGCTTGCCATGTCGCTCCACGACTCGATGACGTACCGCTCAACGAGTTCACGGTCGCGCGGCTGCGCGGATGGCAGGCGGAGCTTGTCAAGGCCGGCGTGAATCCCGGCACGATCCACAAGGCCCGAACGTTTCTCTCGAGCGTCCTGCGTCACGCCGCCGAGAGCGAGGCAATTCCCGGCAACCCGCTATCACTCGTCCGGCCGCCGAAAGGGGTGCAGCGGGACGCCGTGCAGCCGCTCGCGCCCGGGACCGTCGAGACGATCCGCCGCGCCCTGCTGGACCCGCCGGCGCGCGAGGTAGCCGCCTCCCGCCCTGGGCAGCGGAATCGCCGCCGCTACGAGATGCCGGCGCCCGGCACGCCACAGACTCGTCAACGGGACGCGCTGATCGTTTCGCTGCTTGCCTACGCCGGGGTTCGCCCCGGCGAGCTGCGCGCGCAGCGCCTCGGCGACGCGCGCGAGAAGACGCTACTGGTCGAGCGCGCGGCCAACCCGGACGGGACGATCAAGGCGACAAAGAACGAGCAGCGCCGGGCCGTGCGGCTGCTCGCGCCGCTCGCGCACGACTTGCGTGAGTACCGGCTCGCGATCGGCCGCCCTGCCGGCGCCAGCCTCCTCCTGGTCGATGACCACGGTGAGGCGTGGGACAAGAGCGCCTGGCAGGTGTGGCGCGTCGACCGCTGGGCCCCTGCGTGCCGCGCGGTCGGCCTGGACCCCGTGCCGAGGCCCTATGACCTGAGACACAGCTTCGCCTCGCTTCTGCTGGCCGAGGGGCGTCAGCCGCTTTACGTGGCCAAACAACTGGGGCACTCGCTGGCGGTGCTGCTCTCCACCTATGCGCACCTGATCGACGAGTACGCCGACCGCCAACCGATCGACGCCGAGGCCGAAATCGCTAAGGCGCGCAAAGCTCGTGTGCTGACAGTGTGTCGTGGCGCCAACGATCTTCCGCTGGCACACTATTGCTGATGAGAAAAGCCCGCTTTGCAGGGCTTTTCTGTAGTACCGCTACCGGGATTCGAACCCGGGTTTCCGCCGTGAGAGGGCGGCGTCCTAGTCCCCTAGACGATAGCGGCGCGCCCTGCAAGGGTAGCGTGGTCCTGCACCGTCAGCTCGGCGCCGCCGCGACGAGACGGGACGGTCACGGGCCGCGACTTCGACGCCTCGAGCGACATGCACCCGCGGTCGACGCTTGGTAACTTGGTGCGCTCCCGCGGCTGTGGTGAAATTGGCAAACACGCGGCGTTCAGGTCGCCGTGCCCTTACGGGCTTGGAGGTTCGAGTCCTCTCAGCCGCATCGGAGCTCCACCTCTAGAGCCATCCGCGCTCCTCGGCTACGCGGACGGCCTCGCCGCGGTTGCGCGCATCTAGCTTCTGCATCACCGAGGACAGATGGTTGCGAACGGTGCCCGGTGACAGATAGAGGGCGCTTGCGAGATCGGCAACCGTCGCGTGCTCGCGCGAGGCCGCCAGGACCTCGTGTTCGCGCGGGGTCAGCGGCGAGTCGCCCTGAGACAGGGCCGCGGCGGCGAGCCCCGGGTCGACCACCCGCTCGCCATTGACCGCGCGCCGGATCGCCGCGGCGAGCTCGCTTGCCGGCGCGTCCTTGAGCAGGAATCCGGCCGCACCGCCCTCCATCGCCCTTCGCAGATAGCCCGGGCGCCCGAACGTGGTCAGGATCAGGACCTTGCAGTGCGGCACGGCCGTGCGCAGCTGCTCGGCCGCCTCGAGGCCGGTCGCGCCCGGCATCTCGATGTCCAGCAACGCCACGTCGGGCTCCGCGGCGCGCGCCGCCTCGACGACCTCGTCGCCGCGCGGGACCTGGGCGACCACCTCGATGTCGGGCTCGAGTGTGAGCAGGCTCGCAAGCGCGCCCCGGACCATGCCCTGGTCCTCGGCGATCAGCACCCTGATCATGGGGTCGCGCGCGGAACCGGGTCAGAGACCGGGAGGACCGGCTCGGCCGGCCGATCCCGCGTCGGCCCAGCGGCCCGGGCGTCCGCCGCCGCTGCCGGCGCCCCAGGACCCGAGACCGGAATCGAGATCGCCAGCCTGAACCCCCCGTCCCCCACCGGGCCGGCCTCGACTCGCCCGTGCAGCGCCTCGGCGCGCTCCCGCAGACCCTCCAGGCCGTGCCCGTCACGAACGCCATCGGCCGCTAGCG
Source organism: uncultured Solirubrobacterales bacterium (assembly GCA_963770885.1). Classification (GTDB taxonomy): domain Bacteria; phylum Actinomycetota; class Thermoleophilia; order Solirubrobacterales; family Solirubrobacteraceae; genus Palsa-465. The sequence continues at coordinate 1,438,765 of CAVYRI010000001.1, read as the reverse complement.
GCTCGCCAGCGCCGCGGCCGTCGTCGATCACCTCGACCGTCGCGTTGGCCAGGCCGGGCGTGATCCGGATCGTGCAGTTCTTCGCTGCGCTGTGGCGGATCACGTTCGTCGCGCCCTCGCGGACCGCCCAGGCGAGCACCGCCTCGACGTCCGGCGTGAGCGATACGTCCGGCGCCTCTAGCGAGGCCGCGATCCCGGCTGCCGAGAGCGCCATCCTGGCCCCCGCGAGCTCACCGTCGAGCGTCGGTTGGCGGTAACCGCTGACCGCGAGCCGTACCTCGGTGAGTGCCTGGCGGGCCACCTGCTCGACCTCCGCGACCTCGACTGCCGCCTCCTCAGCGCGGTCGGGGAGCAGGCGTCCGGCGAGCTCGGCCTTGAGCGTGATCACCGACAGCGTGTGACCGAGCAGGTCATGGAGGTCGCGCGCGAAACGCTCGCGCTCCTGGGCGACGGCGGCCTCCGCCAACTCGGCCCGCGCCTCGCTGAGCTCCTCGTTGCGGACCCGCAGGTCACGCAGCAGGACCATCAACAGGCCGATCCCGAGCGCGGTCACCCCGTAGCTGATCACGGCGCTCGGCGACGCTCCGGCGAGCGCTGAACAGCCCGATGCCAGCGCCGCGCACGAGACGACGCCCGCCCAGCCGATGTTCGTCGGCGAGAACAGGGCCACGACCGCCGCGGCGTACGTGAACAGGAATCCCCACCCCGGCCCGGAGGCCAACGTCAGCGCGATCGCGCTCCCGATCATCCCTGTGAACAGGAGCACGGCCAGCCCGGTCCAGGCGCGCCGCCTCCAGCTGAGCACCAACAGGACATAGGAGGTGACGAACGCCAACGCTCCGGCGATTGTCAGGATGCGACCGACCGTCGATCCGCTGGTCGCGACCGCGTCGACCAGCGGAAAGAGGATGAACCCGAGCCAGACCAACGCGGGAAACGCACGGCCTCGGCCGCGCGTCGGCCCACGAAACTGGTTGGTCACGTCCCGCACGAAGTCCCCGATCAGACTCATGCGACCTCGCCCTGGGGCTGGCGGAGGAACCTGATCATCAGCCAGATCCCAATCACCGTCCAGATCGCCAGCGTCCTCAGGCTCGAACCATCGAACGCAGCGCCGTGATGGCGGGGATCGAACACGTACTGCAGCCCGCTCGCCAGCGCCCTGATCGGGAAGATCTCGGCGATCGTCTTGATCACGTGAGGCAGTGAATCCGTCGGGAACCAGATGTTGGAGATGAAGCTCAGCGGCCAGATCACCAGGTTGACCAGCACCGGGCCCGACTCCGCCGAGGGGATGAACCGGGTGATCCCGATCCCCAGCGCCGTGAACGCCGCCGTGCCGAGCAGCAGAGTGACGACCAGCGGCAGGATCTGGCTGGCGTGGAAGTCAAGCCCGTAGACGCCCCACCCGAGCCCGAGCACGAGCGCTGTCATCGCGAGCGTGATGATCGAGGTCGAGCCGATCCGTGCCGTGATGTAGGCCCAGCGCGGAAGCGGCGTGCCCTGCATCCGCTTCAGCACGCCCTCGTCACGCAGGATCGCGGTCCCGATCGAGAGGTTCACGAAGGTCGTCGCGATCACGCCGTAGGCGAGGATGCCGGGGATGAAGAAGTCGTCGTACGGGATCCCGCCGCGGGACGAGATCGTCGCGCCCTTGTCGAGGCTCGCGAAGATCACGAGCAGCATGACCGGGAACACGAACGTGAACACGCCGCGGCCGCGGTTGCGCCAGTAGGAGCGCTGCTCATAGCGGACCTGCCAGCCAACGAGGCCCAGATCGCGTTTCAGCGTTGATTGTCTGACGGCGCTAACGGCGCTCATAGGTTGCCTCCTGCTTCTGTGGATTCTGATCGCTTGCCCCGGTGAGCTCCAGGTAGATGTCCTCGAGCGACGGCTGTGTGACCGAGAAGTGAGTCAGGTCAATCTCGTGGTCGACCGCCCAGGTCGTCAGGATCTGCGTTGCGCGGACGGGCTCGCGCGTCATCACAGCGACGCGGTCTCCCTCGATCAGGCGCTGATCGCAAGGCAGGTCGGGCAGATCGCCCAGCGACCACTGCACCGGGAGCGCGAACCGGATCTCGGCCGGGCGGACGTCGCGTCCGCCGAGCTCCTCGGGCCGGCCGGCGGCGATGATCTCGCCCGCCCGCATGACCGCGACGCGGTCGGCCAGGTACTGGGCCTCGTCCATGTAGTGGGTCGTCAGAAAGACGGTCTTGCCCAGATCGCACAGCGACCGGATCGTCGACCAGGCCTGACGGCGCGCCGCCGGGTCAAACCCGGTCGTCGGCTCGTCGAGGAAGATCAGCTCGGGATCGCCGACCAGCGCCAGCGCCAGGTCGAGCCGTCGGCGCTGACCGCCGGACAGCTTCTTCGCCCGGACATCGCGCTTGTCGCCGAGCTCGACGAGCTCGAGAACCTCATCAACCGGCCGCCGGCTGACGTGGTAGCGGCCGTACATCTCGATCAGCTCGACGACCGAGAGATCGTTCTGGACGCCGCATTGCTGCAGGACGATCCCGACCTGCTCGCGGAGCTCCCGTGAACCGGTCGCCGGGTCGATCCCGAGCACCGTCGCGTCGCCGCCGCTCCGAGTGCGGTATCCCTCGAGGATCTCGACGATCGTCGTCTTGCCGGCTCCATTTGGTCCCAGCAGGCAGAAGACCTCGCCGCGTGCGACCTCGAAGCTGACCCCGCGAACGGCCTTCACCTCGCCGTAGGACCGGCTCAGGTTCCGCACCTCGATCGCAGGTGAATCTGTTTTTGTGCCAAGAGAATTCATGGCAGTCAGCGTAAGAGTGCGCGGCCGTCTTCGTAAGTGGCGCGCGGCCCAAATCGCCCATGACATCTGTCACTGAGCCGAGCGGCGGGATGTCACTCAGCGGGTGGCGTTCCAGCGGTCGATCACGTCGTTGTCGTGCTCGTGACCGAGGATCGACAGCCCGGCTGCGGCAAGTTTGAAGCGCATCCCCGCGGCGGGCTCCATCTGCAGCCAGCGCGCGGTCAGGACTCGCAGCACGTGCCCATGCGCAAACGCCAGACAGTCGCCGTCGATGGCCCTGAAGCGCTGCAGCACGCGGTCGACCCGCGCCCCCACCGCGGCCGGGCTCTCGCCGTCCGGGCAGCCGTCGCGCCACAGATTCCAGTCGGGGTCCTGCTCGAGGACCTCGGCCCTGGTCAGGCCCTCGTAGCGCCCGTAGTCCCACTCCTCCAGGTCATCGCAAAGCTCCGCCCGATCGCCGAAGCCCGCAAGCTCGCACGTCTCGCGCGCGCGACGCAGCGGGCTGCAGAGCACCAGCTCAAACGTCTCGCCGCGCAACTCCTCGGAGAGCTTGGATGCCTGCCGGCGTCCGTCCTCGGTCAACGGCAGGTCGGTCCGGCCCGTGTGGCGCCCCTGCGCACTCCACTCCGTCTCGCCGTGACGGATGATGAACACCCGATCAGCCACCCCGCACCCCGCCGGTCACTCTGTGCCCAGCAGCGGCCCGGAGATCTTGCCGTGGGTCCGCTCGATCTCGTCGACCTTCGCACGCCGGCGGAGATGGCGCTCCTCGTCGGAGGTCGAAGCCCGCAAGAACGTGGTCACGATCTCGGCCGCCACCTCGGGCCCGATCACGCGGCTGCCGAGACAGATGACGTTGACGCCGTCGTGCTCGACGCCCTGGTGTGCGGTGTAGGAGTCGTGGATCGTCGCCGCCCGCACGCCGTCGATCTTGCACGCCGCGACCGATACGCCCGCTCCCGAGCCGCACACGATCACGCCGCGCTGCGCGCGCCCCGAGACGACCGCCTGGCCGACCTCGAGTGCCTTGTCGGGGTAGTCGATCGGCTCCGGGGAATCGGTTCCGAAGTCGAGCACCTCGTGCCCGTCGGCCTCGATCAGCCCCAGCAGCCGGCCGCGGAGCAGAAAGCCGGCGTGGTCGAACCCACATGCGACGATCAAGATGCCACCTCCGTCGTAGAAGAAGCCGCGTCCGTGGCGACCGCCATGGACGGGGTCGAGTTTGCCGCGGTCGGGGACGGCGCCGGCCCGTCGGCGAGCTCATGGACGGCCAGCAGCGCCGCGCCCAGAACGCCCGCGCGCAGGCCGTGGCGGGCGATCCGGATCGTCGTCCGCGAACGCAGGCCGGGGACCACGAAGCCGGCCGCCACCCGGCGGGCAGGCTCGAGCAGCATCTCGCCCGCGCGTGCGCCACCGCCGCCGATCACGACCTCCTCGGGGTCAAACGTATTGATCACGTTTGCGATCCCGATCCCGAGCCGCTCGCCCCACAGCGTGATCGCCCTGGTCGCGACCGGGTCCCCCGCGTGGGCGGCGTCAACCGCCTCGACGCCGGTCACCTGCCTGCCCGCGGCGAGCAGCTTGCCGAGCGCGGACTCCGGATGCTCAGTGGCACATTGCAGCGCCAGCGCATCGAGCGCGTGACCCGCCGCCTCGCGCTCGAACGATCCCTGCTGCGGAAAGCCGGTCGGCGTCGGCGTCCCTTGGTCGAGCTCGGCGCCGATCAAGGTGTGGCCGATCTCGCCCGCGCCGCCCGTCGCGCCTCGGTAGATCCTGCCCCCGAGCACCAGCCCGCCGCCGACGCCGGTGCCGATCGTGATCATCACAAGGTCCCGGGAGACCATCACGAGCTGTTCGTCATGGGCCTCGGCGAGCGCGGCCACAGTCGCGTCGTTGTCCACGAACACGGGAACGCCGAGCCGCTCGCCGAGAACTTCGCGCAGCGGCACATCGGCGAGCGGGATGTTGACCGACGAGACCACTCGGCCGGTGTCGAAGTCGACGATCGACGGCACCCCGATGCCCACCCCGTCAAGCGACTCCCCGCGGGCCTCCTGGATCACCTCGACGAGCTGATCCAGCAGCGGTCCCGATGCCGAGCAGTCGGTCGGCCGGACCAGCGACTCTCCGAGCTCGCGGCCGCGCAGCCGGGTGACCGCGACCTTGGTGCCACCGAGGTCAACGCCGATGACTTCGATCACCGGGCGTCCGCTCGATCGGGGAAGATCACGACCGGCCTGCCGCGCCGACGTCGATTTTGGCCGCCGCAGACGCATCCATCAGCACGGTGACCTGATCGGCCTCAGGCGCGATCAGCGACGCGGGCTTGTCGGGCGTCGGTCGCGCGCCGGGTCCGAACACCGCCTCGACCGCATCGGCCTTGGAGGCCCCGGACACCAGGAAGACGACGTCGCGGGCGTTCGCCAGCGCCGGGATCGTGAGCGTTACGCGCGGGACGAACGGCTGCAGACCGGCCTCAGGCACCCCGACCACGAGCCGCGAGCGCTCGGACAGGGACGGCTGCCCAGGAAACAGCGACGCGGTGTGACCGTCGGGACCGATCCCGAGCAACACGAGGTCGAACTTCGGGGTGCCTGCATCGCGCAGCTGGCGCTCGTAATCGTCGGCGGCCTGCTCAGGCCCGAGCTCGCCCTTGATCCGGTTGACCGTCGGTGGCGGCACCCCGGCCAGCGGCTCGAGCAGCGACTGCTCGATCATCTTGAAGTTCGAGTTCTGATCGTCGGGCCCGACGCACCGGTCGTCGCCGATCCAGAAGGTCGTGTGGTTGAGCTCGAAGCCAACCGCCCTGACCGCGTTGACAAACCGGCCGTACGCGGCCTTCGGGGTCGAGCCGCCCGCGAGGACTATCTCGCCGCCGCCAAGCGCGGCGCTGACCATCATCGCCGCGGCGGCGGTCGCCGGATCCTCTACGACCTCGAGCGAGAGCGTCATACCGGACACAGCTCCCGGGCCGCCTCGAGGGCGGGGTTGTACGTCGGGTCGCGCAGCAGCGCCTGCCTGACTCCCTCGCCGAGGATCCCGCCCTCACCCCGCGAGGCGCCGAGGATCTTCCAGGTCCGCAGTCTCCCGTCGTGCATCCGCTCTTCGGCGTCGAGGCCACCGTCGCCGCGCTGGAGCGACAGCGAGGTTCCCTGCTCGCAGGTGACGGTGACGCCGCCGAGGCCCGGGGCCGGCTGCTCGAACGTGCGCATTCGCAGGGCCACGTCGCCTCCGTCCCGACGGGCCGCCCCGCACAGAACGCCGCCGCGCTGCGCGACCAGCGGCTCGCATTCCCAGCGCAGGCGGGAGGCCAGCCAGCCGGTCAGCAGCAGTCCGCTGGCAGCCGAGTGGTCGCGATGACGGACCTCGAGCTCGTGGACGCGACGGAGCGCGGCGAGCCGCAGCGGCAGGTCAAAGCTGGCGGCCAAACGCTCGCGCCAGGGCGTCGTGCGCAGCCATGCCAGGTCGACCACGTAGGCGTGGCCGCAGAGGTCCTGGGCACGGGCAAAGGCGTCCACCGGATCCGACAGGTCGTCTGAGTCGAGCAGGATCACGTCGATCAGCGCCAGCAGCCGAGTGATCGCCCCATCATGGCCGTGCGGCGCCCACACGATCGTCGGCATCTCGCCCGCCAGCAGCGGGTCGACGACCGTCTCGATCCGCTCGAGGTGCTCGGGACCGAGATCGACCTCTACGTGCTCTCTAACCACGCCGAGAGTTCCGGCGCCCGGTTCCTCGTAGCTGACCGTCGCAACCGCGTCGAGCTTGGTCCGCCCCTCCTCGACCGCGCACAGCACGGTCCGCGAGGCCTGGTAGCGGCCGACCCGCTCGAGACGGTTGGCGATCTCGCCCTTCCAGTCGCGGTCGACGATCACCACCAGGTTGAGCACGCGCGCCGGGACGAGCGCCTCGTTCTCGGCGTGACGGCGGTAGAGCATCCCGCGAAGCGCAGCCTCGATCTCGTCGGGATCGGTGTCCTGCGCTGTCCAGATGTCTTCGCTCACGCCGCCAGCCGATCGGTCATAGCCGACGCCACATTCGCCCGCCTTCGGTCAGGCGGTCCGCCGACTCCGGGCCCGACGTGCCCGATTCGTACTGCGTGATCGGCGATGTCCGGTCCTGATCCCACGCATCGAGGATCGGATCGATGATCCCCCACAACGCCTCGATCTCGTCGTTGCGCGTGAACAGCGTCGCGTCGCCACGCATCGCGTCGAGGATCAGCCGCTCGTAGGCCTCGGGGGATTCGGACAAGAACGAGGTCCCGTAGCGAAACTCCATGTTCACCGGGCGGATCCTCATCCGCGTGCCCGGGATCTTGGCGCCGATCGAGACCGAGACGCCCTCATCGGGCTGGACCGTGAACACGATCTGGTTGGCCTGGATCCCGACCGAGCCCGAGCTCTGGAAGGCGACGTGCGGCACTGGCTTGAGGATCACCGCGATCTCGGTCAGCTTGCGAGCCAGCCGCTTGCCCGTTCGCAGATAGAAGGGCACGCTCGCCCAGCGCCAGTTGGAGACGTGCAGTCGCAGCGCGGCGTAGGTCGGAGTGCGCGAATCCGACGCCACCCCGTCCTCCTCGAGATAACCGGGGACGTGCACCCCGCCGACGACGCCGGGGCCGTACTGGGCCCGGACGGCCATCTCGGCCACCTGGCTGACGTCGGGCGGCACGATCGCCTCGAGCACCTTGAGCTTCTCGTCACGCAGGCGATCAGCGTTGAACGCCGTCGGCGGCTCCATCGCCAGCAGTGCCAGCAGCTGCAGCATGTGGTTCTGGACGAGATCGCGGAGCGCGCCTGCGCCCTCGTAGTAGCCGGCGCGCCCCCCGATCCCGATGTCCTCGGCGGCAGTGATCTGAACGTGATCTATGTAGTTGCGGTTCCAGACCGGCTCAAACAGCGCGTTGGCGAACCGCAGCGCCATCAGGTTCTGAACAGTCTCCTTGCCCAGGTAGTGGTCGATGCGGAAGATCTGCGGCTCCTCGAAGACCTCGAGCAGCTGCGCATTGAGCTGCCGCGCTGAGGCGAGGTCGTAGCCGAACGGCTTCTCGATCACGATCCGCGTGTTGGCCTTCTCAACCCGGTTGAGGCCGGCGGCCCCGAGCTTGCCCGCGATCAACGGGAAGAACTCCGGCGCGGTCGACAGGTAGAAGACGCGGTCGAGCTTGCGCCCGGCGCGCTCATCGAACTCGGCCAGCGTCCGGCCGAGCTGCTCGTAAACGGCGTCGTCGTCGAACGAACCCTGCACGTAGCGCATGTCGTCGAGCAGCCCTTCGAGCACGCTCGGGTCCGGCTCGCGGCGCGAGTAACGTTGGATCGAGTCAAGCGCGGCGTCGCGAAAATCCTCATGCGCCTGGTCGCGGCGCCCGACGCCGATCATCTCGAACCGCTCCGGGAGCTGGCCCTCGTGGGCGAGGTTGTAGAGCGCGGGGAGCAGCTTGCGATGCGCCAGGTCGCCGGTCGCGCCGAAGATCACCAGTGACGTCGGGCGGACTGGCAGCCGCTCGAGCCCTTCGACGAGCGGGTTGTCGAACTCCAGTTCGGTGACCGTCTGCGCCATCCCTACCCCTGGGGCGCTCACCCGCCGTGCTCAGAGCGATCTGAGCCGGCCGCCGTCATCGTGCGCGTGCTCGCTGGACCGCCGCTCGCCCCAGCTCCACGAGGTGTCCGGCGGTGATCCCGAAGTGCTCATAGACGTCCTTCGCGGGCCCCGATTCACCAAACGTCTGCATCCCCAGGAACGTCCCGCCGGGCCCGATCCACCGGTCCCATCCGAGCCGACATGCCGCCTCGACGGCGACGCGCGCCGTGCACGAGGCGGGCAGCACCTGCTCGCGGTATGACTCGTCGGCGTCGGCGAAGGTGTCCATGCAGGGCATGCTCACGACACGGACGCGCAGGTCATCGAGCGCGTCGGCCGCCTCGATGCACAGCGACACCTCGGATCCGGTCCCGATCAGGATCAGCTCGGGCTCGCCGCCTACAGCGTCGCGCAGCACGTAGGCGCCGCGCTCGATCGCATCGTCGGGGATCGCGGCGGGGTCGATGATCGGCAGGTTCTGACGCGACAGCGCGAAGGCGGTCGGGGCTTCGCTGTTGCGTAGCGCGAACCGCCACGCGAGCGCGGTCTCGTTCGCATCGGCGGGACGGATCACGTTCAGCCGCGGAACCGCCCGCAGGGCGGCGAGCTGCTCGATCGGCTGATGGGTCGGGCCGTCCTCTCCGAGCCCGATCGAGTCGTGCGTGTAGACCCAGATCGACGGCAGCTTCATCAGCGCCGACAGCCGAACGGCGCCACGCATGTAGTCAGAGAAGGTCAAGAACGTCCCCCCGAAGGCACGGAAGCCGTGCAGTCCGAGCCCGTTGACGATCGCCCCCATGCCGTGCTCACGGACGCCGAAGCGGAGGTTGCGGCCCTCGTAGGAACCAGGTTCGACATCGCCGCCGTCTTCGATGTCGGTGTTGTTCGAGGTCGAGAGGTCGGCCGAGCCCCCGATCAGGTGGGGAATCGCCTTCGCCGCCCACTGAATCGTCTCGCCCGATGCCTTGCGCGTCGCGATCGGGTCCCCGGACGGGTCGAACCTCGGCAGGTCGGCATCCCATCCGTCGGGCAGCTCACCGGCGTCGATCGTCTCTAGCAGTGCCGCCTGATCAGGGTGGGCATCACGGTAGGCGTCGAAGCGCTCCTGCCACTCGGACTCGAGCTCGCGCCCCCGCTCGCAGCACTTGCGGAACTCGGCGAGCGCCTCGTCGGGAACGAAGAAGTGCTTGTCGGGGTCCCAGCCGTAGGCCTCCTTGCTCAGTCGCACCTCATCCTCGCCGAGCGGCGAGCCGTGTGCGGCCGAGGTGTCCTGCTTGTGGGGGCTGCCGTAGCCGATGTGCGAGCGGACGATCACCAGCGACGGGCGATCCTGCACCGCCATCGCGTTGCGGGCCGCCTGCTCGAGCCGCTCCACCGACATGTCGTCGCCGACGTTGTCGACATGCCAGCCGTAGGCGTCGTAGCGCTCGGCCACGTCCTCGGTGAACGACTGCGACGTGGGACCGGCGAGCTGAACCTTGTTGTCGTCGTAGAAAACGACCAGCCGTCCCAGCCCGAGATGACCGGCGAGCGACGACGCCTCGGAGGCGATTCCCTCCTGCATATCGCCATCGGAGGCGATCACGAACGTGTAGTGATCCATGATCTCCTGGCCGTCAAGGTTGAACCGTGCGGCGAGCATGTGCTCGGCCAGCGCGATCCCTACCGACATCGAGATCCCCTGCCCGAGCGGGCCCGTCGTTGCCTCGATCCCGGGGCTGTACTTGCGCTCGGGATGGCCGGCGGTCGGGTAGCCGACCTGGCGGAAGTGCTCGATGTCGTCGAGCGTCATCGGATACCCGGTCAGGTACAGCATCGAGTAGAGCAGCATCGACGCGTGACCGGCCGAGAGGATGAACCGGTCGCGGTCCAACCAGTCTGGGTTGGACGGGTTGTGCCTCATCACGCGCGTGTAGAGCACGTAGGCGAGCGGCGCGAGTCCCATCGGCGCACCGGGATGACCGGAGTTCGCCTTCTGGACGGCGTCCATCGACAGCGTCCTGATCGTGTCGATGCACAGCCGGTCCAGCTCGGTGGCGGTGGTCGAGCTCATCGACCGATCACGTGAGGGACTGGCGCGGCCACTGAACGCAGCATAGTCAGATCAGGCGATTGCGAAACACCCGAACGGCGGCGCGGAAGCTTCGGCATCACGATCACCCGAACAGCACGGCGTAGCGTTCGTACTCCTCGAGCGGCACCCTGCGAACCTCGGCCACCGCGTCTGCCAGCGCCACCAGCTCGATCTGCGTCCCGCGCAGTGCGGTCATGTATCCCCACCGCTCGTCGTGTGCGGCATCAACCGCCGCGAGCCCAAGCCGGGTCGCGAGCACCCGATCAAACGCCGTCGGAGTCCCCCCTCGCTGCACGTGACCCAGCACCGTGGCGCGCGTCTCATATCCGGTCCGCTGCTCGATCTCGCGCTCGAGACGCTGGCCGATCCCTCCAAGGCGCGGATGGCCGAACTGATCGAGCTCGCCCGTCGTGACAGTCATCGTGCCCTCCTGCGGCGTCGCGCCCTCAGCGGCGACGACGATCGAGAACGGACGGCCCCGCTCGCGGCGGCGCTCGATCAGCCGGCAGACGCCGTCGATGTCGAACGGGAGCTCTGGAATCAGGATCACGTCGGCGCCGCCGGCGAGGCCCGAGTGCAGCGCGATCCATCCGGCGCTGCGCCCCATCACCTCGACGACCAGGATCCGGTGGTGGCTCTCGGCGGTCGTGTGCAGACGGTCGATCGCCTCGGTCGCGACGTGGAGCGCGGTGTCGAATCCGAACGTGACATCGGTCGCGCCGAGGTCGTTGTCGATCGTCTTCGGAACGCCGACCACGTGGATCCCCTCCTGCGCGAGTCGGTTGGCCGCGCCGAGCGTGTCCTCGCCGCCGATCGCGATCAGTGCGTCGATCCGGTTGCGCTCGAGCGTCCCGCGCACGGCCCCGGTTCCATCCTCCCGCTTGAAAGGATTCGTGCGCGAGCTGCCGAGGATCGTGCCCCCGCGGGGCAGGATCCCGCGCGTAGACTCAATTGTGAGCGGCTCGGTGACGTCGTCGAGCACTCCCCGCCAGCCGTCGCGGAACCCCACGATCTGGTCATCGAAGGCGTCGATTCCCTTGCGGACCACGGCGCGAATCACTGCGTTGAGCCCTGGGCAATCGCCTCCACCGGTGAGCATCCCAATCCGCACAGGCGCAATCCTATTGACCACCGCCGGTCGAGCTTGCGACCGACCGGTTATCGCCCCGGCGCCGCGCGGTAAGGTTGGTCTGAGGATGGGCAGGCCAGCCGCGATCAGCCGCGGACGAATCGGTGCCAAGCCGTCGCGCGCGCTGGCGCTCTCGGCGGCCGCCGCCGGCGTGGCGGCGGGGGTCGCGGCGCAACGCAGCCACTCGCGCGCGATCGCGCGCGACCCCGAGCTCGCCCAGCTGACGGCGCCGCTCGGCGGTCGCCCGCTGCGCGTGACGTCGTGCGACGGGACGTCGCTGTACGCGGAGGAGTTCGGCCCGCGGCGCGGGCCGCGCGTCGTCCTCGCCCACGGCTGGACCGAGCAGCTCTCCCTCTGGGGCCCGGTGATCGAGCTGCTCTGTGCGCGCGGAATTCGGGTCCTCGCGTTCGACCTGCGTGGGCACGGCCACAGCGAGCGCGCTGCCGGCGATGACTACTCATGGGATCGGTTCGGCGAGGATGTCGAGGCCGTGCTGGCCGCGGTCAGCGAGGACGGCGAGCCTGCGACCGTCGTCGGGCACTCACTCGGGGCGATGTCGATCGCGGCCTGGGCGCGGAGCCACGACGTGGCGGCCCTGGCGCGTGCCGCCGTGCTCGTCAACACCGGCTTCGGAGACCTTGCGACCGCGCATCTCCTGCTGGGCGGTCTCGCCGCGCGCGCCGAGAGCATCGGCGCTAGCCGCGCCGTGCTCGGTTCCCGGGCTCCGATCCCCGCCTTCTCATCGCCGCTACAGCACGCGGTGATCCGCTTCATCGCCTTCGGTCCGACCGCGACGATCGCGCAGGTGGCGTTCTACGAGCAGATGCTGATCGCGTGTCCGGCCGACGTCCGCGCGGCGTGCGGGATCGCGCTGACCGAGATGAACCTGCACGACGCCGTCGCGCGTCTGACGATCCCGACGTTGGTGATCGCCGGCGAGATGGATCGCCTGACACCTCCGGCTCACTCGATTCGGATCGAGTCGGCGCTGCCGATCCCGGCGGGATTGATCGAGCTGCAGCGCACTGGCCACATGGCGCCGCTCGAGCGTCCCGCGGAGCTCGCCGATGCGATCGTGCAACTGGCGTTGCACAAACCCACGGTTTCGGACGCCGTGGCCGCCGGGTAATAGACATTGGGTCTGTGTCGTCATCGATGTTCTATGGCTGACCGGTTGGTCGCCCCGAGGACAGAGACGCGGTGACCGCGAGCTCTCGTTCAGCCTCGAGCGTCTGCTACGTGCTGCGCGAGGACCCGGAGCTGGCCGAAGCGATCGATCCGAACCTCCGCGCGCAGGCGCTGGAAACGGTCGTCGCTCGTGAGGTCGCGCTTCCAGCGGGGTCGTGGCGCAACCGCCGGTTGGGTCTCGAGAACGGCCTCGGGCTGCTGCTGCTCGAGGGGGTGCTGCTGCATCGGATCGGGATCGAGCGCCGGTTCGGCGCCGAGCTGCTGGGCGAAGGCGACGTGCTGCGCGCGCCATATCCGCAGGGCGAATCGACGCTGACGCTCACCAATGACTGGTTCGTGCTCGAGCCGTCGCGGCTGGCAGTGCTCGATGAGCGGTTCGTGCTCCAGTTTGCGCACTTCCCCGAGCTCGCCGGCCGCCTGTTCTCGCGCGCCGTAGCCCGCTCGCGTCAGCTCGCGGTCAACATGGCGATCGTCCATCAGGCGCGCGTCGACGTCCGCCTGCACATGCTGTTCTGGCACCTGGCCGATCGTTGGGGAAGGGTCCGCCCCGACGGCGTCGTGGTCCCGCTCCGCCTGACGCACGCGGTCCTCTCCGACCTTGTGGCGGCACGCCGGCCGACGGTCACCTCCGCGCTGTCGGAGCTCGGCAAGCGAGGCGTCGTGCGCCCGGTCGCTGAAGGATGGCTACTCTCGGGCGATCCGCCCGGCCCGGTCGACGGCGCGTCGGCCGCCAACGGGCGCTGAAGCCGTCCACCGCAAGTACGTGCACATCGATCCATACATCGTCCTGGGCAGCGCGATCATCGGGCTGCTGGTGGGTATGACCGGCGCCGGCGGCGGCGCGCTGATGACGCCGATGTTGATCCTGCTGTTCGGCGTCACCCCATCGACTGCGATCTCCAGTGACCTGGTCGCCGCGGTGGTGATGCGTCCAATTGGCGCCGCCGTCCACATGCGGGCCGGCACCGTGAATCTGAAGCTCGTGCGCTGGATGGTGCTCGGCTCGGTGCCGTCCGCGTTTCTCGGCGCGTACCTGCTGCACCTGATGGGCAACAGCACGTCGGCGGAGAGCAACATCGAGGTCTTCCTGGGCATCGCTCTGCTGGTCGGCGCCAGCGCGATGGTGCTGCGCTTCATCCTCGACCACCGCAGCGGGAAGCCCCGGACCGCGTTCGTCAGAGACGTTCACGCCCGTCCGGCGCTGACGCTGGCGCTCGGAATCGTCGGTGGCCTGATCGTCGGGATCACATCGGTCGGATCGGGCTCGTTGATGATCGTCGGGCTGCTGTTCATCTACCCGCTGATCGGCGCCAACCAGCTGGTCGGAACGGACCTGACCCAGGCGGTCCCGCTGACGATCGCGGCCGCGCTCGGCGCGCTCGCTTTCGGGCATGTGGAGCTGTCGGTCACCGGGTCGCTGATCCTCGGCAGCGTTCCCGCCGTACTGGTCGGCTCGCTGCTCTCCTCGACGGTCCCCGACCGCTATATCCGCCCGGCGATCGCGTTCGCGATCTTCGCCTCCGGACTGAAGTACATCGGGATCGCGACGACCGCGCTCGGCTGGATCCTGTGCGCGACGTTGCTGGGGGCCGGGGTGTTCTGGCTGGTCTACGCCCGGCCGTGGAAGGCGACGGTCGCCGACGCGATGGCAGCCAACGAGCCCGAGGTGCCACCGGCCGACCAGCCGGCCGGCCCGCAGCTCCCGCTGGTCCATGACTAGCACCGTGAGCCGGATCGACGTCCCGGTAGCCGGCGGTGAGCTGGCCACCTACCGGCTCGGGACCGCCGGCCCGGAGGCGCCGTTGGTGCTCGCGATCCACGGCATCACGTCGAGCAGCCGCTCGTGGCTGGCGGTGGCCGATGCGCTCGGCGACCACGCAGCGCTGGCCGCGGCCGACCTGCGTGGCCGCGGCCGGAGCAACGAGCTGCCCGAACCGTTCGGGATCGACGCGCACGTGCGCGACATGGTCGCGGTCCTCGATGCGCTCGGGCTCGAGCGGGCCGTCGTGGTGGGCCACTCGCTCGGTGCCTACATCGCCTCGGCGCTCGCGATGGCGCACCCCGATCGCGTCAGCAGGCTGGTGCTCGTCGACGGTGGCCTGACGATCCCGGCGAGCGTCGGCGCCGACCCGGAGCAGTTTCTGGAGACGTTCTTGGCGGCCGCGCTGGCGCGTCTGAACATGACCTTCGCGGACCGCGAGTCCTACCGTGCGTGGTGGCGGACTCACCCGGCCTTCAACGGCGCCGACATCGACGAGCAGCACCTCGACGAGTACGCCGATCACGATCTCGTCGGCGAGCCGCCGGAGCTCCGCTGCGCGGTCAACCCCGAGGTGGTCCGTCAGGACGGGGTCGATCTGTTCGATGCAACCGACGCCCGCGCACTGACGACGCCCGCGGTGTTGCTCTGTGCCCCGCGTGGGTTGATCAACGACCCCAATCCGATGCAGCCACTGGCGCTGGTGCAGGAGTGGGCGGCGGCGGATCCCGGACAGCGCCGTGCCGTTGCGGTCCCCGACGTCAACCACTACACGATCGCGATCGGCCGGCGCGGTGCGGCCGTGGTCGCGGACCAGATTGTGCGCGCGCTAGACGCGACTTAGGCAGTCGCGCCTGAGGGTTCGCACTCCACCTTTGGAACCTTGTGCACGTATATCGTGCATTCGGTTCCTACACTCGGCCCGCGCGACCGGCACCCGGACCTGGACCCACTGTCACCCGGTGCCGCCATCGCCCCACGTCGCCTGAGATCGCCTCGCCGCTGCGGCTGAGTGACTTGCCCCCCGACCGGGTAGCACGGTCGTATCGAGCAAGACTTAGGAGGAGCTGCTCATGGCGACAGCCACAGCCGCGGGTCATGACACCCGCACCCGCGAATTTCACACGATCGAGACCAACATCCCGGCACGGCTGGACCGGCTGCCGTGGTCGCGCTGGCACTGGCGGATCCTGATCGGTCTCGGGACGGTCTGGATCCTTGACGGACTCGAGGTGACGATCGTCGGCTCGATCGCGGGCGCGATCTCGGCCAAGGGCAGCGGGATCAACATCTCGGCCGCCGACGTCGCGGGCTGGGCAGCTTCGATGTACGTGGCCGGCGCCTGCGTGGGGGCGCTGCTGTTCGGCCGCCTGACTGACATGTTCGGGCGAAAGCGCCTGTTCATGATCACGCTCGGCGTCTACCTGGCCGCCACAATCGCGACCGCGTTCGCCTGGAACCCGCTGTTCTTCTTCGCCTGCCGGTTCGTGACCGGGATGGGCATCGGCGGTGAGTACTCGGCGATCAACTCGGCGATCGACGAGCTGATCCCCGCCAAGCATCGCGGCCGGATCGACATCCTGATCAACGGCACCTACTGGGCGGGCGCAGCGGCCGGAGCCCTGCTGTCAGTCGCGGCGCTGCACATCTTTTCGCCGCTTCTGAACTGGCGCGTCTGCTTCGGGCTTGGCTTCATCCTCGGCAGCGCGATCCTGATCGTCCGCCGCCACGTGCCCGAGAGCCCGCGGTGGCTGTTCATCCACGGGCGCGAGGAAGAGGCCGAGGAGATCACCGAGGACATCGAACGCCAGGTCGCAGAGGACACCGGCGCGCGGCTCGAGGACCCCGACGAGACGATCACGATCAAACAGCGCAGGTCGATCGGGCTGTGGGAGATCTCGCGCGCGATCGTCGCCACCTACCCCAAGCGGACGGTCCTCGGCCTCTCACTGTTCATCGGGCAGGCGTTTCTCTACAACGCGATCCTGTTCGGGTACGCGACTCTGCTGAGCACCTTCTTCGGCGTTTCCACGTCCAACGCGCCCTACTACCTGGTCGCGTTCGCGGTCGGCAACCTGCTCGGGCCGATCGTGCTGGGCCCGCTGTTCGACACCGTCGGGCGCAAGATCATGATCTCGGGGACATACATCCTCTCGGGCGTGCTGCTGCTCGTGACGGCGTTCCTGTTCGAGCACCACCAGCTGAACGCGGCGACGCTGACGATCGCCTGGTCGGTGGTCTTCTTCTTCGCTTCGGCGGGCGTGAGCGCCGCCTACCTGACGGTCAGCGAGATCTTCCCGCTCGAAACCCGGGCGCTGGCGATCGCGGTCTTCTACGCGGTCGGGACCGGCATCGGCGGGATCGCCGGGCCGCAGGTCTTCGGCCGGCTGATCCCGACCGGCAAGACGTCCGACGTGTTCTTCGCCCTCGCGCTCGGCGCGGGGCTGATGATCATCGGCGGCCTGGTGGAGATCGCATTCGGCGTCAAGGCCGAGCGCAGGGGTCTGGAGGGGATCGCCAAGCCGCTCACGGCGGTCAGCAATGCGGTCCGATCGGGTACCGAGCGCGCCGCCTCGACGACGACCAGTCACAAGCCGAGGACCGCATGACGCTCGTCACGCGGCCAGCTCCCTGGCTTGAGGTCCCCCAGCCGAGCGAGGCGCCGACCCCGGTGGTGCCCGATGCTCCGGTGGCCCCGATCGACCCCGATCCGGGCACGCCGGCCGATCCGGAGGAGCCGCTCACGGTGCCGACGCCCGCCGAGCCGCCGACACCGATCGATCCCGACACGACCCCGGTCGATCCCGACACGACCCCGGTCGATCCCGACACGACCCCGATCAACCCCGACACGACCCCGATCGACCCCGACACGGCGCCGCCAACCGAACCGGCGCCCGAGGACTAAAGCGGGCCGATCACTGCGCGCCGGTCGCGCGCAGATAGGCGAGCACCGCCAGCACGCGGCGATGGTCGTCGTCTCCGGCGGGCAGGTCGAGCTTGGCGAAGATGTTCGAGATGTGCTTCTCGACCGCGCCCTGCGTGACCACCATCTCGCGGGCGATCGCCGCGTTCGTTCGACCCTGCGCGATCAACTCGAGCGTCTCTCGTTCCCGGGCGGTGAGCGCCCCGAGTTCCGCCTGCGCGCCTGACCGGCTGCGGTCGGCGATCAGCGCGCTGACTACCTCGCGATCGAGCGCGGTCCCTCCCGCCGCGACCCGTTTGACCGACTCAATGAACGTCCGCACTTCGCTGACGCGCTCCTTGAGCAGGTAGCCGACCCCGCTCTCGCCAGACGCGAGCAGCTCGCCGGTGTAGACCGGCTCGACGTATTGAGAGAGAACGAGCACGGCGAGCTCCGGGTGGCGGCGGCGCGCCTCGAGTGCCGCCCGGATCCCCTCGTCGGTGAATGTCGGTGGCAGCCGCACATCGCAGACGGCCAGATCGGGCTTATGGCCGTCGACGATCCGCAACAGTCCCGCTCCGTCCGCGGCCTGTGCGACCACGTCGATCCCGTTCTCGGCCAACAGGGCGACGATCCCCTCCCGCAGCAGAGCCTGGTCCTCGACAACCACTACTCGCACGGCAGCACTGCCCAGACGACGGTCCCCTCGTTCTTGACGCTGTGGACCTCGAGCCGGCCGTCGAGCGCCTCGACGCGCTGCTTGAGGCCGGTCAGCCCGCCACCCGAGGGGTCAGCGCCGCCGGAGCCGTTGTCGGCGACCTCGACCACGAGCATCGCGCCGTCCTGGCTGATCGTGACGCGGGCGGCGGCGCCGGGGGCGTGCTTGACCACGTTGGTCAGTGCCTCTGCGACCACGAAGTAGGCGGCCGTCTCGACGACCGGCGGCGGCCGGTGATCGAGCGTTCCGATGACCTCGACGTTGGCGGTCGAGCGGTTGGCAAGCGACTCGACCGCTGCGACGAGCCCTCGGTCGGCCAGCACCGGCGGCGCGATCCCGCGTGCAAGATCACGCAGCTCGCCGATCGCGGCCGTCGCCTCCTCACGGGCGCGGCGAACAAGCGCCGCGGTCTCGGGTTGGTCCGCGAGCCGCTCCTCAGCACGTCCAAGCTGCATGCTGAGCGCGACCAGTCGCGCCTGGGCGCCGTCGTGGAGGTCGCGCTCGATCCTCCTCAGCTCCGACGCCTGCACGTCGAGCGCCCCGCTCCGCGTGCGGGTCAGCTCGTCCACCCGGACCTGCAGCGAGCGCTCGCCCGGCCGCAGCGCTGCCCGGTGCAGAGCGACGGCCGCCGCGAACACGATCAGCGGGTAGATCGGCCAGAAATTGCCGCCGCCGCCCATCGCCCAGACCGCGATCACGGTGATCGCGAGCACGGCCGAGAAACCGGCGTGGGCCGCATATCGGCGGCTGCTCGCGGTCGGCTGGGTCCGTGCCCACCGGTAGGACACGAACAGGCCGGTCGGGATCGCGATCCCGAGGATCGCCCACATCGGCCAGAAGTACCCGTGGCCGGTCACCGCCCAGATCACCACCAGCGTCAGGCTGAGCACGCCGGGCGGCGTCAGCGCCGCCCGGCGTACCGCCACGCGCCAATCGGTGCGGTGGCGGTGCTCACTCATGGCTGGACCCGAGGGCTGGGGCATGAGTTGCATGATCCCAGCCGCGGCACGCGCCGGGGCCGCTCGCGGGCACCGGCCAGCCCGCGATCCCCCAGCAGGGTCAACGCCGCCGGAAGCGCGACACCGCGAACGATCGTGGCGTCAAGTGCGATCGCTGCCGCGAGACCGACCCCGAGCTGCTTGAACTCGAGCAGCTGCAGCGTCGCGAACACCGAGAACACGGCGATCATCACGATCGCGGCGCTGGTGACCGTGCCGCCCGTCGAGCTCAGCGCCTCGGCCGCTGCCTGCTTGGCGCTCGCACCGCCCCGTCTTGCCTCCCGTGCTCGCTCGAGTACCAGCACGGTGTAGTCCATCGAGAGCCCGAACAGCACCACGAACGCGAACAGCGGCAACCACTCGACGACCGCACCGTCGGACCTGAAGCCGAGCAGCGACTGGCCCCAGCCGTATTGGAACACGGCGACCAGGACCCCGAACGCCGCCCCGACCGACAGCAGGTTGAGCCCGATCACCGACAGTGCCAGCAGCGGCGAACGGAACGTCGCGACAAGCAGCACGAACGCCAGCGCGAGCACGAATGCGATCACGACCGGGGTCACGCTCGACAACCGGTTGGCGAAGTCGAGGTTGCCGGCGTAGTCACCGGTCAGCTGCGCCCGGGCGCCGGGAATCGCCCTCGCGACCCGCGGCTCGAGCTGGTGGCGAAGCGCATCGACGTGCTGGTCGGCGACGCTGATGGCGCTCTCGGGGATCGGGATCTGCAGCTGGGCTGTGTCGCGGTCGTGTGAGATCTGGAGCGCGACCGGCCCGTGTCCGGTTGTGATCGCCCGTCCGCGGCGGCCGATCTCCCGAAGTTTGGCGACCGTCTCGGGTCGTGAGAGCCGGTGGCCGCTGATGACCAGATCGGCGGTGTCAGATGCGCCCGGGAAGGCCCGCTCGATCGCCCGCTCGGCGACTCGGATCGGAGTGTTGACGGGCACGTCGTCCTGGCCCGGCTCGGCCGTCTGGATCGAGAGGACGGGGACGGCGAGCGTCGCCAGGACCAGCACAGCCGAGCCGAGCGCCAGCCACGGCCGGTTGGTCACGCCGGCCGCCAGCAACTCCCACGCCGAGCGCCGGCGCCGCGGGCGGCGCGGGTCACGACGACGCCAGAGCCGGCCACGGTCGATCCGGTCACCAAGCAGGGCGAGCATCGCGGGCAGCACCGTCAGCGAGCCGAGGACGGCGATCGCGACGACCAGGATCGCTCCCAGCGCCATCGATGTGAACACGCCGAAGCCGGTGAACAGCAGCCCGGCGAGGCCGATCACGACGGTCGTCCCCGCGACCAAGATCGCGCGGCCGACGGTCGCCGATGTCGCCGCCAGGGCAGCGTCGGCGCCGGCCCCGGCGCGGCGCTCGGCACGTTCGCGCCGAATGTAGAACAGCGAGTAGTCGACGCCGACCGCGAGCCCGATCAAAACCACGACCGGAGCCGTCGAGGAGCCGTTGGGAGCGATCTGTGAGACCAGTCCCAGGGCCCCGAGCGCGGCGCCGACGGAGGTCAGGCCAAGCAGCAGTGGCACCGAAGCGGCGACCAGCGCGCCGAAGGCGAGCACGAGGATCAGGAGCGTGATCGGAACCGAGATCAGCTCGGCCCGGTGCAGGCCGCTGTTGACGATCTGCGTGATCGCGTTGTCACCGGACCCGCTTCCGGCCTCCTGAATCGTGACGCCCGGATGGCGAGCCGAGACGCGGGTGACGAAGTGCTCCAGCTGCGCAGCACGCGCATCCGAGTCCGAGGGGTCGCCGCGCAGGGAGACGACCAGGAGTGCCGTGCGCCCGCCTGCGCGGGAATACGACGGCGAGCTGTCAGGCCCGTCGACCGACTTGACGCCGGACAGCCGGCGGGCGCCCGATTGCAGCGCCGCGACGGCCCGAGCGCTCTGCGCGCGGCTGGCCGAACGGACCAGCAGGTCCTCGGTCGCCGGCTGCTGGAGGCCCGATGCCGACAGCCGGGCATCCGCGCGGGCGGACTCACCGGTGCCCGAACCGGAGTTCGACAGCGTTCGCATGCCGGACATCGACCCGAGCGTCGCGCAGGCGATGATCAGCACCAACCAGAGAGCAATAGTGGTTTTCGGGCGCCGCGCCGCGCCACGGGCGGCGCGATGGACAAAACGAGCGAGCAGGCCTGAGCCGGCCGGCACGCTGGACTGGGTGATGGAATGAGGTGTAGTTGACATGCCGCCAGCCTGCCGTCGCGCGCTCCCCAAATCGCTGGGGCAGCCGGGCGTCTTGCAAGGCGCCAACCCCCGTGTCCGATACGGGGGATAACCCCACCCCGCCACCGAATCCATCGATCTGATGTCGACCCGCGCCGCTGCAAAGACTTCCGCTGTCTCGGTCGACGCATCCGTGCGGCTGGCGATCGCGCTCGCGTTCGCCGACGCCTCGGTGGCGGTGCTCGCGCTGCCGCAGATCGTGATCCGGCTGCACACGTCGATCTCGCACGTGACCTGGGTGATCACCGCCTACAACCTCGCCTTGATCGCGTCGACGATCGCAATCGTCCCGTTCGCCACCCGGCTCGCATCCCGCCGAGCTCTGGTCACCGGATTGGCGGTGTTCGGGCTCGCCTCGCTTGGCTCGGGCGTCGCCGGAAGCCTGGCGGTGCTGGTGGCGTTCCGGTGCATCCAGGGAGCGGGGGCGGGACTGTTGGTGTGCGCGTCATTGCCGCTCTTTGCCCGGAGCGGCCGGCCCGGCGCGAGCGTGCTCCAGTCGTGGGCCGCCACGGCCGCGTTCGGGGCGGCACTCGGCCCCGCCGCGGGCGGGATCCTCACGCAGTTGTTCGATTGGCGCGCGATCTTCCTCGCGCAGGCCCCGGTGGCGCTGGCTGCTGCCCTCGCCGCGCTCGCGGGCCCCGAGGGAGTGCCGCACCTCCGAGAGGGTCGGTCGGTCAGAACCGCTCGCCAGGGGCCCGCGCGGTCGCTGACGCCGACCCTCGCCAACGTGTCGCTGGCGCTCGTCTCGGCAGGGCTGATCGGCGCGCTGTTCCTCGCCACCGTCCTGCTGATCAACGTGTGGCAGCTGACGCCGCTCGGCGCTGCCGGGATCCTGGCCGTGATCCCGATCATGACCGCCGTGGCTGAGAGGTTTGGCCCGAGCTGGCCGGCGCCCGACGTGGCGGCGGTCGGAGCGGTGGCGCTGGCGGCCGGGCTCGTGTTGCTGGCGCTGATTCCCGATCGTGAGCTTGGCCTGGCGACGATTGCCCTCGGCCTCTCGGGAGCCGGCCTCGGTCTGGCGTTTCCGTCGCTGACGCGGGTCGCGCTCGAGTCGCACGGGCCACTCGTCGCACGGGCGGCGCGAACGGTCGCCTCGCGCGAGGGCGGGCTCGTGCTCGGTCTGGTGCTGCTCACGCCGGTCCTCGTCAACCAGCTCAACGGTGCGCCGGCGAGGGCAACGCCGCCGGTCACCGGGGCGCTGATCGGCGCCCCGATCCCGCTCACAACCAAGTTCTCGCTCGGAGCAGGGCTGGTCGCAGCGGACGCGAGGGCGCCGCAGAGCGAACTGCCCGATCTCGGACCGCCGTTCGCGAGCGCCGCCGCCGGCCAGGACGCGCAGACCAGATCTGCGCTCGCCGCGCTCGAGTCTCAGGTGCGGACGGTCGTCCAACGCGCGGTCACGCACAGCTTTCGTGTGCCGCTGCTGTTGTGCGCGCTGCTGAGCCTGCTGTCCCTGCTACCGGTTGGCTATGCCCGGTTGCGACCCGGCCGCGAGTGACCGACCCCGCGACGGCCCTCAGCTGCCATCGGGAAACCCGCCGCGACGCGTGACCAGCGGATAGTGCGGCAGGCCATCGGGCCGGCGCACCGAGGCACGCCACCCTCCAGCCGGCGGCTCGAGCCCGGCCCAGAGCTGATCGGACGATTCAACGACCACGCCCTCCAGCGCCGTTCGAAGCCACCTGGCGCAGCGAGGGCGACGCGCTCGACACCGGGCCGTCGCGCCAGCTCGGCGGCGCGGATCCCGTCATCGGGGATGAACCGCAGGAAGTTCGCCAACATCGGATAGGAGGTCAACCAGGTCAACCACGTTCACCATCGTAGGCGCGCGATTGGATTCGCCAGCTCACGGCCGGATCGCCGTCTGCCGATAAGGGACGGGATGGAGCGGAGCTACCGAATCCGGCCTCTCCGATGGGATTTTCTGCCATTTGCCTGCGCCGCCGTGCTCGCGTGGATCGCGGTCCCGATTGGATCGACGGTCGACTGGCGGCAGTACGCGAACTCGGTCGCGCTGCTGGCGCTCAGCGGCGCGCTGCTCGCGGTCGCCAACTCGGGCCGCCGAGCCTGGTGGCTGAGCGTCGTCTCGAACTCGTACATCTTCCTGCTCGCGATCGCGCTGCTTCGCAACTCGGCCGGCGGGTTCACGTCGGCAGTCGGCGGCCTGGCGCTGATTCCGGTCTTCCACACCGCCCTCTACAGCCGATCCAAGCGTGACCTCTCACTGGTGCTCGCCGGAGTCGCGGTCTTCTACGTCGCGCCGATCATGATCTTCGGCGCTCCCGCCTATCCCGGCTCTCAGTACCGAGCCGGGCTGCTGGCCGTGATGGTCAGCGCGATCATCGGATTCGCCACCCAGCGCTTGGTCGCCGACGTACGCCACCAAGCGGGCGAGGCGCGTAACCGCGAGCGGATGCTCGAGCAGGTGGCGGCAACGCTGCGCGGCCTGTTCGCCAGCTCCAAGCCGCGGGCAGATGTGTGCGAGGCCATTCGCCAGATCGGCAATGCGAGCCTCGCGGTCCTGTACGAGCCCGTGCCGAAGACCGGAGCGCTGCGGTCCAGCGCGATGGCCGGGATCGAGCTCGAGCCGATCGAGGTCGCGGTCGGACAGCCATGCGCGCTACGTGACGCGTTCGTCTCGGGGCAGCCGCTGCTCGTCAACGACAACATTGCCGGTCACCTCGCCAGCCCGCGGACCTGGGAGGCAGCCGGGAGGCCCGAGTCGCTGCTCTACCAGCCGGTGCTCGAGGAGGACAAGCCCGTCGGCGTGCTCGTCGTCGGTTGGCATGGGGAGAAAGCGGTCGACCGATCCCGCGTGACGATCGTCGAGCTGCTCGCCCACGAGGCCGCCGCCGTCATCGAGCGGGCCGATGCACTGCAACGGCTTGCCGGGATGGCCCAGACCGACGCGCTGACCGGTCTGCCCAACCGCCGCGCCTGGGATCTGCGCCTCAAGCAGGCCACGGCGGACGACCGCGAGTTGACGGTCTCAATCCTCGACTTCGACCACTTCAAGGAATTCAACGACAGCTACGGCCATCCCGCCGGCGACCGCCTGCTCAAGGAGACCAGCGCCGTGTGGCGAGACAAGCTGCGCGCCGAGGATCTGCTGGCCCGCCTCGGCGGCGAGGAGTTCGGGCTGCTGTTGCTCGACACCGACCGCAGTACGTCCGAGCTCGTGATCGAGCGGCTCCGCGCAGCGGTCCCGATGGAGTGCACGTGTTCGGCCGGTGTCGCGGTCCGCGGCCCGGGCGAACCTGTCGAAGCCGTCATCGCGCGCGCCGACCGCGCCCTCTATGACGCCAAGGGCGCCGGACGCGACCGCTTGTGCGTCAGCACCTAGCTCACGTGCTGGTCCTGCGCGGAGGCACCTGCTGCACCGACCACTTGTTGCCGTCCGGATCGCTGAAGAACACGAACGAGCCCCACGGCAGGTCCTGCACCTCGGAAACCTCCACCCCGCGGCCGGCCAGGTCTGCATGAGCGGCCTCGACGTCTGACACCTTCAACAGCAGTCCCTCGATCGAGCCGGGGGCGTTTTCGGTCAGACCGCGGCCCAGCGCGATCGAGCACCCCGATCCCGGCGGCGTCAATTGCACGAACCTGATCTCATCGCTGACGGTGTGGTCGTGATCGAGGTTGAAGCCGACCCGCTCGGTGTAGAACTGCTTCGCGCGGTCGACGTCGGTGACGGGGACCGTCACCAGCTCGAGCTTGTAGTCCATCGCATCGCTCCTGTGGTGGGTGGCCTAGGGAGCGCAAAGCTACGGCGAATCGCGGTCACCCCCGGTCCGCTTGCGCTAATCCAGCGCGACGAACTCCGTGTGCGTCACCAGCTCGTCGCCCGCGAGCGTGTGAATCGCGAAGCCCGGTGTGGCAGCGGCAAACGCCAGCGCGTCTGATTGGAACCGCAGCTCCGCCTGGACGTATGTGCTCGGAATCGTGATCGCGGGGCGGCCGGCCACCGTCGCGGTGCTCGCGCGGTGGATATGTCCTGCGACGAGCGCCCGCACCTGCGCGTGGCGTCCGATCACCTGCGCGAGCGCTGTCCGGTCGGCGTCCGGCAGCCCGATCCGGTCAAACGCGCGCATGCCGGTGAGGAACGGCGGGTGATGCATCGCAACCACGGTCGGGATGTCGCCGACCGCGGCGAGTTCGTGATCGAGCCAGGCCAGCCGCGGTGCGTCCAGCTCACCCCCGTCGCTGCCCGGCCTCGTGGTGTCGAGCGCGACCAGTCGCAATCCGCCGAGGTCCACCGCGTACTGAACGGCCGTCCCGGCCGGGCCGGGGGGGCCGAATTGGCGGCGCAGGCGATCGCGGTCGTCGTGATTGCCGGGCAGCGCGTATACGGGCACGCCGAGCGCGGCGACGACGGCCGCGAGCCGTTCGTACTCGGAATCGAGGCGGTTCTCGGCCAGATCGCCCGAGATCAGCAGCGCGTCGACCGGGTCCTCGAGCCCAGCGATCGCGTCGTTCGCCGCCGTCACCCCGGCGATCGGATCGTCGGGGACCCACGTGGCTCCCACGTGGCAATCGGTGATCTGCGCGAGCCGGATCGGTCTGGACATGTCGCGACGCAACGATGCCACGATCGCGACGCCCGCCGCCCTCACCCGAGCGCGAGCGCGGCCGCCCCGGCCGCGACGACCACGCTGCCGAGGATTCGCCGCGTCGGCAGCCGCTCGTGGAAAACGGTCGCGCCCAGCATCGCGGCGAATACAACGCTCGTCTCACGCAGCGCCGCCACGACCGCGAGCGCGCCCTTGGTCTGCGCCCACAGCACCAGGCCGTAGGCGATCAGCGACAGCACGTCGGCGACCACCGCCCGCGGGACCAGCTGTCTGGTGATCTGAGACGGATGCGCCGAGCGTGCGTTGAACGCGGCGAGGATCATGGGCATCAGGGCGCCGCTGCCGATGAACAGCCAGCTCGCATAGCCGAGCACCGACCCCGATCGCCGTACTCCGACGCCGTCGACGACCGTGTAGGAGGCGATCATCAGCCCGGTCAGAACCGCGAACGTGAGCGCTCGTTTGGGCTCATGGCGACTGCCGGCCGCGAGAGCCATCAGGCCGACGGTGACCGTCAGCACCCCCGCGGTCTGAACGAGACTGAGCGCCTCGCCGAGCAGCACGGCGGAGGCGACCGCGACCGCCGGCGGCGCGATCCCGCGGGCGACCGGATAGACCTGGTTGTAGTCGCCCTCGCGATAGCTCTCGATCAGCAGCACGTTGTAGATCGCCTGCAGCACGATCGACGTGCCAAGCTCGGGCCAGGCCCGCGCGTGCGGCGGCGCCACGATCAGTGCGGTCGGTACGCAGATCGCGACGGACGAGATCCCCATCACCGCCATCAGCGCGAGCCGGTCGGCGACGGACTTCACGAGTGCGTTCCAGGTCGCGTGCAATGACGCGGCGAACAGAACTGCGGCTGCTACTGGCATCGCACCTCCGGCTGAGCTCCAGAGCCCCGGACCTGAACCCTAGGCGCAACCGCACCCGAACGGCAGACCGCCCTCGGTCGCGAACCGACCGCGTAACGCACGACATGTAATCCAGACCACCTTGCAATTGCGCATCGCTCGTTCTAGGTTCGCCGCGATGTCCGCGCTGGCGAAGGCAGGCTCCGCGACCTCCCGCTTCTGGGCCTCGCTGGATGCGGGTCAGCGCCGGGTGTTGGTGTTGATGGCGGCGGTCGTGGGGCTGTTGCACGTGACCGGGTTCGTGCTGCTGTTCGCGACCGCTCATCCCCACGCTGCCGGCGCGCTGACGGTCGGCGTCGGACTGACCGCCTACACGCTCGGGATGCGTCACGCGTTTGACGCCGACCACATCTCAGCGATCGACAACACCACACGCAAGCTGATCAGCGAGGACAAACGACCACTGTCGGCCGGGTTCTGGTTCTCACTGGGCCACTCAACGATCGTGTTCGCGCTCGCGATCCTGATCAGCGTCGGCGTCAAGGCGATCGACGGGCCGGTCAGACGGGGCAACTCAAGCCTGCACCGCGCGACCACCACGATCGGGACGCTGATCTCAGGCAGCTTCCTGTATCTGATCGCCGCGCTCAACATCGTGATCCTGATCGGAATCGTCCGCGTCTTCTTACAGATGCGCAACGGTGCCTACGACGAACAGGCACTCGAACAACAACTCGACCACCGCGGGCTGATCAACCGGCTGCTCGGCCGCCTCACCCGCTCGATCACCAAACCGACCCACATGTATCCGATCGGGATCCTGTTCGGACTCGGGTTTGACACCGCGACCGAAGTCACCCTGCTCATCCTCGCCGGCGGCGCCGCCAGCACCGGCCTGCCGTGGTACGCGATCCTCTGCCTACCAATCCTGTTCGCCGCAGGCATGTCGCTGTTTGACACGATCGACGGGTCATTCATGAACTACGCCTACGGATGGGCATTCTCAAAACCCGTCCGCAAGATCTTCTACAACATCGCCATCACCGGCCTATCGGTCGCCGTCGCCGTGGTGATCGGGACCCTCGAACTCGCCGGACTGGCCGCCAACCAACTGCACCTCGCCGGCCCATTCTGGAACTGGCTTGAGAACATCAACATCAACATGCTCGGAATCGTGATCGTCGCCATGTTCGCCGTGACCTGGGCGATCGCACTGACCATCTGGCGCGTCGGAAGAATCGAAGAGCGCTGGGACGCGCGACTCGAGCAGCAGGGAGCGCCGCAGTAGATGACGGTCGCGCCCGACGTTCCACGGCTGGTCGTCACCAACCCCGATCAGGCGATCGACGCCCTGCGCCAGTCGGGCCTGCGGCTGTCGACGGCCCGGCGGCTGGTGATCGACGCGCTGTTCGCCGCCGACGGTCCGGTGTCGGCGCCGTCGCTCGCCGAGACGCTCTCGCTCGAGGAGTCCTCGGTGTACCGCAACCTCGAGGTGCTCGAACGCCACGGCCTCGTTCGCCACGTCCACCTCGGTCACGGCCCGGGTCTCTACGCCCTGGTCGGACGCGACGACGGCGAATACCTGTACTGCGAGCACTGCGGCCGGGTGACCGTGCTCAGTCACGAAGAGCTCGCGCCGGTCCGAGACCAGATCAGGGATCGCTTCGGTCACAACCCGCGCTTCACCCACTTCGCGATCGTCGGGCTCTGCGAGCGCTGCGCGGACAGGCGCTAGACGAAGAACGCGATCAGCGCGGGGGCGAGCACCTCGACCGGCGGCCCGTGGCCGTGGCCGTCGAGCACCCTGAACTCGCCATCCTGCACGGCTGCCGCGATTGCCTCGGCCGCCGCGGGTGCCCAGGCGCTGCTTGACCCGCCGGCATAGGCGATCGTCGGACAGCTGACGTTCGCCAGCCGTTCGGTCGGCACCGAGCCGCCGTTGCACAGCCGGACGTCGTAGGCGAGCGTGTGCGCCATCGCCTCCATCCGGGGCCAGGAGTCCGTCTTCTTCATCTGCTCGACCTGTTCGGGCGAGGCGCCGGTGTTGAGGATGAATGCCTCCGCCACCTCCGATCGCCTCCCGGATGCGGACAGTTCCGCGAGCCGGTCGGCGAACTCGGCGCCGGCGCCGCCGCCGTCGCCGACGTACGGTGGCTCGTAGACGACGAGCTTGCGGATCTCGACCCGGCCGGCCGCGGCCTCGAGCGCGAGCGCCGCGCCCGACGAGTGGCCGAACACGAACGCCGGCTCTCCGATCGCGGTGATCACGGCGCCGAGGTCCTCCACCTCGCGCTCGATCGCGTACGGCTCGGTGTCGCCGCTGTCACCGCGTCCTCGGCGGTCGTATCGGACGACCGTGTAGGCGTCCGCGAACGAGTCGACGAACGGAGCCGCGCTCGCCCGATCGTTGAAAGCGCCCAGCACGGGCACCAGCGCCGGGCCACTGCCCGATCGCTGCACGGCGATCTTCGTTCCGTCTGTGGATTGAACCGTCTCCATCGTCATCCCTCCTGGTGCTGGCAGGCCGATCCTCGGCTGTTGAGACCTGTGGCCTGAACTCGACTCATCGCGAAGGGGGTCATGTTCAGAGCCTGTCGGCGGCGAGCAGCCGCGCCAGGAACCGTTTCGTGTCGGGCTCGGAGGGCGAGACGAAGATCTGCTCGGGCGGCCCTCGCTCGATGATCCGCCCGTCCTGGAGGTAGCAGACCTCGTCGGAGACCTCGCGCGCGAACCCCATCTCGTGAGTGGCGATCAGCATCGTCATCCCCTCTTGCTTGAGCTCGCGGATCACCTCCAGGACCTCGCCGACGAGCTCCGGGTCAAGCGCGCTGGTCACCTCGTCGAGCAGCAGCGCCCGCGGCCGCGTCAGCAGCGCCCGGGCGATCGCCACGCGCTGCTGCTGGCCGCCGGACAGCCGGTCGGGGTAGTCGCGGCCGCGGTTGCCCAGCCCGAAGCGCTCGAGCAGCGCCTGGCCGGCTTCGCGGGCCTCACGCTCGGGCCGCCCCTGGGCCTTGACCGCCCCCAGCGTCAGGTTTTCGATCACGCTCCGGTGCGGGAACAGGTTGAAAGCCTGAAACACGAGCCCGAGTCGGCGCCGCACGGGCACCGGGTTGAGCCCCGGCACGGTGATCGGCTCGCCGTCGAGCAGGATGTCCCCGTCGTCGATCTCCTCGAGCAGGTCGATGCAGCGCAGCAACGTCGACTTGCCCGAACCAGATGCGCCGATCAGCGCGACCGCCTTGTGCTCGCCGACCTCGAGGTCGATCCCGCGCAGCACCTCATGATCCCCGTAGGCCTTGGTGACTCCGCGCAGCTCGAGCACCGAGGCCATCAGGCACCGCCGGGCTCGGGTGCACAGCTCACCGCGGGCCGAGCGCCAGCGCGCCCCCGCGCTCGCGAACGCTGCGAGCCTGCATCCGGTCGAAGATCCTCGTCAGCGGGATCGTGACGCACAGGTAGAGCATCGCCGCTGCGATCAAGGGCGTGTAGTTGAACTGCGATGCGGCGAAGATCTGCGCGACCCGGAAGGCCTCCTGCGGGCCGAGGATCGAGACCAGCGCGACGTCCTTCTGAAGCGAGATGAAATCGTTGAGCAGCGGCGGCACGACCCGTCTCACGGCCTGAGGCAGGACCACGTAGCGCAGCGCCTGTGTGCGGGTCAGGCCGAGCGCCAGTGCGGCGCCCGCCTGGCTGGGATGGATCGACTCGATCCCGGCCCGGTACACCTCCGAGACGTAGGCCGAGTAGCACAGCGCGAGCGCAAAGCCTCCCAGCACCACGGCGCCGGTCGGCACGCCGCTCAGCATCAACGCCGGGACGCCGAACCCGATCAGATAGATCACCAGAATCGTCGGAACGCCTCGCAGCACGTCGACGTAGACGATCGCCAGCAACCGGAGCGGGAACAGGGCCGGCGCCCGCGCTGTCCGGATCAGTGCGATCACCAGACCCGCGATCAGCACCACGACCTCGACCACCAGGAACATCCGCACGTCGAGCCAGAAGCCCGCCAGCACCTGGCTGAAGGAGTCCTTGAAGACGGTCCAGGAGAAGAAGGTCGCGCGTACGCTCGGCCATCCCGGGCTGGTGAGCACCAGCGCCAGCAGGCCGCCGAGCACGACAACGGTCGAGATCGTCGAGATCGCGAGTGACCGGCGCGCGCGCTGCCGCCGTGCGCGAGCGCGGTCCTGGCGAGAGGTGATCGGGTTAGCTGAGCTCACGCCGAAGGTGACGGACTGGCGCGAGACCCACCCTCAGCGCAGGACCGGCACGCTCGCCGCCGACGCGATCCAGCGGTGGCTGAGCGAGCTGAGCGTGCCGTTCGCCGACAGCGACTGGACGGCGCGGTCCACGCAGGCCGTCAGTCCTGACCCCTTGCTGAGCAGGACTCCCCAGCGGTCGCCTCCGCCGGTCGCATTGAACTGGCCGGCGATCGTTGAGGGCTTGATCTCCGCGATCAGCTCGAACGCCGTCGCCAGGTCAACGACGATCGCGTCGACGCGATGAATCTTGAACGCGCTGACTACGTCGTTGGAGGTGTTGAAGACCTGCGGCTGTTTGCTCGGCTTGATCTCCGAGTTGACCGCGTCGAGGCTGGTCGTGCCGATCTGCACGCCGATCGTCGTGTTCTTGAACGCAGCCAGGCTGGTGGCGTGCGCCAGCGGTGACGACGATGCGACGATGATCCCCTGCGGGTTGGTGTAGTACGGAGTCGAGAAGTCGACCTCCTTTGAGCGCGCCGAGGTGATCGAGATCTCGTTGATGTCGAAATCAAACGACTTCGGCCCCGGCGCATAGGAGGAGTCAAACGGTTCGACCGTCCACTTCACCTCGTCGGGCGTGAAGCCGAGCTTGTTCGCGATCGCGTACGCAACCGCGCTCTCAAAACCCTTGCCGTTGGACGGCTTGTTGTCCTCGAAGTAGGGCGGGTAGGCGGGCGAATCGGTCGCGACCGTGAGCACGCCCTTGCTGTGCAGCGGCAGTTTGGCCTTCACGCATGTCTTGGCGCTGGCGACCGTGCTGGCCGTCGAGCTGCTGGCGGTCGACGAACCGCACGCACTCGCGATCACTCCGGTGACGAGGGCCCCGCAGACGATTCCGATCCGCACCGAGCGTCGCAAGGCGCACAATCTACACAGACCCGCCACGGAATAGACGAGGGCATGGCGCGGCGGCATCGAGCGCTCAGCATGGCCATTTCCTATCGCTGACACCTATACGATTAGGCTTATCTCTATAACCGTCACGCAGTTGAGGGCATTCATGGCGGTCGTGCGCGGCGGTTCGCTGACGGCGGCGGCCGAGCAGCTGATCGTCACCCAGCCGTCGGTCTCGTCGGCGCTGTCGGCGCTCGCCCGGGAGCTCGACTGCGAGCTGTTTGAGCGCTGGGGCCGCGGCGTTCGGCTGACGGCGGCCGGCGAGGCGTTCGCGCCTTACGCGGCAGACGTGCTCGGGCTGCTCGACCAGGGCCGGGTCGCGGCAGCCCAGGCCGCCGGACTGGCAGCGCGCACGCTGCAACTCGCCGCCGTCACGACCGCCGCCGAGTCGTTCGTCCCGCCGCTGATGCGGGCCTTCTCGCAGCGCGATCCCGGAGTCGGGCTGACGCTCGTGGTCGGCAACCGCCACCAGGTGTTCGAGCGGGTGCTCGATCACTCGGTCGATCTCGCGATCTCCGGCAAGCCGCCGGCCGATGACCGGCTCGTTTCAGAACCGCTGCTCGAGAACGAGATCGCGTGCATCACGGCGCCAGACGATCCGGCGATCGGCCACCGAATCCAGGCCGCACAGCTTGCCGATCGCGTGTGGTTGCTGCGCGAGCAGGGTTCCGGCACGCGCACGCTCAACGAGCAGTTCCTCTCCGACCGCGGATTGCAACCGCAGACGCTGACGCTCGGCTCCAACGGGGCGATCAAGCAGGCGGCGCGTGCGGGGCTCGGCGTGTCGCTGCTGTCGCGCGCTGCCGCCCAGGCCGAGCTCCAGTCCGGCCTGCTTGGCGAGCTCCCGCTGCGCGACGGTCCCGCCAGGCGATCGTGGTATCTCGTCCGCTCCGCGGTCGGCCCGATGCGCCCGTCGGTCGAGAGCTTCGTCACCTTTCTCCGCGCTCACGCCGGCCCGTCCCTATAGCCGGGTGTGAGATCTACCCGTATCGTTGTTCGTCGATCTCTGATCTGGGTCGACCGCCGGCCCGCGCCGATGACCACCGAGCATCAACATCCGCTGTCGGCCTCGCGCCCGGTGGTCCTCGGCGTCGTGGGCGACTCAGCTTCCGGCAAGACAACGATCACGCGCGGACTGGTCAGGGTGCTCGGCGAGCAGAACGTCGCGCATATCAGCACCGACGACTACCACCGTTTCGACCGCCAGCACCGATCCGAGCTCGGCATCACGCCGCTGCACCCGGATTGCAACTACGTCGACGTAATCGCCCAGGACCTCCGCCACCTCCGCAACGGCGACGCGATCCTCAAGCCGGTCTACCGACACAGCGACGGGACGTTTGCGCCGCCCGCATACGTCCGGCCGCGGCCGTTCACCGTCGTCGAGGGACTGCTCGGTTACCACCTCGAGGAGATGCGGTCGGTCTATGACGTGCGCGTGTTCCTCAACCCCCCCGAGGAGCTGCGCCGCAGGTGGAAGGTCACCCGGGACTGTTCGCGGCGCGGCTACACGACTGACGAGGTGCTCGCCGAGCTCGACCGCCGCGAGGCCGACTCGGAGGCGTTCATCCGCCCCCAGCGCCACTACGCGGACCTGCTGGTCTCGTTCATCGAGCCCGACGCCGACCACGATCTCCCCCACCTCGACGCCGAGCTGACGCTCCGCGACGGACTGCCGCACCCGGATCTGACAGCGTTCGTTCAGAGCTTCGATGACGGGCTGCGGCTTCTCGAGCGCGACGGCGACACGGTCCTGCAGATCCCGGGGCGGATCGACCCCGCGCAGGCAGCCGAGATCGAGGAGGCCATCTGGGCCCGGATGCACTTCGCCACCCACCTGCGGACGCGCCGGCTGGGCGAGTTCACGGTCGGCACCGAGCTGCTGCGCTCGGAATCGCTCGCGCTGGTGCAGCTGATGATCCTCTACCACCTCGTTACCGCCCGCGCCGCGCTGTCACTCGGCGGGGACCTCGTGCGCGCCGACGAGCCCGACGAAGACGAGGCGATCGCTCGCGTGCAGCGCTGACGCGGTTTGCAGAATCGCCCAAGGTGGGGTTCTCGCACCCATGGTGGTCTTGACTTTGGCCTTCCGCCTCGCGAGTACTTTTGCGCGACAGGGGTCCGCGACCGGGACGCACGAGCGGTCAACACACGCTCACGGCGAGAGCCGTGGCCCATCCGGCTGGCCGGGAGTCAGCGGTCGGTCCAGCCTGCCGGAGCCGACCCGCGGCAATCCACACAGGAGGACTCACATGGGTAAGTTTTCGGCTACGGCGACCGAGCGCTGCGCTCGTCATCTCCGTGATCGCGCTGATCGCTGCGCTCGGTGGCACCGCATACGCGGGCGTCACGCTCGCCAAGAACAGCGTCGGCTCAAAGCAGCTCAAGAACAACGCCGTCACCAGCAGCAAGATCAAGAACAACGCGGTGACGACCAGCAAGATCAAGAACGGCGCGGTTAACGGCAGCAAGCTGAACCTGTCGGGCGTGACGGTGCCGAACGCCACTCACGCCAACAGCGCCAACTCGGCCACCAACGCAACCAACGCAACCAACGCAACAAACGCAACCAATGCGACCAACGCGACCAACGCGGATAACCGACAACGTCGGACGGCAATCGGTCAAGCAGTTCTTCAGTAAACGATCGCGAAGAGCACCGCGACACAGTCGGTGCTGTCTTCATCGACGGAGTCACCTTCATGGGGGTTGCGAGCCGTTCGTCAGACCAACCCGTCACAAACCGGGGCGTTCCTCCGCGGAACGAAGGTGGGTGTCACCGCGCCCTCGACGATTGGAACGTCGGACGCCACCGCCGGAACGCCGATCACTGCCTTCACGACGACCGATGAGCGCGGGACGTTTGACCTGCACTACCTGCAGACCGACGGCCATCGCGTCGACATCGACGCAGCCGTTGACGATCACAACACGATCAACAACTTCAACGGGTGCCTGCTCGAAGGCACCGCAATAGCCGGCTGACGACAACGACCCCGGGTCCCGACGACACGTTCGTCGGGACCCGCGGGATGTCGGGCTCAGCGGGGTGCACGCCACCCCGGGGTGGTCTTGACTTCGCCCTTCGATCGCAAATACTTTTGCGCGATCCGGGACCCGGACCGGGACGCCAGCGGTCAACACACCCTGGTCTACGCGATCTGCGCACCTCTGACGGACGCTGTTTCGTCGGTCTTACGCCGCACCGCAAGCAGGTAGCCGACGGCCGTCGCCCGGGCGCCCCGTGGTCGTGCCGCGCGGCGCGCCCTCGAGGCCTCAGGCCGCGACCAGCTGCTCGCGCTTTGCCTCGATCCCCTCGAACAGCTCCCTGAACGAGGCCGCGAACTTCTCGACGCCCTCGCTTTCGAGCACCCCGACGACATCGTCGTAGTCGATTCCTGCGTCGGCGAACCGCTCGAATGTCCGGTGGGCCTCGTCGACGTCGCGGTCGAGCGTGCGCTCGATCCGGCCGTGGTCGAGGATCGCGTCGATCGTCGCCTGCGGCATCGTGTTGACCGTGTCGGGGCCGATCAGCTCCTCGACGTAGACCACGTCGCGGTAGTCGGGATTCTTGGTCGAGGTCGAGGCCCACAGGCAGCGCTGCGCGCTCGCGCCGGCGGCCTTCAGGTCCTCCCATTCCGGGCCGCTGAAGATCTCCAGGTAGGACTGGTAGGCGAGCTTGGCGTTGGCGATCGCGAGCGTTCCGAGCAGCTCATCGTGGCCGCCGATCTCCTTCAGCCGCCGGTCGGCCTCGGTGTCGACCCGCGAGACGAAGAACGAAGCCACGGACGCGACCTTGGTCAGGTCACCGCCGCTGTCACGCAGTCGCTGCAGCCCACGTAGGTAGGCCTCGGCCGACTCACGGTGGCGCTGCAGCGAGAACAGCAGCGTGACGTTGACCGGGATGCCGGCGGCGATCGTCTCCTCGATCGCGACCAGACCGGCCTCGGTGCCGGGGATCTTGATGAACAGATTGCGGCGATTGACCATCTCGTGCAGGCGGCGCGCCTCGAGCGCGGTCGCGTTCGCGTCATGGGCGAGATTCGGGTCGACCTCGAGTGACACCCAGCCGTCGCGAGTCTGCTCGTTGCGCTCGTAGACCGGATCGAGCAGATCGCAGGCCGCGCAGACGTCATCGTGGGCCAGCGCGAAGAAGACTTCCTTGGGGTCGCGCTCTGAGGCCAGCACCTCGCGCAGCTGGTCGTCATATTCGTCTGAGGACGATATGGCGCTTTGGAAGATGGTCGGATTCGAGGTGACTCCGACGATCCCCTCGTTGATCAGCCGCGACAGTTCGCCGTCGCGAACCAGCGGCCGCGAAAGGTAGTCGATCCAGGCGCTCTGACCCTGCTCGTAAAGGGCTTTCAAGGAATTGGTCATCGAGGCTCCAATCGAGTTGCTTACGGTTGAGGCTACTCGCCCCGCGTGGGCATACCCAAGCCCGGTCGGCGTTGCTGGCCAGCGATCGGCTGCGACCCCCGCTCGGTCCCAAAGATGTGCGCGATCGGCAGCGCGAACCACAGCGCCGCGATCGCCACGGCAGCGAACACGCCGACCACCACCGGTGCCAGGCCACCCGCCACGACGTCGGCGATCAGCACCAGGATTCCCGTGAACCCCGCAGCGAGAAAGATCATCGCCAGGATCGCGAGCCGGTTTGCGACCGAGATCAGGTACGGCTTCTCGCCGTGACGAAAGAGGATCCGATGATGGATCGACGGCGCCAGCAGCAGCACGGCGGAGACCGCGACGCACAGCAGCGTCACGAAGTACACGCTGCGCTCGAATGACGAGACATGCCGCCATCCGGTATTGAACGGGACGATCAGCAAGAAGCCGAACATCACCTGGATCCCGGTACCGGCGACGCGCAACTCGTTGAGAAGCTCGATCGTGTTGCGATCCAGCCGTTCGGCGGCCGTTTCGTCGCGTTCGCCGGTGCCTGTCTCGATGCTTGTCGACGCCACCGGTGATTGATACCCCCGATCCCCCGCGGCTATCCGGCGCGCTGAGACAGCAGTAGGTTGCTGACATGGCGGCTGATGCAGCCCATGGCAGCGAGCCGAAACGGTTCGTGATCCAGAAGCACGACGCGACGGCTCTTCACTACGACTTCCGGCTCGAGGTCGACGGAGTCCTGAAGTCGTGGGCAATCCCCAAGGGCCCTTCGACCGATCCGCGCCAGAAGCGACTCGCCGTCGAGGTCGAGGACCACGCGCTGGCCCATTTTGATTTCGAGGGCGTGATCGGCGGTGGCCGCGGCTCGGGCGCCGTGATCGTCTGGGACACCGGGACCTACCGAAACCTCGATGACACGCGCTCGATCGCCGAGGCGATCGAGGAGGGGCACGTCAAGATCTGGCTTGACGGTGTGAAGCTGACCGGGGGCTGGACCTTGCAGCGAACCGACGCCGCCGCCAAGCCCCAGTGGCTGATGATCAAACGCCGCGATGAGCGGGCCGACGCGCGCCGCAACCCCGAGCGCACCCAGCCCGAGTCGGTCAAGAGCGGCCGCACGATCGAGGAAGTCGCGCAGACGGGGCCCGAGGGGTAGCTCGTCGTGCCCGCGAGCGAGCCTCGCCACGATCGGCTCCCGCTCGATTCGGTGCCGGTTGCCGACGTCAGTGAGGGTTCGTCGAGCGCGGCGGTCGTAACCGCAGCGGTCCGCGAGGCGGGCCGCTTCGACGGCGACCTGGTCTCCGTCCGCGCCGGATTGTTATCGGCGATCCCGGTCGTGGCGGTGCTGGGCGGCGCGCTGGCGGCCAACGACCCGGTGGCCGGAGCGACGATGGGCGCGGGCGCGATGCTGGTGGGGATCGCGTGGCATAGCGGTGGCGGGAGACCGCCGCTGGCGATGATGGCCACCGACGCGGTGCTGATGGGGTGCGCGACCTTCGTCGGCTCGGTCACGGGCTCGGTGGCCTGGCTGCATCTCCTCGTGCTGTCGGTCTGGTCGCTGCTCGCCGGTCTGCTCGTATGCCTCGGCCGGCCCGGGACGGTGGTCGGAACCCAGGCCGTGATCGCAGCGGTCGTGTTCGGCCGCTTCGGCGAGCCTCCGGGCGGCGCGCTCGGGCTTGCGGGCCTCGTGTTCGCGGGCGGCTGCGCCCAGGTTCTGTTCGTCGCGTTGGCGCGCTGGCCGTCACCCCTCCGCGCTCAGCGCGAGGCGGCTGCCGGGGCCTACCAGGCCCTGTCGGCGCTCGCCGGCGCGCCCGCGAGCTCGTCCACCCTCCCCGCCGCGGCGGCGCTCGACGAGGCCCGGGCCACGCTCTCCTCACCACATTTGTTCGGCGACCCGGCGCTCTCAACGCTTCGCGCCCTGATCAACGAGGGCAATCGGATCCGGGTTGCGCTGAGCGTCGTCAACGGGCTCGTCGGGCGCGACTCGGAGAGCGACCGTGACCGCCCGTCGCACTCGGCGGTCGTCGACGCCCTGAGCTCGGCAGCCGACTCGCTGAGCCTCGCCGCCAAGGCGATCGAGGGCGACCCGACGGCCGCGCCTGCCCTCTCCCTGCGAGCGGCCGAGGTCACGTCCGCTGCCGGGGCGCTGAGCAACGAGCTGCATGGGCGGCCCGCGGACCCCAACCAGGACGCCGTCTCGCTGCACCTGACGCGCCGTCTGTCGGCGCTCGCCGGGCAGCTGCGGGCGATCGCGACGCTCGCGCCCGCGGCCGGCGAGGGCGGCGGGCTGCTCCGCCGCCGGCCGCACGGACGCACCAACCGACCGCTCGAAAGGCTCCGCGAGGATCTGGCCCAGATCCGGGCCAACGCCTCGCTGCAGTCGCCGGCCGGCCGTCACGCGATCCGGCTCGCGGTCGTCGTGTTGGTCGCCGAGCTGATCGCCGGCCGGCTGCCGCTTGCGCACGGCTACTGGATGGTCGTCGCGGCCGCGGCCGTCCTGCGCCCCGACTTCACGTCGACGTTCAGGCGCGGCGCCGAACGGGCCCTCGGAACCTGCGCCGGCGTCGCGCTCGCCGGTGCGATCGCGGTGGCCGTGAAGCCGGGGGATGCACTGACGGTCGTGCTCGTCGGGCTGCTCGCATGGGCCGCCTACGCGACCTTTCCGGCCAGCTTTGCCGCCGGCTTTGGCTTCATCACCGCGCTGGTCGTGTTCCTGCTCAACGTCGTCAACCCGGACACGCTCGGGGCCGCCAGCGCCAGGCTGCTCGACACGATGGTCGGAAGCGTGATCGGCCTGCTCGCCTACGCGCTGTGGCCGACGTGGTCCAAGGCGCCGGCCCGTCAGGCGCTCGCCAAACTGGTCGACGCCCAGCGCTCCTACCTCGTCGCCGTGCTCGCGGCGGTGATCAGCGGACGGCGGCCTGAGGATCAGCAGATGCGCTCGCTCGCCCGGCAGGCTCGGCTGGCGGCCACAAGCGCCGACGCGACCGTCGCCCAATCGCTGTCGGAGCCCGCGACGCGGCGGATCGACCCCGAACGCAGCCAGGGGTCGCTGACCGCCGTACGGCGGTTGGTGCAATCAGTCCACACGATCAGGCTCGACGCCCAGGACGACCGCGACCACAGGCCGTTTCCGG
The DNA here is from genome assembly GCA_963770885.1 of uncultured Solirubrobacterales bacterium. Lineage (GTDB taxonomy): Bacteria > Actinomycetota > Thermoleophilia > Solirubrobacterales > Solirubrobacteraceae > Palsa-465. The sequence continues at coordinate 1,399,291 of CAVYRI010000001.1, read as the reverse complement.
CACTCGCGCCGCTGGCCCACGAGCTCGATGCGGCGCTCGCCCAGGTCGACGCCACGATCCGGGCGCAGACCCGAGACGGCTCGCAGGCGTTTCCCGATCTGCGGACGGCCTACGAGGCGTTCGAGCGTCGATCGCGTGGGCAGGATGATCACGACCGCGCAGCGCTGCTGTCCGAGCTCGACGAGATCGTCGACGCAACCAACAGTCTCGCGACCCTAAGCGGGCTGGACCCACTCGACACGGCCGCGCAAGGCGCTCAAGGTCGCTGACCGAAACGCCGATCTCGACCCTGGACGCCAACGCGTCCGAACTTGCCGTCGCTGGACGCGGCGTCGCCGGGCGACCACCGCCACGAGGTGGGCGCTGCCGCGTGTGAGCGGACGCCGTACCCTGGGTCACGCAGCGGGCTCCGGGGCAGGGGAGCCGTTTTGAGCCACACACCGTCCTAGAGAACTGGAGTTGACCGTCCGATGATCTGCCCGCACTGCAATCAAACGATCCGCGAAGAGGAGCACTACCTGATGTCCCGCGACCCCAATGCCACCTGGCCGTCGTGGGGCAAGTACGGGATCTACCTGCTGCTGTTCGTACTCCTCGTCGGCGCGTTCAGTCTCCACGCGCGGTTCTAGCGCCGTCAGGGCTTGGTCGACACGGGCGTCGCAAGTCGCCGCTCGAGGCGGTCCGCATCGTCCGGGATCGGCTGCGGCGGCTCCTGATAGTGGTAGCGGCCGCCGCGCAGCGCCGAGGCGGCGGCGGCGACCAGGCAGGCGACGATCGCGAACGCGAACGCCTCATGCAGGCCCGTCCTGAACGGGCCCGAGATCAGCTCTGGAAAGAAGCTGCGCCCGGTGACGATCGCGTGGCTGTGGGCCGACAGCGCGGCCAGCACGTGGGGTCCGGCGAGATGGTCGATCGGGTTGTAACCCAGGAAGGCGGCGAACAGCACCGCGACCGGCGGCGTGTGTCCGATGCGCTCGGCGCTCGCGGCAGACACTCCGTGGGCATGGAGCCCGGCCGACAAGGTGTGCGGCAGTGAGGACGCAAGTCCGGCGATCATCAGCGAGAAGAAGATCCCGACCGACAGCACCTGCGCGGAGTTCTGGAAGGTCTGGTTCATGCCTCCTCCGGCGCCGCGGTCGCCCGGCGGCAGGCTGTTCATCACGGCGGCCCGGTTGGGTGAGGCGAACAGGCCCATCGAGACGCCGTTGAAGAACAGGATCACGGCGAACACCGGGTAGGAGAAGTCGGTCGGCAGCAGCACGAGCAGCACGAAGCTGAGCGCCGCGCCGAGCATTCCGCCGGTCGCGAACGGTCTCGCGCCAAAGCGGTCAGAGAGATATCCGGAGGTCGGACCCGAGATCAGCATCCCGGCGGTCAGCGGCAGCATGTAGATCCCGGCCCAGAGCGGCGTCTCGGTGAAGCTGTAGCCGTGCTGGGGAAGCCAGATCCCCTGCAGCCAGATGATCAGCATGAACATCAGGCCGCCGCGCGCGACCGCCGCCAGAAACGTCGACAGGGTCCCGAACGAGAACGCCCTGATCCGCAGCAGTCCGAGGTTGAACATCGGGTCTCGAGTGCGACGCTCGATGATCCAGAACGCGACCAGGCACGCGAGCCCGCTGCCCAGCAGCGCGATCACGCGCGGGCTCGTCCAGCCGGTCGGGTGCCCGCCCCACGGCCGGATCCCGTACGTGATCGAGATCATGATCAGGATCAGGCCGAGCGCAAACGTGATGTTGCCGGGCCAGTCGACCCGCGTCCGCCGCGGCGTGCTGAGCTCCTTGAGCTTGAGGTACGCCCAGACCGTTCCAAACAGCCCGACCGGGACCGAGATGAGGAACACGAGCCGCCAGCTGATCGGCGCCAGCAGACCACCGAGGATCAGGCCGATGAACAACCCGCTGACGCCGACGATGTTGTTGATCCCGAGCGCCATCCCGCGCTGATTGGCAGGGAACGCGTCTGTCAGGATCGCGGCCGAGTTGGCGAGCAGGAACGCGCCGCCGACCCCCTGCACGATCCGGAACACGATCAGATAGGTGGCGCCGGCGCGGCCGGTCATCCAGTCGATCGTCAACAGCAGCGACGCCACGGTGTAGATGACGAAGCCGAGGTTGTAGAGCCGCACCCGGCCGTACATGTCGCCGAGGCGACCGAGGCTGACGATCAGGACGCTGGAGACGACCAGGTACCCCAGCACCATCCAGAGCAGATACAAGCTGTTGCCGGCGACGAGCGGGTCGAGGTGGATGCCCCGGAAGATGTCGGGCATCGCGATCAGCGTGATCGACGCGTCGAGCGTCGCGAGCAGGACCGCGAGCGTGGTGTTCGACAGCGCGATCCACTTGTAGCGATCCGAGCGTGACGGGCCCCCGTTCGCCCCGAGCCCGTTGCCGTTGGCAGCGGATCGGATGCTGGCGGGGTGCGGCACGGCCAGTCATAATACACAGGCAAACTTCACAGTCTGCCTTCGCTTGCCTTATAGTTTCGTCGTGCCCACCAGCGTGGACTCGAGTCGACTTGCCAGCGAGCTGCGGGTCGTCCTCGGTCAGCTGATGCGCCGGCTTCGCGCTGAGCATCGCTTTCCGCTGATGCACGGGGCGGTGCTCGGCCGGCTCGATCGCGACGGCCCGCAGAGCACCGCCGATCTCGCCGCCGCCGAGCGCGTGAGGTCGCAGTCGATGGGCCAGACCCTCGCCGAGCTCGAGGCGCAGGGACTGGTCAGCCGCCAGCCCGATCCGGCCGACAGGCGCCGCACCCTGCTCGAGCTCACCGACACCGGCCGCACGGTGCTCGCCGATGACCGGCGCCGCCGCGAGGGATGGCTGGCGAGCGCGATCGCAGACGATCTCGACGCCGAGGAGCGGGAGATCCTCGATCGTGCGGTGGCGCTGCTGGCCCGGTTGACCGAGCTCTGACCCAGCCTCAGCGGTGAAGCGTCACCCGGCTGACCGCCGTGCGCGGTTGGTGTGGTGACCAGCGCGCCGTCGCTCCGGGCGCACGCAGCGGGGCGACGCACAAGATGGCGACTGCCAGCGCTGTCGCTATCAGCCACATCGTCCCGCGAAACACCCGGTGGATTCGAGACCAATCAGCGAGAAGCAGGGGGTTCATCGCCACTGGACTACCCGGATCCCGGTCGCTGACAATGATTGTTCGCCGTCGGAGCGCATGGCTCAGGCGCGGGCGCAATCTCGGCGCCGCCGGGCGACGGAGCAGCCGGCGGCGTCAGAAATCGTGCCGTGCCAGCCGCAGCCCGCCACGGCGCTCAGTTTCACTCATCGCCTGCACCGCCGGAACCATCTCGCTGGTGACGAGCCCCCGCTCGGTGGTCAGCTCGTCGATGATTTCAAACGAGCGCGCCGTCCGCTCCGGCGTGTCGATCGCGACCGTCACCACCGGGACGTGACGCCGGGTCTGCACCAGCCTGTCACCGGCTGGCGCCTCCTCGCCGCGGAAGCCCCACGTGCCGCGGAGGGTGGTCGCCCCTGCCGCGTCCGAGGCGCGCAGGCGACGCACGATCTCGACGTGCAGCGGCCGGCCATCATGGGTATCGCTGTGCGAGGTGTGGATCATCAGCTTCTGCCACATCGCGAGCCCGTTCTCATCGGTGCCTGGCAGCTCGTGCGGAGTGCCCAGCAGAACTCCGTCTCGCTTGCAGACGCGCACCCGTTCGAGCGTGACCAGCGGCCGCTCGAGCATCCTTCCGAGCTCCGGCATCGCCGCGGCGACGTGCTCGCCTGCGCCGACGGCGATGATCATCATCGGGACGTCCATGTTGCGGGCGAAGAATCGCGCTCGCCGCCGGCGCCCATGGCTGGTCCCGTCGACCCCGAGCAGCACGGTGGCGCCCGATAGGCGGTGGCGGTGCAGCAGATCGCAGATCGCGACAAACGCCGGCCTCCCTTGCGCTCGTTCCTGGCGGCCGACGAAGACAGTCAGCTTCGTGGCCTCGGCCAGCTCATCGGGGAGCACGACCGGCTCGTGGAGTCCGTCGGTGACCAGCCGCGCGCGCTCGAGTGTGATCAGCCCGCGGCGCTTGATCTGCAGAACCACGTCGAGCATCGACTCGATCCGCTCACGCCGGTCGACCGCGACCGAGACCACGGGGAGATCCTCGGACAGCGACAGCAGCCGGTCGGTGTGCAGATGATGCAGACGTCCGAAACCCTCGGCTCCGCGCAGCAGCACGCTCGCCCGAACGCGGTGGCCGCCGTAGATGTCGAGCAGCTCATCGGCCAGCAGCCCATCCTCCGTGCGGTCGCGCTCGCCGAAGTAGGTCGTGAGTTTGAGGCAGTCGTCGTTCATCCGGTGGCTCCCATCGCTCGTCCGAGCGCGGCGGCACCGACCCCGACCGCGAGGCTCAGCATCGCGTTGACTGCGGCCAGCGCCAGCTCTCCATCCTCGGCGAGCCGGTGCGTTTCGAGCATCCAGGTCGAGAAGGTCGTGTAGGAGCCGAGCGTCGCCGTCCCTGCGAGCACGAGCGCGTCGCCCTCGAGTGCGATCCCGGTGAGCAGGCCGAGCAGGAACGCGCCGCTGAGGTTGACGGCGAAGGTCCCGAACGGGAAGTCACTTCTCGCGCGGCCGCTGATCAGCCCATCGAGCAGGAAACGGCCGATCGCGCCTAAACCGCCGAGCACGACGACGCCGGCCCACACCCAGGCGCTCATACAACCATCCTCGACCGGCGGACGACCGCGGTCCCGAGCCAGATCGCCAGGTAGCCGACCGCGATGCTCGCAATGCCGTATCCGATCCCGAGCCCGTACCGGCGGTGGTCGAACAGCACCAGGATCTCGACCTGCATCGTCGAGAAGGTCGTGTACGCGCCGCAGAAGCCGGTGCCAAGCAACGGCCGTCTGTAGGTCGAGAGCGGCAGTCGTTCCTGGAGCCGGGTCGCAAAGTAGGCGAGCGCAAGCGCACCGGTCGCATTGATGACGAAGGTCGCCCAGGGCCAGGTTGCGGCCCCGGACGCGAACGTGATCCCCAGCCACACTCGCAGCACGGCGCCGATCGCACCGCCGGCGAAGATCGCCGCGAGCTCGCGTTTGTCGATTGCAGCCACCGCCGATCCTCAGGCCGTCAGGCCGCGGTGGTTGACGCTCGGGCTGACCCAGTCGGAATCGGAAGGCACTGCTGAGATGCTCCTGTCGCGGACGTTGATTCGCGAAAGGAGCCATCAGCCCTTGTTCAGGTGGGCGGTTTGGAGACCGGCTCAGGGCCGACTCGCGTCAGGACTCCATCTGATCTGCCGGTCGACGATAGCGGCTCAGGCTTCGCCCCACGCGAACACGCCGGCCAGATCGAGGGTCGACAGGACGCCGACCGGATGCTGATTGGAGGGGTTGATGATCAGCGCGTGGGCGGCGCCCGCCTCGCTCATCAGCCTGCCGGCCTCCAGCAGCGCCATCGCGGGCTCGAGCATGACCGTCGGCCGCCGCGCGAGCTCCCCCGCCGTCAGCTCGACTCGGTCATGGACTGCCGCATCGACCACGTCCAGATCGGAAACCATCCCCCAGGCGAGTGAATCGCCGGAGCCGCCGTGGGACACGCCGAGGACGGCAATCGCGTGGACGTGATGGGCCGCCATCATCCTCGCGAGCTCACGCGGGCTTGCGTCCGGATCGCAGGCAATCACGCCGGGGTGCATCGCGTCGGCGACCGTTGCGTGCTCGAGCGCCGGCATCAGGTAGCTGCCTCCGTGCTGCGTCATTGGTGTTGACATGGTTATGAACCGTAGGGCCCTGGCTCGGTGCGGGCATCCGGGATGACCCGCAATTCGGTCCGGGGTTGCACGCGAGCGCTCGGTCTCGCCCGCGGTTAACGTCCGCTTTCATGAACGCGCCGAAACCGAGTTCGCCACCAGGCGCGTTCGGTGTATCAGGCCCGCTGTATGCAGTCGTGCGGGTGATTGCGACGGTGCTGCTGCGCGGCTGGTTCCGGGTCCGCATCCTGGGCCGCGAACACGTTCCCAGTGAAGGCCCGGCGATCATCGCACCGAACCACAAGAACTTCCTGGATCCATTCTTCATCGGGTTGGCGACCCGTCGCCAAGTCCATTTCATGGCCAAAGCCGAGCTCTTCAAAGGGCCGATGGGATGGCTGTTCTCCCGGTTGGGAGCATTTCCGGTCCGGCGCGGAGAGGGGGACGTGGACGCACTCGCGAGGGCTCGGGCGATCCTCGAGGGAGGCGGTCTGCTCGTCGTCTTCCCTGAGGGCACACGGGTGGAGGAGCTCGACGCGCTCGGCTCCCCGCACCACGGCGCCGGCCGGTTGGCCGTCCAGACGCAGGCCCCAATCGTGCCGGCTGCGATCACCGGCACCTCTCACCTGTGGCGCGGCGCCATACCGAAGCTCAAACGGGTGCAGCTGACCTTTCTGGCGCCGGTCGCCTTGGGCTCGCCCGATCCGGGGTCTGACCCGATCTCGGAGCTGATCGATCGCCAGGTCTGGCCGGCTGTGCGCGAGGAGTACGGGCGCCTGCGCGGATCGCCGGGGCTGATCGTCGCCGCTGCGGCCGCGATCGGGGTCGGCGGTTTCCTGGCGCGGCGTCAGATCAGGGAGCGCCCCCCACCGCGATTGCTCGACACGCTACCGTCGCGCCGCAAACGCCGGCGTCGCATCTCGCTCCCCTGGCGACGCGGCGGCTAGGCCGCCTGAGTCCTCTACCCGCTTGACCCGCTGGATCAACAGATTCGCGCGAGACGGAACGCTGGTCGAGCTAGAGGACTGCCTGTCGCTCGATCTGCTCGTCGGTGGCGACGATCTCCTTCGGGCGCAGCTGCGCCCCGCCCGGACCTGAGCCGTTCCGTCCACCCGGGCCTGAGCCGCCGTTGCGTCCGCGCAGCCGGTCTGCCTGGGCGCGCAGCGCGTGTGTGTTCTCTCTCGCCTGGGCGATGCTGTGACGCAACTCGAGCGTCTCGCCGATCAGCCCGCCGTTGTGCGGCTCGGCGATCGTCCTGATCCGCTGCTCGGCAGTATGGGTCAGCAGCCATGAGCCGCCACGCACGCGCCGGATGCAGCCCTCGCACTCGAGCGTCCGCAGCGCGAGCGTCGCGGTCGACCGCCGTGACGCGCTCAGCTGACCGAGCAGATCGTGCGTGAACGGGAGCGGCAAGAGCGTCCCTTCAGAGGTCATTCGCCCCCATCTGTCGGCCAGATGCCATAGCTGGAGCAGCAGCCGGTGCTCAGCGCGAGGAAGGTGCGCGATCAGTCCTTGAATCGCCAGATGCTCGCGCTGGGTCTCGAGCCGGCGATGGACGGCGGTCAGCAGGCTCGGCCAGCGGCCGGCAGCGCGGATGAACGATTCGCCGAGCAGGACGGCCTTGGTCTTGTTGACCGCCGTGATCTTGATCTGGCCGCCGAGTCGCGGCCGGTCGACCACGATCGGCAGCGCCAGCACGTCTCCCGGGCCGAGAAGCTCAAACAGGTAGCGATCGCGCAGCGACACCTCGCGGCACAGCAGCCCATCGGTGATGACCATTCCAAGCAGGTCATCCCGCTCGCCTGCGAGCTCGGGGTAGTCCCAGTTCCCGCGCGGGAGCTTGACCACCCGCCCTCGACACGCCCAGCGGGCGGCCTCCTGGTCCTCGGCTCGCAGACCCGCGCCGAGATCGGGATCGAGGTCGAGCACGTGGGCCAGCTTGGCGCCGGAATTGCCATTCGCGACGGACACGTATGCCTTGCGGACACGGGCTGGGTCCGCCGACGCCGGCTCGGTCTTCAGCGGCACGGTCGCGCCTCCCAGCCCGGCGCGAACACGGGTGGTCGACGCGTCAACAGCCATGGCTCAGGACTCCAGCAGCCGCCCAAATGGCGCACAACCGCAGTTGCGCTTGGCCTATGTCCAGACCGGTCCGGTCCCGCTGACCGCGATGCATCGAGGCCATGCTTCCCAGGATTGGCACGAAATACACATACATTCGACTCTTTAAGAAGTCTTTTGGTCTGCCCTCAATCGCCGGGCGTGCGCTCAGCGCGGTGATCTGCGTGTGGCGCCGACCCCGTTCAGGCTGTTGCGCTGAAGGCGTGTGGGCCGTCGATGCTGGTGGCGGTCGACGGGTCGCTGCAGACGAACCGAACGCGGGTGATCTTCGGGCTGAAGCGCTGACAGTCGTAGCCGGCGGGAACCTGACCTCTGGCGAGGAACGCGGCCGACCAGCGCCGCGCTTTGCGGCAGCTCAGCACGTGGGCACGGACCGCGTAGCGCTTGTGGTGGACCTTGATCTTTCCGCAGCCGATCGACGGGACCGCACTCGCCGGGGTCGCCCAGGTCGCGACCATGACCGCCGTCAGCGCGATCGTCGCGGCTGCGCAGACGCCCAGACGCAAGGCCATCCGACTGCGAACGACTGCCCAAGCACCCACTTCTCGCCGCGGCCCCACCGGGCCGAGTATACCTTTGGCCGACCGTGTCCCCGTCGCGTTGTGTTGTCATCCTCTTTGTGTGCGCCGCGACTCTGGCCGGCTGCGGCAGCTCGAGCGCGACCAGCAAGACCATCACCACGAGCGCGACTGGTGCTGCCTCGCAGCCGTTCGGGGTCCCGACGACGAAGCTCGTCGACGGCACGCGCCCCCCGTACATCACGGGGCTCGCGGTCGATCCCGCCGGAGGCGCGATCCTGTTGGCGACAAACCGCGGCCTGTTCCGCATCCCGGCCGACGGAAAAGGAGTGCAGACGATCCATTCCAGCGTGCGCGCGGGCAAGCACGACGGCCCGTTCGGCCGCCGCGTCTCATCGCTCGCCTTCCTCGATGCTGGTCACCTGTTCGGCTCCGGGCACCCCAACGGGACGGTGGGACAGCTGCCCGCATTCCTTGGACTGATCGAGTCGACCGACGGCGGCCGCAGCTGGACGTCGGTCTCGCGGACCGGCTTCTCGGACCTGCATGTCCTGCTGGTGGTCAACGGGAACCTGTACGGCTACGACACCGTGCTCGGCGGCGTGGTCGTCAGCACGGACGGCGGACGCACCTTCGCCGAACGATCCGCTCCGCAGGGCGCGCTCGTCGTCGACATGGCAGTCGACCCGCACGCTCCCGACTACCTACTCGCGAGCACCCCGACCGCGATCTTCCGCTCCACGAATCAGGGCAAGAGCTGGCACAAGCTGCAGGCGGCAGCCGAGTCACACCTGGCCTGGACATCGAACGGGCTGTTCCGGGCCGACGCCGACGGCACGGTCCTGACGTCGAGCGATCGAGGGCTGACCTGGCGGCGTGTTGGCAGGCTCCAGCGGGCGCCGGGCAAGCTCGTTGAACTGCCGGATGGCACGCTGTACGCTGCCTTAATCGACGGCAGCGTGGTCACCTCGCGCAATGGTGGGCGCAGCTGGAGCACGCTGTTCGCGCCGTAGAAATCGGCGCTTGGAGGGCATGATTCGACACAAGGTCCGCAGGTCGGTCGTTCTCGGAGCAGTCCTTGCGCTGCTGCTGACGGTCGGCGCCGGCACGGCATACGCACACACCGCACAGATCCTGATCCAGAGCGGGACGCTGATCTACCAGCAGATCCCGGGCATCGATGTGAACTACGACAACGATGTGACGATCGTGTTGAACGCGCCCGGGGCCTACTACGAGGTCGACGATCCGGGCAGCACCGGCATGTTCTTCCCGGCGCAATGCACGCCGCTTAACAGCACCCAGGACAAGATCCGCTGTCCGGCCACCGGGATCAAGGCCCTGTACGTTCGCACGGGCACGGGCACCGTCAACGAAGGCGCGACCAGCGACAGCATCACGATCCTCGCCCCGACCCCGGCGACCCTCACCGGCGGCTCGGTGACAAACATCGGCGGCCCTCGCACCACCGACATCACCGCCGGGCCGGCCGGCGGCGACGTGATCTACGGCAACCCGGGCAGCGGGACGCTCGACAGCAAAAACGGCTTCCCCGACACGGTCCACTCCTGCCCCGGCAACACGGTGAGCGCCGATTCCTCCGACACGGTGATCCCCGACTGCGCCACGCCGCCGGGTCCACCGACGCCGCCGCCTGCGCCACCACCGCCGCCCGGAGCGCCGACGCCGCCCCCGACCGTGATACCGCCGCCGACCGCGCCGAGCTCTGCGATCTCGCTCGCGTTCAAGCGGCTGCAGCACATCGTCAAGGACCGGGCGGTCGTCCTATCGATCTCGGTCGCAACGCCACTGACGGTGACTGCACGCGGAACGATCGCGCTGCCCGGTGGCGCCGGGATCGTCCGGCTCGTGGCTGCGCGGCATCGGATCCGCGCCGCCGCTCAAGCGGTCACGATCCGGCTGCGCGTTCCCCGACGGAAGGTCAAGGCGCTGCGCCACGCGTTCGCCAAACACCGGCGGCTGTACGCCAACGTGCAGGTCAACGCGAACGATCCCGCCAGCGGCAGCTCGTTCGCGCTCGCGCGCCGCATTCCGCTGGCCCGGTAGGACCCGCAGCCGGTGAGCTTGACCTCAACGCGAGGCCGGCACGGTGTGTTGGCTCAGCCGTCAGCCGCGTGCTGAGAAGGTCTCCAGATAGCTGCTGGGGAGCTTGGTGGCGGTTGGGGTGTAGACGCCCATCACCCGGTTGCGGTACACCGTGTTCCCGGTCACGGCGCTGCAGCCACCCGAACACAGCGAACTGGTGCTGACGCCGACTGCGAACCAGCGTGCCGCCCCAAAAGCGCCGCGGCTGTGGACCGCAATGAAGCCCATCCCCACCTGGTCGTTCGCCGTCTGCGCCACGACGTCGAAGCCGCCCGGCACGCCGGTGATCCCCTCGAAGTGGGTCAGCAGCGTCGGCCGGTTGCGGTAGCTGAAGTATCTCCGTGCGCCGAAGATCCCGGTCCGGTCGTTGTAGTTCATCAGGAATGCGCGCTGCAGCACCTTCGGGTGACGACGGACCGCCGTGCCGCCCGCCAGGGTGTAGCTGTGGCTGCGCTCGCCGCCGTTCTGCCAGATGCCGTACAGCGTGGTCCCGGTCGAGGTGCTACCACCGAGCTTCAGCAGCGTCCAGCGGCGCGTTCTCAGGTTGTAGATGAAGGCGTTGGCCGAGACCGCGCGATGCGCGCCACCGACGTTGAGATCGTAATCGCCGACAACGAGATCGCCCATCGTGCTGTGCGGGATCGTGTCCATCACAAAGCAGTCGGATCCAGACACCCGGCACGCCTTGGTGTGCCCGACCACGTTCCTGCCGTCAGCCGGCACGTCAATCGTCGACCATTTGCCACCGCCTCCGCTAACCGGTCCCAGATACACCATCCCCTGATTCAGTACGCCGGTGTTCGATGAGGTCTCATAGCTGCCGACTGCTCGCACCTCTCCCCTGGGAATGCTCGACGCGTTGAACGCATGTGTGTCGGGGCCGTAGAACAGGCCTTCCTTGTATCCCGAGAAAGGTGGGGTGAACGTCGACACGGCCCCGACGATCGGTCCCGTGAGCGGGGCCTCGACCAGAAACGGAATTGCGGGGTTCAGGCCGATCCCCTCGTTCACGCCACCGGTCAAGACGGCTTTCTGGCCGGACTCGCCTCGGACGCCGGTGACGACGTCGCCTGTGAGCAGTGGTGAGATCACGCCTTTGGCGCGAGTGCCAGCCCCTACGAGGGCACTCGTGATGGCCGGGACCACGAGCAGTCCCGCAACGGTCGCACCGATCACCCAAACAACAAAACGCATGCGCCCCTTCATTCCCAGACTCCCTTGGTCGAACCGCCGATTGCTACGGACCAGAGGAGTGGGCCATCCGCGTGACCGCAACCAAGTTCCGCTCTCAACCCCGCAACCCCGACGCGCCCGGTCAGGAATCCCGGTGCAGCGATCATAACCCGGCCTTGTATCGATAGCAACTTGCAAGGGGCACGCGTCCACCCGACTGTCGCCCGCTCCGAGCGGCTCGAGTCGATCGAGGCCCTCGCTCACACGCGATGATCACGAACCACTTGGGAAAGAGAGTAAGGTGCCTGGGAGACGGTCGCTGACCACCGACCTGCCGTCGTCAAAGACTCGCCGACGATCGGCCTCCGCCTGACGGGCTGCCTGCATCGACCGGGATCACGGCTCGTCTCCAGCGAACGGGCTTTACACCCACGGGACCCCTTGCCCCGGGGGCTCACGGCCACAAAGGAAGTGATCGGGATGAGCGCAACTGCGACCCCCATCTGCACTACCGCACCGCCGAGCTCCCACCTGGATCCTGGGATCGGACGCCAGGGTTGACCAGTTTTGCCTCGGGCTCTCGCGCGCAGCACGAGGCCAAGCACCGGGCGGCCGTAGCGCGCACGTTACGGTGGGCTGACGAGGCCGCCGCCCGCGGAGACCACTTCGACGCTCTCGCGTGGCTGGAAACGCTCGAAGCGATCGGTGACAAGCTTCCCGAGCTCTACGAGACCAGGCGTGATGCGTGGTGTGCTCAGCTGGGCCGCAGCGACGCGACCGGGACAACCGCCCGCCGTCTTTACCGGGCGATGTGAAGCTCTGCGCGGCTGCTCCTTCGCCGCGCCGGGCCCGTCGGGGTGGGGCTGGCGTTTCGGTGCCGATGCGGGTGGCCTGCGGTGATCAATTGTCCACCCGGACCGGATGCGCACCGGCTCGGCGCGTTCGTCGAGTCACGAGGCCGCGGGCCCACGTTTGGCCTGCTGTCGTGCGGGACTGATCCTGATCACATCCCAGGCGAGGTGACAGCGCTCCAGCGCGTTGATAAATGAGCCGCCCGGGTCGAACTGCCAGCGCCCGAGCCCGTGGCGGGCGGAGGTCGGGAAGGCATGATGGTTGTTGTGCCAGGCCTCGCCGAAGGCGAGCGGAGCGAGCCAGACGAGGTTGCGGGACTGATCGCTGGTGGCGAATGGCCGCCGCCCGAAGAAGTGGCACAGCGAGTTGATGCTGAAGGTCACGTGATGCAAGAGGAGCACGCGTACGGCTCCACCCCAGAGCAACCCGGTGAGCCCGCCTACGACCGTGCCGGTCAGCGCCACGCCAAGGCCGAACGCGACGGCCAAGCCGACCATCACCCAGAGGGGAAACGTGCGGCTGATGAACCGCAGGTCACGGTCAGCGAGCAGATCCTTGGCATAGCGGCCAGGGTTGGCCATCTCCTTGCCTGCGAACATCCAACCTACGTGTGCATGGCCGAGTCCGCGTAGGGCTCCGCGTAATCCAGGCGCATCGTCGAGGTGGGGGCTGTGCGGGTCGCCGGGATGATCGGAGAAGCGGTGGTGCTTGCGGTGCGTGGCGACCCATTCGATCACCGGCCCCTCGACCGCCATCGAGCCGAGCACCCCCAGCAGCGCTCGCAGTGGGCGCGAGGTTTTGAAGCTGCGGTGTGTGAACAGCCGGTGATAACCGACGGTGATGCCGAGCCCGGTGAACGTGTAGGTGATCGCGAGGACCAGCAGGTCCTGCCAATGCAAGGCTCCCCCCCATGCAAGCCACCCCGCCACGCAGAGCGCGGCCGGCGGCAGGACGAAGACAATCGTCCGAACGATCCGATCCGAGCTCTCGTGCTCGATCGGGATCATGTCCGGGGCTCCCCGCACGACGGCCGGCACACTCATGACGCGCGATCCTGTTGGGCGAGTTGCACGACGGCTGCGATCGGTGACTCGGGCCAGCCCAGGTCGGCGATCTCGAGCTGTTCCGAACTCTCGCTCAGCGCGAACACGCGGTCGACACTCGGCGTACCACGCAGGATCACCAGTCGGCCGGCAGACTGTCGCGCGCGGCTGCTCGCCATGACGATCGCGTGCACGCCTGAGTCGTCGATGAACTCGAGATCGCGCAGATCGAGGACGACCAGCCGGGCCTCTGACTGAAACTGCTCCAATGTCTGCTTCAGCTGCGGCACCGTCGCGAAGTCCACGACACCGCCTAGGTGCACCCAGGCGGCATCCCAACCGCCGTCCGCCCACGAGCAGACGAGCGCCGGCCTCATGGCACTCACTCGCCCGGCGATCGAATCAGAAGGTACTTGGGACATGCTGACCTCAGCGGTTGCTGAAAACCTCAGAAGTCAGGTCGTGTTGCCGGCCCGCTGGGTCCCGACCCCACAATGGATGCCCTCCAAGGAGCAAGGCTACTCCGCGGGTCAAGCCAGGTCAGCAGTCGACCACGCCCGGTCGCATGGCGGTCCGCGGAGCCTGCGTCACACAGGTGTCGACAGTCCCCCGCCGGCCGGGGTCTCGTCGTGATCGACGAGATCGGTTGGCGCCAGGACGAACACCTCGCACATCATCTCGGGGTCTTGCTGATTCCCGCTCATGAAGCTGATCACCCGGCGGCCGGTCGCGCGTTCGATAACCGCCTCGAAGCGCTCCCGCATCAGGTCTTCGAACTCCATCCGCTGCTGGATGACGGTCGAGCCGCGTCCGCCCTCAAGGAGCGTCTGCTCGACCCGGGAGAAGCCACCGCGCAGCACACACACCACTAGGTCGTCCTCGTAGTAAGACTTCGCGCGGGTCGGTCCGCGACCGTAGAACTCCTTCAGCAAGGCGACCAACCCATCAGAAATCGCCGTGAGCACGTCACCATGCGTCCGGGCTGCGCGCTTGGTGTCGGGCGGGGTCGTGGCGGAACCGATCGTACTCGCGGTCTGAGGACCGCCCGATCGTAGCGCTAAAGTCAGCGTAGATCGCACGTCGGGTCCTCGCCCTTCGCCTCGCGCGCGAACCCCACCGGAGGACGAGAGAGAAGGCCGCTCATGTCGGCCACCGGCACCCCTCTGAACGGCGATGCGCTGCTCGTCGCAGTTAACGACGCGATGGTCGCGTTGCATATTCGTTACCACCATCGCGCACCAGGAACAGCCAAGACCCTGCTGCTTGGCAGCGACCTGCTCGCATGCGTGCTCGGGGGCGTTTACACAGACGTCGAGAAGACGATGATCGAACTCCAGCTCAGCACCACCGTCCAGGAGACCCGCAGCGCCTTCCAGGCCGCCATGCAACACAAGTTCATCGCCGCCGTCGAACAGCTCTCAGGCCGCGACGTGCTCGCGTTCATATCGAATCACTCCGTCGGCCCCGATCTGGAGATCGAGTTGTTCATGCTCACACCGACCCCAAATGAGATCGTCAACTCGTCGTCGCTCTCGCCCTGATCCTGCGACCCCCCGCCTGCTGGCCTCGGCGGCTCGGCCATCCGTGAGCGAGGACCGGTTCGAGATCCGTTGTCATTTCGATCGTCTGGGCGGGGTCGGTCGCGTTTGGCTCGCGACGGCCGGGTTGCCGATCGCGTGAATCGCGTCAAGCACGTCTTTGATTCCGCCCGCGGTGTTGACGTCGAGCCGGTCGAGGATCGTCTCCGTGTCGGCGAACTCCTTCGCGGCGCGCACGTCGGACGCGGCGGACTGCACCGACTGCCCGACCATGATGATCGAGAGCAGCACCAACTGCAGAAACGTCTGCGCGACCCACGCGACGATCACGATCACCTGCCCCGAACTGATCGCCGCGGGCAGGCTGATCAGCGCGATCACCGCAAACACGTACGCGCACGACATCGTCCCCACGCTGCGGGTGATCACCAGCGCGAGCTTCGCGTTGAACCCCTCGACCTCGCTGACAGCCTTGCGGATCTCCCTCGGATCGAAACGCACAACGCGCGGCAGTTCCTCGCGGGCCTTGACGGGTGCATCCATCTGACGCCTCCAATCGAACACTTCACCACGATCGTCACGCAGAGGCTACGTTCTCGGCCGCCGGATCCGCCCGGCCATGCCAGGCCGATCGCCGGCGCGAGCATCAGGGGTCGCGCCCGCGCTCAGTGGTGCAGCGCCAGCGCCAGATGTACGGCCGTGGAGGTCAGATACGCGAGGCCCAACAGGTGTCGGAACCAGTTCGCGCCGTGGACGAGCTCTTCATACGCCCAGACGGTCAGCGCCAGATACGAGATCGCCGACGCGTCCGCATGACCCATGCCGTGCGCCCGCCCCGCTACCTGTCCAGCGAGGAACGCAATGATCAGCGGCGCATTGGGGAACTGGACGATCGGAAAGCTCCTGGGCCATCCGAGCAGTGTCAATCGCTTGAAGCCCGACCACATTGCCCCGGCTTCTGAAGTTGGTGGGGAGCGCAGAGCCGTCGTGCTCACCTGCCTTTAGCTGCCACCAGCACCGCCTCCCGAGCAACGAGCTGATCCATACCGGGCTCCTAAAACGGTTATTGCGTTCTGCGGCCGCTACTGGTTGGGACGCCCAGCGGTCCGATTCCTTCCCCGGTGCTAGCGCGGCTTCGCTTCCTCGACCAGCTTGACCATCTGCCAGTAGGCGATGAGATCGCGCTCTGCGTCGGTTGCATCCGCGAAGAAGCGGCGAGCTATCGTCAGCTCGCCCCGATCGGCACCGGCCGCCTGTTCGGCAATCCAGGCACGCTCGATCCGTCTTTGAGCGATCAGACCAATCGCGGACCCAAGCTCTGAGCCGGTGCAGTCACCAAGCCGCTTGAACACCCCCCGACCGATCTCGAGCGACTCCTCTGGATCGATTTCGCCCATAGCACATGATCCTCTCTTGTCCCGAGTCGATACGACATGCTGTCTGTGACCTGCCGCGAGGCGTCAGCGCGAGCGCACCCGATCGCGCCGCCGCGATCTTCGGCTCAAGTGCCTACTGCGAGACGTATGCGCCAGTGTTAGCTGCTCGCATCGCGGAGACATACCCGGCCCGCTGGTATGCCGTCTGGTCGCTGTCGGGGGGCGCGGACAGCATGCCGCGGAACTGATCGAGGGTTTGGAACCCCTTGCGCGCCATCCAAGTGGAGAGTCCGTCGAGCAGCTCGGTCGCGTACTCGGGTCCGTGGCGGAGCAGCGCGGAGGTGCTCATCACGACATCTGCGCCCGCGAGTAGGTACCGGGCGACGTCCGCGGCGACCTCGACTCCGGTGCTGGCAGCGAGTGAGGCACCGACGCTTTGGCGCAACAGGGCGATCCATGTCCGGACTGGCCGACCGTCGGCCGGGCTGGAAAGGCTGACTTGGGGGAGCACGGCAAGCGCTTCGGGATCAATGTCGGGCTGTAGGAAGCGGTTGAAGAGCACGAGCGCGTCGGCGCCTGCGTCGTCGAGGCGCTGCGCGATTTCTCCGATCGAACTGAAGTAGGGACTGAGCTTGACCGCCACGGGCACCGTCAGGGCGTCCTTGACACGGCTGAGGACGTCGACGTGGCGCTGCTCGACGTCACGGCCGAGGACGCTGGGGTCGCCCGGGAGGTAGTAGATGTTGAGCTCGACGGCGGCGGCGCCAACGTCCTGCATTGCGCGTGCATAATCGATCCAGCCTGCGGGTGTGACACCGTTGAGGCTCGCGATCACCGGCACGTCGACCGTGGTCACGGCGCGCTCGAGCAGGTCTAGATAGCGACGCGGGCCGGGATCCTCCTTCATCACCTCCGGGACGTAGTTCAGCGCTTCGGCAAAGCTCTCGGCTGGGCCGTCCACCAGTTCGGCGTTACGCGCCGCCTGCTCGCGCAGTTGTTCCTCAAACAGCGAGAACAGCACGATCGCGCCGACGCCGCCATCAGCCAGCCGTCGCACGCCGTCGAGCGTGTAGGAGAGCGGCGACGGTGAGGCCACGAGCGGATTACGCAGCCGCAGGCCCATGTAGCTGGTCTCGAGTTCCATCATGGATCCCTGCGGGCGTCCGACGGGAACCCGGCGGGGCCTCGCGTCGCCATCTGCTCGTATGTCTCCCAGCGCAGGTCGGCGGTATGTTGAGCAAGCGCAAGGAGGCGCTCGGCCTCCTCGGGGTCGGCGTTCGTAAGCGCGCGGAAGCGAAGCTCTCCCTTTCTGTAGTCGCCCAGCCGCATCCGAGGCCTGGGCGAGTCCAGGAGGAAGGGGTTGCCGCCGTCCGACCGTGCCACCGGGTCATAGCGGATCAGCGGCCAGTGGCCACTCGCGACCGCGCGGTACTGCTGGTCAAGGCCGTCTCGCATGTCGTAGCCGTGCGCGATGCAATGGCTGTATGCGATCACCAGCGACGGACCGTCGTAGGCCTCGGCCTCGCGCAGCGCGTTCAGCGTCTGCTGAGGATCGGCGCCCATCGCGACCCGCGCGACGTACACGTTCGCGAGCGCGATCGCCTGCAGAGCGAGATCCTTGGTTGGCATCGTCTTGCCTGCGGCGGCGAACTTCGCGACTGCACCCAGCGGCGTGGCCTTCGACATCTGACCGCCGGTGTTCGAGTACACCTCGGTGTCGAGCACCAACACGTTGACGTTGCGCCCGCTGGCCAGCACATGGTCCAGCCCGCCGGAGCCGATGTCGTACGCCCAGCCGTCCCCACCGACGATCCATACGCTGCGGCGGATCAGGTGATCGACCACGCTGCGCAGATCGGCGACCGCGGGGCCATCCAGTACCTCAAGTCGGCGCTCGAGCTCTGCGAGCCGCTCGCGCTGCTCGCGCAGCTCTGACTCTCGTAGCTGCGGCGCGTCCAGGATCTCATCGACCAGCTCCCCACCCAGCTCCTGCCGTAGGTCGGAGAGCCGCCGGCGCGCCAGTTCGGTGTGCTGGTCGGCGGCGAGTCGCAGCCCCAGGCCGAACTCGGCGTTGTCCTCGAATAGTGAGTTGGACCACGCCGGCCCTCGCCCGTCGACGTCCGTCGTCCATGGCGTCGTCGGGAGGTTGGCGCCGTAGATCGACGAGCAGCCGGTCGCGTTAGCGACCGTCATGCGGTCGCCGAACAGCTGCGAGATCAACTTCAGATACGGGGTCTCCCCGCAACCGGCACAGGCACCCGAGAACTCGAACAGTGGCTCGAGGAACTGGGTGCCGCGCACCGTGCCGAAATCGACCCGCGAGCGGTCCGCCGTCGGCAGCTCCTCGAAGAACTGGATGTTCTGCCGCTCAGCCCCAAGCAACGGCTCGAGCTGATCAAGATTGATCGCTTTGCGAACCGGGTCGCCGCCCGCCGACACCGGGCACGCCTCAACGCACAACCCACAGCCGGTGCAGTCCTCGACATACACCTGGAGGGTGTAACTCGCGCTCGGCAGTCCGGGAGCGTTGAGCGCAGCCGACTTAAAGTCGGCGGGGGCTTCCTGGAGGCGGGCCGGGTCGTAATAGCTGGAGCGGATCACACTGTGCGGGCAGACGAAGCTGCAGTTGCCGCACTGGATGCACAACTCGGGGTCCCAGACCGCGACCAGGTCGGAGACCTGGCGCTTCTCGTACTTGGTTGTGCCGCTCGGATAGGTGCCGTCGACCGGCAGCGCGCTGACCGGTAGCTGATCGCCTTGACCGGCCATCATCGCGGCCGTCACGGTGCGCACAAACTCGGGCGCGATCGTGGGAACAATCGGCGCCGGTTCCCGCTTGGAGCTCACCTCCTCGGGCAGCTGCACCCGGTGCAGTCCCTCGAGCGAGTGGTCGACGGCTCGCTGGTTGCGCTCGACGACCTCGGCGCCGCGGCGGCCGTAGGTCTTCGCAATCGACGCCTTGATCCGCTCGATCGCCCGGTCGGGTTCGAGCACCCCGGAGATCGCGAAGAAGCATGTCTGAAGCACCGTGTTGGTCCGCCCGGCGAGCCCCGCCTCACGGGCGATTCGGCCGGCGTCGATCACATGCAGCTCGATCCGCTTGGCGAGGATCTGCTCCTGCACGGGGCGCGAGAGCGCATCCCAGACCCGGTCAGGCGGATGGTGGCAATTGAGCAGGAGTGTCGCTCCTGGCGCTGCTCGTTGCAGTACCTCGTCGCGCTCGAGCAAGCCGAACTGGTGGCAGCCGACGAAGCTCGCCTGCGCGATCAGGTACGGGGCACCAATCGGATGGGGCCCGAAGCGCAGGTGCGAGACGGTCTGTGAGCCGGACTTCTTGGAGTCGTAGACGAAATAGCCCTGGACGTGCAAGTCCTCTTCGTCACCGAGGATCTTGATCGTGTTCTTGTTCGCACCGACCGTCCCGTCCGAGCCTAGGCCGAAGAACACCGCCCTCACCGTTTCCGGCGCCTCGATGTCAAGCGAGGGGTCGTAGCGCAGGCTCGTGCCGGAGACGTCGTCGTTGATCCCGACGGTGAACCGTCGCTTGGGCCGCTCGCGTCCAAGCTCCTCGAACACGCCGGCAACCATCGCTGGGGAGAACTCCTTGGACGACAGCCCGTAGCGACCCCCGATCACGTTTGGCATCAGCTCACGTTGTCCGTCAGCGTGCGACTCGCTCAGCGCCGCGAGCACGTCTAGGAACAGCGGCTCGCCAAACGAGCCGGGCTCCTTGGTGCGATCGAGCACTGCGACTTGGCGGACGCTGGCAGGCAGCGCCGCCGTCAGCGCCTGCGCCGGGAACGGCCGGTACAGCCTGATCTGTGCGACGCCGACCCGCTCCCCCTGCCCACGCAGGTACGTGACCGTCTCGCACGCGGTCTCCCCGCCCGAGCCCATCACCACCACAACCCGCTCAGCGTCAGGATCCCCGCTGTAGTCGACCAGACCGTAATGCCGGCCGGTACGCTCACCAACCTCGTTCATCGCGTCTTGCACGATCTCGGGCACCCGCGCGTAGAACGGGTTGACTGTCTCGCGCGCCTGGAAGTAGACGTCGGGGTTCTGAGCGGTTCCGCGGATGAAGGGTCGCTCCGGAGACAGCGCACGAGCCCGGTGCGCCCGAACCAGCTCCTCGGAGACCAGCGCCCGTAGGTCCTCATCAGAGAGCGGCTCGATCGTGTTCAGCTCATGCGAGGTCCGAAACCCGTCGAAGAAGTGCACGAAGGGAACCCGCGTGCGAAGCGTCGCCGCGTGGGCCACCAGCGCCAGGTCGTGTGCCTCCTGCACCGACGCCGACGCGAGCAGTGCAAACCCGGTCTGGCGCACAGCCATCACGTCGGAGTGATCGCCGAAGATCGACAGCCCCTGCGCCGCCAACGAGCGGGCGGCCACGTGCAAAACCGCCGCGGTCAGCTCGCCGGCGATCTTGTACATGTTCGGAATCATCAGCAAGAGGCCTTGGGAGGCGGTGAACGTCGTCCCCAGAGCTCCGGCCTGCAGCGTGCCGTGAAGCGCACCGGCGGCGCCCCCCTCGCTCTGCATCTCCACCACCCGGGGCACCGTGCCCCAGACGTTCTCGCGCCCACGGCTCGACCACTCGTCGGCCAGCTCAGCCATCGGCGAGGAAGGCGTGATCGGAAAGATGCAGCAGACCTCGCTCAGACGGTAGGCAACCGATGCCGCCGCCTCGTTGCCGTCGACCGTAACGGGCATCACCCGGGCTCCGGGAACATCTCGATCGAATGGACCGGGCACTGCTCAAAGCACGCCTGGCAACCGGTGCAACGGTCGTAGTCAAAGCGGTAGCGGAGACCCGGACCGAGCTTGATCACCGCGTCTTCCGGACACGCCCCTAGACAGCCATCGCACTCGCAGCAGTTCCCGCAGGAAAGGCAGCGGTGCGCCTCGAACGCCGCATCCTGGGAAGAGAGAGCTCCGACCACCTCGGCGAAATCCCCGACCCGCTCGGTGGGCTCAAGCTCGGGCTGCTGGCGACGCAGCGCATCACCGAAATACCACAGGTTCAACATCTCGAAGGTGACCAGCGGATGCTTTGCTGCACGCTCCAGCTCCGCGCCTCGTAGCCACGCATCGATCTCCCGCGCGGCCCGCTTACCGTGCCCGACCCCGACCGTGACCGTGCGTTCGGCGGGCACCATATCTCCGCCGGCGAACACTCCCGGGCACCCGGTCATCAGCGAGTCAGACACGCGGACGGTGCCATCCCGCTCGAACTCCACCCCCGGCACAGAGCGAAGAAAACCGGTGTCGGTCTCCTGCCCGAGGGCCAGGATCACCGTGTCCGCCGCAACTGTCTCGAACCGCCCGGTCGGCTGTGGGTACCCCGACTCGTCAAGTTCCATCACCTCGACCTGCAGCTGCTCGCCCTCGAAGGCCTTGATCGTCCGCAGCCAGTTGATCCGCACTCCCTCCCGCTCGGCATCCTGCGCCTCCTCCTCATGCGCCGGCATCTGCTCGCGGGTGCGGCGGTAGACAATCAGCGCCTCTTCCGCGCCCATCCTCCGCGCCGTCCGTGCAGCGTCCATCGCCGTGTTGCCGCCGCCGTAAACCGCCACGCGACGTCCGATCACCGGACGCTCCCCGGACGCAACCCCCCGCAGAAACGAGACCGCGTCCACCATCGGCCCGGCGTCCATCGCCGGGATCTCGACCCGCTTTGAGAGATGCGCGCCCACCGCCACGAACACCGCGTGAAATCCGCCGTCGCGTCGCTCGGCCTCGAGATCAGTCACGCGGTGTTCGCCGGTGAACTGAACGCCGAGTGCGGCAATCCGATCAATCTCCGCATCCAGCACCTCGCGGGGCAACCGGTAGGCCGGGATTCCGTAGCGCATCATCCCGCCGGGCTCTGCTCCCGCGTCTCGGATCTCGACCTCGTGGCCGAGCCGGGCCAGATGGTAAGCGGCCGAGAGCCCGCTCGGCCCCGCACCGATCACCAGCACCCGCCGGTCGGTGTGGGTCGGCGGCGGGTCAAACAGCCAACCTCGCTCCATCGCCAGATCGCCCAGGAATCGCTCGACCGCGTGAATCGACACCGCGCTGTCGAGACTCGCGCGGTTGCAACTGGTCTCGCACGGGTGGTAGCAAACGCGCCCGTGGATCGCGGCAAACGGATTGTCCCCAACCAGGATCCGCCAGGCCTGTTCGTGCTCGCCCGCCTGCATCTCCGCAAGCCACCCCTGGATGTTCTCTCCGGCCGGACACCCTGCGTTGCAGGGGGGCAGCAGATCGACGTACACCGGCCGCTCCGCACGAACCGGGCCCGCACGCGATCGCCCATGCAGCAGATCCGGCAGCGGCGTGATGTCTCGTGACGGCCCCGTCGCCGGCCGGCGATCCGATCGCTGAAACCGCTTCGGATTCGGAGCCACACCCTGCAATCTACGCCCCCGGTCGATCCGCGGGGTTGAGGGGGTCACCTCCGCTGCCGGTGACAGCGGTTAGGGTCGTTTCGTGATTCTGGATGGAGAGGTCGCGACAACCCTCAGCGGTCGTCGCGTGCCTCCAACCGCGCACACCTTCTATCTTCAATCGCACATGCCATCCCCGGAAGACTTGACCGAGATCGAGCGCGCTGGACGTCGGTGCGCAATTTGCCACTCGGGCCGCCGTTGGCGTCAGTTCGAGGTTGTCCGACCTGAAGGTCAAGAGCCGGTGGTCATGTGCGCTGCATGTCGGGTGCGCTACGGGGCCGCCCCGCCACTTCCAGCGACCCAGAAGGCAGCTGCTGCACCGGCCGTGGCGCCGGAGGCCGCGCCACCCAAAAAGCGGACCCCGCCGCGCGAGGATCGACTGAGAAAGGCGCTTCGCCAGCTGCCTGACAAGCCGCATTCGGTCGGGCAGGTCGCCAAGGCGGCGGGCCTCAACCGTGACAAGACACTGATCAGGCTGCGCGCGCTGGAAGCCGCCGGCGAGGTCCAGCAGGTGGGCAAGCGATGGTCGAGCCAGCCACCGTCGACTGACGTCGAGGCAGCGTTTGACCGGTTGCAGGCCCGAACGAGCAACCTTCGGATCATCAGAGACCGCGAACCCGTTCGCTGAGGTTCGCGGGCGTAGCAGGCCGCCGCGCGAACCGTTGCCGCGTCGTCGAGCGCTCGCCGCAAGACGGGAGACGAGCGACTGGAGCGCGTGGAGCACAGCCGATGGATCGCCAGAATCCGTCGTTGGCAGAGAAAACTGATTGTCTGTCTACGGATGTTGCATGCGGCGTGGAGTGAGACGGTGCCGGACCCACACACACGCCTGCCGATATCGAGCCGAGGACGCGAATGATCTGCACGTCATTGAGAGCAACTAGATGAGCCACGCGCAGCAGGCGAACACCGATCGGCAGGCGGTCAAGAAGCTTGGCCGCAAGCGCTACGAGAAGAAGCTCGCTCGTCTCCAGGGCGAGCTGGTCCGACTCCAGGAGTGGGTCGTGCGCGATGGGGCCAAGGTCTGCGTCGTTTTCGAGGGCCGTGACACGGCCGGGAAGGGCGGAGTGATCAAGCGGATCACCGAGCGGGTGAGCCCCCGAGTGTTCCGAGTCGTTGCGCTCCCGGCACCGACCGAGCGCGAGAAGAGTCAGATGTACGTGCAGCGCTACGTCTCGCACTTTCCGGCTGCCGGCGAGGTGGTCATCTTCGATCGCAGCTGGTACAACCGGGCCGGCGTCGAGCGGGTGATGGGCTTCACCTCCGAGGACGAGGTGTTTCGCTTTCTGCGGCTCGCTCCAGTGGTAGAGCAGGCGATGGTCGACTCGGGGATAGTCCTGCTCAAGTACTGGCTCGAGGTCGGCCAGGACGAACAGACGCGGAGGATCGAGTCACGGATCAACGACCCCCGGAAGGTCTGGAAGCTGTCTCCGATGGACCTCAGGTCCTACAGCCGCTGGTATGACTACTCACGGGCTCGGGACGAAATGTTCGCCGCGACCTCGACCGAGTTCGCGCCGTGGCACATCGCCGATTCCAACGACAAGAAGCGGGCACGGCTGAACATCATCAGCCACCTGCTCGAGCAGATCCCCTACGAATCCCCGCCGCGTGAGCCGGTCGAACTTCCCGCCCGCGAGAAGCCACGCGACTACCACGAGCCCGACCACACCGACCTTTACATCCCAGCGAAGTACTGAGCCACTGGCGCGCGTCACCGCCCCCATTCGGGCTCCGCTGGCGCGACGTCGACTTCGAGGCCCGCAGGGTCCGAGTCGTATCGCCTTACGTGCGCGGCGAGTTCGGGGATCCCAAGTCCGTTGGCTCCGGCCGCTCTGTGCCTATGGCCGAGCGCGTCGCGATCGAACTGCAGAAGCTTCGCGAGCGATCGCTGTACTCGCACGACCGAGATCTTGTGTTCTGCACCTCCTCGGCGGTCAGCAGTCGGTGATCGAGGGGCACGGTGACGTGATTCATCGCTGTCTTCAGGTGGTCGGTGTGGCGGCTGGGGGCAGGGAGGCCAGCTCCAGCAGCCCGTCTGCGCCCGTCGCGCGCGCTGCGCGTTCCACGGCCTTGCGCCGATCAAGTCGGCACCGCGGCGGGCTTGGCACGCGCAGCGCGACTGGTACCTGCTTCCGGATGACGCATGGCGTGCGTCACGTCGCTGGGGAGGTCGCGGTCCTCAGTAGCGATGCTCCAAACAAGCAAACCGATCAGGACGGACAACACCGCTGCTGAGCACGCGATGCTGAGGATCAGGCTGATCATGAGATCTCCAGTCGATTACGTGTGATGATGGTCGGACCGAAGCGCAGGCCGAGCGGATCGGTCCCGGGATCTCCGTTCGCGCAGCGATCGGGAGCCCTCCAGTTGACCGTCGCTCTGAGCGGCCCTCGGTTCGTCAGTAGGGTCCGCCTAGGCGCTTAACGTGCGCTTGCCGTCAGTGCACGGGCCTCGCCCACATGGCCTTCGAACCGCTGCGACGTCGATCCGGCGCGGGGAACGCTGTGGGCGCCGTCTGAATACTGGGCCACCTGCGCCGGTTGAAAACTGGACCACTTGGCGTGAAGGTAAGCTGGCGACCAAAGGAGGTGGGTTGTGGAGCAGGAGTACTTCGTGTGGGTCACCAGCCGCCGGATCAAGCCGGGGACGCGAGAGGAGCTGCTGGGGGTCTGGAGGCCAGGGGCCACACCCGCCGGCATGCTGCGCGCCTACGCCCTGTGGTCGCCGAGCGGATCTGAGCTCATCGGTATCTCGTTCTGGGAGTCCGAGTCGGCCTGCGCAAGCTGGCGCGCATCGGAAGAGGAGACAAACCGCCAGCAGGCGATGGCGCCTTATGTGATCGAGGAGACCGACGACTATTACGAAGGCGGCGAGCTGATCCTCTCCTAATCCCAAGGGCGCTGCTGCTATTAGCCGTGGCCGTCGGATAAATGCCGCTCGGTCGCGTTCTGTTGTGAGCTGACACCCGGTTGCCGGCCGAGCCGAGCCCGCTTTCCGCGTACAGCTCGTTTCGGGCGGCTACGGAGCCATCGGGGGCGTGCTCGAAGGAGCGCTCTTTGTGCCGCTTACGGGCCGAATTCTTTATCCGGCAGCCACATCGAGATGCGGCGGTGCAGCCCCTGGGGCGCAAAGCGCTGATTCGGTGCGGCCAACCGTGAGTTGGCGGCCTAACACGCGCCCCGGCCGCCGCCAGCGCTCAGCCGTGGAACGCAAGCTACATCAACTTATGTAGTCCGTGATGTGGGGCACGGCCTGCTCGATCGTCAGGTACGGCTTGGTGTCGTACTCGATCCACTCCGCGTAGTTCAGGATGTTGCGGTAGGCCTCCTGCAGATCATCGGCTTCTGCGATCACGACTCCATGGCTGCCGTCAGCGGCCACATAATGCGCTCTTACGGTGCTCGGC
Organism: uncultured Solirubrobacterales bacterium; assembly: GCA_963770885.1. GTDB lineage: Bacteria > Actinomycetota > Thermoleophilia > Solirubrobacterales > Solirubrobacteraceae > Palsa-465. Next base: position 1,373,017 of record CAVYRI010000001.1, on the reverse strand, counting down.
ACACCCTTATCGGCAAAGACACCCATCAGCTCTTTGGTCTCATCCTTGCTGAGCTGCTTGATCCTGTACGTCGTGATGAAGATCACGGCCACTCCCTCAGGGTTGCTCGCTTGTGTGTCGGACCCTACGGCACCACAAGCCGGACCGCTAGGCCGCTGCTGCGTAGATCGATCGATGATTGACAGTCTGCGGATGTGAGGCGGGAGGAGCGAATTCGACTCGAACGGCGCGCGCAGTTAGGATCGCTCAAACGAGCGACAAGGGGGGCGGGAATGCCTGAATCCTCAGCTGAGATCGAGCAGGTCCTGCGCGACGCGGTGGAGGCGATTGCGAACTCGGACCTCGACGAGATCGCCCGGCGGACCTCCCGCGACCCGTGCGCGGTCGCCATTGGGTCCGATCCCGGCGAATGGACCGAGGGCTACGAGGAGATCATGCGACTTATGCGTGACTCGACTCCTGACGGCGAGGTCGGCATAACCGCTGGCCTCGATGACGTCAAGGCATTCGCCGAGGGCACTGTCGGCTGGGCCGCCGGCCATGGGTATTTCGAGATAGGAGGGAAGCGCGTCCCGGTGCGGATAACCACCGTCGTGCATCAAGAGAATGGCGACTGGAGGATGGTGCAGACCCACGCGTCGATCGGCGTGCCCAACGACCGTATGCTCGACCCCTTGTTCTCAGGCTGACACTGGCGCGCCGGGCACCCCGGACGGACGAGGCCGAAAGTGGTCTCGATCGAGCTGCAGAGCTCTCGCGAGATGCCGACAAGACTTCTCTCTTGTCGCCGCTGGAGGAACCCAGCCCGGGCCGCCGCTCCGGCCGGCTAGACGTTCAAAGCAGGAGTCCGGAGTGACCAGCGTGGGGCCGGCGACGTAGCTGAGCCTTCGTGATTGGGGCAGTCTCGCCTGGCACAGTTCAGAGTGCATTAGCGATCGCTTCGGGGTGATTCCGAGAGCCGCCTCGCTGACATTCGTTGTCGCTACTGGCGACGCCGGGTATGGGCATGTGTTGGCGTTGGTTTCTTGCATGCGCCGCTTCCGCGATTCGTCCGGACCAGCATGGCTGGGCAGTGCACTTGGTTTGCTATGGCGTAAGAGAAGTGCCCGGTTGGTGTCGGCACCGCCGGATTGCCAGCCGAGCAAGGCACGCGGAGCGACGAGCGCCGGACAGATCAGCAGACGCGGTTGTGGTCATGCGCGAGGGCGATTGGCCGACGGCGAGCTCGTGGTCATCGCTGGGCGATGTCGCCGGTCCGCAGCACGGCGCTGAGCTGCCACGTGCCAGGCACGCCTTTGAGCTCGTGGGCTCCGCGGGGCTCGAATTGGATCCCTGAGCCGGCTACGACATCGGTCACGGTCTGCGACACGAGGATCTCTGACCGGCCCGCCCGCGCGGCGACGCGAGCACCGATGTGGACAGCGATCCCGCCTATGTCGTCTCCCCGGAGCTCGATCTCGCCGGTGTGCACCCCGGTGCGGATCTCGATCCCCAGCGGCTTGACGGTCTCGCGCAAGGCGCAGGCACATTCGATCGCTCGGCCGGGACCGTCGAACGTGCTCAGCGTGCCGTCGCCGATGAACTGGACCACGACTCCGCCAAACCGCTTGACCTCGGCTCGCACTAGTTCGTCGTGGCGGTCGAGGAGCTCCCGCCAACTCCGGTCACCCAGGTCCGCGGCCAGCGCGGTCGAGCCGACGATGTCGGTGAACATGATCGTGGCGAGCAGGCGATCGGGTCGCGGTCCGCGCTGAGCTCCTGTCAGCAGGTCGAGCATCTCGTCGGCGGCGTGCTCGCCCGGCTCTCGCGCTTGCTCGCTGGGCGTCTCGGGCTCGCCGAGCGATATGCCGGCGCTCTGGGCGAACGCTTGAATCTGTGCTTGAAACGGCCGCGCCTCCAGCGCGGCCGCGGTTCTGTGAGCTTGACGTAGGCATGCTCTGCACTCCTCGACGTCGGCGCCGGTAAGGGTGAGCGTCTCGGCGGTGCGGAGCTGTGTGTAGGCGACGCGCAACGCCTCGTCGAGTTCGTCAAAGAGCTTGGCCGCCGCGCGCCATGGTTCCGGATTCCCCTCGCCGCGCAGCCGGGTCAGCTCGGCGTAGGCCAGCGCGCGAAACGCGATCGCCTCGGTAGGAGCTCCTTCCCCAGGCGTCCTCGCGATCACCTCGTCGAGGTCGGCGAGCACCGTGCTCGCCTGCGCTTCGGCGCGTTCCCGGCGAGTCGGAGCCCCAGCAGCGTCCTGCCGGTTGGCCAGGTCGGCCTGGATGCGCACCGCGAGCCAGTACAGCTCGGCGTTATAGATCAGGTCGGGCTCGGCTTGGGCCACCCGGTGCAGCCCATCGGAAACCAACCGCTCGGCCTCCTCGAACTCGGCTCGCCACAGGCGCAGGGAGACCAGCCATGCCTGCGCGGGACCGATCAGCTGAAAGCCGCCTGAGCGCTGCATCAGGGCCCAGGCGTCGGTCAACAGGAGGTCGGCCCGTGCGAAGTCGCCTCGCTCTGCCGCCACGTGCCCGTAGATGCTCTTTGACGCAGCGACGTTGAAGGGCGTTGTTGCCGCTTCCAGCGCGGGCCTGACCACGCGCTCGGCTTCGGCAAGGTGGCCCATCCGGGCCAGTCGCCACGCCGCCTGCACGCGCAGCTGATCACCCGAAGCCCGATCGAAACCGAGTCTCTGCGCCACCTCGATGCCCTCGAGACCCATCTCAAGCGCCTCCCGCATCCGCCCCGCGTCGTCAATCGCCTGGCTACCGTTGACGTAAGACCGCACGATCTCCCGCGTCAAGCCGAGCTCCGTGGCGATCTCCAACGCCCGGCGCCCCGCTGCGATCGCCCGTTGCATCTCCCCGAACAGGCCGTAGACGATGGCCAGCGTGTTGAGTGCTTTCGCCTCCACATGAGGCGCTTTCAGCGTGCGGGCGAGCTCGAGCGCCTCCTCGATGCGAACGCGGGCGTCGCGGCCCCGTCCGGTCAGCATCAGCGATCCCGCTTCCTCGGCGAGGGCCTCGGCACGCTGGACCGAGGGAGGATCCGCCGGGACCAGCCGCCGGGCTTCGACGAGGTGCTCGATCGCGTCGTCGCCCCGCCCGGCGCTCCAAAGGGCTCGGCCTATCTGAGTCTCAGCTGCCGCGGCCAGCAACGGGGACGCCTTCTCGTCGACGTCGCGGCGCGCACGCTCGCCGAGCGCCAGCGCGCGGTCCGCTTCTCCCGCCCACTCGGCCACCTGCGCCCCGCGGATCAGAAGCTCGACCTCCGTCTCGCCGGCGATCTGCTCCGGCGCCTCCACCCGATCCCAGATGGCCAAGGCCCGCTCAGTGTGCCCGACCGCCTCGCTGTAGGCGTTCATACGCTCCGCCTCGTCCGCTGCCCGGAGCGAAGCGTCGAGCGCGGCGGGTAGCTCCCCTGCCGCGTACCAGTGATGGGCGAGCTCGGCAGCCGCACCCGCGGTGGCAAGCTCGGAGTTTGCCGCCAGCGCCTCGGCGATCACACGGTGCAGGCGCAGGCGCTCGCCGGGCAACGTGTCGTCGTAGATTGCTTCGCGTAGCAGCGCGTGACGGAAGGCATACGCCATGCCGTGGCCGGTGACCACCAGCACGTGATGCTCGGTCGCCTCACGCAGGGAGGCGTGAAGATCGGCTTCGGCGATACCCGATATCAGTCCGAGCAGACGGTGATCGACCGACCTGCCCACGACAGCCGCGAGTCGGAGGACGTCCTGGGTGACCGGTGTCAGCGCCTCGACGCGAAGCAGGAGGGCCTCTCGCAACGATCCCGGCAGGTCGTCGGTGGGGCCGGTGTCGGCTGCAGCCAGCAGCTCCTCCGCGAAGAACGGGTTGCCTTCGGAGCGGGCGAAGATCCGATCGATGCTCCGGCCGGCGATCCTGGTCCCGAGGATCGCTTCCAGCTGATCGGCGAGCTCGGCTCGTCCCAGCGGCCCCAGCTCAAGTCGCTGCGCATGTCCGGAGCGCTCGAGCTCGACCAGAAACGGCCTCAGTGGATGGCCGCGGTGCAACTCGTCCGGCCTGTAGGTGGCGACGACGAGCAGCCGATCCCGCCGCGCGTTCCGAACCAGGAACCCGAGCAAGTCGCGCGACGAGCGGTCGATCCAGTGAACATCCTCGACGATCAGCACGACAAGCCGATGGCGAGCCAGTCCGGCCAGAACCCGGTAGACAGCCTCGAACAGCTGCTCCCGGCTTCCCGCGCCGGCGTCGCCGAGAGCCGGCCACCGTGCCGCGAGCGCCGTACGCAGCGGACGCTCGAGCTCATCCACAGTTTCGCCCTCGTTCATAACCGGGCGTAGCGCAGCGACGATCGGGGCGAACGCCAGCTCACCCTCGGCGACCTCCACACACTCGCCGACCAGAAGCCGCGCCCCCGCCTTGCCTAAACGCGTCTCGATCTCGGCCACGAAGCGGCTCTTGCCGATCCCTGCCTCGCCGGAGACCATCAGCGCAGAGCCGGCCCCGTTCTTCGCCCGACGCACCAGCTGCTCGAACGCTTCAAGCTCGGAAGCGCGTCCCACGAACCGAGGAGATGAGATCCGGCCTAACACCCCAGAGCTATCCTCGCGTTGCGCCCTAGCGCAGGCCCCATCGCACGATTATCCCTGAGCGCAGCGCTGATCGGCCAGCGCCCTCAAGACACCTCGACCCGGCCCGAGCTCGCCAGCGTGACTCTCGACGCGGACACGGAAGCTGGCGAGCCCAAGCGAGGCGTTTCACACGCTCTTCCTCCGGACGAAAAGCGAGCGCAGCGACCTCTCGCGAGACATGGCCGTCGCCAGGCCGCTCGCATCACGTCGCCAAGGCGGAATGGCGTGTTGGTGAACGTCGTTTTCGGGTTGCCGCCGAGGATCGAGCCGGGCTTGGTTTGACGTCGGTACGGGCTTCCGGGCTCGAGGCCTCCCTTTGGCAGTTGGCGGATCGGAAGCGTTCGTTCTTGATGAGCTCCGCTGCTGCGGCGATGCGGCTGTCTTGGCAGCGAGCGCGGGGACCGACCTCGCGGTTCCGGCGCCTCGTCCGGGCGCGGGTGGCGGCAGCGCCGTGCGCGCGCCAGGCGCAGTGTGGGCGTCGTCCGGGAGCGTGTGGGCGCCGTTAGGGCGAGGTGTCGCCGGCGCGGCGTCGTCGCCAGGCTGCCGGTTCGGAGGTGGGTGTACTTGAGAGGGATCCCGGGTCTGACCTTGTGGGAGGCGGTCCGCGAGCTCGTGGAGTACGTTCGATGCGTGAGCCGAATCGAACATCTCGCCCGCACGTACTGGTTTGACCTGCTGATCGCGCTGCTGGCGATCGTGGCGATGCTTAACGTGGTGCTCGGACGCGGCTCGCCCGGAGCTCCGACAACGACGCTGTGGTTCTGCCTTCCCGCGCTCGCGATCCTGGTGCTACCCGTGTTCGCGCGGCGATGGTTTCCGTTTGCCGGACCGGCGGCGTACTTCCTTTTGGCCGCGGGAATCTCGCTCGTCGACCCGCTGCTCATCCCGTACCCCGAGTCCCTCTTCCCGATGCAGCTGGCGGTCGCATTCCTGCTCGGGAACCTCCGGGACGTCCGGCGGGCCGTCCTCGGACTGGCGATCGTGGTCGGCGCTGTGGCGACCATCGTCTACCTCATCCCCGGGCACTCGGTCTACGAGCTCGTCTTCATTCCCGTCGACTTCGCCGTCGCCTGGGTTGCAGGCCTTGCCGTCCGCGCGCGGGCCGAGCAGGCCGAGGTGGCGGAGTCACGTGCGACACAGGCCGAGCACGCCGTGTTCGAGGAGCGCGTGCGGATCGCGCGGGAGCTGCATGACGTCGTCGCCCACCACGTGAGCATGATGGGAGTCCAGGCCGGCGCTGCCCGGGTCGTGATCGACAGTGACCGTGTCAAGGCGAAGGAGTCGTTGACCGCGATCGAGGTCTCGAGCCGACAGGCGGTGGGAGAGTTGCACCGCCTGCTCGGATTCCTGCGGCAGGCCGGCGACCTGGACGATCTGGCTCCGCGCCCTGGCCTGAGTCAGCTTCCGCGGCTGGCGGCGAGCATGAGGGAGTCCGGGCTCGCTGTCGCGGTCGGCATCGAAGGGGAGGAACGCTCGTTGCCGCCGATGATCGGCGTGTCGGCGTACCGCATCGTGCAGGAAGCGCTGACTAACACCCTCAAGCACGCGGCGGCGGCGTCGCGCGCCGACGTGCGCGTGCGGTACTGGCCCGATGAGCTCGAGGTCGAGATCGTCGATGACGGCCGCGGCGCGACGGCGCTATCAGGGACGAGCCCGGGCGGCCTGGGGTTGATCGGCATGCGCGAGCGTGCCGCCCTGCACGGCGGCCGACTGACGGCGGGGCCGGCATCCGGCGGCGGGTTCGCCGTGCTCGTCAAGCTGCCGACCTCGGACGGTGCGCTGTGAGCATCCGTGTGCTGCTGGCTGATGACCAGGCGATGGTTCGCGCCGGCTTTCGGATGATCCTCGAGTCCGATCCGGAGATCGAGGTGGTCGGCGAGGCAGCGAACGGCGAGCAGGCCATGGCCAGCACCCGGCGCCTGCGGCCCGACATCGTGTTGATGGACATCCAGATGCCCGACGGTGACGGACTCGAGGCGACGCGGTGGATTACCGAAGACGGCGAGCTGCACAGTCGCGTGGTGATCCTCACCACGTTCGAGCGTGACGAGTACGTGTTCGAGGCGCTGCGGTCGGGCGCCAGCGGCTTTTTGCTCAAGAACGCCCCACCCGAGGAGCTCCTGCACGCGGTGCATGTCGTGACTGCCGGCGAGGCGCTGCTCGCCCCGTCGGTCACGCGGCGTATCGTCGAGCAGTTCGCACGCCGGCCGGTCAGACCGGAGCTCGGCACGCGGCTGGACGCCTTGACGCAGCGCGAGCGCGAGGTGCTGAGGATGCTGGCGCACGGTAAGAGCAACGCCGAGCTGGCCGCCGAGCTGTTCGTCAGCGAGGGGACGATCAAGACCCACGTCTCCAGCCTGCTCGCCAAGCTCGGGCTCCGCGACCGCGTACAGGCCGTCGTCCTCGCCTACGAGAGCGGGCTGGTCACGCCCGGCGCATAGACGCGTCTCTGTCCTTCGACAGAGCCGCGAGCGGCAAAGATCTGCGCTGAGGAGGAGCGCACACGCGCCCTGCGGGCGATGACAGACGCAGGCGGCGGTCCCAGACTGATCCCCAGGCAACTTGCACCAACCTGAGGAGCAGTGATGACGACCAACGGGAAAGAACGAATCGTGCATCCCTCGACCAGACGCTTCAGTCGCGGCCGGATCGCCGGCCTGACTCTGATCGCCGTTCTCACGCTCGGGCTCGGCTACCTCCACTTCGCCGGCAGTTCTACGGCCGTCTCTGTGCCTGCCGGCGCGCATGCAGGCCAGCTGACCATGCACCCGTGCACCTATTCCACCGAAAAGGGCGCCTCCGCCGCGGATTGCGGGACGCTCGTGGTGCCCGAGAACCGCCATGATCCGAACTCGCGCCTGATCGCGCTGCCGGTCATAGTGATTCATGCGCATTCGGCGCATCCGGGTGTCCCGATCTTCCGCCTGCAAGGCGGCCCCGGCATCACCAACATGGTCTTCCCGGACGCGAGTCGTTTCACCGCCAACCACGACGTCGTGCTCGTCGGCTACCGCGGCGTCGACGGCTCCGTCCGGCTCGACTGCCCGGAGGTGAGCTCGGCGATGGAGGACTCGGGTGACCTCCTCAGCGAGCAGTCGTACCGCGCTGTTGCCGCGGCGTACCGGTCGTGCGCCGCCCGGCTCCGCAGCGATGGTGTCGATCTCGCCGGCTATTCGATCCCCGAAGAAGTCGACGACCTCGACGCGGCCCGCCGCGCCCTCGGCTACCACCAGATCGACCTGGTGAGCGAAAGCGCGGGCACCCGGGTCGCGATGATCTATGCGTGGCGCTACCCGAAGAGCATCCATCGCTCGGTGATGATCGGCGTCAATCCACCCGGCAACTTCCTCTGGGACGCAAAGACGACCAACGAGCAGATCCAGCGCTATTCCGCGCTCTGCGCCCAGGCGGCGAGCTGTCGTAGCCGGACGCCGGATCTCGCCGCGTCGGTGAAGTCCGCGTTCGCTCACGTTCCCAGTCACTGGGGGTTGCTGCCGATCGAGAAGGGCGACTTCAAAGCCGCCGCGTTCTTCGGCCTGATCAACGAGACCTCCGCCGGCGGCAACTCGATCGCCGCGCCACTGACGATCAACTCACTCCTCTCCGCCGACAAGGGCGACGCAAGCGGCGCGTGGTTCCTGTCCGTGTTGGCACGGCTCACCTTTCCGAGCGCGTTCGTCTGGGGCGACCTGGCGGCGATCGGCCGCAGCGACGCCACCTACGCGAAACACTTCTACGCGTCGGGAGCAAACCGTGGATCGCTGATCAGTGCTGCCGGCAACGACCTGATCTGGGCCGGCGGCAGCGTCCTCGACGCCTGGCCGGCGAACCCGGACGAGAACGAGTACACCCACGTGCAAAACTCGAACGTTCCGACGTTGCTGATCGGCGGCAACCTCGACTTCGCAACGCCGCCCGAGAATGCGACCCGCGAGCTCCTGCCTCACCTCGCGAACGGCCGTGAGGTGGTGCTCTCGGACCTCGGCCACGCCGACGACTTCTGGCCCTACGAACCGGCAGCCGGGACCCGTCTGATCAACACCTACCTCGACACCGGCAAGGTCGACACGTCCCTCTACACCCACAACAAGGTCGACTTCAGCCCAAGCTCCAGCCAAGGCGCCTACGCCGTAGACGGCCTCGGCGCGATGACGGGCTTGGGACTTCTCATGATCCTGTCACTGCTACTGATGTGGCGCCGGGTGCACAAGCGCGGCGGCTTCGGGCGCAAGGCGAGCGCGATGCTGCGCTCCGTCTACCTGCTGGTGCTCGGCCTCGGCGGCTGGTTCACCGGCCTGATCATCGTGCTGGTGGCTTTGCCGACAGTGCCCCTCAACAGCGAACTCATGGCTGTTCTCTGCATCGGCACGCCGATCGGCCTCGGCACCTACTTGGCCTGGGTCAACCCCGACCGGCCGGCCAGGGCCGCGAAGCTCGGCATCTGGGTCGCGCTGACGGGCGCCCTCGTCGGCGCGCTGCTGGGGTTCAACGCAACAGCCGGGATCATGGCGGTCATCACCACGATCGTCGGAGCAGCTGCCGGTACGAACCTCGGCCTGATCGCCCTCGACGTCGCACGAATCGGCGAGCGGCCCGAGACAGTTCCGGGCGAGCCGCCGGAGACCGTTCCGCCCATCGCCATTCCAGCGGTCGAACACTGACCCCCGGAGTCCGGTCGCGCAGAGCATATGGCGGTGTGCTGGTCGCCGCCACATGCTCTGCTGACGCACATGCGCGCTCGGTGGTCTGCGACTTGGAAAGGACCGCTCATGCAAGCCGCAACCGCCCGACCACTCACCACCTTTGAACCGGAGACAGGAGCCATGACTCCAGTGACGCTTCAGACGCGCGAGCTCGCCGCCCGCGAGAACGACGGCATCCACGTCCTGCTGCTCTGGCACCCCCGCCAGGACGCAGTGACCGTCTCGGTCGACGACACGCGGGGCGGCCACCGCTTCGACCTTGCCGTCGCGCGCGACCGCGCGCTAGAGGCCTTCCATCACCCATTCGGCTACGCCGCTGCCACCTCGGACGGTGCGCTGTGAGCATCCGTGTGCTGCTGGCTGATGACCAGGCGATGGTTCGCGCCGGCTTTCGGATGATCCTCGAGTCCGATCCGGAGATCGAGGTGGTCGGCGAGGCAGCGAACGGCGAGCAGGCCATGGCCAGCACCCGGCGCCTGCGGCCCGACATCGTGTTGATGGACATCCAGATGCCCGACGGTGACGGACTCGAGGCGACGCGGTGGATTACCGAAGACGGCGAGCTGCACAGTCGCGTGGTGATCCTCACCACGTTCGAGCGTGACGAGTACGTGTTCGAGGCGCTGCGGTCGGGCGCCAGCGGCTTTTTGCTCAAGAACGCCCCACCCGAGGAGCTCCTGCACGCGGTGCATGTCGTGACTGCCGGCGAGGCGCTGCTCGCCCCGTCGGTCACGCGGCGTATCGTCGAGCAGTTCGCACGCCGGCCGGTCAGACCGGAGCTCGGCACGCGGCTGGACGCCTTGACGCAGCGCGAGCGCGAGGTGCTGAGGATGCTGGCGCACGGTAAGAGCAACGCCGAGCTGGCCGCCGAGCTGTTCGTCAGCGAGGGGACGATCAAGACCCACGTCTCCAGCCTGCTCGCCAAGCTCGGGCTCCGCGACCGAGTACAGGCCGTCGTCCTCGCCTACGAGAGCGGGCTGGTCACGCCCGGCGCGTAGACGCGTCTCTGCCCTTCGACAGAGCCGCGAGCGGCAAAGATCTGCGCTGAGGAGGAGCGCACACGCGCCCTGCGGGCGATGACAGACGCAGGCGGCGGTCCCAGACTGATCCCCAGGCAACTTGCACCAACCTGAGGAGCAGCGATGACCGCAACACACGCCGTACTTGAAGAAGTCCCCCCGCTCCGAAAGCCGAAGAGCCCGGGCCTGGCCGCGGTCGCCGTCGGATCGGAGGGCCGATGGCCCCCGTCGAGATCCGCGATCTCTCCAAGCACTTCGGCGCCGTCGCCGCCGTCAATCACCTCTCGTTCGACATCGAGCCCGGTCGCGTCACGGGGTTCCTCGGACCGAACGGGGCCGGCAAGAGCACGACGTTGCGCGCGCTGCTCGGGCTGGTGCAGCCCTCGTCGGGGGCCGCCACGTTCGGTGGTCTGCGCTACGACGAGCTCGACGAGCCCAGCGCCCGCGTGGGCGCGGTGCTCGAGGACGCCTCCTTCCATCCGGGTCGCAGCGCACGAAACCACCTGCGGGTCCTGGCCATCACGGGAAACCATCCCCCCCACCGCGTCGAGGAGGTCCTGTCCGCGGTCGGGCTCAGCGACGCCGCCGACCGGCGTGTGAAGGGCTACTCGATGGGCATGCGTCAGCGGCTGGCGATCGCCGCAGCCCTGCTCGGCGACCCGCAAGTCCTGATCCTCGACGAGCCGAACAACGGCCTGGACCCGCCCGGGATCATCTGGCTGCGCGATCTGATGCGCGAGCAGGCGGCAGACGGGCGCACGGTGCTGATCTCCAGCCACGTCCTGGCCGAGGTCGCCCAGTCCGTCGACGACGTCGTCGTGATCGCCGACGGCGAGCTGCGCGCCCACGGGCCCCTGGAGCAGGTGCTCGGCGGCGGCGACGGCCCCGCGACGACGGTCCGCGCACAGGACCCGGTCCGGTTGACCGGCGCGCTCGAGCGTCGCGGTCACCGCGTCGACCGCGACGGTGACGTGCTGAACGTCTCCGGCGCCACCCCGGAAGAGGTCGGAAAAATCGCCGGTGACGAGCAGCTGGCCGTGCTCGGCCTGGCCCCCCGAACGCGCTCCCTCGAAGAGGCGTTCATCGCGCTGACGGCGGTGCAGTCATGACCGCGCTCCTGCAAGCCGAGCTGCTCAAGCTCCGCACCACCCGCACCTTCGCCGCGGTCGTCGGCTGCGCCGCGGCGCTGTCGCTGACCCTCGTCGTCCTCGGCGCGGCCCTAGGGAAGGAAACCAAAGCGCACGCGCTGTTCACCAACAGCGCGATCACCTACATCATCGTGATACTCGGTGCGATCGCGATGACGGGCGAGTGGCGTCATCGCACGATCACAGGCTCCGTGCTCGCCGCCCCCAACCGAGTGCGGCTGCTCGCCGCCAAGGCGATCTCCTACTCCGTGGCCGGCATCGCCCTCGCGATCATCGTGACGGTGCCGACCATCATCGTCGGCGAGCTGGTCCTGTCAGGCCGCGGGCTAGCAACGCTGGGCGCCGGCGGCGTCGCCGACGTGCTGTGGCGCAACCTGGCCGTCGCTGCCCTGCTCGGCCCCCTCGGCGTCTGCGTCGGGGCGCTGGTACGCAACCAGGTCGCCACCGTCGTCGGGCTCATCATCATCGCCGCGGCGATTGAGCCCGCCGTCTTCCAGGCGGTCCCGGAGGTCGGTCGCCTCCTCCCGCTCGCCGGCGCTCCGGGCGGCGTCCTCGGCGGCACCCACGGGGACCTGTCGCCCGCTCCCGCGCTCGCGGTCATGGTCGCCTGGACACTCACCATCTTCGCGGCAGCCGCCTGGCGCCTGCGTAGCCGCGACCTCGTCTGACGCAACCATCCCGACAAACGACCAATGGACCACCACCAAGTGGATCGGCCGAGCCGCCCCGGTCCCCCGGCCGATCCACTTGACCCGCCTCAACCCAGCAGCATCCCATGTCAACGTCCGCCCCGCCTGTCCAGATCGAGTTCCACGCCGACCTTCGCATCAACCGATGGCGCCCCCCTGGTTCAATGGCTGCTCGCGATCCCACGCCTGATGATCGCCTCGGGGTCTTGTTCACTGAAGCGATCCCGCAACCGCTGTTCGACGTTGATCGTCATGACGTACCGCTACGAGTGGCGGCCATGAGGTACGTCCTGTTCATGCACGAGGACTACCCGCCGTTCGACTCCACACTCCATGCGAGGACGACGGCCAAGAGCCCCACACGTCACTGCGCCTGGCCTACCCCGAGCAGCTCGAGCGCTGGAAGCCGTTGTACAAGTGGTTCCTCGCGATCCCCCAATACTTCGTGCTCGCCGGACTATTCGTCGCGGCGTGCCTGAACTTGACGGCCTAGGGTTGCGTTATCGGGTGAATCCAGTCGCCTGGAGCCACGGTGGGCATGTATGCCGGCTGCCCCTTTGTGCCGCCTGGTGAGCCTCGGCGCGACTGCCACTTCGCCCCCGGGCAGAGTCGAAGGAGAAGTCAGACCGCCGGCTCAGGATCCGAGCGTGCGTGCCGCGCTTTCGTGCGAGCAGAAGCGAGGCCGACACCGCATGTAAGGCGGCTGCCCGCTCGCCGCCGGCTAGCACCGAGTCGTGGCGGAGTTGCGCTTGGTCGCCAAGGCGCTCGTTGGCTCCGCGGTGGGTGACGCGGAAAGCGCTTGTGCGGCCCGGCCGCCCGAGTGACTGGTTCAGCGAGGCGCAGAAACGTCAGGGACGGCGAGTGCCACTGGCTGGATGTAGCCCCTGCGGCGAGGCAGGCGCTCAGGCGTCGTCGTCGAGTTGTTCTTGTTCGAAGACGCGCTGGATCGCGGGGCGGGACTTGATGGTCCGGTAATGGTTACCGAGCGCGGGGGCCTCCCACCAGCGGCGCTCGAGCCGGCGGCCCCAACGGGTGAGCATGAACAAGAACAGGTCGGCGCCTGTAAAGCGCTCCCCGAGCAGGTAGGGACCGTTTGCGGCGAGGCGCGCGTCGAGCATCGTCCGGTATCCGTCCAGCGCCTCGATGGCGTGAGCCTTCACCGCGTCCTGTGCGGCCACCGGCGCGTAGCGGCTTGGGGCTATGAAGCCGTAGAACGCCGATTGGACGGGGCTCACGAGGTACGCGAGCCAGCGGTACCACTGGCCGCGCTCGGACGTCCCGGGGGCCGGGGCGAGCGCAGCGTCTGGGTAGAGGTCGCTGATGTGCATCAAGCAGGCGATCGATTCCGTCATCGCCACGCCGTCAAACGACATCGTCGGCACCCTCCCCGCCGGGTTCAACCTCGCGGCCTCGGGCGGACCGAACACGCCGTTCTCCCGCGTGGCGCGGATCAGGTTGTACTCGGCGCCGACCTCCTCCAACGCGGCGTGCACCACCAGCGAGGCGGCGCCCGGCCTGTAGTAGAGATCAATCACCAACAGCCTCCGATCCACTGCGTCGTGCTACCAGATTAGATCCTCGACAGCGGGGCATGCCGTCGCCACCGCTCGCAGGCAACCCAATCGCATAATCGTGGCAAACCCGGGCCCGGGCTCCCGCAGCGGCGCCACTGCGATCGCACGGCCAAAGCAACTGGAGCGTAAATGCGATCGTCTGCGACGAGGCTGTGTCCGCACACGCGTGGGGCGTACGCGCCCCAAGGCGGAATGCCTCAGGCAGCACAACGGGCGGGTGTCTTGCGGGTCAGCCAGCGCCGAGCTGGCCAGCTTGAGGACTGAACGGTGTGGAAGCGCTTCCACGGGCCCCGGATGGATCACCTACTGAGGAACTACAGGCACGGCTGCTCGAACGGGTTAGGCTGGCCCGTGGATGATCGCGTGGCCAGGCTTCGCGGGCTTTGACGTTCTTGCCGGTGCGCTCCGGGCTCCGCCACTGGCGCTGGCGGGCGGGACCTGGATCTTTGTGATCTTCGTAATCGTGTTGTTTATCGCCGTGGCGTTTGGCTACTACACGCGGAGAGGCAGCGCCATCAGCCAGACGCCATACAGAGGTGACGGTGGGCCGCCCGAGTCACCGAGCGAACTCGGGCACGACATAACGCAAGACGTTCGCAACTGGGAGCGTGGAACGGCCGACAGCCACCGGCGCCACCGACCAGCGGCGGACCGCGAGCCCGCGGAGCCAGAGATCGCCCAGGCATTGCGCGAATGGCGGCAGGAAACGAGCTCGGCCTCTTATCTCGATCCGCCGATCAGCGCGTCGGACCACGTGTACGGCGACGGTCCTGGCGCCACCGTCGCGATCTACGTTGATCTCGCCTCAGCGCCGTGCCGAAGCGCCTGGCAGCTCTTAGTCCGGCTCGCCGAGCAACAGCCGATGCGCATCGCCGTGCGCCACCTACCGCTTGCCGACGTTCACGAGCTCTCCCCCCTAGCGGCGGAAGCGTTGGAGGCAGCCGGAGCCCAAGGAGAATTCTTCGCGCTACTCGACCGTCTGGCACACACCGGATTGAGCGATCAGGCCAACTTGCTAGCCACCGCCAGCCGCGTGGTCGCCGATCCCCAGCGGCTCCGACTCGAAGTAACCAACGGCCGCTATCGAGAAAAGGTGGTCGAGCACATCCACCAGGCGACCGCAAGCGGAGCGCACGCCATCCCGGCGCTATACATCAACTCAATCCCCTACGACGGTCTACTCGACGTCGACGGGTTGACTCGCGCGCTCAGTTAGTGCCGAGGCCGTGCCGATCAAATCGCGTGCACGCACGCGCCCTCCTGCGATCGCTTTCGTTTGCGCACCCCCGCACGGCGCACGAGTGCCTTGGCGACCGAGTCGCAACTCCGCGGCGGCGCGCGGCTGATAGGCGAGCAGACGGACACCTCGGCCAAGCGATCGACGGGCGCGGCTGCCCGCACCACGCGGTGGTCGTGGCTCCCCGCGGCGAAGGTTCTTTCGAGAGTTCGTTCCCCGTTGGTTCCCCGTCGAGGTCTTCTCGAGGTCCAGCTGGAGGAAAAAAGGTGGCCTATTTCCAGGTCTTTCTTGAATCGGGGAGACAGGATTTGAACCTGCGACCGCCCGGCCCCCAGCCGGAACTCGTCGGGTTTAGCTAGGCCTGAATCAGTCTGATCTACTGGGCTTTTCTGTCCGGTTGATCAGATACGATCAGGTCAAAATGGAACATGAACGGTACATGGCGGACCTCCCGGCCCGTGCTTGGGCGGTCGGCTGATGGCCCGGCGAGCGTACGGGACCGGGACGCTGCGAGTGGTGGGACGCTCGTGGATCGGCTCGTGGTACGGGCCCGACGGCCGCCGCGTGCAGCGGAAGGTTGGCGACGTTCGCACTGAGGGTCGCGCCGACGGGCTGACGAAGGCCCAAGCCGAGAAGGTGCTGCGGCGCTTGCGCGAGGTCGACGCGCCGCGCTCGGCACCGGGCTGCCGAGCGCGTGACGATGGAACAGGCCGGCGCCGAGTTCTGCCAGCGCCTGGAGCTGAAGGGTCGACGCAAGTCACACCGCCTGACGGTCGCCTCCGATCTCCGGAATCACATCGCGCCGTTCTTCACCGGAAAGACGCTCGAGCGCGTGCGGCCCGAGGACATCGAGCGGTACGTGGCGGCGAAGCGGCGGACGCTCGCGATCAAGACCGTCCGCAACCACATCAACACGATGCACTCGATCTTCGACCTCGGGCTACGGAAGGGCTGGTGCTCGTCGAATCCGGTGAAGCTGGCGGACCGGCCGACGTTGAAGAAGACCGAGACGCGGATCCAGTTCCTCGATCAGGCCGAGCTCGAGCAGCTGCTCGCCGCGCCGTACCCCGACGACGCGTTCGGCCAGATAGAGCCGACCCTATATCTGACGGCTGCGATGACCGGGCTGCGCCAGGGCGAGCTCCTCGGGCTCCGGTGGCGCGATGTCGACTTCGAGGCGCGCAAGGTCCGGGTCGTATCGCCATACGTCCGCGGCGAGTTCGGCGATCCGAAGTCGGCCGGTTCGGGCCGCTCCGTCCCGATGGCCGAACGCGTCGCGATCGCGCTTCGCGAGCTGCGAGCGCAGTGCTCCACGTACTCGCGAGAGCGCGACCTTGTCTTCTGCCACCCCGAGACCGGCAAGCCGCTCGACCGCTCGAAGCTCGTTCGCCGCTTCAAGCAGGCGATCGACCGCGCCGACGTCCACCGGATCACGTTCCATGAGCTGCGCCACACGTTCGGTACGCGGATGGCAGCTGCCGGCACGCCGATGCGCACGCTCCAGCACTGGATGGGCCATGCGGACTCGAAGACGACACAGATCTATGCGCACTACCAGCCGAGCGACCAGGAGGCCGACGCCGTAGATCGCGCGTTCGCGTGACGCTGGGCTCCCCGCGCCGGTCAGGGCTCTGGTTCCGCGAGGTACGGCTCGATCCAATCCCGGTATGAGTCGATGAAGTCGCGAGCTGTGTCCCGCACGAGGATCGCCGCACGATGCACGTCGCCAGCGGGCGTCTGCACATAGCTGTGCTCGATGCGTGTCCGCGCATTCTGCGCCCGGACCAATCGCCGGCAGAGGCTCGCGCTGATGACCTTTGCGTCGCGCATGGCCTCGAACGCGATCTCCGTTGGTGACCGATGGGTGTCCGCTGGTCTCGGCAGCGCCGCGAGCTTGGCGCCGGCGTCGGCGAGCTCGCCGACGTAGTTCTGGACGCGGCCGAGGGCTCGCTCGACCGCCTGCACGCGGTTGTACGCGTCCATGTCGTCCGAGGTGTTGTAGGCCGCCTTGAACTCCTGGAGGTCGAAGTCCTCGCCGAAGCTCGCCATGGCGTGCTCGAGCGCTGCGTACTGCCGTGGGAGGTCCTCGAGGTGGCGCACGATCGCAAGGCGCCAGCGCTTCGTGTCCACAGGCTCGGCGTCGAGATCTGGCACCGTCACCGTGCCAGGATGCGGTCAAGGCCGGCGAGGGCGGCGTCGGCTCGCTCTGCCTGACGGCGTGCCGCTCGTCGCAGGCTCGGCTCGCGGTCCCGGAGCTGTGGCCACAGCCCTTCGCGGTCGACGAGCACTCGCCCGTCGGCGATCACGTCGGCGAGGAATGCTGGTTCGTTCTCGGCATCTTCAAGGCGGACCACGTCAACGCGGCGCCCGATCGCCGCCGTGAGCTTCGTAGACAGCTCGACGACCCGCTCCAGGTCCTGATCACGAAGAGCCACGAGCACGTCGACGTCGCTTCCAGGAGCCGCAGTGCCTCTGGCCACCGAGCCGAACAGCAGAGCGAAGCGGACGTTGTGCTCGGTGCGTAGAGCTCCCCTCAGAGTCGAGAGCAGCTTCCACGAGCGTCGCACGTACTCCCGCTCGGACAACGACATTGCCAAAGTCCTCGGGGACGGCCGAGCGGCGCGAAGGCTCCCCTCCGCGACCGCGCGGCGGAGCGTGCGTTCATGCACGCCTACCTCACGGGCCAAGATCGCCAGCTCGGTCATGAGTCCATTATAGACCAACCATGTGTCCAATCGACCGCAAGCATGTGTCCAATCGTGCGCCGCCTGGACGCGAGCGGCTATTCGTCGTCTAGCGGCGGGTACTGGGGCGGTGCGGTTCCTCGTCGCTCGCTCACGCGGGGAAACGGGCCGCCACCGTCAACTCGCTCGTGCAACGTGAGCATCACTCGCCAGTCATCGCCGTAGTCGAAGACGGTGAGGGTGTCGGTGCTCATCGGTGTCTCCTTGATTCAGTGCTCAGTTGGTCAGCTTCCATGTCCACGCGTATTGGGAGAGCGCCTCACGGACCTCGTCGTCGTGGGGCGAGTGCGGGACGTGGATCTCGGGGGCGGCGTCGATCAGGACGGCGCGTACCTGGTCGCTCAGCCCGGTCTCGGCGAGCGCGTCGCGCGCGGCCTGCTCGGCGGCGCGGCGGCGTAGCTCCGGCTTGTAGGGCTTGCCGACCGACGTCAGCGGGATCTCGTCGACGATCTCGACGTGCTTGGGTGCGGCGGCGCGTTCGGGCACGTGGTCGGCCGCCCAGGATTCGAGCTCATCGGCGGTGCGCTCGGTACCCGTAGCGAGGGTGACGAACGCGACGGGCACCTCGCCGGCGTGCGGGTCGGGCCGGCCGACGGCGGCGGCGGCTGTGACGTCCGGATGCGCGAGCAGCGCGTCCTCGATCGTGGCGGGGTCGATGTTGTGGCCGCCGCGGATGATCAGGTCCTTGGCGCGGCCAGCGAGGCGGACGAACCCGTCGCCATCGACGGACGCCAGGTCGCCGGTGTCAAGCCAACCGTCCTTGACCTTCTCGCCGGCGCGCACGTCGCGCCGGGACCCAGTGTGGACGACGTAGCCGGCGAAGATGTTCGGGCCGCGCAGGACGAGCGTCCCGACCTCGTTCTCGGACAGGAACGTCCAGTTGCCGCTGGCTTCGTCGATCTTCACCGTGCGCGCCTCCTGGTAGGGAAGACGCTGACCGACCGTGCTCGACCGAGGCGCGCCGGGCCAGCTGAGCGCGCTGACGCACGTGCCCTCGGTCAGACCGTAGCCCTCACACAGGGCCACCCCGGTCCGGGTTTCGAACGCCTCGCGCGCGGCGGGCGGAAGCGGCGCGGCGCCGACGCTCGGCACACGCAAGCTGGAGATGTCGGCGTCGACGGGAATCTGCGCGAGCACCGAGTAGACCGTCGGGACCGCGGACATCGAAGCGACCCGGTAGCGCTCGACGATCTTCCAGAAGTTCTCAAACAGCGGGACGTCGCGGTAGCCGAGCGGACCGCCCCAGACGACGTGCTGGCCCTTGAGCAGCGGCGCCAGCACCGTCACTACGAGCGCGTTGGTGTGAAACAGCGGCAGCGCGGCGAAGATCACGCTGCTCTCGTCGAGCACGTTGCTGGCACGGATCATCCAGGCGTTGGACACCTCGTTTGCATGCGTGCGCGCAGCGAGCTTCGGCGTGCCCGTCGTGCCCCCGGTATGCAGGTAGCTGGCGATATCGTCCGGCGCCGGCGGAGCGCCAGGCAGCCCCGCCTCCGAAGCGTCCGCCATCCGCGCTTGCAGGTATGCCACCCCGACGCCGTCGAGCGGCTCGAGCGCAGGCGGCTGGGCCGAGGCTGCCGTCGGGCGCAGCGCGAGCAGCGCTCGCGCGCCAGCGCGCTCCGTGAGCGTCCGCGCATGGGCCCAAACGCCCTCGTCGAGCTCGGGGCCCGAGGCGACGATCACCCTGGCGCCGGAAAGGCGCACGAGCTCGACGGCGTGCTCAGGCGCCAAGCCTGGGTTGATCGGCGCGTAGATGCCAATCGCCTCTGCGGCGAGCAACAGCGGCAGCAGCTCCGCGCAGTTGACCGAGACGACCGCGACCGCGTCGCCGCGACCGACGCCCAGCCCGGCCAGCACGGCCGCGGCTCGGTGCACGTCCCAAGCAAGCTCCCCGAACGTCCTAACGAGCGGTGTGTGGAAGCTCTCCGCGTCGGGCAGCACCGACACGGCCGGACGATCGGGCCACAGCTCAGCCGCCCTCCTCACCAGCTCGTAGGTGCTCGCGGGCAGGCCGCGATCGGTTAGCCGAACGCGCTCGATCGCGGCCAGCTGCGAAGGTTCGCTGAAGGATGGCCAGAGCAGGTCGGTTGTTGCAGCGGCACTCATCAGTGCGTCTCCGCCTGTCCGGTGGCTGAGGGGAGGTAATTTGCGGCGGTCACTCGCTCGATCGTGATCGCGAGCAGCACGCGGCCGACCTCATCCAGCGCCTCGTCGCTCATCGGTTCGGGCGGCTCGGCGGCTTCGGTGATGCGCTGCATGAGCTTGGCGGTCGCCGCGCCGATGTCGTTTGTGAGGATCTCGGCGGTGCCCGAGAACGTCGCCGATGGATATGGCGATTCGTGGCCCATCACGCACAGCGAAGCCCACCCGGTCCGCCTCACGTCCCGCGTCTTGAGGCGGTCGGCGAGCGTTGAGCTCAGCAGTCGCTCGCCGTCGCGAGCGAAATACACCAGCGACTGACGGGGCCGGCCGTCGGGAGCGAGTGTCGCGAGGACACCAACCCGATTAGCGTCGAGGAACTCGCGCAGCTCTTCGGTCAGTGCGCCCATTGCGGCGCCTCCTCGCTCTCCGGCACTACGAACCCGGCGGGCTCTTCCACGACGGTGTTGCGCAGCTCGCCGATCCCGTCGATCTCGATCCGGACGACGTCGCCGACCGTGAGCAGCCCTTCGGGGAACGGCTGGCGCACGGCGCCGATGCCCGCCGGAGTCCCAGTGGCGATGACGTCGCCCGGCTCAAGCGTGAAGGCCTCAGAGAGATGCGCGACCTGCTGGTAGCAGTCATAGATCATCTCGCCGGTGTTGCTGTCCTGGCGCAGTTCGTCGTTGACGTAGGTCCTGAGCCGCAGGTCGTGGGGGTCGCCGAGCTCGTCGCCTGTCACGAGCCAGGGGCCGAGTGGTCCGTGGGTGTCAAACGACTTGCCCATCGTCATCGTCGGCGTGCGCACCTGCCAGTCGCGGACCGAGATGTCGTTGGCGATGGTGTAGCCAGCGATCACCTCGTGGGCGCCCTCTGCACGTACGTGGCGGCAGCGAGTCCCGATCACGACCGCCAGCTCGCCCTCGTAGTCGAGCAGGTTCGAGACGCGCGGCATGTGGACATCGTCGTCGGGACCGACCACGCAGGTGATCTGCTTGTTGAAGAACACCGGGAACTCGGGCGCCTCCATGCCCGACTCGGCGATGTGGTCGGCGTAGTTGAGGCCGATCGCCAGGAACTTGCGCGGCGTGACCGGTGCCAGCAGGCGAATCGTCCTCGAGCGCGTGGCGCTCGGCCGGATTGTCGCGATGGACGAGGTAGCCGTCCTCGACGATCCCGGGCTGCGGCCCGTAGCCGGCGTCAAAGCGACAGAACCTCATCGGGACGTCTCCGGGATCTCGACGGGCGCTTGTTCCGGCGCGTAGCCGCCCGCCATCGCCTTGGCGTGAATCTCCTCGAAGCTCATGTCGTCCTCGTGGTCCGCAGCGACCTGCGCGGGGTCGACGAACTGACCGATCGGGTTGGCCTTGAACTCCTCGGAGGTCCGCATCCACTCCGCCGACTTCTTCCAGTCCCCGAAGCAGTCGACCTGGAGCTCGACGTTGTTGCCGTCGGGATCGGCGTAGTAGTAGGAGAGGGTCATCCCGTGATCCAGACACAGCGCCGGGGTGATGCCGGCATCGCGCAGGCGCAGGTAGCTGGAATTCAGATCCTCGAAGCTGGCGTACTCGAATGCTGAGTGATGCATCCCGGTACGAGTGTCCTTCTCCGGGTCGTCGACGAAGTTCGGGAACGCCAGCAGCGCGACCCGGTGATTGGCGCCGTCGTTTGACAGCCACGCGCCAACCTGGTCCTGGAAGATCACCTCGGCTCCCACCAGCTCGCGGTAGAAGTCGATCATCTCCTGCAACCGGGTCGTCTTGAGGTTGACGTGGTGGAACTTGGGGTGGATCACTGCGCTTGCGTTGGTCATGGTGTGGCTCCTGCGGTTGCATGGGTCGAGGTGATGTTCAGTTGGGTTCGAAGGTCGTCCAGCAGGGCGGGGACGGCCTCGGGGGAGGCGGCGGCGCCGAACACGTAGAAGTCGGGACGGACGACCACGGCGTGCGCGTTGTGCTGGGACAGCCAGGCGGTGAGGCGCCCGTCGCAGTCGCGCACACCGTGGGGCGCAGCCGGGTCAAGCGACGCGACCGTCGCCCCGAGTGTGTCGAGCAGCGTGCGCTGCCGATGGGAGAGACGTTCGAACGGGTCGCCGCCGGCGACGATCAGCTGAAACCCGCCGCCGACGACGTCGTCGAAGCGTCCGCTGCGCCCCGCGCGCTCCACCACCCCCTGAACGCTCAGCGTCCCGGCGATTGGATCGGGTTCACCGACCGGCTGGTGGAGCAGGCCGGCTGTCAACGGCGCGAGCTCGAGCGGCGGCGGCGGTCCGGCCTCGCGCAGCATCGCGTCGCGCTCGGCCGCCGCCTCCGCGTCCAGCTGACACAGGACCTTCCCCAGCTCGATCGCGAGCCGGATCACCGCTTCGTTCTGCGGCTGTCGCTCCGCCTCGATTGTGTTCAGCAGCCGCTCGGGGGCGAGACCCCGAATCACGAGGTCGAGCTTCCAGGACACGTTTGCGGCATCGCGCAGCCCGGAGCACAAGCCCTGACCCAGGAACGGCGGAGTCAGATGGGCGGCATCCCCGACCAGCAGCACGCGCCCCTTGCGCATCCGGTCGGCGAGCATCGAGCGGAACTCGTAGACGGTGCTGCGGGTCAGCGGCCCGTCCGCTGGTCGGTACCACGGCTCGAGCAGCGACCAGACACGAGCGGGCTCCTCGAAGTCGGACGGCTCCTCGTCCGGGAGCAGCATGAACTCCCAGCGCCAGTGCCGGGGGCCGCTCTGCACGATTGTCGTCGGGCGTACAGGGTCACACCGCTGGCTCGCGAGCGGGAGATGGCCAAGCGCAGCCATGTCACGCGGCTCGGCGTCGACCACGAGCCACCGCTCCTGGAAGCCAAGGTCGCGGCGCGTGATCCCGCTCACCTCGCGCACAAACGAGTTCGCACCGTCAGCCCCGATCACCCATGTGGCGCGGACTACGCGGCGCTCACCGGTCTTCGCGAGCTGCCCGGTTTCCTCCTCACTCACCCGGTGAAGGTTCAGCTCGGCATGGTCGCCCAAGTCCACCAGCCCGTCCGCCACCCAGCCTCGCTCCACCGTCACCCCCGCCGGGACGCACGCGTGACGATGGATCGCTGCTTCCAGTTCGGGCTGGAAGAACATATAGTCCGACTCCCAGCCCGATCGCCCCAGACCGTTCACGTCGAACCGCAGCAGCAGCTTGCCGTCGGCGCCGAACCACTGGTAGTCGCGGACAGGAACCATCTCCTCGGCCAGCACGTCGGCCAGGTCAAGCGACTGGAGCAGGCGCATGATCTCGTGATCGAGATGTACTGCACGGGGCATGCGGTAGATCTCCTGAAACCGCTCGAACACCACCACTCGATGCCCTTGGCGGCCCAGCATCGCCGCCAGTGCCTGCCCCACCGGCCCGTACCCGACGATCGCCACGTCAGCGTCAAAACCGGGAGCAGTCACGACGAGACCCCAGAGCCGGCCGGCACCGGCCGAGCCGCGACTGGACGAGCGAGAATCTGGCTGAACGCGCCGGCGAGCTCACCGAGCGGATCGTCCGCCGCGGTCTGGTCGCGCCACGCGACAAATCGATCTGGCCGAACCAGGATCGCGCCGTCGCTTTGGATCTCGCGCTGGCGCAACCACGCGCAGCGCGGGTCGTAGACGTCGCCATCGAGGTGGCCGATACGCACGGCGTCGAGCGCCAGGTCGGCCTCCGTGGCGAGCGCCTGGGCCGCTTTGCACCACGCCTCGCCGTCCTCTCCGGCGATCAGCAGGAACCGGCCGGGCGCCACGAGATCCTTGAGCGGGCGGCGGTTGCCGTCCTCATCATCGATCCACGCGTGGGGAAGGGGCGAGCCCGGGCGGGTCGACGGCTGATACACGCGGATGTCATCGACCAGATCCGCTACAGGGGTCCCGTCGGAGACGACCGCGGCCGATTCGTAGCTGTAGCCGTACTCCACGTTCAGCTCCGAGAACTCCATCGACTGCGCGCGCATCCCGCGCAGCACGGTTGAACGGTGCTCGGCGTCTTCGGGCCGGCCGCTCCACACCCGGCGCAGGCGCTTCATGTTCTCCTCCGCGGGGTTCTCCGGGGAGACCCCGGTCGCAGCGCCGGTCTGAAAGTGGTTGACGGCGTTCTCAAGCGAGCGCTGGCAGTTGCGCTGATCGACCGGCCGCCGCTCGGCCTCGTAGGTGTCAAGCAGCGCCAGCGACGCGTGGCCCGCTAGGACGGCGGCGACCTTCCAGCAGAGGTTCTGCGCGTCGTGGATCGCGCTGGTCAGCCCAAGGCCACCGGTCGGCGGGTGGCGATGTGCCGCGTCTCCCAGCAGAAACACGCGCCCGGCGCGGAACGCAGAGGCGATCACCGCCTCGACCGACCACCGCGTGATCTTGTGGATCTCCATCGGCAGCTCCCCGATGCCCAGCGCCTTGCGGGCGTCGGCTTCGACCTGGGCGTCGGTCTCTGCGCAATCGACCGGGTAGTTCAGGTGGATCACCCACTCCTCTGAGTCGGGACCCCAGCGCTCGGGTCCCATAGGGACCATCACGACCAGCACGCCAGCCTGCGGCGAGTAGATCCAGCGAATCAGCACGTCGGGATCCTTCGCCCACGGCGAGAAGTCCGCGGACACGTGGAGCGTCGCCGTCTGCGTCACCACCCCGAGCCCCTCGTACTCCACGCCGATCAGACGGTGCACGAGGCGTCCACCGTCGGCCCCGAGCAAATATTCGCAGCGCACGACGTACTCCCGACCTGACCCGTTGTCGCGGATCAGGGCGCGGACCCCGTCATCGTCCTGGTCGAGGTCGACCAGCTCGTGATTGAAACGGATCCGTCCCGGCGAGAGCTCCTCAGCGCGCGCCTTGAGCAGCGGCTCGAGTCGAATCTGCGGAAGGTTCAACTGTCGCCACGGGCTCGCGGCACGCCACAATTCGTCCGCTCCACCAGCGCCCCAGGACTCCAGTCGTGCGAGCCGATGTCCGTAGTCGCCGCCCGGACCCGCGAAGCCCGCGTAGTACGCCGTCGCCGCCATCTGCTCCGCGGGCGTGCTCCGCTGCGCGATCGCGTCAGCGGCTCCGACGTCATCCAGCACCTCCATCGCGCGCTGGTTGAGCACATGCGCTTTGGGCAGATCCGACGTCGTCGGACGGGCGCTGACGAGCAGATGCTCGACGCCCTGGCGGGCCAGGAGCATCGACGCGGTCAGGCCCGCGCCGCCGCCGCCCACGATCAGAACCGGAACTTCATCTTCAAGAGGTGCTGTGAAAGTCATCGTTTCTCCTCGACATCAGGAATTGGAGTGGAGACTACAATAGATGAATTGGAGTGTCAACTCCAATTTCTCTGATATCGTCGAACCATGGCTGTCCGCGCCGACGTCACCCCCAACCGCCGCGGGATGAAGTCCCGCGAACTCGTGCTGGACGCCGCCGAGCGCGTCATGGCCGAGCACGGCTTCGAAGCCGCGACCCTCGCCCGCGTCGTCGAAGAAGCCGGCATCCCGCTGAGCTCCGTCTACCACTACTACGGCTCCAAAGACGGAATCCTGCTCGCGGTCATGGAACGCGGAGCAGAACGCTTCTTCGACGATCTGCCCATCCCAAACCGGCGACTCGGACGCCCCGCAGCCCATTTGGCCACAGTCCTCTCGACCGCGGCCCGAACTCTCGAGCGTCATCCCAACTTCCTCCGCCTGCTCATCGTCTTCGCTGTACAGCCGCCCGCGCTCGCCGGCGGTGAAATCGAGGATGTTGTGAGGCGCGTACGCCGGCTCGGGCTCGACCGGCTCCGTGAGCAGATCGCGCTCGCGTTCGGCGACGACCCCGACAGCCCCGTGACCATCCGGCTCGCGCGAATCGCTCTCGCCGCGGTCGACGGCGCGTTCGTAGCCTCTCAGGCCGACCCCGAAGTCACGCTCGAGGAGTTGCTCGAGCCGCTCGTGCCCGCGGTCGTCGGCGCACGCCGCGCGCTGCTGGCCAAAGCGCACTGAGAGGGCTGGAGTTCCATCATCCACATCGCACACGGTGAAGCCCACGTGGGTGAGCGGTCATCACATGTTCCGCGTGATTTCGCGGTTCGCGGCGACATGGCCCGTGGCTGTGAATCGGCCAGCCCGCGACGATCGACCAGCTGGCTCCCCGCACGGCGCCGGCCGGGTGAGCCGCTATTCCGCGTGTCGCGTGATGGCGTCGCAGCGGCGGGGCTGTGCTATGCCGAGCCGCTAAGCGGGGACTCGCCGCGGGGTGGCTCAATCATCCAAATCGCGTGATGACAGCTCACTGCGAGCTCCGTCATGCTCGCTGCGCGCAGGACCACTGTCACGAGGAGCATTCCATGTCTAACGACGACATCATTATTGGCGAGATCCATGCTGCGCTCGAGCGCCATCCCGAAATCCCTCGCCCGGCCGAGGTAGCCGTGTCGTCGCGCGAGGGGACGGTCACGCTCCGCGGCAGCGTTGGCAGCTTTCACCAGCGTCAAGCGGCGGTCAAGGTCGCCAGGTCGGTCGTTGGAGTCCGCGATGTCGAGGACGAGCTGTCCGTCGACCCACGGGATCGCACGGAGGACGACGAGCTCCGTGGTTCAGCGCTGCAGGCCCTGATGTCGAACCGTCGTGTGCCCGCGGATCGCATCGAGGCGACCGTCGCCAACGGTTGGCTGACCCTGAAGGGCGAGGTCAAGCACCAGTCCCAGAGCGACGCGGCGTTCGACGCTGTCCGCCGGCTTCCGGGGATCGGCGGTATCACGAACAGGATCGTCGTCATCACCGCCGGTATCGACGGCTGATCGACTGGGCAGGGGCCCCGAGGTCGTCGACGCCGCCGTGTCCGGACTCGGTGGCACGGCCGTCGCCGATCGGCCGACCTCGAGGCCGAGATCGCGGCCGCGGAGACCGCCGAGCGCAAGGCGAGGTGGGAAGCCCGCAAGGGGCTTGTGAGCGGACGCCGAGCGCGACAAGGCGGGGGTTGCCACGAAGCTCGGCGACCTCAAGCCAAGCTAGGCAAGGCTGACCGGGTCGCGGAGTAGGACCTGCACTCCCGGTAATTCGCGCCCCGCCAGGAAGTCGCGCATCGCCGGCCCCCCCGCGGTGAGATGGTTCACGCGGTCCTGCGACCCAAACGTCCGCAGCGCGTGGGCGGTCTCGCCGCCGCCAACCACAGTCGTCGCCGACGTCGAGGCAACGGCGTCGGCGACAGCGCGGGTCCCCGCGGCGAATTGCGGAAGCTCGAAGCGACCCATTGGCCCATTCCAGAACACGGTCGCCGCCGCTGCAATTGAAGCGGCATAGGAGCTTGCGGTGCCGCGGCCGATGTCGAGGCCCATCCACCCGTGGGGTACGTCGACCCCATCCAGCAATCGCGTCACGGCTTCCCCGTCCGGCCCCCACCTGCCCAACAGCAGATCCTTGGGCAGCGCGAGCCGATCGCTGGATCCGTTCGCCCCCCCGAGCGCAAGCCGCGCCGCCTCGACGTCCTCCACCGGGCACAGGGATCGCGCGACGCCGTGTCCCAGGGCGGCCAGGAATGGGAAGCACACCGCACCCCCGAGGCACACCACATCGGCCAGCTCGAGAAAACGCCACACGAGATCGAACTTTTCGCGGATCTGCGCACCCCCGAAGACCGTCACGAGAGGTCGTGCCGGCCGCTCAACGATCGCGCTGAGCGCGTGCACCTCGCGCTCCATCAGGCGGCCAGCGGCGCACGGTAGACGCTGAGCCACGCCCCAGGTACTCGCGTGTGGAAGGTGCGCCGCGGCAAATGCATCGCCGACGTACAGATCCGCGAGCTCGGCGAGCGCAGATGCCAGGGCGGGCTCGTTGCGTGACTCGCCCACCTCGAAGCGGACGTTCTCCAGCATCAGCATCTGACCTGGCTCCAGCCGGTCCGTCAGGTCGCGTACCTGGGGGCCGACTACAGCCGGCGCGAGCGGCACGGGCTCGCCCGTCAGGGCGCCGAGGCGGTCGGCCACTGCTCGCATCGACAATGCCGGATCCGGACCGTTCGGCTGGCCCACACCAGAGGCGAGCACCAGCCGTGCGCCCCGCCGGCGCAGCTCGTCGATGGTGGCCAGTGCGGCGCGGATGCAGGTCTCGTCGTCGAGATCGGCCCGCAGAAGAACGCGACGCCCGTCGGCGTCCAGGTCATCGATTGTCCGCAGTTCGTTCAGCGCTCTCGGTCCGTCGGTCGGGTGCTCAGTCGTGAGCAGGCTGACGCCAGCCTGGGTGACGCGTCGTCATGCGGTTTGGATGATTCGGCGCCTAGCGCAGGCGAGCCGGTGGTGAGAGCAGCCCCAGCTCCCGGGCGCGAGTGACCGCCTCGGCGCGGCCGTGTGCGTCGAGCTTGGCGTAGATGTGACGCAGGTGCGTGCGGATCGTGTTCGGCGAGACGAATAGCTCGGACGCGATCTCCGGCGCCTTGAGATTGCTCGGCAGGTACCTGACGACGCGCAGCTCCGCCTCGCTCAGCTCCTCGCGCAGGCCAGCTGCCTGGCCGCCGCTCGGCGGCGCGGAACCGGCGAGCACATCGACAATCGTCTGCCGCAACGTGGCGTGAGCCGTGCGGTGACGGGGAAGGCGTTCGACGATGTCCCGCACCGAAATGAGTATGAACGGCAGGACAAGCCCACCCGGCTCGGCCAGCTCGAGCGCCGCTTCCATTGAGGCCTCCGCCGCGCGTTCATCACCAAGCTGCTCGCGCGCGGCAGCGTCGAGCACCTGCGCCTCCGTTACCACGGATGACCGATGAATCGCCGGAGCAGACCCCCCGATCGCAGGGGCGAGCACCGCCACCGCCTGCTCGGGATCGCACTCGGCGAGATGAATCGTGGCGACAGCCGCGCGCATCTCGGAGATGACACGCTCCGCCTCGCTGACCTCGGCGATCGCGGCGCGCGCGGCCGCCAGTTGGCCCATTCGCACCTGCGTCTGGATCAGGCGCGCCCGCCCGGCAACCGCGAACGCGTGCGTGCCAGCCAGCAGCTCCTCCATACGTTCGGCGGCGCGCAGCGCCGCGAGGGCCTCCTCGAACCGCCCCTGCGCCATGCGCAGCAGACCTCGTGCGTGATGCACGATCAGTTCGGTTCCGGGCTCACCATCCGGATGTAACGTGCGCATCGCGCGCGCGAGCCACCGCTCGGCCTCATCGAGCTGCCCGAGCCACAGTAAGGCCATCGCGCCCGTGGCCAGGCCGGTGACGATTACGGGATCCTCGCCCCAGCCGTGCGACTCGGCGATCCTTACCGCCTGCTGGCTGAGCGCGAGCCCCGCGGAAAACGACAACCCGGTCCAAGGGCCGGCGATCCCGAGGTGACCCAGCGGGGGGATCTCGAGCCAGGGTCGCCGCGCGCGGCGCGCCAGGTCAAGCGCCTGCTCGAGGTCCCGCCGGGCGTCCTCCAAGCGCGAGGACCACAGCTCCGCAACTCCTAGATTCTGCAGCGCGACAGATCTGAGCTCGTCGCTGAGCGCACGTCCATCAGCCTGCTGCGCCGTCAACGCCTCCTCCACCAACGGCATCGCCCTAAGCACGCTGTCCATGTCACCGCGCCATCGCGCGAGCACGAGCCTCACCACGCCCAGCACCAGGTCAAACCGCTGCCTACGCTCCCGGGGAACCGTGTCGATCAGCCGCTCGGCCACACCGACGTACGCAGCGCACTTCTCAAGGTTGCCGTCCAACAACCGCGCGGTGGCGAACACAACTGCAAGCTCCGCATCGCCTACCGCCACATCATCCGGAAACGCGGCCAGCAGGTCGCAGACGGCGGCCGTGCGGCCATTAAGGGTGAGATCGATGTGATTGTCGGCCAGCAGGCGAGCGGCCACCGGCCAGTCGCGCGCCGCCTGCGCCTGACGGACAGCCTCCAGCACGTCGCCATGCTCCGCAAACCACTGGGCCGCCGCCCCATGAAGCGGGGCAATCAGGGCCGGATGAACGCGTCGCAGCTCCAGTTGCAGCAGGTCCGCGAACAGATGGTGGTAGCGAAACCACGACCGGCCCACATCGAGCGAGGTCACGAACGCGCTGGCGTCCTCGAGCTCTTGCAGGATCCGCTCTGAGCCAGCCGTGCCCGTGAGGTGATCGGCGAGCGGTCCGCTCACCCGCTCCAGCACCGAGGTGCGCAACAAGAGCTCGCGCACCTGGGGCGGCTGGCGTTCCAGCACCTCAGCCAGGAGATACCCCGCCACAGTCCGCTCGCTGCCAGAGAACTCGGTCACAAAACGCTCCGGATCGGCATGCCGTGCCAGCGAGATCGTCGCCAAGCGCAGGCCGGCCGCCCACCCCTCGGTCCGCTCGTAGAGCAGCGCGATGCCTCCATCCGAGAGCGTGATCCCCGAAGCGCCAAGCAGCTCCTTCATCTCCTCCACCGAGAAGCGCAGATCAGAGGCCCGAAGCTCAGTCAACTCACCGGCCAAACGCAAACGATGAAGACCCAGTCGCGGGTCCTCACGAGTCGCCAAAACCACGCGAAGACTCGCCGGCAGCCTGGCCAGAAAATTCTCAAGCCACGCCGAAGCATCGGCCGAGTCAAGCTCGTGAAGATCATCGATCACGAGCACGGCCTTCTCCTTGAGCGATTCGAGATCGGCGAGAAGTCGGTCGACCACCGTCTCCCCGCGGAAGCTCGGTGCCGGGGCAACATGCTGAACCACGTTTGTCGCTTCGGCGAGCGCCTGGATCACCGACAGCCAAAAGCGCTGCGCATCCCGCTCACTCCGCCGGATCGACACCCACGCGAGTCGATCGTCGAGGCCCGCCGCCTGCACCCATGAGCGCAGCAACACGGTCTTGCCGCTCCCGGCTGGTGCGCAGACCAGAATCACCGCACCCGCGGCCGCCGATAAACGCTCGAAAAGAGACTCGCGCGGGACCAGCCCCCGCAGGGGAGCCTGCTGCCCCGAGCCCAAGGGGCGTGCCGGCGGAGATCCCGCGATCAGGCTTGGCATGTCGATCGTCCCGCCCTTCGAAAGCAACGGCAACCCGAAGCGTTGCACAATGGCGGCGTTCGCCGTCGGTAGAAAGCCGCTGGGCAGACGTGCGATCACTACGTTGCGCTGAATCGAAAAAGTAGCCTGTGGGCCTGGGGTCGCGGTGGCCCAGGCGACGTCTGCGGTCCGAGGGTGACTTTGTGGCCGCGGCATTCGAGTTCTTGGATCAGCCGACTTCTCGGTGTGTTCGGTGTCGCGGCGGTGAAAGAAACCCCTCATCAGGGCGCTCGTGCCGGCGATGCCGAGTATCGGAGCGTGACGAAGGAGGGCCGCGAATCCCGGCGTGGGAGCGCTACCCATCTGTTACGAGCCGAGTCTTCCCGCCAAGCGTGGCCAATCACTCAGAACGGGTGACGACGGCTCACCTATGACAGGAGTGAACTGCCACCGCTGCATGGACGCGCTCCCGACGACAGGAGGCCCTGTGGCTGCCACAGGCATCCACCCCACGCCCACCAGGCACCCCCGCGAGCGCGAGGCGCGTGAGCACGCCCGCAAGAGCGCGGCGGAGCACCTGCAGCAGGCGTCAACCGAGATCGACAACACGTGCCAGGAAGCCGCCGCTGGCGTGCGGCGCGGCCTCGACTCCGCGCTGGAGCGGGTGCGCGATGGGAGCGGCGAGCTGTGCCAGCGCGCGGAGCACCGAACCGCTGAGCGGCGGGACGCGCCCGAGCATACGAGTGATAAGGCTCGGCGCCAGATGGGCCGCCCGCCAAGCGGCTGCGTGGCATGCCGCATCGACAGCGCGGCGGGCAGGCCCGGCGCCGTGCTGCCTGAGAGCGTGCGAGGGGTCGGTCGCGTCGAAGCTCGTTGGCCACGCTCGACGTCATGGTCGTAGACGTCTAGACCGGGGTGTGACCGAGGTCTTCATCCTGGCAGTGGTCTCTGCGCTCGACGCGGGGCTTCTCACTGCCGCCGTCGTGCTGATGGGGCGCCCGCGCCCCGCCCGGCACCTCCTCGCCTACCTGATCGGGGGCATGAGCTTCTCGATTGTCTTCGGACTATTGATTGTGCTCGGGCTTCACGGGTCCAAGCTCCTGCACGAGCCCGACCGGTCGACGCAGGCGGTGATCGAGCTAGCCGCGGGAGCCCTGTTGATCGTTGTTGCAGTCGTCGTGGGCTCAGGTCTCAAGCTGCAATGGCACCCGCGCCGCGCTGGCCACGGCGACGTCGAAAGTCCGCAGCCGGAGAGCCTCTTCGAGCGCGCCCTGGGCCGTCACTCTGTGTGGGTCGCTTGGGCGGCTGGTGCCATCTACAGTCTGCCGGGCGCGGAGTACCTCGCCGGCCTTGTGCTGCTGGCCAAGGTCGGCGCGCCCACGGCCTCGGAGGTGCTCGCGGTCCTGGGGTTCAACCTGATCATGTTTGCCGTCATCGAGCTTCCGCTCCTCGGCTTTGTCCTGGCGCCCGAGCCCACGCGCTCACTGACCGAGAAGCTCAACGTCTGGATGACAGACCATCGGCGGATCTTGATCGTGATCGTGACCGGAACCGCCGGCATCTACCTGCTCGTCTCGGGGTTCGGCGACCTTGGCTGACACCAAGGCGTTCGGGTCGCTCGGACGTCGGCGACAGCTCGATTAAGCGGTGCGCGCTTGGCTCGGACCGCTGGCGCTCCTCCGGCGCCTTGAGCTGCCGGGCTTGGTCGATCACGTGCGCCGCTTGGCGGCCTAGCCATGCGACCGGATAGTGGAGCATCTTCATGCCCTCGACTGCGTCTCCCAACAAAATCCGGCCGCCCAACCGCGATGGGTAGCCGAGGACACAACGCGGCTGCTCACGTCGGCTCCGGCCTTAGTCCGAGACCAATCCGGACGTCCCCGCTCGTCCGACGAGCGGGGACGCTCGTGCCCGGCGGTCGCGTCGCTGATATCGCCAATTGAGGACGCAGCAATCGCCGCGGGTTGCGCGCGATGCGGCCGAATCACGCAAAACGGATGACGACGGATCACCCGGCGCGCGAGGATGCTGCGCCCGTGTTCTGGCAAACCGATACGGGCTTGATGCTCGTGATGTGCGTGCCTCCCTGGGATTCGCAGGCGGTGGAGGCGAGTGCAGCGGCATCACCGGGATCGATTTCTACGTCGATTCGGTCCCGTCACGCAGCGGTGGACAGGATGCGGTCACGTACATGTAGGACAACATTCCTCGAAGGAGGTTGAGATGGCACTTTCGGATCAACTCACCGAGCTCGCCGCTCGCGCCAAGGAGGCGGAGGACCGCGGGGCAGCCGCACGGGACAAGTCCAAGGCCGACGTTCAGGCGGACGTCGAGACCGCGCGAGCGTCTGCTCAGGAGGGGGCTAAGAAGCTGCGCGAGTCGGCTGAGGCGAACAAGAACAAGCTCTCGGCTTGGTGGTACGACTTGCAGCGGACGTGGAACGAGCACATCGCGAAGATTCGCGACGACATCGACAGCAAGCGGGCAGAGCACGACGTGGATCGCGCCGAGCGGCGCGCCGAGCACCGAGCGGACGACGCAATGTTCGCCGTCGACTTCGCGTACACGGCGATCGAGGAGGCTGAGTACGCAGTCCTCGACGCCGAACTCGCGAGGAAGGAGGCCGACGAGCTAGTGGCGGCCTGATCACCTACTCGAATGGCGCGCGGGCCGAACTCGAATCCGCGCGTCATTCACTTCCACCTACTGGAGTAAGCCATTCCCAGGTAGAAGAAATAGAAGAGGCCGCCAGCGACAACGTCGGTCGGCGGTGCTACTCACTACAGTCCGGTGGTGAGCGTGCCCGCCCGTTTTGGAGCTTTGCGAGAAGAATGGGAGCGCGTCGATCCGCCGCGGCAGCCCGTGCTGCTGATCAACCCGCGATCCGGCGACGGCAAGGCAGCACGCGCGGCCCTCGCTGATCGAGCGCGCGAACGAGGCGTCGAGCCTGTCGTGCTGGGACCTACAGACGATCTCGCGATGCTCGTTGCGATCGCCGTCGACAACGGAGCTGACGCGCTCGGCATGGCCGGCGGTGACGGCTCGCTGGCGACTGTCGCCGCTGCGGCGGCAGAGCACGACCTGCCGTTCATCTGCCTTCCCGCCGGGACGCGCAACCATTTCGCCCTCGATCTGGGAATCGTCCGGCACGACCTGCTCGGAGCGCTCGACGCCTTCACGGCCGGGCTCGAGCGCCGGATTGACATGGCCGAGGTCAACGGCCGCCCATTTCTGAACAACATCTCGCTGGGCGTCTACGGCGACGCCGTGCAGCGATCGGGCTACCGCGACGCCAAGTTGCAGACGACGCTGGACACCCTCCACGAGGTCCTGAGCTCAACCGCCCCATCACCGGAGCTACTCCTCACCGACGACCTGGCTCGTCGGTACACCTCCCCCCTAGTCGTCCTGGTGTCGAACAACGAGTACGCACTGGACCAGCCATTGGCCCAGGGTTCGCGGCCACAGCTCGACACCGGCCGACTCGGCATCATCGTGCTGGACCGGCCCGGCGACAAGCGCGCCGCCGTCTCTGCGTGGAGCACTCCCTCAATCGAGATCGCGGCCACCACACCCGTACCCGCAGGCCTCGACGGTGAGGCCGTCACCCTGCTGCCGCCGCTGCGCTGCACAACCCGTCCCGCCGCGCTGCGCGTCCGCATCTCACGCCACCACCCGGGCGCCTCGCCCTCGGCCCTGCTCGCGTCACGATCACGGCGCCAGTGATGCAACGAGCCGCCGAGGCAACCCATCTGGATGTCTTGCCGAGCTCAATCGGCACCGTTGGCGTTACCGGCTGCGCGGGCCGGCGTCGCGGCGGCGGCAAGGCCGGAGCGATCAGGTTCCCGAAGGCGCGCGCCGGGGGGCCGACGGTGGGACGGGCGTCCCTTCTAGACCGAAGCGGCCGGCAGCTCTCTGGAGCACGCCGCCTCGGCAAAGGATGCGTGGTCGCGGTCGGTCTGATCTGAGTAGGCGACGGCGAACTCAGCGACCGCGCGGTCAAAGCCTTCTGAGCGTCCGAGGTACGCGCTGATCGCGACGCGGTCACCCGAGCGAGCATGACCGCCGGCCAGCGCCTCCCCGCAGGCACCCGCATACTGCGTCAGCTCCTTCGGTGACAGTCTGTCGATCGAAACGGAGCGTTTCATGTCGCGCAGCTGGCGGACGTAGTAGTCGCGTCGGTCGATCCGGGTCCATCCGAGAAAGATGTCGCTGGCGGCCTGCGTTAGCCGCTGCCCGGCCACGACGCGCTGCCCGTGATTGCGGTAACGGCTCCGGCCGGCAAACCGCTCGAGCACCGACGCTTGCGCCTCTTTGACCTGGAGGAACAGCGGGTCGCTGTCAGAATCGCCGCGCAGCAACACGATCGCGTCATCCGTCCCGACGCTGCCGACACCGACCACTTTGCGCGCCCAATCCACGGGGCGGTAGCGCTCGAGCACCGCGCGCGTCTCATCGGCAAGCGATCTGCGGTACCGGCGCACCACGGCCGGCGCGTCGACACTCGCACTACGCTCGGGCAGATGCTCGATCAACGGTGGCGAGTCGACGATGCGGCGCTGTCCGTCGATGATGGCGGTCAGCTTGTCGAGCGCTCCGAGGCTGGTCTTCGCGCGCGCCTTGCGCACGCCGGACTCGAGCTTGCCGGCCTTACGGGCCTGCGTCTTGCGCATCAGCGCGACCAGTTCGTCCACGTCGAGCCGTGAATACCAGACCTCCAGGTGTCCCATCTGCGCGAGCTCGGCGATCCGGGTCCGGTACGCGGTGGCTGCCGCCCGCGCTGCCCGCCTGCAGGAATGCGCCGCAAACCCGCGCGTGCGCGCCGCCAAGACCACGCTCGCGGCCAACCGTTTCACGTCCCATTCAAACGGCGCCGGCAGTGTCTCGTCGAAGTCATTGACGTCGAATACGAGCCGGCGCTCAGGCGTGGCGTAGATCCCGAAGTTCAACAGGTGAGCATCGCCGCAGGCCTGGACGCGAAGGCCGCTCACCGGTGTGCTCGCGAGGTCCTCGGCCATCACGGCGGCCGCCCCCCGAAAGAACGTAAACGGCGACTCGATCATCCGCTCGTGGCGG
Source organism: uncultured Solirubrobacterales bacterium (assembly GCA_963770885.1). Lineage (GTDB taxonomy): Bacteria > Actinomycetota > Thermoleophilia > Solirubrobacterales > Solirubrobacteraceae > Palsa-465. The sequence continues at coordinate 1,337,205 of CAVYRI010000001.1, read as the reverse complement.
ATCGGCACCAGCTCAGGGACGCGTTCAGCCTCCTGCTCACGAAGTATGACCACAGGGTCGCGGCGATTTTGCGGCGGCTTCCACGCGGCGTGACTTGATCGCGGGACCTGTGAGCGCAGCGCGCGGGCTCGGTCTCTGCGGATCCCAGGTTCAGACCAAGCCATATCCGATCCTCAACAATAGGTGCGCGTGGACGTTCGATGCGCAGGATTCGCAACGCTGTGCGGTCAGTGCGCGAAGACCAGCGCCCTGAGAGCCACGACCACGAGGCCCCAGCCCCATCCCGACCGCGGCCGCCGCGATGACCGCACGCAGGCTCGCGCCGTGCCTGAGGGCCGCGTAGCCGCCCGCGGCCGCGAGCTCCACGGTCGCGATGATGGTCGCGGCGACGATCGCGGCCTTGTCGGTGATGACTCGATCTCCCCCAGGCCTAGGACGAGCAGGGGCGGGATGACGACCTCGATCAGCGACCAGCTGTCCCGCAGGGTGTGAGCGACCTTGGCTCGCGTCAGTCGCTGTTCCTGCGACACGTCTCTGCCGACCACGTACGCGTAGACGTGCGCCAGCCAGAAGCCAACGGCGGTGATCAGTACGGACGACGCGACCCGCGCGGCGTCGGGCGGGCCGTAGCAACAGGAGATCGCGATCACCGACGGCGCGAGGACGAGCCCTCAGATGGCCTCGGTCGCCCTTCGGCTCGCGCGTGCGCCGAGCGGGCGAAGGTCCGCTGAACGAGTGGTCGCTCGGTGCGACATGCGGTGGGCCCGACGCGTCCCATCTGCGCGCGCTCGCCGCCGGTCCTTCGCGTCCTGTTCACGCGGAGACTCTCCGGCAGCGGGCGGACCTGACGGTTGCCCGTCACGATGCTGGTCTTGGTGTGCTCGCTCGCTTTCTCGGGCCGCGATTTCTCTCGCGAGCTGCTCGCTGGTCTTTCCGTCAAGCAGGCTGCCGATTCGGCGGAATGTGCTCATCGTCTTTCTCGCTTCGTGAGAGCGGTATGGACACCATTGCGATGATCGTGAACTGGCAAGCGCGGCGTCGCATCTTCAGAGTTGACAGTCGGCGCCTTGCCCGCTCCCGAACCCGTCACTAGCATGCGACGGGCCAATCGCCGAACCAGGGCGGGCATTGATGCTGCTTGGCCGATCTAACGAGTGCGCTGCACTCGACGAACTGTTGGATGTGGTCCGAGGTGGGCAGAGTCGCGTGCTCGTATTGCGCGGCGAGCCCGGGGTCGGCAAGACGGCTCTGCTTGAGCATGCGGTCGACGCAGCATCGGACTATCGGATCGTCCGAGCTTTCGGCGTCGAGGCGGAGATGGAGCTGCCATTCGCAGCGCTTCAGACCGTGTGTGCGCCGATGCTCGATCGGCTCGACCGGCTGCCCGAGCCGCAGCGCGCAGCGATCGGCACCGCGTTTGGTTTGCGCGGCGGCGCCCCGCCCGAGCAGCTGCTGGTTGGTCTTGCTGCTTTGAGCCTGCTCGCGGACGCCTCGCGGGAACAGCCCCTGCTGTGCGTGATCGACGACGCACAGTGGCTCGACCGCGCCTCGGCGCAGGCGCTTGCGTTCGTGGCGCGTCGGTTGCTGGCTGATCCGGTGGCCGTCCTGTTCGCAACCCGGGGGCCGAGCCAGGAGCTGGTCGGGCTTCCGGAGCTGTCGCTGCAGGGTCTGGACGACGACGCCGCGCGGACGCTGCTCGCGAGGGTGGTCGCCGGGCCGCTCGATGAGCGGGTGCGCGACCGGGTCGTGACCGAGACCCGGGGGAATCCGCTTGCGCTGCTCGAGCTGCCGCGCGGCCGGACGCCGGCAGAGTTGGCGCTCGGATTCGGGGTGCCCGACGCGGTGCCGCTCTCTGGACGGATCGAGGATCACTACCGGCAGCGAATTGACGAGCTGCCGGAGGAGACACACCGGCTGTTGCTGATCGCAGCGCTGGCGCCGCTCGGCGAATCGGGGCGAGTGGGGCGAGCGGGGAAGCTGCTCGGTGTTGGCGCCGGCGCGGAGCAACCCGCCGTGATGGCGGGCCTCCTAGAGGCGAACCTCCAATTCCACCACCCGTTGGTGCGGTCTGCGGTCTACCGCGCCGCTACGGCGGAGCAGCGGCGGTGCGTCCATCTCGTGCTTGCGGAGGTGACTGACCCCGAGGCCGACCCCGACCATCGCGCATGGCATTGTGCCCAGGCGGCCAACGGACCGGACGAGGATGTCGCCGAGGAGCTTGAACGCTCAGCTGGCCGGGCGCAGAAACGCGGCGGTCGTGCCGCAGCCGCTGCTCTGCTCGAGCGTTCGGCGGAGCTGACGCCGGAGCCGCAGCGGAGAGCGCTGCGGTCGTTGCTCGCTGCGCATGCGCAGCTGATGGCAGGGGCCACCGACCGGGCGCAGGCGCTGTTGGACCAGAGCCTGCCGGACCTGGGCGACGCGCCGTTGCGCGCTCAGGCGATGCGAATGCAGGGCGTAATTCGGTTCTCCGATGGCCGTGGCGGTGAGACGCCGTCGCTGTTGTTCCAAGCGGCGATGGGTCTGAAGGACACGGATCCGCGACTCGCGCGCGAGGTTCTGATGGAGGCGTTCGAGGCAGCGATGTGGGCCGGTCGCCTGACCAGTGGCACCACGCCGCTCGCCGTCGCCCAGTCCGCGCGGGAGATCCCCGGTCCTGGCGGGGACGATCACGTCGGGAGCCTGCTGTTGACCGCCTACACGCAGCGGCTGACCGACTGCTACCCGAGCGCGGTCGAGGGGTGGCGGCGCGCGATCGCGGCCTACGTCGATGAGCTCCGCGGACAGCCGGAGCTGAAGTGGGACGGACTGGTGTGGAACGCGACCGGTGAGCTGCTCGACTTCGAGGCCCATTACGCAACCGCACGGGAGTGGGCGCGGGTGTCGCGCGAGCAGGGTGCGCTCGCGACGCTGCCGGGCGCCCTGAACGCGCTAGCGTGGTGCGAGGTGCTCGCCGGGCGGATTGAGGCCGCCGGGGCCCTCGTCGTAGAGGCCGAGGGGATCGCCCGCGCGACCGGAGCACCGGAAACCCCCGGGGCGAGCGAAATCCTCAAGCTGGGGATCCTCTGCTGGCGCGGCGACGAGCGCAAGGTAAGGCCCCTCGCCGACAGCGTCGCCGCCGAGGCGCTCGCCCGCGGCCAGGGGCTCGGCATAACAATCGTCGAGTACCTGCTCACGATCCTCGAACTCGGCCTCGGGCGCTACGAGGAGGCGCGCCTGCACGCGCTGCGGGTCTTCGAGGAGGACGTGCTCTGGTTCGGGACATACGCGCTCGCCGACACGGTCGAGGCGACCGTCCGCACCGGCGATGAAGATGCCGCCCGGTCCGCGCTGGATCGCCTCCGCGAACGCGCACAGGCGACCCGCACGCCGTGGGCGCTCGGGCTGCTGGCGCGCGCAGACGCGCTGCTCGCCTCCGCCGACAAAGCTGAGACTCTCTATCGCGAGTCGCTCGACCACCTCGGCCATTCCGGCCTGGCGACCGAGCTGGCGCGCACGCATCTACTCCACGGCGAATGGCTGCGACGGTCGCGCCGGCGCCGCGACGCACGCGTACATCTGCGAGCCGCCCACCAGATCTTCGGAGCGATGGGAGCGGCCTCGTTCGCGCACCGGGCGCGGGTCGAACTGCTGGCCACGGGCGAACACGCGCGGGTACGAGCACCTGAGACCCGCGATCAGCTCACCCCACAGGAACGGCAGATCGCCCGGCTCGCCGCCGAGGGCGAGTCCAACGCTCGGATCGCGGCCCAGCTGTTCATCAGCCCCCACACCGTCGCCTATCACCTGCACAAGGTGTTCGGGAAGCTAGACGTCAGCTCGCGCAACCAGCTGTCACGCGCGCTCGGCGATCAGCTCGCGCCGGCGCCGCCCTACGGTCTCGAGCCGCGGGCGGCGCCAACGATGGTCGAAAGCTAGCTTCAGGTCAGGCAGCTGCGCGGTGTGCCTTCGTGTTGAAGTTCGGGCGTCCAGCCGCCTTCGCCGCCGACACCAGCAACGTGATCCCGTAGGCGAGCAGGTAGATGCCGAAGATCAGCGCCAGCGAGACCGCGCCGATGCCAGGTGAGGCGATCAGCACGACGCCGGCCGCGACCGTCAGCAACCCCGCGACTCCCAGTGATCCGCTGCGGCCGGTGAACGCGCCGGCCAGCTCGACCGAGCCGCCGAAGATCGCCCAGAAGCCGACGACGATGGTGAGAACCTCGGCTGTCATGCCGGGATAGGCCAAGGCCACGACGCCTGCCGCCACGTCGATCATCCCCACGATGAGCCGCAGGATGTCGCGGCCAACCGACGTCTCGGCCGTGAACACCGCGAGCAGCTGGCCGATCGCGTTGGCAAAGCAGTAGATCGCAAACAGCGCGACGGCGACGCCGATCGTCACGCCGGGCCAGGCGATCGCGACGACGCCGACGGCGGTGGCCAGGAACCCGAGGACCACGAGGTGCCGGGGCGAGGATGTCTTCTTCAGCAGTGAGGTGAACATCAGTACTCCTTTGGTTCGGGTGATCCGAGCAACTACGACTCGGAATGTCCCGGCCAAGGTACGTCGGCACCTAAGGGGCTCGCATCTAGCGAATTGATAGTCCTGACAGACCCCTTTCGCAGCCACTTGTGCGTGCGACGCAGTAGCGGCGTGGAAAATGCGGAGCACGTGACCGCTATTGAGCAGCCCCGGCCCGTGGGGCGTCGAAACACCTGCAAATTACGGCCTTCCGCGCCCTGCTGCCTTGACATGACCAGCCTGGTCCGCCTCGACAAAGCGACGGCCGCGGGTTCAGTCAGCAGCACGGCGCGCATCATTTTGTCGCCCTTTTGTCGCCCTGAGCCCATTAATTAGGGTCGAGCAGCTGCGTCGAAAGGGCGACATTAGCTGGACTTTCTTGAATCGGGGAGACAGGATTTGAACCTGCGACCGCCCGGCCCCCAGCCGGGTGCGCTACCAGACTGCGCCACTCCCCGTGGTCGGCGTCGATGATAACCCTCCTGAGGGCGCCGGTCGCGGCCGCCGCGGACCGGCTGGAAAGCGGGCGACGGGGGTCGAACCCGTTCCTAGAGCTTGGAAGGCTCCCGTGCAGCCGTTGACACCTCGCCCGCGAGTACCGGGATGGTAGCCGCGGGAGGCCGATGCGGTTGCTCTGGCGGGGCTCGGCCCAGCCGGCGCCGGTCCCTGCGTTCACTCGGCGCCGCTCAGCCCGGCTGGCGCGCCTCGGTCGGGACCTCGCCGTCCTGGGCCAGCTCGTCCGGGGGCCACGGTCCGGTCCAGTTGTCCAGCGCGCCGTCGAGTGTCACCACCGAGCCGGACAGCGCGCTCGCCAGCGGGGTGGCGAGCAGCGCGACCAGCCAGCCGTACTCCTCCACCTCCGCCAGTCGCTGGAGCGGAACGCTGTGGGCGGCGCGCCGCCAAAGCTCGGCCGGGTACTTGCGAAGTGACTCGGTCGCCAGCCGTCCCAGCGCGACAGCGACCACGTTGACCCCGTCTGGCGCCCATTGTCGGGCCAGCTCCAGCGTCAGCGATTCGACCGCGGCCCGCGCGGCGCCGGTGTGCGCCATCGCGGGCATCCCGTGGTGCGGGGAGACCGTCACGTTGATGATCGTGCCGGTGCCGGCAGGGCGCATCGCGAGCTCGTGGGCCGCCCTCGACATCGCGAGCGTGCCACCGACGTTGAGGCGCTGGACGGCACGCCATCCTTTGGCGGTGATGCCCTCGGCGGCGACGAAGTACTGGCCGCCGGCGTTGTTGAGCAGCAGGTCAAGCCGGCCGTGGCGGGCCAGCGCCGCGCGGACGATCGTGTCCGCACCCGGAGCCTCGCGGATGTCGGCCGCGACGTACGAGCATCTCTCCCCGATCTCGTCCGCGGCCTGCGCGAGCACCTCCTCGCGACGGCCCGCGATCACGACGCAGGCACCGCACCGTGCCAGCTCGAGCGCTGCCGCCTTGCCGAGGTTGGTGCCGCCGCCGGTCACGATCGCCACCTTCCCCGCGAGCGCGCCGGGCGCGTAGATCCGCGACGCCTGCAGCGCCTACTCCCCGAGCACCTTGATCACAAGGCGCTTGCGCCGGCCGCCGTCAAACTCGCAGTAGAAGACCTGCTGCCAGGGACCGAGGTCGAGCCGCCCCTCGGTCACCGGAACGATCACTTGGTGATGGACGAGCAGGTTCTTGAGGTGGGCGTCACCGTTGTCCTCGCCCCCGCGGTGGTGGCGGTAGTCGCCGGGGTCGGGCAGCAGCTTGCGCGCCACGTCGTTGGCCGGCTCCTGCCAGCTTGGCGGCGCGACCTTGTCGAGCCACTCGAGCACGTCAGCCTGGAGACCCGGCTCGTCATCGTTGATCCACACGGCGGCGGTGATGTGCATCGCGCAGACGAGCGCCATCCCCTCACTGATCCCCGCCTCCCCGACGGCCGCCTCCACGTCCTCGGTGATCCGAATGAACTCACGGCGGCGCTCCGTGTTGAACGTCTTGTAGACGGTGTGCGAGATCACTTAGCAGGGGAGCCGGGATTCGAACCCGGATTCACGGTTTTGGAGACCGCGCGCATAACCATTAACTCACTCCCCTGTGGGGCCAGCGATGATACGGGCGGAGGGACTCGAACCCCCACGGGCTTTCGCCCACCGGCACCTAAAGCCGGCGCGTCTGACCAAATTCCGCCACGCCCGCGAGCGTCGCTGGGATCGAATTCTATGGGCGCGCAGCAAGCGGACACCGACGCCCGATCGACCGGAAACCATCGCAAACCGTCACCCCACGAGGTAAGGTGCCGACCCGTGGCCCAGGTTCGCAACATCAGGCCCGGCTACACGGTCATCCACCCAAACCGCGACAAACCGGCCTGCAAGGTCACCAAGCTCGTCGTCGTGGTGCTGCTGATCGCCTCGATCGTGCTGATGCTCGCGGTCACGATCGGGGGTTGGAGCGAGTTGGAGGGGCTCAAGCCGGTCAACTTCGTCTGGTGCCTGGTGTACGCGGTGCTCGCGTTCTACATCTGGCGGTGGTCCCGCGGCCTGCTTCCGATCGCCGGGGCGCTGGCGATCCTGCTGCTGATCGTCGCGGTGATCGCCGGCACCGGCCTGTCGGGGACCAGTTGGGCCGACCGTGAACACGCGGGCTTCGCGGCTGCGCAATCGCTGTTCGGCGGTGGTGGCTTTAGCGACAGCACGCTCAGCCTCCTGACGATCCTTCTGATCCCGGTCCAGGTGGCGCTGATCGTGATCACGATGATCGCCTTCGCTCAGGGCTGGAATGTCGAGCAGGAGGTCCCCGAGGATGAGGCTCGCCGGCGCGGCAGTCCACCGGTCGCCCACGGCCCTCAGCCCGCCGCGGCCTGATCGCGAGTCAAGGCTCAGCGGCGGTGGCGCGAGCGGGTGATGTGCAGGCCCGATAGGCCGATGTTGTGCTGGCTGCCGTCGACCCGAGCGGCCCGGCGTGACTACGTCAGTGCGGCGAGTGGGATTCGAACCCACACGTCCCGAAGGACAATGCCTTTTGAGGGCATCGTGTCTACCGTTCCACCACCGCCGCGGGGGCGCTCAGTCTACGAGCGCCCGACGACGAGCGCCAGCAGCTCGTCCACCAGCGCCGGAGGCGCGGCGAGCAGCCCGGCGGGGTCGTCACCGTCCCTGTCGAGCACCCGCAGCTCAAGTCCCGCCCGCTGTGCGATCAGCCCGCCCGCACCGTAGTCCCACTGCTTGACTCCGCGCTCGAAGTAGGCGTCGTAGCGCCCGCAGGCGCACCAGCTGAGGTCAAGCGCCGCCGAGCCGGCACGGCGGATGTCTCGCACGTTGGGCAGGACGCGTCGCAACACCTCGGCCTGCCGCGCCCGAACGCCGGCGTCGTAGGCAAACCCGGTAGCGACCAGCGCCGTCGCCAGGTCGGCCCGGCTCGAGGCGACGATCTCTGAGCCGTTGAGCTCTGGACGCCCCGAGCGGGTCGCCGTGAAGCACTCGTCGCGCACCGGATCGAGCACCACCCCGACCAGCGCGCCGTCACGGTCCTCGCAGGCGACGCTGACCGCAAACTGCGGGACGCCGAACAGGAAATTGATCGTCCCGTCGAGTGGATCGATCACCCAGCGCAGCTCGCCGAACCCGGTCGCGCCACCCTCCTCGCCGAGGATCGCGTCATCGGGGCGGCGGCCGGCGAGCACACGGCGAATCGCGGACTCGGCCGCGAGGTCGGCTTCCGAGACGAGATCAGTCGGGGTGCTCTTGGCGCGAATCTGGTTCTGGTCGTGGCCAAAGCGCGGCTGCAGCTCGGCTGCCGACGCGCGCGCCGCCTCACGGGCGACATCGAGCAGCTCGAGCTCCGACGGAGGCTGGCTCACGGTGCTCGGTTGTACACGATCGGCCGTTCTGCGGCCGTGCGCGGCGGCCCATGCCGCGCGACAGCGGCACGCTGCCTGAGATCATCCGCACGCGATGGGCACCGCCGACACAGTTGCCGAGCTGACGCAGTTCGATGGCCGCGGCGCGGGCACCAACGCCGAGCGTCGCGCGGCGGGGTGGCTCGCCGGCGAGCTGCGCCGCGGCCGTCGCGGCGCAGACGTGGAGACCTTCTGGTGTCGACCCAACTGGGCACTTGCCCACGGCTGGCATGCCGGCCTCGCGCTGGCGGGCAGCCTGATCGCGGTCGGCTCGGCAACGGTCGGCGCAGCGCTGATCGCGGTCGCGCTTGTGTCGCTGGTCGCCGACTCGCTGACCGGCGTCTCGCTCGGGCGGCGCCTGACGCGCGAGCACGCGAGCCAGAACGTCGTCGGTCACGCGAGCCAGAGCGGCGTCGGCGCGACGCCCGATCCTCGGCCGACCCGGCTGGTCGTGACCGCCAACTACGACAGTGGCCGCACAGGGCTCGTCTACCGGCCGGCGATCCGGCGGCCGTTTGCTCGCCTGCGCCGGCTGGTCGGTGGTCGTGCGCCAGGCTGGCAGGGGTGGCTCGCGATCGCATTCGTGTGGCTGCTCGTGACGGCGATCCTCCGCGCGCGGGGCAGCGCTGGGACCACGATCGACGCCGTGCAGCTGGTTCCGACGGCGGCCCTCGTCCTCGCCACGGCGGCGCTGCTGGAGCTCGCGAGCGCCCCCTTCGGTCCCGGGGCCAACGACAACGCGAGCGGCGTCGCCGTCGCGCTCGCGCTCGCGCGGGCGCTCGAGGTCGCGCCGCCGCAGCAGCTCGGAGTCGAGCTGGTCCTACAGGGAGCGAGCGATGGTTCGATGATCGGGCTGCGCCGCCACCTGCGCCGGCATCGAGCTCAACATCGGGCCGCGAACACGATCGTTCTCGGCATCGCCGCCTGCGGCGGGCCGAGCCGCACCTGGTGGACGGGCGATGGCGCCCTGATCCCGCTGCGCTTCCTGCCCCGGCTGAGCCAGATCGCCCAGCGAGCCGTCGGGCCGGACACAGCGCTGGCGGCGAGCGGCCACCGCGGCCGTGGCTGCTCGCCGGCGTTGCCAGGGCGCTTTGCGGGCCTGCCGGCGATCACGATCGGATCGCTCGACGGCGACGGCCTACCGCTGTGGTCACACCGCGCGATCGATCTCCCCGCGGCGCTCGATCGTGGCTCGCTGGACCGGATGCTCGAGCTGGCGCTGACGCTCGTCGACTCGATTGACGCCGACCTGCGGCAGGCGGCTAGCGATACAGCAGCCGCATCCCGAACAGCTGCGTGATCGTCACAAACCGGTAGCCGCGGCGCCGCAGTGTCTTGATCTCGTCCGGGAGCGCCGCGAGCGTCTCGGAGCGGTCACCGCCACCGTCGTGCTGGAGCACGATCGCCCCGGGATGGGCGTTGCCGAGGACCGTGTTCTCGATCGACGCGGTTCCGGGCCGCGACCAGTCACGGGGGTCGATGTCCCACTGGATCGTCTTGAAACCGAGCGAGCTGGCGACCGAGAACAGCGCCGAGCTGACCGCGCCTCCGGGGGCACGGAACAGGCACGGCTCAAAACCGTGGGTTGCGCTCTTGATCGCGGCGGCTGCTCTGACGATCTCGTCTCTGGCGAACGTGCCCCCGCCCGAGACATCCGCGTGGTTCCAGGTGTGATCGCCGATCATGTCGCCGTCGGCCAGCATCCGGCGCTCGATCGCCCCACCCTCGCCATAGGTCGGGATGTTCTCGCCGATCTCGAAGAACGTCGCGTGGACGTGGTAGTGCTCGAGGACGTTGAGGAACTGTGGCGTCTGCACCCATGGGCCGTCGTCGAACGTGAGCGCGATCACCTTGCCCTCGTTGCTGGGGCCGGCGGTGACGAACCGCGCACCGCTGGGCACGCAGCCGATCAGCTTGGGAACTTGGAACCTAGCCAGCGCCGGCCGGGACGGGAACAACGTCTGACACGCGATCCCACCGCGGCCCTTGACCGCGCACGGAGGGGAGTTGAGCGTGCTCGATACCTGCCAGCGGGTCGACTTGTAGCCGATTCCGATGCTCGCGGGCAAAAACGTGGCGGTCAGCTGGCTGGAGCTCTTGCGGGTCACCTTGGCGGTGGCGAACCGCGGGCGCCCGATGGACTTGCCCTTGATCGACGCGACCGTCACCCGGGGGGCACGCGCGCCCGGCTTCGGCCCGGCGACGCATACCTGGGCGATCGGCGTGCCCCCGGAGCGCTCGATCAGCAGACACAGCGATCGTCCGTCGTGCGCGAGCGCGCCCGGCGAGAAGGGACGGGTCAACTGCACCGCCCACGACAGCTGCTGGGCGTTCTGGGTGAAGGTCGAACTGGAGACCTGCAGTGGCTGCGGTGCCGGCTTGGCCGCCCAGGCAGACGGGACGACAACCGTCAGCGCCGCCGCGAGAGAGAAAAGGAAGACACGTGCCCGCACCCCGCGGGAACTATAGATCGGGCGGGAGACATACACTGCCGGTCCTGTGTCGCGGCCGGTATGCATCGTCGGGGGGACGGGGGCGCTCGGTTTCGGACTGGCGGTGAGGCTGGGCCGCGCCGGGGTTCCGGTCGTGATCGGATCCCGCGATGCAGCACGCGCCGCCGAGGCAGCCGGACGCGCCGCGAAGGCGATCGATGGTGGCTCTTTCACCGGCAAGCAGAACAGCGAGGCGGTGCTCGGCGTCGAGATGGTGGTGCTCAGCGTCCCGTTCCGGTCACAGTCCGAGACCCTGACCAACCTCAAGGGGGCGCTGAGCGCCGATCAGCTCGTGATCGACGCGACCGTGCCGCTCGCCGCCGCGGTCAGCGGCAAGGCGACGCGCACGCTCGGCGTCTGGCAGGGGTCCGCCGCCCAGCAGGCGCAGGAGATGGTTCCCGACGGCGTGCGGGTCGTGTCGGCGTTTCACACGGTCAGCGCGACGCTGCTGACCGACCTCGACCACGCGCTCGATGAGGATGTCCTGGTGTGCGGCGACCGCCGGGAGGACAAACGGCGGGTTGGGGAGCTCGTCGATCAGATCGAGGGGCTGCGCGCCGTCGACTGCGGGCCGCTCGAGATGGCGCGGATCGTCGAGCAGCTGACCCCGCTGCTGATCTCGATCAACGTCCGCAACAAGGTCCACGCCGGGATCCGGATTACGGGCCTGCCCGACCGCGGACCGTGAGCGACGAGCCGGTCGTGATCCTCGCCGGCGGAACCGGCGGGGCCAAACTCGCGCGGGGAATGCTGGACGTGGTTGACCCCGACGAGCTCGTCGTGATCGCCAACACCGGCGACGACATCGAGATCCACGGCGCCTACGTGTCACCCGATCCGGACCTCGTCACGTTCTGGCTCGCGGACCGGATCGACGAGCGGGGCTGGGGGCTGCGTGATGACACGTTCCACGTCATGGACGGGATGCGCGAACTGGGGATCGACGTCTGGTTCAACCTCGGTGACCGCGACCTCGCGATCGGGATCGAGCGCGCCCGCCTGTTGAACCGCGGGGATAGCCTGACCGAGGTGCAGGCGACGATCGCTGCCGCGCTTGGCGTCCGCGCGCGCGTCTTGCCGATGAGCGACTCGCCGGTGCGAACCCATGTGCTGACCGGCGACAGGTGGTGGCCACTGCAGGAGTTCCTGATCAAGGGTCACGGGGAGGGCGAGGTGGTCGACGTCGTGTTCCGCGGCCGCGGGGCCGCCCCACCGACGGGCCAGGCACTCGAGGCGCTGGCGAACGCGAGCGCAATCGTGATCGGGCCATCGAACCCGGTGATCTCGATCGGCCCGATCCTCGCCCTGACCGGCATCCGAGAGGCGATCCGGTGCAGCCCGGCCCCGGTCGTCGCGGTCAGCCCGATCGTCGAGCGTCAGGTGGTCAAGGGGCCAACCGAGGCGTTCATGCGGTGGTCGGGACGGCCGCTGACCAGTGACGGGATCGCCGAGGGGTACAACGGGCTGCTCGACGGGCTGGTCGCCGACCAGCCGACGCGGTCGCTTCCCGTGCTCGAGACCGACGTGCTGATGGACTCGGCCGCCGCACGTCGCCGGGTGGCCGAGGAGACGCTCCGTTTCGCCCTCGGCTTGGGCCCGGCCGCGACGCACTAGCTTTACTGACCGCACGATGACCGAGCCACTCGCGATCCTCCCGATCAAGAGCTTCGACCAGGCCAAGCAGCGCCTCGGCGAGGATCTCGACTCGTCCACGCGGCGGGTGCTCGCCGAGGCGATGTTCTCTGACGTCCTGGTTGCGCTGCGGCGCAGCACACTGATCGACCGCGTGCTCGTGGTGTCAGGGGACCATGGCGCGCAGCGGATCGCGGCCGGCTACGGCGCGATGGTCCTCGACGACGAGGAGCCGGGGCACAATGCTGCCGCCACCGCCGGGGTCCAGCGCGCGCTCGAACTCGGCGCCGGCCGGGCGCTGTTGGTCCCCGGTGACTGCCCGCTGCTCGATCCCGCCGAGCTCGACGAGCTCGTCAGCGCAGCGGCCGGCGAGCACTCGGTGGTGATCGTCCCCGACCGTCACGGAACCGGCACCAACGCACTGCTGCTGTCACCGCCCGATGCGCTGGCGCCGTCGTTCGGGCCCGGCAGTCGCCGGCGCCATGAGGCCCGCGCGCGTGCCGCGGGGCTCGAGGTCCAGACGGTCCCGGTGCAATCGCTGGCCCTCGACGTCGACACGCTCGAAGATCTCGCGGCGGTCGAGGCCGAGCTCGAGGCTCGCCATGGCGGCGCGGCTCATACTCGCGGGATGCTCCGTCAGCTGTCGCGCACCTAGGGGTGTCGGGGATCACGGCAGTGGCGCTGGAGGGGCTGCCCGAGATCGGGCCGGGTGACGACCTCGCGCAACTGCTCGCCGATGCGATGCCGGCCGGCGCCCCCGCCACCGACGAAGTGCTGGTGGTCGCCCATAAGGTGGTCTCGAAGGCCGAGGGCCGGACTCGCGCCCTGTCAACCGTCGTCCCAGGTTCGCGCGCGCGGGAGCTGGCGGCGCTGGTCGCCAAAGATCCACGCCACGTCCAGGTGGTCCTCGATGAGTCGCGGGAGATCCGCCGGGCCGCCGGCGGGGTGCTGATCGCGGTCACCCATCACGGCTTCGTGTGCGCCAACGCCGGCGTCGATGCCTCCAACGCGCCCGACGACGATACGGTGATCCTGCTGCCCGTCGACCCCGACGGCTCGGCCAGGCGCCTGCGCGCGGGGTTGCGCAGCCGGCTTGGCAGCGCGCCCGCGGTTCTGATCACCGACTCGTTCGGCCGTGCCTGGCGCCACGGCCAAGCCGACGTTGCGATCGGCTGCGCCGGCCTGACGCCGCTCGAGGACTGGCGCGGACGCCGCGACAACCGGGGCCGTGAGCTGCACGCGACCTGGATCGCGGTCGCCGACGAGCTCGCGTCGGCCGCCGATCTCGCCCGCACCAAGAACGGGCGCCAGCCGGCGGTGCTGGTCACTGGTGCCGGGCGCCATGTGACCGACGGCGACGGACCCGGCGCCGCGGTGTTGCTGAGGGCCGCCGAGCAGGACCTGTTTCGCTAAATGTCGTGATTCATTGATCGGCGTGCTGTAGGTGGCGATCGAGTCGAGGGTCTCGTCGGTGGTTTTGTCCGGACGTAGACCCGTGCAGGCGGTCCCCTGAACGCATGCGAAACGTGACAAATCGTCCGCGCGCGACGGGATTTGCCACAGACGGCATGCAAATCGGCCCGGTCTGCGACAAATCGCATCCCCGCGAACGGGTTTGTCGCGTTTGACACCCACCGATCACCCCTTTCGACAGCCAAAACAAGCCCCGCCGATCCACGGCCGACTGATTTGACCCCGACCTCGCGGGCCATCAACCGCGCCGACCAGCGCGCCGCGTCCATCAGCGCGGTCTCCAACGTCTTGACGATCACCCCTCGACCTGCACGCCGGTGATCTTCGCGCGGCTGCCCCGGGCCGCGGCCCGTCCAACAGCACCATCAAGCCGCCGCTCGACAAAACCTCAGTGCTGTTCAGACCCCCAGCCACCGCCCAACACGACCCGAGCGCGCAACGCCAACGCCTGCGCCGACCACCAATAATGCATCATCAGGCTACCGGGCGCCCGGTTCGCCGGTCAGGCGCCGCTCGGCGCGCCGACAGCGTGAAAGCCGCCGTCGACGTGGACGATCTCGCCCGAGATCGCCTGCGAGTACTCCGACAGCAGCCAGCAGATCGCGCGCGCGACCGGGCTCGGATCGGAGCTGTCCCACCCGAGTGGCGCCTGCGAACGCCACAGCTCGGCAAGCCGCTCAAAGCCGGGGATGCCGCGCGCCGCGACAGTGCCGAGCGGACCGGCCGAGACCAGATTGACCCTGATCCCCTGCGGCCCCAGATCGCGCGCCACGTAGCGCGAGACCGACTCCAGCGCCGCCTTGGCGACGCCCATCCAGTCGTAGATCGGCCACGCGACGCTGGCGTCGAAGTCGAGCCCGACGATCCCCGAGCCCGCCGGCATCAGCGGCGCGAGTGCTCCCGCCAGCGCCTTGAGCGAGAACGCGCTGGTCTCAAACGCCGCCTTCGCGCTTTCTGCCGGTGCGGTCATGAACGCGCCGCCGAGCGCGTCCTGGGGAGCGAATGCGATCGCGTGCAGCACGCCGTCAACCCGGCCCCAGCGTTCTCGCAGCGTGTCGGCCAGCGCCTCCAGATCGTCGGGTTTGTTGACATCGAGCTCGAGCACCTCGACCGGCTCGGGGAGCCGCTGCGCGGCCCGTTCGGTCATTCGCCGGACGCGGCCGAAGCTCGTCAACAGCAGCTCGGCCCCCTCCTTCTGGGCCTGCTCGGCTGCGTGGTAGGCGATCGAGTCCTTGGTGATGACGCCGGTGATCAGAAGCCGCTTGTCCGCCAGGATCACGCGCGACCACCCGCCGCGAACGCCTCGAGCGCACCCGCCAGGCGGTCGCGGGTCTCGGCCGGCTCGATGATCTCGTCGACGAATCCCTCGGCGGCGGCCGAGGCGGCTCCCAGATGCTGGCTGGCGTATGCGTCGGCCAGGCGGTCGCGCGCCGCGTCGGGGTCATCGGAGCCGTGCAGCTCGCGGCGGTGAACGATCCCGACGGCGGCCCGCGCGCTCATGATCCCGAGCTCGGCATCGGGCCATGCGAGCACGAGGTCGGCGCCGAGATCGCGCGAGTTCATCGTGATGTAGGCACCGCCGTAGGACTTGCGCAACACGACGGTCAGCTTCGGGACGGTCGCGGCAGCGAACGCGCGAACCAGTCCCGCGCCATGGCGGATCACACCCGCGCGCTCCTGCTTTGAGCCCGGCATGAAGCCGGGCGTGTCGACGATCGCGACCAGCGGCAGACCGAACGAGTCGCAGAACGAGACGAACCGGGCCGCCTTCTCGGAGCCCTCGGCATCGAGCACGCCGCCGAGATAGCGGGGCTGATTGGCCACGATCCCGACCGGGCGCCCGTCGATTCGCGCGAACGCCGTGACCATGTTGCGCGCCCAGCGCGGACACAGCTCAAGCATCGAGTCGCCGTCGATCACCGCGCTCAGCGCGTCACGGACGTCGTAGACGCTGCGCGAGACGGTCGGGACAAAGGCGCCCGGATCGGGGGCCACGGGCTGTGCTGGGGTCGACCGCGGGGCCGGCTGACCGGTCGTCGAGGGCAGATACGAGAGCAGCTCACGGACCCGTCCGGCGGCGCTGGCCTCGTCGCGCTCGACGATGTGGCAGACGCCGTTGCGTTCGTGCACTCGTGGGCCGCCGAGGTCCGCGGCGCCGATCTCCTCGCCGAGCGCCTCGCGGACGACTCCCGGACCGGTCAGGAACATCGCCGCGTCCTCGGTCATCACGATCAGGTCGGTCAGCGCCGGCGAGTACGCGCCGCCGCCGGCCGACGCGCCCGAGACCACGGAGATCTGAGGCACCAGTCCGGTCATCGCGACCGTCTGGCGGAAGATCCGGCCGTAGCCGGCCAGCGCTGCGGTTCCCTCCTGCATGCGGGCGCCGCCGGACTCGACGAACGAGACGACCGGCATTCGCGCCCGCGCGGCGAGCTCCAGCACCCGCACGATCGTGTCGGCGTGGCGCTCACCGAGCGACCCACCGAGGAACGACGCGTCCTGCGCGTAGCAGGCGATCGGCCGTCCGTCGACGGCACCGGTCGCGCCGACGACGCCGTCGCCGTCGATCGCGCGATCGCCGAGCCGCACTGAGCGGACGCTCGAGCGCAGCAGCCGGAGGCTGCCCGGATCGCACAGAGCCTCCAGACGCTGGAGCGGGTCGAGGCGACGTCCCGGCGCCTGGACGGCGGTGGCGCTCATTCGCCCGCTCCGCGGATCGCGAGCGCGACGTTGTGGCCGCCGAATGCGAACGAGTTCGACAGCGCCAGCGGCGGGTGGCCGTTGGAGTTCAGCAGCGGCCGAGCCTCCCCGGGCACGTAGTCGAGGTCGAGCTCGGGGTCGGGCACCTCGTAGCCAAGCGTAGGTGCGATCACACCGGTCACCAGCGTCCGCACGGTCGCGACCGCCTCGACGGCGCCGGCGGCGCCGAGCAGGTGTCCGATCGCCGACTTCGTCGACGAGATCGGGACGCGCCTGGCGTCGTCGCCGAGCGCCCGCTTGAGCGCCGCGGTCTCGGCGGCATCGTTGAGCTGGGTCGAGGTCCCGTGCGCGTTGATGTAGTCGACGTCGGCGGGGCTCGCTCCGGCGTCGGCGATCGCGAGCTCGATCGCCCGCGAGGCCGGGCCACCCTCGGGCTCGGGGGCTGTCAGGTGAAATGCATCGGAGGTCGATCCGAATCCGACCATCTCGGCGAGCACGGTTGCGCCGCGCGCCGCCGCCGCCTCGGCCTCCTCGAGCACGACCACGCCGGCTCCCTCGCCCATCACAAACCCGTCCCGGCGCAGGTCAAACGGGCGCGACATGCCGGTCGGCGACAGCGCCTGCATCGAGTTAAAGCACGCGAACGAGAAATCGGTCAGGGTCGACTCCGCGCCGCCGCACACGACCGCGTCCGCATCTCCGTACTGGATCATCCGCATCGAGAGGCCGAGCGAGTGCGCTCCACTCGCACAGGCCGAGACGACGCCAAAGCTCTGGCCGCGCAGCGAGTGCTTCATTGACACGGCCGCCGCGGCCGCATTGGGCATGTACTGCGGGATCCCGAGCGGTGAGACCATCTTCGGCCCTCGCTCGCGCATCACATCGAGCTGCGCCTCGACCGTTCTCTGACCGCCGATCCCGGTCGCGATCACGCATCCGACACGCAGCGGGTCATACGGCGGCTCGCCGTCCCAGGCCGCGTCGGCAAGCGCCTCACTCGACGCGGTCACGGCCAGCTGCGCGAACCGGTCAAGCCGGCGGACCTCCTTGACCGACAGAAACTCGCCGGGATCAAAATCGGTGCACGCCCCGGCCCCGTCAGCGATCCCGCACTCGCCCTGCGCCCACCGCTCGTGGAGCGTGGCGGCGCCAACCCCAAGCGGGGTCACAGCGCCGATCCCGGTCACTACAACCTTGCGTCTGTCCAGCGATCCGCTCACTACGAGGCCCGCTCCACGATCAGGTCGATCGCATCGCCGACGGTCTTGAGGTCCTTCATGTCCTCGCCCTTCAGCACGACGCCGTACTCGTCCTCGACCACCTGGGCGAGCTCGACGAGATCGAGTGAGTCGATGTCGAGCTCCTCGAACGTCGCGCCGCGCGTGATCTGGCTTGCATCGGGGCCGAAGCTCGCGAGCGTCTCGACCACGCGCGTTTCGACCTGCTCAGTCGTCACAGACATCTGAGTTCTCCTTTTGGGGTTGTGTTCATGCGGCCAGACCTCCGTCGACGGAGAGCACCGCTCCGGTCACATAGCTGGCCTGTTCGGAGACGAGGAAGCGTACGCATGCCGCCACCTCCTCCGGAGTTCCAGCTCGGCGGGCCGGGACCTGCGCGAGCAGGTCCTTGGACACCTCGGCGGTCATCTCGGTGTCGATCCATCCGGGCGCCACGGCATTGACCGTGATCCCCCGGCGGGCCACCTCGACCGCAGCGTTGCGAGTGAAAGCGATCAGCCCTGCCTTGGCCGCCGCATAGTTGGCCTGGCCGGGGTTGGCGCGCAGCCCGACGACCGACGACACGTTGACGATCCGTCCAGCGCGAGCCTTGAGCATCGGCCTCAAGGCGCGCCGTGTGAGTCGAAAGGCGGCGCTCAGGTCGGTCTCGATCACCGAATCCCACGCCTCGTCATCGATCGACGGCGTCAGATTGTCGGCCGAGATCCCGGCGTTGTTGACGAGCGCCAGCACGGGTCGCTCAAAGCGCTGCTCGAGCTCGGCGAACAGCTGCTCGGCCGCGGCCCTGTCGGTCACGTCGGCGCCCAGCGCCACCGCGCTGCCGCCGTCGTCCTCGATTGCGGCCACGACCGCATCGGCCCGGTCGCGATCGGAGCGGTAGTTGACCCCGACGGTCCAGCCGTCGGCGGCCAGGCCAAAGGCAATCGCGGCGCCGATCCCACGCGATCCGCCGGTCACCAGCGCCGTGCGCTCCGAGTCAGGCATTGACCAGCTCCACGTCGGCGAGCGTGCGCTTGGCCAGCCCGGTCAGCACCCGGCCGGGCCCGACCTCGACGAACCTGCCGGCCCCCAGCTCGTGCAGCGCGAGCATCGTCTCGCGCCAGCGAACCGGCATCGTGAGCGCGTCGGCGAGCTCCTTGCGCGGATCCTCGAAGGGGCGCACGGTGACCGCCGAGATGACTGGAACCCGCGGCTGCGAGAACTCGGTCTGGGCGAGCGCAGCGGAGAATTCGGGCACCGCCGAGGCCATCATCGGGGAGTGAAAGGCGCCGGTCACGTCGAGCTCCATCGCCCGCAGACCGAGCTCCTTGGCGTGCTGCGACGGCCCCGGGCAGCTCTGACCGGCGGCCTGACAGCACCACCTGCTGGGGAGAGTTGTCGTTTGCGACCGTCAGCTCATGAGCGAGCGCGATCTCCTCGGCATGCTCAGCTGCGCCACGCCCGAGCACGGCGACCATGCCGCCGTCACCGGCCTGATGCCCGGCGTCGTACATCAGGCGGCCGCGCAGCGCGACCAGCTCGAGCCCGGCGCGCTCCTCGAGAGCGCCCGCAGCCACGAGCGCCGCGAACTCACCGAGCGAATGGCCGGCCATCATCTCGCCGGGCGGGCAGCCGAGCGCGTGCCAGCCGGCCAGGCTGGCGCAGAAGATCGCCGGCTGCGCGAAGTTGGTGCCCTCGCCGGCGCGCGCGAACGGGTCGTCGCCCACGGCCTGCACGGCGAGTTCGAGCAGCTCTGGCCGGGCGCGCCCGACATCATCGCGCATCGAATCGGTTTGACTTCCCTGCCCTGGGAACAGGATTGCTGTCGAATGGCTCATCCCGATTCAACCTACGCCACGTTTGCGGGCGAGATACAGGCGTCGCGCGCATTCCCCCCGTTCGGGGGGAGGCGGTAGGCTGGCGCTCGGTGAGCGTGGCATGAGCCTCCCCAAGCCACAATCCTCGTCCGCCGCGCTGGTCACGGGAGCATCGGCCGGGATCGGCGCGGAAATCGCCCGCGAGCTGGCAAGACGCGGTCATGGCGTGGTACTGGTGGCGCGGCGCAAGGGCCGTCTCGACGAGCTTGCAACCGAGCTGCGCGAGGCGCACGGTATCCGTGCCGAGGCGCTGGGCTGCGACCTGTCAAAGGCCGCCTCGCGCGACCGGCTCGCCGGTCGGGTCGCGGCGCTCGATCTCGACGTCGAGATCCTGGTCAACAACGCGGGCTTTGCGACCGGCGGCGCGTTCGCGTCGTCCGATCCGGCGCGCGAGCTCGACCAGATCAGGGTGCTGGTCGAGGCCCCCGTCGCGCTGATCTCGGCATTCCTGCCCGCGATGGTGCAGCGCCGTCGCGGCGGAATCCTCAATGTCGCCTCAACCGCCGGCATGCAACCGTTGCCCTATTCAGCGGGGTACTCGGCGGCCAAGGCCTACCTGCTCAGTTTCTCCGAGGCGCTGCACCAGGAGCTGCGCGGCTCAGGCGTTACGGTCACCGCGCTCGCACCCGGGCCGGTCGACACCGAGTTCTGGGAGCAGGCCGGGTGGGAGGCGGCCGGCGGGCGATCGTTCGAGCAGGCGTTCCCCAGCCAGGTCAAGCCGTCGGCCCAGGACGTCGCCAAGGCGGGGGTCTCCGGTCTGGCCAGCGGGCGTCGCGTCGTCGTTCCCGGTCTCTCGATGCGGGCCGGGATGCTCGCGTGGCGGTATGTGCCGCACGCGGTCAAGCTCCCCGTGCTCGAGAAGGTGATGCGCCACCGCTAGCCGAGCAGGCCGATCCGCTGGGCGCGCTGCACCGCCTCTGCCCGGTTTCGCGCCTTGAGCTTGCGGTACAGGGTGCTGGTGTGCTCCTTGACGGTGTGCGGAGAGAGGTACAGGCGCTGGGCGATCTCGCGGTTGGTCGAGCCGGCAGCGATCAGGTCGAGCACCTCGCGCTCGCGCTCTGACAGCAGCGGCGCCGGCTGCTCGGACGTCGGGGCGAACATCGTCATCCCGAGCCCCACCATCCGCACCGCCCGAGCCACCTCGCGGGCCTCCCAGTCCTTGGAGACGAAGCCCGAGGCTCCGGCCGCCCGTGCGGCGGCGGGCGACATCCGCCCCGCGCCCGAGATCAGCAGCACGCGGGTCGACGGCGAATCGCGGCGAATCGAGGCACAGACATCGGCGCCCGACTCGCCGACCAGGAACAGGTCGACGAGCGCCACATCGGGCTTCAGCGTCGGCAGCAGCGCGAGCGCCTCGGCTCCGGTGCGGGCCGCCATGCAACGCTCGACCCACGGCTGCTCGCCGAGCAGCACCCGGAAGCCCCAGTGGACGACATCGTGGTCGTCGACGACCAGCACGCGCAGCTTGCGTTCGGGGTCCGGTGCCGTCACGGCGTCGCCTGGGCGCGCGCGCTGACGGCCTCGTCCCTGGCGTTCGGGACCACCAGCCGCACCCGCCAGAGCCCCGGCTCGGGCGCGCCGAACTCGACCATCCCGCCGTGCTGGAGCGCCTCGAACGCCGCCAGTCGAAGTCCCATCCCGGTTCCGCGGGAGCCCGAACCGACGCCGTCGTTGCGAATCTCGAGCGTGAACGTGTCGTCGTCGCTGCCGACCACCACCTCAATCCGGGAGGCCGACGCGTGCTTGGCAATGTTGCGCAACGCCTCGCCGAGCACCGATTGGGCGAGCGGCTCGACTCCGTCGGGCACGGCCACGTTCGAGGGCCAATCGACCTCGACCCGATGGCCGGGGAGGCTCGTGACGCGGGTCAGCTCGGCCGCCAGCGTGGTCCCGGTCTCGCCAGGCACCGGAGCCAGCGGCCGTTCGAGCGCGCTGCGCAGGTCGCTGAGCGCCTCCTGCATCTCGATCCGGCAGCGCTCGCGCTCGTCATCGTCAAAGGATCGCTCGGCGCTCAGCGCGAGCGAGACGCCGAACAGCCGCTGCATCACGCGCTCGTGGATCTCTCGCGCGAGCTCGATCCGTTCGCCGAGGCGGCGGTTGCGCTCCTGCTGGCGGGTCGCGTTGCGGGCCGTCGCCACCAGCGCGGCGGTCTTCCCGAGCGTCCACAGCAGGTGACGCTCGCCGTCGGTGAGCTCAAACCGCCCGCCGCCGCGGTCGGCGCAGATCACGCCGTAGGCGCGACCCGCGGCACTGAGCGGCGTGCAGACCAGCGTCGTGATCCCGAACAGCTCGGCGTACTCGGGCGGCAGCGCGTTCTCGATCCCATCGGAGACGACCATCACCTCGTCGGAGGCCAGCGCCCGCTGCGCGATCGGGGTCGAGATCAGCGTCGGCGATGGGGTCAGGGTCGCGAGCACCGAGAACGAGGTTCCGTGGGAGCCGACGACTCTGACCCGTCGCCGCGCGGCGTCGGCCATGAAGATCGCCGCGCGCCGCATCGTCGTCAGCCGGCAGATCGCCTCGCAGATGCGGTCATAGAACTCTGTTGGCGAGTCGTCGGTGTCGAGATCGGCAAGCAGCTCGACGAACACCTCAAGCGGTTCGACGCCGGCGAACAGCGACCGCGGGCGCTCGACGCTCACATCGTCACGCGGCCTGTGGCTGGCGCTCGTAACGACGGCGGATCTCGTACAACGTGGTGCGCTCAGCGGCCGGTCGCCCGGCCCGGTGGGCGGCGGCGATCAGCTGCTCGGGCTCGAGCCTGACCCCGTGGTAGCTGCCGGCCATCCGCGAGATCGACTCCTCCATCAGCGTTCCGCCGAGGTCGTTGACCCCCCAGCGCAACGCCTCGGTCGCTGCGTCGAGCCCCATCTTGACCCAGCTTGCCTGGAGATTGGTGACCGTGTCACCGAGCGCGAGCCTGAACGCCGCCGTGTGCTTGAGGTTCTCCTCGCGCGAGATCTCCTGGACTCCGTGGGTGCGTCCGAGCAGCGTGTGGAATGGGATGAACGAGAGCGGCACGAACTCCGTGAAGCCGCCGGTGCGCTGCTGCAGCTCACGTACGACTCGCATGTGCTCGGCAAGCTCCCACGGCTCCTCGATGTGGCCGAACATCACCGTCACGGTCGATCGGATCCCCTCGGCGTGCGAGGCCTCGATGATCTCCACCCACCGCCCGACCGGCAGCTTGTTGGGCGAGATCCGCTCACGGACGCCGTCATGGAGCACCTCGGCCGCCGTCCCGGGGGTCGACCCCAGCCCGGCCTCACGGAGCCGTTCGAACACGGCCCGCGGACCCAGCCCGCTGACGTCGCACATGTGCGCGACCTCCATCGGCGAGTACGCGTGCAGGTGCAGCTCCGGGGCGAGCTGCTTGGCGAACCGCAGCCAGCCGAGATAGTCCTCAAGGTCCCAGTCGGGATGGATCCCCGACTGGATGCAGATCTCGGTCGCGCCCGCGTCTAGCGCCTCCTGCACCCGGCGAGCGAACTCCTGCTCTGAGTGCTCGTAGGCGTCGGGCGAGCGCTTGGACTGCCCGAAGCCGCAGAACGCGCAGCCGACGACGCAGATGTTGGAGACATTGATGTTGCGGTTGACGACGAACGTGACGGTGTCCCCGGCGAGCGTCGCGCGCAGTTCGTCGGCGGCGCTGCGCATATCCTCGATCACCTCTGGACGCCGTTCGGCGAACAGTGCCGTCAGCTGCTCGGCGGTCAGCGGCTCGCCGTCGCGAGCCCGCTCGACGGCACGCGGCGCGGCCGTGTCGGCGACCGCGACCTCAGCGCGCCGGCCGCTGCCTCGGCGCGGAATGAATGACCAGAAGCGGCTGCGGATCACGTCGAGCACCGGCTCTGAGAGCCACTCGGGATCGATGTACTCCGGATATACGCACAGCCGCTCGGAGAGCGCGAAGCCGTCGCGCGCAAGCCGCTTGCGGGCCTGCGGCGGCGACGGGAACGGATGCTCGGGCGAGATGTGGTCTCCGTTGGCGCTCAGGCCACCGAGGTCCGTGGCCCCGGCGCCGACCAATTCTGGCCACCAGTCAGACAGGTTCGGCGGCACCTGGACGCCGACATCTGGCATCAGCCGCCGGCACTCCTTGATCAGACGCTTGAGGTCTTCAAGCGACACCGGGCACGCCCACGGGGGCGCCTGCAGGCGCGGGCCGTCCCAGACGCCCGTTCGCCAGTAGTCACGCGCCGCCGCATCGGCGATCTGCGCCGGCTCGCGACCGTAATAGCTCTCATGTGGGACGAAGTTCTGCAGGATCACCTCCTGCAGGTGTCCGTGGCGCTCGTGCACGCCCGCCAGCGCCTCGAGTGCCTCGATCCGCTCCTCCTCGCGCTCGCCGATCCCGACCAGGATCCCGCTCGTGAATGGGATCTTCAGCTCACCCGCCGCGGCGATCGTCTCCAGCCTGACCGCCGGGTCCTTGGTCGGCGAGCCCTGGTGGACGACCAGCTCAGGGTTGACCGACTCGAGCATCAGTCCCTGCGAGGCGGTCACCGCGCGCAGCCGCTGCAGATCTGCCCGGCTCAGCACGCCGAGGTTGGTGTGCGGAAGCAGGCCTCGCTCGAGCGCGCGCTCGCACACCCAGACGACATAGGAAACGAAGTCCTCGTGACCGAACTCAGCCAGCCGCGCGGCGACCTGCGCGTTGTGCTCGGGGCGCTCGCCGGTCAGCACCAGCAGCTCCTTGACCCGGTGGCGGCCCGCCGCCTGGTCGAGCATCGCCAGCACCTCGTCGGGCGCATGCAGGTGGGGTTTGTGGGTCGCGAACGCGCAGTACTTGCAATAGCAGCGGCACGTCCGCGACAGCGACAGCGTGAAGTTCCGGCTGAACGTGACCCGGCGGCGCATAGCTGAAGCGGATTCTACGAGGGCCGCGGGCGCCTATCCTGCCCGCCGGTGCGCAGGATCTCGCTGACGTCGCTGCTGGTCATCGCGCTGGTCGCCGCGGTGGCGCTCGCCGGGTGCGGCTCGTCGGTCACCGGCAAAGGCGCGACTGCGAACGCGACGCTGGTCCTCGACTTCACCCCCAACGCCGTCCATGCGGGCATCTACGAGGCGCTCGCGCGCGGCGACGCCCGGCGCGCGGGCGTACGACTGCACATCGTCGTGCCGTCGGCCTCGACCGACTCGATCAAGCTGCTCGAGACCGGGCGTGCGAACTTCGCGATCCTCGACATCCACGACCTCGCGATCGCGCGCGAGCGGGGGCAGGACATCGTCGGCGTGATGGCGATCGTCCAGCGGCCGCTGGCGGCGGTGGTCGCCTCGCCCCGGATCACGAGCCCGCGCGCGCTCGCGGGCCAGACGGTCGGCGTCACCGGCGTGCCGAGCGACACGGCCGTCCTGCGGTCGGTGGTCGCAGGCGATGGCGGTGACCCCGCGCGGGTGAAGACGATCACGATCGGCTTCAACGCGGTCGCCGACCTGCTCGCCGGCCGGGTCAGCGGCGCGACCGCGTTCTGGAATGACGAGGGCGTCACGCTGCGCCAGCGCGACCCGGGCGTCCATGTCTTCAAGGTCGACCAGTACGGCGCTCCCTCCTACCCCGAGCTCGTCGTCTGCGCGACCGCCTCGAGCCTGCGCTCCGATCCGGCGCTCGCTCGCTCGGTCGTCCACGCGCTCGCCGACGGCTACCAGCAGGTTCTCGCCGACCCCGCCGCCGGCGAGAGGGCACTCGAGTCCCAGGTCCCGGGGCTCGACCACCAGCTCGTGCACGCCCAGCTGAGCGCGCTGCTGCCGGTCTTCGATCACCCCGGTGGCCGCGTCGGAGCACTCGATCCCGGCCGCCTGCGGGCCTGGGCGCGGTGGGAGCTGCGCTTTGGAATCGTCCGGCGGCTGCCCGACGTCGGCGCGATGTTCACCCAGCGCTTCTTGCCGCCGCAAGCTCAGTGACGAGCTCGCCTGCGGCACGCGCCATCCGTGACCGCGGCACGACGAGGTCGAACCCCGCCTGCTCTGCCTCGGCGCGGACGTCACGCTCGACATGTGAGAAGAAGCCCAAGGTCCGCGGCGGCTCGGGCCCGAGCGCGGACGCGACGAGCGCGATCCGCGACGACGGGTCGGCGGTCAGATCGACGATCAGCACGTCCGCTCCGGCGAGCGCGCCGGGCAGATCAGCCCCGTCGGTGACGAGCACCGGATCGTGGCCGGCGGCCTGCAGCGCCCCGAGCACGTTTGACCCGAACAGCAGGTCGGGGACGAACGCGACCGCCCGCGCCATCGCTACTGCGCCCGGCGTCGCTTGAACTCTTCCCGGACCGACTCGGTCCGGCCCCACATCTGGACCGTCTCGACCCGGCCGGTGCGGACCTCCCGCAGCGCAAGCTCGCCGTCGATCCCGGCGTCGTCGAGCAGTTTGAGCCCGAGCCTGATCGACGGCACCGGGGTGCCGTGCCCGAAGCGATGTGCGACGACCAGGCGCCAATGCCAGTCCGAGTAGGAGTACGGCTGCGGGTTGGCGGTCACCAGCATCACGGCGGCATCGACGTAGCGGCGCTCGTCGAGGATCCGCAGGTCGAACTCGAGGTCGGTCCAGTCGTCTGCAAGCGACGCGACCGTCTCATCGAACGTGTTCGCCAGCGAGGCCATCGGCTGTCAAGCGTACTCAGCCGAGCAGCTGCTGGTAGAGCAGAAAGCCGTTCATCGCCGTGATCGCAACCGCGACCCCGTACGCCGCGAAGCGGATCAGATGACCGTTGACCTGCGCTCCCATCACGTCGCGGCGCCCGGTCAGGACGACGAGCGGCACCAAAGCGAACGGGATCCCGAACGACAGCACCACCTGGCTCAGTACCAGTGCTCCCGTCGGGTTCACCCCGATCGCGAGGATCACCAGCGCGGGGACCATCGTGATCACGCGACGAAGCGCGAGCGGGATCCGAATCCGGATGAATCCGGCCATCACGATCTGGCCGGCGAACGTCCCGACGCTCGACGATGAGGTGCCCGACGCCAGCAGCGCGACCGCGAACGCGAGCGCCGCCCCACCTCCCACCATTTGCGAGAGACCGGCATGTGCGCCTTCGATCGTGGTCACACCGGAGCCGTGGAACAGCTTCGCGGCGGCGGCGAGCATCGCGAGGTTGATCAGCCCGGCGAGCCCGAGCGCGATGATCACATCGGTGCGGACGAACCGCAGCACCTTGGTCCGCTCCGCGTCGTCGCGGGGCTGCACGCGCTCCTTGGTGAGCGCCGAGTGCAAATAGATCACATGAGGCATCACGGTCGCGCCGACGATCCCGACCGCGAGATAAATGGCGTCGCTGCCGCCGAGACCCGGAAGCAGCCCACTGAGTGACGCGCGGGCGGAGGGCCCGATCTTCAACGTCTCATACAGGAAGCCGGCGAACACGATCCCCAGCAGGGCGGCGATCGCGAGCTCGAAGCTGCGGTAGCCGCGCCGCTGCAGGTCGAGGATTGCGAACGCGATCACGCCGGTGATCAGTCCCGCCACCAGAAGTGGCACACCGAACAGCAGGTTCAGCCCGATCGCCGCGCCGAGGAACTCGGCCACGTCGGTCGCCATCGCCATCACCTCGGCCTGGATCCACAGCCCCCAGCTCGTCCAGCGAGGGAACCGCTCGCGGCACAGCTCGGGCAGGCTGCGGCCGGTGACGACTCCGAGCTTTGCCGACAGGTACTGGATCAGCATCGCCATCAGGTTCGCCAGCAGGACCACCCACAGCAGCGCGTAGCCGAATTTCGATCCGGCCGTGACGTTGGTCGCGAAGTTGCCCGGGTCGACGTACGCGACCGCGGCGACGAATGCCGGTCCAAGCATCGAGAGCGTCGCCCGCAACCGACCGCGCGCGAGCAGTCGCTCCAATGGCGACGGCCCGGATTCGGTCAGCGAGGCGGCGCCGCCGTCGGCGACCGCTCCTTCGAGCGCCGGCTCGCGGAGCTTGGTGATCGGCGTCACCGGCTGACCTCGATCCGCATCGCACGCGCGAGCTCACCGCCGAGCGGATGGACCGTGTCCCCGAAACGGACGAACAGCGGCCCGCCGAACGGCTGGCGGTCGACGACCTCGAGCTCGTCACCGGGCGCGATCCCGCGGTCGGCCAGGTACCGCAGCATCTCCGGCTCCGAGTCCGAGACACGCGCGAAGGTTCCCCTGCTGCCGGCCTGGAGCGACTCGAGGCTCTCGGTCATGGTCTCCTCGATCACGAGGTCCCGGGTCGGGATCGGGTCACCGTGGGGGTCGCGGGTCGGGTCGCCGAGCTTGCGTGCGATCAGCTCCTCGAGCTCCTCGGAGAGGACGTGCTCGAGCACCTCGGCCTCCTCGTGGACGCGATCCCACGGCACCCCGAGGCTCTGGAACAGGTACAGCTCGAGCAGCCGGTGGTGGCGCATCACTTCGAGCGCCACGCGCCGGCCGGCGTCGGTCAGCATCACCCCGTGGTACGGCTGGTGGACGACGAGGCCGAGCTCGCCGAGGCGCTTGACCATGCCCGACGCCGACGCCGGCGTCACGCCCAACCGCTCGGCCAACGCGTTGGTGCTGACGGGTCGCTCGTCGCGGTCCTCGAGCGCGTAGATGGCCTTCGTGTAGTCCTCGACCGCCGACGACCGAAGCGGATCGGTTTCCTGGTGGACTGCCATCGCAGATTATGGTAGCCCTAAATTTGATTTTCGCAAGCTGTCGGCTCGGGTCCTGGCCCGGCTGTAACTAGCCTTACGCGTCGCCTGCGAGCCGATTCCGCGTGCCCGGGAGCCGCGATTCCTATCCTTTGCCGTGGTGAGCCTGCTCGAGATCTCAGCCGACGAGTACGACGCGATCACTGTCGGCTGTGGGCTGCTCGACCAATCCGAGCGCGGCAAGCTTGCGCTCACCGGGTCCGATGCCAAGGGGTTCCTCCAGGGCCAGGTATCAAACGATGTCGAGGCGTTGACGCCGGGCACCGGCTGCTATGCGACCTTCCTGACGCCGAAGGGGAAGATGCTCGGCGACCTGCGGATCCTCGACACCGGCGACGAGCTGCTGCTCGATACCGAGCGGGTCGCGCTCCAGGAGCTGTTCAACATGATCCGGCGCTTCAGCATTGGCTACGACGTGCAGCTGCACAAGCGCACGCTCCAGCGCGGGCTGCTGTCGCTGCTCGGCCCGCGCGCCGAGCAGACCGCCGCCGTCAGCGACCTTCCCACGGCCGAGCACTCACACCTGACCACCGCCGTGGCCGCGATCGACGTTCGCGCGATCCGCACCGATCTGGGCATCGACCTGCTCTGCGACGGCGAGCAGACAGCCGCCCTGACCGCCGCGCTGACGGGGCTCGGCGCCGTACCCGTGTCGGAGAACGTCGCCGACTGCGTGCGTGTCGAGCACGGCCGCCCCCGTTACGGGGTCGACCTCGACGAGACCGTGATCCCCCAGGAGGCGGGCCTCAACGAGCGCGCGGTGTCGTTCACGAAGGGCTGCTACGTCGGCCAGGAAACGGTCGCGCGGCTCCACTACCGCGGCAAGCCCAACCGTCAGCTGCGTGGACTGCGTCTCACCGCGCCCGCCGACACGGGCGCCGAGATCAGGTTCGGAGACCGCACCGTCGGCACGCTTGCGAGCGTCGCCCGCTCCCCCGCGCTGGGGCCGATTGCGCTCGCGCTCGTTCGCCGCGAGGCGCCACCCGGCTCAGAGGTGCTCGTCGGCCCCGACGAGGTCGGCGCGATCGTCACCGAGCTTCCGTTCGAGCGCTGACGCGCTCGCGATGAACTCATGCAGGGCGCGGGGCTCCGGCGCCGGCCGGAGCGCGAGTTGCGGCGTCTCGGGATGTGCTGCGAGCCAGCTGCCGAGAATCCGCAGCTCGTCGATCTCGTCGGGCGGGACGTGCGCGCCGACCTCATCGAGCCGGCCGCTGCGCGCGACCGCGGCCGCGGTCCGCGTCTCGAGCTCGTCGCCGTCGGGCGTCAGCGGACCCCAGTCGACGAGCCTGCCGCCGGCGACCCAGAAGCAGTCGTACTTGTCAGCGTTCGGGTGCGCGGTGACAAGCATCCGAGGCCTGGCGTGGGTCGCCTCGAGCAACCCTCCGAGCCGCTCGAGCACGACACCGAGCCGACGCCGGCGGCGGCGCAGCGCGGCTGCCCGCTCGAAGCGCTGCTCGGCGGCCGCGCCGCGCATCTGGCGCTCGACGTGGTCGAGCAGCGGCTCGCCCGGCGTCTCGCGCTCCGTCTGGGACACGAACAGCCGCAGCACCTCATCCAGCCGCCGCCGGTAGAGGTTCGGGTCCAGATCGCCGAGGCACGGCGAGAGGCAGCGCCCCATCTGCCCGTAGGCCGACGGATGCGGTCGCCTGGCGAGCCTCCGGCCGCAGTGACGCAGGCCGAACAGCGAGTCGAGCTGCTCGACCAACTCGCCCGCGAGCCGGCGCCCTCGCAACGGTCCGATCGTGACCGCATGGCCGGCCGCCGGTGCCGGGGCGACCTCAAGGATCGGGTAGGGGATGTCGAGCCGGCAGATGATGTACACGAGCCGGTCGTCACGGAGCGTCAGCCGCTTGTTGCCGGGCGGGGCCAGCTCCTTGATCAGCCGGTTCTCGAGCACCAGCGCGCCCAGCTCCGAGCACGTGGTCCGGTAGTCGACGACCGATGCGTGCTCTGTCCACTCGGCCGGCGCGGCCGACGGCGCGAAGTGAGCCCGTGCCCGGCTGCGAATCGAGACCGACTTGCCGACGTACAGGACGCGACCCGCGTCGTCACGAAACAGATACACGCCCGGGTCACGCGGTAGGTCGGCGAAGTCCGGCGAACGCGTTCGCGCTCCGCCCGTGAACCGGGCGCCCGCGGGAAAGTGGCCGCTGCTCGCCTTCGCCGCGAGTCGCCGGCGCGGCCGTCGCGGAGCCACCGCCTTCAGCGCCTCGGCGACGGTCGATGCGTTCGCGCACAACCGTGGCATCAGCGCACACAGCACGCGCCCGCAGGTCTCGGCGTCGGCGAGCGCCCGGTGCGCCTGCGCGACCTCGATTCCGAGCGCGTCCGCGAGCACGGTCAGGCCGCGCTGGCGCTGGAGCGGGAGCATCGCGCGCGCGAGCGCGGCCGTGCAGATCACCGGCGGATTGGGCCACTCGAGCCCGGTCCGGCCGAACGCCTGCCTCAGCACCCGGCGGTCAAACGGCGCGTTGTGCGCGACCATCACGCGGCCACGCAGCAGCTCGGCCAGCGGTGGCAGCACCTCCTCGAGCGCCGGAGCGCCGTCGACCATCGCCTGCGTGATGCCCGTGAAGCGCTGGATCCCGCGCCGCAGCGGCTCGCTCGTGCGCACGAGCGAGCTCCAGCGGTCGTGAAGTTCGCCGCCGCCGACCAGGACCGCGCCGACTTCGGTCAGCTCGCAGCTCTCCCCTCCGAGGCCGTTGGTCTCGGTGTCGACGACCATGAACTCGGCGGTCGCGATCGGCGCCTCGAGCAGCTCCATCTCGACGTTGATACGCCTGGGGTCGGACGGCGTGCACGCACGCTTGCAAGCGCCGCCGGCGTCAGTTCAGCTACCCATCCGCGGCCAGCGCTCCGGAAACCGTGAGCTGGCGTTCGTGACCGCGGGGAGGGGTAGCATCGTTAGGTGCCACACTAGGGAAGGAGCCTCAGTTGATGACCGTCGCACCGGACACAGATCACCTGCAGGAGTTGGACGCTGAGACGCGTCAGGCATGGACCGCCTACAGCGAGCGATTGCGCGAGCTCGCCGGGGACGAGTACGAGCGCGTTGAATCCGAGTCGTGGGACGAGCTACAGGCCGAGCTGCGGCGCCTCGACAGCGCTCGCGAATCACTCGCCGCCCCAGCTGCCAAATCTTGATGGAAGCTGGCTGCCGGTTCGGTTAAGGTTCTCCCCGGCCGACCATAAGGCTGACCGGCGCGGTCGCTGAGGCGGTCCGAAAAACCAAAACACGTCGCGAATGCGAATCAGGATGATCGGCATCGTTGGTGCATTCGCAGTCGTCACAGGCTGCGGAAGTACCGGCGGAAGCGCTCCAACCCAGCCGCGACCCCCTAGCCCGGTCAACCTCACCGTCTACGTAAACGACTCGCACATCTCGGTCTCGCCCTCGACGGTCGGCGCGGGTCCGATCGTGTTCATCGTCACCAACCAGGCGACCAAGTCCGAAGGACTGGCGATCTCCAAGTCGGGCCACTCGCTCCCGATCGCCAGCACCGCGCCGATCAACCCGCAGGGCACGACGCAGGTGTCGGTCAACGTCCGTCCGGGCGACTACACGATCGCCACCGCAGCCCACGGGACCGACGCCCAGCTCTCAAAGCAGTCGTCGATCCGCTCAGCGTCGATCCACATCGGCCGCGAGCGGGCGAACGGCAACAACGATCTGCTGCAGCCGTAACGCTCTGCCGGTGAGGGCCCGTTAGCGCCCGCCGCGCCGGTTTGGCGGTTCACGGCATGGCGCTCGCCGAAGAAGCGGCGCCAGGCCAACGGGTCGGGTCTGGGGTCAACGGGTTGGGCCTGGGGTCAACGGGTCGGGCCTGGGGCCAACAAGTCAGGCCCGGGCCGACGGGGCGGCCGTAGTCCGAAAACCTGCGCCCAGCCCAGTAAATGGACCCCGGCCGGCAGCCGTACCCCGAAAACCTGCGCCCAGCCCAGTAAATCGACCCCGGCCGGCAGCCCTACCCCGAAAACCTGCGCCCAGCCCAGTAAATCGACCCCGGCGCGCGGAACCAGCCCTCATGCAGTCAGCCCGCGATCGCCTCGGCCCACGCCGAAGCACGCGGCACCCCTGCAGCCACGTCGGCCGCTGTCGGCGCGCAGCCATGCCGAGCCCGCCGCGCCCCGGGCCACCCCTTTCCCTTGCGCAAACACAACTTGTGTGCAATACTTGCATGCGTGCAAGTAACTACCTCGTCCATATTGGAAGCCTACGACGGAGGTCTCGGTGTCTGCGACAACCAGCTCGACTGACTCTGGCCCCGAAGCGGTCGCCGCGCAGACGGGCGCCGAGGCAAGCCCGGTCCCCACGTCCAAGGACGCGCTGGCCGGGGATCTGTACGCGCTGGTGGTGTTCCTGCACAAGAACTGCAACTCGGACTTCTTTGAGGCGATGGGCGTGCTCGAGCTGGGGATCACCCAGATCAAGCTCCTGCACCACCTCGAGCTCGCGACCCGGAAGCTGACGCTCAAGGAGGCCGCCGAGCTCGTCCCGCTGTCGCTGCCGGCCGCCAGCCGGACGGTCGATGACCTCGTCAGGCGCGGGATGGTCGAGCGCCACGAGGACGTGGACGACCGGCGGATGAAGCGGGTCAGCCTCACCGACCGCGGTCGTTCGGTGATCCGCAAGCTCAACGCCGCGCGCCTGAACGGCCTGGAGCAGTTCACCCAGACTTTGAACGACGACGAGCGCCGGGCGCTCGCGGGAGCGCTCTCTGAGTTGCTCCGGCGCCCTGACATCGCCGTCTGCCGACCAGAAGGAATGTGACCCCTTGACGCAACGAATCCTCGCTCACCGACACCGTCTGATCACAGACGACAACAGCCGCTGGTGGACGCTCGGAGCAATGTGCTTCGCGCTGTTCATGATCATGCTCGACAACACGGTCGTGAACGTCGCGCTGCCGTCCATCCAGCGGGACCTGCACGCGACCCTGTCCGCGCTCGAGTGGACCGTCAACGCCTACACGCTCACGTTCGCCGTGCTGCTCGTCACCGGCGGCCGGCTCGGGGACATCTTCGGTCGCCGCCGGATGTTCCTGTTCGGCGTGGTCGTGTTCGGGCTCTCGAGCGCCGCGATCGGCCTGGCGCCGAGCGACACCGTGCTGGTCGCGTTCCGTGCCGTCCAGGGCGTCGGCGCCGCGTTCATGATGCCGGCGACGCTGTCGATCATCACCCAGGCGTTCCCACCCCATCAGCGTGGGACCGCGATCGGAACCTGGGCCGGGGTCAGCGCGCTCGCGCTGGCGATCGGGCCCGTCGTCGGCGGCTTTCTGACCGAGCAGGTCAGCTGGCGCGCAATCTTCTTCATCAACCCGCCGATCGCCCTGATCGCGGTTGCCGTCACCCTGTTCGCGGCCCGCGAGTCACGCGACGAGACCGTCTCGCGGACGATCGACTTCCCCGGCATCGCCGCGATCACGGTCGGCCTGACGGCGCTTGTCCTGGCGCTGGTCGAGGGCAACGCGTGGCACTGGGGATCGGCACGCGTGGTCTCGCTGTTCGCGATCGCCGCCCTCTCGTTGACCGCCTTCGTCGTCATCGAGCGTCGCAGCGCGGCCCCGATGGTCGACTTCAACTTCTTCCGCTCGCGGACGTTCTTGGGCACCAACCTGGTCGCGTTCATCGTCTCGTTCGCGATGCTGGCGCAGTTCTTCTTCCTCGCCCTCTACATGCAGAACATCCTTCACTACTCGCCCCTGCAGACCGGCGTGCGCTTCCTTCCCGCGACCGCGGTGATCATCGTCATGGGGCCGCTTGCTGGACGCCTGACCGACCGGATCGGAGCCAAGATCCCGATGGTGCTCGGCCTGATGACGGTCGCGCTGGCGCTGTTCATCCAGTCGCGGCTGACGATCCACTCCGGCTACGGGCTGCTGCTGCCCGGGTTCATCCTGATGGGCCTCGGCATGGGACTGACGATGTCGCCAATGAGCACCGCCGCGATGAACTCGGTCGACCGCACGAAGGCCGGCGTCGCCTCCGGGGTGCTGTCGATGAGCCGGATGGTGGGTGGGACGTTCGGAGTCGCCGTGACCGGAGCGCTGCTGACGGTGATCGGCACCTCCAAGATCAATCAGGGCCTCCCCCACGTCCCGGCCGCGACGCGATCATCACTCGCGAACGCGCTCGGTGCCGGCGGGGCGCCACACGGAGAAGTCTCGGCCCACGTGGTCGCAGTCACGCGTGATGCGTTCGTCTCGGCTCTCGGTATCGGACTGACGATCGGCGCCGGCGTGACGCTGGTCGGAGCGCTTGTGGCCCTTGCCTTGATCCGGCGCCGGCCGGCCGACCAGCCTGCCGCGGTGCAGCCCACCCCGGAGCTCGAAGACCGCGCCGCCGAGCCCGAGCTGACGCTCGTCTGAAACCCCCGGCCGGCACGCTGCCGCAGCCGCGCCCGCGAATCGGTGGCGGCCGGGTCCGGGTACGATCCTGAGCGACCCCGATCACGACCAGGAAGGTGTTCAGCGAGTGGCCGTCGATTCAAGCCAAGTCGCAAACGTCGAGACTCCGCCCGGCGAGCTTCCGGCGACGATGGCCGCGTGGGTGATCCGCGAGGAGCGCTTCGGCGAGCCGGTCGATGCCTTCCAGCTCGAGCAGATCGAGGTCCCTGAGCCGGGCGCGTTCGAGGTCATCGTCCGGGTGATGGCGGCCGGCGTGAACTTCAACAACGTCTGGGCCGCGCTCGGCGAGCCGGTATCGGTGTTCCGCTACCACCCCAACGAGGATCATCACATCGGCGGCTCGGATGCCTCGGGGATCGTCTGGAAGGTTGGCCCGGGCGTGACCCGCTGGAAGCCCGGTGACGAGGTGGTTGTGCACTGCAACCAGGCGTCCTACGAGGATCCCGAGGTCCACGGGCTCGATCCGCTGGCGGCACCCAGCCAGCAGATCTGGGGCTATGAGACCAGCTGGGGCTCATTCGCCCAGTTCTGCAAGGTTCAGGCACAGCAACTGCTCCCCAAGCCCGCTCATCTCGCCTGGGAGGAGGCAGCCTCCTACGGGCTGACCTATTTCACCGCCTACCGGATGCTGATCGATCGCACCATGCTTCAGGCCGGCCACCGGGTCCTGATCTGGGGTGCCGCAGGCGGCCTCGGAGTGTTCGCGACCCAGCTCTGCGCGATGACCGGCGCCGATGCCGTCGGCGTGGTCTCGAGCGACGAGAAGGGCCAGCTGGTCAAGGAGCTGGGCGCGACCGGCTATGTCAACCGAGCCGAGTTTGACGGCATGATGCGCCGCGGTGGCGAGTCACCCGCCGAGGAGCGGGCCCGCTTCAAGGAGTCGCGCCGGTTCTGCAAGGAGGTCGAGCGCCAGCTGGGCGGGGCGCCGGACATCGTCTTCGAGCACGTCGGCAAGGCGACGTTCCCGACCTCGGTGCTGTGCGTCAAGCCGTTCGGGAAGGTCGTGATCTGCGGCGCCACCTCCGGCTACCAGCTCGATTTCGACGTCCGCTACCTGTGGATGCGTCAGAAGGAGATCATCGGCTCGCACTTCGCCAACGCATGGGAGGCCAACAAGGCCAACGAGCTGATCGAGGAGTCGAAGATCAGGCCGGTGCTGTGGCAGACGATGGGCTTTGAAGGAGTCGCCGAGGCTCACCAGCTGCTGCGCGACAACAAGCACCTGGGCAAGATCGCGATCCTCGTCGGCGCGACAGCGGAGGGCCAGGGCAAGACCGCTGAAGGGCCCGGCGCAATCCGAGCCGAAGTGGGAGCGTAGCGATGGCGGATCTGATGAACGTGTTCTGGTACGCGACGATCCTGCGGCAGAAGACGTTCGCCGCCGACGTCGCCCGGGTCGCGCCGATCGCGCTGCGCTACGGGGCCACGCAGTACCAGGTCCACGTCTCCAACGACGACCGCTACAAGATCACGCAGATGTCGTGGTTCGCCCACAAGGAGGACTGGTACAAGTACTGGGACGGGCCGGAGATGATCGAGTTCCGCGCCCGCAACATGGGCCACTACCAGATCCCGATCGTCTACTCCTGGGCCGACGAGATCGCCTCCGGCGCACTCGGCCCCGAGGTGCCGACGCTCGAGCCCGAGCCGTCGCCGCCGGAGCCCGCGCCACAGACCGCAGCCTGAGCCGGCCCCCGGCCCCCGGGCTCCGCGGCGCCGTGGTCGATTCACTCCCCTCCGCGGCGGTTTTGAACCTACGGCCAGCAGCCGTAGTCGATTGACTCCCCTCCGCGACGGTTGTTCACCTACACCCCGGCCCGTGCCGCTTTGCTCTGCCCAGGCCCCTCCCCTCCCAAGCCGCCGTTCTTTCGTCCCCCCGCGGCCGGTCGCGGGTCAGCGCTCGCCGTCTCGCGCCCGCAAGGCGAGCTCGAGCCAGAACCGGCTGTCTGGATCATCGAGCGCATCGCCGAACAGCTCGCGCAGCCGCCCCACCCGGTAGCGCGCCGTCTGCGGATGGATACCGAGTTGCTGGGCGACCTGCCCCACCCGCCCCTGCTCGGCCAGCCACGCCTGGAGCGTCTCGCGCAGGCGGGCGCGCGATCCGGGCGTCAGCGACTCCAACGGCGCCAGCTTGTCTGCCGCGAGCTCGCTCGCCAATCGCGGGTCGGTGCGCAACAGCAGCTCGCCAGCCCGGTCGCGGGCGGCGACGACGCCGGGCGCAGGCCCCGCGAGCTCGAGCGCCGCGCGGGCGCGCGCGAAGCTGAGCTGGGCCTCGCTCCAGTCGACGGTCGTGCCGAGCCCGGCCCGGGCGCCGGAGCCCCTGACGGCGCGCTCGATCAGCCCTCGCCGTCCGGGGCCGTCGGGATCGCCGACCACCGCGCAGGTGAGCTCCCCGATCGAGTCGCTGATCGCCCCGGCCGGCAGGCGGGAGGCCGCCGCCGAGCGCTCCTCACCGGCGATCGCCAGCACCGCGAGCGAGCGCGGCAGCGGCCATCCGGCCTCGGCCGCGGCGGCCTGGACCGCGGCCGGGTCAGAGGCGGGATCGCGCACGAGCGTCCGGACCAGCCGACGGCGGCGGAGGTCGGCCTCGCTGGCGGCGGCCGACTGCTCGAGCGCGTGACCCTCGGCCGACTCCGAGGACAGCACGTCGATGTAGGCGAACAGCGACTCGGCGAGCAGGTAGAGAGTCTCGGGCTCGAGCCCCGCCTCGACGCCGATCGCCGCGAATCGCCGCCACGCGACCCGGGCTCCGATCCGGTAGGCGCTGAGCAGCGACTCGAGGCTGCGGCCCGCCCGCATCTCGCCCCGCCCAAGGGCCGAGTAGACGTCGGGGCGGGCGACGTAACCGCCGGCTTCGATCTCGGCGAGGAAGTGGCGCAGCGCCTCCTGTACGCCCTGACGGATGCCGTCGCCGAACGGCCCCTCGAGCGGGCGCGCGTACGCGGGCACGGTCGAGACCGCCTGCATCATCTCGTCGGCGACGTCACCGAGCGCTGGGCGCAGCACATCGACAATCTCAGGCGGAAGCTCGTGCCACGGCTGATCAGCCATTACTCATAGCTACCAGATAAGTTCCGAGTCGGGTCTAGTGGCTCGCATAGGAGAATCTTGAGCGCTTAGCACGTATGGTGTACGAACCTGATGAGCCGCGCCCACAAGATCGCAAACCTGATCGGGGTCCCGTTGCCGCTGGTCGGGCTGTTGGTCGCGATCATCCTGCTCTGGAATCGGGCGATCGGCCCGCTCCAGCTCGGGCTGATGATCGGCCTCTATGTGATCACCGCGCTGGGCGTCACGCTGGGCTTCCACCGGATGTTCACCCACCGCGCGTTTGAGTCATCGCGGACGTTTCGCGCGATCATCGCGGTGTTCGGCTCGATGGCCGTTCAGGGATCGGTGATCACGTGGGTCGCCGACCACCGCAAGCACCACGCGTTCACCGACCAGGATGGCGACCCACATTCGCCCCACCTCAGCGGGCCCGGCTTCGTGGGCGCCGTCAAAGGGCTCTGGCACGCACACATCGGCTGGCTGTTTGAGACCGTCGGCACCGCGGAGCGCGAGCGCTTCGCGGGCGACCTGGTCAAGGACCGGGTGGTCCGGGCGGTCGACAAGCTCTTCCTAGTCTGGGTCCTGCTCGGCTTGGCGATCCCGTTCGCGCTCGGCTGGCTCGTCGGCGGGGGGCTGGGAACGGCCCTCACCGCGGTGCTGTGGGGCGGGTTCGTGCGGGTATTCCTCTTGCACCACGTGACCTGGTCGATCAACTCGGTGTGCCACTTCTTCGGGCGCAAGCGGTTCGACGTCGAGGACGAGTCACGCAACGTCTTCTGGCTGGCCCCCCTGTCGATGGGGGAGGCATGGCATCACAACCATCATGCGTTCCCGACCTCCGCCTTCCACGGGCTTCGCTTCTGGGAACGGGTCGCGGACCCGACGGGCCTGCTGATCTCGCTGCTCGAGAAGCTCGGGATCATCTGGAACGTGGTCAGGATCAGCCCCGCGCGCCAGGCGGCGAAGCTGCTGCCGACCACGAGCGCGGCGGCCGGCTCAAAGACGGTTCCGTCCGCGTCGTAGACAGCGACCGGGGCCCGCGCCGGCTCCTAGATACCTGACCGGTCAGGGCGGGCCTCAGCCCCCCTCGAGCGGCCCCGGCGGGCTAGCCTCAGCCGCCCTCGAGCGGCCCCATCGTCAGACCGCGGTCGTCAAGCTGCTCCCAGTAGCTCTCAGCGTCCTCACGGGCGCCGCTCCAGACGATCGCCAGCCCGGTGTTGTGGATCCGGTCGGCGATCCGGTAGCCGTCGGCGAGCGTGACACCGGGGACGACGTTGGCGAGCGTTTCGGCGACGTGGTCAAACGTGTTGTAGTCATCGTTGAGCACCACAACCCGCCAGTGTCCTCCCAGCCCGCTTCCCGGCCCGCGGAGACGCGGTAGCTGCACCGTCTGCGACATCTGACGCCAGCATACCGCCGTCTGGCCGGGCTGGCGAGCCGTGTGGCCGCCCATTCAGGGGCCCCCGGTTCAGCCCCGTTTGCTCCAGTACCGCTCGTAGCCCGCGTACATCTGCTCCACCGGCGCTGCCTGCTGATAGGTGGCAGCCAGCTCGGGGCTCGCCTCGCGGCCGATCTGCTCGCGCACCATCGCCATGAACGTGTCGCGGCCGTCACGACGGGCCACCCCGGCCCACTCGTCCAGCCGCTCCTCGAGCTCGTCCAGGTGCGCCGGCACCGTCTCGATTGAGCCGAAATGGGTGATCGCAAGCCGGTCGGGATCCCAGGCTCGCAGCCGCGCGATCGACCCGTGCCAGGCCTCGATGTCGACATCCGGTGGCGGCGTGGGCGGGATCGCCATCGACATCGGCGGGATCCGGACGCCGCCCACGTCACCCGCGAACGCTGTTCCATCGCGGAGATAGGCGACATGGTGAAAGGCGTGCCCGGGCGTGTAGGCGACCTCGAAGGCCCCGTCAATGACTCGCTCGCCGCCGCCGAGAGCGGTCAGATTGCGCTCGGGCACCGGCACCATCTCGCCCCACAGGGTGTCCATCCGGTCGCCGTACAGCCGCGTTGCGCTGGCGATCAGCCGGCTCGGATCCAGCATGTGGCGGGCGCCGCGTTCGTGGACATACACCTCGAGCTCGGGCCAGCGGCGCACCAGCGAACCGGACGCGCCGGCGTGGTCGAGGTGGATATGGGTCAGCAGCAGCGCGCGGGGCTGACGCCCATCGAGAGCCTCGAGCAGCGTCTCGATGCACGAGCTCGGCCCCGGGTCGACGAGCACGTCTCCCACCTGCCAGCAGCCGATCACACGCTCGCGACCGAGATGCATGAGGTCGATCACGCGCACCGCGGGCTATTTTCGAAATGCCGGGCTACTGGCCGGTGGCCCGCGTGCCGGGCTCGTCGCCCTCAGATCCGGGCGCATCCGCGGACTCGTCGGTCAGACGATGCTCGCGGGTCTCGTCCTCCTCGGCGGCCACGTCCGGTCCGTCGTCCCCGAACGGCTCAAGCGGGGTCGTGGCCCCGACGTCATCAGCGATCGCCTCGGTCCCGGGCTCCTCCTCGGCGTATGCCACGGTCTGCTCGGGGGCGACCTCTGGAAAGCGGGCGGCGGCGCCGTCGGCCAGCGCCGTCAGCTGCTGGGCCAGCTCGCGGGCGTCATCGACGATCCGGTGGCGCTCGATCCAGATCCGATCGGTGTCGGCGTCGAGATCCTTGACGCGCTGATTGGCCGAGGCAACGATCTCGGCCGCCTCGATCCGGGCGTGCTCGAGCCGCTCCTCGCCCTCGCGGCGCGACTGGGAGGTGATCTCCTCGGCGGTGTCATGTGCGCGCTGGAGGATCCCCGAGATCTGCTCGCCGACGCGCTCCAGCGCCCTGCGAACCGCGGCCTCGGGTGACCGCGTCGCCTGCAGCTCGGCCACGATCTGGCTCGTCTGGCGCACGTAGGCGTCGACCGCCAAGCGGTCGTAACCGCGCAGCGCGACCGGGAAGTCCGCGTGCACGGCGGCGACCGGGTCGTCGGGCAGCGTCTCCAGTGGGGCGGTGATCTCCTGCAGGATCGCGTGCTCCGTTGCAGCTGAACTCTGGTCTGGCATCCCTGGGTCCGCTCATTGTGGCACGAACGGCGGTCGACCCCGCGCTCATACAATTGGCGCCATGTCAGACACCCCGCACGCCCGCCTGCCCGAGCGCGACCGGCCATGGATGATGCGCACCTACGCCGGTCATTCCGACGCCAGACGGTCCAACGAGCTCTACCGCCGCAACCTCGAGAAGGGCCAGACCGGCCTCTCGGTGGCGTTCGATCTCCCCACCCAGACCGGCTATGACCCCGACGACGAGCTCGCCCGCGGGGAGGTGGGAAAGGTCGGCGTCTCGATCGCCGACGCCGAGGACATGCGAACCCTGCTGGACGGGATCCCGCTGGACCAGATGAATACGTCGATGACGATCAACGCGACCGCGGCCTGGCTGCTCGCGCTCTACATCGTCGCCGCCGAGGATCAGGGCGTCGCCTCGCGCCAGCTTCAGGGAACGACCCAGAACGACATCCTCAAGGAGTACCTGAGCCGCGGCACCTACGCCTTCCCCCCCGCGCCGAGCATGCGGCTGATCGCCGACACGATCGCCTACACCGTCCGCGAGGTGCCGAAGTGGAACCCGATCAACATCTGCTCCTACCACCTCCAGGAGGCCGGTGCGACCCCGGTGCAGGAGATCGCCTATTCGATCAGCAACGCGATCGCGGTGCTTGACGCGGTCCGCGAGCGCGTGCCCGAAGACCTGATGGCTGACGTCTTCGGCCGGATCTCGTTCTTCGTCAACGCCGGCGTGCGGTTCGTCGAGGAGCACGCCAAGCTGCGGGCGATGGCGCAGCTGTGGGACAACATCGGCCGCGAGCGCTACGGCGTCGAGGAGGACAAGCAGCGGCGGTTCCGCTACGGGGTCCAGGTCAACTCGCTGGGGCTGACCGAAGCCCAGCCGGAGAACAACGTCTACCGGATCGCGCTCGAGGCGCTGGCGGTGACGCTCGGGCGCAACGCGCGGGCGCGGGCGATCCAGCTGCCGGCGTGGAACGAGGCGCTCGGGTTGCCGCGGCCCTGGGATCAGCAGTGGTCCCTGCGGCTGCAGCAGGTGCTCGCCTATGAGACCGACCTGCTCGAGTACCCCGACATCTTCGAGGGCTCGAAGGTGATGGAGGCGCTGGTCGCCGAGCTGGTCGCGGGAGCCCGGACCGAGATGGACCGGATCGCCGAGCTGGGCGGCGCCGTCGAGGCCGTGGACTACATGAAGGCCGCGCTGGTCGAGTCCCAGCGCGAACGCTGGCAGCGGATCGAGTCCGGCGAGCTGACCGTGGTCGGGATGAACCGCTTCACCACCAGCGAGCCGTCACCGCTGACCGCCGGCGCCGACGGCGGCATCCTGGTCGTCGATCCGAAGGTCGAGGCCGAGCGGCGCGAGGCAGTGCAGCGGTGGCGCGCCGAGCGCGATCAGCCCAACGTCGACGCCGCGCTCGCCGAGCTCGCCCGGGTCGCGCGCGATCACCGCGAGAACATCATGCCGGCGACGATCGAGGCCGCGCGGGCCGGCGCGACGACCGGCGAGTGGTCCCAGACGCTGCGCGCGGTGTTCGGCGAGTACCGGGCGCCGACCGGCATCGGCGAAGCGGCCTCGGCGACCACCGAGGAGGTCTCCGAGCTGCGAGACGAAGTCGAACGGCTCTCGGAGCAGCTCGGCCGACGGCTGAAGTTCCTGGTCGGCAAGCCGGGCCTCGACGGCCACTCCAACGGCGCCGAACAGATCGCCGTGCGCGCACGCGACGCCGGGATGGACGTCGTCTATGAGGGGATCCGCCTGACCCCGTCGCAGATCGCGAGCTCGGCGGCTCAGGAGGGCGTCCACGTCGTCGGCCTCTCGATCCTGTCGGGCTCACACGCCGAGCTGATCCCGTCCGTGCTCGGAGCGCTCGCCGACGAGGGGGTCACCGACATACCGGTCGTGGTCGGCGGGATCATCCCTGACAGCGACGCTGCAGAGCTGCTGAAGGCCGGCGTCGCTGCGGTCTATACGCCCAAGGACTGGGATCTGAACCGGATGATGCGCGACATCATCGCCCTCGTGGCCGCGCGCCACGGCGTGCAGGCGCCAACCGCCGCTTGAGCCCCGATTCGCCCTCCGGGCGCGAGCTCGGCACTCGCCTCAGAGGGCGCGATCTCGCAGTCGCACCGGCGGTCATGAACCTGGTCGAGAGCCGCAGCGCCGAGGCCCGTGAG
This sequence comes from uncultured Solirubrobacterales bacterium, assembly GCA_963770885.1. Classification (GTDB taxonomy): domain Bacteria; phylum Actinomycetota; class Thermoleophilia; order Solirubrobacterales; family Solirubrobacteraceae; genus Palsa-465. The sequence continues at coordinate 1,294,122 of CAVYRI010000001.1, read as the reverse complement.
CAGACCCGCGAGCTGCTGGCGGCGGTCGCCCCGCGGGTTCTCGGCGGCGAGGCGCCGGCCGAGATCGTCGGGGTCACAGGCCCGCCGGGCGTCGGTAAGTCATCGCTGCTGTCGCGACTGGTCGCCGAGTGGCGCTCGCGCGGACGGTCGGTGGCGGTGCTGGCAGTCGATCCCAGCTCGCGACGCTCTGGGGGAGCGCTGCTCGGTGATCGGGCCCGGATCGAGCGCGACCCGGCCGACAGCGCCGTGTTCATCCGCTCCACCGCCGCCGGTGACCGGCTCGGAGGGCTGGCGCCCGCGACCCGAGCCGCCGCGGGCGCGCTCGCGGTCGCGTTCGACGTGGTCGTGATCGAGACGGTCGGCGTCGGTCAGTCCGAGACGGAGATCGCCGACGTCGCCGACACGGTCGCGGTCGTCGTCCAGCCGGGCGCCGGTGACGTGCTCCAGTTCCTGAAGTCGGGGATCATGGAGATCCCCGACGTGCTGGTCGTGACCAAATCCGACCTCGGGCAGGTGGCGATCCGGACGATCTCTGACCTGCGTGCCGCGCTGGGGTCGCTGGGAGCCGGCGCGACCGAGGTCGTGGCGGTCTCGTCGCTGCACCCCACCTCGGGGATCGCCGAGCTGGCCGATGCTCTCGCGCACCACAGATCGACGCTGTCGCTCGCGGAGCGGCGGCTTCACAGCCGCCGGATGCATGCGCTCGCAGACTTCAGCGCCGAGCACGGCGAGCGCGGGCTGCGGGCACTCGGCGGGCGGCGCGAGGCACAGCGGTGGCTGGCCGAGCAGGACCCGGGCGCCGACGTGGTGACGCTGCAGCGCGCGCTCGAGGCCCGCCTGGATTGACCACGGACGCTGGCTAGCATCGGTCGGCGTGCGAGCCTCACACGTCCGCCGGATCGTCCTGCCCGGCGAACCGCTTGTCGATGGCCCGACCGCGCTGCGTCCGTGGCGCGACTCAGACCTGGTGGCGTTGGTCGCCGCCTGCCAGGACCCGGAGATCTCGCGTTGGACGCGGGTGCCGGCGCCGTACGGCGAGTCCGACGCCCGCCGCTATCTGCAGCAGCGCTATGACCTCGCGTTCGCCGGGCTCGCGGCGGCGTTCGCGATCGTGCGGGCGCCCGGCGATGCCCTGCTCGGCTCGATCTCGCTGATGCGGATCGCCTGGGAGCACCAGCGTGCCGAGGTCGGCTACTGGCTCGCGCGCGATGCCCGGGGACAGGGCCACGCGACCCGCGCCGTCGCGTTGGTCTGCGCCTGGGGCTTTGCCGAGCTCGGGCTGGAGCGGATCACGCTGATGGCGGCGACCGACAACGACCCCTCCCAGCGCGTCGCCGAGCGCTCCGGGTTCGCGCAGGAGGCGGTCCTGCGCTCCTACCTCGGACACGTCGACGGACGCCAGGACATGGTCTCCTATGCGCTGCTCGCGCCCGGGTTGGACTAACGCGCCGACGCGAGCGATGCCAGGCGCCATCCGTGGTCGGTCCTGACGAGCGTGATCGACTGAACCGACGCCGTCTGCCCGGTCGCCTGGGCGCGTACGGTCGCCGATGCGGTCACGCCGTCGACCGAGACCTTCGAGACCGTCAGCGTCGGATTGTGGACGCTCGAGGTGAAGATCTTCATCGCCTGCCTGCAGGTCAGTCCGGCCGCGGTCAGATGGGCGATCAGTGACGGCGCGAGCACGTCGTTGCAGAGCGTCGCGTAGTCGTGGCTGGCGGTCGCGTGGGCGAACTGCTGCACCTTGGCCTCGACCTCCTGGCCCTGACTGGCCCCGCAGCCGGCCAGTACGCACGCGCCGCCGACCAGCACGATCCCAAGCGCGACCCGCATCGCGCAAAGACTAGCTTTTGCGATCGTTCGCGCTTAACAGGAACGCAAGCTTTGCTGAGCATCATCTGGGCTCCAGATGCTGCTTCTGATGCTGTTCGCATTCATCGCGGGGGCGGGCACCGCGATCACGCCATGCGTGCTGCCGGTCGTGCCTGCGCTGCTGTCCGCGAGTGCGGTCGGCGGTCGGCGACGCCCGATCGGGATCGTCGTCGGGCTCGCGTTGACGTTCACGATCGCGATCGTCGCGCTGGCCCAGCTGGTGCAGGGCGTCGGGCTGGCGAGCGGCGCGGCGAGAACGCTGTCGATCATCGTGCTGATCGGCTTCGGGCTGGTGTTGCTGATCCCGCAGCTCGCCGAGCGCATCCAGGCGCCGCTCTCGCGTCTGGCCCGCTTCGGGCCCAAGACTCGCGGCACGGGCTTCTGGTCGGGGCTGGCGGTCGGTGGGGCGCTGGGATTCGTCTGCGCGCCCTGCGCCGGCCCGATCCTCGCCGCCGTCACCTCGGTCAGCGCGTCCAACGGCGCCTCGGCGCGGGTGGTCGCAGTGGCGCTCAGCTTCGCGGCCGGGCTGAGCGCGGTGATGCTCCTCTACGGGCTCGGCGGCCGCGCAGTCCTTGACCGCGTCCGTCGCCACACCCATGGGCATGTGGTCGAACGGACGCTCGGCGCCGTGCTGCTGGCGACCGCGCTCCTGATGACCTTCAACCTCGACGTCCGTTTCGAGGAGGCGCTCGCCAAGGACACCAGCCTGCCCACCTTCCTGATCGACCCGACCCGCTCGCTGGAGAACTCGGGCGCGGTCCAGAACCGGCTTGCCTCGCTTCGATCACCGTCACGGTTTGCGACCCGACAGCAGCAGGAGGCGGGGGTGACACCGGTCGCCGACGAGGTCGGGGTCTCGATCCCCGGCGTCACGACGCCGTCCTTGCCGAAGCTCGGGCCGGCACCGAACTTCACCGACACCCAGCGCTGGTTCAACACCCCCGGCGATAGGCCGCTGTCGATGACCGGGCTCCGCGGCCACGTGGTCCTGATCGACTTCTGGACCTACACCTGCATCAACTGCATCCGCACGCTGCCGTTCGTCAAGGGGCTGTATGCGGCATATCACCGCTATGGGCTCGACGTGGTCGGGATCGAGACGCCCGAGTTCACCTTCGAGCAGGAGGCGAGCAACGTCCAGCAGGCGATCAACTCCGACGGGATCCACTACCCGGTCGTCCAGGACAACCGCTACGGGACCTGGAACGCCTACCAGAACGAGTACTGGCCGGCCGAGTACTTCGTCGACGCCAACGGTCAGGTCCGTCACACCCAGTTCGGCGAGGGCAAATACAAGGAGGACGAGGCGGCCGTCCGCCAGCTGCTCTACGAGGCCGGCGCACGCCATCTGCCGGCGCCGATGACGGCCACCGCGATCATGCCGTCGAGCGGGCTCGAGACCGCGGAGACCTATCTCGACGACCAGCGCTCGCAGGGCTTCTCACAGCCGCTGATGGCGGGCAGCCACTTCTACGCCGGCGTGCGTGACCCGCCGCTGAACGAGTTCGGCCTGCACGGGAACTGGAAGGTCACCAGCCAGTCGTCGACACCGACCTCGACCGGCGACTCGATCGGCGGCCGCTTCCAGGCTCAGCACGTCTACCTGGTGATGACCTCGGCGGGCGGCACGCCGCGCCGAGTGCGGGTGCTGCTCGACGGCCACCCGATTTCGGCCGCCGAGGCCGGCACCGACGTCCACAACGGCTACGTGACCGTGCAGGGTCAGCGCCTCTACAGCCTGATCTCACTGCGCAGCGCCCAGCAACAGACGTTCACGCTCGACATCCCGCCGGGCGTCAGCGCGTATGACTTCACGTTCGGCTGAGCAGCTGCTCGGCGAACGCGAGGTCCTCAGATGTATTGACGTTGAACACCAGCTGCGGGTCGTCGAGCTTGACCAGCGCTGGCCCGATCGCCGCGACGGCGCCGCGCAACGACTGCTCGGCCTCCTCGGCGGCGCGTTGCAGCAGCGCCAGCGCCGCCGGCAGGTAGAGCCCGAGCTGTGGCTGAAGGCCGCCGTCGGCGAGCGCGATCACGGCCGGCGCTGACCCGGGGTCTGCCTGCGCCAGCGCGCGCAGCGCGTCGGGCGTGATCAGCGGCATATCGGCGGCGCAGACCAGGATCGGGCGCCCGCGCGCCTGGTGCAGCGCGTGCACGATCCCGACCAGCGGGTGGCGCGGCCGCGCAGGTTCGATCCACAGCTCGGCGCCCGTCAGCTCGGGGAGCGCCGTGTCGGCCTTGGCGACCACGGCCAGGTCGCCGGTCACGGCGCCCATCGCCTGCAACGGGTAGTCGATCAGGGGCCGGCCGCGGAGCGCCGCGATCGCCTTGTCGCCACCAATCCGGCGCCCTCGCCCACCCGCCAGGATGACGCCGATCGCAGAGCCCTCGCGGTCGCTCACCGGGCCGAGCATAGGCCCCTGCGACGACGTGCTGGCAGACCGTCCTAGAATCACACGGATGGAGGGCTCTACCGAGGTGCGCAGCTGGTTACGCTGTTACCGCTGCTGGTCTCAAAACCTCGAAGTACAGGTGCATTACGAGGGCATACACCGGATCGATCCGGAGTCGGGCGAGCGCGGCGAAGTGGTCGACGAGATGCAGGAGGCAGTCGTGCAATGCCTCGAATGCATGCATGACCAGCCCCACCTGGGGTTCCACAACGGTCGCGTCGAGCCGATCGAGGATCGCTGGGAGCGGATGATCGCGGGGACGCCGTGGGTCGCGTCATGCACGGTCACCGTCGACGCCGAGGACGTCGAGACGTGCTCAGGGCCCGAGGCCGGTGACGCCCTCTCCTACGCGGCGTTCGGCGACCACGGGACGCGGGAGTTCTTCACCCACGTCCGCTTCCATAAGCACGAGGAGGAGCGGATCGTCGTCCATCTGCTGGTTGAGCTCTATTCGCGCTCCGCCGAGGAGGCGAGCGAGGTCCTCGAGGAGGCCGCCCGCGGTCAGCTGGCGATCACTTCGCTGGCCGAGGAGTCGCGGCCGCCCGCCTCCACCGGCGACGATCAGCACTAGCGGTCGCGCGCCGCGTTAACCGAGTCCGGCGCTGCCAGACCTCGCCGATGATCACGGCGAGCGCGACGGGCACGGTCGCCGGCAGTTCGCCGACGAAGAAGAACAGCAGGTCAAACGCACCGGCCAGAACCAGGGTCAGCAGCGCCATCGGCCACTGCCGGCGTCCCTCGCGGGCGAGGATCGCTCCGAACACCGCCGCCACGAACAGGTCGCCGTATCCCATCGAGATTGACCCGAACAGCTCTGACTGGAGTTGCGGCAGGTGCAGTCCGCTGCCGGGCAGCGGCACCGCAGCCACCAGCGTGCTGTTGGGCGACTGCAGCAGATCGGACACGGTCAGCCACACATCGGCGGCCGACATCGCGATGATGCCCAGCTTCAGCCATCGTGGCGGCGTGACCGCTCCCAGCAGGACGCCGAGTGTGACGCAGCTGAGCGCTGACAGCAGCGTCGCGCACCCCTGACCGAGGAGCGTCGTCTTGTCGGCCCAGGCCAGCGCGAACATCGGGATCGCCAGCAGCGCCAGCCACGGACGCGATCCGCGCATCGCCCAGCCCAGAGCCGCCGCGGCCAGCAGCGGCACCGCGATCAGCGCCAGCCAGGTCAGCGCGGTCGCCGTGTTCGACAGATACCGAATCGCGAAGATCACGCCCACGATCGAGGCGATCGGGATGATCGCCCAGCCGGGTCCCGACAGCCGCTTGATCCAGGGGACCTCGGGCGGCCGCCGCGGCGCCACGACGACGCCCGCCTGGACGCACAGCATGGCGGCGTCCGACGGTATGAACGGGAGCGCCATGTCCGAAAGGGTACGCGGCACGCGGCCCGGTTCGGGCCGTTTTTCAGGGATTCTTCAGCTCGAGAGACGCTGCTCGAGCGCGTCCAGCTCGGCGGTGAGCTCGGCGGGGATCCTGTCCCCGAACTTGGCGTAGTGCTCGCGCATCTGCGGGATCTGGGCCGTCCAGCCTTCGGCGTCGACCTCGAGCAGCTTGGCCATCGTCTCGTCGCTGATCTCCAGACCGGCGGTGTCGATCCCGCCCTCGCCGCTCGGCGGCACGAGCCCGATCGCCGTCTGGACCGCGTCACTGTCGCCGGTCAGCCGCCCGAAGATCCATGCCAGTACCCGGGAGTTCTCACCGAAGCCCGGCCACATGAACTTTCCGTCCTCGTCCTTGCGAAACCAGTTGACGTAGAAGACCCGTGGCAGCTTGGCGCCCTCGCGCTGACCGACGCGGAGCCAGTAGGCGAAGTAGTCGGCCATGTGGTAGCCCAGGAACGGGAGCATCGCCATCGGATCAAAGCGCAGCTTGCCAACCTCGCCAACGGCGGCGGCGGTCATCTCCGACGCCATGATCGAGCCCAGGAACACGCCGTGTTCCCAGTCGCGGGCTTCGTGGACCAGCGGCACGACCGACGCGCGCCGGCCACCGAGCAGGATCGCCGAGATCGGCACGCCGCTGGGGTCCTCCCACTCGGGGGCGATCGCCGGGCACTGGGCGCAGCGCACGGTGAAGCGGGAGTTGGGATGCGCAGCCGGCGTGTCTGAGTCAGGCGTCCACTCGTTGCCCCGCCAATCGGTCGCGTGCTCGGGCGGCTCGCCGGTCAGACCCTCCCACCAGACGTCGCCGTCATCGGTCTTGGCGCAGTTGGTGAACACCGTGTCGCGCGAGATCATGTCGATCGCGTTGGGGTTCGTGCGGGCGCCGGTGCCCGGGGCGACCCCGAAGAAGCCCGCCTCGGGGTTGACGGCGTAGAGCTGGCCGTCGGCGCCGAACTTCATCCAGGCGATGTCGTCGCCGACCGTCTCGACCTTCCAGCCGGGCAGTGTCGGGATCAACATCGCCAGGTTGGTCTTGCCGCAGGCGCTCGGGAACGCCCCGGCGATGTAGCGAACTTCACCGTCAGGCGACGTGAGCTTGAGGATCAGCATGTGCTCGGCCAGCCATCCTTCGTCGCGGGCCATCACCGAGGCGATCCGCAGCGCGAAGCACTTCTTGCCCAGCAGCGCGTTGCCGCCGTAGCCCGAGCCGAATGACCAGATCTCGCGCGTCTCGGGGAAGTGGACGATGTACTTGTTGTCGCCGTTGCAGGGCCAGGGGACGTCCTTGGCGCCGTCGGCGAGCGGCATCCCGACCGAATGCAGGCACGGCACGTAGTCGCCGTCGTCGCCGAGCGCGTCGAGCGCCTGCTGGCCCATCCGGGTCATGATCCGCATCGACGCCGCGACGTAGGCCGAGTCGGTCAGCTGCACGCCGATGTATGAGATCGGCGAGCCGATCGGACCCATCGAGAACGGCACCACGTACATCGTCCGGCCGCGCATCGAGCCCTTGAACAGGTCGGTCAGCAACGTCCGCATCTCGGCCGGGTCGCGCCAGTTGTTGTTCGGTCCGGCGTCATCCTCGGACGCCGAGCAGATGAACGTCCGGTCCTCGACCCGGGCGACGTCGGCGGGGTCCGACAGCGCCAGGAATGAGTGCGGCCGCTTGGTTTCAGACAGACGCTCGAACGTGCCCGCGTCGATCAGTGTCTGGGCCAGCTGGTCGTATTCGTCGTCCGAACCGTCGCACCAGTAGATGTCGTCGGGCTGGGTCAGCCCGACCGCCTCGTCCACCCACGCCAGCAGACGCGGATGCTTGGTCGGAGCTTGGTGCTGCGGTGCGGTATGGGCCATGTGTTGAGGCACTCCTTGAGGGTGTCGGTGGCCCCCCGAAGCGTACTCGTGGATCGCACAAGCCGCTCACAAAGTGCCCCTGTTGGCTTAAGAACTGCTGCTCAGCCGCGTTCTTTGCGCGGCACCAGCACGAGTCGCTTGAATTCGGCCACGAGCAGACCGTCCTGATTGAGAACCCGCGTGTGCACGCGGACCGTCCCTCGATCGGGCTTTGACTGGGACTCGCGCACCTCGAGCACCTCGGACTCGCAGAACAGCGTGTCGCCATGGAAGACCGGCGCCGGATGGCTGAGCTCTTCGGTCGCGAGATTGGCGATCGCCTTGCCGCTCACGTCGGAGACGCTCATCCCGAGCGCCAGCGAGTAGACGAGCGAGCCGACCACGACGTTGCGGCCCTGCTGGGACTGCTTGGCGTACACGTCGTTGATGTGCAGCGGGTGGTGGTTCATCGTGATCAGGCAGAAGAGGTGATCGTCGGCCTCGGTCACTGTCTTGGCCGGCCAGTGCTTGTAGACGGCCCCCACCTCGAACTCCTCGAGGTAGCGGCCGTACGGATGCGCGCCGCTCGCCTCGCGGGGTGCCTGATCGGTGTCGAATTCGTTCATGGCGGGACAGAATGTCATGTCTGGATCCGCTGGCCGCGTCTGGCCATGCCGCGCCCCGCATTCCGTGAGGAAAGATCCCAGACGACTCCTCAGCAAGCAGAGTGTGACAAATCGCACGAGGCACGCCAGGTTTGTCGCAAACCGTCGGGGGTTCGAGGCATTTTGCGCCAAATCGCTCCGCACGGGCCCGATTTGTCGCATTCGGCATGCCCCCGAGGCCCCTTCGACAGGCAGGTCGCGCTGCATGCAGCGCGACCCCGGCGGCGCATGCGCCGCCGGCAGCCGCGTGCATGCACGCGGCTGAACACCCCCGTACTGTTCAGGCCATGCGAAACCCCCGTGACTTTGCCAAGCCGCTGGCGATCGGCGCCCCCACCCCGATCCTCGAGATCCCGTTCAGGCCCTCGCGGATGATCCATTTCCTGGACTTCTCCAACGAGAAGATGGTCGCCAAGGTGCCTGACATCGCGCCGACGGTCGACATCCTGCTCGGCAACCTCGAGGACGCCGTGCCGGTTGACCGCAAGCTCGCCGCGCGCGACGGCCTGGTCAAGGTGGGCAGGGAGATCGAGCTTGGCAACACGCAGCTGTGGACGCGGGTCAACAGCCTCGAGTCGCCGTGGGTGCTTGACGACATCACGACGCTGGTCACCGAGATCGGAGACCGCCTCGACGTGATCATGGTGCCCAAGGTCGAGGGTGCGTGGGACATTCACTATGTCGACCGGCTCTTGGCCCAACTCGAGGCGAAGGCCGGGCTGCAGCGCCCGATCCTGATCCACGCGATCCTCGAGACCGGGCTCGGGGTTGTCAACCTTGAGCAGATCGCGACCGCCAGCCCGCGGATGCAGGGGATGAGTTTCGGTCCCGCGGACCTCGCGGCCTCGCGACGGATGAAGACCACGCGCGTCGGCGGTGGGCACCCCGGCTATCGGGTGATCAACGACCCCGATCCCGACAACCCCGAGGCGCCCCGGCCGACCGCCCAGCAGGACCCATGGCACTACTCGATCGCGCGGATGGTCGACGCCTGCACGTCGGCGGGCATCCTGCCGTTCTACGGGCCCTATGGGGACATCCGCGACGTCGAGGGGTGCGAGACGCAGTTCCGGGCCGCGTTCCTGCTCGGCTGCGTGGGCGCCTGGTCGCTGCATCCGGTGCAGATCGAGATCGCCAAGAAGGTCTTCAGCCCCGACCCCGAGGAGGTGCTGTTCGCCCTCAAGGTGCTCGAGGCGATCCCCGACGGCCGCGGCGTGCACATGATCGACGGCAAGATGCAGGACGACGCAACCTGGAAGCAGTGCAAGGTGATGGTCGAGCTCGCCGAGATGCTCGCCGAGAAGGACCCCGAACTCGCGGAGGCCTACGGCCTGCGGGCGACTCCGGCCTAGACCGCGTAGGGTCTGCGCCCAGATGCGGATCTCCGCCAAAGCTGACTACGCCGTGCGGGCGGTCGTCGAACTGGCCGCGGCCGACGACGACAAGCCGGTAAAGGCCGAGCGGATCGCGACCGCGCAGGAGATCCCGCTCAACTTCCTCGAGAACATCCTCGGCGAGCTGCGCCACGCGGGCGTGGTGCGCAGCCACCGCGGGGCCGAGGGCGGCTTCCGGCTCGCCAGGCCGGCGACCGAGGTGACGGTCGCCGATGTGATCCGCGCCGTCGAGGGGCCGCTGGCCAGCGTCCGCGGCGCGCCGCCCGAGGAGGCGAGCTACGCGGGCGCGGCGAGCTCGCTGCCGCGCGTCTGGATCGCCGTCCGGGCCAACCTGCGCCGCGTGGTCGAGCAGGTCACGATCGCGGACATCGCCAACTCGAAGCTGCCGGCCGCGATCGACAAGCTTGCCGAGGACCCGGGGGCTTGGCTCACGCGCTGAGCGCGAGCGGCGCGGGACCGGCGACCCACTCCTCGCCGACCTCGTCGAGCACCGCCAGCATCGCCGACGCCGCCGGCGACCGGTAGCCGGCCGGCAGCACCGCCAGGATCGGCCGCGACGGCGGCGGCGGGTCAAGCGCGCGGATCACGACGTCGTCGCGCGCGCCGCGGCTCACCATGTCCGGGATCACCGCGACCCCCACGCCGGCGGCGACGAACCCGAGGATCGCCGAGTAGTCGTCATTCTGAAACGCGATCTGGGGCTCGAAGCCCGCCGCATGGCACGAGCGCAGGAACAGGCGCGCGTCGGGGCAGGTCTGGGTGGTCGCGAGCATCCACGGCTCGTTGGCGAAGTCGGCCAGCGTCAGCTTGCGCGCGCCACGCAGCGCGTGACCGGCGGGCATCGCCACGTACATCGGGTCGTCGAACAGGTGCACCAGCTCGATTCCCGAGCCGCCGCCCGCCGAATCGACCATCCGGTCGTGCGACAGCACCAGGTCGAACTCACCGGCGCGCAGCCGCGGGACGGTCTCGTCGGGATCGCCCATCTCAATCTTGAGCTCGATCTCCGGATAGCGCTCGCGGAACCTCGCGACCGCGATTGGCACCACCGATGCGGCCGCCGACGCGAACGTCGCGAGCCTCAGCGTGCCCGCCTCCAGACCGGCCAGGGCGCGCAGCTCGAGCTCGGCATCCGAGAGCCGCGCGAGGATCGCCTCCGAGCGCGCGACCAGCAGCCGGCCAGCGTCAGTCAGCACGGCGCCGTTCGGAACGCGCCGCACCAGCACAGTCCCGACCTCCGCCTCGAGCGTCGCGATCTGGCGCGAGATCGCCGGCTGCGTGTATCCGAGCGAGGTCGCAGCGCTCGAGAACGAACCTTGCCGAGCGACCTCGCAGAGCACCTTCAGGCGGCGGCTGTCGAGCATGACCAAATGTTATACCACCTCAAGCAAACCCCTATTTGATCTTATGGACTGGCTGGTCCATCCTTGATCGCACGATGAGTCCCCAGACAGCACAGATCCTGATCCGGCCGGCGTATGCGGACGACTACACGGCGCTGGAGCGGCTGGCGGCGATCGACAGCACCGACACGGTGCCGCCGCGCCCGCTGCTGATCGCCGAGGTGAACGGCACGCTGCGGGCGGCGCTCTCGCTGCGAGACGGCTCGACCATCTCGGACCCGTTCTTCCCGAGCGCCGGCCTGCTGGCGGTACTACGCGCGCAGGCCGACAACGGCGACGCTAGGTCTCGGGCACGCCGGCTGCGGGTGCGCCGACCGAGCTTTGGCCGCCCTCGGCTGGCTCACGGCTGACCTTCTCCTGCAGCACACCGTCGATCAGCACGCCCGCCGGCGGCCGGACGTAGACGATGTCGCCGGCTGCGATCTCTAGCTCCTCGGCCTGGGCGCGTGTCAGCTGGGCGCGGGCGCTGGAGCCGTCGGGCAGCTCGAGCTCGACGCGGACCTCGAAGCCGAGATGTACGACCCGGTGGACCATCGCCTCGATCGTGCCGGAGCGCTCCTCGAGCGAGATCGTCACGTCGTGCGGGCGCACGAGCTGATCGCCGAGCTTGCTGACGGGCCCGACGAACCCCATCACGAACTCGCTCTTGGGGTGGTCGTAGATGTCGCGCGGTGAGCCGACCTGCTCGATCGTGCCCACGTTCATCACCGCGATCCGGTCAGCGACCTCCATCGCCTCCTCCTGGTCGTGGGTGACGAGCACGGTCGTGACGCCCTGCTCGTCGTGCAGCCGCCGCAGCCATGCGCGCAGCTCGGCGCGGACGGTCGCGTCCAGAGCGCCGAACGGCTCGTCGAGCAGCAGGACCCGGGGTGCGACTGCGAGCGCGCGCGCGAGCGCCATCCGCTGGCGCTGACCGCCCGACAGCTGTGCCGGGCGCTGCTCGGCCCACTGGGTCAGCCCGACGAGCGCCAGCAGCTCGTCGACCTGCGTCTTGATCTCGGCCTTCGGACGCTTGCGGATCCGCAGTCCGAAGGCGACGTTCTCGCGCACGCTCATGTGCGTGAAGGCGGCGTAGTGCTGGAACACGAACCCGATCCCGCGCTTCTGGGGACGGACGCCGCTGACGTCGTCACCGTTGATCAGCACCGCTCCGGAGTCGGGCGTCTCGAGCCCGGCGATGATCCGCAGCAGCGTTGACTTGCCCGAGCCGCTCGGCCCTAGCAACGCCGTCAGCGAGCCCTCTGGGACCTCGAGCGAGACCTCCTTGAGCGCGGTGAAGTCACCGAAGCTCTTTGAGATCGATTCGATTTCAATCCTCATCTGGCCTTCCCTCTCCTTGGCCCGAGCAGCGTCATCGCGAGCAGGACGACCAGTGACATCACGGCGAGCTCGCTGGCGGCCGCGTAGGAGGCCGTGACCGATCCCGTGCCGATCTGGGAGGAGCGCTCGTAGACGAGCAGCGGCAGGGTCAAGGTCGATCCCGCGACGAGGGAGGAAACGACCAGCACCGCGCCGATCTCCCCCAGCGCGCGGGCGGTCGAGAGCACGACGCCGTACGCCACTCCCCATCGGATCGACGGCAACGTGACCCGCCAGAAGGTCTGCCACGCCGAGGCTCCCAGCGTCGCGGCCGCCTGCTCCTGTTCGTCGCCGATCTCCTCCAGCAGCGGCGCCACCTCGCGCACCACGAACGGCAGCGAGACGAAGATCGTCGCCAGCGCCATTCCCGCCGGGGCGAAGATGATCTGCACGCCGTGGTCGGCGAACCAGGTGCCAAACCAGCCGTGGATGCCGTACACGAGTGTCAGCGCGAGCCCGACGACCACCGGTGAGACCAGGAACGGAAGGTCGATCAGCGAGTCGATCAGTGCCGCGGCGCGGCCGCGGCGGCGGACGAGGATCAGCGCACAGCCGACCCCGAAGATCGTGTTCAGCGGCACCGCGATCGCCGCCAGCGTGACCGACAGCCAGAAGGCGCTGATCGCGGCCGGCGTCGTGATCCAGCTCCACGCCTCGCCAAAGCCGTGCTCGAAGGTCTTGGCGAACACGACCCCAACCGGCAACAGCAGCAAGAACAGCAGGTAGAGCAGCGCGACCGCGCGCATCGAGAACCGGGCGCGGCGGCTAATGAGCACTGCGGCCTCCGAGCTTGCGGATCAGCACCAGCACGACCAGCGAGACGAGGATCAGCACCAGCGAAAGCGATGCCGCCGCCCGGGGCGCGTCGCTTTCGATGTCGTCGAAGATGACGAGGCTCGCGATCTGGACGTTGCCGACGATCAGGATCAGCGAGCCGATCTCGCCCACGCAGCGGGCGAACGCCAGCGCCGCGCCTGAGGCGATCGCGGGCCGCAGCGCCGGCAGGACGATCCGCCTGAAGATCGTCAGGTTCGAGGCGCCCAGCGATGCCGCAGCCTCCTCGACCTCCTTGTCGAGCTCGATCAGCACCGGCTGCACCGAGCGCACGACGAACGGCAGCGTCACGAACAGCAGCGCGACCACGACCGCCGCCCGCGTGAACGCGAGGTGCACCCCGAACGGGCTGTCGGGGCCATACAGCGCCAGGATCGTCAGCCCGGCGACGATCGTCGGCAGCGCGAACGGCAGGTCGATCAGCGAGTTGATGATCCGCTTGCCGGGGAACTCGTCGCGCACGAGCACCCAGGCGACGACCGTGCCCATCACCGCGCCGATCGCGGAGACCACCAGCGCGGCGACGAGCGTCACCAGCAGTGCCTTCAGCACCGGCCCGTTGCTGATCGATGTCCACAGGGTGCCCGGGCTCTGGGACAGCGCCTTGACCGCCACCGCCGCGAGCGGGATCAGGACGATCACGCTCAGATACAGCGTGACCAGCCCGAGGCCCAACGCCCCCCGGCGCTCGACGCGATGCCGGCGCCGGGGGATCGGGCGGGCGGCGGGGCCCGCCGCGTACGTGCTAGCTGGAGGCAGTGGGCACCCCCGCGGCCTGTTCGATCTTGATCACCGAGCCCGTCGAGGGGTCGAAGAACTGGTCCTTGACCTTGGTCCAGCCGCCGAGGTAGCCGATCGTGAACAGCTGCGCCGGCACCGGGAACTGCTTGGTGAAATGCTTGGCCACCGATGCCAGCACCGGCCGGTAGCCCTGCTGGGCCCAGATCGTCTGCCCGGCCGGCGTCCACTGGTAGTTGACGAACGCCTTGGCCTGCGTCGCGTGCGAGCTTTTCGACGTGACCGCGATCGGCGTCTCGATCAGGATCGTCTGCTTGGGAATGATGTACTGGACCGCGTCACCGCCGCGCTGCGCCGCGATCGCGTCTGACTCGTAGTCGAGCAGCACATCGCCCTTGCCGCTGGTGAACGTCTGCAGCGCGGCCGATGCGCTCGAGGGCTGGACGCTGACGTTCTTGGTCAGCAGCGTGCGCACGTACGCGAGCGCCTGCGCCGGGGTCTTGCCCTGCTTGAGCTGGGCGCCGTAGCCGGCGAGGATGTTCCACCGCGCGCTGCCCGACGTCGCCGGGTTCGGCGTGATCACGTCGACCCCGGGCTTGATCAGATCGCTCCAGTTGGTGATGTGCTTGGGGTTGCCCTTGCGAACCACGAACACGACGACCGAGTCGCTCGACATGCCCTTGTACGGGTTGGCATCCCAGTCGCTGGAGACGATCTTGTCGTCGACCAGCCGGGTCATGTCCGGGGTGGTCGAGAACGCGACCACGTCCGCGGGCTGCCCGGAGTCGACCGCGCGGCTCTGCGATCCCGACGAGCCGAACGACTCGCCGAAGCCGACCCCATGGCCGGCGCTGGTCTTGGCGAATGCCGACGTCAGCGCGTCATAGGCGTCCTTCGGGGTCGAATACGCGACCAGGTTCAGGTGAACGCTCGCGTTGGACGCACCGGCCGAGCTGTTGCCCGTCGAGGCATCCGACGAGCCGCCGCAACCGGCGATCGCGAGCGCCCCGAGGGCGCCGGCGATCAGCGTGACGATCGCGGAGCGTCGCCGTGTGACCTTTGAAGTCATGTACTCCTGCCTTTATACACAAGTTCCTCGATTATCTTTACTGGCTTGATCGGGCATCAGTTTGACACAAACCCAGGCGGCTTAGTGCAGAAGGTCATCGCGACCCCGTTCTGTAGGCTCCGCCGCCGCCATGCGTTTCTTCGAATACGAGTCCCGAGCCGTGGTCGCAAAGGCCGGGATCCCGGTCACCGAACACGCCTTCGTGACCTCTGCCGACGAGGCACGGCGGACCGCCGAGCAGATCGCGGGCCCGGTCGTGATCAAGTCCCAGGTGCTGACCGGAGGCCGGATGAAGGCCGGCGGCGTTCAGTTCGCCGACAGCCCCGATCAAGCGGCCGCGCAGGCCGAACATGTGCTCAACCTCGAGATCAACGGCCACATGCCGCGCGGCGTGCTGGTCGACTCCCGCGCCGCCGTCAAGCACGAGTACTACGCGGGCGTTGTCTGGGACGGGATCCGCAAGCGGCCGGTGATGCTGTTCTCCGACATGGGCGGGATCGACATCGAGCAGGTAGCCGAGGAGCACCCCGACCACGTCGCGCGCGCGCACTTCTCGACCCGCAGCCCGTTCTCGGACTGGCAGGCCAAGCAGCTGATCGCGTCATTGGCGATCACGGGCCCGGCGCTCAACCGGCTGACGCCGATCGTCTCGCGGCTCGCGCAGCTGTTCCTGCGCTACGACATGACGCTGGCCGAGATCAACCCGCTCGGCGAGCTCGAAGACGGCTCGTTCGTCGCGCTCGACGCCCACATGGAGATGGAGAACGAGGCCCGCCCGCGTCAGAAGGCCCTCCTGCACGAGCTCGGCGTCGGCGATGAGGAGACCCGCCAGGCCCGCGAGGCGACGCCGTTCGAGCTCGCCGGCGAGCAGGTCGATGCCCAGGACCACCGCGGCGTGGCGGGCAACGTGACCGAGTTCGACGGCAACCTCGGACTCGTGATCGGCGCCGGCGGCGGCTCGCTGACGCTGTTCGATGCGGTCCGCGCCCACGGTGGCGAGCCGGCCAACTACTGCGAGATCGGCGGCAATCCGTCGGTCGCCAAGGCGTGCGGGCTGGCGAAGCTCGTGCTTCAGAAGCCGGGCGTCGACAAGATCGCCGTGATGATGTCGATCGTCTCCAACACCCGGGTCGACATCGTCGCCCGCGGCGTGATCAAGGCCTGTCTCGAGCTTGGCTATGACCCGGCCGAGAAGATCGCGATCTTCCGCATCCCCGGCGCCTGGGAGGAGGAGGGCTTCAAGATCCTCGAGCGCTATGGGGTGCCCTACGCCGACCGCTCGGTGTCGCTCAACGAGGCGGCCCGTCGCGCTGTCGAGCGGATCCAGGGAGGCGCGGCGTAGATGTCGATCCTGGTCGACGCCGATACGACCTTCATCGTCCAGGGGATCACCGGCCGCGAGGCCGTCAACCTGACCCGTGAGTGCCTCGACTACGGAGCCGGCGCCAAGATCGTCGGCGGCGTTACCCCCGGCCGGCTGGGACGCGACGTCCACGGCGTGCCGGTGTTCGACACGGTCGCGCAGGCGGTCGCCAACCACGGCCGCGCGATCGACGGCTCGGTGGTGACGGTTCCGCCGGCGTTCACAAAGGACGCCGTGCTCGAGGCGCTTGAGAACGGCATCAAGCTGGTCGTGATCGTGACCGAGCGGATTCCGCGCGGCGACGTAGCCCAGATGGTCGAGCTCGCCTCCGAGCGCGGCGCGCGGATCATCGGCCCCAACTGCCTCGGGGTGATCGTCCCCGACGTGATCAAGATGGGCGGCATCGGCGGTCCGGCACGCGACGCCGCGAAGTCCTACTCACCCGGATTCGTCGGGGTAGTGTCGCGATCGGGCGGGATGACGACCGAGATGTCGTCGACGCTGACCGCCGCCGGCCTCGGCCAGTCGACCGCGGTCTCGATCGGCGGTGACGCGATCATCGGCTCAAGCTATGCCGAGCTGATGCCGCTGTTTGAGGCCGACCCCGAGACCCGGGCGATCGTCATCTACACCGAGCCGGGCGGCCGGATGGAGGCCGAGCTGGCCGCCTGGGTGACCGAGCACGACTCCCGCCTGCCGGTCGTCGCATTCATGGCGGGGCGCTTCATGGACGAGATGCCGGGCATGAGCTTCGGCCATGCCGGCACGATCGTCGAGGGCAAGGAGGACACCGCGACCGAGAAGATCGCGCGGCTGGCCGCGGCCGGGATCACGGTCGCCGAGCGGATCGAGGACATCCCCCGGCTCGTTGAGGAGAAGCTCTGATGGCAGGCACGTTCATCGACGTCGAGGTCGACCCGCAGGCCGCCTCCGATCCCGAGCTCGCCCGCAAGCTCGAGGAGGTCTGCCCGGTCGACATCTTCAAGGCCGGCGATGACGGCCTCGAGATCGTGCAGGGCAACCTCGACGAGTGCGTGCTGTGTGAACTGTGCCTGCGGGCCGCGCCGGCCGGCACGGTCCGCGTCCGCAAGCTCTACTCGGGCGAGACGCTCCCCGCCTGAGCGCCGGTCAGCCGGCCATGGGCCGCGGTCGTCAACGGCCTGTAGGCGTCGGCGCGCGGACCGCGATAGAAGACCGGGAACCTGACGCTCGCAGGCGAAATCCCCTGATCTCGGAGCGAGACCGTGATCGGCCGGTACCAGGTGGTGACCGGGATCCGGTCGACGACCCGCACCACCGTCGGGCGCTGCGCACGCGGCAGCGCCGCGAGCGCGTCGGTCAGCTCGGGGGCGGAGAGCTTCTCCCCCGGCTCCAGCGTGACCGCCGCGACCGCGACCTGGTCGCCGCGCCCGTCTGCAACCCCGTAGGCGACCGCCAGGTCGACGGCGGGCACGTCTCCCAGCGCATCGCGGATCGGCGCCGTAAAGACGGCGCCCGCCGCGGTCCGGATCAGCTCGCGGACACTGTCCACGCGCCAGTAGTCGCCGTCGGCGTCGCGCCGGAACAGGTCGGTGGTGGCAAGCCACGCGTCGTTGGGCGAGAAGACCCCGCGCAGCGAGATGGTCGCCATCGCGTCTCTCGCCCGCGAGCGTGTGAGCAGCATCCCGACCTCGTCGGTCTTGCACTCGCGCACGAACCCATCGGCGTCGAGCACCAGCTGGCCGGCGGCGACGTTGTAGGACGCGACCCGCACCTCCGGGCTGCCGGGCAACGGGCGCCCCATCGCGCCGGGCTTGGATCGGCCGAGGTTGACGAGGATCGCGCCGGTCTCGGTCGAGGCGTAGAACTCGACCACCCTGGCGGGCGCGAAGCGACGCTCGACCCGCCGCCACAGGCCGCGCGGCATCCCCGAGCCGATGAACAGGCGAACCGGGTGATGGCGCTCCCCGGGCTCGGCGGGCGCCTCGACGAGCGCGTGCAACATCGTCCACGTGTAGGAGGCGACCGTCACCCCGTAGCGGCGCACCTCGTCCCAGAACGTCACGGGATCAAACGATGTCGCCATCGCCAGCCTGGCGCCGCCGACGACGGCACCGCCGACGCTCATCATCAGCCCCGACGGGTGATAGAGCGGCGTCACGCTGTAGACCGTGTCGCCCGGCGACAGGGTCGCCGACGACGCAGTCCCGAACGCCGACGTGACCCAGCGCCCGTTGGTGATCCGGCTCATCCGCGTCTGCTCGCCCTCGCCGGTGAAGAGGATGAACGCCAGGTCGCTCGCGCGTCCGGGGTTGGGCCGATACCACTTCGGGAGCCGCACCTGTCGCGGATCGATCTGCTCCATGTCGTCGGTCAGCGGCACCCCGAGGTCGCGCTGGCCACCACCGCCGCCGAGCACGAACGTGTGGACCTCCCCGAGCCCGGCCGCCTGCGAGGCGCGCTCGGGGTCGGCGATGATCCGCTGCGCCTGACCGAGCCGGGCCTCGCGCGCCGTGTCCCCGTCGGGCCGCAGCAGGACGGCCACCGCGCCGAGCCGGCTCAGCGCCACCGTCAGCGCCAGCGAGCTCGGACGCGGGCCCATCAGGACGCCGACATGCTCTCCCTGGCGAACCCCGATCGAGATCAGGCCGCGGACGATGTTGTCGATCCGCTCGTCGACATCGGTCGCGCTGTAGGCGCGATCCTCGAACAAGAAGAACGTGTCGTACGGAGAATTTCGGGTCCGTTCGGCGACCAGCGACCCGAGCGAGATGCGCGTCCCCGGCTGGACCTGCTCGAGCCGCGCCAGCCTCGGCAGTTGCCCGGCCGTCTCGCGCGTCAGCTCGCGCAGCCCGTTGGTGGTGCGCCTCGCGACGCCTAGCAGCGACCGGGCCGCCCCCGACGAGACGGCGCCGGCGAGCTCGAGCCCGTAACCGACGCGGTTGCGGACCTGGGGCACCGCCGGGCCGGGTGAGGCGTCGTGCTGCAACCTCGGTGACGGCGGCCGGCAGCTCTCCCTCGCCGTCGCGCCATCGCGCCCACCCCGCGACCGCCGGCCAGGTGACCTCGTTGGCGGTCGACCCGACGACGAGCCCGAAGTGCCCGGCCGTGAGCGCCAGCTCGTACACCGCGGCCCGCGGAGCGGCGAGCCGGATCGCACGCACCCCGCCGGCGGGTGCGATCTCGTCCACGGTCCCGACCACCGACAGGATCGGGGACTCGATGTCGGCCAGGCTCAGCAGCCGGCCGCGGATCACGAACCCTCCCTCGAGCATCCGGTTGTGGGCGATGAACTGGCGCAGGAAGTCGGCCATCGCGGGGCCGGGCCAGGCTACCCAGCCGTCGGCTTCGAGAAAGCGCCGCTGGCCCTCGCGCCGCAGCAGGGCCTCGCGGTCGTGGAGCTGGAGGATGAACTCGAGCCGGTTGCGGGTTGACTTGACGGGATCGAGCAGGCTGAAGCCGGTCCGGCTCGCCCAGGCCGGCAGCGCCCAGCCGCGGAACACGCGGTCGGCCAACAGCCCCGCGGCGCCCGACGCGACCTGCTCTGGGATCCCGAACGGCATCCCGAGCCGGGTGTCGACCGGACTCCCGAACGTGATCAGTGATCCGAGCCCCTCGTTGCGCCTGTAGGCCGCCACCTGATAGCAGAACATCCCGCCCTGCGAGTAGCCGCCGAGGTGGACGTCCCGACCGGTCGCCTCGCGAACACGGTCGACGGCATCCGAGATCGCAACGACGTGGTCGGCGAGCGTTCGCTCGAGGCCCCCCTCCTCCCGTTCGGGCGCCCCGAAATCGACCACCCACGGATCGGCGCCGTGTTCGTCGAGGATCGAGACCGCGCTCGTGTTGTGCGAGACGTCATAGACGTCGGCGGCCAGCATCATCGGCGGCACCAGCAGCACGGCTGGGCGATCGGCGCTGCCGGGGTAATAGTGGCGCAGTTTGTAGACACGGTGCTCGGCCGCGATCTCATACGGGGAGGGCTCCTCGTCAGTCGCCAGGCCACCGAAGCGGGCGACTTCGAGCGCGTTCTGCGCCGCTGCGCCGAGGCGTCCTGCCGGCCGGGTGATCGTTTGCAGCAGCTCCATTGCCTGCGCCACATCTTGGCTGAAACCCGCCCGCCACGATTGCCCGCGCTATTGTCGGGCTGCCGAAATGAGCGCACTCGATCTCGAAACGGTGCAGGTGCGGCGCTCGGACCGCGTCGGGTGGCTGGTGATGGACCGTCCCGAGGCGCTCAACGCCTGGACCAAGCAGCTTGGACGGGAGATGCTCGAGGCCCTGGATAGCCTCGGCGGCGACCCGGAGGTCCGCGCGATCGTCGTCACCGGCGCCGGGCGGGCGTTCTCCTCGGGCGCCGACCTGAAGGCCGGCCACGAGCTCTCCAGCAACGGCCGTCCGGACGTGCTGACCCCGTTGCGCGAGGTCTACAACCCGCTGATCCTGCGTGTGCGCACGATCGACAAGCCCGTGATCGCGGCGGTCAACGGACCGGCAGTCGGGATCGGGTGCTCGTTCGCGCTGGCCTGTGACCTGATCGTCGCCGCGCGCTCGGCGTATTTCCTGCTCGCGTTCGTCAACATCGGCCTCGGACTGGACGGGGGCGCGTCTCAGAGCCTGTCGGCGCGGGTCGGACACGCGCGGGCCTTTGAGATCGCCTATCTCGGCGAGCGGATCGCCGCCGAGCGGGCGCTGGGCTGGAACATGATCAACGAGGTCGTCGACGATGACCAGCTCGAGGCGCGGGTGACAGAGCTGGCGACGCGCCTGGCGGCGGGACCACCCGGTTCCTACGCATCGATCAAGCGCACGATCAACGACCGCGCGTATGCCGGTTTTGACGAGCTGCTCGATCTCGAGGCGGTGCTGCAACAGCAGCGCGCCGAGTCAACTGACTTCGCCGAGGGCGTGCTGGCGTTCGTGCAGAAGCGCCAGGCGAACTTCACCGGCGGCTGACCTTCTCAAACCGGGGGCTCGTGATGAACCTAGCTCAGCTGCTGATTGACTCGTCCCGACAGGATCCCGATCGGGTCGCGATCAAGCTGGACGACGTCGAGCTGACCTACGCGCAGCTGGACGGAGCCAGCGCGCACATGGTCGGACTGCTGCGCGACCACGGGTTTCATGCCGGTGACCGCGTCGGGATCATGCTCCCCAACGTCCCCTACTTCCCCGTCTGTTACTACGGCGTGCTCCGGGCCGGCGGAGTGGTCGTACCGATGAACGTGCTGTTGAAAAAGCGCGAGGTCGCGTTCTACCTGCGGGACTCCGGCGCCAAGCTGCTGTTCGCGTGGGAGGGGTTCGCCGAGGATGCGCAGGCCGGCGCCGACGAGGCGGACGCCGAGTGCATCCTGGTCAAGGTCGGCGAGTTCGAGCAGCAGGTGGGCCACGCCGAGGCGATCACCGAGATAGCCCACGTCGATGACCACGACACGGCGGTGATCCTGTACACGTCGGGGACCACCGGCACGCCCAAGGGAGCCGAGCTGACGCACGCCAACCTGGCCAAGAACGCGCGCGGGACGGTGAAGCTGCTCGACACGGTCGCGGATCCGGTGACCCTCGGAGGATTGCCGCTGTTTCACTCGTTCGGGCAGACGTGCGGGATGAACACGATGATCGCCAGCGGCGGGACGCTGACGCTGATCCCGCGGTTCGAGCCCGGCAAGGCGCTGGAGATCATCGAGCGCGATCGGGTCAACATCTTCGAGGGCGTCCCGACGATGTACGGGGCGATGCTGCATCACCCGGGGCACGAACGCTTTGATGTCTCAACGCTTGCGCTCTGCGTGTCGGGCGGCGCGGCGATGCCGGTCGAGCTGCTGCGAGCCTTCGAGAATGAGTTCGGATGCAAGATTCTCGAGGGTTACGGGCTCTCGGAGACCTCGCCGGTGGCGTCGTTCAACCATCCAGACCGCGAGCGCAAACCCGGCTCGATCGGCACCCCGATCGAAGGCGTCGAGATGAAGGTCGTCGACGACGAGGGTGGCGAGGTCGCCCAGGGTGAGGTCGGCGAGATCGTGATCCGTGGCCACAACGTGATGAAGGGCTACTGGGGTCGCCCCGACGCGACCGCCGAGACGCTGGTCGACGGCTGGCTGCACACCGGCGACGTGGCGCTGATCGACGAGGACGGCTACTTCTTTATCGTCGACCGCAAGAAGGACATGATCATCCGCGGCGGCTACAACATCTACCCGCGCGAGGTCGAGGAGGTGCTCTACGAGCACCCAGCCGTCCGTGAGGCTGCCGTCCTCGGTGTCCCCCACGACGAGTACGGCGAGGAGGTCGCCGCCGCGGTCACGCTCAAGGACGGGGCTTCGGCCAGCCCCGAGGAGCTGCGTCAGTTCGTCAAGGAGCAGGTCGCTGCTTACAAGTACCCGCGCCACATCTGGTTTGTCGACGAGCTCCCGAAGGGGCCGACGGGCAAGATCCTCAAGCGCGAGATCGAGCCGCCCGAGCAGGACTGATCGACGCCGGGCCGCCCGGAGCTGCAGGAGTTCCGGCTGGCCACCGGGCGCGCGCGGCCAGCCGGGACTCGGCGTTTTCAGCTCACCGAGCCAGCAGGACGAGCGGCGTCTCGTGGCGCTCGCGCAGCAGCTGGTCCCGCGTGTAGGCGAGCGTGACCCATTTCGCGCGCGAGTACAGCCTGGTCATGTTCGAGTACCAGGGAGACCTGGGATCGGTCGACTGCGAGTAGGTCAGGATCGCCTGCGATGCCGGACCGCTCGGGTCGAGCTGGGTCGTCATCACCAGTGAGGACCCGTCGTTGACCGCGCCGTAGGGCCCGTCGTTGACGGGACCGGTCGTCGCCGATGTTCCGTTCGGCGAGTAGATCGCGTTGAAGCAGCCCGTGTTGGGCGAGCCGTTGCCCGACGGGTCTCCCGGGCAGCCCGCGATCGGGATCTTCCGTGACTGCGGCGCGTGCTGGACCTGCCCGACGGTCGCGTCGACCGCGACGCCGTGCGCCTTGAGGTTGAGCACGGCGTCGGCGAGCCACTTCAGCGGCGACGCAGTCGACGACGTGTTCAGCCCTGACGGTGTGGTCAGCGGCTGCGCCGGATTGAACGGGGTCGAGAAGAAGTTGCTGTCGGTGTCGGTGTCGGCCCACACCATGAACAGCCAACCGCCCTTCGCGCTCAGCCGGCCGGTGCCGTCGTAGCTCGCCAGCGCATCGCACGCTGGGGTCAGATCAACCGCCTGCCCGTTGGACGCCACCGCGCTCGGGTGCGCCCGGCAATCCGCCACCAGGCTTCCGAGCACCAGCGTGGCGAGCTCGGAGGTGTCGCGCTCCCACATCCGCTGCAACGTCGAGATCGTGAACTTCGGAGCTCCGAGACCATCGGTCCCCGTAAGCCGCGCCGCGATCAGCTGGTTGGCAAGCCGCGTCCGCAGGCTCTGCTGATAGTCGGTCAGGCCGATGATCGGCGAGAACCCGGTCAGCGGATGTGCCGGGTTGGCCAGCCAGAACGAGTCATTGGAGTTCTCGACGTGATCGCGACTGAACATGTGCGGCAGCGAGCTCGCCGAGAAGATTCCCTTCTGAGGCGTGCCCGGGACAACCGCCGGCGCGCACGACGAGCGCGAGCCGTCGAGCGTCACCACGCGTGCCTCCTGGAAGACGAGCCTCGCAATCCCGGCGGGCATGCACGAGTTGATCTCGGCCTGGCTGACCGCCGGCGTGGCGCCGACGTCGCCGTAGTACGCGTTGCCGTGGTCGTCGGCGGCGATCGTGTTGAAGGTCGGGATCGCCAGCCACTTGGCCTCGACGTCGAACAGGCCGTGCACCGACTTCGCCTGGCCCATCTGCAGGTACTGATCGGCGGCCCGTGGGCCGGCGTCGATCGTCGCGTCGTCGAGCGCGATCGCCGTCGACGTGTTCCATACATACGCGTCGCCCGGAACCGCGGCGACGTCGACGACCGTGCCCCACCTGGTGGTGTAGAAGGTGTGCCTGACGGTCGTGTGGCCGTACTTGACGGTGACCGGGATCCGCCCCATCTTCACCGGCCTGCCGTCCACGTAGTAGCTCGTCGGGTCACCGGGGACGAGCTTCAGCTGGTAGGCGACGAACCGGTCATCGGTCGAGACCGTGTGCGTCCAGGCGATGTTGCGGTTGAAGCCGATCCCGACCAGCGGGAAGCCCATCAGCGTCCCGCCCTCGGCGTCGTAGCGGCCGGGCACATCGAGCTGGGCCATCCAGAAGCGCTCGGTCCCACGCCACGGGAAGTGCGGGTTGGCGAGCAGCATCCCGTGGCCCGAACGGGTGTCCTGCGCTCCGAGGCCGAGGCCGTTGGAGCCCTGCGCGTGGTAGGACTCGACGAACTGGTTGCGAAGCGCGGTCAGGCCCTGAGCGCGCCCGCCGCGCCCTTGGTCGGCGGTGTGCGGTCGGCTGGCGGCGGCGCGGTCGGCCGAGTCCGATCCGCCACCGGCGCGGGCCGGCTGCGATCCGGCGCGGGCCGCGTTCGCGGCCGGCGGGGCGGCCTGATCGAGGCCGGGGATGAACTGCTGCGACGAGGCCTCGGTGACGATCTGCACTCCGCGCAGCAGCATGTCGGTCATCGTCAGCGGCTTGACCCACGGCTTGCCCTTACAGGTTGGGTCGTCGAGCTTGCCCGACCGCAGGTAGTGGTTGTAGCCGGCGATGTAGCCGTCGTAGACCTGGCGCACCTGAGGAAGCAGGCCGTTGCGCCCCCGTTCCGTCAGCTCGCGCTTGACGATCCCGCTCGCCTGGATGTAGCGCCAGAAGAGGTCTGACTGCAGGTTGGTCGAGGAGACGCCGGCCGAGTAGTTGACAGCCGTGCCCTTGGTGCCGAAGTAGTTGGAGCGCTGGCCCTCGACGGTCACGATGTCGTTGGCGAACGTGCAGAGGTTGTCCTGCGCGAACGAGTAGCCCTCGCCATAGCCGAGCGCGGTGAAGTTGCGCGCGACGATATGCGGGATGCCGGCGCCATCACGGGTGATCGAGACCGCGCGCGTCGCGGCGGTGCTCGGGTGCGAGCCGCGGGCTGCGGCGATCGCCACGGGGACCGCGAGCATCGCGACGGCGACGAGCGCGACGGCGCGCCACGCGCTCCTGGTAACAGATTTCATTGATTACTCCTCAGATCGCGCTGCGGCGACCGTAGTTTTCATGGGGCACGTGGGTCTGCGGAACTCCAGCGCGCGCTCGCCTGGCACGTTTGCCGGTTCTCGCGACCATCACCGAAGTTTGCTCGCCAAACTTCCCTTTCTCTGATTTCGTGCCGGCCGCCGTCGAGCGTAGTCAATCGACGTCGGGGATGGCCCCGGTCGCGCGTTGGGCGTCGGCGGCCGTGGTGCTCGCGGGGTGGCGCCGTCCTGCGGGTTGGCGCCGGCGCGCGGCGCTCGAGCCGTTTGCGCCCGCGACGCGCCCCGGGAAATAGAAGAGCCCCGCCGAAGCGGGGCTCTTCCGTAGCAGGCCTATAAGCCGGATCTTGTCGAGAGCAGTCATCCATCTACGCGGCCTACCCGGACCTTGGCGGGCTACCTGCAAACGGTCCTGCTTGGCCTAGCATCGGGTGGGGTTTACCTGGCCGCCGCGTCACCGCGACGCCGGTGCGCTCTTACCGCACCATTTCACCCTTACCGGCCTGAAGCTCTGCAGCGGCTCCAGGCTTAGGCGGTGTCTTTTCTGTGGCACTTTCCCGCGGGTTTCCCCGAGTCGGTGTTACCGACCACCCTGCCCTGTGATGTCCGGACTTTCCTCGAAGGTTGTTACCTCCGCAACTGCTCAGCCTGCGGGAGTCCAGCTTAGCGCCACCACTCGCCCTCAGTTGAGCGCCGTCTCGCAGTTCGTGCAGCGCCCTCCGATCGGCCGGGCATGAGCCCCGTACGTGGGCTTCATCTCCCCGCCGCACACCGGGCATTGGGCAAGCTGATGGGCGACGAGCCCCTCCCACACCCCGGTGAGGAGCTCATCCAGGGTGGGCTCGCCGCCCAAGCCGCACGAACGCGACGGCGCACTGAGCGCCAGCGTGCTCACGAGATATTCCTCATCAGGCCGACCACCCTCCCGAGCACGGTCACATCCCGGCTGCGAATCGGCTCCATCGACGCGTTCTCCGGCTGCAGCCGGATGTGATCGGCCTCCTGGAAGAAGCGCTTGACGGTCGCCTCCTCTCCGACCAGCGCGACCACGATGTCCCCGTCCTGCGCGGTTTCCTGCGGCCTGACGACGACGAGATCGTCCTCGAGGATGCCCACATCCTTCATCGACTCCCCGCGGACCCGCAGCAGGTACTCACCGTCCTGGCCGCCCGCGAACGCCGGCGTCTGGATGTAGTCCTCGATGTTCTCCTCCGCGAACACCGGCTCGCCGGCCGCGACCTGGCCGACCAGCGGCAGCCCGGGCCGCACGAACGTCTTGACTCCCGCCGTCGCCCGATCGAGCAACTCGATCGCCCGCGGCTTGGTCGGGTCACGCCGCAGCAGACCGATCCGCTCCAGGTTCGCCAGGTGGGCGTGCACGGTCGAGGACGACGCCAGTCCGACAGCCTTGCCGATGTCTCGCACCGTCGGCGGATAGCCGTACTTCGCCGAGTAGCGCTTGATGAAGTCAAAGATCTCTTGCTGTCGCTTGGTCAGGTCCATGCGTGAACTCCTTGAATCCGAAGGCCGCCGTGGCCCGCATCGAACATGTGTTCGTGAAGGTAGCGCGGCCCACGGACGGAATCAACATCCGGCCGCTCAAACGGAGCCGAACCCTCCGTCTGCCGCAGATATACTGGCCGCCCACGCGCCTGTGGCGGAATTGGTAGACGCGCAAGGTTGAGGGCCTTGTGGACTGAATGGTCCGTGGAGGTTCGAGTCCTCTCGGGCGCATTGGAAAAGCCCCGCTAGCGGGGCTTTTTTCATGTCCACACCCAGCCTGATGCCGGCGTCTGGCGCTGTGGGTATTGTTGCCACGTGGCAACAACCCACATTTTTACCCACACCCTGGCAACGAAATGTGGGTACCCGGCAACGCGCTGTGGGTACGCTCGGTGAGCGTTCGATATCACCGTGGCGGGTGGGAGACGCGCTGGCGCGACGCATCAGGTCAGAGCCGCTCCAAGCGCTTCAAATCCGAGGACGCGGCTCGCGCCTACGACGAGGCGGTGCGAGAGGTCTCCCCCGCCGCTCGCCGCGCGGATCTTGCGCACGGCGGGTCGGGCGTCTACTCCTACTCCACGCGCGAAGGGATCCGCTGGCGGTTCGTCGTGCGCCGCAGCGACGGCAGCCAAACCTCCAAGCGCGGGTTCACGAGCCAGCGCGCGGCGGCCGAAGCCAGGCGCCGGCTCGTCGAGCAGGTCGAGCGCCGCGAGGTCGTCCACACCACCGAGACCTTTGGCCGCTACTGGGAGCGATGGCTGGCCCGCCGCCGACCCTACCTCGAGGAGGGCACCTGGAGCGGCTACGAGATCAGCGGCCGCAAGCGGCTGCTGCCCGCGTTCGCCAACAAGCGCCTTGGGGCGCTCTCGGTGGATGACATCCGCGCGTTCGTCTCCGAGCAGGCCGAGGCCGTGGAGGCCGGCGAACTCGCAGCCAAGACGGTCAACAACGCACTCGTCACCCTCGTCGTCTGCCTCAACGACGCCGTCGAGGACGGTCTCATCGTGGCCAACCCCGCGCTGAGGGTCGAGCGCCTCCCTGCCCCCCACATCGAGCGCGAGTACCTGCGCCTGCACGAGATCCCGATCTATCTCGATTCGTGCTCGGACCTCTATCGCCCGCTAGCCGAGGTTCTCATCGGCAGCGGGGTCCGCATCTCCGAGGCCCTGGCGCTGCACATCGGCGATCTCGAGCTCGACGACAGCGGCGGCGTGATCGTCGTCTACCGCTCGCGGAAGAAGGCCACCGTCGGCTCCACGAAGTCAGACCGTTTCCGCCCCGTGGAGATCGGACCGCGAACCAGCCTCGCCCTCCGAACTCAGATTGCGCGGCGGCGCGAGTTTGACACCGGCCTCGCCAACGACGGCGCTCGTGTTCGTCATGCCCGTGCGTGGCCGCAAGCGCAGCCAGGGTCGATGGGAGAGCGCCGGCGTCGCCGAGGCGATGGACCGCACCACCGTGTCGCGTGACTGGCACAAGCAGGCGCTCCAGGATGCAGCGCTGCGCGACATGCCCCTCCACGCCCTGCGTCACACCGCCGCGGCATCGTGGCTGGCGGCGGGCAACTCGCTCATATACGTGCAGCGCCAGCTCGGACACGCCGACATCGGCACGACCGAGCGCTACTACGGCCACCTCGAGCGGCACGTGCTCGCTGCGGGGGCGATCGCGACCGAGGAAGCGATCGCTCGCGCCGCCGCCAACCAAGCTAGAGCAGCGACTGCTGTCCGCCGATGGGCACGACCGACGGTCGCTGCTCCGTCTGAGCCGGAGCTGGGCGCCGGGACCGGCCGGGGCGCCAAGTCTCACGCGCCTCGGCAAGCCATTGCTCCAGGTCGGAGACCATGAACCGCAGCGGCCCGTCGTCACCGCCGAGCCGCACCGAGGGGATGCGACCCGTTCGCGCCGCCTCGTATACCCACGCGCGTGACACGGAGAACAGGCGCGCCACGTCGTTGGGACGCAGCAAGGTGGAGTCGTGTTCGAACGGCGGCTGGCGGGCGGACACGCTCATCCTCCGGGAGACCCGAGCTCCCTGGCTCCGCCATACTCCTCCAATCGAGGGACAGAACCTGGAACGCACCGATAGGCTAAATCCATCAGATCGCTCATATCGTATCGCTCCCAGTGGCGCTCGCAACCTCAGAACGGAGACTCACCTTGCCTGGAGCCGCTCTGTCCTTACATAGGCCCGATGAATGGCCGGAAGTGCTCAGCGTCAGCCAGGTAGCGCAGCTGTTGGCGATCGGCCGGGCCGCGGTCATCGCTGCGATCGAGCGCGGCGAGCTGAGCGCTGTCGCGATCGGTGGTCAGTACCGGATCGCGGCCGAGAGCGTCTGGCGCCTGGTCCCCGACGAGATCCGGGCCAACTGGCCCGACGGCCGCTGGCGAACCCGGGGGCCCGAGGCCATCAGCTAAAGCAGCACTCCGCGCGTTTTGCCGGCGGCGCGCGGGATGCTCGGGATTTACCGTCGCGCCCCTGTCCACTCGCGCAAGGAGACCAGCAGCTCGTCGATCTCTCCAACAGTCCCCGACAACCGCTCGCCCGCTAGGCAGCTCGCCGCTCGTGTTCGCGACCTTGGCCAGCTGGTTGACGTTGTTAGCGACGGTCGCCAACAGCCGACGCAGCTCAAAAAGCCCAGCGATCCACGCCCGCCGCTCCGTCGGCGTCTCGACACCCGACAAAGCCGACTCGACCAGAAGCCTCGGCACGCTCACCCCGAGCTCCCCCGCCCGCGCCCGCAATTGCTCGCGCTCTCCTTCGGTAAGCAACACCTGCTGAGAGATCCGGCGGGGCTCGGCCTCCCGCCGCCGTCTCAGGCGCCCCACGGGGCGCGAGCCCGGGGCAACGCTCACGAGCGTCGCCCCTCAGCCCAGCGCAGCGACCCGCTCCCAGCGGGACAAGGTGATCGACGCGACAAATCGTCGAGCACAAGCCACTCACCCACGCTAACCACGTGGTTAGCGTATAGCTTGCTCCGGCGATTTTCGTGATCCGAATGGATTCGCTGATCTCACGTATCCTGTTGGTCTGCCGCTACATTCAGCTCCGAGATCGCCGGCACCCGATCGGCAGCAAGATGCTGACGAACCGCGCCTCATCTCGGTCGCAGATCACGAAGTCGGGCAGCGGCGATCCCCCAGCCCTCAGGCTTCCGCTCTCCGCACGATGGGGGTGTGCTCTGGCGCGGATCAATGGCGTGTGAGACTGCCGCAGATTCGTGGATCCGGAAGCGCGGCCGACATCGTCTGAGAGTTCTGCATCGGCCCGACCGCTAGCAGCCTCCGTCAAATCCAGGCCAGCTCACTCCTCGGCGTGTGGTTTCGGTTAACCCCAGCCGGGTCGTAGCGTGACGTGCGCGTGTGTGTAGATGATGTCGCCGAGGCCGTAGTCGATTTTGAAGTGGACGAGCGGCGAGGGGGCGTTGGAGCTGGAGCCATCCCAGGTTTGCGTGTTGGGCTCCGGGATGATGTGAAAGCGGGTGGTCAGGCCGGCTGGCGCCAGGAACCCCGCGTACACGTGGATGGCCCGACCGTGGGAGCGCACGAAGTAGCTCCAGTGCGGGTCGTCGAGCCTGACCGGGGGCGCGCCGGCGATCGTGGCGGTGACGATCGCCCGCCGTGGCAGCCAGACCGCGAGCCCGAGGCGGTCGCACGCGATCGAGCTGGGGACTCCGCACGCGACGCCCATAGAGGGAGGTTGTAGGAACACGGCAGCTGAGGGCTCGACGGCGCCGGGGCCCGCAAACGGCTGAGAGCCCAGATGGTTGCCCGGCCGGCACACCGCCGCCGGAGCTCAGGATCGCGAACAGAGCGGCGGCTGCGACGATGCCTGAGACGGCGGCCAGCCAGCGCCGCCGTTGGCGGCGCCGTGCCTGTTTGATCACCCCCAACTCGAGCTCGGCGGGCGAGGGTGTCGGGCTTGGCTGCTGATCCGGGGGGGTTAGCACAGGCACAGCCATGAAGCTACTATGGCTAGCACCATGCTGTCTGTCAAGGTCAACCGCCGCGACCCCACCCTGCTGCACGATCAGGTCGCAGCCGAGATCCGCCGCGCGATCGCCGACGGCGAGGCCAGGCCCGGCGCTCGACTGCCCCCGGCGCGCGACCTCGCGGCCGTACTCGGGGTCAACACCAACACCGTGCTGCGAGCGCTGCGGCTCCTACGCGACGAGGGACTACTCGAGTTCCGCCGCGGACGCGGGGTACACGTCGCCGGCACACCCGAGCGCGGCGCGGTCCTCAGTAAAGCGCGAGAGTTCGTTCAGTTCGGCAGCCGACACGGCTACGGACCCGACGAGCTCATCGACCTTATCCGCCAGATCAGCCCGTAGCAGACGGCCCATAGAGACCCGCCGGCTTCTGCTTGGTCGCCGACTGAGGCGTCACGGCGGGGTTGCCGCTATCGACCCGCGCCGAGGGAAAGGAGAAGCGAACCGCCGCCGACTTCAGGCCGTCGTCACGGCCGAAATTTCGTGGATTCAGCAGCGCGGAGGACTACGCCGAAGACTTCTGCATCGAGCCGCCCGCTAGCAGCGAGCGTGCAAACACAGAGGCGCAGTTTTGGCGAATAGGAGGACGCAACCCGTGCCGCCGCAGTGTCCCGCGTTGTACGGCCGCAGGTCTGACGGCGACCTGTCCGTTTAGCCCCCGCGAAAGCGAATGTTCAGCAGACGGGTCTACTGCGACGCAGCTCTGCAGATCCAACGGCGGAGTCGCTCGAGCGTGGATGCGTTCGGCTGTGGATCGGGGACTGCGACATCAGGGGTCTCCGACCCATCTCTCCCGCTTGTTCAGGTCACCGATCGTGATCATCGTCGTCCCACTCGCGGATGTGCGGTCGTATGGTGCGAGCACTTCCCGGTGTCGGTGTCCCCATTTTTTCCAGTCGGGGGGCGGCTCTCGGTCTGATCGACTGACGATGCTCATTTGTTCGTCCCCGGAGTCGGTCGTGCTTCAGCGCTGTCGCTGACCAGGTTGGTGCGCTTGACCGCCCAGGTGACCAGCACGATCGGAACCACCCAGTTGAAGATGAGGTTGGCGCGGTGGGTGTCGATCGCGCCGGCGATCACGTGCGCGGGGACCATCGCGGCGAACACCAGTCCCCACATCGTCGTCAGCTGCCGGTTGATCTGCTTGAACTGCGGCGATGACCACAGCTCCCTCGGGACCGACTCGCGCGCGTACTGTTCGGTGAACGGCGTCACCAGCAGCGACCCGAAGGCGATCATGGCCAGGACCGCGGCGGCGATCGCCCGCGCGTAACGGACCAGGAATGAGGCGGTTGCCGGGTCGGCCGTGAACGCGACGACGGTCAAACCGGCGAACGCGACGACAGCGGCCAGTTCGGTGAGCTTGGCTGCGCTGGCACGGATCGAACGTATGGCGATCAACACCGAGGCGATCAGTGCGCCGACGGCGGCGAGCTTCAGCGTCGAGTGATGTGCGGCAACGCCGAACACCACCCATGGAATGAAGGCCAAGTAGATCCCGAGTCCGGGTCGGGCTTGGGTGGTCTGTCGCGAGGCGTTGGGGATGGTCATTGATGACATGGAGGCTCCTGTGATGCTCGAGGTGTTGGCAGCGCGCTCGCTGAGCGAGGCGGGCTGGCTGGCGTGCTTCGGTTCGCGGGTCAGAGGTCGACGGCTGGATAGCTCTCGACGTGGGCCGTCCCATCGATCCCGCTGTAGGTCACGGTCCGCTGGTGAAAGTCGGCGACGTAGCCGGTCACCCCGGCGGCCCAGATGGCGGCCAGGAATTCGGGGAAGGTCATGTGCCCCGCCTGCTCGGCGCGTATCGCGCCGATAACCGCCTCACGATCGAACGCGGGCACGTCGCTCATTTCGGAGACGAGCGACACCGTCGGTTCGATGACCGCTCCGCGATCGGTCACGTACACGCTCTGCCCCGCGGGCAACGTCCGCTGGTGGCGGTGGATCCCCGCCTGGCGCAGGACCTCCGCCAGAACGGGAAAGCCGCCGATCTCAGGGCGGATCTCGGCGGCTGTGCGCTGGGCGCTTTGGACAGTCTCGGTGGTGGTGCTCATAGGTTCTCCGTGACGAGTGGATGACATCAGCACCATCCTGCCATAGCGACAGTTTTCTGTCAAGACGACCGAAGATGCGCTTATGACAGCGCTCTGCTACTCTTGCCGGCGTGGACGAAGAGGAGCGCAACGTCGAGATGCAGCACCTGGTCGCCGAAGTGTTCGAACTCGCCGGTGCGCTGCGCCGCGACGGCGAGACGACCGCAAAGCTCGCCGGGCAGACCCAAGCGCGGTGGCAGGTCATGTGGATCGCCGCCACTGGCCGGCTCAGCGTCCCGATGATCGCCCGGCGTCTCGGACTCGCTCGCCAGAGCGTCCAGCGCGTCGCCGACGAGATCGTCGCTGAGGGCCACGCGACCTTTGAGCCCAACCCCGACCATCAGCGCTCGCCGCTCCTGATCCTCACCAGCGACGGCCAAGCCGTGCTCGACACGATCAACACGCAGGGCCGACAACGCAACCTCCACACCGCCAACATCCTCGGCGACGAAGGGATCACCGAGCTACGCCAACTCCTCACCCGCTACCGCGACGCACTCCGCGACTAGCCAACACCGACCTCCGGGCTCAACTCGGCCTCACCGGCGCGCCGATGCAGGCGGTGCTCGACGAACCCGAGCCGTCGGCCTGGCTGCGCTGGATCTGCCCAGCCAAATGACAACAGCGCGACCCGAATCTCGGCGCGAACGGGCTCGCACCGCCGCTGGCGTTAGCCGGTCATCGCGGAGCTCTCTACCGACGGGTCCTCAC
Source organism: uncultured Solirubrobacterales bacterium (assembly GCA_963770885.1). GTDB lineage: Bacteria > Actinomycetota > Thermoleophilia > Solirubrobacterales > Solirubrobacteraceae > Palsa-465. The sequence continues at coordinate 1,260,362 of CAVYRI010000001.1, read as the reverse complement.
TCTCACCGAGCCGCGTCCGCTCAACCTCCCCGATTGAGACGGCAGGACCGTGGGCGCTGAGCGAGCTCCACGATCGCCAGGCACAGCTGCCCGATACCACCCGCATCTCTGATTCCGCGGGCATCTTGGCGCCGGCGCTGTCAGTCGCGCTTTGCGCGGACACCGAGCATCCGTCAGTCCAGCTGCTAGCAGATCCTCTGCTAGATCAGGTCGAAGCGGAACTCTGAGCCGCTCGCTCCTGGCTTCCGCTCAGTCGCCTACGGGGGTCTGGTTGCGGCGCTGCCGCTCTGCCTGTCCGCTAGGCCGAAGCAGAAGCTCTATCGCCGCCGTCATGAAACGCTACTGGGTTCGCTTGTAGCGCCCGGTCGCATACTCGTCCACCCAGGCTCGAGAGCTCCGCCATGTGCCGTCGGCGGCCTTGCTCGCCTTGAGGCGGCCCCGAATTGCGGCAACCCGCAGCGCATCTCCAGACAATTGTGGGGTAGCGAGCGCGGGAAGCGGAACAAGTCGCGCTGGACCGGCGACGGCCGGAACGACGAACTTGTAGAGGTTGTCGAGGATCGCGCGAGCAAGGAACTCCCCAAGGGGCCCACAGTCGGCTTGGTCGGCGCGGCGCAGAGCACTGAGATATCGCGCTCGGTCTCCCTTGTAGATGATCGCGGGTGGGAACCCGAGTCGCACGAGTATTAGGTTCAGGAGGAGTCGTCCCGCGCGACCGTTCCCATCGAGAAAGGGATGGATCTGCTCAAACCGCGCGTGTACTGAGGCAAGCGCCTCGGGGAATCGAAGGGCATCAGACGCCAGGCCCTCGAGCTTGAGGACGTCAGCGATCCAATCGGTGATGGCAGCAGGGACATCGGGCCACGGCGGTGGGGTCATGCCTTCGGGGAATGGTTGTATGTCGTGCTCTCGAAATGAGCCGGGCCCTTCGCGATCGGTCGCCTGGGGATGGGGCGCGACATCCCAGACCGGGGTCATGGTGAGTTGGTGGAGATGCCGCAGCTCGGTGACCGTAATGAGACCGCGACTGGTCCACTCGCCCGGTTGAATCGCATGTCCGTAGACCCAGTCCGCCGCGTCGGCGTAGCCGCGAACCTCAAGGTATTCGCTCAGTTCTTTATTCCCGACCGCACGCCCCTCGGCGAGAAGCGCTTCGACCTGCTTGAGGACGAGGGTATTGCCTTCGATCGCGGTCGAGTGATGCGCCTCTTCTAGCCAGATGCCCCGCCAGATCCCTTCGGCCTCCACGGGGGACGGCAGCCCACCGAGCCGGTCGTGCAATTCACCGATCTGGACGCCCAGGCGCTCATAAACCGCCTCGCGAGGCGGACGACCCCGACGAGAGTTGTTCGCGTGCGGCACGAACTAAGTGTACCGAACAAATTTGACTTTGTTCGGAGACTAAAGCTCGATCTGTACCGAACAAACTCCGGCCCCTCCATCGCAGCGACTGCCGTCGCGCGACGCCGACCACGCGATCCCTGCGCGACGTGCCGATCGACTCGGCGACCGAACAACCGAACGATCCTCAGCTTCGCCGTGCCACACCGCCCGAACGGGAGTCGCTTTCGCCAAGAACAACTGCCCCAAGGCCGGGCTCGCGCTCACATCAGCGAGCTGCGCGTGATATCTCAGCGCGCCAGCGCCGACATCCCCAGCATTGATAGATCGAAAATCGCGCGTGTGACCGATGGGCCTCGTGCGGGCACGCAAGACCTCGAGGACACCCACGGGTACTCGCCGTGACAACAGCGGTGGCAACCTCCATCCCGTCCAGCGCGTCTGATCCGTCCACGGACCTCGCAATTTGGACGATTCAGACGCTCCTGGAAGCATCTACGCGCCGGGTACCAGGTTGAGGGCCTTGTGGACTGAATGGTCCGTGGAGGTTCGAGTCCTCTCGGGCGCATTGGAAAAGCCCCGCAAGCGAGGCTGTTGCGCAAAGGTCGCCTGCTGAGGCGGCCTTTCGCATTTCCGTGAAGGCTAGGGTGGGACGATGCGCGCCCGCGGTCGACCGTGACCCCGGCCGGCCGGGTCAGATCGCGATCTGGGCCCGGTAGAGCTTCATCAGGTTGTGAGTCGCTGCGATCAGCCGCCACTCAGCCCGGCAGGCGGCTAACCCGCGCCGACTGAACCGTCGGATCCCGCGGTTGAACTTCGTGTTCGCGAACACCGGCTCGATCATGTGCTGGCGGCGCGTGTAGAGCGTCTTGCCTTCCGGCGTGTCCAACAGCCGATCGATCCGCTCGGCATGTGGCCCTTGTTTGGGAGACAGCTTCCGAGCCTTGGTCCTGACCGATGATCTGGTCGGAACGATCACTTCCATGCCGTCCTCGGTCAGCGCAGTCATGTGAGTCGCATTCCAGTAGCCGCCGTCGGCCAGCACCGTCTCAATCTCTTCCTCGAGCTCCATAGCGGCGACCGTGTCGGCGGCTTGGCGGATCATCGGCTCGAGCTGCCCCGAATCATTGGACTGCTGAGTGATGTCCGCAGCAACGATGATCTGATCCGCGGTGGCGACCGCTTGGGCGTTGTAGCCCTGGACCGGCTGGCGGCCCTCGCGGGCGATCACCTTTGAGTCCGGATCAGTCGTGTTGATCGTCCGCTTCCCCAGACCATCGCGATCGAGCGGGAACGGTTTGCGGCCACCGAGCTTGCGTCCATGCTCAGCCTCCCACTCGGCCCGCCACCGCAGGTTCTCCTGATAGTCAGCCTCAGCCTTGGCCTGCTCGGCCTCAAGCTCTTCCCGGCAGCGACGCAACCGCGCCAACCGCGAACGACGATCGACCAGCTCCGCGGGCAGCTCATCACCACGAGCATCACCATGGATCTCGTCCTCACGCGCGTCGACCTCCGCAGCCTCGCCGAGCATCCGCTCGACCTCCTCGCGGATCGAGTCATGCGAGCGAGTCGCCGCCCTGGACGCGTCCGCCGCGATCGCAGTGCCATCCAACGCAACGGTCCCGACCGACACCAAGCCAGCCCTCGCGCACAGCCCAAGGACCTGAGTGAACGTCTCCGCCAACGCTGTCTCATGCCGGGCGCGGAACCTCGCGATCGTGGTGTGATCAGGTATCCGGTTCGCGCAGATCACCCGGGTCGGCACGTCCTCCAGGCAGCGCCGCTCGATCGCCCTGGAGGACCGGTCCCCGAACGCGTAGCTGTAGAGCATCAGCGCGACCATCATCGCCGGGTCGTGTGCCGCGCGACCATGCCCATCGGCGCGGTAGGCGCCATAGAACCCCGACAGGTCCATCATCTGCACCGCGTCGAGCACGCACCAGACGACGTGATCCTCGCCAAGCCAATCCCGCAAACTCGGCGGCAACAACAACTCCTGCTCCCGATCACACGACAAGAAGTTCTGAGCCATGCGGCAAAGTCTTAACCCCACCCCGGACACGACAAAGCCCGCATTCGCGGGCTTTGCGCAACAGCCTCAAGCGGGGCTTTTTTCGTAACCGTTCAGTCGTCGGGGCTGGTGCCGAGGATTCCTGCTTGGTGCAGCGAATCTTGCGTGCATGGACCGCGCGGAGGCTGAGGCGATCTACGACGCTGGGCGTGAGGCGTGTGTCACGTTGTTGGTTGAGTTGACCGGGGGGTACGAGCGGCAGATCGCGTCGCTCGAGGAGCGGTTGGCGCGACTGGAGGCCCAGTCGCGTCAGGATTCGCGCACGAGTTCGAAGCCGCCCTCGCAGGATCCGCCGAAATCACGTGCGCAGCGGCGTGCGGAGGCGCGCGCGAAGGCGAAGGAGCTGCGGCGGCGGGAGGGCGAGCGTCGGGCTGGCGGGCAGCCTGGGCATCGGGGTGCGGGCCGCGAGCTCCGGCCTGAGGATCAGGTTGATGAGATCGTCGATCACTTCCCGGATGCGTGCGGCGCCTGCGGGCGCGAGTTCACCACCCGGCAGCGGCGCCCGAAGCGGCGGTTCGGGCGCCACCAGGTCGCTGAGCTGCCACCGATCAGCGTGATCTGGACCGAGCATCGCATGCATCAGTTGCGCTGCCCGGAGTGTCGTGCGCGGACGAGCGCGCGGTTGCCCGACGGGATCGCCGGCTGCGCGTTCGGGCCGAGGTTGCAGGCGGCGTTCGTGACGTTGACCGCCCGGCACCGCGTCTCACGCCGCGGAATCGTGGAGCTCGCACATGATCTGTTCGGCGTGACGCTCTCGACTGGAGCGGTCGACGCGATCTGCCAGCGCGCCTCCGACGCGTTGGCTGGCCCGCATCTGCACCTGCAGGACTGGGTGCTGGATCAGAACGCGGTGCATGTTGATGAGACCGGTTGGCGCACACGTGGTGAAGGGTGCGCGCTGTGGACCGCGACCACGCCCGACGCGGCGTTCTTCCAGATCGCCGAGCACTGCAACCGCGAGCAATTCAACGCACTCGTCGGCACCGAGTATCCCGGGATCGTGATCTCGGACCGCTGGAACGATTACAGCCACCTCGACCCCGAGCGACGTCAGGTGTGCTGGTCGCACCTGCAACGCGATTTCCGCCGTCACGCCGATGGCCTGGGCGAACAGAAGACCTTCGGCGAGCAGGGCGTCCCGCTCACCAAGAAGGTGTTCGCCGCCTGGCACACCTACCAGCACGAGCACCACGACCGTGCCCGGCTTCAGGCCGAGATCGCGCCGGTCCAGACCGAACTCCGCGCCCTGCTCGAGGCCGCCTCGCCGAAGAGGGCGCGCAATCGCTGGCACCGACAGTTCGCTAACAACCTGCTCAAGGTCTGGCCCGCGCTCTGGACCTTCACCCGGATCGACGGCGTCGAGCCGACCAACAACCCCGCCGAGCGCGCGCTCCGCGGCCCGGTGATCCACCGAAAAGTGTCGCTCGGCACCCAAAGCCAGCACGGCGAGCGGTTCGCCGAACGCGCACACTCCGCCGCGGTCACCTGCCGGATGCAGCGCCGCTCGCTGTTCACCTACCTCAGCGACTTGCTCACCGCACACACCCGCGGCGATCCGTTCCCAGCGCTCGCCTGAGCCCTGGGGACTGAACGGTTACCTTTTTTCATGTCTGGCCCCAGCTTCACCCGGGCATCTGGGCTGCGTTTCCCGTGGCTGCGGCGTGCGCCGCGTTGCCGAGGGCGGGAATGTCCTCGAACGGGCCGACGGAAGGTCGGCCGGCCGCGCCGGTTGATGGTTCGGCGCGGCCGATGGTTTCTCGCTTTACGGGTTAGGGGTTGTGGTGGTGGGTCCGGTGACCTTGTTGTGGCTGATGTTGATCGTGCCTTTGTTGTGGGTGATCGTCAGCGGCCCTGTCACCGTATTGTTGTCGAACGTTACGCCCGTGCCGGTGCCGCCGGTGATCTTCACCGGGCCGGTGATTGTGTTGCCCGCGCAGGAGCCGCCATCGCCGAAGGTGACCTGGCCGGTGTCCGCGGTGATGGTCACCGGGCCGGTGATGGTCGAGCCGCAGGCCTTTATCGCGACCCCGCCGGTGGCGGTGAGCGGGCCGGTGACCGTGGCGCCCTCGATGTCCAGTGAGCCGCCGGCCAGCACGTTCACCGGCGCGTTGACCCGCGCGCCGGGGGCGATCAGCACGCCCTGGCCCGCGGTCACGGTCAGGCTGGCGCTGGAGTTGCCCGACACCGTCTTTGAGTAGACGATCGTCAGCGTCTGCTGCACCTGCGGCGCGGGAGCGTAGCTGGCGGTGCCGGCCTGGTTTGCGTCGATCACGCACGACCCCGCACTCGTGAATAGCACCTTCGCGCCGGAGATAGAGCACGCCCCCGCAGTGCTCGACCGATCGATCGAGAACACCACCGAGTTGCCCGAGGCGCCGCCGGTCGCGGTCACCGTGTAGCTGCCCCCATACACCGGGCTCGCCGGCGGCGTCGAGGTGAACCTGATCGCCTGGCTCGCCTTCTGCGCCGTCACGGACTCCTGCACCTGCGGCGCCGGGTCGTAGTTGGTGTCGCCAGCCTGGTCGTACGTCACCGTGCAGGTGCCCGTGCTGCTGGTCATCGTGAACTTCGGACCCGTGTTCGAGCAGGCGCCGCTACCCGAATAGGTCACCGGGTTGGGAGAGCCGCCACCGTCGGTCGCGGCGACGGTGAAGCTCGTGCCGTACGCCGCGCTGGGCGGCGCATGCGTGGTCACGCTGATCGTCTGGCTCGCCTTCTGCGCCGTCACCGTCTCCTGCACCTGCGGCGCCGGGTCGTAGTTGTCGTCGCCAGCCTGGTCGTACGTCACCGTGCAGATGCCCGTACTGCTGGTCATCATGAACGTCGAGCCCGAATTCGAGCAGGCGCCGCTACCCGCGTAGGTCACCGGGTTGGGAGAGCCGCCACCGGTCGCGGCGACGGTGAAGCTCGTGCCGTACGCCGCGCTGGCCGGCGCATGTGTGGTCACCTTGATCGTCTGGCTCGCGGTCGGGGAGTACGCGATCTGCACCTGACCATCGCCGCTCTGCCCGCCCGTGGTGAGCGTCACATTCGTCGCGGTCGGCTCTGCGTACGAACTTCCGCCCCCGCCCGCGCCGGAGTCGGTGCCGGCGTCTCCACCGCCGCCACCTCCGTAGTACCCTCCACCGCCACCGCCGCCGATTCCGAAAAAGACATTGGGGCTCGCGGCGTCAGTGCACGTTGCGCCGCTACCACCGAGGCCAAGCGCTCCGGCCGTCGGGTCGGCGAACGAGCCGCAGACGGTGTGGTCGAACGCGCCAGCGTCGCCCCCCTGTGTCTGGCTGCCACCGCCACCGCCGTTCGGGCCGGCTCCCGCAGTGCCCGTCAGGCCGCCGCCACTACCACCGGCCTCAAAGTTCGGGGCCGCACCGCCGCCGCCGCCGCCGACGATGAGCCGGTCACCGAGCCCGTACGGTGCACGCCGCACGTCCGACGCGCCGCCGCCGCCGCCAGCCCCTGGACCGCCACAGACACCGGCGCCGCCACCGTTCGCACCGGGGCCGTCGTACGCGGAGCAGGGGTCATCCCCGTCGCCGGGAAAGCCGCCGACGAAGATCCGCAGCACCTCACCGGGCGTGACCGCGATCGTCGCCACGGCGCTCCCGCCCTGACCGCCAATAAAGCCACCGTCCCCGTCACTAGCGCCACCCGCCGCGCCGTCCGCGGTGATCGTCGCGTGGGTGACGCGGTCCGGCACAGTCCACGTCCGGTACGGCCATGGGGAGGCCGTCGTGTAGGGGCACGTCGTGCGGGTGCCGCTTGTGGTGCAGGTGGACGGGTCCGCGGCGTCGCTGGCCGTCCAGTTCGCCTGCGCCGGGGTCGAGTCGTTCCCGCCGCGGTCGACCGCGTAGACCTCAAAGCTGTGAGCGCCGGCCGACAAGCCCGAGTACGTCGCCGGACTCGTGCACGGCGCGAAACCGCCGCCGTCGAGCTGGCACTCGAAGTGATCGATGCCGTCCTCACCGGGACCGGAATTGTCGGTGGCGGTGAACGCGATCGACGCGCTGCGCAGATAGGTCGGATCTGGCGGCGGCGAGGTGATCGACGTCGTCGGAGGTGTGGTGTCCGTGAACGTCCACGACGTCGTGGCCGGAGGGTTCTCCACATTGCCGTTGCCGTCCACCGCCCGCACCTTGAAGGTGTGGGTTCCGGTCGACAGCCCCGGGTAGGTCTTCGGGCTGGAGCACGTGGCCCAGGCGCCGCTGTCGAGCTGGCACTCGAAGTGGTCGAGCACGCTCCCGACGACGGCCGTGCCGCTGAACGTGATCGTCGCGTCGGCCTGGGTTGGATCGGGCGCAGAATCGATCGTCGTGACCGTGTCGTTACTGACGCTCCAGTTCGCCTGCGCCGGGGTCGAGTCGTTCCCGCCGCGGTCGACCGCGTAGACCTCAAAGCTGTAAGCGCCGGCCGACAAGCCCGAGTACGTCGCCGGACTCGTGCACGGCGCGAAACCGCTGCCGTCGAGCTGGCACTCGAAGTGATCGATACCGTCCGGACCGGAATTGTCGCTGCCGGTGAACGCGATCGACGCGCTGCGCAGATAGGTCGGATCTGGCGGCGGCGAGGTGATCGACGTCGTCGGAGGTGTGGTGTCCGTGAACGTCCACGACGTCGTGGCCGGAGGGTTCTCCACATTGCCGTTGCCGTCCACCGCCCGCACCTTGAAGGTGTGGGTTCCGGTCGACAGCCCCGGGTAGGTCTTCGTGCTGGAGCACGTGGCCCAGGCGCCGCTGTCGAGCTGGCACTCGAAGTGATCGATCCCGCTCGACGGCGCGTTCCCAGTTCCGGCGTCGGTGCCGTGGAACGTGATCGTCGCGTCGGCCTGGGTTGGGTCGGGCGCAGAATCGATCGTCGTGACCGGCGGCGTGATGTCACCAACCACGAAAAGCACGTGAACAAAGCCGTCGCCGCGGGTTCCCCAGATTTTAGGGACCGCGTTGCTGAGGATGTTCGCGTTGGCCGCTGAGGTCCCGCCACCGGCACCGCCGCCGGCCCCATCGAGGTGGTGGATCGGCATGGTCGCAGAGTCCGCGCCGCCGCCGGCGCCGCCGCCACCACCGCCCGGGTTCCCGCCGCCGCCACCGCCGCCTTCGCCCCGAGGCGAGTTGATGCCGCCAAAGCCGCCGCCTGTGATGAGGCTGGCGGCGAGACCATCGCCCTCACCGCTGGGGGGGTTACAGCCGGCGCCCTCGGCGCCCCCGGCTCCGCCTACCAGGCCGATGGGACCCTGGCCTGGGCTGCCGCCGCCAACAACGTTGCAGTACTGGGAGGTGCCGCCCTGCCCCGGCTTGCCGGGGAGCGCGAACCCGTCACCGCCGGCACCACCGACGGGGGTCGAACCGATGTTGAGCTCAGCGTATCCCGAGCCGCCATCGCTGCCGGCGCCGCCGCCGCCAGCGGCTAACGCGAAAAGGGTGGGGTTCGCTTCGCCGCTGCGCTGGAGATCCATGACCGATGAGCCGCCGCCGCCGCCGGCATTGCCGCCTGTGTTACCGCCGTCCGGCCAACCACCTTGGCCCCCGCCCGCGCCCGCGTTGCCGCCCTTTCCGCCCGTTTGGATTACGAGCTGGTCGCCGCCAGCCACGTTGATGTCGCCCGAAAGGTACCCACCGCGTCCGCCCTGGGCGGTCTGCGCGTCGCCGCCAGCGCCGCCGGCCATCTCGACGAAGGTGGTTGGAGAGGCCAAGTCCGGCACGGTCAAAAACGCTTCCTGACGCGTGAAACCGTACGAGCACAGCTCGTACCCGCCTTGAACCGCGCACGCCGGGTCGATCGCCGCACCGGCGAGCTGACTCACCGCCGCGTGGGCGCCGGTCCCGACGCCGGCGGGGGCGAGCGTCGACGTCACCGCCGGGGAAATGAGCAGCGAAGACCTGCGACCCTGGGCGCGCACGCCCCGCGAGCGGACGGACGCCAGCCGCGCTACGTACCTGTGGCCAACAGTCACCACGGGCCGCATCCCACGAAGCGACACCGAAACGCGTCGCTGCACCGCAGACGTCACCCGTCGGTCGAGGCCGACCAGCCGTGCCGGCGAACCGGATCCCGCCGAAGCGACGTCGTTGGCCGCGACGCTCGCCATCGCCGGGGAAGCACCCCCGCCCAGAAGCAGCGCGACACCCACCCAGACCGCTACCAGAAGCCGTCCTCTGCCCAAACCGCACACGCCCACCCTCGCCCACCCAAGCCCGCTGATGCCGCTCCGCGCCCCGGTCGCAGCCGTACACGTACACGCCGTCGCGGCGCTCGAGGCCCGAACCTGCATCATGCCCATCACCCCATCCCCTTCTTGACACGCCTTGTGTGCCGGGCCGGGTTTGACGGAGGAGGCCGCACCCCGGCGGCGCCGGCCCACCGCGCCCGCGTCCGCGTCGCGTTGTGGGTCCTCGATGGGCTGCTGGGCGCGAAGGTGTGCTGACTGAGCCGTCATCCGATTCCCCCATGAGTGGTTTGCGACGTCATGCAGGCTCGAGGGTGCGGCGTCGGTCATCCACCCAGTTTTGGGCGCTGTAGACACCCAGAATTGGGTGCCGGCTGGGGCCGCGCGCCACCAACGAGTTCTGGGCGATCCGAACGCCCAAATGTTGGCCGCCGCCGGTGCCGGCTTGTCAACGGCGGGCGTGGCGGCAAGAATCGGATCGTGACCGGGTCGACGGACAGCGCAGCGTTGCTTGAGCCCGAGAGCTTCGCGGCGCGGCTCGAGGCCGAGGATTGGTCGGCCTTGCAGGCTCGCGGTCAGCGCAGGAAGATCGCGCAGGCCGCGGTGCTGATGTATGAGGGCGATCCGGGTGATCGTGTCCTGGTGCTGCTTGCCGGGCGGGTCAAGGTCACTACCACGGGCGATGATGGGCAGGAGACGCTGCTCAGCATCCGCGGGCCGGGCGAGATCCTCGGCGAGCTGGCGTTCCTCGACGACCAGCCCCGGCTCAGCACGGTCACGACGCTGGAGCCGGTCGAGATCCTCGCGATCGCGGCGGGCGAGTTCGCGCGCTACCTCGAAGAGCGGCCACGTGTCGCGCTCGTGATCCTGCGGTCGCTGAGCGGGCGCTTCCGCGACCAGTCGCGCAAGCGCGTGCAGTTCCGTGAGCTCGACACCGTCGGTCGGCTCGCCGCCCGGCTGGTTGAGCTGTGCGAGCGCTACGGCGAGGTCACACCGGAAGGGACGATCATCAGCCTGCCGCTCACTCAGGAGGAGCTCGGTGCCTGGGCCGGCGCGTCGCACGCGGGTGTCGCCAAGGCGTTTCAGACACTCCGCGAGTTGGGCTGGATCCAAACCCAACGCAGGCGGATCGTCGTTCGCAACATCGATGCGCTGCACCACCGCAGCTCGTAGAACCGAACAGGCCGCACGGCTGGCGGCCGGCCGACGGTCGGGTCAGCCGCGCGTCAACGGCGTCCCTGGGAGTTGGCGGTGAAGGTCATCCGGCATGCGCTCAAGGATCCCGCCGGGGCGCCGGCAGCTCGGCTCGCGGCTCGCCGCCGGCTCCATCCTGTTCAGAGGCCCTTGCTCGATGGATTGAACTCTTCTTTTCGGTTGAAGGCATGGACGTCCCTGTCGCTCATCCCTGCAAAGTTTCTCGGACGCTCCGATTCAGGGATCAAAACGCTCAGTAGGTGAGGTGGCCTGTGATGCTTATCGTCGCGCCGTGGCTATTGCCGTCTGCGGGCGCGTTGCCGGTGACGTTGACGGTGCCGTGCGCATTTCTGTAGAGCCCCGTGCCGCCCGTGATCTTGAGTTTGCCGGTGTATGACTCGGTGGCAGTTGCGTTGACCGTCCACGTCGCGGTGGCCTTGAACTTGATGCTCCCGAGCGCGTTGAAGACTCTGCCGCCTCCCGCCAGCGTGAGCCCCGGACCCCACGTCGAGCTCTGATAGAAGGCGCCTCGTCCGACGGCGCGACCGGACACCGTCCCGTCGAGAATGCCAGAATCTGTCTCTGTGGTACCGGGCACTCCCGCGGCGCCGGTCGACGAAAGCGTGGCGATCAGACCGGAGAGTTTCACTGTGTGGCTCTTTGCGTGGTGGGCGGTGGACCTCGGTGCATCTGCATCGGAGGCTCGAGAGGCCAGGGCGCGCGGGCGCGACATGCTGTTGGTCGTCGCGGCGTGGCTTAGACGCGCAGAGTGTTGACTCGCGTGGGCGCTCGCCGGCGTCGTGGTCGCGATAGCGATGCAGAGTCCGACGGCGGCGAGCACGGTGACCGCGCGGACGCCGCGACGCCTGTTCGCACTGCCACCGACGCGAGCCAGGACGCTCGCCTCGTGGGCCTGTATGGCGTGCAGTTCGCGGCCGGCGGCCTCCAGCTGGCGGCTGCGGACGATCTCTGTGTGCAGAGTGGATGACATGGCGTTGCTCCTTAGAAAGGCCGCGTGACCGCGGTGTCTCTCGGCGATGCCACGCAGGCTCGAGGATGCGGTGCCGGTCTTCCACCCAGTTCTTGGGTGTGTAGACACCCAGAACTGGGTGCCCGCCTTGCAGTTAGGGTCACGACCTAAACTCCCGCCAGTGTCTAGGCGCTGGGCTGCTTCGGCACGGGCGCGCGATATCGGGGTCGATCCTTACGTACGGTGCCGAGCGAGGGCCGAGTCCAGACGGTTTATGGCGGTCAGCAGGCGCGGCGCGCGGCGCGCCGTGATGACGATCAGCCGGTCGCCTAGTCGCAGCTCAGGCGCCGGCGCGGGTACGCGTGGCGTGGTCGCGCTGCCCTTACTCACAAGCAGCTCCCAGTCGCCGGGCACGCCCTTGAGCTGATGGATCCCGCGTGAGGCGAAGTCGAGACCCGAGCCGGCGACCAGGTCGCTCACTGTCCGCGAGACCAGCGTCTCGCCGGGCGCGGCGGCCGCACCGATCCGGGCGGCGATATGGACCGCCAGGCCGGCCAGTTCGTTGCCGATCCGCTCGCACTCGCCGGTGTGGATGCCGACTCGCAGCCGGAGATCGAGCGAGCGCATCACCTCATGCAACCGCTCGGCACAGCGGACCGCGACCGCAGGGCCCGGCAGCGTGCACATCGAGCCGTCCCCGGCGGTCTGGACCACCCGTCCGCCGTGCTCCTCGACGCAATCGAGAACGAGGCGGTCGCGGCGGACGCGAAGCTCACCCCAGGCGTCGTCACCAATCTGCGAGATGAGCGTTGTCGAGCCGACCACGTCCTCGAACATCACCGTTGCCAGCAGGCGGTCCGACGGCGTCGTCGCCCGGCCGCTGACCAGTTCGGCATTGTGTTCCCAGACCGGGGCGAGGCTCTCGCCCCAGGACATGCCAGGCTGGGTTGGTCGCAGAACGCGCAACTCGCCCTTCGGAAACAGCTCCGCGGCATGGCGGCTAACTGCCTCAGGCAACCTGTTGGTCGGCATGTGCAGAACCCGCACCGGACACTGCACCTCAGGGGCGATCCGCGATACGTCGGTCCGCATCGCAGCCTCCACGTACGCGCGGGCGACCGGCGGGCTGGCGGCAGTCCGCTCGAGCACGCCGAGCTGGCGGTAGTTACGGGGCGATGCGAGCGTCGGGTCCCAGCCGTCCACGACGATCCCGCTCCCCCAGCGGTCGACGTTCTCCAACCACCAATCAGCGAAACGACGCGCCGCGCCGGGCTCCCAGCCGGTGAGGTCGGGGTCGTCTGCCAGCGGCATCGACAGGTACGGACACACGAGCACCAGGCCGTCGACGCGGTCCGGATACGAGGCCGCGAACACGACCGCGCCGGGCGCCGTCGCGCCGAGCGCGATGACTTGTGCCCGTGGCATGCCCGCGGCATCCATCACCGCCGCGACGTCGCGAGCCTGCTCCTCGAGTGTCGGCCGACGCTCGACCGGCTCCGACAAGCCGATACCGCGCATCTGAAAGAAAGCCACGCGCCACAGTCCGCTGAAGCGCTCCGCCTGCTGGACCCAAGCAGGATCGGTCCACATCAGGTCAAGATGGGCGCCGATTTCAAAGTATCCGACAAACGGGACCGCGCCTGAACCCAGCGCCTGATATGCGACCTCGCGCCCGTCGCACTTGGCGTAGCGAATCTCGGGCAACTCGGCCACGGGTGAAGCCTAACGGCGCGACCCCCAGCTCTGAGCTCCGCTCACCGCAACCCGCACACGCAACGTTGGCGCCATAGCAACCACGTGATCGCAACAATCGGCGCGGGGCCCTGATCGCGTCAGGCGACCGCGGGGCATCCAGATCGCCCGGCGACCATGCGACCGAGACCGAGAACCAGCGGTGTCTGCCGAGGTTCACTGCTTCTCGTTTGTCGCCAGACGGGCTGTCTGCGGTTGATGGCTGCTTTGACGGACCGACCGCCGGAAGCGGAAGAGTTGCGCAGAAAGGGCTGGCCACTCAAGCGGTAATCAGGCCCTCGCGCTCGGCGGCGTCCCGGACCTTTCGATCAAACGACGCGATCGTGGAACCGGTGTGTTTGGCGGTGGCGAGCAGGTACGCGTCGGGGAGGCTGATCGGGTGGTGGCCTCGGAGTCTTGCGGCGTCTACCGCGATCGCCTCAGACGGTTGATGGATCGCGATACCGAGCGCGGCGATCGCCTCTCTTGCTGCCGCGAGTTTGGAGGCGTCGGCCGCGGGTGCTATCAGCACCTCGGTCAAGTTCACGAGGCTGATCGACAGTGGGTCCTGGCGCTCACGGGCGAGCACGACCAGTTCGCGGGCACGGTCGTGGTGAGCATCTGAGCTGTCGAGCGCGCCGATCAAGATGTCGGCGTCAAGCAGCAACCTCAAAGGTCGGCGTCTTCGGCGTCGAGCTGGTCCAGGTACCCGACCGGATATACGCCGGTGAGCACGCCAAATGCATCGTCGAAGCTCAATGCGGCACGGCGAACGCGCAGCTCCCCGTCTCCGGCCGGCTCAACCATCACGCGCTCGCCCGCGTGCAGGCCGACCTCCTCAAGCGCCGCGACCGGGATCGTGATCTGGTTCTTTGCAGAGATACGCGGCATTCCTTTACCGAGACAGTAAAGCAGCCCGTGATGCCCCGGCAAGACTTTCGCAACGTCGCTCGTGGCGAACCGAGCCGTGGGTCTGCTGCTCGCGAGGACAGTCGCCGACTTAGAGCAAAAGCAACCGGTCAGCCCATGGCGGGCGACATCGTGGCTGGTGCTTCGCGCGGGACCTCGAGGACGCCCGCGGGGCGATCGCCTTGACACGCCGTGACAACACGCGTGGCAACATCCATCCCGTCCAGCGCGTCCGATCCGTCCACGGAGCCTCGCAATTTGGACGATTTGGACGCTGCTGGAAGCATCTACGCGACCGGGTACCAGGTTGAGGGCCTTGTGGACTGAATGGTCCGTGGAGGTTCGAGTCCTCTCGGGCGCATTGGAAAAGCCCCGCTAGCGAGGCTGTTGCGCAAAGGTCGCCTGCTGAGGCGGCCTTTCGCATTTCCGTGAAGGCTAGGGTGGGACGATGCGCGCCCGCGGTCGACCGTGACCCCGGCCGGCCGGGTCAGATCGCGATCTGGGCCCGGTAGAGCTTCATCAGGTTGTGAGTCGCTGCGATCAGCCGCCACTCAGCCCGGCAGGCGGCTAACCCGCGCCGACTGAACCGTCGGATCCCGCGGTTGAACTTCGTGTTCGCGAACACCGGCTCGATCATGTGCTGGCGGCGCGTGTAGAGCGTCTTGCCTTCCGGCGTGTCCAACAGCCGATCGATCCGCTCGGCATGTGGCCCTTGTTTGGGAGACAGCTTCCGAGCCTTGGTCCTGACCGATGATCTGGTCGGAACGATCACTTCCATGCCGTCCTCGGTCAGCGCAGTCATGTGAGTCGCATTCCAGTAGCCGCCGTCGGCCAGCACCGTCTCAATCTCTTCCTCGAGCTCCATAGCGGCGACCGTGTCGGCGGCTTGGCGGATCATCGGCTCGAGCTGCCCCGAATCATTGGACTGCTGAGTGATGTCCGCAGCAACGATGATCTGATCCGCGGTGGCGACCGCTTGGGCGTTGTAGCCCTGGACCGGCTGGCGGCCCTCGCGGGCGATCACCTTTGAGTCCGGATCAGTCGTGTTGATCGTCCGCTTCCCCAGACCATCGCGATCGAGCGGGAACGGTTTGCGGCCACCGAGCTTGCGTCCATGCTCAGCCTCCCACTCGGCCCGCCACCGCAGGTTCTCCTGATAGTCAGCCTCAGCCTTGGCCTGCTCGGCCTCAAGCTCTTCCCGGCAGCGACGCAACCGCGCCAACCGCGAACGACGATCGACCAGCTCCGCGGGCAGCTCATCACCACGAGCATCACCATGGATCTCGTCCTCACGCGCGTCGACCTCCGCAGCCTCGCCGAGCATCCGCTCGACCTCCTCGCGGATCGAGTCATGCGAGCGAGTCGCCGCCCTGGACGCGTCCGCCGCGATCGCAGTGCCATCCAACGCAGCTTCGCCTCTAGCGGGGCTTTTTTCATGTCCACCCCAGCCCGATGCCGGCGTCTGGCGTGGGTATTGTTGCCACGTGGCAACAACCCACATTTTTACCCACATCTTGGCAACGAAATGTGGGTACCCGGCAAACGCGCTGTGGGTACGCTCGGTGAGCGTTCGATATCACCGTGGCGGGTGGGAGACGCGCTGGCGCGATGCATCAGGTCAGAGCCGCTCCAAGCGCTTCAAATCCGAGGACGCGGCTCGCGCCCACGACGAGGCGGTGCGAGAGGTCTCCCCCGCCGCTCGCCGCGCGGATCTTGCGCACGGCGGGTCGGGCGTCTACTCCTACTCCACGCGCGAGGGGGTCCGCTGGCGGTTCGTCGTGCGCCGTAGCGACGGCAGCCAAACCTCCAAGCGTGGGTTCACGAGCCAGCGGGCGGCGGCCGAAGCTAGGCGCCGCCTCGTCGAGCAGGTCGAACGTCGCGAGGTCGTCGACACCACCGAGACGTTCAGCCGCTACTGGGAGCGATGGCTGGCCCGCCGCCGACCCTACCTCGAGGAGGGCACCTGGACCGGCTACGAGATCAATGGCCGCAAGCGACTGCTGCCCGCCTTCGCCAATAGGCGCCTCGGAGCGCTGTCGGTCGACGACATCCGGACGTTCGTGGCCGATCAGGCAGAAGCTGTGGAGGCTGGCGAGCTCGCAGCCAAGACCGTCAACAACGCACTCGTCACCCTCGTCGTGTGCCTCAACGACGCGGTCGAGGACGGGCTCATCCCGACCAATCCCGCGCTGCGGGTCGGGCGCCTTCCCGCCGCCCACATCGAGCGCGAATACCTGCGCTTGCACGAGATCCCGATCTACCTCGACTCGTGCTCGGACCTCTACCGCCCCGCTAGCCGAGGTCCTCATCGGCAGCGGCATCCGGATCTCCGAGGCGCTGGCGCTGCTTAGGCGCCCCACCGGGCGTGACTCCGGGTCGACGCTCACGAGCGTCGGCCCTCAGCCCAGCGCAGCGACCCGCTCCCAGCGGGACAAGGTGATCGACGCGACAAATCGTCGAGCACAAGCCACTCACCCACGCTAACCACGTGGTTAGCCTATAGCTTGCTCCGGCGATTTGCGAGATATTGCAATAGCGACCGATTTTGTGGATTCGCACGTTTCGCTACAAGCTCGTAGACAGAATCGCCGGGTCTCCCTTCCGGGCGGCGGGTGCCAAAGGACCGGCCGCCGGCTCAAGTCTGGTCTCAGATCACAGACTCGGGCGGGCGGGGCACGGCGATCAGGCCACGCCTCAGACTTCCGCTGTCCGCGGGATGCGGGCGTCCAGCACTGCGGACAAAGCGGCCCTGAGACTGCCGCAGATTCGTGGAAGCAGGTCTCTGGTTCATCGACGATTTGGTGCCCGGAACCCATGCACTGAACGCGGCGGCGCTGCCGACTTGCGGCGAGCCTGTGTATAGGTAGACGCGCTCGGGTGATCGCTTTCGGCCGTCGGGTGGAATTCCTGGTTGTCGCGACGACGACGTCTTCCGCCACGGCCGGAGCCGGTTGCTGCATTGGATGGAGCGGGGTACTGCCCCGGTTTTGCTTTTCCACGGTGTGCATATAGCCCCGTGAGTGCGAAAGCGCGCGTACACCCGATGTGCGACGTGGGTGGGCAAGCTCGGCGCCGACGACCGGGCCTAGCCGGGCTCGGGCATCGGCGTCCCGGTGGTGGATCGATCAGCGGACGGTGGAGATTCAGCGACGCAACCGCACACTTCGGACTAGAGGGCGGTTACGTTTGTTGCCCGCGGTCCTTTCTCGCCGACCTCGGTTTCGTAGGAGACCTTGGCGCCTTCGTGAAGGTCTCGGTAGCCGCTTGAGTTGATGGCCGAGTGGTGAACGAAGACGTCGTCGGTCCCGTCATCGGGCGCGATAAAGCCGAATCCCTTGTCTGCGTTGAACCACTTGACGGTTCCGGTGGCCATGTTGGTCCTCCGTGTTGTGATGCTGCGGACGCGGAGGAAGCCGTAGCAACCACGACGGGCGCTGCACCGTGTCAGTCCGAGCCGACTGCTCAAACCATCCGCGACCATAACAACCACGCGTTTAGGCTGGCTGATGAGTCTTGCCTGCAGTGCCCGTTGCATGCGCTCCTGTCTCCTTCCGACATGGGGCGCGATGGTTCGGGCTGCAGCGTGCGGTCAGGCCGCTGTCGTTGTGAAGGCGATGATTGGCGCTCGATAGCTGCAGACGCTGCAGTGGCGGTGCGCGACGGCGCGATCTGGCTGGTCGCCGAGCGATGGTCTGATCTCGTCGGTGTGACGCCCGAGGCGGGATCCAGGATCATGTCGAGCGGCGTCTATGTGCGGCGCCCGAGGGTGCGCGGCGCAAAGCTCGGAGCGATCTCGCCGTCTCGTAGCTACTGTGCTTCGCGGAGGTGCTGGAGCTTCTTGAGCGAGTGGTTTTCGATCTGGCGGATGCGCTCGCGCGTGACGTTGAACGTGCGCCCGACCTCCTCGAGCGTGCACGGAGGCTGGTCGCCGAGGCCGTAGCGCAGCTCGAGTATGCGCCGTTCGCGGTAGGAGAGGTTCTCAAGCGCGTCTCGCAGGGCTTCATTGGTCAGGATCTGCACCGCGCGCTCGCATGGAGACGCGGCTTGGTCGTCGGCGATGAACTGCCCGAATTCGGATTGCTCCTCGTCCCCGACCGGTTTCTCGAGCGAGATCGGCACTCGCGCCGAGCGCTTGATCGATTCGACCTCGTCGGGCTCGATACCGGTCATCTCAGCGATCTCCTCGGTCGTCGGCTCGCGGCCGAGCGCCGTGGTCAGGCTGCGCTCGGCCCAGCCGATCCTGTTGAGCTTCTCGACGATGTGGACGGGGATCCGGATCGTCCGCGCCTTGTCCGCGAGCGCACGCGCGATCGCCTGGCGAATCCACCAGGTCGCGTAGGTCGAGAACTTGAAACCCCGCCGGTAGTCGAACTTCTCCGCGCCACGGATCAGGCCGATCGTGCCCTCCTGGATCAGATCGAGAAACGGCAGCCCCTGGTTGCGATAGTTCTTCGCGATCGAGACCACCAACCGCAGGTTGGACTCGACCATCTTCTGCTCAGCGTCGAAAGAGCCGCGCTCGATCCGCTTGGCGAGATCAACCTCCTCCTCGGCGGTCAGCAGCCGCGCCTTGCCGATGTCCTTGAAGAACAGCTGCAGACCATCGGTCGTCCCCTCCGGCTTGAGATCCAGCCCGATCTTGGGCTTGCGCCGACCACGCTTGTCCGGGGCGCGTTGCGCCTCCGCCGCCGCGAGCGCGGGATCGACCCCTTCGACGAGCTCGATCTCCGCCCGCTCGAGGAAGCCGTGCAGCTCCTCGACGTCGGTTTCGTCGAGCTCGATCTCGGCTATGGCAGTCTCGATCTCGGCGTATGTGAGCACCCCGACCTGCTGGCCGCGTGCGATCAAACCCTTGACCTCTTCAAGCTCCTGAAGTTCGGTTGCTGACACCTTTGCGTTTCGCGTTCAGCCGCGTCGCTCAAGCGGGTCACGTCGGTGCGTGGCCCGCCACCGAGGGGCGAAGTATGAACGTTCGCCTGGGGGCGCCGTTCGCGCCGATGACGCCCCCGTCCAAGCGTGGACAACAAGCGCCAGCCGCGCCGGCGCGGCTGGGGGGAGCGCCGCAGCGGTCGGCTCACGGCTTCATCGCAGGTGGCCGGAACGCGAGTGCTACGGCTTGGACTGTGGGCTGACAGAGTGAGCGTCAAAGCGTTCGATTTCGAGCCGGACTCGTGCGCGCTTGAGCTCGCGCCAAGCGATGATCTCGCCGACCGCGGCGGCGATCAGCTGCCCCGCGGCTGATCCGCCGCGACGTGACACCGCATGACTCGACTACGCGGTACCCCTACGAGTTCACTCAAGTTGCCGACAGCGCCAAGAGCGAGCACAGACGGGGCATAGATCCCCGATCGCATCGGCTTGGCTTTCAGTGTTGTGTAGGCGCTGTTTGCATGCCAGCCATTCGACATGCGGCATCGACAGACAGGCCGTGCTAGTCGGACGATCGCGTCAGGTACGCGTGGCGGGGGTCGCTCGGACGGTGCGTTTCTGCGTTGGTCCGGATGCCATCCGCTGGTCGGGTGTTCAGACGGCGTCGGGCATCGATTGCCGCCGAGAGTCGCCGCGATCCGCGATCGCGAGTCAACTCGCCACGCCTACGCGCTGCCGAATTGTGTTCGGTCTGCGTCATGGTCGTCAAGCCTTCCCGTCCCTCTGGTGGGTCTCGGGCAGGGAAGAAGGCGACGTGCCCGACTGGTCGCCGATACATCAGGCCGAGTAGGGACCGGGTCTCCCGGTCCGAAAGAGGCCCGTCATCCACTCGCGATCCTGCGCAACGGCGCGAGGCTGCAGTCCGTCAGGTGCGAACGCCTCGTAGGAGTCGAAGCCGGCCTGCACGTGGGCTAGAAGAGCGTCGAGGTCAGTGAGCGAGGCAGGCCGAGTATCAAGGACGTGCTCCACGTCCACCATTCTCGCCGTCAGGCTGTCAACGCCAGCGCAGAGCCGGTCGAGAATGGGATCCGTAGCGCCGGTTGAGAATTGATCCGCTCGCGCGGTCGCCGTCGTTGTTTGTGCGCCTACCTAGGGAGCGCGCGGCCGAGACTCTCGGGCGACACACGCGTTGATGCTCAGGTAGAGGAATCCGGCCGCCGAGGTGAGCTCGGCACGAGTTGGGAGGCCGTGCCCGCCCGATGGACCGCCCGTACCGACAAGGTAGTAGTACCGGCCCTCCGCAAACATCACGTTCTGAGCCGCCGTGCCTGGCGCCGTGAGGCTGATGCTGTGAGCATCAGGGATCCCACTCGCGAACGTCGCGGTCCGCGCTCCTGCGGTGCGCGCGAGGCGGGCGGACTGGTAGGCGAGCTCGGCTTGGGCACCGGCGGGTGAGCGGAACTGCTCGACCAGCGAGACGCCTTCAGCGGCGAGCGGGTAGCTGCCCCGCAGCTGGCGCCCAGCACCGCCGAGATGCTGTTCGGCCAGGCTATCGGGGAGCTTGGTGACCGTCGCGCTGTGTAGCTGCTGGACGGCTCCTCCGACGTAGCCAAGCGATCGCAAGCGAGCGGTCTCCCGCGCCGCAGAGGGCGACTGCTCGACGGCAACAGCCCACATCGATGCGCTCCGGACCACGGTCGGGGCCGCCATCGCGACCATGCCCGGGATCGCATGCGACGTAAGCACTCGCTCGCCCAGCGAGAGCGGGGGCCCAGTCGCCACGGGCGCCGCTGAATGGCTCGTGTCGCCAGTGCCGCCGAACTGCCACAGCGCGATCGTGCAGGCCGCGACCAGGGCGACTGCGACCGCTCCCCAAGCGTCCGTCGAGAGGGTCGAGAAGGGACCGGGACGTGCGGCCTCAGGCGATCCTGCTGGCGAAGGGGTGAGCTGAGAATGTGACCTGAGAAATGGCATCGGGCCTCCTTGATTTGGGTGATCCCGAAGCTATGCGGGGGCGGGCCCGTTCTCGATGTACTTCGCCACACCGCTTCTGTGTAATCGTCCGCACTCGGCTCGCGGCGGACCTCACCAGATGTTCGGCCGGTTCGAGCAGCAAGTTCCGTGATTCGGCGCCGCCGTGGTGTGTTCACGAGTTGTCCACGACGGTCTTCTCGAGCACCGTGAGCTGGTTTGTCAGGTGCGGTGCGGCGAGCGCAAGCAGGGCGTGCGCGTTCGTACATGCGGGGCACGTACTGAATACGCGGACGACGTCCGGGGCGCCGGGACTCGGATCGCTCTCGGCGACGGCGAACTCGCTTCCATCGGCATTGAAGGCCAGAGGCCATTGGTCGTCGGGGAAGGAGAGCACGCGCAGCACCTGTCCCGTGTGTGAGTCCCAGATTCGGACGGTGCGATCAAGGCTCGAGGTCGCAATGAGCGAGCCGTCGGGGCTGAAGGCCGCCCCTTCGAGACCCCTGGTGTCGCCGATCAGGTTCACGAGCCGGCGCCCGGTGGCGACGCTCCAGATCGTCGCTCGCGAGTCCCACGAGGACACCACGAGCCGAGATCCGTCGGGGCTGAGGTTCGCGGCCGAGACCTCGCCACCCTCGTGCACCTGCCGGAGCAGCCGCCCGGTCCGGGCGTCCCAAACATCGGCGTACCCGCAGAAGTCGGCCCCGGCGATTCGGCGATCGTTACGACTGAACGCGAACGACTCTGGCGGCGAGCCGCATGTCGTATCGGCGCCCTCAAGCTGGACCGCCTTGCCGGTAGCGAGCGACAGGATCACCGAGATCGGGCCGCTCAACCTGGCTCCTTCCACGAGCGCCACGCGCGCGTCATTCCAACTAAAGGTTGCGTCCTCAGCGAAGCCGTAGCCGGCCGGAGGCAAGGTGACCGACAGCCGCCGCACGATCCGGCCGGTACGCGCGTCGAAGATCGTGTCCTTGCCGGCTTGAGGTAACACGGACGCCTTGGTGTCGATACCGATCGCTAGCCGGCCGTCGCCGCTGAGCACGACCGCACCGGCACCCGGCAGCGTCCGCCGGACTGCAGGACCGCCGCCAGCCGGCGTTGAGAAGACGATCGGGCGCCCCAGCGGCACGGTGTCGACGGTGTTGCCGTCGAAGGCGAGCTGCGCGGGGGTGCCCGTCAGCGGCACCGTGTGGAACGAAAGCTCCACGCCGACAGCACGCCATATGCGGGCGACACCGTCGTCGGAGGCCGTCAGCACCGAGTCTCCATCGGGCGTGAACGCGATCGACGTGATCGCGGCCGTCGGCCCGGCGTAGGAGACCAGCTCTTGCTTGGTGGCAACAGACCACACGCTGGCTGTGCCGTCCTCGGCGCCGATCGCGAGACGCGACCCGTCCGGGCTGAACGCAAGCGCCGAGATCTGCACCTGCGGGAGCGTCATCACCGTCGACTGCTTGCGCCACGTCGACGTGCTGAAGATCGATACCGCCGCGGCCGCGTCCTGCGCGGTCACCGGATACGCGACCGCCAGTTGTCTGCCGTTGGGACTGACGGCGACGACCTCCGGCCACGAACTCCCTCGCTGCGGGGCGACGATCCGGTGGACCAAGCGGCCCGTGGCAGCGTTGTATACGTGGACGGAAGAGTCCTCGCCGCCCACGAACACAAGCCGACTATCCGGGCTAAATGCCACGTTCCCGCCAAGCGGAGCGGTCAGCTCGGGCCGCGGGGTTACCCCATTCACAGAGCCGAGAGCGAGTCCGCTGCCAGAATCGGCCGCGAGGGTACGCCCATTGGGGCTGATTGCTACGGAGCTGGCGCCTCCGAAGAGCGCGGCGCCTTCCCACGCGACTGCGGTCTCGGTCCGCGGGTTGATCACCCATACCTGACTCGTCGCGGCGGCGAGCGCCTCGCCGTCAGGGGAATACGCGAGCGAGTCGACCGGAGAGCCGAAGTTCTTGCTGCGCAGCGCCCGTCCTGTGGCCGCCTCGATGATCCGCACCTGCCCGGTGCAGGTCCCCTCCGCGATCTGCCGGCCGTTGGGACTGATGACAGCCGTTAGACATCCCCCGGAGTTTGCGATTGTCGGCAGAGCCCGCTCCAGCGGCGAGGCGTCGAGCGCAGCGCGCAATGCGAACAGCGACTGCGGCGTGGCCTTCTCGCGAACCGCTCGCATGCCCAGGATCAGTGAGATCTCGGGGTCGTTGGCCAGCTGCGCCTGGCTCTCGGCTGCCAGCGCCTGTGAGCGAGCGGCGATGCGCTCAGACACCGCCTGCCCGCGCGAGATCAGGGCAAAGATCAGTAGGCCGATCGAGAGCGCAGCGATCGCCACCGCTCCGCCCGTCATTGTCCGTTGCCGCCGGGCCGCGGCCTCACGACTGGCGAGCAGGTACTCGCGCTGCACTTGGGTCGGTGCGGGATCGGCGCCGGCGGGCCGAGAGGCAAGCCATCCCTCGGCGGCCTTCAGCTCTGTGCCACGCAGCAACAGGCTTTTGTCTCGGCCTTCCGCGTCCCATTCCACCGCCTTCAGCAGCCACCTGGTGTGCGCCTTGACCGCGTCCAGATCGGTGTCCAGCGACTTGAGCAGCCGCGCGAGCCCGGTGTCGAACTCGGCGTCGTCGGTGAACGGGATCCAGTTGCGATCTCGGATCTCGGTGTGTAGCTCTGAATCGGGGACCGGTTCGCGTAGCACCGGCACGATCCGTTTGTTCAGATCGCGGGCGTACTCGACCTCGTTCTCGCAATAGGAGGAGTGCACCGATGAAGGCGTGATCACGAACAGGAACGCGTCCGAGCCCTCGATCGCACGCTTGATCGCCTCCGGGAACACCTCGGCGTCGGCGATCTCCCCGGTGTCCAACCACACCACCTTGCCCCGCTCTGACACCGACCCAGCCAGGCGGGTCACGAACTCCGAATCACGCCGCGAGTACGAGACAAATACGTCAGCCATAGCCCCGGTGCCGCACGACTCTAGGCGGCTATCGGTCGTCGGTCAACAATCGCATCGACGGCCGACTATGGCGGTGGCTGATGCCGCGCGCGTGCGCCTAGAGTTCGTTTGCCTTGTCGGACTCGATCGAACGCCTTGTCGATGAACCCGAGCGGCATTCCGCCGCGACGTGGCTCGACGCGGTCGGGCGCGAAGAGCGGCGCGGCGAGCTGCTGTCCGCCTTCGACATCGCCGAGCGCGGACTGGAGCAGCATCCAGACGACGTCGCACTCAAGCACCGCGCGGTGCTCACGCTCGCGCGGGCCGGCGCAACCGAGGAGGCCGCGAGGCGCTTTGACCGGTACGGGCTCAAGCACAGCTCCGACGAGGAGGTCGCGGCGCTGCAGGCTCGAATCGCAAAGGACATGGCGCTTGCCTGCGAGGGCGGCGAACGCCGGCGGCTTGCGCGCTCGGCGGCCGATCTTTACGGCGCGATCTTCGCGCGTACCGGCGGGTACTACCCGGCGATCAACGCGGCC
Source organism: uncultured Solirubrobacterales bacterium (assembly GCA_963770885.1). Classification (GTDB taxonomy): domain Bacteria; phylum Actinomycetota; class Thermoleophilia; order Solirubrobacterales; family Solirubrobacteraceae; genus Palsa-465. Next base: position 1,235,672 of record CAVYRI010000001.1, on the reverse strand, counting down.
ACGATGTGGCTGGTCGGGGGCGATCCAGCGCGTGCTCGCCGGTTAGCAGACACCGTTGTAGACGTCCTCTCGACCAGTGATGAGCGGTCGTACTGGACCGCTGCCACCGAGGCCGAGGCGCAGCTCTTGCGCGGTGAAGAGACGCGTGCCGCCCGCGCCATTGAGCGCGCGGCATCGCTGCACGAGCGCGACTATGCGGCGCTCGCGACCACGCGCCGTCAGCTTCGGTTGATCTGCGAGGTGCAGGGGATCGATCCGAACATGTTGTCGATACTGGCCGGCCCTGGCGTCGTGCACTTCTGCGGTCACCGGATCGCGGGACCGGAACCGGCCCGCTTTCCCGCAGCAGCGGAGCCGGCCGTCGCGGCGGGCATCAACGAGATCGTGGCGCGAGAAACGCCGGGCTACGCGTACGGCTCGCTGGCAGGCGGCGCCGACATTCTTTGGGCAGAGGCGCTCCTGACCGCCGGAGCTGAAGTGCATGTAGTGCTCCCGTTCGCTCGCGTCGAGTTCATCAAAGAATCGGTCGCTCCCTCAGGCAGCGAGTGGATCGAACGCTTTGATCGCTGCTTTGATCAGGCGGCCTCGGTTCGGTTCGCCACCGATGATGCCTACCTCGGTGACCAGGTGCTGTTCCGGTACTGCAGCGAGCTGGCGATGGGATTGGCGCTGCTACGGGCGCGATACCTGGATGCGGACGTGCGTCAGCTGACGGTGTGGGATCGCGCGCCCGCCGACGGCGTTGCGGGCACGGCGATTGATGTGGGCGCCTGGCGGCGCCGCGGTGGCACCGTCACGCTCATCCGTCCCACGATCGACCCCTCGGTAGCGGAGATGGTTGGCCCGACCGAAGGCGTGACGTCCGCGAGCTTGCATCACGCTGACGATCAGCGCGATGCGACGCCAGGTTCCCCGGTCCCCGAACAAGCGCGATGGCGCGCGGCGCCCGACGAGGGCCGAGTCGTCAGGGCAATGCTGTTCGCCGACGTGAAGGGCTTCTCTGTGCTCAACGACAAGCAGCTCCTCAGCTTCGCAAGGTGCGTGCTCGGGGCCTTCGCGCATGCTTTGGAACGGCACCGCGGCGACGTCTGGTACCGGAGAACCTGGGGCGACGCGGTGTTCGTGGTGCTGACCGACGCCGTGACTGCCGCGTTGTGCGCGCTCGACCTCCAGGACGCCATGGCTTCGGTCGATCTCGAGGCGGAGGGACTGCCGGGCCACCTGGCGCTCCGGCTCGGGGCCCATGTGGGCCCCGTGGTTCCCTGCCACGACCCGATCGTCAACGCGCCCGACTTCACCGGTTCGCACGTCAGCCGCACCGCCCGGATCGAGCCCGTCACACCGCCGGGCGCCGTGTACGTGACCGAGCCGTTTGCTGCTGCGCTCGTTCTCGCCGGCCGTCGCGACCTCACCTGCGACTACGTCGGCCACATGCCGATGGCCAAGAACTACGGCCGTCTTCGGATGTACAGACTCAGACGCGTCGGACCGCCCGGCCCAGCAGCCTAAGCGGAGTCTCGCCGCCAGTGCCTCCTGCGCTCGCGCGGCGTCAAACTGTGGCGGTGTCCACGCCCACGCACACCGGCCAGGTGCTGGCGAACGCGCTCCGCAGCGAGGGCCGCCGCGTCCACTTTCGCCGCGGCCAGGCATTGTTCACCGAGGGCGATCTCGCAGATCGTGTGTTCGTGATCGAGCGCGGCTGGGTGATGGTCACGAGCATCGCTCCCGGTGGCCGCGAGATTGTGCTCGGACTGCGCGGGCCGGGCGAAGTGATCGGCGATCTGTCGGCGTTGGACGGCGCGCCGCGCTCGGCGACAGCGCTGGCCGTGGGCGAGGTAGACGCGACGGTCGCACCCGGCTCGGCGCTCACGCGTGCGCTGACCAATGCCGCGACCGCGATCGAGTTGCTACGCCTGCTCGCGAACAGACTCCGCGACGCCGACCGCAAGCGGCTGGAGTTTGCGGCGCTCGACACGCTCGGGCGCGTCGCGTTGCGGCTGGAGGAGCTCGGTGAACGCTTCGGCGAACATACCACCGACGGTATCGAGATCGATCTTCCGCTCTCCCAGGAGCAGCTTGCGAGCTGGTGCGGTGCATCGCGCGAGGCGACCGTCAAGGCACTGGCGGCGCTGCGCACGCTGGGTTGCATCGCCACGGGCCGCCGCAGCGTGCTGATTCGCGACATCGAGGCGCTCCATAGGCACGCCTCCGGCGCCGTGTAGCGCCGGACCTAGACGCGCCTCACTGCGTCAAACGACGCACGACGACAGCGTCAAACGGCGTGGGGCGTACGAGCGCGCCGCGCGACAGTACCTGCATCAGCCGGGACGACCTAACTCCCAGGTTCCACCGGGAACACAGCCGCCAAGCGGCCCCTTCGAGGAGCAACGCTATGTCACCGCAGCTGCAATACGAGATGGCCTACCCCCGCCAGCACCAGCCCGCCGCCCCGACCGAAGCTCACCACAATGCGGCGACGGATCTCCTTCGTCGGTCTCGCGTCGGCCGCGCGGTCGTTGGGCTTGGCGTCTGCCTCGCGGCCACAGCTGCCGTGACCATCACCGGCGCACAGGCGCACGTTACGCAGGCGTCGCAGATGAATCGTCAGATCCACGCATTCGAGGCCAAGGGCTACGCGCCCGCCGCGTGCACACGCCAAGGGACACTCATGCGCGACTCACACACCGGTCGGTTCGTGACCGTACGGTACTAACGCAGCGACAACGCGCTCAGAGCAGGAAGCCGGCCTCGGAAGCAGACAAAGGCCCATCGGGTCATGCTCAGCCACGGCCCGCGTCCGGAATCTCGCGCCGGTGGCCGCAACGCGTCCGAGATGCTCGATCTCGCGAGAGCCTTCTGTGAGCAGCCAAGCCCCACGGCCAGCACGCTGCTGTTTCCTCGCCTGAGCGGCCACGAAGCTCTGGCTCCCGCTTCGCTCACCCCCCGACCAAGAGCAGCAGTGCGGTCGGCGCCGGACGCTCCGGCCGACGCGCCCGGGTCTTCGTGGATCCAGCACCACGGCCTGCCGGTCCGCGCCGGCTGGATGGCAATGAAGGTCCGCTGACGCGGACCTCGTCAGAGCGCCGCGACCAAAGGAGCACACATGTGTATTCCGGCAGTTCGAGTATCCGCGCGGGTTCCCAGTTATCGCAGCCTCGAGCCAGCGGTCATGATGACCCGGACCGTCGCCGAGACCCGTCGGAGCGCGTGAAGCTCGGGAGATAACGCGTCCGCCGTCGGCGAGCGCGTGCTGTATGGCCAGCGAGGCGACGGGCGTCGTGCGCTTTCTGTCGGGGGAGCGGTCGCTCTAGTGTCGGCCAGGGCTCGTGCCGAGGACGACAAGTGTCGTTTCGTCGCCGGAGTGTGGCGGGAGGAAGTGGAAGAGAAACGACAGAACGACCGGCGCGCGCTGGTTGGGCGAGTAGCGACGGATTGTGAAGCGCGGTCATGAGTGTGACTTCGTGAAGGCAGCAGGGCGCGGACGGGCGCGTGTGTGGAGCTGGCGGGGTATTCGGGTGAGGCGCGGCGATCGAGTGCTGTATGGCCAGCGGGTGGACGGGGTCGTGAGAGTGACTGACGTCCCTCTGGCCGCCGGCGGTCGTGCCTACCTGGTTGGGCGCGGGCCGGAGGAGGAGGGCGCCAATGCGAACGCGGTATTGCAGGCGTTGATCGCGGACTCTTTGCAGCGGGCATTCGTTGTTGACGAGGTGCCAGTGGCGGCGATCCGGTTGTAAGTCTCGGGCGCATCTGTACGATCGGCGCGGACGTTCGCGCGGCGGAGTGGATCCCGGCTATCGGCTGCACCGGACGTAAGGCCGGCGGCAGGGGGGACGCGGATCACCGCCAGCTCAGGAACCTGCCCTAAGGGACGCGGTGTCAGATCGTGCGGCGGCGACGTTGCGGGGTGGCGTTCGGGTCGGCGGTTGTGGCCGATGGCTGGTCGCCGTGGTAGCGCGGGCGGTTCGCGGGTCGTCGTTAGACTGGCGCGTGGAGTGCCGGGAAGTCTGGTCGGCGTACCCTAGCTGGGAGGCCGTGTGATGACCCGGAAGCTGTACAACTCGCAGTTCGTTGGGCGTCCGCGTGAGGGTTGCTGGTGTGAGCAGGACGGGGGCGGATAGGGGTGTCCGACGGGCCGCTGATCGTTGTCTTCGTTGTCAGCGCGATGTTGAGCCTCGGGTCGAGCTGGGTTCTGGTGTCGAGGCTGGAGAGGGTTGGCGCGCGGCTTGGTCTGTCTGAGGCGCTGTTGGGGATGCTGGCTGCGTTGGCGGCCGACGCCCCGGAGATCACGGCGGCGGTGACTGCGCTCGCTGGGCATCAGGCTCGGATCGGGGCGGGGGTGGTGATCGGCTCGAACGTGTTCAACTTGGCGGCGCTGCTCGGGCTGAGTGCTGTTCTCGCTGGTGGGATCGCGCTGCACCGGCGGGTGATTGTGATGGAGGGGGCTGTGGCGCTGTGGGTAGCAGCGGTTTGCGTCGGCGCGATCGTGGGACTGCTCACACCGGCGGTTGGGCTGTTCCTGGTGTTGTGCCTGCTGGTGCCGTATGTGGTGGTTCTTGGGGTGCGCCGCGATCGACTTCGGCGGATGGGTCTGCCTGCGCGATGGGTGAGCTGGCTGACGGACGCGATCGTGGAGGAGGAGCTTGAGCTTGAGGTTGCGATCCATCCGCAGCGTGGTCGGACGGCGGACGGGGTCGTGGCCGCGTTCGCGGTGCTTGTGGTGGTTGGCGTCAGCCTCGCGATGGAGCAGTCGGCCTCGAAGCTCGGGGCGCGGAACGCGATCCCGGAGATCGTCGTTGGGGGGCTCATTCTCGCCGCCGTGACGAGCCTTCCGAACGACGAACAACACCCCGGCCCCCCGGTGAAGATCGCTAGCGGACCGGGCCAGGTGGACGGTGAGAGCCGAGCGAACCCGCCTCCGAGCGCGGTCGCCTCGATGGGCAGCGCCGGGTTCCTGCTCGTCTACGCGGCCGTCAGTATCGGCCACATGCGGCCGGCGCTCGTAGCGGGCTCGCCCAAGCCACGCGTCGAACTCATCCTCCACAGCCCGCTGAATGATCAAACGAGCGCCCAACCTCGCCAGCTCCGAAAGCGACTCGCGCGGGTTCTCGCCCACACCCACCGACAACATGTGCTCGATCCGAGCTTCTATCTCCGCCGACGGCGGTACCGTACGTTTCACGGCGTAGGCCTCCTTCATCGTCTTGCAGGACTTGAGGGAACCTACGCCGTTGCCTTGACAGCACCAGCGCTATTTACAGCACCTCTGAGACGCGACCCCGCGCTCGGTCCGGGTCTGTCCCAGGAAGTGTGTAGGCATGAACGAAAGAGATCGTCATGCCAACAACGAGAAGCAGAACGCTGAAGAGCAGGACCGAGCTGGAGCGCGTCCGGGAGCTTGAGGCTCTCGGGTTGGGGATCGCGACGGGGTTGCCCGGCGACGATCGCAGCGAGCTCGTAGAGCGAGCGGAGATTGGCGCTGGGCAAGCTCGGCGCGGCGCGCCCGCCGCCGGCCCCCCGGCCGAGGTGATCGATCGTGCTGTGGACGGTGCGTCTGACCGACGTCGGGTGCATGCTGCGCTCGGGATGCCAGCTGGCCGGCGGATCAGCAACGAGGTGATCGACGAGCTGCTCGCCGGCGCCTCGACAGAGGAGGAGATCGCCGGGCCCGGCGGGCTGCTCGCCGAGCTGACCAAGCGCCTGGTGGAGCGCGCGATGGAGGTCGAGCTGACCGATCATCTCGGCTATGAGCCGCATCAGGAGCCGCCCGGCGGGACAGGGAACACGCGCAACGGATCGACGGCGAAGACGCTGATCTGCGAGCACGGCCCGGTCGGGATCGAGACCCCCCGCGATCGCGACGGCAGCTTTGCGCCGAAGATCGTTCGCAAGCGCCAGCGCCGCTTTGAGGGGTTTGACGACAAGATCCTCGCGCTCTACAGCCGCGGGCTGTCAGTCCGCGACATCTCCGCGCACCTCGAGGAGATCTACGGCGTGAGCGTCGGCCGCGACCTGATCTCGCGGGTCACCGACGGCGTGATGGACGACGTCCGTGAATGGGCCAAGCGGCCGCTGGAGGACATCTACCCGATCGTGTTCCTCGATTGCATGGTCCTGAAGATCCGCGACGGCGGCAGCATCCAGCGCCGCGCGCTCTACCTCGCGCTCGGCGTCACGCTCGACGGCGACCGCGACGTGCTCGGCATGTGGTTCCAAGAGACCGAGGGCGCGAAGTTCTGGATGCAGGTCCTGACCGACCTCAAGCAGCGCGGCGTCTCAGACATCCTGATCTGCTGCGTCGACGGGCTGACCGGGTTCCCCGAGGCGATCGAAGCTGTCTTCCCGATGACGACCGTCCAAACGTGTCTGGTGCACCTGATCCGCTCAAGCCTCAAGTACGTCCCGCGCCGTGAGCGCGAGCAGGTCGCCCGCGACCTCAAACCGATCTACACCGCCAAAGACGCCGACCAGGCGCACGCCGAGCTCGAGACCTTCGACGAGAAGTGGGGGCAACGGTTCCCGGTCATCACCCAGGGATGGCTGAACGCCTGGGAGCACGTGATCCCGTTCCTCGCGTTCCCCGACGAGGTCCGCCGCGTGATCTACACGACGAACGCGATCGAGGCGCTCAACCGCCAGCTGCGCAAGGCGATCAAGACCAAGGGCAGCTTCCCCAACGAGGACGCGGCTCGCAAGCTCGTCTACCTCGCGCTCCAGAACGCAGTCCCGCAATGGACGAAAACCCGGAACTGGACGACAGCGCTGCTCGCGTTCAAGATCCACTTCGGTGATCGCGTCCCGGACGGTGCAAACTGACAATCACACGTTGACACTCTCGGAGTCACCATTAACCTATCCATCAGCCGCCTACACAGTTTTCAGGACGCCCTCCTCGGTCCTCGCTGCCGCTTATCTGAACGGTTGGTTGGTGTCAAGGCCTCCGATCGGGTGGGTGCGTGTTGGGTTTGGCTCCGTGGGCGCCCGGGCTTATCTGGGTCGTCGAGCACATCTGGCGTGGTGGTCGCGATGTGATGGTTGATCGGTCGTCCCTGCGGGGTTGACTGCGGCCGCTCGGTCTTTGTCGGGGTCGCCACTGGTGGTGGGTGCCACGGAAGCTGAGGGAGCTGGCCGCAAGCGTGATCATCTTGGATGGGGGGCGATCGGAGCCGGGCAGCTATTCGGGGATCGGTGCGATCGCGGCGGGTCTGAGGTTGTGCAGTAGGTGGTAGCTGCGCCGGGCGATCTTGCGCGCGATCGTCAATGACGCGCGGGTGTGCGTCAGTCCGCGGGCTTTGAGCGCGTGATAGTCGGCGTAGTCGGGACTCCGTGGCCGGGTGGCTGACTGCGCGGCCTCATAGAGCGCCCAGCGCAAGGGCGAGGAGCCTTGGCGGGTGAGCTTTCAGACCCGGCTGGTCTGATCAGAACGGTGCACGCCAATGTCGGATTCCGGCGAAGCGGACCGCCTTGCGTGAGCTGGACATGCGGGTGACGTCCCCGAGCTCGGTCACCAAGGTCAGCGCGATCAGCTCCCCGACCCCGAACTGGGTCATCAGCGCCTGGCAGCCCGTCTGGCGGCGCGCGACCCGGCGCAGGGACCGCTCGATCCCGGTGATCTCGCGCTCGAGCGTGTCGATCACGCCAAGCGCGACCGTCACCCGTTCGCGGGCGTCATCGGGCAGCTCCAGACGCTTGAGGAACTCGGCGGCCGTCCGCTCGTGCGATCCGAGCCGGCGCGCCCGCGCTAATCCCGTGGTGATAGAGCACCGACCGGATCCGCACAAGCCACTGCGTGCGCTGATCGATCAGCGCCTTTCGCAAGTGCAGCCGCGAACGCCACTGACGCACATGCTCAGCAGCGATCCACGCCTCGGGCAGCCGCCCCTCCGCGAGCAGCTCGCGCAGCCACAACGCGTCCTGGCGGTCGGTCTTTCAGCGACGCTTGCGCCCCCGCAACGCCCGCGTCTCCACGGTCTCGGCCAAATGCGCAACACCACCCGCGCGCGCGACCGCCCGAGCAACGAACAGCCAGCCAGTGCACGCCCTGCATCGCGACATGCACCTCCCGGCCCGAGAACTCCCCAACCCACTCCTGAACGGCCGACGGTGACGCGCCGATCCGCCCACGCCAGACCTCGCCCGTCGCCGCGTCCAAACAGTCAAAAGTGATCTGCCGCAGATGCACGTCAAACCCAGCGATGATCGCCCCAGACAACCGCGGCGAGATCACACCCGCAGCGTTCTGGGCGACCGATGACATACCGTCATTCACGGTCGGTACCTCCTGTTCGATTGGCCAGCCGCGCGGCTCGTACCCACGCGCGCCTACAACGCCCTCCGACACGGAGGACCGGCCACCTTCACGCCAGGCCAGCCGCCCGAATCACGGGCCGTTCATGCCATCTTCGTCGCCGAGAGGGGTTCTTGTCCGGGTGCTGCCGCTCTCGCTGGCCGCCAAGCCGAAGCGGCAGTCAGATCGCCGGCGCCATCAGGCTCGAGGCGACCTGCTCCTTCGGAAAGGGAACGCTTCGAAGCGACGCCAGATCGTCGTCGCCGCGGGTGAGCTCGTTCAGCTATGTGGGTGGACGCACCGGCCGGTGCGATTGCGCACTGCAGTTGCAGCGCGACGGCGGCTCGGTTCCGGCGGTTGCGCAGCAGGCGTCTTTTGTGCTGGGCTGGCAGCAGGTTTCGAGGGCTGGTGGCTCGCAGCACTGGCTCGGCTCACGCTCGCGTGTGTTGATCGACGCCAGGCCTGACTCTGTGCTTTGGGGTGCGTCGGTAAGGCGCGCCCCCAACGGTTCGCTGAGGACGGAGAAGAGTGCGGCGAGCGTCGTGTCGTGATCCCGGGCGTCGGCGGTGATCGTGAGCTGACGGTCGAGCCCGTGGTAGACGATGCTTAGAAACGAGCAGCAATCCCGCTCGGTCTCGACGGTCTGTTCGAGGAGTCTCGCTGGTAGGTCCTCTGAGAATTGCGCGACTAGCTCGCCTGGCTGGTGCTGGAGCCCGATCGTGTGTCGGCTGAGCTGGCGGTAGCGCTCGAGCTGATCGTGGAGTTGAGGTGGTTCGAGCGTGCAGCTCTGAGCCGCGAGCGGCAGGGCTACCGGATCGCTGGTGCTCATTGGGTGGTGGGCTTGCGAGCGCGGATGATGGCTGCGGCGGCGTGCTCGTGGACGCGGTGGGTCTCCTGGATCTCGATCTCTTCTAGCCCGGCGGCGGTCAGCGCTGCCTGGAATTCGGTCTCGGTGAGCGCTCCGGCGATGCAGCCGGTCCAGGCGCTTACGTCGGCTTTGGTCTGCTGGTCCATGTCGGGGTCGGCGATCACGTCGGAGACGGCAAAGCGCCCGCCGGGGCGAAGCACGCGCGCGGCTTCGCGGACTACCTGGGGCTTGTCGTCTGAGAGGTTGATGACGCAGTTTGAGATGACGACGTCGACGCTGTCGTCGCTGAGCGGCAGCTCCTCCATGTAGCCCTTGATGAACTCGACATTGTCGACCCCTGCTTGGGCCGCGTTGCGCCGTGCGAGGTCGAGCATCTCATCGGTCATGTCCAGGCCGATCGCCCTCCCCGAGGGCGCGACGCGGCGGGCCGAGATCAGCACGTCGGCTCCGGCGCCCGACCCGAGGTCGAGCACCGTCTCGCCGTCGCAGAGCTCGGCGACCGTGGTCGGCACGCCACATCCGAGTGAGGCCATCACGGCGTCGCCGGGGAGCTGCTCGCCTCTTGCCTCGTCATACAGGGCAGATCCGAGCACGCCGGTCTCATCGGCCGGGCTGCAGCAATAGAGCTCGTCAGAGCCGCAGCAGCCCGACGCGGACTCGATCGCGCGCGCCTGCGTGAACTCACCGCGAGCGGCCGCCTCGGCGGCCTCGGCGTACTTGTGGCGGACGGTCTCGCGGATGTCGGTTAGCTCAGCCACGTTGATAGCTCCTTCAGTGCATCGGGGATCACGTAGTAGTAGGCCCATAGCCCTTCGCGCTCTGAGCCGACGATCCGGGCCTGGCGCAGCACCTTGAGGTGGTGGGAGACCGTGGGCTGGGAGAGATCAAACAGCGGCACCAGCTCGCACACGCAGACCTTCCCGGCGTGCTTGCGGAGCACGTCGACCAGTTGCAGGCGGACGGGGTCGCCCAGCGCCTTCGCTACTTCGGCCATGCGGATCGCTTGGTCGCGCTCTACGTCTGGGTAAACGACCGGCTCGCAGCACGGCTCGCCGGGGGCGCGCTTGGTTTTAGGTGTAAGTTCAAGTTCAATAGCCATGCATATAAGCCTATCGATCTATTCGACAAATGCCAATGGAGCGGTCTCGGATGAGCTGGCGCCGACGGCACCGGGCGCGTCGCGAATCCACGCGGCAAGCGGCGCGGCCACAGCGGCGGCATCGGCGCTGACGCCCCGCAGCGTGTTGGAAGCAAACGAACGCTGGTACTCCAGGCCGACGTAGACCAGCCCGACGTCGGTTGTCGATACGCCCCCGGCGTGAAGCGGCGTGCCGGTTGGGTCAAGCGTGCCGAGCTCGCGCAGCCAGTAGTGCACGTCATGGCCGCCGATCCGCTGCGGGATGAACCGCAGTGGATGGCGCGCGGCGACGGTGACGTCGGCGACCGGTGCGAGCTCGTTGGCGATCTGGGCAGCGGAATCGCCCGCGCCGACGACGATCACCCGCAGGCCCGCAAAAGACCCTGGGTTGCGGTACTCGGCGACGTGCATCAGTTGGCCGGTAAATCTCTCCTGGCCAGGGAAGACCGGCGCGTAGGGGTTAGAGAACGAGCCGCTGGCGGCGACGATCCCAGCAACGCCGAGCCGGCGTACATCCGAGGTTCCGATCTCGAACACATGGTCTTCTTTGCGGTCACTGACGACTCTGGTTCTGGTCTGGATCTCAACCGGGATCTGGGCGGCGTAGCGATCCAGGTAGTCGGCCACCTCGTCGCCAGCCGGATAGTGGTCTGGGTCTCCGGGGAATCGCATTCCCGGCATCGAGCTAAAACCGGCCGGCGAGAACAGCCGCAGGCTGTCGTAGTACTGGGGCCAGGAGCCCGCCGGGCGATCACCGGCTTCGAGAACAAGTGCCGAGACGCCCAGCTCGTGCAGGGCCCCAGCCGCAGCGAGTCCAGACTGACCGCCACCGATCACCACGACTGGGTTCTTGTCCGGCTGCCGGGAGCGGTATGCGGGTTCCAAATCGACATCCATCTATATACATATATCGATTGAAAAGACGTCTGTCAATCTTTAGACTGGCGCGCGGGTTTCCTAGGAGGTCAGGTCATGCCCGTACAGATGAGTCCGTTGATGCGCAGCGCGCTGGAGGACGCAACCCGCCACCTGTCGGGCCGGTTCCGCGGCGTGTTCTCCGAGGAGACGGTCGCCCGGGTCCTCGCTGACTCGTTTGAGCGGCCGACGGGAGGCCCGAACTTCATGCCGATCTTTATCGAGCGGTTCGTGCGCGAGCGGCTTGAGGCGGTCGCGCAGGCCATGGGACTGGTCGCCAAGGCGCTACCGCAGGTGTTGTTTGTGTGTGAGCACAACTCGGGTCGCAGTCAGATGGCTGCCGCGCTGGCGCACGAGCTGTCGGGCGGCCGGGTGGCGGTGCGCTCGGCGGGGTCGCACCCAGCGGAGAGGATCAACCCGGTCGCGGCTGAGGCGATGAGCGAGATCGGGATCGATGTGCGGCTGGAGTTCCCTAAGCCGTTGACCGACGAGGTCGTCCGGGCCGCAGACGTCGTGGTGACGATGGGGTGTGGGGACGCGTGCCCGGTGTATCCCGGCAAGCGCTACCGGGACTGGCCGATCGCTGACCCGGCCGGCCAGCCGCTCGAAATCGTGCGCGGGATCCGTTGCGATCTATCTGACCACGTCAGCGAGCTGCTCGAGACGCTGACGCACGCTCAAGTCCATTGACCGGTTCACCGATCCCAGGGGAGCTGCGCCTCGACCCTTGCTCGTACTCCGGCGTCGATCGGCCGCTTCAGCTCGGGCGCTCCCGTCGAACCCTTGGCGAGCAGGCCGAGACGGGTCTCGCCGTTGAATTGAGGAGAGAGCGATGAAGTACGTGCTGTTCGTGTGCACCCACAACGCCGGGCGCTCGCAGATGGCTCAAGCGCTGTTCGAGCGTTACGCACCGGGCGACATTCGCGGCGAATCAGCCGGGGCCGCTCCCGCTCGCAAGGTGTGGCCCGAGGTGATCGAGGTGATGCGCGAGCTCGACATCGACGTTTCCGCCCGCAAGCCGAAGCGGCTGTCGGTCGAGATGCAGCTGCACGCCGACTGGGCGGTGACGATGGGCTGCGGGGATGTCTGTCCATTTGTCCCGACAACCGTCGATGACTGGGATATCCCGGACCCGGCAGGACTGCCGGTCGATGAGGTGCGTGAGATCCGCGACATGATCGACGAGCGAGTGAGGGACCTCGCTGAAAACAAGATCCATGCGATCCGGCTCGACGCTACCGCGCACCGGTTCCGGCTGCAGAAGCTGCTGCCGCAGCTGATCGAGGAGTTCGGCGACAGTCGGCCGGCCGGGGTGATCCGTGGTTGCGCGGACGGGATCCTCGATGACTTCGACGATGTCCCGGTCCGCAGCCACGTTCTCACGCTCCGCACAAACGCACGCGCGAATGCCTGCGCCATGAGCACTGTGATGTGCTGCCGGCAGCCGTGTAGCGGATGCCGAGCATGTCTCATTCCGAGTGCGAATGCTCGCACTGGCGTGCGTATGCCGTGCTCAGCTACCGGAGAGCGATCGTGACTCGAGGCCGGCGTCGATGAGCGTACGGGTCGGTATCAACGGGTTCGGTCGCATGGGACGCTTGGCGCTGCGAGCGGCTTGGGGGTGGCCCGAGCTCGCGTTCGCGCACGTCAACGAGCTCAACGGCGACACTGAAAGCGCTGCCCATCTGCTGACGTTTGACTCGGTCCATGGGCGCTGGTCCGAGGACGTGCACGGCGCGGGACAAACGCTTAGCGTGAACGGGACGCTGCTTGGCTACAGCCAGGCGGCCGAGCCCGGGGATGTGCCGTGGGGCGAGCTCGGCGTCGAGATCGTGCTCGAGTGCTCGGGACGGTTCCGCACCCCGGAGCTGCTCGAACCGTACTTTGACCGCGGTGTACGGAAGGTGATCGTCGCGGCGCCGGTCAAGCAGCAGGCGCTAAACGTGGTGGTCGGGGTCAACGACCATCTGTATCACCCGCGGCGCCACCGCCTGTTGACCGCTGCCTCGTGTACGACCAACTGCCTCGCGCCCGTCGTCAAAGTGATCCACGAGGAGATCGGGATACGACACGGCCAGATCACAACGCTGCACGACATGACCAACACACAGACCCTGATCGACGCCCCACATAAAGACCTGCGCAGAGCGCGCGCGGCGAGCGTCTCGTTGATCCCAACGACGACGGGGTCGGCGACCGCGATCGGACTCATCTTCCCCGAGCTAGAAGGCAAGCTGAACGGACTCGCGGTCCGAGTGCCGCTGCTCAACGCGTCATTGACCGACTGCGTGTTCGAGGTCGCTCGCCCAACGACCGTCGACGAGGTCAACGGCCTGCTCGAGGCTGCCGCCGACGGTCCGCTCGCGGGCATCCTCGGCTACGAACCAAGGCCGCTGGTGTCCGTCGACTTCAAAGACGACGCGCGATCGGGAATCGTGGACGCACTCTCGACCATGGTGACCGACGAGACGCAAGTGAAGATCCTCGCGTGGTATGACAACGAGTGGGGCTACGCCAACCGCCTCGTTGAGCTCGCACGCACGGTCGCGACCAATCTCTCACCTCACGAATCCTCCCTCGAGACCCCTGGAGCGACGCGTGGCTAGCGGTACCGCCGCGGCGGCGGCCGGACGACCCGGCACCCCGCAGCAACGAGACCTGCGCAACTACATCTTCGTGACCGGCGCGTACTGGACTGACACGCTGGTTGACGGCGCGATTCGCACGCTGGTGCTCTTCTACTTCGACCAGCTCGGATACACGCCATTGCAGGTGGCTTCCCTGTTTGTCTTCTACGAGATCGCCGGCATCGTCACCAACCTCGTCGGGGGCTGGCTCGCGGCCAAACTGGGTCTCAAGGTCACCCTCTTCATGGGCCTGGCGATCCAGGTCACGGCGCTGTGCATGCTGGGCTTCGCACCGCCATCGCTGCTGGTCGTGCCATACGTGATGGCCTCCCAGGCGCTGTCCGGGGTCGCCAAAGACCTGAACAAGATGAGCTCTAAGAGCGCCGTCAAGCTGGTCGTGGCAGAAGGCGACCAGTCCTCGCTGTATCGCTGGGTGGCGATCCTCACCGGGTCCAAGAACGCGCTCAAGGGAGTGGGCTTCTTCCTCGGCGGGCTGCTGCTCACGATCTTCGGCTTCCAGACCGCGACGCTCGCGCTAGCCGCGTTCGTGCTCACCGCTCTGATCGTCGTTTCCACGTCAATCCATGGCCATTTAGGACGCCCGGACAAGACCGCGAAGTTCAAGCACATGTTCTCCAACAACCGCGCCGTCAACATCCTCGCGGCCGCGCGCATCTTCCTATTCGCCGCCCGCGACGTGTGGTTCGTCGTCGGCCTGCCGTTCTTTCTCTACTCCGAGCTGGGCTGGAGCTTCTGGCAGGTCGGCACCCTCCTTGCCGTCTGGGTGATCGGCTACGGCGGAGTCCAAGCGGTCGCGCCGCGCTTCGTCCGCGGCAGCCACGGCCCGGGAGGCGAGCCAGATGGCAGAACCGCAGTCTGGCTGGCGCTCGGCGTCGCCGTATGTCCCGCAGCGATGGCCATCGCCCTGGATTCCAACATCGACCCCACCGCCGCGATCGTCATCGGACTGATCCCGTTCGGGATCGCGTTCGCGATGAACTCGGCAGTGCACTCCTACCTCATCCTCGCCTACGCCGACAACGACAAGGTCGCGATGAACGTCGGCTTCTACTACATGGCCAACGCCTGCGGACGCCTCGCCGGCACCGTCCTGTCAGGCCTGCTCTACCAATGGCACGGTCTCACCGCGTGCCTGTGGACTTCAAGCGGCTTTCTCATCGTCGCCGGCCTGCTGTCGCTCAGCCTGCCAACCGAAATGGCGACACGCACGCCACGAGCACGACAGTCACAGGAGGCCTAACTGGTGTCGGCGCGGCCCGATCCGTTGGGCTTTGGCGCGGCCCGCGCCAGCCCGTCCTGTCGTGAGCCTGCCCAAACAGACTCGAGGCTGTCTCCTCGCCAGGCTCCGAGACGCCGGACCGTCAAAGAAGCGCACGGTACTCGCGACGGCATCCCTCGCCGCATCCGGCAACTGCTCGCCCAGCTGAACGCTGCTTCAAAGCGCCACAGGATTGGTAGTCCTTCCGCTCTGGTCGGTGATCAGCGCGGGATGGCAGCGCCCACCGCGACTCTTATCGTTGGTCTGCGATGAACGATGTGCATCGGGTGTCGCGGGCGCTCCGCCGAAGGAACGATCTCCTCGGCGCCGCTCTCGCCGTCGCGGCCCAGCTCGAGGATGATGGCTGTGGCTGTCGCTGAGCGCCCGCCCGCACCGCGTCCCGGACCTCCGCACAGGGGAGCTCCGTCGGGTGTGGTCTCGCGGCTCTCGACGCTGGACCGGTTCCTGCCGTTGTGGATCGCGTTGGCGATGGCCGGCGGGCTGGCGCTCGGCTCGGTCTTGCCGCACCTGAACGACTGGCTCGCAAGACTGCAGGTGGGCACTGTCAGCCTGCCGATCGCCGCCGGGCTGCTGCTGATGATGTACCCCGTGCTCGCAAAGGTCCGCTACGAGGACCTCGGTCGCGCACGCCAGGATGGCGTCAGCGACCGCCGCTTCTTCGGCGTCTCACTGTTCCTCTCTTGGATCGTCGGACCGGCGCTGATGTTCGCGCTCGCCTGGATCTTCCTCTCCGACCAGCCCGCGTACCGGACCGGCGTGATCATCGTCGGGCTCGCCCGGTGCATCGCGATGGTCTTGGTCTGGAACGAGATCGCGCGCGGCGACCGCGACCGCGCCGCCGTACTCGTCGTCTTCAACGCGATCTTCCAACTCGCCGCCTACTCGCTGCTGGGCTACTTCTACCTGACCCTGCTCCCGGACTGGCTCGGCCTGCAAACCCAAGGCTTCCACCCCGGCATCTGGGAGATCGCCCGCACCGTCCTGGTCTTCCTCGGCATCCCGCTCACCGCCGGCTATCTCACCCGACGCATCGGCCTGCGCCGCCGAGGACGCGACTGGTATGAGCAGCACTTCATCCCCAGGATCGCACCGATCACCCTCTACGGACTGCTGTTCACGATCGTGCTGCTGTTCGCGATCCAAGGCAGTCGGATCACCTCCCAGCCACTCGACGTTGCCCTCATCGCACTGCCGCTGCTGGCCTACTTCGCCGTCATGTGGATCGCCGGATTCGCCGCCGGGAGAGTGATGCGGTTCCCCTACCCGCAGACCGCAAGCATGGCGTTCACGGTCGCCTCCAACGACTTCGAGCTCGCGATCGCGGTCGCCGTCGGCGTCTTCGGTGCCACCTCGGGCGAGGCGCTCGCCGGCGTCGTCGGGCCACTGATCGAAGTCCCGGTCCTCGTCAGCCTCGTCTACCTCGCCCTCTGGCTCTCGCACAGGCTCAGATGGCCCACCCCAGACGAGGTAGCGAAGGAACCAGCTTGAACAGATGACCAGCGACCGTGGCATCCAGGTCCGGCGGCATCGCTTGCCGCATTCCGCCGGCCCGCAAGCAGTACGGCGTTAGCACCGACAGCGCCAGCCGAGCCCGGAGGCGGGTACCCGCTGCGACCCGGCCGCGATCAGGTGGAGCCGGGCGCTCGCTTTCGCGGTCCGGACGCCCACCACCCAGGCGGATGCATTGCCACGAACGCAATCGCCCAGATCCGAGCGCCAGAGTTGGCTTCATACACGACCCGCTCCTGCTTGGTCGCTGACGCGGCCACCTAGCTGTTACTTCCGCTCCGGTCGGCCACGGCCTCGGAGCAGCAGTCGATCAGTACCCCGGGCCTGCCGCCGAGGCGGCTGCCTGTTCGAGAGATTGCGGAGGTGAGCAATCGCCTCCGAGTTCGGCGTCTCAGGTCTCTTGCGCGGCTGGTGTTGTCCGAACCGGCATCGCGCGGGGTGAGTAGCGACGCATGACTGCTCCGCCTCGTTGGCGCTGGCGTTCCGTTATCGCCTGGTGGGGTCTCTCGAGGCACGTCAGGAGCGGACAAGAGTTGTGTTGTTGTGGGGATCGGGGTGACGGTCGAGCCCGGTCGAAGAGTGGACGGAGAATCTGTGCAGCCGGGCGAGATCTACCGCACGTCGAACCGTCGGAAGGCTTCGTTTGCTGCGAGCGCTGCGGCGATGCCAACGCCGGCGAGCACCGCAAACGATCCAAGGCTCGCGCCTCGGGAGAGTTGGTGGTTGCCGTCGGCCCAGTAGAACATGGATGCGAAGCGCAGTGGGTCGAGCCAGTGCGCGACGGGCGCGAGCGCGCTGAGGAGGTAGGACGCGGCTGCGAGCGTGGTCGCGAGTCCGATTGCGGTGCCGCGGTTTCGGGTGGCGGCGCCGACTGCGAGTGCGATCAGCCCGAAGTCGATTCCGAGCGCGAGCAGTGCGAGTGACGCGGTTCCGACATGCCAGGGGTTGAGCGTCAGATCAAACGCGCGGCCGACGTAGACGCAGGCGGCGACGGTGATGGTCAGGACGAGTGCTTGCGCGATCATCGTCGCGATCTTCTGCGTGAGGATCTCGCGCCGCCGGAGCGGGAGCACGACGAGCAGGCCGAGGGTGCCGTCTTCGTCTTGGCCGGCGATCGCGGCGGCGCCGTAGCCGATCGTGAGCAAAAGCATGATCAGCGGTAGGAAGTTGGTGTATGCGTTCGCGTCGACCCAGCCGGCTGGTGAGGTCAGCGAGCCGGTGACGCCGAACATTGCCGCGATTTGAGGGTTGTCTGTGATGAGCTTGTCGAGTCCGGTCGAGTGCATAAACGGCGGGTAGAGCGCGACGATCACGAGCATGTAGAGCGCCATCCCGGCGGCGTAGCCGATCGTTGAGCGACGACGGTTGCGGAGGTCCAGGCGCGCGATCTCAGTCCGCATCGCTGCTCGGGATGTCGCGGTAGTAGGTGAGGAACAGCTCGTCGAGGTCGGCGTGGCGCGCGATCACGTCGAGCGGGTCGTGGTCGGCGATCACGCGTAGCAGCGGCGCGAGTTCCCCGGTCGCGTGCAGCGTGACACGGTCACCGTCAACGGAGACGTGCGCAACCCCGTCGAGGGACTCGAACACGGCGGCTGCGACCGGCGCCCTGAACCGCAGCTCCATCGTCTGCGGCGCCCGCTGGCGGAGCGCTTGCACCGTGTCGGCGACGACGAGCCGGCCTTCTTTGATGATCGCGACACGATCAGCGATGCGTTGGACCTCGTCAAGCTCATGGGAAGAGAGAAATACGGTGGCGCCGTCGACGGTCGTCTCGCGCAACAGCCGATGGAATTCGTCCTGCATCAGTGGGTCGAGTCCGGAGGTGGGTTCGTCGAGGATCAGCAACTCGGGGCGATGCATGAACGCGATCACAACCCCGAGCTTTTGGCGGTTGCCTTTTGAGAGCTCGTGAACGGGCCGGTCGAGGATCACCTCAAAGCGCGCCACGAGCCGCTCGCGCCAGGCGGGGTCGACGCCGCCACGCGCGCCGGCGAACCAGTCCAGCAGCTGCTGGCCGGTCATCCGCGGATACAGCTCGAGCTCGCCTGGGAGATATCCGCACCGCGCGTGGATCGCGACGCTGTCCCGTTGGCTGTCGAGCCCAAGCACGCGGGCACTCCCGGAGCTTGGATGGCACAGGTCAAGCAGCGCGCGGATCGTAGTCGTCTTGCCGGCGCCGTTGGGGCCGAGGAACCCGAACACGTGCCCGGGTTCGATGCACAGGTCCAGGCGGTCGACGGCGATGGTCTCGCCGAATGTCTTCGTCAGCCCGTCGGTTTCGATCGCCGCGGTCACGGTTGGGTCGGTGCGGGTTGTTGGTTCGCGGATCGCTCGCGGTAGGCGCGTAGCAGCCGCCGGTGGGTGAGCCAGCCCATCAGTTGGTGATCCTCACCGAGGACGGGAACACCGTCGTCGTCGGTGCCGCCTAGGGCGACAACGGCGTCATCGAGCGACTCATCGGCTCGCAGCTCCGGCGCTGCACGGGCGAGCGTTGCGGCCGGGGTTGTGTCCTCGATGCCGTGGCTGATCGCCCGCTCCAGGTCGACCGCGGCGATCACACCCAGCAGCGAGCCGTGAGCGTCGATGATCGGGAGCGAGTCCGAGCGTTCGGACGCGAACCGCTTGACGAGCACGTGCAACGGCGTATCCGGTTTCACGGATCGCGGCGGTTTGACCATCGCCTCGGCGACGGTGATCTGCGCCATCACGCCGGTTGGCTGCGGCTGCTCGATGTCGATCCCGCGGCGGCGCAGCTTAAGCGTGTAGATCGTGTCGCGAGTCAGCGCGCTCGAGAGCGCGGTCGCGACCACGATCGCGAACATCAGCGGCAGGATGATGCGGTAGTCGCCGGTGAGCTCGAAGATGATGATCACTGACGTGATCGGCGCGCGCGCAGCCGCGGCGAACACCGCCCCCATCCCGACAAGGCCGTACGCGCCCGGGGCGCCAGGAGCCCGAGCAAAACCAGGATTACGTAATGGCCGCCGACCGCGCGCTGCAGCACCGGGTAGCCGACGCCGTACATCTGAGGCACGGCCAGGAGCAGCAGTCCGAGCAGGATCCCGCCCGCTGCGGGGCGCAGCCAGTCCGGGCCGCGCCACAACCGGTCAGCAAGGTCCTCGCCCGAGTACAGGACGCGGACGAACGCGAGCCCCACACCCGTCGCCAGGACACCGAGGCCGGCGTACAGGACAAGCTCGAGCGGCGATGAGAAATTGAACGCCGGCAGCGACAGGAACGGGTGGTTCCCGAACGCAGCGCGGCCGATCGCGTCAGCAGTCACCGAGCTCAGCACAACCAGCCCGAACGACTGGGTCTGGAAGTTGCGCAAGATCAGCTCAAGCGCGAAGAACACGCCCGCGATCGGCGCGTTGAACGTCGCCGAGATCCCGCCGGCCGCACCGCACGCGACCAACAACCGCAACCGCGACTCCTGCAGATCGAACAACTGACCGGTGACCGAACCAAGCGCGGACCCGATCTGCACGATCGGTCCCTCGCGACCGACCGACCCGCCCGAACCGATGCAGATCGCCGACGCCAGCGACTTGACGACCGGCACCCGCGGCCGGATCCTGCCGCCGAGCCGGTTGACCGCCAGCATCACCTCCGGCACACCGTGCCCCCGCGCCTCAGGCGCGAACCGCGCGACCAGCGGACCGTAGATCAACCCGCCGATCACCGGCGCCAGCACCACGAACCAGATCCCCAACCCCGGCACCAGCGGGTTACCCGCATAGCCCGCCAGGCTGTAATCCCTGTGGCCGGTGAACACGTGCGTGAACCCCAGAATCATGTACCGCAACGCGACCGCGCCCAACCCAGCACCGACCCCCGTCAGCAGCGCCAGCGCCGTCAACCAGCCCGAGCCCTTGGCCACCCAATCCGCCACCAGCGGCCGCCACCGCTCAGACCACATGCGGCGCACGTTCGCCCCAGCCCGTGGCCGCGCCGACGCGGACGAAGCCTCTGTTTCGCACGCCATCGGGATCTGGACGGTTTCCTCGCCGCCCTCAGCTCCAGTGGCGCCCGCATCGATCTGCGGTTCGGTCGCGTCGCTCACGATCTCGGATCGGCCGCGATGCCGGCGAGCAGCACGTCGATCGCGCGGCGGATGTTGCGCCAGCGAAACGCGTCCGGGTCCAGCGCGCCGTGAAGGATCAGCCCATCCGCCAGCGCCAGCAGGATCGAGGCCAGCGCGTTGGCGGGGATCTCGACCAGCTCACCGCACGCGACCCCCTCCTCGATCCATGATCGCACGAGCTCGCGCCGCCGACGCGTCACTCCCGCCAGGCGCTCGCGCACCGGCTCCTCGGTCAACAGATCGGCCCACAGATCAGCGCGAACCTGCACCCGTGCCGCGTCATCGCCGCGCGCGAGCATCGCCTGCGCGAACCGCCGGACCCGCTGAACCCCCGACGAACTCGAGCCCGTGATCCGCTCGAGCTCACAATCGAGCGCGGCGGCATCGTCCTCCAGCAGCGCCAGCAGCAGATCCTGCTTCTGCTCAAAGTAACCGTAGAACGCGCCTTTGCTCACCCCCGCCTCGGCGCACACATCGTCGACCGTGAGATCACGAAAACCGCGCCTGGCCGCGCAGCGCCACGCGGCCTCGATCAACTCCTGTTGACGCTCGATACGGGTCTCGGGACGAAGCTTCGGCACAGAAAGACAGAGGCGTTGAATCCGCGTAAAAAAACCGACTCGTCGGTTCCTATGACTGTAGCATGGAAACATCGCTATAGGCCCACATCTCGTCACCTGGCCCCGCCCTGGGTCGGTGACCAGATCAAGGCAGCTCGAGGCGCCCAGCGCTAACCGGCCTCGCTAGCTGCGAACCGGCCACCAGGCCGCCGCGACCCCGTGAGGCGTCAAGCAGCAGCCGAAGCTGGCGGGCGATCTCGATGGCCGGCGCGCTCGGACGCAGCCGCACTAACCGCGCCCCCAGCGCCTCGATACCCACGCGCTTGACCAGCGTTGCGACCCGCATCACCGCCGCGTTCGGCCCGGCCCGATCGTGGTCGAATCCTGTCCCCAGGTCCCGGCTGCTCCGATCAGCCGCTCAAGCCCGTCACGGGCCGGGTTTAGTTTAGAGCGCGACTTCGGCACCGATCATTACGGTGCGTTTTCTGGGTAGTCCGAAGGCGCTGATCGGGCTTGACGCGTTGCGGGCCATGGCGATGAATAGCTGCTTGCGCCAGCGTTGCATTTCGGGAGTGTCGGTGGGGGTGATCGTGATCCGCGAGACGAAGTACGAAGCGTGCTCAAGGTCGAGGTTTCGGTCCAGGAGCCCTTGCTTGCGTGCCAGCGCCAGCGCGTCGGGGACGTTTAGCTTGTCGCGGTAGCCGACCCGAACGGTCACGTGGAAGACCTTGAACAGTCCATGTCCCAACGTGTGCACCGTGATCCTGTCGTAGGTGTCGACGTGGGGGATGCTGACGGTGTCGACCGAGACGATCACGACCTTCTCATGCAGCGAGTGGGCGTGCTCGACATCTGCACGGAGTGCGAGCGGGGTGGTGTCTTTGTCGCGGCAGAGAAACACTGCGACGCCGGGCACTCGCACGACTGGTGGCTGGTTGGCCGCGAGGCCGTCAAGGAACTCGTTTAGCGGTCCTTCTTGTGCGACGCGGTTGCGTGTGACGATCGCCTGGCCTCGGCGCCAGGTGATCATCAGGATCGATACCACGAGAGCGATTGCCAGCGAGAGCCAGGCGCCGTGCCCGATCTTTGCGATGTTGGAGCTGAAGAACGCAGCTTCGACGGTCAAGAAGAGCACTGCGAGAGGCGCGAGCTTTCGCTTGGAGGTGCCCCACAGCAGGCGCGCGACGGCCAGGAACAGGATCGTGTTGAGGATGAATGTCCCGGTGACCGCGACGCCGTAGATATCGCCGAGGCTGGTGGCTGATCGGAACACGAGCGTTAGCGCGACGACGCCGATGCACAGCGCCCAGTTGACGACCGGCACGTAGATCTGACCCTCGATCGCCGAGGTTTGTCGGACCTTGAGTCTCGGTAGGAAGCCGAGCTGCACCGCCTGCTTGGCGACCGAGAACGAGCCAGAGATCGCGGCCTGAGAGGCGATCACGGTCGCGAACGTGGCGAGAATGACCATCGGCCAGAGCGCCCAGCTCGGTGCCATCTGGTAGAAGGGATTAAAGGTGCTCGGGTGCTTCGCGAGGCTCGGGTTGTGCAGGATGAAGACCGCCTGTCCCAGGTAGTTGAGCATCAGCGCGGGAAAGGCCAGGCCGAACCAGCCCAGGCGGATCGCCCCGGCGCCGAAATGGCCACGGTCGGCATACAGCGCCTCCGCGCCGGTCACCGCGAGCACGACCCCTCCCAGCACCAGGAACCCCGCGGCCCCGTGGTCAATCATGAACCGCACCGCCCAGCTGGGCGACAGGCCCTGCAGCACGGCCGGATCCTTCAGCAACTCGCTGACGCCGAGCACGCCGATCGCGCCAAACCAGACCAGGATCACCGGGCCGAACATCCAGCCGATCGTCCCGGACCCGAACCGCTGCAGCACGAACAGCCCGATCAGAATCGCGACTGACAGCGGGACGACCACGTGCGCCAGCGCTGGGGTGGCGACCTTCACGCCTTGGATCGAGCCGAGGACCGAGATCGCGGGCGTGATGATGCCGTCGCCGAAAAACAGCGCCGCGCCGAAGATCCCGAGCGTCACCAACACCGCACCTTGAGCGACTCGGCTTCGTTGAAGCAACGCCGTCAGCGCCATGATGCCGCCGTCGCCACGATTGTGCGCGCGCATGATGAAGCCCGCGTACTTGATCGACACCACGACCATCAGCGCCCAGAAGATCAGCGACGCGACGCCGTACACCAAGCCCGCGGTGATATGTGCTGTAGCCCGGTAGGACCCGAAGATGACCTGCTCTGTGTAGAGCGGGCTGGTGCCGATATCGCCGTACACGACGCCGAGCGCGCCCAACGCCAACACCGCCTTCCCCGCGTGCGCGACGACGTCACGCCCGGAATCGTCCAG
Source organism: uncultured Solirubrobacterales bacterium (assembly GCA_963770885.1). GTDB lineage: Bacteria > Actinomycetota > Thermoleophilia > Solirubrobacterales > Solirubrobacteraceae > Palsa-465. Next base: position 1,212,022 of record CAVYRI010000001.1, on the reverse strand, counting down.
AGCCGCAAAGCGGCTTCGAATGGCCTCCGACTCCACCGCGCCGGCGCGCCGAGAAGCCGGCGAGACCCGGTCGCCGAGCTTGTGGGCGGACTCGTTCAAGCTCCGCTTCTCGGCGGGCCGCCTCCCCGACCGGATATCGCCATCAGCCTCGACCGACGCAAGCAGGTCGACCCCGTGGGCCCCCTCGTTAAGGCTCCGTCTACGTCGTCTAGGGCCGGTGTCGCCTAGCACGGCGAGCTCGAGCCACGCGCGAGATCGAAACGGGCGGCACGGTTAGGCGGTGGATAACGGTCGGTGACCGCTTGGCCGGCGTCGACTGCGCGCAGCGCCTCTCGCGCAACGTCGTACAGCTGATCGGAGTACGCGGGCGCGTAGACCGCGCCGCACGGGTCTGTCAGCAAAAGCCGGGTGAGCGCCACGCCTCGCGGCGCGATCGGCTCCGGCGACCGGAGCGCGATCGCTAGCTGCTCAAGCGCCGGGCGCGCGATCTCGACAGCCCTTCGGTCAAACGGTATGGCAGCCGAGAAAGCCGACCGCCCACGCGTCCGCGACAGCAAGCGCCCGAGCCCGCCCGCGAGCTGGTCTCGGCAGCGCCTCCGAGTCAGGTGCGCCGCACGACACGCGAGGACCGGGTCGCTGAATGGGTCCTCGCCCGCGACAAGCCGAACGTCGAGCTGCAAGGCGGCCAACCGCGCCCGCAGACGACGCAGGACCCCGGCGGTCGGCCAGGCCCGCACGCCTGGTCTGAACCAGCCCGTCGCGGGTACAGCCATCGCAAAATCGTCGACGTCGAAGCGCTGCGTCCGCGTAAAGAAACCCCGCCGCCGCATACAGATCCTGTGAAGACGCACGTTTCGCACTGAGATCGGCCGACTGTGAGCCGGCGGGCCCGCTGTCGACGCGGCACTGTCGGGCTTGCAAGATTCGGCGGCCTGCCGATCGGCGACCTTCGTCTTTAGTCGGACTGGCTCGAATCGCACCGCTCGCATTCCCTGTCCTCGGAGATCGGCTCCAGAAGGAGCCGGATTCGCCCAAGCTGATCGCGCAATGCGCTCTCGTCGCCGGCGTAGAGCGCCGAGTCAGGGCCGCCGATCAGCAGCAGCTCGAGCAGGGCCAGCCCCGGCACCGCGGGTTGTAGGCGCAGCTGCGTGTGGATTGCTTCGATCTCCGGCGCAAATGAGCGCAGAACCCTGATCGTCGCCGGCGGCCGCGATGCAAGCGCAAGCTGATGCCACCCGACGGCGTCGTCGTAGGTTCGCTGTAGCCGCGCGGCGAGCTGCCGCGCGTGACTTGGGCTCGCCAATCGCAGAGTCTCGCGTGAAACCTCTTCAATCGGGAGTCGGCCGCGACCGCTCGCGATCAGTCGCAGGACGTGCTCTCGTCGGATCTGTCGAGCGCAGACAAAGATCCCAAACAAAGTCAGCTCGACGACCAACGCTGCCCCAAGCAGCTGCCAGCCCCACCGCCGACCCTCGGTGACGGCGAGCACCCCCAAAGCGACCGCACCCGAGGTGTCGGCCAACTGGCGTGCCAGCGCGTGCACGAGCGTCGCCGTTCGAGCGAGCGGATGATCGGCACCCAATATTGATGGTGCCCTCGGCGCCCTTAACACCGCTGGCCGCCGCGGCACACCGACGGCTCGCAAGCTCCGGAGACGACCCCGACGAGCACTCACCGCAGGCCCCCAAATCGATGTCGGTCGTGAGCGCACAGACCGATGCGCGCAGGCGACAGCTCACGACGCAAAGACGCCCGATTCCACCTTCCAGGCCCAGTCCGTGATGTAAGGCTGGCGTGCGATCGGGACATCGGCCCTCCGGTGCGGTCGACGACGAACCAGCCGACCAGTCTTCCCGGCACACCTGCAACCAGCGTACGCCCAGCATCGCCTGACGCTTCAGGCCTTCACGAAATCTGTATGTCGACGGGACGATTCTTAGCGCCGCCTTGACGCCTGACCTCGCCAGGACCCTAGGCGCGGGCGCAAGCCGACCTAGGCGCGGGCGCAAGCCGACCGCGCCTCCCCTGCTTGAGATCCACTGCGGGTGGTTGGGGGCGTAGCGACATCTGGACCCAAGCTAGGAGAGACACCCGCCGAAACCGCGACAGCCAGCGCGAACCGGCGTATGATTCGCGGCGGCGAGCCGGGAAGTCTGGTCGGCGTGTGAGGTTACGCCGTGAGCACGCCACGCAAGACCCGACACAGAGGCCCGTCCGAGCCGGGGTGGGTTCGATGAGGCACGCGCGGCCGCTAGCACCCCGGCCCGGCAGCATCGAGGGATTCTCGGCGGTCGATGTCCTCGGTCCAGACCATCCCCTGGTTCGCGCTGCGGAAACGGTCAGAACCACGACGCGTCAATCGATCGTCATCGCGACAGCGCTCGCCGGGAGCGTCGTCGCGGTGTGTGCTGGAGCCAGCTCAGCCGCGTCGATCGCAGTCAGCGCCGCAATCGTGCTCGCAGGGGTTCTCATCCGGGGCGCCGCCTCCCGACAGCGACAGAGCGACCGCGCGATCGACCTCATCCTTCAGGGCCGAGAGACCCTGCCGGTCACCGCGATCCAGCGCCACCGACAACGCCTCCTCGATCCCCGCACGAGACTGGGACTCGCCCGCGCGTTCGAGACCGTGATCTCCCAGGCCACGAATCGGCCCACGCTCAGAACCCGAGGCACCCTACCCCTGTTCGATCTCAGAGTCGTCGCACCAGCGAACGCCGAGCTGGCCGCAGTCGCGGCGCTATTGCGCGAGGCATGCCCAGTCGCACGCGGGGTCGCACGCGCCGAGCGGCTGCTAACAGACGCCCGCTCGCCGCTATACGGACACTCCGCGCAAGCGCTCTGCGACGAGCTACAGCACGTCAGGCGTCTGCTCGACACGTGACCAGTCGCGACCGCCCTGCGCGTAAAGCTCCTTACTCTCAGAGTTGCCTCCCTGCGGAGTCAGGATCCGAAGCCCGACACGCGCTCGACAGCCCCCACAAGCCGGAGCGCGGCGACCCCGAGCAAGCAGCGCCAGGGTTACAGATAACCAAGAACCCGACGGGAACGGTCGGCCAGGCCGGACGCGCGCAACCCAACCTGCCCGCCGCCAACAAACGGGCCTGCAGACAAAGACCGGCCGATGGAGCGGCACGGCGCGGATAGTGGCGGCGGGCCGCGGCCGATGCAAACTCCGTGGGCTCCGATGCACGTATTCACCGACGCCTCGATCAAACTCGAGCAGATCGGTGCGGGCGCTCGCCACCCCTGAATCGGAGCGTGTGGACCCGGCTTCTGCCAAGACGCCGCACCGGCGCCGACAGCCGGACTGCTGTCCGCTGACCGGCAGCCCAGAGCGGAAGCCACGTTGTCGCTCGCCCCGGGAGACGATCTGACCGCGGGTTTGTGTAATGCCGCGCAGCAGCTCATCGCTGGGTGCTTCGCCGCGCTGGCTGTCTACCTGCTCGACGACGGCATCACCACGCTGGTCGGCGGCCCGCATCCTACGGTGAGCTGGGCGACCGGCGCGATCATCGTGATGCCTGGCCTCGCGCGGGCCAAGAACCGCGCCGCGGCGCAGCTCGGCTCAGGCGCCGTCAGCGGCGACGCCGCTCAGTCGTGGCTGTGTGCGATTGCTGCGGCTGGGGTGCTTGTCAGCGTCCTCGCCAACGCCGCTCTCGGCTGGTGGTTCTTGGATCCGATCATTGGCTTCGGCATCGCTGTCCTTGCTGTGCACGAGTGCCGCGAAGCTCGGGCTGACGAGGTCTGCGCGGATTGCGCCCCCGCGGGCTGCGAGGCGAGCGATGGGAGCGGCTGCGAACGTTGCGCACACCCGGATTGCTGAGGGGCCGACCAGCGACATACGCGCTGGCACTTACGGCGTGGGTGAGACCGGCACGCTGACCCGGGACCGATAACGAGTGGTCCCCCGCGGCCTGGCCAGGCAACTGCGTCGTCGCGGACGCGGCTGCGTGATCGCTCCTGCCGCTTCAACCGGCCGCCGACCTGGAGCAGAAGTGCCGCGGGAAGTTGACCCCGCCGCCGACGTGGCTCCGTCATCGTGGAGCGCCTTACGTCGTCCGTGGTGCTTTGCCTACGCATTTGCGAACTTGCGCTCGCGCACGCCGCCTCGTCTGAGCGTCCCGCTCGTGGCGACGCGCAGGGGAGCAGCGGTGATATGCGGGAATCCTGCTTCGGTCCCGCTCCGGGGGTATGCCGCTGCGGCGGATCTCACGTGCTGAGCGATCGCCGGGTGTACGCCCGATGCGCTGGTTGCAGTCCGGTCGAGGTGGATCCTGCCCGATGTGTCCCGTGGAACTCGGGTCTTGCGGCTGGTCGGGGCGGGTGTATGCTCGCAACGAGACTTGGATCTCGGCTGCGCTGCCTGATCGGGGGTGCACGGAGGGTCTGTGTCTTACGCGTAGCTCGCGTTCGCAGCCGGCTCAAGGAGCGGCAAGCGGGGGCGGTCCCTGGGCAAGGTTCACCGTTCCCCTGAAAGGACACGATGTCTTTATTGCGGCGTGGCGTGCCGGATGCCAGCGAGTTCGTGCTCGACGAGATGGGGTTGGAGGCTGCGCTTGAGCGGGTGCTGGAGTCCGCGAAGGAGCTGACCGGCGCGCGGTACGCGGCGCTGTGCGTGCTCAACGATGCCAGGGACGGCCTGGCCGTATTTCTCACGGCGGGGATCGACGATGACACGCGCGCGAGGATCGGCGAGTGGCCGTGCGGCCGCGGCGTGCTCGGCGATCTGATCCTCGATCCGGTCCCGCTGCGCGTTGCCGACCTCGGCGAGCACCCGCACCGTTACGGAATGCCGGCCAGGCATCCGCCGATGCATTCGTTTTTCGGCGTCCCGATTCTTGTTGACCACGTGCCGGACGGGAGCCTGTACCTGACCGACAAGGCGGGCGGGGGATCGTTCACCGACGAGGACCAGCAAGCGGTCGTCGCGCTCACTGGTTTCGCCGGTCTCGCGATCGAGCGTGATCGACGGCAGACCGGCGGCGGCCCTCTCTGAATCGGCCTGGGGGAGTGCCGGCCCGATCGCTTGGGGGCAGCGACACTCTCCGCTCACGCCGATGCGGACTCCCTAGTTCGCGCGGAAGGGGGGCACGGCTCCGGAGAGTTTCAGCACGTATGCTCCACGACTCCTGTGGGAAAACACGGAGGTGGTCACGGCGACTGCCAGTTAGCGTGCCTCCAGACGATGAGCCGTTGCGGCGTTCGTCATGGATCGATTCTCGTCGTCACGACAAGAAGGCAACATGCGAGCAGTTGGCAATTCTCGGGGGAGCATCCGCTGCCGATATAGGTGCCTCGCGTCCAAGGAGCTGTTGGCCGGTGCCCCGACGGCACGAGCCGGCGTGACGGCGTGTCCCGTGTGACCGGCAGGTGGTGATTTGCATCGGAGAAGCTCGGACGCGCCCTCCGGTCGATCGACGAACGGCGACTGGCTGACTGCCGTGGGGAAGATGCGACGGCGATGCCCGGTGTGCGGTGACGTGCTCGGAGTTTATGAGCCGCTCATCAAGATCGTCGATCGAGTGGGGTACGCGACGTCGCTTGCGGCCGAGTCGATCAGCGATGGCGACGTGGTAGTTCACAAGAGCTGCGCAGAGAGTCAGATCCGGCATGATGAGCACTCGGGCGCTGGCACGGCCTAGCTCGCGCAGACCCGCCCACCGGTTGAGACGAGCATCTCGCAGTGCGCCGCCCCTGACCTGCAACGCGCGGAAAGCTCGCTTGGAATCAACCGTGTTTGCCTGCAGCCGGCGGGATCCTGAGATCGAGCTGCTCCAGACGGTGCGGGTCGAGAAGAACATCGATCTGGGCGATCTTCCCGTTCGTGACGGTGAAGGCCATTACCGAGAACACGCCGCCAGGTGGCGCCACGACCGCCCCGGCCGCGCCGTTCACGAGCGCGGGTCTGACGAACGGGTAGAGCTTCGAGTACGTGGCCGTGTGCTTGGCCACGGCGTCCGCGCCGTGCAGCGCGAGTGAGGCCTCTCCGCGCAGGACCCCGCCATCAATGCTGAGGTCGACGTCGGGGTCGAGCACCTCCAAGAGGGCATCGAATTCGCCGTCGCGCGAAGCGGCGAAGAACGCATCGACGACGCGTCTCTGCCGCGCGAGGTCCCGGTCAGGCTCGGGCGAGTGGCGCACGCGCCCGCGGGCGCGGCTGGCGAGCTGCTGGGCGGCCGCCTCGGAGCGGTCCAGCGCGGCGGCGATGTCGGCGAATGGCACGCCGAGCACATCGTGCAGCACGAACGCGAGTCGCTCGGACGGGGTTAGTGCATCGAGAACCACGAGCAGCGCCAGACCCACGGACTCGGCCAATAGCGCCTCGTGTTCGACGTCATCCTCCTCGAAGCTGACCACGGGATCCGGGACGAACACCAGGAGCTCCTCGCGGCGCGCCCTCTGCGCGCGAAGCATGTTCAGAGATACCCGGCCGACGACCGTCGTCAGCCAGGCTCGCATGTTCACTACGGTGCCAGGATCCTGGTCGCGAACCCGCAGCCATGCCTCCTGAAGGGCATCGTCGGATTCGCTCACCGACCCGAGCATCCGATAGGCGACCGCGCGCAGATGCGGCCTGTGCTGCTCAAACCGTTCGGTTAGCCACTCGCGCTCGTCCATCGTCAGCTCCCCGCGCATGGGATCAAATTAGTCACCAGTGGTTGTGGTAGCCGACGCTGGTCGTCAGGGCCGCCGCCGCCAGGACCAAGAAGAACACGGCTCCACCGATCTCGCGGTCGCGGACTCGTACGTGAGCGGTCACAGCGCAGATGAAATACACAACGAGACCGATCGCCGCAGCCGTCCCCAGCGCCGGCACGACAAAGCCGGTCAGAAGTCCGATCGCGCCCGAGGCCAACAGCGTGCCGAGCGGGACCATCCACCGTCGGGCGACCTGTACCCGGTCAGCGACGACCTTGACCGACTCGGCCCCGAGGAAGTCCAACGCCGCGGCGTAGCCGTTCGCGAGCGCCGTCAGGATCGTGGCAACGAGATAGGTGACATGCATACCCACTAGACACGCGTCACCCGAAGAACCTGACAGCCGACGATGCCGCTCCTCTGGCTACGACGATCGTCGACCCGCCCGAACCTGGACCACGCCTCACCGCACCTACCCGCCGGTTCTATTCCGCTACCGCCGCCGGCGGAGCCCTGCCTTGCACGGAAAGCTCGACGCGAGACGCGAGCGTCCCCTGCAACGGGCTACACCTAGGCACCTAGGCACAGCGCGACCTGGCTTGCGCCACTCGCCTCGTTTGACCAGCTCGAAATGCAGCTGACGGTTTAGCCGCAAGCCCTCGTCGCGCGCCCCGTTTGCCGCGCAGACGGGCTCGCGCTCACATCAGCGGGCTGCGCGTGCTATCTCGGCGCGGCAGCGTCATCCCCAGCGTCGACACTCACGCGCGCGACCGATGGGCCTCGTGCGGCACGCTAGACATCGAGGACACCCGCGCGTAGTCGCCGTGGCAACACCGGTGGCAACATCAATCCTGTCCAGCGCGTCTGATCCGTCCACGGACCTCGCAATTTGGACGATTCAGACGCTCCTGAAAGCATCTACGCGCCGGGTACCAGGTTGAGGGCCTTGTGGACTGAATGGTCCGTGGAGGTTCGAGTCCTCTCGGGCGCACTGAGAAAGCCCCGCAAGCGAGGCTGTTGCGCAAAGGTCGCCTGCTGAGGCGGCCTTTCGCATTTCCGTGAAGGCTAGGGTGGGACGATGCGCGCCCGCGGTCGACCGTGACCCCGGCCGGCCGGGTCAGATCGCGATCTGGGCCCGGTAGAGCTTCATCAGGTTGTGAGTCGCTGCGATCAGCCGCCACTCAGCCCGGCAGGCGGCTAACCCGCGCCGACTGAACCGTCGGATCCCGCGGTTGAACTTCGTGTTCGCGAACACCGGCTCGATCATGTGCTGGCGGCGCGTGTAGAGCGTCTTGCCTTCCGGCGTGTCCAACAGCCGATCGATCCGCTCGGCATGTGGCCCTTGTTTGGGAGACAGCTTCCGAGCCTTGGTCCTGACCGATGATCTGGTCGGAACGATCACTTCCATGCCGTCCTCGGTCAGCGCAGTCATGTGAGTCGCATTCCAGTAGCCGCCGTCGGCCAGCACCGTCTCAATCTCTTCCTCGAGCTCCATAGCGGCGACCGTGTCGGCGGCTTGGCGGATCATCGGCTCGAGCTGCCCCGAATCATTGGACTGCTGAGTGATGTCCGCAGCAACGATGATCTGATCCGCGGTGGCGACCGCTTGGGCGTTGTAGCCCTGGACCGGCTGGCGGCCCTCGCGGGCGATCACCTTTGAGTCCGGATCAGTCGTGTTGATCGTCCGCTTCCCCAGACCATCGCGATCGAGCGGGAACGGTTTGCGGCCACCGAGCTTGCGTCCATGCTCAGCCTCCCACTCGGCCCGCCACCGCAGGTTCTCCTGATAGTCAGCCTCAGCCTTGGCCTGCTCGGCCTCAAGCTCTTCCCGGCAGCGACGCAACCGCGCCAACCGCGAACGACGATCGACCAGCTCCGCGGGCAGCTCATCACCACGAGCATCACCATGGATCTCGTCCTCACGCGCGTCGACCTCCGCAGCCTCGCCGAGCATCCGCTCGACCTCCTCGCGGATCGAGTCATGCGAGCGAGTCGCCGCCCTGGACGCGTCCGCCGCGATCGCAGTGCCATCCAACGCAACGGTCCCGACCGACACCAAGCCAGCCCTCGCGCACAGCCCAAGGACCTGAGTGAACGTCTCCGCCAACGCTGTCTCATGCCGGGCGCGGAACCTCGCGATCGTGGTGTGATCAGGTATCCGGTTCGCGCAGATCACCCGGGTCGGCACGTCCTCCAGGCAGCGCCGCTCGATCGCCCTGGAGGACCGGTCCCCGAACGCGTAGCTGTAGAGCATCAGCGCGACCATCATCGCCGGGTCGTGTGCCGCGCGACCATGCCCATCGGCGCGGTAGGCGCCATAGAACCCCGACAGGTCCATCATCTGCACCGCGTCGAGCACGCACCAGACGACGTGATCCTCGCCAAGCCAATCCCGCAAACTCGGCGGCAACAACAACTCCTGCTCCCGATCACACGACAAGAAGTTCTGAGCCATGCGGCAAAGTCTTAACCCCACCCCGGACACGACAAAGCCCGCATTCGCGGGCTTTGCGCAACAGCCTCAAGCGGGGCTTTTTTATGCTTTCACGCCTAGGCAGGCTTGCGTCCGCCTTATACGTCCATTTGACGCTGGCGAACCCAAGGACCCGGACCACGAGCTCGCTGATGAGGCTCCTCACAGACCGACTCGAGCAATCGGCAAACGACGGGCTCATACACGGCGCATGACTCCCGCGGACTAAGCTCTTATGGCCTGCCCAGCCTCCCTGCGGTCGCAAGGCCGCCCAAGATCGTTGCGTCGCCTAATCCGGGAAAGTGTCCCGCCGGACTTTTCGCGATCGCGACAGCGCTGGATTTAGAAGGATCACAAGCGTGGCGAACCGGAGGCCGATGCCGCACGGATCTGCTCGTCCAGGTGGCAAAGCCTCCACCCTAGGGTGGGGTATTTCCGGGCGGCTCCTTGGCCGACGATGGTCGAGCAAGACCCAACGCCGACCAAGAAGAGGAGACCAGACAATGCTCGTGTTCGACGCCGTTCTCATGGCGGGCATGACCGCCGTGATCATCGGGTTCTTGACGTGGGCGATCTACACGCAACACCGGGACGCCGGGTGCGCTCATCTCCGCGTCCCCCGCCTTCAGGTCAGCGTAACGCTCGTCAAACTTGACGAGCCCCAGACTCGTCCAGGATCGAGAGTCGCTTTGTAGATTCAGGATCTCCCGTCGCGGGCTTACACATCCTCTCCAGCCCCCCGGCGCAACAGCCCTGAGAGTGCCGCAGATTCTGAGGGAGCGGAAGCCGACCGGCGCCTCAGCTGCTTTTGCTGGCACAGCGTGACGGGATTGCGATCCGGGCCGCAATCCTGACACCGTGAACCCGTTGTCGGATGCGTTCTCGCAGCCGGCCGCCACAGGGCTTCTGCCGGATAGCTGTTGCGAGGCCGGATGGCCGGGTCTAAGGTGTAGCGTTCATGTTCTCGCGTGTGCGTTGCCCTCGGGTGGTCGGCGGTGCCGCGCGGGTGGCGTTGTTGCCGGCCGCGGCCCTGGCGGTGCACCAGCTGCGCTACCTGCTTGCGTACGGCAGTGCCGCGGGCGTCGAGCTCCAGCGCCAGGGGCACTCGTATCTGCACTCAGTGGTCCCGTGGATCGTCCTGGTCGTCGCCTTGGTGGTTGGCGGCTTTCTGCTTGCCCTTGGGCGTGCGTTTTCGGGCCAGACGTCGCTGTCGCGTTTCAGTCTTTCGTTTACGGCGTTGTGGCTGGTTTGCACCGTCGCGCTGGTTGCGATTTATTGCTGTCAGGAGTTTCTCGAGGGCCTGTTCGCGACCGGCCATCCCGCTGGGCTGGTGGGGATCTTCGGCTTCGGTGGGTGGTGGGCGATTCCGGCCGCTGCCTGTGTCGGCTTGGTGCTGGCGGCGGTGTTTCACGGCGCCCGCTGGGTTCTCGAGGAGGTCGCTGAGCGTTTTCATCGCACCAGTCGGCGTCGTCGGCATGCTGCGCTGCGGTTGCTGCGGCCGCCGATCGTGCCCCGGCCCCGGCTCGCGCCACTGGCGCACGGTTGGTCGGGCCGCGGTCCCCCTTCGTGAGGTGGCACACGTGTGGTCACGACGTGATCCACGCGTGTAATCGGTCGGATTCCTAGCACGCTCGAGGCGTCGTAGGCCCTTGGCCGGATTCACGGCCGTGGTTGCGTAGGGCTGGGTCTGCCGGAGGCGCGTGTCCGTGGGTGGATGGGCCTCGCGTTGCCCATTCGCGGCGGCATTTCCGACCGACGGATGGTGTCCCTCAAGCGAAGGAGATTCAATGAGCGTTAGGGCGGCTGACGCCGACGCCGGTGCGCTGGCGGGCCCTCGATCAACCCGCGTGGTTCGGGCTGCGCGTGACTACTTTCTGTCCGATAGTCGTCGGGCGATTCAGACCCTGCTGGGCGTCGTCTGGCTTGTGGACGGGGCGCTGCAGTTTCAGTCGTTTATGTACTCGCGGGGCTTTATCGGGATGCTCACGCAGATGATGCCCGGCCAGCCCTCCTGGTTGGGAAGCTCGATGCGCTGGGCGTCGCATCTCGCCGCGGGCAACCTGGACCTTTACAACACGCTGTTTGCGCTGGCCCAAGTGCTGATCGGCCTCGGCCTGCTATACCGCCGCAGCGTGAAGCCGGCGCTTGCCGCGTCGTTTGTGTGGGCGCTGTTTGTGTGGTGGTTCGGCGAGGCGTTCGGGATGTTGTTCATGAACATGGCCAATCCGCTGACCGGCGCTCCGGGCGCGGTCCTCCTGTACGGCATCGTCGGACTGATCGTTTGGCCAAACGGGCGTCCCGGCGGCCTGCTCGGTGTCCGCGGGGCACGAACGGTGTGGGCGGTTCTGTGGGTGTTGATGGGTGGTCTGTGGCTGCTGGGAGTCAATAGCACCGCGAACGCGACGACGACGCTGATCAACGCTGCCCCGTCGGGCATGAGCTGGCTGACGACGGTTCAGGATTGGGCCGCCAACGCCGCCCAGGGCAACGGCCTGATCATCGCGGTCGTGCTCGCCTTCGTCTCGTTTGCGATCGGGATCGCCGTGGCCCGTAACTGGCACGCGCGCGCGTTCCTGATCGCGGCGATCGTGCTCAACCTTGCCTATTGGGTGCTCGGCCAGGGGTTCGGCGGGATCTTCAACGGAGGCGCCACCGACCCGAATGCGGGGCCGTTGTTCGTGCTCCTGGCCTGCGCTCTGTACGCCCTCGTCCCTGTCGACGATCGGGTCCCAGCGGCGCGGCGTAGCGCTCAACAGACACCTGCTCGGCCGTCGGTCCACGCCCGTGCCGCCCTTTAGATCGCGTGCCGTCGCCTGCGTGCCGTTGCCGACTCGCGCCAGCCACCCAGGAGAAGACGTAATGGTGAAGGTTCGCAGGACGATCCGCCGGGGCGCGCTCGCCGCTGCCACGGTCGCGCTGATCGCCGGTTGCGCCAGCGCACACAAGACCACGTTAACCACCACCGCTGCGAGCTCCGCCGGGGCGAGCAGCGAGAGCATGCCGGGGATGAACATGGGGCCGGCCGAGACGAAGGCGATCTCGGTCGATGGGATCAAGCCCGTCCCCACGCAGACGCTCGCCACCGCCGACTGGCAGGGCATGAAGATCGTCGCCCGTGCCACGACCGCCGTCCCATTCGTGATCTTCAACGGGACCAGCGAGCGGATGATAAAGCCGGGGAAGGCGAGCTTTCACCTGATGGTGATGCTCAACGACGCGCATACCGGGGTTGCGCTGCCCTACGCATCGGTGTGGGCGACGATCAAGAAGGCCGGGAGGGTCGTCTACGACGAGCGACAGTGGCCGATGATCTCTGAGTACATGGGCCCCCACTACGGCAACGACGTGTCGCTGCCCGGCGCAGGCGACTATCAGCTGAGCCTGCTCGTGAGCCCGCCGGTGTCCGCACGCCACGTCGAGTACCAGCACGTGTGGCTGAGCCCGCACCGCGTCAACGCCACCTTCCATTGGCAGCCGGTCTCATGAGCGACCTTCCCGACCCGGAGGCCAGGCCCGGCTGGACACGGCGCCGGTTCGTCCTGGGCGCGGCCACCGTCGCGGCCGGGGGCGCGGCCGTGGGGGTCGCGCTCGATCAGACCCGCGAGTCGCGCGGCTCGCCGCCGGAGATCGCGAGGGTCGCGCTGGGGTCGCAGCCCGCCGGCCTGCCGCCACGCCAGTTCGCGTGGACCGAGACGCTCGAGACCGATCAATACGGAAACCCGGTCGCTCCGCGTCACGATCGCCTGTTGTTCTTCGACGTGCAGGGGCCCGCGTCGCCCGCGGGCGCGCGCCTGCTCGAGGCATCGCTGCGCACGCTCGAGCGAACGTTCCCGTGGAGCCCGGCAGGGCTGTTGTTCACCGCCGGCTGGGGCCCCGGTTACTTCGAGCGCACCTTGCGTGTCCCGGCTCCTATCCCCAAGGCCAAGCGCCTGTCGGAGTTCGAGCTGCCCGCGATCGACGACTACGACCTGTGCCTGCATTTGGCCTGCGACGACGAACGCCGCCTCGCCGACGTCGAGGCCGCCCTCGTGCACGGAGCGCCGCTCGCCGGTGCCGAAGGCGCACTGAACATCGCCGCCGCGCTGCGATGGCGAGAGACACGGACAGGGTTCGTCGGCTCGGGTCTGCCCGCCGCCGACCAGCATGTCGGCGGGATCCCGACCGGTTCTCCGGTCGACCCGGGAACGCCGCTGTTCATGGGGTTCAAATCCGGGCTGCGGCGCAACCAGGCAACCGAGGAGTCGGTCACGATCACGACCGGGCCGTTCGCGCAAGGAACGACGATGCAGGTCAGCTACATGCGCCTGCGGCTGGACAGCTGGTACGACGATCTGTCAGACCGCGAGCGGATCGCCCGGATGTACGCGCCGCAGGTCACGCCCGAGCAGGTCAAGCACTTCACGACCGACGCCGAAAGCGACCCGGGTCTCCTCAGCCAGGCGATCAGCCGCTACGGCGTGATCGGGCACTCGCAGACGTCAGCGCGGGCCAGAAGGCATGGCAAGCCGGTGATCATCAGGCGGGACTTCAACACGGTTGACGGTGGGCAGGCAGGACTTCACTTCGTTTCGATTCAGCGGTCGATCGCGGACTTCGTCCGAACCCGAACCGCGATGAACGCCTCATCGGCGCAGCTCTACAACCCGGCGATCACCGACACCGTCAACAACGGCATCAACGAGTTCATCTTCGTCCTCAAGCGCGCCAACTACGTCATCCCCTCACGAGCCCAGCGCTCGTTCCCGCTGCTGCCCGGACGAGAGCGAGTGTTATGAACGGCCAGGGTCAGGCGCGAGCTGCGCTCGGCGGTGACCACGCTCCTGGTCGCCTGCCTGGTCGTGATGGGGATGTCGACGGTTGCTCGTGCGGACGGTGATCCGGGCAGCGATGTGCTCGTCTACCAGGACCTGTTCGCCGGCTCTGACGCTGGTCTCTCGGTGCACCAGCAGCTTGAGCTCGGAGCGGAATTGAAGGCGGCGGCCCGGAAGGGCTTCCCGGTCCGGGTGGCGATCATCGCGAGTCCCTTTGACCTCGGGGCGGTCACCGCACTGTGGCGCAAACCGCGCGCCTACGCGCGGTTTTTGGGGATCGAGCTGTCCGCTGTGTACAGGCAGCGGCTCCTGGTGGTGATGCCCGACGGCCTCGGCTTCAACTGGCCCGGGCATGCGACGACCTCGGCTTACGCGCGGCTGGCCCGAGTTCCGATTCGGACAGGCACCGATGGCCTGTTTGACCCTACCTCGACCGCGGTCAGGACGTTGGCAGCCGCCAGCGGCATCAAGCTTCAAGCACCGGGATCACCGTCGACCCGCTCCGCTGCGCCCGCTCCCGCCACCGGAACGGGCAACACCGCGCCGGCGAAGCGAGAGCTCCACCGACAATCTGGTCGGGATCGTCGCCATGGCATTGGCGACGATCGCCATCATCACCATCGCCATCCGCAGCGTGCTACGCCGCCGGGGCTCGTCTCCCCACTGGCGGCCGGCCCAGAGCGGCTGCAATTGCCATTGCGACCTCGCACGCTGATACCGGGGGCGACACTCGTGCTGGCGCTGGTCCCTATAACGCTGCTGGTCGTACGCCAGGGCTCGTCAGCTCCCTCGCAAGCAGCCGCTCTGGCCGCCAACCCCGAGCTGGATCCGGGGACGCCGATCCGTGGCGTGGCTCCCGATTTCACCCTGTCAGACCAGTTTGGCCAGCCCGTCTCGCTGCGCTCGTTCCGCGGCAAGGTCACCATCCTCGCGTTCAACGACTCGGAGTGCACGACCGTCTGTCCGCTGACGACCACCGCGATGATGGACGCCAAAGCGATGCTCGGCCCGGCGGGGTCGCGCGTGCAGCTGCTCGGGGTCGACGCCAATCCCGCCGCGATCTCGGTCGAAGACGTCTGGTCCTACTCCGAGCTGCACGCGATGCTCCACGCCTGGCACTTCCTCACCGGGACCCTCGCCCAGCTCAAACAGGTCTGGAAGCACTACGGGATCGAGGCGGCGATCCAACACGGAGAGATCACGCACACGCCGGCCCTGTTCGTGATCGGCCCGCGCGGCACGCTCTCGCGCCTGTACATGACCCAGATGTCCTTCACGGCGGTCCCGCAGCTCGGCCAGCTGCTGGCCCAGAGCGCGGCGGCGCTGCTGCCGGGCCATCCGCCGGTGCACGCCGACGTGTCATACGCGCGCGTGCAGCCGACCACGCCCACGCACCCCAGTCACACTGCCGCGAGGCGGGAGGCGGAACCCTCCAGCTCGGTCCCGGCAAGACCGCGCGGCTCTTCTTGTTCTTCGCCACCTGGGACCAGGAGACCAGCGGCCTCGCCGGGCAGCTCGATGCCCTGAACCGTTATCAAGCTCTCGCCGCCCGGACCGGCCTGCCCAAGCTGACCGCAGTCGACGAGGCCAGCGTCGAGCCAAGCTCGGGCACCGTGACCAAGTTCCTCCACAGCCTGCCCCATCCGCTCTCCTATCCAATCGCGATCGATCACAGCGGCAAGATCGCCGACGGCTACCAGGTTCAAGGCCTACCCTGGTTCGTTCTCACCTCTCGGACCGGTCAACTCCTCTACTACCGGGAAGTGTCCGTCGCAGGCTGGCCCACCACCCGCGTCCTGGCCCGGTATGTCAGAGCCGCACTCGCCCGCGCGCCCCAACCTCCCGGCACTAAGACAGCCCAACAGCAACTCGCGGGCTCCCCTCCACCGCTGGCGTCTCTTCATCGCCAAGCCGGGCAGCTGCTCGGCGGATCTCAAGCCCTCACCGCTCGGCTGCGGTCCCTGCGCGGGTACCCGGTCGTGATCAACGCCTGGGCGTCCTGGTGCGGGCCATGCCGATCCGAGTTCGCGTTGTTCGAGTCCGCCTCCGCGCGCTACGGCCGTCGGATCGCATTTCTCGGCGCCGACACCAACGACTCCGCAGGCGACGCGCGCACGTTCCTCACCCAGCACCCCGTCAGCTACCCCAGCTACCAGACAACCACCACCGACCTCACATCGCTCGCCGCAGTCGAGGGCCTCCCCACTACCATCTTCATCAACCCAGCAGGAAAGGTCACCTACGTACACGTCGGCCAATACGACGCCCAAGGAACGCTCGACCAGGACATCAGCAACTACGCCCAGCCAAGACGCAACCAGTAACCCAACCCGCTCCCCATGGCAATGCCGGGCAGACCGCTCTTCCGCATGGCCGCGACGCAGGCGCAACGGGACGCCGCCTGAAGCTTTGACCTACGCGCGCTCCTCGAGGATCTCGGGGAAGACACCGAGTCCCTCGGCCCGCGCAGCAGTGCGAAGGCGGCGGTCCCACGCCGCCACGACTAGATCTTCACCAGGAAGGACGAGCGCCGACGCGAGATGCAGCGCGTCAAGACTTCGCAGCTCATGGACGAGCGCGAGCTCGGCCGCACGCTCGACGAGGTCCTGGTCGACCTCGATCACACTGAACGCCGCCCATTCGCTCTGCACCGCGCGAACAGCCACTTGGCTTCCCGCCAGGCCGACGGCGCGCGCGGTCTCAAGGTAGCCAACACGACACATGAACCAGCCGTCGGCGTGCCCCATCAGCTCCCGAAGGCCATCGCTTCCCGGCTCGGCCACGTAGCGCTTGACCAGCGCGCTGGCGTCGAGATACAGATTCAGCGCTCAGCGTCCCGCTCGCCGATGACCAGAGCGGACGCGCTGACATCGGTCTTCACCAGCCGCGGCGCCCGCTTTGGTCGCATCGACGCCGCAGGGGTCAGCCGGCCCTCGGCGACGAGCGCTCGGACACGATCATCGGCGGCCGCAGCGCCGGCGGGAACGATGTCCGCTATCGCACGCCCGCGGAGCGTCACACGCACCTGCTCACCGCGCTCGACAGCTCGCAGTGTCTCGCTCAGCGAACGTTTCAGGTCCCGGACGCCGATCTCACGCATGTGGTCACAATAGCACCGATGTGGTCACCTCCCGTGGCAACACCGGTGGCAACATCCATCCCGTACACCCCGTCTGATCCGTCCACGGAACCTCGCAATTTGGACGATTTGGACGCTCCTGGAAGCATCTACGCGCCGGGTACCAGGTTGAGGGCCTTGTGGACTGAATGGTCCGTGGAGGTTCGAGTCCTCTCGGGCGCACTGGAAAAGCCCCGCAAGCGGGGCTTTTTTCATGCCTTCACGCCCCAGACGGTGTTCTATCTCGAGGCCGGCGGGCCGCCCCGGGGACTCGACGACCGAGACGAGCAGAATTCTGCCCGACTCCCGCTGGGTGGTGGGCCTTGTGGATTGAATGGCCCGTGGAGGTTTGAGTGGGTCGACGAATGCGTCGTGGTTGGCCGCGCGGTCCCGCTCAGCGGTAGTCGGGGTTGGCGTAGTCAAACCGGCAGCCGGCGTCCCACAGGCTCTTCTGGTTGCCATGGGCGGGGATCCCGCCGGCGTCCTTGAGCATGCGCGCCATGTGCATCAGGTTCCAGGCGAGGAAGGTGGTGTTGCGGTTGGTGAAGTCGTTCTCGGGTCCGCCCGAGCTGGGATCGAGGTAGCTCGGGCCTGGCCCGGCCTCGCCGAGCCACGCCGAGTCGGCCTGGGGCGGGATCGTATAGCCGAGGTGCTGCAGCGAGTAGAGGATGTTCATCGCGCAATGCTTGGCGCCGTCCTCGTTGCCGGTGATCATGCACCCACCAACCCGGCCGTAGTACGCCCACTGCCCGGCGTCGTTGAGGAGATGACTGTTGCCGTAAAGCCGCTCGATGACCTGGGTGCAGACCGAGGACTTCTCGCCCAGCCAGATCGGCGAGAGCAGCACGAGAATGTCCGCGGCCATCACCTTCTCGAAGATCTCAGGCCAGTCATCCCGCTCCCAGCCGTGTTCGGTCATGTCCGGGTAGACGCCGGTCGCGATCTGGTGGTCGACCGCCCGGAGGACGTCGACGTTGACGCCGTTGCGCTCCATGATCGCCACCGCGAGATCCGCAAGACCGCGCGTGTTCGACGGTTCGGGAGACCGCTTCAGCGTGCAGTTGATGAACAGCGCGCTCAGGTCCGAGAAGTCCCACTTCGACTCTCGTGCCAGCCTCTCAGTTCGGTCGCTTAGGTTCGCCATCCCTCATCTCCTTCGTCCTGCTACGTCCGTCATGTTCGTGCGGTCGCTCGCGTACCCCAACCAGCCCGCTCTGACCGCTTAGAGCTGGGCGGCCATGTCCCGTACGGCACGAGCTGTCCCGCGCACGCTGCCACTGACCTTCGAGCGCCCCGCGGACCTCGCCCGATACGCAACCGGAACCTCGGCGATGCGCCAACTCTCGGCCGCGGCCCGGAGAACCATCTCGAGTGGCCAGCCCGAGCCGCGGTCGCCGAGGCCCAACCCGAGCAGGGCCTCCCGCCGGGCGGCCCGCATCGGGCCAAGGTCGGTAAGGCTGGCTCCGGTCCGGCGCCTGAGCTCGAACGCGAGCAGGTGATTGGCCAGGCGAGCGTGCAGCGGCCAGGCCCCCGGCTCGGCGATCCGGGCTCCCAAACACAGGTCGACGGCGCCGCTGCGCACGGGAGCCGCCACCCGATCAAGCTCCGCGGGATCCAGCGAGCCATCGCAGTCCATGAAGCAGACGATGTCTGACTCGGCAGCACAGAGCCCGGCGTAGCAGGCCGCACCAAAGCCCTGGCGAGGCTCATGTACCACCCTCGCTCCACAGGAGGCGGCGACCTGCGCCGAGCCGTCACGGGAGCCGTTGTCGACTACTAACGGCGCAAAACCGACCGGCATTGCCGCCACCACGCCGGGAATCGACTCGGCCTCGTCGAGGACCGGGAGAATCACCTCGATCACCGTCGGCAAGCTATCGGGTGAGACCTTACGCGGAGCGAAACAATGCTTGGAAGCGGTGGCGATCGGCGGCGCGACGCGTAACGTGCGCGGGCATGATCCTCGTGACCGGTGCAGCCGGATTCATCGGTTCGCACGTCGTCGACGGCCTCGTGGCGGCCGGGTTCGAGGTCCGGATGCTCGACTCGTTGTCGCCGGGAGCCCATACATTACGTCCCGACTACCTGAACGCCGACGCCGAGTTCATCGAGGGTGACGTGCGGGATCCCGACACGGTGCGCCGAGCCCTCCGTGGCGCCGACGCCGTGTGCCACCAGGCGGCCATGGTGGGACTGGGTGTCGACCTGCTTGACATCGAGGACTACGTCAGTCACAACGACCTGGGCACCGCGGTGCTGTTGAGACAGCTGGCGGTCGGCGACTTCAGCGGCCGCCTCGTGCTCGCGAGCAGCATGGTGGTTTACGGCGAGGGTGGCTACCAATGCCCCGAGCACGGTCGCGTGGCGGCGCCGGCCCGCGATCCGGTCAACCTCGCGTTGTCGCGGTATGCGCCGCGCTGCCCGCACTGCGACGGTGACCTGACCCCGCTCGCCGTCGAAGAGTCAGCGCCGCTTGACCCGCGCAACGTGTACGCGGCGACCAAGGTGCACCAGGAGCACCTCTGCTTCGCCTTTGCCCGTGAGACGGGAATACCGGTGACGGCACTCCGATACCACAACGTATACGGGCCGCGGATGCCACGCGACACGCCGTACGCAGGCGTGGCCGCGATCTTTGCCAGCGCACTGTCGGCCGGCGAGGCACCCCGGGTCTTCGAGGATGGTGGGCAGATCCGGGACTTCGTCCACGTTCGGGATGTGGCTCGTGCGAACCTCGTTGCCCTGACCTGTGCGGATCCGCAGCTTGGCGCGTTCAACGTCGCCAGCGGGGCACCACGGACCGTGGGCGAGATGGCGCAGGCGCTGGCCGACGCGGCGGGCCCCGACGCGCCGCGGCCGGTCGTGACCGGCGAATTCAGGCTCGGCGACGTCCGGCACGTGTTCGCCTCGCCCCGTCGAGCGCAGCGAGTGCTCGGTTTCGCGGCCAGCGAGGACTTCCACGAGGGAATGGCTGAGTTCGCCCGCTCTCCCCTGCGCGCCACTTAGGCGGGCTCCGAGGGTGGCGTGGGTGGGGCGGCGCTGTCCGGCCTCGTGGGCCCCGCTGTGGTCGCCGTCCCGTCCGGGTCCGGTGCGGGCGGCGGCGGGTCCGGTGCGGGCGGCGGCGGCTGCGGGGCGGGCGGCTGGCTCCCCGAGGCCAGGAGCGGCTGGCTCTCCGAGGCCGGGAGCGGCTGGCTCTCCGAGGTCGAGGACTGTTGATCGGAGGTCGGTGGCACAGAGGAGCCGTCGACCGCACTACCGCGCCGCGAGGCTCGCCCGACGGCCAGCCCGTACGCGAGTCCAGAAGCAATGAACATCACGCCCGTGGCCAGCAGCCACCGGGCCAGATACCCGCTCTCGCGGATGCCGCTCGCCGAGAGCTCGGTCTGGCTGCCGAGACCGAAGATCACCGGAAAGAAGACGGCGAGCAGCAGGCCGCTGAGGATGACGGGGATTCGCAGGTAGGGCACCGGGTTGACCAGGCTCTCCCGGGTCTGGGGTTGAGCCCGTTCGGCCGGCGTCCGCCAGCCCGCGAACGCGATTCGATCAAGCAGCGAGTAGAGCGGCAGGAGCACGAAATCATGGATCACGATGGCCGCTCCGAACCAGATCAGCACAGACACCACGTCGCGGGGTCGCCCAAACCAACCGACGACCGCGGCGCCCGCGATCGCGAAGCTGGCCAGCAACGCGAGCAGGTGCAGGGGGCCGGCCCCGTAGTGAGAGCGCATGCGTCGCAGGTGGGTCAATCCTCGATTCGGCGGAAGGTCATCGTGGTGGCCCACTTCGTACAGTGCACCCCCGGCACCGCAGGACTGATCACCCGGGCCGGATAGCCGTGATCGAGCGATAGGTCGACGTCGTTTACCCGTAGCGCCAGCAGCGAGCGCTCGTCTGCCACCTGCTCGTGACCGAGCGTGGCGTGACCGAACGTGCCCCGGTCCAGCGACTTGGTGGTGACCGTGGCCGGGCCGGTCACTCCGCACAGCGCGGCCAGATCACGCAGACGAACACCGCTCCATCGCTGCGTGGTCGACCAGCCCTCGACGCAGGCGATCGGAAGATCGTGGGTGTGCTGGGGCAGCGCCAGCAACTGCTGGCGCGACAGCGAAACCGATCGTTCACCGGTCAACGACAGCCGCCATTCCGGCCCCACGGCACGCGCGGTGATACCAACCGCGGCCGCCGTGCGGTTGACGGGAAAGCCGTTCGGGCCCGATCGGTTGCGCCCCCGTGGCAGGAGGAAGGCGAGGGGCCGGAAACGGCCGCCGACCGATTGGGCTGCGCCCTGGAGTCCGAGCAGGACGGCGCCGGCGGCGACGGTGCCCAGCAGTGCCCGCCGCGACATGGTCGCCCGGGCCGGTGACGGCGACGCCAGTGACGACTCGGTCGCGGGCGTCGAAGCGGGCCGAGCGCCCGGCGTGACCGGCTCGAGCACGTCGGCGCGGGTGTGCAGCGACCGCCGCATCGACCCAACCTTCAGACACACATGGACGATGAACGCTCCGATGAACACCCACGCGCCGTAGTAGTGGGCTTGGGTGAAGGAGAACGGGAACACATACCAGTACTGGATGTTCAGGATGCCGGTCACAAATTCGAACAGTGCGCCGCCGACCAGCAGTGCCAGGGAGAGCCGCTCCAGGGCGTGCGCCGGGCTGCGAACCGGCGGCCACTCGAACAGCCGCGGGATCACCGACCACAGCTTCGCCAGCAGCACCGGAGTGAGCGCGAGACCCACCGCCACGTGCAGACCCTGGGTCAGCGCATACAGCCAAGACGGCCGCGTCGGCCATCCGAACAGGTATATATCGAGCGGACCGACGATGCTGCGGCCCAGTCCGTTTCCGCCGAGACCTGGCTGGTAGGCATCGTTGGACAGCAGACCGGTCACGATCACGATCGGCAGGCCGATCAACAGCACGAGGCCGAGCACCGCGGTCAACCACGGCCCGCGCAGTGGACTGCGCCAGAAATCCGCGCGGAACGGACCGGGCGGCGCTTTGGACGGGTCAAGGCGCGGCGGACGCACGATCCGAGACTGACACAGGTGACGACCGGTGAAGACGGAGCGAGCGACGGTTTAAGTGCCTGTTCACCACTCTCGCCCGGAACGGCGCCAATTCTGAACAGAGTCTTACGACGATGACGTCTGCGCTCAGGCTTTCGTTTTTCGTAATGAGCGGCCGATTAGCCTCGGCCCATGAAACCCGTCGCGTTACTCGTCATTGCCAAGGAACCGCTTCCGGGGCGCGCGAAGACGAGGCTGACCCCGCCGTGCACTGCGGAACAGGCAGCCCGCTTGGCCCGGGCCTCACTGCTCGACACGATCGACGTCGTTGCCGGCACCCCGGCCGTGCGCAAGGTGCTTGTGTTCGATGGAGATGCTCGACGCTGGCGGCGCAGCGGATTCGAACTGCTGGCCCAGCGCGGGACCGGGCTGGCCGAGCGTCTCGCCGCGGCGTTCGACGACGTGGAACCACCGGCGCTGCTGGTCGGCATGGATACCCCACAGCTGACCGCGCCGCTGCTGCTCGACGGGGTACGCGCGCTCCAGGACCCCGACGTCGATGCCGTGCTGGGCCCGGCGCTCGACGGCGGCTACTGGAGCGTGGGATTCAGCGCCCGGGTGGCCGGGGCCTTCACCGGCGTGCCCATGAGCTGCGACTCGACCTGGCGCCTCCAGTCAGAACGTCTGGCTGAACTAGGTTTGCGTGTCCACCAACAGCCGCCGCTGCGCGATGTCGACACGGTCGAGGACGCGCGCGCCGTCGCCCGCGGGGCTCCGCACACGCGGTTCGCGCGGACACTCTCGTCGATTCTGTGATCAGCCCCCTGCGCATGTACGGTGACGGGCTGCGCGCCGGACCTGGCGCGGACCGGCGACAGTACGCACGACTCCTGGACGGGACCGCTCTCTCGCTGCCGTTCGAGCGTTACCTGGGCTCCGCGGATTCCGCCGACGAGCAGCTTCTGAATGGCCTTTGTGGCCCGGTGCTCGATGTCGGCTGTGGGCCGGGCCGCCACCTGCACGCGTTGGCAGCCCAGGGCGTGTTCGCGCTCGGCGTCGATCTCTCGCCGGTCGCGGTCGAGATCGCGGTGGAGGGCGGCGGCCGCGCGATCGTCGGTGACATCTTCGACGAGCTGCCGGGCGGCGGAACCTGGCGCAGCGCTCTGCTGCTGGACGGGAACATCGGCATCGGCGGCTCGCCGGTCCGCCTGCTGGCCCGGATCGGGGCGCTGCTCGACGAGGCGGGTGAGCTGCTGGTGGAGCTCGAACCGCCGGATGGGGCCACCTGCTGCACTCGCGCGCGACTGGAGAGCGATGGCGTCCAGAGCGCATGGTTTCCGTGGGCGCGCGTGGCCGTTCCGGCGATCGCACAGATCGCTGCGGCCGGCGGCTTCAGGGCGGCGGAGGTCTGGCCGCTGGCCGGGCGCTGGTTCGCCCGGCTACGCCACGATCATCGACGACCCGGCCAGACATCCGGGCGCCCGCGCCGGCAGACGCCCCGCGCCGGCTCGGTACCGTGAACCGGTGGCCGTTCTCGAAGCGCGCGGGATCACCAAGACCGTCGGGCGGGGGCGGGCGCAGCGGCTGGTACTGGACGGCGTGGCACTCGACGTCGAGGCGGGCGAGGTGGTGGCTGTGCTCGGGCGTTCGGGCAGCGGCAAGTCGACGCTTCTGCATCTCCTCGGAGGACTCGACCAACCGGACGCGGGCGAGATAACCCTCGCCGGGGAGAGGCTCACCACCCAGGGCTCCCGTGCCCTCGCGCGCACGCGGCTCCGGCACGTCGGGTTCGTATTTCAGTCCTTTCATCTGATCGAGGAGTTGAGCGGGGCCGAGAATGTCCTGCTTCCGGCTCATCTGCCTGGGGCACCGCCCGGGGGCGAACAGCGAGCCCGGCGGCTGATCGAGGAACTCGGGCTGCTGGACGTCGCCGACCACCTTCCGCATGAGCTCTCCGGGGGGGAGCAGCAGCGCTTCGCGATCGCTCGAGCCCTGGTCAACGGCCCAGAGCTGGTGCTGGCCGACGAGCCGACCGGGAACCTTGACGCCGAAAACGGCGCCGGGGTCCTCGCGCTGCTGCGCGACCTCCCCGGCCGGGCCGTGGTCATAGTCACCCACGAGCCCGACGCGGCGGCGATCGCCGACCGCGTGGTCGCTCTCCGCGATGGAAAACTCGTCTCGGGCTCGCAGCCCGACGCGAGCCGTCCCCCACAGGCCAGCCCGGCGCGGGCCGTCCGCAGGTCGCTCCCGTGAGAGCGCTCGTGGTCGAGATCCGCCGTGGCCTGCGGCTGCGGTGGCGCCGTCACATCCTCACCGCCGCCGGGATCGCGCTCGCGGCAGCCATGCTGTCGACGGCCCTGGTGATCGCGGACGGCCTCGGCTACGGCTTCGCCCGTGCGGTCCGGGCGGCCGACCTCCCGGACGTGATAGTCCGGTTCCAACCGCAGTCGCTGGCCCGGGTGCAACAACGGATCCGGGCGCTTCCCGACATTGCGGCGGTTTCGACCCGCCAGGAGTTCACCAACGTTGACATCAATGCCAACGGCCATCGCAGCGGTCGGGCCTCGGCCGAGGTGATCGGTCCGGGCCGCAGCGGCTACGCGATCGTGGCCGGGCGCAACGTGTCCTCGCGCTTTGGTGAGGTGGTGATCGAGCGCGGCCTGGCTCAGGCCTGGGGCATCCCACTCGGAGGCATGCTGCACGTGCCAGGCTTCGCCGCCCTCCGGGTGGTCGGCTTCGCCGAGGCCCCCGATAACGTCTCCTACCCGCTCGCGGTCCCGCGCTTCTATCTGTCCCAGGCAGCGGTAGACGCTCATTTCGGGACCGATCCCCATCCGCAGGTCAACGTCGCGGAGATCTGGCTGCGCGACCCGCGGTACCTGAACGAGGTGCTCGTCCAGGCGAGAACGACCAGCTACGGCCTGCGCGGTCTGCGCTTCGTCACCCGGTCTGGAGTCCGCGTGCTGCTCGACCAGGCCGCGGGCATCGTGATCGATCTGCTGGTCGCACTGTCGGCGTTCGCGCTGGCGACCGCCGCCGTGATGCTGGCGGCGTCGGCGCGGGCCGAGGTGCAACGACGGCTGAAGGCGATCGGGATAAGTCGCGCGGTCGGCGCCTCCCGCGGCCATCTGGTCGTCCTGCAGGCCGGCGAGGCGGCGGCCGTGGCTCTGCCCGCCGCCACCCTGGGGGTCGGAGCCGGACTTGTGGCCAGCCTAGGAGCCAGCGACCGTCTGCTGACGATGCTCAACGAGCCGGCCGCGGGCTCGGGCCTGATCCCTGTACTCGTCGCCGGTTGGGCGCTCGGCGTCCTGATCCCCGTCGCGGCCGCCGCCGGGCCGGCATGGCGGGCGGCCGGGCGCCCGCCGGTCGCGCTGCTCCAGGGCGCCGGGCTGGCCGCCGGCGGCGGGTCGAGGCGCCGCCGTTGGCACCGGCGTGCCCGCCCAGGCCTGGCCGTGCTGGGCGCCCGCCTGGTCGCCGCTCGCCCTGGCCGGCTCGCCGTGACCGTGCTGACACTTGGGGCCTCGGCCGCGTTCGTGCTCCTGCTGCTCGCGCTGGCCTCGGCGCTGTCCGCCCTCGAAACCGACCCGGGGGCGCTCGGCAAGCGCTACCAGTTGACGGCCTCACTTCCGGCCACCGCGGTCGGGCGGGTCCGCGCGACCGCGGGCGTGCAGGGGGCCGCCCCCAGATACGAGGTGCAGGCGGTTGACTCGTTCTCGTTGGGCGAGACGATCGACGTGATCGCCTACCCGGGTGATCACACAGCTTTCGAAGCCCCTCCGCTCACCGCCGGACATAGACTGAAAGGAGCGGCAGAGGCGGAGGTCGGCGCCGGGCTCGCCGACGCCCTCGGTTTGACTCCGGGATCGACGCTCGCCGTCGCGTTGCCGTCGGGCGTCGAGATGCGACTTCGCGTCTCGGGCATCGTCAGCTCGCTGGACCACGACGGCCGGGTCGCCTACGTCCCCGCGGCCGCACTGCTGCGCGGCGACCCGTCGGCGCCCGAGCAGATCGCCATTCGTCTAACCCAGGGGGCCAACCAGACGCAAGTCAGCCAGGCCCTCACCGCGCTTGGCGCGGTCCCAACTCCGGCGAGCGGGGCGACGGCTCGCGGCGTGCCCCTGGTGGATACTTTGCGGACGCTCCTGCGGGCAGTGGCGATCGTGGACGGGCTCGTGTGCCTGTACGCGTTGATCCAGACCTGCGCGCTGACGGTTCAGGAACGACGACGGACGATCGCCGTTGTGCGCGCCACCGGTGCCGGCGCCGGGGCGGTGGCACGTTTGCTGGCCGGCGTCGTGCTGGCACTGGTGATCCCGGCCGCGCTCGTGGGCATAGTGACCGAGCGGCTCGTGCTGGGTCCCGCGCTCGCCAACCTGGCCGCGAATTACGCGGCGTTGGCGCTCCGAGCGGATTTCGCGCAGATCGCTGCCGTGCTGGCCGGGCTGCTCGTCGCCGGCACCCTGGCTGTCCTGTGGGTCACGCGAGAGGCGACCCGTGAGACGGTCGTCGCGGGGCTGGCCGGAGAATGACGCGCCGGATCACGCGCCGTCAGGCTATCGGCGAGGTGCTGGCCGGAACCGCTGTGATCGCGGCTGGCTGCGGGACCGCGACCGCGCCGAGGCCCGACCCTCACGGCTCGACGCTGAACACGACCTACCAGGACCCCGGGGGGACGGGGGTCCTCACCCCAGTGGCCGGCGAACCACTTCGGCCGCGGACCGAACTCGGTGCCCGCGCAGCCGCCGTCGGGGTTCTGGCGTGCATCGCCCACGTCACCGATCCCCACATTCTCGACGCGCAGTCCCCGGCGCGGGTCACCTTCCTGGATCGGCTCGGGCCGCCGTTTCAGTCGACCTTTCGGCCGCAGGAAACGCTCACCGCACAGGTGCTGGCCGGAGCTCTGTACGCGATCCGGGCGCTTTCGCCCGACGCCGTGATCCAGGGCGGCGACCTTATCGACAATGATCAGTCCAACGAACTCGAGCTCGCGCTTGAGGTGCTGCGCGGAGGACGGGCGAGTCCGGGAAGCGGGCAGGGCGGCTACTTCGGTGTCCAATCCCCGTTCGACGCCGATCCCTTCTACTACCGTCCCGACCTTGACGCCCCTCGTCATCCGGGACTGCTCGAGGCGGCGACGCGTGGCTTTCACAGTCCCGGCGTCCAGCCGGCCTGGTATCCGGTGCTCGGCGATCACGACGTGCTCGTCGCCGGCGAGATCACCCCCACTCCGCTGACGCGGAGCCTCGCGCTCGGCGACCACGCCGTGTGGGATCTTCCGCCGGGGCTGACGGCGCCCCCCGGTCTCGCGGCCGACCGTGAAGCGACCAGCGGAGTCGGCTACTCACCCGATGGCCCACCCAGCCCCGGGCTGGTCAAGCGCTTTCTCGAGCAAGCGCTGAGCGGCGCAAAGGTCCGGGTTCCAGCCGATCCACGACGCCGCGAGCTGACGGCCGAGGAGACGGTCGCCGGGCTGCGGACAGCGTCGGGACAGCCCCGAGCCGGCAAGCTGCTCGATTACCGCGCCGACATCGGGCCGCGCGTTCGCCTGCTCGTGCTCGACCTCGCGCGCCGCGGGGGTGGCTCCGGCGGGCTCGTCCACCCCGGCCAGCCGGACTGGTTGGACCGAGAGCTTTCCCTCGCCGGGGACCGCTGGATCCTCGTCGCCTGCCATCAACCGCTCACCAGCTCGGCGGGCGGCGAACAGATCCTCGCCCTCCTCGACCGCCACCCCCGGGTGATCGCGGTGATCAATGGCCATGTCCACCGCAACCGGATCGTGGCCCGCCCAACCCGGGCCGGCGGCTACTGGCTAATCGCCACCGCCTCGCTAATCGACTTTCCCCAGCAGGCCCGCGCGCTGCGCGTGCTCGACACCCAGGGCGGGGGCGTGGCCATCCAGACCTGGATGCTCGATCACGTCTTCCCAGGTCACCTGGGCACGATCTCGCGCCAGCTCTCCTACATCGACGCGCAGGGCGGCCGACCCCAGGGCTTCCGAGGCGGCCGGTTGGACCGGAACGTCACGCTCTATCGCGCTGCGGTGCCGGCGTGACACCGGACGTCGCGCTCAGCCCCGCCGGGCCAGCGAGCGCGGAGTCACCAGCTGCGACGCGCAAGGCATGGCGCTTGCGGCGGCTCGAGGGCGTGCTCGTGGCCGCGGTGATGACCCTGCCGATCGCCGTCTATCTGTGGGTGGCGCTGCATCGAATCGGCTACCCGTTCGAGCTCGACTGGATGGAGGGAGGCTCGGTCGAGCTCACGGCCCGCGTCGTGGCCGGTCATTCTCTGTACAGCGCACCCTCGATCGCCTTCGTGGGATGGACCTACCCGCCGCTCTACTACTGGATCACCGCCGCCGTCGCGAGACTCACCGGCCTGGGTTTCCTGCCCCTCCGGCTGGTGTCGCTGATCGCCTCGCTCGGCGTCATGGCCACGCTCGCCTGGATCGTCAGGCGCGAGACCGGTGACCGGCTCGCCGCGCTGGTCGCCGCCGGCCTGTTCGCGGCCACTTACAGGATCTCGGGCGCGTGGTTCGACATCGGGCGCGTGGACTCGCTGTTCTTGGCGCTCACCCTGGTGGCGCTGGCCTGGGGCCGATGGGCTCGCGGAGTGCGCGGCGGGATCGGGCTCGGGGCGCTCGTCTTCGTGGCCTCGTTCACCAAGCAGACCGCCGTGCTGGCCCTGCTGCCCCCCCTGGGCTACCTCGCCCTGACCCGTCGCCGGGTCGGGATCTCCGCGCTGCTGACGCTGGGCACCCTGCTGATCGCCTCGACGGCCACGCTCGACGCCCTGACCGACGGGTGGTACCGGTACTACGTGGTCAGCGAGCTCTCCCACCAGCCCTGGGCCCACCAGGAGTGGGCGGGGTTCTGGACCGATGACGTACTCCGTCCGCAGTGGCCGCTGATCCTGATCGTTGTCGCTGCCGGCCTGAGCCTGGCCGGACGCGACAGCGCGCGTCCGGCTCTGCGGTCGGGATCGGTGTATTACTTGATCGCCGCCGTCGGCCTGATCGGCTCGGCGTGGGTGTCTCGATTGCACACTGGCGGCTACGCCAACGTGCTGATGCCGGCCTACGCGGCGATCGCCCTCCTGGCAGGGTTGGCCTATACCCGGCTGCGCCATGGGCGCCACGCGCGGATTGCCGGTCCGCTTCTGGCCGCGACCCTATTGCTGCAGCTCGGCCTGCTCGCGTATCCGGTCGGCGCACAGATTCCCACCGCCCGCGATCGCGCTGCCGGGACAGCGTTGATCGCCCGGCTGCGCACGCTGCCCGGGCCGGTGATCGTCCTGCGCCACCCCTGGTACGCGACGGTGGCCGGCAAGGGCACATTTGCCCAGGCGGAGGCCATCAGCGACGTGCTTCGATCCGCCGCGTCGCGCGGAGCGCGAGCGATGCGGGCCTCGCTTCGCGACGCGCTCGACGCCAACAGGGTTCAAGCCGTCGTGCTGGACGGCACGTTTGACGCGCACTTCTTCGGGTCAGAACTGATCCGCGAGTTCCGCCTGCAGCCAGGACCGATTACCTCGTCGCGGCTCAACCCTCTGACCGATGTCCGCACCTCGCCCACTCTGCTCTACGTTCGCATCCGGCCACACCATGGATTTCCTCACCTTCCCCAACGAGCCAGCCAGTGAGTTACTTCAGGTCAGTCCCGCAAGAGCTGCAGACCCAGGCGGTGACGCAGAGTATGCAGGCGAGACCCGCCGGCTGACGGACCCAGGCCGGCCCGTAGCCCGGACGAATCGGCGCGACCGGGCAACGCCTAGAGCTTCCGCTTCCCGCCCACGCGGATTGCCCCGAACAAAGTGCGTAGAAACGGATGATCATCGGCGCGCCGACGATGCTGGCACGCGTCCCGTGTCGGACGCTACGGATATACCCTGCCTTCCGTCGATGATTGCGTCCCCGTCTTGGAGCGGCTACGAGATCAGCGGCCGCAAGCGCCTGCTTCGCTTTCGCCAACAAGCGCCTTAGGGCACTCTCGGTGGATGACATCCGCGCGTTCGTCTCCGAGCAGGCCGAGGCCGTGGAGGCTGACGAACTCGCCAGCGGCCGTCGGGCCAGTTGGCCCGGAGAAAGGCCGAGCGCGACGTTGCTCCTCAGCTTGGCTGCAGTTCGGACGCGGCTGGTGCGAGGAGGATGATTCGTTCCCCGGCGTGGAGCTCGGTGTCGTCGAGAACCGGCACGATCGCATGTCCTTCGCTGATCGCGACCAGGAGGCTGCCGGGTGGCCACGCGATATTGCCGGCGGGATGGCCAAGGGCGGGCGATTCGGGGGTGATGGTGAGCTCGATAATGTCGTAGCCGCTGAGCGGTGTGCTGGGCGTGTGGGCAACGTCTTCGGGGTCGCGGGCGGCGAAGTCGGCGGCGACGGCGCCGTGCTCGATCTCGGCGGCGGAGGAGCTAACGCTGGCGGCGAGCGTCTCGAGTACGTCCTGGCGGGTGATCCAGCCTCGGAGGTGCTCGCCGTCGTGGGAGACCACGGGCAGGCCGTCGTGGTCATACAGAGTGAGCTGGCGTAGCGCCTGTTCGAGTGTCTCGTCGCCGAACAGCTCCTGGGGTTTGCGGGTGTCGGTCACCGGCCCCGCCACACGTTCCCAAAGCTCTTCCGGGATCGCGGCGCGTTCGGCACCTGGCTCCGGTGCTCGGAGGAGCTGTACGTCGCCTCCTGGTTGCGCGATGGGTTGCATGACGTCCGCGACGGTGAGGCGCTGCAGCAGATTGGTCGTTTTTGGCCGTTCGATGTCGATCCCGCGGCGCAGTAGCTTGGTGGTGTAGATGCTGCCGTACGAGAGCTGCTTTGAGACGGCGGCGGCGATCCCGCATGCGAGCATGATCGGGAGCGTCAGACCGAAGTTGGCGGTCATCTCGGCGACACTGGCGATGGCTGTGAGTGGCGCTTGGGCGGCGGCCGCGAACACTCCGCCCATCGCCAGCACTGCGTACATCGCCGGTGGCCCGATCGAGGGCCCGAACAGGTTGTGCGCGACGGTCCCGAACGCCATCCCGAGCATCGCGCCGATGAACAGCGAGGGGGCGAACACCCCGCCCGAGCCGCCGATCGAGAGGGTCAGGCTGGACGCTAGAACCTTGCCCAGCATCAGGATCACGATGAACCACAGCGCGTACTGGCCGGCGAGCGCTTTGCCCATCACCGGATAACCCACTCCATACATCTGCGGCAATACGAGCAGCACCAAGCCAAGCGCAACGCCGCCCACCGCCGGTCGCGCCCACTCGGGGCGGCCCTTCCACAGCTCATCGACGAAGTCCTCAAGCCAGTACAGGAACGTCTTGAAGCAGACGCCGATAAGCCCCGCCGCGAGCGCGAGCACAGCCACCAGCAGATAGGCGCTGTCGGTTGGGAACACGAGGTCGTGCGGGACCTGGAGGAAGAACGGAGCCGATCCGAACAAGGCACGGCTAATGACGGTGCCGGTGACCGCCGCGAGGCTGGTCGCGAACAGAGCGTCGAGCGAGAACTCACGCAGCACGATCTCGAAACCGAAGAACAGGCCCGTGACCGGCGCGTTGAACGTAGCCGCGATCCCGCCCGCAGCACCGCACGCGACGATGATCCGCAGCCGGTTCTCAGACATCCGCACCAGCTGACCGAGCGATGATGCGAGCGCCGATCCGATCTGCACAATCGGGCCTTCGCGCCCGACCGATCCACCCGTTCCGATCGTTATCGCCGACGCGAGCGCTTTGACGATCGTCACCTGCGGGCGGATCCGTCCTCCGTTCTCTGCGACCGCGAGCATCACCTCCGGAACCCCGTGGCCACGCGCCTCTCGCGCGAACCGTTGAATCAAAGGCCCGTACAGCAGCCCACCCATAACCGGGACCACGAGCACGAAGAAGATTCCGAGCGCAGGCAGGTGCAGGCTTGGCGCATGGCCCTGCTGGCCGAACTGCTTATAACCGGTCGCGATCCACGTGAACGCGAAGATCATCTCCCTGAACACGGCCGCGCCCAAGCCCGCTCCAGCGCCGACGATTAGCGCCATCACCGCGAGCCCGAGCCGTTTACCTCCCAGCCAGGCCGACACCGATCGAAACAGCGAGCGCGCCTTCCCTGGGGTAGACCGTGGCTCAGCAGCAGCGTCCCGTGATCCGTCCAGCCGCCGCTTAGCAGTCACCGATCAAGATCCCAACCCAGCGACCAGTCCTGCTCGGGGACCTCACCGGCCGCGTCAGCAAAAGCTCGCAGAGCGTCCAGCACCGGCTGGCGGTGCGCCTTCGGTAGCCGCTGCACGATCGTCGCGATCTCCGCGCGGCGGCGGCGACTCACCTCCGCGACCAGCTCAGCGCCCGATGCGGCAAGCGAAACGCGCACCCCGCGGCGGTCGTCATTCATCCGCCGACGATGTACCAGACGCTTACGTACCAGCCGGTCACACATCCGTGTAGCCGTCGAGCGGTCCACGCCCAGCGCCGTCGCCAGGTCAGCCAGTCGCTGCGGACCTCGCGATGCCAGCTCGATCAGCACCCGATATTGCGCAAGTGTCACATCCTCCGCCACCGTCGCCAGCGACCGAGCGGCCACCGCCACGAGCGCGCGACTAGCCCCGAGAACCGCATCGACGAGCTCGTCCCCACTTTGTGTCGCGGGATCACGCTTGGGAGCAGCGGGAGCAGACATTCATGTGCACACTACCATGATTGCACTGAGCAATAACATTGCTCCGAGGAATCCGAGAGCCGAGCAGTTTTGGGTGCGCGACCGCGATCGCGATCCCGCTCCAGGAAGCAGCCGAGCCGCGAGCGACGAAGCTCGAGGTTCCGGTCGACGCGCGAATCCAGCGAGGCCGCACCGACCGCCACGCGCTCAGGCAGACATCGAGGAAGAGCACTTCGACCGGATCGTGATCGCGGCTGCGGCAAAACGGTAACCCGGGATTCGATGCCGATGACGTCGCCTGGCTGCTCAGCCACGCCGACGGCGAGATCGTCGTGCTGCGACCGAGCAAGGAAGAGCAGTTCGGCCCGCCAGCCCGTCCCGGCCGGCAAACCCCCACGCGCGGACCCGGCCGTCGACGAGCGCGATCAACCGAGGTCAACGACGACGGCCGCGGCGCATGCCCGAGAAGCATTCGTGGGGCCGTCGCGGTCAGCTTGCGATGAGAACGGCTCCGACGAACGCGAGGTAACCGCCGATGATCAGCGCACCGTGGGCGCGCCGCAGTCCGTGCCCCGCATAGGCGCACGCCAATGTCACAGCGGTCAGACCGAGATACCACGCGGCAACAAGAGTTCCCTGCCGCGACGGCGCGCCCAGGCCGACGAGAATTCCAGGGAGCAGTAGACCGATCGTGACGTTTAGGGCGTTGCTGTTCAAGGCGATGCTCAGCGTCGCTGCACCCCTCCCGCGAACGGCCAGATACAGGGCCGAGACCGCATTGGGGAGGCTGGTCACGCCGGCCAGAATCAAGGCACCGATCACTATCTCCGGGATCTGGTGACGGGCGCCGAGCGTCGATGCCGTCAACTCCATCGCGATGCTCGCACCGACCACGATGATCGTCGCGAGGACCGCGAGCACCACGTCAACAACCCGCGCCTGCGGCGGATGGATCGCCGGCTCGAGCTCCTGCTCCTCCTCAATGACGGCCTCTGAGAGCCAGCGCACCCAGGCCTGCGGCAAACCGAACCTCCCCAACCGTTGCGGGCTGACACCGGAGACGATCAGGTACGGGACCAACACGGCAACCGCGGTGAGCAGACCCACGCCGGGTCCAGGACCGCCGAGCACGACAGCCAGGCACACGGTCGCGATCAACATCGCCACCGTCCCCTCGAGGAGGATCACCCGTCGATGCAGGCGGATCTTCCCGGCGACCACAGCGCTGACCCCGAGCAGGGCGGCGAGGTTGAACACGTTTGATCCGATCACGACTCCCGCGCCGATCCGCGAGTGATGACCGGCGAGCGCCGTCACGCTCGCTGTGATTTCAGGAGCGTCGGCCGCCAACGCGGCGACCATCCCCAGCAGCGCCTCCGACAGCCCGACCCGCGCCCCGATCCGCTCAAGCCGAGACACCAACAGCCAGCTCGTCGCGAGACTGACAACCGCGGCCGCGACGAACACCAACGCGAGCCACACGTCAGACACGACGCGTCTTCCCGGTCAGCCCGACGCGGGCAGTGCATGGTCGGTGGAGGGATGGCTGGTTGGCGAGCAGGACTGGGTGCATGACAGCGTCCCGTCAGGGCACGCCGACCAGACTTCCCGGCTCACCAGCCGCGAAGTATCCCGCACCTGAGCCTGTGACGTATAGGCCGTCCGAGCAAGCGGCGATTGCTTTTGTCCTCAGCGCTGGGTCGCGCCTCGCGAGCGCAATGGCGAGAGGCCGTCGGAGAATGCGGGCAAAGGCTGAGAAGGGTGCCGGTTCCAGGAACCGAAAGATGCTCCGGGGCGCCGGTTGAAAACTGACCCCCCCGCTTGGGGTCAGGTGGGATTGGCGATCCAGTGGGTGTGGAGCTTGAGCAGATTGTGGGTCGCTGTCACCAGCCGCCACTCCGACTGTGCCGCTGATCTGCCTCTTCGCATGAACCGGTCGATGTGCCGGTTGTATTTGATCTGCCCGAATACCGGCTCGATCGTGATCTTCCGCTGGGCGTAAGCTTGCGGCCGCGGTCGGTGCTCAGCTTCTCGCGCATCTCCTCATAGACGCCATGTTCCCAGCCGCGGCGTTTGCCCTCGCGCATGTTCCCGTCGGGCGGGACGAGCACCTCAATCCCCTGCTCGCTGATCTGCTGCATCTGCGGGTGATGCCAGTAGCCGGCATCGGCGAGCACCACCTCTGGCGTGTCGGTCACGCCCTGTTCTGAGAGCTCGCGCATCGTCGCTTCGAACATCGGAGCGAGCTGCCCGAAGTCCGGAGCGGCGTTCGTGATCTCCGCGGCCAGGATCACCTGCTGGTCGTTGACGGTGGCTTGGGCGTTGTAGGCCTGCCGGGGCGGGGTGCCCTGGGTGCGCATCACCCGAGAGTCCGGGTCTGAGAGGTTGATCTTGCCCTCCGGTAGTTCCGGGGCGAGGAACGGTTTGCTGTTGCCCTTCAGCACCCGACCTTTCGTATCCCGTGCCGTCGCCCGCCACCGCTCATAGCTCTCCACCGCGGCGAGGTCAACCCGATGGTTCTCCTCCAGCCGCTCAAGCGCCCCGATCATCCGGTCGTCCCGATCACGCGGAACCGGTGCGCCCTGGCGCGTGCGATGGGCTTCCAGCTCGCGCCGCGCGACCCGCAGCCACTCGATCCGACCACCACGCCGCAGCACCGGCCGAGCGAGCACCGCAGCCTCCAGATCCATCTCCAACTTCTCGGGTTCCGGCTTGACCTCGTCATCCGCCGAACGCCGTTTGCGCTCAGCAAGGCGACGCTTCGCGTCCGCCAACGCCTGGCGGCGGGTCTCTGGGTTGCGCAGCTGCTCGGGCAGCTCATCACCACGATCCTCGCCATAGAGCTCGTCCTCCCGACGGTCGACCTCTTCGGCTTCGCGCAGGATGTCTTTGACCAGCCCGCTGTAGCTGCGGTTCTGATCCATCGACGCGTTCGCTTTGATCTTCGTCCCATCGATCGTGATCACCCCGACCGACACCAACCCCGCCTCCCGGCACAGCCCGAGCACCGCGTCGAACAGCTCGCCGATCTCTGCCTCGTGGCGGCGGCGGAACTCCGCGATCGTCGAGTGATCCGGACAGCGCATCCCCGTGATCACCTTGAACGCGACGTCCTCCCAGCACGCCCGCTCGATCCCTCGCGAGGACCGGATCCCGCGCGCATACGCGTAGAGCAACAACGCCACCATCACCGCCGGATCGAACGGAGCCCGACCCGCAGCACCCAGCCGATACCGCTCAGCGAAACGGCGGAGGTCCATCTGATCGACGGCACCCAGCACCGTCCACACCAGATGATCTTCCGGCAGCCACTCGACCAGCGAGGGCGGCATCAACAACAACTGACCACGGTCGACCGCTATGAAATCTCGAGCCATGCGAGAAGTGTCTTAAACCGGCCAGACAGCACCGATATTCCGACAGCCTCGCGACAGGCGACTCGTCCGAGTCACGTGAGAGCCGACCTTCCGGGTCCGAACGGCATGGGTCCACGCCAAATCCGGCCCCTGCAGCCCGAAACGATCATTACCTGTCGGCCATGCGTGCGGCGTTTCGATGGCTTTCAGCGATCTTGTTCATCCTTGTCGTCGTCCAGATTGGCTTCGCCGCGTTTGGGGCTTTCGACGCAGTTCACAAGGCGGACAAGGTCGCGATCTCCAAGAAGACGATTGAGGACGGCTTCGGCGTGCACGCCGCGATCGGCTCGCTCATCCTGATCGTAATGCTCGTGCTGCTGATCATGGCCGCGGCGGGTCGGTGCGGACCGGACCTGGTCAAGCTCTCGGCCGGGATCTTCGTCCTCGGGTTGATCCAGCTCTTGCTCGGTCTAGTCTCGACGTCTGCGCCTGCGGTTGGATTTCTGCACGGCGTAAATGCACTGCTGATCTTCTCGGCCACGGGTCTGCTCGCACACAAGATGTGGGCGGGAGGCCGTGCCAGCGGCGAACCGGCCGCAGGCCCGGCCGCGACTGCGTAGCTTGGCCAACAGCCACGGCCGAGGTCGGGCTCGGCCAGCGCCAGCGGCTCGTCGGGCAAGCTGGCCATCCACGACCTATGAACTTCTCGGACGTTCGCTACGTCGCCGACACGATCGTGCGAACCGGGGTGGGCGACGCTGCGGAAGCGATCGTCCGCGCCCGTTCCGTCTGTGTCGTGCGGATGAGCACGCCGCTGCTCGGGGCGCGTCAGAAGAGACGCGCCGGGGTCGCTGCGTTGGAGCGGCGGGTACGCCTATGCGGGCGGGCCGGGGACGACGCCGAGTTGCGTCATCATGCCTATCTGGTCCAACACGCCCCAGTGCTCGCGGGCCAAACCGTCATCGCCGAACCGGACGATGTCGATCACCTGGATGCTCACGTTCTTACCGGTTGCTGGCATACCCATGAACTCGCCATCGTTGGTGCCGGTGAATTGCACGCGAGCGACTGCCTTGTCGCCGTCGGCAAGGACGTCCTGGGGGTCCCACTTCATGTTGGGGAAAGCCGCCGCCATCATCTTGAACAGCTGCCTGGTTCCCTCTCGACCGGCCGGCATGCCGGGCATTTCCTCGTGCTCGACGAAGTCGTCAGCGAGCAAGCTGCGACCCTCCGACGACAACAGCGATCGCGGCGCGGCAGCGCCGACATCCCCAGCGTCGACACTCACGCGCGCGACCGATGGGCCTCGTGCGGCAGGCTAGACCTCGAGGACACCGGCGCGCAGTCGCCGTGGCAACAGCGGTGGCAACATCCATCCCGTCCAGCGCGTCTGATCCGTCCACGGAACCTCGCAATTTGGACGATTCAGACGCTCCTGGAAGCATCTACGCGCCGGGTACCAGGTTGAGGGCCTTGTGGACTGAATGGTCCGTGGAGGTTCGAGTCCTCTCGGGCGCACTGGAAAAGCCCCGCAAGCGAGGCTGTTGCGCAAAGGTCGCCTGCTGAGGCGGCCTTTCGCATTTCCGTGAAGGCTAGGGTGGGACGATGCGCGCCCGCGGTCGACCGTGACCCCGGCCGGCCGGGTCAGATCGCGATCTGGGCCCGGTAGAGCTTCATCAGGTTGTGAGTCGCTGCGATCAGCCGCCACTCAGCCCGGCAGGCGGCTAACCCGCGCCGACTGAACCGTCGGATCCCGCGGTTGAACTTCGTGTTCGCGAACACCGGCTCGATCATGTGCTGGCGGCGCGTGTAGAGCGTCTTGCCTTCCGGCGTGTCCAACAGCCGATCGATCCGCTCGGCATGTGGCCCTTGTTTGGGAGACAGCTTCCGAGCCTTGGTCCTGACCGATGATCTGGTCGGAACGATCACTTCCATGCCGTCCTCGGTCAGCGCAGTCATGTGAGTCGCATTCCAGTAGCCGCCGTCGGCCAGCACCGTCTCAATCTCTTCCTCGAGCTCCATAGCGGCGACCGTGTCGGCGGCTTGGCGGATCATCGGCTCGAGCTGCCCCGAATCATTGGACTGCTGAGTGATGTCCGCAGCAACGATGATCTGATCCGCGGTGGCGACCGCTTGGGCGTTGTAGCCCTGGACCGGCTGGCGGCCCTCGCGGGCGATCACCTTTGAGTCCGGATCAGTCGTGTTGATCGTCCGCTTCCCCAGACCATCGCGATCGAGCGGGAACGGTTTGCGGCCACCGAGCTTGCGTCCATGCTCAGCCTCCCACTCGGCCCGCCACCGCAGGTTCTCCTGATAGTCAGCCTCAGCCTTGGCCTGCTCGGCCTCAAGCTCTTCCCGGCAGCGACGCAACCGCGCCAACCGCGAACGACGATCGACCAGCTCCGCGGGCAGCTCATCACCACGAGCATCACCATGGATCTCGTCCTCACGCGCGTCGACCTCCGCAGCCTCGCCGAGCATCCGCTCGACCTCCTCGCGGATCGAGTCATGCGAGCGAGTCGCCGCCCTGGACGCGTCCGCCGCGATCGCAGTGCCATCCAACGCAACGGTCCCGACCGACACCAAGCCAGCCCTCGCGCACAGCCCAAGGACCTGAGTGAACGTCTCCGCCAACGCTGTCTCATGCCGGGCGCGGAACCTCGCGATCGTGGTGTGATCAGGTATCCGGTTCGCGCAGATCACCCGGGTCGGCACGTCCTCCAGGCAGCGCCGCTCGATCGCCCTGGAGGACCGGTCCCCGAACGCGTAGCTGTAGAGCATCAGCGCGACCATCATCGCCGGGTCGTGTGCCGCGCGACCATGCCCATCGGCGCGGTAGGCGCCATAGAACCCCGACAGGTCCATCATCTGCACCGCGTCGAGCACGCACCAGACGACGTGATCCTCGCCAAGCCAATCCCGCAAACTCGGCGGCAACAACAACTCCTGCTCCCGATCACACGACAAGAAGTTCTGAGCCATGCGGCAAAGTCTTAACCCCACCCCGGACACGACAAAGCCCGCATTCGCGGGCTTTGCGCAACAGCCTCAAGCGGGGCTTTTTTCATGTCTGCAGACGCTCTCGGGGACCGTCCGCAAGTGGACCTATTGTTGCCACCTGGCAACAACGTCCATTTGGCAACGGGATGGACGTACGCGTGCGGCGCCGGAGTCGGAGCGTGAGCGTCCGGCGAGATCGCGGTGCGTGGGAGGTTCGGTGGCGTGACGGTTTGGGCACCTGACGGGCCAAGCGCTTCGCTCTGAGGAGGCGGCCCGCGCCTACGATGAAGCGCTGCGCGACGGTAAGCGGGGGCAGGGCGCTCCGTCGTCGTGCACGCGCCTGATCCACTCGCGTCGTGCTCATCGTCGGGCGGGTCCAGCTAAGCAGCGGTTGTGATGTACTGCTCGGGCTCGCTTGTTCACATCAGGATTAGATCGCTGCTGGCTCGCACGAACGTGATGCGCGGTCGGGACCAACCGACGCCGCCGGGGCGGCAAGGCGCACGAGCGAGTCGATCGTCAGCGCAGCCAGGTCGCGGGTACGCTGCTGGTCTGTTGGCCTTGTGCGTCGGCGAGTGTGGCGGTGGCTTTGGCGGTCCCGCCGGTGCCGGCGAGCACGCCGGCGCGGGTGGTGAAGCGGATGACGCCCGTCCGGGCTGGGAGGTTGCTAATGCGAATGGTGTGGCGGGTGATTCTGACGGTGACGTTGTTAGAGGTGGTCCGAGAGCCGAGGATGTCGAAGGTGCGTGCGGGGTAGCCGGCCTGTCGGTAGCTGAACGTTCCGAGCTTGCGTGAGCTGATCTGAAGATGGAGGCCAGCCGGCAGGGTGATCGTGGCGCTTGTCATCGCGGCGCGCGAGGCGAGCGAGACGAGCGCTCCTTGGCCCGGGCCGCCGTCGACGCGGACAGCTAGCAGGCACGGGGCGAGCATCAGCGGCGTCTTGACGCTGTCTTTTCGGGTCGTGACCTTGAGCGTGTGCGCGCCGTCGCTGTAGGCGGCCAGGGTGCGCGGGCTGATCTTGATTCGGCGGCCGATGCCCGCGGCTTGCCCGTCGATGCTGGCGAACAATGTCTGTCGTGCGCTCACGGTCAGCGGCGCCCACGGGAGGCTGGGCTGGGGGTAGCTCACAATGACCAGAGTGCCGCCCGCGTGCAGTCGTCGGGCGACGCCGATCGTGCGGCAGGTGCCTGCGTCGACGAACGACCCCTCGAGGCGGCTGAGATCCATCGCCGCGACCGGTCCGGTCGGCGGGCTCATGATCGTCTGGGTGCCGACGGGGTTCGTCGCCGTCAGCCGACATGCGAGCTGGGAGCCGACGTCGCCGTCATTCGGCGTATAGGTCGCGGCTGTGGCGCCGGGGAGCGTCTGCTCGTTGCGCAACCATTGGTACGAGTAGACGGTCCCTCCCGGGTAGCCGACCGGGTTGCAGGTGAGGGCGCTGGCAGCGGCCGGGTTGCCGGTGATCTTGGCGGTGCCGCTCGGGCTGGGTACCCCTGTGCCGGTGAAGCCGATCGGTGTCACGGGGGCGGGCGTGTTGTTGATGATGATGATTACTGACCCTTCGCGGAACCCAGCAGCGTTCGGCTCAAACTGCACCGTGAACTGGCAGGAGGAGCCCTGGTTGACGACCTGCCCGGAGCAGCTGTCGGCGGTGATCGGGAAGACCGACGGGGTGCCGGTGACCATAAACGCCTGCTGGATCTGCATTGGGGCGTCGCCGTCGTTGGAGACGGTGACCGTCTGCGAGGCGCTCTTGCCGATCGCGAGGTAGCCGAAGTCGGTTTGCAACGGACCAATGACAGCGTGCGGGCCGTTGAGCGCCGTGGCGTTCAACGGGATGATCAGCGGGCTGCTGAGGCTGTCGCTGCTGATTTCGAGTTGGGCGTGGAAGGTGCCCGGACCGTTCGGAGGGTTGAACCCAACTCCCATCCCGCACCCATTGCCGGGTCCGTACTGCTGGTTGGTGCAATTCTCGCCATAAGCGATATAGAAGCGGGAGGCGTCGGGGCCCGTGATCGTCCCCGAGGTGGCCTGTGTGCCGGCGTCGTTGGAGTTCTCGATGTTGATGCCCTGTTGCTGGCCGCCGTTGTAGTACGGCTGGGGCGTGAAGTTGAGCGGGTTCGGGCTGGCCGTCAGAGTTCCTGTGATGCCCGTGCCCGTGAGCGGAACATCAAGTGTGCCGGAGTCGTCAGTGAGCTCCAACGACGCCATCTTCGCGCCAGCGCTAGCCGCGTGGAAGGTGACCTGAACGCTGCACGAACCGCTCGGCGGCAGGAACGCGAAAGGACAGGTGTTCGAGTTCAGTTGAAAGTCTGACGCGTCGGGGCCGACGACCGTGTCGCCGAAGACGTTCACGTCGCCGGCCGTGTCGTTGGTGAACGTAAACGTCTGGCCGGGACCGCCGCCGCTATGAATGTCGTCGTTGCCGAAGTCCCACGAGGCCGGCGTTGGTGACAGCACCGACGTGGCGGCCCGCGCCGACGCCGACGTGCCGAGCAGCCCCGCTGACGCTAGCGTCAAGACGACGGCGAACAGGCGAACCGAGAAGTGATATGCGTTGAACAACGGCGGGAGGCAAGAACGCTGGTTCCATCGGGGCAACGTTTGCCTCAGACGGGTGCATGAGCGCTCAGAACGCGCCAGTGCCCAGTATCGGCGTCTCCACAGATGTCTCAAGACGCGCAACCTCGCATTCGCCTCAGCACCCACGAAACGCTGCACGATGATTGCACAGGATCAACGCCCAACTCGCGCGCGGCTGGCACCACGTCTCATCACGGGCGCTGAATACCGCCACATCCCGGGAGCAGGCGCCCCGGGCGTCGCGATCGGCACTTGCGAAACGGACGAATCTCAACAGCGCCGAGCGACCCGTCGATGCCCTACCTGTACGGCAATGCGGTGACCAGTGACGACTGCGAGACCACCCGCATCCCACGCTCGCAACCGGCCCACACGACGCGGACGACCGGTGTCCGGACAGCCGGTGCCGCTTCTCCTTCGTCGGCAACCTGACAGCGTCAGCAAGACTGTGGACCTGCCGCTTCGGGCTTAACCCGACAGCGAGCCCGACATGCGGCGATGGGCGGACCTGCGTAGGTACCGCGCTGTTGTCAACGAGCGAGACCCGTTGGCCACGGTCGAGATCCCACCCACCCGGGTCCTCTAGCGCCGGTCGAAAGTGCACCCCTTCGGTCTGCAGGGGTGGTCGTGTGATCCTGACCGAGCGCAGCGAGGTCTTAGGCGGAAGCCGGCGATAGCCGGTGGTCTCTGTGGCGCGGGCGGCAACGAGGCTCGCGGTTCTGTCTGCTCTTCCCCAGCGCCGTTGTCACCGAGCGGGAGGGCGGCCGGGGTCGCGGTGTGGTCTAGCGAGTTCGGCGCTGGCGCCGTGGCGGGCGTCGAGGTCTTTGCCGCAGCGGCGCAAGCTGTCACCTTTGAGCCGCAGATCACACGTCAAGCGGGACGAGCGTCGGCTTCTGGTTTGTTGTCGATCTCTGAGCGGACTCGGTCCAGGGCCGGGGTCGCGCTAACGTCAGCGAGCCGCGCGTGATCTCTCGCCGCGCCAGCGTCGGCATCCCGAGCGTCGGCATCGCCAGGGTCGAGCTCCCAGACGTGTGACCGATGGGCTTCGTCAGCCACCCGAGTAAACCTCGAGGACAGTCCGCGGGCAGTCGCCGTGGCAACACCGGTGGCAACATCCATCCTGTCCAGCGCGTCTGATTCGTCCACGTAACCTTGCAATTTGGACGATTTGGACGCTCCTGGAAGCACCTACACACCGGGTACTGGGTTGAGGGCCTTGTGGACTGAATGGTCCGTGGAGGTTCGAGTCCTCTCGGGCGCACTGTGGAAAGTCTCGGTATGCGGGACTTTCCAATTGTTCTGCCATC
The DNA here is from genome assembly GCA_963770885.1 of uncultured Solirubrobacterales bacterium. GTDB lineage: Bacteria > Actinomycetota > Thermoleophilia > Solirubrobacterales > Solirubrobacteraceae > Palsa-465. Next base: position 1,169,099 of record CAVYRI010000001.1, on the reverse strand, counting down.
ATTCGGCCATGCATGAGCCCGGTGTCAGCGCGGGCGAGCGTCGTCGGCTCGACGCCGCGTCGAACGAGGCAGCCCGTGTGGAGATGCTGCGCAAAGACGCGAGCCGCAGCCTCGGCGAAAACCTCGAACAAGCCGACGCTCTGATACGAGCCGCGTTCGAGCTCGCCGAAGGGCTATCGGCCGCACACCGATGAATCACCGGCTGGACGTTGGCGCGCTTCTGCGACAACTCCACGAGGCCGAGGTCGAGCACATTCTCATCGAGGCCTCGCCGTCAATGCGTGGGGCGTGATTCGTTCGACCAAGGACATCGACATCTGTCCTTCGCCAGATCGCGAAAACCTTCAGCGATTGGCGGACCTCCTTCGGCGCCAGGGAGTCAGGCAGCTCGGCGTTGGCCTCGAGGGGTTCAACGAGCCTGAGATGCCGCTCGATCCGACCCGGGCAGAGGACCTTGCCCAAGGCGGCAACTTCCGCCTGGAGACGCCGCTCGGCGTCCTCGACCTCATGCAGTGGGTCCCCGGCATCGGCGCCGACCACGCCTACGCCACTCTCGCCGCCGACGCAGAGTCGGCTCAGGCTTTCGGGATTGACATCAGGGTCTGCTCGCTCAACGCCCTACGTGTTATGAAGCGCGCCGCCGGCCGACCGCAGGATCTACAGGATCTTGCCGATCTCGATCGCGCGCATCCGCCAGCTTCGTAGGCTCTGAGCGGATCGCCATCTCGCGCAGCCGTGGCAACATCCATTCCGTCCAGTCCGTCCAATCCCCGGATACCCAATCGCAACAAGCGTTGCCATAGGCGCCACTCCTTTCAATGTCGATTGTTCTAGCCCCGGCCATCACCACGCTCGGGACCGAACGTGAGTGGCCCGTCAGGCCGGGCGCAGACTACCGACAACGCGGTGGTAACCGCGCGGGACCGTCAGCTCCGCGTACCGGGCACTCAGCGGGAACGGGGTCGGTCGGCGCCGGCGCCTAAGAGCCCGGTCAGCTCAGCCGCGAGCGCGGCGACGAGCGACGAGTCTGGCAGGCGCTCCTGAAGCAACGTGAGTGAAAGTCGGTAATGCTTCAGCTTCCGGCTGCGCACCTTGATGCCCGAAGCGTCGCCGAGGCGAAGCTCGCGGACCTTTGAGAGCTTGTCGGCCGCGAACACCGTCAGCGCGTCGTCGCCGGCGCTGGCGACCTGCTCTCGCAGCGCGGCCTTGCGACGCGCGTAGCCGGCGATCCCCGGATCGTGACTGACCGCGCACACGATGTCACCCACTCGGCGTCCGAACCGCGCGTAGATGTCGTACTCGGTCGCGTCGGTCTTCTCAAGCGTGTCGTGCAACACGCCCGCAGCGATCACCTCGTCGTCCGCTCGGGACTCGTAGAGCAACATCCCGACCTCGATCGGGTGCACGATGAACGGCGCACCATCGGCCGCCCGATGCTGCCCCTCGTGCAACCGCCCGGCATACATGAGCGCCGCCTGCGTCTTGGGGAGTTCCGCCGCGAACTCCGGAGTCTGATCCGCGCCGGTCAAGGTCGGGAACGATAGCCAGTGCGCAAACTGCGAGCAAATCCTTGCTCGCCGGGCTTGACGCGCGCCCGCGTCGATGCTTAGGGCGGCTCGGCAATCCACAAAGCTCCGGCTGCCCGCACCCGGGACATCGCCGCTTTCCAACACTCTCACACCGGTATCCCGTCTCCGTGGGATCCTGACCGCGAACAACGACGACGCTTGTCATCAGATCGCGAGTGGTCATCAATCAACGCGAGGAGGGTTGTGATGTCCGTCCAACCGGCCGGCGAATCACTGCCGCTTCGCCTTCCTAGCGGCGTTCATGTTGTTCATGCGCTCGCGCGAACGAGCGGGCAAGGAGCCGCTGTTGTCGATCGAGCTGTTCCGCAACCGAACCTCAAACCTGGGCCTTATTACCCAGAACCTGCAGTGGCTGCTGCTGCTGGGAGTCTCGTTCGTCGTATCGGTGTTTCTCCATCCAGAAGACCTTGATCTCGGCCGGCTTCGGTACGACCGCGATCAGGATCGGGCTCCTGCTCGGACTGGTCAACGCGGCCTCATCAAGCGCTTGGGCGTTCGCGCCGGGACTGTTGCTGATCGGGCTCGGTCTGGGCGTGATGCTGACCCCGTCGGTCAACCTCGTGCAGTCGGCGTTCCCCGAGGAAAAGCAGGGCGAGATCTCGGGACTGTCGCGCAGCATCTCCAATCTGGGCTCGTCCTTCGGCACAGCGATCGCCGGCACGATCCTGGTCTCCAACCACGTCTCGGAAACGGCACCTACGTCGCGGCGATGATCTTCCTGGCGGCGGTCGCCATCGCCGGGCTCGGGATCGCGATTCGCGTCCCCGCCAATCCTCTCTCGAGCGCTGACTCCCACGTCCCGCCTCCCGTCACGGCATTAGACGTGCTCGACACGGCCGTCTGACTCGCCACCGCTGCCCGGTAGGACGGTTTCCTGGCCGACGGAGAAGCGCCCAGCCAGCCGGATTGGATCGACCCCGGGCCGTTCAGGTCGACACCGGAACCGTGAGGGTCGGGGGCTTTACATGGAAGGGACGGAGTTGGTCCTCGCCCTTGCCTGCCATGCAGTAGGTGGCTTCCGGAACTTCGTTCCAGGCGCCGGGCAGGTCCCCTACTGGCTCGGAAAGCACGATCCGCGCATCGTCTGAGAGCTGTTGCAGGATCTCCCGCCCGGGATACAGCGCTCTGAGCGTGCGGATGTCGCGCGAGAAGAACAGCGAACGCGATTTGCCTTCGCTCGAGTATCGAAACGCCCAGACGTGCTCGCCGTCGCTGGTTGCGATCGTCCCCTGGAACGGGTGCTTGACGCCACGCCGATACCCGCAGTCCTCCACGAGGCCGATCGCACGGGCAACCGCGTCAGGCGGGTCATCTTCGAGGCCGAGCGTCAGCGCGAGGTAGAACAAGGTTTCGGTGTCGGTCTGTCCGTTGATCTCCGTAAACAGCGATTCGTCGACCGTCAGCTGAAGGTCGCGCTTGATCGTCTCGAACCCGGCGATGAACCCGTTGTGCATGAACAACCAGCGGCCGCGACGGAACGGGTGGCAGTTCGTCTGCTGAACAGCCGACCCGATTGCAGCGCGAATGTGTGCGAAGAACAGAGGCGACCGCACGTGGCCTGCGAGCTCACGGAGGTTCTGATCATTCCAGGCCGGTTCGATACTCCGAAATAGCCCCGGAGTTGGTTCCGCGTCATACCAGCCGATCCCGAATCCATCGCCGTTGGTTGGCTCGGCACCGAGCCGTGAGTGCACGCTCTGATCGATGAGCGAGTGTTCCGGGGTGTAGAGCGCGTCACGGACCAGGACGGGCGAGCCCGTGTAGGCCAGCCAGCGACACATCGGTCGTTCCTTTCTGCCCGGGATCGAGCAACAGCGAATCGTGAGCTACTGGTTGAGAATCTTCGCTTTCTCCGCGGCGAATTCGTCCTCGGTCAGAAGCTGATCACCTCTGGTTGCCGAACGTATCATCCGGCTCGAGTCAGTCGTGAATTCTTCGTGCCGTGCCCGCATCGAACTGATCCGGGTTACCGTCAGCGCGATCGACCGACGTCGCGACGCTCGGCTGCTGAATGCGTGCGCTTGTCTCGGTCTGCGAGTTGCGCTTCGATGGCTCGATTGACGTTGCCATGGATGTGGTCGACGCCGATTCGCTGGACCAAGCCGTCAGCTTGCAGCACCGAGAGCACGTTTGGTTTTATCCGGGCGAGCCGCAGCGTGACGCCGTTGGTCTGAGCGGCGTCGGCGATCTCGGTCAGTTTCGCCGCGCCCTGCGAGTCGACGAAATCGACCCCCTCCAGATCGAGCACGAGCGCGTCTCGCTGCCGCGCCTCGTCGGTGAGTTCGCGGACCCGTTCATCGAGCGCCTCCGCTGTCGCGAAGAACAGACCGCCATCGAGACGCAACACCGCGATCCCGGGGAAGGTCTCGTCGGCCGGGTTCTCCTCAAGATCGCGGAACACCTGCGTCCCGGCCTCGCGACCTAGGAGTGGCATCGGTGGCCGCGTCGTGACATAGATCAGCCACCCCAGCGAAAGCACAACGCCGATCACGACACCAGCCAGCACTCCGGCCGACAGCACGCCCACGATCGCGGCGACCGCGACCCAGAAGTCAAACCGGGTCACGTTGTACAGACGACGCAGCTCGGCGAGATCGATCATCCCGAACATCACGGCGTCGATGATCACCGCTCCCAGAACCGCCTTCGGCAGATGCGAGAAGAGCGGCGCGAGCACAATCAGCGTCGCGATCACGAGCGCGCCGGTCGTGAGCGACGCGACCGGTGTGCGCGCCCCCGCGGACTCGTTCAGCGAGCTGGCAGACAGGCTGGTCGACACGGGCATCCCCTGAAACACGCCGGCGCCGAGGTTCGACATCCCCTGCGCGACGGACTCCTGATTGACGTCGATGCGGTAGCGATGGCGGGTGGCAAACGCTCGCGCATCGCCCGCCGTTTGCGAGAACCCGATCAGCAGCAACGCGACCGCAGCGATCAGAATCGTCGCGTAATGCTGGCGCATCAGCGTCAGATCCGGCAGCTGCGGGGCGGGGAGTCCGCGCGGCACGTGACCAACGAGCGCGACCCCGTGCGCACCGAGGTCAAAGACTGCCGAGGCGAGCAATCCGCCAACGACCAGAACGAGCGCCCCCGGGATCGCCGGCGCCAGGAACCGCAATCCGATGATCACGCCGAGCGAAATCACTGCCACGAGCACCGTCGTCCAATGCACATCACCGAGCGATGGCAGCCAGGTCGCGAACTCTCGCCACGCGCTGTCTCCCTCCGACGAGGTACCGGTTAGCTTCGGCAACTCCCCGATCACCACGTCGACGGCCGCTCCGGCAAGGAATCCCGTAACCACCGCTTTGGACAGAAAGCGCGAGATCCACCCCATTCGGAACACCGCCAGCAAAAGGAACAACAGGCCGGTCGCGAGCGTGATCGCGGCGACCAGCTGAGCTGCCTGCGATCCGCCGAGGCCGGTAACGAGCACAGCGCCTCCGGCCACGGCCGCCAGCGAAGAGCTCGGCCCGGTGGAGATGTGACGCGAAGTGCAGAAGAGCGCGTAGATGATCGCTCCAGCCGCCGCCGCATAAAGGCCGTTCTGAAGCGGCACGCCAGCGATTCCGGCATAGCCGAGGTTCTTAGGTACAACCAGAGCTGTGACGGCGACGCCCGCCATGAGGTCGCCGCGAAGCCATTTGCGCTCGTAACGTGGCAGCCAATCGGCAGCCGGCAGAAAGCGGGCCACGCCCCGGCGGGTGCCGTCTTTAGTCACCATGGCTACTGAGCAACGGGTCTGTCGAGCCCCGCTCAGAGCAAGTCCATCATTCGACGCGGACGCTGAGTGAGATCTGGCGACGCGACGCGGCTCGGGATGCCACAGCGGCACGGCTGCGTCCGCGTGGTTGGGACGTTGTTGCCCTACGCCACCAGGCGGTCGCGAAGGACGACCAGCAATACCGCCACGCGGTGCGCAGGGGCCAACGGACGAACCGGACCCGCGCAATCGCGTGAAGCCGAGGGCTCGGCGCGGATCCAGTCCGGCAGCGGTCGCGGCTGCTTGATCACGCCGGCGGAGAACCCAGCCGCGTGCAGCTGCTCCCGGCGGCTGGCCCGAAGCAGAGTTGCCGAGGCGTAAGAACCGGTCCGGCAAGATGGTCTGCTCGTCGTGGGGCCGCAACGATTGGGTGGGTAGCCGTCATTTGGCTATCACCCGGTTTGGCGTATGAAGACGGCCAGTTCGCGGCCTAGGCTCGCGGTCTGAAGAAACGAACGTTTTCGTTCGGCAGTCCGCCGCTGGCAGAGGACCACGTTGGATGGTCGCTGTGAGGCCGCACGGACGTAATCGCGCGCGGGTCCGAGATCGACGGTGGCGACCGAACTGACGTCAAACCAACGGCGAATTGCGCAAGCGAGTTGACTTAGGCCTCCGTCCCGTCGGCGCCCCTGCTCTGCATTAGGTCATGCCGATGCACCAGGTGGTGGTCCGGTGGATTGCGTTGCGCTGGGCAATCGGTGCCGGGCAGGAGCGCCTGAGTCCGGCCGTGAGGCCCTCGCCTACGCCTGCACATGGGCGTGGGGCGGTCCCGGTTGTCGTCCCCTCACCGGCACACATCACCGACCAGTGTTTCGGCACACCGCCCTCAGCCAGGGCTCTCGGGACGGGCTCCACGCGACGGTGTGCCAGCACCGGTTCCTTTCCGTACGGAGCATCTGCTTGGCGTCGTGGACAACTGGCCCTCGGTGGGCCTGACCGATGATTTTTGCGCGCCGTGCTTGTCTGTACGCCGAATACCGACTCACGGGAGGCTGACGCTATGGGGAAACTGACCTTCGGCATGAACCTGAGCCTGGACGGCTACATCGCCGCGCCCGGCGACGACCTCGGCTGGAGCGTGCCGAGCGACGAGCTGTTCCAGTGGTGGTCCGACCGGGTGGGGGCGACAGGCCTGGCGCTGTACGGGCGCAAGCTGTGGGAGACGATGAGCTCCCACTGGCCGACCGCCGACAAGCAGCCGGGCGCCACACCCGCGGAGATCGAGTTCGCCGGCCGCTGGCGGGACATGCCGAAGGTGGTGTTCTCCTCGACGACCAGCACGGTCAACTGGAACACCCGCCTGGTCACCGGCGACGCGGTCACCGAGATCGCAAGGCTCAAGGCGGACGACGGCGGCCCCATGGACATCGGCGGTGCCACACTCGCCGCGGCGGCCATGCGGGCCGGGCTGATCGACGAGTACGCGATCGTCACCCATCCGGTCCTGCTGGGCGGCGGCACGCCGTTCTTCACCGCCCTGGACAACTGGGTGAACCTGAGCCTGGTGGAGACCCGGACGTTTCCCGACGGCGTGGTGCTGACAAGGTACGAGACCAGGCGCTGAGTGCCCGACGTCGGATCAGCGCGGGCTTCGGGCCACCCAAGGATCTCGTGGCGCTGTGTTCCGAGGCGAACCTGACGTCCCTGCCGGATCCTGTTCTTCACCGCAGACGATCCGTCCGGATCGGGATCCGCTTACGGCATTCCGCCCCCCTCTCTCATGAATGCGGGCGTCCTATGGCGGTGCCGACGAGGTGCTCGCTTGGCGACGGCCCACGGAAGCGCCACTTGGCCGGACGCGTTGCGTCCCGTGCCTAGACTAGGCACAATGAGGGCGCGCGTGAGCTGCCGATCGGATGGAGGTCGAGCACCATCGCTGTCGCCTTGAGGCGGAGCCTGTCGCCTTTGCGCGAGAGACTTTGGCGTCAAGTGCGACGAGCGCCCGCTTCTGGTTGTTGGCGGACACCGAGCGGACTCGGTTCGGGCCAGGCTCATGCTCACATCCCCGGCTCTTCTCCGGCGGTGTGCGCAATTGTCACGCGCCCACTTGTCCACTGCTCAGAGAGCCCACGCGACCTCATCGGCGTGGCCAATCCAGCGTTGTGTACGCAATAAGGTACACTGGTGTTGTGGCGAAGACAGTGCCCGTTCGGGAGTTCCGAAGCAGGCTCAGCCAACTCTTGAGCGACGTCGCCGATCGTCGCGACCACGTGCTCGTCACCCGCAACGGCAAGCCGGCCGCCGCGCTCGTCCCGATCGACGAGTACGAAGCACTAGAAGAGACCGCCGAGATCCTGTCTGATTCCGCGACGCTAGGAGCGATCGAAGCCGGCTTGGCCGAGCTGACGCGAGACGAAACCGTGACGCTCACGGCTCTGCGCGCCGAACTCGCCGAACGCCGCGCAGTCCGCTGACGCGTGGCTGGAGTCGTCCTCGCGCGCCGCGCTCGCGAAGAACTGCTCGACCTCAACTGGCCACTCATCGACGCCGTCGAAGACGCGCTCGGCCTGCTCGAACGCGAACCCCTGGCCGGGCACGAGCTACGCGGTCGACTGCGAGGCCTTCGCTCGCTACGGGTCGGCACCTACCGAATCATCTACCAGCTCGCCGACGGCGAACGCACGGTCCGCGTCGCCGCGATCCGCCACCGCGCCGTCGCATACCGGACCGATCCACGATGAAGCTTGGCCCAGCTGCTCAAAGCTGAATCCTGGGGCCCGGTAGCGCAATGCCGACAAGGCGCGCCGTGGCAACACCGGTGGCAACATCCATCCTGTCCAGCGCGTCTGATCCGTCCACGGAACCTCGCAATTTGGACGATTTGGACGCTCCTGAAGGCATCTGCGCACCGGGTGCCAGGTTGAGGGCCTTGTGGACTGAATGGTCCGTGGAGGTTCGAGTCCTCTCGGGCGCACTGGAAACCTCATTGACTTGGTGCGCGCTCGGGTGATCTGACGGGCGGTCTCGCGACCGCCCGTCAACCGTAACCGCTGAATCCGTGAATCTAACTCGCGGCGACTTCCTGCTTGGCCAGTTCCTTCTCCGCCGCGTCGAGGTCGCGCTTGAAGTCCTTGCTGTCAGCGTCGACCTCCTTCTCGACGGACTTCTCAGCGTGGGTGAGTGCCTTGTCGAGCTGTTCGCCGACGCGCGACTCGCCGATCACGACCAGCGACGCCGTCCCCGCGTCCAGCGTCTCCCCGAGCTCCTTCGCGTCGCCGCGAGAGATGCCCTTGCGGAAATGTCCGCCGACGCCACCGACGATGCCGCCGACCGCGGCCCCGGCGATGATCGAGGGCGGGAATAGAACCCCGACCAGCGCACCGACCGCGATTCCTCCCCAGGCGCCGTGCTGGGTGGCCTTCTCATGCTTGTGGACGTGGACCTTGCCGTCGTCGTCCTTGTTGATCACCGCGGCGTCGTAGGTGCCGACAAGCTTCTCCGCGTAAAGATCGAGGAGGATGTCGTAGTCGTCCCATGCATCGTCGGTGTTGGAATAGGTCGCTGTATAAACAAAGATCGGTCTATCGCTCATCGGTGCTCCTGTCCCGGATTGGCCACGTGCTCGCGGAAGCGCTTGCGCTCGGCGTCGGCCTATTTGGGCTATCCGGAGCAGGCTCGTCTCGATCGTCCCGCCCGGCATCGGCCGAAACCCACCGCGAGCGTCAGCACTTCCCCACACAGAGAGCGTGGGATGGAACAGAGCAAGCACCAAGATCGGCACCAGTCCGTGCTAGCTGGTGGAAGCGAACATCACCCTTGCAAGCACCTACCCGCAGCAGCCGCTCGCTCCTGGTTTGATCAACCGAGCAGCGACAGCGCTCGATCCAGCCGTCGTGGAAGTGAGGCATGAGCCGGTCGCCTCTGATATCGGGCCTACCGCGAACTCGATTAGACTCGCGGTCCTCATGTGGCCGGTGCTAATCACTGCCGTGATCGTCGTGCCGCTGCTCATCGTCGCCTTCGTGCGCGTTCGCGGACGGTGATTGGCGTGGGGTCTTGAGCGGACCGAACGGCGTGCAGCTTCGAGCTGATCGGCTGCGGCTACGCGGATGCCTCCGCTCCCCAGGATCTCCGGCGAGTGTTGCTGGATCGACCAGCGACAGCGCTCGATCTGGCCCGATCAAGAAGCGGATCTGACCCGGCAATGGGCGACGAGTTGGACCCGTCGCGACATGGCGGTCGAAGACGCGCAGTTTCTACTCGCGCAGACCCAGCGATTCGCGTCGAGCTTCGTGACCGCGTCGACTTCTACGTCGAAGTGGCTAGGCGCGGGAAGACCTGCAGCGCGATGTTGCGTAGGGCCGCGACGATCTGCTCGGGGGACGAGTTTGGGTCGGTCAGCTCAGCGGGGATCACGAGCCCGGACTGCTTTGCATGCTCGACGATCCCGGTGCCTGCGGTCTTGCCGAGGACGCTGAGGGCCTTTCCCATCTGCACCATGTCCATGTGGAACTGCGAGACCGGGAGAGCCTTGACGTCCGGCCAGCTCGCGGGATCGCGAGGGGTCTCGCGGGAGAGCAGGTGATCAAAGGTGGTGGCGGCGGCGTCGCGGCCGGTGAACGGGTCGCCGAGACCCCACGCGTTCCGGAGCGTGGCGATCATCGATGTATGTCGGTGCTCCTCGTTGATCACGATCCCCTCGTCCACCCACGGGGAAACAATGATCGCCGGCACCCGGTAGCCCGAGCGGTCGAATTTGAAGTCGAGTTGTCCCGCTGGCGCGCTCGGGTCCGGCGGGGGCACCGGCCCTGGGGGAATGTGGTCATACGTTCCGCCGGGCTCATCCCAGCCGATGAAGAACAGCGTGTTGTACGCGTTGGAGCCGTCCGGGGACGCGGCCGATCTGATCGTGTTGTAGATCCTGGCCAGGAACGCCTCGCCGCCGCCGATCGATGACGGGGGGTCCATCGGGATGTTCATGTCGTCGGGGATCAGCGACCGGCCGAAAGCAGGGTGATAGTCGCTGTGCCCGGAGAGCATGTTCGGTTCGATCAGGCTGAAGTCGGGCAGGGTGCCGTCGACCGCGTCGCGCTCGAACTCGGAGTAGGGCACGAAGTTCGTCGCGAGGCGGTCCCTGACACGCGGTAGGTGGATCAGCCCCGTGAACGACAGGGGCATCGGTTCGTGTACGTACACCTTCCATGTGCGCCCGTGCGCCTCGAGGCGATCGAACAGCGTCTCGGCGGTGTTGTGCTGGGTCCAGTTCGACACCGGGCTGTTGATCACGAACCCCGACGACGTCGCAGCGGTCCAGAAGGAGCGGTTCATGAACGTCTGTGAGGGCACCTCGCAGAACCAGTGGTCGAACACCCCGAAGCCCTTCGCGATCGCGCTCAGGACCGGCACCTGCTCGGGCGTGTAGCCAGTCATGATCTGTGCGTATTCCTCGTAGGCCGGCTGGCGCCCTACCTCCGCGGTGAACGTGCTGATGTAGTCGGTCACGAACCCGTCCATCGTCGCTACCGCCCCGGTCTCGGGTGCGTTCCACGGCGCGCTGACAGCCTCGCCGATCTTGAACCGGTTGTCCTCATCGAGGATGTTGAACAGTTGCGTGTTGGTGTGGTAGTACTCCTCGCCCGAGTCGGGGTTCGGAGCGTCCATGTCGGTGGCGACCGTGTAAGGGACCGTCTTTCGCTCCGCGCCGTGCTCGGCCCACTCGGGGATCGAGTTGCTCAGGTTCTTGCCGATGACCCCGTCGAAGTTCTTACCGTCCTCGGGGCCGTAGAGGTGCCCGAGCATGTTGTCCAGCGAACGGTTCTCAAACAGCACGAGCACAACATGGTCCATCGCATGCGAACGATCAGCGCTCACGAGGGGCTCCTTCTATCAAAACGGAGTGCCGAGCGCCACAACTTCGCCGCCGCTCAACCCGCCCCAAGGCACCCGCACCTCTTGCTGGCCCGGGAAGGACCGAGACAGTCGTCGCGGTAGTCGGGTCAGGCCCGGTATTCGATCGACCGGCAGCAGTCTTCGGCGTACCGACCACACTTCTGCCTCGTCGCCCACCCAGGTCCGATCCCGGCGCTGAGGCTCTTGCTTCAGCGAGCCCAGTGCAGGAGTACTGATCGCCGGTGCCACCGAGCCCGACGCGCCCCTGTGTTCGTGGCCGCAGAAGCCGCGTCGCGGCAGGCATTCTCAAGGGCTTTGCTGTGCTCGCCTGCGGGCAGGGCGACACGCGGTCGGGTTCTCCGCAACAGCGAGGAGATCCGCGACGGCCTATCGCGGTCGTTGGCCCCAGGCAGCGATCGTTGCCTGCGACATGAAAGCCAGCCGTGGGTCGTCACAAAGTGAGATCACCGTGTCGACCTCAGCAGCGGTGACAGCACCGTGGGCAATCAGCTGCCCGCGCAGTTGGGTCAGGGTGAGCTGCCAGACGATTCCTCCGGGCTGACCGCCACGCCAGATCGAGAGGCGCCCTTCAGATTGCACTCCCGCCAGTCCCACGCTTGACACGACCCGGTCCAGACCGCGTCCGCAGAACGGGTCAAACGCATGCTGTTCGGCAAGGACGGCGTGATGGCTATCAATCACACGGCCAAACAATGCCCGGGTCGACGGATCGAGCCCTGCGTCGGGAGCGATCGTATGAAAGTCCATCTCCTCGACCAGCAAGTATCCGCCGGGCTTTAGCGCCCTGACCATCCTTCGCAGCCCCTCCTCGGGGTCGGCCAGCCACGCGAGCAGCAGTCGGGCGTGGACAAGGTCGAACTCGCCCTCAGGCAAATCGTCAACGAGTAGGTCATGCACTCGGACCTCAAGATTGGGCCGCTCCAACCCCCGCAACACAGTCGTGTCGATGTCAGTCGCGAGCACCGAACCTCCAGGGGCGGTGCGATCACACAACCAAGCCGCCACCGAGCCGCCGCCTGCACCGACCTCCAGACAGCGCCACCCCGGCTGCACGTGGACTCTCTCAAGCAATCCGAACGTCCCGTCGTCAAGCAACGAGGAGAGCAGCCGCAGCCGGTCAGGCTGCACCGTCCGTTGATTCCCAAATGCGTACCTTGATCGAGTCACCCGGCTATAGAGGTGCCTAGCCCCATCGCATCGCTGAAACGGCGGGTCACCGCGCCACCAAATCCTATACCCAGACTTACAAGCCCCGAGGCGCTTCAAGGAGGCAATGGCTCAGCGGTCTTCGGGGCTCACGCCCGGTCCGGCAGCAAGCCGCAGACCGGCGCGTCGATGGAGCTGCAGAGGCCAGCCCGGCCACCTGATGCCCAGTTCTGCAACGTCGCCCGACCGGCCACGATCCAGCAGCTCCTGCACCAGGGCCTCGTGAAGCCGAGGGAGAAGTCACGCAGCCCTGTCGACAGGCCGGCCAGATGGCTGAGCTTTCGTGATCTCGGAAGTGGCTCAGGGACGGGTCGGCTTCTGCTGGGTGGCGAATACAGCGGTGTTGTGCTGCCGCCGCTTCGCGTCTGCGGTCGACTTTTCAGCGGCCGGCGATGAGTTTTCGACGTGGGCCGAGTCCCTCTGCCTATCACTTCAACCGGAGACAAGGAGACTGATGACCATCGTCATCACCGCGTTTGAGCGATCGCCCGACGGCGGCCTGGGCCTAGCGCGCGATACGCGCGTTCGCTGGGCGCTTGAAGAGGTAGGGCAACCCTACGAGGTGCGCCTTGTCTCGCTCCAGGCAAAGACGGAACCCGCGCATCTGCGCCTTCATCCGTTTGGGTTGATCCCGACCTATGAGGAAGGCGATCTCGCCCTGTTTGAGACAGGCGCGATCATCCTTCACATCGCCGAGCACCATGAGGGCCTGTTCTCAGACGATGCCGACGCCCGGGCGCGGGCGATTACCTGGATGTTCGCCGCGCTGAACACCGTGGAGCCACCGATCCTCGAACTCGTGACCGCCAAGATCCTGGAGGGCGACAGGCCCTGGGCCGACGAGCGTCTTCCTCTGGTCAAGGACCGCATTCGCGATCGACTGGTTCAGCTGTCTGCCCGCCTGGGTGATGCCGACTGGCTCGACGGGCCGTTCAGCGCGGGGGACCTGATGATGGTCTCGGTGCTGCTCCGGCTCAGACCTTCGGGCCTTCTCGACGAATTCCCGGAACTGGCCGCCTATGTTGCCCGCGGCGAGGCACGTCCCGCATACGAACGGGCCTTCGCCGCCCAATGGGCGATCAACGCCGCTGATCCGCAAGCCGGCTGACGAACGTCCGTCCTGGGTCGCCGTCGATCCCGCACTCGGTGGTGCCGCCATCTCACTTCGCGCCCGGTTGCTGCTTGGTCGCCGACGGAGTCACAAACTCCCGGCTTCCGCTTCGTCCGCTCGTCGATGTGGAGCACCAGTCCGCTCGGCGTCGCGCCCGGCGACTGAGACGGCCCGGAGATTCTGGGAGCGGCACTCTGTGAAGCTCTTTCGTTGGGCGACCCTGCGTGGGTGGGTGGTGAGCGAGCGGTCACAATGGGCTGATGGCGTTGGTCTTGATCGAGCTGGCCGGGGGCGAAGGAATCGTTCGCCAGGAGGATGGCGAGATCGCGCTCACGCATGACGTGAGCCTGGAGTCGGGTCAGCCACTGCAGCCGTGGGACAGATACCAGCCGATCCGGCTGGAGCTCAGCCAGGAGCGGATGCTGTTCGGTGGATTGCTCCCGCCTGGGGCGGTCAGCGTCGAGGTGGTCGAGGCGACGGGGCTACGGAAGCCCGCCGCGGTCGGCGGCGGCACCTACGCGGTGATCTTGGAGGACGGCGAGCACGGCGAACCGGCTTTGGGCTACCGCGACGCGGCCGGCTCGTTCATTCACCGGCCGATGCCCGCCGAGTACCCGCATCAGCCCGTCCCCGATGCCGAAGAGCCTTGTCCCGTGTGCGGGGCGATCCAGTACGACGAGTACTTCCCGACCGAGGAGTGGCGGGCGGGTCGGGGCGGAAAAGGTACTGACACATTCGTGCCCAGCCCGCTGGTTGTCTGCCGGGTCTGCGGACATCAAGAGCAGGCGGGTCAGATCACGCGCTATGGGCAGCCCGATAACCCTGACGAGGATGCGGCTGAGCGGGAAGCGCGAATGGCGCGCATCCGTGCAGAGCAGGCAGTTCAGCGCTGGTACTCGGACAAGATGACGCTGATGGCGGTGACGTTCCCGATCTATGCGGCCGAGGGCTGGCCTGCCCGAATCCACGGAAGCGGCTCACGCGCTGACAAGCTCACGCACCTGACGATCGCCCACGCGCAGACGCCGCCGGACTCGATGTTCGTCGAGCGACCGCGCATCGAGGTCAGGACCTCGATCGATTCTGACCAGCAGGGCGAGCTCGCGATTGCGCGTGATGCGTTTGGGTCGGGAATCGAGGCCGACGTCAACCGACGGCCCACCGACGGTCTCTCCGATGCCGCCCTCACCCTCTGGTTTCGCGCCGCTCGCCGCCGGCGCGTGGCTGGCTCCCATGAAGCGCCCGTCAGCAAAACCGAGCTCACGATCGACGGAGCGCGCGAACCGTTTCTGACCGTCGGTGTCCCGAACGCGCACTGGGTCGCAGTGCGTCGCCACCAGGACGTGACGATCACGATCGCGGGACGTGAGATCGACCCAGCGTCGCTCATCATCGAGCCGATCGCGGACCCGCACGCCCGCCTCCTCGGGCCCGAGCCCGCCGAGCCGTGAACCACTTCCAACCCAACTAAAGCCCGGGCGGTCCGAGACTGGCTGCCGCTTTGTCGCTTGAGAGGTCACTTAGCCCGCGCTCCCCGTTCGCTCACCCGCCGACGAAGAGCAGCGGGACGGTCGCGTCCCAGTTCGCCGGCCCACGGGGGTGTCTTGCTGTGACTGCTGCTCGAGGCACGGGCATTCTCCAGCTACGCAACGCGGCCCGCGCTGAGCTCCCTTTAACGCGCATAAGGCCGTGAACCGTCATGCTGCGAGGGCGATATCGATGATCGGCGCCGACACGGCAAGTTCCTGCCAGCTCTCCCCGCGATCGGGGCTGCGGAGCAGGCGCCCGTCGGCCATACCGCAGACAAGCTCGTCTGCCCGGGCGGCGAGCGTGTACGGCATCGACTCGCCGGGCACGGGCAGCTCGCGCCAAGCGTCCTGGTCCCAGCGGTAAAGGCACCCGTGCGCTCGCCCGGCGGAATGGGCCTCACGAGGTCCGGAAGCGGCGGACACGTACCAGCGGTCGGGATCGTCGGGGTCGGCGGCGAGCGCCCAGCAGTAGCCGAGCTCACGCCCAGCGTCGAGCGCCGACCAGCTGCGCCCGCCATCCAGGCTCCACGCGGCGCCGTCGCCCGCGGACTCGTACGCGCGACCGTCCGCGAGAGGATGCCACTTGATCGCGTGAGCGTCACGCTTCGCCCCCGGACGGTGGTCGCTGAAGCTCTCGCCGCCGTCTTCGCTCAGCATCACGCCCCCCAGCTCGATGGCGACCAGCAGCCGCTCGGACCGATGCGGGTCCGGCGCGATCCAGCGGACGTGATGCGTCCATGGCCTGGGCGGAAAGCTCCAGCGCTCGCGGGAGGGGATGTCCTGTAGCGCCTCAAGTTCTGTCCAATCGCCACCGTTGCGAAGCACGAACAGGCGACTCGGTTCGGTGCCGGCATAGAGCGTTCCGTCCGCCCGACCGATCGCAACCGAGAAGACGTCGCGTTCGGGCAGCTCCCTCCGCTCCCATCGCCGTCCGCCGTCGCTGCTGAGGAGCACCCCAGCTCCCTGCGTGCCGATGATCACGCGATCGCGATCCGCGGCGACGCAGCGGACCGCGACCCCCTCGAGCACCGGCTGAGCCTCAGTCGACGTACCATCACAGTCGAGGCGAGTCACGACGTCATCTCGGGAGCAGACGAAGACGCGCAAGGCGATCACCACACTCTAGGTCGACATAGCCTTCGGCATGATCCTACGGCGCAAAGGCCGGCTCCGGAGAGCCCGCGCGGCGCAAACCAGTAGAGCGGGCAGGCGGCCGGCGCCCTGGCCGAAAAGATCGCCGGAAGCCGAGCAGGGCCGGCCGCGCGTCACACGGTGTCCAGGTACCGATCGCGGTCCCAGTCGGTGACCTGCGTCGTGAACGCGCGCCATTCCGCCTCCGCGGTCACGATCACGTCGTTCACGGCGGCTTGCCCGAGCAGCTCCGCGATGCGCCGGTCGGCGCGGAGCGTCGCGATCGCAGTCGCCCAGCGTCCGCGTCAGCGACGGCCAACCCGCGAATGTATAGCCGACGCTTCTCGCGCCCGGGTCCGCGTCGTCCTCGAGGCCCGCAACGACCGCCGCCAGCACGCTCGACACCGCCCAGTAAGGGTTGGCGTCCGCCGCTGGAGTGCGAAGCTCGATGCACGTGGCGTCGGTACGCAGCAGGGAGCGGATGGCGACGGTGCGGTTGTCGTCGCTCCAACTGACGCTGATCGGCGCGAGCGCGTCAGGCTCGTGGCGCTTGTAGGAGTTGACGGTCGGTGCGCCAAGCAGCGCGATCGCCGGCAGATGCGTGATGAGTCCGCCGAGCGCGTTGCGCATGAGCGCGTTCGGCTCGTCCGCCTCGGGCAGAACGCCGGCACGCCTGCTCGCCACAGCGAGATATGGATGTGGCTCGAACTTCCCGAGATCTCCGGGTACGGCTTGGCCATGAAGGTCGCGCGCAGGTCGTTGCGACGGGCGATCTCGCGGACGGCGTAGCGCAGGCGGGCGGCGTCATCGGCGGCCTGGAGCGGGTTCCTGGTTGGTCAGATTGATCTCGAACCGCGTCCGCAGGCTGCGTCGGCGCCTGAGTGTCTGAACTGCGTTCCACCCCCGAGCGGGGCGACCATGCTGGCGTTCGATTCCGATCACTCACAGCTGATTCGGAATCCGTAGCTCGACACGCGGGGTTCAGTGCATACCCCGCTGCAGGCGATCGGGGTTGGTGACGATTCTGAGGTCATGGGCCGCGCGGTTTGTGGCGCGCGCACATTAAGGGTGTGGCGCTCTCCAAAGGCCTCAACAGAGAAACGGAGATATTTGATGGCGGCATTGGTTCCCCGAGGACTTCGGCTGCTGATCGCGTGCAGCGTGTCGGCGCTCGTCGCGCTCACGGCAGCAACCGGCCCGTCGGCTGCGTCGCAGGCGGACTACGCGAAGGCTTATGCAGTCGGAGTGAACGCGTACACATACGGCTTGCCGCTGCTCGAGACCAACAAGACCTTCCGGAGCATGACCAGCATTAACGTGTCAAACGGCACGGCGTTCGGCCCGGTGAACCAGTTCAACAACGTGCGCAGCCTGAACAATCCGACGAGCAAATCCGTAGTCGCCCCCGGCGCGAATGCGCTCTCATCAATCGCCTGGGTCGACCTCACCCGCGGACCGCAGGTCCTGCACGTGCCGCGGGTCCGTGGCCACTTCTTCGTGCTCGCACTCGAGGATCCCTACACCGAGGACTTCCTCAACCTCGGAAGCGTCCGTCACACCAAGCCGGGGTACTACGTGATCGCCGGTCCCGGTCAGCACAAGCTGCCAATCCCCGCCGGGACTCACCGGATCGACTCCACCTACAGCCGCGTCTGGATCATCGGGTCAACCCAACTGAAAGGTAAGAACGACCTTGCCAACGTCCACCGCATTCAGGACGGCTACACGCTGACTCCACTCTCCGAGTTCGGGACCGGCCAGAACCGGCTGCGCCCCGCGCATCGTCACACCGTGGTCAAGAACTATTCGGTGCCCCGCGGACTGCAGTTCTTTGCCGTGCTCGGACGACTGCTCAAGCGGTTCCCGCCGCCGGCGGCCGACCGGTCCGAGCTGCGCCGGCTCGCCACCGTCGGGATCGGCCCCGGGTTGAACCCCTCGTACAACCCGCGCCTGAACCACGACACCCTCAGAGGCCTCAAAGCCGCCGTAGCGGCCGGCCCGAAACAGATCGCCGCGGACGCGAAGGCCCTGTTCCTGAGCGGTTTCTCGACCCACGACGGCTACCTGCTCGGAGGGTTCGGGCACTATGGCACCAACTACAAGTTGCGCGCGGTCATCGCCCAGAACGGGCTCGGCGCTTTCACCTCTGACCAATCGATCTTCGCTCTCAGCCTGACCGATCACAGTCTCGCGCCGCTGAGCGGATCAACCAACTACGTCCTGCACATGCCCGCGGCGCCCCCGGTGAACGAAGGCTGGACACTCACGGTCTACGACCTGCACGGGTTCTTGATCCCCAACCCGCTCAACCGCTACCAGTTCAACCAGGCCTCTCGGCTCGCCCACAACGCCGACGGCTCGGTCGACATCTACCTCCAAAGCACCCGACCAGGGAGCGCAACGCAAGCTCGGAACTGGCTGCCGACCCCGCCCGGAGCAGGATTCGAGCTGATCTGGCGGCTCCTCGCCCCCAAGCCGGCAAGAATCACCGGCATCCTCAACAGCACCGGCTGGGAGCCACCCGCAATTACCCCATCACCGTGACGCCTCCGACCTGACCCTGGTCAACCGCGGCAGCGCGACCCGCATCTCAGCGACTAGTGCTTTCGGCATTTCGGCGCGGCGGGTCAGACGACTCCTATGGCGGCTCGTCGGGCTCAAGCCCCAGCTCGATGCGGCCTCGTGTACGGTGACTCTGGCCGTCGCAGCGGTGCTCCACCTCAACGTCCGACAGTTCGGGTCTGCGCGTCCGATCGCAATCGCACGGATATGAACAGCGCACAGCTTCTCGCTGTGAGAAAGCGAAGGCACGATGGCCACTTACCTGGCGTTCCACGAGGTTGACGACGTCGACCACTGGCTGAGCTCACCCAAGCGCGAGGAGGTTTTCGGACCCCTCGGAATCACCGCTCGCACCTTCCAGGACCCCCAAGGCTCAAAGCGCGTTGGGATGATCGTCGAGATCCCCGACTTTGCCGCGTTTCAACAGTTCATGCAGACGGAGCCGGCGGCCGAAGCGATGAAGCACGACGGGGTCCACCCCGACACCCTCGTGATTCTCGCTGAGGGATAGGACCTCGCGCCGGCAGCGCATAGACCTGAGGCCAGCGCCTCCGCCGCCAACAAACGCGCTACTTCGTGGTGCCGCGGCCTCGGGTCCCGGCATTCGCCGGATGCGCCTGGATTCCGGTTCGGGGCTTAGATCGAGCTGCCGTGACGTCTTGATCAACCCGGCAGCCCATGGGGACCTTGGCGTGCCAACGACGGCGGTGGTCCGGCCGTATGCTCCGGGGACGTGACGCTTCAGCGGATGGACAATGTTCTCATCGTGGTTGAAGACATGGAGGGTGTCAAAGCGTTCTTCGCCGAACTGGGTATGGAACTGGAAGGCGAGACGACGGTCGAGGGGCCTTGGGTAGACAGCACCATCGGCCTCACCGACGTTCGTGCCGACATCGCCATGATGCGGGCTCCGAGCGGTTCCGGCCGCGTTGAGCTAACGAAGTTCCACACGCCGTCGGCGGTCAGAGCTAAGCCGGAGAACGCCCCGGCGAACACGCTGGGCATACGCCGCATCATGTTCGCTGTCAACGACATCGACAACGTCGTCGCCCGCCTACGGAGCCACGGTGCCGAACTGCTCGGCGAGATCGCGCAGTACGAAGACATCTACCGGCTTTGCTTCATGCGTGGCCCTGAAGGGATCATCATCGGATTGGCCGAGCAGCTCCGCTGAACTCCAGTCAGCTCGTTCACGCCACACATTGATGGCCTCTGCCGTCTCCTGCTCGATCAAACGGGTAGCGGCGCTCAATCTTGCCCGAGCCAGATTGCGGGTCCGACCGCCTCGAATCGCCGCTCCTCCCACTCGACTTGGAGCGCGCTGGCTTCCTCGCCTCGAGCATCGGTTGCCCGTGAGGTGAAGTTTGAGAGCTGCTCGATTGCAGACACGACGATTGCGGTCGCGGTCCTCGGCGCGGCGGCAAATTCGTGGCGAAGTGTGACCCACCATCCTGACGGCAGCCAGAGCACGACGTTCTCGTCCGCACGGCCGCGGGAAAGATCAGGCGCGCCGGCCTTGACCTGAAGGTTGTGGCTAATGGGACGTCCGTTGGGCCCCTGCGCACCCAGCGTCACGGTCCATAACCGGTATGCATCGGGCGCATCCCAATACGGCCGCCAGTTGCTCCCAGACGGATTCTCGCTCAGCGCGGCTGCGCGCGGGACAAGCAAATAGCGACCGGTGTTGTCAGCGGCACGCGTATCGCCAGCTCTGGCCACGAACCAAACGTACCGCCGCGCATCGATCGCCGCTTCCAACTGATCACGCGCTGTCGAAACTCGGTCTAGGGGGTGGCCGACGGTTCGGTTGGAAGTTCGATGTCCCGCAAACGGGCTGTGGTCGCGAGCGCCTGCTCTCAGAGCTGTACGCACGCTGGCATGATCGGGGCGCGGCAATCCCGCACTTGCGTCTGAGGCTGAGAGATGAGGAAATGGACGCGCTCACAAAACGAGATGCGCGTATGGAAGATCGCCCACTGACCCCTCAGGAGCGCGCCGTGATCGAGCGCCTACTCAGCGTCGACCTCCGCGACGTGGAGTTCTTCCGCGCTCAAGTCCCGGCCATTCGAGTGACATCGATGTGCCGCTGCGGATGCGGCACCCTGTACTTCACGATCGATCCCGAGACGAAGCAAGCGCCATCGCAGGAATGGCGAAACGGCCCCCACGTGCTGGTCGAAGGTGACAGCCGATCGTGGCTCATGCTCTTCCAGAACGAAGGGTGGCTCACCAAGCTCGAACACGTCCCCAATGGCCCAAACCCTCAGGACTTGGATTCCGCCTCCATTCAGCCCGATCTTCAAGTCGAAGACGACTGGTTTGCCCACGCCGGCCGTGAATAAGGCCAGCAGGGCCAAGATTCAGTTCTGGCTGACCCCTGACATCGCCGCCGTCTCGGTCGTGCGCCACGGCGTTCTTCACGTGATGTTTGCCGACGGGTTAGCCGGCGAAGTCGACGTGCTTGATCGCATGCGCGGTCCAGTGTTTGAGCAGGCCCGCACCCCTTCAGGGTTCACAGCGGTGAGCGTCGACCCCGAGAGCGGCACGGTCGTGTGGCTTCGCCGCCAGCGCGTGACTCTTCCCGGGGAGGGCGTGGTCGGCGACTTTTGCCACAACGAAAATCGCCCTGCGTGCGATTGACCGATGCGTTCGGCGCGGCGGTCCGGTCTTAGCGGACAATGATCAGCCCAACGAGAAGGGAATCGCGACCATGAAGCTGACGACCACGACTCAGGCTAAGACGACCGACCCGGAGGCCAGGTAGATGCCACGCACACGGATCCACAACCTCTCCATCTCGCTGGACGGCTTTGCCACCGGCGAGGGGCAGCGCGCCGATGCGCCCATGGGGCACGCCGGCAGACGGCTCCACGTCTGGATGTTCGACACGCGCTTCGGCGCGGCGATCGTGGGCGCTGCCGCGGGCAGCGAGGGCACCGACGATGCAATCGCCCGCCAGCACGAGCCGGGGATTGGTGCGGAGATCATGGGCGCGGGCAAGTTCGGCCCGCCGGGCTGGCAGGACGACGCCGACTGGAAGGGATGGTGGGGTCCCAACCCGCCGTTCCACACACCGACCTTCGTGCTCACCCACCGACCACGGCCGCCGATCGAGATGGAGGGCGGCACCACCTTCCACTTCCTCCACGCCTCGCCGGCCGAGGCCCTCGAGGTAGCGCGGGAGGCAGCGGGCGACCAGGACGTGCGCATCGGTGGCGGACCCACCGTGGCCCGCGACTTCATCGCGGCCGGGCTCGTCGACCACGTCCACCTCGTTCAGGTGCCGATCGTGCTGGGCCGCGGGGTGCGGCTGTGGGACGGCCTCGAAGCGCTCGAGGCGGATTACGACATCGAGGCGGTCTCGACACCCAGCGGCGTCACCCACCTCACCTTCACCCGGTCCGGTTAAATTAAGTCAACAGGGGCCGCCATGCGGGGTTCGCGAGTCCCGTGACCTTCACCCGCCCCACCGCCCTATTTCCTCCCGCCCCGCCCGAACCGCGACATCAGGCGGCTCAGCCTGCTTCGGACCTCGTGGCTCGCGTCAGCGGCGATCCTGCCGACGGTGTCGTCGGTCTTGATCATCCCCAACTCCTCGTCCGTCGGGCGCACGGGGCCCCCTCGGGCGACTGTCTCCGCGGCCTCCGCGCGGTAGCCCGCGCGGCGGGCCTTGGCCTCGTCGATCTGCGCCTGCAGGCGGGCGACGTGGTCGTCGGGATCAGGGGTGGACGGGGTTGCGTCGTCGTCGTCGGTCATGGGACGCATTCCAGCACCTATTAGGAGGCCTCGCCCCGATGATCAAGACGCGCGCACGCCGACCCGACGCGAACGAGAAGTCGCGCAGCCCCGCCGAGGTACGGGCCAGATGGCTCGCTTTCCTGTTAGGGGCTCTCGATGGGCCCGTCCTGTCAGCAGCCCTAACGCGGCTTTCGGACGGGCCGTTCGCATTCCTCTGGTCGCGTCCCGAAATATGTCTCGCGTCCTGGCCCGTTGTCCCAGTGGCGGCGATCGGCCGCGCTATCCACGGTGTTTCGCCGCCGCTGCGACGAATACGGGACTGGTCCCGGCGCGGTCAACGTCGGTGTCTGGCGCCTCGAGGACGTGGGCTGCGATCGCGAGGCTGTTGACCATCCGGTCGGTGTCCTCTGCGAGCGGCACCGCCGGCCCGACCAGCGCCGCGAGCTCCTGCTGGGTGCTGCGCAGCGGCGGTAGACCCGACGGCCTTCGGTGCTCGCGCGCTGCTGCTGCGAGCTCGGCGAGCGTCTCGTCGAGCTGATCGGCCAGCGTCCGCGCCACGAGCGGGACGGGCGGCAGCTCGTCGTCGAAGTAGGCCTCGAGGGCGAGCGCTGCATCGGCGAACCGGCGCATGCTCGTCAGGATCCCGGTCGCCCGATCGGTGCCGAACTGCGCGCGCCTGACCGTCGGTTCGAGCAACGCGCGCTGAACCGAGGCTTCGGTGTTCGTGCGCGCCAGCCGCGCGCGACCACGGGCGGCCGCAACCGCGTCGCGGCCCTTGCCGCCGTCAAACCATGAGCCAAGCAGCGTGCGGACGTACGCACGGTCGGCCTCGATCAGGTCCGCCGTCGTGTCGGGGAGCAGCGTCCGCTCCCAGGTGGGCCAGAGGGCGTAGATGCCAAGCGTGATGGTTGCGCCGATCGTGGTGTCGAGCAGTCGGTCGAGCGCGGTCGCGAACTCGTCGTGCCCTCCCGCATAGGCCACGAAGAAGATGATGAAGGCGGTGATCGAAAGCGTGAACAGCCCGTAGTTGGCGTACAGAAACGCCGCGACCGCGAACGACAGCGCGGTGATCAGTGCCGCGAGCGCATATGGCCCGGGATGCAGTGCCGCGGTGATGAGCGTTGCGAGGACGACGCCGAGGGCCGTGCCGGCGTAGCGCTGGAGGCCCCGCGTGAAGGTCGAGCCGAAGTCCGGGCGAAGCACAAACAGGACCGTCAGCGGGAGCCAGTAGCCGCGTGCCAGCCCCGAGATCTCCGCGACCGCGGTCGCGACGGCGACCGTCAGACTGAGGCGGATCGCGTGCCGGAACGCGCTCGAGTGCAATGTGAGGTTGGCGCGCAGGATCGGCCACGGGTGGCGCACGCCGAGCTCAGCGCGCCGCGGCCGTGCGTGGCGCACGGGGTCGGGGGCCGGCCCCTCACCCTGCCAGGACGTGGCCAGGTCGACCGCGCCGCGGAGGTCCCCGCGTACCGACGCGCCTCGTCGGAGCATCTCCTCGAGCTCGCTGGCTCGCAGAGCCTCGCCGGCGGCGCGATCGACTGTGAGCTCGTCGCGCAGCGCGGCCACCGAGTCGTCGAGACGGTCGCGGATCGAGTCGGCGTCAGCCTCCCAGCGCCCGAATTCGAGCGCCTCCGCGACGGCGACGAGCGCCTCCGCCACAGCACGGCGGCCGACGTCGACGGCACGCCCAGACACAGCAGGCTCGACGGGCTCGAGGTGCTGCCGCGCGCTGCGGAGCGAGACGAGGTCACGGTATGTGCGATCGGCCTCGTCGACGAGGACGCGGAACGCCTCGACGGACGGGCTCGGCACAGCGGTCGACCCGACCGACGCATCGAGCGCCTGACGCGCTTTGGCGTGGGCTTCCCGGATCGGCCTGCGGTCGTCGGCGTTCGGGTCGCAGACCCACTTGGCCAATGCCCGGTAGACCCCGGCGATCGCCCGGCGCTCGGGCAGGTGAGCGTGGGCGCGCCAGGGCACGAGCACGAGCGCGATCGCGAACAGACCGCCCACGGACGCGAGCGCGGCACGCTCGAGCGCGTGCGCGGCGTCCGCCGGCGCGCTCGAGACAAGGGTGATCGTGAGCGGCGCCGTCAGCGCAACAACGTATTTCGGCACGCCGAGCGCGATGAACATGCCCGCCCCGAAGCTCGCGACCGCCAGCAGTGCGACAAGGACTACGGCGCTGTTGCCGGCGAGCTCGCCGACGAAGGTGCAGACCGCGACGCTCACGCACGTGAACAGCATGGCGCGGACCCTGCTGCGATATGGCGCTCCCGAATCGGTGAGGCCGACCAACAGCGCTCCACCCGAGATAGCCACCGCCTCGATCAGATCGCCGGTCGCGGCGCCGATGAACAGCGGGATGCCGACACCAGCCGCGAAGCGCGCACCCCAGTGCAGCTTGAGCCCTTCACGCTCAAAGCGGATCGTGCCTCGGAAGATGCTCCGCGTCGCACCCACGCTGGCCGCAGACGGTACCGAGCCGGACCCACGTTCAGGCGTCAAGCAGCGGCAGTCTCACGCGGTTGAGATTCAGGCACGGTGTCGCGGCCCCCGGGGGGCGCGGCGACCTGGCGGCGCTCGCTGTGACAGAGCCGATCCGCGCTTACCGCAGCGCGATGACGGCGCCGGCGTCTGCGCGAAGCAGGCGGGCCAAGCGCAGGTCGGCGGCGGCCTGGCGGCCGGAGCCGGCGAAGAGGCGGGAGAGGGCGAACCGACTTCCTCGAGCACGAAACTGGTCGGCGAGCTGGGCCCGGCTGAGGCCGGTAAGGCCGACGCGTGTGGGCCTGACGCGCAGGCGCCGGAGACCACGGCGTGCGGCCAGAAGGCCGTGGACGCTGACGTAGGCCGCAAGCTTCACCATGCCGCGGTGCGTGGCCCGAAGGCCGATCCCGAGCGCGGCGAACGCTGCGGCAGCTCGGTGGCGGATGGTCGCCAATTGCTCGAGAAGGCTCGCCTCTTGACGGAGCGAGCGGATCACCGCTGTCCTGTCGCGGCCATAGGCGGCGCGATCGCCCGCCTTCGCCGCGGTCGCGCTGTGTCGGACCGCCGTGAGCTCGGCGTGGCTGGCTCGGGCGAGGCGAGTCTGATCGGCCAACTGCGTGTGCTCTAGCGCGACCAGGCGTCTGAGGCGTCCGTTCTGGCTCGAGGTGCTCGGCGGCGGTGCGGGCCGTTGAGCAGCTCTGACGATGCGTGGAAGTTCGCTGCGGGTCAGGTTCGCGCCGGCCTGGTTGCGCTCGCCGGTGGCGAGTGCGCGTGCCTCGCTTGCCTGAGCAAGGACGCTCGCGCCGGCGATCGCTGCGGTCTTGTCGATGAACGGGATCGACGCCCCGGTGAAGACAAGGGCCGTGGGTTTGCCGAACACGGTCTGACGCGGATTGTCCTTGTGCGCCTTGAACTTGACGATCGCGGCCACCCCAAATCCAAGCCCGCAGACGTACGCAGCAGAGATGACCACATGCCTGAGCTTGTCGAAGCTCGGCTCGTCGCTTGCGTCGATTTTGAGCGCCCTCCGGGTCTGCTGGTTGTCTACCACGCCCGCCAGCGGGACCAGGCCGTGGGCAGCAGACACAGTCACCGTGATCGGGGATCGCGCGGTCGGGCGCGGTTGCACCCGGGTCGACGTAGCGTGCCGGGGCGCCGATGCCTGGGCCTGCGCGGTGGCGGCCCCGGTTAGCGTGGCCGGGCATGCCGCCGCGAGCAGGACGAGCACCGCTCGTGACGTTCGGTTCGTCCGCCAGGTGCGCCGTCCGGCTCGTGCCCACACAAGGCCCACAAAGGTAAGGTAATCACCTGCGGCCGCCGCTGTCAGGTGAGGGTCGTGTTACCGAGCGTCAGCGCGCCCTGATCACCTGGAACGGCTATCCCCCGCGGCGCTCAACCAGCCGCACTTAACCGTCGTGGATCTCGACCTCCAGGTCGTGCCGGAACATCTGCCAGGTCGCGGGCGACCGGGCAAGCAACAGCACCGCGTCTTCGTTACTACCGCTGCTTGGTCGCCGCTCGAGCCCTATCGCGGACTCCGTTTTCCCCGGCCCTTGGCCGAAGCGTTGGGCCGGGGATTTGCGATTTCGCTACTTGCGCTTCGGCAGCGTCTTCGCCTCGAGCGCGGCGATGATGTGGTACCCCGGCGTCTTCATGTGGATGTTGAAGGTCCCGTCGCAGAAGTACGTCAAGGTGCAGACCTTGGCGACTGGCACCGGGATCAGACCGAACGTCGGGTCGGTTGTGGCCACGAACGGGCCGTAGGCACCAGTGGCCTTCGTCACGTCGACGAACGCCGCGCCGACGGTGTCATAGGCCTTCTTGAGGCCCGGGTTGATGTCGTCCTGGAAGGCGCTGATGGATCCGGGGACGAGCGCCAGCGTGTTGGCGCCGAGGACCGTCGGGTGCACCCACAGTCCCAGCTCGACGTCCGGGTAGGTGGAGCCAATGATCCGCATTTGCTTACCGCCCGCCCCACGCAACTGCTTGACGATCTTGGTCAGATTCTTGGTCGCCCTGGGCATGTTCGCCTTCACGCAGCCGGTGGGATCGGGCTGGGTCGGGCAGCCGTCGACGTCGTTGCCGCCGATTGAGATCGTGACGACCTTGACCTGGTTGGGGTGACTCTTGATGAACGCGACGGCCGCCTGCGTCTGACTCTCGTTGGGGTAGTTGGCCGCGCCCGGCGCGAGCGCCCCCGGGGCACACCCCACCGCCGACGCCGTCAGCATCGAGGTCGTCGTCGCTCCGCCGCAACCGAGGTTGACGAGCCGCAGATGCCAGCCCCGGCCGGCAGCCAACGGCACCAGCTGATTGGCGGGGCCGTTGTCGGTCGAGCCTTGCGTTCCGCCGGGCAGCTCCTGCCAGCCGACCGAGTATGAGTCACCAAGCGATAGCAGGATTCCCTTGACCGGTCTGAGCTTCGCAACCCTCTTGTGGCCAGGCGCTGCGGACGCCGCCGGTGCGAGCACGAACAGCGCGAGCAGGCCCAGGGCCAGGAAACGAAAACGATGAAGCATTCAACTCCTCCTTGACGTACGACATCCCGAAGATCGGAAGAACTTAGCGACCCCGGCCTCGATCCTCGCCGGTCCTGGTTAGGCGGCAGTTATGGACTGCACGACGGGCACCCGACCATCGCCGATCGCGTTTCGGTCGACAACCCGACGCGTCGATGCCGGGATGCCGCGGCACGAGGCCCACGCACCCGCGTTTACGCCATACCCGCGGACCGGAGCGTGAACGACGCCGCTGCTGCATCTCGCCCACAGGCGTCTCTCGCTGTGGCGGCTGCTCGAGGCACCGGCCAGCGAGCGAGGGACGCCAGCGACGGTCGTGCGATCGTGGCTCGTCGACGAGCGTCTGTGCCGACTGTGGCATTCGACCGCGGCGGTGCGAAGCCGATGCGTGCGCGTTCGCGCGACAGGTGGCCAGCTGGTGCGGATCTAGAGTCGCCGCTGCCGCACCGCGGCAGTGACATGGTGGTCGGTCGACGCCGTGGGATGCTCGTCAGCGACCCATGGCGCTCCCCCGAAATACTTGTGAAAGACCCCCTCGGCGGTCCTGGTTGCGAGGGCCTGCGTGGTGAGCGTCGGGTTGGGACCCCCGAGCGCGTTGGCGAGCGCCGAATTGTCCGCAACGAACAGCCGGCGCACCCACCGAGCCTCGCCTGATCGGTCGAGCACCGAGTCGGATGCCCGCTGGCCCATCCGCAGCGTCGAGTGGATATGCGCCAGGTACGGCGGCGAATTGAGACGATGGGTCTCCACCGCGCCGGCGCGCTCAAGCAGCCTGGTCGCCTCGCGAATGAGAAACCGCCGGTGGCGGATCGATCGGCGAGTCCTTGCCACGACGTCGATGCGCGGCACCCGTCCATGCGCGTCCGGCGGCAGGCCGGTGGAGAGGCTCACCCCGTTGCGTTGGTCGACATCGTCGCCGGTCAGGATCGCGACCGACATCAGTCGGTCGATGTGCGCCAGGAAGTGCTCGAGCGGCCGGCCGATCACGCGTCCGCTCGGCGTGGATTTCCCTCTCGAGGCTTCTTGGGGAAGTAGTCCGACGGCGGACAATTCGGCAGCTGGAGCGGGAGACACCCCAGCGAGGTCCAGTGATCCATAGCCGGGGAAGTCTGCCCGCCCGCCCGACGCGGGACCCTTCGTGAAGCCGGTTTCAAAGGGCATGAGCGCCGCGACCACGTCCACGAAGTGGTTGGTCAAGCCCCGTCCTACCCATCCGTTCGGGTTCGGGAGGCCGCTGTTCAGCCACAGCCGAGGGCTCTCGATCGAGCCGGCCGCGAGCACGACGACGCGTGCCTCCTCGCTAAACCGCTCGCCGGTGGCCCCCATGATCCATGAGACTCCGCTGGCCGTCGCTGTCGAACCGGTCGTGGAGAACTGGATCTGTTCGGCGAAGGCATCGGTGAGTAGCGTGGCTGCTCGCCCTCCGCGACGCCAGATGTCGGCGGTGAGCGCCATCGGGATATACGAGTTGTCTGTCGATCGCTTGGCCTTCAGATTGCGAGGCGCCCCGAGCGGCTCGAAGCACCCCTCGAAGCAGTGGCCGCAGAAGGTGCAACCGTGTGCCCGCGGGAAATGCGCGTCGCGGCGCTGATTGCTTCGACCCGCCGTCCCGCCGGGCTGGAGCATTGCATTCTCTTGGGGGCGGAAGGAGGGACGGGTCACGTCCTTGAACCGGTTGAGCGGCAGCCCTACCCGGCGGGCCCCTTCGAAGAACACCTGCTCCTTGGTTCCCATCGGCGCCGTCTGGACGGGTAACGTCTCCTCGACCCATTCGTAGTACGGGATCAGCTCGCGATAAGACAGCGGGAACAGGTGCCCCGTGTCGTAATTGCTGCGATCGTGCTCGTGGTAACCCTGGAAAACACCTGGCATCGCACGCGGGGAGATCCCCGAGTAATGCAGCGTGCTACCGCCGACACCGGCGACCTGGAGAACCAGCATCGTCGGAGGATTCAGCTCGCGTGCGTACGGAGACTTGCTGCGATCGGCGGGGCCCCAACGGAAATAGCCGGTCACCGGGTTGACCGCATCCTGGGAGAAGTGACTCCACTCGCGCTCGGGGCTGGCGAAGCGCGGACCAGTCTCGAGCACGAGCACATCGAGGCCCCGCTCCGCGAGCTCCTTGGCGACCACGGCGCCGCCCCCACCTGCGCCGATCACGATCACGTCACGAACCGGAGCCCCCCTTGTCACGGCCACCGCTCATTCGGAGTATCCGCCCCGGAGCGCTGAGCGATGCCCGCCGTAGTAGCCGCGGAAGTCATTGCGGATGTCCGCCACACCGCTGTAGTCGGTGAGCCGCCATCCGACCGGCACGCCGCGCAGACGACCGGTCCGCGGATCCAGCACTCCCGCCTCCGAGTAGGACAGGAAGACCGCCAGCGCCGGAACGGTCGCGCCGAGCACCCTCAGGGTCGGGTCGTGGCTCAGCGCGAGCGTCCGCACGACCTGATCCTTACGCGAGTAAGAGAGGGCTGCGAAGGGCGACGCGAAACCACGCATACCTACGCTTGAAGCGATCTCGCGCGCCGAAGCGCCCAGGATCGCGGCCGCCGCCTCCGCGAGGTCCGGACCCTCGATGTCCAGCGTCGAGCGCAACGTATCGACCGCGCCCGCAGCCACGCCACCCGGTCTCGTGGTCGACACTCCTTGCGCACGCGAGTAACGGTCGTTGCCGGGAACGACATATGCCACCAGACCGCCGAGTGCGTCCCGGACTACGGCATCGGTCGAAGCCGAAGCCACGCCGAGCAGCCCGAGTCGGTCTGCCACCCTGGGCAGGGGAGCCAGGGCGCCCGCCGCGCCCAGCAGTCCAGCACGCGCGAGGATCGCCCGGCGCGAGAGGCCACCTCGGTCGTCATGGGTCCCCGATCCCATCCCTCAGTCACCGTCTCAATTGCGTTCGACAACGTCGCGTCGAACCTTTCCCGAGGCCGTCGCCACAGGACGCGACCCTTGCGGAGATCATGCCACCACCCGGGTGAAGCGACAAGACCCGGCCGGGGTGAGTGGAGACATCCGAGCGTTGCGGACTGACGGGCCGAGGCCGCTGGCTGCATCTGAGCATGTGCAAGCGCCGATCGGTCTCTCGTCTCCCAGCCAAGCAGGAGACTGGACCAGATCGTGGCGATCGACCATCGCCGGGGAAGACCTGCTTCTCGCTCAGCATGAGCATCCGCTCGGCCAAACGATCGTGCGGGTCGCACCCGAGTACATGGTTGAGGGCCTTGTGGACTGAATGGTCCGTGGAGGTTCGAGCCCGCTCGGCCGCACCTCAGAAAGCCCCGCGCAGCGGGCCCCGGCGGGTGGGCCCGCCGCTCAGCGGCCTCGATGCCTCACTTCGGGCTGATCTGGAGGTGAACGCCGACCAGGATGCCGAGCATCAGACAGGTCAGCGCGATCCCGGCCATCCAGCTGCCACGGTAGGCGCTGTCGTACTTGCGCACGAGACGGTCGTGCGCGAACGCGATGTCATCGACTGTCGGGGTCAGCCCGACAAGGCGACGGCCCGCGTATGTCACCAGGCCGTTTGTGAGGAACCAGATTCCCCCGACGGCGAAGATCACCGACAGCCCGATGAAGACCTCGGCCAGCCCTTGTGAGGACGGCTCGGCCTTGAACAGCAGCCCCGCGACGGCCACGAGGAAGCCGCAGCCGGGCACAAGCGGAGCCACCCGCGTGTTCAGTGTGGTCGCGGCGCGCTCGAGGTCTTCGACGATGATTGCGGCGGCCTCGTCCAGGCTAAGGCCGGCCGCGCGTGAGGTGTTCTCGACGCGACGCATCAGGGAGTCGAGCGAGGCAACCCTTTCACCGCGTCGCAAGCGCCGGCGGCGGTTCGGGGGAGGATCGTGCGTCGGGGCAGGATCGTCCGCCGGGGATCCCTTGATTGCGGCCAAGGTGGCACTCAGACTAACGACGGGCGGGAGCGGCGGTCAACGAGGGATGCGGTCCGCCTGCGCTGTGCTGGGGCATCGTGGCCAAGGTCGGCGTGTCTCTACTGTGATCGACGGAGCCCCGTGAACTGCGCGACGGCGTTGACCGTGACCGCAGCCGTGAGGAGAACGGCGGACGCGACCGAGTGTTTCTCACGGATCACCACGAGATCGAGCGCGTCGATAACTGGGGCGTAATGCGAGACGATCCCGGGTCAGGCCGCGTTCGTAAAGTCACGAAGGGCAGAGGGAATCGGCCATGCACGATCGCGCAGCCGATGAGCCGCGACCGAGTTGGGGGGTCAACGTTTCGACTCCGCTCGTCGCTCGATCGCTCAATTTGGGGAAGTCCTCGGAACGCCAACATTCTGAGGCGTTCGCGTGGTCGACCGAGCCCAGCATGCGGTGAGTGGTTCGGGGATCGTGTTGCTGACGCTGGCTGGGAGCGAGTTTCTGATGACGCTCGACAGTTCTGCGATGAACGTCGCAATCGCAGCCGTCGCCAAGGATGTGGGGACGACGGTGACCGGGGTGCAGACGGCGATCACGATGTACACGCTTGTGATGGCCTCGCTGATGATCACGGGCGGGAAGCTCGGCCAGATCCTTGGTCGCAAGGGCGCATTCACGATCGGTCTGGTGATCTACGGGTTCGGATCATTCATCGCCGCGATCGCCCAGAACCTCCCGGTGCTGATGCTCGGCTGGTCGGTCATCGAGGGCGTCGGCGCCGCCCTGATTCTGCCGACGCTCGTCGCGCTCGTGGCGTCGAACTTCGCGCGTGCGGAGCGTTCCCGCGCGTATGGGCTGCTCGCGTCCGCGGGCGCGATCGCGGTCGCCGCAGGCCCGCTGATCGGCGGGTTATGCACGACCTACGCGTCGTGGCGATGGGTGTTCGGGGGCGAGGTCCTGATGGTGATCGTGATCCTCGCCGTCGCTCGCCGGATTGCCGACGCGCCGGTCGCGGGCCGGCCACACTTGGATCTCGGCGGTGCGGCGCTGTCTGCGCTCGGTCTGGCACTGATCGTGTTCGGCATCCTGAAAGCCGGCTCGTGGGGGTTCGTCCAGCCCGCGGCGGGGGATCCTCGCTGGCTTGGTCTCTCACCGTCGGTCTGGCTGCTGTTTGCCGGCGGGGTCGTGCTGTGGCTGTTCGTGCGGTGGGAGAACCGGCAGCTCAGACGCGGTGCCGAGCCGCTGGTCGACCCGTCGATCCTTCGCAATCGGCCACTGTGCGGAGGACTCAGCTGCTTCTTCTTTCTGTACCTGGTCCAGGCTGGGTTGTTCTTTGCGGTGCCGCTGTTTCTGTCCGTGTCACTCGGGTTGTCGGCGATCGCCACCGGAGTCCGGGCGCTGCCGCTGTCGATCGCGCTCCTGCTTGCCGCGGTCGGTATTCCGAAGTTCTTCCCCAACGCGTCGCCGCGTCGTTTTGTTCAGGTCGGGTTTGTCGCCCTATTCGCGGGTATTGCCGTCATGGTCGCAGCGCTCCACGCTGGCGCCGGGCCGGGGATTGTGACGCTGCCGATGCTCCTTGCGGGTATTGGGAGCGGCGCGCTCGCATCCCAGCTAGGAAGCGTGACCGTGTCGTCAGTTCCTGACAAGCGGAGCGGCGAGGTCGGTGGACTGCAGAACACCGTCACTAACCTCGGCTCCTCGATTGGCACGGCTCTGGCTGGCGCGGTTCTGATCGCGGGGCTCACCGCATCGCTGATCGACGGGATCCAGCACAACCCGGCGGTACCGGCCGATTTGAAATCGACGGCCAAGACCGAACTGGCGAGCGGTGTGCCGTTTCTCTCCAATAAGGATCTACAGATCACACTCGACTCGGTCGGGGTGCGGAAGCACACCGCCCACGCGATCGAAAAAGAGAACGCGAACGCCCGCGTCGACGCCCTGCGCTCGTCTCTATCGGTCATCGCCGTGATCGCGTTGATCGGATTGTTCTTCAGTCTCGGCATCCCGACAACCCAACCCGTGGCAGCCGCCTCGGAGGCCACGCGGGCGGGCGGCGGCGCCGCAGGAACGATGGCCGGTGCTGCCTAACCGAACCGGCAGGTGACGCACTGACTAGCGCCCCGTTGTTTGTCCAGCATCAGCGCGCGGAGACCACGCTCGAACGCACCAGCGCCGATCCGTGGGTGTCCACTGAGCCAGCCCGTCGGGGTTCCTGCGTTGGACATGAGCGCTGCCGGCGTTCACGATCTGAGTTGGAGAGCGATGTCCAAGCACGCAACCCACGCCCCAACGGCAGCCTTCGAGGCGGCGGAGCGGCGGCTGTTTGACGCATGTGCAATGCAGATCGTCAGCCGACGCGTCCGCCTGGATGACCCGCCGCTTGCTGTTCGTGTGCTCGAGGCGGGCGATGGTCCGCCGCTCCTGCTCGTGCACGGCAGTGGCATGAGCGCAGCGACCTGGGCGCCGCTGATGCCGTACCTGGGAACCCATCGGCTGATTGCCTTTGACCTCCCCGGGTTCGGACTCAGCGACGCATTTGATTACGCCGGGCGATCACTGCGCGAGCACGCGGTTGCGCAGCTCACGTCGCTGCTCGACGCGCTCGACCTCGAACGCGTTCCCGTCATCGGCACCTCGCTGGGTGGCATGTGGGGGCTCTGCTTGGCCGTCGACGCGCCGCAGCGGATCATCGCGCTGGCCTCCCTCGGCGTTCCTGCCGTCGCGCTGCCCGGCATGCGCGGCGATCCGTTCTTCACCGCGCTCTCCACGCCGGGGGTGCGTCAGGTGGTCGCGCGGATCGGCTCGCCGAGCGTCACTGTCTCCCGCCGCTCGTTGGCCCGCGGTGCGATCGGACCGCGTGCGGCTGAGCTCGCGCCCGATGGGTTCTTCGATGTCGTCCATGAGGGCATGCGACAGCCGGGTTTCCGTACGGCGATGTTGAGCCACATGTGGCTCGCGATGCGCCTCGGGCGACCGCGTCCGGAGAACTTCCTCTCCGACGCTGAGCTTCAACGCATCGCCGCGCCCGTGCTCATGATCTGGGGAGATGACGACCCGTACGGCGGCCCGGAGATCGGCCGGCGCGCCGCCACGCTGATCCCGGACGCGAACCTCGAGGTCATGCCAGCGCGCCACGCGCCGTTTTTGGACGACCCCCAGCGCTGCGGCACGTTGATCGACCAGCTGCTTCGCCGAGTACCAGCCCCAGCAGACCGTGCGCCAAGCGACGAAGCGACACGCCGCGGGACCGAATAGTGCGACTTGCGAGGAGGTCGGGTGTCCGCGCTGCTCTGCGTGATCCATGAGCGACCGTCGGCCGGCGCTGGGAAGCGTCCGGGGCGAGGAAGCAACTTCATCCACCACGCAGGAGCCGCCGAGGGCGTCCGCCACCGATTTGCGCCTCGCCAGCTGCGGCACGCGCACGCGATCGAGAACTTCGCTGCACGTGCGGTCGGGTCGGTCGAGACAGCCGGAGACACGACCCGATCCCGCACCCCCAGCGTGGCGATAAGCGCCCCCCCGTGGGCATAAGCGCCCCCACGGTGGGCAAGCGGACCCGAGACCTGCCCTTCGGACTCGCACGGGGACGCGGAGCTGACGGCAGGCCCAACCCGATTCGGCGGGGCCGCGTTTATGCGCAGCGCCGCGCGACCCGGAACACCGGATAGCGACCGGCGATCGGGACGAAGGCATCGACGTCCGCGTTACGGTCGACCGGGAGATGCGGCCGCGCGCCCGGAACCTGTCCGAGATACGCCTTCAGGAGCGAAGGCCGCTGTGCGACCGGAACCTCGATCAGCTGGACACGCTCCGAGGTACCGTGAATGAGCCTCGCGCGGCCATCGGCAGCGCGCACGTTGGCTACCCAGTTGCAGCCTTCGCCGAGCATCGAGACGAGGTAGCGCTCGCCATCGACCGTCGCAATCCCGAGCGGAAACCTCCGTTGTGCCCCCGACTTCCGGCCCGGAACCTCCAGCGTGACCCAACGCCGTGGGAGCAGCCCGCTGCAGAACACCCCCGCCCAGAACCGAGCGTAGCGACGCGCTTGGCCGTTGGCGCGTCCGTCCGCGTACATGTTGCGCAACTCGTCATCGGTGTGCCTGAACGGAAGCCCCACGCCAACGATTCTCGCGCGATCCGAACCGGCTTAGTCTCATAGAGGCGTCTCTCGAACCGCACCGGCGAATCACCCCGAATGCGCGGATAGCGAGAGCGGCGTCCA
The DNA here is from genome assembly GCA_963770885.1 of uncultured Solirubrobacterales bacterium. Classification (GTDB taxonomy): domain Bacteria; phylum Actinomycetota; class Thermoleophilia; order Solirubrobacterales; family Solirubrobacteraceae; genus Palsa-465. The sequence goes on along the minus strand of CAVYRI010000001.1, from coordinate 1,133,505 downwards.
GACCCGGCGCTGCCACCGCTTCGTCGCCTGAGTGGGCACTTAGCCCTGGCTCCCGCTTCGCTCACCCGCCGATCAAGAGCAGAGGTACGGTCGCCGCCCAGTTAGCCCGCCAACGCGCCTGCCAGTTCGTGACAGCGGCGGTTTCGATTCAGCTGGCGATGCTGGTTCTGTTCGCACGCCCGGTCGGGACCCTGAGGAACGCGGCAACCTTTTCGGCGCTGAGGTGTCCGCTTTCGATTGCACCCTCCATCCAGATCGACCGAAAGACGGACATGGCCATGTCCGACCCCGCGAAGAAGACCCGACCCTCGGGGGCGTTCATGATGCGCGGGAAAGCGTGAGCTCGTCCTGGGGCCTCGATGCGGTACGTGCCGTCAAACCACGGGTCCCGATTCCAGTCGTGAGCGTCGCTCGCAATCACTCGGCCTTCAGGAAAGAAGAACTCGAGGCCCTCTTGCGCTGTTTCGAGCTTCGTCGGGTCAAGACCTTGACCGTCCCCGAAGCCGCTGAGCAGCCATGTGCCATCGGCCAGCTCGCGAATCGTCACGATCATCTGGAGCGGGCCCGGGCCCACGCACAACGGTCCTGGCGGGATGCCGTCGACGATCATGCTGATCTTGATTCCACGCCCAACGTGATTCTCGGCCGTCGCGACCCGCTTGTCCTCCGAGAGCTCAGGCTCGAACTCGATTCGCCGGATGACGTTGCTGGGCACAGCCACCACACAAGCCGAGGCCGAGACCGAGCTACCAGAAGCTGTCGTGACTGTGACCCCACTCGCCCCCTGGGTGACGTGCATCACGGGGCTCGAGAGCCGGAGCTCCACTGCCGAGGTCTGCATCATCGTGGTGATCAGGTCTCCTGTACCGTGCGCGAATTTCTCGAAGGCCTCATTACCCATCGCATACGGGCTGTTTTCGAATGCCGCGAGCTGCTGAAGTGGTCGAAGCATTGACAACGCTTGAGGGGGCGCACAGCAGTGCGCGGAGATCATCGAATACAGAAGGTCTGTCGTCGCCCGCGGAAGACTGAGTGGGGCAAAGAACTGGTCCGCCGATATGTCCAGATCGGATACGGGCTGGTCGCAAACCGGCAATGCAGCGGAGATACGGCGGGATGCGTCATAGAGTCGGAACCAGGCGCTCTCCAGCTTGGCGAGCTCCGAAACCGGGACGGGGAGCGTGGTCCGCCTCTCTCCGCCAGTGCAAAACGTCACGCTCTCCGGCGCGGCGTCTGCCACCGTCGCGATGTCGTAGCGCTGAACCTCGCGCCGCATGTTGTGGCTGACCCGCTGACAGATCCACTGAGCGCCATGCTCGATTGGCTCGTCGTAACCGTCAAAGACGGACGAAAAGGCCCGGCCGCCGATCCGCTCGCTCGCCTCCAAGACGACTACGGACAGGCCCCGGTCGCACATGTCTCGTGCGGCCGTGATCCCCGCGTAGCCGGCGCCGACAACTATGACGTCGAAGTCTGTCTCTGACATGTAGATGCTCCTCGCTGTTAGATGTTCGACGCTGATGACTGCGGTTGCACAACAGCGAACTATGCGCCGGGTCTCGCCATTCTGGACGATTCCGTGCCCCAGACAGGTCGCCGAAGGTCGGCATCGTTATTCTCGTCGCCTGCCGCGTGCAAGTAGCGGGAAACCGCCGTGGAAGCCAGCGACGAGCGGAGCAGTGGGTCGCTCTGAGATGAACGAGGCCCGATGAGTTCTTCAACCCGCATGACCCAGTCGTTTGTCGCGGGCTTTGACCTCACCAAGCTTGCCCCTCACGCCGTGCGCGTCCGCGGCCTGTGGAGATATCGAGGCCATCGAACCCGCGACTGGGTCGGGGTAGCGGTTACCGTGGCGGTCTTCGCCTACGTTGCGTGGCATCTCATCCCGCACCTCCTGTGATCCGACTCTTCGGCACCCTTCGTAGCGACTAGGACTCTGTCAACTGGCCACCCTTGGCCGCTATCCGCTTCGACTCGGGGCGGCAGCGGTGGACTAGGGCACGCGACTTACCGCTGACCGCACGCGGCTACCGCCCGCTTGGCCGCCGGGGTACTTGGATCGAAATTTGGACTCACGCGAAAGAACAAGCCGTCTCCGACAATCAGGATCGGACCGGGCGGGGAGTCAACGCGTGTGGGGTCGGGGAAGCTCGGAAAACCGTTGACGCGCATGCACTTGGCGAACCTGAGCGCGGCGAGAAACTGGCTCGCGGTTGCGTGGACGCCACCGGCGACGCCTCCAGGGGCGAGCCGGGCGCATGCCGTTCGTGCTGATCTGAATGCCGGCGACTGCGGGTCGATCCCCGTGCCTGCAAGATCGACTCCGCCGCCCTCTCCGCTCGGGTCCGGGAAGCTCGGCACACCGTGTGCGCGCATGCAGTCCGCGAACTTAAGTGCCTGCGAGCGGCCTCGCGAGCCCGTTGCGCCGTTCGGCATGTGCGACGACCCACACGCGGCAACCGCGACCACGCAGCTGACGGCAGCGAGACAGCTCCAGCCGTAGTGGTTGCTCAGCTTCCCCATCTGCTGCTCGCAGGTTGTACGCACGACCAATACCAGCTCCGTAACGCCGTTATGTTGCCGTTACGCGCCTTGAGCCTGGCAGTCACTCGAGATCGCCCATTAGCCGGCGCCGCGGACGCGGTCCCGATGGTCAGCTGAAAATGCTGCTGGCCACGACGGTGGCCCTGGGTTCGCGACGACTGCAGGTCAGTCACGCGAACGTTGCGGCGACAGTCCGGGCATGATGCGATCTATATGAACCAGTGCGACGAAGACCGTCCGGACGCTCTGCACTGGTGGACGGCACGGCAGCTCACGGCCGCGCTGCGCAAACGTGAGCTGTCGGCGCGGGAGGTGATGACCTGGCATCTGGAGCGGATCGAAGCGGTCAACCCGCGGGTGAACGCGATCGTGACCCTGCGGCCGGAGGCGGCGCTCGCGGAGGCGGCTGTGGCCGACGAGCGCGCGGCCGGCGGTGGCGAGCGGCTCGGGCCGCTGCACGGGCTGCCGATTGCGATCAAGGACCTGGAGGACACGGCCGGGATCCGTACGACGTACGGCTCGGTTGCGTTTGCTGACAATGTGCCGGCTGTCGACAGCCTCGTCGTCGGGCGACTGAGGGCTGCTGGGGCGATCGTCGTCGGTAAGACGAACACGCCCGAGTTCGGTGTCGGCTCGCACACGTTTAACGAGGTGTTCGGCGCGACCCGCAACCCCTGGGGACTGGACCGCTCGGCCGGCGGCTCCAGCGGCGGGGCGGGCGCGGCTCTGGCCGCGGGCCTGATCCCGATCGCCGACGGGTCCGATCACGGGGGCAGCATCCGCAACCCGGCGTCGTTTAACAACGTCGTTGGCCTGCGCCCGACGCCTGGGCTGGTGCCCGACAGCGGTGAGAGCGACGTGTGGGACGTCGCCTCGGTCGTCGGGCCGATGGCCCGCACCGTCGGTGACCTCGGGCTGATGCTCACCGCGATCAGCGGACGAGATCCGCGCTCTCCGCTCTCGCACGGTGACCCGGCCACGTTCGCTGCCGAGCTGCGCGGTGATCTCACCGGCTTGCGTATCGCCTGGTGCCCGGATCTCGGCGGGCTGCCGATCGAGCCCGAGGTGCTGCGAGTGCTCGACGGCGCCCGCGCGCGGCTCGCCGCGCTCGGCTGTGATGTCCGCGACGTCGACGTGGATCTAGGCGCCGCCGACGAGGCGTTTGAGACGTTACGAGCGGTCGCATTCGTGCGCGCGTTTGCTCCGATACTGCCGACGTTGCACAAGAGCGCAAAAGCGACCCTCTTGTGGAACATCGAGCAGGGCATGGCGCTTGACGGACCGGCCGTGGCCCGGGCAATCGCGGCCCGGTCAGCGGTGTTCGCGACCGTCGCTGAGCTGCTCGAGCGATTCGATCTCCTGGTCGCGCCAGCGGCACAGGTGGTGCCGTTCGCGGTCGATCTCGAGTACCCGGCTGAGGTCGCCGGTGTGGTGATGCCCCACTACCTCGGGTGGATGCGCGTGTGCTCGCGTATCACCGTCTCCTCCCACCCGGTCGTCGCTGTTCCGGCCGGCTTCACCGACTCGGGGCTGCCGGTAGGGATGCAATTCGTGGGCCGCTACCGCGACGACCGCAGTCTGCTCGAGCACGCCGCGGCCTGGGAGGCCGCGAGTCGACTGACCGAACACCATCCTCGGCTGGACTGAACGATGGCTGGGTGTTAACTACGCGGTCAGCGGACGATGCAGTGAAACCCGATGTGGCTGGTCGAGGTGTCGATCGCCTCGGGTTGCCATGCAGCGGGGCGGTAGCGCAAGCAGTAGCTGGGCGCGCAGAGGTGGGAGCCGCCTTTGACGACGCGGCGGGGGATGTGAGCGCCAAGGCGGCCGACGTCGTAACTGGCGTCCGGCGACTCGACGCGCGGATCGATGCTCGGGCCGCAGCACGGGCTGGCCGGCGCGTCGGCTCCCGTGCCACGCCTTGAGTACCAGTCGCTCGTCCACTCCCAGACGTTCCCGGTCACGTCGTAGAGGCCGTAGCCGTTGGCGGCGAACAGCCCGACGGGGGTCGTGCCGCGCCATCCCGTCGCGCCGGTATTCCGCCAGGGGAACTCTCCCTGCCAGAAGTTCGCCATCAGCTTGCCGCCGGGACGCATCTGTGACCTACGCGCGCGCCTCAAGGACGTCGGGGAAGAGCCCGAGCTAGTTGTCCTCGGGCTCGTCGGTGATGAAGATGCCCGCGCGTTCACGGATCGCCCGGGCGATCCGCCCCCCGGCGGCCGCCAGCAGCATGCCGACGATCGCGGTGACGACAACGAGCAGAGGCGGGAAGCTTCCCAGTGAGACCTTCGCGTGGGTGCCGGCGAGCCAGTGAACGACCAGCAGCGCCACGCCGTAGCTGAGGCCCCCGAAGAAGCCCCGGTCGGCACCACCCCAGCCGTCCCGATGCTCGAACCCGGACAGGAACGCGCCGACCGCCGCGAGCAACGCGACGATCCAGTAGGCCGCGCTCGAGACGCCGACCAGTACGCCCTCGAGCGCCCCGATCGCGAGCGGAAGCACTCCGCCCAGCACGATCTGCTGGGCGCGGGTGCGATCGCGGAACAGCATCGGCAGCCGTGAGGCCGCGGTCGAGCTTGAGTGCGTCTCCGTCACGGGCTGAAGCGTGTCATCCGGCATCCGCGGACGCGAGCCTATCGCCCATGCGAGAAGGGCCGTCGGAACCATCGCGGAGAGCACACCCTGACCAACCTCGCGTCATCCGATCGCTAGCCCGGCGGAGTGGCCGCCACGCGCGTGACCGCCGCGGCGAGGCGGCGGTCACATTTGCGATCAGCGTGGGCCAGCGGCTGGCGCCGACAAGACGCGCTACTTGATCGTGTACCGATAGCGCAGTGCGGCCACCTCATCGGCCTGCGGATAGTTCACGAGTGCGTCCTGGATCGAGCCGAACTCGAAGTACGCCGTGTCGTCGAGGTACAGCGTCCCGGTGACCTCCGTACCCGACGCTCCGCTCGGGGTGATCGTTACTGGAATCGTCCCCGTCTGGCCCGGGGGGATGCTGATCGGCTTGAACGAGTCAAGGCTCGTCGCCGGGTTCGCGCTGTCTGACTCCAGGTCGCCGGTCGGCGAGCTGACCGCGGTGTCGAACGGACTCGTGACGACGCTCGCCGATGTGGTGACCGCCTCACTCGGCGGACCGGTCTTGCCGAACGTTCCGTACTCGACCGGCAACACGTCCCACTCGCCGGTAGCGATGGGGTTGTCCGCGTACGACAGGGATGCCGTGTTGCCGACCGTCGAGGCCAGGTCCGGATCGCCGCCGACGAACTGGGACTCGAACAGGAGCGGCGTCGACCCGGTTGTCGTCGCCTGTGCCTGGAACTGCGTCGAGTTGGTCGGCACCAGGTACACGGGCAGGTTGTCGTTGACCGGCAGATTGTCCGACGCCCCGCTGACGGCACCGAGCGTGAACGAGGTGCTGCCAGGCAGCCGCGCGTCTCCGAAGAACATCTCCGGCGCGGTCCCCGTGTTCTTCACGGTGATGTTGTAGATGTGGGACTCGCCGGCGGTCAGCTGCGTGGAGGCGGCGTTCGGGAGCCCGCCGCGCGAGGCCGGCACCGCCTGCTGGTTGACGCTCACCTGGAACGACGAGGAGAGCGAGTTCCCCGACACCACGGGCGCGAACACCACCGCCAGCCGCCATCGGCCCGGAGCGGGATTGAGCGTATGCAGCTGGGCGCCGAGCTGGTCGTCGGGAGGCGATGACGAAGTCGCCCCCGGCAGCATGTTGGTGGCGTAGGCGACGGCCTCGCCCTGCGGATCGATCAGGTAGGCACCGAACTCGTTGCCGGGATCCTGGACCGTGATCGTTGCGTTTAGCTCCGGCTGCCCGGCGGGCACGTCGAGCTGGTAGAAGAACTCCTGCCCGCTGATCGGCGCGCGTCCGTTGCCGCCGGTCAGGGTCCCAGAGAACGTCTGGTTGCCGGACGGAATGAGGCTGCGCAACGTCACGGGCACGGTGGTCGACGTCGTCGACCCGCCGCCGGCAGGACTCGACCGCAGGACGATCGCTCCACTGACGTCGCCGGGCTGCGCCGGCGTGCGCGTCCTGACCTGGACCGCCACCGACCTGCCCGGAGCCAGCGTCGCGCCGGCCGGCGTGACGGTCCCGAACGACGTGTACCTGGCTGCGCTGACACCGAACAGCACGGGACCGATGTAGCCGCCGGCGTCCGCATCACGGCTGTAGACGTACGCCGTCCACGTGCCGGCGGCCGGGTGCGCGATCTGGAGGTCGCCGAAGTTACCGAGGCCCTGCGGACGCGAGTCCCCGACGTAGGTGCCATTGGGGTCGATCAACGTGATCCGCACCCGCGCGTTGAGCGACGCGGTCGGGGTCGCCCCGTGGAACGCCACCGACGCGTCGAGCCGGTCCTCGCCCGCGGGCACTCGGAACCTCAACCGCTGGTAGTTGATCGGCACGCCCGCGTAGTCGGGCGTCTGCGGATCGCTGTCTGACAGGGTGAACTGCGTCTTGTACAGCGACCGGTAGGCGCCGAGCGTGCGACCCGAGAACGTCAGGTGCTGCGTCGAGCCGCTCTCGTTGGTGACGGTGTCGGTCAGGTTCTCGGCGGTGCCGGGCTGGTCGACCGCGTTGAGCTGAGTTGGGTTGGTCACCACCACCCCGACATTCCGGCCCTGGGCCGAGCCGCCACCCGCGGGCTGGTTGTCGTTCTCGGCCGCGAGCACGGCCTTGTAGGCGTCGACGCGACCGGAGCCCTGCTGGTCGGCGGGAGCGCCGATGTCATCGGTGTTGGAGACGATCAACTGCTTGACCTGCGACGGCGTGGGCGCGGTCCCGTGATGGGTCTTCTCGTACGCCTGGATGACGAGCGCCGCGACGCCCGCCGTCATCGGCGAGGACTGGCTCGTCCCGCCGAACGACTGGACCGGCGACGGGTTGCCGGCCAGGCTGGCGCAACCGCCGAACTCGTCCAGGTTCGTCGAGCACAGTGCCCAGTCGTCCTCGCCCGGCGCGACGACGTCGATCGTGCGCCCGCGCTGGTCGAAGCCCGACGAGCTCAGCGAGCTGATCTCGTCGTTGCTCCATCCCTTGACCTCGGGGAACCGCGCGCCGCCGAAACCATCCTGGATGTAGTTCTGGTTATCGGTCGAGGCGCCGGCCGAGATCACGTTGGGATCGGTCGCCGCCTCGCCGGTCGTGTTCGTCACGCCGGCGTCCCCGGTCGACTCGACAACCGTGATTCCGGCCGCGACCGCCTGGTCGTCTGCCTGCGCGATCAGGTCGAGCGATCCGCCGTCGTCGGGATAGTTGTTGATCCCGAACGACTCGTTGAGGACGTTGACGTGCGCTGTCGTGATCGCGTAGTCGATCGCCTCGAGGATCGACGAGTCCGGCGCCACGTCGGAGGCGCCGAAGGCGACGAGACCGACGAGGTTGGCGCCGGGCGCGACGCCCTCGATGCGGATGTTGCACGGCCGGTTGAGCGGCAGCGCACTGTAGTGGCTGACGTCGTAGACCTTGCGCCCCTGCGCGGCGATCGCTGAGGCGTCGCCGAACGCCTCCGCGCCGCTGGTCGGCGCCGACGTGCCGAAGCCGCTGAAGTCCTTGAAGTCGACGAACACGTGCTTACCGTTGGGCCGGATGAAATCGGGATTGTTGGGGTCCAGCGCATCGGCGATGAAGCCGACGGTGACCCCGCTGCCGTTGATCCCCAGCGACCGCGCCGTCTTCGCATTCGGATTATCGGAGTCGACGCTCATCGTCTTCAGCGCCTCGGGCTCGAGCTGGACCTTGCCGGCGGGAGCGCAGGCGCCGGGCAGCGGCGTGGCGCCGGCGCCGGAGGCGCTGCCGGCGGCTCCGGTCGTCGTCGGCGCGAGGTGGACGAGGCCGTTGGGAACGACCTCCGCCACAGCGGGATCGGACCTCAGAGACGAAACCTGCGCCGGTGAGACCGTCGCGGACACCGCGTTGAGCGTGGTGTAGCTGTGGACGCTGCGCGCATTGCTGCCGGCGAGCTGGCGCAGCACCGGCGCCTGCACCGCGGCGAGCGTGCGGCGGCGCGCCGGGAGCGCCGACCGGGTCGCGGGCTGGCCGCGATCCTGGTTCTTGAACACCACGATCACGCTCTGCGCCGGTGCATGAGCCACCGCCGACGCGGACGCCGACAAGACCTGCATCAACGCGAACAAAGACACTGCCCCAACGGCGACCGTCAGCTTCAAGCGCACGCCCATCCGCCTACCTCCGATGTCGTAGCTCCGGTCCGCCTTGCCTGCAACCTATAACGTCATCGTGGCGGTGTCCACCGAGATCGGCGCCGCGCGGCAGAAGAAATGTCGTCAGGACAGGCCTCCACTCCTCGGGCGGCGGCCGTCCGCAGGAGAGGGTCAGGCGACGTCGCGGAGCTTCTGGGCTGGGCTGAGTGGCCTGGTGGACTGCGATGCGGACTCGAGCGTTCTCCTACCCAAGGTGCAGCATGCCGCAGCGCTGGTCTGTTGCCTCCAGTCCGGCTTGCGCCAGGACCGATTCTCAATCATTCCAGCCTGCGTCAAGCTCGTCGGGGAACGCCGTTCTCCAGTAGTCGGGAAGGACGGTCTTCAGCGGCTTCCAAACGACAAGTGTTGGATCGTCGACATCAGCCACCGCCACCAGCACGTTGGGTCCATAGACGGCGAGACGCTCCCGGCATACCCCACACGGGCTCAGAACCACCGTCCGTCCGCCCGGCTCCCGATGCAGACATACCGAAGCGAGAACGCGTCTGCCCAGGCGAAACGACGCGCAATAGGGCTCAGTCTCGTGGCACACGTCCACCGAAGAATTGACCGCCTCCGGGGCGGTCCCAGTCACGATCGTTCCGTCATCAAGCAGCATCGCCGCGGCGCCGTGGTGATCTTCGTCATCGAACCGGTCGCAGATCAACGACCGGCATGCATCAACCACCGCACCAAGATCCACCTCGTCCATGACCCCGATCCTAGAGACACCACGCGCGCCAGTTTCCGAAGGCCTGCTCTTGCCCTCCGCGACTATCGGGTCGACTGCCTGGCAGCTACGCGGTGTCAACCGCCCAACCCGCCCACGATCGAGGAGCCAGCCTTCGCAGCCGCGCCCGGATCGTCCTCACCGAGGCTGCCCGGCGGTTGGGCTGACGTCGTTCTGAACGGTGTTCGTCACCGACAGATGCGTGTAGCTGAACGTCGGCGTCTCCGCGTGCGCGGCGACCGGGGCGCCGGCCGCGAGGACGACGACAACGATGGCGACAGCGTGCTTGGCGAGCTTGAGCATGGTGGGCTCCTTGACTTGGTGGACTCGGGCCTGCGACTTCATCGCCAGTCAAGGTATGAGCAGACGGCTACCGGTTCATCGGGAGCGCTCCCCATCTTTCAATGCCGAGTTCCCTATTTTGGTCTCCGTTTCTTCCGGCCCGGCGCTCGTCTTGCCCGAGCACACGTCGTCCGCCGGCATCTGAACTGGCGGGTCGGGGTGGTCGCGGCGCGGACGAGCCCCGGCGGACGGTGGCCCACGTGCCCTTACCCGGACACGTGCTCGTTGAGCATCGAGCGCCGGACCACTGTCACAAGCGTCGCTTCTGCCGTGTCTGATCAGGGAAGAGTCAGACGAGAGGAGGCAGTGATGAAAATCTTCGTAGCCGGCGTCACCGGCGTTCTCGGCCGAGGCCTCGTACCGCAGCTGGTCGCGCAAGGGCACGAGGTGATCGGGATGACCAGAAACGGATCGAAGCAGGACCTGGTCCGCAGCCTGGGAGCGCGCCCGGTCGTAGCCGACGCGCTCGACGCAGACGCGGTCGCCCAGGCGGTGGCATCCGCCGAGCCCGAGGTGATGGTGCATCAGCTCACGGCGCTGTCGGGGAAGCTGTCAGTCAGGGACATGCGCGATCCCGAGCGCTCCGCCATGGCGAAGATGACCAATCGACTGCGGACCGAGGCGACCGACAATCTCCTTCAAGCGGGTCGCGCAGTCGGGGCACGCCGGTTCGTCGCGCAAAGCTTCGGGGCGTTTCGATGGGCCCGCACAGGCGGGCCGGTGCAGACCGAGGCCGACCCGATCGATCCCAACCCGCCGGCGGCACTCCGTGCTGCCCTGGTCGGGATACTCCATGTCGAACGGGCCGTGCCGGCGATCGACTGGGGCGACGGTGTCGTGTTGCGCTACGGCGGTTTCTACGGTCCGGGGACGGCGATCAGCCTGGCACCGGACGCGCAAATGGCGGCGCCGATCCGCAAGCGTCGGTTCCCGATCATCGGCGACGGTGGTGGCGTCTGGTCGCACATCCACATCGACGACGCCACGGCCGCGACCGCGGTCGCGATCGACCGCGGCCCGGCCGGCATCTACAACATTGTCGACGACGAGCCCGCTCCGGTGCGCGAATGGCTTCCGGTGCTCGCGAGCGCGCTCAGTGCCAAGCCACCATGGCGCATCCCACGCTGGCTGGGGCGGCTGGCGGCCGGCGAAGCGGCAACGCTGATGATGACCGAAGCGCGAGGCGCCTCGAACGAGAAAGCCAAGCGCGAGCTCGACTGGACGCCGCGCTACGCGAGCTGGCGCCAGGGCTTCGCGCAAGGACTCGGCTGACGATGACAAAGGCAGGCGCTGTCCCCTCTGGCGCGGCCCGTTCGTCTTCAGGATCATCGACCACGCCCAAAGGAGGCGGAGATGAAGTACGCGATGCTGATCTACCCCAAGCCGGGCAGCCACGAGGGACTCGGAGAGGACGAGGCCAAGGCGTTGACCGCCGAGTACCTCGCGCTCCGTGATGACTCGCGCTGCGTCGGTGGCGCCCACCTGCAGCCGGGTGACATGGCGACCACGGTTCGAAATGGGGGCGCCGAGAATCTGATCACGGACGGGCCGTACGCCGACACCAAGGAGGTGCTCGGGGGCTACTACGTGCTCGACGCGTCCGACCTGGACGCGGCGCTCGAGTTCGCACAGCAGATTCCGGCGGTGCGGCTCGGCGGCGCGGTCGAGGTCCGCCCACTCGTCGAGATCCCTGTCGAGACGGCTCACTGATCGAGCAGGTCTTGCAGCGCAGGTCAGGCCATGGGGATACGCCCGAATGCTGCGCGACCGGATGGCGTCCCTCGCGAAGGTCCCCGGCTCGACTACCTGCCGAGCGGCGCGCTGCAGTTCCTCATGGAGCTTTCGATCGATCCGGTCGCAGAGCAGCTGGGAGTCTGCTGATGCACCCCATCTCCTGAGGCGACCAGTTTTCGCAGATGCAGCGCTTCCGGTGTGACGGAACCCCAGTGCCGTACTAGGCCGACAGCGAGCGCTCGGTCAGTGGCGAGCGATTAGTTTGCGCCGCGGCGACGGTCTGATCGGGAAATGTCGGGTCGGCGGCGACGCCGGCGCCGTCTTCAGCCGCCGCGATCAAGAGGAGGATCCCGTGAGAGAGTTGCGCGTCGACATGTTCAGCACCGTTGACGGGTATGGCGGCAGCGAACCGCCTGATGCGCCGTACTGGGGCTACGGGGGGCCGGGCCTGTTCGAATGGATCGATCGAGAACTTGCCGAGGATCACGTGATGCTGATGGGCGCCACGACCTACAGGCAGCTGTCTGAGATCGTCGCCAGCGGCGACGCCCCCACGTCTCCCCGCATGGCAGAGCTTCCCAAGATCGTGTTCTCCAAGACGCTCAAACCGCCGCTGACCTGGGCCAACACCACACTCGTCGACGTGCCGGTCGAGACGGCCGTGCCAACGTTGAAGGCGATGGCGGATGGGCTGCCGATGCGGACCATCGGCAGCGCATCGCTGGTTCGCAGCCTCTTCCGCCTCGGGCTGGTCGACCGCATCCGGCTGATGGTCTTTCCGACGATCCGCGGCGCGACGGGCGCCGATTCGATGCTCGACGACGCGCCCGACCTCAACCTCCGCCTGATCGCGACCAGCGTGATCGATGACCGTCTCGTACTGCTCGACTATCGCGTATTGGGACCGGTGGAGCCGGCCGGCGGCAGCCCCCGCGCGTGATGCCCGATCTCGGGGCATCGGCCCGGTCGTACGAATCCCTCTGGCCGCGGCTGTCAGAACTGCCGCTCGTCATCGAGTCGTGCGAGTACGATCGGTTGCACGCCGTGCTCACCCACGAGTTCCAGCGCGTGACGACGCAGGTGCGGCTCGTCGGGGCCGGCGCCGACGGGCTCGGGGAGGACGTCTCGGTCCACGTCGAGGATGGCACCTCGCTGCACGAAACCCAGCCCACTCTCCCGCTCGCGGGCGAATGGACGCTTGCCGGGTTCTGCGACCAGCTCGCGACGCTCGATCCGTGGCCCAAGCCGCCGGAGTGGGCGGCGGCCCGGCGCTTTCGCAACTGGGCGTTCGAGTCGGCGGCGCTGGACCTCGCGTTGCGCCAGGCCGGCCGCTCCCTGCACGACGTGCTCGACCTCGAGCCGCGGCCGGTGCGCTTCGTCAACTCTCTCGGCCTTGGCGAGCCACCCTCCGTCGAGCCAGTGCGCCGGCGGCTCGCCCGCTCGCCGGGCGTGCGCTTCAAGCTCGACGCGGTGGCGACGTGGTCGCCCGCGCTGATCGACGAGGTCGCGGCGACCGGCACGGTCGACACGATTGATTTCAAGGGCCACTACGGCTTGGACGTGAAGGACCCGGAGGCGCTGGGCGCGCTGTACGACGGCGTCCTCGCGGCGTTCCCGGACGCGTACCTCGAGGATCCGCATGACCTGCCCGAGATCGCGCGGCGGCTCAGCGATCACCTTGGCCGCGTCTCCTACGACGCGCCGATCCACGGCGCCGAGGATATCGGCGCGACGCCGCTTGCGGCGCGCGTGGTGAACGTCAAGCCGTCGCGCATCGGCAGCCTGCGTGCGCTGTTTGAGGTGTACGCGCGCTGCGCGCGGGAGCGGCGGCCGATGTACGGAGGCGGGATGGGAGAGCTGGGCGTCGGCCGCGGGCAGATCGAGCTGCTGGCCGCGCTGTTCCATGCCGACGCGCCCAACGACGTGGCGCCGAGCGCCTACAACAAGGACGATCCTCCGGGCGGCCTCCCGGCCAGCCCGCTGGCGCCGCGCCCCGAGGCCATCGGCTTTAGCTGGGCGACATAGCCGCCGGTTCGGCTTAAGGCAGAAGCCTTGAAGCGGCCCGCCGCTGGACGCTACGCGTCCTCGCTCTGGTGGGCGCGGGTTTCCACGCTGCCGAATCCCCGAGACCAAGTAGCGCCGCCGACCCCCGAGGGCTCGTTCGGGAACAGCTCACGCGAGCGACCCGCGGCATCGCGGAGGGGCGTTGAATCGATCTCGACGCGAGTGAACGGGATCCCCGCTGCCGGCCATTCACAGACGAAGGCCAGCGGCCCGATCGGCGGCAGCGGCCACATCCAGAAACCCTGATGCCAGCTGCCTCCCCCGCCCCCACCGCCCATTCCCCATAGGACGGGACCGTCAGGCTCCTCTCCGGAGCGCGTGAAGCCGCCGAGATTGCTGGCCTTGCGACCATCGGCGAAGGCGACACCAAACCGCAGCATCTCCTCGTACGTCGATCCGCCCCCGGGGAGGTGATAGACGCCGTTCAGTGACGGGTCAAGCTCGTCACCGGCGCTCGCCGCGGCAAGCACGTGCAGCTCGAAGTCGAGTCCTGTCGGATACGCGGCACACCGCCCGATGTACACCGCGGCCTGCCCGCTCTGCGCAAGGACGACTTCCAACGCCACAGCACCAGGAAGCACGCCATGGGGCGGTCCCATCCATGGCGGCGACGGCGGTCGGGGCGTAGGCGCCCGAGGCGCAGGAGGCGAAGGGAAGAAGTCGTCGTCCACGCTCCTAAACGTACCGCCCCAGGGCACGCTTCGGACGCTGTTCCCGGAACCTTCGGGGCCGACCGGATCGGCGCGAGCCCGAGCTCAACTCGGGCCAAAGCCGCGATAAGGGCGAAGCGCGATGACCGTGAAATCCGCGAGACCCGCCCGAGCGAACGGCACTCCCTCGACCACGGCGGCGGCGCTCTCGGCGTCCGGTGCCTCGATCAGAAAACAGGAGCCCATCCCATCATCGCGTGACCAGATCTGTCGGATCACGCCCTCAACGTAGAGCTGCCGCGCCCGATCCATCTCGTCAGGAAGAACGCGCTCGAAGTCGACTTCCTCGAACTCTTCGTTGCGCCGTTCGCTTAGCACCATGAACTGCATCTGGTTCTCCCATCCCGCCTACCCCACACGCAACTCGGATATGCGTCCCTTACCGTTCTGGGCCGCACAGCGGCCCTCAGGGCGCACCTCTGTTCGGCGCTAGTCTCGTGCCGTGGCGACGACGCAGGTGATTCGCAGCGCGGAGTTCCCTGACCTCAGTGACGAGGTGTTCTTCCCGCGACTCTCTGACGGCAAGCTGGCGTGGTTGGGCAAGCGCGGTCGTCGGCGGACGGTGGCGCCTGGCGAGGTCCTCTACGAGCATGGCGCTCGCGACGCGCCGTTCTTCGTCATCGAGCGCGGGCTGGTCGACTTCATCGATCGCAAGCCGGGCAAGGATGTGTATGTCGCCCAGGCCGACGGTCGCACGTTTATCGGTGATATCGCCGTGTTCACCGGTGAGCCCACGATCACCGCCTGTGTGGCCGTCGAGTCGACGGACGTGATCGAGTTTGACCAGGCCAAGTTGCGCAAGATGGTCGCCCAATGGCCAGAGTTCGGCGAGCACGTGTTCGCCACGTTGCTGGAACGGCGGGCATGGCACGAGGCTCGGGGGCAGGGTGTCATGAGACTTATCGCTGCGCGCGGGTCACGGCGGGCGTTCGAGGTTCGCGATCTGCTCGAGCGCAATCTCCTGCCGGTGCGCTTCTTTGACGTCGATACCGACGAGGAGAGCGCCTCCCTGCTCAAGTGGCTCGAGATCCCGCGGTCTGAGACGCCCGTCCTGGTTCACGCGACCGATGTGATGCGCAACCCGTCGGCGGCGCAGGTCGCGCGGTCGCTGCGCCTGCGGGCCGAGGTGGACGGCGAGCGCTTTGACCTTGTCGTGCTCGGTGGTGGCCCGGCTGGCCTGGCCGCTGCGGTGTACGGCGGCTCGGAGGGGCTGAGGACATTCGTCGCCGAGGCCTGGGCGCCGGGCGGTCAGGCCGGGACGAGCACACGGATCGAGAATTACCTCGGCTTTCCGACCGGGGTCTCCGGCACGCAACTGACGCGCAACGCGACGCTGCAGGCGCGTCGCTTCGATGCGGTGCTGTCGAGCTTTCACCGAGGCGTCGAGATGGCAGACGGGCCTGAAGGCCTCCTGCGCGTCGACCTTGACGACGGCCAGCACGTGCTCGCCCGCTCGATCGTGATGGCGACCGGAGCGCGCTGGCGAGAGCTCGATGCCGAGGGCATAGACCGCTTCCGCGGCGCGGGTGTGTACCACGCGGCGATGACCACCGACGCTGAGCGCTTCAGGGGCGAGGACGTGATCGTCGTCGGCGGCGGCAACTCTGCCGGCCAGGCGGCGGTGCACCTTGCCTCACGGGCGCGCAGCGTGCGAGTCGTCGTGCGAGGCGAGGCGCTCAGTTCGACCATGTCGCGTTATCTGATTGACCGGGTCGAGCGCTCGCCTCGGATCGAGGTGATGACCGAGACCAAGGTGGCCGCAGTTCACGGGACCGGGACAGTCGAGTCCGTGAGCCTCCATGACCGCCGCTCCGGCGACGCCACGATGGTCGCCGCGACCGCCGTCTTCGTGATGATCGGTGCCGTCCCATGCAACGAGGCGGCACAGGGGATGGTCGCCGTCGACGCGGCGGGGTACCTGTTGTGCGGGAGCGGAGCAGCGAGCTGCGACGGGCACCTTTCGTGGCCGCTGTCCGACCGCGAGCCGCATCTCCTCGAGACGGTCCGTCCCGGAGTGTTCACCGCCGGTGACGTGCGCGCCGGGGCGACCAACCGGGTGGCGGGCGCGGTCGGCGACGGCGCCCTCGCCGTGCGCTTCGCGCACGCTGTATTGGCGGCATAGGCTGATCCGGGATCAGCTGGCCTTCGAACGAGGCGCTTAGGCGGCTGCGCGATACTGGAAAGCATGGCCAGGCGTGAGCGGCCGCGTGACCCCGATCGGCCAGCGGGCCAGCCGCGGCTGGTCGAGGTCACGGTGATTGGCGAGCCCGGCGCCCACAACTCGCGCGGCCCCGGTCTCGTTCAGGCGGCCATCACTGCGCTGGTGGTCGCAGCCCTGGCGGTACTGGTGATCACCACCGTCGCCGGCGGCGATCACCGCAGCGTGCCTTCGAAGCCGGCCCCGGCCCAGCCGGCGCCCGCCAAGCTGGCGCCAGTTCTGCCCTCCCCCGCCGAGCCGACGCCGCCGGAGCCTGCCGCAACACGGAGCCTGCGCGTCAGCCCGGCGGCCGCGCGCGAGCCGGGGCCAGCGGGTGTCGCGGCCGCCTACGGATATCCACCTCGATGCCTCAGCGTCACGATCGCTCCGGGTGACCCCTCCTACGCGCGTGCCGACTACAACCGCGTGAGCGCCTGTGGCCGCTATGACGGAACCGTCACCGCGATCTTTCACCGCGTCGGCGGCGAGTGGCGGCCGGTGCTCGACGCAACGGGCTACTCGTGCCCGATCCCGTCACTGCCGCGGGCGGTCACGAGCGAGCTCGACGTCTGTCCGTAACGCGGTGCCTCGACCGGCAAGACGGGCGCAAGAGCCCCGCCCGGGAGGCCGTTTCTTGATCCTCGGAGCGCCGGCGACGCTCACGCACTGATCGCGGGTAGACCCGTGACGATGGCGAGTTCCGACAGAAGGCGGAGGCTTCGACGTTCGGATTGCTCGGCCCCGGGGCTGCGCCGGGCCAGGCGCGGCCGCGGCTTCACGTACCTCGACCCAGAGGGAAAGCGGATCACCGATCAGGCGACGCTCGGCCGCATCCGCGGCCTGGCGATCCCGCCGGCTTGGGAGGAGGTCTGGATCTGTCTCGACCCCGTGGGGCACCTGCAGGCGACAGGTACAGACGGCGCCGGTCGAAAGCAGTACCTCTATCACGAGCGGTGGCGCGAGCAGCGAGATCGGGAGAAGTTCGATCGCATGCTCCGCTTCGCCCGGAGACTGCCGAGCCTGAGGCGCCGGGTCGCCTCAGACCTGCGCACGGACGGTTTCACGCGCGAGCGGATCCTCGCGGGCGGGATCCGCCTGCTCGACGTCGGCTTGTTTCGGATCGGGGGCGAGCAGTACGCGGACAACGGCGGTGGCCTCGGCTTGGCGACGATCCACAAGCAGCACGTCAAGCTCAGTGCCGGATCGATCGTGTTCGACTATCCAGCCAAGGGCGGGACACGCCGAATCCACGCGACCGACGATCCACTCAGCGGCGAGCTCGTCCGGGCGCTCAAGCGCCGGCGTGACCGGTGCCCCGAGCTGCTGGCCTACCGCCACGGCAGCCGCTGGGTGGGCGTGCGCTCGGAAGACATCAACGAGTATCTGAAGCGCCAGGCGGGCGAGGAGTTCAGCGCCAAGGACTTCCGCACCTGGAACGCAACCATGCTCGCGGCCGTCGCACTTGCCTTTGCAGGCCCCGAAGCCGCAACGAAGACCGCCCGCAAGCGCGCGATCGACGGTGCCGTCCGCGGCGTCGCCGAGGTTCTCGGAAATACTCCGGCGGTCGCCCGGCGCGCCTACATCGACCCGCGAGTGTTCGATCGCTACCTCGCAGGCCAGACGGTTTCGCTCGTCCGTGTCGGAGATCTGGACGGTGCCGACGACCGGACTCGGGCTCGGCTGGATCGAGCGGTGCTCGCGTTGCTCGTCGACGACGGCGGTAGCTGACCCCAGCGCAGTTGGGCAAATCGCGCCAAGTTCAAGGAGAAAGACATGTTCGAGAACGTGATCATCGGCGTAGACGGCTACCAGGGTGGGCGCGACGCGACCGCCTTGGCCAGACAGCTCGCCGCGCCGGAGGCCAAACTGACGCTGGCCCACATCTATGGTGGGCACACGATCGGCGGCCGGGCGTCGGCGCTCGCAATGCCGCTCGAGCGCGAGGCGGGCGAGCAGGCGCTCGCCCGAACGCTGAGGGAGTCCGGGCTCGATGCCGAGACGGAGTTGGTGTTCGCCGAGTCGGTAGGTCGGGGGCTGCACGAGCTTGCCGACCAGCGCCGGGCGGACCTGCTGGTTGTCGGATCGACCCGTCACGCGCTGCTCGGACGGGTGCTGGTGGGCGACGACGCCCGGGCGGCACTCAACGGCGCTCCGTGTGCGATCGCGATCGCGTCGCGGGCGTACGCCCAGGCCCCGCCGCAGCTGCGCAAGCTCGGCGTCGGCTACGACGACACGCCCGAAAGCGTCCACGCGCTGGCCACCGCTCGCGGCCTCGCCGCGCGCTACGGCTCGACAATCCAGGCGCTATGGGTGGTCACGCTCCCCCGAGTCGAGGAGGAGGCGCCGATCCCAGCCGACTGGGACAAGGCGATCAAGCGGCTGGAAGAGCAATACGCAGCGCGCCTCGCCGAGCTCGGAGAGGTCGATGGCCGCGCCACCTACGGCGGTCCCCGGGAGGAGCTGGCGCAGTTCGCCAAGCAGCTCGATCTGCTGATCGTCGGCTCGCGCAACTATGGGCCCGTCGGCCGCTTGGTTCATGGGAGCGTCTCGGGATACCTGCTCGGGCACGCCTCGTGCTCGCTGCTGGTCCTGCCGCGCCAAGGCTGAGATCGCCGTCCGACCGGGCGCCGACGACATCGTGCGCTACGCGACGGCCGAGCGCCCCAACTCGTGTCCGTTTCTGTCCAGCGCCACGGCGGCGAAGTACGGGCCGCTCGAGTTGACCGCGATCGCCGTCTCGAGGCCCGTCCACTCCTGGGAGCCAACCGGAGTCAGCTTCGCCTTGTGGGTCCCGGTGAGGATCGTCCATCGGTCGATCTCGGTGGCGCCGTTCCAGCTCGCGTAGACGACGAACCCACCAGCCGGATTCGCTCGTGCCACGATCTTCGGCTGACCGGCCGGATGCCCCACCCAGTCACTGACGAATGCACGGTATGACCTGACCCCGATCGGGAGCTGGCCATCGAGCAGCAGCGTTCCATCGGGACTGAACTCGGAGAAGTAGGGCTGATCTCCCCAGCCCATGAAGACGCGCCCGTCGGGCTGCAGCTGCACGCTCCCGAGCGCCGTCGAGTTCAGCCCGGCCGGGTGCACGTAGGCGTGCCTCAGGCCCACATGCTTCGCAGCGGTATCGAGGGACAGGACCAGGCCGCGTGACCGCGGTCCCTTGCGTACGGCATTGTCGAACAGCGTGATCGTGTCGCGCCCGTGCGCCCGTGCGTGGTGCTGCCAGTAGAACCGCGCCGCTGGTTCGATCGTGAAGTCGGAGCGCTTCCCGTTCAGCCGCCAGAGGATCTTGCCGTTCGAGCGGTCGACCTTGTACACCGTCCACGTGTTGCGGCCCGAGATCAGCAGGTTCCCGTCGTCGGTCTCGGCGACCGAGTTGATGTGGAAATAGTCGTAGGCCCCCTTGGGCTTGGCCAGCTCGTAGCTCTCGGAGATCGGGACGAACTTGGAGCTGTCCCAGTCGAACAGCACCTTGCCGGTCTTCAGATCGATTTCCTGTGCATGGCCCACGAACACCTTCCCGTTGCGCGATCCGCCCTGTGAGGAGAGGTCGGCGGTGGTCGTCTCATACGCCGTGATCAGCGCCGTCCCCGCCGAGGTGAGGACGAGCTCGTGGAGGTCGGCCTGCAGCCCGTTGCCGGCTCTGATCGTCTTGAACGTCCGGTAAGCGTCGTCGGCGATCTCGCCGGTCCCATAGCCGTGCGCCGAGACAAGCCGCCCCTGCCACCACGTCAGCGCCGGCCGTCCGTTGTAGGACTGGGCGTTGAAATCGAAGTCGCTTCCGCTGGCGATCGGCTGAAACCACACAAGGCGCCCGCGACGATCGACGATCATCACGCCTTCCTGGACGGCACCTGCCGAAGAGAGCCTGGGCGCGAAGAGGATGAACCGCGGCGAGCTGGTGGCGCTCGCCGGATCGAGATTGGTGACCCTGACGACCGGGGGTCTGAGGTCCGGTTCGGTGAAGAAGCTCTGAAAGTCGCGGGGCCCGGTGGAAACCGTGGGCGTCGGCGCGGGCTTGGGCGGGGGCGCGGACTCCGTCTTGGGGTGCACCTCGTAACCGACCAGCCCGCCGACGGCCAGGCCGGCGGCCGCTCCCAGCGCTCCCGGGAGGAACTCCCGGCGACTCAGCCCACCCTTCTCGGCTGTCATGCGCTCACCGACGCGACCACTACGCGAACCGCGGGATCAGCGTTCGGCTGTGGTTGCACGGTCGATCGAACGGACATGGATTGAGCCTCAAGGGAAGAGATGCGGCGACGGACGCCACGACTGCAGGGACCGCGTGTGGTCACCAGCCCGAGCTACACGGCGCGCGACGACTGTACGCGATTACGCCCGTCTGCGATCCGGCCACAAAAGCCGATGCATCAAATCAGTTTGATGTATTGTCCGAGACCTGCCAGCCTTCGCATCGCGCTCCGACTCATCCCCGCCCGCCTTCCTGAGGCTCGCCGGTCATCCGATCCGTTGGCGTCTGCTGGTCGAGCTCGCGCGCAGCGATCAAAGGGTCCGCGAGCTGTGCGAGGTATCTGGACTCCCTCAGAATCTCGTCTCCTACCATCTCGGCCGCCTGCGGGCCGAGCGGCTCGTCTTTCGCCGGCGCAGCACGGCAGATGGGCGCGACGGTTATTACGGGCTTGATCTGACCCGCTGCAGCGACCTGCTGTCCAAGACCGGCGCGGCGCTGCACCCCGCGCTAGGTCTGTCTCCGAACCGGCCGTCGAGCGGCGGGCGCCCCGTCGTGCACCGACCTGTGTGCATCCTGTTCCTCTGCACCGGCAACAGCGCGCGGTCCCAGATCGCCGAGGCGCTCGCGGAGCGGCTTGGCGGCGGCCTGATCCGGGCTGACAGCGCCGGCAGCCAACCCAAGCCGCTGCATCCCAATGCGGTGCGCGTGATGGCCGAGCGCGGGATCGATATCCAAGGGCGACGCTCCAAGCATCTGCGCGACTTCTCGACGCGCCGCTTTGACTACGTGATCAGTCTCTGCGATCGGGTGCGGGAGGTCTGCCCGGAGTTTCCCGAGCACCCGGCGCTGATCCATTGGAGCATTCCCGACCCCGCCCGGGAGGCGGACACCGACGAAGAGACGTATCCAGCTTTCGTGCGGACCGCCGATGAGCTCGCGACTCGAATCCGGTTCCTACTCGAGCTGGCAGGCCAACCTGCGGCCGGCCCGCGGGCGACATGACCGCGACCGGGGCCGGCGGGCGGGTTGCGATCGCGACGGTTGCGCGCGAGTGGACGCGAATCGGGCTGACCGGTTTCGGTGGGCCGCCGGCGCACATCGCGCTGCTGCGCCAACTGATGGTTGAGCGCAGGCGGTGGATGGATGCCCACGAGTTCCAGGACGCCAATGCGGCCTGCGGCCTGCTGCCGGGGCCGGCGTCAACGCAGCTGGCGATCTTCTGCGCCTATCGCGTCGGCGGTCCCGCCGGAGCGATCGTCGGCGGGTTGGGGTTCATCTTGCCTGCGGTGGTGCTGATCCTGATCCTGTCGGTGCTGTTCCTCGCGCAGTCGCCACCGCTGTGGGTGCGGGGCGCCGGCGCGGGGGCCGGCGCCGCCGTCGCTGCGGTGGCAGTGCACGCTGCGCGCGGATTGGTCGGTCCGAGCATCGGGCGCGTGCGACACGACCTGACGCGCACCGTGCGGTGGCTGTTGTATCTGGCCGTGGGAACCGCGGCCGCCGCTTGGCTCGGCGCATACGTGGTGCTCGCGCTGCTCGCCTGCGGCTTGATCGAGCTGGTCGTGAGCCGGCGGTCGGATCTGATCGCAGGCGGCCGTAGCTCCTCATTCGGTCTGTTGATCCCGGCATCGATCTCGACCGGAGGGCTCGGGGCGCTCGCATGGACCGCATTCAAGGTCGGCGCGCTGTCGTTCGGGGGCGGGTTCGTGATCGTCCCGCTGATGCAGGGTGACGCCGTCCACGTCTACCACTGGATGACCGGCGCGCAGTTCCTCAATGCCGTCGCGCTCGGACAGGTGACGCCCGGCCCGGTTGTGGCGACCGTCTCGGCAGTCGGCTATGCCGCCCACGGGATCGCCGGCGGGCTCCTGGCTGCGGTCGTCGCATTCGCGCCATCGTTCTTGTTCGTGCTGCTCGGCGGGCGCCGGTTCGAACGGCTGCGAGACAACACCGGCGCCCGGGCGTTCCTCGACGGGGCGGGACCCGCCTCGATCGGCGCGATCCTCGGTGCAGCGATCGTTCTGGCGACCTGCGCTGCAGGAGGGCTGGCAGCTCGTGGTCCTGGCGGCGGCCGCCGTGGCGCTGCTAGTGCTCAGACGCGGAGTCGTCGAAACGCTGGTCGCCGCGGGCGCGGTCGGGGTGCTGGTCGCGCTCGCCGGGGCGGCTGTACCCGCCTAGTGTCGTGATGCTTTTGGTCGGTGGTCGGCGGGGGGATGGTGTGGGTATGCCGTCGCTTGTTGTAGCGGCGATTGAGCTCACCGACGGTGAGCGTGAGCAGTTGGAGCCGTGGTCGCGGCGGCACACGAGCGCGTTGGGTGCTCTGGTCGTGTTGGCGGCGGCTGGGGGTCTGAACGGCATTGAGGTTTTTTGGGCGGCGGCTTGTTGGGCTGTTGGACGGGCCGCGGCCCGGGGCAGCCGCGCGAAGATCACCGGCGTGCAGGTCGAGGGGGTGATCGTCAGGACGGTTGCAGACCGCGCTGACGGACGCCACGCGCTACTCGATGCGGTCGATGGCCTGCGGGGTCGGGCTCAAATCAGCCGGCCGTGGATCGGCGGGGCTCGTTTTGGCTGTCGAAGGGGGTGATCGGGGGTGTCAAACGCGACAAACCCGGTCTGTGGGAGGCGATTTGTCGCAAACCGGGCCGATTTCGATGCCGTCTGTGGCAAATCCCGTCGTGCGCGGACGATTTGTCACGTTTCGCATGCGCTTAGGGGGACGGCCTGCACGAGCCTGGAACGTGTTCGGGCTGAAACCTGATCGTCAGCAGACCCTAAAGAGCTGTCCAAGCACCCCGCTGTTGATCGACGGGTCCGCCGGTGTCGTCGGCCTGTAGCTCGATCCGCCGAGCGGACCGTTCGTGCTGTGCGTCGATCACGAGAGCGGATCCAGGCGCTGGAACCCACCGCGCCGATCTTCGCGATCCTCCCACAGGGTTCCCCGAGCGCGCGACCCACGACTACAAACGCTCGGGCACCTCGAGCCTCTACGCGGCGTCAAGTTCAAAAAGTTCCCTGCAGACCCTCGACCAACAGGCCCCACCCCAGCTCGAAGCGCAAGCTCGTGCTCAACAACAACCGCCACCCACACACCACCACAGCTGCGCCACCGCACACACCGCTCAGTCCGCGACCCCAACACCCACATCCGCGCCTGGACCCAAACCCGCAACGACAACCCCCGCCCCCACGTCTGCACACAAACCACCGACGAGACCCACACCCACAGCGCGCCGATCAATGAAACACGACACTAGTGACGCGGGCCCACGGCCTCGACCTCGGCCGCATAGCGCTCGGGCGCGGTCGCAAACGCCTGCAGGCATTCATCCGAGCAGAAGTAGTAGGTCTCACCTGCGACCTCCTCGGTCGCGGCCTTCGCGCGGTCGACCTTCATCCCACAGACCGGATCCTTCGCCCCCCGGCGCGCGGTGAGCCAGAACAGGGCACCGAAGATCGCCACGCCGACGAGATTGAGCACCAGCTTGTAGTTGAGCGCGATCGAGCCGAAGATGTCGGCCCGGGTCGGACGAGGTCCGGTGGGGATCAGCCCAAGAGCACTGAAGATGCCGTCGACGATCAGTGCTGCGATCACCATCGTCACGAACATCAGCACCGTGATCCGGACGGTGAACCTGACGCCGTAGTACTTGCGATAGATCAGCAGGATCGGCAGGACGATCAGGTCAGCGAAGAGGAACGCAAGCACGCCGGCGAACGAGATCCCGCCCGACCACAGAACGGCGGCGAGTGGCACGTTGCCAACCGAGCAGACGAAACTGAGGATCGCGATGATCGGGCCGATGATCACGTTCTCGATCGTCGGCAACGGGGCCGGCGCGTCGCGGATGAAGAGATGCTGAAAGAACCCGTTGCCGAACTGGGCGATGAACCCCGCCAGCAGGAACCCGAGCGCGATCTCCTTGTAGAGCATCTGCCAGTCGCCGCGGAAGTTGTGGGCCACGTCTGACCACCCCTGCACGGACCTCAGCCGATCGCGCCACGACAGCCGCTCGCCGGCCCCGTGATGCTGATGGCCGCTGTCAGCCGCGACGGCATGCTCGCGCGCCTGCCGCTCGAGCCTCGGGCTGACGAACAACCGGAGCAGGACCGTCATCAGCACGATCATCACGATCCCGCCGAGATACTCCCCGACGGTGAACTGCCAGCCGATCAGCACCCACAGGACGAGCCCGAGCTCCCAGACCAGATTCGTGGAGGCGAGCTGAAACGCCAGCGCTGATGCCGCGCTCGCACCTTTCTGAAACAGGGACTTGGCGATCGCAATCGCCGCGTAGGAGCACGACGACGAGGCGGCGCCAAGCCCGGTCGCCCAGCCCACGGAGCGAGGGCCAGAGCCGCTCATCAGCCCCTCGACCCGCTCACGCGGAACCCAGGCCTGGATGATTGCGGAGATCGCGAATCCGAGCACCAGCGCCCACCAGACCTCCCACGCCATCAGGAACGAGTCTCTGAGGCCGTGCCAGATCACGTCCAGGACGCTCATGAAACGATCGTATCAGATACCCCTAGGGGGTAGCAGTATTTGCTACCCTTATGGCATGCCCGAGAGCCCAGCACCGACCCGGGGGTACACCGCCACCAAGGACCAGCTGCTCGCGCGCCTGAAGCGAATCGAGGGCCAGATCCGAGGGATCGAGGGGATGGTCGGAGACGACCGCTACTGCATCGACATCCTCACCCAGATCAGCGCCGCGCAGGCCGCGCTTGACAAGGTTGCGCTGGGCTTGCTCGATGGGCACGCCCACACCTGCGTCGTCGGGGCCGAACCCAGCCAGCAGGATGAGCGGACCGAAGAGATGATGGCCGCCGTCGGGCGCCTGCTCCGCCGCGGCTAAATCCCGCGACCTACACTGCCGGGACCTCGCTCGGGCTGGGCGCCTTGTCTCGCGCCTGTACGAAGACGTCGCGGTGCTGCCCGACCCACTTCTCCGCCGTCGTCGGCTCCTGGCCGGTGAGCTCGCGATAGGTGTCCGTGAGCACCTCCGCGTCTCCGTTGCGCCAGGCACGGAAGTGGCAGATGACGCCGATCTCTGCCTGCTCGGCGGTCATCCCGGCCTCGTCGACGAGCAGCCGCGCCAACTCCTCGTCGGATATGTCGACGTATGGGATCGAGCGTCCGGTAACCCTGGAAAGGGTCTCGCACAGCTCGCCGAGCGACAGCAGCTCCGGACCGGTGATCACATAGTTGTGACCGTTACCGCGACCGTCTAGCAGGACGGCGGCGCCGGCCCGCGCGACGTCATCGGCGGCGACATGGGCCACCTTGCCATCTCCGGCGCAGGCAACGATCTCGCCGACCTCCTCGATCCACGGAATCATCGAGAACAGGGTCGTCTCGAGCACCGAGGTCGGCGACAGCAGTGCCCACTCGAGCCCGGATTGACGGATCGCCTCGACGCTTGCGTCGTGCAGGAGGCCGAGCGCGTCGCCATGATGCCGCACGGCGCCGTAGAGCTTCACGATCCGGCGCACGCCCGCGCGCTGCGCCGCGTCCAGCGCGTTGCGCTCTCGCACCTTGACGCGTTCATCCATCGGCGAGACCAGGAAGACCGCGTCGACGCCCTCCATCGCCTCGCCGAGCGTTTCGGGGCGGTCCATGTTCGCGAGGACGGGCTCGACGCCTGGCCGCTTCAGTTGGTCGACGTGTGCAGGGCTCGACGTCATCGCGCGCACGGCGATCCCGCGTTGAACCAGCTGATCGGTGATCCCACTACCGAACATCCCTGTCGCACCTGTCACGAGGATCATCGGCCCTCTCCTTGAAGTCGTTGGACGCTCTCTTAGAGGGTGATCGTCACTCTCTCGCTTGTCTTTAGCCCTCCAACGCACGCGCCGTGGCGGGGGCGCCGTTCCCCCCGCCGCCGGGCGGACCGCGATCAGCCTACTTCAGCGATCAGGGCACCGAAGCGCTGGAGGTAGACAGGCCAGCCGCCCTCGCCGCCGATTGCGTCGCGCGCGCTCTGCCAGCCCTCGCCGTGGCGATCGAGATTGCGATGCTCGAGCTCGACGCGGGTCCGCTCCGGTGACTCCGCGACGAAGCGAACCTCGACTTCGCTGGCCTTGTCGTGGTCGGACTCAAGCTGCCACTGCGGGCTGATGTCCCAGCTGAACACGAGCCGATCCGGCGGCTCAAATGCGAGCACCCGCCCCCACTGACATTCGCTGCCGTCCACACCCCGGTCATACACGCGACCGCCCGAACGCGGCTCCATCACGCTCTCGGCAATCTCAACCCCGAGCAGGCTGTGGTCGCGAGGCTTGACCCGGTCGAACTCGGCTGTGAACACGCGGAACGCCTCCTCGATCGGCGCCTGCACCACAATCGCGCTGCGGACGCTTGTCCCTGTCGCCTGGGTGTGAATGCTCATCTGTCCTCCTTCGTTGGTTGCTCGACGGCGACCTTGTAGGCGGCAAGGGCCTTCCCCCAGAACCGCTCGAGGTCCGCGCGAAGGGCGGCAAGACCGTCGGGTTCGACGCGGTAGATGCGGCGGGTGCCGGCGGGGCGATCAACAACCAGCCCGGCGTCCCTCAGCACCTTCAGGTGCTGTGAGACTGCGGGGCGGCTGACCGGCAGCGCATCGGCGAGCTGGCCGACCGGTCGGGGGCGCTCCACCAGCAGTTCGAAGATCGCCTTTCGAGTGGGGTCACCGAGCGCGATCCACGCGTCGGTTTCGTAAGTCACCACGAACCGTAAGCCTAGACTAACCGTTCAAAGGTGTCAACCCAAACCGAGCTTGTGCGGACCGATGCGATCATGGGATCGGTGACCTCGTTTCGCGTGATCAACCCTGAGACGCTGGAGTGGATCACCCGGCCCCACGAGCCTGGCGAGCCCGCCCGGCATGTGGCTGAGCTCAGGGACACGGCCGGCTTCGCTCACACGCGCGCCAACATCTGGCGCTATGAGCTCGGCGCGAGCGGGGTGCGCCACCGCCACCCGTTGCAGGAGGAGACGTTCGTTGTCCTAGCGGGCACGCTGACTATGTACCTGGGCGATCCTCCCGAGCGCCACGGTGTGCCGGTCGGAGGGCTGATCCACGTCGAGCCGGGCACCGCACTTCAGACCGTCAACCACGGCGACGGGGACCTCCTGGTCTACGTCTACGGGACCCCGCCGGAGAGCGAGCATGCCGAGATCCTGAGCTCAGCTGTCTGATTTGGCCAGCACATGCTTGACGTCGCGCATGTACCGGCCAGCGGCTGCCGATGCCTCCTCCGAGGTGCTCCCACTCTCGCGCGCAGCCATATAGGCGGCATACCAATCCCACCAGTCGTGCGGAGCTGCGCTCTTCTCGTAGGGATCGTGGTGCTCGGCGGTCTCGTGCAGCAGTTGTGCCAGCTTCTCGATCTCCATCGTGTGGACCTCCGTGGGTTGTTTGCTGCCTTGCGGTCGCGCGTTTGGTGGACGGTCATGCCGGCGCCAG
Source organism: uncultured Solirubrobacterales bacterium (assembly GCA_963770885.1). Classification (GTDB taxonomy): domain Bacteria; phylum Actinomycetota; class Thermoleophilia; order Solirubrobacterales; family Solirubrobacteraceae; genus Palsa-465. The sequence continues at coordinate 1,105,322 of CAVYRI010000001.1, read as the reverse complement.
CTCGGACTCCGGCTCGCCGAGCACGTTGCCGAGCTCCTTGCGCGAGCCGATCCCCAGCTTGCTGAACACCTTGCGAAGATGCCATTCGACCGTCCGAGGGCTGAGGAATAGTCGCGTGCCGATCTCGGGGTTGGAGAGCCCGTCGCGGGCGAGCCGCGCGATCTGACGCTCCTGAGCGGTCAGCTCATCACGTGCATCGACGGTTCGCCGGCGGACCAGCTCGCCGGTGGCCAGCAGCTCATTGCGGGTCCGCTGGGCGAACGCCTCCATGCCAATCGCAGAGAACAGATCGTGGGCCATGCGGAGCTGCGCGCGCGCGCCGAGGCGTCGGTTCTCGCGGCGGAGCCATTCGCCGTAGAGCAGGTGCGCGCGGGCGAGCTCAGGACGGAGCTTCGTGCGCCCGAGCCGCTCGATCGCCTCTTCGTACAGGTGCTCGGCCGCGTCGCCGTCGCTGACCAGCGCCCGACAGCGGGCCTCGATCCCCAACCCCCAGTCACTGTTGCTGTCGACCGTATGCGCGGCGAGGCGCGCCACGCCACTTCGCGCCGCCGCGGTGTCGCCGCTTCGCTGGGCGGCTTCGACCAGCTCAGCGAGCGACCACGCAGAGACGAACAGCTCCGGCGTGTCGTCACTCGCCCGGCGGGCCTCAGCCAGCGCCTCTCCGTAACGCCCGAGCGCGTTGAGGACCACCGATTTGGACCAACGCGCGTACTGAACCGCGGTTCCCTGGCCACCGGCGCCGGCCTCGCTGATCGTCGCGTCGATCAGCTTGAACGCCGCTGCCTCTCGGCCCCGGAGACCGGCGAGGACCAGCGCTCCGTATGGCGCGACCGCGGTGCCGGTCGCCTCCGTCACCGCGTCGGCCTCAGACACAAGCGCCGCCGCCTCCCCGAAATTGCCGCCCAATGAGGCGGCCTGCCCGAGAACGTTGACGCTGACCGCGAGCACCGCAAGCGCGCCGGTCTCGCGGGCGACCTCGACCCCTCGCGCAGAGACCGCGGCGCAGGTCTCGTAATCCCACACAACCACCGCCGCCGCCGTCGCGAGCCACCCCCAGCGAAGTATCTCCTCGATTGACACCTCCTGGCCGGCGAATCCTGCGCAGGCGCGCCTGAGCACCGGCTCCGCGGCCGTCCGGCCGTCGCTGAACAGCAGCGCGAACCCGTCGAGGAGCAGATCACATGGGCGCACCGTACCCGCCGGCCGGGGCGCGCTGCGAGCCTTGTGCGAGACCTCCTCGAGGCCGCCGCCGCTCGCGAGCCGCCCGGCGAACAGCGCCGCGCTCCACGCGTCCAGATACGTCTCGCGCGCAAGGTTCGAGTCCAGCGGTTCCAGCGCCTTCGCGGCCCTCAGCAGCAAAGACGGAGCTTCGCTCCCCCGGCTCTGCGCGAAGGCGGCCTCGGCACGCAGCAGGTCGACACGAGCACGCTGGAGCTCGTCGAGGGGACCTGCCTCCGCCGTCGCCAGCATCCCGAGCGCCATGTCGAATGCGCCGGCGTGCAGACCCGCCTGGGCGGCGGCGAGCGCTCGGTCGGTCCGGCGGGCGGGATCGCCTGTCAGCGCCACCGCCCGCTGCAGAAACGCGGCCGCCGCCGCCAGCCCGCCGCGCCCCTGAGCGCGCCCTGCGGAACGCTCGAGCTCCAACGCGATCTCCTCATCCGGCCCCGAGGAGGCGGCCCCGAGGTGCCAGGCACGGCGGTCAGGGTCAAGCTCGCGATCGGTCGCCTCAGCCAGCGCCAGGTGCACCGCCCGCCGCTCGGCCACCGGAGCCGACCGGTAGACCGCCGAGCGCACCAGCGGGTGGCGGAACGTGACGCGCTCGGCCACCGTCAGCAACCCTTCGCTCTCCGCGTCGACCACCACCTCGGCCCGAACGCCCAGTCGCTCGGCGGCGCGCCACATCAGCAGTGGATCGCCGACCGGGTCGGCCGCTGCGAGCAGCAACAACCGCCGCGCATCATCTGCAAGCGCCTCGAGTCGTCGCTGGAAGCTCTCCTCGATCCGCCCGGGAAGCGCCTGCGCGCTCAGCAGACCGAAGCCGCTGGCGAGCTGCGTTGCGGTCAGCCCGCGCGGAAGCTCAAGCAGCGCCAACGGGTTACCCCGTGTCTCATCGACGATCCGGTCACGGACCCGCTCGTCGAGCAGGAACCTGACCACCGAGGCCAGCAGCTCCCGCGCGTCCCCGTCACCCAAGCCGCGGATCTGGAGCTCGGGCAATCCCGCCAGCTCCTCCCCGCTGTCGCGGGCCGCGAACACGAGACCGACCGGTTCGACGAACAGCCGGCGCGCGACGAATGCGAGCGTTCGCGCCGACGCCTGGTCAAGCCATTGAGCGTCATCGACCACGCACAGGAGCGGACGCTCCTCGGCAGCCTCGGAGACCAGGCTGAGCACGGCGAGTCCGACCATGAACCTGTCCGGCGGAGGCCCGGCGCTGATTCCGAACACGACCTCGAGCGCGTCGCGCTGAGGAGCGGGAAGCTTCCCGAGATGGTCGAGCATCGGCGCGCAGAGCTGATGCAGGCTGGCGTAGGCAAGCTCCATCTCTGACTCGACCCCGACCGCACGCATGATGCGCAGGTCAGAAGCGGCCGCGATCAGGTAGTCGAGCAGCGCCGTTTTCCCGATTCCGGCCTCGCCGCGCACCACGAGCGTCCGGCTCTGGTTCTTGCGAACGTCACCGAGCAGCCCGTCAAGCGCGGAGCACTCGCTGCGACGACCCCGCAACATCATCGGCTCCCCAGGCCCGGACGACGGTTGACCCATGAAGTTGCCTCTGATCGTAGAAAGCGATGACCGGCCCGACAATTACGCCCGCCAAGCCGACATATTCCGGCTGCAGCTCGACGAGACCAGGGTGAGCAACCAGGGTACTCGACGGGCGCAACTTGACACTCGGCGCGCAACAGTGACCCCAGCAAACGAGGTACGGAGGTCGACAGATGAGCAGTAGCGCCCCCAAAACCGACTATGACGTCATCGTTCTCGGCGGCGGCGCGCCCGGCGAACACTGCGCCGGGGCGCTGGCGGAGGGTGGACTGCGAGTCGCGGTGGTCGAACGTGAGCTGGTCGGCGGCGAATGCTCGTACTGGGCCTGCATCCCCTCAAAGACGCTGCTTCGGCCGGGCGAGGCGGTGCATGGCGCGCGCGATGCCGCCGGGATTGCAGAGGTCGACGTGACCGCAGCGCTCGCCTATCGCGACTACGAGGTTTCCGACTATTCCGACGCCGGCCAGGAGCGCTGGCTGGCTGACCGCGGAATCGACCTGCTCCGCGGGAGCGGACGGCTGGCCGGGACGGGAGCGGTTGAGGTCGACGGCAAGCGCTACACGGCAGAGAACGTGGTGATCGCCAGCGGGGCCGATCCGGTGACGCCCCCGATCGCCGGCCTACCGGAACTCGATGGCGTCTGGGGCACCCGCGAGGCGACCAGCATGAAGGCGGTCCCGCAGCGGCTGCTCGTGCTCGGCGGTGGCCCTGCCGGCGTGGAGCTGGCGCAGGTCGTCTGTCGTCTTGGGGGCGAGGTGGTGCTTGTCGAGGCCGCCGACCATCTGCTCGCCCGTGAGCCCGCACCGTTGGGCGAGGCTCTCGGCGAGGCGCTGCGCCGCGATGGAGTCGAGCTGGAGCTCGGGATCCACGCGACGGCTGCCCGCAGGGACGGGGATGAGTTCGTGCTCGGACTGCAAGACGGACGCGAGCTGCGCGGCGACCACCTGCTCGTCGCTACGGGTCGGCGTCCGCGCGTCGAGGGAATCGGATTGGAGACCGTCGGAGTCACCCCTGACCGCCACGGGGTCCCCGTCAACGGGCGCATGCAGGCCGGCGAGCGACTGTGGGCGATCGGTGACGTGACCGGCATCTGGCCGCTGACCCACATGGGCGAGTACGAAGGCGAGGTGGTCGCCTCGAACATCCTCGGCGAGACGCGCCAGGCCCACTACGAGGCCGTGCCACGCGTCACCTACACCGACCCACAGGCCGCCGCGGTCGGCGCAACGGATGCCAGCTTCACCGCCACGGCGCAGCTTTCTGAGATCGCGAAGACATCCACGTACACGCACGCGTCTGGTGACTCAAACGGCTTCTTGACGCTGCTCAGTGACGGGACGCACCTGACCGGCGCCTACGCGCTCGGCCCGGAGGCCGGTGAGTGGCTGCAGCAGGCGACGCTCGCGATCCGGGCCCGGGTCACTCTCGACGTCCTGCGCGATGTGATTCAGCCGTTCCCCAGCTTCTCGGAGATTCACGCCGCCGCGCTGAAGGCGCTCCAGCACGAGATCGCCTCAGGGGCGGCGACGACCGAGGCGGTCACGGGGAATGAGTGAGGCATCGGGCTCGGAGGCTCGGAGGGTCGCGATCGTCACTGGCGCCTCGCAGGGAATCGGGGCCGGGATCGTGGCGGCGTTCCGCGAGGCCGGTTACGCGGTCGTCGCCAACGCGCTCTCGATCGATCCGTCCGATGAGGCGGAGTTCGTCACCGTCGCGGGTGACATCGCCGACGCCGAGACGGCCGAGACGCTGGTGGCCCGCGCGCTGGACCGCTTCGGGCGGGTCGACACGCTCGTCAACAACGCCGGCCTGTACATCGGAAAGCCGTTCACCGACTACACGGTTGACGACTACGCGGCGATCACTGCCGTGAACCTGACCGGCTTCTTTCACCTTACCCAGCGGGTGATGGTGCCGATGGTCAGCCAGGGCAGCGGCCATATCGTCAACATCTCGACCAGCCTCGTCGACAACCCCGACGCCGAGCGACCCTCCGCGCTCGCCGCGCTCACCAAGGGTGGGCTCGTCGCGGTGACGCGCTCGCTGGCCGACGAGTACGCGTCGCGCGGCGTTCGCGTCAACGCCGTCTCGCTCGGGGTGATCGAGACCCCGGCGCACGAGCCCGAGTCCTATCAGGGACTCGGACGCCTTCACCCGCTGGGTCGCGTCGGGGAGGTCGCGGACGTGGTTGACGGGATCCTGTACCTCGAGCGGGCCACATTCGTCACCGGCGAGATCCTCCACATCGACGGCGGGCAGGCCGCCGGACACTGACGGCTCAACTCACTGCCGGCCCGGAGTTGAAAGGGCCGCCTTGCGGCGGCCCGATCAGTCCTTGTAGGGGTCATACACGTCGTGCCCGGCCATCGCCACGCCCAGCGGGCGCAGCGTGTGCTTGACGCGGATCGAACCCGCGTGCGCGCCGAGCACGTCCGGGAGGCGCTTATAGACCTCAGGCGCCTCGTCAGCACCGCCGCCGACGAGGACGATCCCCTGCTCGCGCAGGCGCGCCTGGACGGCCGGCCAGTCGACCGCACCGGGCTTGATCTGCTCGTGTACCCAGGTCTTGATCATCCGTGACCCGGGGTGATCGGGGCATCGGCCCTCCCGCGAATCAAACAGCCGGCCGCACTCGCGGTCGCTGCACATCCACCGCTTGTGGCGGCGGATCCGACCGGCGGCCCGGGTTCGGCTCATCACCCGGCCGGCGCCGTGGACGGTCGAATACAGCGACGCCTCGGCGTCTGGCGACTCGACCCCTTCGAGGATCACCGACTCATCGCCCATCGAGCCCCCGACGAACCCCTCCTGGCGCGGCCGCGCGGGCGTGCAGCCCTTGCGGATCACCCAGTAGGAGCGGCCGCGATGCTCTTCGCGCCAGGCGAAGTTGTGGTGGTTGTGCACCTCGTGCACGGCCTCCGCCGACAGGATTTCGAGCACCTTCGCCACGACAACGTCACGCCCGGCGTATGCATACTCGCCGGCGAGCTCCATTGCAGCGACGTAGGAGTCACCGAGCTCGGTCCCGACTTCGAACAGCACCGGTGGCGAGTCCATCTCGCCCTCGGGAGCCTTTGCGTTGAACGCGAGCCCCTGAGCGAGCGCGAGGAATCCCGAGGCGGTCTTGTGGCCGAAACCGCGTGAGCCGAAGTGAACGCCGACCCACACCCTCCCCTGCTCGTCCTCCATCAGGTTGACGTAGTGGTTGCCGGACCCGACCGTGCCGAGCTGGTTCACGGCGGTCTGCACAAGCTTGCGCTGCGGCTTGAACTCAGCCACCGCGATCTTGTCGAGCACGGGGTGCTCGGCGCGCTCCCGCGCGGGGACGCCGATGCCGAACGAGATCCGGCGCGTGATCTCGCGCATGATCCGCTCGACGCCGCCGAGCGCGTCGAGGTCGGTGACTGTCAGCTCGGTGCAGGCGGCCTTGTTGCCACAGCCGATGTCGTAACCGACACCAGACGGCGAGACGTAGCCCTCGTAGGCGACCGCGCCGCCGATCGGCTGGCTGTAGCCAGGGTGGTGGTCGGCGCACAGCACGCCGTACTCGGCATCGCCGGCATCCATGCACCGCTCGAGCTGCTTGAGGCTCCGCTCGTCGACGGGCCCGAACGTCTTGATCTTCATTGCTGCTCATCCTCCTCGTGTTGTTTGTTGTCGGCAAGACACCGGGCGGATTCGAACCGCCATCCTGACGCTTTGCAGGCGCCTGCCTCACCACTCGGCCACGGTGTCGTCGAGGGCCCCCGAGAGGAGTCGAACCTCTGCCTCCGGGTTCGAAGCCCGGCGCTCTTCCTCTGAGCTACGAAGGCGGATGTCAATGCGGGCGGAGGGAGTCGAACCCTCATGGGCGTGAGCCCGCCGGCGTCTGGGGCCGGTGCGTCTGCCTGGTTTCGCCACGTCCGCGCCTGGCGGCGCCGCCGCCCGGACCGTCAGGCGGCGGCGCGTCTCCTCATCGCCCGACTCGGCGCTCCGAGTTGTTCAGAGCGTTCCGCGGGCGAAGTCGGCGATCAGCTGCGGCGTCGCGGTGTCGAAACCGACGACGTCGAGCATCCCGGGATCGGCCGGGTCGGCGATCGAGAACCCGTTCGAGACCATCCCGACGACGACCAGCCGCGCGTCGATACCCGACGCCTGGCGGTAGTCGCGCAGAGCCTGGACGGGGTGAACGTCCCCGGCCCAGGTCTCCGAGTCGGTGTAGATCACGAAGGTGTCGATCTCTCGCCGCAACGCCTGCGCGTAGAGCATCGGCAGCGCGCAGTCGGTTCCGCCGAACGGCAGACCGGAGACCGTCTTGACCGCGTCGCCCAGCCGCTGGCGCGGCGAGATCGAGAGCGGCGTCAGACCGTCAGCGTGGCCGGCGAACCGGCCCCGGCCGCGCTTGCGGACCCCGCCATCGCCGGCGAAGAACCCGACGATCTCGTACCGCGACTCGGTTGCTGCGGTCACGAGCGCGAGCGCCGCCGACGCATCCCGTGGCGTCAGCCCCGGCACGCCGGCGACCTGACCGCAGGTCATCGAACCCGACACGTCGAGCGCGAGCAACAGCCGCCGGCCGGTCGGCTCGACGTTCTCGAACGCGGCGTAGAACGCCGCGTCGAGCGCGTCGACTACCTCTCCGACCGGGCTCCAGACGCCTCGCCCGCGGGCACCGTGACCGGCGCCGTAGGTGCAAAGCGCCGCCAGCACCGCGATCGGGTGGACCCGAGCCTTCCGGATCCGCTCACCGTCGCCGAGCTGCGCGGCCACCGCAGCCGTGCCGTCCGAACCCGGTGCGATGAGCCCAGCACGGGTCATCGTCGCCAGGTTGCGAACGAGCGCTCCGGTCGGCATCTCCTCGAGCAGCGCCGCCCACACCTCGGGTGAGGTGAGGTGCTCTGGCTTGATCGCCTCGCGCGGAAGCCGATACTCGCGCACGAGTGCCGCTGCCCGCTTCGGCGTATCGGCCGCCTGAGTTGCGACGAAGCCCTCGACGATGCGCGGCAGGCCGTCCGAGGCGGTGCCGCGGACGATCCACTCGAACAGCGCCGCGTGCTCGGGCGACACCGCGAGTGACGGGTTCCCGGCCGAGACATTGGCCGCCGGGTGCGCTAGCCGCAGGAGGTCGCGGTGGGTCACGCCGTCACGCTGGCGGTACTTGACCGCCTGGTAGGCGAGCGCGTCCACCGGCCGGCCGGCGTACCAGCCGCCGACCGCGCGGCGCAGCGAGCGACCCCAGCCACGGAACTGCTCCACGAACGTCACGAACCCGAACAGGTGGGTTCCCGTCCGGGCCACTCGCGGCAGCGCGTCGAGAGCTGCTCGGCGCGTCTGCTCGTCGCCGAGTCCGGCGGCCATCGCGAGCGCGAACAGCGCCGGGTCGTTCTTCGGTGCCCGACCCTCCTCGCTGACACGAGCGACCTCCGCGACCGCGCGTGCGCCGTCCTCGCGGATGCAGTGCTCGACGGCCTGCGCGTTCTCGCGCGTCAGCGTCCACTCGGATGCGTAGAACGAGCCGCCCTCGGAGCCGAGGATCAGGAACCGGCGAAACCGGGCCCAATCATCGACCTCCCACGTGAAGCCGCCCGCCGAGTTGGACACCTGACGCGAGCCGGGAAGCGCCGCCCACTGTGGGAGGCGCCGAGCGAGGTAATCCTTCAGGTACGACATCTCACACACCTCCTTTTCTGGTGCTGGTTGTTGGGTTGGTGAAGCTGTGGTCGTGGTGTGCAGACCGGACGGAGCACCGCCGAAGCGGGTGGGGCCGCCAGGCCCCTCTCCAGACGAGCGCGCAGGATGGGATCCCGCCCACCCCCGCCTTCTCGCTCCTGAGGCGATAACCGGTGCCGCTCCGGCCCACAGCCAAAGTCGACGAGCCTGCGGTCGTGGTGGTGCCCGACGGCGAGAACTGAACTGAGCTACGGAGCGTGAGCTCCGGGCGCGACTTGAACGCGCCGACCTCCCGACACGCTTGTCGGGCGCTCTTACCGGTAACCGTCGATGCGCCGGCCCGCAAGCTGGATCAGGAAGCTGCTGCTGCGGTCGTGGTGATGCAGGCCGGCAACTGCTCTACCGCTGAGCTACCGGAGCGCAAACCACCCCGGGCAGGATTCGAACCTGCGACCTGTCGATTAGTAGTCGATAACCGGATCCGCTCCGGCCCGCAGCAGCGTGTACGTGTAAGTCGCGGTCGTGGGGTGCGGTCGGATGCGCGGAATCGAACCGCACGGCCGAGGCCGTTCTGCCCGAAGATAACCGAGCCGCTCCGGCCCGCGACGAACGAGATCAAGGACAGGCCGGCCAGGATTCGCACCCGGACCGACGAGGTCAGGCTCGCCATGCTCGCTGTGTTACACCACGGGCTTCACAGAGCGGACGACCCGGATCGAACGGGTCTGCCGGGGTGGGAAGCCCGGTGCTCTTCCGTCTGAGCTACGGCCGCGAGGTAGAGGAAGCACGCCCGGCTGGAGTCGAACCAGCGGCCGCTGCCGTCGCGGGGCAGCGCTCTGTCCACTGAGCTACGGGCGTGGGGAGGAGCCTCCGGCAGGATTCGAACCCGCACCTCGGCCGTACGACGGGCGCGTGCTTGCCGCTGACACTACGGAGGCGGGAGATGGAATGGCGCGGCCCGATCAGGGGCGTGGCGGTGCGGCGGGTCCGAGCGCATTTCCGACCGGCACGACCGGATAGATGCTGGACTGCGTCCCATGACCGACGACACGGTCGGCAAGATCGCCGCTGACGGGAGCCAGGAGATCGGGACCAGGCTGAGCCGTGTGATGTCGGGCTTCCGGCGGGGCGCGAAGAAGTAGTCCGGAGCCGCCGCTCGACGAGCGGCGGTGGAGATGCCGGGTGTCGAACCCGATCCTCCTCGGTGCCAAAAAGAGAAAGCGAGGCGCTCTCCCGGCTGAGCTTCATCCCCGAGGTGATGTGGACCGGTGGAGTCCAACCACCACAGCCAGAGGCGTTGGCGTTACAGGCCGGCGAGCTCGCCGATGCTCAGCATCCGCGTGAAGGGGTGGCCGACCGGACTCGAACCGGCGTCGCCGGGATCACGACCCGGAGTAATTGCCCTCTATACCACGGCCACAGCGGGGACGGCCGGAGTCGAACCGGCGGCCTCTCGCCTGACAAGCGAGCGCTCTGCCCGTCTGAGCTACGCCCCCTCGGAGTCGCGCGGGTGGGATTCGAACCCACGGTCTCGAGCTCATGAGGCTCGCGAGGACAGCCGCTCCTCTACCGCGCTCAGGTCTGGCTGGCAGGACTCGAACCTGCGATCCCCGGCTTCCAGGGCCGGTGGGGTGGCCAGCTCCCCCACAGCCAGAAGTGGAGTGTCGGCTGACACGCCGCGACGAGCGTGTGGAAGGCTCCGGCGGCAGGGATCGAACCTGCGCTCTCGCGGGTAACAACCGCGCGTCTTCCCAACTCGACCACACCGGAACGGACAAGAGGAACGGAGGCAGCAGGACTCGAACCCACACGGCCCGGAGGCCCCTCGGTTTTCGGGGCGGATACCAGGCCGATGGCGGTCCTTCCAGCGATGGCCCCGGCAGGCGTCGAACCCGCACCTCCCCGGTTAAGAGCCGGGAGCTCTGCCGTGTCTTGAGCTACAGGGCCTTGGTGATGATGTGACCGGCAGGGGTCGAACCTGCGACGCCCCGCGTTTCAAGCGAGCGCTCTACCGGCTGAGCTACGGTCACGTGAATGGGCGGAGCCGGACTCGAACCGAGCGTCCTGTGCCTCATCAAAGTAGGCGCGCTGCCGACTGACCTATCCGCCGGTGCAGTGCGAAGCTCGCGTGTCTGTCCAGCCCCAGTCGCGGGACTCGACGCACATGCGACCGCTCCAAATGCACCTCGGTCACCGTAAGTCACGTATCGAACCGGCGGCTCTTCGCCGACGATCTTGTCTATGCCGCTCGCCTACCCTTCGGCCCTGGATCGCCGGCCTGGGGCGCGACGTCCTACGTGGAGGGGTGTTGGAGCCCGGTGCTCGACAGGTGTCATCACTAGTCGGTACGCGCAAGTAACACGTGCTTACACGCGCAGTGTGGCGACACGTCGTGGAGGACCTTTCTCTCTCAGGCGGGGCCTCAATTGGAATTGGAACTCTTCAAGCTGAGCATCACCTTCTGGTGGCAGTTGTTTGGCTCACGTAAAGAAACAAAAAAGCGACCCATTCGGGTCGCCCTCACTTCGCTCGGTGTACACGCCAAGATCTAGCGGGCACACCTCGCCGCGAGGGCTGGGTCATGCGCCAGCCGGCGCATGCTGTTGACGGTAAACAAGCACGGCTGCGACGCCCTGCTGGGCGTGGCATCCGGGGGCGCCAGTTGGGTCTTGATTGTTGTGAGCATGACTCTCGACATCTCTAGCGGCCAAGCAGGGTAACTTACGTAGCGGCAGATTGCAAGTTAATCGACTGAGCTTTTCATGTGTCACTCGGGTCACCGCACGGCGCACCTCGATGATTGGCGCCACGACCCAGGATAAGGAGAGGGCATGAGCCGACGCTACGTGGACAAGACGCGTCTCGCGTGGTCAGTGCGGCGCCGCCCTTCGACGACGGGCTCCAGATGGCCGCAGCCAGCGCCTTTGCCGCGCTGTGCAATCATCGATGGCGGTGTGTGCGAATGACGGCGCCACTGCATCCCGTGTCGTCACCGGCCAAGCGACGGCCGCGTATCGCGGTCTGCGGCGGGGGCGTGGCGGCGGTCGAGGCGGTCCTTGGCCTGCGATCGCTGCTCGGCTTCGCTCCCCATCTGGACCTGGTCGCGCCGAACCGGCGCTTTGTCTATCAGCCGGTCACGGTGGCCGAGCCGTTCGGGATCGCGGAGAGCAGAAGGTTCGACCTGGCGGCGTTGGCGGAGGAATACGGCGCGCAGCTCCACGTCGCTTCGCTGCTGGGGGTTGAGTCCGAGCACCATCGCATCGCGCTCAGCAATGGGACGAAGCTCCCATATGACAGCGTGTTGGTGGCCGTCGGGGCCCGACGGTGCAGCTGGCTGGCCGGCGCTCTGCATTTCACCGGTGTTGCAGGGGTCCCGGCCTATCGGCAGCTTCTGGGCGAGCTCGAGCGGGGTGACGCGGCGAGGCTCGCGGTCGTCCTACCGCGCGGGATCGGATGGACCCTGCCGGCCTATGAGCTCGCGCTGTTGACGGCCGCCTGGATCGCCGATCGCCATCTGACCGACATCGAACTCGTGCTGGTGACGCCCGAGCCCGAGCCGTTGGCGGCGTTTGGAGCCACCGCCAGCCGGGCTATGCGGGACGTCCTCGGTGACCGCGGCATCCGCCTGCGGGCGAACACCGCCGCGGTGAGCTTTGGACGCGATCACCTGAACCTGGAGAACGGCCAGTCCCTCCCGGCGGACCGGGTCGTCGCGCTTCCGACGCTCGCCGGCCCGAAGTGCCGGGCCTGCCGGCCGACGACGCTGGGTTCATCGAGATCGACGAGTACGCCAGGGCGGTCGGGCTCGAGGACGTCTATGCGGCGGGCGACTCGACCACCTTCCCGGTCAAGCAGGGCGGGATCGCGACCCAGCTGGCCGACACCGCCGTCGATACGATCGCCGCGGGCCTCGGCGCCGGAGTCACGCCGACGCCGTTCGCACCGGTGCTGCGGGGGATGTTGCTGACCGGTGTCTCCCCCACGTATATGCGCGCCGCGATCGGTGCTCAGCCTTCAGATCCTGGGCAGCTGGCGGCGACGCCGCTCTGGTGGCCGGCGACCAAGATCGCAGGGCGCACACCTGGGTCCCTACCTGGCACGAACCGGCTCCGAGAGGTCCCCCGGCTCCGCCAACCCGCCAAGTGATGACCCGCGGGAGATCCAGGCGGGCCACCGGGAGACACGGGAGTTGGCGCTGAGCTTCGCGCTCGCCGACGCCAACAGCGAGGACTACCGCTCAGCGCTGCGGTGGCTCGAGCTGGTCGAGCAGCTCGATGGGCGACTTCCCGCCGGTTACGAGGCTCCGGCGCGAGCAGTGGCGTGCGCTGAGCAAGCCGGAAGCAAGTCAGCGGGCACCCGTAGATACGGGGATTCTCAACGAAATCGAACCGTCCTCTTACCGGGGCGCCGGACACTGATGCTCGTCCCAACCCGAACGAGCACTCCATGTACACCGACTCCCCCAACGTCCCTGGCGAGACCTCCGCCGCGCCGGCGCCCCGCTGGTGCTGCTCGTCGAGGACGAGCGATCGATCGCCGAACCGTTCGCCAGCGCGCTGCAGCGGGCCGGTTTCCGGACCACGGTCGCGGGGACGGCGACCGAGGCGATCTCGCTGGCCGCCTCGTGCGGTCCCGATGTGATCCTGCTCGACCTCGCGCTACCGGACGGGGACGGACGCGACGTCTGCCGTCAGATCCGCCGCGACTCGAGCGTCCCGATCATCATGGTCACCGCCAGCGGTACGGTCACCGACCGGGTGGTCGGCCTCGAGCTCGGCGCCGACGACTACGTGGTCAAGCCGTTCTCGACCGGCGAGGTGATCGCCCGGATCCGGGCAGTCCTGAGGCGGGGACAACGGGAGCATCAGGTTCACGGGCCACTGACCGTGCAGGACCTCCGAATCGACGAGGGCGCCCGCCGCGCCTGGCGGGGTGATCGCGAGCTCGATCTGACCCGCAAGGAGTTCGATCTGCTCGTCAGGCTGGCGCGCGACGCTGGGCGTGTCGTCACGCGCGAGGATCTGATGTCGGACGTCTGGGACACGAACTGGTTCGGCTCGACGAAGACGCTTGACGTCCACATCGGCTGGCTGCGGCGCAAGCTCGGCGACGAACCGGCCAACCCGGAGTACATCCGGACGGTGCGCGGCGTCGGCTTCAGCCTCGCGAGCCAGCGCGACGACGCGCGATGAGCCTGCGAGCTCGACTGCTCGGCGCCTTCACGTACGTGTTGCTGCTCGCAATCGTGGCGTTCGGCGTCCCGCTCGCGCTGAGCCTGAGCGCGCGGGTCAACGCCGAGGTCCGCACGCAGGCCCAGGCGCAGGCCGACCTGGTCGCCGCGACCGCAGGCGACCTTCTGGGACCCGCCAGCCACAGAGAGCTGCGGACGCTCGCGCGGACCGCGGCCTCGTCGCTGCGCGGGCGAGTCCTGGTCGTCAACGCGACCGGCCGGGTGCTCGTAGACAGTGCCGGAACCCGCGAGGTCGGGACGAGCTACGCGAGCCGTCCCGAGATCAAGGGGGCCCTCCGGGGCCGTCAGGTCCAGGTCCAACGCGCATCGAAGACGCTGGGACGGGAGATCCTCGCGACCGCCGTGCCGATCATCCACGACGGCCGCACGGCGGGCGTGGTGCGCGTCACCCAGAGCGTCTCTGCGGTGCATCAGGCGGTGATGCGCGTGGAGGCGGCGATCGCCCTGATCGGCCTGATCGTGTTGACTCTCGGACTCGCCGCGGGCGGCCTGCTGGCCGGCCAGATCGGCCGTCCGCTACGACGGCTCGAGGCGGTCGCGCGCCGGGTGGCGCAGGGCGATCTGCGCGCGCGGGCGAAGGTCGAGGGAAGCCTCGAGCAGCGCTCGCTGTCGAGCTCGTTCAACGAGATGACTGACCGCATCGATCGGCTGATGGGCGCCCAGCAGGACTTCGTCGCCGATGCGTCCCATCAGCTGCGCACGCCGCTGACCGGGCTGCGTCTGCGGCTCGAGGAGGCAAAGGCGCTGTCGGTCGGCCACGATGCCACCGTCGAACTGGATGCGGCGATCGGAGAGGTCGACAGACTGTCGCACACGGTCAACGAGCTGCTGCTGCTAAGCCGGGCGGGGGAACGCCCGCTCGCCGGGGCGACCGTCGACCTTGCTGACCTGGCCGCCGACGCGCGACGCCGGTGGCGGGCGGAGGCGAGCGGGCGCGCGATCACGCTGAGCCACGCGCCGTGACGGCGACCCAGGCACGGTCTGGGCGGCTCGGGCGGATCTGGAGCGAGCGCTCGACGCCCTGATCGAGAACGCGCTGCGCTACTCGCCTTCGGGTTCGACGGTCACGATCGCCTGCGCGCCGAGCCGGATCGAGGTCCTCGACCGCGGTCCCGGAGTGGCGCCCGAGGAGCGCGAGCTCGTGTTCGAGCGCTTCCGCCGCGGAGCCGTTGGCGTGGCAGGACCTGAGGGCCATGGCCTCGGACTGCCGATCGCGCGAGAGCTGGCCCGCGAGTGGGGCGGCGACGTCCGGCTCGAGCCTCGCGACGGCGGCGGCGCGGTGGCGATCCTCGCGCTCGGACCCGACGTTGCAACCGGTCGCCCGACAACGGATGCCGGCTTTGCCCGCGCTTAACCCGTCCGGCTCTACGGTGCGATCGCGATGGTGTTGACTCGCCGAGGTCTGATGTGGGCCGTGGCCGCGTTGCTCGGGATCGCGGTCACAGCTGGCCTGACCTGGTCGGTGAGTCGCCTCGCAGCCGAGCACATCGGCCTCTCGTCGGAGCCGATCTCGGTCATCCACGGGCTCGCGCCGCCGCGAGCGCAGCCCCGCCCCCCCTTGGTCGCGTCAAGCGAGCACTCGAGCACGACGGCCGCGCGCAGCACGTCGACGCCGACGGTCGTGCTACCGAGCACCCCGGCGGCGAGCCGCCCGTCGCCGCCCGTCGCACAGGCGCCGGCAGCGCCCCAACCGTCGGCCCGCGCAGCGATCCACACCAACGGCGCCGACCATCCGGATGACTCCGGAGGCGGCGGCTCAGGCACAGGCCACTCGGGACCCGACGACTGACCAACCCGGCGCCTCGCTGAAGATCGCTCGAAACTCTCCGACGTCTTCTTGCGAGTGTTGGCCAGGTCCGAGGCTCTCAGGTTCGCCTTCACAGCCAGGGGGACCGCCGCCGCCAGAGCGAGCCACGAGACGGTCTTCGTGCCGACCAGGTCGGCCAGACCGGTGGTGGCAGCCACGCCTGCAAGTCCAGCGGCGAGGATGTTCAGGACGACGTCGACTGTGCGCCACACGCGAACGTGGTGGCGCAGGTACTCGGCGTTGAAACAAGCGAGGCCTGCCGGGTCCGCAAACGCTGCGCGCAGCTGGACCATCGAGTCCGTCGGACCCGCCACGGCAACCGGCTCCGACAAGCCGCATTCTTCTCCACGAGAGCTCACGTGACGGATCGGGGGGCCGCCCGTCACGGCGGCCCCCGACCGTCTATGGGTAGACCTGCTCGTCTGTCCGCTGATCGATGACGCGAATGGCGGCGCTGGGGCACCCCTCGGCGGCGGCGAGCAGCAGCTCGTCGGGTCCGGTGCCGATCACACGCGCGACGTCATCGAGTTCGAACACTTCCGGCGCCACGTCCACGCAGTCTCCATGCGCGGCACAGGCGTCTCCATCGATTTGAACTATGTAGGTCATTGGCTTCCTTTCTCGATCAATTTGCGAGCCGCCGGCAGGGAACGAGGCCGATTGACGAGCAGGGCGGCGACTGCCCGTCCGGCACGGGAGAAGGTGGCGGTGAAGTCGCGACGGTCGGGGTCGCCGTCGATCTGCACCGAGTCGGTGGCCTGTGCACGGCCGATGTACTGGATCCGCAGCCCGTACTGATCGGTCCAGAAGCTCGTCGCCGGCGCTGCGCCCGGATCCAGCCCGAGCATCGCGCGTCCCGCTCGAGCTCCCTGGCGACCGGCGGCCTCCCAGTGTGATCCGGGCACGTGCCGCCTCGAGCTCTCGTCGAGCGTCGCCGCGGCGTCGCCGGCCGCGAACACGTCCTCGACGGCAGTCCGGCCGTCCAGATCCACAGCGACGCCACGCGCCGCGTCGACCCCGCTGTCGGCCAGCCATGCGACATCGGGATCGATCCCGGTTCCGACGACGACGTGATCGACCGCCACGACGGAGCCGTCTGACAGTCTCAGCCCCCGAGCGGCACCGTTGCCGTCGACGTGGTCGACGGTCACGCCGGTGCGGACGTCCACCCCTTCGGCCTCGTGCAGCCGCTGAAACCAAGCCCCCAGCCGCCGGCCGAGCACGCTCTCAAGCGGGCAGGCCGCCGCCTCGATCAGGACCACGCCGACGCCGAGCCGGCGGGCACTCGCCGCCACCTCGAGCCCGATGAATCCGGCGCCGATCACGGCCAGTCGGGGGCGAGAAGCCAGTGCCTCGCGCAGCTGCACGGCGTCGTCGAACGAACGCAGCACGGACACGTTCTCGTAGCCCGACAGGATCGGGAGCCTCCGCGGCCGGCCGCCGGTGGCGATCAGCAGCTTGTCGAACCGCAGCGAGCTGTCGTCCGAGAGCTCGACCCGATGCTCAGCGGCCGCCAGTCGCCGGGCGCTCACCCCAAGCAGCAGGTCGACCCGCTGGTCGCGGTACCACTGCTCAGGGCGAAACGGGAGCTCGTCGTCGCGCGCGGCGCCCGCGAGCAGCTCCTTGGACAACGGCGGGCGATCGTACGGCCGGCGTGGTTCCGAGCACACCATTCTGATCTGCTGGTCGTAGCCGGATCGCCGCAGCGCCTCGGCGCACCGCTGGCCGGCCAGGCCGCCGCCGGCGATCACGATCCCGTCGCAGTTTGCCCGTCGCGTGTTCGATCGAGTTGACATGGCGCCAGCTTGGCGGCGGGAGGGTAAAGAGATCGCTGGCCGCGCCTAAGAGCGGCTCGCGCTTTACCAAGTCTTTGCCTCTGGTTGGCCGGGAGATGACGCGGCGGCGGGCAGAGTGCCCGCTGACCCCGACCTCGGAGGCCTTGCATACATGGGCAGGAAACAAACCCGCATCATCGGAGCGGCAGCGGCGCTTCTCGCCGCCGGTCTGGCCGGCTTCTCGCTGCGCTCCCAGCCGCAGCACACCACCACCACGCTTGCGGCTCGAAACCCCGCGGCCGATGTCCGCACGCAGGTGATCCACCGAACGATTCACATTGTTCGCCACCAGCACCCCAAACACGTCTCACCGGCTCACGGCACCGCTGCCGCCGGCGGCGGCGGTGGCGCGACCAGCTCGGGCTCGGCGAGTCCGGTTCGCACCGGTGCAAGCGGCTCACACACCGGTGTCGTCTCCCCGGGGTCGAGCACGGCTGTCACGACCCGCACCAGCGCGAGCTCGGCCCCCGCCGGCGGCTCGGCACCGTCAAGCACGCCCGTGACAACTCGTACCAGCGCTTCGCACGGCTCGACCGGCAGCTCGGCACCGTCGAGCGGTCCGGTCACGACGCGGACCAGCTCGCACGGGGGCGCGACCTCCGGCGGCGGCTCCGGCTCGGTGACCACGCGCTCCAGTGGCGGCCACGGCGGCGGCGAGGGTGGCGACGGCGGCGGTGATAACGGTGGCGACTGACCTGCGACTGGCGAACCGGCCGGTCGACCCGGCCATGCCGAACACATCTGCCCGTCGCCGAGCGCGGGGCGGCTCGGATCGATTGAGCGTGCTCCTGTTCAGCGTCGCGGCGTTCCTGGTCGTGTTCGCGCTGCTCGTCAGCCAGCTCCCGGCCGCGGGGTCGGCCTCCCCGCGGCCCGTGCTGGTGCTCCGCAAGATCATCCGCACGACGGTCATCGAGACGATCAAGAGCGGAACCGGGCGCAACGGAACATCGGTCTCGCAGTCGGTCTCGGGGTCATCCTCGGCCCCAACCGTCGCCGCACCCACCACCCACACCTCGTAGGGGATCAGATGACCACAGAACTCGACTACACGTTCCGCGCGATGGGCAGCGACGTGCGGCTGCTGATCGGTGAGCCGCTGCTGTCCCGCACGCCGCTGCCGCTGCAGGCCGCCGACCGCGAGCGATCGTTCGTGCTGGACTTCAGCGCCCGCCTGTCGCGGTTTCGCGCCGACAGCGAGCTATCTGCGCTCAACAACGATCCGCGCGCCTGCGTCCCCGCTCCGCCGCTGCTCCGTGCGGCGGTCAGCGCTGGGCTGTGGGCAGCTGAGCGCAGCGGTGGGCTGGTGGATCCGACGCTCGTCCGAGCACTCGAGCAGACCGGATACGACCACTCGCTCGACGGCGTCGAGCCGGCCTCGTTGGAGAGTGCCCTCGCGCACGCACCGCCTAGACGCGCTGCGCGAGCCGATCCCGCCGCCCGTTGGCAGGAGGTCGTCGTCGACGAGCAGGCTGGAACCATCACCCGACCACCGGGCCTGATGATCGATACGGGTGGCACCGGCAAGGGGCTGTGCGCTGACGCGGTCGCGATCCGCCTCGCCGGCTACAGGCGGTTCGTCGTCGACTGCGGCGGTGACATCGCTGTCGGCGGGATCGGAGCCCAGCTCGCCCCATACGAGATCGACGCCGAGCATCCGCTGACCCGTCGGCCAATCGGATCGATCACCGTGGCTCGTGGCGGAATCGCGACGTCTGGACTCAACGTCCGCATCTGGCGCCGGGCAGACGGAAGCTATGCGCACCATCTGCTTGACCCGAGCACCGGGGCGCCGGTCTGGAGCGGCCTGATCGGCGCCACCGCGCTCGGCGCAAACGCGCTCGAGGCGGAGACCCTGTCGAAGATGGCCCTGCTCCTGGGACCCGAGGGAGCACGGGCTGTGCTGTGTGAGCACGGAGGCTTGATCGTGCATGACAGCGGCGAGGTCGAGGCGATCGGCTGCATCGCGGGGCACGTCGACGAGCGGCCGATGGACGCGCTGCTCGCAGGATGACCCATACGTCAGCGTCGCAATATCTGTGGTGGCTGGTCAGCGACGCCTCCGGCGTGGTCGCGATCGTGCTGATCTCGATGTCGGTTCTGCTCGGGCTGGCGATGGCGGCGGGCGTGCTCAAGCAGCCGAGCATGCGCCGCACGAGCGCGCGTCTGCACGAGCACCTCGCGCTCACCGCCCTCGCGGCGATCGCAGTGCATGGGCTGGCGCTGCTCGGCGACCACTGGCTGAAGCCCGGTTGGCGCGGGATCACGATCCCATTCGAGCTGAGCTACCGACCCGGTTTCACGGGTATCGGCATCATCGCGGGCTATCTGGCGGCGCTGCTCGGGCCGAGCTTCTACCTGCGCCGCAGGATCGGGGTGCGCCGGTGGCGCAAACTCCATCGCGCGACCGTGATCGTTTGGATGCTGTCAGTCGCCCACGCGCTGGGCGCGGGCACCGACGGATCCAAGCTGTGGCTGCGCGCAATCGTGCTGATGCCGGTCGCGCCGATCGTCTACCTGCTGGTGGTGCGCACGCTCGGCGCAGAACGCGGCCAGTCCGGGCGGCCGGTTCACCAGGTGGCCGACCAGCGGCGCCGCGATCACCGGTTCGATCAGCTCGAGGTGGCCTCGGAGTCGGCCGGCTCGTGACGGCTGGGCGTCGGCGGGTGATAGCCGGGCAGCTCGATGTGAAAGGTCGCGCCGGCTCCCGGCGGTGACTCGGCCCAGATCCGGCCGCCGTGGGCTTGCACGATCGCGAGTGCGATCGCCAGCCCCAGGCCCGTCCCGCCGCTGTCACGGGAGCGGCTGCGGTCGACCCGGTGAAAGCGCTCGAAGATGTGGTCGAGCTCGGCGGCCGGGATTCCGCTGCCCGTGTCGGCGACCGAGATCTGGAGTCGATCTCCAGCGGCGGAGGCCTCCACCTCGACTCGGTCACCGGGGTCTGTGTGGGCGACGGCGTTGCGGACCAGGTTGCGCATCACCTGCGTCAGACGATCGGCGTCGGCGTCCAGCGTCCCTGGCACGGCGACTAGCCCGAACTGCCGCTCTCCGAACAGCGGCAGGTCGCGACGGAGGTCCTCGAAGAAGCCGGCGAGCTCGATCGGGCGTCGTTCGATCAGCTCGCCGGCCTCGGCGCTGGCGAGCGTCAGCATGTCGCCGACCAGCCTGTCGAGCTCGTCGAGGCGGCGCAGCAGCAGCACGGTCGATTCGTGTCGGCTGGCCTGATCGGTCTCGCGATCGAGCAGCTCGACCTGAGCGCGGAGCACCGACAGTGGGGTGCGCAGCTCATGCGAGGCGTCGGACACGAAGTCGCGCTGGCGTTTGAAGGTGCGCTCGAGCCGGTCAAGCATTGCGTCGAATGCCGTGGCCAGGACGCCAACCTCACCCCCCGCCGATACTGGTCCCGCCCGCCGGGACAGGTCTCCCCCGCGCGCTGCCGCGGCGACCGCCGTGATCCTCCGCAGCGGCGCCGCGATCACGACTGCCAGCCCGACTCCCGCCAGCGCAGCGAGCACCACCGTGAGGATGCCGACGACCAGAAACGTCCGCTTCAGGCTCGACTGGGCCTGGGTGACGGGCGTGAGTGGGTTGGCGACCCTCAGCGTCCCGAGCCGGCGGCCGTTGCGCAGGATCGGTTGCGCGAGCACTCGCATGTCGCCCGCCTCCGCGACCGGTGCGGTCGTGATCCCGGTTGGGGAGTTGAGCAGCCCGACCGAGCCGGGCCGTGCCGGAGCGCTCTCCTCACTTGCGACGACCTCCGGATGGTTGGTGACCGTCTGTCCCCCGTTGACCTGGACGACGTTGATCAGCGACTCCGCGTGGTAGCGCTGGGCGGCAATGAATCGCCGTGCGGTCTGCTCCAGCGCCGCGGTCGGCGACAACTCCGAGTGGGCCGCGAACTGCCGCCATTCCAGTGCCTGCGTGCGCAGCTGCGAGTCGATCTGGCTGCGCAACCTCGAGGTGGTGCCGCTGTAGAGCGCGAGGAAGCTCGCACCGACCCCGATGGCGGTGACGACCGCGATCGCAAGCGCGAGCTGGGCGCGCAGGCCGGTCGGTAACAGGCGCCTAGCCACCGGACACGATGCGCCTAGCCACGGGGCACACGCAGCCGGTAGCCGACCCCACGAACCGTCTCTATCGGGTCCGTGCTTCCGGATACGCCCAGCTTGCGCCGCAGATAGCCCACGTAGACCTCGAGCACCTTGGTGCCCGGGTCGAAATCGAAGCCCCAGACGGCGTTGAGGATCTGTTCGCGGGAGAGGACCTGGTCGGGGTGGCGCATCAGGTAGGCGAGCAGATCAAATTCGCGCGCGGTGAGCTCGATCTCGCGCCCCTCGCGCTCAACCCTGCGCGTCCGCAGGTCCATCCGGATGTCGGCCGCCTCGAGCGCCGAGGATTCGCGCTGGCCGGGGGAACGGAGCTGAGCCCGGACACGGGCGAGCAGCTCCTCGAACGAGAACGGCTTGGTGACGTAATCGTTCGCCCCCCGGTCGAGCCCCTCCACCTTCTGCTCGATCGCCGCCCTCGCCGTGAGCACGATGACCGGCAGGTCGGGGAGCTTGGCGCGGATCGCGTCGAGCACATCGAGGCCGCTCTTGCCTGGGAGCATCAGGTCGAGCAGGACGAGCGCGTAGTCGCCCGTCAGCGCTGCCGCCTCGCCGCTCTCACCGTCGTGCTGGACGGTCACCGCATGACCCTCGGCTCGAAGGCCCTGCTCGATGAAGCCGGCCAGCGTCCGCTCGTCTTCGACTACCAGGATGCGCATTGCCCTCACCACGATATGCGGCGTACTGGCCGGAGTGGGGTGGGTAAGCCGCTTCTGACCGGCCGCTTACCGGGCTCTTGACGGGCGCTCTCACGATGGTGAGCGTCAAATCAACCCGCGCCTCACTCAAGGCGCACGGCCTCGAAGGAGACTCCGATGAGCACACGCACCACCGCAACCCCCGACCCCCGACGGCACCTGAGCGAGCTGCGGCGCATCCGATGGGTGCGCCCGAGGCGAGTCCCCCGACTGAGACCACCGGGCGGTCGCGGCGAGGTGCGCGACGGCTGACGCACCGCGCTCCAGCGCGCCGGCGGGCGCAGTCAACTCGCCCGCCGGCGCCTCGAGACCGGCACAACACGGCCGCTCATCCACGGACCCCACCATGACCCACAGGACCCGAATCACCGTCGCGACCCTGGTCACCGCCGTGTTCATCGGCGCAATGTCCGCGGTCGGCGCCGTGACCGGCAGTCCTGCCCCGGTCGCCGTGGCCGCGCGCCACGCCCATCCGGTGGCGGCATCGTCGCCGCAGCCGGCAACCCCCTACCCCAGCGATGACTTCAACAATGATTGAGCAACCTCCCGCAAACCCCCACAGCGCACCGAAGCCGCCGACCCGTGCGGCCACCGCGCGACCGTCGCTGTACCGCCGCGTGCTTAGCCTCGGCGTCGCGGCGGTCGTCGCCGCGTGGCTCCCATTCTCGGTCATGTACATCACCGCGCTGAACCGGCACGCGACGCCGGTCATCGCGGTGAGCACACCGCACAACGGTGGCGCAACGCGAGTGGTGACCACGGCGTCGGGCGCGACCAAGGTCGTTGCCGCCGGCAGCTCCACCGCGTCCACGGCTCCCGCCGCCGTGACCCCGATCAGTACCCACGCTTCCTGACGACGATGGGCACCCCCTCACAACAGGTGTTCTGGTTTGCCAGCCGCGCGTTCGGGATCATCGCGGTGATCATGCTCGGCGTCTCGGTCACGGTCGGCCTGGCGATGTCGGGCAAGCTGATGCGCCGTCCGGGCCTGCCGGCGAAGCTCAAGCGCTTCCACGAGTCAGCCACGCTGGTGACACTCGGCCTGATCGCGGCCCACGCCGGCCTGCTGCTGTTCGACTCCTATCTGAAGCCGGGGCTGTCTGGCATCGTGGTGCCGTTCACGCTCTCCTACCGGCCGCTGTTCACCGGACTCGGGATCATCGCCGGCTGGCTCGCCGCGATCTTTGGACTCAGCTTCTACGTCCGCAAGCGGATCGGGGTGAAGACCTGGCGCTTCATGCACCGGTTCACGATCGTCGTGTACCTGTTGGCCCTGATCCACGTGATCGGTTCCGGCACCGACGCGCGGAGCCCGTGGATGATCGCGATGCTGACGGCGCTCACAGCCCCGATCGCGTTCGCGTTCACCTACCGCATCCTGCCCGGGGCGGGACGCAAGCCGGGCGCCGACCGCACGCCCCCCCGGCTGGCCGCGGCCTGAGGCGGCGGGGTGGATCGAGTTGGCTGGGGTGGATCGAGTTAGGGACCCACACGGTGCCTAACTCGCACCACCCCCGCCGATATCCCTGTCCCGCTCATCATGACCCGACCGTCCGTCCGGGCCGTGACGTCATCGTCCGTCCGGGCCCGTGACGTCATCGTCCGTCCGGGCCGTGACGTCATCGTCCGTCCGGGCCAGAGAGCCCGGACGGACGAGACCCCAGCGCTCAACCTGCGACGGCACCAACCGGGTGCGACGTCGAACTCGGTCTTGGTGTTCTCTCCGGTTAGAACAACCACGAGCGCGTTCCTACCGGCCGCGCCTGCAAACCTGTCGGACGCGGCCATCGTGTCCGCCAGCGGGAACCGATGCTTGGCGGACAGCGACGGGTCAAGCGGTTCACTCTGAACTGAGTCCTCCAATCTCGTCTGATTGGCGCCGTGGAAAGTTGTCAAAACAGCGTATGAACGACCGGGGGTCGCCCACATCGGGACAGCTCCGTGAGTGCTTGCGTAATTGCCCACAGACGGTCGTCGGTGAACAGTGCCCACGCTCGTCGTGCCGCGAGCGCCCTCGGTCGATCTCGAGCCGCTCGAGGCCACCGGGGCCTCAGGAGCCGGCTACGACGTCCTCGATCAGGTCTGCGGCGACGACCGTTCCGGACCGCTCGCGCAGTCGCCGTGAAGCGGCCGCGCACCGCGCGCGCAGCGCCTCGTCTGTGAGCACCACACCGAGCGCCTGGACGAGCTCGTCCTCGTCGAATGAGTACGTCCCCAGGCGCACGCCATAGCCGGTCTCGTGCACCCGCTGGGCGTTGTCGTGCTGATCCCAGAAGATCGGCAGGACGACCATCGGCTTGCCGAACCACATGCACTCGGTGACGGTGTTGTTGCCGCCGTGGGTGATGACCGCGTCGACGTGCTCGAGCACCGATACCTGCGGCAGGAACTCGGTCCCGACCATGTTGTCGGCGAGCTCGAATTCCTGATGCTGGGGACCCTTGCTGACGACGTAGCGATGCGGCGTCCGTCCGAGCACGTCAGTCAGTCTGCGCATCAGCGGGACATCGGCTGAGCCGAGCGACCCGAGGCTCACATAGACCAGTGAGCGGCCCTCCGAATCGGGCGGGGTCCATGGCTGGTCGGTCGCGCGGACGCACGTCTCGAGGTTGTGCCAGCTCGCCGGGAGCTCGCGACTGCGGGGGTAGTCGAGTTCGCGCGGATAGAGCATCAGGTTCAGCCAGGGGGATTCGTGGATCATCTCCAGCTCGCCCAGCGGCGGCGCTCCGCGCTCGACGCAGAAGCTCGAGAAGCTCGCCTGCATCTCCCCCACCTGGCGGGCGTACTCGGCCCGGAAGTCATCCCACTGCGAGCTGTCCCGCATGGGCAGGCCCGAGAACGTCGGCGGCAGCGCGGGGTCCTTGATCTCGAGTGGGTTGCACGAGGCGATCCGCACCCAGGGGCGGCCGCTGGCCGGGATCGCCGCGAACGAGCACACGTTGTCCTCGACGATCACATCGGGATTGACCTCGGCGAAGATCTCGTCCAGACGCTCGTCTACGTACCTCGCGCCATCGAGGAGCGCCTGCCAGGTCGGGGCGATGAACGAGCCGAGCTGATCGCGGCTGCTGGTTCGGAACACCGGCGCGGTGTCGCGGATGAAGTCCTTCCAGAACTGCCCCGGCTCCTCGGGTACCTCGGGCGCGGGCCCGAGGCGCATCAGGCGCTCCTCGAAGCCCTTCTCGGCGAGCGTCCCCGCGAACGACTCCTCGATCACGAACACCACGCGGTGGCCGCGCCGGCGCAGGACGTCGCCGATCCCGACGCAGTTGTTCGTCGGTCCGAACGCCCCTTCGGGGAAGAAGATGATCGTCTTGTGGTCGCCGCTGATCGCGAAAGCCTATTGGTGCCGAGCGGCTCGCCCACACGTCATCAGCGCCCGTGCGCCACGATGTCGGCGTGTCCGAGGGCCCCGCAAGCGACCTGGGCGAGCCCGACCCGGTGGCCGCGTACGACCTGCGCCACTTCTTCGTCGTGCCACACACCCATTGGGACCGCGAGTGGTATCGGCCACTGGAGCACTTCAGGCTCGAGCTCGGCAGGGTCGTTGACGGCCTGATCGAGACGCTCGAGCAGGATCAGAGCTTCAGCTCGTTCACGCTCGACGGTCAGGCGATCGTGCTCGAGGACTATCTCGACGTCCGCCCACAGAGCGAGCAGCGGCTGCGCGCACTGCTGACGGCCGGCCGGATCGAGATCGGACCGAGCTACGTGCTCCCCGACGAGCTGCTCGTGTGCGCTGAGTCGCTCGTCCGCAACCTGCTGATCGGGCGCGCCGTATGTGCCCGCTTTGGCGTCGCGCCGACGCCGGTCGGGTACCTCCCCGACAGCTTCGGCCACCCGCTCCAGCTCCCGCAGATCCTGGCCGGGTTCGGAATCGACAACTTCGTCTTCTCGCGCGGGCTCGGCGACGAGCTCGACGAGCTCGGGGTCGTGTTCCGCTGGCGCGCGCCCGACGGCAGCGAGGTGCTCGCGATCCAGCAGCTTCCTCAGTACGGCAACTTCGCACTGCTGTCCGACGTCGATGACGCGGCGTCGAGGGTTGGGGCGATCGCGCAGTGGTTCGGCTCCACGCTCGCCGGGGCCGGGATCCATGATCTGCTGCTCTGCAACGGCTCAGACCATCTGCCGGTGCAGCCGGAGCTTCCAGGGTGGTGCGACGAGCTCGAGCACCGCTTCCCGGGTGCCCGTTTTACGATCGCTCGTTACAGCGACTACGTGGCGGCGCTGGGGGCCCCTGACGTCGGGACCCATCAGGGCGAACTGCTCGGCAGCCGCCTGCAGAACGTCCTGCGCGGCGTCAACTCAGCCCGGTTGTACCTCAAGCAGGCAAACGAGCGCGCCGAACGGCGGCTGCTGGCGTCCGAGACATTGTCCGCCGTCCGCACACTGCTCGACGGCAGACCGTTTCCGCGACCGGAGTTCACGTTCGCGTGGCGCGAACTGTTGCGTTGCCAACCGCACGACTCGATCTGTGGCTGCTCGTGCGACGAGGTTCACCGTGACATGGTGGTCCGCTACGAGCAGCTGCATCGCACGCTGGACCTGCTCGAGGGTGACGCTGTCGACGGCCTCTCGGCGCCCGATGAGACGGAGCGGCGGGTTGGGCTGTTCAATCCGCTCCCGTTCCGGCGCCGCTGCGTCGTGCAGCTGGCGGGCGCCGAGCCGGCCGCGGTCGAACTCGACGGCTTCGGGGCGACGACCGTCGAGCTGTCTGCTGCGTCGGCGACGGCCACGGCTGCCCTGCCGCCGGCAACGCACGCTGCGATCGAGAGCGACTGCTTGCGCGTGCAGGTGTCGGCTGACGGCTCGCTGTCGGCGTTCGACAAGCGGACCGGCCGCGCATTCGACGGACTGCACGTGATCGAGGACGAGCCCGACTGCGGCGACCTCTACAACTTTTGCCCGGTGCAAGGGGCGCAGCGGTGGCGCAGCGAGCTGGCCAGGTCTCGCATCCTGCGCGACGGGCCGCTGGTCTCCGAGCTCGAGCTCGAACTGCGGGCGCACCGTCCCGCCGGCCTGGACGATTCCGCGGAGGTGCCGCTGATGGTCACCACCGTCGTGCGGCTCGTCCACGGCAGCCGGCGGATCGAGTTCCGCACCACGATCGACAACGGGTCACGAGATCATCGCCTGCGCGCCATCTTCGCCGGTGCCGGATCTGACGGGCCGGCGCGGGCCGAGGGCCACTACACCGTCGTGCACCGGCCACTCTCCCCACTGCACCCCGCGAGCGACTGGGCCGAGCCGCCGGACCCGACCCAGCACACGCTCGGCGCGGTCGCGGTCGGAGCGCTGACGCTCCTGACCAGGGGGCTCCCCGAGTACGAGGCGCGAAGCGACGGTGCCCTCTGCCTGACGCTGCTGCGCTCAGTCGGCGTGATCTCGCAGCCCGACGGCCTCGCGACACGACCGCACTCCGCCGGCCCTCAGATCAAGACCCCCGAAGGGCAGTGCATCGGCCGCCATGTGCTCGAGTACGCCCTGCTGGTCGACGGTGACACGCTCAGCGACGCGGAGCTGATCCGGGAATCGCAGGACTACCGCTACGGCTTCCTCGCGTGCCCGCCCGGGCTCGAGTTCGCGCCGCCCCTCACGCTTGAGGGCGATGTCGTGTTCTCGTGCCTGAAGGGCGCCGAGGACGGCGACGGTCTGATCCTGCGTTGCTTTAACCCGTCGCCATCGCCGGCGGTGGTGCGGCTCGCGGGCGCCGCGACGGTCAGCGAGACGCGGCTTGACGAGACCGGCGAGCGGCCTGCGGGCGACGGCCCGGTGCGGCTCGGCCCGCATGCGATCGCGACGCTGCGGCTGCGTCCGACAGCGTGATCCTGCGCCTGCCGGGACCTGTACGCCGCTGATCGTCCTCAACCGGGCGCTTGCACACCGGTGACCTGAGCGCGTACGGTAGGCACGATGCCAAACGACAGGGCGAGAAGAAGCATGACCTGGGTCGTCGCCCTCGCCGCAATCACGTCGGTGCTGCTGGCCGTCGCCCCCGAGACACCAGGGCTGGTGCCCGAACTGCGGCCGACCCACAGGATCGACGTGACCGTCACCGTCAGCGCCCAATGGTCGGTGAGCCCGGAGCTCGGATGTGGGCCGACCGGCTCGGGATCGACTGAGATCAAGTTCAGCTGGCGGCGGCCGGCAAGGGCGCACCCCGAGATCAACAGCGCCGCGCACCGCTGGACGCTGCTGGTGCCGGGGCCCGGCGGCGGCTCGGCGCTCGACCTCGGCGCGCAGCGGATCAGGGGCACGATCACGTTCACCGATCACACGACCATGGGCGGCGGCGCGGAGTGCACGGGGACCATGGATCACAGCGGCTGCCATTCGTACCCGCTCTCAGGCACAGCGAACGTGTTCGGGATCGACCGCCGGCGCCTGCGCGTCCTTGCGTCACCCCTGTTCGGCACGCAGATTCGCCCACACGGGTCATGCCTGAGCGGCGCCTACGTCGAGTTCAACGACGGTAACTTCTTCACCCGGCCGCTGACCGTCCGGATGCCCCCACCCGGGGCGTTGCACCACCGCCGCGTCGTCGCCCGAGGCTCGGACGAGGGCCGTCTTCGAGACGCGCCGTTCGGAGAGAACGACACGATCACCGAGACCGTCACGCAGACGGCGGTCGTCACGCTCAGGCGACTGCCGGGCTGAGAGCCCCGGCGGGCGAGGCTCCCGCCTAGGACCGACAGCGCTGGTGGTTGGGCATGATCGGGCTCGCGAACGCGCCGATCGTGCTCGGCGTCACCGACCCGTATTGCGCGTCGCCTCCGAACGTCTGGCCCGTCTGCACGTTGCCGAACTGCCACGTGCAACCCAGTCCGGGAACGAACGAGAGCGTGAAGTACGGGTAGAAGTGACCCGGGCCCTTCGGCGGGACGGTGCAGCCCGCACCCGTCGTCAGGTCGCAGTTCTGCTCGCTGGCCGACAGGTCGGTCACGAACTGGATCCGTCCGTAGGGCTTGCCCGAGCTTGTCGGCTGGGCCTGGGCGAACGAGCCGGGGAACTTCCCGGCGACGGTCGACGTCGGCCAGTCGGCACGGTAGGAGGTGCCGTCGAAGTCGAGATCTCCGATCGCGTCGAAGAACACATCACAGCCGGTCACCAGGTTCGGATCCGTTCTGCCGCCATGTGTGTCGCCGGCGCGGTAGCAGGGCGAGTCGTCGGGCTCCAGCTCGGGGTTCTCCTTGCCGCTCTCGTACGGCCCGGTGCAGGTCGACCAGTAGGTGTCACGGAAGCTCTCGAGCCGGAACTGCTGCGGCCCGCTCACGTTCCGGCACGGCTCGAAGTGACCGACCTCGTACTCGGTGTTGATGTTGTAGGGCCCGATCCCCCACGGCAGGATGTTCTTCGCGGCGGCGGTCGAGTACTCGGGCTGGAAGTTGAACGGCGTGCCGCTGCAGTCGACGGGACTGGTGTTCATGAACCCGTTCGCCGCCGAGGCGATCATGAACCCGGACTGGCCCGTCGTGCGGTCGTTCTCGGTCACCTCTAACGCACGCCGACCATCCGGCAGCGTGGCGTTGAACATGTGCACGACGATCACATCGCCGGGGTTCATCAGCAGCGTGTGGCGGTTCGGGGTCTCGCTGGCAAGATTGGCTTCCTGCGGACTCGGCGGCCCGGTCGGGACGCCGTTGTTCTGCACGAACGCGAAGTTGACCGGCTCCTCACAATCGCCGTTACAGGCGCCACTGGTATCGCACTCGAGGCTGTCGATCGTCAGCGCCGAGCACCAGTGGGAGTTGTCACAGCTGATGTTGTCGGCAAACGGTGCAAATCCCGGTGGGTAGAACTGCAGCTCGACGAACGCGGCGCCCCCGCCCGGGTTGGTCGCCGTTGGCGCGTTGGCGTCGGACTCGGGGCGGCACGGCCGCTGCGGGAACGAGTTGGGATCGCAGACGTTCATCGAGAACCAGGGCGCAACCGACAACTCGAAGAAATGGGTCACGTCGTTGCCCGGATGAGAGACGGTCGGCAGCGCGGCCGGATCGGTGCCCAGACGCTCGACGTAGGTGATGTTGGCGCTTGACCCGGCCACGTTGGAGAGGAACCGGACCGATGGCTCGTCATGGCCGATGTAGTAGCCGTTGTCGTAGAACCGGCCGCCGGTCAGGCCGCGGATGTCGGCGCACGCGGCGGTCGGGCGAATCCCCGTCTGGATCGGGCTGAAGCCGTTGCAGTCGATCTGCCCGACGCGATTTGGAGCAACCCCAGCATGTGCCGCGGCCGGCATCGCCAGCATCAGAGCCGTTGCCAGAGCCAGTGCAAACCTCGTGGCGGGACCCATCGAGACCTCCTCGCGCGCGCTTGACCTGTGCCCACCCTCCTGCAACCGGGGCCCGTTGTCAAGTGACGATCACGGGTGTCACTCCCGCGCTGCTTCAGCGGTCGAGCGTCGCCAGCCTGGCACCCTCGCCCAGCGCCTCGAGCTTGCCGTACGCGACCTCGCGAGGGAGGTACTTCATGCCACAGTCAGGCGCCGCCACGAGCCTGTCCGCGGGCACGTGCGCAAACGCACGGCGCACCCTGTCGCGAACGATCTCCGGGGTCTCTACCTCGTCGGTCGAAAGGTCGATCACGCCGAGGATGATCGTCTTCTCGGGCAGCGAGTCGAGCACCTCGAGGTCAAGGCCGGACTGGGCGGTCTCGATCGAGACCTGATCGCAGCTGGACTGCGCGAGCTCGCCGAGGAACGAGTAGCCGCTTGGGCGGTCGTGGATGATCGCCGCGTAGCCGAAGCAGATGTGCACCGCGACGGTTCCGTCGACCCCCTTGATCGCCTCGTTGAGGACCTCGATCCCGTACCGGCGCGCGGCTTCGGGCCGAGCCTGCATGTACGGCTCGTCGATCTGGACGATGTCCGCGCCGGCGGCGAACAGATCATTGATCTCGTCGCGGACCGCCTCCGCGTAGCCCATCGCGGCTGCGTCGGGCGATCCGTAGTAATCGTCCTGCGCCTGCTGGGACATCGTGAACGGACCGGGAACGGTGATCTTGGTCTGTTTGCTGGTGTGCGATCGGAGGAACTCGAGGTCGCGCAGCTGAACCGGATGGCGGCGCGAGATCGGTCCCACCACCCGTGGCACCGGATTGGGGTGACCGCTGCGATCCAGGGCGGTGCCGGGGTTGTCGATGTCGATCCCGTCAAGCGCGGTCGCGAAGCGGTTGGAATAGCTCTCGCGGCGCATCTCGCCATCGGTGATGATGTCGAGCCCGGCGCGCTCCTGATCGGCGATCGCCAGCACAGTCGCGTCGTCCTGCGCTTGCTCGAGGTACCGAGAGTCGACCCGCCACAGCTCGGTGGCCCGGACGCGGGGCGGAAACCGCTCCCTGAGCCGTGACCTGTCGATCAGCCACTCGGGCTGAGCGTATGAGCCCACAAGGCTCGCCGGAATCCTGTCTTGCATGCGTTCGCCTCCGCCGTCTGGAGTCAAAACTGGCGGCAATCCTCGCATCACGCGACCCCGGGCGCAGGCCGGCCCTCCTCGAGGTAGTGCAGCCCCGGACCGGAGACCGCCTGCGACACACGCCGACGCAGCGGGCCGCTGAGCAGCTGCAGCGCCGCGGCGAGCTCGGCGAACCGGTGCTCGGAGATCTCCTCGGCCTGGAGCCGGATCGCGGCGATCGCAGCCTCGTCGACGAAGCCGCAGTCAAACAGGAAGCGCACCCCACCGGGGCGCCCGGGCCGTGGCCGCCGAAAGTCGACGCACACCAGCCGACCCTGCTCGACCTCGATACCTGTCTCCTCGAGCGTCTCGCGCCTGCAGGTCTCCCACGGGGACTCGCCTCCCTCGTCGACCTGACCGCCCGGAATCGTCCACCCCTTCTTGTAGGTCGGCTTGAGGATCAGCAGCCGGCCGGCACGATCGAAGATCATCGCTCCGGCCGATGCCGGAATCCTCGGGAGCGGCCAGTCCTGCTGCTGGTCGGTCATCGCGAGCAGGCGAGGAAGTGCTGAGCCCATCCATCGAGGGCGACATACAGCCCGTCCGAGGCGAGCTCATCTCCATCACGCTGAAAGGCATCACCGGTGAGCCGGTCGGTCAACTGCCATGAGGTTGCGCGCAGCTCGTCTCCCCACGGCAGCTGTACGCGCGCCTGCGCCGGCGCGTCCGACAGGTTGACGACCACAAGTTCCCTGGCCCTCTCGCTCGACCAGCACCATGCTACGAGCTCGCGACAGGATTGATTGTCGGGCCACCCGCTGCACTCGCACAGACGCCATTCACCGTGACGAAGGTCAGAGTCGCTGACCGCTCGCAGCAGGCGCTCGTAGAACGAGCGTAGGTCCGCGTCGGGCGGCTCGTCGGGACCTCGATCAAGGAACACCGGGATCCGAACCCGCCGACCATCGAGCTGACCATCGTGCAGCAGCCGAGCTCCCTGGAGCGTCGACATCACGAC
This sequence comes from uncultured Solirubrobacterales bacterium, assembly GCA_963770885.1. GTDB lineage: Bacteria > Actinomycetota > Thermoleophilia > Solirubrobacterales > Solirubrobacteraceae > Palsa-465. The sequence goes on along the minus strand of CAVYRI010000001.1, from coordinate 1,072,800 downwards.
CGCTGCCGCGCGCGCCTGTCCGGGCCCGAAGGTCGCCGCCGCACGTGGCTCGTCGTGGTTCTCGATGAAGCGGATCAGCCGCTCCTGGTAATCGTCGTCAGCCTCCAGATGCCCTCGGACCTGCTTGGCGGACTCGTGCGCAAGCCGGTCGTAGAGCCGCTTGTCATAGCAGAGGTCAAAGCCCTGTTGCTGAAGCGTCCACTCCATGTCCCAGTACGCCTCGGCCATGAACAGCAGATCGGGCAGCTCGCCCTTGACCCGCGCGATCAGCTCCGGCCAGTACTCCTGTTCGGGCGCCGGCCCGGCGCGCTCACCCCAGGTCCGTCTGAACACCCCGTTGGTCATCAGCATCGCCATGTCACACCGCAGTCCGTCGCACTGGCCGCCGATCTCGATCAGCGTCTGTGCGACCGCATCGCGCAGCGCCGGCGAGAACGCGTTGAGCTGCACGACGTCGGGCCACGGCGGGAAGTACGGATCGCGCCCGTTGGCGACGACCCCCGCGGCGGTGCGCAGGAACGCCTCCGGGTGCTCGTCGAGGTCGTGCCCGGTCCCCGCGATGAAGCACTCGGGACGCTCCGCCAGCCACGGATGGTCGGGAGCGACGTGGTTGGGCACGTAGTCGAGGATCAGACCCAGGCCGCGGTCGGCGAGCTGACGGCGTGCTGCGGCCAGCGCGTCCGGTCCGCCAAAGCGCTCATCGACCACATAGTCGGCGACGCAGTAGGGCGAGCCGATCACATCGTCGTCGCGCAGGTCGGGCAGCGCCGCGCGGTTGCCGGCGTCGAGATCGGGGTTCGAGCGCGCGATCGCGAGTCCCGCCGGGCTGCGCCGCCAGACCCCCATCAGCCAGACCGCGTCGACGGGCAACGCCGCCAGCGAATCCCACTCGGCGGCTGGAACGTCGGCGAGCGACAGTGGTCGTGCTCGGCCGCTGAGGCGCCGTAGCCACACCGCCGTGTTGATCTCGTACACGGTCGGTCGGCGCGGGACTCGCACGGCGACCGCTACTTCGAGTCCGATTGCGAGGACGGCGCCGTTGCCGCCTGCATCTCCCCAGCGAGCTCAAACAGGAGCGCGACGGTGCCGGTCCAGCCGGTCTGGTGGCTGGCTCCGATCCCAGCGCCGTTGTCACCGTGGAAGTACTCGTGAAACAGCAGCAGGTCATGCCACAGCGGATCGCTCTGAAACTTCTCGATCCCGCCGAATACGGGGCGCCGTCCGTTCTCGTCCTCGGTGAAGGTGGTCGCCAGCCGGCGGGCGATCTCGGTCGCGACCGCCAGCAGCGTGCACTGGTTGCCCGAGCCGGTCGGGCACTCGACGGTCAGCCGCTCGCCGTAGTAGCGGTGCAGTTGAATCAGCCCGCGGAGGATCACGAGATTCATCGGAAACCACACCGGCCCGCGCCAGTTGGAATTGCCGCCGAACATGCCGGTGTCGGACTCGGCCGGCAGGTAATGGACGTCGTAGCGCTGGCCGTCCCAGTCAAACGTGCACGGCTGCTCGAGGTGGCGCCTGGAGATCGCACGGATCCCATGAGGGCCGAGGAATTCGTCCTCGTCGAGCATGATCGAGAGGATTCGTGTCAGCCGCCGCTCGTCGACCAGTGACATCATGCGGCTGCCTTCCGGGCTCGCGCCGGGCATGTGCAGCAGCGATGGCACGGTGTCGGAGAACTCCTGCACGAACTGCGCGATCCCGTCGGTCAGGGCCGGATAGCGACCGGTCACGTCGGCGTCGAATACGGTCGCCGCGCACAGCGGCAGCAGACCCACGAGTGACCGGACCCGCAGCTGGATCGCCTGGCCGTCGGGCATTCGCATCACGTCGTAGTAGAAGCCGTCCTCCTCATCCCACAGCTCCGCGTCGCCGTTGGGCGGGTTCATCGCGATCGCGATCCACTCGAAGTGGGCGATGAACTTGGCGGCCATGTCGATGTACGCCGGGTCGTGCTTGGCCAGCTCGGCGGCGATCTGCAGCATCCACTGGCAATAGAGCGCCATCCAGGCGGTCCCATCGGCCTGCTCGAGCGTGCCGCCTCCGGGCAGCGGCGCGGATCGGTCGAAGATGCCGATGTTGTCGAGTCCCAGGAAGCCGCCCTGGAACAGGTTGCGGTCATCGGGGTCCTTGCGGTTGACCCACCAGGTGAAGTTCGTCAGCAGGCGCTCGAACACCCGCGCGAGGAACTCTCGGTCGCCCTCGCCCCGGATCGCTGCTTCGCGCTCATATACGAACAACGCGGCCCACGGCGTGACGGGCGGGTTGACATCTGAGAAGTTCCACTCGTAGGCGGGAATCTGGCCGTTGGGGTGCAGGTAGCGCGTTCGCAGCAGCAGCTCGACCTGCTCCTTGGCGAAGTCGACGTCGACCAGTGACAGCGGCGCGCAGTGAAAAGCGAGGTCCCAGGCCGCGAACCATGGGTACTCCCACTTGTCGGGCATCGAGATGATGTCGTGCGCGAGCATGTGAAACCAGGGCACGTTGCGCACCGAGCTGGCCGATGAGTTGGGATCCCATGGGTTCGCCCCGTGCTCAGACAGCCACCGGTGGACGTCGTACTCGTAGTACTGCTTGCTCCACAGCAGGCCGGCGAGCGCCTGACGCATCACCATCGCCCCATCGGGTTTCAGCGTCGGCGGGAGCACCATCGCGTAGAACTCGTCGGCCTCATTGCGCCTCTGCGCCACGATGCGGTCGAACTTCGCAGCCAGCGGCTTGCCCTTCGGCCTCGTCTCAGAGCTCTCCGAGCAGAGCCGAACCCTGACCGAGGCGCTCTCTCCGGACGCGATCTCGAGCACGTGATGGACCGCGACCTTGGTCCCGGTCTGATCTGGGTTGACCGCTCCAGCGTTGCCGGCGACGACGAACTCGTTGACCGCATCCTTGGTGTAGGGCGATTGATTGTCTGAGCCGAACAGCCGCTCGTTGTTGGTCTCGTTCTCGCAGAACAGAAGCTGCGCCGAGTCGGCGGCCCGCAGCAGCCACTCGCCGAGCTCGGGGTGCGTTGCGAGCGCCGCGACTCCAGGCTCGAGCTCGACCGCGGCCAGACTCGGCTTCGCTGTCTGACCGCCCCACGACCACGTGTTGCGAAACCAGAGCGTCGGCAGCAGGTGCAGCGTCGCCGCCTCGGGCCCGCGGTTGTGTGCGGTGACGACCATCAGCAGGTCGTCGTGCGACGCCTTGGCGTACTCGACGACCACGTCGAAGTAGCGGTCCTCGTCGAATATGCCCGTGTCCAGCAGCTCGTACTCCATCTCCTGCTTGCTGCGCCGACCGTTGGTCTCGATCAGGTCCTCGTAGGGGAACGGCCGCTGCGGGTACTTGTACTGGCAGCGCAGATAGGAGTGGGTCGGCGTGCTGTCGAGGTAGAACCAGTACTCCTTGACGTCCTCGCCGTGGTTGCCCTCGCCGTTGGAGAGGCCGAACATCCGCTCCTTGAGGATCGGGTCAGCGCCGTTCCACAGCGCGAGCGCAAGGCACAGCCGCTGGCGCTCGTCACAGATCCCTGCGATCCCGTCCTCCCCCCACCGGTAGGCGCGCGATCGGGCCTGATCGTGAGTGAAGTAGTTCCACGCGTCGCCACCGGAGCTGTAGTCCTCGCGGACCGTTCCCCACTGGCGTTCTGACAGATATGGACCCCACGACTTCCACGGGACCTCACCCTGGCGGGCCTGCTCGAGCCTTATGTGCTCCGGGGTTTTAGCGGCGGTGATGGTGGGCATCGCCCGGCATTCTCCTGACTGGCGAGCGCAACCACGTCACGGGCTCGTGACGAAGCCCGCCCAACTTTACGATTTCGGCTTGCCGCCGTAGATCCGGCGAATCCGACGCTCGGAAGCCTCGACGGCGCGGACCGAGCCGCGGGCGACGCCGGCTGACCCACGCGCGAGCGGGTGGTAGCGCCAGATCAGCGCGAACGCCACCAACCCGACGAATCCCGGGACGCCGCGCGAGCTGCTGCCCGCGATTCGATGGGCCGCGTCCTTGACCAGCGAGCCGCCGACGACGGCGTTCACCGCCGACGGCCGCGATGGCCGCTTCACGGTCGGCGTCTTGTCCTCGAGCGCTTTGACGAGCGCCGCGAGCGCCAGCAGGGTGATCAACGCCGACTCGTCACGGTTGAGCCCCGTCAGCCCGAAGATGGTCGACTCCACACGCCGGCGGCCCCTGTTGAGCAGCATCGCGATGATGATCGCGTCGTCTGCGAACGCCCTGTTCGCGCCTGGGTGCTGCTCACCGGTCACTGTGCGCGACGTTGTCAGACGCGGCTGCCGGCCGCCTCATCCCGATCGGATGATCAGCCGCGGCGAAGGTCCTCGATGTTGCCGATCGGACGCGTCAGGCCGCGAGGGCCCGTGCGCCTAATTCGCGCTCGGCGGCGCGTCGGCCACCGCCTGCTCGAGCGCCTGCGCCTGCTCGGGGGTCACGTGGTGGCGCACGACGCTGCCGTTGTGGCTCTGCAGCGCGGTGACCATCGCGTCGACGTGGTCGGCGTGGGCGAGCAGGATCACGGCCGACGAGCCCTCGGGCACGTCGGCACGGACCTCGTCAAAGAAGGCGCCCCGCAGTTCGGGGATCGCGTCCTGGGACCCGACGGTCCCGCCGATCGTGCCGCCCGCGACCATCCCGGCGGCAAACCCCGCGGGCCCGAACGCAAGACCGACGACGGCGCCAGTCAGCGCGCCCTCGGCGGTCTTGCGGTTGATGATGTCGCCCTCGTCGTCGATGTCCACGTAGTGGCCGGCGAACGTTCCGCGGACCACGATCCGGTCACGGCCGTGGTGTTCGACGAACGCGATCTCACGCACCCAGGGCTCCTGACCGGAGCTGTCGAGCACGTCGGCATACGCGTGCTCGGCCCCTTCGATGTGGGCGAACGTGACGACTGCCAGATCGAGATCTTGGTCTGCCATGGCTATCGCAACCGCAATCCTAATCGGGAACCGCGGAGTGCAGCGGATGAACCTCGACCACGCCGGCGTCCACCCCGGCCCCCTGGATCACGTCGAACAACCGCTCACGGTGGACCTCGAACTCCTCCGGGGAGTCCCAGATCTCGAACACACGCACCTCGTCGCCGCCGTACGCGGCATGTAGGCGTCGGCCGTCGGGGTCGTCGTCGCCCGAACCCCGCAACTCAGCGATCACCCGTTCGTAGTCCTCCCTCGTCATGTGCTGGGGGCTGATATGGACCGCAACCGCCATCGCCGCTTCATCGTTGCGGCCACCCCGGCGGCTCGCATCATCCGAAACAGATGAATCCAGTCTCTAAGCTGGCCCCGTGGCGCACGCGACCCTGCAGACCGGCGAGTCATCAGAGCGCGGGCGCGCGGCCCGTCAGACCGCGCCGCGGTCGGCGCACGGCGAGTGGACAGCCGCGCCCGACCGCCCCGACCCGATCGCGGCCCTGACGACCCAGGCGCAGACCCGCCTTGAGGAGTTGGTGCCGATCCGCTACGGGCGGATGCTCGTCTCTCCGTTCACGTTCTACCGCGGCGCGGCAGCGGTGATGGCGGCCGACCTCGCAGGGACGCCCGACTCGGGGATCACGGTCCAGGCCTGCGGCGACGCCCACATCTCGAACTTCGGCGGGTTCGCCGCCCAGGACCGCCGGCTCGTGTTCGGCCCCAATGACTTCGACGAGACGCTGCCCGGGCCGTGGGAGTGGGACGTCAAGCGGATGGCCGCCAGCGCCGAGATCGCCGGCCGCGACGTCGGGTTGCCCGCAGGGCAAAGCGAGCAGATCGTGCTGGCGTGCGTCCGGCAGTACCGAGAGGCGATCCACGGCTTCGCCGGCGAGAGCCATCTCGACGTCTGGTATGACCGGCTGAACGCGAGCGAGCTGGTGGAGCAGTTCGGCGGTCGGCTCGGCAAGCAGGGACGGATCGTCTTCTCGAGGCCGTTCGCCAAGGCGCGGCGAAAGACGAGCATCAGGGCGGTCGAGAAGCTGACCGAGCGGGTCGACGGCGAGCTTCGCTTCCGCCGCGTGCCGCCATTGCTGGTGCCGCTGCGCGACCTCGTCGACCCTGCCGGCGCCCGCCGCGACCACGACTATGTGCAGGCGGCCCTCGATGCCTACGCCGCCAGCCTCGACGAGGACCGGCGCTACCTGCTCGGCACCTACCGGTTTGTCGACATGGCGCGCAAGGTCGTCGGCGTGGGAAGCGTCGGCACCCGCGCCTGGATCCTGCTGATGGTCGGCCGCGGCGGCAAGGACCCGCTCGTGCTGCAGATGAAGGAGGCCGTCGCCTCGGTGCTCGAGCCCTACCTCGGCGCGAGCGAGTTCGAGAACCACGGCGAGCGCGTGGTCCGGGGTCAGCGAATATCGCACGCTGCGATCGACGTGTTTCTCGGCTGGCAGCGCAGCGAAGGTCTCGACGGCAAGGAGCATGACTTCTACATCCGCCAGCTGTGGGACTGGAAGGCGTCGATCGACCTGTCGATGATGAACGCCTCAGGCCTGTACGCCTACGCGCGCGCGTGCGGATGGTCGCTGGCGCGCGCACACGCCCGCTCCGGTGATCGCCTCGCGATCGCGGCCTACCTCGGCCGCGGCTCGAACTTCGATCGGGCGATTGCGCGCTTCGCGAGCGCCTACGCCGATCAGAACGAACTCGACCACCGGCGGCTGGCCGACGCCGTCGCCGGTGGGGAGATCCAGGCAGAGGTCAACATCTGACGACGGCCAGACCGCGGCGGAGCGGACGAGCCAACTCGCCCGCTCCGACGGTTGCTCCTATGCCGGCTGGTTGCCGAGCGCCTTGGCCTTCAATGCCTCGAACTCGGCCTGGTTGATCGTGCCGTTATCGAGCAGCGCCTTGGCCTTCTCGATCTCGGCGGTCGCGCCACCGGTCCCGGCGGTCTTGCGAACGTAGTCATCGAACTGCTCCTGCGAGGCCTGAGCCTGCTTCTGGCTGCGCTCTGCCATGCCGTCGTGCGAAGCGATCAGATAGATCAGAACGCCTAGGAACGGCAGGATGATGATGAAGATCACCCACAGGGCTTTGATCCAGCCGTTTATGTCGTGTCGCCGGAAGACGTCGATCAGAACGGTGATCGCGATCCAGATCCACACGACCCACGCCATGAAGATCAGGATCGTCCAGAAGATGTCTAAAAACGGGTAACTCGAAGCGACGAGCACCATCGCGGTTGCCTCCTGTTGGAGTGCCGGCCGGGACGGCAGAACGCCGCTTACCCGACCCACTTTGACTGTTATTTGCTTAGCGGATCCTCCCTCATCCCGAGCGAGGACACATCACCTGATTCGGAGCATAAACCGAGTCTCAGACGCGACTGCAGAAGCGATCCGGGGCCCCTGCGTATGCTTCGTGGGCGTGCAGGAAGCCGTCGGAGCACCGTCACCTCAGCCGACGCCAGGGGCCGCCGCACCCGGGCGAGCGCCGGCCAAGGGGATGGTCTGGGTCCCGGGCGGGGAGTTCTCAATGGGGTCCGACGACTTCTATCCGGAAGAGGGCCCGGTCCGTCGGGTCACCGTCGACGGCTTCTGGATCGACGAGCACCCGGTGACGGTCGCCGAGTTTCGTCGCTTCGTGAAGGCCACCGGATACGTCACGTTGGCCGAGCTGTCGCCCGAGCCAGCCGACTACCCCGACGCGGACCCCGAACTGCTCGTTCCCGGCTCGCTCGTGTTCGAGCCGACGGCCGGGCCGGTGGATCTGTCAGACGTCCGCAACTGGTGGAGCTGGATGCCCGGGGCGCAGTGGCGCAAGCCCGAAGGTCCGGACAGCAGCCTGCACGGTCGCGAGCTTCACCCGATCACCCACGTTGCCTACCAGGATGCGGTCGCGTATGCCGCGTGGGCGTCCAAGGAGCTCCCGACCGAGGCGCAATGGGAGCGGGCCGCGCGAGGGGGGCTGGAGGGCAAGGTCTTCTGCTGGGGCGACGAGTTCGCGCCGCGCGGAAAGATGATGGCCAACACCTGGCAGGGGCAGTTCCCATGGCAGAACCTGATGCTGGACCGGTTCGAACGCACCTCGCCCGTCAAGCGCTTCCCGCCCAACGGCTTTGGCCTGTTCGACATGGCCGGAAACGTGTGGGAGTGGACGTCTGACTTCTTCAGGTCGACTCATCCCGGCGAGCCGGACCATCCCTGCTGCGCTCCCCACAATCCGAGGGTCACCGAGCCCGATCAGAGCTACGACGTCGGCGCGCCCGGCGCCCACATCCCGCGCCGGGTAACGAAGGGCGGATCGCACCTCTGCGCGCCCAACTACTGCCTGCGCTACAGGCCGGCGGCGCGGCAGGCAGAAGCCGTCGATACGAGCACGAGCCATATCGGCTTTCGCTGCGTGAGCCCAGCCGAGCGCAACGGCGCGCCGTAGGGCGCGGGCGCTCGCCCGCGCCCCGTAGCGGGGCGCCCCTGGAAAACGCGCCATTTTCGGGCCGGCGCCGGGACCCGGTGACCGGATAAGATCGCCGCGGGACCCATGACGCAATACGAGCTGGCGAACGCCGGGGCAGTTGCTGAGTCATCGGGGCGCGGAGGTCTTTTCGAGCGCGACACGTCGCGCTCGATTGGATCGCGCTCTGGGTGGCGCGTGCTCGCGCTCGCGCTCGCCGGACTTGCGGGGCTTGTGATGACGGCCACGAGCGTCGTCCTGACCGCCCAGGCAAAGCCGCACAACCAACTCGCTGCGCTGGGCGAGGCGATCGTCGTCGGGGTGCCGCTGATCGTGGCGCTCTATGCGTGCCGTCGCGGTCCGTATCCACGCTTCGCATGGTTGCTGCTGGTGGCGTCCCTCGCCTGGTCATTCGTCGGCCTGGCAGAGTCGACCCACTCGGTCCCATACAGCGTCGGGCGTGTGGCGCAATGGCTCGTCGAGCCGCTGGTCATCTACCTCGTGCTCGCGTTTCCTTCGGGCGCATTGCGCAAGCCGACGGAACGGGCCGTCGTAATCGCGTCGGTCGCGATCGCCGCGATCCTCTGGCTGCCGACCGCGCTGCTGGTCGCCCAGTACCCGATGCCGGCCCCGTGGACGTCGTGCGCGGCCACCTGCCCGGCCAACGCGTTCATGGTTGCCAACCACCAGCCGGCGTTCGTCACCGCGATCATCCAGCCAACGCGAGAGACGCTCACCGCGCTGCTCTTCCTGGCGGCCGTCGTACTGCTCGCAGGACGGATGCGCGACGCGAGCCGGCTGACGCGCCGCACCCAGGGGCCCGTGCTGACCGCAGCGATCGTGCGGTTCGTGGCCCTGGCCATCTTCCTGATCGTGCGGCGGGCGGACGCGAGCGCGTCCGTGCTGGACCTGCTGGGCTGGCTCTGGCTGTTGACCCTGCCCGCGATCGCGATCGCGTTTCTGGTCGGGATCCTCCGTTGGCGGCTGTTCACGGCTGACGCACTTCAGCGATTGACGCTGCTGTCGACAGGCGAACCGGGTGGTGCCGGGCTCCGCCAGTCGCTCTCGGCAGCCCTCGACGACCCATCCCTGCACGTCCTCTATCGCGCCGGGGACAATGGACAGACGTGGGCAACGGAGACCGGCGAGCCGGCCCGGTTGCCGGCCGCGGGGTCGGGTCTGGACGCGACCGAGCTCAGCGGGCTGCGCGGCCAGCGCGTCGCGATCGTCCATGACGCGGCGCTGAGCGAGAACCGCGCGCTCGTTCATGCCGCCGCCGTGCACGCCTTGGTCGCGATCGAGAATCAGACGCTGCAGACCCAGATCAGGACGTCGATGCGCGATCTCGCGGAGTCCCGCGCCCAGACTCAGGCCGCCGGCGAGAGCGCACGCCGCAAGATCAGACAGAACCTCCATGACGGGGCCCAGCAGCGGCTCGTCGCGCTGCTGCTCCGCCTTGAACTGGCCGGGCCCCAGATCGAGCGCGACCCGGCCGGCGGGACGCGGCTGCTACATGACCTAGCCGACGAGGTCGAGCAGACGCTGGCCGAGATCAGGGTCCTCTCGCACGGACTCGAGCCGTCGGTGCTGACCGACCGCGGCCTCGTCGAGGCCCTGCAGGCGACGGTCGCCAATGCGCCGCTGCCGACCTCAATCGATGCCGAGGGCATTCGCCGCTATCCGCCGGAGGTCGAGGCGTGCCTCTACTTCGTCTGCATGGAAGCGCTCTCCAACGCCTACAAGCACGCGAGCGGAGCGTCGGCGATCTCGATCTCGCTGCGCGACAGCGACGGGTTGAGCCTCGAGGTCCGCGACGACGGGGCGGGCTTCGATCCCGGTCAGATCAGGTCGGGGCTCGGCATGGCGAGCATGCGCGAGCGCCTCGCCGCCGTCGGCGGGCGGCTGACGATCGACTCCGCGCCCGCGCGCGGGACGACGGTGGCCGCATCGGTCCCCGTCCGCTACGACCGCCGCATGCCCCCCTGCAGCGCCGCCTAGCGCCGCGACGCGCCGCTCGCTCGGGCAGCACGCGGTTGCCCCGCGCTACGGTTCGCTGCGCATGGCAGCCAACAGGCGAGGCGCGGTCGATCCACGATTGCTCAGCTACGCCCGGGCCACGCGGCCGTTTCTGGTGGCACTCACGATCCTCGGGGTCCTCAGCGCGGCGCTGATCATCGTGCAGGCGTGGCTGCTGGCCGATGTGATCTCGTCCGCGTTTGCTGGTGGCAAGGGCCTCAGCGAGCTGCGCTCGCAGCTCGCGGTGCTGCTCGGCGTGGTGCTGGGGCGTGCGGCGGTCGCCTCTGGGCGCGAGCTGCTTGCCGCTCGCTCGTCGGCGCTCGCCAAGTCGCAGCTGCGCGACGCCGTGCTGCGCCACGTCGCCACGCTCGGGCCACGGGCACTGAGCGGCGAGCGAACGGCCGAGCTGACTGTGCTGGCGACGCGCGGCATCGACGCGCTCGACGCCTATTTCTCGCTCTACCTGCCGCAGCTGGTGCTGGCGGCGATCGTCCCGCTCGCGGTCGTGGCCGTGATCGCGGACCGCGACTGGATTCCGGCGCTGATCGTCGCCGGAACGGTCCCCTTGATCCCGCTGTTCATGGCGCTGGTCGGCGCGAGCACCAGGGACCGGATGGAGCTGCAGCTGCGAACGCTGCAGCAGTTGGCCGGACACTTTCTCGATGTTGTCGCCGGGCTGCCGACGCTCAAGGTGTTCGGGCGTGCGAAGGCTCAGATCCGGTCGATCGGCGAGGTGACCGATCGCTATCGGCGCACCGCCATGTCGACCCTGCGCGTGACCTTCATGTCGTCGTTGATCCTCGAGCTGGTCGCGACGATCTCGGTTGCCCTGGTCGCAGTCACGGTTGGGCTGCAGCTGATGGGCGGCGATGTCACGCTGCGGACGGCGCTGATCGTGCTGGTCCTCGCTCCCGAGGCCTACCTGCCGCTGCGGCTGCTGGGCGCCAACTACCACGCGAGCACCGAGGGGATCAGCGCGGCGCAGCAGGCGTTCTCGTTCCTGGAGGTCCGGCCTCAGGCGCTGACCGTCACCTCCGAGCCCGCCGAGCTTCCCGACCCAGCCCGGGCGGAGATTGCGGTCGACGGCCTCACGGTCGAGTATCCCGGACGCGAGCGCCCGGCGCTCGACAGCATCTCGCTGTCGGTCGCGGCCGGTGAAGTCGTCGCGATCACGGGACCGAGCGGGTGCGGCAAGTCGACCCTGCTGGCCGTGTTGCTCGGGTTCGTGGTTCCCGACGGTGGATCGGTCCGAATCGGCGGTGTCGACCTGGCGAGCGTGGATCTCGACGCGTGGCGGATGAACGTTGCCTGGATGCCCCAGCGTCCGCACCTCTTCTCAGCCTCGATCGCGGCCAACATTCGCCTTGGCTGTTCGGATGCCACCGACGAGCAGGTCCGGGAGGCGGCCCGCGCAGCCGGGCTTGACGAGGTGATCGCGTCGCGGCCCGAGGCGCTCGCGACGATGCTGGGCGATCGCGGTTTCGGGCTGTCAGTTGGCGAGCGACAGCGGGTCGCGCTCGCGCGCGCCTATGTTCGGCAGGCATCGGTGCTGCTGCTTGACGAGCCGACCGCCAACCTCGACGGCGACACCGAGGACGAGGTGATCGCGGCACTGGAGCAGCTCGTGCGAGGCCGGACCGCGGTCGTGGTCGCCCACCGGCCGGCGCTGCTTGGCCTCGCGGACCGCGTGATCGAGCTGGGCGAGCTGGCGGTGGCGGCCTGATGGGGCCGATCGCGCAATCGGTGGGGAACGGCTGATGAGCAGCGTGGTCGATCCGGCGACCGTCGTCGGCGCCCCTGAGGCCGACGGCGAGGAGGCGTCGCTTGCAGCCACGCTGGAGCTCGCGCGCCCCTCCGCTCGCAGATTGGTCTGGGCCAGCCTGCTCGGCGCGGGGGCGGTCGGTGCGGGCATCGGGCTGATCGCCACCTCGGCATGGCTCATCTCGAGGGCGTCTCAGCGTCCTCCGGAGTCCGCTCTGGCGCTTGCGATCGTCGGTGTCCAGTTCTTCGGCCTGTCGCGGGGTTTGTTCCGGTACGCCCAGCGACTGGTCGCGCACGACGTCGCGTTTCGCTCGTTGGCCGACCTGAGGGTGCGGTGCTATGAGCGGCTGGAGGCGTTGGCGCCGGCGGGCGTGCCCGTGTTCGCACGCGGCGACCTGCTGGCCCGCGTCGTCCATGACATCGACTCGCTCCAGGATCTGATGCTGCGAGTGCTACCAGGCTTCGCGACCGCGCTGCTGGTGGGGAGCGCGACCGTGCTGCTGATGTGGCTGATCCTCCCGGCCGCCGGGCTGATCATGCTTGCGGCGCTGCTGCTCGCGGCGTTCGCGCTGACATGGGTGACGGCTCGACTCACCCAGCGCGTCGAGTCACGCCAGGCGGCCGTGCGCGGAGAGCTGACCGACGCCGTCGTCGACCTGCTCCAGGGCGCGCCGGAGCTGACCGCATTTGGTGCGTTGGAGCGACAGCTCGACCGTGCGGTGGCGCTCGACGCGCGGCTCGCGACGATCGCCGCGGCGTCGGCACGCACGGCCGGCGTCGGCCAGGGGTCGGTGACGCTGTTGTCGGGGCTGGCGATGTGGGGCGCGCTCGTCGCCGGCGTCGCCGCCGTGCGCGCCGGCACGCTTGACGGCGTCCTGCTGGCCGTGATCGCGCTGGTCCCGCTCGCGGTCTTCGAGCTGCTCACCGATCTCCCGACGGCCGCTCAGGCCCTGCGCCGGGTCCGCCGCGCCGCCGGCCGGACGTTTGCGATCATCGACACCGAACCACCGGTGACCGACCCCGCCGTTGCGCGAGCGGTCCCCGAGCCCCCGGCCACGCTCCGCGTGCGGGATCTGCGGACCCGCTACCGGGACGCCGGACCGTGGGTGCTGGACGGGCTCGATCTGGAGCTCTCGCCCGGCCGGAAGGTTGCGATCGTCGGGCGCAGCGGGGCCGGTAAGTCGACGCTCGCGGACGTGCTCCTGCGCTTCCTGCCCTACCAGGCCGGCTCGGTCACGATCAACGGCGTCGAGATCAGCGAACTCGAAGGCGACCGGCTGCGGCGGCTGATCGGACTCGTGTCGCAGGACGCGCACGTGTTCGACACGACGCTTGAGGAGAATCTCCGGCTCGCGCGCCGCGACGCAACCGAGGCCGACCTGCGCGCCGTGCTGCGACGTGCTTCGCTGCTCTCCTGGACCGACGCTCTGCCCGACGGACTGGCGACGCCAGTGGGCCCCAATGGCGCGAGCATCTCGGGCGGCCAGCGCCAGCGTCTGGCGGTCGCGCGGGTGCTGCTGGCCGGCTTTGAGATCGTGGTGGCCGACGAACCGGGCGAGCACCTCGACACCCCGACCGCCGACGCCCTGGTCGCCGACCTGCTTGCGACCGCGAGCGAACAGGCGCTGCTGCTGATCACCCACCGACTGGCAGGCCTCGAGGCGGTCGACGAGGTGATCGTGCTCGAGGGCGGCCGCGCGGTCGAGCGCGGTACGCACGCCGAGTTGCTCGCTGCCGCCGGACGCTATGCGAGCATGTGGCTGCGCGAGGCTGGAGCGATCGGCTCGGCTCGCGGTGGAGGCCGGTCACCCGATGAAGGTGATGCGATGCGCGGCAATTCGAGCTTCGATTCGCTGAGATGACGAACGATCTGGCGCGCTGGCAGTTCGCGACCACGAGCATCTACCACTTCCTGTTCGTGCCGGTCACGATCGGGCTGGCGTTCCTGGTCGCGATTCTGCAGACCGTCTGGCACCGGACGGACAACCCCGACTACAAGCGGATGACCCGCTTCTTCGGCACGCTGCTGCTGATCAACGTCGCGATCGGCGTCGTCACCGGTCTGGTCCAGGAGTTCGAGTTCGGGATGAACTGGTCGATCTATTCGCGCTACGTGGGAGGCATCTTCGGAGCGCCGCTGGCGATGGAGGGCCTGATCGCCTTCTTCTTGGAGTCGACCTTCCTCGGGTTGTGGCTGTTCGGCTGGGACCGGCTTCCCAAACGCATCCACCTGGCGACGATCTGGGCGGTCGCGATCGGCTCGATGCTGTCCGCGATGTTCATCCTGATCGCCAACTCCTGGATGCAACACCCGGTCGGCTACAAGCTCAACAAGGCGGGTCAGCCGGTGCTGAACAACATCTGGGCGTTGTTCGTGAATCCGACCTTCGTCTGGGGCTACGCGCACGTGATCCTCGCCTCGCTGGTCACCGGGTGTCTGGTGATGCTCGCCGTGTCGGCCTGGTATCTGCGCAAGCAGGAGCACGTGGAGTCCTTCCATCGCACAGCGAAGGTTGCGTTGATCGTGCTGATCCCGACGATCGTCATCCAGCTCTCGGTCGGCAACCAGCTCGGCGTCGTCGAGAACCATTACCAGCCGATGAAGATCGCAGCGGCCGAGGCGCAGTGGAACAACTGCAAGCCGTGCTCATTCTCGGCCTTGCAGTTCGGGGGGTTCAGCAGCAGCGACGAGAGCGCGACCCAGATCATCCCGATCCCGCATCTGCTGTCCGTGCTCGCGACCGGAACCTGGGGCGGCCCGGTCACCGGGCTCAACCAGCTTCAGGCCCAGTATCAGAAGCGCTACGGACCCGGCAACTACATCCCGAATGTCGCGATCCAGTATTGGTCGATGCGGGTGATGGCCTACCTCGCGTCGCTTGTCCTGCTGCTGGCGCTTTGGGGCGGGTGGCTCCTGCACAAGGACAAGCTGCGCAGCAACAAGCTCTTCTTATGGTTATCGGTCTGGGCGGTGATCACCCCATTTCTGATGAACACCGCCGGCTGGCTCCTGACCGAGAGCGGTCGCCAGCCTTGGATCGTGCAGGGGCTGCAGAAGACGATCAACGCCAACTCCCCAGGAGTCAGCGCGGCCGACATCTGGATCAGCCTGACCGTGTTCGTGTTGGCCTACATAGTGCTCGGCGCGGCCGATCTCGTCCTGATGTTGCGCTACTCGCGCCACGGCTTGGCCCAAGCCGATGCCGAGGCTGGCACGGGCAGCGACGCCTCCACCTCCGCCCCCGCACTCACCTACTGATCTGATGCAACTTCACACGATCTGGTTCATCATCATCGCCGTCTTCTGGGTCGGCTTCTTCGTGCTCGAGGGATTCGATTTCGGCGTTGGCGCGCTGCACATGTTGATCGGCAAGTCCGACACCGAGCGGCGCGTGGTGATCAACACGATCGGCCCTTGGTGGGACGGAAACGAGGTCTGGCTGATCGTCGCCGGCGCCGCGACGTTCGCCGCGTTCCCCGGCTGGTACGCGACGATGTTCTCCGCCCTCTACCTCGCGCTCGTGCTGGTGCTCGTCGGCCTGTTCGCGCGCGGAGTCTCGTTCGAGTATCGGGGCAAGCGCGAAGAGGCCCGCTGGAGGACCGGGTGGACGTTGGCGCTGACGGTCGGCAGTGTGCTGATCCCGCTGCTGGTCGGCGTCGCCCTCGGGGACCTCCTGACGGGGCTTCCGATCAACTCACGCCACGACTTCACCGGCAACTTCTTTGACCTCCTGACCGGCTACGGGCTGATGACGGGAGTGACGCTGCTGACCCTGTGTCTGCTGCACGGCGCGACCTTCCTCGCCCTGCGAACAACTGACGAGCTGCGCGATCGCGCCCGGTCCGCGGCACGCGTGATCGGTCTCATCGCGATCGTCATCAACCTCGCGTGGGTTGTCTGGACGCTGGTCGTCATCGGCGGCGGCACCGTGCCCGAGCCGACTCAGATCTTCGGGCTGATTGCCGTGGTTTTCGCCGCGCTGCTCTCGACAACCGACAACAATGGTTGGGCATTCATGGCCTCGGGCTTCGCGATCGCCGCCGCGATTGGCCAGATCTTCATTGCGCTGTATCCCAACGTGATGATCTCGAGCACCAGCGCCGCCTACAACCTGACCGTTAACAATGTTGCCTCCGGTCACTACGCGCTCGTCGTGATGACGATCACCGCGGTGTTGTTCTTTCCTGTCGTGCTGCTCTACCAGGGATGGTCGTTCCACGTCTTCCGCGCGCGGGTCAGCTCTCCGGCCGAGGAACCGGAAGCCACCGGCGCGACGGCCCCGGCTCCTGCAGACGGGCAAAGCGGGCCGCAGGGGCCTCCCTCCGCCGCCAGCGCACAGTAGACCCGGCTGACTGCAGACCCCCTCTCTCACCCGATCGGGATGACGGAACGGCCGCGGGCCTCCCGTACCGTGAGTCGTCAAGCGGTGCGTGACGAAAGTGAGAGCGGCCCGATGCCTGTAGACACTGTTACTGCGACGGGCCCTCGCGTTCTCGTCGTCTATTTCACCTACACGCAGCAGAACCCTCGGGTGGTCGAGGTGATGGCCGACGCGCTGCGCGAGCGAGGTTGCGAGGTTCAACAGGCACTGATCGAGTTCACCGACAAGCGCTACGCAGAGCGGTTCTCACGCGTCCCCCTACGGCACCCATGGCTAGACGTCCTTGGGATGGTCCTTCCGCAGATCCGCAGGGCGACCGGGGAGATCCGGATTCCTGAAGTGGCGCGGGACGGCGACTATGACCTCATCTGCTTCGGCTCACCCACCTGGCTGTTCACCACCGCCATGCCGGTTCGCTCCTACCTCAAGTCCGACGAGGCCGGTCGGGTTCTGGCCGGCAAGCACTTCGCAGCATTTGTCACCTGTCGCCGCTATTGGAGCATCAACCTGAAAGAAGTGAAGAAGCTCGGAACGAGACAGGGGGGCGAATGGCTGGACGGCATTCGCTTCAACTACGAGGGCGGCCAGCTCCGATCGTTCATGTCTCTGATCAGCTACCTGGGCACGGGAGAGCAACGCGAGCGCTACCACGGCGTGAAGATCCCTCCGACCAATCTCCAGCCGGACTACGTCGAGCAGGCTCGTGCGTTCGCGACCGGGTTGGCGGATCGCCTGGCAGGCGATCGCCAGACCGTGTAACGCATCCGATCGGCCGCAACCAGTAACCAAAGGGAACAACGAGAGAGAGCGTCACAGTGAGCGACGAGACGATTGACCGCACCCATCTGCCGATCCGCCGCGCGCCGTTCAGCGGAGTTGCGAACAAGACGCTCGGCGGCTCGGAGCCCGGCTGGGAACAGATCAGCCATGTGAAACCCCCGGCGGGCGCTCCGAACGTGTTGGTCGTGTTGATCGACGACGCGGGTTTTGGCAACCCTGGCACATTCGGCGGCCCGATCGACACACCCACCTACGATCGGATCGCAGGCGAGGGGTTGCGGTACAACCGTTTTCACGTCACGGCGATGTGTTCGCCGACGAGGGCGGCGCTCCTGACTGGGCGCAATCACCATGCGGTCGGGATGGGAGGCATCCCGGAGGCTTCGGGAGGCTTTCCTGGTTATTCGGCGATGCTGCCGAAGGACGCGGCGCCGTTCCCAAAGGTCCTGAAGGAGAACGGGTACTCGACTGCTGCGATCGGCAAGTGGCATCTGACACCTGAAAAGGAGCAGGGGCCGGCGGGCCCATTTGACCACTGGCCCAACGCCTGGGGCTTTGACTACTACTGGGGGTTCTTGGCCCCCGAGGCCAGCCAGTTCGACACGATGATCGCCGAGAATCAGAAGTTCATCGGCGTTCAGGAGGGCAGAGATGGCAAGCCCTTCTACTTCCCAGAGGCGATGACCGATCAGGCGATCGACTGGCTCCATGGCGTCCGGGGCCATGACTCCGAGAAGCCGTGGTGCCTGTACTACTCGACCGGCTGCAGCCACGCTCCTCATCACGTGTGGAAAGAGTGGGCTCAGAAATACAAGGGACGGTTCGATCAGGGCTGGGACAAGCTTCGCGAGGAGACCTTCGAGCGCCAGAAGAAGCTCGGCGTGATCCCGCCCGACACGATCCTCACGCCGCGCGACGAGTCGATGCCCGCCTGGGATTCACTGGATGAGAACTCAAAGCGCGTGTTCGCGCGCCAGATGGAGGTCTACGCGGGCTATTCGGAGAACGCGGATCATCACGTCGGCAGGCTGCTGGCCTCGATCGAGGAGATGGGCGAGCTCGACGACACGATCGTGGTCTGGATCTGGGGCGATAACGGCGCCAGCCTCGAGGGCACCCCGACCGGGTCGTTCAACGAGGGAACGATGCTCAATGGCCTTCCGCTGACCGACGAGGAGCAGATGCAGCTGACGCTGAAGTGGGGCGGGCTGGAGGCGTGGGGGACCGAGATGATGTACCCGCATTACTCCTCGGCCTGGGCCTGGGCCAGCAACACGCCGTTTCGTTGGGGCAAGCAGATCGCCTCGCATCTTGGTGGCACACGCAACCCACTCGTCGTGCGCTGCCCGCAGCGGATCACCGACAACGGCGGCCTGCGGTCTCAGTTCACGCATGTGACCGACATCGGTCCGACGATTCTCGACATGGTCGGGATCCCCCAGCCAACCCATGTCGATGGCATCGAGCAGCAGCCGATGACCGGTCAGACGTTCGCCGACTCGCTCGCTGACACGAATGCTCCCGAGCACCACACGCAGCAGTACTTCGAGAACTTCGGCAACCGGGCGATGTACAAGGACGGCTGGTGGCTGTCGATGCGAATGCCGCGCATCCCGTGGAAGCTCAGTGCCGAAGTGCTCAAGCGGTTCGCCCCAGGCGTTTGGGAACCGGACGATGACCCGGTCGAGCTGTACTACCTGCCCGATGACTTCTCCCAGGCGACCGATCTGGCCGCGAGCAACCCGGAGAAGGTGAAGGAGCTGCAGGCTCTGTTCTGGGAAGAGGCCGACAAGTACCACGTCAAGCCGCTGCTGGCAGGATTCTCCGCCTTCTTCGGGATTCTGCCGCCGCTCGGCGCGAACACGACCATCACCTACCACGGTGAGGTGCAGAACATCGCACCGGGGGCGGTTCCTCGGGTGTACAACCACTCATACACGATCACCGCGGACCTTCACATCCCCGACGGGGGCGCAGAGGGCGTGATCGTCGCCGAAGCGAGCCATCTCGGGGGGTTCTCGCTGTTCGTCCAGGACGGCAAGCTGAAGCACACCTACGCGTTCCTCGGCGCGTTTGAATACAGGCAGGAGTCCGAGGGGACGTTGCCAAGCGGAGATGTGAACGTCCAGATGACCTTCAAGGCAGACGATGCAAAGCCAGCCACGCCGGGCGAGGTCACGCTGTCGGTCAACGGCGAGCCGGTCGGCAGTGGCCGGCTGGAGCACACGGTGCCGTTCATCTTCAGTGGCTACGCGGGGATGGACGTCGGCCGGGACAACGGCCTGGTCGTGGATCGAAGCTACGCCGACAAGGCGCCGTTCGCATTCACCGGCACGGTCAAGAAAGTCACCTTTGACGTCGCACCGCATCTTGACGATACGGACGAGCACGCCCTGCATGCGCACGCCTCGCAGGTAGCCGCCGCTCGCGGGATCAGCGGCTAGATCCCACCGCACCGAGCCATAGCGAAAAGAGAGAACCATGAGCGATACCGAGTTCGACGTCGTGATCGCGGCGTACCTGATTCCCGACCTGGCCGAGCAGGATTTCGACGCGCTGGTCAAGCTGGTCGAGGAGGATGAGCTGAAGGTCGAGGGAGTGGTGCTGGTCACCGTTGACACCGACGGCACCGCAGCGGTCAAGGAGACCGGCGACCACCTGGGACGCAAGGGGCTCGAGATCGGTGGCGGTGTCGGGCTGGCGGTGGGACTGTTCGCGCCGCCGCTGCTCGCAGCTACGGTCGTCGGCGGCGCGGTCGGCGGAGTGGTCGGCAAGTTCGCTCGTCATCGGGTCGAGAGCGGGCTCGAGGAGAAGATGGGAACCGCGCTACCACCGGGCTCGGCCGGAATCGTCGCGATCTACGACCGCGCCAAGACCGATACCGTCAATACCACGCTCGCCAGTGCGGTCCGCAAGTCAGTCGCGCAGGTCGACGGCGGCGGCGCCAAGGAACTCAAGGCGGCGCTCGCACAAGCGCAGGCGGGCATGGGGGGCTGAGCGCCGCGCCGCATCAGCTGTGGCGCATGTTCCACAGCTCAGTCAGCTTCTGCGGTCGGAGGTCCTGTTTGCGCATGCAGGCGACGGCAGTGCCGAGCGCGATCACGCCGGGATGGAGCGATGGATCGTCAACGGAGATCAGCACGATCAATACGTCGGGGTGCAGGTTGACGATCTCTCGCGCGGCGGCGACCCCGCCGATCCCTGGCATTGTCACGTCCATCAGCAAGAGCTGTGGAGAGAGCCGGTCGACCGCCGCGGTCGCCTCCTCCCCCGAGCTCGCCTCGCCGACGAGCTCGAATCCTGGAGTCGCGGCGATCAGGTCCCGCAGCACATCGCGAAAGGCCTCGTGGTCATCGACGGCGACGATCGCCACGCCGTCTCGGCTGCGGACGGGAATCGGCCGAACGGGGTGGTCGCTCGCCTCCATGCCGATGCTTCGCTGACACTCAGAGACCCGTCTCGGCGGTGATCTTGCCGGACTTCACGGCTTTGCTGAGCTGCTTGTAGTCGTGCTCGTTCTGCTCGGCGTAGGCCTTGGAGAATTCGAGGATCGCCCGGTCAAAGCTGTCGCCATTGCCGAGATAGGCGGCGATCGCGATCCGGTCTCCGCTGCGGGCGTGCGCGCGGGCGAGCGTCCAGCCGCACAGCGTGCCGTAGACGGCCATCGCCTTGGGGACCATCTGCTCGATCTCGGCGGAGCCTTTCCAGTCCTTGAGCTGGCGGGCGTAGAAGTCGCGGGGTTTGCCGTCCAGGCCGGTGTCGACGTGCAGCCAGCCGAGGAAGATGTCGCTGCTGGCTTGCATCAATCGCTGTCCGGTGACGACTCGCTCGCCGTGGTTTGAGAACTCGCTGGGGCCCAGGAATTCTTCGAGCACGGACGCTTCGGCCTCTTTCATCTGGAGGAACAGTGGGTCCTGGCCGTCGCGGCCGAGCATCAGCGCGATATACGCGCGGGTGCCGACGCTCCCGACCCCGACCACCTTGCGCGCGAGATCGGTCAGCTCGAACTCCTCGAGCAGCACGCGGCGGTCAAACTCAAGCGTCTCGCGGTAGTCGCGCAGCAGTTGGTGAAGGCTCTCGGTTATCTCGTCGAGCTCGCGGCCCTGCGCGAGCTTGGCGATCGGTACGATCAGCGGCGACTGGTCAACGATCTGCACCTTGCCGTCGACGACGTGGGTCAGCTTTGAGAACGCGGTCATGCTGTCCTTGGTGCGAGCCTTCGCGAGCTGCTTGTCGGCTCGCTTGACCAGCTTGGGCTTGTACTGGGAGCCGTACTCCGCAACCGCGCTCTGGATGTCCAGATGCGAGTACCACACCGCAAGCTGCTTCATGGCGGCGAACTCCGCCATCGCGGTGCGGTAGCGGCCGACGGTGTCAAGCACGATCCGGTCCTGCTCCTTGCCCTTGTAACCGTTGAAGCGCGCGGCGATCAGCATGCTGACGGCTAGGCGTTTTACGTCCCATTCCCACGGACCGGGGAGCGTCTCATCAAAATCGTTGACGTCGAACACCAGCGCCCGCTCGGGCGACGCGAACACCCCGAAGTTCGACAAATGCGCATCCCCGCAACACTGCACGTTGAGCCCCGACCGTGGCGTCCCCGCGAGATCGTTGGCCATCAGCAGAGCCGCGCCGCGGTAGAACGTAAACGGTGACACCAGCATCCGCCCATACCGGATCGGCACCAACTCCGGCACCCGCGACTTCGCCTGTCGCTCGAGCAGCTTGACCGGATCAGGACGATCCGGCGACGGCTCGAACTTCGCATGCCGCGCGCGCGGGACCTCTTTGCGCGCCGCCTTCCCACGCGCAACGCGCTCCGCCACCGACAGATGCGGCACGACGTTCGCGTCCCGCGCCGATGCCGCCCGTGCCTTCGCTCTCGCAGCCGTGGTCGACTGCTCCCCGTTCGTCGTGGTCGCCATCGCGTCCGCCTTTGTTCGGTCTGTTGGCCAACCATGGATGCTGCCACCACGATCCGGTGCTAACCAGGGTGCGAGCACCACTCTAGGTGCGGTACTCACAACCGACCTGGACCGGCTAGGCACATCGAGACCTCCGGTTTCATCCCAACGGGGTGATGACGCCAGCAGCTCAAACGTGAACCTTTACCAGTCCTCGCAGCGGCATCTGCGATTGGGACGACGGGAGTGAACGAGCAAGGAGAACCACATGGCAGCGGTCCAAGACGCGCAGGCTGAGAGCTCAACCACGACGCCGGCGGCGAGCAGCCCGGCCGACGTATTCGTCGCGTTCGGGATCACAGGTGACCTGGCGAAGGTGATGACCTTCCGTTCGCTCTACCGGCTGGAGCGGCGAGGATTGCTGGAGTGCCCGATCGTCGGCGTCGCGGGCGACGACTGGACCGTAGACCAGCTCCGCGATCGCGCCCGTTCATCGATCGAGGGCACCGGCGAGAAGCTCGACGAGGAGGTCTTCAAGCGGTTCGCGGCGCGACTCTCCTACGTGCAGGGCGACTTCGGCGACGCCGCCACCTACAAGCGGGTCGGCGAGGCGATCGGCTCGGCGAAGCACCCGGTCTTCTATCTCGAGATCCCGCCGTTTCTGTTCGCGACCGTGATCAAGGGGCTGTCTGAGGCGGGTCTCACCGCCAACGCCCGCGTGGTGGTCGAGAAGCCGTTCGGCCATGACCTCGCCTCCGCGCATGCGCTGGCGCAAGACATCCACCAGTACATCGACGAGACCCAGCTCTACCGGATCGACCATTACCTGGGCAAGATGGGCCTCCAGGAGCTGCTCTACCTGCGGTTCGCCAACTCGAACCTGGAGCCGGTCTGGAATCGCAACCACATCTCCAGCGTTCAGATCACGATGGCCGAGAGCTTTGGCGTCGCCGACCGCGGCCACTTCTACGACCGGGTCGGCGCGCTCCAGGACGTCGTCGTCAACCACCTGATGCAGTTGCTCGCGATGGCCGCGATGGAGGCGCCGGCGGGCTCGGACGCGGCAACGCTAAAGGACGCCAAGTACGCGCTGTTTCGGTCGATGCCCGAGGCCGACCCCGACCACTACGTCCGCGGCCAGCATGACGGCTACCTCGAGATCGACGGCGTGGCCCCTGGCTCGACCACCGAGACCTACGCGGCGTTGCGGCTCGAGATCGACAACTGGCGCTGGGCCGGGGTTCCGTTCTTCATCCGCACCGGCAAGCTGCTGCCGGTGACCCAGACCGAGGTGCGGTTCGTGTTCCGCCGCCCGCCGCGGCTCGGGTTCATCTCGACCTCGGGACGGCCGCCGGCCGAGAGTCAGCTGGTCGTAAAGCTCGATCCACGGACCGGCGTCCGGCTCGAGCTCGACGCACACCGCGCCGACAAGGGAGGACCGCAGCTGATCACGCTCGACATGGAGTTCGAGGAGGAGGGCGGCGAAGGCCCCACTCCCTACGAGGTTCTGCTCAAGGCGGCGATGGACGGCGACAGCACCCCGTTCACCCGCCAGGACAGCGTCGAGGAGACCTGGCGGATCATGGCGCCGCTGGTGACCGATCCGCCGCCGGTGTATCCATACAAACCCGGGAGCTGGGGTCCGAAGGAGGCCGACGGACTGCTGACGGGCGTCGGCCAGTGGCACGAGCCGTGGGTGGCGTGATGGCATCCACATCGAGCAAGAAGCAGAAGGCCGGCTCCGACGGCCGCGCGCAAGAGGCCGAAGCGACGCCCGCAGCCGCCCGTCCGGCGCAGAGCGCCGCAGCGCCGTCGCCGTTCACGCCGATCGCCAACTACGCGTTCCTCTCGGACTGCCACACCGGAGCGTTGGTCGCACCGGACGGCGCGATCGACTGGCTGTGCGTGCCCTCGTTCGATTCGCCCAGCATCTTCGGGTCGCTGCTCGACCGCGGTGCCGGCGCGTTCCGGCTCGGTCCGTTTGGGATCAACGTGCCGAGCGGCCGCACCTATGAGCCAGGAACGAACACGGTGGTCACGGCCTGGAAGACGCCGAGCGGGTGGGCAACGGTGCGCGAGGCGCTGACCATTGGACCGCGCCGGGGCGAGGACACGATCACGCCTCATACGCGGCCTCCGACCGACGAGGACGCGTCACACGTCCTCGTGCGTACGATCGCGTGCATCGAGGGCCATGTCGAGGTCGAGCTCGTCTGCGAGCCAGCGTTCGATTATGGGCGCTCTGCCGCCGAGTGGTCACTTGCCGACGATCGCCACTGCGCGGACGCGTCCGGCGCCGGCCAGACGGTCCGTCTGAGCACCGACATGTTGCTCGGGATCGAGCACAACCGCGCGCGAGCGCGTCACACCCTCAAGGAGGGTGAGCAGGTGTTCTGTGCGCTCTCATGGGCGGAGGGCCTGGCCATACCCACGACGATCGAGGAAGCAAACTCGCACCTCAACGCGACGAGCCGGTTCTGGCGCACATGGCTCGGGCGGCGCGGATCCCCGACCACGAGCTGCGGCCGTTGGTCCAGCGCTCCGCGCTCACTATCAAAGGGCTCACGTACATGCCGACGGGGGCGACCGTGGCGGCGTTGACCACATCGCTGCCGGAGACACCGGGGGGTGAGCGCAACTGGGATTACCGCTACACGTGGATCCGTGACTCGACGTTCACGCTCCAGGCGCTGCACTACCTCGATCTCGACTGGGAGGCCAACGAATTCATGGCCTTCATCGCCGACCTCGAACGCAACGAGGACGGCGCGCTGCAGATCATGTACGGGATCGACGGTCGACGCGATCTGACCGAGACGCTCCGGGAGGAGCTGTCAGGCTACGCCGGCGCGCATCCGGTCCGGATCGGCAACGGCGCCTTCGATCAGCGCCAGAACGATGTTTTCGGCGCTGCCCTGGACTCGGTGCTGCTGCATACCCGCCGCAGCCAGCGGCTGCCGCGTGACCTGTGGCCGCTGGTCCAGTCGCAGGCGGAGTGCGCGACCGCGGTCTGGCGCCAGCCTGACCAGGGGATCTGGGAGGCTCGCGGCAAGCCGCAGCACTACGTCTCATCGAAGCTGATGTGCTGGGTGGCGCTCGACCGTGCGGCGAAGCTGGCCGAAATTCGCGGCGAGTCGGGGCGCGCGGCCAAATGGACCGAGACCGCGACGGAGATCAAGGCCGACATTCTCGAGCACGGAGTGGACAAGCGCGGCGTCCTACGCCAGCACTACGAGACCGACGCGCTTGACGCGTCGACGCTGCTGGCTGCGCTCTTCGGCTTCCTGCCGGGCGACGACAAGCGCCTGCGCGCGAGCGTGCATCGCGATCGCCGACGAGCTGACCGAGCACGGGTTTGTCCTTCGCTATCGCACCGACGAGACCGATGACGGGCTGTCAGGCAAGGAGGGCACGTTCGTGATCTGCTCGTTCTGGCTCGTCTCCGCACTGGCGATCATCGGCGAGATGCAGCGGGCTCGAGATCTGATGCAGCGGCTCGCCAAAGTTGCCTCGGCGCTCGGGCTGTACGCCGAGGAGTTCGACGCCGAAACCGGGCGCCACCTCGGGAACTTCCCGCAGGCGTTCTCGCACCTGGCACTGGTCGAGGCCGCCGGGCGGATCATCGTGGCCGAACGACTCGAGGAGCTGATGGGATGACCCACTACGACGTGATCATCATCGGCACCGGCGCCGGCGGAGGCACGCTGGCTCGTCACCTCGCCCCATCGGGCAAGCGGATCCTGCTGCTCGAGCGCGGCGGCTGGCTACCGCGCGAGCCCGAGAACATCTCCGCCGAAGAGGTCTTCGTCAACAACCGGTACGTGCCGAAGGACACCTGGCGCTACCCGAACGGCGAAGAGTTCCAGCCAGGGGTCCACTACTGCGTCGGCGGCGCCACCAAGATGTATGGCGCGGCGCTCTACAGACTGCGCGAGGAGGACTTCGGCGAGCTGCAACACCACGGCGGCATCTCCCCCGCGTGGCCGGTCGGCTACGACGAGTTCGAGCCGTATTACACGCTTGCCGAACAGCGCTACCGCGTGCACGGCGCCCGCGGCGAGGACCCGACCGAGCCGCCGGCCAGCGCGCCGTATCCGTTCCCGGCGGTCTCGCATGAACCGCGGATCCAGCAGCTGCATGACGATCTCGCGGCGCTCGGTCACCACCCGTTCCACGCGCCATGCGGGGTGATGCTCAACGAGGCCAACATGCCCTACAGCGCCTGCATGCGATGCCAGAACTGCGACGGCTTCCCGTGCATCGTGCACGCCAAGTCCGACGCCGAGGTGCTCGGCGTGCGACCGGCGCTCGAGCACGACAACGTGGAGCTGTTGATCGACGCTGAGGCGGTCAGACTGCAGACCGACTCAGCCGGAAAGGCCGTCACCGGTGTGGTGGTCAACCACGCCGGCACGCAGGAGACGCTGACCGCCGACCTCGTGGTCGTCAGCTGCGGCGCGGCGAACTCCGCCCGCCTGCTGTTGATGTCAGCCAACGATCAGCACCCCAACGGCCTTGCCAACGGATCAGACCAGGTCGGGCGCAACTACATGTTCCATAACAGCCAGGCGGTCCTGGCGCTGTCAATGGAAGAGAACCCGACGATCTTCCAGAAGACGCTCGGGCTGAACGACTTCTACCTCAGTGGCCCCGACTTCGAGTTTCCGATGGGCAACATCCAGATGGTCGGCAAATCACAGGCCCCGATGTTCCATGGCGAGAAACCGGGCGAAACCAGGTTCGCGCCCAACTGGTCGCTGGAGGACGTCGCCAGACACGCGGTCGACTTCTGGCTCTCGACGGAGGACCTTCCGCGGGCGGAGAACCGGGTGACGGTCGACGACCAGGGCACGATTACGATCGCCTACGAGTCGACCAACAACGAGCCAAAAGATCGCCTCTACGAGCAGCTCAAGTCGATGCTCGGAAACCTTGGCATGCACCACCACCACCTGCTCCCCCACCACGCCTATCTGAAGAACGAGATTCCGGTGGCAGGGGTCGCGCACCAGGCGGGCACCTGCCGATTCGGATCGGACCCCAGCAGTTCGGTGCTCGACGTCAATTGCAAGGCCCACGAGCTCGACAACCTGTACGTCGCCGACACCAGCTTCTTTCCCAGCATCGGCGCCGTCAACCCGGCACTCACGGCGATGGCCAACGCGCTCCGGGTCGGCGATCATCTGCTGGCGCGAATGGGTGCGACGGTCGCGGCGACCGGCGAGCCGGGGGCGAGCTGATGAGCGAGACCGACCGCAGACGCCACGTCGTCATCATCGGCGGCGGGTTCGCCGGCCTCGGTTGCGCGCGGCGGCTGGCCGACGCCGAGGACGTCCGCGTGACGCTGATCGACCGCAACAACTACCACCAGTTCCAGCCCCTGCTCTATCAGGTGGCAACCTCGCTGCTGTCACCGAGCGACATCGCCCACTCGCTGCGCGAGGTGTTCGCCGACCAGCACAACGTCGACGTCAAGCTGGCCGACATCTCCGCGATCGATCCCGCCACCAGGACGGTCACCGCCCGCGACGGAGGCCAATGGACGGGCGACGCGCTGGTCGTCGCCGCCGGCTCGCAGCCGAACTTCTTCAACACCCCCGGCGCGGCCGAGCACAGCTTCCCGCTCTACTCGCTCGATAACGCAACCGAGCTGCGGTCGCGCATTCTGGGACTGTTCGAGCAGGTGGACCGCGACCCCGAGCTGGTCAGGCGAGGCGCGCTGAACTTCGTCGTCGTCGGCGGCGGCCCGACGGGCGTCGAGGTCGCGGGGGCGCTGGCGGACATGTTGCTGGTGACCGTCCCGGCCGAGTATCGGAATATCGACAGCACGGCCGCGCACATAGTGCTGGTCGACCACGGCGACGCGTTGCTCAAGCCGTTCTCCGACAAGGCACACGACTACGTGGCCCGGGTCCTCACCGACCGCAAGGTGCACCTCGCCCTCGGCGCCGGCGTCGAGGAGGTCGGAACCGGCCACGCTCGGCTGTCGAGCGGGACGGTGATCCGCACCAGGTGCGTGATCTGGGGCGGTGGAATCACCGCCGTCGCCGTGGCCGCCGACTCCGGCCTCGCTGAGGGACGGGGCGGACGCGTCGACGTGCAGGACGACCTGACTGTCGCCGACCACCCCGGCGTGTACGCGATCGGCGACATCGCCAACATCCCGGGCCCCGACGGCCAGACGCTGCCGCAGCTCGGGTCGGTCGCGGCACAGAGCGGCAAGGCCGCGGCCGAGAACATCCTCGCCGACTTCCACGCCAAGCCGAGATCGAAGTTCGCCTACCGCGACAAGGGCATCATGGCGATGATCGGGCGCGGCGCGGCGATCGCCGAGGTTGGCAAAGACCACCACGAGGTCCATGGGCAGCTCGCCCACATCGCCTGGCTCGGAGTCCACGCCAGCCTGATGACCGGCAACCGCGACAAGATCGAGGCGATCGTCGACTGGGGTTGGGACCGGTTCTCGAAGACCGGTGGTCCGCACGTGCTCGACCGTGGCGATGCAGCCGAGATCGACTGGCAGGACGACCCGGTGGTCGACGCCGCCGCTTCGGGCTCGGACGCACCGAACGCCGGTTAGGGTAGGGCTTGCCCCACTTGGACTCTTAGAGTTCAAAGCGTTGGGGATCTTGGGCGCTATACACCCAAAATCCCCAACGCTTGCGTCAGGCTGTCATGTCAGAAGACCGCGATCGGGTTCACCGGCGAGCCGGTGCCACCGACGATCAGCAGCGGCGCCACGAGGAACAGAAACTCCCACCGCCCGGTCTGCTCGCAGGCCTCGACGACGTCCTCGAACTGCAGGTAATCGAGCAGATGGATTCCCATCGCCGTGAGCGCGAGCACGTGAATCGGGAACCCGACCCCCTCGGTGCTGCTCGGAGCGGTGTCGTTGTTGCCGTCGGAACCGAGCACAGCGACCCCGCGCTCTCCGATCAGCCGCATCGCCGAGGGGTGCAGACCGGCCTTGGCCTCGGCGGTGTTCCACGGCCCCAGCTCGGCGAGGCGGCGCGTGTGCCCGGTCCTGACCAGCAGGATGTCCCCCTCGCGCACGGACACTCCCTGGCGCTGCTCTGCCGCCAAGAGCTCGGCGGCGAACACGTGCTCACCGGGCTCCAGCCACGGAACGCCGCGCAGGCCCGGGATGTCGAGCAGCACGCCGCGGCCGACGAGCCCGTCCTTGAGCGCCTCGACCGTGTCGACGGCGGCACCGCCGACAGTGACAGTGTCCTCGGGCCTGCCGTTGTAGAGCATGCCCCGGTAGGCCACATGGCACAGCGCATCGAGATGGGTATGGCCGTCGTTGTGGTAATCGAGGCCGACGTAATCCTTGAGGAAGTGCAGTGGCTCATCAGCGTCGGCCTGGTCGCCGAGCATCGTCATGTGGTGATCGGCCGGAACCGGGTTGTGGATCGCCCGATGGGTGTTGAGCGGCAGGCTCATGGTGACCGTGCGGCCGTCACAAACCAGCGCGGTGGCGGCGGCGATCCCCTCTGCGGTCAGCAGCGCGAGCGCCCCGCGTTCGTCGTCATCGCCCCAGCGGCCCCAGTTGGAGAGCTCATCGAACAGCGCCTGGAACTGCTCGGCGCTGACAGCGGCGTCATCCATGTGGAACGGCCGCACTCGCTTGTGGTGCCGCCGCAGTCTCCGCCTGACCTGGCGGCTGCAGCCAGCGGCGCCAGCCGCTCAGCAGCTCGTGCACGGCAGCCGCCCCGATGATTCGCTCGGGCGGAGCCGGGAGCTCGACCGGGTAGAGGACGAACGGGATCGTCTGGGGACCGCCGAGGCCGCCGTGGAACGAGATCAGCTCCTCGAACGCGCACCCCTGCTCGAGCTCGCCGTCATAAAAGCTGCCGACCATGATGTCGGCGACGTGCTCAAAGCCGTCGGTCCGGATCAGGTGCGCCGGGGCATTGGACGAGAACGGCGCCAGCGGGTCCTCGCCTTGCACCC
This sequence comes from uncultured Solirubrobacterales bacterium, assembly GCA_963770885.1. Lineage (GTDB taxonomy): Bacteria > Actinomycetota > Thermoleophilia > Solirubrobacterales > Solirubrobacteraceae > Palsa-465. The sequence goes on along the minus strand of CAVYRI010000001.1, from coordinate 1,042,641 downwards.
GGCCCTGTTTGAGATAGTGCGTGCCTCGTGCGTTGACCGCCAGCGGGCCGTGCTCGGCGGAATGCACGAGCAGAAAACCGATGTGGGGATGCTCGCCGAGCGCGGTCAGCAGCTTCGGATGGCGCTGCTCGATCTCCTCCATCGTCAGCCGCCGCTTCTCCTCCATCAGATAGACCAGACCGAGGTTGCCCGACCCGAGCACGACCGCGCGGTGGTCCTCGAGCTGCGCATCGTCTCGCTTGTCCGGCGCGCGCCCGGTCGCCTCGTTCAGCGCCTGGCCGACGGCTGCGTCATGCTCGTCGCCGGCGCCCATCCCCGAGACGCTCCCGCGCTCGAGCGAGCGCTCGACGAGGTCATCAAGCCCGTAGCCGTTTCGCTGCTTGAACGTCATTCCCTGGGTCTGGCCGTGATCTGAGAGGACGACGATCTTGTACGGGCGCGGCGCGAAGCGCCGTGCGCGCTCGATCCGCCCGAACTGCTGGTCGAGCTTGCGCAGCGCCTCGAGCGTGTCAGCGCGCTCGAGACCCGAGTGGTGGGCAACCTCGTCGTAGCTCGAGAAGGTCGCGTAGACGGCGGGTCGGCCGCGCATCATGTCGGTCAGCACCCCGTAGACGATCAGGTCGCGGACGACGACGCACAACGCGGCGCGCAGGTAGGGATAGCGGCCGCCCCGGTGTCCTCGCGGCACGACCTTGCGCCGCCGCTGGCGGATCGCCGCGGAGTACTCGAGCGCGACCTCCCACGCGAACAGCACGAGCTCGCGGGTGACGTTGAAGCCGTTGGCGAGAAACGCCCGGTACCCCGGATTGGCGCGCTTTTCGGCGTCCATCCGGCTGACAGTCAGGATCACCTCGTCGGCCTCGCCCGACAGCAGGTTGCCGCGGCTCGCGCCACCTCCCACCAGCAACCCGCGACCGCTGGCGTGGCGGCGCTCGATCTCGGCGCAGTCGGGCGGAGCCGAGCAGGTCATCATCCTGCCCGTCTCCTTCTCGATCCACCGAAACGCCGGGATGTCCTGATTGGATCCGAGCAGGATCCCGGCCTGGCTGGCCCCGGTCTGGGAGCTGAGGTCGGTCTCCCACTCGGTCAGCGCGTGCGTGCCGTCCTGGAGCCAACGGGCCATCACCGGCGCGTTGCCGTCGCGCATCGCGCGGCGCAGCACCGGGGCAGCGAGCCCGTCGATCTCGAGGAACAGGATCCCGGGCGCGTCAGTCCGGATCCGCTCCCCCTGGCGCCGCGCGACCCGCGCGATCACACGCAACGAGTAGGCGTCGTCGTCGTTGACGCCGATGATCACCTGCAGCACGAGGCTCGCCGCCGAGATCAGCAGCGCGGCGAGCAGCGCATCTCCAAAGGAGTCGACCTTGAAGTCGGCCGGGTCGACGGCGGAGATGATCAGCAGGATTCCCGCGTCGACGGCGAGCACGATCAAGAAGCCGCTGACGAGCGTGAACGGCAGCCTCACCGCGGCCACCACCGGCGGCAGGATCGCGTTCAGCACGCCGATGAAGACCGCCGCTTCCAGCGCCCCGGCGAAGCTCTTGACGTGGACTCCGGACAGCAGTGCCGCGGCGATCCAGACCGCCAGCGCGCCCACGAGCAGCGAGGTGGCTATCCGCAGTGGCGCGAACGTCGGCCGGGCCGGGGTCCAGACCGCGTCCTGCGCGTAATGACCGTCGCGAGTCGAGCTCACGGCGTGACCATAGACCGGATAACGGCTTCGCCATCCTCCCGATCGGATGATGGCGAGCCCGGTTCCCGCGTTCATCCGTTTCGGGCGATGCCGGCGGCTAGCTCGCGCGAAAGGCTCCGGCCTCCGACGTCGAGCGAGGAGGAGCAGCGTGGGAGTTCCATGGCCGGTCCGAAGCGTGCTCGCCGGCACCGCCGGCACAGCCGCGATGACGCTCAGCTATGCGACCGAGCGCAAGCTGCGGTCTGCGATCAAGCCGTTGGACTATGACGACAGCCTGGTGCCCGGGGAGATCGTCGCCGGGATCATGCACCTTGGGGCCGTCAGCGACCGCGAGGCCAACGAGCTCGGGCTCGCGCTGCGCTGGAGCTATGGCTCGGCCTTCGGCCTCTGGCACGGCCTCCTGCGGCGCAAGGTCGGCGAACCCTGGGCGAGCCTCGCGTTCGGCGCAACGCTGATGACCGCGACGCTGTCCCTGTTCCCGATTCTCGGCCGCACCCCGCCGCCCTGGCGCTGGCCGCCGAGCGTGATCGTGACAGCGTTTGGCACCCACGCGGCCTATGTCGGCGCGGTCGCGCTGGTCGATGACCGCCTCGGGGGCGGCTCGCGGCAGCCACAGGACACCGACCCGGCGTCGATGAACGGCGGTCAGCCCACGTCCTAGGTGCCGGCGGGGGCGGCTCGACTCGCCGCCTCGTCGCCGGCGGATGGCGGTGCCGGCTCGGCGTCGTCTGGGGCCCTGGCGGCCTGACGGCGGTCCATCGCGATCGCGGTCAGGTATGCGACCACCACTCCGACGATCGTCACCGGGCCCGCGCCCGGACCCGATTTCGCAGTCAGCACGGTCGCGATCACAACCGCCGACAGCGGCAGCCTGAGCACGGCGGCCAACGACGCACCCATCCCGACGGCAACGGCAGCAGTGAGCTGGAACCCGGGTAGCCGTGACATCAGGACTCCGGCCGCAGCGCCAAGGAACAAGGCCGGAAATGTCGGGCCACCGCGGAAGGTCGGCAGCGAGATTGAATAGGCGAGCCCCTTGAAGCCGAGCACCAGCAGGAGCGCCGAGACCGACCAACCCGCATGTCCGGAGATCAGCCCCGGGAGCTGGTCCTGGCCCGAGAAGAGCACGTAGCTGTAGTTCTTGCCGGTGATGTGCGCGAACGCGATCGCGAGGCCGGCGACGATCATCGCGATTGCCGGGGCGAACACAAACAGCCGCTTGACCACCCACGGCTCGGCGGCGCGCGCGATCCGGAAGATGATCACCGATCCGATCGCGACCAGGATCGCGAGCGGGATCGTCCAGAGGAAGTCGACGAGTGTCGGCCGAGCCTCCTCGGGCAACGGCAGCGCGCTCAGTGAGTAGGCGGCGGTGCTGAGCCCCGTGAGCTGCCCCATCCCGATCGTCACCAGCGATCCGATCCCCGCGGCCAGCAGACCGGGCAGCAGAATCAGCGGCAGCTGCTTCTTCGCCAGCCCGGTCGCTTCGATCACGAGTATCGCGGCGATGATCGGCTGGTCGAACAGAAACGAGATCGCGGCGAAGCTGCCGGCGGCGGCGATCAGCATCTGGGCCTGCTGCGGGCTGTTGGGCTGCGCGCGCCGGATCAGCAGCAACCCGAGGCCGGCGCCCATCGCCAGCAGTGGCGCCTCGGGGCCGACAACGGTCCCGAGGCCCACCGATGCCAGCGCTGCCAGGATCACGCCCGGCAGGTCGATCGGCTGCACCGGAGGGCCGCCGACCGCGAGCCCATGAGCAGGGACATGACCGCCTCGCCCTGGCAGCCGTTCGATCGCCAGCGCCACGATCAGCCCCGCGATGGCGAGCACCAGCACGAGCCACCATGCCGGCGCCGAGTGGTAGCCCATGTCCTTGGGAAGGTCGGTGAACACCCCGGTCTGGGTCTGGTGGATCAGCTCCAGGAAGCACCACGCCGCCAGCGATACGACCACACCGACGATCGCCGCGAACACGCACGCTCGGGCCAGCGCCTTCGCGGTCGGAGAAGCGTCCGGATCGCCTGCGGCGGCAGACGGATTCGTTCCAGGATCGCTCGCGGCCATCGATGCAGATTAGGAACCAACGTGGACGAGACACATCATCCGATTGGGATGAGCACGTCCACCCCGTAGGTCATCGTTTCGCGCATGATCGCGCTCGAGGTGTTCGGCGAGTCAGCCGAGATGGAGGTCGTCGCAGAGCGGCTCTTCGAGCTCGAAGGTGTCGCTCGGGTACGGATCCAACCGGTCGTGCGCGCCGAGCACTCGGTCGTGCTCGCGCACGTCTCCCACGACTCCACCGACGAGGTGCTCAAACACCTCAACGCGCTCGGAGTCGAGCGGACCGACCTGACGCTGACACGGGTCGAGGAGCTCGGCGGCGGCTTCACGCGAGGCGAGGCCACGAGCCTGATCTGGGCCGACGTGGTCGGGCTCGCGGGCACCAACGCCCGGCTGCTCGGCAGGTATCTGGCGCTGATGGGTGTGGCGGGCGCCATCGCCTGCTACGGCGTGATCGACACGAGCGCGATCCTGATCGTCGGCGCGATGGCGGTGAGCCCCGATCTGCTGCCGATCACGGCGACCGCCGTCGGCGTGATCGGCCGGGCGCCGCGCCTGGTTGGGCGAGCGCTGCTGACGCTCGTGATCGGGATGGCCGTCACCAGCACGGTCGCGCTGGTGCTCGCATTCGCGCAGAACCAGCTGTCTCTGATCCCGTCGAGCTTCGACCTCGGGGCGAGCATTCTGCAAGGACTGGTGCACGTCAACAGCGAGACGATCGCGGTCGCCTTCGCGGCCGGCATCGCCGGGATGCTGGCGTTCGAGACGCGGGCGAGCGCCGGCGTCGGCGTCGCGATCTCCGTCACGACGATCCCGGCCGCGGCTTTCCTCGGCGTCGCAGCCGGTCTGGGTCAGGCGCCACAGGCGCTCGGAGCGCTCGCGGTGCTGGCGACCAACGTCGCGATGATCGTGGTCGGGGCCGCGGTCACGCTCGCGATCCAGCGCCTGCTGGCGCGACTGCACCGGCCGCCGCCGGCCGGCTGACGGGTTGCCTAACGGCGCGGTGGGTCGCGGGGCTGCCGCGGGTCGTTGCCGGGCCCACGGTGTGGATCGTCCGGCCGGCCGTACGGGTCGTCCTGGTAGCGCGGGTCGTAGGGGTCGTCAGGCGGGTAGGGCGGCTCGTTGCCGTTCTTGCCGCGGTTACGGCCGAGGGCGAACACGCCCGCGAGGATCGCGACCACGCCAAGGGTGATCAACACCCAAGCCCAGCCCGGCAGTCCGGAGCTCTTGGATGAAGTGCCGCTGGTCGAGGTTGTGTGGGCCGGCTTGGTCTTCGTCTTCGTGTGCGTGACCGTGGTCGTCGACGGGGACTGGGTCGAGGTTGAGGTCGTGGTGCTGGTGGTGGTGGACGTCTGCGTCTGAGTGGTCGTGCTCGTGCTCTGGGTCTGGGTCGATGTGCTTGCCGCAGACGCCAGCGGGACGCCGGAGAAGGCGCTCGCCGTCAACACGAGCGCGAGCGTCAGAGCGGTCCGCGGCGAGCCAGTCATCGCGGTGAAGTCAACCACTCGCCCCGGCGGCTGACGTCACCTGATCGGGATGAGCGTCGCGGAACTCAACGGAGGCGGACCACGCCATAGATGATCAGGCCCGCACCCAGGCACGCCGCCAGCGGCGCCACCACCACCGGCCAGCGCTGAAACAGCCATTCGACCGTTGGCCGCAGCAACGCCTCAGCGCGCTCTCGCTTGATCACGCAGACGGCGGCGATCGCGATCAACGGCAGCGTGTAGACGACGCAGTACAAGAAGATCAGCAGCACCTTCTCCGGCACTGACACGCTCGAGCCGACGATCAGGGCGATCGCCGCGAAGTACGGAAACGCGGTCAGCAGCTCGACCCCGGCGACGCCGGCACCGACGATCGCCGCCGGCCCATGGGAGCTGCTGCTCGACTCAGCGCTCGGTGCATGACCGGCGAGTGTCTTGCGCCGGATCCAGATCACCACGCCGCCGAGGGCCAGAACACAACCGGCCGCGATGATCAACGAGTACTTCAGGGTCCGCCCCGGCTTGGGCAGGATCGAGACGATCAGATCCCCGAGCCCGAGCGCGAGCGCCAGTCCGGCCACGAAAGTGACCACCCACGCGGCCAGCGTGAAGGCGACCGCGCGTGCACCGGGGTGGCGCCCGCCGGCGACCAGCAGCTCGGCCGCGATCAGCGAGGGGTTGATGCTGTCCGGCAGGGCGATCGCCACAACCGCGATGACCAGGCTCAGCACGACTCAGGCAGCCCGGCCGCAGCGCCGCTGCGGCGCCGTCAGCGTCCGACCTCGTCCTTGGTCAGCGTCAGCAATACCTCATCGTTCTCGAGCCGCGCAACGGCATCGACCCCGACCATGATCTCCCGCTTGCCCCACAGGTGACCGTGCTCGAGCAGGAAATGGGTGATCCGGTGGCGCTCGTCGATCACGAACCCGTCGACGTGGCCGACGCGCTCCCCGTCCGATGAGGTGACCTCGCTGCCGCGACGGATCTCCACCTCACCCTTCGGGACCCGGTCATAGCTCGCCGTGATGTGCGGGTCATAGTCGGTTGGCCCGATGCCGGCTTCGATCCCGCCGGGGCCGAAGCCGCCGTAGTACGGCATCGAGGTGATCTCCTCGATGCCGACGTCCCAGTCCGGGTCGGCGTCAGGCTGTTCGCCGATCCGCAGAAACTTCGCGGTGTGGACGGGGTCGAGTTGATCGAGCTGCGCCGCTGTGTAGTCGAGCTCGATCGGCGTGTCGGCCTGCTCGCCGCCGCGCGCCCTGTCGACCTCCACCAGCCGGGCGAGGTCGGGCCTGTCGCGCGGCCGCACGACCAGGTGGGTCACCGACCGAGTGGCCGGGTCGATCACGACGTCGGCCAACTCGCGGGCATCACCGTCCGAACAGCAAACCTCTTTGCCGAGCTGCAGTCGCATCGCGCACACGTGATCGTTTAGTGAAACACGTCGCGGCCAGGGCGCAATCACCCGATCCGGATGATGTCGCGATACGGCAAGCCGGGAGCCTTTCTGACGTCGAGTCCAACGCCAGCCTGGAGCCGAGATGAGCGAGCCGTTCAAGGGAGTAATCAACGTCGACATCCGTGATTCCGAGCCCGACTGGGCGCCGTTTGAGCCGCCCAGGGCGCCCAAAGGGGCGCCGAGCGTCCTCTACATCGTGCTTGACGATGTCGGCTTCTCGGCGATCGGCTGTTACGGCGGCCCGGTCGAGACGCCCAACATCGACCGCATCGCGGCTCACGGCGTCCGCTACACCCAGTGGCACACCACGGCGCTCTGCTCGCCGACGCGCTCGTGCCTGCTGACCGGCCGCAACCACACCCGCAACAGCATGGCCTGCATCACCGAGGCCGCGATCGGATTTCCCAACGCGAGCGGCATGATCCCGCCCGAGAACGGGATGCTCCCGGAGATCCTCGGAGAGCTCGGCTGGAACACCTACATGACGGGCAAGTGGCACCTGTGCCCGACCGATGAGATGCATCTCGCCTCGACGCGGCGCAACTGGCCGACCGGTCGCGGCTTCGAGCGCTTCTACGGCTTCCTCGGCGCAGAGACCAACCAGTGGTATCCCGATCTGGTCTACGACAACCATCCGGTGGATCAGCCGCGCCAGCCCGAGGATGGCTACCACCTGACCGCGGATCTGACCGACCGGGCGCTCGAGTTCATCATGGACGCCAAGGCCGTCGCGCCCGACAAGCCGTTCTGCCTCTACTACGCCCCCGGTGCGTGTCACGCCCCCCACCAGGTGCCGAAGGAGTGGATCGAGAGGTACAAGGGCCGCTTCGACGCCGGCTATGAGGCGATGCGCGAGCAGACCCTGGCACGCCAGAAGGAGCTGGGGATCGTCTCGCCCGACACCGAACTGCCACCGATCAACCCGCTCGGCACCCCGCAGTCGCGCACCGGCCCCGACGGCCAGCCCTTCCCGGCGGTCGACACGACGCGTCCGTGGGATTCGCTCTCGGCTGACGAGCAGCGCCTGTTCGCTCGCATGGCCGAGGTCTACGCCGGCTTCCTGGCACACACCGACGCGCAGATCGGCCGCCTGCTGGACTACCTCGACGACACCGACCAGCTCGACGACACCTTGATCGTGCTGGTGTCAGACAACGGCGCGAGCGGCGAGGGCGGCCCCAACGGCTCGGTCAACGAGAACAAATTCTTCAACGGCGTCCCGGATGACATCGAGACAAACCTGGCACTGCTCGACGAGCTCGGCGGCCCCAACACCTACAACCACTATCCCAACGGCTGGGCGATGGCCTTCAACACGCCGTTCAAGATGTGGAAGCGCTACGAATTCAACGGCGGCACATGTGACCCGTGCATCGTCTCGTGGCCGAAGGGGATCACCGCCGGCGGCGAGATCCGCCACCAGTACCACCACGCGATCGACATCGTGCCGACGATCCTCGACTGCCTTGGCGTGCAGTCACCAGAGGTGATCAAGGGCCACGTGCAGAGTCGCTTCGACGGACTCAGCATGCGCTACAGCTTCAACGACGGCGACGCTCCGGGGCATCGCAAGACCCAGTTCTATTCGATGCTCGGCTCGCGGGCGATCTGGCACGAGGGTTACAAGGCGGTCAGCACCCACCCGACGATCAGCGGCTGGAGCAACTTCAACGACGACGAGTGGCAGCTCTATCACGTCGAGTCCGACCGGGCCGAGCTCCATGACCTCGCCGGCGAGCAGCCCGACAAGGTTCGCGAGCTCGTCAACCTGTGGTTCGCCGAAGCCGGCGCCAACGGCGCCTTCCCGCTCGATGACCGGTCGGCGGTCGAGATCTTCAACACGCCGCGACCGCAGCTGACCAGCCCGCGCGACCGTTACATCTACTACCCAGGCGTCGCCGGCGTTCCCGAGGCGCAGGCGGTCAACATCCGCAACCGTGACTACATCATCGCCGCCAGGGTCGACGTCCCGGGCCCTGGGGCGAGCGGCGTGCTGTTCGCGCAGGGCTCGCACTTCGGCGGCCACGCCCTGTACATCAAGGACGACCGCCTCCATTACGTCTACAACTTCGTCGGCCTGCTCGAGCAGCAGGTCGTCGGGACCGAGGCGATCCCGGCCGGCCAGGACCTGATCCTGTCGGCCTCATTCGTCAAGGACGGCGAGGCCCCGCCCGGGGTCTCGGTCGGCGTCCTGTCGCTGTTCCATGGCGACGCGAAGGTGGGCGAGGCACGGATCAAGACCCAGCCCGCGGCATTCGGGCTGTCGGGCACCGACCTGACCGTGGGGCGTGCGCTGAGCGAGATCACGGTCGATTACCCCGGCGAGCGTCCGTGGCCGTTCACAGGCGGCACTCTCAGGGGGATCGCGATCGACGTCAGCGGCGACCCATATGTCGATCTCGAGCGCGCGGCTGCGGCGATGATTGCTCGCGAATAGCGGAGGTAGCGGACCATGAGCGCCGACAACCGGCAGTTGCTTGTGTTCAAGTTCCCGGCGGAAGCCTCCTACGAAGGTCGTCTGGTCGGGGCTGTGGAGCGAATCGAGAGCGGCGGCGCGATGAGGATCCTCGCCGCGATGTTCGTCGGCCGGCAGCCCAACGGAGAGCTCGTCGCGGTCTCGCTGTCGACTACCAGCTCGGCCGGGCTGATCGGCAAGCTGCTCGCGTTCCGCCTCGAGGACCGGGAGCGCGCCAAGGCGACCGAGAAGGTGCTCGCCAGCGAAGCCGGTGAGCACGTGCGCTCGCTGGCCGACACGCTCGGGCCGGGCGCGGCCGTGGCCGGCGTGCTGGTCGAGCACACGTGGGCCGCGACGCTCGGCGACGCGATCGAGCGGATGGGCGGCGCTCAGGTCACCAACGAGTTCGTGGCCGCCAGCCATGACGAGCTCCCCTCGATGCTCGCTGCGGCCATCAGCTCAGACTAACCGCCGCAGCTCGGTGCGCCGGCGCAGCACCTCGCTGGTGACAAACGGCCCCGGGCGATCAATCGTTTCGGGTGATGGACCCGGCCGTCGGCGTGCACTATGTTGTCGCCGATGCCAAAGCTCGCCAAGCCCGAGCCCGGCGCGGTAGTTCACCGCACGACTGCCGAGCGCGCCCAGCGGGGCAAGGCAGCGCGCTCCGAGGTGCCGCGTTCAAGCCAGGCCGAGTTCGCGCCGGCGTCGGATCGTCCAGATCCGGTCGCATTGCTCGAGGAGCAGGCACGCAGCCGCGTCCCCGAGCTGGTCCCGATCCGCTACGGCCGGATGCTGGTCTCGCCATTCACCTTCTACCGCGGCGCGGCCAAGATCATGGCAATGGACCTGGCCCAGACGCCGCGGTCCGGGATCAGCGTGCAGTGCTGCGGCGATGCGCACCTGTCGAACTTCGGCGTATTCGCGTCACCCGAGCGCCGGCTGGTGTTCGACATCAATGACTTCGACGAGACGCTCCCCGGGCCGTGGGAGTGGGACGTCAAGCGGCTGTCGACCAGCATGCTGATCGCCGCGCGGGACCGCGACTTCACGGACAAGGAGCAGGAGCGAATCGTCCTCTCCACGGTCGAGCAGTATCGCAAGGCGATGCGCGAGTTCGCCTCGATGGACAATCTGGCCGTCTGGTACTCGCGGCTCGAGGTCGAGGCGCTGTTGGATGAGTACGCGGCGCAGTTCAAGAGCGCGGTGGTCAAGCGGACGGAGAAGGCACTCGCCAAGGCGCGCACGCGCGACAGCATGGCGGCGCTCTCGAAGCTGACCAAGCGGGTCAACGGGAACGTCGAGATCGTCGACCAGTCGCCGCTGATCGTGCCGTTAAGGGTGATGGTCGGCGATGTGGACACCGACGAGTGGTTCCATTGGCTTCACCAGCTGCTGCGCGTTTATCGCCAGAGCCTCGAATACGACCGCCGGGTGCTGCTCGAGCAGTTCGAGCTGGCTGACTTCGCGCGCAAGGTCGTCGGCGTCGGCAGCGTCGGGACGCGCGCGTGGATCGCGCTGCTGCTCGGCCGCAAGGGCGCCGATCCGCTGTTCCTCCAGCTCAAGGAGGCCGAGGCATCGGTGCTCGAGGAACACGTCGGCAAGAGCAGGTTCTCAAACCACGGCCGCCGGGTCGTCACCGGGCAGCGGCTGATGCAGGCGACCAGCGACATCTTCCTCGGCTGGGTGCACGTCGCCGCCGGGCTCGACGGCCAGGCCAGAGATTTCTACGGCCGCCAGCTCAAGGACTGGAAGGGCTCGGCGGAGATCGAGCAGATGGTGCCGAAAGGGCTGCAAGCCTACGGCCGGCTATGCGGCTGGACGCTCGCCCGCGCCCACGCACGGACGGGCGATCGCGTCGCGCTGGCCTCCTACCTCGGTTCGGGCGACGCCTTCGATCGCGCGATCCTCGAGTTCTCCAAGGGTTACGCCGATCAGAACGAGCTCGACTACAAGCGGCTCGCGAAGGCCGTCAAAGACGGCGAGATCATCGCCCAGACCGGGGTCTGATCTGCTCGCCGGTCCGACACCGCGGTGGTGCCGGACCGGCGAGCGGACCTGCATTCGCTCGATCAGAGGCCGAGAATCTTGGCCTTCTCCGCCGAGAACTCCTCGTCGGTGAGGACGCCCTGCTCGTGCAGCTTGCCAAGCTCGGCGAGGCGCGCGGTGTCATCTGAGGTGATCCCCGTCGGCGACGGCGCCGCCGGGGCTGCCTGCTGCGGCGGCGGAGCCGCCGACTGCTGGCCTGCTTCGTAGGCCTCCTGCTGCTGCTCCTCCTGCGAGCGCTGGCGGTGCTTGCCGTACGCGTAGGCTCCGCCGCCGACCGCAGCGGCCCGCAGCAGCGGACGACGTCTCATGAACGGCATCGCTATCTACTCTTCGCCGTCGATCGACAGCCCGAGCGCAAGCATGATCTCGGGGGCGGCGGCGACCACTCGCGGGCCACCGACCTGCGGCGCCACTGCACGCAGCACTCCGAGGATGTCCTCGGGGGTCGCACCCTCATCGAGCGCGTTGGCGACCTGCCAGGCGTATGAGGCCGGAGGTGCGTCGAGCGCGATCAGCGCGGCGATCTTGACCAGCGCGAAGGTGCGCCCGTCAAGGCCGCTGCCCTCCTGGTTGAGCTCGCGAAGCCCGACCGCCTTCTCGATGATGCTGCCGTCACCGGCCGAGATGCCCGACAGCGTCTGATGTGTTTCGGCTCCAACAACTGGCATTTGATCTCCTTTCGATCAGTACGCCGCCGCCGGCGCGCGGAGAGCCGGCGGCAGCTCGTCTGCTGGACGTTTGCGTATCAGGCGCTCGCCTGCGCGGGCGGCTGCAGAGCTTCCTGAAGCTTCTGCGTGTCCTCGTCGGACAGCGAGGTCTTGATCACGGTGCCGCCGTACTTCTGCAACGCGGCGACCGCCTTGTCCTCGGTGACCTGCTCGATGATCAGGAACAGCGCCGACGTGCCCGGCTTGACGTAATCGCGTACTTGCTGCTGGAACTGCTTGTCGATGCCCTTCTCACCCATATGTCCAAACAGCGCGCCCATGCCGGCGCCGAACGCCAGCCCGATCACCGGAATGAAGAACAGCAGGCCGAACAGCAGGCCCCAGAACCCACCCCACGCCGCCCCGCCGCCGGCGCTTACGCCGCCGTGGGTGGTGTGAACGTGGTACTTGCCTTCGAGGTCACGGGAGATCGATGCGACCTGATCGGCCTGGATGATCAGCTCGGATTCGAGCTCTGAAACCGTCTCCCGCGCTTGCTCGGCTGTGCCCTGATCGGGATAGCCAATCGCAACCAGCGTTGCCATTGCGAGGTGCTCCTTTCGACTGTGTTGTCAAAGCTTGGCCTGGCTTTGGCTTGCCGAACCAGACGCGGCGAGCCACATCTAATCAAGCCTGAACATGCGAAGAGTGACGGTCATCACCCGAATCGGATGAGCCATGGAGACGGGCGGTTTGGGCCGCCGGGTTGCTGCCGGCACCACCACCCGTGGCGGCCCTCGCCAAGCGGGCCTGCTCGCGGCGCTGGTTGGCCACCGACACCTGTGGTGCCTCGACGACGACCGTGTGGGCGAGGTAGTCCTGGAGCCCGCGCCGGCGCCGGTTGAACAGGATCATCAGATAGCCCGCGAACAGTGGCAGCGCCGCCAGCAGCAGACCAACGCAGCGCACGATCGCCCAGCGTGGCTTGATCACCTCACCTTTGCGGGTGAGAACCCGAATCTGCATCACCCGGTTGCCGGGCGTCTGCCCCGTCCCCGACCAGAAGCCGACGAAGTACCAGAACGCCCACGCGACATAGACCACGCCGCCGATGACAGCGACCACCTTCTTCAGGTCGTGCGGCAGATGCAGCAGGGACAGGATCAGCGCGGCTCCGACCTCGACGAAGATCGCCACGACGTTGATCACCGCAGCGTCCAGAGCGAACGCGATCCCACGCGTGACCAGGCCGACGTAGCGCGTGGGCTGCTGGGTTGTCAACGGCGCTTTGGAGGCCGTACCGAGGACCGGAGATGCGCTCACGGCCCCGCAACTTCGGGCTCGCTGCCGCCTGGAGCGGGCTCGCCGCCGTCTGGAGCGAGCTCGCTTCGATCTCCAGCACTCCGTTTCGAGCGCCGGATCCTCAGCCGGCGTGCCCTGCTTTCAAGCCACTCGTCAGCTGTGCGGGACCTCGTACGGGTGACGTCACCGACCTGGTCGGCGAAGCCAAGTCCCTGCTGGGTGATCGCCGCTGTCACCGCTGGACTTCCGGCGATCTCATCGACGAGCCGCCACAGCGCACCACTCGTGAGCATCCGGTCGAGCAGCTCGTCGAACAGCCCGCTGTCGAAGAACGCCGCGACCAGTTGCTTGGCGCCATCGCTTTCGAGCGCGTTACGGATCGCGGTCTGGGTCCACGGGCTATCGAGCGCCGCCACCGGAAGTCGCTCGAGCTCGGGGCTCTCGAGCATCCGGTCGACCGCTCGGCGTTCGAGGCTGCGGCCGGCCTGCACCGCGACCGAGGCCGCGTCCACCGCCGCGCCCGCCACCGGCCGCAATGTGTACTCGGCCGCACTGGCCACCGGCTTCAGCGTGAACGCGGCGGCGCCGGCCACCGGTCGCAACGTCGCGGCCGCGGCTCGACCACCGAACCCGACGATCGAGCCCAGCGGTCGCAACCTGGAATTGGTTCTCTCTCCGTCCGCCATCGCGCTGTCCTGGCGCAATCTTCGCACCGCGGGCACAGTGCGCGTCACCCCATTCAGGCGATGGCGGAGCCGCGGGGGTCGGTTGGCCGGTTTCACCCAATTCGGACGATGCCCGGCGGGCCTCGCTCGATGACGATCCTTCGGTAAGCACGTGAGCCAACCCGATCCCCCGACCGACGCCTCAGATCAGCCCGCCCCGAGCGGGGGCGCCGACGCGTCCTCCCAGGGCGCCACCGAACCGGTCACCGAGAAGGCGCCGAGCGCCGGCGCAGAGCCGCCGCCCGGGACCGCGCCGGCGGCCGACACTGAGCCGCCGACCAAGACCGCGCCGGCAGCCGACACTGAGCCGCCGACCGAGACGGGCCCAACCGTCGAGGCGCCCGCCACCGCCCAGACAGCGGTAGCCCAGACCGCCGTGGGCGACTCGGCCCCGCCCGCCGCCGCGCCCGCCACCGGCACCGGCACGATCAGCCGCGGGCGACTGATCGGGGTCGACGCGCTGATCGTGCTCACGACGATCCTCGCGATCGTCGGGATGCTCGCCGTGTGGGCCAACCGGCTCCTCTTCAACCCGGACAACTGGGCGTCCACCAGCACGCAGCTGCTCGAGAACCCCGCCGTCCGCAGCGCGACGGCCAACTACGTGGTCGACCAGCTGTACGCCAACGTCAACGTCGCGCAGCTGATCTCGTCAGGGCTGCCGCCGCGGCTTGACCCGCTCGCAGGCCCAGCCGCGGGCGCGCTTCGCAATGTTGCGGTCCAGGGCGTGGACTTCGCTCTCCAGCGTCCGGTAGTGCAGTCGCTGTGGGCCACGGCCAACCGGACGGCCGATCGGGCGTTCGTCGCCGTCGTCAAGGGCGGCAAGGGCCCAGTTGGCGTCCAGTCGGGGGTGGTGACGCTCGACCTGGCGTCGATCGTCGACAACGCCGCAGCGCGGTTCGGCTTACCGTCGAGCATCACGTCCAAGCTCCCGTCGAACATCGGGACGCTCACGATCATCAGGTCCGACCAGCTGTCGTTCATCCAGAAGGTCGGCAACGCGGTGCGCGGACTCGCGCTGTGGCTGTCGATCCTCGTTCCACTGCTGTACGCGCTGGCGATCTTCCTCGCTCGCCGCCACCGGCGGCGAACCCTGATGTCAGTCGGGACCGCGATCGCGATCGCCGGGCTGGCCGGCTTCGCGGGGCGTCACATCCTTCAAAACGCGATCGTCGACTCGCTCGTCAACAACGCGGCACAACGGCCCGCCGTGCGCGCCACCGTGGGTATTGGAACCCAGATCCTGGGTGAGATCGCGGGCGCGTTCATCGTCGTGGGCCTCGTGGTCGTGATCGCCGCCTGGTTCGCCGGGCCGGCGGGCCTCGCCACCTCCGGCCGCCGCGCGCTTGCGCCGTTCTTCCGCGAGCGCCCTGGTTGGGCCTTCGCGATCGTCGCGGCGATCATGGTCCTGGTGTTCATCTGGCAGCCGATCCCCGCCACCGGCACGGCGATCGGCATCATCGTCTTCCTCGCGCTCGCGATGCTCGGTACCGAGATTCTCCGCCGCCAGACCGCGATCGAGTTCCCCAACGCCCAATCGGGCGAGACGACGGCGGCGCTACGAGCTCGAGTCGAGCACTTCCGCGGGGCAAGGCAGCACCGCCACGAGGCCCCCGAACCAAGCCCGCCCTCACTCCCTGACCAGCTCGAGAAGCTCGCAGCGCTGCGCGACAGCGGGAGCATCACGCCCGAGGACTACGAGGCGGCCAAGGCGAACCTGCTGCGCGGCTGAGCCGGTGCGCGGCGAACCTGAACAACTCCTGCGCCGATTCGCGGCAGCGGACGAGGGCAGCCTCAAATCGCTGTTGACGCCAAGGGCCGGCTTCGGTGATCCGCAGCCGCCCGGCGGTCAGGCCCTGGACCGGAACCTGCGCGCGCTCGTCAGGCTTGCCGCGTTGCTGGCGATCGACGCGCCGACCACGTCCCTGCGCTGGGCGGTCGAGCTTGCGGCGAGCACCGGCGCCAGCGAGGAGGCGATCACCGAGGTGCTCGCCATGACCGCGGCGGCATCCGGCAGCGCCCAGCTGGTCGCCAGCGCTCCACGGCTGGCGCTTGCGCTCGGGTTCGACATCGAACTCGATGGCTGGGACGGCGCGTAGGCGCCGAGGAGTCACGCCGCCGGATCGACAGACCCGGTTACTGACCCAGCAGTCCGGCCTCTGAGGCCCGCGCGACTGCCTCCGAGCGCGATGCGGCGCCCAGCTTGCGGTAGACGGCGTGCGCCTGCGTCTTGACGGTATTGGCGGACACGCCGAGCTGCATCGCGATTTCGCGGAAGGATCGGTGGCTGGGGAGAAAGCGCAGTACGCGCAGCTCGGCGATCGTGAGCGCGGAGGGGCCCGACATGCTCGCCTCGGCGAGCGAGTCCATGTACCCCCAGGCTTCATCGAACCACTGCTTGAAGATCACCGCATCCGGCGTCTTGCGAGCCAGCCGAGACGCCTCGGCGAGCAACGTCCGCGCGCCGACGATGTCGGCCAGCCACAGCGAGGCATGCGCGAGCAGGATCCGCGCCTCGGCCCCGTACCAGGGGATGTAATCCCCCAGCCCAGCGAGCAGATCAAGACCGCTACGGAGGTCGCGCTTGGCTTCGTCCGCACGCCCTTCGTGGGCGCGGGCCGCGGACGCCGCGGCGAAGACCAGCGCCGCGAGCGGCTGGGCGGTCAGACCACGCTCGGCGATGACCGCCATCGCCCGATCGGTCAGCTCGATCGCCAAACTCCAGTCCCGCGTTTCGATCGCGATCATCCCCTCCACCGCCATGCACAGAGCGGCTATGCCCGGCGCCTTGCCGAGCCCGAGGTCGGCCCCTTCCTGGAGCGCAGTCCTGGCGGTTTCCCGGTCACCTGTGAGGTGTTGCGAGACGCCTTTTGCGAGGCACAGGACCGGGCGCCACGGGCTGCCGTCGGACTCGCCATCGTGAGCGCGCATCGCCGCCGAGCGCATCTTCAGCGCACCCTTGCGAGCGACGATCGTCTCGAGCGCGATCAAGCCCGTCGTGAGCGTCGCATCGCTCTCTGTCGTCCGATCACGCTCGAGCGCGTCCGCGGCGACTTGCGCGGTGTGCTGCGCCTCGATGATGTCGCCGGTGGCCAGCGCAGTGTGCGCAGCGCACAGCGCCAGCGGACCTGAGTCGGAGATTCGCTCTGGGCCGAGCGTCGCCAGCCAGGCCTCGACCATCTCGGCGCGCCCCTGCGCCAGGTAGGCGAGCAGATTGGGCCACAGCAGCTCGCCGGTCCGGGCCCCGTCGCCGGCAGCGACGGCATGACCGATCGCGCCGTCGATGTCCCCTTGGTCCGCGAGCAGCCCACTCGCCCGCGAGTGCAGCGCAACATTGACGTCGGGCTCCTGTCGCCTGAGCTCTGCTCGCAGCCACGCCCCGAACAGGCGATGCCAGCGGTAGCGACCGTGGGCCGCGTCCAGCGGCACCAGCAGCTGACTGAGGTGGGCAAGCCGCTCCAGGACGCAGGCGGAACCCGACTCCTGGAGCAACTGATCGCAGGCGGGTCCGGACAGCTCCTCCAGGACGGAGGTGCGCAGCACGAAGTCGCTCAGCTCGCGCGGGACCGCGGACAGCGCGTCATCGCGCAGGTACTCGGCGAGCATGTGGTCTTCGCCGCTGAAGCCCCCGTCTTCTCTGTGTTCGAGCAGCGACAGCGCCGCGAGATAGAGCGCTGCCGGCCACCCCTCGGTTCGGCGGACCAGCGCTTGGACCTGTTCGAAGTCCAGCTCGAGTCCAGCCTCGCGCAACAGGACGGCGGCCTCGGCGGGCGCCATCGCCAGGTCATGCATCCGGATCTCGACCAATTGCCGATGCGCACGCAGACGCCCCGTCGGCACGTTGGGCTCGACCCGCGACGTGATCGCTACCGTCGACCCGTCCGGGAGTGCACTGACCGTCGCGTCGGTCAACTTGCGCAGCGCCGTCGGCGACAGCGCTTCGGCGCCGTCGAACACGAGCACGATCCCCTGGTCTCGGGCTCCGACGGCTCGCGTCAGGTCCGGCAGCGCCGTCTTGAGTGTCGCCGAGTCCCGTCGGTCGAGCGACGACACCCGCGCCGGCGCAATCGAGCCCGAGTCGGCCAACGCGTCACGGACCGCGGTTGCGGCGTGCTCGGCCGAGCGCGAGTTGTGTTCGTCGAGGGTGACCCAGACAAACGGACGCGGGTCGCTCTCCGCCCACTCACACAGCAGCGTGGACTTTCCATAGCCGGGCGGCGCGACCAGCAGCGCGAACGCGGCGTCGTGGGCTTCGATCAGACGGCTCACAAGCTCCGGGCGACGCACCAGTCCTGCCCGGAAGGGATGCGACCTCGACCCTCGTGCCTGAATGGCCCGGTCTTGCATCGCGCCCTTGGAAGCCGACAGGCGCACCTGTCGAGCCCCTTTCTGAGTTGTCGGCATGGTCGCTCCGGTCCCCTCTGGTCGACGCACGTAGTTGTCGCGCATGTGCTGTCGCCGTACAAGTAGGTGAGCCCCCATGTTTGGGGAGGCGCGCACCACTCCGTCGGGGCGCAGAATCGGGCCTTGGCGGGCCAGATCGACGGCTGACCGGTGCGCTTCGCGGCCGTCTGCCATGCTTCGCGATGGACGTCGCAGAGGGCCGTTCGTACAGGCGATGGAGGTGACCGGTGGACTCTCGAGCTGCTGCCCGAGAACCAGTTCAGGCAACACGAGTTCCGAGCGCCAGCTCGAGCGGCGGCGTGTCTGGGCTGTTCACGGCGGCCTTCAAGCAGTCCAAGAACGCGATGCTGCTGGTGGACGGGGCGCGCGCGATCGTCGACGCCAACGGCGCCCACGTGAAGTTGTTCGGCTACGACCGCTCGAGGCTGGTCGGGCGGCCCGTGAACGAGTTCGTCGTCGGGCCACCCGAGCCGGCTGACGAGTGGCACAAGTTGCTCGCCGACGGCAAGTTCACCGGCGAGACCGAGCTTCGCCGCGCCGACGGAGCTCAGCTCGTCGTGCAGTGGGCGGCGACCACCGAGGTCGTCACCGGCAGCTATCTGGTGCTGTTCGTCGCCCTGGCCACCTCGCGTTGGGGCGTGCGCTTTCGCCGCTCGGACCCACCCAAACCCCAGCCGGGCACGCTGTCGACACGCGAGATGCAGATCGTCAGGCTGGTGGCGTTCGGGAGCACAGGCCCGGAGATCGCCGACGAGCTGCAGATCTCCCACAACACGGTTCGCACCCATCTGCGCAACGCGATGTCAAAGCTCGACGCTCGCTCGCGGGCTCACCTCGTCGCAAAGGCGCTCGGCGACGGCCTCGTGCTGGGCTGACGGGCCTCGTGCTGAGCTGACGGGGCCCGTGCTGGGCTGACGGCTCGGCGAGCGTCGCGGGGTGTGGCCCGAAAACCTGCGCGGAGCCCAGCAAATCGCCTACGGTCCCGAGCCGTAGGCGCGAAACCTGCGCAGAGCCCAGCAAAACACCTACGGTCCCGAGCCGTAGGCGCGAAACCTGCGCAGAGCCCAGCAAAACACCTACACCCCCTGCACGCTCTGCCCGCCACCAATCGGCGGCGGTCAGCGACTCACAGCGTCACTGATTCTGCGCCAGCAGCGTGGGCCACGCGGCGCACAGCACGGCTGACAGAAGCGCTTCGGCTTCCTCTTCGGTGCGGCCCTCGATCTCACTCAGCGCCTCGACGCTCGCGCTCGCGATCTCGCGCGAGTTGGGGTGAAATTCAGGCCGTTCTCTTGCCACGTATCGATTGTCGGCGCCCGGGCGCCGGTTGTCGATACTGCGGTTGCGCGATTTCCGTCACAGCGTGACCGCTATCAGAACCAGCGTCAGGACCGAGAGCCCAACCGCCGCCGCCGTCATCGCCATGACCAGCGGTGAGGAGAGCGGTTCATACGCGCCCTTGCTCAGCGCCCGGGTGCTGCGCAGCTGTCGCCAAGCCCCGATCACCAGGATCACCACCGCCAGCGCCGCGTAGCCGAGTCCGAGTACCCGATACGGCCATTTGGCGCCACCAGTCAGACCGGGGAGCAGCCGCCCAACGGCGATCGCGACGGCCGCGACCGCGACTCCCGTCCGCCACCAGGCCAGCCACGTTCGCTCGGCCGCCAGCCACGTCCGGCGGGTCACGTCCACGTCCGATCGCGGGGTGGGCGGCATATCTGGTGGCTGGGTCGTCACGGCATTGGGGCCAACAGGGGGATCAGACGAAGATATCCGCTGCGGGCGATCGCATCGCGTCACCCGTTTGGGCGATGACCCTCGCGAGGGCGATCGCATCGCATCACCCCGTTTGGGCGATGACCCTCCCGCGGGCGATCGCATCGCATCACCCCGTTTGGGCGATGACCCTCCCGCGGGCGATCGTACGCTGACGGAACCGTGGACGAAGAGGAACGCCTTCTCCGGCAGCTTGCGCTCAATGACGAGGCGTCGATCGGAATGGTCCTGACGGCCGGAGCCGATCCCGACCCGGGCGCGGCGCTGCGGCCAAAGGCGGCCCTGCTGGTGCAGCTCGGCGCGCTGCTGGCACTCGGCGCGGCGACCACGTCGCTGCGAGCCGCGGTCCAACGCGCGACGCACGCCGGCGCGACCGAAGCGGAAATCGTCGCCGTCCTGGTCGCGATCGCGCCCGCGGTGGGACTCGCGCGGGTCGTTTCGATCGCGCCGAGGCTGGCGCTGGCGATCGGCTACGACATCGAAGACGACGAGTGACGGTCTGACCGTCATCCCGATCCGAAATACTCTGCACAGCGGCTGGAATGGCCGGCCGGAGCTGTGACGGAGGTGCGCCGGTGGACAGAGTGACCGTAACCGAAGATGACGCGATCGAGGTTTCTCGGCTCTGGTGGTTGTTCGTGCTGGTCGGGGCAGCCAGCATCGTCGCCGGCGTGATCCTGGTCTTCGAACCGAGCAACAGCCTCGCGACGCTGGCAGTGATCGTCGGGATCTTCCTGCTGATCGACGGGATCGCTGAGCTGATCCGGTCATTCGGCCACTCGGTTCAGAACCGGGGGCTGGCCGCGATCCTCGGCGTGCTGGGGATAATCATCGGCATCGCGCTGATCCGGCACCCGTTTCACGGCGTGACGGCGATCGGGCTGCTGATCGGCATCTGGTTCGTCGCGGCGGGAGTGATCCGCCTCGTCCGCGGGGTCGTGATCGGCGGCCTGCTGGGGATCGTGGTCGCGATCGTCGAGATCATCGCCGGGATCGTGATCGTCAGCGAGCCGCACATCGGCTACGCGACGCTTGCGATCCTGACGGGCATCTGGCTGATCATCAACGGCGCCGTCGTGATCGCGATCGGAGTCGGCGTCCGCAGCCTCAAGTCAGAGCCTGGCGCGCCCGACACGACGGCCGGCTGACACCCGGCACAACAGGCTCGGCCAGCTGCATCTCACGGCCGGCAGCCCCTTTCTGGAGCCGTCACCCGAGTGGGATGATTTCCGACAGCGTGATCGACCCGCGACAGAAAGGCGCTCATGGGACCTGTCAGCCACCAGACGATCAAGCTCGGCCGCGGCAAGCACCATTCGCCTGATCAGGGGGCCTGCGTCATGGAACTGGCCTCGATGCTCGCCGGCGAGCCGTTCAGCGATCAGCCGGCTTCGGTCTGCCCTGTGATCGGCTCGTTTCTGCGCGCGTACAACGACTCGATCGACGACGCCCGTCGCCAGGACCTGTACAGGTACGCCGCCAAGGTGGTCGGCAGCCGTACCGGCGAGGAGGTGCAGCAGGCGCGACTGCAGCACCTGACGGCGTGGGGGCTCCAGCAGCAGCGGCGCTGGTGGACACGGCTGCTGCCCCAGCGCCTCCGTTCGCTGGCGTGGATGCCCGAGCTCGACGTGATCGGGCCCCAGGTGGTCCGAGCGATCGCACACCAGGACGAGCGCTCACACGCCGAGGCGCTCGCGCTGATCGATGAGCTGCTCTCAACCAGCACGCGGCCCCCGTCTGACCCAGGGTCCGAGCGAGACGCGCCTACGGTTGCGGCCACCGCCGGGCCAGCATCCCGACCGTGACGTCGGCCACGACCGCGCCCAGGACCGCGCCGGCCAGCACGTCACCGGGGTAGTGGACTCCTGTGTGGACGCGCGAGTAGCCGACCAGCGCCGCCAGCACGTGCAGCGGGACACTCGCGAGTGGAAGGACGCTGCCCGCTCCTGAGGCGAACGCGACCGCTGCGGCGGTGTGGCCCGATGGGAATGACCGCGATTCGGGCATCGGGATCTGACGCGCTGCCGCGACGTCACCTGACTCTCGGTCCGGTCGCGGGCGGCGACCGAACGGCTTGACGATCAGGTTCGCCGTCGCCGAGGTGGCAGCCACCGAGGCGAGTCCGAAGGCGGCCGCACGCCGTCCCTTCCGCCCGGCCCCGACCGCCAGCAGAGCGCTCGACGCGATCGAGAGCCGCGAATAGTTGGCTGCGGTCGAGAGGCGGCGCATCGCCCCGTCCAGCCGGGGAGTTCGCGTGCCGGCGACCGCCTCATAGACGGCGGTGTCGATCCGTCCCGCCTCGGCCAGCAGCGACCGTCCGCCCGCCGGCGAGCCCTCGCCAAGCTCACCCCCTCCAGCCGCGTCAGCGATCGGCGCGCTCATTGGGTACTTGGCCGCCGGCGGAGGTTGCCGACGATCACCGAGACGATCGTGACGAGGTAGATCTGTCCCAGCAGTGCCTCGAACGTCGACAACGTATGGCCCAGATTGCTGGCCGCGACGAAGTCCCCATACCCCACGGTCGTGAGCGTGGTGAAGCTGTAGTAGATGCAATGCGCGACGGTGGCCTGGGCGCCGTTGGCGAAGAACGGCCCCCCGAACCGGTCGATTGCGCCGTAGATGAAGGAGAAGATCATCCCGAGCAGCAGATACAGGCACAGAACTCCGAATACCGCTTCGAGCGTCACCTGCTGGCGCTTGCGCAGGCTGCGCGTGACGCCGATGATGACCGCCGGCGGAGCGAGGATCACCAGCAGCAGGTTCGCCAGCCGCGTCGTCCCGTCCTCGACGTTGCCGGCGAGCGCCTCGATCAGGCTCGCCGCGACCACGGCGATCGACACGATCACGGCGACGCGCTTGACGGCCGGTCGCGCGTCTGCGACCCACATCGCCAGCACCAGCGTCGTCGCCAGCAGGAGCGAGACGATCACCTGCTCAAACTCTCCGGGCCTGGCGATCCCCTGCACACCGAACGCGGCGACGATCGCGGCCAGCAGCCAACCGAACCGTTCGCGACGTTCGGTCGATGAGGCCCCGCTGTCTTTGACCAGCGCGTCCATCGCCATCAGGAAACTCCTTCTACGCCCCGAGAGGATTGATCAGGCGGGGGCTGGACGCATCGCCCGGATCGGATGAGGCCGCTCGCGCCGCCCGGGCCCCGCCCGGTCCGCCCACGAGCCCGGGGTGGGGGCACCGCCCGCAGGGCACGCTCTTTAGTCCGGCTGCGCCAGCCGCGACGCCTCGTGGGCCTCGAAGGCACGCTCGAACTCGGGCCACCAGTCGGGATCGCCGTCGGGTCCAGAGGTAGGTGGCGCCGGCGTTCGCGGCCCACCCCCGCCCGAGCCTCCGCCCTGTTCGTCGTCGTCCCCCGGGCCAGACTGGAGCGCGGTCCGGACCAGCAGCCAGATCCCGAGCAGCGTCACCAAGATCACGAGCAGCACCGAGACGTACCCCAGCCACGGCGTCAGCCGGCCGTGACCTTCAAGCGCGCCGAGCAGCACCGGTGGGCTCATGGCGCCAGTTCGAGCTCCGTCGCACCGCCCCTGACGACGAAGCCCGCCAGGGCGCCGAGCGTCTTGACCAGCGTGTCGGGCTCGAAGGCCGACGGTGATGCTCCCGGATGACCGGGGGCGATACGTACCCGCAGGGCTCCAGGGCGCGTTCGGAAGACCAGTGGCGACTCGAGCGTCATCGCCTCGCCGTCGACCCCGGCCGGCACCGGGCCGGCCGCGTCGAGCTCAAACGTCTGCGCCGTCCACTGATCCCAGCCAAGCGTTCCGCCGGGCTCAGCCTGCTCGCCGTCCGCCGAGGCATCGGTCGGCCCGATCACCGTGACCCCGAGCTCACCGCGGTCGAGCCGCGGCCGCGTGCCGCTGCTGAGCGCCCGGCCGAGCCGGTAGCGGTTGTTGGACACGAGGATCGCTGCGCCGGAGTGGCGGCCGTCGTCCCCGCTCCACGTCAGCGAGGGCGGCTTTGCCTCCGGGCCCAGCACCTCGGGCACGGTGTTGAGGATCGTCCGGATCTTGGCTTCGCGGTAGCCGGCCTTCTGGACGGCATCCGCGTACAGCCCGAGCGAGACGTTGTTGACGAACACGCGCCCGTTGACCTCGGCGAGATCGACCTTCCGCTCGCCGCCGTCCACGAACGCGTCGAGCGCCCCGACGACATCGTCGCGGTCGACGCCGAGATCGAGCGCGAAGTGATTGCGCGTGCCCGCCGGGATGCACGCATACGGGAGCCCGAGCTCAGCGGCGACCATCGCGACAACCGCCTGCGAGCCGTCGCCGCCGGCCATCGCCAGCGCGTCGGCGCCACGCTCGACGGCGTCACGTACCAGCTGCTCGAGATCGTCGCCGGGGCTCAGCTGCACCGCCTCGATCCCGCGGCGCTTGGCCTCCTCGGCGAGGTTGAAGCGCGCCGCCTTGCCATCTCCCGACCGCGGGTTGTAGAGCAGCACCGGGCGCGCAGGCCGTCGCGCCCGCGGCAGCTTGACGTGAACTGCGAACGCATTGCGCGCGCACGCCAACGAAAGCAGGAAGCAGACGATCACGAGCAGGTTCGCCAACAGTGAGCCCTCGAAGACGACGAACGCGATCGCGCCGAGTGCGAGCACCGCAGCGCTCGCGAGCAGGATCATCCGCGCCGCCCCCCGCCGGCGGATCCCGTGCCAGGCGGCGATCGCGGCGATCACGAGACAGACCAGCACCGACACGCCACGCGGAAAGCTCGAGATCGTCACGACCAGCGCCACGACAACGGCGGCGAGCAACAGCACAAGACTTGCGAGTGCCCAGAATCTCCGCGCCATCATCGACCTCCGACGGCTTCAGAGCCCCGTCTTGGCGAGGATCCTGCCCGACTTTACGGCGTCGTCAAGCTGCTTGTAATCGCTGTCGTTCTGCTCAGCATAGGCCCGCGTGAAATCGACGATCGCGCGCTCGAAGTTGGTGCCGTTACCCAGGTATGAGGCGATCGCGATCCGGTCGCCCGTCCGAGCGTGTGCCCGTGCCAGCGTCCAGCCGCACAGCCTGCCATAGGTCGCCATACCGTCGGCGACCATCTGGTCGACTTCGACCGAGCCCTTCCAATCGCGAAGCTGGCGACCGTAGAAGTCCCGCGGCTGCCCGTCGAAGCCGGCCGGGACATGCAGCCAGCCGAGGAAGATGTCACTCGAGGCCTGCATCAGGTGCTGGCCGTAGACGACCCGCTGGCCGTGGTTGGGGAACTCGCTCGGGGTCAGGTAGCCCTCGAGCACCGACGACTCGGCCTCCTTCATCTGCAAGAACAGCGGGTCGGTGTCATCGCGGCCGAGCATCAGCGCGATCCACGCCCGCGTCCCGACGCTGCCGACGCCGACCACCTTGCGCGCGAAGTCGATCAGGCGGTACTGCTCGAGAAGGATCCGTCGGTCGTGCTCGAGCGACTCGCGGTAGACGCGGGTCAGAGAGCGAAGCAGTTCCATCAGGTTGTCGCGATCGCCGCCCGGCGCCATCGCCCCGACGGGCACGATCAGCGGCGACTGGTCGACGATCCGGATCTCGCCGTCGACCACATTCGTGAGCTTCTCGAACGCCGACATGCTGTCACGAGTGCGCGCCTTGGCGAGCGTCTTCTGGGTCTTCTTGACCGCCCGCGGCGCAAGCTCGGCTGACCGTTCGGCCAGCAACTGCTCGATCTCGAGCTTCGCATACCAGACGCTCAGGTTGTCCTGCGCCGCGAACTCGCGCATCGCGGCCCGGTATTGGCCGACGGTGTCGAGCACGACCCGGTCCTGATCCTTCACGGGATAGTTGTTGTCCCGAGCCGCGATCAGCATGCTCACCGCGAGACGCTTGACGTCCCACTCCCATGGCCCGGGGTGCGTCTCGTCGAAGTCATTGATGTCGAACACGAGCCGTCGCTCGGGCGAGGCGAACACACCGAAGTTCGACAGGTGAGCGTCGCCGCAGCACTGGACGGTCAGCCCCGAACGCGGGGTCGTGGCCAGGTCCTGGGCCATGATCAACGCCGCCCCGCGGTAGAACGTGAATGGCGAAACAAGCATCCGCCCGTAGCGGATCGGGACCAGCTCGGGCACACGCGTGGCGGCCTGGCGTTCGAGCAGCTCAATCGGGCCGGTCCGGTTGGGCGCCGGCTCGTAGTGGGCGTGGCTTGAGCGTGGCACCTCGGCCCGGGCCGCCTTGCCTCGCGCGACCCGCTCGGCGATCGTCAAATGCGGGAGGACGGTGCCGGGATCCCTGTCGGTGATGCTGACCATGGTCGGAAATCCTTCCAGTAGGCGACGAGCGGTTCATCATCCAAAGCGGGTGATCAGTGCGGGCTCGGAGGCGCGGGCCAGCCCCGCGCTCACGCCGGCCCGAACTCCGTGCGCTCCCCCGGCTGCAGGACCCGCACCTCAACTCCTGGCGCGTAGCGCCTGGCCAACCGCTCGAACTCCCGAGCCGGGCGCTCGGGATCCGATTGCGGGCGCCTTCGCCACCCGGGAGCGAACGTTCCCCAATGGATCGGGACGGCGACCCGCGGCGCGATCAGCGCCGCCGCCTTCGCCGCACGCTCGGGGTCGAGGTGGCCGGGCCCGAGCGTCGGACCCCAACCCCAGACGGGCAGCAGGGCGAGGTCGACGGACCCGCGCAGGTCCGACATCCCGTCGAACAGGTCAGTGTCGCCAGCAAAGTAGACCGAGCTCGTGCCGCGCACGAGATAGCCGATCGCCTCGGCCTGAGGACCGAACGGCCGCCGGCGAGGGTCGTGGACGGCGGGCGTCGCGCTGACGCGCACCGCACCGACGTCGGTCGCCTGACCGGGGCGCAGATCGGTGACCGCGCGGATGCCACGATCGGCGAGCCAGTCAGACGCCCCATCGGGGGCGATGATCGGGACCGACGTGACGGCCTCCCGCAGCGACCACAGGTGCGTGTGATCTGCATGCAGATGTGACAGCAGGATGCAGCGCAATTCGCCCAGCGGCTCGCTGACCGGAGGCGCGATCCGGACCAGCGGTCCGATCCGGCTGCCCAGAACCGGGTCGGTGAGCAGCGAGACCCCGTCGATCGAGATCAGCACGGTCGCATGCCCCAGCCAAGTGACCGAAGGTGGCGATGCTGTTGATGGTTGCGACATCGATCTTGAGGAGGCTGCCAGCCGCCGTGATCAGACCGTATCCGGCGATACAGTCATCCCCCGATCGGGATGGTGATCGAGGCGCGGCCGCCCGCGTCGGGCGCGGATGCCAGCAGAGTGAGGACAATTGACCGAACCGGGATGCCACATTCGCCACGGGCGCCGTCCGTCGCCGACCGCGACGCGAGGCGCTGACCTGTGGGCCCGATCGTCCTGCTGGCGTTCACATCGGCGCTGAACCCGACCCTGATCGCGGTGACGACCGTGATGCTCCTGCTTCCGCACCCAAAGCGGCTGATGCTGGGTTACCTGCTCGGAGCGATGATGACGAGCGTCACGCTCGGCGTCGTGATCGTGACCGCGTTCGAGGACACCGAGTCGGTCAACACGACTCAGCACACGGTCAGCCCGTCGGTCGACATCGCGCTCGGCGTGATCGCGATCGCGGTGGCCGTGGTGCTCGCCAACGCCCGCACCGAGCGAGCGCTGGAGCGGCGCAAGGATCGCAAGGCCGAGCGCCCGAAGAAGACCCCGCGGTGGCAGCGGACGCTCGACAGGGGGTCGGCCCGGGCCACGTTCGTGATCGGCGCGTTGCTGACGCTGCCCGGGGCCTCATATCTCGCCGCCCTGCACGCGATCGGCAAGCTCCACCTCCAGATCGCGGTGGTCGTCGTGATCGTGATCGCGTTCAACATCGTGATGCTCGTGCTGATCGAGGTCCCGTTGCTCTGCTTCGCGTTCGCGCCCGACTGGACGCCGGGTGCCCTCGAGCAGGCTAAGGAGTGGCTGAGCCGACACGGGCTCAAGCTGGCCGTTCGGGGACTCGCGACGATCGGCGTCCTGCTGGTGATCAAGGGCGTCATCGGCCTCTTGGCCTGAGGCGTCGCCGGCGACGGTCCGGCCTCTGGAGCCCCCTGGAACTAGCCCGCGATCAGCCGCACTTCGACGAGGTCGCGCTGGCGAAGCTCTTGACCGCGCTCACCGCGGTCGCGGCCTGCGTCGCGATGCTCGTGATCTGCGTCGCCGACGGCGTGCCGGAGACCTGCTTGACCGACGACGAGAGCGCGTTCAGGGAACTGCTGACCGCGCTTGTCTCGCTCGGAAAGGCGCTCTTGGCGCTGCTCACGACCGTCTTGGCGTTGCTCTCGATCTTCTGCAGCGCTGCGGTGAGCGAGCTGGTCCCGTTTTTGATCACGCTCACGTTGGACAGCGACTTGACCGAGTTCTCGAGGTTGCTGACCGACGAGCAGTAGGCCGGCTTGCTGCTGCCACCGCATGCGGCCAGCGCCAACACTACGAGCAAGACGGCACCGAGAGCACACAGCCGCGTCCAGCGGTGGACGCGGCGGTCCGCCGTGGATCTTGAGGGTGTCCTGTGCGCCATCATCTCGAGTGCGCTCAGCCGCCCCGAGCGCGTCCCGTCAGAGTCTCACGCCGAAGCGACGAGCGCAAGCGCGGGGACCCCTATCCGGCGAGTGGTGTCCGCACCACTCGCCGGCTACCTGATCGGAACCGACCCCCGCACGGCCGTGCCGTGGCCCGGGCGCGAGCTGAGCCGGAACGTGCCGCCGACCGCCTCGATCCGATCGCTCATGTTCACCAGGCCGTGGCGACGCGGCACGGCAGCGAGGTCGAACCCGAGCCCGGAGTCGACCACCTCAAAGCACAGCCGCCCATCCTCTTGCCACAACCGGATCACGGCCCTCGCCTCCCGGCCGGCGTGCTTGGCGACGTTCTGCATCGCCTCCAGGCAGCAGAAGTAGACCGCGATCTCGACCTCCTCGGAGACCCGGCTGATCCCCTGCACGCGCACCGACACCGGCGCCGGCGAGCGGCGACCCGCGGACTTCAGCGCCTCGCCGAGCCCTCGTTCGTGGAGCACGGCCGGGTAGATGCCGCGCGCGAGTGAGCGCAGCGTCTCCAGCACCTCGTCCATCTGGCGACCGATCGCATGGATCATCCGCTCGCCGCTGGCCGGCTCGCTCCTGACCTCCTCGGCCGCCAGGTCGAGCTTGATCCGGATGCCGACCAGTTGCTGCTGGACCGAGTCGTGGAGATCTCGCTCGATCCGCTGGCGCTCGGCGTCGGCCGCCTCCACGAGACGAATCCGCGACGCGGCCAGGTCAGCGGCCGTCGCTTCGAGCTCGGCCTCGAGCTGTGCCTTCTCGAGACGGAGCTCGGTGGCGTCGCCCGACGGTCGAACCGAAGCGAGTATCCCGGGCGGGTTGGTATCGGCGGCGCTATTGCTGCTCATGCCCGACGAAGCCCCATTCGCGGATCGGTCAGAGGACAGGGGCACAGTGGAGGGTTGGTTTGAAAAACCCCCGCCAGACCGTAGCAAGGACGGGCTCCGCAAGGCCCGGCAACGTGGTGTCCGCATCACCGACGGAAGGGATGCCCACCCCCTTGTCGCCGGTCTGACCGGGGGTGACGATGATTGTCAACGGTATGTGAACGAAGGCCCGCCCACACGACCGGCAAAGCCCGGCAGCAGAGGTGGTTCGCATGGCGACTGCCGGGCGGTCACAATCTCGGCGACGAGGAGGAGCTGACTTACGATGAGACTCAATCGCTCCACGCGCGGTGGCTGACGCAGTATCGGATCCGCGCGAGGAAGGCGACGCGCCCGGCACGAGCGCTGTGGCCGGTGCTGATGACGGCGTCCGCCTGCCGATCCGCGTCGTCATCGCCGAGGACGCCTACGTCATCCGAGAGTTTCTCACGGCGACGATGAGCGCCAGCCCCGATGTGGAGCTCGTCGCCGTGTGCTCGAACGGCAAGGAGCTCCAAATCGCGATCGACACCTGGGACCCTGAAGTGGTGGTGACCGACATCCGGATGCCCCCCTCGGGCGCCGAGGAGGGGATCAGGGTCGCCGCCAACCTCCGCGAGACCCATCCCGAGGTCGGCGTGGTCGTTCTCAGCCAGTACGCCGAGCCGTCGTACGCGCTCGCGCTGCTCGACCAGGGCTCGAGCCGGCGGGCGTACCTCCTAAAGGAGCGGATCCGCAACCGCGAGGAGCTGATCGGCGCGATCAAGACCGTTGCTCGCGGCGACTCGGTGATCGATCCGATGATCGTCGACGTGCTGATCGAGGCCCGCGCCCGGGCCTCGGAGTCCCGCCTCTCCGAGCTGACCCCGCGCGAGCGCCAACTGCTCGCCGAGATCGCGGCCGGCAAGAGCAACGGAGCGATCGCGGAGTCGCTCGTGCTGACCAAGCGCGCGGTCGAAAAGCACGTCAACTCGATCTTCTCCAAGCTCAACCTGCCCGAGACCCAGGACGTCAGCCGCCGCGTCAAGGCGACCCTGATCTACCTGGCCGAAGAGGGATCCGACCAGACTCCCTGACCCCTGGATTGCCCTGGGGCTACCAGCTCTCGCCTGCCACCGCCGATGACCGGCTCAGCATCACGGTGACGCTACGGTAGGGGTATGTCGAGCACCCAGCACGGGTCCCCCGGGGTCGACGTACAGCACGGGTCCGGCCGCGTCCATCCGAACCTGATCCTCGCAGTCCTCTCTCTCGCCGGACTTGCATACGCGGTCCTGAGCTCGGCCGTGATCCCGGCACTGCCGAGCTTCCAGCACAGCTTTCACACGAGCGAAACCGAGGTCACGTGGCTGCTGACCGGGTTCCTGCTGTCAGCGTCGGTGGCGACCTCGATCATCGGCCGCCTCGGAGACATGTACGGCAAGGAGCGGCTGCTGCTCTACACGCTGATCGTGCTGGCGGCCGGCACGCTGTTGGCAGCGGTCTCACAGTCGCTCGCGGTGCTGATCATCGCGCGGGTGATCCAGGGCGCGGGCGGGGGCATCTTTCCGCTCGCGTTCTCGATCGCCCGCGACGAGTTCCCGCGCGACAGGGTCGCCGGCAGCATCGGCCTGATGTCGTCGATCCTGGGGATCGGCGGAGGCCTCGGCCTCGTCGTCGGCGCGCTGATCGACGAGCATCTCGGCTGGCACTGGCTGTTCTGGATCCCGCTGATGGTCACCCTGCTGGCCGCCTTCTTCACCTGGCGCTACATCCCCGAGTCACCGATCCGGTCACCGGGGCGGGTGAACTGGCTCTCGGCCGCACTGATGAGCACGGGCATCTGCGCGGTGCTGATTGCGGTCGCCCAGACGACCGTCTGGGGCTGGGGCTCGGCCAAAACGATCGGGCTGCTGCTTGCCGGACTGGTGGTCTGTGCGTTGTGGATCGCCAACGAGTTGCGCAGCCCCGAGCCGCTGATCGACATGAAGATGATGCGCATCCGCGGCGTGTGGACGACGAACCTGGCCGCCTTCCTGCTCGGCGCGGGCCTGTACTCGTCGTTCATCGTCATCCCCCAGTTCGCCCAGCTGCCGACCAGCACCGGGTTCGGGTTTGGCGCCTCGGTGGTCGTGTCGAGCATTTACCTGCTTCCTTCCGCGGTGGCGATGAGCGTGCTCGGCACGCTCGCCGGCCGTGTCTCGCACCGCTTCGGTTCAAAGGCGGCGCTGATCGCAGGCGCGGCGATCTCGGCCGTCGCGTTCGGCTACGCGGCGCTCCAGCACGCGCACCCATACGAGATGCTGGTAACCGCGGCGCTGCTCGGGATCGGGATCGGACTCGCGTTCGCGGCGCTGGGGAACCTGATCGTGCAGGCCGTGCCCCCCACCCAGACCGGCGCGGCGAGCGGCATGAACACGGTCATGCGGACGCTCGGGGGCGCACTCGGCGGTCAGCTGTCGGCGACGTTCATCGCCGACAACGTCGCCCACGGGCTTCCGACCGTGACCGGGTTCGTGGCCACGTACGTGATGGCGGCGGTATTCCTGGTCGTGTGCATGTTCGCCGCGCTGCTCGTGCCCGGCCCGCGCGTGGTGACCCACACGCTCGACGGCGAGCTCGCCACCGTGTCGGAGACCGGCTGACGATGGCCCCGATCGCGTCGAGCATCGAGGTCGCGTGTCCGCCTGAGGCAGTGTTCGCGTACGCCACCGATCCGTCGCGGTTCGGCGAGTGGCAGACGGGCGTGGTCGGCGGACACGGTGACCGGCACGGCCCGGTCGCCGTCGGGTCGACCTGCACCACGACCCGGTTGATCCGCGGCACCGAGCGAACGACCCGCGCGGAGATAACGGAGCTGAGCGCCCCGAACCGGTGGGCTGCGCGCGGGATCGACGGCCCCGTGAGGCCGATGATCGATCTGGCCGTAGAGCAGCTCTCCGAGGACCGGTCGCGGGTCACGATCACGCTCGACTTCGAGGGCCACGGTTTGGGCAAGCTCGCGGTCGGCGCTGTCCGGCGCGCGGCTGAGAAGGAGCTGCCCGACAATTGCGCCGCGCTCAAGGAGCGACTCGAGGCGCACCGATCAGAGCCCGCATAACCGCGGGCCCGGCTCACGCCTGCGCGGCCAGCTGCTGCAGCCACGCCTCATAGACGTCGATGAACGCGTCCATCGCCGCGTCGACGCCGGCCACGTCGTGGGTCGCGAGCAGATCCAGCAGCAACCCGCGGGTGACAGCTATGCCGAGCCGGGCATGGGCACGGGCCACCGGGCGCGGGACGCCGACCGACATGTTGATCTCGGTCGCCGGCTCGAGCCAGTTCTCGACGATCCCGTCGAGCAGCGCGACCGTGTGCGGCCGACCCTGCAACGCCTGTCCGTAGAGCTCGAAGAAGAGGCGCTCGTTGGGCCACAGCGACGGATCGGAGATGTGTTTCCACCAGGCGCGCATCGCCTCGCCGACGGGACGCGTGGGGTCGGGCAGCATGTCCGCCAGCAGCGTTCGCTGGCGCTCCTCGACCTCGTGCACGATCGCGATCCAGAGGCCCTCCTTGGAGCCGAAGTGATGGATCAGCATCCTGTGGCTGGTCCCCAGCGCGGCGGCCAGCTGGCGCAGGCTGACGTCACCGAGTCCGTGATTGACCGTGTACTCGATCGCCGCGTCCAGGAGCCGCTGGCGAGGTGTCGCGTTCGGTGATTGTTTGACACTCACAGCGCTTAGTGTACCATGTGGTACATGCAACCTGTATGCGTAACAACCCAACTGCCGTATCCACGCGAGGAGGTATTCGACTTCCTCGACGTGATGTCAAACCACGAGCCGTTCACGAACCACATCCTCAAGGACTGGGAGTACTCCGGGCCCGACCGAGGGATCGGCTCCAAGGCGCGAGTACATGTCACGTCCGGAGGCCGCACTGACACGGTCGACATCGAGGTCGTCTCGGCGCAGCGACCGGCGACGATCGTCGAGCGCAACGTCGGTGCCGGCGGCAAGCGCGTCGCCAACGGGACCTACACGCTAGAGGAGCTCGCCGACGGATCGACGAAGGTCGAATTCGAGTACACCTGGCAACAGGCGCCGGTGAGCGAACGGCTGCTGGCACCGGTCGTCCGGGCGGTGCTGCGCAAGGCCAACGAGACCGCGATGGAGCGGCTCGGGCAGCGGCTCGCCGCGGTCAAGGGAGACCCCACCGCCGCGCTGGGCAACACTTAGTCCGCTAGCGTCCGCTTTCAGCTATGGAGGGGGACGACGCGACTGCGCTTCCCGACGGGATCCTGATCGGCCATTACACCGACGCCGTCGGCCGCACCGGGTGCACCGTGATCATCGCGCCCGGAGGCGCGGCCGGCGGCGTCGACGTCCGCGGCGCGGCCTCATCGACCTTCTGCACCGACACCCTGCGCCCGGCGACGCTCGTCGACCGGGTCCACGCGATCCTGCTCACCGGTGGCAGCGCCTTCGGCCTCGAGGCCGCCGGCGGCGTGATGCGCTACCTCGAGGAGCACGGGATCGGCTATCAGTTCGCCACGGCTCGCGTCCCGATCG
The DNA here is from genome assembly GCA_963770885.1 of uncultured Solirubrobacterales bacterium. Classification (GTDB taxonomy): domain Bacteria; phylum Actinomycetota; class Thermoleophilia; order Solirubrobacterales; family Solirubrobacteraceae; genus Palsa-465. Next base: position 1,008,666 of record CAVYRI010000001.1, on the reverse strand, counting down.
TCGCCGGAGCCGTGATCTTCGACCTGTTCGTCGGCGATCCCCGGGCCCGTCCTGACCGCGATGCCGGCTACGCCGCCTGCTCGGTGGCGACCGCTGCGCCGGCGATCGGTGCCGTCGGCGCCGGCACGGGCGCGAGTGTCTCAAAGGGCGGCGATGCCTCCCACGTGCGTCCGGGTGGGCTCGGAATCGCGTCGGGGTGTGCCGACGGCGCGACCGTCACAGCGGTGATGGTCGTCAACAGCGTCGGCGGCGTCTGGGACGACGAGCGCCACGAGTGGATCGCGGAGTTCCGAGGGTGGGATCGCGAATCGCCGCTCACGGGCGGCACGAACACCGCGATCGGGGCGGTGGTCACCGATGCCGCCCTGACCACTGAGCAGGCCAATCGGTTGGCGACCGTCGCGCAGGACGGGATCGCGCGCGCGATCCGCCCGGCTCACACGATGTATGACGGCGACACGCTCTTCTCGCTGGCCACCGGGGCGGTGCCCGCGGCGTACGACGTGGTCGAGATCGCGGCGGTCGATCTCGTCGCACGGGCGATCGCCGTCGGCGTTCGTGCGGCGGCGTAATTAACCGCCGGCCAACGACTGAAGCGGCGTATCGGTGTCGGTCAGCGCCGCGACGTCGACCCGACGCCGGGAGCGGATCAGCTCCTGAACCTGCTCATTGACGTCCCACACGTTCACGTTCATGCCCGCCACCACGCGCCCGTCACTGAGCCAGAAGGCAACAAACTCTCCCCCGTCCCGGTCGCCGCGGAACACGACCTCGTCCCAGCTGGGCGCGTACCCGGAGTACTCCATGCCGACGTCGTACTGGTCAGAGAAGAAGTACGGGATCCGTTCATAGCCGGCCGTCTCGCCGAGCATCGACGCCGCCGCGGCCGGCCCCTGATTGAGCGCGTTGGCCCAGTGCTCGACCCGGATCCGCTGCTCGAAGAAGGGATGCCAGGCGCTGGCAAGATCGCCGGCGGCGTAGATGCCGGCGGCCGACGTCTGCAGCCGCTCGTCGGCGACGACGCCGTTTTCGACCTCGAGCCCGGCATCCTGCGCGAGCGAGACCCGGGGCGCGACCCCGATCCCGATCACCGCGAAGTCACACTCGACCTGTTTGCCGGCGGTGGTGCGCACCACCCTGACCGCGCCATCCCCCGTGAATCCCTCGACGCCCTGGCCGAGCAGCATCTTGACGCCGTGCTGGAGGTGGACGTCACGGTAGAAGGCTCCTATCTCGGACCCGAAGACGCGCTCGTTTGGAAGCTCGAGCGGATCGATCACCGTCACCTCGAGTCCCTTCTGACGCGCCGACGCGGCGAACTCGCTTCCGATCCACCCGGCGCCGACAACCGCGACGCGGCCGCCCGCGTCGAGACGCTCACGCAGCAGGTCGCAATCGGCCAGCGTGCGCATGTAGTAGATCCCGTCGAGCTCGGATCCCGGGACCGAGATCCGGCGCGGCTCAGAGCCGGTTGTCAGCAAGAGCTTGTCATAGGAGAGGTCGGCTCCGCCCGCGAAACTGACCTTCGACTCGCCCGGGTCAATCGCGGTGACCGTCGCGCCGGTCATCAACTCGATCTCGTCCTCGGCGTAAAAGCCCTCGGGGTGCACGTAGACCTTCTCACGCTCTGACTCGCCGCGAAGATAGTCCTTGGTCAGCGGCGGACGCTCGTAGGGTCGCTCGCTTTCAGACCCCGCAAGGACAAGCCGGCCGTCGAACCCGTGCTCTCGCAGCGCCTCAGCGGCCTTCGCTCCGGCCAGGCTCGCGCCGACGATTACGAACGTCTGACTGCTCATCGTCTCCTGCCTCCCCTCATCGTTGAGCCTCTCAGTGAGGCGTGGTGATCAGCTCGAGAAGGCTGTCGTGCTCCTCGGCGCACGCCGGACAGCCTTGCAGGTGCTCTCGCATCCCGGGTACAAACTCGTCTGCGCTTGGACCCGACAGCTCGTGCTCGACGTAGATGTCGAGCAGCTCGAAGCACTGCTCGCAGCTCAGCTCGGTGCCCCGGGGCTCAGCAGGGCCGCGATCACCTGAGGTCGACCGTCTCGGGGCGCCAGTCCGCCACGACCTCGCCCAGCAACGAGGCCACGTCCGGGTCAAACTGGGTACCCGAGCCGCGTGCGACCGCCCGTAAAGCGACCGCCGAGGGCATCGCGCGCCGGTAGACGCGATCGCTGCTGAGCGCGTCATAGACATCGACGACCGCGACGATCCGCCCTTCGAACGGGATCTGGCCGTTGCGCAGGCCGCGCGGGTACCCGCCGCCATCCCACCGCTCGTGGTGGGTGTAGGCGATCGACGCCGCGACCTCGAGCAGCTCGATCGTGGACCCCGACAGGATCTCGTAGCCGATCTCGGCATGGCGCTGCATCGCAGCGCGCTCGTGCTCGGTCAGCGGTCCCGCCTTGCGCAGGATGTCGTCAGGGATCCCGAGCTTGCCGACGTCGTGCATCGGCGCCGCGGCGCGGATCAGCTCGACTCGCTCCGGGTCGACGTCACCCGCCTGAGCCAGCAGCGCGCTGAGCTCGCCGATCCGCTCGATATGTATGCCTGTATCGAGGTCGCGCTGCTCGACTGCGCGTGAGAGTCGCTTGACGACCTCCAGCCGCGAGCGGCCGACCTCGTCGAGCGCGAGCCGGAGCTCGTCGGTCCGCTGCGCCACCATCGACTCGAGCCGGTGGTTGGTGTTCAGCGTCTCGAGCTCCAGCCGCCGGCGGTGAAGCGCGTTGTCGACGGTGATCACGAGCTCGTTGCCGGTGAACGGCTTGACGAGATATCCATATGCGCCTCGCTCGGAGGCGATCGACGCGATACCAGGATCGTCCTGACCGCTCATCATCAGCACCGCCGTCGCCGGAGCCTTGTCCTGGAGCGAGGCGACCAGCTCGAGCCCTGACTCCCCAGGCATCCCGACATCGCAAAGCACAAGCGCGTAATCGTCGGCCTCGAGCGCAGCGCGCGCCTGCGCGACGGTCGACGCGACCCCGCAGACATAGCCCGCGTTGGTCAGGATCCTGCTCACCAGCCGAGCAACCTGATCGTCATCGTCGACGACCAGAATCAGGGTCCCCGGATGCGGCGTCATCGGGGCTGCCCGCTCGGCGCCGACCGTGCCTGGGCGACCAGCCACCGGCGGGTGAACGGCTCTAGCGCGTGCGCGAGCGTGTCTGTCTGCAATTGACACATCCCCTCGGCGGAGATGACGATCCGGAGGAGCCCCTTGCCCATGCCGAGCCGTTGAATCGACAGCGTACCACCGTCCGGATTCGCGTCGCGCGAGTTCGCCGCCACCGCGACGATGACGTTCGGCGCCGACCATCCCGCCCTTGACACCTAGCGAGTCTATGCATATGATGCCGAGGCATGAGAGCCGACGCGCTCAACGGGCAGCTCGATGTGCTGATCCTCGCGACCCTCGCCGACGAGTCGGGCCACGGCTACGCGATCCTGCAGCGGCTGCGCGATCGCAGCAGCGGCGCCTTCGAGCTCGCCGAGGGAACCCTCTATCCGGCGCTGCACCGGCTCGAGCGTGACGGCCTGCTGAGCAGCTCATGGTCGGCCCACAGCGGGCGTCGCCGCCGCGTCTATGAGATCACCCGGAAGGGAAGCGCAGCGCTGACCGACCGCCGTCGGGACTGGAACTTGTTCGCGAGCGCTGTCGAGGCGGTGCTCGGATGAGCTGGCTGCAAGGGCTGTTCGCCGAGCTGACCGCTCGCGGGGTGAGCGCAGGCGACCGTCGTCGGATCATCGCCGAGCTCGAGGATCACATCGCCTGCGACCCGGACAGCGAGGCGCGGCTCGGTGATCCCGCGCAGCTCGCTGCCACATTCGCCGACGAGCTCGCGACCAGCAGCGCTCGGGGCAGCGCCTATCGCGTGTTCGCTGCGCTGGCCACGACAGCGATCGCACTCGTGTTGCCCCAACTCTTGCTCGGCCGCGCCTCCAACCCCTATCCCGGCTTCACCCACGGTCTCTCGCTGGCGTTGTTCTTCCCCGCGCTGCTGGGGATGTTCGTGGCTCCCCAGGTCGCGCTCGTCGCCGGAACGCTGGCCGCCTGGCGGGCTCTCCGCCACCGCTCCGCGCGACTCAGGCCCGCGGCCGAGCTAGCACTGATCCGCCGGCGCGCGTGGGTGGCGCTCGGGGGCGGCCTCGCAACGGTGGTGGGCATCGAGCTATACGTGATCGACTTCGTGGCCGTCCTGCCGGCCTGGTGGCTGGCACTCACCGCCGGGCTGGCGGCGATCGCGGGGGCTGCGCTGTTGGCGGCCGCCAGGGAGCTCGGCAGGGCCGGGGCGCTGCGGTCGACCACTCCCGGCCGCGCCGGTGATGTGTTCGATGACCTTCCCCTGATCAACTACGCGGGGCTGCGCCGCCACCCCTGGGGCTTGGGTGCGTTCGCGACGCTGCTCGTCGGCCTCGTGATGACTCTGTTCGTCGCCCACGCAGAGCGCTCGCTGATCGAGGGGCTCGAGCGTGGCCTCGCCGAGGCGCTTGCGGCCGCGGCCGGCTTTGTCGTCCTCGGCCGGGCGGTCGGCATCCTCGGATCCAAGCCACCACCGCTCCTGTCGGCGGCCGGACTGGCCGGCCTTCCGTCCGATCGCCTGGTCGCCGACCACGACCGCGACCGCGTCGAGCTGCTACTTCGCGACGCGTTCGGCTCCGGCCGCCTCGATCTCGAGCAGTTGACATTCCGCCTCGAGATCGTCCACAGCGCACGCACGGTCAGCGAGCTGCGCCGGGCGCTCAACGGGCTGCCACCCGATCATTGAGAGGAGGCGGTCGTCCGCGTCGGCGCGGGCGGCCATCCGGTCTCGCGCTGGGCCCGCCGCGGGGCTTTGACCGCGTGGTGCGGGGCTTTGGCCGCGTGGTGCCGGGCTTTGGCCGCGTGGTGCCGGGCGTTTGCCGTTTTCCAGGCGGCACCCCGGACCTGTGAATACACGGCGAGAGCTGCCGCGCCGGCGGCGAGCACGGTCGCGACGATCAGCGCCGCCAGCCAGGCGGCGATCGCAGTGGCGAGGCCGAGCACCGCGGCAGCGGCAAACGCGCCGAGCGCATAGAAGCTGACCGCCTGAACGGCCCCGGGCCGCCGCTGGGCGGTGTCGAGCTCGGCCCTGGCCAGCTCGACCTCCTGGTGCGCCATGCGGGCCGTCTGGGCGGCCAGCTGCCTGACCAGCTCGGCAAGTGACGAGTTCTGAATCTGATTGTGATCGGACCGGGTCGCGTAGCCCATCTGGCCCTCCTTGCCCCTCTCCCCTGGGACCTTCCCCGCTCGTCCCGAGGCAAAACAGCGCACCTCGCGCGTGCGCTCGACACATTCTTGTGACGGTGCGTTGGCGATCTTCGTCGCTATGCGAGCAGAATGCCCAACGCTAGGCGTCTCAGAGTCGATTGCCGGCAAACAGCGACTACGCGACGCGCTGCCGGTGCGCCCGCCCACGCTCGGGCTCGAGGAAGTAGACCGCTCCGGCGCCGACCGCCACGCCGGCCGCAAAGCGGCCCGCCGCACCAAGCCGCTGCATCCGCCGCCGGACACGGCGCTTGGCCACTGGGCGGCCGACTCCAAATACCACCTTGAGAGCCGGGACCGACCGTCGTACCCCGGTCCACGTCGCGCTGGGGTGCTTGGCCGCAGTCTTGGCCGCCTTGCCCGCAAGCTTGGCCTTCGTTCTCGTTCTGACAATCGTCATCGCTGCCTCCATGTCTGACCGGACCCGCACTTCAGGGACTACCCGGTGATCGCCGGGAAGGAACCGAGCCCACAGTCGTCTTAAGTGACAGCGAGCGGTTCGGTTCACGGCCGCCGAGTTCCCAGTAGTCAGGAGATTCAAGTGCGCGCTTTGATGAAGTTTCTCGTCCCTGCGCTTGGCACGGCCCTCGCCCTCGCCGCCTGCGGTGGCAGTTCGAGCTCCAGCAGTTCCGCCGCGTCGAGCGCCGCAGCCTCCACCGGCAAGAGCGTGATCGTCAAGACGGCCCAGGTCGGAAGCCTCGGGACAGTCCTGGTCGACAGCAAGGGGATGACCCTCTATCGCCTCAGTGGCGAGCACGCTGGAAAGTTCATCTGCACCACCTCCGCCTGCGTGCACATCTGGATCCCGCTGACGACCCCTGCCGGCAGCAAGCCCTCCGGAGTCACCGGGATCGGGATGATCAAGCGGCCCAACGGCGCGGAGCAGGTGTCATACAAGGGCGAGCCGCTGTACACGTTCGCCCAGGACACCGCCCCGGGCCAGGACAAGGGCGAGGGCGTCAAGGATGTCGGGATCTGGGACGCCGTCGCGACGGGCGCCAAGACCGCTGCGGCGCCGGCTTCATCGAGCAGCAGCAGCTCGAGCGGTGGGGGCGGTTACAGCTATTAGCGAGCTGCGGCATTCGCTGAGCGACTCGGGCGCCGCGGATGCGCAACCGCGTGGCGTTGCTCGCCGGCTGCGGAGGTGCCGGCGGGCAACGCCCGACCATGACAGGCCACGCGCCCAACACAATCACTGTGCGGGGCGCGAAGGCTCGGGAAGTAAACCGGCCGGGCGGAGTCAAGAGGGGCAAATGACCACGATTGGAGGCCGTTAGATGTTCCCCAAACCCTCACGTGACGCCCAGCCGCGGCGGCGCTACGGACTGCTCCTCGTCGCGGCGCTCGCCGGCCTCGCGACGGCCGCGCTCGTCTCGGTGGCGGCCGCGAAGACGTTCACGCTCGAGGTTGCGAAGGGCGCGCAGGTCATGCAGAACGGCGCAATGTCGAGCGAGAACATCGCCGTCAACTCCCGTGGCCGCGCGGCCTACACGCTGAGTGGCGACACCAAGAGCCATCCCAAGTGCACCAAGGCCAACGGTTGCTTCACGTTCTGGAACCCGCTCACCGTCGCCGCCCGCAAGAAGCCGAGCAAGGCGCCGGGCATCCGCGGCAGGCTGGCGACCTGGCATCGCGGCGGTGTACACCAGGTGACCCTCAATGGCCATCCGCTCTACACGTTCGTCGCGGACAAGAGCAGGGACATTGCCAATGGCAACGGGATCGTGAGCTTCGGCGGGACCTGGCACGTGGTGAAGACCAGCAGGAGCTCGTCCTCTCCTACGACCAGCACGGGCACGGGCACCAACCCATACGGCTACTGACGGACTCGTCCCCGCGGGGCTGCCTCGGCCGGGGCCCCGCGGGACGACCTTCCCGCGCGGAGCTCAGAGCTGTAGCACCAGCCACAGCAGGGCCGTGGCAGCGACCAGGGCGGCCGGCACCGACCTCAGGCCGAGCGCCACGAACTCGCTCTCTCTCAGCGCCACGCCCTCGGTTGCCAGGACTCGGCGCCAGAGCAGCGTTGCAAGCGACCCGACCTGAGTCAGGTTCGGACCGATGTTGACGCCGACCAACATCGCCAGTACGGGCCCGTAGCCGAACCCGGCGACCACCGGCAGCAGGATCAGGGTCGCGGGGATGTTGTTGACGACGTTCGCGAGCAGCGCGCTGATCGCCGCCACCAGCAGCAGGTCGGGCAATGAGCCGCCAGCCGGCACGATGTCCCGGATTGCGGCCGACAGACCGTGCTCGCTGGCCGCCGCGACGATCACGCCGAGCCCGAGCACGAACAGCAGGAAACCGGGCTCGGCCGCGCCGACGAGAGCCAGCGGCCGGCTGCGGCCGGTAACCACCGCCGGCAGGTTGAGTGCCGCCGCGCCGGCGACCGCAATCCAGACCGGCTCGATCGAGAACGCCGAGCTGAGCGCAAACCCGGCCAGTGTCAGCGCGAGCACGACCAGCGCGAACCAGGGCAGCGGCGCCTGCTCGGGCGCGCTCCGCGGCGGCCGCGCAGGCGCGCGCTCGGCTGGGAAGCTGTTGGAGATCACGAGCCACTCGAGCGCGATCGCGGCGGCCGTCGGGAGTGCCATCAACAGCGCGAAGCGCACGAACGACAGCCCGCTGGCGTGGAACGCGAGCAGGTTCGTCAAATTGGAGATCGGCAGCAGCAGCGAGGCCGAGTTGGCGAGGTGGACGCACGCGTACGCCGGAGCCCGAAGCCCCGCCCTCAACCTCAGAGCCGTCGCGATCACGATCGGCGACACCAGCACCGCGGTCGCATCGAGCCCGAGGACGATCGTCACCGCCGAGGCGACGACGAACACCAGCCCGAGCAGCCGCCGCGCGTCGCCACGCGACCGCCAGGCGACCAGATCTCCGATCGCGACGAACAGGCCGTCGCGCCTGCAGCCCTCGGCGATCAGCAGCAGCGCCGCCAGAAATCCGACCGTCGGCCCCAGTTCGCTGATCGTCCGCCCGGCCTGTGTCCACGAGATCGCACCGACCGCCATCAGCAACAGCGCGCCGGCGCCCGCTGCGACCGCCTCGGTCCCGTGCGTCGGCCTGATCACGGCGGCCGCAAGCGTCGTGCCGAGCATCAGCAGCGCCAGCGAGAGCGCGACCGGGTCAGCCATCCAGCATCCATGCCGGCGGTCCGTCAAGCGGCGCGCGCCTCCCGGCGGGCGCGCCTCTGACCGCTGCCCACCTCCCGGCGGGCGCGGCGCCTACCGCTGGCGCGACTTCGCCGCCTGCCAGACCGAGCCCGCGAGCAATCCACCGGCCGCCAGCGGCAGGATCCACCATGCCGCAACCCCGGCCCCGGCGACCAGCGCCGTCACAGCCAAGGCGACGGTGACCCCGGCCGCGATCCGCCAGTCGTCGCCGACGACGAACTCCCAGACGAACATTCCGAACGCCTCGACGCGGCTCATGCGCGAGCCACCGACTCATCCGGGCTCGTCCCCGAGGCGCCGGCGATCCGGCTGCGCACCAGCGCGATGATCGCGAACGCGAACGCGAGCGTCAGCGGGATGATCGCCAGCAGCGCCGCATCTCCCCCCGGCCAGTCGGCGCCGGCCCCCTCGGCACCCCAGAACATCCCATATGAGGCAAGCATCACGCCGACCGCGAACTTCATCGCGTTCTCGGGCACACGGCTCAGCGGCGCGTGGACCACGATCCCTGCCACGACCACCAATGCGACCGCGACGGCCGCCGCCACCGCCGCGAGTCCTACCCGGTGCTGGTTGGCGCCGAACGTCAAAACGATGAACACGACCTCGAGCCCTTCCAGCAGCACGCCCTTGAACGCGATCGTGAACGAGTAGCCGTCGAACGATGCCTCGACAGCGCCCGCGCCGCCGGCAGCTTCGCGCTCGCGCTCGAACGCAAGCTCCTCGTCGTGCACGGCTTTCAACCCACAGGCTCTAAGGATTGCCTTGCGCAGCCATTGCAAACCGAACACCAGCAGCAGCCCGCCCACGACCACGCGCAGGACGCCGATCGGCAGCGCGGTCAGCGCCGGCCCGAGCACGGCCGTGATCACTCCCAAGACGACCAGCGCCACGCCGACGCCATACAGCGCCGACCTCCAGCTGCGCGTGATCCCGACGGCCAGCACGATCGTCAGCGCCTCGACCGCCTCGACCGCGCAGGCGAGGAACACCGACAGCGCCAGCCCGAGCTCGGAGCCAGTCACCTCAGGCCGTCTTGATGCTCGCCGACTCGCCGAGCCCGAGCTCGTCGATCGCCTGCTCTTGCATCTTGAACTTCTGCACCTTGCCCGTGACGGTCATCGGAAACGCGTCGACGAGCTTCACGTACCTGGGGATCTTGTAGTGGGCGATTCTGCCCTGACAGAACCCGTGCAGCTGATCGGGGTCGAGCGTCGCGCCGGCGCGCGGGATCACCCAAGCCATCAGCTCTTCGCCGTAGCGCTCGTCGGGGACGCCGATCACCTGGACGTCGGCGATGTCGGGATGGGAGTGGAGGAACTCCTCGATCTCGCGCGGGTAGACGTTCTCGCCGCCGCGGATCACCATGTCCTTGATCCGGCCGACGATGTTGACATAGCCCTCGCCGTCCATCGTCGCGAGATCTCCGGTGTGCATCCAGCCGTCGTCGTCGATCGCCTCACGCGTGCGCTCGGGATCGTTCCAGTAGCCGCTCATCACGCTGTAGCCGCGCGTGCACAGCTCGCCGCTGGTCCCGGGCGCGACGACCTGGGCGCTGTCGGGGTCGACGATCTTGATCTCGACGTGCGGATGGACCCGGCCTACGCTCGCGACCCGCTTTGCGAGCGGGTCATCGAACGCTGTCTGCGTCGATACGGGCGAGGTCTCGGTCATCCCGTACGCGATCCCAACCTCGGTCATGTGCATGCGATCGACGACGCGCCGCATCACCTCGACCGGGCAAGGCGATCCCGCCATGATCCCGGTCCGCAGCGATTGGAGGTCGTGGTCGGCGAAGCTCGGGTGATCGAGCTCGGCGATGAACATCGTCGGCACCCCGTACAGCGACGTACACCGCTCGGCCGCGACCGCGGCGAGCGTCGCTGCCGGATCGAATGCCGGCGCCGGAATCACGATCGCCGAGCCGTGCGTCGTGCAGGCGAGGTTGCCGAGCACCATCCCGAAGCAGTGATAGAAGGGCACCGGGATGCAGACCCGGTCCTGCTCGGTGTAGCGACACCCCTCGCCGACGAAGAAGCCGTTATTGAGGATGTTGAGATGGCTGAGCGTCGCGCCCTTGGGAAAGCCGGTCGTACCGCTCGTGTACTGGATGTTGATCGGATCCCCGGGACCGAGCGCCGCCGATCCGAGCTCGGCCTCCGACACCTCCGAGGCACCCGCCAGCAGCTGCTCCCAATCCTCGCAGCCCAGGAACACGACCCGCTCGAGCTCGGGCAAGACGCCCCGCACCTCGTCCACCATCGCGCGGTAGTCCGATGTCTTGAACTCGGTCGCCGAGATCAGCAGCCGGCAACCCGACTGCTTGAGCACGAACTCGAGCTCGGACGTCCTGTATGCCGGGTTGATGTTGACCAGGATCACACCGATCTTTGCGGTCGCGTATTGGACCAGCACCCACTCGGCGCAGTTCGGGCTCCAGATTCCAACCCGGTCGCCGCGCCGCAGACCCGCGTTGATCATCGCCCGGCCGAGCCGATCGACCGCCTCGCCGAGCTCGGCGTAGGTAAAGCGGATGCCCTGCATGCACGAGACGAGCGCCTCGCGCTGCGGGAATCGCTCGATCGTGGCATCGAGGTTGGCCCCGATCGTCTGCGCCAGCAGCGGGACGGCCTCGCTGCCGCGCGCGTGGGAAGCAGCCATGGTCCGGTCGCCACCAGCTTCCATCGCCCTCTCCTTCCGCGGTCGAGTTATAGAGGCAATTCTACGTCTGAGGCGATGCCTTGGCGATCGACCGGCGGCGGCCCGTAGCGCGGCGTGTGGGCGACGTCGGTCGTGTCCTCGAGCACGGCGCAGACGGCATCGACGATCCGAGGATCAAATTGCGCGCCGGCGCACCGCCGGAGCTCGGCGATCGCTTCCTGCTCGGTTCGCGCCCGGCGATAGCTGCGCTCGGCGATCATCGCCTCGTAGGCGTCGCAGACCGCGACGATCCTCGCCCCGAGCGGGATCTTGATCCCCGAGATCCCATCGGGGTACCCGCGGCCGTCCCACCGTTCGTGGCTGCAGCGCACCAGCTTGGCCACCGGCCGCAGCGCTGGTGCGGCGCCCAGGATCCGCTCGCCGATCACCGGGTGCTGGCGGATGAAGCGCCACTCTGACTCGCTCAGCGGGCTGGGCTTGTTGAGGATCTCGTCAGGAATCGCCAGCTTGCCGATGTCGTGCAGCTCGGCGGCGCGCTGCAGTTCGTCGAGCTGCTCGGCGCCGAGCTCGAGCCGGGCCCCAACCGCCGCCGCCAGCGTGCCGACGCCGACCAGCCGATCGCGCATCCCCAGCGCCCGCTCATTGAGCAGCTGCATCAGCACGTCGTGCGCCTGCGCTCGCCCGGCGCTGCTTCGCGAGGCCTTGTCGGAGTACATCCGCTCGTCGGCGAGCTGCAGCGCTGCGGTGGCGCTGGTCGCGTCGTCGGGCATCACGGCAAGGCCCATCGACGAGCTCACGGTGAATCCGCTGCCGTGCTCGACCAGAGCCGCCGCTGCTGCCACGACCGGCGTGTCCTGGCGACCGTAGCGTCCCTCGAGCAGCACGCAGAACTCGTCGCCGCCGAGCCGATAGGCCCGCCCGTGCTCCCCGATCGATGCGCGCAGCTCGGTGCCGATACGCGCAAGCAGCGCGTCACCCGCAGCATGGCCGAAGCTGTCGTTGTAGCGCTTGAAGCCGTTGAGGTCGAAGAACAGGACCGTCAGCGGGTGGCCGCCGCCGGCAAAGCCGAGCGCGTGCTCGAGGTCACCCATCAGACAGCGCCGGTTTCCCAGCCCGCTGAGCGGGTCGGTCAGCGCCTCGCGTGCGCTGCGGCGGAGGATCCGCACGTTCTCCAGATAGGTGAGCGCGGCGCGCATGCTCGCGAGCACGAGCGCCGCGGCGGCGAATCCGACCGCAAGCGGCGTGATCGACTCAAACGCAGCGACCACCAGCAGCGCCAGCGCGCCGGTCGCCGCAAGCAACGTCAGCAAGATTGTTTGTGGCGCATCGACCGCCTGACGGCTGGCGCCCCGAATCGGCGCCCACGCCGCGAGCGCGAGAAGGCTCATCGAGGCCGGCCACATGGCGTCAAGCGGGCCGCCCGCGACGTACGTCCCTCTGGCCGTCTGGTACGTGGAGATGATGTCGGCGACCGCCATCACAATGATCCCGGCGCCGAGCAGCAGCCAGCCCCGTCCAGGCCGCCACTCCGACAGGGAGTAGGCGACCGCGACGCACATCAGCAGCACGAAGTCGCACACGGGGTAGGCGATCGTCACGATCGCGGGCACGATCTGCTTTGGGCTCGTCGCGAGAACCGAATCGAACACGAGCGCCGCGGCGACCGCCGCGATCGTCAGGCCAACCACACTCCCATCGAGCCAGTGCGCGGCGCCCGCGTTGCGCAACCGCGACCGGGTCAGCAGCATCAGCGCGATGTAGATCGCCGGATACATGGTCAGATAGAACGCATCGGCGATCGATGGATACGGCGGGTTGGAGGCGTTGTCGAGCCAAAGCGTCCAGACGAGGTCGCCGGCCGTCCACGCGATCAGCGCGACCGTCATCAGCCCCCACACCGCGCGGTCGTCGCGGCGCCTGATCGCCCGGGCCGCGCAGACGGCAACCGCGACCAGCTCGACCGCGGTGTAGACGTAGGTATCGGCGAAGCCGTTCAGCGAGCGACCGCCCAGGCCCGACAGCGCCTGGCCGAGCTCAAAGGCGATGCCCGCCGCCATCGCGACGCTCGCCGCTGCCAATAGCCGATGGGTTGAGATTGCCTGTCGCACGGGCCTCGCGGACGCACGCCCGGGTCGGGCCAATCGCGCGCCGCAGGAATCATCGGCAGGTTTTGGGTGACACTGGAGGCCGGCGCCGCAGCGTCAACACGATGAGAGGTCTCAGCCGGGCGTGATGCCCCAACTTGTGGTGTGGCTCGCCCCCGGTTGCAGGACGACCAGGCCGTCGCCGGACGCAAAGGCGTTCGGAGCGCATGTCATCGGCTCCACCGCCAGCCCGCGCCTGCAGGCCGGGGGAGGCAGCGTGTCGCCTGTGAACACCATCAGGTAGCGGTAGCCGTCGTCGATCCACATTGTCGCGCTCCGGCCGCCGTCGGCCGTCTGGATCGTGACGCGCGCGATGCCGTCACGATCACGGTCCAAATCGGTGTAGCCGGTATCGAGCGTGTCGGACCCCAGCTGGCGTGGCTCGGTGTAGTCAAAGCGCGTTGACGCGACGTCGTGGGTGGCGACCGGGATCCCGCGCTCATCTGACTCGAGATAGGTCCGACCCGGCGCCTTGAGCACCAGCGAATCGACCGTTTCGGTGCCGAGCGTGAGGTATGGATGCTGCCCCGCTCCGTACGGACAGCTCTGACCCCCGATGTTCGTCGCGGTCGTTGTGACGCTCAGGCCCGCGTCGCTCAACCGATAGTCGAGGGAGAGCTCGAGCGTCCCGGGCCAGCCGGGCTGAGGGTACAGCACGTATCGCATCACCACGCGGTTGGCCTCTTGACTAACCGGCGACCAGTTGGCCCACCGGACCAGGCCGTGGATCGCGTTGTGCGCCTCGGGCTCGGTCAGCGCCAGCTGCCGGCGTTCGCCGTCGAACTCGTAGACCCCGTCTCGGACGCGATTGGGCCACGGGATCAGCGGCTGGCCGCGCCCACCACCGCACACCTCATCGGCTCGGTAGCCGTCGAGCAGTGGGCCCTGCGCGCCCTCGTAGATCCGCAGCCCACCGCCGACCTCGACCACCACCGCGCGCTGATCGCCGTGCGTGATCTCGTGCTGATCGCCGGACGGCAGCGAGGAGGAGCTCGGTTCGGTCACCGGCGGACACGATACCCGCGAGTCCGATCGCGCGACCGGCCAAGCAGACAGTGATACCCACCGTTCGCCGAGCCGATTTCTGTGTTGACGACAAGCCAGGGTGGGTAGTCAGAGAAATGACTGGTTCTTCACATGTCGCCAACTTCACTCATCACCGACGTCAGCAGCTGCAAGATCCTCGAAGAGGATCCCGACCTCGGCGAGGCGCTGAGCCCCTCCGAGCGCGACCGCGCCGCCGATGATTGCACTGCGCGCACCGTCCGGATCGCGCGCGGCCGGTGGATGGTCAACTGGGATCAGCCGTTGCACAACGGCATCGGCCTGTTGGTGCTGGACGGCCTGCTCCTGCGCCGAGTCGGGATCGACGGGCGTTTCGGAGCCGAGCTGCTGGGCGAAGGTGACCTGCTCCGTCCGTGGGAGGGCGAGGACAGCGGCTCGACGCTGAACCGGACGACCGGCTGGCGGGTGCTCGAGCCGGCGCGCGTGGCGGTGTTGGACGTCCGCGCGGCCGCCTGCCTGGCGGCATATCCGGAACTGACCGGGAGCCTCGTCGGCCGGGCGCTTGAGCGTGCCCGCAACCTCGCGATCAACATGGCGATCGTCCATCAGGCGCGCGTTCATGTGCGACTCCGAATGCTGCTGTGGCACCTGGCCGAGCGGTGGGGCCGCGTACGCACCGAGGGCGTGATCCTGCCGTTGCAGCTCACTCACGCGGTGTTGGCCGACCTGGTGGCGGCGCGCCGCCCGACGGTCACCACCGCGCTCAACGAGCTTGCCCGGCAGGGGTCAGTCCAGGTGTCGCGCGGAGGCTGGCTGTTGTCCGGCGAGGCCCCCGGCGAGCTGGTCGAGCTCCTCGGCGTGTCGCTGCCGGGTCCGCTCCGGTAGACGCGAAATACGACCTGGTAGTGATCCGCTTCCGGCCGGACGCCGTAGGAAGGCACACGTGGACCCGACCGTCCGCGCGATTCAATGTGACCGCGACCAATTGTGTTCCGAGCGCCCAAACCCCTACGCCAGAGCCGCCCCGATCCGCAGACGCTCGCCGACGAGGATCTCATGCAGCTCGTCCAGGCGGGGGATGCGAAGGCCTTCGAGGCGCTGTTCGACCGCCATTCCGATGCAGCGTTCTCGCTTGCCTACCGGATGTGCGGACGGCGGGCGATGGCCGAGGACGTGGTCCAGGAGTCGTTTTTGTCACTGTGGCGAAGCGGCGCGCGCTATGACCGCAGCCGTGGGAGCGTACGGTCGTGGGTGCTGAGCGTCGTCCACAACCGGGCGATCGACGCCTTCCGCCGCGAGACCGTTCGGACCGGCCGCGATGTCCGCGATGAGGGAGTCGCCGAGCGGATTGCGGCGAGCGAGCGGACCGAGGCCGAGGTCGAGCGCCGCGACGACGCGCGCCACGTCCGCACGGCGCTCGGCGAGCTGCCCGCCGATCAACGGCAGGTGATCGAGCTCGCGTACTTCGGCGGCTTCACCCACAGCCAGATCGCCGAGATGCTCAAGCTGCCGGCGGGCACCGTCAAGGGGCGGATGCGCCTCGGCTTGACCAAGATGCGGGTCACCCTCGGCGACACAGCGGGGATGGTGCTATGAGGCAGGCGAGACGATGAGCCCCTCCGATCGCAGCGCCGACCGCGCGTGCGGCGGGGACGTCGCGGCCTACGCCCTCGGCGCGCTCGAGCCAGCCGAGGCCGAGGCGTTCCGCGCTCACCTGCAGACCTGCGACGAGTGCCGGCGCGAGCTGGCCGAGCTCCAGCGCGTGGTCGATGTCCTGCCGCTGGCGGCAACTCAGGTGCAGACGCCGCGGCGGCTCCGTCGCCGCGTGCTGTCCGAGGTCCGCAACGACGCCCGCGTCCAGGACGGTGAGAGCGCGCACCGCCGTCCGAATATCTTCGCGCGCCTGCCTCGGTCCGCGCTCGCGCTCGGTACCGCGGTTCTGATCGCCGCGATCGTCGTCGGCGGGATCGCGATCTCCAACTCGGGCAACGGCGCCCGTGTCGTGGCGGCGCAGGTGACGGGCGAGCACGGCAGCGCCAAGGTCGCGATCACCAACGGCCACGGGCAGCTGATCCTGCACCGGTTCTCGCCGCCACCACAGGGCAAGGTCTACGAGGTCTGGTTCACGCGCAAGGGCAAGCGGAATCCGATTCCAACCGGCGTTCTGTTCAGCGTCACCTCGAGCGGCGACAGCAACGTCAACGTCGGTGACGTGCACGGGGTCAAGGCGCTGCTGGTCACGCCGGAGCCTTCGGGTGGGAGCAGCGCGCCCACGCACACGCCGGTGATCAGCGCGGAGCTGAGCTGATTGCGGTTGCCCGCCGCGAGCGGAGCGATGGCCGCCGATCGGTCGGGTTTCGCGCCGGGCGGGGTAGTACCCCGGGCGATGATCCGATCGCCGGCCCGCTTCGTAGAACCTCGCGTCCCTCCCAACCAGCCCTGATCGGAGATCAGATGATCGGACTCGAGAACCCCCTCCACATAGCCATGGTGCTCGTCGTGCTGCTGCTCGTCTTCGGCGCCAAGCGCCTGCCCGAGCTGGGCAAGTCGCTCGGCGAAGGCCTGCGCGGCTTCAAGCAGTCCATCAGCGGCGAGACGCCGCCGGCCCAGATCGCCGCCGACCCGTCAACCTCCGCTGCGCAAGACCCCCAGAAGGCGTAAAAGTAGGCGCAGTGAAGATCGCGATCGTCGGGACCGGAATCTCCGGCCTAGTGGTGGCCCATCTGCTGGCCCGTGAACACGAGGTCACGATGTTCGATGGTGCCGCCTACCTCGGCGGTCACACGAACACGATCCGGGTCGACACGCCGTACGAGACCCATCAGGTTGACACCGGATTCATCGTCTTCAACGATCGCAACTACCCCAATTTCGAGCGGCTGCTGCGGCGACTGGGGGTCGCCTCACAGTCCTCGACGATGACCTTCAGCGTCAGTGACGGGCGCGGCGACTTCGAGTACCACGGGGGATCGCCGAACGGGCTGTTCGCCAAGCGCGCGCATCTTGTCACGCCGTGGTTTCACCGCATGCTCTCCGACCTCGCGCGGTTCAACCGAGCCGCGCGAGCGCTGCTGCTCGAACATGACGACGGCCCGCCGCTGGGCCAGTGGCTGGATCAACAACGGTTCTCGCGGCCGTTCATCGAGCGGCTGATCGTCCCGCAGGCGTCAGCGGTATGGTCGGCCGATCCACACCAGATGTGGAGCTTCCCGGCGCGGTTTCTGGCCGAGTTCTTCGACAACCACGGGATGCTCTCGGTCCGCAACCGGCCGCGCTGGCTGACGGTCGCCGGCGGCTCGGCCCGCTACGTGGACGCCCTGGTGAGGACATTCGCCGGCCGAATCCGTCTCGACACCCCGGTGCAGGCAGTCACCCGGGCCGCCGACCATGTGCTCGTCAAGCCGCGTGGCGGCGAGCCCGAACGCTACGACCAGATCGTTCTGGCGACCCACTCCGATCAGGCGCTGGCGATGCTCAGTGACCCGTCAGACCGCGAGCGCGAGATCCTCGGTGCGATCACCTACCAGCCCAACGAGGCAGTGCTGCACACCGACGTCAGCCTGCTCCCCCGACGCCGTCGTGCGTGGGCGAGCTGGAACTACCACCTGCTCGACCCGCCCGGTCCCCAGACGACCGTGACCTACCACATGAACAGGCTCCAATCGCTGCGCGCTGAGCGCGAATTCTGCGTGACGCTCAACCGAACTGAGAAGATCGACCCGGCCAAGGTGATTCGCACAATCGCCTACAACCACCCCGTCTACACCTCCGGTGCCGTCGAGGCGCAGCGGTGCTACGCGGAGATCGGCGCGCACAACCGCACCCACTTCTGCGGCGCCTACTGGGGATGGGGCTTTCACGAGGACGGCGTCGTCAGCGCGCTGCGGGTGGCGGAGCACTTCGGGGCGAGGCTGTGACCGAGAGCTGCATCTACACGGGCACGATCCGCCATCGCCGTGCCGACCCCCAGACGGAGTTTCGCCATCGGCTGTCGATGATGTATCTCGAGCTCGACGAGCTTCCCGACCTGCTCGGGGGACGGCTGCTTGCGCGCGGCCCGGGACCGCTGCGGTTTCGCCGCCGTGACTACCTCGGCGACCCTCGCACCGACCTGGCGACCGCGGTCCGCGACCGAGTCGCCGAGCTCGCGGGCCGACGGCCAGAGGGCCCGGTGCGGCTGCTGACGCAGCTGCGATCGTGGGGCATGTGCTTCAACCCGGTCAGCTTCTACTACTGCTCGGACCGTGACCGCGACCGCGTCGACTATGTGCTCGCCGAGGTCACAAGCACGCCCTGGGGGGAGCGCCACTCCTACCTGCTGGACCAGGCGCGGGCGTCGGCGGTGCTGTGCGGGAGCTTCGCAAAGCAGTTGCACGTGTCGCCGTTCATGGCGATGGATCACGTCTACGAGGCCCGGGCCTCAACTCCCGCAGCGACGCTCTCGGTTCATATCGCGAGCCTCCGAGCGGGGACGTCGGTGTTCGACGCGACGCTCGCGATGGAGCGCCGGCAGCTGACGCGCGCGTCCGCAGCCCGCCTGGTCGCGCGGTATCCGTTTGCGACCGCGCGAGTGCTCGCGTTGATCTACGGTCATGCGCTGTCGCTGAAGCTGTCCGGCGCGAGAGTCCATCCGCATCCGGGAGCGGCCGCGTGAGTCCCGGCTCGATCGGACTCGCTCGGGGGATCGCCTCATCGCTGCTGGGGCAAATCCGGATCGGCAGCCTGACGGTCGTCGAAGCGGGCCGCCGGCGCACCTACGGCGACGGGCCCCCGAACGCCACAATCGAGATCCACTCGCCCCGCTTCTGGCCGATGCTGATGCGCGGCAGCCGCGGGCTGGCCGAGTCCTACGCGCAGGGGATGTGGGACTCGCCAGACCTGGTGGCGGTGATCCGGCTGGCGGCGCGCAACGCGGTCCTGATCGATCGCGCCCGCGGGCTCGCGGCGCCGTTCCTGGCACCCGCGCAGCGGCTGCGGGGGCTTGCCAACCGGGGAACGCGACAGCGCAACCGCCGCAACATCTCGGCCCACTACGACCTCGGCAACGAGCTGTTCGCCCTGATGCTGGACCCGACGATGACCTACTCATCCGCACTGTTTGAGCACGACGGGCTGTCGCTCGAGCAGGCGTCGATCGCCAAGCTCGACCGGATCTGTGACCGGCTCGAACTCGGGCCCGACGACCGCGTGCTCGAGATCGGCACCGGGTGGGGCGGGTTTGCGCTCCACGCCGCCCGCACGCGTGGGTGCGCGATCACGACGACGACGATCTCAGCCGAGCAGCACGACTACGCCGCCGGACGGATCCGCGACGCCGGTCTCGGCGACCTGGTCAATGTGATTATGCGCGACTACCGCGATCTGCGCGGTCGCTACGACAAGCTCGTCTGCATCGAGATGATCGAAGCCGTCGGCTGGCAGCACATCGGCCGCTTCTTCTCCAAGTGCGCGCATTTGCTGGCGCCCAACGGCGCGATGTTGCTGCAGGCGATCACGATCGATGACCGGGCCTACGAGGTCGAGAAGGCAGCGAAGTCGTTCATCAACACCTACATCTTCCCCGGTGGCTGCCTGCCCTCGATGGAGGTGATCGCCCGCAACGTCGCCAGGCAGACCGACCTGCGCATGGTCTGCGTCGAGGACCTCACCGACAGCTACGTCGAGACGCTGCGCCGCTGGCGCCACAACTTCGCCTCCCATGCTCGCCAGCTGAATGAGCTCGGCTACGACGAGCGCTTTCAGCGGATCTGGACGCTCTATCTGTCTTACTGCGAGGGTGGCTTCGCCGAGCGGCGGATCTGCGACCAACAGCTGCTGCTGGCAAAGCCACGATCGGCGATCACCGGTCGGCTGGCTCAGCGCAGCACGGCGGTCGCGGCGGCCGGTTAGCGCTCGGAGCCGGTCTGGTCCTCAGATTCCAGTGCGCGCTGCGCGGCCGCGAACGCGGCATTGGCGGCCGGAACCCCGGCGTAGACGGCCGTCTGCAAGAGCACCTCCCCGATCTCAGCCTCGCTCAGGCCATTGCGCCGCGCCGCTGCGACGTGCAGCTCGAGCTCGTGCTCGCGCCCCAGCGCGGTCAGCACCGCCAAGGTGACCGCGCTCCTGGTCTGGCGATCGAGCCCCGGCCGCGACCACACGCCACCCCACGCGTAGCGGGTGATGAACTCCTGAAATGGCGCCGTGAGGTCGGTCGTACGGGCGATCGCCCGATCGACGTATCTGTCGCCCAGGACCTGCCGCCGGACCGACATTCCAGCTTCGTAGTCGGGGTCGCTCATATCTCTCCTCGGATGTGGTTGGCGATCAGGCGCGTGACGTCGCTCGCGCGCTCGACGCTTGACAGGTGGGCACACGGGTCCAGCACCTCGAGCTGCGCACCGGGGATTGCAGCCGCGATCGCGCGGCCGTGGTCGGCCGGCGTCGAAGGATCCTGCGCACCGGCAACCACGAGCGTCGGCGCCGATACGGCGGGCAGCCCGGCGCGGAGGTCGAGGCCGGCGATCGCCTCACAACAGCCCGCGTAGCCTTCTGGCGCGGTCGCCGCGATCATCGCGCGATAGCGAGCGGCGATGTCGGGGTGCGCCGCGGCGAACGGCTCCGTGAACCACCTTCCGATCACGGCGTCGGCCAGCACCTCGGGGCTCCCCGACGCCCTCACCACCGCCGCCCGCTCGATGAAAGCCGCACTTGGCGGCAGGTGAGCCGAGGTGCAGAGCAGGACCAACCGCTCGATCCGCTCGGGCGCGTTGATCGCGAGCCACTGACCGATCATGCCGCCGATCGACAGCCCGCAGTACGACGCGCGCGCGAGCCCGAGGCGATCCATCAGCGCCAGCACGTCGCTGCCCAGGTCCGCGATCGAGTACGGCCCGGCCGGCACCGGCGAGTCGCCGTGGCCACGGACGTCGAACCTGATCATCCGCGCCTGGCGCTCGAGTTCGAGCTGCGGCTCCCACATGCTCAGCGTCGTGCCGAGCGATCCGCCGAACAGCACCGGCGGCGCCTGGGCCGAGCCCGCGATCTCGTGGTTGAGAGCGACCGCGGTCATCGCCTGCGCGCCGAGAGAGCGCCGTCGATCAACTCCGCGCAGGCCGCGAGCCGGTCGGAGGTCAATCTGCCGTCGACAGCGCCGCTCGCGGCCAGGCGGTGGAGGTTCTCGAGCATCCGGTCGGGGTCGACGACAAGCTTCTCGAGCAGCTCACGGCACCAAGCGGTCGCCGAGCCGACGAGCCCCAGCAACTCGAGCTGCACGCCCCATTCGGCCTGCCACGCGCCCGCCGCCCGCTCGTGCTCCTGCTCCATCGAGGCCAGTGCCGTCGCCACCAGTGCCGGGGCTCGCTTGGCGCACGCGAGCGCCGACACCGCGGCGACCGGGTTGCGCTTGTGCGCCATCGCGCTCGAGCGCCCGCCGCCCGGCTCGCCGCCCTCGACGGCCTCCCCGACCTCCTGCTGACTGAAGAGCGTCACATCGCGGGCGATCTTCGCGACCACGCCGGACAGCGTTCCCAGGCCGCCGGCGAGATTCGCGACCGGAATCCGGATCGCCTGCCACGGCAGCGGCGCCACGGCCAGCCCGAGCTCGGACGCGACGCGGACGGCGATCGCCTGCGGGCGCGCGCCGACGGGACCTCCCATCTGCACCGGCAGCTCTCGATCGCGAATCTCGCGCAGGCGCCCGGCGGCGCTGTCCAGACCGTGCATCCACCCCGCGGCGCGGAGGCCGAACGTGATCGGAAGTGCCTGCTGCAGCAGCGTACGGCCGACCATCGGCGTCGCCCGGTGGGTGTCGGCGAGCGCGGCCGCGCCGTCGGCCGCCGCATCGGCATCGGCGAGCAGCGGCGCCAGCGCCCGCGAGGCGAGCAACATGATCGCCGTGTCGAGGACGTCCTGACTGGTGCCACCAAGATGGACGTACTCGCCGTACGGCTCGCCAACCGACGCTCGCAGCGCCGCGACGAGGCCGACCACCGGTGACGCGTGCCGCGCCGCCTCGCGGCCGAGCGCCTCTGCGTCGAACCGCTCTGCGGTGCAGGCGGCAGCGATCACGCCGGCCGCCTGCACCGGGATCAGCGCCTCGTCCGCGCAGGCCGTCGCCAGCGCCGCCTCGACGTCGAGCATCGCCTGTAGCACGGCCTCGTCGGTCAGTTGTGCAGCGGCCGCGCCGCGCGCATAGATGCCGGCGAACAGCACCGGCTCAGACGGCAAAGAAGACCGTCTCGCCGGGGCCCTGGAGCCGGATGTCAAACCGGTAGCCACCATCGGTGGGCTGCGCGAGCAACGTGTGCAGGCGCTCGGGCGGGACGTGCGCAAGCACAGGATCGGCCTCGTTGGCGGCTGCCTCGTCGGCGAAGTAGATCCTCGTAACGCAACGATTGAGCATCCCGCGGGCGAACACCGATACGTCGATATGAGGCGCCTGCAGCGACTCGTGCGGCCCGGCCACCCGCCCCGGCTTGACGGTCACGATCTCAAAGCCGCCGTCCCCGTCCTCGGTGCCAAAGCGGGCGAAGCCACGAAAGCCCCGCAGTCGCGGTTGCCCGCCGTAGCCGTGCAGGTCGGCGAACCGTCCGTCGGGATCGGCCTGCCAGGTCTCGATCAGGTGATCGGGTACCGGCTCGCCCGCACCGTCGAAGACGGTCCCCGAGATCCGGATCGCTCCATCGACGCCGTCGGGCACGGCGTTCGGGCCCTCCGCCCACGGCAGCCCGATCGCGAAGTACGGCCCGACCGTCTGCGAGGGGGTGACCTCGAAGGTCAATGTGCCTCCTCAAATGGCGTCGCCCCCGGCCCGCGGAGGTAGATGTCGAACTGATACGCGGTCGCCCAGTTGGGCTGGGTCTCGTGGATCGAGAACCGCGACACCATCCGCCGGCGGGCCGCCTCGTCGCCAACCGAGTTGAAGATCGGGTCATACGGCGCCAACGGGTCTCCGGGAAAGTACATCTGGGTCACGAGCCGCTGCGCGAACGCCCGCCCGAGCAGCGAGAAGTGGATGTGGGCCGGTCGCCACGCGTTGTAGTGGTTGCCCCACGGATACGGGCCCGGCTTGATCGTCAGAAATCGGTAACTGCCATCGGCATCGGTCACGCATCGGCCGGCGCCGGAGAAGTTCGGGTCAAGCGGCGCCGGCCACCGGTCCCAGCGGTGGAGGTACCGCCCGGCAGAATTTGCCTGCCAGATCTCGATCAGCGTGCCCCGCAGCGGTTTGCCCTCGGTATCGAACACCCGACCACTGACCGTGATCCGCTCGCCGATCGCCTCGCCCTGGTGTTGGGCGAGCAGATTGCTGTCGTTCTCTGACACGAGCTCGCCCCCCAGCGCGGGCCCGGTGATCTCGGTCACGGTGTGCGGCAGGTAGACAAGTGGCTCGCGGGGATGGCGCAGCGCGGTCGACTTGTACGGCGGGTAATCGAGCGGCGGATGTGCGTCCGGTGGCTCGCGGATGTACTGCTCGGGCGTATCGGCGGATTCGGACAACTTCCACCCCTTGACTGTGTTTGGACGGACGCGAGCCTACCTTGAGGGCTGCCGAGGGGCGCCGACCGCGAATGGCGTCCGCGAACCGATACGCGGCGCCGGCTTCAGCGCTACCGTTCGCAGGCCTCCAAGACGTCAATAGGATGTGATCGAGATACCAATTCACCGACTCACGCGTCGCCAGCTGCTCGAGCTCGGAGTGGCATCCGGGGCCGCGCTCGCACTGCCCGATGCGGCGCTCGCTCGCCTGCTGGTGTCCAGCGAGCCACACGTCCACGCGGCCGGGACGACGCTCGAGCACACGATCGTCACCGGCCGGGTGATCAATGCGGGCGGCTATCGCCATCTGGTGCACGGCAAAGGCGAGCCGCACATCGTGCGCCACGACCTCGGCATCACGGCCCGCAGGGGCAGGCGCTCGCGCCGTCACCCGCTGGTCGCGCTCGCGCAGTTCACTGACATTCACATTCAGGATTCGCAGTCGCCGGCGCGGGTCGAGTTCCTCGACCGGCTCAGTGACGGCGCCAACGGCAACGACGTCTGGACCGCCGCGGGAGCCTCGGTGGACCTGTTCGGGGCCAGCTATCGGCCCCAGGAGATGCTCACCGCGCACGTCGCCGACTCGCTCGTTCGCGCCGTC
Organism: uncultured Solirubrobacterales bacterium; assembly: GCA_963770885.1. Taxonomy (GTDB): domain Bacteria; phylum Actinomycetota; class Thermoleophilia; order Solirubrobacterales; family Solirubrobacteraceae; genus Palsa-465. The sequence goes on along the minus strand of CAVYRI010000001.1, from coordinate 984,279 downwards.
AGGACACTCGGGGTCGGGCCGACTAGTGGCCGCCCGCTCGACTTCGCGATCGCGACCGGCGACGTGGTCGACAACTGCCAGTTCAACGAGCTGCGCTGGATGATCGACCTGCTCGACGGCGCCAAGGTTCGGCCCGACTCGGGCAACCTCCACAAGTGGGAGGGCGTCGTCGACGGGGATCCGACGTACTACGACGTCAACTACTGGCACCCCGGCGGCACTCCGCCGGGCGTCACGGCGGGCGCGGACCTGCCGCGCTCGAAGTACGGCTTCCCGGTCATCCCCCAGCTGCTCGACGCCTGCCGACGCGAGTTTCGGGCCGCCGGTCTGGGCCTTCCGTGGATGAGCGCCTACGGAAACCATGACGGGCTGCTGCAGGGAAACCTCGCGCCATCCAAGCTGAGCAAGGAGTACACGGTTGGGTCGCGCAAGATCCTCGGACTGCCGCCCGGCTTCGGCGTCGCCCAGCTGCTCGAGGCGCTCAACGGCAACCCGAGCCTGTTCAACGAGCTGATCGACGGCCCAACCCGTCCGATCACGGCCGATAAGAACCGGCGGATCCTGTCACGCGCCGAGACGGTCGCCGAATACTTCAAGACCTCCGGGACCCCGGTCGGCCACGGGTTCACGAAGGCCAACCGCAAACACGGCACCGCCCACTACACGTTCATGGCGGGCAGCGTGTGCTGCATCGTGCTCGACACCGTCAATCCCAACGGCGAACAGGACGGCTCGATCGACGAGGCACAGCTGCGCTGGCTCACCTCGCTCTTGAATGCAAACTCGAAGCTGCGCCTCAGCGCCAACGGCGCGCGTGAGCACGCGCGGGGCACCGACACCCTGATGATGCTGTTCAGCCATCACACGGTGGCGACGATGGACAACGACACCACCGGCGAGCAGGCCCCCGGCAAGCGCATCCTCGGCGATCAGCTGCTCGCGCTCCTGCTCCGCTACCCCAACGTGATCGCCTGGGTCAACGGCCACACGCACGTCAACAACATCATCCCCCACCGCCGCCCCGCCGGCTGGTCGGTCCACGGGGGCTTCTGGGAGATCAACACTGCGTCGCACATCGACTTCCCCCAGCAGGCGCGGATCGTTGAGCTGGTTGACAACCAGGACGGCACGCTGTCGATCTTCGGCACGATCATCGACTCCCAGGCACCACTGCGCTGGACCGGCACCAGCGATCCGACCCAGCTCGCGGCGATGGCCCGCGAGCTCGCCGCCAACGACTGGCAGGCCCGCGTCCCCCATCTCGACGCCGAGGGCCACGACGGGCGCCGCGGCGCGACCTCGGATCGCAACGTCGAGCTGCTCGTGAAGGCGCCGTTCAAGCTCAGCGCCGGTCGGCCCCATCCGACCAGCGGGCGCGGCTGACGGCGGCCGCGACCGCGCCGACGACTACCTCTGCCCACTCCCGCGCGGTGCACCGGACCCTCGCTAGAAGTCGTCTTTGCATCACAGCCGCCGTCGTGGCAGTTGTCGTGCTCGGGTTTTCGCTCAGCCACACGGGCGCAGGCGTGGCCGGCCAGGCCCAGGCGGCCGGAGCATCCGGCGCGGCCCGAGCGACCCGCGCGTCCGCCTGCCCGGGCTGGGGCCGCCCCGCATTGGCGTCTGACCCCCGCCCCCACGCGCTGCGCGTGTTCGCGATCCAGTTCGAGCAGCACCCGGCACAGATCCGGACCGCGGCCGACTACGCGCGCGCGATCAACTGCGCGATCCGCACCGAGGTCCTTCCCCACCTGGCTCGTGGTCGCCCGAACCTGGTCGTGTTCGACGAGGACATCGGGCTCGAGACGATCGCCGTCGGCCCACGCGGAGCCGGCGCACGAGCGCTGCTGCACGCGGGTGTGCCGTCATGCAGGGGGCTGCCGTTTCCATGCCAGACGCTGGCGACCCTGTCCGCGATCGACACCGGCTACTCGCCCGCGCTGACCTATCTCGAGCACCGCTTCCCATCGCTTGAGGGGATGCTCGGCCGCGGCTTCGTCGCCGCGACGGACTCGTTCGTGCGCGTGTTCATGACCACGATGGCGAACGCCGCCCGTCGCTACGGCCTGTACGTGATCGCGTCCAACACGCAGGCGCCATTCCGGGCCACCCGCAACGCGAGCGCGGTCGCGGCGCTGCGCGATCCGGGCACGCCATCGGTCAAGACGGTCTATGCGCCGACCAGCGGCGCCGCCTATGACCAGACGTTCGTCTGGGGCCCGCGGATCGTCCGTCGCGGAGCGCCGCGCCCGCTGGCCAACCTGATCGCCGACAACTACAAGGTGCCGCTCACCTCGTTCGAGCAGGAACTCGGGTTCTCGCCCGGTCCCACCCGCGGCGTGGCCGCGCGGCGCAACCTTCGCCCGGTGCGGATCCCGGGCACCGGCGCCCGCCTCGGGATCGCGACCAGCCTGCCGGCGTTCGACTACGGCCGCCCGGGTCCCGGCGGACCGTGCGCAGACGTGGCGACGACCTACATGCGCTGCCTTTCGCGGCTCGGCGCGAACGTCCTCATCCAGGCCGACGCCAACGATGGCCAGTGGACCGCCAGCGACGCCGGCGGCGAATGGCAGCCGCTGTCGTGGATGGGGTCGGCCTACCGGGCGGTCAGCGACCCCTCGGTCCACTTCACCTACGCTGTCAACCCGTTCATGGTCGGCAACCTCGCTGATACCCCATTCGACGGCCAGAGCGCGATCCTCGAGCGTGGGCGGCGCGGCCCCGGATGTCACTACGTCGGCAACGGGTCGTTCATCGCCGGGCGCGACCACGAGATCTACCGGTCATACGCAGGCGCCAAACCGCAGTTTCTGGCGCTCGCGCCGTGGGTCGTGCCCGACGCGGGCCGCTCCCGTCTGCATAGCGTCGGCGCCTCGCTGGCGAGCGGCAGCGGGCCATACCACTACGTTCAGACCGCGGTGATCGCTGACCTGCCGTTCCCGGCTGACCGGACGCGTCGCGGCTGCGTGGAGGCCGCCCGATGAGCGGCATCTCGCGGCGCGAGGCGCTGATCGGCGCGGCCGGCGCGACCGCCGCTGCGCTGACCGACGTCGGCGGCGCCCAGGCTCGCGCGCGGCACCCGGGCCCAATCCGCCGCGTCGACGTGGTCGTAATCGGCGCCGGGCTCGCCGGCCTGACGGCCGCGACCGATCTGGCCCACGCCGGCCATTCGGTCGCTTTGCTTGAAGCCCGCGACCGGGTCGGTGGCCGGACGCTGAACCACGGCGTCGGCCGTGGCGAGGTCGTCGAGGTCGGCGGCGAGTGGGTCGGCCCGGGCCAGGACCGGATCATCGCCCGCGCGAAGTCGGTCGGCGTCAAGACGTTCAAGACGTACACCAAGGGAGAGATGGTGCTCCAGTTCGCCGGCAATCAGTCGCGCTTCACCGGCCTGATCCCGCCGCTGCCTGAGCCCGATGCCGGTGACTTCGGCGCGCTGCTGGGCAAGCTCACGACGCTGGCGTCGACGGTCCCGCTCGACCGTCCCTGGACGGCACCCAACGCCGCCGAGCTCGACTCCCAGACACTCGAGACCTTCAAGCTCGCCAACACGAGCACGCCCGGAGCCCGCTTCCTGCTCGATCTGGCGACCCGGGCGGTGTTCGTCGCCGAGCCGCGGGACCTGTCGCTGCTGCACGCGCTGTTCTACATGAACTCGGGTCGCGGGATCATCAACCTGACTTCGACCGCGGGCGGGGCTCAGGACTCCCGCTTCGTCGGCGGCTCGCAGCTCGTGTCACTGCGGATGGCCGCACGGCTGGGGTCGCGCGTGGTCCTCAACGCGCCGGTGCGGCGGATTTCGCAGACCAACAGTGGCGTCCTGGTCGGCGGCGACCGCGGCACCTGGCACGCTCGCCGGGTGATCGTCGCGCTGGCACCGACGCTGGCCGGCCGGATCTACTACGAGCCCGCGCTGCCGGCGCTCCGCGACCAGCTGACACAGCGCGTGCCGCAGGGCTCGGTGATCAAGTACGAGGCGGTCTACGACAAGCCGTTCTGGCGCAGTCAAGGGCTCAACGGCCAGAGCTACAGCGATCAGCAGCCGGTTCAGTTCACGTTTGACAACTCGCCGCCGAGTGGCCGGCCCGGGGTTCTGCTCGGGTTCGTGGCGGGCTCGGCGGCGCGCCGGCTCGGGACGCGCAACGCCCGGGCGCGCCGCCAGGCGGTGCTGGGCTCGTTCGAGCTGCTGTTCGGCAAGGCCGCCGGCCGGCCGCGGTCGCTGATCGAGCACAACTGGTCCGAGGAGGTCTGGACCCGTGGCTGCTATGTCGGCTACATGCCGCCGGGCGTCTGGAGCGATTTCGGTAGCGCCCTGCGCCAGCCGGTCGGGCGAATCCACTGGGCCGGCACCGAGACCTCCGAGGTGTTCAGCGGCTACATGGACGGCGCCGTGCGTTCCGGCGAGCGTGCGGCCAGCGAAGCCCGCCGCCGGTTGTAGTCAGGACTCCTGGATGTGGTCTGCCTCGGCCGCGCCCGGGAAGGGCCGCGTGAGGCAGAACTCGAGCAGCGTCGATTCCGGCACGCCCTCGACCCCGGGCGTGTCAGAGGCTTCGCCACGCGTGTGTGGGTCATCGGCGAACCCGCCGACCTCGACCGAGTGCTGCGGTGTCCGGTAGCCCGACAGCCCGATCAGGTGAAGATGGAGCGCGATGCCGAGCTGATCGAGGCGCGCCGCGATGACGGGCTCCTGGTTGACGGTGTAGTTAGTTCCGGGCGCCTGGAAGAAACCGAACTCGCCGCCGTGGGGCACGAACGGCGTGTTGACGCAGCCGCCCGGGGGCGCGACCGCGCCTCCCGAGGAGAGTGTCTGGGCCTGCGCCGCCCGCTGATCGAGAACGTGGGCCTCATGGACGAGCCTGCGGTGCACGGCCTCGAGCCGCGCCCGGTCATGGGCGCGCTGATGGGCGACCTGCAGCTCGCGGTCGACGATTGACGCCTTCAGCTGTGCGACGTTGTCGCGCTCGACGAGCACCGCGGCGGTGGACCGGCGCCGGCGGGCCTGCACCTGCGCCAAGCGGACGGTCTCGGCCCTGACGGCAGCCCGGGCTGCCCGGACTCGCTGCGCGGTCTCGGTGTTGCGGCGCTCGATCGCGGTCAGATCGCTGATCCCGTTGAGCAGCTGGTTGAAGCCACCGGCGTCGACCACGACACCGACGATCGTCGGCGGCGGCGACTCGTATTCGGCGCGAAGCTCCCCGGCCAGGACCGTCATGTCATGGGCATATTGGACGCGCAGCCGGGCGAGCCGGATGCGGGCCGAAGCGAGCTGGTCATCGACCGAGTGCAGCAGCTGCTCCTGGATCGCGACGCTACGCTCGATCGCGCTGAGCCGCGTCTGGAGGGTGCCGATCGTGCCCTCGAACCCGGCGATCCGGTTCGTCTCGCCGGCGATCGCGCTGCGCAGCTGCGAGGAGCGCTGCTGGCCCGCCTGGTAGCGGCTGGTCAGGTCGGCGGCACTGGTCGCGACCAGGACGCCGAAACCGGCGGCCGCGAGCAGGAGAAACGAGACGATGCGGCGAATCAGGGGCATGCGGAGGGTGGTCGTGATGGCCGGTTCGCGCACGCCTCCACCGCACCGGCAGGGTGCATCGTGGCCACGCCGCGAACCTAGCAAGCGGTCCCGGAAACCGGGGGCCTATGAAGATCGCTGCAGCGAAACTTGCACCCCCGGTACGCATGATCCAAGCACCGAGCCGACCACGGGCGTCCCGTACTCCCGTGCCAGCCACAGCTCACATCCGCCTAACCAGTGCGTGGGCATTGGCTTGTCCGCAAACGGACGGCTAGCGTGTGTGCGAGCGTACGGGCCGTGTGAGCAAGGCCACACCCGCCAGTACGATCACCCAGCAAAATGGGATTTCGACGGAGCAGGACCCCCAAGCGCCTCTCGGGACCAGGACTGAAATGCGCCTATCAATCGCTCGCTCGCTCAGCCTTGCGCTGACGCTTCTGACGATCGTCCTCGCGATCGTCGCCGGCGCCGGGGTCGCGAGCCTGTACCGCGCGCGCCAGCGCTACGAGCGCACGCTCGCGCGGACATCGAGCGTCCAGACCGCCGCGGCGAACCTGACCAGCGCGGGAATCGCCGAGGCCGAGGTGCTGCGAGACTCCGCCGGACCGGCAGCCCCGGCAGCCCGCCTCGAGGCCCGACGCAACTATGCCGCGGTCGCGGCGACCGCCACCAAGCTCGCTCGGTCGGATCCCGCGACCGCGAAACTCGTCGCGGCACAGATCGCCGAGCAGGCGCAGGCACGCAGACTGGCCGCGACCGGGCGGCTGACGACGGCCGAGGCGGGCGGCGGGCCGCTGCAGCGCAGTTCGGCGATCGCCTCCTCGATTCAGGCCCGCCAGCAGACGCTCCAGAGCCAGGCCAGCAGCCGCGCCCAGTCACAGTCAAATAACGCGATCGCGCTGGTGATCGGAACCGGCATCGCGGCCCTCGCCGGCGCGCTGGCGCTGATCGCGGCGCTCGTGCACTCGATGCGCCGGCCACTGGACGAACTCGTCGACGCGACCAAGGGCCTTGCGGCCGGCGAGCTCGAGCGGCGGGTGCAACCGTCCGGGCCTCGCGAGCTGCGCGACCTCGGGGCGGCGTTCAACGCGATGGGCGAGGACCTCGCAAGCGCGCAGGGACGGATCGAGGAGGAGCGCCGGCGCCTGGCGGTCACGATCGAGAGCCTCGGTGACGCACTGCTGGTGACCGAGGCGGGCTCGAGCGTGATCGCGACCGCGAACCCGCGGGCCGCCGATCTGGTACCCGATCTCCGTCCCGGGGAGCGGGTCGACGGCCCCAACAGCCCGCTGCCGCCGCTTCAGACCGCACTCGGGAAGGAGACCGTGATCGAGCGTGACGGCCGGATCCTCGCGGTCACTGCCGCGCCGCTCGGAGCCGAGCTCGACGGTGTCGTCTGGACCGTGCGTGACGTCACCGAGCGTGCCCGGCTCGAGCAGGCAAAGAGCGAATTCGTCGCCACCGCCTCGCACGAGCTGCGCAGCCCGCTGACCTCGATCAAGGGCTTCGTCGAGCTGCTCGAAAGGAGCCCGGAGAACATGTCCGAGCGCCAGCGCGAGTTCATCGACATCGTCCTGCGCTCGACCGACAGGCTCGTCGAGCTCGTCAACGACCTGCTCGACGTGGCACGGATCGAGGCCGACAGCGTCGAGATCTCGCGCCGGCCGATCGATATCGGCGAGGCCGTCCGCGACGTCGCCGAGCTGATGGGCCCCCGCATCGCCAACAAGCATCAGACGCTCGGCGTCCATGTGACCCCGGCGCTGCCGCTCGCGTACGCCGACCCCGGGCGGATCCGACAGATCATCGCCAACCTGCTCACCAACGCCCACATGTACACAGACGAAGGCGGCAGGATCCATATCGGCGTCGAAGCAGACCGGGCATGGGTGCGGATCATCGTCGCCGACTCCGGGGTCGGCATGACCGCCGAAGAGCGTCAGCACGTCTTTGATCGCTTCTACCGCGCCCGCAGCGCGACGGCATCGATTCCGGGCACCGGGCTGGGCCTCTCGATCGTCAAGTCGCTCGTGGATCTCCACGAAGGCCAGATCGAGGTCGAGAGCGAGCCCGGTCGCGGCACGAGCTTCCACGTGTTCATCCCTGCGGCGGTGGCCGGCCAGGCGAGCCAGTCGATCGACGTGATCCGCGGACGGCGCGTCCTGATCATCGACGATGAGCGCGAGATCGCCGAGCTGATCCGCGGCCAGCTCGCGCCGCTCGAGGTCTCGGCGACTGTCGTGACCAGCGGCGCCGAGGCGCTCGAGCGTCTGCACAACGAGCGCTTCGACGCGATCACGCTCGACATCCTGATGCCCGAGATGGACGGCTTCGAGGTGCTGCGCCGGATCCGCGCCGACCCCGAGCTACGGGCGACTCCGATCGTCTTCGTGTCGGTGTTCGCGGGACGCAGCGAGCTTTCGGGCGAGTGGGTCGTCTCCAAGCCGATCGACGCCGACGAGCTGCGCGACGTGCTCGCCGCGGCGGTCCGGGCCGGGCGTTCCCGCGTGCTCGTCGTGGGGCGAGAGAACATGCAGCTGACGCTCGAGCCCGCGCTCGACGAGCTCGGGATCGAGCACCAGTGGGAGACCACGGGTGCCGCCGCGGCCCGCGTCTGCAACGAGCGCCGCTTCGAGGTGGCGCTGATCGACGTCGGGATTCGCAATCCGCAGGCGGCGCTCCAGGCGCTCGACCTGCGCGGGAGACGGCTGCGGCGAGCGGTGATCCTGTTCTCGGACGGGGAGACTCCGACGCCCTCAGGTATCGTCAAGCTCGGGATGGAGGTCGTCCCGGTTGAGGATGCAGCGCAGGCACTCCTCCAGGCCCTGCGCGGAGAAACCGAGGAAATCAGGCGGGAAGAAGGATGGAGCTCAGAGGCGAGACTGAGCTAGCGCGGGAGATCGAGCGACTCCAGGCGGAGCTAGCACGAAGTGAACGCGAGGCGGCTGACAACGCGCTCCAACTGGAGCGGTACGCGGCCGATCTGCGCGAGACCTTCAAGGAGGAGCGCGCCCGTTCCCACGAGCTGAGCCGCTCCTACATGGCGACCGTTCGTGCGCTGGCGAACGCAGTCGAGGCGCGCGACGCATACACCGGCAAGCACGCCGAGCGGGTCGCCGCGTACGGGATCGAGATCGCGCGCGCGCTCGGCATCGAGAGCCCCGATGCCCCCGAGATCGAGTTCGGATTCCTGCTGCACGACATCGGAAAGGTCGCGATTCCCGACGCGATCCTCTACAAGCCGGGCGCCCTGACCAGGGAGGAGCGCGAGCTGATGGCGCGCCACCCGACGATCGGGGCCGACATCATCCGCGGCATCGGGTTTCTCCAGGACGCCGCCAAGGTCGTTCGCTCCCACCACGAGCGGTGGGATGGGACCGGCTATCCGGATGGACTGCGGGGCGAGGAGATCCCGATCGCCGCGCGCGTGTTCGCGGTCGCCGACGTGTTCGACGCCCTCACCACAGACCGCCCTTACCGCCCGGCGTTGACACTCGATGAGTCGCGGCGGATGATCGTCCTCGGATCGGGAAGCCAGTTCGATCCAAGCGTCGTGAGCGCGTTCAACTCGATCAAGGATCAGACGTTCCTGCGGATCGCCGAGGAAATCCGGTGAGTCCCGCCGTGCTCGTGGTCGACGATGACCAGTTCATCCGCAAGCTCGTTGCGACGACGCTCGAGGACGTATCGGAGTTCGATCTTCACGAAGCGTCCGACGGAGTCGAGGCGCTCGAGGTCGCGCAGGGGACCCAGCCCGCGATTGTGTTCCTCGACGTCGACATGCCGCGGATGGACGGGATCGACACCTGCCGGCGGATGCGGGCCGACCCGCTCACCAGCCAGGCGACGATCGTGATGCTGACCGCCGCCCACGGAGACCAGACCGAGCGGCTCGCCGAGGAGGCAGGCGCCGACCTGTTCCTGACCAAACCGTTCAGCCCGCTGGATCTGCTGCGGCTCGTCGATCAGCTCGGCGAGAGCCCCTGACTCTTGGAACGCGATGCACCGCATACGTGCATGAGGTTCCTAGCCTGCCCGACAGGGAAGGCTAGGTCAGGAAATCTTGATCAGGAGGATCGTGTTGATCACGAACGCGATCGCGAACCCGATCGTCCAGCGGTTCAGGTTGCGCTCGACCAGTGACCCGCCGCCGAGCGGCCCGGCTCCGGTCCCGACGCCGAACGCGCCAGAGAGCCCGGAATCCTTGCCCGAGTGCATCAGGATCAGGAAGATCAGCCCCACGCAGAGGCCCACCTGCACGACATCGAGAACCGCAGTCATGGCCGCGATGGTAGCGCCATTTGGCGCTCAGTCCTCGTGCTGCCCGGGGCTGGCGGTGTCGAGTGCGTGCATGATCTCGATCGCCTCGCCGCGCAGCGTCCGATCGATCGCCTCGTAGTCCTCGGGCGACAGCTTGCCGGTCCGCATGTCCAGCTCGGCGTCGCGGATCTCCCGGTACTTGGCGTCACGGGCGGCCTCGAGCTCAGCGACCCGTCCCGCCTCGGGGTCGGCGGTCCGTCGGCGGTCGGTCCGCAGCGGCGCAGAGATCAGGTATACGGCCCCCGCGAGCACAGCCAACACGATCACGTAGGCCATCGGCTACACCAGCTCTGGCGCGCGAACCTCGGGTGCTCCCGCCGTCGAGCTGTCGGGCGATGTCGGCACCGGCGGCCGGCGGCGCCTGCGCGGCGGCGGCAGCGGCCACAGCGCGATCAGGCCACCGATCGCGGCGAGGATCGCTCCCAGCCACAGCCACGTGACCAGCGGCGAGACGATCAGCAGGAAGGTCGCCGCCCACGGGCGCTCCACGAACCGCTGGGTGAGCTCGCGGATCGCGAGGTCGCGCAGCTGGTAGAGCTGATTGAGCGCCCGCGGCTGCTGCGACGGCGGATCGTGCAGCGCGGCGGTCAGCGCCTTGGCAAGCACCGCGTTGCCCTTGTTGATCAGCCCTTGCAGCGGCGTGATGTTCGGGTTGATGACCGCCCAGATGTCCTGCGTCAACCCCGCCCGGAGCCCGACCCGGCTCTCGCTCGAGCCGTTGAAGAAGCGGCCGATCGGGCCCTGGGTCGGATCCTGTGACGGATACAGGCCGTAAGAGGTCCGCAGCGTCGTGACGTGGTGACCGCCGCTGGTCACGTTGAGCACTGCGCCGAGCGAGATCTTCTGCGCTGTCGCCGAGGCGGTCGCCCGGACGTATTTGACCCGGTAGCCGTGGATCATCACGCTCTGGCCGGGCCTGATCGTCGCCGTCCGGGAATCCTGGAACGAGGTCGAGGCGGCGACGCCGATCAGCGCGAACGCCACCCCGGCGTGGACGATGTAGCCGCCGTAACGCCGCCGGTTGCGGCGCACCAGCCGGCCGAGAGCGACCGGCGGCGACTCCGAGGTCATCGCCTGGCGTGCCCGGACGCCGCGGAAGAACTCCTGGCCGACGGCGGCGATCACGAATGCGCCGGCGCCGAACATCGCCAGCGCGAAGAAGTGCGAGCCGATACTCCCGAACGCGAGCAGCACCGCGACCACAACCACCCCGACGATCACCGGGAAGGTGAAGTTGCGCCGCAGCTTGGAGACGGTTACCCGGCGCCAGGCGATGATCGGCCCGACCCCGGACAGCAGCACGACGATGATCGCCAGCGGCACGACGAACGGCCTGAATGCGGGCGGGCCGACCGAGACCTCGGTGCCGGTGATCGCCTCCGAGATCAGCGGGAAGAACGTGACCCAGAAGATCACCGCGGTGAGCGCCACCAGCAGCAGGTTCTGGAACAGGAACACCGCTTCTCGGGAAATCAGGGAGTCGAGGCGAGCCTCGCTGCGCAGACTCTCGCGTCGCAAGATCACCAGGTACAGCGAGCTGATCACCATCACCGCGATCAGGACCACGAACGAGATGTTCAGCGTCGGGTCAGAGACGAACGCGTGGATCGAGCTGAGAATCCCCGAGCGGACCAGGAACGTCCCGATGATCGCCAGCGTCCCGGTCAGCAGCACCAGCGACACGTTCCAGACCTTCAGCATCCCGCGCTTCTCTTGGATCATGATCGAGTGGATGAACGCCGTCGCACACAGCCACGGCATCAGCGCGGCGTTCTCGACCGGATCCCAGGCCCAGTACCCGCCCCATCCGAGCTCGGTGTAGGACCACCGCGCGCCGAGCAGGATCCCGATCCCGAGGCATAGCCAGGCTGCGAGCGCAAACCGCCGCGTGACCTGGATCCACTCGGCGCTCAGGCGGCCGCTGATCAGCGCCCCGATCGCGAATGCGAACGGCACCAGCAACAGCGTGTACCCCGAGTACAGCATCGGGGGATGGACCATCATCGTCGTATGGCGCAGCAGCGGGTCCAGTCCGGCGCCCTCGGTGGGCGGGTTGGAGCTGGTCGCGAACGGGTTGGCGAACAGGACGTTGAGGCCGACGAAGAACGTGCACAGCCCGAACAGGACGGCCTGGGCGTAGGGGACGATCTCGGGGACCCGGCGGCGCGTCAAGAACAGCGCCAGGCTCGACCACGAGGAGAGCAGCAGCACCCAGAGAAGCAGTGAGCCCTGCTGCGTAGCCCAGATCGCCGCCGCGCGATAGAAGATCGGCGTCGTCGTGCTCGAGCCGCTGGCGACGATGTTGTAGGAGAAGTCCGAGCTCAGGAACGCGACGTCGAGGATCACGAACGCGATCGCGGTCATCCCGGCGAGCACGTACATCGCGCGCCGGCCCGAGTCGACCCACGCCCGCTCGCCGCTGCGTGCGCCGTAGAGCGAAGCCCCGATCCCGTACAGGCAGGAGGCCAGCCCCAGGATCAGCAGCGCCCGGCCGACGACCGCCATCAGTGCGAGCTACCCATCAATAGGAGCCCGACGCCGCGACGTACTTCGACGGGCACTTGGTCGTCAGCGAGTTGGGCTGGCCGAGAAACGTGGTCGACTGACCCTCCTCGATTGCGGCCGATCGCCCCTCCTGGACGGTCACCAGGACCGGCCGCCCCTGGGCGAACGGATCCGGGACCTCGCCCGTGTAGCGCACCGGCACCGACATCCTCAGCTTCGGGTCACGGACGCGAAACCACAGCACGGACCCGTCGCGGCGGACCGAGCCGTCGAGCACCGTCCCGGCGAGGATGTAGGACTGACCGGGCTTGGCGCGCTTGAGCAACTGCGACGCGGTGAGCTCGTCGCGACCAGATTCGAAGCTCGTGTAAACCAATGCGGTGGCCAGTAGCAGCGCGACGGTGAGGGCGATCGTGAGCCGGATGGCGCGCTTGCGGCTGGGGTCCATACCGCTGCCGATTGTTCCATACGCGTCCGTCCGCGGGCGGCGGCTAAGCCGAGCCCAACCGGAGATTAGCGTCGCGTTAACCGCAAGGGATTTATGCCGGGTCAGCGAAACCAATCGCCTGGGAGGCGGTTAAACGTTATGACTGTGATTGCGAGATCGAAACTCAGCGCCGGGCGAATCCGGCGCTCGCGTGTCGGCCGGGGCACCGGGCGCGGGGAGGCCGTCGGCTTCTCTGACTCGACGCACCTCTCCGTCGGTACCGGCGCGGCTGCCAAGCGCCGCCGCGAAGCCGGAGCCCCCCAGGACCAGGCGGTCTACAGCTGTGGCTGTGGGTTCGTGTTCGAGGCGCACGTGTCGACCTCGGTTGGGTGTCCGCATTGCGGCGGCACCCAGGCCTGGTAGCCCGTCCCGGGAGCGCAACGCGGCGATTCGGCGCCCGACGCCGGCCGGCGCAGAACTAACATCGGTACGCCCGCGGACCGAGTATGGTACGCAGACGGACCTACCGACTCACGCCCCCGCGCAAGATGATTGAATCCTTCGCGGAGGTGCCCCAAAGGGAAGGGTGCAGAGGTTGAAGCGAGTCTGTCTCGGGATCTTGGTCGCATGTGCGGCGATGGCGTGCTTGTCCTCATCGGCGGCCGCCTACAGCGTCTCCTACCCGGGGATGGAGCACCTTCATTTCAACGCCGGGCCGTACAGCATCCACCCGGGCGCGAACCTGATCCTGGTCGACTACAACCACGTGCCCAAACCGAACCAGGACGGCTACATGGTCCGGTTCGTCCCCAACCTCCGCTACGCGCTGCCGAACGGCAAGTGCTGCGGCAAGATCCCGATGGTCAGCGTGATCCACCTCCATCACGGTGTCTGGCTCAGCAATGGCAAAGCCGGCGAGGGCGAGGGCAACAGCTACTACGGCAGCGTGTACCCATTCATGGCCACCGGCGAAGAGAAGACGATCACGACCTTCCCGCAAGCGGGTACGGCTACCCAGTCGCGGCCAGCGACCAGTGGATCCTCAACTACATGATCCACAACCTGACCTCCAAGCCGGCGAAGGTCTACATCGACTACACGATCGACTTCGTCCCGTTGAGCGATCCGGCGTCAGCGGGCATCACCCCGGTGCATCCGATCTGGATGGACGTCGAGGATCACCACCTGTACCCGGTCTTCAACGTCAAGCAGGGCAGCGGCAAGCACGGCAAGTTCACCTTCCCCGACATGGCGAAGGACCCGTACGGCCAGGGGCCCGTCCAGCCGCTGAACGAGTTCACCGTTGACCATCCCGGGACGTTGATCGGGACCGCCGGACACGTCCACCCGGGCGGGTTATACGACACCTTGGATCTGATCCGACAGGGGGCGCACCCGAGCGGGGGTGCGATTCCCGGCGGCGAACCAGACTCGGTGCGGCTGTTCAGGTCCTACGCGCATTACTTCGACAAACGGGGACCGATCTCGTGGAACCTGGCGATGACCGCGACCGCGCCGAACTGGCGCCCGCAGGTCAAAGCCGGCGACGTGCTGCGGATCAGCACCACCTACAACACGACCCGAGCGTCGTGGTATGAGGTGATGGGGATCATGGTCACCTGGGAGGCGTGGAACACGACGGGCGGCACCGACCCGTTCACCCACAAGCTCAACGAGACCGGGCATGTCACGCATGGCTACCTGCGCCAGAACAACGACGACGGCGGCAGCTATTCACTAGGGATCAACGTGATGACGCGCCCGCAGTGCTTCACGCACACCGTCAACATCTCGCAGTTCCAGTTTGACCCAGGCGACTTCACCGCGACTGGCCACGACCGCTGCATTCCGACGATTCGAGAGGGGCAGCAGCTGAAGTTCGTCAACGACGACGCAAGCCCGCTCAGCTCCGGGAACCCGCTCAACCCGTCGGCGGCGTACATGGCTTCGGTGTTCCACACGGTGACGGCCTGTAAGAGCCCGTGCGGGCTCAACACCGGGATCTCGTATCCGCTCGCCAATGGGGCCGGGCATTACGACTCCGGCCAGCTGGGCATCGGCACGCCGGCCGTGAACCAGCTGAGCTGGAAGACGCCGACGACCTTGAAACCCGGGACGTATACGTTCTTCTGCCGCATCCATCCGTGGATGCGGGGCGTGTTCCGGATCATCGGCTAGCGCCCGGCTCGAGGGGCGAGAGGGCACGGGACGCGGCTCCGCGGTCCCTGCGGATCCCGAACCCGTGGTCGATACGTAGGTTCGTCGAGCTTTCGGGCGATGACTTGAGCTGGGCCGACTTGTGGCCGAACCGGGCGACATGTCGGCGTCGGATTTCCGCCGCGTGAGTCTGCGCAAACTCCGCGGTGGCCCGAAACCAGGACCGGTCGTGCGGTCCGCCTACGCCCTGATGGGTTTGCTGCTGCTTGCCTATCTGGTGCTGCTCGTGGTGCGGCCCTCCGAGGCGAGATCAATCGCGATCGCAGGCTGGACGGTCGGCCTGTTCGAGCTCGCTGCAGGTCTGCTGTGCATCGACGCGGGACTCCGGCGCCCGACCACGCGCGCCGTACCGGTGATCCTCGGCTGCGCGCTTGTCTCATGGAGCCTCGGGGCGATCGTGCTGACGATCGAGTCAGCCGGCGGCGGACGCCCACCCGTCCCTTCGGTCGCCGACGCCTTCTACCTGGCCTTCTTCCCGCTCGCCTACGTCGCGCTGGTGCTGTTGATCCGCGGTGAGGTCCGACGCTTGAGCGGGCCGACCTGGCTCGACGGCGCGGTCGCCGGGCTGGGCGCGGCTACGTTCTGCGCCGCGTTCGCGTTTCGCGAGCTCGAGCGCTCGCCCGCCCACAGCGCCACGGCCGTCGCGGTCAACCTCGGCTACCCCGCCGGCGACGTGCTGCTGTTGCTGCTGGTCGCGGGGGGCTCGGCGGTGATCCTGGGACGGCGCAAGGCGTCGTGGCTACTGGTCGTGGCCGGCATCACACTCGGCGTCACCGGCGACACGCTGCACCTGCTTGCACCCTCGATCGCCGGCTCAACGATCAGCGTGATCGCGGTCGCGCTCGCCTGGCCGACCGCGATCCTGCTGCTGTCGTTCGCGATGTGGCTCCCGCCGGGACGGTCAAACCCGCTGGCCACCCAGAGGTCCACAGGCTTCGCGCTGCCGGCGCTTGCAGCGATCGTCGGCTCGGCTGTACTGATGCTCGGCGGGCTTGGACACGTCAACCCGATCGCGATCGGGCTCGCCGAAGCGACCCTGGTCGTGGTCGGAGTCCGGCTGGCGATCTCGGTCCGGGGGCTGCGAAGCCGCACTCAGGACGAGCACCGCCTGTCGGTCACCGACCACCTGACCGGGCTCGGGAACAGGCGCCACCTGTTCGGCGTGCTCGACGCCTACTTCTCTCAGGGGCCGGAGGCGCAGAGCGAGCTCGCATTCCTGTTCATCGACCTCAACGGCTTCAAGCAGATCAATGACTCGTTCGGCCACGCCGTCGGGGACCGGATCCTCGCGCAGGTCGGCAGCCGGCTCGCTGACTCGCTGCGCGAATCGGATCTGCTGGTGAGAGTCGGCGGCGACGAGTTCGCGGTCCTGTTGCTCGACGCCGACACCGCCGTCGCAACCGAGGTCGCCGATCGCCTCAGCGGCAGCCTCGAGCAGCCGTTCGTGATCGACGCGGTCAGCGCGCGGATCGGGGCGAGCATCGGGATCGCGCTCGCGCCCGACCACGCCGCGTCCGGCGAGGCCCTGATGGGCTGCGCCGACGTCGCGATGTATCGGGCCAAGGTCGCGCACGTGCCCCTGGCGCACTACGAGCGCGAGTTCGACGAGGTCGACAACCAGGTCCAGCTCGCCCACGAGCTCAAGAAGGCGATCTGGAGCAACCAGCTGGTCCTTCACTACCAGCCCCAGCTCGACCTCGGCACGGGTGAGATCCCGTCGGTCGAGGCGCTGGTCAGGTGGCGCCACCGAACTCTGGGGCTGATCCCGCCGGTCAAGTTCCTGCCACTCGCCGAGGAGGCCGGCCTGATGGGCGCACTGACGAGGTGGGTGCTCCGGCACGCGCTCGAGCAGTGCGCCGCCTGGCACGAGGAGGGCCGCTACGTCCGGGTGTCGGTCAACGTGTCGGTCAGCGACCTGCTCGATCCGGGCCTCTTTGACCTCGTCAAGGGCCTGCTTGACGAGTACGACATCGAGCCCGGCATGTTTGTCCTGGAGATCACCGAGACGACGATCATCGAAGAGTTCGAGCGCTCCAAGCAGGTCGTCATGGGCCTGCGCGAGCTCGGGGTCGAGATGTCGATCGATGACTTCGGCGCCGGCGTGACGTCGCTTGCGTACCTCGGCGGGCTCGCCGTTGCCGAGCTCAAGCTCGACCGCCGTTTCATCGCCCCGCTGGACGTGGCGCACGAGACGCGGGACGTCGAGCTCGTACGGGCGACGATCGCCCTCGGGCATGCGCTACGGGTGCGGGTGGTGGCCGAAGGAGTCGAGAACCCCGACACGATCGAGCTGCTCGACGAGCTCGGCTGTGACCTCGTCCAGGGGGACTGCATCCACAAGCCGGTGCACCCAGCGCTCGTCAGCTTCGAGCACGGCGATGCGAGGTCCGGCGTGCGCCAGACACGGCCCGTGGCCGCCGACGCGCGGTTCCGGCTCGGGCTCGAACGCGGGTCGCCGGCGCGCCTCGCGCCCGAGGTGTGACCGACCGTCTCCCTCAGAGCAGGCTGCCGCCGGGCGGCACGACCCACAGCCTGCGGGCGAACTCCTCGGCCGTCTCGGGCTCGAGCTCGCACACGCGCTGCGCTCCCGCCGCCGTCATCGCCCGGTTGAGCTCGGCCCAGCCGCGGGCGACGCCGGCGACACGGGCGGTCGGACCCCAGCCCGACGCGGCCGCCAGCTCCGAGGCGCGGGCCTGCACATCGGCGACCGTGAACTCGCCGAACGGCTTGTATCCGTGATCGGCATAGACGGGACGCTGCAGCGGGCTCTCGGCACTCATCCCAAGCCCCACTTGGGGATCGACGAAAAGGCTCCGTTCGCGATCGCCCGCTCGGTGTCCGGCGATCGGCTCGTGCTCGGGTACGGCGGCCGCTTCCAGGGGTTCGGGGCAATCGTGCCGTAGTGCTCGCGGAGATACGCCGTCAGCTCGCCGCGGTGCTTGGCGCACGCGTACCGGCGCGGTCCGAGTGGGCCCCCGCCCAGCCACACGAGCCACCGGCCGGGCGGGACGTCGATGTACTGACCGAAGGCAAGCTCGCGGATCCGGTGCTCGAGCGCTGCCTGAGTCTGGGAGTCGGGACGCGCGTCGCAGAACTCACAGCGAAACACAACCCGAG
Organism: uncultured Solirubrobacterales bacterium; assembly: GCA_963770885.1. Lineage (GTDB taxonomy): Bacteria > Actinomycetota > Thermoleophilia > Solirubrobacterales > Solirubrobacteraceae > Palsa-465. Next base: position 966,187 of record CAVYRI010000001.1, on the reverse strand, counting down.
TCGGCATCAGGTAGCCGCCCGCATCGCCCGCCTGCGGAGGCGCGCGCTCACGCAACCGCCCGCATCGCCCGTCGGCGCAGCCGCGCGATCACCGGCCCGTAGGAGAACTGGCTGACCTTGGCGGCCGCCATCCCGAGTGGGCTGGCCTGCATGAACGGCGTGAAGCGGTCCGGGAAGCCGGGCATCGTGCAGCCGATGCAGATACCACCGACGTTCGGGCAACCGCCGACCCCGGACGTCCACCCCCTGATCGGGACGTTGCACCTGGTGACCGGTCCCATGCAGCCGATCTTGACCAGGCAGCCACGTGTGTCGCCGGGCGAGGTCGCGAACTCGCCCTGCTCGGCGAAGCCGGCCCGGCCGCACCCCTCCTGGACTGTGCGCTCGAACATCCAGTTCGGGCGACCCTGGTCGTCGAGCTCGATCAGCGGCTCGACCCCGGCGATGTGGAGCGCCAGGTGCAGCAGCGTCTCGGTGATGTTGTCGGGCTGGACGGGGCACCCGGGCAGGTTGACGAGCGGCACCCCGAGGCGGGAGTTCCAATCGGCGCCGAGGTAGTCGCGCAATCCCATCGCGCCGGTCGGATTGCCGGCCATCGCCGGGATCCCACCGTAGGCGGCGCACGTGCCGAGCGCCAGGACCGCCGCCGCGCGGGGCGCCAGCCGGTCGATCCAGGTTACGGTCGGGATCGGCTGACCGGTCTCGGGGTCGACCCCGAATGCGGCCCAGTAGCCGTCGCCATTGATGTCCTCGTTGGGCACCGAGCCCTCGAGCACGAGCAGGAACGGGTCAAGCTCGCCTGTGGCCGCGCTCCAGAATGCCTGCATGAAGTCGTCGCCGGTCTCGTAGGCGAGCAGTGGGTTGTAGATCGCGAGCCGTGGCATCCCGGGCAGCACGCCCTGCAGCAGGTCCTCGAGGCTCGGGCTGGTGGCGCTCGTCATCGCGACCGAGTCGCCGTCACACCCCAGCCCTGATGTCAGCCAGATGACGTGCACGAGCTGACGCTCGGTGCTGGCGTACCCCGGCCCGAACTCGATGCCGTGCATCATCTCTGCCGGCGCGTGGCGGTCGCCTGGACGAGAGCCTCGACGCGCCCGCCGCGCGGCTCGACCATGCCGTGGAGCTGCTCCTCAATGTTGCCTTGCAGGTGCCACTCGTCGCCGTGGCCGGTCACCAGCCCGGACCTCGAAAGCCGCGCGAGAGCGTGCGACACAGATGGGCGCTCGGCGCCGACCAGTCGACCGAGCAGCTGATGGGTGAGCGGTAGCGGCAGGCGGATCCCACCTGGCTCGACCCTCCCCCAGCGCGCGGCGAGATGCCAGAGCATCAGAGCCAGTCGCACCTCGAGCCGCGGCTGCGACGCGATCGCCCGCTGCACGTTGAGGCTGCGGGCGCGGCGCTCGGTCCGGCGAAGAAGCGCCTGCATGATCTGCGGCCAGGGGTGCACCCGCTCGGCGAACGCCGAGTCGAGGATCGCGAACCGCATCGGGACCAGCGCGCGCCAGCTGACCACGCACGCGAGCAGCTCATCCTCCTCGCTCTGGGTCGGCTCGATCACATCACCTGAGCCGAGCAGCTCGGCGGCGACTCGATCGCCGACCCGCGTGTTGACCGCCATCACGCCGTCGAGCACGAGCACGCCCGGGCCGGGTGCCGCGTCGGTGAGCCTCGGCGACATCCCGATCTCGCCAACGTCGCACTCGAACGTGAACGCCGTCGCTGCGGGCCGGGCGACCAGCCGCATCCTGACGTCGAGCGTGTCCGCCAGATCCAGATCGAGGTCGAGCAGATAGTGATACGAGCTCGAGGCTTCGCGAGGCTCACGGACCTTGGCCCATCGCGGGTGGACGGCGCCCTCCTGGTGAGGCGCTGCCTCGGCCGCCCCGGCGCTGCCATCGGACCCGCCACGACTCGCTGTCATTGCACCGCCACGACTCTTTGTGGGTGAACAACGGACTGCCCGGACGCGAGTCTACGCGCAACGTGCCAGTTCGTCAGAAAATCAGTGCCGCCCTTGAATTGGCCTGTAATCACAATTACCGTCACCAGGATTACGCCACTTAGACCAGCGTTTGTCGCCAGTGGTATACCGCCTCGAGCAGGTCGCCGATGGGCCGCCGGTCCTGGTCTGACGGCTGCCGGAGAGGAGAGCATCGCCTGATGTGCCTGGCCATTCCTGGACAAGTCGTCGAAATCGTCGACGAGGCGAATCAGATCGCGAAGGTCGATGTCGTCGGGGTGCGCCGGAACATCAATGTCAGCCTGCTGTCCGGTGACGGCGACGAGGCCCGTCCCGGTGATTGGGTCCTGATCCACGTCGGCTTCGCCCTCTCCAAGGTCGACGAGGAAGAGGCCCACGCGACGCTGGCACTGCTGGAGCGAATGGGCCAGGACTACGAGCAGGAGCTCGAGGAGCTCAAGGCGAGCGTGATCGAGTGAGTCAAACGAGCTCAGCGCAGGCGTGATCGAGTGACGCTCGAGCCCCCCGCCCGGCAGTGCGACGCGGCCGACCCGCACTGCATCACCTGCGGCGACGAGGGCATCCTGATGGAGGTCCGCAGCGCCGACCAGTCGCTTGCCAGATGCGTTGACGACAGTGGCGACGAACACGCGGTGGCGATCGAGCTAGTGGCCCCGGTATCGGTCGGTGACCGCGTGCTTGTCCATGCAGGCGTCGCGATCGGCCAGACGGGGCGGGCTGCGTGAAGTTCGTCGACGAGTTCCGCGACGCCGAGCTCGGTCGCGCGGTGGCCGGCGAGATCCTGGCGGCCGTCGACCCAAGCCGCCACTACAAGGTGATGGAGGTGTGCGGCGGCCACACGCACTCGATCTACAAGTACGGGATCGACGATCTGCTGCCCGACAACGTCGAGCTGGTCCACGGGCCGGGCTGCCCGGTCTGCGTGATCCCGATGGGCCGCGTCGACGACGCGATCGCCGTTGCTCACAACGAGGGCGTGATCTTCACCTGCTTTGGCGACATGCTCCGCGTCCCCGGCTCCGAGCACACCCTGCTCGACGCCAAGGCTCAGGGCGCCGATATCCGGATGGTGTACTCGCCGCTGGACGCGCTGCGGATCGCGCGCGAGAATCCGGATCGCGAGGTCGTCTTCTTCGCGATCGGATTCGAGACGACCGCGCCGTCGACGGCGCTGACGCTTAAGCGCGCCAGGGCCGAGGGGATGCAGAACTTCTCGTGCGTCTGCAACCACGTCACGATCGTGCCGCCGCTGCGAGCGCTGCTCGAATCGCCCGACCTGCGGCTCGACGGCTTCATCGGACCCGGTCACGTCTGCACGGTCGTCGGCGCGAGGCCGTTTGGGTTCATCCCCGCCGACTACCGGCGCCCGGTGGTCATCTCGGGGTTCGAGCCGCTGGACATCCTGCAATCGATCCTGATGATCCTGCGCCAGCTCGAGGCCGGCCGGTGCGTGGTTGAGAACCAGTACACCCGGGTCGTCCCGCAGGAGGGCAACCTGCGAGCGCTCGAGGTGATGGCCGAGGTGTTCGAGCTCCGCCCGCACTTCGAGTGGCGCGGGCTCGGATTCATCTCCCAGAGCGCCCTGCGGTTGTCCGACGCCTACCAGGACTTTGACGCGGAACGCAGGTTCGAAGTCCCGGGTGTGCGGGTGGCAGACCCGAAGGCGTGTCAGTGCGGCGAGGTTCTCAAGGGAGTGATCAAGCCGTGGGAATGCAAGGTGTTCGGAACGGCTTGCACTCCCGAGCACGCAATCGGCACCTGCATGGTCTCACCTGAGGGGGCATGCGCGGCCTACTACAACTTCGGTCGATACGCGCGCGAGCGGGAGGCCGTGTGAACTGCGCCGCGCAACGTGACCTCCCCGGGGAGCCCGCTTGAGCGATTCCGTCGCCACCGGCCGCGAGCAGCGGGTGCTCGAGATCATCGAGACGGCGCGCTCCAAGCGGGCGCGGTTTCGCGATAGCCAGATCACGCTTGCGCACGGCGCCGGCGGCAAGGCGACCCAGACGTTGATCGAGGGGCTGCTGGTGCCCGCGTTCGGAGAGGCCTCCCCCAACGGTGCGCTGGCTGCGCTCGGTGACGCCGGAGAGATCCAGATCGGCGAGCACAGGCTCGCGATGACCAGTGACAGCTTCGTCGTCAAGCCGCTTAGCTTCCCCGGCGGATCGATCGGCGAACTGGCCGTCAACGGCACCGTCAACGACCTCGCGATGGCAGGCGCCAGGGCGGTCGCGCTGACGATCTCGATGATCCTCGAGGAGGGCTTGGACGCCGATGTCCTGCGCGCCGAGGTCGAGGCGATCGCGAGCGCCGCGCGGGAGGCCGGGGTCGAGATCGTGGGCGGCGACACGAAGGTCGTCGAGCGCGGGGCGGCCGACGGCATGTATCTGACGACCACCGGCGTCGGGACTGTGGATTTACGGGCGCAGGTCTCAACAAGGGGCATCCGACCCGGCGATCAGGTACTTGTCTCGGGGCCGATCGGCGAGCACGGAACGGCGATCATGCTGGCGCGCAACCAGTTCGACCTCGACGCCGAGCTCGAGTCGGACACCTGCTCGTTGTGGCCGGCGGCCGACGCGCTGCTCGGAGCCGCCGGCGGCGACCTGCACTGCATGCGTGACGCGACCCGGGGCGGCGTCGCCTCGGTGCTCAACGAGCTGGCGCGTGCCTCGGCCGTCGCCGTGGTCGTCGACGAGGCCCAGGTTCCGGTGTCACCGATCGTCTCAGCCGCGGCCGAGCTGCTCGGGATCGACCCGATGTACGTGGCAAACGAGGGCCGCCTGGTCGCGTTCGTGGCCCCCGACACGAGCCCCGCGGCACTGGCGGCGCTCCGGCAGGTGGACGGTTGCGAGGCCGCGGCGGTGATCGGCGAAGTGCGGGAGACGCCGCCCGGGATGGTGATGGTGAACACGGCTTTTGGGGGCAGGCGGGTGATGGATCAACTGGTGGGAGATCCACTCCCGCGGATCTGTTGACAACGGACTCCAGAGGAGAGGACGCGTAATGGCGAGCACCGAATTCGTACCCAACCAGGCGGCGACCGAGAACGTCACCGCACACGTGCTGTGGATGACGATCGGCCTCTCCTGCGAGGGCGATTCGGTCGCCATGACGACCGCCACCAACCCCAGCCTTGAGGACATCATCCAGGGGGTCATCCCGGGCATGCCGCGGGTCGTGATCCACAACCAGGTGATCGCGTTCGAGGTCGGGGACGAGTACATCCAGGCCTGGTATGACGCCGAGCAGGGCAAGCTCGACCCGTTCGTGCTCGTCGTCGAGGGGTCGATCGCCAACGAGCAGATCAACGGCGAGGGACACTGGACCGGATTCGGCGTCAATCCCGAGAACGGGCAGCCGATCACGCTCAATGAATGGATCGATCGGCTGGCCCCGAAGGCGGCCGCGGTTGTCGCGGTCGGGACCTGCGCGACCTACGGCGGGATCCCCGCGATGAAGAACAACCCGACCGGCGCGATGGGCCTCCCGGACTACCTCGGCTGGAAGTGGCGCTCGAAGGCCAACCTGCCTGTCGTCTGCATCCCCGGCTGCCCGGCCCAGCCCGACAACATGACCGAGACGCTGATGTACCTCGTCTTCCACCTGGCGGGGATGGCGCCGGCCCCTGAGCTCGACGAGCAACTGCGGCCGAAATGGCTGTTCGGGCGCACCGTCCGCGAGGGGTGCAACCGGGCCGGGTTCACCGAGCAGGGCAACTTCGCCACCGAGTACGGGTCCGACCATCGCTGCCTGGTCAAGCTGGGCTGCAAGGGCCCGGTGACCAAGTGCAACGTGCCCGTCCGCGGCTGGGTGAACGGGATCGGCGGATGCCCGAACGTCGGCGGGATCTGTATGGCATGCACGATGCCGGGCTTCCCTGACAAGTACATGCCGTTCATGGATCCGGACCCGTGGGGTCTGCAGGGCGCGAACTTCCAGCGTTTCACCTACGGACCCGTGTTCCGGTACTTCCGCAAGCGCAACCTCGACAAGAAGTTCGACATCGAGCCCGAGTGGCGGCGTCCCGGGCCTGTGCTGAGCAGCGGCTACCAGAAGCGCTGGTAGCCGCGGCCCACCCCGAACGCGATCATCGAGCAAGGAGCCTTCCGAATATGGCCACCGAGACAGCAGCCGAAAAGAAAGTCGTCGTCAAGGAGATGTCCTGGGATCCGATCACGCGGATCGTCGGCAGCCTCGGAATCCACACCGAGATCGACTTCTCCAACCAGCGGGTGAACAAGTGCTACAGCACGTCGATGATCTTCCGCGGCTTCGACATCTTCATGAAGGGGATCGACCCGCGCGACGCGCACTTCATCACCAGCCGGATCTGCGGCATCTGTGGTGATAACCACTGCACCTGCTCGTGCCTGAACCAGAACATGGCCTACTCGGTCAAGCCCCCGCCACTCGGCGACCTGGCGTTCAACCTGGCCGAGTCCGCCGACTACATGTTCGACCACGCGATCTTCAACGACTGCATGGCGAACGTGGACTTCTGCGAGCAGATGGTCAAGGACACCAATCCGACTCTGCTGGCGAAGGCGGAGAACACCTCGTCGCCCCACCAGGATGTCCATGGCTACAAGACGATCGCCGACATCATGCGGGCGCTGAACCCGTTCACCGGCAGCTTCTATCTGGAGACGCTGCAGGTTGCGCGCTACACGCGCGAGATGTACTGCCTGTTCGGCGGCCGGCACACCCACCCGTCGACGATCATGCCCGGCGGCTGCAGCGCCGACATCACGCATCAGACCCTGACCGACTACTACGTGCGGCTGATGCGCTACATCGACTACGTCAAGCGCACCGTGCCGATGCACGACGACCTCTACGACTTCTTCCTCACCGAGCTGCCCGGCTACGACATGGTCGGCTACCGGGACACGAACCTGGTCAACTGGGGCTGCTTCGACGACCCCGATTACGTCGACTACGACTACCGGACGATGACCGAGTGGGGGCGCAAGCGCTACATCACCCCGGGCGTCGCGATCAACGGTGAGCTGATCTCCACTGACCTGGTCGAGATCAACCTGATGATCCGGATCCTGCTCGGCAGCTCGTACTTCGACAGCTGGGAGAACGAGCCGACGTTCGTCACCCACGACCCGCTCGGCAACCCGGTCGACAAGAACCATCCGTGGAACAAGCAGACGCTGCCCAAGCCACAGAAGCGTGACTGGGCCGACAAGTACAGCTGGGTCGTCTCGCCCCGGATCTACGACAAGCGCACCGACACGCACGTCTGCTGCGACACCGGCGGCGGCCCGTTCGCTCGTCAGTGGTGCACCGCGAAGGCCGGGCTGGTCGACTTCGGCTACCTGAAGGCGACCGGCCATTCGATCCAGATGGTGCTGCCCAAGACGGCCTCGATGCCAGAGATGGAGCTCGAGTGGAAGGTTCCCGAGAAGTCAAACGCGGTCGAGCGCGACCGCGCCCGGGCCTACCACCAGGCCTACGCGGCGCTCGTCGGGCTGCACTGCCTCGAGCGGGCGCTGAAGGAGGTCCGCGCCGGGCGGACCAAGAGCTGGAAGGAGTTCAAGGTTCCCGAGCAGGCGATCAGCTGCGGCTTCCACGAGGCGGCCCGTGGCGTGCTCTCGCATCACATGGTGATCCGCGACGGCAAGATCGCCAATTACCAGCCCTATCCGCCGACGCCGTGGAACGCCAGCCCGCGCGACACCTATGGAACGCCGGGCCCGTACGAGGATGCGGTTCAGAACACGCCGATCTTCGAGGAGAACGGGCCTGACAACTTCAAGGGGATCGACATAATGCGAGCGGTGCGGAGCTTCGACCCGTGTCTGCCGTGCGGCGTGCACATGTACACCGGCGCCGGCAAGGTTCGCAAGGTGATCCACACCCCAACTGGTCTGAGCTGACAAACGGTGGTGGCGCACGGAGGCGATCAGATGACAACCGAGATCCAGCCCGAGGAGCTACTCGAGCGGATCCAGGATCTGACGGCCCGGATCGACGAGCTCCCCGACGTGCGAGCACGGACGCTCGCACAGGAGCTTGTCGCCGCCGTGATCGCGATGTACGGCGATGGCCTGCGGCGGATCATGGAGGCGATCACCGAATCCCGAGAGGCGGGCGCGACGATCCTCGACCAGCTGAGCGAGGACGGCGCGGTCGCGAGCCTGCTGCTGATCCATGACCTGTTCCCGATCTCGCTTCAGGAGCGAGTCATACAAGCGCTCGACACGGTCCGTCCCGTACATGGAGTCCCACGGCGGCAACGTCGAACTGCTCGGCGTGCAGGATGGCATCGCGAGGCTCGAGCTTCAGGGCAGCTGCAACGGATGCGCCGCCTCGCGAGCGACGCTCGAGCTCGCGATCAAGCAGGCGCTCGAGGAGCACGCCCCGGACCTGATCGGGCTCGAGGTGCTCGGCGTCACCGAGCTTGAGGTGCCGGGCGCGGTCGCGCTGCCGATGGCCTCCGACGCGCCCGCGCCCGCGTTCGAGTTGCCGGTCGTGCACGCGGGACCGGGCCCGGAGCCGGCCGACGGCCTGCCGTCGCGATGGGTGCCGGTGACCCAGTCGGGCCGGCCGGGCCGTGACTCGCTCGGGATCGTCAAGGTCGACGGCGTCGGCCTGCTGCTGGCAGACGTCGACGGCACGCTGCTCGCCTACGTCAACGAATGCGCGTCATGCGGGGAGCCGCTCGGCGAGGCGGCCCTGAGCGACGGCATGCTGCGCTGTGCGGCCTGCGAGATGGAGTTCGATCTGCCGCGGGCTGGGCGGGCCGCGGGCGGCGAGCCGCTGCAGCTGCGTCCCGTGCCGCTGCTTGAGGCCGGCGGCCTGCGGGTGGCGATCTAGGTTGAGCGCCGAGCTTGACGCGATGATCGCCGCGCGCAAACGCGCCGAGGCGCTGGCGACGATGCGGACGCTGGCCAAGGCGGGCTCGGCGCGCGGCGCGGCGAGCGAACCGTCGAGCGGCCCTCAGGAGCGCTGCGACCTCTGCAACACGCTGCTCCCCGATGACCACCGCCACATGCTGCACCTGGTCGACCGCCGGATCGTGTGCACGTGCGAGGCGTGCTGGGCGCTGCATTCCGGCGACGCCGAGTACCGGCCGACGGGTAGGCGGACCCTTTGGCTTGATCAGTTTCAGTGCAGTGACGAGGTCTGGGGGACCTTCCAGATTCCGATCGGGCTCGCGTTCTTTATGCGCAGTACGGTCACCGAGTCGGTGGTCGCCTTCTATCCGAGCCCAGCGGGCGCGACCGAATCCGAGCTCACTCTCGAGGCGTGGGAGCCGCTCGTGCGCGACAACCCGCTGCTCGATCAGCTCGAGGCCGATGCCGAGGCGCTGGTCGTCAATCGGATATCGGATCCGGCCCAGTACGCGATCGTGCCGATCGATCAGTGCTATGCACTCGTGGGGCTGATCAAGTCACGCTGGGAGGGGATCTCCGGCGGCAGCGCGATCGAGGAGGCGGTGCCCGAGTTCTTCGCGGCGATCCGCAACGGCGCCACGAACGCGTCGGAGGTCGTCAGTTGAGCACCGATGCCGAGACCGAGCCTGTCGAGCTGCTCGCCCCCGAGCCGCTGTTTGAGATCACCAGTGCGGCTCACATCGCGTTCGCCGCGGCGCCGACGATGCTGTTCTCGGCCACGGTCAGCGATCGCAGCGGGTACGAGATCCAGTCGATCGCGCTGACTGTCCAGGTGATGATCGACCCGGCGCGGCGAGGGTATGACCCCGAGACGCGCGCGCGACTGGCCGAGCTGTTCGGGCCTCCCGCGAGCTGGGCGCCCTCGACCTCGGGACTCGCGTGGGCCCGGGTGTCGGCCAACGTTCCCGGGTTCACCGGCTCGACGCCGTTTGGGATCGAGGTTTCATGCACCTACGACCTCGAGGTCGCCGCCGCCAAGTACTTCTACGCCGTGCGGGACGGCGAGATCCCGCTCAGCTTCCACTTCAACGGCACGGTCTTCTTCCACGGCGCAGGTCGACGGCTGCAGGTCGTGCCGGTGCCCTGGAGCTGCACGGCGCAGTACAAGATGCCGGTTGGCGCCTGGCGAGCGATGATCGCCGAGCACTACCCCTGCGGTGGCTGGGTCCGGGTCGATGAGCCGACGCTGGAGGCGCTCAATGACCGGCGCTCAGCCCGTGGGATGCCGAGCTTTGACGCCTGCATCGCCGAATTGCTCGAGCTCGCGGATCGGTCCGATGCGTGAGCAGCTCGAAGAGCTCGTCACGTCGCTGCTGTACGAGGGCTACGCGCTCTACCCGTATACGCCCGGCGCGACCAAGAACGCGACCCCCACCCCGTTTGGGATCGCCTATCCCCCGGTCTACGCGGCCGAATGCGCGGGGGCTTTTGACCGGGCGCGGCTCGAATGCGTCGCCCTGCCGGCGCCCGGGGCGACGCTCACGGCGACGCTGCGCTATCTGGCGCCGAGCGGCGTGCGATACGAGGCCGGCGAGCGCCGCGTGGAGCTTGGGCCGGTCGACGTCGGTGAACGCGCGACGGCCGAATTCGAGGGCGGGCGCTTCACGCTGCGCTCTGAGCCGCTCGCTGACGGAGGCCAACTGGTGCGCAGCTGCGTCCACAACACCTCGACGGTCGCCGCGGGACTCGATCGGGCCGCGGCCCTGAGGGATTCACTGATCTCGACGCATGTCGTGGTGCAGCTGTCCGCTGGACGCTTCCGGTCACCGCTCGAGAGCGGGCGCGAAAGCGTCAACATCTGGCCGGTGCTGGCCGGCGACGACGACGATGCCGTGCTCGGCGCCGCGATCGTGCTGCCCGACCACCCGCGGATCGCGCCCGAGAGCCGCGGCAACCTGTTCGACAACACCGAGATCGAGGAGGCCCTGGTCCTGCACGTCAACGCGCTGACCGACGTCGAGCGCGAACAGGCCGCCGGAGAGGACCCGGTCGTGCGCGAGATGCTGCAGCGAGCGCTGGCGGTCACGCCGGACGAGATCCTCGGGTTGCACGGTGGCCTCAAAGAGGTCTCAGATGGCTAGCGGGCCGCGCCCATCGGCGTTCCCGGAAGACGCGGCCGACGTTCCCGGGGAGCAGACCGCGACGGTCGACGGGGTCAAGTTCATCCGTGGCGGCAAGCTCGTCCTGCGCCCTGGGACCGACCGCGACGTGTACGACAAGATGCTGGACGGGCGCCGCGCGACGATCGAGCGCATCTACGTCGGCTACGACGACCGTGTCTACCTCGGAGTGACCGTCGACGACGATCCCGGTCAGGAGCTGATGCGCGAGACCGGCCGCTATCTGTTCTTCTTCGCACACGAGGTGGAGCAACCTTGAACCAGACCGCTGAACGGACCAAGCAGATCCTCGTCGCCGGGATCGGCAATGCCTGGCTGCGCGACGACGGATTCGGAGGCGAGGTGGCGAAGCTGCTCAGCGAACGCGAGCTGCCACCCGGGGTCCGGGTGATCGACTTCGGATCCGGGGGGCTTGACCTCGCCTACGAGGTGATGCGGGGCTACGACGCCCTGATCCTGATCGACATCAGCCGCCAGGGCGAGCCCCCGGGCACGCTGTATGTGATGGAGGCCGACGAGAGCGACACCGACGGGCAGATCGAGGACGGCCAGATGCTCGACCCGCACGGGATGGATCCACAGACCGTGCTGAGGTTCGTCAAGGCAGTCGGCGGCTGGCCGGGGCGCGTGTTCGTCGTCGCCTGCGAGCCCGAGGTCGTCGAGGACGTGGGCTTCGGGCTGTCTGAGCCCGTCAGCGGCGCGCTCGCCCGGGCCGTCGACGTGGTGCTCGACACGGTCGCCGAACTGCAATCTGATCACGGCGGCCAGGATGCATGAGCTGTCGGTCGCGACGGCGGTCCTGAACACCGCGCTCAAGCACGCCGGCGACCGGCGGGTGACGGTTGTCAACCTCCGTGTCGGGCGGCTGCGTCAGGTGGTGCCCGACTCGCTGACGTTCTACTTCGAGATCGTCGCGCGCGACACCGCCTGCGACGGTGCGGTGCTCGAGTTGGTCGAGCTCGACGCGACGCTGCGCTGTCAAGCGTGCGGGCGCGAGTGGTCCCCTGAAATCCCCGCCTTCCGCTGTCCCGAGTGCGCCTCGGGCGAAGTCGAGATCACCGGCGGGGACGAGCTCGAGGTTGATTACATAGAGGTCGAAGAACAGGAGGCCGCATGCACCGGACCAAGGTGAGGGTCGTGGAGGACGCGCTGGACGCCAACAACACGATCGCCCGCGCCAACCGAGATGACTTCGACCGTCACGACGTCACCGTCCTGAACTTGATGAGCGCCCCCGGAGCGGGCAAGACGACGTTGCTCGAGCGCGCGATCGGCGACCCGCTGGACGGCGTCAGGGCCGGCGTGCTCGAGGGCGACGTCCAGGGCTCGATCGATGCCGACCGGCTCGCGACGCTGCACATCCCCGTCACCCAGCTCAACACCGGCAACGGGTTCGGCGGCGAGTGCCACCTCGACGCCAACATGGTCCGCTCGGCGCTTGACCAGCTCCCGCTCCACGATCTCGACCTGCTCGTGATCGAGAACGTCGGCAACCTCGTCTGTCCGGCCGAATTCAGAGTCGGCGAGGACGCCCGAGCGATGGTCTGCTCGATCACCGAGGGCGAGGACAAGCCGCTCAAGTACCCGCTGATGTTCCGGGCCTGCGAGCTGGTCGTCGTCAACAAGCTCGACCTTCTCCCCCATCTCGAGGTCGACCTCGACAAGCTGCTGTACAACATCGACGTGGTCAATCCCGGCGTCAGGACGATCCAGACCAGCGCCCGGACCGGTGACGGCGTGCAAGAGCTCCGCCGCTGGCTCACCGAGCTGGCGCAGAGGCAGGTGAAGGCGGTCGCATGACCCAGGTGCGCCCCGTCGGCCGGGTGCGCGAGTTGCTCAATGAACGGCTGGCGCAGCGTCGCGACGCGGGCACGGCGTTCTTTGACGCCCAGTCGGAGACAATCGCGAGGCTCTGCCATCGGATGGCCGAGCGGTTCGCCCGCGGCGGCCGGCTGATCGCCGCCGGAACCTCCCCCTCGGCGCGGTCCGATGTCCGGCACGTGGCGGTCGAGTTCGTTCATCCGGTGATCGTCGGCAAGCGGGCGCTGCCGGCGCTTGGCCTGACCGGTGAGTCGGCCGGCGTGGTGCGCGAGCTCGAGCTGACCGCCGAGCCAGGCGACATCGTGATCGCGTTCGGCGAGCGCGATGAGGGACCCGAGCTCATCGCCGGTCTTGCCGCGGCTCGTTCGCGCGGCTGTCTGACGATTGCGTTCTCGCAGCTCGGCGCGGAGTGGACCCTCGAGCCCCCGAGCTCGGACGCGTTCGTGCGCCAGGAGCTGGTAGAGACGCTCTACCACGTCCTGTGGGAGCTGGTCCACGTCTTCTTCGAGCACCGGGGACTGCTCGAGGGGCGCACCGAGCGGCGCGCCCACGATGTCGGCGCGTCGAGCTTTCTGTACCCGTTCCTGGCCGAGCGCGAGGACAACCTCGACGCGGTCCTGGCCGACGTGCGCTCCTCGGTGCTGATGAAGTCAGACGAGGTCAGCGAGCTGCGTGCCGCGACGCTTGCGAGTGGAGCGACAGTGCTCGCCGAAGCGGCGGCGGCCACTCGGGACCGGCTTGACTCCGGCGGCAGGCTGCTGGCGCTGGGCAACGGCGGCTCGGCGACCGATGCCGCCGACGCGGTGGCCGACTTCGTCGCGCCGCCGCCGGCCTTTGGCTGGCCATCTCGCCGCGCGATCGATCTCGTCGCCGATACCGCGATCATCACCGCGATCGCCAACGACATCGGCAAGGAGGCGATCTTCTCCCGCCAGATCATCGCCCACGGCCGCGCCGGGGACGTGCTGCTGGCGCTGTCCACGAGCGGCGGCTCGCTGAGCGTGCTCGAGGCACTCGCCGAGGCCCGCCGGCGGGAGCTGGTCACAGTCGCGATGGTCGGCTACGACGGCGGCGCAATCGCGGCCGAGCAGTTGGCCGACCACGTCGTCGTGACGCCGTCGCAGCACATCCCCCGAATCCAGGAGGCCCAGGCGACCGCCTACCACATGCTCAGAGAGCTGGTCGAGGCGTGAATGGGCGGCCGAGGACCCAGCTTGGAACGATCTTCCTCTATCCGGCTGCAACGGTTCGGAGCCATTAGCGCAGACGCTGCGCGGGCTCGAACGAGAGCCCGCGTCACAGGCACGGTCCAGGGCGTCGGGTTTCGCCCATTCGTCTACCGGCTGGCGATCGAGGAGGGGCTGGCGGGCTATGTCCTCAACGACGAGCACGGAGTCCTGCTGGAGGTCGAAGGCCCACCGCAGGCGATCTCGCGGTTCATGAAGCGGCTGTCGGACGAGTCTCCGCCGCTGGCGGTCGTCGACCGGGTCGCCTGCGACGAGCTCAGGCCGCATAACACCAGCGAGTTCCGAATCCTCGAGAGCGAGCGCTCCGGGGTGCCCGATGCGCCCGTCACGCCCGACTCGGCAACCTGCCCGGAGTGTCTGGCCGAGCTCCTGTCGCCCTCGGATCGCCGCTATCGCTACCCGTTCATCAACTGCACCAACTGCGGCCCGCGGTTCACGATCGTGCGCGGCGTCCCCTATGACCGGCCGCAGACGACGATGGCGCCGTTTGCGATGTGTGCCGACTGCCGGCGTGAGTACGAGGACCCGCTTGACCGCCGTTTTCACGCGCAGCCCAATGCATGTGCGCGATGCGGCCCTCGCCTGGCGCTCGTGGGTCCCGATGGTGCCGTGGTGCAGACCGTCGAGGACGTGGTCGCGTTTGCCGCCGAGAAGCTCGCCGACGGCCTCGTCGTCGCGATCAAGGGGCTCGGGGGGTACCACCTCGCCTGCGATGTGGGCTCTGAACGGGCGGTGTCCACGCTGCGCAGCCGCAAGCACCGTGAGGACAAGCCGTTCGCGGTGATGGTCGGCGATCTGTCGGCTGCCCGGGAGTTCACCGAGCTCGACCCCGCAGCCGAGCAGCTGATGGCCTCCGTGCAGCGCCCGATCGTGCTAGCGCCCCGTCTCGAGAGCGCGCCGGTGGCTCGGTCGGTCGCCCCCGGGGCGCCCGAGCTGGGGCTGATGCTCCCCTACACCCCGCTCCATCACCTGCTGCTCGCGGACTTCGCCGCCGCTACCGGCCGGCACGCGGGGCTCGTGATGACGAGCGGCAACGTCTCCGACGAGCCGATCGCGTACCGCGACGCGGACGCGCTCGCCAGGCTGGCCCCGATCGCAGACCTGTTCGTCACCCACGACCGCGAGATCGAGATCCGGACAGATGACTCGGTCGTCAGGATCGTCACGGCCGGCGGCGGACGCAGACCGCTGCCGCTCCGCCGCTCTCGGGGCTACGTCCCGGCGCCGCTGGCGCTGGCGCCCGCCGCCGAGCGTCCGCTGCTCGCCTGCGGCGCCGAGCAGAAGAACACCTTCTGCGTCGCCAAGGGCGCTCGCGCGTGGGTCTCACACCACATCGGCGATCTCGAGCACGTCGCGACGATCGGCGCATTTCGCGCCGGGATCGCCCATTTCGAGCGTCTGTTCGCGGTCACCCCGGAGCTGGTGGCCCACGATCTGCACCCCGATTACGTCTCGACCACATACGCGCTCGAGCGCGACGAGCTGGAGCGCGTCGCCGTCCAGCACCACCACGCTCACCTGGCGGCCTGCCTGGCAGAGCACGGGGTGTTCGAATCCGACGCCGTCGGGGCGATCTTCGACGGCACCGGCTACGGGACCGATGCAACAGTGTGGGGCGGGGAGCTGCTCGTCGGCGGGCTCGTCGGCTTCGAGCGTGTCGGTTCGTTGCACCGTGTCCGGATGCCGGGCTCAGCCGCCGCGATCCGCCAGCCGTGGCGGATGGCGTTCGCCTGGCTCGCTGAGGCGTTTGGAGAGCCCCGGCCGCCGTCGCCGGCGTTGGCGAACCTCGTTGACCCGACTCACTGGGATGCGATGGCCCAGATCGGGGCCAGCCCGGAGGTGTCGCCGGTCACGTCGAGCATCGGCAGGCTGTTTGACGCTGTTGGGGCGCTGTGCGGGATCCGTGCCGAGGTCAGCTACGAGGGCCAGGCCGCGGTCGAGCTCGAGGGGGCGGCATCGCGAGCCGCAGGCGGGCGCACGCCGTACGAGGTCGCGATCGGCGATCGGTGGGAACTTGATCCGCGGCCGGCGATCCGGGCGATCGCCCGCGACCTCGAGCGCGGCGTCGACACGAGCACGGTCGCCGTGGGCTTTCACGCAGCGATCGCCGATGCGACCGTCGCCGCAGTGGCGGGCATCGCCGCCGAACGCGGGCTGGAGATCTGCGCGCTGAGCGGCGGCGTGTTCCAGAACAGGCTCCTGCTCGAGAGCGTGTCGGCCGGCCTGGAGCGGGCCGGCATGCGGGTCCTGATCCCCGCGCGCCTGCCGCCCAATGACGGCGGCATCTCCTACGGGCAGGCCGCGGTGGCCGCGGCTCGCGACCGGCGCTGAATCCGCCGGCTTCCCGTGCGAAGATCGCCCGATGGCATATCCAAACGTGTTCGAGTCGCTGTTCGAGTACGACGAATCCGATCCGGGCGGCTACCGCACGGGCGTCTGCCGAGTGGGAGAAGTCGCCGGCGGGATCGAGAACGTCGTCAAGCTGTTCGAGGTCCCGCCCGGGGAGAGCCTCTGCCCCTACCACTACGAGTACGTCGAGGAGTGGATGCTGGTGATCGACGGGCCGGTCGAGCTGCGCGGGCCCGACGGCTGGGAGACGATCGTCCGCGGGTCGTTGGTCTGCTTTCCCCGTGGCCCACGTGGCGCTCACAAGGTGAGCAACGCCGGCCAGTCCTCGGCCCATGTGCTGATGTGGTCAAGCTCCCAGGAGCCGGCGGTGTCGGTCTATCCCGACAGCGGCAAGATCGGCGTCTGGCCGGGCAATCCCGACGACACCGTGATGCTTCGGCGGGCCGACGGCAACGTCGACTACTTCGACGGCGAGCCGTGAGCGTCGGGCGGGCGCGACACCAGGGTCGTCGCGCCCGCGCCTGACGGCGGTCTTCCTAGGCCGAGACGAGCTCGTTGACCTGAGTGAGCCTGAGACTGTTGCCCGATGGATCGCGGAACCCGGAATCGATCCCGTACGGCCGCTCCTCGGGCTCCTCGGAGAACTCGACGCCACGCTGGCGAAGCTCCTCGTAGCTGGAATCGAGGTCGTCGGTCGTCAGAAAGACGGTGCCGGCGAACCCCTTGGCCATCAGCGCCCTGACCTGCTCCGCGGTGTCGGCGTCCATCACCGGCGGCCTGGGGATCGGCATCAGCACGATCGCGATGTCGGGCTGGCTTGCAGGGCCCACGGTCAGCCAGCGAAAGTTACCCATCTCGGGGAGCGTGACGTCGCTGCGCACCTCGAAGCCGAGCTTCTTGGTGTAGAAGGCGAGCGCCTCATCCTGGTCATGGACCCACAGATGGGCGGTGGAGAGTTTGATCATCGTTTCCTCCTGTTGGTTGGAGTGCATCGGCGCCGCCAAAGCTAGTCACGGGCGTCGCTGCTGTCTTCTCCAAACGTGCTGTGTTGCGGGCGACCGTAGAACCGCACCACGCAACCGGGAACGAGCGCGTGATCGGCTGCCGGCGGGAACCTCTCCCGGTACCGGGTCGGCGAGACACCGTAGGTGCGCGTGAAGCTGCTGGTGAACGAGCCAACGCTCTGGAGCCCGACCGAGAAGCAGATCTCGGCGACCGAGTTGTCGGTCATCCGCAGCAGCGCGGCGGCGCGCTCGAGCCGCCGCGTCAGCAGGTAGGTGTGGGGCGCCTCGCCGAAGGCGCGCTTGAACTCGCGGCTGAAGTGTGCGCGTGACAGCCCCGCCGCGTGCGCGAGGTCGTCGACGTCGAGCGGCTCGGAGAACCGCGAATCGGCCAGATCCTTGGCGCGCAGCAGGTGACGTTCCGCGGGGACGAAGGCCATCGCCGGAGTATTGCGCGCGCGGTCGGCCGCGACGTGCCGTCAGCCGCCTCGCGCCGAGTCCCGCCCCGCCGCCATCAGCGCCCCCGCGACCCCATCGCCGATCAGCGCCAGCACGCTGTCGAGGTCGGCGGCGGGCGGCCGGTCGTGCGTCAGCGGCGGCACGCGCTCACGAACGGCGGCGTGCAACGCGAGCACCAGCTCCCCCGGCGTCCCGGGGTCGCAGTCCAGTGCCTGCGCCGCGCACAAAAGCTCGCTCGCGACCACGCGCTCGAGGCGGTCCACCGCCTGGAGCGCCATCAGGGCCGCGGTCATTCCCATCGAGACGTGGTCCTCCTGGTTGTCCGAGGTCGGGATGCTGTCGACGCTGACCGGATGGGCGAGCGCCCGCAGCTCGGAGACGAGCGCGGCGGCGGTGTACTGGACGACCATGTAGCCGCTCGATGTACCGGCGTCATTGGTCAAGAACGCCGGCAGCCGCCCGTTGAGACTCGGCGAGAGCAGCCTGAACGTCCGCCGCTCGGAGATCGAGCCGAGGTCCGCGAGCGCCAGCCGCAGGGTGTCGAACGCAAGCGCGAGCGCCTGGCCGTGGAAGTTGCCCGCCGAGATCACCTCGGGTGGGTCGTCGAACACGAGCGGGTTGTCGGTCACCGCGTTGAGGTCGGCGACGACGAGCTCGGCGAAGAACCGCAGCGCCTCGCGCGCCGCGCCGTGCACCTGCGCGGCGCAGCGCAGCGAATATGCGTCCTGCAGGCGTGACGAGCCCGGGCCGGCGATCCGCTCCGACCCCCGCAGCGCGGTCGCGATGTTGGCCGCGCTCACGCTCTGACCGGCGAGCGGGCGCAATCGATGCACGCGGGGATCGAACGCCGGCAGGGCGCCGCGCAGCGCGTCGATCGTCGCCGCCGCGACCAGGTCGACCGTGTCCAGCAGACGCGCGACGCGCACCGTCAGCAACGCGCCGATCGAGCTCATGAAGTGGGTCCCGTTGATCAGCGCCAGTCCTTCCTTGCTCTCGAGCTCGAGCGGCTCGAGACCGAGCGCCGCGAGTGCCCGAGCGCCGGGCACCGCGTCGCCGTCGGGCCCGCGCACCACGCCCTCGCCGATCAGCGGCAGAAATGCATGCGCCGACGGCGCGAGATCCCCGCTCGCGCCGAGCGAACCGGTCTGAGGCACGCACGGGACATAGCCGCCATTGAGCAGCGCTGCGACCCGCTGCACGACGATCGGCCGCACCCCTGAGTGACCGAGCAGCAGCCCGTTCGCGCGTACCGCCATCGCGCCGCGGACGATCCCGCGCGGCAGCTCGGGGCCGGTCCCGGCCGCGTGACTGCGGAGCAGGTTGACCTGCAGGTGGCGTTGCAGCTCGGGCGCGACCGTGTTGGAGACGAGCGCCCCGAAGCCGGTGCTGATCCCGTAGACCGGGGTCCCGGTCGAGAGGATCTGCTCGAGCACCTCGCGGCTGTGCGCCACCTGCGCCATCGCGCGCGGGTCGAGCGCCACCCCAGCCCCGGCCGCGATCGCCGCGACGTCGGCAACCGACAGCTCGCCGTCGAGCGTGACCAATCGTGGTGTTGGGGTGTCCGGCATCAAATGGGCGGGCCGGGAGGATATCCCTCCGTCGCGTAGCCACTACTGTCTCAGGGGTGAAGCTGAGCACGCAGCCACAGAGTGGAATGTCGGTCGAGCAGGCGTCATTCCTCTCCTGCGTCGCGAGCGTGCTCGAGCTCGAGCCCAAGCAGCTCCCCCGGCTCGGGCCGGCCGAGGACCCCGCCACCGGCTGGACGGTCTCGCGCTGGCTCGGTGGGCTCGGCCTCGGCCTCGCCAGAATCGCCAACCCGGCTTCGTTCAGCTGGGCCGGACCGTGGATCGCGCGCGTCCCCGAGTCAGACGACGCGCCGGCACGGTTCGTGGTCATGTTCGGCACCCCCTCGGGCGTCGTCTGGGATCCGGCGGGCAGCGGCAGGGTCGCCAACGAGTCACTCGCCGATGGGTTCCTGATCGCGGCAGCCGACATTGCCCTCGCTCGGCCGCCGCTGCCGTCGGCGCCGACCGAGATCGGCGAGGTCGAGCGGATCTGGGTCTCGCCGTCGGCGGGCGAGCCCGCTCAGGCGGTCGACTCGGTCCGGGCACTCGCGGGCAAGGGACTCGAGGGCGACCGTCATGTCACCGGCAAGGGCACATTCGATTCGGGCGTACCGGGGAGCGCGCTGACGCTCGTCGAGGCCGAGGTCTGCGAATCGTTCGCGCCGCCGCTGAAAGCTGACGAGCACCGCCGTAACGTCGTCACCCGGGGCGTCGCGCTCAACCGGCTGGTCGGTTATGAGTTCAAGGTCGGCGCCGTCCGCTGCCGCGGGATGCGCCTGTGCGAGCCATGCACCGTCGTTCAGGGCTACGCCTCGCGGCCCGTGCTCCGCGAGCTGGTCCACCGTGGTGGCCTGCGCGCCGACATCCTCGAGGATGGCGTGATCAACGTCGGCGACGAGGTTCGCGCGGTCTAAGACGGGCGAGGCCGGCGCGCGGCTGTGCAGGCGGCCCCGAAGCGCGCGATCAGGCGGCGGTAGGCGCCAAACGAGGGCTTGCGGGCGTAGCTCTCGGTCAGCAGCCCGCTGGTCTGCGCGAACCCGGAGCTGGTCGACAGGTTGTCGCGGAGGTTGAACCAGCGATAGTCGGTGACGCCGTAGGTCTTCGCGGCGCTGCGGACCGTGTCGACGATCCTCACCAATGCGGCGCGCTGCTGGGCGCCGGTCACCGCTCCCGGCGTTGTGTCATAGCCGCTCTCGGTGATCCACAGCGGCACGCCGGCACCGAGACCGCCGAGCGCCATGAAGCAACGGCGCATCGTCGCGAGCATCTCGAGCGTCGCGCCGCGCAGATCAACGCCGCTGTGCAGTCCCGGATACAGCTCGGGGTAGTAGTCGACCCCGACGAATCCGAGCGCGCGCCGGAACGCCCGGCCGCCGCGCCGCAGCCCGGTGAACACGGCCGCGTCGGTGACCGGATCGAACCGGTACGCGAACGTGAAGCCGAACCGCAGCTGATCAAAGCCGCGCCGCTCGGCCTCTCGGTGGGCGGCGATGATCCCCTCGATCAGCGCCTGCTCGGCACGCGGGTAGGCCCCGTCGGAGGTGTTGGGCGAGCTCGCCAGGTTGACCTCGTTGGTGATCGTCATCGCGATCAGATGCCGGTCGGGGCCGAATACATCGACCACGTGACGCACGTACCGCGTCCAGGCGGCGATCTTCCCTGCCTGACCGGGTGACGGGTGATAGCGGACCTGAAGCTCGGTGTCGAAGCCGGCTCGGGTGTAGCTACCGATGATCCGCTCAAAGCGGCGGATGCCGGCCTCGCCGTCGGACTCGAACAGGCGGTTGACGCGCAGCACGAGCTGCTTGCCGGCCGGGCGCAACCCTCGCAGGGAGCGGAGCGTCTTTGCCTGGTCGGGCGGTACCGCCCGCTGCTGGGTCCTACCGGCGCTGCCGGCCGGCTCGGGATCGATCCCGAAGCGCAGCCGACGGGCCGCACGGTACGGCCCACGGGCGTAGTGGCCCGAGCAGGGCGCCGCAACTGCAGCCGCGCTCGCCCGGCCCGGGGCGATCGTTCCGAGATCCGCACCGACGGCCGCGAGCGCCGCGATCGAGCACCCGGCCGCGACCAACGCGACGAGCGCGGCCGGCCTGCGGCGACTCACGCGCCCGGAGCCGGCAGCACCAGCGACGACGGATGTTCGCCGCCGTGCAGCAGCTCGATCGCCACCGCCTTGACGTCGGTACTCGTCGCGAGATCCGCGCCAGTTCCTGGATTGCGCGCGTAGCGCGGATGCGCACCCGACGAGACCTGGAGGCGGATACGGTGCCCGGAAGCGAACCGATGTGCCAGCGGCCAGAGGTTGAACGCGACCTCCCAGACGCCGCCATCGGAGCGCTGAAAACGGCCCGGCGCGACCCTCGCGAGCGCGTCACAGACGTTCCACGACGCGCCCTCGAGATCGACATCGCAGACGCGCGCGAAGAGGTCGAAGTACTCGGAGTCGGCACGCGCCCAGAGCGACACCCGCACCGGACCGATCGCCTCGATCGTCGACCGAAGCGGTTCGGTGCTGTACACCAACACGTCGTCGCGAGCCTCGAGCTCGCGATTATCGAGCACCGCGGTCCGGGCGAGTAGCACCGGGCCTCCGACGGCGGGCGTTGGGTCGGTGGGGTCGTAGCGGTAGCCATCGGACCCGCTGACGTTCGCGCCGGGTTCATTCTCCAGCCGACCGTCCGCCGCGATCCACAACGGCCGCTCCTCGGTCCCTGGCGGCGGCCAGTCGTCGAGATCGCGCCAGCCGCCTCCGGAGCGCTCACCGGTTACGAACAACCGGACCGGCTTGGTCCGCAGCAACCGATCGTCATCAAGCAGGTGCGCACGAAGCCAGGCGATCCCGTCGCGGTGGCCCGACGCGGCGAGGCCGGGGGCGGTGTGAGTCCAGGGACCGATCCGCAGCTGAGGGCGATGCCCGGCAGCCCGCAGCGAGCCGTAGTCATCAAGCATCCACGGCAGCAGGATGTCGTACCAGCCGCCGACGAACTGGACCGGCGCCTGCACCTGGGGAACCCCGGTCGAGTAGTCACGTGCGGCCCAGTAGGCGTCGTCGCGCGCCGGGTTCTGAAACGCTTCCCGAAACCACGGAACGGCGGTGCCGGTGGCGCGCTCGTCCAGCTCGCCCAGCGGCAGCTCATCCATCAGCGCGCGAAGCCCTCTCAGCGCCCGGGTGATCGTGATCAGGGCAAAGCGCCCCTCCTGGGTCGAGACGAGCACCAGCCAGGAGCCGGCATTCTCGAGTGAGAGGCTCCCGCCGGCGTACGTCTGCTCGTAGAACTGAGACGCGCTGACCTGAATCGCCAGCGCCGAGAGGTCGTCACCGGCGTCGGCCGCGACCGCCCACTGGACGAGACCGAGATAGCTGGGCCCGAACATGCCGATCCGGTCACGGTGCCAGGGCTGGGCCCGGATCCAGCGCAGCGTCGCGAGACCGTCGGCGCGCTCGTCGAACGGCGCGAAGCTCCCCTCTGAGCCGAATGTGCCCCGGACGCTCTGGATCACGACCTGCAGTCCTCGCTCGGCGAGCAGCCGCCCGAACAGCAGCCCGACCGCACGTCGGCGGCCGTAGGGCGAACGGACCAGGACGGTCGGCTGCGGGCGCTGCGTCTGGTCGCGCGCCACCCAGCGGTCGGCGAGCAGCACAGCCCCGTCATCCATCGAGGCCCTGAGGTCGGGTTCGCAAACGACGTCGAGCGTCTGCGGCGCAATCAGCCCCATCCGGCGCGCGAGGATCTGGCTCACGAGCGTCATCGATCACAGATCGTATGACGCGCGCTAGAAATACAGCTCGTGATCGAGCTGCGGATCCGGCCCGGCTCGCAGGCCGACGCGGCGTCCGTTCTGGCGCTGTTCGACGAGGCGGTCGAGTGGCTGGTCGGCCGCGGACTGGTCGGCCAGTGGGGCGAGCTCCCGTTCAGCGCGCGACCGGAGATGCGCGACCGCCTCGAGCGGATGCTGACACAGGACGACGTCCACCTCGCAGAGCATGACCGCACGATCGTCGGCGCACTGGCGGTCGGCACGGCGCCCGAATACGTGCCCGCGAGTACGGTCGCCGAGGTGTACGTCTCGCTGCTGATCAGCGCCCGCCGGCTGGCCGGCCACGCGATCGGGGCACGGCTGCTGACCCGTGCCGCCGAACTCGCCCGCGAGCGCGGCGCGCGGCGCCTCCGGGTCGATTGCTGGGCCGATGCGCCCGCGCTCGTGAGCTTCTACGAACGGCAGGGGTTCAGGCGCGACGGACGCTTTGACCTCAACGGCTGGCGCGGGCAGATCCTCTCGCGGCCGCTGTGACCGGCGGCCGCCCAGGGGTTCAGCTTCGCGTCTCGCCCGCTCGCAGCATCTCGAGCGTCTTCGTGACCCGCCGGTCGCGCGTCTGCTCCTGCTTGGCCTCCGCCACCCAGCGCGCGAACTCCTTGCGGTGCGTGTACGCAAGCCGCTCGTAGGCAGCCCCGGCCCGCTGGTCGCCTGCGAGCGCGTCGGCGAGCGCCGGCGGAAGCTCGACCGTGCGTTGGGCGCGATCGAGCTCGAGCGCGACCTCAACGTCGTCGCCGGCCTCCACCTGGGCGTGCGCGCGTACCTCCTTGCTGAGGCCGAGCAGAAACTCGCCGCGCATCCGCACGACGGTGCTGCGCCAGGTGTAGCGGTTGATCGTCGCCGCGACCGGAAAGCGCTTTGCGCCCTCGCCGACTGCCGTCACCTGGTTTTCGTCGAGCACCACCGCGACCCCCGGGCCTCGTTTGGCGAGCGTGGTTTTGAACGTGAGCGATCCCATCGTTGCGCAGTCGCGACGGCGCGGCCGCCGGATTATCGCCGACGTTCGCGCCCCGGCTCTGCTATATCGGACGCGATGGCTGCCCTCCCCATGCGACCCCTCGGCGAGTCCGGCCTCGAGGTATCCGTCGTCGGTCTCGGCTGCAACAACTTCGGCCGCCGGATCGATTTCGCGGCCACCAGGGATGTGATCGACGCGGCGATCTCCGAGGGGACCACGTTCTTCGACACTTCCAACACGTATGGGCGGGGCGAGAGCGAGCGCTTCATCGGCGAGTTGCTCAAGGGCCGGCGCGACCAGATCGTGCTGGCGACCAAGTTCGGCATGGACATGGGCGACGGCAGCGGACCTCGCGGGTCGCGCGACTACATCCGCCAGGCGATCGACGCCTCACTAGAGCGCCTGCAGACCGACGAGGTCGACTACTACTGGTACCACGAGCCCGACGGCGTGACCCCGATCCTCGAGACGCTCGAGACGCTGCAGGAGCTGATCACCGCCGGCAAGGTCCGCGCGATCGGCGCGTCGAACTTCAGCGCCGCGCAGCTCGACGAAGCAGACGCTGTCGCGCGCGAGCACGGCCTGACCCGCTTCTCCGCTGTCCAGAACGAATACAGCCTGCTCGTGCGGGAGCCAGAGGAGGAGGTGCTTCCGGCGTGCGAACGGCTCGGGATCTCGTTTATCCCCTACTTTCCGCTCGCGTCCGGCCTGCTGACGGGCAAGTACCGCAGCGGCCAGCCGGCCCCCGACGGCACGCGCCTTTCCGGACGCGACGAGATCGCCACCGCGGCCCAGTTCGCGCTGCTCGATTCGCTGCGCGACTATGCCGAGCAGCGGGGCATCTCGTTGACGGACGTCGCGATCGGCGCGCTGCTGGCGCGACCGGTGGTCTCCTCGGTGATCGCGGGCGCCACCAAGGCAGAACAGGTTCGGGCCAACGCCGCCGCCGCGCGGTGGACCGCGAGCGATGATGACCTCGCCGAGCTGAGCGAGCTGCTCGGCGCGGCCCGGCCCTAGTCCCCGTCAGCGCGCGCGAGCAGATCGGCGCGCATCGGCGACACGAACACCCTGGCGCCGTCGTCACCCGCCGGCTCCCCGAGTCGTGCCAGCGCCCGCTCCAACTCGCCGGCCCGGGCGTCGAACACGGTCGCTCGCTCGGGATCTGAGCTGACCACCTGCGCGCGCAGGGCGTCGAGGTCGGGGATCTCGATCCGAACGCCGTATTCGACGGTCTCGCGGAGCTCCAGGCCCGCCTGTGCCGCGTCGCGCAGCGAGCGCTGAGCCGCGGCCCGAACCTCAGTCTCGTCATCGACGATGTTGACCAGCTCAAAGAAGTCTCCTTCGGCCAGCGGCTCGGCCACATAAACGATGCCGCCCGGGCGCAACGCCCGACGAGCCTCGCGCAGCGCTTCGGTCTGCTGGTCGCGAGGCACGTGGTGCAGCGAGCGCATGAACAGCACGGCGTCGACCGTCCCGTCCTCGAACGGGAGCGACTCCGCCCGACCGACGACGTAACGGGCGCCGCCCCCGCCGTCGCGTTCCAGGGCGGTCGCCAACTGCTCCTGGGACACCTCGACCCCGACCACGCGGGCGCCGAGGGCGGTGAGCTCTCGGACCAGCGAGCCCGCGCCGCAGCCGACATCGACCACATCCTTGCCCTCCGGTGCGACCAGACGTCCCAACACGTTCAGGTCGCTGGTCAGTTCACGGGTCAACGCCGGGCAGCCTAATCGACGTCAGCTCGATGCGCATCCGGACCGCGGGACCAAAGCGGCTGTTGACCGGGGCGATGACGCGGAAGCCGAGCTTCTCGTAGAAGGGCTGAGCGGGGCCGATCATCACCTCCAGCACGGCTGCGCCACCGGCCCGCGCGCGCCGGCAGGCGAGGGGCCGGGTGCGGGCGGTGCCCTGCGCGCCTGCAGGACGTGACAAATCGTCCGCGCCCGACGGGATTCGTCGCAGACGGCATCGAAATCGGCCCGGTTTGCGACAAATCGCCTCCCCGGGGACGGGGTTTGTCGCGTTTGACATGACGGCGCCAACCACAGGCAAGCTCGTGCGCCCGGTGAGCCAGCCTCGCTGGCCAGAACGGCGGCACCCAACCACACAGCAGTAGTTGACCAACAGCATCGTGCCGACCCCACGGCGCATCTGGTCAGGTTCAACGAACAGCCCATCGAGCTCGTCAACGCCGCCGTTGAGGGGGATCGTGACCGAGAAGCCGACAGGGTGATCGTCAATGCCGGCCGCGACTCGCACCCAGCCGTCGCCGATGAACTGTGCCGGGAGCTCGATCGCGTCCGGGGCGGCGGCGAGCTGCGCCCGGGACTGCGGCCAGATATCGGACGCCCTGCGCTGCAGCTCCTCGAGCCGTTCCCGCTCGCGCCCGTACGCGTCACGAACCCGCACCGGCGGTGCGTTCACCGCGTTGCCCCGCGCAGGAGTCAGACCGGGTCGCATCGAACGTGCTCACCACATGGATGCCCCCGCTGAGCGCTCTCCCGGACTTGAAGGCACCCGCGTTCTCGTGACCGGGGGCACGAGCGGCCTCGGGCGCGCGATGGCTGAGGCGCTTTACGCGGCCGGAGCACAGGTGGCGATTGCCGGCCGCGACCGTGACCGCACGGAGGCGGTCGCGCGGGAGATCGGGTCAGGCACCGAGGCGCTGGCGCTCGATGTGCGCGACGAGGCGTCGGTGCACGCGGCGACCGCCGAGGCCTACCGGATGATGGGCGCCATCGATCTGCTGGTCAACAACGCGGGGATCGGCATGCGGACCGTCAACCCGCGCTTCCTGACCGAGCCGCAGCCGTTCTGGGAGGTGACCCCGGGCGGCTTTCGAGACGTGCTCGAGACCAAGGTGACCGGATCCTTTCTGATGGCTTCGGCGGTCGTCCCGCGGATGCTCGAGGCACAGGGCGGCCGGGTCGTGACGATCTCGATGAACGAGCAGACGATGACCCGCCGCGGCTTCGTCCCCTACGGACCCTCGGGCGCCGGGGTCGAGGCGTTGTCGCGAGTTATGGCGGCCGACCTGGCCGGGACCGCGGTGACGGTCAACATTCTGCTCCCGGGCGGCGCGACCGCGACCGGGATGATCCCCGATGATTTCCCCGAGCAGGCACGGTCGCGGATGCTGGACCCGTCGATCATGGGGCCGCCGATCGTATGGCTGGCATCGGCGCACGCAGCCGGCGTGCACGACGAGCGGATCGTCGCGACCGAGTTCGACGCCTGGCTCGCTGACCGCGCAGCGGGGTGAGTCAGGCCGCCCTGGGTCCGGGCGCGGCCACGCCGGTCTCGTAGGCGAGGATCACGGCCTGGATCCGGTCACGCAAGCCAAGCTTCATCAGGATCCGCTTGACGTGCGGTTTACCGCTCGCACTACCGTGGCGGGCCGCCGCTGGGACCGTTCGGGCGCCCGCCCGGCGGACGGGCAGGCTGACGGCCGGCCTACGCCGGCTCGGCAGCCGATCGCGCCGAGGCGAATCTGACCCGGGACGCCGTCACGAGCGCGAGCACCGCCGTGATCGCCAGCAGGACGGGGTAGGAGACGACGTGCGAGGAGACCGCGAGCACGTACGGGACGGCGAAGCCGATGTACGTGAGCCCGTAGTACACCGCGGTCAGCCCGGCGAGCCCGTCTCTGTGGGCCAGGCGCTGGATCTCCACCAGTCCGGCCACCAGGCACATCCCGTAGGCGCTTCCGAGCACGATCGCGCACGGAACCAGCAGCCATGACTCATGCGAGGCGGCTGCCACTGCGCCCAGAGCGAGCCCGGCGACCAGCACCAACAGGCCCGTCGTTCCGGCGCGGTTGTCGCGCGCACGCTCGTCGAGCCGGCGCGCATAGGGCTGGATCAGGACGCCGGCCAGCGCGCACAGGGCCGTGATCGCGGCGACGAGGCCGATTCCGTCGGTCGCGTGCTCGGCGCCGACGACGGTCGGCAGCAGAGCGAATGCGACCGCCGGTGCGGCGAACACCCACGGGGCCATCGGGGTTACGACGTGGCGAAAGCGGGCGCTGCGAACCTCGGGGATCGACAGCGGCGTCCGGCGCCGCGTCCCGGCGACGATCGTCTCCGGCGCTCCCCTGACGAGGATCAGCACGATGGCCATCAGCGCAATGTGAGGCAGATATGCGACCAGCCGGGGGTCGGGCGCCCACTGGGCCAGCAGACCGGCGACCAGCGGACCGAGCGCGAAGCCGGTCGTCATCGCGACGACCGCGCGCCTGGCCGCCGCATGGTCGCTGACCGCGCCCGGGCCCGAGCGCGAGAGCTCACGCAGCCAGGCCGTGCCGCTGCCGAACACCGCGCCGGCGCTGACGCCCGCCAGCAGGCGTCCCAGGAACAGCAACTCGGTGCTCCCGCCGGCCGCCGCGACCAGCGCCACGCTCGCCGCCAGTGACAGCAGTGCGGCCGGGATCACGACGGTCCGGCGCCCACGCCCGTCCGATAGCGGGCCGCCGATCAGCAGCCCCGGGATCAGGCCGACCGCGTACACGCCGAACATCGCCTCCAGCGTCCCGGTGCTCAGCCCCTCGGTCTGGTGGTAGACGAGCAGCATCGGCGTGAACTGGTTCGAGCCCCAGCCGGTCCCCGCAAGGACCGCCGCGACCGCAACCCATGGAGCCCATGCCGAGGCTCGCGCGATTCTTGGGGACTTCGATCCAGTAACTGCCATCAGACGTCACCTCACAATGAGTTCAATCAACAGACTTGATCCGTGAGCATCAGACTAGCAAACATGAGTTCAATGATCGAACTCACAGCAGCTATACTGGCTTGGATGCTGGGCAACCAATACGAACGGCAGGAGTGCTCGCTGGCCCGCACCCTCGAGGTCGTCGGTGAACGGTGGACGCTGCTGATCGTGCGCGACGCGTTCTACGGGGTGCAGCGCTTCAACGACTTCCAGGCGCACCTCGACATCCCCAGAGCGGTGCTGGCCGACCGGCTGGAGGGCCTTGTACAGGACGGGGTTCTCGACCGGCTGCCGGACCCGGCCCATGCCGGCAGGCACCTCTATGAGCTGACCGATGCCGGCCGCGAGCTGTGGCCGGCGCTGCATGCGTTGTTGGTGTGGGGCGGCCACCATCGCCAGCCCAACAGCCGCGCCTTCAAGCATGCCGTGTGCGGCACCGAGCTCGACGACGCTGGTCGCTGCCCTGAGTGTGCGGTCACCCCGGCGCCCGATCAGATCGTGATTGCGCCCCGCCGGGGTCGCGGTCTGGGCCGGACCGATCCGGTCAGCGTCGCGCTCCGGTCAGAGCACCGCCTGCTGGCGCCGATCGTCGCCTGACGGCGATCAGTGCATCGAGCTCATCGCGTTCATCGCCGTCTGCGAGCCCGGCACAACCAGCCCCGGCACCGAGTCCGGGACCGTGAGCATCGCGACCGCGAGCACGAGCAGGATCGCCGCCGTCCCCCAGGTCGCCACGCGACGCCACGGCAGCGTCTTCTCGAGCGCGATCAGAGCCGCGACGAAGGCCATCCAGACAAGGCTCATGATGCCGAGCGCAAACAGTGCCGCCATCAACGCCCAGCAGCATCCCACGCACCATCCGGCGTGCCGCGAGCCCATCTCGATCGCGCCCCGCCGCCCGTCACGCCAGCTCCCGAGCAGAAATCCGACCGGGCTCCGGCATTTCGACAGGCAGACGTCCTTCAGCGGCGTCAGCTCGTAGACGGCCGCAAGTGCCAGCACGCCCGCTGCCAGCCATCGCCCGGCGCCATGCCACGCCAGGCCGGTACCGAGCAGGCTCTTGCCAAGCTCGAACAGAGCGTAGGCGCCGAGACCCGCCGCCCCCCAGATCAGCAGGTATCCGGCCGCGAACAGGAGCGGACGGCCGAGCCCGTGACGTCGCGTCATCGTCGTGTAGAGCGCGACCGTCGGCGCCAGCGACGGGAACATCATCGCCGCCATCATCACCACCCAGACGCCGAGGAACCATCCCAGCGCACCGAGGTCGGTGCCGGGCCCGGCGTCCATCCCTGCCATCCGACCGGCGGTCGACCACCACGCGATCGCCGCCAGCGCAAGCAGCACCGCCACCAGCCCGAGCCGCGTCCGCATCGCGGCGAACGCCGCCCCGAGGTCACCGCGCTCGCTGCCGCGCCGCCCGACGGCAGCCGATCCGATGGCGCTCATGCCGCCCAGGAGAACGGTGACCGCGAGAAGGCGGCGTTGCCGTCGTACTGGATCCCGAACGCGTCGATCCGCGAGCGCGTCGCATGGGCAACGTTGAGCTCCGGCCCGGCCGGATGGAGGATCCCGGTCAGCTGGGCCGGCTGCCCCGATTCGGACCCGAACGGAACGATGTCCTCGATCTCGAAGTCGACCGCGTCGCCGATCCGAACCGAATGCCTGACGCCCTCCTCATGGACCTCGATCGGCGCCCGCTCGACGCCGAGGCTCTCGCCGACCAGCGGCCCGAGCGCCGCCATCGGACCCCCGAGAGCACCCGAGAAGACGCCGCCGAGCTTCTCGGCCTGCTCGTCGGACGCGGCCGCGTCGATGAATACGCCGAGCCGCCAATTGCCCTCGCTCATCACCTTCGGCGTATCGGCGACCGCCGCCACCACCAGGCCGCTGACATCGGTCCCTTCAACGTCGCCATGTTTGACGTTGAAGACCAGCGTGACCTTGCAGCGGTCATACGTCGCTCCGTAGGAGAACGACGCCGTGCACGGGCACACCGCCTCGCACGAGCAGGTCTCGAAATATGACCCCTCCAGCTTCCAGGACATGGGGCTCTCCTCCTAGGCCGAGTTGGAAGTCGACCGATTGTCGCTCAGTCAGCGAGGCGCAGTCAAACGGAGCGCATCAGACTGCGTGCCCAGTGGCCTCGAGCTCTGCCAGGCGGCGCTCGAACAGCCGCCGTTCGGCGTCATCGTGCACCAGCGCCAACGCCCGGCGGTAGGCATCTCGCGCCTCGTCGTTGCGGCCGAGACGGCGCAGCAGCTCGGCCCTGGTCGTGTGCAGGAAGCGGTAGTCATCGAGCTCGAGCCGATCGACGATCTCCAGTCCGACCTGCGGCCCTTGCTGCTCGGCGAGCGCGACCGCGCGGTTGAGCTCAACCACCGAGGAATCGGTCAGCCGCTGGAGCTCGCCGTAGAGCGCTGCGATCTGCGGCCAGTCACGCGGTTGCTCGACGTGCAGAGAGGCGATCGCCGCCTGCACCACGTAGGGCCCATGGCCGCGAAGCGCCAGCGCCCTGTCGAGCACGGCTCTCCCCTCCGCGATCTGCCCGGCGTCCCACAGCGAGCGGTCCTGGTCGGCGAGCAGCACCAGCTCACCGTCGCGAAACCGCGCGCGGCGACGGGAGTCGTGGAGCAACATCAGGGCCAGCAGACCCTGGGGCTCGGACTCGTCGGGCATCAGCTCGACCAGCGCCCGCTGCAGCCGAAAGGCCTCGGAGGTCAGGTCGTTGCGGCCGCTCCAGCCCTCATTGAAGATCAGGTAGACGACCGCCAGCACGGCCGCCAGCCGATCTGGCAGCAGATGGTCGGGCGGCACCCGGAACGGGATCCCGGCCGCCTTGATCTTGCGCTTGGCGCGGACCAGCCGCTGAGCCATCGTGGCCTCTCCCACCAGGAAAGCCCGCGCGATCTCAGTCGTCGTCAGCCCGCCCAGGGTCCACAGCGTCAGCGCGACCTGCGCGTCGACTCCGAGCGACGGATGGCAGCAGGTGAAGACCAGCTCCAACCGCTCGTCCGTGAATCTGTTCTCGTCCACCGGATCCTCCGTCACCTCGGGCCGTTCGAGCAGCTGGGTCTTGGCGGCCAGCGTGCGATCGCGCCGAATGCGGTCGATCGCCCGGTTGCGCGCCGTCGCGACCAGCCACGCTGTCGGGTTGGCCGGCGCTCCGTCCCGGGGCCATCGCTCCGCGGCGATCGCAAATGCCTCCTGCGCGGCTTCCTCGGCGAGGTCAAAGTCGCCGAGGAAGCCGATCAGCGAAGCGAGGACCCGTCCCCACTGCTCGCGGAACGTCCGTTCGAGGATCGCTACCACTCCTTGACCGGACGGACCTCGACCGCGCCACCCATCCGCGCCGCGGGGATCCGGGACGCCAGTTCGATCGCGGCATCGAGATCGTCTGCCTCGAAGGTGCAGAAGCCGTCGAGCGCCTCCTTGGTCTCCACGAACGGACCGTCGGTCGTCAGCGTCTTGCCGTCCTGAACCCGAACGGTGGTCGCCGTGTCGGGCGGCGCGAGACCGATGCCTGGAGTCACCCCGGGGGTCTCGTTGATCAGCTGAAAGCCGGCGGCCAGCTCCTGGCGCTCATCGGGCGAGAGATTCTGGACGTCACGCACCCGGGGACCGAGGTTGATCAGCAGCATGTACTTCATTTTGCGTCCTCCTTTTGTGGAATGGTCGCCTATCAGACGAACGGGATCGGGCGCAATCGACACCTGGCTGTCTGAATTTCTGCACGCGCGCCCTCGCCGTGTGCATCCGTCGATAGCCGGCGCCCGCCCACTCGATGCACCCGGGTAGCCGGCCGCCCATCAGCTAATCTTCCGCCAACCGGGGAGCGACGTGAGGTGGTCGGGCACGGGCCATTTCGAGGACGATGACCCACTTACGATGACCGAGCAGAGCGCAATCACCCAGCTCGAGAGTGAGCTGTCGTGCTGACGCCGGAGGAGATCGGCAGCGTCGCTCTGTTCGCCGGGCTCGACCAAGCTCAGCGCGAGCATGTCTCCAGGCTCGCCGCCGACGTCAGCCTGCTGGCAGGGGAATACGCCGCCCATCAGGGCGACGCCCGGGCGCTGTTTGCGGTGATCGAGGGCCGGATCGAGCCGACGCGGCTCGTTGACGGGATCCCGGAGGTGCTCGGCAACCGCGATCCCGGTGACGTCTTCGGCGAGGTCCCGATGGTGCTCGGGACCGTCTTCCCGGTCGGCTTCCGAGCCGCAGAGCCGACTCGGGTGCTGAGACTCGAGCCCCGCGATTACCACACGCTCGTCGCCGCGGTCCCGGCCTTGGGCGACGAGGTGAGCAAGCTCGCCAGACACCGGATGGGGGGCGCCCACGGCCTGCAGGGCCTCGCCGCGTCACCGCCACCGTCGCGTGCGATCGTCATCGGCCACCGCTGGGATGGCGCGACGACCGAGCTGCGCCATTTCCTGGACCGCAATCAGGTCACGTTCACGCATGTGACGCCCGATGCGCCCGACGCGGTCGAAGCGTGGGACGGGCCGCTGCCCGGAGAGCCCGACCTCCCCGCGATTCGTGTGATCAACGGCAAGACCGTGATCCGGCCGCGGCTGCGCAGAGTGGCGGAGCTGCTCGAGCTCGGAACCGAGCCCGAGAAGGGCGAGTACGACACGGTGATCGTCGGCGCGGGGCCCGCCGGTCTGGCGGCCGCCGTGTACGGCGCCTCCGAGGGCTTGCAGACGATCGTGATCGAGCGCGAGGCGCCGGGCGGCCAGGCCGGGACATCGTCACGGATCGAGAACTACCTCGGCTTTCCGTCAGGCGTGTCGGGCGACGAGCTCGCCAGCCGTGCGCTGCAGCAGGCGCGACGGCTCGGCGCCGAGATCCTCGTGACACGATCGATCACCCGGATCGACGTCGCGATGCGCCAGGTCCATCTCGATGACGGCGACGTGATCCGGACCAAGACGATCATCCTCGCCTGCGGGGTGGCCTGGCGGCAGATGTCGGTCGAGGGCTTTGACCGGCTGGCGGGCAAGGGCATCTCCTACGGCGCCGCGCGCAGCGAGGCTCCCAACACTCACGGGCTCGACATCCACATCGTCGGCGCCGGCAACTCGGCCGGGCAGGCGGCGATGTTCTTCTCCACCCACGCCAGGAGCGTGACGATCCTCTGTCGGGGCGACGCGATCGAGAAGAGCATGTCTCGATACCTGGTCGACCAGATCTCGAGCCGCTCGAACATTCACGTTCGGATGGACACCGAGGTCGCCGCCGTGCACGGCGACGCCGCGCTCGAAGGGCTCCAGATTCGCAGCCGGTCGACGGGCGAGACGACCACCGTGCAGTCGGGCGGCCTGTTCATCTTCATCGGCGCCGATGCGCAGACGGCCTGGCTGCCGGCCGAGATCGCACTCGACCGCCATGGCTTCGTACTGACCGGAAATGACATGCGCGCCGCCGCCATCTGGACGCCCGAGCGCGATCCTTACCTGCTCGAGACGAGCATTCCGGGAGTGTTCGCCTGTGGCGATGTCCGATCGGGGCCGGTCAAGCGGGTCGCCGCCGCCGTCGGCGAGGGGAGCATGGCGATCGCCTTCGTGCACCAGTTCCTCAGGGCCGACGACGCGGTCCGCGTCCCCCGTCCAGACGTTCTGCCCCAGCCGGTGGACGCCTCCACCCAGCCGGTCGCCGCCGGCTGATCGGGTGCGGAGAGCCGAGCCGGTCAGCTGACATCGAGGACGTCGGCGTTGCCGATCGCGTCGATCAACGCCTCGGTCTGGACCTCGAACACCGCATGCGGGGTGCCTGCCGCGCACCACACGGTCTCAAACCGCCCCAGCGAGCTGTCGACGAGCGTTTCGAGCTCTGAGTCGTGACCGAGCGGCGGGATGCCGCCGATCGCAAAACCGGTCGCGCCGCGCGCCTGCTCGGCATTCGCCGAGCTCAGCCCCAGCCGCTTGGCGTCAACTCTGCGGTCGCCGGCGCAGAGCACTATGACCGGGGTGTGATCGCGCGTGAACACCAGCGACTTGACGATCTGCCCGACCTCGCAGCCGACTGCGCCGGCCGCTTCGTCCGCCGTCCGGGCCGAGTCACTGAGCATCTGGACGTCGATCTCGAGCCCGCGGTCAAGCAGCCGCTGTCTGAGCTTCTCGGCGGTCGGGTGCACAGGCGCACCTTAGTTGACCGCTGCGCGCGCTCGACACGGCCGTCGGGCGGATCGCGGCCGTGGCGGCGCTGGTGGCAGGATGGTGCAATGAGCCACATCGCCGTCTCCCGGCTCGCGTATGCCCACCCGGGCGGCGAGCTGCTGTTCTCGGAGGTCTCGTTCCGGGTCTCGCCCGGCCAGCATGCCGGCCTGGTCGGGACAAACGGCGTCGGCAAGAGCACCCTGCTGAGGGTGCTGGCCGGGGATCTGGCGGCCAACGAGGGCGAGGCCGCAGCCGGCGGGATCGTCAGCTACATGCCGCAGGACGTGGGAGTCACCGATGATGACCGGACCGTCCGCGAGCTGCTGCTGTCGCTGGCGCCGCACGCGATCCGTC
The DNA here is from genome assembly GCA_963770885.1 of uncultured Solirubrobacterales bacterium. GTDB lineage: Bacteria > Actinomycetota > Thermoleophilia > Solirubrobacterales > Solirubrobacteraceae > Palsa-465. Next base: position 930,746 of record CAVYRI010000001.1, on the reverse strand, counting down.
TCGCCGGCCAGCGGATGCTCGCCCACGAAGCCGAGCTCGCCGCCGGCGACAGTGCCGCCGGGATCGAGTTGGGCACCGCGATCGCGGACTGGTCCGCGCTTGGTGGCTACGAGCTCGAGGGCCAGTGGGACGCGGCCTGCCGCAGGATCGTCCGGGCGCCGTTCGCCGACATCGCCGATCGCCTCGCGGTGACTCTTTCGGGAGGCGAGCGCAAGCGGCTGGTCCTCGACGTGCTGTTCGCGTCCGACGCCGACGTCCTGCTGCTCGACGAGCCCGACAACTTCCTCGATGTTCCAGCGAAGCTCGCGCTCGAACGGGCGGTGCGCGAGACCAAGAAGACCGTGTTGATGATCTCCCACGATCGCGCCGTGCTGTCGAGCGCCGTCGGATCGATCATCACGCTGGAGGGCAACGGCGCCTGGGTGCACGGCGGTTCATATGCCGACTACCCGCAGGCGCGGGCTGAGCGCCAGCGGCGGCTTGGTGACGCCGTCAAGCGCTGGCACGATGAGGAGCGCCGCCTCTACCGGCTGATGAAGACGTTCAAGGAGCGGGCCCGCTACTCGGCTGACTGGGCCAAGAGGGCCGACGCCGCCGAGACCCGGTGGCTCCGATTCCGAGACGCCGGACCGCCGCCCCCGCCGGTGAGCGACACACCGATCACCGTGCGGATGCGGGGCGGCGACTCGGCACGGCGGGTGCTCGACCTCCGATCGCTCGGGATCGCCGAGCTGGTGTCGCCGTTCATCGACGAGGTTCACTTCGGCGAGCGGGTCGGGATGATCGGCCCGAACGGGTCTGGCAAGAGCGCCCTGATGCGGGTGCTGGCCGGCGAGCGTGAGCCTGACAGCGGCGAACTGGTCGTCGGGCCGCGGGTCTCAACGGGCTTCTTCACCCAGCTTCAGGCACGAGGCGACCTCGTCGGGCGGGTCGTGATCGACGTCGTGCTCGAGCGTGTCCGCGGTGGCGGTGTGCAAGCCGCGATGGGGGCGCTGGCTCGCTACGGACTGGCCGAGGCGGCGCGGCGCCCGTACGACGTGCTCAGCGGCGGCGAGAAGGCTCGGCTCGAGGTGCTGATCCTCGAGCTCGAGGGACACAACCTGCTGCTGCTCGATGAGCCGACCGACAACCTCGACATCGACTCATCCGAGGCGCTCGAGAAGGCGCTCGAGACGTTCGAGGGGACGGTCGTCGCCGTCTCGCACGACCGCGCCTTCCTGCGCACGATGGACCGTTTCCTGATGGTGCTCCACGACGGGTCGGTGCTCGCGCTCCCGTCCTACGAGTCGGCTCTCGAGGCGCTGATCGACCCCGCCCACGCCTCGGAGCTCCGGCTCGTCAAGCTCCTCTGAGCGTCGGCTCAGGGGGTGGTTGTGCCGGCGCCGCCCGGCTGACGACGCCGCGCGACAAAGCCGACGATCAACAACAGGATGACCGCCCCGATGATCGCGCCGATGATGCCGCCGAAGTCGAACACGTGCGTGTCGCCGATCCCCAACCCGACGGTGAAGATCACGTAGCCCAGCGCGGCACCGCCGAACCCAAGCAGCAGCGATATGCCCCATGACTTCGGTCCCGACATGTGCCTGAAGATGTCACCCGGGGTCAGTATCCGAGCGACCACGCCTGCGACAAGCGCGGTCAGTAGAGCGCCAATCATGTTCCGGCCCTCCTCGTTGTAAGGGAGCGTCAATCCACAGCGTAGAGGCTCCCGGCGACTGCGCCACCGTGTAACGTCGCGCGCCAGATGAGCTCCCGCGACGCGCAGTCACGCCGCCGCCAGGACGCACGCAAGCGACAGGTACAGGTCAGGCGCGGACGGTTCGCCGCAGTCGCCTCGCTGCTCATCGTCGCGGCGGTGATCGTCGTGGCGGTGGCTGGATCGATCGGTGGCGGCTCGTCGACGTCCCACCATTCATCGGCCGGCTCCGGCGGCGGCTCGGCGCAGAGCTCATCGACCGCCGCGTCGGCCCAGCAACCCGGCACCGCGGCCGTCCCGATCCTGACCTACCACGTGATCAACGTGCCGCCCGCCCAGACGAGCGCGCAGTCTGACCTCTACGTGCCCGCCGACGAATTCACCAGCCAGATGGAGGCACTCAAGTCGGCCGGCTGGCACGCGGTGACGCTCGACCAGCTCGAGGCCTACTGGACCAAGGGGGTCTCGCTCGGCACCGGCAAGCCGATCGTGATCTCGTTTGACGGCGGCTACGCGTCTCAGTACACAAACGCCGTTCCCGTACTCAAACGTCTCGGCTGGGTCGGGGTCGAGAACCTCGAGCTCAACGGGCTGTCCCCATCCGATGGCGGCCTGACCGAATCGCAGGTTCGGGGGCTTGTGTCGGCCGGCTGGGAGCTGGATACGCAGGGGATCGGAGGCACTGATCTGATCACCCTCGATCCCGCCACCGCCCAGCAGCAGGTCACCGCCGCGCGGCAGCTGCTGCGCAGTCGCTACGGGGTGCCGGGCAACTGGTTCAGCTATCCCGCCGGGCACTACAACCAGGCCGTGGTCGCGGCCGTCCGCGCGGCCGGCTTCGTGGGCTCGACGACCATCGTGCCCGGTTGGGCCAGTCCGAACGAGGACCGCTACCGCCTCCCCAGACTCCAGGTGCGGGGCGGCACCACCGCGCCAGCACTCCTGTCTGAGATCGACGCCGCCAAGTCGAGCACCTCGATCCCGTCCTCCTACAGCGGCTCAGGCTCGACGTGATCGCCGCGCGGCGGAGCTCGTCCATTCGTCTATCCCGTTCGGGTCGAGTGCGAGCTGGCTCATACGATCGCCCCGGCCCCTGGTCACCGACGCTGTCGGCCGTTTCGTAACCGCCCTCTAACCGGCCGATGCGTCACTCGGTCAGTGACCAGCCGATTGGTAGGGGCGAGCGACGCGGCTCAGACGCGCCCGGACGCACGAGCCCGAGCGCTGACGTCGACCCCTCGTCTGTGAACCACAGCGTGCCGTTTGTGGCCGACGCGATCAACGCCGGCTCGCTACCGGGTAACAGGCCCATCGAGTACTCGTGGACCACGGCCGGCGTCCCGGCCCCTGTATCTCCACCGCCGACGACCAGCCGGCCGATCGCCGGTCTGCTGCCTTCGTCGGCGAACCACGGATCGCCGTCACGGCCGGCGGCGACGGCGACCGGCTTGCTGCCTGAGTTCAGCCCTGCCGAGTACTCGGTGATCTGCCCGGCTGGCGTCACACGCCCGATCGCGGCCGGCGTTCCCGCGTCCGCGAACCAGACCTCGCCGTTGTGTCCCGGAGCGATTCCCAGCGGCTCGCTGGCGGCGTTGAGGCCGGCCGAGAACTCGGTGATGTGTCCCGAGTCGGTGACTCGCCCGATCGCGCACCGCGCGCCAGCGCTGCAGCCGCGGTCGGTGAACCAGACGTCACCCGACGGCCCGGTCGTGATCCCGAACGGAATGCTCCCCCTGTTCAGGCCGCGGGAGAACTCGGTGACCCGGCCGCCCGGAGTGATCCGGCCGATCGCCGGATGCGAGCCCTGGTCGGTGAACCACATCGCGCCGTCGCGGCCGGCGGTGATCTCGAACGGCAGGCTGCCCGCCGCCAGGCCGTTCGTGAACACCGTCAGGTGGCCGCTCGGCGTGATCCGGCCGATCGCCGGGTGTGAGCCCTCGAGCGCGAACCAGAGGTTGTTGCCGGGTCCGACGGCGATTCCGTAGGGGATCTCACCGGCGGGCATCTTGAAGCTGAGGCCTTTGCCGCCGTCCTTGAGGCCAACGCGTTGCAGCGTGCACCTGCCGAGGTTCATGCATCCCTGGTCGGAGATCCACATCCTCCCGTGGCGAGCGGAGGCGATCCCGAACGGGTAGGCCCTGATCGTCGGGCCGATCGGGACCTCCGCGATATGTGGCCCTCTGGCGACGGAGGGCGCGTCAGCCGGCGTCGCCGCGGCGCGAGGTGGCTGTAAGGCGGCCCTGTGCCTTGCGCCGAGCGCGATGAATCCGGCCACCTCGGCGGCGAACAACAACGCCGCCGCGGTCAGGAGTAGACGTGAGTGCCCGAGATGGCTTCGATGCACTCGCGCCCGCACAGCCTCAATCCAGCCCTTGATAACGGCAGACCACTGGTCCCGAATGCTGCTCCGATATCGGCGCGAGCGCAACCGGCTGGATCCAACACAGGGTTGTCTCGATCGATCGGCGATCATGTTCGGGTGGTCGACTGGGGCGCCGGAGAGTACGAGCGGACGGCGGCGGAGCTCGAGCCGGTCGCGGCCGTGGTCATCGACCAAGCTGCCATCAGCCCGGGCGAGGCAGTGCTCGATCTCGCCTGCGGGACCGGGAACGCGGCGCTGCTCGCGGCGGTCCGGGGCGCCCGGGTGATCGGCGTCGACGGCTCATCGCGGCTGCTGGAGGTAGGCCGCCGGCGCTCAGCGGCTCAGGGCGTGGAGATCGACTACCGGCTTGGCGATCTGGTTGCGCTGCCCATTGGTGATCGTGAGGTGGATGCTGTCGTGTCGGTGTTCGGGCTGATCTATGCCCCTGACCCGGCCGCCGGTCTGCGCGAGGTTCGGCGCGTCCTCACTTCCGCTGGCCGGGTGCTGTTCACCGCCTGGGTGCCGGCCGGTCCGATCGACGCGATGCTCGCGTCAACCGGTCAGATCATCGCCCGCATCACCGGAGCCCACCGTCCACCGCGGTTCCGCTGGTCTGACGCCGGGGTCGTCGCAAGCGTCGCGGCCGAGGCGGGTCTCGAGCTCCGGCACACCACAGCGGCGCAACTCGCAATCCGCGAGAGCTCCGTCGAGGCATACGTGGCTGCCACCAGGACGCACCCGGCGGCGCTGGCGAGTCTGCCGCTGCTCGCCCGAGCGGGCGCTGAAGCCGAGGCGCTGGATGCGATGACGGCGATCCTGCGCGAAGCCAACGAGGACCCGCAGGGTTTCCTCGTTCACACCCCGTATGTGATCCACGAGCTTCGCCGCGGCTAGCAGCCGCCCGGCCCGACGTGGGATGCTGCGCCGATGGAACAACGGATTAGTCTCGTCACCCTCGGCGTAACCGATCTCGCCCGCGCGCGGGCCTTCTACGAGGCGCTCGGATTCACCGGCGCCCGCCAGCCCGACGATCAGGTCTGCTTCTTTCAGGCCGGCGGGATGGTGTTCGGCCTCTGGACCGCGCTCGGCGGTCACGGGGCGCCGGGCATCGAGCTCGCGCACAATGTTCGCTCCCCCGAGGACGTGAGCGCGGTGCTGGCCGACGCGCAGCGCGCCGGTGGCACGATCACCAGGCCGGCGGCCCGAGCCGAATGGGGCGGGTTCACCGGGGCATTCGCGGACCCCGACGGCTACGTCTGGGAGGTTGCTCACAACCCCGATTGGACGCTCGACGAGCACGGAGCGGTCACGATCTGATCGTGACGGGTCACGGCGATACCTGGTGCTGACACGCGAGCTGCTCGCGTTCGTACGCGGAGCGCTACCGCCGCCCCCGGCGCGCGTACTCGAGATCGGCGCCGGCAGCGGCGAGCTGGCGAGCGTGTTGAGCGGCGCGGGCTACGAGCTCACTGCCATCGACCCGGCGGCGGAGCCCGGCGGCATCGTCGAGCGCCGGCCGCTGATCGAGGTGCGTGGTTCGTTCGACGCCGCGGTCGCCGTGGTCTCGCTGCATCACGTTGACCCGCTCGAGGAGTCGTGCGCCCACCTGGCGACGCTGCTCGGTGCCGGTGCGACGCTGGTGATCGACGAGCTCGATATCGACAGCTACGACGAGCGCGCCGTCCGATGGTGGCTGTCACAGCGCGAGGCGCTGGGATTGCCCGAGCACGACCATGGCTCATCGGACATCGTCGACCGGCTCCGCGGCCACATCCACTCGCTGACTCGGGTCTGCGACGCACTGCGGCCCCACTTCGAGCTCGGGCGCCCGGTCCCGGGGCCCTACCTGCACCGCTGGGAGCTTCACCCGAGCCTGTTCGCGCCCGAGGTCGAGCTGATCGCGGCTGGGGAGCTTCCCGCCGTGGGAGCACGGCTGGTCGCGACGCGAAGGGCCTGACCCTAGACTCGCGCTGATTCGTAACTGAACTGTTCCGCCCAGTCGCGCGGTCGCCCCTCGGGGGTCAGGTCCAGCATGTTCCAGACCGGCTCGAGGGTGCCCACGTGGCGCGGATCCTCGCCTGGGTCGGCGGGGGCGTAGAACAGCTCCGAGCTCCAGAAGTGCCTGATCGCGTCCCGGTCGCGGTGAAACACGGTCAGCATCGGCCGCTGGTCGCCCTCAGGGGTCTCCGCGTGGTAATCGGCGTTGTAGGTGTTCGTCTCCGAGGAGACAAACCGCAGCCGCCGCCAGCCGCGCTCGCGGGCAAACGTGAGCAGTCGCGGCAGCGGGGTCTTGGCGGCGATCACCAGGTTGATGTGCTCGCCGAGGTGGTCTGCCGCGCCGTCGAGCTGGTCGATCAGCGCCGTGCACGATGGACACGGCCCTTCAGCCAGCGCCAGCGCCGCGGTTTGACCGGACCTGGGCCCGGGGGTCAGGTCGCCGGCGTCGCGCGGGAACATGAAGCTGTAGATCACCAGCGAGTCGCGCCTGGGCGCGAACAGCTCAGACAGGCGCACGTCGACCGGCGCGCCGTCGACCGCGGCGCCCTGGAAGACGTAGTCGCGAGACGCCGGCCCACCGGGCGGCAGCTGCCGTCTGGCGACGGCAACCGATTCCATCGCTCGGCGCAGCTCGATCTCCTGCGCGAGCAGCCGATCGCGGGCCGCCCGGTACTCCTGTGACTCGCCTGGAAACGTGATCCCCATCGTCCTCCCCTGCCTTGAACTCCCGCGCTCGCCTCCGCAGCGCCGATTCGGGCCTCTGGGTTATAGACCGCGATCCGCTCGGGACTAATCGGTCGCCTCGACGGACCCCAGCCCGCGCAGCTTCGTAACGCAGCGTGGGAACTCGGGATCGGTGAAACTTCAGTGGTGACGATGCCCCTCAATGGCCGTAGCAGCCGAGGTCCGAGGCCATGGGCCGACGAAGCTGTCCGCCGGATCGAAGCGGACGCGAATCGCTCGTCCGACACGCATCTCCATCCGCTTCCGCTGCCCGTCGAGTGGGGCGTCGACCTCTATCTCAAGGACGAGTCGGTGCATCCCACCGGTTCGCTCAAGCACCGGCTAGCCCGTTCGTTGTTCCTGTACGGGCTGTGCAACGGCTGGATTCACGAGGGGAGCACGATCGTCGAGGCCTCGAGCGGCTCGACGGCCGTATCGGAGGCGTACTTCGCCCGCTTCCTCGGCCTCCCGTTCATAGCGGTCATGCCGACCGGAACCAGCCACGAGAAGATCGCGCTGATCGAGGCGCAGGGAGGCATCTGCCATCTGGTCGACGACCCGACCACTGTGTATGACGAGGCGCAGCGGTTAGCGACCGAGCGCAACGGGTTCTTCCTCGACCAGTTCACCTACGCGGAGCGCGCAACCGACTGGCGCGGCAACAACAACATCGCCAAGTCGATCTTCTCCCAGATGGCGCTCGAGCGCCACCCGATCCCGGCCTGGATCGTGGTCGGCGCCGGCACCGGAGGGACGAGTGCGACGATCGGCCGCTACGCCAGGTTCGGCCGCCACCCCACCCAGATGTGCGTGGTCGACCCCGAGGACTCGATCTTCTTTGCGGTCTGGAGCGGCAACCCGACCGTCTTCACCGGGCGTCCGTCACGGATCGAGGGCATCGGCCGCCAGCGGCTCGAGCCATCGTTCCTGCCTGACATCGTCGACCGGATGATCCAGGTCCCAGACGCGGCATCGATCGCCACCATGCGCCTCGTCCATGACCGCACCGGGCGCAGCGTGGGCGGCTCCACGGGGACCAACGTCTGGGGAGCCTTCACGCTCGTCGCCGAGATGGTCGCGCGCGGGGAGCGCGGCAGCGTGGTCACCCTGATCTGCGACGGCGGCGCCCGCTACGCCGACACCTACTACGACGACGGCTGGGTCGCCGAGCAGGGCTTCGATCTGACCCCGTGGACCGAAGCGCTCGAGACGTTCCTCGAGCACGGCGTGCTCCCCGGCGTAACCGCCCGCGCCTAAACGTCCGTAATCACACGCTGGATCGCGTCCACGACCTCGGGCGGCACCTCATCCATGCCGTGGACCTCGCGCGCGTGCGCGTGGATCTCGACGAGCAGCTCTTGCTCGTCATCGTTGCGAGTCACCCATTGGCAACCGGGAACGACGTCACCGCATTTGAACTGCTTCATCTGGCTCCCTCCCAGTTGGCCCGTGGACGGGTTGCATCGTAGCGACGCAAGTACGATCCGCTGAAATGTGCCGAATCCTGGCCTACCTCGGTGAGGCGCTGCCACTCCGCAACCTGCTCTTCGACACCGACAACAGCCTCGTCAGGCAGTCGTACAGCCCGCAGATGATGAACACGTTTCTCAATCTCGCGGGCTTTGGCATGAAGGCCTGGGATCCAACCTCGCTGCGGCCCACCGATCCATTCAGCTACCGGGCCACGACGCTGCCGTCGTTTGACCGCAACCTGCGCCAGCTCTCGGCCAAGCTCGCGCCGACGTGCCTGGTCGCCCACGTCCGCGGCGTGACCTACTCCGACGAGGCAGTCGTGTCTGAGACCAACTTGCACCCTTTCCAGTTCTCGGGGGCACAAGTTGTGCTCGCTCACAACGGCCACCTGCGCCAGTTCTCGCGGATGCGCTATGCGCTGGTCGCCCACGTACGGCCCGAGCTCGCCGAGCGGATCGAGGGGACCACCGACTCGGAGTGGATCTACGCCCTGATCCTGTCCCAGCTGGATGATCCCTACGGGGTGCCCGAGACGCGGGAGCTGGCCGACGCGACGGCGACCGCCCTGCGCATCCTGCGCACCGTTCGTGAGCAGCATGGGATCAACACCTCCTCGCCGGTCAACCTGCTGATCAGCAGTGGCCGCTCGGTCGTCGCCACCCGCTTCTCGTTCGATTACGGCTGGTATCCGCCGGAGGACGAGATGCTCGAGACCGACCTTCCGTTCGTCAGCCTTTGGTACGCGATCGGGAGCTCGTACGGCGCGGACGGAGGCATCTGGCAGATGTCTGCCGGCGATCCATCACGCTCGGTGATCATCGCGTCCGAGCCGCTGACCGGCGACCACTCGAGCTGGCTCGAGGTCCCGGAATACTCGATGCTGACCGCCGACCTGACGTCCGGTGCGCTCGAGTTCGAGACACGCGACCTCGATGTCTGACGCCGCGACCGTCGAATTTCTCGCCGCCGTTCCGCTGCTCGAAGGCCAGGACGAGGCCGACCTGGCGGAGCTCAGAGCGATGCTGCGACGTAGGCGGCTCAGAGAGGGCGAGGTGCTCTGGCGCCAGGGCGAAGAGTCGCGCGAGATGGTGTTCATCGTCGACGGCGGCGTCGCGGCCACGCTGGATGTACCGGGCGACCGGGAGGTGGAGATCGCGCGGTCGGGGCCGGGCGAGATGCTCGGCGAACTCGCGCTGCTCGACGGTGGCGCGCACACGATGCGCGTCCGGGCGACCGAGCCAAGCACGGTTCTGGTCCTCAACCGGACCGACTTCGCGACGCTCCTCTCGCGCCGGGCGCCGTCGGCCTTCAGTCTCAAGCGTCGGCTCGCGTTGCTGTTTGTGCAACGCCATCGCAACCAGCTCGGACGCCTGGCCGCGTCGCTGGGTGACGATCGGGCCAGGTCACCGGGCGAGACCCAGGCGCTCGGTGAGCTTGAGCAGTGCGGGCCGCCCGACAGCAGGTACCTGCGGCGGATGGCGACGTTCCATGATTTTGACTCGCTCGCGCTGTGGGGCTTTTTGACATCGGGGACCTACGTTCGGTGCCCGCCCCGGCGCACGCTGCTGGCCGAGGGCGCCCCGTCTGACGCCCTCTATCTGACGATCAACGGCGCGGTGGAAAAGCTGCTGATCCGCGGTGATCGGCGGATCCGGATCAGGCTGGCCGGCCCCGGCAAGGCGTTCGGGTACGAGAGTCTGATCGACGGCCAACCCTCCCCGGTGACGGCGATCACGCGCGAGCGGGCGCTCCTGCTGGTGCTGCCGCGCGGCCCGTTCGAGCACCTCTTCAACGGTGAGGACGCCGTTTCCCGCGTGTTCCTGGACGTGATCCAGCGTGACCTGGTGGCGACGTTACGCGAGACGCTGCGCCCGCACGCCCGGCTGGCGGCAAGCCTGTAGCCGGCGCTGCCGCCCGCGTCGGGAGCGGGACGCTGGCCTGGTAGGGCGGCCTCAGTCGCCGCTGTAGGCGGGCGCGAACACGACGAGGAGCTCGAGATCATCGGTGATCGCTTCAAACCGATGAGTCTCTCCCGCGGCGACGAACATGCAGTCACCCGGCGCGACGTCGCGGGTCGACGATCCGACCCGCAGCACAGCCCGCCCACGGACCACGTAATAGATCTCATCCTCGTCATGCGGCGTCTGGTCATCCGTGCTGCCGGCGGACAGCAGGTAGACACCGACGCTCATCGGCGACACGCGCAGCGGCTCACTCCAGGTCTCGGCGCGTTCCCGCAGGTCGGCTGCGGCGCTGTCGAAGTTGAAAGCGTTCATCGGCGAGAGGCGCACAGCCTAACCGCCAACGACCCGGCATTCGAGATAGCGTCTCGATCATGGCCGACGGGCGCGAGAGAGACGAGAAGACCGCGACGAGCTCCGATCACCAGCCACCCCCCGGGGCGGAGACGACCGCGACGTGGACCGCGGCAGGCGAGTCGATCGACTACACCGCGGCGGCACAGTGGATCGTCCTGCGCAGAAAGGAGAAGCCGACGGCGGAGATCTTCTACGTGTCCTATGTCGCTCACCGCGACGTCGACCGTCCGGTGACATTCGTGTTCAACGGCGGCCCCGGCGCCTCGTCGGCGTATCTCCACATGGGCGCAGTCGGGCCGTTGCGCGTGGCATTTCCGGCCGACGGAACGCTGCCTCAGTCGCCGCCTCGGCTCGTCTCAAACGGTGAGTCGTGGCTGCGCTTCACCGATCTCGTGTTCGTCGATCCGGTTGGAACCGGCTTCAGCCGCGTGATCGAGGACGAAAAGAGCGACGGCGAGGACAAGAAAGGGCAGGACAACGGCCGCGACGGTGACCCACGGGAATACTTCGGCTACAAACGCGACCTCGAGTCGCTGTGCGAGTTCATGGGCCGTTGGCTCTCCGGCCACCGCCGGTGGGGCTCCCCGATCTTGATCGCCGGCGAGAGCTATGGCGGCTATCGCGTCGGCCGGCTTGTCCGCATGCTGCAGGAGACGACGGGCATCGGGCTCAGCGGCGCGGTGCTCATCTCACCGGCGCTCGAGTTCGGACCGCTCGCACCGACCGATTACGACGTGCTTGGATGGGTCGACCTCGTGCCGACGATGGCGCTCGCCGCGACGCACCACCGGCGCTCGCGGGCGTTTGAAGCCGGCACGCCGGCCGAGGATGTCCTGCAAGACGCGGAGCGGTTTGCCACCGGCGACTATGCGACCCTGCTGACGCGCGGCGCGTCAATGCCCGCGGCGCAACGCGACCGGATTCTTGGGCGTCTTGGCGACCTCATCGGCCTCCCCGCCGAGATGGTCACGCGCGCCGAGGGTCGTATCGCGATCGACACGTTCGCTCGCGAGCTGCTCCGCGACGAGCGGAAGGTGCTCGGGCTGTACGACGCGACGATCACAACCACCGACCCGTTCCCCGATCGGGAGGCTTTCGCGGGTCCCGACCCGACGCTCGCCGGGATCGGTCCCGCGTACACGACCGCGATCAACCGCCAGCTGCGAGCGGAGATCGGCGTGGACACCGATCGCGAGTACGTGGTGCTGAGCCGCGAGGTCAACGAGTTGTGGCGCGACGACGCGCCGCAGCACTTCTTCACGCCGCCCGTTGGCGCCACCGATGACTTCCGCTACGGCATGTCGCTCAATCCGCACCTGCAGGCGTTCGTCACGCACGGTCGCTATGACCTCGTGACGCCGTACTTCGCGAGCGATCGGCTGCGCAACCTGATGCGACTCGACTCCGAGATGGCCAGCCGGCTGACCGTCCGCCATTTCGACGGCGGTCACATGTTCTACGCCTGGGAGGAGAGCAGGCGCGAGTTCACGGCCGCGATTGCAGCATTTGTCGCCAACGCGCTCGCGCGCCACGACGGCGCGGACAGCTGAAACGTTCGCTTCAGGAGAACCCGGGCACGAGGAACTCGAACATCTGACGCCGGTGGTTGCAGTGGTAGTAGCGCGGCTTGGCTCCCGGCGGCGGTGGACCCACCGGCCCGCTGCAGCTGAACCGCGGCATTCTGAACAACGGGCCCCCTGGGGTCGCCTGGTAGCTGCTGGCGCGCACCACGGCCGCAGCGCCGGAGCACGAGATTCGGATCACGCGAAGGCTTGTGACGTTCAGCGAACCCCCCATCGTGCCGCGGACGCTCAGGCGCTCGCCGGGGCAGCGGTGATACGCGCTCTGCTGCGTCCCGCCGGGCTCCGGTGCCGGCCCGGTCGCAGCGGCGAGCTCGATCTTGACCACGCGCCCGAGCTTGCGCAGCCCGCCTGGGACACGCTGCGTCAGCCCGAAGTCACTGACTCCGTGACCGGGAACCCAGACTATCTGCGCCGAGCGGCCACGCGGCGGCTTCGCGCCCGGCGGATAGCTGCACTGGGTGCAGATGAAGCGGCCTCTGAGCACGATCAGGTACGCCCGCGGATCGGCTGCTGCAGGCGAGATCGCCCCCGGCTCGAGCCAGTTCTCCGCCGCACGCTCCGTGGTCGCGACGACGAGCGCCGTCTTGACGTGAGCGTCGTCGAGCCTGCGCGCGGACTTCCTGGCCAGCGCGGCCAGCCGCGCCAACGGCAGCGGAGCCCGAGTCGTTTCAGGATTTGGGGAAGCCGATGCGATCGCGATCCCGACGCCGGCGCTCGCCGACGCCAACGCGATCGCGATCAGCCACAGGAAAGATGAAGGACGGTTCACGTCGTTTACCGGAGGGTCATTCTCTGAGTATTACGACCGTGGCTCGGATCCGTCACACGCACCGCGTTTTGGCTCGCCGCGAGCGGCGCTAAGCGGGGAGGGTCCTGCGCAGGCCGTCGCTGCCGGCGGTGGTCTTTCCGCCGAAGCCCTGCCGCGCCCGTTGCGCCCATTCTGCTTCTGAGATCGCGTCCGGTTCGGCCGGGCAGTAGTGGTTGAGGATCAATTCGCCAACGCCACTGCGCTCGGCGACGCCTCCCACCTGCGTGACATCGGTGTGAAGCGCAGCCATCCGTTTGAGCTCGGCGTCGGCGAAGCCGTGCTGCGCGAGGTAGTGCAGGTCAGCGACGCTGTGAACGAGAATGTCGGCACCCTGGGCGAGGGCGATCAGATCCTCGTTGACGGTGGTGTCGCCGGAGAACACGACCGAGCCGTCCGGCGTGTCAAATCGATATGCGAATGCCGGCACCGCCCGGCCGTGCATCACCGCTACCGCACTGACCCGAACCGTTTCGTCCTCGAGGACCGTCCCCGGAACCTGGGCGCCGGCCTCCGACCTTGCCGGGAGGGGGACATCGAAGACCCGAACGAGCTCGCCGGGGTCCGGCATGCGAGCGTCCAAGGGCATCACGTTCAGGTGGTAGGCGTAGGCCGCGAGGATGGCCTTCACCAAATCGGTGGTCCCGGGGTCAGGCAGCTCCGGGTGGATGGTCCGTTCGCGGTGGAAGGTCGAATCACCATCTGGCAACTCCTTCGGGCGGGGAGGGCCGTAGACCCGGATCGGTGCAAGCGGCCCGTTCTCGCCCGCCCGTAGTCCCCACGGGTAAAGCAGCATTCCGGGCAGGTCACCGGTGTGGTCGGCATGAAGGTGGGTGATCAGCACGGCCTCCAGGCGGCTGAAGTCGAGGCCGGCGTCAGCGAAGGCGGAAGGCGACCCGCGGCCGCAGTCGATCACGAACACCCGCCCGTCGACGATCAGCGCTGATGAGATCCCCGCCCGGCCGGCGACGGGTGCCGGCGCGCCCGCCGTTCCGAGGAGCACGAGTTCGATCGTCACGCACGTCCATTAACTCAGAACGGAGACTCGCGTGCGCGAAATGTGTCGCCGCGCCTCGATACCGCGTCCGCTGCGCGGGGCTGTCGGCACTGGGTGCTGAACTGTTCGGCCACGCCGAGACGGGCCGAACACTTGCGAGGAGGGTCATGCAGCTTGGATTGGAGAGTCTGATCGACGCCGAGCTAGCGGCGTACGTTGCGGAGAGCAGGGACTTCAACGCCGCCGCGCTCGCTGGCAGCCACACCCGCTCCCAGCCTGACCTGAGCACCCGGGACGGGCTGCGAGAGGCGCGGGCCAGTCTGACCCCGAGGCCGGGCGCGCCCGGGCCCCCTGCTGTCGAGCGGCTCGCGCAAGCCGCCGGACGGCGCGTGCCGGTGAGAGTCCTGATTCCCGAGAGCGGGCCAGCCAGCGGGGTCTATCTCGATATTCATGGCGGCGGCTTTTACCTGGGCAGCGCGGCGCGGGGCGACGCCCGCAATCGCCGGCTCGCCGACGCCCTCGGGGTCGCCGTCGTGAGCGTGGACTATCGGCTGGCCCCAGAAGATCCCTGGCCGGCTGCGCCGGACGACTGCGAAACGGCAGCGCTGTGGCTCTCTGACCAGGCCGAGGCCCTGTTTGGAACCACGCGCTTGGCGATCGGAGGGACATCCTCAGGAGCCACGCTGGCCCTCGCGACGCTGCTGCGGCTCCGTGCGCGAGGCATGGCCAAGCCCTTCGTCGGTGCCGCGCTGCAATTCGGCACCTATGACCTGAGCGCGCAGACGCCGGCGGGCCGGCGGCTCGCCGACGAGTTCTTCATCGAAGCGTATGCCGGGCACGTGACCGACCGCACGAACCCTGACATCTCCCCCCTGTACGGCGACATGCGCGGCCTCCCGCCGGCCCTGCTCGTCGTCGGAAGCTTGGACATCGTGCTCGAGGACAACCTGGTCATGGCGGCGCGGCTGTCGGCCGCCGGGGTTGAGGTCGACGTCCGGGTCTACCCGGAGTCCGGCCACGGCTTCACGTCCTTCCCAACGGCGATGGCCGCCAGCGCGTTGAACGTCATCGAGTCGTGGCTCGCCAATCGCCTGCTCGAGACATAGCCGCATGCCCGGCCAAGCCCCGCCATGAGCGTTGGGTGTGCGCGACAAGCCGGTCGCGCACACCCGCTCACCTCTGACTACTTGACCGGCATGACCTCCAACGAGGTCGAGCTCTTGCTCGAGCAGGTCGAGAACTTCTTCTTGAGCGTCACTGCCTTGCTCTGATTAGGTGGGAACACCTTCAGGCCGGCGGCCGTGACCGGCTTGCACCTGGCCTTGGAGAAATTGCCCGCCTCGACGATGCCCACCGAAGCGCTCTGCCGCTTGCCCGGCGCGAGCGTAACGGTCTTGACCTTGGCCTGGATCCGCTTCGCCGCGTTGCCGATCTGCTTGCCGCTCTTCGTCACCGCGGACACGCCCGGATAACCGCGCAGGGTACAGCTCGTGTTGCCCGTGTTCACGAACCTCAGCGGGTAGAAGATCGTACCGGCAGTGCCATTTGCCCTACCGAGCGACACCTTCAGTGCCGAGGTCTTGCAGCCGTTGGAGGGAGCGCCCTTCGCCTTGCTCCACTTGACGGTGAACTGCGTGTTGCTGTTGTTCTTCGTGAACGTGCCCCAGCCCTTGGCGATCGGCTTGCCCTTCCAGCCCGGGATCGCGTGGTTGTACTTGTTCAAGAACGTCGTGAAGAAATTTGACGCCGTCTTGCAGCCGAGGTTCGGGCTCGAGACCGTGTATTTGCCGCCGGGGAGAGTGACGCCCCCCGACTGGTCGTTGTGCAGCACCGTGAAGCCGATGCCCTTGCAAGACGCCGTCGGCGACGTCGCCGCTGTGGCGGACGTAGCGACCGCGACCATTGCTGCCAGCGCGGCGACCGTGACAGCACCAGCGGCCAGCGCGCGCAGACGAGCGTGAGACAGACTGTTAGTCATTAACTAAAACTCCCTAAGACGGGCGTGGCGAGCACGCCGATTGGAAACGATCGATACCCCACCGCAGACACGCGACCGCGATCGCGCCGAGTCTTCCGAGATGGTAGTGGGATTCGGAGGCTCCGTGGTCGACAGCATCAAACGACGGCTGCCGTGAGCGGCCGCTGCCCTGCTGCCTGGTGGCGTTTCGGCCCACGATTGACGTAACGTGCGGTGCTGTGGGCGCGATCGGAGCCCCGACCTGCGCCCGAGATCCACGATGCCGACCTCCCCGCACCCGCTCGATCCGCTGCGCGCAGACGAGGTCTCGCGCGCCGTCGCGCTGATCCGCGAGGTGATCGCGAGCGGGGACCAGTGGCGGTTTGCATCAGTCGAGCTGGTCGAGCCCGCGAAGGCCGCCTACGCCGAGTGGAAGGCGGGCGAACCGTTCGCGCGCCAGGCACGTGCCGTCGTCTGGAACCGCGGCGACGGCCGGGTCCACGAGTGCACGGTCGACTTGAACGCCGGCGAACTGACCCACGTCCAGGAGCGGCCCGGGGTTCAGCCCAACTTCACCGTCGAGGAGTACCACGAGTGCGACGAGCTCGTCCGCCGCCATCCCGATGTGATCGCGGCTTTGGCGCGGCGTGGGATCGAGGACCTCGACTTG
The DNA here is from genome assembly GCA_963770885.1 of uncultured Solirubrobacterales bacterium. GTDB lineage: Bacteria > Actinomycetota > Thermoleophilia > Solirubrobacterales > Solirubrobacteraceae > Palsa-465. Next base: position 914,161 of record CAVYRI010000001.1, on the reverse strand, counting down.
GTGCTCGTCGACGCGTGGGCGTATTCGGAGGCGCTGGTCCCGACCGCGTACCGTGACCGGCGCGTGGCGTGGTGCGATGTGTGGCTACGTGGCAGCGAGAAGTCGAATCCGTACGCGCACTTCGTCGGAGGACTGCGGCCGATCGTCGACGTCAACCGGATGGAGCTGCTCGAGCTACAGGACGCCTACGACCCCGGGCTGCCGGACGTGATGGGCGAGTACCGGCCGGAGCTGGTACCGGGTCTGACGCAACGGGACGACCTGAGGCCGCTCGAGATCACACAGCCCGACGGTCCGTCGTTCACGCTCGACGGCAACGAGCTCCGCTGGCAACGGTGGCGGATGCGGATCGGGTTCAACCATCGGGAGGGACTCGTGCTGCACGAGGTCGGCTACGAGGATCAGGGGGAGCTGCGCCCGGTGGCGCATCGCCTCTCGTTCGCCGAGATGGTCGTCCCCTACCGTGATCCGAGCCTGGACCACGCGCCGCGGACCGCGTTCGACATCGGCGAGTGGGGCCTGGGCTACATGACACAGTCTCTGGCACTGGGCTGTGACTGCCTGGGCGAGATCCGGTACCTCGATGCTGTTCTGGCCAACGCTCATGGCGAGCCGTATGAGGTGCGCAACGCGATCTGCGTGCACGAGGAGGACAACGGGGTGCTCTGGAAGCACATCGACGACCGGGCCGGTGCCGAGGTCCGGCGGATGCGCCGACTGGTCGTCTCCTTCCACGCGACCGTGGCCAACTACGAATATCTCATCTACTGGCGCTTCTATCAGGACGCGAGCATCGAATGCGAGGTTCGGGCGAGCGGGATCATGGTCACCACGGCGATGCCGGAGGGTGCGCCCCCGCCTCGGCACGGAACGGTGGTCGATCGCCGCACCTACGCGCCCTACCACCAGCACTTCATCGTCGCCCGGCTCGACCTCGACATCGACGGCAGCGCCAACACCGTCTACGAGGTGCAGTCCGAGCCTCTCCCGATCGACGAGGGCAACCCCTACGGCCTCGCGCTCGTCGTGCGCCAGACCCCGCTTCGGTCCGAGTCCGAGGCGGCACGCGAGTACGACTGGACCACACAACGGACGTGGAAGGTCACGAACCCCGAGCGGTGCAACGCCCATGGAGATCCGGTCTCCTACAAGGTCGTGCCGACCGCGTGCATTCCGGCGCTGATCGATCCCTCGTCGCCTGTCGTGCAACGTGCGCCGGTGATCGGCCACACGATGTGGGTGACGCGTCATGCCGACAACGAGCGCTGGCCGGCCGGTGAGTATCCGACGCAGGGTCGGGGTGACGATGGGATCACGCGCTGGATCGAGCAGGACCGTTCGCTGGAGAACGCCGATGTCGTGCTCTGGTACGTGTTCGGGATTCACCACGTGACCCGCGTCGAGGACTGGCCCGTGATGCCGGTCGACACCGTCTCCTTCTGGCTCAAGCCGTTCGGCTTCTTCGACCGCAATCCGGCCCTCGACGTGGCGCCCGAGCACGGCCACTGAACATCAGCTGTTCTATCCGCGCCGCTCGAAGGTCTTCGCGGTCTCATCCGCGCATCGGTAGCCGCTGCGCAGCGCCCCCTCGATGTATCCCTGGAAGTTGAGCGAGGTCTGCTCGCCGGCGAGGCCGCCGGCGGGGCCCTGGAGTCGATCTTTGCCGACCGGGCTTACTCACGCCTGCGCGAGTGGTGGGCGAGACGATCCTCCTACCCCTACGTGTGGCGCGATGCCGCCTTCACCTCGGAATCAGTCAGCTATCTGACGGCTGAGGAGATGTCAGAGCTCGGTGACCAGATCGCTGAGCTGTTCGCCCGCTACCGAGACCGGGTCCTCAACAAGCAACTGCGGCCGGCGGAGGCCGAACCCGTGAAGCTTGTCGCCTTCGGCCACCCACTGCCACCGACGTCCACCGGCAACTGATGAGACGCCCTCCCGCACGCGCATCACGACGGCATAACGGTGTTACGTGCCGGTTATCCGTTGCGACGTAGGGTAAGGCAGATGCCGGCACGCATCGCAGTCATCTTCATCTGCGGGCTCCTGATCGCCGCCTGCGGATCGTCGTCTGAGCCGAGCCAGAGAGCCTCGGCGGGTTACTCGCAGGGGCTCGCGTTCGCGCGGTGCATGCGCTCCCACGGCGTGCCGGACTTCCCAGACCCGAGCACCGTGGCCGGCTCGCGCATCAACAACATCGGCGGCAATCCCGAGTCCCCTGCGTCGCAGGCCGCCCAGAGGTCCTGCCGCCACCTGATGCCGAGTGCAACACCTCTGTTCGGGGTCCCAACCGCAGACGCGATGGCACAGGCTCTCAAGGTGTCGCGGTGCATGCGAGCGCACGGCATTCCCGGATTCCCCGATCCGCCGAGATCGCCCGGTTCGAGCGTCACGGGGAACAGCACCTTCGTCAACGAGCACGGCGCCGTGCAGGTGATCCCGAGTTCGATCGACATCCAGTCGCCGGCGTTCAGGCAGGCGGCGGCCGCGTGCAATCTCGGGCCACGGCCCTGACGCGCCGGCAGGCATGCTGCCTCCTCCAGGGGTTGGTTAGCACGAGACGTATCGCGTGCTCCCCGGTACTCATGCGTGGTAAGACGACGGCATCGACCCGGGGTCGCGCCGGTCCCATCCGTGAAATGGCGCGTAGTCGCCAGCTTCCCACGCTTCGCGCAGCCCCGGCTTGCTCAGATCCCAGTCGGGGCGGATCTCGCTGGTCACGGTCCGTAGGTCGTGCCAGAGATCCACGAACGAGGGACGGCCCCAGAACCAGTAGCCGTTGTAGACGCTGTGGATGACCAGCCCGGGCTTGAGCACGAGGGTGTGGGGGACCATCGGGTCGTGCTCGGGGTCGGTGTACTCCTGGATCTCCAGGTCCTTCTGAACGGTCCGCTCCGGGTCAGAGAGGAAGGGCCACGGGGCGCCGGTCGAGGCGCGGAACTCCTGGCTTGAGTGATGGGTGTCGGTCGAAATCGTGGCGATCTTCGTGTAGGCGACGGCGACCTTGGCGTAGTTGGCGGCCAGCTCGAGGTGCTGTTGGTGCTCTTTGGGGCAGTAGTTGCCGCGCGCGAGCGTGAGGATCAGGGGGTCGTCGCCCTGGATCTCACTCAGCTTTCGGGATCGACTCTCGTGATCGGGCAACTCGTAGTCGGGGAAGGTGCCGCCGGGGACGATGTCGCTGCGCATGATCTGCTCCTGTCTATGGTTGAGGAGTGACGAGCACGATGGCCGCCGTCCGGTCCACTCGCGCCCGGTGGGTCACGGGTCCTGGTCCCCGGTTCGCGGCACGGGTGTGGACCAGTGGTAACGCGGGCGCTATCGAAGGCTTTCGGGTCCACAATCAGCGTATTCAACCGGCGCCGCGGGCGCCAGGGAAGGATCGATCCCGATGAGTGCCCACACGCCGGTGTGCGAGTTGCTGGAGATTGAACACCCGATCATCGAGGCGCCGCTGTCTGCAGATCCCCGCCTGCCGGCCGCGGTCTCAAATGCCGGAGGCCTCGGCAGCCTGGGTCTGTCGTGGTCTGATGACGCCGGAGACGTGGTTCGCGAAACGGCAGCCCTGACCGACCGGCCGGTGGCCGGCAATTTTGTTCTCACCTCCGATCAGCACCGTCGAGTCGAGCAGGCCCTTTCCGCCGGCATGCGGATCGTGTCGTTCATCTTCGGCGATCCCGAGAGCTACGTCGACTCGGTGCATGACGCGGGCGGGGTTGTGATGCACACAGTCGGCAGCGCCGAGGAGGCCAGGCGCGCAGTCGGATCTGGCGTGGACATCGTCGTGGCGCAGGGTTGGGAGGCCGGCGGCCACGTGTGGGGTGGCGTGGCGACGCTCCCACTGGTGCCGGCGGTGGTCGACGCAGTGGCACCGGTGCCGGTCATCGCGGCCGGCGGGATTGGCGACGCTCGAGGAGTCGCGGCCGTGTTCGCCCTCGGCGCGCAGGCCGCCTGGCTGGGCACCCGGTTTCTGTTAGCCGACGAGATGCCGATCCATGACGAATACCGGCGTCGCCTGACGGCCGCGACCGAGACCGATGCAGAGTGGTACGCCGACCTCTACTCGGTCGGATGGCCGGACGCTCCGCACCGCGCGATCCACAACTCTACGGCCGAGATGTGGCAGGCCGCCGGTCAGCCGCCGCTCGGTGGTCGACCGAAAGACGGGCGAGGTGCATAGCGCACTTCGCCTCGGGCGACCCGATCCTTCGTTACTCGCCCGCGCCCCCGATGATTGGAACGACCGGTGAGATCGAAGCGCTGTCGCTGTGGGCCGGACAGAGCGTCGCGCTCGCAAGCCGGACTCAGCCCGCCGCGGAAATCGTCGCCGAACTGATCTCGCGGTTGTAGCGCCACGCTGAACCCCGTCGCACGGTCCCACCTAGCGGCGCGGAGCAAGGCCGTAGAGCACCTCGGCGTTGGCATGGGCGATCTTGTGCTGGTCGTCGCGGTCGGGAAGCGTCTGCAGAAAGCCGCTGATGGTCGCGGCGTCGGGACGGTGGAAGGGATAGTCCCCCGAGAGCAGGATGCGATCGACGCTCGTGAAGTCCAGCGCGTGTCTGAGCAGGCGCGGAACCAGCATGCCGCTGGTCGCGATGTGAACGTTGGTCGCGAAGTACTCGGCCACTCGACGCTCGAGGTCCGTCACGACGTTGGAGAGGCTGTCGATCCGGTCAAGCGCGAACAGGAGCATCTCGCCCCAGTGCCCCAGGACGATCTGCAGGTCCGGGTGGCGGTCGAACGTGCCGCGCACGATGAGCCGCAGTGCCGCGAGCCCCGCCTCGATATGCCATCCCCAGCCGAAGGTGGCCAGCGCCAGGTTGGTGGTCGCGTCAAACCCGCTGTAGGAGGCCTCTCGGACCGCGTTGCGAGGAATCTGGGGATGGATGAACACCGGCCGCCGCAGGCCGGCGGCGATCCCGAGCAGCTCGTCGAAGACGGGGTCATCCAGCGAGTGCTCGCCGCTGCGACCGTAGGACATGATCCCGACGTGGCCGGGAGCGCTCGCGGTCCGCTGGAGCTCGGCCACCGCCGCGTCCGGGTCCGACATCGGCAACGTTGTCATCGCCCTCAAACGGGTCGGATAGCGATCAGCGGCCTCGCTGGCCCGGTCGTTCGCTTCGCGGCTCAGCGCAACCGCCTCGCGGGCCGGGAGTCCGTGGGTCCCCGGCGGGGCGATCGAGAGGATCTCGAGGTCGATGCCCGCTGCGTCCATCGCCTCAACCCGTTGCCCACCGATGTCGAACAGGCGCGCGGGGATGTCCCCTCGGTCGTTCAACGCCAGGCTCATGTCTCGCGCCCCGGTCGGCTGCGAGCGCAACGCCTGGTCAATGCTCTCGGTGGTCCAGTGTTCCTCGATGGCGACGACTCTCATCACGCTCCTTTGGCTGTTGCTTCCAAGAAGCGAAACTAGTCGCCAACCAACTGGGGCCGCGCTACCCCGTCAGTCTGCTCGACGCCTACTGTCTCGCGGAGGCCGTTCCCCTCTGACCCGCGACCCCCCGACGAGTCACGACGCACCTCCCAGGCGCCGCTCTGATCGACCCCGACGACCGAAATCGGGGCTCGAGCTTGCGGGCCTTCCTTCAGTCGGGGAGACCGACCCCTGCTCGTGGCTCGGTCCGAGCGACCGCCGTCCGCCAGGCACGCTCGATCTGCCCCATCGCGGCGGGGTAGACGAGCAGATAGCGAAACGGCTTGATGGCGGCCATGTAGCCGTTGCCGAACAGCCCGTTGGGCTTCACCAGGACAGCCATCTGTCCCTGGTAGCCGCCGTTCCCGTCGCTCACCCAGCCGACGTGCATGACGCCGTGCATGGTCCGGTTGGCGAGCTCAGCTGCCCACTCGTCCTCAAGCAGGTACAGCGAGGTGAAGGGGAGCACGTCAAACGCCGGCCCGGGCGGTGCGGTCTGCAGATCAGCCGGGAACCGGTCGCGAAGAGTCGGCACCCGTGACCCGAGGCCCGCCTCGGCGCGGTCCCACCCGAGCAGCTCGCCGAGCTTCCACCGGAACGCCCACAGCATGCCCGCGGCGCGTGATGAGCCTTGCGCCGGGTCGCCCGCGGCGAGACCATCGACGAGCAGCGGGAAGTCGTGGCGCCCGCCCGGGGTCGGCAGTCGCCAGACGTCCTCGAGCCGGAAGTCCTGGGTGAACTCGTGAATCCGCCACGGGCGAGAACTGTGCGCGACTGCCGGGAGCCTCATTTGAGGGACACGGTATCATACGTACGTGTATGTATGTAATGAGGCGAGTTAGACGCCGGACCGCCTCGCCGACACCCGGCGACCCAACCCGAACGGAGTGCCCGCTCGCGCAGCGCGTTGCTGCAGGCTGCAGCGAGGGGCCTGTCCCGTTACGGCTACGCAAACCTGGTTCTCGAAGACGTCGCACGCGATGCTGGGTACACGCGCGGCGCGCTGTATCACCAATTCAAGGACAAGGAGGATCTCGCGCTGGAGGTGCTTCGCTGGACCGACGAGACGTGGCAGCGCGAGGTCGGCGAATCAGCCAGGCAGGCACCCGATCCGGTCGCCGCGCTGTTCGCGATGGCGCGCGGCCACGCGATCCTCTGCCGGCGAGACATCGCTCGCGTTGCAATGGCGCTCAGGGTCGAGTTCAGTGGCCGAGACCATCCGGTCGGACGCGAGCTCGATCGGGTTCAAGCAGGCCTCGTCAAGCGCCTGGTCCGTCTGATCAACGCGGGCCGCAGGGACGGATTGATTGGACCGGGGCCTCCCGCGAGAGCGGTTGCGCTCGCACTCCTCGGCGCGCTGGAAGGCGCGGTCATCACTCTTGCGGGACAGACGCCATACGATGAGCAATTGGCCGTACGGGCGGTCGCCGGCGTGCTCGGGCTCGACGCCGCATCGGCCGCCTCTGCGTAGTCGAGCGACGCGCAACGCTCGCGGGTCTCGCGGCCACACTTCGAGGCGGCGGGACAACTGCCGCTTCGATGCGACGCAGCGGTCAGGCGGCGTTCAGCGGGACCGGCAATATGATTGCGCCGCGAACCGGCGTGAGACGAGGTGGGTTGTGAAGCTGGGAACGGGCGATGGGTTCATCAAGCCCTATCAGGCCGGAGAGGATCTCGCGGCGACGATCGGCGCTCTGCCGGTGCCGTTGAGCGGCCCGCCACTCCCCTCTCCGTCGGCCTCGGTGGCCCCGCTCGGAGGTGGCGACCCCTATGAACTGACAGCCGCGTATGCAAGAGGCCTCGAGGTCGGCAGCGCGTTGCAAGCTGCGTCGCCGGTGGCCGCCGGGGAGGCAGCGCCAGCCCCAGATCTGCAGAGAATCCTCGACGCGCTCCCGGGGCTGACGAAGCCGGGGCTGGGCCGCCCGGCCGCGATCTTTGCCCTCACCGGGATAGTTGCCGGCATGGTCATCAGGAGCGTCGCCGAGCGTCACGGTGACGAGGCTCTCAAACGAGTCGCTGACGCAGTCGACGACCTCGTCGGGCTGCCTTCGGCACTGCTCACGCCCGACGGCCGGATAATCGCGAGCGTTGCTGCGGGGGCGACCCTGACGTGTGACCTTCTCGCCTTCGCGATGACTCCATCCGGCAAGGCAGGTGCCGAGGACCCGAGCACCGAACTGACCGGACAAATCGTCCTGCGCGCGGACGAGTTCCGTCAGGCGATCGAGTTTGCCACCCAGATCATCTCGCCCGCGCCGTAGGCGTCGGCGGCCGGGCGACCCTCAGCAGATCGCGTTGTCGGACCTTCGCGTGTCTGCGAGCAGTGCTCGCACGAGATCAAGGTCGACATCGGCGATGTTGCGGTAGCGGATCACGCCCTTGCCAACGCTGCGGGCACCCAACTCAGAGCGATGGGCATCCAGCACGTCCTGCTTGAGGATGTAGAGCGCGATGCGGATCCATCCTCGATTCGAGACTCCGTCGGTGGCGGTGCACGTCCAGGCCGTGCTGGCGATCAGCTATGCGCTGATCTTGGGCTTCGGGCTTGGAGACCCCCTGAAAGCGCTGGTCCTGCAGGGCACGATCTCCACCATCTTGATCGTCTGCGTCTATATCTGTACGGGCGTCAGTTGCGCGGTGTTCTATTTGCGAGAGCACCGGGACGAGTTCAGCATCGTGATGCATCTGCTGGTCCCGCTCACCGCTTCCGTGGTCTTCATCCCGGTCCTGTTCGCCGCATTCGGGATCGACTTCGCGGGCCTGGGCATCGAGCCGCTTGCCGCTCCCGCAAGCTACGCGCCCTACGTGGTCTACGTTTGGATGGCCTTGGGAGTCGGAGTCCTGATCTATTTCGCGCGCAAGGATCCGGAACGGATCGCCGCGACCAGGCACGTGTTCACGGACGAGACGCCCGCTGAGGCTGGGGCTCGGGACCGGCGGTCAGAGATTGGCGGCACGATGATCAACCGGCGGCAGCTGCCGGGTGTGTCGAGGTGAGTACCTCTCCGTGACCGTCGACACCGATACAAAGTGACCTCGAAAGGCACGTCACGGCTTCGAGCGCGTCTCCGATCGGCGTGACGGTCCATGACCTGCGGCGCGTCGGGCGCGTCGAGCTCAGCACCCTCCCGGCCGTGTCGGCGGCAACGCAGAACGTCCGCGACGAGCACGAGACAGCGTCGATCCCTCCGGACTCCCCCTCCGTGAAGCCCGAGCGGTCATCGTATGTCACCCTCCAGGACCGACCGCGTGCCGGGTCGGTCGAGGTCAACACGTTGCTGCTTTCGGCGTTGTCGGCGTAGTCTCCGTTTTCGTCGACGGCGACGCAGAACGACACCGACGGACAGGACACGCCAGCCAACGGGTTCCCGTCGACCCCGGTCAGGTGCCACGCCCGCCTGCCGCCCGTCGGGTTCGCGCGAAGTCACCACGCCCCCGTCGACGTCGATTGCCACACAGAGCGAGACTGACGGGCACGACACGCCGCTCAGGGAGCTGCCGGGGTCGATATCGGCCCGCTGCCACGCCCTCCTGCCGCCTGTCGGGTCGCGCGACGTCAGCACGTTCCCTGACCCGTCGACCGCGACGCACAGCGACACCGTCGGGCAGGCCACCCCGGTCAGGGGATTGCCATCGATCGTCACGCGATGCCACGCCTCCAAGCCGCCCGTCGGGTCCGTCGAGCTGACCACGTCTCCACCGGCGCCGACGACAACGCACAGCATCACCGACGGACAGGAAACACCGGCGAGCAAGTATCCACTGTGGTCGACGTGGACGCTGTGCCATTCCGTCGCGCCGCCCATCGGGTCGCTTGAGCTCAGCACCCGCCCGGACTGGTCCACGGCGACACACAGCCGCCGCGATCGGCACGACACGCCAACGAAGGTGCGGTGCCCGTCGATCCGGCTCGCCCTCCAGACCGAGCGCGAACTCGCCGTCGCCTGGCGCCGAGGACCGGAGGCCATCGCGGATGCGCTCCCGATCAGGATCGCGAGGCCGGTGATGCAGATCAGCGCGGCGGCTGCAGCCCGGTGAGCCCGCGGATACCTCCTCACCGCGTTGCCGGGACCATCCCCGGCTGCCCGAGTCCTCATCGGATGATCACCGTGTGGACCATCAGCCTGTCGAGCTTGGTCGACGGGTGCGTGATCGTCAGCTTGAGCGTCGCGTGCAGATGCCCATGGGCCGCGGCGAGAAGCGTCCGCCCCTTCGCGCTGAGCCGGATGAGCAGGATCGACGTTTGCCCCGCGGGCACGGTGCGATGGCCGCTCCCGATCGTGGTTGCGCCCACGCGGATGCTCGCGCTCGCCTTGCAGCGCCCCTTCGGCGCCTGGCACGTGACCGGCAGTTCCAGCAGGAAATGGCGATGGAGCTTCAGCCGCGCGTACTGCAGTCCGAGCGGCTCGAGGTCGGCGACCTGAAGGCCCCTGCCGTCCTGGAAGGTCACGAACCCGGTGCCGTTGTCGGCGATCGCCGCCCGCGCATTGTCGAAGGCGGCATAGGCGGCCCCGGCGCTGGCGACGTCCTGCGCCGACGAGAAATGCGACCCGCCGTCGCTCGACAGATAGAGGCGCATCACCGACGGGCCGGAGTTGCTGTAGTCCGGCCATACGGCGGCGAGTTCGCCCGTGCGGTAGTTCTCGGCCAGCCCGCCGCCGACGAACAGGTTGGTGTCGCCGGCGCCGTTGGAAGTGAGCGTCCTTGGGGCGCCGAACGAGTGCGTCGTGGTGCTGTAGTGGCGGATCTGCACCAGATTCGGCTGCGCGGGGTTGCCGGCGTCCTCGGACAGCATGTAAAGCCCGGCCGCCCCGTCAGCAAGCCGCGGCAGGTACCCGGTGGCGACCGTGACCGGGCCTTTCCAGCCATCCTGGGGAGAGATCGGGACCGGTGTTGGAGGCTGGCGGAAGTAGTAGTACGCGAGCTTCGGAGGAGTGCTGTCAAGCCAGTAGGCCTCGACGACCTCACCGACCGTGGTCGTCCCCAGAGCAGAGCCGCCCACACCCCCGGGGCCGGTGTTGCCAAACGAGAACTCGCTTGTGTTCGGAGGCCCGCCATAGAGCTCGCCCGTGTCGTCGAAGTTGAAGCCCAGGCCGGGGTTGTTTGAGCTCTCAAGCCAGTACACCGACGGGGGGCTGGACTCGACCTGCCGGTCATAGGTCTTGTCGTCCAACGTGACTGGCAGTACGTCGTCTACGTCGGTCATTCCGGAATAGCTGACCGACAGCGCCGGAAGCAGGCATGGCGTGGAACTGCATGATGGGTAATAGGGAATCTCGTGCGGCGCGCCGAACGTGCGTCCGCCGTCGGTGGACGTCCAGATCACCGTGTCGTCGGCCACGTAGCGTGACGTCACCACCCAGACCACGCTCCCGGGACCGAGAATCGGGAACACCTGGTTGCCGTTCAGCTCGTCACCGGACAGCGCGCCCCCGCCGGCCAGACCGCCCGCGCCGGGCAACGACAGCGCGACCGGGTCGGTGCACCGCTTCGCCCCGGGCGGGAGCCTGCAGAACATCGGCACGTCCGCGGCGCCGCCGGTGCCCAGGTGCTCCCAGGCCACGTAACCGTTGCCCGCGGAATCGGTCACGACCGCGCCGAACGAGTCCGGGTGGGAGTCGATCGTGAACTGATCTGCCGCCCGCGCCGAGCTGGTGATCAGCACCCACGCGAGGGCGACCAGCATGCACCCCAGCGCCATCAGCCGCACACTCTGCCCGAGCTCAAGTCTCATTCTGATCGCTCCTGCCGTCGAGGGTTCTCCCGGCCACGACGATGGCTCGACGGCGCTCGGCTCGCATCGGGCACTGCGCCTGATTTTTTGGCTAACGGGTCGTCAGACCTGCGATCCGCGGTTCATCGCGGCGGGGCGTTTGTCCGGCGCGGATTCGCCCGGATGCGCGCGTCAACTGGCGACGACGGAGATCGCGCTGACCGCGGCGAGGACGACCGCAATGCCAAACCACTGGTGCACGCGGAGGCGCTCACCGAGCAGGAGGACCCCGGAGAGGGCGCCGAAGACCGCAAACTGCGCCGCGAGCACGCTGGCGACGGCGACTGGCCCGCGGTGGGCGGCGAGATAGAAACACAGGTAGGCCCCAGCGTCGCCGAGTCCCCAGGCGGCGATGCGCCACGGCTCGGCGCGCAACGCCGGTCCCAACGCAGGCCCTCGACCGGTGCCCAGTGCGATCGCGAGCGCGAACAGCAGCGCCAGGATCCGGACGAGAAGGAATCCCCACCAGACACCGAGCTCGCGCGACACGGGGGCGCCGAGCGAGAGTACGACACCCCAGATCAGCGCAGCGAGGCAGACGAAGGCCACGCCGCGCGCATGGGCGCGCTGCTGGTCTCCGCCGCTGATGCCGACGAGGACGACGCCGAGAACAGCGAGCGCGAGCAGGAACGCCAGGGTGGCGTCCAGCCGCTCACCGAAGATGATTGCGATCACGGCTGCAGTCGCTCCCTCGCAGGAGAGGATCGGAGTGACAACGGAGACCGGGCAGGTCTGGAATGCGGTGAAAGCGGTCAGGTATGCCGGCACGGTCACCGCCGCGGCCGCGACGGCGATACCGATGCCGCCTGCGGTCAGGTGGGGCGGGCCGGTTGTCACCACGAGCGGCAAGGTCGCGACGATTCCGATCGCCAGCGACCACACCAGCACCGGGAGCTCGCCCACGCGTCGTATGGAGATGGCCAGCGGCACCTCCGGCAATCCCCAGAGAAGAGCCGCGAGGAGACCAAGGACTATCGTCACGGTCGCGTCACGGCGTCGCATGGTATGGCCTGACCGTTCGGGTGGGCCGCCGGTGAGCGTCACCGATCACGGCGCTCAGGCCGGACGCGGTCTCGTGCTACATACAGAGCCGACCATGAGCGCAGACTCGAGCTTTCCTTCGTCAATGACGCGCCGGGAGGTCGTCAAGGGAGCCGTTGCCCTGGCAACGCTCGGCGTCGGCTCGGTGCTGGCGGGTCGAGACGCCTCATCGGCGGCTGCCTCTCCGGCGCGCCGGACCGGGGCCGCCCGGCCAAGATCGGATCGGCACCGCGTGGCGATCATCGGCGCCGGCGCGGGCGGCGTGGCGGCGGCCTACTTTCTTGGCGAGACCTTCGACGTCGACCTGCTCGAGGCAAGGTCCAAGATCGGCGGCCACTGCGATTCGCACGTGATCGACTACCACGGCGAGCGGCTCACCGTCGACCTTGGCGCGCAGTTCTTTCATCCGGACACGCATCCGATCTACGTCACCCTGCTGGAGCAGCTGGGCCTCTACGATCCCGTCCACCCCGGCACCGACGACACCTTGGAGGCTCCCGCCGGGCTGTGCATCTTCCCGACCGCCGGGGGACCGCCGATCTTTTCGTCGTCGGACCCGCTCGCGACGCCACCCCGCGCGATCGATTTCGTCACCTACGCGCAGCTCGCCCGCCAGGCGGTTCTGTCTGACCTGCCCTGGGGCACGACGGTCGAGGCATGGATCCACAGCCTCTCCGTCGAGCAGTCGTTCAAGAACGACGTCGTGTCTCCGTGGATCACGGCGTTGATCGGGTCTTCGCGGACCGACGCGCGGCGGGCGTCTGCGAGGTCGATTCTGCAGACGTTCGCGTTGGCGTTTCCGGCCGACATCGCTCAGGGTGCGACGACGTACAACTCGACGATCGGCTTGCAGGGCAATCTGCAGCGGCTGCTCGACCGCAGCCAGGCTGTGCGGCTGCACCTCAGCACGGCCGCACACGCCCTGCAGCATGAGCGCGGCCGTTGGTTCGTCCAGACGCCAAGCGGCCGGCGCGGGCCCTACCGGTCTGTGGTGTTGAACGCACCGCCGCACGCCGGACGCAAGCTGCTCTGCGGGATGCCCCGGTTCGGACGTCTAACGGCATTGCTGGACGCGTATCGATACTTCGACTCGCGCATCTTGATTCACACCGACCCGGCCTATGTGCAGCGCAATCGAAGTAACTGGACGACATACAACGCCGGCGTGGACGGTCGCCAGTGCGAGGGCAGTGTCTGGTACGGCGCCCTGCGCCCGAAGCTTGCCTCGGGGGCGACGATCGACGTGTTCAAGTCATGGGCCGATCGCCGACGCGCCGACCCGAAGCACATCCTTCTCCAACGGCGGTTCAAGCACCCGCTGATCAGCCGGTCGACGATCCAGGCCGCCCGCGCCTTGCGGCCGCTGCAGGGGCGCGACGGCCTGTACTTCAGCGGCCAGTACACAACCGGGTTTGACTCGCAGGAGTCAGCCGTCTACTCGGCGATCAAGGTGGCCGAGTTGTTGGCCCCCGGCAGTCGGACCCTGGGATCGCTGAAGGCGCTCTTGGCCGCGCGTGGACTCGCCGGCGTCTCGTACGACCTCTGATGCCTGCCGTACACCGTGGCTTGCGGTCTGGCCGGCTGTTGCGGCGACCTCAACCGTCGGCCCTCCTGCGCCCCGTCGGGCTTCTGGACCCGCACCGACAGCTCGCCCAACCAGGACCCCGGACTACAGCAGGTGTACGGAACCGTCGGGCTCCGCTCGCCCTCTGCGCGGGTCGTGCCCGCCGTTCACACCGACCACGACTTCCTGCTGGTCCGCGCACACCTCGCTACGGGCGTTCGGAGTCGAGGGCCAGCCCGAAAGGGCTCCCCTCGGAATCCCGGCAGATCGACCACCGCGAGCCGGAATGGATGACGCTCCCGCCCAGCGCCTGCACCTGACCGAGCGCCGCGTCCATCTCGGCGATCTTGAAGTAGGGAAGCGACACCGTGTCGCCCGGACCGGCGCCGCGCTCGTGGATGCCGACCGCGGCATCGCCGGTGTGCGTCTGCCAGCCGCGGCCCTCGGCTTCGCCGCGCTCCGCCAGCTCGATCCCGAGTAGGCCCGCCCAGAACCGCCGTGCGCGGTCTGGATCGTCGGCGGGGAACTCGACCAGGGCCAGCGGGCGGTTCATCCACAAGACCATAACGCCGACCGGGAACAGCCGGGCGGGAGCGCCTGATGCAGCAAGGCGCGCCGGCACGGCGTACGGCCCTCCCTTTTCAGCGCCCGGGAAGCCGCGTCGTGACCTCCTGGAGCAGCCAGCCGTTGCCGTCCGGGTCAGTGAAGGTCGCGAACGAGCCGTAGGTGCTGCGGTCGGCTGCCGGCCCGGTCACGCGGCCTGCCTCGTGGAATCGGGCACCCGGCGAGCCCTCGTGGAACACCTCGCTCACTTCCACGCCTCGATTGCGCAGCTGATCGCGCACAGCCTCGATGTCGGAGACGACCAGGTACATGCCCTGCGCCGAGCCGGGCGCGGCCGACGCGAGGTTGGTGCCAAATTGAATCGAGCATCCGGAACCTGGAGGTGTGAACTGCACCAGGCGGAAGTCGTCACCGCGTGCGACGTCAGCGTCGAGCCTCCAACCAAGGCTTGCGTAGAACTCCTTGGCTCGATCAACATCCGAAACAGGCAAGAGCATGACCTCGAGTCTCACCTCTCCGGCTTGCACCGGCGGGGTGCCGGTCCCGCTTTCACTGCTCATCTCGGCCACGCCAGGCCCTCACTTCCGGTCTATCCCCCGGCCGCGCCAGCACCGAGAGCCGTTTCGCAGGATCGGCGTTAGATACCTCTCGTGCGAACTGAAGTCAAGGGGTCGCGCCTTCTCCTCGCAGCGGCAGATTGGGCCGGCCCCAGCGGGCCGGCCCAATTCACCTTTCAGTCGCGGCTCTTGCTGCTAGCGAAAGCCGGCCAGCTCGCTGACGAGGCGTGGCCCGTCGGCCGTGCCAAGCCCACTCGACAGGTCATACCCGGGTACGGCGTCAAAGCCCTGCACCGAGAATGTCTGACCAGCGACCGGCGGTAGTGCCTGGGTGCCGGTTACCGAGTTGTCGCCGGCAGTCACGTCGACGATCCCCGACCGGGAACCATCGCCCAGCCCGTACAGCCTCGGGTTCAACCACCCAAGGTCGTGATGCGCGGCCTGGTCGGCAATCGCGACGATGCCGGAGAACACCGGCGTCGCCTCGCTCGTCCCGCCGACGACGTACCAGCCTGGGCTGACACCGTAGGCCGTGTTGGTGTAGCCGAGGTAGACCACGACCCCGCCATCGACCGCGGCGCTCATCGAGATGTCGGGGTTGCCTCGCGCACCGCCAACAACGCGCCTGACGCCATTCTGGAAGAACGGCCGCCTGAAGACCGTCGATACGCCACCGCCACCGGCCGCCGGGCTGCCGAACAGCGCGGTGTCGTTCCAGACGTTGTCCGGTGCTGTCCGGTTGCCGTTCGCGTCGAGGTGCAACTGAGTCCCGCCGACCGAGGTGACGAGCGGGTCGCTTGACGGCCAGCTGTCCACCTGGAACGGGAAGTAGTTAGCCGCGCCGGTTGACGCGTCGTACGCCGACTCGTCGGTCGCGCCGCCATCGCCTGACGCGCTCAGCACCGTAACCCGGTGAATGAGGGCATTGAAGTAGGCGCTGCGGAGGGACAGGATCGAGGACTTGCTCGGGAAGGTCTGCTCCGTCGCCCCGAAGCTCTGGCTGATCACGTCCCCGAGCCGATGGTTGATGACGTAGTTCTCGGCCTCGATCATCTGCGGGAACCCGTGAACGCCGAGGGTCTCGTCGACCGGCGTCTCGACCAGCAGAATTCTTGCTCCGGGGGCCATCGCGTGGGCGTACTCGACATCAAGCGAGGTCTCAAACCCCCATCCGCCCATGTCGTAATTGGTCTCGTCGTAGGGCGGGATGGCGCCGGCCGGATGGATGATCCTCAACGACGGTGGCGCCGGCAGATCGGTCTCCTGATCAAACGTCGCTAGGTCGCTCGTGATCGTCGGCGAGCCATAGGAATCGACCAGGACGATCGTCTTGCCCTTGCCCGTAAGGCCCGCCCGGTAGAGCCGGTTCATGCCGTAGGCCCGCTGTAGCTGGAACGGCTGATAGCACGCGATCCCGAACTGGGTTTCGCAGTCGGCCGTGGTCGGCGGCTGCGCGAACCGGTGCGGGACGAACGTGTGATACGGCGCCGCGCCGGCGGAACCGACCCCTCCGGCCAGCAGCGCCAAGGCGGCTCCGATTGTTCCTATCAGAGCCGCGAAACGATGAGAGCGCAAACGCACTCCTTTCTAAGTGTCTGAGCCGCCCGGCCTGCGGACCCGTGGATGACGTCGCGCGCTCTTATGCCCATCCGGAACAGAGTTCAATCACCGCCGGCCCATAGGGTCGCCAGCAGCACCCCCCCGCGCCGGTTCCCTTCCCGGAAGCGGACGACGGGTCTCGAACCCGCGACCTTCGGCTTGGGAAGCCGACGCTCTACCAACTGAGCTACGTCCGCGCTGGGGCGATTCTAAGGGTCGGCGGGCGACGATGGCGGGCCACCGCTGGGCGTCTGTGCACCTTCTTGTCAACGTCGGTGATCCGATCCAAGCGAGCGGTCGTATCCCGAACTGACCGGATCGAGCGCGCCCCCTCGCTGGTGGATCGCTCGACGCAAATCCAGCAGGAGGAAGGGGACCACCGTGAGTGAGATCACGCGACTGGACTTCATGAAGTCCTCGGCCGGGGCGGCAGCGGGCCTGACGATCATCGGTGCGCTTGTCGCGCCGGCGGCCGAGGCCGAGGACGGGCACTCCGGGCGCAGGCCCGTGGTGGCGTACGTAAAGGACCCTCGCAAGGGTGAGGTGTTCGTGATGTCGGGCGCTCGCGAGGTGGTTGTTCGCGATCGCAAGCTGTCGGCCGCGATCGTGCGTGCAGCGCGCTAGCCGAATCTGTCCTGTCCACGCCGCGTCCGAACCGGGCTGCGCCGCGTGAAGAAATCCACCGGAGGTACTGATGTCATCTCACCGCGAGGCGCCGGCGATCAGCAAGGATCCGGTCGCCGACAACACTGACACTTACGCGTTCGTATCGCCAGACGATCCGGACACCGTGACGCTGATCACCAACTACCTGCCACTGGAGCCGCCGTTCGGAGGCCCCAACTTCTACGAGTTCGGGAACGATGTCCGCTACGACATCTACGTCGACAACGACGGTGACGGCAAGCCGGACATCACATATGAGTTCAGGTTCGAGACCACCGTCCGCGACGGGGAAACGTTCCTGTACAACACCGGCACGATCGACTCGATCGACAGTGCCAACTGGAACCGACGCCAGTTCTACACGGTCACCAAGAGGACTGGCAACTCGCGTCAGGTGCTCGGCACGGGGTTGGCCTGCCCGCCGTGCAACATCGGGCCGAGCTCGACCCCGGACTACGAGATGCTCGCCTCGCAGGCGATCCACTCGCTCGGCGGCGGCCGCACGGTGTTTGCCGGCCAGCGGCTCGAGGGGTTCTACGTCGACCTCGGGGCGATCTTCGACCTCGGCGACCTGCGGCCGTTCGAATCCGCCCACATCGGTGGTTCGATCAACCACATGGGCGTCAACGCCACCAACGCGTTCGGCGTCCATACGATCGCGCTGAAGGTTCCGATCCGGGAGCTGACACGCAGCGGCACGACGCCGACCAACCCGATGTCGCAGGACTCGGTGATCGGCGTCTGGGGTGCGGCAAGCCGTCAGCGGGCATTGATCCGCGAGATCGGCGCAATGACGATCGAGACCGGAACGTGGGTGCAGGTCTCGCGGCTTGGCAACCCGCTGTTCAACGAGGTCATCGTGCCGATGGGCAAGAAGGACCTGTGGAACTCGCTGACCCCCGCAGACGACAAGCTGTTTCTCAGGTACGTCCGGCATCCGGAGCTCGCGGGGCTACTGCCCGGCCTCTATCCGGGCGCGTTCCCCAACCTCGCCAATCTGAAAGCCGCACGCGCCGACCTGGTCGCGATTCTGCTGACCGGGATCCCGTCCGGGATCGTCCCGGGCTTCCAGAACTTCACGGGGTCGACCTACGCCGACGAGCTGCGGCTCAACGTGGCGATCGGGCCGAGCAGCAGCCCCAACCCGCTCGGTGTGGTCGGCAATGACCTCGCCGGTTTCCCGAACGGCCGCCGCGTTTTCGACGACGTGGTGACGGTGGAGCTGCGGGCGATCGCCGGACTGACGTACCCCCTGGTCAACGGCAGCTACACGGTTGACGCGGCCGCGAAGGCGATCGACGACGGACTCACCGACGCCGACACCACCTACCTGCCGACGTTCCCGTATCTGGGAACGCCGCAGAGCGGGTATGAGACCTCGCCGCTCGGCATGGTCTCGTGAGCGTCGCCATGAGTTCAACGACGATCAACTCCTCGGCCCACGATCACAATCGCGAGCATCAGCCCGCCGAAGCGGCCCAGACCGCCAGCGTCGCGCTCGACATCGGCGCCGGCCGCGGCGCGCTGGTCCTCTACCCGGCGCAGCGGTTTCGCGGGCTTGAGATCGAGATCAGCCGCTGCGACGGCGATGGCCGCCGGGTCCACACCGGCGTCCACGAGCGCTCGACACAGTCGGGTCGCACCCTGACCGCGATCTTCGGCAGCCTGCCCGCCGCCGAGTATCAGGTCTGGGAGGACGACACGACCCCCGGGCCGCGGGTCACCGTGGCCGACGGTTCGGTCGCCCAGCTGCGATTGAGCTGAGCCCGGCCTGCGCCCGCCCGCCTTCACGAGGCGGGCGGGTGCCCGATCCCACGATTGAGAGGAAGAGATGGAGCTAGCGAGCTTGTGCGCGGCTGAGCGGCCATCGCGGCTGCGGTCGTTCGTGGCGGGATTGGATGCGGGTCAGCGCCGGGTGCTGGTGTTGATGGCGGCGGTCGTCGGTCTCTTGCACGTCGCCGGATTCGTGCTCCTGTTCGCGGTGATCGCCCCCGGCCACTACCAGCTGGGCACGTCAGGGGCGTTCACCGTCGGCGTCGGCCTGACCGCGTACACGCTCGGGATGCGCCACGCCTTCGATGCCGACCACATCTCGGCGATCGACAACACCACCCGCAAGCTGATCAGCGAAGGCAAACGACCACTGTCGGTCGGGTTCTGGTTCTCGCTCGGCCACTCAACGATCGTGTTCGCGCTCGCGATCCTGATCAGCGCCGGGGTCAAGGCTCTGAACGGGCCGGTCGCCAACCACGACTCCGACCTGCACCGCGTGACGGCGACGATCGGGACGCTGGTCTCGGGGAGTTTCCTGTATCTGATCGCGGCGCTCAACATCGTGATCCTGATCGGAATCGTCCGCGTCTTCTTGCAGATGCGCAGCGGTGCCTACGACGAACAGGCACTCGAACAACAGCTCAACCAGCGCGGGTTCATGAACCGGCTGCTCGGCCGTCTCACCCGCTCGATCACCAAACCGACCCACATGTATCCGATCGGGATCCTGTTCGGACTCGGATTCGACACCGCGACCGAGGTCACCCTGCTCGTGCTCGCCGGCGGCGCAGCCGGCGCTGGACTGCCGTGGTACACGATTCTCTGCCTCGCGCTCCTGTTCGCGGCCGGAATGTCGCTGCTCGACGCGATCGACGGTTCGTTCATGAACTTCGCCTACGGATGGGCGTTCTCAAAGCC
Source organism: uncultured Solirubrobacterales bacterium (assembly GCA_963770885.1). GTDB lineage: Bacteria > Actinomycetota > Thermoleophilia > Solirubrobacterales > Solirubrobacteraceae > Palsa-465. Next base: position 894,296 of record CAVYRI010000001.1, on the reverse strand, counting down.
CGTCCGCAAGGTCTTCTACAACCTCACGATCACAGGATTGTCGGTCGCGGTCGCGCTCGTGATCGGGACCTTGGAGCTCGGCAGCCTCGCCGCGAGCGAGCTTCACCTCGCCGGTCCGGTCTGGGGCTGGCTGGAGGACATCAACATCAACATGCTCGGGTTCGTGATCGTCGTGATGTTCGTCGTCACGTGGGCGGTCGCGCTGACCGTCTGGCGGGTCGGGCGGATCGAGGAACGATGGCAGTCGCGCCCGTAGACTCAGCGGCGATGGCCGGCTTCCAGCTCGCACAGGTCAACATCGCGCTGCCGCTCGCGCCGATCGACTCCGAGCTGCTGAGCGAGTTCGTAAGGCGACTGGAGTCCGTCAACGCCGTCGCCGACGGCAGTCCCGGGTTCGTCTGGCGGCTGGCGAGCGACGAAGGCGACGCCACCGCCATCCGTGGATTCGGCGACGACCGCCTGATCATCAACATGTCGGTCTGGGAGTCCTTGGAGCATCTGCGAGCGTTCGTCTACTCAAATCGCGCCCACCTGGACGTGATGCGCCGTCGGCGCGAGTGGTTTGACCGGCTTGCGCTGCACCTCGTTCTCTGGTGGGTTCCGGTTGGCCACCGGCCGACCGTGCTCGAGGCCGAAGCGCGGTTCGCCCAACTGCAGGCGCTCGGCCCCTCTCCACAGGCGTTCACGTTCCGCGAGCACTTCGCGTGCCTTCCGCGCCCCGGCGACGCAGCCGTCGTCGACGAGCGCGAGCTGTGCCCCGCCGGCGGCTGAAACAGTCGGTAAGGGGCGCCGCCGAGGGCAGCCTGGTACTAACCTTGCCCTGGCAATGCGGCGCTTCGTACTCCCCGGCCTGATCGCGGCCGCCGCGGTCGCGCTGCTGGCCCTGCTGGCGTTCGGCGTCACCAAGCAGAGCGACAACTCCTCGATCGATGCCCAGGTCGCCCGGGGCAGCTTCCCGGTTGCCCCCAGCTTGAACGTGTCGCTGCCGATGCTCGGCTCATCGGCCCAGAGAACCCTGGCCGACTACCGGGGCAAGGTGGTCGTGCTCAACGTGTTCGCATCATGGTGTGGGCCATGCGCGTCCGAGGCCCCCCTCCTGGCTCGCGAGCAGCATGTGCTCGCCACGCACAATGCGACGATGCTCGGCGTCACCTACCTCGACAACTCGAGCGCATCCGAGCAGTTTGCGCATCGCTATCACCTGACCTATCCGATCCTCCGTGACGTGAACGGCAACTTCGTGCGCTCGTTCGGCGCCACCGGGGTCCCCGAGACGTTCGTGATCAACCGCGCCGGCCGGATCCAGGCCCTGCAGCGCTTTCCGGTCACCCAACGGTGGCTCAGCCACACTCTGACCCCGATCCTCGCGCAACGGTCGTGAGCAGGATTCGCCACAACGCCACCGCGGCCGTCGTCGCACTGGGGCTCATCGGAGCGTTCGCCGGCGCGCCCGCCGGCGCCGCGGCGGCCCCACCCCGCGCCTCGCTGACGCAGATCGAGAACGACGTCATGTGCGTCGCCTGCCATGAGTCGCTGGCGGTCGCCCAGTCGCCCGAGGCGTTCTCCGAGCGCGCCTACATCCGCCAGCTGATCCGCCAGGGGCTGACCAAGCAGCAGATCGAGAAGCAACTGGTCGCTCAGTACGGCCCGGCGGTGCTCGGCAAGCCGCCCGCGCACGGCTTCAACCTGCTGATCTACGTGCTGCCGCCGGTGCTGCTCGTGATCGGGCTCGCGACCCTGGCGATCACGATCCCGAAGTGGAGACGGCGGTCGCGGTCCGCTGCCGCGACGCCGCTCCCCGCCGGACCGGCGCTCGATCCCGAAGACGCGCGTCGGCTCGACGAAGACCTCGCCCGCCGCGTCTAGCGGTGGTTGCTGACCACGTTGCTCTGGCGAGCTCGGCCTGGCTCGGTCTTCAGCCGCCCCGGCCGGGGGCTGAAAACCGTCGTATGCGGGGGTGTGAAGCCTACGGCTCGTGGCCGTGGGTGGATTGCTCCGCTATATGACGGTCTGCTGGCGGTGGGGTTGGGGCCCGAACGCGTTCCAGGTCCGGTGCAGGCGCTGCCCTGAGCGCATGCCAAACGTGACAAATCGTCGGCGCCCGACGGGATTTGTCGCAGACGGCATCGAGATCGGCCCGGTTTGCGACAAATCGGTCCCACCGCGACCGGGTTTGTCGCGTTTGACATCCCCGTTTGACATCCCCGGTGGCGCCCCTTCGACAGCCAAAACGAGCCCCGCCGAATGCACGGCCGACTGATTTGAGCGCGACCCCGTCGACCAGCGCGCCGGCGATCCTGCGCGGCTGCCCCGGCCACGGCTCCCTCAAACAGCCCATCAACCCGCCGCTCGACAAAACCCCGGTGCCGTTCAGACCCCCAGCCGCCGCCAACACGATCCGAGCGGGCTGAGCGCGCGTGCCGCCGCGACCACGACTCCAACCGCTCACACTCACCATCGGTCAGCTCAATGAGCCGCCGCAACAAGCGACGGCACACCCCCAATCATCCCCCGCCGACCACCAATCAATGCATCACGCCATCAGCGGCACCGCGACGCGGCTACATCGAGTCCGGCGCGCTCACTCCGAGCAGCCCGAGCGCGACCTCGATCGCCTGACGCGTGGACTGTGAGAGCGCGATCCGGAACGACTCGACCTCCTCGGGCTCTGCGCCGATCACCTTGCAGTCGCGATAGAAGGCGGTGAACTCCTGCGCGAGCTCGAGCACGTAGGTGGCAATCCGGTGCGGTGCCCGCCGCTCGGCGGCCTCGGCGACCTCGTCGGGGAACGCCGCCAGCGCCTTGACGAGCGTGCGCTCGGCCGGCTCCAGCGGCGCCGACCCCCATGCCGCGTCGGGCGCGAGCGCCGCCGCGGCACGTGACTGGTCGAGCTTTCCGAGCATCGTCACGATCCGCGCGTGCGCGTACTGGACGTAGTAGACGGGGTTCTCCGATGACTCGCGCCGCGCGAGGTCGAGGTCAAGGTCGATCGTGCGGTCGTGTGAGCGCTGGAGCATGAAGAACCGGGTCGCGTCGACGCCGATCTCGTCAAGCAGCTCATCGAGCGTCACGAAGTCCCCGCGCCGCTTTGACATCGCCGCGCGCTCGCTGCCCTCGATCAGGTGCACGAACTGGAGGATCGGCATCTCAACGCAGTCAGGATCACCGCCGAGCGCGGCGAACGCGGCCTTCACCCGCGCGACGTACCCGTGGTGGTCGGCGCCGACCGGGATCAGCTGCAGCTCGACCCCTCGCTCCTGCTTCTCGAGCAGGTAGGCGAGATCGGCGGCGAAATAGGTCGGCGTGCCGTCAGATCGTTCGAGCACCCGGTCCTTGACATCTCCGAAGGTCGTCGTCCGCAGCCACAGGGCGTCCTCGGAGCGGTACGTGTCGCCGGCCTCCGCGACCAGCGCGAGCGCCCGGTCGAGCAGGCTCGGCGAGCCCTCGTGCAGCGTGCGCTCGCTGAAGAAGCGGTCATACCTCACGCCATAGCGCTCGAGCGTCCCCTTGATCCGAACGAGCAGCAGGTCCACCGCCCGCTGGGCGGCTTCGTCGACAGTCATCTCCTGCACGCCGGGGATCGACTCCGCCAATCCGCGCACGTAGTCGCCCTGATAGCCGCCCTCCGGGACGTCGGCTCCCCGGGCCCGCGCCTGGACCGACTCGCCGAGCAGCCGGATCTGGGAGCCGGCGTCATTGAAGTAGTACTCGCGCGAGACGACGTGGCCGTGGTGGGCGAGGATCCGCGACAGCGCGTCGCCGTAGGCGGCGTGCTGCCCGCTGACCGCGACAAGTGGGCCGGTCGGGTTGGCGGACACGAACTCGACCAGCACCCGCCGGGCAGGGTCGGCGCCCCCCGCCCCGAATCGGCCCCCCGCATCAAGGACGCTGCGCGTCGCACGCCGGTACCAGAGGTCCGACAGCGTCAGATTCAAAAACCCCGGGCCCGCGACCTCGTACCCGACCAGCTGGTCGCCGAGCATCCCGGCCAGCGACGCTCCGACCCGTTCGGAGATCTCGCGCGGCGGCTCGCCGAGCGCGGGCGCCAGCAGCATCCCGACGTTGGTCGAGTAGTCGCCCTGGCCCTCGCGCTTGGATCGATCCACCCGCGCCTGCGCGGGCGGCTCGCCGTTGCGGCCGCGGACGGCGGACGCGGCGGCCTCGACAGCGCCGCGCAGCTCGGTCAGCGGGGGCGTCATCGGGTGTCAGGGGCCGGTTGTTGGCGCACGCGTCTGAGCGTACCTATGCCGCGCGGCACGCGACCGGGCGCGGCCGGGGACCAACCCGACTCAGTAGTGGTAGGGCTCGCGAGCGAGGATCTTGTGGGCACGGTAGAGCTGTTCGAGCAGTACCACCCGCGCCAGCTGGTGGGGAAGCGTGATCTCCCCCAGCGACAGCCGACGATCGATCCCCTCGAGGCCGGGGTCATGGCCAAACGGCCCCCCGATCACGAAACAGAGGTCGCGGCCGCTTCGCCGGCGCTCCTCGAGGAAGGCGGCGAATGCGAGCGAGTCGAGCTTGTCCCCGTTGCGGTCCAGCAGCGACACAAACGCCCGGTTCGGGAGCCGCCGGGCCACCTGCTGATCCTCGCGCACCTCGATCAGCTCGAGCCTCGTATGGCCCGCCAGCAGCTTCTGATAGTGCTGGACGTCATCCGCGAACGGCGGGCGCAGCCTGCCCACGGCGACGACGACGATCCGCACGATGGGATACTAAGCGGATATGGAAGAACCCAATCCTCCAGAGCGCCATATAAACATCCACTTCTCGCCGGACATCATGGCCGGCGTCTACTCGAACTTCGCGAATGTCAGCCACTCCGATTACGAGTTCACGATCACGTTCGCGCGCGTCGATCACGAGGTCGAGGAGGATGAGATCCCGGGCGTCGTCGTGTCGCGGATCAATCTCTCCGCGCGCTTCATGCAGGAGCTGATCGAGGCGATGCAGGACAACTACTCCAAGTGGCAGACGCGCGAGGGGATCAAGAATCTGCCCGAGTACGGTGGCGGTGCCGGCGGCCGCACCGACTCGACTCGCGACGACGACTGATCGCCCCAAGCGGCTGGCGCCGATGACACGCTGCGGCGTCCTGCTACCGAGCTTTGACCCGTTCCGAGAGGGCGGTCCCTGGCAGATCACAACCGCGGCGCGGCTGGCCGAGGAACTCGAGTTCGACTCGGTCTGGGTCGGCGATCACCTCGCCTGCCCCGCCCCCGGGCTCGACGCGCCGAGCTGCCTGGCGGCGGCGGCAGCGGTGACCGAGCGCGTGTCGCTCGGCTTCAGCGTGATGCTGGTCGGCCTGCGCCCGGCGGCCTGGACCGCGAAACAGCTGATCTCGATCGACGCCCTGTCCAACGGGCGACTGCTGCTCGGCGTCGGCGTTGGAGGCGAGTTCCCACAGGAGTTCGAGGCGGCCGGCGTGCCGTTGAGCGAACGGGGCGCGCGAGTCGACGAGACGCTCGAGGTTCTACCGGATCTCCTGACCGGGCGGGCCGTTGATCACGCCGGCCGGACCCTCAGACTTCAGATCCCGCCGCCCGAGCCTGCGATGGCGGCACCGCCGCGGATCCTGATCGGCGGCCGCGGCGAGCGGGCGCTGGTCCGCGCGGCCCGGTTCGGCGATACGTGGTTGCCGATGTGGCTCACGCCGGAGACGCTGTCATGTCGTGCCGCGCGTCTGGCCGAGCTGGCGGCGGAGCATGGACGGTCCACGCCGACGTTGGCGCTGCTGGTCGGAGTCCATGTCGATGACTCCTTGGAGGCGGCGCGACGCGAGGCCGCGGGCCACCTCGAGGGCCAGTACGGGCTGCCACTCGAGGTCGTGGAGCGGTGGACGGCGCTGGGCAACGTCGAGCAGGTGACCGCCTATCTTCATTCGCATGTCGCCGCGGGTGTGGAGGAGTTCGTGCTGATGCCGCTCGCCCGCGACTCGCTGCGTCAGTACGAGCGGCTGGCCGAGGTGAGCGCCAAGCTGCGAACGGGGCCCAGGGGCGCGGGCGACCTGACCCCACGGTTGCGGACCCCTTGACCTCCACCCCACGCCCAGATGATCCGGTCGTGACCGGGATCGGCGCGCTGACGCCGCTTGGCAACACCGCGCCCGAGACCTGGCAGGGGCTGGTCGCGGGGCGTTCCGGCATCGGCCACGTGACCTCGTTTGACGCATCCGGGCTGCCCGTTCGGATCGCGGGCGAGGTCAGCGGCTTCGATCCCGAGCGCGAGCTGGGGACCAAGCGCGCCCGGCGCTCGGCGCGATTCAGCCAGCTGGCGATCGTGGCCGCCCGTGAGGCGGTGGCCGACGCCGCGCTCGACGTCTCGGTCAACCGCGAGCGCACCGGGGTCCTGATCAACAACGCGGTGATCGCGATGCCGGAGGCCGAGCAGAACATCCGCGCCCTTCAGGACCAGGGGCCGCGCGAGGTGAGCTCCTACTTCGTCCCCGAGATGATCGCCAACATGCCCGCCTGCGAGGTCGCGATCGATCTCGGCGCGCAGGGACCGGTGTCGGCGAGCGCGCTGGCCTGCGCGAGTGGCACGTACGCACTCCAGGAGGCCCGGCGGTGGATCCTCGACGGCGATGCGGATGTGGTCATCGCCGGCGGGACCGACGCTGCGATCACCGAGGTCATGTTCGCCGGCCTGGCGAAGATGGGGCCGCTGTCAGAGCGCAACGACGAGCCCGAGCGCGCCAGCCGCCCGTTTGACGCCGACCGCGACGGGTTCGTGTTCGGCGAGGGCGCCGTCGTGATGGTGGTCGAGTCCGCCGCGCACGCCGCCGCTCGCGGCGCGCGCATGTACGGCACGATCGCCGGCGCGGCGCTCACCTGCGACGCGTTTCACATGAGCGCCCCCGAGCCATCGGGAGTCAGCGCCGCACGGGCGATCTCGCTCGCGCTTCAACGCAGCGATTTGACGCCGGAAGAGCTCGATTACATCTGCGCCCACGGAACGGCCACCAAGGCCAATGACCGGGCCGAGACTCGGGCGATCAGGATCGCGCTCGGGGCAGCAGCCGATGGGATTCCGGCGAGCTCGCCGAAATCGATGGTCGGCCACCTGATCGGCGCCGCGGGCGCCCTCTCGGTGATGGTCTGCCTGCTGGCGATGCGCGACGGGGTGCTGCCGCCGACCGCCAACCTCGAGACGGCCGACCCCGAGTGCGATCTGGACTACGTGCCGCTGCGCGCCCGCCAGGCGACCGTCAGGACGGCGGCCGCCAACGCGTTTGGCTTCGGTGGCCAGAACTGCGTCGTGATCGTCCGTTCCCCCTAGTTCTGCCGAGCACCGGAGACGGCCCCGAATGCGACCGCAGCCCCGATCCGCTCCGCGGTCGGTGGATGGGTGGCCAGCAGCTTGCTGACCCAGCGCGGGGGCTCGAGATCAGCGACATTCTGGACCGCGATCGCCTGTTCGAAGGAGACGAACGCGTCGGGCGCTCCTGCCAGCTGTAGCGAGTAGGCGTCGGCGCGGCGCTCGATCGCCCGCGACAGCCGGTTGCCGATCAAACCTAGCGGCGCGCTCACCAACCCGGCCGCGAGCGCCAGCGCGGGCAGCGCCGCGGGGGTTCCCCGGGCGGGTGAGAGCGCCCAGCTGAGCCGCTGGACCGCCCGTGTCGCCGCCGGAGCGACCAGCGCTGCGTAGCCGACGCCGCGCGGCACGTCGCGATGGCGGACGTGGCCGAGCTCGTGGGCTACGACGACGCGCACCTCATCGCGGCTGTAGCGATCGAGCAGGGTGTCGAACAGGACGACCCGCTTGGTCGGTCCCAGCCCGGTGACGTATGCGTTGGCGGCCGTGGTGCGCCGGCTGGCGTCAACCGAGTAGACCTCGCCGACCCGCACTCCGGCGGCCGCGGCAAGGCCCAGGACGTCAGACCGCGTCTCTCCGTCCGGCAGCGGCGTGAAGTCGTTGAACAGAGGATCAAGGACCACCGGCGCCAACGCCGCCAGCACCGCCCCGACCGCGACCGAGCCGATCGCCGCAGGGGCCCACCAGGTTTCCGGATACCTCCGTGTCGCGCCCACGATCGCGGCACCCCCGGCGGCGGCGAACGCAGCCTCGATCGCGCCCGCCTTGGCGAGGTCGGCGGCCCAGCCACGCCAGCTCTGCGTGTCGAGACCGGCTTCGATCGCCCGCCGGCGCGAGATAACCCGGAGCGGCAAGGTCGGCGCGGTGAGCGCGGTCGCGAGCGTGGCCGAGGAGACCGCCGCGCCCGCCACCGGGTGGCGCCATTGGACCTCGGCGGACAGGCGAGCCGGCGGCCTGGAAACGAGCAGCGCCATCGCCCCGACGTCGACCGCCATCCGAGCCAGGGCCAGTGCCCGTTGGGGTTTCGCGTATCGCGACCCCCGCTCGATCTGCTCTGCGGTGAAGTAGTCATGGACGTTTACGGGCGCGGGCTCGATCGTCTCTGTCCGCGGGGCGAGCGCCCTGCGAGCGGCCTCGGCGACCGCCAGCGCCAGCAGCAGGGCGGCGGCTGTCTGATGACGTGTGGACCGGCTCACCCGCGAGACTGTAGAGATGCGCGTCGCGATCGTGTCCGACATCCACGGCAACCGACACGCCTTCGAGGCGGTGCTGGACGAGATCGAGGCGTCGGAGTGCGAAGAGCTCTGGTGCCTTGGCGATCTGGTCGGCTACGGAGCCGATCCGGACGCCTGCGTGGGGCTCGCCCGCGCCCATGCGGCGATCTGCCTTGCGGGCAACCACGATCTCGGCGTGCGGGGTTCGTTGCCACTGGAGCAGTTCTCCCGAGGTGCCGCGCTCGCCGCAACCTGGACCCGCGAGACGATCACCGACCAGACGCGGGACTACCTCGATCAGCTCGAACCTTTCAACCTTGACGAGATCGTCGGGCTCTACCATGCCAGCCCTCGCGATCCGGTCTGGGAGTACGTCCTCTCGCCGCTCCAGGCCGAGCTCTGTCTCGACGTCCAGCAACAGCGAGTTGCGCTGATCGGTCATTCGCACGTCGCGCTTTCCTTCTCCCGGTTCTCGGGCGAGCCCGCGACCGGCGAGGTCCGCAGCGCAGACGATGAGCTTGTCGTCGCCGAGGGCGAGTGGTTGATCAACCCGGGCAGCGTCGGCCAGCCCCGAGATGGAGACCCCCGGGCATCATGGCTGGAGCTCGATTTCGACGGCTGGCGAGCGATCTACCGCCGCACCGATTACGACATCGCCGGTGCCGCGGCGGCGATCAGGGCCGCCCGGCTGCCCGATTCGCTGGCCGAACGGCTGCAGTACGGCCAGTGAGCGGCGCCAGATCGCGATCGGGGGCTCCGGCGGCTCTAACTTCAAGCAAAGGGGGCAGCCTCTAAAGTCAGGCGGCGGATGGGCCATGGCGCAAAAGCATTCCTGGCCGGGAGTCTTGGCTTCGCGGTCGCATTTGTCGTCGCGTGCGGCGGCAGCAGCGGCCTGCTCTCAAGCCAACAGGCGAGCAGCCTCAACGCCCAGCTGAGCGCGGTCTCGGCGGCGGTTTCGGCGCGCCAATGCGCCGCCGCCGACGCAGCAGCGCAGCGGTTCACCAACCTTGTCGGTCAGCTGCCTCGCGGGGTCAGCGGGAATCTGATCCGGAGCCTGGGAGTCGGCGCTCAGACGATCAGCGAGCTTGCGTCCCGGGACTGCCATGCGACGGTCACTCACTCCAGCAGCTCGTCGAGCACCTCCTCGACGAGCTCGGCGACGGTGACGAACCCGACCACGCCCACCACCCAGACCAACCCGACGTCGTCGAGCTCGAGCAGCTCATCGTCGTCCACGACCGCAACGAATCCGACCGGCACGGGTACTAACACCAACGGAGGCGCCGGTTTGACGACCGGCCAGGGCTAAGGGCGAGCGCGACAATGACTGGCACGACCACGATCGCCGGCAGATACCGGATCGAGGGCCGCCTCGGGGTCGGCGGGATGTCGACCGTCCACCTCGCGTTCGACAACCGCCTCGAGCGCTACGTCGCGATCAAGCTGCTCGCCGAACACCTCGCTGACGACCCGACCTTCGTGTCGCGCTTTCGCCGCGAGGCGCTGGCGGCCGCCCGGCTCGTGCATCCGAATATCGTCCAGGTGTTCGACTTCGGCTTCGACGCCGGCCATCACCAGCACTTCATCGTCATGGAGCACGTACCCGGCAACTCGTGCGCGGAGCTGCTGCGCGATCGCGGACATCTCGGCGTCGAGGAATCGCTCGGGATCGTCACCCAGGCATGCCGGGGGCTCGATTACGCCCATCGCCACGGGGTCGTGCACCGCGACGTGAAGCCCGGCAACCTGCTCGTGTCCGACTCCGAGGTGGTCAAGCTGGCCGACTTCGGGATCGCGCGCGCCGCCGACCAGTCGAGCATCACGCAGGTCGGGTCGGTGCTCGGCACGGCGGCCTACCTGTCGCCCGAGCAGGCCCGCGGCGACGAGGCCGGGCCGCGCGCTGACCTCTACTCGCTGGCCGTCGTCACCTACCAGCTGATCTCGGGCCGGTTGCCCTACGAGGCCAACTCACTCTCCGAACTGGCGCTCAAGCAGCAGCGCGAGGCTCCGTTTCCGCTCGACCAGCTCAACGTCGACGTACCCCACCCGCTCGCGCAGGCGGTCGCGATGTCGCTCGCGATCGACCAGCGCGCCCGCCCCGAGAACGCGCTCGAGCTCGCTGACGTGCTCCGTGACGGTGCGCGCGGGATCGCCCCCCAGGGGGCCGACTCGGCCGAGTTCGCCACCAGCGCCGCGACCCAGTACATGGGTGACCGGGACGACCCCACCGCCGCGACCCGGGTCTCGCCGCGACGGGCGCCGCGGACCCAGCAGACAAAGGTCGCCGGCCAGGCGCCGGCACGGCGGCCCACGCAGGGCACCCAGCAGCGTGCCCGGCGCCGCCAGCCGCCGCCACCCAAGAGCGGCCGTGGCTTTCGCGGCTTCATGGTCGTGATGGTGTTGATCGCCGTCCTTGCGCTGATCGTGATCGCAGCGGTGGTGATCGCCGACAGCACCTCTTCGACGGTCGTGCACTACCAGAAGGTGATCGCCCACGACGCCCAGTCGGCGATCAATCAGGTCAGCAGCCTGATCAGCAAGTACACGAAGTAGCCCCCGGCGCGGCGCCCGCGCGAATCGCCGCCGCCACTTCCGCCAGCCGGCCGGCGTCGATCGCCGCCCGCAGATCGGTCATCAGCCGCGCGATGAAGCTCAGGTTGTGCAGCGTCACGAGCCGCAGCCCGGTCAGCTCGTGCGCCCGCAAGAGGTAGTGGAGGTATGCGCGCGAGTGGCCGGCACAGCAGGCCGGACAGGGGCAGCCCTCGAGCATCGGCTCGTCAGATCGCGCCCACCGGGACTTGACGAGATCGAGCCGCCACCGGGTCGACGGATCGGGCACCAGCGCGACCCCGTGTCGACCGAGCCGGGTCGGCATCGCGCAGTCAAAGGTGTCAATTCCGAGCTCGACGCAGGTCAGCAGATCGTCGATCTCGCCGATTCCGAGCAGATGGCGAGGGCGATCGGGAGCGACGCGGTGCAGATCGCCGGTCGCCCACTCCACGACCTCGTACATCTGCTCCTTATCGCGACCGAGCGAACCGCCGATCGCGACTCCGTCCGCCGCGCTGGAGCCGACGGTCTCAGCGGAGATCCTGCGCAGGTCGCGCTCCACTCCGCCCTGGACGATCCCGTAGACGGCCTGCGCCGCCGGCCCGTGCTCGTGATGCCATCGCAGGCAGCGCTCCAGCCAGCGGTGCGTGCGCTCCATCGAGCGCGCGGTGTAGTCGCGAGTGACGTGAAACGGGGTGCATTCGTCGAGCACCAGCGCGATGTCGGAGCCCAGCGCCGCCTGGACCTCCATTGACGTCTCGGGACCGAGGAACCGCTCGGAGCCGTCGACGTAGGAGCGGAAGCGGACCCCCTGCTCCTCGATCGCCAGGATCGAGCCGTTCGACGCGGTGTGACCGCCCGGGCCTGGCCGCGAACGGCGGCCCTTGATCTCGTCGGCGACGCCACCGTGGCCCATCGAGAAGACCTGAAAGCCGCCCGAGTCGGTGATGATCGGACGCTTCCAGCCCATGAAGCGGTTGAGTCCGCCCAGCTCGTCGATCAGCTCCGGGCCGGGCGCCAAAAACAGGTGGAAGGTGTTGCCCAGCACCATCTCGTAGCCGAGGCTCTCGACATCGCGCGGCTCGAGCGTCTTGACCGCTCCACGCGTTGCGAGCGGCACGAACGCCGGCGTCGACACGGAGCCGTGCGCAAGCCGCAGCGTGCCGCGCCGCGCCCGGGTGTCGCTGCAGCTGGAGCCGATCGTGAACACCACTGCCTGACCCTACCCGGGCGTTCGCCGCAGGGCCTCCCGTAGCCTTGGGCGATGCGCCGGCGCACCTCGCTCGTCACCGTCGGGCTGGCGTTCGCCGTCGCGGCCTGCGGCGGTACGGCGGCCTCGCCGGCGAGCCACGGGAAGCGGCTGTTCAGCCAGGATTGCGGCGCCTGCCACACGCTCACCGGGGTCAACTCGCCAAGCCACCAGGGCGGTGACCTGCTGCGCGCCCACATGAGCAGGTCCGACCTGCTCGAGTTCACCCGCGAGATGCCGGTCCGTCACGCGCTCTCACCCGCCCAGCTGGCGACGGTCGCCGACTACGTACTGGCAATCCAGCGGCGCGGTGGGTAGGACCGGTAGCGCCTATCCGGCGGGCGCGGGCACGAGCTCGCCAACCGCCGAGGACGTCTGACCCGACGGTTCGAGGCCGCCGGCCACGACGATCGCACCGCCGACAGTCAGCGCCCCGGTATCCGACAGCGCACGCGGAAGCCGCCCGGCCGGCGTGACCGCGCCGGTCTGCGGGTCGATCGCCCAGATCGCGTCGGTCTGCTCATTGTCGAGATCGCCGCGACCGCCGATCAGGTAGGCCGTCGAGCCCAGCGTCGCGGCGCTCCCGTGGGTGATCGGATTGCGCAGCCGCCCGATCCGCTTGACGGTGCCGGTCGCGGGATCGAAGCTGTAGATCGCGTCACTCGCGCCGGTCGGCGTGGACCCGCCGATCACCAGCAGCCGCCCATCGACGGCGCTCACGGCCGAGTAGCGCAGGCCGACCGGCAGACGGCCGGCGACCTTCACGGGCGAACCTGGGCGCCAGGACAGGATCGTGTTGAACCAGTTCACACCGTCGTAGCCGCCGACGATGTAGGCCGTGCCGCCCAGTTCGGCAACCGCGACGTCAGACTGGGCGTGCGGGAGCTGTCCGACGTTGGCCACCGCGCCGCTCGCAGGATCGAAGCTCAGGATGTGGTCGAGCTCGGCGAACGACCCGCCGCCGAACACGTATACGCGATCGCCCAGCGCCGTCCCCTGGGCGTCGTGCTGGGCCAACGGCAGCGTGAACGTGTGCAGGGTCCGGTGGAGGCTGGCAAGCTCGATCCCGGCGGTCGACGAGTCCGCCGCGTCTAAGCCACCGATCAGCACGAAATGCCCATCGGGCAGTGTCGCGCTGGCCGGATCTCGCAACGGTACCCCGAGCGAGAACAGAGGCCGGTAGACGAGCCGCGCCGGACGCGCCTCGGTCGAGGCGGTGGTGCTCGTCGTGCGGGGCGCAGCCGAGCTCGTGGTCACGGGGTGGTTGCTCGAGCCACAGCCGGCGAGCACGACCGCCGCCACCGCGCATGCGGCTGCGCCCCGGCGACACGCGCTCGTCGCGGGGCGGGTCGGGTCTTTGCGAGCCCCGCTGAGTGTCGCCGGCAGGAGGTGGATGCCGGCGAGGGTAGCCAAGGAACCGACTCGCTCCGAGCGTCGTGAGCGGATTCTCACGGTCGGCTTAGTCGGTTCGTATGGCTACCCGGCAGCCTGCTCGGAGTGTGTCGGCCTGCGCTGATCGCAGCGAGCAATCGGACGCGGCCGGCAGGCCGACGTACGGTACGCAAGTCTCTGCTCAGATCGCCGGCGGCGCTCGTCGCGCCCGCGCTCGTGGTGACCGCGCTCGCGTTGGCGGCCTGCGGCGGAGCCGGCCACGCAACGACGACCACCACCCACCAGCGGCACGTCAAGCTCCCGTCGATCCAGCCAAACGCGCGCGCTCGGTCGCCGACGAACATCTACGCCGCCGACGGCACCGGCGATCTGAGCCCTACGGTACGAGGCGATCCGGCGCTGGTGTACGTGCCCAACAGCATGAGCAACACGGTCAGCGTGATCAGCCAGCGGACGCTGAAAGTGATCCGCCAGTTCCCGACGGGCGAGCTTCCCCAGCACGTCACTCCGTCCTACGACCTCAAGACTCTGTACGTCGACAACGACCTCGGCAACACCCTCACCCCGATCAACCCTCGGACTGGACGGGTCGGACGCCCGATTGAGGTCGAGGACCCCTACAACCTCTACTTCACCCCTGACGGCAGATTCGCGATCGTGGTCGCCGAGCGCCTGGCGCGGCTCGACTTCCGCAACCCCAACACGATGGCGCTCGTGCACTCGCTGTCCGTACCCGAGTGTCGGGGCGTGGATCACATGGACTTCTCGGCCGACGGCCGGTATGCGTTCGCCAGCTGCGAGTTCGCCGGCATGATGATCGAGATCGACCTGCGAACCCAACGCGTGATCCACACTCTGGTGCTCGATCACGGCAACGCAAGCCCTCAGGACGTGAAGCTGTCTCCCGACGGGAGGACGCTCTACACGGCCGACCAGCTCAACGGCGGCCTGTGGGAGATCAACCCTGACACGTTTCGCGTAACCGGCTTTCTGCGGACGGCGGCGGGAGCGCACGGCCTCTATCCCAGCCGCAATGGCCGGGCCATGTATGTCTCCAACCGGGAGGCCGGCTCGATCTCGGTGGTCAGCTTCAGGACCCGGCGGGTGATCAAGACCTGGCAGCTGCCGCTGCCGGCGAGTCCCGACATGGGCGGCGTCTCGGCCGACGGCAAGACGCTCTGGCTGAGCGGCCGCTACAACGCGGTCGTGTACGCGATCAACACGCAGACGGGGCGGCTGCGCGCGACGATCCCCGTAGGTCTGGGGCCACACGGGCTCTGTGTGTGGCCCCAGCCTGGGCGCTACTCACTCGGCCACACCGGGATCCTTCGGTAGGGTCCCGGCGGGCGAGCGACTTCGGGGAACTGCTAGTTGTCGGACTTGTCCTGCGCGGAGGAGTCGATCGCCTCGCGCTCAGAGCCGACGGTGATCTCGACCTTGCGCGGCTTGCGCTGCTCGGGCTTCGGAACCCGGACCTCGAGCACGCCGCGGTCGAACGTCGCCTTGACGGACTCGGGGTCGACGCCCTCGGGGAGCGTCAGCGAACGGCGGAACGAGCCGGAGCTGCGCTCGATCCGGTAGTGGCCCTCCTTGCGCTCCTCGTGCTCGGACTTGCGCTCACCGGAAACGGTCAGCACGTTGTCCTCGAGCTCGATGTTGACGTCGCCCTCTGACAGGCCAGGGAGATCGGCGCGCAGTACGAACTCGCCGTCGGTCTCGACCAGATCCATGGGCGGAATCCAGCGGCGCAGCGTGTTCGGCGCGGGCGTCGGGGTGTCGAAGAAGGTGTTGAAGAGCCGGTTCATCTCGTTCTGAATCGTGCCAAGTTCACGGGCCGGCTCCCAGCGGATAAGTGCCATTTCAGCTCCTTTGAGAGAAGTACAGAGGTTTACTAGATCGCAGCATAAAACCTGAGTCTCATCATATCAGATTTTCCCCCAACTCGGCGCGGAGGTGCACGCCGAGGCTTGGCACCGTTCCTGCCGTCTATACGAGGAGCGTTTCCACGCCCCCGCGGGGGGCGCGCTTCCCAATCAATCAGTGCTGGATCAGGGAACGGCCCGTCATCTGCGTGGGCTGCTCGATCCCGAGCATCTCGAGCAGCGTCGGCGCGACGTCGGCGAGCACGCCGCCCGATCGCAGGGTCAGCCCGGGAACGGTCACGATCACCGGCACCGGGTTCAGCGAGTGCGCCGTGTTGGGGCTCCCGTCGGGCTCGAGCATGTGGTCGGCGTTTCCGTGGTCGGCGGTGACCAGGCATGCACCGCCTGACTCGTGGACGGCGTTCATCACCAGCTCGAGGCACCGGTCGACGGTCTCGACTGCCGTGACGGCCGCCGGGATCACGCCGGTGTGGCCGACCATGTCCGCGTTGGCGAAGTTGATGATCCCGAACCTCGGCGGCTCGGCGCGCCACGCCTGCACAAACGCATCCGCCGCCTCACGGGCGCTCATCTCGGGCTTGAAGTCATAGGTCGGGACATCCCGCGGCGAGGGCACCAGCTCACGCTGCTCGCCCGCGTATGGATGCTCTTCTCCGCCGCCGAAGAAGTAGGTCACATGCGGATACTTCTCGGTCTCGGCGACGTGCAGCTGGTGCTCGCCGCGGGCTGCGATCACTGCCGGCAGGGTCGTCGCCGGCGGCTTGGGCCCGAACGCGACCGGATACGGCCACCCCTCTTCGTACTCGGTCATCATCGCGTAGCGCTTGACCGGCTCCGCGCCGCCGCGATCGACGTCCGTGAACTCCGGATCGGCAAGCGCTCGAGTGATCTCGCGCATCCGGTCGGGGCGGAAGTTCAGCCCCAGCACCGAGTCCTGTGACCGGATCCGGGCCTCGTCACCGATCAGGATCGGCGTGATGAACTCGTCGGTCTCGCCGCGCGCGTAGGCGTCCTTGGCGGCCTGCTCGCCCGTTGCCGCGGTGTGCTCCGCACGGCCGTGAACGAGCATGTCGTAGGCGAGCTGAACACGATCCCAGCGCCGGTCGCGGTCCATCGCGTAGTAGCGGCCGATCACCGATCCGATCCGGCCGGCTTGCGCCGCTGCCATCCGCTGCTCGACCTGGGCCAGGTAGCCCGACCCCGAGTGCGGGAGCGTGTCGCGGCCGTCGGTGAACGCGTGCACCACCAGGTCGGGCACCTCGATCTCGGCGGCCAGGTCAATCAGCGCCTTGAGATGTTCGAGGCTCGAATGCACCCCGCCGTCGGACACCAGGCCGATGATGTGCACCCGCTCGGATCCGCTCAGGGCGTTGCGGATCACGTCGTTGGAGGCCAGCTCGCCGTCCTCGACGGCGAGGTCTATCCGGGTCAGATCCTGCATCACGATGCTGCCGGCACCGAGGTTGAGGTGGCCGACCTCGGAGTTCCCCATCTGGCCCTCCGGCAGGCCGACGGCGCGCCCACAGGCGGTCAAGGTCGTGGTCGGAAACGACTCGAGCAGCGAGTCGAACACCGGCGTTCGGGCGAGCGAGATCGCGTTGCCGGGACCGGCTTGCGCGACTCCCCAGCCGTCCATAACGATCAGCACCGCGCGCGCGGCGGGCAGCGACTGCGGGCCGGCGGCGAGCGCCATTCAGCCCGCCGCCTTCACAATCGCCGCGAATGACTCGGCGTCGAGGCTGGCACCGCCGACGAGCGCACCGTCGATGTCGGGCAGCGCGAGCAACTCGGCCGCGTTGTCGGGCTTGACGCTGCCGCCGTAGAGAATCCTCGTCTGCTGTGCCTGCTCACGGGAGCGATCACCGACCAGCGCGCGGACGAACGCGATCGCCTCCTGGGCCTGCTCCGCGGTGGCGACCTTGCCGGTGCCGATCGCCCAGATCGGCTCGTATGCGATCACGACGCTCCCCAGTTGGGCGGTCTCGATCCGCGCGAGGTCCTCCTGCACCTGGTGGCGCAGCTTGCGCTGAGTGTCGCCGCGCTCGCGCTCCTCTTCGGTCTCGCCGACGCACAGCACCGGAAGCAGACCTGCCTCCAGCGCCGCCGGGACCTTCAGCGCCAGCGCTCGATCGGTCTCGCCGAACTGCTCCCGTCGCTCGGAGTGGCCGAGCACGACTCCCTGCACCCCCAGCTCATCGAGCATCGGGGGTGACACCTCGCCGGTGAATGCCCCTTCGGGGGCGTGGTACATGTTCTGGGCGTAGACGGCAACCCGCGATCCGCGGGTCGAGTCGACCATCGCCTGCAGGGCGGTGAACGGCGGGCAGATCGCGACGTCGGCGGCCGACGCGGAGACCCGCGGCAACAGCGCGGCGATGAACTCCTCGGCCTCGGCGACGGTCTTGTACATCTTCCAGTTGCCCGCGATCAGCGGCGTGCGGTCAGAGCTCACCGCAGAACCTCGACCCCGGGGAGCTTCCGTCCCTCGACCAGTTCGAGCGAGGCGCCGCCCCCGGTCGAGACGTGCGTGACCTTGTCGGCAAGCCCGAATCGATGCAGCGCGGCGGCTGAATCTCCGCCGCCGACGACGGTGACCCCCGGCGCCGCCGCGACCGCCTGCGCCACCGCCAATGTCCCCGCCGCGAACGGCTCGTACTCGAATGCGCCCATCGGTCCGTTCCAGAACACTGTGCCGGCGGTGCGGATGATCTGCGCGAAGGCGTCCGTGGTGCGAGGGCCGATGTCGAGCCCCATCAGGCCGTCGGGGACGTCGACACCGTCTAGCTCCTCCCGCACGGAGTCGTCTCCGAGATGATCGGAGATCACCAGATCGCTCGGCAGCGCGAGCGACGCCCGCGCGCTCGCCGAGGCCGCGATCGCCTGCCTGGCGAGCTCGATGTCATCGGCAGCGCACAGCGAGTCGCCGACCGTGTGGCCCTGGGCGGCGAGAAACGGGAAGCACATTGCGCCGCCGATCAGGATCGTGTCGGCGTTCTGCTGAAACGACTCGATCACCCCGATCTTGTCGCTGACCTTGGCGCCCCCGAGCACCGCCACCAGCGGACGGGAGGGATTGTCGAGCAGCGAGCTGAGCGTCTCCACCTCGCGGGCGAGCAGCAGGCCCGCCGCGCGATGCTCCATCAGTCGCGCCGCGCCCTCGGTCGACGCGTGCGCCCGGTGCGCCGATCCGAACGCGTCATCGACGTACACGTCGGCGAGTGAGGCCAGCGCCGCGGCCAGCTCGGGATCGTTCTTGGTCTCCCCCGGCTCGAAGCGGATGTTCTCGAGCAGGAGCAGCTGGCCCGGCTTCAGCTCGCCGGCGAGCTCTGCCACGTCAGGCCCGACGCCCGGCGGCGCGAGCATCACCTCGGCCCCGACCAGCTCCGACAGCCGCTTGGCGACGGGCCCCAGCGAAAGCGCCGGGTCGATGCCCTTCGGGCGGCCGAGATGTGAGACGAGGACCAGCGCCGCACCACGGTCGCGGAGTGCCTCGATCGTGGGCAGTGCGGCGCGGATGCGCGTGTCGTCGGCGACCTGACCGTCCTTCAGCGGGACGTTGAAGTCCACGCGGACGAGCGCCCGCTTGCCGCGCAGATCTCCGAGGTCGTCGAGCGATCTCACAGGATCAGCTGGACCAGATCAACGATGCGGTTTGAGTAGCCCCACTCGTTGTCGTACCACGCCACGATCTTGACCATCGAGCCGTCCATCACGGCCGTCAGCTGCGAGTCGACGATTGACGAGGCCTGGTTCTTGACGATGTCCGACGAGACGATCGGGTCCTCGGTGTAGACCATCCGGCCGCTCAGCGGCCCGCTTTCGGTGGCCGCCTTCAGCGCCGCGTTGAGCTCCTCGACGCTCGTCTCGCGGTTGGCCTCGACGGTCAGGTCGACGACGCTTCCGGTCGGCACCGGGGCGCGGACCGCGAACCCGTGCAGCTTGCCGTTGAGCTCCGGGATCACGAGCCCGATCGCCTTCGCGGCGCCGGTCGATGCGGGAATCAGGTTCACGGCGGCGGCCCGCGCTCGGCGTAGGTCACGGTGCGGCATGTCCTGCAGGCGCTGGTCGGCCGTGTAGGCGTGAATCGTGGTCATCAGCCCGTGCTTGATGCCGACCGTGTCTTGCAGGACCTTGGCCACCGGCGCCAGGCAGTTGGTAGTGCACGATGCGTTGGAGATCACGTGATGAGCGTCACGGTCATAGACGTCCTCGAAGTTGACGCCGAGTACGACGGTCGCGTCGGGATTGGTCGCCGGCGCCGAGATCACGACTTTCTTGGCACCCGCGTCGAGATGCTTGGCGGCGTTCTCGCGGTCGGTGAACAGACCGGTCGACTCGATCACCACGTCGGCGCCCAGATCGCCCCACGGCAGCGATCCCGGGTCGCGCTCCGCGAGCACTCGGATCTCCTTGCCGTCGACGGAGAATCCCCCGGCCGTCTCGACCACCTCGCCGGGAAACGGGCCGTAATTGGAGTCGTACTTGAGCAGGTGGGCGATCGTCTTGGGATCGACGAGGTCGTTCACCGCCAGCCATTCGATGTCGGCGTCGCGCTCGTAGGCGGCCCGGAACACGTTGCGTCCGATCCGCCCGAAGCCATTGATCCCGACACGTACCGCCATACGCTTCCTCCAGGTTCTCTGCCTGCTGAAAAGGGAGTCGCCCGGGACACGGGCAGACCCGGGCCCACTCGCGACAGGCTACCTAAACGCCTCTTTTCAGCGCTCAGCGCCGCGAGACGACCTCGACCCTGAGGCCATCCGGGTCGCGCAGGTATCCGGCGTAGTAGTGACGCCCATATTGCGGGCGCTGGCCCGGCGGCCCATCGTCCTGCCCGCCGTTCGCGATCCCCATCGCGTGGGCCGCGTCAACCGCCGCCTTGCCGCTGGCCTGCAAGGCGAGGTGGCCGTAGCCCGGCTGCGGCGCCCGCCCGCGGACCACGAACCACACAAGCGGATGATTGATTCCGTATGCGACCGCCTGCTCGGAGTCGTGCATCCGGCGCGCGCCGAGCGCGAAGAAGAGCGCGTCATAGAACCGTGTGCAGCGGTCGAGGTCGGAGACCTCGAACCCGACGTGGTCGATCACGCCGGCCTCGTCACGTCGCGATGAATCACCTCGACGAGGTAGCCGGGCCAGTCGTCGTAACGCTGCGCCAGATGCTCGGCGATCGCGACCGATCGATGGTGGCCACCGGTGCAGCCGATCGCGACCACGAGGTGCGCCTTGCCCTCCGCCAGATATTGCGGCAGCAGGTAATCGAGCAGTGGGTGCAGTTGGTCGTAGAAGCGGTCCAGCTCACCGGTGGCGTTGATGAACTCGACGACGCTCGCATCGCGGCCGGTCAACGGACGTAACTCGGGCTCATAGTGCGGGTTGGGCAAGAACCGCACGTCGAGCATCAGGTCAGCGTCGCGACTCTGCCCGTACTTGAACCCGAAGCTCTCGAACGTGACCGCCAGCCGGCCCGGGGTGCGGGTCGGGAGCAGCTCGTCGGCCAGTTTGCGCCGCAGCATCGCGGCCGTCAATCCGCCCGTGTCGATCACCACGTCCGCGCGCTCGCGCAGCGGCGCGAGCAGCTCGCGCTCGCGTGCGATCCCTTCGGTGACGCTGCCGTATGGCGACAGCGGATGCCTGCGGCGGGTCTCCTTGTAACGGGTCAGAAGCGTCTCTTCGTCTGCCTCGAGGAACACCACCCGGTGGTGCAGCCCGCTGCGGTCGAGATCGTCGAGCATCGCCGCGAGCCCATCGAAGTAGCTGCCGCCACGGACATCGGAGACGACCGCGGCACGCGCGACCTTCGATCCAGCGTGCATGAACAGGTCAACCAGCGAGCGGATCATCTCCGACGGAAGGTTGTCGACGCAGAAGTAGCCTTCGTCCTCGAATGCCGCCATCGCGGTCGACTTGCCCGCACCCGAGAAGCCCGTGATCACGACCAGGTCAGTGAGGGCCGAGGCTTCCATTCCCTGTCACAGTCTGATGCCAGACCCGGACGGGGGTGACCCGGTTGTGAACGCCGGTGTGCCACCATGCGACGCGTGCTCTGCCGCTGCGTCATCGTGGCGGCGCTCGCACTCGTGTCGCTCGGACCCGCGGCCGCAGAGGCGGCGCCGCGGGCTCAAGCGGCCGATTCGCTCTCGGCGAGCGTTTCGGCCACGCCGACTGGGCAGGCAATGCCCCCCGGGTTCGTCGGCGTGTCGCTCGAGTATCGGGCGCTGCACCAATACACCGGTCGCGATCCGCTCGCGATTGACCCCGTGTTCGTCTCGCTGCTCAAGGAGCTGGCGCCCGGACAGTCGCCGGTCGTCCGGATCGGCGGTGACAGCACCGATGCGACCTGGTGGCCGATCCCGGGGATGATCCCGCCCGGAGGGATCAACTACCGGCTGACCGACGGCTGGCTGCGCACCACCCGGGCGCTCGCGACGGACCTCAACGCGAGAATGATTCTCGGAATCAATCTCGCCGCCGGGCGCCCGGCGATCGCCGCGGCCGAGGGACGGGCGTTCCTGCAGGGCATCGGCCGTCGGTACATCCAGGCGCTTGAGATCGGCAACGAGCCTGACCTGTACGCGGCTTTCCCCTGGTACCGCGACCGGCGCGGCCACCTGCACTGGTCCCGCGGTCACCGCTACGGGATCAGCGATTACATCAAGGAGTTCGCCCGCTGGCGCAGCGCGCTGCCACGGATCCCGCTCGCCGGGCCGGCCGTCTCGGGCCCATCGTGGATGGGCAAGCTCGCCAAGCTGATCAACGCCGAGCACAACAGTCTCAAGCTCATCACCTACCACCGCTACCCGCTCCGTGCCTGCCTGAAGGACCCCAGCGCGCAGGGCTTCCCGTCGATCCCGAACCTGCTCGCCGACGGATCGTCGAGCGGTCTCGCTCAGCGACTGAAGTCCTACGCATCGGTCGCCCATTCCCACCACCTCCCGTTCCGGTTGACCGAGATCAACTCGGCATCGTGCGAGGGGGCCAAGGGCGTCAGCGACACGTTCGCGTCAGCGCTGTGGGCACTCGACACGATGTTCAACATGGCCAGCGTCGGGGTCGACGGCGTCAACTTCCACATGCTGCCCGGCTCGAGCTATGAGCTGTTCACGGTCTCCCATACGGCGAGCGGCGCCTGGCAGGCGTTCGTGCATCCCGAGTACTACGGGCTGATGATGTTCGCGCAGGCGTTCCCGCCCGGCGCGCAGCTGCTTGGCGTCAGCGCCCCGAGCGGGCCGGTCAAGATCTGGGCGACCGCGGACGCCAGCGGCACGGTGCGCGTGACGCTGATCAACAAGGACCCCGCCGCCGAGCACGACGTCTCGCTGCAACTGCCTGCAACGGCGAACCAGGGCTCACTCGAGACGCTGTCGGCAGCGAGCGTCAGCTCGACCTCGGGCGTGACGATCGGCGGTCAGTCGTTCGGGGACGAGACGTCCACCGGCAAGCTCCCGGGAGCGCCCGCCACCACCCCTGTGAACCCGGCGGCAGGTATCTACACGGTCCCGCTCCCGGCCGGCAGCGCAGCGCTGCTGACGATCCCCGGGGCGATCACGCCTCCTGGGACGGGCGGCGCCCCGCCCGCCGGCGGCTGATCACCCGCCGCTCGCCGTTGGTCTCAGACCCCGGTCTTGTGCAGCTCGCGGTACACCTCGCGGGCGAGCTTGCCGGGCACCCCCGGGACCGACTCGAGCTCCTCGCGGGAGGCGGCGAGGATCGCATCCGGCGACCCGAAGTGCGCCAGCAGCGCCCGCTTGCGCGCCGGTCCGACGCCGGGGAGGTCGTCGAGCACCGAGGCGGTCATCGCGCGGTCGCGGCGGATCCGGTGGTGGGTGATCGCGAAGCGATGGGCCTCATCACGGACGCGCTGGAGCAGCTGCAGCTCGGGCGTGTCGTGCGCGAGCACGAGCGGCGCCTCGCGGCCGGGAATGAACACCTCCTCGATCCGCTTGGCGAGCGAGATCACCAGCACGCCCCGATCCCGGAAGCCCTGGAGCGCTCTCAGGCCCGCGGACAGTTGGCCCTTGCCGCCGTCGATCACCACCACGTTGGGCAGCGCCGCAAAGCTCGGGTCGTAATTCTTGTCGTGGGGAGACACGTCGCGCTGCTGCTCCCAGCGGGCGAAGCGGCGTCCCAGGACCTCCTCCATCGCAGCGAAGTCATCGGGCCCGTCGTTGCCGGGGTCCGTCGAGCCTTCGCCGACCGTGAACACCTTGAAGCGGCGGTAGTCGGACTTCTTCGGCGCGCCGCCCTCGAACACGACCATCGAGGCGACCGTGTTGGTGCCCATCAGGGTCGAGATGTCGAAGCACTCGATCCGCAGCGGGATCGTGTCGAGCCCGAGCGCCTGCTGGAGCCCGTCGAGCGCCTCGACCCGCTGCTGGCGCCGGCGCTCTGAGCGCAGTTTCTCCTGATCGATCGCGAGTTGCGCGTTGCGCTGCGCGAGTTCGAGAATCCGGCGCTTGTCGCCCCGCTCGGCGGCTCGGATCTCGACCGTCGCGCCGCGCCTGGCGCTCAGCGCCTCGGCCAGCGCGGCATTTGACCCGACCTCGCGCTGCACGACCAGCAGTGGCGGCACCGACATCGCGCTCGCGTAGTACTGGAGGATGAAAGCCTCTGCGACCTCGGGGACGCCGGCCTCGGCCGCGTTGTCGAGGTAGAAGCTCTGCCGGTCAGACAGCACGCCGTCGCGGACCTGGAAGACCTGGGCGTTGGCCTCGCCGTCTGACACAGCGACCGCGATCGCATCGAGTGAGCCGGCTCCCTCGTGTGCCACGCGCTGGCGTTCGAGCAGCGAGCGAATCGCCCGCAGGCGGTTGCGCTCGCGTGCCGCGTCCTCGAATCGCTGCTCGGCGGCGGCGGCCTTCATCTCTCGCTCCAGCGCGCGCTCGATGTCCTTGTAGCGGCCAGAGAGGAAGTCGACCACGCCGTCGATCGAGCGCCGGTACTGCTCCTTGTCGACGTAGCCGACACAGGGCGCCTCGCACCGCTTGATGTAGTAGTCCAGACACGGTGAGCCGCTGCGCCGTCCCGGCTCGGGGCCCTCACAGGAGCGGAACATGAACACCTTTCCGAGCACCTCGAGCGTCGCGCGCACGCGCTTGGCGTTGGAGTACGGCCCGAAGTAGACGCGGTCACGCCGGTGGCGCTCGCGAGTGAAGTAGACGCGCGGGAAGTCCTCGTCGAGCGAAATCGCGATGTACGGATAGGACTTGTCGTCGCGCAGGCGGATGTTGAGCCGCGGCTTGTACTGCTTGATGAAGTTCTGTTCCACCAGCAGCGCCTCGGACTCGGTCTGCACCACGAGCGCCTCGATCTGGTCGATCATCGCCAGGATCTCGCGCCCGGCCCGCGTGCTCGGGTTGGAGAAGTGAGAGGCGATCCGCTTCTTGATCGACTTCGCCTTGCCGACGTAGATCACCTTGCCGCGCTGGTCACGAAACAGGTAGACGCCGGGCTCATCGGGCAGCTCGCGGCGCCGGTCAGAGGGAAAGATCGACATCTGATTCGAGGATAGAGGCGGGGCCAGAACCGTTTGGTCCTTAGCGGACTGAACGGGTTCTGAAGGTCTCAGTCAGCGGTGAACGACACCAGCACGCCGCCGATCCCGAGCCCGAGCCCGATCAGCGCGACGATTTCGCCCGCCCCCGAGCTCGGGTGATCGGGTGTGTACGAAGGTGGCCTCAGACTCGGGTCAAACAGGTTTGCGCCCCGCGTCGGCGGTGTGCCGAGCGCGTGGATCGTGAACGCGAGCGCCACCAGCAGGCCGAGCAGGACCGCGATCCGGCCGGCACGTGTTCCGCGCAATGCCACCGCGAGCAGCCCCGCGGCGAGCCCCGCCAGCAGGACGTCGACGATCGAGTAGACCTGCCAGGCGGTCGGATCGCGCGGGATGCCGGCAAGCGCCGGAGTGTTCCCGTATTGGGCCAGGAACGCGGGCGAGAACTGGTGGCTCCAGCTCAAGAACAGCGATAGGAACAGGATCGGCGCCCCGAGCAGCATCAGCCAGTCTGCGATCGCCTCTCGCCTTCCCTTGGTCACGGCGGCGGCAGTGTACGCGCCAGTGCCGTCTCACAGGTAATCGGCGCCGGTCAGTACTTGCGGGCCGACCAGATCACGGCGCAGCCGACGTAAACGCCAACGCCGATCAGGATCAACCAGGCGACCGATCCCGCTGCGGTCAGCCACAGCCGCGGGGTCGCCGTCAGGGTCACCGCGAGCACCACGACCGCCGCGTAGAGGGCCGCCCGCCGGCGGTCACCGAGCGAGTACAGCAGCGACCGGTTCTGGCGGTAGAGAATCGATCCGACCCAGGCGACCGAGGCCAGGAACACCAGCGAGATGATCTGGATCAGGATCCCGGTGCCGTGGCCGGCGCCGGGGACGAACGCGACCAGCGCCGCCAGCGCCAGGATGATCGCCACGTTCCGAACGTTCGAGTTGATCGACATCGATCAATAAGGGTACGCCGCCGTCAGCGCGAGCGGAGCAGATCCTCGTGCGGCAGGTCCTGAGCCGGTGCGGTCGCCTCCGGCGGCACCACCCCATCGGCCGGCTTCGGCGGGAGCCCGTCGACCGGCTCGGCCGCGAATCGGTAACCGACCCCGAAGTGCGTCTGGACGTACCGCCACCGGGGCGAAATCCGCTCGAGCTTCTGGCGCAGCTTGCGGACGAACACGTCCACCGACCGGTCACCGCGCGCCATCGTGTAGCCCCATACGCGCTGGTAGATGTCCTCCCGTTTGAGCACCCGTCCACCGGCGGTGGCGAGCTGGTAGAGCAACTCATATTCCTTGTGCGACAGCGACGCGCCGACCCCGTCCGCGTAGGCGTCGAAACGGTCCGGCCGGATCGAGAGCTCGCCGGCCTCGATCGTCTCGTCTTCGATCGGCATCTGACCGGCCCGCCGACGCCGCAGCACCGCCTCGATCCGCGCGACCAGCTCCTCCGGATGACATGGCTTCGTGATCCAATCGTCTGCGCCGCCGCGCAACGCTCGGACCCGATCTGCGACCGGGGCCCGCTCACCGCAGACCAGCAGCGCCAGACCGGGCAGCGCCCGGGCCGTCCACTCGATGTACTCGAGTCCGGTCAGCGCCGGGTTGACGATCAGCGCATGGATCCGCATCGCGGCCAACTGCTCGGGCACCGCGGCATAGCCGAGCAGCTCACGCTCCCACCTCAGAGCCGCGAAACGACGATCCAGCACGGTCAGAAGGCCGCTGTCGTTATCGATTAATGCGACACGGATGGCCGAAGCCTCCTTGACCGTGGCATCTCGCCTCAGTGTAGGGAGCACCACCGACGCCCTCGCCGGACCGATGACTTCGATCGCACGCCGGTGTCATAGAGAGCGAGAACCAATGTGGAGCAATGTCACATCCGGACGGCGCCGCGGGACGTACAACTAGATCGGAACCGATGCTCGCCAACGACCAGACACTGACCGAATTCACGCTCCCCAGCCTGGACCTGCGCTCGGTGGCACGCCGGATCGCGCTGCCGGCGGTGGTCGCGGCAGGCGCCGCGGCGGCCGTGTTCCTGGTCGGTGGGCACGTGGGAGCGATCGCCACAGCCGTGCGGCGTGGGCTTGACGTCAAGGCCGGGTGGGCCGGTGCTGGGATCGCCTTCGAATGCATCTCGCTGGCCGGCTACGTGTTGCTGATGTCACTGGTCGCGGGGGGCGCGAGCGCTCGGATCAACGCGCGCGTCAGCGCCCAGATCACGCTCGCCGGCGCTGCGGCCACGAGATTGCTCCCGACCGCGGGCGCCGGCGGCGCGGCGCTCGCCCTGTGGACGTTTCGCCGCGCTGGCCTGAGGTCGTTGATGGCGGCCCGGACGCTGCTCGTCTTCCTGGTGCTGCTGTATTCGGTCTTCCTCGCCTCGATCGTCATCTCCGGCGCGGCGCTGGCCTCCGGTGTGTCGGGCGGCGGCGGCCCGGACGCGTTGAGCGCGATTCCGGCTGCGGCCGCGGCGGTGGCGATCGGATTGGCGCTGGCGCTCGGGCTGACGCGCCGCAACCGGATGGCCGGCGACCGGACGGCCAAGGACGCCGACACGGATGCCACGGCCGGTTCCTCGCGGCTGGCGCGGACCGCTCAGATGATCGGCGATGCCGTCTGGGACGCCTGCAAGCTCGTCCGCTCCGGCGATCTGCGGCTTGCCGGCGCGCCCGCCTACTGGCTGTTCGATGCCGCCGTCCTCTGGGCGATGCTCCACGCCTTCGGCGGATCACCGGCGATCCCGGTCGTGGTGATCGCCTACTTCGTCGGCCAGGCTGCCAACACGCTGCCGATCCCGGGGTCGGTCAGCGGCGGCATCGCCGGCGTGCTGATCGCGTTCGGGATCCCGGCCGCGATCGCGATCCCAGCCGTGCTGGCCTACAGGACGGTGGCGGTCTGGCTGCCGACGCCGGTCGCGGTCGCCGCCGTGCCGGGCCTGCGGTCAACGATCGCGCGCTGGGGCCGCGAGGACGCTGCCGAGCCGGCGAGCGCGTAGCAACCAGCGCGCGAAGCCCCGCTACCCCGCAGCCGCCTCCCAGCGCTCGTAGAGCTCCGCGACGGCCCGCTTGGCCTCCTCGTGACGCGCGGTCGACCGTGCGCTGGCCTCCGGCGTCGACCACGAGGCGGGATCCGCGAGCTCGTCCTCGATCGTCCGCAGCGCGGCCTCGGCGGTCTCGATCTGGCGCTCCAGCCCGGCCCCGTCGGCGGGGCCCTGCTTGCGGGCGGGCGGATTGCGCTTCGTGTTGCGCCGCGCCGAACCGCCGCGCCGGGGGCGCTTGACGACCGGCGCCTTCGCGCGCTCCTCGCGCACCCGCAGGTACTCCGGCCACCCGCCGACATAGCTGTGCAGCGTCCCGTCCTCGATCGCGACCGTCCGCGTCCCGATCGCGTCGAGCAGCGCCCGATCGTGGGAGACAAGCAGGAGCGACCCCTGGAACGCGTTCAGCGCCGCCTCGAGCGCCTCGCGGCTCTCGAGGTCGAGGTGGTTGGTCGGCTCGTCGAGGATCAGGACATTGGCGCCCGAGTTGACCAGCACCGCGAGCGACAGGCGCCGCCGTTCGCCGCCCGAGAGGCCGTCGAGCGGCTTCTCGGCGTCCTCACCCGAGAACAGGAACCGGCCCAGCAGCGCGCGAGCCTTCCCGGGCGTCAGCCCGGTGGACCGCTGAATGGCCTCTAGTACGGTCCTCGCGGTGCCCGCCGTCAGCTCTTCGGCATGCTGAGAAAGGAAGCCGATCTTGACGTTGTGGCCGCTGCGCAGCTTGCCCGTGGTCAGCTCGCGGCGGCCCGCGAGCGTCTCGATCAGCGTCGTCTTGCCGGTCCCGTTGGCTCCCACGATCGAGACGTGTTCGCCCCGCTCGAGCCACAGCTCGGCATCCGACAGCAGCTGCTTGTCGCCGGCGGCGACGAACGCGTCCTCGAGCTCGAATACGACCCGGCCGCTGCGCTCGGGCGGCTTGAACGCGAACTCGAGCGCCGGTCCGTCGGCGGCGTCCGGCGACAGCCGCTCGATCTTCTCCAGCCGCTTGACACGCGACTGCGCCTGACGCGCGCGCGTCCCGGCACGGAACCTGGTGACGAACCGCTCGAGGCGGTCGATCTCGGCCTGCTGGCGTTCGACCGCACGGCCCAGCGCCAGCTCGCGGGCTGCCTTCTCGCGTCTCCACGCATGCCAGGGGCCGTCGAAGAACTTGCCCCTGCCGGCTTCGAGCTCGAGCACCGACGTGCCCACCGCCTCCAGGAACCAGCGGTCGTGTGCGACCAGCACAACCGCTGCGTCGAGGCCGATCAGATGCTGCTCGAGCCATTCCAGGGACTCGATGTCGAGATGGTTGGTCGGCTCGTCGAGCAGCAGCAGGTCGGGCACCCCGGCCAGCGCCCGGCCAAGGGAGGCGCGCGTCAGCTCACCCCCGGAGAAGGTGTCGAGCTGGCGGTCGAGGTCGCGGCCGTCGCGGAACCCGAGACCGTGCAGGGTCGCGAGCGCACGGTCGCGCCAGTTGTAACCGCCGGCGTGCTCGAGCCTCGCCTGGGCCCGCGAGTAGCGTTCGAGCGTCGCCTCGTCGTGGGCGCCGGCCGCCATCGCCTGTTCGAGCTCGCTCAGCTCGCGCTCGATCGCGACCAGCTCCGCCGCCCCCGAAAGGACATAGTCTCGGAGCGTCAGCCCACGATCGCGGGGCGGCCGCTGGTCGTGGAGGGCGACCTTGGCCCCCTTCGCGAACACGATCTCGCCGAAGTCAACCGACGCCTCGCCGTTGAGCATTCGCACCAGCGTTGTCTTACCGGCGCCGTTGCGCCCGGACAGGGTCATCCGGTCGCGCCGCTCGAGCTTGAACGAGATCCCTCGCAGCAGCGGCTCGCCGGCGATGTCCTTGCCCAGGTCTGATGCAATCACGACGGCCATGCCAGTCATGGTAGGAGCGGGACGGTGACGAGCGCCTCCGATTAGCATCCCTCTCGATGCGTACGCGCGCGTACCCTCCGATCCCGCCGCACGAGATGCTCCCCGCGCGCACACTCAACGTGCCCGATCGGGGCGAGCTGTTTCTGCGTGACAGCGGTGGCGACGGCCGGCCGGTGATGCTCCTGCACGGATGGCTGGTGTCGGCCGACCTCAACTGGCACGCGGCCTACCGGCCGCTGGTCGAGGCCGGCTATCGCGTGCTCGCGATCGACCACCGCGGCCATGGGCGCGGGCTACGGCCGCTGACGCCGTTCAGGCTGGCCGACTGCGCGGGCGATGCGGCCGCGGCGGTTGCGCAGCTCGGCCTGGCGCCCGCCACCTTCGTCGGCTACTCGATGGGCGGCGCGATCGCTCAGCTCGTCGGTCGCGACCACCGCGACGTGGTCAGCGGTCTGGTGCTCAGCGGCACCGCGCAGCACTGGCGCGATGACGAGACCCGGCGGCTGTGGCGGCTGATGGGCGTGATGGGCCTGGTGCTGTCAATTGCCCCGCGGGCCACGTGGGGTGAGGGCTTTCGTCGTGTTGGCGTCCCGGACTCCCCGCAGACGGCGTGGTGGATGTCGGAGATGCAGCGCCACTCGGCCCGTGATGTGGCCGAGGCGGGTCGCGAGCTTGGGCGCTTTGACTCGCGGCCGTGGCTGGGGTCGGTAGAGGTGCCGGCGGCATCGGTGATCACCTCCCGAGACCGGAGCGTCTCGCCGACCAAGCAGCGCGAGCTCGCCGCCGCGATCGGCGGCTCCGTGTTCGAGGTGCCGATCGATCACCTGGAGCTCGTCTCGCGCAGCGCCGAGTACAACGGTGCGCTGCTCCAGGCGATCGGGGCGGTTGGGCCCGGCGCGCGAGCGCAGGCGGCCTGACGCGCGCGACGCTCCCACCCGCGCGCGACGCGCCCCACACGGCCACCCCGACCGTCGATTCGGATACCCTTCGTGACCGTGCGCCGCGCTCGCATCATGCTTCTCCTGACCTCGGTCGTGGTCACCTGGTTGACGCTCGCCCCGGCGGCGTTTGCCCGCGAGGACGGCGGTCAGGGGTGGTTCGGGGAGACGACCGACCAGAACGTCACCAACGTGATGTTCGTCACGATCGCGTTCTTCCCGATCGTGATCGTGCTCCTGACGCTGATCCAGTGGCGACTCGACAAGCGCAAGCACGCGAAGCTCGATGCGGCGAAGGCGCGCGAGCGCAACGCCGACTGGCGCGGCGGCTGGTAGTCGCCTAACCGCGGACCCGCAAGACGACGATCGCGACCAGGTAGGCGACCCCGGCGACCGCGCCGAGCCAGTCGTACGGGGCTCCGTCGTGGCCGTTGGCGACCTCGACCAGGAAGGCGACGATCAACGCCACGATCAACGCGGTCCCGGCGAATGCCGTCGCCTTCAGGTCCAGCGCCGCAAACCGCTCGTCGCGACCGTCGCCGCGCAGCCCGCGAACCGTCTCGCTGCGGCCACCGAGCAGAATCGCGCCGCCGAACGCGACCATGATCGCAAGCGACACGAGCCCGAGGCCGACGTGACCACCGGCAGCCTCGGCGGCCAGCATGATCAGCCCGATCGCCGTTGCGAATCCCGGCAGGAACCACTTCGATCTACTCAGCTGCATCAAACACCTCCTCGACCGTGCTGGCGAAGTACCGCGCCAGCGCGATCGCCAGCGGCAGCGACGGCATGTAGCGCTCCTGCTCGATCGAGTTGATCGTCTGGCGGGAGACCGAGAGCGCCGACGCGAGCTGACCCTGTGAGAGGCCACGCTCGACCCTGAGCTGCCGGACAAGATTTCTCATTTTCGGTGTCAAGCACGCTTGACATCCACAAGGCTACGCCCCGTGGGTCGTACTGTCAAGCGACCTTTACATCGAGCCGGCCGGCGGCGGTGCGTCCGCATCGACCGGCTGGGCCTGGCCGGCACCGTCCGCCGCCTCCTCGTCGGCCCGCTCCACCTCGATCGCAATCATCCGCGCCCGCGCCATCGGGATCAGGGCGGGCACCACGACCAGCGGGATCAGCAGCGGCAGCAACAGCAGGTGCAGCCAGTTCCACAGCGTGTTGCCGGTGAAGCCGGTCCATCTCCAGTGTCCGAGATAGCCACCGAGCACGAGCGCGCCAAACACCAGGCCGGCGATGACCGCGATCACCGTGTGGCGTGGACTCCATCCGGCCCGGATCGCGATCGCCACCGGCATCAGGGCGACCGCAAGCGGCAACGCCACCAGGTTCAGCCAATCCCACAGGCTGTTGCCGACGAAGCCCGTCCACGCCCACGGCACCAGGTAGCCCGCCAGGACGATCACCGCGAACACGGCGAGGCACATGATCGCGACCCGCTTGATCGCCGGGTCGAGCTTCGCGTCACGCGCGAGCCAGATCGGCAGCACGGCGACCGCGAGTGGCAGCAGCAGCAGATGCAGCCAGTCCCATAGGGTCGCAGTCCGGCCGTTGATCCCGGTCCACGGCCAATGGTGGCCGTAGCCCCCCCACAGCACGAGCGCCAGCGCCGCCAGAGCCCCGGCCAGCAGCCACATCGATGTGCGGGAACCGTGCTGTCGGTCGCGCTCCACCGGTGGCCTCTAGATCTTGAAGACCGGGATCAGCCGCTTCTCGTGCTCGGCCTCGATCCGCGCGATCACCTCGATGTGCTCCTCGAGCCCAGAGCCACGAAGCTTCTCGGCCAGCAGCTCATCGACTTGGAAGATCCCGGCGCTGTTTGACATCTCGATCTCGACCCGGACGGCACGGTCACGTCCCGGGGAGATCCTGACCTCCTCGATCGCGTATGCCGAGAGGGAGTGGATGTTCTGGTGGCCGGCCTCGAACGGGATCCGGGAGCGGCCGCGGGCCATGTCAAGCGCATCCGCGACGCGGACGATCCCGGCCTCGATCGTGAACGGCGCGCCGTTGCGGCGGTGACCGATGATCGCGTGCAGGGTCTCGGCCGCGATGATCGACCGCTCGGGCTCCTCGTAGACATCCGCAAGCAACGAGCCGAGCTTGTCGGCGCTCAGAAACAGGCTGTAGCGCTCGTGGTCCTCGCGGTGGATCGACATCCCGACGCAATGCATCAGGCAGGCGGCCGCGATCACGACCTCGGCGTCGCGCTCGGACATCCCGTAGTCGGCGACCACGCTCGGGACCACGCCGCGGCGAAACAGCAGCCGGCCGAGCCGCAGCGCGATGTTGACCACCACCTGGATGTGGACCCAGCTGTGATCGGACATCCCCAGCCGGCGGGTCGCGTTGACCGCTGACACGTGCCACCACGCCTTCAGCTGCTGGTCGGCGTTGGCCGCCTCGAGCAGCTTCTCGAGACGTCTGTTGCCTCGGGTCGGAGCCCTGACCCGGACCTCGGCCAGCGCCTCGCGGGGTGGGATCAGCGGTTGTTCGGGCGAAATCGGCGGGTTTTGGTCGGTCACGTCCCCGAGGCTTCTAGCAGCACGCCCTCCCGAATGCCACCCCGCCCGACGAACAGAGGCGCGCCGAACGCGCGCGCGACCCCCTCGAGGATCAGCAGGCCGGCGGGCAGCAGACGCGCCCGCTGGGGGTCGATCGAGACCCGTCGCGCGATCACCGTGGACTCCTCACCGGCAAGCAGGGCCAGCGCCTTTGACAGCGCCTCTGAGCTGAGCACCAGACCCACGAGCCGGCTCAGCGAGGTGGCGCTGCCACCGACCGCGACCGCAACCATCGGCCGCGGCACCTCCAAGCGTTGCAACTGCCCGGCGATCTGCTCGCGCGCGATCGAGAGCTGGTCGGGAGTCGGCGGGTCGCTGGTCAGCAGGCGCCCGGTGAGCTCGGCCGATCCGATCGGGATCGACGCCCACCAACGCACCAGCCGGGGCGGCTCACCGAACACCAGCTCCGACGATCCACCGCCTACGTCGACGACCCCGAGTCGCTTCGGCGGCGTGTCGCCGAGCGTGCCGGCGACGCCGACGAATGCGAGCCGCGCCTCCTCAGCTGCGCTCAGGACCTCGACCGTGAGGCCGGTCGCATCGTGGATCGTTCCCGCAAGCTCACGGCCGTTGGCCGCACTGCGGATCGCCTCGGTCGCCACGATGCGGATGCTGACCACTCCCAGCTGCTCGGCGCTCTCACACTGCCCGCGTACGACCTCGACGACCTCCTCGACCTTGGCCGAGCCGATCCTCCCGTGTTCGAGCAGCTCCTGGCCGAGCCGGGTGAACGACCGCTCCTGATGGATCCAGCGAAGCTGCTCGCCATCGCCATCTGCGACGAGCAACCGCGTCGTGTTGGAGCCGATGTCGATGCAGCCGAGCCGCAAGCGCTGTGCTCCCTGGTCAGGCCGGGCGCTCGCGCCGGGCGATCTTCGAAATGGTCAAGCCGAGCCTGCTAGACGAGCGTCTCGCGGCTCGCGGCCGCCGCCGGCTCAACCGTGAGCGCCTCCGGCATCGGCGTCGGGCTGAGCTCGAGCTCATCGGGCAGCGGCGGCATCGCCGAGGGCCGGAGCACGACCCAGACCATGACCGCAAACAGAACCGAGCCGGCGCCGGCGACCGCGAATGCCAGCCGCGCGCTGGCGAGCGCCGTGATCAGGCCGCCGACCAGGATCCCGATCCCGGGCGCCGCCTGCGTGATCGACTGATTGAGGCTCATCACCAGCGCCATCCAGCGCTGGGGCGTGTACTCCTGCAGCGCGGTCTGCGCCGCCACGGACTCAACGCCGTTGCCGAGTCCGCCGAGCGCAGCGCCGATCACCGCCACCACGATCGTCGGCGCGGCGGCCATCAGCACGAACCCGCCCGCAAGCGCAACGCCGCTGGCCGCCAGCAGGACGCGCGCCGAGCGCCGGCGCCAGTGCGCGTACGCGGCGCTCCCGATCACCGCCCCGGCCCCCCATCCCGAAAGCAGTGCTCCGTAGCCGCCCGCGCCCGCGTGCAGCGTGTGCTGGGCGAACACGACCTCGACCGGGATCGAGATCGTGAACACGACGAATCCGAGCGCCTGGAAGATCAACAGCCACCGCAGGGCGCGGTTACGACGGACGTAATCGATCGCGGCGCGCAACCGCCCGGCCGACGGTTCGGGTTCGTGCACGGCACCGGGAAGCCCGCCGGCGGTGACCAGGATCAGGCCCATCGCCGCAAACAGGCCGCAGTTGATCAGCAGCGCCGCGACGGTGCCGCCGGCGACGACGACGATCCCGCCCAGCGCCGGCCCGGCCATGAAGCAGATCGAGAACGCCCCGTTGGTGATCGCGTTGCCCTCCCGCAGCAGGTCAAGCGGGCGCAGCACGTGCACGGTTGCTGTCCGCGCAAGCGCGCGTGCCACGATCGCGACGATCCCGTCGCACAGCGCGAGGATCAGCACCGGGGCGAGCGAGAACCGCGACGTCATCCACGCCAGGACCCCGAACAGGATGCCCTCGATCGCGTACAAAGCCGGGAGCATCCGCCGCGGCGCACGCTGGTCCACTCGCGCGACCACGAATGGCGACGCGAACGCGGGAACGACCTGAGAGCAGAGGAAGAAGGCCGTCGATCCGAGCGCGCTCCCTGTTCGCCTGTAGACGAGGACGGCCAGCGCAAGCGTTCCGACCGACCACGCAAGCTCATTCAGCGCATAGGCGGCGAGCAGCCGCCGATATGCGGGCAGACGGAGTACGCGCTTCATCGTCGGCGGTAGCCCAAAGCGGGTTGTTCGTCACGCGTGTGCATCCAGAGCTCCTGACCTGCGCGGATGCGCGCGTGAAGGATCATCTCCATGCCGGAAGGGTCCCAGCGCGCTGTTGATCGCGAGAGTCTGCCAAGGGGACACTGGTGCGCACCACCAAGCTACAGGCTGTGCACCAGGTTTCGGGGTAACCCGGTGCAACAACGGACCCGGCGCATTACGGCCGCGGATCGTACAGCCCCACCCACACCGGCTGAGCATCACCGAGCCGGCCCGCACGGGCGTCCGCCGAGCGGGTGCGACTGTCATGCTCTGTCGGAGATGTCTCTCCGAGCGCAGTCGTGGCACCGCAGCAACACATTCTCGCACGCCGACTATCCGCCGGAGCGGCTCGCGGCGGAACGCCGCGAAACGGTGTCGGTCTGCCTTCCCGCCCGCGACGAGGCGCGGACGATCGGTTCGATCCTCGACGTACTGCTTGATCTGCGGCACAGGGGTGTTATCGACCAACTTGTCGTTGTTGATCACTCTAAGGACTCAACCGCCCAAATCGCCCGCGAACTCGGCGCCGAGGTCCACGACCAGGAGCAGCTGCTGCCCGAGCTGGGCCCGGTGCTCGGCAAGGGCGATGCGATGTGGCGCGCGCTCAGCGTCCTCGATGGCGACGTGATCTGCTTCCTGGACGCCGACACCGAGCAGTTCGGTGCGCATTTCGCCTGCGGGCTGCTCGGGCCACTGCTGTGCAACCCGGAGCTCTCGTTCGTCAAGGGGTTCTACAGACGCCCGTTCAAGGTCGGCGAGGTGACCCTGCCTGACGGCGGCGGGCGCGTGACCGAGCTCACAGCCCGGCCACTGTTGAACCTCTTCTACCCCGACCTGGCCGCTGTCGCGCAGCCGCTCGCGGGCGAGATCGCCGCGCGGCGCGAGCTCCTGGAGCGGCTTCCGTTCGTGACCGGCTACGGGGTCGACATCGCCCTGCTGCTCGATGCACATCGCGAGGCCGGCCTCGACGCGATCGCCCAGGTCGACCTCGACGTGCGCCAGAACGCCCATCAATCGCTGCGCGAGCTGGCGCCGATGGCGTTCTCGGTCCTGTGCGCGCTGGCGTCGCGCCTGGAGCGCGACGGGCGCCTCTCGGGGCCGCTGCCGTCGACCTTCCTCTCCCCCGGTCAGGACGAGCTACGCGTGCTGGCCGCCGAGTCGGTGCAGCGGCCCCCGGTGGTCAAGCTGCGGGCCGCGGCCTGACGGCTAACTGAAGGCGCCGCGGGCGGCCCTGGCGCCGGCGGCCGTCGAGTTCCAGTACCCGTACGTGCCCTGCTCGCGCAGCTCCTGCGCGGCCTCGACGACGGCCGCGATTGCGGCGATACGCGAACGCGCCGCCGATCGAGATCCGGCTTACCCCAAGCGCGGCCAGCTCACCGACGTTCGGCGCGCTCGGGAGCGCGAGCACGTTGACCGGCCGCTGCACGGCGTCGACGACCGCCTTGATCTGTTCCGCGGTTGTCAGGCCGGGTGCGAACAGCACGTCGGCTCCGGCCTCCTGAAAGGCGACCAGGCGAGCGATCGTGTCGTCGAGATCGTCGCGCCCACGGATGTGGTTCTCGCTGCGGGCGGTCAGGACCACGTGCGCCTCGCCGCCGTGCGCCACCTCGACCGCGGCGGCGACACGCTCGACGGCCAGCGAGAGCTCGTAGATCGGGTCGTCCGGGCTGCCACTGAAGTCCTCGATCGAGAAGCCAGACAGCCCGGCCGCGACCGCGCCCGCGGCCGTCTGCGCGACGCCCTCGGGAGAGTCGGCAAAGCCGTTCTCGAGGTCGGCCGAGACGGGTAGGTCGGTTGCCGCTGCGATTGCGGCGCCGTGGGCCAGAGCCTCGTCGCGGGTCACCGAGCCATCGAGGCGCCCGAGGGTCGCGGCAAAACCGCTGCTGGTGGTCGCGAGGGCCTCAAACCCAAGCGACGCGAGCAGGCGGGCCGAGCCAACGTCCCACGGATTCGGCATCAGCAGCGGCTGGCCGGGACGGTGCGCAGACAGGAAGCGCTGGGCACGCTGCGCTTGGTCGGTCATCGTCTGCAAACCATATGCAATCGGTCCAGTCGGTCATCGAACGCCGGCTCGCTAGGCTGGGTCGTAAGTGGCCGCCGAAGCGCAAACCCAGTCGCTGCCGCCGGAGATCGACGGGGACGGCTCGTGGCAGCGGCGACGCAGCTCGTTTCGCAACTGGGTCACCGAGGATGGGTCAAGCGGTTTCGCCGCTGAGCCGGACCGCTATCACCTGTACATCGCGCGTGCCTGTCCGTGGGCTCACCGGACGCTGATCGGACGCATGCTGATGGGCCTCGAAGACGCGATCACCGTCTCGTTCGTCGACCCGATCCGCGACGAAGACGGCGAAGGCTGGGCGTTCACCGGCGGGCGCTACCAGGACTCGATCAACGAATTCAGATTCCTCCGCGAGGCGTATCTCGCCGCCGAGCCCGGATATCCCGGGAGCGTCACCGTCCCGGTCCTGTGGGACAAGCGCCGGCGCACGATCGTCAACAACGAGTCGTCCGACATCCTCCGGATGCTGAGCACGGCGTTTCGGCCGCTCGCCGCGCACCCCGTCGAGCTCTACCCACGCGACCACCGCGACGTGATCGATCGCCTCAATCCGAGGATCTATGACCGGGTCAATGACGGGGTCTACAGGTGCGGCTTCGCCACCCGGCAGTCGGCCTATGACCACGCCGTCCAGACGCTGTTTCAGATGCTCGACGAGCTTGATCTGAGGCTCGCAGAGCGGCGCTTTCTGTTCGGCGCCGAACCGCTGGAGACCGATTGGCGGCTGTTCACGACGCTGGTCCGATTCGACGCCGTCTACCAGATCCACTTCAAGTGCTCGATCCGCAAGCTGGTCGAGTACGAGTTCCTGTGGCCCTACGCCCGCGACCTCTACCAGTGGCCTGGAGTGGCGGCGACGGTCGATTTCGACGAAATCCGCGCCCACTACTACCGGACTCACCCACAGATCAACCCGAGTGGGATCGTCGCGATGATGCCGGCCGCGAGCTTCGACGCGCCCCACGACCGCGAGCGCCTCGGCTTCTGAGCGCGCCGCCGATCCGGACCAGGGTCAGCGTCCGGCGTCCTCGCTGATCGAGCCGACCACCGCCGGGGGCTCGCCCGGAGTGGTGATCATCAGCCACGGAATCGTCACGTGGGCGATCGGCCCGATCCCGAGCGCATAGACAACGGTTCCGATCCCGACCGTCCCGCCCAGCAACCAGCCGGTCGCGAGCACGCCGAGCTCGATCGTCGTCCGCACGACCCTGATCGAATGGCCTCGGGCGGCGAGCCCGGTCATCAGCCCGTCCCGGGGTCCCGGGCCGAGGCCGGCGCCGATGTACGCCCCCGTCGCGATCCCGTTGAGGATCACGGCCGACACCATCACCACGATCCGGGCCGCAAGCCCGTGTACGGGTGAGACCGTCGCAAGCACGACGTCGATCACGACCCCGACTACGATCACGTTGCTGACGGTGCCGAACCCGGGCTTCTGCGCAAGCGGGATCCACAGCAGCAGCACCGCGAGGCCGACGATCACCGCCCAGGTGCCGACACCGAGCCCGAGCCGGCGCGAGAGGCCCTGGTGCAGGACGTCCCACGGGTCGAGGCCGAGCCCCGCGAGCAGCAGCATCGAGGAGCTGACGCCGTACAGCAGCAGCCCGGCGTAGAGCTGGAGCAGCCGTCGCGTGCGAGGTGGCCCGACCAAATGGAGTTGCGCGGACGGCGCCCGCCCGTGGCGCTAGTCGCGGCGCCTGAGCAGCCGCAGAGCGAGCAGGAATCCGAACACGAGCGCCGCGATCTGAAGCGGATTGCGCTTGACCTGCGACCACAGGGCCGACCCCACCAGTGACAGGCCCTGGACCGGCTCGTTCTCCTGGGTCGCCGGACCGGGAGGAGGTGGCGGGGGCGCGGCAGGGGGCGGCGGTTCGGGCGGCTCGGCCGGCTCGGGCGGCTCGGCCGCCTCCGTCGGCTCGGTCGCCTCGGCCGCCTTGGCCGCCTCGGCCGCCTTGGCCGCCTCGGCCGGCTGCGTCGGCTCGATCGGCTGCGTCGGCTCGACGTCGGCCGGGGCGGCCTGCACCTCGCCGTCCTCGCTGCCCGCCAGCCGCGTCTGCAGACACGTCGCGAAGTCCCCCAGGAGTCGATTTGAGATGTCCTCGATCATCCCCCCGCGGCCGAAACGCGCCAGCCGGCCGGTGATGTGGTAGTCGGTCACGACCTCGACGCGGGTCGCGCCGTTGTCGGTCTCCGACAGCACCGAGACGATCGTCGCCTTGGCGCCGCCCTGGCCGCGGCGGTCAGCGCCCTGGGCCTGCATCGTCGCGCTGTGAGCCGCCTCGTCGACCTGCTCCATCGCCAGCTTGCCCGTGTAGGCAGCCGATGTCGGTCCGATCTTGACCTTGAACGCGCCGTTGTAGCTGCCGTCGTCGTTGCGGCCCGTAACCGTCGCGCCGGGCAGGCACGGCGCAACTTGTTCGACGTCGATCAAGGCCGCCCACACCCTCTCGAGCGGTGCCTGCACCTCAAATGCTTGCTCTAGTTTCATCGCGAATTGCCTCCAGATCTTCAGGGGTGTCGACGTCGCGCCCCGAGCATAGGTGCCCGACCTCGATCACGGGGTGGCCGCCCAGCAGATCGCGCGCGCCGCGGTCGCCCTGCAGGGATTGCAGTGCGGCGATCTGGTCGACGCCGAGCACGACCGGATGGCCGGGGCGGCCGTCGTACACCGCCCGCGTGCCCCCCGGCTCGCTCACGAACATCGAGATCACGGCCGACGTGACAAGCGGCGCGTCGCCCAGTGTGACGATCACCTTGGACGCGCCGGCGAGCGCATCGAGCCCGCAGCGCAACGATGCCGCCTGGCCGTTGGCCCAGTCGGCGCAGACCACCGTCTCGGCGCGCCCGAAGCGGACCGCCCTCAACACGTCGTCGGCGCGCGAGCCGAGCACCACGACCACTCGCTCGAGCTCTCCAACGCCACATGCCGCGGCGACGGCCCACTGCAACAGCGGCCGCCCGTTGAGCTCCGCCACCAGCTTGCTGTCGGCGCCGAACCGGACCCCGCCGCCCGCGGCCAGCACGAGTCCGGCGGTCATCGCGCGCTCAGGCCGGGACCTCGTGGATCCGGCCGGCCGAGCTCGTCAGCCGGCCGCCCTCGCGGCCATGCCGGGTCGCGACCACCTCGGACAGGATCGAGAGCGCGGTCTCCTCGGCGCTGACCGCACCGAGGTCCAGGCCGACCGGCGCCGACATCCGCGCCAGCTCCTCGTCGGTCATGCCGGCCGCCAGCAGCCGCTCGCGCCGGGCGTCCTGCGCGCGCCGCGAGCCCATCGCGCCGATGAACCGCGCCGGCGAGCGCAGCGCGATCATAAGCGCCGCGTCGTCGAGCTTCGGGTCATGGGTCAGGACGACGATCGAGGTTGCGGGGTCGATCCCCCCCAGGCGCTCAAACGCCTCATCGGGCCACGCCGCGAGCACCTGCTCGGCGTCCGGGAACCGCTCCTGGGTCGCGAACCGGGTGCGTGGGTCGACCACGAACGGCCTCCAGCCCGCCGCCTGCGCGAGCGTGCACAGCGCCGCCGCGATCGGCACGGCGCCGAACATGATCAGCCGTGGCGGTGGCGCCACGACGTCGACGAACAGCGGCCCCTGGAGCTCTGAGGCCTCGGCCCACAACAGGTCCTCGGCCCCGCGCGCCGCGGCCGCGTCGAGCTCGGGCGAGCCGAGCGTGCCCAAGCGGCTGCCGTCCTCCTCGAACAGGATCTTCGATCCCGCTCCGTCGCCCTCGAGCAGCGTCACCTCGGCGGCGCGCTCACCGGCAGCGGCGATCTCGGTGAAGCGGCCGGGCGCATACTCCTGGATCCAGACGTCGATCTCGCCTCCGCACGGGAGCCCGACGTTCCAGGCTTCCTCGTCAGCGATCCCGAAGTGGACCAGCTGCGGCGGCTTGCCCTGGAGCACCTGGTCGGCGATCTCGACCACCGCGCCCTCGACGCAGCCTCCCGAGACGGCGCCGATGATCTCGCCGTCCTCGTTGACGGCCATCTTCGCGCCCGGCGGCCGTGGCGCCGACTTCTTGACCGCAACGACGGTCGCCAGCGCGATCCGATCGCCGCGATCGATCCACTTCTGCAGGTCGGGGAGCACGTCGTTCACATTTCCTCCAATATCGATGCAAGCTGCTCGAGCGAGGCGAGCGAGTTGCCCGCCAGAAGTTCGTCGGTATGGGGGACGGCGGCGCGCATGCCGCGCGTCAGCGGCTCGTAGTCGGGGTGCGCCGCAAGCGGGTTGAGCCACACCAGGCGGTGGGCCGCGCGTCGCAGGCGTGCCATCTCCAC
Source organism: uncultured Solirubrobacterales bacterium (assembly GCA_963770885.1). GTDB lineage: Bacteria > Actinomycetota > Thermoleophilia > Solirubrobacterales > Solirubrobacteraceae > Palsa-465. The sequence continues at coordinate 852,235 of CAVYRI010000001.1, read as the reverse complement.
CTCGAGCTGCTCGGGATCGCCGCGGTCCCAACCGTCGGACAGGATCACGACCGCCGCGCTGCGGCCCAGCCGCCGGCCGTGCACCCGGTTTAGCTCGGCGAGCGCTGCGCCGATCCGGGTGCCGCCCGAGAAATCGGTGACCGCGGCGGCAGCGCGGTCAAGCGCGAGATCATGATCTCGCCCGTTGAGCTCATAGGTGATCCGCGTCAGCCGGGTCCCGAACGCGAACGCCTCGACCCGCCTGCGGGCGGCGACGCAGGCGTGCATGTACTGCAGAAGCATCCGCGCGTACGGGGTCATCGAGCCCGACACGTCGCACACCAGGACGAGCTGGCGCGGGCGGGTGGTCTGGGTGCGCCAGCGCCGGTGCAGGGGCTCGCCCCCGGTCCGTAGCGACTCGCGCACAGTCGCGCGCAGGTCGGGCGCGTGGCCGCGCCGACGCGAAGCCCGCGTGCGCCGCGAGAGTCTCACCGGGTGCCGCCGCGCCAGGCGCGCGATCAGCTCTCGCGCGGCGATCGACTCGCTGACCGTGTAGTGGGCGAAGTCCTTCTCACGCAGCAGCTCGACCTCGCTCCACGCGGCCGGCACCGGCGTCGAGTCGCGGTCGGCGGGGGTGCTGGCGGGATCGGGCATTCCCATGCTGGGCAGCGCCGCCTTCTCGATCGTGCCGAGCTCGGACAGCGGGTCATCCGATCCCGGCGCCGTTCCGTCTCCGTACACGGCCCGGAACGCGAGGTCAAACCGCTCGAGGTCGATCTTCTGCGAGCAAAGCACGGTTCGCAGCGCGAGCCGGGCGTCCTCCCGCGAGGCTGGGTCGATCGCGTCCAGACAGCGCACCGCGGCCTGCAGCTCGCCGACGCCGACCCGGGACCCCTGGGCGCGCAGCACCGCCGCCAGCTCGCCCAGCCGCGAGACGAGCGAGTCGCTCGCGTCGGCCAGTGCGAGGCCGGGATCAGACACCCTCGAGCACCCCGCGCTCTCGGACCCGGAGCACGTCCTCGTGGACCTTCAGCGCGACGCCGAGCGTCTCGTCGAGATCGGCGTCGTCGCCGAGCGCCAGCAGCGCCTGAGCCCAGGTGATCGTCTCGCCGACCCCGGGCAGCTTGTAGAGATCACCCTGGTCGCGCAGCCTGCGGACCGCCTCGACGACCCGCGCCGCGATCCGCTCGGGGACGCCGGGCAGGCGTGCCTGCACGATCTCGCGCTCGCGCTCGGGGCTCGGATAGTCGATCCACTGATACAGGCAACGCCGCTTGAGCGCGTCATGCAGCTCTCGGGTCCGGTTCGAGGTCAGGATCACGACCGGGCGGCGCTGGGCCGAGATCGTGCCGAGCTCGGGGATCGTGACCGCGAAGTCAGACAGGAACTCGAGCAGGAAGGCCTCGAATTCGTCATCGGCGCGGTCGATCTCGTCAATCAGCAGCACCACCGGCTGCTCGGGATCGGACTCGAGCGCCTCCAGCAGCGGCCGGCGGAGCAGGAAGCGGCGCGCGAACAGCTCGCCCTCATCGACACCTCCCTCGGCAGCCCGCAGCGCCAGCAGCTGGCGCGCGTAGTCCCAGTCATAGACGGCGTGATGGAGGTCGATCCCCTCGTGGCACTGCAGGCGGATCAGACGTGCGCCGAGCGCCGCCGCGAGCGCGCGCGAGACCTCCGTCTTCCCGACGCCCGCCTCTCCCTCGAGCAGCAGCGGCTGCTCGAGCACGACTGCGAGGTGCACGGCAAGCGCAAGTGGCCGGTCCGCGAGATAACCCTGCTCCGCCAGGGCGGCGCTCGCGGACTCGACGGAATCGATCTCCGCGAGTGGCGTCATGCCAAAAGACTAGCCTCCGGCGAAGCTCAGCCTTGGCCGGCGGCCTCCATCAGCGCGCGCTTGGTCAGCACCCGCGCCAGGTGGCGCTTGTAATCGGCGCTCGCGTTGAGATCCGCAGGTGGCTCGGTTCCGTCCGCGGCCTGGTCTGCCGCCTTGGCGATGTTCTCGGCGCTGAGCTCCTGGCCCCGGAGGGCCTCCTCGACGGCCGTGGCGCGCAGCGGCACCGACGCCATGTTGGTCAGCCCGACGCGCACGTCCTCGCAGATGCCGCCCGATGACTTGACGACCGCGCCGACGGCGACCATCGCCCAGTCCTCGCTGCGACGGTTGAACTTCTGATAGCCGTATCCGTAGTCACTCAGATTTGCAACCCGGACCTCGGTCAGCACCTCCTCGGGCTCGACGGCGGTCTCGAGGTAGTCCTTGAACAGGTCGGCGGCTGCCACGGTCCGCTGTCCGCCGGCGCCCTGCAGGGTCACCTCGCCGTCGGAGATCAGCAGCGCCGCCGGGAGATCGGAGGCGGGGTCGCCGTGGGCGAGCGAGCCGCCGATCGTGCCGCGGTTGCGGACCTGCGGGTCGGCGATCGTCCCCGCGACCCGCGACAGGAGCCCCAGGTCGGAGGCGCGCTCGAGCGTCGTGTGGGGCGTCAGGGCACCGATCCGCCAGTGGCCGTTCTGCCTCTCGACCCCGTGCAGTCCCGGGAGCTTGCGCAGGTCGATGAGCAGCGCCGGCGTCGCCAGGCGGAGCTTCATCAGCGGGATCAGCGAGTGGCCGCCGGCGAGCAGCTTGGCCTCGTCGCCGTTGTCGTGCAGCTCTCTGAGGACGTCGTCGAGCGTCTCAGGTGCAACGTAATCGAACTCGGCCGGGATCATGCTGCACCTCCGTTGTCGCCTTGGGCCGCGGAAATCGCCTCCCAGACCCGCATCGGGCTGAGCGGCATGTTGATGAAATCGACCCCAAGGGGCCGGATCGCGTCGATCACTGCGTTGGTCACCGCCGCGCTGGCGGCGATCGTCCCGGCCTCGCCGACGCCCTTGGCGCCGAGCGAGTTGACCGGCGACGGCGTCTCGGTCCGGTCGAGCTCGAAGCTCGGGATCTCGGCCGCGGTCGGGAGGGCGTAGTCGACGAACGTGCCGGTCACGAGCTGGCCCTCGTCGTCGTAGTGGACGCGCTCGTACAGCGCCTGGCCGATCCCGTAGACGATTCCGCCGTGGATCTGGCCGTCGATCAGCATCGGGTTGATCGCGCGGCCGCAGTCGTCGACCGCGACGTAGCGCACGACCTCAGTCTTGCCCGTCTCCGGGTCGACATCGACGATGCACGCATGGGCGCCGAACGGGAAGACGAAGTTCTCGGGGTCGTAGAAGGTGGTCTCCTCCAGCCCCGGCTCCATGCCGTCGGGTACTGCGCCGATGTACGCGATCCCGGCCACCTCGGCGAGCGTCAGCCCCTTGTCGGGGGAGCCTCGCACCGAGAACTTGCCGCCCGCGACCTCGATGTCCTCGGGCGCGGCCTCGAGCTCGGCCGCGACGATCGCCTTGGCCTTGGTCACGACCTTGTCGGCCGCTCTCGCGACCGCCTCGCCACCGGTCGCCAGCGAGCGCGAACCGTAGGTGTTGCGTCCCTCGGGGCCGGTCGCGGTGTCGCCGTGGATCACCTCGATGATCTCGGGGTCGACGCCGAGCTTGTCAGCGACGATCTGCGCCATCGCGGTCTCGAGCCCCTGACCGTGGGGCGACGTGCCGGTGTAGACGGTCACCGCGCCGGTGTTGTGGACGCGCACCATCCCCGACTCCCACAGGCCGGCCTGGACGCCGACGCCGCCCGGCCCGGTGACCCGTGACGGGGCCAACCCGCAGATCTCGGTGTAGGTGCAGAACCCGATCCCGCGGTAGATGCCCTTGGCCCGCAGCTGCTCCTGCTCGCTGCGGAAGGCGGTCACGTCGACGTGCTCGATCAGCTTGTCAAGCGTCTTGTCGTAGTCGCCCGAGTCATAGATCACGCCGGTCGCCACCGTCGCCGGGAACTGGTCTGCCGCGATGAAATTCTTGCGGCGGATCTCGATCGGGTCCATCCCGAGCTCGTGCGCCATCGCGTCGAGCGTCAGCTCGATCATGTGCGTCGCCTCAGGACGTCCGGCGCCGCGGATCGCGTCAGTCGGGCATTTGTTCGTGAACACGCCGACGATGTCGGTCTGGACGTTCGGAATCGCGTAGCAGCCGCCCATCACGAACGCGCCCAGGGACGGGATCAGCGGCGTCAGGATCATGTTGTAGGCGCCGAAGTCGGCCAGGATCTTGACGTGGAAGGCGGTGATCGTCCCGTCGCGCTTGGCCCCCATCTTGGTCGTCGCGATCTGATCGCGTCCCTGGTGGGTGACCTGCATGTTCTCCGAGCGCGTCTCGATCCACTTGACCGGCCGGCCGAGCTTGCGCGACGCCCAGCACGCGATCAGCTCCTCGCCGTAGACCTGGAGCTTGGAACCGAAACCACCGCCGACCTCGGGAGCGATCACGCGGACGTGGTCCTCGCCGAGCCCGAGCAGCAGCGCCATGAACAGACGGACGAAGTGAGGCACCTGGGTCGCGGTCCAGAGCGTCAGCGAGCCGGCGCGGTAGTCGGCCAGCACCCCGCGCGGCTCGATCGGCGCGCCGGCGATTCGGTGGTTGACGATCCGGCGCTCGACGATCACGTCGGCGTCGGCGAAGCCGGCCTCTACGTCGCCGCCCGGCAGCGACCACTCGTGGACCTTGTTGGTGCCCAGCCCCTCGTGCACAAGCGGCCCGCCGGCCAGTGCGGCCTCCGGGTCGACGACGACCGGCAGCGGCTCGTACTCGACCACCACGTCCTCGACAGCGTCGTTGACGGCGTAGCGGTCCTCGCCGATCACCATCGCGACCGGGTCACCGACGTGGTTGACGACGCCGCGGGCCAGCGGCCAGTGCTCGGGGTTGTTGACGTCGACGCCGGGTGGCGCCCACGCCATCGGCAGCGGACCTCCGAGGTCGGTGGTGTCCTCGCCGGTGAAGACGGCGTGGATCCCGGGCCGCTCGGCGGCGGCCGAGACGTCGATCGAGACGACCTTGGCGTGCGCCTCGGGAGAGCGGACGAACGCGGCCCAAAGCTGGCCCGGGAGCCCGATGTCGTCGACGTACCGCGCCCGTCCGGTGATCAGCGGCGGATCCTCTTTGCGCCTCAGCATGCGCCCTACATGGCGGCCGGAGGGGGCCTCCTCGGTGATGCTCATGCCGTCGCCCCCGAGGTCTTCGAGGCGGCATCGAGCACGGCTTTAACGATGTTGTGGTAGCCGGTGCAGCGGCACAGGTTGCCCTCGAGCGCGTGACGGACCTCGTCCTCGGTCGGGTCGGGGTTCTCGCTCAGGAGCGCCGAGGCGGCCATGATCATGCCGGGGGTGCAGTAGCCGCACTGCAGACCGTGGTTGTTCCAGAACGCCTCCTGCATCGGGTGCAGGTTGTCCTCGGTGCCGAGCCCCTCGATCGTCGTGATCTGCTCGCCGTCTACCTGGACGGCGAGGATCGTGCACGACTTGACGGCCTCGCCGTCGAGGTGGACGGTGCAGGCGCCGCAGTTGGACGTATCGCAGCCGACATGGGTGCCGGTAAGGCCGAGGCGATCCCGGAGCGCGTGGACCAGCAACAGGCGGGGCTCGACCTCTAAGTCGTGGTCAACTCCGTTGACGTTGAGGCGCACTTTGACGGTGCTGCTCATTGCTCTCCCTCCTGTGTTTGGTCTGAGCGTGAGCGGACCATACTTCAGACGATCAAACGTCTGCAGAGCTGTGCGAGCCATCTGCTTGCAGACGATTGTGCCTACATAAGCTGCGCCTACGCAGCGATTTCGACCGCCCCGATTTGGTAAGCGCACGCAAGGGTCTTGCCGGGGCGCACGCTCCCTCGCGGGGAATTATTGTGTCCACAACAGTTGTGTTATCATCAATCCCATGAGAACACTCGGACGCCTCCTCCTCCGGGTTGCCGTCGGTGGCTTCTTCGTCGGCCACGGCACCCAAAAGCTGTTCGGCTGGTTTGGCGGCCAGGGCATTGACGCCACGGCCCAGGGGTTTGAGCATCTCGGTCTGCGACCTGGCAAGGCGCACGCGTACGCCGCAGGCGCTGCCGAAGCCGGCGGCGGCGCGCTGCTGGCGCTCGGCGCCGCGACGCCGCTGTCGGCGTCGGTCCTGACTGCGACGATGCTGACCGCGATCAACCGCGTGCACCTTGCAAAGGGCCCGTGGGTGATGAAGGGCGGGTATGAGTACAACGTCGTGCTGATTGCCGCGGTACTGGCGCTGGCCGAGACCGGTCCCGGCTCGCCGTCGGTCGACGCCGCGCTCGGCATCGAGAAGCACGGTGCCAGGTGGGCCGCACTGGCTCTTGCGCTCGGCCTGCTCGGCGCAGCCGCCGCACACGCTGCGGCGGAGCTCGCCCCGGTGCCCGAGCCCGAGGCCGCTCCCGCTGATCAGCCGGCGACCGATCAGGACGCCGTGGCTGCCGCGGATCCCGAGCCGGCGGGCACGCCACAGTCGTAAGTAAGGCGATGGTTTGCGGGCGCTCCCGGCCGGGGGCGCCCGAAGCCCGCACTGCCCCGCCGCGAGGCGTGGGCCCCAAACCGCCGCCCAGGGCAGCAATCCACCTACGGCACCGAGCCGTGGGTCCCAAACCGTCGCCCCGAAGGGGCGCGGAACTGGCCCGGTCCAGTGCCCGAGCCGCACCCCGGTGATCCGTAGTCGGCTGACCAGGACACTGCTACTGCCGCTGAGTGCGAGCCGGCACGCACGACAGAGGCCTCAGACCCACGTCTTGCGGGCGCGGGCGGCGCGGGCCGACTTGGCAACCCGTGGTCCCACAACCTGCGCCCAGCCCAGTCATTCGGACCCGGGCGCAAGCCGTAGTTCGAGAACCTGCACCGAGCCCAGTGATTCGCATACGGCCGCGAGCCACACACCCAAAACCTGCGCCCAGCCCAGTGCATAAGCCCCACCCCTCGGGCGCGGCGGGCCGCTGGACCCCACCCCTCGGGCGCGCGGCGCGACGCTAGACCGCAACCCCCGAAGACGCCGGATCAGCGGCCGGGGCGCCCGCGCCCGGATCAGCGGCCGACGCGTCTCCCGGGTCACGGTGGACCGCGACCGCCGCGACCACCAGCCCGACCGCGACGAGCTCGGCAGCACTCGGGAGCTGTCTCAGCACCACGACTCCGACCACGACCGCGGTCGCCGGCAGCAGCGCCACCATCAGCGAGTACGTGGCCCGGCTCAGCCGCGCCATCGCCAGCTGGTCGGTGACATAGGGAATCACCGACGATGAGATCCCAACGCCGATCCCGGCCAGCAGCACCAGCGGGCTTCCGAGCACGCCGACCACCTGCCAGCCGTCGGCGGGCGTGACCAGCACCAGCGCCACCAGCATCGCGCCGCCGAGCCCACTCAGCCCGCTGATCGACCGGTGGCGCGAGGCCCGGTGGGCGAGCACGATGTAAAGGGCGAACAGCGCCGCGTTGGCCAGCGCGAACGCGAACCCGAGCGGCGCGCCGGACAACTGCACGTCGCTCAGCAGCGCCACCCCGCCGACCGCCAGCGCCAGCGCGACCGCGTTGCGGGCGCTGCGGGCTCCGAACGCCGCCAGCGCGATCACCGGCAGAAACTCGATCGCCGCCACGGTCCCGAGCGGCAGCCGCGCGATCGCCTCATAGAAACAGCAGTTCATCGCCGCCAGCGTGGCGCCCCACCCGATCACCAGCGGCTCGCGCAACGATCTCCACGGCCGCCGCCACGCCGCGAACACGACCGCCGCCGACGCAATCCTCAGCCACGCGACGCCCAGCACCGGGACCCGGGCGAACAGCAGCACCGCGAATGACGGGCCCAGGTAGTGAAACAGGGCGCTGACGACGAAGTACAGCTCGGGCGGTGGCCGGCGCGTACGGATACCTCATGATCACCTGCCAACATCGCAAAACCAAGACCTATTCCATATAATCCCACGTGCTTTGCCTTTGGATGAGCGGCTTTTGGACGAGATCAACCGTCGATTGCTCAGCGAGCTTCAACGCGACGCGCGGCTCAGCCTCGCCGAGCTCGCGCGAAGGCTCCACGTCTCACCACCGACGGTCGCCGAGCGGCTCGGCCGGCTCGGAAACGCGGGCGTGATCCGCGGCTACCACGCCGATGTCGACCCGGCTGCCGTCGGCTACTCGCTCAGCGCGATCATCCGCATGCGTCCGGCGCCGCGCCAGCTGCACAAGGCCGCCGACCTGATCGAGGCGATGGACGAGGTCGTCGAATGCCACCGGATAACGGGCGAGGACTGCTACCTGATCAAGGCCCACGTCCGCGACGTGGCGCACCTCGAGGAGCTGATCGACCAGCTGGTCCCCTACGGGCAGACGACCACCTCGATCATCCAGTCCTCGCCGGTGCCGGCGCGCGGCCTTGCGCTAGGCGGGCTTGTGGGCGAGGACCTGGTAGACGGACGCCCAGCCGGTCTGAAAGCCCTGCCGGGCGGCGCGTAGGTAGACGCGCCAGACGCGCGCCCGTTCGGTCCCGGCCAGCCGCACGGCCTCGGCGTAGCGGTCCTCGAAGCTCGCGATCCAATGGCGCAGCGTCTCGGCGTAATCGTCCGGAAGACCCTCGACGTGGTGCGTGACCATCCCGGTGCGCTCGAGTGCGAGCTCGATCCGTGATAGCGGCAGCGGCACTCCGTCCGGGAACACGAAGCGCTCGGAGAACGCGCCCTCGTCGGCGGTGTCGAAGTCCATCAGCTTCGCGATCCCGTGGTTGAGCAGGCGGCCGCCCGGCACCAGGAGATCTTGCAGGGTGCGCATGTAGAGGTCGATCCGCTCCTCGCCCACGTGCTCGACCATCCCGATGCTCGAGATCGCGTCAAACTGCTCGCCGACCAGCTCGCGGTAGTCGGCCACCCTCAGCTCAACGAGATCCGACACGCCGGCCTCGCGCGCCAGCTCGCGGCCGAGAGCGACCTGGCGCTCGGACAGGGTCACGCCGAGCACGCGAACGCCGTGGTTGCGGGCGGCGTGGATCGCGAAACTGCCCCATCCGCAGCCGACGTCGAGCACGCGCTCGCCCTCGCGCAGCCCGAGCTTGCGGCACACGAGCGCAAGCTTGGCCTGCTGTGCCTCCTCGAGCGTGGTCGCGCCGCCCTGCCAGTAGGCGCAGCTGTAGGTCATCGACCGGTCAAGAAACAGCGCGAAGAAGTCGTTGCCCGCGTCGTAGTGGTAGCGCACCGCGCGGCGGTCGCGCCCGACCGTGTGGCGCTCGCCGGTCAGCCTCAGCTCGGACGCCGGTGGCCGCGGCGGCCTGACCAACCCGCACGCCCGGACGACAGCGATCCCGAGCCGGACCATCTGCCCCTTGGAGAGCGAGGGCTCCTCGAACGTGTCGACGATCCGCAACGCCTTGTCGATGTCATCCACGTCGATCAGGCCGAGCACGTAGGCGCGGCCGAGCCCGAGCTCGCCAGGAGCGCGGAGCACGTGCGCGAGCGCCTCGGGTGAATGGATCTGGAAGGTCGGCGCGTCGTCCTCGGTCGCTGGGACGGTTCCACCGTCCCAGAATGCGATCGCGAACGGGCGCTGCGGGAGCGCGGCGACGATCTCGCGGCGCAGGGCTGCCGGGCGGGCGAATGGCAAAGCGCGCGCGAGCTTAGCGGGCCGGCGTCAGGCGTCCTGCGCCGCGAGCTGCTTGCGCTCACGGCGAGCGGGGTCGACTCTGACGACGTCCCAGGCGAGCCCGGTCATCTCGAGCAAGCGGATGATCCCGGCCGACGGGTCCAGCTGCCACCGCCGCATGCCGTGCCGGTACGAGGTCGGGAAGGCATGGTGGTTGTTGTGCCAGGCCTCGCCCCAGGTCGGGATCGCGAGCCAGAAGACATTGCGCGATTCGTCGCCGGTGTCGTACTCGTGGCGGCCGAAGTAATGGCACACCGAGTTGATGCTGAAGGTGGCGTGGTGCATGAAGAAGATCCGCGCCGCTCCGCCCCACAGCAGCGCCGTCAGGCCGCCCGTGACGGTCCCGGTCAGCGCCACGCCGAGGCCGAACGCGGCCGCAAGCCCAAGCACCACCCAGAGCACGAACGTCCGGTCGACGAACCGGATCCAGGGGTCGTTCAGCAGGTCCTTGGCGTAGCGCTGCTCGTCGGCGACCTCCATGTCGGAGAAGACCCAACCGATGTGGGCATGCCAGAAGCCCCACAGCTCGCCGCGCCAGCCGTGGCGCTCGTCGAGGTGTGGGCTGTGCGGATCGCCGGCCTCATCTGAGAACTGGTGATGCTTGCGGTGCGTGGCGACCCAGTCGATCACGGGTCCCTCGGCGGCGGCCGACCCGAGCGCGGCGAACCCGGCCCGAAGAAGGCGGCTGCACTTGAAGCTGCGGTGCGTGAGCAGGCGATGGAACCCGACCGTGATTCCCGACCCGATCACCATGTAGAAGATCGCCAGCACGAGCAGGTCCTGCCAGACCAGCAGCCCGCTGCTCCACCCGAGCCCCATGCCCAGCAGAACGAGGATCGGCGGAGCCGCGGTCACGACCCCGCTGGCGAGCCGGTCGACGAGCGGCATCGTGACCGGGCGCACGGCATCGGTCGTGACGGGCACGACAGTCTCATCTGGCTGCGGCGGCGGCTCTTGCGCGATGGGCGCGGCGACCGCAGTAGGGGCGTCAAGTCCCATGGCGTCGAACAGTGATCGTACAGTCTTTAGACGACGCGAACAGGAATCACGGCAGCGCCCGCGCCGAGTTAACGTACGGCTGGTAGGGGCGGCACGGCTCTCCTCGCAGCCCCGGGCACGGTGGCAGGCCGGTCGGAACATTGACCCCTGCAACGACCGGAAGGATCAGCCGCGAGGGGAATTTCCGCGAGTGGGCGATCGAAACGTGCGCGACCCCGCGAGGGCTGGTCTTGGCGAACGCCCAGACCGGCTGGCTGCCGCCGGGCGCGCTGATCGTCAGACGGATCCGCGAGCCGCGCCGGTAGGCGTGGCCCTCGTAGTAGAGCGGCACGGTCACCTCGGTGTATCGACCCCGCGGCAGGGGCCGCACGTCGGCCGCGCGGAGGCTCGGCACCGGCTCCAACAGCGTGCTCTTCGCTGCGTCGAGCTTGCGTTCGTTGGCACGCAGCCAGCCGTCCTGCACGAACGTCTCCTTGCCGTCAGGGCGAACCTCGGTAACCATCACCTGTAGATCGACGTTCGAGGCCGACGCTTTGATCCAAAGGTGCACCGCGCCACCTCCGATCACGACCGTGTTCGCCGTCAGCGGCGCGCTCACGTACGAGGCGGCGCTCCCGGGCGCGGACTGATCCCAGTGAAAGTCGGGCAGCGCTCCCCACAGTCCGCCCGGCCCGTCATCGCCGCTGAAGTCGGTCGCCGCGCCGGCGTGCGGGTTCCAGGTGAACGTGTCCGCAGCGCCCGCCGCCGGCTTGCCCGCGGTCATCGCGCCGCCCTTGCCCAGATACCACGAGCGGGCCTGCGTGCCGGGGATCGGGAAGCGCGAGAACGAGGCCTCGAACCCGGGATACGGATCACCCGGCGCGCTGCCGCCGGCGCCGTTGTCGAACAGGATCCGGATCGGCTTGAGCTTCTGGAAGGCGGCGAGCGCGCCGGCATAGGTCGGGATCTGTTGGATCGGATCGGGAGGCAGCGTTACCCCGCTGATGTTCATTGCCGTGGACCAGATCAGCGGCGCGATGGTCCTGAGCGAGGCCGGAAGCTCCGGCGCTCGACGGGCGACGTACAGCTCGTAGAAGTCGTACAGGCGGTCGAATGTCGTCGGGTCGAGCGAGTCGATGTGGAAGCCGTTGGTGAACGTGAACCACTTGCGGCGCGTGCCCGTGAAGTCCTGCGCCAGGTCGGCGCAGTGCGCGCCCGTCTGCTCGTCGTTGAACTGGCAGGCGAGGTACGTCGGGACGTGGATCTTGTGCACGAGCGTAACCGGCGACAGGGGGTTGACGACCGCCGGCGTGTAGTGGCTGTTGGCGCTGATCAGGTGCAGCGGGTTGACCGCTTCGCCGTGCAGGATCTGGTTCTGCTTGCAGGTCTGGTCACCGTCGAGGATCCGCTGGTAGGCCCAGGGCTGCCCCTCGGCGGCGGAGGCGGGCTTGGAGTCATGCAACCGTTCCGCTCCCCATCCGACCGCGAAGCCCGTGTTGAGGATCCCGCCCGGATACAGCGTCGTGGCGGTGTTGTCGATCGTCGACAGCGGCGCGATCGCCGCCAGGTCCGGTGGATCGGTCGCCGCGACGAACAGCTGGCTGATCGCGCCATAGGAGATCCCGAGCATCCCGACCTTGTGGTGCAGAACCCACGGCTGGTGCGCCACGGTCTCGATCACGTCATAGCCGTCGAGATTCTGGAGCGGCTCGAAGTAGTCAAACGAGCCGCCCGAACAGCCGGTGCCGCGCATGTTGACGTCGACGACCGCGAACCCGAACGCCGTCGCGACCTGGCTGATGCCGCTCTGCGCCCCGGCCGGGTCGGCATACCCGTAGCCCGAGTACTCGACCAAGGTCGGATACGGGCCGGGCCCGGCGGGAAGCCGAACATCGATCGCAAGCTTGGTCCCGTCCCGCGTGGTCAGGTAGCCGTAGCCGCTGGTGGGGAACCGCTGGTTGTAGATCTTGGGCCTCGGCGGCGCCGAGCGGTCGCTGAACACCGTCACCGTGGCCGAGCGTTCACCGCCCTGGCGGACCAGGTAACCCCGTCCTGGCCTGACGCCGCGGAACACGACCCCGCCGAGGGAGTCTGCTTTCTGGGACGCGACCACCTTGCCGCGCGAATTCAACAGGCTGGCCGGACGGCCGCCACGCAGGCCGGTCGCGTACGCCTGCTCGGCGCTCCCGTGCGCCGACACGCCCCCCGGCGGCGGCGCCGCAGCCTGGGCGCCCACGGCGGCCAGCGCAAGCGCTACCAGCGCCGCCAGCACGGCGCCGGCGAACCGACGGCTAGCGTCCAATCGTGCGGACCAGATCGCGGGTCCGGTTCGGAACCACTCCGAGCGCTTCTCTCGTCTGCGCCAGACCGGCCCGCAGCTCGGTGTCGCCGACCTCAACCGGGAGCATCGAGTCCTGCAGCTCGGCGATCGTCTGATCGGCGTGGCCCGCGGCCAGCGCCGCGCGGTCGATCAGCTCGTGGACGCTCTGGGACTGCGGGCCGGGGCTCTGCGCGTCGAACTTCCGCCCGACGAGCGCCGAGCGTGCGGCGAACTCCGCGTGGGTCCGCTTGGCGCGGCCGAACGCGAGCTGGACGGGCCTGAACAGCTGCTCCTCGAGCACGTCCGCGTTGTGCTCGTCGAGCTGCTCGTAGGCCTCCCCGAGCGCCGCGAGCGCGACCGCTATCTGCTCGACGGCGATCCCGAGATCGGTCAGTACCTTCTCGCGTCCTTCTACGGCGGTGTAGGTCATCGGGCGCGTAGGTTATTGGGTGCCGTGTCCAAAACGCGCCGCCTCATTCGACGTAGCTTCAAACGCTGATCGCGCCGGCATGGCTGGACGTGTCAGCGATCGGAGCCCAAACGAGAGGACAGCGATGCGATTCATGATGATCATGAAGCCCAACGTCGACGAGCAGAACTGGCACCCGAACCCCGAGGCGATCGCCGAGATGTCGAAGTACAACGAGTCGCTCAGCCAGGCCGGGGTGCTGCTCGCGCTCGACGGCTTGCAGTCGACCGCGAAGGGGGCGCGCGTCTCATTTCAGGGCGGCAGGCCGTCGGTGACCGACGGTCCGTTCACCGAGTCAAAGGAGCTGATCGGCGGCTACTGGCTGATCCAGGCCAGGTCCAGGGAGGAGGCGGTCGAGTGGGCCAGCCGGTGCCCGGCGGCCGACGGCGACGTGATCGAGGTGCGCCAGGTGTACGAGCTGTCTGACTTCGATACCGATGGCGCCGCGGCCTGACCCGGCGGTGAAGCGGACGATCGACGCCGTCTGGCGGATCGAGTCCCCACGCCTGATCGGCGCTCTGGCCCGTTACGTGCGCGATCTCGGCCTCGCCGAGGACGTCGCCCAGGACGCGCTCGTCGCCGCGCTCGAGCAGTGGCCACAGTCGGGTATCCCGGACAACCCCGGCGCCTGGTTGATGGCCACTGCCAAGCACCGCGCGACCGACGCGCTGCGCCGATCGCAGCTGGCCGACCGCAAGCACGATCAGCTTGGCCGTGAGCTCGGGCTCGGCCGCGACCGGCTCGCGCCGGCGGTCGACGTCGGTGCAGACGATCGGACCGGTGACGATCTGCTCACGCTGCTGTTCGCGACCTGTCACCCGGTGCTCTCGACCGAGGCCCGGGTGGCGCTGACGCTGAGACTGTTCGGCGGGCTCACGACGTCGGAGATCGCGCGCGCCTTTCTGGTTGCGGAGGCGACGATCTCCCAGCGGATTGTGCGCGCCAGGCGAACGCTCTCGGAGGCCAACGTGTCGATCGCGATCCCGCAGGGCGGCGAGCTCGCGTCGCGACTGGACTCGGTGCTGGAGGTCATCTACCTGATCTTCAACGAGGGCTACACGGCCAGCGCCGGCGACGACTGGATCCGTCCCGAGCTCTGTCAGGACGCGCTCCGGGTCGGTCGGATACTCGCGACGCTGCTGCCAAGCGAGCCCGAGGTCCACGGTCTCGTGGCGCTGATCGAGATCCAGGCGTCGCGCTCGGCCGCCCGCGTCGGGCCGCGCGGCCGGCCGGTGTTGCTGCTCGATCAGGACCGCTCGCGATGGGACCGGGTGCTGATCTCGCGCGGGCTTGCCGCGCTGGACCGTGCCCAGCGACTTGGCGACGCGCTCGGTCCGTACGGACTCCAGGCCGCGATCGCCGCCTGCCATGCACGTGCGCGCACACCCCAGGACACCGACTGGGAGCAGATCGTCGCCCTCTACGACGCGCTCTCACAGCTGGCGCCCTCGCCCGTGGTGAAGCTCAACCGCGCGGTCGCGGTCTCGATGGCCTACGGACCCGACGCGGCGTTAGAGCTGGTTGACGCGCTCGGCGACGAGCCGTTGCTGAGCGGTTATCACCTGCTCCCGAGCGTCCGGGCCGATCTGCTCGCTCGGCTCGGCCGCGACGGCGAGGCGCGGGCCGAGCTGGAGCGCGCTGCCGCGATGACGCGCAACGGCCCCGAGCGCGAGCTGCTGCTGGCGCGGGCGGCGCGGCTGAGCTGATCCCCAGCGCCCTCAGCGGTGCTCCCGCTCAGCCGAACAACCGCAAAAAACGTGCCAGCTTGCGTTTGCTGCCGTCAAGCGCGAGCGCCCCGCTCGCCAGCGACTCGTCGACCGAGCCCCGGTGCCAGAGCAGCGCGGTCAGCGTGACCGGGTCGGTCTCGATCGTCAGCGTCACCGGCGCCGACTGATCGGAGGCGCGCGAGACCTCGATCTCACCGCGCTGCACGACGACGGAGAACGTGTGCTCGCCGAGCACGATTCGGTAGCGCCCATGGAGGTCGGCCGCCGCCTCGCGATCGAACATGCTCATCAACGCCACCGCCAGCGCGTCCGGGCTGAGCTCGGCCGGCGTGTCCCCGAGCGGGACGCTGCTCCCCCAACGGCCAAGCGCGACCAGCACCGGCTCGAGGTCGGCGCCCCGCTCGGTCAGCTCGTACACCCGTGAGCCTGCAGGCGGCGGCAGCTTGCGACGGCGGATGATCCCGGCCGTCTCCAGGTCACGCAGCCGCTGCGCGAGCACGTCAGGCCCGAGGTTCGGCAGGCCCGCGCGGAGGTCCGTGAAGCGCTTGGGCCCGAGTAGGAGCTCGCGGACGACGAGCATGCCCCACCTCTCGCCGACCAGGTCCAGTCCGCGTGCGATCCCGCATGAATCTCCGTATGTGCGGCGCTTTGTCGTCATCCAGTTGGGTTTTCCAACTATATGGTACGGTAACGCGATCAACGGATACAAACTCCAGGCAGGAGGACGCGATGAGCAAACGCGATCACTATCCCCCAGGCGTGCCGTGCTTCGTCGACACGCTGACGCCCGACCTCAACTCAGCGATGCGGTTCTACGGAGGCGTGTTCGGCTGGGAGTTCGACGGCCCCGGGGCGATCCCGACCGATCCGCCGGGCGAATACTTCGTCGCCAGGCTCCGCGACCATGATGTGGCCGGGATCGGTTCTGAGCCGCCCGCCAACGGCTCATCACCGCCGCCGAGCTGGAGCACCTACATCGCGGTCACGAGCGCTGACGACGCGGCGGCCCGCGCCGCGGCGGCCGGCGGCCAGGTGGTCGCCGAGCCCTTCGATGCGCCGCCCGCCGGACGGATGGCGGTGGTCGCCGACCCGGCCGGGGCTCAGTTCTGCGTCTGGGAAGCGGGCACCCGGCAAGGGGCACAGCTGATCAACGAGCCCTCGGCGTGGGCGATGAGCGCCCTCAATACGACCGACCCGGAGGCGGCAACTGCGTTCTACGGCGACCTGTTCGGCTGGCAGGCCGAGCCGATGCCCGCCGGCCCGGGCATCGAGATCTGGCTGTGGCGGCTGCCCGGCTATTTCGGCGGCGAGCCATCCCAGCCGGTCCCACGTGACGTGGTCGCGGTGATGATCAAGTCCGGGCCGGAGTCCGGCGGTCAGTCGTCCAACTGGAGCGTCGACTTCTGGACCGAGGACGCCGATGCCGCGGCCGCCGCCGCGCAACAGCTCGGTGGGCAGGTGCTGACGGCGCCGTTTGTCGACGCAATGTTTAAACGGACCGTCCTGGCCGATCCGGACGGAGCCGTCTTCTCGGCGAGCCAGCTCCAGCTCCCAGCCTGATCGAGGTCGCGCCGCGGCGCGAGTCCGACACGCGCCAGCAGAGCATCGCGGTCCCGGCAGCGACGACCAGGACCGCGGGCCAGGCTCCGATCACAAGTCCCAGCACGTGTGAGAGCGCGAACGCCACCAGGCCGGCGACCGTCAGCCGCAAGGCAACGCGCCGCCCGTCACGGTGCAGCCAGATTCCGACGCAGGTGAGCCCGAACGCCGCCAGCACGACTCCGCCCAGTGGCCGCGATCCGGTCGCGACGGCGACCCCGAATCCAGCGATCAGTCCAGCTGCCGCGAGCGGCGCGGTCGCGACCCGGTCGGCGAGGTGGGCAAAGGGTTTGCTGTCCGGCACAAGACCGATGATCCCACAGCGCCAGAAATGGGTAACAGGTAGCTGACGTCGACCGGTGAGGCATCGCGAGGAGGAGATCAAATGGGTTTTGACCAGTACCACGAGCCCCCGGAGGAGCTCCCTTCGGCCACGCGCACGTTCGCTCGCCTGTGTGCGTCACTGACCGAGGAGGCCGAGGCGATCGGGTGGTACGAGCAGCGGCTCGCAGTCGAGACCGAGCCAGCGGCGCGGGCCGTGATGCGCGACGCCCAGGGTGAGGAGTTCAAGCACTTCAGCATGGATCTCGAGCTTCTCCTACGCCGGACGCCGAGCTGGCGGGCGATCGCGCAGGGCGTGCTGTTCCAGCCCGGAGACGTGGTCGAGCACGGCGAGCAGGCCGAGTCCGAGACGCTTGAGGGCGACGGCTCTGGTAACAATCACCCTGGCGGCGATATGGAGCCTTCGTCAGACACCGGTTCGCTCGGCATCGGCAGCTTGAAGGCCGCCTGATGAATCACCTGCTCCGCGGACACGCGCCGATCAGTGACGCGAACTGGAAGATGCTCGACGACGAGGCGCGCGAACGCCTCGAGCCCGCGCTGGCAGCCCGCAAGCTGGTCGAGTTCTCGGGCCCGCACGGGTGGGAGCACTCGGCGCTGAATCTGGGCCGCGTCGAGAAGGTCAAGTCCGCCCCGTGCGACGGCGTCACCGCGCTCAGCAGGCGCGTCCTGCCGCTGGTCGAGTTGAGAGCCGAGTTCGCGATCTCGCGGGCCGAGCTTCGCGATCAGGATCGCGGCGCGCAGGACGCCGACCTGGCGCCGCTCGACACCGCGGCGCGCCAGATCGCGGTGGCGGAGAACACGGCTGTCTTTCATGGCTGGCGCGATGCGTCGATCGAGGGAATCTCGCAGGCGACCCCACACCGACTCAAGCTCGGCAGCGCGCCGGACAAGTACCCACGGCCGGTCGCCGGGGCGGTCGAGCGGCTGCTCGACAGCGGCATCAGCGGGCCCTACGCACTGGCGCTCGGCGGTGACCAGTACCAGCGCGTCGTGCAGACGGCCGAGAACGGCGGCTACCCGCTGCTCGAGCACCTGCGCAAGATCATCGAGGGTCCGATCGTCTGGGCGCCCGGCGTCAGCGGCGCGGTTCTGATCAGCCAGCGGGGCGGTGACTTCGTGCTCGAGTGCGGGCAGGACCTCTCGATCGGCTACTCAGACCACGACGCAGAAGTCGTGCGGCTGTATCTCGAGGAGAGCCTGACGTTCCACGTCGCGACCGCCGAGGCGGCGGTCGCGCTGACCGCCTGATCAGTCCAGCTCGCGCCAGCTGAACGCCGGCTCGTAGCCGAGCATCGCCCGCGCCTTGCCGATATCGAGCAGCGTGTCGTTCTGAGTCACGCCGTCGGCCAGCGGCACCGACGGGAACACCTCGGCCATCAGCTCGCGGCTGGGTCTGCGCATGACCGTGTCGGCGGCCGCGATGATGAAGTTCTCGGCGGCGGCGATGTCCGCCTCGAGCGCCAGCCGCACGCTCTGCGCCACGTGGCTCTCATCGACGTAGCCCCACAGGTTCCATTTGCGCAGGTGCGGATCCTCCTGGAAGCCCGGGAAGAGCTCGTAGTCGCTGCGGATCATCACGTTGGAGAAGCGCAGGCCGATGATCGGCATCCCGCTCCAGCGGTGAAACTGGCGCGCCAGCTCCTCGCCGACCACCTTGGAGAGCGCATAGCTCGTCTCCGGATAGATGTGCGCCTCGTTGACCGGCGCATAGTCGGGCGGACGCTCGAACGGCAACCCGAGCGTCGTCTCGCTCGACGCCCACACAACACGGCGCAGCCCGAGGCGCGCGGCGGCGGCGAACACCGCATGCGTGCTCGTCACATTGGTCCTGAAGACCTGATCGGAGGTCGCGTGCGCCGGCGAGGGGATCGCCGCCAGGTGGACGACGGCTTCGATGCCGGGCAGCGTCTCGCCGCCCTCCAGCGCCTCGAGCGCCTGGCCGAAATCGGTCACGTCCGCCTGGAGGAACGGAATCGGCGCCTCCGGTGAGTAGGAGTCGCGCGACGGCTTGATGTCGATGTTCAGGACCTCGTGGCCGTGCTCGGCGAGGTCACGGACGACGACCTGCCCGGCCTTGCCACTTCCTCCCGTGACGGCGATCCTCGTCATCAGCGTTCCTCAACGACCCCGGCGGAGCAGCTCGTCAACGCTCGGCTGCTGCTTGAGGATCTCGGTTGGTCGTCGGAGTAGCTCATCGTGTAGGTGTACCCACGCCGCAAGCGCCTCATTCTGGCAACCGAAAGGACCGTAACGGGATGGATTTCGAGCAGATTCTCACGCAGGTGGACGACGGAGTTCTGACAATCACCCTCAACCGGCCCGACCGGCTCAACGCGTGGACACCGACAATGGGCCGCGAGCTGATCGCCGCCTTCGACCAGGCCGATGGCGACGACGACGTGCGGGTCGTGGTGATCACGGGCGCCGGCCGTGGCTTCTGTGCCGGCGCCGACCTCGCCGGCGGGGGCGACACGTTTGACTGGCGCCAACGCCAGGACGGACAGGCGGTCCCGCGCGACGGGGGCGGGATGTTCACCCTGCGAGTGTTCGAGTCCACCAAACCCGTGATCGCAGCGATCAACGGGCCCGCCGTGGGGATCGGCGCGACGATGACGCTGCCGATGGACATCCGCCTCGCCGCCGACGATGCTCGAATCGGGTTCGTGTTTGTTCGCCGCGGGATCGTCCCCGAGGCGTGCTCGAGTTGGTTTCTGCCGCGCGTCGTCGGGATCAGCCGCGCGATCGAGTGGGTCTCGACGGGCAGGGTGTTCTCAGCGCAGGAGGCGCTCGAGGGCGGCCTCGTTCGGAGCCTGCATCCGGCCGACGAGCTGCTCGGAGTGGCCCGCGGCATCGCGCGGGAGATCGCCGACAAGACCGCGCCGGTGTCGGTCGCACTCGCACGGCGGATGATGTGGAGGATGCTCGGAGCCGAGCACCCGATGCTCGCCCACCGCGCGGACTCGCGCGGGATGTTCCTCAGGGGGCAGTCGGCGGATGCCCACGAGGGAGTCACTTCGTTTCTGGAGAAACGGCCCGCGGTGTTCCCGGATCGCGTCAGCGCCGGTCTGCCGGAGCTGTTGCGCGAGTGGGCGCCCCCGGAGTTCGAGTAAGCGAGCTCGCCTAACGCGACCGGCCGCCGGCCTCAGTCGGGCCAGAAGCCCGGGCGGACCTCCGCGTCGCCGGCGTGGTGGGAACCCATCGCCAGGAACTCAAGTCCCTCAGGGCCGGCCTCGAACGCGCGCGTCGAGCCGGGAGCGACGCGGATCGCATCGAGCGGTTTGACCTCCTGAACCTGGTCATCGACCGCGACCCGGCCGGCGCCGCTGAGGATCACATAGACCTCCTCGTCGACGTGGTGAAGATGGCCGAACGCCTGGCGCGCGCCCGGGCGCAGTCTCTGAAGGCTGAGGCCGAGACCGACGGCGCCCAAGGAGCCGCGGGCGAAGCGGGCCTCTCCGAGCTCGCCATATCCAAAGCGCTTGGCCATGTCCTCGACGTCCTCGAGGTTGACGATCTCAAAGCCCGTCGCGTCCGCCGCGTAGCCAGCCCCGCCGAGCGGCTCGACGTCGATCCGCTCGAAGC
This sequence comes from uncultured Solirubrobacterales bacterium, assembly GCA_963770885.1. GTDB lineage: Bacteria > Actinomycetota > Thermoleophilia > Solirubrobacterales > Solirubrobacteraceae > Palsa-465. The sequence continues at coordinate 831,695 of CAVYRI010000001.1, read as the reverse complement.
TGCCCTCGACGACGAGGTCGCGGACAGCCGCGATCGAGCTCTGGGACTCGGGGCTCTGGAGCGCCCCGTCGAGCGCCTCCTGGCTCTGCCACAGCTCGGTGACCCAGACCACATCGCGATCGTCGGTGGCCCGGTTGATCACGTACAGCTCGCACCCGGACACGTCATTCAGCGCCCGGGCGACCTCGAGCATTTTCTCCGCGAGCGCATCGCCCGATCCGGGTTTTGCCCGCATCTTGGCGTAGCGGCCGACGCTGGTCACGCCTCGCAACCTAGCGCGACGCCGCGGGTATCACGTCGGCGGTGTCGGCGTACTCGAGGCAGACGCCTACAACACCCCGCTGCCTCTCAGGAATCCGATCTCAGCCATCACGCCCAGATAGATCACGGCCACCCACAGGAACTTCTTGAGGAAATAGCGGTACGGATCACCCATGCGTGCTCCCGTCGTCCGTGCGGCGTTGTCTGCTGATTTCCCCATCCTCCGTCCTCCAAACCGCGAAATCAAGTCAGAACGTCAACCGAGGGCCGCGCTGGCCTCGTGAACCGCCGCCGAGAGGCTCCGCCTGCTGCCTCGCTGATACAGCGGCCCGGTCCCGTCCGTCAGCAGCAGCAGCACCTTGGCGACGCCAGGAGCTCCTGACCGTCGCGGCGACTGAAGCCGGCTGGCCAGGCGCCGCAGATCCTGCTCTGCGGCAAGCACCTGCTCGCGGCACGGCGCAACCCGCATCCTCGCGCCGTCCGGCGGCTGCCGGCTGTCTCGGACAACCCGCCGCAGCTGGTCACCCAGCGCGTCTGCGGTCTCGGCGCGCGCGAGCGTCTGTGCCCGCAGTCGCAGCGCCGGGCTCGCGTCCTCAGGGACGCCGGCCGCAAGCGCCCGGTCCAGCCCGTGAGCCAGGATGGTCGACCGGACCCGGTCCCGGATCCGATACCGCCGGCGCGGCCGCTCGCGGTGCAGATGGCGGCCGAGCGCGTGGGTGACAGAAATACCTTGCATGACCTGCTAATCGTTCTAGCAGGTTAGTCATGACCTGTCAAGAGGTTTTGCTGGTCACGTCCGAGTACACTTCGATCTCATGGAGCTCCCGCCATGGGTGTCAGAAGAAGAGGACAAGCCGGCGCCGATGCCGCTGCTCAAGGTGCAGTCGTTCATCAATACGCTCGACCTCGGGGCCGGCACCGACCTGCTGCGCGATCCACAGGCCGCCCGCGCGTGGCTGGGATCGGCGGGCCTGATCGAGGAGGGCACCGAGCTCAGCGACGGGCAGCTGAGCGCCGCTCGTGAGACCCGCGAGGCGTTGCGAGCGCTCGCCGCTCTCAACGGCGAGGGTCCAGAGCTGTCAGAGGAGCAGCTCGCCGCGCTGCAGCGGGCCGCACGATCTCGCCGGCCCGCGGTCGAGGTCGCCGCGGATGGGAGCGTCTCGCTCACGGCACCCGAGCACGGTGACCTGGCCGATGGCCTGCTCGAGCTGTTGCTCACCGTCCGCGACGCCCAGGCCGACGGAACCTGGGCGCGGCTGCGGGTATGCGCCAACCCCGACTGCGAGTGGGCGTTCTACGACCGGTCGCGCAACCGGCAGGGATCGTGGTGTTCGATGGCGACCTGCGGAAACCGGCTCAAAAACCGCCGCTTCCGCGCTCGCGCCGCACCTGAGGTTCCGCGTTAGCTAGGCGGGCTCTGCTCAGGCTCCGCGGCTGGAGACGGGGGCGGCGGCGGAGCATCGGCCGGCGGCGCCGGGCCGGCCTGAGCCGGAGCATCGGCCGGTGAGGCTGTGTCGGCCTGAGCCGGAGCGCCGCCAGCCCCGGCGGGCGTGTCAGCCTCGACCGCCGACTTGATTCGCTGCGCCAGAGCAGGCGCGTCCTTGACCGCCGCACGTGACGCAAACCCGACGAGCAACTTGCCGACCCCGTGCCCCTCAAACGTGTTGTGGATCGTCACCCGTGTCTGGGTGTCTGACACCTTCTCGAGGTCATAGCCACCATCTGGAACGGTGACGGAGTTCTTTGACCGTTCGGTCCAGCGGATCTTGGTTGGCGAGTCGAACGTAGTCAGCTCAAACCGGCGCTTGCTGGTCATTCCAGCATCCTTGACCGTGCTCTCGAACACCGTCCCAACCCCAACCGGGCCTGCGGTCTCTTTCTGGATCTCCTGAACCCGCGGGCTGAACTTCGGATCGTTCGTTCCGTCGGCCAGGAAATCGAATACCTGGTCAATCGGGCGATCGACCACTGCCGAGCCGCTGAAACCATGTGCCATGGGGTGCAACTCCCTCGTCGCCTGTATCTGTCAGTGACCCTACACCCCGTCGACAAGAACCTTCATCTTCAGCTCCTTGGCATCTTGGGCTCGTGTCCGTCGGACACGTCGGAGCGCGAGAATGTGACTGCCGGCGGCGCGAGCTGCCGGATTGCGACACGGCCGCCGGTCGCGCTGGTCACATCGGCGGGGTTTCATGTGTCTGGGACTACATGAACAACAAGAGCGGAGGTGGTCCCGTGGACGATCGCGACTGGCTGGCGCAGCGGTTTGAGGAGCAGAGATCCCGCATGCGAGCAGTGGCCTACCGGATGCTCGGTTCGCTGAGCGAGGCTGATGATGCGGTCCAGGAGGCGTGGCTGCGGCTCAGCCGCTCTGACGCCGACGAGATCGAGAATCTCGGCGCGTGGCTGACGACGGTCGTCGCGCGAGTGTCGCTGAACCAGTTGCGCACCAGGCGGATGCGCCGCGAGGAGCCGCTGGGCGTGCGCGTGCCCGATCCGATCATCGACCCGGCGGACGGCACTAACCCTGAGCACGAGGCGCTGTTGGCCGACTCGGTCGGTCTCGCGCTGCTCGTCGTGCTCGAAACGCTCACCCCGGCCGAGCGCCTGGCCTTCGTGCTGCACGACATGTTCGCGGTCCCGTTCGACGAGATCGCGCCGATCGTCGACCGCTCCCCCGATGCCGCTCGCCAGCTGGCCAGCCGGGCCCGGCGCCGAGTCCAGGGTGAGCCGACCGTTCCCGACGTCGACATCGACCGCCAGCGTGAGGTCGTTGACGCGTTCATGGCCGCGGCACGCGGAGGCGACTTCGACGCCCTGGTTGCGGTGCTCGATCCCGACATCGTCCTGCGGGCCGATCGGGGCGCTGTTCCGGCCGGCGTGTCGCGGGTGGTCCGCGGCGCCGAGGCGGTGGCGCGGCAGGCGCTGGGCTACGCGCGGCTGGACCTCCTCACGCAGCCGGCGCTCGTCAATGGCGTCGCCGGCGCCGTCACGACCCGCGACGGCGAGGTCTTCTCGGTCGGCGCGTTCACGATCAGAGCCGGCAAGATCGTCGCGATGGACATCCTCGCCGACCCCGAGCGTCTGCGCCAGCTCGACCTCACTGTGATCGATCACTAGAGCCGTCCCGGGCGTATGCAGATCCCGGTCACGAGTCGAGCAGCGTCCCCTGCGCCGGCGGATACGTGAGGGTCCGGTCAGAGGCGACGATCGCGAACGGCGTCAGCTCGTGGGCCGCGCGCCCGTCACCCACCCCGAGGTGCTCAACCCGCCAGCCGCGCGCGACCAGCGCATCGGCGATCAGCCGGCGGTGACAGCGCCACCAGACCGCCTCCGCGCACATGATCGCTGTCGGAGCGTTCGCCGCCATCGCTTCAAGGTCGGCGAGCGACTGCAGGAACGCGGGTGACCGCATGTGGTCGGCGTAGCCGACAAACGCGCTCTCCCGCCACCCGCGGTTGGGCGAGTCCGCAAGCGGCGCCCGTCTGCCGCCGAGCTCGGGCAGATGGACGTATTCGATCCCGGCGCCGGATAGCCACCGGCTCAGCTCGCCGCGGTTGAATTGGGGGTGGCGACGCGAGCTCGGAAACGCCCGGACGTCGGCCACCAGCTCGATGCCGGCCTCGCGCAGCACTGCGAGCAGCTCCTCCGCGGAGCGCGTCGAGTGCCCGATCGTGTAGGCGGTCTGGTCGCGCACGCCACGTGCAAGCGTTCCACGTGGGCGCCCCGGTTGCTCAATCAGCCGGCGCAGACTCCGGCTACGGGCTGCCCGCGTGCACGGTCACTCGAGCCACTCGGTGATCAGCGTCGGGCTGGCGTGGATGCAGACGAGGTTGGCGCGGCCGGGTCCGTGGTTGGTGAACTTGTGCGGCACCCCGGGCGGGGCGATAACGATGTCGCCCGCTCGGACCTCGTGATCGGCGTCGCCGAGCGTGAACGTGAGCGTTCCCTCCTCGACCACCCAGGTCTCGTCGTAGGGGTGTCTGTGCAGCCGCGGCCCATGACCCGGCTCGCTGCGGTCAAGGATCAGGGAGACCGTCGCTCCGTACTCCTCTCCTTTGAGATTGCCCGATTCGAGCGTGCCCGCCTTGATCAGAGTCATGGCTTACCTCCCGTTCTTGCCGCTGGGGCGATGAGAAACGTGTCCGGCCCCGGTCTACACCTTTGCAAATGGACGACGTCCCTAGGATGCAGCCGATGGCCGTGGTTTGCGTACGCGGTCCGCTGCGACAGCTCGCAGCCGGCCGCGCAGAGCACCGGCTCGACGGAGATACAGTCGTCGCGCTGCTGGCGGCGCTCGAGCTCGCCAACCCGCCAATGTCGGGGTGGATCCTTGATGAGCGCGGACGGATTCGCCGCCACATCAACGTGTTCATCAACGGGGAGCGGGGAGGCGAGGACACGGCCGTACGCCCGGGTGACCGCGTCGAGGTGCTGCCCGCGATTACAGGAGGATGAGACTTTGACCGAGCTGGTTGTCGGGACCAAGAAGGGCCTGTTCCTGCTCGAGGGAGAGCCAGGCTGGGGCTTTGAGGTCAGGACCCGTTCGTTCGCGGGTCAGCCGGTGGATTTCGCGACCCGCGATCCGCGCAGCGGGCGCCTGCTGGCGACCGTCACCTCGCCGTTCTACGGACCGAAGATCTTTTTCATTGACGGCGACCCCGACGGCGACTGGGAGCAGGCCGCCGGCATCGCGCTGCCCGAGGGTGGCGATCAGGCACTCGAGCGGATCTGGGTGATCGCTCCCGGCGAGCGCGACGGCACCCTGTACGCGGGCGGCGACCCCGGGGTGCTGTTTCAGAGCCACGATGGCGGCGCGACCTGGGAGATAAACGCCGGCCTCTGGGAGCAGCCGTCGCGTTCACACTGGCAGGCGGGGGGCGGTGGTCTCTGCCTGCATTCGATCTGCACCTGGCCCGGTGAGCCGGACAGGCTCGCGGTCGCGGTCTCGGCCGCGGGCATGTGGCTGACCGACGACGGCGGCGCCAATTGGCGTCGAGGCAACGTCGGGCTCAACCCGGCATACCTCCCAGAGGAGGCGCTCAAGGACGAGAACGCGGGCCGCTGCGTGCACCACGTCGAGCGCTCCCCCGGCCGCCCGGAGCGGATGTTCATGCAGTTCCATGGCGGCGTCTATCGCTCGGATGACGCCGGCGCGAGCTGGGCCGATGTCGGCGGTGGTGGTCTGCCGTCCGACTTTGGCTTCCCGCTGATGGTCGATCCCGCCGATCCCGACAGCGCCTTCGTGATCCCGCTCGTGGCCGATATCGACCGTGTAACCCCCGGCGGACGAGTCCGCGTCTACGAGACCCGCGACGCGGGCGCCAGTTGGGCCCCCCGTGGTGACGGGCTTCCGGCCGAGCACGCGTATCTGACGGTCCTGCGTCAGGCGTTCAGCCGCAACGGCGAAGGCGAGCAACTCGAGCTCTACTTCGGCGCCACCTCGGGTGACCTGTTCGCATCGGGCGATGCCGGCGCCACGTGGGCCTCGGCCGCGACTCGGTTGCCGCCGGTGTTCTCGGTGGTCGCGAGCGCGAGCGCCGGTGACGGACGATGAGCAAAGGGCTCGCGTAACCGTTGAGTCCGTGGCGGACTCAGGGCGTTCCTAGCCAAACAGCGCCCACGACATCGAGGTAAGCCTACGCACCGCATATGGACGACCCGCCGCGCGATCACGTACAGTCCCACCCGCAAGCAGGACGTCCAATCGGACCGGGCGTGGAGAGAACGAGTGAACGGGAGACTCGGCATCCGAACGTCGCTGTGCTCGCCCGCCTACGGCGGGCGAATCGCGTTCGTGCGCCGCCGCTGGCTGCCGCTGCTCGCTGGGCTGCTCGTCGTGACCGCGTTCGCTTTCGGCGCCGCAGCCGCAGCCGCCGCGCCGGTCCCCTTCAACCCCGCCCACCCGACGGTGTTCATCGCGCAGGGCAGCCCGACGCAGCTCAACAGCGCCACGCAGAGCGGCGGTGCGATCAGCTTCACGCCGGTCGGCGGCACGATCCCCGCGCTCGCGTACAACGCGATCGCCTACGACACCTGCAACAACTTCATCTACGCCGTGCAGACGACGACTACGACAAGCGGCTCGATTGGAAGCGTGATCAAGATCGCCTCGGATGGGTCGATCACCTACACGGGCATCAACGTCGGGACTGGCTTCAACACCGGCGCGTTTCGGACCGGACACCGCCACCTGTGATGACTACTACGTCGGCACCGGCCCCGGCTCGTCGTTGACCGAGGTCAACCTCAACACCGGGACGAAGACCCCGATCGCTGTCGGGGCGGCTGGTCCTGACATGACCTACGCGAATGGTTTCTTCTGGTCGATGGCGGGCCCCAATCAGATCCAGCGGATCAACGTCACGCCAGGCCAGCTGGGGAGCAAGACCTTCACCGTGTCGACCCCGGCCGTCGACGGCGTCCCTCCGGTCGGGATCTTCGGCGCAGCCTGGACCTACGGCAACGGCGACGTCGGATTCTCCAACAACAGTTCCGGCAACATCTACGAGCTCAAAATCGCCAACGCGAGCTCCCCGACGCCGACGTTCACGACCGTGATCAGCCAGAAGGGCCCGGCGACCGCCAACAATGACGGCACCAACGCGCCCGGGCTCGACACGGACCTCGCGCTCACCAAGACGGCGAGCCCGACGATGGTCGATCCCGGCGGTGCCCTGACCTTCTCGCTGAAGGTCACCAACAACGGGCCCGGTAACTCATCTGGATTCGTGTTAAACGATCCGCTGCCCGCGGGCGTCACCGGCGCCTCGAGCTCGACGCCCGGGTGTTCGGTCACCGGGCAAACCTTGGTCTGCGCTGGAAGCCCGCTCGGGGTCGGCGCTTCCGCGACCGCCACCGTGACCATGAACGCGCCCGATCCGTTCACGACGCCGATCACCAACACCGCGACGGTCACGGCCAACGAGAACGACCCCAATCCGGCGAACAACACCTCGTCGGCGACGGTGAGCCCGAACCTACCGACGGTGACGCTGGTGAAGTCGGCGATCGTCACGCCCGCCTCTGACAAGGACGCGGTGCAGGTCGGCGACACGATCCAGTACAGCTATGAGGTCACCAACACCGGCAACACGCCGCTGACCTCGCTTGCGGTTTCGGATGCGACCGCGGGCGACGTCACCTGCCCGGTCCCGGCTTCGCCGGGCTTGGCGCCGGGTGCATCCGAGACGTGTACGGCAACCGCGCCATACATCGTCAAGCAGAGCGACGTCGACGCGGGCGCCGTGACCGACTCGGCGACGGCCACGGGCACAGACGCGACCGGGCTTGTCTCGCCGGTCTCGGATCCCTCGTCGGTGACGATCCCGACGGTTGGGGATGCGCCGGGGCTGTCGATCGTGAAGGTCGCCGAGGCCTCATCAGGGGACTCGGCGCCGGTCTCGCTCGGGGAGACGATCGCATACTCGTACGTGGTGACGAACACGGGCAACGTGGATCTGAACCCGTTGTCGGTGTCCGACGCGACCGCCGGCTCGGTCAGCTGTCCGCTCCTGCCTGATCCGGGTCTCGCGCCGGGACAGTCCGTCACATGCACCGCCGATAGCCTCTATACGGTCACGCAGGCCGATGTCGACAACGGCGGCATCACCGACACGGCGACCGCATCCGGGACCGATGCGCAGGGTGGATCAGCAACCTCGCCCCCGGCGGAAGTTCACATCCCATCGGTCTCGATCCCAGCCGTCTCGGTCGACAAGACCGCGTCGGTCACGCCTTCGGCAGATCAGGACGGCGTCAAGGTCGGGGACACGATCCAGTACTCCTACCGGGTGACCAATACCGGCACCGTGCATCTCACGTCCCTGTCAGTATCGGACCCGAGCATCGGGGCGGTCAGCTGTCCGGTTCCGGCGGCCCCCGGGCTCGCTCCGGGTGCTGCGGAGACGTGCACCGCCGACAACCCGGTGACCGTCACGCAGGCCGATGTCGACGCGGGCGGCGTCACCGATACGGCCACCGCGACCGGGACCAGCGCCACCGGCAATACCAGCGAGCCGTCCAGCCCATCGACGATCACGGTGCCCGCCGTTGCCGCTCAGCCAGCGGTGTCGATCGACAAGACCGCGACCGTCGACCCCTCCTCCGACCAGACCGCGGTCAAGGTCGGGGACACGATCGCCTATTCCTACACGGTCACCAACACCGGCAACGTGACGCTCGCCTCAGTCGCCGTCGATGACCCATCGGCCGGGAGCGTCACCTGCCCCACCCCCACCGCGCCGGGACTTGCCCCGGGCGACAGCGAGACCTGCAGTGCCGATCACGCCGTGACCGTGACCCAGGCCGACGTCGACGCGGGCTCGGTGAGCGACACCGCGAGCGCCACCGGCACCGACACCAACGGGATCCAGAGCGCGCCATCGTCGGGCTCGGCGAGCGTTCCGGCGGCGACTGCGGCTCCCGCCGTCTCGGTCGACAAGAGCGCCGCGGTCGCCCCTCCGTCCGATCAGACCGCCGTCGAGGTCGGCGACTCGATCTTCTACTCCTACAAGGTCACGAACACCGGCAACGTGACGCTCGCCTCAGTCGCCGTCGATGACCCATCGGCCGGGAGCGTGACCTGCCCCACCCCCACCGCGCCGGGACTAGCCCCGGGCGACAGCGAGACCTGTACTGCCGATCACGCCGTGATCGTCACCCAGGCCGACGTCGACGCGGGCTCGGTGAGCGATAGCGCGACCGCCACTGGCACGGACACCAAGGGTGATGAGAGCCCATCGTCGGCGCCGTCGACCGTCGTCGTGCCGGCGACGCCGCGCGTGCCTGCGATCTCCCTCGTCAAGATCGCCGACGCCGCCGACGGCGACACGAGCCCGATCAGCGAAGGCGAGCAGATTCACTATTTCTATCTGGTGACGAACACCGGCAACGTCGACCTCACCTCGCTGTCAGTGTCTGACGACAAGGTCGCGACGGTGAGCTGCCCAACCCCCGCCCCGCCCGGGTTGGCGCCCGGCGACTCCGAGACGTGCACCGGCACCTACACGGTGACCGCAGAGGACGCCGCCAACAACAGCGTCACCAACTCCGCGAGCGCCACGGGTACGGACGGCGCCGGCGGCACGAGCCCACCGGCGACGGCCAGCACGACCGTCCCGACACCTTCTCCGGCGCCATCGGTCGTCGTCGGCAAGACCGCAGCGGTCACCCCTTCCTCGGATCAGGACGGCCTCCAGATCGGCGATCAGATCTCCTATGCATATATGGTGACCAACACCGGCAACGTCAACCTCTCATCGGTGTCGGTCGACGATCCGTCCGGCGGGAGCGTCACCTGTCCGACGTTGACGGCGCCCGGGCTGACGCCGGGAGCGTCGGTGACCTGCACCGCCGACAACACGCACACGGTCACCCAGGCCGACATCGACGCGGGCAGCGTGACGGATTCCGCGACCGCGACCGGGACCGCGATCGTGAGCGGCAATCCCATCACCAGCCCGCCGTCCGCGCCTTCCACAGTCTCGATTCCCACCGTGGCCAACCCCGATGTGTCGATCGACAAGACGGCGACAGTGACGCCCGCCGCCGACCAGGACGCGGTCAAGGTCGGCGATCAGATCCAGTACTCCTACCTGGTGACCAACACCGGAAACATCACCTTGCACTCGGTTGCGGTCGATGATCCGTCGGCCGGTACGGTGACCTGCCCGGCGCCGGCATCACCGGGCCTCGCACCGGGCGCGAGCGAGACCTGCACGGCTGATGGCGTCGTGACCGTCACCCAGGCAGATGTCGACGCGGGCAGCATCGCGGACACCGCGACCGCCACCGGGACCGACGTCCAGGGGAACACGAGCCCGGAGGCGTCGGGGAACGCGACGGTCCCCGCCGAGCCCGCCGACCCCGCGCTGTCGATCGTCAAGCACGCGGCGGTCACCCCGGCCGCTGACCAGGACGACATCAAGGTCGCCGACACGATCGACTACAGCTACACCGTCACCAACACCGGGAACGTCACTCTCGCGACGATCTCGGTCACCGACCCGACGCTCGGGTCGGTGAGCTGTCCGTCCCTGACCGCCCCCGGGCTCGCACCCGGCAACTCGGTGACCTGCACGGCGGATGAGTCACGCACGGTGACGCAGGACGACATCGATGCCGGAGGAGCGACCGACACCGCAACGGCGACCGGGACCGACACGAACGGCAACTCGACCCCCGCCAGCAGCTCAACCGCCACGGCGACGGCCAAACGGAACCCGGCGGTGTCGCTCGTCAAGACCGCGACCGTGATCCCCGCCGCCGATCAGCACGCCGCCAAGCCTGGCGACTCAATCGCTTACAGCTTCAAGGTGACCAACATCGGCAACGTCAGTCTCACCTCACTTGCCGTGTCCGACGCGACTCTCGGAGACATCTTGTGCCCGACGCCGGCACCCCCGGGGCTCGCGCCCGGAGCGTCGGTGACCTGCACATCGGAGATCCAGCACGTCGTCGACGCGACCGATCAGGCACACGGGAAGGTCACGAACACCGCCACCGCCACCGGCACCGACGGCGCCGGGGAGACGTCCCCCAAGTCCGCTCCGTCGACGGCCACGGTCGAGGTCAAGCGGCTGCCTCCGCCGCCGCCACCGCCAGCGCAGCCGACCGCCAGGCTCGTCGTTCGCAAGCAGGTTGACAAGACCAGCGCCTACCCGGGCGAGAAGCTCAAATACACCCTGACCGTGACCAACGATGGGCCCGACCCCGCCGCGAATGTGACGCTCACCGACACGCCGTCGATGGCGCTCAAGGTCATCTCGATCTCGGTCGACTCCCCGCAAGCGATCTGCCACAAGGGCCGGCCGATCACCTGCACGCTCGGGACCATGGCGGTCGACCAGTCGATCAAGATCGTGGTCGTCGCACAGGCAAATCAGGGCGGCATCGAGCGCAACACAGCGACGGCCAACAGCACGACCAAGCTCGTCGACACCGATGCCGCGACCTCGACGGCGACCACGAAGGTGAAGCCGGTCCTCGATCTCGACCTCAAGCAATCGAGATCGCACGCGAAGACCGGGCAGAGCGTGATCTACACCCTGACCGTCACAAACCCGACGACGGTGCCGATCCACAACGCCGTGGTCTGCAACGACCTGCCGTCGGGACTGCTCTACGTTCGCTCCAAGCCCAAGGCGAACATCCGCACCGGACAGCCGTGCTGGAAGATCGGGACGCTTCGCCCCCACGGCTCAAAGCGCTTCACCGTGGTCTCAAACGTCGCGCCGGGGACCGCTGGCAGGCGCACGAACCGCGCAACGGCCAAGGCACGCGGCGTCCATACCGTCCACGCCCACGTCGTGGTGAGGATCACGCGGGCGTTGCCGGTGCCCTGCGGGGCAGCTTCCAGCTTGACGGCGGCCGGGAGCAATCGCGACGCGCGAGGCTCTCCCGTCGCCGGCGCTGCCTGCTGACGGGCCACGCGGGCGCTACGCGTCCCGGTTTGAGCTGATCACGCTCACCCCAAGCTGGCCAAGGCCGAGACGGCGCAATTGCTCTAAGACGGCTCCCACCAGCAGGCTGCCGATCCGTGGCCTAGCGACCCGCCTCGAGCTCGCCGATCCGGTCGAGGAGCTCGCAGACGAGCACGGCCCCGGCATAGTTGAGCCCGAGGTCGCGACGTAGCCGCTCCGCTCGCGCCACCCGGGCGGCGGTGCTCGGATCAAAGCGTGGGGCTTCGTCCGCCGCGGCCGGTTGTGGCTCAAACAGCCCGAACTCCAGGTAGCGCCGCACGTGCACGATCCTCACCCCCGCCTGCCTGGCGACGACGGTCAGCTCAACCGCCTCCTGCCGGACGAGATCGTGGTCGGCCCGCTCGATGTGCCTGTCTGCATGCATGGTCATGCCTCCCGCGGGTCAAGGCTCGAGCTCTCGGCGAGCTGCTCGTAGAGCTCGCGCTCACGGTCTGACAGCTTCTTCGGCACAACGATCTTGACGATCGCGTGAAGATCACCGCTGCCGCCGCCGCGTTTGGGAACTCCCCGTCCACGGAGCCGCAGCCGCCGACCGCTGGATGATCCCGCCGGGACGCGGATCTGGGCCGTGCCGGTCGGGGTCTGCACCTCAACGGTCGCCCCGAGCGCCGCCTGCGAAGGACTGATCGGGAGGTCGACGTCAAGATCGTCATCGCCGCGCCGGCGAAAGTGCGGGTGCGGCTTCAGCAGCACCCGCAGGAAGAGGTCACCGCGCGGGCCGCCGTCCCGCCCTTGGCCCCCCTGCTCCGCCAGACGGATCAGCTGTCCGTCACGGACGCCGGCCGGGAAGTTGACGCTGATCTCACGGCCGTCCAGCGTCAACCGCCGCCGGCCGCCGGCCAGTGCGTCCTCGAGCGACAGTTCGAGGAGCGCCTCGCGGTCGTGGCCGCGCAGTGGGCCGCCGGCGCGCCCGGCGCGGCCGGTGCGGCCGGCGCTCGCGCCGAACAGCGCCTCGAAGAGATCGTCGCCGAACTCCACACGGGTGCCGTCGCCGAACCCCTGGTCGGCGAAGAAGTCCTCGAAGGTCTCGCCAGGCGCCTCGTGCTCCGCTTCACGCCAACGGGCGCCGAGGCGGTCGTACTGCTGCCGCTTCTCGGCATCGGACAGGACCTCATAGGCCTCGCCGAGCTCTTTGAAGCGCTCCTCGGCGTCACCGTCGGAGTTCAGGTCGGGGTGGTACTTGCGCGCCAGCTTGCGGTAGGCACGCCGGATCGTGTCGGGATCCGCGTCGCGCGGGACGCCCAGCACCTCGTAATAATCGGTGTAGCTCAGCGGCATCTCTGACCCAATCCTTGCTCAAACGAGACGCGGACGCGACGCCGACAGCGATCGGGCGGCGACCCGCAAGCATCGACGCGCTCGCCTTAACCGAACCACCCCCCGCATGTGCGGAGGGCGGTCCTAATCCTCACGAAGGTGGAGACGGCGGGAATTGAACCCGCGTCCGCAGTCGCGCAAAAGGTGGTGTCTACGAGCGTATCCGGCGCTCTGATCTCATCTCCCGCTCGCCACGCCGGCGGGGTTGCGGAAGACCAGCTCCGAAAAGTGTCCCCGGGGTCGGCTGGAGCGGGCCTATCCGAGCGAGCCTGCTAGTTGATCCCAGCAGCTCCGCCGCAGGCGAGCGAAAGGCCAGGAGCGCTCACGGCTTAGTTACTAAGCGGCGAGCGCGAACTCGTGAGAGCTCGCACTTATTGTTTTCCCGGGTGTTTTACGAGGCCGCCCGGGACCTCGACTCGCAACCACCCCCACGAACCGACCACGTCGAAGCCTGTCGTCCCCGGGGGTTATGTCTGTACACCGAGTATAGATCAGGCCATCCGTCGCGGGGCGAGCGCGCGTCGGAGCGCGAGCTTTCACGCCGGCGCGATAGCAGATCGCGTAAGGACTGATGAAGAGTGTCGCGGGCGCCAATCGGCGCCTGCGACAATGAACTTGATGGACCAGGGCACTCCCACGCTCCCCGAGCCGGTACCGCCCCGCTACGAACCCGTCGGTCTTCCACCGGCCAGCGACCAGCGGTACGAGTGGCAGCAGCCGCCCGAGGACCATCAACCACCCCAGCAGCAGTCGTTCATCAAGCGCCGGCTGGCGCCGATCGGTGCAGCGATCATCGCGTTCCTCGCGAAGATCAAAACGATCATCCTGCTGCTGCCGAAGACCAAGCTGCTGATCACCGCGGGCACGATGCTGGTCTCGATCGCGGCCTACACGACGATCTGGGGGGTCACGTTCGCGGCCGGCTTCGTGGTCCTGCTGCTGGTCCACGAGCTGGGCCACGTGATCGCGCTGCGCCGCGAGGGGATCAAGGCGTCGCCGCCGATGTTCATCCCGTTCCTCGGAGCGCTGATCAGCGCCCGGTCACTGGGCGACAACGCCGCCGCCGAGGCGCGCGTCGGACTCGCCGGCCCGGTGCTGGGAACGGTCGGATCGGCCGCCTGCCTCGTCGTCTGGCGACTGACCGGTGACGATTTCTGGCGCGCGCTCGCGTTCACCGGCTTCTTCTTGAACCTGTTCAACCTGCTGCCGGTGGTGCCGCTCGACGGTGGACGCGCGATGGCCGCGATGGCCCCGTGGATGTGGGGCCTGGGCTTCATCGGCATCGTCGTGCTCGCGTTCGTGTTCCCCAACCCGGTGATCCTGATCATCGCCGTGCTGGCCGGGTACGAGACCTACAAGCGCTGGCGTCAGCGGCGCTCGGGCAGCGTTGAGCAGCTGGCCTACTACCAGGTCAGGCCACGCGACCGCTGGCTGGTGGCGGCCGTCTATCTCTCACTGGTGGCGGTGCTGGTGATCGGCATGGACGCCACGCACCTGGTCCGCACGCTCGGCTAGCGAGATCAGAGTTTCGACGCCACGGACCCGGCGTCAGTACCGCGGGTCCTGCTCGTACCGTGCGTCGCGGACGCGGACCTCCCTGGTGCGCGCACGCGACCAGTAGAACGTGTAGAGCACCGACAGGACAAGCCCGACGATCCCCACGATCAGGAGAACCGTTCCCGCCGTCTGGAGATTGATCCCGTTGACATGAGCGGTCACGGCCCATTTGAGGATCGCGCCAATCGCGATCAGAACGATGGATGAGCCGATGGTCATGTGGCGGTGCTACCCGCAAACCACCCCCGTCACGCAAGCCCCCCCGGCGATGGCTCAGCGGCCGACCTCGCGCAGCTCTCGTTGGACGTCGCGCGCCATGTCGCGCTTGCGGATCGTCTCGCGCTTGTCATACAGGTCCTTGCCCTTCGCGAGCGCGATCTCGACCTTCGCCCTCGAGCGCGGCCCCGAGAAGTAGATCCGCGTCGGGACCAGCGTCAGCCCGCGCTCGTTGGTGCGGGCGACGAGCCGTTCGATCTCGTTGCGATGCAGGAGCAGCTTGCGCGGCCGTTCAGGATCGTGGTTGTCGCGCGCGGCCGGCCCGTAGGGGGCGATGTAGACGCCCATCAGCCAAACCTCGCGATCGCGAACCACCGCGTAGGCGTCCTTGAGCTGGGCGTTGCCCTCGCGCAGCGACTTGACCTCGGTGCCGGTCAGCACGATGCCGCATTCGAACCGCTCGAGCAGGTTGTAGCGATACGACGCCTGGCGGTTGGTCGCCACATCTCCGGCTCCAGCTTTGCGTTTACGTCCTTTGGCCATCTCAGCTCTCTAGTCGCCTTGCACCCTCGCGGGCACCAGATCCACCCTACCCCGCGGTGCATCGATCCGGTCGACTGCGACGGTGATCGGGTCACCGAGCCGGATCGCGCCGCCGCCGCGCGTCCCGATCAGCATCGTCGCCTGCTCGTTGATCTCCCACCAGTCGCCGCCGAGCCGGCGAACGGGGAGCATGCCCTCGAACTGCAGCCGCTCACCGAAGGCCACGAACGCGCCCGCGCCGATCAGGCCGACCACCTCGCCCTCAAACGCGGCACTGCGGTCGCCGCCGGCGAACAGCTCGTGCTCGAGCAGAAAGCAGTTGGCCACGTCATCGGCGCTGCGCTCGATCGACATCGCCTCACGCTCACGGGCCGAGGTCCACGGCCCGGCCGACGCGACCCACGACGCATCCGGCGCCGGCTCGCCGGCGACTGCTGACAGCAGCGCCCGGTGGCAGATCAGATCCGGATAGCGGCGGATCGGCGACGTGAAGTGACAGTAGTGCTCGGAGGCCAGCCCGGCGTGGCCGAGGTTGCGCGGGTCGTAGTAGGCCTGTTTGAGAGACCGCAGCACCAGGCTCGTCAGCGCCCGGCCCCCGCGCCCGGTGCGGCTGACCCAGTCGGCGACCATCACCGACGCCTGCGCAACGACATCGGCCGCCTGCTGCGACGTCAGGTGGCCCTTTGGGATCGGCGGCGTCGGGACGTCGAGTGACGCAAGCTGCTCGATCAGCCGCTGCGCCGCAATCGCATCGGGCCGCTCGTGGACGCGGTACAGCGTCGGGATCTTGCGGTCTGACAGAAGCCGCGCGACCTGCTCGTTGGCGGCGATCATCAGCTGCTCGATCAGGCGGTGAGACTCGGTCTGCGCGACGAGCTCCGAGCCGACCACGTTGCCCTGGCGGTCAAACCTGAAGTCGGGCTCAGCGGAGTCCAGCACGACGCCCGACCGGCCCTCGCGCCGCTCGGCCAGGGATGCAGCGGCCGCGCGCGCCGCGGCAAGCGGCTCGCCCCACGGATCGGCGGCTCGCTCAGATCCGGCGAAGATCCGGTCGACGCGGTCGTAGTCGAGCCGTTGGACCGAGCGGATCAGCGAGCGGTACATCGAGGCGTTCCGCACCCGGCTGCCCGGCGAGACGGTCATCTCGACGGTCACGGTCGCCCGGTCCTGGCCCTCGACCAGCGAGCAGACACCGTTTGACAGCCGGCTGGGCAACATCGGCTCGACGGCCGCCGGGACGTAGACGCTCGTTCCGCGCCGGTATGCCTCGCGATCGATCGCGCTGCGCGCCGTCACGTACGCCGAGACGTCGGCGATGTGGACCCAGATGCGCCACGACCCGTCGCTGTGGGCCTGCGCGGAGATCGCATCATCGAAGTCGCGTGCGCTGGCAGGGTCGATCGTGAACGTCGCCAGCCCGCGGAGGTCCCGCCGCCCGGTCGACTCCAGCTCCTGGGACAGCTGACGCGCGTCGTGCTCGACGGCCGGGTCAAACGAGCGGCTCAACCCTCGGTCAAGCATCAGCGCCTCGATCACGTCGCGGGCCACGTCCGGGCGGCCGAGGCGGCGCTTGATCGCCATCCGCCGCGAGTTGCGCCGCCCGGACCCGGGAGCGGCCGAGATCGTCACAAGGTCACCGACGTCGGCCTTGCGGTCGCGGCTGACCACGATCTGCGGACCGGCCTCGAAGAACGGCTCGGCGACCAGGAACTTGCCCTTGCGGCGCAGGATTGAGACCCGCGCCCCGGGGCGCGGATCGCGGACCGCGCTGCTCACCGGTTCTGGGCGGCGACCGTCTGCTCGGCCTTCTGCAGCGCGGCGTCGACCTTCGAATTGAGGCTCGTGTTCGCGTAGATGTTGGGCGTGATCCCGGCGCCGCGGCGCACGCCGCCGCCACCGAGATTGTGACCGTTGGGCGTGAAGTACTCGCCGACGGTGAAGTCAAGCGCGCCGCCGTTGGGGAGCGGCTGGATCTCCTGGAACACGCCCTTGCCGTAGGTGTGGGTCCCCACCACCTTCGCCCGTCCGCGATCCTGGAGCGCACCGGTCACGATCTCGGCCGCCGACGCGGTCCCATGGTCGACCAGCACCACGAGCGGGATCTTGGGCGCGATCGCGTCACCCTTGGCCAGATACACCTGGCGCGGCTCGCTGCGTCCCTTCGTGGACACGATCGTCCCATCGGCGATGAAGATACTCGCGACGTTGACACCCTCCTCGAGCAGCCCGCCGCCGTTCTCACGCAGATCGAGGATCAACGCCTGCGCGCCCTGGCGGAGCATCTTCTGGACCTGCGCCCGGACCTCGGCGCCCGACCCGGCCGTGAAGCTGGTCAGCTGCACATAGCCGATCTTCTTGCCGTGATAGTTGAGCATCTTGCTGCTGGCCACCGGAACGGTGATGTCCGCGCGTACGACCGTCACCACCCGCGAGTGCTTGCCCGAGCGCACCGTCAACGTGACCTTGGTTCCCGCCGGTCCCTTGATCAGCGAGGCGGAGAAGTTCGATGATCGGTTCGCAAGCGACTTCGAGCCGACATCGGTGATCACGTCCCCGCGTGCCAGCCCTGCTTTGGCGGCCGGTGAGCCCGGGAACACGTCGACGACCCGGAGCCCCGCCGGCTCGTTGTCGACGTCGATCCCGATCCCGCTCAGGTGTGGGTTGGTCTCGTTCTGGAACTGGTGGTAGTCGGTCGGGTCGAAGTAGTGCGAGTACGGGTCGTGGAGGCTCGCGACCGCCGCCGCGAGGCCCTTGTTGACCAGCTGGTCGCGGGTCACGGGCCGGTAGTAGTCACGCTGCAGCAGACCGAGCACGTCATCGACGATCTGATCCTTGCTGTTGGACTGGACGAACGCGCTGCGCAGCGGCCCGGGCAGCCAGCTCGGGTGGCCGCCGAACCACAGCCCGATCAGCAGGGCCAACACCGCGACGCTGACCAGCACCACACGCCGCGGACCCTTCGGTTTTGAGGCGAACATCGTCTTCTGAGGGTAGCCGCCCGCTACCGGCAGACCGCCGGTCCTGAGCCCTCGGTTAGACCCGCAGGAAGCGGCGCAGCGAGATGCCCGAACCGAGCGCCGAGACGCCGATGCCGGCCACCAATAGCACCGCAACGAGAGCGCTGTACGGGATCGTGTGCGGCGCCGCGATCAGGGTCCAGTTGTTGGCCAGCGGATCGAGCAGCACCACCTTGGCGAGCCCGAGCACGGCGATCGCCAGCACGGCTCCGGTCGCGCCGACGACCACCCCCTCGATCACGAACGGCCAGCGGATGAACCAGTCAGTGGCGCCGACAAGCTTCATGACCTCGACCTCGCGCCGGCGCGCGTACAGCGACAGCCGGATCGTGTTGCCGATCAGCAGGATCGAGGCGATCGTCAGCAGGACCGTCAGCGCCGCGGCGGTGATCGTGACCAGGTTGGTGACCTCGAGGATCTTCCTCGTGTCGTTGCGCTTGTTCGAGACGCTCTGGATCGCGGGATCGATCGTCCCCGGCTGACCGCCGGGGCCGGTCGGAGTCAGCGAGTTGTGGACCGCGAGCACGTTGCTGGGGCTGTCCGGGATCACGTGGAAAGTGTCCGGCAGCGGGTTGGTGCCGAGCAGCTGGTAGGCGGCCGGGTCGATCTTCGACTGCTGTGCGTAGGCCTGCTGCTTGGAGACGAACTGCACCGATTTGACATGCGGGACGGCGAGCAGCTCCCGGCGCACCCGAGCCTCCTGCGTGGACGTCGCGGTGGTCTTCATGTAGACGTCGACCAGCACGCGACTGCGGACGCTGTTGGCGGCTCCGTTGGTCGCCTGCACGATCGGAATGAAGACGCCGAGCACGAGCATCGTGACGAGCACCGTCGCGAGCGCCGCGAAGCTCGGCGCCGCGTTGCGACGCGTGGCTCGCATCGCCTCCTTGAGGAAGAAGCCGAACCGCATCGGTGTTTACTGGAGGCCGGGCGGAGCCGTCGCGGGCGCGCGCAGCCGGTGGGCGAACTCGCGTGTTGACTCGTCACGCGTGTACAGGCCGGCGGCCTCGTCGCGCACGATCCGGCCGCGGTCGAGCTCGAGCACCCGGCGGCGCATCTTGTCGACCATCGCCTGGTCGTGGGTCGCGACCATCACGGTCGTGCCGGTGCGGTTGATCCGGTAGAGCAGTCGCATGATGTCGATGCTCGTCTCGGGATCGAGGTTCCCGGTCGGCTCGTCGGCCAGCAGCAGCGGCGGATGGTTGACGAACGCACGCGCAATCGAGACGCGCTGCTGCTCGCCGCCCGACAGCTGGTCGGGGAAGTTATGCAGCTTGGTCGAAAGGCCGGTGAGCCGCAGGATGTCGGGGACCTTGGCGCGGATCTCCTTGCGCCCGCCGCCGGTCACCTGCAGCGCGTAGGCGACGTTGTCGTACACGGTGCGGTTCTGCAGCAGCTTGAAGTCCTGGAAGACGACGCCGACGTTGCGACGGTAGTAGGGAACCCGCTTACGGGTGATGTCCGCGAGGTCGTGCCCGGCGACGCGGATCGTGCCGCTGGTCGGCTCGAGCTCCTTGATCAGCAGCCGCATCAGGGTCGACTTGCCCGACCCGGTCGATCCGACGAGGAACACGAACTCCTCGCGGTCGACGGCGAACGTCGCCTGGTCGAGGCCGACGTCACCGGCGTACAGCTTCGAGACGCCGCGGAACTCGACCACGCGCCGGCGCGACACCGGCTGGGCCGGACGCTCGGGCGGGTGCGCGATCGGGGCAGCCTCGCCGCGGCGCCGGCTGCCCTTGAGAATTTTCGATGATGAAGTAGCCATTTGAGTGCGGGCCAGCCTAGCGACAGGTCACCGCAGTTGTCCCCTCTGAAGGGCCCTTGCAACGGGATTTGCAAGACGGTCTTCTAAAGCCGCGGTTAACCGGCCCCAAGCGGTGGCGCACCCAGGCCCCGGCTGCGCCCCAGCCCGCTACCGTTGTCGTTTCAAAGATGGCGACGATCTCGGTGTCCACTCTCGCCAACGGCCTGCCCTTGTACCGGATCGCGGTCGAGGGCACGCGTGCGCTGACGATCCTGGCCGCCTTCGACGCCGGTGCGCGGACCGAGCACGCGGACGAAAACGGCATGGCCCATTTTCTGGAGCATCTTGTGTTCAAGGGCGGCGAGAAGTACCCGACCTACCGCGATGTAAATGAGGCGGCTGAGGGCATCGGGGCGGTGCTCAACGCCTACACCAGCCACGATCTGGTTGCGTTCCACATCACGGCCCGGTCGCAGCGGGCGCTCGAGGCCACCGACCTGCTGACCGATTTCGTCGCCAGGCCGAGAATCGACGCCGCTGAGATGGATCGTGAGCGCGGCGTCGTCGTGCAGGAGATCGCACGCGCAGAGGATCAGCCCTCGGTCCAGGCCGAGCATCTGATCGACGAGGCCGTGTTCGGCGACCACCCCCTCGGCCGGCCCGTGCTCGGCTCGACGGAGCACATCCGCGACACGTTTACTCGCGACGCGATCGTCGCCTTCAGATCCCGGCGCTGGTCACCCGAGCGCGGCGGCGCGTTCGCGGTCGGCAACCTCGAGGCCGTCGGCGACAACGGGCAGCTGGAGGAGCTGTTCGGCCGCTTCGAGTCCCGTCCCGAGCCCGAGTCATTCGACCTCGCTCCGGGGCTGGTGCCCCGCGTCCTGGTTCGCGAACGCGACTCCAACCAGTCCCATCTGCGGCTCTCCTACCGCCCCTCGATCGACGTGTCGCAGCCGCGCGAGCGCGCGGCGCTGGCGATCTACTCGACCCTGCTCGGCGGCTCTATGGGGTCGCGCCTGTTCGACGAGATCCGCGAGCAGCGCGGCCTGGCCTATTCCGTCAGCGCCTTCCCCCATGCTTATGCGGATGTCGGTGTGCTGCAGCTGTCGGCCGGGCTCGAATCGGGTAAGTGCATCGAGGCCTACAGGCGAATGAGGGACATCGTCACCGAATTGCGTGAGGACGGCCCGACCGAGGGCGAGGTCGAGCGTGCGCGCGCGTTCGCCGCCGGCGCCCGGGCGATCGCGTTTGAGAACAGCGGCGCCGTGGCGCGCTATGCGGCGCAGCAGGTGATCGTCTACGGCGAGGATGTCGACCCCGACAAGACGATCGGGCTGCTCGACCAGGTCACCTTCGACGAGGTCCGAGAGGTCGCGGCCGGGGTGCCCGACGAACTCGCGATCGCATGCGTCGGGCCACACACCGTGGAGGAGCTGGAGCGGGCCTGAAACACTGGCTGGCAGTCAGCCTCGCCTGCGTCATCGCTGTCGCGGCGATCACGCTCGCGGGCTTCGGGTCCTTCACCCATACCAGCGAACACGACTCCCGGGTCGCCGGGCTGCCCGTTCCCGCGCACCCGAGGCGGCCACCGCAGGCCGCAACCCAGACGCCGCCCTCACCGTCGACGCTCCCCTCACACCACGCGCCGGCGTCGGCAGCCGAGCGCAAGCTGCGCGCGGCCCTTGACCACGCGCTCGATTCCGCCGGGCGCCAGAGCGGGGCGCTCGTCTACGACATCGGCTCAAACGAGAAGCTCTACTCGGCGCGCGCCGCGATCGGGCGACCGCCCGCCTCGGTCGAGAAGCTCTACACGACCGTCGCGCTGATGCGGATCCTCGGCCCGAGCGCGCGCCTGCACACCTCGGTTCTCGGGACCGGAAAGCTCGAACACGGCGTCTGGCACGGCAACCTCTACCTCCGAGGCGGCGGTGACCCGACGTTCGGCGACGCAGACTTCAACCGCGTCTGGACACACGCCGAGGGGTCAAACGCAGGTCAGTTGGTCGCCGGGCTCGTTCGCCGCAAGATCAAGCGCGTGACCGGCTGGGTGTACGGCGACGAATCGCTGTTTGACCGCCGCCGCGGCGGGCTGATCACCAAGTACGCCCCCGACACCCCGGACTTCGGCGGCTGGCTGAGCGCGCTGGCATACAACCACGGCTCGGCCCTCAAGCATCTCGGCCCGGCACAGTTCGCCACCCGCGAGTTCGTGCTCGCGATGCGCGGCTCGGGGATCATCGCCCGCGCCTCCAAGCAGACCGCGACAACACCCCAACGGGCGAAGCTGTTGGCGACCGTCAGCTCACCTCCGATGTTGAAGATGACGCGGCTGATGGACGTCCCCTCCGATGACCTGTACGCAGAGATGTTCGCCAAGCAGCTCGGGGTGCTGTTCGGCACCGGCGGCACGATCTCGGCCGGCGCACGGGTGATCCGGGGCACGATCGCGGCCTCCTACGGGCTGCACCCGACGATCCTCGACGGCTCTGGGCTGTCTCGCAACGATCGCTCGTCGCCGGTCGAGATCGTGGACCTGCTGCGCGAGGTGTACCGCACCCCGGTCGGCTCAGAGCTCGACGCGTCGCTGCCGATCGTCGGCGAGCAGGGGACGGTGCAGACGATCGGGCTCAAGACCCCGGCCGTCGGTAACTGCATCGCCAAGACGGGCACCCTGGATGACGTCACCAACCTGGCCGGCTACTGCCGCAGCCGCGGCCACCGCACGCTCGCCTTCGCGCTGTTGATCGACGGCCCACCGAACTGGACCGCGCTGGCGCTCGAGAGCCGAATGGTCGGCGCGGTCGCCGCTTATTGACTCATGTCTCGTGCAACGTCCACAATCGGTCCGTGTCCGCCACCTCTGAGATAAATCTGACCGAGCTGCAGCGGTATCTGAGTCGCAGCAGCGATCGCTGGCCGCTGGAGACGGCGATTCTCGGCGGCGCGCGCGTCGATGACGCCCGCGGGGCGCTGCCGCAACGCGAGCGTGGCCCGGAGTATGTGGTCGTGCTCGTCTCGCGCGCGTTTGACGGAATGCCGTGGCTGGAGCGCGTCTACCAGGCGACCTCGCTGTGGGACGCGCTCGAGATGGGCGGGCAGGCCACCGTGCACTGCTACACGCCCGAGGAATTTGAGCGCAAGCGCGCGACGATGCCGGCGGTGCGCAACGTGGTGCAGCGGGGGATGTTGCTCTACGAGGACCAGGTCCTCAGCTGATCGAGACCATCCGCTCGATCGCCAGCCGCGCCTGATCGGCGATCTCGGCCGGCACCTTGACCTCATGCACGCCGTCGGCGAGCGAGTCGCGCAGCTTGGGCAGCGTGATCATCTTCATGAAGCGGCAGTGAGCGGCCTCGTTGGCGGCGACGAAGTCGACCCCGGGCGCGGCCTGGCGAAGCGGATACAGCATCCCGGTCTCGGTCGCCACGATCGCCGTGCCGCGGGCGTCGGGATCGCCGTGCTCGCGCGCGTACTTGACCATCCCGCTGGTCGAGAGCATCTGTACCCCGTCGGCGTCGACGTCACCGGCGGCGACGTACTCCATGACGCTGGTCGAGCACCCACACTCCGGATGGATCAGGAAGTCGGCGCCGGGATGCGACGCTCGAACGGCCGCGATGTCGTCGGGCTTGATCCCTGCGTGCACGTGGCACTCGCCGTCCCAGACGTGCATCGAGCGGCCGAGCGTCTTCTCGACGTAGGCCCCGAGGAACATGTCGGGCCCGAACAGGATCTCGGTGTCATCGCCGTGCTCTCCGAAGATGTGGTCGACGACCGCGACCGCGTTCGCTGACGTGCAGCAGTAGTCGGTCAGCGCCTTGACCTCGGCGGTCGTGTTGACGTACATGACGACGATCGCCCCCGGATGGGCCTGCTTCCACTCGCGCAGCTGCGGGGCGGTGATCGAGTCCGCGAGCGAGCACCCGGCGTCGAGGTCGGGGATCAGAACCTGCTTGTCGGGGCACAGCACCGAAGCCGTCTCGGCCATGAAGTGCACGCCGCAGAACACGATCGTGTCAGCGTCGGCCGCCGCGGCTCGCTGCGAGAGCCCGAGCGAATCGCCGACGTAATCGGCCACATCCTGAATCTCGGGCAGCTGGTAGTTGTGCGCCAGGATCACGGCCCCGCGCTCGTCGGCGAGCGCCCGCACCTCCTCTTTGAGGGCGGGGATGTTCTCGAGCATCAGCGGCGCTCCGGTGGCGCCCAACATCGGCAGATTCATGTCAGCGGCTCAAGGATCAGAGACAAATCCAGTGCCGGCGCGCTGTGGGTCAGCGCCCCGACTGATACGAAGTCTACGCCGGTCGATGCGACTTCCCTGAGCGTCGCGAGCGTCACCCCGCCGCTCGCCTCGAGCTCCGCGCGTCCGGCAACGTGCACCACCGCCTCCCGCAGCCGATCGGGGGCCATGTTGTCCAGCAGCAGCATCGGCGCGCCGGCGACCAGCGCCTCGTCGACCTCGTCGAGGTTGCGACACTCGACCTCGATCCTGAGTGCGGGCGAGTGCTCCCGTGCGAGCCGCACGGCTCTGCCGACGCCGCCCGCGATCGCGGCGTGGTTCTCCTTGATCAGGATCGCGTCGTAGAGCCCTGCACGGTGGTTGGTCGCACCGCCGGCGGCGACCGCGGCCTTCTCGAGCGTCCGCAGTCCCGGGGTGGTCTTGCGCGTGTCCAGGATCCGCGCGCCGGTCCCCTCGATCGCGGCCACGCAGCGGGCCGCCATCGTCGCCACCCCGGACAGCCGCTGCAGGAAGTTGAGCGCCGTGCGCTCCGCGGTCAAGAGCGCCCGGGCGCCGCCCTCGAGCGCCAGCACCTCGCCGCCGTCCTCGCGCCACACGCCCTCGTCAACCAGCCGGCGGATGCTCACCGACCGGTCAAGGGTCCGGAACGTCTGCTCGGCGGCATCGAGACCGTAGATGACGCCGGGAGCCTTCTGGGTGATCAGGGCCGCGGCACGGGCGTCTTCGGGGACCGTCGCGGCGGTTGTCACATCGCCGGCGCCGACGTCCTCGGTAAGGGCCCGCGAGACGGTCTGGGCCAGCGATTCGTCGGTCATCGTGAGGCGAGCATAGGTTGTGAAGCAATTATTAATTTTGATTCGTCTCTCAGTCCGGATATATTGCCCGCCCAAGGCCTTCGAAAGGGGACACGGGATGAAGCGTCGGACTGGGGTATTGGTCGCGGCTACCTGCGCCGCGACACTGGGGATTTCGGCCACCGCCACGGCCGCCACAAGGGTAGTTTTCGCTGGGGGTGTGCCGGGCGCGAACAAGATCGCCTCGAAACTCGTACCGAAGAACTTCGGCAAGAAGTACAGCCCGGGCATCAACGCCTTCTTCGGCCGGCGCACGACGATCAACGTCGGCGACAAGGTCTCGTTCATCCTCGCCGGTTTCCACACGATCGACCTCCCGGGGAAGAGCAATTCCGACCTCCCGCTGATCACGACCAGCGGAATGGTGACCGGGGCGCTGGACGCCGCCGGAAACCCGTTCTGGTTCAACGGCAAGGTCCCGAACGTCGGGCTCAACCCGCAGCTCTTCAGGCCGATCGGCGGGAAGACCTACAACGGGACCAATCGCATCGACTCCGGACTGCCGCTCCGCAAGCCCAAGCCGCTGAACGTCAAGTTCACCAAGCCCGGCGTCTACAAGTTCTTCTGTGACGTCCATCCAGGAATGGTCGGCTACGTGGTCGTCAAGCCGAAGGGCAAGCCGATCCCGTCTGCGGCGCAGGTGGCGGCCGGCGATGCGGCCCAGTTCGTCTCGGATGTCAAGGCGGCGAAGAAGGTCGTCAAGCAGAAGCTCCCGGCCGACACCGTCGACCTCGGCCAGTCGACCAAGGGCGGCGTTGAGCTGTACGCGATGTTCCCGAGGACGCTGAAGGTTCCGGCGAACACGACGGTCAAGTTCACGATGTCGCACTTCTCTCGCGAGACGCACACCGCGACGTTCGGCCCACACGCCTTCCTGAAGCCGATACTCCAGAGCTTCGCAGGAGCGAACTTCAACGCGATCGGCGTTTACCCGAGCGACGTGCCGTCGATCGTGCTGACGCCGACCTCGCACGGGGACGGGTTTGCCAACGTGGGCGCACTGGACAACGATCCTGGCACCCCGCAGATCCCGTCGTCGGGCAAGATCGACTTCACGACGCCGGGCGTGTACCACTTCCAGTGCCTGATCCACCCGTTCATGCACGGGACGATCGTCGTTCAGTGATCTGAGTCGTAGCTCACGCCCCCGGCGCGTTGTCAGCGGTTGACTGGCGATGCGCCGGGGGTGTTGATGCATCGCCAGGCTGCCCGGCGCATTGCCAGGCCGCTCGGCGCATCGCCAGGCTGCCCGGCACCGCGGCGCAAGGCGCACGCGAGCCGGACTGCGGCGCGCATGCACAGCGTGACAAATCGCCTTCCAAGGTCCGGATTTGTCGCGAACTGCCTGGAAATCGGCCAGGTTTGCGACAAATCGCCGGCCACGGGTTCGGTTTGTCGCGTTTGGCATCCGGAGCGCCTCGGAAGCGGGCGCTCCACAGCCACGCGTGTCGAGACGAGACGGGGCATCCGGTCAGCGCCCCTCCCGAAACGACTCAGGCGTGCAGATCGTCCTGCACCAGGACCCTGACCGTGCGGAACGTCGGGTCGGCCGCGCCGTGCAGCCGCGCCCCAGCCGCGGTCAACTGACGCAGGTAGGTGACGACCTCGTCGGTGACCCGTTCGCCGGGCAGCAGCGCGGGAACGCCGGGCGGGTAGCCGGCGATCGCCTCGCAGGAGATCCGGCCGATTGCGTCGTCGACCGCAACGGCCTCGCCGACGCCGAGGAACGCCTCGCGGATCGGGACGACCGTGTCGTGCTTGAGCGCCGCCGGCGGGCGCGCGATCGCCAGCCCTTCGCCGGGCTTCGAGACGCGGCGCACGGTCTCGGCGAAATCGTGCGCGAACCGCTCCAGCGGCTCGATCGGCTGACCCATCCCGAGCACGAGCACCAGCGCCGCGTGCGACGCCAGCTCGATGTAGATGTCATAGCGGGCGCGCAGCTCGGCCGCGAGCTCATAGCCGGTGCACCCGGTTCCGCGGATGTCGAGCACGATCCGCAGCGGGTCCCAGCCGACGATCCCGGGACGGCCGACCATGTCCTCGCCGACAACCGAGACCCCGGGGATCGCCGCGAGCTCGATCCGCGTCTGGGCCGACGCGATCAGCGTGCGGTCAAGCAGCGCCTCGCCGTGGGCGGCGAGCTGGCGCCGGGCGCTGTCCAGGGACGCGAGCAGCAGCGAGTTGGGGCTCGTCGACCGCACCAGCCGCACTGATCTGGCGACCTCGTCGGGATCGACCAGCCCATCGGCGGCGACGTGGAGCATCGCCGACTGCGTGAGGCTGCCGACGATCTTGTGTGTCGACGAGAGCATCGCGTCGGCCCCCTGGCGCAACGGCGTCTCGGGCAGCGCCGGGTGAAAGCCGAAATGCGAGCCCCAGGCGCAATCGACGATCAGTGCCACGCCGGCGGCATGGGCCACCTCGGCGCAGCCGCTGATGTCGGCGGCCATCCCGTAGTAGGTGGGCGAGACGATGAACGCGGCACGGATCTCGGGCGAGCGCGCGAGCGCCTCGTGCAGCGACTCGGGCGTGACGCCGTGGGCCATCCCGAGCTCCTCGTCGTACTCGGGCGCGACAAAGCTCGCCATGCCGCCGCTGAGCACGAGGCCATCGACGACGCTCGCGTGCGAGTTGCGTTGCACCAGGACGCGATCGCGGGGCTTGGCGAGCGCCAGGCAGAGGGCGTGGTTCCCCTGCGAGGCGCCGTTGGTCAGAAACCACGTGCGGCCGGCCCCGTAGGCGGTCGCGGCCAGCTCCTCGGCGCGCTCGTAGGGCGTTGGGGAGGGGCCGAGGTCGATCCCCTCGATGTCCTGGCAGATATCGAGCGCCAGCGCCCGATCGCCGATCGCGGTGCGGAAGCCCGGGTCGGCGCCCGGGCCGCCCTTGTGGCCCGGGACGTGGAAGCGAACCGAGCCGCGGAAGCCGTAGGAGACGATCGCCTCCAGATACGGTGCCGTCGGCAGCTCGCGGGTGGTCGGGGGCGCGGCTGCGCGCTGATCCTTGGCGACGCTCATCGGGCGGCCTTCAGCAGGTAGGCGCGCACGAATCCGTCGAGATCTCCGTCGAGCACTCTGTTGGTGTCTCCCATCTCGTAATCGGTGCGGTGGTCCTTGACCATCGTGTACGGATGCAGGACGTAGGAGCGGATCTGTGATCCGAAGTTGACGTCCTGGGCGTCCCCCTTCTCGCGCGCGATCTCCTCACGGCGCTTGCGCTCCTCCAGCTCGAGCAGCCGCGAGCGCAGCATCGCCATCGCCTCCGCCTTGTTGGATGACTGCGAGCGCTCGTTCTGGCACTGGACGACGATCCCGGTCGGCCGGTGGGTGATCCGGACGGCCGAGTCGGTCTTGTTGACGTGCTGGCCACCGGCGCCGGAGGCCCGGTAGGTGTCGATCTGAAGGTCGTCGTCGTCGATCTGGACCTCGGCGGCCTCCTCGACGACGGGCGAGACCTCGACTCCCGCAAAGCTCGTCTGGCGGCGGTTGGCGGAGTCAAACGGGGACAGCCGGACCAGCCGGTGGACCCCTTTCTCGCTGCCGTACAGACCGTAGGCGTTCTCGCCCTTGACCCTGAACGTGGCCGACTTGATCCCCGCCTCCTCGCCGGGTGACACCTCCAGCAGCTCGACCCCGAAGCCGCGCTTCTCGGCCCACCTCATCTCCATCCGCAGGACCATCTCCGCCCAGTCCTGGGCGTCGGTCCCCCCCGCGCCCGCGTTGACGGTCACAAGCGCGTCACCGGCGTCATAGCGGCCCGAGAACAGTCGCTCCTCCTCGAGCGCGTCGAGCCGCTGCTGGACCGAGCTGATCTGGTCCTCGAGCTCGGCCGCCAGCTGCGGGTCATCCTCGGCGAGCTCGGCGAGCGGTTCGAGGTCCTCTACGTCACGCTCGAGCTCTCCGAACACGCCCAGCTTGCGGCTCGCACGCGCATGCTCGGCACTGACGCGCGCCGCCCGCTCCTGGTCATCCCAGAACGCAGCCTCCCCCATCTCCCGTTCGAGCGCTTCGGCGCGCTCCGTCAGCCCAGCTGGGTCAAAGATAGTCCGAAAGCAGCTTGAGCTGCTCGCGGATCGCCGCGAGGCGCTGGGGAAGCGGCTCTGAAGGGGCGGTGGCCATCGGGGCCTACCCTAGCAGCGACTCTCAGCCCCTCTCGGGCGCCTCTCACGCCCTCAGGCGCCGTGGCACTTCTTGAACTTCTTGCCCGAGCCGCACCAGCACGGGTCATTGCGACCGATCTGCTGTGACTCGTCGACGCGGCGCTGCTCGACGACGGGCATCATCGGCATCTCCTCATCGTCCTCGTCGGCGTAGACCGGGGCGCCGGCACTCGCGGCGGCCATCGCCAGCGCGCCCGCTCCCGAGTTGCTGCCACCTGAGTAGCTGACCCGCCCGCCGCTGGTCGAGGAGCTGCTGGCCGGGCTCGGCCGGCTCGGCGGCGGGGCGCCGCCGTTGCTGCCGTCCTGGAGCGTCACCTCGACGTGGTAGATCAGCCGCGCGAAGTCGGCCCAGATGCTGTTCATCAGGTCGCGGAAGAGGTCGAACGCCTCGTTCTTGTAGGCGACCAGCGGCTCGATCTGAGCGAACCCGCGCAGGTGGATGCCCTCGCGCAGGTAGTCCATGTCGTACAGGTGCTCCTGCCAGCGCTGGTCGATGATCTCGAGCAGCAGCAGCCGCTCGAGCACCCGCATCAGCTCCTCGCCGAGCTCGTGCTCGCGCCGGTCGTACTGGGCGAGCGCCTCCTCCTGGAGGCGAAGCGTCAGATCCTCGCGGTCCATCCGCGTGTGGTCGGCGCTCGCGAGCTCGTCACTGGGGGTGAAGATCTCCTCGACCCGGCGCATCAGCCCCTCGACGTCCCAGTCATCGACGAAGTCCCCGACCGTGTACTCACCGACCAGGCGATCGATCAGGTTGACGATCTCCTCGCGCGCTGCGGCCGACATGTCGCGCCCCTCGAGCACCTCGTCGCGGTAGCTGTAGATCACGTCCCGCTGCTGGTTGAGCACGTCGTCGTACTCGAGCGTGTGCTTGCGCATCAGGAAGTGCTGCTCTTCGACCTTGCGCTGTGCCTTCTCGATCTGCTTGGAGAGCATCTTGGCCTCGATCGGCTCCTCGTTGCCCTCCTCATCGGTGCTGCCGAGCTTGTCGAGGATCTTGTAGATCCGCTCTCCGGCGAACAGCCGCACGAGCTCGTCCTGAGCCGAGAGGAAGAAGCGCGACTCGCCGGGGTCTCCCTGGCGTCCGGAGCGGCCCCGCAGCTGGTTGTCGATCCGCCGCGACTCGTGGCGCTCGGTGCCGAGGATGTAGAGGCCGCCGGCCTCGAGCACCTGCTCGCGCTGGGCCTGCACCTGTTCCTCGATCGCCGGCAGGACCTTCTTGAAGTGCTCGTCGAAATCGGGGTCCCCGGGCCTCAGACCCAGCTTTGCGACCTCGAGCGTCGCCAGATGCTCCGCGTTGCCGCCGAGCTTGATGTCGACGCCGCGGCCGGCCATGTTGGTCGCGATCGTCACGGCGCCCGGAGCGCCGGCCTCGGCGATCGTCTCGCCCTCGTGCTCGGCGAATTCGGGCTTGGCATTCAGCACCGAATGCTTGATCCCCTTCTTCTTCAGCGCCGAGGACAGAAGCTCTGAGACCTCGACCGAGATCGTTCCGACCAGCACCGGCTGGCCTGCCTCGTGACGGGCCTCGATCTCCTTGCTCACCGCGGCCCACTTACCGTCCTTGGTCTTGTAGACCTGATCGTTGCGGTCGAAGCGAACCATCGGCATGTTGGTCGGGATCTGGACCACCGGCAGCTCGTAGATCTTCATGAACTCGGTCGCCTCGGTCAGGGCGGTGCCGGTCATGCCCGCGAGCTTGTCGTACATGCGGAAGTAGTTCTGCAGCG
Source organism: uncultured Solirubrobacterales bacterium (assembly GCA_963770885.1). Taxonomy (GTDB): domain Bacteria; phylum Actinomycetota; class Thermoleophilia; order Solirubrobacterales; family Solirubrobacteraceae; genus Palsa-465. Next base: position 800,577 of record CAVYRI010000001.1, on the reverse strand, counting down.
TGATCGTCGCCATCGTCTGGTTCTCTTCCTGAACCCGGACGCCCTCCTTGGCCTCGACGGCCTGATGCAGGCCCTCAGACCACCGCCGGCCCTCGAGGATGCGGCCGGTGAACTCGTCGATGATCTTGACCTCGCCGTCGATCACGGCGTAGTCGTCATCGCGCTTGTAGAGCGACTCCGCTTTCAGGGACTGCTGGAGGTGGTTGACGAGATGGCCGTTCTCGGCCCGATAGAGGTGGTCGATCCGCAGGAAGCGCTCGGCCTTGGCGACGCCGCGCTCGGTGATCGAGACCGTCTTGTGCTTCTCGTCGATCTCGTAGTCGAACTCGGCGACGAACTCCTTCTTGGAACGCGGATCCATCCCGAGCGGCGTCTCGCCCCGCACCATTCGCGGCGCGAGCCGGGCGAACTGCGCGTACAGCTCGGCCGCCTGCTCGGGGGCGCCGGAGATGATCAGCGGCGTCCGCGCCTCGTCGATCAGGATGTTGTCGACCTCGTCTACGACTGCGTAGGTGTGGTACGGGGACTCGCCCTCCTCGGGCTTCGGGCGCCCCCCGTTCTGGACCTTCTCCTCAAGCGATTTGGCCATGTTGTCGCGCAGGTAGTCAAAGCCGAACTCGGAGTTGGTGCCGTAGGTGACGTCGGCGGCGTACGCCGCGCGCTTCTCCTCGTAGGGCTGCATGTTCTGCAGCACCCCGACCGTCACCCCGAGCATGTCGTAGACGGGCTTCATCCACATCGCGTCGCGTCGCGCCAGGTAGTCGTTGACGGTCACGAGGTGGACGCCGCGGCCGGCCAGCGAGTTCAGCACTACCGCCAGCGTCGCGGTCAGTGTCTTGCCCTCGCCGGTCTTCATCTCGGCGATCGCGCCGTCGTGCAACACCATGCCGCCGATCAGCTGGACGTCAAAGTGGCGCATCCCCATCGCGCGCTTGCCCGCCTCGCGTACGAGCGCGAAGCATTCATAGAGCAGATCGTCGAGCGATTCGCCGTTGCGAGCGCGCTCGCGCAGCTCGTCGGCCGACTCGCGCAGCTCGGCGTCGGTGTAGTGCTCGAGCTCCTCCTCGAACCCACCGATCCGCGCGACGCGCTGCTCGTAGGTCTTGAACTTCTTTGCTTCGCCTACGCGAAGTGCTTTGTCCAGGAAGGACATACGGCTAGGGTAGCGCGGGGACTGAGTCCCGGCCGGACACGATCAAGGCCCCGATCTGCGATCAGACCACCGGCGTCACGTCCTCCTTTGCCGCCGCCGCCGCGTCCCGCGCCTCGCGGCGCTTGCGGCGCTTGTCGCGGTGGCGTTTGACCTGGACCGACAGGTCCTCGCTGATCCGGTTGATCGAGTGCTTCATCTCGCGCGTCGACTCCCTGGCACGCAGGGTGACGCCTTTGAGATGGAGCGTCGCCTCCGCCACCTGGGATTCGGCGATTGCGGGGTTGTGCTCCTCGAACAACTCGACCTCGAGCTCAGCAAGCTGTGAAACCTGCCTCGAGACCTTGCGAAATCTCTTTTCAACGTGCTCCTTGATCTCGTCTGAGACGGGCACGTTTCGCCCCTTGACCTCGATCCGCATCGGCCGACCTCCTGGCTTGGAAGCGTTGATCTCTGTGAACTCGAGGTTATTCCCGACACGGGACTTTGTCGAGCGTGCAAAATGCGGAGGTTGCCATCCGATGTTGCCCCCAAGATTGCATGGTCGTTTGAACCCAGCGTCCTGATCGGGGTTGCCGCACTGGGGATCCTCTACCTGCTCGCCTGGCGCCGCGGCCGCGCGACCGGTTCAGCGCACCGTCCGGGCTACGGCCGCCTGGCGCTGTTCGCATGCGGCCTGGTGATGATCCTGGTGGCGCTCGTCTCGCCGTTGGACGGGCTCGGCGATCAGCTGATGGTGATGCACATGATCCAGCACGTGCTGCTGCTCGACATCGTCCCGATCCTGCTGATCCTCGGGCTTACAAAGGTGCTGTTGCGGCCGGCCACGCGGCGGCTGCGGTCCGTCGAGGACCATGCCGGCTACCTGGCCCATCCGGTGTTCGCGGTGCTGCTCTACGCCGCGGTGATGTGGGGCTGGCATGTCCCCGCGCTCTACGACGCGGCGCTGCGCAACAGCACCGTGCACGCGTTCGAGCACCTCTGCTTCGCGGTCGCCGGCACGCTGTACTGGTGGCACATCCTGTCGCCGATCCGCAGCAGGATGCGGCTCGGCGGCCTGGGTCCGGTCGGCTACATGGTGTCGACCAAGCTGCTGGTCGGACTGCTCGGGATCGCGATCGCGTTCGCGCCGGCGTCGTTCTACCCCTTCTACGAGCATCACCCCCACTACTGGGGCCTCTCGCCCAGCGAGGATCAGTCGATGGCCGGGCTGACGATGGCGCTCGAGCAGTCGGTCGTGATGGGGATCGCGCTCGTCTGGGTGTTCGTGCGGATGCTCACCGAGTCAGAGCGCGAGGCGCAGCGCGAGGAGCGCTTCGAGGTCGCCTGACAAGGCCGACCGTTGGAGATCTTGTGCGCAGATGCGCACAAGATCTCCAGGTCAACAACCTACGGTCGGAGGATCAGCTGCAGGGCGCGGTGCCCTTGGCGCTGTCCTTCTCGATCGGCACACCCGTGTACGACCGCGTCGCAGAGAACGTGGTCGAGTACGGACGCTTGCGCTTCTGGCAGCCGACCGACGAGATCGACGCGACCTTCTTGCCCTTGACCTTGGCCGTCTTCTTGAACCACACCAGGTGTTCGGTCTCGAGCGAACCCGCGAGCGCGGTCGCGCTCTTGCCGAGCGGGAAGTCGATGTAGTCCGGGATCGGGACGTTGGTGATCAGGTTCTTGCCCTGCACCTTGTAGGTCGCCGGGTAGGGCCCGGTCGAGCCGGTATGGAGAGCGCCTCCCAGGCAGACGTGCGTGGGCGTGTCGACGAAGAAGAACGTTAGCTTGCCCTGGCCGCTGTTCCAGACATCGAGGTCGGGATCGCAGGCGGCGACGCCTGCAGCGTTGGTGGCGAAATTGTTCGCCGGGCCAAGCGCGGCAGTGATGTAACCCGTGGCCACCTTCGCCTTGGGCGGGCAGACGGTGTCGGTATGGGCATTCGCGATCGTGCTCAGGCTGCACTTCGCGAAGTCCTTGCCGTCGACCTTCAGACCGTAGATCTTGGTCTGGATGTTGAGCAGCACCGCGGTGCGGTTGCCGCCCGTCCCGGTCGCGCTGATGTCCTCCGTGAAGCCGATCGGCGCCGGCTTCTTGGCCGTTCCGGCCTTCTTGGAGGTGAACTTGAAGGGGGCCGTGTAGGTGTTGATCGGCTCGGCGTACGCCGCCGATGCTGCCACGAGCGCGGCCAGCGCCGTGACAACGACTACAGAGATCCGTCGCAAATCGAGTTCCTCCTCGAGGTGTGAGTGGGGGGTTGGATCAAACCGTCCGGCCGCCGAGCCGTTCTCATGGAAGCGGTTTCAGTTGAGGGAAGGTCTGGTTTTGACCGGTCGTCAGCGTGCCGAGCGGGCTCTGGCTTGTGCACCGCGGACCGGAAGGATCAGATGTGAAGTAGTACTTCTGGAGAAGCTGCGCAATTGTTAACACGGTGCCGGCCACAGAAGTTGTGCTGTCTGACAGCGAGGGCGCGAGCCCGGGCAGCGAGTGGCTCGTGCACAGGTAGCTGCCGAACACCGACAGGCCCTGCTTGAGCTTGTTGTAGCCGCCCGGCGCGAGATACGGGTTGCCGCGATTGGTCTCGGGCCGGGTCTGATACGGCGTCAGGGCCTCGGGGTTGATCGGGTTTGAGATCCGGACGTAATGACGGTTGGGCCCGTACGCCGACGCGAGTGTTCCCTGCGTCGTCGCGGTGCTGTTGGCAAAGAAGGCCGCGAGTTCACGCCGGTAGGTGTTGAGGTAGTTGACAACCGGCACCACGCCCCCGAGATACGGAGTCAGCCGGGCGAAGAACGGGACGCTGTCGTCGAGGAAGTGCTCGACCGCCGGGAAGCCGGCCTTCGACGCCTGGGTCAGCGGCGCGACGTTGATCAGCAGATCACGCAGTTCGGGCGCGAGCACGACCAGCTTCTCGAGCACCGGATTGAGCGCTACAGCCGCCGGACGGAGCTCGTCGACCAGCGGCTTGGTCGTCTGCGAGAAGGTCGTCAGCTGGTTGATCGTCGAGGTGGTCTCGTTCAGGAACGCCGGAAATGCCCTGATCGTGGCCGCAAGCTCCGCGTCGCGGGCGGCGGTCGCGGCAAACAGCGCGTTGTTGTTGCGAACGAAGCTCTGAAGCTCGGACGGCGATCTGCTGAGCGCCGAGAAGACCTGTCCTCCGTCGTGCAGCAGCGTCGTGGTCGCGGCGCCCTGGCGGCGCAGGACCGCGAGCACCGATTCGACGTTGGTCGCGAACGGGTATAGGTCAGCGAAAGCGGCGTTGAACTGCTCGCCGCGGTTGGTCAGCGCGATCGCGCCCTGCTGCATCCAGGTTTGGAATGCGCGCCGAGTGACCGGGTCAAAGGTCGAGAAGATCTGGTCGAGCTGCACTGTCGGCGATACCTGGGCCTGGGGAAGGTGGCCGCCGTCGGGGAGCTTGGGGCCGTTCGGATTGCCCGGTGACAGCTCGATGAAAGTCTCGCCGAGCAGCGTCTTCTGGCGCAGGATCGCGTGCGTGTCCGCCGGCCGAGGGGCGAACTGCTTGTCGATCTGGATCACCGCGCGCGACAGGCCCGTCTTGTGGTCAAGGCCGACGCTGACCACGTGGCCAACGGTGACGCCCGAGATCTCGACCTGCGACTGTGACGCCAGCTCGACCGCCTCCGGAAACTCGACCGTGAACCGATAGCCCTCCGGCGCCAGGGGCAGCGAGCCGCCGAACGAGATCCACAGGAACAGCAGCAGCCCGATGCACGAGGCGGTGAACGCCGCCATCGTGATTATCGCTGCAGTGCTGGGTCTCTTCTTGCTCACGGCGTCGTCGCGCAGGAGAACTGGTTCGTATCGGGGATCGGGGTGGCGCCTGGGATCTTTGCGATCGGCGGCGGGTTCAGCAGGTCGAGAATCACGCCCAGAGGCTCACTGGTCGGCTCCAGTGAAGCCTCGAAGAAGTTCAGCTCTGCGCACGTGCCCATGAAGATGCCCTGAACGACGGCGCCGTTTGCGTCCTGAGCGCCGGCCAGGCTGTCGGCGATATGAGCCAGCCAAGCGCCCCAGTAGAGGTAGCTCTGCTGGCCCGAGGACCTGTACGCGAGCGTGTTGAACAGGTCATTGAGAACGCCGACTGACTTCGATAGCGCGGGCACCGCCTGCGAGAGCGAGGCCGACGCCGGTGCGAGCGTCCGTGCGAGCGGCTGCACGGCGACCGAGAACGGCCGCAGCTGGTTCTTGATCGCCGGTGTCGTGTCACGGAACAGCGGTCGCGAGGCCGCCAGCGCCGGCCCGAGGTTGCGAGCAAAAGGCTGTAGCCGGGTGAGTGCGGTCGTGCTCGCCTGCGAGAAGGTCTTGACCTTGTCGACTGTCTCAGTCGTCTGGCGCAGCGTTGCGGGGAACAGCGACAGGGTTGACTCGAGCGCCGCGTCGTTGGCCGAGATCGCCGAGAAGTTCGTGTCCGACGACGAGATCAGCGACGCGAGCTGGTTGTCGACCCCGCCGAGCGAGTTGGCGACCAGGTTGAGGTTGTGAATCGCGCGGTGCAGGTTGGCCTGGCGGTCGGCGATCAGCCGCGTCAGGCTCAGCGTGTCGCGATCGAGCGGCTCAAAGCGCTTGAACGTGCCACGCAGATCCCCGACCGCGGCCGGGCTCGGCGCGGCCCGCAGCGAGCCATGGTCGTGGAACGCCTCGGCGCCGCTGGCCAGCAGCAGGACCAGGTAGTTGCGCGTATCGGCGTCAAGCGAGGAGAGGATCTGCGAGACGTCAACATCGGGGTTGGTCTGCGCGGCGCTGAGGCTGCCCCCGTCGGGGACCGCGCCGGCGCTCTTGGTGCCCGGATCGAGGGCCAGGTACATGTCCTTCAGCGGCGTCCGGGGACGCAGCAGGACCGTCGCGTTGCGGTAGATCGGGGCGTCGCGCTTGTAGATGTGCATCGTCACGACGGCCTGGCCGTCCTGGAGCGAGACGCCGCCGACCTGACCCACCTGCACGCCGGCGATCGTCACCGCCTGACCCTGGCCGGCGGTCACCGCGGCGGCGGTCGAGAACGGGGCCTTGACCGTGTAGTAGCTCTGCCCGAACACGAACGACGGCTGGTGCTCGAGGATGTAGCCGCTGACCAGGACCGCCCCGACGATCAGGATCGCGATCGCGGCGAAGTCAATCCGGTGGGTGAGAATCGCGCGCTTCACGGCCCGGTCCCCGTCGTGACCGCGTTGAGGTTGGGCTCGGGGTTCTTCGAGCACGGGACGTCGCCTCGGATCGGAGGCTGCTTGCCCGTGTAGGCCGGCCGTGTCCCGAGCGACGGCAGCACGGCGTTTCCGTACAGCGGACCCGCCGACCCGAGCGAGCCCGTCTGGACCCTGTCATCCCCGCCGCCGGCGGCGGCGCGGACGTAACGCCCGTTGCCGTCGAAGTTCTGGGCCGTGCTCGCGAGTCCGACCGCCGACTGGAACAGCTCCTGGTAGTCCTTCAGCCCGGTCGTCAGCGGCGGATCCTGGATCTTCTGGTTGCCGGTCGGGATGACGTTGTGGATGAAGCACTTCGCCAGCGCATTTGACCCGTTGAGCAGCGCCTTGGTCGACCGCAGCGTCGAAGCCGTGCCCTGGATCGCGGGTGTGAGCGACGACAGCAGGCCCTGCAGCTCCTGGGGCGAGAACAGCGCCGTCGACTGGGCGATCCACGGGAACCCGGCGACGATCGTCGGGTTGAGCTGCTTGATGCTCGGCTCCAGCTCCCGCGCGAACGCCTGCGTCGGCGCAAACGACGCCTGGATCGGGCCGAGCGCAGCGTCCGTCGAGCGCAGCAGCGGCGGCAGCAGCGAGATCGTCTCGCTCAGGTCCTGCTGGCGGGCGGCGAGCGCCCCCATCGTCCCGTTGAAGGAGACCACCAGATGTGCGAGGTGCGCCTGAGACGCGCTCAGCCCGCGAAACGTGTTGCTGAGCCCGGTCACGGCCCCGGAGAGGTCATGCGGCTGGATTCCGAGCAGCGCCTGATTGACCATCGACGAGGCCTGGAACGCCTTGTAGGCATAGTTGAGCGATTGGTTGAGCGACTGCCCGGCCGTCAGACCGCGCTGGGTCGGGTCCTGGGTTGCGTCCTGCGCGGCGGTCGGCTTGCCGTCGAGCGCGCCGCCGAGCCCCCGCAGGACCGTCTGCAGGTTCTGGCGGGTGTTGGAGTTCAGGGCCGACAGGACCCGATCCAGCTGCACCGGCCCGCTCGTGTTCGGAGCCGGCAGCGTGTCTCCGCTCGACAATGTCGGCGCGCTCGGAGTGCCAGGCTGCACCTCGACGTAGTAGCTGCCCTCCAAGAACAGCCGCGGGCGGATGTTGGCGGTCGCGTTGGCGTGGATCGGCAGGCCGTTTGAGTTGATCGCCATCGTCACGATCGCGGCGCCCGTCGAGCCCTTGACCCGCTGCACCGAGGTGACCTTGCCGACGTCGACGCCGGCGATCCGTACTGGCGACGAGAGGTGCAGGTCGGTCTCGGACGTGAACGTCGCCTTGAGCACGAACGGCGACGAGGTGAACGGGATCGAGCCCCCGAACACGAGGTAGCAGACGACCCCGATCACGACGATCGCGATCAACCCCGCGGCGAGGTTCGAGACCCTGGAGCGGTGACGTCTCATCCGCCGCTCTTCTTGGTCGTCTCGGTCTTCAGGCCGAGGTTGCCGGGCGGATTGCCGAGCACGGCCCGAGACTGGATGTAGTGCTCGTTCCCGGCCGCGCACTCTGCCGGCTGCCCGGGCGAGTCGGTATTGGGATACGGGTTGACGTGCAGCGGCCCGGATGCGGAGCCGATCGGTCCCGGGTAAACCTTGCTCGACGGCTCCGACTCGGCGCCGGGGATGTCATCGATCGCGATCTGCACGAATCGCAGCAGGCCGCCCTGGCTGACGCGCTCCGAGAGCAGGCTCGAGATGTTGCGCAGGAACAGGGTCACGTAGTTGCAGGAGGACTGGACCGGCGTCAGGAAGGCAAGCGGCGACTTGAGGCTCGACGCGGTCAAGGTCAGTCGGTCCAGGCCCTGCTGGACGGCTGGCGTGGCGCTGTAGCTCGCGACCTTCTTTGACAGCGAGACGGTCCGCTGGTCGAGTCCCGCCGTCGGCGGCAGTGTTCGGGTGCCGATCGCGAACGCCGATGCGAGCACCGGCGCGGTCTGCGACAGGGTGGCCGCCCCGGGGCGGAAGTCATGCAGCAGCGCCGCCGTATCGAGCAGGAACGGGCGGATCACCGGCGAGCCGGCGATCGTCGCCTCGAAGTTCGGCGGCGTATCGGAGATCGTCTCCTGAAGTGACGGCACCGCGACGCTCGCGAGCGCCCGGAAGGTCGTCGAGAGGTTGCCGAACAGGCTCGCCTGTGTCTGGGCGACCGGCACCAGCGCCGAGGTGTAGTTCTCGAGCCCGTGGAAGAAGCCTCCGAGGTCGGTGCGGCGGGCGGCGAGGTTGCGCATCACCGGGGCGAGATCGGTCAGCAGCGGGACGAACGCTCCGATCGCGCTGTTGATGTCGGGGCCGCGCCCGGCGAGCGCCTGCCCGAAGCCGATCGTCGATTTCTGGACTCCGACCCGAGTCGGCGGCGTGAACATCGACAGCACCTGGTCGAAGTCGACCTGCGTGCCGGACTGGCTGATCGGGACGGTCGCTCCGTTGGGGAAGCCACGGGTCGCATTCCCCGGTGTGATCTGGAGGTACTTGAGCCCGATCGCGCCCTTCAGCCGGACCGTGAACCGCGTGTTGACCGGCAGCGGCTTGACGCTTTCATACAGGCTCAGGTTCAGCTCCGCGATCGCCCGCCCGCTCGGCAGCCGCTTGGGCGTCACGCTCGACACCTCGCCGACCAGCGCCCCACCGATGCGCACGTCGGTGCCGTGGGTCAGCTCGCTCGCATCGGCGATCTGGACGTGGAGGTTGTAGCGAGGGACGAACGGCAGGCCGTTGGTCGCGTTGTAGGCGAGCGTCACCGCGACGATCGTCACGAGCACGGTCAGCGCTCCGATCAGGATCGGATTGCTTGTCACTCCGGCATCGCGGTGGCGGCGTTTCACTTGCCGCCCCCGGTCAGATATCCCAGCAGCCCCTTCAGATTCTCCGATTCGGGGCTCCACCCGACTGAATGGCGGACGGCCTGGGCGACGACGCTGTTCGCGACGGCATTCGCCATGCGGTTCGCATCCGCGCCACTGCTCGCATGCGCCCTGCGGCCCGTATCCGGCGTGCGGCTGGAGGCCCGCGCGATCGCGGCCGACCCATGGGTGAAGTTCGACGAGCAGCCCGGGACCGGCGTCGTGGCGTAGTTGGTACAGCTCGACACCAGCGGCTCATCGCGCACGTAGTGACCGAGGCTGTTGAAGCCGTTGCCGGCGATCGCGCCGCTGAACAGCACGTTCATCAGCTGCTGGATCCCGCCGGTCTTGTCGAGGCTGGCGGTCAGCTTGTTGAGCGAGTTCGCGGTCGGCACGCTCGCCGACCCGAGCTTCTTCAGCCGCTGCGCGAGCGGCATCGAGGAGACCAGCGCCGGCTGTGACTCCTGCGCCGCGTTGCCCAGATCGATCAGCGATTTCCGCGCCGCCGAGGCGAACGGCGTCAGGTTGGCGAACTGCCGACCGAGCGCCGTCGCGCTCTGCCCGAGGCTGTTCATCAGCGGCGTTCCCTGGTCGGCGAGCACCCCGAGGTCGGCCATCAGCGGACGCAGCTGCCGCAGATATGACGGGAACAGCTTGAACGTCTTGGAGATGTCGGCGGCGCGCTGAGCGCTCGCGACCGAGGTCGTGTTCGCCTGCGTGACGAAGTCCGAGATCTGATGGCGCTCGCGGGCGAGCGGCGTCAGCACGGTGTCAGAGTCGGTCGCCAACTGGGCCAGCTGCCGGTTCTGGCGGGCGAGGATCTGGATCACCTTGTCGGTGTCCCCAAGCGCCGGGTTGGCGCGGTGGATGACGGCGTTGAGATCTGATCCGCGGGCCGCAAGCCCGGTGCCGAACTCGTCGATGATCACGCCCAGCGACTGGCGAACCGGCTCGCTGGAGATGTTCTGGACGATGTCTGAGTCGATCGGCGAGCTGGTGCGCGTGACCGGCAGCAGGTAGGTGCCGCTCCCGGGGCCGCTGGTGATCTTGTGCAGCGGCGGCGCGCTCGAGGTGCCTGGCTCGCAGTCGACGTACTCCTCGCCGATCAGCGATTGCGGCCGGATCGCGCAGGTCGCGTTTGAATAGAACGGGGCGAAATGAGGGTCGGTAATCGAGATCGTGACCGCCGCTCGCTTGTCCGGCGTGACGCCGAGCGACTGGATGCTGCCGACGTTGGCGCCGGCGATCCGCACGTCCTCGCCCTGGACTGCGAACGAGGCGTCGTCGAAGATCGCCCGGACGAGGTACGGGTTGTTGCTGACCGGGCTCGAAAAGCCGGTCGCGACCAGCAGCGCGATCCCCGCGGCGACGATCACGATCGCTATGTGAGCGATCCGTCTCACGGCCCCGGCGGCACCGATGCGGTCGAGCAGCCGGGCACCTGCTCGGGCGATGAGCCGTCGGGCGATGGCTGCACCGCGCTGCCCGGGCAGCGGTTGCGAACGGCGTGCAGCCCGTCGTACCGGTGCGACGGGAACTGCATCGTCAGCTGGTTGTCGCCGTTGAGCGTGAACGCGAACAGCGACGGCTGGGTGCGCACGTAGTGGCCGTTGGCGTCGTAGTAGGCGCCGGCCTGGCCGAGGTTCGTCAGCGCGCCGACGACGTCGGGCGTGTAGTTGCGCAGATAGTCCAGCTGCGCCTGGGAATCGTTGAACTCCTGGATCAGCCGCGGGAACGCGTACGAGGCGATCTTCGCCAGCGACGGCGCCTCGAGCGCCAGCTGAGTCAGGTCACCGGTGCCGGCCGGGTTGTGGATCAGGCCGTTGAGCTCGCCGATCGTCGGGATCGACACGTCGACCAGCGTGTGCAGCTTGGTCACGAACTCGGGCAGCTGGCGGACCGCCGGCTTTGACGCCGCGACCAGCGGATTGAGGTCGGTGAGCGTCGTCTGCAGCCCGTGGAAGGTCCTGGTCGCGCGCGTCAGGGTCCCGGGAAGGAGGGTCAGCGCCTGCTGCAGCGCGGTGCTCTGACGAGCGATCGCGCCGGTCGCGGTGCTGGTGTTGGAGATCAGCTGCGTGAGCTCGTTGCTGCGCGAGGCGAGCGCCTGCATCGCCTTGGCGCCGTTGATGATCAGGCCATCGAACGCCGGCTCGTTGCGCGTCAGCTCAGCGGTCACCTGGCTGGTGCTCTCGAGCCCCGGGGCCAGATACTCGAGCGCGCGGTTGGCCAGCACTCCCTTGTTCTGCAGGGAGGCGGCCTCGCCGCGGATCAGCTGCTTGAGGCCGAGCCGGGTGAGCGGGTCCAGCGTGTCGAACAGCTCGTCGAGGTTGACCATCGAATAGGTGTGGTTCTCGCCGATCACGCCCCCGTTCTCGATCGGGGAGGCGTTCGTCGACCCGGGCTGCAGCTCGACGTACTTGCTCGCGATCCCCGACAGCGAGTCCTCGTAGATCCGGGCGACGGTCCCCTGGTGCAGCGGACCGACGTCAGAGTCGAGCGACAGGCCGATAATCGCGGCTCCGCTCCGGGTCAGGCCGATCGAGCTGACCGTGCCAACCTTCGCCGGGCCCATCATCACCAGGTCCCCGGTGACGAGCCCGCTCGCGTCCTGGAACTGAGCGTTGAGCGAGTACGTTGACCCGCTGCTGAGCACGATGATCGTCACCACCGCGATCGCCGCGACCAGCGACAGCGCCGCCAGGCCTCGGGTGGCAGCGCTGACGGTGTCTGAACCGGGGCGGCGACTCACGCTGGACCGCCGTCCCTGGTTCCCGTTCGTGCTGCCTTGCGTACTTATGTGCTCGCCTCCTCTACTCCCCGGCTACACCCCGATGAGCGCCGGAGAATCCTGCCAGAGCAGCACGCCAATAGCGAATTGGAACTGTCGCGCCCAGCGGGGCTTTTGGCTACTTGCCGGTAGGTTCCGAGACCAGCATCGCGGCGCCCAACGCGCCGCCGAGATCGCCGAGCGCCGCCACCCGTACGACGGGCGGTCGCGAGTCGTTGAACAGGTGCGGATGCATCGCGGCCAGGATCCGCTCCGCCATCGGCTGGCCGAACCGAATCCCGAGGCCGCCGCCGATGATCACCGCTTCGAGGTCGAGCAGATTGATCGCCGACGCGACGCCTGCGCCGAGCGCCTCGACGGCGCGGTCGATCAGGTCGGTCGCGAGTGGGTCATCCTGCTCGATCGCGTGGGCCCAGACGGCGCTCGTCAGCCGCGTGCGCCCGCGCTGCTTCATCAGCTTGAAGAGGTCGGTCTTGACGCCCTTTTCGTGTTCCCGGCGCGCTCTTGCCTCCATCGCCGCGCGCCCGGCGTACGCCTCCATGCAGCCTCGGCGCCCGCAGGGACAGTGCGCACCTCCACGGCGGACGACCATGTGACCGATTTCACCGGCGCCGCCGCGGCCGAGCCACGGCTTGCGGTCGAGGATCAGGCCGCCGCCGACCCCGGTGCCCCAGAACACACCGAGCAACGAGTCATACGGCTTGCCGGCGCCGAGCGCGAACTCGGCCTGAGTCGCCACCTGGACGTCGTTGCCGACGCTCACCGGCGCCCCGAACCGTTTCGACAGGGTCTCGGCGAGCGGGAATGACTCCTCCCAGTCGGGGAGGTTGCGCGCATTGGCTACCGTGCCGGCACGCTCGTCGACATCCCCCGGAGACCCAACCCCGACGCCGGCGAGCTCAGAGGGCTCGACGCCTGCTTCCTTGGCAGCCGCCTCGACCGCGTCTCCCATCGCGGTGGCCACGCCCTTCGGGCCTCCGTCGGTGGGTGTCGGCGAACGGGCTTGGCCGACGACGTTGTGGTCGCCGTCGGCGATGATCGCCTCGATCTTGGTCCCGCCGAGATCGATACCCCCACGAAACTTGTCCGTGCCCGGCATCGCCTTGGCACCCTACCTCAGCGACAGGACGGGCGCGGCGGCGGCATCACCCCCACGACTCCCGGTAATGCTCCTGCTCGGGGGTCGGTTCGTCGATCGTCACCCCGAGCGCCTCCAGTTTTAGCCTTCCGACCTCGCGGTCGATCGCGCCGGCGACGGCGTGCACGCCCGGTGCGAGCTGGTCGCGGCGGCGGACGAGCTCCTCGACGCCGAGCGCCTGCAGCGCGAACGAGACGTCCATCACGGCCGCCGGGTGGCCCTCGGCGGCCGCCAGGTTGACGACCCGCCCACGCGCGAGCAGATTGAGCCTGCGGCCGTCGGCGAGCACGTACTCGTCCACCAGTCGCTTGACCTCGCGGGTGCCCCCGGTCGCAAGCTCGCGCAGCTCGTCGAGGTCCAGCTCGACGTCGAAGTGGCCGGCGTTGGCGAGCACCGCGCCGTCCTTCATCCGCTCGAAGTGCTCGCCGCGCAGCACCCTCCGGGAACCGGTCACGGTCACGAACACATCGCCGCGCTCGGCGGCCTGCAGTGCCGGCATCACCTCGTAGCCGGCCATCCGCGCCTCGAGCGCCCGCAACGGATCGACCTCGCAGACGATCACCGCCGCCCCGGCGCCGCGGGCTCGCTCTGCCACCCCCTGACCGGCCCACCCGTAGCCGACGATCACGACCGTGTTGCCGGCGAGCAGCACTCCGGACGCGCGGATGATCCCGTCCAGCGCCGACTGGCCAGTGCCATGGCGGTCGTTCAGCGCTCGCTCGGTCCGGGCCTCGTTGACTGCCAGCACCGGACAGCGAAGCTTGCCCTCGTCCTGTAGCCGCCGCAGACGCACCAGCCCGGTGGTCGTCTCCTCGGTGCCGCCGATCAGCCCGTCGACCAGCTCGCCGCCCCTGGCGTGCGCCGTGACCAGGAGATCGGCCCCGTCATCGATCGTCACCTGCGGCAGTCCGTCGAGCAGCGCCACGACGTGCTCCACGTAGGTGTCGAGGCTCTCGCCGCGGATCGCGCGCACCTCGACCCCCTCATCGAGCACCAGCGCCGCGGCGACGTCGTCCTGGGTCGAGAGCGGATTGGCCGAGCACAGCGCGACCGACGCGCCTCCGGCCTTCAGCGTGCGGACGAGGCCGGCGGTCTCGGCGGTCACGTGCAGGCAGGCCGCGACGCGGATCCCTTGCAGCGGCCGCTCGGCGGCGAATCGCTCGGCGATCTTGGCCAGCACGGGCATCTGCCCCGCCGCCCAGCCGATCCGAGCGCGGCCATCGCCCGCCAGCGCGAGGTCGGCCACGTCGTGCGGTGCGAGCGCCGCGCGAGCCATCGGGCTCCGATCAGCCGCGACCTTGTCCCGCGGGCTGGATCAGTACCGGTAGTGGTCGGGCTTGTAGGGCCCGTCGGCCGGCACGCCGAGATACTCGGCCTGGCCGGGCGTCAGCTCTGTCAGCCGGACCCCGAGCGCGTCGAGATGGAGCCGCGCGACCTTTTCGTCGAGGTGCTTGGCGAGCGTGTACACGCGCTTGTCGTAGCTGTCGTTGTGGCTGAACAGCTCGATCTGAGCGATCACCTGGTTGGTGAACGAGTTGCTCATCACGAAGCTCGGGTGGCCGGTCGCGTTGCCGAGGTTCAGCAGCCGCCCCTCGGACAGGACGATGATCGTCCGCCCGCCCGGGAACAGCCACTCATCAACCTGCGGCTTGACGTTGATCCGCTCGATGCCCTCGATCGCCGCAAGCCCGGCCATATCGATCTCATTGTCGAAGTGTCCGATGTTGCCGACGATCGCCTGGTGCTTCATCTGCGACATGTGCTCGGCGGTGATCACGTCCTTGTTGCCGGTCGCGGTGACGAAGATGTCAGCGGCGCCGATCACGTCCTCGAGGCGCGCGACCTGATAACCGTCCATCGCCGCCTGCAGCGCGCAGATCGGGTCGATCTCGGTCACGATCACGCGTGCGCCTTGCCCGCGCAGCGAATCCGCGCAGCCCTTGCCGACGTCCCCGTAGCCGCAGACGACGCACAGCTTGCCGCCGATCAGAACATCGGTCGCGCGGTTGATGCCGTCGATCAGCGAGTGGCGGCAGCCGTATTTGTTGTCGAACTTCGACTTCGTCACCGAGTCGTTGACGTTGATCGCCGGGAACAGCAGCTTGCCCCGCTCGGCGAACTGGTAGAGCCGGTGCACGCCGGTCGTGGTCTCCTCGGTGACGCCGTTGATCTGACCTGCGATCCGGGTGAACCGCTGCGGATCCTCGGCAAGCGAGCGTCCCAGCAGCGTCAACACGACCCTGAACTCCTCCGAGTCGGCTGTCGACGGATCGGGCACGGCCCCTGCGGCCTCGTACTCGGCTCCCTGGTGGACCAGCAGCGTCGCATCGCCGCCGTCGTCGAGGATCATGTTCGGCCCATCCCCACCGGGCCACGTCAGCGCCTGCTCGGTGCACCACCAGTACTCATCGAGCGTCTCACCCTTCCAGGCGAATACCGGGACCCCCTGGGGCTCCTCGGGTGTTCCCTCGGGACCGACGACGACCGCCGCCGCCGCGTGATCCTGGGTCGAGAAGATGTTGCAGCTCGCCCACCGGACCTCGGCGCCGAGCGCGACCAGCGTCTCGATCAGGACCGCCGTCTGGATCGTCATGTGAAGCGAACCGGTGACCCGCGCTCCCTTCAGCGGCTGGCTCTCGGCGTACTCGCGGCGGGTGGACATCAACCCGGGCATCTCGTGCTCTGCGAGCTGGATCTCCTTGCGGCCGAACGCCGCCAAACCCAGGTCGGCGACCTTGAAGTCGGTCTCGGAAACGGTCGTGGTCATGCTCTCTCCAGGTTCGCTTTCGTGTTCAAGTGCCGATCTGCCGGGCCACCCCGCGCGCGATCGCGTCGTACGGCGTTGCTCACGCGACGGCCGCGAGCAGCTTCTCGTGCTTGTCCTGCTCGAACCGCAGCCAATCCTCTGCATTGACGTCCTCGGGGCGCGTCGCCTCGGACCTCAACCATGACGCCACCGCTTCGGCGAGCTCGGGGTCGGTCGCGATCCGCGCCGCGAACGCGACGTCCGAGAGCCCGATTCCAAACCGCGCCAGCAGCTCCTTGAGGGTCCGCAGCCGCTGCAGCTCGGCGGCGCCATAGAGGCGATAGCCGGACGTCGACCTCCCCGGCGCCACGAGTCCAGCCTGCTCGACGTAGCGAAGCATGCGCGGCGACCAGCCGGTCGTCGTGGCCGCTTCGTTGATCGTCAACATCTCCATCGCGGGCCCAAACCCTACCACGATCGTGTCAAGGTTTGGCGGCGGGATCTCGAACGACCGGCCCGAGCGGGCCTCAGATCCGCGCGAGCGAGTCCTTGAGCTGTATCAGCGACGCGATCGAGGCCGGGTCGATCCTCCGCAGCACCGCCAGGTAGAGCGAAACGAGATCCCCGAGCAGGACCAACGAGATCAAACGTTCGGTCCGCGTCTCCCCCACCGTCTGCACCCGTTGGGTGACCGCGGCCTGGCGCTCGATCAACTCGTGCGTCAGATCAAAGCGCGCGCGGACGCGCGGGTGCAGGTCGGAGTCGTCGAGCAAAACCGCGCCGAACCGTCCCAGCGCGGCCGCCCCCTCCCAGCCGACGATCTCGTTGTGGTCGAGCTCGGGCAGCTCGGAGGCGAATGCCGGCAGCTTGCCGTTCTCGTTGAGCTGCGTCTTCCACCGGTAGGCGATCGGCGCCGTCAGTCCGGCGCCGATGATCTGCGGGACCGTGCCCATCAGGTCGCGGGCGATCCGCTTGGCGAGCGACTCCTCCGGCGCCTCAGGACCCCACTCCGCGACCAGCCGCTCGACGTGCGCGGCGGCGACATCGATCTCGGTGTGCAGCCGCTCGCAAACTCCGGCCAGTGCGGCCACCTCGAGCGCGATGACCAGCATGTAGCCGACCGCCGCCCGCGGCTGGTAGGCACCGGGAAGCGGGATCACCGGGACGCCGTCGTCACGCGCGGCCTGCGCGAGCCGGCCGCCGGTGGTGCATACGATCCGACGCGCGCCGAGCGCGCCGGCGGCCTCATAGGCGGCGAGCGTCTCCTCGGTGTCGCCCGAATAGCTGCAGCACAGCACGGTCGTGTCGGGCGTCGACCATGTCGGCAGCGCGTAGTCGCGCACGCACGCGATCTCCCTTGACGCCCGGTCGCCGAGGACCGCGCGGGCCAGCGACCCACCGATCGCCGAGCCACCCATGCCGGCGACGATCAGCCCTCCGGGGGAGTCCTGCGGGCTCAGGTTCGCGGACTCGACCCGCCATAGCGCGTCGCGGAGATGCTCGGGCAGGTCGAGGACGTCGGCCAGCTGGCCGCTCGGGTCAACGGCAGCGATCGACTCTCGGGTCAGGGCCGGAAGCTCGCCGGTCAGATCGGCACCGGCGCTCAAAACGCGACTGCTCCTTCGGGCAGCTCCACCTCGGGGAAGATACGGATGCCGGCGGTGAGCGTGTTGCCCGCCCCGATGGTGACGTTCTCGCCCAGCACGACGCCGCGGTCGATCCGGCAGCGGTCGCCGATCGTCACGCCCGGGGCGGCGATCGCGGCGCTGACCCGGGCGCCGGCGCCTACGGTGCAGCCGTTCAGCAGCACCGACCTGTCGATGTGGGCCCCCGATCCGACCCGGACATCGGCACCGAGCACGGTGCGCGCACCGATCCACGCGTCCGGCGCGATCACGCAACCGGCGCCGAACACCGCCGGCGCGTGGACGTGGCCGGCGATCCCGTCGCCCTCGGTCAGCGTTCCGCCCGCAGCCGCCAGCCGTTGACCGACCTCGGTCATCACCTCGCCGTCGAGGATGTCGAACGTGCCCTGCAGGTAGCGGTCGGGGGTCCCGATGTCGAGCCAGTACCCGGACAGCTCGCGACCGTAGAGTCCGCGTCCGACGAGCTCGGGGAACACGTCGCGCTCGATCGACACGCGGGTGCCCGCGGGCGGCATCGACCCGAGCACCTCGCGCTCGATCACGTAGACGCCCGCGTTGATCAGGTTCGTGTCGATCTCGTCCGGGCTCGGCTTCTCGACGAACTCGGTCACGGCGTTGTCATTGCCACGCCGCACCAGCCCATAGGCGGACGGGTCGTCGACCGCGATCAGCCCGAGCGTCACCCGCGCGCCGGTTCGCTCGTGCTGCTCGAGCTGCCCGCTGAGGTCGATGTCGGTGAGGATGTCCCCGTTGAGCATCAGGAAGCGGTCCTCGAGCAGCTTCTCGGCGAGCTTCAGCGCGCCGCCGGTGCCCAGTGGTCGCGGCTCCTCCACGTAGTGCAGCCGGACTCCGAGGCCGCCGCCGTCACCGAGCACGCTGCGCACGCCGTCGGCCATGAAGCCGCACGACAGGATCGCCTCGTCGACACCGTGGCCGCGCAGCCATTCGAGCATGTAGGAGATGAACGGCCGCCCGGCGAGCGGTACGACCGGCTTGGGAATCGTGGACGTGAGCGGACGCAGCCTGGTCCCCTCGCCGCCCGCCAGGATCAGCGCCTGCACGCGGTACCGGCAGGCGCCGTCAGCGCCCCATCCCTTCGTAGATGAAGCCCGCGGCGGCGACCGCCTCGGCGTCGAGGAAGTTCCGTCCGTCGATCACCAGCTCCCCGGCCATCCGGGCGCGAACGTCCTGCCAGTCGAGCTCTCCGAACTCGGGCCACTCAGTCACCAGGATGCACGCGTCGGCACCGTCGAGCGCCTCGATCGCCGACGGCGCGAACTCGACCCCGGTCATCAGCTTGCGCGCCTCGAGCTCGGCCACCGGGTCAAACGCGCGCACGTGCGAGCCGGCCGCCTGCAACCGCGCCGCCAGGACCAGCGATGACGCCTCGCGCATGTCATCGGTGTTGGCCTTGAACGCCAGCCCCAAGAGCGTGATCCGCTTGCCGACCAGCGACCCGAGGTGCTTCTGGAGCTTGCCCACCACCCGCCGCTTCTGCAGCTCGTTGACCTCGATCACGGCCGTCAGCAGCTGGAAGTGATAGCCCGAGTTTCCGGCCAGCTGCTTCAGCGCCGAGACATCCTTGGGAAAACATGACCCACCGAATCCAATCCCCGGCTGCAGGAAGTGACGCCCGATCCGGTGATCGAGGCCCATCCCGCGGGCGACCTCGAGCACGTCGGCGCCGGTCTCCTCGCAGACGTTGGCGATCTCGTTGATGAACGAGATCTTGGTCGCCAGGAACGCGTTGGCGGCCAGCTTGACCATCTCGGCACTGGCAACGTCGGTCCGCACGAGCTGCGCGTCGAGCGGCGCGTAGAGCTCGACCACCGCGTCGCCGGCCCAGTTGCCGTCATCGCCGACGACGACCCGATCCGGGCTGCGGAAGTCATCCAGCGCCGATCCCTCCTTGAGGAACTCGGGACATGAGACGTACGCGAAGTCGCTCTTGCCCTGGGCGGCGAGCACGCGCTGGATTGCCGCCCCGGTCCCGACCGGCACGGTGGACTTCATCACCAGAGCGTGCCGGTCGGAGGCCGGCATCTCGGCGACGACCGCATTGACCGCCGACAGGTCGGCGTCGCCCGAGTAGGTCGGCGGCGTGCCGACCGCGACGAACAGCAGCCGGGCGTGCTCGAGCGCCGGCCCGAGCTCGGTCGAGAAGTGCAGCCGCTCGCGGTTGCGGGACACCGACTCCGCAAGCCCCGGCTCATAGATCGGGATCTCGCCGCGCTGAAGGCGCGCGACCTTGTCGGCGTCTACGTCGACGCAGTGCACGTCGTTGCCGAGCTCCGCGAATCCCGCGGCCGTAACCAGCCCGACGTAGCCGGTGCCGATGACCGCGATCGGTTCGCGGGCTGAGGATTCCCTGCTCATCGAGCGCCGGAGGGTAGCGGGGTCAGGCTCTGGGCGGCGACCGGCTCGCCGCTATCCGGCCCGTGTCAGCGACGAGGCGATTGCGATCATCTGCCGGTTTGAAATGTCGGTCGTCAGCGTGTTCGAGATCCAGTAGACGCCCTGCGGAGTGTGCCATGCGACGTTGGTGATGCTCCCGGCCTGCGCGTACAGGAACAGTTTGCGGCCGTCGATCGTGCGCGTGCCGCTCGGGCTGGCGAGGATCGGCGGGTCCTGCCAGGTGGTTCCCTGAACGCCGTAGTACTGGCCGAGCGCCGAGTTCATCACCAGCGTCATCCGGAACGCTGGATGGAGATGGCCCTGCTGATCGCGGATCTTGTACGAGCGCGGGTAGGACCCGTCGTACTCGGTCTCCGGCTCGGAGCCGTCGTCGCAGTTGGCGGTCACGCTCATGCAGTACTCGGACCCGGCCATGATCAGCTTCGGGTAGTAGACCGGCATCCTGATGCCTTGCAGCGCCTGAGCCTGGCTGCGGCCGTCGGTCACGTCGGACGTCAAGCCGGCGGTCGAGATCCGGTTGGGATGGCGCGAGTGACCAGTTGTGACGACCGACTTGGCCTTCGCGGGCGCCGCGTGCGTCGGCCGCATGAAGTCGTGGAACGCACCGACCTCGGCGGCCTTGCTGGTCGGCGCCACGTAGCACGGCACGGTCGTCGAGCACGGCAGGAACTGAGCCGGGAACTTGATCTGCTTGATCGTATGGCCGGCCGAGAAGGCGACCAGGTTGAAGAGGTTGATCAGCCCGTCGACCGTGTGCAGGTTGTGGTCGGTCTGGGTGTGGCTCCCGAAGATCCGCAGCAACCGGTCGCGGTTGGAGATCAGGTTGCCGACGCCGTACTGGTCCTTGGCCCAGCGGATGAAGTCCTGCTGGCGCGCGCTTCGTACGAGGTCTGAGTCGGTGTGACGGAAGCGGACGAACTGGAGCGCGAGCGTGCCGCACAGCTTCTGGTAGCCGGGCTGGATGTTGATGCTCGAGTAGTCGGTCAGCGCCGTGTTGTTGTAGTAGCGGTGGTCGACGTCGGTGTACACGCAGCCGATCGCGTTGACCAGGTCGACGAAGCCGCCGAAGTTGATGTCGACGATGTGGTTGACCTGAAGACCCGGGAAGACCTGCGTTTTCAGCACCTTGACGAGCAGGTTCGGCCCACCGACCGAGTAGGCGCTGTTGAGCTTGGCGGTCCCCTCGCCGGGGATGTCGACCTGCAGATCGCGCGGGACCGAGATCACGTTGATCGTCTGCGAGGCGCCGTTGAGGCGCACGAGCAGCATCGTGTCGGTGTTCGAGTACCGGAACGGCTCACCGGCCCGGTGGTCGGAGCCGATGATCAGGATCGTCTGGGGCTGGCCCGGGTTGGGCAGCGTCACGTTGGCGTTCGGCAGCGCAGGTGAGACCCCGATGTCAGTTGCAAGCTGCTTGAACTGGAGCAGCCCGGCGACCGCCGTGGTCGCTGCCGTCGCCGCGATCACGAGCAGCGCGCCGAGGAAGAACCGCCACAGGGCGCCCCGGCGGGTGCGCGGGATCAGGCTCATGCCGGTCTCCGGTCGGTGCGAGACCGTCGGCTCATGCCAGGCCGCCCTCGATCGCGGTCAGCCCGCCACCCCCCTCGTCAGCGGCCAGCCGTGCCGGCAGCTCACTGACGAAGTCCCCAAGCGCTCGCCGGTAGCGCCTCAACGACGACACCGAGACCCACTCCTCGGGCCCGTGGTGGCCGGAGCCTGACGGTCCGAACTCGACCACCGGGATCCCGGCCGCAATGAACGAGGCAGCGTCCGAGGCGCCGTCGCGCCCGACGCTGAGCGTCTCCCTGTCGGGCAGCGAGCGCGCGACCGCCTCGCGCAGGGCGCGGACGTAGGGATCTGACGGCGAGACCATGACCGGTGGGTGGATGAAGGTGCGGGTTACGTCGATTCCGGGGATCGCGCGGACCTGGGCAAGAATCTCGCCCGGATCCTGGCCGGGCAGGTAGCGCACGTCGACGGCCATGTCGCACCGATCGGGCACTTTGTTGAGCGCATCGCCGCCCTCGATTCTCCCGAGGTTGATCGACGGACGGTCGAACATCTCCGATGACTCACGCGAGAACGGCAGCGTCTCGATCGCGCGGAACACGTCGATCGCCTTCAGCACCGCGTTGTCGCCCAACCACGGTGTCGAACTGTGGGCGGCGCGTCCGTGGACGACGATCCGCATCACCAGCACGCCCTTGGCCTGGACGCCGATGTGCATGTCGGTCGGCTCCCCGGTGATCGCGAAGTTCCCGCCCAGCCCGCGCTGGACGATCGCGTCCGTTGACCGCTCGTCGATCTCCTCGGACTCCTCGTCGGGCACGCAGATCAGCCGCAGCTTGACCTGGTCCTGATCGGCGTTGTCCTTGAGCGCGCACATCATCGCCGCCAGCCCGCCCTTCATGTCGTAGGCGCCGCGTCCGATCAGGCGGTCGCCCTCGATCCGGGGCTCGAACTGCTCGGGCTGGCCCGGGACCACGTCGAGATGGCCGTGCAGCACCACGCATGGCGCGTCAACACTGCGCGCGCCGACCTCGGCGACCAGCACCGGCCGGCCGTTGTGATCTTGGTCGTGCACCTCGATATCGCGGGATTCAAGCCAACCCTTGACAAATCCTGCCGCTGCGACGAGATCGTCGGGTCGCGAGGTGTCGTAGCTGATCAGCCGTTCGGCGAGGATGCGCTCGTCAAGCATCAGCCCGACAACGTTAGGCGCCGTAGCTGACGCTTCGATAAGGCCCGATCGCCCCCGAGGCCCTCACTCAGGCGCCTTCGGCGACCTTGAGGAACGCCTCCAGTCGAAGCTGGTCGCGCTCTGCCACGCGCCGGCGTTCGGTGTCGTCGCCGGCGGCGTCGATCTCGCGCTCGGCCACCTGCAGCCGTTGGCGCAGCTCGTCGGTATCCAGCGCCCCCGGGTCGTGGGCTTCCTCGACGAGCAGCAGGACCCGATTGCCGCCGACCTGCATGTAGCCCTCGGCCTGCGCGAAGCGCACGATGTCGGAATCGGACCGGTAGAGCCTCAGCTCGGTCGGATCCAGCATCGCCAGCACCGGCGAGTGGTTTGCGAGCACGCCGATCGAGCCGACGGCCGTCTTGGTCGACACCATCTCGACCTCGTCGGCGAACACCTCACCCTCGGGCGTCAGAACCTCGACCTGGAACTTGGTGTGAGCCATCGTCTACTCGGAGCCGGACTCGGACTCGGCCTCGGTCTCGGCGTCCGCGCCCGAGTCGCCGGCCTCCGGCTCGCGCTCGCGCTCGCCGCCGCCGCCGCCGCCTGCATCTTCTACGACCTGGTCGATCGAGCCCTTCATGAAGAAGGCACGCTCGGGAAGGTCATCGTGCTTGCCCTCGAGGATCTCCTTGAAGCCGCGGATCGACTCCGAGACCGGGACGAACACGCCCGGGATGCCGGTGAACTGCTCGGCGACGTGGAACGGCTGCGACAGGAACCGCTCCATCTTCCGGGCGCGGTTGACCGTCACCTTGTCCTCGTCGGACAGCTCGTCGATCCCGAGGATCGCGATGATGTCCTGCAGCTCCTTGTAGCGCTGCAGCACCTGCTTGACCTCGTTGGCGACCGTGAAATGCTCGTCGCCGAGAATCTCTCGCTTGAGGATCGTCGAGGTCGAGTCGAGCGGGTCGACGGCCGGGTAGATGCCCTTCTCCGAGATCGACCGCGACAGCGTCGTGGTCGCGTTCAGGTGCGCGAACGCCGACGCCGGGGCGGGGTCGGTGAGGTCGTCGGCGGGCACATAGATCGCCTGGATCGACGTGACCGATCCCTTCCGGGTCGACGTGATCCGCTCCTGGAGCTGGCCCATCTCGGACTCGAGCGTCGGCTGGTAGCCGACCTGAGAGGGCATCCGTCCGAGCAGCGCCGACACCTCGGACCCGGCCTGCACGAAACGGAAGATGTTGTCGATGAACAGCAGCACGTCCTGGCCCTCCTGATCGCGGAAGTACTCCGCCATCGTCAGGCCCGACAACGCGACCCGCATGCGAGCGCCAGGGGGCTCGTTCATCTGCCCGAAGACGAGCATCGTCTTGTCGAGAACGCCCGATTCCTTCATCTCGAGCCACAGGTCATTGCCCTCGCGCGAGCGCTCACCGACGCCGCAGAAGGCCGAAAGACCACCATGCTCCTGAGCCAGGTTGTGGATCAGCTCCTGGATGATCACGGTCTTGCCGACGCCGGCGCCGCCGAACAGGCCCACCTTGCCGCCGCGGGCGTACGGCGCGAGCAGGTCGATCACCTTGATCCCGGTCTCGAACAGCTCGGTCGTCGGAGTCAGCGCCTCGACCGTCGGCGCGTCGCGGTGGATCGGCCAGCGCTCGACATCGTCGGGGATCGGCTCGCCCAGATCGATCGGCTGGCCGAGCAGGTTGAAGATCCGGCCCAGGGTCGCCTCACCGACCGGCACCGTGATCGGCGCCCCGGTGTCGATCACTTCGGTGCCGCGCGCGAGGCCGTCGGTCGTGTCCATCGCGACCGCGCGGACCCGGTCGTCACCGAGGTGCTGCTGAACCTCGCAGACGAGGTAATCGGTCTCGTGCGCGGCGATGTCCTCGTCCTCCTCGGCCGCTGCCGCCTCAGGGCGCTTGACGGTGATCGCGTGGTAGATCTCAGGCAGCTTGTCGGGGAACACGGCCTCGATCACGACACCCTGGATCTCCTCGATCGTCCCCGTGTTGCGCTTTGACTCGGCTGGTCTGGTCTCTTCTGATGTGGCGGACATTGGTTCTCCTGTTCAGCGCCTAGCCGAGCCCTTCGGCGCCGGCGACGACTTCCATGATCTCCTGGGTGATCTCCGCCTGGCGCGCGCGGTTCATCTCCAGCGTGTAATCCTCGATCAGCCCACTCGCGTTCTCAGACGCATTGCGCATCGCGGTCATCCGTGCCCCGTGCTCCGACGCACTCGACTCGAGCAGCGCTCGGTAGATCGAGATCTCGACGTAGTCTGGCACCAGGCGCTTGAGGATCTGCTCGGGGTCAGGCTCGTATTCCACCGCCGCTCGTGGTCCGGATGACTGCTTCTCGTGCTCGGGCTCGTCCTCCTCGGCCAGCACGGTCGCCTGCTGGAGCGGAAGCAGCGTCTCGCGGCGGACGACCTGCGAGAGCGGCGAGATGTAGCCGTTGTAGAAGATCTCGACCCTGTCGACCTCGTCGTCGAGGTAGGCGGCCATCGCGCGCTCGGCGATCCGGCGCGCGTCGGCGTACGCGGGCCGATCGCTGAACCCGGTGAAACTCTGCACCGGCTCGTAGCCGCGGAATGCCAGTGACGACGCGGGGCGTCTGCCCGATGCGAAGAATGCGCTCGTGTGGCCCTCGGCGGCGTGCTCGCGTGCCGCGGCGACGCCGGCCCGGACCACGTTTGAGTTAAAGGCGCCGGCGAGGCCGCGGTCACCGGCCACCACCAGCAGAGCGACCGCCTTGACCTGCTCGTGCTCGGCGAGGATCGGCAGCCGGGGGAAGCTGCCCCCGGCCTCGGCCGCCTGGCGCGTCATCCGGCGGATCGCCTCGGCGTACGGGCGCAGCGATTCGATCCGCTGCTCGGCACGCCGCAGACGCGCTGCCGCGACCATCTCCATCGCGCGGGTGATCTTTTGGATGTTCTTGACCGCGCTGATGCGGTTTCGAACGTCTCGCTGCGAGGTCGCCATACGGTCTGCCTAGGCCGGCTGAGGCTCCGCCTCGCGGTCCTCATCGGTGCTCGCATCAGAGCTCGCCGGCGCACCGTTACCGTCGGCCGGGTGCTCAGCGGGCGGCGGCACGTCGCCGCCTTCGAGCGGCAGGCCCTCCTCGTCGAGGTCGTAGCCGAAGTCCTGGGCGAACCTGGAGACGAACGCGTCGACCTCGGCCTGGGTCTCGTCGCTCCAGTCGCCGCCGGCGATCTTCTTCAGCAGCTCGGGCTCGTTGCCGCGGACCGATTCGGTCAGGTCCTCGAGGAACTTGCTCACCCGGTCGACGTTGATCCGGTCGACGTAGCCGTTGGTCGCGGCGTAGATCTGGATGACCTGCTGCTCGACCGGCATCGGGTGGCGCTCGTTCTGGTTCAGGGTCGTCACGAGCCGTTCGCCGCGGGCCAGCGCCGCCTTGGTGTCGGCGTCGAGGTCTGACCCGAACTGGGCGAAGGCCTCCAGGTCGCGGTACTGAGACAGCTCCAGCTTAAGGCGACCCGCGACCTTGCGCATCGGGCCGATCTGGGCGTTACCGCCGACGCGCGAGACCGAGATCCCGACGTTGATCGCCGGACGGACGCCCGAGTAGAACAGCTTCGGCTCGAGGAAGATCTGGCCGTCGGTGATCGAGATCACGTTGGTCGGGATGTACGCCGAGACGTCGCCGGCCTGAGTCTCGATCACGGGCAGGGAGGTGAGTGAGCCGCCGCCGAGGTCGTCGTTGAGCTTGACCGCGCGCTCGAGCAGCCGCGAGTGCAGGTAGAAGACGTCGCCGGGATAGGCCTCACGCCCAGGCGGGCGGCGCAGCAGCAGCGACATCTGCCGGTAGGCGTACGCGTGCTTGGTCAGGTCGTCGTAGACAGTCAGCGCGGCCTTGCCGTTGTAGAGGAAGTGCTCGGCCATCGCGCAGCCCGCGTAGGGCGCCAGGAACTTGATCGGGGCCGCTTCGTCGGCCGCGGCCATGACGATGATCGTGTTCTCCATCGCCCCGGCCTCCTCGAGGATGCTCGCGAGCTGGACGACGGTCGCCTTGCGCTGCCCGATCGCCACATAGACGCAGATCAGGTCGCGATCCCGGTTGTTGATGATCGTGTCGATCGCGATCGAGGTCTTGCCCGTCTGACGATCGCCGATGATCAGCTCGCGCTGGCCACGACCGATCGGGATCATCGAGTCGATCGCCTTCAGTCCGGTGAGCATCGGCTCCTTCACCGGCTGGCGCTGGACGACGCCGGGCGCCTTGTGTTCGGCCGGACGCGTTTCGGTCGTGTCGATTTCGCCCTTGCCGTCGAGCGGGTTGCCGAGCGGATCGACGATCCTGCCGAGCAGCGCGTCACCGACGGGGATCTCGAGCAAGTGGTCGGTGCGCTTTACGGTGTCGCCCTCGGAGATCTTCTCCCACTCGCCGAACAGCACCGCGCCGACGTTGTCTGACTCGAGGTTGAGCGCCAGGCCGGTGACATCGTGGGGGAGCTCGAGCATCTCGAACGACATGCAGTTGTCCAAGCCGTGGACGCGGCAGATGCCGTCGGCCACCGACAGCACCGTCCCCACCTCGGTTAGCTCCGCGCTCGAGCTGTCCAGGCCCTCGATTCGGCTCTTGAGGATCGAGGTGATCTCATCGGGCTTGATCTGCATGTGTGGTTGCTCCCTTTGGCGCGGCGGCTACGCCTGCGCGACTTGCTTTCGAAGTTGTTCCAAGCGGTTCTTGATCGAGGCGTCCAGGATCAGGTTGCCAACTTTGAGCACGATCCCACCAAGGATGTCGGGATCGACGGCGCTGGAGAGCTCGATCTTGCGGTCGACCTGGCGGCCGATCTGGTCACCGAGGCTCTGCACGGTGGCGTCGTCAAGCTCGATCGCGCTGACGATCTGGACCGGCAGCAGCTTGCGGGCCTCGTCCCAGAGCGAGTCGAACTCGGTCCGGATCCGGAAGATCGCGGGCATCCGATGGCGCTCGATCAGCGCCTGCAGGAAATTGTCAAACTCGGGGTTGGCGTCCTGTACGGCGCGCTCGAGGCCATCCTTCTTCTCATCCACCGAGAAGTAGGGCGAGAAGAAGAACACGGCCAGATCGCGGTTCTCATGCATCGCGTCGGCGAACGCGCCGAGCTGATCGCGGATCTCGTCGAGCGCATTGCGCTCGTCGGCGACCTCGAACAGCGCTCGCGCGTAGACCTGAGCGATCTCCTCCACTTATCGCTGCCCCTCTGACGATCCGAGCGTGCTGAAGTCCAGCTCGGACATCGCATCGTCGATCAGCCGGCGCTGATCGTCGTCGGTCAGCGTCTTTCGGGTCACCTTCTCGGTCGCGAGCACGGTCAGGTCGGCGACCTCGCGGCGGATCTCC
Source organism: uncultured Solirubrobacterales bacterium (assembly GCA_963770885.1). Lineage (GTDB taxonomy): Bacteria > Actinomycetota > Thermoleophilia > Solirubrobacterales > Solirubrobacteraceae > Palsa-465. The sequence goes on along the minus strand of CAVYRI010000001.1, from coordinate 772,631 downwards.
GCGATCGCGCGGCGCGTCTCGGCTTCGATGTCGCGGCGCGTCTGCTCCATCAGCTGCTCGCGCTTGGCCTTCGCCTCAACCTCGGCGTCACGCTCGTGGGCCTCGGCGGTCCTACGAGCGCGGGACACGATCTCGTCGGCCTGGCCGCGGGCCTCGTGCAACCGCTCGCGATAGTCGGCGAGCAGCTGGTCGGCCTCTTGACGGGTCTTCTCGGCGGCGTCGATCGACTCGTCGATCCGGCGCGCACGCTCGTCGAGCGCCGTACGGATGCGCGGGTAGACGGCCTTGCTGAGGATGTAGAGCGAGATCAGGAAGACGACCAGGGTCCAGACCATCAGCCCCACATTCGGAGAGATCAGGAACGAGCCGCTCGACGCGATCGGAACAGAGTGCATGTCGGCCTAGAGGAAGAAGGCGATGAACCCGCCGACCAGGCCGTAGAAGAACGTCGCTTCGGTCAGTGCGAAGCCCAACCACTGGATCGAGGTGATCTCGTCGCGCATCTCCGGCTGACGGGTGACCGATTCGATCACCTTTCCGAACAGCATTCCGATGCCCGCGCCGGCGCCCGCGGCACCGCCGCCGGCACCCACGCCGAGCGCGATCGCGCGGCCGGCGTCCTGGCCGACCGTTGCGCCTTGGGCCGCAAGCGTTAGTACTGGGTGCAACAGTGTCAACAACATTGGCTACATAGCTCCTTAGGGATGACTCAGTGGCTGGAGACCGCGCCACCCAGGTAGATGGCCGTCAGGATCGCAAAGATGAATGCCTGCAGGCCGGCGATCAGCACGGCCTCGAAAAGGAAGATGGCGATGCCAAGCGGGAGCAGCGCCCACGAGACGACGGTCTGGCCGACGAGCACGCCCAGCTCGCCGCCCATGAAGGCGATCAGCAGGTGGCCCGCCAGCAGGTTGGCCCAAAGTCGGACGGTGAGCGAGATCAGCCTCAGGAAGATCGAGAGGACCTCGATCACGGCGATCAGAGGCAGCAGGCCCTTGCCGATCCCGCCCGGGATCAGGCTCTTGAAGTAGCCGACGAATCCGTGGTACTTGATCCCTTCGTAGTTGAAGATGATGAACACGCCCAGCGCCAGGATCAGCGGGAACGCGACGTTGGTGTCGGCCGCATAGAGCTGGAACGAGGGGATGTGTGCCCCGAACAGGGTGAACTTGTCGACCGAGTTGACCGGTAGCGGGATGTAGCCGATCAGGTTCGTCACCAGGATGAATACGAACAGCGTGGCGATGAACGGGAAGTACTTGCGGTCGAGCTCCTTGCCCATGTTGTCGCTCGACATCGACTGGGTCAGGCCGTAGAACCACTCGACCGCGGCCTGCAGTCGTCCGGGCCGCTCCTTGAGATGGTCGGCCACGTAGACCATGATTCCGATCGTCAGGACCGCGGTGATCAGCAGGTACAGGACGCCCTTGTTGAACGCGATCGGTCCGAGGCTGAACCACGTGTCGAGCTTGAACTCGTTGGTCGGCGAGAACACGCCACTCGCCACGGCGGGCGCTTTGTGGGCGGTGACGCCGTAGATCAGCGCGAAGAAAATGATCCCGCCCAGCCAGACGGCCAGGATCGAGTAGCCGATCTTCTTGCCACTGCTCATGTTGTCGAACCGGCTCATCGCTGGGCACGCTCTCGATCCGGAGGGCCGCTCAGCACCCTGATCGCAAACGCGACCGAATAGGCACCGAAGATCACCACCGCCGTGGTCAGGCCGTCAGCACGACCGCCGGCGACGCCGGCGATGATGATCGCGCCCGCGAGCAGCCAGATCCGCCCGAACCCCTCGAACAGGTTCACGGCCAACTGCTGGCGTGGCTCGCGCAGCCTCCCGGTCCAGCGCTTATCGGTCGCAGCGATCACCCGGTTGAGGATCCATGCGACGGCCCCGATCGCGTATCCGAGCGCGGGCGCGCCGAGCGCCACGGCGACGGGCGCGCCGATCACGACGAGCACGACGTCGAGGTTGCGAGCGAGAAGCATCCGCGAAGCGGTCATCCGGCGCTGCCCGGCGCCGACGGCGACGCCTACCGCCAAACCGCCCTCTCCAGGTCACCGGCGAGTTGGTCCCCGTCGGGGTGGGCGCAGGCGCAGACAATCACGATGAGTGCAGAAAAGCTATTCATGTCCTGAGATCGGTAGCGCTGCTACGGACGGGCGGGCAATCGTACCCAATGCATCAGCGGGTCATGGCTCGCTGGGGAGGCGACAACCAACGCAATCCCAATATAGCGAGTCCCCCGGCAATTTGTAACACGCTTGTAACACCTCCGGATTTGGCTCTCGGAACGGTGTCGAACCGTACAAACATCGGTCATGCGGGCGGGGCCTGCGGCCGATGAGATCCCCATGCGCATCCGTCCCCCGGCGTGCTCGATCGGCCGGCTGCTCGCCGGCGTGATCGCGGGACTGGCGGTCTGCGGCGGGTCGTCGGCGCTCGCGCACCCCTACCTGCCGGCGCCCGGCACCGTCTTTCAGGGCGTCACCGACGAGCCCGTCTCGGCGTATGTCGCGGCCGTCGGCAAGCACCCGGCGGTCTACCAGGAGTTCGTCGCCTGGGGCCAGTATCTGCCGGGGCTCTTCTCGCATGCGCTTGCCGCCGGTTCGCGGCCGATGATCGAGATCACAACCGCCTATGGCTCGCGCGAGGCGATCACCCCTGCCGGGATCGCGGCCGGCCGCGGCGATGCCTGGCTGATCGGCCTCAACCATGAGATCGCGCTCGCGGCGCAGCCGGTCTACGTCCGCCTGATGGGTGAGATGGACGGCTACTGGAACGCCTACAGCGCCTACAACGCCGACGGCAGCCCACGCGACGCGGCCCATTCCGCCCCGGCGTTCAAGCGCGCCTGGAGGCGCGTTGCGCTGATCCTCCGCGGTGGCAGCCTGACCGTAATCGACGCCGAGTTGGCCCGCCTCGGGATGCCCAGGCTCAACACGTCATCGGATCTGCCTGCAACGGCGGTCGCGATGATCTGGGCCCCGCAGGTCGCGGGATCGCCAGACGTGCCCGGCAACCAGCCGCGCGCCTACTGGCCGGGCCGCAGATGGGTCGACTGGGTCGGGACCGACTTCTACTCCAAGTTCCCCAACTTCGCGGGCCTGGATTCCTTCTACCGCGCGTTCGGCGACGAGCCGTTCGCATTCGGCGAATACGCGATCTGGGGGGCTGACGACCCGGGCTTCGTCCACCAGCTGTTCGGCTGGGTCGCGGCCCACCGGCGGGTTCGGATGCTCGTCTACAACCAGGGGGCCGAGAGCGACGGACCGTTCCGGCTCAGCCGCTACCCGCGCGCGGCCCGAGCTCTCAGGGGTGCGCTGGCCCCAAGCCGGTTTCCGGCGTACCCGCCGGCGTGGCGGCCGTAGGGTCAAGGTCGGGCAGCTCGTGGTGCCTGGTCACCGGAGAACGGGGCAGCAGCTGCGCCAGACCGAGCGCGAAGATCGGGAACACGACCAGCAGCTCGAACACCGATTTCAGGCCATGTGAATCGGCGAAGATGCCCAGCAGCGGCGCGCCGAGTCCGCCGAGGCCGATCGAGAGGCCGATCGTGACGCCCGAGGCGACCCCGATCCGCGCCGGCAGGTACTCCTGACCCATCACGATCGTGACCGCGAAGGTGGCGATCGTGACCGCTCCGGCGAGTGCCGCGAACACGATCGCCAGCGCCGGTCCCGAGACCAGGAACGCAACGATCAGCGGCGGCAGCGCCGCCATCGAGCCGCGCAGTACGGCGCGGCGGCCGAACCGGTCCGCAAGCGGGCCGCCGATCAGCGTCCCGGCCGCGCCGCCGACCAGCATCGCCGTCAGCGCCAGGCTCGCGACCGCCTTGCTCGTGTGCAGATCATGGATGAAGTACAGCGGGATGAACGTCACGAATCCGAAGTACACAAACGACCGCAGCGCGATCACCGCGCCGAGCACGATGAACGGGCCCCAGTGATCGGGAGCGTCGCTGGGCTGGACCCGGCCGCCCTTGAGGTCGGCCCGGAACGTCTGCAGTCGTGGCAGCTCGTGCACGAGCACGGCGGCCATCGCCCAGGTCGGGATGATCACGAACAACGTCCCCGGCAGGCCGAAGACGAGGACCAGCGGGGTCACCAGCACCGGCCCGAGCGCAAACCCGATGTTGCCTCCGACGCTGAACAGGCTCATCCCGCTCGAGCGCCGCGAGCCCGACACGTAATTGGCAAACCGCGACCCCTCGGGATGAAATGCGGCGACACCGACGCCGCTGACGAGCACAGCGGCGAACGTGAACGCGTAGCTCGGCGCGATCCCGACCAGCGCGATCCCGAGTCCGCCGAGCGCCGGCCCGAGCGGCATCAGCCATGGCAGCGAACGGCGGTCCGAGACATGGCCGAACAGGGGTTGGATGACCGAGCTCGAGATCGTCGCGGCCAACACCAGCGCCGAGGCGCTCGCGTAGTTGAGGTGATCGCGGGTGATCAGGAACGGCAGCAGCGCTGGGATCGAGCCCTGTCCGACGTCGGTGAACAGGTGCCCGGCGGACAGCACCGTCATCGCGCGCCGGTCGACGCCGGCGAGGCGGCTCTGCTTCGGGCTCTTGCTCGGACGGTCCGCACCTCGCGGCGACGTCGAGACAGCGCTCATCTCATCTCATCTCATCGCGAGTTTTCGCGAATCCTACGTCTCACAAGTCGCTGTTTGTCCTCGAGCTCTGTGGCGAGCTCGGTCAGCTCGCGCAGCCGGCCGCGCACCAGCTCGAGCTGGGTCCCGATGTGCTCCAGCGAGCTCTCGAGGATCCGCTTGCGCTCGGCAGCCGACTCGGTCTGCTGGTACTCGCGGCGCAGACCGGCGCGCGCGCTCTCGGCTTCGAGCAGCTTCGACAGCTGCTCGAGTGACAGCCCGAGCAGGTCACGCAGCCGGACGATCTCGCGGACGCGATCGATGTCGGCCTGCGTGTAGCAGCGGTGCTTGCCCTGGGTGCGCTCGGCGCCGCCGCCGAGCAGCCCAATCTCCTCGTAGTAACGGATCGTGCGCGGCGTCGTACCGGTCAGTTCGGCGAGCTCGCCGATCCGCAGCGTGCGCTCTGCGACCGCGCTCACGAGACCGCCCCCTGGGGCTCGACCGCCGCCGTTCGAACGTCCTTGGGACGGGCGGCGGAGATCGCCGCGCCCACCAGCGACACCGCTGTCAGGCACCACAGCGCCGTGTGCATGTTGGCGATGAACGGCGTCAGCTCCGCGGTTGAGATTTGGTCGGCGAGCCCGGAGAAGACCGCGAACAGGACGTGCTTGGGGACCGCGGCGGTGACCACCGCTAGCACGAAGGCGATCGAGATCACCGCTCCGGTGTTCTGCACCAGCACCCGCGCCGCGGCGGCGATCCCACGCCGGTGCGGCGCGACGCTGCCCATCATCGCGGCCGTGTTGGGCGAGTTGAACATGCCCGAGCCGATTCCGACGATGAACATGTAGATGCACGGCCAGATGTAGCTCGTGTCGCGCTCCAGCGTGGTCATCAGCGCCAGGCCCAGCGCCGTCACCAGCATCCCCAGCACGGCCAACGTGCGCGAGCCGCGGCGGTCTGCCCATATGCCGGCCAGCGGCGAAGAGATCAGCATCCCGATCGCCAGCGGTGCAAGCTTGATGCCGGCCAGGATCGGGGAGTCGCCCTGCACGCCCTGGAAGTAGAAGACAAATACGAACATCAGCGCGAATCGCGCCAGGCCGTTGGCGAACGCTGCGCCGGCCGCGGTCGAGAACAGCCGGCTGCGGAAGATCGTCAGGTCGAGCATCGGCGCCTTGGTGTGGCGCTCGATCACGACGAAGGCGGGCAGCAGGATCACCGACAGGACCAGGCCGCCGATCACCAGCGGCGAGTCCCAGCCCGAGATCCCGCCCTTCGAGATCCCGTACACGAGGCCCGTCAGTCCAATCAGGAACGTGATCGTGCCGAGAAAGTCAAACGAGCGATCGTCGGAGCGCCCGGTCACCTCGTGCAGGACCAGCGCGCCCCAGAGGCTGCCCGCCAGTCCGAACGGGACGTTGAACCAGAACACCCAGTGCCAGCTGAGCGCGACCAGTGCCCCGCCGAGCACCGGCCCGATCACGAGTCCGACCGCGGCGACCATCGTGTTGGTGCCCATCGCCAGACCCAGCTGCTCGCGCGGGAAGGCATCGGTCACGATCGCGGCCGCGTTGGCGAACAGGAACGCGCCGCCGATCCCCTGCAGGATCCGCCACAGGATCAGCTCGGTGCCGCCGGATGCGAATCCCGCGCCGAGCGACGCGAACGCGAACACGATGAAGCCCGCGACGTAGGCGCGCTTGCGGCCGAATTGGTCAGAGAGACGGCCTGCACTGAGGACCAGCACGGTTGAGGCGATCATGTAGACGAGGATCACCCAGACGAGCTCGAGCAGGCTCGTGTGGAGGCTGCGCTCGAGGTCGGGCAGCGCGATGATCAGCGTGCCCGAGTTGATCGTGGCCAGCAGCATTCCCAGCGACGTGCAGGACAGCGCCCACCATTTGTACGAGTCGTGATCTGCGTGGACGCCGATCCGGCGCTTCGCCGGTGCTTGAAGGACTGACAGGGCTAACCACCTCTTCCGACTGTGAATCTGATTCTTACGTAAACGTCAGAATAGCAGGCTGGGTCGGCTGCGGTCGGCCCGTTGCCCGGGGGTCGGCCGGCTGCCCGGTTCAGCGCCCGTCGGTGCGAAATCGTTACCGCTCTTGCAAGCCGCGGCGCGGGGACGAGCCTGCCGAACGTGACAAATCGCCACTCCCGGAGGCGATTTGTCGCAAAACGCCCGAGTCGCCGGGCGGTTTGCGACAGATCAGGCCGCGCGGCGCTGATTTGTCACGACTTGCATGATCTGCAGAGCCGCGGGCGCGCTCTTTCTCGGAGGCGAGCGGGTGAAATTCGCCGCGGTCTTCGACGCTGGCGGTCGGGGGCGGCCCGGTTACTCGAACCAAGCGACGGTGGCCAGAATCACGAACGCGGCGATCAGAGCCGAGCCCTCGAACGGCGTCGCCTCGCCGTCGCCGGTGATCTGCCAGATGATCACCGCCGTGACCAGCAGCGCGCCAGTGTAGACCGGCGCAAACGCGAACGTCAGCGTCGTCGCCGTCAGCAGCGAGACCAGCACCAGTACCGGCAGCAGAAACGCGGCGACCTGACCGATCGAGTTCTTGACGATCGAGACGGCGAGGTCCGCCTTGCCCTTCGCCGCCAGCACGACGCCTGCCGCGTGCTCGACAGCGTTGCCGGCGGTCGCGACGATCACCAGGCCCGCGAATGCCTGCGAGATGCCGAGCGTGTGGATCGAGGGTTCGAGCGCGTCGACGAACCACTCCGAGACGAACGCCGACGCCACCCCAGCGACGATCAGCAGCACGAAGCTCACCGCCGCCGAGATCCGCGCCTTGCCCGCCTCGCCCCGGGTCCGCTCGGTCCTCAGGTACTGCAGCACCCAGACCACGTAGACGAGCAGGATCACGACCGCGCTGATGATCGAGATCGTCTTGATGTGGTTGCTGGCGGAGTCATTTGACGAGTCGGCGAGCGCGACCAGCAGCACGATGAAGCTCGTGATCATCAGCAGCGTGGCGGTGTCGTTGGGCAGCCGCTTGTTGAAGCGCATCACGCGGTCGGGCTCGCGGAAGGCGCCGGCGATGATCACCAGGCCGAGCACCAGTAGTGCGTTGACGAGAATCGATCCGAGGATCGCCGTCTGCGCCACGACCAGCTCGCCGGCGTTGAGCGCGAACAGGACGACGAAGAACTCGGGCAGGTTCCCGAGCGTCGCCTGCAGCAGCCCGGTCGCGCCCGGACCGAACCGATGCGCGAGCTGCTCGGTCGCGAACGACACCAGCCAGGCGACCGCGGCCAGCGCAAGCGCTGCGATGATGAACGTGGCCACATGCGATATGCCGCTCGCGAAGTGCGCGATCGCGGCCAGCGCGGTGAGCACGACGACCACCCCGGCCCCCGCCCATTCGACACGTTTGATTCCGTGCAGCGGCCTCTACCCGCCAGTCAGGACGGTGTCGTCGTCCGAGTAGGGCGGCGCACAGCAGCACAGAAGCACCAGCTTCTCCGGGCCCGTGTTGAACAGCTTGTGCGTGGTCCCGGGCGGGATCACGACGCAGTCACCGGCGCGCACTTCTGCCTCCTCCTTGCCGAGCCGCATCCTCCCCTGCCCGGCGACGAAGTAGTACAGCTCCTCGGCCCTCGGATGGTAGTGCTCGGCGGTCGCGCCCCCCGGCTCGACGGTCGCCTCGGCGAGGCTCTGGTTGCGCGCTCTGGTCCAGGCCGGCCCGGCCAGCTCACGGATCGAGCTTCCGTCGGCGGTGATGAACGACTCGAGCTGCTCGAGGTTGGCCTTCTCGATCCGGGGATCAGTCATCGTCTGGAACCGTCACCCTCTCGAACTCCCCGGTCTCGATGTCGCGCGAAACGGCTTCCTCGATTTCGTGCTCACTGGTGTCCGGGTCAGCGCGTCGCAGCTCGTCAGCTCGCTGACCCTTGAACTTGAAGATCTCGAGCACGTAAACGAGGTAGATGCTGGCGGCCAGGCAGACGATCGCCAGCACGATCAGCACGGCGATCCAGCCGGCCTTGTGGCGCTCGTGATGGGAGATCAGCCGCAGCGCCACGGCCAGACCGGCCATCAGCGACGTCCAGACGTACAGGTAGACAACGGTCTTGCGCTGCGAGAAGCCGATCCGCGCCATCCGGTGGTGGAAGTGGTTGGCGTCGGCCGACCACGGCTTGCGCCGATACTTCAGCCGCTTTGCGATCACGAACCCGGTGTCGAGGAACGGGATCGCCAGGATCGCCAGCGGCACCACCAACGCGACCAGAGCGCCGGTCTTCAGCGAGCCGACGACGGCCACGACGCCGAGCAGGTACCCGAGCAGGTTGGCGCCGGCGTCGCCCATGAACACCGACGCCGGATGGAAGTTGTGAAACAGGAACCCGAGCGCGGCGCCGGCCGTGAGCGCCGCCAGGATCGCGGCGCCATGGACTCCAAGGTCGAACGCGATGATCGCGAATGCGATTCCGTCGATCGTGCAGACCCCGGCGGCGAGCCCGTCAACGCCGTCGGAGAAATTGACCACGTTCATCATCCCGACCAGCCAGATCACCGTCAGGACGCCGCCCGCGTTGGGGAACTGCAGCGGGTGCACGAACGGGAGCGTGATCCCGGTCACCACAGCACCCGCCTCGACCGCGATCACCGCCGCGATGATCTGCCCGGCGAGCTTGACCGCCGGACGTAGCGGCCGGATGTCGTCGATCGCGCCAACGAGCGTGATGACGCACGCGCCCGCGATCACCCCCCACATGTAGACGGTCCCTGCGGAGCCCGCCTTGCCGTGCGCGGCGTGGGCCAGGCTCACCCGGCTCGGAAGCCAGATCGCCGCGGCCACCAACACCCCCGCGAGGATCGCCAGCCCTCCGAGCAGCGGCGTCTCCTTGAGCGCGAGACCGCGCTCGCGTGGGATATCGACGGCGCCGACCCGCCGAGCCAGCCGCGCCGCCAAAGGCGTCAGCGCGGCCGCGACCGCCAGCGCAGCCAGGAACGACAGCAGGGCGTGCCAGTGGGGCATGCCAGCGAAGCATGCCATCCGGGCCCGACTGGAGGTTAAGGGCCGCGCGAGCGGGCGTTGCGCTCGAATGTGTGCAGCTCGGCCCTCGTGTTGCCCGAGGCGACATCGATCGCGGTGTACTGCCAGACCGGTCCTTTGCCGCCCGACAGCCGGTCGATGAGCAAACAGTCCATCTGCACAATCTCCCCGTGCTCGGACGCGTCGATGTGGCGCTCCGGGGTCAGGCGGGCCGTCCGTGTCTCCATGGAGATCAACCCAAAACGCCGCCGGGCGTGCTCGGCCCCTGCGGGGCCTGCGACTACCCGGCGAAAACTCCGCTGGGGAAGGGGAAGAACAGGTCCAACTCCTCCAGCTCGCTAACCCAAGGCGTCGCCACGACTCCGGGGTAATCCAGGCTAGGGCTGCGGTCCCTGGAGCGCCTGCGCGATCCGCGCCACGACCACGAACGGCTCGCGCTGGAGCTGGCGCCAGGTGATGCGGATCACCCGGTAGCCGGCGGCGACGAGCCGCTGGTCACGGTCACGATCGCGCTCGAACGCCGCGCGATGCCCGTGAAACGCCCATCCGTCCATCTCGACGACGAGCTTCTCAGCCTGCCATAGCAGGTCGACCTCATGGCCGAGCACATGTGCGTTGGCCTCGGGCATCGGCAGCCGGGCCTGTCCGATCAGCTTCATCAGGCGCCGTTCGGCCTCGTGGCGCGAATTGATCCGCTCGTTGTGCTGGTCGAGCAGGCCCCGGACGCGCGCCACGCCGGTCCGGGCCGGGCAGCGCGCCATCGCGGCGATCAGCTCGCGGTCGGTCACGAGGTGCTGGACGCGGGCCTCGGAGAGCGCCCGGGCCAGCTCGGCATCGCCGGTCTCGCGCCGGCCCGCAAAGTCGATCAGCGCCCTCGCCGGGGACGTGACCGGCAGCCCGTCACGCAGCCGAACGTCACGGGAGTCGAGCTCCGCGACGCGGTAAACGCGCACCCCGGGGCGCTGACGGACGTTGCGACCCGCCACGGTCACCTCGACCAGGTCACTTCGGCTGTCGACGAGCCCCCAGATCGCCACGCCGCTGGCATGGCTGAGGAGGCAGTCGTTCCCGACGGATAGCAGCGCTGCCGTCTCTGGCGCGCGTGACCCGAGCGCCGCATGGCCGACCGCGAATACGTTCCGCCCAGCCGGGTGCAGCGACCCGATCTTCACTCGATGGGCAATCGAGCCGCGGCTGATCCCGACCGCAAGCAGCTGCGATCGGTGGACCAGCCCCTCCTGCGCCTCGGCGTAAGCCGAGAGCCCGCGCTCACCGGTCTCCGTGACCTGCAGAACGTGACAAATCCGAGCGGGGCGGATCGATTTGTCGCCGTCTGCAGGCTGGGCCGCAACGATGCGCCAAATCGGCCCAGGGGGGCGCGATTTGTCACGAAACGCATGCTCGAATGCGCGGCGCATGCCCGCAGCATCGACGCTCGAAAGCGCGCCGGGGCAGCGAGGCCCCAGTTGTCACAGACCCGTCGCACAATCGACACGCGCCGTGACAAACGGCCGTGCGAAACCGGACTAGAGGGCGAAACCGGACTCAGACCGCAGCGGCGGCGAGCCCTGCGTACAGCGGGTAGCGCTCCGCGATCGCCGCCACCCGCTCGCTGAGCTCGGCCTGGCGGTCCTCGAACGGCCCGTCGGGATTCAGCGTCGCGGCGATGATCGCGCCGACCTCGTCGAAGTCCTCGACCTGCAGGCCTCGTGTGGCCAGCGCCGGGCTGCCGATCCGCAGGCCCGACGAGACCGCCGGCGGCCGCGGATCGAACGGCACCGCGTTGCGGTTGACGGTGATCCCGATCGAGTGCAGCCGGTCCTCGGCCTGCTTGCCGTCGAGCTCGGACTCGCGCAGGTCACACAGCACCAGGTGGACGTCGGTGCCGCCGGTCAGCACCGAGACGCCCCCGCCGGCGCCAAGCAGCCGCTCGCCCACGGCGCGAGCGCCGGCCAGCGTCCGCTGCTGGCGCTCGCGGAACGGGTCCGATGCGGCGATCCGCAGCGCCACCGCCTTGCCGACGATGATGTGCTCGAGCGGCCCGCCCTGCTGGCCCGGGAACACGGCCGAATCGATCTTCTTGGCGTACTCCTCCTTGCAGAGGATCATCCCGCCGCGGCCGCCGCCGATCGTCTTGTGGATCGTGGTCGTGACCACGTCGGCGTAGGGCACCGGCGATGGATGCAGCCCGGCGGCGACCAACCCGGCGAAGTGGGCCATGTCGACCATCAGGTAGGCGCCGACCGAATCTGCGATCTCGCGGAAGCGCTCGAAGTCGAGCTGGCGTGGATACGCCGACCACCCAGCCACGATCATCTTCGGCCGCCGTTCGAGCGCCAACTGCTGGACCTCGTCCATGTCGATCACGCTCGTTTCGCGGTCGACGTGGTAGGCGACGATCTCGTACAGCTTTCCGGAGACGTTGATCTTCATTCCGTGCGTGAGGTGGCCGCCGTGGGCGAGCTCGAGCCCCATCAGCGTGTCGCCGGGCGTCAGCAGCGCGTGATAGGCGGCCGCGTTGGCCTGCGCGCCGGCGTGGGGCTGCACGTTCGCGTGCTCGGCGCCGAACAGCGCCTTGGCCCTGTCGATCGCGAGCTGCTCGCCGATGTCCACGTACTCGCAGCCGCCGTAGTAGCGCCGGCCGGGATAGCCCTCGGCGTACTTGTTCGTCAGCACCGACCCCTGGCACTCGAGCACCGACAGAGGGACGAAGTTCTCAGACGCGATCATCTCGAGCGTCCGTTGCTGGCGTTCGAGCTCGAGCGCCAGCACCTCAGCGATCTCGGGATCGACTTCGGAGAGCGGGCGGTTGAAGAAATCCGGCGGCAGGGCTGCGCTCACGTGGCCGGGAATAGTACCGCCGGCCACGGCAAGCGCTCACGGCGGCCACGGCAAGCGCTCACGGCGGCCACTGCAACCGCTCACGTCGCCCACGGCAAGCCCTCCGGGCGCCCGGGCAAGCCCGCAGCGCTGCGCCTACGAGCGCCGCGAGGCGACCACCACGGCGAGGTCCCCGTGCTCCCAGACGACTCGAACCTCGAGTCCCACCTCGCGCAGCCACTCCACCTGGTCGGCGAGGGTGCTCGGATGATCGAAACCGGGGGTCAGCGCGATCGTCGCGTCCTGCGGCCGGACCGGCACGACCACGTCGGCGAGCACGAACCGGCCGCCGGGCTCGAGCACGTCGTGCACCCGTGCGAACAGGTCGCGCTTCTCATCGGCCCGCAGGTGGTGGACGCAGAGCGCGCTCGCGACGATGTCAAACGGCCCCTCGGGGAGTCGATCCTGGAGCCGGGCGACGACCAGCGACACCCGGCGGCCTGCCAAGCGCCCCCACGCCGCGTCGAGCATCGCGCCGCTCTCATCGACCCCGACCAGCTCAGCATCGGGATGGCGATCGAGCAACCGGCTCGCCGTCTCCCCCGTCCCGGTCCCGAGCTCGAGGATCCTGCGACCGCCGGCGCCCGAGGCGTCGACGAGCTGATCCTGGAAGCGGTCATAGACCGGGATGTCCCCCTTGATCATCTCCATGTAGCTCGCAGGGTCGAAGTGAAACTGCCATCCGAGCTCGGCCGCGACATCAGCCTCGCTGACGGCTCCCTCCCTGACGATGCGCCAGCTCTCGTCCTCCTCGTAGCGGCGCAGATCGATGACCGTCGACGCGGTTCCCGCAAGCTCGCCGCCGTCGATCACCATGTCCGCCGCGCGGCGGATCTCCTCCGGCACCTGCTCGAGCCGGTGGGCCTCGGGGCGATCCGCGAGATTGGCGCTCGATTGCAGCACCGGCCACCGCACGCCCTCGAAGCCGGGCATCACCGGTACCCGCAGACCGAGCGTCGACGGGTCTGCCCCGGATGCGAGCGGATAGCGCGCCTCGGGGTTGGGCAGCAGCAACGTCAGCGCGCCGGGGAGCAGGCCCGAGACCGCAGAACGCGTCCGCTCACCGAGCTGGGGCAGCGCCTCGAGCGCCAACTCGACGTCGAAGAACATCACCGCCGACGGCTTGTCAAGCGGCCGGCGCTTGAGCGCATACAGCCGCCGAACCGCGACCTCGTTGTTGGCATCGCAGGCGAGCCCGTAGACCGTGTCGGCTGGGAACACCGCGATCCCTCCGACCGACATGCAGCGCTCAAACGCCGCCGCATCGACCGCGGTCACGACCGGACACCCACCACGACCCGGTCGCGCCCCGCGAGGTCGCGCGCAACCGAAACAGATTCAAGGCCCACCGAACGCACGAGCGCGCGCACGACTCCGGCCTGCGCAGGGTCGATCTCGAGCGCGAGCAACTCCGGGGCCCTGTCACGCACGGCCACGTCCACGACCAGGCGGCGAATGACGTCGAGGCCGTCGGGGCCGGCAAACAACGCACCGGCGGGCTCGTAGCGCTCGATCTCGGGCGCGATCAGCGCCCCGTCGGCGACGTAGGGCAGGTTGGCGAGGATCGCGTCGTAGGTCCGTCCGTCCAGCAGGTCGGCAGCAATGAGGTCGACCTCGAGTCCGAGCCGCGCCGCATTGCCGCGAGCGACCTCGAGCGCGCCGGGGTCGATCTCGAGCCCGGACACGGCCAGGTCGGGCCGCTCGGACTTGAGCGCCAGTGCGACGGCGCCGCTTCCGGTCCCGACGTCGGCGACGCGCACCCCCTCGCGCAGGCCGAGCGCAACCTCGACAAGCAACTCGGTCTCGGGGCGCGGGATCAGGACACGGTCATCGACCTCGAGCATGATCCGGCGAAACTCCTTGCGCCCGAGGATGTATGCCACCGGCTCGCGCGCCGCGCGGCGCTCGACGAGCGAGCCGAACCGCGCCAGCGCCCGTCTGGGCAGCACCAGATCGCGGTCGAGCACCAGCCGCTCGCGACCAACCCCGAGCACTTCGGCCAGCAGCAGCTCGGCGTCGAGCCGCGGCGTCTCGCACCCCGCCGACGCGAGCGCGTCGCGCCCGCGGGTGACCGCCGTCCCGACGGTCAGCTTGCCGGCGGCGACGGCGTCAGCCAACCGCCTTCTCCTCCAGCCGCCGGCGCTTCTCGTCGTCCTGGAGCGCCCCGGTCAACTCGTCGAGCTCGCCCATCAGGATCGCGTCGAGGTTGTGGACCCGCAGGTTGATGCGGTGGTCGTTGACCCGCCGCTCGCCGAAGTTGTAGGTCCTGATCTTCTCCGACCGCTCGCCGGTGCCAACCTGCTGCAGCCGGCTGGCGTCGATCGAGGCCTGCTGCTCGGCCTGCGCCCGTTCGTACAGCCTGGCGCGCAGCACGCGCATCGCGCGCTCTCGATTCTGCAGCTGCGATTTCTCGTCCTGCATCGAGACGACGATCCCGGTCGGCTTATGGGTGATTCGCACGGCGGAGTCGGTCGTGTTGACGGATTGGCCGCCCGGCCCCGAGCTCCGGTAGACGTCGATCTGGAGATCGTTGTCGTCGACCTGGACCTCGACCTCCTCTGCCTCGGGCAGCACCGCGACGGTTGCCGTCGAGGTGTGGATCCTGCCTTGGGACTCGGTCACCGGCACCCGCTGGACGCGGTGCGTGCCGCCTTCGAACTTGAACACCGAGTAGGCACCGTCGCCCTTGATCGCGAACGTGTAGTCACCGTCGCCGATCGACAGCGGCTCAACCTTGAAGCCGAGCCGCTCCGCATACCGGGTCAGCATCCGGTACAGGTCACCGGCCCACAGCGCGGCCTCGTCGCCACCGGTGCCGGGGCGGATCTCGACGATTACGTTCTTGTCGTCGTTTGGGTCGCGCTCGACCATCGCGAGCCGGATCTCCTCCTCGAGCTCTGCCAGGCGCTTGCAGGATGAGTCCAACAGCGCCCGCAACTCGGAGTCGTCGCCGTGCTCGGCGAGCAGCTCGCGCGCTCCCGCGGCGTCATCGGCAACGTGCCGGTACTCGCCGGCCAGGCGGGCGGCCGGCTCGAGTTCACGGTACGCGCGACTGGCGGCCTCGAACCGGTCGCGGTCGGCGATCACCTCGGGGTCGGAGAGCTCTCCTTCGAGCTCGCCGAAACGGGTCTCGAGCTGGGCAACGAGCTCATCGATCATGCACGCGAGTGTAGGAGCCCGCCCGTTGCCTGGTTGCGACCGCCCGGGTTGACTGCGGCGGCCGCAGCGTGAACGACCGGGGTCATTCCGGCGCCCGGAGGCGGGCGGGCCCCTGCGCCCGCGTTCCCGCGTCAGTCGTCGCGGTTCATTACTTCCTTGACCTTGTCGGCGGCGTCGCCGATCTTGTCCTTGACCGAGCCGGAGGCGCGATCGACGCGACCTTCATCCTTGAGCCGCTCGTTGCCAGACAGATCGCCTGCTGCTTCCTTGGCGCGGCCTTTTGCCTTGTCGAACTTACCGTCATCAGCCATCGGAGCCTCCTCGTTTAGTCCTTTGAGGTAGACGGCTACCCGGTGGGCAGCGATCTCACGCGGATTCGCTCAGGCGACGACTTCGACGCCGACCATGTCCTCCGCCGACGCCTCGCCCGGCTTCTCGACCTCGAGCACCGCCTGCAGCGAGGCGATCGAGACCGCGAGCTGGTCGAGATCGGGCTCCCGGGTTGTCAGTCTCTGCAGCTGCAGACCGGGATACATCACCGCCTGCACCCAGCGGCGCGAGCGATTGCGACCGGCCCACTTGATCACCTCGAACGACAGGCCGGCGATCAGCGGCACACCGAGGATCCGCGTCAGCACCAGGATCCACCAGGCCGGCAGCCCGACAGGCGCGAACACGAAGATCGCCATGATCATCACCACCAGCAGGAAGCTGGTCCCGCATCGGGGATGCAGCCGCGAGTAGAGCTTGGCCCGCGCGGGAGTCAACTGGTCGTCGGCCTCGTAGCACGAGATCACCTTGTGCTCGGCGCCGTGGTACTCGAATACGCGGCGCAGGTCGGGGATCCGTGACAGCAGCAGCAGGTAGCCGAGGAAGATCGCTGTCCGCAGCACGCCCTCGACGAGCCAGAACAGCAGCGAGGAGCCCAGTTGGCCCTTGATCAGGCTCGTGAGCCCGACCGGCACGACGAAGAACAGCCCGATCGCGAACACGACCGAGACCAGCACGGTCCCGAACCACGCGCCGCCCGAGATCTCTCCCTCTTCCTCGGGCAGCTGCGCGCTGGCTGAGATGCTGAGCGCGCGCAGGCCGATCCCGAGCGACTCGACGAGCGCGACGACGCCGCGGATCACCGGCAGACGGTAGACCCAGTGGCGTTTGCTCCACGGGGTCAGCTCAAACCGTTTGACGGCGATTTGGCCGAGCGGGTGCTCGCCGGCGTGCTCGGAGACCTCCAGTGCCTCGGCGAGCTCCTGCGCCGGTCGCAGCTCGTGGCCGTTGTGATGTGGCGCGCGTCCGGAAATGGACGGCCCGGCGGGCTCGCCATCATGCTCGGACGCCGGCAGCTCGGGTGGCTCGCGGACTGCGACCGCCCAGTGACGGACGCCGCGCATCATCACGCCTTCGAGCACGGCCTGACCGCCCACGGGCGCATCGCGCACCGCGGTCAGACGTGGCTCGCCCCCCGCGCTCATTTGGGCAGCGGGCGCTCAGCCTGCCGTCGTTGTGCGCGCGCTGCGCCTGCCCTTGGCCACGCGACGCTGGAAACGCTCCACTCGTCCGCCGGTGTCGACCAGCTTCTGACGACCGGTGTAGAACGGATGGCAGGCGTTGCAGATCTCGACGTGGATCTCGGGCTTGGTCGAGCGGGTGACGAACTCGTTGCCGCACGTGCAGCGCACGTGCATCTCTACGTATTCGGGGTGAATTTCGGGCTTCATTGCTACATCAAGTGTAGCGGCCGGCCGCAGCTCTTCAGGTGCTCGCGGAAGCGGGGCAGGTGGCCGTCAACGCATTGTTGGCGCGGTTGAGGTCGTCCACCTGGTTGGCAGAGTCGGCGGTGATCGCCGGCGGCCCGGCCGTCGCGCAGGCTGCGCCGACGAACGACTCGGTGACGCTCGAGTGCGCGCGCAGCCGCATGACGGTTCGGGTCTTGGTGTTGTTGCCGTCGGCAGGGGTGAACAGGACCTCGAACGGTCCGGCCCCGGAGTTGCCGTCGTTGGCGATCAGCGCCGTGTAGCGATCGCGGGTCGGATGGTCGGCAATCGGCGTGACCTCGATCGAGCGGACCAGCAGGTCCGGGCGCAGCTCGCGCTGCCGGCATTGGGGGCTGTAGCGGGTCATCGTGCCGATCACATGGTTGTGGGCTCCGGTCCATCTGAACATCACCCGGAATCGGTACTTGGCCGGCGCGGCGAGCGCGATCACCGACTTCTGCACGTTCCAGACGTCGCCCGGGAGCTGGCCCAGGGTCGCGTTCTTGGGCGTCACCCAGAGGCCGAGGTCACCCGAGTGGACGACCCGTTTGGCCGCGCCACCCGGCGCCGACATCAGCAGGTCAAACCTGATCGCCATGTGCCTGGTGCCCGTCAGCGGGCGCATCACGGCGGTGACCGACGTTGACCGATTTGGTGGGTCGAGCGCTCGATGGCAGGTGAACGCGCGCAGCTGCGTCCGCGGCGGCGCGGCGCTCGCGGCCGTGGCTGCGGCGGTCACGGCGGCGAGCACGGCCCCCAGCGCCAGCGCCGCCAGCCCTGCGAAAAGACGGTTCATCACATCTCTTAAACAGGCCTCAGGAGCGGAAGTTGCCGCCCCGCGACGACTTAATCAGACGCCTACGTGATCTGGTAGAGCGGACCGTCGCCGCCCTCGGGCGGTGTCAGCCGCCCGCCCTTGGCCGTGATCGCCCCGCACTGCACGCAGTTGGTGTAGTTGACGGTCACGTCCACCGGGGCGCCGTCGGGCGCATCATCGGGGATCTCGTAGACGCCCGCCGGGCACATGTAGCGCCACGCCTCGGCGATCTCGCGCGGGACCTGCCGGTGCACGCGGATGTGGTTCGGCGCGTCGTCGCGCGTCGCATTGCCGGTGATGTAGACCGACGAGAGCTTGTCGAAGGTGTACTTGTTGTCGGGCTTGGGATAGCTGTCGCGGGTGTCACCGACGAACATCGGCTCGGCGTCATCGCGGTGCCATGCCTGGCGCCCCGGCGGGACCTTGCCCTTGGACAGGATCGACGGCCCTGCGAGCAGGCTCCCCATCAGGAACCCTTTCTGGAACGCCTGGCGGGTGTTGCGCACCTGGTAGAGCTCCTGGCCGATCGAGGACTCCTCGACGGCGCGCTCGTAGCCGACCAGCGACTCGCCGTTCTTGAGCGAGTGGTAGATCGACTCGGCGGCAAGCATGCCGGACCTGATGCAGTGGTGCACGCCCTTGAGTGCGGCGGTGTCGACCATGCCGCCGGCATCGCCGATCAGAACCGCGCCGGGCATCGAAAGCTTCGGCATCGACCAATAACCGCCACCGGGAAGCGCCTTTGCCCCCCACGCGACCCGCTCGCCGCCCTCGAGGATTCCCTTGACCAGCGGATGCAGCTTGAACTGCTGCAGCAGGTCATGGGCGGAGGTGGTGGCGTCGCGGTAGTTGAGATCGACGACAAGCCCGATCGAGACGAGGTCCTCCCCGGTCGTCTCGTCCTTCATCGGATAGAGCCAGGTGCCGCCCAGGTGGCCGTACTTGCGCGCCACCTTCATCGGCCACGGCTGCGTGAAGGTGTGAATCAGGCGGTCGAGCGGCTTCGGAACCTTCCAGACCTCCTTGACCCCGAGCTCCCACACCTGCGGCTCGCGCGCGTCACCGAGTCCGAACTCCTTGATCGCCGCGCCGGTCAGATGGCCCCAGCAGCCCTCAGCCAGCACGGTCGCGTGGGCCCGGATGTCGGTCCCCGGCTCGAAGTTGCCCAACGGCTCACCGTCCTTGCCCCGGCCCTTGTCACCCGAGCGCACGCCGACGACCTCGCCGTCCTGCACGATCAGCTGCGTGGCCGCCGTCTCGGTGAGGATGTAGGCCCCGTCCTCCTCGGCCTGCTCCTGCTGGTAGCGGGCAAGCGCCGAGACCGAGACGACCTCGTTGCCGTGGTTCTTGAAGTTGGGCACCATCGCGATCGGGACCCGGACCTTGGTCTTGGAGCTGGTCAGCACGTAAACCGCTTCCTTGGTCACCTCGCCGAACGCGAAGCGCTTCTCGCGCCACTGCTCGCGGTTCAGATCGGGGAACAGCTCCTGCAGCGGCCCGGGGCGCATCACCGCGCCCGACAGGTTGTGACCGCCGCAGGTCTTGGCCTTCTCGATCACCGCGACGGGCACCTCGCCGAGCCGCTCGAGCATCGCCTCGTCCTCGGCCAGCAGCTGCAGCAGCCGGTTGGCGCAAGCCAAGCCGGCGGTGCCACCGCCGACGATCGCTACGCCGACGTCGATCCGCTCGTCCTCGCCGTCCAGCTCGCGTTTGATGAACTCGCCGACGGAGTCAACCGGAGGCGGAAACTCGCTCGGAGCGTGATGCCCGTTGCCGTGAGACATGATGCCTCGGGGAGCCCTAGCTCCCCTTCTTGGCCTTTATCGCGTCGGTCAGCTTGGGCATGATCTTGTTCAGGTCACCGACGATCCCCAGATCGGAGAACTCGAAGATCGGCGCGTTCGCGTCCTTGTTGATCGCGACGATGTTCTCCGAGGACTGCATCCCGACCTTGTGCTGGATCGCGCCGGAGATCCCGGCCGCGAGGTAGAGCTTCGGCGAGACCGTCTTGCCCGTCTGACCGATCTGGGCGGCGTACGGATACCAGCCGGCATCGACCACGGCCCGCGTCGCCGCGACGGCTGCGTTTGAGCCGAACGCCTTCGCCAGCTCCTCGGCGAGCTCGAACCCCTCGGCCTTGCCAAGTCCGCGGCCACCGGCGACGAGGATGTCGGCACCCTCGATGTCGACATCCGCGCCGCGCTGCTCGCCGCGCTGCACCATCGTCGCCTGCGTCGACCAGGGCGAATACTCGACGTCGACATCGACGACCTCGGCCGCGCCGCCGTCTCGCTGCGTGACCTCGAACGCGTTGATGCGGCCGATGATGATCCCGAGGTCGCCCTTGTAGTGGGAGACCGAGACCTTGGAGTCCTGCAGGATCGGTCGCTCGGCGACGAGTTTGCCGTCTTGCGCACGGACCGCGGTGACCTCCATCGTCACCCCGGCGTGCTTGCGCGCGGCCAGGCCGGCGCCGATCTCGAATCCGAGCAGGCCGCCCCCGAACAGAGCGTATCCGTGGCCGCCGTCATCGATCACCCTTGCCATCACGTCGACCACCGGCTGCGCGAGCCCCTCGGGGCCCTTGGCGCGGAACACCTTCGTGGCGCCGTACGCGCCCAGCGACTGGCACAGCTCGTCGGTCAGGTCATCTCCGCCGACGACCACCGCGTGGCATTCGCCGCCGACCTCCGATGCCCGGGCCGAGCCCTCGGACACCGCGCCGAGCGAGTTCTTGTTGAACGCACCTTCGTTGTGAAGGACGTAGGTAAGTACGTCGGCCATCGCTAGATCAGCTTCCTTTCGTCAAGCCACGCGACGATCTTCTCGACCGTTTCGGTCGTGTCCTCGTCCTCGATGATCTGCCCGGCGGCCTTCGCCGGCGGATCCTTGAAGTCGCCGCATTGCACGCGCGAGCCATCCTCGCCCACATACGACGGGTCGATCCCGACGTCCGACGCATTGACCGCGTCGAGCTGCTTCTTCTTGGCTCCCATGATCGCCTTCAGCGACGGGTAGCGTGGCTCGTTGATCGCGTCACCGACGGAGATCACGGCCGGCAGTTTCACCTGCACGGTGTCGTAGCCGTACTCGGCCTGACGCTCGCAGCGCAGGGCTCCGTCCGCGAGATCCATCTTGATCACCTGGGTCAGTGACGGCATCCTCAGGTAGTCGGCCACGACGGCGCCGATCGTGTAGCACTCGCCGTCGTCGGACTGCTGGCCGAGCAGCACAAGGTCGGGTGATTCTCTCTCGAGCGCCTTGGAGAGCGCGTAGCCCGTCGCGGCGACGTCAGAGCCGGCGAGCGCGTCATCGCACAGGTGCACCGAGCGGTCGGCGCCGAGCGATACGGCCTTGTGCAGTGCGCGCACGGCGGTGTCAGGACCCATCGTCACCGCGACGATCTCATCGACCTCGGCAGCCCCGCCCTCGCGGATCTGCATCGCGGCCTCGATAGCGTGCGTGTCGTAGGGATTGAGGTTCCGCTCCCCTGACCGGTCCATGCGCCCCGTCGACGGGTTGATCCGCTTCTCGACGGCGGCGTCCGGAACCTCTTTGACCAGGACGCAAATCTTCAAGTGTGGCCTCCTATCGCGTGTCCTGCGCGGGGGCTGATGCCCCGCTGCGTGAGCTGTCGTGTCTCACTCGGCATCGGCAATCATAGCTCGTTGACTGACGAGTCAATCGGTCGGCCGAAACCGAGGAACGTCTGCGTACCGGGCGCACGCCGTCAAGCTCGGACGGCGCCGCGAATGAAGTCGATCGCCTGCTGAGTGGGCGCGCCGGGGGTGAACACCTCGGCAACCCCGAGGCTCTTGAGCTCGTCGATGTCGTCGGCGGGGATCGTGCCCCCGACGGTCACGACCACATCGTCGACCCCCTGCTCGGCGAGCAGCTCCATGATCCGCGGCACCAACGTCATGTGGGCGCCGGAGAGGATCGAGAGGCCGACCGCGTCGGCATCCTCCTGGATCACGGTCTCGACGATCTGTTCGGGCGTCTGATGCAGCCCGGTGTAGATCACCTCCATGCCGGCGTCTCGCAACGCGCGGGCGATGATCTTCGCGCCGCGGTCGTGCCCGTCGAGTCCGGGCTTGGCGACGACAACGCGAATCTTCTTCTCTGACGAGGACATGGCTTCAGGCCGCCGCCAGGAGAGGTGGTGGCAGGCGCCGGAATTGTAGTCCGGCGCCCGCGACCGGCCTTACTTGACGACGACCGTCATCGTCATGCCCTTGTGAATCGTGCAGACCAGGTGATACGTGCCGGCCTTCTTGAACACGTGGCTGAACATGCCCTTGACCTGCGTCTTGGAGTGGAACTTCGACGGTCCACTCTTGACCTTCACGTTGTGACGGAGGACCCCGAGCCACTTCCAGGTCACCTTCGTCCCCTTGTTGATCCGCAGGGTCTTCGGCGTGAAGTGGTCATCGCGGACGCCCACCGTGTGCGACGACGACGCAAACGCGCTGACCGACGAGAACGCGATCAGGGTGGTTGTGAGCGCGAGCAGGAGGAGTAGACCCCGCCGCCCACGCAAGGTGTGCTTGAGCATTCGCCGCAGTCTATGAGGAGCGCCGCAGGCGGTGCGCCAGTCCCCGCCTGGGCTGCGGCCGGCGGCTGCGGCCGATCAGCACGGCGCTCCCGGCTCCGCCCGCGGTCGCCGCGCCGGCCAGCACCGCACCCGTTCGCAGGCGCCGCCGCAGCCGGTCAAAGCGCAGGATCTGCCACCCCTCCTCGCGTGCCACACGCGCCAGCCTGGCGTCCGGGTTGACGGCCACCGGATGGCCGACGGCGCGCAGCATCGGCAGGTCGGACGCCGAATCGGAGTAGGCGTACGAGCGCGACAGATCGATCCCCTCGCGCGCGGCGAGCTGCTCGATCGCGGCCGCTTTGCCGGCGCCGTAGACGAACAGGCCCGTGGCCTTGCCCGTGTAGACGCCGTCGGACACCTCCGAGATCTGCGACCCGATCGCACCGTCGAAGGCCATCACGCGGGCGAGGATGTCGGCCAGCTCCTGGGACGCGGCGGTGACGATGTACGCCTGCCGTCCCGCGTCCTGATGCTCGTGGGCGAGCGCGAGCATCTTCGGATACACGCGCGGCAGGATCCCTGCGAGCACGTCGACGCCGAGCCGCTCGAGCTCGGTCACCCGAGTGCCCTCCAGCGAGCCGGCGATCCGCTCGCGCAGCGCGCGCGAATCCTCGTCGCTTGCCCCTCGCAGGCGGAACCGAACGTTGGCGATCCCATCCGACAGCAGCTGGCGCCGCCCGAGCAGCTTGGCCCGGTATGCGGCGCGCGCAAATTGGAACGCCGATGAGCCTTCGATCAGCGTCTTGTCGAGATCGAAGAAGGCGCCGGCGCGGCCGTCAGCCGCCATTTACCTCGACGATCACGGCGTCGCCCTGACCGCCACCCGAGCAGATCGCCGCGCAGCCCAGACCACCACCGCGCCGGCGCAGCTCGTAGACGAGCGCGCCGAGGATCCGAGCGCCGGACGCCCCGATCGGATGGCCGAGCGCCACCGCGCCGCCGTTGACGTTGACCTTGTCCTCGTCGATCCCGAGCATCCGGATCGAGTTCAGCGTGACTGACGCAAACGCCTCGTTGATCTCCCACAGGTCGATGTCTCCGGCTGACAGCCCGACCTTGGCAAGCGCCTTCTCGGCTGCCTTGGCCGGCGTGCGAGCCAGGTAGGCGAAATCGTCGGCGACCTGCGCTTGGGCGATGATCGTCGCCAGCGCGCGCTTGCCGTTGGCCTTCGCCCACTCGTCGCTGGAGACCACCAGCGCGCCGCCGCCGTCGTTGACGCCGGGAGAGTTCCCGGCCGTGTGCGAGCCGTCCTTGAGGAAGATCGGCGGCAGCTTGGCGAGCGTCTCGAGGCTCGTCTCGCGGCGCGGGGCCTCGTCGACCTCGACCACCGTGTCGCCTTTGCGGCCCTTGATCGTGACCGGAACGATCTCCTCGGGCAGCCGACCCTCGTCGGTGGCCTTGATCGCGAGCTCATGCGAGCGCAGCGCCCAGCGGTCCATGTCGGCGCGGGTCATCTCGAGCTCGTCGGCGACCTCGCTGGCCTCCTGTGCCATGTGCTTGCCCGAGAAGGGGTTCGTCAGGCCGTCGCTGAGCATCGCGTCAATCGCCTTGCCGTCACCCATCCGGAAGCCGAAGCGGGCCTCCTTGAGCATGTACGGAGCATTCGACATCGACTCCATCCCGCCGCCGACCCCGACCTCGATGTCGCCGGCGCGGATCGCCGCGTCGAGCAGACCCGCCGCGCGGATCCCGGAGGCACAGACCTTGTTGATCGTCTCCGAGGAGATCTCCTTCGGGATCCCGGCCTTGACCTGCGCCTGGCGTGATGGGATCTGGCCCTGGCCGGCCTGGAGCACCTGGCCCATGATCACGTGGTCGACCGCGTCGGGCTCGACCTCGGCCCGCTCCAGCGCGGCTCGGATCGCCGTCGCGCCCAGTTCGGTCGCGTCTAGCGAGGCAAGGCCGCCGCCGAGCTTGCCGATCGGCGTGCGCGCTGCCGAGAGGATCACTGTTTTGGGCATGGTGGCTCCTTCAGGGAGTCGGTGGCCGGGACCTTCAATCCTACGTCGTCGCCGCCTCCGGGCTCGATGCGCCCACTGATAACGTGACCCGCCGTGCACGTCCAGGCGAGCACCGACAGCCCGCTCGCCACCGGCGCGGACACGATTGCGATCGGCGTCTTCGAAGACGAGGGAGTCGCTCACGATCTCCCGGGCGCAGCGCTCGAGGCGATGCTCGACTCCGGCGAGGCCGGGCGGGCGTTCGAGCGTCTGGCCCTGACGCATCACGACGGCCGCCGCGTGCTGTTGGTCGGCCTCGGCTCGCGACCGGAATTCGACCCCGAGCGCGCCCGGGTCGCGGCCGCCGTCGCCTACCGGCGAGCGAGCGAGACTCGCGCCAAGACCCTCTGCTGGGAGCTCCCCCACCACGTCTCGGATGAGATCGCCGAGGCGTTCGTCACCGGTACGGCCCTGGCCGCCTACCGGTTCACGCCGTACAAGCCCCCAAGGGCCGACGAGGGCACCGTCGAGCGCCTGATCGTCAGCGCGCACCACGACGTGTCGGCCCCCGTGAGCCGCGCAGCGGTGCTCGTCGCAGCGCAGAATCGCGCCCGTGACCTCGACAACACGCCCGCCAACGACCTCACGCCGTCGGCGTTGGCGGACTACGCGCTCCAGTTGAGCAGCCGCTTGGACGCGGTTACGGTCACGCTCAGCGACGAGGACGAGATCCGCGCGCTGGGGATGGGCGCGTTCGCGGCGGTCGCGCAGGGTTCCAGAGAGCCGGCCCGGCTGATCAGGCTCGAATATGACGGCACCGGCACCGACGGCGGACCGCGGCTGGGGATGCTCGGCAAGGCGGTGACCTTCGACACCGGCGGGCTTGCGCTCAAGAACCGCGCCGGCATGGAGGAGATGAAGTTCGACATGGCCGGTGGCGCGGCCGTGATCGAGGCGATCGCCGCGCTCGCCGAGCTCGCGGCTCCGGTCCGCGTCCTGGGCCTCGTCGGCGCGACCGAGAACATGCCCGGCGGAGCTGCGGTCAAGCCCGGTGACATCGTCCGCGCGCTGGACGGGACGACGATCGAGGTCAACAACCCCGACGCCGAGGGCCGGCTGGTGCTCGCCGACTGCATCTCGCTCGCACGCAGCGAAGGCTGTGATCGGCTGGTCGACATCGCCACCTTGACGGCGATCGACTTCATCCTCGGATCCACCTACGCCGCGCTGATGAGCAACGACGACGAGCTCGCTGCCGACGTGTCGCGCGCCAGCGCTCGCAGTGGCGAGCTGACCTGGCGGATGCCGCTGCACCCCGAATATGCGGCGATGATCGAGGGGCGCTACGCCCAGATCACCAACCGCACCCGGCGGCGGGTCGCGATGCCGATCACGGCGGCCGAGCTGCTGCACCACTTCGCCGGTCCGGTGCCATGGGCCCACCTGGATATCGCCGGGACCGCGTGGGACGGCCACAAGGCTTACCTCGACAAGGGCGCGACCGGGTTCGGCGTTCGTCTGCTGACCGAGCTCGCCTGCGCCGATCGGTCGTGATCGGGATGCGGCGGACGCGATGCAAGCGGCGGCAGCGGACTTGACACGGAGCCGATCGGCTCGTTAGGGTCGCATTCTTACAGGCCGTCTATAGATGGGCCGCCTGAGCAGCTGGGCGCGAATAGGGGGGCAACCGCTACGCGTCCGTTTCCGTATCGACTCACCAATCCGTAGAGGGGGACTTATGAGACGGGTTGTTCGACAGCGAATCCAGCATCGGCTGGTTCTAGTCGCCGTCGTCATTCCTGCGACGTTCATCGTGTTCGCGGCCTTCGCGCAGGCCGCATTTGCCGGCAACTTCTTTGCCACCGGCCACGATCAGGACTTTCACTGCTCCACCGGTAGCTCCGACGAGTGCGCCTACTACAAGATCACGACGTCGTTCGTGCGTGGCGGGTCGACGAAGCCGATCCTGATCCTCGATCGGGATAACTCGACTACGACCGTGCCGGGCGGAACGGGCCAGGCGGATTTGCCCGATGAGGCGGTCCAGTCGCTGAACCTCGCGTATTCGGGCGACGCTTCGTCGACGCCGACGGCGTCGTCGCCGGCGTACGTCGTCGAGGACCCGCAGGGCCTTCAGACGACGATCATCAACGGGACTCCACCGGCCGGGATCACGACGGCGTCGAAATGGGCCACTACGCCGCTTGTGAACGGCAGCGGCCAGCCACTGTTCAGCGCGATCATCGTCGCGTCCGACACCAACTGCGGCGGCTGTGACCTCAACAACGAGGACGGAACGCACGTGGACTCCGACGCGATCAACGCCCGCACGAGCGCGATCGACACCTTCTTCAACGACGGCGGTGGACTGCTCTACCTCGCGGGTGCTACGGATGCGTACGACGCCGACGGGGTCACCGGCAAGGACGTCTACTACGCATCGGTGCCGGTGCCGGTCGGAGGGCAGCCGGTGAGCCCGCCGTTCACCGTGACGCCGGCCGGGACACTGCTGGGAATCACCAGCACGATGGCCAACTGCTGCGCAACGCATAACTCGTTCACGCTGCCGCCGGCCACCAGCGCGCTGAAGGTCGCCGAGACGGACAGCAGTGGGCTGGCCGAATCGCTGTTCCTCCAGGGCGGCACTGTGTGCACCGGCGGATTCTGCAGCGGGATCGCGGCACATGGTGTCGCGGAGTTGCACGCGGTCGAGGGTGCACCGCTGACCGGGACCGTCGCGACGTTCACCGACTCGGACACGAGTCTCGCCGCGAGCGCATTCTCGGCGACGATCGGCTGGGGCGATGGGACGACATCGACCGGGACGATCACCGGTAGCGGCGGCAGTTTCACCGTGACCGGCACGCACACGTACCCCGAGGAGGGCTCGCACACGATCTCGGTGACGATCACCCAGACCAGCGCACCGTCCAACAAGGGGACGGCGACGTCACCGGTCCTCGTGGCCGACGCGCCGCTGAGCGGGCACGGCGTCGGGTTCAAGGCCAAGAAGGGCGGCAAGGGCTCGCACACGGTGGCGAAGTTCACCGACGCCAACCCGGGCGCGCCGACGTCTGACTTCACCGCCACGATCAAGTGGGGTGACGGCAAGAAGAGCAAGGGCAAGGTGTCCAAGAGCGGCTCGGGCTTCGCGGTCACGGGTTCTCACCCGTACGCCAAGGCCGGGAAGTACAAGATCACGGTGACGATCAAGGACGACGGTGGCAGCACGCTGACCACCACTTCGACCGCGACCATCACCGCGCCGGTCGTCCACGGCGCCGCGCACCTGACCGGCATCCAGACCAAGTGCATGGTCGCCAAGAAGGTCACGCTCGGGATCGCGGGCAAGCGGATCGCGTCGGTCCAATGGTCGGTCGGTGGTCACACCGTCACCGGCAAGACGACGCACAAGGGAACGCACTACTCGGTCACGTTCTCGATCTCGCCTGGACCGCACAAGGTGACCGCGAAGGTGAAGTTCGTGGCCTCGAGCCACACGGCCGCCCGCACCCTGCACACGATCGTGTCGAGGTGCCCGGTCAAGCCCAAGTTCACGGGCTGAGACAGCAATCAGCGATGGCGGGCCGCAGCAAGTGCGGCCCGCCGCCGCGCCTCTGCGGTCAGTCGCCCTCGCGGCTGTCCAGGATCCGGGCCGCGGCACTTGCCGGGTCCAGCTCTCGGGCCACCACCCGGTCAAGCAGGGTCTGGACGTCGGCGTCCTGTGCGACGGCGGCCTCGAGCTCGCGCCGCAGCCGATAGGTGGCGATCGCCAGCACCTCGTTCATCAGGTTGCGCCGCCGTCGCTGCGACAGCGTGCCCTGGGCGATGATGTGGTCGCGATGCTCAGCGAGCTTGTCGGCCAGCTCGGCCACGCCCTCCCCGCGGACCGCTTCGGTCCGGATGATCGGCACCCGCCAGTCGGTGTGCGGTCCGAGCGCCAGGACGCCCTTGATCTCGCGCACCATTGTGTCGGTCAGCGGATGGTCGGCCTTGTTGACGACGATCACGTCGGGGATCTCCATCACGCCGGCCTTCAGCGCCTGGATCGAATCCCCCGAGCCGGGCATCAGCACCAGCACAACGGTGTCGGCGTGGTCGATGATGTCGACCTCGGCCTGGCCGACGCCGACCGTCTCGAGCAGCACCAGATCTCGGCCTGATGCGTCCATCAGCAGCGCCGCCTGCAGCGCGGCCTCGCTGAGCCCGCCAAGCGCTCCGCGGTTGGCCATCGAGCGGATGAACACTCCGGGGTCGAGAAAGTGCTCGGTCAGCCTGATCCTGTCGCCCAGCAGCGCGCCCTTGGTGAACGGCGACGAGGGGTCGATCGAGAGCACCGCCACCGACCGATCCCGTTGCCGCTCGAGCTTGGTCAAGGCGGCGAGCAGCGTCGACTTGCCGACCCCTGGCGGCCCGGTGAAGCCGATCACCGCCGCCTGGCCGGTGCGCGGGTAGACCTCGGAGACCAGCTTCCAACCCTCCGGCCGGTCGTTTTCGACCAGCGAGATGGCACGTGCGAGCGCACGGCGATCACCGGCCAGTAGACGTTGCGCCAGAGTCTGGTCAGATCCGCTCACGGGCCGCGGAATCATCGCAGGGAGCCCGGGAGGTGTAGGGCCGGCAGTTTTCGGGCACTGCGTTCACCGATGATGCAACACGCGGTCAACCGGATCGACAGACTGATCGGAGACGGGATCGAGACGGCGGTCTCGTTCAAACACCGGCGGCGCCTGCGGCGCCTGGGTTGGGATCACGTGTTCGCGCCCTCCGAGCCCGGCGTCTGGGCCCGCGGGGAGCCCTCGCCGCGGCCGGGCTGCGAGCTCGAGGTCCTGATCGACGGTGCCAACGCGCTGCCCGAGATCGCCTCCAGGCTCTCCGAGGCACGGCACTTCATCCACATCACGGGCTGGCACCTTGCGCCCTCGTTCGAGCTCGTCAAGGGCACCCCGCGGGGCGCGATCGGCGTCCTCTTGGCCGAGCTCGCAGAGCGGGTCGACGTCAGGGTGCTGGTCTGGTCCGGGGCCCCGATCCCCGCCTTTCACCCGACTCGCGCCGAGGTCGCCGAGACGCTCGAGAACCTGACCCGCCGGACGCGGATCCAGGCCCGCGGCGATCCGCGCGAGCATCCGTTTCACTGCCACCACGAGAAGACGATCGTGATCGACGGCGAGCTCGCGTTCGTCGGCGGGATCGACCTGACCGATTCGGCCGGCGACCGCTATGACTCCCAGGACCATGTCGCGCGGCGGCGGCTCGGCTGGCATGACGTCGCCACGCGTCTGCGTGGCCCCGCGGTCGCCGACGTCGGCGAGCATTTCCGGATCCGCTGGCGCGAGCTGACCGGCGAGAGCCTGGCGATACCCGAGCCGCCGCAACCCGCCGGCGAGACCACCGTGCAGGTGCTGCGCACGGTCGAGGAGGACATGTACGACTCGTTTCCGACCGGCGAGTTCCGGATCTTCGAGAGCTACATGCGGGCGGTGCGCTCAGCTCAGAAGCTGATCTACATCGAGAACCAGTTCCTCTGGTCCCCCGAGCTCGTCGGCGTGATCGCGGACAAGTTGCGCGACCCGCCGACGCCGGAATTCCGCGTCGTGATCCTGCTGCCGGCCAAGGCCAACAACGGCGCCGAGGACACCCGCGGACAGCTCGGGGTGCTGCTCGAAGCCGATCGCGACGGCGACCGCGTGCTCGCGGTCACGACCCGGTCGCTGTCGCCATCGCGTGACCGGGCGGACCCGCTGTACGTCCACGCCAAGGTGCTGGTCGTCGATGACCGCTGGCTGATCTGCGGCTCGGCCAACATCAACGCTCACTCGTTCTTCAATGACACCGAGATGTGCGTCGCGACCGACGACGCGAGGCTTGCTCGCGACACCCGGGTGAGGCTGTGGGCCGAGCATCTGGAGCTCGATGAGGAGACGGTGGCGGCCACGCCGGTCGCCGAGCTGGTCGATTCCTGCTGGCGTCCGATTGCCACCGAGCAGCTGCGGCGGGTGCACGCGAACGAGTCGCCTACCCATCGCCTGCTGGCGCTGCCTGGGGTGTCGCGGCGGTCGCGGCGGCTGCTGGGGCCGATCTCGGGACTGTTGGACGACGGTTGAGGCACGCGGTTGGCTGCTGGACGACGGCTGAGGCCAGCGCTTACGATCCCGGGCGTGCGTTCGGCCGCCACACAGCAGACGGGGCGCCCGCGCAGCCGCCCAGCGCCCTCAGTCGTCCCACCGCCGATCCGGCGAGCGCCCGGGCCGCTACGAGGCGGCCCGCTCGCCTTCTGGCGCTTCGCCCGATCGCACGACATGGTCAGCCCCGGCTACGCGCTCCTGATCGCGCGTTGGCTGTGGCTCAAGCTGCGCTGGCGTGGGCGATTGCAGACCGATGGCCTGTGCTTCATCTGCCCGGGCGTCAAGTTCGAGATCGGGCGCGGGGCGCGGGTCAAGCTCGGGCGCTGGTCCTGGATTGGACATGGCTGCAAGGTCCGGGTCCACGAGGGCGAGCTGATCATCGGCGCCAAGAGCGTGCTCGGCCAGGAATGCACGATCTCCGCCTTCCAGCACATCTCGATCGGCCGCGAATGCATCGTCGCCGACCGCGTGATGATGATCGACTTCGACCACGGGATGGTCGAGGTCGAGCGCCCGATCCGCGAGCAGGGCATCTACAAGCGCGACGTCAACGTCGGGCACAACGTCTGGATCGGCTACGGCGCCTGCGTGTTGCGCGGC
Source organism: uncultured Solirubrobacterales bacterium (assembly GCA_963770885.1). Classification (GTDB taxonomy): domain Bacteria; phylum Actinomycetota; class Thermoleophilia; order Solirubrobacterales; family Solirubrobacteraceae; genus Palsa-465. The sequence continues at coordinate 741,150 of CAVYRI010000001.1, read as the reverse complement.
GTGACCGTCGGCGACAACTCGGTGATCGGCACGAGCTCGGTCGTCACGTGTGATGTCCCCGAGAATGCGGTCGTCGGCGGGATCCCCGCCAAGGTGATCCGGACGCGGGAGCGCCCGCGGACGTTTCGCTGGGGGTGATCCCGGTTGTCAGCCCGTCGGAACCGACGCGCTTGCGAGGCCCGGCGCCAGCCCCCGCAGCTCGGGCCCGAGCTGACGGTCGCCGGCCAGCGCCCGCTCGAAGTTGACCCGGTGGCCGCGGGCGCGCTGCAGTGGGTAATCGCCGGCGGTCGCCCGGGCGGCGAGAAACGCCCAATCGCTGGACTGCAGCGCCAGCAGCTCACGCCGCGCCCGGGGGCCGGCGCGATCGCCCGCGGCGCAGTAGCGCAGCTCGGCGGTTCGCGTCGCCCACGCGAGCTCGGCAACCGCCGGGCCGCTCCATGTGCGCAGGTCGTTGCCCTCCCCCCAACTGGTGACCGGAAGCTCTGCCGGGGCCGGCACCGGCTCGTGACGCGTCAACGCGTCATCGAGCGTAGTCAGCGGTAGCCCCTGGCGGGCTGACTCGTCGAGCACGGCCTCCAGCCACCACACCCCCTCATACCACCAGTGTCCGAGCAGCTCGGTGTCGACCGCGAACACGCACACGCCGCCGTCCGCGATCCGAGCCCTCACGTGCGACACGAAATCGGCCGCATCCCTGCGCACCTGCTCGCGGGCAGCGACCTCGTCGTACGCGGCGCCGTCATTGCGCCACACGTGATGGCGGTAGGTGGTGTGGCGGTTGTGGTCGCGATAGGCGGCCGCCGCCGGATAGCCGCCCTCGTTCCAGACGAGCGCCATCATCTGGCGATCGACCGGCCACAGCACCGGTCCGTCCTGGCTGATCACCGGCCGCAGGTGCCGCGCGTCGCCGAGGCCGAACAGGTTGGTCAGCTCGACGCAGGTGCAACGGACCCCGCCCTGTTCGAGCAGCGGGTCGAGCCACGGCGCATGAGCGCACTCCGGCAGCCAGAACCCTCCTTCCCAGCCGCCGAACCGGCGGCGCCGCGAGGCGAGGCCAACCTGCAGCTGGAGGGCGACGCCGGCGTCGGTCGCGAGCAGAGGCATCACCGCGTGGGTCGCCGCCGAGGTCCAGCTCGCGTGGCTGCCGAGCGCGTCGAGCAGGCCGTCCGGGCCGAGCCGTTGCAGTGTGGCGCTCGCCTGTGCGTAATCCAGGGCCGAGCGCTGGACCGCGTCCGCCAGCTCGGTGGCCCCGTCAGCGCGGAACTCCGCGGCGTCTGCGCGATGGGTCTCGGTTCTGATCTCGTCGAAGAACTCCAGACAGCGCTCGATCGCATCGGGACGCTCGAGCTGGTCACACAGCACCGGCGTCACCGACAGCGTCAGCGGCGCACGCCCGAGGACGTCGAGCAGCGGGATGTAGCTGGTCGCGATCGCCTCCCACAGCCATTCCTCGCCGAACGGCCAGGTGCCGAACCCCTCGACGTAGGGCATGTGCGTGTGCAGCACGATCGCAAGCTCGCCCCGGGGGCTGGAGAGACTCATCAAGATCAACGACTACATCAGTTGCGGCGAACCCGTGAACGGCGGCGGCCCCAAAACCGCCGGCCGGGGCCTCAAACCACCTGCGGCCGCGGGCCGTAGGTCCATTCCACCGGGACCGTGGCCTGAAGCCCCGGAGCGGCTTCGAGACGTCGACCTGAAACGATCAGCAGGTGACCCACCCGGTCGTCGCCCAGATCGAGCGCCTCCCAAGGCGCATGCGGGCGCCGGCACTGGCTGCCGGACGGCTGGCCAAGGATGCGAGCGAGCGGGCGCTCGGGAGGCGCGACAGGCTGACGCCGCCGGCGCGGCTGCAGAACGTCGGCGAGGGCGACTTCGGGGCCATCGGCGAGCAGTCGGTGCACTACCTCAGGGCGCTTGCGAGCCTGCGGCCGACCGACCGCGTGCTCGACCTCGGGTGCGGAATCGGTCGCACCGCGCGCGTCCTGACCCGCGAGCTGCGTGCTCCGGGCTCCTATGACGGCCTCGACATCGTGCCTGAGTCGGTCGAGTGGTGCCGCAGGCGATACGGCCGCACGCGCACCCGGGCACCGTTTCGCTTCACCTGCACCGACGCGCACAACACGCTCTACAACCCGCGGGGCGCCCGACCGTCGGCGAGCAACCCGCTCCCCTACCCGGATGGCGCCTTCGATCTCGTGTTCGCGATCTCGCTCTTCACCCACCTGCTGCAGGACAGCGCCGACCACTACATCGGCGAGTCCCGGCGCACGCTCGCCCCCGGTGGGCGCATGCTGCTGACCTGGTTTCTGCTCACCGATCTCGAGGCCCCCGCGCCCGCAATCGATTTCTTCTCGACCAGCGGCGCGGCGGCTGTTGCCGATCCGGTCAACCCCGAGGCCGCGGTCGCGTATCCGGAGAACTGGCTGCGCGAGCGAGTCGCCGCTCACGGGCTCACGCTGCGCGAGCCGATCCACGACGGCTCGTGGCGCGGCACATCGAGTCTCTGTTACCAGGACATCGTCGTGATCGATCGCCCCTGATCGCAGCTAACTGCAGACCGCGAGGAAATCGAGCGCGCGGTCGAGCTCAGGGTCGGCCCGCAGCGCGAAGTCGCGCGTCTCGATCGCAGGGGTGAAACGGTCATAGAACGCAGCCGTGAAACGCAGCTTGCGATGGAACGCGTCCCAACCACACGCGAGCGCAAGCTCATGGACGCGCAGCTTGCGCGCGTGGAACAGGCCCAGGAGTGCCACATCGGGAAACGTCGTGCGACAGAGCGCCTCGAATTCGGGGGCGCGGTACTCGCGCAGATGCCACGGGTTGTCGGATTTCGCTGCGCCGGGCGGCGCGAGCGTCAGCAGGTTCGGTGTCGAGATGTAGGCGACTCCGCCAGGCGCCAGCAGCGAGCGGAAGTGCCCCAGCACGGCGACCGGATCGTGCACGTGCTCGATCGTCTGCAGGAACACGACCGCGTCGAACGCGCCGGCCTCCCCGTGGGTCTCCACCAGCCCCCGCTCGAAGCTCAGGTTCTGTCGCCCGTAGCGCAGCCGGGCGTGCTCGTGCGCGTCCGGGTTGGCGTCGACGCCGACGACGCGCGCGGCCGATCGGGAGAGGACCTCCGAGCCGTATCCCTCGCCACATGCCATGTCGACCACTCGGCCGCCGATCACCCGGGCGCCGATCCACTCATAAACGGCGAGATGACGACGGAACCAGTAGTTCTCGGCCGGAACGTCGGGGAGCGTGCGCTCGCCGGTCAACTCGAGTGGTGGCACGCCCGGCGGCTGATCACGCTGAACGTAGGCGTTCAATGACACCGGCGACAGGGTAATCTGCCCAGCGGCATGGAGGCACTCCGCACCGCGGACGAGATCCGTGACGTCAACACGCGCTACCACGACGTCGCGGCCGACAGCTACGACTCCAAGTGGGGGATCGACTTCGGCGAGATCGGCCGGGCGCAGGTGCTCGGCAAGCTGCGCAAGCTGCTCGGACCCGAGCTCGATGACGGCTACGACCGTTCGCTCGAGATCGGCGCCGGGACGGGGTATTTCACGCTCAACCTGCTCCAGGCCGGGGTGGTCGAGCAGGCGACCTGCACTGACATCTCGCCCGGCATGGTGTCCACGCTCGGCCGCAACGCGCAGCGGCTGGGCCTCGATGTCAGGACCGCCCGCGCCGACGCCGAGGCGCTGCCGTTCGCCGATCAGAGCTTCGACCTGGTGCTCGGTCACGCGGTGCTGCACCACCTGCCCAACCTGCGACGTGCGTTCGCCGAGTTTCACCGCGTGCTGCGCCCCGGCGGCCGGATCGCGTTCGCCGGCGAGCCATCGCGCGTCGGTGACCGGATCGCGTCGGTGCCCAAGCGCGGCGCGACCCGCGTGGCGCCGGTTTGGCGGCGGCTGCTGCGCGCCGGCGCGGCGCTCCCGGCCGCGGCCCCGGGTTCCTCCGACGAGCACGACCACGAGCTCGAGCGGTGGGTTGACATCCACGCGTTCGCGCCGTCGGACCTGCAGCGCCACGCAAGGCGCGCCGGATTCGCCGATATCGTCGTCCGCGGCGAGGAGCTGACCGCGAACTGGTTCGGCTGGTTCAACCGCGGGCTGGAGGCCAGCGCGGATCCCGACGACGTACCGATGGTCTGGCGCCAGTACGCGTTTCACGGCTATCTGCTGCTGCAGCGGCTAGACGAGCGGGTGCTCGAGCCGCTGCTGCCCCCCTCGATCTTCTACAACCTGCTGCTGACCGCTCGGCGGTTCTGAGCCTCGCGCGTTCACCGCTCGGCGCGGCTTAGACTTTTCTCCATGCCGCAAGCAGTGTCACGCGAGTTTCCGCTGTTCCCGCTCGGGCTGGTCGCTCTGCCGGGCGAGCTGGTGCCGCTGCACATCTTCGAGGAGCGCTACAAGACGATGATGGGCGGCTGCCTGGAGTCCGAGAGCGAGTTCGGGATCGTCTGGCTCGCCGATGACGGACTGCGCGAGATCGGCTGCGCGATGATGATCGAGCAGGTGCTCGAGCGGATGGAGGACGGTGAAATGAGCCTGCTCGCCCGCGGGACGCGGCCGTTCCGGGTGCTCGAGCGCCAGGGCCACCTCCCCTATCCCGCCGGCGTGATCGAGTTCGTGCAGGACGAGCCCGGTGAGCTTGACCCCGAGCTTGCCGGCAACGCGCGCTCGGCCTACGCGGATCTGGTCAAGCGCGCGACCGATCGCGAGCCGACCGACGAGGAACTCGACGAGATGACCGCCTACGACATGGCGGCAACGGTCGACTTCGGGCCCGACGCAAAACAGGGATTGCTTGACCTCCGTTCCGAGAACGCCCGCCTGAAGCTGGTCGCGCGACTGTTTCGCGCGGCGACCAAGCGGCTGGACTTCGTCGACCGGGCGCAGGCCCGGGCGCGGTCCAACGGCAAGCTCCGGTTCGGCTGATCGCCTACGGCGTCCCGACGACCGCAGTGAACAGGACCATGAAGGCCCCGAACACCAGACAGTAGATCGCGAACGGCGTCAGCGTCCGCGTCTTGAAATAGCGGGTCAGGAAGTGGACCGTGATGATCGCCGTGATCGCCGCCGAGATCGCGGCTATCACCGCGGCCTGGCGGATGCCCCCGTCGCCGAGCTTGCCCGTCAGGTCGCCGAATTTGAGCAGTCCCGCCGCGAGGATCGGCGGCGTCGCGAGCAGGAAGGCGAATTTAGCCGAGTCGGAGTGGTCGAGCCCGCGAGCGAGCCCGACTGACATGCAGACGCCGTCGCGGCTGATCCCCGCGATCAGCGCGGTCGTCTGAGCAGTGCCGATCACGGCGGCCTCCTTGAGCTCCAGCGTTTCCAGGCGGCGGCCGCCCTCGGCGTTGAGGCCTTCCCGCGCCGCCAGCTCGCGTACCTCGGCACGCCGGCGCCACCGTTCGCCCCAGAGCAGGACGCAGCCGTTGACCATCAGGAAGAAGGCGGCGGCCAGGGGCTTGGCCAGAGCCACGCGCACCGTGTGCTCGAGCAGCAGGCCGAGGATGCCCACCGGGATCGTGGCGCAGATGATCAGCCAGGCCAACCGCTCGGTCGGCGTCTCGATCCGGCGCTTGACCAGGGTGGCGAAGAAGCCCTTGACGATCGCCACCCAATCGCGCCAGAAGTAGATCAACAGGCCGACCGCGCTGCCGACATGGAGCATGACCACGAACGCCAGCCAGGGCGACTCGGGCTGCGACTGCCAGAGGACTACGTTGTGCCACCGAAACAGGGTCGGAAACAGGACCGTGTGGCCGAGGCTCGAGACCGGAAACAGCTCGGTCGCCCCCTGCAGGACGCCGAGCACAATCGCCTGGAAGGTCGTGATCAGTTGTTGGCTGGCTACGGCTAGCACGCGGCCGCGAAGGGTAGCCTGACCGCTGAAGCGGAGGTAAGCCTACGGCCGTTCATGTGAGAACCCTCATCCCGAGAGTCCACATGCCTGTTGGGCGGCCTGTGCGGTGAACAGCTCGGCCTGCGCGAGCAGGTTGTGATGTTCGGTGTCACGGTCAGAGAACCGGATCGTGCCCTGCTGGAGCTTGATCCTGTAACTGAACACGGTCCCGGGGCCGGGCGACAGATCGAGATGTTCCTTGGCGTCGCCCGCCAGGCTGGAAGCCAGATTGCGCGCCTGGATCAGCAGCGCGCTCGACAGCATCTTTCCCTTGGAGCCGTTGCAGCGGATCGCCCCGCTGTCGTTGACCAGCATCGTGAGCGTCGAGCCCTGGCCCGTGCGGGTCAGCAGGAACAGGTCGGGCAGCTCGACGTCGAGCCCGCACCCGCTGACCAGACCGCAGGCGGCGATCACCAGCGCGAGCGTGGCCGCGCCGCGCCTCACGGGGCCGTGACCACTACCGCCGCTCCTCCGCGCCGTGGGTCCCCGCCCCCCGAGAAGCCGCCGTCGCTGTCGCGAGCTGCGGCCTGCGCTCCGCCGAAGAACAGGTTTCGCTCGCGAAACGGGCTCACCGTGCGGCCATCGGCCAGCAGGCCGGCGACGTCGATCCCGGGCTCGACGTAGACGATGTCGTTCTCCCAGTGCATGCGCGGCGCCTGGACGGCGTCACTCGCTCGCATGCCGTCATCGATCGTGCGGATGATCGTCTGCAGGATCGCCGACCGGATCCGGTTGGAGCCGGCGCTGCCGACGGCCAGCTCGGCCTCGCCGCCGCGCAGCACGACCGTTGGCGCCATCATGCTCGGCATCCGGCGACCGGGCGGGTGGCGGTGAAAGCCAAGCGGGTTCAGATCCTGCTCACCGAGCATGTTGTTGAGGTGGATGCCGGTGCCGGGGACGACCACGCCCGACGCCGATCCGTTCGAGCATGTCACCGAGCAGGCCCATCCGTCGCGGTCGAGCACCGAGATATGCGTCGTTGAGCCAAGCCGTCCGGTCGCCTTGGCCAGGAAGCTGTCGGCGAAGTCCGGGTCGCTGAGCCCAGCAAGGAACTCGGGCGTGCGCTCGCGCTGGGTCCGCTCCATCACATCGACGATCTCGGCGGTCGACGGCGGGCCGGGCGCATCGCCGAGCATCACCAGCGCTTGGGCGATCAGGATCCCTCCCGCAGACGGAGGCGGGTTTGTGAGCACCTCGCGTCGTCGATAGCCGACGCGAACCGGTTCGCGGTCGACGACCTCGTAGGAGCGCAGATCATCCTCGGTCAGGAGGCCGCCGCGCTCAAGCACCCATTCGCTGACCGCCGCGGCGATGTCCCCGTCATAAAAGGGCCGGTCGCCGTCGGCACCGAGCCGCTGCAGCGTGTCGGCGAGCTCGGGCTGGCGGAGCAGGTCACCCTCACGCAGCAGCACCCCGCCAGGGGCAAACAGCGCCGCGCATTCGGGAGTCGAGGTCACGATCCCGTCGAGGATCTCGACGATGTAGGCCTGCTGGGCGTTGAGCGCCACGCCTTCGCGGGCGAGCGCCGCCGCCGGCGCGACGAGCTGGTGCAGCGGCACGCGACCGAAGCGCCGGGCCGCCTCGCAGACTCCGGCGGCCATCCCGTAGCAGCCGACCGACGCCACGCCGATGTGGAATTCCTGGATCGCGTCACCGAACGAGACCGGAATCGGGATCAGCTCGGCACGCCGGCTCTCGTCGGCGCCGCGGCCCGGGGCCTGGACGAAGAAGTCGAGCAGCGTCGGCGCCTGGCCGGGGGCGACGACGAGCATGTAGCCGCCGGCGCCGAGCCCGGTCAGCAGCGGCTCGCACGCGAACGAGGCGAGCATCGCCGCCAGCGCGCCGTCGACGGCGTTGCCGCCCGCCCTGAGCGCGTCGGCGCCCGCGTTTGCGCTGACCGCGTGCCCAGCGGACACCACGCCGAGCTGGGGGGCGCCGGTCACCTCACGCCTCGGTCTTGCCTGGGGTCCGCACAGCTATCAGTTTGCGGCACGACAGCGGGCCAACCCGCCCGGCGACGCGCGCGCCCGTCAGCGGCGGGGAATGAACTCGGGCACGTCGAGCTCGCGCGAGAACGAGGACGACCGTTCGCGCACGCGGCTCACCCGCGGCTCGCCGGCCGGCTCGCGGAATGCCCGACCTGGATCTTCGTCGCGGTCACGTCCACCGTGGAGCGAGCGCTCGTCGCGATGGCGCCGGCGGGGCTCGCCGTAGCCGGTCGCGACCACGGTCACCCAGATCTGGTCCTCGAGCTTTTCGTCGACCATCGCCCCGAAGATGATGTTCGCGTCGGGGTGGGCGGCCTCGGCGACCGCCTTGGCAGCCTCGTTGACCTCCCACAGCGAGACGTCGCCTCCGCCGGTGATCGACAGCAGGATCGAGCGTGCACCTTCCATGCTGGTCTCGAGCAACGGCGATGCGACCGCCTGCTCGGCGGCGTCGACCGCTCGCCGCTCGCCGGTTCCCATCCCGATCCCGAGCAGCGCGTTGCCGGCATCGGACATGATCGTGCGAACGTCGGCGAAGTCGAGGTTGATCAGACCCGGCAGCGTCACCAGGTCCGAGATCCCCTGGACGCCCTGGCGGAGCACGTCATCGGCGACCCGGAACGCGTCGAGCATCGACACGCCGCGGTCAAGCACAGACAGCAGCCGGTTGTTGGGCACGACGATCAGCGTGTCGACCTCGTCGGCGAGCGCGGCGATCCCCGCCTCCGCCTGGTCGCGCCGGCGGGAGCCCTCGAACTGGAACGGACGTGTGACGATCCCGACCGTCAGGGCGCCGAGCTCACGTGCGATCTGGGCGACGATCGGAGCCGCACCGGTACCTGTGCCACCGCCGGCACCGGCAGCGATGAAGACCATGTCCGAGCCGCGCAGCAGCGCCTTGATCTGGTCATGCTGGTCCATCGCCGAGCGGCGGCCGAGCTCGGGATCGGAGCCCGAGCCGAGCCCGCGCGTGAGCCCGTCTCCGATGTGGAGGGTCGCGTGGGCGGCCGACTGCTGCAGCGACTGCAGATCGGTGTTGATCGCCAGGAACTCGACTCCCTCGACCTCGGCCTCGACCATCCGGTTGACGGCATTGACGCCACCGCCTCCAACGCCGACCACGCGCAGCACCGGGCCGACCGCCGGCGTGCCGGCGGACGCCTCGGACACCGGCTCAGAGCGGGCATAGACGTCCTGCGTCGACTCCGCCGCATGGGTGCGAACGCGGGCCGCGCCGCCCCCGGGGGCGTCGAGCACGTTCTCGGGGATGTCTGCTGAGAACGCCTGGCGCAGGCGCTCCTGGGGAGACGGGACGTGGCGCTCCTCGGGCTCCTCGGGCTCGGCCGGCGAATCGAACGACGGATGACGCAACCGCCGCCGCTGCTCGCTCGCGGCGGGCGCCTGGGGCGGAGCAGCAGCAGCGCTCTCGCCGGTATCCGCGGCCTCCGACGCGACCGGCTGCGACGGCTCGGGAGCCGCTGGCGACTCTGGCAGTCGCTCCTGGGCGGGCTGCTCGGTCTCGGGTGTGTCCGGGGTGCCCGACGTGTCGGCAGCGGTCTTGCGGAACAGGTCCGCAAGCGGCCCTTCACGCATGCTCGCGCGCTTATTCGTTGCCATGTGAGAGGACCTCCTTGGCGAGCTGCCTGTAGGCGTGTGCGGCGAGACCGTCCGGATCGTACTTCAGCACGGACATGCCTTTCACAGGGGCTTCCGCGAATCGGACCGTCTTGCGAATCCGGGAGGCGTACACCTTGTCGCCGAAGTTCTCCTCGAGCAGTTCGATCGCCTCCTTCGCGTGCAGGGTGCGAAGGTCGACGAGCGTCGGCAGGATTCCCTCGATCTCGACATCCGGGTTCAGGTTTTCGCGGATCATCGCCAGCGTGTTCTGAAGCTGGATCAGCCCCCTCATTGACAGATATTCGCACTGAACGGGGACGATCACCTTGTCGGACGCCGTCAGCGCGTTGATCGTCAGCAATCCGAGGCTCGGCGGAGTGTCGATGAAGATGAAGTCGTAGTCCTCGCGGATCTCCTTGAAGGCCTTCTCGAGCGAGCGCTCGCGACCGATCATCGTCGACATCGCGATCTCCGCTCCAGCGAGATCGATCGACGAGCAGGCGATGTCCACCTCGCGTTTGCGGATCACCTCACGAATCGAGAGGTGATGCACGAGCACGTCGTACATCGACTTTTCGAGCGTGTCGGGATCGATTCCCTGTGACATCGTCAGGTTGCCCTGGGGGTCCATGTCACAGACGAGCACGCGATGGCCCTCCTCGGCGAATGCCACCGCGAGGTTGAGCGTGGTCGTGGTCTTGGCGACGCCACCCTTCTGGTTGGCGAGCGTGATCACCTTGCAGGTGGACATCAGCGAGCGCTCCGATGGGTCGGTGGACTCATACGCGCCTCTATTCGCAGGTGGGGTGGGAAATCCTTTTGTTTCAGTGGTTGACGGGGTCACCGCGGCGACTGCGGGGCGGCCCGGCTGCACCCGGCAGCTAAATTGCGACCGCCGTGTCCGACCTCCTACAGCGCCGTCTGGTCTTCGTCACCGGCAAGGGCGGCGTCGGCAAGTCGACCGTGTCGATCGCGCTCGGGATGCTCGCCGCCCGTCGCGGCCTGCGCACGATCGTCGCCGAGCTGGCGAGCCAGGACCGCGTCCGCAGCGCGTTCGGGAAACAGGGCGAGACCTTCGACGAGGTCAAGCTCGCCGACCGCCTGTACACGATCTCGATCGATCCCCAGGACGCGATGGAGGAGTACCTGAAGCTCAAGACCGGCGCCGTCGGCCAGATGCTCGGCTCGAGCCGGCTGTTCAATGCGTTCGCGATGGCGACGCCGGGGATGCGTGAGCTGCTGAGCGTCGGCAAGGCGTGGGAGCTCGCACAGCATGACCGCCGGACAAGTGGGGCCGACAAGTACGACCTGGTGATCGTCGACTCGCCCGCCGCCGGCCACGGGGTCGGGATCCTGCGCACGCCGCGGACGTTTGCCGAGATCGCCCGGGTCGGGCCGATCGCCCACCAGGGCCGGCGGATCTCGGCCACGATCGCCGACCCCGAGTTCACGGGGATCGTCGCCGTCGCGACCGCGGAGGAGATGCCCGTCAATGAGACCGTGTGGCTCCGCGACCAGCTCGCCGCCGAGCAGCTTGCACTCGACGCGGTGATCGTCAATGCCCGCTATCCCGTCCGCTTCACCGAAGCCGAGCGGGCGCAGCTGACCACGGCCCGTGAGCACGCGCGGTCGGCGCTGGAGAGCGCCGCGCTGTCGGCGGCGCTCTCCGAGCAGACTCGAGCAGCGGCGCAGAGCGAACAGCTGCACCGCCTGCACGAGAGGCTCGGGATGCGGCTGATCGAGCTTCCGTACCTGTTCGCCGAGCAGATCGGCCCGCCCGAGCTGGAGGCACTCGCGGATGCACTCGACGGGGCGCTCCCACAGCGTGCGCCTGCTGAGCTCAACGGCTGAGAGGCCCGTCAGCCGGGCGGTGAGATCAACCGCCGAGATCAGTCGCTGAGCTTGGCCGCCAGCTGCCGAGGTCAGTCGCTGAGCTCGGCCGCCAGCTGCCCGGCGCGCAGCCCGCTTTCGATCGCGCCGTCGATGAAGCCGGCCCAGCCGTTGGCCAGGTCAGACCCCGCCAGCACCACGCGGCCGTCGACACGCCGCATGGCGGCGTGGTGGTGCTCATACCAGCCGGGCCGATGAATCGCCCATGTCCCGCGTGAGAACTCGTCGGCCAACCAGTCGTGGGCCGTCGCGTCGATCGTCTGATACCCGGGCAGGATCTGCTCGAGACTGCTCTGCACGCCCGGCACGCTGCCGGCGTCGCAACGCTGCGCGTCGGGGCCGAAGCCGATCAGCAGCTGGGTGCCGTCATCAAACAGCTCCTCGCTATCCAGATACCCGAACGGATGCCCGGGACGGATCGAGTTCTGCATCGTCGCCTCGCCGCGGGCACGGATCATCACCTTGATCCCTCGCGACGCTTGGCCGAGCTCGATCCCGCGCCGCTTGTCCTCGGCGAGCTCGGGCGTGAACTCGATCGCGCCAAGCGTGTTCAGCGGTACGGCGATGATGGCGGCGCGGGCCTTGTACACGTCCCCGGCGCGGGTCGTGACCTCGACGTGGCCGTTGCTCGCGGTGACCGCCGCCACCGGTGAGCCGAGCTCCACCTCGAACGGCGCCGCCGAGGCGATCGCATTCAGCAGCGCGCCGGTGCCGCCGACGATTGTCGCCCGGCCGCCGGTCTCCTGGGTCAGTTCGAGGCTATAGCCCGACAGCGCGTGCCAACGCAACACCGACACCGCGCCGGCGTCCTGCAGCGGCGCGTGCGCGAGTGACTCGAGCTCGGCGCTCAGTACGGCGCGCTCCTCGTCGTCGAGCTCGAGCTCGTCGAGTCGCTGCGCGATCGTCAGCCGGTCGAAGCGGGCCAGCCGATCGAGCGCGTACAGGGGCGCGTGGGGCAGCGGCAGCGCGGTCGCGACGCCGTCGACAAACGCGTCCCAGCCCCGCCGCGCGATCGCGTCGCGCTCGGCGATCGTGCCCGCGAAGCGTTGCTCGCCGACATACCAGGCGGCGACCTCAGCATCGCGTCCGACCTCGACCGCGAGACCAGCCCGGGTCAACTCAGAGAACGTATGCGGCTGGTGCCAGTGGACCCAGGCGCCCCCGAGCTCGATCTGCGTGCCGGCCCAATCGGCGCTCCACGTCCGCCCGCCGAGACGGTCCCGTCCTTCGAGCACCAGGGCGCGACGGCCGCGAAGGGCACACTCGCGAGCTGCGGTCACGCCCGCGAACCCACCGCCGACGATCACTACGTCGTGCATCAGCCGCTGCCTCCGTGCAGCCTGATCGTCGCGTCAACGGCGATCGCCCCGTGGCCCACGGTCCCGACCAGCACCGGGTTGCATTCGATCTCCGACAAGGAGCGCTCCACCAGGACGCCGGCGAGCTGGTGCGCGAGCGTCGCGGCGGCCGGCAGATCGGCGCTCTCGCCGCCGCGGCCGCCGAGCAGCACCGGGGCGCCGCGTAGGGAGCGCAGCGCCTCCTCGATCCGCCCCGCGCCGGCGGGCAGCGGAACGATCGCGACGTCATCCAGCAGCTCGGTCCAGATTCCGCCAAGCCCGAGCACCAGCGCGGGGACGATCGCATCGGTGCGGACGGCGATCACCAACTCGACGCCCGGAGCGGCCATCCGCTCGGCGAGCACGACGCCGTCGTGGGCGTCCGCGAGCTCCGCCAGCCGGCGGTAGGCGCCGCGAGCCTCAGCGGGCGACCGCAGGCCGACCGCCACGCCTCCGAGCTCGGACTTGTGCTGGACCGTCGCCGCGCTCAGCTTCAAGACGATGTCGCCGCCCAGCTCCTGCAGCGCCGACGCCGCGTCGTCCTCGCCGGACACCACTCGCCCGCGGGGCACCGGGACTCCGTGGGCCTCGAGCAGCGCCTTGGCCTCGTGCTCGGCCAGCCACTCGCCCTCGTTGGCGGACGCTTCTACCGCGCGCGCGGTCGCCGCGATCTCTCGCAGGCGAGCCGGGTCGCCGACGGTCGGCGACAGAGCCGCTGCGGCGCAGCGCAGGCCGGTCCGCAGACCGGCGATCGCCGGCACGCCGGCGCCGATGAACTGCCACGCCGACTCATCGTCGAGCAATTCGGGCAGGGTCGAGGACACCAGCGTCGGCACCGGGCTGATCGCGGCCCCGGCGATCACGCCCTCGCGCACCGCGCGCCACGATTCCTCCGATGCTCCGGTCAGCCCGTGGGGCTGGTCATAGAAGACCACCACCTCGCCGACGCCTGGGTCCTCCCCGAGCGTCCGCACGAGCGCCGCGAGCGCCTCTCGATCGCCCCAGATCATCGCCGTGTAGTCGAGCGGGTTGGCGACCGTCGCAGCCGTCGGCAGCAGCTCGCGCAGCCGCTCACGGGTCGCGGGCGCAAGCTCGGGCAGCCGCAGACCGATCCGCTGCGATTCGTCGGCGCCCTGGGCTGAGTCCCCGCCCGAGCAGGTCATCACCGCGACCCCGCCGCCCGGGCTCGCCGCGGACGGCTTGCGACGAGCGACCGCGAGCGTCTTGGCGAGCTCGAGCAGGTCGTGGACGTCGTCGGCCCAGACCCCGCCGGCCTCGCGAACGAGGCTGCGAAACACTCGCTGGTCGCCGGCCAATGCCGCGCTGTGGGCGGCGGCGGCCCGGGCGCCGGCGCCCGAATCACCGACCTTGAGCACGACCACCGGGATGCCGGCCTCGGCGCAGGCGGCGAGCCCGTCACAGAACCGAGGCCCGCCGTCCTCCTCGAGGTAGAGCGCGACCGCGCCGAGCCCCTCCTCGGTGGCGAGAAACTCGAGATAGTCGGCGGCCGAAAGGACCGCCTGATTGCCGCTCGCCACGACCGTGTGGAATCGCAGTCCACGGCGGGTCGCGAGCGCATTGACGGCGACGTTCCCGCTCTGCGAGATCAGCGCCACCGAGCCGGCCTCCTGGGCCTCGAGCGCATCGCCCCAGAGCGAGATCCGGTTGCGCGGCGAGACGATCCCGTTGCAGTTGGGCCCGCACACCGGCAGTCCGTGGCGAGCCGCGGCGGTGACGAGCTCGGTGTGCAGCTCGTGGCCCTCCTTGATCTCGTCAAAGCCGGCGCTGATCACGACCGCGCCGCCGCATCCTCGCGCGCCTGACTGCTCGATCAGCTCGGGTACGTTGGCGGCCGGAATCGCGACCAGGACCGCGTCAACCGCAACCGGCAGCTCGGCGATGCTCGGAACACAGGGGTGGCCGAGGACCTCCTCGTAGCGGGGATTTACGCCCCACACGTCTCCATCGAAACCGACGGTCTCGATGTTGAGCAGCGCCTGGGAGGCGTACGTATCCGGTCTCGGCGTAGCGCCGACGACGGCAACCGAGCTTGGACGCATGAGGCGGCGCAGATCGAGCGCCGCCTCGGTCCCGACGGCCGTCAATGGATCGTCGCCTCGACGCCGCGGCGCTCGAGCGCGCGGGCGATGATCAGCCGCTGGATCTCGCTGGTGCCCTCCCAGATCCGGTCGACCCGCAGCTCGCGCGAGAACCGCTCGGCGACGTTGCTGCGCATGTAGCCACGGCCGCCGAACGCCTGCACCGCGCGATCGGCGCAGCGGCCGGCCGCCTCGGAGACGAACAGCTTCGCCATCGAGGCCTTGGCGTGAATCAGCTTCGGGTCGGCGCCCGTGTCGACCATCGTGCAGACCTGCATCGCCAGCAGCCGTCCGAGTGCCGCGTCGGTGGCCGAGTCGGCAAGCGGGAACGAGATCCCCTGGTAGTCCATGATCCGCTGGCCGCCCTGGATCCGGGTCGCCGCCCAGGCGGTCGTCTCGTCCAGCAGGCGCCACATCGCGCCAAGCCCGTGGGTCGCGATCCCGAGCCGCTCCTCGGTGAACCAGCCACGCTGCAGCTCCTCACCGTTGCCGACGCCGCCGACGACCGCGTCGGCCGCCACCTCGACATCGGTGAAGCGGATCGTCGGATGGCCGTGCGGGTAGTTGTGGGTGAACTTCGGGTCGTCGACGAACTCGACGCCGGGCGCGTCGGGTGCGACCAAGAACAGCGTCGGCAGCCGGTCGGCGCCGTCGATCGCGTTCGCCATCACGATCAGCACGCGGGCCACGTCACCGGAGGTGACAAACCACTTCTCGCCGCTGATCCGCCAGCCCGTGTCGGTCGCGACCGCGGTCGTGGCGATGCCGCCGGGGTCCGAGCCCGCCTCGGCCTCGGTGACGGCATACGCATCGCCGCCCTCGCCCCGCAGCGCGGGAGCGATGTAGCTCTCGATCTGCCCCGGGGTCCCCTCGAGCAGCACGTTGTAGACGTTGGGGACGTGCCAGTGCAGCCCGTTGGTGACACGACCGAACTGCTCGTTGACGAGAAACCACTCGAGCATCGACCAACCCTGGCCGCCGTGCTCGACTGGCACCCGGCCGCCGTGCAGCCGGGCCGCAATCGCGGCCTGCTTGATCTCGTTGACCGTCTCCAAGGGCAGCGCACCGCCGAGTTCCTCGGCCTGCACCTCGAGCGGCATCAGGACCCGCTCCACGAAATCTCGGGCGCGGTCGCGTAGTTCGAGCTGCTCAGCCGTCAACTCGTTCGGTGCGGTGGTGGTCGTGCTCATCGGGTTCCTCTTGACTTGCGTGGGTGTTTGGTGGTGATGGCTACCGGGACTGGTGCTGGACGCGCCGGAGTGCGTCCCGGTCGCCGGCCGTGATCGTCGCGCCCGGACCGGGCAGCGCGAGCAGAAGGTTGTGGTGGTTGTAGATCACTGCGGTTGCGCGCTGAAGTGCTTGCTCGACGTCGGGGTCGGTGCTGTCGTCCCGCGAGGCGATCAGTCCGACGACCCCGTGCAGGTACGCGAGCCATTGCCGCTGGCTGCCGTACAGGACAAGTCGTTCGATTTTCTCGCGCTCGCGCTCGACTATGTCTCCCCCGGGTTTGTGTCCCTCGGTCAGGGTCGCCACGGCCTCTGGCAGCTCGCGTTCCGGCTCAGGCGTCACCGACAGCCAGGTCGCACGCTTGACCATGGGGGTAAAGTATAACTGATCACAAAGTCAGGATGAGGTCTGATATGGAAACTGCTGCCCCGCTGAATGGCTCCACCGCGTCCGAGACCGTGGCCGGCTCCGCGCTCGAGCCCCACTTCTACACCGACCCCAGCCTGCTCGACGTCGAGCAGGAATCGATCTTCGAGCGCACCTGGCAGCTCGCGGGACACGTCTCGTCGCTTCCCAACCCGGGCAGCTATGTGACCACCCGTGCGGGCTCGCAGCCGGTGCTGGTCGTCCGTGACGAGAACAACGAGCTGCAGGCGTTCAAGAACGTCTGCCGGCACCGCGGCTCCCGGCTGCTGAGCGGGTCTGGACAGTGCAAGATGGCGATCCGCTGCCGCTATCACGGCTGGACATACAGGCTCGACGGCTCGCTGATCGGCGTGCCCGAGGGACTCTCGTTCGCCGAGAAGATCGACAAGTCCAAGTTCGGGCTGATGCCGGCCCGCGTCGAGGTGCTGTGCGGACTGGTGTTCGTCAACCTCGATCCCGACGCGACCCCGCTCGCCGATCTGGTCGGTGACCTGCCGCAGCGCCTGGCGCCATACCGGATCGAGTCACTAGAGCAGTTCTCCTCCGGCTACGGCAACCAGCCCGCCAACTGGAAGGTCGTCGCCGACAACTACCTCGAGGGCTACCACATCCCGATCGCCCATCCCAGCCTGATGCGGATGCTCGACTACAAGCACTACGACGTCGAGGTCTACGACAACTACGTCTGGTTCGACGCCCCGATGCGCTCCAAGCGCAGCAGCAACCGGCTCGAGCGCCTCTACGCCCGGCTGGTGACGCCGATGCCCGGCCTCGGCGAGGCCGACAGCGCGATCTGGCGTTATGTCTACATCTACCCGAACACGACGATCGACCTCTATCCCGACCAGGTCAACACCTGGCAGCTGCTCCCCGACGGCGTGACCAAGACGGCCGATTGGTGGGCCTGCTACCGACCGCCCGGCAGTAGTCCGCGGACGCGCTTGGTCCAATGGGCCAACGGGCGGTTGAACACGCTCGTCCTCGACGAGGACGTCGATCTCGTCGACAACGTCCAGCAGGGCCTGCAGACCCGCGGCTACCGGTGCGGCCCCTTGTCACGTCGCGAGGCCGCCGTGGCGTGGTTCGCGGACCGGGTCCGCGGCGACTTCGCCCACGCGGCGGGAGGCGACGGCTCCGCGTGACTCGGCGGCGCAGCAGGGAGGGAGCGCGAGAACGGATCCTCGCCGCCGCCGTAAGACGGATCGCAAGCGAGGGAATCGACGACGCGCGGATCGCGCGGATCGCGATGGACGCCGGCGTCTCGACCTCGCTGGTCCATTACCACTTCGCAAGCCGCGAGGCACTGCTGGCCGAGGCGCTGGATTGGTCCTACAGCCATGCCGCGGATGCTCGGATCGCTGACGGCCAGCCTGCGGGGGCGACCCATGCGCAGCGGCTGCAGTCGATGATTGCCCACTGCCTGCCGACCACCCCCGAGCTGCGCGAGGACTGGGTCCTGTGGGTCGAGCTGTGGCTGCGGGCGGTGCGCCACCCCGAGCTCGGACCGATCGCCGAGGAGCTCTACTCGCGGCTGCACGAGTGGTTCGCCGACGAGATCGCCGCGGGTGTCGCCGATCAGGAGTTCGCGCGCTGCGACCCCGATGACGTCGCCGACAGGTTGCTGGCGCTGATCGACGGGCTCGGGATCCGGACCCTGATCGGTGACTCCGCGATCCCGCTTGAGCGCGCCCAGCGCTCGGTGCAGACCGCGCTGGCGCGCGAGCTCGGACTCGGTGAGCAGCTCGTGGCTCCGGTCCACCCGGTCGCCGAGCCGCAGGCGCTGCCCGACGCGGCGCCCTCGCGGCGCTGACCGTCGGCTCGGATGGACGGCGTCGGGGGCGTGTTCGCGGCTGGTTCCCGTGACGTGGCGACGCGACGCGACGTGACGCGCCCGTCCTTGCCCCGGTCGCGGGGCGGCGCGCCCCGGCCTCGCGCCCGCCCCGGCCTCGCGCCCGCCCCGGCCCCAGCCGCGGTCGCGGCCCCGGCCTCGGCCTCGGCCGCGGCCTCGGCCTCGGCCGCGGCGTGCGTAACGTGACAAATCCAAATCGCAGCCGTGGGTTTGTCACCGGATGCAGGCACAGCCTGCGGATCGCGACAGATCGGACACGGGCGGGCCGATTTGTCACGCGTGCACGCCCGGGTCCGGGGTCGGCCAAGGCTCGCTCCAGCGTCAGGCCGTTGTCAGCGTCAGGCCGCTGTCAGCGTCAGGCCGCTGTCAGCATCAGGCCGCTGTCAGCATCAGGCCGCTGACCGGCTCCCAAGCGCCGCCGCGGCGGCGCCCCGGCCGGTCTTGACCGCGCCCTCCATGTAGCCCGCGACCCAATGGTCTGACCCGGCCACGTAGAAGGGCGGCTCGTGGGTGCCATGCAGCGGTCCGACTCGTCCGACATCCCCGGGTGCCCAGGAGGTGATGTAGCCGAGCGTGTACGGATCGCTTCCCCAGGTTCGCTCGAGCAGCGCCGACGGCTCCCGGGCGCGATCGCCGTACAGCGCCCCGAGACCCTCGAGGACGGTCCGCCGGCGGGCGTCGGGCGGCGCGGCGATGAAGGCCGAGAACCGCTCGGGCGCCACCAGCAGCGACAGCACCGCCTGGCCCTGATGCCAGGTCGAGCCGAACAGCCACTCGGCCTCGGCCAGCCCGTTCTGCCCGTTGCCCTGCCAGAAGGGCTCGTCGTAGGCGGCGACGAGCTTGGCGGCAAGCGCTTGTCGCTGCGCGCGCAGGGAAGCGAGCCGCGCCTCGCTGAGGCCGGTGATCGCCACCGACCGCAGCGGCCCGGCCGGGATCGCGCAGATCACCGCCTCGGCCCCGACCCGCTCGCCGTCGGCGAGGGTGACCGCGACCCCGTTGGACGCGATGTCGATCCCGGTGACGACGGCGCCAAGCCGAAGACAGGGCCCAAGCTCGGCGGCCATCTTGAGCGCCACCGACGCCGAGCCGCCCGCGACGCGCAGCCCTTCCCACAGGTCGAGGTCATAGAAGCCGTCGGTGCTCAGCACCGCCTGCTTGCGCAGCTCAGACAACAGCGAGGTTCGGTCAGGCCCGTCGCACGAGAGCGACAGGGACGCGAGCTCGTGGCGTCGCAGCACCGCCGGCAGCGCGTCGAGCTCGCGCAGCCAGGCGCCGACACTGAGCCGATCAAGCCGCGGCGCATCGGGATGGCTCCAGGGATCGTCGGGGTCGACGGTCGCGGCCAAGCGACCGAACTCGAGCTCGACACGCTCGGCGTCGGCTCGCTCGCGATCGGTCATCCACGGCGCCTCATCGCCGACGAACACGCCCTCCTGCAGACCCCAGCTCATCTCGCCCGGATCGGCGACGTAGCTGGTCTCCAACTCCAGCCCGAGCTCGCTCACGAGCTGCTGATAGGAGATATGATCGCGGCCGATCACCTCTCCTCCAGCCTGGACGGTGCGGCCGTCGGGCAGCGCCACCGCCTCGACGCGACCGCCGGGGCGCTCGCGGGCTTCGAGCACGACGACATCGGTCCCGGCGAGCTGCAGATCGCGCGCCGCCGACAGTCCCGCGAGTCCGGCGCCCAATACGGCCACGTCAACCATGCAAACTCCCCTCAACGCTTAACGCCTGACGCTTGACACCAGCACGCTCGCTGGTAGTTTTCTGAACGAGGATTCAGGATACCGGCCGCGGCAAGGCCAAAGGTAGGAGAGGAGAGAATGAGTCCCCGCCCCAAAGTCGATCACCTGCGCAAGCCGCAGATCATCGCCGCCGCCGCTGAGGTGCTGTACGAGCGCGGCCTGTTTGACACCCGGATCGGGGATATCGCGGAGCGCGCGGGCACCAGCTCGCCGACGATCCTCTACTACTTCGAGTCCAAGGATCGCCTGCTCGAGGAGGCCGTCGAATATGCCGACCGCCAGTTCTATGAGCGTCTCTCCGATGGCCAGGACCAGATCGAGCGCCCGAGCGACAAGCTGGTCCACCTGATCGAGGAGACGAGCCTCGGCCCGGGCGGCCTCAACGACTACACGCTGTGGATGGAGATCTGGGTCCGCGCGCGTCGTGACCGAGGCGTGCGCAAGAGCTACTTCCGCCTTGACCGCCGCCAGCGAGAGCTGATTGCCGGCATCGTCCGCGATGGCCAGAAGGCAGGCGAGTTCACTCGGGACGCGGACCCCGACGACTTCGCGCTCGTCCTCAGCGGGCTGCTTGACGGGCTCGGCGTCCAGGTCACGCTCGGACAACCCGACGTGTCACCGGCGCGAATGGTCGACCGCTGCCTTACGCTCGCGTCAACCGAGCTCGGGTGCGAACTCCGTCGGACCACGAGCCCCAATGGGCGCGTCGGCAAGCAGCATGCGAAAAGAGCGACCGATTAGCAGTGACCGTGAGCCGTCTCGATCGAGCAACTGCGCGCCGTCCGGGGCTGATCGCGTGCCCCAGCCGCCCCGATCGACCCCGACGCACTGCTGAAGAGGTGAGTGGACATGCATCCACGTGAGGGATGGTCTGAAGGAGGGATCCGCCGCAGACCCGACCCGTTGCAAACCGCGGTCTCCCGCCGCCAGCTGCTCGCGGCGGGCGCCGGGCTCGCGGCCGCTGGCATGCTGGCCGGCTGCAGCTCCACCAACCCGGCCGGCGCGACAACCGCGCCCCCGCTGCCACGCAAGGACAGCCCGGTCAAGTGGCCGGTGTACCCGGACAACAAGGCGATCGCGTCGGGCCTGGAGCCCGAGAAGGGCGCGACGCTCGAGCTCTACAACTGGGTCGCGTACATCAACGAGGCCGTGATCAAGAACTTCTGCAAGAAGTACAACTGCAACTACTCGCTGACGACGTTCAACACGATGGAGGAGGCGCTCTCCAAGCTTGGCAGCGGCGAGCTGAAAGTCGACGTCTTCTTCCCGACCGTCGACGTGCTCGGACAGCTGATCGCACAGAAGATGATCCGGCCGCTGAACCACAGTTACATCCCCAACATGACCAATGCCTGGCCTGACTATCGCAACCCGTTCTACGACCAGGAGTGGCAGTACACGACGCCGTATTCGATCTACACCACGGGGATGGCGTGGCGCAAGGACAAGGTCAACCTGGCGCCGTCCTGGAACATGCCGTGGCAGGGAGCGCGGTACAAGGGCAAGGTCGCGGTGCTCGACGACTACCGGGAGACGATCAGCCTGGCTCTATTGCGGGCGGGGATTCTCGACCTCAATACGACCGACCCAGCCCAGATCCGCGGTGCCGGAAAGGCGCTCTCACAGCTCGCCAATCTGACCGGCGTGCGGATCGACAACAACGACTACACCGACATCCCGACCGGCAAGACCTGGATCCACCACGGCTGGTCGGGTGACATGGCCGCGTCATACGAGTATCTGCCCAAGGGCACATCGGTCGATGTGCTCGGCTACTGGTTCCCCTCAAACCACAAGGGCCCGGTCGCCAACGACCTGATGGTCAACCTGACAACCGGTCAGAACCCGGTCCTGGCCCACAAGTTCATCGACTACATGCTCGACGTCGGCAACGCGTTCGAGAACTACGGTTACGTCGGCTACATGCAGCCGCTGAGCGAGGTCACCCCGACGCGCCTGATATCCGAGAAGCTGCTGCCGCGGCAGTTGACGTCCACGGTCGTGCTGCCGCAGTACTTCCGCGAGGGCATCTTCCAACTCGAGCTGCCGCCGGCCGCGAACACGCTCTGGGAGTCGACGTGGAACTCGTTCTCGAAGGGGCTATAGGGTAACGGCGATGGGTCGGCGGCAGGACACCTATGACCGGCGCAATCGCTGGCTCTGGATGGGGCTCGCGGCGCCCGGAGCGATCTGGCTGCTGGTGCTGTTCGTGGCGCCGTTCTACGTGATGCTGTCGGTCGCCGGCGGTGGCATCAACGAGTTCTTCCAGACCGTGGTCCCGGTCTGGAACCCGATCCATTGGTCGAGCTTCAACTTCAGTGCGGTCTGGCATGACATCGTCGGCGCAGGTTCGTTCATCGGCGCACCCGCGCTGCGGACGGTCATCTATACGGCGGTCGCAACCGTGATCTCGCTCGCGATCGCCTATCCGGTTGCCTACTTCGTCTCCCGGTACGCGGGCGAACGCAAGTCACTGTTCCTGGTCCTGCTGATCGCGCCGTTCTGGGTCAGCTACATGATGCGGATGCTGGCCTGGATTGACCTGCTGCAGCAGAACGGCTTCTTCAACAGCGCCTTGTCGGCCGTGGGCCTGCCGGGCAACACCGACTGGCTGGGCGGCAAGTCGGTGACCGTGATCCTGGGCCTCGTCTACGGGTACATCCCGTACCTGATCCTGGTCCTGTTCGCGTTCCTGGACCGGATCGATCAGAGCCTGCTCGAGGCCGCCCGAGATCTCGGGCTGAGCAAGTGGCGCACGTTCTGGAGCGTCACGGTGCCGCTCAGCAAGCCGGCGATCATCGCCGGGACGTTCATCACCGTGCTGCCGATGCTTGGCGACTACTTCACCAACCAGCTGCTGTCAGGAGCGCCGGGGACGACGATGATCGGTAACGCGATCGAAGGACAGCTCGACTCACCGGGTGAGACCGGACAGGGCGCCGTGCTGGCGCTGATGCTGCTCGTGGTGCTGCTGATTCCGATGATCTATTACGTTGTCAGCACCGCTCGAACCTCGCGCGAGATGGCCTGATGGCAAGCACCGCTGAAACGTCGGTCTCGAGCCCGTCGCACGCCGAGCCGCTCTCGTCGCGCGGTCCGCGAGGCAATCCGTGGCGTCGGCCATGGGCACTCGAGGGTTTCACCTGGCTGTACATCGTGTGGTCGATCGTCCCGATCGGGATCGCAGTGCTGTTCTCGTTCAACAAGGGCGCGTCCCAGGCGACGTGGCAGGGGTTCTCGACCAAGTGGTACGTCGGCAACCAGGTCACCTCAGTGCTGCACAACCCCAGTCTTCACCACGCGGTGATCCAGACGCTGATCCTCGGTGGTCTGACCACCGTGATCTGCGTCCCGATCGGGGTCGGCTTTGCGATCGGCATCGACCGCTGGCGCAGCTGGACCTCGAACGGACTGAACTTCGTGATGATCTTCTCGTTCGTGATCCCGGAGCTGCTGCTCGCGGTGGCTCTGTTCCTGCTGGTCACTCAGGCGCTGACGTTCATCCACCTGGGGACTCCGGCCGAGGTCGCGGGGCTGGTCGTGTGGAATCTCAGCTGGCCGGCGATCATCGTCCGGGCGCGACTGATCAGCATCGGGCGCAGCTACGAGGAGGCGGCGGCAGACCTCGGCGCATCGCGACTGGGTGCGATCCGCAGGGCGCTGCTGCCGATGCTGATGCCGGCCATTTTCGCCAGCGCCGTGCTCGTGTTCGCGAGCACCGTGGATGATTTCGTGATCGTCGAGCAGCTCTCCTCGACCTCGAACACGCAGCCGATGTCGGTGCTGATCTACTCCAATGTCCACGGTGGACTGAGCGGACCGGCACTCAACGCCCTGGCCACGATCCTGCTGGTCATCTCGCTGGTCGTCGCGCTGATCGGGTTTGTCGCCTACCGGTGGATGACCCGAGGAGAACGTACGACGAAGGGCACCGCTGAGGCATTGACCGGCATCGCCGGAATCTGAGAGGACGGCAAATGAGTGGAGGAAACATCAAGCTCGAGTCGTTGACCAAGCGGTTCGACGACGTGACCGCGGTCGACGACATCTCGGTCGAGGTCCAGTCCGGCGAGTTCTTCTCGCTGCTCGGGCCCAGCGGCTGCGGCAAGACGACGACGCTGCGGATGGTCGCCGGATTCGAGCCGCCAACCGCCGGACAGATCCTGCTCGACGGCTCAGACGTCTCCCACCTGCCGCCCAACCGGCGCAACGTCAACACGGTCTTCCAGAGCTACGCGCTGTTCCCGTTTTTGACCGTCGCCGAGAACGTCGCCTTCGGGATGAAGTACAAGTCGGTCCCAAAGGCCGAGCTGAACACCCGAGTCGCGGAGGCGCTCGAGCTCGTACAGCTGTCGGGGTACGAGAAGCGCCGCCCCAACCAGCTCTCGGGTGGTCAGCAGCAGCGGGTCGCGCTCGCCCGGGCGCTGGTGCTGCGCCCCTCGGTGCTGTTGCTCGACGAGCCGCTCGGAGCCCTGGATGCCAAGCTGCGCCGCACGCTCCAGGTCGAGCTCGGCGCGCTGCAGAAGCAGGTCGGCATCACCTTCCTGTACGTCACCCACGATCAGGAAGAGGCGCTCACGATGTCCGATCGGCTGGCCGTCATGAACCACGGCAAGATCGCGCAGCTCGGCAGCCCGGAGGACGTCTACAACGAGCCCTCCGATGCCTACGTGGCCGACTTCCTGGGCGTGTCGAACCTGATGGATGCCCGTGTCGAGCCCGGAGGCGAGAGCAGAGGGCCGTGCCGCCTGCGCCTCGGCGACTTCCTGCTCGAGGCCGAGGCGGGCAAGCTCGACGCGACCGGGGCGGTCAAGCTCGCGATCCGTCCCGAGCGCGTGCATCTGCACCCGCACGAGACCAGCGGCGTCAACCACATGCCCGGGATGGTCGAGCGACTGGTGTTCCTCGGCTCGACCACGCACGTCTACGTCCGCCTCGCGAACGGCGCAGCGCTCCAGACGTTGGTCCGCAACGACGGGGCTGCGCTGCCCTACAGCCAGGGAACGCCGGTCAGCGTCTCACTTCCCTCCGACGCCCTGCGCGTACTGCCCGATCCCGGCGTCAGCGTGTCCGAGATCCGCGACGAGACGACCGGCGAGGAACTCCTCGACCTGACGGGCACAAGCACCTGACCGCGGGCCGGCCGGCGCGAGCGCGCCCGCACCTAGACTCGCGGGCGTGAGTGTCGCCGAACTGCTCGAAGGCAAGCGGGTCTGCGTGTGTGGCGGCTCGGGGGGCGTCGGCAAGACGACCACCTCGGCCGCGATCGCGCTCGGGATGGCCGCGCGCGGGGCAAAGGTCGCCGTGGTCACGATCGATCCGGCGAAGCGGCTGGCCAACGCGCTCGGGCTGCGCGAGCTCGAGAACGAGCCACGCCTGGTCGAGCCAGAGCGACTGACGGAGATCAAGATCAAGGGCGAGCTGTGGGCGATGATGCTCGATCCGAAGCGGACCTTCGACGAGCTGATCGAGCGGGTCGCGCCCGACCCCGAGCGGGCCGAGGAGATCAAGTCCAACCGCGTCTACCGCGAGCTATCAACGGCGGTCTCGGGATCGCAGGAGTTCACCGCGGTCGCCAAGCTCTATGAGCTGCACCGCGACGGTGACTTCGACCTGCTGGTGCTCGACACGCCGCCGTCACGCAACGCGCTTGACTTCCTCGACGCGCCCGGGCGGCTGACGTCGTTTCTCGACGGCCGGGCGCTGAAGGCGTTCGTCCGCCCAACCGGTTTCGGGATGCGCGTGCTGGGTCGTGGCGCCGCGCCGTTCCTCGGCGCGCTGCGCAGGGTCACCGGCATCGATCTGCTCAGCGACCTATCGAGCTTCTTCACGCTGCTGGGTGGGATGACCGATGACTTCAGCGAGCGTGCCGCCGATGTCGAGCGCATGCTGCGGGCGCCGACGACCGCGTTCGTGCTGGTCACCTCGGCGCAGGCCTCGGCGATCGAGGAGGCGGTCTGGTTCCGGCGCACGCTCGCTGAGAGCGGGCTCCCGTTCGCGGGCGTGATCGTCAACCGCGTCCACCACGACATCCTCGGCGACGCCGATCCCGACAACCTGCTCGAGGTTCTTGGAAACGAGCTCGACGGTGACCTCGCGGCCCGCGTCGCCGATACGTTCGCCGAATACCACGTGCTCGCACGGCGAGACCAGGCCGGGATCCGGCGGCTGGGCGCCGAGCTCGGTGACCGGCCGCTGCTGCTCGTCCCCCACCTCGACGACGACGTCCACGACATTGACGGGCTGCTTCGCATGCATCGGTTCCTGTTCGCGTCTGGCAGCGAGCGGGCACGGATGATCGAGGACGTGATCGCCTAACTACTCAATCGGCTGCGCGCAGTACGGGCGCGCCCGGGCCGCCGTCGACCCACGTCGACCAGCTGATCAGCACCGCCTGCCAGCGCTCCGGCGCCACCGGGCCGTCGCCGTCGCTGATCAGGAGCCTCCGCTGGTGCAGCAGCTCCCAGACCGCCTGCTCGGCCATCGCGAGGCGCTCGCTCGCCCGCCACACCGGGTACTCGATCTGCGCCCGCGCCATCACCTCCGCAAAGGTGATCGCAGTCGCGGCCGCGGCGACCACCTCGGACTTGAAGGCCTCCACCGCCAGGCGGTCCTGTGGGCCGCGCTGGGCCTGCGCGAGCACCGCCTCGGTCACCTCGGTCGCGGTCTTGCCGACCGTCGCCCATCCCCGCCCCATGCCGATCTCGTCCGGGCGCAGCGCCGGCCCCTCGTAGATCGTCATCCGTGCCCGTTCCGGAGACCAGCGCCGGTCCTCGTGCTCGACCGCCGTCCCGTTGACCCACGGGGCGGTGAAGCGAGCATCGAGCTCCTCGCGGGTCAGGTTGAACGCCCGCGCGACATGCGGGAACTGGCGCAGCTCGACGTGAAACACCCGCGTAGGTTCGCACGGCTCGCGTATGCGGTTCACAGCGCGATCACATCTCTGTCACGAACCGGCAACCTTCGCGGCGACCGTGGCGAGCAGGCTGTCAACCGCGTCGCGCAGCTGCACGGCGCCGCCCCAATCAGCCACAACCGAGGAGCATCAATTGCTGCCTAAGCGTAGGTCAGTCATGTTGCTCGCGCTCGCCGCCCTGGCGGGCACGACGCTGGCAATCGGCGTGACGAGCGCGGTCGGACGAGTCGACCACCATTCGGCTCGCGCTCACGCCGCGAACGTCACCGCGACGCCGATCAAGCACGTGGTCGTGATCTTCCAGGAGAACGTCTCCTTCGACCACTACTTCGGCACCTACCCGAACGCCACCAACACCGACGGCCAGACCTTCCATGCCGCGCCCGGGACGCCGGCCGTCGACGGCTTGCTGCCGGCGACGTCACACACGCTGCCGCCGGCGCTGCGCCACAACCGCAACCTGCTCACCAAAAACCGCAATTTGAGCAATCCGCAGCGGCTCGACTCAAGCGCCACCGGCGCCGTGCCTGGTCAGGGGCAGTTGACCTGCGATCAGGACCACGACTACTCAGATGAGCAGCAGGCGTTCGACGGCGGCAGCATGGACCACTTCATCCAGAGCACCGGCACCGGCGCCGGCAACGGCCCGACGGGCGCGCCGTGCAACGCCGACCAGGTGATGGACTACTACGACGGCAACACCGTCACCGCGATCTGGAACTACGCCCAGCACTACGCGATGAGCGATGACTCCTTCGGGACCACGTTCGGACCGTCGGCCCCGGGCGCGATCAACCTCGCATCGGGCGACACAGGCAACGTCGACACCTCGCATTCGGCCAATAGCCCGTCGCTCTCAACGTCCACCTCCCCGGACGGCGACCTGACCGCTGACGGCAAGGGCGGCTACTCGCTGACCAGCGACGCCCAGCCCTACTGGGACGACTGCTCGACCCGTGACGCGGTTGCGATGTCGGGCACCAACATCGGTGACGAGCTCAACCGGGACCACCTCTCGTGGGGCTGGTTCGAGGGCGGCTTCCGGCCGACCGAGACCTATAAGGATGGGCTCACCGCGATCGGCCAGAGCGGTCAGTCGACGAGCACCTTCATCCCCGACGAGTTCGCCAGCGCGGGCTTTCAGAACAACGTCCCCAACTCGACCAACCAGGGCCTCTGTGACGCGGTCCATCCGATCGGGCTGGCGCTCGGAGGATCCGGCCAGTGGGGCTACAAGGACGACTACATCCCCCACCACGAGCCGTTCCAGTACTACGCCTCGACGGCCAACCCGCACCACCTGACGATCCCGACCGACTCAAGCGGTCAGGACACGCTCGCCGGGCTGGCGAAGGTCGGCCACGACACGCAGTCCTACAAGAACGGCGTGCCACAGTTCAACACCCCCAACCACCAGTACGACACGAGCGACTTCGACCAGCTCGTGGCGGCGATCAACCACGGTGACCTGCCCGCCTCGTCACTGCCGGCGGTCAGCTTCATCAAGGCCCCGGGGTACGAGGACGGCCATGCGGGGTACTCCGATCCGGCCGATGAGCAGCAGTTCGTGACCGGCATCGTCAACGAGCTGATGCAGTCACCGGACTGGAAGAACACCGCGGTGATCATCAACTACGACGACTCTGACGGCTGGTATGACCACGTCTTCAGCGGCGTCACGAACCCGTCGACCTCACAGGCCGACAACCTGACCGGCACCACGTTCAGTGGCGCGACCTCAGGCAAGTGCGTGAGCAGCGACCCCTCCAAGCGGTCGCTCGCCGGCGAGCAGGGCCGTTGCGGCTTCGGTCCGCGGCTGCCGATGTTGGTCATCTCGCCGTACGCGAAGTCCAATTACGTCGATCACAACCTCAGCGATCAAGCCTCGATCATCAACTTCGTCGAGTACAACTGGCATCTCCCAGGGATTCCAGGCTCGGCCGATCAGGTGCTTGCAAAGCTGGATCGGCATAACGGACTCGCGTTCGATCTGGCCGGGATGTTCCAGTTCGGCGGCACGCCCGACAGCAAGCTGATCCTCAATCAGACGACCGGCCAGCCGTAGCGCAACCACAGGAGCGGGGGCTTAACGCAGAGCGAGCGGGCCATTTGGTCCGCTCGCTCTGCTGGTCGCGCTCCCCCTGACTACTTACGAGCCCCAGGACTTACGTGTCGTGCCTGGCGGGCAAAACACTCCCGGCCGCCAATCACGGCCGAGTAGGGAGCGGCCACCGCTCAGACTACCGAGCTGCGCTCTCAATCGCCGGGCCAGCGCTCGCCGCCTTGGCGAGCAGCTGATCGGCGACCGCGCAGAGATCGGCGTCCAGATGGCCACAGAGGGCGTCACGGAGGATTGCCCTCAGGTTCTCGGCCAGCTCTTCTACAAGCGAGTCCGCGCCGGGGCCCGACGCGGCGAGGCCGGTGATCACTGCCCGCTCGAGCGAGATCGCCCGCGCGGTTCGCTCGGCGAGCGCGGCTCGTCGCTCGGGCGGCGCGCAGATCACCGATAGGCGCTGCGCGAGGCGGCCGCTCGATGGCCCCTCGGGCTCGAGCAGCGCCCGCAGCGCGAGCAGATAGTCGGTCAGCGCCTCAAACGGCGCCAACCGCTCGCACCCCATCTCGAAGCGGGCCAGGGCCCACCCGAGCTCGCCGTTGCCCGGGAGCTTGCGCGCCACCAGATCGCAGAACGCGCGCAGCTCTTCCTCCTGTTCGGCGGGCACGAGCGTCAGCAGCCGAGGCCGGCCGTGGAGGCCGAGCGCGACCGGACGCCAGCTCCCGGCCTCGGTCCGCGTCCACGCGACCGGTCCGATCGCATACCCGCCGCGCTCGAACAGCCGCAGCGCGGTCAGGATGCGCCTGAAGCGCACCCGCGCGATCGACACGGGCGCCCGCGCCGAACGCTCCTGATCGACCGCCAGCACGGCGAGCACGTTGGGCTCCTCGCCGTCGCCCCAAACGGCGTCAGACGGGGCGTCATCGAGCGCGTCGCCGCGGACCAGTGAAAGGCCGTCGCCGAGCGGCAGGTCAGTCGTGTCGCGGTCCAGCGCCACCCCCAGCACCGGCGCGATCACGGTCGCCGTGCAGTGGCCCTCGTAGAGCGCGTGCTCGAGCTCGGTGTAGGAGGCCTCGAAGTGAACCGGCTCAAAGCCGAACTCCGAGCGCTCAGCGAACACGGCCGCGATGAAGGCCGCGATCGCTGCCTGCACGAGACCGTTGCGATCGTCGGGCACGCGGGCGATCCCCCGCTCCTGCAGGTAGACGTCGAGCGGCTCGCACGCGCCAACCGCGGCTGCGGCGGCGTCATAGGTGGCGAGCGCCTCGAGCGTCGCAAACCGCTCGCGCACGAACTCCGCCGTCAGCGGCCTGTAGCAGTAGAGCGCCGAGCTTCCGCCCCGCTCCTCGACGATCTCGAACGGCAGCTCGGCGCCGCCGGCGATCTCGGCCGCGAGCCTGCCGCTGGCCTCAACCGTGAACGCCTCCAGCGTCTGGTGCAGGGTCGTGTTGCGCATCCCGGGCGGTTTCTTCGCGCCTGACGGGGATCCTTCCGCCGCGACCGTGCTTGCAGCCGGCGCGCGGGCGCGGGCGCGTGGTGAGCCTCTGGCTCAGGCGACGGCGACAGCCGGCTCGCGGACGTTCTCGCAGTCCACGCCGAGCCACTCGCGCCCGTAGGTGCGCATGTCCTCGATCAGCGGCACCAGGGCGCGCCCCTTGTCCGTCAGCACGTACTCGACGCGCGGCGGCACCTCGGGGAACGTCTGGCGCTCGACAATGCCCTCTTCCTCGAGGGCGCGGAGCCGTAGCGACAACGTGCGAGGGCTGATTCCGACCAGCGAGCGCTCGAGCTCGCAGAACCTCGATCTGCCTTCGGCGAGGTCACGGATCACGAGCAGCGTCCATTTGCCGCACACGATCTCGGCCGTCCGGCAGACCGGGCATGTGTCTCTGTCAACCATCTCAAAGCCCAGTCTAGCGCAATGCTTCAGGAACTGAAGCGTGAAACGGACCGCCATCGGCCTGCGAGCCAGCGGCTCGCGCCGGCTTGCGCGACTGGACTGCGCGGGCGGTGCGCGCTCAGGCGCAGGCTCAGGCCACGTCGCGGAGCTTCTGAGCCTCCGCGAGCGACTGCAGCTTCTTCAGCGACTGATTCTCGATCTGCCGGATCCGCTCGCGGGTGACGTTGAACGTCCGCCCGACCTCGTCAAGCGTCCGCGGGTGCTCGCCGCCGAGCCCGTAGCGGAGCTCGAGCACGCGACGCTCGCGGTAGCTGAGGTTCTCGAGCGCCTCGCGCAGCGCCTCCTTGGTCAGGATCTCGGCAGCGCGCTCGTACGGGGACTCGGCCCGCTCGTCGGCGATGAACTGGCCGAACTCGGACTCCTCCTCGTCACCGACGGGCTTCTCGAGCGACACGGGCGCCTGTGCCGAGCGCTTGATCGACTCGACCTCCTCGGGCTCGATGCCGGTCACCTCGGCGATCTCCTCGGCGGTCGGCTCGCGCCCCAACTCGGTCACGAGCTTGCGCTCGGCGCGGCCGATCTTGTTGAGCTTCTCGACAACGTGGACGGGGATCCGGATCGTGCGCGCCTTGTCAGCCAGCGCGCGAGCGATCGCCTGGCGGATCCACCAGGTCGCGTAGGTCGAGAACTTGAACCCCTTGCGGTAGTCGAACTTCTCCGCTGCGCGAACCAGGCCGAGCGTGCCCTCCTGGATCAGATCGAGGAACGGCAGCCCCTGGTTGCGATAGTTCTTGGCGATCGATACGACCAGCCGGAGGTTGGACTCGACCATCTTCTGCTTGGCGTCGAGGTCACCGCGCTCGATCCGCTTGGCGAGGTCGACCTCCTCCTGCGCGGTCAACAGCCGCACCTTGCCAATGTCCTTGAGGAACAGCTGCAAGGAGTCGGTCGTCATATCCGGCTTGAGATCGAGGGCGGTCTTGGCCTTGCGCCGGCCGCGTTTGTCGGGGGCACGCTCGACCTCGGTGGCGGCAAGCGCCGGATCTACCTCCTCGACGAGCTCGATCTCAGCCCGCTCGAGGAATCCGTGCAGCTCTTCGACGTCCGCCTCGTCGAGATCCAGCTCCGAGACCGCGCCGGCGATTTCGGAGTAGGTGAGCACGCCCAGCTGCTGGCCTCGGTTGACGAGTCCCTTGATCTCCTCGAGTTCCTGCAAGTCCGCTACTGACATCTGGTTCCCGTTCAGTCCTTGCGCCGCATCCGGCGCGAATGAAACATCATGTCGGCCGTGCTCACCGAGAGCGCAAAACCGCTAGTTAAACATGCCCTATCAGTCTAGTTACTACACTTTCTGAAGTCAACGCGCAGAGCGCACCGGTCCGTTCCCCGACAAATCGGTCCTGGGCGAGACGGTACCCTGATGGCGCTCTACCGCACTTCTATATACGTAGAACAGCGTCTTCCGTTTCAAAGTTACGCCGGATTTCTCGCAAATTGCTGAGGATCGGCGAACTCAGTCCGTTCGATGGCTCCGGTGAGCCCGCCCAAAATGGGCCCGTCGGCAGGGTAATCGGGCGTTGAGCGCGCGTCTTGAGGGCCCTGCGGCACCCGGTGCGCGATCATGTGAGCCGATGGACGACGAACCCGCACCTGGAGTGCTCGGCGGCCTGCCGAAGACGCGGCCCCACCGCCGCAGCGCCAAGCGGGCGCCGATCGCGCGCGAGGACGCGGCGCCGCCCGCCGAGAGCGCGGAGGCAGCCGCCACGACGCCCACCGGAGCGACGGTGGCCGCACCGCCTCGGCAAGCGACCGCGGCCGCAAGTCAGATCAAGGCAGCGCCTGCGGCGAAGGCAACCCACAAGCCGGCCAAGCCCCGCTCAACCGCGGCCAAGCCCCGGTCAACCGCCTCCAAGCGCAAGCCGGCCGCCCGCACCGCCGGGGCAAAGCGCGAAGCTCGGTCGAAGCGAACACCCGCCCAGGCTTCCCAGACCCGCCCCGCCAAGCCGCGCCGCGAGGTCCCGGCACCACCGCCCGAGCCCGCGTCCGGGCTGCGTGACAGCACGGTCGGGATCGCCGTCCAGGCGGCCGCCGAGTTGGCGGAGATCGGCCTGATGGCCAGTGCGCGGGCGCTTCGCGGAGCTCTCTCGCGCCTCCCCCGCCCCTGAGCACTGAAAGGATCGGACCGATCGAGACGACAGCTCCAGGCGCAGCCGAGGCCCAGCGTGGGCCCGCGGAGTGGTTCTCCGGCGAGGTCTCGATCCAGCCGGTCGGGCGCCAGCTGCCTCCGGGCCGCGCGCAGGCCGCGATCGTCGCCTTCGGACCGGGCGCCCGGACGGCTTGGCATTCGCACCCCTTCGGCCAGATCCTGTTGATCATCGAGGGGCGTGCGAGGGTCCAGAGCGCGGGGGGCGAGATGCTTGAGCTCGAGCCGGGCGCGTCGGTCCGGTTCGAGGCAGGCGAGGATCACTGGC
The DNA here is from genome assembly GCA_963770885.1 of uncultured Solirubrobacterales bacterium. Lineage (GTDB taxonomy): Bacteria > Actinomycetota > Thermoleophilia > Solirubrobacterales > Solirubrobacteraceae > Palsa-465. The sequence continues at coordinate 707,728 of CAVYRI010000001.1, read as the reverse complement.
ACGGCGCATCGCCGCACACGCGCATGGTCCACTTCGCCGTCCAGGAGGCCGACGCCGACGGCGTCGCGGCCGTCTGGGGGCGCCACGTGACCGACGCCGAGTACGCGGGCGACGACTGACCCGCAGCCACAGGTCGGTTTGCAACCGCCGTTGCGCACCGGGGGAACATCCGCGGCGGAGTTTTGTATAGTGCCGCGCCACCAGCCGAGCGATCGTCCGTCAGCGGACGGTCGGCGGGGGACCCACTTGCGGAAACCAAAAGCCGCGTGGGGCGAATCGGTCCGGTAAAGGACCGTAGCGCCGAACTCCAGGCGCGAGCCCGTCAGCTCACCCCGTAGGCGACACCGAAATAGGGATGGACTGTTTGTTGCTTGGGCTTCGACGCGCCAATGCCTGTGCCGTGCTTGCGCTGATCTGCGTGCTACTTGCGATCCCGGCGCTCGCCTGGGGGGCCGGCAACGGCGGCACCTCGCTGATCCCGACGACGACCTCCGGCACGACCGGCACGAATGCCGCGCGCGGCAATCTGACCGTCACCGCGACCGGCGACGGGATCACCCTGGCCACGCACGAATCGACGATGCTGCGCCGCGGGATCACGTTCACCGGCACGACGGCACCCAACGCCGCCGGCAAGACCGTTGTGATCGAGCGTCTCGGTCACCAGACCAACTGGCAATGGGCCCCGACTGCGACCGCCACGGTCGCCCACGACGGGACGTTCAGCGCCCTCTGGAGCACCAACCACATCGGCCGTTTCTCGATCCGCGCGCTGATCTCCTCCCAGAGCGCGAGCTCGAGCGTCGCGGCCGCAGCGCCGACCGTCACGATCACCGTCTACCGGCCGTCGATCGCCACCTGGTATGGCCCCGGCCTCTACGGCCGCCAGACCGCGTGTGGCGAGAAGCTGACCCCGCACACGATCGGGGTCGCAAACCGCACCCTGAAGTGCGGCACCAAGGTCGCGCTGTATTACAAGGGCCGGACGATGATCGTGCCGGTGATCGACCGCGGTCCGTACGCGAACCACGCCGACTGGGATCTCACCCAGGCGACCTCGGAGGCGCTCCACACCCCTGGGGTCGCGACGATCGGCGCCGTCTCACTGCCGCGGCAGCCGGCCTCCACGCAGTAGCGGCGTCTGACGCCCCCGAGCACGGGCCGCCGCCCGAGCACGGCCCGCCGCCCGCCGCTCAGCAGCCGGGCGGCGCCTGCGGCCCGAGCACGCCAACCCCGCTCGCCGAGGCGGCGAACCGGGCTTCCTCGGCGGCATCGATCAGCTCTGCAGCGCTGCTGCCATCCTCCCGCAGGACCGCGACGCCGATGCTCGCGGCCATCGGCGCGCCGCGCCACGCGGGCCCGTCGGCGACCGAGCTGGAGATCCTCTCCGCCAGCGCCCGCGCCCCAGGCCGGCCGGTGTCGGGCGCGATGATCCATGCCCGCGTCTCGGTCTCGCCGACGAGCACGTCGTGGCGACGGACGGCCGCACGGACCGCTTCGGTGAACTGCCCGAGCGCGGATGCGGATCGCCGTGGGTCGGTTTCGACCGCCACGACTCGGTCACCGTCCTCGAGTTCGGCCAGCAGCAGCGACAGCGGGGCGCCGGCCGCCCGCTGGATCTCCTCGTCGAGCGCGCGGACCCACAGGGCGTCCTCGGAGCGCTCCTGGCCGACCCAGGCGCGCTCGGGGCCGGCACGCCCGGCGACCGGGGGCGGCCGGACCTCTCGCTCGACGGCGGCCTCTCCCCCGACGGCGGCGTCTCCCTCGACCGGCCGCGGCGCTTCGCCCACATCGGCCCGGCGCAACGCAGCCGTCCGCACCAGCTCGGTGACCTGTCCCAGTCGCTGTGCCAGTTCGCTGACCAGGTCGGGGTCGGGGTCGCGCAGCTCGGACCGCAGCGCCACCCAGATGACCGCCTGCAGCGCGTCAACGCGCCTGCGACGTCGCCGCGGCGCCCTGGGCGCCTGCGAGCTCGCCGATCCGGGCCGCCAGGGGCGCCAGTGCGCCTCCGGGCTCAAGCCGCCGCTGGTGTGCGTCATCGCCGATCGCGCGCACGATCGCATCGCAGAGGCGCGGTCCGTCTCGGCTGAGGTCAGCGGCAAGAATCTTCGGCGCATCGCCGAGCGGCGCCTGTTCGAGCAACGCGAGCAGCCACCCCTTGGTCAGGTCCTCGGATCGCGCCACCAGCGCCTCGACCGGTGCGTCCGCGACCGGCCTGGCCCGGCGCCGACGGGGTGGGCCTGGCGTCATCGCCGACTTCTATCACGCGTCCCGGCGGTGCCAGCGCTGCATATCCTCCAAACACCAGACGAAATGTCGACGACCCTGATCACCGTAACCGACGCCCGCCAGCTGGTCCTGGAGGCGGTCCGGCAGCTGCCCTCAGAGCAGGTGGCGATCGACGATGCGCTCGGCCGTGTGCTGGCCGCCGACGTCACCGCCGCCGGCGACGTGCCACCTTTCCCGTGCTCGGCGATGGACGGCTATGCGGTGCTCGCCGGCGCCGCGGGGCGCGTGCTCGAGGTGATCGACGAGTCACGGGCCGGCACTCCGGCGAGCAGGCAGGTGCGCGACGGCACCGCGATCCGGATCTCGACCGGCGCCGCGGTGCCGGGTGGCGCGACCGCGGTCATTCCCCAGGAGGACGTCGAGTTCAGAGGCAACGCGATCGAGACCCGCATGGCCGTCGCAGAGGGCCATAACGTCCGCGGTCCGGGCGAGGACATGCGGGGCGGCACGACCGCGCTCGAGGCCGGTACGCGGCTGCAAGCCGTCGAGCTCGGCGCCGCCGTCGCCGCCGGAGTCGGGGCGGTGACGGTCACCGCGAGCCCCCGGGTTTCGGTGCTGTGCACCGGCGACGAGCTGCGCGCGCCGGGCGAGCCACTGGGACCGGGCGAGATCCACAACTCCAACGCGCCGATGCTCTCCGGGCTGGCGTCCAACGCCGGCGCCAGGACCGCGCCCGCGCAGCGGCTCAGAGATGACCATGCCGTGACCGCGCGAGGCATTTCGGCCGCGATCGACAGCTCGGATGTCGTGCTCATCTCGGGCGGCGTATCGGTCGGACCCCACGACCACGTCAAGCCCGTGCTGGCCGAGCTCGGCGTCGACGAGGTGTTCTGGAGCGTCTCGCTACAGCCCGGCAAGCCGACCTGGTTCGGGGTCGCCGACGGCGACCGGCTCGTGTTCGGTCTCCCGGGCAACCCGGTCTCGGCAGTCGTCACCTTCTCTCTGTTCGTCGCCCCCGCGCTGGCCGCGCTCCAGGGCGCCGCGCACGGCAACGCACTCGAGCCCGAGGCGGTGCTCGGGGTCGACGTCAGGCGCAACCCGCGGCGCGAGCAGGCGATCCGGGTGCGGCTTGCGCGCGGAGAGGGCATGCCGGTCGCGACGCCCAACGGGTCCCAGGGGTCGCACATCCTCACCTCGCTGGTCGGGGCCGACGCGCTGGCGATGATCCCCGAAGGCGAAGGGAGCCTTGCGGCCGGCGCCGTGGTAGCGCTGCAAGAGCTGTCTCGCTGAGCGCCGTGCCCGACCGGCCAGGCACAATTCCGCCATGACCGGGCCTCTGGTGCTGGCCGCTGTGGCGCTCTGGGCCCTCGTCGGGCTCGTCCGCAGGCGGCTACGGCGTCACCCAGCGCTGGCGGTGATCGTCTCCCCCCGCAAGTCGACCGTGATCGCACAGGACGGCGCGGTCCGATCGGTGCAGTCGGCCCACCTGACGCTCGCCCAGGCCGACCTCGAGCGGATCTGGGCACCCGCCAACCTCGAGAACCTGGCCCGCACCTACTGGAAGTTCCTCTCCCGGGTGACGTTGCGGCTGATCCGGATCGTGTACAGCGCCGACAGCCGCTCGGTGGTGCTGCTCTTCAAGCCGCTCACGCTGCTGCGCTTCGACCCCCCGCAATACACGATCGAGGACGGTCACCGGGGCGTGAAGTGGCAGATCCGCGATGGGCTGCTCGTCGCCCGCAACGGCCGCGGCTGCGGCTATCTGGCCGTCGACATGCGCCGCAGGGCCGATGAGCCCGACGGCCGCGCGAAGCTGCTGATCGAGGTCGAGGTGGCGAACTTCTACCCGTCAATCGCCGCCAGCTTCAGCACCCCGGTCTATGAGATGACCCAGTCCGCCGTTCACGTGCTGGTGACGCACGCATTCCTGCGCTCGCTCGCGAAGCTCAACCTGGCGACGTCGAAGATCGGCGTGCTGGCCGATCAGCCGCTGGTGATCGAAGCCGGACCCCAGCGCACCCCCGACCGTCAGCCGTAGCGGCTGATCCCGATCGCGCGCATCTTGGCGCGGTCGTGGCGGGCGAAGATCCGCCTCACCGTGCCCGAACGCGAGCGCATCACAAGCGATTCGGTGCTCGCGCCCCGGTCCCCCTGGTAGCGCACGCCCTGCAGAACGTCGCCGTCGGTGACGCCGGTGGCCGAGAAGAAGGCGTCATCGCCGGTCACCAGGTCATCGCAGGTGAGGATCCGCTCGAGGTCGTAGCCGGCCTGCACGGCCGCCGTGCGCTCATCGTCGTTGCGGGGCCACAGCCGCCCCAGCAGCTGTCCGCCAATGCATTTGATCGCCGCAGCCGAGATCACCCCCTCGGGCGTGCCGCCGATCCCCCACAACAGGTCGACCGGCGAGTCCTCGCCGACCGCCAGCAGGGACGCCGACACATCGCCGTCGGTGATCAGCCGGACCCTCGCGCCGGCCTCACGGACCTGGCGCATCGCATCCTGGTGGCGGTCGCGATCGAGCATCACGACCATCACGTCGCGGATATCGCGGTTCTTGCGCTCGGCGATCAGCGCCAGCGTGTCTGCCAGCGGGCGATCGAGGTCGAGCAGGTCGGCGATCTCGGGGCCGCCGGCGATCTTTTCCATATACACGCAGGGACCCGGGTCGAACATCGAACCCCGCTCGGACAGGGCGATCACGGCCAGGGCGCTCGGCATCCCGAGCGCCGTCAGGCGGGTACCCTCGAGCGGGTCGACCGCGATGTCGACCTCAGGCGGGCTGCCGTCACCGATGTGCTCGCCGTTGAACAGCATCGGCGCCTCGTCCTTCTCTCCCTCGCCGATCACGACAACCCCGTCCATCGAGACCGAGTCGAGCACATAGCGCATCGCATCGACCGCGGCCTGGTCGGCGCCCTCCTTGTCGCCGCGACCGACCATCCGCGCCGCGGCCAGCGCCGCGGCCTCGGTCACGCGAACGAGCTCGAGCGCCAGGTTGCGATCTGGCTTTACGGTTCCGTTGGGTTGGCTCATAGGACTCCCGGTGGTTTGCGCCGCGCGCCGCTCTCCTGCGAGCGCCAGACAGATCCGACCAGAATCAGAAGACCCGCGACCAGAGCCACCCACCAGCCAAGCGCGACGCTGATCTCATCTGGTGGCGACCCAGGTTTGTCAATCACGCCTCTGAACAGGATCAGCGTCAACGCTACCAGTGCAGTGACCGCCGTCAGCTCCCCGCGGGGCCATGAGAGCGCATGGCCGCGGACGATGATGTAGGCCAGGATCGCCGGCGCGACGGCCGCGATCAGCAGCAGAAACCGCATCAGCGGCAGCGAATCCCAGCCGGTGCAGGTCGAATTCGGGCCGTGACAGGGACCGAGCAAGGCGTTCTCGTTGCCCAGCGAGTACCAGCTCAAGAACAGCGACAGTCCGAGTGCAACACCCCCGATTATGGCCACGAACTCGCCCCGATCGAGCGCCTTGAAGTTCATCGCGGCGGAGCGTAACCGGTTTGCGGCGTGCTCCATCGGGCCGGGCGCCGAAGTCGACTCGGACCGGCGATCGAGATCGCCCGTGCTGCAATTTCGGCAGACTCCCCGGATGGAGTTCGAACAGCTGTGGCCGCGGCGTCGCCGGGTCGAGATCGAGCGCTACGCAGAGGAACTGGGCCTCACCGAGCAGGCGCTGGACGGGCGTCCGTTCACGATCACGAATTTCGTCGCCAGCGTCGATGGCCGCGCGACCGTCGACGGCCGCTCAGGCCCGCTCGGCGACGAGGGTGACAAGGCGCTCTTCAGGGCGCTTCGGGGCGAGGTCGACGCGGTTCTGGTCGGCACCGGCACGCTCGAGGCCGAGAACTACGGGCGCTTGATCCGCGATCCGGCACGGCGTGAGCGCCGGGTCCGGCGAGGTCTGACGCCGGAGCCGATCCTCTGCACAGTGACGCGCAGCGGCTCGGTCCCGCTCGACATCCCGCTGTTCAGCGAGCCCGAGGCGAAGGTGATCGTGTTCAGCGCGGCGGGAATCGAGCACGACGCCATCGCGGCGCAGCTCGAGGTCATCACAGTGCCGCCGCATGAGCTCACCTTCGCGGCCGTGCTCGGCCACCTCCGGGCCGAGCGCGGGGTCCGCGCGCTGCTGTGCGAGGGCGGCCCGCGGGTGTTCGGGGCGCTCGCGGGCGAGGGCGTCGTCGACCAGCTGTTTCTGACCCTGTCGCGCAAGTTCGTCGGCGACGGCGAACCGTCCGTGATCGCTACCGGCGCCGGCCTCGCCGATCCGCTGATGACGGCCCTGGAGGCGGTCTTGGAGCGCGACGGGACGCTGTTCTTGCGCTACGGGTTCCCGAATTAACGTTTGCGTCATCGGCCTGGATGCCAGAATTGCCGTAATGGACGGCTTGCAGGAGGCACCGGAGCAGCTGACCGAGGCGGAGGCGCTGCGGGCACTGAGCGAGGCGCGCGAGCGCACGCTCGCGTTGGTCGCGTCCGTATCGGACGAGGACCTCGAGCGGGTCCACTCCGAGCTGATGAGCCCGCTGGTCTGGGACCTCGGTCACATCGCGGCGTTCGAGGACCTGTGGATCGTCCACCGCTACGGCGAGCGACCGCTGCTGCACGAGGAGCTGGCCGACGTCTACGACGCGTTCGAGACCCCGCGCGCCGGCCGCGGCGAGCTGCCGCTGCTGCGCAGCGGCGAGGCGCGCGATTACATGGCCGAGGTTCGCGAGCGCTCGCTGGCGGTGACCGCCGAGCGTGGCGTCGGCGACGGCGCGATCCACGAGCTGATCGTCCGCCACGAGCAACAGCACAACGAGACGATGCTCCAGACGCTGCAGCTCGCGCAGCTGTCGGGCTACCGGCTCGGCGACGGCGCACCGCACCGCCAGCCGTCGCGCTCCCACGGTCCCGAGACGGGGCTGGAGCTGGTGCGGGTTCCGGGCGGCAAGTGCACGCTCGGCGCCGCGCCAGACGGGTTCGCCTACGACAACGAGCGCCCGCGTCATCGCACCGACGTGCGCGGGTATCTGATCGGGCGCACGCCGATCACCAACGCCAGCTACCTGACGTTTGTGGAGGGGGGTGGTTACGAGCGGCGTGAATGGTGGTCCGACGAGGGGTGGTCCTGGAAGGAGGACTACGACATCACTCGACCAGGCGGCTGGACGGCCGACTGCAGCGCCGAGTGGCGGCTGACCGGATTTGAGCCGCTGGCGCCGGATCAGCCGGTCGTCCACATCTCCTGGTTCGAGGCCGACGCCTTCGCCCGTGCCCACGGCCTCCGCCTCCCGACCGAGGCCGAGTGGGAGAAGGCGGCGACCTGGGACCAGGAGCTTGGGATCGCCCGGCAGCAGCCGTGGGGAGAGCAGCCCCCGGCGCCGGGCGTCCACGCCAACGTCGACCAGCTGTCCGGCGGGCCCGGACCCGCTGCGGCGTGTCCGGGGGGCGCCTCCCCCTACGGCTGCCTGGGGATGATCGGTGACGTGTGGGAGTGGACCGCAAGCAACTTCGATGGCTACCCCGGCTTTGAGCCCTACCCCTACCGCGAGTATTCGCAGGTCTTCTTCGGCTCCGAGTTCAAGGTTCTACGCGGTGGCTCGTGGGCCACGAGGCCGCGCGTGAGCACGCCGACGTTCCGCAACTGGGACTTCCCCCAACGCCGGCAGATCTTCGCCGGCATGCGGGTTGCCAAGGATCTCTAGCCCGAACTCGCTGACGCGAGCCCGGCCCGCAGCGCCTCGCGCTGCGCGGGACGCAGCCTGCGCCGCAGGCGCCACGGCGCCCCGCAGAAGGCCAGGTTGGCGACCGTCGCGAAGTCACGCTCGTCGCAGCGCAGCGCGAGCAGCAGGTGGGCGATTCGGTCGCCGGACGGCAGGTCCGAGGCCGACGCCTTGACGCAGTAGCAATACACCCGGCGTCCGCCGCCGCGGACGAGCACCGCGCCCGCCTCGCCGACGATCCAGACGCCCAGCTCGCCGCGCTCGAGCACCAGCCCGGTGGCGCGATGCAACCTCCGTGCCCGGTCGTCGATCAGGTCCCCGAGCAGAAGCAGTGCACGGTGCTCGGGACCGGCGTCCGCCGCGCGTCGCGGACGTAGCACTCCGGCGCCGCGGGCCGCGTACAGCTCGGGGATCGCCCATGCGTGGGCGAGCAGCGCCAGCGCGACCGGGATCGTCACGGGCTCGAACACCCCGAGCGCGACCGCGGCGACGATGAACGGGAGCGTGTGGACGAGTGTCGTCAGCGTCCACCAGCGCCCGCTGCGACGCAGCGAGTCATCACCGACCCGGGGACGCCAGTAGACGGTCGCGCGCTCTGGCAGTCCCTGCAGCGGCGCAGCGCCCGCGGGTGCCGCCCTGCTCACGGCGGGCTAACCGCCCGCGATCGGGCGCCGCAGGATCACGGTCGCAGCGTCGACCGGCAGCTCCCGGATCTGCTCGGCCCCGCCGTCGGGCCGCGACGCAATCCCGAAGTAGCCTCGATCGAGCTCGGCCCGGAATGCGACCACGGCCTCTTCGAACGCGGCCGGATCCTCCGCGCTCCACTCCGCCAGCGTCGTGTGACCGGTCTCGTCAAGTCGGATCAGCCTCGACATGACACCTCCTGGTTTGAGATCGAGGTCAACATCCTACGCTCGGCCGCCACAGCTCAGACCTCATCTGAACCTTTGAGCTCAAAGCGTTGGAGATCTTCGTCGCATAGCGAGCAAGATGCCCAACGCTCGCGTCAACGCAGAGGGTGGTTGAGCGGTAGACGCGATCAGCTCAGGCGCTCGATCAGCATCGCCTGACCCATGCCGCCGGCGACGCACATCGACTCGATCCCGTAGGTCCCGTCAACCTTGCGCAGACCGTTGATCAGCGTCGTCATGATCCGCGCCCCCGTCATCCCGAACGGATGGCCGAGCGCGATCGCGCCGCCGAACGGGTTGAGCTTGTCTTCGGGGATCCCAAGCTCGTCGCGGCACGGGACGATCTGCGCCGCGAAGGCCTCGTTGATCTCGACGATGTCGACGTCGTCGATCGTCATCCCTGTCTGGTCGAGCAGCGCTCTGATCGCCGGGATCGGGCCGAGTCCCATGATCTCGGGGCGGATCGCGGCGACCGTCGAGGCGATGATCCGGGCCATCGGCTTCAGTCCGAGCCCCAACGCCTTCTCGTCGGACATCACCAGCACCGCGGCGGCGCCGTCATTGAGCGGACATGCGTTGCCTGCCGTGACGGTGCCGTCGGGTTTGAAAGCGGGCCGCAGCCGAGCGAGCACCTCCAACGTCGTCCCCGGTCGCGGGCCGTCATCGCGCGCGACGACGGTCTCGGGGACGTCGATCTGATTGCCCTCCTTGTCGGTATCGGCGTGGGCGGCGACCGTGACCGGGGTGATCTCGTCGTCAAAGTGGCCCGAGTCGCGCGCCGCCACCGCGCGGCTCTGGGAGATCACGGCCCACTCGTCCTGCTGCTCGCGCGTGACGCGGCAGCGCTGTGCGACGTTCTCGGCCGTCATCCCCATCGGGATGTAGACGTCATACACCGAGCCCTCGGAACCGTCGAGCCTGGGATTCTTGGCCTCGTCCATCATCCCCGCGCCCAGTCCGGCACGGGAGACGGCCTCGACACCGGCGGCGATGTACTGATCGCCTTCGCGGGCCTTGATCGCGTGGGACGCCATCCGGATCGTCATCAGCGACGAGGCGCAGAAGCGGTTCACCGTGCACGCGGGGACGTGATGATCCAGGCCGGCCAGCAGCGACGCGTTTCGCCCGACGTTGTAACCCTGCTCGCCGACCCCCGATGCCGCACCCATCAGCACGTCGTCGGTGTCGGCGAAGTCGACCTCCGGGTTGCGCTCGATCAGCGCGCTGATCGGGAGCGCCGCCAGTTCATCGGCGCGCACGGTCCTCAGCGAGCCCTTGCCCGCACGACCGATCGGGGTGCGGATTGCGTCGACGATCACTGCCTCTGGCATCTCGTGCTCCCTGGTCCGTTGGGATGCTGGATCCTATTGGGCGCCGCCGCGACGGCGCACGAGTCGCCTACAGACCCAGCCCGCGCACGCCCTTCTCGCCCCAACCCAGATGGTGGGCGAGCTCGTGGCGGACGGTGCGCGTCACCTGGGCCTTGAGCAGCTCGGGATCGTGCCCGAAGTCGCGCAGCAGCGTGTCCTTGAAGATCACGATCCGGTCGTGGAAGAAGTCCCGAGCGACGGTGTCACCCTGATAGAGGCCGTAGGCGCGGTGGCGGGCGCCGCCTTCGTCGTCGATCACGATCGCCACGTGCTCGAGCGCACGATGAAACTCGAGCGGCAGGTCATCGACGGCCGAGCGGACCAGCGCCTTGAAGTCCTCGTCATCATCGACCGGCAACGGCTCGTCCTCGTCAACGTCGCCGTCATCTCCCCACAGCCCCTGCTGCGCCAGACGCTCCGCCTGGACCACGAGCCGCTCGAAGTCCTCCTCGGACTCGGGGTCGCGCCAGCCGGCCAGATAGACGACGGCCAGCACGACCGCGCCGCCGATCAGTGCCGCGCCGGCCGCGAACACCGCGATCCCCTGGAGCAGGCGCACGGGCAGGTAATCGCTGGGCCCCACCACGACGCTCGTGACGCCGAGCCCGATCGTCATCGCCGCGACTGCCGAGAGCAGCACGCGAGTGGTCGTGGTCGGCTTGCCGAGCACGGTCCCTACCTCATCGTGCGCGCGATCACGAGGCGCTGAATCTCGTTCGTGCCTTCGTAGATCTGGGTGATCTTGGCGTCGCGCAGCATTCGCTCCACCGGGTATTCCTTGACGTATCCGTAGCCACCGAGGACCTGCACGGCCTCGACCGTGACGCTCATCGCCGTATCAGAGCAGAACAGCTTCGCCATCGCCGAGTACTTGCCGACGTCGGGCGCCCCGCGATCGACCTTCGAGCACGCCTGGTAGAGCAGCTCGCGCGCCGCGGCGCACTGAGTTTCCATGTCGGCAAGCTTGAACTGGATCGCCTGGAATGAGTTGATCGGCTTGCCGAACTGCTTGCGCTCAGCCGCGTAGGCGGCGGCGTAATCGGTCGCGCCCTGTGCGATTCCGAGCGCCTGGGCCGCGACCCCGAGCCGCGAGCGATCGAGCGTCGACATCGCGACCCTGAAGCCCGCGTTGACATCGCCGATCACGTTCTCGTGCGGCACCCGCACACCTTCGAAAATCGGCTGACCGGTCGGTGACCCCCGGATCCCGAGCTTGTGCTCGAGCTTGCCGACGCTGAACCCGGGGCGGTCGGCCTCGACCACGAAGGCGGTGATCCCGCGCGAGTGACCGGCCTCGCGGTCGGTGACGGCGAACACGACGTAGAAGTCCGCGATCCCGAGGTTCGTGATCCAGTTCTTCGTGCCGTCGATCACCCACTCGTCGCCGTCGCGGACCGCGCGCGTCAGCATCCCGCCGGGGTCTGACCCGGCCTCCGGCTCAGACAGCGCAAAGGCGGGTGACCACTCGCCGCTCGCGCAGCGAGGCAGGAAGCGCTCCTTGAGCTCGTCGGAGCCGAACAGCTGGATCGGCAGCGTCCCGAGCTCCTGGATCATCAGGATCAGCGCCGTCGACGCACACGCCTTGGCGATCTCCTCGACCGCCATGTTGAGCATCAGCGTGCCGGTGCCGGTGCCGCCGTGCTCGGTCTCGAACGGCAGCCCGAGGATGTCCTGCTCGGCGAGCAGCTCGCGCAGGTCATGGGGGTATGCGGCCTGCTCGTCGATCTCCGCCGCGCGCGGCGCGATCCGCTGCTGCGCGATCTCACGGATCGTGTCACGGAAGTCGAGATGTTCCTGCGGGACGGTGTAGAGCTCAGACAGCGCAGACATGCTCGTCTGGATGCTACGTCAACGACGATCTGGGCCCCGCCGTCCTGGGCCCGCCTGTGGGCCCGGGGGCCCCGCCGTGCGGGCTCCGGGGCCCGCTCGCGAGCCCGGGGCCCGCTCGCGAGCCCGGAAGCCATGTTGGCCCCGCTCCCGGGAGAGAACGGCGCAGACGCCGGCGCGATCGGTTCGCTTGCTGCGTTTTGTGCCTTCGAAGGGGCGGGCTCGGGTCAGCATGCCGAACGCGACAAAACGAACCCGCGCAGCGCGATTTGCCACAAAGCGCTTCGGTTTCGGCGCGGTTTGCGACAAATCCGGCCGGCCGGGGGTGATCTGTCACGATCGGCATGCTCCGGAGAGCCGCGGGTACGCCGATCCTGGTCCCTCGAGGTCACCGGCCAATGTCACCGGCGAATGTCGCATCCAGGCGCCCGTCGCGCGGCCGTCCGCAGACGACGACCGCGCGCGTTTCGGGCGCCGGAGACGCGGCCGTCCGCAGACGACGACCGCGCTCGGCTTCCTAGAGGCCCGAGGGGTGGCGGATCACGTAGTCGCCGCCGTCGGCAAGATTGCCGGTCGGGTTTGACCGCCACCGGGGGCCGGTGCCGCCTGGGATGTTCGGACCACCGAAGTCCGCCGTGTCGAACGCGCGGCCGGCGACCACGACCCACGTGTGCGCCGCGTCGGCGTAGATCGTGATCCACTTGCCTGGGCCGGCACTCCCGTAGGACTCAAGGCCTCCCGAGGCTTCGGGCGATGACAGCAGCCCGCCGCCGTGCAGCGCGTAGCTGACCGAACCCGAGCAGTCGTAACCGCGGGAGTTCCAGCTCGCGTGCCCGCCGGCGTAGATGTAGGGCTTGCCGATGATCCGGTTGGCGGCGGCGATCACCTTCTGCACGGGAGCCGGGGCGCCCTGCGGAGCGGTGGCCGTGCCGTCCGGGTTGATCCTGGCCTTGCCCACGGGGCCGCTCGCCAGGACCGCGGCAACCGCCTCGCGGAGGACGAGCGTCTCGCTGTAGGTGACGATCGCGTTGGCCTTCATGTCATGGGCCAGCTGGAACTTGAGCACGTTGGCCTTGGTCGCCGGGCCATAGGAGCCGTCGACGGTGGTCGGGTAGCCGACTAGGGTCAGGTATCCCTGCAGCACGCGAACGTCATGGCCGTGCATGCCCGGGTGCAACGTGCGCTCCCCGAGGTGCCGCGAGCCACCGTCCTGTCTGACGAAGGTCGGCTTATCGGTCGGGTCGGTGGTGGTGGTCTGCTTGTGGATCGTCAGCGCGCTGCCACCACTGCCGTTGGCAGCCAGAGCATTGCCGCTGTCGGCGGTGACCGTCGCGGTGAGCGCATTGACGAACCCGCGGCCTACGATGCCGTTGACCGCCAGCCGGTGACGCTTCTGGAACTTCTTGACGTTGCGGGCGGTCTGGCTGCCGAACGTGCCCGTCTCCACGGTCGTCAGTCCGACGGTGGTCAAATCCTTCTGGAGCGTCTTCACATCGGGCCCGACCATCCCCTGACGCAGGGTGCGGCTGCCGAGGCGCGGGCCACTGGCCTGCGCGACTGCCGGGGTAAGACAGGCCGCCAGAATTACCAGCGGTACGACGAACCGTACGCGTACGGCAACTCGAGCATGTTTTGCAAACACGGAGCGAACCCTTCTCTTTCGTGTGCCTTCGGGGTTAGCTGACGGGCTCGCGCTGAAAGAGTCGCGCTACGCCGGTAGTCCGGCGATTCGCCCCAAGGGTCCGCGTGTTCCGGTCCCATCGGGTCCCCCGATCGCCGGGCTTGAAGCCGGGCGATTCGGCTGGGTGTTCGTATCGGCACGGCACAGTACCGCACACGCAAGATTGATGTCACGCTGGCGCTGATTTGCAACCTGTGCAGGAATTCGTGCTCGGACCGCGTGCGGCCGAAAACCTCGCCGGCGCTACGCTGAAGCCGTGTCCGCTGCCCAGGCCAGGCCCCGCTGATGGAAGGCGACTACACCCCGCAGCAGGTGTCGGAGCTGCTCGCCGAAGGAGCGATCCAGCTGATCGACGTGCGGACGAGCTACGAGCATGACGCGGGCCGGATCGGTGGCGACCGGCTGATCGAGCTCGCCGGGCTGGCAGCGGAGATCGAGACGATTGACCGCTCCCGGCCGGTTGTCTTCTACTGCCGCAGCGGCGCGCGCTCGGCGATGGCCAGCGAGGCTTTCACCCAGGCGGGGTTTGACGCCCACAACATGGTCGGCGGCCTGCTCGATTGGGATGCGGCCGGGCTCCCGATCGAGCCCGATGGCGGCTACGTCGCCGACTGACCGCGCCCACTAGCCCTTCCATTTGATCGAGCAGCCGACCGGCTTGGTCTCCGCCAGCGCCGGCTGCTCGCCGGCCAGCACGGCGTCGAGAGCGTCACGCAGCCAGGCGGCCCGCTGGCCCGGGTCGTCGTGGTCGGCGTCGGGCGCGCCGCGGTAGCGCAGCGTCCCGTCGGCATCGAGCACGAACACGTCCGGCGTGGTCTTGGCGTCATACGCGCGCGCGACCTCCTGCGTGGCGTCATGAAGGTAGGGCATCGGCCACTGCTCGGCCGCCACGCGCTGCTGCATCGCCTGCAACGAGTCACGCGGGTAGCGATCGGAATCGTTGGCGTTGATCGCCATGAAGCGGACGCCGCGATCGGCGTAGTCACGCGCCGCGTCGGCGATCCGGTCCTGCCAGGCAAGCGCGTAGGGGCAGTGGTTGCAGGTGAAGACGACCACGTTCGCCGGCGCGCCGGCGCTCGTCTGAGACCACTTCGCGCCGCTGGTGTCGGGCAGCTCGAAGCTCGGGGCCTGCTCGCCAATCGTCGCCATCAGCTCTTTACCTCCTCGCGCTCGGCAGCCGCACGGAGCGCGTCGCGTAGATCATCGGGGTCGGGTGTTGGCGAGATCGCCCCGTCGCGCCGTCGGTAGATGCGGCACGTCAGACCGAGCATCTCCTCGCCGGAACCGCCGGCCGACGCCCAGTCGACGCCATCGATCAGGATCGTCGGCGACCCGGCGAACGCCAGCTCGTGCGCCTCCTCGTCGGTCCGGATCTCGCGCATCCGCAGCGGGGCCTGATCCAGCCCGAACTCGGCCAGCGCCTCGCGCACGTCGGCGACCGCCTTGCCGGTCGACGGGCAGCCCTCCCACCAGAGCAATTCGAGGTCGGGAATCCGCATCGATTTTCAGGCTAGCGGCAGGCGCAGGGTTGCCTGCCGCGCGCGGACGGCCCTGGTCGCTTTAGGCGACGGTCCAGGTGTCGCCGGTAGTCAGCAGGTCGGCGAGCTGAGCCTCGGAAGCCGGCTCCGTCGCGATCCCGCGACCGAACACCGGTCGCTTGACGTCACGGAAGATCCCGATCGGGGTCGGCGCCTCGGGCGTCTCGGCCAGCTTGGCGAGCGAGAACGCCGGCCCCGGGTCTGCGCGGGCCGGATCGTGGACCAGCAGCGCCGCCTCGTCGACATCGTCGACATCCACCAGCTCCAGGCAGCCGTCGTGGCCGGTGATCACGCCCCGCTCGAACTTGGGCCCGAAGCGGATCGTCTTACCGGCCTCGAGCCGGATCTGGTTGGCGTCGCGCAGCTCCTTGTCGGTCAGCGCCGCGAACGCGCCGTCGTTGAACACAGGGCAGTTCTGGTAGATCTCGACCAGCGCCGCGCCCTCGTGCTCGGCGGCCGCGCGGAGCACGTCGGTCAGGTGGTGTCGGTCGCGATCGATCGTCCGCGCAACGAACGTCGCCTCGGCGCCGAGCGCGAGCGCGATCGGATTGAAGGGGTGATCGGCGACCCCGAACGGGGTTGACTTGGTGATCTTCCCGATCTCCGACGTCGGTGACGCCTGTCCCTTGGTCAGCCCATAGATCTGGTTGTTGAACAGCAGGATCTTGACCGGGACGTTGCGTCGCAGGGCGTGGATCAGGTGGTTGCCGCCGATCGACAGCGAGTCGCCGTCTCCGGTCACGACCCAGATCGAGAGGTCCTCGCGGGCGCTCGCCAGACCGGTCGCAAGCGCCGGCGCACGTCCGTGGATGCCGTGCATCCCGTAGGTGTCCATGTAGTAGGCGAACCTGCCCGCACAGCCGATCCCGGTGATGAACACGATCCGCTCGGGCGGGATCCCGAGCTCGGGCATGAACTGCTGGACGGCCGAGAGAACCGCGTAGTCGCCGCATCCCGGGCACCAGCGGGTCTCCTGGTCAGACTGGAAGTCGGCCTTTGAGAGGGTGGCACTCATGCGCGCTCCGCGATCTCGTGCGCGACCTCGGACGCGAACAGCGGCTGGCCCTGGACCTTGCACAGCGACTCGACGTCGACCAGGAACCTCGCCCGCAGGACCTGCGCCAACTGGCCGCTGTTCAGTTCGGGCACCAGCACCCGTTCGAATGACCGCAGCACGTCGCGCGTGTTTGCGGGCAGTGGGTTGAGGTGGCGCAACTGGGCGCAGGCGACCTTGGCGCCCTCCTCCCGCGCGCGGCTGACGCCCGCTCGGATCGCCCCCTCGGTCGATCCCCAGCCGAGCACGAGCAGGTTGGCGCCGGGCTCGGAGTCGACGGTCAACGGCGGGATCTCGTCAACGATTCCGGCGATCTTCTCGGCCCGCAGCTGCGTCATCCGCTCGTGGTTGGCGCCATCGTAGGAGATGTTGCCGGTCTGGTCGGCCTTCTCGAGCCCACCGATCCGGTGCTGCAGCCCCGGCGTGCCAGGGATCGCCCACGGCCGCGCGAGGCGGTCGTCGCGGCTGTAGGGGAGAAACTCCGCCTCGTCGGATGGGGCGGTCGCGAACCCCGGGTCGATCTCCGGCAGGGACTCGGCGTCCGGCACCAGCCAAGGCTCAGACGAGGACGCCAAGAACGTGTCCGACAGCACGATCACCGGCGTCCGGTAGCGGATCGCGATCCGGGCGGCCTCGAACGCGGCGTCGAAGCAGCCCCCGGCGGTGCTCGGCGCGAGAACGGGCAGCGGCGATTCGCCGTGTCGGCCGTGGAGCGCCATCAGCAGGTCCGATTGCTCGGTCTTGGTCGGCATCCCGGTCGAGGGGCCCGCGCGCTGGACATCGATCACGATCATCGGCAGCTCGAGCGCCACCGCGAGGCCGATCGTCTCGGCCTTGAGGTCCATCCCGGGGCCGCTGGTCGCCGTCACGCCGAGCCGGCCACCGAACGCGGCGCCGAGCGCCATCCCGGCGGCGGCGATCTCGTCCTCGGCCTGGATCGTGGTGACGCCGATCTTCGCGTGGCGCGAGAGCTCGTGCAGCAGCTCAGAGGCGGGCGTGATCGGGTAGCTGGCGAGCACCAGCGGCAGGCCGCTGCGAACGCTCGCCGCGATCAGCCCGAGCGACAGCGCGGTCGTGCCGTTGACGTTGCGGTAATTGCCCGGGGCGACGTCGGTCGCGGGCGCGACGTGGTACTGAACATCGAGCAGCTCGGTGGTCTCCCCAAACGACCAACCGGCATTGAACGCCGCCAGGTTGGCCTGGGCCGTCACCGGTGTGCGGGCGAACTTCTTCTCGATCCAGCGCTTGGACACATCCGTCGGCCGCCCGTACAGCCACGAGAGGACGCCGAGCGCGAACAGGTTCTTCGCGCGGCCGGCGTCGCGCGTGCCCGCGCCCTCGACCTCCTCGACGGCACGTGTGGTCAGGGTGGTCATCGGGATCCTGTGCACGCGGTAGGCCTCGAGCGAGCCGTCCTCGAGCGGGTTGGCCTGATAGCCCGCCTTGTCGAGGTTGCGCTTGCTGAAGGCGTCCTCGTTGACGATGATCGTCGCGCCGCGGGGAAGCTCCGCGATGTTGGCACGCAGTGCGGCTGGGTTCATCGCCACCAGCACGTTGGGCGCGTCACCCGGCGTCAGGATGTCGCGCGAGGCGAAGTGGATCTGGAACGCCGAGACGCCGGCCAGCGTGCCCGCCGGCGCGCGGATCTCAGCCGGGAAGTTGGGGAGCGTCGCGAGGTCGTTGCCGACGGCCGCGGTCGCGTCGGTGAACCGGCCACCGGTGAGCTGCATCCCGTCCCCCGAGTCCCCGGCGAACCGAATGATCACCCGTTCGCGCTCTTCGACGGCCTTGCTCATCGGGGCGCTTCCCTGTGCGCGTGTTTCACCTGCTCAACAACCTCTTCTAAGAGTCGATACTACCTGCCGCCGATGCGGAACCACGCCGCCTACCGTGGATCGTCTCGATCGACGTTCCAGTACCTGATCACAATCGCCCGCCTGCCCTCGGTGTGCTCGCCGTCATCGAGCCACGGCCCGAGCACGAACCGCGCGATCGCGCGCTGTCCACCCTCGTAGTCGCCGTACAGCAGATCGAGCGCCAAGTGCCCCTCGCCGATCACGGCCCTGCGCACCGCGGCGTAACCATCCTCGTTGGGATCGCGGAGCGCTCCGAGCCAGTAACCGCTGTCACCTGCGGGGATGTACAGGTCCAGCTGCTGGCGATGGAACTCGTCGAGCTCCGGACGGTCGTCGTGGGCGTCATCGCGCGGCTGGACGCGCCAGCCGTGGACCACCGCTAGGCCCGAGCCGCCGTTGCGGATCGCCATTGCCAGGTAGACGGCGTCGCGACCGGCAAACACGGCGCCCCCGTGCCCGGGAACCGTCAGCACCTGCTGATCACCGAAGCTCAGCCGCTCGACCGGGTCATCCTCGCGAGACGGGATCAGGACCGGCTGCACGCCCGCCAGCAGCGAGCGCTCGGCCACCCTTGCGGAGCGGTTGGACGACCTGACCGCGCTGAACGTGGCGACCGCCAGCACCAAGGTGCCGCCGGCGGTCGCCAGCGATGAGATCGTCACCCAGTCGGCCATCAGGGCCGATCCTAGGCCGCCGCCGGTGCGCGCAGCCGGGCGGCGCTTCAGCGTCTAGATCTTCTGGACGTTGATGGCCTTCGGCCCCTTGGGGCCGGCCTCCTCCTCGTAGGACACCTTCGCGCCCTCGGGGAGTGAGCGATAGCCGTCGGCCTGAATGCTCGTGTGGTGGACGAACAGATCCCGGCTGCCCTCATCGGGCGTGATGAAGCCGAAGCCCTTTTCGTCGCTGAACCACTTAACTGTTCCGGTAGCCATGGAAGTCTCTCCTCCGTAGCTCGTAGTGCTGCTCGCGGAGGTCGTAGCTACCCCGAGACCTGCACCTGCTTGTCGCCGTCTGTGACTTCAGACGGCCCTGTCGCGCGGCACGCTAGCACGCCGGCAGGCGTCGGTCGTGTCTCGCACACAGGGTTCACGATCTGGACACAGGCATCATTGTCATCCGATGGATGACCCGATGCCGATTCGCCCAGGCACCACGATCCCGCTGCGGGAGGTTGATGTGCGGGCGTCACGCTCCTCTGGCCCCGGAGGCCAACACGCCAACAAGACCGCCAGCCGGATCGAGGCCTCGTTCGACGTGGACGCCTCCGAGTCGCTCACCGACGGCCAGAAGCGCCGTATCATCGCGCGGCTCGGTCCGCGGGTGACCGCGGTCGCCGAGGACACCCGCAGCCAGGCGCGCAACCGCGAGCTGGCGCTCACACGGCTCGCTCACCGGCTGTCGGGGGCGCTGGCCGTCCCGCGCCCGCGGCGCCCGACCCGCCCGAGCACCAACGCGGTCCAGCGGCGGCTGGCCGCAAAGCAGCGCCAGTCGGCTCGCAAGCGCGAGCGGCGGCCGCCCTCACCCGACGACTGATGCGCTGGCTCGTCGACGGGATGAACGTGATCGGGACGCGACCCGACGGGTGGTGGAAGGATCGCGACGCCGCGATGCTGCGGCTCGTTGACCGGCTGGAGCGGTGGGCGGCGGCCGAGGGCGAGGACGTGGTCGTCGTCTTCGAGCGCCCGCCGTCACCTCCGATCCGATCGACGGTGATCGAGATCGCCCACGCGCCGCGCCCCAAGCGCGACGCGGCCGATGATGAGATCATCCGTCGCCTGGCGCTCGAGCCACGCCCCGAGCTGATGCGGGTGGTGACCTCGGATCGGTGGCTCGCCGATCGTGCCTCGGCCACCGGCGCCGCCGTCCACGGCGCCGAGATGTTTCGCTCGCTGCTGGACGGCTTCTGAGGTCGCCGGCGCGCCATGCGCCATTTGTCACGACCTACGGTTCGTACCTTGCCACAATCCATGTATGGCCGATCAGCCTGCACGGCGATCTTCGCCCCCCCGAGAGCGCCCACCGAACTCGCCGGCTCACCGGCCTCCCGGGTGGCGGGTGACGCCGGCGCCCGATGGGCGGGGCGCCCGTGGCGCTGATAAGCCCCCGAGCCGGTCACGGTCGCGGTGGTGGATCGCGCTGGCCGTCGCCGCGCTGCTGGCGCTCAACCTGTGGATCTCCACTCAGGCTCTGCGGCCCAACGCTCCGGTCCGGATCCCCTACAGCCCGACCTTCCTGACGCAGGTCAAGAACGGCAACGTCCAGGAGATCTCGTCAACTGGCGACGCGATCCAGGGGACCTTCAAGAAGGAGGTTCGCTACCCCGCCAACGACAAGAGCGCCAAGCCGACGACCAGCTTCTCGACCCAGGTGCCGTCGTTCGCCAACAACTCCGAGCTCTCCAACCTGCTTCAGAAAGAGGCGGTGACGATCGATGCCCAGGCTCCCAGCACCGGCCCGTCGGTCGTCGAGAGTCTGATCTTCGGCTTCGGCCCGACGCTGCTGCTGATCCTGCTGTTCGTGATGATCATTCGACGAGCGGGCGGCGGCGGGGCGGGCGGCCTGATGTCGTTCGGTCGCTCGCGCGCGCGGCGCGTCGAGTCGTCTGACCAGCAGGTGACGTTCGAGGACGTGGCGGGAATCGACGAGGCCAAGGAGGAGCTGACCGAGATCGTCGACTTCCTCAAAACGCCGGACAAGTACCTCAAGCTCGGCGCGCGGATCCCGCGCGGAGTGCTGCTCAGCGGCCAGCCCGGCACCGGCAAGACCCTGTTGGCGCGCGCGGTCGCAGGCGAGGCCGGCGTGCCCTTCTTCCACATGTCGGCGTCGGAGTTCGTCGAGATGATCGTCGGGGTGGGCGCCTCGCGCGTGCGTGACCTGTTCCAGCAGGCCAAGCAGGCCGCGCCCGCGATCATCTTCATCGACGAGCTCGACGCGATCGGCCGCTCTCGCGCCGGCGGCGGCGGAAACATCTCCGGCGGCCACGACGAGCGCGAGCAGACGCTCAATCAGATTCTGACCGAGATGGACGGCTTCAGTCCGCGCGAGAGCGTGATCGTGCTCGGCGCCACCAACCGTCCGGAGATCCTCGATCAGGCGCTGCTGCGCCCCGGCCGGTTTGACCGCCGCGTGACCGTCTCGCCGCCGGACCGCGCCGGCCGCGAGGCGATCCTGCGCGTCCACACGCGCTCCGTGCCGCTCGCCGACGACGTCAACCTGGGCCGGATCGCCGCCTCGACTCCCGGGATGGTCGGTGCCGACCTCGCCAACGTCGTCAACGAGGCCGCGCTGGTCGCCGCCAAGCGCGGCCACGACAAGGTCGCCAGCGCGGATCTGACCGACGCACTCGAGCGGATCGTGCTCGGCGCCGCCCGCAAGGTGTTGATCTCCGACGAGGACCGTCGCCGGACTGCCTACCACGAGGCCGGCCACGCGATCATGGGGATGCTGACGCCGGGCGCCGACCCGGTTCGCAAGGTCTCGATCATTCCCCGTGGCGCAGCGCTCGGAGTCACGTTCTCGGCGCCCGACGCAGACCGCTTCAACTTCGACGAGCGCCATCTGCTGGCGCAGATCAAGGTCGCGCTCGGGGGCCGGGTCGCCGAGGAGATCGTGTTCGGCGATCTGACCACGGGCGCCGAGTCCGACATCCAGCAGCTGACCCGGATCGCCCGTCATATGGTCGGCCGCTGGGGCATGAGCCGCGCGATCGGACCGGTCGCGGTGCTGCCGGCTGACGGGATGGGGCCGCTGCTGCCCGGGGTGAGCGAGACCTCCGAGCAGACCCAGCAGCTCGTCGACGAGGAGGTCCGCCGGATCGTCGAGACCGCCCACGAGGAGGCGATCGAGTCGCTCGCCGAACACCGCTCCAATCTCGACGCGCTGGTTACAGCGCTGCTCGAGGGCGAGACCCTCGACGAGGTCGAGGCCTACCAGGCGGCCGGGCTACCGCGCAATCGCGAGGCGGTCCCCGAGGAGGAGGCCGGCCCGGTCCTGCCGAGCTAGTGTCGTGATGCTTTAGTTGGTGGGCTGCCCGGCGGGCCGCCGCCCGGGGCAGCCGCGCAAAGATCACCGGCGCGCAGGTCGAGGAGGTGATCGTCAAGACGTTGGAGACCGCCGTTGACGGACGCGACGCGCTGGTCGGCGCGGTCGATGGCCTGCAATGTTGGGCTCAAATCAGTCGGCCTTGGATCGGCGGGGCTCGTTTTGGCTGTCGAAGGGGGTGATCGGGGGTGTCAAACGCGACAAACCCGGCCCCGGGGAGGCGATTTGTCGCAAACCGGGCCGATTTCGATGCCGTCTGCGACAAATCCCGTCGGGCGCGGACGATTTGTCACGTTTGGCATCCGCTCAGGGCGCTCCTGCCCTCCACTCGATCACCACCTACAGACCCGAAGGACCCGGCGACAGCGGCCTACAGCGGGCGCCTGCCCGCAAAGCCAGCCTCCGGCTCATGCCAGAAGCCGATCCGGTCCTCGCTGTCGACCAGCCAGCAGAGATAGACCTCCTCACCGTCACGGATCGCGGGGAAATCGACCAGGCCGCGCTCGAAGTCGCGCAGCACGATGTCGACGGCGTTGAGCTCGCCAGCAGCCCGGCTCAGCTCGACCAGCGCGTGCGCCACCTCGCGCCCGGGATAGGCCCCGCCCGACTGCGACTCGAGCGCCGCGATCGCCTCGCCGGCCTGGGCGCCGAGTCCGACCAACCGCGCGTGCGCGTCACGCACCCAGCCGACCCGCTCGGCGACCCAGCCCATCACGGCGGCCGCCTGCTCGACGGTGTAGTGGCGGTCGTGACGCACGGCGGGGTCGCTGCCTCCGGTCCCCAATTCGGCTCAGTCGCTGAGCCGGGTCATCCGCGCGAGCGCCTCGTGGCACTCGACCACGCGCAGCTTGACCGGGTCGTCATCGGGCCGGTCATGGACGAGGTCCCAGGTCCGGTCGGCGACCTCGCGGGCGTTCTCGGGCGTCGCCGTCTCCCACAACCGCTCGACGAGCTTGATCTCGAAGGCCTGGATCTGGTCGGATGGGTCACCCGGCGCGAGCCGCGGCAGTGGCTCACCGGTGGCCTCCTTCCACATCCCGGTTGCAACCAGCAGCCTGTTGCGAAGTGTGATCGGATCCATGCGCTGTTGAGTCAATCCTAAGCATGTTGATGACGTTGCCTCAGGGTGGCTTGATCTGCGTTCGCCCAAACGCGTCGAAAGCTCGGTCGCCGAGCGCTCCGCGGGCCTTCGGGAGCAAGTGCGCGATCGCCGTCACGCGGTAGCGCGGCCGTGGCCGACCGGCGGTGATCGCGCGCTCGATCACCATCCGGGCCCCGGCCCGCGCACCGCATCCCGGGCAGAACCAGCGATCGACTGCGGCCCGACCGGCACAACGGACCCCTTGGCGCCGCTTGGGACCTACGGCTCGCGGCCGTAGGCGGCTTACTGCCCTTGGCGACGGTTTCGCGCCTACGCCACCGCCCTGCCGCTGATCAGCCCCGCTGAACCGAACGCATCACCCGAGGGCGGGCAACCGCTGCTTGAGGCTCAGCAGCGGCGCGAACAGGTCACCGTGTCGTTGCTGGCGGGCGAGCATCTCGTCGGTGTCGAAGGTCAGCAACTCCGAGTCGCCGGCTTCGCGGCACGCCGACACCTCGTCCCACGTGACCGGGGTCGAAACCAGCGGCCGCTCGCGCGCGCGCACCGAGTAGACGGTGACGGTCGTCTTGTGCTCGTCGTTCTGGCTCCAGTCGACCAGCACCCGACCGGTGCGCAGCCGCTTGGTCATCCGCGATACGACGAGCTTGCCGAGGCGCTGTTCGAGCAGTTCCGCGACGCGGCGCGCGAACGGCTTGGTCTGCTTGTAGGTGACCGGGCCGTTGAGCGGTACGTAGACCTGCATCCCCTTCGAACCCGAGGTTTTGGCCACGCTCTCGAGCCCGAGCTGGCCAAACAGGCCGTTGAGGACCTGCGCCACCTCGCAGCACTCGACCAGCCCCGCCGGCTCGCCGGGGTCGAGATCGAATACCAGCATCGTCGGCCGCTGCGGGCGGGCGGCGAACGCCAGCGATGTGTGAAGCTCGATGTCGGCGAGGTTCGCCAGCCAGATCAGCGTCGGGCGATCCTGAGCGACCGTGTAGTTGACCGCGCCGACCTTGGCCGTCTGGACCCACTCGGGACGGTGCGACGGGGACTGCTTCTCATAGAAGTACTGCGAGTCCACCCCGTTGGGATAGCGCTTGAGCGTCAGCGGACGGTCACGCAGGTGGGGCAGCACGACCGGCGCCACCCGCGCGTAGTAGCTGATCAGGTCGCCCTTGGTGAAGCCGGTCTCGGGGAACAGGACCTTGTCCCAGTTGGTCAACTTCAACCGCCGCCCTTCGATCAGCACCGCCAGGGCGCCGTCGGGGAGCCGCTCGATCTCGTCAAACAGCGGCTCGGGGGCGTGATCGGCGGGCTCGTCGTCATCGGTCGCGGCAGCCGGTTGGCGCTCGCCGGTCACCTCGACGGCGAGCTTGTCGTCGCGCAGGCCCTTGTACGACGGCGCGCGCATGACGCCCTCCGCGGTCCACTCGCGAAACTCGATCTCCGCCACGAGCTCGGGCTCGACGAACACGGCGTTGCGAGGCAGCTTCGGGCTGCGATCAAACGGAGAGCCATCCCGGCGCAGCGGCTTGAGCCTGGCGCTGAGCTCGGCAAGCGTGCGGTCGGTGAACCCGGTCCCGACGCGACCGGCGTAGCGGAGCCTGCGCTTGGCGCCCGAACCCTCGTAGCGGCCCATCAGCAGCGCCCCGATCCGGTCAGTGCGTCTCCCCTCGCCCGGCAGCCAGCCGCAGATCACGAGCTCCTGACGCTGCGTGTGCTTGATCTTGATCCACGCGCCGGTCCGCCGGCCGGGCTCGTAGCGCGAGTTCAGACGCTTGGCGACGATCCCCTCGAGCCCCTGCGCCTCGGTCGCCTCAAAGAGCCGGCGCCCGTGGCCCGGGTGGGCAGCCGGCACCCGCCACGCCGCGCCGCCGATCCCGAGCTGCTCGAGCCGCTGGCGCCGCTGCTCGTAGGGCAGCCCGATGAGGTTTTGGCCGTCGAGGTAGAGCAGGTCGAAGATCGCATACACGACCGGGGTGCTGGCTGCCAGCCGCCTGACGGCGCTGGGCGCGGTGACGTGCATTCGCCGCTGAAGGCGCTCGAAGCTCGGGCGCCCGGCGTCATCGAACGCGACCAGCTCGCCGTCGAACACGGCCTCCCGCATACCCAGATCGCGCAGCAGTCCGCGGACCTCGGGGTAGCCGTCGGTGATCTCGCGCAGGTTGCGGCTCTCCAGCCGCAACCGCCCGGGCTTCGCGTACGCGATCGCCCGCACCCCGTCCCACTTGACCTCAAACGACCACTGCGACTCGGGCTTGGCGAGCTCGCTGAGCGTTCCCGCCCCGGCGAGCATCGGCACGATCCGTTCGGGCATCGGCTCGCGATCGGGATCCTCGGGCGGATCCATCCGGTGGATCATCCAGTCCTTGGCCCCGTCGGCCCCCTTGCCGATCGGGAACAGGCCGTAGCGGCCTCGTAGCCGCTCGCCGTGGAAGGTGATCTCGACCTTGTGGTCGTCGAACAGATGGCGCTCGTAGGTGCCGCGGTCCCAGATCCGCATCGTTCCAGCCCCGTACTCACCGGCGGGGATCTGGCCCTCGAAGTCGAGGTACTCGAGCGGGTGGTCCTCGGTGTGGACCGCGAGCCTGTTCTCCTGCGGGTCGGGCGGGATCCCGTTCGGGATCGCCCATGAGGCCGCCACGCCGTCGTGCTCGAGGCGCAGGTCCCAGTGCAGCCGCGTCGCGTGGTGCTCCTGGACGACGAACCGTCCGCCGTCGGCGCCTGCGCCCTCCTCGGACGCGGCGCGATGGTCACCCGCCGGCTCTGACGTGGCCGCGAAGTCGCGCTTTTTCCGGTAGCGACTGAGCTTGTCGGACGGCATCGGTTGATTGTGCACAGGAGCGGGCGTACGATCACTCCTGAGGTGCGGATCGGGACGTGGATCGGGCGGCCCGGAAGGGCGGTCGCGTTGCTGGCGGTGGGAGCAGCCGGCGGCGGCGCAGCGTTCGCAATCGCGGCGGTCCCGGGTAGCGACGGGGTGATTCACGCGTGCTACGCCGAGCAGCCGGGCGGCACCCTGCCGACCACCACTCCGAACCTGCGCGTCATCGATCCATCGGCGGGCCAGAGCTGCAGCACCCCGGGGGCTCCGCCGCAAGGCACGGTCGACTGGAACGTCGCCGGGCCACCGGGCGCGCCCGGACCCGCCGGCCGGCCTGGCGCTCCGGGCCCGGCCGGCAAGACCGAGACGTTCGCGTCCGGGAGCACGATCACGTTCGCCGACGGGAACGTGGTCACGGTCGGCGGCTCATCGAGCCCGACGATCGCCCCGCTTCCCTTCAAGCCCACCGGCCGGCCCGCCGCCGAAATGGACCTCGGTTCCGGGGCCGGCGCGCTCGACTTCGGCGTGCTGCGGTTCGGTTTCGCGGGCGGCACACGCGGCTCGGGCACCGGCTCGGGGACCGGGTCGGCCGCCGGCAAGACGCAGCACGGAGAGTTCGTGATCACCAAGCTCACCGACACGGCATCACCGAAACTGGCGCAGGCCTCCGCCTCGGGCAAGCATTTCCCCACCGCCAAGCTGATCGTCCGCAAAGCCGGGGGGACCCAACGTCTCGAGTTCACGTTCAAGGAGCTGTTCCTGACGTCGATCCAGTGGAGCAACTCGGGCTCGGGTGGCAGACCAGAGGAGAGCATCACGTTCGAGTACGGCGGGCTGGTGGTCAAATACGTCAGCCAGAGCCCCACCAAGAGACGCAAGTGACCGCGTCGGGGTGAGCTCGAGCCCGCGCCGCTTGCAGGGCCTTCTTCACCAACTTTTACGCGCACGCGGCATCATTCCCACATGGCGCGCGTATTGGTGGTCGACGACGAGCCCGCAGTCAGGCGGGCGCTCGAGCGCGCGTTGCGGCTCGAGAACCACGAGGTGATGCTCGCCTCCGACGGTGAGCAGGCGCTCGACGCGCTCGCCGACGAGCCGGCCGATGCGGTGATCCTCGACATCCTGATGCCCAAGCTCGACGGCCTCGAGGTCTGCCGCCGGCTGCGCAAGGCGGGCGATCGGACGCCGGTCCTGATGCTGACCGCTCGGGACGCGATCGACGATCGCGTCGAGGGTCTCGACGTCGGGGCGGACGACTACCTGGTCAAGCCGTTCGCGCTGCGCGAGCTCCAGGCCCGGCTGCGGGCGCTGCTACGCCGCGCCGGCGACGGCACCGGCGAGGGCGAGACGCTCCGCTATGCCGATCTGGTACTGGACCCGGTGGCTCACGAGGTCTACCGCGGCGGCCGTCTCGTCGAGCTGTCGCGGACCGAATTCCTCCTGCTCGAGCTGTTCATGCGCCATCCGCGACAGGTGCTGACCCGCTCGACGATCTTCGAGAACGTGTGGGGCTACGACTTCGGGCCGACATCCAATGCGCTCGGCGTCTACATGGGCTACCTGCGCCGCAAGACCGAGGCCGGCGGTGAGCCGCGGCTGCTGCACACGGTCCGGGGAGTCGGCTACGTGCTCCGAGACTGAGACGGAGACGCGGCCGTGTCGCTGCGCCGCAGAATCGCACTGATCGCCGCAGCGTCGGTGGCAGCGGTGGTCCTGATCGCCGCCGTCGTCTGCTACGTGGTTGTGCGCCATCAGCTGCGAGGCCAGGTCGATACGGCTCTGCGTCAGCAGCAGGCGGTGGTCGCCCGTACCCAGCAGCTCCCCTCGGAGATTCCCGGCATCCCGGCCAGCCAGGGTGGGCCGGCGCAGTACATCCAGATCGTCACGGCGAGCGGATCCGCGGTAACGCGGCTTGGCAACCTCGCGATCCCGGTGAACGCGCGCGCCCGCGAGATCGCCGCCATGCAGAGCGGCTCCGATCTGACCGACGTCCACGTCGGCAACACCCACCTGCGGGTGCTCACATTCCCGGTCCGGGTGCCGATCGACGGCCAGCTGGTACCGGCTGCTCTGCAGCTCGCCCGCCCGCTCAACGGCGTCGACAACGTCCTCTCAGAGTTGCGGCTGGTGCTGCTGTTCGTGTTCGTGGGCGGCATCGCGCTCGCCGCCGCACTGGGCCGCTTCGCCGCCCGCCGCGTCCTGTCACCGCTGGCCGAGGTCGCCCAGGCGGCGCAGCACATCGGCGAGACCGACGACCTCTCAAACCGGATCCAGGTCCACGCCGATGACGAGGTCGGCGGACTCGCGACCCGCTTTAACTCGATGCTCGACCGTCTCGAGGCCTCGCGGGCCGAGGTCGACGAATCGGTGCGTGCCCAGCGCCAGCTGGTCGCCGACGCATCGCACGAGCTGCGCACGCCGGTGACCAGCATGCGGACCAACATCGAGGTGCTGCTCGAGGGCGGCGAGCTCGACCCCGAGGATCGCCGCCGTGTGCTCGCCGACGTGGTCGAGCAGAGCGAGGAGCTCAGCGCGCTGGTCGCTGACCTGATCGAGCTCGCGCGCGGCGACGAGCCGGGCTTCGTGCCCGAGGACGTGCGCCTGGACCGGATCGTGGCGGAGTCGATCGCGCGGTCGCGCCGCAACACCCCCGAGGTCTCGATCGAGCCCCATCTCGAGCCGGTCGTGCTCGATGGCGTCCCCTCCCGCCTCGGCCGTGCGGTCAACAACCTGCTCGACAATGCCTCCCGCCACTCGCCCCCCGGTGGCGTGGTCGAGGTGACCGTCGACCGCCAGGGCGTCCGCGTCCGTGACCACGGCCCCGGCGTCACTCCCGACGACCTCCCATACGTCTTTGACCGCTTCTTCCGCGGCACCAACTCCCGCGGCCAGCAGGGCAGCGGCCTCGGCCTCGCGATTGTCCGTCAGGTCACCGAGCAGCACGGCGGCACCGCGTCGGTGGCCAACGCGGCCGACGGCGGCGCCGTGTTCACGCTGCGGCTGCCGGTGGTCGCGGCCGACGACATCGGCGACGGGGACGGCGACAGCCTCGAGCAGCTCGGCTCGGGCGCGATCGACACGCGCCCCTAGAACGGCGGCTACGCGCTGGGAGGGCGCGCCACACGCGCCACGCGGGCCTGCCGGGCGGAAATGAAGCTGCGACGGAGCAGCCAGAACAGGAGCCCGTAGAGCGGCACGATGAACACCAGCAGCAGAAGACGCGGCTTGGGCTCGCCGAAGATCGCGACGATCGCCGTTTCGGCGCCGATCGCGGGGAGCGCCGCCAGCAGCGTCGTGTGCGAGCGGTATCCGGAGAAGTGCTCGCGGCCGCAGATCTCCGCCACGCCGAGCGCGCAGACGACGACGCCGACGATCACGACGGGTTCGCGGTTGGTGATGAACCCGACAACGGCGCCGATGATCCCCGCGAAGATCGCGATCTCGGAGATCGGCAGACCACCGAACGGGCTCTCCGGCCGCTGACCCTCGCGCCCCAGCTGTCGCGAGCCACGGCGCAGCTCGCGCGACGCCTCGGTGCGGCGCTCGGCGCGATCGTCGCGGCGGGTCGAGACGACCGCGCGCGGGGCGGAATTGCGTTTGCGTCGCTTGCGCGAGCTCCGCTTGGACTTCGGCGTGGCCACGAGACGGTGAGGATAATGTCCCGATGGCGACCCGGGTTGCGCGGATCGCGCTCGCCCTGCTGATCTGTGGCCTGCTCGCACCGGCGGGCGCGTTTGCCGACGGTGATCCCGCGAGCGACACGCTGCTGGGTCAGAACGTCTTCTACCCCTACGCGCCGCCGGTGTCGGCCTCCGTCCAGCGGACGCTCGACGCCGAGACCGCCGCGACCAAGAAGGCCGGCTTCCCGATCAAGGTCGCGCTGATCGCCGCCCCCACGGATCTCGGCGTGATCCCGTCGCTGTTCGGAAAGCCGCAGCAGTACGCCGACTTCCTCGATCAGGAGATCAGCTTCGTCGGCAAGCAGCATCTGCTGGTGGTGATGTCCAACGGCTACGGCACCGAGGGGTTCACCGGTCCGGGGAAGCTCGCGGCCGCCGGGCTCAAGCCGCCGGCGGGAAAGACGAGCACCGAGCTCGCGCAGGCGGCGGTCGTCGCGGTCGACAAGCTCGCCGCAGCGTCGGGCCATCCGATCAAGGGAGTGCCCGGGGTTCCCGGGAACTCGTCAGGCGGCGGCAGCAGCTCGACCACCCCGATCCTGATCGGCCTGATCGCAGCGGTGCTCGTCGTCGTCGCGGCGTTGGCCGTGCTGCGCCGCCGCCGGGTCGTCAGGCCGGCGGATTAGCCGGCTTCGACGCCGACGGAGTCGCCTCGCCGGTGCTGGCGGCGTCCGCGAGCTCGCGGAACAGCCCCGTGACCACGAACACGACCTGCTCGGCGATGTCAACTGTGTTGTCGCCGACGCGCTCCAGGCACCGCGCGACGAGGATCATGTACATCGCCCACTCACGCACGTCGGGGTCGTCGCCGATGTCGACCGCGCGCCGGAAGCTCGCGCGGTTGAGCCGGTTGATCTCCTCGTCCTGGCGGGCCAGGTCCTGTGCGAGCTCGACGTTGCGCGAGCTGAGCGCCTCCTTGGCCTCGGACACCTGGGAGCGCGCCAGCAAACCCATCCGCTCGATCGAGTCGAGCAGGTCCTTGTCCTTGGGGGGCTCGTAGCCCGACAGCGGCACGAGCTTGGCGATGTTGACGCACTGGTCACCCATCCGCTCGATGCAGCGGATCACGTGCAACAGCGCGGCGACGATCCGCAGATCGCCCGCGACCGGCGCCTGGCGCGCCAGCAGTGACAGGATCCCCTGGTGGACCTCGAGATAGCGTCCGTCGATCCGGTCGTCATCTGCGATCACCATCGTCGCCAGCTCGACGTCCTGATAGCTGACTGACTCCAGCGCACGGTCCAACTGCTGGGTGACCAGATCGAGGCCGCCCAGAACCTGGCGCTCGAGCTCCTTCAGGTCCTCGCGAAATTGATGTCTTGTCTCCTGCACGGGCATCACCGGCCTATCCGAATTTACCGGTCACGTAGCGCTCGGTACGCTCGTCCTTGGGACGCGTGAAGATGTCGTCGGTGGCCGCGTGCTCGATCACCTCGCCGTCGAGCATGAACACGGTCGAGTTCGCGACCCGCGCCGCCTGCTGCATGTTGTGGGTGACGATCACGATCGTGTAGCGGTCCTTGAGCTCGTCGATCAGCTCCTCCACCTTCAGGGTCGCGATCGGGTCAAGCGCCGAGCACGGCTCGTCCATCAGGATCACCTCGGGCTCGATCGCGATCGTCCGCGCGATGCAGAGCCGCTGCTGCTGGCCGCCCGAGAGCCCCATGCCGGGCTCGTTGAGGCGGTTCTTGACCTCGCCCCATAGCCCGACGGCGCGCAGCGAGCGGTGGACACGCTCACGCAGGTTGTCGCTCTTGGTCCCGGTCAGGCGCAGCCCGGCCGCGACGTTGTCGAAGATCGACATCGTCGGAAACGGGTTGGGCTTCTGGAAGACCATCCCGATCACCCGCCGCACCGAGGTCACGTCGACACCGTCGCCGTAGACGTCATGACCGTCAAGCGTCACGCTGCCCTCGGCCCGGGCACCCGGGATCTCCTCGTGCATCCGGTTGATGCAGCGGACCATCGTCGACTTACCGCACCCCGACGGGCCGATGATCGCCGTCACCTCGTTGGCGGCGAAGTCGATGTCGACGCCCTTGATCGCCTCCTGCTGCCCGTAGTAGGCGTGCAACCCCTGCACCTTGACCGCGTGGCCGGCGCCCTCCTTGACGCCGAGGGCGGACAGGTCGGGCGCTTCCTCAGCTTGCTCGGGCGAACTGCCGGCGGTTGTCATCTTGGACGGGTCCTTGGTATTCGCTTCTGGCGGGATCATGCCACGCGGCTCCTTCGCGCGATCAGCCGCGCGATCACGTTGAGGATCAGGACGAGCGCGACCAGCGTCAGCGCCGCGCCCCAGGCGCGCGCGATGATCGCCGGCTCCGGACTCTTGATGTCCGTGAAGATCTGGACCGGCAGTGTGTTCATCTGGGCGTTGATGTTCCCGCTCAGCACGAACGCACTCGAGACCGTGAACAACAGCGGCGCCGTCTCGCCCATCCCGCGCGCCACCGCAAGCAACGAGCCGGTTATCAGGCCCGTACGCGACGTGGGCAGCACCACGCGCGTGATCATGCGCCAGCGGGGGGCGCCGAGCGCGAGCGCCGCCTCGCGAAGGCTGTCCGGAACCAGCATCAGCACTACCTCGGACGAGCGTACGACGATCGGCAGCATCAGCAGCGAGACGGCCAGCGCTCCCTTCCAGCCGGCGAAGCCGCTGCCGCCCGTGTGCGAGATCACCAGCACGATGTAAATGAACAGCCCGAACACGATCGACGGCACTCCGGTCATCACGTCGATGAAGTAACGCACTACCTGGGCGAACCGGGAGTCCTTGCCGTACTCGGTCAGATACAGGGCGACGCCGATCCCGATCGGGACCGAGATCAGGGTCGCCAGCCCGACAATCTCGAGCGTGCCGAAGATCGCGCTGCGGATCCCGCCGTGGTTGCCAAAGAAGTTCCCGTTCGGATCGGTCGTGAAGAAACCGCTGCTGGTGACGGCCGAGAAGCCTTTGTACAGCAGGTAGTAGATGATCAGCACCAGCGGCACGAGCGCGATCCCGGTCCCCACCAACAGCGTCGCGCGCATCACCTTGTCGGTGCGCCGTCGCCGGGCGCTGATCTGCGGCAGCGCGGTCGCGCTCATTCGGTCACCCCGCCTCCGATCGTCGCAGCCTGCGACTCGACGACCACGTCGGAGGCTCCGTGTCTCGTCCGCGGTCCCACCGTGCTGCGCACAACGAACCGCCGCGCGACGATATTGACCAGCAGGGTTATCACGAAGAGCACAAGGCCGGCCTCGAACAGCGCCGAGGCGTGGAGCGGCACATTCGCGGCCTCGCCGAACTCATTCGCGATCACCGCGGCGAGTGTGTACCCCTGGCTGAAGATGTGGTGGCCAAGCGTCGGCGCGGCGCCGATCACGATCACAACCGCGATCGTCTCGCCAATCGCGCGTCCGAGACCCAGCATCGCCCCGCCCGTGATTCCCGGGCGTGCATACGGGAGGACCGCCATCCGGATCATCTCCCACCGTGTTGCGCCCAGGGCCAGCGCCGCCTCTTTGTGCTCGGCAGGGACGGTCGCGATAACTTCTCTCGAGATCGCTGAGACGATTGGCAGGATCATGATCGCCAGAATCAGCCCGGCGATGAAATAGTTGCCCGGCGTGATCGCGCTAGCGGATCCACCGATGAATGGGATGAACGAGAACGTGTTCGCGATCCACCGCTCGAACGGCTCGAGCTTGGGGCCGAGTACGAAAAAGCCCCACAGGCCGTAGACCACCGACGGCACGGCCGCGAGTAGGTCGACGAGCATCCCGAGCGGCCCACGTACGCGCCGTGGACACAGTTCGGTCAAGAACACCGCGGTCGCGACGGCGACGGGCACACCGATGAGAAGAGCGATCGCCGAGGTGAGCAGCGTGCCGATAACGAGCGCGCCACCGTGATAGATGTTGCGCGACACGTCCCAATCGTTGCCGACCACAAAACTGAGGCCGAACTTGTTGATCGACGTGCCCGACTCGCCGATCAGGCGGATGAAGAAGTACGCGATCAGCAGCAGGATCAACGCCGAGAGCCCGGTCAGGCCCCACTGAAGCGCGCGATCGGGCAGACGGCTCAGCGGCCGCCGCTCCAGAGTGGAGCGGCCGCCGCCTACCGTCGTGGTGGGGCTTGCCTCCACCTACTTCTCTACGAGATTGGTGAGCCGTTGCAGACGAGCTTCTTCAGCTGCGCCTGGTCCTTGGTCACGATCGACGCCGGCAGCGGCGCGTACGGGATCTGGCCCGAGCCCGAACCGAGCGTCTTCTGCCCGGCGCCTAGCGCGTAGACGAAAAACGACTTCAACGCCTTCGCCGTGCCCTGACTCGCTCCGCCTGTCTTGCATGGGTCGGTGTACACGTCGAGGAACGTCTGCGACGAGATCGGATATGCCCCCGGAGCAGGCGAGTTGACCGTGACCATGCCGAGGTCGGGTGACAGCTTGACGCCGACCGCGGCGGCCGAGGTGTTGGCGATCGTTGGCAGCACATACGTGCCTGACGAGTTCTTCACCGCTGCGAACGTGAAGTTATTCACGAGCGCGTATGCCTGCTCGACATAGCCGACGGCGCCCGTCGTCTGCTTGACGGCGGCCGCCACACCTGAGTTCCCGTTCCCGCCGGTACCGGTCGGCCACTTGACGACCTTGCCCGCGCCGATCGATGACTTCCAGCTTGGGCTGACGTCAGACAGATATGTCGTGAAACCCGCGGTCGTTCCGGAGGAATCCGAGCGATGCACGACGGTGATCGCGGTGCTCGGTAATTTCAGGCCGGCGTTTAGAGACGTGATCGCTGGATCGTTCCAGGTCTTGATCTTGCCCGCGAAGATGTCCGCGATCACCGGACCGGTCAGCTTCATGCCGCTCTTGATGCCGGGTAGGTTGTACGACACAGTGATCGCGCCAAACGCGACCGGGAACTGGAGCGCCGGGCCTTTCATCCCCTTGATGTCCGCCGGCAACAGCTCTTCGTCATCGCCCGCGAAGTCAACGGTCGCCGTCTGCAGGTCAGCCACTCCGGTGCCCGAGCCGACCGGATTGTAGTTCACCGTCAGCCCCTGCGATTTCAAGTTCGAACTCCATTGCTGGTAGATCGGCGCAGCGAACGTAGAGCCGGCTCCGTTGATCGTGCCCGGGCTCACCGAACTCCCACCGGACGAGCTGCTCGCCGCTGCGGATGAAGAGCTGCTGCTACTGCTCGAGCCGCATGCCGCGATCGTCAGCGCCGCTGCCAAGACGGCCGCCACGGCACTAATCCGTGTCTTGCGCACTTTTTCTGTCTCCTTAGTTATCGGAAGTCGCCCAAGTGTCAGCGCCGATGGACGAGATCGTGTTATCCAGTTGTGAACCGATTGTTGCTGGCCAGTTTTTGCTCGGCCGCGAGGCGATACCCGAACCCGAAATGGGTGTGGATGAAGGACCAGTCCGGCAGCGCCGCCTCGAGCTTGACCCGCAGTTTGCGGACGTAGACATCGACCGAGCGGTCGCCGACCCGCATCTCGCGCCCCCACACGAGTCCGAACAGCTCCTCACGGGACATGATCCGGTCGGCCCGGCGGGCTAGCTCGGTCAGCAGCCGCAGCTCTCGGATCGAGAGCATCAGAGCGCGACCGTCGGCCCGGGCCAGGTGCTCGTCGGGCATGATCTCGAGCGGGCCCACGAGGAGCACCTCACGACGGGTGTCGGACGCCAACGCCATCCGACGCTAGATGCTGCTCGTGCTCCAGGCGCCGCGCGTTATCGAAACGTGACGGAGATGTGAACGAGTTGTGACTTATGCCCACCGCGCCGGGCAGTGGCGCCGCCGCTGCGCCCGCAGGGTCGCGAGTTAGCTGCTCAGCGCCGGGTCGAACTCGGGCTCGGGCTCGGCCGCGGTCGCGACCAGGTCGAGCTCGTGATCGACGCCCCGGGCCTCGTTCTCGGGGGCGAACCGGTATCCGACGCCGAAGTGAGTGTGGATGTAGCTCCAGCTCGGAGAGGCGGCCCGCAGCTTCTGGCGCAGCTTGCGCACGAACACGTCGACCGAGCGGTCGCCGTGAGCCATCGCGTACCCCCACACCCGCTCGTAGATCTCCTCGCGGCGCAGGACGCGGTCAGAGCCGGTCAGCAGATGCAGGATCTCGAATTCCCGCGCGGTCAGCTCGAGGCTGGCCTCCCCCGCATAGGCCTGGTAGAGGTCGGGGCGGACGGTGATCTCGCCGTAGCGACTCGCCGCGTCCAGAGCCGGCATCTCGGTCCGGCGGTGGCGCCTGACGGCGGCCTCGACCACGCAGATCAGCTCCTCGGCGTGGCACGGCTTGGTCACCCACGCGTCGGCGCCGAGCCGCAGGCCGCGAACCCGCTGCGCGACCGAGGACGGGCCGGTGCAGACGATCACCGCCATCCCGGGAAGCCGGGCGCAGATCCGCTCGAGGTACTCCCACCCGGACGGCCCGAGGATCGCCAGGTCGACGATCAGCGCGTTGAGCCGCATCGCCACGAGCGCGTCAGCGGTCGCCGGCGCGCTCAGCGAGCGGTGCTCACAGCCGAGCGTATCGAGGCGGTTGGCGAGCACCTTCATGAACCCGGGGTCGCGATCAAGGACGGCGAGCCGGAGACGAGTGTTTGCGCGCTGCGGGACCGTGGTGGGGCCCGACAGCGCGTCGGTTCTCTCAGGCGACATGGCGAGCACTGTATTGCACGCGTAATCCAATCCAGGGTCAAGGCCCACCCCGGTCACAAGATGTTCACATCAAGCAGGATCTTTACATGCAAGTAGCGGCGATCCGGGGATTGGCTCAACAGATCGCCGCTGCAGGTAGCCTCTGCGGCCGGGGAGATGCGCGCCTCGCCGTTCGCGCCATCAGAGCGCGGTCGGCGGGCACGGTCCCCGCTGAGCAAACTCCGCCGGCCGGGGTGGAGACAACGACGACCCATCTCGAGCGCAAGCGACTCGAGCTCGGACCAGAGCAGAGCCCATGACCCCCCACTCCAGACTTCCCTCCGCGTGCCTCGTCGCGCCGCTGCTCGCGTTCGCTATCAGCGCCTGCGGTTCGTCCTCGACGAGCTCCTCCTCAGCGTCGGCGACGGCGAGTTCGAGCACCACGTCCTCGGCGTCAACCTCATCGGTGACCACGGCCTCGACGGTCGGGCTGCCGCCCGCCGTCAACGAGCTGCCGGCCGCCGAGCACCCTTCCCCGGGTCAGTTCCCGGCCGCCAAGGGCCGCTCGCTGCAGGAGCTCGGATCGAGCGTCAAGTCGACCGCGGCGCTCGGCGCGGCGACCGGCACCTACACGCCCGGAACCAGGCGACTCGCCTTCGGTCTGACCAGCCACTCGGGCGCCTTCATCTACGCGCCGACGGCCGTCTATATCGCGAAGACGCCGAACTCTCCCGCCAAGGGCCCGTTCCTCGCCCCGGCCGATCCGATGAGCGTTCAACCCCAGTTCCGCAGCAAGCAGAACTCGGGCCCGGGCGGGATCAAGGCGATCTACGCCGCGCAGCTGCCGATCCCCGGCACGGGCACGTTCACGGTGCTGTCACTGACCCGCACGAGCAAGGGACTGATCGGCTCGCCGGGCGAGATCGCCGTCACCAAGACCTCTCCGATCCCCAACGTCGGACAGCGCCCGCCGGACATCTCGACTGACACGCCGGCCACGGTCGGCGGCAACATCTCGTTGCTCACAACGCGTCAGCCGCCCGAGCAGATGCACTCGGTGTCGTTCAACAAGGTGCTCGGAAAGCGCCCGATCGCGCTGCTGTTCTCGACTCCGCAGTTCTGCATCTCGCGTGTCTGTGGACCGGTCACCGATGTCGCCGTCCAGCTCCAACACCAGTTCGGCAACAAGATCACGTTCATCCACGAAGAGGTCTACGCGGATAACCAGCCCGAGAAGGGACTGCGCCCTCAGTTACACGCGTTCCATCTCCGGACCGAACCATGGCTGTTCACGATCAACCGCAAGGGGATCATCACGGCGCGGCTCGAGGGGGCGTTCGGGACGACCGAGCTCGCCCAGGCATTGAGAGCAGCCCTGCGATGACGATCCGGCGGCGCTTGCTCGCGCGGGTCCTGCTGATCTCGATCGCAGCAATTGCACTCGCCGCCGTGGTTGCAGGCTGCGGGGGGTCGAGCTCTAGCGGCGGCGTGACCGTGCCGGCGGTACAGGCCGCGCGCGTATTCACGCTCGGGGACTTTGCGCCGACCGGCAAGATCGTCCCCAACCACCCGACGAGGATGACCTTCGCGGTAAAGCTCCCGAACGGCAGGACGCTGACGACCTATAAGACCGGCGCCGGGCCACACACAGGCGTCCACCTGATCATCGTCCGCAAGGACCTCGCCTACATCATCCACGACCACCCGCCGATCCCCCCGAGCGGGGTCCTGCACCAGACGGTCACCTTCCCCGCCCCCGGGCCCTATCGGGTGCTGGTCGATATCTACCCGGACATCCCCGGCGGGCAGCCCAACTTTCAGCTGTTTCGCAACATCCGCGTCGCCGGCCGGTATCACCCCCAGCCGCTGCCGCCGTTCAAGGCAGACGAGACGATCGACGGCTACCACTTCGACATGCTCGGCAAGCCCAAGCTGCACGCGATCCAGGCGATGTTCGTGCACGTCAACGTGACCGACCCCCACGGTCGCCCGGTCAGGTTCGTGCCGTGGTTCGGCGCTCTGGCGCACGCGATCTTCTTTCATCAGGGATCACTCGACTACTTCCACACCCACGTCTGCGCGCCCGACGCCCCGAACTGCTCGAGCATCCTTGGCGCCACGCGGATCACCGGCCACTCGAGCGCGCCGGGCAAGATCACGCTCGGCGTGCTGCTCCCGGTCGCCGGTACGTGGCGACTGTTTCTGCAGATGAAGCTCCACGGCCAAATCGTGACCGCGCCGTTCACGCTCAAGGTGGCATCTTGATCCGGCGGCTCGCGGCGGCACTGATCGCGGTCGCCGCCGCTGCCACTGTGTTCGCCGCCTCCGCGTCGGCGCACGCACGCGTCAGCCCGGCCGTGTCCCTGGCCGGCGAGCTGCAGCTCTACAGCCTCGCGGTACCGACCGAGAAGAGCGGCGCGACGACCAACAAGATCGTTCTCACCGTGCCGAAGAACTTCTCGATCGACTCGTTCGTGCCCAATCCCGGCTGGCACAGGGTGCTCCAGCAGACTGGTGCCGGTGACAACGCCGTCGTCCAGAAGGTCACCTGGACCGGCGGCGAGGTGCCGAGCGGCGAGGACTCGCTGTTTCAGTTCCTCGGCCAGCCGTCATCGCCGGGGACCTACACCTTTGAGGTCCAGCAGACCTACTCGGATGGCTCGATCGTCGACTGGAGCGGCTCGGAGTCCTCACCCGCGCCGGCGCCGACGATCGACGCCGTCAGCTCGCTCGGAGGGGGCGGTGGCGGCGGCGTGTCGGCGCTGTCGATCGTCGCGATCGTGCTCGCCGCCCTGGCGCTGGCCGCCAGCATCGTCGCGCTCGTCGGACGCGGGGATGGAGGACGCCCGCTGGCGTGACTGTGCGGACCCGGATCGCGCTCCTCGCGCTGGCGGGGTTGCTGGCGGTCGTGTTCGCGCTGGCGACCCCCGGCGCCGCGTCCGCCCACGCGTACCTGATCAGCACCTCGCCGGTCGCCAGCGGCGTGCTCAATTCACCTCCGAAAGCCGTCTCGCTGACCTTCGACGAGGCCGTCGAACCGCGCTTCGCGATCATCTCGGTCAGCAACGTCCACGGCACCGAGGAGACGACCGCCCCCGTCTCGCGCTCGCCGTCGAATCCTGACACGCTGATCGTCCCCGTCCGAGCCGGGCTTCCGGAGGGGTGGTACCTGGTCTATTGGCGGGCGATCTCGGTCGACGGCCATCCGGTCCAAGGAGCGTTCACCTACGCGGTCGGACCCAACCCCGGACCGGCGCCCCAGTTCCGGATCCCGTCGATCTCGGCCACCGCCGTCACCCCGCAGCTGCTGATCGCGCGGTGGGTGATGTTCCTCAGCGTGATGATCGCGATCGGCCTGCTCGCGCTGCGGCTCCTGATCGCTCGCGTCGCGGTGCGGCGCGCACCGGGCACGAGCCTGCGCTCGCTGAACATCGCGTTCGTGATCGCGTCGGTGATCGGGCTGATCGCGATCCCGGTGTACCTCGATTTCGCGATCGCCAACGACTCACTTCGCTCCGTGTTCGACCTCGGAGCGCTCGTGCCGCTCTACCGGGTGACCGCGTTCGGCCGCGGCTACCTGAAGATGGAGCTCTGCTTCGCGCTGTTCTGCGTCGCGAGTTGGATCGCGCTCTGGCTTGATCGCCCGGATCGTCCGAGGCGCTCGGTGGCCGAGCTGGGCGCCGGCGCGGGCGCCGCGCTGGCTGCCGTCGCCGTGCTGTTCTTCCCCGGAACCGTCGGGCACGCCGGCCAAACGTCGCCGCGCGGTCTGGCGATCCCGTTCGACGGCTTTCATCTGATCTCCGGCTCGATCTGGCTCGGTGGACTGGTCGGCCTGCTGGTCCTGTGGTTCGCCGTCGGCGACCGGCGCCGGGTCGCGATCCTGAGCGTCGTC
The DNA here is from genome assembly GCA_963770885.1 of uncultured Solirubrobacterales bacterium. GTDB lineage: Bacteria > Actinomycetota > Thermoleophilia > Solirubrobacterales > Solirubrobacteraceae > Palsa-465. The sequence continues at coordinate 667,398 of CAVYRI010000001.1, read as the reverse complement.
GTCCCCCGCTTCTCGGCCGTGGCGCTGGCCTCGGTGCTGATCCTGCTCGGCACCGGGACCGGCGCGACGATCATCCACATGCCGGCCGTCAACGCCCTCTGGGAGACGAGCTACGGCGTCGCGATCCTCGTCAAGATCGGCCTACTCACGATCGCGGTCGCGATCGCGTCGGGCAACCTGCTGCGGACCAAGCCGAGGCTCGTCGCTGCCCGCACACGCCCCGAGCTCGGCGTGCCCGCCGCCCGGCTGCTGCGAACCTTGATCAGCGCCGAGGCGATCATCGTCACCGGCGCCGTGTTCACCGCGGCGGTCCTGTCGAGCGTCGCACCGCCCCCGCCCGCGTTCGCGCTCCAGAACTCCGCGCTGGCTCAGGTCGGGCCGGGGCGGGTCGCGCAGACCATCAACCGCGCCGGATACAAGCTCCAGGTGCTGGTCACGCCCAACAAGGCGGCAGCCCCCGATTCATTCGCGCTGCGCATCACCAAAGGGGGCGTCCCGGTGCGCGGCGCGACCGTGACGCTGCTCTTCAACCACCTCGAGATGCAGATGCCCCAGCAGGAGTACGCGCTCAAGGAGATCCGGCCCGGGGTCTACTCGCGGGCCGCGCCGGCGCTGATCATGGTCGGCAAATGGGGCCTGACGTTCCAGATCGCTCCCCGGGGCGCACCGCCCTTCACCGCCTTGATCGTCGACCAGGCGGACGGATGAGCCAGCGCCCCCGATTGAACCGCTCGATCGCGCTGCGACTGCTCGCCTCCGGGGTGGCGCTGGGACTGGGGATCGTTGCGCTCGTCATCGCTATCCTGCTCATACGGGGCGTCCTGGTGTGACCGGCTCCTCCCACATCTGAAATGGCCTCGCGGACCAAGCAAAAAGAAGAAGCTCGCGCACGCCGAGTTGCCGAAGAGCAGGCGCGCGCCGACAAGGCGCGGCGAGACCGGCGGCTGCGGATGGTCGGCGGTGTCGTGCTCGCCGCGGTCGCGGTCGCGGCGGTCCTGATCGCGATCTCGAGCGGCGGCGGTGGTGGGAGTACCAAGGCGCCCCCAGGCGTGGGCAAGCACGTCGCCTCGCTGCTGGACGGCATTCCGCAGAACGGCGCGACGCTCGGTAACCCCAACGCCCCGGTGACGATGACCTACTACGGCGATCTGGAGTGTCCGGTCTGCCGGGACTTCACCCTCGCCGGCGGCCTTCCCGAGCTGATCAAGAATGAGGTCCGCCAGGGCAAGGTCAAGATCGAATACAAGTCTTTTGAGACCGCAACCCAGGACCCGTCGGTGTTCAAGGACCAGCAGGTCGCAGCGCTCGCCGCGGGACAGCAGAAGAAGTTCTGGGACTACGCCGAGATCTTCTACCAGCGCCAGGGCGCCGAGGACTCGGGCTACGTGACCGAGAGCTACCTGCAGAGCATCGCCAAGGAGATCCCGGGCCTCAACCTGTCGCAGTGGGAGTCGGCTCGCAACAATCCGGCGCTGAGCTCGCAGGTCGCCGCCGACGTCGCGGCGGGCAATGCCGCGCAGGTGTCTGGCACCCCGACGCTGATCTTCACCGGCCCCAAGGGCCACGCGGTGGCCTCACAGGCGGTGCCGAGCTACTCCGATCTACAGCAGTACATCGGCCAGGTCTCGTGACGACGGTCACCGCCGAGCAGAAGGGACGCGCCGGTCTGTCGACCGACCGCAAGCTGATGATCGCGATCCTCGTGCTGACGGTGATCGGAATCGGAGTCGCCGGCTACCTGACCTACACCCACTATCAGCACGTGAAGGTCCTCTGTTCGCTTGGCACCCAATGCGAGACGGTGCAGCACTCTCAATACTCAAAGCTCGACGGAGTCCCGGTCGCGGTCCTGGGGCTGATCGGCTACATCGCGATCCTCGGCTCGCTCGCGATCCGCGGCGAGCTGGGACGGATCATCGGCTTCGCGATCGCGCTGATCGGCTGTCTGTTCAGCATCTATCTGACGTATCGCGAGCTGTTCACGATCAAGGCGATCTGCCAGTGGTGCGTCTCTAGCGCCGTGATCATGACATTGCTGATGATCCTCACGGCGGTCCGCGCGCTGCGAGTCGAGCCGGCGTCCGAGTAGCGACTGCCGGCCGTCGCGGCCGGGCTCTGGGGCCGTCCGCCCCCGAGCGCATCATGCAGCTGTGAGTCGGGGATCGACCTGCGCGGCGGGCTACGCCGCGCACCTGAGCTGACCGGAGCCAATGAGCTGGCGAACCACGCGCGCCGCCGGGCTGGACCCCGGCAGCAGCCATCAGGTGGCGGTGATCGATCTCGGGTCAAACTCCTGGCGGCTGGTGGTCTTCACCTACTCCCCGGGAGCCTGGTGGAAGCGCACCGACGAGCTCTATGAGACGGTCAGGATCGGGGCCGGCCTCGCCGCCTCGGGCCGCCTCCGCGAGGACGGGATCGAGCGCGGGCTCGAGACGCTGGCCGTGTTCGAACGCTTCTGCCGCGCCAACGGCCTCGGTCCCGAGGACGTCCACGTCGTCGCGACGAGCGCGATCCGCGATGCCGCCAACGGGACCGAGTTCCTGCAGCGGGCCGAGGGCGCGACCGGGCTGAAGATCGAGACCCTGTCGGCCCACGACGAGGCCCACTACGGGTACGTCGCGGCGATCAACACGACCACGCTGCGCAACGGCGTCGTGCTTGACATCGGCGGCGGCAGTCTGCAGCTGATCGAGGTTCGTGACCGCCTCGACGGGGCGTCCGCCTCGTTCCCGCTCGGCGCGGTCCGGATGACCGAGCAGTTCCTGCCCGGCCCCGGCCCGGCCCGCAAGAAGGAGCTCGCCAGGCTAAGCGCACACGTGCGCGGGCAACTCTCGACCCTGCCCTGGCTGCCGGCATCCGGTCCGCGGCTGGTCGGGATCGGCGGCGCGGTCCGCAATTTGGCCGCGGCGGCGCTCTCGATCGATGAGCCGATCGACCTCGGCGTCCAGGGCTTCGTGATCAAACGTGCGGTCCTGCGCTCGCTGCTGAACACGCTGGCCGCCGTGCCGCCTGACGAGCGGGGGGCGATGGCCGGCATCAAGCCAGGGCGCGGTGACATCATCCTCGCGGCGGCGGTGGTCCTCGACGCGGTGCTCGAGCTCGGTCGATTCGACGGCATCGAGGCGACCGAGGCCGGCCTGCGCGAGGGAGTGTTCCTCGCCACGACGCTGCTTGACGAGTCAGAGCCGATGTTCGACGACGTCCGCGAGGCCGCGGTCCGCAACCTCGCGATCCAGTACGAGTCCGACATGGAGCACGTCGAGCACGTCGCGCTTCTCTCGCTTCAGATGTTCGACTCGCTCGTCAGCGGCGGCCTGTTTGAGCCCAAGCCCGGCGAGCGCGAGCTGCTGTGGGCCGCGTCGATGCTTCATGACGTCGGAATGACGATCTCCTATGACGACCATCACAAGCACTCGCGCTACCTGATCGAGAGCGCCGAGCTGTACGGCTTTGACCCACGCGAGCGCGCCCTGATCGCTCAGATCAGCCGCTACCACCGCAAGGGCGTGCCCAAGCTCGGCGAGATCGAGCCGCTCACCAGCCCCGGGGACGACCGGCTGCTGGACCGGTGCGCTGTGATCCTGCGGCTCTCCGAGCACCTCGAACGCGGCCGCGATCAGTCGGTCTCGGAGGCGCGCCTGCGCGCCAACGGTCACGGAGTCGATCTCCACCTCGAGGCGGCCGGCGATCTGACGTTGCCGCGGTGGAGCGTCGAGCGCTACGGAGACGGCGAGGCGTTCGAGCGCGTCTTTGACCGGCGGCTGCTGATCGGCTGAGCGTCCCTTGTGCTCGGTGGCGCGGTTGGATATCACCGGCTGTTTGGTTGGTGTTACCGGCGGACGCGTAGATACTGATGACAACCTCCGGACGGAATGATCAGCAGGTGGCCGCAGCGGTTCGTGCGTGGTGGCAGGCCTGTCCTTGCCGCTTGGGCTGGAGGCTGATGTTCGTGGTGGTGTGTGCCGGAGCGGTCGCGGCATGCGGGTCGGGCGGCGCTGTCGTCGCTGCGACGACGACGGGCGCCGGGCGTGGCACGCCTGTCAGGTTTGCGCAATGCATGCGCACGCATGGGGTGGCGAACTTCCCGGACCCGGAGACCCCGTCCCAGGTGTCACCGAACACGGACGTGCTCATCGAAGGCGGCATGGTGTTCCCGATCGGTTCGGCGATCGATCCGGACTCTCCGGCGTTTAAGCGGGCCGGTGCCGTGTGCGGCGGGCCGGCTGCGGGTGGCCAGCCGAAGGGCGGATGAGCCTTGCTGCGGCTGGCGCCTTCGCGTCGAAGGGCTACGGCTCGGAGCTGGTCTTCGCCCGCGCCGGCGAGACGCTCGAGTTGTCCGCCAAGGAATTCGGCGTGCTCGAGGCGCTGATGCGCGCCCCACTTCATCAGCCTTGGCCCACCCAACTCGCGATGCGGCGTAGAGTGAGGTGATGCTCTGGCTGCTGCGGCATGCCGAAGCCGCCGACGGCTTTCCCGATGACGAACGTCCACTCACCGAGCGCGGTGAGCGTCAGGCCCAGGACGCGGGCCGGGCACTCGAGCGGCTCGGCGTGAGGATCGACGCCTGCCTGGCGAGCCCCAAGCTCCGCACGGTGCAGACAGCGCAGCTCGCGTGCGCGCCGCTCGGCGTCGAGGTGACGCTCGAGCGCCGGCTCGCGGGCGAGCCGTTTGACGTCGACGATCTGGTAGCAGGGCTCGGCGAGGTGCTCCTCGTCGGCCACGATCCGTCGTTCACACTGACGCTGCACGACCTGACGGGTGCACAGGCCAGGATGCGCAAAGGTGGTCTGGCAGCGGTCAGCAAGGGCGAACTGATCACTTTGCTGAGGCCGAACGAATTGGCGGCGATCGCCGCTGGGGAGAGAGTTGGATGAGCGAAGAGACCGAAGCGACGTTCGACGCAAGCGAGCTGGACGGCGATCAGACCGGCCCTGGCTCGGGTACCGGCGCAGCGGTGGTGAACGGCTCCTCGGTGGACCTCCGCGACACCTCGCTGTACATCAATCGCGAGCTCTCGTGGCTCGAGTTCAATGACCGCGTCCTTCAGATCGCCGAGGATGAAACCTTGCCGGTCCTCGAACGGACCAAGTTCCTGGCGATCTTCGTCGACAACCTCGACGACTACTTCATGATCCGCGTCGCCGGCGTCCATGACCAGGTGGATGCCAGGATCGACGCCCGCGGCCCCGACGGCCTGGCGCCGATGGAGGTGCTCGAGCGGATCTCCCGCGGCGTGCGCCAGCTCGATCGCCGCCACTCGCACCAGTGGTCTGAAGCGATCCGCCCGGAGCTGGCCAACAGCGGGATCAGAATCACCACGTGCGAGGAGTCGGGTGCCCCCGCGAGCGTGATCGAGCGCCATTTCCGTGAGGGAATCTTCCCGGTCCTGACCCCGCTCGCCGTCGGTCCGGGCCGGCCCTTCCCCTACATCTCAAACCTCTCTCTGAGCCTGATCGTCCGCCTCCACGACCCCGACCAGGACCACGAGGCGTTCGCGCGCGTCAAGGTGCCCAAGGAGGTCCTGCCGCGGTTCGTCGAGATCAGCAAGGACACGTTCATCCCGCTCGAGGACATCATCGCCCAGCACCTCGACTCGCTCTTCCCGGGCATGGACATCATCAGCCACGACCTGTTCCGCGTCACGCGGGACGCTGACTTCGAGATCTCCGACGAGGCTGACGACCTCCTGCAGGCGGTCGAGGACGAACTTCGCCGGCGGCGATTCGGCGAGGTCGTGCGGCTCGAGGTCGGGGCCGGCATGGACCCGGCGCTCCGCGCTCGGCTGGTCGAATGGCTCGGCGTCGACGAGATCCAGGTCTACGACGTCGAGGGTCTGCTCGACATGTCCGATCTGTGGCAGATCGCGGGCATCGAGGGCCACTCAGAGCTCCGCCTGCCGCCGTGGACGCCGGTCACCAACGCCGGGCTGTCGGCGACCGCCAACGGCGAGGCCGACCAGCCCGACATGTTCCGCGCGATGCGCGCCGGAGACGTCCTCGTCCACTACCCCTACGAGTCTTTCTCGGCCAGCGTCGAGCTGTTCGTCAAGCAGGCGGTCGACGACCCCAACGTGCTCGCGATCAAGATGACCGTGTACCGCACCTCCGATGACTCGGCACTGGTCCCGTCCCTGATCGAGGCCGCCGAGAAGGGCAAGCAGGCCGTCTGCCTGGTCGAGCTCAAGGCCCGCTTCGACGAGCGCCAGAACATCCACTGGTCAAGAGCGCTGGAAGAGGTGGGCGCCCACGTCGTGCACGGGATCCCGGGGCTCAAGACCCACGCCAAGGTGATCCTGATCGTCCGCCGCGAGCGCTCCGGCGTCCGTCACTACGTGATGATCGGGACCGGCAACTTCCACGCCAAGACCGCGCGGCTGTACGAGGACTTCGGCCTCTTCACGACCGACCGCGAGATCGGCCAGGAGGTCGCTGACCTGTTCAACACGCTGACCGGCTATGGCCACCCCGAGCCCGAGTCCAAGGTGCTCGTCGCGCCAACCTGGCTGCGCAAGCCGCTGATCGCAGAGATCGAGCGGACGGTCGCCGCGCACCAGGCCGGCGAGCCGAGCCGGATCCAGATGAAGATGAACTCGCTCGTCGATCGGCGCGTCATCGAGGCCCTCTACAAGGCCTCGCAGGCAGGCGTTCCGATCGATCTCAACGTGCGCGGGATCTGCTGCCTGGTGCCCGGGTTGCCGGGCATCAGCGAGACGATCAACGTGATCTCGATCGTCGGGCGGTTCCTCGAGCACTCGCGGATCTACGCCTTCCACCGTGGCGAGGAGCACGTCTACTACATCGGCTCGGCCGACATGATGCCCCGCAACCTCGATAAGCGCGTCGAGCTGCTGACGCCGGTCGAGCGACCCGAGCTGCAGGCCGAGCTCGAGGACACGATCCAGCGCTGCCTCGCCGACAACACGTTCGCCTGGACGCTCGACAGCAAGGGCACCTGGACGCGCCGCGAGGGCGGCACCCGCAGCGTCCACCGCGAACTGATGGAGCGGACGCTGACCTGGGCGGCGAGCTTCGCCGGCTGACGTAGTGAGGGTGTCTGGGGCGCTCCCGGCCGCGAGCCAAGCGATCGGTCACGACCTGTAGGACGCGTCGGGTGCACAGCGACCTACTGCTCGCGATCGTGATCGTCACCGCGCTCGCGTTCGACTTCACCAACGGCTTCCATGACACCGCCAACGTGGTCGCGTCCGCGATCTCGACCCGCGCGCTCGCCCCCCGCACCGCGATCGCGCTCGCCTCGCTGCTCAACTTCGCGGGCGCGTTCATCTCGCTCAAGGTCGCGGCGACGATCGCCACCGGGATCATCGACGCCAACCAGGTGACCGAGCCGATGATGTTCGCCGGCCTGCTCGGCGCGACCACCTGGAACCTCGTCACCTGGGCCGTCGGCCTGCCGTCGAGCTCGTCCCATGCCCTGATCGGCGGCATCATCGGCGCGATGCTGGCGGCCGTCGGCGGCGCCGGCGTCAAGGGGACCGCCGTCGTCACCAAGGTCGTGATCCCCGCGATCATCGCCCCGATCGCCGCGTTCGCCGCGGCCGGAGCGGCGATCATCATGATCTACATCGTGTTCGGCCGCCGCCGCCCCGGACCCGTGACCCGGGGATTCCGCGTCGGCCAGTTCTTCACGACCTCGCTGCTCTCGCTGGCACACGGCACCAATGACGCGCAGAAGACGATGGGCGTGATCACGCTGGCGCTGGTCGCGCACGGATCGCTGAGCGCCAACAATGCGAGCGTGCCGGCCTGGGTGGTCGTCTGCTCCGCGTCGGCGATCGCGCTCGGTACCTACGCCGGCGGCTGGCGGATCATCCGCACGGTCGGGACCCGGATCATCAAGATGGACAGCGCCCAGGGCCTGGCCGCCCAGGGTGCTGGAGCCGTCGTGATCCTGATCTCATCGCACTTCGGCTACCCGCTCTCGTCGACGCATGTGATCTCAGGTGGCGTGATCGGCGCCGGGGCGGCCAAGCGCGTGTCGGCGGTCCGCTGGGGCGTCGCCGGTTCGATCGCCACCGCCTGGATCGTGACGCTGCCGGGCGCCGGACTGTTCGGCGCGATCGCCTACGCGCTGGCGACCGCGTTCGGCTCCGGCGCACTCGGACCGGTGCTGATCACTGCAATCGCGCTGGGGCTCCTAACGACGACGCTCGCGGCCCGGCGTCGAAGGCTGACGCAGGCCGCGAGCGTTTGAGCACTCGACCAGCTGGAGTCCAGCTTTCTCAGCCGCCGCTGGGCGTCGCCGCCGGCCGAATGCCGAGCTTGACCTTGACGTTCATTGTCTTGCCGTTGCGATCGACGGCCATCGTCACCGTCTGACCAGGCTGGAAGTTGTCGATCATCGCGATGAACTGATCGGTCGAGTTGACGGCCTTGCCGTTGATCGCCGTGATCACGTCCCTGACCTGAAGCCCGGCCTGCGCCCCCGGACCACCGGTCTGGACCTTGGCGACCTCGGCCCCGTTGGCGGACGCGCCCGACAGGACCACGCCGACGTAGGCGTGCTTGACGGTCTTGCCGGCCATCAGCTGGTTGGCGATCTGGGTCACGGTGTCCGACGGGATCGCGAACCCGACACCAGAGCTCGAGCCCTCGCCGCCGGCGGTCGTGTTGTTGGTCTCGATCTGATCGTTGAGACCCAGCACGTGACCATCGGCATCGAGCAGCGGGCCACCCGAGTTACCGGGGTTGATCGCGGCATCGGTCTGGATCGCGTTCGGGATCGTGTAGTTGTTGGGAGCCATGATGCTCCGGCCGGTCTGGCTGACGATTCCGGTCGTGGTCGTCTCGGGAAGGCTGAACGGGCTTCCGATCGCGACCACCGGGTCACCGACCTGGGCTTCGGCCGAGTTAGCGAACGGGATCGGATGCAGCTCCGAGGCGGGCGCGTCGACGTGGATCACCGCGACATCGGTCGACGGGTCGGTGCCGACGACCTTGGCGGAGTAGCTCTTCCCGTTCTGGAAGTTGACGCGGACCGAGGTCGCCCCTGAGACGACGTGCTCGTCGGTGAGGATGTCGCCGCTGCGGTTGTAGACGACGCCGGCGCCCTCGCCCTGGGTGGTCTGGTTACTGCCGCTGCCACCGCCGAAGAAGCCGAAGCTCGGACTCCGGCTCTGCGAGGTCACGATGATGTCGACCACCCCTGGGCTGGCCGAGCGATAAATCTGGTTGACGGTCTCCCCACCGCCGCTGCTCAGCGACGCCGGCAGGGTCGCCTCGCTGGGCCGCACGACGGTCGTGGTCGTCACGGAATGCGTCGACGAAGTGCCGCTGGCGATCACCAGCGCGATCACTCCTCCTGCCACGGCACCGCCGATGACAGGTACCCATCGGCTAAAGCTGCTCATGATTGTTTCTCATCTCCTGAAGAAAGACGTTAGCTCCGAGATCAGTAGACCACCCGTCAGTGAGGACCCTTTCAGAGTTCGGGAAGAAGTCCGTAAGAGGGTTCGTACTCCGACGCTTCCCACCTGCGAGGCGGTCAAACGTCGTGCGAAAGCCACGAACCGTTCGTGGGCGCGAAGGCGCTACAGGTGTTCTTCTCGCGCGAGCGCCACGAAGTAGTCAAGCGCCTCGGGGTTCGCCAGCGATTCTCGGCTCGCCGCCTGCTCGGCGGGCGTGCCGGTCAGGATCCGCTTGACCGGGACCTCGAGCACCTTGCCCGACAGCGTCCGCGGCACCGCGCTGATCGCCCGGATCTCGTTCGGAACGTGGCGCGGTGAGCAGTCCTCGCGGATCCGCCGGCGGATCGTGTTGGTGAGCTCATCGTCGAGCTCGAGGCCGTCGCTCAGGACGACGAACAGCGGCATCCACCCGTCCGTGCCCTCCCGCGGTAGGTCAATGACCAGCGCGTCGACGACCTCGGGGATCTCGAGCACCGCCCGGTAGATCTCGCTGGTGCCCATTCGCACGCCGCCACGGTTGATCGTCGAGTCAGAGCGGCCGTAGATGACCGCCGTCCCGCGCTTGGTGATCTTGATCCAGTCGCCGTGGCGCCAGATCCCGGGATACATCGAGAAATAGGAGTCACGCAGGCGCTCGCCGTCGCCGTCGCCCCAGAGGAAGACCGGCATCGACGGCATCGGTTTGGTGATCACGAGCTCACCGACCTCGTCGACCAGCGGCTGTCCATCCGGATCCCACGCCTCGACGCTGGCACCGAGCGACCGGCCCTGGATCTCGCCGAGGTAGACCGGCAGCGTCGGCACGCCACCGACGAACGCGGTGCACATGTCGGTCCCGCCCGAGGTCGAGAACAGCCAGGTGTCGGCGCCGAGCTGGTCATAGACCCACTGAAAGCCCTCGGGCGATAGCGGCGAGCCGGTCGAGCCGACGGCGTTCAGGGCGCTCAGGTCGCGCCCCTGCGCCGGTTCGGTGCCGGCCTTCATGCACGAGGCGATGAACGCGGCGCTGGTGCCGAAGGTGGTGATCCCGGCGTCGGCAGCGAGATCCCAAAGCGTGTCCAGCGACGGGTGGCCGGGATTGCCGTCGAACAGCACGATCGAGGCGTCGCTGACCAGCACCCCGACGAGGAAGTTCCACATCATCCAGCCGGTGGTCGAGAACCAGAACACGCGATCGCCCGCCTGGGCGTCGAGGTGCAGGTTCATCTTCTTGACCTGCTCGATCAGGATCCCGCCCTGCCCGTGGACGATCGGCTTCGGCAGGCCGGTGGTGCCCGAGCTGTAGAGGACCCACAACGGATGATCGAACGCCAGCGCCTCAAAGGTCAGCTCGGCGTTCGCGTCTCCGAGCTGGTCCCCGTCCCAGCCCGACCCGTCCAGGTAACCGAACCGGACCACGCGTTCGATCGACGGGATCTCGGCCGCGATCGCCTCGACGTTCGCGGTCCGATCGAAGTCCTTGCCGGCATAGCGGTAACCGTCGATCGCGAGCAGCACCTTGGGCTCGATCTGCGAGAAGCGGTCGATCACACTCCGGGCGCCGAACTCGGGCGCCGCCGATGACCACACGGCCCCGATCGAGGCGCATGCCAGGAACGCCGCGACGGTCTCGGGGATGTTGGGCATGTAGGCGGCCACGCGGTCGCCCTCGGTGACGCCGAGCGCGCGCAGCCCGGCGGCGATCCGCGCCGTTTCGCCGCGCAGCCGACCCCAGGTCCAGGAGTCCAGCGACCGCAGCTCCGACGCGTGGCGGATCGCGACATCGTCGTCGCGCTTGTTGGCGAAGATGTGCTCGGCGAACGAGATCCGCGACCCGGGGAACCACTTGGCTCCGGGCATCTCGTGGCTTGTGAGGACACGGTCAGCCGGCTGTTCAAAGCGGATCCCGAAGAACTCGACGATCGTCTGCCAGAAGGTCTCGAGCTCATCGACCGACCACTGCCACAGCTCGTTGTAGCCGGCAAACTCCAGCCCGCGTTCGGCCAGCAGCCACGCCTGATAGCGGGCCAGCGTCGAGCGCTGCACCCGTTCGGGTGACGGCTGCCACAGCAGCTTGGGCGACTCCTGCTCCACACCTCAACAATAGACTCAGCCGATGAACCTGCTGGCGCCGTTCGCCGGAACCGTCGTCTCGGTGCCGCACGCGATCGACGACACGATCGGCGCGGGGGCGCCGGTGATCGTGCTCGAGGCGATGAAGATGGAGCACGAGCTGGTTGCCGATCAGCCGGCGACGCTGCAGAGCGTCGAGGTCGAGGTCGGCGACACGGTCAGCGAGGGCCAGCTGCTCGCCGTGTTGGGCGAGGCGCGTAGCGCGCCGGCGCGGGCGACCGAGCGGCCGGTCGAGCAGCGCGATGCGCTGGCCGAGGTGCGCGAGCGCCACGCGATCGGGCTCGACGCGGCGCGTCCCGAGGCGGTGGCGCAGCGCCGCGCCCGCGGGCACCGGACCGCGCGCGAGAACCTGGCCGAGCTGCTCGATCCCGACTCGCTCGTCGAGTACGGCCCGCTGATGTTCGCCGCCCAGGAGGGCCGCCGGTCACGCCAGGAGCTGATCGAGCGCACGCCGGCCGATGGCCTGGTCGGCGGCGTCGGAGCGATCGCGGGTGAGCCGTGCGTGGCGATGTCCTACGACTACACGGTCCTCGCCGGGACCCAGGGGATGCGCAACCACGCCAAGAAGGACCGGCTGTTCGAGCTCGCGCAGCGGCGCCGGCTGCCGGTGGTGCTGTTTGCCGAGGGCGGCGGCGGCCGGCCCGGTGATGTCGACATGCCGATCGTCGCCGGCCTGGACTGCCGCGCCTTTCACCTGTTCGCCAGGCTCAGCGCCCTGGTGCCGCTGGTCGGGATCGCAACCGGATACTGCTTTGCCGGCAACGCCGCGCTGCTCGGCTGCTGCGATGTTGTGATCGCGACCGAGGACTCGAGCATCGGCATGGGTGGCCCGGCGATGATCGAGGGCGGCGGCCTCGGTGTATTCGAGCCCGGCGAGGTGGGGCCGATCGACGTTCAGTACGGCAACGGGGTGGTGGACCTGCGGGTCGCCGACGACGCCGAGGCGGTGGCAGCGGCACGCAGGTACCTGAGCTACTTCGCGCGTCAGGCGGTTGCCGGGTCGCCGGCTCGGGGCGGCGATCCCGCCCGCTTGCGGGAGCTGATCCCGGCCAACCGCAAGCGGGTGTACGAGATCCGGGCGGTGATCGAGGAGCTGTTCGACGAGACACTCGAGCTGCGCCGCGGCTTCGGCCCCGGGATCGTGACCGCGTTGGCGCGGATCGGCGGCAGACCGCTGGGCGTGGTCGCGAATGATCCGTCCCATCTCGGCGGCGCGATCGACGCCGACGGGGCCGACAAGGCCGCGCGGTTCATGACCCTCTGTGACGCGTTCGGGCTGCCGCTGCTGTTTCTGTGTGACACGCCCGGGTTCATGGTCGGGCCCGAGGCCGAGCGCACCGCGACCGTGCGCCATTTTTCGCGCATGTTCGTGACCGGCGCCAACCTCGAGGTGCCGACCGGGACGATCGTGCTGCGCAAGGGCTACGGCCTCGGCGCGCAGGCGATGGCCGGCGGCGGCTTCAAGGCGCCGTTGTTCACGATCGGCTGGCCGACGTCCGAGTTCGGCGCGATGGGGCTCGAGGGCGCCGTCAAGCTCGGCATGCGCCGCGAGCTCGAGGCGATCGACGACGCGGCGGAGCGCGAGCGGGTCTACGAGGCGACCGTCGCCGCCGCCTACGAGCGCGGCCGCGGGGTCGGGATGGCCTCATATTTCGAGATCGACGATGTGATCGATCCGGCCGACAGCCGCCGTTGGATCCAGACGCTGCTCGACGATCCCGGGCCGCGGTGGTGGGAGCGGGCGGGCAAGCGGCGCCCGAACGTCGACGCCTGGTAGCGCGCGGCCGTGCTCGCGCGTGGCCGGCCCGGCAGGTCAGTCGCGGCGCCCACAGGCGCCGCGGAGCGGTCCGCTCAGTCGCAGCGCCCACAGGCGCCGCGGAGCGTCACCTCGTGACTCTCGACCCGCACCCCGAGCCGATCAGATAGCTGGCTGATCGCCCGCTCGAGCCCGGGGTCGGCGAACGCAACCAGTTCGCCGCAGCGGTCGCAGACCAGGTGATGGTGGTGATGACCGCTGGGGTCGATCCGCTCAAAGCGGGCCTGCCCCTCGCCGACGACGACCCGTTCGGCTAGACCGTGCTCAACCAGCAGGTCCAGGACGCGGTAGATGCTCGCCCGCGCGGTCGGCTGACCGCGCCGCCGCAGCGCATCCTCGATCTCGATCGCACTGAGCGCACACGAGTGCTCGGAAAGGATCTCGATGATTCGCTCCCGGGCCGCGCCCCGCTTCAGCCCCGCCACCATCAGCGTCGCGTGCGCGTAGTCGATCCACTCGATCACCGGCCCAACCTTACCAGCCATTCTGAGAATCAGAATAAGAATCATTCTCATTTGAGGTAGAGTTGCGCGCGTGTTTCGGACGTCCTTCGCGGCGCTGCTGGCGGCGACCGCCCTCTGCTCGGCGGGCTGCGGAGAGCTGCCCGCTTCCGCAACCGAACCGGGCGTCCGCGTCGTCGCGGCGGAGAACTTCTGGGGCAGCATCGCCGCCCAGCTGGGCGGCACCAACGCCACCACAACCAGCATCATCAACAACCCCGCCCAGGACCCCCACTCCTACGAGCCGACCGCCGCCGACGCTCGCACGATGGCGACCGCCCAGCTTGCGATCGTCAACGGCATCGGCTACGACCCGTGGGCGACGCAGCTGCTGTCAGCCAATCCCGTCGACGACCGGACCGTGCTCGACGTCGGCTCGCTGCTGCACCTCTCGACCGGCGACAATCCGCACCGCTGGTATGACCCCCACGACGTCGAGCGGGTCGCCGGCGCGATCACGGCCGCGCTGGCGCACCTCGACTCACACCACGCCCAGTACTTTGCGCGCCGGCTCAAAGCGTTCGAGTCGGGCGCGCTGGCCCGCTACCACTCCCTGATCGCGACCATCGCGCGCCGCTACGGCGGCACCCCGGTCGGCGCCTCGGAGAGCATCTTCGCGCTCCAGGCTCCGGCCCTCGGGTTGCATCTGATCACGCCGCCGAGCTTCATGCGGGCGATCAGCGAGGGCGCCGAGGTGACCGCACAGGACACCGCAACGACCGAGCGCCAGATCACCAGCCACGCGATCAAGGTCTGGATCTACAACTCGCAGAACGTCACGCCCGAGATCCAGCGACTCAACGGCCTCGCCCGCGCCGCCGGAATCCCGATCGCGACCGTGACCGAGACCCTCTCGCCCCAGAACGCCACCTTCCAGCAGTGGCAGGTGCGCCAGCTGACGCAGATCGAGCGTGCGCTCGCGCAGGCGACCGGCCGATGACCGGCGCGACCAGAACCCCAATCTCGCGATGACCGACGCGGCCCTGACCTCCGACCCCGCGCTGACCGTCGCCGTCGAGCTCGATCGCGCCGAGATCCGTGTCGGCGGACGACCGATCCTGTCTGACATCTCGATGACGATCCGCCGCGGCGAGTTCGTCGCCGTGCTCGGGCCCAACGGCGCCGGCAAGTCGACGCTGATGAAGACGATCCTCGGCCTGCACCCGCTCGCCGCAGGCGAGATCCGCGTGCTCGACTCCTCACCCCGGCAGGCACGCGCCCAGATCGGCTACCTCCCCCAGCGCCACAGCTTTGACCGCTCGACGCGGATCCGCGGCACCGACCTCGTCCAGCTCGGCCTCGACGGCGCGCGCTGGGGCGTCCCGGTCGCGATCACCCCGGGAGCCCGCGCCCGCCGGCGCGGCGAGCGGGGACGGGTGCACGACGTGATCGAGCTCGTCGGCGCCGAGCCCTACGCCCGCCAGCCGATCGGCGAGCTGTCCGGCGGCGAGCAGCAACGGCTGTTGATCGCCGCAGCGCTCGTTCGCCGTCCGCAGCTTCTGATTCTCGACGAGCCCCTGGACAGCCTCGACCTTCCCAACCAGGCCGCGGTAGCAGCGCTCGTCCGGCGGATCGCCAGCGCCGAGAACGTGGCCGTGCTGCTGGTCGCCCACGACATCAACCCGCTGGCTCCGTATCTGGACCGGGTCGCATATCTGGCCGGCGGCCGCGCGCTCGTCGGCTCGGTCGAGGAAGTGATCGCGGCGCCAAAGCTGAGCGCGCTGTACGGGGTGCCGATCGAGGTGGTGCGCACCGCCGACGGCCGGCTGGTCGTGGTCGGGCAACCGGAGGCGCCGCACTACCACGGCGACCGCCACGAGCACTGAGATGAACCCCTCGCTCTCCCCCGACCTGATCACGGACGTGCGCGAGCTGTTCGTCTACCCGTTCATGGTCAACGCGCTCGCGGCGGGCACAATCGTCGCGGTGCTCGCCTCGGTCGTCGGCTGGTATGTGGTCCTCCGGCGCCAGACGTTCGCGTCGCACACGCTGTCGGTGATGGCCTTTCCCGGGGCGGCGGGAGCGTCGCTCGCGGGGTTGCCGGCCGCGCTCGGCTACTACGTCGCGTGCACGGTCGCGGCACTGGCGATCGGCCGCGCCGGCGGCACCCGGCCGCGCGGGCGCGGCGGCGAGACGGCGACGATCGGGACGGTCCAGACCGTCGGGCTGGCAGCCGGCTTTCTCTTTTTGTCCCTCGATCACTCGGTGCTGAGCGAGCCCGACTCGCTGCTGTTCGGCACCTTTCTCGGCGTCACGCACACCGAGGTTCTGGTGCTGCTGGCAGTCGCGGTCGCGGCGATCGCGCTGCTGACGGTGATCGCACGCCCGCTCCTGTTCGCGACCGTAGATCGCGATGTCGCCCAGGCGACCGGCGTGCCCGTCGGGCTGATCGATGCGGGCTTCCTGCTGATCCTGGCTCTGGCGATCGCCTCGACGAGCCAGATCACCGGCGCGCTGCTCGTGTTCGCCCTGCTCGTCGCCCCCCCGGCCTGCGCGCAGCTCGTGACGACGCGCCCGCTGGCCGGTCTCGCACTCAGCGTCGGCTTCGCACTGGCGATCGTGTGGCTCGGGCTCGGAATCGCCTACTTCTCGATCTATCCGGTCGGCTTCTACGTGACGACGTTCGCGTTCGGCCTGTATGTCGCGCTGCGTACGGGTCGCTGGCTGGCGAGGCGGCGCCGCTGATGTTCGCCCACGAATTCGTCCGCAACGCCTACCTGGCCGGCACCTTCATCGCGCTCGCGTGCGGGACGATCGGATGGTTCGTGGTGCTCCGCGGCCAGGTGTTCGCAGGGGACGCGCTGAGCCACGTCGCGTTCGTCGGTGCGATCGGCGCGGCGGTGCTCGGCATCGACGAGCGCGTGGGGCTGTTTCTGCTGACGCTTGCCCTGGCCGGCGGGCTGGGAGCGCTCGGGTCCAGAGCGCAAGCCGACGACGTCGTGATCGGGACCGCATTTGCCTGGGTGCTAGGGATCGGCGTGCTGCTGCTGGCGATCCTCGCGACGAGCGCGAACGCCGCCAGCGGCATCACCACCGCCAACACGCTGTTCGGCTCGATCTACTCGCTCAGCGCGAGCGCGTCAGTGCTCGCGGCCGTAGTCGGACTGCTGGTGACCACGTCGCTGCTCGCCGCCTCGAGGCCGCTGCTGCTGGCGACCCTGGAACCGGATTTGGCGGTGCTCCGGGGCGTGCCGGTGCGGCTGCTCGGGCTCGCGTTCCTGGCCGCGCTTGCGATCGTCACCGCCGAGAGCACGCAGGCCGTTGGCGCGCTGCTCCTGCTTGGGCTGATCGCCGCCCCGGCCGGCGCGGCCCGGGCGCTCACGGCTCGGCCACTCGCGGGCGTCGCGCTGTCGGGTGCGCTGGCCGTCGGCTCGATGTGGGGCGGGCTGGCGCTCAGCTATGCGATCGGCCCGCTGCCGCCGAGCAGCGCGATCATCGGGCTCGCGGCCGCCTGCTACGCCGGCTGTGCGGTGCTCGGGCGAGCTCGGCGGCGCAGCGCGTAGACCGGCCCGCCGTCAGGGATCGAGGCGCAGCGGCCGCCGCCAGCGCCAAGTTATCCGAGGTCCGGCGGCCAGGCCCAGGCGGGAGTCGAAGCCCGGACCGCCGCCGGTACCCCGGATAGCGGGGAGATTCCTCGCCCGCATGCGACGAGGCGCACTTTCGTCGCAGTCAGCTCGCGCCACAAGGCGACGGTGATCGAGACAAGGCGCGGGGATGCCTATGTCTCGCCAGCCGACTCCTCCGTTTCGGCAGCGCCAGCGTGACATGAACGCAAGCGTATGGACGGACGTGTCAGCTTTTCGTAAGGAGATACTTAGGATCGCCTGAGGGGCGTCGGCGATCGGCCGCGCGCCGATCAGCTCTTGGTCAGCGCGCGATGCGCTCGGGGCGGCTGGGGCAGCGGTGCCGCGGCCGCCGCCGGCAGCTGCACGAGCACGTCGAGGCCGCCCTCTTTCGGCGCGGCGACCGCCACCGTGCCGCCGTGGGCCTCGGCGACCGAGCGGACGATCGACAGCCCGAGGCCGAAGCCGTCGACCGAGCGGTCCAGACGGCGAAACGGCTCGACCAGCAACTGTGCGTCAGCGGACGTGATCCGAGAACCGCTGTTTCGCACGTGGAGATGGACGCGCCCCGCCCGCACGCTGGTGCTGACCTCGAGGAACCCACCCGGGTGGTTGTGACGGATGCCGTTGTCGACCAGATTGGCGACCAGCCGCTCGATCAGGGCCGGCTCGCCGATCGTCCATGCCGGCTCGAGCTCGCCCCGGACGTCGACCTGGGCCTCGAGCGCGTGGGCTCGCAGGTCGGTGATGCAGTCAGCCGCGAGCGAGCCGACGTCGACCCGCTCGCCGTGGCCGGTCGCGGCCTCGCTGCGCGCGAGCATCAGCAGCCCGGCGATCAACTGCTCGCACCGGTCGATCGTGTCTCGCACGCCCTCGCCCATCGAGCGCAGCTCGTCGTTGCTCGCATCCGGGTCGGCGAGCGTGACATCGACCTCCGTGCGCATGATCGCGAGCGGCGTTCGCAGCTCGTGGGAGGCGTTGGCGACGAAGCGCCGCTGGCTGGCAAACGCACCGTCCAGACGGGCGAGCATGCCGTCAAACGTGTCGGCGAGCTCGCGCAGCTCGTCGGCGGGGCCCTCGAGCGCGATCCGCTCGCCGAGGTTCTCGCCGGACACGCGACGGGCGGTGGCGGTGATCGCGCGCAGCGGACTCAAGACACGCCCGGCGAGCCAGTATGCGGCGGCGACCGACGCCATCGTCATCGCCACCAGTGCAATCGCGTACTCGAGCGCCAGCCGGTGCAGCGCGTCGTTGAGCAGCTGGCGCTGCACCACGCGGGCGACCTTGAACTCGCGCGAGCCGGGCGCCGCGCCGATCGCCCGGCTCAGCAGCGAATCCGACGATTCCGGCTTCTGGCCAATTCGGCGCAGGACCGCGCTGAGCTGATGGTGGTCGCGGAGCCCGTTGCGGACGAACAGGTAGCCGATCGTCAGCAGCACGGCGCCGGTGACCAGGAACAGGGCGCCATAGAGCAGCGTCAGCCGCAGCCGGATCGTCGGCGCCAGCCACCGGCGGCTGCGCCCGTCGGGCGTCGATCCACTCGCTTCTGGGTCCTCTGACGGCGGCTGGGCGCCGCGCGCTTCATCCCGGCGGACGACCATCACGCCATCCGGTAACCGACTCCGATCACGGTTTCGACGACGGGCGGGTCCCCGAGCTTCCGGCGCAGCGTCATGATCGTCATGCGCACAACGTTAGTGAACGGATCCGTGTGCTCGTCCCACACCCGCTCGAGCAGCTGCTCGGCGGAGACGGTCGCACCCTCGGCGCCCATCAGCACCTCGAGGACCGCGAACTCCTTGCGCGCGAGCTCGATCTCCTCACCCCCGCGAGTCAGCCGGCGGCGGGCAGGATCGAGCTCGAGCTCGCCGTGGTGCAGCACCGGCGGCCGGCTCGGCGTGGCGCGCCGGGCAAGCGCATGGATCCGAGCGACGAGTTCGGCGAATCGAAACGGCTTTGCGAGGTAGTCGTCGGCGCCGAGCGAGAGTCCGTTGACCAGGTCCTCGAGCGTGCCGGCGGCGGTCAGCATCAGGATTCCCGTCTCGGGCCGCTCGCCGCGCACCAGCTTGCAGACGTTGTCGCCGTGCACGATCGGCAGGTCACGGTCGAGCACGAGCACGTCGTAGCGGACGACGCGGGCCTTGACCAGCGCCTGCTCGCCGTCCGGCGCGAGGTCGACTGCCATCCCCTGGCGGCGCAGGCCGCGGGCGATTGCCTCGGCCAGCCGAACCTCATCCTCGGCGATCAGGACGCGCATCGTCGGGTGAGGATGACCGGCCCAGCGTAAGAACTGCATAAGACCAGCACTTCAAGCTCTGTCGCGATGCGCAACAGATGCAACGAGTGAACGCCTGCGAGCCATCACGTACCGTCCCGCGGCCGATCAAATCGTGGGCGGCAAGAACAGAGCGACGTGCTCGCAGCGCGAGCGGACGCTGACGCCTACCGGCACGCCGCGCGGTCAGCCGGCACGATCCTTCTTGCCGAGGAGAAGTCAGCGGTCCTCCGATCTTCGCGCGCCACCGGCAACTCTCGCCGACCGTGATAACAGCGCGCTGACACGACGGCGGCCGCCTGGGTAAACCGAGTCACCGAGCGCTTTGGGAACACCCGGTGACCTCGGTTCTTGGCCCCCACTGCATGACGGCCGAACCCTCGCGCAGTCCCTGTCAGCCTGCACCTGCGGCGATCGCCGCCGGCCGCCAAGACAGCCAACATCATGCAACGTAGGGTCGAACGAGAAGTTGCGGGTATGTAGGCGTATGCTTTTCATCTGTACGGCGGCGTTCAGCATTACACCGATCGACGTGACACCAGATTGTGATATCGTGAGCGCCCATGGCGCCTGAGCAGAACATCGCCGAGCGGGGCATGGCCGTGGGGCTGCGGGCGCTGAACAAGGTCGCGTCCTCGAGCGCGATCGACCGGCTGGGCCTCCGCGATCCGACGCTGCGCCTGCTCCACCAGGCCTCGAAGACCACCGGCCGCACCGCCGCCCGCGCCGGCCGGACGTTCGCAGCCGCTCAGCGGCTCTCTCACCCCGCCCGCCAGCCGCGCGGCGCCCGGACTGACCTGTTCGACCTCGAGCCGTCAGAGGAGCAGCGTTTGCTGTGCGAGTCGGTCCGCGAGTTCGCGAAGGCCGAGATCCGCCCCGTCGCGAGCGCGGCTGACGATGCCTGCGCCACGCCCGTTGAGCTTCTCGCCCAGGCCAATGAGCTCGGCCTGACGATGGTCGGCGTGCCCGATGAGCTCGGTGGCGCCGTGCACGAGAGGTCCGCGACAACCACCGTCCTGATGTGCGAGGCGCTTGCCTACGGCGACATGGGAATCGCGGTCGCTTGTCTGTCCCCCGCCGCGGTCTCGACGGCGCTCAGCCTTTGGGGCGACGCCCAGCAGCAGGCGACCTACCTGCCGGAGTTCGTCGGCGATGACGTGCCCGCGGCGGCGCTCGCGGTGATGGAGCCCCAACCGCTGTTCAACCCGTTCGCGCTCGAGACCAAGGCGCGGCCGGCTCGCGGCGGATACGAGCTGACCGGCGTCAAGGCGCTCGTTCCGCGCGCCGCTGACGGCGAGCTGTTCGTGATCGCGGCCGACCTCCAGGGCGCGGGCCCGTCGCTGTTCATCGTCGAATCGAAGTCCAGCGGGATCAGCGTGGAGGCCGATCCCGGGATGGGCATCCGTGCCGGCGCGACCGGCAGGCTGATCCTCGAAAACGTGCAGTTGCCCGCCACCGCGCTGCTCGGCGGCGGCGAGGGCTCGGTCTACTCCGAGTGCATCGCGCTCGCCCGCCTCGGCTGGTGCGCTCTTGCAATCGGGACCGGGCAGGCGGTACTCGACTACGTGACCGACTACGTGAAGGAGCGCAAGGCGTTCGGCGAGCCGATCTCCAACCGCCAGGGCGTGGCGTTCACGGTCGCCAACCTGGCGATCGAGTTGGACGGGTTGCGGCTGGCCACCTACAGGGCCGCGTCGCGGGTCGACCAGGGCCTCGAGTTCGCTCGCGAGGTGGCCGTGGCCCGCCGCCTCTGCGCCGCGCACGGGATGACGATCGGATCTGACGGCGTGCAGATGCTCGGTGGCCACGGCTACGTCAAGGAGCATCCGGTAGAGCGCTGGTATCGGGACCTGCGCGCCGCGGGCATCGTCGAGGGCGCGCTGCTCGTCTAGGAGTCTTCAGATGATCAACCTCGAGCTACCGAACAAGTTCAGCCAGCTGATCAACCAGTCCCACCAGGTGGCGACCGAGCTGTTCCGGGCCAACTCGCGCAAGTACGACACCCTCGAGCACACCTATCCCAAGGAGCTCGACATGCTCGCGGCGGTGATCGACGGCCTGAACGAGAGCGGCCAGCTCGCCGGCGCCGGCGCCGGCGCGACCGGGAACGGATCCAACGGCAGCGCGCCGAAGGAGCCATCGGGCAATCGCAACGGCAGCAACATGGCATCGCTGCTGGGGTTGATCGAGCTTTGCTGGGGCGATGTCGGCCTGATGCTGACGATGCCGCGCCAGGGACTTGGCCAGGCGGCGATCGCAGCGGTTGCCAACGAGGAGCAGATGCAGCGATTCGGCGGCAAGTGGGCGGCGATGGCGATCACCGAGCCCGAGGCGGGATCTGACTCGGCGGCGATCCGGACAACCGCACGCGTCGACGGCGATGACTATGTGCTCAACGGCGAGAAGATCTTTGTGACCGCCGGCGACCGGGCGGAACTGATCGTCGTGTGGGCGTCGCTGGATCGCTCCCAGGGACGCGCGGCGATCAAGTCGTTCGTGGTCGAGCGCGACAATCCCGGTCTGAAGCTGGATCGTCTGGAGCACAAGCTCGGGATCCGCGCCTCCGACACGGCCAACTTCGTCCTTGAAGAGTGCCGGGTGCCCAAGGAGAACCTGCTCGGCTCGCCTGAGATCGTGCCCAAGGGCGGCTTCTCCGGCGTGATGCAGACCTTTGACAACACGCGCCCGTTCGTCGCCGGGATGGCGCTCGGCGTCGCGCGCGCATGCCTCGAGCGCACGCGCGAGCTGCTCGAGGAGTCCGGGGTCGAGATCGACTACGACCTCCCGCTCCACTCCCAGAACGCGGCCGCCGCCGAGTTCATCGCGATGGAGGCCGACTGGGAGGCAGCGCGGCTGCTGACACTGCAGGCGACCTGGATGGCTGACAACCGCAAGCCCAACTCGCTCCAGGCCTCGATGGCGAAGGCCAAGGCCGGGCGGATGGGGACCGATGTCGCCCTTCGCTGTGTGGCTTTGTGCGGCGCGACCGGCTACGGAGAGGGCGAGCTGCTCGAGAAGTGGGCGCGCGACGCGAAGATCCTTGACCTGTTCGAGGGCACCCAGCAGATCCAGCTGCTGATCGTCGCGCGGCTGCTGCTGGGCAAGACGTCCGCCGAGCTCAAGTAGTCAGACTCCGCAGGTCGGCGAGGATGCCTTGCGGGTCCAGGGTGAATCGCAGATCGGTGATTCGCATCGTGCTGATCCGCTTGCGCAGCAGCTTGGCGTCCTTGAGCTTGTCGCGTTCGGTGTCCTTGACTGCCGTGTGGTACGGGCGGCCGTCGAGCTCGACCGCGAGCCGGGCGTGGGGCCAGTAGCAGTCGAGCTCCCAGCCGTCGACGATCACGTTGCGCTGTGGAGGCGGGATGTCGGTGCCCGCGATCAGCTTGTCAAACGCGCGCTCGAGGTCTGACCTGCGGTCCCTGCGGGGCCGGTAGTCGCGCAGCGCCCGCTTGCAGTTGGCGACGCCCGGCCGGCGAGCGTGTCTTAGCAGCGCAGCTTCGGTCTGCGGCAGGTCCAAGAGGCGCTTGCGTACTGCGGCGGTGATCAGGCGGTCAAGCTCCGAACGAGTTTCCGTCGCGCTCACTTCGATCAACATCCGCGGGACCGAGCTGACGCGGAGGCCGTTGCGGACTGCGAGATCGGCTGGACCGGGAGCGGTGGTCTTGTGGATCACAAGGCCGCGCCGCGGTCGCAGTCTCGTGTCGGGCACCGTTGCGTGGATCTGCCGCGTCGTCAGCTCGCGCAGACCCCAGACGGCTGCGGCAGTCCTGTGGCTCAGGAAGGACGCGGGTCCGCACGTGAGCAGCGCTGCCCACAGGCGAGCATGGGGCACAAGCCTGGTATGGCCGAAGGCATAGACGCCCGGGTGCAGCTTGTGCAGGATGCCCTGTTGGACGAGCCAGCCGACCTGCCGGTAGCTGAAGCCGAGCGCGAACAGTTGCTCGAGCGAGATCACTCCGAACTGCTTGCCGGCGAGCCGCGCAACGCCTGCCAGGCGACTCGGGGAGCATTTCTGACCTGTCAGGTCACTTTTGCTCCCCGAGTCGGGCATGGCCCCCACCGTGCCACGAAAAACGTCACACGTGTGTCGCGGAACTGCAACAAATCACGGCAGGCCAACCGCGGTCTCCCGCAGGACCTCCCAGGCGCGGCGGACGTCGTCAGACGTCGTGCTCATCTGGCCGACGGCCAGTCGCAGGACGTAGCGTGCCCCAAGCACAGCGTGGGACAGGAAGATCTCGCCGCCGGCGTTGACGCGCTCAAGCAACTCCCGATTGCGCGCGTCGTCATCCGAACCCCCGACCAAACGGAAGCAGACCAGCGAGAAGTGGCGCGGGGCGCAGACCACCCACCCGGGCTCGGCCACGACCCAGGATTCGAACAGAGCCGCCAGCGAAACACCGTTTCGGATGTGCTCCTGCAGACCCCGGCGCCCGTAGCACCGCAGGACCGCCCACAGCTTCAGCGCCCGGAAGCGGCGGCCCAGCGCGGGCCCATACTCACTCAACGAGAGGGAGTCTTCGGCATCCGGAGTCCGCAGGTACTCGGGCACGAGGCTGAACGCGGCCCGCAGGTCGTCAGGCCGCCGTGACCAAAGCAGCGAGCAGTCCATCGGGGTCAGCATCCACTTGTGCGGGTTGACGACCAGCGAGTCGGCGCGGTCAACGCCCTCAAAGGCCCACCGGTATTCCGGGCACACCATCGCGGAACCGGCATATGCGGCATCGACGTGCAACCAGGTGCCCGCCGCACCACAGATGTCAGCCAGAACAGCAACCGGATCGACGGCCGCGCACGCGGTCGTGCCGACGGTCGCCACCACGGCCGCGGCCTCGGACAGGTCCCCGAGCTGATCGACACGGATTCGGAAGGAGGCATCGCAGGGAACCGCGCGCGAGCGCATCCCGACCATCCGCGCGCCCTTGGCCACCGAGCTGTGCGCCTGCTCTGAGCACACGACCAGGTCCCGGCCGGTCGCCTCGCGCGCGGCGATCAGCGCCGCCATCGTTCCCGTCGACGCGGAGTCCTCGATGTGACCGTGCCATCCGGACGGCAGCCCGAGCAGCTGCGACACCCAGTCGCAGACGACGCCCTCGAGCTCGGTCGAGGCCGGTGCCGTGCGCCACAGGATCGCGATCGAGTTCAGCGTCGCCGCCAGCAGCTCGGCCAGGATCCCCGGCGGCGCCGCCGAGGTCGCGAAGTAGGCGAAGTACCGCGGGTGCTGCCAATGGGTCACACCTGGGAGCAGAACTTCGTCGAGGTCGCGCAGGACGGCCGAGAACGGCTCCGGCTCGTCAGGAGCCTTAGACGGCAGGCGCGCCCGGATCTCGCCGGGTGACACCTGGGCGAGCACCGGCAGCCCGCCGACCCGCTCCAAATACGACGCCGCCCACTCGAGTGCCGCGGCGCCGTCGCTGCGCAGGTCGGTCATGCCGCGGCGGCCCCGGGCTCAGGGAACTCGTAGCTGACGCCGGTCAGCTGCTCGGAGGCCTCCCACAGTCGCCGCCACGCCTCCTGGTCGTAGGCCTTGCCGGCGGCGGTGACGATCTTCGGATGGCCGTGGCCCTCCATGAACCCGTCCGGACCGATGAATGTCCCGCCGAGCAACCCGTCAACCGTCGCCGCGTACAGCACCGGAAGCGCGCCCATCTCGGCGCTCTGGGCGACCAGCTTGTTGCCGATCGCCATGAACCACCGCTCGTAGGCGTGCGCGGGCGCCGCGAACTGGAGGTTGGTCGCCGCATAGCCGGGGTGTGCCGCAAGGCTCAGCAGCGGGCTCCCGGCAGCCACAGCCCGGCGCTGGAGCTCGAAGCAGAACATCAGGTTGGCGAGCTTTGACTGGCCGTAGGCGAGCCAGTTGTTGTAGCCGTGCTCGCGCTGGAGGTCGTCGAACTTGATCGAGCCGGTCCGGTGCATCCCGCTCGAGAGCGTCACCACCCGCGGGGCCGGAGCGGCGGACAGGACCGGCAACACGAGCCCGGTCAGCGCAAAATGACCGAGGTGGTTGGTGCCGAGATGACTTTCAAAGCCATCGACGGTCAGCCGCCGCGGCGCGGCCATGATGCCGGCGTTGTTGACCAGCAGATCGAGGCGTGCCACCGAGTCCGCCAATCGCGATGCAAACTCGCGCACCGATGCAAGGTCGGCCAGGTCCAGGCGCTCGACGCGAGCCCCCGAACCGCGAAAGGACTGCAGCGCCCGCTCGCCCTTGCCGGTGTCGCGGCAGGCGAGCACGACCGTCGCACCGGCCCGCGCCAGCTCGCGCGCGGTGATCAGCCCGAGGCCGCTGTTGGCGCCGGTCACGACGGCCGTGCGGCCGCTCTGGTCAGGAATATCGGCGGCCGTCCAACCCGCCATCAGCCCGCCGTCCTGCGTGCCACCGACTCCGAATACGCGCCCGGCCGGTAACGCAGCACCGGGTCGGCGGAGCACTCGATCCCGTCGGTCACGCGCGTCGGGTCGAACACCAGCACGTCATCGCCCTGCTCGCGTTCGGTGTCGAGTCCGGTCACCCTCAGCGTGCCGACGGTCACCCGCCGCCGCTCCTTCGGCCACGCGGCGCTCGGGTCATCGACCCGATCCCCGGGCTCGGCGATCTGGATCTGGAGCGTGAACTCAACCGGATCCGCGGTCACGCGGGCGCGGAGCTCGTCCTGAAGGTAGTCGCGGCCGCGACGGCGTGCAGCCCACGGCGCGAGCCTCCCGCCCCGGGCCGACGGCACCCACGTGTAGCGGACGTATCGCGACCGGCCGTCGGCGCCGGTCCATTTGAAAGCGTGCAGCCCGTAGTACGCGATCACCGCGTAGCTGGCCGGCGGCGCCAGGGTCGGGGCTACGATCGGGATGATCGGGATCGCCTCGGGGTGGTGCGCCAAGAACATCGGCATCTTCCAGGCAGCCGCCACGCCGGCCGCCTGGGCCTCGATCAGCTCGACGAAGCCGTCCGGTGTCCTGGTCGGAAAGCGTGGCGACGAGACGGCGACGATGTCGGTCCGCGAGTCGTCTGAGAGGTAGAACTTGACCGCGAGTCCACGCGGGTCAGGGGCGTAGTCTGGGTGCTCGGGGTTGCCCGAGCCGTTAGAGAAGCGGACGGTGACCGGCACCGATGACCCCTGCATGTGGGCGGCGCGCGTCAGCTGCGCAGCGTCCGCCGTCGCCGTCCAGGTCCCGACGCAGACGACACCCTTGGCATGCAGCGCCCTGAAGCCCTGATGGCGACCGAAGGCCGCGTTGGCGACATCGATCGTGTGCTCGGGCGAGGTCACCATGCCTGCACCCTAGCCCGCTGCCAGTTCGAACCGGATGCCGGCCGCGACCAGACGTTCGATCAGCGCCTGGCCCATCGCGACCGCCGGGGTCAGCTGGCCGGCGCGCTCAGGCAGCTGGTCGCGAGCGAGGCACAGAGCGGACTCGGCGAGCATCTTCGAGGTCTCCCCGTAGCCGGGATCGCCTCCTGAGACCTCGGCCGCGAGCCGCTTGCCGCCGCCCTCCGCTTCGATGCGGATGTTGAACCACGCCTTGGCGCGCTGCTCGGGCGTCGGCCCCTCCCCCGCGTCCTTGAGCTTGAGCAGCAGATCGCGCGTCGGGGCCAGCTGCGTCAGCGCGACCCCGAGGCCGGCGCCGACCGCCAGTCCGCCGACCATCGGCAGGTGCTTGACGACCAGGTAGTGCTCGTAGGTGAAGTCGGGTCCGTAACGGTCAAGCGCGCGCGCCGATCGCAGCACGTGCTGCGGATCGATCGTCGGAAACGGCACCACCCAACCGCCGGCGGAGCGGGCGTTGTGTGGACGCCCGAGCACACCGCGCACCCGGCGGCCGGCGGGATCGCCCTCGAGTCGCCGGCGCTCGCCGGCGGCGCCGGCCGCCTGACGGACACGGCTGAGGATCTCGACCGCCGAGTGATAGGTGCCGCCCGAGATCGTGCCTTTGCTGCGGACGAAGCCCTGCACCCGGAGCGGGACATCCCCGGGCATCTGACTGACGGCGAACAGCACGCCGAGGTCATACGGGATCGAGTCAAAGCCGCAGGAGTGCACCAGCCGAGCGCCGGTGCGCTCGGCCTCGGCGTGGTAGCCGATCCACATCCGGTCGACGAACTCTGGCTCGCCGGTCAGGTCCACGTAGTCGGTACCGGCGGCGGCGCACGCCGCGACCAGTGGCTCGCCGTACAGCGTGTAGGGCCCGACGGTGCTGATCACCACCTTGGCCGACTCGGCAAGCCCCCGCAGCGAGAGCCGATCGTCGGCGTCGGCTGCGATCAGGTGCAGCTCGCTCGATGCCGGGTCGATCGAGGCCAGCCGGGCGCGGACCGCTTCGAGCTTGGCCCGGTTGCGGCCGGCCAGGGCCCAGCGGACGCCGGACGCGTTGGCAGCGAGGTAGGCGGCCGTCAGCCCGCCGGTGAAACCGGTCGCGCCGTAGAGGGCGACCTCGTACTCGCGCTCACTCGTCGCCTCCGACCTCCTGCGCGAGCGCGATCGCCTGCTCGAGGCTGACCCCCGCCCTGGCGGCCAGCCAGCACGCGACCGGGGCCGCGATCCGCTCGGACGAGTGTGCGGCCTCGCCGGCCAGATCGAGCACCGCTGTGAGCTCGTCCTTGGTCGGCGCGGGCACGCCGAGCTTGTCTGCATAGGCGGCGAGCCAGTCCGGAGCGTTCATCGGGCCCGCAGACTACCCCCATTCGCTGGCAAGATCCGCGCCCAACGCATTCGCACAACCAAAGGCGGTTCAGATGGCACTCCTCGACGACAAGGTCGCAATCGTGACCGGCTCGGCCCGCGGGATCGGACGGGCGACCGCCGAGCTGCTCGTGCAGCACGGCGCCAAGGTGATGATCAACGACCTCGACTCCGACGTCGCCGAGCGGACGTCCGACGAACTCGATGGGGACACGATCGTGTTCGCCGGTGACCTGACCAAGCCCGGTGTGCCCGACGAGCTGGTCGCGCGGGTGATCGACGAGTGGGGCAGGGTCGACATCCTGGTCAACAACGCCGGCTACACGCTCGATGCTCCGATCCACAAGATGAGCGACGAGTGGTTTCAGCGGATGCTCGACATCCACTCGATCGTCCCGTTCCGGATGTGCCGGGCGGTCGCGCCGCACATGCGCGAGCCGGCCAAGAAGGAGCGCGAGCAGGGCCGCGAGGTGTTCCGCAAGATCGTCAACGTGTCATCGGTCTCGGGCACGATGGGCAACGCCGGCCAGGCGAACTACTCGTCTGGCAAGGCAGCCGTTGTCGGGATGACGAAGACGCTCGCGAAGGAGTGGGGTCAGTTCAAGATCAACGTCAACGCGGTCGCGTTCGGCTACATCGAGACGCGCCTGACGGCCTCCAAGGACGAGTTGAACACGATGGAGATCGACGGCGAGAAGGTCCAGCTCGGGATCCCCGACCAGCTCCGCGGGATGGCGCCGATGCTGATCCCGCTTGGACGGCCCGGGACGCCGCTCGAGGCCGCCGGTGGGGTGCTGTTCCTGTGCACGCCATGGTCGAACTATGTCCACGGCCAGGTGCTGAACATCACCGGCGGCCAGTTCGGCGGAATGACCAGCTAGTGAATACAGAGGCCTTCATCACCTGCGCGCTGACCGGCTCGGGCGACTCGACCGCGCGCAGCCCCCACGTCCCGGTGACGCCCGAGCAGATCGCCGAGGCCGGGATCGAGGCTGCGCGCGCGGGCGCGGCGATCGTCCACATCCACGTCCGCGACCCTGAGACCGGCGCCGGGTCACGCGACGTCGGCCTCTACCGCCGCGCAGTGCAGACGATTCGGGAGTCAGATGTCGACGTGGTCCTCAACTTGACCGCCGGGATGGGCGGCGATCTGGTGCTCGGCGGCACCGACCGGCCGCTGCCGCCGGCCGTTGATGGCACCGACATGGTCGGCGCCACCGAGCGACTCGCGCATATAACCGAGCTGCGACCAGAGATCTGCACGCTGGACTGCGGGACGATGAACTTCGCGGCCGGCGGCGATTACGTGATGACCAACACGCCGGACATGCTGCGGGCGATGGCCGCCAGGATCCAGGAGCTCGGCGTGCGTCCCGAGCTCGAGGTGTTCGACGCCGGGCAGCTGGTGATGGTCAAGGACCTGATCGCCGAGGGGTTGATCGACGACCCCGTCCTGATCCAGCTCTGCATGGGGATCCGCTACGGCGCGCCGGACGACCCCGGCACGCTGCTGAGCCTCGTCAACCGGCTGCCTGAGAACACGATTTTCAGCGCCTTCTCGATCGGCCGGATGCAGCTTCCGTACGTGGCGATGGCGGTGCTGGTGGGCGGCAATGCGCGGGTCGGGCTGGAGGACAACCTGTACGTGGGGCCTGGCGAGAAGGCGACCAACGCCCAGCTCGTGCAGCGCGCGCGGACGATCCTCGAGGCGATGAACGTCGGCGTGCTCGGCCCTGACCAGGTGCGCGAACGGCTGGCGCTCAATGGCTGACGACGCGCAGCACCTGCCGGCGAGCGCCGCGCTGCTGGGCGGCGGCGTGATCGGCGGCGGCTGGGCGGCAAGGCTGACGCTCGCGGGGGTCAACGTGGCTCTGTTTGATCCGGCGCCGGACGCGATCGAGCTGGCAAACGCTCAGATCGAGCGTGCCCGCCGCGCCTGGCGGCGGCTGACGATCGCGCCGCTGCCTCCGGCGGGCACACTGACTCTGGCCGAGACGGTCGAGCAGGCAGTCGACGGAGCCGAGCTAATCCAGGAGAGCGCCCCAGAGCGCGAGGAGCTCAAACGGGCGCTGCTGGCGGAGGCGAGCCGCGCGGCCGATCCCGATGCGATCATCGCCACCTCGACCTCGGGGCTGTTGCCCACCCGTCTGGCCGCCGAGATGGAGAGACCGGAGCGGCTCGTGGTCGGCCATCCGTTCAACCCCGTCTACCTGCTGCCGCTGGTCGAGGTGTGCGGCGGGCGCCAGACCTCTCCCGCCACGGTGCAGCGCGCGACGGCGATCTACCGAGCGCTCGGGATGCGGCCGCTGGTCGTCGGAACCGAGATCGACGGGTTCATCGCCGACCGGCTGATGGAGGCCCTGTGGCGCGAGGCGCTGTGGCTGGTCGCCGACGACGTCGCGACGGCCGAGGAGATCGATGACGCGATCCGTTTCGGTGCCGGGCTCAGGTGGGCATCGATGGGCACCTTCCTTACCTACCGGCTCGCCGGCGGGCAGGCGGGGATGCGCCATTTCATGGCTCAGTTCGGGCCGGCGCTCCAGCTTCCATGGACGAAGCTGACCGACGTTCCCCAGCTCGACGACGAGCTGCTCGACAAGGTCGTTGAGCAGTCCGACGCCCAGGCGCGCGGACGGACGATCGAGGAGCTGACCCAGATCCGCGACGACTGCCTGGTGTCGGTGATGCTCGGGCTCAAGGGCGAGCGCTTCGGCGCCGGCGAGGACGTCGCGCGCGTCGAGCAGGAGCTGCTGGACCGGGCGGCGACACGGTCCGACATGCGCTGGACCGATGATGGCTGGCTGGTGCTCCACGAGGCCGTCGTCGTGCAGGAGTGGATCGACTACAACGGCCACATGACCGAGTTTCGCTACCTCGAGGTGCTCGCCGACGGGACCGATGCAGTCCTGCGTCAGATCGGGATCGACGCCGCGTACATCGCCAAGCGGGGCTCCTACTTCACGGTCGAGACCCATATCCAGCATCTCGCCGAGGGCCACGCCGGCGAGCATCTGTACGTCGCCACGCGGCTGCTGGGCTACGACTCCAAGCGGCTGCACCTGTTCCACGAGGCGCGCCGGAGCGGCGACGAGACGGTGGTCGCCAGCGGCGAGCACATGCTGCTGCACATCGACGCCTCGACCCGCCGGGTCGGCTCCGCGCCGCCGGAGGTGCTCGCGAAATTGCAACGGATCGCCGACCGCCAGCGCGAGCTGAAACCGCCGCCGGCGGCCGGGCGAAGCATCCGGCCCCCCCACCAGTAACCCTCCGCTCAGGCGACCGCGCCGAGCAGCACCACCCCGACGATCACGCACGCCACCCCGACCCACTGCGGGGGCGTCGGCCGTTCCTTGAAAAGCGTCACCCCCATGATGATCGGCACCACCGCGTAGGGGGCCGACGCCGCCGCGACGATCGCGGCAGGCGCGTGGCCGACGCCGAGGTTGAACGAGACGTAGCCTCCGGTGTCGAGCAGCGCCAGCAGGAACAGCAGCCCGATCAGGATCGCCGGTCTGCGAGCGGCATCGTTGCCCTCGGGCACTGACACCGCGCCCGCGGCGAGCGGCCCCGCGCCGGCCGAGATCGCATCGATCTCCGGCTGCTGCGAGGCTTCCGGCGCCGGCGGCTTGATCCCGCCGCCGGCGAGCACGTGGCCGAACACGAACACGGTCGCAAATGCGCGGGCGAGGAAGATCGGGCCCAGCCAGCCCAGCTGCGACCGGTAGTAGGAGACGCCGAACACGAAGCCGCCCAACAGCGCCATCGCGCACAGCGCCAGCACGAACCCGAGCGCCGACCGGCGTTGGAGCTTGGTGTGGACGATCGCGCGGACGTCAGCCGAGGCGAGCATCGCGCCGAGGATCGTGATCCCGACCGCGATCCCCTGCGCGCCCGTCAGCACGTTGCCGGCGAACAGGACCGCGAGCAGGACCGTGACCGCCGCATAGCCCGACACGATCGGGCTCAGGACCGAGATCGGCCCGATCGCCAGCGCGCCATAGAAGGTCAGATACGAGACCCACCCGACGACGCCGATCAGCACGTAGAAGACGAGCTCATGGCCGGTCAGGTGCGCGAGGCCGTCGGTCGCCACCACCAGCACGGTCAACGGGATCAGCGCGCAGAGGTGAAACCCGAGCACGACGCGCAGGGCGCCGATCCCCCGGGAGGCGAGCGCCGCAAAGTAGTCCGCCAGCCCCCACGAGAGGGCGGCGCCCAGGCCGAGCGCTACGCCCACTAATCCCCTGTGCCCGAGGCGCCCACGATCCGGTCAGATTACGGCCTCGTGCGGGCGCGGGCCCCGGCGGCACCGGGTGCGATATAAATGCGCCGCACTCTTGGACAAATTCATCAAATGAGGGGTGAGTAGATGTCGACCGGAGACCTCCACCGCACTGCGTTCGACACGGTCCAGCGGGAGGCCGGCGCGACCTGGACCGACTGGGAGGGCTGGGCCTGGGCCGCCGATTTCGGCGACGCGGTAGCCGAGCACCAGGCAACGCGGACGGCGTGCAACATGTGGGACGAGTCACCGCTTCGCAAGTGGATCCTGCAGGGTCCCGACGCGATCGCGCTCGCCGACGTGCTGTTCGCCAACGACATGGCCGCGCTCGAGGTCGGCCAGGTCCGCTACGGCCCGATCTGCGACGAGCAGGGCAAGATGATCATGGACGGGACGGTGTTCAAGCTCGCCGATGACCACTGCCTGTCGATCACCAGCTACGACTCCGATCTGGACTGGTTCCGCAAGGTCGCATCTGATCGCGGGCTCGACGTCGACGTGCAGGACCGCACCGCCGAGATGCCCCACATCCAGGTCCAGGGCCCCAAGGCCCGCGAGGTGCTGGGGCCGATCACCGAGGGCGTCGACGTCAACACGTTGCGCTACTTCCGCTTCCAGCACGAGGGCGTGACCGTCGCCGGGCTTCCCTGCTGGGTGTCTCGGACCGGCTACTCGGGCGAGCTCGGGTTCGAGGTCTACTGCTCGGTCGACGACGCGCCCGCCCTCTGGCACGCCGTGATCAAGGCCGGCGAGCCACATGGCCTCAAACCGATCGGCCTGTCGGCGATTGAGACACTGCGGATCGAGTCAGGGCTGCTGTTCCCCGACATCGACTACTTCCCCCATGACACCGACCCCTACGAGGTCCGGCTCGACAACGTGATCAAGCTCGACAAGGGCGGCGAGTTCGTCGGCCGTGACGCGCTGCGCGCGATCGCGCAGCAGGGCACGCCAAGGCTGCTGACGACGCTGCGGATCGACGGCGACGAGGTCCCCGAGTACGGCGCCGCCGTGACGCTCGACGGCCGCGAGGTCGGGATCGTGCGCAGCCCGTGTCAGAGCCCGACGTTCGACATGGCGGTGATCGCGATGGCCGCGATCGAGCGCGAGCTGGTCAACGACGGGCAGCGGGTCGAGGTCACGGTCGGCGACGGCAGCGCAGGCGCGACGGTCGCGCCGTTCCCGCTCTACGACACCGACAAGCGGCGTCCGCGCAGCTGACCCGCGCGCCGCTTGGCGGCGTCGACAAACCAGTCGAACACGGCCGCGAAGCGGCTGTCGATCTTGTACTCCTCCTGGAGCTCGCACTGGAGGCCGAGCGCCGGGTAGCCGTCGAGCTCGATCGCCTCGATCACCCCGTCGGGCGCGGTCGCGGTGGCCCGCAGCCCCTCCCCGAGGCGGTCAATCGCCTGGTGGTGAAAGGAGTTGACGGTCGCCGTTTGGGAGCCGAGCGCCGAGTGCAGAATGCTGGGCCGGGCGATCGCGATCTCGTGGCGCGGATGGGCCGGGATCTCGCCCCCGTCAAGTGACGCCACCTCCATCTGCTTCCACGACTTCCAGCCGGGATCGGACGGGTGCTCGCGCGAGCGCTCCGCGAGCCTGACGTCCTGGACGAGCGTCCCGCCCCGGGCGACGTTGAGCACCTGCATCCCGCGGCAGACGCCGAGCAGCGGCAGTTCGCGCTCGATCGCCGCGGGGACCAGCGCGAACTCGAATTCGTCCCGGCGAGGCTCGATCGGCGCCAGCAGCGGATCGGGCTCGTGGCCGTAGCGAGCCGGGTCGATGTCGCGGCCGGGCGCGAGCACGATCGCCGATACGTGCTCCAGCGCCGCCCCGATCGCGTCGGGCATCTGCGGCAGCGTGACCGGTACCGCCCCGGCCTCGAGCAGCGGGCGCTGGATGCCGACGCCGCCGTAGTCGCCGAAGTCGTGCAAGCTGGCCGAGACCCCGATCAGGACGCCGGGCATCAGGCCGTCACGAGCTCGATGTCGTGGACCAGCGCTTCCTCGATCAGCTCGGTCAGCTCGCGCAACTCGAGCTTGTCGCCGTTGCCCGAGGTCTTGATCGCGTCCTCGTACATGGTCACGTCCTTGGGGCACGAGACGACGAACAGCTCGACGTCGGGGAGGCCGACCGCCTCGCGGATCCGGTTCTCGGACGGGCGCTCCTGGCCGGGCTTGTCAGGGATCCAGATCCGGCCGCCGCCGGCGCCGCAGCAGAACGAGTTGTCGCGGTTGCGCGGCATCTCGACCAGCGTGCATCCGAGCAGCTCGAGGATCCGGCGGGGACCGTCGTACTCGCCCTGGAAACGGCCGAGATGACAGGGGTCGTGGTAGGTGACGCGATACCCGAGCCGGCCACCGACGTCGAGCCGGCCCGATTCGATCAGCTCAAGCAGCAGCGCGGTGTGGTGGATCACCGACCATTCGCCGCCGAGGTCGGGGTACTCGTTGCGCAGCGTGTTGAGCGAGTGGGGGTCGCTGGTGACGATCCGGTTGAACTCGCAGCCCGAGATCGTCGCGATGTTCTGCTCGGCGAGCGACTCGAACAGTCCCTCCTCGCCGACCCGCCGGACATCGTTGCCCGAGTTGCGCTCGCCGTCGTAGAGGATCCCGAAGTCCAGCTCGGCGGCGTGGAAGATCCGCGCCAGCGACCGGCTGACCCGCTGCGAGCGTGGATCGAACGACGCGTAGTCGCCGACGAACCAGAGCACGTCGACGGGCTCCTTGCGTGCATCGGCGACGTCGAAGTCCAGCTCCTGGGTCCAGCGGCCGCGACGGCGCTTGTTCTCGCCAAACGAGTTGCCCGACTTGTGGATCACCTCGAGCGTCGACTGCAGGTTTGAGTCCAGTTCGCCCTCCTCGACCAGCCGGCGGCGCAGCTGGTTGATGATCGGCGCCTGCTCGATCCCGACCGGGCAGATCTCGACGCAGGCGTTGCACTGCATGCACGACCAGACTGTCTCGGTGCGGACGCCGTTGTCGCCGATCACGCTGGCGGTAAAGCCGTCGCCACTCGCCTCGCCATCGACCAGCGCTCCCAGCAGGCCGCCGATCCCCGACGCACCCGTCACCGGATGGGGCTGCTCGCGCAACTCGAGGATCACGTCACGCGGAGACAGAGGCCGCTCGGTGGCGTTCGCCGGGCAGGCCTCATGGCAGCGGCCGCACTTGGTGCAGGCGTCGAGCTGGAGCAGGTGCAGCGGGCTGAAGTCGGCCAGCGAACCGTAGCCGGCCGGCTCCGACGCGCGCTCGGGTGGGATCGGCGCCAATCGCTTGCCGGCCTTTGGGTCGCGCAGCGACAAGCTGACGTAGCTCGACAGCATGTGGACGGCCTTCGTGTACGGGATGCTTGCCACGAACGTGATCGCAAGCAAACCGTGAAACCACCACAGGCCGTGGCGCAGCGCCGCCAGCGTCGAATTGCTCAGCCCGGTAAGCGCCTGGGCGACGATCCAGCCGCCGAACTGGGTCCCGCCGTAGCCAGGATCGGACATCGCGATCCGCACGCCCTCGAGCAAGAAGCCGGTCAGGGCGATGATCAGCAGCGTCGTCACGAACGCCCAGTCGCCGACCCGATACACGCGCCGGTCAAACTGCGGATCGCCCGGAGCGCGGTCAGGGCGCGCGTAGTCGAGCTTCGCCGGATGGAGGAACGCGCGGCGGATCATCATCACCAGCACGCCGATGATCAGCGCCGTGCCGAAGATGTTGAGCACTTCCTTGTAGACCAGGTAGAAGTTGCCGTGGAAGTAGCTGATGCCGAACACCGGCGACAGGAAGTCAGTGTCAAAGCCGAGGATCACGGTCCCGGCGAACAGCACCAAGAAGCCGTAGAAGATCAGCCGGTGCGCCATCCCGGCCCCGTGGTCGCGGCGGCCGATCGTGCGATGCGAGAACAGCAGCCCCGCGCCCGTCCACAGGCGCCCGGGCAGCTCACCCCACGGCACCGGCGGCCACGGCCCGCCCTTGCCGCGGCGATAGCGGCGGATCGGCCGGTAGCAGCCGTACACGAACACCCCCACCGAGGCGACCGCGAGCACGTACCAGAGGACCTTGAGCCATGGTGTGAAGTCCCAGAAGACCGGGCGCGTCTTTGTCGCCGCTAGCAGAAGAGGCACAAGCGGCTAATCCAGTGCCTGCTCCAGCTCGTCCGCGACCTCAAACAGGTCAGCCACAGCGCCGTAGTGGGCGACGCCGAAGATCGGCGCCTCCGGGTCGGTGTTGACGGCGATGATCGTCTCGGCCGTCCGCATCCCGGCCAGGTGCTGAACGGCGCCCGAGATCCCGAGCGCAAGATAGACGCGCGGCTTGACCGTCTTGCCCGACTGCCCGACCTGGCGCGCGCTCGGCATCCAGCCCGCGTCGACGAGCGGCCGCGAGACGCTGAGCGTCGCCCCGAGACGCTCAGCGAGCGCCTCGAACCGGGGGATCTCGTCCTTGTCCTCGACCCCGCGCCCGATCGAGAACAGAAACGGCGCCTTGGTGATGTCAACGCCGGTGTCCTGGACCTCCTCAAAGCCGAGGTGCTCGGTCGCGGTGACCCCGTCAAGCGCCACCTCCACATCACGGGTGGGGACCGAGCCCGCACCGCCGGCGGCGGGCTCGAACGTGCCCGCGCGCAGCATCACCAGCGTGCACTCCTTGCCCGGGAACTCGAGCTCGGCGACCAGCTTGTCGCCGTAGGCGCCACGCCCCGCCACCGGCCCGCCGTCCCATCGCAGCGATGTCACGTCGCTGGCGAAGCCGAGCCCGAGATGGGCCGCGACCGCGGGTGCGAAACCGAGCGAGTCGATCGTGAAGCCGAGCACGACCAGCTGCGGCTGCTCTGCCTCGATCAGCTGCTCCAGCGCCCGCTGGGCGACGTGGGCCTCGAAGTGCTCGCCGGGCGTTGACACCAGCAGCACCTCGTCGACGCCGTCAGCGGACACGGCCTGCGCGAACCGTCCCGGGTCATGATCGATCACCGCGACCGCGACCCGCCCGCCGGCGGCTTCCTTGAGCCCGAGCCCCGCGCTGATCAACTCCATCGAGACCTCGCGCAGCTCGCCGCGCCGCGCCTCTGCCACAACCAAAATGCCGCTCCTCATGCGAGCACTGCTCGCCTTCCGGGCTCGCCCGTGTTGGTGCTCGCATGAGTCATCCGGCTGACATCCTGTCGCGCACGATCTCGACGATCCGCGCCGCCACCTCGGACGGCGAGCCCTCGATCATCTCGGCGCCCTCGCCGCGCTCGGGATGCGCGAGCCCCCTCCGTCGCGAGCCCGCAGCGGCCGCCACGAGCCCCGAGTCGACTCCGAGCTCGTCGGGCGAGATGACCTCGAGCGGCTTCTCGCGAGCCTGCTTGATCGCCCGCAGGTTCGCGTAGCGGGGCTCGTTGATCCCGGTTTGAATCGTCAGCAGCGCCGGCGTCTGGACCCGCAGGACCTCGACCAGCCCGCCCTCGAGCTCGCGCTTGACGGTCGCAG
Organism: uncultured Solirubrobacterales bacterium; assembly: GCA_963770885.1. Lineage (GTDB taxonomy): Bacteria > Actinomycetota > Thermoleophilia > Solirubrobacterales > Solirubrobacteraceae > Palsa-465. The sequence goes on along the minus strand of CAVYRI010000001.1, from coordinate 629,284 downwards.
TCGACTGGCCGGCGTCGTAGTCGATCTGCTTGACGACCGCGACATGTGGCAGCTCGAGATAGCCGGCGAGCGCGATCCCGGTGGCGCCGTTGACGGCGTCCGAGGACTGCACGCCGCACAGCACCAGATCAGCTGACTCGCGCGCCACCGCCGCCGCCAGCACCCGCGCGACGGCCAGCACATCGGCGCCCTGCAGCGCGTCATCCCAGACCCTGACCGCGCGGTCCGCGCCCCGGGCCAGGCAGCCCAGCAGCGCCTCGTCGGCGTCGTCGTCGCCGACCGTCACGACGACGACGTCACCCTCGCCGGCCTGCTCGCGCAACTGCAGCGCCGCCTCGAGCGAGAACGCATCCCACTCGTTGAGGTCAAGCTCGAGAAAGTCCGGGTCAACACCCGACCCGTCGTCGAGCAACTCGAACTCGTCATCGAGCGCCGCAACCTGCTTGACGGGGACGACGATCTTCACGCCGTCCCCCCTACCGCGGCCCTAGCCGACATCAACCGTGTTGAGCAGCTGAGCCCGGTAGTCGTCGTTGCTGCTGTCACCCCACAGGCGACGCTCGCGGATGAACGGCAGCGGCATCTCGGGATGCGGCGAGTCGATTTCACGCGCGAGACGGTGCCCGTCGAAGATCGAGTCAACGATCATCCGCGGCGCTGCCGCGTCACCGATCAGGTAAAGACCCTCGATCCCCTCGGCCTCGAGCCGCGACTTGTCGGACTTCAGCTCGCGGTAGAGCTGATCATCGGAGATCCGCGCCGTGCAGAGGACGACCGTGTCAACCTCGAACTGCTCCTTGGCGGCCGGGTTCCAGACGTCGTAGCCGTGGCAGACGCCCGGCTCGATCTTCTCGAGCATCGTGTAGGTGTGGATGTTGACGCCGAGGCGCTCGAGATCGCGATGAAGCATTGGCGCCTCGAGCGTGTAGTCCATGTAGTGGGCGATCTCGGCCGCCTGGGTCACCAGCGTCACATCGTGGCCCTCGCCGGCCAGCTTCTGGGCGACCGAGGCGCCCATGAAGTAGGCCTCGTTCTCGAGCACGAGCACGCGCTTGCCGATCTGCTTGACGCCGGCGACAACCTCGTCGGGCGTCATCTGCCAATCGAGCGACGTATCGGCGCCGGGGATCGGCTCGTGGGTCGCGGCGTTGAGGCCGTCGGTCGCGAAGTGACAGCCGGTCGCGATGATCACGATCTCGGCGCCGTAGTCGAGCACGTCGTCGGCGCTGAGCACCGAGTTCGGATGGATCTCGACGTTGGAGAGCTTGTCGAGCTGGATCTGGCGGTAGTTGACGATCCGGCTCCACTCGCCCAACCCACGGGCGCTGCCGCGGAACAGGTTCTCCTTGCCATCGGAATGACCGAGCTTCGAGATCCAGTTGACGCAGCCGCCGATCTCCTTGGCGCCTTCGACCAGGTGCACGGCCGACATCTCGCGCTTGCCGAGAATCATCGCGCACTCCAGCCCGGCCGGGCCGGCGCCGACGATCAGCACGCCCTTGTCACGGTTGGCGGCCGGATGGAACTTCTCTGGGTGCCAGCCGCGGCGGTACTCCTCACCGGCGGTCGCATTCTGGGTGCAGACCATCGGCGGGCCGCCGATCTCCCAGCGCGAGATGCACTGGTTGCAGCCGATGCACTCGCGGATGTCGTCGAACCGGCCCTCCTCGATCTTCTGGGGCAGGAAGGGATCGGAGATCGACGGGCGGGCGGCGCCGATGATGTCGAACTGGCCCGAGTTGATGATCGCGACCATCGTGTCGGGATTGGTCACGCGACCGACGCCGACGACCGGCTTGTTGGTGTGGTTTCCGGCCTTGATCTGGCCGGTGAACGGCTTCTCGTGGTTCTCCTCGAAGAACCGCGACGGGCCCGCGTTCTGGCCCCACTCGGCGATGTCTCCGACGGTCAGGTCCCAGAGGTCGACGAGGTCGTCGCAGTACTCGACGAACCGGACCCCGTCCTCGCCGACCTCGATCGATGTCGGTCCGAGCAGATGGTCGACCGCGAACCGCGACGCGATCGCGCAATCGTCGCCGACGGCCTCGCGGACCTTCTCGAGCGACTCGCGCCAGAACCGCGCCCGGTTCTCGAACGAACCGCCGTACTTGTCGCTGCGGCGGTTGTAGAACGGCGACAGAAACTGGAACGGGAGATAGGCGTGCGCGCCGTAGACGTAGATGATGTCGAAGCCCGCCTCACGCGCGCGGATCGCGGCGTCGACGTACATCTGCTGGACGGTGTCGATGTCGTCCTGGTCCATGTAGCGGGGGAAGATGTTGAGCTCGAAGTCCGAGGCGATCTGCGATGGGCCGCGCGGCGTCGCGCGGGTCTCCATACACGGCGCGTGGGGTCCGCCGTACCACAGCTCGATGCCGGCCAGCGCGCCGTACTCGTGCAGCCGGTCGCACATCGCCGCCAGGTTGCGAACGTCACCCTCGTCCCAGATCCGCGCCGACACGCGCGAGGTGTCGTCTGACTCGGGATGGATCGAGCAGTACTCGGTGCAGCAGGCGCCCCAGCCGCCCTCGGCCTTCATGCCGCGGTGGTAGGCCTGCATGCCGGGCTTCTCCGAGCCCGCGCCGATGCAGTGAGGGACCTGGTAGAAGCGGTTCTTGAGGGTCTTCGGCCCGAGCTGGATCGGCTCGAAGAGGATGTCGTACTTGGGATCTCGCGCCACGGGTCTCTCCTCAGTCGAATTCGGACAAATTCGTCCAGCCTGCGTTTTCTACAACTTTTCCCAAGCCGTGTCCACCGGTCTCGGCGTGGTGATGACCGCCATCATCGCGCTTTGAGGCTGGCTTTGCTTTCAGCCGTCGGGAGCGATCCAGACCAGGCACGCGGCGTGCTTGCGCACCATCCTGGCGGCCATCCGAAACCGCACCCGCGAGGTCCGGGTCAGGTCAGGCCCGAACACCAGCAGGCCCGCCTCACGCTCGGTGACCAGGTCCAGCAGTTCCCGGATCGGATGCCTGCTCGAGATCCGCAGCAGCTCGGTCTCGATCCCGAGCGCGGCGGCACGCGACGCGGTCTCGCGAACGGCGTCGAGGTCCTCCTCGTGCGGCAGCGTCGTGTACTGAGGCGCGAGGATCATCGTCATCGGATACTGCGGCATCGTGATCATGTTGGCGATGATCAACGGCACGCCGGCCTCGGCCGCGCTCTCGAGCGCGACCCTTTCGGCGCCGGGATGGACGCGGACCGAGAGCGTGCCCAGAATCACCGGGCGCGCGCGGGTCTTCTCGGCCCCCGGCGGCGTGGCGGTGTCGCGCGGGCGATCAAGGATGTCGACCATCGCCAGCGCTCGATTTTACGCCCACCAAACCCCGCTACTTGCGGGTTTGTTCAAAATTGACCCCCCTTGTACAAGTTGGTATAACGCTCCACACACGCCCCCTGCGCGAGCCCGTACCGATGCGGCTGGACCGGGGAGCCGACTGAAACCAGGAGAGGATTAGGGCTATGGCCGAAGCAGTCGTCGAGGAGCGACAGCTCCTCAAGTCCCTGCGTTGGTGGGATGGATTCACGATCGCACTCGCCAATCCGGGCTTCCTGCTCGCCTCGATGCTGGGGGCTTACGGCGCCCTTGGGGTGGTCGGCGCGACCGCTCTGTGGGGATTCGCGGCGCTGGTCGCACTGCTCTCGGTCTGGGTCTACTCCGAGCCGGCGATGATGTTCCCCGGCCGTTCGGGTGGGATCTCGCTGTACGCCAACGAGGGCTGGCGCAAGTACACGACCCTGGTCGGCCCGATCGCGACCTTTGGCTATTGGATCGGGTGGTCGGTGGTGCTGTCGATCTTCGGCAACATCATCGGCTCGCTGATCCAGCAGCAGTGGTTCTCAGGATCCAACTGGACCGTGTACGACGGCGTCGTCCATCTCCAGTTGTTCAACTTCATCGGGATCGGATGCATCGTCGTCGTGTGGCTGTTCAACATCTTCGGCGTGCGGCCGTTCGCCTGGTTCACGTATGTGACCGGCGCGCTGCTGATGATCCCGTTGGCCGTCCTGATCTTCGGCCCCGTGATTGCCGGCGACTGGCACTCGCACAACGTCCACTGGACGCTTGCCAGCCACCAGTGGGGCGGGATCAAGATCTGCCTGGTGTGGCTGTTCCTGATGGCCTGGTCGGCGGACGGGGTCGAGGTCTGCGCCACGTTCACGCCCGAATACAAATCACAGCGCGACAGCACGATCGCGCTGCGCAGCGCGGGCACGTTCTCGCTGCTGGTCTACATCCTGCTCCCGCTCGGCCTCGGTGGCTTCACCGGCGTGCCGTCGACGGCGGGAATCCTCTCCTACTCGCCCTACATCCACGCGTTCAACACGATCATCGGCTCGGGCGCGACCGACTTCCTGGTGATCTGCGTGATCCTGTCGCTGCTGCTGTCGATGGCGAGCTCGACCGCGGACGCCGGGCGGGCGCTGTACGGGATCTCGAAGGTCGGCCTGACGATCAAACAGCTCGGCGTGCTCAACCGCTACCACGTTCCCGGCCGCGCGATGACCGTCGACCTGGTGGTCAACGTGTGCCTGATCCTGTTCATCTCCAGCAACCTGGCGATCCTCTACATGAGCAACATCGGCTACGTCCTCTGCCATGTGCTCGCATTGAGCGGCTTCCTGCTGTTGCGCAAGGACCGGCCAAACTGGCCGAGACCGCTGAAGGTGAGCGGCTTCTGGGTCGGGATGGCGGCGCTGTTGATGGTCTACAACGCCGTGATCCTGGCCGTCGGCTCCACCTCGCCGGTCCTCAACGGGTACGGGTCGTGGACCGACTTCTGGATCGGGGTCGGGATCCTGATCGCATCGGTGCTGCTGTTCTTCTACCGGCGCCTCGTCCAGGACAAGGAGAGCATCCACTGGAGCGAGGAGGTGCCGACGATGCCCGAGGGCGAGGATCTCGAGGCCCTGATACAGGTGGGCTGGAAGCCCGAGAGCACCGCGGCCGCCCCGGTGGCGAGCTGAAAGCCCACAACGACGGCCTGGATATGGCCTGACGCCCGAGCGCCGAAACGAGGGAGGCAACGTGCCTCCCTCCCGGCGCGATGGCGCCCCGTCAGAAGGAGGGGAGATGCAGAAGATAGTTCTTGGCTACGACGAATCGGACGCGGCCAAACGCGCGCTCGAGCGTGCCGCCCAGCTTACGAAGGCGTTCGGTTCGGAGCTGATCGTCGCCAGCGTCGCGCCGGTGATGACGAACATCGGACGCTCCGCGGGCCCGATTGACCCGACCGACACCCCCAGCGAGCACAGCGAGGAGCTCAAGCACGCGAAGGCCTACCTCGACGGCGAGGGCGTGCAGGCGCACTACCTGACCGGGCTCGGGCGGCCGGCGGAGACGCTCGCCGAGCTGGCCAAGGAGCGCGAAGCGGACCTGATCATCCTCGGCACCCACGAACCGAGCGCGGTCGGGCGGATGTTCGGGCAGAGCGTCAGCGATTCGGTCGCACATCGGGTCCACTGTGACATCCTGATCGTGCACTGACGCTCGCGGCGAGGCGACAGCCGGGATCGCCGCCCACAGGAATCGAGTCGCGGTGAGTCCAGGCACAAGAACATCCTCAGAGACAGCGGCCGACGAGGTCATCCTGACGACCTGCCCGCGCGACTGCTACGACGCGTGCGGCGTCGCCGTGGTCAAGCGCGACGGGCAGATCCGGCACGTGCGGGGCGACCGTGGCCATCCGGTCAGCCGCGGCCGGCTGTGCGTCAAGTGCACGACCGCCTACAACGGGGTCCTGCGCGACCCGGGTGCCCGGCTGCTGACGCCACTGCGACGGACAGGCCCCAAGGGCAGCGGCGAGTTCGAGCCGGTCTCGTGGGAGGCGGCCTGCGAGGAGATCGCCCAGCGCCTGCAGACGATCGTCGCCGACCCCGGCGCGGGCGCAGAAGCGATCCTCAACGCCCATTACACCGGGACGTTCTCGATGCTGGGCTACTTCTTCGGGCTGCGGTTCTTCAACCGGCTGGGCGCGACCGAGATCGACCCTGACACGATCTGCAACAACGCCGGGCACGTGGCGCTCGATTACGTCTACGGCACCTCGCTCGATGGCTTTGACCCGCGCACCGCGCGTGACTCGGGGTGCATCCTGGTCTGGGGAGCCAACCCGTCCGCATCGGCGCCGCACCAGCACGAGCACTGGCTGCCCGAGTCGCCGGCGCAGGTGATCGTCGTCGACCCGGTGCGCACCCCGACCGCCCGCGAGGCCGATCTGCACCTGCAGCCGTTCCCGGGCAGCGACGCGGCGCTCGCGTTCGCGCTCTTGGGCACGATCTATAGCGAGGGGCTGTGCGATCGCGACCTGATCGAGCGCTGCACGACCGGCTTTGACGAGCTCGAGCCGTTGCTCGGGGATTGCACCGCCGGCTGGGGCGAGCGCGTGACGGGCGTTCCGGCACGGCTGATCGAAGAGGCGGCCAGGATGTACGCGACCGGCCCGTCATTGCTCTGGATCGGTCAGGGCTTCCAGCGCCAGCCACGGGGCGGCAACGCGGTGCGGTCGGTCGCGCTGTTGCCGGCCGTGACCGGAAACCTCGGCAGGCCCGGCACCGGGCTGCTGTACCTCAACGGGACCGAGAGCCGTGGCATCGACGAGGACTACCTGATCGCGTCCGAGCTTGCGACCGAGATGCCCGAGCCCGTCAGCCACATGGACCTGACCGCGCTGCTCGAGGATCACGCCCGTTCCCGCGCGCTGGTGTGCTGGAACATCAACATCGCGGCATCGAACCCCGAGCAGGCTCGGCTGCGGCGCGCGCTGAGCCGCGAGGACCTGTTCACGGTCGCGATCGACCTGTTCGCGACCGACACCGCCGACCTGGCCGACTTCGTGCTGCCGGCGGCGAGCTTTCTCGAGTGCGACGACCTCGTCGTCTCCTACTTTCACCACAGCCTGTCGGCGCAGGTCAAGGCCACCGAGCCGCTCGGCGAGTCGCTTCCCAACTCCGAGATCTTCCGCCGGCTCGCGACCGCGATGGGCTACGACGAGCCGCAGCTGCACGAGTCAGACGACCAGGTGCTCGCCGAGGTGTTGCGGCGCGCCGACGTCGGCTTTGATTTCGAGAGCCTCGCCCAACGCGGGACGGTCTGGCTGCACGACGAGCCGGCCGTCCAGTTCGCCGACCTGCGCTTCCCAACCGCGAGCGGCCGGATCGAGATCGCCTCGGCGGCGGCCGAGGCCGACGGCCATCCGCGCCTGCCGGTCCCGTTCGCAGATCGGCGCCCCGAGCACGGCAAGCTGCGGCTGCTGACGCCCGCCTCGCCGTGGATGCTCAATGACAGCTTCGCCAACGATCCCAAGATCGCGCGCCGGGTCGGGGCCGCGGCGGTCGCGCTGCACCCCGATGATGCGGCGGCGCACGGTCTCGCAGACGGCGACCAGGCCGAGCTCGAGAGCGCCGCCGGCACGCTGACGCTGTCGGTCACGGTGTCAGACGAGGTGCCGCGCGGGGTCGCCTACTCACCCAAGGGCCGCTGGCCCAAGCACGCGCCCCAGCGCGCGAACGTCAACGCGCTCAACCCGGGAATCCCGAGCGACATGGGCGCCAGCACGACCGTTCACGGCGTCGAGGTGACGATCCGGCGATCGGCCGAAGCGACCGCCTGACGCGGCCAGGCTAGTCGGCCTTGATCTCCCACTTCGGCAGGTTCTCGCTCAGCGCCCGGCGATACCGCGAGCGGAAGAACGGGCGCCCGAACATGCTCCACGAGGCCGCGAGGAACGCGACCGCGACAAGCGCGCCCAGCACCCGGCCGGCGATGAAGAACGCGATCATCGCCGCGAACAGCAGCAGGCCTGTACCCAGCGGGATCAGGCGGTAGCGCAGCTGCGTGCGCCGGATCGCCGCATACTCCTCGATCGGGATCTTGCGGGTGTCGTATCTGCGCCCACAGCCCTCGCAGCGCCACTGCTCCCCGTAGTGCAGCTCCCGCCGCTCACCGCACTCGCACTTGACCGTGATCAGCGGTCCCTTGCGAACGGATCGAGGAAGCTCCTGTTCGCGTGTCGCCATCGCGCGAGTCTACCCGCTGGGGCCGGGCTCAGAGCACCATCCGGCGCGGCCGGCGCGGTTCTCAGATCACCGTCCGGCCGCCGTCGACCAGCAGGTTGTGGCCGGCGACCATGTCCGACGCGGGCGAGGCCAGGAACAGCACCGCGCCGACGATCTCGTCGGGCTGGCCCACCCGTCCGGCGGGGATCGCATCGAGGATCCAGTCCCGGTACTCCTGGGTGTCGAGAAACGGCTCGATCATCGGCGTCGCGAAGTCACACGGCGCGACCGCGTTGACGTTGACCCCGTGGCGAATCCACTCCGCCCCCAGGGTCCTGGTCAGCTGGACGATCGCTCCCTTGCTGACGTTGTAGGCGAGCTGCTCGGGGACACCGAGGAACCCGTCGGTCGACGAGAAGTTGACGATCTTGCCCCGGCCGCGCTCGATCATCGGCTTTCCGAAGCGCTGGCACAGCAGATACGTACTCGAGACGTTGGTGTGCCACAGCCGCTCCCACTCCGAGACGGTCAGATCGACGGCGTCGCCGCGCGTGAACACCCCAGCCGCGTTGACCAGGATGTCGACCTCGCCGTGGCGCTCGAGGATCCGGTCGGCGAGCGCGCCCGCGGCCTCGGCATCGGAGAGCTCGGCCAACTCGAGCGCGGCGCTTCCGCCCCCGGCCTCGATCTCCTTCACAACCGCCTCCCCCCGCAGCGGGTCGCGGCCGCTGACGATCACCCGCGCCCCGGCCTTGGCGAGCGCGTGCGCGCTCGCGGCTCCGAGGCCGCTGGTTGCGCCCGTCACCACCGCGGTCTGGCCGTCGAGCCCGAACAGCGAATCGAGGTAGCTCATACGAGCGCCGGGAACATCCGCTCGGCCGCGAGCCGCAGCTGATCGGGGATCGATGGAACACCGTCGATCGTCTGGCCCGAGAAGAACTCGACCAGGCGCGCGTCGGCGAGCGCCAGGATGATGTGGTTGATCCCCGCCGGGACGATGTCGCGCTGGATCTGCTCGGCGCACTCCTCGGGCGTCCCGGCGACCGACAGCTTCTCGGCCATCTCGGGGCTGAACATGTTGATCGCCTTGGCCACGTCTCCGGCGGCGAACGCGTCGAAGATCGGCTGCAGCTCCGCCTGGTCGATGCCGTGGCGGGCGAGCTGCTCGGGCGGCATCGACGGGATGTAGAACGCGACCAGGATCCGCGCCGCCGCTTTGGCCGCGGCCGAGTCCTCGGAGACGACCGAGACCACCCATGCCCCCAGGTCCAGGTCCTGCCAGTCGCGCCCGGCCCGCTCTGCGCCCACCTTGACGTGATCGACGACGTAGTCGTAGGCCGGACGCGAATACGACAGCGCGTGATGGAGCCCGTCGGCGATCTCGCCCGCGACCTCGAACGACCGCGGTCCCTTCATCCCGCCCATCAGCAGCGGGATCCGCTCCTGGACCGGGCGCGCTGCGGTGAACAGACCGGTGTACTGGAAGAAGTCCCCCTCGAAGTCGATCTTGCCGTCGTCGAGGAACGTCCGCATCACATGCATCGCCTCACGGAGGCGGGAGAGCGGCCTGCGCTTGGCCCAGTCGAGGTGGTACTGGTCCATCATCACGAAGTTGCCGGTCGAAACGACCGCCTCCGCGCGACCGCCGCTCAGCTCGTCGAGCGTCGCCAGCTGCTGACAGATCAGCGTCGGCTCGCGCAGGAAGACGTGCGTGACGTTGGGGCCGAAGCGGATCCTGCTGGTCTTGTCGGCCGCCGCCGCGAACAGGACCCACAGGTCCTTATGCCACGTCTCATCGACCGAGTAGCACGCGTAGTAGCCGAGCTCGTCGGCCACCTTGATCATCTCGATCGAGTCCGCCAGCGGGTAGTCGGGCAGCATGCAGTAGCTGAACCGCAGCTCGCCGTTTCTGTCAGCCATCGTGGTCCCTTCTGTCGGTCTTATTGCGCCGGTCCGCCACCGAAGCCGGTCTCGGACTCCAACCCGGCCGACAGCACCTCATCTGCGAAGTGGTTGTGCATCCATTCGAGGTGCTCCCAGCGGCTGTCGACGATCCGCTTGACGTCCCATGCCGGGATGTCCTGCTGGGGGAAGTGCTCCATCAGGTCGGGTCTGACCTCGTAGATGTGGTCAAACCGCATCACCACCTCGTCGGTGATCTCGCGCGGCTCCGGTGCCCGCTGGTCGCCCAGTCGCCAGATCGTCATCCGTCCGCCTCCTCATAGGCCTGATCGAGCGACTGCTTGCCAGGGTTCATGATGTTGTTGGGGTCCAGGGTCCGCTTGATCGCCTTGACCACCGGCCACGCCGACCCCATCTCGGTCGGCACCAGCTCGGCGTCGCCCTCGCGGGTGGCCCCGTGACACGCGGTGATCGAGCCGCCGTTGCGGATCGACACCTCGGCGATCTCGCGCTTGAGGTTGACCCACGCGGCCCAGTTCTCGTCATTGAGCTCCTGCTCCCAGATGCCGACGTCGATCTCGACCAGATAGTCGCCCCACGGTTTGAACGAGCCGTTGGTGTAGGCGAACATCCCCCAGTCGTCGAAGATGTCCCAACTTTCCATGTACTTGGCCACCAGCGCGTGCCACTCCTCGCGGACCTTGGGCAGCGACGAGTACGGGATCGCGGCGTCCTCGCAGTGCCAGCACATCGGCACCACCTGGCCGTCGCGGCGGCGGCCGTGCAGCGGAGTCGCGTAGCGGTCGTGGCGTGAGGCCCAGTCGCCGCCTGAGATCTCATCGCCGAGGTAGCGCCCGCCCTCGCTGCGGCCGAGCTCCATGATCATCTCGCTGGCGGGCTGCACCTCCGCCCGCCGGCCGTACAGCGCGGCCGCAACGACCGCCCTGACGTCCTCTGGCTGCTCGATGTAGGCCTCATCATCGCGCCGCAGGTAGCGCAGCTTCCACTCGTCGAACAGGACCACGCCGGCAAGCGTCGCGATCCCGTGGCGTGCGATCTTGGCTGTCGTTCGGTAGGCCTTCATGTAGTCGTCGTAGGCGAAGAAGGCCGAGAACTCGCATTCGGGCCGGGTCACGAGCTCGAGCGTCGCCTCGGTTGCGATCCCGAGCGTCCCCTGGTGGCCCATGAACAGCTGCTTGAGCATGAACCCGGTTGAGGACTTGCGAAGCTTGCGCCCGCCGCCGTCGCCGACCTCGATGATCTCCCCGCTCGGGAGCACGAACTGCATCGAGATCACGAGATCGCGCGTGTGGCCGAACCGTCCGCCGAGCAGCGACCAGCCGCCGGTCCCGATCCGCCCGCCGACGATCGAGCACGGGTAGGAGGCCGGATCGTCGGGATAGAAGACGCCGTAGGGGCGCAGCTGCTCGTTGAGCTTGAGCATGTTGATCCCGGTGCCGACCGTGACCGTCCGGTCCTCGAGGTCGATCTCCTTGACCTGGTTCATCAGCTTGACGTCGACCAGGATCCCGCCCCGAAGCGGGACCGCACCGTCGGCCAGGCCGGTGCCACCGGCACGCGGCACGACCGGGATCCCGAGCCGGTTGGCGAGCTTCAGCACGCCCGAGACCTGCTCGGCGCTGGTCGGCAGCACCGCCACGTCGGGCAGGAACTCCTCCCAGCGGTGGACGGGGAACGGGGCCGGCGTCCGGGTCCGGTTGACGCGCGAGCTGATGTTGGGCAGGACGCGGTTGTCGTCGCCGAGGATCTCGCGCAGCTCGTCGAGGACACCCTCGTCGATTGCGGCCTTGGTCGCGATGCTCATCGCGCACCCTCCCCGGCGACGGCACCTGCACCGGTCGAGCCGCCGACCTCGATTCCGGCCGCCTCGGCGACGATCTCGAACAGGTCAACTACGTCGATCCCCTGCTCGGCCCCGGCGGCCGACAGCGGGCGCTCAGACCACGGGCAGGCGCTGACCAGCGTGTCGACCTCGAGCTCAGCGGCGCGGGCCACGCGCCGGCGGCTGATCTCGGCCGTCAGCTCGGGCTTCTCGATCGGGAGTCCTCCCCCCGCCCCCGAACAGTACGACCACTGGGTGACGTGATCGACGTCGACGAACGTCAGCCCCGGCACCGCACGCAGCAGCTCCCGTGGCGCCTCGTGGATGCCCTTGCGCTTGTTGAGCCGGCACGGGTCGTGGTAGGTGACCACCCGCTCCACCGGGTGCTCGAGCTTGATCTTGCCGTCGCGAACCAGCTCGGCGACCAGGTCGATCGCCAGCACGACCTCGAACTCGTACTCGGGGGCGAAGTACTTGGGGTAGTCCTCGGTGAACGCGATGTAGTCGTGGGGCTCGATCGCGATGATCCGCTTGGCGCCGACCGCGCGCCAGTCGGCGACGTTGTGCTCGGCGAACGAGCGGGCTTGGTCGACGTATCCCATCTCGGCCGCCGGGCCACCGCAGCACCACTGCTCGCGCATCAGCCCGAACTGCACGCCGCCCGCCTTCAGCAGCTGCGCGACCGCACGCGAGTACGAGGTCCGGTAGAACGCGGCCTCGCAGTCGACGAACATCACGGTCTCGCCGCCGACCGGCAGGTCGAGCCCGTCGGCCCAGTCGGCCACGTGCTCCTGCTCGATCGGGATCGCCCCGAGCACGGGCTCGTTGCGGCCGTCGACGAGCCGCTCGACCCACCGCTTCCACTCGGGCTGCTCGTGTCCGGACTCGACCATCAGCGCCCGCATCGCCTTGACCACGTCCACGGTCCGCGTGCGGTAGCGGTAGAAGTCGCCCGTGAACAGCGTGTTCGGGCAGCGCAGCTCGCAGGCCCCGCACTGGGTGCAGTGAACGTAGTCCTCGGCCACGTCACCGACGTCGAGCAGCCCCTTCTCCATCGCGACGACGTTTGCGTGAAACGCGGTAGGGCTGTGGTTCTCATTGCGGGTGACCTGAGTCACCGGGCACACCTCGCGGCAGAACTTGTGGCCCGAGGAGTAGCAGCTGTAGGCGGCGTCGCGCCAGCGCTCTACGAATTCCTGAGTGGCCTGCCCGTTGCCGTTCGACGCTTTCCCGCCCGCACCATCACCGAGATTCTCTGCCATATCTGTCCCTTCCTCCGATTCGTTCCCATTCTTACCCAACAGCCCGGGCTCGCGGGTTTTTCCTCTCCTGGGCCATTCTCGATGATTGCCGCTTCGAGGTCGAGTCTGGTTTGCGGGCGGGTTTGCCGGCGGGTTTAGCGCCGAGCCCAGCGGCGACCCGAGCCCTCGCGTTATGCTGCCCGCCGGTACCGCCGGGGGAGGCGTTCAACCGCGCGATGGAAGGAGAGCGATGAAGCGGATCAAAGCAATCGTCTACGGCGTCGGAGCGATGAACTCGGTCGCCACCCGCCTGATGATCGAGAAGGGCGTCGACATCGTCGGCGCGCTCGCACGCAGTCCCGAGAAGGTTGGTCGCGACCTCGGAGAGGTCGCGGGACTCGGCATCGAGACGGGTGTGCTGGTCGAGGACGATCCCGACCGCGTGCTCTCGACGCGTGAGGCGGACATCGCCGTGATCGCCGTCGCCAGCTACATGAGCGACATGTACGAGCACCTGTACCGGTGTGCCGAGCACGGCGTCAACGCGATCACGATCTCCGAGGAGGCGCTGTACCCGTGGAACACGTCACCGATGCAGAGCGCCGAGCTTGACCACCTCGCGCGGCGCAACGGCGTCACGATCACCGGTACCGGCCACCAGGACGTCTACTGGGTCAACCTCGTCAGCATGGTGCTCGCGACCTCGCACCGAATCGACACGGTGACCGGGGTGGCGACCTGGAACGTCGACGACTTCGGCCCCGAGGTGGTGCGCGACCAGCGCGTCGACACGACGGTGCAGGACTTCGACAAGTGGCTCGCCGAGACCGCCCGTCCGCCGAGCTTCGGCCGCAACACGCTTGGCGCGCTGGTCGAGGATCTGGGGGTCACGGTCGCCGAGCAGTCGACCACCACGCGGCCCGACGTGGCCGACCAGCCGGTGGAGTCAAAGGCGCTCGGCGTGACCGTCGACGCGGGCAAGGTGATCGGCTTCACCGATGTCGACAAGGTCGTCACCAACGAGGGGATCACGCTGATCTTCGAGATGTCCGGCCGGGTGTACAAGCCCGGCGAGGCCGACGTCAATGACTGGACCGTGACCGGCGAGCCCGAGCTCCATCTGTCCAACCCTGCCGTGCCGACCGGCATGACCACGGTCACCCAGCTGGTCAACCGGATCCCGGACGTGATCAACGCGCCACCCGGGCTGATCACGGTCGAGAAGCTGCCGCGGCCGCGCTACCGGACGCACCCGCTCGGCGCCTACGTGCATGAGCGCGCGGGGTTCAAGCGCCGCCACCGTCCCGGTTAGCAACGCCACCGTCAGTCGAGCGGCACCAGCCCCGCCGGGGCGAGCCGCGACAGCGCCCGGTCCAGCGCGGCGACCGGGCGCTGCTCGTCCTCGGCCCGCTCCTTGCGAGCCACCGCGCGGCGCACGACGTTGCCACCGAGATAGCGGGCCGGCTCCCCGGGCATCCCGCGCGGGGGCTTGCGGACCAGCCCGCACCGCGACCACTCGTCGTCGAGGCCGAGCGCGAGTGAGGCCAGGATCCGCCCCCCGATCACGGTCGGAGCAACGCCGTTGCCCGAATAGCCGGCACCGCATATCAGATCGGGCCGGCCGAGTTGCGTGAAGAAGGGGAGCCCGTCGACCGTGCGGTCGATCGGCCCCAGCCAGCTGTCGGCGATCGCCACCTCGTCCAGGAACGGGTACAGGAGCCGCATCCGCGCTGCCAGCTCGGACTCGATCGGTGACCTGCCGGTGAACGAGGCGCCGATCCGCGCTCCGTAGGCGAGCCGCCCGCCGCCCTTGCCGAGCGCGATCCGCCCGTCGCGGGTGGTGCGGTAGTAGTGGACCATCAGCCGCGAGTCCGAGATGCAGGCGCCGTCGCGCCAGCCGGACCGCTCCAGCTCCTCGGGCACCGGGTCGCTGATCGCGATATCGCTCGAGACGATCACGAACGCGCGCCGCAGCTCGCGCACCTGGCCCGCCCAGGCGTTCATCGCCAGCACGACCCGGTCGGCGGTGACCTGGCCGTCGGCGGTCCGTACGACCGGCGGCGTCGAGCGTTGCAGCGCGACCATCGGCGATCCTTCGAACACCCTGACTCCCTGCTCCTGCGCGGCCCGCATCAGCCCGCGGGCGAGCAGCGCCGGCTGAACGGTCGCGGCCGTGGCCTCGAACACGCCCGCGAGGTGTGCGGTGCTGCCGGTCCGCTCGGCGAGCTGCTCGCCGTCGACGGGCACGAACGGATGCTCGCCGTGGCGCCCGATCGCCTCGACGGTGCTCGACCAAGCTCCGAGCGTCGCCGGACTGGTGGCCGCCCACAGCCACCCGTCGTGCAGATGGTGGGCGTCGATCCCGTGACGCTTGCAGAAGCTGCCGATCTCGGTGATCGCGTCGCACGATGCGCGCGCGAGCCGCAGCGCCTCGGCGCTGCCGCAGACCTGCTCGAGCCCCTGGAAGTGGTGCCAGAAGCTGAGCGCGAAGCCGCCGTTGCGCCCGCTCGCGCCGCCGCCGCAGACGTCGGCCTCGAGCAGCACGACCTCGGTTTGCGGAGACTGCTCCTTGATCCGCAGCGCGGTCCACAGCCCCGTGAAGCCGCCGCCGACGATGCAGACGTCTGCGCTGTGTCCGCCGGCGAGCCTTGCGCCGGGGGTGGGCTCGCGAGCGGGGCGGCCCTCACCGTCCGCGTCCACACGTCCGAGCCACCAGCTCCGCATCCGGCTTGCTCCGGGTCCCAGCGCGCCGGGCCTAGTGGTCGGGCGGCTCCCATCCCTCGAGTACGGAGGGCTTGTAGTCGGTACCGACGGTCTGCGAGTCCGCGACCCACGGCCCGAGCTCGGGCTGTGCGAACTTGCAGTGGCTACCTTTCAGCTGGATCCCGTAGGAGTTGCCGGACTGCAGGTGCTTGATCAGCACCTTGCGGGCGATCTCATCCTCGCGCCCCTCGGGCACGTCGAAGTAGATCTTGATGAACGAGTTCGAGTAACGGTCGAACACGGCAGGGACGCCCTCCTCCGCCAGCAGGGCGACGTCCTCGAGCCAGTTGATGTCCTCTCCCGGGGTCGCCTCGATCAGGTCGACGTCCTCGACCAGACCGATGTCCTCCTGGTAGGGGAAGCGCTTGCCCGACAGGTACTCGGCGTCGATCGCCACGACCTTCTGTGGCTCGGCGGGAATGTGGCGGACCTCAGTCATGCGCGCTGACCCCCTCGGGATCCTCGATGTAGTCGATCGGGTTGGCGATGTGGCGCTCGAGCAGCCGCTCGATCCGCGCCAGCGTCCGCTCCTCGGACACGCCCGGGATGTAGTCGGTGCCGGCGAGCGGGACCTTCGCCATCGCCGCCGCCTCGACCGTCAGCGCGCACAGGTCCTCGGGCTCGAGCGAGTGGACGTTGGTCTTGCCGCAGGCGCGCGCGAGCATCTGGCACTCGAGCGTCAGCGTGTGCAGGAAGTTGTACACGCGGTTGGCGGCGTCGTCGACGACCAAGCGCTTGCGCAGCTCGGGATCTTGCGTGGTGATCCCGACCGGGCAGCGGCCGGTGTGGCAGTGGTAGCACTGGCCGGCGGGCACCCCGATCGTGCCCTCGTAGTCGGTCACCCCCGGGATCTCCTTGTTGCAGTTGAGCGCCATCAGCGCCGAGTGGCCGATCGCGATCGCGTCGGCTCCGAGCGCCAGGCACTTGGCGACGTCGCCGCCGTTGCGGATCCCGCCCGCGACGACGAGATCGATCTCGTCCTCGAGCCCCACGTCCTCGAGCGCCCGGCGGGCCTCGGGGATCGCGGCCATCAACGGGATCCCGGTCTCCTCGGCCGCGGTGTGCGGTCCGGCGCCGGTGCCGCCCTCGGCGCCGTCGAGGTAGATGATGTCCGGGCCGCACTTGGCTGCCATCCGGACGTCGTCGTAGACGCGCGCAGCGCCGAGCTTGAGCTGGATCGGGACCTCGTAGTTGGTCGCCTCGCGGACCTCCTGGATCTTCAGCGACAGATCATCGGGGCCAAGCCAGTCAGGGTGCCGCGCCGGCGAGCGCTGGTCGATTCCCGCCGGCAGCGACCGCATCTCGGCGACCTGCTCGGTCACCTTCTGGCCCATCAGGTGTCCTCCGAGCCCGACCTTGCACCCCTGGCCGATGAAGAACTCGACCCCGTCGGCGAGCATCAGGTGGTGGGGGTTGAAGCCGTACCGGCTCTGGATCACTTGGTAGTACCACTTCGTCGACAGCTCGCGCTCGGGCGGGATCATTCCGCCCTCACCGGAGCAGGTCGCGGTACCGGCCATCGAGGCGCCCTTGGCGAGCGCCATCTTGGCCTCGAGCGACAGCGCCCCGAATGACATGCCCGTGATGTAGACCGGGATGTCGAGCTCGATCGGATTGGCGGCGAAGCGCGCGCCGAGCACGGTCTTGGTCAGGCACTTCTCGCGGTAGCCCTCGATCACGAACCGGGTCAGCGTGCCGGGCATGAACATCAGCTCGTCCCAGTGGGGGATCTTCTTGAACATCGAGAAGCCCCGCATCCGGTAGCGGCCGAGCTCGGACTTGACGTGGATGTCGTCGATCACCTCGGGCGTGAAGATCGAGCTGCGACCGAGCCGGTCGTGAGCGGAGAGTGCGGTTTCGTCAGCCATACCTGCCTCCTAGAGGACGAGCTTGCGCTCGGATGGCTCGAGCGAGTCGTAGTTGTAGAGCTTCTTGCCGCAGACGAACTTCTGAAACTGCGGCGGCGAACCGAGGCCGTAGATCTTGAACTTCCGCTCGATCAGCTCGGTGTCGGCATCGGTCCAGTCGCCTTCGACGCAGTCGATCCCGAGTGACTTGACCTTGCCGGCGACGTAGATCTCGCCGTCGTACATCGAGTCGCCGAGTCCCGGGCCGACGTTGCCGCACAGGATCTGGCGGCCGCGCTGCATCATGAAGCCGGTCATCGAGCCGGCGTCGCCGAGCGCGATGATCGTGCCGCCCTTCTGGTCGATCCCGGTGCGGGCGCCGACCTGCCCCTTGACGACCAGATCACCGCCGCGGATCGCGGCGCCGGTCAGCGAGCCGGCGTTGGACTCGATCACGACCACGCCCGACATCATGTTCTCGCATGCCGACCATCCGACGCGGCCGGCGATGTGGACCTCGGGCCCGTCGATCATCCCGAGCGCGAAGTAGCCGAGGCTGCCCTCGAAGTTGATCTTGCACCGCGTCAGCAGCCCGGCGCCGAGCGAGTGGCGGGCGGCGGGGTTGAGCACCGTGACCTCGTGCACGCCCTGCTCGTAGAGCAGCCAGCGCAGCTCGAGGTTGATCTGGCGGGTGGTCAGGTCACGGGCATCGAAGGTCGCGCGGTCGCCGGCGATCTGCGAAACCTGCGGGACCTTGGCGTTGAGCTCGACCAGCCCGCGTGCATCGAACAGGGGCTCGTCGGGCTGGGTGTTGGTCACCGTGTCCATACCATCACCGTGCTCTCGTAGGGGTCGTAGGTCTCAATCTCGTGGTCGATCACCGCGCGGATCGCCATCTCCTCGGATGCGAGCGCGACCATGTCGTCGCCCTCGTAGAGGACCAGCGGCTTGGCGGCGAGCTCGTCCTTGGCGACGCCGAGGGCGTCCTCGGACACGCAGATGTAGGTGAACACGCCGTCCAGGTCCTGGAGGCTCTGGTGCATCGCGTCCTCGAGCGAGTCGCCGCTGGACATCCGGTCGGCGAGGTACACGGCGATGATCTCCGAGTCGCACATCGATGCGAACCGGTGACCGCGGGCCTCGAGCCGCCGGCGCCACTGGTGGTAGTTGGTCAGCTGGCCGTTGTGGACGACGGCGACGTCGGAGAACGGGTACGCCCAGTAGGGATGGGCGTTGGCGATGTCGACGTCTGACTCGGTTGCCATCCGGACATGGCCGATCCCGTGCGAGCCGAAGTAGTCGTCGAGCCGGTAGGCGCTCGAGACCGTCTTCGCGTCACCGAGGTCCTTGATGATCTCGAGCGAGTGGCCGAGCGACAGCACCTCGGTGTGCGCGACCGACTCGACGTAGTCGGCCAGCCGCTTGAGGTCGCCGTGGTAGTGGAGCGTCGCGCTGAACGTGTAGTCGTTGATGTCCTCCGCGTTGACGAGCTGGGCGCCTGCCGACTTCAACCGCGCCTGTACCTCGCGCCGGCGCCGGTTGACGTCCTGCTCGAAGTCGAGGTCCCGGGCGGTCGTGGAATCGGCGAGCTTGATCCGCAGCACCAGCTCCTGGCTCGGAGCGTGGTACAGCGCGTACCCGGTCGAGTCCGGACCCCGGTGCTTCATCGACTGGAGCATGCTGGTCATGTCCCGGCCGATCCGGTGCGCGCCGTTGCCGTTTTTGTAGATGATTCCCGCGATTCCACACATACGCTGTTCTCCTTTGCGGCTACCCGAGCGAGCGCACGCGCGCGCTAGGGCAGCACCTCCAGGTACTCGTCGCGCTCCCAGTCGGTGACCGCGGCGAGGTAGCGCTCCCACTCATCGCGTTTGTAGTGCTCGAAGACCTTGTACAGCCGGCCCGGCATCGCGCTGCGGACCACCTCGTCGGAGGCCAGCGCCTGCAGAGCCGCCCCGAGGCTGTCGGGGACCTTCTCGATCTCGGCGCCCTCCTGGAGCAGGTCATACGTGTTGCCCTGCTGCGGCGGGCCGGGGTCGAGCTCGCGGCGGACGCCGTCGAGGCCGGCCCGCAGCAGCGTCGCGACCGTCAGGTACGGGTTGCACGACGAGTCGACGCCGCGGTATTCGAACCGGCCGCCCGACGCGACCCGGACCGTCGTCGTCCGGTTCTGCCAGCCCCAGTTCTTGTAGATCGGCGCCCAGAACCCGGTGTCCCACATCCGGCAGTAGGAGTTCACGGTCGGGTTGCCGACGCACATCAGCGCCGGGAAGTGCTCGAGCATCCCGCCGAGGAAGTTGCGCGCGAACTGCGACAGCTGCGCCGGGCCGTCGGGGTCGTGGAAGACGTTGTTGCCGTCGGCGTCCATCAGCGTGAAGTGGTGGTGGTGGCCGTTGGCCGAGACGCCGGTGAACGGCTTGGGCATGAACGTCGGCAGCAGGCCATGCTTGCGCCCGACGGCCGCGCACACCTGGCGATAGGTGGTGATGTTGTCGGCCGTCCGCACCGGGCGGTCAAAGCGGAAGTTGAGCTCGAGCTGCCCGGGGGCGTCCTCATGGTCGCCGTAGCTCATGTCGAGCCCGAGCTTCTGCCCGTAGTCGACCACGTCGAGCAGCACCGGACGGAGCTCCTCGAACTGGTGGATGTGGTAGCAGTAGGGCTTGGTCACGCCCTCGGGCGGCTCGCCCGGCTCGGGGTGCTTGAGCCACATCATCTCGGGCTCGATCCCGATCAGGAATTGGTAACCGAGCTCCTGCTCGAACTCGTACGCGATCTTCTTCAGGTTCTGGCGCGGGTCGGCGTCGAGCAGCTCGCCGGTCTCGGTGTCATAGCAGTCGCAGTACACGCGCGCGACGCGCGGATCCCAGGGCAGAACGGCGAACGTGTCCAGATCGGCGATCGCAGCGAGCTCGGACTCCTCGGGACCGAAGCCGATGTAGTTGCCGTAGCGGTCGGTGAACAGGTTGGCGGTCGCGCCGTAGACGAGCTGATAGCCCCGCTCGGCGACCTGCGGGAAGAAGGATGAGACGACGCCCTTGCCCATCACGCGTCCGGTGATCGACACCTGCTGGAAGAACACGTACTTGATGTCCTCGGCCTCGATCCGCCGCGTCAGCTCTTCGATCTTGGCCGCGCGCCCGGGCGCGTTGCGCGCCTCCTCGAGCGTCGCGGGCGCGGGCTCGATGCGCGAGGACGCGAGCACCGTCGCGACGTTGCCTCCAAGCTCCCTGCCGTCGATTGTTGTCGCCATCTTCAGTCTCCTCTCATGCTGCCGCGACCGCGGCCAGCGATCATGCTCTAGCTGCGTGGTCAGCTCTGTTTCAGCTCGCCGAAGCGGCGGCTCATGCTACGAGGTCGTCCCGGTCCAGTCTCAGGCGGGCGTGCGGTGCCGTGGCTGACTGGACAAATTGGTACACGTGCGCGTTATACCAAGCGCTCGGCGCGGCCGCAACCACGCGACTTGACGCACTCGCGTGGCCGGAGTTACACTGTTGCGTTGTCCCCAATTGTATTGCGCTATAGGCAACAACTAGGAGTTCCATGAGCGACCGCCTCCCCTCCTCAGCACCAACTCTCGTGATCGGCGCCGGCGTGCACGGCCTCTCGACCGCCTGGCATCTGGCCAAGCAGGGCGAGCAGGTCCTGGTCGTCGACAAGACGGCCGTCGCCGCCGGCGCCTCTGGGATCGCCTGTGGCGTGATCCGCAACAACTACTTCCAGCCAGCGATGCAGGAGCTGATGGCGGCCTGCGTCGAGATCTGGGAGTCCGAGCAGGAGGGGCTGCACTACCACCCGAGCGGCTACATCGCGCTCGGCCCGGACTCCCAGAAGGAGGACCTGGTCGAGGTCCACGAGCGCCAGCAGCGGATCGGCTACCCATCCGAGCTGTACGTCGGCGAGCACGAGGTCGCAGATCACATGCGCTCGCTGTACTCCGACTGGCGCGCCCCGGGCCTGACCGTCTGCCTGCACGAGCGGGCCGGCGGGTATGCGTTCAACCGCGAGTCGATGTTCGGCCTCGCCGACCTCGCCCGTGCCGCCGGCGCGCAGATCGTCCCAGCCGTCGAGGTGACCGGCTTTGAGTTTGACCAGTCGGGCGCGGTGCAAGCGGTCAACACCGACGCTGGCAAGATCGAGGTCGAGCGGGTCGTGGTCGCGGTCGGACCGTGGGTCGCCTCACTGTGGTCGATGCTCGATCTTCCCGACCACCTCGACGTCCGCCAGCCCGACGGGACCGTCGCGCGGAACCTGCCGATGTGGACCTACTGGTACCTCCAGGAGGGCGAGGTCGAGATCGACCCGGCCGGCTTCGTCACCAACGACGGCCGCACCTCGGCGGTCCTGCACGTCGACTCAGACCAACCGCTGTACAGCGACGGGGGCGAGCTGATCACCGATCAGCCGTGGGGCGTCTATTTCAAGCCCGACCGCGATTCGATTCAGGGCGGCGCCCAGCCGCTGACGGTCGGGACCGAGTTCGAGGTCGACCCCTACCCGACCGGGACCGTCGACCCAGGGTTCGTCGAGATGTGGCCGGCGTCGCTGTCGCACTGCCTGAAGCGCTTCGAGGGCGCGCGCCAGTACTTCCGCCACGTCCGCTCGGGCGGCGTTGGCGCGTTCACGGTCGACAACTTCCCCGTGTTCGACTACATGCGCCCGAACGTGTTCGTCGCCGCGGATTCAAACCACGGCTACAAGATGATCGCCGTCGGACGTGAGATCGCGCGCGTGCTGGGAGGCGAGCACTCGTCGCTGCTGCATCCGTTCCGCTACGAGCGCTTTGCGACCGGGGACCTGCACCCCGTCTCGCACAGCCCGTACCCCTGGAGCTAGTCCCTGCTCGCGCAGCCTCGGCATATAACCGGCCATACGTTCCGGTTATATGCCGAACTTAACCGCCAAGCATTCCGCTGAGCTCAGCGGCCGCCTCGAGCAACGGGGTCCGCAGCGTCTTCCGGGTCGTCGAAGGCAACCTTGACGCGGGGCCCTGGATCCCGAGGATCGCGGTCAGCTCGTGGCCGCGGCCGAAGACCGGCGCTGCGATCGCGCCCAGATCGGGCTCGCGCTCACCGATCGACTCCGCGTAGCCGCGCTCGCGGATCGACTCGAGCTCGGCCGCCAGCGCGTCAGCGGTCGTGATCGTCCGCTCGGTGTGGACCGTCAACGGCTGTGCCGCCGCAACCGGATCGCCGAGCCCGGCGAACGCCAGCACGATCTTGCCGACCGCCGTCGCGTGCAGGATGCTCGGTCGCCCGACCCGCGCCATGCTGATCACGCTGGACCCCGACGGGACGAAGTCGACGGTCACCGCCTCACCGCCGCTCGGTACCGAGAGGGTCGCGGTCTCACCGGTCTCGTGCGCAAGCCGCGTCAGCAGCGGCCGGGCCCGCTGGCGAACGTCGAGCTGGCCCAGCACCCGGTCTGACAACGCCACCAGCCGCAGCCCGAGCCGGTACGGACCGGCGGCGCCTGAGCGCTCCACCAGCCCCGCATCCTCAAGCGTCGCCGCCAGCCGTGAAGCGGTGCTGGCGTTGACCCCGATCCGGCGTGCGAGCTCGTTGACCCCCAGCCCGGACTCGCTCTCGGCGAGCGCGTCGAGCAGCGCGATCGCCCGTGCGACCGAGCCCACGGGCCGTCGCGCGCCGGGACCTGCCGAACCGGGCACCAGGGTCTAGCGCTTCCCGCCGGACCGCCGGCCGGACCCGGGATGGCCGCCGTTGGCGGCGCTCGCGCGGCGGCTGTTGCGCTTCGCGACCACACGCGCGGGCGTCGGCGAGTCGAGCGAGCGCATCACCATCACCTCGATCCCGCCGGGGGCGAACAGGTCGCGCGAGTAGGCGACTCGATCGTCGCGGCCGGCGTAGATCAGCTCCTCGAGCTCGATCCCCGCGGTCGTGCGGCGGATCCTCAGCAGCTTTCCCGCCCGCTCGCGCGGCGTCAGCAGCGCCGGGATCACGCGCGTGCGCGCGAACGTGACCGGGACACCGGCGGCGATCAGGACGTCGAGCACCATCTGTCCGCCCTCGAGCGCGGCTCGCAGCTGGTCCTCGGGCCCGAGCTCGATCGACGGGTGCACGACGTCGAACATCACCGCCACCGGCGAGCCGCCCGCCTCGAGCGTCCGCGAAACGGTCGTCGCCTGAGCGTCGGGCTCGAGCCCGAGCGCCTCACCCGCCTCGCCGCCGACCGCGCGGCGCTCGATCTTCAGCTCGCGCGAGGACAGCTTCAGCCCGCGCCGGTGAGCGACCGACGAGTAGGGCTCGAGGCGCTCGAGGCGCTCGCCGAACGCCGTCGGTACCGCCATCCGGCCGACGAACGTGCCGCTCCCCTGACGGCGCACGATCTCGCCGCTCTCCTCGAGCCGCTGCAGCGCGCTGCGCAGCGTCCCGCGCGAGACTCCGAGCATCGCCGCCACCTCATGCTCGGGCGGGAGCCGATCGCCCTGGCGGTAGCGGCCCGGGGCCAGCCAGTTGCGAAGCGCGCGCTCGGCGCCGTCCACCAGCGACGGCCGGTTGTTGTTGGCCGCCGTCGGTTGCTCGGAAACCGCAACTCGCTTGCTACGCGCTGACGATCCACGTGCCATCTAAGCCGTCCCTCACCGCTCGGGGCGCACATCGTATTGGTGTCGGCCGCGCAGGTGTGGGCGCTCAACCGCTGTTCGCACCGCGGCTCGCCCCGGAGGCCGCCGGCGTCTCGGCGTCTCGATCGACCGGCTGCACGTGCTCGAACCCGAACCGTCCCTTGATGCAGAGGTTGCCGAGCGTGACATCGTGGTCAGCCGGGGAGGTCACCTTGACGATCCGCTCGTCCTGGACATGCAGCGTCAATGTGCAGCCGACGCCACAGAAGGCGCAGATCGTGTCGGTCTGCGCCTGGCGCGACTCGTCCCACTCGCCGGCTTCGCGCAGCTCGTACTCGCTTGAGGCCATCAGCGCGCCGGTCGGGCAGACGGCGATGCAGTTGCCGCAGTACACGCACGCGGAGTCGGGCAGCTCCTTGGCGTACTCGGTCGAGATGTGAGCGTCAAATCCACGCCCGGCGACCGTGATCGCAAACGTGTTCTGGTGCTGGTCGCCGCAGGCGTCGACGCACTTGTAACAGAGCACGCACTTGGAGTAGTCGCGCATGTAGAGCTCGTTGTCGATCTTCGGCGGCCCGGCCACGGTCGCCGCCGTCTGGCCGTCGGGGACCTGATGGTGGCCCGGGCGGCGGAACTCGCGTCCCTCGTCGGGCGGCGCGGGCGGCCCGTAGCGCTCGGGCTTGGCCTCATAGCGCTCGATGTAGACGTCGAACCCGGGGGTCGTCGAGAGGTCGACCGACGACGCGAGCAGCTCGATCACCATCCGCCGGTTGAGCCGGACGCGCTCGGAGTTGGTGTTGACGACCATCCCGTCCTCGGCTCTACGCGAGCAGGAGGGCACCAGCGTGCGGGCGCCCTCGAGCTGCACCATGCACACCCGGCATGCGTTCGCCGGCTGCAATGTCTCGCCGTAGCAGAGCGTCGGGGTGTCTATCTCCAGCGCCCGGCACGCGTCGAGCAGCGTCGACCCCTCCGGCACCGTCACCGACTGACCGTCGACGGTCAGCTCCACAGTCCGCTGGTTCGCCGGCCGATCCACGTCGGACTCGATCGTATGACCGCTCACGCCATCGTCTCCTGATCGGCAAATGTACCCAGCTTCGAGACCGCCGACGCGATTGCGCTTGCGGCCGTCTGCCCGAGCCCGCAGATCGACGAGTCGCGCATCACGGCACCGATCTCGTTCAGCAGCGCGAGCTCGTCCTGCACCGTGCCGCGGGTGCGGCCCGACGCCAGCCGCGCCAGCGCCTCCTCCTGGCGCACGGTCCCGACCCGGCACGGCGTGCACTGCCCGCAGGACTCATCCCGGAAGAAGGCCGCGATCCGCATCAGGATCGAGCCGAGGTTGACCGTGTCGTCGAAGACCACGATCGCTCCCGAGCCGAGCGTCGCGTTCGCCGCGCGCGCGTCCTCGAGCGTCAGCGGCATCGTCAGGTCGCCGGGGCCGACGAACACCCCGGCGGCGCCGCCGAGCAGCACCGCCTGCAGTTTGCCGGTGCCGGACACCCCGCCGGCGCGCTCGATCAGCTGTCCGAGCGTCTCGCCGAATGGAACCTCGTACACGCCCGGGCGCGAGATGTGACCCGAGATGCAGAACAGCTTCGGCCCGGTCGAGCGGCTGGTGCCGATCTCGCGCGGCTCGAGCGCGAGCGTCAGGTACAGAAGTGACTTCTCCGCGTACGCCGGGCCTCCCTCCGCGAGCACCGGCATGATGTTGATCAGCGTCTCGACGTTGTTGACGACGGTCGGCTTGCCGAACAGGCCCTTCTCGACTGGGAACGGCGGCTTGTTGCGCGGCTCGCCGCGGTACCCCTCGATCGAGTTGAAGATCGCGGTCTCCTCGCCGCAGATGTACGCGCCGGCGCCGCTGCGGATCTCGATCTCGAACGAGAAGCCGTGATCGAGGATGTCGTCGCCCAGGTAGCCGTGCAGACGGGCCGTGTCGATCGCGCCCTGCAGCGCGCGGTGGGCGGCGGGGTACTCACCGCGCAGGTAGATGTAGCCGAACTCGCAACTGGTCGCGTAGGCGGCGATCGTCATCGCCTCGATCAGCGCGAAGGGGTCGCCCTCGAGGATCACGCGGTCCTTGAACGTCCCCGGCTCGGACTCGTCGGCGTTGCAGATCAGATAGTGCGGGCGCACCGGCTGCTGAGCGACGGCCTCCCACTTGACGCCGGTCGGGAAGGCGGCGCCGCCGCGCCCGACGAGCCCCGAGTCCTTGAGCTCGCGGATCACGCCCTGGGGGCCGAGCTCGAGCGCCCGGCGCAGGGTCTCGTAACCGCCGGTCGCGCGGTAGTCGTGCAGACTTGCCGGGTCGACCACGCCGACGCGCCCAAGCAGCCTCAGACCGGGCTCATCGCGCTGCGGCAGCGAAGGAACGGGCTCCAGTGGAACCTCCTCGCCGGCCAGCGCCGCCAGCGCCTGCGCCTCGGTGACCGGTGCCAGGACCCGCTGGCGCGGCTCCTCGCCGGCTTCGATCAGCAGCGCCGCGCTGCCGCTCTCGCACTGGCCCAGGCACGGGCTGCGCAGCCAGGTGGCGCCGTCTCGCTCGTGGTGCTCTGGCCCGAACTGCTGCTCGAGCCCCGCGACCAGATCCTCGGCGCCGTGGCAGCGGCAGGCGACGTCATCGCACACGTGCAGCGCCCGCGGCGGCAGCTCATCGACAGACAGCAGCCCGTAGAAGGTCGCGACCCCGTACGCGTCGGCCGGCGGTACGGTCAGCCGCTCGCAGATGTAGTTCAGCGCCCCATGGCTGATCCAGCCGGCGCGCGCCTGTGCAGCCTCGAGCGCCGGCAGCAGCAGGTGACGGTCATCGCGGGCGTCATGGCCCTGGTGGGCGATCCGGCCATCGACCGCCTCGTCGTGGACGCCGCCGTGCCACCCCGACCCCGGCTGCCCGAGCACCTCGTCGACGGCTGCCTTCTCGGCATCCGTCGCGACGGCGAGCAGCAGCCGCAGATCCATCAGGCGGGCACTCCGGCCTCGCGCGCGCGGGCGCCGTTGCCGCCGCCGTTGGTCGCCAGCTTCTCGACCCGGATCGCGGCCGCCTTGAACTCGGCGGTGCCGGATTTCGGGTCGGTGGCATCGATCGTCAGGATGTTGGTCTCGACCTGGTCGGGGAAGTGGAACGTCATGAACGCCAGCCCACGGCGCAGCGAGCGGTCGATCCGGACCGGGGCGGTGACCGACCCGCGGCGCGAGGAGATCAGAGCGGTCTCGCCCTCGGTGAGCTCGAGCTCAGCCGCGTCCTCCGGAGACAGGTCGAGCGACTCGCCGCGATGTAGCGGCGACCGATAGAGGTTTGACTGAGCGCCGGTGTTGTAGGACTCCAGCCGCCGGCCGGTCGTCAGGCGGATCGGGTATTCGTCGCTGAGCTCCTCGACCGGCGGACTGTGGGGAGTGACGCTCAACGGCGCCCTCGGTCCCTCGATCGGGTCCTTCCACAGCCGGCCGTGCAGGTACTGGGCGCCCGGGTCCTCGAGGCTCGTGCACGGCCACTGCAGCCCGTTGTTGTCGGCCAGCCGCTCGTAGGTCATCCCAGTGTGCATCGGGCTCAGCGACCGCAGCTCGTTCCAGATTCGCTCGGCCTCGGGAGCCTCCCACTCGTGCCCGAGCCGACGCGCGAGCTCGGTGATGATCCAGTTGTCGTCGCGTGCGTCTCCGGGTGGGTCAAGCGCTTTGCGAACCAGCTGCACCCGCCGCTCGGAGTTGGTCACGGTGCCGCTGGCCTCGACCCACGATGCCGAGCCGGGGAACACGACGTCGGCCAGCTGGGCGGTCTTGGTCAGATAGAGGTCCTGGACGATCAGGCATTCCAGCCCTGACAGGAGCTTGCGCGCCTTGGTCTGATCGGCCTCCGACTGGGCGGGGTTCTCGCCGATCACGTACAGCGTTCGCAGCTCGCCGCGCTCCATGCCCTCGAACATCTGCGTCAGGTGCCAGCCGTAGTGGGGGTCGATCTTGGTATCCCAGGCCTGTTCGAACCGCCCGCGGGCGGCGTCGTCTGACTCGATGTCCTGGAAGCCGGGCAGCTTGTTGGGGATCGCTCCCATGTCGCCGCCGCCCTGGACGTTGTTCTGGCCGCGTAGCGGGTTCAGCCCGGAGCCGTACTTGCCGACGTGGCCGGTCAGCAGCGCCAGGTTGATCAGCGAGAGAACGTTGTCGACCGCGTTGTGGTGCTCGGTGATCCCGAGCGTCCAGCAGATCACGGCCCGGTCGGCGCGCCCGTAGGAGTGCGCCAGCTGCTTGATCGCTTCGGCGGGCACGCCGGTCAGCCGCTCGCCCTCCTGCAGCGTGAAGGGCTCGACCGAGGCCCTGAACTCCTCGTATCCGGTTGTCGCTCGCTCGATGAAGCGCTCGTCGAGCAGCCCCGCGACGATCATCTCGCGCGCGACCGTGTTCGCCAGTGCGATGTCGGTCCCGACGTCGATCCCGAGCCACAGGTCGGCCCACTGAGCCGACGACGTTCGCCGTGGGTCAACGACCATCAACCTCGCGCCCGCCCTGATCGCCTTGAGCACGTGGTGGAAGAAGATCGGATGCGTTTCGCGGGCGTTCGAGCCCCAGAGCACGATCAGATCGGTTTCCTCCACCTCTTTATAGGACGACGTCCCGCCGCCCGCACCGAATACCGTCGCCAGACCGACGACGCTAGGAGCGTGTCAAGTTCGGTTGCAGGAGTCGATGTTGTTGGTGCCCATCACCTGGCGCGCGAACTTCTGCGCCAGGAAATTCATCTCGTTGGTCGACTTCGAGCACGAGAACATCCCGAACGAGCGCGTCGTGTCGCCACCCGCGCGCGCCCGCGCGAGACCCTCCGCCGCGCGATCCAGGGCCTCGTCCCAGGAAGCCTGTACGAGCTCGCCGTCACGGCGCACCATCGGGGTCGTCAGTCGGGTCCGAGCGCGCATGTACATCTCCTCGTTTGAACCAATAGGTGCACTATGGAAATTTTACCGCTTCAAACCGGCGCCAACTGACGGTCGTGGGCCGCGTTGTCCGGTTGCGGACTCATCGTTGTGTAAAGCTCGCAAGCGCCCGCTCGCGCGCGGTCGCTGCATCGGTTCGCAGCCCAGCGGCGCGCCGCAGACGCAGGTCCTCGCCAGTGCCCTCGAGGTTGATCTCCACCAGGCGGGCAGCAGCCGCGCACGCCGCTTCCGCAAGCACCGCGCCGGCGACGGCGTCGCCGACCAGGTGGCGGCTGCAGCGTCGCGCGGTCTGCGCGGCCAGCGACGCAACTTCGGCGCCGACCCGGGCGATCTCCAATGGCGAATCCGAGGCGGTCAGGCGCGCCTCGGTGACGCGCCGCTCGCGCTGCGGATCGGAGGCCGACAGGCGCATCGCCGTCAGCACCGGCTCGTACGCCGACAGCTCGACGTCGGCCAACTCGACCGCCCGCGCGCGCAGCTCGCCCGCTCGCAGCCGCGCGCCGTCAGAGCCGTCACCGCCGAACCCCGCCGCCATCTCGACCAGCCCGGCGGCCAGCGCGCAGGTGATCGCGCTCGCGCTCCCTCCGCCGGGGGCCGGCGTCGCCGCGGCCAAGCGGTCCAGGAGCTCGCTCAGCGACAGCTGGGCGAGCCCGCCGGAGCGCTCGTCGTCACCGGGCGTCAGAACAGTCCTACCGTCTTGCCATCGTCGTCGATGTCGATGTTCAGGGCGGCGGGCTCCTTGCCCAGCCCCGGCATCTGCATCACGTCACCGCACAGCGGCACCAGCCAGCCGGCGCCGGTGTAAGCGCGGATATCGCGCACCGGGAGGGTGAAGTTCTCGGGCGCGTTGAGCAGCTGCGGGTCGGCCGACAGCGACAGGTGGGTCTTGGCCATGCAGACCGGGAAGTGGCCGAGGCCATCGTTGGTGAACTGATTGATCTTCGACTCGGCCTCGGGGTAGAAGTAGACCTCCTTGGCCCCGTAGACCTTCTTGGCGACGGCCTCGATCTTGTCCTGGATCGGCTCGTCGTCCTGGTAGAGCTGATGGAAGGTGTTGGGCTGCTCGCAGGCCTCGACCACCGCCTCGGCGAGATCGGCCGCGCCCGCGCCGCCCTTGGTGAAGCCCTCGTTGGCCTCGGCAGCGAACGCTCCGGCCTCCACGGCGAGCCGCTTGACGAGTTCGACCTCCTCGTTGGTGTCACCGGGACGGCGATTGACGGCCACGACCGCCGGGACGCCAAAGGTCGTGATCGTCTGCAGGTGGCGGCGGACATTGGCGAACCCGACCTCGAGCGCGTGCAGGCTCGCCGCACGCTCGATCCGCGGGTCGTCGGCAATCCCGCTGTGGTGCTTGATCGCGCGCACCGTGGTCACGAGCACCGCCGCCGACGGCGTCAGCTTGCCGAACCGGCAGACGATGTCGAAGAACTTCTCCATCCCCATGTCGGAGCCGAACCCCGACTCGGTGACGACATAGTCGCCCAGCTTCATCCCGATCAGGTCGGCGACCAGCGAGTTGTTGCCGTGCGCGATGTTGGCGAACGGGCCACAGTGCATCAGCACCGGCTGGCCCTCGAGCGTCTGCACCAGATTGGGCTTGATCGCGTCCTTGAGCAGCACGGTCATCGCGCCCGCCGCGCCGAGATCCTCGGCCGTGATCGGCTTGGCGCCGTCGTAGGAATAGGCGGCCGTGATCCTCGAGATCCGCTGACGGAGGTCCTTGAGGCCACGTGAGACCGCCAGGATCGCCATCACCTCCGAGGCGGCGGTGATATCGAAGCCGGTCTCGCGCGGGTAACCGTTGGCGCGGCCGCCGAGACCGACCGCGATCTGGCGCAGCGCTCGATCGTTCATGTCAACCGCACGCCGCCAGCCGATCCGCAGCGCGTCGATCTTGTGCGTGTTGCCGTGCAGAATCGACGCGTCGATCATCGCGGCGAGCAGGTTGTTGGCCGCCCCGATCGCGTGAATGTCGCCGGTGAAGTGGAGGTTGAGGTCCTCCATCGGCACGACCTGGGTCAGCCCGCCACCGGCGGCGCCGCCCTTGATCCCGAAAACCGGGCCCAGCGACGCCTCGCGCAGGCAGGCGACCGGATTGCGGCCGATCACGCCCATCCCCTGGGTGAGCCCGACCAGGGTCGTGGTCTTGCCCTCGCCGGCCTTGGTCGGGGTCATGCCGGTGACGCAGATCAGCTTGCCGTCCGGGCGGTCCTTGAGACGGTCCAGGACCGACAGCGAGACCTTCGCCTTGTAGCGCCCGTAGGGCTCGATCTCATCGGGCTCGAGTCCGGCAGCGGATGCGATCTGGTCGATCGGCTCGAGTACCGCCTCCTGTGCGATCTCCAAGCTGCTCTTCATCGTTGGGTACCTCTCTCCTGGGATTTCAGTGGCTGACGGCGGCCGCGGCGAGCTCGGAAACGAGCTTGTCCTCGTAGAAGCGCTCGAGCGCGAACGGCTGGATCAGCTCCGGCTGACGTCCGGTCGCGACCAGCTCGGCGAGCGTCTTGCCGACGATCGGCGCCGCCTTGAAGCCGTATGTCCCCCAGCCGGCGCTGACATGGAAGTTGTCGACCTCGGTCTTGCCGAGGATCGGGCTGTAGTCGGGGCTGAGGTCACACAGCCCGGCCCAGCTGCGCAACAGTCTCGCCCGCTCGAGCTGCGGGAACAGCTCCATCGCGTGGCGGGCGACGTCCTGCAGGAAGTTGAGCGTGCCCTGCATCCGGTACGTGGTCCAGGGCTCGATCTCGGCCCCGAGCAGGAATTCTCCACGGTCGGTCTGGCTGATGTAGATATGCATCTGCGACGAGACGATCACCACGTCGAGCATCGGCTTCATCGCTTCGGTCACGCACGCCTGCAGGATGTGGGTGGTGATCGGCATCTGCACGCCGGCCATGTCACTGATCAGCGTGCTCCAGCCGGCGGTGCAGTTGAGCACCTGGCCGGCGTTGATCGTGCCGCGATCGGTGCGGACCCTCGTGACCCGGCCGTTGGAGCGCTCGAGCCCGAGCACCTTCGTGTTCTGGTGGATCTCGGCCCCGCCCTGGTCAGCGCTCCGCGCCAGCCCCCAGACGACCGCGTCGTGGCGGATGATCCCGCCGGGCGGGTGGTAGAGCGCGCCCATGATCGGATAGATCGCATCGGGGTTGTCGACCTGCATCGCCGGCGCCAGCTGTTTGATCTCGTCCGGGTAGATCAGCCGCGAGTCGATCCCGTTGAGCCGGTTGACCTCGGCGCGGTTGGCCATCACGAACATCGCCCGGTCGGCGTGGGCGAGCGTCAGGTGGCCGCACTGCGTGAACAGCAGGTTGAAGTTCAGGTCCTGTGAGAGGCCCTCGTAGAGCTTGACGCTCGCGTCGTAGAAGCGGGCCCCCTCGGGCGTCTTGTAGTTGGAGCGCAGGATCGTCGTGTTGCGTCCCGAGGCACCGGAGCCGATGTAGCGCTGCTCGAGGATCGCGATGTCCTTGATCCCGTGGTCACGGAGATAGTGGGCGGTCGCAAGCCCGTGTGACCCGCCGCCGATGATCACGACGTCGTAGGAGCCCTTCAGCTCGGGCTGGCGGCGCCACATCCGCCGCCGGCGGAAGATGTCAAGCACGCGATGCCTCCTGCGCAGCCGCCGGGTCCGGCAGCGGCGCCAGAGCGTCAACGCCGATCGGCCGCCCGCCGAGATGGTGCGCCGCGTCGGCGACCACCGACCAGACGTATTCGCCCGTCGCCCAGCCGAACAGGTACAGATAACGATCCTCGTCCTCGCAGATCACGATCGCCGGCTGGCGGGCCACCGACCCGGGACGCAGCGCCCCGACGGGGGTGATCTGGGGCCGCAGGTCGATCGCGCAAAAGCGCGCGAACAGCTCGCGTGCCAGCGGGCCGACGATCGTGATCGCGGCGAAGTTCGAGGTCACGTCGACGACGTTGATGCCGTCCGCGGCGCTGACCCGCTCGCGGATCGACGGAGACGGATGTGCACCGATGACGAGCGCCCGGGTCCGCGTCAGCCTGCACCACCAGGCACCATCCCGGCGCACGGCCGTCCCGAACGGGAGCGGGGAGCCGGCGGCCGCATCGAGCGCCTCGCTGGCGCCCTGCAGCTCGAGCTTGGCAATCTGCGACATGTCGGCCCAGCCGACGGTCTCACTCGCGATCTCGGCCCCTGCGGAGCCGTAATCGACAGCCACGTTCCAGCCATCGCGCAGCTCGAAACGGGCGCCCTCGTCGGCGGCGCTGCCCTCCATCGGCGAGTGCGCGACCGGCGCCTGCTCGGAATCGGCGGTGACCGTCGAGAGGAAATCGAGGTTCATGAGCGCAGCACCTCGCCGTCGGGGTCGTAGAAGGGCTTGGTCTGGATCTCGGCCTCCAGCTGCTTGCCCTCGTCGGAGATCGTGATCTTGGCGCCGTCCTTGGCGACCGCGTTGGGCACCCAGGCCATCCCGATCGTGCGGCCCAGCACCGGTGAATGGCGCGAGCTCGTGACCTGGCCGGCCGGCAGGCCCTGCGCGTCGACCACCACCGCGCCCTCGGTCGGCACATCACCGTTTGCGAGCGTGAACCCGACCAGCTCGGTCGTCGGAGCGGACTCCTGGTAGTGCTCCAGCGCCCACTTGCCGATCCAGTCCTGCTCCTTGTCGAGTTTGACGATCCATGACATCGCGGCACCGAACGGGGTCGATTCCGAATCGGTGTCCTGGCCGACGAGGATGTGCATCTTCTGTAGGCGCAGGATCCGCTGGGGCTCGAGCCCGAACGGGCGCAGCCCGAGCGGCTGGCCTGCCTGCATCAGCGCATCCCAGACGTGCTCGCCGTAGGCGGCCGGGAAGTGGATCTCATAGCCCACCTCGCCGACGAAACCGATCCGCAGGATCAGACACTGTACGCCGGCGATCAGCGCCTGCTTGCCGTCGAGGTACGTGAACGCCTCGTTGGAGCAGTCCAGGTCGGTGACCAGCGCCATGATCTCGCGCGCCTTGGGGCCGGCGAGGTTGACGGCGCTCAGACCCTGGGTCAGATCGGTCAGCTGCACGTCGAGGCCCCAGTCGGCCAGCCACCACCCGAACCACTCCTCCACCGCGCCGGCGCCGCTCGAGGTGGTGGTCACGTAGAAGGTGTCATCGTCGATCCGGCAGATCGTGCCGTCGTCGACGATCCGGCCCGCGTCGGAGCTGATCACGCCGTAGCGGATCCGGCCCGGCTTGAGGTTTGAGAAGCGGTTCGGGTACAGCCGGTCGAGGAACTCCCCGGCGTCGGCCCCGCGCACGAGCAGCTTGCCGAGCGTCGAGACGTCGATCAGACCGGCGGCGCGGTTGACGGCCAAGGCCTCGCCCTCCGGATCGCCGTAGTCATATGCGCGGCGCCAGTCGCCGGCCCACTTGACGCTCGCGTGCAGCGACCGGTGGCGGCCGTGGATCGATGACCGCTTGGCGGGCTCGACCGGCCGGCCACCGAGGATCCCCATCGGCACCGATACCCACGGCGGGCGGGCCGTCGTGGTGCCGACCTGTTCGAGGCTCTGGCCGGTCTCCTGGGCCATCAGGCGCACGGCCGGGAGCTGGCACATGCGGCCCTGACAGGGTCCCATCGTGACCGTCGTGTAGCGCTTTGAAAGCTCGATCGAGTCGTAGCCCTCCTGCACCGACAGATGGATGTCCTTGTTGGTCACGTCCTCGCAGAAACACGCAAAGCACTTGCCGCGGCCGCTGCCGCTGACCGTCGGCGCGACAGCCACATCCGGGGTGCGGGCGCGCGCAGCGGCTACCCGCTCGTCGAGTTTCTGCTGCCTTGAGCGGGACTCGTCGCTGCCGAGCCCGAGCGCGTGCGCGGCTCTCAACCCGGCACGCTCACCCGACTCAGCGACGGACTGGTCGCCGTCGACGCCCGTCACCTCGCCGGCCGCATAGACACCGTCGGGCACGTCCGCGAGCCCGAAGTGCGCTCGCGCCGGGTCATACGCGCTGCGGGCGCCGGCCTGCAGCAGCAGCGAGGTGGCCGGGATCGCACCGCCCGACACCGCCAGTAGATCGCACAAGAAGGTGTGCTCATCGCCACCGCCGACCGGCGCGATCACCGCGTGAGTGACCGCCTTGCGGCCCTTGGCCTCGATCACGGTGTGTCCGGTGAACACGGGTACGCCGGCGCGCCGCAGCGCGACCGCCAGCTCGCCGGCATCAGGGCGGAGGTCGGCCACCGCGACCAGCTCGACGCCCGCCGCGCGCAACGCGGCGGCCGCGTGCAGTCCGCGATCTGAGGTGGTCGCGATCACCGCGCGACGGCCGGGGCTGACCGCGTACAGCGAAGCCAGCCGGCGGGGGCCGCCCGACAGCATCACGCCGGGGAGGTCGTTGCCGGCGAACACGAGCGGCTGCTCGATCGTGCCCGTCGCGAAGATGTGCTTGGCCGCGCGCACCTGGTGCAGGGTGTCCTCCTGCCAGACCGGAACCAGACCGTCGAAGTATCCGAGCGCGGAGGCACGGGTCAGGATCTCGACGCCCGCCTCGCGTGCCTGCCCGACGAGCTGCGCGACCTGGGTGTCGGGCTCGATCAGCTGCTGTCCTCCGGGCTCTGGCCCCTCGTCGGCCAGCACCACGTCGGCCCCCAGCTTCGCCGCCTCGGCCGCGGCGGTCAGGCCCGCGATCCCGCCGCCGACGACCAGCACGTCGGCATGGCGGCGCCGGTACTCGGTCCGCCACTCACGCTCGGCCTGCTCGTGGCGGAGCTTGCCCAGGCCCGCGGCGTTGCGCAGCACCTTCTCGTACACGGGCCACAGCTTCCGAGGCCGGATGAAGGTCTTGTAGTAGAAGCCCGGCGGCGTGAACGGGCCACCGACGAGGTCGGTCGCACGCATCGGGTCGAGCTCGAGCGACATCGCGTTGACGTGCTCGACCTTGATCCCCTCTCGGACCGGCTCGATGCAGGCGCGCGCTCCCGGGGCGCCGTCGACGGCGACGATGCAGTTGGGGCACTGGCCCGCGCAGCACATCAGGCCGCGGCGGCGGTGGTACTTGAAGCTCCGTGAGAAGGTCCGCTGGCCCGCCGCGTACAGGGCGGACCCGATCGTGTCGCCCTCGTAGGCCTCGACCTTCTTGCCGTCGAACGTGAAGGTGACCGTCCGCTCGCGGTCGATCCGCTCGCCGGGCTGCTTGCCCAAACGGCTCACGCGGCCTCCCCACTTGGAGGCGCTTCATCGGACAGCGCCGTGAACAGCACCTCGTTGGTCGTCGTGTCGCGCTCGGCGACGAACCAGGCGCGGCATCCGGAACGGTGAAACCACCACTCGCGCTGAACGCCGGCGACGTTGCGACGGAAGTAGTTGTAGGTGTTGAGCTCGCGGAAGCTCGGACGCGATTTCGGCCGCGGCGAGATCTCGCCGCCGAAGCCGAAGTCCGTCACCTCGCGCACGCCACAGTTGGGGCACTCCAACACGAACGACACACGGTCAACCTACGACCGTGCGCTGATCCTGTCCAATATCTTAACCGAGGGTTATTGATCTGGTTTTCGTATCAGGAGACTGAGCCGTGGAATTGCGTCAATTGCGTTACTTCATCGCCGTCGCCGAGGAGCTCCACTTCCGGCGCGCCGCCGCCCGACTGCACATCTCCCAGCCGCCGCTGAGCCAGCAGATCGCCCGGCTCGAGGAGGAGCTCGGCTGTCGCCTGCTGTCGCGAACCCGCCGCCGGGTCGAGCTCACCCCGGCCGGCGAGGCGTTCCTGCGCGACGCGCGGGCGACACTCGAGGAGCTCGACGTCGCGGTCGCGACCGTGCGACGGATCGAGACCGGGCAGGCCGGCCTGCTGCGGGTCAACTTCGTCGGCTCGGCGCTGCTGTCGATCGTGCCGGGGATCATCCAGCGCTTCCGGCGCGGGCGGCCCGAGGTCGAGATCGAGCTTCGTGAGCGCTCGACACTCGAGCAGCTGCGAGCGCTCAACAGCGGCATCATCGACGTCGGCCTCGTCCGCCCGCCGATCGACCCCGATGACGCGCTCGCGACCGAGGTCGTGATGCGCGAGCGCACGGTCGCAGCGATTCCCGTCCGACCATCCGCTCGCCAAGCGCGCGCGGATCCCGCTGCGGCGGCTGGCGGCCGAACCGCTGGTGCTGTTCCCGCGCGAGCAGGCACCGGGTTTCCATGACCTGCTCACGGGACGGCTGGCGGCCACCGGCAGCTCGCCGCGCGTGGTCCAGTACGCGCCCGAGATGACGACGATCATCGGCCTGGTCGCGGCGGGCATCGGCCTCTCCCCGGTGCCGGCATCGGTCGCCGGGCTGGGACTCGAGGGCGTCACCTACAGGCCGCTGACCGGCGCACCGGCCACCGAGCTGCTGGCGGTCACGCGCGCCGGTGACGACTCGCCGCTGGTCGCGGCGTTCATCGCCGAGGCCCGCGGCTGAGCCTCTCTGTGGTGGACGGTGAGGACGAGCCCGCGTGCACGCGCCTGGCGCTCGAGCACCCTGGCGGCGGCGTGCAGCGACCACCGGTCGCATCGGTGGCGATCGACGCTCAACGCGTAGCCGAGCTCGATCTCCTGATGGCGGCCCCGAGCCCACAGGTGCTCGGCATACGCGGCATTCGAGTACAGAACGCCCATCGTCTCGGTCACCCGCTGCACCGCCGACCGGCGCTCGAAGTGCGGCACCAGCTCGACGGTCGAGGTCGCGCGCGGCCGGCGGGCAGGGGCGCCGCGGGGAGGCGCGAACAGGCCGCTGCGGCGTGCGAGCCACAGCGCGCACAGGACGTCGGACGGTCGGCGCACGTCGTGGACGATCCAGCGCTCGGTGGCGCTCTGATCGCCGCCGGCTGCGGCGCGCGGCCAGTCACCGCGCGGCCAGACATCCCTCAGACAGGCGCGGGTCAGCAGCGAGATTCGCTCGGTCTCGCTGCGGGCCGCGGCGTACCCGGGAACCAGGTCCTCGCAGGCGAGATGGAGCTCGTCGATGTGTCCGCCGGAGTCCGGCGCAGCCGGCGCCGGCTCTGCGATCGCGACGGCCATCGGCTAAGCGGCCCTGTGTGAATTGGCGCTCGGGAGTCCTTCGGCGCTACCGAGCGTGGGCGCGTCCCGCCCCTGCTCGCGCGCCTCGATCTGCTCGAGCTTGGCGAGCAGGTTCTCGGCCATCCTGATCGAGGCGGCGTCGATCAGCCGCCCGTCGAGCGAAACCGCGCCCTTGCCGTGCTCGGCGGCCTCCTGCATCGCGGCCACGATCCGGTGCGTCTTCTCGACGATCCGCTCGCTCGGCGTGAACACCTCATTGGCCAGCTCGATCTGCGACGGATGGATCGCCCAC
Source organism: uncultured Solirubrobacterales bacterium (assembly GCA_963770885.1). Lineage (GTDB taxonomy): Bacteria > Actinomycetota > Thermoleophilia > Solirubrobacterales > Solirubrobacteraceae > Palsa-465. The sequence continues at coordinate 590,903 of CAVYRI010000001.1, read as the reverse complement.
TTCCCCTCATAGCCGAGCACCGCGGCGCGCCGCGCCGACGCGAGATAGCCCTCTCGGTCGGTGAAATCGCCGAACGGACCGTCGATCGGCCGCAGCCCATAGGCGCGGCAGGTGACGGCGATCCGCGACAGCGCGTAGTGCCACTGGTCTCCGAGATGGCGTTCGCGCTCGCCATCGGTCTCGGGGTCCGGGTCGCTCAGCATCCCGTAGTCCGGATTGGTGCCGCCGATCGACGTCGTGTGGCTCTGGATCGAGGCGGCGTAGTCGGCGACGCCGAACACCATCGCCTCCATCCGGTCCGGGCACGCCCGCGCGATCTCCTCGCAGTTGACCATCCCGATCGCGGTCTCGATCAGCACGCAGATCGCGATCCTGCGCCCCAGCGCCATCGCGTCCTCGATCTGAGTCAGCAGCGTTGCGACCAGGTGCACATCGGCGCCCGAGCTTGCCTTCGGGATCATGATCGAGTCCAGGTGATGGCCGGCCTGCTCGACCACGTCGACGATGTCGCGGTAGCAGTAGTGGGTGTCGAGGCCGTTGATCCGAAGTGAGACCGAGCATCCCGACCAGTCGAGCTCGCGCAGCGCCTCAATCACGTTGAGGCGCGCCTGCTCCTTGTCATCGGGCGCGACCGCGTCCTCGAGATCGAGCATCACGATGTCGGCGCCCAGCTCGGGGGCCTTCTCCAACATCCGAACGTTGCTGCCGGGAACTGCGAGTTCGCTGCGGTGCAGCCGGGTGCGAGTCGGGCTCATGGCCGGCAGTAGAGCGGGTGCGGCGCCCGAACGCAAGCACTATTAGATGAATTTGTACATCCGATAGGCGTCATTCAATGTATTGAATGACGCCTTTGAGTGCACGCGAAATTTCTCGCTTTCCCTGAACGTCGGGAGGCTCTACCCTGCGGCCGATGACACGCACTCCGCCGCCGCTGAACCCACCCGAGCGCCTTCTCTGCGGTCCCGGCCCGAGCAATCCCTCGCCGGCAGCGCTGGCCGCCATGCAGCGTCCCCTGCTCGGTCACCTCGATCCCGACTTCCACGACGTGCTGACGGACCTGGTCCGGCTGCTGCGCGACGCCTACCGGGCAAGCGGCGGGCTCGTCCTGCCGCTGCAGGCGACCGGCACATCGGGAATGGAGTGTGGCCTGGACCATCTGCTCGAGCCGGGCGAGAAGGCGATCGTCGGCGTCAACGGGTTCTTCGGCCGGCGGATCGTCGAGATCGCGCAGCGGCTGGGCGCCGAGGTCGTACAGGTGCACGCCGACTGGGGCGAGCACGTCGACAACGATCAGCTGCTCGCGGCGGTGGACGCCCATCCCGACGCGCGGCTTGTGGCCGTCGTCCACGCCGAGACCTCGACCGGCGTCGAGCATCCGCTGGCGCAGCTCGGCGCGCAGCTGCGCGACCGCAACGTGCTCCTGATGGCCGACTGCGTCACTTCGCTGGGCGGCGTCGAGCTCGACTTCGACGGCTGGGGGATCGACTACGCCTACTCGTGCACGCAGAAGTGCCTCGGATGCCCGCCCGGGATGTCACCAGTTGCTGTTTCCGACCGCGCGCTGGAGCGGATCCGCGCCCGCACGCAACCGGTGTCCTACTCGCTCGACCTCGAGCTGCTCGAGCGCTACTGGGTCCAGCGACCCGTGACCTACCACCACACCGCCCCGATCCTCCATATCTACGCCCTCTATGAGGCGTTGCGCGAGATCGCGTCGGAGGGCCTGCGAGCGCGCTGGGCGCGTCACGCCCGAGCCGGTGCGCATCTCCAGGACAGCCTCGCGGAGCGTGGGCTCGAGCTGCTCGCCGAGCCCGAGTACCAGCTCGCGCCGCTGACCGCGGTCCGGATCCCGGACGGGATCGACGGCAAGAGCGTCCAGACGCGACTGCTGCGAGAGCACGGCATCGAGGTCGGCGGCGGCCTCGGCCCGGCCGCGCCGCCGATGTGGCGGATCGGCCTGATGGGGTACAACGCCCGGATCGACGCCGCCGACCGAGTGCTCGAGGCGTTTGACGCGGTGCTCGCCGACGAGCGCGCATTGACTCGCGCCTAGGCGCAGCGGCGCGGTTACGCGCTACGCGGCCGGCTCGCCTGCCGCCGCTTGGGCGCGCGCAGCCTCGAGCGTGTTGCGCAACAGCATCGCGATCGTCATCGGCCCGACCCCGCCGGGAACCGGTGTGATCAGGCCGGCGACCTCGGCTGCCGAGCCGAACTCCACGTCGCCGACCAGCCCCGCATCGGTGCGGTTGATACCGACGTCGATCACTGTCGCGCCGGGCTTGACCCAGCTTCCCTTGACCATCTCGGGCCGGCCGACCGCGGCGATCAGCACATCTGCTCGGCGGCAGACCGCGTCGAGCTCACGGGTGCGCGAGTGGCACGTGGTGACGGTCGCGTTCTCGGCCAGCAGCAGCGCCGCGACCGGCTTTCCGACCAGGTCGGAACGCCCGACGATCACCGCCTCAGCCCCCTCGAGCTCCACGTCATAGCGACGCAGTAACTCGATCACGCCGGACGGCGTGCACGGCCGCAGTCCAGGCAGGCCCTTCGCGAGCAGGCCCGCCGACACCGGCGTCAGCCCGTCCACGTCCTTGCTCGAGTCGATCAGCGTCGTCAGATGCGCGCCGTCGATCTGCTCGGGAGTCGGCAGCTGCAGCAGGATCCCCGAGACGCGATCGTCCGCGTTGAGCTCGTGGATCAGCGCCTCGACCGTACCCTGTGTCGAGTCCGCCGGGAGGTCATGCGCGAACCCCTGGATCCCGACCTCGGTGCAGGCTCGCTGCTTGCCGGATACGTAGACGGCCGAGGCGGGGTCCTCCCCGACGAGGATCGTCGCCAGGCCGGGACGCTGCCCGCCCGCACCGCACCACTGCTCGATCTGCTCACGAATCTCGGACCTCACCTGCTGGGCGACGCCCTTGCCGTCAATCAATCTTGCGCTCATAGAACGAATTGGTACATGATTGTTGTGATGGCTGCCAACTTGACCTCGGTTGCGTCGCTGCTACGGGTTCCGTTGCGCTCGGCGCTGACGCCGCCGCAGATGCTCGCCGCGCTGCGCGACGAACCGATGCCGTTCGCCCTCAGCGGCAGCTGGGCAGGCGGCGGCGCCGTCCTCGGATCCGAGCCGCTCGCGGTCGCTTCGCCCGACGGCGATCCCTTCGCCACACTCGATGACCTGCCGCAGCTGGCGGCCCGCGACCTCGCCCACCCCGATGCCGTCGGCGGCGGATGGTTCGGCTGGCTCGGGTACCGGCTTGGCGCCCGGATCGAGCAGCTTCCCGCCGGCCCGCCGCGGCCGGTGGCGCTGCCCGAGTTTCATCTCGCCTACTACGACAACGTGCTGCGGCTCGATCCGGCCGGGCGGTGGTGGTTTGAGGCGCTTGTGACCGACGGTCGCCGGGCGCAACTGCACGAGCGGTTGGACCGCCTGCGGGCGATCGTGCAGCGTTCGCCGGTATCCCCGTCGGGTCCCATCGCACCCCCCGCCCCGCTGCGACTGACCGCGACCGCCGCCGACCACCATCTCGAAGCGGTCGCCGACTGCCGCGCGCGGATCGCTGCGGGCGAGATCTTCCAGGCCAACATCTGCCTCCGTCTCGAGAGCCGCTGGAACGGGTCACCGCTGGAGCTGCTGTCCCGAGCACTCGAGACGATCTCCCCCCCGTACGCGGCCGCGTTCACCACGCCCAACGGCGGCATCACGAGCCTCTCGCCAGAGCTGTTCCTGCGCCGCCGCGGCGCCCGGGTGACGACCGCGCCGATCAAGGGCACGATCCCCCGCGAGCTCGACCCAGCCGCGGCGGCAGCCGCGCGCAAGGCGCTGCAGCGCTCGGCCAAGGACGCCGCCGAGCACGTGATGATCGTCGACCTGATGCGCAACGACCTCGGCCGCGTCTGCACATACGGCTCGATCGTCGCACCCGTGGAGCCGACCGCCGAACCGCACCCCGGACTCTGGCATCTGGTCTCGCGCGTGCATGGCGAGCTGCGCCCCGAGTTCGGCAACCGGGAGCTGCTGCGGGCAACGTTCCCTCCGGGCTCTGTCACCGGCGCTCCGAAGGTCCAGGCGATGAAGGTGATCGCGGCGCTCGAGCCGACCGGACGCGAGGTGTACACGGGCGCGATCGGTTTCTCGAGCCCGGTCGCGGGGCTCGAGCTCAGCGTCGCGATTCGCACGCTCGAGCTGCGCGATGAAGCGATCTGGCTCGGCGCCGGCGGCGGCATCGTCGCCGACTCCGATCCGCGCTCTGAGCTCGAGGAGGCGCTCGCCAAGGCGCGCCCGATCGCGGCCGCGGTCGGAACCTCGGTCGTCGTCGGGCGGCGACGGAGCTCGAGCTCGGATGCCGCAGCAGCGGCCTGACCAGGCCCGCGGCGTCTTCGAGACGCTGCTCGTACGCGGCGGCCGCGTCCAGGCTCCCGAGGCGCACGTCGAACGGCTCGCGCGTTCGGTCAACGAGCTGTACGGGCTGACGCTGCCTGCTGATCTGCTGGCGACGGTGCTCGCACGGGCGGCTGGGCTGACCGGCCCCCACCGGATCCGCATCGATGCCGTCCCGGGCGACCATCAGCTGGCTATCTCGATCGGCGTCTCGCCCATTGATCCCGACGCCACGGCGCCGGTTCTCTGCACGCCGGTCGTCGTCCCGGGCGGGCTCGGCAGCCACAAGTGGGCCGACCGTCGGCTGCTGGACTCGCTTGCCGAACCGGGGCTGGTTCCGTTGCTGGTCGACGAGGACGGCCAGGTGCTGGAGGCGGCGTGGGCCAACGTCTGGCTGTTCGAGCAGGGACGGCTGATCACGCCGCCCGCCGACGGTCGCATGCTGCCGGGGGTGACACGCTCGCTGCTGCTCGTGCTGGGCCCGATGCGAAGCCTCGACACGCGCGTCGAGCCGGTGTCGCTGGAGCGGCTGCGCGCAGCGAGCGGCTTCTTTCTGACCTCGGCGGTTCGGCACGCAGTCGCGGCGACACTCGATGAGGCGCCGGCGGATGTGGTCGAGCCGACGGCGGTCAGGCTGGTTCGCGAGACGTTGGGCACCAGCTCCTGGGCTTGACCTCGCCGCCGGCCTCTCGGGGTGAGCCATCATCTGAGCATGCCCCCTGCGGATCGGTCGGCGATCGACGAACGCGCTGCGCGCAGGGTGCTTGCCGGGCCCGACTCGGTCTGCTGGCGCTATGCCAGCGACGTGCGGCTGAATCTGGCGATCCTCTACCCGCTGTTGCTCCAGGTCGCCCATCCGGTCGTCGCCGCCGGCGTGCGCGATTACTCCGATTTCGAGCGCGACCCGTACGACCGCTTGCTGCGGACGGTCGATTACGTGACGCTGCTGGTCTATGGCGGCGAGGACGCGATCGCCGCCGGCCGACGGCTGCGCGCGCTCCACCGGCGGTTCCGCGGAGTGCGCGATGACGGCCGGGTCTACAACGCGCTGGAGCCGGATGCGTACGCCTGGGTCCACGCGACGCTGCTAGACACGTATGTCGCCGGCCACGCCCAGTTCGGCCGGCCGATGCGGCCCGAGGCGCGCGAGTGCTTCTACCACGAGTACCGCGGACTCGGACGGCTGATCGGAGTTCGCCCGCGAGACCTGCCCGAGTGCTGGGAGGGGTTTCGCGAGTACTTCGATCACGTCTGCGCAACCGAGCTCGCGTTCAACGACTCGGTCCGGCGCGTGCTGAGGGCCGTGAGGATGAGCGGCCGACCGCTGGTGCCGATGCCCGGGCCTGCGTGGAGCGTGGCGCGAATCCCGTTGCGCCGCGCGATCTGGCTCGGTGGGGTCGGCCTGCTCACGCCCGAGCTCCGGCGGCGGCTCAGGATCCCATGGAGCCGGAGCGACGAGCTGGTCTTCCGTGGGCTCGGCCAGATGACCCGGGCGATGACGCCCGTGTTGCCCGAGGGATATCGAGTGGCCGGGCCGGCGCAGCTCGCGGCCCGTCGCGAGGCGATCGCTCGCGGGCCGCTGGGCAGCGAGGCGGCGCGGGGCCCGGAGACCCCGCGCGGCGCCGTCGCCATGTGATTGGGCCGTACGGCCATATGCCCGCTGGGGGTCGGCGCCTAGATTGCCCGCAAATGGAGCTTCGTCACGTCGATCCCGCTCGCGACGCCGAAGCCTGCGCTGCGGTCTACGCGCCGGCCGTCCTCGACGGCGTCGCGTCACTCGAACAGGATCCGCCGGGCGCCGCCGGGATGCAGGCCCGGATCGAGTGGGTCTGCGAGCGCTACCCGTGGCTCGTCGCCGAGCTCGACGGAGAGCTGGTCGGCTACGCGTACGCAACGGTCCACAACAAGCGCGCCGCCTACCGCTGGTCGGTTGACACCTCGGTCTACGTGGCTCCCTCCCACCAGCGTCTCGGCATTGGCCGGGCGCTGTACGGAGCGCTCCTACCGCTGCTCGTCCGCCAGGGGTGCTTTGTCGCGTGCGCCGGGATCACGCTGCCCAACGAGGCGAGCGTGGGCCTGCACGAGTCATTCGGCTACGAGCGTGTCGGCAGCTACGAGCGGGTCGGCTTCAAGCGCGGGCGTTGGTGGGATGTCGGTTGGTGGCTCGCGCAGCTTCGCCCGCAGCCCGACGGCGAGGCTCCGGCCGAGCCCGGGCCGCCGGCGCGGCTCGGCCGAGCGTGATCGCCTCCCCGGCGCCAGCGCGCGGGGTCTAACCGTTGCCGACGGGGGGCGGAGGCGCCACCACGCGCACGCGGGCCCGAGCCCTGGCGGGCCTCGCGTTGCTGGCGGTGGCGGTGGCGGTGTTGGTGATATGCGACGGCGCGCCGGGCTGGGCGCGGGCGGTGAAGCGCACCGTCCTCGTGCCCAGAGCGTCGATCGTGCCGACGCTCGCGCACAGCTTGCGGCCGTGAACCTTGAACCCCCGCGCGGAGGCGACCGTCAGCCCGTGCGGGAGGGTGTCGCACAGCTTGACCTTGAGCGCCGAGTCCTCGTCGTTGTTGCGGACCCGCAGCGTGAACCGCACGCTCGCGCCCGCGATCACGATCGGTGGCGACGCCTGCTTGTGCAGGCTGAGCCGGGCGCCGAGCACGGCCGGGAGCGCGGGTTCGGGCGGCTGCGGGACCGGCAGCGGGGGTGGCCCGTCCGGAGTCGGGGGCGGCGGCTCCGGTGGCGGTGGGGGCGGCTTGGGCGGGACGACGACCCGCGTGATCGTCGCGTCGCTGTTCGGATGAGGATCGGGCGCGGGCTCGGTCTGGTCGCCCTGCACGGTGGCGACGTTGAGCAGCAGCGTCCCGTCGGCCGCGTTGGGCGCGACGGTGGCCACAATCGTCAAGGTCAGCGATGAGCCATCTGCGGGCTGAGCGGGCACGCTCGGCGCCGTACACGTCACCGCGCCGTCGCCACCGACCGGCGGCGTCGTGCACGTCAACTGCGGACTCCCGGTCGCGCTGACGAATGAAACGCCCGGCGGCAGCTGGTCGGCGAGCACGAAGCCAGTCGAGGTGGCTGGACCGTAGTTGGTGCCGACGATGTGCCAGGTGATCTTGTCCCCCGGCTTGACGACGGTCGCCGAGACGGTCTTGACAACGCCCAGGTCGGCGGGCTGCGGCTGCGGCGGCGGGGGCGGGGGAACCACGATCGTCGCGTTGTCGCAGCCGGTGAACGTGTGGTCGGGTTGATCCTCGGAGTTGGATAGGAAGCAGCCCGTGTTGACGACCAGATTGGGACCCGGACCCTGCGCGGATGCGTCGACGGCCCCGACGAACGCATACGTGAAAGTGCCATCGACGGCGAGCGTCCCGACGTTGCAGTTGATCGTCCGCGAAGCCGCGGTGTAACTGCACACACCGCCCGGGTTGTTGGTGAAGTTGACGAAATTGATCCCCGACGGCAGTGGATCGGACACCACCATGTTGGTTGCAGCGGCAGTCGGATAGAGCGGGTCATCGGTGGCGCGCTGCGGGTTGGTCACCGTCGTCGTGTAGGTGACCGGATCGCCTGGATCGGCCTCTGAGACGTTGGCCACCTTCGAGATCTGGACGTTCGGCGCGCGGATCAACGTGTCAAACACGATCCCGCCGAAGAAGTACGTGTCGCCATTTGTCCCCAGGCAGACCGAAGCTCCATCTGCAGCGTTCGGGATCGTGCCTTCGGGGACAGCTAGGTTCGCGAGGTCAAAGCCCATCTGATTCGAGTAATCCGGCGTGCGGTCGCCGTCGTCGGTCCCCTGCCGGGAGATCGTGCTGTTGAAGAAGTTGGTGGCGGGATGGAGCGCATCGGACTGGGGCTTCTGCTGTGACCCGCACGTGTCACTGACCGGGCCCAGCGCGAGATAATCGCCGGTGATCGCCCGATCTCCCTCGTATGTCCAGGTCGTAAGGTGCGCGTCGACCTTGCCGCTGGCGGGCGTGCTGAACCCGGTGAAGTTGAGCGGACCGACGACCAGCTGCTGGCCACCGGACACCTGCACGAAGTCAAAGCCGTCGAACAGCGTGATGTCGCGCCACGGGGCGGTCGGGGTCTGCCAGACCACCAACAGGTTCCAGCCGCCGTGGCGGTTGTAGCCGTGACCGGCCTGAACGTTGGCCACGGTGATCGGTAGTTGCTCGTCGGCCCCTGACCTGGTCCGCCGGCGGGTTGTGCTGAGGGCCGCGCTGATCTCGTTGGTGACGTCGGCACGCACCTGATAGGCAAATCCAGGGTCCGCTCCGGGCTGGTTGTACCAGCTCGCGATCCCCTTGTAGTCGCCGTTGCGCGCCGGGTCGGTCGCGTCGATCGTCGTGAAGGAGCCCGAGCCGACGCGAAGATCCGCCTGTTTCCACTGCGTGTTGGTGGTCGGGTCAGCGCCGCCCGGCGCGGCGAAGCTGGGAGGGTTGACGGTCGGCCGGTTGACGCCCTGCGACAGGTCGGCGCCCCAGTACAGGAAGGCCTTGACCACGCGGGCACCGGTCGGGACCGTCAGAGTCGCCGAGCTCGAGTCGAAATGCCCACCGCTCGGATCGACGTTCACGTAGACCATGTTGTGGTCGTTGTTGTTGGCGCCGACGCAAGCCACGCTGTCGTCCGATCTGAGGCGCGAATGGGGCCGTTGCCTGACGCGATGCCTTCTCGCCGAGAGATTCTCCGGGCAGGTGAGGAGAGTGTTCCCGGCGAACGCGACCCCGCCGTGGAGGTTGGCGGTGAAGCTCGGGGTCAAGTTGCTCTGCGCCTGGCGCCTGAAGTGGCGCACGGGCGAGTTGGGCCAATGGAGTACAGGGCGCGCGCGCGCGCGCGCGTGGCCGTTGGCATGGGACTTCGCGAGCGCGGCCGCGGTCAGTGCCAGCAGAAATGTGCACACGACCGCTGAGATGCCCAGCCGCCTCATCCGGTGCGACGGTAGTCGTCGCAGGGTGTTCTGTCCAGCCCTGCAAGCGGTGGTGCTCGGGGTGCGGGACCTGGTGGTCCGCCCGCTGACCGGTTATGACCGCGGGAGCCTCCCCGTTCCTCGCGGCGCCACTTCCGGCGCGATCAGCCCGCGCCTGGTCGCGCGGGTCGCTGCACGGTGAACTGCGAGCTCTCGACCATCACCGGCGCGCGCCAGAAGCGTTCGAACAGGATCACGCTGCCCAACGAGGCGAGCGTGGGCCTGCACGAGTCATTCGCCTACGGGCCCGTCGGCAGCTACGAGCGGGTCGGCTTCAGGCGCGGGCGTTGGTGGGGGGTTAGCTGGTGGATGGCTGTGTTGCAGGAGCGGTTGCACGGGCCGACGCCGGCTGACCCCGGTCCTCCGGCTCGGCTGCAGCGCTGACGAACTCCGCGATCGACTCGGCGAGCCGCTCTGGCTGATCCTCGGGCACGAACGCGCGGCTGTCCTCGATTCGCTCCAGGCGCGCGCCGTCGATCATCGCCTGCAGGCGCTGGGCGAACTTGATCGCGAAGAAGCGGTCATCGGGCGCCCAGGCGAGCAGCATCGGGAGCGGATGCTCGGCGAGCTTGCGCGCCGCGTTGAGCGTGTCGCGCTTGTCAATCGCCTTCAGCGTCGCGACCATGTCAGCACGTATCTCGGGCCGCCGCAGGGGCGTCGTCCATGCCGCGGTGATCTCGTCGGGGATCGGACGGTGCGTGAGCATCCCGTAGCCGAGAGGAGACCGCCGCATTCGGGCGGAACCGGTGCCCCGTGCCATCAGCGCATACGAGCCCGGGACATGGGCCAGCCACTGCATCGGCTTGAAAGCCGGCGGCAGGAAGTTCTCGAGGCAGTCGCAGTTGGTCAGCACAAGGCCTGCCAGCCGCTCCGGACGCTCGCTCGCGAGGATCTGGCAGATCGCGCCGCCGGTGTCATTGCCGACGATCGTCACGCGCTCGAGGCCGAGGTGGTCGAGAAAGTCGGCGACCAGGTGCGCGATCCCGCGCGGGCTGCGATCGGCGCCCGGCGCGAGCGGCGTGCGGTGCGAGCCGAGCGGCCAGTCCGGCGCGATGCATCGGTAGCTCGAGGCGAGATGGGCCGTGACATTGCGCCACAGACTGCCGTCGGCGAGCAGACCGTGGACGAACACGATCGGCTGGCCCTTCCCGTGCTCGCGGTAGTGGATGGTCCCCTGCGGGAGTTGGATCGTCTGGTCCATCGTCCGCGACCTCCTCTATCTTGTCGCTTGTGATTCGTACAGACTGTACGTAACTTACATACAGACTGCATGTCTGTCAACCGCCAAGCGGCCCGATCCGCCTCGACCCGAGCAAAGCTCATCCGAGCCGCGCGACACCTGTTCGCGCGCCACGGCTACGCGGCCGTCGGTACCGAGCAGATCGTCCGCCGTGCCGGAGTGACTCGCGGCGCGCTGTACCACCAGTTTCCCACCAAGCAGGATCTGTTCCTGTCCGTTTACGAACAGGTTGAAAGCGAGCTGACCACGCGCATCGCGGTCCTGTCAGACGAGGTCAGCAGCCCGCTTGGAGCGATGCGGACCGGCGCCCGCGCCTTCCTGCAGGCGTGCACCGCGCCCGAGGTCCAGCAGATCGTCCTGATCGACGCCCCGGCGGTCCTCGGCTGGGAACGGTGGCGCGAGGTGGCCCAGGACCACGGCCTCGGCATGATCGAAGCCGTGATCGCCGCCGCCATCGAGGCCGGCGAGATCGATCCGGTGGCGGTCACGCCACTCGCCCACCTGCTGATGGGCGCGCTCGACGAGGCAGCCCTGCTCATCGTCAGCGATCCGGGCCAAGCCGACACGGTCGCGGCCACGATCGAGCGGATGCTTGACGGCCTGCGGCCGCGGACGGACTGAGCGCCGCCGCTCGGAGCAGCGCGCGACTTCCCGCGGGTGGATCACTCCCCTCTGCGGCGGTTTTGGACCTACAGCCCACAGCCGTAGGTGGATCACTCCCCTCGGCCGCGCCCGTCAGCGCCCGCCGCGCTCCTCCAGGATCAGCGCCAACGTCGGGCACGCATCAGCAGCCTTGCGCGCGAGCCCCAAAAGCTCTGGCGGAACCTCGCTCTGGTCGAGGATCGGATAGCCCCAGTCGTCAAGCCGGATCAGCTCGGGCAGCAGCTCGGCGCACAAGCCGTGCGCCTCGCACATGATCGGGTTGACGCGCAGCCGGGCGCTCATCGGCGCACCCCACGCCCACGCGCCACACGCAGCCGGGCGCTCACCGCCGCGCCCCCACGACCACCCCACCGAGCGGCAACCCCGCCGGCCGGGCCGCGCACCGCGTGCGCCGGTGAGTCTCCAGCTCGTGCCCGAACACCGTCAACGCGCTCTCGACGAACCGCGCCGCGCCGTCGGGGTGATGGCACGCCCCGCGGCCTCGGATCTCCGCGGTCCACCGCAGCAGCCGCTCGAGCTCGCGCGGATGGGCGACGCCGTCGGCCAGCGCGCAGACGGAGTCTGCGATCGCCGCCAGGCCATGGACGCACGGCCCGCACTGGCCGGCTGACTCGTTGGCCAGGTAGTCGATCACGCGAGCGCTTTCGTGCAACCCACACGCGCTCTCGCCGAGCGCGATCAGCACGCCCGAGCCGAGCGTGCAGCCGACCGATCGCAGGTCCTCGCGCGATAGCCGCAGCGCGAGCGCCCGCGACGATTGCACCCAGGTGCCGAAATAGCCACCGACCAGTAGCGCCTGGAGCGGCTCGCTCGCCCCTCCGGCCGCCGCGAGCAGATCGGTCATCGGTGTCCCGAACGCCAGCTCATAGACGCCCGGGTGCTTGACCGCCCCCGAGATCGTCACCAGCGCCGAGCCGGGATCGGCATCACTGCCCAGCTCGCGAAACCACTCAGACCCGAACCGGGCGATCAGCGCCAGCTGTGACAGCGTCTCGGCGTTCTGGATCAACGTCGGACGGCCGCGCAGCCCGCGCTCGTACGGGCGCGGCGGCACGAACGTCGGCTTGGCGACGCCCCGCCCGAGGTAGTTGACGACCGCCGTCTCCTCACCGGTGACGTAACCCTCGGGCCCGGCGACCACGCGCAGGTCGATCCCCTCGTCCTCGCGCACGGCGACCGCCCCTTCGAGCGCACGGCTCACCGCCGGCGTCCCGTCACCGACCTTGATGACCGCCTCGCCGGCGCCAACCGCCCGCGCCGCGAGAATCGCGCCGTCGAGCACCAGATGCGGCAGACGCGAGAGCAGCAGCCGGTCCTTGGCGCTCGCGGGCTCGGTCTCGGACCCGTTGACGATCAGCGTCGGGCGGCGGCGGCCGCTTGCCACGGCGCGGAGCTTGGTGCCGGTCGGGAAGTCCGCCCCGCCGCGGCCACGCAGCCCACTCTGCTCGACCAGGCCGATCAGCTGCGATCCGGAGATCCGCGGCATCGGCCCGTGAGCGGCGCGGTGCTCGGCGAGCGTCATCGTCGGCCCGGATGTCTCGAGCCCGGCCAGCAATCTCGGCAGGCCCGCCGGGCCGCGCTCGGTCTCGAAGTCAGTCATCACAGACATCAGTGCTCACGGAACCGCGGTCATCGCGCCGGTGACCGAGTTGTCGCTCTGGTTGAGGTGGAGGTGGACGTGCAGTGTCAGCGCGGCTCCCGTGCTGCCACTGACGTGGGCGACGAACTCGGTGCCCTCCAGCGAGCTGACCCTCCCCACCAGCACGCTCGGGATCCCGTCGGCGATCAGGTCCACCTGGCTGCCGGTCAGCGACAGCCCGCCGCCGGGGATCGAGGCTCCACCGAGCCGCACCCGGAGTCGGCCGTGGGCACCACCGCTGAGGCGCATCCGGAGATCGATGATCGACCCGCTCTGAATCTGCGCCTGCCTGACCGAGCCGGCGAGCTGGGCCGAGAATCGCTTTGGTTGCGCGGCCGTTGTCGACGCCACCGTGCTCCCGCGATCGGCAGCGGGCGCGGTGTGCGCGAGCAGGCTCGACGGCGTGCCCGACCGTTTCGCCCACCCCTTCTCGAGCGGACCCAGGACCGTAAATGCCAGCAACGCCACCGGCGCCGCGAGGCACAACGCGATCCCGGGCGCCCGCAGCTCGGGGCGGCTCTCGGCCCCGGCGATCCTGACGCAGATAGCGATGACGACCGCCGCCACGCAGGCCGCCGTCAGCGCGAGCATCCACCAGACCTTTGTGTCGCTACCCGTCCCGAGGCCGTGGAGGACCGCAATCGGCCAGCTCGCGTATGCAAGCCAGTGGATCGCCCGCCACCGCTGGTACCCCAGGCGGCGTCGGAGCAGGCTCGTGACCACGAGCGCGAGCAGCAGGTCAAACGCGAGTGCGCCGAGCCCGAGCCAGAACGGCCGGTAGCTGGAGATGAACGGGATGACCGCCGCGGTCAGCGAGATCTTGGTGAAGCGGTCAAGCACGGTGGTGGCGATATGGACCGCCAGCAGCACGATCACCAACAGCGAGACGTCACGGTGCACGACCTCGATCGCGAACCGCGGCCAGCGGGGCGCCGACACTCGCAGCGACCCGATGATCCCCACCACGACGCTGACCGTCAGCAGCACCAGCGCGACCGCGCCCGTGCCCCGGGTCAGATACCAGTAGGCGCTCGGTCCGACGCTCGCGAACGGGGGGCTCACGCTGACACCTCCGTGAGCACCGAGCAGAGGTCGTCACCCTCGGCCGGCCATCCCGCTATGTGGAGTGCCAGCCCGTCGTCGGCGACCAGTCGGCTCGGCAGGCCGAGTGACTCAAGCCACGCCGGTGCAAGGTCACCTCTGACGATCGCCGCCGTGCTGGCGATGTTGGCGTCCACACACGAGGCCGCTGTGACGCTCGCCGTGCGCCACCCGCCCGCGGCCGGCAGCCCAGTCGTCGGGTCGAGCAGATGATGGACCGCCCGATCGTCGCCGGAGCGCCATCTGCGAACGGTGGTGCTCGAGGTCGCAAGCCCCCCGGAGCGGATCGTGATCGACTGGCCGGGCGCATCGATGCCCGAGCGGTGGTCGTCGGTCACGCGAACGTGCCAGCCATCGGCCGGAGGCTCGCCGGCGGTCGCGATGTCACCGCCAAGGCTGACGAGCACTCCGCAGTGCACGGCGTCAAGCGCGAGGAGCGCGGCATGGTCGGAGGCGAGGGCCTTGGCAGTCGCGCCGAGGTCGAGGCTGACGCCGGCGCCGATCGCGACCGTGCCCGCCTGCGCGTCGACTCTCACCGTGCGCCAGCCGGCAACCGCCGCAAATGCCGGCACGCGCGTCGGGATCGTGCCCCGGCCGGTCAGACCCAACTCGAAATCTCTGTCGTACCCGAGTGACACGAGCGCGGAGCCGAGCGTCGGATCGACGTCTCCTTCGGTCAGCTCGGCGGCGCGGATCCCGGCCAGGGTCGCCTCGGCCATCAGCGGCGACACGCGGACCGGTCGACCCGCCGCGCGGTTGACCTGAGCAAGCTCTGAGTCATCGCGAAACCGCGAGCACGCGCGGTCGAACTCGTCCACCACCCGCTTGACGACATCGACGGCGCGAGCGAGCGCGCCCTCTTCGGACGTCGCCACCACCGCCGTGCTCCCCAGCGCCGGAAAGCTGGCGGAAGCGGTCAAGAGCCTCCGGAGACCGCGGCGGGCGCCGGCTGGGGTTGGGGCTGCGGCGCGGCCTGGGGCTGGGGCTGTGGCGCGGCTTGGGGCTGGGGCTGTGGCGCGGCTTGGGGCTGGGGTTGTGGCGCGGCCTGGGGCTGCGAAGGCGCGGTGGGTGCCCCCGCGGGACCGCGGAGCCCGAGCTGGCTCGGGGTCGCGAGCGGCGGCATCCTCAGCGACACCGCCGCACGTCCGGAGCTGACCTTGGCGACGGCCGGGTTGGCGGTCTTGGCACCGAGCGTGTGGCCGGGAACAGCGGCGCTGACGGCGGCCGCAGCCGCCGCGGTCAGCGCACCTGCGCCGACGATCGTCCAGCCGCGGACGCGACCGATCCGCGCGAACGCAGCCTCGCGCTGGCGTTGCGCGGCGCTTCGGTCTCGCCGCGGCACTGGGTACTCGAATGTCGCCACGTGCTGAACCTGCCGTGAGTCGATCAGCTTTTGCTAAGACGAAAATGAGAATTCAGCCACGGTCGGGCCCGGCCGCCGGCAGCGTGACGACGAATTCCGCCCCGTCGACCGAGATCGTCCCGTGGTGGCGCGCCACGATCGCGGCGACGATCGACAATCCAAGTCCCGAGCCGGGACGGCCTGCCGACTGGGGCGCGCGCCAGAAGCGCTCGAACAAATGCTCGCGCTGCGCCGGGTCGGGGCCCGGTCCGCTGTCGCGGACCGATACTCGCGCGGTCCCGTCACTCGAGCTGACGGCGACCGTCACGACCCCTCCATCGGGGCCATGCACGAGGCCGTTGTCGACCAGATTGGAGACGACCCGCCGCAGCGCGTCACCGTCACCTTCGACCGTGGCCGGCTCCAGTGGGCCGAGCCTGACCCGTCCGTCCGGATGCTCGTCGGCGACCGCGCGGACGATCTGCTCGAGGTCGACGCGTCCGTCGACGGTCGCACCCGCCTCGTCGGCGCGTTCGAGCGTCAGCAGCGCGTCGACAAGGCTCGCCAGCCGGCTCGCGTCGTGTCGCAGATCGTCGAGCACCTCCGGCTCAGCCCCGTGGCGAACCGCGTACTCGACGTTGCCCAGCAAGGCCGTCACCGGCGTCCGCAGCTCGTGCGAGGCGTCAGCGAGAAACCGCCGTTCGCTCTCGCGCGCCTGCTCGAGCGAGGCGAGCATCCGGTTGAGCACCCCTGTCAGCTGACCGATCTCGTCAAGGGTCGCCGGCTCGGGCAGCCGGCGGGCCGGGTCGGCCGTGCGCTCGATCTCGCCGGCCGCCGTCGCGAGCCGGCTCAGCGGACGCAGACCTCGACGGGTCAGCAGCGCCGCCCCGAGTGATGCGAGCAGCACGATCACGGCGCCGCACAACGCGACAACCACGCCGAGGTTGCCGAGCGTGTTCGAGATGTCGGCGGTGTCGGAGGCGACCAGCACCGCGCCGCCAGCCGCCGGACCCGAGGTATCCGCGATCGGCGCCGCGTACATCCGAAACGGACGCCCATTGAGCGTGATGTCCTGCACCCCGGTGCGCCCCTGGTGCAGGGCCGAGGTCACGATCGAATCCTCGGGCAGCACCTCGGCGCCCAGCGCGAGCGACCGCGCCAAGATTCGACCGTGGGCGTCGATCACCTCGACCGCGAGCTGTCGGCCGGAGTCCGGGCTCTCGAACGCGCCCGGATCGCGGAGCACCGACGGGGCGGTCACGGCGAGCTCGGCGACGTCCTGAGCACGCTGTCGCAGCGCCGTATCGAGCGAGCCGCGGAGCTCTGAGCCGACCACGATCACGGTCACGACCGCGAACGCGACCACAGCGGCCAGGATCGAGGCGGCCGTCGCAACGGCGAGCCTTGCACGCAGGGTGCGTGGATATCTCATCTGCGGCTCACCCTGCGACGGCGGATTGGCAAATGGTTCAAAGTTATGTTTTCATCACCAAAGAGCTTCATAACGGACTACGAGTTATTCAGGATGAGACACCACGGAGGGTTGCCATTGTCCGGCGCTGCCGGCACGCAGGGGGCGGCGCGTGTGCTGCTCGTGGAGCACGACGCTCGGGCAGCGATGCTGATCGGCGCGATGTTGCGCGCAGCCTGGACGGAGGGACTCGTCGTAAGTCACGCCGAGCGGGTCGCCGACGCCGGGCAGGAGCTGCGCGAGCGCGGGGCCACGTGCGTGCTGCTTGAGATCTCCAGTGACGGGGACGACCGGCTCGGCGCGCTCGAGCAGCTGCGCACCGCCGCGCCCGATGTCCCGATCATCGTCCTCGCGCCCGCCGCCGATCCCGAGCTCGGAGTACTCGCGCTGCGGGCCGGCGCCCAGGACTTCCTCGGCCGAGCCGAGCTCAATCCGGCTGTGCTCGCACGAGCGGTCACCTACGCAATCGAGCGCAAGCGCTCGGAGGGCGAGCTCGCGCGTCAGGCACTCCACGACCCGCTCACCGCGCTGCCGAACCGGGCGCTGTTCATCGACCGGCTGACGGTCGCGATCGATCGTGCGCGTCGCAAGGGCTCGATCGTCGCCGTCCTGTTTCTCGACCTCGACGGTTTCAAGCGGGTCAACGACTCGATGGGTCACGCGGCCGGGGATCTGGTGCTGAGCGCGCTGGCCGCGCGGTTCAGCGAGCTGCTGCGGCCGATGGACACGGTCGCGCGATTCGGCGGCGACGAGTTCACGTTTCTGTTCGAGGAGCTCGAGAGCGAGCGCGAGGCGGTCCTGATCGCCGACCGAATCAGCCAGTCTGCGAGCCGGCCGCTGCCACTCGGGGACGCCGAGACCGCAATCGCGGTCAGCATCGGGATCGCCCTCGTAAGCGACCCGGCGGTCACGCCCGCGAGCGTGATCCGCGATGCCGATGCGGCGATGTACCGCGCCAAGGAACTCGGCGGCGCCCGCTACGAGCTCTACGACGAGGCGTCTCGAACCCGGGCCAGCCAACGGCGCGAGCTCGAAGAGGGGCTGCGGGTGGCGATCAAGCGCTCCCAGCTTCGGGTCCATTACCAGCCCCGCGTGTCGCTCCACGGCGAGACTGGGCTGATGGGGTTCGAGGCGCTGGTCCGCTGGCAGCACCCCGAGCGGGGGCTGATCGACGCCGGTCAGTTCGTCTCGCTGGCCGAGGACACCGGGCTGATCGTCCCGATCGGCGAGTGGGTGATCGAGCAGGCGCTCGACCAGATCGAGCGATGGCGCAGTGCGCGACCCGAAGTCAACATCTCGGTCAACGTCTCGGCCCGCCAACTCGAGGATTCGGCACTGGTGGCAACGATCGCGTCCGCGATGCGCGCCAGGGGCGCTGAGCCCGGGGCGCTCTGCCTTGAGGTGACCGAGGACACCGTCCAGCGCAACCCAGAGCTCGCGAGCCGCACGCTGACGGCCGTCAGCCGGCTGGGCGTCAAGCTGGCGATCGACGACTTTGGCACCGGCAACTCGTCCGTACAGAGCCTCAGACACCTGCCGCTGGACACGATCAAGATCGACCAGTCGTTCGTCTCGGCCCTCGGGTCCGACAACGGCGACGATGCGATCGTCGGGGCGCTGGTCGAGCTCGGGCACGCGCTCGGGCTGACCGTGGTCGCCGAGGGGGTCGAGACCGACTCCCAGGCCTCCCACCTGCGCGACCTGGGCTGCGACGGAGCGCAGGGCTACCTGTTCAGCCGGCCGCTGCCCGAAGGCGACGTCCAGGTCCTGCTGGCGCCAGGCGGAGCCGCAGACGGCTTGTCGCCGGTGCCGAGCCGCGGCGCCACCCATTAGGCGCGCAGCACGAACCCCGATCCCCTCACCGTCTTGATCAAGGGCGGGTCACCGAGCTTGCGCCTCAACCTGGTCACGTATCGGTCAACCACGTTGGGCTCCGCCGCGCCGCCCCAGATCTCGTCGATCGCGCGCTCGCGCGTCACCGTGCGGCCCGGCTCGCGCAGCAGCAGCGCAAGCAGCGCCGCCTCGCGTCCTGTCAGCGTGATCGTGGTGGCACCGCGGGTCGCCGAGCGGGCCGCGGTGTCGAGCACCAGGTCGGCATAGGAGAGCAGCTCGTCTGCCTGTTTGCCGCGCCGCGTCAGCGCATGGAGCCGGGCGATCAGCTCCTGGATCGCGAACGGTTTGACGAGGTAATCGTCGGCGCCGGCCTCCAGGCCCGCGACCCGGTCGGCGACGGCATCGCGCGCGGTCAGCATCAGGATCGGGGTCGGCAGTCCGCGGCCCCGCAGGCGCCGGCAGACCGACAGGCCGTCGATCGCCGGCATCGCGATGTCGAGCACGATCACGTCGGGAGCCGACCGCTCGGCTGCCATCAGGGCCGCGCCGCCGTCATGGGCGGTTGTCACGTCGAACCCCTCGGCGGTCAGCGAGCGGGCGAGCATGCGCAGCAACGGCGGGTCGTCATCGACAACGAGCACCCGCTCGCGCAGCTCAGCCGCGTCATCCACCAGCGACGTCGCGGCGGATGAAGACCAGGAAGGCCGCCCCCAGCGCCGGCACCGCGTACAGCGCGCAGACCCAGGCAGCGCGGATGATCGGAGTCCAGTCGATCGGGGTGCGAAGCAGCCCCTGCCAGGCGTTGAACTGGGTGCTGAGCAGGTAGGGCTGGACCGCGCCCAGACCAGGAAGGATCCCGACGAGCTGGATCAGCAGCGACACCATCAGCGTCCCGACGACCGCGGCGGCGCTGTTGCGCGTGATCGTCGACAGCAGCAGCCCGATGCAGACGATCGCGCCGATCGGCATCAGGTAGACGAGCAGGCTCCCGTACACCAGCTCGAGCGCCTTGGGCGCTGATACGACCGTCCCTGACAGGCTCTGAAGCGAGTTGAACCCCGACTGCAGGCTGCCCGCCAGCACCGCGACGGTCCCGCACAAGAAGATCGCGACCACCGCGTAAGTGCTCGCTGCCAGCGCCTTGCCGACGAACAACTGCCACCGCTCCAGCGAGCGCGTGAAGATCGTCTTCAGAGTCCCGTTGTGGTCCTCGGACGCGAAGATGTCACCGGCAACGAGCGCCGTGATCAGCGGGAACATCCACACCGCTCCGAACAGCAGGATCACCAGCGGGACCGCGAGGCCGCTTCGGTCCAGGTACGACGCGAAGGCGAACTCTCCGCGCCCGCGGTGGGGGCGGAAGTGGATCGCGAGCACGAACAGGATCGGTACCAGGACCGCCGCCCCGAGTCCCAGGTACGTGCGCTTCTGGAAGCGGAGCTTGAACAGCTCCCAGCGGTAGACGGTCGCCGTGTGGACCATCAGCTCGCCGCCTCGGTCGCGTGGGCCGGCTCCGGCGGGGGCTCGGGCGCGACGCCGTCGCCCTCGGTGAACGAGAAGAAGAGATCCTCGAGCGTGACGGTCTGCGGCGCGAGCGCCTTGATCAGCGCTCCCGCTTCGACGAGCGCCTGCGAGAGCTCGGTCGCGGTCGTCTCGTCGGCGGTGAACGTCAGCTTGCCGTGGTCGTTGCGATGGGCGTCGGTCACGCCGGGCTGCGCGCGGCAGATCCGCAGCGCGAGGTCGTCATCGGTCGTCTCCAGGCGGTACGCCGTGCCCGCGCCCCGCTTGAGCGCCGCGATCTCGCCTTCGTAGACGATCCGCCCCGAGCGGACGATCGCGACCCGGTTGCAGACGTCCTCGACCTCGGTCAGCAGATGGCTGGAGAGCAGCACCGTCATCCCCTGGTCGGCGAGCCGCCGGATCAGCAAACGCATGTCGCGCATACCAGCGGGGTCGAGGCCGGTGGCGGGCTCGTCGAGGAGCAGCAGCTTCGGATCGCGCAGCAGCGCCGCCGCGATCCCGAGCCGTTGGCGCATCCCGTGCGAGTAGCTGCCGACGCGGTCCTTGGCGCGGTCGCTCAGTTCGACGGTCTCGAGCGCCGGCGCGATCCGCCGCTTGGCGTCACCGCCGTCGTAGGCGGCCAACAGCTCGAGATTTCGGATCGCGGACAGATACGGGTAGAAGGTCGGCGCCTCGACGAAGCCGGCAACGCCCCGCAGCGCGATCACACTCTGCATCGGATCACGGCCGAACAGCCGCACACTGCCGGCCGTCGGGCGGATCAGCCCGAGCATCATCCGCAGCGACGTCGTCTTGCCCGCGCCGTTGGGCCCCAGGTAGCCGTACACGTCGCCGGCGTTGACGGTCAGGTCAACGCCGGCGACGGCGGTCAGCTCGCCGTAGCGCTTGACGAGCCCGCGCACCTCCACCGGCGGCGGGGTCGTCTGCAGCGCGGAGGCTGAGCTCACAGCGCCTGCGCGGCCAGATCCGCCGCCGATGAGGGCACCGAGCCGAGCACGGTGTAGCTGATCCCGCCGCGCGTGAACATGACCACGGTCCCGAGCGGCGTGTCGAGCTCGTGGCCGGTGGCCCCGTTGATCGACACGCGCGGCAGGCTCAGGCCATTTGCTGCGGCCGGCGCCGACACGGCGCCGGCCGGTTGCGCGTGCTCGATCACCGCGATGCCGCCCAGGCCCTTTCCGTAGGTCAGCAGCGCCGCGCTGGTGGAACCCATGTGCAGCAGGTGGACGCCCTGACGGGGCAGTCCGACCAGCGAACCGGGGGCAACCAGCTTGAACGGCACTCGGCTCGCGACCGCCGCGTAACCGTCGACCCGGGTGCGATGCAGGCGCATCCGCCGCTTGGCGGCCTTGGCCCGCATCACCGGGCCACCGTGCAGGTGGCCCGCGCCGGCGATCTTGACCACCTTTGAGCCCGCGGGCGTCGGGATGTCGAACACCGACGGCGAGACGGTCCCGTAGGAGATGTTGGTCGCCTTGAGTTCGAGCACCGGCGTGCTGTTATCGCGTGCGTAGATCGCGACCCGCAGCGGCACCCCGCGCACGGCATCCCAGCCAAGCTGGATCGAGCCGAGCAGCCCGCCGTCGTGCTTGGGCGAGACGCGGACGGTGTACGCCGGCTGGCCGGCTAGATCGCCGGGGATCGCGCCCGAAACGTCGACGTGCTTGATGAGCCTGTCGAGGTAGGACTGGATCTTGGCGACCGTCGGTATCCCGCGGTCCGCGCTCCGGTGCGATTTCGAAGCCGATCCCGACCCCAGGGTGCCCTTGTAGACGATGTTCTGGGTCGGGTCTGAAATCCAGAACTGGTTGTGGTTGACGACCACCTGGGCGTCGCCGGTCTCGGACTGGAGCTCGAGCCGCAGCCGGTGGTCGTTTGACAGCCAGAGCCGCCCGGTCGCCCCCTGGAGGAGCGGATCGATTGGACCGCCCTGGATGTCGGTCGCTCCGATCAGGTTGTTGGTGAAGGTGATGTCCGCCGAGATTCCCTTGACGGGCCGAGCGTTGAGTGCGCCATGGACCGCCTTCGCCAGTGACTCGCGCTTCGGGACCGGTCCCGAGCCGGCGGCCGCGAAGGCGATCGCAGTGCCGGCGCCGATCGCGAGGACGAGGCCGGCGATCGCGGCCAATAGGCGACCGGTTGACGCTGTACGCAGGAATTTCATTTCAGACACCGCCTTTTGCTTGGGACGACTCCCAAGATCGCAGACGAGCTTGAAATTACTCTGACAGATGGCGTCTGGAGGGCCTAATCGGCTCGATCGCTCGCGCGGCGGCCCGCGGACCGATAGCGTCGCGTCTGCTGATGTGCCGTCTATTCGGAATGAGCGGTGGCAAGGAACGGGTCCAGGCGACCTTCTGGCTGCTCGAGGCGCCGGACTCGCTCGCCGAGCAGAGCCGGCGCGAGCCTGACGGCACCGGACTGGGAGCCTTCGACAAGGACGGCAAGCCAGAAGTGCTCAAGCAGCCGCTGGCCGCCTACGAAGATCACGCCTTCGCGCACGAGGCGCGCTCGGTCACCTCGCGCACGTTCGTCGCCCACGTCCGTTACGCGTCGACGGGCGCGCTCGTGATGCGAAACACGCACCCGTTTGAGCAGCGCGACCGGATCTTCGCCCACAACGGCGTGATCAGCGACCTCGGCGCGCTCGAGCGCGAGCTCGGCGACGAGATGTCGTTGGTCGGAGGCGAGACCGACTCCGAGCGGTACTTCGCGCTGATCACGCGCGAGATCGAGCGAACCGGTGACGTCGGCCAGGGGATCGCCGGCGCGGCCCGATGGGTCGCCGAGCACCTGCCGATCTTCTCGATCAACTGCATCCTGATCACGGAGTCCGATCTCTGGGCGCTGCGTTACCCCGACACCCACGAGCTGCACGTGCTCGAACGCCAGGCCGGTGGCCCCCACGGGTCGCGCCATCTCGAGCATGCGAGCGCGCGCGGGACGATCCGCGTCAGATCCGGCGACGCTGCAACGCGCCCGACGGTCGTCGTCGCCACCGAGCGGATGGACGAGGACGCCGGCTGGCGCGAGATGGAGAGCGGTGAACTGCTGCACGTCGACGGCTCGCTGCAAGTGACCTCCAAGCGCGTGCTGACCGAGCCGCCGGCGCACCGGCTGACGTTGGCCGACCTTGACCCGAAGGCGGCGGCGTCACAAAAGGCGGCGTCGAAGGCCTGACCCTCAATCCGAGCGGGCCGAGCCTGCCCGCCAGCTACGATCATCGGGATCCGATGAGCTCCACCGATCAGCGCGTCGAGGCCCCCGTCTCACCCGACGATGTTGGCCTGCATGACACCGGCGCGCTCGGGATGCCTCCAGGCCCCAACCTGCCGCGGGCGGTGCAGACGGCAGGCTTCATCTTCGGTGGCGCGCGGTTCCTCGAACGCTGTCGCCGCCGCTACGGCGACGCGGTGACGTTCGGCACCCTGTTCGACGAGAAGTTCGTGATGGTCTTCGACCCCGAGCTCGTCAAGCAGGTGTTCCAGGGCTCAAACGATCAGCTGCACGCCGGCGAGGCCAACGCGCTGCTCGGGCCGATCGTCGGCCAGCGCTCGGTGCTGCTGCTCGACGGAGCCGAGCACCTGCGCCACCGCAAGCTGATGCTGCCCGCGTTCCATGGCCGCCAGATGCTGGCCTACACCGACGCGATGCGTGAGTGCGCCGATCTCGAGATCGACTCGTGGCCGATCGGCGAGCCGTTCACGCTGCTGGCATCGATGCAGTCGCTGACCCTGCGCGTGATCCTCCGGGCCGTGTTCGGGTATCAGCCCGGGGCCGCCGAGACCGAGCTTCGCACGCGGCTGCGGGCGATGATCGAGCCGCTCGCTCGACCGCGCGGACTGATGTTGCTGTCGTTTCTGGTGCGCCGCCGCCGTGACCCGAGCGCCGCGGCGCTCAGCTTCAAGGAGCGCCAGGAGGCGGTCGACGAGCTCGTCTACGCCGAGATCGCGCGCCGGCGCGAGGACCCCGATCTCGAGCAGCGCGACGACGTCTTCTCGGCGCTGCTGCTCGCGCGCGACGATCAGGGCGAGCGCCTGACCGACCGCGAAGTCCGTGACGAGCTGATCACGCTGCTGCTCGCCGGACACGAGACGACCGCGACCGGGCTGGCGTGGTCGCTGGATCTGCTGCTGCACGACGAACGCGCGCTCGCGGTGGCCCGGGGGCGCCAGGACCGGTATCTGGACGCCGTCGTCAAGGAGGCACTCCGGATCCGGCCGGTGATCCCCGGCGTCGGGCGCGTGGTGCAGGAGCGCCCATTCCGGCTCAACGGCTACGAGGTCCCACCCGGCGTCGAGATCAACCCCTCGATCCGCACGATCCACCGCCGCGCGGACCTGTATCCAAGTCCGGCGATGTTCTGGCCCGAGCGGTTCCTCGGCAGGGACGCCCCAGACACCTATACCTGGGTGCCGTTCGGCGGCGGCACGCGCCGGTGCCTTGGCGCGAGCTTCGCCTTGACCGAGATGCGGATCGTGCTCGATCGCATCCTCGCCCGCGCGGATTTGAGGGCCGTCGACAGGAACCTCGCCAAGGGCCAGCTGCGCGCGATTACGCTGTCGCCGAAAGGTGGCGTGCGGGTGATCCAGGATCGGCCACCCCTGCCTGCGGACTAACGCCCGCGATGCTGCTCTACGACTCGGCCGTATCAGGCAACTGCTACAAGGTCCGGCTGCTGTTCGCCAAGCTCGGGATCGCCTACGAGCGCCGCGAGGTCGACGTCTATGACCGCTCGGGCCGGCGTGAGCTGCTCGGCGAGCTCAACCCCGCGCTGCGGGTCCCGACGCTCGTGCTCGATGACGGGCGAACGCTCGGCGAGTCCGGCGCGATCCTGTTCTACTTCGGCGAGGGGACCGAGTTCGTCCCAGCGGACGCGTTCGAGCGCGCCCAGGTGCTGCAGTGGATGTTCTTCGAGCAGTACTCACACGAGCCCAACATCGCGGTGGCGCGGTTCTGGGCGCACGGCGGAATCCACCCGCCGGAGGACGAGCTCGAGGCCAAACTCACCGCGGGCGGGGCCGCCCTGCAGGCGCTCGAAACCCACCTCGCACAGCACGAGTTCCTCGTCGGCGAGCGTTACTCGATCGCCGACATCGCGTTGTTCGCATACACCCACGTAGCGCCTGAGGGCGGGTTCGAGCTCGAGCCCTACCCCGCGCTCCGGCAGTGGCTGGCGCGCGTCGCCTCGCAGCCCGGGCACGTGGCGATCAGCGACTGATCACCGGGCACGGTCGATAGCGTCCGCGAGTCAAGGGGCGGCCGCGGGCGCCAGACATTAAGCTGGCGACGGCATGCGTGAGGCTCTGATCTGCGAGCCGTTGCGGACCCCGGTGGGCCGCTTCGGCGGGATGTTCCGAGACGTCTCGGTGACGACGCTGGCGACGACGGTCATCGAGGCGGTGATCGAGCGCACCAACCTGCCGCGCGATCAGATCGACGATGTCCTGCTCGGCCAGGCGTATCCCAACGGGGAGGCGCCGGCGCTGGGGCGGATCGCGGCGCTCGACGCGGGGTTGCCGGTCGAGGTCCCCGGTCTGCAGATTGACCGACGCTGCGGCTCGGGCCTGCAGGCGGTGATCGAGGCCGGCATGCAGGTGCAGACGGGCGCCGCCGACCTGGTGCTGGCGGGCGGGGCCGAGAGCATGAGTCAGACCGAGCTCTACTCCACGACGCTGCGCTGGGGCGCACGATCGGGCGGCGCGATGCTCGAGGATCGGCTCGTACGCGGCCGGGTGACCGCCGGCGGCGCCAACTACCCGGTACCGGGCGGGATGATCGAGACGGCTGAGAACCTCCGCCGCGAGTACTCGATCCCGCGTCAGGAGCAGGACGAGCTGGCCCTGCGCTCACACCAGCACGCCGTCGCCGCGCAGGAGAGCGGAGCCTTCGCCGAGGAGATCGTGCCCGTGCAGGTCACCGATCGGCACAGCGGCACGCGGTCGATCGCGCGTGACGAGCACCCCCGCCCGGACGCTTCGCTCGAGAGTCTCGCCACGCTGCGCCCGGTGATGCTGCGCAAGGACCGCGAGGCGACCGTCACGGCCGGCAACGCGAGCGGCCAGAACGACGGCGCCGCGATCTGCATCGTCACCCACGCGCAGCGCGCCGAGGAGCTCGGCTTGCAACCGCTCGCCAAGCTCGTCAGCTGGGCGGCGGCGGGAGTGGCGCCGCAGACGATGGGCATCGGCCCGGTGCCGGCGACCGCGAGAGCGATGGCGCGGGCCGAGCTGACGCTCGGCCAGATGGACCTGATCGAGCTCAATGAGGCGTTTGCGGCCCAGGCGCTCGCGGTGCTCACCGAATGGGAGCTCCCCGACGGCCTTGACCGCGTGAACGTCAACGGCTCGGGGATCTCGCTCGGCCACCCGATCGGCGCCACCGGCGCGAGGATCCTCGCGACACTGCTGCGTGAGCTTCGCCGCCGTGGCGGCCGCTATGGGCTTGAGACGATGTGCATCGGCGGCGGCCAGGGGCTGGCGGCGATCTTCGAGGCGGTGTGAGCCCGTCCGCGGCTGCGGGCGGCGCCGGCCAGTCGGGCGCCGGCCAGTCGGGCGCCGGCCGGGGCCGAGGGCCGGGCGGGGCCGAGGAGCAACTGCTGCGCGACGTGATCGAGGCACTGGCGCCGATCGAGCGCCGCGCCGGCGACAGTGGCGAGCGAGCGGCGGCGGAGTGGATCGCCGAGCGGCTGCGCGGCACAGGGTGCGACGTCGCGATCGACGAGGAGCAGTTCCTCGACGGCTATGCGCGCATCTTCAGCCGGCTGTCGGGCGCGAGCGTCGCGGCGGGCATGACCGCGCTGGCGCTCCCGCGCGCCCGCAAGCTCGCGGGTGCCGCCGCGGCGGCGGTGACGCTCGCGATCGCCGACGACGTGTCCAACGGCCCGCGACTGTTTCGCCGCGCGACCAGCGAGCCGCGCGAGACCTGGAACGTCGTTGCCGAGTGCGGCGACCTGGCCGCCGAGCGGACGCTGGTGGTGCTCGCCCACCATGACTCAGCACCGACCGGGCTGATCTTCGATGACCGGGCGCAGAGTTGGGCGGGCGATCGCTTTCCCGGCGTGCTGGAGCGGATCGACACCTCCGTTCCGCTCTGGTGGTTGGTGCTCGGCACCACGGCGCTGGTCGCCGTCGGTGCGGCGCGCGGCCGGCGCGGGATGCTGGCCGCCGGGATCACCGGCTCCGCAGTCGGGATGGCCGCGTTTGAGGACATCGCCCGCAGCCCGATCGTGCCCGGCGCAAACGACAACCTGACCGCGGTCGCGGCGCTGGTCGCGTTGGCCGAGCGCGTCGGCGAGCGCCCGCTGCGCGGCCTGCGGCTGCTGCTCGTCTCATGCGGCGCCGAGGAGGTGATCCAGGGCGGGATCTACGGCTTCGCTCGACGCCATTTCCCGGCACTCGATCGCGGCCGGACCTGGTTTCTGAACCTCGACACGGTAGGTTCACCGAAGTTGATTCTGCTCGAGGGCGAGGGACCGGTGGTGATGGAGGACTACCACGACCGCAGCTTCCGCGATCTGGTCGCAGGCGCGGCCGACCGCGCCGGCGCGCCCCTGCGCCGCGGCCTGCGGGCCCGCACCTCGACCGACGCGGTGATCCCCAACCGGGCCGGCTACCCGACCGCCACGCTCTCGTCGATGAACCGCTACAAGGCGCTTTCCAACTACCACAAGCTGACCGACACGCCCGAGAACGTCGACTACCGGACCGTCCAGCACGCCGTGACCGTCAGCGAGGCCGTCGCGCGCGAGCTGGCCGAGAACCCCTGGGTCGGATGGTGAGTCGGCGTTGACGGTCGTCACCGAGCTCGAGCTCCCGTACTTCGACCACACCAACGCGACCCTGCGCGGCGAACGCTACCGCGAGGCGATGAAGGCGCTGCGCGGTCACGACGGGTGGCTCGCCCAGTGCCCGTTCGGCTTCATGGTCCTCGACCGCGAGTCGGCCGAGTTCTTCCTGCGCACCAAGGAGGCGGTGTTCCCCGGGTTGACGATCGCCGAGCTGTTCCAGATCACCGACGGGCCGCTGCACGAGGAGATCGTCGGCAACATCATCAACATCAACGGCGCCGACCACCGCCGACTGCGCAATCTCGTCAACCCGGCGCTGTCACCGCGGGCGGTCGACCGCTACCGCCCCGCGATGCGGTCGTATCTGGACGAGCTGCTCGGCGCGGTGCCGGACGGCGGCGGCTACGAGTTCATTGGCT
Source organism: uncultured Solirubrobacterales bacterium (assembly GCA_963770885.1). Taxonomy (GTDB): domain Bacteria; phylum Actinomycetota; class Thermoleophilia; order Solirubrobacterales; family Solirubrobacteraceae; genus Palsa-465. The sequence goes on along the minus strand of CAVYRI010000001.1, from coordinate 562,541 downwards.
CGTTCGCCAAGCCGTACCCATCGATGGTGATCGCCGCCGTGATGGGGGCTCCGCTGAGCGACGCGCCGAAACTCTACGAGTGGTCGAACTGGATTCAGCGCCAGTTCGACGCCAACAGCCTGATGTCCGAACGCGAGCGGATCGAGCAGGCCGTGGCGGAGTTCTACACCTGGGCCGACGCGCTGATCGGCGCACGGCGCCAGACGCCCGGCGAGGATCTGATCACTGACCTGATCGCCGCCGAGGCGGAGGGCGAGCGTCTCGGGCACGACGAGCTTCGCAACCTGGTCCTGAACATCCTTGTCGGCGGGGTCGACACGAGCCAGAGCCAGCTCGCGCACGCGTTGCGGCTGCTGGCCCTCCGTCCCGACCAGTGGGAGCTGCTGCGCGGCGACCCGCACGGCCTGGCGCTGCCGGCCGTCGACGAGGCGCTCCGCTACGAGCCGATCACGCCGTTTACGGCGCGGATCACGCTGGCCGAGATCGAGCACCGGGGGATCACATTCCCGGCCAACACGATCGTCTTGGTGTCGGCGTGGCACGCCAACCGCGACGGGGCGGCGACCGACGAGTTCGAGATCACCGCCGATCGCAGCGGGCTGCGAACGCTGACCTTCGGGGCCGGAATCCACTACTGCGTCGGCGCCAACCTGGCGCGCGCCGAGATGCAGGAGGGACTGGCCGCGATCGCGCAGCGCGCCCGGGCGGTGACGCTCGACGGCGAGCCCGAGTTCGGGACCCCGTCTGGGATCTACGGGCTCGAGACGCTGCCGGTCCGGTTCACGCTGGCGTGACACTCGCGGCACTGGCACTGGCGGCCGTGCGGACCCGGCACCGGCGGACCGGCGGCCGCGCGGCCGCGCGGCCGTGCGGACGGGCCGCGCCGTCGTGACCTGTCAAACGTGACAAATCGAACCCGCGCCCGGCGATTTGTCGCAGAGTGACGCTCCGCGCGTACGGTTTGCGACAAATCAGAAAGTCCCCTGCCGATTTGGCACGTCCTGCATGACGTCGGGCGCCCGGGAACAGCGCCCAGCCGGGCCGCGAGCGCCCAGCCGGGCCGCGAGCGCCCAGCCGGCCCGCGAGCGCCCAGCCGGCCCGCGAGCGCCCAGCCGGCCCGCTAGCGCCTGCTTACACGGCCGCCATCCACAGCGCGTCGTCCCCGAGCGTCTCGCGTCTCGCGCTCCCGCCCGCGACCAGCTCCAGCAGCGCCGCCTCGGCTCCGGCCCTGTCAGGCTTGTCGTTGCCGGCCGTCATCAGCGCGGCCACCTCCTGGGTCGTCAGCCCGTGAGGGAAGTACTCCAGCAGCGGCTCGGGCGTCTCGGGCGCCGGCTGGCGGACCAGCGTCGGATCGAGGTTCGCGATCAGCACGTCGTAGGCCTCGACCGGCTGAAAGCCACCGGCCACGAGCGAGGTTCCGTTTGACCGCACGACCAGCGACGGGGCGGTGAACCGAACCGGCCCATCGGTTGTGGCGGTCTTGCCCTGCAGCTCGGCGGCCGACCCGGCGGCCGCCCGGGTGTCGGCGCGGTCACGGTCATAGGCCTCGGTCACCTCGGGTGAGTCGAGTGCCGCGATCACGCGCTCGGCGTCGACGCCGGAGACGCCGGCGAGCACATCGGCGAGCTGGGCATCGTCCTCGAGCACCAGCGGCGTGGTGAAGTTGGCCAGCTGCAGCGCGCGGTAGACCTGCCACTCGCTGCCCGGGCTCTGCAGACGCGCGGCGACGATCGCCCGGCAGGCGCGGGCGGTCGCGCTGATGCGCGGCTTCGGGGCCGGCGAGAAGGGCATGCCATAGCGCCGGAAGTGCAGCTGGCCGAGCGCCCCGCGCAGCGGGGTGTAGCCACGCGCGATGTACTGCGATGCGTCCTCGGTGAGGCCGATAACGATCAGTTTCCAGTCAAGCTGATCGCCATAGCGCCACTCGATCACGCGCAGCGCAGGACACTCCGAATAGGCCCAGGGGCAGGCCGGGTCACTGTAAAGGGTTGCTTGAATCATGAGTTGTTCCCGCTCGTCAGGTTGATGGTGCAGACACGGCTAAGACACGGCTAAGGTTGACGCCTCAAGTATATGCGCCATCTGCGCTCCGCGGCTCTTGCTCTCCCCCAGGATCACGTTCGCCGGCCGCACGCTCGCGGTCGCGAAGCCGTCCTCGCGCAGCGCCGCCTCCGCCTGCCCGGCGCCGTCGAAATGGAGGTACACGCGGCCGCGCACGAACGCCGACAGGACGAGCCGGAAGGCACGCACCTCGACCGTCTGCGCCTGCGCAAGGTGGAGGTCTGAGATGTAGCGACCTTGCGCGAACCGCGACAGAGCCGTGGCGAAGCGGCGCCAGATCCCACGCATGTCGGTCGGCGAGATGTAGCCGAGCAGCCCCTCGGTGACGATCGCAAGGCCGCGGCGCTGATCGAGCTCGGCGGCCAGCGCGAGTAACCCCTCGTCCTCGAGCGCGTCGAGTTCGCGCACCTGGTGGTGCTCCCCGAGCGACCCGGCACGTTGCAGCGCTGCCCGCTTGCGGGCCGCAATCACCGGCAGATCTGCCTCGATGTAGGTGATCCGATCGCCGAATCGCTCGACGAACCGCCAGCCCCGCGGCGACAGCCCGGCCGCGACCTCGAGCACCTGCGCGATCCCGTCGTGTTCGATCGCCCGTTCCAGCAGCGTGTCGATCGCGCGGTGGCGAGCCAGCAGGTAGGTCTCGAGCGACGGGCGACCGAGCGCGCCGCTGACGACCATCAGCGGATGCAGCGACTCGAACAGCACGCGTCCCTCGGTCGTCGTCAGCGCCGGGTGCGAGAGGCCGTTGCGCGCCCACACGTAGCCGGTGTAGTGCGCAGTCGGGCTGATCGTCTCCGAGCCGCTCACGCGCCGACCTGTTGCGCAAGGCGGTCCAGCAACGGGGCCTGACCCCCATTGATCTTCGCGCGCGCGTTCGCGAGCGTGAACCAGTCCGCCCGGTCGACCTCGGGAAACTCGCGCATCTGCCCCGACTTCGGTGGCCACTGCATCGTGAACGTGTTGCTGACGATCGTGGCGGCGTCGAGATCGCCGGCCAGCGCCCAGGCGTGAACGATCTTGCCCGACTTCTGGCGCACCTCGCCGAGGTCGGTCAGCTCGCCGTCCGGCGGCTCGGAGCCGAGCTCCTCGGCAAACTCGCGCCGCGCGGCGAGCACCGCATCCTCGCCGGGTCCGTACTCGCCCTTCGGGATCGACCATGCGCCGTCGTCGCGCTTGGCCCAGAACGGGCCGCCGGGATGCACGAGCAACACCTCGAGGTCGGCGCCGGTGCGGCGATGAAGCAGGATCCCGGCGCTGCGGCGTGTACTGGATGAGGTCGGGCTCATCGGCGCCTACGATGGTGACAGCAGGGGTGCACGGCCGCCGGGACCACTCGACTTTCAGCCAAATGTCAGACTTGATCGCTTCAATCGGGCACAACAGATGACGCTGGGCGGGGAGCGAGGCCCAGGCCGATACGGAGGAAGATCGCGTTGAGAAAGCTGGCCGCCTGGTGCTTCAGACATCGTGTGATCACGATCGTCGCCTGGGTCGTCGCGCTCGCTGGGCTGACCGCGCTTCACTCCGCCGCCGGCAGCGCTTACAGCGACAACTTCCAGCTGCCGCATACGCAGAGCTTCGATGCGATCCGGTTGCTGGAGCGAAACGCGCCGCGCGCATCGGGCGAGACCGACCAGCTCGTGATCGCCGTCAAGAACGGCAAGGTCACCGACCCGTCGGTTCGCGCCCGCGCCGAGGCGCTGTTCGCCAAGGTCGCGAAACTGCCGTACGTCTCGACGGTCGGCTCGCCGTACCTGCCAGGAGCCGAGCATCAGATCTCACCCTCCGGCCAGGTCGCGTTCGCGAACGTGACCTTCGACGAAGCCGCCAACAAGAACAAGGTGACCACGTCGGCGGCACAGAAGTTCGACTCGACGATCACCTCGGCCTCGGTATCCGGGCCGCGCGGAGTCGAGTTCCAAGTCGAGGGCAACATCGCCAAGAGCGGCGAACGCGACAACTCGTCAAACAGCCTCAAGTTCGGCTTCCTGGCCGCGGCAATCGTGCTGTTCCTCGTGTTCGGATCGGCGCTCGCGACGCTGCTGCCGCTGCTGACCGCCGGCCTCTCGCTGGGCGCCAGCACGGCCGTGATCGGCCTGCTCTCGCACGCGATCACGATGGCGTCGTTCTCGAGCGAGCTGGCGTTGTTGATCGGCTTGGGCGTCGGGGTCGACTATGCGTTGTTCATCGTCACGCGTTACCGGCAGGGCGTGCTGCGCGGGCTCTCGCGCGAGGAGGCGACGGTCGAATCGATCGACACCTCGGGCCGCGCCGTCCTGTTCGCGGGCGTGATCGTCTGCATCGCGATGCTCGGGATGTTCGCGCTCGGCGTCAGCTTCCTGTACGGCGTCGCGATCGCAGCCGCGATCGCGGTCGCGTTCACGGTCCTGGCGGCGCTGACCCTGCTGCCGGCGCTGCTCGGTGTGATGGGCAAGCTCGTGCCACGCCGGCGCGAGCGGCGCGCGATGCGCGAGGGCAAGTTCCGCGTCAGCGACGAGTCGCCGCTGTGGGCACGGTGGTCGAACGCGATGCAGAAGCGCCCGGCGGTGTTCGCCGCGGTGGCGGCGCTGGTGATGGTCGCGCTCGCGATCCCGTTCTTCTCGATGCGGCTCGGCTCTGCCGACTCGAGCAGTGACCCGGCGGGCTCGACCACGCGCGAGGCCTACGACCTGCTCGCCAAGGGCTTCGGCCCCGGCTACAACGGGCCGTTGGAGCTGGTGGCCGAGGTCAGGTCCCCGGCGCAGAAGGCGGCCTTCGTCCACGCGGTGCGGGAGGTGGCGCGCACGCCGGGGGTGGTCGGCTCGACGCCGGCACGGATCCTGCCCGGTGTGGACGGCCACGCGGCGGTGGCGATCGCAAGCATCTATCCGAAGGGCTCACCGCAGGCCGTGTCGACCGACAACCTGTTGCAGACCGTCCGGCACAAGGTGGTGCCCAACGCTTCGCGCGGCAGCGGCCTGCAGGTGCTGGTGGGCGGGACGACCGCGATCTTCTCGGACTTCAGCGGCGTGCTGGCGGCCAAGCTGCCGCTGTTCATCGGGATCGTCGTCGGACTCAGCTTCCTCCTGCTGCTGGCGGTGTTCCGCAGCCTGCTGATCCCGCTCACGGCGGCGGTGATGAACCTGCTCTCGGCGGCCGCGGCGTTCGGCGTCATCACGGCGGTGTTCCAGTGGGGCTGGGGCAACTCGCTGCTCGGGATCGACGGCACCGGGCCGATCGAGGCGTTCCTGCCGGTGCTGATGTTCCCGATCCTGTTCGGGCTCTCGATGGACTACGAGGTGTTCCTGATCAGCCGCATCTACGAGGAGTGGCACCGGCGCGGTGACAACCGTGAGGCGGTGACGCACGGCCTGGCGGCAACCGGCCGCACGATCACGGCCGCGGCGGCGATCATGGTGCTCGTGTTCGGCGCCTTTGTGCTCGGTGGCGAGCGGATCATCGAGCTGTTCGGGATCGGGCTTGCGAGCTCGGTCCTGCTCGACGCGCTGATCGTCCGCTCGGTGCTGGTGCCCGCGGTGATGCTGCTGCTCGGCGCTCGCAACTGGTGGCTGCCCGCGTGGCTGAGACGGCTGCCGCAGCTCAACATCGAGGGCTCCGCCGGCCGCGCCGCAGCCGGCGAGCGTGCGGCGCTCGACGGGACGGTTTCGGAGCCGGAGCCAGAGCCGGTACCAAGCTGAAAAGCAGCCAGACGGGCTGCCTCAGGCCCTCAGCCCGGCGGCCCACTCGTCGACGGTCGTCACGAGCGCCTGGCGCGGGAAGACCTTCTCGAGCAGCACCCGGTGGACCTCGTCGTCGCGGTCGGCGCAGGCGTCGCTGAGCACAGTCAGCTCAAAGTCCAGATCGGCCGCCTGACGCAGCGTCGACAGGACCACGCCGCTGGTGGCGATCCCGGTCAGCACCAGCGCGCCGATCTGACCCGCGCGTAGGACCACGTCGAGATCGCTGCCGGCGAACGCACTGACGCGTCGCTTGGTGACGACGGTCTCGCCCGCCACCGGCGCGACCGCCGGATCGATCGCGACCGACTCGCCCTCGACGAACTGCCCCGACTCCGCGACCCCCGAGAACGTCCGGTTGCTCGGGCTGACCTCGGGATAGCCGGCCCGGAAACCGACCCGGACGAAGATCACCCGCACGCCCGCCTCGCGGGCGGCGCCAATCGCGACCGCGACCCGGGCGAGCAAACCCGGGTTGCCGAGGCGCTGCACGACGCCCTCCTGGACGTCCATCACCAGCAGCGCGGCGTGCTCGCGAGCCATCGGCCGGCGATCCTAGCCGGGCGCCGGCCGGTGGCCTATGCCGCCAGCGCCTCGGGCTCCCGCGCCTCGACCCGCTCGGGCAGCTCGGCGACCGCGCTCACCCGCCGCGAGCGCAGCTTGGTCGCAGCGATCAGCACCGCGCCGAGGCTGAATGCCGCCGCGACGGCGAACGCCACGTCGAATCCGTCCGTGATGGCGCGCGCCGCCGTGACACCTGTCGCGCCGCCGGCCTGGCTTGAGGCGATCGTGCTCAGGATCGCCAGTCCGAGGGCTCCGCCCATCAGCCGCGACGTGTTCAGCAGCCCGGAGCCGAGACCGCTCTGCGGCCCGACGACATCCTGCATCGCGACGATCGTCGCCGGCACGAGCGAGAAACCCATCCCGAGCGCGGTCAGCACCGAACCTCCGAGCACGCTCGCGAAGTAGCTGCCACCGGGGCTGATCTGCGTCAGCCACAGAAGGCCAAGGGTCATCGACACCATCCCGGTCGTGATCACCCGCCGGGCGCCGAAGCGGGCGACCGCCCGTGGTGCGAGTGTCGACCCGGCGAAGATCGACAGCGTCATCGGCAGGAAGGCGAGCCCGGCCTCGATCGCGTCGAAGTGCAGCACCTGCTGCAGGTACAACGTGATGAAGAACCAGGCCGGGAAGTTGGCCGCGTACATCAGCAGCACGATCCCGTTGGCGGCCCGCAGCTGAGCAAAACGGAAGATGGACAGCGGCACCAGCGGCGCCTTGGCGACCTTCGCCTCGACGTACACGAACGCGCCCAGCAGCCCGAGACCGATCGCGAGCGGAATCAACACCCCGGGCGAGCCCCACCCGAGCGTGTCGGTGCGCACGATTCCGAACGTGATCCCGGTCAGGCCGGCGGTGATCAAAGTCGCGCCGAGCGCGTCGAAGTGGCGCGGGCCATCGACCGGCTTGATCGCCGGGATCGCGATCAGGCCGAGCGCGACGACGAACGCCCCGAGCGGAACGTTGACGGCGAAGATCGCCTGCCAGCCGAGCGTCTGAGTCAGCACGCCGCCGAGCAATGCGCCCGATGAGGCACCGAGCGCGCCCATCGCGCCCCAGAGGCCGAGACCGCGGTTGCGCTCGGGACCCTCGGGAAGCGTGCTGGTGATGATCGCCAGCGTCGCGGGCGAGGTGACGGCACCCGCGAGCCCCTGGACGGCGCGCGCGCCGATCAGCAAGTCCTGCGAGGTCGCGAGCGCGCACGCCAGCGAACTGACCGCGAACATCGTCACGCCGACTAGGAATACGCGCCGGCGTCCGAGCAGGTCAGCCGAGCGTCCTCCGAGCATCAGCAGCCCGGCAAAGGTGAGTGTGTACGCGTTGACGACCCACTGCAGTCCGGTGGTGGTGAAACCCAGCCCGTTGCGGATCGACGGCAGCGCGACATTGACGATCGCGACGTCGAGAATGACCATGAACTGCGCCAGGCAGACGACCAGCAAGAGAGCGTTCGAACTGCTCAGTCTTCTGTTCAGAAAGCTCTTCGTTGTATTCATGTGGTGTATTGTGCGATCATGCTTATCCAGGTACAAGAGAAGGAGTTATCCTGGTAGTAGCAACACCCCCCATTGAGCTTGAGATACCGCCCGCGGCGGGCCCGGCGCTGGTCGGCGCCAGCGACGAGCGCCGCCGCGCGGAGCTCGCTGACTTCCTGCGCAAGCGCCGTGCGAGCCTCAAACCCGAAGATGTCGGACTGCCCAACGGCGGCCGCCGGCGTACCCCGGGGCTGCGCCGCGAGGAGGTCGCCCACCTGGCCGGAGTCGGCACCACCTGGTACACGTGGCTCGAGCAGGGCCGAGACGTCCGCGCGTCGCTGGATGTGCTCGAGGCCGTCTGCCGCGCGCTGCGGCTGACCCCTGCCGAGCGCACCCACCTGATTCTGCTTGGCCGTGGCGAGGAGCCGCCGCCGTGCAGGACCGACGAGCGCGTCTCACCAACCGTCAGACGGCTGATCGAGAACCTCGGCCTCAACCCTGCCTACGTGCTGGGCCGACGCTGGGATTACCTCGCGTGGAACAACGCCGCGACCGCGCTGTTCGGCGATCTCGGCTCGGTCCCGAAGGCGGCCCGCAACCACGTCTGGATGCACTTCATGGACGCCAGCCGGCGCGAGATGTTCCCCGACTGGGAGCGGAGCGCGCGGGCGCTGGTCGCCAAGTTCCGTGCCGACAGCGCGCGCCAGATCGGCGACCCCGAGTTCGAGCAGTTGATCGCGACGCTGCGCAACAGCAGCCCGGAGTTCTGCAAGGCATGGAAGAAGCACGAGGTCGCGCGCAGCGGCGAGGGCCGCAAGCTGATCCACCACCCCGTTGTCGGCAAGATGCTGTTCGAGCACGCGGTCTTCAACCCCCAGGAGTCACCCGAGCAGCGGCTGATCCTGTACTCGCCGCTGCCCGACGAAGAGACGCCCGCCAAACTCGCGCTGCTGCTCGGCCAGTAGCGCGCCGGCGCCATCGCGGCCGCGCCGGCCCACACCCGCGCCCACAAGCGCGGCACTCCGTTCTGGTACGTTTGTACCAGTTATGGCCGCCGCCACTGCACGGACCCCCAAGCCGCCCCACCACGCCACCGCGAGGCCCCGTGGCGCAGCGCGCCGCGAAGCGCTGCTCGAAGCCGCGTTGCGGATCGTCGCCGAGGTCGGAGCCGACGCCGTCACCCATCGCCGGGTGGCGGAGGTCGCCGGGCTGCCGCTGGCGTCGACCACCTACTACTTCGAGTCCAAGGACCACCTGCTGACGGCGGCACTCGAACTGGCGGCGCAGCGTGACATTGCCCGCCTCAACGAGTTCGCCGCTGCGCCGGCCGACGGCCAGGACCCAATCGAGCTCGCGATCGCCGCGATCACGGACCCGTTCGACGAGAACCTCCACGCACGGCGCGGGTCGCTGATCGCGACCTATGCGCTGCTGCTCGAGGCCGCGCGGAGACCGGCGCTGCAGGCGGTCACCCGGCGCTGGACCGACGCCTACCTCGACGTGCTCAGCGGCCTGCTCGCGCTGGCGGGCTCAAGCGACGCCCGGCGCGACTCAGAGCTGCTGCTGGCGGCCACCGACGGCCTGCTGATCGGACAGCTCGCGTCGGGCACGGGCGGCGATCTGATTCCACGGTTGCGCCACCTGGCGACGGTTCTGGTGAACAGCCGATGAGCGCACTCCGCGACCACTTTCTGACCGGGTCACCGCGCGAAGAGCGCGGCCATGAGCGCCGGGTCGTGATCCTGATCCGGGCGCTGCTCGGGTTCGAGGCCGTCCTCTACTCGGCGGTCGCGCCGGTGCTGCCCCACTACCAGCACGCGCTGTCGGCGTCCAAACCGGCGATCGGGGTGCTCGCCGCCGCCTACCCGGCCGGGATGATCCCCGGCTCGCTGCTCGGTGGTTGGCTGGCGTCACGCGCGGGCGTGCGCCGCACGACGGTGGTCGGCCTGCTGCTGTTCGCCGCCTCGATCGTTCCGTTCGGGTTCGCGACGGACATCGTTTCGCTCGATGCGCTCCGGTTTGTGCAGGGCGCGGCGTGCGGCTGCATCTGGGCCGGCGGGCTCACCTGGGTGATCGCGATCGCGCCGCGTGAGCGACGCGGCGCGGTGCTCGGGTCGGTGATCGCCGCCGCGATCTTCGGCACCCTGCTCGGACCGGTGGTCGGCACGCTTGCCGTCGCGGTCGGCACCGAGATCGTGTTCACGCTCGTCGGCGTGGTCGCGCTGGGGCTCTGCGTGTGGACGCTGCAGCACCCCGAGCCGCCCCGCCCCGAGCGAGGGACGCACACTCGATGGCGAACGCTGATGCGCAGTCCGAGGCTGTTTCTGGGCCTGTGGCTGGTCCTGCTCGAGGCGGGAACGCTCGGCGCGACCGGAACCCTGCTGCCGCTACGGCTGAACCACTTCGGAGCATCGGGGGTCGAGATCGGCGCCACGTTTCTGTTGACCTCGCTGCTGAGCACGCTCGCCGCACCGGTGGTCGGGCGGATCGTCGACCGTCACGGGCCGCGAGCATTGATTTGCTTCGGGCTCGGGATGACGTCCGTGCTGATCGCGCTGCTCGCGGTGCCGCAGGCCTGGCCGGCGCTCGCGATCCTCAGCATCTTCGCGATCGGCGGGCCGCTGACGGCGATCATGATCCCGGCCACCGAGGTGATCACGGACACCGCAGAACGTCTCGGGGTCGCGCTCGCGTTCGCGACAATGATGCTCAACCTGGCATGGGCGTTCGGCGAGACGATCGGCGCTCCGGCGGCGGCAAAGGTGTCGCAGGCGACCAGCGACACGATCCCGTTCGTCGGCACCGGCCTGCTGATGCTGCTGACGCTGCCGTTGGTCCTGCGGGCCCGTCTCCCTAGTGGGCGACGATCGGCGATCCCGGTCGAGCCCGGGCAGACGCCGCCGCATACGCCCACCACCGAGGCCGCACCCGCGTTGGACTCGGCCTCGATCGTCGGCTAGAGTCGCCCGCCCCGCACCGCCCTGAGCCGACACGCAGACGCGATGGCAGCGACGACTCCGGACTCCGCAACAAGCACGACCGACGGCGTACCGGCTGCGGCTTCACCGCAGCGCATCGGCGGCCATCTGGTCGCCGAGAGCCTCGGCGCGCTCGGCGCGCAGGTCGCGTTCGGTGTGCCCGGGATCCATGCGCTCGCGATCTGGGAGGCGCTGCGAACGAGCCCGATCGAGGCTTACGGCGCGCGAACTGAACTGTGCGCCGGCTTCGCCGCCGACGGGTACGCACGCAGCAGTGGCCGCCCCGCGCCGCTGCTGCTGTCGACCGGCCCGGGCGCGCTCAACTCGCTCACCGCGCTGATGGAGGCGGCCACCTCGCACGTTCCGGTCGTCGCGATCTCGAGCCAGATCCCGTCCGACCTGGTCGGCCGCGGTCGCGGGTTCCTGCACGAGCTACCCGACCAGCTCGCCTCGTTCAGGCCACTGGTCAAGCATGCCGCGCGTGTGATGAGCGTCGACGCGATCCCGGAGATGCTCGCGCAGGCGTGGCGGATCGCGCTGACGCCGCCGTCGGGCCCGGTCTATCTCGAAATACCAGTCGACCTGCTCAAGGCCCCGGCGAACGCGCCTCCGGTCACCGGGCTTGATGCAACACCGATCGTCCATGCCGCGCCGCCGGATGCGGTGGCGGCGGCCGCCGCCACGCTCGCCGAGGCCCGACGCCCGCTGATCTGGGCCGGCGGCGGAGTGCTGCGGGCCGGGGCGCAGCCCGAATTGCGAGCGCTCGCCGAGTTGCTGCAGGCGCCGGTCGCGACGACGTACATGGGCAAGGGCGCACTCGGCGACGCGCATCCGCTCGCCGCCGGCTGCGGCTGCGATGAGGCCGCGCTGCAGGAGCTGCTGACCGACGCCGACGTGCTGCTCGCCGTCGGTACCGAGCTGGGGGCCGAGACGACCGGCCAGTACGCGCTGCGCTTCGGCGGCCACGTGATCCAGATCGACGCCGCCCCGGAGCGGATCGGCGCCACCTACCCGGCGTCGGCGCTGATCGGCGACGCAAGGCTGACACTCGCAGCGCTGGTCACGGCGCTGCGTGACACCGACCTGCCGCCACGGGATCCCGATCCGGCCGAGCGGGTGCTGGTGGCGAAACGGCGGATCCGCGCCGGCCTCGAGGATCAGGGACGCGTGATCGAGCTGGCATTGCTGGACACGATCGAGCGCGTCCTGCCGCAGGACGCGATCACCGTCTGGGACATGACGATCCTCGCCTACTGGGCCGCGCCCCATCTGCCGCTCAAGGGCGGGCAGCAGTTCCTCTACCCACTGGGCTCGGGGACGCTCGGCTACTCGTGGCCGGCGGCGCTCGGCGCCAGCGTCGCCAACCCCGGCCGGCCCGTGCTGTCGGTCGTCGGCGACGGCGGCATCCAGTACGCGCTCGCCGAGCTCGGGACCGCCGCCGCCCACAACGTCGGCGCCAAGCTGCTGGTGATCGACGACGGCGGCTACGGCATCCTGCGCGAATACCAGCTCGACGAGTTCGGGCAGACGACCGACGTCGAGCTCGGGCAACTCGACCTCGAGGCCGTGATCAGAGCCGCCGGGGTGCCGGTCACCGCGACCACCCCCGAGCAGTTCGAGGACCATCTCGGTTCGGCGCTCGCGCAGCCGGGCCCGGCCGCGGTGATCGTCCGTGCCCGAATCGCGGCCGCGGCGCCGACCACGTGAGCGACCGCCCGACTGACGGCTCAAGCGGCGCCGCGGCGCTCGGAACGCTGCTCGCCCCCGCCGCGCTCGGGCCGCTGCAGGTGCGCAACCGGGTGCTCTCGACCTCGCACCAGACGAGCCTTGTCCACGACTATCTGCCGACCGATGATCTGCTGGCGTACCACGAGGCGCGGGCTCGCGGCGGGGTCGGCGCGATCTTCCTTGAGGCGACCGCGGTCCACCCGACCGGGCTGCTGACCGCGCACACGATGGGCGGCTTTCTGCCGCAGATCGTGCCCGCCTACAACCGGCTCGCCGACCGGGTTCACGAGCATGGCGCGCAACTGCTGGTGCAGCTGTTCCACGGTGGCCGGGAGCTGATCGCAAGCGCTCCCCGCCCCGCCGCGGTGGCGCCATCGGCGATTCCGAGCCTGCGCTTCAAGAGCGAGCCGCGGGGGTTGACGTTGACCGAGATCCGCGAGCTGATCGACGGCTACGGGGTTGCCGCCCGCCACGCACGCGATGGCGGCCTCGACGGAGTCGAGATCTCGATGTCGCACGGCTACCTGCCGTCGCAGTTCATGTCGAGCCTCAGCAATCGCCGCGGCGACCAGTACGACGGCTCGCCCGACCAGCGGCTGCGGTTCGCGCGCGAACTGCTCGAGTCGGTCCGCTCCGGAGCCGGAGCTGAGCTCGCCGTCGGGGCGCGGTTGTCGGCCGACGAGTTCGTCGCCGGCGGCCTCGGCGTCGAGCAGTGCGCCGAGATCGCGCGGTCGCTGCACGACGACGGTCTGGTCGACTTCGTCTCGCTCGCCTTCGGCCACTCGGCCTATCCGGCGGCGTCGACCTGGATTGCGCCCCCGCCCCCGATCCCGCGCAACGCGATCGCCGGACCGGCCGCCGCGGTCCGCGCGGCCAATCCGAAGCTGACGCTGATCGCCACGACCCGAGTCGTCGAGCTCGCCGATGCCGAGCGGATCATCGCCGACGGGTCCGCCGACTTCGTCGGCATGACGCGCGCGCTGATCGCCGATCCGGAGCTGGTCATCAAGGCGACCGGGGGCCGGTCGGGCGAGACGATCGCGTGCGTCGGGTGCAACCAGGCGTGCATCGGCCATTACCACGCGGGCGTGCCGATCGGATGCGCCGTCAACCCCCGCACCGGGCGCGAGCGCACGCTGACCGCGCCGATCAAGGGGACGAGCGTCCGACGGGTGCTGGTGATCGGCGCGGGTCCGGCCGGCGTTGCGGCCGCGCTGCAGGCAGCCGCGGCCTCCGACGCCGTCACGGTGGTCGAGCGTGAGCGCGAGATCGGCGGTCAGCTGCGGCTCGCGGGCCACGCGCCCGCACACCAGGAGCTGTGGGAGCGCTACCTGGGCTCGACGGCCGGCAGGCTTGCCTCCGCGGGCGTCTCGGTCGAGCACGGCGTCGTCGCGGATGCCCAGCTCGCGGACGGGTTCGACGTCGTCGTGCTGGCGACCGGCGCGCGGCCCTACGACCCGCCGCTGCCCGACGGGCTCGAGTTCTCGGTCCATCGGGCATGGGATGCGATCGCCGCCCCGGACGAGGTCGCCAGCCCAGCGCTGGTCGCCGACTGGGGCGGCGGCTGGGACGGCCTCGACGCTGCCGAGCGGCTGGCGCTCGCCGGGGTGCAGGTGACGTTCGCGTGCGCGGCGCCGGTCCCGGGCGAGACGCTGCACCAGTACCAGCGCAACCTCTACCTGGCGCGGCTCGACGAGCTAGGGATCGAGATCCTCCATCACACCTCGATCGAGCGTCACGTCGACGGCCTGGTGCTCGAGCAGGTGTTCTCACTGCGCCGGCAGCCGCTGCCGGAGATCGCAACGCTCGTGCTCGCACAGGGACGGGTCCCCGCTGACGAGCTCTGGTCCGAGCTCGAGCACCATCCTGGCGCGGTGCGGGCCGGCGATGCGCTCGGCCCCCGAACGATGGAGGAGGCCGTGCTCGAGGGCACGCTCGCAGTGACGGTCGGCGCCGGAGATCGCGCCGGCGCTTCCAGCGGCGGCCGGTGACGATCTTGGCTGCGAAAGTCGTGCTCGTCGACCCCGTCGATCTGCGCGCGCCGGTCGCGGCGGCGCTGGCGGCCCTGCCGGAGCTGGAGCTGGATCACAGCACCGAGCTTCCCGACGGGTCCGGGATCGTCGGCGTGCTGGTGGCGCCCGATGTGGCGGTCGGCGCTGATGAGCTGGAGGGGCTCCCCGACATCGAGGTCGTGGCCGCGACATCCGCCGGCTATGACCACCTCGACCTTGAAGCGATCGCCGCGGCCGGCGCCTGGGCGACGCACTGCCCCGGGTACTGCGACGAGGAGGTCGCCGACCACACGATCGCGCTGGCTCTCGACCTGCTGCGCGGTGTGACGCTGCTCGATCGGTCGGTCCACGACGGGGGCTGGAGCTACGAGCTCGCGGCTCCGCGGCGGGTCGGCGGCAGCGTGCTCGGCGTCGTCGGCCTCGGGCGTATCGGCACTGAGGTCGCGCGGCGGGGCCTCGCGCTCGGGATGACGGTGCTCGCGGCCGATCCGGTCATCGCCACACCGGCTGTGCACGGGGTGACGCTGGTGTCGCTCGACGAGCTGCTGGCGGCGGCCGACGTCGTCACCCTGCACGCCCCGCTGAGCGATCAGACGCGGAGGATGATCGGCGCCGCGCAGCTTGACGCGATGCGTGCCGACGCCTTCCTGATCAACTGCGCCCGCGCTGAGCTGGTCGACGACCACGCGCTTGGGGAGGCGCTGCTGTCCGGTCGGCTGGCCGGGTGCGCGCTTGATGTGCTGCCGCGCGAACCCCCGGCCCCCGGCGACCCCGAGCTCGATTGGCCCCGCACCGTGATCACGCCGCATGCCGGATGGTTCTCGCCCCGGTCTGCAACCCTGCCATACAGGCGCGCCGGGGAGGCGGTCGCGGCTGTGCTGGCGGGAGGCGAGCCGCGCGATGCGCTCGCACGCCCGCACACCAACCCCACAGGAGGCAATCGAAGATGACCGTTTACATGGACGAGCTCGAGACCGGACGCGAGTTCGTCTCCGACGGCCGGACCATCACCGAGACCGATCTCGTCGTGTTCTCGGGCATCTCGGGCGACTTCAGCCCGCTGCACATCGACGAGCAGTGGGTGGTGGAGAACACCTCGTTTCGCGGGCGGATCGCACACGGCCTGCTGATCACGTCGATCACGTCGGGGCTGCACACGCCGGTTCTCGCCGACGTCGAGGTGATCGCCTACCTCGAGTTCAGTCGCACGCTCGGGGCACCGGTCTACATCGGTGACACGATCCACGCCTACTGGAAGGTGACCGAGACTCGCCGTTCGAGGTCACGGCCCGAGCAGGGGATCGTGACGTTCGAGATCGAGGTCCGAAACCAGGAAGGCACCGCGGTCCAGCGCGGCACCGACGTGTGGTTGGTCAGTGCCGGCAGTGACGGCGCCTGAACGGCGTTACTGCTCGTTGAGGACGTCGGCGAACGTCTCGAACACCATCCGGTGAAAGCGTGAGATCGCGCTCTCGCTGGCGGGCATCAGCCGTCCGTGGGGCACCATCTGTGACCGGAGCCCGGGCTGCTGGAGCAGGACCGCCTCGGTGTCCTCCTCGAGCGTCAGGTTCCACATCTCCAGCCGCTCGGAGAGGAACTCCTCGCCGCAGTCCGGGTGGACGAACATGTCGGCGACGAACCGGCAGCTCTCGGGCCCGGTCGGGATGATCGTGCCCGGGAAGGCGACGTAGTCGTCCTGCACGAGCGTCGTCACGGGCCAGGTGAAGATGTAGCGGAACTGGACCGCCTCGTCGCGCGCGCTCGCCGGATAGCGCTTGGCGCGCTCGTTGTAGCGGGTGAACTGTCCCAGCACGCGGTCGCCGTCGACGTACTCGTAGACGTCGGCATCGTCGACAAACGCGTCGCTGAAGCTGTGGGTGTGGACGGTCGGGCAGTGGTAGCACTCGCTCGCGTTCTCGACCCACACCTTCCAGTTGGCCGAGATCTCATACGTGTTGCGGCCGTGGTACCGGTAGCCGGAGAAGTCCAGCCCCCGCTCGGTGGCCAGCGGCTCGAGCTCTGGGATCGACTCGTGCAGCGAGGGCGCGTTGGGATCGGGGTTGACGAACACGAACTCGTTGAACGCCTCCACCGAGACCGGCAGCAGGCAGAAGTCGGCCTTGTCGAACACGGCCTCGCGCTCGCTGCGCGGCGCCTTGTTCAGCGTTCCATCAAGGTTGTAGGTCCACGCGTGGTAGCGGCACTGCAGCAGCTTGCGATTGCAGTCCTCGACGACGACCGGGAACGCGCGGTGGCGGCACACGTTGACGAACCCGTGCAGCTCACCGTCGGCGCCACGGGTGACGACAATCGGCACGTGACCGGCCTGGCAGACGATGCAGTCGCCGTGCTCGGCGAGGCGCTGGAGCGGGCCGGCGTACTGCCAGGAGCGCTTGAAGATGTTCTCGAGCTCGAACGCGTAGATCTCCGGATCGGAGTACCAGCGCGCCGGAAAGGTGAAGTCCTGGGCCAGCGCCTCCTCGACGCGGTCCAAGTCGAGTCCTAGACGATCAACCGCTTTGACTGACATTCTCCCTCGCTTTCCGCAGTCTTCTGGCCTGCAAGCCACGCAAAATTAGCCTTTGACGGCGCTATTATTGCGCAAACCGCAGCCGGATTGAAGACGCGTTTGCGCACCGGCAACGGATCTGCGAACTCGGAGGACCGCACGATGAGCCCGCGTCAGGGTGCCCCGCCGTCAAATGGCAACGGCTCGCCGCCGCTCGAGCAGCTCGACGAGCTCGATCGGGCGATCGTCGCCCAACTGCAGGTCGACGGCCGCCGCCCCTACCGCGCGATTGCCCGCTCGCTCGGCGTTGCGGAGGGGACCGTCCGCGCTCGCGCGAGCAGGCTGCTGGACGAGGGCATCCTGCGGATCCTCGCGCTGGCGAACCCGTTCCGGCTTGGATACGCCGTCCAGGCGTCGGTGCTGATCCGGGTCACGCCGGCCGCGCATGAAGAGGCGGCCGAGACGCTCGCGAGCTGGCCCGAGGTGATGTACCTGAGCTCCTGCGCCGGCTCTGCCGATCTCTACGTGCACGTCGTCTGCCGCGATCACGACGATCTCTGGCGGCTGCTCGGGGAGCGACTCGGGGCGATCGACGGAGTGCTCGCAACCGAGACGCTGATGGAGCTGCGCGTGCACAAGGCGCGCTACGTCTACCCGAGCCTGGTCGAGGATTCGCAGCAGCTGAGCGAATAGCTCAGCCCACCCGCGACCGCAGCTCAGCCCACCCGCGACCGCAGCTCAGCCCACCCGCGACCGCAACTCAGTCCACGCGCGACCGCTCGATCGACCCCCGCTCGGGCACCGGCGCACGCTCGCCCAGCCGTCCCGACCGCGTCCGCCGGTAGGCCCCCCACGCCTGCCCCAAGAACCCTCGCGCGCCCCGCGTGAGCGCGAGCGAGCGCAGCCGCAGACCGGGCGCGCGCAGCGCCGGACTGCCGGCCGCGCGCATCCCGAGCAGCCGCGGCCAGACGGCGTACTTCTTGGCCAGCTGGTGGGGCTGGAATCGGTCGAGATCGCCGAACCCGATCTGCTGCGTGACCGTCAGCGCCCCGTCACGGACCGCGTCATCGAACAGCCGCACCCCGGCCGCCGTGCGCACGAGGATCGCGTTGAAGCCGTCGTCCTCGCCGACCGGATCTCCGTCATCCCAGCAGTCGGCGGCGACGATGTCCGCGCTGTCGCCGAGCGGGTCGGGGCAGATCTTGCAGCGCGGCTGGATCCGCCAGGTCGATTCGTCGTCTGACCACATCTCCGCGTAGGTGAGCTCGTGGACGGCGCCACCGGCGGTCTCGACATGGGTCTTGCCCGGGTTGCCGTGTCCGCGGTAGCGAAAGACCGTCACGTCGCGCTCGCCGACCCCGAACCCGGCCAGCACATCCTGTGACTTGAGCAGCTCCGAGGCGCCTCCGCAGACCATCGTCAGGGCGTAGCGCATGTGCGCGTCGACGCGGGGGTCGCGGCGACCCAGCGCCCGCACTGCGCTGACGTCGCACGGCTTGCCGATCAGCGCAAACGGTCGCTCGCGATCGAGCAGCTGCGAGAAATCGATCAGCGCTGCCGCCGGCCCGTATCGCGACCCGACCCCGCGCAACAGCTGGGCTCGGTCGACGCTCAGATGGCGGCTTGACCGCATCGGGCGGTCGGCACGCGGCGCGACGTGGACCACGAACTCGATCTCCCCCACCCTCAGCAGATAGTCGGCCAGTGCGGTCAGGACACCGCCGGAGGCGGCGAGGTGGCGCAGTTGCGGATCCGACGCGTGCCCGATCACCAGCCTCGCCGCCGGGCCCCACACCCGATCGGATGCCGACCCCGCCGGGACGCGGCCCGGATCGGCCGCGTCGACCCGGACACCAGGGCAGACATCGTTGATCAGCTGCAGCGTCGCGGGATCGAGCGGGGCGCGGGCGACGGGGCGCTCGCGGCCCTCGGTCGTCTCGATCATCGTCACCCGGTCAGCGCCGGCCAGGCTCTGGCACAGCCCGCAGCCGATGCACAGCCCGGCGCCGACGATCTGCTCGAGCGCCAGCGGCGCACGGCGTTGCCGGACGGCCGCGGCGCGCGAGACCGCCGAGCCGGCGCGAGTGCGTAGAGAGGCGGCACGGTGATCCATGGTCGCGCGAATAGTAGGAGCCGTCGGATCTGCGGCACCGGTGTCATGCATTGCGTGACAAATCTCCGCGGCGGTGGCCGATTTGGCACGTCTGTCCCGCTGAGCCTGCGTTTTGTGGCAAATCGCAGGCGCCCGGCGGGATTTGCCACGTTTGCATGTTCGGCCGCGGGCCGGCTGCGTGGAGATCGCCGAGTCGTTGCCCGTCCCCGTCACCAACCGCGCCGCATGCTGCCACGAACCGACCGCGCCGCACGCTGCCACGAACCCCCAAATACGACTAAGACTTGGCTAAGCGCTCTTGACACTGGCCGAGTCGAACTGATAGTCAAAACGCCGGTTCAGAACGACCGTGCAAATTCGATTGGGGATGCGAACGCCGACTCCACGCCAGCAGCCGCCGAAGCGGCCCCTGGGTTCTGTTCGCCGACCGCAGATTCTCGCCACTGCGGTGGAGCTGCTACGCGAGCAGGGACTCTGGAACGTGCGCGTGTCCGACGTCGCGCGGCGGGCAGACACGAGCCCGGGCACGGTCATCTACTACTTCGGGACCAAGCATCAGCTGTTCGAGCACGCGATCGCGGATGCCGACGCCGCGTTCTACGCAAGCCTGTGGCCCGAGCTGGACGAGATCGAGAGCGGGATCGGCCGCCTGGCATGCCTGATCAAGCGGTCGAGCGCCAGCGACTGGGTGCTGTGGATGGATCTCTGGGCATACGCGCGGCGCCATTCGGACATGCTCGAGGCCGAGCAGGAATTTCACCAGCGCTGGCACGCGACGATCGCCGATGTGATCCGCCACGGCCAGGCGCGAGAGGAATTCAGATCGGTTGACGCCAACGCGGTGGCGATCCGCTTTGCCGCCCTGACGAACGGGCTGGCGATCCGGATCGTGCTCGATGAGGGCGCACACACGCGCGAGGACTACCTCGCGATGTCGGTGCAGGCCGCCGCGCTGGAGCTGGGTTGCGATGCCGGCGAGCTGCGTCGCGAGCTGGACGCGGTGCCCGAGGAGAGTCAGAACGAGGAGGCTGCGTGACCTGAGCCCGGGGGCGCCCCGCCGCCCGCCCAGAGTAGAAGCGGTCCCAGACCGAAACTCGGACCGCGGTGCAGCAAGACACCATCGCGCCTTGAGAGGGAGCTGACGTCATGAGCCTGATTTCGCGTCGTACGTTGTTGGAGAACACCGCCAAGGGTGGAGTGGCCCTGAGCGCTGGGGGGTTGATCGCGGCCTGCGGCTCGTCGTCATCCTCCTCGAGCGCCTCGGGCTCTCAGAGCGGCAGTTCGAGCGGCACCCCGAAGCACGGGGGCACGCTTCACGCGGGGCTCACCGGCGGCTCGAGCTCGGACACGCTTGACCCCAACAGCCCGGTCAACAACACCGACTATGCGCGCGTCGCGAACCTGTACGAGGGGCTGGTCTGGGTCGATGCCAACGCCCAGCAGTACAACCGGCTCGCCGAGGAGCTGACGCCGAACAAGGACGCGACCGTGTGGACGGTCCGCCTGCGCCAGGGAGTGACGTTCCACAACGGCAAGGACGTCACCGCCGATGACCTGATCTATTCGTTCAACCGCGTCATCAACCCCAAGGCGCCCGGCGAGGCCGCCAACGCGCTGCACGGGATCGACGCCAAGGGGATGAAGAAGGTCGACAGCCGCACGATCACGATCCCGTTCGCCAAGCCCTACTCGACCTTCCCGCAGAGCCTGGCCAACAACATCACCGTCTACATCGTCCCGACCGACTTCAACCCGAAGAAGCCGATCGGCACCGGCCCGTTCAAGTACCAGAGCTTCACCCCGGGCCAGCAGAGCGTGTTCGTACGCAACGAGAACTACTGGAACTCGCCCCTGCCCTACCTGGACACGCTGATCATGACCGACTACTCAGATGAGACCAGCCAGGTCAACGCGCTGCTCAGCGGCCAGGTCGACGTCGTCAACCTCCTGTCCCAGGACACGATCGGGACCGTCAGCGGGTCGGGCAAGAAGGTCGTCATCTCACCGGGCGGCGGCTGGAACCCGTTCACGATGCGCGTCGATCAGGCTCCCTTCGACGACGTTCGCGTCAGGCAGGCGTTCCGGCTGGCTGTCGACCGGCCCAAGATGCTGCAGACCGTGTTCGGCGGCCACGGCACGATCGGCAATGACGTCTTCGCGATCTGGTCCAAGGAGTACGACCACAGCATCCCGCAGCGCGCGTATGACCCTGAGCAGGCCAAGTCGCTGCTCAAGCAGGCCGGCCACGAGAATCTGTCAATCGAGCTGGTGACCGGCGACATCGCGCAGGGCGTGATCAACATGGCCCAGGTCTATGCCCAGCAGGCCCAGAGCGCCGGGATCAACGCCAAGCTGCGCCAGATCACGGTCACCGAGTTCTACGGACCGAACTACCTCAAGTGGGTGTTCGCCCAGGATTACTGGTATTACGCGCCTTACTTCCCGCAGGTCAATCAGGCCACGCTCCCGGCGGCGCCATTCAACGAGACGCACTTCAATAATTCCAAGTACAACAACCTCTACAACCAGGGTCTCGCGACGCTCGACGAGAGCAAGCGGACTGAGATCGCGCACGAGATGCAGATGATCGACTACAACGAGGGCGGCTACATCATCCCGTTCTTCCCGGCTGTGATCGACGGGTACAACACGAACGTGAATGGAATCGTGGAGTCCAAGACCGGCTCGTCGTTCAACAATTGGGACTTCGAACACATGTGGAAGTCGTGATGTTTGGGCTCGCGCTTGTGTCTCGCCGGATCGGGCGTGAGGCGCGATGAGCGCCGCGTCCGCATCTGAGGTTTCGGGTCCTGCGACGCCGCGGCGTTCGGTGAGCGCGTGGCGTCGGCGTCATCCGATCGCTTCGATGGTTGTGGTGCGGATTGGGCTTGGGTTGATCACGCTGTTTGCGGTCTCGATCGTGATCTTCCTCGCGACGCAGGCGTTGCCGGGCAACGCGGCGTATGCGGTGCTGGGTCATGGTGCGACGCCTCAGCGTTTGAAGGCGTTGGAGGATCAGCTGCATTTGAATCGTTCGCTGCCGAGTCAGTACGGGAGTTGGATCGGCGGCGTGCTGCACGGTAATTTCGGGACGTCTTTGGCTAACGGCGAGTCGGTGTCTTCGTTGATCGGCCCGCGGCTGGTGAATTCGGCGGTGTTGGTGATCGGCGCGGGGATCGTGGGGACGTTGATCGCGGGGATCCTGGGGTTGATCGCGGCGGCGCGTCGGGACCGGTTGTTTGATCATGTCGCGTCGGTGATCGCGTTGACGATCACGGCGTTGCCGGAGTTTGTGGTCGCGATCGCGCTGGTGATCGTGTTCGCGGTCAATGCGCTGCATATCCTGCCGGCGGTGTCGGTGATTCCTCCCGGGACCTCGCCGTTGAGCGATCTGAACGCGCTGATCTTGCCGATCGCGACTTTGTCTTTGGTGATCGCGCCCTACATCTTCCGGATGATGCGCGGCGCGATGATCGAGGCGCTCGAGTCAGATTACGTGGAGATGGCTGAGCTGAAGGGGATCTCGCGCAGGCGGGTGCTGCTGGTGCACGCGCTGCCGAACTCGCTGCCGCCGGTGATCCAGGTGATCGGGCTGAACCTGTTGTATCTGGCGGGTGGGATCGTGGTCGTCGAGTACGTGTTCAACTACCCGGGGATCGGCGCTGGGCTGGTCGATGCGGTGTCGGATCGCGACATCCCGACGATCCAGTTCATCGTCTTGATCCTGGCCGCGTTCTACGTGTTCGTCAACATCACGACCGATGTCGTGGCGCTGTTGGCCAGCCCGCGGCGGAGGGCGTCGCGGTGAGCGTCGGCGCAGACGGCGCTGCGGGCCCGCCGGCGCCGATCGGCACGCTGACGGCGCCGAGCAGGGGCGGGTCGATCGGCTCGCGTCGCGAGTGGCTGGTGATTCTCAAGCGCGCGTCGCGCAGTCGCCGCGGCGCGATCGGATTGTCGATCGCAGGGTTCGTGATCCTGATCGCCGTGCTGGGGCCGCTGTTGGCGCCGCACTCGGCCACGGCGCCGGTGACGGGCACGTTTGCGACGCCGTCCTCGGCGGCCCCGCTTGGGGGTGATGTGCTGGGCCGCGATGTGCTCAGCCGGGTTTTGCATGGAGGGCTGGTGCTGTTGGGGATCTCGGCGGCGGCAACCGCCCTCGGGGTCAGCGCGGGCCTGATCCTGGGGATCACGGCTGCCTATTACGGTCGCTGGACTGATGGGATCATCATGCGGACCGTCGATGTGTTCCTGGCGTTCCCGCAGCTGGTGTTCGCGCTGCTGCTGGTTTCGGTCGTGGGGCCGAAGCTGTGGCTGATCGTGGTCGCGGTCGGGATCTCGCATGCGCCGCAGGTCGCGCGTGTGATCCGCTCGGTCGCTTTGGATGTGTGCGAGCGTGACTACGTCAAGGCGGTCGAGTTGATGGACACGCCGGGGCGCAAGGTCATGTTCGGCGAGATCCTCCCGAATCTGTTGTCGGTGGTGATGGTCGAGGTCGGGCTGCGGTTTACCTACTCGATCTTGATCATCGCGGGGTTGAGCTTCTTGGGCTTCGGGATCCAGCCGCCGGCGGCGAACTGGGGTCTGATGATCAACGAGAACCGGATCGGCCTGGTCGTCAATCCGTGGGCGGTGATCGTGCCCGCCGCTTTGATCGCGATCCTGACGATCGGTCTGAACACGTTTACCGACGCGATCGCGCGGGCATCGCTGGGCGTCGACCGGCCGGCTGAGGAGATGGTCGTCGCGACCGGCCTGATCCTTGACAGGAGCGCATGATGAGCGACACCGAGCGTGCAACCGAGACCGGCCAGCAGCCTGCACCCTCCCCCGCCGGCCCGCATCAGCTGTTGGTGGTTGACGGCCTGCGGGTGGTGGTCGCGGGTTCTGAGACCGATGTGGTCGATGATGTTTCGTTCACGGTCAGCCCTGGCGAGGTGTTGGGGCTGGTGGGCGAGTCGGGCTCTGGGAAGACGACGGTCGCGCTGGCGTTGATGGGCTATGCCAGGCGGGGCCTGGTAATCGATTCGGGCAGCGTCAGGCTGGAGGGCGAGGAGGTGATCGGCCGTGGGCGCTCAGAGCTGCGCAGCGTGCGCGGGGCGCAGGTCGCGTATGTCGCCCAGGATCCGACCAGCGCGCTGAACCCGGCTTTGAAGGTCGGCACGCAGCTGCGCGAGATCTTCGATGCGCATCCGCGCCAGGGGCAGAGCAAATCAGATGTCAACGAGCGGATCGGGGAGCTGTTGGCCGAGGTCCGCCTCGACGGGGTCGGGTCGGCGCTTGAGTCCTATCCGCATCAGCTCTCAGGCGGCCAGCAGCAGCGGGTGATGCTGGCGATGGCGTTCGCGTGCCGGCCGAAGCTGATCATTCTCGATGAGCCGACGACTGGGCTTGACGTGACAACCCAGCGCCATGTGCTTGACGCGATCCGGGGGATGTGCCGGATCTACCACGTCGGGGCTGTGTATGTCAGCCACGATCTGGCGGTGGTCGCGGATATCGCGAACACGATCGGGGTCATGTATGCCGGGCGCCTGGTTGAGCTGGGTCCCGCCGCGCGCGTGTTCCGGGCTCCGGGCCACCCGTACACGCGGGGCCTGTTGCGGGCGATCCCCGACCCGTCTCGCGCGCATGTGCTGGAGGGCATGGAGGGCCAGCCGCCGCGGCCCGGGGGCCGCCCGCAGGGGTGCTTCTTCGCCGCCCGCTGTGAGTTCGTGCGCGAACAGTGCACGGTCGGCTTCCCGCCCAGATATGAGACCGACGCCGAGCACTGGGCCAGATGCCTCAGAGCCGGCGAGGTCAGCGCGCTGCCGCCGCTCGGTGAGCTGCCGCTGCGCGAGCACGCGCCACCGAGCGACTCAGACCAGCCGCTTTTGACGATCGAGGGGCTGAGCGCGACCTACGGCGACACCGAGGTGCTGCACGACGTGTCTTTGGCGGTCGCGCCGCAGCGCTGCATGGCCGTGGTCGGCGAGTCGGGCGCGGGCAAGACCACGCTCGCGCGCTGCATCGTCGGGCTGCACGCCAACTGGACGGGCAAGATCGAGTTTGACGACGTGACGCTCGCCAGAGACCGCCGAAACCGCGACCGCGACTCGATCCGCTCGCTGCAATACGTGTTCCAGAATCCCTACACGTCGCTGAACCCGCGCAAGACCGTCGGCCGGCTGATCGAGCAGCCGCTACAGCAGCTGTTCAAGCTCTCAGGCGCGCAACGCCGCGAACGGGTCGTCGCCGCGCTGCACGACGCGGCACTCAGCGAGGACTACCTTCAGCGCTACCCCGACCAGCTCTCAGGCGGCGAGCGCCAACGAGTCGCGATCGCCCGCGCGCTCGTAGTGGCACCCAAACTGCTGGTCTGCGACGAGGTCACCTCCGCGCTCGACGTCTCCGTCCAAGCAGCGATCGTCGAGCTGCTGCACCGCCTCAAACTCGAACGCGGCCTGACGCTCGTGCTGATCACCCACAACCTCGCGCTCGT
This sequence comes from uncultured Solirubrobacterales bacterium, assembly GCA_963770885.1. Taxonomy (GTDB): domain Bacteria; phylum Actinomycetota; class Thermoleophilia; order Solirubrobacterales; family Solirubrobacteraceae; genus Palsa-465. The sequence goes on along the minus strand of CAVYRI010000001.1, from coordinate 536,910 downwards.
CCGAAGCCTCGCCGACGACGTCGTCATCCTCCGCGACGGAATCGTCGTCGAACAAGGCCACCAGGTACTCGACCACCCCAGCTCCGAATACGCGCTCCAACTACTCGCCGACGTACCGTCACTATCGCTGGTCTAGACCGGTGAACGGCGGGCGCGACTTCAGGCCGCTGTTCGATCCGCGCTCGATCGCCGTCGTCGGCGCCTCAGACGACCCACGCAAGTGGGGCAACTGGCTCGCACGCCGAGCGCTGCGCGGCGAGCACCGCCGCCGGGTCCATCTCATCAACCGCTCGGGCGGCGAGGTGCTGGCGCGACCAGCGCACCGGTCGCTGGCGGAGATCGGTGACGGCGTGGAGCTGGTGGTGGTCGCGGTTCCCGCCTCGGCACTCGAGGCCACCGTCGAGGACGCGCTCGTGGCCGGAGCGCGGGCGATCGTCGCGATCACGGCCGGGACGGCGGGCGATCCACGCGAGGCGGCGCTTGCCGCCCGAGTCAGGTCCACGGGCGCCGTCCTGGTCGGACCCAACTGCCTCGGCGTGTTCGACGCCGGCGCGGAGCTCGAGCTGGTCTCCAATGACCTGCCCGCTGGAACCGTCGGACTGCTGTCGCAGAGCGGCAACCTCGCGCTCGAGATCGGGCTGCTCGCGCGCGAAGCCGGACTCGGGTTCTCGCGCTTCGTATCGCTTGGCAATCAGGCCGACCTCGATGCCGCCGATCTGATCGAGGCGCTCGTCGAGCACGAGGCGACCGCAGCGATCGCGCTCTACGTCGAGGACTTCCGCGACGGGCGGGCGTTCGCCCGAGCCGCCCGTACCGCTCACGACGCAGGCAAGCCGGTTGTGCTGCTGACGCTCGATCGGACCGCCGCGACGGCGCGCGCTGCCCGCTCCCACACCGGGGCACTGGCGAGCGACAGCGCTGCCGTAGACGCCGCCTGTGCCGGAGCCGGGATCGAGCGTGTGCGCACCCCGGGCGAGCTCGTCGATGTCATCCAGGGAATGATCCGCGGCGCGCCGCTGGCCGGGCGCCGCCTGGCGGTGCTGGCCGACGGCGGCGGCCACGGCGCGATCGCCGCCTCGCTCGCCGCCTCGGCCGGGTTGGAGCTGCCCGAGCTCTCGCAGATAACGGAGGCGGCATTGCAGGCGCAGCTCCCGGTGACCGCGTCGTGCTCGAACCCGATCGATCTCGCCGGCGGTGCCGAACAGGACATCCGCACCTTTCACCGCACCGCCGACCTGCTGCTGGACTGCCCCGAGGTCGACGCCGTGCTGATGACCGGCTACTTCGGCGGCTACGCCGAGTACGGGGAGGTGTTCGGCGACGCCGAGGTGGCGGTCGGCGAGGCGCTCGCGCGTGCGGCCGGACAGGCTGGGCGGACGCTGATCGTCCAGACGATGTACCCCAACACGCCCGGGGCCGAGGCGCTGCGGCGAGGCGGGGTCGCGACCTACCGCTCGATCGAGCAGGCGATCGGCGTGCTCGGGCGGCTGGCGACCAGGGGCGAGCGCGTCGCGGCGCCGATCCCCGAGCTGCCGCCGGCGTCCCAACCGACGGCCGACCATGACTACCTCGGTGCGCGAGCGTTGCTCTCGAACGCCGGGGTCGCGTTCGTTGCCCAGCGGACCGTGGAGTCGGTGCGCGAGGCACGGCTGGCCGCCGCCGAGATCGGCTACCCGGTCGCGCTCAAGGCGCTCGGCATGCTCCACAAATCCGACGACGGCGGCGTCGCGCTGAACCTGACCGACGAGGCGGCGCTGACGGCGGCCTTTGAGGAGATCGAGTCCCGCCTGTCGCCGCCTGAGTTCTCGCTCGAGCAGATGGCGCCGTTGGGTGACGGCGTCGAGCTGCTGCTCGGCGTGCGGTGGGATCAGCGGTTCGGACCGGTCGCGCTCGTCGGCATGGGCGGCGTCTATGCGGAGGTGATGCGCGACGTGACGGTCGCGCTGGCCCCGGTCGGCGACGGCGACGCGCTAGCCCTGCTGGCACAACTGCGTGGCTGGCCGCTGCTGGAAGGCGCGCGCGGCCGACCCGCGCTCGATCTGGAGGCCGCCGCGGCCGCGCTGACCGCGTTATCACGAGTCGCCGCCTCGCATCCGGAGCTGCGCGAGCTCGAGATCAACCCGCTGCTGGTGCTCCCATTCGGCGCGCTGGCGCTGGACGCCAGATCCGTACCGGCCACCGAGGAGGCCCCAGCCGAGATGAGCGCGCGATGAACGAGCTGGCGGAGCTGACCGACGAGCAGCTCGAGATCCAGCGGCTGTGCCGCGAATTCGCCGCGCGCGAGATCCGGCCGATCTCGCTGGCGGTGGATGAGGCCGACGTCGAGGTTCCCTGGGAGATCTGGCGCAAGGCGGCGGGGCTGGGGCTCACCTCGTTCATGCTCCCGGCCGAGTACGGGGGCGCCGGGATGACCGACTGTCTCACGGCCTGCATCGTCCAGGAGGAGCTCTCGCACGGTTGCTCGGGGATCGGCAACCTGATCACGTCCAACGGCTTCTTCGCCGAGCCGGTGCTGGTGCTCGGTGACGAGGCCCAGAAGCAGCGCTGGCTGGGGCCGCTCGCCGGCGACGACCCGCCGATGACGTCGCTTGCGATCACCGAGCCCCAGAGCGGCTCAGACGCCGCGTCGATCCGCACCCGGGCGCGCCGCACCGACGGCGGCTATGTGCTGTCGGGGCAGAAGGCATGGATCTCAAACGGCGGCGTCGCGCGCTTCTACGTGATCTTCGCGACCGTCGAGCCCGGCAGCGGGCACCGCGGGATTACCGCCTTCCTGCTGCAGGGCGACGACCCTGGGCTGCGCTGCGGACCGACGATCCGCAAGATGGGCCAGCGGGCGATCCCCAACGCCGAGGTATTCCTCGATGACGTCGAGCTGCCCGAGGACCGGCGCCTTGGCGACGAGGGCCAGGGCTTCGTGGGGCTGATGGAGACCTTCGACCGCTCGCGCGTCACGCTCGCGGCCTCCGCCACCGGCCTCGCCCGTGCGGCGCTCGAGTACGCAGTCGAGTACGCCAAGGAGCGCACGCAGTTCGGCAAGCCGATCGCCCAGCACCAGGCGGTCGCGTTCAGGCTCGCCGACATGGCGCTGCGCGTCGATGCGTCGCGCCTTCTGACCTGGCGCGCCGCCCGGATGCTCGACGCGGGACAGCGGGTGACGAGCGAGGCGGCGATGGCCAAGCTGCACGCGTCCGAGACCGCGATGTGGTGCACCTGGGCTGCGGTGCAGACGCTCGGCGGCTGGGGCTACTCGCGCGAGTACCCGGTCGAGAAGTGGATGCGCGATGCCAAGCTCGAGGAGATCGAGGAGGGCACCTCGGACATCCAGCGGCTGGTGATCTCTCGCGGCCTGCTGCGCTGACGGCAGGCAGGCTCACCAGCAGGGTCAGCCCTCGACCGCCTCCTCGGTGACGTCGCGCGCCACCAGCGCCGCATAGGCACCGCCACGCTCGATCAGCTCGTCGTGGGTCCCGCGCTCGATGATCCGGCCCTTTTCGAGCACGACGATCTGGTCGGCGTCACGGACCGTCGACAGCCGGTGAGCGATCGTGATCGTCGTGCGGCCCTGGGCGAGTCGTTCGAGCTCGGCCTGGACCGCGTACTCGGTCTGGGTGTCGAGCGAGCTGGTCGCCTCGTCGAGCACCAGCACCGGGGGATTGCGCAGCACCGTGCGGGCGATCGCCATCCGCTGCTTCTCGCCACCGGAGAAGCGGTAGCCGCGCTCGCCGACGACCGTGTCGTAGCCGTCTGGCAGTGACTCGATCAGATCGTGGACCCGCGCCGTGCGGGCCGCGTCCTCGATTTCCTCGTCGGTTGCGTCGGGCTTTGCGAACCGCAGGTTCTCTCGCACGCTCGCGTGAAACAGGTAGGTCTCCTGGGCGACGACGCCGACGGTCGCCGCCAGCGACGCCAGCGACGCCTCGCGGACATCGACGCCGTCGATCGTGACTCGCCCCTCCTGCGGCTCGTACAACCGCGCGACGAGATAGCCGAGCGTCGTCTTGCCGGCGCCCGTCTCGCCGACGACCGCGGTCCGGGTCCCGGCTGGGACCACGAGGTCGACGTCACGGATCGTCCATGCGTGGTCACCGTTGGCCCCGTAGCGAAAGGAAACGCCCTCGAACCGCACCTCTCCCAGCAGCTCGCTCGGCCGCAACGTGACCGGATGCTCGGCCTCGACGATCTCGATCGGCAGGTCCAGATATTCGAAGATGCGGTCAAACAGAGCCAGCGATGCCTCCATGTCGGCGCTGACGCCGAGCAGCGACTGAATCGGGAACAGCAACCGGGTCGACAGGGTCGCGAACGCGACCGCCGTCCCGAGCGAGATCGACTCGCCGCCGAGGCTCTGGCCCGCGAGCCAGTAGATGATCGCCGGCTGGATCGCGAACGTCATCTGGATCGTCGACATCACCCAGCGGCCCGCCATCCGCGAGCGGACCTCGAGGTCGGCGATCTCCTGGGACTCGTTGGTGAACCTGTCGCCGAGGTCAGCGCCGCGGCCCATCGTCTTGCCGAGCATGATCCCCGACACCGACAGCGACTCGGCGACCAGCGCCGAGAGGTCGGCCAGCCGGCGCTGCTGGACGGTCGTGATCCGGCGGCGGACCTTGCCCACGCGACGCGTGAGCCACACGAACAACGGCACGAACACGAGCGAGATCACCGCCAGGCGCCAATCGAGCAGGCACATCGCGATGATCGCGGCGATCACCGTGGTCGCGTTCTGGGCGATCGTCGTGGCGGTGGTCGTCACGACGCTGTCCAGGCCGCCGATGTCGTTGGCGATCCGCGACTGGACCTCGCCGGTCCTGGTGCGAGTGAAGAATGCGAGCGACATCCGCTGCAACCGCTGGTACACGGCGGCGCGCAGATCGTGCATCACGCGCTGGCCGACGCTGTTGGAGATGTAGGTCTGCCAGACCGAGAAGGCACTCGTCGCGATCGCGATCGCGATCATCGCGATCGTCAGCCAGGTCAGCAGCGTCGTGTTGTGTTTGGCGATCCCCTCGTCGAGCACGTCACGCAGCAGGAACGGGGTCAGCATGCTGATCCCGGCCGAGAACACGATCAGCACCAGCACCGCGGTCAGCCGTGCGCGATAAGGCCTGAACAGCGCCAGGATCCGGTGGCGGTCGCGTTCGCGGCTCGGGTCCATCAGCGGCGGCTGCTTGCGGTCCGAGGGGCTTCCTCCGCGCAGCGAGCGCATCGAGCCGGGCGCGGCGGCGCCGTGGGACGCAGAGAATCCGCGGCCGAACTCGCCGCGCCCGCCGCTACTCATATTTCGTTGCGAACCGAAGTGTCATGGCGCTAACCTCAATGATATGAAGGGCGACGCCGACATCGCGAAGATCGGAGCGTTGGTCTCGGATCCCGCCCGAGCGCGAATCCTGCTCGCGCTCGGCGATGGGCGAGCCCTATCAGCGAGCGTACTCGCCGACGAAGCCGGGGTCGCCGCGTCGACCACGAGCGCCCATTTGGGAAAGCTCGTGGACGGCAGGCTGCTGACCGTGCAGCGTCACGGTCGCCACCGCTACTTCGCGCTCGCGAGCCCCGAGGTCGGCGAGCTGATCGAGACGCTCGCCAAGGTCGCTCCACCGGCCAAGGTGCGGTCGCTGCGTGAGGGCACGAGGGCCAATGCTGTCCGCACCGCCCGCACTTGCTATGACCACCTTGCGGGGATCCTCGGCACCCAGCTGATGGCGGTGATGCTGGAGCGCGGCCTGCTGGCCGGCGGCGATGGACTTTTTCACCGCGAGACGGCGCGCGAGGACCGGCTCTCATCGGCCGGCTCTGACCTCGACTACGCGGTGACCGAGCGCGGCCAGGCCGAGCTCGAGGAGTTCGGGATCGATTTCGCCGTACTGCGCTCCCGCCCCCGGCCGCTGATCCGCTACTGCGTCGACTGGAGCGAACAGCGCCACCATCTCGCCGGCTCGCTCGGTGCCGCTCTCGCCGCGCGGATGTTCGAGCTCGGCTGGGTCAGGCGAGCCCGGCGAGGACGGGCCGTCTATGTCAGCGACATCGGGGCGACCGGGCTCCAGGAGCGGTTCGGCCTCGACCTCGCGGCCGCCGCCTCGCACTGAGCGCTGCGCGGTGGCGCGGGCGCTGCGCTGGCCCTAAGCTGCGTTCCCGCCGATGACCGCATCACCTGCTCTGCTGCTCGCCGCGGCGGGCGTCGCCTTCGGGCACGCGATCCTGCCCGATCACTGGGCACCGCTGGCCGTCGTGGGGCGCACACGACGCTACCCGTTGACCAGGGTCGCCCGGCTCTCGGGCCTGGCGGGCGTCGCGCACGTGCTGGTTTCGCTCGTGCTCGGGGCGGTGATCGTCGCGATCGGGCTTCAGGTCCAGTCCAAGGTGCAGGGAGCCCAGGACGCGATCGTCGGCGGGCTGCTGATCGCAACCGGGGTCGGCTTTGCGGTGATCGAGTTGACCGGCCACGGCCACTCGCATCCGCACTCAGACCACGATCACGAGCACGACGCCGAGCACGGCCACGAGCACGAGCACGAGCACGACCATGAGGACCGCGGGGCGCGCCGCTCCGCGCTCGCGGTGATGGTGCCGTTCGGCGCCGCCGCGTCGCCCGACCTGACGATCCTGCCGGTGTTCCTCGCCGCGACCACCGCCGGCGTGGCCACCGCGGTCGGGTCGCTGGTGGTGTTCGCGGCGGTCACGATCGCGACGATCGTGACCCTGACACTGCTGGCAACCGCGGGCGGCTACCAGATCGGCGGCCGCTGGCTGGATCGCTGGGGCAACGCGTTCACGGCGGCGGTCCTGATCGTGATCGGGGCGCTGGTGCTGGCGGGCGTTTTGTGACCGACGGCGGTCAGCGGCCGATCGTGAAGCGCCTGGAGAGCTTCTTCCTCGGTGACCGCGAGCGGATCGCCGGCACGGTCTACGGCACGATCATTGTGATGGCGATCCTCGCGGCCGGCGCGAAGCCATACCAGCACGCGCTGTGGCGGCTAGACGTGATCGGCGCGGTGAGCGTCGTCGTTCTGTGGCTGGCACATGTCTACGCCCACGGCCTCGGGGAGAGTCTCAAGCTCGGACGCCGCATGAGGCTGTCTGAGCTGTCATCGATCGCGCGGCGCGAGTACTCGGTCGTCGCCGCGGCTGTGCTGCCGCTGGTCGCCATCGGGCTCGGCGCCGTGGGAGTGCTGGCTCCGGCGCAGGCGGTCCGCCTCGGCCTCTGGCTCGGCGTCCTGGCGCTGACGGTTCAGGGCGTTCGGTACGCACGGCTCGAGCAGCTCAGCACCGCCGCAGCGCTGTTCACGGTCGGGATGAACCTCGGGATCGGCCTCGGGCTGGTCGCGCTCGAGGTCCTGATCGCGCACTAGTATCGTGATTCATTAATCGGCTTGCGGTGGGTGGCGATCGAGTCGAGGATTCTCGTCGGTGGTTTTTGTCTAGACGTAGGGGCGGGGGTTGTGGTTGCAGGTTTGGGTCCAGGAGCGGATGTCGGTGTTGGGGTCAGTGGGAACGTCGCGAAGATCGGCGCGGTGGGTTCCAGCGCCTGGATCTGGCTCTCCTGATCGACCCACGAGCACGACGGTCCACTCGGGCGGACCGAGGTCCAGGCCGACGACATCGGCGGACCCTTCTCGATCAGACAGCGGGTCCCTTGGACAGCTTCCAGATCTGCTCACGATCAGGTTTCAGCCCCGAACGCCTTGCAGATCCGTGCAGGCGGCGCCCTGAGCGGATGCCAAACGTGACAAATCGTCCGCGCACGACCGGATTTGTCGCAGACGGCATCGGAATCGGCCCGGTTTGCGACAAATCACCTCCCCACGACCCGGGTTTGTCGCGTTTGACATCCCCGATCGCCCCCCCCTTCGACAGCCAGAACGAACCCCGGCGACGCACGGCCGACTGATTTTGAGCCCAACCCCGCAGACCACCGACCCGGCCGGCTGATTTGAGCCCAACCCCGCAGGCCACCGACCACGCCGATCAGCGCATCACGTCCCTCAGCGCCGTCTCCAATATCTAGACGATCACCCCCTCGACCTGCGCGCCGGTGATCTTTGCGCGGCTGCCCCGGGCCGCCCACGACTCCAACCGCTCACGCTCACCGACGGTGAGCTCAATCGCCACTGCAACAAGCGACGGCACACCCCAACCATCCCCCCGCCGACCACCAATTAATGCATCACGACACTAGCCGCGGTCGGGCAGCGCGTCGATGATGAACAGCCTCGCCGGCTCGCTGCCGTGGTTGCGGCCGCGGTGCGCCGGCCTGACCGGGAGCGAGAAACCCTGCTGCGCGCCGAGCTGCATCGGCCCGGAGCCGTCCTCAAACTCGTAGGTCAGCTCGCCGCTTACCAGGTAGCCCGAGTGTGGCGTGTCGCACCAGTCGGCTCGGCCCGCACCCGGCGCGTACTCGACGAGCGCCCAGCGGACGCCGTCCACGACCTGCTCGATGTCGCGAACGTCGGTGTCGTGCTCGACCGGCGATCCGCCGAACGACACCAGCTGCGGGGACGGGGCATCTGGGCTCATCAGGGCCGAAGCTTATTGCCCGCCGCAATCGGCGGCAGCGCGCGGCGGCCCGCGGGCGCCGGGTAGAGTGCCCGCTGTGAACGACGACTGGCGCCTGAGAATCGATGCACACGATGACGGTGACGCGCGTGATCTGACGCACGCGCTCGAAGAGCACCCCGTCGAGCCAAGCGGCTTTGATCCGATCGACGACCGCGTGGTGATCACCCACGACGGGGCCGAGGTGTTCTGCTACGCGGCCACGCGCGAGCAGGCGGAGCAGACTCAGAAGGCGGTCGAATCGCTCGCCTCGGGCAAGCCGTGGAAGCTCGACTTCGAGCTGCGCCACTGGCACCCGACGGCCGAGGAGTGGGAGGACCCCGACAAGCCGCTGCCCGAAGGCGATGCCCAGCTCGCCGAGGAGCGGCGCGAGCGGATGGCACAGGAGCGCGCAGACGCCGCCGCGGAGGGCTACCCCGACTTCGAGGTCAGGATCCACTGCAAGTCACATCGCGCCGCCAACGATCTGGCCGAGAAGCTCGAGGCCGAGGGCATCCCGTTCACACAGCGCTGGAGCACGGTGATGGTCGGCGCCGCTGACGAGGACAGCGCCGCGCAGCTCGCCGAGCGGCTGCGCACGGAGGCGCCGGAGGGCAGCGAGGTGACCGTTGAGGGCAACCTGCGGGCGGTCTACAACGAGCGCCCGGGCCGCCGCTTCTGGATGCTCGGCGGCCTCGGCGGCTGACCGGCTGCGCAGCCGCCGCCGCTGACCGCTACGCGCGCGCGCCCAACCGGACCGGCAGCGTCTTGAGCTGGTTGAGGAACCCCGACTCGACCCACGTCGGAGCGCCGGCCATCTCGATCGCCGGATAGCGCGCCAGCATCTCCTCGAACATGATGTTGAGCTCGAGCCGCGCGAGCGCGGTACCGAGACAGAAGTGACGGCCGCCGGCGCCGAACGCTTGATGGTCGGGGTTGCGACGCACGTCGAACCGGGCGGGATCCTCGAAGCGGCTCTCGTCGCGGTTGGAGGACACGTACCACATCACGACCTTGTCGCCCTCGCGGATCGGCTGCCCGTTGAGCTCGGTGTCACACGTGGCGGTGCGGCGGAAGTGCGCGAACGCGGGGAACATCCGCAGCGACTCCTCGACCGCGCTCGGGATCAGGGCGGGATCGTCGAGCAGCAGCCGGCGCTGGTCGGGGTGCTCGATCAGCGCCCGCATGCCGCTGCAGAAGGTGGCCTTGGTGCTGTCATTGCCCGCCGCTACAAGCAGGAAGAAGCCCATCACGATCTCGTGCTCCTCGAGCCTGCTGCCGTCGATTTCGGCGTGCACGAGGACGCTCGTCAGATCCTCGGTCGGCTGCTCGCGACGCTCGGCGATCATCTTCGAGCAGCGGGCGAAGATCTCGGGGATCTCGTTGTCGACGATTCTCTGCATCCCCTCGGGCGCGAGGTCGGGGTCGCCCGCGCTGAGCGAGGTGTTCATCAACCGAGCCCAGATCGCGTCGTCCTCCTCGGGGATCCCCATGAAGCTCCCGATCACGCGGGAGACCGCCGGCTGCGCGACGTCATTGACCAGATCGCAGGTCTCGGCACCGTCGAGCCGGTCGAGCACGGCGGTCACGATCTGCCGGATCGCGGGCTCGTGCTGCGCGATCCGCTTGGGCGTGAACCCCGCCTGGAAGAGCATCTTCAGGCGATCGTGCTTGGGCGGGTCCATGCCGATGAACATCGCCCGCATCAGCTCGATCGGGAACACGTCCGTGACGGCCGTGATGCCGCCGAGCTCGGACGAGTAGGTCCGCCAGTCGCGACTGACCGTGTGGATGTCGTCGGCGAGCGTCACCGACCAGTAGCCGGCCTCGTTCGGATATTCGGTCACACCCGACGTCCAGTGCACCGGGCACTCCTGTCGCAGCTCGGTGAACACCTCGTGCGGGGGGCCGTCGAGCCAGTGCTCGCGGTCGGTCACCCGCAGGTGCTCGAGGTCTGTGTCACTCCTGATCGAGGTCACCTGATCTGACTCCTCCTGAGGCCGCCTGCGGGGTCGCCATTTTACTGGCTGGCTGGCCAGCATGAAATACGCGCCGTCGTGCCGCGGCATCACTGCGCCCTCGCCATCGGTTGACGGCTACCCTGGCGGAATGATCGTTCCGCGCTCGGAGCTCGCCGGCGGGGCTCCGGCTCCGCGTGACGGGTGGACCGAACTTGCGCCCGAGGCCAAGGGCGAGCGGTTGCTCAACGCCGCCGCCGAGGTGTTCGCCCGTGATGGCCTCGATGCGCCGATGAGCGAGGTCGCGCGTGCCGCCGGCGCCGGCGTTGCGAGCGTCTACCGCCGCTTCCCCTCAAAGCGCGATCTGCTGGCGGCACTGGTCGTGCGCAGCCTCGAGCAGATCGCGACCGCCGCCCGCGACGCGATCGCGAGCGACGGTGACCGGTGGTCGGCGCTGACCGCGATGCTGCGAACGCTGGTCGAGGGCCAGGCCGCGGACGACTTTCTCGGTGAGGCCCGCGCCGCGGTTGCCGGTCACGCCCGGGTCACCGCGGCCACCGAGCGCACCACAGCCGCGCTCGACAGGCTGCTCGCCGAGACACGCGCCGAGGGGCGGCTGCGCAGCGACGCCTCGACGCTCGACCTGCGATTGCTGTTCGCCGCGACCCATGCCGCCAGGCAGGTCGAGCCCGACCGGTGGCATCGCGTTTTCGAGCTGCTGATCGACGCGCTTGACTCCTGCCCACGCGGCGTCTGATTCCTGCACAGCTCCTACGGGGCCGCGACGTCAGGCACCCAGGCAGCCGACTCCCGGCGCCATGAGCACCACGGCAGAGTCGGCGCTCAATATGGTTGGGCTCAGCACTGACCAGAGAGGAGCTCGACCGTGAAGATCCGGGCAGCCGTGCTCGAGGAGTTCGCCAAGCCGCTGAAGGTCATCGAGGTTGACCTCGCCGAGCCCAAGGCCGGCGAAGTCCTCGTTCGGCTGCAGGCGTGTGGCGTCTGCCACACCGATATGTACACCGCGTCGGGCGTCGATCCCTCCGGTTATGCGCCGACCGTGCTCGGCCACGAGGGCGCCGGCGTCGTCGAGCGGATCGGCGAGGGCGTAACGAGCCTCGTGCCGGGGGACAGCGTCGTGACCCTGTTCTCGCCGCAGTGCCGCGAGTGCATCCACTGCCGCAGCCCGTACACGAACCTCTGCCTCGCGATCCGCGAGCAGCAGAACCAGGGCTACCTCCCTGACGGCACGACGAGGCTGTCGCTCGACGGCGAGCCGATCCGCCACTTCATGGGCACGAGCACGTTCGCCGAATACACGGTGATGCCCGAGATCGCGCTCGCCAAGGTGTCGCCCGAGGCCGAGCCCGACCATTCGTGCCTGTTCGCCTGTGGGCTCTCAACCGGGCTCGGCGCGGCGATGAACACCGCCGGCGTCCGGCCCGACTCCACCTGTGTCGTATTCGGAGCCGGGATGGTCGGGCTCGGCGCCGTCGCCGGCTGCCGCCTGCAGGGCGCCGGGCGGATCATCTGCGTCGACCTCAGCGAGGATCGTCTCGAGCTGGCGCGCGGGCAGGGCGCGACCGAGACGTGGATCGGCGGTCCCGACACCGTCCAGCGCGTGCTCGACGAGACCGGCGGCTTCGGCGCCGACTACACGTTCGAGGCGACCGGGCTGGTGTCCGTGATGCGCCAGGCGGTCGAGGCCGCCCGGATGGGCTGGGGGCTGTGCACGGTCGCGGGCGTGGCCGGCAAAGGCGAGACGCTCGACATCATCCCCCGGCTGCTGATCACCGGGCGGCGCGTCTGCGGATCATCGTTCGGAGGGGTCAAGGGGCGCGACCAGGTCCCCGACCTCGTCAAGCTCTATCTCGACGGCGAGCTCAACCTGGAGCCGTTCATCTCACACAAGCTCACGCTCGACGAAGTCAACCGCGGCTTTGAGCTGATGGAGCACCAGGACGGGATCCGGAGCGTGATCAGCTTCGCCTGACCGGGAGCCGCGGGCACCCGGTTCGCACGGCACAGACGCCCGTGGCCAGTTGCGGCGGCGCGGGGCCCCGGGGTCCGGGTGGACCCGCGGGACCCCTCCCCGCTAAACCCCGGGCTGCGGGGCGGATGCCGGTCCGGATGACATGCCCGGACAGTGGTGCGCGCCTGCGCGCGCCCGCGAGCCCGGCATCGGAGCGCCGGGCGGGGTGCCGTTGCTGTGGGCGCTCGTCGAGGTGGTCGCGGGTGGCCTCGAGCTGGTCGAGGTCGTTGACGAGGTCGCGGCGCTGGCGATCGCCGCGCCTCCACCGACGAGCGCCCCGGTTACAGCGAGCGTCGTCAGGGTCGATTTGATCCGATGGCTCATCCTTGGTTCACCTCCTTGCGGTGGCCTGAGCAAACGATCCCGGCCGCGCGTCTTAAGTTCGTAGGAGGCCGCTAAGAGTTGGGCGTTCTCATTACCTCGCGGGTAATCGACGGGGCGCTCACCGCCTGAGACCGTGGCGGTCATGAGCACAGACACCTATACACAGCCACGGACCGCGGCCCTGTCGCGGGTCCCCGGGCTCGGAGCCAGCCGGTGGGCTCCGCTCCCGATCGTCCTCGCCGGCACCTTCATGGTCGTGCTGGACTTCTTCATCGTCAACGTCGCGTTGCCGTCAATCCAGACCGGCCTGCACGCATCGAGCAGCGCGATTGAGTGGGTCGTCGCAGGCTATGGCCTGACGTCGGCCGTGTTCTTGATCACCTCCGGGCGGCTCGGTGACCGCTACGGCCGGCGCCGGGTGTTCTCGGTCGGGCTGGTCCTGTTCACCGCCAGCTCGGCATTGTGCGGGCTGGCCGGCTCGCCCGAGCTCCTGGTCGTCGCGCGTCTGCTCCAGGGCGGCGCCGCCGCGCTGCTGATGCCCAACGTGCTGTCGCTGATCGGCGTCATCTACGACGGCGTCGACCGCGCCAAGGCGCTCTCGGCCTACGGGATGACGATGGGTCTGGCCGCCGTCTCGGGTCAGCTGATCGGCGGCGCGCTGGTGCAGATCAACCCGGCCGGTCTCGGCTGGCGAAGCTGCTTTCTGATCAACGTTCCGATCGGGCTGCTGGCGGTGGCGCTCGCACCTCGCCTGATCCCCGAGTCCAGCGCTCCACGGGCCGGGCGGCTCGATCCCGTCGGCACGCTGCTGGTCACGACCGGGCTGACCGCGATCGTGCTGCCACTGGTCGAGGGACGCCAGCACGGCTGGCCGCTGTGGACCTGGATCTCGCTCGCCGCGGCGCCCGTGATCCTGGCGGCCTTCTACTACCAGCAGCGCGTTCTCGCGCGGCGAGGCGGCGAGCCGCTGCTGGCCCCGGAGCTGTTCGCGACTCGCACCTTCCGCGCGGGTCTCGTCAGCCAGCTCGTGTTCTGGTCAGGGCAGGCGTCGTTCTTCTTGATCTTGGCGCTGTATCTCCAGCTCGGCCGCGGTATGACCGCGATGCAGTCGGGGCTGGTGTTCACGATCCTGGCGGTCTCATATCTCGCCGCCTCGCTACGAGCCCCGGCGCTGACCGAGCGTCACGGGCGGCGCGTGCTGGCCGCCGGCGCGATCACGCTTGCGGTCGGTCACGTGCTGGTGCTGGTGGCGGTCGCCGAGATCGGCGTCAGCGGCTCGATCGTGGCGCTCGTGCCAGGGCTGATCCTGATCGGCGCGGGGATGGGCCTCGGGATTACGCCGCTCGCGATGATCATCATGGGCAGCATGCGGCCCGAGCAGGCCGGCGCCACCTCAGGCGTGCTTTCGACGGCTCAGAACGTCGGCAACGCGATCGGCGTCGCCGTGATCGGGGTCGTGTTCTTCGGCGCGCTGAACCGCGGCTTCGCGGGCGCGTTCGAGCTCAGCCTCGGCGTCCTGGCGGCGACGCTGGCGCTGGTCGCGCTCCTGACGCGGCTGCTCCCAGCTCCGGCGGTACGCTCGTGATGGTGACCGCGATCGACAACCGGATCGGCCCGCTGCTACGAGATTGGCGCCAGCGACGGCGGCTGAGCCAGCTCGACCTCGCGCTCGAGGCGGGGGTCTCGACGAGGCATCTGAGCTTCGTCGAGACCGGCCGCTCGCGGCCCAGTCCAGAGATGGTGCTGACGCTCGCCGACCAGCTCGAGGTTCCGCTGCGCGAGCGAAACCAGCTGCTGCTGGCGGCCGGCTACGCCCCGCAGTACGGTGCCCGGTCGCTGGACGATCCCGAGCTCGCCCATATCCGCGAAGCGCTCGGCAAGCTGCTCGCCGGCCACGAGCCATATCCGGCGTTTGCGGTCGACCGGCGATGGAACCTGCAGATGTCCAACAGCGCGCTCGGCCCGCTGCTCGATGGCGTCGCCGACGAGCTGCTGGTGCCGCCGGTCAACTGCTTGCGGGTGGCGCTGCACCCTGACGGTCTCGCACCGCGGATCCTCAACCTCGGCGACTGGCGCGGACACCTGCTCCAGCGGCTCGCCCGCGAGTTGCAGCTGACCGGCGACCCCGAACTCGAGGAGCTTTACGACGAGCTGCTCGGCTACCCGGGGCCGGTGTCCGAGACGGCGCCCGACGGAGCCGCGATCATGGTCGAGCTACAGCTGGCAGCCCCCGACGGCGGCGATCCGCTCGCGTTCTTCAGCACGATCACCGTGTTTGGGACCGCCTCGGATGTGACCGTGTCAGAGCTGTCGGTCGAGGCGTTCTTCCCCGCCGACGCGGCCACGGCGGAGCGGCTGCGCGCCGCCGCTGAGGAGACCTAACTCCCGGCCGGGCGCCGGCGGGCCGCGGGCTCCAGGCCGGGATTTGGCCATCCGCGGTCGGCGGGGTTGACCGTCACCCCGGGCGGGACGATCTCGTCGATCTTGTCCAGCAGCTCGTCGGACAGCGTCACGTCTGAAGCGGGAAGCTGTGACTCGAGCTGCTCCATCGTGCGGGGGCCGATGATCGCCGCCGTCACGGCCGGGTGTCTGATCACGAACGCGAGCGCCATCTCGATCAGCGTCAGCCCCGCCTCATCCGCCAGCTTGGCGAGCGCGTCGGCCGCCTCGAGCTTGCGCTGGTTGTCGGGCAGCGACATGTCGTAGCGGGCGGGGATCCGCTCGGCCCGGTGCGAGCTGGGCAGATCGGCGTCAAGCCGGTAGCGACCGCTGAGCCAGCCGCCGGCCAACGGGCTCCAGGGGATCACCCCGACTCCGTGGCGCTGGCAGGTCGGCAGCACGTCGGCCTCCACCGCGCGGACGAGGATCGAGTAGGGCGGCTGCTCGCACACGAACCGCTCACGGCCGCGCTTCTGGGCCACCCACTGGGCCTCGACGATCTGCGAGGCGGGGAACGTCGATGATCCGATGTAGCGGACCTTGCCGGCGTGGATCAGGTCAGAGAGGACGCCGAGCGTCTCGTCGATGTCGGTATCGGCCTCGGGACGGTGGATCTGGTAGAGGTCGATCCAGTCGGTCTTCAGCCGGCGCAGCGAGTTCTCCACCTCGCGCACGATCCAGCGGCGCGAGTTGCCAAACTCGTTCGGATCGTCGCCCATCGTTCCATGGACCTTGGTCGCAAGCACGACGTTGTCGCGCCTGCCGCCGGCGAGCGCCTTGCCGACGATCTCCTCGGACTCGCCGCGCGAGTAGACGTCGGCCGTGTCAATGAAGTTGATTCCCGCGTCGAGCGCGCGGTGGATGATCCGAATGCTCTGGTCGTGGTCCGGGTTGCCCCATTCGCCGAACATCATCGCGCCGAGGCAGAGAGGACTGACCTTCGTTCCTGTGGTTGCGAGCGTGCGGTAGTTCATCCCCTCACCGTAGCCGGGCCGGGACGGCGGCCTAATAAATTGCAGTGATGAGCTCTCAAGACCCACACTTCGGCCTCACCGGCCTGGCCACGATGGGCGCCAACCTGGCGCGCAATGTCGCCCACCACGAGATCCCGGTCGCGGTCCACAACCGGACCTCCGCGCGCACCGAGACCTTTATGACCGAGCACGGATCCGAGGGGCCGCTGAGCGCCTACGACTCCGTCCAGGAGTGGGTCGGGGCGCTCGCACGGCCCCGCGTGCTGATGAGTATGGTCAAGGCCGGTGACGCGACCGACGCGGTGATCGACGAGATCGTCCCCCACCTCGACCCCGGCGACATCGTGATCGACGGCGGCAACGCCAACTTCCGCGACACCCAGCGCCGCCACGCCCAGCTCGCCGAGCAGGAAATCCACTTCCTCGGCGTCGGCGTCTCCGGTGGTGAGGAGGGGGCGCTGAACGGGCCGAGCATCATGCCCGGCGGCAACCGCGAGCCCTACGACGAGTCGGTCAAGCCGATCTTCGAGGCGATCGCGGCCGACGTCGACGGCACCCCGTGCTGCACCTACGTCGGACCCGACGGCGCCGGCCATTACGTGAAGATGGTCCACAACGGGATCGAGTACGCCGACATGCAGCTGATCGCCGAGAGCTATGACCTGCTGCGCAACGGCGCAGGTCTCGAGATCGAGCAGATCGCCGAGCAGTTCCGGTCCTGGAACGAGTCAGAGCTCGAGTCGTTCCTGATCGAGATCTCGGCGCGCGTGCTGTCACACACCGACCAGGAGACCGGCAGGCCGCTGGTCGACGTGATCCTCGACGCGGCCGAGCAGAAGGGAACCGGACGGTGGACGGCCCAGAACGCGCTCGAGCTCGGCGTCCCGCTGACGGGCATCACCGAGGCCGTGTTCGCCCGTACGCTGAGCGCGCTCAAGGCGCAGCGGACCGCGGCGGCCGACCGCCTGTCGGGGCCGAAAACCAACGCCTCTCCAGACCCCGCGCTCGCCGCCGATCTCGAGCACGCGCTCTACGCCTCGAAGATCGTCTCCTACGCGCAGGGGTTCGCTCAGATGGCCGCCGCCGCCGACGGCGAAGGGTGGCAGATCGACCTCGGGGCGATGGCGACGATCTGGCGCGGCGGCTGCATCATCCGGGCACGGTTCCTCGATCGGATCCGCGAGGCCTACGACGACGAGCCCTCGCTGGACAACCTGATGCTGGCCGACTTCTTCTCAGGCGCGCTTGCCGAGGCTCAGGAGCCCTGGCGGCGGATCGTCGGCCGGGCAGCTGAGCTTGGGATCCCGACCCCGGCGTTCTCGTCGTCGCTGGCCTACTACGACGGCTACCGCCGCGCGCGAGGGCCGGCGAGCCTGATCCAGGGACTTCGCGACCTGTTCGGCGCCCACACCTACAGGCGCATCGACCACGACGGTGCCTTCCACGTGATGTGGGGCGAGGACGGCCGGGAGGTCGAGGCCTAGCCGGACAGGCCGGGGATCCAGTTGGTCCCGGCCAGCGGCACGCGCGCCATCGCCGAGGCCTCGATCGTCAGCGCGACGAGATCCTCAGGCTCGAGGTTGAGCAGGTGCGACTTGCCGCAGGCGCGAGCGAGCGTCTGGGCCTCCAGCGTCAGCGTCCGCAGGTAGTTGGCCAGCCGCCGGCCACCCTCGATCGGATCCAGACGGGCCTCGAGCTCGGGCTCCTGGGTCGAGATCCCGGCGGGGTCCCAACCGGCCTGGTAGTCGTCGTAGTAGCCCGCCGCAGAACCGATCTCGGCGTAGGCGACGTCGTGCTCGGGGGCGTTGTCGCCGAGCGCGATCAGCGCCGCGACACCGATCGAGACTGCGTCGGCGCCGAGCGCCAGCGCCTTGGCGACGTCGGCCCCGGTCCGGATCCCGCCCGAGACGATCAGCTGCACCTCGCGGTGCATGCCGAGTTCGACCAGCGACTCGACCGCCTGCGGAATCGCGGCCAGGATCGGGATCCCGACGTGCTCGATGAACACCTCCTGGGTGGCCGCGGTGCCGCCCTGCATCCCGTCGAGCACGATCGCGTCGGCGCCCGCCTTGACCGCGAGCGCGACGTCGTAATAGGTGCGCGAGGCGCCGACCTTGATGTAGATCGGGATCCGCCAGTCGGTGATCTCGCGCAGCTCCTCGATCTTGATCTCGAGATCGTCGGGGCCGGTCCAGTCCGGATGCCGGCAGGCGCTGCGCTGGTCGATTCCCTTCGGCAGGTCGCGCATCTCGGCGACGCGGTCAGAGATCTTGTGTCCGAGCAGCATCCCGCCCCCGCCCGGCTTGGCGCCCTGGCCGACTACGACCTCGATCGCATCCGCACGACGCAGGTCATCGGGGTTCATCCCATAACGCGACGGAAGCAGTTGGTAGACGAGCTTGCTCGAGTGACCGCGCTCCTCCTCGGTCATCCCGCCGTCGCCGGTGGTGGTCGACGTCCCGACCTCGGTCGCGCCGCGCCCGAGCGCCTCCTTGGCGTTCCCCGACAACGCCCCGAAGCTCATCCCCGCGATCGTGATCGGGGTGTCGAGCTTGACCGGCTCGCGCGCGAACCGGGTCCCGATCGTGACGTCGGTCGCACACCGCTCGCGGTAGCCCTCGAGCGGGTAGCGCGAGACGCTGGCGCCGAGGAACAGCAGATCGTCGAAGTGCGGCACACGACGCTTGGCACCGAAGCCGCGGATGTCGTACATGCCCTCGCGCGACGCACGCTGGATTTCGGCGATCGTCGCGCGGTCAAAGGTCGCCGACTCACGCAGCCCGGCGAACCGCCCGCCGCCGTCCCTGGAGCCGTTCCCAGAGCCGCTCACGTCAGTACGCGCCGAGGTTGTCGACCTTGAAGTTGTAGAGCTCGCGGGCCGAGCCGTAGCGGCGGAAGTCCGACACGTCGGCGTCGACCTGGGCGCGGGCGAGCAGCGCGCGCAGCTCATCGGCGTGCTCATCGCGCATTTCCTTCTCGATGCAATCGGCGCCCATGCTCGCGACCGACCCGGCCACGTACAGATGCGCCTCATACAGCGAGTCGCCGAGCGCCTCGCCGGCATCGCCGCAAACGACAAGGCAGCCCTTCTGTGCCATGAACGCGCTCATGTGGCCGACCGAGCCGCGGACGACGATGTCGGCCCCCTTGAGCGAGATGCCGCACCGCGCCGAGGCGTCGCCGTAGATCACCAGCAGGCCGCCGCGTGCGGTGGCGGCCGCCGACTGGCTCGCGCTCCCCTCGACGATCACGGTCCCGGACATCATGTTCTCGGCCACGCCGACGCCGCAGTTGCCGCGGATGCGGATCGAGGCGAGCTTGTTCATTCCGGCGCAGTAGTAGCCGACATGGCCCTCGATCTCGACCTCGTACTCGGCGTCCAGCCCGACCGCGATGCTGTGCTTGCCGCCCGGATTGAGGATCCGAACCGGGCCAACCGAGTCGCCCTCGTGCAGGGCGCGATTGAGCTCGCGGACGCTGCTGGTCGCAAGGTCGAACGACAGCTCGGCGCCGGGGATGACCTCTGGCGTCGCCACTACGCGACCCCGACCGTGCCCCAGCTGTACACGCGACCCGGTTCGGGCTCCCAGCTGACTGCGTTCTCGGCGCCGGGCAGAACGGCGATCGCACGGTACTCGGATGCCATCGCGACCCAGTCCTCGGTCTCGGCCATCACCGCCGGCTTGCACGCGATCGGGTCGCGCAGGACCGCAAAGCCGTCGGCGGTTCCGACCGCGAACGTGTAGAAGCCGTCGAGGTCGTCCATGCATCCTTCGAGCGCCTGCTCGAGCGTCGCCCCCTCGCGCATCCGCCAGGTCAGATAGCCGGCCGCGACCTCACTGTCGTTGTCTGTCTGGAAGTGGATCCCCTCGCGTTGCAGCACCCGGCGCAGCCGGTTGTGGTTCGAGAGCGAGCCGTTGTGGACCAGGCACAGATCGAGCCCGGTCGAGAACGGGTGCGAATGCTCGGTCGTCACACGGCTCTCGGTCGCCATCCGCGTGTGGCCGAGGGCGTGGCTGCCGCCGATGTCGGCGAGCGAGAAGCGGCGCACGAACTCAGTCGGCGGGCCGGCCTGCTTGTAGATCTCGATCGTCGCACCGGCGCTCATCAGCGTCAGCTCCGGATGCTCATCGCGTAGCCACGCCTGCACCTCCCCGGGGTCGGCGTCGATCACGTACACGGCGTGGGTCGCCCGCACGCCGCTCAGCGAGGCGCCGCCGAAGCGCCGCTCGAATTCGCCGGTCAGCGCCCCCCAGCCGGGCTCGGCGGCCGGCGAGTGCAGTGACACCTTGCAGGAGCCGGCGGGCGCCGGGTCACGGTAGAACGCGACCCCGGCGCTGTCGGGGCCGCGAATCGCCAGCTGCTCGAGCATCTCCGAAAGGAGCGCCCCGAGCTGTGGTCGCAGCGCGTCCCGTTTGATGTAAAGCCCCGCGATCCCACACATGGACTGCAATGTAGACCGTCGCCAGCGACGCGAACATGGAGCCCGCGCGCACAGTTTGAGCCCTCAATGTGGTGACGGGTGATACTTCTTTACGCCGTCTTAGCACTGCACGGGACTAACCCGCGAGCCGCTTCTGGGCCCGCTTGACGACGTTCAGTGCCTCGCGCAGGTCGCTGCGCGCGATCGGTGCAAGCGCCCCAGGGTCGATCAGGTTGTCCGCCGGAAGGTCGGCCGCGATCAGCTCGGCGTGATGGGCGAACCGCACCCGCGTGATCACGTCGTAGGCCTCGCGCAACGCGGCGCCGTCGTCGCGGCTCAGAGCGCCGGCGCCGGTCACTGCCTCGATCCGATCAAGCGTCGGCGAGATCGTGACGCCGGCCGCAAGCGCGTGGTAGCGCACCAGGTTGACCAGCGGGATGATCGCGTCATGCTTGACGTCGAGCCGCCCCGGATGCTCGCCGCCGCGCTGCACGGCGAGCTGGCCGCGGAAGTTGAGCGCGACAGGGAACCCGCTCGCCGAGCGCGCGAGCAGCCGCATGAACTGCAGGTGCTGCGGGGCCGTGCGGATCCGGGATGTGAGCTCGGCCGCGACCGCGAGCCCGCCCGAGGTGGGACGGAAATCGAACGCGACCGTTGCGCGAACGAGGTGGGACTCGTCGGGCTGCTCGAAGCACTCGTCGAACGTCCGCACCCAGTCGGACTTCGACATTCGCCACAGTCGCTTGCCGGCGAGCACCCCGTTGTTGTCGACGCCGATCCCACATCGCGCGAGCCCGTCGTTGACCTCTGAGCCCAGACGCGCGAAGTAGGCGTCGACCTCGGCCTCCTGCCCCGCTTCCGGATTCCCGTACGCGAGCGCGTTGTCCTGATCTGAGGCGAGCGTGAACTCCTTCCGTGCCGCGCTGCCGAGATCCAGCCATGCCCACGGCAGCGGCGTCGCCCCGTGCTCCCAGATCGAGAAATCGACCAGCCGCGCGACGACCGCGTCGTGCTGGAGACTCAGCACCCTCCCAAGGTCGCGGGATGGGACGCCGGCGCGTGACAGCGCCAGAAACAGCTTTGGAAGATTCGCCGCGGCCTGCACGAGTGCGGCTTCGTCGGGCGCGCCGAGCAGCGTGTGGCGCAGGCCGGTCGGCCCGTGGGCGTCGAGCCCGAGCAGGTCGGCGGCCGACAGGATCCCACGCACCTCTCCGGACTCGATCACCGCGACGTGCTCGGTGCCGGCGGCGAGCATGTCGACGGTCGCCTCGATCGCAAGCTGCGTCGGCTCAACGGTCGCGACCGGCACGCGGGCGATCGTCCGCACCGGGGCGTCGGGCGACGCACCGCCGACCGCCACCTTGGTCCGCACCTCGGCGTCGGACACGATCGCGAGCTCGGCGTCGAGTCGCACGAGCAGCGCCGAGACCCCATCCTTACCGAGCCGCGCGACCGCTTCTCGCACGGGCGCGTCGGGTTCGCAGAAGGCCGGCGGGCGCATGATCGCCGACACCGGCGTCGTCCCGACCTCGTGCAGGCCATGGACGGTGTCACCCGCGTCGGTCAGGCGCTTGCGCATCGTCTGGGCCACATACGCCGCGCCGGCCTCTGTCCCGAGTACGCGCCTGCCCGCCGCCGCGGCGAACAGCGCACAGGTCGAGGGCTCGCGGGCGCGGACGGTGAACGCCGGCGCCATCCCGGTCAGCAGCGACGGATGGCCGAAGCATTCGCCCGGTTCGAGCACTCCGATCACCTCGCCGTCATGAACGAGGCCCATCGATCCGGTGACGATCACCCACAGCCCGCCGGCCGGGGCGCCGTCCTCGACCAGGACGTCGCAGCCGATTGCAAACGAGTGCTGGGTCGCCTCCGATGAGAGCCTCGCGAGCTCCGCCGGGTCGATCCCGTCGAATGGCGGATGCTTGATCAGGAATGTGTCCAGGTTGTCCATGTTCGGCGGACCAATTGTGTGCGCTTGGCGTCTGTGACGTGTCCCGCCGACGTGTCAGCCTAATCACTCTCAGCACATCTCCGAGGAGGAGGGCTTGATGGCCGACGTCCCTGGCGCAGAGCACGACGAACTCGTCTACGAATCTTCCGGACTGCCGAGAACCGGCAATTGGTGGAGTGCGTTCGTCATCGGCCTTGCTGGGACGATTCTGGTCACCGGGATCGCGCCGGTCATGGTCACCGAGCTCGGCGCCGCGTCGATCCCGGTCATCTTCGTCATCACCATCAGCGGCTGGCTGCTGTGTCTGTTCCTCGCGGAGCTGTCGGCGATGATGCCCGACCGCACCGGCGGCTCGCCTTCGTACGCCTACCCGGCCTATAAGGACCGCTGGCCGCGGTTCGCCGAGCATGTCAACGGGTTCACGGCCTGGGCCTACTGGCTCGGCTGGTTCCCGGTCGCGCCGCTGAACATGATCCTGGCGTCGTTCTACATCGTCGACCGCTTCCACCTCTCGACCGCCGGTTTCACGCCGATCAACACGCCGATCGCGTGGTGGACCCTGGCGATCTCTGTCGTCGGGATTCTGCTGCTGTTCATCCCCGCCTATCGCGGGCTGCGGTTCGGGACCGGCTTTGCGACCGCGCTCGCGTTCCTTTCGATGATCCCGTTGACGTTCCTCGCCATCTCGTGGATCTTCAATCCGTCCGCGGTCGACTTCAACAACCTCGCCGGCTTCCACCAGATCGACGGCGGCAGCTTCACCTCCACGCTGTACGGGCATGGGTGGCTGACGCTATACATCGCGTTCTCGTTCCTGCTGACCTGGAACGTGATCGCGATGGAGGCGGCGGCGTGCTACATCGGCGAAACCAAGAACCCCGACAAGGACGCGAAGATCGCGCTCAACCTCGAGGGTGGCTACGGGGTCTTCATCTACATGCTGATCCCGATCGCGTTCGTGATCGTGCTCGGCAACACCGCGCTGCGCAATGCGGCGCTGGTTGACCCCAAGACGATCTTCGTCCATTTCGCGGCCAAGGTGTTCGGGACCGGCGCCGGCTCAAGCATCCTGACGTGGCTGATCGCCTGGATGCTGATCCTCGCGCTGATCCTGTCGGCGCTGAACGCGATCACCGGCACGGCGCGTTCGCTGCATCAGATGGCGACCGACGGCCAGTTCCCGCGCTTCTTCCACCACACCAACTCGCACGGCGTTCCCGATCGGGCGATGGTCTTCAACGTCATCTGCTCGCTCTGTGTCGTGTTCATGGGCGGCGCGGTCGAGATCTACACGTTCTCGAACGTCGGCTACCTCGCCTCCTTCATCCCGGTGCTGGTCGGCTACTACCTGCTGCGCAAGCACCGGCCCAACCTGCGGCGGCCGTTCAAGCTTCCCGAGTGGATGAAATACCTGGCGCTGTTCATCGCCGCGGTGTACACGATCATCTACTTCTACGGCGGTCCGACGTATGCCGCCTGCACGTGCAACGCCGCCGGGCGCAAGACGCTCCCGTACTACTTCATCGGGATCGTCGTCGTGCTCGCCTACCTGCCGTTGTACTGGTACCGAAAGCATTACGAGGACAAGCGACATGCGGAGACGCCACCGCCGACCGCGGTCCCAGCACCGCCGATGGCCGGCGCTTCGGAGCCATAAACTCGGCGCTTGTTGGCAGACGAGGAGCTCACCGAAGAGCCGCTGTTCTCGCGGATCCTGCTCGCGACCGAGGGCAGGGCGATCCCAGACGCCGCCGTCCGGCGCGTGATCGAGCTTGCCGATCCCGAGGGGGCGAGCGTCCGCGTGCTGTCGATCGCGCGCGTGCACGGCACGTCGTTCGGGATGCCGACTCCCGGCCTGCTGCCCAGCCGCGACGAGTGGCGCCAACAGCAGGAGATCGTGACCAAGGCGATCAAGCGGCTCAAGCGCAAGGGCATCCGCGCGGACGGGCATGTGGTCGGCACGCGCAAGTCGACCAAGAAGATCATCGAGGAGGCGACGCTTCAGGAGTGTGAGGCGATCGTGATGGCGGCCGATCCGGACCGCCACCGGCTGGTCGCCGACGCGCTCTGGTCACAGGAGCCCCAGCGCGTCCGCCGCCGGGCGAAGGTCCCGGTCTTCCTGGTGCCCGATCCCGACAGCAAGGCGGCGTCCGCGCGCCGCGGCTAAGCGGCGTCCGGGCGCCCGTGCAGTCGTGCGAGCTTGATCGCGAGTTCGAGCGACAGCAGGTCGTCCTCGTCGAGCTTGAGTCCGGTCAGCTGCTCGATCCGGCCCAGGCGCTGGCGCAACGTGTTCGGGTGCACGAACAACGCCCGTGCGCTCTCGATCACGCTGCGGCGCTCTGAGAGGTAGCGCTCGAGCGTGTCAAGCAGCGCCGTGCGGCGCTTGCGGTCGTACTCGATCAGCAGGTCGACCGCGGCCCGCATCCGATCGCGCGGAGCGTCATCGGCGCCGATCTGCACCAGGTAGCGGTAAGCCCCGACCTGCGAGTAGGCGATCGCCCCGCCGTCGCCGAGCAGTGCCCGGGCGATCGTGGCGGCGTCGGTGGCCTCACGGTACGCCCGCGACGCCTCGGCCGGAGATTCGCGCAGCTCGCTGACGCCGATCGACGCGCCGGTCCGCTGGCCCAGCTCACGGCATTCGCGCAGCAGCTCCTCGATGCTCTGCCGGCGGCCGCGCCCGAAGCTGAGCAGCGCGCGGACCGGACCGGGTCCGGCCTCGATCGCCGACCGCGGCACCAGCTCGGACAGCCCCTTGCCAAGCGATTCGGCGGCGCTGCGCCACTCGCCCGACGCCTGCTCGCGCGCGCCTGCGGGCTCGGCGCACACGATCAGGTACGGCGTCGTCAGATCGATTCGGATCTCGGATGCCTTGGCGGCCGCGAGCGGGGTCGCGCCGGCGGCCAGGAGCTCGAACAGGTCCTTGATGATGTTGGCGTTGGTCAGGCCCTCGATCAACTCGGCCCGCTTGATCGCGACCGCCGCCAGATGGGCGATCGCTCGAGCGATCTCCGCCGCCTCGTCGCCGAACGCCCGCGGGGTGGCCGAGCCGGCGCACAGCAGACCGACCCGCTGACCGCTCGCGGTCAGCGGCGTCACCAGCACGTCGGCGACCCGCGCGGACGGCCACAGAGCCTGCACCGGAGGCTGCCCGGCGCGACCCTCGAGCGACGCCAGCAGCAACTCGGCGGCCGACCCCATCGACGGCGGCGCCACGTTCTCCGGCACCGAGGCGAGCAGCTGCATCGAATCGCCGTCGGGCTCGAGCCGGAACAGCTGGCAGAAGTCGGCGCTCAGGAGCCTGATCGATCCGCCCGCCACGACTGCGCCGAGCTCGGCGGCGCCGGACGCATCGGCGACCTGCTGAGCGAGCTCTGACATGCCCGTCAGGACGCCGACCCGGCGGCGCTCATGGTCATACAGCTGGGCGTTCTCGATCGCGCCGCTGACCAGCGAGGCGATGTGGACAAGAAGCTTCAGCGTCCCCTCGCCGAACTCGTGCGGGGCCTCGGTGTGCAGCACGATCACGCCGATCGTCTCACCCGCGCGCGACAGGATCGGGACCGCGACCATCGACTGGAAGCGCTGCTCTTCGAGCAGCGGCACGTACTTCATCCGCGGATCCTCCATGGCGCGATCGCGGATGAACTCGGGTGTGCGGTGACGGGCCACCCACCCGGCCAGCCCCTCGTTGACCGGGAAGCGGACGTTGCCGACCGCCTCGCTGAAGACCGGCGAGGCCGCACGAATGACCAGCTGGGACCCCTCCAGCAGATAGATGAAGCACGCGTGGCAGCCGGTCGCGTCGGTCGCCAGGTCGACCACTGCGCCGAGCATCGGCTCGAGCTCGAGGGAGGAGCCGACGAGCTTGATCACGCCGTAGAGCGTGCGGTTCTCCTCGCGAAGCTCGTGTAGCTCCGAGCCTGCGGGTTGAGCGGGGTTTGCCCTGACTGCCATTGGGACGGGCATCCTATGTGCGCTGCGCACATTCCGGGCAGCGCTAAGGGGTGCCAGTGCCCATTGTGCCTGACCTGCCGCTGCGGATATACCTCAAACCATGACCAACAGCCCAAAAAATGAAGACGACGTACGCAGGATCGTCAAGGACGAGGGGATCGAGTTCCTGTTCGCGCAGTTCGTCGACATGCACGGCAAGCCGAGCGCGAAGCTCGTACCGGCCCACCATCTCGATGACCTGCTGAGCGAGGGAGCCGGCTTCGCGGGGTTCGCGGCCGGTGACCTCGGCCAGGGCCCGCATGATCCGGACATGATCGCGATGCCCGATCCGACCACGCTGACGATCCTTCCGTGGCGTCCGACCGTCGCGCGCTTTGCCTGCGACGTGACGGTCCAGGGAGAGGAGTGGCCCTTCTGCCCGCGGACGATCCTGCGCCACGCGCTCAAGCGCGCCGCGGATCAGGGCTATGAGCTCAAGATGGGCATCGAGCTCGAGTACTTCCTGCTGCGCCGTCGCGACGACGGCGGGTTGGAGGTCGCCGATCCACTCGACACGTTGGATCTGCCCTGCTACGACATGCGCGCGCTGACGCGCAACCTCGACTTCGTGTCCGAGGTGTCCAAGGCTGTCACGGCGCTGGGCTGGGACAACTACGCCACCGACCACGAGGACGCCAACGGACAGTTTGAGCAGAACTTCCAGTACGCCGACGCGCTGACGACGTGCGATCGGGCGATCTTCTTCAGGTACATGGTCGAGACGCTCGCCCAGCAGCGCGGGCTGATTGCAACCTTCATGCCCAAGCCGTTCTCCCATCTGACCGGCAACGGGGCCCACTTCCACTTCAGCCTCTGGAAGGACGGCGAGAGCCTGTTCGAGCGCGACCCGTCCGAGGATCCGCGCGGACTGGGTCTGTCAGAGCTCGCATACAACTTCATCGGCGGGCTCAAGGACAACGCCAAGGCGTACATCGCGGTCACCGCGCCCACGGTCAACTCCTACAAGCGGCTCGTGGTGGGCACGCCGAACAGCGGCGCAACGTGGGCGCCTGCATACGTCAGCTACGGGTTCAACAACCGCACCCAGATGCTGCGCGTCCCCGACGCGGGCCGGGTCGAGGACCGGACCGTGGACGGCTCATGTAACCCCTACCTCGGCGCGACCGCGATGCTGTCGGCGGGTCTGGACGGGGTGGCGCGCGACCTCGACCCCGGCGAGCCCAACTCGGCCAACCTGTACACGCTCAGCGCGGCCGAGCGCGAGGCTGCCGGAATCGAGCTGCTGCCCGAGAACCTGCTCGACGCGACGCGTGAGCTCGCTGGCAACGAGGCGTTGCGAGCAGCGTTCGGCAAGACCCGCGACGGCGACTACATCGACTACTTCATCGAGGTCAAGCAGCGCGAGGTCCGCGCGGCCCACGAGCAGATCACTCAGTGGGAGCTTGACCGCTACCTGCAGCTCTACTGAGCCGCAGGCTGCCCGCGATCAGCCGGGCCCGAACCGCCGCATGCCGCCGGCATGTGCGAACGGGTCGACGACGTCCTGCAGTGAGCGAACCGTCTGCGGCTCGAGCGCATCGAGGTGGCTGGCGAGCGCGATGAATGCCTTGGCGGTCGTCAGCGCGTCGCCGAGGGCGTGATGGGGATCCTCGGCGGGCTGTCCGAGCACCGAGGCGAGGCGCAGCAGCGACAGCCCGTTGGGGGCGGTGCCGTCACGCGTTCGTAGCCAGGCCCGTCCGAGCGCCTCTGTGTCGACATCGCGAGGCAGGTGCAGCCGCCGGCGGCGGAATTCGCGCCCGAGGAACGTCTGCTCGACGAGCGAGGTGTGGAATATCGGGACCCGCCCCGCGAGCACGTCGAGCAGCCGGTCGATCGCGTCGGTCAGCATGGGCGCCGCCGCCAGGTCGACCGATCGCAGCTTGTGGATCAGCACCGCGGGCGTCTTCGGCGGCCGGTCGGGCCGCGCGAGCGTGTACATCGCCTCGCCGAGGATCAACCGCCCGTCGCTGATCGGAACCGCTCCGATCGCGACGATCTCGTCCGAGCGAGGGTTCAGTCCGGTCAACTCGAGGTCAACCGAGCACCACTCCGCTTCCCGCCACGGCGTCTCGGGGCGTGGTTGGGGCGTGCTCTGAAAGCGGCCGGTGGCGCCCTCGCGGCTTGCTCGCAGCCGCACGGAGGGAGCTCGGAGCCTCATGGGTGCAGCTCCCGCGTGACCGTCCCGACGGCGCGGAAGACGTCGCGCAGGTAATCGCGCGTCAGCGGACTGAGCGCCACCGGATCGAGCATGTCATCGGGTTTCTGCGACGCGTCGAGCTGCTCGAGCTGATGGATGATCCGCAGCTGCAGCGCGAGCTCGAACGCCTCGGCGAGCGTCGACGCCTGAGACTCACCGAGCACGCCCTGGGCAGCCGCCGCTCGCAGCCGCTCCGGGGTCGAGACCTCCTCGCTACCGGCGACCGCGGCGGCCCAGCGCCCGATCGCGGCGATCGGGATGATCGCCGACAGGCGGAGGTCGAGCATGTCGCTGCGCCGGCCGTCGAGACGTAACACGGTGTCGGCGTCAAAGCCGGTCGGCCGGCTGTCGGTGAAGGCGAGCGCCGCGAGCGCTTCGAGCAGCCGCGAGCGGGCGGCCCCGTCGGCGACCGGCAGCGGCTCCGACGGGGTGCCCCACAGCGCGCGACGGTCGGACAGCACCGACAGGGCGAGCTCATCGGTCGCCGCCTCCCGGGTCCAGCCGTCGCCGTTGTGCGCGACGACAGGCCCGCTGACTCCGCATCGCGCCAGGGCCGCCGTGAGCTCTGTCAGCCACTCGGGCGGCGGGGGCTCGGTGCAGACCAGAGCCCCCCGCCGGTCAGAGGCGAGGGTCAGCTCGCGGCGCGCCTGGCTTCCGACCGCGACCCAGACGATCCCCTCGTCGGGAAGCTCGACGTCGGCGAGCGCGAGGTCGATCGCGCGGCAGGTGAGCGCGTCGACGAGCGCCGACAGCACCCGGGCGAGCTCGATCGCCGGGATGCTCGAACGGTGCAGCTCGAGCATCAGGGCGGGAAAGCGCTCGCTGACCGCGGCCAGCTCGTCGAGGTTGCGCGCGCGGCCGATCGCGCGGCGCGCCCCGAACCATGAGCGCGGCTGCGCGGCGAACAGGTCGGCGGCCTCGAGCACCCCGATCAGCTGCCCGCGCTCGGAGACGACCGGCGCGTGACGGATCCCGCGCTGCAGCATCTCGTACAGCACCTCGTCGGCGAGCCGCTCGGGCGAGACCGTGTAGGCGGGGGCACTCATCGCCGAGTCGATCCGGGCGCCACGGGTGCGCCCGGCGGCCAGCACCCGGGTCCGCAGATCGCGGTCGGTGACGATCCCGATCTGCCCATCGTTGAGCTCGACGATCGCCGAGTTGGAGCCGGCGGCGGTCATCCGTTCGGCGACGATCCCGATGCTCTCCGACGGCTTGCAGGTGACCGTCTGGCTGCGGATCAGCTTCGAGACCGGCTCGCCGCCGCTGGTGGTGCCGATCGAAAGCTCCCGTTGCCGGGCGCGGTCGAGCAGCGGCCGTGCGACGCCGACCGGGATCCGGTAGCAGAGCGTGTCCTCCGCCGCTCGGGCCTCGAACCCCGGCGGTAGGCCGGACAGCATCGCCGAGTGGCCGAACGTGTCCCCCGTGCCGAGCAGATCGAGCAGGTGGCCGTCGTGGGCGATGTCGACCGCGCCGCCGTGGATCACGCGCAGGAACGTGACCGGGCCGCCGTCCTCGGACAGGATCACCGCACCCTTGAGGTAGAACTCGATCGTCGCCTCGGCGGCGACCTCGGCCAGCTCCTCGGGCGCCAGTGAGTCAAACGGGGGCCGCTGCGCCAGAAAGCGCGCGATCTCGCTCAGGCCGGCGTCCAGCTCGTGCTCCAGTGATCAAATAGGTTCATATGGAAACGGTAACCCCCTCGCGGCCCGGAGTCGGCTCACGTGAGCAGGCCGAGCCGCTGAGCTCGCTGCACGGCTTCGGTGCGGTTGCGAACCCCGAGCTTCCGGTAGACGGCGCTCGAGTGCTCCTTGACCGTGTGGCGGGAGAGGTGCAGCGCCTCGCCGATCTCGGGGTTGGTCGCACCCGAGGCCATCAGCTCGAGCACCGCGCGCTCGCGGTCTGAGAGACCGAGCGCCGGCTGGCGCTCGTGACGCTCGAACACAGTCCCGCCGAGGCCGACCAGCCGCACGGCGCCCGCGATCCGGCGGGCGGGCCAATCCTTGTATGCAAAGCCCGAGGCGCCGGCCGCCCGCGCCGCCGGCGCCGAGATCTCCCCGGCGCCCGAGAACAGCAGCACCCGGGTCGAGGGCTGGGCGGCGCGGAGCTGCTCGCACACCTCGGCCCCGGACTCCTCGCCGATGAACAGGTCGACGAGCGCGACGTGGGGCTCGTAGCGGGCCGCCAGCGCCAGCGCCTCGCTGCCCGAGTGCGCGCTGAGGCAGCGCTCGACCCACGGCTGCTGGGTGAGCATCAGCCTGAAGCCCCAGTGGACGACGTCGTGATCGTCGACCACCAGGACGCTCAGCCGCTCGTGGCTGCGCTCCTCGTCAGCCATCGCCGTCGCTCGCGGGCTGGTCGCTAGGTGGCTCGTCGCCTGGCGGCTGGTCGCCCGGTGGCCGCTCGCTCGGCGGTTCGCCGCCTGGCGGCACCACGAGGCGGACCTGCCAGCGACCGGGATCGCGTTGGCCGAACTCCACCACTCCCCCACTCTGGAGCGCCTCGAGCGCAGCCAGCCGCAGCCCCATCCCCGTCTGGCGGCGTGATCCAGTCACCCCGTCGTTGACGACCTCGAGTACGAATGCGCCGTCGGCGTCCAGCACGCGCACCTCGGTGCTCGTCGGGGTCGCGTGCTTGCCGGCGTTGCGGACCGCCTCGCGCAGGACCGACTGGGCCAGCGGTTCGAGACTCGCCGGGATCGAGGTCGTCGCTCGCAGCTCGATCCCGAGCTCGGGGTGGGCGTGTGAGAGCCGCTCGACCTCGGCCGTGAGCGTCGTCTGCGTCGCGCGGGGCGCACGCCCGAGCGGTCGCTGGAGCGCGGCCCGCAGCTCGCTCAGCGCCGCCTGCGTTTCGCTCGCGCACCGTTCGCGGGCGTCGGCGGGGAGCTCGCCGTCGCCGTCGAGCGCCATCGAGACGCCGAATAGCCGCTGGATCACGCCTTCGTGAATTTCGCGGGCGAGATCGATCCGATGCTCGAGCTGGCGTGCGGTCTCGAACTGGACCGAGAAGATCCGTGCTACCGAGGCGAGCGCCGCCGCCTTGCCGAGCGCCCACAGCAGGCTGCGGTCGCCGTCGTTGAGCGGCGGGCTCGACATCAACCGATCGGTCAGGATGACGCCCATCGGCCGGCCGGCGGCGGCCATCGGCGCGCATACCAGCCGCACGGGTTGCTCGAACAGCGACGCGTACTCGTCCGGGACCTGGTCACGCATGTCGCCGAGCTCCTCGACGACCTTGTCCTCGCGAAGGGCGCGAACGGCGATCGGCGCCGACTCGACGGTCACGTGTGCACCGGCGAACTGCTGGACGTCCATCCCATGGGCGCCCGCCGCCCGGACCCGGCGCAGGGTGCTGTCGTAGCGAAAGATGATCGCCCGGCGCATCTGAGCCAGCCGGCACACCGCCTCGCACAGCCGGTCATAGAAGGCATCCGGATTCGAGCGACCGGGATCGGACTGCGACAGGACCTCGACGAACAACTCGAGCGCATCGATGCCGACGACGGCCCGTCCGTCCGCGGACGCTCCCGAGCTCATCGTGGCCAGCGGGTCAGGCGGCGTTTGCGTGCGCCATCAGCCCGAGCCGCAGCGCCTGATCGGGCGTCATGTAGACCCGCCACCGCCTGTCGCATGTCGGGCATCGGCATTGCACCGAGGGATCGTATCCCTGCAGAAGGGCACGCCACTCGACGTCGTCGGCTCGCAGGCACAGCGGGCACGCAAGCGAGGCGGTCACGAGCGCGTCGGGGTCATTGGGCGCAAAGCGCGCGATGTCTGCAAGCCGGTTGATGGCCTGAGCTTGCCCCCGACGGCGCGTGCCGACAACCTCAGCGTGGCGACAACCCCCCGGGTGGGGGGCAGGCCCCTCAGGTCCCAAGCGCGTCGGCGCGCGCGATCGGCAGCTTGCCCCAGCGGCTGCGGGTCGCGAAGTCCAGCAGCCGCTCCATGTAGTCGTGCAGCGGCGAGACGATGATCCCGAGCGGCTCGAGTCGCGCCTGCGTGGCGGCCTGATCGAACACGGCCGCGGTCGAGAAGTACGGGAAGTAGGCGCGGCCGGCATCGAGCGCCGACGCCTCCGCAGCGCTCGACTTGTGGGTCGCGAACTCAGCCGGTGACAGCACCTTGGGCAGCGGGCGGCGGAAGTACCGGCTGGCCAGTTGGGCGATCTCCGCGAACGTGCTCGCGTCCGGGCCGGCAGTCAGGTGGTAGGTCTTGCCGATCTCACCCTCGGCCTCGGCGACCGAGTAGATCGCGTCGGCGACGTAGTCGACCGAGACCACGTCCACCGGTGCCGCCGGGTCGGCCGGGACGGCCGTGAACAGGCCGCGCGCGAAGGCCCGCAGCGGCCAGTAGAGGACGTTGAAGGCCGAGGTCCAGCCGCTGCGCTGGTCACCGACGACGATGCTCGGACGCAGGATCGTCGACGGCAGCTCACCGTGTGAGAGCACCAGCTGCTCGGACTCGAACTTCGAACGCTCGTAGGAGTTGTTGAACGCCTGGCCGACGTCGAGGTCGCACTCGGCGAACCGTCCCTCGTGCGTGCCCGCGACATACGCGGTCGAGACGTGCGCGTAGCGCCGGAGCCCGTTGCAGGCGCGGGCCGCCTCGGCGAACTCGAGAATCCTGCGAGTGCCCTCCAGGTTGATCGCCCGCGCCTCGTCCAGCGGCAGCGAAAACGAGACCGATGCGGCGCTGTGGACGATCGTCGACACACGGCATGCGAGCTCGTCGCGGGTCAGCGGATCGAGTGCAAGCCCGGGCGTGGTCAGGTCAGCGGCAAGCGCCTGGACCCGCCCGCGGTGGCGCGCGGCCGTTCGGGAGCCGAACAGATTCGTGAGCACGGCGTCGATCCGCACCGCGGCGGCGGCGTCATCGGGCGCTCGCACGAGCGTCACGATCCGCTGGTCACCACGCTCGAGATAGCGGGCGAGCAGCTCCATCCCGATGAACCCGGTCGCGCCGGTCAGCAGCACATCTCCACGCGTCGAGCTCATCGCTGCGGTCCTCCCCCTCCTCCGAGCGAGCGAAACGCCCACTCGAGCCGTCCCCGAGTGTCCGACGGACTGATCAGCTCGTCGATGTATCCGGTCGCGGCGGCGACCTGCGGGCGCAGCTGCTGATCGGCGTACAACGCGGTCAACCGCTCCCGCTCGGCCTCGGGATCATCGGCGGCTGCCAGCTCGCGGCGGTGGATGATTCCGACCGCCGGCCTGGCGCCCATCACGCCGATCTCCGCCTCCGGCCACGCGAACACATAGTCGGCGCCGAGGTCCTTGGAGTTCATCGTGATGTAGGCGCCGCCAAATGCCTTGCGGAGGATCACCGTGATGCGCGGCACCGTCGCCTCGGCGAACGCGTGCACGAGGCTCGCCCCGTGCCGGATCACGCCGGCGGACTCCTGCTTGGTGCCCGGCATGTAGCCGGGAGTGTCGACCAGCACCAGCAGCGGCAGGCCAAACGAGTTGCACTTCGAGACAAACCGCGCGCCCTTCTCAGAACTTGCGGCATCGAGCACGCCGCCGAAGTAGCGAGGCTGATTGGCGATCACGCCGATCGGGCGACCATCGATCCGCGCCATCGCGGTGACCAGATTGCGTGCCCAGCCGCCGGAGATCTCGAGCAGCTCGCCGTCATCGACCAGCTCTCGGATCACGGCTCGCACGTCGTAGACCTTCCGTGGCTCGCTCGGAACCAGCGCACCGGGGTCATAGCCGCCGGGCCGGCCGGGTGCGATCGCCGGCGATGCGGCGTCACGATGGCTCGGGAGGTAGGCGAGCAGCTCGCGCGCGACCTGCGCCGAGTGCAAATCATCCTGGGCAACCAGATGGCAGACGCCGTTGCGCTGATGGACCCGCGTTCCGCCGAGCTGCTGGGCGTCGACTTCCTCGCCGAGCGCGTCACGGACGACAGCCGGCCCGGTCAGGAACATGCTCGACTGCTCGGTCATCACGATCCAGTCGGTCAGCGCCGGAGAGTAGGCGCCACCGCCGGCCGACAGCCCGCTGACGACCGAGATCTGGGGGACCCGCCCCGACAGCGAGACGGTGCCGCGGAAGATCCGCCCGTAGCCGCCGAGCGCGGCGATCCCCTCCTGCATCCTGGCCCCGCCCGAGGAGACGAAACCGACCACCGGCGCGCGGCCGCGGTCGGCGAGCTCGAGCACGCGCGTGATCGTGGCCGCGTGAGCCTCGCCGAGCGAGCCGCCGACGAATGAAGAGTCCTGCGCGTAACAGAACACCGGGCGCCCGTCGACCAACCCCGAGCCGCCGAGGGCGCCGTCACCGCTCCGCGCGCGCTCGCCCATCACCGGTGAGATCACGTCGGTTCGGATCAGCTGCAGCGTGCCGGGATCGCAGAGCAGCTCGAGTCGCTCGAGCGCCGTCACGCGGGTCTCGCGGAGCTCGGTCCGCGCCAGCGCGGCGATGCTCATGCCCGCCCCCACTCGATCACGGTCGCTCCCCAGGTGAAGCCGGCGCCGAACGCGCCCAGCAGGACCCGGTCACCGGTCGCCAGCAGCCCCTCGCGCTCGCTGAACGCGAGCGCCAGCGGAAGCGTCGCGGCCGACGTGTTGCCGTACTCCCCGATGCAGTCGACCACCCGGTCGGTGCGGAGCCCGAGCCGCTCCCCGACGGCAGCCAGGATCCGCCCGTTGGCCTGGTGATAGACGAACAGGTCGATCTCCTCGAGCCCGACCGCCGCGGCCTGTGCGGCCTGCAGCGTCGCGAGTGACAGGCGCGATACCGCCTCGCGGAATGTCTCGTGCCCGCTCATCCGAATCAGACCGTCATCGCGGTTGACGTAGATGTGCTGCGCGCCGGCGCCGTCCGCGCCGAGCACGATCGGCCCGATCCGTCCGGTCTGCGAGCTCTCCTGAAGCACGACCGCGCCAGCCCCGTCCGCAAACACGGCCGCGGTTGACCGGTCCTGAGGATCGGTGATCCGCGACATCAGGTCGGCGCCGATCGCGAGCGCGACGCGAGCGCGGCCGGCCTCGATCTGGGCGGTGGCGACCGCCAGCGCCGAGAGGAAGCCGGTGCAGGCCGACCCGACGTCGAATGCACCGGCGCGCGTGGCCCCGATCGCGTGCGCGACCAGCGGCGCTGCGGCGGGCATCAGCTCGTCGGCGGTAGTCGTCGCGACGACCACCAAATCGACGTCCAGCGGGTCGATCTCGGCGTTGCGCAGCGCCTCGCGCGCGGCCCCGGCGGCGTGGGCATCGAGGCGCTCATGCGGTTCGGCGATCCGGCGCGAGTGGATGCCGGTGCGGCGAACGATCCAGTCGTGCTCGACCCCGAACCGGGCGCCCACCTCGGCGCTTGAGACGACGTTCTCGGGCAGGCTGACGCCGACCGAGGCGGCCTCGGCGCCCCGCTGCGGGCGATGCGTGAGGCGTGCGGTTGTTGTCGGCTCTGCTTCGAGCGCGGAGATCACCAACGCAACGCTGCGGCACTTGGCCCCGGGGCGCCATCAGCCGGGGCTCAATACCCGACATGCGGGGGGTTGTGCAATCTGGCACCCAAACGCCGGCGCTCGCGGTCGTGTTTGCGGTGGCGCCGGCGGTCAGCCTCGGCACGTAACCGGCCATATGCGCCGGTTATATGCCGAGGCTGCCCTGCGCCCCCTCTCCAAGACCGAAATCGCCGGCTCGCCGGGCGCCAGAGGAGTGCGGCGCCCGGCGAGCCTCGCTGGAGCTCGGCGTGCAACCGCGAGGTGCATCTGCTGCCGACTGCTCCGCGATCTCGACAAACGAGGCTCGCCTCACGCCCGAGGAGGAGAAAAAGGCGCCAGGCGAGCGACATCTGGATTTATAGGAGTGCGTCCGGGCGGCAAAGTGACTCCGTTGTGGCGCTCATGTGACGGTCCTGTGAACGTCGGTTGACTGCCCACCGAGCCGCGCAGCCGCCGGGGGAGCGGTTAGGCCAGGTCGGTCGCGGGTCCCGCCGCGAGGTCGAGCGCGGGTCCCGCCGCCAGTTCGTCGATCAGCGCGGCGAGGCGGACCAGCAGGTCAGGGGCGAGCTGCTGCTCGGTGTCCGGAAGTCCCTCAAAGAACGCTCGCTGACGGCCGCGCAGCCAGGCGTCCTGGCCGTTGAGCTTCTCGCGCCCGAGATCGGTCAAGCGTACGGTCACCCCGCGGCGATCGTCGGGAGCGCGCGAGCGGCTGACGATCGCCCGGCGCTCGAGCGCGTCCAGGATCCGGGTGGCCGTTGACGGCGTGATCCCCGCCTCGCTGGCGAGCTCTCGCACACGGGCCGTCTCGCGTCCAGAGAGCGCCTGCAGCAGCGCGTACTGCGACAGCGTCAGGCTCTCGTCGCGGCTCTGTGCCTGGGCGCCGCGGGCTCGTCTGACCGCCTGCGCGAGCGCGTCGAAGGAGACCAGGAAATCGTCCACCTGACCGGGCGCGCAGTTGAGGTCTTCGATCGCCATGAGGTCTAGCGTAGCAACGATTGGCATGCTAATGTTTGGCATGCTAACGAAGTTCGAACAGGGTGGAGCCCATGTTTCACAACATCCTTGTTTGCCTGGACGGCTCGACTCACGCCGAGCGCGCTCTGGATGAGGCGATCGACATCGCAAGCTCGGGCCACGGCCGGCTGACGATCCTGACCGCGATCCCACACCCGCCCTACTGGGCCTGCACGCCGGTCTCCGCGCCTGCGATCGGGCCGCTTGCCACCGAGCTGCGTGATGAAGCCAAGGCCGCGCTCGATGCCGCCATCGCGCGCGTACCCGAGTCGGTCTCGGTCACCACGATCCTGAGCGACAAGCCGATCAGGGAGGTGTTGATGGCGCAGCTGCAGTCGGGTAGATACGACCTGCTCGTGATGGGCTCGCGCGGCCGGGGCGCGATCGGCAGCTCAGTGATGGGAAGCGTCAGCCATTACGCACTCAACCACAGCGGGGTGCCGGTCCTGATCGTGCACTCGTCGGAGCGCGAGCCGGCTTCGCAGCCGCCGCCGGAGACGGTCTCCGCCCCCGCCTGACGGATCGCGACCTCGGGGTCGCAGCCGCAGTCGATT
The DNA here is from genome assembly GCA_963770885.1 of uncultured Solirubrobacterales bacterium. Taxonomy (GTDB): domain Bacteria; phylum Actinomycetota; class Thermoleophilia; order Solirubrobacterales; family Solirubrobacteraceae; genus Palsa-465. Next base: position 499,074 of record CAVYRI010000001.1, on the reverse strand, counting down.
CACCCCCCTCCGCGACGGTTTGGGACCTACGGCTCGCGGCCGTGGTCGATTCACCCCCCTCAGCGACGGTTCTGCGCCTACGGCTCGCGGCCGTGGTCGATCTACTCCCCTCCGCGACGGTTTTGCGCCTACACCTCGCTAGCCCCGACCCCCAGCCCCAAGCCCCCGCGGGGCGGGCCGCGCGGAACGCGGTCAAGACGACTGCGGCCCGAACCTGGTCGCCGACCACCCCGGCCGGTCGGGCAGGTGCTCGTCGGAGAAGATCACCCGCGCGCGAGCGGCGGCGTCGAGAATCACCTGCGCGTCGAGCTCGCAGCTCGAGACCGGGATCCCGGCGGCCGGCCATTCGCAGACAAACGCAACCGGCCCGGCGGGCGGCAGCGGCCATACCCACTCTGACTGGCTCCAGCGGCCAGCCCCGCCGCCTCCGCCTCCGCTGTGCATGACCGGACCCGATGGCGGGTCCCCGAACGACCCCGAGCCCGGGACGTTTGTCACCTTGGCGCCATCGGCGAACTGGATACCGAGCCGCAGCACCTCATCGGGCATCGACGACCCCCTGGCGCGAGCGCGAGCGTGTCGGTGGTGGGGTCCGAACAACATCGGGTCGAGCAGCTCCTCGCTCTCGCTTCCCGGTGCCGCCAGCGTCACGACGTCGAACTCAAACCCGGTCGGGTAGGCGGCGATCCTGGTGATGCAGACCGCGGCGCGGTCGGTCTGGGCGAGCACCAGCTCGGCCGCCACGACCCCTGGCATGGTCCCGTGCGGCGCGCCCATCCAGGGTGGCTGCCGGTAGGTTGGCTCTGGCTCGTCAGGCTCGGGCGGCGGCGGGGGCAGCTCGAAGAAGTCAGACACCGTCCGGCCACTGTACCCGGCGCGTTGCAGGCGCCGCTCAGCCGGGTGCAGGCGAGACCAACCGCCCGAACAGACCGTCGAGCGTCTCGGCCGGGTCCTCGCAGAGTCCCGTGTGCACCTCGGAGGCCTGCACGATCGTGCTCGACGGTGCCGCCAACCAGCCGAAGCGTTCTGACTGCGAGAGCGCGGCGATCGGCCCGGCGTCCTGCGCCCCCTCGGCCACCCGTACGAGCGCCTCGAGGTGCTCCTGCAGCTCGTCGACCGCGATCCCGGGCGCCAGCACGTGCAGGCGCGCGCCGTCAAGCGACACACGCACGCCGAGAAAGCCCCGCTGGCGGCAGAACAGCACGACGCCGACGTTGACGCACTCGCCGCGCTCGACGCTCGGAACGACGCGCAGGATCAGGTAGGTGAACGGGCTAGCGCTGGAGTCGGGCACGCTCGGCCTCCGCAACGAACCCACCGTCGCCCAGCCGCGACGCCAGGTAATCGACATATGTGCCGGGCGGGTCACCTCCTCTGAACCACTCGTCCGGCACCAGTCCCACGGCGGCCCGCACGGCCTCGTCGCCGAGCCGTCCGCGCATCCGGGCATCGGCCTCGAGCAGCGAGCCGGCGTGGGCGAGCAGCACGTGTTCGGCGATCAGCGGGAACGGGCGATCCGCCTGAACCGCGGGGTCAAGGCCAGCGTGGGCGAGATACAGCGCCGCCCCGTGGTCGATCAGCCACAGCCGGTGGTGCCACAGCAACAGGTTCGGATTGCGAGCGGTCCGGTCGACGTTGGTCGCGAGCGCGTCGAGCCAGACGATCTCCGCCGCCAGCTCCGGCGACGGCTGCCAGGCTCCGGCGGGGGTATAGGGCAACGCGCCGGGCAGGAAGTCGACCCCGAGGTTGAGGCCCTCGCTGGCCGTGATCAGATCCTGGATCTCGGGGTCGGGCTCGGCGGCTCCGAGCCGAGCATCGAGCAGGACGGTCACGAGCTCGGGAACGAGCAGCTCGGCAGCACGGGCCAGCTCGCCGACGATCACCTCGGCGACGAGTGCCCGCCGGCCCTGTCCGGCGCCGCGGAACTTGGCCACGTAGAGGCCGTCGTCATCGGCCTCGACGAGCCCAGGCAGCGAGCCGCCCTCGCGCAGCGGCGTGACGTAGCGGGTCGCGAGCACCTCGCGCAGCTGACCGGTGGCGAGCGGCATGCGGGCTGCTTTGTACCAACCGCGACGGCAAGTAGCCTCGCGGGCCGCCGACCGCCGCTGACTAACATCGCGAGGCAGTGCTCCTCTCGGTCCTCGATCAGTCACCGGTCTCGGAAGGCTCGACCGGCGCGCAGGCGCTTCACAACACGCTCGACCTCGCGCGGCTGACCGACGCACTTGGGTTTCACCGCTATTGGGTCGCCGAGCATCATGGCGGCCCGATGCTCGCCGGGCCGAGCCCGGAGGTGCTGATCGGGCCGATCGCGGCCGTAACCGAGGGGCTGCGCGTGGGAAGCGGCGGGGTGATGCTGCCCCACTACAGCCCGCTCAAGGTGGCCGAGTCGTTCACGATCCTGGCCGCTCTGTACCCGGGCCGGATCGACCTCGGGCTTGGACGGGCGGCGGGCACCGACCCGCTGACGACCTTCGCCCTGCAGCGCGACCGCCGCCAGGCGGCCCCCGACGACTTCCCACAGCAGCTTGCCGAGCTGCTGGCCTACCTGGAGGATGACCTGCCGATCGACCACCCGTTCCGTCATCTCGCCGCGACGCTGCCCGGTCGTCCCGAGCTTCCGGTCCCATGGCTGCTCGGCTCATCGCCGCAGAGCGCGATCTGGGCAGCCGAGGCGGGTCTGCGGTACGCGTTCGCCGACTTCATCAACCGCGACGGCGCCGAGATCGCAAAGGTCTACCGCGAACGGTTCGATCCCGTCCGGGATATCCAGGCACCCCGAACCGCCGTCGCGGCATGGGTGCTGTGCGCGCCGACCGACGAGGAGGCCCAGGAGCTCGCCGCCAGCAGCCGGATGACGTTCACGATGCTGCGGCGCGGCCAGCTGATCGCGGTGCCGCCGCCGGAGAAGGCGCTCGCCTTCCTGGCCCGCGAGGGCAAGTCACCGGCGGACGATGCCCCAGGCCGCCGGGCGATCATCGGATCGCCGGAGAAGGTGCGGGCGCGGGTCGAGGAGCTCGCCGCCGACTACGGCGCCGACGAGGTGATCGTCGTGACGATCACCTACGACCACGCCGTCCGGCGACGCTCGTACGAGCTGCTCGCCGGGATTATGGATCTCCAGTCGCGCGAGCTGTCGTCGACCGCCGCCTGAGCACGCCGCAGGCCGCGGCGTCGGGCCGTCGGCGGCGTCGGGCTACAGGCCCTGACTCGCCGGGCTGCCGCTGCCGACGAACTGCGACCCGAGCGCGTCACGCAGCGCCGCCTGGTCGCCAGCGTCCGAGGGTCCGCCGGCTCCCTGAGCCAGCCTCAGCGCCCAGAACATCGCCTCGGCCGCCTTGCCCTCGAGCGGCAACGGCATTTCGAGGTTGCCGACCAGCGCCTCCTCGGTGAACTCGGCCAGCGCCAGCGCGCCGTCGGTCCACCCGGACTTGCCGCTCGGGAGCGCCCCGGACGGGGCATCAGCGGGGAGTTTCCCCTTCGCGTAGTTGCGCAGCCTCTCGGCCGTCACCGTCGCCTGCTCGTCGGTGAGCCGATAGACGCGTGTCGCGAACTCGAACGCGATCACGATAGTCAGTATCCGCGGCGGTCCGGACGGACCGGCGCCGTCGACGCCCGAGCCGCGCTCCTCGACCCTAGCCAGCGGCCGGCTCGGCGACGACCACCGGTTTCGGCACGCGCGCCTCGGCGACGACCACCGGTTTCGGCACGCGCGCCACGAAATTCGAGATCGTGTCGGCGACCAGCTCCGGGTCATCCGACATCGGGACATGCCCGACGCCGGGCAGCTCCACCCACTCGGCATTCGGGAGCATCTGCCGCAGCCGGTTTGAATACCGGGGAGTCGGCAGAATCCGGTCCTTGGTCCCCCACGCGAGCAGCACCGGACACGTGACGTCGCCGAAGTCCTCCGGAGGACCGTCCTTGGCGATCGCCTCGATCAGCTCGAAGTAGACCGGGCAGCCGACTGAGTCACGGATCATCTGCGCTGCGGCGGCCGGCGGCATCCGCTCGCCGTGGGCGACGACCTGCCACAGCATGTCGTGCCGCAGCCTCGGCCGGCGGACCATCGAGTTCAGACGCGGCAGGATCATCGTCGACATCCGGTGCAGGCGGCCGAACATGAGCCGCAGTCGGCGCTCGTCTCGGGATCCGGATTCCCAGCCACCCGCCGGCGATAGCGCGACGACCGAGCGCGCACGACCGCGGGCAGCCAACTCGAATGCGACCCACCCACCAAGCGAGTTGCCGACCACGTGGGCGTTCTGGAATCCGGCGTCATCGAGATCTCGCTCGACGGCATCGACCAGCGCAGTGACCGACGGCGCCACACCGTCGAGCTCGGGACCCCCGACGTGGCCGGCGAGGTTCACGGCCAGCACGTCGAATGAGCCGTGCAGTCGTTCGAGGACCGGCTGCCACAGCAGCCGCGTCCCGGAGAACCCATGGATCAGCACCAGCGGCTCCCCCGCTCCACCGCGGTGAACGCCGTGACCGAGCTCGGATTCCATGTCCCAAATCCTATCTGCGGCGTGTACACGCGCAGATGGCGGACAACTACGCACGCCCGTCCGCCGTTGCGCGGGTAGGATCGCCGCACAATGTCGAAGTGGGTCTACGACTTCGCCGAGGGATCGAGGGAGATGCGCGACCTCCTCGGCGGCAAAGGCGCGAATGTCGCCGAGATGACGCGCGTCCTCGGAGCGGATCTCGTCCCGGCCGGGTTCACGATCACGACGGAGGCCTGCGTGGAGTACATGCGGGCCGATCGCGCCGAGCCCGACGGGATGGCAGACCAGGTCGCGGAGGCGCTGGCGCGGCTCGAGAAGCGCTCGGGCAAGCGACTCGGTGACGGCGACGACCCGCTGCTGGTCTCGGTTCGATCGGGCGGCCGCGAGTCGATGCCGGGGATGCTCGACACCGTCCTCAACCTCGGCCTCGGCGACGAGTCGGTGCTCGGACTCGTCGCCAGCACCAACAACGAACGGTTCGCGTGGGACTCCTACCGCCGCTTTGTGCAGATGTTCGGCAATGTCGTACGCGGGATCCCTGTCGAGCGGTTCGAGGACGCGATCGCCGCGTCCAAGGAGCAGCGCGGCGTGACGTTCGACACCGAGCTCGGCATCGAGGCGCTCAAGGAGCTGACCGAAACCTTCAAGGAGATCTACCGCGATCACACCGGCGAGCAGTTCCCCCAGGATCCCCAGGAGCAGCTGCGGCTCTCGATCCGAGCGGTGTTCGACTCGTGGCTTGGTGATCGGGCGGTCGCCTATCGCCGGCTGAACCGGATCCCAGACGATTGGGGGACGGCCGTCAGCGTGCAGCAGATGGTGTTCGGCAACAAGGGCGAGACGTCAGGGTCCGGCGTCGCGTTCTCACGTGACGAGGTCACCGGCGCGCCGACGCCCAGTGGCGATTACCTGCTCAACGCGCAGGGCGAGGACGTCGTCTCGGGCGTCCGCACCCCGCGTGACCTGTCCGAGATGAAGGACTGGCTGCCCCAGATCCACGAGCAGCTGCTCGAGATCCTGCGCACGCTTGAGCAGCACTACGAGGACATGCAGGACACCGAGTTCACAGTCGAGGATGGGCGGCTGTACATGCTTCAGACCCGCAGCGCGAAGCGCCCCGCCCAGGCCGCGGTCCGCTTCGCGGTCGACGCGGTCTCCGAGGGGCTGCTCTCGCGTGAACGGGCGCTGCAGACGATCGACCCGGGGAGCCTCGACGCGCTACTTCACCCGACCTTCGATCCCAAAGCCGACTACGACGTGCTGGCGACGGGCGTCAACGCCTCGCCGGGAGCGGCCAAGGGATCGGTCGTGTTCACCGCCGCCGACGCGGTCGCCGCCGCCGAGCAGGGCCGCGACGTGATCCTCGTGCGTCCGTTCACCGACGCCGAGGACGTGGCCGGCTTCCACGCCGCCAAGGGGATTCTGACCTCCGAGGGCGGCAAGGCTTCGCACGCGGCGCTCGTCGCGCGCGGCATGGGACGGCCGGCGGTCGTCGGCGCCGACGCGATCGCGGTCGATCTTGTCACCAGGACGATCACGGTCAACGGGACCGAGCTGCACGAGGGCGACCGGATCGCGATCGACGGGACCAAGGGACTGGTGACCATCGACGACGTGCCGCTGGTCGAGGCTCACGTGGACGAGAACTTCAAGCAGATTCTCGCGTGGGCCGACGATGCCCGGGCGCTCGGCGTGCGCGCCAACGCCGACACGCCGGAGGACGCCCGGCGCGCGCGCGAGCTCGGTGCGGAGGGGATCGGCCTTTGCCGGACCGAGCACATGTTCATGGCCGAGGATCGCCAGCCGAAGATGCGGGCGATGATCATGGCCGGCACGCGCGAGGCGCGACAGCTGGCGCTTGCCGAGCTGCTTCCGCTGCAGCAGGAGGACTTCGAGGGACTGTTCGAGGCGATGGCCGGCCTGCCGGTCACTATCCGCCTGCTCGATCCGCCACTGCACGAGTTCCTGCCCAACCTGCCCGACCTGGCCGCGCAGCTCGAGCATGCGCGGATCGAGCAGTCAGCCGATCTGCCCGAGCTCGAGCGGCTGATGACCCGGGTGCTCGAGATCTCCGAGGAGAACCCGATGCTCGGCACGCGCGGATGCCGGCTCGGAATCCTTTACCCCGAGATCTACGAGATGCAGGTGCACGCGATCCTGCGCGCTGCCAAGCACGCACCCGAGCCGCCGCATCCGGAGATCATGATCCCGCTCGTCGACTACGAGCACGAGATCGAGCTGATGCGCGAGCTGGTGACGCAAATCGGCGCGGAGGAAGGTCTCGAGGCCGGCACCGACTACACGATCGGGACGATGATCGAGCTCCCTCGCGCCTGCTTCGTGGCCGACCGGATCGCCCACTTCGCGGACTTCTTCTCGTTCGGCACCAATGACCTGACCCAGACCGCGCTCGGTTTCTCGCGTGACGACGTCGAGTCGAAGTTCGTGCCCACCTACCTCGAACGCAAGATCATCGATCGCAGCCCGTTTGAGACGATCGACAAGCCCGGTGTCGGCTGGCTGGTACGGCTCGCCGCCTGGGTCGGGCGCGAGGCCCATCCCGGCCTGCAACTCGGGATCTGCGGCGAACATGGCGGCGATCCCGAGTCGATCGAGTTCTTCCATGACGCGGGTCTGACGTACGTCTCGTGCTCGCCGTTCCGGGTCCCGATCGCGAGGATCGCCGCGGCCCAGGCCGCGATCGCGCGCCCGCGCGGCAGCTGGAGCTGACGAGCCCGGCTACCCCCAAGCTGGGCCAGCCGTCCGGCGGTCGCCGCCACCCCCGGACAAATTGGGGTGGAAAAATCGCCGAATCGATGTAGATTTCCACGCCTCGCGCGCTCGCGGAGGAGGTTCAGCGCTCGCCGAGGAGGAGAGGGGCGACGCGGCCGGCCCGCTGAGAAGCCCAGGCCGGCCGCGAACGCTCCTGTACCGTGCCGGGCGTGCGCGCCGCCTATGCCACCGCGATCGACCCCGAGGACCCGCTCGCCGGGCTAGAGATCGGCGAGCGCCCGGAGCCCGAGGTGCCCGACGGGTGGGCGGTCGTCAACGTCAAGAGCGCGGCGCTCAACCACCATGACCTCTGGTCGCTGCGCGGAGTCGGCCTGGCCGAGAAGCAGCTGCCGATGATCCTCGGCGGCGACGCGGCCGGGACTGACGAGGATGGCAACGAGGTCGTGGTCCACTCCGTGATCACGAGCGACTCCTGGCGGGGCGACGAGACGTTCGACCCGCGCCGGTCGCTGCTCTCCGAGCGCTATCAGGGGACGCTCGCCGAGCGGGTCACGGTGCCGAGGCGAAACCTTCTCCCCAAGCCGCCTGAGCTCTCGTTCGAGCACGCGGCCTGCCTGCCGACCGCGTGGCTGACCGCCTACCGGATGCTGTTCACCCGGGGCGCGGTGATGCCCGGGATGACCGTCCTGGTCCAGGGCGCCGGGGGCGGCGTGTCGACCGCACTGATTGTGCTCGGCAGCGCCGCGGGGGCGCGCGTCTGGGTCACGAGCCGCTCGGAGGACAAGCGCGAGCAGGCGCTGGCCCTTGGCGCCGACCAGGCCTTCGAGCCCGGCGCGCGGCTCCCCGAGCGCGTCGACGCGGTGATGGAGACCGTCGGCAAGGCGACCTGGAGCCACTCGATGCGCTCGCTTCGGCCGGGCGGCACGCTGGTCGTCAGCGGGTCCACCTCGGGTGACGCGTCACCGGCCGAGCTGGCCCGCGTGTTCTTCCTCCAGCTGTCGGTCGTCGGCTCGACGATGGGCACCCGCGACGAGCTCGAGCGGCTGATCCGGTTCTGCATGGAGCGCGACATCCGCCCCACGATCCACGCCCAGATGCCGATCGCCGACGCGCGCGAGGGATTTCAGGCGCTGCTGGACGGAGACGTGGTCGGCAAGATCGTCTTCACGATCTAGCTTTGGCGGCCGCGTCGAGCTCTAGATCGAGCTCGGTCTGGACTCCGATCGCCGTCAGCGCCTGGTTGGCTTCCAGCAGGCTGGTGGTGGCGGCCACAGCTCGGGCGAGGCACCCGGCGACCTTGTACGTGACGGAGACGTCGAGATAGAAGGTCAGCGACGCGACCGCGGTCAGCTCCAGCGTCCTCGCGCCGCCGCGGATCGTGACATCGCCGCGCACGCCGCGGAAGGCCCGCACCGCCTGTGTGCTTGCCTCGGTCGGGACGAGCTCGACGGACGCCTCCAGCCGCGCGGCGACCTCGGCGGTGAGGCCGCGCGCGCCGGCGAAGCCGCCGGACGCGGCCACGTCCGCGATCCGGTCCAGCACCTCCGCCGCGGTCAGCTCGGCGTCACACCCGAGCCCGAAGATCCCGAGCAGCACCGGCACGCCGGCGTCGGCCAGCTTCGAGGCCGCGGCGAGCATCACCGCGTCACAGAGCGGGCTGCGCAGGCCGGCCTCGTTGCCCTGGGCGAGCACGTCGCCGCCGACGTCGACCAGCACCAGCAGGTCTCGGTCGAGCTTCGCCAGCGCGGCGCCAAGCCCCTCGGCGACCGCCCCGGGCCCGTCGGCGATGGTCACGAGCACCGTCGGGCGGTCAAGGAACGCCGCCATCCGCGACTCGGCGAAGTACATCTCGCGACCCCGCGCGCGGGTCCATGGGCCGGCAAGCAGGATCCCCGGGGCGACCGTCTCGCCGCCCTCGATCTCGTCGACGCTGCGCGGCCCGGGAACCGGATCGATCGGGCGCCGCTCCCAGCTCACCCCGCCGACCAGCGGATCTGAACCGTCGTAGATCCGGGCGAGCTCGGCGCTCGCCAGCGCCCCGACGACGTCACCGCCGCCGCCCATCCCGATCACGAGCGGGCGTCGCGCCGCGCGTAGCGTCGCTTCGGCGTCAGCCATCGAGGCCGTTTCGGATCAGCATCGAGGCGTGCAGCTCACCGTCTTCGCCGACGATCCAGCGGCGATCACCCTCGCTGAGGATGCGCTTGGCACCGGCCTGCGACGGCGAGCGGTACTCGAGCTCGACGTCGATCTCGTGCAGCTCGGGGCCGGCGAGCAACTCCTCCTCGAGCGGTCCCCAATAGGCCGCGTTGTTGACGTGGTCGGCGATGTCGCACTCGGTCAGGCGAAAGCGCCACGGCCTGCCGCCGTCGCTGCTCGCCGGCACCGGATGTCGCAGCCGCGCGCTGACGCGTCGATCCGGGGCGGCGCCGCCGTAGATCGTGAGCTCGCGCTCAGTGAGCACGACCGGCCGCCAGTGCTCGGGATCGAGATGGACCCACAGCGAGACGGCCTGGACCGTCGGCTCGGCCGAGCCCACGGGCACGATGTCGGTCCGCCGCTCGGCCCACATCCGCCCGAGGCCGCTGCAGAATGTCGTCAGCTCGTACTCCTCGCCGAAGCGCGGGAAGCGGTCCACGCGCATTCGCGTCCGGCGCACGACCCAGACCGCGCTCTGCGCCAGCCCCGCGTCGGCGACGTCGGCGTACGCGACGTCCTGCAGCCAGCAGGCGAGCGCATCGAGCCGCATCCGCCCCGACGGCGCGCACTCGGCGAACCCCGGGTTGCGGCAGTGGCTGAACGCCCTGCCCTCGGAGTGCCGCGGCCCCAACTCGTCGGTCTGCTGTTCGATGCCGGTCACGGTATCGACGGCCCGTCGCAGGTCAGGCTCACCGGCGCCGCATCGCGCTGATGACCCACGCGACGAACACCCCCTGGAACGGCAGCCGGGCCCAGAGTGAGGCCGCCCCGCCCGGCACCTTCGGAAACTCATCCGGGTGCAGCGCCATATGGACGTTGGCCGGGAACACCGCGATCAGGGTCGCGATCAGCCACCAGCCGGCAAGCCGGCGGCGCCGGGGCACCATCAGCCCCGCCCCGCCGACGATCTCAGCGACCCCGCTGACGGCCACGATCGCCTCCGGCGACGGCACGTACGGCGGCACGATCCGGCGATACGCCCGCGGGATCACGAAATGCATCACGCCCGCGAACACGAAGAACGGTCCCGCAAGCTTGCTGATCATTCGCATTGGACCGTGGACGCTACCGGAGGCCAGATCGCGCTCGCTTCGAGCACCGACAACGCTAACGGTGGTCTTATGACGTTCATAGCGCTCGCTTCGTCGCGTCGCGGAAGCTCTGGCCAGACGCGATGACCGCCACCCACAGTTCACCGAGTTCAGGTCTCAGCCCGCCCGTCGCACCGGTCGGGCGCCCGCGGGTCGACATCGTGATCCCGGTCTACAACGAGCGCGGCGCGCTCGAATCGTCGGTCCGCCGGCTGCATGCGTTCCTGACCGTCAACTTCGCGCATCTCGACTGGCGGGTCGTGATCGCCGACAACGCAAGCAGCGACGGTACGCTGGTGATCGCGCGGGCACTGACGCTCGAGCTGGGCAACACGGCCGTGATCCGGCTCGAGGCCAAGGGGCGCGGCCGCGCGTTGCGCGCCGCCTGGGCGGTGAGCGATGCCGACGTCCTCTGCTACATGGACGTCGACCTCTCGACCGACCTGCGCGCGCTCGCGCCGCTGCTCGCGAGCGTCGTCTCGGGTCACAGCGACGTCGCGATCGGGAACCGGCTGGCGCCCGGGTCAGCCGTCGTCCGGTGCCGCAAGCGCGAGCTGATCTCGCGCTCCTACAACCGCCTGTTGGGATTGGTGCTCGGCGCTCGCTTCTCCGATGCGCAGTGCGGCTTGGAAGCGATCTCCGCGCACGCCGCGCAGCGGCTGCTGCTCGAGGTCCGCGACGAGGGCTGGTTCTTCGACACCGAGCTGCTCGTGCTGGCGCAGCGAGACGGCCTGCGGATCCACGAGGTCGCGGTCGACTGGGTCGAGGATCCAGATTCGCGGGTTGACATTGTCGGCACCGCGATCGACGATCTGCGCGGCGTCGTCCGGCTACGCCTCGCTCGCCCTCGGTGAGCGGTCCGCACCTCGGGGTGCGCCGCGGTCCCGGCGTCCGGGTCCGCCAACAAAATACGGCCGATGCCGACCAGCATGGCTGGCCTGACCTACGGCACGATCTCGGTCGCCGCGCTGCTGGCGGCGGAGAGCGCCCGCAGCGAGACCTACCCCAAGACGGTCGGCGCGGTGGCGATCATGATGGTGCTCTACTGGATCGCGCACTCCTACTCGGAGTTCACCGCCGAGCGTATGCAGGAGCATGAGGCGTTCACCTACCGCGGGCTGATCGCCAACATGATGCGCGAGCTGACCATCCTGGTCGGCGCAGCGATCCCGTTCTCGGTGCTGGTGGTCTGCTGGGCCGCGGGGGCGTCACTGACGTTCGCGGTCGCAGCCGCGAGCTGGACGGCCGCCGGGATCGTGATCGCGACCGAGGTCGTGATCGGCGTGCGCGCCAAGCTCGAGGGCCGCGAGCTGGTGCGTCAGACGCTCGTCGGCGTCGTCCTGGGGTTGATGATCGTCGCGCTGCGGGTGCTCTTGCACTAACTCCCGAGCTTCACCGTCAGCTCGTGCGGCTCGGCGCCGCGCAGCACCTTGAGGTCGATCGAGCCGTCGGCGGCGCGGACTTCGCGCTCGAGGTCCCCGACCGATCGGACCGGCGTCGAGCCGGCCTGCGTGATCAGGTCACCGCGCGAGACTCCGGCCGCCAGGGCAGCGGTGTCACGGCCGACCCGGAGTACGAGCACCCCGTGCTCGTCGGGCAGGCCGACGGCGCGGCGCATCCGGGTCGCGACCGCCGCCGTGGCGACAGCGACGCCAAGCCGTGGCGCAAGGCGCTCGTCGGGCTCGAAGAACGCAAGCCAGGCGCCGAGCTGCTCGGCGAGCGCCGGCGCCGCGCCCTCCGGCAGTCCGGCCGCCAGCCGCTGGGCGCGCTCGGCGTACACCGGTCGTGCCGCCTGCACCAGCTTGCGGCCACGGTCGGTCAGGGTGACGGTCACGCTGCGGCGATTCTCGGGATCGGGCTCGCGCTCGATCATCCGCGCGCGCTCGAGCCGCCCGAGGCGGACCGAGACCGTTCCCGAAGTGCGCCGCACCCGGGTGACCAGCTCGCGCTGGTTGAGCCGATGGCCCTCGGCCTGCTCGAGCGCATCGAGCACGAGGAAGCTCGGCCGCGTCAGTCGGTGCTCGGCGAGTGCCTCCTCGAGCTCATCCTCGAGGTGTGCCGCGACGCTGATCGTCGTGTCGGCCAGCTGGCCGTAATTCAAATCGGTTGTCATCTCTGCTCCAAATGCTTGAGTCGAAACGTTTGTGTACAATTATTGCATGCCGTCAGCAAATGGATCGGTGCCGGGGCTCGAGGCCGACCGGAAGGCGCCTGAGGCCGACCCGCCGTCGCCAGCTCAGCCGGACCCTCAGGCGCTCGCCCCAGAGCCCGAAGAGTCGCCCCTCGATGCCTACTCGCGGACAGTGATCAGAGTCGCCGAGGCGCTGAGCCGGAGCGTCGCCAACCTCCAGGTGACCCGCCGGACCCGGCGCGGCCCCGCACACGGCGCCGGCAGTGGCGTCGTCATCTCCCCCGACGGCTTCATGGTCACCTCGGCGCATGTGGTCGAGGGCTCGAGGCGCGGCGTCGCCAGCTTCGGTGATGGCCGCGAGGCCAACGTCTCGCTCGTCGGCGCCGACCCGCTCTCCGACCTCGCCGTGCTCCGTGCCGACGGCGGTGACTTCGAGGCGGCGCCACTGGGTGACGCCGACGGGCTGCGCGTCGGCCAGCTGGTGGTCGCGATCGGCAACCCGCAGGGCTTCGCCAGCTCGGTGACGGCCGGCGTGGTCAGTGGTCTTGGCCGCTCGCTGCCGGTCGGCGCGCGGCGGGGCCCGCGACGGATGGTCGAGAACGTGATCCAGACCGACGCGGCCCTGAACCCGGGCAACTCGGGGGGTGTCCTGGCCGACGGGACCGCTCGCGTGGTCGGCATCAACACCGCCGTCGCCGGCATCGGCCTCGGCCTCGCGGTGCCGATCAACGATGCCTCGCGCGCGATCGTCTCAACGCTGATCCGCGACGGCCGCGTCCGCCGCGCCCACTTCGGCGCCGCCGTGGCGCCGCGCCAGCTGCCGCCGGCCACGGCCGACAAGCTCGGCCGGCGCAGCGGGGTTCAAATCCTCCAGGTGCTCGAGTCAAGCCCGGCCGAGCGGGCGGGCGTCCGGTCCGGGGACCTGCTGATCGAGCTCGACGGCGAGCCCGTCACCGACGCGTCTGCGCTCCAGCGGCTGATGGTCCACGAGCGGATCGGCCGCACCGTGGACGTCCACCTGGTGCGCGACGGAGCCGAGCTGACCCTCGAGCTGGAGCTCGACGAGCTCGACGGCTGACCCACGGGGCTCACCGCCGCCCCGGAGCCAGCCTTGCTCCCTAGTAGTAGTCCTCGACCCAGACCTGCCAGCGAGCGGTGTCGTCACCCGGCGAGACCGTGAGGTCATAGACACCGGCGCCGGTGTTGAAGATCCGCGTCTGGCGCCCGCCATCGCTGAGACCGAAGTTGTCGATCGTCGCTCCGCTGGCGGCGTTGTCGACCTCGCCCTGTGGGCCCGAGCAGAAGAAGATGAACGTGCAGGTTCCCTCGTAGCCCATCGTGTAGACGATCCGCCACTTGGTACCGCGGACGCGGACCTGGGTGCTGGTCGACTGGCCACTGCCCGACACCGACGTGATCGGCCGCCACTGCGGCACCTCGGCGACGTTGAGTACCACCGTCTTGGGTGGGGCGAGCTTGCTGCCCGGCGCGGCCGATTGACTGGTTACGTCGCCGGCCGGCACCCCCGGGGCCGCGATCACGTTGGCGCGCGCTCTGAGTCCCAGATCCTGAAGCCGTGAACGGGCGTCGCTGAACTGCTCGCCTGCGAGCTCGGGCACCTTGACCGGCGGCGGCCCGGCGCTCAGCAGCACCCTGATCGTCGAGTTCTCCTGCACCTTTGCGCGTGGGCGCGGGCGCTGCCCGATCGCGGTCCCCTTCGGGGCCTTGTCAAAACGTGACCTGAACGTTGTCTGCAACCCCAGGCGGCTTGCCCGCGCCTGGGCCGCGGAGCGCTTCATCCCGAGCAGGCGCGGGACCTTCACGTGGGCCGTTGCGCCGATCACGAGCGCCGCGGTGATCATCGCGCCCAGCAGCAGGAAGGCCCCGGCCAGAGCGGCGATGCTGCGCCGGCGGGCCGCCGGGTTGAGGTTGCGTCGCGGATTGCGCTTCGGCGCCCGTCTGGTCGGCGGCTCAGGCGCCTCGCCGGGCCCCCGGCGAGGCGCGGCCGGCCGGCGTGGCGGCGGATCGTCGCCCTCGGTGGTCGGTGGACCGCCCGGCGAGACGAGCGCCGCGGCCGGTGCGTGGCGCCGGCGCTGTGACCCGGCATGTTGAGCGACGGCCGCCGGGCGCCTGCCCCCCTTTGCTGAGGCAATCGCGGTGGCGAGCGCGGCAGCCATGGCGGCCCCGTCGCGGTAACGCTCGGCGGGATCCTTGGCCAGCGCCCTCGTGACGATCGCCTCGAGCTCGGCGCGGCGTGTCCGCCGGCAGCGGCTCCGGCTGATCGTTGACGTGGCGCAAGGCCAGCTCGACCGCGCTTCGCTCGGTGAACGGCGGGCTTCCGGCGATCATCTCGTAGAGCACGATCCCGACGCTGTACACGTCGGTCGCGGGCGTCGCGCGGCGACCGCGAGCCTGCTCCGGCGCCATGTACCGCGGGGTCCCGACGATTGTCGCGCTCGCCCCGTCGGTGCTCCCCTCGGCCAGCCGGGCGACGCCGAAGTCTCCGACCTTGACCCTGTCGTCGGCCGACATGAGGATGTTGGCCGGCTTCACATCGCGGTGGATCACGCGCTCGGCGTGAGCCTTGGCGAGCGCGTTGCACAGCTGCTCGCCGATCGAGGCGGCCTCCCATGGGGCGATCGTTCCCCGCTTCAGTCGTGCCGCGAGGCTCTCCCCATCGACCAGTTCGGACACGTAATAGAGGCCCTCGTCGGCCTGCCCAACGTCGAATATCTGCACGATCCCGGGGTGGCTGATGCGCGCCAGCAACCTCGCCTCGCGCTCGAAATTCCCCGCCCAATCGGGGTCTTCGGCCCACCACGGCTTGATCACCTTGATCGCAACGACCCGCTCCAGACGGCGGTCCCAGCCCTTGTAAACGCGTCCAAAAGCGCCCTCGCCGACCACGGCGTGGAGCTCATAGCGGTCGTCCAGGGCGCAGCCTGAAAGGTCGGGGGCGTGTGGCATCAGTTGATTGCGTCGCGCCTTCATTGGCGCCGGCGTCAGATCCGTCAGCGAGCGCCGGAGCCGGCTCAGCGGACGATCAGGATCACGACAAGGATAATCACGAGCACGAGCAACCCCGCCCAGGCCAGCGGCCACGGGCGACGCCAGTGCTCCGGTTTGGCCCGATCTCGCGTGTAGTGCCCCTCGGGTGGAGTGCCCACCCAGTCGTCGTCATCCCACTGGCTCACGGGGCTATTGATACCCCGATTTCGGCGCCCCAGCAACCCGTCCCGGCCCTTCGCACCCCCGTGGGTGGAGGGAGCGTCCGCTCTGCTCCCTCCACCCTGCTGGGCTCAGCCATCACGCCGGGCCTCGCTTGACGTCAATCCGGACGCCACGACGCGGGACCGGTAGGCGCGCCGCTTCGCGACTCGATGGCGCGTCATCCGCACGATCGCCCGCCACGGGCGCCGCCTGGCGCGCGTCACCACCGGGGTCGAACTCGGCCCCGCGCGACGGCTGCGAGGCACGCTTCCGCGACGACTCAGAAGCGCGAGTTCTGCATGGTCGAACTGCATGGTGAACTCTCCCTTCGGGATCGGGTTTGTTTGTGTCAGCTTTGTCACCCGCTGAGCCTGCGTCTGGGCATGCGGCTGCGCACACCCGTCCGTCGGGTGTCACTCAGCGGGCTACTTCGAGAGGTACTTCGGGAGGGTGGTTGTCAGCGCTTGGTCATCAAAACGTCACCTCTGGCTCAAGTTCGGGCATAAAAAAAGGCGACCCATTCGGGTCGCCCTCGCGTGTGGTGATGCGTACCGCTGCTGCTAGGTCGCATACCTCGATGCGAGGGCAGAATCCTTGCCATCTGCGCGATCGGCGCCGAAGCCGTGCGTCTGCGCGCACGTCGATGCGGCTGCCCCGTTGGCAAGATTCGTGAGGATGTTGGTCGCGTAGATCATCGAAATTGACACTCCTTGACGCCTTGCCAGGGTAACTGGCCAGGCGGACGAATTCAAGAGCGACACCCAAAATGATTTCGCGGGGTGCGCGATCTGACACTCCGCGCCGCTGTGCCAGGGCGCTTGTGAGCGACCGTCGGCCGCCCGCGGTGGCGCAAGCAGGTGCGAGAATCGCCTCCCGTGCTTCTAGTCCACCGAGCCGACCGCGCCGACGGCCTCGCCGATGCTCTGGCCGCGCTGTGCGCCAACCCGCTCGAGGACCCATTCGCCTCCGAGATCGTCGCCGTACCGACGCGCGGCATGGAGCGATGGTTGACGCAACGGATGTCGGCCGTGCTCGGAGCCTCCCCTGGCCGCGCCGACGGGATCTGCGCCGGGGTCGAGTTCCCCTCCCCAACCGCGCTCGTAACCGAAGCCGTCGCGTCCGCGTCGGGCGTCGACCCTGACCAGGATCCGTGGCTGCCCGAGCGGCTGACATGGCCACTGCTGCAGATCGTCGAGGAATCGATCGGCGAACAGTGGCTGTCGAGCCTCACCCACTATCTCGGCCGCACGGCGGGTGCGGGGGATCCTCTCCGTCATTCGAGGCGGCTCAGCGTCGTACGCCATCTCGCCCGCCTGTATGACCGCTACGCCCTGCACCGGCCGGAGATGGTGCAGTTCTGGGCCGCCGACCGGGATCTCGACGCGGCCGGCGAGCGGCTACCGGGCAGCGCCGTCTGGCAGGCCGAGCTGTGGCGCCGGCTGCGCGCCAGGATCGGGGTGCCCGGCCCGGCCGAGCGGCGCCGTCGTGCCTGCGAGCGCCTCGCCGCGGACGGCGCGCTCGTCGATCTGCCTGACCGGTTCTCGTTGTTCGGGCTCACGCGGCTGCCGGCCGGCCACCTTGAGGTGCTGCGGGCACTCGCGCAACATCGAGACGCGCACCTGTTCTTGCTGCATCCGTCGGCCGCGCTGTGGTCCAAGGTCGCCGCGGTGATCGCCGACGGGCAGGCGGTGACTCGCCGCGACCGTGATCCAACCGCGCGGCTGGCCGTCAATCCCCTGCTCGCATCCTGGGGCCGCGATGCTCGCGAGCTCCAGCTGGTCCTCGCAGGCGGCTCGGCGGCGGCGGCAGGCAACGGTCACGCAAGCCACCCCACGGGCGACCGCGCTGCCGACAACCACCACGGCGAGATCCCGCCCTCGACGACGCTGCTCGGGAGAGTCCAGGACGCGATCCGCAACGACCGGCCGCCGCCTGGCGCACCGCTCCCCGGTCGCCGCGAGCAGCGGCCCCTGCTCGATCCCGACGACCGGTCGATCGAGATCCACTCCTGCCATGGCCGCGCCCGGCAGGTCGAAGTGATCCGCGATGCGATCCTCCATGTGCTCGCCGACGACGAGAGCCTTGAGCCGCGCGACGTGATCGTGATGTGCCCCGACATCGAGACGTTCGCGCCGCTGATCCAGGCGACCTTCGGCGCCGGCGAAGCAACCGGCGACGCCGGCGGCCCGCAGACAGCAGACGGAGATCCTCGGTCTGGTGACGACGGCGGGCGCGCGGTGAACGGCGCTGCGCGCCCGATCGACCTCCGGGTGCGGCTGGCAGACCGCTCACTGCGGCAGACCAACGCGGTGCTGGGGGTCGTCTCGGAGCTGCTGGACCTGGCCCAGCAGCGGTTGACGGCGTCGCAGGTGCTCGACCTCGCAGACCGCGTGCCGGTCCGGCGGCGGTTCGGCTTCGATGACGACGACCTGACGCGTCTCCAGGATTGGATCTCGCAGGCGGAGATCCACTGGGGACTCGACGCGGCCCAGCGCGCGCGGTACAAGCTCGGACGCGTCGACGGAGGCACCTGGGAGACGGGCCTGCGGCGGCTGCTGCTCGGCGTGACGATGACCGAGGACGGTCAGCGCCTGTTCGAGGGCGTGCTGCCGCTCGATGACGTCGACAGTCGGTCGATCGAGCTCGCCGGCCGCTTCGCCGAGCTGATCGCGCGCCTGAGCGACACGGTCAACGCGTTCGGCCAGAGCCGGTCGCTGGCGCAATGGGCGGCGTCGATCGCCGACGCGGCCGGCGCGCTGACCGCGACCGCCCCTCGTGACGCATGGCAGCACGCCGAGCTGCAACGCGTGCTCGACGAGATCGTGTCCGAGGCAGGGGACAGCTCGAGCGCCGAGCTCGCTCCGGCCGAGGTCCGCGCCTACATCCACGAACGGCTCCAAGGCCGCCCGACGCGCGCGAACTTCCGGACCGGCCACCTGACGGTGTGCACGCTGTTGCCGATGCGGTCGGTCCCCCACCGGGTCGTCTGTCTGCTCGGGCTCGACGACGGCGCGTTCCCGCGCAAGGCTCCGCGCGACGGCGATGACCTGATGCTCGACGACCCACAGATCGGCGAGCGCGATCCGCGCAGCGAGGACCGTCAGCTGCTGCTCGACGCGCTGCTGGCGGCGACCGAGCGGCTGATCATCACCTACACCGGCAATGACGAGCGCACCAACACGCGTCGCCCATCGGCGGTGCCCGTCGGCGAACTGCTTGACATCGTCGACGCGTCGGCGCGCTGCGATCGGGGGTCGGCCCGGGAGCAGGTGCTGATCCGCCACCCGCTGCAGCCGTTCGATCCCCGCAACTTCGCGTCGGGCGAGCTCGTCCGGGGCTCGGTGTGGAGCTTTGACCCAGTGACGCTCGACGGCGCGCGCGCGCTCACCGGCCCACGTCTCGAGCCGCCGCCATTCCTCCTACAGCCGCTGCCGCCCGCGTCTGACCGCGTGATCGAGCTCGACGATCTGGTCAGGTTCGTCGAGCACCCCACGCGGGCGTTCCTGCGCCAGCGCCTGGGAATCAACCTCCGCAGCTGGAGTGACGAGCTCGAGGACGCACTGCCGGTCGAGCTCGATCCGCTTCAGAAGTGGGGCGTCGGGCAACGGCTGGTCGAAGCGATGCTGAGCGGAATCGACGGGCGGAGTGCCTGCCAGGCGGAGATCGCCCGCGGCACGCTGCCGCCGAACGTCCTCGGCAAGCCGGTGATCGATGCGGTCTATCCGATCGCACGCGGGATCGTCGACGCCGCGCTCGAGGTTGTGCCCGGCGGCCCCGCGGGCGATCCGCTCGACGTTCGCGTGCAGCTGGCCGACGGCCGGCTGCTGAACGGAACCGTGACCGGAATCGGCGGTGACGTACTGCTGAACACGACCTACTCGCGCGTCGCTCCCAAGCACCGGCTCGCGGCCTGGACTCGTCTGCTGGCGATCGTCGCCACGCACCCAGAGCGGCCGCTGTCGGCCGCCACCGTCGGCCGGGCCGGCAAAGGCGAGGTCCGCACCGTGATCCTCGGACCGCTCGCCGATCGACCGTCGGAGCGAGCCGCGATCGCAACGCTGCAACTCGAGCGGCTGATCGACCTCTATGACCGCGGCATGCGGGGGCCGCTGCCGATCTTCTGCGCCACGTCAGCCGCCTATGCCGAGGCGGCAGCGCAGGGCCAGAACCCAGTCGAGGCCGCCGAGCGCGAGTGGAAGAGCGGCTACGACTGGGATCGCGAGGATCGCGAGCCCGAGCACCTGGCAGTGCTCGGCGGCGAGCTGACCTTCGAGCAGGTACTCGAGTTGGCACCCGCCGCCGACGAGGTGGGCGACGGCTGGGAGCAGGCGGAGAGCTCGCGAACCGGTCGGCTGGCGCGCAGGCTGTGGGACATCCTGTTGAGCTTCGAACAGACGAGCGCCCGGTGACCGCCGAGCTGGCGCCCGCCGAATTCGATGTCTGCGGCCCGCTGCCGACCGGCGTCACGGTGCTGGAGGCGAGCGCCGGCACCGGCAAGACCTACACGATCGCCGCGCTGGCCGCGCGCTATGTCGCCGACGGGATCCCGCTGCACCGCTTGCTGCTGGTGACGTTCACCCGGATCGCGACGGGCGAACTTCGCGAGCGTGTCCGCGATCGCCTCGTGCGCGCCGAGCGCGGCCTCGGGCTCGCGATCGACGGCGTGTTGGGCGCCCAGGATCACGTCGTCTCGCTGCTCGCGAACGGCTCGCCCGCCGAGGTGCAGGAACGCCGCGAACGGCTGGCGCACGCCGTCGCGGGATTCGACGCAGCGACGATCGCCACCACGCACGGGTTCTGTCAGGAGATGCTCGGCGGGCTCGGGATCGCGGGCGACCTCGAGCCCGATGTGACGTTCGTCGAGGACCTCTCAGATCTCGCGGCCGAGGTGGTCGATGACCTCTACCTGCGCAAATTCAGCCGCGAGCTCTCGCCGGCGATCGAGCTCGCCGAGGCGCGGCGGATCGCATGGGCCGTGATCGACAATCCGACGGTCAAGATCGTCGCCTCCGATTCCGAGCAGGCCAAGCTGCGCGGTGGGCTGGCCCGGGCGGTGCGCGACGAGCTCGAGGCACGCAAGCGGGGCCTTGCGGTGATGACCTACGACGATCTCGTGACGCGGCTGCGCTCAACGCTGTCGGGCGATGGCGGCGCGGCCGCTGCGGCTGCGCTCTGTGGCCGCTACGACGTCGTGCTGGTGGACGAATTCCAGGACACCGACCCGGCGCAGTGGGACATCCTCCGCCTGGCGTTTGCCGACATGGGCGTCACGCTGGTCCTGATCGCCGATCCCAAACAGGCGATCTACGCGTTCCGGGGCGCCGACGTCTACGCCTACCTCGAGGCCGCAGCCGCGGCCCAATCCCGGTCGACGCTGCCGATCAACTGGCGCAGTGACCAGCGCCTGATCGATGCCCACGACGCGTTGCTGTCCGGGGTCAAGCTCGGCCACCCGGGGATCGCCTACCGCCAGGTTCAGGCCGCGCCGCGGCATCAGGGCTCGCGCCTGGTCGGGGCCCCGGTCGGCCATCCGATGCGGATCCGTGTCGCACTGCGCGAGGACCAGGCCCTCTCGCTGACCCCGCGTGGCTACGTCCGCAAGCCGAGCGCCACCGAGCACATCGTGCGTGACCTCGCCGCTGACGTCGTCAGGTTGCTGGACTCGCGCGCCACCGTCCCCGACCATGGCGATCGGCCGCCGATCCAGGTCCGGCCCGGTCACATCGCTGTGCTCGTCCGGGCAAACCGCCAGGCCGCGATGGTCCGCGACGCGCTCGACGAGGCGGCCGTCCCGGCGGTGATCAACGGCGCCGGCAGCGTGTTTGCGACCGAGCCCGCGCGTGCCTGGCTGTCGCTGCTCGAGGCGCTCGAGCGGCCGGCTGCGATGTCGCGGGCGCGGGCAGCAGCGCTGACCCCGTTTGTCGGCTGGACGGCTGACCAGCTCGCGCTGGCCGACGCGGACGGCGGCCGCGCCTGGGAGGCCGTCCATCAGCGGCTGCACGACTGGGCGCGCGTCCTGCGCTGGCGCGGTGTCGCGTCGTTGCTGACCACGATCGTCGCCGACGAGCGCCTGCCGGCCCGGATCCTGGCGCGCAGCGACGGCGAGCGTGAGATGACCGACCTTCGCCATCTGGGAGAGCTGCTGCACGGCGCGGCGACCGCGGAGCAACTCGGGGTCACGGCGCTGACCGGATGGCTGCGTACAAGGATCGCCGAGGCCGGCAGCGATACGGCCGACGAGGAGCGCAGCCGCCGACTCGAGTCAGATGCCGAGGCGGTGCAGGTGCTGACGATTCATCGCAGCAAGGGCCTCGAGTTCCCGATCACATACGTACCGTTCCTATGGGAGCCCGGCTGGATCCCGGAGGAAGCGCGCCCGGTGTTCTTCCACGATCCCGCCGCCGGCGACGAGCGGACGATCGATGTCTCGCTGCAGGGAGCCGAGTTCGACCGCCATAAGGAGCAGGACGTCGCCGAGCAGCGCGGCGAGGACCTGCGGCTCGCGTACGTGGCGCTGACCCGCGCTCGCCATCAGGTGATCGTCTGGTGGACCGCCTCCTACGACACGCACAGGTCCCCGTTGACGCGGCTTCTGTTCGCTCGCGACGAACACGGCGACATCGCCCCGGAGGGATCGTCGCCGCCCTCGGACGCCGATCTGCTCGCCCGCCTCAGGACCGTCGCCGAGCGCTCGCGGGGCGCGATCGGGGTCGAGCCGGCCACGCTCGGCACGCCGGCGACCTGGCAGCCGCCGGTCGAGCCCGTCGCAGACCTGACCGCCTCGGCGTTTGACCGAAGCCTCGATCTGCGCTGGCGTCGCACCTCCTACACCGACATCACCGCGGCCGCTCACGAGGCCTGGGTCACGAGCGAGCCCGAGGACCCGCTGGTCTCCGACGAGCCGCCGTCCGCGGTCCCCGTCAGCCCGGCAGCTGCGGACCCCGCCGGCGGCGAGCCCGACCCGGTGCCGCTCACCGCGATGGCGGTCGGAGCCGAGGTCGGGACGTTCGTCCATCGCCTGCTCGAGGCGACCGATTTCACCGCCGCCGACCTGACGACCGAGCTGACGGCGCGGATCGGCGAACTGCAGGCCCGGCGTGCGGTCGACGTGGGCGACCTCGAAGCGGTTACCACCGGCCTCGCCGCGGCGATCCGGACGCCGCTGGGTCCGATCTTCGACGGCCTGCGGCTGCGAGACTTCGAACGCGCGGACCGCCTTGACGAGCTCACATTCGAGTTGCCGCTGGCGGGGGGCGACGATCCGCGTGGGTGGGCCGAGCTGTCGCGCCTGGCGGCAATCCTGGATCAGTTCCTGGACGGAGCCGACCCGCTGGCCGGATACGCGCGCCGGCTGCGCGACGGAGACCTGCGCCAGAGCGTCCGCGGCTATCTGACCGGGAGCCTCGACCTCGTCGTTCGCCTGCCCGCTGCGGCCGAGCCGCAGTTCGCGGTGTTCGACTACAAGACAAACTGGCTGGGCGAATTCGACGCGCCGCTGTCCGCGCCCCAGTACCGAGCGGCGCTGCTGGCGATCGAGATGCAACGCCACCACTACGTGCTCCAGGCGCTGCTGTACCTGGTTGCGCTGCACCGTTATCTCCGCTGGCGAGTGCCGGGCTACAGCGCCGATGCCCACATCGCCGGCGTCGGTTACCTGTTCCTGCGCGGGATGACCGGTGCCGACGTCCCGGTGCTCGACGGCGCACCGTGCGGCGTGTTCGGATGGCGGCCGCCGACGGGGCTGGTCACGGCGCTGAGTGACGCGCTCGATGCCGGGGAGGGTCGGTGATCAGCTCGGGAACGGTGCTTGACCGAGATCTCTTGCAGCCGCGCTATGCCCGCCAGGCCTCGGGCCTGCTGCGCGAGTTCAATCTCGCCGGCGTCCTGTCGGCCGCCGATGTGCACGTCGCGCGCCAGCTGGGAGCGCTCGCCGGCGAGGGCGACGGCGCGGTGCTGCTAGCGGTCGCGCTCGCGGTGCGCGCGCCGAGGCTCGGTCACGTGCTCGTCGACCTCGCCCGGATCCGCGATACCGCCGCCGTCGACACCGACGAGCCGGTCGACCTGCTCGGACTCGGATGGCCCGAGCCCGGGGAGTGGGTGACGCGCGTCGCCGGATCGAAGCTGGTCGCCGACTCATCCAGGACCGATCCGCCGGTCAGGCCGCTGCGGCTGCTCGACACGTGGCTGTACCTCGACCGCTACTGGGCCGAGGAGGTCCACGTCGCCCAGGCGCTGCTCGAGATGGGGGAGGTCCCGGTCGGCGGCGTCGATCTCGAGGTGCTCGCGGCCGGCCTGCACCGGCTGTTCAAAGGCGATCACGACGACCGCCAGCGACTCGCCGCCGAGGCGTCCGTCCTGCAGCGTCTCGGGGTCGTGGCGGGCGGGCCGGGAACCGGCAAGACGACCACGGTCGCGCGGATCGTCGCACTGCTCTGCGAGCAGTCGCTCGCGGCCGGGAACCCGGCGCCGCTGGTCGCACTGGCGGCGCCGACCGGCAAGGCGGCCGCACGCCTCCAGGAGGCCGTTGGGGCAGAGGCGGCGCAGATGGACATCGAGCCCGAGGTCCGGGCCTATCTCCAGGATCTGCGCGCGACCACGCTTCACCGGCTGCTCGGCTCGCGGCCGGGCAGTGGCAGCCGCTTTGCGCACAACCGCAATCAGCGGCTTCCGCACGACGTCGTGATCGTCGACGAGACCTCGATGGTCTCGCTCTCGCTGATGTCGCGATTGATCGAGGCGCTGCGCGGCTCGGCACGGCTGATGCTGGTCGGCGACCCGGGTCAGCTTGCGTCAATCGAGGCCGGCGCGGTGCTCGGCGACATCGTCGGCCCGGCCGGCGAGCAGCCGCCCGACCCCAGCGAAGGGAGCGACAGCAGCCACGCGTCAGACGGCGTCGGCGCCGGGATCGTGGTGCCCGAGCACGTCCATCGCTTCGGCGCCGGAATCGTGGTGCTCGAGCACGTCCATCGCTTCGGCGGCAAGATCGCCGAGCTGGCGGACGCGATCCGCCGCGGCGAGGCCGACCGGGTGATGGAGCTGCTCAGCGACCCCGGCGACGGCGTGCAGTGGATCGACGCCGACCTGATCGACGAATCGCCCCTGGCACCAGTGCGCGAAGGGGCACTGGACTCGGCGCGCATGGTCGTGCAGGCCGCCCGCACCGGGGATGCGCCGGCGGCGCTGGAGGCGCTCGCCGGCTTCAGGATTCTCTGCGCGCACCGCCGCGGCCCGCACGGGGTGGCGAGCTGGACGGCCCGCCTCGAGGGGTGGCTGCAGTCAGAGCTTGAGGACTTCACGATCGACGATCGCTGGTACGTGGGTCGACCCCTGCTGGTGACCGAGAACGATTACGAGCTGCGTCTCAACAACGGTGACACCGGCGTCGTCGTCCGCAGTGGTGACCGTAACGTGGCCGCATTCGAGCGCGGTGACGGGGTGCTCGAATACAGCCCAAGCCGGCTCGATGCGATCGAAACGGTCTACGCGATGACGATCCACAAGAGCCAGGGCTCGCAGTTTCAGTCGGCGGCCGTGTTGCTGCCCGAGCCGGGTTCGCGGATCCTGACCCGGGAGCTGCTCTACACCGCCGCCACCCGCGCCCGCACGAAGCTGATCATCGTCGGGACCGAGGAGTCGCTGCGGGCCGCGATCGACCGTCCGGTCGCACGCGCGTCGGGGCTGCGGTGGCGGCTATGGGAGACCAAGACCGCCACGTCGTGACGAGCTACCCCGCGGCGGAGTCCTCGAGCTCGTCGGCGCCGCTCTGCATCCGCTCGCGCACGAGCTCCTCGGGCAGCCGGCGGCTGAGCGCGAAGAAGTAGATCCCGAGGCTGAACACCGCCGTGACCGCCATGTCGACGCCGAAATGCAGCACGTTCTTGCCGCCGTCGAAGCTGCTCAGGAGGCTCAGTCCCGCCGTTTACGTTGTGCATGCCGCCCAGCCGACCCACGAGATGATCGCCGCGGGTCCCGCGATCTGGGTCGCGTTGAGCGCGCCGAGCAGCCACCCCGAACCGATCACCGAGCCGACCGAGGTGAACATCAATGCGACCCTGCCGACGTCGCGCCTGAGTCCCGTCCGCGGTTGCTGCTGCGTCGTTGTCCCTGCCCTGTCTGCAACTGCCGACATGCCTCTGAACCGCCCTGAGCGCGGTTCACTTATTCAGAGGCCTACCCAGGGCGCCGAAACCAAACCGTGGCGCTGTCAGCGTGCCGAACGAGCCGGTTCTCATGGCGTCGGCACGGATATGATCGAACGCGGTGGCTTGCGCGCCCCCCACTTTGCAGACAGGGTCCTGAGGACCACGGGCGATGGCGTCCGGGTCGGACGGGGTCAACGTCGCGACCGCGCGCAAGCGCCACGCCCTGTCGCTGTTCGAGGGTCTCCCGTCGGACTATGACCGGATGGGCACGCTGCTCAGCTTCGGCCAGGATCCGCGCTGGCGGCGGGAACTCGTGCGTGCGATCGCGCCTCGCGCCGGCGATCGGATTCTCGACGTGGCGACCGGCACCGGGCTCGTTGCCCAGCAGCTGGCGCGGGCGGCGCCGTGCGAGATCGTCGGGCTGGACCAGAGCGAGCCGATGCTCGCGGCGGCGAGGGCGCGGTTGGACCGCGACCCGGATCTATCGGCCAGGGTCAGCCTGGTCGTCGGTCAGGCCGAGCGACTTCCGTTCGACGACCACGAGTTCGACGCGCTCTCATTCACCTACCTGCTGCGTTATGTCGACGATCGCGCGGCGACGATGCGCGAGCTCGCCCGCGTGATCAAGCCAAGCGGGCGCATCGGCATGGTCGAGTTTGCGGTCCCGCAGAGTCCGCCGTTGCGGGCGTTGTGGCGCGCCTACACCCGCGTCGGGCTGCCGCTCGCGGGCCGGTTCGTCTCTCCTGCCTGGGTCCGAGTCGGGCGTTTTTTGGGGCCCAACATCGAGCAGCTGTACGCCGACGAACCCGACATGGTCGCGCTGTTCAACGGTGCCGGAATCGCGAACGTCAAGCAGCGCCGGATGAGCTTCGGCGCCGGCATCGTGGTCTCGGGCGTCAGAGATGGCGAGCGATCGTCCTGAGCTCGAGCGGCCGGCGTTCTACGCGCTGGAGAGTGGGGGTTGGCGCGACCTGCTCACGCTCCTGCACCCCCCGTACACGGTCTGGCATCTGAGCTATGTCCTGCTCGGCGCCGCGGCCGCGCCGAAGGTCTACCCGGGGCGCTTGATCGCAACGCTGGGTGCGTTCATGCTCGCGGTCGGGCTCAGCGCCCACGCGCTCGACGAGCTCAACGGCCGTCCGCTTGCGACCAAGCTGTCGCGGACCACGCTGATCGCCCTGGCGGTGGTCGGTCTGGCGGGCGCGGTCGCGATCGGAGTGATCGGAGCGATCATCGTCTCGCCGCTGCTGATCGCCCTGGTCGTCGTCGGGGCGTTCCTGGTCCCGGCGTACAACCTCGAGCTCGTCGGCGGACGGTTCCACAATGACCTCTGGTTCGCGCTCGCGTGGGGCGGGTTCCCTGCCTTCACCGGCTACTTCGCTCAGACCCTGTCGATCGCGCCGGCCGGCGTCCTGGTGACAGCCGGCTGCTGCCTGCTGAGCGCGGCCCAGCGCCGCCTGAGCACGCCGGTGCGCGAGTTGCGGCGGCGAACGGTCTCGGTCACCGGTCGCCAGACGCTCGACGATGGGCGCACAATCGAGCTCACGAAGGCCCAGCTCGCAGCGCCGATCGAGGGCGCGCTGTCGGCGTTGTGGATGGCGGTCGCGCTGGTGGCCGTCGGGCTGGTGGCGGTCAAGCTGTGAGCGTCACCACCAGCCGTGAGCGCTGTTGACCAGCGGTTGATCGCTGTCGCCGGCTCCGTGCTCAGAGGTTGACCGCCGCCATTCCGGCCTCGTTGTAGCGATCGCCCGCCGCGCGAGGGACCTCGGCCTCGATTCGCGCCAGATCGTCGGCGGTCAGCACGATGTCGGCCGCGCCCGCGTTCTGCTCAAGATAGGTGCGCCGCTTGGTGCCAGGGATCGGCACCAGATCCTCTCCCTGGGCGAGTACCCACGCCAACGCCAGCTGCGCCGCGGTCACGCCCTTGCCCTCGGCGATCTCTGCGACCTTCGCCGCGAGCTTGAGATTGGAGTCGAGGTTCTCGCCCGTGAAACGCGGGCCGCTGCGGCGAAAGTCGTTTTCGTCGAGCTCGTCGGGCGAGCTGAAGCGGCCCGACAGAAAGCCGCGACCGAGCGGCGAGTAGGGCACGAACCCGATCCCCAGCGCGCGGCAGGTGGGCAGGATCTCCTCCTCCGGATCGCGGGTCCAGAGCGAGTATTCGGTCTGCACGGCCGTGATCGGATGGACCTTGTGGGCCCGGCGGATCGTCTCGGCTGCCGCCTCGCTGAGGCCGATGTGGCGGATCTTGCCCTGCTGCACGAGCTCGGCCATCGCCCCGACGGTCTCCTCGATCGGCACCTCGGGATCGACGCGGTGCTGGTAGAAGAGATCGACGTGATCGGTGCCCAGGCGCTTGAGCGAGCCCTCGATCGAGCTGCGAACGTGATCGGGCGACCCGTCGAGCGCTCCGACCGTCGGCATGTCGCCTGGAGTGGCGTTGTCCATCCGGCGCGCGAATTTGGTCGCGATCACGTACTCGTCGCGATGGCCCTTGATCGCGCGGCCGACCAGCTCCTCGTTGGTCAGCGGCCCGTAGAGCTGCGCCGTGTCGACGAAGTTGATTCCCAACTCGAGTGCCCGCTG
Source organism: uncultured Solirubrobacterales bacterium (assembly GCA_963770885.1). Classification (GTDB taxonomy): domain Bacteria; phylum Actinomycetota; class Thermoleophilia; order Solirubrobacterales; family Solirubrobacteraceae; genus Palsa-465. The sequence continues at coordinate 470,474 of CAVYRI010000001.1, read as the reverse complement.
GATGGTCGCGATCGCCTCACCTTCGTCGGTTGAGCCGTAGAAGGCGGACATCCCCATGCACCCCAGCCCGAGGGCCGAAACCTCGAGCGATCCAAGCTTGCGCGTGTTCATTTGATTGCCTCTCCGATATTTCGTGATCGACGTCGTCGCACCCGAAGGCCGGGCACCCGAGGAACGCTGAAGTCCGGCGGCGGCCTCTCCACGCTCACCGATAGCAGGTCCCGCTCGTCGACCCGGCTCCCGTAACGCAGGATTCCAACCAATCGATCGCCTATGCTGCTCGCTCCGATGGACGAAGCGGCGCAAACTCCTGCGAACGCCGCCGGCGAAATGCTCTCGAGCGAGGCGAGTCATGAACCCCGCCGAGTGCTGCTCGTCGAGGATGACGACGGCGACGCGCTGATCGTCTCCGAGCTGCTCGGGGCGGCGTGGCCGGTGGTGTCGATCGACCGCGCCAGCGAACTCGAGGAGGCCGAGCGGCGGCTCGGCGACGGCGTCGACTGCGTGCTGCTCGATCTCGGTCTGCCGGATGCGCTCGGCGTCGAGGCCGTCCGTCGCGTCCATGCGGCCGATCCCGAGATGCCGGTCGTGGTGCTCACCGGTGACAGCGACGAACACCGGGGGATCGAGGCCCTCGGGGCCGGTGCCCAGGATTACCTGATCAAGGGGACGATCTCGGGCGCGAGCCTCGCCCGTGCGATCCGCCACTCGGTTCAGCGCAAGCTGGCCGAGCGCTTCGCGCGCGAGCTTGCGGTGCTGCGGGTCCAGACGGCCGAGAATGCGCGCGTCCAGCGCGGTCTGATCCCACACCCGATCGTGTCGGATCCGAGCGTTTCGATCGTCAGTGCATACCGGCCGGGAAACCGGCGCCAGGTTCTCGGCGGCGATTTCTTCGACGTCGTGCAGAGCTCGGACGAGTCGCTGCACGTTGTGATCGGCGACGTCTGCGGTCACGGCCCCGATGAGGCGGCGCTCGGCGTCGAGCTCCGGATCGCTTGGAGAACCCTGATCCTGGCCGGCGTGCATCAGCTCTCGCTGCTGCGCACGCTCGACCGGCTGGTCGCCCAGGAGCGCCACAAGGACCACATCTTCGCGACCGTAACCAGCCTCAGCATCGACCTCCGCCGGGGCACGGCAGCGGCCGTGCTCGCGGGCCACCCGGCGCCGATCCGGCTCAACGGGGGCCGACCCACCCTGCTCACCGATCAGCCCGCAGCACCTCCGCTCGGGCTCGGCGATGGTCCCGCGCTCACAGTCGGCGAGGTGGAGCTCGGTGACAGCTGGTCACTGCTGCTGTACTCCGACGGGATTTACGAGGGTCGGGTCGCCGGGCACGACGGCCGGCTCGGGATCGGCGGCCTGCTGGAGATGCTCGGCGACGCCGGGCAGGAAGGCGCGGACCAGTTCGATCCCGAGTCGCTGATCGACCGCGTCGAGGGGCTCAACCAGGGCCCGCTGGACGACGACGTCGCGCTGCTCGCGGTCCAGCGCGATCGCCGTGACGGCTGACTCCGCCACGCACCCCGGCGCGACGCCCGCGACGCCAGCGACGAACCCCAGCGGCCTCGCGCGCCTCCGGGTGGCACAGCTGCTCGGTGCGGTCACGGTCGTGCCGCTGGTCGTCGTGCTGGTCGCGATCGTGGTCGGGCTGGTCACGCTGGCAAACCAATCCTCGGTCCGCGACGAGCTGACCGATCGGGTGCAGCCGGCGAATGTGGCGGCCTTGGCACTCGAGACGGCGATGGTCAACCAGGAGACCGGCGTCCGCGGCTACGAGCTGTCGGCGCTCACGAGCTTCCTCCAGCCGTACCGCAGCGGCCGCCTTCAGGAGCGGGCAGCGCTCACGCAGCTGCAGCGATCGGCGGTCACCGGCAGCCAGGCCGCGCTGACCGAGGCGATGGCGCGGATCGAGGCCTGGCAGCGACAGGTGGCGCTGCCGGCGATCGCCCGCATCAGACCGGGCCATCCCCGCCAGACAGCGACCGTGGACGCATTGGCGGGCAAGCGCTCGTTCGACGCAGTCCGGGCGTCGCTGGCGACGCTCCAACGGGACATCACGGCGCGCGCGGCCCACGTCAAGAACGAACTGTCAGACGCAGCGCGGACGTCGGTGATCACGTTCCTGGCGATCGGCGTCGCGCTGCTGTTGAGCGTGATCGCCGCGGCGCTGACCCTCAGGCGCACGGTCAGCCGGCCGCTCGAGCGTCTGACCGATGCCTCCAGAGCTGTGGCCGAGGGCGAGCTCTCTCACTCGGTGGTCGTCGACGGTCCGCTCGAAATCGCGCAGACCAGCGCCGATGTCGACGCGATGAGGATCAGACTCGTCCAGGAGCTCGGAGCCTCGCGCGAGGCTCACGCTCAGCTCGCCGCAACCGCGACCGAGCTCGAGCGGTCCAACTCTGAACTCGAGCAGTTCGCCTACGTTGCCTCACACGACCTGCAGGAACCGCTGCGCAAGGTCACGAGCTTCTGCCAGATGCTCCAGGACCGCTACGGCGGCCAACTCGACGAGCGCGCCGATCAGTACATCGACTTCGCCGTCGACGGAGCCAGGCGGATGCAGCAGCTGATCAACGATCTGCTCGCGTTCTCGAGAGTCGGTCGGCTCGTCCATCCGGAGGAGCTGGTGGACCTCAACGCGGTCGCGAGCGCCGCAGTCGCGGATCTCGGCGAGGCGGTCACCGAGGCCGGCGCGGAGATCGTGATCGGCGAGCTGCCCCAACTGTCCGTCGAGCCGCCGCTGATGCGCACCGTGTTCCAGAACCTGATCGGCAACGCGATCAAGTTTCACGGCGACCCGCCCCCCGAGGTCCGGATCGAGGCCGAGCGCCGTGACGACGACTGGCTGTTCAGATGCACCGACAACGGGATCGGGATCGAACCCGAGTACGCAGAGCGTATTTTCGTCCTCTTCCAGCGGCTGCACCCGCGCGATCGCTACGAGGGCACCGGCATCGGCCTCGCGATGTGTCGCAAGATCATCGAATACCACGGCGGTTCGATCTGGCTTGATCGCGACTACAGCGACGGCACCAGGATCTCCTTCACCCTGCCGGCCGGGCCCTCTGACAGGATTGCAGCGTGAGCGCTGCCGAACCGATCGTGATCCTGCTCGTCGAGGACGACCCCGGCGATGTGGTGCTCGTGCGGGAGGCATTCGAACACGACAAGGTCCGCAACGAACTTCGTGTCGCCAGCGACGGCGTCTACGCGCTCGAGCAGCTGCGCGACCCCGACCAGTCGGTGCCGGATCTGATCCTGCTCGACCTCAACCTGCCGCGAATGGACGGGCGCGAACTGCTGGCCGAGATCCGCGCGGACCCGAGATTGACGAGGATCCCGGTCGTCGTCTTGACGACCTCCGATGCCGAGGGCGACATCCTGCGCAGCTACGAGCTGCACGCCAACGCCTACGTCACCAAACCCGTCGACCTGCAGCGTTTCCTGACCGTCGTGCGGGAGATCGACAACTTCTTTGTCGAGGTCGTCAAGCTGCCGGGCCGATCCCAGAACGGCTGAACTCGCGACAATCGCGCGATGACGCCAGCCACCGCGCTCGAGCTCGAAATCGGCGAACGGACGGTCCGGCTCTCAAGCCCCGACCGGGTCTACTTCTCCGCCCGAGGCGAGACCAAGCTCGACCTCGCCTCCTACTACATCAGCGTCGGCGACGGGATCGTCCGGGCGCTACGTGAGCGCCCCTGCATGCTGCACCGCTTCCCGAGCGGCGTCGACGGTGACAAGGTCCACCAGAAGCGGATTCCCTCCGGGGCGCCGGATTGGGTTCAGACCGTGCGGGTCACGTTCCCGCGCTACGGCCGCCACGCCGACGAGCTGTGCGTGACCGAGCTGGCCAGCGTGATCTGGGCCGTGCAGATGTCGACGGTCGAATTTCATCCTTGGAACTCGCGCCGCGCCGACGTCGAGCGTCCGGACGAGTGGCGGATCGATATCGACCCGATGCCGGACTGCCCGTTCGCCACCGTCCGCCGCGTGGCACAGGTCGCCCGCGAGGTGCTCGATGAGGTCGGGATCAGAGGCTGGCCGAAGACCTCGGGCGGCTCGGGGATCCACATCTATGTCCGGATCGAGCCGCGGTGGGGGTTCGCCGACGTCCGGCGTGCTGCGCTGGCCTTCGCGCGCGAGGTGCAGCGCCGAGCGCCCGATGACGCCACGACCACTTGGTGGCGCAAGGACCGCGACCCTCGCAAGGCGTTCGTCGACTACAACCAGAACGCCCGCGACCATACGATCGCGTGCGCCTACTCGGTCAGGGGCGTCGTCGAGGGAACCGTCTCGACCCCGATCGCCTGGGAGGAGGTCTCCGACGTCGAGCCGCGCGAGCTGACGATCGCGACCGTCCCTGAGCGCTTCGCCCTGCTCGGGGACCTCCACGCCGGGATCGACGATCACGCGTTCTCGCTCGAGCCGCTGCTCGAGTGGGCGCAGCGCGACGAACGGGAGTTGGTGGATCCCGGCGGGGGCTGAGCGCCGCCCGGGCCGGTCACCGAGCGGCGGCCGGCGGTGGCTCGGGGCGGTTCGCCCCGCCTGCGCCGGCCCCGTCCGTCCCCTGCCCGGCCGCGCTGATGCGCACCCCGATCGCGGGGAAGATCAGCGTCGAGAGCGCGGCGGCTCCGACCAGCGCGGCAGCCGTGGAGGGCCGCATGTGACCCGCGGAGATAGCCAGCGCGGTGATCGCGACGACGAGCGGGAGCTGGGTCGAGCAGAACAGAGCCAGCGCAGTTCGCTCGCGGCGATCGAGCAAGTGGCGGTAGAGGATCAGCGCTGGAACGCCGCGCACGACCAGAAACAGGGCCAGGAACAAAAACAGCTTGCCGACGGCGCCGAGACTCGAGAACAGCGCGTCGACGTCGAGGTTCATGCCGCTGACGACGAAGAAGAACGGCACGAACACCCCGAAGCCGACCGCGGTGAGCTTTGACTCGAACGCCGGCAGCTCACGATCCTCGAGCAGCTGGCGGGTGATCACCCCCGCGGCGAAACCGCCAAGCAGCAGGTCGAGGCCGAGGCGATAGGCCAGCAGCGCGAGCCCGAAGACCAGGACCAGGATCCACCTCACGGCGAGCTGGGCGCTGCTCTCCAGGGTCCGCTCGAGCAGCGGCACCGTGGCTTCGGAGGAGCGCTGGACGAACAGCGCCACCGCGACCACGACGGCGACGAACGCGGCCAGGATCAGGGCGTTGTGAACCGTGCTCTGCGCCGACAGGAGCAGCGTGATCAGCAGGATCGGGCCGAACTCGCCGACCGCGCCGGCGCCCATCAGGTAGGTGCCCACCCGGGTTCGCAGTTGCCCCGCGTCCCCGAGGATCGGAATCAGCGTCCCGACCGCGGTCGTGGCCAGCGCCGAGCCGGTGTACAGAAGCGACAACACCACCCCCGCCGCGGCCAGAACGCCGCCGATCGAGTACGCCAACGCCAGCGACAGACACCACCCGATCACCCCAAGCCCGAATGGCTTGCCGCGGATCCGCTCGGGGTCGATCTCGTAGCCGGCGAAGTAGAACAACATCCCGAGTCCGAGATCGGAGAAGAAGCTGACGAACGGGGTGACGTGGAGACCCAGCAGCTGCGGTCCGATCAGGACCCCGAGCAGCAGTTCGACCACCACCGCGGGAACGCCGAACCCGCGAAACCTGACCAGCGTCCCGACCGTGCCTGCGACGGCCGAGGCTCCGGCGATCGCCATGAATGTCTCGGGCGAGAGCGATATCGCGGCGGGTAGATACATCTCGGTTCGGTCCCCGCCCGGCCGGAACTCTCCGGCGAGCGGCCAACGGGATCAGTAGCAGCCGCGGCGGTCGGCCAGCTTCAGTCCGGCGGCCCCGTCGCCTCCCAGCCGCTCCAGCGGGTCACGTCGATGGCCAGCACCGAGCCCACCGCCCGCTGCTGTGGATAACGCCGCGCCAGCAGTCCAATCGCTCGTCCGGCCTCCGCGTCTTCGGAGTCGAGCAGGCGCCCTTTGCCGTCGGCCCGCACCCACCAGAGCGCATCCCAATCTGAGTCGTCGTAGTGATCGACGAGCAGCGCGACGGCTGGGTTCTCGCGCACGTTGTCGAGCCTTCGCAGCGCGGCGGTGCGCTTGCGCTTGGCGTCGGTGACCGTGTAGATCGTGTCACCAGCCACGGCGAACACGACCGGGACGACGTGCGGCCGGCCGGTTCGATCGGCGGTCGCCAGCGTCGCGACCCTGGCGGCCGTAAATCTCGCTCGAGCCTCGTCGCCGTTCACCTGGGTCCGGTCAGCGCTCGCCGGTGAACTCGGCGATCGCCGACTCCCACCGATCCAGCTCCGCGTTGACCACCGCGGGCCCGGCCGACGGGATCCAGCGCACGGCTCGGCGGGCGCCTGCGGCCCGGATCTTCTCGAGCCCCGCCGCGTTGGCGGGGGCACTCATCACGCTCAGGTCGATCGGCCGGTCGGCGCGCTCCTGCAGCTCGGCTGCGCGCTCGGCGAGCTCGTCGGGCTGGTAGTTCGGAAACCACCCGTCGCCGAACGAGAGCACGCGGTCCAGCACCGTCGGCCCCATGCCACCGACGAGGATCGGCGGATGGGGCTGTTGCAGCGGCTTGGGCCACGACCAGATCCGCTCGAAGTTGACGAACTCGCCCTCGTAGCTGGCCTCATCCTGCTCCCAGATCGCCTTCATCGCCTCGATCCGCTCGCGGAACAGACGCATCCGCGTGCGCGGGTCGGTCCCGTGGTCGCGCATCTCCTCGCGGTTCCAGCCGGCGCCGACGCCGAACTCGAACCGGCCGCCGGACAGGTGGTCGATCGAGGCGACCTCCTTGGCGGTCACGATCGGGTCGCGCTCGATCACCAGGCAGATGCCGCTTCCGATCCGCAGCCGCGAGGTCGCCTCCGCGGCGGCGGTCAAGGCGACGAACAGGTCATAAGTGTGGCTGTACTTGCGCGGCAGCTCGCCATCGCCCGGGTATGGGCTCTCACGGCTCGCCGGGATGTGGGTGTGCTCGGCGAAGAACAGCGACTCGTGGCCGCGGGCCTCAACCAGGCGTGCAATCTCGCCCGGGCCGACGGCGTCGTGGGTGGGGAAGTATCCGATTCCGAAGTCCATCCTGCGAGCCTACCCACCGTCGGGGTCGGGCCGCTTGGGATTGATCGAGGCGTCGGCCGCGGCTGTACGATGCCGCGCCATGAATGCCGAGCACAAGGGCGGGCGCGAGGCCGAGCGCGAGGGCGGGCGTGAGGGCGGATGCGCCTGCGGCGCGGTCCGCTATCGGCTGGCCGCCGCGCCGATGTTCGTTCACTGCTGTCACTGCCTCAACTGCCAGCGCCAGACAGGGAGCGCGTTCGTGATCAACCTGCTGATCGAGCGCGACCTCGTGGAGCTGCTAAACGGCACGCCCCAACCGATCGAAGTGCCCCGCGACGACGGCAGCACCCAGCGGATCTTCCGCTGTCCGGACTGCGAGGTCGCGGTCTTCAGCGAGTACAGCTCGGAGGCGGTGTGGTTCGTCCGCGGCGGGACGCTGGACGAGCCGCGCAACGTCACACCCGACGTTCACATCTTCACCCGTTCGAAGGTCGAATGGGTGAAGCTGCCTGATCAGACACCCGCGTTTGACGTCTACTACAACACCAGGGAGCTGTGGCCGGCATCAAGCCTGCAGCGGCTCAGGGCGACGCGCGTACATGACCGATGAGCTCCTGATCGACCCCGCGCCCCGAACCTTCTTCGGGGTTCCGAGCGCTCACGAACTTGATCGGCTCGATGCTGACGTGGCAGTCATCCGACCCGTCAGGGACGACCGCCAGGGTCGCGACCTGGACCATGACCCACCTCCTGAGCGAGATCTTCGCCTAGCGCCCGCGGGACTCGTTGAGGCTGACAGCGGCGCGAATCAGCGTGACAAAGGCCTTCTCGTCGATCTTGTCGCCCTCGGCGACGTCAATCGCGCGCCGCGTGTTGCCCCCGAGGCTCGAGTTGAACAGTCCCGAGGGGTCGTCCAGCGAGGCTCCCTGGGCGAAGGTCAGTTTGACGACGCTCTTGTAGGTCTCACCGGTGCAGATCATGCCGTCGTGAGACCACACCGGAACTCCGGGGTTGGTGGCCTTCTTCCATTTCCACTCCTCGACGACTTCGGGGTCGGCCTCCTTGATCAGGCGGCGAAGCCTCGAGAGGGTCTCGCCCCGCCAGTCGCCCAGCTCTTTGATCCTTGCGTCGATCAGCTGGGATGGGGACTCGGAATCCTGTCCGGAGCTGTTCGGCATCTTCTGGACGTTACACCGCACCGGCCTTGACAGCCGGGGGCACGGTGCCTAGCGTCGGGACGATGATGCCGGCGGGAAACCAACGTGTCCGGCGGCGGTATGCAGATCGGTAGTCCGGGGCAGCGCATCACCCACATCAGCCAGGCCTACCCCGACCGGGTCGAGGTTCGCGGCCGTGACCTGTGCGGCGATCTGATGGGCCGCCTCAGCTTCACCGAGTACTTCCACCTGCTGCTGACCGGCAGCGAGCCCGACGAACAGCAGCGCTTCTTCCTCGATCTGCTGCTGGTTGCGATCGCCGAGCACGGGATGATGCCGACCAACGTCGCCGCCCGGATGACGCTGGCCGCCGACCCGGGCTCGCTGCAGGGAGCGGTCGCGGCGGGGATTCTCGGCTGCGGCCCGGTGGTCCTCGGCACCGCCGAGGAGTGCGCGCGGCTGCTCGAGCGCGCCCAGAACGAGGTCTCGCGCGGCGGTCGCCGACCGGACGAGGTCGCGGGCGAGATCGCGCGCGAGATCAAGACCTCGGGCGAGAAGATGCCGGGCTTCGGCCATCCGGTCCACCGTCCGCTCGATCCCCGCGCCGAGCGGATCCTCGAGCTCGCCGACGCCCGCGCGGCCGGCGGGCCGCACGTGCTGCTCGCCCGCTGTCTGCGCGAGGCCGTCGCCGACGCCTGGCGCCGGCCGCTGACGATGAACGTGTCAATGCCGATCGCCGCGGTGATGCTCGACCTCGGCTTCGCGGCGGCGGCGGTCAAGGCTGTGCCGATCCTGGCGCGGACAGCGGGGCTCCTGGCCCACCTCGCCGAGGAGCAGGAGCTTCCGGCCGGATTCCTGATGGCGTCGGCCGCCGAAGAGGCGGTCGCTTACGAACGCCAGGGGGCCGAAGAGGCGGTCGGCTACGAGCGCGAGGCCGAGCTGGAGCCGGAATGATCGTCGATCCCGAGGTCGAGACCCGGCCGTGGGCGGCCCAGCGCGAGCATGACGACGCCGCCTATCGCGCGCAGCTCGAGTACGTGTTCGAACGCTCGGCGTTCTACCGCGCCAAGCTCACCGAGGCCGGCGTTGCGTCGGCGGCCGACGCCGGCGGCTTGGCCGAGATCGCCCGACTGCCGCTGACCGAGAAACGCGAGCTGAGGGCAACCTGCACGGCCAAGAACCCGATCGGCAGCCACTTGTGTGCCGCCGAACCGGAGATCGTGCGGATCTACTCGACCAGCGGCACGACCGGCGCGCCGAGCTTCATCCCGCTGACCGCCGGTGACCTCGACAACTGGGTGACCGGGTCGGCGCGAAGCTACGCCGCGTCCGGCGTCAGAGCCGGCGAGCGGATCGTCTCCTCCTACAACGCGGGGCCGTTCGTCGCCGGCGCCGCGCTGGCCTCATTCGACCGCCTCGGCCTGTGCCACATCCCCGTCGGGACCGGCAACACCGACCGGCTGATCTCGGTGATCGAAGCGCTCCGGCCCCAAGCCGCGGTGCTGACTCCGTCCTACGCCGCCTATCTGGTCGAGGCCGCCGCCCAGCGCGGGCTCGACCTGCGCGGCGCCAGCGTCCAGCGCGTGCTCGTGGCCGGCGAGCCCGGCGGTGGCGAGCCGGCGTTCCGAACCGCGCTCGAGGATGCATGGGGAGCGCAGGTCACCGAGGCGATGGGGATCGGCGATATCGGCGTGTCGCTGTGGGGTGAATGCGAGCAGCGCGACGGGATGCATCTCGGCGCGCGTGACTTCGTCCATGCCGAGCTCGTCGACCCCGAGACCAAGGCCCCACTCGAGCTCAGCGACGGAGCGACCGGCGAGCTCGTCCTGACCCACCTTCGTCACAGCGCCGCGCCGCTGCTGCGGTTTCGCACCCGCGACCATGTCGTCGTCTCAGCGAGCCCCTGCCGGTGCGGGCGCACCAGCCCGCGGATCCGCTGCGTCGGACGGACCGACGACATGTTGATCGTCCGCGGGGTCAACGTCTTCCCCTCGGCGGTGAGGGAGGTCGTGAACTCGTTCGCGCCGAGCGTCAGCGGCCACATCCTCGTCCGGCCCCGTGCACCTGGGGTCAAGCAGGATCCGCCGTTGCCCGTCAGCGTCGAGCTCGCGCCGGGAGCGGCCGCGACGGTGACCCTTGCTGAGGCGATCGGAGCGCGGCTGAGGAGCAAACTTGTGGTGCAGGCCGATGTCGACCTCGTTCCGTGGGGAAGCTTGCGCCGCAGCGAATACAAGTCGAAACTCGTCGAGAGGTGAGCCGAGTGCAGAAACTTCAGAGCCAGGGCGTCCACCACATCACGATCGTCGGCGCCAACCGGCGGACGTCGATCGACTTCTGGGAGGGGGTGCTCGGGATGCCGTTCGTGTTCGAGCAGCCCAACCTCGACAACCCGTCCGAGAGCCATCTCTACTTCGATCCCGGCGACGGACGGCTGATCACCGTGTTCACCAACGAGGAGCGCGAGGTCGATCCCGATCGCACGCCGACCGATCCGGGGTGCGTGCACCACCTTGCGTTCGCAGTCTCGCAGGCGACCTTCAACCAGGCGGTCGACCGGCTCAACGAGCGCGAGATCCGCCACAGCGGCGTCAAGGACCGCGGCTTCATGGACTCGATCTACTTCGAGGATCCGCTCGGCCTGCTGATCGAGCTTGCCTCCTACCGGTTCGAGCCTCCGCACGGGTTCACGCACGCCGAGGTCCTGCTCGAGGCCCACCGTCTGCGGGTCTCCCGGGGCGACTACAACATCGACCAGGTTCACCTCGCGGACGCAATCGAGGCGCTGGTGACTCGGTCTCGGGATTCGCTGTCCGATGACCGCTCGCCAAAGCAGCCCTACAAGCAGCGCGTTTGACAACCCAAGAATCGGAGGAGTTCAGATGGCCGCTAACACGCTCAGCGTCCTCAAGCCAAGCGTCAACAACCTGACCGCTCGTATCTTCGTGCGGGCCGCCGGCCTCGACTACGAGGAGATCGACGTGTGGGGGAAGAAGGGGACGCCGGAGTTCCTGGCCAAGGACCCCGCCGACCTGACGCCGCTGTTGGAGGAGGATGAACTCCCTCAGGGCTCGCTCTGGGAGAGCTGCGCGATCATGCAGTACCTGTGCAACAAGCACGGGCTCGACCAGCTGTACCCGACCGATCCGGCGCAGCGGGCGATGATCGACAGCGCGATGTTCTATCTGATCGGGACCCTGTATCCGCTGGTCGCGCGGGCGACGTACCCGACGCTCGGCTTCCCACAGTACGCGGGCGAGGTCGGGTCATCGGGCGCCGATGACGGGCTCAAGGCGCAGGCCCAGGCCGACGCGACCGCCGGGCTGGCCATGCCGCTCGAGGCCTACCACAAGTTCTTCCTGGACGGCAGGCGATTCATCGGCGGCGATCAGCCGTCGATCGCCGACATCCGGCTCGCGGCGACGCTGGAATTTCTGCGGGCGATCGATTACGAGTTCCCCGCCTGGGCGAGCGAGTACATGGACGCGATCGAGTCGGCGCTCGGTGACTCCTACTCAGAGCCCGCGGCCGACGTGCGCGGTTTCGTCGCGTCGGTGACGGCGCCGGCGTCGTGAGCTGAACGGGGATGGCGAGGCGCAAATTCTGGGGTTGGGGTGACGAGGACGAGGGACTCGGCGCCGACGAGCTGACCGAACTGGGGCGGACGTTCGCGCAGCGCTTCGGCGGCGGCGACGGGATCCGCGTGCGGGAACCCCCGAGCGTCGGCGAGTTGGAGCTGAGGGCCCCGAGGGTGAAGGCCCCACCCGCGCTGGCGGCGCTGCTGCGCGATGACCCGTACGAGCGTGCCGCGCACACCTACGGCAAGTCCTACCGTGACCTGATTCGTGGATTGCAGGGCGACTTCCGGCACGCCCCCGATCTGGTCGCGTTCCCGGAGAACGAGCGCGATCTGCTGTCGATCATCGAGTGGTGCGGTGATGCGGGCGCAGCGGTAATTCCGTACGGCGCCGGCTCGAGCGTCGTCGGCGGCGTCGAGGCCGATGTCGGCGACGGCTACCGCGGAGCGATCAGCTTGGACATGCGCAACATCAGCGGCGTGCTCGAGGTCGACCAGGTGTCGCGCGCTGCGAGGATCGCCGCTGGGACCTACGGTCCGGCGCTCGAGGCGCAGCTGCGCGACCACGAGCTGACGCTGCGCCATTTCCCGCAGTCATTCGAGCGCTCGACGCTCGGCGGCTGGATCGCGACTCGCTCGGGAGGCCATTTCGCGACCCTTCACACCCACATCGACGATTTCGTGGAAGCGGTCCGGGTCGTCACGCCACGGGGCGTGCTCGAGACCCGCAGGCTGCCGGCGTCGGGGGCCGGCCCGGCTCCGGAGCGGCTGTTCTGCGGCTCGGAGGGCACGCTCGGGGTGATCGTCGAGGCCTGGGTGCGTCTGCAGCCGCGGCCGCGGTATCGCGCCGGCGCCTCGGTCTACTTCACGAGCTTCGAGGATGCGGTGCGGGCGACGCGCGAGGTCGCGCAGTCTGGACTGCATCCGAGCAACTGCCGGCTGCTGGGCCACGACGAGGCCCTGCTGTCGGGCAGCGGTGACGGCTCGCACGCGATCCTGGTGCTCGGATTCGAGTCCGGTGACCACGAGCTCGGGCCGTGGCTCGCGCGGGCGATCGAGATCTGTGCTGGGCGCGGTGGGGTGCCGCGCGAGGGCGACGGAGATGCAGCGGCAGTGTGGCGGGCGGCGTTCCTACGTGGCCCGCATCTGCGCGATGCGTTCGCGCGACTCGGGTTGGTGCACGAGACGTTCGAGACCGCGGTCACGTGGGACCGGTTCTGGGACCTGCACCGGGGCGTGCTCAGCGCCGTAACGTCGGCGCTGGACGAGGTCTGCGGCGGTGGCGCGGTCTCCTGCCGGTTCGCGTACGTGTATCCCGACGGGCCCGCGCCGTACTACTCGGTCTACGCTCCGGGGCGCGACGGCGCCCAGCTACAGCAGTGGGATGCGATCAAACTCGCGGCGTCGGAGGCGATTGCGTCCAATGGGGGGACAATCACACATCATCATGCCGTCGGACGTGATCATCGGGCTTGGTACCTGCGCGAGATGCCGGAGCTCTTTTCGGCTGCGCTGCGCGCCGCCAAAGCTGACCTCGACCCCGCTGGGGTCATGAACCCGGGTGTGCTGCTCGAGCCGCCCGGGGCCGCGAACTACGAACAGCAAGGGGAATGAGGATGACCGATTCGATCTCCGAGACCAAGGTCTTTCGCTCCGAGCTGAACCCAGTCGACTTCCTGGTCAGGACGGCGTACATGTATCCCGAGCGGCTCGCGATGGTCGACGGCGATCGCCGCCTCAAGTATGCGGAGGTCGCTGAGCGCTCATGGCGCCTGGCCAACGCGCTGCGCGCCGCCGGGCTGAAGAAGGGTGACCGCGTCGCGACCCTGCTGTTCAACTCCGCTCCGATGCTGGAGGCCCACTTCGCTGTCCCGGCGGCCGGCGGGATCCTGGTCGCGATCAACAACCGGCTCGCCGGCCCCGAGGTCGGGTACATCCTCGGCCACTGCGGCGCGCGCTACCTGCTGCTCGACGCAGACCTCGAAGACGTCGTGTCCGGCCTCGACCTCGGGGGCGTGCAGGTGATCCGCTGCGTCGACGGGGGCGGAGCCGGCGACGAGTACGAGCAGTTCCTGGCGGCGGCGTCAGAAGAGCTGCCCGAGAGCTGGCTCGAGCACGAGGAGGAGACGATCTCGATCAACTACACCTCGGGCACGACCGGCCGTCCCAAGGGCGTCCAATACACCTATCGCGGCGCCTACCTGAACGCGCTCAACGAGGCGATCCTGGCTGGGCTGAGCACCGACTCGGTGTACCTGTGGACATTGCCGATGTTCCACTGCAACGGGTGGTGCTTCCCGTGGGCCGTGACCGCGGTCGCGGGTTGTCACGTCGCGCTGCGAGCGATCGATGCGGAACGGATCTGGGAGTTGATCGACGCCGAGGGCGTCACCCACTACAACGGCGCGCCGACGGTCCAGCTGATGGTTATCAACCACCCGCGCGCGCACCGGCTCGAGATTCCGGTGACAGCGATGGTCGCGGCCGCTCCCCCCTCCCCGACGTTGTTCGCACGCATGAGCGAGCTCAACTTCCGGGTCGTGCATGTGTACGGATTGACCGAGACGTACGGGCCGACGACGGTCGCGCCCGATCAGCCGGCGTGGCGTGAGCTGCCGCTCGAGCAGCGGGCGAGGACGCTTGCTCGCCAGGGCCAGGCGTACATCTCGTCCGACCTGGTCCGAGTCGTTGACGACGAGATGAACGACGTCCCGCGCGACGGCCAGACGATGGGCGAGGTCGTGATGCGAGGCAACATCGTTATGAGCGGCTACTTCAGGGACGAGGCCGCGACCGCCAAGGCGTTCGCAGGCGGTTGGTTTCACTCCGGTGATCTGGCCGTCTGGCACCCCGACGGCAACATCGAGCTCCGCGACCGCGGCAAGGACATCATCATCTCCGGGGGCGAGAACATCTCGAGCATCGAGGTCGAGCAGGCGATCGTCGCGCACCCGGCGGTGCTCGAGTGCGCTGTGGTCGGGGTGCCGCACGAGCACTGGGGCGAGCGCCCGAAGGCGTACGTGACCCTGAACGAGGGCGCCGAGGCGGACCCGCAGGAGATCATCGACTTCTGCCGCGACCGCCTGGCTCACTACAAGTGTCCGGACTCGGTCGAGTTCGCCGTGCTGCCGAAGACATCGACCGGCAAGGTGCAGAAGTTCGTCCTGCGCGACCGGGAGTGGGCGGGCCACGAGTCGCGAATCGGCGCCACGTAGCGGCCCCGGGGCGCCACCCTGCCGCAGCCGAGCCGCGCGCCGGTGGAACGCGCCGGTCCGGCCAGCACGCACGAGCGCGACCTCGGCGCGGCATGCAAAACGTGACAAATCGCGCCGCCCCGGGCTGATTTGCCACAAACCGCGTGCTGAGCCTGCACCCTGTGACAAATCAACGCTGGCCGGCTGGATTTGTCACGTTGTGCACGGGGGCGCGCGGGCGGGCATACGAGGGCGCGGGGTGTGCACGAGGGCGCGCGGGGTGTGCACGGGCGCGGCGGAGTGTGCACGAGGGCGCGCCAGGCGTGCACGAGGGCGGGCGCGCACACGAGGGCGGGCGGGCACACGAGAGCACGCGGGCCACCCCGCTGCCGAGCGTCAGCCCCCAGCCAGCCGCTCGAGCGTCTGCTCGATGTCCGCTTCGGTCGTCAACGGATTGATCGTGCACAGGCGCAACACCGAGCGGCCCTGCAACACCGTGCTGGTCACGACGGCGTAACCGCTCGCCGCAAGCGCCGCCGCGCGCTCCTTGTGGTCCTCGTCGGTCCAGCCGTCGCGCGTGAACGTGACGATCCCGAGCTGTGCCGGGGTGACGACCTCCCATGCCGAGTCGGCCTCGAGCACCCGCTGGGCCTGTTCGGCGAGCCCGATCGTGCGCTCGATCGCCTCGCGGATCCGGCCGGCGCCGTAAATCCGGAACATCAGCCACAGCTTCAGCGCCCGCGAGCGCCGGGTCAACTCGGGGCTGCGGTCACCGAAGTTGACGTTGGTGGTGTTGGTCCTGACGTCGGCCAGGTATTCGGGCCGCATGCTGAACGCTCCCGCCAGGACGCCGGGGCGGCGCACGAACAGGCAGCCGACGTCGTATGGGAGAAACAGCCACTTGTGCGGATCGAGCACGAGCGAGTCGGCGCGCTCGAGCCCGGCGAGGACCTCGCGCCCGGCCGGGCACAGCGCGCCCGGCGCACCGTAGGCCCCGTCTACGTGCAGCCAGCCCCCCTCGGCGGCCGCCAGGTCGGCGAGTCCCTCGAGGTCGTCGACCGCGCCGGTGTTGGTCGTGCCCGCGGTGGCGATGAAGAATCGGGGTTGCAGCCCACGCCGGCGATCCTCGTCGGCGGCCTGGGCAACGGCAGAAGCGGTCAGCCGCAGGCGGTCATCGGTCGCCACGAGGTGGATCTCATCAGGCTCGAAGCCAAGCGTCCGCAGCCCCCGCGCGATCGACGCATGGGTCTGATCTGACAGGTAGGCGACCCCCGGGCCGATGCTGTCCCGCGCCGCCCCCAGCCCGGTCAGGCTCGACAGCGACCCGCCGCTGAGCAGGATCCCGTCGGTCCCGTCGGGAAGGCCGAGCAGCTGTCGCAGCCAGTCAAGCGCGACGAGCTCGACCGTAGTCGGACCCGATGACCCCTCCCAGGAGGCGGCGATCGTGTTGAAGCCGGTGCCGAGCCAGTCGCCGAGCACGCCGGCGAATGACGACGCCCCCGGCACGCGCGCGAAGTAACGGGGGTGGTCTCCGTGCTGCATGTTCTCCATCGCGATCTCGACCAGCGTCTGCAGCTCCTGCAGCGGATCACCTGGCCGTTCGGGGACCGGACCGCCGAGCGCGGCGCGCAGTTCGTCCGCGGACCCGGTCTGGATCGCCGGCCCGTCGGCGCCGTGCTCGAAGTGCTCGACGACGCGGTCAACCACCCAGTAGCCCAATTCCCGCATCTCGTCGGTGCCGAGTCCGAGCGCGTCGGTCGGCGCGTGGGCACCCGGGCCCGCAGTCGCCCCCACGTCGTCGGCCGGCGCGCGGGCGCCCGGGTCCGCGGTCGCACCCAGACCGTCGGGGCCACGCGTGGATGTGTCGCGATCGTCAGACAATCGAGCTCGGGGGCCAGCCTAGCGCCGTCATACGTGCACAAATCCGAGCGCCGCCTTGAGATCGGGTTCTCAGCACCGCAACATCGGCGGGCTCGTTTGGAACCCTTGGCGCTTACGATCCCCCGCTGGTGAGCCGCGGGCAACTCACGACGGCCCTCGGGCAGGGGCGCTCAGACATCCAGGAGGCGTTCGGCAACGCCGGTTTGCGCCGGCTGCTGAGCGCGTTCGCGGCCGTCAACCTCTCTGAGTGGGCGTTCGTGACCGCACTGGCGATCTACGCCTACCGGATCGGCGGAACGCTCGCCGTGGGATTCGTCGGGTTCCGGTTTCTTCCGGGGGCGGTCAGCAGCGCCCTGCTGGCACCTCTGGTCGACGGACGGCCGGGGATCCTGACTCGGATCGCGCTGCTCCGCGTGGTGCTGTTGGGTCTCGGAGCGGCAGGCGTGCTGACGTCGGTCGGGCTGGTGGTCGTGCTGGTGATCACCTCGCTCGACGCGGTGGTCGCGGCGCCATATCGCCCGGCCCAGTCGCTGTTTCTGCCGACGCTGGCGCGGACGCCGACTCAGCTGTCGGCCGGCGCCGCCGGGGTCAGCATGGTGAAGACGCTCGGTCAGGCCGTGGGCGCACTGCTCGGAGGCGTCGGCGTGGCGGTTGTTGCGCCGGGGTCGGTGATGGCGCTCGCAGCGGCGGTGATGATCATCGCCGCGCTGCTCACGGTCGGTCTCGATCGCCGCACGACCGAGCTCGGCAGGCTGAAAGGAGCGTTCAGGGCGGGCGTGGCCGCGATCCCGCGCGTGCTGTCGCACGAGGAGGCAGCGCCGCTCGTGGTCGCGAGCGGGCTGCGAACGATGGTGCGGGGTCTGTGGACCGCGCTGGCGGTGATCGTCGCGTTGAAGCTGTTCGACGCCGGCAGCTCGGGCGTCGGCGTGCTGAACGGCGCCGCCGGTGTCGGCGCCGCGATCGCGCTGCCGATCACGGCGACCCTGACCGGCCGTGCACGCCTGTTCGGCCCGTGCGTGGCGGCGTTCGTCGCGGCCGGGCTGACGCTGAGCGTGATCGGAGCGCTGCCCGGTGGTGTGCTGGTGGTGGTCGTCGTGTGCGCGTGGGGAATGTCGATGGCGCTCGCGGACGCGACCTCGCTGTCGCTGCTGCATCGGCTGCTCGACGCGCCGACCGTGAGCCGCACGGTCGGAGTGATGGAGTCGGTCAAGCTCGCCGCCGAGGGCACCGGCGCGATGATCGCCCCGGCACTGGTCGCCCTAGTCGGGATCCGTCCGGCGCTGATCCTGGCCGGCGTGCCGCTTCCGGCGACGATCGTCGCCAGCCTCCCGCGACTGCGGAAAGCCGACCGCGCGGCCGCCGGACGCGGCAGTGTGGTGGCACTGCTGCACGGTGCCAGCGCACTGCGGGGTCTCGATATGGCCTCACTCGAGGACGTTGCGGCCCGCACGAGGAAAGTGCAGCTCCCCGCCGGAACCGACGTGATCCGCTTCGGCGAGCCCGGTGACGACTTCTACGTGATCGAAGATGGCGAGGCGGAGGTCCTGATCGCGGGGTTCAGAGTCGCGCTGCTGGCGCGCGGGGCCGGCTTCGGCGAACGGGCGCTGCTGCGCTCCACAACGCGGGCGGCGACGGTTGCGACGCTGACCCCGGTGACGCTCTACGCGATCGACAGGCTGAGCTTCTTGTCGACGATCACCGGGCAGCCGCCGGAGGCGCTCGCCGGAGCCGATATGCGGATCGCGCACTCGGTTCACGCTCCGGCAAGCCGGCCGCTGTCCGATGTGCTGGCTGACGTGCCGCTGCTGCGCGAGCTCGACCGCGCCGGGCTCAACGAGCTGGTCAACTCCGCCACGATCGAGGAGTGGGAGCCCGGAGCGGTGCTGATCCGCGAGGGCGACAGCGGATCGCACATGTACGTGATCCTCTCAGGATGCGCCGAGACGACCGTCGAGGGCCGTCACGTTGGCGATCTGCTGCCGGGTGACGCGTTCGGGGAGATCGCGGTCATGCACGACGTACCGCGGACCGCCACGGTCGCCGCGACCGAGTCACTGCGGACCTGTCGGCTTGCACGCGAGGCGCTGACGGCGATCCTCGTCGCCTGAACCTGCCCGCGCCTGATCGCCTCAGGCCAGGCCGCAGTAGCGCATCGCCGAAACCGCAAGCCCCTGGGCGCAGGCGACGAGCCCGTCGATCGAGACGTGCTCGTCGATCGCGTGCGCGGCACTGACACCGTCGGAGTCAAAGCCGGGCGGGCCGTAGCCGATGCAGGGCGCCGCGCCGAGCTGGGTCAGCGTCGCGCCGTCGTACCACGAGTCAAGCCCTGACAGCGACCCCGGGGACCCCGCATCGGCGGTCGCGCCGAGCACGGTCGCGACGATCGGCTCGGACTCGGAGATCTCAAACGGCATCACCGCATTGGGCCACCACTCGATCACCGGGGGATGCTCGGCGAGCCAATCATCGCGCGCGGACTCGGTCGCAATCCATCGCTCGACCTCGCCGCGGACGTCGGCCCCCCAACCGGTCGCATCCGCCTGCGAGGGCAGGAACATGACCGCGATCGTCAATGCGCACTCGGCCGGATAGGTGACCGGCCACTCGCCGCTGCGCGCCATCGTCGGCAGCAGATCCGGCTTGGACAGGAGCGGGTGATCGAGCCCGTCGCGGGTCGACCATTCGCGCCGCAGAGACGCGATCGCCTCGAGCACGACGCCTGCCTTTTCGATCGCGTTCACCGCGCCGCCCTGCTGCCAGGATGGCTGCCTGACCTCGGCGTGTCCGGGCCGCCCCGGAACCCGGATCACAGCGTACTCGGAGCCCCGGCACGCGATCCAGACCGCGAACCCGGTCGGCTCGGTGACGATGCCGCCATCGGCTCGCAGGCCGCGGTCGACGAGCGCCGTGCCGCCGGCGCCCGATGACTCCTCGTCGGTGTTGGTCGCGACGATCAGGTCACCCGCGAGCCCGACGGCAAGCGACGAGAGCACTTCGGCGGCGAACACCATCGACGCGACCCCGCCCTTCATGTCACAGGCGCCGCGGCCGTAGAGATTGCCCTCGCGGACCGTGGGTGTGAAGGGCTCGCTGGTCCAAGCCTTGCGCGGCTCGGCTGAGACGACGTCGATGTGACCGTTGAACAGCAGCGAACGGCCGCCTCCCCGGCCGCGCCGTGTCGCGATCAGCTGCGGCCGGCCGGCGAAGTCCAACCCCGGCGGCACCAGCGGCCGGCCGGCCATCGCCTCGGCGTCGGGCTCCCACAGGTCGACCTCGCATCCGGCAGCGCTCAGTCGCTGGGCGAGGTACTCCTGGAGCGGACGCTCCTCGCGCGCCCGGTCTCCCACATCGCGCGCGGTGGTGTCGAACGCGATCAGGTCCGATGCGAGCGTGACGAGCTCGTCGCGCCCGGCTGCGATCGCCTCACAGACCCGTTGCTCGGCGTCGCTGAGCCCCATGGAGCGGACCCTAACAGTCGCGCGCGCGGCCTCGAAGCCGCCTCGAAGCCGGGGGCGGGCCGCCGTGCCGGCGACCCGGCACGCGCATACCGCACCGAGGCTGCTAAATCCTGTGCGCACTCAGACCAACACGAGGAGGGCGGCAGATGCGGGCTCGGGACTTTGGGATCGACATCGGCCGGGGCACACCCGGCGAGCGCAACGCGATCACCGACGTGCCCGGGGTGCGCGTCGGCCACTGTACGTTGATCGAGGGCGAGGGCCCCCTGAAGGTCGGGCATGGTCCCGTCCGAACCGGCGTGACGATGATCATTCCGCCCGAGCCGATCTGGGAGCAGCCGGTGTTTGCGGGCTGCCATCGGCTGAACGGCAACGGCGAGCTGACTGGGCTCGAACTGGTCCGCGAGACGGGCATGCTGACGACGCCGATCGGGCTGACCAACACTCACAGCGTCGGCGTCGTTCGCGACGGGATGATCGCCCATCAGGTGGCCGAACGCGGCGACCAGGCACGGTTCTTCTGGTCGCTGCCGGTCGTCGGCGAGACATGGGACGGGACGCTCAACGACGCCAACGGCTTTCACGTCAGGGCCGAGCACGTCGGCCAGGCGCTCGCCGCGGCCTCGGACGGGCCGGTCGGCGAGGGCGGCGTCGGCGGCGGCACCGGAATGATCTGCCACGACTTCAAAGGCGGGATCGGGACCGCGTCGCGCGTGGTGGCGCAGGATGACGGCGGGTTCACGGTCGGCGTGCTGGTACAGGCAAACTACGGCCGGCGCGAGCGGTTCACGGTCAACGGCGCGCCGGTCGGGCGCGAGATCGGCCCCGACGAGATCCCCGTGCCCGATGACCCCGATGAAGCCGGCGGCTCGGGCTCGATCATCATCATCGTCGCCACCGACGCGCCGCTGCTGCCGATGCAGTGCGACCGACTTGCGCAGCGGTCGGGGCTCGGCGTCGCGCGAACCGGCGGCGTCGGCGAACACACGAGCGGAGACATCTTCTTCTGCTTTGCGACCGGCAACCGCGGCATGCCGGCCGGCGACCCCGGCGAAGGAGGCCCGCTGTCGGTGCCCGTGAAGATGCTCTCCGACGCCTACATCACACCGCTGTTCGACGCGGTCGTCGAGTCGACCGAGGAGGCGATCGTCAACGCGATCCTCGGCGCCGAGACGATGACCGGGCGCGACGGGATCACGGCCCACGCGCTCCCGGGGGCCCGGCTCGTGGAGGCCCTGGAGCGGTACGGGCTCGCCCGGCTGAGCTGAGCTGAGCTGACCCCGTGGTGCGAGCGCGCCCCCAGGCCCACTCGAACAGCAAGTTTTTTGGCCTCTGCGACCAGTCTTGCTCTTCGAGTCGCTACTTGCGGAACCTGGACCGCATGCGAGGATGGTCTGAAGCCGACAAGCCAGATGGAGGTGGACCGAGCATGGCACTGAGCCCCCCAGCCGATCCCACGGAGCTGCTGCACAGCGCCCACGAGCACCTGCTGCTGCATTTCGCGCGCAACGGCGATCTCGGCGCGCAGGGCGAGAACCTGCTCGTGCTCGAGCGCGGCGAGGGCCCATACGTGTTCGACATCGAGGGCAACCGCTTCTTCGATGCGCTCTCGAGCCTGTTCTGCGCCCAGATCGGCTACTCGTACGGCGAGGAGATGGCGGCAGCGTCAAGCGCGCAGCTGACCAAGTTCCCGTTCGGCACCAACTGGGGCACCGCACACCCGCCGGCGATCAAGCTCGCCGACAAGATCGCCGAGATCGCCCCGCCCGACATCAACCGTGCGTTCTTCACCTCGGGCGGCTCAGAGTCCGTCGAGGCCGCCTGGAAGCTCGTGCGCCACTACCACAACAGCCGCGGGGACACGCAGCGCACGAAGGCCATCGCGCGCGACCGCGCGTATCACGGGGTCACCCTCGGGGCGCTCTCGTTCACCGGTGTGCCCGGACTCAAGGAGCCGTTCGGCGAGCCGGCGATCAACGTCCGCCACGTCGCCTGGACCAACCAGTTCCGCCCGGTCGACGGCCTGCAGGGCGAGCAGCTGACCGCGGCCCTGCTGGCCGAGGTCGAGCAGGTGATCGCCGAGGAGGGGCCCGAGACGATCGCGGCCTTCATCGCCGAGCCGGTCCAGAACGCCGGTGGCTGCCTCACCCCCCCGCCCGGCTACTGGCCCGGGCTGCGCAGAATCTGCGATCAACACGGGATCCTGCTGATCGCCGACGAGGTGATCTGCGGCTTCGGCCGGCTGGGCGAGTGGTTCGGCTCCCAGCGCTTCGACGCCGAGCCCGATCTGATCACCGTCGCCAAGGGGCTGACCTCGGCCTACATGCCGATGGGCGCCGTGCTCGTGTCCGACAAGGTCGCCGCGCCGCTGTACGAATCGCGCAACACGCTGATGCACGGGATCACGTTCGGCGGCCACCCGGTCGCGTCGGCGGTCGCGCTGAAGAACCTCGAGATCTTCGAGCGCGACGGAGTGCTCGACAACGTCCGCACGCTCGAGCCCCACCTGCAGTCGCGGCTGGAGGAGGAGCTGCTCGAGTTGCCGATCGTCGTCGATGTCCGCGGTGCCGGGTTCTTCTGGGCGTTCGAGCTGGCGGCCGGGTCACCGGACAAGCGGTTTGATGCAGACCAGCGCGAGAAGCTGCTGCGCGGCTTCCTCCCGGGCCGTCTGCGTGAGGCTGGGCTGATCGCGCGGCCTGATGACCGCGGCGACGCGGTGCTTCAGATCGCGCCGCCGTTGATCGCCGACGCCGAGCAGCTCGACGAGATGGCCCGCGGCCTGCGGGCGGTGCTCGCCGACGCCGGAACCCACATGGGACTCGGCTAGCGCCGCTCAGCTGAAGCTGGTCAGCACGATCGCCGCGTGGGTGGTCGTGCCGGCGGCGGTCAGCGCCACGTGGACCCGGAGCTGGTTGCCCAGCGACCCCGCGAGCAGTGATCGCCCCGCGGGGCGAAGCTTGAAGCTCAGATAGCCGGCCTCGTTGGCGCCGATCAGCTCAGACCCGGTGGTCGCGATCGTCCGCGCGCCGGCCGTGATCTTCGTCTTCGCCGAGCAGGGTGCCGGGCCCGAACACGACGCCAGGATGCCACCGACCGCGCGGCGGTAGACGAAGTCACGCGAGCCGAGCAACCTCAACGTCGATCTCGACGCCCGGAGGCGCCGCGGTCCGCGACCGCTGGTCTCAAACGGGATCAGATTCATCGTCGCGGTCGCGCTCGTGTTCGAGGCATCTCGCGCGATCACCGTCACCGGCAATCGGTGGCCGCGCGCCACCGACAGCATCGACCGTGCCGCCGACGTGAGCTTGAAGTAGACGAGCCCGGCAGTCGTCCCGAGCCGCTCGCGGCCGGTGGTCGCGAGGACCCTGCGGCCCGCCTTGACGGTCAGCGCCACGTGGCAGGTGGCGCCCGTGAAGCACCCCGCCGGGACGCCGATCAGACCGTGAGCCGGCGCGAAGATGCTGTGGCCGTAGAGCGCGAGGTGGGGCCTGGTGGCAACTGTGGCCGAGGTCGCGAGCACGTCTCCACCGCTGTCGAGCGCCTCGACTGCGTAATAGGGGAACGCGCTGTGGCCGACGATCGTGGTCGTCGAGCCCGTGCTCGGGGCCTGGCCGAACGGCGCCAGAACCGTCTGTGAGCTGCCGCCCAGCGTGCGCCACGAGCTGACGGGGCTGCCGCCCGGCCAGCTCGCCGCGAGCTTGATCGTCCCGTCACTGACGGGCGAGACCCGCAGCGACGGTGGGGGTACGGGGCCCCCGGCGCCGAACGCAGTCGCGCCGTTGAGGTAATCGTTGTCGACGTCGAGCGTCACCCCGCCGTATGTCTCGTTGTTGTCGCCGGCGTACTGGTGCAGCCGCTGGTCGGCGGGCCAGTCGCCGCTCGGGACGTTCGGATCGGCCGTGTTCCTCGCTCCATTCCAGCGTGCGATCCAGATGTCGTCGGGCTCCTGATAGGTGGTCCCGTAGTCGCTGACGAGGTCGACGACCCCCGAATCGGCGCTGCTGTAGACGCCGGCGCCATAGCCCTCGGCGTGCAGCTGGGTCGTCCATCCCGAAAGGAATGCAAGCACCGCCGCCGACACCGTGCCGCTGGGGCTGTAGCCCTCCATGTCGTCGTAGATCGGGTTCCCGGGGCCGATCCCGATCGCCTGGGCGTCGGTGACCGCGTCGGTCGCTGCGTCGACTCCCTCGGTGCTGGCGGTGGTGCGGTTGGTGCTGATCGCCGTGCAGCCGCAGGCGTGCGGCGCCTGCAGCCCAACGTAGGTCGGAACCAGATGCCACCCGGCCGCCCACTCCTGGGCGACCCATGACGCCGTCAGGTTGGGCTGGTCGGGGCAGCCCGCGTTGATGCCGCCGATGTAGACGCCGATCGCCCGGTATGGAGAGGCGCCCCAGGCGTTCATCTGCGATCTGCTCGGCGCCTCGCAGGCGTCGACGCCGAGGCCCTTGTAGACCGTTCCGGTAAGCGGGGGCGCGATGCTGGCGTGGGCCTGGGCCTGCGACGCAAACGCGAGCGCCCCAGCCCTGCTCACGGCGGGTCGGGTCCGGCCGGCGTTCGCGATCGCGCGCGCCGTGACCCCGAGCGCGCGCCGCACGACACCGGGGTGGCGATTCCACGTCGCCGTGATCCGAAGCCCAGGACGCGAGATCGTCACCGCACCGGCCTTAAACCCCGCCTGTGCCCGCGCGCCGGCCGCCGGTCTGGCGAGGATCGCCTCGGTCCGGCCGATCGCGCTGGCCGGGCAGCGCTGCCCGCTGCCCGGCGATCCGAGATAGACCGCATGGCGGTTGAACCGCACGCACACGGTCGAGCGCCCGGTCAGCCTATAGACGGGCCAGCTCGCGGGGACGCGCATCGTCAAGCCCCGGTACGAGACGTTCTTCAGCGCCTGGGCAGCCTCGGCAGCCCGCGCGGCGACGGCGAACGCCGCCAACAGCGCGACCAGCACCGCCAACCCGGCAAACACTCGGGCTGCGCGGGGGGGGATTTGACTGTAGTGCTGGCCCCGTCGCGACACAATCACATGCACTTGCAGTCCTAACCCGCGGCTCCGCTCGGAGTAGCGGTCAGGGATCACAAGGCTGCTTCGACACCCGTCGCCGGCCGCCTGCTCGGCCGGCGCACTCCGGGGTCAGTGTAGGGGTCTCCCTAAAGCTCGGATGACCTGCCGCCCGCTATGCGGGTGTGCGCGCCGACGGCTCCTCGGCGGCCCGTGCAGCGACCCGTGCGCCGTCCCCCTCGGCGAGCGCCTCGTGACCCTCGATCTGGATCCGCGGCAGCCACCGGTCGATCCCGCGCGGCAGCCACCAGGTCGTCGGTCCCAGCAGCTCGAGCACCGCCGGCAGCAGCACGCAGCGCACGACTATCGCGTCGAGGAATACGGCCGCGGCGAGGCCGAAGCCGAACTCCTTGACGGCGCGCTCGTCGCCGAGCATGAACGACAAGAACACGCAGACCATGATCGCCGCCGCGGCTGTGATCACCCGGCCCGTGAACGCGATCCCGTCGGCCACGGCTCGCGTCGCGTTGCCGTGGCGTACCCACTCCTCCCGGACGCGCGAGATGAGGAACACCTCATAGTCCATCGAGAGGCCGAAGACAACCGCGAACATGAGCACCGGGATCCATGGTTCAACCGGCCCGGGCGTGATCCCAAGCAGCCCCGAGAACCAGCCCCACTGGAACACCGCGACGGTCGCGCCGAGTGCGCCACCGATGCTGAGCAGGTTCATCAGTCCCGCCTGGATCGGAATCACCAGCGAGCGGAAGATGACGAACAGCAGCAGCGCCGACAGCACGACCACGATCCCGATGAACAGCGGCAGCTTGCTCGCGAGCACATTGGAGAAGTCGATCGACCCGGCGGTGAAGCCGCCGACGAGCGCGTCGACCTTGAGCTTTTGTTTGAGCGGCGGCAAGACGTCGTGGCGCAGGTGGTTGACCAGGTCGGTGGTCGCCGAGGCCTGCGGCGCCGAGCGGGGATACGCCTCGATCACCGCGACGCGTCCTGAGGGCGACACGCGCGGGGGCGTGACCGTGACGACGTCCGGGGTCCTGACGAGCGCCGCCCGGATCGGCGGCAACACCGCCGCCGGGCGCTGGCCCTGCAGCTCGACGGCGACCAGCAGCGGTCCATTGAAGCCTGGCCCGAACCCGTCTGAGAGCAGGTTGAAGGCGCGATAGGTGCTCGTGTTGGACGGGTCATTTCCGGCGTCGCTTGCATCCAGCCGCATCGCGACCATCGGGATCAGGAACACCAGCATCACGGCCAGCGCTCCGACGGCCAGCGGCTTGGGATGCGACTGGACCATCACGCTCCATTGACGCCACCGCGACTCGCGCTCGGGCTTGCCCGCCTTCTCGCGGCGCCGCGACCAGTAGCTTGGGCGGGCGATCCGCTCCCCGTATCGCGACAGCAGCGCGGGCAGGACCGTGAGCGACGCGCACAGCACCATCAGCACGGCGAGCACGGATGCGATCGCAAGGCCGTACAGGAAGTTCACGCCGGTCGCGAACATCCCCAGCAGCGCGATGATGACCGTGGTCCCCGCGAGCAGGATCGCGCGTCCGGACGTGTCCATCGCGCTGATCACCGCCTGGGTCACGTCGCCATTGCGCCGGTAGTTCTCTCTGAACCGCGTGACGATGAACAGCGCGTAGTCGATTCCGACGCCGAGACCGATCATGATCGCCAGCTCGGGCGCGACGTTGGACATGTCGGTGACGTGCGTCGCGATGCCGACGAGCGCAATCCCGGTGATCAGCCCAAGCGCGGCCGTGACAAGCGGCATTCCCGCCGCGGCCAGCGAGCCGAACGTCAGCAGCAGGATGACGAGCGCGGCGATCCCGCCAACCGCTGTGGCGGGCCCGATGCTGAAGCCCTCGGCCTGCTCGATCACCTGCCCGCCGGCGGCGACCTGGAGGCCGCGGACGTTGATCGCGTTGACCCCATTGAGGACCGGCTTCCCGGTCGCGTCGGGAAGCAGGTTGGCGCGCTTGTCGTAGTTGATCGTCGCGAACGCGGTCTTGCCGTCGCGCGAGATCGCGACCCGGCCGGCGGGCGTGTACGGGCTGACCACGCTCACCACGTGCGGCATCCGGCTGACGCGCTGCAGCAAAGGCGTGATCGCCGAGCGCACACGCGGTGACGCGACGGTGCCAGAGGTGGTGTGCCAGACGATCGTGTCGACGTCACCGCTCTGTGCCTTGAACTCCTTGTTGAGGAGATCGGTGACGTGCTGTGCCTCGGTACCCGGCAGGCTGAAGTTGGTCGCGTACTGACGGCCGACGGCCGAGGCAACGACGGTCGTTGCGATCGCGATCAGAACCCACCCGGCGACGACCCAACGCCGGTGAGCGATGCACCACTTGCTCAATCCGATCATCGCTTCAGAGTAGCCAGGTCGATTCTCGGGCCCGGTTACCTCCGGGATAATTGTTCGGATCGGCAGGCGACCGCAGCGCGCAGTTGTCCATGATGGACACTCGCCCGCTCGGCTCCTGTGGGCTCGAGGTCTGCGCGACCGTCCTAAAGCTCACGGAGAGCGACCCACCGCTCGATCAAGAAGCGCGCGATTGAGACGCTGGGCGGCAACTCCAGGCTCGGGTTGCGCCCGTCGAGCGCCGCACGGACCTCGCTGAGCGCGAACCAGCCGACATGCTCGAGTTCGCCATCGTGGGCGTGGGGCACGCCGCCGTCTGACTGCGCATCGAAGCCGAGCATCAGCGAGGACGG
Source organism: uncultured Solirubrobacterales bacterium (assembly GCA_963770885.1). Classification (GTDB taxonomy): domain Bacteria; phylum Actinomycetota; class Thermoleophilia; order Solirubrobacterales; family Solirubrobacteraceae; genus Palsa-465. The sequence continues at coordinate 442,403 of CAVYRI010000001.1, read as the reverse complement.
GAACGGCCACGGCTGTGAGGCGACAAACCGCGGATCGCGGGCGGCGATCCCGGACTCCTCGAGCACCTCGCGGATCACCGCCTCCTCGGCTGACTCGCCCGGCGAGACGAAGCCCGCGAGGACCGAGTAGCGACCGGGGGGCGCGACCGCGCGCCGGCCGAGCAGCAGCCGCCGCTCGTGTTCGACCGTCATGATCACAACCGGATCGGTGCGCGGGAAGTGCTGCGCTCCGCAGCGGTTGCACCGCCGCGCGTAGCCGGCTTCCTCGACGACCGTCCGGGCGCCACAGTTGGCGCAGAAGCGGTGGCGCCGGTGCCAGTTGAGCAGCGCCGCGAGATAGGCGGCCAAGCCGGCCTCGGCGTGGGGCAGAACGGCCCCGGCATCGCGCAGCGACACGAGCTGCGCCCCGTCGGTCAACGCCGCGCGGGCTGTGTCTGCAAGCCCGTCGAGATCGAGCGCGAACAGCGCCTGGCCGCGATCATCGACGCCGAGCAACACCGGCTCGGAGTCGGGATCGGAGCTCAGAGACGCTCTGACAAGCTCAGGGGCCGAGCCGTCGCGCATCAGGACTCCGTCCTGGCCGGCCGCGAGCACCCGCGTCGTGGGGTCCTGCAGCAGCTCCCTGACCCGGCCGGGATCCTTGCGCTCGGTCATCGCGCGGTCAAGCGCCATCCCGGTGAACGGCCGCTGGATCGGGAATTCGCCGGGATCGGTCATGCGCCATTAAGCGTATGACGGCCGCTTTCCCATGCGTCGCGGCTGGCCGGCGCAGGTCGGCTGTGCGCCGCTGCTAGGTTGACGGACATGGGCGCTGTCGGTGTCTCCACTCCCCGCCGGGACTCGGAGCCCAAGGTTCGGGGCACGACCCGGTTCGCCGCCGACCTGCCGGTCCCCGGCGTCCTGCATGCTCGGCTGGTGCTCGCGCACGAGGCGCACGCCACGATCACGTCGATTCGGACCGACGCGGCGGTCGAGCTCGACGGCGTCGTCGCCGTGCTGACCGCAAAGGACCTGCCGCTGGTCGAGACGGGCCCGGGTCGGCTGCATGAGCCGCTGGCCCGTGAAGAGGTCGTGTATGCGGGGCAGCCGGTGACGCTGGTGGTCGCCGAGAGCGAGGCGCTGGCCGAGGACGGGGTCGAACTCGTCGAGCTGGAGCTGGACCCGCTCGAGCCGGTGCTCGATCTCGAAACGGCCACGCAGCCAGAGTCGCCGCTCGCGCGCGTGAAGAAGGCCGACGCGGGCGAGGGCGCGGAGCTCGGCGATGCGCATGCGTCGGTCGCGGCCGCGGGGGTCGGCAACGAGGAAGACCTCTCAGACAATGTGCTCGACAGCGCGAAGCTCGTCAACGGCGACGTCGACGCTGCGCTGGCATCGAGCCACGTCGTCGTCAGCGGACGATTCGAGACGCCGTGGATGTACCAGGCCTATCTCGAGCCCCAGACCGCGACCGCCTGGCTCGAGCCCGATGGCGAGCTCGTGATCAGCGCCGCAACCCAGGCGCCGTTCGCGACCCGCGATTCGCTCGCCAGGCTGTTTGGGCTACCCGTCGATCGGATCCGCGTGCGCGGCACCACGCTCGGCGGCGCGTTTGGCGGCAAGATGATGATCGTCGAGCCGCTGGTCGCCTCGGCGGCGCTCGTTCTGCGCCGTCCCGTGCGTCTGATGATGACCCGCAGCGAGGACATGTCGGCGACGAATCCGGCCGGTGCCGAGGTGCTGTCACTCGAACTCGGCGCCGACGCCGGCGGCAAGCTGACCGCGATCCGTGCGCGCGTCCTGGTCGACCGCGGCTCGGCCGATGATTTCGGCCTCGAGTCGATCGCGGCGATGCTGACCGCCGGGCCCTACCGTTGGGATGCGCACGAGCTGACAGCGCTTGGAATCGCCACCAACCGGATGACGATCGGCGCCTACCGCGGTCCGGCCGCGCCGCCGGCGGCGTTCGCGGTCGAGTCACTGATCGACGAGCTCGCCGGGCGTCTCGGCCAGGACCCGCTCGAGCTGCGGTTGCGCAACGTGGCGGTCCAAGGTGACGCGGCGCCGACCGGCCAGCCATTTCCCGTCTTCGGTGCCCGCGAGTGCCTCGAGCGCATCCGCGACCATCCGCTGTGGGCGCGGCGCGAGCAACTGCCAGACGGCGAGGGGATCGGCATCTCGGTCGGATGGTGGCCCGGTGGTTACGAGCCGGCTGCGGCCGTCTGCCGTCTTGACCATGACGGTCATCTGACAGTGATCACCGGCGCGGCCGACATGACCGGCGTCGAGACGGCGTTCGCGACGATCGCCGCCGAGGCGTTCGGGATCACCCCTGACCGGATCCGAGTCGTCCATGCCGATACGTCGAGCGCGCCGTACGCCGGGACCAGCGGCGGCAGCAAGGTCACCTACACCGTCGGCCGCGCGGTCGAGCGTGCCGCGACCGAGGCACGCGAGCAACTGCTCGACGTGGCCTCCGAGGAGCTCGAGATCGCTCCGGAGGACCTCGAGATCACCGACAGCAAGGTCCAGCCCCGCGGCGTCCCGGCGCGGGCGATCGGAATCGACGAGCTGGCCGCGAAGATTCTCACATTCGGCAGCCCGCACCGGCCGGTCGAGGGCCACGGGCGCGTGTCGCTGTCCCAAGCGCCGCAATCCGCGGCTCACCTCTCCTACGTCCGCGTCGACAGCGACACGGGCGCGGTGACAGTCCTCGGTCATGTGATCGCCCAGGATGTGGGTCGCGCACTGAACCCGGCCCTGGTGCAGGGACAGATGCAGGGCGGAACCGCGCAGGGCCTCGGCTGGGCGCTGCTCGAGGAGCTCACCCACGACGGGCACGGCCAGCTGACCAGCGGCACGTTCGTCGACTATGCGTTGCCGACGGCCGCCTTCATGCCGCTGATCGACACCGAGATCGTCGAGGTGCCTGCGCCCGAGGGGCCGTTCGGCGCCAAGGGCGTCGGCGAGGCGCCCGTCGTCGGCGTCCCGGGAGCCGTCGCAAACGCGATCGCCGCCGCGACCGGTGGCGTGCGGGTCAAGCGCCTGCCGATGACGCCGGAGCGGGTGTGGCTCGCGCTGTCCAACGGCGACGCGCCACAGAGCGGCGGCTAGCACCAACCAGGAGCCGGATATGCTCGCGCCCCGTGGCGGCCACCGACGTCCAGGCGCTGATCGCCGAGCTCGACGAGTGGGTCACCGCCCGCGGCCGCCCTCCGCGAACGGTCAGCTACGGCCCGGACGCCGAGCACGAGGCCGACCTGCTGCTGCCCGCGGATCAGCCGCGCGGCGTCGCCGTCCTGCTCCACGGCGGCTTCTGGCGCGCTCGCTTCAAACGCTCGCTGATGGCGGCGATCGCGATCGACCTCGCAGCCCGCGGCTGGGCGTCATGGAACGTCGAATACCGCCGGGTCGGCAACGGCGGCGGTGGGGATCGGACGCTCGCCGACATCGGCCGGGCGATCGACGCGCTGGTCGCCCTCGGCGAGCCCGGCGCGACCCCCGTTGATCCTGGCGCGACCCTCGGCAAGCCGGGCGCGACCCTCGGCGAGGCTCGCGCGCCCACGGACATGATCCTCATCGGCCACTCGGCCGGCGGCCAGCTCGCGCTGTGCGCGGCCGGTCGCCCGGCCGTCGGCGCGGTCGTTTCGCTGGCCGGTGTCTGCGACATGGTCTCGGCGGCCGAGCAGGCGATCGGCGATAACGCCGTGGTCGAGTTCCTCGGCGCCACGCCGCGCGAGGACCCCGCGCTCTATGAGCGGACCGATCCGATCCAGCAGCTTCCGACCCACAAGCCCGTGCTGCTCGTCCACGGCGACGCCGACGACCGCGTGCCGGTCGGGCTGAGCCGCGACTATTTCGCCGCGGCGGCCGCTGCGGGCGACGGCTGCGAGCTGCTCGAGCTTGCAGGCGTCGACCATTTCGCGGTCATCGACCCGCGCACGGCCACCTGGGCTGAGATCGCCGACAGGCTGCCGGCGCTGCTGCGATGACCAAGACCGGCGACGGCCCGATCATCCTGATCGGCGGCGGGATCGGCGGCCTGGCGACGGCGCTGACCCTGCATCGGGCCGGGATCGAATGCCGGGTCTATGAGCAGTCCCGTGAGATCCGCGAGCTCGGCGTCGGCATCAACACGCTGCCGCACGCGATCGGCGAGCTCGATCAGCTCGGGTTGCTGGACGCGCTCGACAAGGCCGGCCTGCGGACCTACGAGCTGATCTACTGCAACCGCTTCGGGCAGGAGATCTGGCGCGAACTGCGCGGCCTGGACGCCGGTCATCCGGTCCCGCAGTTCTCGATTCACCGCGGCGCGCTCCAGGGGGTGTTGCGCGATGCCGTTGTGCAGCGCCTCGGGCCCGAGGCGCTCCACACCAGCCGACGTCTGATCGGCTTTGAGCAGGACGGCGGCGGCGTCACGGCTGAGTTCGCCGACCAGTCGGGGACGACCGTCGAGTCGTTGCGTGGGGCGGCGCTCGTCGGCGCCGACGGGATTCATTCGACGGTCCGCGAAGCGCTGCACCCCGGCGAGGGGCCGCCGCGCTGGAACGGGACGATGTTGTGGCGAGGGGCGGTCCAGTGGCCCTCGTTCCTGACCGGGCGGTCGATGATCATCGCCGGCGGGATGGAGGCGAAGGTCGTGCTGTATCCGATTGCCGCGGGCGCACGCGACGACCAGCGGTTGACCAATTGGGCGGTGATGGCCAGGATCGGCGAGGCCGGAACCGCCCCGCCCCGGCGCGAGGACTGGTCGCGCCCGGGGCGGCTGGACGAGGTGCTGCCCCACGTCGAGCGGTTCGCGATCGCCGAGGTCGACGTCCCGCAGCTGATCCGGTCGACGCCGGTCTTCTGGGAGTACCCGGTCTGCGATCGCGAGCCGATCGAGCGCTGGTCAGACGGCCGTGTGACGCTGCTCGGGGACGCTGCCCACGCGATGTACCCGGTCGGCTCCAACGGAGCCAGCCAGGCGATCCTCGACGCCTGCGCGCTCGCCGACGCGCTCGCCGCCACGACCGACGTGAGCGAAGCGCTGCACGCGTACGAGGAGCAGCGGCTGGGCCCGACATCTGAGATCGTGTACTCAAATCGCACCGGTGGCCCCGAGGGCGTGATCGACGCTGTCGAGGCGCTTGCACCCGACGGCTTTGACGACGTGGAGGAGGTCCTGCCCTATGCCGAGCGAGAGGCGATCGTCCGCGGCTACGCCAGGAAGGCCGGCTTTGCGGTCCCCGGTTCAGACCCGACAAGGAGCAACGACATGAGTGACAGCACTCCGGACGTGATCGCTGCGGCGGCCTCGCTGGACAACATCGAGTGGAACATCCTCGGCCAGGTCTATCGCCCCAAGCAGCTCACCGAGCGCTCGTTCGCCTGGCACGCGACGCTTCCAGCCGACACGTTCGTGCCGCCGCACATCCACCCCGCCCAGGACGAGTACGTCTACATGCTCGACGGCATGCTGACGCTGGTCACCACGGACTCGGAGTCGACGGCGACCGCGGGCGACCTGGTCCGGCTGCCGATGGGCCAGCCGCACGGGCTTTTCAACCGCTCGGGCGAAACACTCACCTGCCTTTTCTGGGTGACGCCGGCGGGGCGGCTGTTTGATCTGTTTGCCGGCATCGACGCAATGGCCGAGCAAACGCCCGAGGCCGTGGTGGCGCTGTCCGCGCAGCACGAGGTGGAGTTCCTGCCGCCACCGCCCGAGTGAGCGGGCCCCGCCCCACGAGCCGGCGCTGACGGATTCGTGCACGCGGCTGTCGTAAAAGGAATAGAGTCGCGGCAGGAACCTTGGAGTGCACGGGAGGTACTAGCCGAGTGAGCCACACATGGATGTTGGGCTGATGGCGTCGCACGCTCTGAGGGCCACGGTGAACTGGCCCATGCTTCGAAGGCTGGACGGGGCACTGTTCTGGTACTGAGGCGAATCCGCCGGTCGTGCGACCGCGTTGGATGCGCGGTGCGGGGACGCGCGCGGCACGCAGGGCTCGCCACAAATGAAAGGACCGTTTGATGAAGCGGTTTTCAGCGATCGCGTTCGCCGGAGTCCTAGCGCTCTGCGTGTTCGCGATCCCAGTCGGGACGGCTGGCGCGGCCAGCGCGGTGCAAAAGACGGCGACGAAGTCGCTGTGCACGAGTCTCTACTCCACCTGCGCTGACCCGTTCGACGAGGTCAACGACGCGTACGTCGGTCACGACGAGCCGTCGATCGAGTTCAAATCCAACCTCGCGGGCTCGGGCAACAACATGACCTACAAGATGAGGTTGCCCAAGGACCCAGCGGCTCAACCGAACGCGAGCGGCGTCGGCGGCACCACCTGGAACTTCGAGCTTCGCCCGACCTTCTGGTTCGGCGTCACGCTGTGCGATGACCAGTCGGCGCCCGAGTTCACCCATGTCTGCAACGCCGACACGGACGCCAACAACCTGACCAGCCCCAACCCGGCATCGCCGAACTACGTCGGCAAGCATCCGGGGACCGCGTTCCTCGAGCTCCAGTTCTATGGCCCTGGGTATGTGCCTCAGTTCGAGGGCTTCGGCTGCACGGCCACGCAGTACTGCGCGGCGATGACGATCGACAGCCGGACGGCCGATATGAACAACGGCGTCGAGAACACGGCGGCGTGCAACAACTACGTGCTCGGCGGGCCCGAGCCGATCAACTGGGCCTACATCACCACCAGCGGTCGCTCGCAGGCCCCGGCGAACCCGTTGTTCACGGGCACCAACGCTGCCCCGAACCTCGCGGCGGTGAACCCCAACCCGGCGAAGGACCTGATGATGAATCCGGGGGACCTGATCCAGATTCACATGCATGACACGCCGGCCGGCTACCAGGCCGACCTGACGGATCTGACGACGGGCGGAAGCGGCTCGATGACGGCGTCGGTCGTCAACGGATTTGGCCACATCATCTACCGACCCAACGCCAGTACCTGCCAGGAGAGGCAGTACGCCTTCCATGCCGCCTACTCGACCTCGAACGTGCGCGGAAACGTGTGGACGGCGCACACCTACAACGTCGCGATGTCCGACGAGATCGGCCATTTCGAGAACTGCGTGGCGCTCGACTCCTCGGGGAACTGCGCCACGCCCGGCGGCCAGGATCCGACGCTCGACGAGGACGACATCGAGTGCGTGCCCGGGACCGACTCGACCGTGGTCAAGATCGACGGCTGCTTCTTCGATGACGAGGACTTCGACGGGCAGGCCTACCAACCAGACTGGCCGGGTACGAATCCGAACCCGGCAGAGGATGCGTCTCTGCATCCGACGGCGCTGAACTTCACCAGCCCGACGACGGGCGGAAAGCAGTACTCGACGATCGCTTTCGAGACCGACCTCCCCGCGATCGAGGTCAACGGAGCGCAGTTCAATCCGCCGTTCTGCCACAACACGACCGGCGTCGGCTGCGTCAATCCTCCGCACGGAGCGGCGTTCTACCCGTTCTTCTCGACCGGGTTCAAGCAGGGGACCTGCATGTGGCAGGAGGGCGGTGACTTCATCCCCGGCACGACCAACGACTTCGGCGGCAGTTCGAAGACGGAGTTCGGGTCGCTGCTGAAGACCGTCTATCCGACGCCCGGGTTCAAGACCAAGACCCAGATCGACAACTTCAACAGCGGGGATATTGACAATCCCTGCCCGAGAGGGTGACGATCACCGTCTGAGCCGGACCTGCTGAGCAAAGGAGCGGGGCCCAGCGCCCCGCTCCTTTCATTTCGAGCCGACCAGCCTGGTCTAGTGTCGCGATGCGGTGGCGATTGAGCTGACCGATGGTGAGCGTCAGCTGTTGGAGTCGTGGTCGTGGCGGCACACGAGCGCGCACGCGCGCGTTGCGCGCTCGGATCGTGTTGGCGGCGGCTGGGGGTCTGAACGAGCACTGCGGTTTTGTTCGAGCGGCGGCTTGATGGGCTGCTTGACGAGCCGTTGGAGACCGCGCTGGCGGACGCGACGCGCTGGTCGATGCGGTCGATGGCCTGCGGGGTCGGGCTCAAATCAGCCGGCCGTGCGTCGGTGGGGTTCGTTTTGGCTGTCGAAGGGGAGCGCGATCGGGGATGTCATCGGGGATGTCAAACGCGACAAACCCGGTCGCGTGGAGGTGATTTGTCGCAAACCGCGCCGATTTCGATGCCGTCTGTGGCAAATCCCGTCGGGCGCGGACGATTTGTCACGTCTGGCATCCGCTCAGGGCGCCGCCTGCACGGATCTGGAAGGCGTTCGGGGCTGAACCTCATCGTCGGCAGACCCAGACCTGTCCAAGGGACCCGCTGTCCGATCGACAAGGGTCCGCCGATGTCGTCGTCGTCGGCGTGTACCTCGATCCGCCCGAGCGGCCCGTCGTACTCGTGCGTCGATCAGAAGCGCCAGATCCAGGCTACACGCCGATCAATGAAACACGCCACTAGCCGAGCGACATCCGCTCGATCGACAGGTAAAGGTGCGCGGCCCACGACATTGGGTCGGCCGCGAACCGTCGCTGCAGCACGTCGTCGTTGAGCGCGTCATCGATCCCCGCCATGATCATCGACTGATCGAGCACCAGCCGCCGATGGCCGACCGCGCCGGTGCTGGGATCGACGGCATCGTAGAAGCCGCCGTCGGCGGTGTAGATCCCCGGATACAGGGTCCGCAACCGCTGCAGATTGGCGTACGCCTGCCGGGGCACGACGGGCAGCGCGATCGCCGAGGCGTGCGGGGTGACGGCGGTCTCAGTCGCGCAGGTGGTGCACTGGGCCAGACCCTCGCCGGCGCCGAACGCCAGCCCTTCGACGCCGTAGCCGGCGTAGCCGCCGGTGTCATCGGGCGTGCTCGAGGGTGACAGCCCCCACACGGGGTAGTGAAGCGCCTCGGTTGCGTACTTGATCTGCACCCGCGCCCAGCGACGATCGGCAAGACCGAAGCTGTGCGGTCCCCAGGTCGTCTCGGGCACGACGAGGTTGGCCATCAGCCCCTCGAACATCCCACCCGCGAACGTGGGAATGAACCTCAGTGACGTGCCCGGGTAGACGTAGTGGCCCTCCCAGACGGGGAATTTCTTGCCCGACTGCGGATCGGTGTACGTCTGCCAGTGGCCCGGGACCGGCCACTGACCCTGCGACGAGAAGTCGGGATCGGTGGCGCACCGCTGGGGTGGCAGCGTCCGCCAGGTCCGCCACCACACGTCGCCCGGCATCTGGTGGCGCCCCATCCCGATATACATCGAGATCCGCGGGTCGCTGTACAACGCGCCGTTGTGGTAGCCGGCCGGACCCTGGTCGACGTAGTAGCCGCCGTACTGCTGGCCGGTCGGCTGATTGCCGGGCAGGTTGGCATTTGTGTTGCAGTCGGTCTGCGCCCGGTTGTCGTAGAAGATCGAGAAGTCCATCGGCGCCAGCAGCCGATCAGCCAGCGACTGGACCGCCGGCAGCGCGTGGCGCACCTCGATCAGGCCGGTCGCATACCAGCCGTTGTCGACCGCCGAGACAAACCAGCAATTGTCGGTCTCCTCCGGCGTCGTCTGAGTGCAGTCCCCCTTCCCCGGGTTGGACAGCACGTTGCCGTTGTCGGTGTCATACCACTGATACAGAAAGCCGTCGAAGCGCTTCAGGGTCGTGACCTCGTCCAGCGTCGCCCGGGCCAGCGAGTCCGCCTCCTCGGTCGTGATCAGGCCCAGGTCATGAGCGGAAACCAACGCCCACAGGTAGACGCCGATGTTGGCCGCCGACGTGTAGTTGCCGCGCACGCTCCCCGGACCGAGATTGTCGAGCGGCAGATTGGTGTTGGGATCGACGTCGGCGCCGTAGAACTTCCACGTGTCGGCGGCGATCGTGCGAAGCACCGCCCGCTGACCGGCGCTCAGCGAGGGCTGGTCACCGAGCGCCTGGGCCGGTAGCGCAAACGCGAGCGCAAGCGCAAAGGCCACGATCAGCAGGCGGATTCGCATCTTCCGGGCTCCTCTAGGAGACGTTGAACGTCATGCCGTTTGGCAGGCTCACGGGGCAGCCCGTCGTCGATTGAGGCGAGGAGCTGTCACTTACCCAGAGCTTGAAGGGACCGGGCTCGACCACGAACCGACCGTTGTTGTTGTAGTAGCCGAGGTTCTGACTGCCGAGCGTGAACTTGACCGTCTTGGTCTGGCCCGGGTTCAGCTGGACCCGTTTGAAGCCCTCGAGCTTCTCGACCGGTTGCAGGATGCTCGTGTCGTCCTCGTGCAGATAGAGCTGCACGACGTCGGCGCCCGCCACCGAGCCGGTGTTCGTGACGGTGCTCGTCACGGTCAACGGGCCGTTGGGCCCGACGCTCGTCGACGACAGGTGCGGCGCCGAGACCGAGAACGTCGTGTACGAGAGCCCGTAGCCGAACGGGTACAGCGGCGTGTTCGGCGCGTCGAGATACTTCGACGTGTACTTGTTGCTGGGGTCACACGGCCGGCCGGTCGGCAACTCGTTGTACGAGATCGGGATCTGCCCGACGTTGTCCGGGAACGACATCGGCAGCTTGCCGCTGGGATCGTTGGAGCCGAACAGCGTGTCGGCGACCGCGTCGCCACCCTCGGTGCCCGGATACCACGCCTCGAGCAGCGCCGGGGCGTTGGCGGCCAGCCAGTTGATCGTCAGCGGCCGGCCATTCATCAGCACGACCACGTACGGCTTTCCGGTCGCGGCGATGTCCTTGACCAGCTGCAGCTGATCGCCGGGCAGTCCGAGCTGCGTGCGCGAAGACGCCTCACCGCTGAAGGAGGCTGGCTCGCCGACCACGACCACGGTCACGTCGGAGGCGTTTGCCGCGGCGACCGCGGCGGGGAAGCCGGCGGACGAGGTACACGGGGTCGGGACGCCGTTTGTGGTCGTTGTGATGTCACAGCCCGGCGCGTAGTTGACGGTCGCGCTGCTTGGCAGTGCCGACTTGATCCCCTGCAGGACCGACACGACCTTGCCGGAGCTGAGCTCATAACCGATCGGGACGTCTGGGCCGAGCTGGTCGTTGGCGTCATCGGCCAGCGGACCGACGACCGCGATCGAGGACGTGCTCTTGCTCAGCGGCAGCGCGTTGTTGTGGTCCTCGAGCAGCACCATCGACTGGTCGGCTGACTTGCGAGCGGCCGCCAGGTTGGCGGGGGTCAGCTCGGAGGTCTGGACCCGACTCGGGTCGGTCATCGGGTTGGCGAACATCCCTGCCAGGTACTTGAGCGTCAGCACGTGGCGGACCGCATTGTCCAGCTGCGTCATCGAGATCTTCCCCGACGCCAGCAGCGACGGGCCGTAGGCGTCGAACGTCGAGAAGACCGGGCTGTTGGTCGATCCGACCGTGACCGCCATCTCGATGTCGAGCCCGGCGGTCAGTGCGAGCCTCGCAGCGTCCGCACCGTCGGACGCATAGCCGAAGTCCTCGAGCTCCTGGACGGCCTGATAGTCGCTGACGACCGTGCCGCCGAAGCCCCACTCGTCGCGCAGGATGTGAGTGAGCAGGTAGGGGTTGGCGGTGTTGGGCACCCCGTTGAGCGAGTTGAACGAGCTCATCACGGTCGCGGCCCCCGCATCGACCGCTGCCTTGTAGGGCGGCAGATAGTCGTTGAACAGCTGCTGGGTGGACATGTCGACCGTGTTGTATTCACGTCCCGCCACCGGAGCGCCATAGGCGCCGAAGTGCTTGATCGTCGCGGCCATCTTGTCCGCGGCGGCGAAGTTGTTGCCCTGGTAGCCCTTCACCTTGGCGGCCGCGATCGCCGACCCGAGGAATGGGTCCTCGCCGGCGCCTTCGACCACGCGGCCCCAGCGTGGGTCGCGGCTGATGTCGACCATCGGATTGAAGGTCCACTTGATCCCGTCCGCCGTGGCCTCCGACGCGGACACCGACTCGTCGTTTTGCACCAGCTTGGGATCCCAGGTGCTGGCCTCGCCGAGCGGGACCGGGAACATCGTCCTGTAGCCGTGGATCACGTCGAGCGAAAAGATCAGCGGGATCTTGGGATGGCACCCTGGCGCCAGCGCCGCGGCCTGGACGGCGTTGATGTTGCTGACACCGGTCAGATCGAGGACCGAGCCGACCTGTCCATCGCACGCCTGCTGCTCAAGCGTGCTGAGCGGCGTGGTCGGCCCCGCCATCTCGAGCTGGCCGAACTTCTCGGCCACGGTCAGCTTCGAGATCAGCGCGTTGACCTTGGCGTTGATCTCGGCCGGGCTCATCCGCGGAGTCGGGGGCAGCGCGGGCGTTGCCTTCTGGGCGCTCGTCTGGGTCGAGCTCTCCGTGCTGGCGGACTGCGTCGTCGACTGGCCTGACTGCGTCGTGGATTGCGAGCTCGTCGTGGCCGCCGCCGCGGGGCTCTGCGACTTGGGGCTCCCCGGTGAGGCCGCAAACGCCCCACTGGCGAGGATCACCACCGCCGCCACGAAGAGAGTTAGGCCCGTCCCCAGCCCGATTGCACGCCGCCGCCCTTTGCCGACGGTCCGAGCTACCCGATCTGCCATCTGTCCTCCTCCGGTTAAGGTTCCGCAGGCAACGGCCGTACCCGGTCATCGGCGGCGACAAACCGCGTCGGGTCACCTCCGGTTGGATTTCGGACACCGACCAGGTTCGCTTCGGCGCGCAAGAACGGGCAAGACCTTCACAACCCTTGCTGTTGCGCTCACAGCGCGCTTAGCGCGCGCTCGCGGTGGGCATATTGCGACCGTCCTGCAAAGCGGTCGTCCCCCGTCGGCGCCGACCGGGGGACGGTGGAGGTGGTCGTGAGACGTCGCGTTGTGATCTTCCTGTTGGCCCTCACGACCGTGATCGCCGGCGCCGCGTTCTGGGCCGGCGTGACCGTCGCGAAGGCTGACGTCGCGCCCGGCGCCCCCGGCGCCCCGAGCTACTTCGATCTCGCCCGTAAGGACTGCGTCGGGACCGCGCGCAACACGACCTCGAAGGTCTGGTTCACGGTCGCCGACGGCGTCCTGTCAGACGTCTACTGGCCGACGGTCGACGCGACCAACGTCCACACGCTCCAGTACCTGGTCACCGACGGCCACAGCTTCACCGACCTTCAGACCCGCGACATGACCTACAGGGTGGTGCCCGACGCGACCGGCATGTCCTGCACGATCGTCGCCTCCAGCGCCGCCCACCACTACCAGATCACGACCACCTATATCGCCGACCCGTCGCGCGATGCGGTGCTGATGCACACGCGCTTCACCGGCCCGGCCTCCGATCGCGTGTACGTGCGGCTTGACCCGCTCGCCGGGGGCACCGGCGGCGGCGGATCGCAGAACGCCGGCGGCAACAGCGCCAGTCTCGCGACGGCCGGCGGCGGGCAGGTGCCGGTCGCATCGAACACGAACACGACCACCGACGCCGTCAACCGCGACTACGCCGTGCCGACCTTCGAGGCGCTCGAGTCCTCGCGTGGCTTCTCGGATGCGAGCGTCGGTTATGAGGGCACCGCCAGCGACGGCCTGACGATGCTCGACTCCGACCATCGGCTGACGACATACGGCTCGGCTCCCGACGGCCATGTGGCGCTGACCGCGGGCCTGCGCCTGCGCCACGGCCGGAGCGTCAATCTGGCGCTCGGCTTCGGCACGACCGAGAACAACGCGCTCGGCACTGCCGGCGCGGCCGTTGCCCAGCGCTTCGCGCGCAAGAGGGCTGCCTATGAGCGGCAGTGGCGGCGATATGACGCCGGCCTACGGCGACCCGCCGCGAGCCTCGGTGCGGCCGCGATCCGCGAGTACTACGAGTCGGTCAACGTCGTCAAGGCAAGTGAGGACAAGACGTTCCCCGGCGCGATCGCCGCCGGGCTGGCCTCGCCCTGGGGTCAGGCGGTGCCGGCAGGCGACTTCACCAACGGCCAGCCGACCTACTTTGGCTCATACCGTGAGGTGTTCGCGCGCGACCTGTACGAGGCATTCACCGGGCTGCTCGTGGCCGGCGACTTACGGACCGCCCGCGCGGCCACCCGCTTCCTGTTCGATCGCCAGCAGCAGAGCGACGGCTCGATGCCGCGCAACTCGCTGACCAACGGCAAACCGGCGCCCGACACGGGCGGGCTTCAGCTCGACGAGACCTCCTACCCGATCCTGATGGCATGGCAGTCGGGCCTCGCGCACGACAGGACGCTCTACCGACGCCACGTGATCGCAGCCGCGGACTTCCTGGTCGCGCACGGCCCGTCGGACGGTGTCGAGCGCTGGGAGGAGCAATCGGGCTACTCGCCGTCGACGATCGCGGCCGAGATCGCCGGCCTGACGGCGGCTTCACAGATCGCGGCCGACAACGGGGATGGCGCCCGGGCGCGGGTCTATCAGGCCACCGCCGATGAGTTCGCTCGCAAGATCAAGGCGTGGACGGTCACTGACAACGGTCCCTACACGAACATCGCGCCCGACTACTTCATCCGGATCGCCAAGGCCGCAGACCCGGATTCCGCGGAATCGGTCGACCTCGGCAACGGGAGCATCACCGTCGATCAACGCTCGCTGATCGACGCGGGATTCCTCGAGCTCGTGCGTCTGGGCGTGCTCGGAGCGAGCGACACGACGATCCAGAACTCGCTCAAGGTCGTCGATCACACGATCGAGGTCCAGACTCCGAGTGGTCCGGGCTTCTATCGCTACGGGACCGACGGGCCGGGATCCGAGGATGGATACGGCGACTGCTACGAGCCCGATCCCACCAGCTGTCCCCTCTCGGGCGAGCCGTGGGCCACGACCGACACCGGCTCGGGACACCTGTGGCCGGTGCTCGACGGCGAGCGGGGCGAGTACGACGTCGCTGCCGGCCATCGCTCCGCCGCTGACGCGCTGCTGACGACGATGCGCAACATGACCTCTGGCCAGGGCCTCGAGCCCGAGCAGGTTTGGGAGGACCCGGCTCTGGCCCGGTCGCCCTATGGCAGCGATCCGACCACCGCCTCGATCGGCTTCGAGCCCGGTCATCCGGCCGGCTCGGCCAGCCCGCTGACCTGGGCCCAGGCCCAGTACGCGCGGCTGACGCTCGACCTGAGCGCCGGTCATAACCTCGAGACGCCGTCAATCGTGTCCGACCGCTACGTTCGTCACGGGATGCCGGGGACGCTGCCGCTGACCGTGAGCTCGCCGACTCCGGGCTCGAGCGTCACCAGCTCGACGGTGACCGTGACCGGGACGACAACGGCCGGGGCACAGGTCGACGCCGAGGCCGAGGGGGCAACGGGCGGCGCAGCCACGATTGCCTCGACGACCGCCGACTCCTCGGGGGACTGGACGCTGACGGTGCCGCCGAGCTTTGGCTCAACGACGATCACGGTGGCCGCGACGCTCGGCCGCCGCACCGGGTACACGCAGCTGAGCGTGACCGACGTGACGCTGCCGGGGACGACCGTCCTCTCGCAGCCGGACCCGACCGGGGACGACAATGGGCCGGGCACGTACGCCTACCCGACCGCGGCCGACTTCCATCCGGGCGCCTTCGATCTCACGGACCTGAAGGTCTCCCAGACCGCGACCGACGTCTACATCCAGGTCAGCCTGGCCGACCTGACGCCGACCTTCGGCGCCAACTTCGGCGCCCAGCTGCTCGATGTCTACGTCCACGATCCGGCCGCCACCACCACCTCGACGGCGGCGGCGTTCGCGTCGCGCAACTACCAGATCGCCACGGCCGACGCGTGGAGTGAACGGCTCGAGGCGCAGGCCTTCGCGCCCGTGGTATGGGTGGATCCCTCGAACACCTCTTTGGGTTCGGCCCGGTTCGTGGTCGATCCGCCGAGCAAGACGGCGACGCTGATCGTGCCCCGCGCGGCGTTCGGCGATGTCGGGTCGGGGTGGACGTTCACGGTCACGCTGACCGGCCAGGACGGGTTCAGCTCAGACCAGGCACGGGCGTTCACGGCCACCCCGGGCGCGTACACGTTCGGCGTCTGCGCGACCGGCGAGTCAAGCCCGATCTGCTCGGTCGATCCGAACACGGTGCCGAAGGTGATGGACACGATTCCACCCTCAGGCGTCTCACAGGACGCCGAACTGGACCCGACGACGCAGCCGGTCGTGATCGGAGGCGTGACGGTCCCGTAACGCGCGACGGTGCGCGCGCCCGCCGGGCAGGGCGAGCGCGCGCCTGTCGCGCCGGGCGCGGATGGACGCGCCCGGTACAGCTACATGATCGTCCCGGTCGAGAGGGCCACGTTGACACTGTCGTGCGCGGCCGCATCCTCGTGCGACTTGAACACGATCCCGAGCGTCGGCTCGGCGCCGCTCATGTCGACGGTCACGGTCAGGTACCCGAACTCGATGATCGGATCGACCTCGAGCGTGTACTCGCCTTCGGTCACCGGGGCCGTCACCCCGCCCTGCGGGGCGGTGGCCGAGAAGCCGCCGCTGCCGGCGACGATGTACGGGATCTGGCGGCCGTCCACCGCACGGGTGAACCGCTGGTAGAGGTGCGCGTGGCCCGAGAGGACGACATCGGGCCACAGGCCGGCGGCCTGGGCCGCGGCGTCGATGTCGTTGGCCAGGCCGGTGGTGCCGCCGTGCTTTGAGTCCACCGAGGCCGGCGGGTGGTGGCAGGCGACGATCACCGCGCGCTGGTTGGCCGCATGGGCGCTCTTCAGGCGCGTCAGCTCACCGGTCAGGAAGGTGAGCTGAGCGTCGCTGATCGGGTAGGTCCCGCCCTGGGACGAGATCACCCCGGGCCCTTCGAGCACGTTGCTGTAGAGGCCGATGATCGAGACGAACGGCGCGTCGAGCGTGAAGTACACGCCCGGCTGCGTCATCGTGCTGCGCACCAGGCCACCCGCGTCCGGGGACGTGGACGGCGCCGGCGCGCAGAAGTTGCGCAGGAACGCGGTCAGCGTCGGCACCTGAGGCAGGTCCGGACTGGAGCCGAACACCATCCCGTCATGGTTGCCGGGGATCGCGAAGATCGGCCGGTCATAGGCGCGGAACGGCTCGTAGAACTGGTCGTAGTAGTACTGGCCCTCGCCGAAGTTGTAGACCACGTCGCCGAGGTGGAAGAAGAACGCGGGTGGGTCGTCTCCCTGCAGGTCGGCCACCATCGCATCGGCGACGCTTGCCTCGTTGCCGATCGCCTGGGCCGCCGTCTGGAAGCTGTTGACCTTCGCGGCGCCCGTGTCACCGACCGTGTGAAACACGATCCGCTTCGAGGCCAGGATCGGCGTCACGACCGATGTGTCGACTACCTGCGCGAGATCGATCCGCGGCGGCGATGTGGCCGGCGCCGGGACCGGCTGGACCTGATTCTTGTGGGCCAGGTAATAGGGCGAGCTGTAGTACTGCGAGCTGGTGTTATCGACCTGGAACGACGTCTCGTCGCCCCCCGGCTGTGCCTCGGCGAACAGCCGCTGCTGGCCGGTTGCCGGCGGCGGCGGCGCGGGCGCCGGAGCCGGCGTCACCGGCGTCCCGGCGCCGGGCGTCGCAGGCGGCGCCGGGGCGGTTCCGTTGTGAGCGACCGGTGTGACCGGTGCCGACGGTGCGGTCAGCGCCGCCAGCAGCCGGGCGCCATCGGGACGGCCCCAGCCGGTGCAGGCGTCCCAGCCGGCTGCGGCCGAGTAGCCGGTGATCTGGCCGCCGCCGTTGTTGCCGCTGGTGATGTCGTGCAGCGCGCCGCCGAGGCGGGAGTAGAGCTCGGCGTTGAAGTAGCCCAGCCGCACCCCGGTCGCCTCGTTGAGCCGCGCGATGAGCGCCGACCAGAGCGGCGCCGCGGCACTCGTCCCGCCGACGCCGCTGACGCTGCCGTCTGGACTGAGGACCGCGAACGGCGTCTCGGGGTCGGCGAGCGACGACACGTCGGGGACCCCCCGCCCCGTCTTGCCGCTGCCGTCGGCGTTGGCGGGGACGCCCGCGTGCGCCTGCCAGCTCGGCAGCGCAAACAGACGGCTGACGCCGCCGCCGGTCGCGCCGGCATTGTCGGCGAGGTCGTTCCAGACGACCTCGGACGAGATCGTCATCGTCGACGGGTCGGCCTCGAGCCGCGTCCCGCCAACGCCCAGGACCCAGGGGCTCGAAGCGGGGAAGTCAACGTGGTCGGTCGTTGCCGAGGACTCGTCGGCAGCCCCGTCGTCGCCACTGGCGCAGCAGATCGTCATCCCCTGGTTGGCGGCCTCCTGGAACGCCTCGTTGACCAGCCTCACCGTCTGCTCCATCCACAGTCCCTGCTGCTGATCGTCCTCGGGATTGCCGTAGGAGATCGAGATCACAGACGGGCTGTTGGTCGTGTCGGCGACGGCCGCCTTGATCGCGTTGACCCATCCCTCCTCGGTGAACTCCGTGAAGTAGACCGCGATCTTGGCCGCCGGGGCGATTGAGCCGACGACGCACAGATCGAGCAGCACCTCGCCGGTGGCGTCACCGCCCGAACCGTCGCCAGGCTGGTTGCCCGGCCCCTGGACGACCACGTCGACGAGCGTCGGCGCGGTCTGTCCGATGACGTTCTCGAAGTAGTTGTTCAGCGCGGTCGCGTCATAGCCGCCGTCGACCGACTCGCCGGTGCTCATCACGGCACCGTTGAACGCGAACACCGCCACGCACTCCCCCTTGCCGTCGGTCGGCGGCAGGTTGAACAGCTGCGCCACAGTAGGCGGCAGGTAGGTGTTGGGGGGCAGTGACTTGGTGGCCCCGCGGCGCTTGGAGACCTTGACCGTGCTCGGCCGTAGGTAGGAGCGGGCCATCTTGCGGTTGTCGAGCCCGAGCACGCCCTCGACGATCCCCGCCAGCTCAGCGGGCACCTGTACGTCGCCGGCGTGGCTTCGGTACAGGGACCCGGACGGGTGCTCATAGTGCATCAACTTGACACCGAAGGTGCGGGCCATGGCCGCGTTGGTCCCGCGCAGCCGCACGAGGCGCTTGCTCTCGCTGCGCTCGACCACGGTCAGCCGGCGACGCCTGGCGAAGCGGACCACAGCGTCGACGTCGGCCGGGTCGGCTGCGTGGAACAGCTGGACCTGATCGGCGCTCAGGTAATGGCGCGACTGGTGGCCGAGCGGCGCTTGCTCGTTCGGAGAGCGCAGCGGGGCCACGTAGGGGTTGCGCCGTATGTAGGCCGTGACCGTGATCTCGTGCTTGGGATCGGCTGGGCCGACCGGCTCCGCGGCCACGGTTGCCGCGCGCGTGCTCCCCCGAACTGAAAACGTCCCCGCTGCCATCTCACGCCTCCTTGACTTGTTGCACCCCGGATCCGCGATCGTAAGTTCACTGACTGCATCGCGGGTAAATATGGACCTGCACCATCAGCTTTGGTGCGCCTTGCTGCGTGTTTATGAGCTTTAATGTCCGTCTGGACCAGCGGCACAAGCCGAGTGGACGTACCACGATCCGCACACGCGCGTCTGCACCTGGAGCGGTCGCCGATCGCTTCCG
Organism: uncultured Solirubrobacterales bacterium; assembly: GCA_963770885.1. Classification (GTDB taxonomy): domain Bacteria; phylum Actinomycetota; class Thermoleophilia; order Solirubrobacterales; family Solirubrobacteraceae; genus Palsa-465. The sequence goes on along the minus strand of CAVYRI010000001.1, from coordinate 423,114 downwards.
ATACGTGCGAACCGCCGCGACGCTAAAGGCGTTTACCGCCACTCCGTGTGCCTCCCCGTGATTCCTCGTGCGGCCCCACATGCCCGGACCTGGATTGTTACAGCTGACAGCACCTGCTGGGGATTTTGTGCGTCTTGGTCGCGGCCGGATGGTTCCACCGGTCCGGGAACCGGTAGGCCCTTGTGCTCGCGGAATAGCTCGCCTAGCCCCGGATCGTCTTGCGCGCTGGAGGGCAACCTGATAGCACTCCGACTCGGAGGCGCTGACCTTGAGGGCAGCTTGATCTGGCAGGTGAAACCGTGTGTGGGGGAGTTAGCTGATGGCTGCGCTTGATACCGCTGCGCTGCTGGCGCAATACCGGCCGGTGGTCCAGTACGACTCACTCGAGAGTTACTACACCGACTGGGCGGCGGTGATCAGCGATCGCCCGGGCAACGAGCTCAAACGGGCCGACGGCACGGTGATCGCCGCGGCCGGGCCAAACGCGGCCGGCGTGCCCGAGCTCAACCTCGCTTTCCTGCACCCGACCACGTACGCCAACGGCGAGCCGGTGCAGCCGACCGACTTCATCGTCGAGGTCGGCACCGACTACGTCACTCAGGCGCGCGTGATGCACGCCCGCCCCGGCTACGCCAACAAGTGTCACGGGCACGTCGTCGACCAGCAGGGCGTGACGTGGCTTCAGTACTGGTTCTTCATGTACTACGACGACCCGGGCTTTCTCGACGCTGGAACCCACGAGGGCGACCTCGAGATGATCCAGTTGCGGCTCGACGCCGGCGGCCAGCCCGATGTCGTCACCTACGCCCAGCACCGCAGCGGCGTGACCGCCAACTGGAACCAGGTCGAGCAGCAGGGCTCGTCTCCGGTCGTCTACAGCGCCCGCGGAACCCACGCCTCGATGCTGCGCGCCGGGACGCTGGTCAGCGACCGCTCGCTGCTGCCTGACCACAACGATGCCAAGGGCCCGCGGGTGCAGCTCGACCTGGTCGTGCTATCGCAGGCGCAGACGCCGTGGGCGTTCTGGCCGGGCCACTGGGGCGGCACCAAGCCAGACAACGAGGTGCTCGGTGGGATCGGTGTCGAGGCCAACAGCCCGGCGGCGCCCACCAAGCACCAGCAATGGTCAAACCCCGCCGCCTTCCACGCCTCGTGTGACGCGGCCGACGTTCCTCCGGTCGGCAGCAGGTACGTCGATGCCAAGCCGGCCCCGGTCGCGCCGCAGATCGAGGTGCAGCCCGACCCGGCGGCCGGAGTGGTTCACGTCAAGTACGAGATCCCGCAGGCCGCCGGCGCGCCCCCCGCAACCAGGCTCGTGCTCGGGGTCGACTCCACCAAAGGCGAACGGCCCCCGGCAACGACGGTCATCGACCTCAAGGGAAGCTCCGGCCAATTGACGCGGCCGCTGGTCGGTGACGCGGGGGACGTGGAGGTCAATGCCACCACCCATTCGGCCGACGGGGCGGTCAGCTCGACGGCGACCGTCACACCGTCGCCCTAGCCGCCTTTCAGCTGATCGTTTCGGTTCGCGTCTGGCGGCCGAGCTCGTCGCGGTAGCGGACCTCGATCCGGTCGGCGGCCATGTCGAGGACGGCGAACCCGAACCGCTGCCAGTGATCGCCGTCGCGCTCGAGGAACTCGCGCTCCTCCCAGAGCCCCGGTGAGTCAATCGGAGCGCCCTCGGCGTGCTCCATCAGCACCGGGACTCCACCGTGGCCGATGCAGCGAGCGAATTTGATCCCGCGGACCGGCTTGAACCCCATGCAACGGTGCTCGTGCCCCCATAGCCACCCGGTCACGCTGTCGCCGTCGAGGATCGGTGCCAGCTTGGACGGCAGCACGTCTTCGATGTCGGCCTTGTCGTAGACCGACACAAGCTGGTGGTGGCTGAGCAGGATCAGCTTGCGCCCCGCCGCGCGTGCCTCGGTCGCCGCCTTCGCGGCGACCTCCGCCTGCGGATTCTCGAGCACGCCCGCGTGTCCCTGCGCGAGAACGTCGGGGTCCCACGACGTGTCGAGACCGAGGAACTGCCACGAGGGAGCGACCAGCTCAAAGAAGCTGGTCGGCTTGCCGTCGGGCGAACTCTGCGCCTTGAACCGCTCGTCGGCGAGCAGCCGGTCGAAGTAGCCATAGCCGCCCCCGTACATGTCGTGGTTTCCGTTCAGCGACCAGGATGTGACGCCGGCGCGCGCCTGGTCGGCCGTCACCGGCCACAGCCCCGGCGCCAGCACCCGGCGATCGACCTCCTCTGGCGTTCCCGAGTAGTAGACGTCGCCGAGATGGACCACGTGGACCTGACGGTGATCGGCGAGCGCCGCCGCGACCTCGTCGGCCATGAAGCCCGCGACCGCCCGAGCGCGGGGAAGTCCCGTCCCCCAGTCGCCGACGACCACCATCCTCGCGGTGTCCGCGATCTCGTGCCGTGCGGGTGAGGTGTTGAAGGCATGATTGCCCTGCGCGAGCCGGTCGAGCATCGACTTCCCGACGTCGATCACCCAGTTCGGATCGGTCGGACCGAACCGGGTCGGATCGAGCAGTGACTCGACCGTGTGGACGATCGTCCCAAGCAGGTGGCGATGTGCAGGGGTATGGTCGGCGACCTCCCCCTGCTCTCGCAGCTTCTCCTCGAGCGAGCTCTGCAGCAGGCTGTGGATCGGGTCCCGGGACAGGTAGGGCACCTCGTCGGTGTGGCGCCCCCCGGACGACGCCAGGGCGCCGCTCACGTCTGGCATCTTCGCGGCCAGGTCGGCCGCCGGGTCACCGCCACCGTCGACGACCGCGGCAGCCTTGGCGACCTCGTCGCGCAGCTCGGGCGAGCCGAGCTGGTCACGCACCGCGCCGACGTACTGCTGGAGTTCCTCGCGGTCAAACGCCTGCTTCAGCACCGGGCCACCGCTCGCGCGCTCATTGCTTGGGGGGCGCCGCCTGCTGGATCGGCGGCGACTTGCCGTCGGCGACGTTCTGCTCGTGCTGCTGCCATCCCTGCAGCCACTTCCATCCGGCGCCGAGCGCCGCGGTCGATACCGCAATCATGAAGGCGACGATCTGCCCCCTGTCGAGGTGCGCCCCGGGAACCGCCTTGGCGACAACTCCGGCCAGCCAGCCGGCGAACACGACGAAGAATGGCGTGATGATCGCCACGAAGCGCCCGATCAGAGAGCCCTCGGCGGCCGGAGTGGTCGTCTGCCCGGCAGCCAGATGCTGCGCCCCCTGGACGGCGACCGCGGGTGGCTGTTGCGCGCCGGGCCCCTGTCCCGGCTGGTCCTGCCCTGCCATCCTCTTACCTCCTGCTAGGTGTGGACACCAAACGTGCGACTGTCACCCACGCGCGACGGTGAAACCCTATGGCACCGTCGCCGCCGGTGCACCCCACCCCAGGGTGTGATGGGCACACCGTCACGGGCTGAGGGCGTCGAGGCTGGTCTGCGCCCGCTTGGTCGCAATGATCTTGTGGACCGCCGTCGTGAACTGTGCGTAGGCCTGGTCGTTCGTCAACTTTGCATAAGTATTTGTATGGTTGAGTAGGTACCAGCCTTCGTCGCGGAGGGCGAGCCTTGCATTGAGGTAGCCGTCCGCCTGCTTGGCCGGATGTGACGCATTGACGAGCGTCGTCAGCGTCGCGACGAGGGCGCCGGCGACCAGCGTGAACCCGTGGCCGGTCTTGAATCCGGCGAACACCGAGATCAACAGGCCAAGCAGGGCGATCAACAACCAGATCGAGATCTGCGCCGCGCGCCACCACCGCGCCTGCCGGCGGTAGGAGGCAAGGCGGGCTTCCAGCTCCGTCTGGACGAACGTGCGCTTGACCTGGTCCTGGGGCCAGTTTGTCTGCACCCACGACACGACCAGGTCCGAAAGGTCGCGATCCTCCTCGCGCAACCCGATGCTTCGACCGTCCGGCTGGAGCTTGGGCGCGATCGTCGAGCTCGCCGCAGTGCCAGCGGCGGGGTCGGGCGGGTCAGTGGTCACGGTGATCTCCCTCCCTCGAGGCCGCGGTGGCAAGACTTCCGGCGATCACTGGTTCGCCCAGAACTGGGCCCGATCCTTCCTTCGGCGCCAGAACTCTGTCAGCCGCCGCGCGAGCCTCCACCGGCAAGGTTGATTGCGCCAGCCACTTGCGCTAGGGTCGCCCCGGCGTCGTCCTGAGGTGGCGCAAGCGGGTCAGAAAAAGGTAGGGGGGTTCACCGCTGTCGGGGGATCGAAACTCGGGTTCGACGGTGCTCGTGGCTTCTTGGGCGGGTCTGCGGCTGGGGTTCGATAGCGCTCGCACGCACGCATTGACAGTGTCGGCCCGACCCGCGACAGCAGTGGCTTTGCACCTTGTCAATCGCGCGGCGGCCGGGCTTCCGGCCGTCCATAGGTAACCGTGAGGGAGTAACCCATGCCAGTTGTCGCCGAGACCGATACCAACTTTGCGTTTGTAGGCATCCCCGAGGTGCAGGAGGAAGCGGCGGCCGCGATCGCGCACGCGCAGCCCGGTAACAACCTCGGCCCGCTGGCCGATCTTGCGGGCACGTGGAAGGGCCATGGCTTCAATGCGATCTGGCGACCGCACAAGCTGTCGACCGGCCAGGATCGCTTCCTCGAGCTCAACGAGACGACCGAGACGCTCGCGTTCACCAAGATCGGCGGCGCGATCCCCAACCGCGGGCTGCTGATGCCCGACATCAGCATGTTCGGGCTGACCTACATGCAGCAGATCGCCGAGACCAGCACCGGCGCCGGGTTGCACATCGAGCCCGGGATCTGGGCCCATGTGCCGCCGACCAGCAACCCCAAGGAGCCTGCGACGGTCGTGCGGATGGCGTCAATCCCGCACGGGACGACGATCTTGGCGCAGGGGACGCCGAAGTCGCGCAATCGCGGACCGACGATCCCCAACAACAACATCCTCCCGTTCGGGATCGGCAGCCCGCCCCCGAAGAACTCGGACTTCGGATCGATCGCGGGGACGTTCACCGAGCTCAACCTGTCCCAGAACACCCAGTTCCGCTTCAAGTCCCCGGGCGTCACCCAGGCGATGGTCAAGAACCCCAACAGCGTGCTGAAAGCTGCGATCCAGGGAAAGAACATCACCCAAACGACCGTGTTGCACGTGACCACCAAGCACACACCGATCAAGGCGGGCGGGACCGCCAACACGGCGTTCTTGGCCGCCGGCGCCAACCCGCCCGGCGGCAACGCGACCGCGGTCGAGGTCGACGCGACCTTCTGGATCGAGAAGATCGCCGGACAGAGCAAGCTCCAGCTCCAGTACAGCCAGCTGGTTGAGCTCGACTTCAACGGCCTGCGGTGGCCGCATGTGACCGTCGCAACACTGAAGAAGCAGTAACGCCCCCACAGCAACCGGCCTCGGGCGCTGCCGGCGGGCGGCGCCTGAGCCGCCTGCTCGCAAACCGGGGCCCGGGCGTCTACTCGTAGACGGGGTCTTCCGGCACCGGGAGATCGACCCAGCCGCGCTCCGCGTTGCTGCGCACGACGGCGTCGATCAGGCGCATCAACAGCAGCCCCTCGGAGAGCGTCGCGACACTCTCATCGCCCGGCAGCGGACGCCCGAGGATGCGCCGGTAGACGGCCTCGAACAGGTTCACGAAGGTGCTGTTCCACCCCTCGATCTCGCCCGCCGGGAGGTGGGCCTTGGGCTGGGCGGCCGGATGCAGACGGTCGGGATATTTGTGGCGCAGCTCGGTCGGCCCGTTGACCTGCCCGAGCCACAGCTCCTCGGGGCGCTCCTGATCCCAGTACAGCGACCCGTCGGCGCCGTCGAACTTGATCCGGAACGCGTTCTTGGCGCCGGGTGACACCTGCGAGGCGACCAGCGTGCCGAGCGTGCCGCCCTGCAGGCGGAGCAGCACCCCGCTGTGATCATCGGTCGGCCGACCGTGGAGGCCATCGGTGACGGCGCAGAGCGATTCGATCCGGCGGCCGGTCAGGTGCATCGCCATGTCGCACCAGTGGGTGCCGATGTCGGCGAACGTCGTCGAGGCCCCGCTCTGATGGGGATCCAGGCGCCAGTTGCTGGCTTCCGGGTCCGACAGCCAGTCCTGGATGTAGACGCCGTGAATGTGGAACACCTCGCCGATCGCGCCCGATCGGATCAGCTCGCGCGCCTCGGCGACCATCGCGTACTGGCGGTAGTTGTGGCACAGCGCGGTCACGACCGGGCTCTCGGCGGCGGCGCCGACGAGCGCCTCGGCCTCCTGCACCCCGGCCGCCAGCGGCTTCTCGGTCACCAGGTGCTTGCCGGCCGCCAGCGTCGCCAACGCGACCTCGACATGCAGCCGGTTGGGAGTGCAGTTGTGGACCACCTCGACGTCGGGGTCGTCGACGACCGCGCGCCAATTGTCGCGGGCCGGCACCCCATGACGCTCGGCTGCGCGGCGGGCCGACTCGGGCGAGGACGCCGCGACCGCCGCGACCTCAGCCATCCCCGTTCGCGCGATCGCCTCGATGTGCGGCGAGCCGACCAGTCCAACGCCGATCACGCCTGCTTTCAGAGCGCGCGCCATGAGCGCCAATCTATTCGTTTGCGCAGGCGCATATATTGCGGCGCCATGAGCCTTAGTGTGAGCGAGTGGACGCTTGGTGCGGCGAGCACCGCCGAGGCGATCGAGCGCGTGGCGGCCGCGGGCTATCCGGAGATCGAGCTCGCAGCGACCCCGGAGCTCGACGTCGCCGATGCCCGTGAGCGCCTCGACGCCGCCGGCCTGACGGTCTCGTCGATGTGCTGGATCGGCCTCGGCTACCCCGACCGCGACTGCGCCCATGAGAGCGAGAGCGTCAGGCGCAGGGCGGGCGACTATCTGCGCGCGTCACTCGAGCAGGCCGCCGCCGTCGCGGCGCCGGTGCTCGTGCTGGTGCCGACCTTCCGGACCGTCGAGGACCCGGGCGGCCGCGACGCGGAGCTCGACCGCGCCGCGGAGACGATCGCCGCCGGGGCGCGCAACGGCGGGCCGACGATCGCGCTCGAGGCGCTCAACCGCTACGAGACCCACCTGCTGCGCACGCTCGACGATGCCGAGGAGCTGCGCCGGCGGATCGACCTGCCCAACGTCCGGCTGATGGCCGACGTCTTCCACATGAACATCGAGGAGGACTCGATCCCCGACGCGCTGCGGGCCCACCACGAGCAGATCGTCCACGTCCACCTCGCCGACAGCCAGCGGCGCGAGCCGGGCAGCGGGCACCTGGACTTCGACAGCGTCTTCGACGTTCTGCATCAGACCGGCTACCGCGGCGGGCTGGCGATGGAGTTCGTCCCAGCCACCGACGCGGCGATGCAAACTGGGCGGGAGTGGGTTCAGGCCCGCTTCCCCGGGGCCGCCGGCTGAGGGGTTTGGAACCGAATGCACGCTATACGTGCACGAGGTTCCAAGAGTGCGTCAAAAAGTGCCGAACCGCTCGTACGCCTCGAGCGGCAACGTCCCCGCCCGGACCGCGTCACGGATCTCGTTCTCGGTCGCAACCTTCTGCTCGGCCTCCTCGAGGATCTCCTCGAGCCGCTCGCCGGGCACGACCACCAGCCCGTCACGGTCACCGACGATCCAGTCACCGGGCGACACGCGCACTCCACCGACGACGATCGTGACGTCGCCGTGGGCCTCGAGCTCCCAGCGCGGCACGCAGTCCTGCGGGGTCACGTACCGCGAGAAGACGGGGAAGTCCTCGCGCAGGATGTACTCGGCATCGCGGCTGCCGCCGTCGAGCACCGCGCCGGCACAGCCGCGCGACGCCAGCGAGGTCGCCGACAGCTCGCCGAAGTGCGCGGCGGTGCGCTCGTTGGTCTCATAGACGGCCACGCTCCCGGTCGGGACCGAGCCGAGCATCTCCAGCACCCGCCGTATCGACGTGTCGTAATCGTGATTGGGGTGCGGGCGGCCGAGCACCGGGTACACGGGACCGGCGAGCCGCATCCCCGGCCGCAGCGGCGCGATCTCTGCCGACAACGTCTGCTGGAGATAGCCGTGCCGGTCCAGGACGTCGGTCAGTGCGCCCGTGTAGAGCGATGAGAAGCGCTGCGTAAAATCCCCGGTGACGCTCACGCACCTAGAATAATCGCGCGATGAAGGCGGTCGTCGTCGAGCGACCCAATCAGGTCGCCTACATGGAGGTGGACGCGCCCGCCGTTGGCCCCGACGACGTGCTCGTTCAAAGCCGCGAGGCCGGACTCTGCCGGACCGACATCGAGGTGATGACCGGCGTGTTCGTCGACCCGCGGTGGGTTCACTTCCCCGTGATCCCCGGCCATGAGTGGTCCGGCACGGCGGTGCAGGTCGGCGCCAACGTCGAGTCCGTCGCGCCGGGTGACCGGGTCGTGTGCGAGGGGCTGATCGCCTGCCACCGGTGCCGGCGCTGCCGCAGCGGCCAGACCCACTGGTGCGAGCGGATCGAGGCGCTGGGGTTCACCCGGCCGGGCGGGTACGGCGAGCTGGTCACGGTCCCGGCGCGGGTCGTCCATCGGCTGCCGGAGCACGTCTCGTTTGACGCCGGCGTCTTGATCGAACCCGCCTCGGTGGTGCTGCACGGTCTCGAGAAGGCCGCCCCGGAGCCCGGCGAGACCGTCGGCGTGATCGGCGTCGGCACGCTCGGCTCGCTTGCGATCACGCTGCTGAAGCTGTTCTCGCCGGCTCGGATCGTCGCCTACGGATTGCGCGAGGAGGAGCTCGAACTGGCGGCGCGGCTCGGCGCGACCGAGGTGATGCTGTCAACCGAGACCGAGGCCGGGGCCGCCGATGGTGAGCTCGATCTGGTCATCGAGACGGCCGGCGCCCCGGCGGCGGTCAGGCTCGCCGCCGACCTCTGCCGGCCCGGCGGCCGGACGGTGCTGCTCGGGATCGCCGGCGAGGGCGCGACCCTGACGCTGCCGGCCGACCTGCTGACCGGCAAGGACATGGCGCTGATCGGCAGCCTCGCCTATCCGGCCTCGGTCTGGTCGCGGGTCGTCGGACTGGCCGCCGACCGGGTGATCGATCTCGATCCGATCGTCACCCACCGCTTCCCGATCAGCGACTACGAGGAAGCGGTCGCGCTGATGGATGATCGAAGCGGGATCGTCGCCAAGATCGTCCTCGAGCACGTCTGACAAACAGCAGCACAACGAAAGGAGCGACATGGCGACGATGCGAAGCGGTGGCTATGACCACGGCAACGGGCGCCGCAGCTCGCAGTGGTTTGACCGCCAGGACCTTGACGGCTTCCTGCACCGCTCCTGGCTGAAGTCGACCGGCGTCTCCGATGAAACGTTCCGCGGGCGCCCGGTGATCGGGATCTGCAACTCGTGGTCTGAGCTGACCAACTGCAACATTCACCTCCGCGGGCTGGCCGAGGCGGTCAAGCGCGGCGTCTTTCAGGCGGGCGGGTTCCCCCGCGAGTTTCCGGTGATGTCACTCGGCGAGTCGTTGATGAAGCCCACGACGATGCTCTATCGCAACCTGATGTCGATGGACGTCGAGGAGTCGATCCGCGCCTATCCGCTCGACGGCGTCGTGCTGCTGACCGGGTGCGACAAGACCAACCCCGCTTCGATCCTCGGTGCCTGCTCGGCCAACATCCCGACGATCGTCGTCACCGGCGGCCCGATGCTCAACGGCCACTGGCGCGGCAAGGAGCTGGGCTCGTGCTCGGACTGCTGGCACTACCACGAGGAGCTGCGCGGTGGCCGGATCAGCGAGCGCGACTTCACCGAGATCGAGAACTCGATGTCGCGTTCCAACGGCCACTGCATGACGATGGGGACCGCCTCGACGATGGCCTGCATGACCGAGGCGCTGGGGCTGACGCTGCCCGGCTCGGCCGCGATCCCGGCCGTCGACTCGCGCCGCGCCCAGATGGCCGAGGCCGCGGGGCGCCAGATCATCGAGCTCGTCGAGCGCAACATCCGCCCGTCGGACATCGTCACCCATGACGCGTTCGAGAACGCGATCCGCGCCCTGCACGCGATCTCGGGCTCGACCAACGCGATCATCCACCTGATCGCGTACGCCGGGCGGCTCGGGGTCGACGTGCCGCTGTCGCTGTTCGACGAGCTCGCGGGGACGACCCCGTGGCTGGTCAACCTCAAGCCCTCGGGCGACCATCTGATGGAGGACTTCTATTACGCGGGCGGCCTGCCGGCGGTGCTCGAGCAGATCCGTGACCTGCTCCACCTCGACGCGGTGACGGTCACCGGGCAAACGCTCGGCGACGACCTGGATGCCACACCGACCGAGATCATCAACGACGCGGTCATCCGTCCGCGCTCGAACCCGCTCGACGAGGGCGGCTCGCTGGTCGTGCTGCGCGGCAATCTGTGCCCCGACGGTGCGGTGATGAAGATCTCGGCGGCCGATGCGCGGCTGCTCTCGCACGAGGGCACGGCGGTCGTGTTCGACGGCATCAACGATCTCGCGGCACGGGTCGATGACCCGGATCTCGATGTCGATCAGGACTCGGTGATGGTGCTTCAGAACGCCGGTCCGGTCGGCGCCCCGGGGATGCCCGAGTGGGGTCATCTGCCGATCCCGGCGAAGCTGCTCAAGGTCGGGGTGACGGACCTGCTGCGGATCTCCGACGCGCGGATGAGCGGCACCTCGTACGGAGCGGTGGTGCTCCATGTCGCGCCGGAGTCGGCGATCGGCGGCCCGCTCGCCCTGGTGCGCAGCGGAGACCGGATCCGGCTCGACGTGCAACAGCGGACGCTCGACGTGCTCGTTGACGAGGCGGAGTTGGAGCGGCGCCGTTCGGAGTGGAAGCCGCCCCCACCCAAGGATGAGCGCGGCTACCGGCAGATGTACGAGCAGCATGTGCTGCAGGCCAACGAGGGCTGCGACCTGGACTTCCTGCGCGGCCAGGCTGCCGTTGTCACCGACTCGGTCAGCTATCTCTAGCGACATGGAGGCGAGCTACGACTTCAACGGACGGACGGCGCTGATCACCGGCGGCGCCGGAGGGATCGGCGCCGCGGCGGCGCGCCTGCTGCTCGCCGGCGGCGCCCGGGTCGCGACGCTCGACCTGACGCCGGCGCAGATCGAAGGGGCGCTGGCGATCGATGGTGACGTGAGCAGCTCTGACGACGTCGACGCGGCGGTGGCGGCCGTGGAGAGTGAGCTCGGTCCGTTGCAGATCGCGATCTGCGCCGCGGGCGTCAGCGGGGACTCGTTGCACACGGTCGACGTCAGCGATCAGGAGTGGCGCCGGGTGTTCGCGATCAACTGCGACGGGGTGTTCTTCACCAACCGCGCCGCCGCCCGCGCGATGGTGCCCCGCGGCTACGGGAGGATCGTCAACATCGCTTCGATCGCGGGCAAGGAGGGCAACCCGATGGCCGCCGCCTATTCATCCTCGAAGGCGGCCGTGATCGCGACCACGAAGGCGATCGGCAAGGACCTAGCCGAGACCGGCGTGCTGGTCAACTGCGTGGCGCCGGCAGTGATCGACACCGCGATGCTGGGCGACATGAGCGAGGAGCACGTCGGCTACATGGTCGAGAAGATCCCGATGAAGCGGATCGGGCGACCCGAGGAGGTGGCGGCACTGATCGCGTTTCTCGCCTCCGAGCAGTGCAGCTTCTCGACCGGGGCGGTGTTCGACCTCTCGGGCGGGCGGGCCACCTACTAGGACGGCTCAGCGCAACGGGACGGCGTTAGCCGAACGCGAGCGCCTTGCCCGGCGCGAGCCAGAACGGCCGCAGGTAGGCGGCCGTGCACGACAGCGGCAGCACCTCGTCGCGCAGCTGCACGCCGAGCTTGTCGCGAACGTGATCCTGGCGCGCACGGATCCTCGACCACAGCTCGGGATGCTTGGCGGCCAGCTCGTCGCGCAACCCCGCGTCGGCGATCGCGACCGTGTCCTCGCAGTTGGTCGTCCAGCCGACCGTGATCCCGGTCGGGATGATGTCACTCTGGATCACCATCCCGCTTGCGATCGGATCGCTTGAACCGGCGCGGATCGGCGAGTCCATCCACTCCTCGTAATGGATCAGGTGGCCGGGGTTCAGCGACGAGTGAAACGCCTCGTCGGCCAGCAGCTCGGTGACGGCCTCGAACACCTGCCCGCCTGCGACGCCGTCTCCGAGCGTCTCATACCAGGTGGCGATCGCCCGCCAGTACGGGATGATCAGCCGCTCGAGGTACCCCTCGCTGGCGGCCGTCAGGTCGTCGGTACAGGACGCGACGATGCCGCCGCGCGCGCAGTTGCCGCCCCACAGGCCGACCGCCGTCACGGCCCCGTCACCCAGCTGCAGACGCCGTGAGCTCGGGCTCCGCAGGCCGACCGCGACGTCGGGGCCGGAGGCGAACACCGGGTGGTAGCTGAGCGGCTCCCCGGCCCACGGCGCGGCCCGGAAGGCCTCGCGTTCGCTGACGCCGGGTCGCGCCGCATCGATGATCGCGTGTACCCACGCCGAGCATCGGGACGCGCCCCACTCGAAGATCGCGATCTGGTCGGCGCTCGAGAACGTCCGCAGCCCGGTGGTCGGGCTGGTCAGCGCCGGCGTGACGTCGACCACGTTTGCCCCGTCGCCGGCGATCTCCCGCAGCGTGTCGACGAAGAACGCCGGGGCGAAGATCGCGGGACGCAGGCCGCTCCACTCCTCGGCGAGCAGCGCCTTCCAGCCCACCACGCCGATCCGATCGCCGGTCTTGAGCCCGAGACCGCGCAGCGTCCCCTCGAGCGTCGGGCCATCGCCGCGGTCGATTCCCATCAGGCTGAACGTCGGGCAGCAGATCACGTCGAAGTCGATCGGCACGATCGGCACGTAGCCGACGTCCTCCTTGCCGAGGATCAGGGTCCGCTGGTCGGGACCGAGCACGATCAGCGCCTCTTCGAATCGGGGGTCGAGGTTGGAGAGGAAGATCACGCTCGCCGCGTGCTCGCGGTCGCCGTAGACGACGATCCAGTCGGCGTTGACCGCGGCCCGTAACGCGGCGATCCGCGCCTCGAATTCCGCTGCGGAGATCGATGGCAGCTCGTCGCCGAGCTCGAACGGCGGTGCCTCGACATCCCGAAGCTGCACGATGCGTGTCACCGGCTCTCGCGCCCCCTTGACAGCTGCGGGTGCGCGGAGTTAAGTTCCGCGCGAGTCACATGGTTACCATACAACTTGGGCCATGAGGGTGTCGCAAGCCGCTCCTCTTCGCTCGATCAAGCTGAGCGACCAGGTCACGAGGGCACTCGCCCGGCGGATCGCCAACCGGGAGATCGGGGACGGAGTGCCGCCGCCCACCGAGCAGGAGATCTGCGACGAGTTCGGGGTCTCGAAGGCGACCGCCCGAGACGTGATCCGGTCACTCGCGGAGCGAGGCTTCGTCGAGGTCCGCCAGGGCCGCCGGATGCAGGTCCGCAACTCGAGCGAGTGGAACCAGCTCGATCCGCTGATGATCGAGCTGATCGACGATCCCGAGATCGCGCGCGCGTATCTGGCCGACGTCCACTACGTCCGGACGCTGATCGAGCCCGAGGTCGCGGCGCGCGCGGCGCTGAGCGCCAATCACGAGCAGATCGCCCGCGCGCGTGAGTCAGTGGCGCTGATGGCGAGCCTGACCGGCGACCCCGATGCCTACCTCGAGGCCGACGTCGCGTTCCATCGCGAGCTCGCGGCAGCGACCGGAAGCGTGATCCTGGCGTTCGTCCTGGATTCGCTCGGCGAGCTCCAAAGGCTCAGCCGCAGGGTGACGAACCGCCTGCTCAGGCGGCTTCCGGAGGCCACGCACGAACACGAACTGATCCTCGAGGCCGTCGAGTCACACGACCCCGAGCGAGCCCGCAAGGCGATGCGGGCGCACCTGAAGACGGTCACCCATGTGTGGGTGCCTGGTGACAACGACTCAGAGTTCGAAGCGCTCTTTACCAACAAGGGTTAGATGGGAAGGAGAGAGGGACCATGGCGGATGTCATAACAGCATCGGACGGCCCTGGCGCCGATGTGAACTATGTTGCCGCGGACACCGAGCTGAAGGCTGGTGCGCTCGGGTTCTGGGGCGGGATGGTCCAGGCGGTCACGCACATCGCCCCGGGATTGAACATCCTGCTCGGGCTGACGTTCATCGTCAGCTTCGCGGGCGTCGCGGCGCCGATTGCCTACATTCTCGGAGGCATCATCTGCCTCGGAGTGGCTGTGACGCTGACGCAGCTGGCCAAGCAGTTCACCGGCGCCGGCGGTTACTTCCTGTACGTCAGCTCGACGATCGGGCCGCGCACCGGTTGGCTGACCACGTGGCTGTACTTCCTGTATGACCCGATCGCGGTCTCGTCGGTGTGCGCGTTCACCGGCCTGCTCGTACAGCAGACGCTGCAGGCGCAGTACGGGGTCGACATCTCCTGGTACTTCTGGTTCTTCGCGTTCCTGATCATCGTCACCGGGTTCACCCTGTTCGGCATCTCGCTGTCGGTGCGGGCGATGCTCGCGCTCGGCGGATTCGAGGTCCTGGTCTTCCTGGTGCTGGCGATCTCCGGCCTTTTCTCCCCGGGGCCGGGCGGCTTCAACGGAGACTCGTTCAACCCCGGCAACCTGCCGAGCGCCAACGGCCTGTACCTGGGGGTGGTGTTCACGATTCTCGCCCTGTCGGGCTTCGAGGCGGTGGCGCCGCTAGCTGAGGAAACCGAGAACCCGAAACGCAACCTCCCGATCGTGATCGTGCTGTCGACGGCGGGCATCGCGCTCTTCTACGCGTTCGTCAACTGGGGCGTGCTCGTCGGTCACGGCACGACCAGCGTCGTGGCCGGGAACTTCACCCAGTCAGACCAGATCTTCGACCTCGCCCGCCGACTGTGGAGCGGGGCTTGGATCCTGGTTCTGATCGCGACCGTGAACTCGTCACTCGCTGTCTCGATCGCGATCCAGAACGCGTCGACACGCGTGTTCTTCGGGATGGGACGGATCGGGGCGTTGCCGCGGTGGCTGGGCGTCGCCAACCCGCGCTGGAAGACGCCGTGGAACGCGATCATCGCGATGACGGTCCTGACCGTCGTCGCCGCGATGGTGCTCGGCTCGACGATCGGCCCGGTCAACCAGTTCGGAATGATGGGGATCGCGCAGACGCTCGGCCTGATCGTCGTCTACTCGATGGGGAACCTCGGCGTGGTCTGGTGGTACTACCGCAAGAAGCGGTCGGACTTCAATTGGCTGCTGCACGGGGTGATCCCGCTGGCGACCACGGCGGCACTGATCTGGGTCGGCTGGAAGAACGTCTCGGGACTGCACATCTTCAGCCTCCCGACGGCACTCGACTACGCGCCATGGATCGCGATTGGTTGGTTCCTGCTCGGGATCGTGATCCTGATCTACGCCAGCCGCACGGGCAAGGAGGAGTGGCTGCGCAAGGCGGGTGAATCGACCCTCGAACGACCGGAGACGGCAGCCGAAGCCGCCCACCGGCCGGCGCTCTAGGTCAAACAAGGTTCTCGCCGCCGCGGACCGGAGGCCGCGGCGGCGAGTCGCCTACCCCGTGAACCAGTACGACTCAACGCAGCTGGACGGCCTCGGGATCGCGGTCACCGGAGCCGCGGGTGACCTCGGCCATGCGATGTCGCTCGAGCTCGCCCGCCGTGGCGCCCACGTGACGATGATCGACATGGCCGATTCCAACGGTGCCGCGAACCGGATCGAGGCGGTGACCGCTGCCGGCCAGGGCACCTACATCCAGGCGGACGTGACCGATCGTGAGGCCGTCGAGGCCGCGCTGGCGTCGATCGATCCGCTCGACGTGGCGATCGGCAACGCCGGAATCGTCGAGTCCGCGCCGTTTCTCGAGGTCACCCCCGAGCAGTGGCAGGCTCACCTCGATGTCAACCTCGGCGGCTGCTTCAACGTCGGGCAGCTCGCCGCGCGCCTGATGGTGGTTCGTGACCGGCCCGGCCTGATCCTGTTCACCGGCTCCTGGGTCGGTGAGATTCCGTGGCCCGAGATCGCGCCCTACTGCGTATCGAAGGCCGGGGTAAGGATGCTCGCACGCTCGATGGCGCGAGAACTGGCCGTGCACAAGATTCGCGTCAACGTCGTCGCCCCGGGGATCGTGTTCGCCGGGATGGCGCGTAAGCAGTACGAGACCGATCCGACCTACGCACGGCGGGCGTCGGTCGTCGTTCCGCTCGGCGAGCTCGGCACCGCCGAGCAGGTCGCCCAGGCGACGGCGTTTCTCTGTTCACCTGAGGCTGCCTACATGACCGGCTCGGTGCTGCTGGTCGATGGCGGCGCCTCCCTGTTTCAGACCGCAGAGTGAGCACCGTGGAGCTCGTCGACGGCGTGCACCGGATCGAGGCGGAGGTCGGAGGCCGGCCCCTTTACCTGTTCCTGTTCCTCGGCGAGCGCCGGCTGCTGCTTGACGCTGGCTGCGCGAGCACCGTGCCACAGTTCATCGCACCGGCGCTGCGCGAGCTCGGGCTCGGCCTCGCCGACCTCGACCTGCTGTTGATCACCCACTCAGACCTCGACCATCAGGGCGGCGCGCATGCGCTCAAGCAGGGCAACCCGTCGCTGTGGGTCGGCTGCGGGGCGCTCGACATCGTGCTCGTCTGCGACCCGGACGCGCTGGTCGAGCTTCGCTACCTGGCGTATCGCGATGATCACGGGATCACCCCGGGCGCGGACGCGCTGGCGTGGATGCGCGAGGAATCCGGCGGCCCGGTACACGTTGAGCTCGGCTTGCGCGGCGATGAGGTGCTCGCGCTGTCACCGGGGTGGAACCTGCGGGTGCTGCACGTCCCGGGCCACTCCCCCGGCCATCTGGCGCTGTTCGATGAGCGCTCGCGGGCGCTGTTCGGCGGTGACTGTCTCCAGGGATCCGTCTACCTCGGGCTCGACGGGACGCCGAAGCTGTGCCCGACGTACACCCACGTCGACGAGTACCTCGCGACCGTGGACCTGGTCGAGTCGCTTTCGCCGACCGAAATGCACGGCTGCCACTGGCCGGCGCAGAGCGGCCCGGAGGTGGCCGCCTTCATTGCCGAAACCCGTGACTACGTCGAGCACGTCGACGGCCTTGTGCGAGCGAGCCTCGCCGAGCCCAGAACGCTGTCGGCGCTGGTCACGTTGGTCAACGACCAGCTCGATTCGCCGTGGCCCGACGAGGGAGCGCAGGAGCTGGTCTACAGCGTCCATGGCCACGCGCAGCGGCTCGTGAAGCTCGGGGCTCGCGACCGCCACGCGTGGGCCGGACGGTTTGATCGTCTACGAGGGGTGCGCATGAGGATCACAGGCATCGACACAGTCCGAACCGACGAGTTCCCCAATCTCGTCCACGTCCTGCTCCACACCGACGAGGGGCTGACCGGCCTCGGCGAGACGTTCTTCTTTGCCGACGCCGTCGAGGCCCACCTCCACAACGTCGTCGCCGACTATCTGCTCGGCGAGGACCCGGCGCAGATCGAGCGCCACTGCAACGCGCTGCGAGGGTACGTTGGCACCGCCTCCGCCGGGGCCGAGACCCGCGCCGCGTCGGCGGTCGACATCGCGCTCTGGGACCTGCGCGGCAAGGCGCTTGACCAGCCGCTCCATGACCTGCTCGGCGGCCGTTCCCGGGACCGGATCCGCACCTACAACACGTGCGCGGGGGCTCACTACGTCCGCGGGCGCCAGGCCCAGGCGGTCGCCAACTGGGGGCTGTACGAGGAGCACGCCGGCGCGCCCCACGAGGACCTCGAGGCGTTCCTGCAGCGCCCCGACGAGCTCGCGCGCAGCCTGCTCGACGAGGGCACGACGGGCATGAAGATCTGGCCGTTTGACCCCTACGCCGAGCTGACCTTGGGCCACGACATCTCGGCGGCCGAGCTCGACCGCGCGCTCGAGCCGATCCGCCAGATCCGAGCCGCCGTCGGTCACGAGATCGACGTGATGATCGAGCTGCACGCGCTCTGGGACGTGCCCGCCGCGTGCCGGATCGTCGCCGCCCTGGCCGAGTTCGATCCGTTCTGGATCGAGGATCCGGTCCGGGTCACGAGCGCCGAAGCGCTGGCCGAGGTGCAACGGATCTCGTCGGCGCCGATCGCGGCCGGCGAGACGCTGACCGACCTGCCCGGCTTCCGCGATCTGCTGGTCCGAGACGGAGCCCGGATCGTGATCTTCGACGTCGGCTGGGTTGGCGGGATCACGACCGCGCGCAAGGTCGCCGCGCTGGCCGAGGCCTACGAGCGGCCGGTGGCGCCGCACGACTGCACTGGCCCGGTCGTCTATGCGGCCGCGACCCACATGTCGCTGCATCTGCCAAACGCAATCCTCCAGGAGAGCGTGCGGGCGTTCTGGGACGGCTGGTACCGCGACCTCGTCACCGCCCTACCGGCGATCGAGGGCGGGATGGTGACCTCGCCGCCGGGCCCGGGCCTCGGGCTCGAGCTTCGCCCCGAGGTGTTCGAGCGGCCAGACGTCCAGATCCGATCGACGACCGAGGAGGAGAGACGATGAGCACCACCGTTCGCGTCATGCAGGAGGAGTGGGGCGTGTTCTCAAACCTCCCCGCGACCGCCCGGCGCTTCACCGAGCAGACCGGCATCGAGGTCGAGGTGACGTTTACCAAGATCCCGGAGATGTGGGAGCTGATGGAGCGCAGCTTCTCGGGCGAGGATCCGCCGTTCGATCTCGTCGGCGTCGACGACCTGCTGCTGATTCAGGCGGCCCGCGCGGGCCACGTCGAGCCGCTCGACGAGCTGGTCGCGGCCGACGGCTATTCACTGGCGGACTTTCCGCAGGCTGCGATCGACTCCCTTTCAGATCGCGGCCGGCTCTGGGGACTGCCCTACTGCTTCGTCTCCAACGTCCTGATCTACCGGGGCGACCTGTTCGACAAGCACGGGATCGAGGTGCCCCAGACGCTCGACGAGCTGACCGCGGCGGCGGTCACGGTGCAGGAGCGCGAGCGCGCCGACGGCAATCCGGACTTCCATGGGATCGCGATCCGCGGCGCGCCGAACTGCGGGCTCAACTTCTGGATCATCGGCTCGACCTGGGGGCCGTCGTTCGGGGCCCGATGGTATGACGACGACGGCCGGCCGACGCTCGCGACGCCCGAGCTGATCGGCGCCGTGGAGCACTACGTCGACCTCGTCCGCCGGGCGGGGCCGCCCGAGGCGCCGACGATGGACTTCATGGACTGCATGGAGTGCTACGCGGCCGGGCGCGCCGCGATCACGATCGAGCCGGCCAACGAGGCGTCGATCCTGTACGAGGAGGGCGGCGCGGTCGCGGATGCAACGCGGACCGCGCTGATGCCCGCCGGGCCGTTGGGCACCCGCCACGTCGGCCTCTACACGCCGCCGTACGCGATCCCGTCCAAGGCGGAGTCCAAGCCGGCGGCTTGGGAGCTGGCCAAGTTCCTCTGTGACCCGGCCCAGGTACTCGACGACGTGGAGCAGAGCGGGTTCGTCGAGGTCGCCCGGGACTCGGTGCTCGCAGACCCGAAGTTCACGGCGCGGTTCAGGCCCGAGCTGTTGCAGACGGTCGTCGACACGCGTCCCTTCGCCCGTGGGGAACGGCCGGTGACCAACTACGGGATGGAGGTCGGCAACCGGATCGGCGACGAGATCGTCAGGGTGCTGACCGGCGAGCTCGGGGCCGAGGAGGCGATGGCGAACGCCGAGCGGACGGTTGCCGCACTGGGCCCGCCGCAGTAACCAGCCGCTAACAAAGAGGGTCAAGCAACCGGCGCAGCCGCCGATACCCTCTGAAATGTTGATGGCTTCGCCTGGCTCCCGGTTTGTCTATGGCGCGACTCTGTTCTCCGCGCCTGGGATGAGGAGCGGCAACCATCTGCCCGGGATCCTGAGCCTCGCGTTCGTGCTGGTCGTGCTGCTGTTGCCGCTGATCTTCTACCGCCGCGGCGACTCAAGGCCCGGACCACCGAACTCCGAAGGCGATGGCGGCTGGGGCAAGGGCCCGGAGCCGCCCCCGCTCCCGCTCGGTCCAAGCGGCGGAGTCCCGCTCGACGATGCGGCCCAGTCCCAAGTGCGACTGCGCGGCAACGGCCGGATCTCCGATCAACGCCGGTCGCGCCCGCGCCGGCCCGCCCGCGAGCCAGACCGCACGCCGGTCCCGAGGACCACGACCCATTAGGACGCGGTCCGTGGCGCGCCGCCGCGGGTTGCTAGACATGCCGGATGCATTTGCGCGCTCCCGCCCCCGATGACGCCCGGGCAATCGTGGCCGTGCTGGTGGCGCGCGATATCGCCGATCGCGACGAGCCCGACACGTCGCTCGGCGAACTGCTCGACGAATGGCGCGCGAACGACTTCGACCTGGCCGCCGACGCGAGGGTGGTCGAGCTCGATCGCCGGATCGCAGCCTATGCCGTGGTCCGCAGGCGCGGAACGCTGGTCGCGGTCGCGCCCGAGTTTGAGCGCCGCGGGATCGGCGGACGGCTGCTTGAGTGGGTCGAGCGCCGCGAGCTCGAGCATGGGCGCGACGCCCACCGCCAATGGGTCGCGGGTCGCAACGGTCGGGCGCACTCGCTGCTGACCGAGGCCGGCTACAACGTCGTTCGCGCCTACCGGCGGATGACGAGACGCCTCGACGGGGTCGTGGGCCAGCCCAAGGCGCCGCCGGGGGCGTCGCTGCGCGAGCTAGACGTCGACCGCGACGCCATCGCCGTACACGCCGTCGATGCCGCGAGCTTTTCCACGACGCCGGACTACAACGAGGTCTCGCTGCAGACGTTTCGCGACGAGCACCTCGGCGGCCACGACTTCCAGCCCGAGCTCTCGAGCGTTGTCCACGTCGGCGGCAGGCTGGTCGGGTTTCTGGCGACGCGGCGCTGGGAGGGACACCCGGTCGGACACATCGACCTGCTCGCCGTCGACCCCAGCCACCAGGGCAACGGGCTCGGAACGTGGATGCTCCAGAACGCCTTCGCCCGCTTTGCCGCCGCCGGCATCGAGCGGGCCGAGCTCGGGGTTTCTTCAGATAATCCGGCGGCGCAACGCCTCTACGAGCGGCTCGGCATGAGGCCGAGGTTCTCGGTCGACATCTTCGAGCGTGCGATAGCCGACGGTGGAGAATTCACAGATCGCTGACCGCCTTGACGCGTTCGCCGCGTTGCTCGAGCTCGCTGAGGCGAACCCGTACACGGCGCGGGCCTACCGCCGCGCCGCCGACACGATTCGGGGTGCGGCGCTGCCGGTCGACGAGCTCGTCGCCTCCGGACGGGTGCGCGAGCTGAGGGGGATCGGCACCGGAATCGAGACGCGGTTGCGCGAGCTCGTCGAGACCGGCGAGATCGCCGAGCTCGTCGAGCTGGAGCGTGAGCTGGCACCGGACCTGATCGGCCTCGGCCGCTATCTGGGTTTGAGCGCCAAGCGGTCGGTCGCGCTGGCGCGCTCGCTCGACGTCCACACGGCCGACGAGCTGCGCGAGGCGGCGGCCACCGGCCGCCTGAGAAGCGTGCCCGGGATCGGGCCGAAGGTCGAGGCCCAGCTGCTCGACGCGCTCGCTCGCGACGATCAGGAACGGCCGCGCCAGGGACTGCTGCTCAACGCCGCGCGCGAGCTCGTGCAGGTGATCGCAATCGCCGTCGGCGGTCAGCCCGCCGGTGACGTGCGCCGGTGGCGTGACTCATGCGAGCGCCTCGCGGTCGTCTGCGCGGCGGGCGACCCGGCTGCGGCGCTCGAGCGCTTCGCGGCGCTGCCACGGGTTGTCGCGCTGATCGACCGCGATGAGCGCCGCGCGACCGGGGTGACGGTGGATGGCGTGCCGATCGAGCTGATTGCCGCCGCGCCGAGCGGGCTCGGGACCGCGCTGCTGCGCGCGACCGGAGCGCCCGAGTACGTGGAGGCGCTGGAGCCGCTCCCCGAACGGGCCGACGAGGAGGCGGTCTATGAGGAGCTCGGGATTCCATGGTGCCCACCCGAGCTGCGCGAGCACCCCCTGCGCGGCGACCCGCCGGAGCTGCTTGAGCTCGATCAGATTCGAGGTGACCTCCACTGCCACACGACCTGGTCAGACGGCCGTGCGAGCGTCGAGGAGATGGGCCGCGCCGCGCGGGACCGGGGCTATGAGTACCTGGCGATCTGCGACCACACGCCCGCGGTCGGCGCCGTCCGTGGCCTGACCGGTGATGACGTTCTGCGCCAGGGCGAGGAGATCGCGGCGGCGAACGAGGCGCTGGCCCCGTTCCGGATCCTGCGCGGGATCGAGTGCGACATCCTCCCCGACGGGCGGCTCGACCTTCCCGATCGCGTGCTCGCCGAGCTCGACTGGGTTCAGGCCAGCGTCCACGGCGGGCAGCGAATGGAGCGCGGCCCGATGACCAAGCGCGTCGCCGAGGCGCTGCGCAACCCGTATGTGCGCTGTCTGAGCCACCCGACCGGGCGCTACATCAACCGCCGCCCGGAGAACGCGCTCGATCTCGAGCGGGCGTTCGAGCTCGCGCTCGAGCACGGCGTCGCGGTCGAGGTCAACGGCCTCCCACCGCGGCTGGATCTGAGCGGTGAGCATGTCCGCGAGGCGCTGCGCGCCGGCGTGCAGCTCGTCTGCTCCACTGACGCACACTCAACCGCGGGACTGGACAACATGATCTATTCGACCGCCACCGCGCGGCGGGGCTGGGCCACCGCCGCCGACGTCGTCAACACGCGGCCGCTGAGCCAGATCCTGCGCCAGCCCTAGAGGGGGCCCAGGACCCGCTTGCGGCTCAGGCGCCCGGTTGCCGCTGCGCCACCGCGATCGCCTCACGGACGCAGCGACCTACCAGCACCCGGACCAGCTGGCGCTTGTACTCAACCGACCCGTTTGAGTCCTGCAGCGGCTGGGACTCGTCCGCGGCCGCATCGGCGCACCGGGCCAGCAGCCCATTGCCGGCGGCGCCAGCCTCGACGCCGACCAGCTCGTGCTCGGCGGCGTGCATCCGCTCGGGCGCCAGTCCGATCGACCCGACGACCAGCCGCGCCGCGGTCAGCATGCCGTCACGGATGGTCACGTTGGCGGCGACCGTGATCGCGGGCCGCTCGCGAAACGACATCTTGCGGTGCACGAGCGCCGATCCGAGCGCCGGCGCAGGGACCCGAACGTCGATCAACAGCTCACCCGGCGCGAGTGCGTTCTGGTACGGGCCGTGGGTGAAATCCTCGACCGCGATCCGCCGTGCCGGTCCGCCACCACCGCGGACCGTGATCGCCGCGCCCGCGGCGACCAGATAGGTCGCCGGATCGGAGTGCGGATCGGCGAAGCAGAGGTTGCCGCCGATCGTCCCGACGTTGCGCACGCGGATGTTGCCGACGTGGCGCTCCATCTCGGCCAGCGACGGCCACCGCCGGCGAACGGGCTCTGAATGCTCGAGCTCGCGATGGGTCGTGGTCGCCCCGATTCGCAGCTCACCGCCGGCCTCGATCCCGCCAAGCTCCTTGATCCCCTTGACGTCGACGAGGTCCGTGAAATCGGTCAGTCCGAGCTTTGCCACCAGCAGCAGCTCGGTGCCGCCGCAATAGGGCTGTGCGGCCGATCCGAGCTCGGTCAGGAGCTCGGTCGCCTGCTCCACCGTCTCCGGTCGGTGCAGGTCAAATGGCGTCAGCCTCACGGCGCCGAGCCCGCCAGCACGGGATCCGGAGCCTCGGCGAGCACGTCCATCACCGCCTGCGCGCCGGCTCCCACGTCGACCGAGGTCCCGAGATCGGCGAGCGACCGTCCGAGCGCGGAGACCGCGACCAGCGGGTACAGCGAGCGGCTCGCGGGCCCCATGTGACCGAGCCGGATCAGCTTCTCCTTGAGCTCTCCGTAGCCACCGGACAGCATCACGCCGTAGCGCTCGCGCGCGTGCTGCAGGACATCGGCGACGCTCACGCCCGCCGGCGTCCGGACGGCGGTCACGCAGTTGGCGGCGTAGGACTCGCTCCGTGGCCACAACTCGAGCCCGAGGCCGACGGCTCCGGCACGGCATGCCCGCGCGGCGCGAGCATGGGTGGCGATCACGGCGTCGAGTCCCTGGTCGACCGCCTCCCGGAGGGCCGCGTGGACGCCGTTGACATCGCTGACCGACGGCGTGTACGGGAACGCGACCCGGCCGCCGTCGATCCAGCGGTGCTTCCAATCCAGCAGCGACAGGAACGATCCGCGCGGCGCGGCCGGATTGGCCTCCATCGCCTCCCAGGCACGCGGGCTGACCGAGAGCAGCGACACCCCGGGGGGTCCGGCGAGGCACTTCTGTGGCCCGGCGACCGCGAGGTCGACGTGCCAGTCGTCGATCAGCAGCGGGGCGCCGCCGAGCGAGGAGACCACGTCGGCGAGCATCAGCGCGCCGTGCTCGTGGGCGATCGGCCCGATCTCGGCGAGCGGATTCTCGATTCCCGAGGGCGTCTCGGAGTGCACCAGCGCGACCAGCTCATACGGGCCGCCGGCGTCCAGCGCCTGCTTGACGGCGGCCGGGTCGATCGCCTCGTCGTAGGGGACGCGCACCTCGTCGACCTCGGCACCGTACTCGCGCAGCCAGTCTCCAAACCAGGCGGCGTAGACGCCGGAGACGAGGTTCAGGCAGCGGGTCCCTGATCTGACCAGCGAACGGGCGGCGCCCTCGAGGCCGACGACCGCCTCGCCCTGCATCAGGACGACGTCGTTGGTGGTCCGGTAGACCTCGGCCAGCAACCGCTCGGTGTCGCGGAAGTGCTCGAGGAAGACCGGATCGTAGTCGAACATGATCGGCGAGCCGAGCGCGGCCAGAACACGCGGTGAGGCCATCGTCGGTCCGGCGGTGAGCGTGAAGTCTGGTGGGCGCACTACGGTCTCCTGTCGAACTCCGTGGGGTACTGATCGTGTCGGGATGGCGAAGGACTCACGCAACCTCGACCGGCAGGTCGCCGATCGCCACTGCAGCTGCCTCAAGTCCCTCACCGAGGTTGACCGCGACACCGTGATCGAGCAAGCCGCGACCGAGCGCACTCAGACCGACAACGGGGTGGAAGGACCGCGCCTGGAGCCCCATGTGGCCGATCCGCACTATGTTTCCCGCCCCTTCGCTGTCGCCCAGGACAACGCCGTAGCGAGTCCGAACATGGCGGCAGAGTTCCACGTCATTGATTCCATCTGGCAACGCGATCGCGGTGACGCAGGGGGAGGCGATGGCGTCGCTGCGCGGGAAGATTTCGAGGCCCATCGCCGCGACGCCGGCGCGGCACGCTCGCGCGGCACGCTCGTGACGCGCGAAGTACTCCGCAACACCGATCTCCAGAACCTCGCCGCAGGCGGCGTCGAGTCCGTAGATGTCAGAGATCGAAGGCGTCAGCGGGAAGCGCTCCTGCTCGATCCACATCTCCTTCCAATCGATCAGCGACAGAATCGATGCTCTGGGAGCGTTCGGATTGAGTCGGATCGCGTCCCATGCATCGTCGCTGACCGTCATCAGGGAGATGCCTGCCGGCGCACCAATACATTTCTGCGAGGCGCCCACGCATACGTCCAGCCCCCAATCGTCCGGGCGCAGCGGAAGACCCCCGAGCGTCGACGCCGCGTCGACCAGCGTGAGCGCTCCATGCGCCTTGGCGATCGGCCCGATGTCCTGCACCGCCGTGAGGGTTCCGCACGGTGTCTCGGAATGGACGACGGTGACGAGCTTTACCTCTGGGTGCTCGTCGAGTGCCTGTTGCACCTGGGCCGGATCGACGACTTCGTTAAACGGCACCTGGATCTCGATCACCTCGGCGCCAAACGAGCTCAGCCAAACGCCCATGCCCTTCCCGTAAATGCCGGAAGCGAGGTTCAGGCATGCCATCCCCGGGAACACGACCGACCGCGCCGCCGCCTCGAGTCCCAGCATGCACTCGCCCTGCATGAGCACGACGTCTTGGCGCGTATCGAGGATCTCCGCGAGCCGCCGTTCCGCGCTGTGGAAACGATCCACGAAGTAGGGATCATTGTGGTAGACCGTTGGAGTCGCGAGCGCTGCGAGCGTGCGCGAAGACGCGCTCGCCGGTCCCGGATTGAGCATGAAGGCCGGCTCTTGCATCGCATTCTCTCCTGGTTAAGAGGCCGGTTGGCGCTTGCGACCGAGCTTAGCTGCTGGTAGGTTCACGTGTCAACAGTCGACAGGGAGTTTAAAGCGTGGACGAGAGGTCGGTGGCTCCGAGCGGTGCCACGACGCCAGGGACCGCCGGCATGCCTTCGGAGGAGGTCGCGCGAGATAACGATCAATCGTCAAGACGCGGATCCGCCGATACAGCGTTGAGTCCGGTCGATACTGCTCAGGCGGCCCCCGACGGCACCCTCCGGCTGATCGGTGTCCGCAAGCGGTACGGGGACACGGAAGCGGTAAGCGGCGTGGATCTCGAGATCGCGGCGGGCGAGTTCCTCGCGATCCTCGGACCCAGCGGGAGCGGCAAGACGACGACGCTGCGGATCGTTGGCGGATTCGTGGCGCCGGACGAGGGGCGCGTCGAGCTGTCTGGACGCGATGTGACATTCCTGCCTCCGTATCGTCGCGACGTGAATACGGTGTTCCAGAGCTACGCGCTGTTTCCCCACATGACGGTCGCGGCGAACGTCGCCTACGGGCTCAAGGTCAAGCGCGTCGCCCGCGCCGAGCGTCAGAGACGCGTCGGGGAGGCGCTGGCGCTGGTCCAGCTCGAACAAGCACGGGACCTGCGACCGGCCGAGCTTTCAGGAGGCATGCAGCAGCGTGTCGCGCTAGCGCGTGCACTCGTGAACCGTCCCCGCGTTCTCCTGCTCGACGAGCCGCTCGGCGCGCTGGACCGCAAGCTGCGCGACGACATGCAGGTCGAACTGCGCGAGGTCCAGACTGAGCTCGGCATCACGTTCATGTACGTGACCCACGATCAGGACGAGGCGTTGGGCATGTCGGATCGCGTCGTGGTCATGCGCGACGGACGGATCGAACAGGTGGGGCCTCCGGCGAGCGTTTATGACGACCCGACCAACCTGTGGGTGGCCGGATTTGTTGGTGCGAGCAATCGCTTGACCGGCACCGTCCGCGAGGTCGGTGAGCTCGTCCAGATCGAGACTGACGTCGGCCCGATTCAGGCCCGCCATCGTCACGGGCCACTGCGCAACGGGCAGCTCGCGACCGCGATCGTCCGTCCAGAACAGGTCAGGATCGCACGCGCCGCTCCACACAGTCCGGTGAACGTGGCCCGCGTGCACATCCAGCAAGTCCTGAACGTCGGCAGCCAACTTCGCTGCGTCGCGTTCACCCCCGGCGGTGTCGAACTCTCCGCCCGGCAGATGCGCCTCGAGGGCGACGATTCGCTGCATGCAGGGGACGACGTATGGCTGTACTGGTCGGCCGAGGGCGTCCACGCATATGCCCCCGACGACGAAACGGCGAGCGCTCCGCTGTCCGATCACAAGCAGTTACTAATCACGGAGTAAGGAGACCGGTATGAGTCCAGAAGATCCCGACGCCACGGATGTCGGTGGACGAAAGTTGAGCCGCGCCCAGTTCCTTGCGCTCTCCGGCGCGGGCGCCGCCGCGCTGGCGGGCTGTGGCAGCAGCAGCTCCTCTTCTAGTTCCAAGACCAGCTCTGCCAGCTCCAAAGCCAGCTCGGGTACCACCACATACGCGAAGGGCGGCTCCGTCAACCTCTGGACCTGGCCGCAGTATTGGTCGCCGAAGAACATCGCCCTGTTCGAGCACACCACCGGCACGCACGTCAACATGGCGACGTACGACTCAAACGACGCTGCGTTCGCCAAGCTCAACGCCTCCGGCGGCTCAAGCGGCTTCGACCTCGTCATTCCGACCAGCGATTTCGTGCCGGTCATGGCATCGCACGGGCTGATCCAGAAGATCGACCACAGCCGCATTCCGTGGCAATACGTCGACCCAAGGCTGCTGGGAAAGGTGTTCGACCCCCACAACGAGTACTCGGTCCCAAAGGATTACGGCACGATCGGCGTCATCTATGACCCAACCGTGGTCAAGACACCGATCACGAGCTGGCAGGACTTCCTGAACGCGGGCGCGCAACCGGGTATCAGCGGCAAGGTCGAGGTGCCCGACGTCCCCGACGAGAACCTCGGGATCGCGCTCTGGGCGGCCGGCAAGAGTTGGAACACGGGCGACTTGAGCGAGCTCAACCAGGCGGCCGACGTGATGAAGAAATTTGCCAGGCACGTCAAGGCCTTCAACGAGTTCGACACGGCCGGTGTCGCGAGCGGCGCGGTCGTGATGGCCGTCGTGACACAGGGGACGGCACGGCTGATGATCCAGCAGAAGCCTCATCTGAAGTTCGTGATCCCGCAGCCGCAGAGCGAGCTTTGGGTCGACAACTACTGCATCGTCGCCAACGCCCCCAATCTCGACCAGGCCTATTCATTCATCGACTTCATGCTCCAGCCCGCTCAGCAGCTGCGAGACGTCCCGTACATCGGATATCCAACAGCGCTGCCCGGGATCGAGCAGAAGCTCCCGGCCAAGGTGCCGCTGCGAGACCTGATCTTCATCAAGCCAGCTGACTTCGCCCGCCTCGTCCCCCACGTCATCCATCCGAGCATTCAGGGCCAGATCGAGAACCTCTACAGCCAGATCCAGGCCGCTGCTGCCTGACGGGAATGGAGCAGGCTTCAATCCCGATCCGCGGCCCCACCACCCGGGACCGCGCCGCGAGGATCGGTGGGCAAGTCGGACGCTGGCTGCTGGCCCTCTCGCCGCTGGCGTGGCTCACCGCGCTGTTCGTCGTGCCACTGGCGTTCACGCTTGTATACGCGTTCGCACACGCGACCTACGGTGGCGTAACGGTCGGCTTTACGTGGGGAAACTTCAGTCAGGCGCTGTCCGGCTTTTACCTGCACATCTTCCTTCGTACGCTTGAGTTTGCCGCAACCGGCACGCTCCTGTGCTTTTTGGTCGGAGCCCCACTGGCGTACTTCGTGGCTCGCAAGGTGAAGCGTTATCGCATTCTGTTCCTTGTCCTACTTCTGGTGCCGTTCTGGACGAGTTTCCTGATTCGCACGCTCGCCTGGGAGACGCTGCTGGCTGCGGATGGACCGATACGCGACATCATCAATTTCCTCGGACTCCACCACGGCGATATCAATGTCCTGGACACACCTACCGCTGTCTTTATCGGTATCGTCTACGGCTATCTGCCACTCATGACGCTGCCGCTGTTCGTCGCCTTCGAGCGGATCCCGCTCGACATGGGCGAAGCAAGCAAGGATCTGGGTGCCGGTAGTGCGCGCACGTTCCTGCGGGTCACCCTTCCGCTGGCTAAACCGGGTGTCGTCGCGGGCGTCCTGCTGACGTTCGTGCCGATGACGGGCGAGTATGTGATTCCGGCTCTGTTGGGCGGCGACAAAGGAGTGTTGATGGGCGGCTTGATCGCTGATCAGTACCTCCAAGCTCAGAACATCGCACTTGGTTCGGCCATGGCCGTGCTTGTGCTGGTGGTGCTCGGCGTGTTCGTTTTTGTTCTCACCCGGCTGACCGGCGGTTTCCGAGCGGTGCCACAGTGAGTCGCGTCCGCCGATGGTCATCGGTCAACGGGGGGCTCCGCTTGTGGGCGTTCGCCGTCCTCGTGTTCCTGTTCGCTCCGATCGTCACTGCGGTGGTGTATTCCTTCAACAAAGGGGTGCTCGGACGCCAGAGTTCGTCGTTTACTGGCTTCACCACACACTGGTACCCGGAAGCGTGGGCCAACGGCGAACTACGCCACGTGGTGGGCGTGAGCTTCAGAGTTGCCATCGCCACCGCGGTGGTGGCGACCGTGTTGGGAACGATCACCGGGCTCGTGCTCGGCAGGCGTCGCGGAGTAATTCCACTGCTGCTCGAGGTCCTCGTATACCTCCTGCTGATCGTGCCGGAGATCGTGCTCGCCGTGTCGCTGTTGCTGTTCTACTCCAGGGCCGGAATCGGTCTTGGCCTGTGGCAGCTGGTCGCCGCACACTCGCCGTTCACGATCGCGCTGGTAGCGATCATCGTCCGATCCAGGGTCGTCGCGCTGGACCGCGCCACCGAGGATGCCGCCGCCGATCTGGGCGCGGGCGCGTGGCGCACGTTCTGGGACGTGACATTCCCGCAGCTACGGCCGGCGATGATCGCCGGCGCAATCCTCGCATTCACGTTTTCGTTCGACGATCTGGTCATTTCCCTGTTCCTGAGCACACCCACAGTGACGACGTTGCCGGTGTTCCTGTTCGGCACCGTGAAGACCGGAGTACGTCCGGACGTCTACGCGATCGCGACAATGATGCTGGCGTTCACCCTCATAATGCTCGGCGCGTCCGCGACCCTGTACCGCTGGCAGTCGCGACGTACCGGTGCCGCGTCGCGACTGACGACCGTGCTCGGCGGTGCAGATGCAGCTCCGACGGTGGCAACAACTGCCGCCTGAGAATGATCGTGGTCCTGGCTCAAACTGTTCGCCCTTGAAAGGAGGGCCCTGTGAACGAACACGAAATGATGCTTCCGTCAGTCACCGGCATTGCGCCAGCGAACGTTGTCGATGCACACATGCATGTTGGAGATTTCCCGCTCTTCAACGTCCGCATGGATGCCGAGGCGCTCACAAACACGTTCGCGCACTATGGAATTTCAGCCGGGATGGTGTTCCATCCCGACAATGGGTACGTCCGTGAGGTGGTAGAAGCCGTCGACGGCGCCTACGGGCTTGTGTGGGCCAATCCTCACACACCTGGTTTCTTCGAGGAAGCGGTCGAGCTGTTCGATCACCCGAAGTTTCTGGGAGTCAAGCTACACCCGCTGCTCGACGCATACCACCCCAACGACCCCGCCATCCACCCACTGGTCGAGGAACTCGTCGCGCGCGACATGCCCGTCCTGATCCACTGCGGACACCCGATCTTCACGTTGCCGTGGAGTATCGAGGAGCTTGCCGTCAGCTTCCCGGCGGCCAAGATCATTCTCGGCCACATGGGGCATGGGAACATCGTCTACATCAACGGCGCGATCGACGTCGCGGAGCGCAATGCGAACGTGTACCTCGAGAC
This sequence comes from uncultured Solirubrobacterales bacterium, assembly GCA_963770885.1. Taxonomy (GTDB): domain Bacteria; phylum Actinomycetota; class Thermoleophilia; order Solirubrobacterales; family Solirubrobacteraceae; genus Palsa-465. Next base: position 392,267 of record CAVYRI010000001.1, on the reverse strand, counting down.
GTCGGGGATGCCGATGCACACCAAGATCGCGGAGGCTTACGAGCGCGTCGGACCCAACAGGGTGATGTACGGCTCCGACGCCCCGTTCCACGAGGTCGGGGTCGAGATCCGCAAGGTGCAGGTTTCGGGCCTTGGTCAGGAGCAGGTAGACCGAGTGCTCGACAAGAACGCCCGGTTGTTGTTCTTCGGCGACGAGCGAGCCATCGGGCCGGTCTCAGGTTGAGTCGGTCGCGAGCTACGGTGCCGTCGGGGGTGGTGGCCCGTAGGTGGTCAGCGGGGGCGAATGGCCAGCGTTGTCCTGACCACAGGGGATCGTCGAGTCGTCTTGGCTTGTCAGCAACCGGCCGTTACTGAGCACCGAGCAATAGGCCTCGACATGGGGATCGATGCCGAAATCGACATTGCAGCGGACCACTCGGACGCCGTCGAACCGGCGCCCGCTTGGCACACACGCAACCCACTCGTAATTCAGGTGCTGGGCGCGCATCGAGGCGATGATCGCGACGCGGAAATTCGCCCGGCTCTCGGAGCTCACGCGGCCTGCCGTCACGGAATTGCCGACCGCATCGCCGCCGGCGAATGTGATCACGGCTGCGACGCCAGCGGCAAACATCAACACCAGAGCGGCGCCCACGACGCGAATGAGTCTCGCCGAAGGACCGCGAGCCCGAGGCGCTCGAGCAGCCCATCCTCGACCAGGCCGAGGCGGCCGAGCTGATGGGACGTTCATCGCCGCGATCATACGCGTCGCCCGGAACTCCGGTATCGTCGTGTCGACAGTTCACAGCACACAGCCGACGGCTATCGGTCAGGCGCTGCGTGCTCACCCAGGAGGAGTTCGGATGCAAATCAGGTTTAGGGGACTCGGGGCGGCCCTCCTAGCGATCGCATTGATCGTTGGCGTCGCGGCCTGCGGATCGAGCAGCTCGTCGAGCAGCTCGAGCGCGGCTGCGTCGGGCGGGTCGAGCAAGCCCAATCTGGGCTTCAGCACGGTGGCGATCGCGACACCCGCGAAGACCAACGACTACGGCTGGAACGCGCAGGGCGTCAACGGCCTCAAGGCGGCCGCAGCCCCGTACGGGCTCAATGTGAAGGTGGTACAGGACATTGGCTACAACAACACGACCGCGGTTCTGCGGCAGCTCGCGCTGAGCCACCCGGGGCTGATCGTCGCGCACGCGAGTGGCTACGACACCAACGCGCAGCGCGTCGCGCAGCAGTACCACGTCCCGATGATCACCTACGACATCCCGTCCCTGAAGTCGAAGGGAACGCTGTCGAACATCACGACCTCGAGCCAGCAGGGTGCCTACCTGGCGGGAATCCTCGCCGCGCACACGACCAAGACCAACAAGGTCGGCGTGATCGTCTCCGCCTCGGACACGAACTGGTATGAGATGACCGGCGGCTTCGCGGCCGGCGTCCACAGCGTCAACCCGAAGATCCAGATCGTGTTCGGCCAGATCGGGCCGGCCTCCTACGATGACGCGGCCGGCGGCAAGCGAGTCGCCGCGAGCATGATCGCGTCCGGCGCCGACGTGATCTTCGCGATGGGCGACGATGCGTCGTTCGGATACCTGCAGGCGATCGGCTCCGCTCACCCGGGTCACAAGGTCTGGTACATCGGCGACATCGGGGACATGACGCCGATCGACAACAACCACGTGCTGCTCTCGTCAGTGCTGTGGAACTTCGGCGGTGTGTACAAGCAGGCACTCCAGGACATCAAGGCCGGCACGTTCGGCACCCACGGGTACAACCTGACGCTCGCCAACGGTGGGATCTCACTGCTGCACAGCAAGTACATCCCGGCAAGCGTGTGGGCCAAGATCGCGGCCGCCCAGAAGGGGATCGAGTCGGGCCAGATCAAGGTGCCGTTCACACCCAAGGCATCGCAGGCCCAGGCGGAACTGAAGGGCTGAGTCACGCCTGATCCCGCTTCGCCGCTAGCCCAGCCGGACCCGACCGTGTCCACCGCGCCCGATCAGGCCTACGCGGTCCAGCTGCTCGGGATCACCAAGGCATTCCCCGGCGTGGTCGCCAACAACGACGTCTCGTTGGCGCTGCGCCGGGGTGAGGTCCACTGCCTGCTGGGCGAGAACGGGGCGGGCAAGTCAACTTTGATGGCGATCCTGGCCGGGATGCAGCAGCCCGACGCCGGCGAGATCCGCGTCGACGGCCAGGAGGCCCGGATCGACTCCCCGCGCGTCGCACTCCAGCTCGGGATCGGCACCGTCTACCAGCACTCGACGCTGATCGGCGCGCTGTCGGTGCTCGACAACCTGATGCTCGGCGATAGCCGTGCACTGCGGCTCGACGCGGCCGGCGCCCGCGCGCGGCTGCACAAGTTCAGCTCGATGCTCGGGCTCGAGATCGACCCCACGGCGAAGGCGGGCGACCTCGCGCTCGGGCGCCAGCAACAGGTCGAGATCATCAAGGCGCTGTGGCGGGGATCACGCGTCCTGATTCTCGATGAGCCGACGTCGATGCTCACACCCCAGGCCGTGACCGAGCTTCAGAACGTGCTGCACCGGCTCAAGGAGACGGGGCTGGCGGTGGTCTTCATCACCCACAAGCTCCACGAGGCGGTGGCGCTCGGTGACCGGATCTCGGTCCTGCGCCAGGGCAGCGTCACCGGCACGATCGACCGCCAGCAGGTCCGCTCGAGCTCGCCCGAGGAGCTCGAGACCGAGATCGTGCGGCTGATGTTCGGCGAGGCGGGCGCCGGATCAGAACTGCCCGAGCTTCAGCTCGAGGCCGAAGGCCACCGGCCCGACGCAGCCCCGGCACAGTCCGGCGAGGTCGCGCTTGAGCTCGTCCACGTGACCGCCCGCGGCGAGGGCGCGCAGCCCGGGATCGACGACGTTTCGCTGACCCTCCATCTCGGCGAGGTGCTCGGAGTGGCGGGCGTCGACGGCAACGGCCAGCGCGCGCTCGCCGAGGCGATCAGTGGCCAGCGGCGGCTGACCCACGGCGAGCTTCGCTACCTCGATGCCCCGATCGGCTCGCTCAGCGTCGCCCAGCGTGAGAAACTCGGCCTGCGCCACGTCACCGACGACCGGCTCGGCGAGGGGATCGTCGCCGGACTGCCGGTCTCGATCAACCTCGTCCTCAAGCGGATCGGCCACCCGCCCTACTGGCGCCGGGGCAAGATCCGGCGCGGCGTGATCGACACCGATGCCGAGGCGCTGGTCGACCGCTTTGACATCCGCACGCCCAGCGTCCACACCCGAGCCGGGACGCTCTCGGGCGGCAACATCCAGAAGCTGCTGCTCGCCCGCGAGCTGTCGGGCGACGCGAAGGTCGTCATCTTCCACAAGCCGACCTACGGCCTTGATCTGAAGACGACCCGCGCCGTGCGAGCGATCATCAGCGGCCTGCGCGATCGGGGGGCGGCGCTGCTGATCTCGACCGACCTCGACGAGCTGCTCGAGGTGTCTGACCGGATCGCCGTTCTGTCGCGAGGCAAGATCGTCGGCATCGTCGATAACGGGCCCGGCGCCGGCGAGCAGGTCGGCAGGCTGATGATCGGGGACGTTTCGCTCGGCGTGGAGGCGGCAGCATGACCGAGCCCCTCTCGTTCAGGGCGCACCCGACCGACGTCGTCGACGTCGCCCCACCGAAGACCGACGAGGGTCCCGCCCCCCCGCGCTCGCGCCGGCTGGCGAAGATCAGCGACGCGGTGATCCGCTCGCTGGTGCCGGTCATCCTGGCGCTGCTCGCGGGCGCGCTGCTGCTCGTGATCCTCGGGCGCGATCCGGTCACCTTCTACAGCGACATCTGGCACTACGGCGTCCAGCAGGGCACGTGGGCCGACAGCGCGATGCTCGGCGCGCCCCTGCTGCTGATCGCAGTCGGGCTGATCGTCATCTTCCGGGCCAACATCTGGAACCTCGGCTACGACGGTCAGTACCTGCTCGGTGCGGTGGCGATCACCGGCCTGGCACCGCATCTTCAGAGCATGTCACTGGCCCTGGAGATGCTGATCCTGTTCCTGGTCTCGACGGCCGCCGCCGCAGCCTGGACGCTGATCCCGGCGCTGTTGAAGGCCTACTACGAGACCAACGAGATCATCACCACGCTGATGATGTCGTTCATCGGGATCGGGGTCGCCAACATCCTCGTCAAGGGCCCGTTCCAGGATCCGACGGTGAACATCCCCCAGACGCGAGTGATCCCGCTCGATCGGATGCTGCCGTCGATCCCCGGGACCAGGGTCCACGTCGGCGTGATCGTCGCGCTGGTGGCGGCGTTCGTCGCCTACTACGTCCTCACCCGCACCGCGTTCGGGCTGCGCCTGCACGTGCTCGGAGCCAACCCGCGCGCCGCCGCTCATGTCGGCGTCAATGTGCGCCGGTTGATCATCAACGCCTTCCTGGTCAGCGGCGCGCTGGTCGGCTGCGCGGCCGCGGTCGACATCCTCGGCGTCTGGGGCTACATGCGGGCCAACTGGAACCCGGCCTACGGCGACACGGTGATCCCGTTCGTGTTCCTGGCGCGGCTGAACCCTATCGCGGTGATCCCCTTCATCGCGTTCTTCGCGGTGCTCTCGACCGGCGGTGATATCGCCGCCTCAAACGCCAACCTGCCGACTGACTTCCTGCTCGTGCTGGTGGCGCTGATCCTGCTGTTCATGACCGTGATCGAATACATCGGGCGCCAGCGCGAGATGGGGCGCAGCTACCTGACCCCGGGACTCAAGAGCGCGCTGCGCAGGCCGCTGCTGGGCCGCAAGCCGACCGACACGGCAGCCGACAAGGCGGCCTCATGATCGTGCTCCAGTTCGCAGCCGCGTCCAACATCTTCAGCAAGGCGGTCCTGACCTCGCTGGTCGCGGGCGGACTGCTCGCCGGCGTGCCGCTGATGTTCACCGCGCTCGGCGAGACGATCTCCGAGCGCGCCGGCGTGCTCAACCTCGGGCTCGAGGGGATGATGCTGCTCGGTGCCTACATCGGTTTCATCGGCGCCTACTACCTGCACTCAGAGGTGATCGGGTTCCTGTTCGGGATGTTCGGCGGGATGATCGGCGCCTCGCTGATGGTCGTGCTGTGCGTGTGGCTCGGTCTCGACCAGATCGTGGTCGGGATCGCGATCACACTCGCCGGTGAGGGGATCACCAGCGTCCTGCAGGGCGCCGAGTTCGGGTCCAGCTATCCGCGCCTTGGCGCGCCGTCGACCGTCTCGATCCCGGTGCTGGACAAGATCCCGGTGCTCGGGCCGAGCCTGTTCGATCAGCCCCTGGTGGTCTATCTCGGATTCGTGTTCGCGGGCTTTCTGGTCTGGATGTTTCGCTCCACCAACGTCGGGCTCAACCTGCGCGCGGCGGGCGAGAAGCCCGAGGCGCTGGACGCCGCCGGCGTCAGCGTCGTCGCGACACGGAGCTGGGCGGCGCTCAGCACCGGGGCGCTCGCCGGCCTCGGAGGCGCCTATCTGGCGATCGTCAGCGCCGGCGTCTTCACGCCGTTCATGACCCAGGGGCAGGGCTTCATGGCGATCGTGATCGCGATGCTCGCGCGCGGCAAGCCGGTCTGGGTAGTCGTGGGGTCGTTCCTGTTCGGAATCTGCCTGTCGATTGCGACCGCGCTCCAGCTCGCCGGGGTCAACATCTCGACCGACCTGGTCAACATGCTCCCGTTCATTGCGATCATCGTCTCGCTGGTGATCTTCGGGCGCCGCTCCTACCTGCCGCCCGCACTCTGCATCCCCTACGTCCGAGGAGCCAGATGAGCGCCCCGCGACCGACCCCGATCGCGGTCGAGAACCGGACCCTGCGCGAGCAGGTTGCCGATCACCTGCGCGAGGAGATCCTCGCCAACCGCCTCGCTCCCGGCACCGAGCTCGGCGAGGTCATGTTGGCGCAGTCGCTCGGGATCAGTCGCGGTCCATTGCGCGAAGCGCTCGGACAGCTCGCGGCCGAGGGGCTGGTGACGATCGTTCCCCGCCGCGGCGCGGTCGTAAGGCGGCTCACGCGTCAGGAGTTCCTGGACGCCTACCAGGTGCGCGAGGCGCTCGAATCGCTCGCGATCAGGCTGGCGGTGCCGCGGCTGACCGACACCGAACGAGCCGAGCTGAGGCGCATGTGCGCCGAGATGGAGCTCGAGGCAGCGGCCGGCAACGCTGAGCGGTTCTTTGAGATCAACCACGACTTCCACTCGCTGCTCGTTCATGCGTCGGGCAACCAGAAGCTCGAGGAGCTGCACGCTCAGCTGATCGGCCAGATGGGGCGCCTGCTGAAGAAATCAGTCGAGCTGCGCGGTGGGGTCGAACAATCGGCGGCCGAGCATCGAGGGATCCTCGCCGCGGTCGACGCCCGAGATCCTGAGCGGGCCGCGCGCCTGCTCGAAGAGCACATCGAGGTTCCTCAGCGGGTCCTAGCCGCGAGCGAGGCGGTCGCGCTGTTCGGAGATGAGGAGGAGCCCGCCGCCGACAACGAGACCCCGGCCAGCCAACCACGACACGAGGAGCCCAATGGCTGACAGCAAGCCGACTCAGTTCGGAGTCAATCTCAACAACCGCGAGCCGCTGATCGCCCCGGACTACGACCTGCAGGCGCTGCTGTCCCTGTCCGAGGTCGTCGAGGAGCTCGGATTCGACTCGGTCTGGGTCGGCGACAGCCTGTTCTCAAAGCCCCGTTACGAGGCGATGACCCTGCTGGCGGCGATCTCGCAGCGGACCAAGCAGGCCCGGATCGGGACGGCATGCCTGGTCAGCTCGACGCGCAACCCGCTCTACCTCGCGCTCGAGTGGGCGACGCTCGACACGATCTCCGGCGGGCGCACGATCCTCGGTCCCTGCATGGGCAATCCCGAGCAGGGGGTCCGGCGCGAGTTCGAGGCTCTCGGTCTCCCCTTCTCCGACCGCGCGACCGTGTTCGAGGAGGGGCTCGAGGTCGTCAACGAGCTGTTCAGGACCGGCAAGACCAACTTCAAGGGCAAGTACTACAGCTACGACGAGGTCGAGTTTCACTCCGGCACCGAGATGGAGCCGCTGCGCCCGATCCAGAAGCCGCCGCCGATCTGGGTTGTCTCCAACCCGCGGCTGGTCGGCGACAAGCCGACCGAGAAGATGCGGGCGATCATGGAGCGCGCCTGCGACCGGATCATCCGTCTCGGGGACGGCTGGATGACGTGCTGCCGCGCCGAGCACCCCGAGGAGCTGACCGAGCAGATCGGCTATCTGCGCGACGCCGCCGGCCGCCACGGCCGCGACTTCGACGACTACACGGTCGCCTACCAGGTGACGATGAACATCGGCGAGTCAAAGGAGCAGGCGCGAGCCGCGTTCGACGACTACATCTCCAAGTACTACCCGGAGCTGTCGAAGGCGATGGACCTGTCCAACTGGGGACCGGTCGGAACCCCGGATGACATCGTCGCCTGGCTGCGGGAGTTCCAGGACCGCGGCGTGACGCACTTCATCTGCCGCTTCGGGGCGATCGATCAGTTCGGACAGGTGCAGCGGTTCGCCAGCGAGGTGCTGCCCGCATTCCAGACCCAGGAGGTGAGGTGAAGCATGAGCGTGACCGAAGAGGCACCGACGCAGACCGACGAGGCCGTCCGCGAGGACGCGGAGCTGGTCGTCGACGTCTGCATGTCGGTCGAGGGCGACGACGTGGTGACGATCATCACCGACGACGCGAACGCGCATCTCGCGAGCGTGGTCGCCGACGTTTGCGTCGATCGCGGCGCCTGGCCGGTGGTGATGAACAACGAGACCCAGGTTCGCCGCGGGCTCGCCGACACCCTGTTCCCGATGGCACCGCCGCGCAACCTGCACCAGGCGATGGTGAGCTCGGACGAGATCATCATCATCACAAACCTCGAATGGGCCAACCGGTTCGCCCACGTCTCCGCGGTCAAGGAGTCGTGCGCCGCCAACGCCAAGATCGCGTCGGTCGAGCCCGGAATGGGCTCGTGGGGGCTGACCGAGGAGGCCCTGCTGCGCGCTCAGCGGCGCGCTTGGGATGCGATGGAGGCCCTCGAGGGCGTCGAGAAGGTGCGCGTCACGTCCGCCAAGGGGACCGACTTCACGGTCACGATCAAGGACCGCCCGGCGCTCGAGGTCGCTTCGATCAAGAAGCGCGGCCAGATGATGGGGCCGCTGCCGCTGTGGGCCGAGGTCGCGTTCGCGGCCGTCGAGGACCAGACCGTGGGCACGATGGTGGTTGACGGCGTGATGCTCGGGATCGGCCTGCCGGGCCAGGTCTCCGAGCCGATCACGTGGACGATCGAGGGCGGCAAGGCGGTCAAGATCGAGGGCGGCGAGGAGGCCCGCCGGCTGCGCGACGTGGTCGAGGGCGTCGAGAACTCGACCGTGATCGGCGAGTTCGCGTTCGGGGTCAGCGAGGTCGCGCCGTTCGGGACGCCGTCGGAGAAGGGCCGCGTCGGCACGGTTCACTGCGCGCTGGGGGACAACCACAACGCCTACCCCGGTGGCCAGAACGTCTGCTCGCTGCATCTCGACGGCGTCGTCCTGCAGGCGTCGATGCAGATCGTCGACAACGGCCGCTGGATCCTGAAGGACGGCCAATGGGTGCTGTAGACGGGGCGGCCGTAAGAACCGTCGCGCTGGAGGATGTCGACCCGATTGCGCTGCCCGGTGGCAGCTGGAGCCGGATGGTGCTCAACGACAAGTCGCTGAGCGGCAACACGGCCTCGCTCGGCTACTCGGTCTTCACCCCCGGTTGCGTGACGGCCTTGGTCTCCCACGAGACCGAGGAGGTCGCCTACGTCCTGTCGGGGTCAGGCGAGCTGCGCCTCGAGGACGGGAGCGTTCCGTTCGCGGCCGGACAGGGGCTGTTCGTCCCTGCCGGAACGTGGCACGCGGTTGCCAACACCGGCGCCGACGACGTGATCATGGTGTTCGGGTTTCCGCACCCTGACTACCCGCCCACGGAGCGCAAGGACGCGACGGCGTGACGCTGCCGGCCAGCGCCGGGGCGCCGCCGACCGGGGAGGATCGGCGCCTGATCGAAGATGTCGCCTGGGCATGCCGGATCCTGGCGATGGTCGGCTATGAGGATCTGACGCTCGGCCACGTCAGCGCCCGCGGCTCAGACGATCGCACGATCTACATCAAGCGCAAGGGCGTCGCGCTCGGCGAGGTCACTCCGGGCGACGTGCTCGCCGTCGACCTCGCCGGCGAGGCGGCCGGCGGCAACGGCATGCATCTCGAGACGGTGCTGCACACCGAGGTCTACAAGCGCCGGCCCGAGGTCCGAGGCGTCGTCCACGGCCACCCGATGTACGCGACCGCGTTCGGAGCCACCGACGCCGACTTCTCTTTCCTCACCCACGACAGCGTGATGTTCGTCAAGGGCATCTCTACCTACGACGGCGTGCCCGACCTGATCATGGACCAGCGCCAGGGGGCCGAGGTGGCCGAGGCGCTCGGCGACGGCACCGCGCTGCTGTTGCGCAACCACGGCGTGCTGGTGGCCGAGCGCGACGTTCGCTGGGCGGTGTTGGCGAGCGCGCTGCTCGAGCGGGCGGTGCAGATGCAGCTGCTGGCGACTTCGTTCGGACCGCTGCATCCGATTCCCGAGCCGTTGCTCGAGGGGATTCACGCCACGAAGTACCAGGACGACTTCGCCGGTGAGTACTGGGACGCCTGGGTCCGGGAGCTTCGTCGCCGCGGACGGGCGTTCGAAATGCCCGCGGAGAGCTGATGGATCTGTGTCTGACGGTCAACGGCAGCGAGGTCCGCGCGACGATCGAGCCCAATGAGTTGCTGCTGGACTTCCTCCGTGACCGCCTCCGGCTGACCGGCGCCAAGCGCTCCTGCGACGTGCAGGTCTGCGGCGCCTGCACCGTGCTCGTCGATGGCGGCCCGGTCAGCTCCTGCACGTTCCTGGCCGCCGACGCGCAGGGACGCGAGGTGCTGACGATCGAGGGCTTCGCGCGGACGCCCGAGTTCGCCCAGTTCGAGTCCGCATTCGTCCGCCACGCGGCGCTCCAATGCGGATACTGCACGCCGGGGATCCTGCTGACGCTCAAGAGCCTGCGCGACGCCGGCGAGCTCGTGACCGAGGACGACATCCGCCACGGGCTCGACGGCAACCTCTGCCGCTGCACGGGCTACCGGTCGATCCTCGAGGCCGCCCGGGAGGTCGCCGCTTGACGGTCATCGAGCGATCGGCGCTGCGCGAGGTCGGCGTCTCGAAGCCGCGCAAGGACGCGCACGAGAAGCTGGTCGGCGAGGCGCAGTTCGTCGGCGACATGGAGATGGCCGGGATGCTGCACGGCAACGTTGTCCGCAGCCCGCACGCCCACGCGTTGATCAGCTCGATCGACTCAAGCCGCGCGCTGCAGCTCGACGGTGTCGTCGCCGTGCTGACCGGCGCCGATCTGACCGACATCGAGCCCTACTACGGCCACGCGATCAAGGATCGTCCGATCGTCGCGCTTGACCGGGTGCGGTTCGCCGGCGAGCCGGTGGCCGCCGTGGCGGCCATCGACGAGGCCACCGCCGAAGCCGCGGTGCGTGCGATCGAGGTCGAGTATGAGCCATTGGCGGTGCTCGACACGCTCGAGCGGGCGCTCGCCCCCGATGCCCCTCGACTGCACGACCGCCGGCCCAAGATCGGGCTCTTCCACGGGCTCGGCGAACTCGGCGAACAGGACGGGAACGTCTGCTACCGCCACGTGATCTCGGCCGGCGATCTCGAGCAGGCCCGCGCCGGCGCCGCGATCACGGTCGAGGGCTCATACACGTTCCCCGCGGTCTACCAGTACGCGATGGAGACCCACGCGACGATCGCCCACTTCCACGGCGACTCCGTGACGCTGTGGGCCAACTGCCAGCACCCGTTTTTGGTTCAGGCCGAGATCGCGGACCTGTTCGGGCTCGAGATCGGTTCGGTCCGGATCGTCGTCCCCTACCTCGGTGGCGGGTTCGGCTCGAAGTCCTACACCAAGATGGAGCCGCTGACGGTCGCGCTCGCGCGCAAGGCGGGCCGGCCGGTGCGGATCGTCAACCGGGTCGACGAGTCGATGGTGACCTCGCGCCGCCACGGGATGCGCTGCTGGATGCGCACCACCGCGGCCGCCGACGGCACCCTCCTGACGCGCGAGGTCGACTTCGCGATGGACACCGGCGCCTACGCCGACAACGGCCCGCGCGTGACCGCCACCGCGGCCGATGCGGCGCCCGGCCCGTACCGCTTCGCGGCGGTCAAGGTGGACGGCAGCTGCGTCTACTGCAACACCCCGCCGTCGGGCTCCTACCGGGCCTTCGGCGCCACGCATCTGCAATGGATCGGCGAGTCCCAGCTTGACGAGATCGCCCGCCAGGCGGATGTCGATCGGCTCCAACTGCGCCAGCGCAACCTCGTCGTCAAGGGCGAGCCGGTCCGCCCCGACGGGAGCGGCAAGCCGCTTGACGCGGATCTGATCGGTGACGTCGAGCAGGCGGCGGGCGGGATCGGCTGGGGCGAACCACGACGGCCATGGGTCGGCCGCGGCGTCAGCGTCGGGCTGCTCGCAGCCGGAGCGCACCCGGTCTCGCGCGCGTCGGTCCGCCTCTGCTCGGACGGCTCGGCCGACGTCTACGTCGGCACGACCGAGCTCGGCCAGGGACCCCGGACCGTGATGGCGCAGATCGCCGCCGAGGAGATCGGCGTCGCGAGCGAGTTCGTCCGCGTCCACGGAGCCGACACTCGCTTCACCCCATATGACCGCTCGACCGGCGCCAGCCGCTCGACCACGATCGCCGGGCTCGCGGTCAAGCGCGCTGCGAGCGCGGTCGCCGACCGCCTCCGCGAGACCGCGGCCGAGTTGTGGGACGTCGACCTCGAGGTGATCGACCTCGGCGACGGCCGGGCCGAGTTCGCCGGCGAGGAGATCTCGTTCCCGGATCTGATCGCGAAGCGGTTCGGCTTCCGCGGCGGCGAGATCATCGAGGGCGGCGAGGTCAGGCCGACCGGCGGTGACACCGGCTCCTACGCCGAGGGCCCCCACTTCTGGGAGGTGTGCGTCGCGGGCGCCGAGGTCGAGATCGACCCCGACACCGGCATCGTGACCGTGCTGCGCACCTCGACGATCGCCGACGTCGGCAGGGCGATCAACCCGCAGCTGGTCGAGCGCCAGGACGAGGGAGCGACGCTACAGGGGATCGGCAACGCGCTGTTTGAGGAAATGCGCTTCGACGACGGCCAGGTGGTCAACGACAGCCTGCTCGAGTACCGCATCCCGCGAATCGCCGACCTGCCGCGGCAGATGACCTCGTTCATCGTCGAGAACGAGGACGGCCCCGGCCCGTATGGCGCCAAGGGCTGCGGCGAAGGGGCGTTCGCGGCCGTCCCCGCGGCGATCGTCTGTGCCGTCGCGGACGCCGGTGTGCCGATGAACGAGCTGCCGTTGACACCCGAGCGCGTCTGGCGCCGGATCCAGGAACTGTCGAATCCAAACCAATCAGAGAAGGAAGCGATAGATGAGTGAACTGAGCCGGGCCACGATTCTCGGAACGGGAACGATGGGTCCAGGAATGGGCGCCGTCCTCGCCCGCGCCGGCATGCAGGTGACGTTGTTCGACGTCAAGCCCGAGGCGCTCGACAAGGCCAGTGCGACCGTCGGGCTGGTCGACGGGGTCCTCGACCGCCTCGAGGTCCCTACGACCGACGGGGGCGGGATCGCCTACGAGGTCGATCAGGCCGCGGCGCTGGCGGGGGCCGAGATCGTCGCCGAGGCGATCCCCGAGCAGCTCGAGCTCAAGCAGAAGGTGTTCGCCGAGCTCGAGGACCACATCTCACCCGACACGATCATCGCCTCCAACACGTCGGGGATCCCGGTCACGAGGCTCGCCGAGGGCCTCCAGCACCCCGGCCGCGTGATCGGCTGGCACTGGTCAAACCCGCCGCACCTGATCCCGATGAACGAGGTGATCCCCGGCGAGCAGACCGCGCCCGAGGTCACAGCCGCGATCGAGGCCCTGACGCGCCGGATCGGTTACCACCCGGTGACGCTCAAGAAGGAGGCGCCCGGCTTCGTGGAGAACCGCGTCCTGTACGCGATCATGCGCGAGTGCCTGGCGCTCGTCGATGAGGGCGTGATCGATGTCGAGGGGCTGGACCTGTGCGTCAAGTGGGGGATCGGCTACAAGCTCGCGGTCGTGCCCCCGATCCAGCTGCTCGACATGGCGGGGCTCGACATCTACACGAGCGTCGCCGGCTACCTCAACCAGTCGCTGTCCAACGAGACCGGCGTCTCGAGCACGGCGACCGCGCTCAAGGATGAGGGTCGGCTCGGAATCAAGACCGGCGGCGGCTTCTTTGATTACACGCCCGAACGCGTCAAGGAGCTCGGGGCGCAACGGGCCGCGGCGCTGGTGGCCGTGCGAAAGGCACTGGACTGACGATGGCCAAGGCAACCAAGGTGCGGCTGCTCGACAGCGGAACGCTGGTCATCGACCAGTCGCACATCACATGGAACATCGGCTGCGGGACGGCCGTGCGGTTCCCCGTCTACAGCGTCCTGATCGAGCATCCCGACGGGCTGATCATGTTCGACAGCGGCTACGACCTCGAGCTGGTCAACGAGATGCTGCCGTTCGAGCTGCCCGAGCAGACCCCCGAGCAGACGGTGCCCGCGCAGTTGGCCATGTGCGGCTTCAAACCCGACGACGTCGAGGTGCTGATCAATTCCCACCTGCACTTCGACCACTGCGGCGGCAACAAGCAGCTGCCCAAGGCGACCACCTACCTGCACCGTGACGAGCTCCGCGAGGCGCGGACCCCGGAGCCGTTTGAACGGCTCGGGTACGCCGACCGCGGATATGACCATCCCGAGGCGAGCTTTGAGCTGCTCGACGGCGACATCACGTTCGCGGATGGGATCCACCTGTTCCACACGCCCGGTCACACGGTCGGCCACTATTCGATGCTGGTCGAGCTCGACCGTGGCCATCCGCTGCTGTTCATGGCTGACGTCTCCTATACGCAGGCCGCATACGACGCGGGGCTGCAGGCCGGATTCCACAACAACCCGGTCGACGGTGTCCGTTCGATCGCCCGGATCAAAAGGCTCGCGCAGGAGTGGGGAGCCGAAGTGATCTTCACCCACGACATGGATGCATTCAAGTCCTATGCGCTCGCGCCCGAGCCGTTTTCCGGTAGCGCCGCGCTGTCCGCCGCAGGAGGTGGCGCATGAAACTGGATGGACGGGTGGCGATCGTCACCGGAGCGGCACAGGGGATCGGCAGGGCGATCGCAGACAAGTTGCACGCCGAGGGCGCGGCGATCGCCGCCGTCGACCTCAACGGCGACGGCGTGGCCGCGGTCGCGTCACGGCTCGATGGCCTCGCGATCACCGCCGACATCTCAAGCGAGGACGACGCCAACAGGATGGCCAAGGAGACGCTCGACCGCTTCGGCAAGATCGACGTGCTCGTCAACGCCGCGGCGATCGTCCCGTTCATCCCCTGGGATGAGGTCGACTTCGCCTACTGGCGCAAGCTGCTGTCGGTCAACCTCGACGGCGCCTATCTGGTCTCCCGTGCGGTCGAGGGCCCGATGCGCGAGGTCGGCTACGGGCGGATCGTCCAGATCGCGTCAAACGCATTCCTCGCCGGGACGCCGAACATGGGCCCGTACCTGGCCGCCAAGGGAGGCGTCGTCGGGCTCACGCGGGCGCTGGCGACGGAGCTCGGCAAGTACGGGATCACCGCCAACGCGGTCGCCCCCGGGATCACCAGGACCGAGGGCGCGTTGGCGACGCCGCACGCGGGCTCGTTTGACTTCGTCCAGGCGCTGCAGGCGATCCCCCGTCACGGTCTGCCGGAGGACATCGCACCGGCGGTCGCGTTTCTCGCATCGGAGGAATCGGGCTGGGTGACCGGCCAGGTGATCGTCGCCGACGCCGGTCACATCCGCAACTGATGGCGGTCGCCGTCACGCGTGCCGGGGTGATCCTGGCCGTGTCCGATTTCGAGCGCTCGCTCGCCTTCTATCGCGACTCGCTCGGGTTCGAGCTCGAGGCGACATACGACGACCCGCCGTACGCCACGCTCGCCGGGGCCGGGGCACGGCTGTCACTGGCCGAGCAGGGCCACCCGGCCGATGACCGGCCGGGCGTGACGATGGTCGCCCCGGCCGACCGCTCCCGACTGGCGGCGATCCTGGTGCTCGAGGTCAGCGATTGCCTGGGCGTCTATCGCGAGCTGTCCGCGGCCGGGGTGCCGTTCCTCGCCGAGCCCTACTCGCCCCCTTGGGGTGGCCATCGCTGCTTTGCGATCGACCCCGACGGCAACCTGATCGAACTGGAGGAACCAACGTGAGAGCCGTCAAGCTGACCGGCGCCGAGGCAGTGGAGGTCCAAGAGGTCGCGGACCCGACGCTGACGAGCGAGACCGACGCGATCGTGCGCGTCACCCACACGGCGATCTGCGGTGCGGACCTGCTGCCCTACCACGGCTACACGCCCGGCTTTGAGCTCGGCACGACGCTCGGCCACGAGTTCGTCGGCGTGATCGCCGATGCCGGCGGCGGGGTCGGCCACTTCCGGCCCGGCCAGCGCGTCGTCAACACGAGCATGACCTCGGACGGCACCTGCGCCCACTGCCGTGCCGGGCGCCCGACCCAATGCAGCTCGCGAGCGATGTTCGGCTACTCGGGCGTCTATCCGCGGCTCGAGGGAGGCCAGGCCGATCTCGTGCTGGTTCCGCGCGCGGACCGGTGTCTGTGGCCGATCCCCGATGACGTCTCGGACGAGGACGCGGTGTTCGTCGCCGACATCCTGCCGACGGGCTTTATCGCCGTTGAGCGCGCTGGCGTCGGAGCGGGTGACGTGGCAGTCGTGCTTGGCTGCGGCCCGGTCGGGCTGATGTCCCTGATCTGCGCGGTCAGGACCGCGCGCAAGGTGATCGCGGTCGACGCGATCCGGGCGCGGCGCGAGCTCGCCGAGGCGCTGGGCGGATCCTCGGTCGATCCGTCGGCGGCGGCCGAGGTCGTGTCGGCGGCGACCGGCGGCATCGGTGCCGATGCCGTGATCGAGGCGTCGGGCTCGGCCGCGGCGCTGAGCGCATCGCTCGAGCTCGTGCGTCCGCAGGGCGTGGTTTCGGTCGTCGGCGCCCACTTCGAACCCGACTTTCCGCTCAACAACCTGCTGATGTTCGAGAAGGAGATCTCGCTCACGTTCTCGATCGGCAACCCGGGCCGTGACCGCGAGCGGCTGCTGGCGATGATCCAGGACGGGGTGCTGAAGCCCTCGGCCGTGATCAGCGACCGGCTGTCGATCGACGAAGCGCCGGCGGCCTACCGGGCGTTTGACGCGCGCGAGGCGACCAAGGTCGTCTTGACCACGTCGTAGCGCAGGCCCGGCCGCCAGAACCTACGCTGTGTTAGGTAATTAGCCTACCAGACGATGCTAGTCCCCGGAGGATCCATTCTCGGCCGTCGCCATCACGGCCTTGATGATCCCGTCATAACCGGTGCAGCGGCACAGATTGCCCGACAGCGAGAGCCGGACCTCGTCCTCGCTGGGGGCATCGCTGCGCGCCAGCAGCGCCGTCGCGGAGACCAGCATCCCGGGCGTGCAGAAGCCGCACTGCACTCCCCCATGCTCGAGGAACGCCTCCTGCAGCGGGGTCAGCTCACCGGGGGGCGCGAGGCCTTCGACGGTCGTGATCTCACGACCCTCGGCCTGCAGCGCGAGATACGAGCACGAGTTCACCGGCTCGCCATCGATCAGCATCATGCAGGCACCGCACTCGGAGTCGTCGCAGCCCTCCTTGGCGCCCGTCAGGCCGATCTCGTCGCGCACCGTGTTGAGCAGGCTCGCATGTGGGTCGATCTCGACCGGACATGCGACACCGTTGACGTTGAGCGTGGCGGCGACCTTCACTTGCGACCTCCGTGGAGCTCGGGGCTTGCGGGAATGGGAATCTGTTCGCCCTTGGCGCGAGCTGCGGCGACCTCGATCGCGCGGCGGCTGATCACTGCCGCCATCGCGTTGCGGTACTTGACCGATGCCCTCAGGTCCGAGATCGGCTTCGACGCAGCCGCCGCTGCCTGTGCCGCGGCGCTCGCTGCCTCGGGACCGCAGTCGCTGCCCAGCAGCGCCTGCTCGGCTTCGGGGACCCGCCGGATGGTCGGCGCCAGCGCGGTGATCGCCACGCGCGCGTGAGTGACGGTATCGCCGTCGAAGCCGAGCACCGCGGTCGCGCCAACGACGGCGATCTCCATCTGGCGGCGATATTCGAGCCGCAGGTAGCAGCTGCCGGCGCTTCCGGGCCCGAATGGGATCTCGACCATCTCGAGCAGCTCGCCCGGCGCCGCGGTCGTCTGACCGGGCCCCGAGAGCAGTTCGTCGACCGCCACCGTTCGCGCACCGGAGGCCGACCGCAGCGTGACCTTTGAGTCAAAGCACAGCAGCGGACCACCGGTCTCCATCGCCGGGGACGCGTTCATCAGGTTGCCGCCGACCGTCCCGAACGCACGGGTCGCGTGTGATCCGACGATCGCCGACGCGTCGGCCAGCGCCGTCAACCGGCTCCTGACGTCCGGATCCGCCGCGAGGTCGGCGTGAGTCGTCAGCGCGCCGGCCCGCAGACCGGAGTCGGTCCGGGTGATCGCCCGCAGCTGGGCGAGGCGGTGGATCGCGACCAGGCGCTCGGGCAGCGGCGCCTTGCCCTGCCGCGCCCCGACGACGAGATCGGTGCCGCCCGCGACGACGCGAGCCCCGTCGGCCATCGCGCTCACCGCGTCGTCGATTGACGACGCGACCGTCAGCGAAGCGCTCATTGAGCCGCCTCCCAGACCCGCTCGGGCGTCATCGGCAACCGGTAGACGCGTTTGCCGATCGCTCGCGCGATCGCGTTGCCGACCGCTCCGGGAGTCGGCACGCACGGCGGCTCGCCCATCCCCTTGGACCCGTTCGGCCCGCCGTCCTGAGCGGGGTTGTCGACGAATGCGATCTCGATCGGCGGCGCGTCGGACGCCGTCACGAGCTTGTAATCGAGCAGGTGGGGGTTGATCTGCCGGCCCTCTCCGTCGAGCTGCATGCCCTCCGAGAGCGCCTGCCCGATCCCCATCACGACCCCTCCGAGGACCTGGCCCCGGGCCCCGATCGGGTTGAGGATCGTGCCGGAGTCGTGTGCCGCGGCGGCGCGCAGCACCCGCACGACGCCCGTCTCGGGGTCAACCCTGACATGGACGGCATGGGTGATCAGCTGCGGCTCGAGGAATGACTCCATCCCGATCCGTCCCAGGCAGCCGCTGTCGGGATTGCACTCGGGCTGCTCGGGCACGGGCCCCGAGCCCTTGCCGAGGATCGCCTCCCCGCCGGCGGCAAGCTCGCCGATCGAGACCGCCTTCTGCGGCGAGCCCTTGACCCGTACCTCGCCATCGGCCAGCTCGAGGTCCGAGGGATCGATCTCGAGCTGCTCGGCGGCGAGCTCGCGCAGCTTGTCGCTGACCTCGGTCGCGGCGGCCATCACCGCGCGGCCGTTGTTGAACGTCGTCTGCGAGCCCGATGAGCCCATGTCCCACGGGCCGGCCTCGGTGTCCTGATAGAGGACCGAGAAGTTCTCGGGCTGCATCCCGAGCACCTGGGCGGCGATCAGCGGCAGTCCCATGACGGCGCCGCTGCCGTTCTCCTGCGCACCGGTCACGATCGTGCCGCTGCCGTCGGCGTTGAGCTTGACGTAGGCGCCCGAAGGGACCCCGAATGACGGCCACCACCCACACGCAAACCCGATCGCCTCGTTCTCGGGCAGCTCCTGCCCGTAGCCGATCAGCTCGGCGGCTTGCTCGAGCGTGTCCTTGATCCCGAGCTGCCCGAACACCTGTCCCATCGGGCTCTCGTCTCCGTCGCCGATCAGCGTCCGCCGGCGCAGCTCCACCGGGTCGAGGCCCAGCGCCTCCGCGAGCTCATCCATATGCTGCTCGAGCGCCCAGCAGGTCTGCGGCGCGGTCGGGGCGCGGATCGAGCCCGATGGCTGATTGTTGGTGTAGATCAGCATCGAGTCGACGTTCACGTTCTCGAGCACATATGGCCCGCAGGCGTGCATCGCCGCCATCTGGGCGAAGAAGCCGCCCTCGCCGCAGTACGCGCCGCCGTCGAGGACCAGGCGCGCCTTGCGGGCCACAAGCGTCCCGTCGCGCCTGGCGCCGGTCTCGATCTCGACCGCGATGCTCTCGCGGCGGTGGTCGGGGGCTACGAACTCCTCCTCGCGCGAGAACACGAGCTTGACCGGCCGCCCGCTGACTCTCGACAGCGCCGCGACGTGGGCCTCGTAGTGGAAGTCGCACTTGGATCCGAAGCCACCGCCGAGCAGCGGCACGATGATCCGCACGCTCGACTCGGGCATCTCGAGCGTGGTGGCGACGCCGCTGCGGGCTGCGAACGGGGTCTGGGTCGAGGACCAGACGGTGACCCGGTCACCCTGCCACTGGGCGACGACCGCGCGTGGCTCGATCGGCACCCCGTGCGACCCGTCGGCCATGTAGTGGCTCTTGACGACGACGTCGGCCTGCGCCATCGCCGCGTCGGCGTCACCCTTGACGATCGTCGAGCGTCCCAGGATGTTGCCCTCAAAGCTCATGTTCTCGTCGGCCTCATACGAGGCCCAGTCGGAGTGGATCAGCGGCGCGCCGTCGGCGAGCGCCTGCTCGGGATCGGTCAGCGGCGGCAGTGGCTCGTACTGAACCTCGATCAGATCGGCCGCCTGCTTGGCGATCTCGGACGTCAACGCCGCGACCCCGGCGACGATGTCGGCCTCGAAGCGGACCTCCTCCTTGGCGAACAGCCGGCGGTCCTTGACCATCTGGCCGTAGAGGACGTCCGGCACGTCCTCGTGCGTGACCACCGCCAGGACGCCCGGCAGTGCCTTCGCCTTGCTCGTGTCGATGCTCAGGATCCGCGCCCGCGGGTGATCGGCGTAGCGAAAGCACGCGATCAGCTGGCCGGGCAGCGTGACGTCGGCCGTGTAACGTCCGGAGCCCGTGACCTTCTCCTTGCCGTCCTGACGGATGAACGTCTGGGGTTCAACGGTGGTTGCCACGCTCTCTCCTCTTTCCGTGATGCCGCGCCCCGTGCGCGGGTGCGCAAACAGTAGTCGGTCTCTCGGTTCGGCTGCCCGTTGTCTGGTCGGCTACCCGCGCCCGACGAACGGCATGCCGGTCGCCATCACCGTCATCGACAGCACGTTGGCGTCGAGCGGCAGCTCGACCATGTAGAGGACGGCGTCGGCGACGTCCTCTGCGTTCATCGTCGGCTCGGCCACCCTGGAACCGTCAGGCTGCAGCGCCCCGACGGAGATCTGGCTTGTCATCTCGGTCGCCGCGTTGCCGATGTCGATCTGACCGCAGGCGATGCCGTGCTGTCTGCCCTCGAGCGCCAGCGCTTTGGTCAGACCGGTCATCCCGTGCTTGGTGACCGTGTAGGCGACCGCCTCGGGCCGCGGCACCTGCGCCGACAGCGAGCCGTTGTTTACGATCCGCCCGCCCGGCGGCCGCTGGTCGCGCATCTGCGCAAACGCGCTGCGGGCGCACAGGAACGCACCGGTCAGGTTCGTCTGGATGGTCGCCTCCCAGCCGTCGAGCGGGTACTCGGCGATCGGCGCCGCCGTGCCGAAGATGCCGGCGTTGTTGACGAGCACGTCGAGCCTGCCCGCGCGCTCGGCGATCTGACCAAAGAGCGCGTCGACGCTCGCCGGATCCGCCACATCGGTCACCACCGCGAACGAGCCGCTGCGCTCCGGCAGCGCTGAGAGCGTCGCCTCGAGTGGCTCGGCCCGCCGTCCGGCGAGCACGACGAGGTAGCCGGCGCCCGCAAGGCGGCGGCTGATGGCGCTGCCGATGCCCGAGCCGGCACCGGTGACGAGCGCGATCGGAGGTGACGGAGGCGCTTGGATCGCGGGCAATCCTATCCGCGCTCGGAGGTCAGTAGCCGTCGCTGACGACGTTGTGCAGCGGCTCGCCGGCCGCGTAGCGACGCAACTGATCGCCCGCGAACCTCCACGAGGCGCGGTCGGCCCCGACCGTGTCACCCGCGCTGTGAGGGCTGATGATCACGCCCGGCAGCGTCCACAGCGGATGGTCTGCGGGGAGCGGCTCAGGGTCGACGACGTCGAGCGCCGCCCGGATCCGGTTGTTGCGCAGCTCGGCGACCAGCGCGTCGGTGTCGACGGTCGCGCCGCGGCCGCCGTTGACGAGCAGCGCCCCGTCTCGCGCCGCTGCCAGCAGCTCGGCGTCGACCAGTCCTCGCGTTCGCGGGGTCAGCGGCAGCAGGTTGACGATCACGTCGGCGTTCGGCAGCAGCTCGGGTAGCTGCTCAGCCGTGTACACGCCCTCGCGAGCGGCGCGCGCGACCCTCACGATCTCGGTCCCGAACGGGCTTCAGCCGCGCCTCGACGGCGCGGCCGATCGAGCCGTAACCGAGGATCAGGACGTACGCACCCTCAAGGTCGCGGAGGTCGTCGATGTGCTCCCACCGGCGCGCCGCGTGGAGCTCCGCGCACTGGCGCGCCAGCTTGTAATCGGCGAGGATCGCCGCCACGATCCACTCGGCCATCGCGGCGTCGCGCGGGCCGGCCGCGTCGCACAGCACGACCCCATCAGGGACACGATCGACGATCCAATCGACGCCTGCCGTCAGCGTCTGGATCAGCCGCAGCCCCGGCAGCGCTGTGAGGTCGAGGTCGGCCAGGAAATTTGGGATCAGCACCTCGACCTCGGCCCGGTCCTCGGCCCGCCCGATCTCGGCGGGGATCTCCGCGACCGTCCAGCCGTCGGGCGGATCGCCCATCGCGTCGCGGCCGCGAAGCTCCGATACCCAGCAGATCACGGCGCTACTCGCGGCGACATCCAGCCGAGACTCTGCTCGGTACCGTCGGTGGTCGGGACGTATTCGAGTCCGACGTGACCGCCGTAGCCGATTTCCTCGAGCACGCCGAACAGAAACGGGAAGTTGATCTCCCCCGTGCCAGGCTCGCCCCGGCCAGGGCAGTCCGCGATCTGGACGTGCGCGATCAGCCCGCGGTGGCGGCGAATCGTGTCGGCGAGGTTTCCCTCCATCCGCTGCATGTGAAAGACGTCGTACTGGAGGCCGACGTTTGGCCGCCCGACGCTCGCGATCAGCTCGGCGGCGTCGTCGGTGTGGCTGACCAGGTACTGCCCGTTGTCGAGCGTGTTGATCGCCTCGACAAGCAGCCTGATGTCGGCGGGTGCGGCCTGCGCCGCGGCGTGACGGAGGTTCTCGGCGGCGAGCTCGAGCTGATCGTGAGCGTCCATGTCAGGCAGCTCGAGCCCCAGCAGCGCGTTGAGTTTTCGACACCCGACCCGGTCGGCGAGCTCGAGCGCGACCGGCAGATTGGCGAGGAACTCGTCGCGGCGGGAGGGGTCGCTGAGAAGGCCGCGGTCGCCGGCGGCCATGTCACCCGCGTCGAGGTTGAACAGCACCACCTCGACGCCACTGTCAGCGATCGCGGCCTCCACCTGGCCCAGGTCCTCGCCGCTCGGCCACCAGAACTCAACCGCCCCGAACCCGGCCCGCGCGGCGCTCTCGAAACGCTCGAGGAAAGGGACCTCGCGAAACAGCAGCGAGAGATTGACGGAGAAGCGGACCATGTTGATCACGTGCCCGGGCCATGACGCGGCGCGCGCGGGCGGGTCTTATCACAGGGACGGACTGCTGGTGCTAGGAATAGTCGACCGGCACCGCGTAGCGCGGGTCTCGGTGCAGTTCCCAGTAACGGGCGCGGATGTCGCGGGTGACAGGCCCGGTGCGTCCATCCCCGACGGGGCTCCCATCGAGCGTCGTGACCGGCATCACTCCGCCCGCCGTGCTGGTGAAGAAGAGCTCGGTGGCGCGATACAGGTCATCCACCGCGAGGTCGCCGACGACCATCTCGACAGGTGTCTGCTCGGCGAGCTCGATCACCGTCTTGCGGGTGATCCCTTCTAGGACTCCGGTCCCGGGTGTGACCAGCCGGCCGTCCACGAGCGCAAACACATTGAAGCCCGGGCCCTCCGTTACGAGCTCGCCCCCGTCGGTCAGGATCGGAAGCCATGCGTCGCGGTCGTATGCCTCGAACAGGCCGCGGACCAGATCGCCCCAGTGGAAGTTCTTGACCCGCGGATCGACCGCCCCGGTCGGAATCCGGTAGGTCTCGCGCGCGACCACCGCCTGCGTGCCCGCCTCCTGGCGGTCCTCCGGCACGATCCACACGTACGGGATCGCGTAGGCATAGAGGCTGGGCGTCCACTTGCGAGGGTCGCGCTCGCCCGGCGCCGGAACTCCGCGCGTGATGATCGACTCGACATACGCCTCACGAAGGCCGGACCGCCTCACCACCTCGAACAGGATCTGCTCGATCTCATCAAGTGGAATTGGACTCGACAAGCGGATCCGCGCCAGCCCTCGCTCGAGCCGTGCCATGTGATCGGCGAGCCGGAAGAAGCTCCCGCCCCAGACGGCGACTACGTCGTACGTCAGGTCCGACCGAACGAACCCCGCGTCGAGAATCGGGATCCTCGCCTCGCCGATCGGAACGTACTCACCCTCGATCCACGCGCAGCCGCGGGCGAACGGATCCTCTGAGGACGCCGGGGCGTCCGGTGGGGCGGTTGTTGGCGCAGATGGCCTTGCGCTCATTTTCAGTCACACCTCCAACGCAGGTCAGTTCCAGGGCGCCGGTTGGGCGCTGTGTCGATGAGCCATGGTATCCAATATCCCCCTCCGAACCGCATAGATCACTGGTCGTGCGGCCTTTTGTATCCCATTTGCGATTTCGCGCTCCAAAACGGATCCAATTTCTCTGAATCGGGGACTAGGCTTAGGCGCTCGATGTCCACTGAGTCTGAGCGCCCGAACGCGACCGACCTCGCGATCGCATCAATCGGCCGGATCGAGGCAACGTCTGACGGGGATCGGCAGGAGCCGCTGGGCCTCGCGATCGCCTCCAGGATTCGGGAGGCGATCCTCGACGGGCACCTCCCTCCCGGCACCCCGATCCGTCAGGAAGCGCTCGCACAGCATCTGGGCACGAGCCGGATCCCGGTCCGTGAGGCGTTGCGCCAGCTCGAGAGCGAGGGCATGCTGACGCTCGTCCCCCACAGCGGTGCGCGCGTCGCCCGGCTCGATCTGAGCGAACACATCGAGGTCTACAGGATCCGCGAGGCGCTTGAGCCGATGGCGATTGCAGAGAGCGCGCTCCGGCTGACCGATGCCCAACTGCGTGAGCTACGTGAGCTGGAGGAGCTGATCGAGTCCTCCCGCGACAACCCGCAGGAATGGATCCGGCACGATCGCACCTTCCATCTGCTCAGCTACGCCGGCGCTCCGTTTCCCCGCCTGCTGCGGATGATCCACGGGTTCTGGAACACCACACAGCAGTACCGTCGAGCCCACGTGAGCACGTTCACCGACGAGACGTTCGACATCATCCACATGGAGCACCGGATGATTCTCGAGGCGCTCGAGCGGCACGATCCGGTCGACGCCGAGGAGCGTCAGCGCTCCCATATCCGTCGCACCCGGCACGACCTGACCGCCCACGCCGAGGAGTTGTTCGACGAGCCGGGGCGCCGGCGACGCAGCTAGCCACGCGTTAGGGGTCGAGCAGCCTGCGCGCGGTCGCTGCGATCCCCTCGGCGTCCATGCCGTAGTGCCGGTAGAGGGTCGTCGGCGGCGCGATCAGCGCGTACTCGTCCGCCGGCATCCCGACCCGAGCGAGCCGCACACCGGCGATGCCCCCATCGATCAGCGCGTCGGAGCATGCCGACGCCACCCCGCCGTAGACGTTGTGTTCCTCTGCCACCAGCAGACGGCCGCTCCTGCTCGCGACTTCACAGAGAGCCTCGCTGTCGAACGGGCGCACCGTATGCGCGTCGAGGACGGCCGCCCGGACGCCGTCGCCGGCCAACAGGTCGGCCGCCCCGAGCGCCGCATGAACGGTTATCCCGTTCGCGACGATCGCCAGGTCGCCGCCATCCCGGAGCCGTGCCAGCCGCCCGACCTCGAAGTTCGGGGCTCCGTCGGGATACACGTCCGGCTCACGACCGCGTCCGAGCCTGAGGTAGACCGGCCCTGAGACGTCGACCGTGTCCGCGAGCGCTCGAACCGTGCTCGCCGCGTCGCACGGACAGACGACGGTCATGTTGGCCATCGAACGTAGGAGGCCCAGATCCTCGGTCGCGTGGTGGGAGGTCCCGTAGAACCCGAGCGCGATCCCAGCGTGATGCGCGATCACACGGACCGGCAGCGATGGGTACGCCAGATCGGTCCGGAGCTGTTCGGCGCACAGCAGGCTCGCGTAGCTCGCGAAGGTGGCGACATAGGGGATGTAGCCGAAGGTCGCCATCCCGGCGGCCATCGTGACCATGTGCTGCTCAGCGATCCCGACATTGAAGAACCGGTCGGGGTGACGACGCTCAAAGTCGACCGTGCGGCTTGAGTACTTCAGGTCGGCTGTCAGCACGATGATCCGGGGGTCGTTGTCGGCCAGGTCAGCCAGTGCTGCGCCGGCGACCGCCGACCGGTTCAGCCGCTCTGAATCCTCGAGGTCCCAGCTCTCAGGGTCAGATGGTTTGGGAGCGATGTACGCCCGGCCCGTGGTGGCCGATCCGCCGCGCGCCAGCGGCTGCTCTTCGTGAGGCTCGGTCACGCCTCGTCCAATTCCCGCAGCGCGTCCGCCGCATCGGCCGGCGCCAGATACCCGAGGTGCCACGTACGGGACAGCTCCATGTACTCGACTCCCTTGCCCTTGACCGTACGCGCGATCACACAAACCGGCTGGTCCTCCCCCGGGTCCTGAAGATTGCAAAGCAGTGACACCAGCGCCGCCGGATCGTGTCCGTCGACGTCAAAAACCCGCCAGCCGAACGCCTCGAATCGCCCTCGTATCGGCTCGACGGACATGACCTCCTCAGTCTTGCCATCGAGCCCCATCTGGTTGCGGTCGACGATCGCACAGACGTTGCCAAGCCCGAAGTGCGAGGCGGCCTGGGCGGCCTCCCACACCTGACCCTCGTTGAGTTCTTGGTCACCGAGCAAGATCCAGATCCTGGTGCTCGCGTACCCGCGCAACCGGGCAGCCTGAGCCATGCCGATCCCGACCGACAGACCGTGGCCAAGTGACCCCGACGAGAAGTCGATCCCCGGGACACGCCTCATATCGGGGTGATCCCCGAGCGGACTCCCAAGTCGCGTGTACTGGTCCAGCATCTCCTCAGGGATATATCCGCGCTCGGCGAGCAGCGGATAGACGCCGACCGCGACGTGACCCTTGGACAGAATCAGCCGGTCGCGCTCGGCCCATTCGGGATCATCGCTGATCCGCATCACGCCCGAATAGAGCGTTGCGAGTATCTCGGCGGCCGAGTAGACGCTCGTGTAGTGGCCACTCTTGGCGACGCCGATCAGGCGAATCGTCTCACGGCGGATCATCGCCGCCCTGGAGTGGATCTCCCGCACGACCGCGTCGCGTTGCGCCGCCTCGTTGAGCGCTGAGGCGTCGCTCACTCGTACCACGCTTCCGGCGCGATCTTGACGCGCTCGAGGTAGTCGAGGTCGTGGGTCGCCATCAAGAACGCGTCGTGCTCGCGCTCGAGCGCCTCGATCCGTTCCCAGCTGGCCACCATCGCGTCGGGGCTCCAGACAACCGCCGGTAGCGCCCGTTCGCGCATCTTGGCGAGCAGGTACGCGGCATCGGCGAGCAGCATCACGGTCCTCCCATCGTCGAGGTGCACCATCAGCGACTGATGCCCGCGCGTATGGCCGGGGGTGCTGAGCACGGTGACCCGACCGTCGTCGAAGACGTCGTGGTCGCCATCGATCTCGTGCCACTCGAGACCGTGATCGAAGTCGGCTTCAACGTAGATCAGGCGCTGGTACACGGGCGGATCGGAAGCGAAGCTCAGCTCCTCGCGCTGCACGATGACCCGCGCGTGTGACAGCCACTGAAGTCCGCCCGCGTGGTCGAAGTGCAGGTGTGATTGCACGACGGTGTCGATGTCTCTGGGGGTCATCCCAATCGCCGCCAGACGGCGATCGACCCGATCCTCGGGCGTCATCTGGACCTGAAACGATGCCGCCGCCGGCCCGAGACGCGACACGGGATCGGTCCCCATCTGAGGGTGAACCCCCGTGTCGAATAGCACGTTGCCTCGCGGGTGCGTGACGACGTACATGAAGTAAGGGTTGTAGGCCTTCGTGCCGACCCGCTCGTCGAACGGATCGAAGGTCGCCCAATCGGCGATGTCACCACCGCAGTGAAGCGCGTAGATCCTCACCGCGCGGCCCATCACGCGTACCGCCGAACGGGCTGCAAGCACTGATCGAGCGCCGCGACCAGCGAGTCGCCGATCATCTCGATGTGCTCGGTCTCGGACACGAGTGGCGGTGACACCGCGACCGAGGTAGCGAGCGCGCGGACCATGACGCCACGCTCTCGCATCGCCATCCCCAGATTCGCGACCGCTCGCGGGTCTCGCGCGAGCAGCGCCGGGTCAAGCTCGACTGCACCGAGCAGCCCGAGCCCGCAGCGAACCTCGCTGACCGCCGGGTGAGTTTCAGCTCGGCGAAGCGCGGAGGCGAGCTGGGTCTCGAGCTCCCGGCTGCGCTCCAGCAAGCCCTCCTCCTCGATGATGTCGAGGTTCGTCAGCGCCGCGACGCAGCACGTCGGGTGGCCCGCATACGTGGTGCCCTGTCGGAACGCTCGACCGGTCTTCTGCGACCACAGTGGCTCGGCTACGGCGCCCGACACGACCACCCCTCCGACCGGCAGGTACCCGGAGCTGACGCCCTTCGCAAACACGATCATGTCGGGTACCACTCCAAACCGCTCGATCCCGTACCAGGTTCCCAGCCGGCCGAACCCGCAGATCACCGAGTCGCACACGAACAGCACGCCGTGGCGCGAGCAGACCTCGGACGCGGCCTCGATATAGCCCGGCGGTGGAAGCAGAACGCCACCCGCGCCCATGATCGGCTCACAGAAGAAGGCGGCGACACGGTCTGGCCCGATCCGTTGGATCTCCTGTTCGAGCGCGTCAACCGAGTCGTATGCGACAACGCTCGCGGCGCCCATCAGTGGACCGAATCCCGTCCGATTCAGCTCGATCCCGCCGAGTGCGGTACCGAAGCCGAACACGCCATGGAAGCCCTCAGCGCGACCGATCACGTGAGCGCGCTGTGGCTCCCCGACGGCGTTGAAATAAAAGCGCGCGAGCTTTGCCGCCGTCTCGATCCCGTCGCCCCCACCCGTGGTCAGAAAGATCCGCGCATCGGCGATCGGCGCAAGGTCCGATAGTCGGGCGGCCAATCGGAGGGCCGGCTCGTTGGTGTGGTCACCGAAGATCGAGTAGGCGTCGAGCTTGATGACCTGCTGCGCGATCGCATCCGCGATCCGCGCTCTGCCGTGCCCCACGTTCGCGTACCACAGGCTCGAGGTCGCGTCGAGGTAACGGTTGCCGTCCAGATCCCAGAGCCACACGCCCTCGGCCCGGCTGAAGACGATCTCGTGCCCATCGACGAGGCTCATGTCGGCGAACGGATGCCAGAGGCGCCCGCTGCGCCGCGAGCCGGGGATTACTTGGTCAGTCACTGCACTCCGTTCCGATGCCGGATCCCGTGAGCCAAGATTGGCTGCCAATTTCTACCATATTCGGTCTGTACAGGTCTAATTTGGCGACTATTGGCTTACAATCGGTTGACATAGTATCCAATTTCCTCTAGCGTCACGGCTTCCACGATCGGCTGGAAGCGGCTGCCCGCTCCACTGACCGGCGCCTCACAGCTGACAACTCTCGGGAGAGGAAATGATGTCTGCCGTCGAAGCAGAGCACCCGTCCGCTGTCCACGAGAACCTCCAACGCAACGCGGTAGGCCAGTCGCGAGTAGTCGCGTACACCGGCGCGTTCATGGGCCCGGCGGCCTCAATCGCGCTCGGTCTGGTGGCGGCGTTCAGCTTCGCCGGTTCGGCGACGCCATTTGTCGTTCTGCTGGCCATGTTCGGAGCGTTGTGCGCGAGCAACAGCGTTGCGCAGCTCGCCCAGCGGCTTCCCAGCGCCGGATCGCTGTACACCTACAACGCGGCGACGCTCGGCAAGCCGGTCGGCTTCGTGAGCGGCTGGATGATGGTGTTCGCCTACGTCCTGTGGGTCCCGTCCGGCATCGGCGCTACCGGGCTCTTCTTCTCGCAGTTCTTCGACTCGGCGTTCGGCTGGTCGATCAACTCCAACGTGCTGGCGGTGATCGTGCTGGTGCTCGTGGCGCTGGTCGCGTTCCGCGGCATCGCCACCTCGGCGGGCATCGACCTGGTCGTGCTCGTGATCGAGATGCTCGTGATCCTCGCGCTCGCCGTGACGATCCTCGGGACGGGCGGACCGGGCCTCCACGGCCTGCAGCCATTCAATCCCTCTCACACGCTGAACGGCAAGTTCAGCGACATCACGCTCGCGATGGTGTACACGGTCGTGATCTTCACCGGGTTTGAATCGGGAGCGGTTCTCGGCGAAGAGTCGGTCAACCCGCGAAAGACAGTCCCGCGCGGCATCTTCGGCGCGGTCATCATCGTCGGCCTCTTCTATCTGATCGTCTCCTACGCGGAGTCACAGGGCGTCGCGACGAAGAACATGGCGGCGTTCGCGGCCAACCCGAGCGAACTCGGCTACCTCAGCAACATCTTCTGGTCCTCGGGCTGGGCATGGCTGATTGACCTTGTCGTCGCGCTCAGCACGATGGCGTTTGTGATCGCTGCCTTCAATGCCGCCGTGCGGCTCGCCTACGCGATGGGTCGCGAGCACATGCTCCCGCGCCAGTTCTCGAGCCTCTCTCGATACAAGACCCCGCAGGTGGCGGTCGGCGGCGTGGCCATCCTCGGGCTCGTGATCGGCCTCCCCGTCGCGATCCACTACGGAGGCTTCCTCGCCTTCGCCTACATCGGCGCGCTCTCCGGGCTGGCGCTAATCATGCTTTTCATCACGGTCAATGTGGCGGTGATCGTCGCGTTCCGCCGCCAGTACAAGGCCGACTTCAACCCGTTCCTGCACGTCGTGTTCCCGATTCTCGGGATCATCACGTTCTCGATTCCGCTGGTCGGGACGTTCTATCCCGTGCCGGCTTCTCCCTACAACTGGCTGCCGTACATAACACTCGGCTGGCTGGTGATCGGGATCATCGTCGCCGTGTGGCTGTCGCGGACACGGGCCGATGCGCTGAACCGGATCGGGCGTGTGTTCCTGATCGAAGGTCCCGAGCAGCCGTACCCGTCGGCGATCCCGCCGGATACGGTCGTCGACGACTCGCCCGCTAAAAGCTCCGCGGGCTGACCCTCCGCGCCGCGTCGGTGGTCGGACGAGCCCGCCGGCGCGTTGATCGCGCGCGCCGCCACGTCGTTTGACGTGCGCCTGGCCTCCCACTAGGTTCAGTCAAACGATTGCCTGGACGCCGACGCGCGCAAATCGCCTCTCTTGATCAGCCTCTCCTCAACGTCAGTCGCAATCCGGATCGATCCGCGCCACGGCGCCGAGGTGCTCGACCTGATCGATCGGCGGACCGGGAGGCAACTGCTTGGCCGCCCGCCGTTCGGGTCAGACGAGCCGGTCTCCGGCGAGCTCGATGAGACCACCTGGACGCGCTGCTACCGCGGCGGCTGGCAGCTGCTGGTCCCGAACGCCGGCAACGCGTGCGTGGTGGACGGGGTCCCGCACGGCTTCCACGGCCGAGCCTCGACCGACGCCTGGGCGGTGCAGGAGGTTGGCCCCGACACCGCGACGCTCGCGTGGCAGGGCCATGGACTGCGCGTCAAGCGGCGCTTCGCGCTCAACGACGACACCGTCGCGGTCCGGTCAACCGTGACCGCGGATCAGCCGACGTCGCTGGTATGGGTCGAGCATGTCGGGCTCGGCTTGGAGCTACTGGATCCGGCTGTCGAGATCGACCTGTCCGGCGGACGGGCCTACGAGGTCGACGAGCAGACCGGGCCGACCGAGGCCCCCGCTGACACGCCGCCCTGGCCGGAGATCCGACTGCTCGACGGCACCCAGGAACGGGGCGACCGCGCCGAGCTCCGAGCGCCGCGCAGCCGGATGATGATCGTCAGCGATGTCGCCGATGGGCGCCTCACGGTTCACAACCGTGACCGCCGGCAGGGTCTCGAGCTGACCTGGGACACGAGCTGGCTGCCGCATCTGTGGATCTGGCATGAGGTGCGAACCAGCGGTGGCCCTTGGCGCGAGCTCGCCGAGACGCTGATCGTCGAGCCGGCCTCGGTCCCGCACACGCTCGGCCTCGAGACGGCGCGCAGCCGTGGCCAGGCTCATTCGCTGCAGGCGGGCGAGCGGCGAGAAGCCGAGATCACCCTCCGACCGCTGGCGAACGGGCAGTGAACTGCGCTCCCCTCCGTAGCGACCCCGTAGACCCGCGACCCGACTCGAGTGGATGGAGAAGATGACCGACCAACGACTGTTGACCACGCTCGATCTGCTCGATGCCGACGGCCTGATCTCGGCCGACCCCGGCATCGTGAGGATGCTGACCGGCCACTTCTACGACATCGAGACGGGGCCAAACGTGTTCGCGCTACCAGCGATCGTGGTCGCCTTGCGCGACGCGGCGCCCGTGCTGGTCTGCTCCGCCGACGAGGCCGAGCCCTCCGACACGGTCGTCACCTACGAGGGGTTCACCGTCAAGCCGATCGAGCGGATCGCGGGCGCTAGCCGCGGCGTTGCGGAGGCGATCGACCGCACCGCCGGGTCTCGGGCGGAGTGGGCGGTCGACGGTGCATCGGTACCCGTCGGCGCGCTGGCCGATCTATCGACCAGCGCGGCGTCGGACGGGACGCTGGCTGGAATGACGGCGATCAAGACCGAGGAGGAGGTCAACGACATCGAGGCATCGATCGCGGTCTGCGACGCCGGCCAGGGCGCCGCGCGTCAGGCAACGCTCGAGGGCGCGACGGAGCTCGAGGTCTGGGAGCACGTCCGCGAGGCGATGGAGTTGCGCGCCGGCGGCAGGATCGCGGTCCTCGCCGACCTTGTCTCCGGGGTGCGGACCGCCGAGGTCGGCGGGCCGCCTGCGACCGCGAGCATCGCGACCACCGATCTCGTGCTCGTGGACCTCGTCCCCCGCGTCGCCGGCGTCTGGGGTGACTCGTGCTCGACGTTCGTCGACGCCGATCCGACTGACGAGCAGCGCCGCGCGCATGCAGCAGCTCGGACAGCGCTCGAGCGGGGCATCGAGATGCTGGTGCCCGGTACGCGCAGCGGCGACGCGGACGCGGCGGTTCGTGCCGTGATGGCCGACGACGGCTGGGAATACCCCCACCACACCGGACACGGAGTCGGGTTCGCCTGGCACGAGGAGCCGCGGATCGTTCCCGACGCCGACACCGAGCTGCAGCCCGGAATGGTCGTCGCGCTCGAGCCGGGGACCTACGTCGCCGATTGGGGCCTGCGGGTCGAACAGGTGGCGGTCGTGCAGGAGTCTGGACCCGCTCGGGTGCTGTCGGGGCACTCGCTCGAGCTCGCGCGGCTGCCCGGCTGAGCCCGCCGAGCCGCCCGGCGGCTGCGGACCTACGCCACCTCGATTCCCGGGTACGCGTAGCAGCGGGCGGTCGCCC
This sequence comes from uncultured Solirubrobacterales bacterium, assembly GCA_963770885.1. Taxonomy (GTDB): domain Bacteria; phylum Actinomycetota; class Thermoleophilia; order Solirubrobacterales; family Solirubrobacteraceae; genus Palsa-465. The sequence goes on along the minus strand of CAVYRI010000001.1, from coordinate 359,711 downwards.
CACCGTCGACCGGCAGTGCCACACCGTTGATGTAGGACGCACGCTCAGACAGCAGGAACGACACGACCTCGGCGATCTCGAATGCCTGCCCGATCCGCCCGAGCGTCGCGAGCTCCCCTTCGCCGCGCAGCGCGTCGGTGAGGTCCCCGCCGACGTCGCGGGCCAGCGCCTCCCGGGTCATCGGAGTGTCGATCGCGCCGGGGAGGACCGCATTGCAGCGGATCCCGAAGCGGCCGTAGTCGGTGGCGATCCCCTTCGAGATCATCGCGACCGCGGCCTTCGCCGCCTGGTAGGCGTAGTACCTCGGGAACGCATACACCCCCTGGATCGAAGAGATGTTGACGATCGAGCCGGTCCGCCGGGGCAGCATCTCACGGACAGCGATCGAGCACCCGAACATCGGCCCGAGCTGGAGCACGTCGAGCGCGCGTCGCAGCCCCTGTTCGTCGACCTCGTGCGCGGCGCCCACAACATCGATCCCGGCGTTGTTCACCCAACCGGTCAGCTCGCCCGCCTCGTGCGCCGTCCGCGCAGCCTGCTCGTGCGTGCCCCAGTCCGCGATGTCGCCCGCGACCGGGATGCAACCATCGCCCAGTGAGTCGGCGAACTCCGTCAGCGCCGATTCGTCGATGTCGACCGCGACAAACTGCTGTCCGTCCTCCCGCAGCCGCTCGCAGATCGCTCTGCCGATGCCCTTCGCCGCGCCCGTGACCACAACGACACCGCTCATATCGACAACCTCCGTTCGCTCTGACTCTCAAACCAGTGCTGCGCGAGTCGGCGCCGCGCCTGTTCAGGCCGACATCCGGGCCGCCGCCTCGCTGAACTCGGCCAGCGCCTGCTCGTTGAGCTCGATCCCGAGCCCGGGCCGCTCGGGCAGCGCCAGCGTTCCGTCGGCGCCGAGCGTCAGCTCATCCCGGACGAGCTCACGGCGAAGGCGCGATTCGGCCACATCGGGCGGAACGAACTCGAAGAACGGGAGCTGCGGCGTGACCGCCGCCAGGTGTGAGGTGGCCGCGACCGTGATCCCCGTCTTCCAGCCGTGTGGCACGACCTTCAGATCGTTGGCTGCAGCGAGCTTCGTCACTCGCCGCGCCTCGGTCAGGCCGCCGACGCGGCCCACATCGGGCTGCAGTACGTGCAGCGCGTCTCGCGCGGTGTAGGCCTCGAACTCGAACCGGGTGGCCAGCCACTCGCCGGCCGCGATCGGCACCGGTGAGCGCTTCGCAAGCTCTGCGTAACCGTCGAGATCGTCGCTCCAGAGCGGCGTCTCGACGAAGAACACGTCGTGCTGGGCCCACGTCTCGATCACCGCCAGCGCCTCGCGCCAGTCATCCCAGCCGTAGCCGACATCGACCATGATCGCGAAGTTTGGGCCCGCCGCCCGGCGAACGGCGGCGATCACCTCGACGAGCTTGTCATCGGGGACGTCGAGCCCGGTGTGGCGGTAGGGCCCGCGCGTCAAAAGCTCGAGCTTGGCGGCTTTGAACCCAAGCCGTGAGGCCTCGATCGCCTGCCCGGAGAGCGCTTGCGCGAACACCTCCCAGTCCGATCCGGCGTTGGGCAGCAGTGAGGCGTACGGGACCAGCCGCTGCTCGGCACGGCGCTCGCCGAGCAGCTGCCAGACGGGCACCCCGGCCGCCTGCCCCGCGATGTCCCAGAGCGCCATGTCGACCGCGCCCAGCGCGTGGACGAGCGCCCCGCGGCGCCCGGTCATGGCCGTCCCCACGTAGAGCTCGTCCCAGCAGCGCTCCGGGTCGGTCGGGTCCATCCCGATCAGCATCGACCCCAGGCCGCGGTCCATCGTGTGCGTGCCCGGCGCCTCGATGCACGCCCGGGCGACCCACGCGTTCAGGTCCGTCTCGCCGATTCCGACCAGTCCCTCGTCGGTGTCCACCTGCACGACGATCGTGTCCTGGTTGGAGCTCGTCGCATCGACGTCGAAGCCGGGGTCCAGCAGGACACTGCATCTGATCCCGGTGACCTTCATCGCCGCCACCCGTGGCGGTCGCGATCCGTGCTCACGCGCCCGGAAGCGACTCGACTCACGCGCCCGGAAGCGGCTCGACTCACGCGCCCGGGAGCGACTCGACGACGTACAGGTTGGCGGTCGTGCCGCCGTCGACCGTGAGCTCGGTCCCGGTGATGTGCCGCGCGTCGTCGGAGGCCATGAACAGCACCCCGGCGGCGATCTCATCCGGGGCGGCCATCCGTTTCTGCGGCACCCGAGCGAAGCGGGTGTTCATGTACTCGAACATCTCGTCGCCGACATAGCCGCGGGTCAGCGGCGTCGCGACGTAGCCAGGGTTGACGATCGTCGAGCGGATGCCGTGCGGCGCGAGTTCGGTCGCCATCGTGCGATTGAGCCCGCGCAGCCCCGCCTTGGCCGCGTTGTAGGCGACCTCGTTGCCGTCGGCACCGAGCGCGTCGATCGAGGCGATGTGGACGATCGCCCCACCGCCGCTGTGAGCCATGCTCCTGGCGACCCGCTGCGCGCACAGGAACGGGCCGGTCAGGTCGATGTCGATCACGCGGCGCCATTCGCTCTCAGGGAATTCGAGAAACGGACAGTCGTGATCGACGCCGGCGTTGTTGACCAGCACGTCGATCCGCCCCTCCCACAGCTCCTCCGCCCGGCTCACGACCCGATCGACGTCGGCCGAGTTGCTCACGTCCCCGAGCTCGTGGATGGCGCTGCCGCCACCATCGCGAATCGATTGCGCGACGGCGCTGACCTCGGGCTCGGTCCGCGCCATGAGCAGGACGTCGGCTCCCTCGGCCGCAAACCGGCGGCCGATTGCCTCACCGATTCCCCGTCCACCGCCGGTCACGATCACGTGCTTGTTCTCGAACCTCATTGCCGGCCCCCGCGCGACTCGGTGTGTGCGCTCACGCGTCGACCTCCTCGGGTTCGTCATACCAGCGTTTGCGATCGCCGATCCGGTCGCGCAGCCGCCAGCCGCGTGACTTGGGTTCTGCCTCGATTCGCTCCCACAGCCGGTCGAGCCGCTGCCCGACGATTGCCCGCTCGTCGTGGGCGATGTCATAGCCCTCGACTCCCTCGCGCACGCGCTCGACGTTCATCTTGCACGTCCGCCAGAGCCCCCAGTCCTCGGCGCACAGCTGCGCCACTCGTGCGGCGTTGATCGTGTCACCGTCGTGGTCGTCGATCTCGTGGTGGTGCAGGATCGCGATCACGTCACGCAGGTCCTTCTCATTCAGGTTCACGATCTGGAGCTTGGTCAGCAGCAGCTCCGCCAGCGGCAGCGTCATCGGATCGAGCGTGATCCGGTTCGTGATCGGGATCTCGTGGCACATCCGGAACGAGCCGACGAACACATCGAGCTGACGCTGGTTGGCGAGGTCGAAGAACAGCAACCGCTCGTGGCCGTTCATCGCGTTGAACTGCGCCTGAGCCTCGTAGCCCATCTGCTCGATGAACCCGGCGACCACCTTGCCGCGACCCTTCAGCGTCACGAAATCGATGTCCTTGTACTCGCGCGACAGCCCCGGATGAAACGTCTCGTCGACCCGGATCCTGACCGCCAATCCCCCGACCAGCCTGATCGGGACATCCTGCTCGAGCGCCGCCGTCGCGAGCCGGCGCGCCTCGTCGAGAATCTGCGGCAGCGGCGCCTCGGGACTCATCGTGTCACCCTAGCGCCACCCCATCGGCCTCGCGGGCGGCGGCGGTGAACTCGGCCAGCGCGTCGCGATTGAGCTCGAGACCGAGGCCGGGCGCCTCCGGAAGGCTGAGCCGGCCGCCGTCGAAGATCAGCCGGTCGCTCACCAGCTCCTTTCGTAGCCGCGCCTCGCACAGCTCGGCCGGTAGGAACTCGAAGAACGGCATCTGTGGCGTCACCATCGCAAGCTGGGCGGCGACCGAGATCGAGATGCCGGTCTTCCACGCGTGCGGCACCACGAGCAGGTCGTATTCGGCCGCCATCCGCGCGACCCGGACGGCCTCGGTGAGGCCTCCGACGCGTCCGATGTCGGGCTGTGCGACGTCGACACAACGACGTTCGAGCAGCCGCGCGAACTCGTGGCGGGTGGTGAGCCACTCCCCCTGGGCGATTTTCACCGGCGATGACCGCGTCAGCTCCGCGTACCCATCCAGGTCATCGACCCACAGCGGCGTCTCGAGAAAGAACACGTCGTGTGGCGCGATCGCCTCGGCGGTGCGGAGCGCCCGCTGGACCGAGTCAAACGCGTACTGGACGTCGACCATCAGCGTCATCTCGGGGCCGGCCGCCTCGCGCACGGCACGGACCACTTCCTCGATCCACTCGTCGGGCCCCTGAAGGCCCTTGTGCGCGTACGGCCCCGAGAACGTCGCCTCGAGCTTGGCGGCGGTGAACCCGATCTCGCGGGCCCTCGTCGCCCAGCTGACCATCGACTCGAGATAGGCGTCGAACGACGACACCTCGGGCTGCAGCGACGCATACGGAGTCAGCTCGTCGTGCGCCTGAGATCCGAGCAGCTGCCAGGTCGGCACACCGGCGGCCTGGCCCGCGATATCCCACAGCGCGATGTCGATCGCGCCGATCGCGTTGATCACGGCGCCCCGGCGTCCGGTCATCGCGCTGCCGACGTACAGCTCCTGCCACAGCGCGGCCGGGTCGGAGGGATCGCGGCCGATCAGCATCGCCCGCAGGCCGCGGTCCATCGTGTTGGTGCCCGGCGCCTCGATGCACGCCCGCGCGATCCAGGCGTTGAGGTCGGTCTCGCCGATCCCGACGAGCCCCTCGTCGGTCACGACCTCGACGACGATCGTGTCCTGCGCCGAGCTCGTCGCTGCGATGTCGAATCCCGGATCGAGCAGTACGTGCGTGCGTACGTCGACGATGCGCATCGGGTCCTCAGACTCGGGAGTACCCGCCGTCGATCGAGATGTTGGCGCCGGTGAGGAAGCCGGCCTCGTCGGCGCACAGGAATACGCACGCGTCGGCGACATCCCCAACCTCGCCAAACCGCCCGATCGGGTGGCGCCCGAGCAGCTCGCGCTCGAACGCGCGGCCATCGTTCATGGCTTCCATCACCGACTCGTGGAGCTCGGTCCGGATCACTCCCGGCATCAGCGTGTTCGAGCGGATCCCGCGCGCGCCGTATTCGACCGAGATGTGATCCGACAGCATGTTGAGCCCGGCCTTCGAGATGTCATACGCGCAGTCGCCCGCCCACACCGTGATCGCGCAGACGCTCGACATGTGGACGATCGAGCCCCGGTACGGCGGCTCGTTGTTGAGCATGTGAGGGATCGCGGCGCGCGCGACGAGAAATGGGCCGCGCAGGTTGGTCGCGATGATCCGGTCAAACTCGGCGACCTCCCAGTCGGCCACGTCCTGCCACTCGGTCGCGTCAATGCCGGCGTTGGAGATCAGCAGGTCGAGCCCGCCCATCGCCTCGGCCGCCCCGCCCACGACCTGCTCGGCCCCCTCGGGCGACGACAGATCGCCGAGCGCCTCGAAGGCCTGCCCGCCCTCGGCGCGGATCCGGTCAGCCGTCTCCTTGGTGCGCGCGGAGTCCCGCCCTCCACATGCGACCTGCGCGCCCTCGGCGGCAAACCGCGATGCGACCTCGCGGCCAATGCCGCTCGACGCTCCCGTTACGAGCGCGCGCTTACCTGAGAGACGGCCGCCATTTCCGAACAAACGATTGCGCATCCTAAGGTGCGTCGTTCCCGGGGTCAAGCCGCCGGCTCGAGCCAAGCTGCCGGGGCGCTGCGGTCAAACCGCCGGCTCGACCACGACCCGCCCCGCCTCGCCCGACGCGGTCATCGCGACGGCCTCGTTGATCTCGTCGAGCCCGTAGCGGTGCGTGACCAGCGGCCCGAGCTCGAGCACGCCGGCGACGGTCAGCCGCGCGAGCTGGGGTATGTGCAGGGCCGGCACACCGCCGCCGAGATTGGACCCGAGGATCGTGTGCTCGAACTGGGTCGCTTCGTAGACGTCGAAACCGGCCTTGACCCCCATCGCGGGCTGTCCGATCAGCACCGTCGTGCCGCCGTCGCGCACGCTCCGGAATGCCTGCTCGGCGACGTCCGGGTTGCCGAGCGCCTCAAACGCGAAGTCGACCCCGTCGGGCACGATCGCGCGAACCTGCTCGACCGGATCACCGTCAGCCGGGTCGATCACGTGAGTCGCGCCAAGGCGCGACGCGAGCTCGCGCTTGAGCGACACCGGGTCGACGGCGACGATCGGCAGCGCCGACACCAGACGTGCGCCGAGCACCGCGGCGAGGCCAACGCCGCCGCATCCGAAGATCGCGACCGCCTCGCCGGGCCGCACGGCGGCGCGCCGGGTGACGCTGAGCACGCCGGTCGTCACGCCGCAACCCAGCAGGCATCCGAGACGCGGGTGCAGCTCCGCCTGCACGGGCAGCGCCGCATCGGCGGGGACCACGGCGTGGGTGGCAAAGCTCGATACGTAGGCGAGGTGGTGCACCGGGCGGCCTTCCAGCGACAGGCGCGTGGTGCCATCACGGAGAAAGCCGCTGTCGAGGCCGTTCGCGGCGTCGAGGCACAGGTTCGCCCGGCCCGACAGGCACTGCCGGCAGCGCCCGCACGCCGGCGAGAACGTCAGCACCACCGGCTCGCCCACCCGCCCAGGGTCGACTCCCTCGCCGACCGCCTCGATCGTCCCCGCGCCCTCGTGCCCGAGCACGATCGGGAGCGGCGTCGGCCACTTGCCGTCGATGTAGGACAGATCGCTGCGGCAGATGCCGGTCGCGAGGATCCGCACGCAGACCTCGTCGCGAGCCGGTGGCGCGAGGTCGAGCTCGCACACATCGAGCGGCTCGCTCGCCCCATGCATGACCGCCGCGCGGATCTTCACGGCCTGGCCGCTCCGAGATCCGGCTGCGGTGCTGCTGCCGCAACCAACTCGCTGGGTGGCTCGCCGCTCGACGCCCGCACGACCAGCTCCGGCGATGTCGTCACCTCATGATCGCGTGGCGGCTCGCCGTCGATCTGTCTGGCCAACTCGTCGATCGCGGCCCCGCCGAGCTCCCTCAGCGGCATCCGGATCGCGGTCAGGGGCACTTCGAGGAACTCGGTCAGCGGATCGTCGTCGTAGGTGACCAGCGAGACGTCCCGCGGGACGCGCAGGCCGGTCCGGCGCACGCAGGACAGGGCCCCGATCGCCTGGTTGAGATTCGACACGTAGACCCCGGTCGGGCGGGCACGAGAGCGCAATAGCCGGCTCGTTGCCTCAAACGCGCCCCGTTCCTCGAACGGCGCCTCGACGAGCGCCGGCAGCTGAAGACCGGCCGACACGACTGCATCGGCGAACCCGGCCGCGCGCCGGCTGGCCGTGTCGAGCCCGAGCGGGCCGGCGATCTGCCCAAGCGCGACGTGGCCGAGACCGATCAGGTGCTCGGCCGCGAGCCGGCCGGCGTCCTCCTCGCGCATGTACACGTTGCGGCCACTTCCCGGGACCCGGCGGTTGACGAACACGTACGGGACGCGGCTCCCCGCGACGAGCTGGAGGATCGGGTTTCCGGGCGCCGCGCTGGCGACGACGATCCCGTCGATCCTGCCCTCCTCGACCAGCCGGTCCCAGGTCTGCTCGGTGACGGTGCTGTCGTCCTCGGTCAGCACGATCACGTAGCCACGACGTGAGGACTCGGCGACTGCGCCACGGACGATCTCGGCGTACACGGGGTTGCGAAGCGACGGCACGAGCATCCCGAAGGTGGCCGTCGCCGCTGTCTTGAGCCCTCTGGCGAGCGCATTCGGCCGGTAGCGCAGATCGGCCGCCGCGGTCAGGATCCGCTCACGCGTTTCGGGGCGAACGGCGGCCCGATCGCTGTCATGCAGGACGCGCGAGACGGTCGACGGGTGCACACCCGCTACCCGGGCTACGTCCACGAGGCGAATCGAGTTTCGTGCTGGCACCGGCCCCTCGGTTTGACTGTGAGCGATTTAGCCTAACGTTTGCGTAGCTCGAGAGCGCGCATTCGCCGATCGCAACCTGGGCGCAGTCATCGGCGTTACCAGAGCCTCGCCGTCGCGATCCGGGCACCCTCGGCGAGCGCGCGAAACTTGGCCCAGACGACCGACGGATGGATCTCCGGCTTGTAGGAGGCCTGCGACGCGAAGCCGCAATCCGCCCCGGCGAGCACGTTCTCACGTCCCACGAGTTCGGCGAACCGGATGATTCGTTGTGCGATCAGCTCCGGGTGCTCGACGATGTTCGTCGAATGGGTGATCACGCCCGGCATGATCACCTTGCCCTCGGGCAGACGGACGCTCTCCCACAGGTGGTACTCGTGCTCGTGACGGGGGTTGGCGGCCTCGAAGGAGTACGCGCCGGCCTTCACGCTCAACACGATGTCGATGATCTCCGAGAGCGCGACGTCGTGCACTCGCGGCCCCTCGTTGATGCCGTAGCAGGTGTGAAACCGGATCTGCGCCTCGGGGATGTTGCCCAGCGCCCGGTTGATCGCGGCAACGTAGATCTCGGCACGCTCTCGCCGCTGCGACAGCGGCGTCAGCGGATCGCTGTAGATCTCGCTCAGGAACGGGTCATCGACCTGGAGCAGGAAGCCGGCCGCCGTGATCGCCTCGTATTCGGCCGTGAGGGCGTCGGCGACCGCGAACAGATACTGCTCCTCGGTTTCGTAGTACTCGTTCTCGCCGGCGCCGCTGGGCGCGATCGCGGGCATGAACACGTCACCGGACCAGCCGTCACCGAGTGCAGCGACGGCGCCTCGGAGGTTGTCGAGATCTCGCTGGAGCGAGTCGAGCCCTCGGTAGCTGACCGGTCCGGTGCACACGAGCTCGGCCGCGGGGGCGACCGCGCCGCCCAGCATCGCCACCCTGAAGTACTCGTCGTAATACTCGGGGAACTGCTCGATCTCGGCCGCAAAGAGCGTGCTGACCGATGAATGGCCGCCGGTCCGTGGCTCGAATCCCTCCAGTCGCTCGCCGATGTAGGTCGCGTGGCCGATCTTGCCCTGTTCGCCGTCGGAGACGGTGTCCAATCCGGCTGCCGCCTGCTCGCGCACGCACGCCGAGACCGCTTCGCGCACCGCACGTTGATAGCCATCTGGGTCGTAATCCTCGCCGCGCGCCCTGGCGCCCATCAGGTCCAGTAGGGCCTTGGGTCGGGCGAGACTCCCGACGTGCGTCGTCAAGATCCGATCGGTGCTGCGGCGCAAGAAACGGTCTCCCTCTCGACTGTTCTCCGGATTTAGCCTAACGTTTGCGTAATGAGGGATGAGGGTTCCGTCGGACAGGAGCGTTTCCTCGTCACGGGCGCGTTCGGCTGCATCGGCGTGTGGGTCCTGCGGGAGCTGCTGGCCGCGGGAGCAGTCGTCGTCGCGTCTGACGTCGCCGCCGGCTCGCCGCGGCTCGCGCTGGTGCTCGACGACGAGCACGACCAGCGGCTGATCCGCGAGCTGGTCGACGTCAGGGAGATGGAGCAGGTCGAACGCGTCCTGGACGAACACTCGATCACCCGGGTCATCCACCTCGGTGCGCTCCAGGTTCCGTTCTGCCGCGCCGATCCCCCGCTTGGGGCGGCTGTCAACGTGGTCGGGACGGCCAATGTCCTTGAGGCGGTGCGGCGGCGACGCGATCGGATCCCGCACGTCGTGTACGCGTCTTCGATTGCCGCGATCGACGCGGCCGACAGCGCGTCGGACGGCGGTTCGGACTCGTCGGACGGCGGTTCGGACTCGTCGGCGCCGGCGCTGGGCATGCCGGGGACCATCTACGGCGTCTACAAGCGCGCCAATGAGCAGATGGCGATGCGCTACTGGCTCGACGAGGATCTGCCGAGCATCGGCCTGCGGCCCCACACGGTCTTCGGCCCGGCGCGCGATCAGGGCGTCACATCCGCTCCCACGATGGCGATGCTCGCCGCCGCGGCAACGCGGCCCTACAAGATCCCCTATGGCGGCGGCGCTCAATTCCAGTACGCCCCCGATGTGGCGCAGGCCTTTGTCGCGGCGGCGATGGCCGATGTCGGGACCGCCTCGGTGCACAACCTGCGCGGCGTCACACGTTCGATCCCCGAGGTGATCGCGGCGATCGTCGATGCGGCTCCGCAGGCCGACGGGCTGATCAGCTACACCGAGACCTCGCTCTCCTTCCCTGCGACCGTCGACAGCGACGGCCTCGACGACGCGATCGGACCGCTTGACGAGACCCCGTTTGCGGCCGCGGTGCAGGACACGATCGCGAGATTCCGCACGGCGCTCGCGCAGCGGCGGATCGACCCGGCGATCCTCGGCTGAACCGGCGGGCGACGAGGCTCGGCGCGGGGCGCCAAACCGGCGGCCGCCCGCAGCCGTAGTCGATTTACTGGGCTCCGCGACGGTCTAGCGCCTACGGCCGACAGCCGTAGTCGATCTACTGGGCTCCGCGACGGTTGTGAGGGTACGGCCGACAGCCGTAGCGGAATTACTGGGCTCTGCGACGGTTTAGGGCCTACACCCCCGCCGAGCCCAGCCGGGCTGCGCCAAACGCCGGGCGAGCAGCGCCAAACGCGCGACCACCCGCGCGACCACCCCGCGACCACCGCGCCACGATCGGTTGCAGCCGGATCTCGCCTTGACAGTTCCGCCGAGGGTGCCCTAGGATCGCGGCAGGATCGACGCAATCGTTTGCCCGCAAACAGGATTGCCGGCTTGGGACTGTTTGGCAAGAAGAAGCGTTCTACCCCCGACGATCAGACGCTTTCGCTCTACTACGCGTCAGACGTGCACGGCTCAGACCAGTGCTGGCGCAAGTTCCTCGGGGCCGGCCGGTTCTACGGGGTGGACGCGCTGGTCATGGGGGGCGACCTGACCGGCAAGGCGATCGTGCCGATCGAGCGCAACGGATCGGGCACGTTCACGGCGACCTTTCTCGGCGAGGCCCGCAGCGCCAAGTCCGAGCGCCAGCTCGACGAGCTGCTCGAGGCGATCCGTTACAACGGCATGTATCCCTGGATCGCGACGGCCGAGGAGATCGAAGAGCACTCGGCCGACCTCGATGCTCAGTCAGAGCTGTTCGATTCGGTGATCGTCGACGAGCTGCGCCGCTGGATCGAGCTCGCCGACGAGCGGATGTCCGAGTACGGGATCGCCGTCTACGTGATGCCCGGCAACGACGACCCCTGGAGTTGCGACGCCGTGATCGAGCAGGCGTCACACGTCGTCGCCTGCGATGAACGCGTCGTGATGATCGGGCCGCACGAGATGATCTCGTGCGCATACGCAAATCCGACCCCGTGGAACAGTCCGCGGGAAGAGGACGAGAGCGAGCTCTATGACCGCATCAAGCGACTCGCAGAGCAGGTCGAGTCACCCGAGCGCGCGATCTTCAACCTGCACGTCCCGCCGCATGACTCCGGGCTCGACACTGCGCGGGAGATCAACCCAGACCTGACCGTCGTCTACAAGAGTGGTGCGCCGCACGAGATACCAGTTGGGAGTACGGCGGTGCGGCAGATCATCGAGGAGTACCAGCCGGTCCTCGCACTCCACGGCCACATCCACGAGTGCAGGGGTGCAACGCAGATCGGACGGACGCTCGCGATCAACTCCGGCTCGGAGTACAACAGCGGCCGCATTCATGGGGTCACGGTCGCGCTGGGCGGCGATCGCGTGCTCTCACACCAGTTTGTCATTGGCTGACAGCAATCATTTCCGGAGGAGGATTCGTGGCTGAGACTCAACCAGCAACCGCACCACCAGCCGAGACACAGGGCTCGTCGAACCTGTTTGTGCGTAACGCCACCGGTCTCGTCCGCGGCGTCCCCTCGAAGTCCTCGATCATCATCAACTTCATCCCCGGCCACCCGACGCAGACGCTGGCCGCGGTGTTCTTCTTCGCTCTCACGCTTGCACCCGGCGGCAACGTCTACCTGGGCATCCTGCTGATCCTGCCGATGGTGCTCGCGTTCTCGTATGCCTTCGGTCTGCTGACCAGCATGATCCCCCGCTCCGGCGGTGACTACATGCTGGTCAGCCGCGTGGTCCACCCCGTTGGTGGCCTGATGTCGTCGTTCTGCATCACGATGGCGGGCCTGCTGTCAAACGCGTTCTTCGGTCTGGCGTTCGTGACCGTCGGTCTCGGCCCCGGGCTGACAGGGATCGGATTGATCGGCCACAACCACACGCTGGTCAAATGGGGCACCACCCTGTCCAACAGCCACAAGTGGCAGTTCATCTTCGGCGGCCTGATGATGGTCGCCGCGGGACTGATCATGACCGGCGGCTGGCGGCGGGTGCTGCGGATCCAGAACACGCTGTTCTGGATGGTCACCGGCAGCCTGATCGTGTGCGGGATCGTCGCGCTGTTCACGACACACAGCACGTTCATCCATAACTTCAACAACTTCGCGCGCCCCTACACCCACTCGTCGAACACCTATGGGTCGGTGATCGCCAGCGCCAACAAGGCGGGTGTCAACACCCATCCGCCGTTCTCGTTCACCAACACGATCCCGGTGATCGGGATCCTCGCGACGACCGCGATCTACTGCTACTGGTCCACATTCGTCGGCGGCGAGCTGCGACAGGGCAGCAGCCGCAAGACCGCCAACAACATGGCGCTGGGCGGAACCCTGGCGCTGGCGGCCGTGGTCGTGTTCGGGTTCATCTTCTTCCGGACCTTCGGCCACAGCTTCGAGATCGCCGCCAACAGCGGCAACTTCCCGAGCCAGATCGCGATCGCCAACACGCCGTTCTTCTTCCTGATCTCGGCCTCGCTGGGAAGCACGATCTTCGCCGTGATCGTGTTCGTCTGTTACATCGTGTTCTGGCCGCTGATCATGTACATCTCGATGCTTCAGCAGACGCGGATGCTGTTCGCGTACTCGTTTGACGGCATTCTCCCCAAGCGGGTGACGAAGGTCAGCGATGCCGGCTCGCCCTATGTGGCCGTGGTGATCGCCGTGATCGGATCGCTCATCGTCCTTTACTGGGGCATCCATTCCTCAAGCTTCTTCCAGGTCCTCGCCTACGCAACCCTGATCCAGCTGGTCGGGATGATGCTGGTCGGCTTCACCGCGGCGATCGTGCCGTGGCGGCGGCCGGCGCTGTATCGCGCCTCGACAGCCCAGTTCAAGATCCTCGGGATACCGGCGGTCGTGATCGCGGGAGTCGCCGCGATCATCTCCGGGATCCTGATCTGGATCATCTACCTCCACTACTCGGCGCTCGGCATCTCCGACAAGGGGAAGTTCTTCCTATTCGTGGCCGTCACGCTTGGATTGGCTGTCGTCTACTACATCGCAGCCAAGCTGATCCGGCGCTCGCAAGGGGTCAACATCGACCTGGCATATGCCGAGGTGCCGCCTGAATGATCCGGCCTCGGCCTGCGCCTGACCAGCCCGTGATCGGCGGGCGCGCGGGACAACACTCGCGCGCCCGAGGCCCGGCATCGCGTGGCTGTGATGGCTGACGCCGACCACGCCCGTCCGGTGAGCATCGCGCCGATCGCCGAGCTCGAGGTGATCGCGTTTGAGTCGGCGTCGAGTCCCGACGACTGCGACGGCGCCGCCGACACGGTGGTCGTGCAGCTGACCGACGAGGAGGGCCGCACGGGTATCGGGGAGGCCGATGCCCCGGCCGAGGTCGTGCGCGCGTTCGTCGAGATGCCAGACCTCCATATCTGGAGCCGTGGCCTGCGCGGGCTGCTCGTCGGACGCAACCCGTTCCCGATCCCGGCGCTCTGGGAATCCCTCTATGAGGGATCGATCTACCCGGGGCGCCGCGGTGCTGGGATCCACGCGCTGTCGGCGGTCGATCTCGCCCTGCATGACCTCGCCGGAAAGCAGCTCGGCTGCCCGGCCTACGAGCTGCTTGGCGGCGCGCGGCGCCAGATGCTCCAACCTTACGCAACGCTGTTCCCGGGCATGCCCCAGGGACGCTCGATGTCGGCGCTGACCGCCGAGCTCGATGGGCTGATCGACCGGGCGCTGGAGCTGGGCTTCCGGGCGATCAAGGTCGAGGTGATGTTCGAGGACCTGATCACCGACGATGACCTGGCCAGGCTGCTGGTGGCAGCGCGGCGCCGGCTTGGCGAGGGGCGCGAGCTGCTGGCCGATTTCGGCTACCGGTGGAGGGACTGGCGCGCAGCCTGTCGTACGCTGGAGCGGGCGGCCGAGGCCGATCTGTTCCTGGCCGAAGCAACCCTGAACCACGACGACCTCGAGGGGCACGCGCGGCTCGCCGCGCGTGCGAGCACCCGGATCGGGGGCGCCGAGTGGGCGGCGACGCGATTCGAGTGCGACGAGTGGCTCCAGCGGGCGCGGGTCGACGCGCTCCAGCCGGATCCCAACCGCGTCGGCGGCCTGACCGAGCTCTACCGCGTTGCCCAGCTCGCCGCCCAGCACGCGGCGGTCGTGATCCCGCATGGATGGAAGACGGGAATCACGGTCGCGGCCAACATGCACCTCCACGCGGCCGCCAGCAACGTGCCGATGTTCGAGCTCGTTTCGCCACAGCTCTGGAGCTCGCAGCTGCGCCGCGAGCTCACCACTCCCGAACCGGTGCTCCGTGATGGGCTGCTCGAGCTGCCATCCGCACCGGGCCTGGGGATCGAGCTCGATCAGGAGGCGGTTGCCCGCTACCGCACAGACGTGCCCGCGTGATCGGCGAGCGGGCCGGCTGCGCAGCGGACTCGCGGCTGTTGGCCAGCGCGGCCGACGCCCTGGTCGCGTATCCATTCAGCTGCTGGCACTACGGCGATTCGGTCGGCTTCGAGGGAATGCTCGCCGCCAGCGAGCTGCTCGAGGATCAGCGCTACTTCGGCTTCGCGCACGGCTTCATGCGCGCCTGGGCGGCGCGGGCGACCCCTTACCGCGAACTCGACAACACCGCGCCCGGCCACGCGATCTGTGCCGTCTGCGAGCTGACCGGCGACGAGCTGCTGCGCGACGCGGCCGTGGAGCTGGCGCGCTTCTTGACGCAACGAAGCAAGCTCGCGGGCGTCTACACGTCGTTCGAGCGCGCGCCGCTGATCGACCCCTATGACGGATCGCCGCTCAGCGATCGCGAGCGCGAGCTGCTTGCCGACCCGGGACCGGGAGCGTTCGTCGACTGCCTGCACTTCGACCCTCCGTTTCTCGTCCACCTCGGGGTCCTGACGGGCGACGACTCGTTCGTCGACGAGGGAGCCGCGCAGGCGCTCGCGACGGTCAGGCTGCTGCAGAGCGTCGACACGGGGATCTTTCACCACTTCTTCCTGCAGCGCACCCAATGCTGCTACGGCTACGGCTGGAGCCGGGGTCAGGGATGGGCGCTGCTCGGGCTGCTCGACGTACTCGAGCTGTTGCCGCCGAGTCACGCAGCTAGCACGCCGCTGATCTCGTCGCTGGAGGCGCTTATCGCCGGCCTGCTCGCAACCCAGGATCAATCCGGTCACTGGCCGACGCTGGTCGATCAACCCGACGCGCCGCTCGAGACCTCAGCATGTCTGTTCTTCGCGGCCGGCCTCGCCCGCGCCGTGCGGCTCGGCCTGCTCGACGACGCGACCCTCGCCGTCGCAGAGCGTGCGTATGCTGCCGGGCTTGCAGCCGTCAACGACGACGGGATCGTCACCGGAGTCTCGCGAGCGGTCTGGGCCTCCACCGCGCGTGGCCATTATCTCGCCGTGCCGACGGGCGACGTCGTTCCCTGGGGCCAGGGCCCGCTGATGCTGGCGACCGCCGAGCTCGATCGGGTCGCGAGATGAAGATCACCAGGGTCGAGCCGATCATCCTGCGGCTGCCGAGCGTCGACGTCACCCGCGCGGACGGCACGCAGGACGCGCTGCTGGTCCGGATCCACACCGACGAGGGGCTGGTCGGACTGGGCGAGGCGGACTCGTCGCCTTACCTGGTCCGGACCGCGATCGAGATGCCGTCCTCGCATCTGATCGCTCGTGGCATCGGCGAACTGCTGGTCGGCGAGGACCCACTCGCGATCGACCGGCTGGGGCAGCTCATGTACGACGGCACCAGCTACTACGGACGCGGCGGCGTCGCGTCGCATGCGATCAGCGCGATCGACATCGCGCTCTGGGATCTGACCGGCAAGGCGCTCGGAGTGCCCGTCTCGGAGCTGCTCGGCGGACGCCGCGTCGACCGCATGCCCGTCTACGCCAGCGCCGTGATGCCCGAGACAGCCGCCGAGGCCCGCGCGCTCGCCGAGCAGGCGGTCGCCGGCGGCTACGACGCGTTCAAGCTCGGATGGGGCCCGCTCGGGCGCGACCTGACCACCGACGTCGCGCTGATCGAGGCTGCCCGATCCGGCCTGGGACCGACACGCCGGCTGATGATCGACGCCGGACAGGCGTACACGGTCAAGTCGGCCGCGGACCTGCTCGAGCGGGTCGCCGGCGCCGATCTGTTCTGGTTCGAGGAGCCGTTCGCACCGCACGATTTCGCCAGCTACCGGCGCCTCAGCGCCTCGACCCGCGTGCGGATCGCGGCCGGCGAGGTCGACTCCGGGCGCGTGGCGTTCGAGCAGCTGGTCCGCGCGGCCCGTCTCGACGTGCTGCAGCCCGATCTCGCCCGCTGCGGCGGCTTCACGGTCGCCCGCCAGCTGCGCGAGCTGTGCCGCGACGGCGGACCGATGATCGTCCCGCACTGCTTCTCGTCCGGGGTGCTCGTCGCCGCGTCGCTGCACTTCGCGGCGGCGCTCGATAACCCGGTGCTATCGGAATACTCGATCGCCGATTCGCCGCTGGTCAACGAGCTGCTGCAGGTGCCGTTCAGACTGCAGGACGGGTGTCTCAAGGTGCCGTCGGAGCCGGGGCTGGGCGTGGCGCTCGACGAGGAGGTGATGACGCGCCTGCGGGTGCAGTAGGGACGGTCAGCGAGATCGCAGCCGGCGGATCACCAGCAGCACGATCACGAACCCGACCCCGGCCGCCACCAGGCGCGCGCCCAGACTCCGGCTAGGCTGCGCAGCGCCGTCGTCGGCGAGCGCCGACCCGGCGGACCCGGCCTCAGCCGGAGCCGGAGGCGGGCCCGAGATCGGAGCGTCAGACGGGCCCGGAGCCGCGGCCGGAGCGCCACCTGACAGCTCCTGCTGGAGCGCCTGCGCGAACGACTGCGTGACCGCGCTCGCCTGCTTGGCGACGACCTTCTGCCCGACCGACCCGAGCATCCCGCCGAGCGCCAGGTCACCCTCGAGCGACACCCGCGTCGAGCCTTCGTCGTGCTCATCGAGCCGCACGACGTGGGTCGCACGCACGTTGCCGGCGGCGCCGCGGACGCTCCGCCCGACGGCGGTGAACTCGAGCGACCGGCCCGGGTCGCGAGCGGTGATCCGCATCTTGACGTCGAACGTCGCCGTCATCGGGCCCAGCGCCTGCGTCACCCGCACGCGCGAGTTGTCTGCGTCGACGATCGTGATCTCCTCGACGCCCGGCACACACCGCGCGACCTGGTCGAACTGTTCGAAGAACTCCCACACCGTCGCGGAGTTCTCGTCGATCACGAACTCCTCGTTTACCTTCATCCCTGCGCTCCTCGCTCTCGGGCCTCCTGAAGACACTGCCAGACCAGCTCGGGCGTCAGCGGCAGGCGATTGATCTGCACGCCGAAGTCGGCCAGCGCATCGCAGATCGCGTTGGCGATCGTGGCGCCGCCGGGGATCGTCCCGATCTCGCCGATCCCTCGCACCCCGAACGGCGTGAACGGCGACTCGACGTAGGTGTGGTGAAGCTCGAACTCGGGCAGGTCGGCCGAGGTGGGCATGAAGTAGTCCATCATCGTCCCGTTGAGGAGCTGGCCGGTGTCGGCGTCATAGCGAAGCTCCTCCATCACCGCCTGACCGAAGCCCTGCGCGAGCCCGCCGTGAAGCTGGCCCTCGACGAGCTTCGGATTCACGGGCACGCCGCAGTCGTGCACCATCACGAACCGCTCGACATCGAAGTCGCCCGTCTCGGGATCGACCGAAACGAGTGCCGCCGCCGACCCGAAGCCGTACGCGGCCGCCTCGGGCTCGAACTGGGCGGTCGCCTCCAGCCCCGGCTGCTCGCCCGGCGGCATCCCCTGGTTGTTGATCGCCCGATCGTGGACAACGGCCAGCGGCACGCTGGTGTCCGGGTCGTCGGCCAAGCAGGCCAGATCGCCGGCGATCATGACGTCGTCGGGATCGTCGACCTCGAGCATGTGCGCCGCGATCCGCAGGACCTTCGCCCGCAGCTCCTCGCCCGCCTGCTTGAGCGCCCCCGCCGCGGCGATCAACGTCCGCGACGCGAACCCTCCGGTGTTGAGCGGCGTCGCCGCGGTGTCGCCTGCGTGAACGCGAACGGCATCGAAGTCGATCCCGACCACGTCAGCGACGATCTGCGCAAAGGAGGTCTCGCTGCCGACGCCGAAGGTCGAGACGCCCGTATACACGTCGACGCCGCCGCTGCGGTTCGCGCGCAGGGTCACGCTCTCGTGCGCACCGAATCGCGAGCCGCGATTGGCAAGGAACTTGGAGCTCGCGTAGCCCGTCCGTTCGACGAACGACGCGATCCCCACCCCCGTGTACCGGCCGTCCGCACGCGGACCACGGCCCCGCTCGAGATGTTCGGCGTAGCCGATCGCGCCGGCCGTCATCCGCAGGCACGCCTCGTAGTCGCCACTGTCGTAGACGGCCCCGCCGGTGCTCGTCCACGGCATGTCCTCGGGGTGGACCATGTTCATGGCCCGAAGCTCGACCCGGTCGATCCCGAGCCGCCTGGCGATGCGGTCGACCAGCAGTTCGCGGATGAAGCACGACTCGGGCTGGCCGTAGCCGCGATAGGCGCCAACCGGGGCCTTGTTGGTCAGCACCACGTGGCGCTCGGTTCGCGCGTCGTTGATCCGGTACGGGCCGGTGAACATCACACTCGACAGCTGCGGCGACCCGGTGGGCGAGTTATAGCCGCCGAGGTCGACCGCGTAGACGTCGTTCATCGCGATGATCTCGCCGTCGGTGCGCGCCCCGATCTGCACGGTGTGGACGGATTCGCGCGCGTGTGTGGTCGCGCGGAAGAACTCGACCCGATCCTCGACCCACTTGACCGGCCGCCGGGCGCGCATCGCATGCAGGCAGGCGAGGACGTCCTCGGGGTAGATCCCGATCTTCAGCCCGAAGGCGCCGCCGACGTCCGAGGCCACGACCCGCACAGCGCCATCCTGCAGCCGCATCGACTCGGCCAGCTGCTTGCGCACCAGGTGGGGCGTCTGCGTCGAATGACGGACGGTCAGCTCGCCCGCGCCGGGCTGCCATTCGGCGACGATCGCCCGCGTCTCCATCGGCAGGCCGCTGACGCGGTTGATCGCGAACCGGTCCTGCTCGACCACGTCGGACTCGGCGAGTCTGCGCTCGGGGTCGCCTGCTCCGGTCAGGTTCCTGGCCAGCAGGTTTGAGCTCAGCACGTGCGGGTGCAGGACCGGAGCATCGGGATCCATCGCCGAATCGGTGTCGAACACGTGCGGGAGGGGGTCGTAATCGATCTCGATCAGGCCGATCGCGTCCTCGGCGACGTGCCGGCTGATCGCCGCGACGCTGACGACCGGATGGCCCTCGAACACGGCGACGTCGGTCGCCATCGCGTAGAAGTCCAGCGAGGGCGCATCCGGCACCGGTCGCAGGACGCTGATCGGATCGGTGCGCTGGACGACGTCGGCACCTACCAGGATGTCCTCGACGCCCTCGAGCTCGAGCGCCGCCGAGACGTCGATCGAGACGATCCGCGCGTGCGGGAACGGGCACCGCCCGACTGCCATGTGCAGGCAGTGGCCGGGGTCAACGTCGTCGGCGAAGCGGCCCTCGCCGCGCAGCAGGCGGTCATCCTCCTTGCGGTTCAGGCTCGCCCCGATCGTCCGCTCGCGGACCTTCGGGGGCCCGACCTCGATAACCTCAGCCATCGACGCTCTCGCCCGGGACGACCTCGTCGAGGTAGCGCTCCACCGCCGTGATGATGTTGCTGTAGCCGGTGCAGCGGCAGATCACCCCGGCGAGCTGCTCCCGCAGCTCCTCGCGGCTCAGCCGGCGACCCTCGGCGGCGATCGCCGTCGCCGCCATCAAAAAGCCGGGCGTGCAGTACCCGCATTGGAGCGCGTGGGCGTCCTTGAACGCCTGCTGGAGCGGGTGCAGCTGATCGTCGTCGGCGAGCGACTCGACGGTCGTGACCCGCTGTCCGTCGGCCTGCGCCGTGAACATCAGACACGACTTGACCGCCTGCCCGTCGACCAGGACCGTGCAGTTGCCGCACACTCCCTGCTCGCATCCGATGTGGGTGCCCGTGAGGCCGAGCTCGTGGCGCAGGAAGTCGGCGAGATGCATCCGCGCCTCGACGGTCCGGCGATAGTCGCGGCCGTTGACGTTGAGCGTGACGTCGACGTTCTCAGGCATGGACGCGGTCACCGTCACGGAGTGCCAGCAGGGCGCGGCGGACGTAAACCGGCACCAGATGGCGGCGATACTCGGCCGAGCCACGCACGTCGCTCGGGGGGTCGACCACCGCGAGAACGGACTCCGCGGCTTGGTCGATCGCACCGTCCTGCAGCGTCGTGCCCTCGAGCAGCGCCGCTGCCTCGGAGGCGAGCACTGCGCGGTCGTTGACCCCGCCCAGCGCGATCCGCAGCCCCGACCAGCGGCCGCCGCCATTCCGACGGCCGACGACCGCGATGTTGATCACGGCGAAATCGTTGTGCTTGCGGTTGCGCTCGAGGAACACGAACGAGTCGGGCGCGATCGGGAAGCGCACCTCGGTCAGCATCTCCTCCGGCTCCAGCGCGGTCGCGTAGGACCCGATCAGAAACTCGTCGATTCCGATCTCACGGCTGCCCGACACGCTCGAGGCGACGATCGTCGCGTCGAGCGCCAGCGACGCGACCGTCATCTCGCCGGTCGGGTCGGCCTGCGCGAGGCTCCCGCCGAGCGTGCCGCGGTTGCGGACCTGCGGATCGCCGACATAGCGGACGACATGTGCGAGCAGCGGCAGCCGCTCGGTCACCAACGGCGATCGTTCGATGTCGACGTAGCGCACAAGTGGGCCGAACACGGTCGAGGAGCCCTCCGCTCTGACCTCATCAAGTCCCGCGAGCCGGTTGATGTCGACCACGGCACTGAGCTGCATGAGCCTCATCTGCAGCATCGGCGCGAGGCTCTGGCCACCGGCCAGGATGCGCGCCATGCCCCCGTGGCGCTCGAGGATCTCGAGCGCCTCCTGCACCGAACCCGGTCGCTCGTAGCTGAACGGAGCCGACTTCATCTCCTATTGCAGGTAATCGGGGATCACCTCGCCGCTGTCGGCGACGAGCTCGTCGTCGAGGTAGAACCGCTGCTGCTTGAGCGCGAAATCCTGGTGACAGCCGGTCGTGTGCGTGCCGCCGAAGGTCACGTTGGAACCGAGCGCGAACAGGGTCGTGCCCCAGGAGGTGCGGCCGTCCTGGCCGATGATGTCGAGTGGGTCCTGGAACAGGATCGCGTTCCACAGACCACGGCGATGGCCGCCGAAGCCGATGTGGGAGATCATGTACCCCTCGGGATCCTGCCACCCCTCGATGTACTCGCGGATCATCCGGGCGTCCCAGCCGCCCTCGATCTTGACCGCGGCTCCGTTCTCGAACGTCATCTTCACCTGGGTCGAGATATAGCGCTTCGGCGGGTACCAGATGTCCCCCGGATCGAGCACGATCACGCCCTCGCCGAGGCCCTCGGTCGGCGAGGTGTAGGCGAACGCCCCCGGCCAGTGATCCCAGCGGCCCGGCTCATCGGTCCAGCCCCACTGCTCGATCACCGGGGCATCGGTCTTGTCAAACCAGACCTCGGTGCCGTTGTCAGACTGCACGCGGAGCCGCTTCGCCTTGCGCAGACGCTCGCCGTGGCGCTGGATTCGTTCCTTGTCCTCGTCGGTCGGGAACAGGCGCTCGAGCACCTCGACCGGGTCATGCACCATCAGCATCCGCGTTCCGGCCTCCAGCACCGCGACCTGCTCCTTGGTGTGCAACAGCCCGACCGAGGTCATGTCGATCACGAAGTCGGCCATCTTGAGGAAGTCGAGCGCCTTCTTGGAGTTGGCGACGATCGTCGAGGAGATGTTGCCGGTGCGGATGAACACCGCCTGCTCGGGAGGAGGCGGGGGCAGCATCAGTGACATCGCATCGGCGCCGAACGAGCGCGCCGCCGCGAACATCGCCGCCACGAACTCCTGATTTGAGTCGGGGTCAGAGACCACCAGGATCGTCTCGTCCTTGGTCAGCTTGCAGCGCTCGAGCATCCGCTGAAACAGGGGGACGAGCTGCGCGGTCCGGAAATGGGTTGCAGTCGGGACTGCCACTTACGCCTCCTCGTGTTTGGTGACTTCGAACAGCACCGGCAGAACAGCTCAGCGCTTCAGCAGGTCCGCCAGCACGTACTCGAGCGCGCTGCCCTTCTTCTCGACCGTCGGCCGGCGCTCGCGCCGGCTCCAGACCGTCTCGGGCCGAGCCTGCAGCGCGACGATCTCCCCGCTGTCGCCGTCAACCGCCCACTCGATGTCCTGCGGCGCTCCGTAATGACGCTCGATCATCTTCCCGAGCCGGGCGAGCTCGATCACCTCCTGATCTGACAGCGACGGCGCGTCGCGGCGCGCGGGCTCCACCTCGTCGACCACGACCTTGCGCTGCGCCGGATCAGGCCGGTGCTCGATCAGCTTGCTCGCGATCGACCGGTCGAGCACCCCAAGCGTGACCTTGTCGACCGTGAACCGGTCGGGGTCCACCTCGCCGGACACCAGCGGCTCGCCCAAGCCCCAGGTCGACTCGATCACGATCTTTGATCGATCGCCGTTGAGCGGGTTGAGCGTGAACATCACGCCCGCCGAACGTGCGCGCACCATCCGCTGCACCCCGACGCTCATCAGCACGTCCTTGTTCGAGAGCGAGTGTTGCTGTCTGTAGGTCAGCGCCTCGGTCGTGAAGAACCCGCTCCAGCAGCGTCGGACATGCTCGACGACCGAGTCCTCATCCGCAATCCAGAGGTAGGTCTGCAGCTGGCCCGCGAAGCTCGCGCCTGCGAGATCTTCGGCGACCGCACTCGAGCGAACGGCCACCGGCACCGGCTCGTCGGACCCTTGGCTGAGCTCGCCGTAGGCGGCGCGAATCGCATCCGAGGTCGCTGGCGGCACCTCGCTGCCCTCGACGAGTGACCGCAGTCGCTCGCTGGCCGCAGCCACCTCGCCGACGTTCTCGTAGTCGATCGACGCAAGCAGCTCTGACTCGCTTGCCCGCAGGCCATGGCTCGAGAGAAACAGCTCATGGGCGGCAACCGTGACAGCGAACCCGGGCGGCACCGAGACCCCGGCCGACAGCAGCTCGCCGAGTCCCGCGCACTTGCCGCCGACCTCGGCGGTGCTGCTCGCGTCGCAGTCCGCAAGCCACCGGATGTGCGGCGCGTCTGTCATCCGTCGAGGACCGTGACCACCCCGCTGTCACCGTCGACGCGGATCCGCTGTCCGTTCTGGATCTGCTTGGTGCCAAAGCCCGTGCCGACGACAGCCGGCAGTCCGTACTCGCGGGAGACGATCGCCGCGTGGGACATGATCCCGCCGATATCCGAGACGGCGCCCTTGATCCGTGAGAACACCGGCGCCCAGCTCGGGGCCGTGATCGGGCAGACCAGGATCTCGCCGGAGCGCACCTCGCTGAGCTGGGCGACCGTGGTGATCACACGCGCCGGCCCCTCGGCGACGCCCGGCGAGGCCGCGAATCCGCGCAGCTCGCCTTCGCCCCCCGCGCCGTTGGAGCCGCCGTCCTGAGCGTCGAGCCACTGCTGGACCATGTCGGTCGTGATGCCCCACAGCATCACGGTCGCCGCCTCGTTGACCGCGTCCGGCGGCTTGCCCAGCGCCGGCGGCGGTGACCATCGACGCAGCTTCTCCATGATCTGCTTGCGCGCCACCACCTCGTCGCGCCAGTGGCCACTGCGGGTCGGATTGGTCGTGGCCCAGCCGGTCAGCATGTCGAACAGCGCCTGATTGACCTCGTACCGGTGCAGATAGAAGATGTCCTCGGAGTCCTCGAGGAACCCGTAGGCCTCGAACACCGCTCCGAGATCGCGGACCTTGTTCCAGAAGATCGAGTGATGCCAGTGCTCGACGTAGAAATTGTGGTTCTCGGTCTCCGGGTAGACCTGGCGGGCAAGGCCGAGGACCTGATCGAACGCCTCACGGTCATCATCGGTCGGCAGCAGCTCGCGGTACTCCCGGACGATGCGCTCGCGCTCGCTCAGGATCACGTCCAGCGGGCGGTCAATGTTGGTCCCCTCCTGGAGCTTTTCGACATAGCCCCGCATCGCGCTGAAGGGGACAGTCAGGTCATCGATCCAAGCGCGGTGCTGGTGGCAGTACCCCGGACCGGTCGAGAACCAGAACCACGGCTCCTTGGCCTCCTCGAACGCGTCCATCCACGGCTGGCCGTTTGGCGAGCCCGCGATCTGGGCCAGCGTCGCGTCCGGCTCCTCGTTGCCGGTGATCGCCTCCGCCAGATCGAGCTCGAGAGCCAGGCGCGCGAGCTTGCGCAGCTCATCGTCGGGGCGGAAGAAGAGGATCTCGACACCACCGACCATCTTCGAGATCGTCTGGTCGGCGATCCCGGGGAAGGCGTTCTTGCAGAACTCCGAGAACGTCATCAACGCCCCGTATCCGAGCATGTGAAGCTCGAAGTGATAACAGGCCATCTCGTGCATGTTCTCGAGCAGCCGGTTGTAGGAGGCGATCAGCTCCCACGCGACCGTGGTGCCCTTCCACGACTTGATCGTCTCCATCGGCTCCGCCTCAGGGAGCGGCGCGAACTCGATCGCCCGCAGCCGCGTGATGCAGTCCTCCGCCTTCGCAATCCAGTTGTCGTAGATCGCGTCCCAGTTCTCGTAGTAGTAACCACCGCGCTCGGTGAACGGTGGGATGCGAGCCTCGATCTCCGCCTCGTCCGTGATCGAGGTTGGGCTCACGTACAGATAGCCGTTCACGATTCGCTGATCGATCCCGAGGGTCGGGGGCACCATCCACACCCGCGTCAGGAACTGGTTGAGGAACACCCACCAGCTCTCGGGCATGATCGTGTCGAAGGGGTACACGGGCTCGGGGTTGTGCATCCCGTCGAAGAACCAGAACTTCTCCTCCTCGAACTCCCGACGCTCCTCGGAGAACAGGTAGTAGTAGGGGTACAGGCGGCGCCAGTCCTCCGCGCCGGGCGGCGCTTCAACCTCGAACGGACTGGGGAAGCGTCGCTGTGCGGGGGTCGTCGTCATCGCTCCCCTTTCCCGGGATCGCGTCGGTGGGCGGACGGCGGCGCCGCGCCCGGTGGCAAGTATTATATTTGAAATCTACGGGTGTCAAGAAGACGGCCGCGGAGGCGGATCGTGCTTTCCGCGGTCAGTCCAGCAGTGTGATGACCCCATTGTCGCCGTCGACGCGAACCCGCTGACCGGTCCGGATCCGCTTGGTCCCGAAGCCCGTTCCGACGACCGCCGGGAGCCCATACTCACGTGACACGATCGCCGCGTGGGACATGATCCCGCCGATGTCGGAGACCGCCGCCGCGATCCGCGCGAATACTGGCGCCCAGCTCGGCGCGGTGATCGGACATATGAGCACGTCGCCCGCCTGGACCTCCTCGAGCTCTCCAACGGTCGTGATCACGCGCGCCACTCCTTCGGCCACGCCGGGCGAGGCCGCAATCCCGCGCAGCTCGTCGCTGTCGGAGGCGTCGCCGTCCTGCCACTGCTTGACGGTCTCGGTCGTTACCCCGAACAGCATCACCGTGAACGGCTCGGTGATCTCGGCGGGCGCGACCCCGAGCCCCGGAGGCGGTGACCACTTGCGCAGGTGCCCCATGATCCGCTTGCGCTCGGCCACCTCATCAGGCCAGTAGCTCGGACCGCGGGCAGCCGTTCCGGTCGCCCACCCGGTGCAGAGGTCATACAGCGCGTCGTAGATCTCGAACCGGTGCAGGTAGAAGATGTCCTCGGAATCCTCGAGGAAGTCGCCGTTGACGAGGATCTTCCCGAACTCGCGGACGCGGTTCCAGAAGATCGAGTGGTGCCAGTGCTCGACGTAGAAGTTGTGGTTCTCGACGAACGGGTAGACGGTCCGCGCGAGCTCGCGCATCTCGGTGAATGCGTGCTGGTCATCGGGCGCCAGCAGCTCGCGGTACTCGGCGAAGATCCGCTCGCTCTCGCTGCGGATCGACTCCAGCGGCCGCGAGATGTCCTCCCCCGCACGCAGCTTGCCGATGTACCCGCGCATCGCGTTGAACGGCAGGCCGAGGTCGTCGATCCACGCGCGATGCTCGTGCGAGTATCCGGGCCCTGAGGAGAACCAGAACCATGGCTCCTTGGCGCCCTCGAACGCCTCAAGCCAGACCTGGCCGTTCGGGGCCCCGGAGATCGCCTGCAGCGCGGCGGCCGGATCAACGGCGTGTTCGATCAACTCGGCCAGCTCGAGCTCGAGCGCCAGCTGGCTCAGCTTGCGAAGCTCGTCGTCTGGACGGAAGAAGAGGATGTCGATCCCGGCGACCATCTTCGAAATCGTCTGATCCGCGATCCCCGGGAAGACCCGCTGGCAGAAGTCGCGGAAGGTGAGATAGGCGGCGTATCCGAGACCGAGCATCTCGAAGTGGTAGTGCGCCATCTCCTGCATGTTCTCGATCAGCCGGTTGTAGGTCGCGAGCAGCTTGTAGCCCGACGTCAGGCCGGTGTGCGAGAACACGACCTCCTCTGGCTCGGCCTCGGGCAAGTCCACGATCTCGAGCTCGCGCAGCCGACGGATGCAGTCCTCGGCCTTGACGATCCAGTTGTCGTAGATCGCGTCCCAGTTCTCGTAGTAGTGACCGGCGCGCCGGGTGAACATCTCGGCCCGGCGGGCGATCAGGTCCGGGTCGGTGATCGAGTTCGGGCTGATGTAGAGGTAGCCGTTGAGGATCCGCTGATCCATCCCCAGTGCTGGCGGAACGACATACACGCGCGAGATGAACTGGTTTAGCGCCACCCACCAGCTCTCGGTCATGATCGTGTCGAACGGGAACACGGGCTCGGGGTTGTGCATCCCGTCGAAGAACCAGAACTTGCCCTCCTCGAACTCCCGCCGCGGCTCGCTGAAGGTGTAGTAGTACGGATAGAGGCGCTGCCAATCCTCGGCTCCGTCCGGTGGCGCGACCTCGAAGGGGCTCAGAAAGCCGCGCTTGGCCGCCGCCTGTTCGATGTCGGTCACTGCGCGCCGGCGTCCGCGCCGTTGATTCCCGCGGCGACGATCTCCTCGGTGTCGCGCAGGTGCTTGCGGAGCGTCTGCGCCGCGGTCTCAACGTCCCCGCTGCGGACGCTGTCGAGGATCAGGCGGTGCTCGGCCTGGGCGGCGCGAAAGCTGCCCGCGGTCGAGACGTACAGGCGCAGATAGGGCTCGACCGCGATCCATAGCTGGTCGATCATCGAGGCCAGCCGCGGCATGCCGGCGGCGTGGTAGATGCGCATGTGGAACTCCTCGTTGGCGGCGCGCCACTCCTCAAGCGAGCTCTCGTGGCGGTCCATGTCCGCGACGTGTGACTCAAGGTCTGCGAGCAGCTCGGGGTCGTTGCGGATCCGCTCCGCGCCGGTGCGCAGGGCGAACGTCTCGAGCTCGGCGCGGATCGCGAAGATCTCGCGCAGCTCGGACTCCGACAGCGCGTTGACGACGATCTGATTCTTGCGGAGGGTCACAAGGCCCTCGGCCTCGAGCCGACGCAGCGCCTCTCGTACCGGTGTCGCACTGACGCCAAAGCGCTCGGTCAGCGGCCGAATTCGGATCGGACCCGGCTTGTAGACGCCCCTGGCGAGATCGCGGCGGAGCTGGGTGTAGACGACGTCCGGGATCGAGGGAATATCGATCGGAGCCGCCGGGACCAACCCACCACTATCGCTGCCGGCCGCGCTCAACCGCTCCCTCCCAGACGGGCCATTTCGGACGCCATCCTACCTGTCGCCTCGGTTCCACCGTAAATCGCGTCTTTGATATATAATAGATCGTGTGCCTCAGAGGGTTGATCTGAGTCCCGCATCTACCGATGATCACGGTCACGCCGCTGGCTCCTTGGAAGAGGCGCGGGCGATCTACACGCGCAGCGGTATCGGCGGGCGGGTCGGGCTCGGCGATCGCCCGGCGGTGCTGGTCGTCGATCTCCAATATGGCTTCACCGAAGATGCGAGCCCGCTCGGTGGCGACCTCGACGACGTGATCGCTGCGACCGCCTCGCTGCTCGAGGTGGCACGTGCGCAGCGGCTGCCGGTCGCGTTCAGCGCGGTCGCATTCCAGGAGAGCCAACTCAGCAAGCTCGTGTGGCTGAGCAAGATGCCGAGCCTCGCGACGCTGATCGACGGCACGCGGTGGTGCGAGATCGATCAGCGGGTGGCGCCTGCCGCCGGCGAGCCGGTGTTCGGAAAGCAGGCAGCGTCGGCGTTCTTCGGCACCTCGTTGCTTTCGTTCCTGACGTCGGCGTGCGTCGACTCGCTGATCGTCACCGGCTGCGTGACGAGCGGCTGCGTGCGCGCCAGCGTTGTTGACGCGGTCTCGTGGGGCTTTCGGACGATCGTGCCGATCGAGTGCGTCGGTGACCGGGCCTCCGCTCCGCACGACTCGAACATCTTTGACATGGACTCGAAGTACGCCGATGTGGAGCCGCTCGACGACGTGCTCGCGGCGCTCAACGCCGTCAAGAGCAAGTCGCGCTGATCGACTCAGACCGTGCCGCCCGCTGACACCCAGCCGGTCGGTCGCAGCGGCTTTGTCGACGCCGACGGCCTGAGGCTGCACCATCTCGAGTACGGCGAGTCGGGACCGCCGATCGTGATCGTGCCCGGAATCACGAGCCCCGCGGCGACGTGGGAGTTCATCTCGGTCCCGCTGTCACGTGAGCATCGGGTGATCGCGCTCGACATCAGAGGTCGGGGAATGTCGGACAAGCCGAGCGAGGGCTTCTCACTGATCGACTATGCGGGAGACGTCGCGGCCGTGGTCTCAGAGCTCGGCCTCGAGCGCCCGATTCTGATCGGGCACTCGATGGGCGCTCGCATCGCTGCGGCGGTCCGGGTCCTGCATCCGGAGGCGGCCGGTCCGCTCGTGCTCGCCGACCCGCCCCTGACCGGACCCGGGCGCGGTACCTACCCGATGTCGCTGGAGGCGTTCATGGACCAGCTGGCGGCCGCGCGCTCAGGCGCCTCGCTCGAGGTCCTGCACAGCTACTTCCCGACTCTGAACGAGGAGCAGCTCGCGCAGCGGGCGCAATGGCTTCCGACCTGCGACGAGACCGCCGTCCGCGAGTCATGGCACAACTTTCACCGCGAGGACTTCTTCCAGTACCTCCGGCAGCTCGAGCCGCCGGTTCTGTTCCTATACGGGGGGGACAGCCCGGTCGTGCCCGAATCGGCGCTCCCCGAGGTGATCGCGACCGGCAAGGGCGTCGAGATCGTGCAGATCCCCGGGGCGGGTCACATGATTCCGTGGGACAACCCCGGCGACTTCCTCGCTGAGACGAACCGCTTCCTGGACGAGCTGTCCGAGGAGAGCTAGCCACCTACGGCTCGCAACCGTAGGTCGAAAACTCCCGCATACAACAGCTAGCTGGGCGGCTCGGTTACCGCGACGCCGGCGATCTCGACCAGCGCTCCACCAATCAGTGACGCGACGCCGACGGCAGCACTGCTTGGCGGCGCGTTCGCGAGCAGCCGCGAGCGAACCGCGGCATAGCTCGGGTACTGCTCGAGATCGATCAGATAGACGGTGATCTGCACCAGGTCCGCGAGCGTCGCGCCCCATTGACCGAGGATCGCTTCGAGCTGCTCGAAGCACGCCTCGGTCTGGCCGGCGACGTCATCGGCGATCCCGTTGACCTCGTGCGGGCGGGCGGTCTGTCCGGCCGCGTAGATCCACCGCGCCCCGGGCAGATCGATGACCACCGCGTCGCTGTAGGTGGCGCCGCCGGGCCCAGGCGTGCGACCGCGCTGGATCGTCACGCCTGCCCGGCCCGGGCAACATCGCGAGCCAGCGTCCCCAGCGCCTGTTCATAGACCGGGAGGGCGAGCTCCCGTCCACGCTGCAGCCGGATCCGCTCGTACATCCAGTCGAGCTTGCGACGCGCGAACTCGACCGTCGTCTCGCCGTTGAGCACCCACCGTCCGGCCAGCTCGGCGTCGACCTCGAGGAACGACAGTGAGTCCGCCGCCTGGATCAGGTCACCCTGGGGCGAGCCGCCGAACTCGTGCTCGAGGATCGGCGCCACGACGCGCTGGACGAAATCCTCCTCAGCGCCCTGCGACCGCAGCCAGTCGCCGACGATCGTGGCCGAGCGTTGCATGTGTCGGGTGTTGTATTCGACGTCGTCCCAGAGACCGTTCGCCTTGTCGGGCTGTGTGCCGCCCGGATAGGCCCGCTCCATGTCATGCGTAAGCGCAGCGAACAGCAGCGGTTCCGGTGCGTCCGGATCGAGTCCGACCATCCAGATGACGGTGGCCCTGAGGTGCTCGCTGTCGTAGTAGGGCTTGATCCAATCAAGCGCCGTCAGCCAGAGCCGCGCAAACGCCGCGTCGAACGTCCGAGCGCTGCCATCGAGCAGCGGCAGCGGCGTGGCTTGTGTGGAGGATTCAGCCGCCACTTGCAACCGTGTGCAGGCTCCCCGCCAGCAGCGAGCCGGCGTCCGGCACCCGTGTGTCGAGGCCGAGCTTGCAGAGCAGGTCGAAGACCGTCGCTGTGGCCGCCGAGAGTGTGGGGATCCCGAGCTCACGCTCGACGGTCGCGATCACCGGCAGCGATGGCATCTGAACGCACGCGGAGATCACGATCGCGTCGGCGTCGGCGAGGTCGAGCTGCCGCGCGAGCCCGACCAGCTGTCCGGGGTCGAGCCTGCCGACGGCGACGTTGTCGCTCACCTCGAGGCTGATCGAGTCGACCACCTCGATCTCGTTCGCGTTCAGATAGCGCTCGGCCAGTTGGGTCAGCGCCTTCATATACGGCGTCACGATCGCGACCCGGCTGGCCTGAAGGGCGCCGAGCGCGCGCACGAGCGCGCCTGCGCTGCTGAGAACCGGCATCGGACAGCCGTTGTCGTGCACCACCTCGGCCAGTCGCGCCTCGACCTCCTGATGGGCGCCCGCTCCACGCGCCATGACCGCGATCAGGCATGCGTACACGAGCGCGTCAACCCGGGCGTCGGAGAGCTCACGCGCGCACCGGTCACCCTCGCCGACCATCCGCTCGAGCTCCTGCTCGTTCACGGCACGCAAGACCGCCCGGCTCGAGTGAAACGTGAACCGCCCGCCCGTGTCGCTCGCCGTGCGCGCGAGCATCTCGGGGACCTCGGTCTCGATCGTCGTGTTGGAGCTCGGGACGACGAGCCCGATTCGATGTGTCGTGTGGTCGGCTATCGGTCCGAGGCTACTTGGCGACACCAACGCCGGTCGGCACCGGGACCTCTTCGGCCGCGGCCTCCTCGCTCAGCATCACGCCCTCCTCGGGCCAGACCTTCACGAGGACGTAGTACAGAACGCGCGCCGACGACCGCGGCGCTGGTGAAGCTGAGGTCGATGCCGGACACGTGGCTGGTCAACGGGCCGGTGATGATCGTGGTCGATGAGAACAGCATCCCGATGCCGGTCGCCACAGCCCAGGCGATGAACGCCCGGGGGTTGAGGCCGCCGTTGAACCAATAGATGCCCTTGTCGCTGCCCCTCGCGAACGCCTGCAGATCGATCGCGCGGTAGCGGCCATGCCGCATCAGGTGGCCGACCGCCATGATCGTCATCCAGGGCGTACAGGTAACCAGCATGATCGTCGCGAACGCTTCGATCGACGAGATCGCGTTGAAGCCGATCAGCGCGATGTAGGCCGTGGCAAGACCGACCGCGCTCATGACGAACGTCAGCTGTGCTCGCGTCAGGCGCCAGAACAGGGCATGCACATCGAGCGCGGCGTTGTAGACCGACATCGCTGCGCTCTCGATGTTCGCCATTCCGCCCGGCGCGATCATCAGCAGGATCGCGAGCCATAGCGGCGAGACGGCCGGGAAGCCAATCGCGAACGGAGTCGTGGGATCCGGGATCGTGGTCTGCACGTATGCGCCGATGAGCTCGGCCACCCAGCAGCCGGCGAAGATTCCCAGCCCGCCCCAGAACGCGCACGTCGCCGCCCTCGTCTTGGACGGGACATAGCGGCCGTAGTCGCCGATGAACGGACCCCACGAGACCGGCAGCGACGCCGCCAGCACCATCGTCAGCACCCAGGTCGGCCAGTACTTGCCGAGCAGGTAGGCGCCGCCGTGGACGTTGTGGAACTTGTCCGAGAGAACGACCACCGCCAGCAGCGAGACGCCGGCGCTCGCGATCGCGATGAACTTGAAGCTCGCCACCAGGGTCGCGTGGCCGTAGATCGCGAGGACGAACGAGATCAGGCAGACGACGATCATCGCAATCGACAGCGCGACGTTGCCGGTGCCGCTGCCGAAGATGCGGTGGAACACCTCGATGATCGTCTGGCCCGAGGTCCAGACGAGGATCGCGAAGAACGACAGGCCGATGAACAGGCTGATCACAGAGCCGAGATATCGACCCGTGATGCCGAAGAACGCGCCGCTCGAAACGGCGTTGTTGGTGCCGGTCTTGGGCGACTGGATCGTCACGCCCGTGAAGATGATCGAGCCGAGGATCACGCCGACCGTGACCGCGGTGAACGTGCTCCACCAGCTCAAGCCGAAGGCGATGCCGAGCGAGCCGAACACCATGTTCCCGAAGCCGAACTGCGGTCCGAACATCGCCCAGGCGAGGTTTCGCGGGTTGGAGTGACGATCGCTTTCCGGGACGTAATCGATCCCGCGGGCTTCAATGCGACCGATTTCGTCGGCTGATTCTTCGCCAACTGGTGCTGGTCCGTGTGCTGCCGGGGTCTCCACGGTTTCTCCCCTTGCTGTCGAGGTCAGCGCCTGTTCGAGAGCCCTGAACTGGGCGATTCCCGGCGATAATATACAAAATATGGTCTTCGTCAAGGAAGCCCCAAACGGGACCGGAACCTCCGTTAACCACCGTCTCTAGAGGAGAGCGACGCCCATGATCAGCCTCGGCGGAAGCAGTTTCAGTGACCTCTGCGTCAAGGAGCTTCAGCTCTGCGGGCTCAAGGAGGACGAGGTGGTCGCGGTCCTCACCCAGGGCGACGAGCGCCTCGATTACGCAGACGCTTTCCTCAGCGCGGCCGAGCAACTTGGGGCGACCGCCTTCCACGTTCGCCTCCCCCGCCAGTCCTCGAGTCTCGGCGGCGACACGGGACAGTGGACCGTCGGAGCCACCCCGTTGGCGTACAACCGTCCAGCGGTCGAGGCGCTCAAGGCGGCCGATCTCGTGATCGACACGATGTTCCTCCTGTTCTCCAAGGAACAGCTCGAGATCCAGGCGGCCGGCGCACGGATGCTGCTCTGCATGGAGCCGATCGAGCACCTCGTGGCGCTATTCCCGACCGCGAACCTGCGCGAGCGGGTGGAGTTCGGCGGCGAGCTGCTCGGCAGGTCCAGCGAGCTGCGCTTCACGAACAAGCTCGGGACCGACGTCACCTACCGGATCGGGGTCTTCCCGGTGATCACCGAGTACGGCTACACCGACGAGCCGGGGCGCTGGGACCACTGGCCGTCGGGCTTCCTGTTCACCGGGGGCGCCGATGACGGCGTCAACGGCAAGGTCGTCATCGGCCCGGGCGACATCATCTTCCCGTTCAAGAGCTACGTGCAGACGCCGATCCACGTGACGATCGAGAGCGGGCGGATCGTCGACATCCGCGGTGACTTCGACGCCGAGCTGATGGCCGACTACATGGCCTCATTCGACGACGAGAAGGCATACGGCATCGCCCACATCGGCTGGGGGCTGAACGAGAAGGCCCGCTGGTCCTACCTCGCGACCGATCGACGGGGACTTGGCATGCATGGCCGCTCCTATTACGGCAACGTCCTCTTCTCGACGGGTCCCAACCAGGAGTTCGGGGGAACCAACGACACCGAGTGTCACGTCGACATCCCGATGCGCGGTTGCAGCCTGTTTCTCGATGGCGAGCCCGTGGTCGTCGACGGCGACATCGTGATGGAGGAGATGAAGGCCCCCGGGCTCGTCCGGTCCGCGTAACGTTCCGCCGATCCGCGCCTGCGCGCCGCAGCGATGCAAACGCGCAGCCGCCTTGCAACCGCTCAGCGAAGGAGACGGGAACGTGGCACGCACACCTCAAGAGGTCTTCCAGCATCACGCCGAGGCGCTCGGAGCGGGCGACCTGGACGCGATCGTCGAGGATTACGCCGACGACGCCATATTCATCACGCCGGACGGGACGCTCAAGGGCAAGAACGGCGTGCGCGAGGGCTTCGTGAAGCTGCTCGGCGATCTCCCAAGCGCCAGCTGGGAGGTTCCGACCACGATCTTCGAGGGCGACGTGATGCTGCTCGAGTGGAGGGCCGAGTCGGAGGCGACGAAGGCCGATGACGGGATCGACACGTTCGTGTTTCGCGACGGCCTGATCCGCGCGCAGACGGTGCGCTACACGCTCGTGCGCAAGTCCTGATCGCCGGGACTCGGCCACAGACGGGTTAGGGTGGATCGCGATGGCGGATCTGCTGCGGCGTGACGAGCGTGCGACGCCCACTCTGCGTGAGTTGCTGCACGCCGGCGAGATGGTGCTGGCGCCCGGTTGCTATGACGCGCTCGGGGCGCGGCTGATCGAGGAGGCCGGGTTTCGCGGCCGTCTACATGACCGGCTTCGGCAGCGCTGCAGCGCGGCTCGGGCGCCCCGATGTCGGGCTGATGACGCTGCCCGAGATGGTCGACAACGCACACCGGATCGCCGATGCGGTCGCCGTGCCCGTGATCGCCGACGCCGACACCGGTTACGGCAACGCCGTCAACGTGATCCGGACCGTTCGCGAGTACGAGGCGGCGGGCGTCGCCGCGATCCACATCGAGGACCAGGTGATGCCGAAGAAGTGCGGCCACATGGACGGCAAGCAGCTGATCGAGGCCGACGAGATGGCGGCCAAGGTCACCGCGGCCGTCGCCGCCCGGCGCTCGCCGGACCTGCTGATCATCGCGCGCACCGACGCCCGGGCGGTCGAGGGACTGGATGCGGCGTTGGACCGCGCGCGCCTGTACCGCGAGGCCGGCGCCGACGTCCTGTTCGTCGAGGCGCCGCAGTCGGTGGACGAGATCAGGGCGATCGCCCACGCACTTGCCGGCGTGCCGCTGCTGTTCAACTACGCCGAGGGAGGCAAGACGCCGGCGGTGACCCACGAGCTGCTGCGCGAGCTCGGCTTCCGGATCGTGATCTTCCCGCTCAGCGTCCTGCTCAGCGCGACGGCCGCTGTCCGCGCCACGCTGGCGCAGATCAAGGCCGACGGAACCCCGATCAACGTGCTGCCCGGACTGCTCGGGTTCGACGCCTTCCTGGACTTCATCGGGCTGCCGGAGATCAACGAGATCGATCGCCGGTTTGCCTCAGTCAGCAACGCTGCCGTCAGAGAGGAGAGTCGGGATGGGTGAGGTGTTTGAGAAGACCAGCGTGAGCAGCGAGCTCGCGCACCAGATCGATCGCCGCGGCGGAGGCCAAGGCGAGCGAGCTCGGCACGCCGATGGTGATCGCCGTCTGCGACGAGTCGGGAGTGCTGAAGGCGTTCAGCCGGATGGACGGCGCCGCGCTGCTCAGCGTCCAGATCGCACAGGACAAGGCCTACACGGCGGTCGGCTTCGGGATGCCGACCGACGCCTGGCACGGCTTCATCAAGGACGACGCGCCGCTCGCCGACGGTGCCGTCGGCGGAATCGACCGGCTCGTGATCTTCGGTGGCGGCTACCCGATCAGCGTCGGCGACACGATCGTCGGCGCGATCGGCGTCAGCGGCGGCCACTACACCCAGGACATGGAGGTCGCCCAGGCCGGCCTCGGCGCAGTCAGCTGAGCCATCTCAGGGCCGGAAGCGGCCGGCCGAAGCTCGTGTAATCCGATTACGTTGCAACGAACGACGCGGCGCGGTTCGTCCCCGCGCTCGCACGCGCCGCTCGCCGAGTGTTGGCCGGCGACGATCCCGTCAGGGGGCGTTCAGGTCGAGCTTGACCTCGCACATGTCCACCGAGGCGCGCGTGCCGGGCGTTTCTGCGGCATCCATCGCCTCGAATGCGCGGGCGCCCGCTTCCATGTCCTCGGCGGTTGCGAACCGCTGCGTGACCACCGCAGTTCCCTGCCCCTCATCGAAGGCCACCGTGAGACCCGTCGCCGGAATCCCCGGAGGCGGCCCGTCTGACGCCTCGATCTGTGCCTGGATCTTCGCGATCCGATCGGCGGTTACGCCGGTGAATCTGACCACACGTACATACATCGAACTACCCCCTCGGTCGCTGGATCTCCGACCATACTCCGACCGTTAGGGAAATTCCATAACGACTACGGCCGAAGCGCCGCCATCCGCCGGTCGAGATGCGCGAGGTCAATGGTCGTCAGTCCGTGCGCGGACAGCCACGCCGCTGACCCGCCGAAGCGCTCGTCGACGAGCCCGAGCACGCGCTCCATTGTGCTCGCGCACCGGGGCGTGGCGGCGGGCCTCGTGCCCCTCGAGCTCCGCGCGGTAGGTCGGCGAGCTGACGAGGCGGGCGAGGATCGCGTCGATCCGCTCGCCGGTCGCGAGATAGTCGGCGAGGATCGTCTCTCGGTCGATCCCGGCTGCGTCGAGCGCGAGCGCGACGACCAGCCCGGTGCGGTCCTTGCCGGCCGCGCAATGGACCAGCACCGCCCGTTCGGACCCCGCGATCGTGCGGACGGCGCCGGAGATCGAGTCGGGACGGCGGCGCAGATAGCTCATGTACGCGCGGACGACCGGGGACTCGTCGGGAAAGTCGTCTCCCTCGGTGTGGTGCCACGGCCTGACCGTGTCGGTCTCGAGGTCGGTGTTGCCGCCGGAGTCGGGAAGCAGCGAGCGGTGCTCGATTCTGACCGCCTGCTCGCGCGTCATCGGACCCGGCCCCTCGAGCGTGACCTCGACGTCGGTGCGAAGGTCGAGCACGACATCGACGCCCTCGCCGTCGACCAGCAGGCGGACGTCTCGCTCGGTCAGCGACTGGAGGTTGTCGGCCCGCAACAGCACTCCCGGGACGACCGCCCGCGCGTTGACGGCGCCCTCGAGCTCGAGCCAGTGCGGGGTGTGATTGTTGGTGCTCACCACTGCATCGTCGCTCATCTCCCGCGTGGGGCGTGCGGCGCTAGGGTGAACGACAGTGCGAGTAGCGACCTGGAACGTCAACTCGGTCAAGCAACGCCTGCCGAGGCTGCTGCCCTGGCTGGACGAGCGCCAGCCCGACGTCGTCTGCCTGCAGGAGACCAAGCTCACCGATGATGCGTTCGAGAAGCTGCTCGCCGATGAGCTGGGCGGCCGGGGCTACGAGACCGCACTGCATGGCGAATCGTCCTGGAACGGGGTCGCGATCCTGTCCCGCGTCGGCCTCGAGGACGTCGTCAAGGGGCTCCCGGGCGGGCCCGGTTTCCCGCACCAGGAGGCGCGCGCGGTCGCCGCGACGTGCGCCGGCGTCCGGATCGTCTCGGTCTACGTTCCCAACGGCCGCGAGCCCGACTCAGATCACTACCGCTACAAGCTCGAGTGGCTGGGGTCGCTGCGAGACGCCGTGGACGCAGGCCCGGACGCGACGATCGTCACCGGTGACATGAACATCGCCCCCAGCGACGAGGACGTGTTCGACCCTGAGGCCTACGTCGGACATACCCACGTGACAGCGCCGGAGCGGGACGCCCTGTCCCGGCTCGAGGCGCTCGGGCTTCATGACGTTGTCCGCGACCACTGGCCTGATCGGCGCGTGTTCACCTACTGGGACTACCGCGCCGGCATGTTCCACCAGGACCTCGGGATGCGGATCGATCTGGTGCTCGCCAGTGACCCGGTCGCCAAGCGCGTCCAGGCGGCGTGGGTCGACCGCAAGGCCCGCAAGGGCTCGGGTCCGAGCGACCACGCGCCGGTGATCGTCGACCTCGACGAGGCCCCGGACGGGGACATTGGGCCGGTCGTGCCGCCACCGTCCGCGCCAGCCGCCCGGCGCGGCACGGTCAAGCTGCCGCAGTCGAAGTAGCCCTCTATTCGGAGCGCCTATTCGGTTTGCTTGCGGTCGCGATCACGTGACGGCTGGACGCGCTTGGGCTCCCCGGGCATCTTCGGGTAGTCGGGCGGGTATGGCATGTCGCCCCGGCCCTCGGCGACGTCGCGCTCGTACAGGTCCAGCAGCGGCACAAGGGAGTGGTGGACGTCGTCGATATTCGCGTGGCGGTCACCGACCTCGGCGAAGCGGGCGGGCATCGTCGCGACCGTGAAGTCCTCGGGCTCCACATGCGGGAGCTCGTCCCAGGTGAGCGGGGCCGAGACCGTCGCGCCGGGCTTCGGCCGAATGCTGTAGGCCGACGCGATCGTGCGGTCACGCGCGTTCTGGTTGTAGTCGATGAAGATCCGCTCGCCGCGCTCCTCCTTCCACCAGTTGGTCGTCACCCGGTCGGGCAGCCGGCGCCCGAGCTCGCGCCCGAATCCGATCGCTGCGTGGCGGACGTCGGTGAACGTCCACCGTGGCTCGATCCGGACGTAGATGTGGACGCCGCGGCCCCCTGAGGTCTTCGGGAAGCCGACGAAGCCGAGCTCTTGGAGGAGTTCGCGCGCGTGACCGGCGACCTGCGCGGCGTCTTTGAAGTCGGTGCCGGGCTGCGGGTCCAGATCGATCCGCAGCTCGTCGGGATGGTCGACGTCCTCGCGGCGGACCGGCCACGGATGGAAGGTGATCGTGCCCATCTGCGCCGCCCAGCCGACGACTGCGATCTCGGTCGGGCAGATCTCGTCGGCCTCGCGTCCTGACGGGAACTGGATCCGGACCGTCTCCAGGTAGTCCGGCGCTCCCTTCGGCACCCGCTTCTGAAAGAACGCGTCGCCCCCACCCTTGTCGCGCGTCGACAGGACGATGCCGGGGTGCACGCCCTTCGGCCAGCGCTCGAGCGTCGTCGGTCGTCGCTGCAGCGCGCGCATGATCCCGCCCTGCACGGCGAGGTAGTAGTTGACGATGTCGAGCTTGGAGACCGCGGCGGTGCGCTCGGTCTCGGGGAAGATCACCCGGTCGGGATTGGTGACCCGCAGCTCGCGGCCGACCGGCATCGACGATCGTTGCTTGTGTCGCGGCCATCTCGCCTTTAGTTCTACGCCATCGCCTCGGCGCGGGCTGGGCGTCGGCTGTCAGGCGCGCCACAATGTCGACGTGAACGTGACGCGGCTGCTTGCGGTGGCGCTTTCCGGAGCGGCGGTCGCCCCCTTCCACTCGCTGATCGGGCCGCTTTCAGGCCCGACCCGCGCCGAGGTCAAGCACAACGCCTGGCACCGGGGCTGCCCGGTGCCGCTCTCGAACCTGCGCGTGCTGATGGTCTCCTACGTCGGCTTTGACCGCCAGACACACACCGGTCAGCTGGTCGTCAATCGGGACGCCGCCGCGCCCCTGGCTCGCGTATTTCGCAAGCTCTACCGGCTTCACTTCCACATTCGCAACATCGTTCTCGACGATGCCTACGGTCCCGCCGCGCGCCATGCATTCGACGTCAGCTCGGCGTTCGACTGCCGCCAGGCGGTCCCGTCACCGTGCGTGGGCGGGACCGGCACCGGGACCTGGTCAGAGCACGCCTTCGGCGAGGCGGTCGACATCAACCCGGTCGAGAATCCCTACGTCGGCTGCGGCGCCACGCGTGACCGGGTCAGCCGGCCGTACCTGAACCGCCGCAAGCACCGCCCCGGGATGGTGGACGCCGCGGTCGTCCGGGCGTTCGCGTCGGTCGGGTGGGGCTGGGGCGGGTCGTGGTCGGGGTCGACCAAGGATTACATGCACTTCTCGGCCACCGGCCACTGAGGGTGCCCCCGAGAAGGGGTGTCGGCGATCCACTCCCCTCCGTGACGGTTGTGCATGCTCACCCCGACTACCAGTCGAGCGGCCGGCCGTCACGAAAGAAACCGCCGGTCGGGCCATCGTCCGGCAGCAGGCATGCCCAGGTGATGCTGCGTGCGCCGTCGGGCACCGGGCGCCCTCCCGGACTCATATCCGTGTCCGTCCAGCCGGGGCAGACGGCGTTGACGAGCACCCCGTCGCGCCGCAACTCGGCGGCGAGCATCCGCGTCAGACCGTTGAGCGCGAGCTTCGACGTGTGATAGGCGGGCAGCCCGCCGCCCATCCCGGTGATCGCTCCGCCGTGGCTTGAGACGTTGACCAGCCGGCCGTGCTTGCTCGCCCTCAGGTGCAGCGCGAACGCCTGCGCCATGCGCCAGGCGCCAAACAGGTTCGTCTCCAGGGCCTCGCGGACGCGATCGAGGTCGGCGGTCACCGCCTGGGCGTCGGTGTCGTAGTCGATTGCGGCGTTGTTGACCAGGATGTCGACCCGGGACAGTTGGCCGGCAAGGGCGTTGATGCTGGCAGCATCGGTCACGTCCAGCTGCGCCGGCCTGACGTCCCCATCGCCGCTGAGCCGCTCGGCGGTCGCGCGAGCCTGGTCCACCGAGCGCGCCGTGCACCAGACCGTGATCCCCGCCTGAGCTAGCTGCCGGCACACCTCGACGCCGAGCCCACGGGCGCCGCCGGTGACGACCGCAACGGATGTGTCGTGCGAAGTGATTTGCCCTCCCTCGCTCGTGCAAGGACCTGAGCGTCCTGAGCGTAGCCACGTGGTTGGCATGTACGGGGCCGCAGTGATTTGCCACCCCTCGCTCGTGCAAGGACCTGAACGTCCTGAGCGTAGCCACGTGGTTGGCATGTACGGAGGGCTCGAGGGAGAGTCACGCGATGTGGCGGCCAACGAGCATGCAAGACGTGACAAATCTGCCCCGGTTAGATCGGGTTTGTCGCAAACCGCCGCGCGATCCCGTCTGCGAATGGCCCCCGGCAGCGCCGATTTGTCGCGTTTGACAGGTCACCCGGTTGAGGGCTTACGTCGAGGAAAACCGCCTCGCGAGCCAACCCGTCGGCGACGACTGGGCTCCCAGGCGCGCGAAGTGTCGCGATTGTCAGGTCGCGCTTCATTGACGTCGCGCTCCAACCCGTCTGCGAAATCGGCCCCCGGCAGCGCCGATTTGTCGCGTTTGACAGGTCGCGCTTAGCCGACCGGCGCCCGGTCTTCCTGCGCTAACACCACCGTGAAGACATGCCGCAGCTCGTCGTCGCTCCACGGCGCCGGGGACGTCGTGTGGAAGTAGTCATCGCGCGCGATCGCGGTCAGCTTGTCGATGTCTCCGTCCTTGACGTCGAGCGATGCCATCACCGGGAAGTCGAGCTGCGCGAGCAGGTCACGGATGCCGCGCACCGAGCGCGACCCGTCACCGGTCCCGTCGTCGGGCACCTCGAGCGCGTCGGCGACCCGTTCGAGGATCTCCGGGACGTGATGGCGCTCGCGCTCGAGCGTCTCGGCGAGCACCAGCCCGATCGTGAGCCCGTGCGGGACGCTGTAGAGGGCGCCGATCGCCTGACCGAGCGAGTGCTCGGCGCTGCAGTCCGAGATGTTCATCGACAGCCCGGCCATCATGCTCGCGCATGCCATCTCGGACCGTGCGGCGCGGTTGTGGCCGTCGTTGAACGCGATCGTCAACGAGCGGCCGATCATCCGGATCGACTCGAGCGCGATCGCGTCGCCGATCGGGGTCCGG
Organism: uncultured Solirubrobacterales bacterium; assembly: GCA_963770885.1. Classification (GTDB taxonomy): domain Bacteria; phylum Actinomycetota; class Thermoleophilia; order Solirubrobacterales; family Solirubrobacteraceae; genus Palsa-465. Next base: position 318,075 of record CAVYRI010000001.1, on the reverse strand, counting down.
GTCCGTGCGACCATCGCCGCGATCGCCTGCGCGAGCGCGTCCACGCCGGTGTAGGCGGTCATCGCCGGCGGCACCGAATAGGTCAGCAGCGGATCGACGAGCGCGTTCTGCGCCCTCAGGGTCGGGGCGGCGATGCCGGCCTTCCGTGTCTCGTTGGGGTCGGTGATCACGGCGCCGCCCGACACCTCTGATCCCGTCCCCGCGGTGGTCGGGATCGCGATCAGCGGCACAACTGGTTCGGGGAACGGCCGCTCGGATGCGAGCCAGGCGCCGAAGCTCATGCCGGTCTGCACCGCCAGGCGGGCGGACTTGGCGGTATCGATCACCGAACCCCCTCCGACCGCGATGATCGCGCCCGGCACATGCTGAATCAGAGCTTCGGCAGCCGCATCGACCGTCTCGATCTTCGGCTCGCCCGGCGGCTTGACGTAGCGCTGCACCGCGATATCTGCCTCCGTGAGCGCGCTGATCGCCGCCGCCACGTCTGCGTTGGCGTCCTCGAGCCCCGCGTCGATCATCACCAGCGCGGTGCTGGCCCCGTGCGAGCCCACGACATCGGGCAGCTCGCCCGCGACGCCCTCGCCGAAGCGGATCCGCACCGGCAGATGGTTTGAGAAGGCGGGGATGTCGGCCGGCTCGGTCACGGTCGCCGTATATATATCGGTCCCGCGCCGAGTCCGGCCGCGCGCCCCGGCGATGAGCCGACCCGCGCGTATGATTGAGCCCGCTTCGCCCGAGCCGAGGAGAACGAAATGACGCAGGCAACGGCTGACACGATCCAGGACGCCGACGGCCTCAAGAAGTTCCACTTCACGCGCGAGATGATGCGCGGCGACATCTATCGCAAGTACGAGAAGGCGATCAACGCGATCTGGAATCCGCGCGAGCTCGACTACTCGCAGGACGTCGAGGATTGGGCGACGCTGGCCGAGGGTCGCCGCAAGGCCTTGCTCGGCCTCACGGTCCGCTTCTTCGCGGGCGAACAGGCAGTCGCCGAGAACCTCGTCCCGATGATGGAGGCCGCTTGGGCGCTGGGCCGTTTCGACTGGCTGATGTACCTGAGCACGTTCGTGATGGAGGAGTGCAAGCACGCCGAGTTCTTCGCGGTCTGGCACGAGCGCGTCCCGGGGATCCTCGAGCCCGAGGAGCTCGCCCCGTACTTCCTCGAGCGCGGCAAGACGGTCGACCCGAGCGGCCGCTTCGAGCTCAAGGAGGTCGTCCACGAGGGCCTGCCTCGGTATGCGCGAGAGCTGACGGCCGCGGTGCAGACCGACGATCGCGAGACGATCGAGCGCGCCTTCCTCCGCTTCCTGACCCTCTACAACGCGCACGTCGAGGGCGTCCTGACGATGCCCTCGTACGAGATCGTGGTCGACACCTGCACCGCCTGGGATGTCCTGCCGGCGCTCAAGCACGGCTACCGCCGGATCATGTCCGACGAGGGTCGGCACATCACCTTCGGTACGACCGCCGTCAAGGCGCTGCTCGCCGAGCACCCCGACTGGGAGCCGGTCGTGCATGAGGTGTTTGACGAATTCCGGGGGACGATCGTCGGGCTGGTCGAGTACCAGAAGGCGATCCCGGAGCTCGACCTCGAGAAGTACCAGGTCGGCAAGGTCAGGCACTACCGCAACCGCTGCCGCGAGATGGATGTCACCGCCGACGAGACCCTGATCGAGGAGATCCTCGACCCGTCGATCGACTTCGTCGTCGGCGTTACCGCCGGCTGAGGGAGTGACCGTGGCCGGGCCAAGGAAGCGGTTCGTCTGCCTCGAGGCCAGGTGCGACCAGGTGATAGAGGCCGGCAGCGACGAGGAGCTGGTCGAGGCGGTCCAGGCTCACGTCGCCGAAGCCCACAACAGCTTCGAGCTCGACGAGTTCATCCTCGCGGGCGCCGTTGAAGTCGACGACGAGCAGTAGCGACGCCGCGAAGGGCCTCAACTGGGCGGCCGAGTGAGTCAGCGTCGGCGGACCGTAGACCCACGACCCGCCGACCATCGTCCCGACGCACGACAGGCTCTCATCGAGCACGACCAGGTCGGCGTCCATCCCCACCGCGATGCTCCCCTTGCGGTCATCGAGCCCGAGCAACCGCGCGGGGTTGGCGGACGCGAGCGCGACCGCCTCGGGCAGCGAGATGCCCAACAGGCCGACGGCGTTTGCGACCGCGACATCCATCGTCAGCGTGCTGCCGGCGATCGACCCGCCTCCGGCGGTCGTCGTCACGCCATCGCGCACGTTCACGGTCGCTGCCCCGAGCCGGTACTGCCCGTCGGGCATCCCCGCCGCCTCGATCGCGTCGGTCACCAGCCGGATCCCCGCGTTGCCCTTCGCGCGATAGGCCAACCGAAGCGCCGCGGGATCCACATGGACGCCGTCGCAGATCAGCTCGCAGCTGACCTCGGGCCGATCGAGCACGGCGCCGATCACGCCCGGCTCGCGATGGTGAAACGGGCGCATTGCATTGAACAGATGGGTCGCGGCGTGGGCACCCTCACCGATCGCCGCGCAGGCCTCGCCGTACCCCGCGTCGCTGTGGCCAACCGATGGGATAACGCGTTCTTGCACGAGCGTCTCGACGAGCTCGAGCGCGCCCGGCAGCTCCGGGGCGAGGGTCATCGCCCGAACCGTGCCGGTGCCCGCGGCCAGCAGCCGCGCCACGACCGACCGGTCAGGCGCCATGAACATCACCGGATCCATGGCACCCGGTCGCGCTGGGCTCAAAAACGGGCCCTCGAGGTGCGCGCCGACCACGCTCGCAGCGGGCCAGGTGTCAGAGCCGACACATGTGGCGATCGCGCCCAGGGCCTGGGTCAGTTCGGCGATCGGCGCGGCGACGGTCGTCGCCAGCAGCGCAGTCGTGCCGTGCTGGGCGTGAAACCGAGCGACAGCGGCGATCTCGTCGGGCTCGGCTGTGTTGCACTGCGCCCCTCCGCCGCCGTGCACGTGCATGTCGATGTAGCCCGGCACCAGCCATCGCCGCCCAAAATCGAGTCCGTCGAAGCGCTCGGTGCCGACCGAGACCCCGACGATTCGTCCATCTCGTATCGACACCTCACCAGCCACCGTTCCCGACGGCGTGACGATCCGCTGCGACTTCACAACCACTGCCGACCTACGGTGCCCAAGCGGCGAGCTCGGCTTCACCCAACCCGGCAGAGCGCCACGCGGCGATCGCCGCTCCGTAGAAGCCGGCCAATTCACCGAGCGAGGCGGGGACGATCCGCGGCGGCGTGCCAAAACGCATCTGCGCAATTATGCGGTGACGCAGCGGCACGAACAGGTGATCTCCGGCGGCGGCCATCCCGCCGCCGATCACCACGAGTTCGGGATCCAGAAGCGTGGCGTAATTGGCGATCCCGATCGCGAGCGCATCAACCGCCTGGCTCCAAATCAACTCCGCGAATGGGTCGTTGCCGGTCGCGGCACGCTCGGCGACTGTTTCCGCGCTGACCGGTTCAGACTCACCGGCAATCGAGCAATAGCGCCTCGAGATGTGGCCCGCCGATGCCAGCGCCTCCAAGCACCCCGCCCTCCCACAGCCGCAGATCGGACCGCGCGGCTCGACCGCCATATGGCCCAGCTCGCCGCCGAGGCCGCGCGCCCCGACGTACGGACTACCGTCGAGCACCACCGCGCCTCCGATGCCCGTTCCGAGCGTGATCAGCAGATAGTCGCGGCAGCCTCGTGCGGCGCCCAGCGATCCTTCGGCAAGGGCCGCGGCCCGAACGTCGTGGCTGAGCGTGACCGGGATCTCCAGCTGCTGCTGCGCGATTGGTCCGATCGACAGGTCCCGCCAGCCGAGGTTCGCGGCGATCTGCACCGTCCCGCTGCTTTCGTCGACCAGACCCGGCACGGCGATTCCCACGGCGACCGCGGATGAATCGCCATGTTCGGTGCACCACCCGATCAGCTCCTGCGCGAGACCGACCACCGCATCGAGCGCCGCCTCAGGACCATCCTCGGCGCGAGTGGGACGCTGCTGCCGCGTTGCCGCTCGCCCCCGCCGATCCACGACGGCGCCCTTGAGATTGGTACCGCCGACGTCGATCGCAACGATTCGTTCAACCACCGTCGGCCTGGACCCCAGCGCGGATTGTCAGCAGCCCTTCCGCGGTCAGACTCACGTCACGGTGACCTTCGAAAGGCCCGCCGGATGATCGGGGTCGCGGCCCAAACGGAGAGCCAGCGCGTGCGCGAGCTGCTGTCCGCGAACAACCGCGACGATCGGCAGCAGGGCTTCGGGCAGATCGGATGCAAGCGGCAGATCGGCGCCGCCGGGACCGATGGTCAGCACGTCGGCGTCTCGCCCGCGCAGCTCCTCGACCAGCGCGACGATGTCATCGTGCGCCGGGCCCGGAGCATCGAGCGCGACGACCGGGAAGCCTCGCGTGACGGCGGCGATCGGCCCATGGCGCAGGTCAGCCGAGGAGTAGCCGTTGGCGAGCAGCGAGCAGGTCTCTTTGATCTTCAGTGCGATTTCGAGCGCCGCGCCGTACATCAGGCCTCGAGCGACGACGATCAGGTTGCTGGCGTCGACCAGCGACGCGGCGGCCAGTGACGCAGGCTGCGGGTCATCGAGGACCTCCTGCACCCGCGCGGGCACAGAAGCGAGCTCGGCGCGCGTGAACGGAGCATCCCCGAGCGCACAGGCGAGGATCGCGAATGCGACCAGCTGGGCGGTGACTGTCTTGGTTGCCGGCACGGCGCGCTCCTCCCCGGCTCCGAGTTCGATCGCCGTGGCGGCGACTCGTGCCAGCTCACTGGTCGGATCGTTGGTCAGCGCCAGTGCGCATCCGCCGGCGTCACGCAGCCGGGTGAGCGTGGTGACGATCTCGGGTGTGCGGCCCGACTGGCTGACCCCGACGACGAGTTGGCCGTGGTAATCGACCTCGACGTGGTACAGAGTGTGCAGGCTGGGAGCGGCGAGGCTGACCGGCTTCCCCGTGGCCGGCTCGAGCAGATACCGGCCGTAGGTCGCCGCGTGATCGGACGACCCTCGAGCGACAATCGTCGTCCCGCACAGTGGCTGCGGAATCGCGGCCTGCACCCTTGCCGCGATCCCGTCCGTGTTCGCGATCAGCTTGCGCAGGCGGTCTGGTTGCTCGGCCATCTCCCGCGCCATCTGTCGACCGGCACGGGTCTCGCCCGAGTCTGAGCTCACGCCACGCCGGCGTGCTCGCGGCTCGCCTCACGTTGCGGCGCCGCCTCCGTCTGCCGTTCGGGCGGCCAACGCCCGCCGTTCTCCCAGTAGATGCGAATCGCCTCCAACGGCCGGCCCTTCGTCTCGGGCGCCATCGCCCACACGAACAGGAACGAGACGACGGCGAGCCCCAGGAACAGTGCGAAGGTGCCGAGGCCGCCGAGATCGTGCAGGACGGTGAGGAAGAACCGCGATATCAACAGGTTCGCGAGCAGGTCTGCGGTGAGCATGATCGAGGCACCCGCGGTGCGTAGGCGCGCCGGGAAGCTCTCCGAGGCATACACCCACACCATCGCCCCGAAGCCGAAGTTAAAGCCGGCGGTGAAGAACATGATGCCGATGAAACCCAGCGCCGATTTCAGACCGCTGAACGAACTCCCGCTGGCGTACAGGATCACCATCAACGCGTTGGCGGCGACCATCACTCCGATCCCGATCAGGAGCGTCACACGGCGCCCGATCCGGTCAACGAGCAGCACGGCCGCGACCGTCGCGAAGACCGAGAAGACCTCGATCAGCCCCTGAATGAACAGGGCGAAGTGCGACGACCAGCCGATGTCACTGAAGATGAACGGGCTGTAATAGGTGATCGCATTGATCCCGGTGATCTGGACCAGGAACCCGAGCACAAGCACGAACACCGTGGGCTTGGCGTACGGAAGCCGAAGCATCTCGCGCAGGTGACCGCCCTGCTCGTCTTCGAGGTCTGCCTCGATCTCCCCGACACTGCGCTCGGCGTCCGCGCTCGGGTCAACCTTCCGCAGCGTTTGCAGGGCGTCCTGGCGCCGGCCCTTCATCAGATACCAACGCGGCGTGTCCGGTAGCCGGAGCAGGACGAAGAGCACCAGGAGACTCGCCACCGCTGAAAGTCCGAGCATCACTCGCCACGAGCCACTGCCGACAAATATGTAGTCGGCGAAGTAGGCGATCATGATTCCGACCACGGTCGCCACCTGATAACCGACGATCAACGCGCCTCGGATCTTCACCGGGGAGGACTCGGCGATGAAGACCGGCGCCGCGACGGTGGAGATGCCGATCGTCACACCGAGCAGAAAACGTGACACATCAAGCCAGGCAATGCTCTGGGCGGCAGCCTGCGTCAGCGCGAAGATGGTGAACCCGATCGCGATCATCACCATCGCCGGCTTGCGGCCAAAGCGATCGGCAATCGGCTTGGCCATCACCGCACCGACGATCAGGCCGATGCCGGTGAACGTTGTGATCCATTCGGTCGCCGACGTCGACAGCTGAAAGTGTGCCGGCACAAAGAGGAGAGCCCCCGCGATGCTCCCGGTGTCATATCCGTACACAACGCCCACGGTCGCTGCCGCAAGCGCCACCGTGACCGCGATTCCGCGTCCGGTGCGAAGTTGGGTGGTCGCCATTGGACCCTCCTTTTTAGATCTCGCACCCGGTTGGATCCCCGGTCGCTGTGCGCGGCAAACGTCCGCGCGCGGACAATCAGGGCGTCGGTCTGAAGATCGGGCCGCGCGCGATCACCGGATCGAGCAACCCACCCTCGAGATAGAAGTCCGCCTCGTCGTCGAGCAGCGGCTTGGGCTTGCGCCCGGGGTATCCGATCCGCTTCCAAACCCGGCGGTTGATCAGGTAGGCGCCGATCAGGATCAGGTGCAGCGCCTCGAATGTGTCGGGCCGCTCCTGTTGCAGGCGGGCCAGGTATTCGTGGGGGTCGGCGCCACCAAGGCCGTCCGCGGCCTGCAGTGCACGTGGAGCGAGATGCGGCAGCGCTTCGAACGCTCTGACGAGAAACCGCCCGGACTTGTCGGCCTCGGTGTATGACGGCATCGTCTCGCTCGCGGGGGCGAGCGCATCGCCGAGGCGCCGGAGGATCGCGGTTTGCTCTGCTGACGGCAGGCCGCTCACGCAGGTGTCCTCTGGAGGCCGGCCGCCTCGGCGATATGGGTGGCGCACCGCAGCGCGAGGGCGCAGATCGAGTTGGTCGGATTGACGCCGCCGCTGGTGACGAAGATCGACCCGTCGACGACGAACAGGTTGGCCACGTCATGCGAGCGGCCGAACTGGTCGACGACCGAGCTCGTCGGGTCCTCGCCCATCCGCGCGGTGCCGAGCAGGTGCCCTGGTTGCTCGGGCATGACCGGATCGACCAGCACCCGGGTCGCGCCGCCGGCTTGCAGCGCCTCACGGCAGCGGTCGATGTGAAACTCCATCAGGTCGAGGTTGTTCTGCTCGCGCCGGTAGTCGATCCGAGGCGCCGGGATGCCGTCGGAGTCGGTCAGGCTCGGGTCCAGCGAGACCCGGTTGTCGACCGACGGGAGGTCCTCGCTGACGATCGCGACCGCCACTGACCGGCCGAGAGTTCGGTCAATGACCTCGTGCATGCCGTCGCCCCAGATCGGCGAGCCATCGAGTGCGGCGAGCAGCAGCGACATCAGCGGGCCGCCGGCCGGCATCGTCTTCCAGTCCGCGCCGCGGACGAATCCTCGTGCCGGCTCACTCTCGTAGAACTCCATCGAGTGGACGTTCTGGCCCGCCGGGCCGATCCAGCTCTCGAGCTGTTCGTCGAACACGCCGATCAGCAGGCTCGTCGGGTGCAGCATCAGCCGCCTGCCCACGAGGCCCGAGCTGTTCGCGAGCCCGCCGGGGAAGCGCGGGCTGGTCGACAGCAGCAGCAGCCGCGCCGTGCCGATCCCGTTGGCTGCCATCACGACTGTGCTCGCGGCCTGGTGGTGCTCGACTCCTTTGCGATCGACGTATACGGCGCCGGTCGCCAGCCCCTTGCCGTCGATCGTGACCTCGCGCACGCGCGCCCCTGGGATAACGCGCGCGCCGTGGCGCTGGGCCTCGGGCCAATGCGTCATGTCGACCGACGCCTTGGACCCGTTCGGGCACCCGTTTTCGCACGTGCCATATCGCGCGCACGCCGCCAGGTTGCGGTAGTCGCGTGACGGGATCGCGTTCGGCGCCGGCCACCAGTGCCATCCAAGGGCGTTGAGCCCCTCGGCGACCTTGCGCCCGTACTTGTTGATCGGCAGCGCGGGCAGCGGCGGCGGCGCGCCGTCGGGGTAGGCGGGGTCGCCGGCCATGCCGGAGACGCCAAGATCGATGTCGCTCTGTTCGTAGAACGGGGCGAGTTCCTCGTAGGTGATCGGCCAGTCGTCGCCGACCCCGTCGAGCGTCCGCGTTGCGAAGTCCGACGGCAGCAGGCGCGGCCACTGCGCCCCGTAGTGGATGCTGCCCCCGCCGACAGCGTTGTACATCACCGGATGCACGTCGGCGTTGGTGACCTCGCAGGGATAGTCCTCGTCGAGGCCGCGGACGTTGGGGTCGTGGCTCCAGCGCTTCAGCGCCTGCAGCTCGTAGTCGAACTTGTCTCCGGGGAAGTCCGCGTTGTTGACCCAGCGGCCCTGCTCGAGGCAGACGACCGAGAAGCCCCGCTCGGCGAGGTGCCTGCCGGTGACCGCCCCTGAAGGCCCGGCGCCGATGATCAGCACGTCGGGGCGGTCCTTGGAGCGCGCAGCCATCTCGTGAGTGGCGTCGCTCAGCCGCCGGCGTGGCCCCGGATCAGATCGGCCGCCTTCTCGGCGATCATGATCGTCGGCGCATTCGTGTTGCCGCCTGGGATGACCGGCATGATCGACGCGTCGACGACGCGCAGGTTCTCGATCCCGCGGACGCGAAGCTGCGAGTCGACGACGGCCGACTCGTCGGTGTCACTCATCCGGCAGGTGCCGACCGGGTGGTAGATCAGCATCAGCCGGCGGCGCAGGTCAGCGGCCAGCTCGTCGTCGTCGACCGCCTCGGCGCCGGGCTTGAGCTCGGAGACGATCGTCTGCCTCAGCGGCTCCTGGTTTGCGATCTCGCGGGCGAGCCGCATGCCGGCGATCAGCGAGGCCAGGTCCTCGGGCGGCCCGAGTGTGTTGGTGATGATCCGGGGCTTGTCGCGCGGGTCGGCCGAGCGAAGCCAGACCTGCCCGCGTGCCCGCGGGGAGACGAGCACGGGTGCGATCACCATGCAGTGGCCCTCGTACTCCGCTGCGCCGTGGTCATCGAAATACGCCGCGCCCATGTGGAACTGGACGTCGGCCGCGGGCAGCCCGCCGCGCGTGCGGACGAACGCGACCACCTCGGCAACGGTCGAGCTCAGCGGACCGCTGCGGCGCAGCACCCACTCCGCCAGCGGCTTGGGCCTGTCGGCGCCGTACAGGGTGCGGTCGTCGTTGACCTCCCAGATCAGGGTCACGAACGGGTGGTCCTGGAGGTTGCGCCCGACGCCGTTGAGGTCGTGGCGGACCTCAACGCCCACCGCCCTGAGCTCGTCGGCGGGGCCGATCCCCGACAGCAGCAGCAGCTGCGGCGAGCCGATCGCGCCGGCGGCGAGGATGACCTCGCGCTCGGCGTTGATGACCGTCGTGTCGCTCAGGCGCACACCGCGCGCGGTCGCGCGATCGAACTGAAGGCCGAGCACGCTCGTCTTGGTCCGGACCTCCAGGTTTGGGCGCCTGAGCACCGGCCGCAGAAATGCGTCGGCGGCGCTCCAGCGCCGGCCGTTGCGCTGAGTGACCTGGAACATCGAGGCGCCGTCCTGCTCGGGACCGTTGTAGTCGGCGATGTTCGGGATCCCGGCCGCCGCACATGCTTCGAGCAGACCTCGGTCAAGCGGCCTCGGCGAACGCTGCTCTGCGACCCTCAGGGGCCCGCCCGCGCCGTGGAACTCCGACGGCCCGCGGACGTTGTCCTCGGACTTCTTGAAGTACGGCAGCACGTCCGCGTAGGACCAGCCCGGCGCTCCCTGCGCCGCCCACCCGTCGTAGTCAAGCGGCCGCCCGCGGACATAGAGCATCGCGTTCATCGAGCTCGACCCGCCGAGCGCCTTGCCGCGGGGGATGTACTGCGACCGGTTGTCGACGTGCGGCTCGGGCTCGGTCGCGTAGTCCCAGTCGAGCTTGGTGTGGAACTGGTTGGGGAACGCCGCGGGGATCTTGATGTTCGGCGAGCGGTCCTTGCCACCGGCCTCGATCAGCAGCACCCGCGTTGACGGATCCTCCGACAGGCGGTTGGCCAGCACGCACCCGGCCGAACCGGCTCCGACGATCACATAGTCGTACGTCACCCCGTCACCACGGGCGGACGATATCCGTTCGTGGTCACCTCGAGGCTGAGAAAGCCGCGCATCACGGCGCTGCCGCGCGGACGGGCGGGCCACTCGGGAACTCCGTACTCCCCGAGCGCGCCGAGCAGCGGCGGCAGGGTCAGTGACGCGACCAGGCGCGCGAGCGGCGCGCCGATGCAGAAGTGGAGCCCGGCTCCGAAGGCGTTGTTACTGATCGCCGGGCGCTCGAGATCGAGCGTGTCCGGATCGGCGAATCGCCGTTCGTCACGGTTCGCGGCGCCGAGCGCGAGCAGCACCGTCGCCCCTTGCGGGATCTCGACACCATGAAGCCTGACAGCGCTCGTCGCGATCCGCGGGATGTACTGGATCGGCGGGTCATACCGCGCGAGCTCCTCGACTGCCAGGCGGACCCGAGCGGGCTCGCCGTCTGTTATCTGGGCGCGCTGGCCGGCCAGCGCTGCCAGCGTCAGCACCGAGTTCGCGATCAGATTCGCCGGCACGTCGACCCCGCCCTCGAACAGGTCCTTGCACAGCATCAGCGCGTCGGCCCGGGTCAGCTCGCCGCGCGTGACCGCCGCCATCAGCGTGCTGATCAGATCGTCGCGCGGCTCGGCCTGCCGGCGCGCTGCCAGCTCGTCGAAGTACTGGGCGTACTCGCCCAGCTCCGCGGTCAGCCGCTCCGCCCCCTCGGAGTACTCGAGCTCGTGATATGCCGAGAGCACCGTCGACCGGTCGCTTACGGGGATCCCGAGCATGTCCGAGATCACCGCAAGCGTCAGCGGCCACGCGAAGTCCTGTGCGACGTCGAACGTTGGCCGTGACTGCGCCCGCATTAGACAGGCCGTCGTGTGATCGGCGATCAGCCGGTCGAGCGTCCGGATCCTCCTCGGCGCGAAGTACTCCCTGACCGCTCGGCGCAGATCGTCGTGCAGCGGCGGATCGGTCGTGATCAGCTGTGCACCGTGTGCCTCACCGCGCGCCCCGGGAGCAGAGCGCATCTCGCCCATCGAGTTGACGCTCGAAAACGTTCGCCAGTCCTTGAGCGCACGATCGACGTCGTCAAATCGGGAGATGATCCAGACTGACCGGTCCGCGGACTCGTACTGGAGCACGGCGTGCTCGTCTCGCAGCCGACGGTAGAGCGGGTACGGATCTGGCTCGGAGCAGGTCGTGTCCGGGTCAAACCACATGCGTCATTGCTCGTCGGGTGATCGCGTGTGGTCGTGTAGCTGGCTTCTCGTCTGGCTCGGACTCTCGGTGGCGGGCCGTGGCTCGAACCTGCTCTCGACCTCAACCAGACAGCCGGAAGCAGCAGCTGCGCTCGCCGCGTCGACGATCTCGAGCAGATGGACGTCCTGGTCGCTGTCAGTTTGCGGCGGGCGCCGCTCGCGCACGGCCATCACCGCCTCACGGAGGCCGTCGGTCCAGTGCCATGTCCGGTCGATCGCCTCGTAGCTCTCCCACCTTGCGGCGCCGGCGCGCCACACGTCGATTCCGGTCGGGTCCCAGTCATCCCCCTGCAGGTATGCGGTGCCGTCGCTCCCGTAGAGCTCGACCGCGGGACGGCGGTAGTGCGCAACGGCGTGGCTGGCGAGAACTGCAGAGAGGGCGCCGCCAACGTGGTGCATCAGCACCTGGACGGTGTCGGGGTATTCGCGGCCACCGATCCCGGCGCCGGTCGCAGCCTGCACGGCGGCCACCGAGCCCAGGAGTGCGGTCAGACTCTGAAGGTTGTAGATGCCGACCTCGGCCAGCGGCCCGACGGCCCCGTCGTGGTACCAGGCCGCCCAATCGGAGCCGAGGTTGCCGTACATCGCGCGGGCCGAGTGCACCCGCCCGATCTCGCCGCGCTGCACGATCGCGGCGAGTTGTCTGAACGTGGGTGAGAGCGTGACGAACGGCGCGCTGACGATGGTGACGCCCGCGGCGCCCGCGGCCTCGATCAAGGACCGTCCCTCAAGCTGAGAGAGCGCGAGGGGCTTCTCGACCAGGACATGCTTGCCCTGCGCGATCGCTCGGCGTGCGAGCTCGGCGTGGCTGGCGGGCGGCGTCAGGATGACGACGATCGCCGCATCCGAGTTCAACACCTCGTCGGCAGTGTCGACGAGCCGCAGGCCAGGCCGGCGAGCCAGCAACCGCGGCCACGAGTCGCGGTCACGCGCGCACATCGCTCCGGCCCGCGCGAGCCCGCGCGTCACCAAGTCATCGAGCGTGCGAAGGTAGGCGCTCGAGACGTTGCCCATGCCGATCAACGCGACCTCGGGAGCGGCCGTCATCCGTGCACCCCAGCCTCGAGACCGAGCAACCCGGCACCGACAGCGCCGGCCCGTGCGCGAAGCGACGCTTGGACGATCGGCGTGTCGCGCGCGCCGTCCGCGTAGACGAGCTCGCGCGCGGCGGCTGTGGCCTGCTCCCAGAATCGCCCTCTGGCACTGCCGAGCCCACCGCCGACCACGACCAGCCCCGGATCCAGGAGGTTGATGATCAGGGCGAGACCGATACCGAGCGCACGCGCGGCCTGGGAGATCGCGGCGGCCGCCTCAACGTCGTCGGGCGCTGCGTCGATGACCTCGGCGACTGTGGCCAGCTTCCCACCGAGCGCGTGGTAGCGCCGCAGCAGCGCCGGCCCGGACGCGATCTCCTCAAGAATCACGGGGGCGCCGTCGCACTCGGCCAGCACGCCGCTGCCGAGCAGGATCGCTGCGCCCCGATTGCCCGTCCACGGTTTGCCGTCGATCACCAGGCAGTAGCTGACCCCGGTGCCGACGCTGACATAGGTAAACGAGACACGATCGCGCCCGGCACCCGCGCGCGCCTCGGCGAGCGCGGCCGCGCGGACGTCGGACTCGACCACCACGGGTCCGACAGACGCCCACCGTCGATGCAAATCGCAGCCTGCGAGCCCTGGAACCACCGCCCGGCTCGCGACCCTGCCCTCGAGATCGACCAGCTCCGGAACGGCGACGCCGATCCCAGCAGGCGCACGGCCCCGGCCTGAGGCCGCGAGCGTCAACCGGTCGATCAATCGATCGGCCGCCTCGAGCACCGCGTCGTTCTCGGTCGGAACCGACTCGAAGACGAGCGATTCACCGTCGGTGTCGACCAACGCCGCAGCGATCTTCGTGCCTCCGATGTCAAGCCCCAGTCCGATCGCTCGCCCGGCGGCGCTCATCAGCTGTCGGGCTGATAGCCGGGCGCGACGCCGAACACGGCATGCGCCGTCTCGGGGCCGTAGTTGCGGTACTCGTGCCGGCAGCCCTTCGGCAGGTAGCATGCGTCGTCGGGGCCCAGCTCGAAGACGCTCACATCGTCACCGTCCCAGGCGCGGACCGTGAGACGTTCGTGGGTGACATAGAGCACCTCGTCACCGCCATGGGCGTGCGCCCGTGCGCACCCACCCGGGTCGACCTCGAGCAGCCCGGACGTCAGCTGGTCGGTGCTCACGAGCAGCCCGACCAGCGCTCCGAGGTCTCGGCGCCAGGTGGCATCCGACTTGGTCATCCGCCACAACGTGCGAGTTGCCGGTGCGTCCTGCGGGAGCCTCCCGAGCACCGAATCGTCCGCGTAGCTTGACTCCTCGAGGTAGGGCTGCTGTTGCGCGTAGGCGCCCGAGCTCCCGGTGGACGGTGGCGGCGCGAACAGCTCGAGCACGCGCAGCGGGCCACCGCCATGGGCGAACGCGTGATGCCAGGTGTCAGGCCCGAAGAACACGCTCTCCCCCACCTGGACTCGTTGCACCTCGCCGGTGGCGGGGTTCGCGATCGCCATCACGCCTTCGAGCACGTAGAGCAGCTCGTCGGCCGCGAAGATCGTCCGGTGATCGCGCGAGTGCCGGAATGCTTCCCCGGGGCCGAGGCCGAAGACGAGCGAGTGGATCAAGCCGCTCGAGACGTAGATCCAGTCGGCGACCTCGCCGGCCTCGGGGTCACCCCAGATATGCCGGGTCGCTGACTCACGGGTGATCAGGGTCGGGCGGTCAAACGTTGGCCGCGGCGACGGCCGGTAGGACCCGGCGCGGGCGCCCGCCTCCCCGGTCTGTGTCCCGTCACTCACGACGAGAACCAGAAGTACTTCATTTCCCAGTTGCGAAGCGCTGCCCCGGTGACCGCGGGTTGCACTCCCTGCAGCTTCGGTGTGTGGGCGTCGAGCACTGGCACGAAGTACGGGATGATGTAACCGCCGGAGTTGTAGTCGATCGCCATCATCTCCTGCTCGATCGGCGTCAGTGCTGACTGAGTCGTGGTTGCCGAGGCCTGGTTGTAGAGCTGGGTGTAGTGGGCGTCATTGAAGTGGGTCTCGTTGTAGGGGGAGGTCGGCAGGAACGAGTCGGTCACCTGGAGCAGGTACGGCGAGTAGTAGTAGAAGTCCTGGGCAAAGGTCCACTTGAGGTAGTTGGGGCCGAAGAAGTCGGTCGGCTCGATCTGGCGGACGTTGACCGTGATGCCGGCCGCCTTCACCTGCTGTGCAAGGAGTTGCGCTGCGAGCACGGTTCCCTGAGCGATGTCACTGGTGACGAGCTCGACGGTCAGGTCCGGGTGACCAGCCGACTTGAGCAGTGACTTGGCCTGCGAGATGTCCTGGACCCGTTGCGGGAAGTGCTTGTAGGCCACATCGAACGGTGAGGTCACGTCGTTACCGAGCAGCCCGTGCCCGCCGAAGACGAGCTGGCGCATCTGCTCGCGATCGATCGCCAATCGCATCGCCTGCCTGACGCGCACATCATCGAACGGCGTCGCGTCGGTGCGCATCGTGAACGGCGTGATGCCGCCGGCGTTCGAATAGACGACCGTCTTGCCGCTGCCGGCGATCGTCTTGGCCGAGCCGACCGAGAGGCCGCCGATCGCGTCGACCTGGCCACCGAGCAGCGCGCTGACCATGCTGGTCTCGTCTGAGTAGTCGGTGATCGTGACCGCGTCCAGGTACGGGAGTCCGGTCTCCCAGTAGTTGGCGTTGCGCGTGAACACGCTCTGGCTGCCCGGCGTGAAGGACTGGTACTGAAACGGTCCGGTTCCAACCGGGTTCTTCTCGTTGAAACCGACCGGGATGATCGGCAGGTTGTAGTTCTGGATCATCTGAACCAGCCCCGAGTACGGCGTCTTGCACGGCACCTGCACCGTGTACTTGTCGACCTTCCTGATGTCCTGCCTGATGACCGGGACCAGCAGCGCCGCTGACGGCGCCGGCGACTTCGGGTTCAGCGCGGTCTGGAACGTGTAGATGACGTCATCGGCGGTCAGTTCCTTGCCGTTGTGGAACGTGATCCCCTTGCGAAGCCGGATCGTCCAGAGGGTCGCGTTGTGGTTGGGCGTGATCTCCTCCGCTAGCGCCAGCTTCAGCTGCCCGTTGCTCTGGAACTGGACCAGCGAGTTGTAAAGCTGCGGGGCCCGGGCCAGGTCTGGAATCGTCACCTGGGCCAGCGGGTTGAGCGTGTCCGAGCTGGCGCCGCCGGTCAGCCCGACCAGCAGGTGGCCGCCGCGCTTCGGCTTACCGGCCACAGCGCCCGACGAAGATGAGGACGAGGAGGAGGATGACCCGCAAGCGGCCAAGAGACCGCTGCCACCGACGGCGGCCGCCCCGGTTCCCAGCACGCCGATGAACTTCCGGCGGTCCATCGGCTGCTGCGACCAGCTGAGATTCTCAGACCGATCTGCCCCGGGCTTGTCGATGCTCATCTCTGCTCCTCTGATTTGATCGGCCGGCGCGCGGTCTCCTCGTACGCGCCATACCAAGGTGGGTCGTCTGGGTTCAGGCCCTGCGCGAAGGCCAGGTCGATGGCGAGCGCAAGGGGATGGAGAAAGTGGATCGCGGCCGCGAGTCTGCGGTCGGTGCCGGCGATCCAGGGCGCGCTCAGAACCTTCGCGCCGCGTGTCGCACAGACCCGAGCGGCCTCATCGGCGAGGCGGTCGTCACTGCCACAGGGGAGCGCGAGCACCAGGTGATCGTCGTCGAGCGCATACATCCCGGTGGTCGCGCCTTCGCGCGTCTCCATCCCCTCGGCCGGGACGTTTGCGATCTCCCGGAGATGTAGCGCGGCCTCCTGCGCGGCCGCCCACGCGGGTCCGGTCCCGAAGACGACTGCGGCTCGCGGAGTCTGGGCGGCTGTGGTCGCCGACCACTCGAATGCGTGATCGAGTTGGCCGGCCAGCAGCTCGGGCACTCGCTCGATTGCGCGGCCGAGCTGACGGTCACCGGCGAGCCTGGCGATCAGATCAAGTGCTACGAGCGTCGCGCCGAGATACGCCTGGGAGTGCGTGACCGCGCGCTGGTGCTTGACCGCCGTGAGCGCCGTCGGGCCGGCGGTTTGGGCGAGGGGTGAACGTGCGTCGGCGGTGATCAGGCCGAACGGCCGCGGTAGGTCCTGGTGCTCGGTGGCCTCGATCAGGTCTCGGAGCGAGCCCGATGATGAGATCGCGAGCAGGAAGTCTCCGGGGTGCCAGCGGAAGCTGCCGGCCGCCAATATCCCGGCCGGAACGGTAATGACCTCAAGGCCGAGACCGGGGGTTACGAGTGCGGCGAGCCAGGCGGCGTTGGCGGCATACCAGGACGCTCCGTTCCCGCTCACGACCAGGCGCCGCGTTGAGTTGTCCGCGATCGCGTGCGCCAGCTCGGCGTGGCCGTCGGCTCGGTCGAGCGTCTCGATCAGCGAGTCGGGCAGCTCGGACGCGTCGAGCCAGAGCTTCGCCTCGGTGGCGTTCATGACCACGGTTCTTGCTGCGTGCGGCGTGGAGCCCCGCGCTGATCGCTGCGATGCTCGCGTCGCCAGGTGCTTGCCATTGCTCTCCTCAATCGGCAACCCGCTCGGCGGATTGGGCGAATCGGGCGGCGAACCTACCAACCGCTGGTAAACCTGTCAATGCCAGTTGGTATGCACTGGTATTGTTGGCCGCGATCGGATGTCCGGAATCGCGGTCGACATCGGGGTCGTCTTTGCGGGCGCGCTTTGCGCTCCATGAGCACCGCACCCGAACTGGACCGCGACGCCGCGATCCCCCTCTACGAGCAGATCGTCGAGCATGTCTCGACGTTGATCGCCAACGGGAGCTTTCAGGCCGGGGCACGGTTGCCGGCCGAAAGGGACCTCTGCGAACGGCTCGGGGTCAGTCGCGTGACTCTGCGTCGCGCGCTTGCAGAGATGGTCGACCGCGAGCTACTGGTTGCTTCACCCCAGCGTGGCTGGTTTGTCGCGGTGACCCGGGACGCGGTCATGAGTGAGCCGCGTGACGCGCTTCAGAGTTTCACGGAGACCGGCCGCGGCTTGGGGTTGAGTGCCACCGCCAAGGTGCTGCTGGCCGAGACACGGGAAGCCACGATCGAGGAGGCCGAACAGCTTCGAATCGCTCCGGGCGCCGCTGTTCTGCATCTGGAGCGACTGCGCCGACTTGACGGGCGACCGATCGCGCTGCACCTCGCGAGGGTCCCGCTGGATCGGGCCCCAGCGTTGGCGGACGCCGCGTTTGAAACGGCCTCGATCTATCGCGCGCTCGAGTCCGCGGGGCACGTCCCCATCCGCAGCGACTGCGACGCGCGCGCGCAAAGCCCGGACCGCCGTGACAAGCGGCTGCTCGGCAACGTGCCGTTGCTCGTCGTCAGGCAGATCACCTACGACCAGCGAGGTGAGCCGGTCGAACTCTCAGAGATCCGCTATCGAGGTGACCGATACCATCTCCAGACCTCGTTGCACCGACGTGTCCCGGCGATCAGGGACCGGGTGCTGTCAGAACGACACACTCGATTCCCGGCGGCTGCCGCATACGCCGATCAAGTGTGACCAGCGGGGCATGGACCGCGGAGCGCTCCGGAACGTCTGCCTCGCGTTCCGGGGCTCGACTGAGACCTTGCCGTTCGGACTCCTATGACCTCGTCGTCAGCAAGCTGCCGAGGGCACGCCGGCGAGCGCTCGGATGGCACGAGCAGCGCGATCGGCACTCCTAGGGGCGGATTGGTCACCGCCGACCGGTTCGTACGCGGTCCCGCGAGCCTGTAAAGATGGCGACTGCGATGGAGGACCCACGCTGGTCGGCAAACACGATGCAGACCGTCGGCGCAGCGGCCACAGCGGGCGCGATCGCCGTGCTCCCGGTCGGCGCTACCGAGCAGCACGGACCGCATCTCGCGACCGGAACGGACACGCTGCTCGCCGAGCAGGTGACGGTCGCGGCGGCGTTGCGGACCGGCGACGTCGTGCTCCCGTCGTTGTCCTACGGCTGCTCGCTGGGCCACACGTCGCAATGGCCCGGGACGATCTCGCTCACACCCGCGACGATGATGGCGATGGTGATCGATGTCGGACACTGGGTCCACGCCTCCGGGTTCCGCAAGCTGGTGCTCGTCAACGGCCACGCGACCAACGCCCCGCCATGCGAGAGCGCTCTGCTGCAGTTGCGCCACCAACTCCCAGACCTCCGGCCGCGGTTTGTGTCGCTGTTTGATCTCAGCCCCGCGATCGCCGCGCGGTACGCCGAGGACGCGCCCGATTTCCATGCCAACGAGGCGGAGACGAGCCTGATGCTGCACGTCGCGCCCGAAAACGTGGAGGTCGAGGCGATCGTTGACGAGCCCGACCGGACCGTAGGCCGGGTGCTGATGTACCCGATGCCGGCGGTCACCTCTTCGGGTGTCGTCGGCGCGCCCACCGGAGCCACGCCGGAGCGCGGACGCGAGCTGTTTGACCAGCTCGTCGCTGCCCTGACCGAGCTGCTGACGGCTGCCCGGGCCGAGCGGGATCCCTCGCTCTAGGCGCTCGATGAGCGCAGCCCGCTTCGCCGGCAGAACCGCGATCGTGACCGGCGCCGGAGGGGGCATCGGGCTGGCGATCGCCACCGGCCTGTCTGACGAGGGCGCCGACGTGGTCGCGATAGATGTCAAGGACCGACCGGAGAGCCTGCCCGTTCGCTGTGACTTCGTGGGAGGCGACGTCACCGACCGTGAGCTGCCCGAGCGGGTCGTGCGGCGGGCCGACGCCGAGGCGAGAGGGCTCGACTATCTGGTCAACGCGGCCGGAGTCGCGTGGTTTGGCCGCGACACCGCCACCGCCTCAATCAGCGATGACCTGTGGGATCGCGTGCTCGCGACCAATCTGACGGCCGCGATGCGCTTCTCCCGCGCGTGCGCGCCGGCCCTCCGCCGACGTCGTGGCGCCATCGTCCACATCGCGAGCATCGCCGGGCTCCGTGGCATGGACGATCCGATGGACGCCTACCAGGTGTCGAAGGCTGGTCTCGTGAGCCTGTCGCGAGGCCTCGCGATGGCGATGGCGGCGGACGGCGTGCGTTCCAACACCGTCTGCCCGGGCGCGATTCAGACGCCGATGCTGGACGGTATCTACACCGAGGATCCTGCCCGACGGCAGAGCATGGAGGATCGGACGCCGCTTGGCCGGCTCGGGACGGCGGATGATGTCGCCCAGGCGTGCCTCTATCTGCTGTCGGACGCCGCCAGTTTCGTGACCGGCATCGACCTGGTGGTCGATGGAGGATGGCTCGCCGCACTCCGGTGAACCGGCGCGCGCGCCGCGGCACCGAGGTCGCCGTCAGCTGAGGAGCAGCCCGCTCAAGCCGAGTGCAAACAGCACCGCACCGGCGACGCTCGCCACCCCGGTCAGCGCGTAATGGGCCACGCTCTGCAGCCGGACCTCGGCCGCCGCAAGCCATCGCTGCGCGCGCGCAGCCCCGAGATGGCAGACGACGATCAGCGCCAGGAGCGGCGCCACGAACACCGCGTTGTAGGTGGTCAGCAGCGAGATCTCAACCGTCGCCGCGGGACGCGCCGCGAGGATCGCGGAGATCGCCCCGAAATAGATCAGCGCGGTCGGAAGCTCGACCGCCATGATCCCCGCGCCGAGCGCGAACGCGGAGCGTCGCGTCTGACAGCGCCGGACACCGGGCCAATCAGCGCGTTCGTCACGAGACCTCCACACGACGAGCGCGAATCCAAGTGCGAGGGTGCCGCCGGCCGCCTCCAGCGCGTGCTCGATCGGGCCCTGGACGTGGCCGAGCATCGTGATCAGGGCGGGGCCCGGACCGAACACCAGCACAAGCCCACCTGCCAGGTACATGCCGAACACGCCGAGCGTGTAACTGGTGAGCTTTCCCCCCGATGGTGCGCTGGCCAGCCACAGCGCTGGAATCAGCGTCGACGGGTTGACCGAGTCGGCAAGCGCGATCGACCCAACGAGCAGCGCGAGCGCGATCATCGCGGGGCCCTATGCCGGCGCCCCAAAGACGCCGGCGAGGATGGAGCTAGAGCTGCTGGACGTTGACGGCCTGGGGACCCTTCGGTCCCGACTCGGCGTCGTAGGAAACGCGCGCGCCCTCGGTGAGCGTGCGAAAGCCGCTACCGACGACTGCCGTGTGATGCACGAACAGGTCCTTGCCCTCGTCCTCGGGGGTGATGAACCCATAGCCCTTCTCGTCGCTGAACCATTTCACGGTTCCGGTGGCCATTGCTTTTCTCCTTGGGTCATGTGCCGCGTACGAGGGGAGCTGGGAAGCGATGACCTACGAGCGCTGAACACTGGTGGCGGATCCGACATTGGGCCCGTCGGGAGGCCACACCGTATCACCAACATCCGTCGATGCTCTCCGTCGGGGCCCAGACCCCGATCGCCGGCCGCTGCGGTCAGGCGCCGCCGGCGGCGGGGACTTTGGGTGTGGGCAGGATCGGCTCGCCGGGCATCGGCGGCCCCAGCGGCGGCGTCTTACGCGCCTGCGCAAACCCGACCAGCTTGCCGTGATCCTCGTCCCAGAGCTTGAACTTGACCGAGCTCATGCCCTGCGCGAGCGTGAGCGTCGGCACCTGATCAAAGACCGGGTTCTCGTCGTGCGCACGCTGCAGGTTGTAGTTCGGTATCCGCGCGTTGAGGTGGTGAACGTGGTGTAGGCCGATGTTCCCGGTGAAGAACTGCAGCACCTTCGGCAGCTTCAGATAGGAACTGCCCCGCAGCGCGGCTTCCGCATAGCTCCAGTCGGCGGGGCTCTGCCAGTACGCGTCCTCGAACTGGTGCTGGACATAGAACAACCAGATCCCGGCCGAGCCGGCGAGCATCGCCGCCGGCATCCATACGAGCACGAAATTCAGCGGTCCGATCAGCCAGCACAATCCGCCGACGATCACAAGCAGTGCCACGTCTGTGCCGATCACGCTGTGGCGCATGCGCGGCCGCTGGGCCCTGGTCGGGATCCGTGGTCCGATCATCATCGCAACGACCGGTCCGAGCCCGAACATCACCGCCGGATTGCGCATCATCCGATAGGCGCGGCGCTCTCGCGGCGAGCGCGCCTGGTACTCGCGGACGGTCAACGTCGGGACGTCACCGACACCACGTCGTTCGAGATCGCCCGAGGTCGCGTGATGGATCGCATGGTCGTGGCGCCAACGCTGAAATGGCGACAGCACCACCAGCCCGAGCACGCGCCCCACATGAATGTTGGCGCGCTTGGACGGCAGCAGCGACCCATGCGCACAGTCGTGGAACACGACGAAGGTGCGAAGCAGAAACCCGGCCGCGGGCAGCGCAAGCAGTAGCGTGAGGAACGGCGAAACGCTCAGCAGCAGGTACATCAGGACCGACAGCGCGAGGTACGGCACGACCGAGGTCGCGATGTCCAGCAGGCTTCGCCCGAGATTGGGGTGGGCGTAGGTGTCAAGCGCCCCACGCTCTAGCCCACGCACCGACGTGTTTGACATTTCGCGCTCCGATACTGAGGATCAACGTTGCCCTGCACAACGCCCCCGTTAGCCGTCCCCGGACCGCCACGAGCGCGAGCTGTCTGCTATGGATCGAGGCGTCCTGCCATCCGTGCGGACTTTCAGTCTGCCCCGACGGCGCCGAGTCTAGCCGAACCTCGCGTCGAAGGCCACATTGGTTACCTACGGCCCGCCTCGGTCAGTCGCCGTGGATGCCCGGCTCTGCCAGCTCTGGGTCGACGAGCTCGAGAGCGCCGAACCCCGCTATGGGTCCGTCCATCAGGAACATCTCGATCGTCAGGTCCGGCTCGACGTGCGCCTGGCTCAGGAATGCGAGCACCTTGCGACCGGTCAGCTCCTCGACCATCTCGGAATAGCGCTCCTTCATCAACCGCTGGAAGTCGCGGCGCATCTCGAGCACCCGCTCGGGCTCCCCGCCGCTCATCATCGTGCGCTCGATCGCGGTGAATCCGTCCGACAGCACGCAGACGATCAGGTTGTCGAGCACGTAGGTCTTGGCCTTGATCGGTCCGCGCCCGTAGTGCTCGCGCATGAACGAGACAATCCGGTTGGTGATCTCCGAGAGCAGCCTGCCGCCTGCGAGCGGCTGTGGTGCCGGATCGTCGTGCCCAGGATCGCTCACCGTCGTACCTCGTGTGATCTGCTTACCACTGTGGTGCTCACCGGCTTGTGCTTCAGCCCTCGACCTCTGCCCCTGAGGGGCATGCAAGGCTCGTTGTCAAGGCCGCGAAGCCTACCCAATCGATCCCGTCCCTGGAGGTGGTCTGCGTGAGGTCGGAATTGGAGTGTCGGACCCCAGGCTAGGAGCGGACGGCTCGGACCATGACCACGCTCTCGGGATTGAGCCCGATTCGCTCGCCGGTCTCGGCATCAGCCACCCACGCCAGCTCCATGATCGAGCCGCGGGCTGCGTCGATGATCGTTCGCTCGATCTCCTTGGCATCTCCGGCCACGCGTAAGCGCTCGCCGGTGACGATGGTGAGCTCCGTTGTTGGCGGGCCGGGTGGCGAGCTCATTGGCTTCGGATCTGTGGCATCTGCGCACCGGTTGAAGATCGCCGGGCATTGCTACCCAAGGCCGAACGTCCTGGTCTTAGTGGCCGGGCGGCTGGGAAGGCTATCGCTTGCAGCTGTGTTTGGACTGGTGCATCGTTGGCAGCGGCCCTGGGTGCTAGCGTCAAGCATGCGGGTGGCGCTGTCGCCCGTGAGTTGTTCGCCCCGACGCAGCGAATGCCTCAGATCACGCCGCGATCGCGCCGGTGGAGGAAGGACACGAATGCGGACCGCCCGTCATCTCGACAGCCGGAGTGACGTGATCCGGTGAAGACCGGACGTGAGAAGGCCGAGGAGAAGCGAGCGGCGAAGCTCGAGGTCGTCCGTGAGCAGGTCGAGAGCGGTTCGCTGGTGATCCGCCAGATGACCGACGAGGAGCGGCGTCAGTATCCGCCTCGTCCGGTCGACCCGAAGCGAGCGCGCAAACGGTGAGGCGCCACGTGAGGTCGAATCCGGAGGTCGCGCGGCTGCAGACCGAGGCGAGCTACTGCCGTGACCGGGTCTCGCTGCTGAGAGCCAAGCTGTACCGATGGGGTCTGCCCCCGAGCGCCCGGCTGCGACAGCTCGAACGCGAGCTCGCGCACGCCGAGCGCCGCGTGCAAGACGAGCGTTCGCGCACCAGCGGTTGAGCTGTGCCTGCTAGGTTGCGTCGTAGCGGTCGGCGACGTCGGCCGCGAGGCAGCTTGCTTGGGTCCCGCCTGTGAGCGGTTCGGGTCAGCCTTAGCCTCCCGAATCGTCCGCGGCCCAGATGGCCGTCAAGGAGCAGTTCACATGTCAACGCAGTCCTTCGCTGATCTCGGCGTATCACGCGCCGTCGTCAGCTCACTCGCCCGCGAGGGCATCACACATCCATTTGAGATCCAACGCAAGGTGATCGCCGACGTCCTCGAAGGTCGAGACGTGCTCGCGAAGTCGCCGACCGGCTCGGGCAAGACGCTCGCGTTCGGGATCCCGCTCGTCGAGCGGATCGCGGCCGACGGTCCCCGACCCTCGGCGCTCGTGCTGGCGCCGACCCGCGAGCTGGCGACGCAGATCGTCGCCGACATCCGCACGATCGCTCATGCCCGGGCGCTCCGCGTGACCGCCGTCTACGGCGGAGTCGGGCTTGTCAAGCAGGCCAAGGATGCCGGGCGCTCGCAGATCCTCGTCGCGACCCCGGGACGGCTTGAGGACCTTCTCGCACGGGGTGCCTTCACGCTCGACGCGATCCGGATCCTCGTCCTCGACGAGGCCGACCGGATGCTCGACATGGGCTTTCGCCCGGTCGTCGAGCGGATCGCGGCGCTCTGTCCGCCGGCGCGCCAGACCCTGTTCTTCTCAGCGACGCTCGATGGCGACGCCGGCCGCCTGGCGCGAAAGTTCACCGAGGATCCGGCGGTCCACGAGCACGGACCGACCGCACGGCGCGCGAGTGTCGACGTCGAGCACCGGTTCGTGGCGCTCGCGGATCAGCAACGGATCGACGTGCTCGTTCGCGAGCTCCAACGCGACCGCGAACTGACGCTCGTGTTCGTGCGCACCAAGCACGGAGCCGACCGGCTCGTCAAGCAGCTTCGCGCCCGCGGCGTCGAGGCGCTTGCGATGCACGGCAACAAGTCACAGCGCCAGCGTGAGCAGGCGCTGGCACGCTTCCAATCCGGCAAGGTCGACACGCTCGTCGCCACCGACGTCGCGGCCCGCGGGATCGACGTGAGCGGTATCTCGCACGTGATCAACTTCGACCCGCCCGCCGATGGGGAGACATACGTCCACCGCATCGGCCGCACCGGCCGCGCCGGTGCGAAGGGAATCGGAATCACGCTCGTTGCACCGGCCGAGCACCGCGACGTCAGCCAGATCGCCCACAGGCTGGGGCTCGATCACGGGCTCGAGACTGGGCACGTCAAGCGCGGAGAGCATCCCGCCCGGCCGGCGAATCGCCCTCCCCGCCGCTCGCATCGCCGGTCGCGCCGGCGGGGCGCTGGGGCGCGGGGCTGAGCCCACTCCGACGGGGCGCCGGGGCCTGGGACTGAGCCGACTCCGGCGGGGCGCGGGGCCCCGGGGCTGAGCTAGCGAGGCCGAGGACGGCACGGCCACGAGCGCCTACCGGCTCGTGGCCTCCGCGTCCTCCTGCTCGGCTGATCGCGTCGACGACCCGCCGGCGACCGACACGACGTGCATCGACGAGCTCGTCATCTCGCCGGTGAAGGCGCGGTCGCTGTGCTCGACGGGCTTTACCCACAGCTCCTCGACGAGGATCTTGAAGGTGGACAGGATCGGGACGGCGACGATCAGACCGACGAACCCGAACAGCTGGTCGACCGCCACCACGCCGACCGCGACCAGCGCGGGATGCAGCTCCACGTTGCGGGCGACCACCAGCGGCTGGATCACGTTGCTCTCGACCTGGTGGGCGACGACGTAGATCGCGGCCACGATCACCGCCTTGCCGGGCGAGACCGTGAGCGCATAGATGATCGGCGGGATCGAGCTGAGCAGCGCCCCGAAGTACGGAATGATCATTGCGACCGCGGTGAAGATCGCGAAGAAGGCGGCGAACTCGAGGCCGGCGATCCGCAGGCCGACATAGGTCAGGCCGCCGAGGACGATCATCCCGACCACGAGTCCCTTGAGCCAGCCGAGGTAGGCGTCTCTGATCCGAGCCAGGATTTGCGCGGCCTGAGGGCGCTTGGCCGGCGGCGCGATCCGGATGAACCCAGTGATCAGCGGTTCCGGATGAATCGCTGTGTACAGGGCGGTGAGGATGACGACGATGATCGTCGCGGCGACGGCCACCACGCCGGCACCGATCGACGCCAGAGGCCCGAGCAGCTTTGACGGATGCTGGGTATACGTGTCGACGAAGTGCTGAATCTGCCTTCCTGCGTGGTTTGGAGATGTCCCGGTCAGGTGACCGAGGCGACGGCGCAGCTCATCGACGATGCTCGGCAGCGACTTGGTGAAGGCGTCGATCTCCTGGTTGAAGACCGGGACGATCAGCGCGATCAACCCGGCGAGCGCCGCCAATCCGAGCAGCAGGCCGAGCACCGCACCGATCGCCCTCGGCACCCCGACCCGCTGCAGCATGCTGGCGAACGCCGACAGAGGCGTCGCGATGATCACCACGATCAGCACCGCGAGCACGAGCGTAATGATCTGTTCGAAGATCAACCCGGCCACGACCAGCCCAAAGGCGAGCAACACGGCGCGGTAGAGAGTCACCGGAGTGACCGTCGAGGTCGGCATCAGTCAGAAGGCTGCCCGGAACGGCCGAATGTCACGCGATCGCGTATCGATTGGCTCGGGTTTGACAGCGCGAGGGCGTCACCGAGATGACACCGGCCGTCGCATATCGGACGATCGGGCTTGGGGCGGCCCTGGTTGTCGCCGCGCTCGCCGTCCAGCAGCTGCTGACGGTGCTGCTGGTGGCCATGGTGGTGATCATCGTCTCGCTACCGCTGACCGCGGCCGCGTCGCTCGCGGAGCGCCGCGGGCTGCCGCGCGCGTTTGGCGCCTGCGCGGCGCTGATCGCGGCGTTCGTGGTGCTGCTCGGGCTGGGCTTCGCGGTGCTGCCCGCATTCGTGAGCCAGGTCAGGCAGTTCGCCCAACGCATACCGACGATTCTCGCCGGGGCTGATCGTTACATCCATGGCCTGACCGGCGGGCCGACGCACAGGCTCTCAGCGCAGCTCACGCGGTACCTCCAGGGATACCTGCACCACCCCGCGCAGCTCGTCGGTCCGGTCGAGAGCGTCGGACTGACGTTGTTTGAGATCGTGTTCCTGCTGGCGCTGATCATCGTCGGCTCGTTCCTGATCGCGCTTGATCCGACGCGCCTGGAACGCAGCTTCATGCGGCTGCTGCCTGCCAGTCGCCGTCCGCAGGCCAAAGACGTGATGACCCGCGTCCGCGTCGCCTGGCTTGGCTGGATGACGGCGGTCGGGCTCGACATGCTCGTGCTCGGCGGCCTGCTGTTTGCGGGCATGGAGATCATCGGGCTGAACTTCGCGATCGGGTTTGCCGTGTTCTCGGCGTTCATGACCGTGATCCCAAACTATGGCTCGGTGATCAGCGCGATACCGCCGATCCTCGACGGGCTCGCCCAGTCACCCACCAAGGCACTGCTGGTGCTGATCGTCTATCTGATCGTCAACCAGATTGAGGGCAACCTGATCCTCCCTCTGATCATGGCGCGGACCGTCGACATGCACCCGAGCGTGGTTTCGCTCGGCCTGCTGGTGATGGCGGCGCTGTTCGGTCTGATCGGCGTGCTGATCGCGATTCCGCTGCTGTCGCTGGCGGTCATCCTCGTCGAGGCGCTGTGGATCGAACCCCAGGAGGCGTCCGCCGATCGGGAACGGCGCGCGACGGTTACGGCGACCGCGGGCGCGCCGTAAGCCGGGCTCGCGTCCTCGGGGCTAAGCGTGGCCGAAAAGCGTTTAGGGTGCCGACGGTGAACGCTTCCTGGTCAACCCCGCCCGATCTGCCCGGCGTCCGCCACGAGTACGTCGACGCCGACGGCCTGCGCACGCATGTGGCGTTGGCGGGAGCCGATGACCGGCCGGCGATCCTGCTCGTGCACGGCTGGCCGCAGAACTGGTGGTCGTGGCGTCACGTGATCGGCCAGCTGGCCGACCGGTTCAGGGTCATCGTGCCCGACCTCCGCGGTCATGGGTGGACCGAGGCGCCGGTCGACGGCTACCGCAAGGAGCAGCTCGCCTCCGATCTGCTGGGGCTGCTCGATGCGCTTGGCGTCAGGAGGGTCGTCTGGGTCGGCCATGACTGGGGCGCCTTCGCGGGCCTGCTGGCCGCGCTGCGCGCGCCGGAGCGGATTGAGCGGATGCTCGCCCTCTGCGTCCCCCACCTCTGGACCGATCGTGATCCCCGCCAACTAGCGCTGATGCTGAGCTACCAGGGTCCGCTCAGCATTCCGATCGTCGGGCCGCGGGTCGCGACCCCGCTCGCCCGCCGGATCCTCCAGGCCGGGCGCGGGCCCGATCGGCTCCCGGCAGCCGACGTGTCAGTGTTCGCCGATCACCTACCCCCGAGGGTGACGGTCGCGATGTACCGGACGTTCTTGACCCGCGAGCTGGTGCCGATCGCGAGGGGCCGATACGCAAATCAGACCCTGCAGGTCCCGACCACGTTGAAGTTCGGCGAGCGCGACCTGGTGACCAGGACGCTGACCGGCGGTCCGGTTGATCGCCAGCCGCAGCTGCACCTCGAGCCGGTGGCCGGCGTGGCGCATTGGGTGCCCGAACAACGCCCCCAGGCGATCGTCGACTGGGCACTTTCGAGCTAGCGCTTGTCCGGGCCTGAACTCGCATCCACGGCCTCGGGCGAGCAGATTGCCCGCGTCGGCGGCCTGAAGCTCTGTTATGAGACGTTCGGGGCCGCGGACGCGACGCCGCTGCTGCTGGTCATGGGCCTCGGGTCACAGATGATCCTCTGGGACGAGGAGTTCTGCGAGCGACTGGCCGCGGAGGGCTTCTGGGTGATCCGCTTCGACAACCGCGATGTCGGCCGCTCGACGATTCTGCGCGAGCAGCCGGCACCCAAGAACTGGCAGCTGTTGACGCGTGACGCTCGCGGTGCCGCCTACTCACTTGACGACCTCGCCGCAGATGCGGTCGGGCTGCTGGATCAGCTCGGGATCGCCGCGGCGCACGTGGTCGGCGTTTCGATGGGCGGGATGATCGCCCAGCTGATCGCGATCAGGCACCCGGATCGGGTCCTGTCTCTGGTTTCGATCATGAGCACCACCGGCAATCGGCGCGTCGGTCAGCCGCATCCGCGCGTCGCCCTGAGGATGATGCGCAAGGCCCCGCGCGACCGTGACGGCTATATCGAGGCCCACCTCGAGACCTACCGCTTGATCGGCTCAAAGCAAGTCGACTTCGACCAGGAGCGCAGGCGCGAGCGGGCCGGCCGTTGTTTTGAGCGCGGCATCCATCCCGCCGGCAGTGCCCGCCAGCTCGCCGCGATCGTCACTGCAACCGACCGCACGGAACTGCTCGGCGGGCTGCGAGTGCCGACCACGATCATCCACGGTGATGCCGACCCGATGGTCAACGTCTCCGGCGGTCGCGCCACCGCGAAGGCGATCCCCGGCGCCAAGCTCGTGATCGTTCCCGGCATGGGCCACGACCTGCCGCGAGAGCTCTGGCCCCAGATCATCGCTGCGATCACCGAGAACGCCGCGTAACGCAAAGCCATCGTGGCCGGGAGTGCGCGGGGGCCATCATGTGAGGCAGACCTACAGCCGGAGCGTGATGGCCGACCGTCGGGACATTGACTTCACCTATTCGCTGACCGACCGGATCATTCGACAGAGCCTCGGTGACCTGGCCGACTTCAGCGGCGCCAAGTACGACGGCGACTTCTCGCTCACACTCGAACAGGCCCAGCGCCGCAAGCACGAATACGTCGCCGCCCAGATCGGCATCGGGCCGGGCCGGCGAGTCCTCGATCTCGGGTGTGGGTGGGGCTCGCTGCTGCAGTTCGTGCGCGACCGCGGCGGCAGCGGCGTCGGCGTTACCCTCTCCTCGGCGCAGGTGGGCGCCTGTCGCCATCACGGCCTCGACGCCCGTCTGTTCGATGCGCGCGAGGTCAGCCGCGACCGGTTTGGCTCGTTTGATGCGGCGATGAGCCTGGGCGCGTTTGAGCACTTCTGCTCCCCCGAGGACTATCTGGCGGGACGTCAGGAGCCGATCTACCGCGAGCTGTTCGCCCGCGTGGCCGATATGTTGCCGCCGGGGGGGCGCTTCTACCTGCAGACGATGGTGTTCGGTCGCGGCGTGGCCGGGCCCGGCACAGCCGACCTGGTACGGCGGCGCGCGGTCCCACCGCGGGGCACGGACCAGTGGTACCTCGCACTACTCGCTCGGCAGTTCCCCGGCTCCTGGCTGCCGGCCGGCCATGAGCAGGTGGTCCGCAGCGCCCAACCCGGCTTCCGGCTCGTGTCGAGCAGCAGCGGCCGGCTTGACTACATCGAGACGATCAGTCAGTGGAACGCACGGATCGACAAGCGCAGCCTTAGAAAAACACTGCTCAAGTTGAGCCTGGCTCCTCGCTGGCTGACCAGCGCCGACTTCCGGCTCGCGTTCACGTCCGGCGTCAGCGCCAACCAGGTCTGCTTCGAGCGCGGGCTGCTCGACCACTACCGGCTCGTGTTCGAAAAGCGGACGGGCTCAGCTGACGGCGAGCCAGCGGCTGAGCGCGTGGCGACCGACCAGCGTGACCTTGCCGTCGACCGCGATCCAGTCTCGAGCGCGCAACTCGCGCACCAGACCTAACGCGTCGCTGGGGCCGGGACCGTCGCCGTGAGCAACCAGCGCGTCGCTGCCGGACTCGACCGTCCAGCGGCCGGATTCCAACGCCGCCAGGGCCAGGCCCTGGTCATCGGTCGGTAGATCCAGCGGGTGCGGACCGGCGTCCGCGAGCAGCTCATGGCCGCGCCCTGCACCCGCGGGGCGCGCTTGCCCGAAGGTCGGCTCGTCGGCCGGCGCATCGGTCTGCTGGCGCAGCCATTCGCCGGCGCTCTCGGCCCATTGGCGCGCGAACGCAGGATCGATCCCGATCATCTCCGCCATCTGCTCGACGTCCCCCTCGGACATGCGCTCGTCGACGGCCCGGCTGAACTCGCGAGCGATCGACCGCATCAGCGCTTCCCAACTCTGTTTGCCTTCGTCATCTGGCTGCATAGCCTGATGATGGCACCCTCGCCCGCTCGGCGAGTCAGGTGCTGGTGCGTTGCAGGCGCTTGAGCGCCGCGGCCGACTCGGGATCGCGGCTCAGCACGAGGTCGCGCATGATGCTGGTGTCGAGGCGTGCGGGTTCGGTCTCGTGGAGGAAGCTCTCCAGCATCCGCGCGAACCGCAGCGGATCATCGAGTTGCGGGAAGTGCCCCGCGTCATCGAACAGTTCAAGCCGACTGCCGGGCATTGCCTGGTGCGTCGGCTCCGCGTGCGCGACGGGGATGATCCGGTCCCGGCGGCCCCAGACGATCAGCGACGGCATCTTGGATGCCAGGTAGAGCCGGTCCGAGGCGCTGATCCGCTGGCCCCTCGGATCGATCACCCCGCGCAGCGTGTGAATGAACGCGCTTCGGGCGTCGGCGTTGGAGAGCGACTGGTAGCCGCGTGCCATCTCGGTGACGTCGTGGCGGGCCCGCAGGCCAATGTGCCCGAGCACTCGGGGAACCACCGAGACCACGTCCACAACGCGGGGATGGGCGAGCACGGGCAACACGAACTCCGATCCGGGGAGCGTCGCCGCTCGCAGCAGCAGGTGCACCTCCGCGCCCAGACCACCGCTGGCGACGAGGACCAGCCGTTCAGAGCGCTCCGGAAACTGATAGGCGAACTGCATCGCGATCCCACCGCCAAGCGAGTGGCCGACGATCGTCGCGCGCTCGATGTTGAGGCCCACGAGCAGATCGCGGATACCCGACGCGTGGGCGCCGAGCGAGTAGTCACCGCGCGGCTTGGCCGAGTCACCATGGCCGAGAAGGTCGGGCGCGATGACGGTGTGGGTCTCGGCCAGCAGCGCGAGCACCTGGTCCCACTGCGCCGCCCGGCCCGCGACGCCGTGAATGAGCACCACGACCGGCCCCTGACCGGCGATGTTGAAGTACACCCGATGGCCGTGCAGATGCACCTCGGCGCGCTCGATCGGCGTTACCACCCGGATCCGATCAGCTCTGCGCTTCGTGGGTTGGCGCGCTCGCGCGCTCTTGGCTGCTGAGCTCGATTCCATAGTTGCAGCGTATACGGGCCGGCCCGTCACCCGGTGCCTCCGTGGGCTGGCGCCGGTCGTTGCCGGGCTGTCAGAAAGCTGCCCTGGTCGGGTCGGTCACGAGCGTCTCGGCCTCGGTTCTGTAGGCGAGACCCCGTGCCCGTTGACCACGATGTCCGTCAGGTCCAGCGGATCAAACAGCCGGAAGCCGATCAGGCACCGGGGGTCGTCGACCTGGGCCACCGGCCGTTCGCACTCAGGACAGGCGCTGAGGTACGTGGCCGCCTCCGCGGTGAAACGCACCCGACAGTGCTGACAGCAGGCATGACTCATGTTGGAGGCCGGCAACCGCCGGGTGGCTCGAGGTCCGGGACCTGGTCGCGCGGGATGTCCAGGCGCCGCGGCCCTGCGAGATCGGTCATAGCTGGTCGTGCGTCTCAGCTCCGGCGTCGAAGGCGCCCGGGCGGCGACCCCGCCCGAAGAGCCGCAGAGCGTGCCATTCCGGATTGTCACAGCGCGCCGGGGGCGGGTCCGACAATGGATCGCTCACGATCCAGTCGCCAGGGGCCAACCTCTCGGTTGCAGTCGGCATGGCGTACCGCCTCTCCGCTCCTCTGATAAGAGATCGCCCGGAAAGCGAGAGGAGCCCTGGGCTCGCTGAGCGAGGATCAAGGCTACCACAGCACCCCCCGGGATCCGCGGCGCTTTCGGCGCTCGCGCGGCGTCGCGTCGGTCAGAACTGCGGCGCGGGCGGCGCCCCCGCGCGAGCCGCCCGAAGACGGCTCTGGGCGCTGTCAAGCTTGCGCTGCAGCTCCTCGAGCCGCGGGGTCGTTCCGTCCCCACGCCGATACAGCCGAGCACGCAGAAGCGCGACGCTGTCTCGGTAGTAGTTGACCTCGGCCTCGATCGCCGCGATCTCCTTCGGCGAGCTCACGGGGCGAACTCCGACACCGAGTAGGCGTTGCAACCCAGCACGTCACAGGCGTGCTGGTGCGGATCGGTGGGGTGCTCGCGATAGACGACGAACGGTTGGTGGGGACCCATGTCGAAGATCGCGGTGACGATGCCGCCGGAGATCGGGTCCGGGGCGCCAACGGCGGTCACACAATCGACGCTGCCGCGCCGGGTCCAGAGTTCCATGATCCGGCGCTGATTGGGCGCACGCCCCATCTGCAACTCGGTCTGGCGACGCAGCGCCTGGTAGGTGTGCTCCCCGGCCTGACCTTCCCCGGTGGGGATGAAGAACTGGGGCATCAGACGCTCACGGAGGGCCCGATGCGCGTCTCGGTCGTCGCGATGTGGACGCGGCGCGGATGGTCGAGATCCAACCCGGCGAACATCGGGCTCCTTCCCCTTTTACGACGGGACGCTGAGAGGTCCGGGTCATGAGCGGGTGAGCGCAAACTCCGGACGAAGTACTCCTTTTCGACACCGTAGCACCTGGACGGCGGGCGTCAACGCGGTCTCAGTCGGAGTCAGTCAGCGACCGCAGAGCGCTGTCCGGGGCAGCGCTGTTGAGGGCTGACGGCCGCCACGGCGCAACGACCGCCGGCGCCATCCGCTATCGTCGGTCGCGGTCGAGCATCCGCTCGGCTGCTACTGCAGTGCCCCGCGTTTCGCCAGTTCGCTGTTCTCAGCGCCCCTCGTGTCACGCAGCGCACGTGAACGAAGGAGGGCGAATTATGCCCACAGGAACAGTGAAGTGGTTCAACGACGACAAGGGCTTCGGGTTCATCACGCCCGATGAACCTGGCAAGGACCTGTTCGTGCACCACTCATCGATCCAAGGCGACGGCTACCGGTCGCTCGCCGAAGGCGCGAAAGTCAGTTACGACGCCGGAGAGGGCCCGAAGGGTCCGGCGGCGGAGAACGTTTCGCCCGTCTGATCGGCGACAGCGATGGGGACACAACGTCCCCATCGCTGGATCCCCGCGCCGTCGGAGCGGGACCCAGCGACCCGTCGGTCGCAACGCGCCAACCCAGGAGGCCGTACATGTCCTCACGCGGTAAGAAGAAGACCACAATGGCCAAGCTCAGCCGCGAAGCCCGGCTGCGCGAGCGCCGGGACGAGAAGAAGGCACGCAAGGTGGCACGGCGTGAAGCCGCTGCAGCCCCACCCCACAGCGACCTGGCACCGGCTGACGATCTCAGCAGTCCGGACCACCCCGAGTAACGACCAGATTTCTGTGCGCCGCGGCTGCTAGTGTCAATCTCACGGGTGGCGTTTTGTCGCTCGCGAGGTTCAGCCCCGCCGACGCAGCGAACCTCCCTTCGATCAGCCAGACCCGCCGGCGACGAAGGAGACTGATGCCCGCTCATTTCCCGCGCAGCGGCACGCCTCACCGAGCGATGCTCGAATCGATGTCACGGCGACCGCGTCGGCGTTACCGCCTCTGGTTGCGTCCCGCAGGCGAGGCGTTGTGAAGACGACACGTGAGCGGGCCGAAGAAAAGCGCCAGGAGAAGCTGGAGCTGATCCGCGAGCAGGTGGATAGCGGCGCGCTGGTGATTCGCCGGATGACCAAAGAGGAGCGTCGCCGGTACCCGCCGCGTCCCACGCAGAGCAAGCGACTCGCCCGCAAATGACGGATGGCGGCGACCGCGAAGGGCTGATCAGGAGGATCCGCAGCGTCCGCGTTCTCGCCACCCCCCGCGATCGGCCCGAACGCAAGACTGAAGCTCCACAGCCCGAGCAGCTGCGTGCAATCGAAGCACGGGTCGCCCACCTCGAGCAGCTCGTCCAGGGGCTGCAGGACTCGGTCCACCGAGAGTCCGAGCGACACGCCAGACTGATCGCCGAGCTCCAGGCCCAGGTCGAGCCCGGAACGATGGGCGCCGCGATCGCCGACGACGCTCGTAACCGCGGGCTCTGATCGGCGCGGGGACAGACGGCCCGGCCCGGGAACCAGACGGCGCTACTCGACGAGCGGGGGTTCGAGCAGCGAGGCGTTTATGTGCTCCGACAAGGCCGTGGCCGCGGCTCGCTGCGCGGCCAGTTCCTGTTGCTCGTCGTGGGCGCTGGACAGCGCCGCCTCATATGCGCTCGAGGCCGCTTCCCACAGTCCGCTGAGACGGTCGGTCTCCAACCGAGCTTCGCGGCGCATCGTCTCGACCGTCGTGGCGATCACCTCTGCCGAGGTGTCGGCGTCGAAGGTCTTTTCCACGTACGTTTCACGAACGAACGAAAACGTGTGCTGCTCGGTCAGCACCGGCTGGTGCAGCACACGTGTGACCCGTGTCGAGGCGTCGTCGAGCACGCTCGTCGAAACGCTGAACCGCGGGTAGGGCTCGATGCTCGCCAGCCAGTCGCGCCCCCGGGCGTCGATCACATGCTGCTGGTGCTCGTCGATTGTCAGGCCGACATACTCGGCGACGTGCACCCACCCCCAGTGCGTGCCGGCAAGCAGAATGCCGACCGCCGCGAGGACGGCCGCGAACGCGCTACCGCCGTTGAACAGCAGCTGCCAGCCGCCGTACAGGATCAACGCCGCGCCGCCGACCAGGGTGATGCCGGTCAGTGCCGAGCCGGCCGCGACCAGCCGGTCATGCTTGTGGGTGGAGATCGACGACCCGTGGTACTGCTCGGCGTCTGGCAGGTTGAAGCGGTCCTCGTCCAGGAGCCGCTCGTCCGCCGGGACGCCGAGGAACGCGACCATTCCCTGGCTTGGGCTTGCGTCGGGCATCGTCCGAGCCCTCGCCTCTGGGATCTAAGCGCGGCGCCGGACGGGTGTCGCCGAGGGTGCCTCCTGCGATGACGGACGGTCGGGACGCGTGCCGTTGCCGCCGCTCCTTGCGGCGTCGGCGGCGAGGTTGCCGGTGAGCATCCCCTGCTGGACCTGATCCATCAGTGAACCGACCGACGCCGGCGAGTGGGGAAGTAGGAGGGTGGTCATGTTGCCGTGCTCGCCGACCGACCGGATCGTGTCCATGTACTGCGTCAGCGCGACTAGCCCCATCGCCTCCTTGGGGTCGATGCCCTGCTGGTCAGCGAGGATGCCAAGCGAATCCTTGAGCCCCCGGGCGATCGCCTCGCGCTCCGCGGCCACGCCCTCACCGTGGAGACGCATCGACTCCGACTCAGCCTCGGCCTTCTTGATTCGCAGCGTCTTGTCGCCCTCGCCCTGCGCCGTCGCGGCCTCCTGATTGCGACGCGCGGCGTTGATGTTGTTCATCGCGTCCTTGACGCGCTGGTCAGGCTCGATGTTGGTGATCAGCGCCTTGATGATCGCGTAGCCGTAGTCGGCCATCTGCGTCTGCAGAGTGTCCTGGATGTGCTTGGCGATCGTGTCGGCATCTGCATACGCCTCATCGAGATCCATCGTCGGGATGTGGGAACGGACAACATCGAAGGCATAGGACTTCATCTGCACCTCGGGGTCGTCGAGCTTGTAGAAGGCATCCTTGACCTTCTGATCCTCGGCCCCGACCATGTACTGGATCGCAAGCTTGACCACCACGAACACGTTGTCCTGGGTCTTGGTCTCGATATCCGCGTTCAGCTGCTCGACCTGCAGGGTCATACGGCCGGCGACCTTCTCGACGAACGGTGACTTGCGCTGAAGTCCCGGGCCGGCGACGCGCACGAACTTTCCGAACCGCTCAACGATCGCCCGTTCCTGCTGTTCGACGGTGAAAAAGAAGAGAGGCATGCCGATGTCCTTTCTAGCTCAGCGGCCGACCGCCACTCTCGGCATCCAACCGCTTCATTGGTGGCTCCTTCCGTCGCTGGGGACGAAACTGTCCGTGAGGGTCGCCGTTCGGCTTGAGGCCGGCGGTGCTCTGCGCGAAATCGCTTCGCAGAAAGCGGTGAAATGGCCTTATTCCTCGAGTCTACTCTGCTGCCCTCAGCGGCTCGCGCGGCTCGCACCCGTGCAAGAGGCCGCCCGTGTCCAGCGAAATCGGGCCGGTCACTGGGGGCGTCTACAAGCTCCAACAGTGGTGATCGAGGTGCAGCATCTCAGCAACCTCAGCAAGGAGGAGGCGATCGAGATGGGTAGCACGATCGGCGCTCTGATCGGTCTCGGAATCGAGGGCGAGGACGGAGCCGAGAAAGGCGCGGCACTGGGCGCCGAGGCAGCGGCGACGGACGGCGTTGAGGTGTTCTCCGATGAGGACGCCTGGGACGTCTTGGAGGAGATCCCGAACGACTCCGCCGCGGCATTGGTCCTGCTTGAGCATCACTGGGCGATCCCGCTGCGCGACGCGGTCGCGAACGCCGGCGGCTTCCGGATCAGCGATGGCTTCATCAGCCCGCTGGACCTCGTCGAGGTTGGGCTCATCTCGGCCGAGGAAGCACAGGCGCTGCACGCCAGCGAAACCCAAGCAGCCGTCAATTAACGCGTCGACCAGGAGGCACTGAAGATGTTTGCATGTCGCAGAATGGCGCGCCGGACGTCCCGGCGAGTCGCCCGCCGGCGCTAGCCGGCCTCCCGGCTCGGCCGCGGTCAGCAGCGGCCGAGCGCGCAGTCCATCCCTAAAAGCCGCCGCGCTGCACCGTCCGGGACATCCCTGGCTCGGCCGCAGCCATCGTCGCCAATCTCTACCGAGTCGGATGCGGGTTGTTCACCGATGTCTGAGTTCCGGTCGGCGCGTAGGCTCGGCCTTGATCTCAACGAGGAGTCGGCGATGGCCACAGCGATTGACACCTTGAGCCCCTTGGATGCGATGTTCCTCGAGCTTGAACAGGCCGACGAGGGGGCTGTGATGAGCATCGGCGCCGCGATGGTATTCGCGCCTCTGCCCTCGGGTGGCGCGCCCCCATTCGATCAGGTCGTGGCCAACCTGGCCGCCCGTCTGCATCAGTTCCCGCGCTTCAGTCAGCGTCTGTCGACCACACGCACCGGCGGCCTGCGCTGGCCCAAGTGGGAGCCCGTCGACCAGTTTCAGATCGCGGACCACATGCAGCGAGCCACGCTCCCGTCTCCGGGTGATGATGAGCAGCTGTTTGGATGGATTTCGGACTTCTACTCCCATCGCCTCGACCGCGCGCGACCGCTGTGGGAGATGGCGCTGCTCGAAGGTCTTGCCGACGGTCGCTGGGCAGTGGTGAGCAAAGTTCACCACTGCCTCGTCGACGGCGTCGGCGGAATCGACGTCGGGCAGCTGATGCTCGACGCCTCGCCCAATCCGGCCGCGGATCCAATCGATCCGACCGGGCGCCCGATGCCGCCCGCCTCCGACACCGCCTCCGACGCCGACGGCGGGAACTCAACCGGCAGCGGGTCGCGCCTACCCTGGTGGGCACCGCCAGCGATGGTGTGGCGAGGTGCTCACGCGGCCGCGGACCTCGCTCTGCATCCAGATCAATTGCTCGAAATCGCTGACCGTGCCCGGGCGATGGCTGGGGTGCTGGTGCACGACGAACTGATCGCCGCTCCGAAGTCAAGCCTCAACGTGCCGATCGGGTCGACGCGACGATTTCGCGCGGTGCGCTTCACCCTTGACGAATTCAAGGAGGTCAAGGCGAGCCTCGGCGGCACCGTTAACGACGTTGCACTGGCGCTGTGTGCCGGCGGGCTGCGGAGCCTGTTGCTGCACCGAGGCGAGGAGTTGCCCGCCGCCGGTCTACGCGGGCAGATCCCCGTCAACATCCGTCCGGCCGCGGAGGATCTGGCTTTGGGCAATCGCTTGACGTCGCTGTTCATCCCGCTGCACGTCGCCGAAGCCGACCCGCTTGCGCGTTACCTGCAGACGGTCGACGAGGCCGAATCGCTCAAGCGCAGCTCCCAGGGCGCCGGCGCTCGGGCACTGATCGAGATCACGGGACTGGCGCCGCCAAGCCTGCATGGCCATCTGGCGCAGTCATTGTTTGACGTTCGCCTGTTCAACCTGACCGTCACCAACGTACCGGGCCCCAGAAACACGCTGTACTCGTTCGGCGCGCCGATGCTCGAGCTGCTGCCACTCGTGCCGCTGTTCGCTCGTCACTCGGTCGGGATCGCAATCTTCAGCTATGACGGCGGCGTCGTGATCGGGCTGAACGCCGACCGCGACACGGTGCCCGATCTCGAGGTGCTCGCGAGCGGGATCGAGCAGGCATTCGTGGACCTCAAGCTGCTCGCGGGCGCCGTGGAAACGCGCGGCGTCGCAGCCGCCTAACGTCGGGCCATCAAGCAGGCGTCAGCGGCTGAGGCGGTCGGTCAAAGAACTCGATGATCGCCGCGTGGGTCTGAGAGGGACGCTCGATCTGTGGCACGTGCCCGCAGTCGAGCTCGACATGACAAGCCTGTGGCAGCGACTCGGCGACATGCCGCGCAAAGGAAATCGGGACGAGCGCGTCACGTCTACCCCAGACGAACAGCGCTTCGGGCTGCAGGTCTCGAAGGCGCGTCCAGAACCCCTCGTCGCCGTGCGGCTGCTCGAGGTAGATGTGGCGTGCGGCGGCGTAAAACGCGGCGCGGCCGGCCGGCGTCAGGTACGCGCGCAGGAACTCGTCGACGCCGGCGGCGGTCCAGCCATCGTCGGCGCCCGGGATGATGCGGCGCACGATCGCCTCGACGATCGGCCGCGGAGCGAGCTGGACCAGCCCGAGCTCCGGCCGCGTGAGCCTCACCAGCGGCGCCCAAGATCTCCCCCGCCGCCAGGCCAACGAGGGAGCGAGCAGCGCGAGACGGCCGACGCGGTCAGCATGCCGGAGCCCGACCTCGAGCGCAACGCGCCCACCGAGGCTGTTACCAATCAGATGAGCGCGGTCGAGTTCGAGTGCGTCCAGCAGGTCGATGACAGCGCGGGCGAAGAAGCGAGCGTCGTAGCTGGCGCCGACTGGCTTATCGGACTCACCGAACCCGGGGAGGTCGACCGCGATCACTCGAAAGGACCCGCTCAGCGCGACCACGGTCGGGAGGAATGATCCCTTGGTCGCGCCGAGCCCGTGAACGACGACCACTGCTGGCCCGTTCCCGGCCTCCATGGTCGAGAGTCGCGCGCGGCGAGTCGCAACCGTTCGGAAGTGTAGGCGTCCTGGTTCGCTGAGGCCGCTCGTCGCGGCGAGGAAGCCGATGCCGAGATGCAGGTTCCGCCGCACCGTCAGCCGGCCGGAGCGATAGGCATCCATCCCGCCACGGACGTCCTCGGTAATCGCCGCCCATGTCTGCACGTCAGCAGTGAGGATCGCGTCCGCCTCATGGTCGCCACGCACGAGGCGCGCCGCGACGCCGTCGAGTAATGCGTCCCAGATGTCGCCTCCGGCGACGGCGAGCCGGACGCGAGCAGTGCCGCGCTCCGGCGCGAACACGGCGCGGTCATAACGTTCGACCAACACTTGGAGTGGACCCGGCGGCAGGCGCCCGGAGCCGGACAACGGCTGTGCCTCGAGCATCACGCTCGATTACTACACCGCGACGGCCGAGGGCGCATCGTGCCGGACCGCGAGGTCAGAGTCGTAGTCCGCCACACCAGCATGTGAATTTGCGCGGATGGAACGGGTACGTGTCCGCCATAGCGTCGTCACCGAGCAAGCGCACGTTGCGGACGCCGACCGGCTTTCGCGAAGCTACCTGACGAGAAACAGCCCAGAGAGGTGGAGCTGATGCCGCAACCAAAGACCAAGAGCCGCCCAACGACGACGGCCAAGAGCCGCACAGCGACGACGGCTAAGAGCCGCCCGGCCACAAAGAAAGCAGCGGCAAGTCGCAAACGCCCCGCAGCGACGTCGAAGGCCAAGACAACTCCTTCGAAGCCCAAGGCGCGCAGCCCGATCGAGCGGCCCGCGGAACTTTCCGATGACCTGTTCAAGTCGCTTGAAGACGGCGCGAAAAGCGCGATCGAGGCCGTTCGCGAGTTTCTCGACACCGTCGACAGGACCCTACCGGCGCATGGCGAGGGTCAGTCCAGGCGAGAGGAGATCACCGACTCCGCCCTCCAGATGGCCGAACGTTTGGTCCACACCCAGTACGAGTTCCTGCGCAAGGTTGTGGACAGTGCCGGCAAGTCGATGACGGGGTCGCACACCCGGAAGTAGCGCGAACGTCGCTGGGAGGGAGCGGCTGGCCCGCCGTCAGCCGCTCCCGGCGGCGCCCTCGGACGTCGCGAGTGGATGTTGTGGCGCCGCCGGTGGCGCTGCCGCCGCGAACATCGCTCGTGTCACACCAGCGATCTCGACAACTGCCTCGCGGCACGTGCGGCTGACACCGGCCGCGCCGATGAAGGCGTGGATGAATCCCGGGAAGCGACGCAACGTCGCAGCCGTTCCCGCCGCCTGCAGCGCCCGGGCGTACTCCTCGCCCTCGTCGCGCAGCGGGTCGAACGCCGCGGTCACGACGAACGCGGGCGCCAATCCTGACAGGTCCTCGGCCAACAGCGGCGACGCCCGCGGGTCGCTCGCGGGCTCTGACCCGGGGCCCAGGTAGTTGGCCTCAAACCAGTCCATCTGCTGATTGGACAGAAGGAACCCCTCGCCGAACAGCTCCCGCGAACGACGGCGGGTCGTGAAGTCGACTGTCGGGTAGATCAGTAGCTGCAGCACCGGCGCCGGCCCGCCATCGTGTGCAGCGAGCTGGGCGGCGACGGCAGCCAGGTTGCCACCGGCGCTGTCGCCCCCGACACCGACCCTGGCGGGATCGGCACCGAGCTCGGCGGCGTTGGCATGCGCCCATGCGAGCGCGGCGCGGGCATCCTCGACCGCGGCCGGGAACGGGTGCTCGGGCGCGAGGCGGTAATCGACCGCCAGGACATGCGCGCCGGCGTGACGGCACAGCAGTCGACAGACGCCGTCATGCGTATCCAGGTCTCCAAAGGTGAACCCGCCGCCGTGGAAATAGACCAGCAACGGTGGCCGCGAGCCGCCATCGGCGACGGGGACGTAGTGACGCGCGCGGATCGCTACGCTCGCATCGATCTCAAGCTCACGGACAGCGCCAACGGCGGCCGGCCGGCCCCCGTAGACCGCGGCGAGGCGACGGCGCAGCGTACGCGCCTCGGCCGGGGTCATCGCCTCGGGCGGCGGCTCGCGCCGGCGCGCCAGCAGTGCCAGCGACAGCTGCACCTCCGGCGCGAGCGTGTCGCCGTCGATCTGGACGGCGGGCTTACCGGAGA
Source organism: uncultured Solirubrobacterales bacterium (assembly GCA_963770885.1). Taxonomy (GTDB): domain Bacteria; phylum Actinomycetota; class Thermoleophilia; order Solirubrobacterales; family Solirubrobacteraceae; genus Palsa-465. The sequence goes on along the minus strand of CAVYRI010000001.1, from coordinate 276,273 downwards.
GCCGAACCTGCACTGCGGGCGGGAGTCCCGTGACCGCCTTGGCCAACTGGTGCGCGACGCGCTGTCCCAGCGTGAGTGACAATCCGCCACCGGCCATCGGCCAATCCTAAGCGCGCATGCGGTCCGGGGTTTCCCGCACAGCCTGACCACCAAATCCTGATGTCGATACGCAACCCTCCTGCGAGAGTCGGTCCAGGGCTGGTTCCTCTCCCAAGGGGCTTGAGATGACTCTCTCCACGATTACAACCAACCGTGAGCCTGCGCTGACGCTGGGCCTACGAAATACCGAGTCGTCCTTGCGATGACCAGGCCGTCTGAGCGCCCGAGCGTCACGGTCTTCGGGCCCGACCCGCTGCTGAGCGTGACGATAGAGGCACGTGGCGGTGTGGATGAGGTGCACGTGCATCCGGCCGGCCAGGGCGTGTGGGTCGCCCGCATGGCGGCGGAGTTGGGCGCCTGGCCGACTCTTTCCTGGCTCTCGGGCGGCGAAACTGGAGCTGTGCTCGAGGCGCTGCTCGACGCGTTGCCCGGCGAGCGCTGCACCACCCAGACCGTGGGTTGCAACGGCAGCTACGTTGTCGACCATCGCGTCGGCGAGCGCGTCGTCCTCGCCTCCTCGCTGCGGCCGAGACCGCAGCGTCACGAAGTCGACGACCTGGTCGCGGCCACCACAGCCGCCGCGCTTGGGAGCGCCCTGCTGGTGATGTGTAATCCCTACCCGGCGGACGGCTTGCCAGACGACGTCTATGAGACGATCACCGCCGACGTTCGTGCCGCCGGCGTCCCCGTGATCGTGGACCTCTCGAGTCCTCGGCTGGAACGGACGCTCCCTTGTGGCCCCGACCTGGTGAAGCTCAACGATTGGGAGCTCGCCGAGTACGTGCGCGGGCCGGTCGACGGGTCGCGGGCGCTCGATGCGGCACGCCGCTTGCGCGATGCTGGCGCTCACGCCGTGGCGGTCACGCGCGCCGAGCGGCCGATTCTCGTCCTGGCGGACGACGGCGAGCCGTTCGAGATCGTTCCGCCGACGTTCCAGCATGGATTTCGCGAAGGATGCGGTGACTCGATGATGGGGGCGATAGCGGCCTGTTTGGCGCGTGGACTGCCACTGCGCGACGCGCTGATCCTCGGCGCTGGGGCCGGCGCCGGCAATTACCTGCGCCGCGGACTTGGCACCGGAAGGCGAGCGGTCGTCGAGCAGCTCGCCCGACGCGTCACCGTCCGTCCAGTGGGCGGTCGGCCGTCGGCCCGGCGAGCTTGGGCAGCGCCGCAAAAGGCGCCTTGAGTTCTCGACCGCTGACGATCGCTCGAGGCGCGGTTTCGGACATCCAAGCCAGATGTGAGGCTGTCGGCTGCACTCCGCCGAGGATCTCAAACGCTGAGGCGAGCGCGACCGGACGACCCGCGGTCGAGGAGTGCGCGTCGCTCCCGAGCACGTGGATCACGCCTGCTCGCGCGAGGGACAGCATTCCCGGGCTGGTGGATGGATCGATCAGGAACGCGGCCGTCGCCTGTACGAGGGCTCCGCTCTCTGCCAACGCCGCGAGCCGTTGGATCATGTCCGGCGCAAGGTGACGTTCTGGATGGGCTATGAGCGCCCGGAACCCACGCGACTGCAGCGCGCTCACCCCCATCTCGAGCCGGTCATCGAGGGGTCCCGGTGGTGGCTCGACAAGCAGCCACCGGCCTGAACCGCCGAGCGTGACGGCGGTCAACTCGGGATCATCGAGCCGATCGAGCGCTTCGACGGCAACCTCGCCGCCGGCAAGGATGCGTGTGCGACAGCCGGCGACCTTCAGAGCCGCCGTCAGCTCCGCCAGTCTGGCTGGGAGCTCGGGGATCCGCACGTCGTGGTCGTTGCGGATGTGCGGGGTCGCGCAGATCGCGGCGATGCCATCAGCCTCTGCCCGTTGAGCCATGGCGACCGCATCGTCGAGATCCCGCGCGCCGTCATCGAGACCGGGAAGTACGTGGCAGTGAAGGTCGACCAAGACGCGCTCGGTGTGCCGGCGACGCGCGACCGTTCAGCGTTCCGTCAGCACCGTCGCCGGCTCGCCGCTGAGAAAGCTGGCGGCTTGGTCAATCGCGGACCGAGCATCCGCGGACCCGTCGTAGGCGATCAAGATCAACTGCCGCTCCTCTCGTCGGTGCTGCGACGGGGCTTGCGACCGTCGCTCTTGCGGGCCCGCCGGTCGAGTCCGGCGGCCGCCTTTGCGAGCTCGGTCGGTGCGCGCATCGCGCCGACCGTCCGTTCAAATAATTGCGCCTGGTTCTTCATCAGCCCCGCGGTCTCCTCGAGCGCGCGCCCTGCAGACTCCAGCGCCTCCGCCTGTCTGTGCAACATCAGCCCGCTCTCCTCGAGCAGGTCAAAGATCGCGTCTGCCGGCGACAGCAGGTGACCTGCGATCTGCTTCTGGAGTCGCCGTTCGCGCTCGATCACCTCCTGCACGAGCTCGAGCTGGCGCTGCATCGGTTCGACGAGCTGACGCGGAAGCTCTGCGCGACTCCCGGCCGACGCCGCGGACGCGACCACGGAATCCATCAACTTCCGCCACTCGCTGAGTAACTGCCGGCCGCTGAGCTCAGGCACTCAACATCACATCTTCCATCATTGCATCGAACACGCTCCCGGATCGCACTTGCCGTCCTCCACTGGCGTGCGCGGCAGCGGAAGGTCACTGATCCGCGACCAGGCAGCCCGGCGCAACGAGCTCGACCGAGAACCGGACGCGGACCTACGATCCGCTGTTCGAACGCGCGCAGGGCTGAGGGGCTAGGGTCCTTGCAGTCAGTTCTTCACACAGCTTGGAGGAAACAGATGGGACATTTGGGCGGCAGCGCGAGCGTCGAGATTGATGCTCCGCTCGAGGAGGTTTGGGCTGTGGTCGAGGACGTGATCACCGCACCGGAGTGGCAGGGCGGGCTCGACAAGATCACTGCGCTTGAACGTGACGCCGACGATCGCCCGACGCTTGTTGAGACCGAGAATGACATCAAGGTCAGGCGGATCAAGGCCCGTGTCCGCTTCCGCTACGAGCGGCCAACGCTTCTGGCTTGGACACAGGAGAAAGGCGACATGAAGTCAGTCGAAGGTGCCTGGGAGCTCGAGGATCTCGGCAACGAACGCACGCGCGCGACCTACCGGCTTGATGCGGATCCGGGGCGCGTGCTCGGACTCGTGATCCGCGGGCCGGTAGAGTCGGCGACGCGGTCGATGTTTGTCAACGATCGCCCTGGAGAACTCAAACGACGAGTCGAGCGCGGCTGAGCGCAAGCCCAGGGCTGCTCCATCTGCGGATGGACGTCCCTGCTGTACAGTCGTTGCGGCTGGTGATCGGCCCAGCGTCTGGTCGGCTCGTCGGCAGGCGTTGACAGCCGCCTCGCGCGGAGCAGAGTCGAACAAGAGGGTTTGTGATGGCCGCGTCACCGGAGCATGTCGAGGTGCACATGCGCGACAGTGACGCGTCCTACTGCGGCACTTGCTTCGTGGGCGTCAATATCGACACCGGCGCCGTGTCCGACACCGACGTGATGATGGACTGCCTGCGAGACGGGTTCGATGAGGTGCTCGCCGTCGGTGGCGGGACCGGACACGCGGTGTCACCGACCCGCACCTCGTAAGCACGCGGCGCTTGCAGCCGGGCGCGAGCGTGGTTCAGGTCGTCCCGGGCGTGCCCCAGCGCGTGAACGTCGGCCACACATCGACCACCCGGCCTTCTCGGACGGCCCGCAGCGCGCCGAAGTAGTCGATCCCATCGCCGCCCTGGTTCGGCCAGCACAGCACATAATCGGAGGTGGTCAGCTCACCACGGGGCGCAAACACCATGCAGCGACCGCCTTCCCGCAGGTCGTCCTGCACTCGCCGCGGATAGACGAACGGCGGTTGGATCCCGGCCTGGTCGGGCCAGGTTGAGCCCTTGAGGAAGTACTCCTCGCCGGTGATCGGAGGAATCGGCACCTTTGTGAACGGGGTCGATGGATACGGTCCGACGTCCTTGAGGACCGGCGCCGCCTGCGTGAGCGCCCGGGCGAGTCCCTGCTGGTCGAAGCCGGCGGCGAGGTAGCCCGCATACACGAACGCCGATCCTGGACTGATCTCGTTGATCTGGCCCCTGCCCGCCCAGTTGCGGTAGTTCGCACTCCCCGGTCCGTTCCGGATCAGCGTCTTGGCGTCGTAAAGGTCGCCAGCCTCGGCGTGAAGCTGGTCCAGGTAGCGGGCGTAGTTCGTGCTGGCCTGGTTTGCCACGAACTTTCGCCACGTCTCATCTGGGCTGGCCGTGGCGTGACCGTCGTAGCAGACAACCGCGCGCAGCCGGAGCAAGCGGCGCTCGCGCCGCAGCAGTTTGATCGCTGCGCTGATCTGTGCTGGATGGTGAAAGCCACCACGCCCCTCACCGGAGTCGAACTCCAACCCGATCTGAAGCGGCAGCGGCCGGCGCGTGGTCTTCGCCAGCCGGGCCATCTCTTGGAGGATGTCGATCGAGCTCGCGAGCAGCGTCAACTGGTGCCGGCGCTGGCGTCGCGGCGGCGTGGAGCGGAGATATGCCCGCAGCTCGCCGTGAGTGGGCGGGTATCCCATCAGCAGGTCGGTGCCGGCCGGTGCCGCGGTCATGATCTGGTCGACCGTACGCAGATGGAACACCAGGCCGCGCGGCTCGGGCAACCGCGACAGGATGTACGCGCAGAGCCGAGGCGATTGGAACACCTTGAGCGCTGGGCGCACCGCCCAGTGCTGGGCGCGCGCGAACTCGACGATCTGATTGGCGTTCTGGTCGACCGCGGCGAGGTCGACGAACATGATCGGCTCGCCGCTCCCGTGCTCGCGGGCAAGGTCAGCCAGGACCTCGTTGGACGTCGGTCGTCCCTCGGAGCCGAGGCCGCGCAGAAAGGCGGCGCCGTCCACGCTCAGGGCTCTCTGCTGGCCCGCCGCCGCTGCGACCGCATTGGGCGCCGCGAACGTTGTGGCCGCAACAGCCGCGGCGCCTCCAGCTGCCACGACGAACGACCGTCGGGTGACGTTCCAGGGGGCGTGTGACTCAGACATTCACTCGACGCGATTGATGGTCGTCCACAGCTCAGTCCGCATAGAGGCCGCTGAACAGGTCGGCGAACTTGGCGTAGACCACAGCTCGCTTCACCTTCAGCGTCGGCGTCAGCTCGCCGTCTTCCTGGGTGAACTCACGGTCGAGGAGCGCAAAGCGCTTGATCTGCTCGATCCGCGCGAAATGCTGGTTGACGGCATCGACGTCCTTCTGGATCTCGGCTCGGGCACGCTCGTTGGAAGCGATCTCGCTGACATCGGAGGAGATGCCCAGCCACTCGGCCAGTTTGGGCGCCTCGTCGGGATCCAGTGTCAGCAGCGCGACCAGGTACGGCCGGCGGTCGCCGAATGCGACGGCCTCGGAGATCCAGCGCGTCCGCCTGAGCGCGTTCTCGATATTGGCGGCCGCGATGTTCTTGCCGCTCGAGGTGATGATCAGCTCCTTCTTGCGCCCGATGATCGATACGAAGCCGTCGTCATCGATCGACCCGAGGTCGCCGGTGGCCAGCCAGCCGTCGGCCAGCGTCTCGTTGGTGGCCTGCTCGTCTTTGAAGTAACCGCCGAAGATGTTCGCGCCTCGAGCCTCGAGCTCGCCGTCGGGAGCGACGCGCATCTCGAGCGTCGGCACCGGCTTTCCGATCGTGCCCATCTTCATCTCGACATCGGTGTTGATCGTGCCGGCGGCGCAGGTTTCGGTCATCCCCCACGCCTCCACCAGCAGGATGCCGCAGGAGTCGAAGAACTCGAGCACGTCCGTGGCGATCGGGGCCGCTGCCGTCACCGCCAGCTCCAGCCGGCCGCCGAACAGGTCGCGCACCTTGGACAGCACGAGCCGGTCGGCCACATGGTGCTGCGCGGCGAGCATCCGGCTTGGTGTGGCGCGGCCGCGCTCGAGCTCGCGCACGCGGTGTCCGACGCCCAGAGCCCAGCTGAAGATCGAGCGCTTGACGCGCGATTGATCCGCAACCCCTGTGGTAGCGGCGGTGTAGATCTTCTCCCACACGCGTGGCACCGAGGGGAAGTACGTCGGGCGCGCCTCACGGATGTCGTCCAACAGCGTCAGCGGGTCGCGCTGCCAGTAGATCAGGGTGCCACCGAGGTCCAGCGTGAACACCTCCACGATGCGGGCAAACACGTGCGCGAGCGGCAGGAACATGAAGAACTCGATCGGGGCATCCGTCCGCGTCAGATCAAGACGCTCCTCGAGCGCATGGGTGGCCTCCGTGAAATTGCGGTGGCTGAGGATGCAGGCCTTCGGCGGCCCCGTGGTGCCCGACGTGTAGACCAGACTCGCCAGGCTGTCCGGGCTGACCGCAGCAACGCGAGCGTCGACCTCCTGATCTGGGACCGCAGCTCCGCGATCGATCAGCTCGTCCAAGCTGATCGCATCCGACGGCGTGCCCGCCATGGTGATCACGTACTCCAGTGCTGGACAGTCGTCGCGTATCTGCTCGATCTTCGCGAGCTGAGCCTCGTCCTCGCAGAACACCGCCCGAGCCTCGGAGTGGCGCAGCACGTACGCGCACTCCTCCGGCGAGTCGGTCTGGTAGATCGGGGCCACGACGGTCGCCGCGCAGAAGCTGCCGGCGTCCGCGATCGTCCATTCGGGGCGCGTGTCGGCCAAGATCGAGACCCGCTCACCGGGTTCGATCCCGAGCGCGATCAGCCCTCGCGCGATTCCGCGGGCCGAGCGGACAAGCTGGCCGTACCCGATCTCATGCCAGCTTCCCGCCTCCTTGTAGCGGAGTGCAACGCCATCGCGCCCCTCCGCGCGCAGAATCATCTCTCCGAGCGTGTGCGCTCCGGTTGACAGCTCCAGGGCAGAGCGGTCGACGTCAGGCGCCGCCGGCGAGCGTGCCGGCGCGACCCTGACGGCAGGGGCCGCCATCCGAGTGATGTGGCTCTCAATCATGGCTCTGCCTCCGACATCCACGCTCGGTTGACGTGCCGAGAGCAGTCAGTCCGTTCCTCGCGATGCCGGCGGGCTAAGACCAGACTCGCTTCGGGCGCGACGCCGCGCATCGGCATAAGGCGGCAACTGTGCCGCGGGGTTCTACGGCCTGGCGCTGCATGCGTTCGTTGCGAGTGGCTGGCGGCGCCCCACTCAGCCGATCAGCGGCAGCGCGCGTGCCTCGGCGAGCTTGTGCAGTGCGTCCTGCATCTGCTCCGTGACGAGCTTGTAGCCGTCGTCGGGATCGGCGCGGGCGCCGCCGAGTTCCTCGCGCAGGTCGATCGGTCCGAGTACCTCGATCGAGATCTTCGCCGGCAGCGGAAGGCGTCCCGGGAGGTCGAGCACCGTGATGCCCCACGGCGGCGCGATCTGGACGGGCGCGACGTCGATCCGCAGCAGCCGGTGGAGGTGCAGCAGCCGCGCGACGTGCTCGCCCTGGCCGAGGAACAGCGCCGTCTCCTGGCCGCCGATCGAAACGACCGGGACGACTCGCACGCCGTGCTTCAACGCGAGCCGGACGAAACCGGTCCGGTGGGCGAAGTCGATCTCGGCGGAGTGCCAACTTGCACGGTAGGTCTCGTGGTCGCCGCCCGGATAGACGAGCAGCGCGGCGTCGCGCGCGAGCGCGCGGCGCATGTTCTCAGGCGAAGCCGGCACCGTCCCGTAGGGTGCGAGCATCGCCCGGATGCCGGGCAGCTTGAACACGAGGTCGTGCGCGAGCTGGAAGAACTCGCGCTCGGGGCCGAAGTGGTCGTAGAACGCCTGCGCGAGGATGAATGTGTCGGCGATCAGCGTGCCGCCGGAGTGGTTGCCCACGAGCAGCACCGGCCCGCGCGGCGGGATGTTCTCCAGACCACGCACATCGGCGCGGAACCAGACGTCCGCCATCATGCGCAGCGCCGGGAGCGTGCGCGCGATGTACTCGGGATCACGCAGCCCGAAAGGGTCGGCGGCCGGCGACCGGCGCGCGAGATGACGCGGGTCGGTGGCGTGGGCGACGTCGACCGATATGGCGCGGAGCATCTCCGCGTCCGCGGAGACGGCCTCGAGCATCCGACGCATCCCGCTGCCACCGCGATCGCGCACGACCGGATGCATGCTTCGCTGCGCATGTCGGTCCGTTCTCTGTGGCACGTGACGCCTCCTTGCTCGCCCCCGACGATACGGCCGGGGCCGACGTCCCGAATCGGTACGGAGTACGAAATGCGCTGCCTGTGACTACGTGGCGATCCCGCTCGGCCGCCAGGTAGCGCCTGTCGGCCCGCAGATTCGGGCGTCGAGCATCGGGCGGCTATCCGACGACCGTCGATTGCCGCGTTGGGCCCGAACTCGGCGGGTTACGATATCGGCGCATACCGGAACCCCTCGGAAGGAGCGCACGTGAATCAGGTCTTACCGCAAACGCCAGCGTTGCAGGCGCGCGAGCCGGATGGCGGCTCGCCGAGATCTGAACGGTGGGGCATCGACTCGGAGTACGGACTGTTGCGCGACGTCCTGTTGGGCAGCCCGGAGTCCTTCCGTTGGCTGGGTGAGGAAAACGCGCAGTACAGCGCGCTCGTGCGCGAGACCCTGCGGCTCGGTTACCGCTTCGACCGAGAGCTCGCGCTGCGACAGCACGCGGAGATGGTTGACGCATATCGTCAGGCGGACGTCAGCGTCCACCTCCTCGATGCACGCGACGAGTTGCCCTATGCGGTCTACGCGCGTGACTCGAACTTCATGACGCCGTTTGGCGCGGTCGTGACGCAGCTTGCCAGTCCGCGCCGCAGAGGTGAGTACGCCAACGTGCTGCGCTTCTACCTCGAGCATGAGATCCCGGTCTACGACCTCGTCAGCGCCGGCAACTTCGAGGGCGGGGACTTCAACATGATCGAGCCCGGCTGCGTGCTGATCGGCTACACCGGGTTGCGCGGCGAGGAGGTCTCGGCCCGTCAGGTCGGAGGCTGGATGGAGGCCGAGGGGATCGAGGTCATGTACGCGCCGATCGATGAGTTCTACGTCCACATCGACCTGATGGTGTGCATGCTTGCCGAGAAGCTCTGCGCCGTCTGTCTCGACACGACCGCCCCCGACGTTGTCGCCTGGCTGAAGTCCCGCAAGATCGAGATCGTTCCGGTCGGTTTCCGAGAGACGATGGCGCTCGGCTGCAACGTCGTGGCGCTTGGCAATGACCGCGTCCTCTCGACGACGGCCGCGCCAGAGCTCAACGGCAAGCTGCGCGCGCTCGGGTTCACGGTCTTTGACCCGGACATGAGCCAGTTCCAGCTCGCTGGCGGCGGCGTGCACTGCATGTGTCAGCCGTTGCGCCGGGACCCCGCGTAGTCACCCCGTCACGAGAGCCACATGTGCTCGAAGTCCCAGCTGTTGAACGACGCACCGAGCTTCGACTTCACGATTCCGTTGACGCTCGGCGTGTATCCGTCGATCACCGCCGGGAAGAACGGGATGATGTAGCCGCCCTCGTTGTAGTCGATCATCTGCATCTCGTGCACGATCTCGGTCCGCTTGCTCGTGTCAAGCGTCGCCTGTGCCTGTGCATACAGGCTCTTGTACTTGGGGTTGTTGAAGTGTGTCTCGTTGTACGGTGACCCGGGCAGGGTGGCCTGGTTGACCTGCGCGAAGTACGGCTGGTAGTACCAGAAGTCCTGGGCGAACACCCACTTGAGGTAGTTCGGACCGTAGAACTCGGTGACCGTGATCTGGCGCAGCTTGGCGTTGATCCCGGCGGCCTGGGCCTGCTGGGCATAGACCTGGGCCATGTTGATCACGCCCTGCGCGATGTCCCCGGTCACCAGCTCAATTGACAGATTCGAGTGGCCGGCCTGCTTGAGCAGCGACTTGGCCTGCTCGGGGTCATACGCGCGCTGCGGGATGCTGTGGTCATACTGCGGGTCCCAGATCGCGAAGACGTCGTTGCCGATCGTGCCGTGGCCGCCGAACACGGTCTGCAGCATCTTCGGGCGGTCGACGGCCAGCCGGAACGCCTGCCTGACCCGGACGTCGTTGAACGGAGCGGCGTCGACCCGCATCGTGAACGGGTTCCAACCGCCGCCGGGTGAGATGACAACCTTCTTGCCCGACCCTGTGACCGTCCCAATCGTGTCCTGGGACAGGAGGTTGACGATGTCGACCTGGCCGCCGAGCAGCGCGTTGACCTGACTCGTCTCATCTGAGTAGTCCGTCATCGTCACCTGGTCGAGGTACGGCAGCGGCGAGTCCCAGTAGTTCTCGTTGCGGGCGAACACGGTCTGCTGGCCGGGAGTGAAGCTCGCGAGCTTGAACGGACCGGTTCCGATCGGCTTCTTGGGGTTGAAGCCGGTCGGGACGATGAACACGGTGGTGCTGTTGGCAAGCGTGTCCACCAGCGTCGAGTACGGGCCGGAGAACGGGACCGAGACCGTGTATTTATCGAGCTTCTTCATCCCCTTCGCGTTGATCCCCTTCAATGCATTGGCGGCCACGCCGGGGTTCTTGGGATTGACGACGCGGTTGATCGAGAAGATCAGGTCGTCTGCGGTGCACTCCTTCCCGTCGTGGAAGGTCACCCCCTTGCGCAGGCGGATGGTCCACACGGTCGCGTCCTTGTTCGGCGTCATCTCCTCGGCGAGCCTGTTATAGACGCGAGCGTCCGGAGTGAGCCACACGAGCGCGTCGTACAGGTTCTGTGCCCGGGCGTAGTCGGTGTTGTTGACAAGCAGGTTGGGATCGCACGTATCCGAGCTCGATCCGCCTGTCACCCCGGCGTGGATCGTGCCGCCATGCTTGGGTGTCCCGGTCGCGCCGCTGCTTGACGCGGACGAGCTGTTGGACGAAGACGACGAGCCGCACGCGGCGATCAGGCCCCCAGCGCCGAGGGCCAGCCCACCCTTGGCGCTGTTCTCCAACAAAGTACGACGCGACATCAGGCTCATGACGTCAACTCCCTGTATGAGTGTCAATGCGTGGTGTAGGCACCGGAATCCACGGCGAGCGACAGGATCTCGAACATCGCCGCCGCAGCGACCATTGCGGTCATGTCGTTGGGGTTGTCCTTGGTCGGGACCAGGCAGACGACATCGCCACCGATCACGTTGAGGTCGCGCAGTCCGCGAAGCAGACCGAACGCCTGGTCGACGGTCCACCCGGTGAAGGCAGGCTCGAGGTTGGCGGCAGCCGGGGCGACCGTCACATCGAGACAGTCGAGATCGAACGTGATGTAGGTCGGCCGGCCCCCAACGCGTGAGCGGATCAGCTCCACGCAGGCCTCCGGGCCCAGCTCTCGGTAGCGGTTCATCGGGACGACCTCATAGCCAAGCTCATAGCTTGGATCAAGCCAGGTCGAGGTGCGCGGGTTGCCGCGCATGCCGATCTGAACGCTCGCGCCGGCGTCGACCCGCCCCTCGCGCACGAGATACGAGGCCCAGTGGGCAGCGCTGTCGCGAGCGCCGAACCAGTGCTCGAGCGACTCATACGCGTCGATGTGCGCATCGAGATGAACGAGTGCGACCGGCTCGCCGCCGGTCAGAGCCGACGTCTCGCCCGCCAGGCCACGAAGGATCCCACCGGTGACCGAATGATCGCCGCCGATGCTGACCGCCCGCGTCCCGGCGACTCCGAGGCGCGCAAAGAACTGCTTGATGCGCTCGATGCAGAGCTCGTTGTTGTTGGCCTCCGGGAGCGGCACATCGCCAAGGTCGCGAATCCGACAGGCATCCCACGGCGAGAAGCCGAACTCGGCATGCATCCGCCGCTGCAGCCCGGACACGTTTCGGACCGCCCGGGGTCCGAGGTGCTGATCGCGCTCGGTGGACCCATTCCCCGAGCTGTGAGGCACCCCCACGAGGGCCACATCGCACGCGGACGGGTCGGCCTCGAGCTCGCAGCGAAACAGCGTCGCCGGGCCCCACCAATAGGTGCCTTCGAGCAGAAGACGGTCATCGTCGTTCAGCGCTGCCATCTCACCCTGTTTCTCCTCCGACCCGGGGCGCTGGCACCATACACCACGTTCCCGCGGCCGCGTTCAGCTTTCGGCCGGCGATTTCTAGCCCGAGGCCACGAGGATCTCGCGAGGGACGGAGCTGAGCCGCTCGGCACCGCCGGGTCCGACGATGAAGGTATCGATCAGGACCAGGCCGATGACGCTCTCGTAGTTCGTCACCAGACCCTCCTCGAACACGTCCTCGGAGTCGACGTCATCGACGGAGAACATCCACTCACCCACCCAGTCGGGCGGCAAAGAAGCTCCGAACTCGTAGCCGCCGAGCCAGCCACGGCGCTCCCATACCCCGGCCTCCTGATAGAAGGCCTGGAGGGCGTGCTGAACCTCAGCGACGGGAACGCCGGGCGCGGCGGATTCCTCGAACAGCTTCATGCCCTCGGCGAGCACATCGATCAGCTCGACCGCGGCGGGCTCCGGCTCGCCGACCGACAACGTGCGGGCAGCGTTTGCGTGATAGCGGTGCACGACGCCGCATGGGTCGGTACACACAATCTCGCCGGCCTTGAACTGGCGCCGAGAACTGAGCGCGTGGATCAGCGGGCTCGTTCCCGCCCACACGTTCTCCTGGAGCGCGGCCGGCTCTCCGCCGGCTTCGATCATCGCGCCAACCATTGCTGCCCACGTCTCCAGCTCGGTGACCCCTGGTGCGAGGGTCGCTTGGACGGCGCGCAGACCGGCGTCGCAGACCTCGGCGGCTTTGCGCAGGACGTCGAGCTCGGCGGCAGACTTCAGTCGTCTCGGCTTCCGGCTCACCAGAGTGCCGTCGACGACCGTGCATCCTCGGCTTTCGAGAGCGGTCTGGATCATCTCGCTCGTCGCCCGGTTCGGAACCGAGCTCCACTTCTCGATCCCGACCGTACCGCCGAGCCAGCCCTCGGCCTGCAGCTCGCCGAGGAAGAAGGCAAGCCACTCGTCGAATGTTGCAGCGGAGCTCAGCCGCAGGTCGCTGGCAACCGAGGTGCGAGGAATCAGATAGCGGTGGCGCTCCATGTCGAAATGGAGCAGCCGCTCGTCGCCGAGATGCGCCGCCGTGCAGTGAAACGGTGGCCAGGCGGTCGTGGAGTGACTCTTGTACCAGCGCGCCTGATAGCCGTGCAGCCAGCACATGGCGTCAGGGGCGCTGACGATCAGCGTGTCGACCTTGGCGTCCTCCATCGCCGACTGAAGCCGCTTCAGCCGGTCGGCGTACTCCTGTGGCTCGAAGGCCAGATCCTGCGGGCGTGACGCGATCAGCGCGGTCTGATTGTCAAGAAATTCAGCGACTACATGTGGCTCCATGCAGTCTCCTTTCTGGGGTCATCTGTTCACTTAGAAGGCTCGCGGCCAGTAGGGAGTCAGCACATCGGCGGCCTGCGCGAGCACCGCCGACACCCCGCCGCCGTCGTCGGGCAGAAATGCGAGTGGGTCATCGATCCCGGTGGGTACGCCGAGTACGCCGGCCAGGGTCGCGTGCAGGCAGAACGCGGCATACGTGACGGCGTAGCCGCCTTCCTGCACCAACGCCAGCCGGCCGCCGGAGCAGCGATCGGCAAGCGACCGCAGCACCTCGCCGAGCGTCCGAAACCCCGCCATGCTCAACGTCTGGCGGCCGTTGGGATCGAACTGGCTCGCATCCTGCCCGATCGCCCCGATCACCAGGTCCGGGTGGTAGCTGGTGACGAGCGGCGCCACGAGCTCGTGCATCGCGCGCGTGTAGCCGGCATCCCCGGTCCCATACGGCAACGGCAGGTTGAGGTTGAAGCCCTCGCCTGCTCCGACGCCGAGCTCAGAGACGGCGCCGGTCTGCGGATGCGATGCGCCCCACGCACCGTGGTCCATGTGCAGCGAGATCGTCAGCACATCCGGTCGGCCCCAGAAGCACTCCTGAGTGCCGTTCCCGTGGTGGACGTCGAAGTCGATGATCGCGACCCGCTCGGCTCCTTCGCGTAGCGCCGTCTCAGCCGCCAGGGCGGCGTTGTTCAAGAAGCAGTACCCGTCGGCGCGTGCAGGCTGCGCGTGGTGGCCCGGCGGTCGCACGAGCGCATACGCGGGCACGCCCGGCTGGCCCGAGGCTGCCTTCGCTGCCTCGATCGCCGCGCTGGCGGCCGCGATCAGCGCCGGCCACGATCGGCTGCCGAGAACCGTCGTGGGTGTGTACCGCCGCCCACCGGCGGCCGCTGTCTTGCGCAGCTCATCGAGATACGCCGCCGTGTGAACCAGCTCCAGCTCATCCTCGTCGTGCAGCGCCACCGGCGCCCACTCGAGCGCCGGCGCCAACGGCCCCCGCTCCAAGATCGACTTCATGTTGAGGATCCGGGGCGCTGACTCCGGATGCAACTCGGGGACACTGATCAGCGGCGACGCACCTGCCTCAAACACGCCCTCGCCGGTGTCGTGCAGGAGCACGTCGGGATGCCAGAAGACCGTCAGCGCATCCGTCATCGCATGACCACGCGGGGACTGTATCTCAGCTCACGTCCCTCTCGATGCGCCAGATCGGGCGCATCATGCGCCAAATTTGGCGCGCCTTCTAGGTGAGAGGTGTGATCGCCTGGATGTATCTGCGCAGCAGTGGGTTGGACAGACGCCAGTCGCCACGGCCCTGACTCTCAATGATCCCCGCGTCGCGCAGCGCCTCGAGCGCACGCCGGACCGCGCCGCGAGCGAGCCCGCGGTACACGGGTTGTCCACGCGCGATCCGCTCGGCGATGACGAGCCCGAGCTTGTGGGCTCTGCGGATTCGCTCGAGGATCTGATCGTGCGCGACGCGGTCGGCGGCCATCGCCGCCAGCAGACCCTGCTCGACGACGGCCAGGTCAACCACTCGCGTCTCGAGCTCGACGGTCGTCAGATGGCTCTTCTGGGCGATCAGCATCGTGCTGCGGGGCTGGTTCTCGCCGTATTCGATGATCCGCTCCAGCGCGCCGGGCGCTACCTCACAGTCGTCGGCGGCGAACCGCTCGCCGAGTCCCCTGAGCCAGGCCTCATCGTCGATCGGGCGAAGGTCGTGAAAGCCGCCGAACTGGTGCAGAGCCTGATCCGACGGCGCGAACAGATCGCGCATCAGATGCTCAAGACTGCCGGCAAACAGATAGCTCACATTCGTGGTGCGCTGAAAGATCGCGCGCATTCGCTTGGTCAGCCGGTCCCCGTACGGCTCGTTCGGACTGCCGACCTCCTGAAACTCGTCGAAGAACACCGCCGCCTGCACGCCGTCGGCCTCGGCGATCCGCCCCGGCAGCGCGAGCGCGTAGTCCAGGTAGCGCTCGGGCTCGCGAGCCGCTAGCCCCGGACTGAACGCGATCTCGATCTCCTCTCCCAGCTGCGCCTTGGTCTTGACAACCGCCGACGTCTGCAGCACATCCGCGACCAGCCGTCCGGCCCTGCGCGTCTGATGGATCACGCGGCGAAGCGCCGAGCGGTTGGCGATCGTCGCCGTCACCAGCGCCTCCGCGAACTCGGCCGCGCTGGCGATCCGAAACAGGTCAATTGAAACCGTGTAGAACCCGCGCCGCCCGAGCCGCACCAATACCGCGTCGCAGACGCTCGTCTTACCGCTGCGTCTCGGGCCGGCGACGATCAGGTTCGTGCCGGCCGCCAGCCCGGCCGTGAGCTCCTGCACATCAACGTCGCGGCCGATCATCTGACTGGCCGGGATCGGCTGGTCGGTGGGAAAGAGATCGGTGCTGCGCTGACGGGCCATCTACGCCATGATACGCCGGATCTGGCGCATCATGCGCCACTAGCGGCGCAAACAGGCGGTGCTCGTTCGAGCCATCCTCAGCTGCGAGCTCAGTCCGAATCGAGCGGCATGAAGAAGATGTTGTCAGCGATCAAGTCCGTCGCTTGCGCAACGATCTTGGCCGTGACCTTGATGTCGCGGCGCGAATATCGCTTGGCCAGCTCACCGATCCCGTCGCGGATCAATTTGTGGGCGACGTCCGGTATCGGCGCTGCGTCGGGAGCCGATTGGCCTGATGCCGCGTAAGCCACCATGTGACTGATGATTTGGCTGAGCACGGCACCGCAGGCGAGAAGCTCGGCGGTGAGCTCATCCAGCGCGCTGGAAGGCGGGCGTGTGTCGTCGTTATTGGTCATGGCTGGATAGAGCCGCGAGATGCGCTGGACTCGCCCCCACTCGCTTCCCGCAAAGACTTTTTTGGGGCTTGTGGGAAGGAATCGCGGCCGCGGGACGTCAAAGCGGTGAAAGGCCAGAGCTCGATCTCAGTGGTGTAACCCTCCGGCGCATTTAGGAGCGACGGCGGCCTGTGTCATGTCAACGGCCGTCCATCGTGGGCTGACTGCGTGCGCGCCTGAGTCTTTGCGATCGCCTTACTACAAACCACAGGGTGGAGTCACACGGCGCCATGCGCCAACGACGAAACGGAGGACAGGATGGGTAGCGAAGCATCTGCGACGAGGTCCGCTCAGCCGCGGGCGAAGCGCTTGACCGGGAGAGAGGCACGGGGCGAGGATCCGGGGTCCGGGGGGCCGGCTCTGACCCGTCGGTCGCTGCTGGTCGCCGCCGGCGCTGGAGCACTCGGGATTGAGATGTTCGCCGATATTCCCCTTGCGGCAGCCCGCACGCGGTTGACGAGCGGAGACGAAGCAATCCTTCGTTTCCTCGCGGCTGCCGAGATACTCGAGGCGGACTTGTGGCAGCAGTACAACGAGCTGGGCGGCATCCAGGACAGCGAAGTACCTGGAGGGACCGGTAGTGCCGCATATACGGCCGCTCTGTCGGTGCTCGACTCCGATATGGCTCAGTACGTCCATGACAACACCGACGATGAGTTCACCCACTTCAGGTTCCTCAACGCCTACCTGGAAGCGCGGGGCGGCGAGGCCGTCAGCCTCGAGCCGTTTCGAAAACTTCCGAGCAGCCAAGCATCGGGGGCGCAGCAGACAAAGCGGCTCACGAACTTGATGGCGCTCACGGTCGATACGACCTGGTGGACGCGCTACCGCAGTTCCAACCAGAATCCCGACCTCGGAGGCAGCTTTCCGCCGGCGGTCCCCGGGTTGCTCAAGGGCCAGTTCCCCGCCATTCCTCGGTCAGATGCGGATTTGAGGCCGTCCGATCACTTGCAGGCGATCGCCAACACGGCCGGCTTTCACTTCGCGACCATCGAGCAGGGGGGTACGAGCCTCTACCCGTCGCTTGCGCAGCGAGTTAGCGATCCTGAAGTGCTGCGCGTCCTGCTCAGCATCGGTCCAACCGAAACGATGCACTTTCAGACGTGGAGTGATAAGGCCGGCAATGCACCGATGGTGACTGACCCGACCAACGGGCTTGCGTTCCCCGACCTCAATTCATCGCCGTTCGGAGGTGAGGAATTCCAGACCAATCTGATCATGCCGGAGCCGACGGTCTTCCTCAGCCGCAAATTCCCGCGCTGCTCGATCATCCGACCCACCGAGACCGAGGGCGCAGCGGTGGGCGCACTGAAGTTCCTGACAGCTGACGGGCTCTTCCGCGGCCAGTCCCCTGGGTTCTTCAAGTTCATGAAGAAGCTTGCCCGGGAGGCCGACGCGGCACGGCCGTCTCACCACCGCCGGTAGCGCGAAGCAGGCGGCTGGCGGCGCTGATCGCGAACCGTGGTCGGCGCCGCCGGCGGCACCCGTATTCCCGCGGAAATCAGCCCTGCGGGTGGAAGCGCAGCCCGTCGAGCGCAATCCGAAGCATGTGCTCGGTCTGCGCGGGGTCGCTCGTCGGCACCTTGCCGATCCCCATCACCATCTGCAGGATCTCCCCGAACTCGACGTCCGGGCGCACAGCGCCGGACTCCTGCGCGCGCTTGAGCAGCGGCTCGCCGGCGGCGAACATCGAGACCCGGCAAGCCTGGAACAGCGGCGCGTCCTTGTCCATGTAGTTGAGCAGCTCGTCGGCCAGCGCTCGCTTGGTCGCCAGATAGGCGATGAAGCGCTCAAACCAGAGACTCAGCGCCCGCCACGGATCCTCCCCGTCGAGCTGCGCCGCCGAGCGCGATAGCTCCTCGACCTCGCCCGCGTAGAGCGCCTCCAGGAGCGCCTGGCGATTGGGGAAGTGCCGGTAGAGCGTGCCGATCCCGACCCCTGCTCGGCGCGCGATCTCCTCAAGCGACGTCGCCTCCCCGCCTTCCAGGAACGCCTCCCGGGCGGCGGTCAGCACCTTCTCGTAATTGCGGCGCGCATCGGCGCGCTTGGGCCTGACGAGGAGGGTCTGTTCGGGTTTGGCAGTCGTGCTCACGGCAAAATTCAGTTGACAAACGGAGGGCCCCTCCGTATAGTTTCCGGAGGACACCTCCAGTTATTTCGGAGGTGGCCTCCATTTTAGTCACATCCGACTGATTTTTCAACTCACAGGAGCTGTATGAACCTCATCTCTCTACAAACCGCTCCGCCCGATCGGCGCCGCTGGGCGACGCTGATGGTGGTCTGCCTGGCCCAGCTGATGATCGTCCTCGACGTGACGATCGTGAATGTCGCGCTGCCTTCGATCCAGCGTGAGCTGCACTTCAGCCAGAGCGACTTGACCTGGGTGGTCAACGCGTTCCTGGTCACGTTCGGGAGCCTGCTGCTGCTCGCCGGCCGACTCGGAGACCTCGTCGGGCGCAAGCGGGTCTTCCTCGCCGGGCTGATCATCTTCACCGCGGCCTCGCTGCTGTGCGGGGTGGCGCCCAGCCAGGGCGCGCTGATCGGCGCCCGCTTCCTGCAGGGACTCGGCGCGGCCGCGCAGGCCTCAGTGATCCTGGCGATCATCATCACCGAGTTCCCCGAGGCCGCCGAGCGCGCTCGCGCGATGAGCGCCTACGTGTTCGTGTCCGTGGCCGGCGGCTCGCTCGGACTGCTGGCCGGGGGCGTGCTGACCGAGGCCCTGAGCTGGCACTGGGTGTTCTTCGTCAACCTCCCGATCGGGATCCTGACCTTCGCCCTCGGCCAGGCGCTGATCCGCGAGGACCAGGGGCAGGGACTCGAGCACGGTGTCGACTGGCTCGGCTCGCTGCTCGTGACCGCCTCGCTGATGACCGCGATCTACGCGATCATCGAGGCGACCAGCCACGGCTGGGGCTCGATTGACGTGCTCGGATTCGGCGCCCTGGCAGCGGTCCTGATGGCCGCGTTCCTGGCACTCGAGCGCCGGATCCAGAACCCGATCATGCCGCTGCGCATCCTCCGGGTGCAGGGACTGGCCCACGCCAGCCTTGTCCGGGGATTCCTGGTCACGGGCATGTACTCGACCTTCTTCCTCGGCACGCTCTATCTCGAGCACGTCCGCCATTACTCCGCGCTGCAGACCGGGGCCGCGTTCCTGCCCTGGACGATCACCGTCGCGATCCTCTCGCGCGGGATCACCGAGCGGCTCGTGCAGCGCTTCGGACAGCTGCCCGTGCTGGTTGCGGGAATGACCAGCGCGATCATCGGGCTGCTGCTGTTCAGCACGGTCGGTGCCCAGACCGCCTTCTTCCCGACGGTGTTCCTGGCCTGTTTCGCGATCGGTCTCGGCCTCGGCACCGCCTTCATGCCGCTGCTGACGATCGCGATGGCCGACGTGCCCACGGCGGATGCC
The DNA here is from genome assembly GCA_963770885.1 of uncultured Solirubrobacterales bacterium. Lineage (GTDB taxonomy): Bacteria > Actinomycetota > Thermoleophilia > Solirubrobacterales > Solirubrobacteraceae > Palsa-465. The sequence goes on along the minus strand of CAVYRI010000001.1, from coordinate 256,775 downwards.
GGACTTGGGTCCGGGCTTACCAACGTCTCCCAGCAGATCAGCGGCGCGCTCGGCCTGGCGGTCCTGAGCACCGTGGCCGCAAACCACACCCGGGGCCTGATCGCCGCCCACGAGGGGCACATCAGTGCGCTGCTCGGGGGCTACCACCTGGCGTTCCTCGTCGGCGCGGGCGCGATCGTCACCGGCCTTGTGCTCGCCCTGGTGCTGCTGCGCCAGCGTGACTCCCGGCCCGCCCTGCGGTTGGCCCAGGCCCGAGACGAGTCAGACACATTCACTACGCACGAGTTCGAAAGCGAGGCAGCATGACAAGCCCCCAATTTCAGTATCCGGCCGGGCCCGAGAGTCCGGCCCGTGAGGGCGAGCGGCCCGGCCGCATACGCGGCCCGCGGTCTGCCCCCCGTTCTGCGTTCTCAGCGTCGCGCGCGCGGCGCACGGGAATGGTGTCCGAGGCCGTCGTTGCCGGCTACATCCGAGACCTCACTGCGCACGGCCGGCGTGTCCATGGCGCGGCCGTACCGCGTGCCGAGCGGGCGCGGACAATGGCGGGGTAACCGGACCCATCGGTCCGGTACGATCGGTAGCCGAGAGACGGCATGGCAGCACAGGCACACCAACCAGAACCCCTCGATCGCGACACCTGGGTGGTCGCCGGGGTCGTCCTGCTCGGGGCGGTCATGTCGATCCTGGATACGACCGTTGTCAACGTCGCGATCGACCACCTCGCGGTCGCGTTTAACGCCTCGCTGACGACGATCCAGTGGGTGATCACGGGCTACACGCTCGCGCTCGCGGCGGTGATCCCGGTCAGTGGCTGGGCGGCCGACCGGTTCGGGACCAAGCGGATCTACATGACCTCGCTGGTGCTGTTCACGCTCGGCTCGGTCGCGGCGGGCCTGTCATGGAGCGCGGAGTCAATGATCGTCTTTCGCGTCCTGCAGGGGATCGGCGGCGGTCTGATCATGCCGACGGTGATGACGATCATGACCAGGAAGGCCGGCCCGAATCGGATGGGGCGCGTGATGGGTGTGCTCGGCGTGCCGATGTTGATCGCCCCGATCATGGGTCCGATCCTCGGCGGCTGGCTGGTCGCAGACGTCTCGTGGCGGTGGATCTTCTTCATCAACGTGCCGATCGGTGTGGTCGCGTTCATCCTCGCCCTGATCGTGCTCGACCCCGATCAGCCCCAGCCCGCCCACCGGCTCGACTGGCTCGGGATGGCGCTGCTCTCCCCCGGCCTGGCCGTGTTCATCTACGGGCTGGCCGAGTCATCGAGCTACGGCTTCGGGTCACCGCGCTCCTGGGGACCGACCGCGGTCGGGGTGCTGCTGATCGCCGCCTGGTTCCTTCACAGCTGGCGCACGTCTGATCCGCTGATCGACATCCGCACATTCACGCACACCCGCGCCGGGTACGCCGGCGCCTCGTTCTTTTTGTTCGCGATCTCCGTGTTCGGGACGATGCTCCTGATTCCCCTCTACTACCAGGCCGTTCGGGGCACTTCCGCGCTGCAGGCGGGGCTGCTGATGGCTCCCGGCGGCTTCGGCGCGATGCTCCTGATGCCGGTCTCCGGACGGCTTACCGACCGTTACGGGCCGACCTGGCTGCCCGCCACCGGGCTGCCCCTGGTCGCGATCGGGCTGATCCCGTTCGTGTTCATCGGCGCCGGCACCTCCTACGCGATCCTGATGGCGGGCAGCTTCGTCCAGGGGCTCGGAATGGGCCTGGCGATGATGCCCAACATGACCGCGGCGATGCAGGCTGTGCCTCCGTCCGCGATCGCCCGCACGAGCACCGCGATGAACATCATCCGCCAGGCCGGCGCCTCGATCGGCACCGCGATCCTGTCGGTCATCCTCGCCTCGGCGATCACCAGCAATCTCGCGTCGATCGCCGGCCTGCACACCTCGCATTCGAGCTCCGGCGGGCTCGCCGCGCTGCAGCACCTGCCCGCAAGGGCGCACGCGGTGGTCGCCGGCCCGCTCGCGAACGCGTTCTCATCGACGTTCGTGTGGGCACTGGTGATGATCGTGATCGCGTTCATCCCCGCAGCGCGGATGGCGCTAAGTGGCTGGCGGGCACGCGAAGAGCGACCGGTTCGCGACCACGCGCTCGTGGCCGAGTAGCCGGATAGTCGAGTAGCCGAGTAGCCGAGTCAGCCCGACGTCAGTCGCGAGGCGCGCCTGCGAGGTGGCCGGATCTGCCACCGCCGATTGCGTCAAGCGCGGGCGGCCCACGGCGCCCGGCGGCGTGCAGTCGTGACAAATCCGCCGACGCGCGACCGGGTTTGTCGCAAACCGCCCGGAAATCGACGCGTTCTGCGCCAAATCGCGCCGCGCGGGTCCGATCTGTCGCGTTTGTCATCCGCCCCGCTCCGGCCCCGGCCCCGCCTCGCCGGCGCCCGCCCCGCTCCGCTCCGGCGCAGGCCCCGACCCGCCGGGCCAGCCCGCCCGCTGGGCCCGCCCGCCCGCTCAGGCTCCCGCCCCAGTCACGCGGCGCGCACGCCCCCATCGGCGAGGATCGTCTCTCCGTTGATGTACGAGCTGCGGTCCGACAGCAGGAACTCGACCACGTCGGCCATCTCGGTGGTCTCCCCCAGACGCCCGAGCGGAACCTGCCTGATGACCTCCTCCTCGCCGCCCGAGATCGCGTGCATCGAGGGGCTCATCGGCACCGCGATGTAGCCCGGGGCGAGACCGTTGACCCGAATCCTCTGCGACGCAAGCTCGCTCGCGAGGTAGCGCGTGAAGGCGACCAACCCCGCCTTGCTGGCGCCGTACAACGAGGCGCCGCGCAGCCGGCCGGTGTAGCCAGTGATGCTCGAGATATTGACGATCGCGCCGCCGTCGGACATCTCGGCGACCGCGGCGGCGCAGACACGAGCGGTCCCGGCCACGTTGACCTCCCACAGCAGCCGATGCGTCGGCGTCATCGAAGCCCGACATCGGCGTGAAGCGGACGATCCCGGCACAGTTCACGACGCCGCGGACCGTGCCAAGCTCAGCGCCACGGGTGGCAAACCGCTCGACGCTGGCGCGATCGGTGACGTCGAGTTCGGCGGCCGCGATCGAGTCGCCGCTGGGATCGGCGGCATCGAGTGCAGCAGTCAGGTCTCCGGCCAGCACCTGCCAGCCGGCGCCCGCAAGGCGGCGATTGATCGCTTGGCCGATGCCGCCCGCGCCGCCTGTGACGAGGGCGACGGGTCTCGAATCGTTCACGCTCTGACCACCTCCGTGAGTGACGGGTAATGGTCTGGACACTAGCCCAATGGTCGGGGCCCGTGAGGTGCGGCCGGCAGAACGCCCGTGCCGCCAGTGAGCGCGCCCTCGCGGCGCGCGCGGCCGCGGCGGCGCGACGAGCGCCTCATTTGGACCGCTAACCAGGCCAATGGACCATTGTCATTCTCAGACCAATCTCGGTGTTACATTCTTGTCGTGCCGCTGTTGCCAGAGCACGACGCGATCGCGGCGGTCCGGGCGCCGGCGAGCTACGAGCTGGTCGTCGACCAGATCCGGCGGGCGATTCAGATCGGCCGGTTCCTCCCCGGAGAGAAACTGCCGACCGAGCGAGAGCTTGCCGGCCAGCTGGCCGTCTCCAGGACGACGGTTCGCGAGGCGCTGCGCGTGCTGCAGGGCGAGGGGCTGATCGAGACGCGCCGCGGCCGAGCCGGTGGAGCCGTGGTGATCGCCGGGCCGGTCGGCACGGCGCAGGAGCTCCGGCAGCTCGTGCGCCACCGGCTGGCCGAGCTCGAGGACGTGTTCGACTATCGGCTGGCGATCGAACCACACGCCGCGCGGCTGGCGGCACAGCGCCGATCAAAGGGCGACCTGGCGAAGCTGAGAGAGACGCTCAACGCGCTCGATGCGCTGGCGGCCGGCGCCGATGAGCGCGGTGACGCATCTCCGCCGTCTCGCTTCATCGCCACCGATGCCGAGTTCCACTACCGGATCGGCCTCGCCACCGGCAATCCACTGCTGGTTCGCGCCATCAACGATGGGCGCGCCGCGATGTTCCTACCGGTGGGGGCGGTGTTCACGGCCCTGCATCCGACCGCCAACCAGCTGCACGCCGACATCCTCGCCGCGATCGAGGCCCGCGATGGTGACGGCGCCGCCGCCGCGATGGCGGCACACATAGAGCAGACCCGCACCGCGTTGCGCACGATGGCGGGCTCGCCTCGCGCCGGCAGGCCGAAGCGGCAGTCCCGTCAGACGCGCTCGAAGTAGCGGACGAGCTCCCAGTCGGTCACGGTCTCGTGGCTGAACGCGTCCAGTTCCTGCTGGAAGAAGTTGGCGAGGTGATCGCAAGCGAATTCGCCGAACGCGCGCCGCGCCACGGCACTGTTCTCAAACAGCGACAGGGCCTCGGTCATCGTCCGGGCGGCCTGCGGCAACTCGGGATGATCTGCCGCGTTGGCATCGAGCGCGACCGGAGGCTCGAGCGTCTCTTCGATCCCGGCCAGGCCGGCGGCGGCGAGCGCAGCGATCAGCAGGTACGGGTTGCAGTCCGCCCCCGGAATCCGGTGCTCGAGCCGCAACGAGCTCCCCTCGCCGACAACGCGCAGGCCGCAGGTCCGGTTATCGGTCCCCCACGCGAAGTTGGTGCCGGCGAACTGGTTGGGGAGAAACCGCTTGTACGAGTTGATATTCGGCGCGAACAAGACCATCAGCTCGCGTCCGTAGCGGACCTGTCCGGCGAGCACCTGTTTGAAGATCTCGCTCATGCCGGTGCCACCGTCGCCCGGAAGCAGCGGCCGCTCGCCCTGCTCGTCCCAGACGCTCAGGTGAACGTGACACGACGAGCCGATGTCGTCGATCCGGGGCTTGGCCATGAAGCTCGCCGCCATTCCGGATAGGGCCGCCAGCTCCTTGACGCCGTTCTTGTACAGCGCGTGGCGGTCGGCCATCTCGAGCGCATCCGTGTAACGGAGGTTCACCTCCTGCTGACCGAGGCCCCACTCGGACTTCGAGAACTCGACCTCGATGTCGGCGGCATTCATCACCTCGCGGACGTGGCCGAGGAACCCCTCGTCCTTGGTCGATTGCAGGATCTGATAATCCGAGCGGTAGTACGACACCGGATTGAGGTCCCGGTAGCGGCGTTCCCAAGCGCTGCGATAGTCGTCGGCGTAGAGGTAGAACTCGAGCTCGGTCGCGCACTTCAGCGCCATCCCAGTCGACCGGTAGCGGTCGAGCTGGCGCTTGAGCAGCGCGCGCGGCGCGACCGCGACCAACTCCCCGGTGTCCTCCTCGACCGGATCGCAGATCACGATCGCCGTCCGCGGCAGCCACGGTATGGCCCGCAGGGTGGCCAGATCAGGGACGAAGCGACAGTCGCGGAAACCGTCGGCCCAACTGGTGATCGCGTAGCCGGGCCGCGGGTCCATGTCCATGTCGACCACGAACAGGTACACGGATCCGTGCAGACCCTCCTCCCCGATCGCGGTCTCGAGGAAGCTCTTCGTCGACAGGCGCTTTCCCATCAGTCGCCCCCACAGATCCGGCACCGCGCAGACGACCGTGTCGAGCTCGCCGATGTCCGAGAGGTGGCGCAGCTCGTCGAGGTCGATCCGTCCCCCGCGGCTGACGTGGGCCGGCGGCACGCCGTCGCGGTCGTGGCCGCGCACCGTGCCGCGCGCGTTCCCGGTCGCCGGTCGATCGCTCATCGAGGCACGAGAGCGTACTCGCTCAGAGCGGGATCTCCGGCAGCGTCTGCCCGCCGTCCACGACCAGCGTCTGGCCGGTGATGAACCGAGCGCCGTCGGAGGCGAGGAACAGCGCCGCGTAGGCGATGTCCTCGGGCTCACCCAGTGCGCCGAGCGGAATGTTCTTGACCATCGTGTCGATCACCTCGCCGCCCAACGAGTCAAGGCCTTCGGTGCGGATGCTTCCAGGCTCGATCGCGTTGATGGTGACTCCGAACGGCGCCAGCTCGAGCGCCGCGGTGCGCATGAACCCCAGCATGCCGGCCTTCGAGGCGGAGTAGTGCGAAAGCCCCGGGTAGCCGGTCAGCACCCCGGTGATCGACGAGATCAGAACGATTCGGCCGTAGCTCTGCTCTCGCATCACCGGAATGCACGCCTTGGTGGCCAGGAAGGTGCTGGTCAGGTTCGTGTCGATCACCTCGTGCCACTCGTCCAGCTCGAGGTTCTCGATCGGGCTCTCGGGATAGATGCCGGCGTCGTGGCAGAAGACGTCGAGGCGTCCGAAGCGGTCGCGGGCCGTCCGGACGGCGCGACCGAGGTCCTCGGGCCGGCGCACGTCACCCGCCACCGCGACGGTACGGTCGCCGTCGAGCTCGGCCGCCACTGCGTCGAGCGCCTCCTGGTTGCGGGACAGCAGCACGACCTTGGCACCCGCCGCGGAGAACACCTGCGCGATTCCGCGCCCGATGCCGCGGCTCGCGCCGGTGATGACGACCGAGCGGCCGTCGAGAGAGATCGCCTCGGACATCAGCGCTTGCGAGGCCCGAAGCTCTGCTTCAGCGCGCCGCCTGCCAGCTCGACGGCCTCGGTCCCCTCATCGAAGACGCCGGGGAGCTGGAAGAAGCCGTGCACCATTCCCGCCCACTGACGATGCTGCACCGCGACCCCGGCCCGCGCGAGCGCCTGCGCGTACAGCTCGCCCTGGGCGTGCAGCGGATCGCATTGCGCGGTCAGGATCAGCGCCGGCGGCAGCCCTTCCAGCTCGCCGTGCTCGAGCGGTGAGACCAGTGGATCGGCCGCCTGCTGTGGCGAGCTGAGGTAGTTGTCCTGGTGCCACTGGAGCTCGTCTCGGTAGAGGAAGAATCCTTCGTAGTCGTCATCGAAGCCGAGACCCAGATCGGTCGTGGTGACCGGGTAGGCGAGGACCTGCAGCGTCAGGTTCGGACCGCCTCTGTCCCGGGCGAGCATCGCTGTCGCGGTGGCCAGGTTCCCGCCCGCGCTGTCGCCCGCCACCGCGATCCGCTCGGGGTCGACGTCGAGCCTGTCGGCCTGCCCTTTCACCCACCGCAGCGCCGCGAAGCTGTCATCGACTGCGGTCGGAAACCGGGACTCGGGTCCGCGTCGATAGTCGACGCTGAACACAGCCGCGCCTGATGCGTTGGCCAGAGCGCGGCAGACGACCGTGTGGGAGTCGAGGCTGCCAAGCAGCCAACCGCCGCCGTGAAAATAGACCACGGCCGCCAGCGTGCCGGCCGCTGGCCTGAACTCGCGGACCGCGATCTCGCCATCGTCGACCGCGAGTCGGTGGTCACGGACGGCGGCAACGTCCTCCCCCGGCCCGACCTCCGCGAAATCGGAGTCGAAGTTGCGCCGCGCCTCCTCGACCGGCAGCAGGTGCGCGTTCAGCCGTGGCGAGTTGAGCGCGTGGGCCAGGATGTCGGCGGCCTCGGGGGTCAGCTCCGATGCCCTGCTACCCAGCTGATCGACGAGGGTCGCTTGCTCCACGTCAGTCGGTTACGCCGCGGACTCGACGCGGACGCTGGCCTGCTGGGCAGGCTCGGAGGCGAACCGGGGCGCGACCTCTTCGCTGAAGCGCCTGGTCCACACGCGCCGAATATCGTGCGGGACACCCGGCGTCGCGGTGTGCAGGAAGAGATGGTTGAAGCCGGCGTCGACGTAGTTCCGAACCCGCTGAGCGACCGTGTCGGGGGAACCGACCAGCTGATACGCGGCCCACGCCGGGATGTTGGCCGGATCGGTCTTCGCCTTCATGCCTGCGAACTGGCCCTTCCAGGCGCGGTAGTCGGGCATCTCCTCCCAGTTGGTCTCCTCGGGCGTGTAGTGGTCGATCTGTGCCTGCATGAAACGCGGGATGTAGCGCTGGGCCTGCTCGATCGCCTCCTCATCGGTGTCGGCGACGATGCAGTTGATCATGATCGGTTTCATCACGTCAGTGGGCACGTCGTTGGCTCGCGCGGTCTCGTCCCAGGTGCGGATGATGCCCGCCTGCGTGTCGAAATCGCCGATCGTCGTGCACAGCGGCGGCAGTCCCATCTCGGCCATCACCGACGCGCTCCCAGGGCTGCCGATCGCGCCGTAGAAGTTGATCCGGTCGCCGCTGACGCCGGCCACAGTCGGCCGCACCCGGATCTCCTTGGGGACCTCGATCTGGTTGCCGTGGTAGGAGAACGGCTCGCCCTCCAGCGCCATCGAGATCACCTCGTAGACCTCCTTGAAACGCTCACGGCTGCTGCCCATCTCGAGCCCGAACGCGTCGAACTCGTACTTGGCGGTGCCGCGACCGATCCCGATGTGGAGCGGCTGCTCGGTCAGCAGGCTGAGCATCGCGATCTCGCCGGCGGTCCGCAGCGGCTCATACCACGGCAGCACCATCACGCAGGTCCCGATCGACAGCTGCGGAAAGCGACCGGCGATGTGACTGGCGAGCACAAGCGGGGCGGGCGTCGGGAAGTAGTCGCTGAAGTGATGCTCGATCAGCCACACCGTCCCGTAGCCCTGCCCCACATAGAGCTCGACATCCTCGAGCAGCGCTGCGTACATCGCTGCGTCTGACGTGCCGGGCGCATCCGCCGCGGATGCGACCACGCCAAAGGTCACCGGTTCGCCGCTCAAGGGACCTGCCTCCCTACTCGCTTTGCCCTATTGGTCCAAACACTAGCCCATTTAGCTGGGCGCGGCAAGCTGGTTCGCTCAGGCGGTTCGGGCGGCTCGGACGCCTACGTACTCCGCGCTCACCGGTCGGCAGGCAGCAGTGTGAACGCGCCGCCCTGGATCGGCCGAACCGCCCGAAAGTGACGCTGGTCGAACGTCAGGATCCGGCGGGTCCCGAGCCGACCGGCGAGCACGGCCACCGACAGGTCGGCAAGCCCGAGGTCAAGGTCGGCGTACCGTCGATCAAGATCGAGCGCCACGTCATAGTCGGTCGAGTCCAGCCCCGGACTCTGGTACCGGCGCATTGCGAGGTCCTCGAGGAAAGCCCGCCGGGCCGCGGCACCGAACCGCTGACCGAGCAGATAGTCGATCTCGGCGGTCACCGGAGCAGGGATGAACAGGCCACCTCGCTCTGTGCGAAGCAGGTCAAGGATCTCCTCTCGCCGCGGCTCATTCGCGTCGGCCAGCGCCACCAGTGGCGCCGCATCGACGATCAGCGTCACCGCCCGAAGCCGTCGAGCAGCTCGTCCTCCGGAATCTCAGAGATTGGCCGACGATCATCGTCACGCCGAGCGAAGCCCGCCGCGAGGGCGAACTCGCCGTCGTTCTTAGCAATCGGCACGTAAGCCGTGATCGCCTCACGGATGATCTCCGCCTGTGATCGCCCCTCGACACGCGCAAGCTCGACCAGCCGGCGCGATTCTCGCTCGCTCAGGTAGACGCTCGTCTTCCGCATATCGTGATGTAGGGTAGCGTATAGGGTACGGCTGTCGCGGTCGGGACAGACGCGGACGGATCGCCGACGAGCACGGCATCCTGCGCCTCGTCTACCCAAACCCGAGCTGGACCGAGCTGCTCGACCTCTCGGTCACCGAGATTCGCGTCTACGGTGCCAACGCGCCACAGGTCGCGCGCCGCCTGCGCGCGCTGCTGGACAGCCTCGCCGAGTCAGCGCCGGACGTGTTCTGGTGAGCGCTAAGCCGCGACCACCTCCAGCGTGCGGGGAAGCGCGCTGAAGATCTGCGGGCCGGAGTCGGTCAGGTGGACGATGTCCTCCAGGCGGACGCCGAAGTCGTTCTCGAGGTAGATCCCCGGCTCGATGCTGAACACCATTCCGGCGCGTAGCGGGACATCCTCGCCGGCCATGATCCACGGCGCTTCGTGAATCGAGAGCCCAAGGCCATGTCCGGTGCGGTGCAGGAAGCGGTCACCGTAGCCGGCCCGCTCGATGACGCCCCGAGCTGCGTCGTCCACCTCGCCACACGTCGCGCTGGGGCGCGCCGCGTCGAGTGCCGCTTGCACAGCCTGCTCGACCACCTCATGTACTTCTCGGTACTCGGGAGATGGCTCGCCCACATACACCATCCGCGTCATGTCGGACGCGTAGCTGTCGAGCTTGGCGCCGAGGTCGATCACGATCGCGTCACCGGCCGCGATCACGCGATCAGACGTCTCATGGTGGGGGAAGGCTCCGTTTGGCCCCGACCCAACGCACACCCAGGGCTCGACGGCCCCGAGCTCGCGAAACGCCGCGTTCGCCGCCGCGGCGACCTCGACCTCGGAAACACCGGGATGGATGGCGGCGACCGCCGCGCGCATCGCGTGGTCGGCGGTGGCGGCTGACCGTGCCAGGACCTCGATCTCGTCGGACCGCTTGACCTCGCGCGCGGTGCGCATCAGTGGGGCGCCATTGACTGGATGCATCTGAGGCGCCGCGTTCAAGAGTTCGAGCAGCGCTTCAGCGCGCATCTCGGGATCGATCGCAACCTCGCGCAGCCGCGAGCCGTCGACGTCGGCCAGTGCCTGATCGAGCGCCTTGCCGGCGCCGTCCTCGTCCTTCCACCGCACGATCGACAGGCCGGGGAGAGCCGCCGCGGTCTGATCGGCATTGAGATGCGGGACGACAAAGGCATCACCCGCATTGGTGACCAGCAACACGCAGAATCGCTCGTCAGGCATCGGTGAGAAACCGGTCGTATGGCGCAGGTTGTCGGACGGCGCCAGCGCGATCGCGTCGACCCCCGCGTCGTCCAGCTTTTCGCGCAAGCCGTCGAGCCGCGTCTTGAGTGACGTCTGATCATCGTTCATTCGCGCACCTCCGCCGTGTCAGGACTTTCCGGTTCCCATGCAGGGAAGCTACTTCGAGCCCGCACCCGCATCGCCCCGCAGGGCGCCGATCAGCTAAAAAAAGGGCATGAGCACTTCGCGACGCATCGACGCCGGGCAGCTGCGCGCGGCGCTCAAGGGCGCCGTCGTCGCCCCCGATGACCCGGCGTGGGACGACGCCCGCCAGGCATGGAACCTCGTCGCAGACCAGCATCCGACGCTGGTGGCGTGCCCGGTGAACGGCGATGACGTGGGCGCGATCGTGCGCTTTGCAGCCGGCGCCGGCGTGCGCGTCGCGCCACAGTGCTTCGGTCACGGCGCCGTCAGCCTTGGTGGGCTCGACGGCACGATCCTGCTGCGCACGACCGGCATGACGGGCGTCACGATCGACCCTCAGCGACGCACGGCCACGGTGCACGCAGGGGCGGCCTGGCGCGATGTGATCGGGCCGGCCGCCGAGCATGGGCTGGTCGGCCTGCACGGCATGTCCGGCGGCGTGGGCGTGATCGGCTACGCGCTCGGCGGGGGGATCGGTTGGCTCTCGCGCCTGCACGGGCTCGCCTCATCGCACATCATCTCGCTCGAGGTCGTGACCGCCGACGGCGAGCAGCGCCACGTCGACGCCGACCACGAACCGGAGCTGTTCTGGGCACTGCGCGGCGGCGGCGGCGGCCCGGCGATCGTGACCTCGCTTGAGATCGCGCTGTTCGAGCTCCGCGAGGCGTTCGCCGGCGCGCTGATGTGGCCGCTGGAGGCCGCCGGGGAGATCGTGCACGGCTACCGCGAGTGGACGCTGGCGGCGCCCGACGAGGTGACATCGACGATCAAGCTGCTGCGGTTCCCACCGCTACCCGCGATCCCTGACCGGTTGCGGGGCCGCGAGCTCGTGGCGGTCACCCTGGCGTTCACCGGCAACGAAGCCGACGGCAACGAGCTGGTCGCGCCGCTGCGCGCGCTCGGCACCCCTTATCTGGACACGCTGGCGACGATCCCAGCACCGGCGCTGGGCGACATCTCGGGAGACCCGCAGGATCCCGGTCCGGCGATCGGCAATGGGCTGCTGCTCGACCGGTTCACGAGCGAGACTGCCCTCGCGTACCTCGAGCTGGGCGGCCCGGGCGCAGCGTGCCCGTTTGTGTCGCTGGAGATCCGCCAGCTCGGCGGCGCCCTGAGGAGCACGACCCCCGATCCAGGCGCGGGGGGGCCGCTGACCAGCGACGCGCTGGTCTTCGCAACCGGCGTCCCGGTCACCGCCGAGCTCGGCGCCGCACTCAACACCGCCCACGATCAGCTCCGAGAGCGGCTTTCACCTTGGATCGGGGCGCGAGCCTCGCTGCTCACCTTCGACGAGCGCGGGGGAAGCCTGCGCGCAGCGTTCACCGCCCCGGTGGCCGACCGCCTCGCCGCCGTCGGGCGCTCATATGACCCCGACGGATTGTTCGTCGCCAATCACGTTGCCGACTGAGCGCGCGAGGATCGCGTGTCGCGCAACGACACGGTCGTCGAACTCCTCCCCGTCGCCCGACAGGTCGGTGATCAGGCGCGGCATCGCGCCGCGGCCGAGGATCGCGACCACGTCTCCGGGGCGCGCGGCAGCAACTGCGGTTTGGATCGCGGCGCGGCGCCTTGGGACCAGTTCGACCGCGCGGTTTCCGGTCGAGCGGGCGCCTGCGACGAGTGGGCCGGCGGTCGCGGTCAGCGGATAGCCGCGCTGGTTGCCTTCGGTAACGATCAGATGGTCGGCGAGCCGACCGCCGGCGACGCCCATCGGTCGGCGAATCCCATCGGTGTGCACCCCACTGGCCGAGATCACCACGTGCAGGCGAGACGAGCGTCGCTGCACGACGACCGCGCGCAGTGCGCGCAGGACAGCGTCGATCGCATTGGGCGAATGGGCGAAGTCGACGATCACATCGAACGGCTGGCCCTCGTCGATCACCTCACAGCGGCCGGGCACGCCTGGCGTTTGCTCGATCGCAGTCACAATCCTTTCGAGCTCAATCCCGAGACCGTGACAGAGCGCCAATGCCGCCAACGTGTTGCTGGCGTTGTGCGCTCCTGGGAGTCGGGTGTTCAACCGCAGCGGGCCGTCCGGAGTGTCACAATGCAGCCACGCCGAGCTCAACGTCCACCCGCAGTCGAGCAGACGAAACTCGGCATCCTGACTGCGACCGAAACGAACCACCCTGGTGTCGCCGTCACTCAGCTCAGCGGCGAGGCTTCGACAGTGCCGGTCATCACCGTTGAGCACGGCGAGCGGCACTGCACCCGATGCTCGTACGAACAGCCGGCGCTTAACCTCGGCGTAGGCGGCGACCGTGCCGTGTCGTATGAGGTGGTCGACCCCGATGTTGGTCAGCACCGCCGCGTCGGGGAGAAACTCAGGGCAGCCCTCGAGCTGATAGCTCGACACCTCGCAGACGACCAACCTCGAGCGGCCGCCACCGACAGCGGACAGCGGTGGCCCGAAGATGGTGTTTCCGGCCAGCATTGGATCCAATCCGGCCAGACCTGTCGCCGCGACGACCAGGGCGCAGACCGTCGACTTCCCGTTCGTGCCGGTGATCGCGGCGATCGGCGCAGACGACAGACGCCACCCGAGCTCGAGCTCGTCGATTACTGGGAGCCCTAGTTCCGTGGCACGCTGTAGAACCGGGACGTCGAAGGGGATCCCGGGACTCTTCACCACGCAACGGCAGCTGGGTGTCATGGCGAGCGCGTCGAGACCATCGTCGTCGGTCCAGACCCCCACCCCGCGCTTTCGCAGACCAGCCAGCTGGGCGGCGTTGAACGGTGGATTGCCTGTGTCGCAGGCGCGCACCGAAGATGCTCCGTGACGGTCGGCAAGGGCTTGCGCAGCGGCAATTCCTGCGGCGCCGAGCCCCACAACCAGGTACGGCCCGGGCGGCACGGCGGGACGCTCGCTCGCCGGTCGGCCGGCGAGTCGATGCTCAGCCACGTTCCACTTGGCGGCCCGCGCGCAGCCGATCCAGGGGTCGGGCGAGCCCAGCTGCCAGCCGGTACCTTCGCGTGTCGCGCAGCCCGCGAAGTGTCCGCTCGAGCATCGCGATCTGCGTGCGCGCTGCGACCAGCTGCGCCTCGGCGTCGGACAGCTCCGATCTCAGCCGGCTAGCTTCGGCGAGAGCCCGGACACACCGCGCGTAGGACTGGCGCTCGCGCCGCACCAGATGGGCGAGTTCATTGGCCGCCGTGCCGTCGAACGGCTCGCGAGCGCCGAAGCTCCGCGCGAGGTTCACGAGCTCGATCGCGTGCTCACGGGCCTCATGCCTGGAGAACACCAGGTCACGGTTCACTTCGCCCATCGTCTGCTCCCAGTGCGCGAGGTCGTCCGTCAACCCAGCCTCGTCGATGCTCAGCTCCGTGTCGGACAATCCGGCGAAGCCATCGGCCTCCATTGCCCGATAGCGCTCTGATGTAACCCAGCCGTCGCCGCCCACCTGCCCATACACGTACACCGCCCGGCCGGCCGCCATGCCCTCGAGAGCGCTGCGGCCAAGTGCGAACACGAAATCCACGTTCGCGATCGCATGCTCAGGCGTCGCGGTTGTGGACGTCGGGGCGCCGATCCGCGACAGGGTGATCGCGTTGGCGCGGCACGCGCGCTGGAGCAGTTCAGCCCGCGGTCCTGCCACGTCGTTACTGAGCACCAATGCTCGCCGCGCCGACCGTTGTGGCGGTCCAAGGTTGCGAAAGCGCGCAGTGTCGATCGGTTGGCAGAGCCGGGTGATAGGCGCGCGCCCACTGCGTGCCTCCACCGCACGGCGGACGCGGTCGTTGAGCACGATCACGGTGTCACAGCACCCATCTAGCTGCGGCGGGCCCTGCATCGCGTGATCGCATGAGTGCGCCACGAACATGCGCACAGCGCCGCTGTACCGCGGTGCTAGCTCGTGGCATGTAGCTGCATCTCCGAACACCACAAGATCACAGACGCTCGGCAGTTCATCGATTCCAAGCACCCGCACTCCCTCCTCGCGTGCGAACTCTGCGATCGCCCCCCTGTTCGGCGAATAGATCGCGACGTCGTGGCCGAGTGCATCGAGTTGCTGCGCCACGGTCAGCGTATAGGTCTCGGTACCCCCGAACGCATCGAAATTCTCAGAGCTGAGCACTATCCGCATCGAAATCCCCCCCGGCGAATGGGCGAGTCTACCGACGTTCAACACCCATCCCGGGACAGGGGGCAGTAGGCCGACTCACGCCGGCCGACAGTTCGGCCCGTTCTCCACACACGGCGTCGACTTGTTCGCCGACGATCCCACAAACAGGCGTATACTCGCCGCTGGGTGGCGGGGTGCCGCGGATGATGCGGTCGGTATGTGTTCGCGCCGACAGGGTGGGGACAGAGACAGGACGGGTCATTGCGCGGAACTCGGGATGCCACCGCGGGCTCGCGCCCAAAAACCCTTCCGGGAGGCGAAGAGATGCGCGACGTATCAGGTCCGGCGACCGTAGACGTCCTCGATCATGCGCTACAAGAGGCCGGCACCGCCGGCGGCACCCGCCGGTGGCTGCTGGAGCGCGCGGCAGTCGGCGCCGCCGGGGTCGGCGCTGTTGGCGCGGTTGGCGCGCTCGACCCTGCGACCGCGTTTGCCAAGGGCGCACTCCAGCCATGGGGCACGGTCGCGGTGACCACTGAGGCGCTGACGGTGGCGCTGCTCACCGAGGTGCTGCGACGTGTGGGTCATAACCCCTCAGTGCCGGCCGGCGTCAAGTCGGTGTTCGAGGGCGCCTATGCGGCCGAGGCCGCCCACTATCGATTCACGCGGAAGTTCTGGCAGCCCACCACCACCAAGTTCTGGATTCCCGATGCGTTCTTCGGCGGCTCGGGCAACACGCTTGACCTGACGTCGCTCGGCATGGCGTTGGTGGCGGGTGAGACGCTGTTCGTTGACCTCTACCTGATCGGCGTGACCCAGTTTGCGCACGTCAGGAACCGTAACTTCGCGCGCTATTGCGCAGAGATCGCCGGTTGCGAGGCCGAACATCGAGTGCTCGCGCAGACCCTCGTCGGCGCCATGCCGCCAAACGATGTCGGCTTTGAGGTGTACTCGATTGAGGACCCCGCAGGGATCGAGACCGCGCTCAACGGGGCCGGCGTTGGGTTCGGTGCCCAGGGCGCTACACCCGGCGCCTTCTACCAGGTCAAGAATCCCATGAAGCCCCCGGTGCCGATCAACTCGACCGCACCACATTGATCCACGGCCGCTCGGTCCGCAGACCACGACCGGTTGACGGTCTGCGGACCAACGACGGCAGCAGGGCCGTCCGCGCCACACTCCGACCACCGCCGCGCGGCGCTGACTCAGACCGGCGGTTAGCGCCGAACGATGCGGTAACGTGGCGACCTTCAAGTGCCACTACCGGGCAAGCATGGCGTGCCGGATCGTGTGACTTTTATGAAGGGTCGGGACGAGCTGCCCTCGCCTGCCGACGTCGAGTTCTACGACGAGCACGGATGGTGGATATCGCCGAAGGTCTTCTCCGGCGAGCAGATCGATGAGGCCTTGGAGGCGGCGCGGCGCTACCACAGAGGAGAGCGCGACTCGGAGTTGGCTGCACCGATCAAGCGTTATCTGAACTGGACGCGGGATCAGGCTGATCATCGTCTCGCCAAGGACGACTACGTCGTGCTGCAGAGCCGCGTCCTGAGCCAGATTGGGCTGGCGGCTTGCATCGGCGAGACCGCCGCGCGCCTCGCCCGCACCGACGAGATCCGTCACTTCGGCAGCTCGTTGATCTGCAAGCCGCCGCAGGTGCGAACCGACGCCGCGAGGGTCGGATGGCATGTCGACCGTGCGTACTGGCAGACATGCAGCTCCGAGAAGATGCTCACGGCGTGGATCCCGCTGCACGACTGCGATGCCGAGATGGGCACGATCACGATGATCGACCGCAGTCATCGCTGGCCCAGCGACCCGACGGTCGACGCCCTACGCGCTGGGACGACCTTCATCTCTGATGACATCGTGGCGCTCGAACGTCGGTTGTCGACGATGGGGCTCGCGGTCGAGAAGGTCCCGATGTCACTCGAGAAAGGCCAGGTCAGCTATCACAGCTGCCTGACCTTTCACGGCAGCGACATCAATCGATCGCGCGCACCTCGGCTGTGCTTGACGATTCATCTCCAGGACGAGCACAACTGCTATCGGGAAGCTCAAAAGCCCAACGGCGAACCTGTCGTCCACAACACTGACCTGCTCGTCCGCCGGCTCGGGAACGGACGACCCGACTACCGCGACCCGCTCGTCTGTTCGGTCATCTGGGCGGCCGGGTCCCAGACCGGGTCTAGCCCCGCAGCGCCGCGGTCATGACTCTCCAGACCGCCCCCGGCGGAGCTCTGGATACGGCGCCGGGACCGCGCCCGCAGATTCCGCCCGGTCCGTACGCGGTGGCTGGACTCAAACGGGCAGGCGTGGCCGCCGTCGAAGCACTCTGTCGACTGGTGCCCGGCACAGACATCGTCGGGTTGGATCGCGATCCCGCCAGCGTCACGCGGCGGGTCCGGCGTCGTCTCGGGGCGGCGGGGGTGCAGTTGCGCCTCGGCCCTCACGGCGAGGCGCTGGACTTCGCTGCGCCTCCGCGCGCGTTGATCAAGAGCCCAGGGATCGGCTTTGACTGCCCGCTGATCGGTCTTGCGCGGGGAGCGGACATTCCGGTGCTCGACGAACTCGAGTTCGGCTGGCGGCTGAGCTGCGCCCCGATGCTCGCCGTGACCGGGACCAATGGCAAGACGACCGTCGCGAGCCTCGCGACAGCCGTGCTGAACACGAGTGGGCGGACCGTGACCCTGGCCGGCAACGCCGACCTCGGCGTGCCCCTGTCGGCGGTGGATCCCTCCGTGGACTGGATCGTCTGCGAGGCATCGAGCTTTCAGCTCGAGGGTTGCACGGCGCTCCTGCCAGAGGTCGCCGTGTTCACAAACCTGACCCACGACCATCTGTCACGCCACGGCTCGATGGGTCGATACGGGCAGCTCAAGCGCCGGCTGTTCATCCGTGGGCGCGACCCGGTACGGCACGCGGTTATTGACATCGCCGACGACTTCGGTCGCCGCTTGGCGGACGAAGTGCAGGCACTCGGGGGACACGTCGTCGGAGTTGGATTTGACCAAGCGGCCGACTACCAGATTCGCGCAGCATGGTGGGACCTCCACGGCGCGGCACTCACGCTGCGGACTCCGACCGGCGATCTGACACTGCAGGCCCGGCTGCCAGGCTTGCACAATGCGCGCAACGTCGCCGCCGCGGTAGCGGTCGGCGACCTGTTCGGCGTCGACCGTGCCCACCTGGCCGAGACAATCGCCACGCAAGGGCCGCCTCCGGGTCGTCTCGAGTTGATCGACATCGGCCAGGAGCCTGAGCTGGTGCTCGACACCGCAGCATCGCCCGATGCCGTGGAACAGGTGCTGCGCACCGTACGATCAACGATGGGCTCCGGCGAGCGCCTGGTCGTGGTGCTCGGGGTTCTTGGCTCGCCCGACCTGCCGCATTTGCTCGCGATGGGCCGCGTGGCACGCGAGCTGGCGGACAGGCTGATCCTGACTGCCGGGAGCTTGCGTCGCAACCCTCCGCGGGCTGCGCTCGACGGGCTGGCCGCCGGCGCACGATCCACCTGTGGCGCGACTGTCGAAGTGGTGCCTCACCGTCGCGACGCGATTCGGACCGCTCTGCTCGGCGCCTCCCGCAACGACGTCGTCGCGCTCCTCGGGCGCGGCGGCTTGATGGAGCCTGTTGACGATCACAAGGTCAGCGACCGGATCGTCCTACAGAAGCTGGCGGCGTGCGCGCGGTTCTGAGCTCTGAGAATTTCGACGGAACTGGTGGTACGGAAACCTACGTTGTGACGGTCGCGCAGCAGTTGGAGCGCCTCGGCCATCAGGCGTGGATCTACACGCCGAATGCCGGCTTGATGGCAGAGGTCGCGCGAGGGAAGGGCGTCCGGGTCGTGGGACGTGCCGAGCTGCCGAACGATTGCGATGTCGTGTTCGCCCAGGATGCGGCCACGAGCTTTGAGCTCGCCGACAACTATCGCCAGGCGCCACTGGTTTTCGTCGCTCACTCGCGCGATCACGCGCTACAGGATGTGCCGCAGCTGTCGGATGTCTGCGACGCGGTCGTCGTCATGAACGAGCGGGTTCGAGGCTGGATCGAGGCGCGCAGCGCGCACCCTCCGCTGACGCGCTTACGCCAACCAATCGACACGTGGCGCTTCGCGGCTCCGCGGCTCGCGCGGGCGCGAGCTCGCCGCGTTCTGGTGTCGAGCAACTATGTGTCCGGCGCGCGAGCCGAGCTGCTTGAGCGCGCCTGCCGAGAATGTGGCCTTGAGCTTGACTGGCTTGGAACAACCTCGCGCCAGACGGGCAGCCCGGAGGTGGTGCTCGCGGACGCCGACATCGTGATCGGCCTCGGTCGTACCGTGCTCGAGGCGATGGCGGCCGGTTGTGCCGCCTACGTGTACGGCGCCGTCAGCGGCGACGGCTGGGTCACGCGCGAGTCCTACCCCGCGTTCGAGGCAGACGGCTTCGCCGGGCTGTCAAACACGGACGTGATCGACGCCTCGCGGCTGACGGCTGACCTGCGCAAGTGGGAGCCCGGTATGGGGGAGGCGAATCGTGACCTCGTCTACGCGCACCACGCGGCCCGGGTACACGCGATCGAGCTGGTGACGCTCGTGCGCAGCTTGGACGCCGCGGCCGGGCGTGAGTCCGCTCCGCCCGGCGAACCGTCGCGAGCCGATGAGCTCGCACGGCTGGTGCGGCTCGAATGGCAGATGTACTGCCGAGCGGTCGACGCCGCCAAAGAGGCCGAGCAGCTGCGTGCGGGTTACGAGCACTACCGCGACGTGGCCGAGCAGGCCAACGCGCGAGCGGACCAGCTCGAGCGGGTCGCACATCTCGCTGAGGACCGGCTGAGCGCCGTCCTGCTCACGCGCCGCTACCGGGTCGGCCGCGCGATCGCCGCCCCACTCGATTGGGTCCGTCGAAACGGCTCCAACGGATCCTGAGATTCAGCGCTTCTTGACTCTGAAGCCGGCGTCGACCGCGGCTCCGGCGCCGGCTGAGTTGTGGGGAATCGCCTGCAGGCGGTACTTGCCCGCCGCCAGCTTGTGACCGCCGACTCGCCCGGTGAAGTGAAACTCGTTTGGTCCGGTCCGGTCCTGGTGTGTGAAGTGGCCGACCTTGACCCAGCGAGTGCAGCGCGCATGAGTGCGATTGCGCTTGCTGGGCTTGACGCAGGATCCATGGTTGCGGCGTCCCGAAGCGCGCCGCTGGACCGTGAAGGTGGTGGTCGCCGAGTCTGTGTCGGTGTAGCTGACGGTGGCGCCGGCCTTGCGAGCCGCGATCGCCCCGCCGTGTGCAGCCGCGATCATTACGCCAGGCGTGATCTTGAGGTGCGAGATCCTTGGCCGCGGCGGGGGGCTCGCTGTTTTCGCGCGGGTGGTGAATGTCTGGTCCGCCCCCACGGCGGTGCCGACCGCATTGCTGACCAGCACGCGGAAGTGATAGAGCGTGTTTGGGCTCAGTCCTGAGATCGACGCGCTGACCGGCGCGTTCGGCGTCGTTGCAGCGACCGTCTCAGCGGTCGTGGTCGAGCCGTACGCCGGCGTCGTGCCGTACTGGAAACGCGCGCTCGCAGCGGCGAGATCGGGGTTGAATGCGCTTCCGTGCAGAACTGCCGAGCCGGACGCTATCGAGCTCGCCGCGTTGGTCGTCGCTGCGGGCGTCGCGTTCTCGAATGCCCCGATGTCACAGGCCGCACCGGCGGGACGCAGAACTCCGCGCGCGTCCATCGCGGGACAGCCGGCATTCGCGCCAGCGTCGATCGCCGGGCTCCCCGCCTCGAGCGCGAACGTCTGTACAGGGCCGCCGTTGTCCTGAAGGGGCCCGAGCATCGGATCGGTGTTGACCAGGTCACCCGTGGCGGTGAAGTTGCACTGGTTGAGGCTGTCGAGGTTGTGTCCCAGCGATGTCGGCGTGCCCTCGCAATTCTCAAATCCTGCGTTCGCGATGCCGGCGGTAACGATCGTGTTCTCGACGTGGGTGTTCGGGCCTCCGAGCACCGCATCGCCGCCATCGCTGTCAGTCGAGCCGGTTGCTGTATTGGCGCTCAGCGTCGCGTTCGAGAGTGTGATCACGGGACTGTTTGAGGCGAAGTCCAGGCCACCGGCGCTGACGATGCCCCCGGCGGTGGTGCGTGCCACGTTGGCGGTGAAGGTCAGATTGGTCGCTGACATCGCCGGCGCATTCGTGAGCATGTTCGCACCGCCGCCGTCGGCGATGCCGCCGATGGTCGCGCCCGCACCCGCCGAAGCATCGGCGACGTTGCCGCTGAACGTGCTGGCCGAGAGGCTGGTCGGGCCAGTGGCGGCGATCCTGAGTCCACCGCCGTCGCTGATTCCGCCGAGCCCGTTGGTGCCGGCGCCCCCAGTGCTGTTGGCCGTGTTGTCCGTGAACGTGGAACCGTCGATCGTCTGGGTACCGCCGCCCTCAATCCCGCCGCCCATCGTAATTCCTCCGGCCTTGTCCGCGTCGCCCACGGCATTCGCCCGATTGGAGATGACCTGACAGTCTTTAACGACCAGCGTCCCGTCGGCGTTGAAAACCCCGCCACCTTCCGCGATTCCGCCGGCTCCAGCGTTACCCGCGCCGCTGGCATCGGCTCGGTTGTTTGTTATGACGTCATCGCTGAGCGTCAGTGTCGCCTTCTCGTTGAGGACGCCGCCGCCCTCGGCAACGCCGCTGACCGGCGGAGGATTCCCGAACTGGATCGTGACTCCGCTGATCGCGACCATGTTGCCGGTGCCGCTCGTGTGAAATACGCGCGACGCCGCTCCGTTGCTGATGATCGTGGTCGTCGCGCCCGCGCCGGAGATCGTCAGGCTCTTGGTGATCGCGAGTTCCCCACTGGTCAACGTGTAAGTCCCTGACGGGACCACGATCGTGTCCCCAGCCGTCGCGTCGGCGATCGCCTGGCGCAGGGAGCCAGGGCCGCTGTCGTTGGTGTTCGCGACCGTGATCATGCCCGCGGACGCGATCCCGGGCGCGAGCAGCGCGGCCGCTCCCGTGGCGAGCAACGCAGCACTCCACAACCTGATGGCACCCCAGCTGCCGATCTTGGTCCACCTCTGTCTCGCGACGCGCGCGCTCGACCCGGGGGCCATACGCCCGTTAGGTAGGAATCCTACCGCGGCTCTCGCGCCCGCGCAAACGACGGTTCGGCAGGGCGCTCCTCGTGCGGTCAGCCTTGGCCCCGGCCCCGGTTCAGCGCGCAACGGTGAGCCTTGTCGTCCGCTGCTGACCCGAGTGATGAGCGCTGTCGGTGGGGATCGCGGTGAGTCGGTAGGACCCGGGCGCGAGCAGCTTGCGCGGCGCCAGGCGTCCGGCGAGGGGCACCGTGTTCGCACCCTGGCGCCCGCTGCGAACGACGGCGCCGACCGTGACATGCCGCGTGCAGGAGTTCGGGTGCCCGCCTGAGCCACGGCTCCGGCATGCTCCGTGCACGAGCCGGCCCGGCGCCGCCTTGGTGAGCGTGAAGCGCACCGTCGCGTTCTCCGACAGGACGAATGAGACCTTCGCCTGGCGCAGCGATCTCTGCGTCACCGGCAGGTGAACCCGGCTTGGCCTGACCTTGAGACCCGACAGCACAGGCTTCGACGGCGGAGGCGACGGTGGACGCGGAGGCGGAGGCGGCGGAGGCGGCGGCGCTGGTGCGAACGACACGATCGCTGACCCGTTGAGCGGGGCGCCCGTCACGATCGTGTTGCCGCTGATCGCGACAGAGAACCCGAGCAGGGCGCCGGCGGAGCCATCGGCATCGACGAGCCGGGCTGTCTCGTCCCGCGCCGCGGCGCCCGTGGCCGCGAACGTGTACGCAGAGCCCTGCTTTGCGTTTGCGAGGACGGTGTGGGCTGGGGCGCCGGCGACGATCGTGTCGCCGCCGATCGCGACCGAGGCTCCAAGGTTGTCGCCGGCAGCGCCGTCCGAGCTGGTCAGCCTCGCCGTCTCGTTCCGCACCGCACGGCCCGTCAGCGCGAACGTGTAGACCGAGCCCTGACCGGCATTGCCGCGCACGATGTCACTGGGAGCGCCGACGACGATCGCGTTCGCGTCGACGGCGACCGAGGCGCCAAGTTGCTGATCTGTCACCCCGACTGACGTCGTCAGCTCGGCGGTCTGCGTCCGTGCTGGCGTGCCGGTGCGCGCGAACGTGTAGGCGGCACCGCTGCCTGCGAGGTCGCCGACTTGATGCGCGGGCGCACCGACGACAATCGTGGCGCCGCGAATCGCAAGTGCAGTGCCGAGCAGATCGCCCGCCGCACCGTCCGTGGCGGTCAGCTTGCCGCTGTCGACGCGGGCTGGCGCGCCGGAACTCGTGAACGTGTACGCGGCACCCTGCTGGGCGTGCGTGTCGATCGTCTCGTTGGGCGCACCCGCGACGATCGTGTCGCCATCGACGGCGACGGAGCTGCCGAGCCGGTCATCGGTCGCAGCATCGGCGGCCGTGAGCTCGGCTGTCTGGGTGCGCATCGCCGCACCGGTGCGGGCGAACGTGTAGACCGCACCGCTGCTCGCGAGGTTGCCGACCTGGTGCCCTGGCGCGCCGGCGACGATCGTGTCACCGTCGATCGCGACCGAGTTGCCAAGCACGTCGCCCGACGCGCCGTCCGCGGCGACAAGCTTGGCCGTGTTCGTCCAGCTGTCGCCCGTGCGTGTGTATTCGAAGACGGCTCCCTTGCCGTTTGCGTCCGACGGATCCCCGACGACAAGCGTGTCACCGTCAACGGCGACCGAGAGCCCGAACAGCTGGCTTCCGGGGACGACCAGCTTCTGCTGCAGCGCGCCGGCTGAGGCGGCATCTGCCGCGGACAGCAGGAGCGCGGCGGCGAGCGCGGCTACGACCTTGTTCGTGATTCTCATCCGCGCGACTCCACGATTGGGTGTGAACCGCCTCAGACGCGAACGCCGCGCAGTTTCTTCCCGGGCGCCGTCTGACGCGGCACCCAGGTTTCGTCGTGATCGCGTGACCGAAGGCCCCGGGCCGGTAGGGTTGGCCCCCGTTAGATGCCCTAGCTGACTTCACGGGACGGGAGGGTGGGAGCACGATGGCACGAGTCCTCATTGCCGGCGAGTCTTGGAACACCCTGTCGATCCACACGAAGGGCTTTGACTCGTTCACCACGTCGACCTACGTCGAAGGGGTCCACGAGTTCCGGGAAGCGCTCGAGGCCGAGGGCCATTCGGTCCACCATCAGCCCTGCCACGTGGCGGCCAACAGTTTCCCTGACACGCCCGCTGACCTAGCCCAGTTTGACGTCGTTGTCCTGAGCGATATCGGCGCAAACACGCTCCTGCTCCCCGACCGAACCTTCGGCGACGCCGAAGTCGGCGCGAACCGGCTCGCGACTCTCCGTGACTGGGTTTCCACCGGCGGAGCCTTCGCGATGGTCGGCGGATACCTCAGCTTTCAGGGCATCGAGGCGAAGGCCAACTACCGGGCTACAGAGCTCGCTGACGTGCTGCCCGTGGAGCTCGAAGTCGGTGATGATCGCCAGGAGACGCCCGAGGGATGCACCATCACGACCACCAATGTGGACCACCCGATCACGGTCGGGTTGGATGCCGTCTGGCCGCCGGTGCTCGGCTTCCAGCGCCTCACGCCGAAGCCTGATGCGCAGGTGCTGGCCGCAATCGACGAGCACCCCGTGCTCGTTGTCGGGACATTCGGCCAGGGAAGAGTGCTCGCCTTCGCGACCGACATCGGCCCCCATTGGGCGCCCAAGCAATTCGTCGGGTGGCCGGGCTTCCAGCGGCTCTGGGGCGGCGCGATGAGGTGGCTCGCGGGCGAGGGGTAGCGCCCGGCAGTACCACCCTGGTAGCGTCCGCGACTGGAGGCAGTTTGAGTATGGGGTCGCTTCTCGGGAAGCTCCGTCTGCCGCACTTCATCGCCATCGGCGTGATCGCCGTCGTGCTCGCGGCCGGCCTCCCGAGCAAATGGTTCGGCCTCGTCGGCTCCGAGGTCAACCAGGTCCAGCGGCTGCGCACGTGCCTTGAACGCCACAGCGTCGAGTTCGTCTCGCTGCTGAGCGGCATCGGCGAGGCGCAGTCGCTGCTGAACAAGTCACACGCGGCCCGCGTGCATGCCGTCCATAAGGCCGAGCGTGAGGGGCGGCTGCAGCGGCGCGAGGGGCGGGCGATCGTTGCGTGCGCACGCACCGTGTCCCGCTGAGGACGTGCGCGGGAGGCGCCTGAGCCGCTCGAGTCTGGCCGACCCACACTGCTGTTCCCAGCTGGCGACCCGCCGGAGCGGCAGTCGGTGACCTGGTTCTCGACGGCCGTCTCGAGTCGTTTCGCGCAAACTGCGACTTGTTCTCGCCTGAGCGGCTCGATCGCTTGACCCGCGGAGTAACGTCGTGCTTGGAGGGCATCCACTGTGAGGTCGGCCGATTTTGGCGGGCAACACGACGTGACTTTCGAGAGCTCCGTCAACCCCGCAGGTGGCATGTCCCACGCGCTGATTCTCTGCGATTCGATCGCCGGCCGCGTGCCGATCGGCAGCCTGCCCGTGGTTGAACGTGCTGGCCAAAGAGAGGAAGCCCGGATGCTGACCGATGAGCATCACGCCGTGAACACGATGATCGACCAAGGCGCGGCGTTTGATCAGATCGAGGATTACATCAATACGCTGGCGCTGCCCGGCGAACAGCTGAGCGCCCTGTGGCTGCTCGCATGGGCAGAGGCAGCCGACCCTGCCACGCGCCGACAGGTGGTGGAGGTGACGCTCGGCTCCATCCACCAGCAGGCCCCGTGAGCTGGATGCGCCCTACGCGAGAGGCGAGCGAGCGGTCATCATGAGCTCAGCGCTGGACTCGCGAACTGACCAGGTCGCGTCGAGCTTGATGGCGCCGGCGATCTGACTTCCGCCGCGTTCTGGCAGAGGGCGAGAGCGGGAGCGTGACGACCAGACCCGTGCAGTTCGGAGCGACCGTCTGTCGACTGCGAGGATCGACGTCGGGCGCTCGCGCTCGGGCGCGGCGGGCAGGGAGGGACTCGGTCAGCGTCATGCCGGACATCGCCGATGACTGTCGCACGTGGCACGATGCGCCGGTGGTGCAAGGGCCAATCCGAGACTTCTTCGTGGCGACCGCCGGCGTCGCCGGCGCGCTCATCGGCCTCCTGTTCGTCGCGATCTCGGTTGCCCAGGACCGGCTTACGTCAGAGAATGCCGACCCGGTCCACCAGGTGCGCGCGGCCGCCGCGCTGACGGCGTTTACGAACGCGTTGACGATCTCGCTCTTCGCGCTGATCTCGAACAGCGGGGTCGCGTGGGCGTCGGTCAGCGTCGGCATCGTGGGGGTGCTGTTCATTGCCGGTTCGCTTATCTCGCTCCTCCGCGAGCGCCAGGCGCACCACGCGGCCCTCCGCGACGCCACGTTCCTGATCGGGCAGCTCGTGGTGTTCGGCCTGCAGATTCGCTACGGGTTACAGCTGGTCGCCAATGGTCACAACGCCGATGCGACGCAGGCGATCGCCATCCTCGTGGTGGTGTGCTTCCTGCTCGGCATCTCCCGCTCGTGGGAGCTCGTGGGCGGGCCATCGTTTAGCTTCCTGGGGCAGTCGTTCGCATTCGTCAGGGAGCGGGGCGACCACTCAGACAGCACCGATTAGCACCGGCTCCCGATCGGGCTCGCCGGCCTCACGCCCGAGCTCCGAAGATCGTGATGTTGGATCGCTCGCGCCGGGAGACCGGGACCCGTCGTTTGGCCTTGGCGACGGAGCTCGCCGACGGCTGCGAGCCGCTCGGCGTGGCGCTCGTGATCATGGCTCCGCTGCGGCGAGCTCGGCCTCGGCTTCTGCTCCGGCTGGATGGTCCAAGGCTTTGGTTCGGTCAATGAGCAACCACGGTCTGGCCGTCCGCCCTGGGACCGCCATTCGGATCCGAGCGGCGCGGACCGTTGCGTGCGTAATCATGTGTCCGATGCGAACGGTGACGCTCGTAGAGGCTCCGACGAGCGCCGGCGGCTACGCGCCCGGTCAGGAGGACGGTCCTCGCGCGCTGCTCGAGGCTGGCCTGGTCGAGCGACTCCAAGCCGCGGGTGTGGCGGTGCACCGCGGCGGTCGGGTGACTCCCTGTCGATGGCGGCCGGATCTCGACAACCCCCGGGCGGCGAATGCCGGTGTGGTCATCGATCGCGCCGGCCAGGTCGCGGCGTTGGTCCGATCGGCTGCAGCCGAGGACACGATCTTGGTGCTCGGAGGCGACTGCACGGTCGGTGTCGGTACCACGGCCGGCCTTCAGCATCGTGTTCGGCGGCTGGGTGTCGTCTACGTCGATCGGCACGCTGACCTCAACGTGCCCGACAGCACGGTCGACGGCGCGTTGGACTGGATGGGGGTGGCGCACATGCTCGACATCGACGGCGCCGTCGACGGGCTCGCGGCGCTCGCCGGTCAGCGACCGATGCTGAGCTCCGAGCAGATCAGCTTCCTTGGGCTCGGGCCGCATACAGACTTCGAAGCCGAGGTGATCTCAGATCGTAAGCTGCCGGTGGTCGACGTACAGAGCACCGCATCTGATCCACGGCGCAGTGCACGAGCGGCGCTCGCTCCGCTTTCTGCCTGCGACAGTTTGGCCCTGCACTTCGACGTCGACCTCGTCGACTTTCTCGACGCGCCGCTGGCCGAAAACACGGATCGGGGCATCGCCCCAACGCTGACGGCGTGTGGAGAGATGCTCAGCGAGCTGCTCACCGACGCTCGCGTGCGCGCGCTCACCGTGACCGAGTTCAACCCCCACCACGGACCCGAGGACGGGAGCGCCACCCAACGGCTTGTCGCGATCCTCGTCGGATGCCTGGGCTAATCATCATGGATGGATGCCGGATCCACGCAAGCGGCGCTGATGCCGCTCGGCCGACGTCCGCGCCGCTGTCTGTTCAGCTGGCGCATTGACCAACGCGCATCGCTGAGAGTCCCCGGTTAGCGTTCCGGACGTGGAGTTCAGCCGCGAGTTGCGCAACGACGTCCTGGCCGGAGAGATCACCCTCTCGGTCCGGCTGTGGAAGCGGCCACAGGTCAAGCAGGGCGGCCGCTACCGGGTCGGGCCCGGTGAAATCGAGGTCGACACGATCGAGCTTGTCCCGTTCGCGGCGGTCACCGGCGAGGAGGTTCGACGCGCCGGCGAGCCCGACCGTGAGGCGCTGCGACAGCGCGCCGCCCACGCCGGGCCGATCGACGAGGACACACTCGTCTATCTAATTGAGTTCCACGTTGTTTAGCCCCGGTGACTGAGCCAGACGATTGTCAAGCGGCCGGGCTCGTCCGAATCTGGCTCATCGGCGCGGGTGATGCCGTTGCCCTGCTTTGCAGCGCTCCGGCCCGCGTCCGGCGAGAGTCCGCTCGCCATGTGCGATGAGGTCTGCGACCGCGGGGCGCAGCAGAGCGATACTGCTGACCGCGATTAGCGCTAGGAGCTCGGGGTCCAGAACGAACATCAGGACGCCGGGATCGCAGATTGCGAAAGGGCTCGTCAGCAGCAGGACGGTGCCGGCGGCCCACAGAAGCCAAACCCTTGGCCGATGACGCGTCACGGTCTCGTGAAGTCCGACCGCAGCTGCGGGAAGTGACCGCCAGAACCGGTAGAGCCTGGCGATCATCGGTCACGGTCCCGGAACATCTGGCGGACGAGGTGCATGCACCGAAGCTGTGCACGGGAAAGGCGATCTCCGATGAGCTTCTCCATCGCGTCGACATCGACTGCTGGTGGACGTTGCTGGGGAGGCGGCAACAGCGCGACGTAGTCGGCGGCAAGCCGTTCGAGGAGCCTCTCGTCGGCGTCTTCTGGCAAGTTGCGAAATCGCTGTAGCAGAGGCTCGAGGCGTTCGACGAACGATCGGTCTGAGGTCAGCTCGGAGGTCTGAGCGATGACTCCGTCGATGCCGTCGGGATGCAGGGCGTCGAGCAGTTCAACCGCGGCCCGTTCACCGCTGGGCAGCGGCGTTCCCACTGCCAGTCGGCCGTGTTTTTGGAGTGCGGCGCGCCAGGTCTCGGCCGGGGCCTCGAGCGCGTTTGACGCAACAAGACCGAGCACCTTGGCGCGCAATTCCTCGAGCCCTTCGATCTGACGGGAGATGTCTACCGCGAGCGAGCGCAACGCGGCCCGTGGGTCGCTCGATTCGCCTGACAGGTGGTCTGCGATCTGGTCAAGCGGCATGTCGAGTTCTCGCAGGCGGCGGATCCGAATCAGCCTGATCAGGTCCTCAGCGCCGTAGCGGCGGTAGCCGGAGTCATCGCGCTCGGGTTCGGTGAGTAAGCCGATCGCGTGGTAGTGGCGGATCGCGCGCGTCGTCGTATCCGCGAGCGCTGCCAGCTCGCCGATCCGTAACCGACCGGTTGAATCGCTCCTGCTCGTTGGCATCTGCCGAGGCTAAACCTTGACGTTACGTCAATGTCAAGCAATCGATCCGGGAGCCGCCTCGCCCCGCACGCGGCCGCAGTCCAGTGTCCTGGCACAGGGTGTGCCTTGATCGCCGTGCACTGGCATTGGCAGAATCGCGGAGCCATGCCGCGCCGCGGGTCGGGATATCACTACAGCGTCGTTCGCAACCTGGGCGCCCCGGCGCGGGTGGATGTCGCGTTGGTGCGATCCGCGGAACCGCCTCGAGCGTTTGGGCACCTGCGCCACAAGCCGCCTGGCGACGCCGTGGTGTTGGCTCATCGCACGTTTCGGCCGATGTTCGAGCTGTCTGAGATGGAGGCCTACGCCGCCCAGCTTGAGAGCGCGGCAACGCACGGCAACGATGGCACGCTGGGTTGTTTCGTGGACACCAAGCAGCGCGACGACGGGACGGTGCGGGTGGCGCTGTATGAGCGTTGGTTCGACGGACAACGGCTGCGGTGCGAGGAGCTCGCATGCCGTGACTTCGACGCGACAGAACCCGATGCGGTCGCCTCGAGCGCAGAGTTCCTGACCGAGCTTCAGTCGTGGGCGGCCGAGCGCAACGAGCAGCAGGAGGTCGACTACCTCGAAGCGGCCGCCCAGGACCGCGACCGAGTCGACCGAGCCACCGAGCGTTCCGATGCCGCGCGCGAGCTCGCCCAGATCCTCGCCAGCCACAACAAGCCGGCAGACCTGGCCTGAGCGAACCGCGCGTGGCGGGTTTCGCTTACGCTCGCGGCTGAATGGAACCGGCTGATCAGGAATCGAGCCACCGCGCGATCGAGCGCCTGATCGCAACCTACGCCGAGCTTGTCGACGATGGCGATTTCGCGGGCGTTGGCCGTCTGCTCTCAGACGCCACTTTCACGGGTGGCGCTGGTTCGGTAACTGGCGGCGATCCCTTTGCCAAGATGCTCCGCGACAACGTGATCGTCTATGACGACGGGACGCCACGCACCAAGCATGTGACGACCAATCTCGTCATCGAGGTCGACGAAGACGGGAGCACGGCGGAATCGCGTTCGTACTTCACGGTCCTGCAAGCGCTGCCCGACCTGCCTCTACAGCCGATCGTCAGCGGCCGGTATTTCGACCGCTTCGAGCGCCGCGACGGACGCTGGCGTTTTGCCGAGCGGCGCGTTCGAAGCGATCTCGTCGGAGACGTAAGCCGGCACCTTCGTCGCCCGCCCACCGGCCAGTAGTCGTCGCCGCGGCTGTTACCGGACTGTCAGCTTCACCGGCAGCGGTCCCTCACGCAGCACCGAGGCGAGCTTGCGGGCTGATTGACCGGTGAGTCCGGCTGTGATGTCGGCGCCGTTGCCACCCGTGACCCCGTCGGGATAAACCGAGTAGTCGATCGACGGGACTGTCAGCAGTTGGTTGTCGAGCGCGACCGCGAAGTGCTGGTTGAGGTGCTGGCCGAGCGTGCTGACGTCCTGGCCGCGATGCGCGATCTGAGCGGTGACGTTCTTGAACGCGGTTTGTCCGGCCGCGTTGAATCCGAACTGGATATCGGGGTTGCCGGCTTCGTCGGTCGATGCGTGCGGGTTGGTGATGTCCGAGCCGCTGAACGCGACGTTGTCCTTGAGCACGTAGAACCGAGCGTGCGAGAACTTGCTCGACCGGCCGGCGGTCGGGCTGGTCGCCTGGAGCACGACCGTGCCCTGCTCGACGATCAGCACCTGACCATCGGACGGGCTCACGCCGGGCGGTAGCTGCGAGGCGAGATGCTTGACCGCCTGCTCGCGGCTGGTCGTGTAGGCCTCGTTGTCGGGGCCAGCCAACAGGCAGTGCTGGCCGG
The DNA here is from genome assembly GCA_963770885.1 of uncultured Solirubrobacterales bacterium. Taxonomy (GTDB): domain Bacteria; phylum Actinomycetota; class Thermoleophilia; order Solirubrobacterales; family Solirubrobacteraceae; genus Palsa-465. The sequence goes on along the minus strand of CAVYRI010000001.1, from coordinate 225,817 downwards.
CCGTCGCAAGCGTCGGGTCCTGCTTGGCCTTTGCCGTACAGGCAGCGCTTCCCGGCGCTCCGAACATGTAGTACTGAGGTCCCGTTCGTGCGTTGTCCGGGCTGATCCGCTTCGGCTGCTTGGAGGCCAGCTCGACTGCCTGATACAAAGCCACTCCGCCCGCGTTCGGCTGTCCTGGCGCCGCGGAGCTCGCACCCTGGCTGATGATCAGTGCCGCCGGGGCCTGGGCGCGCAGCTGGGTGGCGACCGGTTTGCCGTTCGGTGTCAGCGCGTTGGCCTCCCAGTCATAGAAAGCAAGTCGCGCCGGGGATCCGAGCGCGATCGCCTCGATGCGCGCGCGGTCGGCGCTCGCTGCGTCCGGGGCGACAACGACGATCTGGTTCCCGGCTCGCGAGACCCGGACCTGATGAAACACCGCGCCGAGCCGAGCTCGCAGGATCTTGACCGAGCGATCAATCGCAGGGCCCAACGGCGAATTTGGATCGAGCGCCTGGGCGCCAAACACGATCCTCACGCCTCGATTGGACCCAGATGACCCCGGACCAGATCGCGCGTGCACACCGAGGGTCACCGCGACCACGAGCACGACAACCAGCACTGACATCCCCACCCCGAGTGCCGCGACCCAGGACCTCGAGACGCGCCGGCCCCGCCACCCGCGATCTGACTCACGTCCGCTCTTCCGCGTCTCGTCGATCCGCTCAAACTCGGCCCCGAGCTCTCTGAGAAATCGCAAATCGCTCACCTTGAAAGCTCCTCAGTCCGGTACTGCTCGAGCGCTCCCGCGAGCGCACGCAAGCCGCGCGACACCCGGGCTCTTACGGCCTGCTCTGAGACACCGAGCTCGAGCGCCACCTCCGCATAGGACCGCTCTTCCACCACCCGCAGACGAAGCGCCTCGCGCTGCTCCGCGCTCAATCGTGCAAGCTCAACCCCCAATGCGGCTCGCAACTCCCCGAGCTCGGCCCGCTCGTCGATCGCCGCGAGATCGTCCTCATGCAGCACCGGCAAGCGGATCCCGAGCCGCTGTAGCGCTTTGCGCTCCACCCGCCCACGGCGCAGATACCGTGAGACCTGTCGGCGCGCGACCGTGAACAGCCACGCACGCACCTCCGGCTCAGAGCGCCCCCGCAGTGCAGGCCACGAACGAAACGCCTGCGCGAACGTCTCCGCCGTCAGATCGGCCGCGATCGCAGCATCCAGCGTGCGCCGAGCGAGAAACACCAACACGACCTCTCCCTCTCTCGCGTACATCGCAGCGAAATCGTCATCCGCCATCACAACCAGAATGCCCCCAGCCACCAAAACTGTGACGCAACGCGCTCGGTAATCCGATTCGCCGCACCCGACGATCGGCTTAGATGGGCTCGAGCGTTACGCACACTGCCCTTCCACGGCTGGAGCCGGCGGTGCCTGGCTAACTGCGGGCGAGGAGCCCGAGGGATGAGGCTTCGGCGCTGGCCTCGCCGCGTGTGCGCACGCCGAGCTTGCGCAGGATCGCCGAGACGTGATGGTCGACAGTCTTGCTCGACACCACGAGGCGCTCGGCGATCTCCCTGTTTCGCAGCCCGTCAGCAAGGAGCTTCAACACATCGAGTTCGCGGGTGGTGAGACCAGCTGGGTTCTCCTGTGTCCGGGCTCGGGGTCCGCGGGGGACGCGCTCGCCACGGTCGCGCAGCCGCTGCGTGACGATCATTGCCGCGGGCCGGGCACTGAGGGCGTTCAGCTCGTTCAGTGCCCGGTGCAACACGGCGCTGTCGTCGGACTCGGCGCGAGCGAGTGCCGCCTCATAGCGGCACCCGTGCGCCTCCCACCAGGCTGCCGCCTCGCTCAGGTGCCCATCGAGCTCGAGGCGGTACACCGCCTGAGCGCCCGTCGGAGGCCGTTCCGTCAGCAGTCCGGCACGCCGGCGCCAGCGCGCAAGCCTGCCCAGGAACGCGGGATGACTGCGCTCGGCTGCGTCCCGGTAGGCCTTGCTGGTTTCCTCGTCGATCTCCTCAGGCCGTCGCTCGAGCCAAGCCACCTCGGCACGAGCGACGGCCGTCGGGGCGATCAGCGTGAGTTGGCTTGAGGCGATGGCGATCGTGCGTGCCTCGTCGAGCAAGGGCCAGCACTCGGGGTCGCCGCGACGTGCTCGCACGAGAGCGAGCACGAAAGCGCCGAATGCCGGGGCTCCGCGCTGAGCGGTCCGCTCGTGTCCAGGATCGCGGCGGCGGCGTCCGCGGCGGCGTCCCACCGACCCTGCGTCAGCTCCATCTCTGCCTGGATGGCCTCAAGCGAGCGCACCCAGGGCTCGAGGCCATGTTCGCGGCAGTAGCGGATGCCCGCTCGGAGGTAACCCTCCGCCAGCGGCCATTCTTGCCGCTTGGCGAACTCGCCGGCGATGTTGATATAGACAGTGCCCGCCCGGGCGGGAAGGTTGGCCGCCAGAGCCACATCGAGCGCTCGCTCCAGCTTCGCCAATGCCACTTCGTCGTCCTGCCCGACGGTGAGCTCGACGGTGCCGACGTAGGTCAGCGCCCTCACCAGGGCCTCGTCGGCGGCGACCCGTTCGGCGAGCTCGATCGCCCGGCAGCCCCACTCGATCGTCTCCGCGTGCTCGTCGGCCAGCATCGCCATCCCCGCCATCCCGCAGTAAGCGAGTGCCAGGTCTCGTCCTGGAGGCCCCTGCTCGAGCAGGCGAACCGCCTCGTGCGACAGCGCGCGCGCCTCGGGGAGGCGGCCGGCGCACCCCAGCAGCCCGGAGTGGCGGAACAGGACCTCGCCCTGCTTGAGCAGGTCGCCGCGGACCTCGGGGATCGCGAACGCCTCCTCGAACGCGTCCATCGCCTCCTGGCGCATGTCTGTCAGCTCGCCGACCGTGCCAAACCGTTCGAGCAGATCGGCCCTGTCCTCGGGTAACAGGCCGTCGGCGAAACGCAGCGCCCGCCCATATTGGTTCTGCGCCTCGCGCGGGGAGCCGACGATCGAGGCGTGCTCGGCGGCTGCGGGCGCATAGCGCAGGACGGCGTCAGTGTCCCCGGCGGCCTCTGCGTGATGCGCCAGCCGCGCCAGGTCGCGCGCCCCGATCGCCGGCTCCGCCAGAGCGGCCAGCGCGCGCCGGTGCAGGGTCACCCTGGTCCCGGAGCTGACCGACTCTTCGATCGCGAGTCGCGCGAGCTCGTGGCGGAAGGCGACGCCGTCGGCCTCCGTTCTCAGCATGCGGGAGCTGAGGCACTCATCGAGCGAGTCGAGCGCGCCCTCGGTCAGTGCCTCGAGCAGCCACACCTCGGCGCGCTGAGGCACGACCGCGGCGGCGTCGAGCAGCCCGCGGGCATCGGGGCTGAGCCGCGCCGCGCGCGCGAGCACGGCGTCGCGGACGGTGCTGGGCACTCTTTCGGTCTCTGCTGCGAGCGCCTCTGTGACGAAGAACGGGTTCCCGCCGGTGCGCTCGTAGAGCTCCTCGGCGTCGACTGCCGACGGCTCCGCCAGCGTTGCAACCGCTGCACGCGAGAGTCCCTGCAACTCGATGCGAGTCACACCCCGCGTCGGTAACTCTCCGAGCAACAGCCGCAACGGGTGGGTGCGATAAAGCTGTTCCTCGCGATAGCTGAGGACGAGCAGCGCCGGGATCGTGTCCATTCGCCGCGCCAGCAACCGAACGACGTCAAGCGTGGCGTCATCAGCCCAATGGACATCCTCGAGCACAAGCACGGTCGGCGCCGGCGCCTCAAGCTCGGCCATCAGAGCGGTCGCGACATCGTGCGGCTGGGCTCGGTCGTCGACCCGAGCGCGCAGCTCACCGCCGGTCAGGCGGGCGACATCCAGCAGTGGTCCCAGCGGCCGCGGAGTGACCAGAGCGTCACATGTCGCCCACAAGACTCGCACCCGCTTCCCCTGTCCCCCGCAGAACTGCGCGCGCTACACCAGCACGACCTCCCCCGAGTCGGTGACATCCGACAGGCGCTCGTCGAGGAGCAGCAGCTGCTCCGAACGCTCAAGCAAACGCTCATCCCACCTCCCGGCAAAACCCCCCGCCGTCACCCGACGATCATCCCAGCCGCAGGCAGTGCCCGCAAGCGTCCGTGCTCACAGGACCCGATCACGGCAGGCCACGATTCCGAGGGGGAGCGGCCTGCCGCACGGAGAGTGACCGCGCCTCTCAGATTCGAGCCGCCTGCCCAGAGTGCGGTCGCCGCGTGCGGCGCTCGAATTCAGCGTCGTTGGGCGCCGGCATCTGCGGACCGCCTCTTTGGTCTACGGCGTCGGGGGCAGTTCAAGCTTGAGGTCCGAGGCATTGTCTCGGTCACCGGCCGGCCGGTCGGCACTCGTCTCAGCGGTAGACGCCCGGCCGGGCGACGCCTGCGTAGTAGAGGAAGTGTGCTCGGGTGTAGGTGCGGTTTCCGGTGATGTTGGGGTTGAGCTCGGACCCGAGCCGCAGGTCGGTGCCGAGAAACGGTCGGAAGCGCGGGAACACGCTCAGGTAACTGGTGGGGCTGGCGCGTAGCAGCCCGATGAGCGTCTCGGTGACGATCCGTCCGCCCACGGGCCCGAGGTTCAGTCCGTTCTCGATCGTCTTGGCTTCGGCGAGGACGTAGTACCACAGCGGCGTGCTGGTCGCGAAGGGCGCGGACACGCTCGCGATGTCCGAGAGGTCGTTTGCACCGAGCGCCGGCACCCTCATCGCGGCCGCGATCGACTGGCCCGAGGGCAGCCCCCAGGTGAGCTGGCGCAAGAGGTTGCGTTGCGGCAGGACCGTGGGGCTTGTTTGGGTGTGCGGGGCGATCGCGGGCAACGGCAGTGTGAACAACACACTCGAGATGGTGGTGTCGATCTTCTTGTTGTTCTTCACTTGGCCGTCGCCGAAGTCAAAGAACGTCTGCCAACCGACGTAGCGTCGCCCGCCGGGATAGCCACCCAGGAGATCGTCGCGGTCACTTGTGATCGGTCCGCTGCCCGGCAGGTTCGGGTCGAAGACCAGGCCAAAGAACGGGTCCGCGGTCGGGCTTGTGCTGTCGCCGGTGCCGCTGGTGAAGTTCGCCCGGTAGGAGGGGCGAACCATGCTGTGCCCGAAGCGATAGCAGGCCGCGCCGAACTCGATCGGCATGAACGCGTCGCCCGGCGGCGGCTTGTAGAAGCGGTTGCCTTTCTGGAGCACTTCGTTGACGATCGCCTGTCCAGCGATCTGCGGCAGGTGCTCGTTGACCAACAGCCACTGGTAGTGCCACAGCGTCACCTGCCTGGCGATCAGGAACGCCACATACGGGTTGGACGTGTCACCAGCGCGGGCGGCCGGAAAGTGCCTGTGGTCGAACTCCGACAGATCGTCCAGCACCCGGTTGTAGAACAGGATGTGGGCGCAGTGAAGTCCTGCGATCATGACGTTCTCGTCATTGCGCGGATCGCCCAACAGCGCGCTGTAGCTGCCATCGCCGTTGGCCACTCTGGGGACGTCCTCGTGCGTCGCGTCGTTGGGAGCGGGTCCAACCACGGATCCGATCTTCAGCTTCGGGCCCACCGTGCCGTCGCGGTTGTCGACGTACAGGTCCGGGCGCAACCCCGGGCCGCCACCGAACACCGAATCGAGGTCAAGCGCCGGAGTGCGCGTGTTCGGCGAGGTCACGGGGTTCTGCGGCACCCCAAGCTGCGAGGTCTGATCGAACGTGATGTCGTGATCGGTGAACTGGCCAACGAATGTCGACCCCGCCGTCATCGTCGGGTTATCCGGATTGGTCCCGTACGGGTTCGTCACGGTGGGATTCCCGTTCACGGTTGGATCGACGATCAGCGCCTGCGGCCCCGCCGTCAGGTCGTCCTGCGCGTCGAGGCCTCCGCCCTGCTGCCCCACCTCGATCAGCGCTGAGCGGACGCTGTCGTTCGCCTCGGCGAACGGCGGCAGGTTCGGGAATATGCGCCCGAAGTCGACACTCGAGGCCGGCGCACCACAGCCGCCCCTCGCGTAGCTCCCTGAAGGGGCCGGCCGGACATCGGCATCCGCGGACCCTGCCAGTCCCCCACCGCCGCCGATCGAGCCGGCCACCAGTCCTGCACCAGCCGCTCCCACACCCTTCAGGAACTCCCGCCGCGACGGAATTGGATAACGCGTGCGTTCACTCATTCCAGCCCTCGTTCTGCTCGCGGTCACTCGCAGATCTCGGGCGTGCACCAGACCTGCCGTGCCGCCAACGTATGCGCACGACGGTGTGCGCGCATCGGGAGGACCACCCATGTTGGGAGCTGGGGATACCCATCTTGGGACGGCTTGACGGGCAGACCGCGCGCGGGGACGATGTGTCGGTGGGCGACGCGGCTCAGGACCTGGCTACGCCCGCCCGCTCCGGGGGCTTGCTGGAGCGCGCAGAGTTTCTCGAGGCGCTTGATGCGTTTTGGGTGGACGCCCTCGATGGTCGCGGCCGGTTGGTCCTCGTAACGGGCGAGGCCGGGACCGGGAAGACCGCCCTGGCGCGTGAATTCTGTGACCGCCAGCGACCGCAGGGGCGGGTGTTGTGGGGCGCGTGCGATGGACTGCGGACGCCGCGGCCCTTGGCGCCGTTCGTCGATATCGCCGCAACCGCCGGCGACGCACTCGCCGAGACGATTGCGCGCGGTGAACGCCCCGCACAATGCTTTGCCGCTCTGATCGCCGAGCTCGCGGCTGCTGCACCTACGATCCTCGTGATCGAGGACCTGCATTGGGCAGACGAGGCGACCCTCGATGTGCTGACGATGCTCGGACGCCGGGCCGAGCTCGTGCCCGCCCTGGTGATCGCGACCTACAGAGACGATGAGCTCGCTGCGGACCACCAGCTACGGTCGGTACTGGGTGAGCTGCGGATGGGGCACGGGGTGCGGCGCCTGGCGCTTTCGCCGCTGTCGCTGGAGGCCGTTGAGGCACTGGCAGCGCCCGCCGGCGCCGATGGCGCTGATCTGTATCGGGTTACCGGGGGCAATCCGTTCTTCGTCACCGAGGTGCTCGCGACAGCCGGGGAGCGCGTTCCCCCGACCGTCCGGGATGCGGTGCTCGCTCGCGCGGGACGCTTGTCCAGACCGGCGCGCAGGCTGCTTGAAGCTACGGCAGTGGTTCCGGGACGGACAGGCCTCTGGCTTTTGGAGGCCGTGGCGCCCGAGCTGATCGACCGGCTCGAGGAGTGCCTGGCCTCGGGGATGCTCACCGCCGGCCCGGCCGACATCGGCTTCCGACACGAGCTCGCACGAGTCGGGATCGAGGAGTCGATTCCGCCTGACCGTCGCGTTGCGCTTCATCGCGCCGTCCTCGCGGCACTCGAGGACCGGGGAGGCGGGAGTCCGGACTTCGCGCGGCTGGCAGCTCACGCCGAGGCGGCAGGCGATCGCGAGGCGGTGCTTCGGTGGGCGCCTGAGGCGGCTGAGCAGGCCGCTCGCGGCGGCGCGCATCGCGAGGCGGCCGCGCAGTACGCCAGGGCGCTCAGGTTCGCGGACGGATTGGCGCTCGATCGGCGAGCGGAGCTGCTGAAGCACCGCGTGGAAGAGTGCTGGATGACCGATCAGTTCGACGCGGCGATCGAGGCGCAGGAGGCGGCGCTCGAATGCCGGCGGCAGCTCGGTGACCAGTTGGGCGAGGGGGACGCACTGCGGACGCTCTCACGGCTGATGTTCTTCGTCGCCCGGGTCCGCGAGGGCGAGGCGCTGGCGCTGGAGGCGGTCGAGCTGCTCGAGCGACTACCCCCTGGGCATGAGCTCGCGATGGCCTACTGCAACGTCTCCCAGCGCCGCACGGTGGTCGAGAGCCTTGAGGCGGCGATCGCGGCCGGCAGCCGCGCGCTCGATCTTGCGCGGCGACTGAACGACACCGAGGCGACTGTGTACGCGCTCACGAACATCGGCGCGGCTGAGTTCCAAGCAGGCGTCGAGGAAGGGCTTGGCAAGCTGGAGGAGGCGCTGGCGCTCGCCCTGCAGGACGACCTCGAGGACTACGCAGGAAGGGCCTTTTTCAGCATCGTCTTCGACGCCCTGCGCCTACACCGTTTCGATCTCGCGGATGATTATCTCGGCCCTGGGCTCGAGTACTGCCGCGAGCGGGGTCTTGACACGTGGCGGCTGTACCTGCTCGGGTGCCGCGCGCGGACGGAGCTCGACCGCGGGCAATGGGACCGGGCGGCCGAGACCGCCGTGCTGGTTCTGCGCGACCCCCGCAGCGCCCCGGTGCCCCGGGGTATGGCGTTGACAACGCTGGGACTGGTCAGAGCCCGCCGCGGCGACCCCGAGGCCGACGCGCCGCTCGCCGAGGAGCACGCGCTGGCCTGGCCGACGCAGGAGCTCCTCCGGGTCGCCCCGGTTGTGGCGGCGAGGACCGAGGCGGCATGGCTCGCGGGCGACACGGCGGCCGTAGAGCAGGAGACTGAAGCGGCGCTCTCGCTCGCGCTGCAACGCCAGGCGCCATGGGTGGTCGGGGAGCTGGCGTGCTGGCGGTGGCGGGCTGGGCTGCGCGATCGGCTTGCCCGTGGAGCTGCCGCGGAGCCGTACGCGTTGACGCTGGGCGGGAAGGCGGCGCAGGCAGCGAAGGTCTGGCGCGAGCTCGGGTGCCCGTACGAGGCGGCCCTGGCACTCGCCGACAGCGACGCGGCGCAGCCACTGCGCCGGGCACACGCGGAGTTGCAGGCACTGGGTGCGCGCCCGGGGGTTGCGATCGTGGCTCGCAAGCTACGCGAGCGCGGTGTGCGCGGCGTCCCGCGTGGGCCACGTTCAAGCACGCGGGCGAATTCCGCCGGCCTCACGGCTCGCGAGCTCGAGGTGCTCGCTCTGATTGCCAGGGGACTGCGGAATGCGGCGATCGCCGACGAGCTGGTGGTCTCCGAAAAGACCGTCGACCATCACGTCTCGGCGATCCTGCGCAAGCTCGACGTCCGCACGCGCGGCGAGGCAGCCGCCGAGGCCACACGGCTCGGGCTGCTCGGCCCAAGATAGGGAGCGGCGGCTCTCAACATAGGTGCTCCTCCCGATGTGCGCCGGTCACGGCGCGCGTACGTTCGCTGCATCCCGCAGGCCAACCGATCAGGAGGATCCACATGCCGCGATATGTGGTGCAGCGCAGCTTCCCCGACGGACTTCAGATTCCCGTCGGGAACGGTGGCTCGGAGCTCTGCCAAACGGTCGTCGAGCGAAACGCCGAGGAAGGGGTCACCTGGGTGCACTCGTACGTGAGCGCCGACAAGCAGACGACGTTCTGCATCTACGACGCGCCAACTCCGGAGGCGATTCGCAAGACCGCGGCGCGCAACGAGCTGCCGGTGGAGCAGATCACCCAGGTACGGGTGCTCGACCCCTACTTCTACGCCTGACACGTGGACGCCAAATACCAAACGACAGATAAGGAGCAACACATGCGGCCTATCCGAATGGCACTCGTCGCGGCGGTGATCGCGACCACAGCTTCGCTCTCGATCATCGCCGTCCAATCCGCCGGCGCAAACGCGACGCGGGGACGGAGCGAGGTCGCCCAGGCGGCATCTCATGCGACTCTCACCCGCGACATGGTGGCGGCACGCCTGGCCACTGCGAGGTATGCAACCAGCCTCGCCGCGGCCAAGGCTGCTGGCTACCGGATCCTGACTCGCATGATCCCCAGCATGGGCTACCACTTCCTCAACCCGAAGGTGAAGGGGTTCGACGTCCGCAAGCCGCCGATCCTCGTCTATGAGCACCACGGCGGCGCCTGGCAGCTCGGCGCGCTGGAGTGGGTCTTCACCTCCAAGCCCGCCAAGCCGCCGCTCCCCGGGGCGCGGTACGGGACGTTCCCAGCAGCCTGCCAGTACGTGGACGGAACGTTTGTGCCTGAGAGCGCACAGTCGATGTGCGCATCCAAGAGCCCTCAGACGGGCGCGGCGTTCAACTTCTGGCACCCGCGTCTGATCACGCTGCACTTCTGGATCTGGTACCCGAACCCGGCCGGGCTCTACAGCGGAATGAACCCAATGGTCAGCCCGTTCAACCACGGCTGAGAGCCGAGCGCTTGCCAGCGGACGGTCGGGCCAACACCGCCCGGCCGTCCGCTGGCCCCTCGGTCCTTCGGAGCTCAGCATGTCCACACAACTCAGTCGCGCCGACACGAAGATCGCGCGAACCGGCCAGATCGCGCTCGGGTTGCTCTGGCTGGCGGACGGAGCACTGCAGTTTCAGCCCTACATGTTCGCCAAGACGTTCGTGACAGGCGTAATCCTGCCCGCCGGCCAGGGCCAGCCAGGGATCATCGGCGGCACAATCGGCTGGATCGCCAACCTGGTCGAACCTCGGGTTGCAGTGTTCAACGCCGGCGCGGCAACTCTTCAGGTCCTGATCGGTCTGGGCCTGCTCTACCGGCCGACCGTCAAGCTCTCGCTGCTCGTCTCCTTCCTCTGGGCGAGCGCAATCTGGGTCGCCGGAGAAGGACTGGGGATGCTCTTCACAGGAACAGCGAGCCCGCTGACCGGCGCCCCGGGCGCAGCCCTGCTGTATGTGCTGGCCGGACTGATCTGCTGGCCCCCCGGAGGCGCCGTCGGACAGGCAAGGCGTGACGCCGCGGTGCGCTGGTGCTGGTCAGCCGTCTGGCTCGGCTCGGCCCTGCTGTGGCTCCTCCCAGCCAACGACGGCGCCGCCTCGATCCACGACGCGATCGACACAGTCCCGGCGGGCGCTGGCTGGTTGTCCAGGATCCTGACAACGCTCGCGCATGGCGCCGCCGGTCGCGGCACCACGATCGCATTCGCGCTGGCCACGGTATCCGTATGCATCGGAGCAAGCTTCCTGTACAGGTGGCACACGAGGTTCTTCCTCGGCCTCGCGATCGCCGTTTCGGCCGGCTACTGGATCGCCGGCCAGGGCCTCGGCGGCGTGCTCACCGGACAGGCCACGGACCCAGGAACCGCGCCGGTGATGATTCTCATCGCCTCGCTGCTCCTTGCCCGAGAGCACAGCCGCGAGCTCTCAGCGCGCGAACGGTTCGTCGCTGGCGTCACGCAGCCCGCGGCGAACAGGAGCGCACGGTCCACGGCAGCGTGACCCTGACCGGTCTCACCTCCGCCGGTTGTTCGCGGCGCGGCCGGCCGGGCGCCTCCCCATGCTCAGCCCGCGTTTCGCTCCGGCAAGAAGCCCGCCGTCCCAGCGAGGGACTGCGAGCGCCGGACGGCCGCACTGGCTAGCTCGAGTGTTGGTGAGACCGAAGCACCGCCGAGAGGGCCACGGTCAGCCCGGCCACGAGCAGTCCGATGACCCAACCGGCGACGCTCAGCGCTCCGAGGACAGCTCCGAGCACGCCGCCGGCCGCGAGCACACCGATCACGTCGACCGACGTCGAGTCTCGAAGCGTCAGGCGACTCGGCCGTCTTTGGGCACCCGTTGACTTGCTCGCTCGCGCAGGCTGGCGGACTCTTCGCGGCGCGCGAGCGGGCGTGGGCGTTTCGTGGGCCACCTTTCGTTGTCGGCGGCGTTCGGTTCGCTCGGCAGCGAGCTGCTCGGCAGGCGAAGGGCCCCCATCGGAGCCGGACGGGAAGTCCGCCGTCGGGTGCTGGGTGGCTGCGGTGAGGTCCGGAGCCGAGCGGCCTGGGCTCGGATCGGCCGAGGCGGCCGCGGCAGGCTTCGGCGTGGGTGTTGACTTTGCGGGCAAGTTGCCCTCCTTGCGACGGGCAAGCCACCGAGGATGCGACCCGTGCGACAGCCGGAGCGCTTGCGTGAGATACGCGGCCAGTCCCGCAGCGGGCGGTCCAAAAATGCCGCGTCTAGCAGCGATTGTACGTCCCGAGAGGCCGCCTGAGGGTACCGGTGCCGACTCAGTGATCCAGGAGCATCCTCATGGAGCGCTGTCGCTCCGACTCCCGTCATGTCGGGATTCGAACACTGTCCTGATTCAGCGGCACGCCGCGCCACCCGCGCCGGCAGCGCGGCCAACCAGGCTAGGCGGCACGAGGCTCGCGGGCAGGCCGGGGCGCCGAGCGTCGCATGGCGCTGAGCAGAGCGTGGCATTCGTCGGCGGGGACGGGCCGGCTGATGTGGAAGCCTTGTGCGAAGTCACAACCCAGCTGCTGCAAGGTGCGATGAACGCTGGCCGTCTCGACTCCCTCGGCGGTGACGCGTAGCCCGAGGTTGTGGCCGAGTTCGACGATCGATCGCACGAGGACGGCATTATCGTGCTCGGCCTCCATGCGCAGTACGAAAGACTGGTCGATCTTGATTTCGTCGACGGGGAGTTGCTGTAGCTGCGTGAGTGAGGAATAGCCGGTGCCGAAGTCGTCGATCGCGATCGTCACACCCATTGCCCGCAGCTCGTCCAGAACCTTCCGTGTACGTCCGACATCGGCAACAAATCGGCTTTCGGTGATCTCCAGCTGCAGTGACGCGGGCGGTACGGAAAACCGGGCCAGCAGTCCGCGGATCGTCTCAGGCAGGTCAGGGTCGAGCAGGGTGCGTGTCGAGACGTTGACCGAGAAGTGGATATCGAGCCCGCCGGCGCGCCATGTTTCGCATTGGCCAAGGGCTGCCTCGAGTACGCGCTCGGTCACTTCTCTGATCAGGCCGGTCTGTTCGGCTAGTGGAATGAACCCGTCTGGACCGAGACAGCCAAGGACGGGGTGGTTCCAACGGACGAGCGCTTCGACTGCGTATGTGCCGCTGGGGTTGAGCGAAACCTTCGGCTGGTAGTGCACGATGAGCTCATCGCGATCGATGCCGCCTCGAAGCTGGGCCGCGAATTCGAGACGGTCGACACTGTGGGCGTCATGCTCCTTGGTGTACACGGCGCAGGTTGAGCCTTCGGACTTCGCGCAGTACAAAGCGACGTCCGCGTGGCGCAGCAGCACGTCGACCGTTCCTCCGTGCTCAGGGTAGATCGCAACCCCGATGCTCCCGGCGACGTGGAGAACCAGCGAGTCGACCTCACACGGGCGCTGCAGGGCGACGAGAAGCTGCTCGGCGTGCCGGACCGCCTCTTTCCTGTCGCGTACGCCCACTATGACGGCCGCGAACTCGTCACCCCCCAGCCGGGCCAGGAGCCCGCGCGGCCCCACTGCCTGCGCCAATCGAGGCGCGACCAGTTGGAGCACCCGGTCGCCCAACTGGTGGCCGAGCGTGTCGTTGATCGACTTGAAGTCATCAAGATCGATAATCATTACCGCTACGCCTGTGTGGTCGCGTTGAGCCGCTTGCAGCGCACTGGTGACATGCTCAATCAGCCGCCAGCGATTCGGTAGACCGGTGAGCCCGTCATGGAACGCGCGATGAGCATTAGTTCCCGCTTGGCGCCCGCCAAAGTAGATCGCCAGTACTGGCACGAATGCGAGCGGGATGAGCGTGACGCTCGCGGCCGAGGACGCGACCACTCCCGGTGCGAGCGCGAGGAGGCACCCGGCCGTCAACGCGTGAAAAGCGATGTCATCGACTAGGTAAGGCATCACCGGCAGTCCCGCCAGCAACGCTGCGCCGGTCCCCGCCAGCACGTGGTTGATGACAAAGCACGCCAGCGCCGCGAGCAGGATCGCCGGAACGACCGCCGCATTTAGAGTCACGGGCGGCCCGGCGCCGACAAGCATCAGGACCGCGCCGGCGCCCGCGAGCGAAAGGATGTACTGCGCGCAGTTGAATATCACCTTGATCGGAGCGACGCGGGCGGACAGGTCCGCGATCACGGACGCCGCCGCGTAAACAGCGCACGCCGGCAGGATCCCGACGCATAGCAGCGCAGCAAACGCAAATGCCGTTGAGACTGCCACCTTATCCAGTCCCTGACGTCGCGGGACTGGGATCGGTAACAGCTCTCCGGCGAGGATGAATAACGTCAGAAGCCAGAACCGCGCCGGCGCGCCGACATGCCAGCCGGCTCCTGACGCAAGCAGTGCCACAGACCCAGCGGCAGCAATCACCACCAGCACCGTCAAGCCGACGAATGGACGAGAAACCACGTACGGCAGACTTGCCTCGCCCGCGTGACCGCCGTCGATTGTCGCTTCTCTGGAACGCTCCTCGACGTCGACGAGCGCGAATTGCTGCGCTACCGCCCTGCCGCCATCAGGATGGCCACGGCCACTGTCGCGATCACCACGCTGTGCTCTACGAGCCGCCGGCGAGCGTGCGTCGGCCATTGGATGATCTCCTTTACCTGACTATCGAAGACGTCCGTGGCGACGATTTTGCGACCGGAGTTGCAGAGCCGCCAGTTCATAGTACTCGGTGGCGCACGTTCAGTCCACTGGCCCAACGTCGACCCCGCTCTAGCCTGTAGACAGAAGCCACATGATCGTCGGCAATAAGCCGCTTTGCCGATCTCGTATCAGCTCTCGGGAGATTCGACCCGAGCCGACTCACATGTCAGCCCTGCCGTCCGAAGTGCGGCAGGCGGGATAGGGTGTCAGCTGCCCCGGGATCTGTATGACTGGAAGCCGACTCTTGGCGGACACACACGCGGACCGACCTCGATAGTCGACGTAACACGTTGGCGAGGGGCTGTTCGCCGCCCGCTGGGTTTTAGCCCACCTTGCGACCGAATGTGTAGAAACGGAGCGAAGGATGCCGGGGCGCATGTGCGTGCTTCTTGACTACCAGGGCTCGCGCCGAGTGCTGGGTGCCTGTGCGAACGGTGAGGGGCGACGCTCCTGCCGGAGCCGCCGCCATCATGATGGCCGCCGCCACAGCCGGCGCGAGCAAGAGCTGTCTGAGATGGCGTCCGCGATTTGGCGTCTGTGCCTGAGTCATTGTGCATCTCCCTTACCGATTACCGACGACATCCCGTCAAGAAGGCATCCGTGCCACGCGCAGCTAGACAACCGGGATCGTGTGCCCCAGTCTCCAAAGTGCGTGCTTGCAATTCGATCCATTGGCATTCCATCGACCTAACCTGAGTCGCTTGACCAGCGCTGAACCCCACAAATTTGGTCGGTAATTGCCCGCAGGTGTTCACGGCAGCAGAGTGGCCCGTGGACGCTGAAGATCGAGCGGGGAGAGCTTTGGAACGCCGGTAACCAGAGTGAGCCGGGTGTGCTCGCTCTCTGCTAGGTCGTTCGCCCGTATTGGCGCCGGTTCGGCGTCAGGCGAGCCATCAATCGCTAGTCGGATGTTGTGAACATGATCCGCTCCGTCATTGACCGGCCTCGGCAGAGCCTTCAACCGCTGCCGATGTGCAGTTGCGCACCACGAAGTCCGCTCGTGGTGTCGGTGGGGATACGGGCGCGTCGCGGACTCGGCGCCTGCTTCGGAGGTGGATCGGAACCGCGAGTAGGCATGCCCAGACCACGACCCAGGCCAGGATCTTGAGCACGTCGTCGGCGACCCCCGAGCCGCCGAAGTAGAGGGCGCTCCGATTGGCGTCGAGGGCGGCTGCACCGATCCAGAAGTGGCTCAAAAAGCGCCAGAACCCGGGCAGCAGCGGCCCAGCCACGCTCCCGCCGCTGCTGGGGACATTCAGGAAGATCAGGACCAGCGACCCGGTCAGGGCGCCCCATGCTCCTAACCCCAACTGCAGCAGACGGGTGATCACCGCCACCGCGAACGCATACAGAGCACCCAGGCCCAGCATCGCGAGGATCGCTCCCACCGAGCCGCTGAACGTGCCATAGCCGGGCCCGCCGATCAGGTAGGCGACCAACGGGGCGAGCAGGCACGCCGCCGCGACTATCGCGAGTCGCTGCCGCTCTGGCAACGTCGGGGCCACAAATCCCAGCGCGGTCACGGTCAGGAATCCGCCCAACGTGCTAATCACGATAAAGAAGAAGTTGGGAGACCCCGATGCGTTATTGGCGGGTAAGGGCTTGACGTCGAGCTTTACGAAGATGTGACCGATGTGACTCTCGGCGTCTTGGGGAGCGACGAACCTTGAATCTGCCCTGCGACGATGATGGTGCGCGGCGTCAGCGACTCCGGACGAACACCGTCGCTTCGCAGCGGTGTTCGCCTACCTCCGGCGGGAGACGTACGTCAGCTTCGACGCCGCAAGTGCCTGCGGCGTGTGGGCCTGAGAGGTTTTGGTCGATTTATTGAGACACGGTGCCCGCAAGCGCGAAGGTGGCCGGACCGCCGCTCGGTCCGGCTACGAGCATGGGAGTAGACTCTCGCAAGCCGTGATAGGGGAGGCCTTGGCAGGCATCAGGCGTCGCGTCATTGACCGAGTGCGGGGTGACCCGGACATGAAGCGGTTGGTCGCCCAAGGCCTTGAGCTCGGCGTGGGCACGCACATCTCGCGTCCGATCTACATCGACCAGCTGCACCCTTGGCTGATCACGATCGACGATTACGTCACGCTCGGACCGTACGTGGCGATCATCACCCACGACACGAGCCTGTTTCAGTACACCGGCCAGACCCGCCTCGGCCGGGTGGTGGTCGGCAAGCGCGTCTACGTCGGTGTCGGCGCGATCCTGCTTCCCGGGGCCAGCGTCGGGGAGGATTCCGTGGTGGGTGCGGGCGCCGTCGTCCACGGCACCGTACCTCCCGCCTCGCTCGTGATTGGAAACCCGGCAAAGGCCACCCCGATCAAGTCGGCGGTCGCCTGGCATCGCGCGAGCGCCGCCCGCGCGCCGAGTTGGCCGCGCGAGGGCTGGAACATCGTCTCGGGCATCACCGAGGAGCGCAAGCGGGCCCAGCAGGAAGCGCTCGCGAACGGGGGGTCCGGATACGTCCCGGCCCGCGCGTCACCGGGCAGCCCATTCAGCCTCAGCAATCCGCCCGGGGCGCAGTGACGTGAGTACGACCGATCACGCGGTCAGGGATGCCTTCATCAGTGCTCTCGACCTGCCTTCCGGCTCCGACGTCGAAGGGCTCGAGATCGGGAATAACCCGGCGTGGGATTCCGTCGGTCACATGGCGCTTGTGGCAGAGCTAGAGGACCGATTCGGG
The DNA here is from genome assembly GCA_963770885.1 of uncultured Solirubrobacterales bacterium. Lineage (GTDB taxonomy): Bacteria > Actinomycetota > Thermoleophilia > Solirubrobacterales > Solirubrobacteraceae > Palsa-465. Next base: position 209,008 of record CAVYRI010000001.1, on the reverse strand, counting down.
GTCAGCCTGGAGATCGACGAAATCGTGGCCATCAGCAGCTATGCGCAGGCCGTCGAGACTCTCCGAACCCACGGTATCGAGGTGTGATCAAGCCTGTCAGGGCCGCCACCGAGCCGCTTGGGCGGCAGCAGTGGACGCTTGGCGCGCCGCTTGACGAGCCGCGATCACCGCTGGCGTTCCTCGATCAGCCCGCGGACGTGCCCGTGCTGGTGGAGGCGGCCGCCGGGCGCGTGTGGACCCAGGATGAACTGGCAGCAGCCGTCAACGCGGTCGCCGATCGCCTCGCGACGAACGGGGCCGAACTGGTGTTTTGCCTCTGCGGCTGGAACGCCGCCTCGATCATCGGATATCTGGGCGCTCTCCGGGCCGGACACGCCGTCGCCCTGCTCGACGCCGACGTGCCTGCCGAGCTGACCGCGGCGCTGGTCGCCCGCTACGGGCCGGCGTTCGTGTTGGGACCAGAATCGGGCGAGCGCCCCGTGATCCACCGCCGGGCCGATGCGACGGGACCCCCGATCGCCGGCGAACTGGCGGTGCTGCTGTCGACGTCTGGCAGCACGGGAAGCCCCAAGCTGGTGCGGCTGTCTCACCGCAACATCGCGGCCAACGCCAGCTCGATCGCGCAATACCTCGAGCTCGACGGCGCCGAGCGCGCGATCCTGAGCTTGCCGATCCACTACTCGTATGGCCTGTCGGTGCTCAACAGCCATCTCGCCGCGGCCGCCAGCGTCATCCTCACGGCCCACTCGATCATGCGACCAGAGTTCTGGGCGGATGCCGCGCGGTGGGGTGCGACCTCATTCGCGGGCGTGCCGTACTCGTACGCGATCCTTGAGCGCACTGGCCTGCTGCGCAAGTTCATGCCGGACACGATGCGGACGCTCACCCAGTCCGGCGGCCGCCTCGCGCCCCGGTCGGTGATCGAGCTGCACGAGCTGATCCACGAGCGAGACGGGCGGCTGTGGGTGATGTATGGGCAGACGGAAGCGACCGCGCGGATCTCCTACGTGCCTCCGCAGGCGCTGCCGGACAAGGCTCACACGGTTGGGATCCCGATCCCGGGGGGCCGTCTGAGCGTCCGGTCCGGCGGTCAGCTGGTGACCGCGCCGGATGTCGAGGGTGAGCTGATCTACCAGGGGCCGAACGTAATGCTGGGCTATGCCGGGCACCGCGAGGAGCTGGCGTGTGGTGACACGCAGGGCGGAGTGGTACGCACCGGAGACCTCGGCTGCTTCGACGCCGATGGCTTCCTGCGGATCACCGGTCGGATCAAGCGGATCGCCAAAGTCTTCGGTGCCCGCCAGAACCTTGACGATATCGAGTCCATCGCGAGCGGTTACGGCCCCGTGGCCGCAACGGATGGTGGCGATCACATCGAGCTCTGGCGCGAGGCCGACGCCGGCATCGAGCCCGATGATCTCCGACGAGCGGTCGCCCGCCGGCTCGGGATGAATCCCAGTGCCTTCGCGGTTAGGGAGCTCGACGAGCTACCGCGAACGGCGTCGGGCAAGATCGACTACGAGCGGCTGGCTGAGCGCGATGCAGGTTGACGAGCTCGTGCAGCTCGACCAGTACTCGCTACGGCATGAGGACAAGCAGGCAATCCTCACCGAGCGCCTGCGAGAGCTGACCCTGCTGCACGGCGAGCGCTGTGAAGCGTACGGGCGGATCCTGTCCGCGCTCGACCACGACTCTGAGCGAATGACATCGCCTACGCGCGTGCCAATGCTTCCCGTCGGGTTGTTCAAGAGCCATCAGCTGAGCAGCATTCCCTCAGAACAGGTGTTCAAGGTGGTCACCTCGTCGGGGACGACCGGCGACGCCGTGAGCCGCTTGTTCCTTGACGCGGCGGCCGCGCAGCTTCAGACGCGCTGCTTGGCGGGGATCATGACTCACTGGCTGGGTCGCTCGCGACTGCCGATGGTCATCGTCGACTCGCGTTCGACGATCCGCGATCGACAGACCCGTTCGGCTCGTGCCGCCGGGATCGTCGGTATGGCGACGTTCGGACGCGACCATTTCTACGCGCTCGACGACCGTATGCGCATCGACCGCGATCGACTCGCGCGGTGGCTGGAGGAACATGCGGGCTCCCCGATCCTGATCTTCGGCTTCACCTTCATCGTCTGGGAGCATCTGCTCAGCGCGCTGCGCCCGGGCGAGTTGAATCTGCAGGACGCGACCCTGATCCATTCCGGGGGCTGGAAGAAGCTCGCCGACCGAGCCGTTACAAACCGTGAATTCAAGCTCGAGCTCGAGCGCGTCACCGGGCTGCGCCGCGTGCACAACTTCTACGGGATGGCCGAGCAGATCGGCACGGTGCTGGTCGAATGCGAACACGGGTACCTCCACACGCCAAACGCTGCGGAGCTGATCGTCCGCGACCCCGGCTCGTGGGACGTCGTCGCAGACGGCGAGGTCGGCGTCGCGCAAACGTTGAGCGCGCTGCCCGAGAGCTATCCCGGGCATTCGATCCTCACCGAGGATCTCGCGCGCGTCGAAGCCGTCGACAGCTGCCCATGCGGTCGTCTTGGCAAGGCGATCTCGATTCTCGGCCGGGTTCCCGAGGCAGAAGTTCGAGGCTGCGGCGACACGAGCCCGGGGCTGGCGGAGCTGGCCGCGTGATCGTCGAGCGACTCGTTCCCGGCCCGGCGCCCGTCGAGGTCAGTGAGCTGCTGCGCAGCCTGCGCGAGGCGCCCCGCGATCGCGCCGATCCGTTTCATCCCGCGCGGATCGAATTCAGCGCGGCGGTCTCGCGGGCGATCTTCGATCATCCTCCCGCGAGGGCCTACCCTGAGCTGCTCGCCGCTGCCTTCTGGCTGCGCCGCGCCGAAGTCTCGCGGCTGGCGCAGCAGTTCTTGGGCCTGGAGGCGAACGGGTCGCCGCGTGCTCCTCGGGGACTCGCATTCCACCTGCCGCCGACGAACGTCGACACGATGTTCATGTACCCGCTGATCGCCTCGTTCCTGGTCGGCAACCTCAACGTCGTACGCACCTCGCGCACCCGGTTCAGCCCGCAGGTCAAGCTGCTGTGCGAAGTTCTCGATCGGGTGCTGGCGCAGGAGCGCTTTGCCGGGTTCGGTCAGGAGCTGGCGGTGATCTCCTACGACCACGAAGCCGAGCCGACCGCCGCACTCTCGCGCGAGGCAGACGTGCGCCTGCTCTGGGGCGGCGATCAGACCGTCGCTCGGCTGCGCGCCGTTCCGATCCGCCCCGCCGCTCACGAGCTGATGTTCGGCGACCGCTTCTCGTTCGCGGTGCTCCGCCCGGATGCCGTGCTCAAAGCCGATCCTGAGTCGCGCTCGGCGCTGGCGGAGCGGCTGTTCCGGGACGCGTACTGGTATGACCAGCTCGCGTGCGCCTCGCCGCGCCTGCTCGTTTGGGTCGGCACCGAGGCACAGGTCAAGGAGGCACGTCGGCTCCTGATGGAGGAGCTCGCGCAGGTGATCGCGGCCCGTGGCTACCAGTGTCCACCCGGCCCGGCGATCGCGAAGCTGACGTTCACCTACCAGGCGCTGATCGACCGTCCCGTCGAGCACGTGCATCAATTCGGCGACAACCTAGTCGTGCTCAGCTTGAAGGACTTCTCGGCATTCGATCGCGGCCATCCGGGTTTCGGGCTGTTCTTCGAGGCACGTGTCGACGCGCTGTCGGACCTGGTCACGTTCGTCAAGCGCAGTGACCAGACGGTGGTGGCGCACGGGTTTTCGGACAACGAGCTGACCGCGTTCGCGCGGTCGCTTCACGGCCGCGGCGTTGACCGGATCGTGGGGTTCGGCGACGCGCTGAGCTTCGGCAGGTTCTGGGACGGTTACGACCTGCTCGCCGAGCTGACTCGCACGATCCACGTGGTCGCAACCGCGGGAACGCCTCAGGCGGCCGGCGTCGAGCAGGGGATCGCCGCGAGCGTGCAGTAGCCACGATGGCTCCGGGCCGCCCGCCTGCTCGCCATCTGAGATATGATATGGTAAACGCATGGTGGATAGCCTCTCGGTGTCCCACGCCGAGACTCCGAATCGGGTGCTCGAAGAGCGGCTTGAATCCTGGGAGAAGAGTGCCGGCGTAGATCGACTTGCGCCCGCCGAGACGGACTCCGGCATTCCTGTCAAGCCCGTCTACACACCCCTCGATTTCGACGACGAGCGATATCTCGAGCACGTCGGTCAACCGGGCGAGCATCCATATACGCGCGGGATCTACCCCACCATGTATCGCGGCCGTCTGTGGACGATGCGCCTCTACTCCGGCTGGGGCACACCTGAGGACACCAACGAGCGCTTCCGTTACCTGCTCGACCGCGGCCAGACCGGACTCAGCGTGGCGCTCGACCTCCCGACGCAGATGGGTTACGACTCAGACCATCCGCTGGCTCAGGCGGAGATCGGCAAGGTCGGCGTATCAGTGGACTCGCTCGCCGACATGGAGCGGATCTTCGAGGGGATCCCGCTTGATCGCATCTCCACCTCGTTCACGATCAACGCCACCGCCCCGATCCTGCTGGCGATGTACCAGGTCGTGGCCGAGCGACAGGGGGTCGATTTAGCACAGCTGCGGGGAACCGTCCAGAACGACATCCTCAAGGAGTACCTGGCGCGCAAGACCTACATCTACCCGCCCAGGCCCTCGCTGCGCCTGGTCGCGGATACGATCGAGTACGCATCGAACACGCTGCCGAAGTTCAACCCGATCAGCGTCTGCGGCTACCACCTCCGTCAGGCCGGTTGCGACGCGATCCAGGAGATCGCGCTGACGCTCTCCAACGCCGCCGCCTACATCCAGGCGCTCGTCGATCGTGGCCTGCCGGTGGACAGCTTCGCGCCGCACTTCTCCTTCAATCTCTCGACGATGCGCGATTTCTTCGAGGAGATCGCCAAGCACCGCGCTGCAAGGCGGATCTGGGCGCGGATCATCCGCGACGAGTTCGGGGCCGAGGATCCTCGCTCGTCGACACTGCGGCTGTTCTCCGGCGGCGACGGAACGTCGCTGACCGCGATCGAGCCCCACAACAACGTCGTGCGGATCGCGATGCAGGCACTCGCGATCGTGCTCAGCGGAGCGCAGGCGGTCCACACGATCTCGTGGGACGAGGCGATCGGGATTCCGACCGAGGCGTCGAGCCTGCTGGCGCTTCGCACGCAGCAGATCCTCGCCTACGAAACGGGGGTCGCCCGCACGGCCGACCCGCTCGGCGGCTCCTACTACGTGGAGTCGCTGACCGACGAGCTCGAGGGCCGGATCGAGGCGCTGATGGCGCAGATCAAGGAGCACGGCGGGGTCGTCGCCGGGATCGAGGACGGCAGCCTCGAGGCGGCGATCGCCGATGCCGCGTATGACCAGCAGCGCAAGATCGAGGCCGGCGAGCAGACGATCGTCGGCGTCAACCGGTTCGTCCAGGACGACGCCGGTGAACAGGAGATCGAGAACTTCGTCGTCGGCCAGGACGTGATCGAGCGCCAGCTCGCGCGGCTGAACCGCACGCGCACCGAACGCGACCCCGACGCCGTTGCGGCGGCGCTGAGCGCGGTCGAGCGGGCGGCGGGCGGCTCCGACAACATGATGCCCGCCGTCCTGACCGCGGTCCGCTCCTACGCGACCGTCGGGGAGATCACGACGGCGATGGCCAAAGTGTTCGGTTACCACGAGCGCTCGACGGTCACGTGACGTCGCCTCATCTCCAGACGGTCACTCTCGACCATGTCGGGATCGCGGCCACCGACGGGTCGCTGCCACTGGCGACGCTGCTCGGTAGCCGCAACTTTTCGCCGCGGGAGATGCCGAGCGGGGTGACGGTCGCTCGCTTTGGACCAAATGACGCGCTCGAGTTGGTCTGGCCACGGACTGACAGCAGCCCGGTCTCAAACTTCATTGCCAAGCGAGGGCCAGGGCTCCACCACGTGGCGCTGGCGGTCAACCAATCGCTCGACGAGCTCCGCTGGCACCTCGCTGCCGCCGGCGTGCGTTTTGCAAGCGCGGTCGAGCCCTCGTCGGATGGGCGCCCGTCGCTGTTCATCCACCCCGCGTCGACGGGCGGGGTGCTGGTCGAGCTCGTCCAGGGCGGCAATGCTCGCGTGTGACTCACTGGTGCGCGGCGGCCGGATCGTGCTGCCCGAAGCCGAGTCGCCGGTCAGGGCGGACATCGCGATCCAGGACGGCACGGTGCTCGCCCTGCTCGCGCCCGGTGCCGACGTCGACGCACAAACCGTCTGGGAGGTCGAGGGCAAGCTCGTGCTGCCCGGTGCGGTTGACCCTCATGTCCACGTCGGCTGGCCCTACCTGGACAGTCGCACCCGCGACGATTACTCGATCGCCACGCGCGCGGCGGCGGCCGGTGGGACAACCACGATCATCGACTTCGCGATCGAGGGAAGAGAGTCGCCGCTCGCGGCCTTGAACGCCCGGCGAGCGCAGGCCGAGGGCATGGCGGCGATCGACTACTCATTCCACGTCGTCGTTAGTGACGCGACGCCGCAGGTTCTGGACGAGATGGCGGCGGTCGTCGCCGAGGGTGTTACCTCGTTCAAGCTCTACATGACCTACCGCCGCCGCGGTCTGGCGGTCAGCGATGAGACGCTGTCGGCTGTCGCGCGCCGCGCGGCTGAGCTCGGTGCGGTCGTCGGTGTTCACGCCGAAGACGCGGATCTGGATGACGCCGGTACGGCGCGGATGCAGGAGCTAAACCAGGGCGCAGCCCGGTTTCTGCCGGTCGCAAAGCCACCATCGGTCGAGGCCACGGCGATCGCCCGCGCCGCTGCGCTGGTCGCGGACGCCGGCGGCAGGCTGTGGATCCTCCACCTCTCAAGTGAGGAGGGACTTCGCGCGGCGCTCGACGCCCGCGCACGGTGCGGACAGCCCGAGGCGCTTGAGACCTGCCCGCAGTACCTGTTCCTCGAGCAGAGCCATCTCGCGCGCCCCGACGGCCACCGCTTCCTCTGCAGTCCGCCGATCCGCAGCCAAGCCGACCAGGAGGCGCTGTGGTCCGCGCTCGGTCGCGGCGACGTCGACTGGATCGGCACCGACCACTGTCTGTTCTTGGCCGAGCAGAAAGACAGCCGCCAGGATCGGTTCTGGGATTGCCCGCACGGACTCCCTGGGGTGCAGACGCGACCGATGCTGATCCTTCAGCACGCCGCTGAGCGTGGCGTCGCACTCCCGGCGACCGCGGCAGCATTGTCGGCCAGGGCCGCCCGGTGGTTCGGGCTCTACCCGCGCAAGGGCACGCTGCTGCAGGGCAGCGATGCTGACCTCGCGGTCTGGGATCCATCGGCGCACTGGACGCTGACCATCGATCAGCTCGCGATGGGTGGTGACTGGACTCCGTATGAGGGTCTCGAGGCGTGGGCGCCACCCTCGCTCGTGATGGTCCGTGGCCGTCCGGTCGTCGCACCTGACGGTGCCACCGCGCCCGACGGATATGGTCAGTTTCTCTCGCGACCGCTCGAGGCACTGGCAGTGGTCACGTGACCGCCGGCGCAAACGGACGACAGCCGTTGGCGGATCCGGGCGAGGGGCCGCTCGCGGGCGTGCGTGTGCTCGATCTGACCGCGTATGTCGCGGGCCCTTACTGCACCCAGGTGCTGGCGGATCTCGGCGCCACCGTCCTCAAGGTCGAGCGGCCGGGGCGGGGTGACGTCTACCGCGAGCAGGGCCCCGTGTTCCTCGGCCAGGAGAGCGCCAGCTTCCTGACCCTCAATCGCGGCAAGCGAAGCATCCAGCTTGATATCGCCTCCGACGAGCAACGTCCCGACCTCGAGCGGCTGATCGGCGAGGCCGACGTTCTGGTCGAGAACATGCGTCCGGGAGCCATGGCACGGCGCGGCCTCGCCTATGAGGACCTCCACGTCCGGTTCCCGTCACTGATCTACTGCTCGATTTCGGCCTTCGGCCAGGACGGCCCGATCGCTACCCAGGGGGGTTACGACCTGACCGTGCAGGCGCTCTCGGGAATCATGGCGATGACCGGCCACCCCGGCCAGCCACCGGTCAAGGTGCCGGTCGCCGCACTGGACTTCGGCAGCGCGCTGTACGCCGTAATCGGGATTATGGGTGCGCTGCGCCAGCGTGCGCAGACCGGCGCCGGCCAATGGGTTCAGACCTCGATCCTCGAGACGGGGCTCGCCTGGCTGTCGATGCACATCACGACCTTCCTCGTCAGCGGCCGGCAGCCCGAACCGCTCGGCACGCGCAGCCCGTTCTTCGCTCCGTATGAGGCGTACCGCACAGCGGACGGCTATCTCGCGGTGGTCGGCACCGGGGGCACCGCCGGCTGGCCGGATCTCTGTCGGGCGATCGGAGTGCCGGAGTTGGTCGACGACCCGCGGTTTGCGAGCAACAGCGACCGGGTCACCAATGCCGAACCACTTCGGATCGAGATCGAGAAGGTGCTGGCGACCGAGAGCACGGATCACTGGGTGGCGGTCCTCGAGACCGCCGGTGTCCCGTGCGCGCCGGTCCAGCGACTCGCCGACGTGTTGTCATCCGAGCAGGTCCAGAGCTTGGGCGTGCTCGACACGGTCAGCCATTCGAGCGCCGGCGAGGTACCGATCGTCCGCCTCCCGATCAGCCTTTCAGAGGCGCCGTCCACTACGTCGCTCGCGCCGCCGCTGCTGGGCGAGCACGACGGCCTTGGCTTTGATGGGGTCGCCGAACCCGACCGCGGGACGTGACGGACGTGCCCCCCGGCTCCGAGTTACCCCAAATGTACGATGGCTCCCGGGCGGGACCGAGCCCTGCCCCTGCATCGGCGTCGACCCAGGCGGAGGACATGGCAACCCAGAATCTGAGCCAGCAGAGCCTTGAGGAGCGTGTCTACAACGCGCTTCGCGACGCGATCATCGCGGGAGAATTTCGTCCGGGAGATCCACTCGTAGAAGCCCAACTATCGGACCGCTTCGGGATCAGCAAGACCCCCGTTCGCGAGGCGCTGATCCGTCTCAAGCGAGACGGTCTCGTGCAGGCCGAGCTGCACCGCGTGAACCGTGTCGCGACGCCGACCGCCGAGGACATCCACCAGGCTTGCGAGGCGCGGAGCTGGATCGAGGCCGCGCTGACTGCGCGCTGCGCCGAGCTGCCGACCCCGGAGCTTCTCGCCGAACTCAAGCAGAGCATCAAGCAGGCCGATGCCGCGCTCAAGGCCGATGATTCGTTTCGCTACGGAGAGGCCGTCCGCCGCTTCTCCGACGCAATCGTCGAGGCCAGCGAGAACCGATATGCCCAGGCTTTCCTCGAGCGGTTGCGCAACGTGCTGACGCTGATCGCCCACATTTCGCGCGAGATGCCGGGGCGGCCTGAGCGGTCGGTCGACGAGCACCGAGCGATCTACCGGGCGATCGAAGCCCGCGACCCGGTCGCCGCCGAGGAGGCGACCCGGGCCCACCTGGCCAGCATCGAGAAGGACTCGCTGCATGCGCTCGCCCACCACACGAAGGCGTCGGGTTAGGCGCGATGGCCCAGAAGGTCCTAGCGGTCGCCCGCGAGGAGCTCCGGCGCGAGCTCGCGGCAGACCTGGGACGTGGCGGCTACGTGCTGCAACTCGGTGACGAGCACAACGCCGAGCGATACTTCCAGAAGGCGTTGGTCCTGTCGCGTCCCGGCCTGCTGGCACGGGCGGCAGACCTGATCTCTGATCTGCTGCCCGACGCGTGCGAGCGAATCGCGGTTAACGGCGTACCTGCGACGACCCTTGGCACGGCGCTCTCGCTGCTTACCGGGGTGCCACTTCTGCTCGGCTGGAGCAAGGGCGAACTCGGACTGCAGTTCGAGGGTGACCTCCACCGAGGGGCACAGGTGGTCCTGCTCGAGGACGTGGTCTTCACCGGCGAGCGTGCGCTCACGGGCGTCCAAACGCTCGCCGAGCATGGCGCCGAGGTGCTTGGTGTCGTCTGCCTCCTCGATCGCGACTTCGGCGCCAGCCGGGTACTTGCCGAGGCGGGTTTCAGCCTCCGGCCGCTGTTCACCGAGAGCGACCTGTTGACGATGGCCCACGGAGCCGGAACGTGAGCACGATAGACGAGAGCCCACGGCAGGTCCCGGGTGATCAGGCGCTGGCAGGCCGGATCCGAGCGCGACTGGACGAGCTGGCCACGATCGGCGCCGACCCTGCCGGAGGCGTGACCCGCCTTGCCTACAGCCCGCCGGAGCGGGCAGCCCACGACCTGTTCGCGCGCTGGGCGGGCGAGGACGGCCACCAAGTCGAGGTCGATGCCGCGGGAAACAGCGTCGCCGTGTACCGCGACGGCACGCCGTACTTCCTCCTCGGTTCGCATCTCGACACGGTCCCGCAGGGCGGCCGCTATGACGGGTCGGCCGGCGTGGTCGGCGCGCTCGAAGCCGCGCGCAACCTACCCGACATCGACTGCGGCCTTCGCGTCGTCGCGTTCGCGGGCGAGGAGGGGGCCAGATTTGGGCGCCCCACGCTCGGAAGCTCATTCGCGGCCGGACTGCTGCAGCCAGAGGCGTTCGCCCGGCTGCGGGACGCGAGCGAGACGCCGCTGGCCGATGCGGCCGCCGAACTCGGTCTTGACCCGCTCGCGTGCGAACCGTGGCTCGGCGATCAGATCAGCTGCTTCTTTGAGATCCACATCGAGCAGGGACGTCAGCTCGAGGCCGGCGCCGCTCGGATCGGCCTGGTCGACACGATCGCCGGCAGCATCCGGTTGCGCTTTGACATCACCGGCCGTGCCGATCACTCCGGCGCGACGCCGATGCGGATGCGGGTCGATGCGCTGGCCGCCTCGAGCGAGCTCGTGCTCGCCGTCGAGGAGGCGGCCCGCGGCTACCGCTCGACGGTCGCGACCGTCGGCAAGCTAGAGGTCTCGCCAAACAGCGTCACCACGGTTCCAGGGCTGGTCAGGCTGTGGGTCGACATCCGCGACGTCGACTCAGTCGTTCAGCGCTCCACGGCCAACGCAGTGTTCGAACGTGCGAGCGAGATCGCCGAGGCGCGCGGAGTGAGCATCGGCGGCGAGGTCATCTCCGAGCTCGCGCCGGTGGTGCTCGAGGCGTGGCCGCGCGCCGTCGCCCACGAGGAGTGCGAGCGGCTCGGGGTCCCCTATCGCGTTCTGTCGAGCGGGGCCGGTCACGACGCCGCGATCGTGGCCCGCCAGGCGCCGGCGACGATGCTGTTCGTCCCGTGCGTCGACGGAATCAGCCACTCGCCGGCGGAGATGGCGAGCGCCGATGACATCGCGACCGCTGCCACCCTGCTTACAGCGACGGTCAAGCACGCGGGACGGCTGCTCGGTTGAGCGCGCGGGAATTAATGAGGAGCTGACTGGTGGACCTCCGACTCGAGAACAAGCGCGCGATCGTGACCGGCGCGAGCGAGGGAATCGGCCGGGCGGTCGTCGAGTACCTCGCAGCCGAGGGCTGTGACGTCGCGTTCTGCGCTCGCCGTCAGGAGCTGCTCGACGAGGTCGCGGACTCGGTACGGGCGGCGACCGGGCGGCGCCTGTTCCCCGTCAGCACCGACCTGATGGAGCGCGACGCGATCGACGCCTTCGTCGAGCGTGCCGCGCAGGAGCTCGGCGGAATCGACATCGTGATCAACAACGCCGGCGCCTCGATCTTCGCGCAGCTATTCGAGGTCCCGGACGAGCGCTGGCTGCAGGACATCGAGCTCAAGTTCATGAGCTACGTCCGCACGAGCCGCGCCGCGATCGCGCACCTGCGCGCTGCCGGGGGCGGCCGGATCATCAACGTCGCCGGCAACGGCGGGCGCCAGCCGATCCCCTACCACCTGCCGGGAGGGGCGTCGAACGCGGCGATCCTGAATTTCACGGTGTCGCTCGCAAACTACCTCGCTCCCGACCGGATCCACGTGATCACGTGTGCTCCGGGGCCCGTGCGAACCGCAAGGCTGGTCAAGCAGATCGCCGCGAACGCCGAGTTGTGGGGAATCGCGTTCGATGAGGCCGAACAGCGGTTCACCGCGGATTGCCCGCTCGGGTACATCCCGAGTGCAGAAGACGTCGCGGGCGTGATCGCATTCCTCGCTTCCGAGCGCGCCGCCTATATGACAGGTACGACGGTGACGGTCGACGGCGGGATCACCCGCGGGATCTGATCGGCGTGACGGATGGCTGACCACGTCCCTGCATCCTCGACGCCCGTCCGGCTCGCGTTGATGTGGACGCTGCAGACCCAGTTCGCCGGCTATGTGGTCGCGCGCGAGAACGGGCTGCCCCAGCTCGAGCTGCTGCCGCGCGCCGAGGGCCGCTCTCCGACCCGCGAGCTGCTCGATGGTCGCGCCGAGTACGGCGTCGTCGCGCCCGGCCACTTGCTCGCCGCGCCGTCAGGCACCGTCGAGTTGGTGCTGATCGCCCTGTTCATGGCTCGCAGCCCAGTCCGGCTGGTCGGTCTGCGTGACAGCGTCGGTGATGCGCTGCAGCCACGTCCCGGCCTGCGTGTCGGGGTCTGGAGCGGCGAGGACCTCGAGCTCCGCGCGATGCTGAGGATGGCCGGGGCCGAGCTTAACCAGATCGAGCTGGTCGGCGTCAGCGACGAGGCCGGGGCGCTGGTGTCAGGCGACGTCGACTACGTTCAGGCGACCACCTACAACGAGCTTCCGGTGATCGCGGAGCTCGCCGGCGGGAGCGATCGTCTGGTCGTTCACGACCCCGCCGACTGGCACGTGGACGTTGCCAAGGACGGCCTCGCCGTCCGCCGTGACCTACTGGAGGACGATCCGGACGCGGTGACGAAATTCGTCGCCGCCGCGGTCGCCGGCTGGCGCGAGGCGCTCGATCGCCCCGACGAGGCCGTCGCCGCCGTCTGCCGCGCCGTCCCGAGCCTTGACCCGGGGTCACAGCGCGCGCAACTCGATCGGCTGCGCCTGCTGTTTGACCCTGATCAGCCGCTCGGCCAGCCACGGGCGGCGGAGGTGGAGCGCGCGCGCCACGCTGCCCGAGCCGCCGGCGATCCGCGCGCTGATGTTCCGGTGAGCATCGACGCCGGACCGTGGGAGCGGGCGTGTGGCTGACCGGGTCGCTGTCGTGGGCGGCGGCGTCGTTGGTGCGGCCTGTGCGCTCGAACTCGCCCGCGTCGGCCATCACGTAACGCTGCTCGAGGCAGCCACGATCGCTGCCGGCGTCACGGGCGGAAGCCTGGCGGCGCTCACCCGTCACCACACCGGCGACCCGGCGGACATCCCGTTCACGGTCGAGTCGACCAATCGCTGGCGGTCGATGACGGCCGGCTTCCAACAACGGCTCGGCATCGATGTTGAGTACGAGGTCTCCGGGCAGCTCTCGCTGATCGAGGGCGATACTCCCGAACGGTCAGAGCAGGCGCTCGCGCAGGCCAGCGCGATCGTCGAAGCCGAAAGCGAGCACGGACTGGTCAGCGAACTGCTGACGACCGAGCAGGCGCGCGAGATCGTGCCCGCGCTCGGAGGCGCGGGAATCGCCGGCGCCACCTGGGCGCCCGGTGACGCGAAGATCAATGCGCTGCTCGCATGCCGGGCGCTGGTCCACACGGCAGCGCGGCACGGAGCTGCGATCAGGACCCCGTCCCGGGTCCTCCGAATCCAGCCGCGCCAGGGTGGCTGGACGGTCGTGACGGAGTCTGACCGGCTCGACGCGGACGTAGTCGTCGTGGCCTGCGGCCCGTGGAGTGGGCAGCTGCTCGCCGAACTTGAACCGCGGTTGCAGGCCGTGCTGACCCCCAAGCGCGCACAGTGCTGTGTGACCGGCACGCTCCCCCAGCTCATCGGTCCCGTGATCGCGAGCATCTCGGTCGGGATCTCGACCGGTTACACGCAGCTGCATCAGACCCGCCACGGACAGGTGATGTTCAACACCGTGACCGAGACAGATGATCCGCGCCTTGCCGATGGGGGCCTCGATGACAGCGTCGATCACGATTTTCTCGTCGTCTCGGCGCGCAAGCTGGTCCAGCTGTTTCCGTGCCTGAGCGATGCTCGCCTGCTGCGGTCGTGGGGCGCGTGCGAGGTGTGGACCCCGGATCAGCGCTTCCTGATCGGCGCCGTCGGTCCCCAGGACGGCCTGTTCATCGCCGCCGGCGACAACGGGGTCGGCTTTCTCAACGCGCCGATGGTCGCGCGCTCGCTCGCGTCGCTGATCGCAGGTGAGGATTGCGGATACGACCTGTCACGGTACGCGCCGATGCGCGGTGCCGCCCAGGCGGCATGAGTCGCTCTCTCTCACCCGCGGTGCGGCGGCTCGAGCAGACCGATTGCCGGGTGTTCATCGACGGAGCCGAGGTCGAAGCTCGGACCGGTGAGACCGTCGCGGCCACGCTGCTTGCGACCGGCGGCTGGATCCCGTTTCAGTGCGGAATGGGCACCTGCTTCAGCTGTCTGGTGACGATCGACGGAATCGCCGGCCGCCGCGCGTGTGTCGAGCTGACCCGCCCCGGGATGGCGATCGAGACGGGCGATGCTCGCTGATCCCGGACTCCTGATCGTCGGCGCCGGGCCGGCCGGACTCGCGGCCGCGAGCGAGGCGACGCGCGCCGGCGTTCAGACGATGATCGTCGATGCCGGTGAGAGCACCGGGGGCCAGTATTACGCTCACCCGCCCGGTGGCGGCTGGGATCACGGACTGCCACCGGCTCTGGTTGCCGGCGCTCGTGCCGAGCTGCTCGACGTCCGGCTCCGCACGGCGGTGTGGGGCGCGTTCGGCGACCGCGTCGCCGTCGCGCGAGACGGTCATTCTCAGCTCCTGCGCCCGGGCGCGATCATCCTCGCGACCGGCGCGAGCGAGCGGATCGTCCCGTTCCCGGGCTGGGATCGCCCCGGGGTCGTGGCGCCGGGCAGCCTCCAGCGGCTCTACAAGGTCAGCCAGGTGATTCCGAATGGCGCGGTCGTCCTCGCGGGCTCGGGTCCGTTCCTGCTCGCGGTCGCTGCCGACCTGCGCCGAGCCGGCGCCGATCTGCGTGCCGTCGTCGAGCTGCGCACGCGGCGTGAGCTCGCCGGGCTGGTTCCAGCGCTGCTGCGAAACGGTGACCGCCGGCGCGAGGCGTCGCGGTTCGGGCGCGCGCTGCGCGGGGTCGATCTGCGGTTCGGCGTCGGGGTGTCCGGCGCGGACGATCACGGTGTGATCCTCAGCGACGGCACTCGGCTCGAGGGCGACGTGCTGTGCGTCGGCCATGGCTTCCGTCCGCGGCTGGACCTGGCGCGGCTGCTCGGTCTCGAGCTCGGGGTTGCGGGCGTCACGGTCGATCCGACACTCCAGGCCAGCCGCCCCGGGGTGTTCGCGGCCGGCGAGGTGACCGGGATCGGTGGCGCGCCGCTCGCCGCCGCCGAGGGCCGGCTTGCGGGGATCGCCGCCGCTCGCCATCTCGGCCGACCGGCCGCCGCTGATTCCGAGCGCGTTCGCGAGCTGCAGCGCGCGCGGCAGGTGCACGCGCGCTTCGCCGCCACGATCGAGCGGATCTACTCGCCGGTGCCGGTGCTCTCGGCCGCGACGCCGGAGACGACGCTCTGCCGCTGTGAGGGCGTCACGCTCGGTGACCTCCGGCGCGCCAGGTCACTGCCGGTCCCAGCCGACGACCTGCGTGCCGCCAAGGCCGAGCTCCGCTGCGGGATGGGCGCCTGTCAGGGGGCGGTCTGCACTGAGGCGATCGCCGCCGTGGTTGGGGCGCGTAGCGGCGATCCCGACGACCGCCGCAGCCCCCGGGTCCGCCCCCCGGTGATGCCGGTTTCAGTCGGAGCCGTTGCCGGCGTTCCCGCGCTCGACGGGGAAATGGCAGGCGACTAGCGAGGACTCAGATCCGTCGGCCGAGGGCGCGAGCTCGGGAGCCTCTGCCACGCACCGTTCCTGCCTACGGGGGCACCGGTCCCGGTACAGGCACCCGCCGGTCGTGGATCCGGCCGGCTCGCTGTCCTCGGTCTGGGCTCCCGCGCGGTGGCGACGCCGGGGACCCGGTACGGCTGCAAGCAGCTCCAGCGTGTATGGATGCCGGGGCTGCGAGAAGATCGTCTCGACGTCGCCCATCTCAACGATCCGCCCGGCGTACATCACCGCGACCCGATCGCAGATCTGGCGGATCACCGCAAGGTCATGGGAGATGAACACGTACGCGACGCCGAGGTCCTCCTGCAGGCTCCCGAGCAACGCGAGGATCTGCGCCTGAATCGAGACATCGAGTGCCGAGACCGGCTCGTCGCAGACGATCAGGCTCGGCCGCAGGCTGAGCGCACGCGCGATCCCGACCCGTTGGCGCTGGCCACCGGAGAACTCGTGCGGGAAGCGGCCCGCGAAGTCGGGGCTCAGACCCACGCGCTCGAGCAACTCGCCCACGCGGGCGTGGAGATCGCCCCCGATGCCGTGGATCTTCATCGGCGACGCGATGCTCTGCCCGACCGTCTTGCGGGGATTCAGGCACGAGTACGGGTTCTGGAAGATCAGCTGCATGTCGCGCCTCAGCGGCCGCATCGCGCGCGCCGAGAGCCGGGTGATGTCCTGGCCCTTGAACTCGATCTGACCGGCGGTCGGGTCAATCAGCCGGATCATCATCCGCGCGGTGGTCGACTTGCCACAGCCCGACTCGCCGACGATCCCGACCGTCTCCCCCGGCCACACGCTGAGTGAAACGTCCTGGACCGCGTGCACGACGTCGCGCCTCCGGCCCGGCGCCCGTCGACTGCCCGGGAAGTGCTTGACGAGGTGGCTCACCTGGAGCAGTGGCTGGCCGCCGTCTGTGCTCATCCGGCGCTCCCCGCTTGGCTCTCGCGCTCACGCCGGAGCCGGTCTTTCTGGGCGGGATCGAGATGGCATGCGACGGCGTGCTGATCGGCACCGGTGATCAGCTCGGGTCGCTCCTTCCCACATGGCGGCATCGCGTACGGACACCGCGGGTGAAATGGGCATCCCTGAGGCGGGCTCAGCAGCGACGGCGGCGAGCCCGGGATCGGCACCAGGGCGGCCATCTTGCGATGGACCGAGGGCAGCGCGTCAAACAGACCCCATGTGTAGGGATGCAGCGGATTGCTGATCACGCTCTGCTTGGAGCCGTGCTCCATCACCTCTCCGGCGTACATCACGAGCACGGCGTCGGCGACATCCTCGACGACCGCGAGATCGTGGGTCACGAGCAGCAGACCCATCCTCAGTTCGCGCCGGAGCTCGTCGAGCAGGTCGAGGATCTTGGCCTGGACGGTGACGTCGAGCGCCGTCGTCGGCTCATCGGCGATCAGCATGATCGGCTCGTGCGCGAGCGCCATCGCGATCATCGCCCGCTGTCGCATCCCGCCCGAGAACTGATGCGGGTAGTCGTGGGCCCTGCGCGCCGCGTTGGGCACCCCGACGCGGTCCAGCAGCTCGACCGCCTTCTCAAAAGACGCTCGCCGCCCGACGTTGCTGTGGACCTTGACGGCGTCGGCGATCTGCCTGCCGACGCGATACATCGGGTGCAGGCTGGCGAACGGGTCCTGGTAGATCATCGCGACCTTGTTGCGGCGCACGTCTCGGAACTCGCGCGGTGACAGCTCGAGCAGGTTTCGGCCCTCGAGGTTGATCTCGCCCCGCAGTCGGCATAGGTCGCGGTCGAGCAAACCCATGATCGCGAGGCTGGTGACCGTCTTGCCCGAGCCCGATTCACCGACGACGCCGAGCAGCTCACCGTGATCGATCGAGAACGAGATCCCGGAGACAGCATGCACCGTGCCGTCGGGCGAGTCGAGTTCAATCGCGAGGTCACGCACCTCGAGCAGCCGGCTCGTCTGCGAGCTTGGCGTGTCGCCGGTGATCGAGACGGCGGGCTCAGTCAAGGCGCACCCGCGGATCGATGAATGCGTAGGCGATGTCCACGATCAGGTTGAACAGCACTACCGCCAGCGCACCGACGAGGACGACCGCAACCACGACCGGGAAGTCCTGGTTGACAACCGACTGCACGACCCACAGCCCGATCCCCTGGATGTTGAAGATCGTCTCGACGACCACGGTGCCGCCGACCAGCAGCGCGATGTCCATCCCCAGCATCGTGACGAGGGGCGCGATCGCGGCTCGCAGGCCGTACTTGATGACGACGGCCCGCTCGCTGAGCCCGTTGCCCCGGGCGGTGCGGATGTAGTCCTGCTGAAGGGTCTCGGTCAGCACGCTGCGCGTCATCCGCGCATACCAGGCGGCGTACATCAGCGACAGGACGATCCACGGCAGCAGCAGATGCGAGAACCAGCCGCTTGGACTGCTCGCGAACGAGACATAGCCCGTTCCCGGCAGCACGTGCAGCGTTTGCCAGAAGAGGTACAGCGCCAGCAGCCCGAGCCAGAACACGGGGATCGAGACTCCGATTAGCGCGAAGCCGGTCCCCGCCTTGTCCCAGATACTTCGTCGCTTGACGGCGGACATCGTGCCGATCGAGATCCCGAGCAGCAGCCACAGGATGATCGCCCCGATCGCCACCGACAGGGTCCGCGGAGCTCGCTTCTCAAGCTCCTGGAGGATCGGCTCGCGGCTGTTATAGGAGAAGCCGAGGCCGGGCCAGCCGTACTTGTCACCGAGAATCAGGTGCTTGGTGAACAGGCCGTACTGGACGTACCACGGATGGTTGAGGCCGAGTTGGCTGCGGATCGCGTTGACGGTCGCCGGCGTCGCCTCGCGGCCGGCGAACCGTGCCGCCGGATCGCCCGAGGGCAACAGAAAGAAGATCGCGAAGGTGATCATCGTCACCACCAGCACGACCAGGAACGCCCACAGCACGCGGCGGATCAGGTAGACGATCACCTGAGCCCCGACCTCGCATCGAGCGCGTCGCGCAGGCCGTCGCCGAGCAGGTAGAAGCTCAGGGTCGTGGTCGCCAGCGCGAGGCCGGGGAACACCATCAGCCACCAGGCGACGGTGAACTCGCCGCTGGCGTCGCGCAGCATCGCCCCCCAGGACGGCGTCGTGTCGGGAACACCGACGCCGAGGAACGAGAGCACGGCCTCGAACAGGATGTTGCTCGGGATCTGAAGCGTCGCGAGCACGATGATCGGACCGGCGAGGTTGGGCAGGATCTCGGTCGTGATGATCCGCAGATGGCTGGCGCCGGCGGCGCGGGCGGCCTCGACGAACTCCTCTTCTCGGAGGGACAGGACGTTGGCGCGAATCACCCGCGCGATGTAAGGCCAGGAGAACAGCGTCACGACGAGAAGCACAAGTGTCGTGCCCGGCTTGAGCACACCACCGAGGCACCCCTTGGCGGTCGAGCCACAGGAGGCGTCGAGCCCGATCGCGATCAGGATCAGCGGCAGCGCCAGCACGATGTCGGTCGAGCGGGCGATCAGCGTGTCGCTCATCCCGCCGAAATAGCCGCCGATGATGCCAACGGTGACGCCGATCGTCAGCGCGAGTGCGGTGCCAAGCACCCCGATCAGCAGCGCGGTGCGAGCCCCGTACAGGACGCGAATGAACAGATCGCGTCCTTCGAGGTCAGCGCCGAATGGAAATGACGCGCTCGGGCCGTCAGGGAGCCCGAAGCCGTTGAGCGTTCTGGACCCGAAGACCTCGTTGGGGCCGTGACCGGTGATGTGGGCCACGACGCCGGCGAAGATCGCGCACAGCACGATGAATCCGACGATCACCGCACCGGCGATCGCTCCCTTGTCCCTGCGCAGTCGACCCCACGCGTTGTCGCGCTTTCGCAGGGGTGCCGCGTCGGGTACCGCCCCGTGGCCCAGACTTGCCTCGGCTACGCCCACACCCTAACTCTCCCCGGTCCGTTCGCTCGACGCCGCGGGGAACGCGGGGTTCAGCACGGTTGCCAGCGCCACTACTGCGAGCTCATCGCTATGTGAGCCAGTGACGGGTAGCCCTGAGCCTGATCGAACGTGAACGCCGACACCTGCGGGGCGATCGTCGTGACGGTGACATCCTTGAAGAGCGGCACCCACGAGGCGTACGTGCCGGTCATCGTCTTGTCGATCGAGGCAAAGCAGGTGGAACGCGCCTGGCCGTCCTGGCCGTTACAGGAGTTGATCTGCTGGTCAAGTGACGGCACTCCGTTGATCGATCCGGTGATCTTGAGCGACTTCGCCTGACTCGGGGTCAGACCGAGCAGCGACCAGTTGAAGTTGCCCTGGGCCGCGATACCGCTCCCCTCGAGCGCGCTGTACCACCCCATCGGGTCCGGGTAGTCGGCCGACAGCGGCACGCCCGTGTTCGCCGGGATGTTCTTCGAGACATCGCCGAAGATCGAGTATGGGTTTCCGAACTCGCGGATTACGACCTTGATCCCGATCTGGTTCAGAGACTGGATCAGGGCGGCCTGCATGTTGCTGCCTGGCGGGTAATTGGGGATCGCAACGAGGACGCCGGTGCAGGCGCTGCTCACGTCGCACTTGCCGTCGTGCTTGGGGTCGTACTTCGACAGACGCATCTGCGCCTCGGCCTGCTTGAGGCTGCCCGTATCGCCGGGAGTTGCGAACGGCGCGTAGTTCGTCAGCTCGTTGTGGACCAGCACATCGGGAATGTCGTGGTTCGCGATCGGGTGCTCGAGCGAGCCGCCGGCCGCCAGGATCAACTGCTCCTTGTTCATGACCCAGTTGATCGCTCTGCGGACGTGCTCGTCGTCGAACGGCGGCTGGGTCATGTTCATCGCGAAGATCCAGGTCCGGTTGGCCGGGTTGGACTTGATCTGATTCTTGAGACTCGCCTGCGTCTCGTACTCCTGGACGATGTTCGAGGGCGGCGGCGTCATCGTGAAGTCAACCGAGCCGGCCTTGATCCGGTTGTAGATGTCCTGCACATTCGGATCCAGCGTCCATGTGAATCCGTTCGGGAGGTCCTGGCGGACCTGGGGGTTGTCGGTCGACGCGCTGTAGTTCGGGTTGCGAACCAGCGTGAACTGCGAGCTCGGGTCCGAGCCCGAGATCGGCTTCATCGTGCTGCAGCTCTTGATGTTCAGGCTGCCGCTGCCCTGCAGCATGTACGGACCCGAGGAGATCACGTAGCGGCCGTACTGGCCGGCGCTCGCGAAGCACTTGGCCACCTCGCTCGGGATCGGAGCCGTTGACGGCAGCGTCAGCCGCGGGAGAAAGTCTCCGGTCGGAGCGGTCAGGTGGAAGATGATCGTCGTGTTGTTGGGCGTGCTGATGCCCGAGATCGGGCTCGGCGGCCCGGAGTGCACGGTGAAGCCCTTGATCACCGAGTAGTAGAAGGCGTACTGGGCAGCCTGATTGGCGCTCGCCATCCGCTCGAAGGCGTAGGCGATGTCCTTGCTGGTGATCGCCCGGTTGACGGGCGGACCGAACTTCACGTTCGGCCGGATGTGGAACGTGTAGGTGGTGCCGTTGCTCGAGACCTTCGGCATCCCGGTGGCGAGATCGGGAACCACGACGGTCCCGGCGACGCCGGGGATGTGGCGGTAGGAGACGAGCGTTCGCAGCATCACGCTGTAGAGCACCCACGGCTGGTAGGCGTACTCGCAGGTCGGGTCAAAGCTGCACGTCAGTGCGAAGCTGGTGTCGGCGATCTTGACCGTGCCGCCGGGCTTGCCAGTCGCGAGACCGGAGCTGCTGATGTTGGTCGAGGAGGTGGACGAGATGCCGTCCTGGCTGCCGCTGCTTGTGCTGGTGGCGCTCGAGGACCCGCCACTGCTCCCTCCGCACGCGGTCACCGCTGCGCCGCACGCGACGAGCCCGACCAGCAACCCCAACTGACGCGCACTCATCAGGCCGGTCAATCTCCGCATCACGACGCGCTCTCCTCGGTAAGTAGCGACACCGGGCTCGCGCCGAATTGGGATTGAGACCGGCGTGGCCTCGCTCGACACGCCCGGTTTGGGCCCGTTTCGCGTATCATATATGAGATTGTGGGGTGCTGTCCACGGCAGGACAACTGTCAGGGTCAGACGATCCTTCGTTGTGTGGGCACCTAGGACGGACCGGCGCTGCGGGGGCCGGAGGATCGCAGGGCTCGGCATGGTCCGACCGTTTGGACTCACCCAGGGGGCGATTGCCTACGGAAGCTCAGTCTGGACCCCGACACTGCTCAGGGTGATCGGCGACCAACCGGTGACGTGGGCCAACGCGATCACGCTCGCGAGCGCACCCCAGTTCTACGGCGACGCGGGCGCCCTGATGTACATCCACGGGAGTAGCCGCCGGGTGAAAGACACTCCCTGCGGCCGATTGTGGCGCGGCGCGTCCGGATCGACAATCGATCCATGCTCCGATCACTTGCCTCCAAGCTCAGCTCGCGCCCACGCCGCAGCCTCTTGTTCGTGTTCATCTTTGTCGTCGCCGCCGGCGCGATCGGCGGCCCCGTCGCGGGGGCGCTGAAGAGCTCCGGAGGCTTCGCGCCGCCGAACTCCGATTCACAGGTCGCGATCAGGATGCTCGAACGGGCAAGCGGGGCAGACCCGGCGTCGGGGATCGTCCTGCTGGTCAAGACGCCCCGCGGTGTGAGCGCCTCCGGCCAGCAGATCCAGGCGATTGTCCACCGGCTGGCCGATCTGCCCGGCGTGTTGCACGCCACCGGGCCGAGTGCGGTCTCGCGTAATGGCCGTGAGGTGCTGGTCACCGGGACCCTGCGAGCAAGCGCCGACGATCAGACGGCCGCAAAGGCCGCCGTGGCCGCGTTCGCGCACAGCCATGACGTGACCGTGGGCGGCTCCGCGGTCGCCAACGAGCAGATCAACTCGACGGTGATCAAGGACCTCGGCTTCGCCGAGCTGCTGGCGTTCCCCCTCCTGATCGGGCTCTCGCTTCTCTTCTTCCGCGGGCGGGCTGCACTGATGCCGCTCGTGGTCGGGATCGTCACCGTACTCGGAACATTCATGGTCCTGACCGGGATCAACCATCTCTACGGGCTCAGCGTGTTCGCGTTGAACCTGGTGATCGGGATGGGTCTCGGACTGGCGGTGGACTACACGCTGTTCATCGTCACCCGGTTCCGGGAAGAGCTCGCGCGCGGCGAGGATGTGCGCGAGGCGATCATGGTGACGATGTCGCGTGCCGGCCGCACGGTGCTGTTCTCGGCGGCCACGGTCGCATGCGCGCTCGCGACCCTGACGCTGTTTCCCCAGGGCTTCCTGAGGTCGATGGGAATCGCGGGCGCCAGTGTGGCGGTCGTCGCGGCGCTGGCAGCAGTGACCGTGTCGCCGGCGATGCTCGGCCTGTGGGGCCGCAAGCTCGCCCGGCAGGGCGCCGGCGCCGGCGCCGCGGGCGCTCGTGCCGACGACCGCTGGTACAGGTTCGCCAAGCGAGTCATGCGCCGTCCTGGCGCGGTCGCGACGGTTACCGCAGCGATCATGCTGCTGGCGGCACTCCCCGCCCTGAGTGTCGTCTGGACGCCCGCGAATGACAGCTCGGTGATTCCAGCCGGACAGAGCGCGCGGACGGTCGCTGATGCACTGGGCTCCGACTTTGGAGGCGAGGGCAAGTCGCCGGTGACCGTCGCGATCCGCGCTCCCGCGTCTGATCGTGCCGCGGTTCGCAGCTTTGCTGGTCGTATCGGCGGCCTGCCGGGCGTCGCGCATGTCAGCCCGCCTTTGCTGCTCGGGCGTTCCACCTGGGAGCTGAACGCCAGGGTGAGCGGCGATCCGACGGGAAGCGAGGCTCAGCGGATTGTTCAGCAGGTTCGAGCGATCCCGGCGCCGTTCACCGTCGAGGTCACCGGGGACGCCGCGACGTTCGTCGACCAGCAGAACGCGATCGCATCGCATCTGCCGGAGGCGATCGGGCTCCTGGCCGTGCTGACGTTCATCGTCCTCTGGCTGATGACCGATTCGGTCGTCTTGCCGATCAAGGCGATCGCGATGAACGCCCTCACCGTGGGGGCCGCGCTGGCGCCACTTGTGCTGATCTATCAGCACGGCAACCTGACCGGCCTGCTCGGCTACACGCCCGACGGAGGCGTCGAACCGACTGACTTCGTCGTCGCCGCGACCGTCGTGTTCGCGCTGACAACCGACTACGGCGTGTTCCTGCTTGGACGGATCAAGGAGGCCAGGGACTCCGACCGCGCGCGGCTGCCGGACGAGCGCGAGGCGATCGCGACCGGGCTCGGCGCGACCGGGCGTGTTGTGACCGCTGCCGCGATCCTGCTCGCCGTCGCGATCGGCGCCTTCAGCACCAGCTCGATCTCGTTCATCCAGGAGATCGGCGTCGCGGTCGCGACCGGCGCCCTGCTGGACGCATTCATCGTCCGCTCGCTGCTGGTGCCGTCATTGATGGCGCTGCTCGGTCGCGCCAACTGGTGGGCACCACGGAGCATGCACCGGCTGCGGGCGCGGCTGGTGCCGTCGGAGCCCAAACCTCATCAGCGACCCTCGGCGCCGCGTGGCGCGCGATCACTTCCAGAACCTTCGAGCTGAGCGAGCGAGCGGACCGTCCGTATGATCCGGTCAGACGTGGTCAGACGCGTCGCCAGCTCTCCGACGTTCATCGACTGGCTGCCCGTGTTCGTGGTGCCGGTTGTGCTGATCATCGACGCCTCGCTGTCGTCGCAAGGCAAGCCGATCACGTTTGTCAACGTGGCGGCGGCGTTCGTCGCCTGCCTGCCGCTGGCGCTGCGACGGCGGGTGTCGTTCGCGTTGCTGTTCCCACTGATCGTCGGCGGCGTGATCCTCGCACTGTGGTTACTGCACCCCGTGACAACCGTGGTCTTGATCCCGATGGTCGCCCTGTTCGAGCTCGCGCTCAGCGGGGACCGGAGGCGCTCGTTGTGGATGAGTCTGGCTGTGGTGCCGTGCGTCGTTGTCAGCATCTTGCCGTTCGCGAGTGGCTGGTCCCATATTGCGTCGCTCGTGGTTCGCAACCTTGCGCTATGCCTCCTGGCGATCGCTGCCGGGGAGATCCTCAGGTCGAGGCGTCTCGCCGCTCGGCGCCTGGTAGATGCACGGGAGCACGAGATGCTCCGGCGCGTCGGCCAAGAGCGACTCCAGATCGCCCGAGAGATCCATGACCTCGTGGCGCATGCGATGACCGCGATCAACGTCCAGGCCGGGGTCGCGGCACACCTGCTCGAGCACGATCCGGGCCAGGCCTACGAGGCTCTGCGCAACATCAAGGACACCAGTGGCGCTGCTCTGACCGACCTGCGCGGGACGCTCGACGTGCTGCGCGATCCGTCGCAGGCGGCGCCGCTCGGGCCGCAGTCGGGACTGGCCGAGATCCCCGAGCTGACCGAGGGCTTGAGCGCAGCCGGGGTAGCGGTCGCGGTTGACGTCGAGCCGGTCGATGACGTGCCGGCCGCGGTCCAGAGCGCCGGCTTCAGGATCGTGCAGGAGGCGCTCACAAATGTGACCCGACACGCCCATGCGTCCAACGCCCAAGTTGGAGTGCACCGCATCCCGGGGGCCGTGGAGATCGAGGTGGTCGACGACGGGGTCGGGGCCGCGCCGGCGCGTAACGGCCATGTTGATGACGCGCTGGAGACGGCTGGGAACGGCGTGCGCGGCATGCGCGAGCGGGCCGCGGCGCTCGGCGGGACGCTCGAGGCGGCGCCACTCGAGTCCGGCGGCTGGAGGGTCTGCGCGCGCCTGCCGCTGGCGCTCGTCGATCGCGCCGAGCGGCGATGATCACCGTCGAGCTCGCCGACGACCAGTCGCTTGTGCGCGCGGGCTTTCACGCGCTGCTCGATGCCGAGCGTGACATCACGGTTGTGGCCGAGGCTGCCGACGGGGAGGCGGCGGTCGCGCTGGCGAGGGATCACCGACCGCAGGTGGTTCTGATGGACATCCGGATGCCGCGTATGGACGGCCTCGAGGCGACCGCGCAGATCACCGGAGATCGCGAGCTCTGTGAGACCCGGGTTGTCGTGCTGACCACCTTCGAGCTCGACGAGTACGTGTTCGGCGCCCTGCGCGCCGGCGCGTCCGGCTTTCTTCTGAAGGATGTCGAGCCCGCCGATCTCGTCGCTGCGGTCCGAGTCGTGGCCGCCGGCGACGCGCTGCTCACGCCGCGGTTGACGCGGCGGTTGATCGAGGCGTTCGTGGCCGACTCGGCACCTGGCGTCGGTGTCGCTTCGGCTCCGGCCAGCGACGAGATCGGGACGCTCACACCGCGCGAGCGTGAGGTGCTCGCGCTGGTCGGCCGCGGGAAGTCCAACGCTGAGATCGCCGAG
The DNA here is from genome assembly GCA_963770885.1 of uncultured Solirubrobacterales bacterium. GTDB lineage: Bacteria > Actinomycetota > Thermoleophilia > Solirubrobacterales > Solirubrobacteraceae > Palsa-465. The sequence continues at coordinate 182,999 of CAVYRI010000001.1, read as the reverse complement.
ATGCTCGTGGTTTCGCCCCTGACAGCGAAGACACACGTGGCTCGCCTGTTCTCCAAGCTGGGCGTGCGCGACCGAGCGCAGCTCGTCGTCGCCGCCTACGAGTCGGGGTTGGTCGTCCCGGGGCGCGATGGCGCGGCGCGCACCTGACCGGTGCCTGTTTCGCATGGCGGTTCGCGGCGCGGATTCTTGTCAGCGAGCCCCCGCTGCTCCCACACCGTGCCGGCTGATTGGCGCGTGGCTGCCCGGCCGCACGGCTAACGGGCGGTCTGGGCCTCGGCGCAGGCCCGCACGCCACCGTCCACGATCTTGGCGCGGAGTTGCCAACCGGCCTGGGTACCTGGGTGCGTTCCATCGGGAAGTCGCACACGACCCGCGGCAACCGCCTGCGCCCAGGGCGCAAGCTGCATGCGCGCCGGACCGTAGCGCGCCGCGAGCGAGCCGAGTATGCGGTTCACCGGGGCCTTGAATCGGCGAGAGCTCCGGACTGTGGGCACGACAAGGCAGCGGTTCGGACCGATCAGACGGAGGACCGCCGTGAGATCTTTACGAAACGCCGACGCCGTGTCCCACCAGTCGTTGGTACCCAGCGCGAACACGACGATCCGACCGAGTCGCTGCCTGCGCAGGATCGCGAGGCCCTTGACAGCAGGCCGGCCAATGCGCGCCGAGACCGACAGAAGCTCGAACCTATCGCCAAGATACGGTGGCATCCGCCACCACGACCCCAAGGTCAACGAGTCGCCCTGCAGGGTCACCGTGACGGGCTGCACGTTGGTCAGAGGAGTCGTCACAAACTCATACGCCGACATCACGTTGCCGGTCACGTCGTAAGCCCTCGCCTTCAGGATGTGCGTGCCACCGGCGAGGGCGGCGCCGCCGTGGCAGGTGTATGGCGCCGTGCTGTCGGTACCCACCAGAGATCCGTCGAGATAGAAGACCACCTTCCTCACCGCGCTGCTGTCTCGCGTTACGACCTCGCAGTCCGACCCGGTCAGAGTGCCCGAGACGGCACTGCCTTCCCTGGGAGCCAGCCACCGAATCGCCAGTTTGTGGGCCGCGGCACTCCGGTCAGGCGAGGCCTCGGTGGTCGCACCGCCCGCCGCGAGGCCGACGAGTAGGACGCACACAGCCACAGCAACTCTCCGAGACTGCCTGCCGAGCAACGGAGCACGCACACGCATCGCATCTCCTACGAAGTCTTCTAGCCTGGGTCCAGCTCAACGCAACGCCCGCCGCTGCGCCGGCCACGGTGGTCATGGATTAGATCGGGACCAGCGGTACGCAGCTTAAGCCACCTCGACACATGGTCGACCTCTGATACAAACCCGACCGCTGACAAGGTTCCTGGCAGCCGACAAACTCTGCCTCGAGCCTCGTAGAGCCCGCGGCCGGCGCCGCTATTTGGCCTGCTTGATGGCGCGCTCGATGTAGGGGCCCAGACTGAGAGAGAACTCCCGCGATACATGCTGCGGGTCGCTTAAGACCAGCGCCCCACCGACGACGGGCAGGCAGCGGCTCCCGTCGCAGAAGAAGGGCGTCAGGTCGATGAGGTGTACGCGCGACGGCGCTGACTGCAACGCCGCGGCCGCCTCGGCATCAGGCGTGAGAACCTTGGACTCACGCTGGGCGCAGTGAGGGTTCGGGGCCAGATGCTTCGCGAGCGCACGCTGGACACAGCCAGCCTCACCATAAGTCTCATGCGGAGCGTCCCGGACGATGAAGATGCGAGTTACCCAGGGCGGAATTGTCTGCCACGCCTGATCGAACCCGAGGACTGCGGAGCTCTGAAACTGTCGTCGATCCGCCCCGGTGATGACCAGCGTCGATATCTCATGGTTCTCCCAGAGCCAGCTGGTCACCGCTTGCGTCCAGGCGTAACACTTGCTCGCGGTGGCATCGGCCATCAGAGCCTCGGAGAACCCACAGCCGTTGTGTACGAATGAGAGACCGGCCCAGTCATTGGCCGTGGCGACGTACGCGATCGCCGGCCGCAGAGCAGTCGCGTGGCTGTCTCCGACGAGCGCGATCGTTCCTCGCGCGGCGGCGGGGCTGGCACCGAACGCGCAGAGCCCATCAACGCTGACAGCGCCGGTCGGGTTGCAGAACCCTACCGGGACGAGCGGGGCGTCATCGGGGATAGGAACAACAACGTGCTTCAACGCCGGGTTCCTACACGGGTGCTCCGGATCACGTGAGCTGGCGCCCCAGCAGTTGGAGAACTCGACGGGCAGCGTCACTTTCCGCGTCGCAGTCGTTCGAGCTCCGCCACCGCTGACGGCTCGTGTCGTGAACACATATGCGCCCGGTTGCCGTCTCCGGTATGACGTCGGCGATCGGCAGCTGGTGAACCGCGGCGTCGTCCGGCGTGGCGCCAGCGCGCACTCGGACTCGGTCGTGCCCACGGCGGGGCTGAACGCGACGGTCACGAGGTGCCGCTGTGGGTCAAGAGCGATGCCAGTGATGCGTGCTGTTGGACCGAGAGCTCGGCGCGCCGCCCTGACCGTGGTGTTCCTCGGCGGCGCCACCCTCGCTACGCCGCCGCCCGGGACGGCGGCGACGACATCCGTCGCCGCTGATCGACCCGGGCTCGAACTCAAAGCATCTTCCCCCAGCACGCCGCTGCTTGGCTCAGAGCGCCTGGCTCTGCGTAGCACTGGGCGGCCCTGTGCGACAGGCGTGGCAACGATTAGCGCCGCGCTTAGCAACACGACCACCGCCGCGCTGCGACGGGCCCGGGCGCGACGGCGCATCATCACAGCGGCAATGCTTCGCGTGTGATCTGCTCCACGTGCCTGTGACATGTCATGTGCCGTGCAAACCAAGGCTTAGGTGTCCTGCTGATAAGTGTGGATCACCGTCGCGGTCCTCCTGTGGCACGTAACGCGCGCGTCGAACTCGGTCGGGATCGTGTTGCGTGTCTCGTGGCAACGGAAACCAAGGACGTGCTCTTTGCAACGGCCGGCTACGCCGTGCTTGAGCCGACAGTGATACCAAGCCAGGGCGACCTTGCGGCCGGTCGAGCAACTCGCCTTGCTGACCTTCAATGATGTGAAGTAGCCGTTGCCCGGATACTTCGGAGGTGCACAGGCGTGACTGGCCTGGGCTGTGCCAGCGAGCATAGCTGCGAGGATCGCGAACGTAGCGAGGGTCGCTGCGAATGTTCCAGAAGCGCGCAGCGATGGAAGGTGAGTCATGTTAGAAGCCTCCTTGATTGGTTCTTGCCGGCCCGGGTCGCCGGGCGAGATCTGCGGTGATTGCCGGCGAACCCCACCCGGCGTCGCCGAGTCCCTGTTCGTGGCGACAGTCAAGGGGTGAAGTCCTTGCTCACTGCGGCCAGCACCAGTTTTGCCGCGAGCGATGATCCCGCGGAGTTGAGGTGGATACCGTCCGATTCTCGAACGATCGTCGGTTCACCATTGACGGTCATCGAATCACGATAGGTCCCGCCGGGCGTGAACACGGGCACGGTGTCAATAACACGGACTTGGTCGCGCCAGGGCTCGGCGGCGACCTCGATAGCTGCATTGACAACGACCGATATCCTCGCCCGCGCGGGGTCGCGCGGGGTCGGCAGCGTGAGCCAGTACACACGCGCGGCGCCATTCTGTCGATACGTGTTCATCATCTGGCGCACGCGTTGGGCGTAGATCGTGGCCCACTGCACACCGCAGCAGTTGACCTGCACTCCACCGGCGCCGCGCATCGGGAAACCGTCATTGGCGCCGATGAACACGACGACGGCGTCAGGGTGATCGTGCCTGACCTGGTAGGTCGAGAGCTTTCCCCAATTGACGAGCACGTCGGTGGAGATTCCTGTGCCTATGTGCGGATCCTGGATGGCCCGAACTCCCTCTGGTGCGACTGCTTGCGCCAGGTCCTGGTCCAGCGGCTCGGACATCGAGTCACCGGTCACGAGCAACGTGTGGAGTTGCCGCTTCGGCGGCAGCGGAGCGCCGAGCTGGCTGGGCTCAAACGAATCAGGGGTGACGACCGGGATCCCCGCCGAGGCGCCCGTCGCGACGTTGCTGCTGAACCCACCGGGACCGTTCAGAGACACGTTTGGCGAGAGGAACGCGGTTACGGTGTGCGCCGCGGAGGCAAACGGCAGCCGGCCCGCAATCCAGGCGGCTGGCTTGCCGACCGCGAGAACGGCGTCGCGTCCGAGCCCGGACCTCGCCTCCTCGCCAGCCTTGCGGACGGACGCACCCGCACAGACGACCAGGATCGCGGCGATGAACGCGCAGGCGAGGACGGCGTCCCGGGCTCGGAACCGCCGTACGCCGACGCGGTCGAAGCGCTCCATCAGGTTGTCGTCGGGATGGTTGGGGTTCGTCGGCGGCATGTCAGGACCGGAGTCTCAGAACCGGAAGTAGATGAACGGCGGCACCCCGTCGGTCGGGACCGTCGCGCCAACGAACAGGATCAGAACCGCGATCGCAGGTGCGAGAAGTGCTGGGTGGAGTCGTCCGAACCAGTACTCGAGCCGCTCGACCGGTCGCGGGGGAAGCAGTTGCGGGCCGATCGCGACCGCGATGGCGAGCAGCACCGGCACCGTCCAGAGCGTCGGCGACCCGAGGGAGGCGAGCCGGGAGACAAAGGTCCAGGCGAGTTGGATGCTTTGCGCGCGAAAGATGATCCATCCGAGCACGACCATGTGAAAGGTCACGAACCAGCGCAACCATGCCGGCGTTTTGATCCTGCCTCCGAGGGCGTGCTCGCCGACCAGACAGGCTCCCGAGAACGCTCCCCAGATAACGAAATTCCACGCGGCACCGTGCCATAGACCGCCGAGCACCATCGTGATCATCAGGTTGCGGTAGGTCATCAGCCGGGAGCCACCCCGGCTTCCGCCGAGGGGGATGTACAAGAAGTCGCGCAGGAAGCGCGACAGGGTCATGTGCCACCGTTGCCAGAAGTCTCGAAAGCCGGTGGCACGGTACGGACTGTTGAAGTTCTGCGGGAACACGAATCCCATTAGCAGTGCGAGACCGATCGCGATGTCGGTGTAACCGGAGAAGTCGCAATAGATCTGCGCCGCGTAGGCATACGCTGCTAACAGCACGTCCGGGGCGTGGTAGGCCTGTGGCACGCCGAACACCGGATCGACCACGGTGCGTCCCAGATAGTCCGCGATCACCACTTTCTTGACCAATCCCATACCGATCAGGGTCAGCCCGGCGCTGACCCCGACGTGAGACGCGTCCCGTGGCCGGGCGAGCTGGGGAAGGAACTCGCGCGCCCGCACGATCGGGCCGGCAACCAGGTGCGGGAAGAAGCTCAGGTAGACCGCAGTGTCGATCAACCTTGCGGGTTGGATCAGTCCGCGCTTGACGTCGACTGTGTACGAAATCGCCTGAAACGTGAAGAAGCTGACCCCGACCGGCAGCGCGATCGTGATCAGCGGCAGCGGCATTCCGAGCGAGGCGGCGTGGAGGGCCCGCGCGAAGGCCTGCACGAAGAACGAGTAGTACTTGAAGACCCCTAGTGCGAACAGGTTCCCGGCCACCGCCAGCGCGCACAGCCGCCGCTTGGCGATCGGGCTCCGCGAGCGGTAGATCAGCTGAGCGGCACCGTGGTTCCAGAGCGTCACGCCCCCTAGCAGCAGGCAGAACACAGGACTCGCGGCGGCGTAGAAGACGTAGCTCGCGACCAGGATGAACGGCTTCCACAGCGTAGGTCGTGCCATCAACGCCCATGAGAGCGTGAGCACGATTGGGAAGAAGATCGCGAACTGAACGGATGGGAATAGCACTCATCCGCCGGCGCACTCGTGACATGACCCGCCCCTCGATCCAGCTCCAACACCACCCGACCCGCAAGCCACAGCGCGCCGGCTCATGAGGCGCGCAAGGCGCTGGTTGGCTGGGGCTGGCGTGCGTTTGCCTCGCATGGTCTCGATCGGACGTGATCTGCTTGGGAGGTTTCGCGGAGCATCCCGAGCCGCAATAACAAGCGGATAACAGGACGCGCGGTCCGGTCCCGAAGGGCCCGCTGTTCTTGGCCGTCTTAGTTCAGGACGGGAAGTACGTGCTCGATCACGAGTTCGAGCTGGGGTCGATCGTCGCCCACCGGGGCCACCAGCAACAGGTCGGCTCCGGCTTCGCGGAGGCGCACCAGTTCCTCGACAACCTGCTCAGGGGCACCGCTGACGGCTACGTCCGGACCGACGAAGCCGCCATAGACGGCCTGAAACCAATCATCGACCTCCTGCCGGGGTCGATTGATCGCGACGTATACGCGCTTGCCGATCGGGAATGAGCTCGGATCCCGCCCGTGCGCCTCAAGCTCCTCGCGTAGCCGCGACACCATCTCGGGGAACGCGCTCGACGGACTCGAGCCTGCCCCCATCCATCCGTCTGCCAGGCGGGCGGCGCGCCGCAGTGCTCGCGGACTCGAGGCGCCAAACCAGACCGGCAACGGCCGTTGAACAGGTTTTGGCTCCATCGCGGCGTTGCTCAGCTTCACAAACCGACCCTCGAAGTCGAGCTGAGGCTCCTCCCACAGCCGGCGCATCACATCGAGATACTCCTCGAACCGAGGCGCGCGCTCGCTGCCGTTCGCGCCGAATGCCTCCCACGGGAGTCCTGCCGAGCCGATCCCGACCCCCAGAGTCAGCCGCCCGCCCGACAGCTGATCGATGGTGGCCGCCTCGCGAGCCAGCCGAACCGGCTGATGCAAAGCGAGGATCGCGACGGCCAGGCCAAGACCGATCGAGCCCGTCTGTCCGGCCGCGAACGCCAGCGTCGAAAGGGGCTCAAGCGCGCTGGCCGCACCGAGCTGGTTCTCCATCACCCACGCGCTGTGAAACCCCGCATCCTCGGCCTGCTTGAGCATCGTGGCCAACTCGGTCGCCGACGGTGCGCCGCTGGCTCGAACGTTCGGAATCTGGATTGCGACCGGCATCAGAGCTTCGGCTGCTCGTCTGGAGCGCGCTCAGGCCAGGTGCCGGTCGTGGTTGTGACCGGGCGCCGGCGGAACGTCGAGCGCCGGGTTGCGGTCAAAGAATCCATTCGGCTTGAGCATGAACCCGGCGCGCTCGACCGGCATCACCGGCCAATCCTCGGGTCGCGAAATATGGAGCATCCCAAACGCGTACCAGAGCACGATGTCGTCATCGACTATCGGCCGATCCGCCCGTTGGTAGTCCGGGAGTCCGGCGCCGCCGGGATGCTGGTTGGGATATTCACCGGCGGGGAAGCGCTCATGTCGGTCGTAATGGGTTACCCACACGTTGTGGCGCAGGAACGGCGCTCGCCGGATGACGTCGGCGTCATCGGTGGCGAACGATGGCACCGTGTTACCAGGCACCAGCTTGTAGCCGACCCGGCCCCCCAGCGAGTTTCGCGATTGGTCATTCGCAAGCACCCAGTAGCGCCCGCTGAACGGGTTGACGCTCCCAAAGGCCTCGGCCTCGCGCTCCAACCGAGTGGGGACCGGGCTAAAGGCATTACCGTAGGGATTGGCTTCACGTCCCTCGACAGCTGAGGTGTTCACCTCATACACCGAGTTGCGCTCCCCGTCGATCTGCAGATCCAGGCGGGCGCAGAAGAAGTGTTGGTGATGGGGTGCCACCAGGCCTGGTGCAACGGTCACTCCGTACGGGTCGTCGTTCGGGCCCGGACCACGGGTGAGCACGATGCCCGTGGCCTTGATCTCGCTCTCGATTGCGCCGTCCTGGTAGAGGTACCAGTAGAAGGCATACTCGTAGTTGCCGAGAGTGACGATGAACGATACGACCAGCCGCCGCATCCGTCGAACCTCGGCGTGGTCAGTGGGGGCGTCGTAATGCTTCCACCCGAGACCGAAGTCCTCCTCGTGCAGGCAGACGGCATTCTTGATGGTGAACGTGTCCCCACTGTCGTCGCAGAGATCGACGTCGAAGTAATGGATCTCCCCGAGGCAGTCGCAGCCGCGCTCAAGCGAGTGGGTCACGGCGCCCACGCCATACTCGCCTATGTCGAATGCGTTCTTGCGATACCCGCTCGGTCCTGGATCCCCATAGGGGACCACGAGCTCGACGTACGAGGCCCGATAGATCACGGGCCGGACACGCCCCTGGTCCTCATAGGTGATCTGATGGAGGACCAGCCCCTCACGCGAGGTGAAGCCGACCCGAAAGCGCCACTTCTGCCACGCGCGAGGCTGGCGACCTGACCTGGCTCTATTCGTACCAGGCCCCAGGGGCGATCGGCTTTGACTCTTCATAGTCGAAGTCATGAGTGAAGACCAGCCGAGCGCCGCGGGAGCGCTCGAGGTCCTCGAGCACACCCCAGCTTGACACCATGGCATCGGGGCTCCACACGATCCCGGGGACTCGGCGCTGGCGCATCTTCGTCTCCAGGTAGCTGGCGTCGGCTGCGAACACGATTAGCCCGCTCGGGAGCTCCACGCATAGCGACTGGTGGCCGGGGGTGTGTCCTGGCGTGGCGATGATCCGTACCGAACCGTCTCCGAAGACGTCGTAATCCCCGTGAAGCTCGCACCACTTTAATTCGTGGTCGAAGTCGTCGCGATCGTAGAGGCCCCGCTGGTAAACCGCAGGCCAGTAAGCAAAGCGCAACTCGGTCTCTTGGACGTAGACCGTGGCGTGCGGAAAGAATTGCAGCCCGCCGGCATGATCGAAGTGCAGGTGCGACACTACGACATGCTCGATCTCTTCAGGGCGGACCTCGAGCGTCGAGAGCCGGGAGACGACATCGTCGTCCTCGCCGACCACCACCGCAATCCCCCCTCCTTCAGCGTCGCTGCCCTTCCACTTAGGGTGAGCTCCTGTATCGAAGAGAACCCTGCCATCCGGGTGCTCGACGAGGAAGAAGAAGTACGGGCCGTAGACGACTCTGCCCCCATCCTCGTCGAGCGGGTCATACACGCCCATGCCCGAACGGTCCCCGCCACAGTGAAACGCGTACACGCGTGTCGCACACGCCCGCTCTTCATTCGTCTGTGTCACGCTCATCTCCTGACAGGATCCTTTCTTGGGGCTTGTGCTGAGACGCGCAACGTCTCAGCCAGCTGCGTCGGTACTCAGCGCGCCCTGACTAGGACACGCTCGCCGCCGTCGACACCTCGCTGAGTGCTGTCGCCGCGAGCGTCCCCTCCAGGATCGCCTCCTCGATCGTCCTCGGGGATCGACAATCCCCGGCCGTTTCGACCTCGACGCCCCGCGCCCGCAGATCGGCTTCGAGTTCTTGGTTCGGGACGCGTCCTAGGGACAGCGCGAGAACGTCGCAGGCGATCGAGGTTTCAAGGTCTGGCGCAAAGATGTTTCTGAAGCTGGCGCTCCCTGCTTCTGCCTTCTGGAGCGCGAGCCAGTTCTCGATCCGCACTCCAGCGCGCAGCAGGCGGCCGATGTAGACGTTGCGCGAGTATTGGTGCAGCGTCTCTCCCGGCGTCACCGCACCCACGGCAAGTGTCACGTTTCGGCCCTCTGCGGCGAGCGCCTCGGCGCAATCCAACGCGGCCGCGTCCCCGCCCCAATCGGCGATCAAGATGTGTCCCTCAGGGCGCACGCCTGCCAGTAGGTCCCAGACCTGCACGACCTCCACGCCACCGAGCGCATGCGGAGGATCAAACGGCCGAGCCCCGGTGGCGATAATCACCCCGTCTGGAGAGTGGCTCTCGATCACGTCTGCATCGGCGTCGACTCCGAGTTCGACCCTGATGTTGGCAAGGGCAAGCAGTCGCTCGTAGTTGGCCATCATCGAATCTGCCAATTCGGCATGCGTCGGCGAGTTCCCCGCCAGACGGACCTGGCCGCCGAGCCGGTCGCGCTCCAAGAGGACCACGTCGTTTCCGCGCGCGCCCGCTTCGGCCGCGGCGGCCATTCCGGCCGGACCGCCCCCGACAACCACGATGCGCCGCGGAGTTGCCCCCGGCTCGGCCCTTGGCATCGTCAATTCGCGCCCTGTACGGGGATTCTGCGCGCACCGGAGCGGAGTCTCGGCGTGGTAGTGGGCGATGCACGCGTTACACCCGATGCAGCGCAGGATCTCGTCGGCGCGGTCCGCCTTGGCCTTGTTCGGCATGTCGGGATCGGTGATCAGGGCGCGGTTCATCCCGACGGCATCCGCCGTGCCCCTCTGGATCATCGCGTTGGCATACGAGGGATCGACAATCCGTGCAGTGGCAAGCAGCGGTACCCCAACACGGAAGGGAGCGGTGAAATTTTCGATCACGTTGCGCGGGGTGGGCAGCGGTGGCACGATCCCGACGCAGCCGTCAAATGTCGCTGAGTTTCCGGTCGTAACGTGCACGTAGTCGACCACGCCCCCGAGTCTCGGGACCACCGACTGCGCCGCTTCGGAGTCTCCACTGAGCCGCACTCCGAGGGCGACCTGCGGCGCGGCCTGCCGGATCGCATCCACGACATCCAGCAGGGCGCGCGCGGGCTCGGCGTACTCATCATCGCGCGCGTTGTATGCCGAATTGAAGAACTGCTCGAACAGGTAGCCGTGAGCGGCTGTGATCTCTATGCCGTCGATACCGGCTTCGGCGGCGACCGCCGCGCAATGGCCGTATGACGAGATGAGATCGCGCACGTCGCTCGTCGTGAGCGCGCGAGGCTCGGTGTGGTATCGGTGACTCGGAATGGCGGAGGCTGCAACGACGACTGGGCGCGGAGCGGACGAGATCACCTCGCGGCCGCCATGGAAGAGCTGCACGAACAACTTGGCACCGTGAGCGTGGACGGCTTCGGCAACGCGTTTGTAGCCCCCGACCATCTCGTCCAGGTAGCCCCCCAACGTGTGCGCGGTGAGTAGCCCCGACGGTGACACCGCAACGGCCTCCATGATGATCAGGCCAACACCGCCGCGAGCACGCGCTTGCTGGTAGGCCACAAACTCATCGGTCGGCAGGTGGTCGTGCACCATCGTGGTCTGGTGCGATGTCGACACGATTCGGCACGGAATCTGAGCGCTCCCGATCTGAAGCGGCTGGAACAGCTCATCGAATGCCATTCGCAAAGTCTCCTTGGGTCGTCAGCCCGTCTCGCGCAGGTTCACGTAAGCCAGTAGTTCTTGAAGTCATAGCCTCCAAACGACAGTCCGACCCGTCCCGGTACCGCTCCGGCGAGGCGGCTGTCATGCCCGTCGAAGTTGGGGTTGAAGACCGGCAAGATGTAGCCGCCCTGGTCGTACTCGATCTTCTGCATCTCGTGGATGAGCTCCGTCTGCTTGGCCGAGTCGGTCGTCGTTAGAACCTCGGCATAAAGCCGATCGTACGCCGGAATGCGGTTATGGGTTTCGTTGAGAGGCGCGCTGGGCGCCTGACTTTCGGCGACGCCGGTCAGGTAGTAGATGCCGTACCAGGGATCCTGTGCCATCGGCCATTTCAAGTAGTTGGGGCCATAAAGATCGGTAGAGGTGACCTGCCGGACGCTGACGTTGACTCCTGCACCCGAGGCTTGCTGTGCAAAGACCTGCGAAGCCTCGACGGCACCCTGGGCGATGGGGGCGGTGACCACCTCGATCGAGAGGTTCTCTTGGCCCGCCTGCTTGAGCAGCGACTTTGCCTGCTCGAGATCCTGCACGCGCTGCGGGATCGAGTGGTCGTACTGGGGATCGTTGATCCCGAACAGGTCGTTGCCGAGAATGCCGTGGCCGCCGAACACCTGCTGTCGAAGTTGAGGCCGATCGACCACGAGCCGCAGTGCTTGGCGTACGCGTACATCCTTGTAGGGTGCGATGTCCATGCGCATCGTGAACGGTGTGTATGCGCCACCGCTGGATATGACTGTCTGCTTCCCGGAGCCCTGAACCTCGGCCAGCGACCCCGCGCTTAGCTGATCGATAGCGTCTACTTGCCCCCCGAGCAATGCGTTGACCTGGCTGGCCTCGTCCATGTAGTCAGTCATGATCAACGTGTCAATGTACGGAAGACCTTTCTCCCAGTAATTTGGATTGCGCACAAACGTGCTCTGGACACCAGGATTGAAGCTGTGGAACTTGAAGGGCCCGGTACCGACAGGGCGCTTTGGGTCATAGCCCGTCGGGACGATGTAGAAGTAGTAACCGGCGAGCATCTGGTAAAACGGCGAGAACGGGGAGGCCAGGGAAATTCGAACCGTGTGGGTGTCCATGGCCTTCATACTCGTGATCTTCGGTATCAGCGCCGCGCCGGTGCGAGGATCCTTGGGGTTCGTGATTCGTTGGAAGTTAAAGATCACGTCCGCGGCCGTGAGGGGCTTGCCGTTGTGGAACGTCACGCCGGGACGCAGGCGAATCGTCCAAACCGACGCGTTGGAGCTCGGGGTGACCTCTTGGGCCAGGGCCAAGCGCAGCAGCCCGTCAGCCCGATACTCCACCAAGCCGTTGTAGAGCTGATTCAGACGCCCGAAGTCGAGCGTGTTGACGGCGGAGTGGGCGTCGAGGGTGTCCGAGGACGTCCCACCGGCCAGACCTGCGCGCAGGGTGCCGCCCCGAATCGGCTTGCCACCGCCGGATGCGGTGCTCGATCCCGACTGGGACGAGCCTCCGCATGCAGCGAGCGCGCTGGGCGCTCCGACGGCGACGGCCGAGACCGTCGAAGCGCGGATGAAGTCTCTGCGGGAAACGCGTTTGTCCTTGGCGCGCTCCCAAAGCTGACGGTCCAAATCGTCCTCCGTCCTCGCAGTGTGCTCGCCGGGATCCCGATCCTCGATCGGGCAGGCTACTTCGGGATCACATCCAAAGTCAAGAAATTGCAGACAATCAGCCTCGGAATGAGTCTCTGCGGGCTGCTATTAGCCGCTGAGACGCCAGATTGGCTCCGATCTCAGAAGATTGGCTCCAAAACGGCATATGCTTTGGGCGATGACGGGCTCATGGATGGGGCGCCCACGAGAGGGTGAGTTCACCGGCGGCGGCACACCAAGTAGCCCGGCGTCCGCACAGCCGCTGGGCGAGGTGATCGCGTCTCACCTGCGGGACGACATTCTGGCCGGAGCTCTGAAGCCAGGTCAGCGCCTCCCCCAAGAGAAGATCGCCAACGAGCACGGCACGAGCCGCAATCCCGTGCGCGAGGCGCTGCAGCAACTCGAGAACGAGGGCCTCGTGACGCTAGTGCCACACAGCGGAGCGCGAGTTGCCCGTCCTAACTGGGCCGAGTGCGTTGAGCTCTACCGGATGCGCGAAGTCCTCGACGCACTGGCGATCGAGGAGAGCGTGCCACGTCTCAGCACGGAACAGGTGGACAGGCTGACGCATCTCGCTCAGCTCGTCGATCAGTCACCGGAGAGCTGGCTCGACTACGACCGGCAGTTTCATCTGCAGAGCTTTGCCGCCGCTCCGATGCCTCATCTGCTCGAGGTGGTCGAGGAGCTGTGGAATCGAACCCAGCAGTACCGTCGCCTGCATGCCCAGGCCCTCACGCCGGCTGATCGTCAGGTGATCAGCGAGGAACACCACCTAATTGTGGTTGCCGCCCGTCGCGGTGACGGGGAACACGCCGGAGCGTTGCAGCGGCTTCACATCCGCCGTAGCCGGCTCGCTTTTGAGCGAATTGAGGACGCGTTCGTGGATTGAGATCGGATGCTGGTGCAAGATTTGCCCATCGTGTCACGCGGTTTGTTAGACGCTTTCCAGCCCGCCAGCGGTTGGTCCGGGCCCCGATCCGCCAGTAGCGCTGTAGCGCCATCCGAATCTGCTTGACGCTGTCCCGTCATCGCGTGGCTACCCCGTTCCCGGCTGGCCGGACAGGAGCGCGCTCAGCCGCGAGCGAGCGCGCCATGATGGTTCCCGCCGAGGCGACGACCGCGATCAGCGCTCCGAGGATGCCCATCCAGAACCCGATGCGGAGCCCGGTGAACAAACGCGGCAGAGCGAGCGCAGCAGCCTCGCCGAGCAGGAAGCAGCTCAGGACTGCGGTCAGGCCAAGCGTTCTGCGTCGACCACGAAGCTCGAGAGTGACCAGCAAGACACCGACAGCTGCGAGCACTGTGGTGGCGATCGGATAGGCGATCGTCCCCAGCGCTTCCGACGTGATGTCTCCCCGGCGCGGCAGGAGCAGTGAGCCGATCAACACGAGCAAGCCGATGGCCGCCCCGACGTTCGCGGCTCGAGCGCCGGTCACGTCGCGAGCCAGCTCTCGACGGGCGGCGAATCCGCTCCCGGTGGTCGCGAGAACTCCTCCCAATATGCCGATCCAGACGCCGATCTGGAACTTGCTGTAGCCATGGATCACGAGCGGGGCCAGGGTGGCCGTCAAGAAGGCCGAAACGAATGTTGCCAGCACCAGCAGTGCCGGACGACTGCGTTTCACACCTGTCGCGACTAGGACGATGACGAGCACCGCGAGAATCGCCAGGATGATTGGATACAGAATCGACCCGTGGTGGCGATGCCACAGATTTCTGTTGTCGACGCGGGGAAGGAACTCCGACACGATGATGACCACGGCACCGAGCAGCGCGACGGCGCAGGCGGGAGCGCTCGTGCGGTCGGGGAACTCGGGCGTTCGCGTTACCGACCCCTCACCTGTATCGGCTTGGGAGACACCGGTTGGTGTGCTTTGGCCGACTCCAGCGGTATCTGCTCTGGTCCGGTCCACTGGCTTCGAACCTGTCTGCAGGTGGAGGCGCGCGGCCCCGAGAGCAATCACGGCCTTCGGGTCTCCGAACGTGCTTGGCTGCTTGCCGAGTCGCTCTTCGATCCGGCGCGTGATCAGCGGGATTCGGCTCGATCCGCCGGCGAGGTAGATCGCCGCCAGATCGTCAACGGAGTGGCCGGCGGCCTTGACGGTCCGCTCGAGCTCAGCGACCGTGCTCTCGATGTCCTCGCCGATCAGCGCTTCGAATTCTGCTCGTGAGACCTCGATGTCCTCCCCGTCGGCGATCGGGGTGCGGACCGTGGCGTCGGGATATCTCGAGAGGTGTTCCTTCGCCCTCCTGACATCCATCTTGAAGTCGTAGTGGGCGCGTTGCCAGCTGCGGCCCGAGTCGGGCGCGATCAGCGTCTGCCACTGCTCGGGGTCAAGCCGCCGGCCCAGGGAGCGGTAGAGTCGATCGTCGAAGTCCTCGCCACCGAGGTCGTCACGTCCACCTGGCTCGCCGACGACCTCGAAGCCGTCCTCAGTACGCCGCAGGACCGCTGTGTCGAACGTGCCGCCGCCGAGGTCGTAGACGGCGACGTGATCGCCAGGCACCAGCTGCTCGGTGGCGAAGTAGACCGCGGCGCCAACCGGCTCTGGGACCAGCAGCGGTTCGTCGAAGCCTGCTACCGCGGCCGCCGCGCGAAGCTTCCCGAGCCGCCCTTCGCCCCATCGCGCGGGATGGGTGATGCGCAGCTCGTCGGGCCGCCGGCCTCCCTGGACCGGGGTGGCCTCTTCCAGTACGTGCCGGAAGATCTCGCCGATCGCATCAGTGACCCGGATGCGCTCGCTCCCGAGCAGGATGAACTCCTGGGCGATCTTCCGCTTCGGAGAGCGCTCTGCACACTGCGGCGCCAGCTCCGCCTCGTTCTCCGCCGCGTCGCCAAGCAGCAATCGGCCAGGAGTTCCGTTCGAAGGCTCCTTCCAACAGACCATCGAGGACATCCTCGGGGCATTGTCGATGGCGACAACCTCCGCCCGCCGGCCGACGGCCATGGCGCCAGCCGTCGCGGTCGTTCCGAAATCAACCGACAGGAGCCACGCATCTTCTGAGCGGCCCGTCATGATGGCGCGCCTCCGTCGGCGGCCCACACGAGAACAGCGGGGTAGCGCAGCCCGGAGCCGATCCTCTCCGTTTCGATGATCACGTGGTGCAGCGACCGATCGTCGGTCACGAGGCGACCGACGGCACGGTGCCGTGAGGAGTCAAAACGCTCCCCGGCGGGCACCTCGATCGGTTTCACCCCAGCCTCGATCAGCGGGGCCGCCAGTTGTTCTCGCGGCGCGCCGGTGACCACGTCGCTGACACTCACGCAGGCTCTCACGACTGCGGCCCGCTGGCGATCTTGATCGGTGCAGCTGGGGGCGCGAGGGGCCGCCGACGTGCTTTTCGTTCGCTCGCTGCGGCGCGACAGCAGCGCCGCCAACACGACGCCGAGCACCAGCAGCAGTCGGGCCCCGACCCACCCGAGTGCCACCGCGACCGGCAGGGCGGGAACGCGGTTCACCGTGTGGTTATGCATTGACCGTTCCCCGCTCGGTTTGAACGTCCGCCGCGGACAGTCCTTCGTAGAAGCGGACCACCTCCGAAGCGAGGCGCTGCGCCATCGGTGAAGCCAGCGGGCTCATCTCGAACGACCGCCAAGACAGCGCGCGGCGCTGGGCGGCCGCACTGACATCGGCGGGCGTTGCGCCCGGCGCCAAGCCGAGTCGCTCTGCGAGAGACTGGCTGCTCACCACACGCGCCAGCTCGTCGACCTTCTCCCTTGGGAGATCGACCTCGCCGGCAACCGATCGGTCATGCCACTTGACGAGTTCGATCATCTGCATGTCGGGTCCGCTGTCGCGCAACCGCTCCACCCGGTCGCGGATGAAGCGAAGCTCGGGCTGCTTGTAGGACAGCGAGGTGAGCGCTTCGAGTGCGGCGTCGGCCTGTGCGGCATCCCCCAGGACATCCAGTTGGCCGGGCACCGGCTGTCGCAGGTTTCGTTGGATGCCAGCCACCTGCTCCTGCGCGTGCTGGTCCTCGAGCTCGTTGATCAGCTCGGCGCACAACGCCAGGACCTGCGCGGAGAGGGCGGCGCCCACTCGCGGCCCGCTGGATTGGTGTGCGGGGACCGAACGGTCGCTCTCGCGCTCTGCGATCGGAGCGGTCGGCCGTGGGCCCAGAGGTCCGAGCAGCACCGCCGCCTCGATCTTCTGCAGCTGGGAAGCCGCCGCCTCATCCTGATGCCAGATGCACGCCTGGCGTTTGACGAGTCCTCGGATGTCCGCGGGCAGGTCCGCCGCTTGGGGAAGACTCGCCGGCGCGAACACCACTGGGATCACGCGGACAAATTCCTGGCGCAGCGCCTCGGCGATCTCGAGCCGATGGACGTCGCTCTGGGCTTGGAGGCGCGGTCGGCCTGACTCGTCGGCGGCGGTCAGCCACAGTCGTCCGATCAGGACGAGGACCACATCGCAGCCGTCGAGCACCGTCCGGATGTGCTCTTCCCAGTCCCTGCCCAGCACGATGCTGTCCACGTCCATGAACGCGTCGACGCCGAGCCTTGTTCTCAAGCGCTCATGCAGATACGCCGCCCACCCCTGCGTGGTGTCATCACGGCGATACGAGATAAAAACGCTAGCCAAGACCTCATCCCCAGCCCGGACCAGAGCGTTGCGCCGCCGATCCCGGAACCCAACATGGTTAAGGTAGCCCGGTTCGGCGCAACGAGCAACGGAAATTGCGCTCAGATACTTGCTGGGCTTGCGCCTATCGCAAACGACCACTTAGCACAATGGTGAGTTACTGGTAGTTTTGGTGATGATTGATGAACGTGTCGTTTGGCGGTCTGGTTTCGGCTGTCTTGGTCCGTCGGAGCTGAATCCTCGACAATCATCGCGTGGACAGGCTCGTTGAACGCGAGGCCGGCTGATTGGCGCCATGGCAGCAGAGCGAGAACCCGGACCAGATGAGGGCTTAGCGGGACCGGCAGGCGCCGACGCGTCCGTGAACGCGCCCGCGCCACACGGTCCCCTGCCGGACGGCTACCTTGACCTGTACAAGCTCGCGGTCGAGATGGCGGACCGCGTCTCGGCGCGGCGTGGGCTAGCCAACAGCTTCTTTCTCACAATCAACACGGCGGTGGTGGGGGTGCTGGGGACGCAGAGCTCGCGCTGGTACTTCGCAGTCGCAGGGATCACCCTGTCCGTGGCGTGGTGGGCCTCGCTGGTCAGCTATCGCAATCTCAACGCCGCCAAGTTCAACGTCATCATCAGCATGGAGCAGAGCCTCCCAAGACAGATCTACGAGGAGGAGTGGAAGCTCCTGTCCTCGCCTCGGCGGCCGGCCGTTTCCGGTTCGCGGCCTTCTCTCAGTCGCCTCAGCAAGTACAGAGAGCTGGGATGGGTAGAGCGCGTCGTCCCCTGGGTGTTCGTGCTGCTCTACATCGGCGAACTGGTCCGTCAGGTGGCGAGTTGAATTATCTGGATGACATCGCAGCTGAGATCGAGCGGCGGCTCGACCCACGACTGCTGCCCAGCGATGGAAGCCGCGAGCTCTTTCGCCTCTACGCGGTGCTGGCTCTCGCCAAAGGCCCGGCTGTCCGGGTCGATGACATTCACGACGCGTGGGTTGCGTGGGAGCTGGCCCGGGACCCTGGCCACCGCTCGATCAAGCCGTTTGACAAGCTCGATGCGGAAACCCAAGCGGCGGATGAGCCATTCGCCAGGGCGGTGAGAGAGGTGGCGGAGAGCATCGACGGCCACGGTCGCTGGGATCGCGGGTGACAGTCCGCTAGTCAGTCAAGGACAGAACCGTCGCGCCAGGCGCTCGTGGGGACAAAACACACAGCGTTTCCACGCTTGGCTCTGTGTTCGTGGAACTTAGAAGTCAGACGCGAGCCGGGCACCGATTCGGTCGCTCAGCGCCTCGCCTGTCTCGCGCCAGCCCAAGCCGCTCGCTCCTGCGATTGGCAGAAGCCGGGATTACGCGACTGCACCAGTGAGTCTCGTCGTTCGCGTTCGCCGAATTCGTGAGCTAGCTGCGTGACCGGCGCGGCCTGAATGGGCGATCGGAATGTCGCCATAGGACTCGTTCGGCCTGGGAGCGCCCGTATCGTAAAAGCAGTCGCGCGAGATGCACGGTTTCCGCGCAATGGAGAGTGCTGGCCCGGGTAGGCAGGCTCGATCGGCCAGTAGTCGGCGGGGGTGAGCGAGCTAAGTCTCCGTTCGCGTGACACACAAGTTTGAAACCTGCTGCTGCGGCCCGTTTCGACGAGCGGTCGACGTCGGGTTGCAGTCGACGGGTCCCGCGGATGCCTTTCCTTTGCCGCGCTCTGCGCGGGGCCTCCCGGGCCCGGGCCGCCGCTTCGAATCTGTGGCGGAGCGGCGGCCAATAACTTCGTGCAGATGAGTAGGTAACAAAGGAGCTCCGATTTCGCCAGGAGTGTCGCGAGTGCCGTGCTTTTGGTTTAGATAACCAATCGGATGACACACTCCGGGTCATAGCCCCGGCGCTTTTAGCCGCACTCGGTGAAGGAGTGTTGTGCGTTCAGTGAACGGTAAACACTTCTCGCTTCAAAGTTGACTTAACCTCATCAGAGCTGTAGGTTACCGTGGTTAGTCGTTATCGGCCGCATGTGCCGGGATCGTTTGTGTGGGCCAGCGATAGGAAGTTATCGCGGCGGGGTGTGACCTCTACGGGCTGTTTCGTCTCAAGCGACGGGATGTCGTTCCAGAGCGTGGACTCGCTACGTACCGGGGGGTCCGCCATGAGGAGGGGGTCGTAGTGCCCACCACGCAGGATCTGCCGCGAGCGCCGGCTTGGGCTGCGCGCGACGCTAGTCATCGCCTGGTCGTTCTCGGCGCGCGCTTGATGCGAGGACGTGTTGGCGCGCTCAGGTGCCCGTTGATGCTCGGGCGGCTCGCGCGTCTGGTTGCCTTGACCGGAGCGGCTCTGCTGCTGCTCGCGTTGCCGCAGGCCGCGGCGGCGTCGCCGCGGACGTCCTCTCTTCCGCGCGTGGCTGTGCCGGCTGGCTCACCGCGTGTCTCGCTGGCCTTGCGTCGTGGGGCACTCGCGGCTTTCTCGCCAGCCGACAGCATTCTGTCGGGCAACACCGGCTATGACTCGCGCTCGGTGGCGTTCAGTCCAAGCGGCGGGCTGCTCGCGACCGCAAACTACCAGGACGGCCGGGCGTCGTATGGCTCGGTGTCGGCGCCTCGGGGTTCCGGCGCGATTGCCAGCCAAGTGCAACTCACCTCGGTCGAGTCGGCGGAATGGCCGCAGGTAGGTTACGGCCCAGACCGGACCGGCTACCAACCCGACGAGACGACGATCGGGCCAGGCAACGTCGGCTCATTGACAGCGGCACGGACCTATGCGACCGGCGGTTCGCCCTCGCCGCCATTGATTGTCGACGGGATCCTGTACGCAGATTCGGGTGGTCACCTGCAAGCGTTCGACGCGACCGGCATGACCGACTGCTCGACGGCGCCGGTCGGGTGCACCCCGTTGTGGACGGCGGCGACCGCCTATTTTGATGGCATGGCCGTCGCGGACGGGGAGGTGTTCGTGACTGACGGAGAAGGTGTGCAAGCCTTCGACGCCGCGGGCTCGACCGACTGCTCCGGTACGCCGACCGTGTGTTCGCCGTTGTGGGCGACGAGTACACACACGGTCACCGGTCCGGCGTTCTCCCCCGGCTCCGGCTCCCCCGTGGTAGCTAACGGGGTGTTGTACGTTCCGGGTTACGGGGACGGTATTGCTCTGGCGCAGGGAGGCGCGTATGTCTCGGCGTTCGACCCGGCCGGGACGACTGACTGCACGGGCAGCCCGAAGGTGTGCGTACCGATGTGGACGACCACTGGGCCGCCAACCAGCACGGGCAACTCTGGCTCGCCGGCGATCTCCAACGGCGTGCTCTACATCGCCGACGGGACACTGTTTGCGTTCGACGCGGCCGGGTCCACTGACTGCTCCGGCACGCCTACTGTCTGCGCACCGCTGTGGACCGCCAGCCTGACCTCCAGCGGACCGACGTATGCCGCGCCGTCGGTTGCCAACGGGACCGTGTTCGTCAGCTCCTGGTACGGAGGGCTCTACGCGTTCGACGCAGCGGGGTCGACGAACTGCTCAACCGCTGCGGGCGTGACAACCTGCACGCCGCTGTGGAGGGCAACCGGTCTGGGAAGCATCGGGGGGCGGCCTGCTGTAGCCAACGGTGTCGTGTACGTCTCGTCCCCGGCCGGCGTCTCTGCGTTCGACGCGGCCGGTTTGACCAACTGCTCCGGCGCCGTCACCGCAAGGACATGTGCGCCGCTCTGGGGCACTGGGGCGAACGGCGTCGGGGATCCTAACTCCTCACCCGCCGTCGCTAACGGTGTCGTGTACATCACGGGAATTGGCGTTACCTACGGCTACGACGCGGCCGGGACGGCGAACTGCTTGACCACCAAAGGTGTGACCACGTGCGCTCCGCTCTGGAGCGCCGCCGGCTTCGTCGGCGGCGGGTCACCGGCCATCGTCAACGGCGTCGTCTTCGTCAACAGCGATGCCACCGCGACCGCGTTCATCTACGCGTTTACCCCCAGCGAGGCGCTCACCGCGACCTCTACGAGTCTTTCCGGTGGAGGTGATTCTGGAGCGAGCATCTCGGTGCCGGAGAGCACTGCGGTGACCGACACGGCCACGCTGTTGGGCGCGAACGCGTCGACGGCCACGGGCACGGTCACCTACAGCGTGTACTCCGACTCCGGTTGCACGATGCCTGTCAGCCTCGGGGCGGCGGAGAGCATCACGACGCCCGGGACGCTGCCGGCGTCGAGCGCGGTCGCGCTCAGCACTCCCGGTACGTACTACTGGCAGGCGTCGTACTCCGGGGACTCCGCTAACGCGGCGTCGATGAGCGCGTGCGGGTCCGAGGTCGAGACCGTCACAAGCCCGACCGCGACGACCACCTTGACGAGTCTGTCTGGTGGTGGTCAGTCTGGGGCGAGCATCTCGGTGCCGGAGAGCACGGCGGTGAGCGACACGGCGACGCTGTCGGGCACGAGCGCGTCGGCCGCGACGGGCACGGTCACCTACAGCGTGTACTCTGACTCCGGTTGCACCACCGCTGTGAGCACCGGCACGGCGCAGAGCATCACGACGCCCGGCACGCTGCCGGCCTCGAGTCCGGTCGCGCTGAGTACTCCCGGTACCTACTACTGGCAGGCGTCCTACTCCGGGGACTCCGCTAACGCGGCGTCGATGAGCACGTGCGGATCCGAGGTCGAGACCGTCACCGGCCCGGTGGTCGGGCCGCCGTCGGCATTGATCGGCTCGCCGGCTGACGGTCAGACGTTCAGTCTCGATCGGTCGGTCGCTACGAGCTTTTCGTGTTCGGAGGCGTCGGGTGGTCCGGGGATCAAGTCGTGCATCGATTCCAATGGCGATGCGAGCCCGGGCGCGCTTCATACCTCGACCGCCGGGACGTTCACCTACACGGTGACGGCGAGGAGCGAGGACGGGCAGACGGGGACGGCCAGCATCTCCTACACGGTCGCCCGGGGGTCCCAAGCGATCACCTTCACGTCGGTTGCCCCGACCACAGCGGTGGTTGGTGGTCCGACGTACTCGGTGGCGGCCACCGGCGGAGGATCCGGCAACCCGGTGACGTTCTCTTCGGCGACCAGCGGCGCGTGTGCGGTGTCTGGCTCGACGGTGAGCTTCGTCGGCGCGGGCACGTGCACGGTCGACGCGAACCAGGCGGGCAGCTCGGACTACACCGCGGCTCCGATGGCCACCCAGAGCTTTACCGTTACCGCCGCCACCAAGCAGGAGCTGTGCGTGGTACCGAAGCTCAAGGGCAAGAGGCTCGCCGCCGCCAAGAAGGCGTTGAAGAAGGCCCACTGCGCCGTCGGACGGATCACGAAGCACAAGTCCTCGACCGTGCGCAAGGGAAAGGTGATCTCGAGCAGCCCCAAACGGGGTAGCAAGCACAAGGGCGGCACCAAAATCGCACTCAGCGTCAGTCGCGGGAAGCACTGACCACGGTCATGCGCCGAATGCTGAGAATACGGACGGCCCTGGGACTTATTGCCGTAGCCGCCATCATCGTGCCGGCGCTCACGAGTACCGGTGCCCAGGCCACGAGCGGCGCCAGGACCGCGGCCGCCTGCTCCAACGAAAGCGTCAACGGGCCTGCCGGAAAGCTAACCCTGCGGTTCGTGCTGCACGGGAAAGTGTCGTGTAATAAAGCTCACAGCTTGATGCGAGCGTACTTTCGCCACGTAGCGAAACCTGGGTATTGCCGCAACCGGGGGACAGCGTGCAGCTTCAGCTTCCCTGGAGGCTGGGATTGCGCCCTCCATGTCGTGGGAGAGCATGACGGCGCCGCAGGCTGCGTTCGGGAGAGCCCGTTTGCCACCGTCACGGTATTCACCGTCACTCGCCGCGCCAGCACGGCTGCGGAGTCGTCATCCGTTACGATCGCCGGTGAGCTGTTTGGGGTGGCCGCGACTTCCGCCAGTGACGCTTGGGCGGTCGGGTCCACGAGTGGGCACAACGCGCTAATCCTCCACTGGAACGGCAATAAGTGGACGTGACCGTAATCCAACTCTAGGGAGCCATTCCAATGTACAGACGACTCATGCCCATTGCCATCCTCACCATCGTTGTTGCTGCTATCTCCGCGGCTCCTGCAGCAGCCAAGCGATCGTGCGGCACCGAGCGTATCTTGCCGGGAACAAGCGGGCCCCCTAGGACTGGCTCTACCAGTGGCCCTGGGATCCCTTACAGGATAATCGTGTTGCGCGGCTCGGTCTCCTGCCGCAAGGCGCGGAGCCTGATAAAAGCGACGGGCGAGGGCAAGGGCACCTGGCATGAGGCCCCTGATTTCGCAGCGGTTTACACGAGCTTCCCCGGAGGCTGGCGCTGCGCCCCTGACACTGGGGGGGCGTACGGCTGCGAGCGGGGCCGGCGCATCGGGGCCTACGGACACGCGGATGAAATCGATGGGATACAGCTCTAGCCGCTGGTTACGAGCCGCCCACGCATGCACGCCTTTGTAGTAATCGAACATAGATTCTGAGGACTCGAAGCACGGGAGCAGATCGTTGAAGCGGATCATCACAATCATCATCGCCCTCGAGCTCATCGTGCCAGCGGTCGCTGTCGCGAGTCGAGTCGCTACCGGCAGTACTCGGAATGCGATCGACCGAGTCGCGGCCCCGCAGTTGCCTCCCGGCATCCCGGAGCGGTGCCTGTACGCCCAGGTGACGACCAAGGACGGGGGTAAGTGGGCCGAGGTGGGCTTCAACGGGTACGCCGGGCACTCGTGCGGCCGCTGGGCGTTCAACGGCGTCGACATTGAGCACCGCGCTAGTCGGACCTGGCGTTACGTCACCGGGGGTTCTGCGGTGATCCCCTGTGGACGGTTCGGCATCCCCCTCGCGGTCCGTCATGACTTGCATCTGCCATGTCGATGAGGACTGATGCTTGCCGCTCCACGCGGAGCGTTGCGTGCAGCGCAAGCCGCGCCATACGCGTGCTGGTAGATGGCCCGGTGATCGGGTGGTGCCCCTCTGTCGGCTTCTCCAGTAAGCCTGACGTAACTGTGAATCCAGCTTATGCGAGGGGTCGCAGCGACCGAGCCGGCATGGGCCGCGAGATCAGCCCGCGACTACTTGAGGCAATCAAGTGTTTACCGTACGATGACAGGGGTCGCAAGGCGATCCGCCTTTCGCCCCGTAGAAAGTGGTGAGGGCCGGCGAGAAAGGCCGGCAAGAGGACATGCTCATTGACCACGACCATTCGGTGCAGGTTTGCTCGAGTGCCAGGTTTCAGGGGACGATTCGCGGTGAATGACTCGCCACGCGACACTCTCCTGGCCCAGCCGGCTGCCAAGCTTTCTCCGGCTCGCGCTGGGAGCCGCATGCCGTCTCGGCGTCGGTTTCTGCGGATTGCCTTTCTGTGCGGAGCAATTCAGATCACGACCGCCGTCGTAGCCGCACAAGCCGTCCAGGGATCGTCTGCTGGCGAGCCCGTATCGCCGTGTGCGTCCCGACAACTCGTGATCTCGTTGGGAACGTTGAGTGCCGCCCTCGGCCACATGGCTCTGCCGATTCGTTTCCGCGACCAAGGGGCGGCCTGCAGTCTGCGTGGCTTTCCCCATGTTTATGGTCTCTCGAAGCGCGGGCGGGTCATCATCCGCGCCAAGCCCAGTCTTAAGGGCTATTTCGGACAGTGGCACATCGCGACGATTACGCTCAAAAATGGTCAAGCCGCTTCAGCATTGCTGGAAGGGCTCGACCCGACTTTCCTCTCTCGTCCTCCTCCCTCCTCTCGAATCTTTGGCATCAGGCCGCCGAATGCCTCGCACAGGGTCCGGCGTCGCACGAAGTACGCGATCTTCTCCCTGCTCATTCATCCCCTCGTCGCAGGGCTGAACGGCGGTGGCAGATAGGTGCCAAGTCTCGACCTACGGGGTCGCGCACTCGCCGAACGCAATCATGACAGCAGCAACGGGGCCACCGTCGCAGCGGCGGGCGAGGTGGCGCTTGAGGCATCGCAGCGCGCCCTTTTTGGTTTTGCCTTCTGCCTCTTTGCGAGCGAGGTATTCCTTGATCGCGGGATCGTGTCGAGCACGGGTGATCGCGATCATGTGCAGCGCTCGGTTGAGCTGGCGGTCCCCGCCACGATCCAGGCGTAGCTGGTTGCGTTGGCCTGAGGAGGCCGGGATCGGCGCGACCCCGGCTTGTCGGGCGAAGCTCGCATCGCTGCGGTAATACTCAGCGCCGGCGGTCCGACCGATCAAGATCGCTGCCGTGAGCGGTCCGCAGCCGGTCTCGGCCAGCAGCTCGGGGCGCAGGGCTGTGACCAGAGCGCCAAGATCGTGGTGGAGCGCGTCGATGCGTCGGGTGAGGCTGCGGATCTGCGCGACTTCATCGCGAGCGACCCGGACCCGAGCGCCGGCGGGCAGGCGCTTGAGCTTGCGAGCGACCCGTTCCAGGGACCGGACGCTTTGGAGCCCGCCGCGTTTGAGGGTGCGCTCAAGCTCGGGACAGAGCGCGACCACGTGCCATCGCAGCCGGTTCTGAGCGCGGGTGCGTTCAGCGCCGAGGTCCTGGCGGCGGCCCTGATGCTCGCCGCGCTCGCGCTTGGCGTCTCGCCCGCCGTGGCCGCTCGGCCGGCGACCGGGCGAACGATCAGCGTTCGCGTCGGGCCGGGTTCGTTCTCGTTGCCGTCGGGGTTTCAGGGGGTCTCGATCCCGAGCAGCGACGTGCCGAGCTACGCCGCCGGCGGCGCGCGGTTGAAGCGGGTGTTGAGTCTCGTCCGCGCGCCGGGCGTGCCGTTGACCGTTCGGGTCGGCGCCGCAGCGGCCGACCGGATGTGGTGGGTCGGTCTTGACCGCCCGGCGCCGCCCGGCGTCACGCCGATCGGACCGAACTGGCTGACCGCGCTCCGGACCGTCGCCGCGAGTGTTCCGGAGCGTGTCGTGCTGACCGTGAACCTCGCGAACGACGACCCTGATGGGGAGGCACGGTTCGCCCTCGCCGCGCATCTGGCGATGCCCGCGGGCACGCTCGCGGCAGTCGAGATCGGCAACGAGCCCGACCTGAGCGCAGCGATGGTTGTGGCCGGAGCGGCCACGGCTGCCGAGCGGCGCGTCCGAGACGTTCGGCTACTCGCCGGCCCGATATCGCGTTGACTATCTCAGCTACGCCCGGGCCGTGCGTCGCGTGCTACCGCACATCGCGCTCGAGGCACCCGATCTCACGCAACCACAACCGCTGTGGCTGCTCGCCCCGATCGGCCCCGACGGGCTCTCAGCCGGCCGGCTCGCCGTTCACCGTTATCCGCTCAGCTACTGCCTTCCGCCCCAATCCTCTTACTACCCGACCGAGGCGCGGCTGCTGAGCGCGTCCGCCAGCGCCGGCCTGGCGGCGAGCCTCGACCAGGCGCAGCGGTACGCCCGGGCTCGCGGCGCACACCTCTCCGTCAGCGAGTTCAACTCGGTCAGCTGCGCCGGCACGCACGCCCTCCCACACCTGTTCGCGACAGCATTGTGGGGTCTCGACGCACTGTTCGAGCTCGCACGGGCGCGAACGGCCGGTGTCGACTGGCACATCCGTCCCGGCGACGCCAACGCCCCGTTCTCGCTCGGCGCCCACGACCTTGTGATCCGACCCGAGCTGTACTCGATGGCGATCTTCGCCCGGATCGACTCGCCCGGCGCTCGGATCCTGCGCACCGCCTACCCCGCGGCCGCAACCCTGGCGTCCGCGTATGGGCGATCGCGGACCCGGCCCGACTGACAGTCGTTCTGATCAACAAGACACGATCCCGCGCCACCACCGACCTCCAGCTGCCAACTGACCGTGGCGGATGGCTGCGGAGGCTCTTGGGGAACCCGCTGCGCTACGGCGGCCAGTGGATCGGCGGCGACGGACGCTGGCACGGACGACTGAAGCAGCTGTGGACCCCACCCCGCAAGGGCGGAAACTACCTCGTAACGCTGCCGCCGCTCAGCGCCGCAATCTGGTCAAGCAGCCCCGTGGTCGCGAGCTACCAACTCGAAGGAACAGCCCGCGACCTCCCTGGCCGAACTCGTCGGTAGGATCGAGCAGACTTTCCTCAAACATCGGGCGGAAGCCGGGACTATCGCTTTGAGCATCGGTAGCCCAATGTGGCTCGCGATCGCATCGGCGACGGAGCAGTCGTCACGTCTTCGTGCACGGATCCACACTCGGGAGGTCGATCCCGTGGGACAGCGCCAACGACCCCGAAGCCGGATTCGTGAGTCGTCCGATGGCCAGCGAGCCGCGCCCGGCGAGAAATCTCTCCAATATGTCCCGAGCTTGGCAAAGCCACCACGCGGCGTGCGGTGCGTCGCTCAGAGAGGAGCAGTCTTGGCCATCATGTTCGACTGGAGCGTCGATGCTTCCGACTTCGAGCCGTACCCATTCCCAGACGAGGACATCCTCGAAGGCAAGCCAAACTCGCGCGTCCACTGGGTGCGCCCCGAGGGACACGGGTCACAGCAAGTCGGGATCTTCCGGAGCGAACCGGCGGTGATCCGCTACGCCTGGGATGCTGACGAAACGATCCACGTGATAGAGGGGAGCGTCCGCATCGTTTCTGACGGTGGTGAGAGCGTGGAGCTCGGCGTCGGAAACGTCGCATCGTTCACAGCCGGGGATCGCGGTACCTGGCACATACTCGAGCCATTCTGCGAACTATTCGTGCTGACGCAGTAGATCGCCAAGTGTAGGTTGCGCCGGGGGACAGCAGCCGATCGCGAGTCGCGTCACAGAGCTCCGAGACCGCGCTCGAGTGATGGATTCCTGGCAACGAAGGCGCGTCGTGACCGCGAGCGCGACTTCGCCCTGTCGACGGTCTCCCCCCTTCCCAGGCTCGCCACGCGCGCACTCCACCGCGGTCCGTCCGTGAAAGCCGGGACTATCGCCGACATCCGCGCGAGTGAACTACGGATGCGTGGCATCGTCTCGTCGTGCAACGATATGGCTCGTCTGGCCGCCGTTTCTACCCAAGTCTCAACTGCGAGCAGCAGGGCGGCGGCCATCGCCTTGGTTGCGCTCAAGGCGCGAGTTACCAATCGACCGGTGGAATCTGGCGAACGCGGGGCGCGTGGGTTTAGATGTGCAACCGTAGCCACTGCACGTTGGCGGCCGCGCTGCTGGCCGCGACACTCGCCGCATCGGGATGCGCAGCAGGCGCCACCACGACAGGTTCGACTGAGGCGCGGCCCAGCTCGCAGGCGAAAGTGGGCAAGACCGCTCGGAACGGCCACGCGAAGCGACGGACTCACCGGCGGGGCCGGCCGCATCATCGTCACCCGCCGCCACCGACCAAACCTCGCGCGGGTTCGCTCGCGTACTCGTCGGCGAGCAACCACGTCGTTCACTCGCAGCCCGCCCCAGGATCCTGCCACGCGATCGGCACCGGCCGATACTCCCGCCCGGACCCGGCCTGTACGCCCGGCTCGCTGAACCCGGCCGTGACCCAGGCCACGATCGACCGGACGATCTGCGCTTCCGGCTGGACCGAGACGGTGCGCCCCCCGGAGTCGATCACCGAGCAGGAGAAGGCCGCGAGCATCGCCGCCTACGGCGACACCGCCTCGCTAGGGGACTACGAGTACGACCACTTTGTTCCCCTTGAGCTCGGCGGCGCGACGAACGACCCCCGCAACCTATGGCCCGAACCAGGCGCCTCGCCCAACCCCAAAGACACGGTCGAGGACGAGCTGCGCCAGAAGGTGTGCGACGGGCAGATCGCGCTTGGCGAGGCGCAGCACGAGATCGTCACCAACTGGGTGCGGCTCGCCCACCGCGCGTCGCCCCCGCCGAGCGGGCCAGCTGCCCCGTCGGCACCCGCGCACGCCGCCGAGTGCACGCTCTCGTCCTCCTACAGCTCGACTTACCACGACTACAACGTCTATGTCCACTCCAATCAGCCCGGTCAGACAGTGACCGTGACCGACGCCGACGGCCACTCAGACACCTGGCACACCGACGCATCCGGCTACGGCGACGTCTACTTCAAAACAGGTGGGCCCGCCCCAGGGCGTCAGATCAGTGCACGCGTCGGCCAGGCCCACTGCTCGACAACGCTCTAGACGGCCTAGCTCCTCCGCTCAACGGCTCGCTTGGCGCGCCACCCGATCCACCCTCAGAGTCGCCACGAGCTAACGTTGCGCGCCCGCGGACCGCGGGTCCAAGGCCCGTGGGATGCCAGGCGTTACTCACCCACGGCCGCCACCGTCTCATGGCGTAGCGGGGCAATCACCCGGTACCCGTCTTGGGGAGATGACGCATGCTGTCGGTGTAGTGATAACCGGCGTGTTCGACCTCAACAACGACGAGCGTTCCGGGACCCGGGAAGGGTTCTGGATACGGCTTGCCGGTGTATGGAATTGCGCGCGCGCGAAGCCATTCTCCAGCCGCCGGTTCGCCGCGCATCTCGGAGACACGCCCGCGGACGAATGCGGACTTGTAGGGATTGTCTATGTCAGCGATCGAAATCGCTAGCCGCGGATCGCGCTTGAGGTTCCTCAGACCGACTGAGTTGTCCTCCTTGTAGAACACGAGCCGGTCGTCGTCCTCCACGTCGATCCAGACCGGGACCGAATGGGGTGAACCATCCGGCATGATTGTGGCCACGTGAGCATAGTTGGCGTCGGAGAACAGACCGCGACAATCCGAATCAAGCATTAGTGCATCCTTGGAGTGGTTCGATCCCGAGTCGGGCTAAGTCACGAGATCGTAATACGCCCGAAATAGATGAGCGGTTGAGCTCGCGTGTAACACGACCGAGACGTGTCCCCTCTGCTCGTTTGCCAGCGGGTACTGGATTGCGACGCTGCCCGTGCCGGGCCTGGGCGGGCGGCGGCGGGGCCCCCGGGCCTCGCGCGACACGTTCTGAATCGGCCGCCGCGCCGGCAACTCGCTGCACGTCATAAAGACGGCGCGGCAGACGGGTCCGAGTTGCACCGGAGCACGTGGTCAGAACGCCGACGAGCGGAAACTCCATGGATCGGCCCCGACTGGACAAGCTGTCCAATGACCGATATCGTCGCGACCGCGGCGGGAACCGCAACACGACGCTCCGCTCCCAGTTACCAAAGGGGTCATGGAAAGACTTTGGAATGATGGCCATCGGTTCGCCGGTCGCGTCGCAATCGTCACCGGCGCCGGTGGTGCTCTCGGCGGAGCGGTGGCACGAGCGCTTGGCCGTGAGGGCGCTCGGGTAGCACTCGGCTACCGCTCTTCGAGCGAGGCTGCGGAGCAGAACGTCGAGCAGATCATCGCGGCCGGAGGTGAGGCATTCGCGACCCAACTCGAGGTGACCGACGACGGCTCCGTCGCGAACCTCGTCGCCGGCGTCGTCGAGCGCTATGGCTCGGTTCACGTGCTTGTCAATACGGCCGGCCGGATCGACCCCAAGGACGCTGTGCGTTTCGCCGACACCGACCCTGCGGAGCTGGCCGCGCTGCTCGACGTCGACCTGCTCGGCAGCGTGCGTATGTGTCAGGCGGTGCGCCCGCACATGGAGGCGGCGGGCCGAGGCGCGATCGTCAACTTCTCCGGGTCGTATGGAAACGGGGTCGACCAAGAGAACCTCGTCAACTCGGTCGCCGTCGGGTACTGCGCGACAAAGGGTGCGGTGCGCGCGTTGACAGCTTCGCTCGCACGAGATCTCGCTCCGGTGATCCGCGTCAACGCGATCGCTCCAGGCGCGATTCAGGCCAATTGGGATGCTGACTGGGAGATCCCCGCCGCGCACGTCGAACAGGCAATCGAAATGACCCCGCTCAAACGACTGGGGCTACCCGAGGAGATCGCCGAAGCAACGCTTTTCCTCGCCTCTGACGGCGGCGGCTACATCACCGGGCAGATCCTTCACGTGGACGGTGGCTGGCTGATGCCCGGATGAGCACCACCGGCTCTCCATCGCCGGCTCGATCCGGTTCACCTCGCGCGGGGGCGCAGCCGTGCTGACTGACCGCAAGTACGCGTTGGACGCGTCGGCGGCCCTATACGCCGCCGCACGCGACGTCGTCGCCGGCGGCGTGGGCTCCAACGACCGCGGCCTCGTCCACCCGCACCCGATCTTCATCACCCATGGCTCGGGCTCCCACATTTGGGATGTCGACGGCAACGAATACGTCGACTATCTCCTGGGCTACGGCCCGCTGCTCCTCGGCCACGCCCACCCGGCAATCATCGATGCGGTTCAGCGACAACTCAGCCGCGGCTCGGTATACGGAATCCCTCATCGCCTCGAGGTTGAGGTTGCCGAACTCCTCGGGGATCTGTTCCCGAGCATCGAGATGGTCCGCTTCGCCTCGGCCGGGACCGAGGCTGTGCTCACTGCAATGCGTCTCGCTCGCGCCGCGACCGGACGGAGGCTGATCGTGAAGTTCGAAGGCCAATACCACGGCGGACACGACCAGGTCGCAATCTCATACGCACCCACTGCGGCGGATGCGGGACCTCCTGACGCGCCGGCGACGGTCCCGATTCTCCGAGGGTCAGCCGCCCGGAACCTACGGGGACACGGTAATCGCGCAATGGAACGACTCAGAGTCGCTCGACCGGCTTTTCGCCGAGCGCGGCGACGAGATCGCCGGCGTCCTGACAGAACCGGTCATGTGCAACTTCGGCGTCATCGAGCCTGTCCCGGGATACCTCAGACGGCTGCGCGAGCTTTGCGACCGAGCCGGAGCGGTGCTGATCTTTGACGAGATCCAGACCGCCTTCCGCGTGCACCTGTCCGGCGCGCAGGGCCTTTACGGCGTCACGCCGGATCTGACCTGTCTTGGTAAGGCGTTGTCCGGTGGCTTTCCGATCAGCGCCATCGGAGGGCGACGCGAGATCATGGAACTGATCGCGGATCGTCGCGTCTTTCAAGCGGGCACATACAACTCAAACCCGCTCTGCCTGGCCGCGATCCCAGCCGTCGTGTCGGTCTTGTCAGCTCCCGGCGTCTACGACGAGATGGAGAATCTCTCGGGTCGGTTGCGCGAGGGACTGGACTCGTTGCTGCGCCCGATCGGGGGCTATGTGCAAGGCACGAACACGATGTTCGGCATCGGCTTCGGTCCGGGCCCCGGCAGCAACATGCGCGAGCTCTGGCACAACGATCCGGATCGGATCTTTGATCTCAAGAGAGAGCTTCGCCTCCGCGGGGTGTTCACGAAGCCAACACCACGAGACATCTGGTACGTCTCGACGGCGCACAACGCCGACGACGTCGACTACACGCTCGAGCGCGCAGCCACCGCGACCGCGGCACTGATGAACTGAGTCAGCGCCCCCGGGGGCGGCGCTTCGTCGTGGCTCCGTCGGCATCCAGGTCATCAGGCTCGACCCGGTAAAGCGCGTGCCAGTGCAGCAATGCGAGCTGCTGCACGGTTTTCTCGACCTTGCGTCTGCTGGACCGTACGTCGAATGACGCAATCACCGCCTCGATCATCGAGTAGAGCGCTGACGCTGCGAACTCGAGATCGAGTCCGTCGCGGATCAGACCAAGCTTGGCGTCGCGTGTATGGATCTCGCGGATCCACCCCAGCATCGCGGCGTCCGCTGGAGCGTTGAGCTCCTTCCACGCTGAGTTCGGAAGATGCTTTGACAGGTCGATCAACGGGCGCAGCTCCGCGTTCTCGATCCGCCACAGGATCGCGCCGCGGATCATGGCCTGGACTCGCTCGAAAGAGGTCTGGTCAGGGCGCGCCTCCTCGCGCAGTCTCTGCGGGATCTCGACATATCCCTCGAAGTAGACGCGCATGATCTGTGTGAGGATCGCGTCCTTGTCAGCGAAGTTGTTGTAGACCGTCGCGCGGACCACGTCCGCGCGACGTGCGATCGACTCCATCGACGTCGCCGTGAATCCCTGCTCGATGAACAGGGCCTTGCTGGCATCGAGGATTCGCTGGTAGCTCGGATTCTGTTCGGGTGACTCGGCCACGGCTGCGCTGAGCACCGACGCACCGTCCGACGGATATCGGCCGCGAGGGGTATCGCAGCCAACGTTCGGGCGAAGCGTTACGGCCTCCGATCGCATGGTACGGGAGGGCTGGACAGACCGTCCAGTCGCACGCGCTCCCGTCCGGTTGTTTGGCCCGGCGTTAAGACCACGATGAGGCCGACCGAGTCGGGTGGAGGACCACTGGACAGGTTGTCCAGTGCTTGGTAGATTCGCGCGACCCCGGGGCTACTCGAGGGAGAGCTTGGTCGTGCAGCTGGACCCAGAGGTCCAACAATCGTCATTGGGCCACGATGGCAAGCGAGGAGGCTGAGGTGGAGCTCGACAGCAACACTTTCGATTCGGACCAGAGTCCTGGAACGCTTCCGGCCTCGGGTATTACGCGGCGCAGCATGCTCGCGGGCGCCGCGCAGGTCGGCGCTGGGCTGGCCGGTGTCAGCCTGCTCGCCGCCTGCGGTAGCTCGAGTGGCTCGAGCAGCTCGGGCACGGGAGGCAGTGCGAGCAACAACCCGGCGGGGGCGCTTTCCGAGCTTCCGGGCGGGACGCCGAAGAAGGGCGGCACGTTCACGGTCGGCGTGATCAGCGGCGGACAGGAGGAGAACCTCTTCCCAGGTACGGCCGTTGGCACGCCGGACTTCGTCCGCGACTACACGCTCTACAACCTGCTCTTCTATCTCGGCCGCAACATCACGCCGCTCGTCCCCGGGCTCGCGCTATCCGCCGAGCCCAACAAGGACGCGACCGTCTGGACGTTCAAGCTTCGCAGCGGCGTCACGTGGCACGACGGCAAGCCATTCGGCGCCGACGACGTCGTCTACAACTTCAAGGCGATCTGGTCCAATCCCGCCAAGGACTTCTCATCCGGATTCCTTGCCGGCCTCGTCGATTTCAACGGGGTAAAGGCGGTCGATAAGTTGACCGTGAAGGTGCCGCTGCGCACGGCGGTAGCGCAGTTTCCGACCATCTTCGCGTACTTCGATTTCCCGGTCGTCCAAAACGGCGCTACCCCGAAGAGCACCGCAAAGAATCCAGTCGGGACGGGACCGTTCAAGTACGTGTCCTTCTCGCCCGGCAGCCAGAGTGTCTTCGAGGCCAACCCTGACTACTGGGAGTCGGGAAAGCCGTACGTCGACCGCCTCGTCGTCGACTCCTCGTTTACCGACAACAACGCGATCTTCAACGCCCTTCTCAGCGGCAAGATCAACCTGTTCCCGACTCTGCCTCTCGTGACGGCTCGAGCACAGGTGGGCGCAAAGCAAGTCCAGATCCTCGCGTCTGCGTTCGCGGCCGAGAGCTACATGTTCTTGATGCGCGTCGATAAAGGCCCATTCGCCGACAACCGTGTCCGCGAGGCATTCAAGACGCTGGTCGACCGTCAGGCAATGATCGATGGAGCCTGGGCGGGATTTGGCGCTCCGGCGTATGACCTACTCGCACCCGGTACCCAGTACTACGCCTCCGATCTCAAGCGAACTCAGGACGTCGAGAAGGCAAAGTCACTTTTCAAGGCCGCGGGCGTCCTCGGCGAGACGTTCATCCTGCCGACCTCTGACTTCCTGCCCGGCATGGTTGAGTCAGCCACGATTCTGTCGCAGCAGGCCGCGGCCGCCGGGGTCAAGGTCGTGGTCAAAACGACCAGCGCGGCCACCTATTTCACGCCGGCCGGCGGGTTCTTGTCGCGGAGCTTCGGCCAGGAGGTCGACCAGCCGGTCGGCTCGCTGACTGTCGCGTACCTATCTGAGTACACGCTCAGCGCCCCGTATCCGGATACGCATTGGGGAAAGCAGGCCGGCGGAGCTGCCGACGAGAACCTGATCTCGCAGGCCATTGCCGCCACTGACACTTCGAAGGCCGCCTCACTCTGGCGACAGTGCCAGCTGCAACAGTTCAACCAGGGCGGCTACCTCGTGTGGGGCAACCTGCCCTACGTCGACGCCGCCGCGAACAACGTGCGCGGCCTGAAGGCCGGGGCAGGCTTTAGTTACAACAACTGGCGCCTGCAAGACGGCTGGATCGCGTAGCCTGCGAAGCTGGTCGCCTTTAAGGACCTCAGCTAGATGGCGGTCGTCCCCGATGTACTGACGCCGGGCGTTCCCGCTACGACACCGCCGGCTGTCAAGCCCGGTGCAAAGCACCCGGTGGCTCGCTTTGTCCTGCGCCGGGTTGCCACCGGGATCCTGACCCTGTTTGTCGTGTCGATCCTGATCTTCGTCGCGACCAACATCCTGCCGGGGAACGTCGCCACGGTTGTACTCGGCCGCAACGCGACCCCGGCGCTCGTCCACAAGCTCGACGCCCAGCTGAACATCAATCACTCTGTGACTGAGCGCTATCTGACCTGGCTCGGCGACGCGGTGCAGGGGAATCTCGGACATTCCGCGGTCGCCGAAGCCGAGGGGAGGTCTGACTCAGCGATCACCTCAACGCTCGGCGACCCACTGCGCAACAGCCTCGTGCTCGCCGGGCTGACGACGATTCTGCTGATACCGCTGACCCTGGTGCTGGGGACACTTGCCGGGATCCACGCCGGGCGCGCTGCCGACCACGCGATCTCGTTTCCAGCTTTGGTGATGGGCGGTCTCCCGGAGTTCGTGATGGGAACGCTCTTGATCTACGTGTTCTTCAACAAGCTCGGCCTGCTACCCCCGGTTGCCCTGCTCAGCCCGGGCCAGTCGCCGTTCTCGAATATCGACGCGTTGATCCTGCCGGTGCTCACGCTGCTCGCGGTCGCCGTCGGAGCGGGCGTGAGACAGGTGCGGGCGGGGATGATCGAAGTGCTCCAACAGGACTACGTCCAGTTCGGGCGCCTGAACGGCGTAGCCGAACGCCGCGTTCTCAGGCGCTATGCGCTTCGCAACGCGTTGGCGCCGAGCGTTCAGATAATCGCTCAGAACCTTCAGTACCTCGTCGGTGGCATCATCATTGTCGAGAGCGTCTTTGCCTACCCGGGGATAGGCACGTATCTGGTCAACGCGGTCACGACCCGCGATGTGATCGAGGTGCAGGCTGCGGCGATCCTGCTCGCAGCGCTGTACATCATGATCAACATCGTTGCCGATCTGATCGTCGTCTTTCTCGTGCCGAAGCTTCGGACGGGAATCTCATGAGCGCTTCAGTCACTGCCCCGCGGCGCAGTCGCGTGCGGATGCCCCGTGCGATCACATCGGATTGGGGGGACGCGCGGGCGCGCTGTTGCTGGCGATCGTCGTGCTGCTGGCCCTGGTCGGCCCGGCGTTCGCACCCCACAGCCCGATCGCGCCGATCGGAATTCCTGGGGCGGGTCCGAGCGCCTCAGCACCGCTGGGGCTCGACTTCCTTGGACGGGATGTGCTCAGCCGCGTGCTCTACGGCGGTCGCTCGACGTTGCTGCTCGGGACCGCCGCAACGGCTCTGACGTATCTCGTCGGGGTGACGATCGGGCTGATCGCGGGATATTCGCGTTCGATCGCCGATCCGCTTCTGATGCGCACCGTCGACGTCTTCCTGTCATTCCCGGCGCTGCTTGTGATGCTGCTGTTCGTGACCGCGTTCGGCGGCGGGCGCGGCGTGCTTGTCGGCGCGGTGGTGATCGTGTTGTTTCCGGGAGTCGCCCGAATCGTGCGCACCGCGACGCTCGAGGTCTCGACCAGGGGCTACGTGGAGGCCGCGGTCGCACGCGGGGAATCGACGCTCGCGATCCTGAGGCGCGAGATCCTTCCGAACATCGTCGCGCCAATCGTCGCCGACGTCGGCATCCGCTTCAGCTGGTCGATCATCCTGATCGCGAGCGTCAACTACCTCGGCCTCGGCCTCGCGCCGCCGACGGCTGACTGGGGTCTGATGGTCTCCGAGAACCGCGAAATCATCTCCACCAATCCGCTCGCGCTGCTCGCGCCGGCGCTGATCCTCGCGTTCCTGATCATCGCGGTGAACCTGGTCGGCGACGCCTATGTGCGCCAGCGACGCCGCTCGGGTGAGGTGCGATGACCGTGCCCGACATGGCGAATGTGCGGATCGAACTCGTCGACGGGGACGCGGTCATCGACGGCATCGATGTTCAGG
Source organism: uncultured Solirubrobacterales bacterium (assembly GCA_963770885.1). GTDB lineage: Bacteria > Actinomycetota > Thermoleophilia > Solirubrobacterales > Solirubrobacteraceae > Palsa-465. The sequence goes on along the minus strand of CAVYRI010000001.1, from coordinate 145,921 downwards.
TCTCACCCGGCGAGATCCTCGGGCTCGTCGGCGAGTCCGGCTCGGGCAAGACGACGACCGCGCTCTCGATCTTCGGTTACTACGCGCCGGGCCTCAAAATGGCCGAGGGCGAAATCGCGATTGCCGGCGAGCAGTTGCGCACAAAGCAGGCGTTTCGCGGACGCTCGAGGGCGGCTCGTCTCCTACGTCCCGCAGAATCCTGGCGCAGCACTGAACCCGGCACTGCGAATCGCCGACGCGATCGAGGACATGGTCCGCACCGAGCGCGGCGGGCAATCGCGCAGCACTGACCTGCTCGAGCGTGTCGGACTCCCCCACGATCACGATTTCGCCCGGCGCTTCCCCCATCAGCTCTCCGGAGGCCAGCAACAGCGCGTGTGTATCGCGGCCTCGCTCGCACCGGAACCGGCTCTGGTCGTGCTCGACGAGCCGACCACCGGCCTCGACGTCGTCACCCAGGACCGCATTCTCAAGGAGCTGCTGCGACTACGCGACGAGCAGCAGGTTGCGATGCTCTACATCACCCACGACCTCGCGGTCGTTGCCCAGGTCGCCGGACGGATCGCGGTGATGTACGCGGGCCGCGTTGTCGAACAGGGCCCCACGGCCGAAATCCTCCAGCGTCCACGCCATCCGTACACGCGGGGGCTGTTGGCGGCGACGCCCGATCACCTGCGCCCCCGCGCGCTCGGCGCCATGCCCGGTATCGCGGTCGGGGTCGGTGAGCGCCCCGCCGGATGCCCGTTCGCGCCGCGGTGCCCGCAGCGTCGGGCGCATTGCGACACCGCGCTTCCTCAGCTGGAGCCGACGCAGCGCGACCACGAGGTGCGCTGCTTCGAGTGGCGAGCCACGCCGCCGGTGCAGTGGGCGACGCTCGATGCGAAGCGCCACGGATCCGCGCGGACTCGCGGTACTGGAAGTAGAAGGGCTGCGTGCCGAATACCGCGGCCCGGGCGGAACCGTGGTCGCCGCGGACGACGTGTCGTTCACGGTCGCACAGCGCGGCTGCGTCGCGATCGTCGGCGAGTCGGGCAGCGGCAAGACGACTATCGCCCGAGCGATCGCCGGCCTCCACGCCCGTCTGCGGGACGGATCCCGCTCGGCGGCGAGGAGCTCGCGCCGCTCGCCCGCAAACGCACTCTCGAGCAGCGGCGCCAGATCCAGATTGTGTTCCAGAACCCTGCTGATGCCCTGAATCCGCGCCATTCGGTTGCCGACTCGATCGCACGTCCGGCACGGGTCCTGCAAGGCCTGGTCGCGGCGCCGCTGAGGACGAGGTCAAGCGGCTCCTGGAGGCCGTGCGCATGCCGGCCCGCACCGCGCAGCGGTACCCAAACGAGCTCTCCGGCGGCGAGCGCCAGCGCGTCGCGATCGCCCGAGCCCTGGCGGCCGGGCCCGAGGTCCTGGTCTGCGATGAGATCACCTCGGCTCTCGATGTCTCTGTTCAGGCGGTCGTGCTCGAACTGCTCCGGGATCTGCGTGAGGAGTTCGGACTGTCAGTGATCTTCATCTCGCACGACCTTGGAGTCGTGGCAACGATCGCCGAGAAGGTGCTCGTGCTCGAGCACGGGCGGTCTGCGAACGCGGTGCGACGAACGAAGTTCTCGGCTCGCCGCAGCACCCCTATACCCAGCGTTTGCTCGCTGCCGCACCGAGCCTCAGTGCAGCGATTGAAGGCCAGAACGGCGTCACCGCGTAGGCCCGTGATCGCTCGCGGCCCATTGGACAGTTGTCCAATATTGGCTAGATTCAGGCCAGATCGGAGGAAAGGAGAAGCAGCGTGGCTGTCGACGTGGATCTGAGCTCGCTGATTCCGGAAGGGCTTCCAGACGGCCGCGAGGGCGTCCGTGAAGGGTTCGAGATCGGGACGAAGCTCGAGCGTGCACCTTCGATGTATCTCGAGGAGAAGGGCTTTCGGTCCGAGCTCGACTACCGCCTGCATGCCCGCGAGCACGGCATCGCCTCGACATGCATGAACCTCGGCCTGGCGACCTGGGCCGAGACCCGCGAGGCGATGGGCCTCATCTACGAAGATGCCCTGAGCCGTGGCGTACGCCCCCCGGACCGGTTCAACCTGCTCGCCGAGCGCCGGATGGGCTTGCCAAAGCACCTACGGGCCGAGGCTCCCCAGGAGACCGGACCCGTGTTGTGGAGCGAGCAGGACTGGTGGGAGCTCACCCACACGGTCCCGATTCAGCCCGAGGCGGCGGACAACTGCATCGGCGGACCCGGCTCGCTTGACAACGTGATCGATGCCCTCTCGGTCGGGGTCACCTATGTCGGCACGTTCAGCCAGAACACCTGGCGCTGGCCTTATTGGGACGACGAGATCGACCAGACGATGTCATTCCTCAAGTCGGTCGGCGTGCTGGCAGCGCACCGCGACGAGGGCGTCTGCTTCGACACCTACCTCGAGGATGGCTACCCCGGCGTGTTCCATGACTACGCGAGCTACGTCGGCTGGGCGATGCTCGAGCGCTTCATCGCGCGCGAGATGTGCGGGGCGGAGTTCTCAGTCTCATGGGGGGGTCTCACGACCGACCCGGTCACTAAGTCCGCGATGACGCTCGCGCTCAACGACATCAACGAGCGCGTCCCGTGCGCGTTCGTGCAGGGCGACACGATCGGTAACCGCCCCGACATCGAATCCAACTTCGCCGTCATGGGCACCGACGTCCTGTTCATGAAGCTGGTCGACCGCCATTACAAGCTTGGCAGCGCTCCGATCGCTGTGCCGGTGACCGAAACTCAGCGCATCCCGACCTGGCAGGAGATCTCGACTGTTCAGACGGTCAGCCGGCGCCTTGACGACTACGTGGAGCTCGTCGAACCGACGATCGACTGGTCTGGAATCGAGCGCGTGCGCGACCGGCTCGTCGAGGGCGGGTGGCGCTTTTACGAGAACGCGGTCAAGGGACTGCGCGACGCAGGCATCGACATGCACGACCCGGCACGGGTGCTGTTCGTACTGAGGCGGCTCGGCGCGCACGGTTGTGAGGAGTTGTTCGGTGCCGGCGAGGCGGACCCCGACTACCCGGGGGGCCGGCGCCCGATCATGCAGACCAATCTCGTCGCCCAGACCATGGACGAGCGCGGGCGCCTGCTGGAGGCGCTCTCGGTACGCGAAGCCGACCCGCGGCTGCGCGGTCGCAAGATCGTCGTCAGTTCGACCGACGTTCATGAGTTTGCCGAGTTCCTGCTCGTCTCGACGCTCGAGGCCGTCGGCGGCGATGTCGTCGACTTCGGCATCAACCGTGATCCGGAGGACATCGTCAAGGTCGCATTGGAGACAAACGCCGAGGCGGTCGTCGTGACCACCCACAACGGCGTGGCACGATCGTTCGCGACGAAACTGCTCGAGGAACTCGACCGAGCCGGGATCGGTGACACTGACATCTACATGGGCGGGGTGCTCAACGAAGACATCGACGGTTCAGACATCCCGGTCGACGTGCGTGACGATCTCGCCAAGATCGGCGTCAGCACCCCGGCGGGCATCGAGGATCTGATCAACGAGATCGGCCAAAGCGACCGGCAGCCCGCCCCCGCGTGACCGCGGCTGTACTCGCCGACTTCGGCAGCACGTTCACAAAGGTGGCGCTGGTCGAGCTCGGGAGCGGGCAGCTGCTCGCGCGGACGCAGTCGCCGACGACGGTCGACAGCGATGTGATGATCGGCTATCAGACCGCGCTGGAGGCCGCGATCTCGGACGCGCCGGGCGTCGAGCTCGGCCCCCGCGTCGCCGCATCGAGCGCCGCTGGCGGGCTGCGGGTCGCGGCGATCGGGCTCGTCGAGGACCTGACCGCGGCGGCGGGCCGGCAGGCGGCGCTCAACGCCGGGGCCCGAGTCGAGCTCGTGTTGCACGGCCGGCTGGGACCAGATGCCCGCCGAGAGCTCGACGATGTTCGACCCGAGGTCGTCCTCTTCTGCGGCGGCACAGACAGCGGCCAGGAGCGAATCGTGCTCGACAACGCCGAGGCGATCAGCGGGGATCCACTTGACGCGCATTTCGTGGTCGCATGTAACGAGCGGATCGCCGAGCGAGTCGGCAAGATCCTGGGCCGCCACGGCGCTCGCGTCGACGTCGTTGCGAATGTCATGCCCCGAATCGGGAGTCTCGAGGTTGAGCCGGCACGCGCGGCGATCTCGGAAGCCTTCGTCCACCACGTCATCCAGGGCAAGGGGCTCAGCCAGGGGACCGAGTTTGCGAACTCGGTCGTGATGCCCACACCCGAGGCGGTGCTGCGCGCGACCCAACTGCTCGCACAGGACATCGGTGACATCGTCGTGGTCGATATCGGTGGCGCGACGACCGATGTCCACAGCGCGACTCAGTCGGCCGACCCAACGCCGGGGATTCGGGGTCCATTGCTCCCGGTGCTGCCCGTCCTTCGATCAGTGCAAGGCGACTTGGGACTGCGCTCCAATGCTCCCTCGGTCCTCGGGACTGACCGTGAGTGGCTCTCGGGTTCTGTTCCGGTCGACGAACCCACGCTGGTGGCGGCCGCAACTCGGCGCGCGGCCGAGCCAGACTTCGTTTCGACCGCACCCGAAGACTGGGCAATCGACCAAGCGCTCGCCAGTTCGTGTGTGTTCCACGCCGTTCGTCGCCACTGCGGTCGGCTGATCATCGCCTCGCGGCCAAACCAGCCGGTGCGGATCTCAACCGACGGCCCCGACCTACGCCAGGCTCCGCTCGTCATCGGGACGGGAGGCATCCTCGTGCGATCGCCGTCCGGCGAGGCGATTCTGCGTGATGGCCTGGACCGGTGCGACGATCGTTGTCTGACACCCCGGGCGCCGCAGTTTGCGATCGACTCGAGCTACGTGCTCGCCGCGGCGGGCCTGCTGGGTGACATCGATTCGGGTGCTGCGCTGCGGTTGATGCGAGACACGTTGTCCCTGGATGTCGCGCCGGTGTCGACCGGTGCCGCGCGCTAATCGCCCGTGGACAGATTGCTGGACAAATGCCCTGCCAGCGGTGCTTCGCCGCAAGCGCCGGCGGTCGACGCCCGATGACCGTTCACAGCGGCCTGCTGCGTATGGACACGCCCGGCGACGGGCACGTCGTCGATATCACCCCGGGGGTCCGGAGCGTGCTGGCCACCGCGGAGATCGCGCTAGGCCTGGTGAGCGTATTCGCCACCGGATCAACCGTCGCGATCACCACGATGGAGTACGAGCCCGGAGGCGTCCACGATCTCCAGGGTCTGCTGGACCGGCTGATCCCGCGGACTGGCGACTACGAGCACAACATCCGCAACCACGACACCAACGCGCACGCACACCTGCGCGCAGCGCTGATCGGGCCGTCCGAGACGATCCCGGTCGTGGAAGGTCGCCTCGCGCTCGGGACCTGGCAGCAGATCGTGCTGATCGACTTCGATGACCGGCCCCGCCAGCGCAGCGTCACGGTCCAGGTCCTGTCCTAGCGATGCTCCCTTCGGCGCTAGGACCCCGCCCGCGTCCGCATGCGCCGCCGGTTTCTCAGAGCCGGCGCCCGCTCGCGGACGCGTTGTGTCATGTGCGAGACTCGTGCGGTGTGGGCCGGGGCGCCCGCGGTCATTGGAGGAGGAGCGGTGGGCGGGTCGAGCAGCGGATCGGGGTTTCGCGACAAGAGTCTCGGGTTGTGGGACCGCATGGCGGCCGGGTGGGGGCGCGACGGGGACTCGATCTGGGAGGCGTCGCGCGCCGTGGGCGAGTGGATGGCTGCCGCGGTCAGCCCGAGCGCCGGGGACACAGTCCTAGAGCTTGCGGCCGGTCCTGGCGACACTGGCTTCGCGGCCGCGAGTTTGGTCGGCGACTCGGGGCGGCTGATCTGTACGGACTTCGCGCCCGAGATGGTCGCGGTCGCGCGCGGTCGCGGCGCCGCGCTGGGGCTGACGAACGTCGAGTATCAGGTGCTCGACGCGGAGAGCATCGAGCTCGATTGCGAAAGCGTCGATTGCGTGCTGTGTCGCTGGGGTTACATGCTGATGGAGAATCCCGCGCTCGCTCTGCGCGAGACGCGACGCGTGTTGCGCCCGGGTGGGCGGCTCGCCCTCTCGGTCTGGGGTGCCCCTGCGGACAACGCGTGGGCGTCGATACCAACCGCGGTGCTCGTCGACGGTGGCTGGCTTGAGCCGCCCTTACCGGGTGCGCCCGGGATCTTCGCCCTTGCAGCACCCGAGCGGCTTCGCCACGTTCTCGCCGATGCCGGGTTCACCGACCCACACCTGGATCAGGTCGACGTGGTTTGGCCGTTTATGTCCTTCGATGCCTACTGGCAATATCTCTGCGGCGTCGCCGGTGCGATCGCCATCGTGCTCGAGGGTCTCGGCGACGCAGATCGCGCGACCGCACGAGATCAGATCCGCAACGCTGTGGAGCCGTACCGAGCAGGTGCGGGCTACGAACTGCCCGGGCGGTGCTTGAACGCCAGCGCGCGGCGTGACCGTGACGTCGAGCAAGGGTTAGCCGAGGCCTAGGTGCCCGTCGGTCCAACCGCCCGCGAGTATGCCTGCGGCAAGGTGCTGGGACCCCTCCAGCTGGCGCCCGAGTGGTCGCCGAGGGTCGATCGCCGCTCGCGAGTACGGGCGCGACACCTGTTGCTCTGCGCCGGTCTGGTGGCAGTCGGGCTGTTGGCCGTGGCCGCGCGGGCGGGTGCGACCTCTCTGACGCCGAGCGCGACGTTCTACTGGAATCTGCCTGCGCTGCCCGGAAACCCGAACAATCAGGAGGGGGCGATTGCGGCCAGCCCGGACGGGAACCTGATCTATGTCGCGGACAAATACGCCAACGCGATCGAGGAGTACACCTCTGACGGGACGCTCAAGCGTCTGATCCAGTTCAAGCAGCCGACGGCACCGACGGGGGTGACGACCGATCTGTCCGGCGACGTGTTCTTCGTCTATGAAGCAACGGGCAAAGTGGCGAAGTTCACGGCCGGCCTCAAACCGCTGTCCAGCTGGAAGGTTCCGTTCGCGAAGTCGATCGCGGCCGACCGCGCCGGACACCTGTTCGTGTTGACCAACTTCCTCAACTTGGTCGGCGAGTACAACGCCAACGGCAAGAGCATCGGCGGCTTCGCCGCAAACTTCCCCGGGCAATACTTTGGCTTCCCGGGCTATGACCCGCCGAACAAGACGGTCGCCACCGAGATCGCCGTCGACGCATCAGGGCGTCCGATCGTCGTCGGCGAGTCCGATCAACCGCTTTCCAATCCCGAGCCGGACTGTCATTCCGTGATCGACACACCGTACCCGTACGGCATCGATCATCACCCGTACTTCGACCCACTCGTCAGTGGAGAGGCCGTCCGGTTCACCGCCTTGGGGACGGTCGTCGATTACGGCTGGCTGAGCGAGTCCGATGTCGACTGCTATCACGGCTGGGTGAATGACGGGTACAACCCCGGAGGAGTCGCCGTCGATCCCAACGGCGGCGCCGTGTACGCCACTACCGAGACCCACCTCGCCGTCGAGCGACTCGATCCGAACCTCAACAACCCCGCGGCATACGGCGGTCAGCCACCGAGCACCGAGGGGAACCTGCCGCTTCCGTTCTACCCCGCGGCGACGACGATCGCCGGCAACCCGCCGCTGAGCGTCGCGGTCGACTGTCACTCCAATCTCTATGTGCTGACCAACTCGAATGCTCGCGCGGTCGTGAAGTACATCAACCAGGACCACGTTCCGCGGTCGGCATGTTCGCCGCTTGTGCAACGCGCTTCGCTGAGTCCGGGGATCACGGTCTTTCCGAAGTTCGCCACTAAGGGCGCCGGCAAAGCGTCGGTCCTGATCGGCTGCCATGTGAAGCCCTGCGTCGGGACCGTGTCACTGAAGATCGCCTCCGCCGTATGCGGAGGGTGCGTAGCCAGCTTCCCGCGCCGCTTCCGCATCCAACCGGGCGTCCAGGAAACGCTGAGCTTGCGACTGAACAAGCGCGGGCGCGGGCTCCTGGCCGCGCATCCCGGGATCGCGATCAAGATCCTCGGCAAGCTCAGGCACGGCCACACGACGACCGAGGCAGCGCGGCTCCGCAAGCCCACGTCGCTCACCGACGTCTGCAGCATCCCACCCTCGGTCGGCGGAGAGGCGTCGATCAGCGGCACCCTGAGGCCGGCTCTGGCGCACCAGAAGGTAAGCGTCGAGTACGTCCCGGCGGCCACCCCGGGCGTGTTCCTGCCTGCGGTCCAGCGAACTGTCTTGACTGACGGCGCCGGGCGCTTCAGCGACCACTATCAGCTCGGGCAGGCCGGACGGTGGACGGTGGCCGCGAGCTGGAGTGGAGACAGGACGCATCAGCCGGCCATCGCGCTGCCCTGTGGCGGCACGGTGCAGACCGCGCCCACCCGCGTGACGGTCACCTGCCCGTCGGCGGCCGCGATCGGCGCGTCGAGCCCGTTCTCCGGCGCGCTCTCGGGCGCCCCTGCGGACACGCGCCTCGCGGTGCTGCATATCGCTCCGTCGGGATCCGTGAGCGCCGACGACGTGATCACCGGCACCGGCGGTGCGTTCACCGACGTGTTCGCCCCCAATCAGCCGGGCGCCTGGGAGGCCGAGGCGCACTACAACGGTGACGCCAACCACGCGCCCGCCACCTCGGCCTGCCGGTTCACGGTCGCGCGTGCGCCGAGCACACTCTCGCTGCATTGCACGCCGGACACCAACAAGCGATTCATCTCCTGCACAGGGCGGCTGGCCTCCGAAGGCGCAGGACTCGGCCATACTGAGATCAAGCTCAGCTACAAGCCACCGTCCGGGTCAGCCACGTCCCACACGGCAACCACAGCCGCGGACGGCACCTTCAGCGACCAACTAAACGCCGCCGCCGGATCGCTGCTCCCCTTCGGAATGTGGACGATCCAGGGCCAGTACGCGGGTGGCGGCACCCGCGCCCCAACGTCACTCACGGCAAGTGTGACGGTCTAGCCCGGGTCGTAATACGCACGCTGGGTGCCAGTGTCCGGTGTGGGTCACCGTGGCCTCTCTGGTCAAGGCGGCCTTCCGCAACTATGTCCCACCCTGGCATCGAGAGGATGGCACGTTCCGACGGTCGGCTAGGTGCGTGCGGGCACGTCGGGAGGGCTTGGTTCCGCGACGGCGACACTCGGCTCCTGCACAACCCCTGGCCTCTGGACCACCGGCCTCGCGGTGATCGGCCACGAGATCCCGTTGAGCAGGTTGCCGATGTCCTCTCCGAGCTTGTCCAGCGCGGACTCCGAAGTGCCCTGAGCGTTTGCGACCATCCGGTCGCCGAGCGACCAACGAGTGTTGAAGATGTAGGCCCAGTCGACGTTGTCGGTGCGGGACACAGCCAGGCAAGAACTGCCCGCCTCGCTGCCCGAGCGAGCAAAGCCCGGCGCCCGACCGCCGATTCCCCAGACGGCGTTGGTGTGGATGAACGTCGCCATCGAATGAGCGCACGTCATCAGTCCGCTGGGAGCATCGAACACCTCCGTGATCAGACCCTCTCCCCCATCGACGGCTGGGACCAAACCGCTGGAGGCCGGATCGAAGGGCGTGAGCCCTATGTTCGGCTCGTCGTAGCCGACCTCGTTGGGCCACGCCGGCCCCGCCAGGATCCGGGACACGGCGACGTCGGACAGCCCCAGCGGCGCCAGGACCGTCGATCGCAGATAGTCGACGAATGGCAGCCCGGAGACGGCCTCGACCACCATGCCCAGCAGCATGTAGCCGAAGTTGGAGTACGCACCCGTTCCGCTGACGACGTATTTGCCATCGGGCTGGCGGGTGTAGACGACCGTGCCGGGCACAAACTCCAGCGGCTGGCCGTACATGTAGGCGGCAACGTCGCGCTTGGACGGCGGGCCCGGCAGCCCGAGTGCCTGACTAATCGCCCGCGCCTGGAAAGCCGGGTCAAAGCCGGAGCTGGGAACCTGGGTGTAGGTGTTGGACTCGGTCTCCACGTAGACGGTCCCTGACGATCCGCCGTCGTTCCAGCCGCCGAGGTGGTCGAGCAGATTCTGGACCGTCACCTTGTTGATGTCCGAATCCGGCGTCTGGCCGGAGACGGCCGGAGCCGTGATCCCGAGCAACGGGAACACGGCGTCGCTCAGCTGCAGCCGTTCGGTGGTGACCAGTGTGTTGATCGCCGCGCTGGCGAACGCCTTGCTACAGCTCGCGATCCGCATCAGACTGGTCGGTTGCGTGACGCGGTAGCTCGACTCGCCCCAGGTGAAGCCGCGCGAGTAGACGACGCTCCCGTTGCGCCCCACCGCCACCTGACCGGCACGCACGCCATAGGTCTTCATGAAGTCCTCTACGAGCGAGTCGATGCCAGACAACAGCGAAACCGTTGAGCCGGTCGCCGTCCAGCTACGCGGCTGCGACGTCGTCTGCGTTGCGAACGCCGCCGCAAACCGCGTCGCGGCGCCGGTGCCTCCGGCCGCGACGCATACCGGAAAGAAGCTCCTGCGCCTTCATCTGGTTGAAAGCGTTCTGATAGTCCGAAGAGGTCATGCCATGACGGACAATTTCGGGTCCGAGCGAGTCATTGCGAAACACACCCACGTAAAGGCCGTCGGAGGTCACCGACAGCAACCCCGGCCGCGACGGCACCCGTGAGTACCCGTCGAAGTGGTTCTGCCAATCGTCAGCGGTCAGCGGCTGGCCCGGGTAGTCCCACTGCAGCGCGGGATCGTTGCTCTGGCAAACCGCGGCATACAACCGACTGGATGAATCGCCGTACGGCGCGACCGCCGTGGGAATGGCACCCGCCGTGCGCTGCGCGGTCAGGAAGCTCTGCAACGCCGCGTCAGTGAGTCCGTGCTGGGCCTGCCAACCGACACCACTCTTCTCCGCCACCGCCGCGAACACGACGTTGGCTCCTGAGCCCGTGGCCGTCACCAACCTCAGGCTGTAACCCTGCGTTTGCACAGTGTCAGTCACCCACGTCTGGTACTGCGACTCAGTCTGGCCATGCACAGCAATCCACCGCGGCCAAGCCTCCTGCGCCCACACCGCCGCGTACAACGGTGACGCGGGATCGCCGTAGACGCAGAGTGAGATCGGGTGATAGCCCTCGCCGGAGAGCTTTGTGACATTCGCTTGATGCGTCGCCGCACCGGCGTCGTGGTACGCGCTGATCGAAGGCATATCCCCTCCCGGTCTCGTTGCCTGCCTTCATGCAGCCTGGCCCACTGGTCCATCGGTGAGATCGATGCCCCAGCAAGCCGCAATCCCCTGGCTGCCGATAGCTCGCCAGCCTAACCGACATGCCACCCACAGGTCAAACAGACCCGGGCCGGCTAGCAGAAGCGAGTCGCCGTCGGATACCGCCGCCGCTCGTTCCCGACGGCGACACGACGGCTCTGTTTCGCTTTTACGCGGTGCTCGCGATGGCGAAGGGCGACCAAGTGGTGGTTGAGGACGTGCACGACGCGTCGGCCGCCCGGATGAGCGATCAAGACCCAAATCACAAATCGCTGAAGCCGCTGCAAGAGCTTCCCGCAGAGCCCAGCTCTCAGATCAGCCTTACGTGGACGCCATTCGAGCGGTTGTCCACGACCGCGCTCTGGGACGCTGAGCAAGACGCGTTGCGTTGACCGAGTTTCCCAGTGTTCACCAGGTGAAGACCCCGCGGGCACTGGCGAGCAGTCGTCCGCTAAGGGTCAGCAGCGTTGCGTCTGCCCATGCCAGCCGCCGTCCCGCACGACGCAGCTTGCCTTCCACATCGAAGCCCGGGGCCAGGGCCGGCCGGAGGAAGTCTGTGCGCAGGTCGACCGTCGAGCAGTCGTGTCCGGTCTCAGCGATCGCCGCGAAGCACGCCGCCACGTCCAAAGCGGTGGTCACCGCGCCGCCGTGCACGACACCGGCCTCGCCAAAGCGCACCAGCGCCGGGGGATTGAAGCGAAATTTCGTGTGCCCGGGCTCCCAATCCACCAGTTCGAGCCCGATTGCCGCATGAAGCGGACAAGCAAGCAGTAGCTGTTCAGCCTCTTCGCGCGAAAGACCTCCTGTGGGGTCGCCCATGCTCATGGCGCCGTCGGTTGGGAGCCGGGGGTGAGACCCTCGGGGAGCAGCTCCGCCGCTCGGCGAAGCAGCTCGCCGCGATCTAGCTTGTTGGTCGCGTTCAACGGGAGCGCGTCGACGAAGAACACCCGCCGCGGGTGGGCGTAAGTGGGGCCGTTGTCGAGCGCGTGCTGGCGCAGGTCACCCTCGGTTGCCGGCATGCCAGGCTCCAGTACGACGAACGCAACCGGAGCCTCGCCCTTGATCGGATGCGACACGGCGACAACTCCGACGTCGCGGACCGCGGTATGGCTGAGCAGGATCGACTCCACTTCCTTGGGATACACGTTCTCGCCCCCGACGCTGATCATGTCGTCGATGCGCCCGCAGAAAAAGCAGTAGCCCTGCTCGTCGCGCCGCATCAGGTCGCCGGTCCGTAGCCAGCCGTCGGCCACGAAGCGTTCGGCCGTCGTCGCGGGGTCATGCAGATAGCCCAGAGCGTTTGCCGGTGACCGGGTCCACAGCTCACCAACTTCGTCGGGCATGCAGTCACGTCCATCGCGGGTGGGTTCGACGATCCGAATCTCGACGTCGGGCACTGGCAGCCCGGTGCTGCCAAGTTTCTTCACCCCCCAACGAGGCGTGAGCAGATTGGCGCCTCCCTCAGTGAGTCCGTACGTTTCGACCGGCTCGCAACCGAAGTGCTCGACCATCAGCCGCAGCAGCTCGCCGGGTACCGGCGCAGAGCCACATTCGAGCAGCTCGATTGTGCGCAGGTCACACCGTTCGAACTCGGGGTGCGACAGCAGCAGCTTGTACATCGAGGGCGTTCCGGATGTGTATGTGACGCCGTGCGCACCGATGGCGGCCAGGGCGGCTCCGGCATCGAAATCGGGGAGGATGACGACACTGCCGCCGGTGTACAGCATCGGAAGCAGGATCAGCCAGAGAGCGTTTGCGTGGTAGAGCGGCCCCATCGCCAGGCCGCGGTCGTGCTCATCGTGCAGCATCGTCCGCGCCATCGAGCGGGCCTGCCACCACGTGTTGGAGTGGCTGAGCATGACTCCCTTTGGCCTCCCAGTGGAGCCTGACGTGTACAGCAGCACCGCCAGCTCGTCGGCCTCGACCGGCTCGCCGGCGGCCGGGTCGTCGGATTCGTCGGCCTGTGCCAATGCCGCCTCGTAGGCGTCACCAACGACGATGCGGTCAAGACCATCGACACGTTGCGCCCGCTGCTCGGAAGCGATCACGAGCTTCGTCTCGCTGTGGGCCAGGATGTAGTCGAGCACTTCGGCGCCGAGCCTGACGTTGAGTGGCAGCGCCACCGCGCCACGGCGTAACGTGCCCAACAACGCCTCGACGAAGCGCCAGTCGTTGCCGGTCGCAAGCGCGACGACGTCGCCACGACCGACGCCGCGGGCCGCCAGTAGGCCCGCAAAGCGACGCGCCCGGCGGTCCAGCTCGCGGTAGCTGAGCGTGACCTCCCGTTCGATCAGGGCGGTCTGATCGGGCCTGAGCGCCACGGCTGGGTCGGCGACCTGCGCGAAGTTGGCCGCGCGCATCCAGGCTCGCGCGGCAATCAAGACGGCACCTCGAGGGTGGCGTCGCTGATCGTCAAGGCTTCGCACCCGCCATCGGTGATCACGAAGTCGTCCTCGAGCTTCATGTTGCCGACGCCCCGCGAGTAGACGCCCGGCTCGATGCAGATCGTCATACCGGGCTCAAGCGGTGCTTCCTCGGTGTCGAGACTGGGCCACTCATACGACGTCGCCAGCCCGATCCCATGACCGATTCGGAGCTCGACCGTGAACCCCGCGTCGCAGATCACCGCGCTCGCCGCACGGTGAAGCTCACGGCACGGCACCCCTGGGCGCGCGAGCGCCACCGCCGCCTGGTATGCCCGTCGCACGACCTCCCACGCTTCGCGCTGGCGTCTCCCGACCGGCCCGATTACGAACGTCCGTGTTGCATCGGCCTGATAGCCATCGATTTCGGCTCCGACGTCCACCATCACCGTGTCGCCGAGCTGCAGCGGTCGATCCGTCGGGCGACGGATGGGGATCGGCTCGTCGACGCCGGAGACCACTGACGGTTCGAAGGCGAACGCTCCTCCCGCGGCCAGCAAGACGGCCGACATCGCTGCGACGATTTGGTTCTCGGTCACGCCCGGCCGAGCTTGTTCGCGCGCGACATCCAGCATGCGGTCCGTGATGCGGGCCGCCGCTCGCAAACGCTCCACCTCGAGTGGGCTCTTGCGTCGGCGCAGTGCGGCGAGCTCGGCCCCGACGTCCACTACCTCCAGTTCCGGAATGCCTGACCGGATTGCCGCGTACGCGGGGGCGGGAAGGCGGTCGAGGCCCGCGAGCGCAAGCCGGCGCACCGCGGAGTCACGGATCACCGTCTCCACGAGCCCCACCGGGTCCGAAGCCGCCTCCCACCGTTCGATGCCGGACGCGGCCCGAGCCTCCAACAGCTGCCACTGAAAGGTGAGCACGCAGCGCACGCTGCTGTCGTCGAGCAGGAGCCACATGTCGCCCAATATTGGCTCGAAGCCCGTTAGATACCGGAATCCCTGGCCATGACGGTCGCAGCCGAACACCAGCAGGGCGTCCGCGCCCGCCACCGCGGTCAGCTCGCGGGCACGCGCGCGCCGACCCTCGAGCTCCTCGCGCCAGGCGCCGGCGTCACCGCCCGAGCGCATCGACGATCTCGTCGGAGCTCATGATCCGGGCGAACCCGCGCCGCAACGTTTGCAGCTCGGCGTCGTGCAGCTGCGGATCGTCGGTCGAGTTGATGTCTGATCCGAACACGACCTTGTACCCATAACAGAACGCCTCCCGTGCCGTCGCTCCACAGCAGAAGTTGGTCATCGTTCCAGAGATCACCAGCGTGGAGATATCGAGGCCGCGCAGGACGAGGTCGAGCTCGGTGCCGTGAAAGCCCGAGTAGCAGTGCTTGAGCACCACCAGGTCGCGCTTGTCCGGTTCCAGGTCACCGAAGATCGCGACCTCCTGAAGGATGCTGCTGGCGTAATTCGCCACGTCCTCGCCGATCGGCACAAGCGTCTCGGTGATCGGGAAATTGCGCCCTTGCACCCCAACCTCATAGGCCAGGAAGATGACGGGCATTTCAGCAACATGGAAGGCGTCGATGACCCGCCGGATCGTGGGTACCTGACGGGTTGCATCCGGGATCCAATACGGCGACCAGTTGGGCTTGACGAATTCGTCGATCATGTCGATCACCAGCAGCGCGGTCCGCCCGGGCTCTATCTCCATCCGGGCGCGGCCGGCGTCGTACTGCTGGCGGGCGCGTTTCAGCACCCACTCCTCGCTGAAGTCGCCCAACGGGCGCTGGGTTGGCGGAGCCTCGCCGATCGCCTCAGAGGGTGTGGTCACCGACGAGATCACGCGTTCACTCATGGACATGGTCTGCCACCTTGGGGTAGAGAGCATCGGGGACGACCACTACCTTGCCGAACGCGCGACGCTGCTCGAGCTCGGCCAGGGCATCGCGCACCCGCGACAGGGGATGGACGGCGTGAATGACAGGTCGCAACTCGCCGCTGCGGACAAGCTCCTGGAGGCGGAGTAGGTCGTCGCGCGTCCATCCATCGGAGCCGCGGATGTCGATCTCACGCACCCACACGTAGCGCAGATCGGTGACCGCGGCGTGGCCACTCGTGGCGCCGCAGGTCACCAGCCGGCCGTGGGGGCGAACGCAGCGCACCGACTGCGGCCACGTGTCCGCGCCGGAGTAGTCGACGACGACGTCAGCGCCCTGACGACCGGTCAGCTCCCACACCCGCGCGGAGTAGGCGTCGTCGGAGGCGACCACGCACTCGTCGGCACCTAGGCCACGCAGACGCTCGGCCTTCGTCGCGCTGCTCGTGCATGCGATCACCCGCGCCCCCGTTCGCTTACCTAGTTGCACGCACGCGACACCGACCCCGCCGCTCGCGCCCACGACGACAAGCGTCTCCCCGGCGCGCAGCGCCGCCCGGGTCAGCAGCATGCGATGCGCCGTGCCGTAGGCGATCGGTAGCGCCGCCATCTCGATCAGACGATCGCTGTCCTCCAATCCGATCAGGTTCTCAGCTGGCACCAGGACGTACTCGGCCAGCCCGCCAGGCGCGTTCTCGCCGATCGTGCCCGTTGGCACGGCGGGATCAACGAGAACCGGAGCTCCGAGCCGATGGCCCGCGACGCCCGGCCCCAGCTCCTCGACCCACCCCGCGATGTCACCACCGGCGGTGTGGGGCAAGCGCACGGCGATTCCAGGCGTTCCGCGCCGGACGAAGATGTCGAGGTGATTCAGAGCGCAAGCCGCTACCCGGACGACCGCCTCGCCCGCCCCTGGGCGGGGACGTTCCACGGTCTCGAGCAAGAGCCGTTCGGGCCCCCCGTGTTCGCGGATCAGCGTCGCAGTCATCGTGTCGTTCATCGGCCACCCATCACGAGCCTGATCACCCTACCGCCCGGCTCACAAGCGTGTTCCCGCCGAGCGGTTGTACATAACGGCGCCTCCGACGACCGGCCAACTATGGCGCTCAGAGGCAGCGCCGGTCTGTTGGTCCTTGGGGTCGTTGCCCCGGTTAGGGGTGAGAGCTACGCCCAGGTTCGCAATCCGTGATCGAGAGATTCGGACCCTCGCCGGCGCCGACGTTTTCTGCGAGCGCCACAGCCACCAGCTGGGGCGCGCCCTCGCTGGTCGTAACCGCGCGGACACGACAACGCTAAGTCTGAACTTGGCGGGCCGGTCCTGGCTGCCTCATACTCCGTGACGAGCGACCCGAGCGAGCCTCACACCGCTGACCGAGTCGTCGCGGCGCGCTCTTGACAGGGCCAACCAGCGGAGATAAGACAGTACGACACACCCTCAGTGCAGCCCGGCTGCCGCGTACCCGGCAACGCCGGATTGCGACCATTACCCGCTCAGGCCGAGGAGTAGCCCATGAGCGAAGTTGAGCCACCGGTGAAGGTGGAACAGGACTCCGGCGATCAAGCGAAAGAACTTGAGTTCGTGATTGACCAGAGCCAGAAGGTGGCAGCGATCTATGACGGGCGCCGCACCGACGCCGACGGTAACGCTACAACGATCCTCGGCTATGCAATCTCCTTGGCAACGTTGACCGTCACCTCGAGTGCCCTCCTCAACCCGAGCAAGGGGTTTGCGATCGCCGCTGCCGTGGCCACGGGCGTGAGCGCGGCGCTGGCGGTATGGGCGCGCCTGGGCGCTGGGCTGCACGCAGGCCCTCGCCTGGTCCGGAGCGACGCCAGCCCTGGGGCCCCTCGCCTGGTCATCTCGCACGAATCAGACAGGTTCGATGACGCGCACAGAGATTTTGAGAACCTCGGCGCAGACCATCCAGTCGAGGCGCGGACTACGGTTCTTGAGCTTTGGCGCGCGCGTGAGGGCGATCTTCATCACATCGCCCAACAAAAAGAGCGATTCGTGGCGGGAGCCGGGATCATGCTGACCGTCTCGGTGGTCCTTGTTGCGATAGTCGGCATCTCGCTCGTGCATGCCAGCTAGTCAACTGACCCGAACACCGACTTTGGGGATGGGGCGCGCGCGACGACTTGATGCCGAACTCTGGTGAACGCTCACATCTACGACCACGTCGAAAACAACGTGCCTGTGCCCGAGCGTATGTACGGCAAGAGCCTCGTCGCATATCGGGAGATGGGTTACTCAACCGACGCCCAGCTGGCCTGCGCGACGTGATCGTTGAGAGCGTCGGACAGATCTGCGAACCTTCGTGGTGTCGAGACAGCGGCGACCCTCGGGTTCCGGACTCAACGCCTTATGGGGCGTCTCGCCGGGGTCATCTAGGCCACCAGATTTGCAGGCCTTTTGTGATTCTGCCTGAGCTTGTCAGAGGCTGGATTCGCTGGTCTTGTTAAGACGGTTTGTTAGACGATTCAGACAAGCGGACCAGCGACTCGAAAGCCAATCGCCCGAGGTGTGCCAGCGACCGTTCGCGCCCCCTCTAACGGCATTGTCATTCTCTCTTCGACCTCACGGCCCCCGCACCGGCGTGGCACGACTCAGTAGGCCCCGGCGGTTAGCGCGTTGGCAATTTCTCCAGCCGCACGTTCGCCAGCCTGCACGGCGCCGTCCATGTGATTGATCCAGACATCCGCTGTATCGGTTCCAGCCCAGTGAATCGGGCCGATCGGGTCACGCAGTGCCTCCCCGCAGTCGCGGAGCACGCCCGGCTGTGCGAAGCCGTGGCAGCCACTGATGAAAGGCTCCGCATACCAGTTCGTCACATTGACACCTAGCGGGCTCCTTGCCCGCAGTCCATAGCAACGCACGAGAGTGTCCAGCACCTCCCGCTGAAGCGCGGCGGTATCGTCCAGGACATCATCCGAGAGGGCAGCGGACGCCGCCTCTCGCTGCAGCCTCAGGCTTGCAGCAAGGACCCCGATCCGGCCATCGGCCGGGGATTGGTCAAGCACCGTGGCGGGTTCTCCAGTGGCGTTGATGACCCCGGCGATCGGCGGCCGATCAGCCGAAGCACCGTGCCAGAACGGAGACTCGTAGACGAACATCATCTTGATGCCCCCCGTGACGAGCCAACCTCGGTGCAGTAGCTCCCGTCCAGCTGACAACCCTGGAGAAAACTGAATCTTCCGCGCATCCGCCGGGCTCATTGCGACGATCGCTCGTTTCGCGCTCACGGTGCCGCGCGGCCCGACGACTTTGACACCGCCACCGGACCAGGAAATCTGGCTGACCGGCCAGCTCAGCCGTAGTCGCTCACCCAGATCCCCTGCGATTGCCAACGGGATCGCTGCGACACCACCGACAAACAACTCGTCGACGTTTGTCTCCAGGCCGGCAAGCCCGCCACAGCTGTTGATCCATGCGCCCACCGAGAGCATCGACGGCGGACTGGGCGACGCTCCTGCACTCTTGAACAGCTGCGCCAGGGCGCCCTGTACAGCGGAGTCGCTGCTCTGGCTCCGGATCCAGCTCGCCGGCGTCGTGGTATCGAGGTTCTCGGCGTCCGCGGCATCCCACGGGCGACTCGTCGGCACCTGCTCGCAGAGGCGTGAGAGCTCGGCGCGAGCTCGCTCAAACTCTTGCCGGCGCACGCCCGTCAGCTGTGGTGCCGACCCATCTGAGAACTCCACCGCCCCTTCCCTGTCGTGAGCGAACTTGGCTCCTTCAACGTCGATCCGGTAAGTGGCGATCCCGTACGCTGCCGCCAGGGCTTTGATGTGGTCTTGCGTCGCGGCTGTCCATGCGGGGCCAGGATGCACAAGCTGACCACCCGCCCTGCGCCAGATGCATTTACCGCCTGGCTCATCCCGCGCTTCCACCACGACAAGCCGTCCGACATCCTCGGCGAGCAGTCGGCGCGCCGCGGCTAGGCCAGACAGGCCTGCTCCCACGACGACCACGTCAAATTCGTCGTGTGTCACCTTATGTCGCGGCCGGATGCAGCTCACCGGGGGCGAACCGCGGCGTTGTCATCTGCAGCTCATTCTCGCGCTCGCGGTAGCCGGAGCCGCGCAGGTTGCGCCACTCCTCGAGTGAGATCTCGCCGCGCTCCAGCCTGGTGATCGCGTGTTCGATCGGCGCGATCGCCTCGCGCAGCTGCTCGGCGATGAACTGAGAGTCGTTCGTCCAGGGAAGCTCCTCCAGGATCGTCCCAAGGCGCGCCCTCGCAACCCACGCGTCGTGACGGGCGGTCTCGGTGATCGACGGGTTGATGTCACTCTCCACGCCGAGGCGCTCGCGCTGATCGGTCAGGTAGGTGCGGTCGCCGTTCAGATCCGGGTAGCTGACGTCCCGATGGCAGAAGCTGAGCAGGAAGCTGGCGCGGTAGCCGGGGCCGGTCAGCGGCGCGGCGCGATGGTAGACGGCGGTGCCCTGAATCAGCGCACCGTAGCCGGGCGGGGACGGTGGTGCCACGATGCGATCTGCCGGGAGCTCGCCCTGTGCCAGGAGCTCGCGCCCCTCCTCGCGCGTGCCCATGAAGAACTCGAACCGCCCGCCCTGCACTTTGTCCGGGTCGTACATCGAGATCACGGCGGTGAACGAGACGCGATCGTCGTGCCAGCCGAGGATCTCGGCGTTGGGCGTCTCGCCAACGTTCAGTTGGACGCCAACGCCGCCCATCGTGTGGGCAGTGATCGGCGCCTTGAAGATCTCGCTGAGGAAGTCGGTCAGCTCCCGGCTGAAGGTGAGGTCGCGCATGAACTTCGAGTGGTAGGACCCGTAGTACAGGCGGGTGTCCCCGGCAGGCGACTTGACGGTTCGCGGCCTTGTCAGGTCGATCGAACGCTGCAGTGCTGCGATGCCCTCGTCGGACAGGATCCGGACCGTGCCCGTGGCTCCGATCGGCGAGGGGAACTGACCGATCTGGGCGCGGGTGTAGCCGAGTTCGGCAAGCGTCACCACCCGCTCGGGCAGCTCTAGGGCGAGATGCCGCGCCGGGTCGAACTCGTCCTCGCCGTCGACGAACGAGAACCCCGGGGGGAGCGTGTTCGGGAAGTGATCTAGCTCGCCAAGCATTGGGCCTCCTGTGCTGGTGTGTTAGTGATCGTTTTCATAGCGGCGCTTGAGAAACCTCACGCCGTTTCCTGTTGCGCCTGCACCCAACGCGAGGTAGCTTGCGAAGCGCGAATCGATGCCCTCGGGCTGCCAGCCCACCTCTGACCGGAGCCGGCCCGTGTCGTAAGGGGCCCAGGCTGCGCCGTGAAATTGGGGACGCGTGCGGAGCGTCGCAGCCTCGGGTTCCACAACGCTGTAGCCAAAGTCCGGGATGACGGTGCCGGCGACCCGAAGAAGAGATTCGACCGGAACTAGCTCGCCGTATGCGACGTTGTAGACGCAATGCTCAAGGGTCGGCCGACGCAGCAGAGCCACGATCGCGCTGGCGACGTCCTCCGCGTGGATCCAGTCTTCACCGTCATCGAGCGAGTCGACTGCGATCCGCTCGCCCGTCACGGCCATGCGAGCCAGCTTGTAGGCCACCGAACCGGCGGTCCGGGCTCGCCCGCTGCGGTCCATGGGTCCGTAGACCGTGCTGAGCCGGACGATCGCGGCATCGATGCCGAGCGGAGCGGCGCAACGCTCGACGATGCGCTCCGCCGCGAACTTGCTGATCGCGTACAGGTCGCGGGGCTCGGCGCGGTGATCTTCCCGCACCAACTCGCCGCCCCGGGGGGCCGCGGAGTCACCATAAACCGATCCAGAGCTGACGTAGATCAGCCTCCGCAGGCCGGGAAGCCGCTGTGCCCATTCGAGCACCGCAAGCGTGCCCATCACATTGACGTCGACAAACCACCGCGCAGCTTGGACCTCCGGCTGGTCCGGCGATGTGATTGTGGCTCCATGCACCACATGTGTGATGCCTTCGCGGTCCACTGACCAATCCGACGTGTCCCGGACGTCAGCCTCCACAAATGTCAGGCGGCTGCCCAGCGACCCGAAGAAGCGATCCGTGACCCGGTCCGGGCGTGTGGTATCCAGGACGATGCACTCGGCCTCGGGATAGCTCGCAAGCCAGTGACGTGCGAGATTGCTCATCACAAAGCCCATGCCACCCGTCACGAGCAGTTTCAACGAGCGCTCTGTCGCCGGGCTAGACAACCAGGTATCCGCCGTCGACAAGGATCGTGCTTCCGGTGACATAGCTCGCTTCGTCGGATGCGAGAAACACGGCTGCTCCGACCATCTCCTCCGGCCTTGCGGCCCGATGCATGGGAATCCTCTCCAGCAACCGCTCACGATGAGGTCGCCAGGCGCGCCCTTTGTCGGTGTCCATCCAGCTCTGATCGCCGCCGTCGGTGAGTCCTGGCGCCAGTGCGTTCACCCGGATCCCGTAATCGACGAGATCGAGCGCCATCGACTTGGTCAGCATCTTGCCACCTGCCTTGGAGGCCTGGTAGTGAGCTGACATCGGCTGCGCCACCTCTGCAACCTGCGAGGTGACGTTGATGATTGCCCCGCCTCCGGACTGGGCCATCCGACGCGCCGCCTCCTGTCCGCACAGGAACTGGCCGGTGAGGTTGACCGCGATCACCTCGTCCCACTCCTCGTCGGGGAGCTCCAGGAAGTCGCGGACGGTGGCGATGCCCGCGACGGCCGCGAGGATGTCCACCCGCCCGAACTCGCTGGCCGCCGTCTCGACCATCGCGTGCACCTGGTCACGCTTACTGACGTCGGCCGTCACAGCCCGTGCGCGACCGCCGCTCGCGGCGATGTCGTCAGCGGTCGCGCGTGCCCGCTCGGCGATGACATCCGCTGAGACCACGCTGGCGCCCTCGGCGGCGAAACCGAGCGCAATGGCCCGGCCAATGCCACTACCGGCGCCTGTGACGATTGCTGAGCGTCCTTCTAGCCGCACCTGCTCATCCCCTTCCTAGGCTCTCGCACCTCAGACCGTTGCGCCCTTGACGAGCGGTCGCAGGGCCGCGATGTGCTCGGGCGTCGTGCCGCAGCAGCCCCCGATGATCTGCGCACCCATCTGGATCCACCCCTCGCACACCTCGGCGTATCGGGCCGGCGTATTGGCACCGAGGTCGATCGTGTGGTACTGACCGGCACCCGCGTCTCCGCGGCGTTCGTACCCGGTGTTCGCATACCCTCCGATCGGGCCCGAGAACGCGTCTCGAAGATTGGGCAGGGTGGCCGAGACGTCCTCGGGCATACGGCACATCAACAGGATCGCGTCTGGCATCCGCCCCTCGAGCGCGGCGACGAGCTGCTCCATTGTCTCGCCGCTCGACATCGTTGCATCGGGAGTGGGATGAATACCGAGGAACACCGGCAGTCGCGTCGCCCGCGCGGCGTCGACAGCCGGGATCAGCTGAAAGATCGCCGACATCGTCTCGATCAGGATCAGGTCCGATCCGGCCTCGGCCAGCACCGCGGTCTGGTCGCCCCATTCGCGCGCGAGCTGCTCGGTCGGTGCGACGCGCTCTGGATCCCAGCCGCGTGGGAAGCGGTTCGTCGGCGCGATCGACCCGGCCACGTAGGCGCCGGGGCTCATCCGGTCGCGCGCCTCCACGGCCAACTGCACCGCTCGGCGTGACAACTCCTCCATCCGGTCGGCCGCCCCGACCGTCGCGAGTTGGCCACGGTTGGTGTTGTAGCTGTTCGCCGTGATGATGTCGGCGCCGACCCTCAGGTAGTCCTCGTGGATAGCGCGCACGACGTCTGGCGCATCGGTCACCGCCGTCGCGGACCACGCTCCAAGCGTCCCTTCGTTTTCATCTGTTACTCCTTTTGACAGGTCGATCCCGCGTCGTTGCAGTTCTGATCCGGTCCCGCCGTCCAGGAGCAGCAGCTCGCCTCGCTGCAGGCGATTCCCGATTGGCTCTCTGTCTGTCATGGCTGGTCATCTCCTTTCGTGACACGCTCGCCCTTCACGGGGCGCTCACCGGTACATCTCCGGGGTCAGCTGCTCCTTGTGGCAACTCGTCGTCCACCGGGAAGATCCACACATCGGACGTGTCCCACGACAACGTCACCTCCCGGCCAAGCTCGAGCAGTCCGGACCGCGTGTCGGTCTTGGTGAACACGGCGAGCTCGCCGAAGCCGTTGGCGGCAACCGTGTAGGCGATCTGCGGTCCTGCATATGAGACGTCGGTGATCGCGCCGTGGGCGCGAAGCCCGGTGCCGACCGAGTCATCGATCTTTGCCGCCTCGGGCCGGGCCAGCGCCGCGACGTGGTCACCGGTCGTCATTCCAGGCACTCCCTTGGCCGTGAAGCTCAACGCAGACGGCGACAGGTCGACGGTGTAGGTCTCCGCCGCCGGCACCTCGCGCACGACCCCTCGCAAACAGTTTGCGGCGCCCACGAAATCGGCGACAAAGAACGTGCTCGGGCGGTGGTAGACCTCATACGGCGCGCCGACCTGCTCGAGCTTTCCGTTGCTCATCACCCCGACACGGTCCGACATCGAGAACGCCTCCTCCTGGTCGTGTGTGACGTACACGAACGTGATCGCCAGCTCTCTCTGGAGGCTCTTGAGCAGCCCCTGCATCTGACGTCGGAGCTTGAGATCCAGAGCTCCAAGCGGCTCGTCGAGCAACAGCACGCGCGGGTTCAGCACGAGCGCACGTGCAAGCGCGACCCGCTGCTGCTCGCCGCCGGAGAGCTGCTTCGGGCGCGACTTGTCGCGCCCGCCGAGACCGACCAGCTCGAGCATCCGCTGCACAGAGCCTGTGATCTCTGACTTCTTCGTCCGTCGCTCGCGAAGGCCGAAGGCGACGTTGTCGAACACATTGAGGTGCGGAAACAGGCCGTACTGCTGAAAGACCGTGTTGACAGGGCGTTTGTACGCCGGTTGCAAGCCGATGTCGTGGCCGCCCAGGAACACCCTCCCGGAGGTCGCCGTGTCCAGCCCGGCGATGATCCGCAGCGTTGTCGTCTTGCCGCAGCCGCTGGGACCAATCAGCGAGAAGAATTCGCCCTCATAGATCTCGAGGTTGACGCGATCGACGGCGGCCCGCTCGCCGAACATCCGCGTCAGCTGATCGAGTGCGATCGCGACGGGCCTTTCGGTCACGCAGCCTCCCTGTCCCGTCGAGAGCCGACCATCACGCCCCCGGTCGCAGCCCGGCCGCCGGCGACGATCACCGTCAGCAGCAAGCACGACAGGGTGATCGTCGTCAGCAGTGCGCCGATCGCATTGACCTCGGGGTCGACTCGAAACCGAGCCAGCCCGAAGATCAGCATCGGCAGTGTCTCGGTGTTGCTACCGGCGAGGAACGATGAGGTGATCACGTCGTCGAACGAGAACGTGAACGCCAACAGCCAGGCGACGATCAGGGCCGGGAGCAGGAACGGCATAGTCACGCGCCAGAAGACACGCCACGGCCGAGCTCCGAGATCCGCGGCCACGTCTTCCAGCACGGTCGTCATGGTCGCCAGCCGCGCCTGGATGATCACGATCGCGTAGGCCGAGTTGAAGACGACGTGGCCGATGATCACGGCCATCAGGCCGAGGGGGAAGTTGATCCGGCGAAAGAAGATCAACAGGCCCAGGGCGGCGACGATCTCAGGTAAGACGATGCGCATATAGGTCGTTGCGTCGAGCACCCGGCGGCCGCGCGGCGACGCGCCCCGGGCCCACAGCCCCGCCGGCACTGCGATCGCAAGCGACAGCAGCGACGAGGCGAGCGCGACGATTGCGCTGGTGACGAAATCGTGGCGGACGCGACTGCTGGTGACCGCCTGAGAGACCCAGTGCCATGTGAAGCCGCCCCAGTGTGAGAGCAGCACGTCCTTGTTGAAAGCGTTCAGGATCACAAGGACGAGCGGGACGTACAGCGCAGCAAAGGCGAAGATCGCGAACAGCAGCAGTGGGACGCGTGACAGCCGGGTCCAGCCGAGCCGCCTCACGTGATCTCCTCCGTCGCGCGAGCAGCTCTGCGCGCGATCAGTGCGAACACGGTGATTCCCGCCATCAGCGTCACCGCCAGCGCCGAGCCGAACGGGAAGTTGCCCACCTCGAGGAACTGGGTCGCGACGAGGTTGCCGTACATGAGCGTCTTGCCGCCGCCGAGGATCGTCGGGATCACGTACTCCCCGGTCGCCGGGATCCCGACCAGGATGCAGCCGGCGATCACGCCCGGCGCAGAGAGCGGGAGCGTCACCCGCCAGAACACCCTTGACGGCCTCGCACCCAGGTCCCGCGCGGACTCCTCGACAACGGGGTCAAGTCGCTCCAGCGCCACGTACAGCGGCAGGACCATCAGCGGTAGGTAGCTGTAGACGATCCCGATGCCGACGGCCAGCGAGGTGTATTGCAGGTTCAGCGACCCCGAGATGATCCCGAGTGTGTTCAGCAGTGACTCGAGCGGCCCGCCGTTGGCGATCAGGTTGGAGATCGCGTACGTGCGGACGAGGAAGCTGCTCCAGAACGGGATGATCAACAGCAGCAGGAGCAGGCGCTGGCGTCGCTCGGGCTGGCGGCTGATCCAGTAGGCGAGCGGGTACCCCACCGCCAGACAGGAGAGCGTTGCGGTCGCCGACAACAGCAGCGAGCGGAGGATCGCGTCGCGATACAGCGACTGGCCGATCTGGGAGTAGTTCGAGGTTGTCCAGCCCCAGTGAAGCGCGAGCGTGTAGAAGTTGATCTGGCCCAGTGAGTAGAGGGCCAGGATCAGCAGCGGAGCGATGAAGAACGCGAGCGTCCAGCCAAAGGCGGGCGCTCCCAGTGCTGCCCGTCCGGCAACCCGTGCGACACCCGCTGCCCGAGGCTTCCCCCGAGACCTCTGTGGGAGCCGCCCGTCCGGAGGGCCCGCGGCCTGTCGCTGGGTCAGGCCGCCTTGAACTCGCTCCATGCGGTGGTCCAGAGCCCCGTCGCGGCACCGAGCGACCTCTCGAACTGCACCTTGGCCAGGATCGCCGGCGTGAACGCAAGGATGGGGTTCTGAGAAATCGACTTCTTGACGAGCGGAGTCGCGGCGGGCTCGAGATATGCCGTCCCGGTCGTGTTGACGAAATTCGCGTAGTTGACCGGCGCGAGGGTGAAGTTCAGCCAGTCCGTGACGGCATCGAGCTGCTTGGTCCCGGCGACTGCCACCTGACCCTCGAGATATGCCATCAGGCCCTCCGTCGGAGTCACCCACACGATGTTCTTCTGCTCCTGCTGGCCGAGCGCGACGTCGAAGTCATAGTCCATCGTGATCACCGAGGTTCCGTTGACCAGCGGCTTGATGACGTCGGAGTCCAGGATCCCCTGGAGGTGCGGCTTGATCGCGATCAGCTTGTCCTTGGCCTGATTGATCTGGCTCGGGTCGGTGCTGTTGCCTGAGTAGCCCAGCATCTTGAGCGTGTTGCCCATCGTGTCTTCCATCGCGTCGAGGAAGGTGATCTTGCCCGAGTACTTCGGGGCCAGCTGCCACACGTCAGCCCAGCTCGTCGGACGCTCCGTGATCAGGTCCTTGCGGTACGCGAACCCGATCTTGCCGTAGTCGGTCGGCACCCCGAACGGATATTCGGACCGGAACCGCTGTGGCATGTACTTGATGTTCGGGATCCGAGACCAGTCCAACTTTGCGATCAGGCTCGGTGAGGCAAGCAGCGTCGGCGCGGCCGCGAGCCCGAACGCACCGAGCATGTCGTAGGCCGACGGATTCTCTCGCACCTGGACCGCGAGACCCCGGGTGCTGGAACCGTTGTAGGCGATCTCGTGGATGTTCACCCCGGGGTGGAGCTTCTCGAACCTCGCGTACTCCTTGTTGCCGATCCAGCCCGGGTAGGTGAAGTAGTGGATCGTCCCCGAGAGCGGCTTGTTTGCAGCTGCGCTGCTGGCGCTGCCGGCGCTCGAGCTCGAGCTCGAACTCGAGCTTCCACACCCGGCGAGAACGCCGGCACCTCCAATCGCAAGAGCGGCGGAACCCCCGCGGAGCATGAGCTGCCGGCGCGTCAGGGGTTGCGCGAGGGTGAATTCGTCAGGGCCTGACAACATTCCCACTCCTCCGTCAACAGTTGACCGCAGCGACTCTAGTCCGGGTGGTTTTGGCTGTCAAGCGGCTGCTGGCGCAGGGCGCCCGATTGGCCGAGATCGTCGATTCTGGAGGGCCATATGGTCGTTTCTAGCCTCGTCGCTTGGCCTCAGACCCGCTCCGTCAACTGTTGACGGTTCGCCGCCTGCAGCTTAAGCTCGGGCACGAGTGGGCGGCGCCCGCCGCGGCTCAGAACGACGAAACCGATGCCCGAAGCAGCACCATGGAGGTTCAAGCAGGTTCGAACGGCTCCCCGCGGGGCCGCACGCGCCGAACGGCTGATCCTGCGAGGCCGGCTGTTCACGGGCGAGAACCGCGGCGTGCTCGAGGATGGCTTCGTCCGGGTTGAGGGATCCAAGATCACCGGCGTCGGGCGTCAGGCCGACCTCGGATCCGGCGGCGACGGAGCGGTCGAGCTCGGAGGTTCGGGTGCAACGATCCTCCCCGGGCTGTTCAACAACCATGCTCACCTGGCCTGGGACGGGGCCAACGATCTCGCGACCCAGGCACTCGACGACGCGCCGGAGATCTCGGCCTACAAGTGCGCGGCCAACATGCTGCGCTCGCTGCGAGCCGGCGTCACGACCGTCCGCGACCTCGGCATGAACAAGGCGGGCTTCTTCGCCAAGCAGGCAGTCGCCCAGGGCGTGTTTCAGGGACCCAAGCTACTCATCTGCGGGGAGGCGATCGTCCAAACCGGCGGACACACCTACTGGTGTTGTAGGGAGGCGTCCGGAGCCGACGAGATGCGACGCGCGGTCCGCGAACAGGTCCGGGGTGGCGCTGACCTGATCAAGATCATGGGCTGTCACGACACGCTCGAGTTCACCGACGAGGAGCTCAATGCCGTCGTCGACGAGACCCATCGCAACGGGTTGAAGATCACCGCACACGCAACTTACGACGCATGCATACGGCGCATGCTCGAGCACGACGTCGACACGATCGAACACGGCGGTCCGATGACCGACGAGACGATCGAGCTGCTGCTGCAACGCGGAACGTACATCGTCACAACGTTTGCTCCGGTGGTCATGCAGGCCGCCGAAGGTGAGGCTTGGGGAGTGCCGGCCTGGAAGGTTCAGGAACGCAAGCGCCTGGTCGACGATCCCTCGGAGTACGACGGGCTCGTTCGCGCAGCCCGTGCCGGAGTGCCGATCGCGTTCGGAACCGACGCAGGCAGCCCGGTGGTTCCACACGACATCATCGCTCCCGAGCTCAAGTTCATGGTCCAGGTGGGCGTGTGCGCCGACAACGAGCAGGCGCTGCAATCGATCACCTCGGTCTCGGCGCAGATGAACGACCTCCAGGACGACCGTGGACGGTTGCGGGAAGGGCTCGCCGCCGACGTGGTCATTGTCGATGGCGATCCGGTCGAGGACCTCGGTGCTCTGGAGCGCGTCGAAGCGGTACTTCTCGACGGCGAGCGGGTGGCCTGATGTGCGCCGACGAGCAGCAGAGATTCGTCGGCCTTCAAATGGCCCCTGTGAATTTCATCGACGAGGGAGTTGAACCGCTGCTCGACATGCTGGGTGACCGCTACGGGATCAACGCGTTGATGATCGGAACAGTCTCCTGGCTCGGACTGAAGGTCGGTCGGCGCGTGTCACACGAGCTCGAGGGCTGGCCAGACCACGGACGTCGCAGCGTCGAGCCGCTTCGGGGCGGATCGTTCCTCGCCAGTCGGCCTGCGTTCTACTCGCGCACGTTGATCAGGGACTTCCGCGCTCCGGACGAGGAGCTCGCCGATGTCGACGTGCTCGACCTGGTCCTCCCCCACGCCCGCGCTCGCGGCATTCGCGTGTACCCGGACCTGATGGAGCCGATGTTCAACTACGCCGGCCACGGCTCCAGCGAGGAGGTGAACATCCCCGGTCTGCCGAGCGTCCTTCAGGTGGATGTCCTGGGCCGCATCTCGACCGAGCCCTGCCTCAACAATCCCGACTACCGCAACTGGCTGCACGCGCTGGTCGAGGACCACTGCCGCCACTACGACATCGACGGGATCATGTGGTGCAACGAGCGACGCAGTCCACTCGACGCGGCCCTGGCCGGCGACGCACCGCACTGCTTCTGCCGTCATTGCACCGAGCTCGCGGCGGCCGAGGGGGTCGACGTCGAGCGTGCTCGTTTCGCTGTGCATGAAGTCTGGCGGACGATTGCCGCGGCGCGCGAGGGCTGGAGCGGCGTGGATGGTCCGCTTGTCGAGTTTCTGCGAGCTGTGTACCGCAACCCAGAGGTGCTGCTCTGGGAGCGCTTCTGGGTTGAGCGCAACAAGGCACTCGACCGAGAGCTGTACGGGATCGTGAAGTTCTGCGATCAGCGGATGGAGTTCGGGCTCAATGTTTGGAACCGCAACCATCTCAACCTGTGGCGAAAGGCGCAGTGGCCGTGGGACGAGCAGACCCAGTGGGCCGATTGGGTGAAGCCGATCGTCTACCAGCACCAGACAGGCGGTGTGTTCACCGACGAGTGGTCGGTGTTGATGAGCGGCGTCCTGCGTCAGCTCGACCCGAGTGTCGTGGGCGAGCTCGCGAAGTCTGCTCTCGGTCTGCGCGAAGGATCGTGGGACGAGCTGATGCAGTCCGGGTTTGATCCCGACACCTACGTGCGGGGGCAGGCCAGCGAAACCCGCGCCGCTGTTGGTGACCGGGTCAGCGTCTACATGGGCATCGGCGTGGATGCCCCGCGCTGGCGCGATGACCAGGCGGTCTGCACCCCCGAGATCGTCAAGCGCAGCGTGCTCGCCGCCTACGAAGGCGGCGCCGACGGGGTGATCTTCGGGCCGGCGTACTCGGGGATGAACCTGACCACGCTCGATGGCGGCGGTCAGGCGCTTGCGGAATTGGGCCTGCTGGCGTCGCCGGCTGTCACGGAGGCAACGTGATCTCCTGCGGGCTCTCTGACGGCGTCTACCCGGTCGTCCCCACGCCGTTTGACTCATCCGGCGGTCTCGATCTCGAGTCGCTGCGCCGCTGGTCGGATTCCTCGCGGAGACCGGCGTCAGTGGGCTGCTGGTTCTCGGCGTCATGGGAGAAGCTCCGAAGCTGGTCGCGAGCGAGCGAGACGCCGTGATTGCTGCGTCTGTTGGGGCAGCCGGATCCTGCCCCGTCGTCGTCGGTGCGACCAATCCGAGCGTCGTCGGCACACGCGCAGTGATCAAGGCAGCCGCGGCGGAGGGCGCCGTCGCGGTCCTGATCGCCCCGCCGCGGCTCGACCGCGCTGTCGGTGAGGACGGCGTGGTGGAGTACTTTGCTGCCGTTGCCGACGGAGCCGAGATTGAGATCGTGCTCCAGGATCATCCGGCGTCGAGCGGCGTGACCTTGTCGGCGCAGACGGTGGGTCGGATCGCACGCGAGGCTCCGGGTGTTACGGCGGTCAAGCATGAGGATCCGCCTACGCCGCGGAAGGTGACGTCGGTGCGCGAGCATGCTCCCGACGGGTTCAAGATCTTCGGCGGGCTCGGCGGCATGTTCTTGCTTGAGGAGCTGCGGCGCGGCGCGAACGGGACGATGACCGGCTTTGCGTATCCGGAGGCGCTGATCGAGGTCCACCGCGCGCACGCCCGGGGTGCCGCGGATGAGGCCGCTGCGGTGTTCTTTCGCTACCTGCCGCTGATCCGCTTTGAATTCCAGGAGGGCGTGGGGCTCGCGATCCGCAAGCACATCTACAAGCTCCGGGGGCTGATCGAACACGACTACGTCCGCGCGCCGGGTGTTGAGCTCGATTCCGGGACGATCGCCGAGCTGCGGGGGCTGCTGAATGGCTGAAGCTGGACGAGGTTGGGGCCGGTGCTTGACCTTCGGATTCTCAACGGCACGGTGGTCAGCGACGGGACGGCAAGACCGCTCGACCTGGGCATCGAGGGCGGTCAGATCTCCGAGATTGAGGAGCCGGGGGCTCTGGGACGGGCTGCGCACGAGATCGACGCGACCGGACTGTATGTGATGCCCGGCGCCGTCGATGTCCACTTTCACTGCCGGGCACCTGGCCGAACCGAGCGCGGCGATTTTGCGAGCGAGACCGCTGCTGCGGCGGCGGGCGGTGTGACGACGATCTTTGAGATGCCGATCGCCGACCCGGCGTGCAGCACCCCGGAGGTATTTCGCAGCCGCCGCGCACTTGCCGAGTCACAGGCGCACGTGAACTTCGCGCTGTACTCAGGTGCGGCTTTGGGGGGCGAATCGCGTACGGTCGAGATGGCTCGATTGGGTGCGATCGGATTCAAGTTGTTCACGGTTGCGCCGGCGGCCGATCGCGCGAGGGAGTTTCAGGGCCTGTGGGCGACCGATGAGAACGAGATCCTGGAGTCGTTGAGCAGCGTGGCGCGCACGGGCCTTGTGTGTGTGGTCCACGCCGAGAACGACCAGCTCGTGAGGTACTTTGCGGCTCGGGAGTCGGCCGACGGAGTCGTGTCGCGTCCGCCGGTCATCGAGTCGGTGGCGATCGCCATGGTGTCAGCGCTTGCCCGCGCGGCTGGGGCGGATATCCACATCGCGCACGTCACGTCTGATGCCGCGCTGGAGGCTGTTCGCGCCGCGCGTGCTTTGGGATGTTCGGTGAGCGCGGAGACGTGTCCGCAGTACCTCGTACTTGACGAACGCGCGGTGGAGGCGCACGGCGGGATCGCGAAGGTTGCGCCGCCGCTTCGCCGCAGTGAGGATGCAGACGTGCTGTGGGGGGCACTGATCGACGGGACGCTCGATCTGGTGGCCAGCGATCACTCGCCGTTTCTGGCGCACGAGAAGTCCGAGCCCCCGTTCGCCGATGCTCCGCAGGGACTACCCACGGTTGAGCTCCTGCTTCCCACCGTGCTCGATGCCGCCCGACACGGACGCCTGTCACTTGAGCTTGCGGTTTCGCTCGTCACTTCCGCTCCAGCCAAGCGGTTCGGGCTCTATCCCCGCAAGGGGACACTGGCTGTAGGTTCAGATGCTGATATCGCGATCGTGGCGCTCGGAGAGCGGTTCGCTCCGAGTCCGGAGACCCTCATTTCTCGCGCCCGTAGCTGCGCGGTCGTCTTTGATGGCCTGATGCTGGACGCGCGAGTCAAGATGACAGTGGTGGGAGGTCAGCTTGTGTATGACCAGGGGCGGATCGTGAGCGAACAGGCAGGGCGGTTCACGACCGGGCAGGCCGCGAGGCTGGAGAGGGTATGACCTCGGCAGTGATCCAGGAGCCGTTTGACCCGACCACGACGCCAACGCTCGTCGATGCCGTCGCAGACGCGCTCCGGGAAGCGATTCTCTCCGGTCGCATGGTGCCCGACCAACGGCTGGTGGAGTCCGAGCTCGCCCGCGAACTCCGCGTCAGCCGGGGATCCGTCCGCGAGGCGCTGTCGCTGCTCACAAAGGAGGGGATCGTCGTCCAGGTT
The DNA here is from genome assembly GCA_963770885.1 of uncultured Solirubrobacterales bacterium. Classification (GTDB taxonomy): domain Bacteria; phylum Actinomycetota; class Thermoleophilia; order Solirubrobacterales; family Solirubrobacteraceae; genus Palsa-465. Next base: position 113,113 of record CAVYRI010000001.1, on the reverse strand, counting down.
GCACGGCGTGGCAAGTTCGTCCAGGGGTTCACACCCCGCCTGGTCGACGAGCTCTACAGCCTCAGAATGGTGCTCGAGCCCTACGCCGCGAAGCGCGTCGTAGACCACCTGGACGAACACGGCCGAGTGCGGCTCGAGGCGGCACTGGCCGCGATCGCCGAATCGGTCGGTGCCAACGACGCCCAGGCGCTCGCACGGTCCGACATCGCCTTCCACGACCTGCTCTACGAGCTCGCCGACCATGACCTGCTCATGCGCGCCTGGCAGGAGAACATCGCAGGCCGGCTCCGGATCCTCCTCAACGTCACGACCCGCACTTTGAGCGCCCTGGCCGACGCCGAGCAGCAGCACCGTCGGATCCTCGAGCCAATCCTCGCCGGCGACGCGGAGCTCGTTCAGGCGCGGCTCGTGGGTCACATCGCTGAGGCCGCCGAGCGTGCCCGGGCGGGACTAGCGGGGCGGCCGGTTGGTGCTGCGGGCGCGGGGTGATGAGCTCGTAGGCGACCAGCCAGGGGCGGCGGAACTGTTCACATCGCGTATAACACGAGGCGAACGCTGCGAAGGCCTGTCTGGAGGATTCAATGTCTGCTTCACAACTCGTGCTCAAGGCTACGGAGGGACTCGCGGTCGCAGTCAGCGCCGGTGAGCGCCTGAGGATCGTGAATCTGGAGGGCAACCAGGTCGTCGACACGTGGGCGATCAACGCCGCTGATCCGCAGGAGCGGATGTCAATGGAGCACACGCGAGCGTCGCTGAGCAAGCTCGTCCCCAAGGTCGGAGACGGCCTGTACAGCTCACGTCGCCGACCGTTGATGACCTTGGTCGAGGACACGAGCCCCGGAGTGCACGACACGCTCATCGCTGCCTGCGACCCCGAGCGCTACCGAGAGCTCGGCGGATCGGACGATCACGCCAGCTGCGCCGACAACTTCCGCCGCGCGCTCGCCGAGCACGGACTCCAGAGCGACCGTGTGCCGTCACCGCTGAACCTCTTCATGAACATCCCATGGGATGATGACGGCGGACTGGAGTTCCGGCCGTCCCCGGCGCGTGCCGGAGATCAGGTCACCTTGAAGGCGATCGTCGATGTCCTGGTCGTGCTGTCGGCCTGTCCGCAGGACCTGATCCCGATCAATGGCGGTCGACTCGGCGACATCGGGGTCGAAGTGCTGTCCGGCGAGACGTAGCCGCCAGCCCGCGGCCGCGCGAAACGGCGTCGAACGGTTGGCACAAGCTCGAGCTATAGGCATACGGGGTGACTCGGGCTCTAATGGTGCCGGCTGGCTGGCGCTTTGTCGCGACTATGTCATCGACGTTGCGTAGCGCGCGGTCGAGCGCGTGCCTTCCGCCCACAGACCACCTAATCACGGCCAGGTCACGAGCCCGCCCCGTCAGCCCGCTGGTTGGCCGACGGTGCTCTGACGAGCCTTGAAGATGATTCCGAGGAAGTCGAGGATCACCCGCGCCGCGGTCTGACCTGTGACCTCGGTCACGTCGTACATCGGAGCGACCTCGACGAAGTCGAACCCGACGACGTTTCCCTTGAATGCAAGTCGGCGCAAGAAGTCGACGACCTCGGTGTAGTTGAAGCCACCGGGCGAAGGCGATCCTGTCCCGGGCATGAGGGCGGCATCAAATCCGTCGCAGTCCATCGTTACGTAGTAGTTCGGGGCGCTCGGGATCCGCTCGAGTACTGCGTCGAGCCCGATCCGCCGGAACTCCCGCGGGCCGATGATCTCGCTTCCCATTGCTTTCGCGTCATAGAAGTCCTGCGGATCGCTCGAGCCGGGGCCGCGGATTCCGATTTGAGCGATGGCGCTGACATGGTCCATCTCGAGGATTCGACGCATCACGTTGCCGTGTCCCTCGGTAACGCCGAAGCGATTGTCGACAAAGTCCAAGTGCGCGTCGATTTGCACCACGCAGATCGGGCCATGATCCTTGAAGGCGCGCAGGATCGGAATCGGCACCGCGTGGTCGCCGCCAAGTGTCACAGGCATCGCCCCCCGAGCCAGTATCTTCTCGGTCGTCGCCTGGATGTTTGCCAGACACGCGTCGGGTCGGCCATGGATCATGTCGGAATCCCCGACGTCGACTATTGTCACCCCGTCGAGGTACACCTCGTCGAATTCGGAGTCGTAATAGGTGACGCTCCGCATCCCGTAGATCGCGGACGCGTTGCGAATCCCGCGGGGGCCATAGCGGGCGCCGGAACGGACCTGCGTTCCCATGTCGTAGGGCGCACCGACGACCGCCACATCGGCGTCGAGCGTGTCGAGATCAGGGTGGTAGGGCACTTTGGCAAAAGTCGCGATTCCCGTAAACGGGAGGTTGAGTCGATCGCCGTGTACTGGATCCAGGTCGTCTGACATCCTCGCCTCCGAGCTTGACATGGCTTGTCAGATTTCGTTATACCATCGATTTAGCGTTCGGGAGTTTCGGATATCAAACCTGGAGTCGTCATGAATCGAAGGTTAATGGAAGAGATGACGTGGGAAGAGGTTCGCGACGCAGCCTCCGAGGATCTGCCGGTCGTACTCTCGATCGGCTCCACCGAGCAGCACGGACCGCACCTTCCACTCGCGACCGATTGCATCATCCCCGTCGGCATTGCACTCAAGGCGGCAGCCGAGGTCCCGCTCATCGTTGCGCCGCCAGTTCGCTATGGCGCGAAATCGAGGGCGCTGAGTGGTGGCGGCGAGACGTTCCCGGGCACCCTGTCGCTGCGCGGCAATACGTTGGTGGAGACGCTCCGAGATGTTCTGCTAGCGCTCGGCCGCAGTGGCTTTCGCAAGCTGTGCGTCCAGAACTGGCATTACGAGAACGCTGGCTTCTTGTGGGAGGCATGCGACCTCGCCGTCGAGGTCAACCCACAGCTGAGAATCCTGCTGCTCGAGAATCCCTTTCCTGCGTTCACCGATGCCGAGTTGGCGGATCTCTTCCCCGGAGGCTTCCCTGGGTGGGATGTGGAGCACGCCTCGATCATGGAGACGTCGATGATGCTCTCGCTGCGACCCGACCTCGTGCGCACCGATCGCATCGTCGATGACGAGGCCGAGCGGCATCCCTCCTGGGATGTTGTCCCCGCACCCGCGGAGTTCATCCCCAACAGCGGGGTGTTATGGCGTCCGAGTGTTGCCACGGCCGAGCTCGGCGAGCGCTTCATCGCGGCCACGGGCGACCGTCTCGCGGAGGCCTTGCGGACCGAGCTGTCGTGATAGCGCTCCGACGCTCGGATCGATCCATCACGGGCGAAGGTTGGGCCTGGTGAGCGAACTCGACGAGGTCGAGCGAGGGATCGTCGGTGAGTTGCAACGAGATGGTCGAATCACGACGAGCGCTCTCGCCCAACGCGTCGGCGTGAGCGAGGTAACCGCCCGACGCAAGCTGCGCCGCCTTCGAAACGAAGGGATCGTGCAGGTCGTTGCCAGCGTCGAGCCGTTCCGCGTCGGGGTCGAGTCGCCGGCGATGGTCGGCATCAAGGTCGAGCGAGCCCGCCTGGACGAGGTTGCCGAAGCCCTCTGTCGCCATCCGGCCGTGCGCTACGTCGCTGCCGCGACGGGCAACTTCCATTTGGTCGCGGAGGTGATGGCCACCACAAACCAGGAGCTAGGACAGATCCTCCTGGAGGACATCATGAGGATCGAGGGTGTGATTGATACCGAGACCTCGTTGATCCTGCGGATCTACAAGCAGAGTCCGCAGTGGCGCATACCAGGCACGGGAGGTCCCGACCCGGCCGATCGTGAGCCGAGCAAGGAGAAGATCCGCCCATGACAACTGAGATAACGCTCAAGGCCCGACAGGGAATTGCAGTTTCGGTCAGCGCTGGCCAACGAGTGCGCGTCGTCAATCTGCACGGCACGCAGGTGGTCGATCTCTGGGCCGTTGATCCGGGAGATCCGGAGCACCACGTCTCGATGGAACACACGCGGGTGGCGCTTTCGAAGCTCGTGCCGCAGGTGGGCGATCACCTTTACAGCTCTCAACGGCGCCCGATGCTGACGGTCGCGCAGGACACGAGCCCGGGCGTACACGACACGCTGATGGCGGCATGCGATCAGGAGCGCTACCGGCTACTCGGCGCCCCAGAGGGCCACGCGAACTGCGCCGATAATTATCGCCAGGCGCTCGCTGCTGTTGGGATCGAGGTTGAGCGCGTGCCCGCCCCGCTGAATGTGTTCATGAACATCCCATGGCACGAGGATGGGCGCCTGGAGTTCCTTCCGACCGTGGCAAGTCCAGGCGACTTCGTAGAGCTTGAGGCGATCGCCGAGGTCGTCGTCGTGATGTCAGCATGTCCGATGGATATGAACCCGATCAACCGCTATGAGCCGGCCGACATCAGGGTCGAGCTATCGGCAGCCGACGCGTGAGCTGATGTCCAAAAATGCAGCAGCACGTCCGGACACAAGGTCAACGCGAAAGGACTCGATGGGAGCCCCACTGGCAGCGATCCTGACCGTTGGCGCGGGTTGCGTGCTCGCCTTCCAGGCGCCGCTCAATGCATACCTCGCGCGGCACAGCACGGTCATCGTGGCGGGCTTTGTCAGCTTTGCGGTTGGCACGGCGTTGCTTGCCTCGCTGGTCGCCGTGAGTGGCCAAGCGGGCCAACTGGGACGACTCGCTCACGTCCCGCCGCTCTATTTCGCCGGCGGTCTATGCGGCGTGGTGTTCGTCGTCGCTGCGCTGGCGACGGTGCGGCCGCTGGGTGCATCGGGCGTGGTGGCGACGAGCCTCCTCGGACAACTGATCGCATCGGTGGCGATTGACCGTCTGGGCCTATTCGGCTTGGCTAAGAGCGCAATCAGCCCGGTGCGCATCGCCGGCCTGCTGTTGATCGCAGGCGGAACAGCGATGGTGCTGCTCACGCACCGAGGCTGACGCAATACTCAGCGCGGAGTAACAGCAAGCGTGTCAGCTCGCCGATTGAGTCCGGTGTCCTGGGCCATGCAGTGCGAGTAAAGCGCCTTCATGTACGGCTCGTGAGCGCGCGCGATCGCCTCCCAGCGCTCGCGCGGCGCGAGGATCTCCGGAAGCCGGGCGCGCACTTCCGCCATGACCTGCGCCTCGTCGATCCGGGTCAGCCTCCCGTCGCGCACGACGAACTCGCCGTTCACCAGCACGTCGGTCACCGATGAGCCGTTCTCGGCGTAAACGAGGTTGACCGGGGGATCGTTGAGCGGTACGAACGGCCAGGCGTCGAGGTTGAGCAACGCGATGTCGGCCTTCTTACCTGGCTCAAGTGAACCCACCTCGTCTTCAAGACACGCGCTCCGTGCGCCGCCCAACGTCGCCGCGCGCAGGATCTCGGACGCATTCGGCCACCGGTCGTAGTCGACATCCGAGATCGTATGGATCAGGCCGGTCGTCTTCATGACGTCGAAGATCCGGCCCGAGTCGTTGCAGTCGATCTCGTCAGTTCCGAGCGCGATATTGATGTCCGCGCTGAGAAGCTTGCGCAGCGGTGCGATGCCGGCCCCAATGCGCAGGTTGCAAACCGGATTGTGCGCGACCGAGCAGCCGGCGGCTGACATCAGCTCGATGTCGTCGTCGGTGATCCAGATCGCGTGCGCCATCGTCAACCGGGAGCTGAGCGCGCCAATGTCGTGTAGGTGCGCGACCATGCTCTTGCCGTACAGCTCGTTCCCGGTGACCATTTGGGCCTTGGTCTCCAAGACATGCATGTGATAGGCGGTGTCGTGTCGGTCGGCGAACTCGGCGGCGGCCGCGAGCAGGTCGTCGGTACAGCGCTGGGGGCCGGACGGTGCGATCACGTACCGCAAGCGTCCAGCCCGCCCATGAAACCGGCGCACGGCCTCGGTGGCGAACTCCAGGTACCACTCCGTGGTCGGCGGCGGTGCTGCCCGGAAAACATCGAACAGTTCGTCCGGAAGAAACTCGCGAGCGTAAGGCAGTGTGTCTAGGAACTGCCGGTTGATCACATGACCTGAGCAGTTCGCGCGAATTCCAGCGTCCTCGTATCCCCGAAACATCGCGGCGAGTTGCTCGAGGTCCTGCTTGGGCAGCTCGATGCAGTCGTCCAGCAGGCAGGTGACCCCGCTGCGAAGCGCCTCGATCGCAACCACGAGTGTGCGCAGGTAGACGAGCTCGGGTGACGGTGCGATCGCCGGGTCGAACGGATAGGCGTAGAGCATCAGCGACTCGAGTGGGCGGCCTGGATAGCGCCCACGGAGGAAGTTCTGGTTGGAGTGGAAGTGTGAGTTCACGAGACCCGGTATCGCCAGTCGCCGCCCCGCGTCGACCAGATCTGCGTCGGGCGCGTGAAGGCCAGGGCCGATCGCGGCTATGTGATCCCCTTCGACGAGGATGTCGGCCTCCCAGGGTTCGGTGCCGTGCTCGGCGTCGAGTGTCAGGACGGTCGCGTTCTTAAGCAGCATGCCCATCGAATCCTCCTTGTCGAATCGTGTCGGAGCTGTGCCAGCACAGTTCAGCCCAGCACCGCCGGGCCGTCGTCGGCGCCGATCAGCGCCTGGCAGTGGGTCCAGATGTAGGGCGCGAGCTCTTGCGCCCCCGCAAACAGCTCGCGGTTGATGTGCACGAGGCGCTCCGCGCTTTGCTGTGCCCGAGCGCGGATCGTCGCCTCGTCGACCCCCAGCACCCGGCCTCCCTGCATGACAACGCGGCCGTCAACAATCACCGTATCCACAGCCAGTCCGTTCTCGGCGAACACGAGCGCGTTGAGGAGATCGTTGCGCGGCTTGAGGAACATCGAGTCCGCGCGCAGCAGGACGATGTCCGCGCACTGATCAGGCTCAATCAGGCCGAGTCGGCGCCCGCACCCAATCGCCTGCGCGCCGGCCACGGTGGCGCGTCCGAACGCGTCGGTAGCGTCGATCCATCCGGCCGGGTCGGCGAGCCCGTCGCCCCGGCTGACCAGCGCCGCCAGACGCATCGCCTCGAACATGTCCTGGTTGTCGGAGCTGAGCGAGCCGTCGGTGCCGAGGGCAACGTTCAGCTCGGCCTCGAGCATTCTCCGAATGGGCGCGATTCCACTTCCGAGACGCAGGTTGCTTGCTGGGTTGTGCACGACGCTCGCGCCGGCATCCGCCAACAACCGAATCTCCAGTGGTGCGAGCCAAACGCCATGCGCGGCGGTGAAGCCGCCAGGCAGGGAATCGAGTGCGGCGAGTGCGGAGACGATCGGCCGGCCCCAGCGCCGCTTCGCGTGTGCGACTTGGACGCGGGACTCGGCAACGTGCGTGTGCATTCCGACGCCATGGTCGCGCGCCAGGGCCGCAAGCCCGTGCAGAAGCTCGTCGCTGCACAGCCCGGGGATCGACGGCGAGACGGCGACGCGTACGCGACCGGAGGCGGCGCCGTCGAAGCGTCTGATTGCCGACTGCGCCAGCTCGAGCACACGAGTGGTCGGTACCGCCGCCAGCCGCTCGAGCCGGCGCGCAACGCTCGCTGGAACCAGATCTAGCAGGCCGGGCATGATTCGGTGGAACGGTCCGTCTGCCATCGACGGAGCCAGCACGACGCGGAGCCCCACATCTCGATAGGCGCTGACCACCGGCTCGAGCACGCTCTCGTCGGCGACCGGCATCGCCATGTACAGGTCATAGGCCGCAGTCGCACCGGTCCTGATCATCTCGACCGCGCCGAGTGCCGCAGAGAGGTAATGATCGTCCGCGGTCCAGTTGGCCTGGATCGCTGGGCCAAACGAGATCAGATGCTCGAGCGTCCATCGTCCGGCGAGTCCGCGTGCAAGGTTGTTGTGCCCGTGGGTGTGCGCGTTGATCAGCCCCGGGATCACAATCAGCCCGTCCGCATCGAGACGGGTGACTTCGTCGGGCAGCGGAAGTTCAGTCCCGACGCTCGCGACCCGCCCGCCGTCGAGCAGCACGTCGGCTCGCCGTAGCACGCCTCCGGGGCCTGTCAGGACCTCGCCGCCGGCGATCAAGAGCCGGCTCATCGAGCGGCCCTGGCGCCGAGTCCCGTCCCGCGGTTCACCCCGGCCGTCGCGTCGCGGATCCCAGCGGCCATGGGCTCGACGACCGGTACCCCAAGCTGGCGTTGTAGATCAGTGGCGATACGAACCATCCCGGCACATCCGAGCACCAACGCGCTGGCTCGGCGCCGCGCTCGGACGCGGCCGCGTACCAGCTCGGCGGCCAGCTTCACGGCGGCGTCTTCCTCGATCACGACCGGCCCCTCGTCGATCTGCTGGGCCGCCTAAATGCTTGAGTCGCGGCAGCCTTTGCGGCGTCGGCGATCGCCGACGTCACCTTGGGCGAGCTGTTCGGGTTGAGGATCAGGACAGCCATCGCGCGCCACGGCGCCGAGCGCCGGATGCGTGGATACATCCTAGGGTCAGAAAGCATCTTGAGGGTGGAAATCCCAGCCCCGACTACTCGAGCGGCAACAAACGGCGGACTCCAGCGTCGCTGCGGTGCGCCTCGAGCCAGCCGGCGCGCACGGACGCGAGCAGCTGCTCGCCGATCGCGAACGCCTCGTCGTGACGTTCCAGAATGCTCTTGCCAGTCTCGCGGATCTCGGCGAGGATCGCGGTCTCGTCGATCCCGGTCACCTGCTTGTCCCGCAGGACCCAGCGCCCGCCGATCATTGTCGAGTGCACGGCGGTCGTAGTCGATCCGAACACGATCTGGTGAAGCGGCCTCGTCAGCGGCGTGAATACGAGGCTGTCGAGGTCGAGCAGAACGAGGTCGGCGCGGCGGCCAACCTCGATGCGCCCCAGCGCGGCCTCGTCGCCCGCGGCTCGTGCGCCTCCAGCCGTAGCCATGCGCCAGGCCTCGCGGGCCCCCAGCCAGCGGTGGTAGTCGATGTCCCATAACTTGTGGAGCAGCCCGGCTGCTTTCAGCACGGCAAACATGTCGTTGCCGTCGTTGGAGGACATCCCGTCAGTACCGAGCGCGACGTTGACGCCGTGCTCGACCAGCAGCGGAACAGGCGAGATCCCGCTCCCCAACTTCATGTTGGAGATTGGGTTGTGCACCACCGTCGTCCCCGAGTCGCGGATGATCTCGATGTCCCGGGCCATCAGCCAGACGCCGTGCTCGACGCTGACCCGCGGACCGAGGAAGCCGAGCGTCTGCATGTGCTCAGGCAACGTCTTGCCGTACATCTTCTGGCCCGACAGTGCCTGCATGCGCGTCTCCAGCAGGTGAATGTGGATCTGCAGGTCCAACTCGTCCGCGAGCGACGCCGAGGACTGCAGGAAGTAATCCGTGCAGCGTTGGGGCCCAGATGGCGCGAGGCCGATCGAGATGCCCTCATCAGGACGGTGGTAGCGCGCCACGGCGGCGCGCACGAATGCCTCGCATTCGTCCCACGTCGGTGGCTGGTCGCGGGCAAGCCGCGCGATCAGCGCCGGGTCGGCGAGATTTTCGTCGAGCACCACCGTCTCGTGGTATGCGCGATCCGACATCCCGAGGGCGACTAAGGCCCGTAAGCCGAGGTCGCGGTAGGCCGCCACCACCGCGCCCAGTGACTCATCACTGAACCCGGTCAGTTCGTAGAGGAAGTCGACCACGCAGGTCGTCCCTGAGCGCACCATGTCGAGCCCGCCGTTGAGTGTTCGCAGATAGATCTCGCGCGGGCTCTGGACCGGTCCTGCGAGCTTCGGGTAGGAGAACAGCATCCAAGGTTCGAGCGGCAGGTTGTCCCAACGCCCGCGGAACCAGTTCTCGTTGGAGTGGCAGTGGGCGTTGATCATTCCCGGCACGATCGCGAGACGGCTGCAGTCGACCACCTCGGCGCTGGCGTCAGCGGCCGGCTCGCGGCCAAGAGCCGCGATGCGCCCTCCATCCACGACCACATCGGCGGGCTCGAACTCGCCTTCGCCTCGGTCGACGAGTGCGTTTCTCAGGATCGTTTGCGCCATCTCAGGTTCCTACTCGATGCTTGAGCACCAGCCGCACCTCGCAAACGGCGACGGCACCGCCGGCGCTGCGGGGCGTCACAGCGGCGGCACTATAACCTCCGCGCCGGGCCCGTCAAGGCCCGTGCGACGTTGCTGGCGAACCCTCACAAACGCGAGCCGAAGCGCTCGGTCGCGAGGATGTAGCCGACGAACGTCGTGCGTGGACACCTGGATACGAAGTACAATTCTCGCGCCTTCGGCCGCGGTCGTTGCGCCCACGGGGCAGCATGGGCCGGCGACGAGAACCAAAAAGTCGTGAGTCCGACAACCGAGCAAATCTCAATCACCAGCCTTGCGGATGAGATCGCGTTCCGCCTCCAGTCCGCGATACTCGCAGGCGAGCATCCCCCGGGAACTCATCTGTTTCAGGACGAGATCTGCGAGCGCTTCGGGGTCAGCCGCACGCCGGTGCGGGAGGCGCTGCGCAAGCTCCAAGCGATGCATCTCGTCGTGCTGGTGCCGAACAAGGGCGCCACCGTCCGTGTCCCCGGGCGCGACGAGCTGATCGACGTGTACAACGTCCGCGCCGAACTTGAGGGCTACGCCTGCGAGCTCGCCTGCGTCAATGTGAGCCCGGAGCTGCTCGCCGCGCTCGACAGCGCCCAGGAGCGAGTGGCAGAGGCAGTGACCCGCTACGAGCAGGACGGCGCCGGCGACACCGGCAATGTCTCGCTCGACATCCAGGTCACCCGCGCCAACTACGACTTTCATGGCGCGATCGCAGGGGCCGCGCGAAATGGGCGCCTGCGCCAGATGATCGACGACCTCCAGGACTTCTTTCCCAAGGACTACGTGTGGCGCGCGATGGCTTCGGCCGACGAGCTGCGTGCTCTCAACCTCGAGGACCACGAGCGGATCCGCAAAGCGTTCGGACGCCACGACGGGCAGCGCGCGCGCAAGGAGATGCACAAGCACATCCTCCACGCGTCCGACATCCTGCTCGACTATCTGGACCAGCACGAGTTCTGGCAGTGAGCGCTGGTCCGCCCCAGCGCGTCGCCGTACTGGGAGCGGGAACGATGGGAGGCGGCATCGCGCTTTGCTTTGCGCGCGCGGGCAGTGATGTTGTGCTCACGGCGCGTCGCGCGACATCGCTCGAGGCAGCGCGTGCTCGGATCGATGAGAGCCTCGCGGAGCTGACGCGCGCCGGGGCGGTGAGCGCGACGACGACCCCCGCGATCACGGAACGGATCCGGACCACAACCAATCTCGAACAGGCGGTGGACGGGGCCGAGTTGGTGGTCGAGTCCGTCGTCGAGGATCTCGTCGTGAAGCACGACGTGCTCGCACGGGCTGAACGAGCCGCGCCGGAGGGCGCCCTGATCGCAACCGACACGTCGTCGATCTCCGTCGACGACTTGGCGGCTGTGCTGAGCCGGCCGCAGTCGTTCGCTGGCATGCACTGGTTCAATCCGCCCGAGCTCGTCGCTTTGGTGGAGGTCGTATCGGGTGCCCGCACATTGCCGACCGTCGCGCAGACGTTGATCGACTGGGCGCGGCTGCTGGGCAAGCGCCCGGTGCATGTGCGCCGCGACGTCGCCGGCTTTGTCGCCAACCGCATTCAGTACGCCGTTTTCCGCGAAGTGTTCGCGCTGGTGGAGTCGGGAGTCTGCAGCTATGCCGACTTGGACGAGGCGGTCAGGTCGGGTCTCGGCGCACGCTGGGCCGCCGTGGGACCATTCGAGAGCCTGGACCTGGCCGGGCTCGACGTATACCAGGCCGTTGCGGCCCGTCTGTACCCGACGCTCGCGGCAGACACCGAGCCGGCGCGCGCAGCAAGTGCCCTGGTCGCAGCGGGCGAGCTCGGCTGCAAGACCGGTCGGGGCCTGTACGGCAGTTACGACAGCGATGCGATCGCGGCATTGGGTCGTCGGCGAGCGAGGGTCCTGCTGGCTCTCGAACAGCTCGCCCACGATTCAGATGCTGACCCGGCCGGTGAAGCCACTTCGCCGTAGCTGCTTGTTCGACTTCGATCGGGTGATCCTTGACGCCGAACCTCGGTCTGGGTAGGTTGCATCCATGGATCCACAGACCTCTGATCCCGCTCGTGCCCACACCAGCGCCGACCCAGACGGCCTCCCCGAGCGAGCCCGTTCTGACGGTGGCGGCAAGCCCGCAGACGCCGTTGCCGGGCGGTCACGCGCGGTCAGTGCCGCCACCGGCACGCAGCTACGCTGCCGCGGCTGGCGCCAGGAGGGCATCCTCCGGATGCTCGAGAACACGATCCAGAACGGCGAGCGGCCCGAGAACCTGATCATCTATGGCGGCACTGGCCAAGCCGCTCGCGACTGGCGCTGCTTCGACGTGATCGTCAGGTCCCTACATGACCTGCGTGACGATGAGACGCTCGTGATGCAGTCCGGCAAGCCCGTCGCGCGATTTCGCACACACGAGGATGCGCCGCGGGTCCTGACTGCCAACACTCACCTGGTGGGGCGGTGGGCCACCTGGGATACGTTCCACGAACTCAAGCGCCGAGGCCTGATCATGTACGGCCAGTACACGGCCGGTGCTTGGGAGTACATCGGCCAGCAGGGGATCCTTCAGTCGACCTATGAGACGCTCGCCGAGTGCGCGCGGCAGCACTTCAATGGCTCCCTCCGCGGGCGTCTGGTCCTCACCGCCGGCCTCGGCGCGATGGGTGGCGCCCAGCCGCTGGCAGTCAGCTTCCTGGACGGCGTCGCGTTGATTGTCGAGGTGGACGAGGAGCGAGTCGACCGACGCCTCGCCTCCGGCTACCTCGAGCACAAGGCGCGCACCTTGCAGGATGCACTCGCGCTGTGCGATGAGGCGTTGGACACGGGCCAGGCTCGCTCTGTGGGCCTCGTCGCGAATGCCGCAGACGTGCTGCCGGCACTGGTGGAGTGTGGTCTGCGCCCCGACATCGTCACCGATCAAACTTCGGCACACGACCCCCGCTTCGGCTACGTGCCCTGTCGTTACTCAGTTTCGGAAGCCGCCGCGGTCGCTCACACCGATCCCGAACGTATCGAGCACGACGCGCTCGAGTCGATTCGCCGCCACGTCGAAGCGATGCTGGCGTTCAAGGAGGCCGGCGCCGTGGTGTTTGAATACGGCAACGGGATCCGCGAGCAGGCCGAGCGCGCCGGCCTTGAGCAGGCATTCTCGTTTCAGGGGTTCATACCGCTCTTCATCCGCCCCAACTTCTGCGTCGGACGAGGCCCGATGCGATGGGTGGCGCTGTCCGGAGATCCGAGGGACCTGCGGGCGATTGATGACGCCGTGCTCGAACGGTTCGCCAACGATCGCTCGGTGACCAACTGGATTTCGATCGCGAAGGAGCACGTGCCGCGGCAGGGACTGCCGGCCCGCACGTCGTGGCTCGACCTCGACCAGCGCCACGAATTCGGCACGATGGTCAACGAGATGATCGCGGGCGGTTTGGTTTCGGCGCCGGTGGCAATGAGCCGCGATCACCTCGATGCAGGCTCGGTCGCCCAACCCACTCGCGAGACCGAAGACATGATCGACGGCTCGGATGCAGTCGCGGACTGGCCGGTGCTCAACGCGCTGCTCAACTGCGCCGGCGGCGCGGATCTTGTCGCGCTGCATCAGGGCGGCGGCAGCGGCATGGGCGGCTCGATCTCGGCCGGCTTCACCCTGATCATCGATGGCACCACCGCAACGCAGTCGCGGATCGACCGAGTGCTCCGGACCGATCCCGGAATAGGCGTCATCCGCCACGCCGACGCGGGTTACGAGAGCTCGATCGAGCTCGTGCGCAGCCGACGGCTCGAGGCTCCAATGCTCGACGCTGACGAGCGCCCCACAAGCGTCTAGTGCGATGCTGACAGTGGGCATCGACACCGGCGGTACATTCACCGACGTATTCGTCAACAGCGATGACGGTCGCGTGGCTACCGTCAAGGTGGAAACGACACCCCACGACCTGACGGTCTGCTTCGCTGACTCGATCCGTGCCTCGGCGCAGGCGCTCGAGCTGGAGCTGGAGGAGTTTCTGCGTCGAGCGGACGTGATCCGGTTTTCCTCGACGATCGGCACCAACACGGTGCTGACACACTCCGGTCCCCGAATCGGCCTGATCGTCAGCGCCGACGCTGAGGCGAATCTGTACGGGGCGGCCGACGGAGGCGCGATCCACCAGTTTGTCCCCCCCGAGGCCGTCGCGGGGATCGAGGAACAGGTCGGCCCCGACGGCGAGCTTCGGCTCGAGCCCGATCCCATCGACGTCGCGACCGCGGTCCGTCGCCTGCTGGAGCTCGGCGCGCGCCTGCTCGTGGTCAGCCTCCGCAACGCATCGGCCAATCCCAGCAACGAACGCGCCGTCCGGCAGATCATCGACACGAGCTATCCGCGTCACTACCTCGGCGCCGTGCCGGTCCTGCTGTCCACCCAGATCAGCGCCACGGTCGATGACGCGCGTCGCACGGCATCGGCGGTCGTCAACGCCTACATGCACCAAAAGCTCGCGACGTCGCTCTACCGCGCCGAGGATGACCTGCGCCGCGGCGGCTATCGCCATCCGCTGCTGATCGTCAACACCGACGGCGGGGTCACGCGCGTCGCCAAGACGAGGGCGCTCGCCACCTATCAGTCGGGCCCAACCGCGGGGGTCCATGCAAGCGCGCTGCTATGCCGCGAGCTCGGCCTCGAGAATGCCGTGACCGCGGACGTCGGCGGTACAAGCACCGACGTCGGCCTGCTCGCGGGGGGCGAGCCCCTGCTGCGCGAGACGATCGACGTCGGCGGACTCGGGGTGCTGCAGCCGTCCGTCGAGCTGCTCTCGTTCGGCGTCGGCGGCGGTTCGATCGCCCGCGTGAAGGACGGCCGACTCGAGGTCGGGCCCGACAGCGCCGGCGCGGCACCGGGTCCCGCGTGCTTCGGACTCGGGGGCCAACTCCCCACTCCCACCGACGCCTGGCTGGTGCTCGGCTACCTGACGCCCGACTACTACCTCGGCGGCCGCAAACGCCTCGACGTGGAGCTCGCTCGGCGAGCGCTCACGACCCTTGCCGAGCCACTGGGCGTCTCCGTCGAGGAGGCGGCGCTGGCCGTGCGCGAGGTCGCGGAGCAGACCGCCGCGGCCGGGATCGACGAGCTGCTCGCTCGCGACCAGGTGCGCGAGCTGATCGGTGACCTCGCTCGCGCGCAGCTGACGCTGATCGCATACGGAGGAGGAGGCGGGCTATTGCTGCCGGGCGTCACGCGCAGACTCGGGCTGGCCCAAACCGTGATCTCACGCTACAGCCCGGTCTTCTCCGCATTCGGCGTCAGCACGTTCGACATCCGCCACCGCTATGAGACGCGTGGCAGCATCGATGGGCACGGTCTCGACCCGATCGTCGGCGAACTGGTCGACGCCGCCCGGCGCGACATGCGGGGAGAAGGATTTGCGGCCGCCGAGATCAGCTTGGAGCTGATCGTGGCCGACGGCGAGGGACGGCGTCTCGCGCACGCGCCGCCGGAGGGGCTGGCGGCCAGCGGGCTGCCGCACGGCGTACCGCTCTCGTTTGAGCTTCAGGCGAGCTGTGTCGTGCCGAAGCCCGGTTTACCACACGACGATCTGAGCTCCGGCGAGTCCCGACCCGGCGCTCAACGCGACGTCTGGCTCGACCCGGGCCGACACGAGAAGATCCCGGTTTACGACCGCGACGGGCTTACCGGCGCGCCGGTGCGCGGTCCGGCGCTGGTCGAGGCGGCCGACACGACGTTTCTGATCCCAGATGGCTGCGTGTGCCGCGTACACCATTCGGGTAGCGCGATCCTCGCGGAGGCATGAGCGAAATGGAGCACCGGCGAATCACCGAGTACTTGGACGTCGATCTCGATGGCGAGCGTTGGCGCTGTCATCGCTGTGGACACGACCTCGGTCCCGCGCGCGAGAACTACAAGAAGGGCTGCCTGATAGCCCACCGTGATCCGAGCGAAGTGCACCCGGCCGTGGTCGAGGGCGAGTATGGGTTCGCACCCGATCCCGAGTGGTGCCGGATCGTCGAGTTCTACTGCCCAGGCTGCGCGGTGCTGCTCGAATGCGAGTACCTCCCGCCCGGCCACCCACTCACTCACGACATCGAGCTGGACATCGACGCGCTGAAGGCACGAGCTGCGGCGGAGGAGGGAGCGACGGCGTGAAGGCAACGATTGACGTCGACATCGGGGGCACGTTCACCGACTGCTACGTCACGCACGGCGACCGACGCGTGTGGTGCAAGACCCGCACAACCGCCTACGACCTCTCGGTCGCAATGAACGAGACGATCGAGGAGGGAGCGACCCGTCTCGGGATCTCGACCGAGGAGCTGCTCGCGGACGCGTCAATCATTCGCTATTCGACCACGCTGGCGATGAATCGGCTGATCGAGCGAAAGGGGCCCAAGCTCGGTCTGCTGATCACCGAGGGCTTTGAGGACACGACCCTGATCGGCCGCGCGAGCCAGTGGTCCGACGGTGTTCCGCTCAAGTACCAGCGCAACATCGCCGGTGTGGACCGTCCCGAGCCGCTGATCCCGAAAGAGCTGATCGTCGGCGTGCGCGAGCGCGTTGACTCGCGTGGGGAGGTCGTGCGGCCGCTCGACGAGCAGGATCTGCTGGCCAAGATTCAGTACCTCGTCGACGCGGGCGTGCGCGGGTTCGTCGTGTCGCTGTTGTGGTCGTTCCTGGAGCCAGCGCACGAACGTCGAATCAAGGAGATCCTCGAGCACGAGTACCACGCGGCATTCCTCGGAGCGATGCCCGTCTTCCTGTCCTCCGACGTGGCCCCGCGGATGTACGAGTACCCGCGCACGATGATGACGATCCTCAACGCCTACCTGCACCAGTCGATGTACGAGGAGCTCTCGGGGATCGGCGACGAGCTGCGCGATCGTGGCTACGGCCGCCCGATGATGATGATCCACAACACCGGCGGGATGGCGAGCGTACTGCGAACATCGGCCGTCAACACCTACAACGGTGGGCCGGTCGCTGGGCTGATGGGCAGCGCCTATATCGGCGGCCTGTACGGCTACAGCAACGTCGTCGCGACCGACATGGGCGGCACCAGCTTCGACATCGGAATGGTCGCGGCCGGCAGCCCGCGCTTCTATCAGTTCATGCCGATCATCGACCGCTGGGTGGTCGATGCGACGATCGTGGACTGCCACTCGATCGGAGCCGGCGGCGGATCAATCGCGCGCGTCAATCAGCTGATCGCCAACCGCGTCGAGGTCGGCCCGGAGAGCGCCGGCTCGATGCCCGGCCCCGCCGCCTACAACCAGGGCGGCACCGAGCCGACCGTCACGGACGCCGACGTTGTCCTGGGCTACATCAACCCCGACAACTTCCACGGCGGGCGCATCCGCCTGAACCGCGCTCGGGCTGAGCGAGCGCTGCGCGAGCGGATCGCCGAGCCGCTCGGCGTCTCGGTCGAGGAAGCGGCGCTCGCGGTCCGCAGGATCGTCGACGCCAACATGGGGCAGGCGATCAGGCGGGAGACCGTGCTGAAGGGATTCGACCCGCGCGAGTTCATCCTGTTCGCGTTCGGAGGTGCCGGCCCTGCGCACTGCTGCGGTTACGCGCGATTCGCCGAGATGGACCGGATCGTGGTGTTCCCGTTTGCCCCGACGTTCTGCGCCTTCGGGTCCTCCACCATGGACGTCGTCCACGTCTATGAACGCTCGCGTCACCTGCACCTCCTGCACCCGGCCACTGGGAGATATCTCGATGACTACGAGGCCTTCAACGAGACCGTGCTGGCACTCCAGGAGGTGGCCCGGCGTGACTTCTCCGGCGAGGGCTATGAGCTCGGGCAGGTGACCTACGAACTCGAACTTGACATGAAGTTCGGCGGCCAGCTGAACGTCAAGCGGGTCAGCTCGCCGGTTCTACGGCTCGGCAGCGAAGTCGATGTGATCTCCGTACGAGAAGCGTTCGAACAGGAGTACAGCGCCGCGTACAGCCCGCTCGGGCTAAATCCCGAAGCCGGGATCGAGATCCACAACTTCGTCGTCCGAGGCAGGGTGGCGCAAGCGAGGCCAGAGCTCGAGCGCCACACATTCCTGGGCGAGGATCCGGCGGGCGCCCAGGTCGCAACGCGCGCTGCGCACTGGGAGAGCATCGGCACGGTCCCCACGCCCGTGTATGACCACGAGCTGATCCGGTGCGGAAACGTGATCGACGGTCCGGCGATCATAGAGGCCGAGGACACCACGATCGTTATCGAGCCGGGCTGGCGATACACCTTGGACGAGTACCTCAACGGCGTCATGGAGCACGCAGGTGCCCGCGCTGGCCGGCAGCCCACTGCGGCCGTCCCGGAAGCCGCCGCAGACTTGCGAGCTTAAGGAGGCAGCGATGTTCGACCTGCAGCTGAACGAGGAAGGGATCAAGCCGGTTCCAGCCACCGAGGATGACCTCGAGGCGATGGCCGCTCTCGGCTCGGGCGACTACGAGATCTACAGCGAGATGCTGACGATCATCGTCCAGGAGGGCAAGGAGATCATGACCAAGATGGGGATCTCCTCGATGTTGCATTCGGGCGACTCGATGGCCGGGCTCTACACCGCAGCGGGAGACCTTGTCACGACAGTCTGTGGCACCTACCTTCACTGCGTCACTGGCCAGATCCCGATCAAGTTCATCCTCAAGTACTGGCGAGACAACCCGTCGGTCGGGGTACGACCGGGCGACATCTTCTACTGCAACGAAGCGATCTACGGGGGAATCCACAACCCCGACCAGTTCGCGATCATGCCGATCTTCCACGGCGAGGAAGAGCTCGTGGCATGGTCGGTCGTGGGCGCACATCAGTCCGAGACCGGCGGCAAGGAGCCCGGCGGCGAAGTGACCACGGCGCGCACGCGCCACGATGAGGGGATGAAGCTGATCCCGATCAAGATCGGCGAGCGTTACATGCTGCGAGACGACCTGCTGAAGATGATGGAGAACTTCATCTCGCGCGCCCCGCGCATGCAGGTGACTGACGTCAAGGCCCGCGTCGCTGCCTGCGACCGGATCCGGCTGCGCGTTCAGGAGCTCGCGAACAAGCGTGGCACGCGCTTCTTGCAAGGGCTCTTTCGCAAGATGATCACTGAGACAGCAGAAGGGGCGCGAGCGCGCATCCGCTCGTGGAATGACGGTATCTATCGCCACGTGATCTTCATCGACACGACCGGCTTCGACGCCGCCCTGATTAGGACGCCGGTCGCACTCGTCAAGCGTGGCGACCACATCCTGATTGACCTCACCGGTGCCTCACCGGAGCACGAAGGAGCATTCCAAGCTCTGGCTCCGGCGGTCCGGGCGCACTGCGCTGTGAACTTGTATCAGTTCCCCTTCCACGACTTTCCGATCTCAGCCGGGATGCTCGAGCCGATTGACTTCGCGATCGAGCACGGCACCGTGCTCGACCCCGACACCGAGGCCGCCATTTCGTGCTCGCCGCTCACCGCGTCAATCCTTTCCCGCTGCTCGGGGTCACGTTCTCGAAGATGATGTTCGACAGCCCGCAGCGTGCGTTGGTGTGCGGCTTCGCATCATCGAACTCGGCAGCGCCGATGATCTCCTGTACCAACCAGCACGGGGTGAAGGTGACCGATTTCATGGGCTATCCCCTGAACGCTTGGGGGTTGCTGCACGACATGACCGTGATGGCGTCGACGTGTTCGGGTTCCCGCACGGACCTTGGGGCAAGGCGCCGGACGTCGAGGACATCGAGAACGAGTTCCCGGTCCTGCACCTATATCAGAAGATGCTGCCCAATACGGGCGGCTTCGGCCGCCACCGCGGCGGCGGCGGAGCCGCAATCGCCTACGTGATTCATCACGTCCCGTACACGGTATGGACCGCGACCTGCAAGGAATCGAAGTTCCCCACCCACTCGGGCTTGTTCGGCGGCTACTCCGAGACCGTTGTGCCCGCGATCCGGGTCGTCGACACGGACGTGTTCGAAAAGCTCGCCGACGGCAGCGAGATCCCTGCAAACGACATCGAGCCGCTGGAGCACAACACACTCGGGGGAAAGGTCATCCGCGAGCACCAGACGCGCCCGGCGCGGATTGTCCATCGCGGCGAGCTGATCTGCTCGAGTACGCAGGGCGCCGGAGGCTATGGCGACGTGCTCGAGCGTGAGGCGGGGCGCGTGATGGAGGATCTTCGCAGGGGGATCATCACCGACTGGGTCGCGCGCAACGTCTACCACGTGGCCTACGACCCCGAGTTGTTCGTCGCCGACGAGGCCGAGACGACTCGCCTCCGCGAGCAGGAGCGGGCCGCACGGCTGCAGCGCGGGCTCAGCTGGGCCGACTTCCACGCCGAGTGGGACAGTCTGGTGCCGGCCGAGAGCGCGCTCACCTACTACGGCACCTGGCCGGATGCGCGGCGCAATCGCGAAGTGATCCGGATCTGAGAAGCGCCGGCGTGCTCAAGGTTGACGATGGAGGGGCGCGAGCGGGTCCGCCAGCATCTGGCTGGACGCGCCGCGGACCGGGCTCCGTTGATCGCCTTCGCGACCGAGTTCGCCGCCCACCTAGAGCAGGTGGATCAGCGGGGGATGTGGGAGGACCCAGGCGTCCTCACGCGAACGCTAATGGCACTGGAGGCGCTGTTCGGGCTGGACGCGATCGTCGTCGATGTGCCGGTCGCCGCGCTTGCTCGAGACCGGCTCCCGCCGGTCGCCGACAGCCTGGCGCGCCTGCGAACGCTGCTCGCCGACCGCGCGGCACTTGTGCTCGCCCTTCCGGGACCGATGACGTGCGCCGCCGTGGCCGGCCGCGACCCCTCTCCCGAGACGCTCGAGGATCTCGGCGCCGAGATCCTCGGCGCCTTCAAGGCACTCGGTCCCGAACACGCCGACTGTCTGGCTGCGGTCGAGCTGGTGCCGGTCGCGATCGACGACGCGCAGCCGCTCGACGACGCCCTGGCGCCGATTTGGAACACGGCTCGCTACTACACGGCAGCGAGCATGCTGGTGGCCGCCGACGGGCCGATCGAGCTTGGCGGCACGGCCGCCGACGCGCTCGCCGCGTGGGCCGGGCATCGCCGCACGAGCTGGCCGCGAGAGGTGCACGCCATGTTGGAGTTCCGGTCGATTTATCGTCGGCCTCTGTGGACTCGCCCGACCTCCCAGAGCTGCCGGCGGGCGGTTTCTACACGACGCGCGGTGAGTTGGCCACCGACACAGAGATCGAGGCCTTCCGCCACCTGGTCACCGCCGTGGAGGGGGCGAGGTGAACTCGGGCCAGATCCTCGCCGCAGCAGCGAGCGATACCGGGCGCTCCCTCGATCTGTATCGCGATTTGCTCCAAGTTCGGAGCGTCTGGGGCGACGAGCAGGAACTGTCTCGCGCGGCCGAGTTACTCGCTGGTGTGCTGAACGACGCGGGACTTGAGGTGCAGCTTCCGAACTCTGGCACCCCCGGCATGCCGATGCTTCTCGCGCGGCTTCGCGGACGCGCTGGGGGACCGACGCTGATCCTCGCGGGTCACATGGAGGTCTATCCACCCTCGCAGTCCTGGACGCTCGATCCATGGGGAGCGACGGTCCGCGACGGCCGCGTCTACGGCCAGGGTGCCGCCGACATGAAGGGTGGTACAGCGGGGATGTGCGCCGCGGCTGCCGTCGGGGTCGCGCCGGCGCCGAGTTGCCGGGCGACCTCGTGGTGCTCGCGGTGCCCAATCACTTCGAGGGCGGCGAGGGAACACGGAAGGCGCTACGCGATGGGCTGCGTGCCGACGCGGCGATCGTCTGCGAGCCCACCGATCTGGCGGTGGTGACCGGCGCAGCGCGGGATCCTGGACCTCGAGGTCATCGTCCGAGGCCGCGCCGCCCACACCACGGCTCTGCGCATCGGTGTCAACGCGATCGACCGAGCCGCGCGGGTGGTTGCCGCCCTCGGTGAAATCATCGTGCATGACGCCGCGGGCAAGCCGGTGGACGCGGAGCCGATAGTCAACGTGGCGATGATCCAGGGCGGCATCGTCGACAACATCGTGCCCGAGCTCTGCACGCTGACCGTGGACATCCGCTTCCCGCCCGAGCAGACCGCCGACGATGTCCTCCGGGACGTGCGCCAAGCGGTGGCGGCCGCGATCCCCGAACTCACCGAGTTCCCGACCACGATCGAGCCCGAGGCCACCTGTGTGCGCAACCCGCGCATGCTCGCTTCGGCTGCCCGACGAGCATCCGCTCGTGCGGTGGCTTGCGGGGCTGCACAAGGCTGCCACGCAACGGCCCGCGGAGCTCGGGTTTCATCCTGCGTGGCCCGACACTCCGATCCTCAACGAGGCCGGTATTCCGGCGGTCACCTACGGCCCGGGGTCGATGGACTGCTACTGGGATGACGAGTCGGTGCTCGTCGATGACTATCTAAGCGGCCGTACGGACCTACTGCCTCGCTGCTGTGGGTGGGCCGCCCCCGACTGCCCGCTGAGCCTCGAAGCGTGAGGCGCTCGTGCCGAAGCGCGAGTCAGCTGAACGCGGGCTGGCGGAACTCGACGGGACCGGCAAGGGCGGGTGCGACCACGGTGCGCTGCACCGGGGCGTCCTGCGCCACGACGCCTGCCCGCCGCGGACGACGGCCAGGCGCGCGGGGTGCGTGCGCAGCGCCTCGGACACGCCGTAGGCATCGAGCAGCACGGCATCGGCACGGCAACCGACGTCGAGCCCGTAGCCGTCGAGCGCCAGGGTCCGAGCGGCGTTGACCGTGACGGCGTCGAACATCCTGCCGATCTGATCCTCGCCGGACATCTGGCAGGCGTGCAGCCCCATGAACGCGACGTCGAGCATGTCGGCCGCGCCGAGTGGGTACCACGGGTCGAGCACGCAGTCGTGGCCGAAGCTGGCATTAACGCCGGCCTCCATCAACTCCTTGACGCGCGTCAGGCCACGGCGCTTCGGATAGGTGTCAGAGCGCGCCTGGGTGATCATGTTGAGCAGCGGGTTCGAGACCACCATCAGTCGCGCATCGGTCAGGAGCCCGAGCAGCTTGGCAAAATAGGCGTTGTCGACCGAGTGCATCGAGGTCAGGTGGCTGCCGGTTACCTGCCCCTGCATGTCGCGTGCGACCGTCTCCTCGGCGAGCACCTCGACGAAGCGCGACAGCGGGTCGTCGGTCTCGTCGCAGTGCATATCGACGGGCAGGCCCCGGCGATGGGCGCGTTCCATCAGCAGCTGGACGCTCCGGACGCCGTCCTCCCGACTGCGCTCGTAGTGAGGGATGCCCCCGACGGCGTCGACGCCCAGGTCAAGGGCCTCGTCGAGCAGTCGCTCGCCGTCCGGGAAGCGCAGGAACCCATGCTGCGGGAAGGCGACGAGTTGGACGTCGATCAGCCCGCGGAGCTCGTCGCGCACCTCGACGAGGGCGCGCGCCCCGAGCAACGAGGGCTGGCAGGTGTCGACATGGCTGCGGATGAACAGGATTCCCTGCGCGATGCACCAGCGCAGATACTCCCGAGCTCGATCCTTCACCCCCTCGTGGGTCAGCAGCGGCTGAAGCTCACCCCACAGCGTGATGCCCTCGAGCAGGGTCCCCGAGGCGTTGCGCCGTGGGGTGCCGGCGGTGAGCACGGCGTCGAGGTGGAAATGGCTGTCGACGAACGGCGGCGTGAGCAGCCGGCCATCGGCGTCGATCTCGCGTTGCGACGCCCTCGAGTCCAGGGCCGACCGCGGCGATCACCCCGTCGCGGGCGGCGACGTCAACCAGCGCGCTTTCATGGTCACTCGACCGCCGTGCCCGGCGGATGATGATCAGGTCGAACGTCTGTGCTTCAGTCACCGTCGCCACTTCCATGGGTTGCACATAATAAGCATCGGTCGTCGTCGATTGCGGGTGCACACGACTTCACGCGCGCCGCCGTTCGCCCGAATCCACCGCCTGCGAATCTGGTTCGACTGCAGTCCAGCCGCCGCATCGAAGACACGGGAGAGGAACCATGGCCAGCACCCAAGACAACAACCCGCCGCCGCCCCCGGACACAACCCTGAGGAACTCACCCATGAGGTCGAGGAGTACTTCCACGACGACCTCGAGATCGAGCGCGATTCACTGTCGGACTCGATCGCGCACGACTACAGCACGAGCTCCACGGGAATCGTGCCGCTCGATAAACGCCGCCCCATCGGGCATTTCATCGCGCTATGGACGACGTTCGCGGCCGGCTTCTCGTTTCTGTTCGTCGGCACCGAAATCCACGACTCTGGCTTCACCTTGCCAGGGACGATCGGCGTCACCGCGCTCGGGATCGGCATCTACTTCGCCTACGCCATGTTCGGCGCCTACCTGGGCTCCCGAACCGGCCAGACGCATGCGCTCCTGACGCGCTCGATCTTCGGCACCACCGGTTCGTACATCATCTCGGCCTTCCTGGTCATCGGATCGCTGGGCTGGGTCGGTTACCAGGGGAATCTGATGGTCCAGATCTGGGACGGTCTGTTCAACTGGGGAGCGGTCGAGGCACTGACGATCATCATGTGCGCGGTAATGATCTTCAACAACCTGTTTGGGTTCACCGGGATCAGCACGTTCGCTCGCTATGTGGTGACGCCGCTGATCATCATGTGGGTGCTTTACCTGGTGATCGCGAATCTTCGATCATTCCGCGCCTGCTCGGAGCCCATCCGAAGAACGTCGCGGGCTTCACCTTCTGGCAGTCGGTGGGCACCGTGCTCGGATTTGCCATGTGGGGTAACGAGCCAGACCTCTTTCGCTACGGCAAGCCGCGGTTCACCTGGCCCATCCCCGCCTTCACGTTCGCGCTCGCCGTGGGGTTCATGCTGTTCACGGTCGGTGGTTGGATGATGGCCGAGTTCGCGCACTCGTCGGACTTCGGAACCGTCGTCCGCTACGCGACGCACTTCTCGCTGTTCGGTTTCTTCTGGCTGGCGTGGCTGCTGGCCACGGTCAGCCAGTTCGCGATCAACGACGGCAACTACTACGAGGCAATCAACGCGTTCCAGAACATCCTCGGCGGCTGGAAGAAGTGGAAGCGGCTGTACTCGTGCTTCGTGTGCGCCGGGATCGGGGCGCTCGCCGGGTGGCTCGTCAACTACGAGATCACCAACGGCTTCTTCAAGGTCGCCGCGTTCCTGGCCGTGACCGCGCCGTGCGCGACGGTGATCATGTGCGTCGATCACTTCCTGCTTCCGAGGATGTTCGGCATCTCCCGGCCGCTGATGAAGATCCCGCGCTGGAGTGAGGCCTCGATCGGCAACTGGCCGGCGATCCTCGCACTGGCGCTCGCGGTTCTGTTCGGCTCCTGGGGCACCGGCATCTTCCCGGGTGAGAATCCGAACCGGTACTGGGGTCCGGCCCCGCTCGAGGCGTGGATCCTGGGCGGCCTTCTCTACATCGCGTTCGTGGTCGCGCGTGCGGCCGTCCCGGCGGCGATGGGACTCAAGCGGATGCTTGGCTTCTCCGCCGTCGTGATCGACACGCCGTTGCCCTCGAACGCGGTCGTCGACATCGCGTCGGTCAGCGAGGGCAAGGCTTCGGCGACGCCGGCCTCGCCTCCGTTGGTCGCGGCCGGGGATGTGTAGGACGCGGAGCGGAGGCGGGCGTCGCGAAGCGGCGGCGCCCGCCCCGCGCGGACGGAGGCGACAGCCGTGAGTTTCCGCATCGCGGTCGACACCGGCGGGACGTTCACCGACGTCGTCGTGGCCGACGACGATGGCGGTGCTATGGGTCAGTAAGGCGCCGACCACGCCCGAGCGGGTGTTCGACGGCATCGCCCAGGCACTGGATCACGGGGCAACCGAGCGTGGACTCACGCGGGAGTCACTGTTGCGAGCCACGTCGGTGTTCATCTACGGCACCACGCGGGGCACTAACGCAATCCTCACCGGCGCGACGGCGCGCACCGCCTTTCTCACTACCGAGGGACATCCGGACACGCTCGTGCTGCGCGAGGGCGGCAAGCTCAACCCGTTCGACTTTCGCCACGCCTATCCCGCGCCCTATGTGCCGAGGCGGCTGACCTTCGAGGTGCGTGAGCGGATCGATTCCGAAGGACGGGTAACGGTCCCGCTCGACGAGGCGGCACTGCGGGACACCCGCCGAGATCCGGAGCTCGAGGTCGAGGCGGTGGCGGTCTGCCTGCTCTGGTCGATCGTCAACCCCGTCCACGAGGAGCGCGTCGGCGAGCTGCTGGAGGAGGAGCTGCCGGGCGTTCCGTTCACGCTCTCGCATCGGCTGAACCCGATCATCCGCGAGTACCGGCGCGCTTCGTCCACCGCGATCGACGCGTCGCTCAAGCCGCTGATGCAGCGTCACCTCGACGAGATGGCGCGGGACCTGCGCGCGGCCGGCTTCGGCGGCGAGCTGCTGGTCGGGACCTCGTTCGGCGGGGTGCTGGGCGTGCGCGATGTCGCCGCGCGGCCCATCTACTCGGTCAATTCGGCGCCCGCGATGGCGCCGGTCGCGGCACGCGTTACGCGCCGGCAGGAGCGCAACGTGATCGTCTGCGACATGGGCGGGACGAGCTTCGACGTCAGTCTCGTGCGCGACGGATATATCAAGTTCACGCGCGAGACCTGGCTCGGCGCGCAGTTCACCGGCCACATGACCGGCTTCTCCGCGGTCGACATCAAGAACATCGGCGCCGGCGGCGGCAGCATCGCCTGGATCGACGCCGGCGGGCTGCTGCGCGTCGGGCCGCAGAGCGCCGGCGCCCAGCCGGGCCCAGCTTGCTACGGCCGGCGGGACGCAGGCCACGGTCACCGACGCCGCAGTCGTGCTCGGCTACATCGATCCCGATTACTTCCTCGGCGGGCGCATGCGGCTGTCGCGGGCGGCCCGCGAGGCGCTCGAACGCGCGGTGGCGCAGCCGCTCGGGATGGAGGTCGAGGGCGCGGCGCACGCCGTGCTCACGATCGCGAACGAGCACATGGTCGGCGCGATCAAGGACATCACGATCAACGAGGGGTTCGACCCGCGCGGGTCGCTGATCGTGGCCGGCGGTGGCGCCGGGGGGATGACGATCGGCCGGATCGCCGAGGAGCTGGGTTGCCGGCGCGTGCTCGTGCCCCGCACGGCGGGAACGCTTCGGCCTGCGGCGGGCTGTTCTCTGACGTTGTCACCGAGTTCAGCATCAGTCAGCGGGCCGACACCAACCGCTTTGACCAGGCCGCCGTCAACGCGGCCTGGCACAGCTGGGCGAGCAGATCGACGAGTTCTTCGGGCGGCTGGACATCCCGGCGTGGAGCGCAGCAGGGAGTTCTTCGTGGAGGCGCGCTACCCGTACCAGGTGTGGGAGCTCGAGGTGCCGCTGGCGGCCGGCCAGTTCGAGTACGGCGTCCGACGTGGAGTCATGGTCGAGGCCTTCCACCGCGTCCACGAGCGCGTGTTCGCGGTCAGCGAGCCGGGGCAGTACATCGAGTGCATCTACTGGAAGGGCCGTGCCACCGCCGGCTTCCGAAACCGGAGCTCACGCGGACGGCGCTCGACGGCGCCGAGGCGCCCACGCCGGCCACCGTCCGCAGGGCGTGGTTCGGCGCGCACGGTGCACTCGACACGGATGCTTCGGGCTGAGAGCCTGCACCGCGGCCACCGGCTCGCCGGTCCGGCGATCATCCAAGAGCCGACGACGACCGTCGTCGTCTATCCGGGATGGCAGGCACGGTGACGGAGACCGGGGACTACCTGCTGACGACAGGAGGGTGCACAGTGAGCGTCCAGCGACCACGTTCGATCCGGTGCTGCTTGCGGTGCTCGCCAACCGCTTCGAGAGCATCGTGCGCGAGATGACCAACACGCTGCTGCGCTCGGGGCGTTCGGCGGTACTCAACATGGCGCGCGACTTCTCCTGCTCGCTGATCACCGCTGAAACGAGCTGCTCGCCTCGGCCGAGGGCTGCCGGTCCACGTCATCGGCACCGAGTTCCTGCGGAGGCGATGACCGAGCTGCATCCGGACTTCGCCGAAGGCGATGCGTTCCTGCACAACGATCCGTACATCGGGAACACGCATCCGGCCGATCACGCGATCCTGGTGCCGGTCTTCGTCGACGGCGAGCACATGTTCACCGCCTGCGCGAAGTCCCACCAGGCGGACTGCGGCAACGGACTGCCGACGACCTACATGCCGGCCGCGCGGACGTCTACGAGGAGGGGGCGCTGATCTTCCCGTGCGTCCAGGTCCAGCATGACCGTCACGACATCGACGACATCATCCGCATGTGCCGCCGGCGCATCCGCGTGCCCGACCAGTGGTACGGCGACTACCTGGCCACGCTCGGCGCGGCCCGGATCGGCGAGCGGCGGCTGAAGGAGCTATGCGCGCAGTACGGGCGCAGACGATCAGCGCGTTCGTCCGCGAGTGGTTTGACTACAGCGAACGACGCATGGTCGAGGCGGTCCGCCAGCTCCCGGCCGGCGAGCTGACCGGGAGCGCCACGCACGATCCCTACCCGGGCGTCCCGGACGGCGTACCGCTCACCGTCAAGGTTACGATCGATCCCGACGAGGGGTTCATCGAACTCGACCTGCGAGACAACCCCGACAACTACCCCGGGGGCCTGAACGAGTCGCGCGCGTGTGCCACCAACAACGTCATCACCGGGGTGTTCAACTCGATCGACCCCGACGTACCACACAACGCAGGCAGCTTCCGGCGGATCCACGTGCTCCTGCGCGAGGGCTGCATCGCCGGCATCCCCCGCTTTCCGCACTCGTGCTCGATGGCGACGACGAACATCGCCGACCGTCTCGTGTGCCTGACGCAGGCGGCCTTCGCCGAGCTCGGAGAAGGCTTCGGGCTGGCCGAGGGCGCGCTGGGGATGGGGATCTCCTACGCGGTGATCTCGGGCCTCGACGCCCGCCTCGACAGCGCGCCGTACGTCAACCAGATCTTCCTCGGCAGCACCGGCGGGCCGGGCGGCCCATTGGCCGACGGGTGGCCGACCTACTACCTCCCGGTGGCGGCATCGCTCATGTACCACGACTCCACCGAGGTCGACGAGCAGAAATATCCGATCCACGTCCACGCCAAGCGGCTGATCCCGGACTCGGAAGGCCCTGGCCGCCACCGCGGGGCGCTCGGCTCGGAGGTCGTGTACGGCCCCAAGAACCTGCCGATGATGATCGCCTATACGTTCGAGGGCCACGAAAACCCGGCCCGTGGCGTGCGCGGCGGCCTGACCGGTGCGCCGTCGGACGGGTGGAAGATCGACGCCCACGGCAACCGCGTCGACGTGCCGATGGCGGCGGCGATGGAGATTGTCGCGGGCGAGCGGGTGCTCTCCCGGACGGGCGGGGGAGGGGGTTACGGGGATCCGATGACACGCGATCCAGAGACGGTCGCCGACGACGTTCGTGAGGCTGGGTCTCGCGTGAACGTGCGCGCAATGTCTACGGCGTGATCCTGACGGATGCTTCCGCACCGGAACCGGGGTGGTTGGTGGTTGATGAGGCGGCGACCCGTGCGGAGCGCGGACGCCGCTGAGTGCGGCTTACGCGCCGGCGATTGACTCGACGACGCGGCCGCAAGCAGATCGAGAGCTTCAACGCCAAGCTCGATGTGCTCCCGTCGGCTGTCCTCGATCCGGTTGTGGGAGATCCCGCCGATGCTCTGGACGAACAGCATCACCGTCGGGACATCGGCGCGGGCGACCATCACCGCGTCATGCAGCGCCCCGCTTGGCAGCCGGAGACTGGAACCGCTGACCGACACGACGCATTCCTCCGCAAGCTCGACGAGCCGCTCGTCGAACGCGACCGGCGCGGTCCGCTGGATCGCGGTCCAGGATACCAACGCGCCTTCCTCATCCGCGGCCGTCTGGGCCGCCGATTGGGCATCCTCGAGCATCTGACTCAAGCTGTCGGCATCATGATGGCGCTGGTCCAGCATCAGGGTGGCCCTGCCTGGAATCGCCGTCGGGATGCCAGGTGCAGCCTCGATCTCGCCGACCGTCGCGACTCCGCCTGCCTCCACGGCACCGCGACGGACGGCAAGGACCAGCTGCGAGGCGGCGATCAGCGGATCGTGACGGAGCCGCATCGGCGTGGACCCGGAGTGCGCAGACTGCCCCTCGAACCGAACCCGGTGGCGCTCGACGCCGAACACCGCGTCCACCACGCCCAGCGCAAGCCCGGCGTCTTCAAGCACCGGACCCTGCTCGATGTGCATTTCGAGGTAGGCCGCCACATCGCGCAGGCGACTCGATGCACGAGGTGCATCGCTCAGCGCCACGCCGTGCGTGATCAGCACGTCCGGCAACCTGCCACCCTCTGAATCAGTCAGGTCGCGGACCGAGTCGGGGTCCAGCAGTCCCGCCGCTGCACTCGAGCCGAACAGACTACGGCCGAACCGGGCCCCCTCCTGTCGGCCCAATCGACGAGCCGGATGGTGACCGGCGGCTCCGGGCCGGCGGCAAGCGCACGCAGCACCTCAAGCCCGGCCACGACGCCCAGGCACCCGTCGAGCCATCCGCCATCGGGAACCGAGTCCAGGTGGCTCCCGATTGTCAGCGAGCGTGGAGTGCGGCCGGCCAGCGTCGCCCACACGTTCCCGGCCTCGTCGGTCTCGACCGTTACCGGCAGCTGCTCGAGCTGTTCTCGAAGCCAGGAGCGCGCGACCGTCCACAGTTCGGTCCAGGCCACTCGCTGTGCGCCGGCTTCGGTCGCGGTGCGTTCGCGCAGATGCTCAAGCTCGGCGACGACGCGCTTTGGATCCGCACGCCTGCGCTCTGCCGTGCCGCCACTCACTGGCGCATCAGCCTACCGCGGTGGTCTGGCGGATGTACAGGCCCGTTTGTCCCGCCGAGGACAGCGTCTCGGACGCCACCGTGCGTCAGGATCGCTGGCTCAGGACTAGTAGCCCGATCAGCTCAAAGGCAGCGTTTGCCGCCGCGACTGCGGTGGCTCCCGTCGGGTCATACGGTGGCGAGACTTCGACGACATCCGCCGCGGCGACGTTGACGCCAGAGGCCAGGCCGCGCAGGATCGCAAGCAGTTCGCGGCTCGTTAGACCCCCCGCCTCCGGGGTCCCGGTTCCCGGCGCAAACGCGGGGTCGAGGCAGTCGATGTCCACCGTTATGTACACAGGCGACCGTAGTCGGGAGAGCGCAAGGCTGATGGCTCCGTCCACCCCGGCACGGTCGAAATCGCGAGCCAGCAGCGTGGTGAAGCCAAGCTCGCCGTTGTCGGCGTAGTCGCCCGGACTGTAGAGCGAGCCGCGCAGACCGATCTGCACCGAGCTGTGCCCGTCGATCAGTTTCTCCTCGATCGCTCGGCGAAACATCGTCCCGTGTGTCAGCTTGGATCCAAAATACGAGTCCCAAGTATCGGTATGGGCGTCAAGCTGCAGCAGCGACAACTGCCCGTGGGTTGCTGCGGCGGCCCGCAGCAGCGGCAACGAGACCGAGTGATCTCCCCCCAGGCCCAACACCCGTGCACCGCTCTCGTGCAGCGATGCCGCGTGATCCTCGATCGTCTTGTGCGCCTGGATGATGTCGACCGGGCTCGGCCCGGCGTCGCCCGCGTCGACCACCTGCCGCTCCGCGAACGGCGAGAGCTCCAGCGCGTCGTTGTATGGCCTCAGCAGAAGGGATGCCTCGCGGATGCCCGCCGGGCCGTATCGCGCTCCCGCTCGAAAAGTCGTGGCCCCATCGAACGGAGCGCCGAGGATCGCTACGTCCGCTCGATCTACCTGGTCAAGCGTGGGCAGCCGGGCGAACGTGCGCAACCCGGCGAACCGGGGTACGACGGTTGCGTCGACCTGTGGGACAGGCTCTTGCATATTGCGGCCAGCCTACCGTCCGCTCACGGTGCGGGCCGGGAGGGCTCGGCGATGCGATCGCGCAACCCGTAGGCAGGATCAAACGCGGATCGCAGCCGGCGGGCGTCGAGCTCGTCGAGCACGGAGCGCGCATGGGTAGCGACCTCGCCTGCGGTCGCAAACCAGACGCCGCCCAGCTGGCGTGCGAAGGCTACGAACCTGCCGATCACCCGCGCACGAGCAGGGCGGCCGGAGAGGAACGGATGCATCGTCAGCACCTGTAGACACCCCTCCTCGTGGATCGCTTCGAGCTCTCCCTGCCAGAGCTCCAGCAGTTTGCTCGGCGGTTCGACGTTGTCGCCGAGCGGGGGATCGACGAAGAAGCCGTACTGCACCCAGTCATCGAATCCCCAGTGCACCGGCAGCTCGACCAGCGTGCCCGCATCCGTCTCCAGGAGATATGGAACCTCATCGTCCATCAGGCTCGAGTCATACTGGAACCCCGCGGCGGCCAGAAGCCCCGGGGACTCAAGGCTCAGCTGCCACCACGGGGCTCGGTAACCGACGGGTGTCTGCCCGGTCAATGGCTCCAGGATCTCGGCCGCGCGCGAGATGATCGCACGCTGTTCGTCGACCGACAGCTCGTAAGGGGACTCGTGCAGGTACCCGTGCCACCCAACCTCATGTCCGTCGGCGGCTATCCGACGAACCGTGTCTGGGTAGCACTCGGCGGTGAAGCCAGGAACGAAAAACGTGGCCTTGATGTCAGCTTGGCGTAGCTGCTCGAGTAGTCGCGGGACACCGACGCGCGGACCGTAGGCCTGCTGAGTCATCGTTGTCGCGTGCGTCGCGTATTTCCGATCAACCTGGAGAACCGCGGACTCGCCATCCACGTCGAAACAAACGACACACGCGCAACTCACGCCGCCGGGCCAGCTGAACCGAGGAGTCATCGAGGCAGTGTACGTGCTGGCGAATCGAGGTGACAGCTGACGCGGTGGATCAAAGATCCGTGGCCAGCCTGGCGTGCGGCCGACGGCGGAGTCCCGGGTTGGAGCTCAACAGCACGATCGCCACCACCACCGCGGTGATCGCAAAGATCACCCACATCGCGAGAGTAAACGATCCCGTCTGGTCGCGAAGCACCCCGAGCAGCAACGGGCCGAGCGCGGCCAGCGTGTACCCGCCCCCAAACATCATCGCCACCATTGCCCCCACGTCCTCGGGGTTGTCGGCGACGTCCAGCGGCATCAGCATCATCGATGGAAAGAGCACGCCATTCGCGATTCCGATCGCGACCGCCCACAACCATCCGCCGGCCGGCGCGAGGATCACGCCCAGCAGGCCGACCAGCTGCAGCATTCCGCCGATCGTCACCCAGAAGCGGCGCGATCCCAGAAAGTCGCCGCGCAAAGCGAGCGCGAAGCTGACCGGAATGGTGACCCCGTTGATCACGGTGAGCAGCGCTCCCGCGCTCTCCAGACTCCAGCCGCGCTCGGTAAACGACGACGGCAGCCACGCGTTGATGCCGTAGTACGAGATCTCCACGAGCGCGAAGATGATCAGGACAAGCCAGCCTGCGCGGCTGCGCCACGGCAGGCGCGGCAGAGGCGCAGCAACACCCCTGCTCTCCTCTGACCCACGGCTCAGGAGTGCCCAAGCAAATGCAAGCGCTCCGGTGCACAGCGAGAACGCGATCAGCGGATCGCGCCAGCTACCGAGATCGTTCGCAAGCGGCACCGCGATCGCCGCCGACACGGCAGCCCCGAGGCTGATTCCGGCCGTGTACACGGCGGTCGCCAGCACCGGGCGTCTGGACCATGATCTTCGGATAACGAGTGGCACCACACTGCCGCAGGTCGCGGTGCCGATCCCGATCGGCACCGTGAGCAAGATCACCGCGGCGGCCGACCCTGCAAGCGCGCGAGCCAAACCGAACGTGGCGATCATGGCTAGCCCCCCGGTGATCGTCCAGCGCTCACCGGCGTGGCGCGCGACCAGAACCGCTGGCAGCGCGAACACTCCCATGCACAGAACGATCACGGTCGAGAGCAGGCCCGCCACGGCGTGCGATATCCCGAGATCGAAGCGGATTGTCGAGAGCAGCGGTCCGACGCCGACCAGCTGCGGTCGCAGCCCCAAGGAGGCGACAAACAGGCCGATCAGGATCAGCGGCGGCCCGGCTCTGCTTTCACGGGGCATGCGGCTTTAGTCAGATGGGTCTGTCGGAATCGCGGACCACAGAAGGCGTCTCCCATCCCGGGGTTTGCTTGCCGGGCTGGATTCTCGCCGACTAGGTAGGGTCCCTCATATCGCCAGAGCAATCGTGGGAGAGGATGAGACGTGCTTGATTTCGGAGTGACGCTCCTGCCGGACCCGCCCCCCCGCATGTTTGTGGAGCGCATGGTGCGCGCCGAGCAACTCGGATTTCGTCACGGGTGGACGTACGATTCCCACATCCTGTGGCAGGAGGGATACATCTTGCTCACCTTGACGGCGGCGGCAACCTCAACGATGAGGCTCGGCCACTGCGTCACAAACCCGGGAATCCGTGAGCCGACGGTCACGGCCAGCGCGTACGCGACACTGCAAGCCGTCACCGGCGGCCGCATGGTGATGGGCATCGGTCGAGGCGACTCCTCGCGCCGGGTGGTCGGGCTCGATCCCGTGCCGGTTGGGAGGTTCGAGGCGGCGCTCGAGATGATCAAGGAACTGATGAATGGTCGTCAGGTGCGCTGGAACGATCGAGACCTACACCTGGACTGGGCGGAGGGGCAGGCAGAGATCCCGATGTACGTCGCGGGATACGGCCCGCGGGCGCTGGGGGTCGCCGGCCGTGTCGGCGATGGCGTGATCATCCAGCTCGCGGACCCGGAGATCACAAGCTGGATCATCGAGCGCGCTCGCGCCGCGGCGGTCGAGGCAGGGCGCGACCCGGACGCCCTGGCTCCGATCGTGTGCGCCCCAGCCGTCGTCGGCGCCGATCTCCCTCGATGGCGCGACGAAACGCGCTGGTTTCCGGCGATGGTGTCCAATCACGTCAAGGACCTCATCGCCCGCTACGGAACGTCCGGCGAGATTCCCCAAGCGCTGACCGATTACGCGGAGGCCGTCCGGGACTACGACTACGCCGAGCACAGCCGCGTAGGAGCAGAGCACGGCAAGTACATAAGCGATGAGATCTGCGATCGCTTCTGTCTGCTCGGCACGGCGCAGGATCACATCTCCCGCGTGCGGGAGCTCGAGGCGCTGGGCGTGCGACAGGTGAACTTGTACGCGATGACATCGTTGCTCGACGAGACACTCGAGCGCTACGGCCGAGAGATCATCCCGGAGTTCGAGCCGACGCCGGTCACCTAGCCGCAGGCTGATGTGACCGCCGTCGAGCCCATAACGATCGATCGCGACCGCAGCGCGGCGCGGATCGGCTCCGACGTCGAGGGGTTGGCAGGCGCTGACTACACGCTTTCGTCAGAGGCAATCTGCCGGTACGCGTATACGCCCGTCTATCGCGCGACCCTCGATTACTTCGCCTCCGCCTGGCGGGAGCTCGGCTACACAGTGAGCGAGGACGCGGTGGGGAATCTCGTGGCTCGCAACCGGCCCGTCGGCGAGCCCGTGTTTGGTATCGGGTCGCACTGTGACTCCAACCGCAACGGCGGCAAGTGGGACGGAACGCTGGGGGTCGTCACCGCCCTCGAGGTGTGCCGGTTGAACGCCGAGCTTGAGCTCGATCTGCCCCTGCAAGCGATCTCGTTTCTCGAGGAGGAGGGCTCCGGCTTCGGTCAGATGGTGCTGGGCAGTCGGATCGTCGCTCAGCGTGTCGACGAGCAGGACCTGCGCGAGCGCATCCGAGCGATCGACGACGGGCGCTCGTTTTGGGAGCACGCCCAGGAAGCCGGCTACAAGCCCGAGCGCTGGCGCGAGGCCGCCCACATCCTCGACGACCTGAGTGGGTGGATCGAACTGCACATCGAGCAGGGGCGGGTGCTCCAGGACAGCGGCGGCAAGCTCGGGATAGTGCACGCAATCGCCGGTTACGTGCATGGCGACATCGTGGTCAAGGGGCGAGCAGACCATGCAGGCGCCACGCCAATGGAGCTCCGCTCTGACAGCGCGGTCGCAGCGGCAGAGGTGATCGTCGAGCTCGAGCGGCTGGCGCGCGCGGCCGGGTCAGGGACGGTGGGCACGGTCGGCGAGATGGAGGTCCATCCCGGACTGATAAATGCGATCCCGGGACGTACGCGGATCTCGCTGGACGTCCGTGGACCCGACGACGGCGCTGTCCACAATGTTGTGGCTGGGATCGCGGCGTTCGCGGAGGCAACCGCGAGCGAGAGAGGGATGATCGCCAGCTACGCGCAGCGCCAGACCGTAGCCGCGACACCAATGGATGGGCGTATCGTCACCACGCTGACAGACGTCGCCACAACGACGGGCGAGCCGCACATGTTGATGGTTTCCGGGGCCGCGCACGACACGATGTGTGTCGCGGACCGGGTCCCATCAGCGATGGTGTTCGTCCCATGCCGCGACGGGCTCAGTCACACCCCAGCCGAGCACGCAGAACCAGCGGACGCGGCGCTAGGCGCCGAGGTGATGCTCGGTGCAATCCGCGCGCTCGCGGGGCCCTAGCCCGGTGGTTGGCCGACTCGCCGCGGGCGCCAGTCTCTAGCGGCGGCCCCGGGTCGTCGTCTCAGCCCTGGGCGGCCGCGGATCGTCCTCTCAGCCCTGCGCGACTCGGGCCTTCGGAGCGGGCGCGAGCTTCTCGCCAAAGCGCGCCCGCCGGAGGAACTTGCCGGTTCCGGGGTCGGCCACAAGTTCATCGTTATCAACCACCACCTGCCCGCGGACGAGCACGACCTCGGCAGCCCCTACAACCTCGGTGCCCTCGAACAGGTTGTAGTCGACGTTGCTGTGATGCGTGGCCGCCGACAGCGTGAGCGGCTTTTCGGGATCCCACACGACGATGTCGGCATCCGCGCCGACCGCGATCGTTCCCTTGCGCGGGAACAGCCCGAACAGGCGCGCGGGCTGGGTACAGCAGAGATCAACCATCTGATTCATCGTCAGGCGGCCTTCGCGTACTCCGAAGTGGTGCAGCATGTGGAGACGGTTCTCGACCCCCGGCCCTCCATTGGGGATCTTCGAGAAATCGTCACGTCCGAGCGTCTTCTGATCCTTAAATCTGAACGGGCAGTGATCGCTCGACACGGCCGACAGCACGCCGGTCTGTAGTGCGTGCCACAGGTGGTCATGATTCTCTGACGGTCGCGGGGGCGGCGTGAAGACGTACTTCGCTCCACCGAAGTCCGGTTCCTCGAGGTCGTGTTCGTCGATGAACAGATACTGGGTGCACGTCTCACCCCAGACATGCCACCCTGCGGCGCGCGCGGCCGCGATCGGCGCAATCGACTCCTGGCAGGTGACGTGGACGACATACAGCGGGCACCCCGCGAGATGCGCGAGCTGGATCGCGCGTCCCGTCGCCTCTCCCTCGGTGATCGGTGGCCGCGTTGCGGCGTGCCAGCGCGGCTCGGTCTTCCCCTCGGCCAGCGCCTCCTTGACGAGGACATCGATCACGTCACCGTTCTCGGCATGGACCATGACCAGTGCACCGGTCTGGGCCGCAACCTGCATCGTTTTGAAGAGCGTCTCATCATCGACCATGATCGCCCCCTTATAGGCCATGAACAGCTTGTAGCTGGTGACCCCCTCGTCGGGTACGCGGGCTACATCCTCGAGACGACCTCCATCGTGCAGGTCCGTGATCGCCATGTGAAAGCCCACATCAATCACCGGAGGGCAGCGTTCGATCTTCTCGTGCCAGGTGGCCAGCGCATCGGGGATCGTCTGGCCCGGAGCTTGGAGACAGAAGTCGACCAGCGACGTGACGCCGCCGAATGCCGCGGACACGGTGCCTGAGGTGAAGTCATCACAGCTGACCGTGCCCCCAAAGGGCATCTCCATGTGGGTGTGGGGGTCGATCGCACCCGGGATCACGTACTTGCCGCGCGCATCGATAACGCGGTCCGCGGTCGCGTCCAGTGAGGCCCCGATCGCTGACACGGTTTGATCCTCGATCAGAACATCCGCAACGTAGTCATCTATCGCAGTGACCACGCGCCCATTCTTGACGAGCACGCTCATACGTTCTCCTCTCATCCACTAATCGGCTGCGGCAGCGAACGATAGCTCGGCAGAGGCCTTGGAGCCCCGACCAAACGACCTTGGTCGCCAGCCTCGGCGAACGGGCGCGATCGGTCGATTCGATCCGCCGGTCGGGTTGAGCCAATGACAACATCTCTCGATGGTGGCGTGAAGCGCTCACGCCGCATGCCGATCTCGCTCAGTCCTGTCGCTCGATGGCTCGGTCGACCGAGAGCTCGCAGAGCGTTCACAGAGACGCCATCACCGCATCCTGGCCTCCAGTGCGTCGCCTATCTACTGTAGTTATAGTTCGTCTGGCAGGAGCATGACGGTCTCACGCCCGGTGGTGGTGAGGTCTTGTCCACTCCCGCACTCCGTGATGTTCTGGCCAAAGTGTGGCGTAGCCGTGCCCAGGCCCGAGTGGCGCCATGGTGGCCCAAGAGGGAGGTTAGAGTTGGAGACATCTGCCGCGACCCAAGGTGCAAGTGTTCCTCCTATTGGCGACGAGGAACTCGATACTCGGGTGGCCCGCGTCCAGGCGGAACTTGTCGCTAGAGGCCTGAAGGGTCTTATCGCCTACAGCGCCCATCGGGACTACCAGCCCGGAGATCTGCGCTACTTGGCGCGCTGGTTGTGCAAGGAAGAGGAGTCTGCCTGCCTGTATATCCCAGTCGACGGAAAGACGACGCTGATCACGAACGCGTCATGGGATGTGAGACGGGCTCAGCGCGAGGCGCATGCCGGCGAAGCCATGTATGCATCTGAGTTCGCAGACGCTCTCAAGGATCTACTTGCGCCCGAGGTGCGATCGGGAGACCGCATCGGCATCAGCGGCTGGAGCTTCTTCCCGGCTCCTACCTACGTTGGCCTCACCTCCGCGTTTCCGGAAGTGACCTTCAGCGACGAGACGGACATTCTGACGCACCTGCGGATGATCAAGAGTGCCGCTGAACTTGACCTGATCCGCGTGGCCTGCCGAATCACCGACGCCGGCATGCGCGCCGGACTCGAGGCCGCCCGCGAAGGTGCCACGGAGATCGAGATCGCGACGGCCGCGGAAGCAATGATCCGCTCCAATGGTGCCGAGCCCTCCTTTATTAGCGAGATCGGCTCTGGACCACGTACAGCCGCTGGCATCTGCATACCCACGCATCGGCGGATAAGCCGTGGCGACATCGTCACTATCGACGTGGGTGGCATGGTCGAGGGATACCACGGCGATATGGCCCGAGCTCTGGTCATCGGCGGCCCGAACGAAGAGCAGCGCAGACTGCTTGAGGCGGTGGACAGCTCGCATGCCGCGGCTGTGGCCGCAATCAAGCCAGGTCTGACCGTGAGAGAACTCAACGCGGTCGCGGCGGATGCAGTCGCGAAGGTCGGACTCGGTGAATATTGGGTTGGAGACTTCATGCCCCACGGGCTGGGGACGGCTCAGCACGAACCTCCGGAGGTCAAGGACTCAGAAATACAACTTCAGCCCGGCATGGTCCTGGCGATTGAGCCCGTAGTGGTGGTTCCGGACGTCGGAGGCGTGATTGCCGAGCACATGATCGTCGTTAATGATGGTGGCGCCGAGGAGCTGAGCGAGATCCCCACTGATGTCTGGCGCTCTTTCACCTGATCCGTGGCCACGAGCCCGAAACCACCAGAGACGACGAACCGCACGCCAGTGCGTGCTGTGTCGGCTACGCCACAGAGGGGTCGTTGCCGAAAACGGCGAGCATTGATTCCCGCGGCGCTCCATCCTGGGCGCCAGGCCCCGTCGAGGCCGAATCAGGCCCCGGCCCCTCCCATCCGCGCGATGTAATCACGGATCCCCCGCTCGACTGACCACTCTGGCCGATAGCCGAAATCAGCACGCGCAGCCGAGAGATCGTACAAGCCCTGCATGTCGTGGCCCTCAAGCAAGCCTTCACCGATCCGGATCTCGGCGCCGGGTACGGCCGCCGACACGAGCTTGGCTGCAGCACCGAGCGTAGTCAGCTCGCCGCTGCTGACGTTATAGGCGAGCAGCGGCAGGTTGGACGCACGTGCCGCGAGAGTTATCGCCGATGCGACGTCGCGCACGTGCACGAACTGAAACGGATGGTCAGCGCCCGCGTCGAGCACGAACGTCTCGCCCCTCTTCACCGTGTCGATGATGTCACAGAGCATCTGCGGCACACGGTTCCCCGGACCGTAGACCTCTGTAACGCGTAGCGCTGCCCAAGCGTCCGGATCGCCATGGACGTCCTTTGCGAGCACGCGGGTCGCCATGTGCCGCCCTGGCCCTGCTGTCTGTCAGAGTTGTAGGACGGCCCCTCGGACAACCTTCGGGTTATGAGTCGCCCTCGTCGGCTCGCGATATCGTAACCGTTCAGTCGTCGGGGCTGGTGCCGAGGATTCCTGCTTGGTGCAGCGAATCTTGCGTGCATGGACCGCGCGGAGGCTGAGGCGATCTACGACGCTGGGCGTGAGGCGTGTGTCACGTTGTTGGTTGAGTTGACCGGGGGGTACGAGCGGCAGATCGCGTCGCTCGAGGAGCGGTTGGCGCGACTGGAGGCCCAGTCGCGTCAGGATTCGCGCACGAGTTCGAAGCCGCCCTCGCAGGATCCGCCGAAATCACGTGCGCAGCGGCGTGCGGAGGCGCGCGCGAAGGCGAAGGAGCTGCGGCGGCGGGAGGGCGAGCGTCGGGCTGGCGGGCAGCCTGGGCATCGGGGTGCGGGCCGCGAGCTCCGGCCTGAGGATCAGGTTGATGAGATCGTCGATCACTTCCCGGATGCGTGCGGCGGGTGCGGGCGCGAGTTCACCACCCGGCAGCGGCGCCCGAAGCGGCGGTTCGGGCGCCACCAGGTCGCTGAGCTGCCACCGATCAGCGTGATCTGGACCGAGCATCGCATGCATCAGTTGCGCTGCCCGGAGTGTCGTGCGCGGACGAGCGCGCGGTTGCCCGACGGGATCGCCGGCTGCGCGTTCGGGCCGAGGTTGCAGGCGGCGTTCGTGACGTTGACCGCCCGGCACCGCGTCTCACGCCGCGGAATCGTGGAGCTCGCACATGATCTGTTCGGCGTGACGCTCTCGACTGGAGCGGTCGACGCGATCTGCCAGCGCGCCTCCGACGCGTTGGCTGGCCCGCATCTGCACCTGCAGGACTGGGTGCTGGATCAGAACGCGGTGCATGTTGATGAGACCGGTTGGCGCACACGTGGTGAAGGGTGCGCGCTGTGGACCGCGACCACGCCCGACGCGGCGTTCTTCCAGATCGCCGAGCACTGCAACCGCGAGCAATTCAACGCACTCGTCGGCACCGAGTATCCCGGGATCGTGATCTCGGACCGCTGGAACGGTTACAGCCACCTCGACCCCGAGCGACGTCAGGTGTGCTGGTCGCACCTGCAACGCGATTTCCGCCGTCACGCCGATGGCCTGGGCGAACAGAAGACCTTCGGCGAGCAGGGCGTCCCGCTCACCAAGAAGGTGTTCGCCGCCTAGCACACCTACCAGCACGAGCACCACGACCGTGCCCGGCTTCAGGCCGAGATCGCGCCGGTCCAGACCGAACTCCGCGCCCTGCTCGAGGCCGCCTCGCCGAAGAGGGCGCGCAATCGCTGGCACCGACAGTTCGCTAACAACCTGCTCAAGGTCTGGCCCGCGCTCTGGACCTTCACCCGGATCGACGGCGTCGAGCCGACCAACAACCCCGCCGAGCGCGCGCTCCGCGGCCCGGTGATCCACCGAAAGGTCTCGCTCGGCACCCAAAGCCAGCACGGCGAGCGGTTCGCCGAACGCGCACACTCCGCCGCGGTCACCTGCCGAATGCAGCGCCGCTCGCTGTTCACCTACCTCAGCGAACTCCTCACCGCACACACCCGCGGCGATCCGTTCCCAGCGCTCGCCTGAGCCCTGGGGACTGAACGGTTACGCGATATCCGATATCACTGCTTTGCAGGGCTTTCTCAGAACTGCCGCAAGCTGCATCGCGTTGCATTCGCTTCTTTTGGTACCCGGTTCGGTACTCGCTGTCGACCTCAGCAGCCGACCTCCTTAATCCACTAACGGCAGCTTACTTACCATTCCCGAGAGCCCGGCTATGGCCGTCGGATTCCACGACAGAGGAGGCAGGTTAGGCGTGGCGTGACTGCCCTGGTCGAGACCGACCGATGTGGTGACGAGAATCGCGCAAATCGACGCACGGTAGGCCGATCGGACAATCGCGTTGTCGCCGCTGCGCTCGCGCGGGTCGAGGCCCGGACTGGCCGCAAGCGGTCGCGGGGCGACCGGTCGTGAGCCGCGGATCGTAGGCATCGCCGAGCGCGTCGCGGTCATCCACACGGTCACGCGTATAGAGGATCCGGAGCCGCACGCGTTCGAGGGCCCCACAGCGCCGGGTTAGTCGGCAACGCGGATTCCGCGCGCCTCAGCCCTTACGGTGCGAGGACGCGGGGTGCGTGCCCGGAGGAATAAACAGCGTTGCGCGTGATCTTGCCGTCTCGACAGTTGATCACATCAATTCCGTCCCACTCAAGGCGCAGCCCGTCCGGCGCCGTCCCCCGAACAGTCCATTCCACAACGCCGGTATCCGCCGCAAAATACACGCCGTGCTCCTCGAAGCTCAGGTTCGGCCAGCGGTCGTGAATCGCGGCCACGTGCGCCCGAAATGCCGGTGCGCCCTCGACGCGTTCCTCCGTCGTGACATTGTGGCTCACCGCTGTAATCGTGCGGACGTCGACCAGCGTTGGAAGAGTGCCGAGTGTTGATGGTGTCCTGATGAGCCGGGTGATCGGTTGGCTCGGCAGCCTCGCGGAGTCGTTTGTCACCACAGCTGAATCGCATGCATCGATCCACATCGGAGCTGGCTTGGCGCACGCTCGCAGCGGTAGCTGTCGCGGCGGGCTCCCGACGTGCTCAAGGTTGTGCAAGCGAAGGTCGGCCTATGCCACGCACTGATCACGAGTGGTGTACCCCTGACCAGGTCACGGGCAGCCGGTGGACTCCATACAAAAACTGCTTGCCGCTGTGAAGTGGCACCTCCTCAGCCGCGACCGCGAGACCTAAGCTAGGAAGCCGCCGCATCAACCCCGTCAGCGCGACCTCCAACTCAAGTCGGGCCAAGTGCTGGCCCAGGCACACGTGCCGGCCGTAGCCGAATGCGATATGCCTCCGCGCATCGCCGTAGACGTGAAAGCGATCGGGTTCGGCAAAGCGCCGAGGATCCCGATTCGCCGCTGCCAGCGACACGGTGACACCCTCACCGGCACGAATCACGATCCCTTCGAGCTCGACATCCTCCGATGCGGTCCGAGTGAAGGCCCCGAGCTGGACGATGGTCAAGTAGCGCAACAGCTCGTCGACGGCTCCTGAGACCGCGGGTGGATCAGTTCGTAGCGCCTCCCATCGCTCGCGCTCCGACAGGAGCGCAAACACGCTGAGCGCAAGCATCGTCGC
The DNA here is from genome assembly GCA_963770885.1 of uncultured Solirubrobacterales bacterium. Classification (GTDB taxonomy): domain Bacteria; phylum Actinomycetota; class Thermoleophilia; order Solirubrobacterales; family Solirubrobacteraceae; genus Palsa-465. Next base: position 69,966 of record CAVYRI010000001.1, on the reverse strand, counting down.
GGATGTATCGTGGGCCGCGCTGACCAGCATGCGCGCAATGCCAGCCAACTCGTCATCGGTCAACTCGCCCGAAGCTATCAGCTCACCGAGCACATCGGTGGTTGGTTGAATTCGTTTACGCGCGATCACGCCATAGGCATAGTCACTAAATTCAGCAATCGCTCTGGCCTTCTCAGCGACACTTGCCCCGGGGTCTTCGATGACGGCGTTAAAGCGCTCGAAGCTGTGGCGATCGTCGTGCGGAATACCGAGCAAATCGCAGATGACGGCGGAGGCGACAGGTAGGGCGAACGCCTCTACCAAGTCAACTGGGGGCCCGAGGCCCTCCATGACATCGAGCTGGTCTGACACTATCCGCTCCAGCTCCACTCGGTGCTCGCTCGCACGCCGCGAGGTGAAGTGCGGGGCCTGGAGGCGCCGCAGGCGCGTGTGCTCGGGTGGATCCAGCGCCATGATCACGCCGACCCTCGACCGATCGCTCTGGGCCGCAATAGCGATGAGGGCGTTTTCGCGCGGATCGCCGACCGGCGGCCTCGAGGGCTTGACCCTGAAACGTGGGTCAATCAGCACGGCACGCGCAAGAGCATGGCTCGTCACCAGCCAGCCAAGATGTCCGTCTGGATAGCGCAAGCGAGTCAGCGGCCGCCGGATGCAGAGGGAGATTAACTCCGGAGGCGGATTCAGCGGCGTGGTGCGTACCGTCGGCAGCATGACGGCATCAGGCTCTGATACCGCTGAAACCTCAGTCACGGATTCGGCCGCTAATGACTGCCGCATACGATGCAGCTCGTCGACAGGATCGCTGGGCGTCGAGGACAAACCATCCGGCGGGTGTGGACATCCGTGCCGGGCACAGCTGACGGCGACGCCAGCGCTCTAGTGCCTGAGCTTCACTTCGCATGCAGGGTCACAGGGAGGCTGGCGATGCCGCGTTCATTGTGTGTGTATAAGGGCGTGATCGGTCCGCGGAGCTCATATCGGTCGATCCGCTGAAACAGCGCTTCCAGCGCCACGCGGGCCTCGAGCCGCGCAAGCGGGGCACCGATGCAGAAATGTATGCCTTCTCCGAAGGCTAGGTGGTGGCCTGGATCCCGGCCCAAGCTGAGCGTGTCCGGCGCCTCAAATCGACGGGGGTCTCGGTTGGCCGACGCCCAGAGCAGAACGACGCGCTGGCCAGCGGGAATCGCGACTCCATCAACCACCGCGTCCAAGGCCGTGAAACGGCCGAGCCATTGGACCGGCGACTCGAACCGAAGCAGTTCCTCGATCGCGGTTGGAATTCGATCCGGCGCGGACGCAAGCCCTTCTCGGTCGGCCGGGCGATCCTTAAGCAGAAGGAGCGCATGGGACAGGAGGGTCGACGTTGTGTGGACGCCGGCCACCAGCAATAGCCGCGTCATGCCGCCAATCTCGGGACCGCTGATGCGGTCTTCAGAGTGTGCTCGCGCAAGCGTGCCAAGCAGGTCGGCCGTGGGCTTAGTGCGGCGCTCGGAAATCGCGGCCAGGACGTACTCTTCCATCTCCTCGCCGGCTCTCATCTCGTCGGCATACGTCCGCGCCTCCCCCGGAGGCTGGATCACCATCCGGTCAAACCAACCTTCCACGACGCCTGCGTCAGCCGCCGGTATACCGAATAGGTGGCAGATCATGCTCAATGGAAGGCGCTGGGCGAAATCGCGGGCGAAATCGACGTCTCCCTGCTCCAACAGGTTGTCTATAAGCTTGTCGACAGCCTGGCGTACCTGAGAGCGCAACGACTTGAGCTTGCTAGGTAGAAAGTCCGGGCGCACGATCCTGCGCAGCTCATCGTGGCGAGGCGGATCGAGATCCAAGAAGTCGCCTGGCCCGAGCGAGTAGTCAAACAGGTCGGTTCCGCGCGCGCTCGTAAAGGTGGCTGGGTCGCGCGCCGCAGCTTGGACGTCGGCGTAACGTGAAAGCACCCAAGCTCCGCGAGACTCGATGTAAAGCACAGGCGCGGTCTCCCGCAGATCGCGAAAGATCGGATAGGGATCTTCGTAGAACGTCAGCGGGTCAAAGTCGACGATTGCTCCGCCTCCTTGGGGACAAGTCCCCTTATCGCGACCTCTCTGTCTAAGCCGCCAGCCAAGTGTCCGTGAAGGGCCGACCGCCTAGCGGTCCGAGTGGCGAAGGCTCGATGCCACCGACCTGTTTGCTGAGACCGTCGATTACCGGATAAAACCCCCAGATTAGGTAGCCGCCGTCGTTCCACAGCAGCGTCTGGAGCTCGTTGTACAGATCCTGTCGCTTGCCCGAGTCGGTCTCTGCCAGTGCCTGGTCATATAGGCTCTGGAATTGAGGGTTGTGCCAGTGCGTCTCGTTGAACGGTGCTCCGTTTACCAGTGACTGTGCGTATTGGTTGAGGATTGGGAGCGTGAACCATTCAGATTGTGCAAAGTTTTGCTTCAGGTACACAGGGCCAAAGTAGATGTTCGGCGGCTGCTGATTGAGGGTCACCGTGACGCCCGCACCGGCCGCTTGGCGGGCGAAGACTGTCGCCGATTCGACCATGCCCGTTGCAACGGTGGATGTGTTGAGGGTAACCTTCAGACCTTCTTTTCCTGCGGTCTTTAACAGAAACTTTGCCTTCTCAAGATCCTGTGTTCGCTGAGGGATGCTAGCGTCGTAGTAAGGTAGGCCTTTTCCGTAGTTATCGTTGCCCACCGTCCCATAGCCACTTTGAGCCTCTGCGACAAGTTGGGGACGATCTGCGATCAGTCGCATGGCCTGACGGACACGCACATCGGTGAAGGGCTCCAGGTCGACGGCCATATAGATCGGGACCATGTTTGAGCCCTGGCCCTCGAGTACGCGAATCTGCCCACCTTGTTTTTGACTCGTGGCTTCCGCGTAGCTAATGCTCTCGATCCCGTCGACCTGGCCGGCGAGCAGTGCGTCGTAACGAGCCGTAGCATCAGGGATCGACAGCAGTTCGAGGGAATCGAGATACGGTGTACCGTGCTGCCAGTAATTCTGGTTACGGTCAAAGACGCTGTATTGGCCAGGCTTCCACTTCACAAACTTGAACGGCCCAGTACCTATCGGGTGATCGAAGTTTGTGGTGCCGCTTTTGACTATGGCCATGTAGTCGGCCGCGAGGAAGTAGGGCAGCTGGGTGTTTGGCTGGGTGAGTGGTATGCGTAGGGTCAGAGGGTCGAGCTTGCGGATCTCAGCCGCATTGATGAAGTTCGCGACGTAGAGACCGACGAGCCCGAGCTTTGGGTTGGTGATGCGACGCAGGCTGTAGATGACGTCATCGGCCGTAAGTGGAGACCCATCATGGAAGGTAACTCCACTTCGCAGCCTGACGGTCCACTCATCTGCCTTGGTGTTGGGCTCAAAGGATTCGGCGAGCATGTGGTTGAGGGAAAGATCATTGTTGAGGAGAGCGAGCGGATCAAACAGGTTCTCAGCGCGGGCATCATCGATGTCTGCGACGGGCCCATTCGGATCCAGCGTTTCGCTTGAGCCACCCCCGATATACGCGATTTTCAGCGTCCCGCCCCTACGCGGCGATGCGCTGCTACTCGCGCTCTGACTCGCGCCGGAGCTACTCCCGCATCCAGCAACGCCTCCGACCAGGAGCGTCGCGCCGAGGCCTGCCGCTCCCTTAATGAAATCCGCGCGGGTGGGATGCTCGGCGCGCGACCCGTCCGCGTTCGCCATCTCCGCTACTCCTCTCTCGCCTTGCCTGACCGTCCGGGCGAATCTGACTGACCAACCGTCCAGCATTATTGTTGGCGAGCCAATCCGTGTCAAGACGGAGCTGCAGCTCGACGTCACGTCGCCCGGTCTCGGACGGTGCGCGGGCGCCGGCTTGGTGAATCCTCCGTGTCGGCTGGCCGGTCAATACACGAGCTGATCGCGGACATGGGGTGAGGATTGCGCGTGGACCTCTAGTCCATCGCCGGACGGAGCAATCACCGCCCGCCAGCTCCGCCTCGCCGAGCGCGTTGCTCACCCCAGCGCAGTCGGCGAGTTTGGCTCGAGGATCGCCGGCGACCGTCACTGCCAAGGCCGGGTCTCTAGGAGGAACACTCACCGAGGCGGATCAGCCCTCCAGCTGCGCGCTCCATCCACAATCGCCGTACATACCGCTGCCTCAACGACCCCGGCACTGCGGCCGGATACCCAAAGCGACGACCATCATGTGGCCCGGGTCTCTGGACGACGGGCGCCACGGCGTGCGCCGAGCATCTTGACTACCAGATGCCAGCGGGTCTTTCGCAACGTGGATGCCAGCGAGTCCGGTCTCCGACCCAGCGGCATGGATTGCACCCTCTGCCACGCAATGTTGCGATGGCACCGGACGCCCCAGGTCAATGTGGGTGGTTACGTCGGCGCAGGTCGATTCACAGGTCGGCCTCCCGGTGAGGATCCTCGAGCGGCCGTCAACGGACCCATGTGAGGCTAATTATGAGTGCGGGCGTGTCGCGCTTGCCAGCGGGGCGGTCTTTGGCCGGTTCCCGCCGGACGTAGGCGGGGCCATTGCGTACGAGCGTCTTCATGTGCGCGTGCTGGTGGTTGGCAAGCATGCGCCCGGGTGTCGCCGGTCAGTTCCGCAGGCCTTGGCGCCCAAGCGCGGGGCGAGGTCCCTCAAGTGCTAGGTCCCAAGGTAGGCGACGAGCTCGGCCTCGATCAGGATTCCTCCCCACAGCTCACGAGCTGCCACAACCGTGCGCGTGGGAAAGGGCCGCTGGATGTATTCCTGGTAGATGGCGTCGAAGGCTGGGAAGTCGGTCATCGTCGCAAGGAACACTCCTACCTTGACGACGTTGGCGAAGGATCCGCCGCAAGCACGGAGATTCCTGTCGAGCATCTCCATCGTGATCTTCGTCTGTTGCTCGATGCCGTCCCCGATCACAGTGCCTGACTCATCGACGGGGCCCGCTCCGGAGAGAAAGAGAAGATCGCCGGCGCGGATGGCTTCACTATAAGCCGCGACCGCAGTCGGCAGGTGAAACGTGTTTGTCTCCGCCCGTGTGAACATCTGTGCTCCTTTTGTCGTGCAGGCCGGTCGGCTGCAACAGCGCCGGTCATGGATGCGCGGATCATTGATCCTCCTGGCCGCTTAAGGGATGGAACTTTGGGTTCGCGCATTCGCCCCGCGCCGTAGCAAGAACTGCTGCGAGCGCGTTGCCAAGCAGGGCTGCATCCGATGGCAGACCGATCAGCGTGTAGCCGACGTCGCGCCACCGGGCGAAGTCCGTGATCCCCGAGATCCCGGCGACCAGCCCCCGCGTTCTGCAGGCGCGGGCAATGTCCTCAATCATTTCGACGTCGCGGGGAGTCGATGCCGCGCCGGCAGTCTCCCCCGTGTGGGAAATCGTCAGGTCGAACGGACCGACGATCACGCCGTCCACACCTGTGACGTCGAGGATCGGGTCGAGGTTCTCAAACGCTTCGACGGTTTCCACCATCACGAGGACCACGACCTGCTCGTTTCCCACGGAAGGGGAGAATTCTGGGTGAGCCATGGCCGAGCGCAGCGGGCCGTAACTGCGGTAGCCGGCAGGCGGATACCTCGAGACGGCGACGGCCGCGGCAGCTTGATCAGGCGTATTGACCATCGGCACGATCACCCCGTCAGCGCCAGCGTCAAGTGCTCGCATGATCGGTGCCGGCTCGTTCCAGGGGACGCGCACGAGAACCGGCGTGCGGCGGATGGCGGCGGACTGCATCATCGAGCACATCGCCTCGTCGGCGATCAGGCCATGCTGCTGGTCGATACAGAGCCAGTCACAACCGGCCGCACTCACGACTTCGGCCGTGAGTGCGCTTGGCACCATGCACCAGCCACCGTAGGCGACGCGACCCCCGTCAATGATCTGGCGCAGACCGCGTCCTAACGACTCGGCTCCGGGGATACCGGCGACTTCATATGACACGCGAGATTCTCCTTAACCTGTAGTGCTTTGGCTCTGCGTCCACGCCTGCGGGTTGAGGCAGCTGACCGGCAGGCGGCCATCTAGAAGCTCACGGATGATGGCCACTACGGCCACACCGGTGCGATGCATCGCCAGGCGGCTGAACGACGATGCATGTCCGCTCAAGATCACGCCTGGCAGTGTCATCAGCAGGTCGTCCTTGGGCAGCGGCTCCTGCTCGAAGACATCCAGCCCAGCGCCGGCGATGGCCCCTTCATGCAGCGCCGCCACGAGGGCAGCCTGATCGATCAGCTCGCCGCGGGACGTGTTGATCACCAGGGCGTTCGCGGGAAGCAACCCAAGCTCACGGGCTCCGATCAAATGCCTCGTCGTGTCCGTGAGCGGCGCGTGGATCGTGAGCACGTCGACCTGCGGCAGGGCGTCGTCGAGCTCAGCGAGCTCGACCCCGTAGGCAGCACAGAACGCGTGGTCGGGGTGCGGTTCAACTGCGATCGCCCGGCATCCGAAGCCGACCAAGCGGCGCACGACGGCTCGACCAACCGCTCCAAGGCCCACGACTCCGACGGTTGCTTGCGCGAGGTCACCGCTTACCTCGGCCGGGCGCCAGGCGCCTGTGCGCACCGCAGCGTCAAGGGTCGGCAGCCGGCGCAGCGACGCGAGCATCAGCGCGAGCGTCATGTCGGCAACCGCCTCGGCGTTTGCCCCGGGCGTCGTCACGACTGCGACGCCGGCCTCGCTTGCGGCCGTTACATCAATCGCGTCTGAACCCACTCCCCACCGCACGATCGCCCGCAACCCGCCCAATGCTTCCAGCACCCTATCGCTGTAGCACTCACTCCCGGCGACGACGGCCCAAGCCACCTGGAGACCGTCTACCAATGACCGCTCAGACGACCTTTCGGCGAGGTCATAGCGCTCAATTACGCGGACTCCCGGCAGCTGGTCCAGTTCGCTTCGACAGTATTCGGCGCTGGCCGTCGCGAGGATCAGGCGTCGCGCATCAGGCATCAAGCTAGACCCGTACTGGCGAAATGACCTCCTGACCGCGAAGGCAGATCGCGCGAGCGCTGGTCGTGTACGAGATCACGCCTGACGCCACGCATCGGTAAACGGCTTGCGGCAAGGGAGTGGGCCGAGCAGAGACCGCTGGATACCCCCGACCCGCTTGACGGAGCCACCGTGCGTAGTGCGTGACGACCGGCTCGGTGAACCACGCGGATTGCGCGAAACTCTCCTTCAGGTAAAACGTGCCGGTAGTAGATGCTGGCTGGCTGCTGGTCGAGCTTGATCGTGACTCCAGACGTTGCGCCCAGTTCTATCCGTCGTTGGAATCGTTCGAGGTTCTCACGATCGCAGGCCGGCGGAACTCGGGACTGATGTGTTGTTCTGCTCCGGTTCCCGGCTGAGGCAGGCGCGGGACGCTGATCAGCAGTGTCTTGGTGTACGCATGCTGAGGCTCGCTGAGCAGGGTTCGGGTGTCGCCCGTCTCACAGATTTGGCCGTCGTGTAGGACGACAACCCGATCTGCCACGGTTGCGACTACACCGAGATCGTGCGAGATGAACAGCAGTGCGAGCCCGAGTTGGCGCTGGAGCTCGGCGAGAAGATCGAGCACCGCGGCCTGCACCGAAACGTCAAGTGCTGAGGTGATCTCATCGCAGACGAGCAGATCTGGGTGAGCTGCGAGGGCGCGTGCGATCGCGACTCGCTGACGTTCGCCTCCGGAGAGCTCTGAGGTATATCGAGCGGCGAGGCGCCGCGGGAGCCGCACCTGGTCGAGCAATTCGTCGACCTCGCGAGAGGCGTTGCGTCGGGATACTCCGCGCAGGAGGATCGCCGGACGTGCGATCTGTTGCGCCACCGGGTGACGGGGATTCAGCGAGTCATTGGGATTCTGAAAGATGATCTGGATCCGGCGCCTGACCTCGCGCGACCTACGGCCGCTCGTGGCGGCCAGCGGGAGGCCGTCAAAACGGATCCTTCCGTCGCTCGGGCTGTGAAGCCCGGCGATGCAGCGGGCGATCGTGGTCTTGCCGCTGCCAGACTCGCCGACGAGTGCGATCGCCTCACCTGGCTGGACGGCGAACGAAACGGCTCTCGCGGCGACGACGACATTGTCGCTTGACCGATACTCCGCGCTCAACTCGTCGACCTCGAGCAATGGCTCCCTCGCGTCGACGTCGCGAAGCGTGATCGGGGGCTCCAATTCCAGCCGAGGAGTTGATCGCCATGCGATGCAGCGAACGAGATGGCGCGGCGAGGCGGGCTCGAGCCGAGGGAGTTCCTGCCGGCACTCCTCCAGGGCTTGCGGGCATCGCGGTGCGAAGGGGCAGCCATCGGGGCGCTCGCCGACGCCAACGGCGACTCCCGGGATCCCATGTAGCCGGTGCGGTACGACGTGGTCGGGCACCGATGCGAGCAGGCCTCGGGTGTAGGGGTGGCGGGGCGCAGTCAGCACCTCTTCGACCGGGCCGTCCTCGACCACGCGCCCTGCGTACATCACGATCACGCGGTCGACGATCGACGCGACGACCGCGAGGTCATGCGATACGTAGACGGCACTGAGTTCGAGCTCGTGCCTGAGACGCTTGATCTCGTCGAGGATCACAGCTTGTGTGGCCACGTCGAGCCCGGTCGTCGGCTCATCGAACACAACCACCATCGGCGCAGCCGCCAATGCGGCGGCGATCGCGAGCCGTTGCTGCTGCCCGCCCGAGAGCTGATGTGGGAACCTGCGCTGAAACGACCGGTCGGATGGAAGCCCGACCCGAAGCAGTGCTGCCTCAACCTCCTGACTGTTACATCGCTCTCGCGCGTGGTAGCGCAGCAGCTCGCGTACTTGGTCACCGACACGAAGCGCGGGGTTGAGCGCCTGGCCTGGCTCCTGCGGGACGTATGAAATGATCTTCCCTCGGACCTTGCGGCGGCTCTCGGGCGAGAGTTGCAGCATCTCGGTCCCGGCCAGGCGGATTCGGCCACCCGTGATCTCGGCCCCGGGGCGGGCATACCCCAACAGCGCCAAACCGGTCGTCGTCTTACCACTCCCAGACTCGCCTACGATGCCGACGATCTCCCCCCGCCCGATCGAAAACGCCACATCCTCCACGATCGGTGTGCCTCCGATGACGCGGACCTCGAGTTCGCTGACCTCCACTGCCGGGTCGGTCATCGTCGCATCAGAGTTGCTTCGGTCGACTGGGAGAGACTTCGTGCCACCGCGTCGGCGAGCAGGTTGACACCGACGGTAAGCACCGCCAGCATCAGTGCAGGAGCGATCACCGCCCAAGGCTGAAACGTGAGCCCTGAGCGGTTCTCGGTCATCATCAAGGCCCAGTCGGCAGTGGGAGGCTGGACTCCGACGCCGAGGAAGGTCAGGCTCGCGATCGCCAGAATCGAGACGGTCAGACGGGGACCGCCATCAGCCACGAGCGTTGACGCGATATTGGGCAGGATCTCGCGCCCGAGTACGTAGCTTGTGCGCTCGCCGCGGGCGTTGGCGGCCTCGACGTAACCATGGCCGGCGACATCCAGCGTCGCCGCACGGATGATTCGGGCGATCCCGGGTACCTGGATCGCGGCGACTCCGGCGACGGCTGGGAGGTCACCACCCCCGGTCCCCGTCGCGAGTATCAGCAGAAACAGCAGCGGTGGAAACGCCAGCAGCACATCCATCGCCCGCATGAGGATCGAGTCCGATATCCCGCGCACGTATCCACCGAAGAGGCCGACCGTGCCGCCGATCACGTATGCGATGAGCGTCGCACCGCCGCCCAGGAGCACAACCGTTCGGCCGCCCGCCAACAGGCGGCTCAACACGTCGCGTCCGAGAAAGTCGGTCCCGAGCAGGTAGCGCCCACCCGGAGTCGCAAACGGGGGCCCGACGATGTCCGTGGGCCCGTGTGGCGCCACGAGCGGACCAAAGATTACGACGCCAAGAGCGCCGACCGTGAGAACCAGCCCAATCCACCCAGAGGCGCTGCTGAGGAAGCGGGGACGCGCGCGTCCGAGGCGAGTGGTGAACGTCGCGTTCGTGCTCAAACCTGGGTCCTCAGCTTTGGGATCAGGAGCACAACGATCACATCCGCGAGGATGTTGATCGCGATGTAGAGTGCAGCAATGATCATTCCCACTGACTGTACGGTCGGAATGTCACGCGCCTGCACCGCCTCTACGAATCCCTGACCGATCCCCGGGTAATCAAAGAGTGTCTCGACGATGAAGATTCCGCCGAGAAGCCACTGGAGGGTCAGGGCGGTGACCTGAACGGTTGGCGCAAGTGCGTTGCGCAATGCGTGCTTTAGCACCACTCGCCGCCGAGGAAGTCCATTCAGAAATGCCATCTCGATGTACTGGCTACTCATGACCTCGCTGATTCCCGCGCGAACCATCCGAACCATGTACGCAAAGCCCACGAGCACGAGCGTCGCCGCCGGCAGGACCAGCAGGCTTGGCTGACTCAGCGGACTGGAGCCCGGCAGAACAAGTGACACAGGAGGCAGCAACCGCAGCGCAACGCCGAAGACTGCGGCCAACAAGCCCCCGACGACAAAGTCCGGGAATGCGATCAACGCAAGCGACGGCTGTGAGATCAGCTGATCCATCCGACCTCCCGGCCTTATCCCAGCGAGGATCCCCAGCGTCAAGGACAACGGCAGCATTACACCCATCGCGCACACCGCGAGTATCAGCGTGTTGCCAAGGCGTGCGCTCATGAATGATGACACGGTCTCGTGCGCCGTCAGCGACTCCCCCAGGTTTCCGTGCAGGATGCCGGTCAACCAGTCGGCGTAGCGTTGATAAGCGGGGCGCGTCAGCCCGAGCTGTTTGCGTACGGCCGCCAGCGCCGGCGGTGCGGCGTTGCGGCCCAGAACCGCGTATGCCGCGTTCCCTGGAAGAACCTCCGTGCCGGCGAAGATCAGGATCGAGATGATCCACAACAAGATGACCCCGGTGAGTGTGCGCCGAGCGATCATCATCAGCAGAGGGTGCTTGCGCCTAAGTCGAACTACCCATCCGATCCTCGTCCACCCCCGGGGTCCACCCGTGACATCGGTGAGTTGCTGGAGAACCTCGGAGGTGGCCGGGGAGTCGCTGGTCTCGGACATGGTGCAATCCAGCGCTTTGACGGTCGTGGTTAGGCTCGTGACACGTTTGCCACCCAGGCGCCCCCATCTGGGGCAACGAGGTGTACAACACGACCGCCAGCAAATCGGTTGGCCCGCGTGCTCACAGCGTCGGTTGGGTGAAGCCACTCGAGCTCGAACGCGGCATCGCTGTCACGCAGGTCGAGCTGGCACCGGAGCCCTTCGGGCTTATACACGACATAGCCGTCCCCGGGCGATGCGAGCGCGAAGCCAGTGCTGACCAGATCGGGCCGCGGCAGAAAATGACTCAGATCGATCCTGCGGGACAGGGCCACCGCAAGCCCCATGGCCTGGCGCGCTCCGGGATCTCCCTCGGGGCCACGCAGCTCAAAATGCGAATAGCCCCAGGGATCCATGTAGAGCATGTTGTGCCCTCTTGTAAATGTGCGCCACACCCAGTCCGCTGTCCCGCCGACCCCCCACAGGTGGTCCGTATCGGAAACGATCACCTTGCCGAGATATTCGGCAGGTGGCTCTTGCTGCCAGTGCTGCGTGCCCGCGCGGTGCCAGCCCATCGGCGACACCGCTTCAGCCGGGCTCGCATACAGCATTTGATTGTCCGCGCCGGGGTACTGGGCCGTCATCAGGACTGGGTGCACGGCTGACTTCGCGCTGCGCTCATACTCGTGTACCACGTTGGTCATGTGATACTGCCACGCCGTGTTCTCGGGCGTGCCGTCGTGCTCATTCCCGATTTCGTAGAGCACATTGTCGAAATCACTTACCGTGTCGATCACGGCCCGAACGTATTCCTCCTGCAACTCGACCACACGGGGAAAGCGCAAACTGTGGACCCACTCTCTTCCCGTCCCATCCGCAGGCGAAGCGTCAACGCCGTTCACGTTGTTGTCAATGCAAAAGGGATGGCCGTGCCAGGGGTTTGGTCCCTGACTAACCGGGTTGTCGCCGCTCCAGGAATCGAACGGCTTATCGCCCCCGCTCCATCCCTGAAACAGCATGACGGCGACATAGATGCCGCGGTCGCGACAGTCGCGGACGCGGGAGCGCAAGCGCTCGAACCACTCCTGGTCATAGCGAGTGAGGTCAAAGCGCGGCTTGCCGTCGCGTGCGAGGTCCGGACCAGTCCGCGCCCAGGGAAGCGGTTCGAAGTAGTAGTCCCCGTCGTACCACGAGCCCCACTTGGCGTTCTCCCAAATCCACAGACGCATGAAGTTGTGCCCGTGGCGCGCCATGAAGGCCAGCCAGCCTGGCCAATCGAAGGGCTCCGGCGGGTCTTCCGGGCCCGCCTCCTGCAACGTTGCCCACGTGTGCGACCCGGCAAGCAGTTGCGTGCGCCCCGAGGCATCCGTGAAATAGCGGGGATTGCGCGGATCTACACGCAGCGGCCCGTTTGTGGGTACGACATCGCCTGAGAAATCAGGCGCGGTCATGCTCGGGCGAAGTCGCTGAGACTGCGCTGTCGGGGCGCGGCGGCAGCCCAACGGTGCCGTCTGGATATCGATCGAAGAACCCCCAGTCGTGATGAGGGACGATGATGTCGGCGTTCGTCCTCATCCACGCGTAGGCGCGAACGACCGCCTCGACATCGAAGAAGGCTCCCATCGGCCAGTTGAGTTCGATGTTCTTGTAGAACGGCGCCAGGTCTCCGGGAATGCATACGCGCCCGACGGCGGTCTCGAGCAACACCACTTGCGTTCCCGGGCTATGACCACCGAGCAGATGCACCGAAACCCCGTCGGTGATCCGCAAGTCACCGTCGATCAACTCAAGTCGGTCGCGGACATCCAGAAGGTTGAATGCGAACTCTGGGTAGTAGTAAAGGGCCCACCGAGGGGGATGAATCGCCAGCGGTAGCTCTCGTTTTTGGACGACGAAGGTCGCATTGGAGAACTTAGTGTTGTTGCCGATGTGATCGAAATGGCAGCACGTGTTGATCACCACATCGATATCCGCCGGCTCGAGGTCGAACCGTGCCAGCTGCGCCTCGACCGTCCACTCCGCGCGATGCTCGGTCCAGATCGTGTGATCGCGAAGCACCGAGCTCGACTCCGCTGGACTGCGGGCACTCACGTCACAGCCTGTATCGACGACGATCTTCAATCCCGCCCCCTCGATCAGCCACATCGTCAGCGGTGACCGCAGGCCAGCCATCGTTACGCCGCCGAAGTCGAGTTCGTCCTCCCACCCTGATGGGCGCAACTCGGGTTCGAGCGTCAGGTTTACTCCATGCAGTGCGTACGGTGCCGGTTCCGGGCCCGCTTCGTCCCCGAGAGGGAGTAGATGCGCCCTGATACCCGCTTGCGACGCGGCGCCGTAAGCACGTCCGTCATTCGCCGTTGCCATGCGCTTCCTGCCCGGTAGGCTTTGAATTGGTCAAACGGTCAGTCTTGACTGGCCGGATGGACAAAGACTAATATCCCGCCACGATGGCTGTCAAGAGCGCTGCGACGAACGAGGCGCAACCGTCGAACGAGCGCTCCGAAGAGTTGCTCGTCGCCGCTTGCCGGATGATCGCTCGCGGGGGTTCCCGCAAGCTCAGTCTCCGAGATGTCGCCGAGGAAGCCGGCGTCTCAAAGGCTCTGATCCATTACTACTTCTCCGGTCGCAACGACCTGCTCGCCCGGGCCTACGAGTTCTCCGACGCGCGCGGGCGCCAACGCGTCTCAGCCGACGTGGCGGGAGTCGAATCGGGCGCGGTAAGGCTCTCCCGCCTGCTCGACCTTTACCTCGCCGATGACCCAGCCATGGAGGAGGACTGGGTCCTGTGGTCTGAGCTTTCGTCCACCGCGATGTTCGAGCGCGATCTCCGTCCGGTCATGGAGAGGGCCTTCGAGCGGTGGATCGACTGGATCCGAACGCTGGTTCTCGACGCGATCGACGAAGGGTCGATCGTGTCGGGCGCGGATGCGGACGAGATCACACTTCAGATCGTCGCCCTCACCGACGGCCTCGGGGCGCTGCTCGCTCGCGGCCTCATCGACCGCGATGCGGCGCGCAACGTCCTGACCCGGCACGTGGACACGGAGCTCGGGCGCAGCTCGGCCGCCTCGAGCGTGAGCGACGGACGGGCCGAGGCGCCCGCGACTGGCTATCTGCGCGTACTGGCCCAGCTGACGCTCACGGCCGTCGAAGAGCTCCAGGGCCTTGCCTCGAGTGCCCAAGAACGAAAGGCCATTCAGACCGTCACGGCACTTATCGGTTCGCGAGCCGCACAGGGCGGAGCCGCCGGTGTGGGTGTGGCGCAACCGCTCACGGGCGCCCCCGAGGCAGGATCCGCCACTAACGTCGTCGTGCGCGGTACAGCAGTTGACGCAATCCCGACACCCGCGGTTGTCGTCGAGCTGGATCGATTCGAGCGAAACCTGCGCTCGTTTGCGGATGCAATGGCCGACTGTGGGGTCGCCTTCCGGCCGCACGCAAAGGCGCACAAGGCGCCAGCCGCCGCGGCACGGCAGCTCGCGCTCGGTGCCGTGGGGCTCGCGGTGGCCAAACCCAGCGAGGCAGAAGTGTTCTGGCGCTCCGGGTGTCGCAACATCGCGATCGCGTACCCAGTCGTGGGACGAGAAAAATGCGATCGCATCGCGCGAATGGCAGGGGAGGGACGGATCGCCGTTAATGTCGACAGCGCGATCGCTGCCCGAGACATGAGCGCAGCAGCGGTCGCAGCCGGAGCGTCGATCCGAGTGCAGATCGAGATCGATACCGGCCTTCACCGATCGGGCCTGGCACCAGACGATCTCGTTTCGATCGAGCGCCTCGCGCGATTGGTCGCGGACCTTCCCGGACTTGAATTCGAGGGCATTACCTCATACCGGGGCCTTGGGTTCGACCCTGAGGCTGAACGCGAGCGAGCCGGGATCGAAGAGGGGCAGCTGATGAGCAGAGTCGCCGCCGAGCTCCGCGCCCGGGGACTCGAGGTAGACGCAGTAGTTGCGGGCTCGACCGCAACAGCGGCCGGCGTGGCCGGCGTCGATGGGGTCACGGAGGTTAGGGCTGGGGTCTATCCGTTCATGGATGGCGCCCAGCTGACCGCCGGGACCGCGACCAGCGACGATGTGGCGCTCTGGGTCGTCTGCACCGTTGTGAGTTCGTCCGACAGCGGGCGCGTAACGGTCGATGGCGGATCGAAGACATTCAGTGCCAACGGTCCTGCGATCGATGGTGCATACGCGATCTCGAAGGATGGGCGTGTCCGCCTCGAGAGGTTGACCGAGGAGCACGGTGTCGGCCGGGTCGTTAACGGCTCCGCTGGAGTGTCTGTCGGCGAGCGATTGACGTTCATGCCCTCGTACGCATCCTCGGTCGTTGGTCTCGCTGACAACCTCATTGTCGTGAGCGATGGCGTGGCGGAGGAAGTCTGGCCGGTGTCCGCGCGCGGCGCGAGCACATGATCCCCGGCACCCACGATTGCAAAGGAGCGGCAAATGCCAAAACAGGTCATCTCGACGAATGCCGCGGGCCCTCCGCTCGGGGCGTACTCGCAGGGGATGCGGGCGGGTGACTTCATATTCGTAACCGGGTGTGGACCTATCTCGCCTGAGACAGGCACGCTTGCCGGCGAAACAATCGAGGAACAGACCAATCTGGTGATTGATAATCTCGATGAGATACTTCGCGCCGCCGGAGCGACGCTTGCGGACGTAGTCAAAGCCACCGTCCACCTCCTGGATCCGAAGGAGTTCCCGAGGTTCAATGAGGTCTACGGGCAGCGCTTCCCAGAGCCACGGCCGGTCCGGACGACCGTCGGCAGCGACCTCGGCGCGGTCGACGGGATGCGCGTGGAGATCGACGTCACCGCATACGTTGGACCTTAGCCTTGGAAGCTGCAGTTCGTCCACGGCCGAACTTGAGGGGTCGCGTTCCTGCGGCGATCCTGGGGCCCGGCAATATCGGCACAGACCTGATGCAGAAGCTGCGCCGCAGTGCCACGCTGGCGCCCACCCTGATTTCGGGCATTTATAAGGACTCACCGGGACTGGCGATCGCGTCGTCGATCGGCATCGAGACGAGCACCAATGGCGTCGACGCAGTCCTCGAGCGTGACGACATCGAGCTGGTGTTCGACGCTACAGGGGCACGCCCTCACCTCGAACATGCCCCGTTACTGCGCAAAGCCGGGAAACACGTCATTGACTTGACACCCGCGGCCGTCGGGCCATACGTAGTACCAGGAGTCAACCTCAGAGACCACCTCACGGAACCCAACGTCAATCTCATAAGCTGCGGAGCCCAGGCGACAATCCCGCTTGTACACGCGATTGCACGCGCTGCTGAGCTTCCATATGCAGAGATCGTGGCCACGATCGCAAGTCGCAGCGCTGGGCCGGGAACCCGTCAGAACATCGACGAATTCACTCGCACCACGGCCGATGGCATAGCCAAGATCGGTGGTGCAGCGCGGGGCAAGGCGATCATCGTGCTCAACCCCGCAGATCCGCCGATCCTGATGCGCGCGACCGTGTACGCCAGGCTGGGAACACATGATTCAGACTCGGTCCACGAGTCGCTGCGCCTGATGATCGATGAAGTCCAGCGCTATGTGCCCGGTTATCGTCTACTGCTCGTCGACGTTCGCGACGATGTGGCCACGGTGATCATCGAGCTCCGCGGAGCGGGCGACTTTCTGCCGGCATATGCCGGGAACCTCGACATCATGACCTCGGCAGCGGTGCGGGTCGGCGAGGAGATCGCAGCAAACGTGCTCACCGCACGCGGCGAGCAATGACTCACGGAGCAGGAACGATGCGAAGGGTCCGCATCTGCGACTGTTCGCTTCGCGACGGATCGAACGCCATTGAGCACTCGCTCACCCCGAGTCAGGTGGAACAGATCGCGGGAGCGCTCGACGTCGCCGGGGTCTATGCGATCGAGGTTGGCCACGGCGACGGACTCGCCGCATCCTCGATCCACTACGGTGAAAGTGCGCACTCAGACATCGAGCTGGTAGCGGCAGCTGCCAGAGCCATCTCGAGCAGTGCGATCGCGGTCAGCGTGCAACCGGGAATCGCGACTCAGGACGACATGCGCGCGGCGCATGCTGTCGGCGCAACCGTGTTCAAGGTGGCGACACATTGCACAGAGGCGGATATCGGCGTCCAGCACATCGCGCTGGCGGCCGAGCTTGGCGGCCACCCCGTCGGCGGGCTCATGATGACGCACCTGGTCGAACCGGCGGTGCTGGTTCAGAACGCAAGGATCATGGCCGATGCTGGCGCGGGGGTCGTGTACGTCGCCGACTCCGCCGGCGCTCTGACAATGGATGGTGTCCGGGCCCGGATCTCGGCGGTCCGCAACTCGCTTCCCGAAGCGGTCGCCGTCGCAATTCACGCCCACAACAACCTAGGTCTTGCGGTCGCAAACACGGTTGTTGCGATCGAGGAAGGAGCGTCGGTCGTCGATGCCTGCCTCGCCGGCTTCGGCGCTGGTGCGGGAAACTGTCAGCTCGAGGCGCTCGTCGCGGTCCTCGATCGCATGGGGATCGACACCGGCGTCGACCTATGGCGCGCCCAAGACGCCGCGGACGACGCAGTGCGCCCGATCATGAAGCGACCCCCGACGATCGATCGCACCACGATCTCGCTCGGCTATGCGGGCGTGTATTCGAGCTTTCTCCGGCACGTCCAGGAGGCAGCAGAACGGTTCGGGATCGAGCCGCGCGATCTCCTCGTCGAGCTCGGTCACAAACGAGTCGTCGCCGGCCAGGAGGACGCAATCATCGACACCGCCGCCGCGATCGCACGCTCCGACGTGGGCCCACAGTGACAACGTCTGGCTCACCCACCCGTGTGCTCGCTCAGGGTCTCGGGTTCCCGGAAGCGCCCGTTTTGCTCTCGGATGGCAGCTTAGTGGTGACGGAGCTGGCCCGCGCGTGTGGCCGCGTGACCCGCATCGACCGCGACAGCGGTCGTCTTGACCCCATTGCGGTGACAGGCCGCCCTAACGGGCTCGCGGTCGACCGCGATGGCGTCCTCTGGGTTGCTGAGTCATTGACGCCCGCGGTGCTCCGTCTCCGGCTCGACGGCAATACTGAGGTGTGGGCCGAGGATTGCGCCGGTGAACCGCTGCTGTGGCCGAATGACCTTTGTTTCGGTCCCGACGGGGCGCTTTACCTCACCGATTCCGGTGTGCTCGTCGAGCGGCTCATGGACGGCGACGAACTCCGCTCCGGCTGGGATTCGATCGAACTCGACGGCCGCGTCCTTCGCTTCGACCGTGAGACGCGCTCGGGTGAAATCATCGACCGCGGACTGCAGTTTGCAAACGGGATCGCGTTTGGCCCTGACGGACAGCTGTATGCCAACGAAGAGCTCACCGGCAACGTTTACCGGTACCGGCGTTCCCGTGACGGGTGGGTGCGTGATCAGTTCGGCAACGTTCTCAACTCCACCTGGACCGGCACGGGGCTTCGTGGTCCCGACGGGATGGCCTTCGACCGTGACGGCAATCTCTATGTCGCGGTCTTCGGGCAAGGGGACATCACTGTTCTCGCCCGCGACGGCGCGGTGCTGCGTCGCCACGAGCTACGGGGAAATGGACCTACGAACTGCGCTTTTGGACCGGCCAGCTCAGGAGAGCTCTACGTAGTAGAGACTGAGCATGGTGCGGTCGAAGTGGTTGATGTATCGACCGACGGGCAAGCACTCTGGGCGTAGCCGCCTCTGTGAAAGCTCCACCGAGTGTTGGCTGGGACCGTAGACCGAGCACCTGCTCGCCGACGGATTTCAGGTGCTAGTCCCGCCCGATCGATGGTGCGTGAGGACGCTCGCCCGGGCTGTGATGGCGGGATGTACGCCTTCATGCGCGCGTGCTCGCGACGGATCTCGGCCGTGAGCTCTACATCAAACGACGACACGGCACCGAGCCGGTCTTTGGGCAGATCAAGCACAACCGCGGGATTACCCGACTCCGACGACGAGGCCGGGCCGCGGCCTCGGAATGGCGACTGATCGCCGCCACCCAAAGCCTCCTGAAGCATCCACAACCGCTGGATCGCGCCCACCACCGGATGAACCGGCGACCCCGGGGGTCGCGGTTCCGCGGAACTACCCTCTCACCGTCAGACCTTTGTGCGACACCCTCGGAGATAGGCGGCCACGCCGTCAAACGCAATTATGAGCGATCCGTCGTCAAGGTCGACCGACACCACGGCGAGCGGACGCGTACTCGCGTGCCCCCGTGCATCACCCCTAGACGACCCACTAGGTACCCCGCGGGAATGACCGTCCAGTCCGATCGTCCGGGTCGCGCCGCTTCGAGTCGAGTTCGCCAAACGCCTCCTCCGTCGCCCAAGCGCTCGCCTGCGGTTGCGGCGTCGCTGCGCGAAAGCGCTTGTCCGGCCACGAGGCCTCCCACAGCTTCTCCCACACAAGAAGCCCAGGGGGTCGCGACTTTAGGTTCAGTGCTTGCGGTATGGGAACGCGGATGAGCGGGACTGGAAGCTTAAGATCTTGGGGTTCTGCACCAAGCCGGCGCGGATCTCGATCGCGCGGTGGATGGTCAAGTCAGTGTCCCAGGCGTCCCCACCGGACATCACGGTCGGGAGGTAGGGGATCAGCGCCTCGCTGATCTCCCACGTCGCTGAGTTCCATAGATACGACGGGCTGTGGTCCACGGCGTAGTACCGGGCGCCGCCGGCCAGGGTGAGCATCGGCTCGGCGAACGACGTCGGACGCGCCCATTCAAAACCCATCCCCTCATCGCAGGACACGTCGATGAACAGGCTCCCGGAGCGAAACAGGCCGAGCTCCTCGCCGCTGACGAAGATGAGCGGCTCGTCGGTGTCCTGCAGGATGCAGTTGACGATGATGTCGTGCTCGGCGAGCGCCGCAGCGACCGATCCGCGCTCCGGCCTGTTGAGAGCCAACGTGCGGCCTGGGTGATCGGGGTCACGCTCGTAGTGGACCAACCGAGCGGGCGCCATCGGCGACGCGACTGCCGCGACCCCGCGATGCGTCAGCACGGTCACGTCATGCACACCGAGCGCGAACAGCGCGGTCACGGCCCCACGCCCGGTGGCACCGAAACTAATCACCGCAGCCCGCAGACGCCGGCCATAGGCCCCCGTCGTACCAGTCAGCTCTAACGCGTGTAAGACCGAGCAGTATCCAGCGAGCTCATTGTTCTTGTGAAAGACGTGCAGGCTGAAGTTACCTTCGTCGGTCCAATAGTTCATCGCCTCCCAAGCGATGACCGTCAGCCGGCGGTCGATCGCCACCTGCGTCAGGGCCTCATCCTGGACGCAGTGCGGCCATCCCCACAGAACCCTGCCGGGTGCCAACACGTTCAGATCCTCCACCAACGGCTTGGGAAGCAGCACCACGTCGCACTGATCTAGGAGCTGTTCGCGCGAACATAGGCCGCCGACCTGCGCAGCAAGCCGGTCGTCCGAGATGCCGAACCGCTGCCCATAGCCGCGCTCGAGAAAGATCCGGCGCCGCAACTCGGGGTCAATCCGTCCCAGGTGCTCAGGGTGGATCGCGAGCCGATACTCGTCGGGCTTATGCGACACGGCAACGACACCCAAGCTCAGCTGCTCCATACCCGCTCCGATCCGAGAGGCTGACATTCTCTACGGTCTGCGACTGCGCCGCCTCAGCCAGTAAGCGCAGCCAGCGCGGCGGCCCGAAGCTGTCGTTGAACTCCACCGCCGAAACCCGCCTGTCCGCGGCGTTGCTTGGTTCCTGCCGGTTGCGCCGAGACGGTTCGCGCTCAACGGCACCGCAACGCCTCATCGGTCGTCCCGTCGGCGCGGTTGCATCCCTCCAGCCGCTCGTCCCACGCGGCGCCTCGTCCGACACTTCCAACGCTGACCTGTGATTCCGTGTCCCCCGAGAGCAACGAACGCACTCCGTCGCCTTTGCGCTCGTGCGCCCGGGAGCCGTCCGGCCGCAGAAGCGATCACCAGTCTGAGCGATTTCTTTGCGGTCTGCGCACATAAGTGCTCGCGATCGGAGTACAGTCGGATACGAGCTGGCCCTGCGGCCAGGACACTCACCCCAAGCCCGGATGCCACCAACGGCGCTAGTTGCGCCACGAGGCGGGGAGCATTGGGTTACTGGTTTTGACTGCGGGGCTGGTGTCGTATTTCTTAGGCGTCATCCTGCCGACCCGGTGGACGCGTCTCAATGTGATCGAACGCGCGGGGGCTCTAGCCCCTTACCAGCGTGGCCGAGCCCGCGGTTCCCACCAAGGAGTCAAAGATGTCGATTATCGAGTCAACCACTTACGCCGCGCCGGGCGAACCGGGCAGCTTGGTAGAGCTCAAAGAGCGCTACGAGAACTTCATCGGCGGCGAGTGGATCGCCCCGACCACCGGGGAGTATCGAGAGAATCTGACTCCGTCGACGGGCGAGCCGTTCTGCGAGGTCGCGTATTCCGGTGCGGACGACATCGAGTTGGCGCTCGACGCGGCGCACGCGGCCAAGGATGAGTGGGGCAAGCGCTCCCCGGCCGAGCGTGCCACGGTCCTCAACGATGTTGCGGATGCGATCGAGGAGAACCTCGAGATGCTGGCCGTGGCCGAGAGCTATGAGAATGGAAAGCCGGTGCGTGAGACGCTGGCAGCAGACATTCCGTTGGCGGCTGATCATTTCCGCTATTTCGCTGCTGCGGTGCGGGCCGAGGAGGGTCGGATCTCGGAGATCGATGATCAGACCTACGCCTATCACTTCCAGGAGCCGCTGGGGGTCGTGGGTCAGATCATCCCGTTTAACTTCCCGATTTTGATGGCGGCGTGGAAGATCGCTCCGGCGCTGGCCGCGGGTAACTGCACGGTGATCAAGCCGGCGAGCCCGACGCCGTGGTCGCTGTTGAAGCTTGCCGAGGTGATCGGGGAGATCGTTCCGCCGGGTGTGCTGAACATCGTCAACGGTCCGGGCGCCGGGATCGGCAAGGCGCTGGCGTCAAACAAGCGGATCGCGAAGGTCGCGTTCACCGGCGAGACGGTCACGGGCCGGCTGATCATGAGCTACGCGGCTCAGAACCTGATCCCTTCGACGACCGAGCTTGGCGGCAAGTCGCCGAACATCTTCTTTGAGGATGTGATGGCGGCCGATGACGCGTTTCTCGACAAGGCGATCGAAGGGCTGGTCCTGTACGCGTTCAACAAGGGCGAGGTGTGCACCTGCCCGTCGCGGGCTCTGATCCACGAGTCGATCTACGACGAGTTCATGGAGCGCTGCCTGGCGCGGATTGACGCGATCAGGCAGGGCGATCCGCTTGACCGCGAGACGATGATGGGCCCGCAGGTCTCGGCAGCTCAGCTGGAGAAGATCGAGAGCTACGTCAAGATCGGACGCGATGAGGGCGCCGAGGTGCTGATCGGCGGCGACCGCCCGGAGGTCGGCGAGCACCTCGCCGGCGGCTACTACTTCGAGCCGACCGTCCTGAAGGGTCACAACAAGATGCGGGTCTTCCAGGAGGAGATCTTCGGGCCCGTGCTCGCCGTCACCACGTTCCGTGATGAGGCCGAGGCGCTGGAGATCGCCAACGACACGCTGTACGGGCTCGGCGCTGGCGTCTGGACCCGCGATGGCAGCCGGGCGTTCCGGATGGGCCGCGCGATCAAGGCCGGTCGCGTGTGGACCAATTGCTATCACCAGTACCCGGCGCACGCTGCGTTCGGCGGCTACAAGAGCTCGGGCGTCGGCCGTGAGAACCACCGCATGATGCTTGAGCACTACTCGCAGACGAAATGTCTGCTGGTGAGCTATGACCAGAACCCGATGGGGTTGTTTTAGAGATGCAGGCAGCGGCCCGCGAGAGTGCGCCCGCTGTTGACGTGACCCGGGCGGCGCTCGAGGTGATTCATCGCCTCGAGACCGCCCATGGGCCGCTGGCGTTCTTTCAGTCTGGGGGGTGCTGTGACGGCACCTCCCCGCTGTGCTTCAAGGACGGCGAGCTTCCGGCCGGCCCCCACGACCTCCGCCTCGGCGATATCGGGGGCGCGCCGTTCTACATCGACTCTGAGCAGTACGAGCGGTGGGGCACGCCGCAGTTTGTGATCGACGTCGCTCCCGGCGCCGCCGAGGGGTTCTCGCTCGAGGGCCTCGAAGGAGTGCATTTCGTCTCTCGCTCACCGTGACAACAATCGCGGCGCTTCGGCGCTGCACCCGCTCAAACCCAGCCAGAACGACCTGACCTGGGCCGACCACCGAGAAGGAAGTAGGAAGCTATGGCCACCACAGTCATTCCCGAGCCCGGTACCACACAGGCTGCACCCACCACCTACCGCGCCGCGGTAGTCCACGACTTCGACAGCCCGCTGAGCGTCGAGCAGGTCCCGATGCCGAGGCTAGATCCCGGACAGGTGCGCGTGAAGGTCGTGGCTTGCGGCCTGTGCCACACCGACATCCACGCCGCGAACGGCGACTGGCCGATCAAGCCCTCGCCGCCCTTCATACCCGGCCACGAGGGCGTCGGCATCGTGACTGCACTCGCGCCCGGCGTGAGCGAGGTCGCGGTCGGCGACCGTGTCGCGATGCCGTGGCTCGGCTACGCGTGCGGCTACTGCGACTACTGCGTGTCCGGCTGGGAGACGCTGTGCCTGCAACAGAAGATGATGGGCTACACGATCAATGGTGGCTTCGGCGAATACGCCACCGCCTACGCCCGCTACGTAGTCAAGGTCCCCGTTGGCATCGACTCGTTCGACGCCGCGCCGCTCACCTGTGCCGGCGTGACCACCTACAAAGCCGTCAAGGTTGCGGGCACGCGCTCCTCCGATCTCGTGGCCGTGTTCGGCGTCGGTGGCCTGGGACACCTCGCGATCCAGTACGCGGCGATCGCGGGAGGGCGGGTCGTCGCGGTCGATGTGATCGATGAGAAGCTCGACCTCGCCCGCGAGCTCGGAGCGGAGTTCACGGTCAACGCCAACAAAGAAGACCCGGTCGAGGCCATCCAGCGACTCGGCGGCGTCAACCAGGCGATCGCGCTCGCCGTCTCACCGCGTGCGTTCGAGCAGGCGTACCGGTCACTACGTCGCGGCGGGACGCTCGTGTTCGTCGCGCTGCCGGCAGACAACGAAGTCAAGCTCCCGATCTTCGAGACCGTGCTCAACGGGATCACGATCGTCGGCTCGATCGTCGGCACACGAAAAGACCTACGCGAGGTGTTCGAGCTTCACGCGGCCGGAAAGACACGCGTGATCCGCGAAACACGACCGCTCGACCAGGTAAACGAGGCCATCGCCGACGTCGAGGCCGGCCGAGTCGCCGCACGGATCGTGCTCGAGCCATAGACGACAAACAGCCACGAAGGGATCCCACAGGCGCCAATCGATCCTCCACACCGGTCGCCACCGGGATCTCTCCATGGACACCCAAGGGATCTCCCGCCGACCCCGGCCCTGATGACGAAGCTCTGGATGCCCGCGCCGACGACAAATCAAAGGCGCGGATGGGCCGACGCGGGCTGGTACCGCTCGTCGCCGCGAACAGGGCGCATCGTCTCGGCGAAGGCGATCGTGCGCCCCGGCGCCACCCGCCCGACGCTGGCGCGTGATACGTCGCCGTCGCGCTCATGAGCCGCGGCTGGTCGCGAAGTCGGAAGTGATCGCGCGGATCCATCCGGGAGCTGCTGGCGGCAACCTCGGTGCGCACGATTCGATTCACGCGATAGCGATCACGGGCTTCATGTAGCACGTCTTGCCGATCCGGTCGCCTGTGCGTAGGCGGGAGTCGGGCAGTTCCGGGCCGCCCGTTGCGCTGAGCTTCCCTCCCTCCCGCGCAAGGTAGGGCAGGCCGTCTGAGGAGGCGAAATACATCTGCCCGAGCCGAAGCAGGGCTCGCGGCGGGACTAACTCTCCGGGCCGCCGGGGTTCTACCGTTGTCGGACTCCTGTCGCCGCGTTTCAAAGAAACCGGAACGCGTCGGGCTCGGCGGCAAACCGAGGGTTAATGAGAACAACTACCCCTAGCGATGCGGTGCTGGTGCGTCGCTCGCTTCGCCACCCCGAAGAGTTCGAGGTGCTGTTCGAGCGACACGCGGCGGCCGTATTGCGATATCTCCAGCTCCGAGTCGGGCATAGCCTCGCCGAGGAGCTGATGGCGGAGACGTTCGTCCGCGCGTTCGATGCGCGTCGTCGGTTTGACTTGCGACGGGCGTCTGCGCTGCCGTGGCTGTATGGCATCGCGTCAAACCTCGTCCGGATGCACTTCCGGACCGAGGAGCGAAGACTGCGTGCCTATCGAGCAGCCGCCGGGCTCGAGACCCAACCGGGCGATTTGACCGGCGAGAGCGTCGAGCGGCTGCACGCGTCCGAGCTTGCACCGGCGATCGCCGCCGCGCTGGCGGCGCTGCCGGTGGCGCAGAGCGACGTGCTGTTGCTGCACACCTACGCAGAGCTGACACCCGACGAGATCGCCGAGGCGCTCGGCATCTCCACGGGTTCGGTGCGCAAGCGCCTGCACCGGGCGCGCAGGTTCATGGCGGAACGCCTGGGCCTGACCGGCAATGCAGAAGACGAGACCGTTCCGACCGCAACCACAGGAGCACTGACCAAGCCATGACACAGATCGACGAACTCTTGCGCCAGACGGTAAACGCCGTCGAGCGTGATGCCGAGGCCGAGCGCCGCGCGATCGGCCGTGCCCAACGCGCACTGTCCGCGGCCATCGCCGCCGAAGCGACACAAGATCGCCCCCGAGCCAATCGCCAGCGACGTTCGGTCACACGGCTGCCACGCCGCGCAACCGGGCTCGGGCTAGCAGTCGCCGGAGCCGCTGCGGCTGCGGTCGCGGTCGTGGCGCTCGGGGGGAGCGCAGGATCCGGTGGACCCGCATTGGCAGACGCGGCCATCATCCATCACATCCGTGCAGAGCTGACCGCGCCTCCCGGCAAGATCCTGCACGAGGCCGCGACCGTAACGCCAACGGGCGGTTCGCCGATGCAGTTCGAGCTCTGGGCGCAGACCGGCGACACGGGCGTCTACCGCGTGATCAAGTACGGATCGGAGGCAAGCCAGTCAGCCACGCAGAACGAGACTTACGACCCGTCAACGCACACGGTCACGGTCTCGCCGCTGCCTCCGGCAGTTCATGCGCGAGAGGTCGCGCGCTCTGGTGACCCCGCCGTCGAGCTCAAGCAGATGGTCAACTCCGGTCAGGCGACCGCCACCCAGACCACGTACGACGGCACCCCAGCGTTTGAGCTCCGTGTCCCCGCGTCAGGGGACCCGAACCTGAACGGCACTGCGTACGTCGCGCGGAGCGACTACCGGCCGCTCGAGATCGACTCCACCAAAGGCAGGATCGTGGTCTCAACCTACGAGTACCTGCCCGCGACGCCCGCCAACGACGCACTACTCGCCGTCACCACTGCGCACCCGGGAGCGACAGTCGTCAACCAGACACGCAACGGCTGATCCCCCGCCGCCAGCGCGGGTCGCCGCCTCGCGCGACGACACGCTCTGGTTGCCCTTTTCCTAGCACCCACCTTAAGTCTCGCGAGCGCTTGCCGAGTGAACAACGGTCGCAGCCGCGCGCGCAAGCGGAGCGATCCCGCGGAAACACGAAGGCAGGGCTCACCGCCCGGCTCTGCGTTCGCCCTCAGTTTCGCCAATCTCGAGAGTGCGCCACGAAGCGCCTCGCCGCCGACCAACCGCGGCGTGTCGTTGGCGGTCAGGCCGCGGTTGCCGATCGGCCCGGAGTTCTGCTTCGCCTATGAACTCGGGTACGGCGTGGGCGCCGACTGTGCGGCCCGCAGGCGCTTGCCGATCGCCGGCGCACGGTGGCCGCCCCGTCCTGTTGGCACGCGCTCGCAGCCGCGAACACGCTTATGACACGGGTTCGAGTTATGTCACGAACGTCGGGCTTCGGGTGGAGCCCCACCGCGACCCTCGTCTATAGGAGGCCGCCTAACTCGGTGCCGATGGCCGGCCCCGGGCGCCGAACCATTTGGTTGCCTGGCTCCGCTCACCTCGAAGACCGATTCGCGCTCGGTGGGATCAGCCGATGGTATGAGGCGGGACGCGACTGTTGGCCGACGGCGGGGATGTTCGCGACGGCCAGAATCGTGCTGTTGTTGAATCTCTCTACGGAGGAAAGCTCATGAAGGTGTATGTCGGTTCGCATCCAACGGGTGAAGGCGGCCGGTTCCGCAATGCCGGCGCCATCGCCGGGGCTGCTTTGGTGGCTGCGGTGGTGCCGGTATCGGCGGTGCTCGCTTTGGCGGTGTCGAGCGTGGCCAGACGGGCGTTGGCGGCGAGGTTCGTACCCGGTGGGCGGGTGCCGGATGTCGAGCGACGACTGGCGTTTGGTTGGATGGCCGGTTTTGCGCTGGTGATGGTTGGTCAGGCGGCGGGGGCGGCCGCGGGGCTGATGTCGATGCTCGACCCGGTGGGGCTGGTAGCCCATACGCTGTTCGGCTTGTGCGGCGAAGCGGTGATCGCGGCCGCGACGATTCTGGTCCTGCGCCGCGATCGCGCCGCGCTCTCCGCCCCGGGTTGATGGGTAGGCGGCCTGGCGCCGGCCGGATTCTGCGCTCGCCGACGTGGGCGCAGGTGACCCGCCGCCGTCGTCAGGTGGATCTGATGGTGGCGGCGGGCGCCCTGGCGCTTGGCCTGGGTGGGTTGGGCATTGGAGGTGCGCCGCACGCTCAATATCGCTCGACCGATGCGCTTGCCGTGCTGTTGGCGGTCGCGACCACGGTGCCGTTGGCCTGGCGGCGTGTGTGGCCGGGCTGGGTGCTGGTTGTCAGCGGAAGCGCGGAGCTTGCGAACGTGCTCGTCGGGTATCGCCCTGGCCTGGCGTGGGTCGCGGTCGTATTTGCCGTCTACAACTTCGCCGCGCAGCGCTCGCACCGGGCCGAGGTGTGGCCGGCGCTGATCTGGGCGGCGGAGATCGGCGTGATGGCGGTTCTGGCTCCGCATCCCAACGACCCGTGGTATCCGGGGGGTGTGTTTGCCGCGAGTGCGGTGGCGTGGGTCCGCGGCGACTGGACGTGGTCGCGCCGGCGTGAGGAGGAGCGGGCGCGGGCGGAGCGGGCTCGGACGGCGGTCATCGACGAGCGAGCACGGATCGCCCGGGAGCTGCACGACGTGGTCGCCCACGCGCTCGGGGTGATCGTGATGCAGGCGGGAGGGGCGGGTGCCACGCCTGAGCTCGACGAGCGTCAGGCGAGACGGGTGCTGGGGACGATCGAGCGCACCGGCCGACAGGCGTTTGTGGAGATGCGCCGGCTGGTGGGCGTACTACGTGAGGACGACACCGATCCCGAGCTGGCGCCGGCGCCGGATGCCGCTGGCGTGCCGGGACTAGTCGAGCAAATGAACGAGGCGGGTCTGCGCGTCTTGCTGGAGGTCGACGGCGAGCCGCCCGGCGGCAGCGAGGGTGTCCAGGTGTCGGCGTACCGGATCGTGCAGGAGGCGCTGACGAACACGCTCAAGCACGCCGGCCAGACCCGGGCGGTGGTACGGCTGTCGTGGTCGACCGAATCGCTTGAGGTCGAGGTGACGGATGATGGACCCCAGGACAGCGGCGAGCGAGCGCGCAGGACGTCTCCCGGTAGCGGCGGTCACGGACTGGTCGGCATGCGCGAACGCGTCGCCGTCTACAGCGGCGATCTCGACGCCGGCGCCACCCCCGGCGGCGGGTTCCGGGTGCTGGCTCACCTACCGCTGAGCTCGCCATGACGATCCGGGTGCTGCTGGTCGACGACCAAGAGCTCCTGCGCGAGGGGCTGGCGATGATGCTGGACGCGCAGCCCGACATGAAGGTGGTCGGACAGGCCAATGACGGCGGGGCTGGCGTAGCGGCCGCCAAGCGGCTGGATCCCGACGTCATCCTGATGGACATCCGGATGCCAAACATGGACGGTGTGCAGGCGACCCGCCAGATCGTGGCCGCTCACCCGTCTGGACAGGGTCCGCGGATGATTGTCCTGACGACCTTTGACCTCGATGAATACGTCGTCGCGGCCCTACAGGCCGGCGCGAGCGGATTTCTGCTCAAGGACTCGACCGCAGCCGATATCGTGGGCGCGGTCCGCGCGGTGGCGGCCGGCAACGCGCTGCTCGCGCCGACCGTCACACGGCGTCTGATTGACCGCTTCGTCGCTCGAGGAGAGGTCGCCCAGATCGGCGCGCCGCCCGGCCTCGAGGAGCTGACCGAGCGTGAACGCGAGGTCATGGGCCTCGTCGTCGAAGGGCTCTCGAACCCCGAGATCGGGGCCAGGCTGTACCTCAGCGAGGCGACCGTCAAGACACACGTCGGGCGCATCCTGATGAAGCTCGGCGTCCGAGACCGGGTCCACCTCGTGATCCTCGCCTACGAGCACGGGCTGGTTGCGCGCGGCGACGCCTGACCCGGGCCCCGGCGGATCAGCCAATCGTCGCACCCCAACTCGCGACCTTCGGGCGACGAGAAATCAGCGCCAGCGCCCCATGCTTATCCGGTCATCACGTCAACAACGGAAAGGGAGTCCGATGACCGCCAGCACGACGAAAACCAGAATCCCAAGGCCGCCGCACCGAGCGATGATCCTGGCCGGGGTCGGCGTGCCGTTCCTCGCCTCGAGCGTGCTCGGCCCATGGGCCGACGCGGTGCAGACGGCCGCGTTCGGCCTCGCCTTCCTCGCGTCGCAGGCTACGCACACGCCGCTGCTGGCACGCTTCGCCAGGCGCCGCGCGGCCAACAACCCAGAGCTGGCCGATCGCCTGACCCAGCCGGACGTCGGGAGGACGTTGACCTGGCTCAATGCCATCTGGGGGCTCGCGCTACTCGCCCAAGCCGCGCTACTGCTGTTTCTCTCAAACCGGGTGTCGGCGTCCCAGTTCGGGCCGATCAGCACGGTCCTGGGATTCGGAGTACCGGCGCTCCTGGCCGCCGCCACGTTCGCATGGGTCCGCCATCGCCGCCGCTCCACCCCGACGACGCGCTGAGGCCCACCGAGATGATCGCCGTCATCGCACACCACAACTCACTACGGAGCGCTCTCGACGCCACCCTCTATGCCTGGGCGGCTGTCGAGACCGTTTTGCGCCTAGCGAACCGCAACGCTGAACAGGGAACCGACTGGACCTTCCTCGTCGTCATCGCCTCCGTAGGCCTCGGGATCAACCTCGGGTTCGGAGCGGCGCACAGCGCAGCTTCTCTGATCGGACCTCGCGCCGTGCTCGGCAGCGTCGGGCTGACAGTCGTGATCGCCGGTGCTGGGCTGCGGATCTGGTCCATCCTCACCCTTGGCCGCCTGTTCACCTTCGTCGTCACGATCCAGAGCGATCACCAGCTCGTCGAGCGCGGCCCCTACCGGACCCTACGCCACCCAAGCTACACCGGCGCGCTGATCGCGCTCGCTGGCACGGGGATCGCGCTGGATAACTGGCTCAGCGTCGCGGCACTGCTCCTGATCCCGCTCGCCGGCGTCCTGATCCGGGTGCCAGTCGAAGAAGCTCGTCTCAGCACGGGGCTCGGCCAGCAGTACCGCAGCTACATGGACCGCACTTGGAAACTGATCCCACACGTTTGGTAGCCGCTCGTCTGGCACACCGATCGGGATGTGTCGCGAATCCGGATCTAGCAGCGCCCCGACGGTCGAACTATCGCAAGCGAGAGATGTCATGAACTCGAAGCCGAAGCAACTCGGTACGCGCGTGGTGTTGCTGCGTCCTGGAGTCGTGCTGGCGCCAGACGGCGGGGCATTCCAGCTGATAACCCGAGCATTCGGGCGGGGGCTCGTCGCCCCGGTGACGCCAGCCACGCAGTGGTGCTCCTGGATCCATATCGCAGACGCGGTCGAGCTGATCAGCTCTGCGCTCGACAGCGAGCAGGCTCGCGGTCCACTAAACCTGACGTCACCAAAAACCCGGTGCGCAACCGCGAGTTCGCGGAGGCCTTCGACCAATCGCGGACTCATGCGCCGGCGCCCCCCGCCCGCTGCGCCCAAAAAGCTAGGAGGTCAATGACATGAAGCTCAAAGAAGAAGCCATCGACTACCGCGACGGAGACGCCGAGCTGTCCGGGCTCCTCGTCTGGGACGGCACCGGTCTCGCCCATCCGGGACTCCTCGTCGTTCACGGCGGCGCCGGGCTGGACGATCACGCCAAGAGCCGCGCGAGGCAGCTCGCCCAACTCGGACTCCTCGTGTTCGCCTGCGACATGTACGGCAAGGCCGTGATGGGCGACCGTGAGCGCGTACTGTCGTGCATCCAGAATCTCGTGGCTGACCGTCACAGGATCGCTCGGCGAGCACAGGCTGGCGTTGAGGTGCTCAGCTCTCATCCGCTACTCGACGGGAACATCGCGGCCGTGGGTTACTGCTTCGGTGGCCGGGCGGTCCTTGAGCTTGCGAGAACCGGGGCGGACCTGGCCGGCGCTGTCAGTGTCCACGGAAGCCTTGAGACGGCAAACCCGGCCAGTCCAGGAGAGATCACGGCCAAGGTGCTCGTCTGCCACGGTGCTCTGGATCCGCACCTCCCCGCCGCACAATTAACCGGCTTCATCGAAGAGATGAACGCAGCCGGAACCGACTTCCAGCTGAACGTCTACGGCGGCGCGACGCACGGCTTCACCCACGACGTCGGCCCACACGCGCCGGGAGTCGCATATCACGCCGTCTCCGACAAACGCTCGTTCCTAGCCATCAAGGCATTCCTGTCGGAAGTCTTTAGCACCGAGAGTTGCGCGCGGTCATGAAAGCGGGTGCCTTGCCGATCGGCGCAACCGACCTGCTGTTCGCCAGATGCGGGTCGGTCTTCCACCGCTTCCTGAGGCAGCGTGGTGCATATGCAGAGAACAACCCGCTTCTAGATCGATATCGACGCTCCGCGTGATCGCAATGCGCGAAGAGCGCTGGCTGAGGCGGGGCCGGCGTACGTCTGGTGGTCGCAGCTCTTGCCGCGCGACGATCAGCGCGTCAACGATCGTCCAAGGGAGGACGCATGTCATCAACGACGCTGCTGGATGTCCTGCGGCCGGCGTCGCTCGCCCGCATCGCTGTCGAGCTTTCACCAGGGGCGCCCACCGCGCAACAAGGGGCAGCGATACCGGGCTGACCCGCCGACCGTGGAGGAGATCATCGCCGTCATGCACGCCGCCGGCGATCGGGCGGATGGGGCGCGGCTGGCCGGCCTGATCGTGGTGCTCTGGCGCGCCGGGCTGCGGATCAGCGAGGCGCTGGCGCTGAACGAACGCGACCTCGATTCTGGCCCAGGCGCGGTCCTGATCGGCCACGGCAAGGGCGGCCTATGTCGAATTCGACATAGGCCGCCCTATGTTGCGTCGGGAACTATGTTGCGCTGGGAGTCCGGTAGGCGCGGGGGGTGGGGTTGAAGGGGGCTGTCGGGTAGCTGGTCGTTTCGCTCGCTGAGCGGGAGCGCCACATATTTCGGCTGGGCGGTCGAGGCTTGGGCTTCTGTCGATCCTCGTGAGGAGGCGATTTATGACCGAGCCAAGACCCGATCGCGTGCGAGTCAGCGGTCCGTTGGCGGCGTTCGCGGACGGCTTTCGTGTGCGCCTTGTCGAGCGGGGCTATTCGCTGACTTCGGTGCAGTTTCATGTGCAGCTGCTTGCCCACCTGAGCCGGTGGATGCAGGCGGAAGGGTTGGAGGTCAGCGGGCTCTCGCCGGGGGTGGTGGAGCGGTTCTTGGTCGAGCGCCGGCGCGAAGGTTACGCGAGCAGGATCTCGCCGCGGGGGTTGTGTCCGCTGTTGGACTATCTGGAAGCGCTCGGTGTGCTGTCCGCTGGCGCCGCCGTCGCGGCGACCGAGGTGGACCGGCTGGTGGAAGAGTTTTGCGGCTACCTGCTTGAGGAGCGTGGCCTCGTCGCGGGCTCGGTCCAGCTTTATGCGCGGGTCGCGCGCCGGTTTCTGGGGGAGCGCTCGGAGCCGTTTGCTGATGATCTGACGCGTCTATCTGGCGCGGAGATCAACGCGTTCGTGTTGCGCGAGGCGGTTCGGGTCAGGCCACGGACGGCCGAGACGGTGGTGTGCGCGCTGCGGGCGCTGTTGCGGTTCTTGCACGTGCAGGGCTGGATCGCGACGCCGTTGGCGAGTGGAGTGCCGTCGGTGCCGCAGCGGCGGGAGGATTTGCCGCGCGGACTTCCGGCGGGGCAGGTGACGCTGCTGCTTGCAAGCTGCGATCGCTCAACGAAGGTCGGGTGCCGGGATTACGCGATCCTGATGCTGCTGGCACGGCTCGGGCTGAGAGCCGGTGAGGTTGCCGGCCTGCGGCTTGATGATGTGGACTGGCGGGCGAGCGAGGTCGTGATCCGCGGCAAACGCTCGCGGATCGACAGGCTGCCCCTGCCGGGCGATCTCGGCGATGCACTCGCCGACTACCTTTGCCGTGTGCGTCCGCGGGGTTTCGGGCGGACGGTGTTCCTGCGAGCACAGGCTCCGGTCGAGGGCCTGTCTGGCGATGGCGTGAGCGAGGTGGTGGTCCGCGCGTGCAAGCGGGTGGGAATCGCGCCGGCCAGGGCGCACCGGCTGCGTCACACGATCGCGACAGAGATGTTGCGGTCCGGGGCGGGCCTTGGGGAGATCGGCCAGGTGCTGCGCCATCAGAGCCTCGAGGTGACCGCGGTCTACGCCAAGGTCGACCGCCAAGCGCTGTCGCGCCTGGCGCTCCCGTGGCCGGGAGGGCAGTCATGAGCGCGCTCAGTCTGGCTGTCACCGACTACTTGGCGTTGCGTCGCTCGCTGGGCTACAAGCTCGAAGCGCACGGCCGGCTGCTCCCGCAGCTCGCCGAGTTCCTCGAGCAGCGCCAGGCGACGGTGATCACGACCGCGCTGGCGCTCGAGTGGGCAACCGAGCCGGCCGAGGGGAGCGTCGTGTGGTGGCATCAGCGGTTGGCGATCGCCGCTGGCTTCGCACGCTACCTCCAGGCGTCAGACCCCCGCCACGAAGTCCCCGCCGCAGACCTGCTGCCAGCCAAGTTCCGCCGCGCGATCCCTACCTCTACTCCGAGGCAGAGATCCAGGCGCTGATGCACGAGGCCCGAAAGATCCGCTCGCCGTTGAAAGCCGCGACCTACGAGACGCTGATCGGGCTGCTGTCGGTGACCGGCATGCGGATCGGCGAAGCGGTCGCGCTTGACCGCGCAGACGTCGAGCTGGTCCAGCACCGGCTCATCGTCCGCCACGCCAAGAACGGCAGATCCCGCGAGGTCGCGCTACACCCGAGCACGGTCACCGCGCTCGAGGCCTACGCCCGCATTCGTGACGAGCTCTGCCCGCGCCCGAAGGACCCGAGCTTCCTGATCACCAACACCGGCGCACGACTGAACAAGAGCACCATCTGGCACGAGTTCGACCGCCTTCGCCGCGCCACCGGCCTTGACCGGGAAACGCTTGGGCGCCAAGCCCGCATACATGACATCCGCCATTCCTTCGTGCTGCGCACGCTGCTTGCCTGGTATCGCGAGGACGCGGATGTCGAGGCGCAGCTGCCGCTGCTCTCCACGTTCCTCGGTCATCTCCATCCCTCGGACACGTATTGGTACTTCGAGGGCGCCCCCGAGCTGCTGGCGCTCGCGGCCGAACGGCTCGAGCAGACCTGGGAGCGGCGCTCATGACCCCGCTGCCGCCGCTTTTGCAAGCGTTCTTCACCGAACGTCTCGCCCGCCAGCGCGACGCCAGCCCGCACACGATCGCCGCCTACCGCGACAGCTTCCGGCTGCTGTTGGCGTTCATGCACCAGCAGACCGGGAAACCACCGTCAAAGCTCGTGCTCGAGGACCTCGACGCGGTGAGGATCTCCGCGTTCCTCACACATCTCGAGACAGAGCGCGGCAACAGCGTGCGGACCCGGAACGCGCGCCTGACCGCGATCCACTCATTCTTTCACTACGCGGCCCTGAGGGCCCCTGAGCAGGCCGAGCTAATCGCGCGTGTGCTCGCGATCCCCGAGAAGCGGTTCGACACGACCCTGATCAGCTACCTCACCGAGCCCGAGCTCGACGCGCTGCTCGCGGCGCCGGACCGCTCCACCTGGACCGGCCGGCGCGACCACGCGCTGCTGCTGCTCGCAGTCCAGACCGGGCTACGCGCATCAGAGCTCGCGAGCCTGCGCGGCCAGGATCTCCAGCTCGATAGCCCGCGCCTGGGTCAGATGCCGAGGCAAAGGCCGGAAGGAGAGGTGCACCCCGCTCAGCCGCCCGACCAGGCAAGTGCTGCACGCTCTGGCTGCGCGAACGAGACGGCCACCCGGCCAGCCCGCTGTTCCCCAACCGCAGCGGTCAGCACCTCACCCGGGGCGCGATCTGGCGGCTCGTCGTCAAGCACGCCGCCACCGCCAGCGACCGGTGCCACTCACTCCAAACGAAGAACATCACCCCGCACGTGCTGCGGCACACCACCGCGATGCGACTGCTGCATGCCCCGACCCCGATCGACATCGCGACGATCGCGTTGTGGCTCGGCCACGAGACCCTCGACACCACCAACAAGTACATCCACGCCGACATGGAACTCAAACGACGCGCGCTGGACCGCACCACACCCCCGAACGCCACGCCTGGCCGCTACCGGCCTCCCGACCCGCTGCTCGCGTTCCTCGAGAGCCTCTGACCCACCCGAAATATGTTCAGCCGACAGGCACGATCCCCAACGCGGCCCGTCCATCCACAGCCGCTCGCAACATAGTTCCCGACGCAACATAGGGCGGCAAACGACGCGAAGTGGGGATCGACCGATGGGCGTAAGAGCAGCTCGCACTCTGGCTGCAGCTGCGCGCCACGCTTTTCGTAGGAGCGTTCTTCTGCGTGCCGCGCGGCCCGACCCGCGGCCGGGCCTGGGCGCCAGCCGGTGTCCGCGCCGACCTTCATGCTGCGCCAGCTCGGGCTGGTGTCCGACGTCGCTTCGCCGCGCACCAGCTCCGTCATGCTCACGCCGCGGAGATGTCACGCGAAGGGGTGCCGCTCCTAGTCATCCAGCGCCAGCTCGGGCACGCTGACCTCGCGATCACTTCGGCGTACCTCCCCGGGGATCGACAACACCGAGATCGTCCACGCCGTCCACCAACGCCCGGCAGCGATGATCCCGGCGACCCACGGGCTTTAGGCCCTTCGGGATCCGGCCAGGTGGGTCACCCCGCGCATGCCCCACCTAGCCGTTCAAGCGCAAACGCTCGAGGTCCAGCTCGCGGAAAGTCGCCATAGCGCTCGTGAGCTCGGTGACACCGTGGCGCGCAAAGCAGTCGCCCGCGTCGGCGCTGACTGGCTCCTGCTGATAGACGAGGCCTCTGTCGTGCGGGCGTGTCGCACGCCGCGTCGTCGCATGCGAGTCAGCTGGCTCTGAGTTCGCCCCCCGGCCGGCGCACACGGACGCCGTTGTTATTGCCACGGGGATCCAGCAGCAGCCGCCTTGCCGTTCGGGCGCTCTCAAGCTTGTCCAATCCCATCTGCCTCGTCGAACGCCGTTCGCACGACTGCGCTGTTTCACGGGCCCCGCAGCAGGCCACCTACCTGCTACGTGACGAGACGACGATCACGTAGGCCGGCAGTTTTCCGGCTCAGACCGTTTCGTTGAAGATTTCGGCTGGACCCCACATTGGATGTCGGGAGGAAACCGATGCGAAGGGGGCTGGTGCGCGAGGCGGCGTGCGGGGGTCGGGCCCGGACCGGGCAACGGTTCCCAGATCTGAGGCGAACCGGCCGTTATGCTGGGCAGTCAGTGTCTGATGTCGAGTCCAATGGCGGTCGGGGGCTTGTTGCCGCTTACGACGAGATCAAGGCCGAGGCGGCGCGCCTTGCCGGCGGTCCCGGCGATATGCCGCAGCGAGTGGCGTTGCTGCACTCAATCTTCGAGGATTCCGGGCGCAACCACGCGTTCCCCGAGGTTGCGCTGCATGGCGCGCTATGGGCTTATGGCTTCTACGAGCGGCGCGGCGCGGTGAGCCGGATGATCACGTATCGCTACTTCTACGACCGCGAGGAGCGGGCGCGACGAGCGTACATGCTGTTCGGCTTCGCGCAGGGGTTCAAGGAGGCGAACCGCTCGGTCTTCGTTGATACCTATGCGAACTATTACTTCACCAAGCGTTACGGTGAGGTGCCGGGCGCGGAGGCGGTGGTGGCGCCCGAGCTGCTCGATGCGCTCAACGGAGTTCACCATGCCGCGCGCTCCGGCCGTCCTTTGTCGTCCGGCGAGCGGGCTCAGGTTTTCGAGACCTCGCTGCTCTTCGAGCAGGAGGCGACTGTTGGGCCGAAGGTAAAGGCGGAGGTTGCCAAGTTCGACTGTCCGATCTTGACAGCGATCGTGCTCAAGCCGGTCGTCCGCTTCAGCTATTTCCCGCGTCTCACTACGCTGCGCTTTCGCGACTTCGGCAACACTGAGGAGCGGATCGAGAAGGCCGTCCGCAGCTACGAGCTAGCCGAGCGGGCGGGGTGGCCGCATGTGGGCGGGTGCATCCGCTACCAGGGGATTCTGCCCGGCCGCTTCTTCAGTGATCCGATCGCATACGCGGATGAGCTCCGGGCGGTCGCCTGAAGAGCGCCGCGGTCGCCGCCACGGCAACCGCAACCGAGGCTGTCGCTGCTAGCGCGAAGATCTCCGTGCGACAAGAAAGGCAGGTCTCGAACGAAGCCGTGACCAGGGCTGAATGCGATTGCTCCAGGCCCGGAGCGGTCATGGGCCCGACTACTGTTACACGCGAAGAGTGGCAGTCTGCGCGAGACTGCCCCGTGGGCGCGACTATGCAGCAGCGGCCTCGTCAGGAGGCGCTGGGATCCAAATTAGAAGGTGACCGGCGACCGACCATCGCGAGGCTCAGCGTCCAAACGCCCACGCGACCATCAGCGGGAACTCTTCTCTCCAGAATGCGTCCCCGTGTGACCCGACCCGCTCAGTCATGACAACGTCCGCACCTGCATCGCGGAGTGCGTCCGCCCACCGGGTGGCGTTCTCGAGGAAGAACCGCTCCTGCATGCCGGCCACGAGGTACGCGCGCGGAAGCGAGCTCGGCATCAGGGCAGGCGGTCGGTAACCACCGCCCGGCGACGCGCAAAAGACCGCGCCGTAGATGCGGGGATGGCGAAGCCCCATGGCGAGCGCGAGCTCTCCACCTGCCGAGACACCGAACACCGCGGTTCGCTCAGCAGGCAGCGCGACGTCGAACCGCGACTGCACCCATCGGCGCACATCCCCGACAAAGAACTGCTCGTGCGCGGCGAACCGTTCAGGGTCAAACGCGAACGCGGCCGTGCTCTCGCCCGGTGAGTACTCATGCAGCCGCAGCGTCTCATCTTCCAGGCGGTGGGCACCGATGATCATCGTGGGCGGTCCGTCGGCTGCCTCGAGGACGCCTCCCCACGACGTGATCAACTGGCCGTCACCGGCGAAGACGATGGCCTCGGGCGAAGCCGGCGGGACATACGCCGTGACCTGCCGTCCACCGTCGTATTCAAACCTCTCGGTGACGAGCTGGCCTGCTGTGGGCGACATTGGCGTGGGCTCCTTGTTAGTAACGGCCGCGGCCACGTTTGTCAGCGGGTTGAAAGGTGGCGGGTTCTTCGCTGCCGATCCAGTCGCCGTCGGCGAGTCGGCGGAGGCCGCATTAGAGCACGACGTTGAGCCAGCGACACCTTACTGCCACAATCACGAACGACCAGTTCGCATCTAGTTTCGTGGCGCCGGCGATGTGACTTCCGCTTCGACCTGGCGGATGGTGAGAGCGGCAGCGCCCAGACCAGACCCATATCGGGGACAAAGATAGGCAGAAGCGTGTCGACATCGCCGGACAGCGGTGAGTCTTGGCCATCGCAGGCGCTCAGAAGACCTCGATCCGACCGGCTTCTCTCGGGCGGGAGGGAGTGTCCGGTTCCGGCATGCGCTGGAGGGCCTCTCGCGCGGGTTGTCGTAATCGTTTGAGCGGCGGCGTACGGTCGGCGGGTGGAACGGCGCGAGGCGGTCGTGGCCGGCGCGGGCCAGGCCGGTCTGGCTGTGGCTGCCGTGCTTAGGCGCCGCGGATTTGACGTGCTGGTGCTCGAGCGCGGGCCGGCGGTGGCGATGCGTTGGCGTGAGCGCTACGAGGGTCTTCGCCTCAACACCATGCGGGTGTTCTCGACGCTCCCCGGCTACCGGTTTGAGCGCCGCTATGGCCGCTATCCGAGGCGGGAAGACATGGTGGGCTATCTCGAGCGATACGCGGCCCACCATCGGCTCGGTATTCGCTACGAGACTGAGTTGCGGCGCGTCGACAGCGCTGCCGGGGAGGGGTGGCGTCTCGATACGTCCGCGGCGCCACTGCTGGCCCGCTATTTGGTAATCGCAACGGGTTACGACGCGGTCGCGTCAACCCCTGGGTGGGCGGATCGCGACAGATTCGACGGCGAGCTCATCCATGCCCGTGAGTTCCGCACGGCTGCGTCCTACCGCGGACGGGACGTGTTGATCGTCGGGGCCGGAAACACCGCGATCGATATCGCCGGGCAACTCATTGGTGCAGGCGCACGGGTAACCATCGCGATGCGAACGCCGCCGAGCATCTTCCCTCGGCAATGGGGACCGATTCCGCTTCAGCCGCTGGCGATCCTTGGCGAGTACCAGCCCGCGAAGGTCTCGGACGCCATCGGCTTCACTCTCCAGCGCCTGATCTTCGGGAACCTAGCCCCGTACGGAATACCGCGCGCTCCTGAGGGCTATGAGTCTCGCTTTCGCCGAACTCTGGTTGGCGCCGCTGTTGATGATGGGTTCGTTGGGGCGCTCAAGGCCGGCCGGACGCGCGTTACTGCGCCCGTTGACCGTATTGACCGAGGTGAGGTGGTGCTGGCCGACAACACGCGCCTTGCCCCCGACACCATCATCTGCGCGACTGGCTACCGGCGCGGTCTCGAGCCGATCGTCGGTCATCTGGGGGTGCTGCGCCCGGACGGCATACCAATTTGCCACCGCGGCGCCCCAGAGCTTCGCAGCGCCCCGCGGCTCTACTTTGCCGGCTTCTGGGGTGGCAACGGCGGTCAGATTCGCATCGCGCCGATCCATGCCCGCCGCATCGGTCGAGCCGCAAGCCGCGACCGACAACGAGATACCTCGCTACCTGCAGTCAGATCCGAGCCGGCCAAACCAGCACTCAAAACGTAATGGGACGCGCCCCGAGCCCATGAAGTGACCAAGACGCGACGTGTACCCGCGCCCCGCGCTCGCTGACAATCAACCGCAGCAGCTCGCACGAGCTCGCAGAACCGCGCAAACCCCAAAGTCCTCGGAGGTCAAACCCCGCGCGCGATCGCCCAAGACGAGGCGCCCCGGATGGGGGCTGCGAGAGCCAAGACAAGCACCGCATCGGCACAAGCGGAGACTGCTGTGGCGAACGACCGGCCGCGTCGAGCTTGATCGCGCCGACGACCTTGCCTTCCACTTCGGCGTGGCGGACAGCGAGAGCGGCAGCGCCGCGACCAGACCCGTGTCGGCGACATTGGAGCAGTGAGCTCCAGCTCATCTCCAGGGTTGGATCGGTCATGCCGCCAGCAGCTCGTCACGCAGCGTCGCGAGAAGTGAGCCGCCGTGCGATTCGCAGAGTGCGATCCGCAGTTCGGGCCGGCCGTCGCGCTCGATGACGACGACGTCCGCTTCAAGGCCGCACGCCGAGCAGGCGGCTCGCCCGGTGGTGCGATCTTGCCGGTGGGTCAGGTGGAAGCGCCGGTGGACGGTCATGCTGTGGCCGCCAGTGCGTCGACCTGCTTGCGCGCGGCGGGTGGTGTCGCGGTAGTCATGACTGAGGGGATGAGTCTGGTAAATCGCGTTTCTGTTAGAAGCGCGAGCTTCTTGGGTGCATTCCTGTTCTTGTGGATGGCTGGCGGGAGGCAACCCGCCACA
Organism: uncultured Solirubrobacterales bacterium; assembly: GCA_963770885.1. GTDB lineage: Bacteria > Actinomycetota > Thermoleophilia > Solirubrobacterales > Solirubrobacteraceae > Palsa-465. Next base: position 29,209 of record CAVYRI010000001.1, on the reverse strand, counting down.
ACTCGGGTTGCCCCCAGCCAACTGCCCCCGATAGCATCCGTGCTAGCGCCTATGCTAGTGGCAGCGCTAGCACGAGAACCCTTTCCTTAACAAGTTCTTCGCCGGCACTGAGTTCGCATGCGTGCTGTCGGCGGTGATAGCATCGACGCTAGCAGGAGACACGTTGAGGAGCTCTTCGCCATGCCGATGACACGCACCACGATCAGCTTCACCCGCGAGGGAATGAAGCTGATCCAAAGGGCCGCCAGGCGCCAAGGCTCGAGCGTGTCGCAGTTCGTTCGCGAAGCCGCGCTGATGCGCGCAAGGATGGCCACCGACGAGAACCCGTACCCGATGCGAGCTCTCGCTGAGGAACTCCGCACGATCGGCGATCAGGGATACGCGCTGGCCGAAAAGGCGCTGAAGGTCGCCGAGGACGAGGCCGAGCGCAAGCGGTGAGCCACCCGGCACGCGGAATCGGCTTCACGTCAGGCCAAGAGCCGTCCTGGTTTCACGACGACGGCCGAGGCATCTCACCGGCGCGGTTGTCGCGGACCCTGGCTTCTGCTCCTGGTCTGCGACCCACTGGGGCGGCAGTCCGCAGCTGAGTTCTCCGCGGGCGACGAGGCAGAGCGGCCTCCGTGATGGCGTTGGTTGCTGCCGGTCGATCAGCCGAAACCGAGGTCGGGCTCCGATCGGGGTTTGGGGTTGGCGCGGCGCCGCAACTTTTGGTGGGGATTGTTGTTTTGCGTGTGGAGACGCGTCCCGGCCCGGGGGAAGTTGGGCGGTGGGGCGCGCCGGGGCACCGGAGCGGCGTCGGTGGTCTGGCCGAGCTGCTGTGCGGCGAGGGCACTCTGGTTTTGCCGCGAGACAATCGATAGGAGTTTGTTGTGAAGCGATTTGGATCGCTCGTTGTCGTATCGAGCATTGTGGCTGCCTGTGTGGTCGGGCTGGCCGGAGTCACCGGAGCGAGCGCGGCGTCGACGCTGCCGACGCTCAACGTTGCGGTTACGGGCAAGACGGGCATTGCGGTGTCCGGTAGCGAGGTGTCGGGGGCGGTGAGCATCACGTCGACGTTCACCGGCAAGGGCCAGGGCGGCTACGGGCTCATTCGCCTGAACCAGGGCGTGTCGTTCCAGGAGGCGCTCGGTGCCGTCCAAAGCCATCACGGTGATCCCAACGCACTGACCCCGTTCGGGTCGCTGGTCGTTTCCGCCGACGCACCCGGCACGATCCAGACGGTCCTGACACCGGGCAACTACGTGGCCCTCAACCTCACGGGCAATGGGCCGGCGGCGAATGTCGCGAAGTTCACGGTCACGCAGTCGTCCTCGCCGGCGGCGCTGCCGAAGGCGGCGGCGACCGAGACGTCGATCGAGTTTGGCTTTGAGGGCCCGAAGGTCCTGCATGACGGGACGATCGTGCGGATGGTCAACGGCGGCTATCTGGTCCACATGGACTCCTTGATCGGCGCGCGTAACAAGCGCGGCGCAGACAGGATCGCGGCGTTGCTGAGGGCCGGTAAGGACAACAAGGCTCAGAAGCTCGCGACGGGCTTTGTTGACCTGATGGATCCCGCGTCGCCTGGCGCGATGCAGCAGCAGGTCCTGGACGCCAAGTCTGGCTACTACGTCCAGGCTTGCTTTATGGACACCCAGGACGGTCGCGAGCACACGACGCTCGGGATGGAGCGCGTGATCCGGATCGCCAAGTGAGAACCGGCGAGCAGGCCGCGCGACTTCGGTCGCGCGGTCGCCGCGCCGGGCTGCTGGCGCTGGCGGTCATGTTCAGCGCCGGCATGCACGCGGCGCTGGTTCCCGAGCATCTGAAGGAGATGCCGCCGTTGGGATGGTCGTTCATCGGCGCCGCACTGGTCGGCGCGGCACTGGCCTACGCGCTCGTGTCCGGCCCCGAGGACCGGCTGGCGGCGAGGCTGGCGGCCCTGTTCCTAGCAGCCGAGATCGTCGCCTGGGCGGTGTTCGTGACCGTCCACGTGCCCGGTTTCATGGGCACCCCCGAACCGGTCGAGACGATCGCGCTCGTCTGCAAAACAGTCGAGCTGTCAGGCCTGGCACTCGCGATCTGGATCGGCTGGCCCGACCAGCTCCCCGCCTCGATCAGCTCGCCGCAGCCGCTGCTCCAGCCGGCTAGGCCACATTCGCGCGCCGCGGGCAAGCGATAGTCGGATCTGTCATCACGTTGACGAGCGCCGGGCCGCCGGCACCGAACGCCCGCTCGAGCGCCGGGCGCAGCTCGGCCGGCTCGCGCACGCGCTCACCGTGGCAGCGGGATGCTCGTGCGATTGCTGGGAGGCTGGTCGCGCGGGACCCGGGACGCGCTGCTGGCTCAGGTTGGCGTCCCGCCGGACCGCTCCGATCGTGATTCGTTTGCCCGGTGGAAGAGTCCGCGGATCCAGCGACGTGCTCTCGCGGACAAGGCCTCGGGATCGTGCGGGGGAGGCCGCGACCACTCCGTCGTGAACGCCGCGCCGAGCAGCATCGCCGACGCAAACAGGTAGACCGAGTACAGGAAAACGAACACGCTGGTAAGCGAGCCGTAGATGAAGCTCCACTTGGTCGCATGCAAGTAGACGAAGCCGGCAGCCAGGGAGATCGCCAACAACAGCACGGACGCGACTACCGCGCCGGCGAGCGCGTCGGCAAAGCGCGGCCGCTTGGTCGGGACCGTCCGATAGACGAGCAGCAAGGTTGCAGTCCACAGCACCAGCGCGAGTAGCCGCGACACGACCGCCTTGGCGACGGTTCCCTGGAGCCCGACCGCGCCCGCTACCACGCCGACGAGGCTGTCGAGAAACGGCGTGATCAGTCCGATGCCAACTGAGGCGAGCACAAGAACAGCCGTCGAGGCGACGAGCGCGAGGTCGACGAGTTTCCCACGCACGAGTCCGCGCTCGTCCTCGACGTCCATCGTTCGCTGGAGGCTCGAGCGCACCGCCGCCATCATCCCCGACGCCGCCCAGACCAGCACGATCACGCTGACCAGCCCCGCCGCGCTCGCGGGGGTAGCGATGTTTTGGATCGCCGTGCTCACGTCCTCGCTCTTCACGGGTAGCACCGATACGAGCTTGTCGATGACGTCGTTCTGCAACTCCTGGTTCTGGAGCAGCAGGCCGAAAACCGAAGCCAGCGCCACGATCAGCGGCGCGAGCGAGAAGAGAACGCGGTACGCGATTCCGGCAGCCGAGTCCGAGGCGCCAGTACTGAGATAGCGTGAGCCTGCAGCGCCCAGGCTCACTGCGATTCGTGATGCGGTCCGCTTCATCGCGACATGCGTGGTATACCGGCCGGCACGGAGCGCTCGCATTTTCCGCACTATTGCGCCAGAGACCTACGGCAGTCCGCACCGCGCGATGACCACAAAGGTCCACCTGGTCGCCAGATTCGCCAAGAGGATTCTCGACGATCACTGGCTCTCGTCGCAGCTCTGCGGGCGGGAGGGTCAGACACTCGCCGACGTATCGCCAGGCGCGTGCTTTTCGCGAACAGCGCGAGCGGCGCGGTCGCTCCTGCCCTCCAGACATAAGAGAGCAGTCGAGCCGCAGCTGCGCTGTGGCCTCCTATCGGACAAAGATGGCCACGCCGAGGCCGTCGGCGGCAACACGCGCGCGAGCAGGGAGGCGGAGCCTCCAACCCGCCCCCTCCAGCATGGTCGGTCGCCAAATCTCGGGCTCGACGCGTAGTATCGCCAGCCCTCGGTGCCGCCGGTGGGCGTAGCGCGAGTCGATCATGAGAACCCGAAGGTCGGCGCTCAGACCCCGGGAAGGCGGTCGTTTACAGCCAGATTCCCGTTGCAGCACGACGCCGATATGTGCGCATGTAACAGCAAATGTGTTACACGCCCATTTCCATGCCCAACCAAGGCACCAGAAAGGTCGCGCTTGCAGGCCTTTCGATAGCGGGGGCGGGATTCGAACCCGCGACCTTCGGGTTATGAGAGGCTTTTTGGGGATCGGCTACCTGTGAATTTGCAGGGTTTTCGCGAAATTGGACCAGATTGCCCGGGGTCATATTTGCTCATTTTGGTACCCGTTTCGGTACCCGTTTTCGGTTGGGCGCACGGTGGCCGGGACGGCGCCTGGGACAAGTCGCGATAGCGGTCGGTGGGTCAGTCCCGCACAGCTAGCAGCTCATTGCTCCCGCCGTCGGCGCGGCACCGCACGCGCGGGGGCTGACGACCTGGTGTCGCCAGTTGGGCTGGACAACCGTCGCTCGAGGTCAGTGAAAGCATCGATGAGTTCGTGTGCTTCAAACGCACGATTGCGTCGGCCTACGGTGGTCTGCCGGAGGATGCCCGCTTTGACCAGCCGAGGTATGGCCTCGTTGACCGCTTGCGCGCTGCGTCCGATGAGCGACGATGCGCTCCGGACGGTCACGACGGGCGCACCCGGAAGCGCGTCGATGAGAAGGTCCAGCGCGGACCCCGCCCGGACCCTCCCAAGACGCGCTCGCCATGAGTCCTGCAGGTCGACGACGTTTGTCTCGTACAGCTCTGCGTCGGATACCGCTCGGGTTGTAGCCGCAGCGAAGAGTCCAATCCAACGGTCGAGACCGCTCCTAGCCGCGGGCGAGTCGGAACGTCCTCGGTAACGAGTGTCCATGAGCGCGTCGACGTAGTCCTCGGACCATGTGGCTAGCACGAGCGACACCGGAGGCAGAACACTTGCCGCCAAGCCGCGGCGGCGCAGGATGACATGGATCAATGCGCGCCCCGTCCGTCCGTTGCCGTCGATGAAGGGGTGGATGGTTTCGAATTGGGCATGGGCAATCGCGGCCTGCGCGATCGCCGGCAAAGTGTCCATGTTGCAGAAGGCGGAGAGATCGTCGAGAAGCTGCTCAACTTGCTCGTGGGGCGGCGGTACGAACGCGGCGGAACACGGGTTGTAGCTGCTGCCACCGATCCAGTTCTGCTCCGTGCGGATCTTGCCGGCGTACTCATCGAGCCGGGTTCCGGCAAGCAGGTGCCGGTGGATATCCAGTAGGTCGTCGGTGGTGACTTTCTTCTTCGGGTCGCTGAGGTGTTCGATCGCCCAGTTCATGGCCTCGATGTTGTTCAGCACCTCGAGCGCGGTGACGTCGGACGGCGGCTCGCCGATGACCTGCTCCGCCTGCGCGTGAAGGAGCCGGCGGCCTCCGACCTCGAGACCTTCTATCCGAGACGAGGCGACTGCCTCGGCGCGCAGCAATAGGCGAGCTACCGCCTCAGAGTCGATGAGACTTCGTGCGTGCAGATTGAGACGGACGACAGCGGCCTCAGCATCCGCGATGTCGGCAGCGGTCTCCCCGGCGAGGGTGATTGGCCTGTCGATGAGGGGATCGGGCACGTACGCTTCGTACGTGCAGCCTTGACGGTCGCGGCGAGGTACTCCCGGAGTCAGGTTGGAGGTCCAGCGACGACGGAGTACCGAAGCCACAAGATCAAGGTTAGCACATAACCTTGATTACAGCGCGACCCTAGTCAAGGGTCCGCCTGGTCAAGCTTAAGCCACAAGCTTGATTATGACTGATTATCCGTCAAGGTTCTTCATGATCGGCCTGGCATCTGTCGAAGCAGCTCGCCCACACCGAGAAAGCTCGTCCCCGATGGGACAACAGGGAAGTGGCGAGCGTTCTGTCCGCCCGACGCGCAATTGTAGGCATGATGGGTGAGCTATCGGACAAGCGGCCGGACACGGGCACCTTCCAGTCATTTGCCGAGCGCTGGTTCGCCCCCCTCGTCGGTGTTTTCCTCCGCAGTGTCCGCCACCCAGCACTCGCGTACGACCTCGCTACAGAGACGCTCGCGGCGGCGCGGCTGCAGTGGGGCGCTGCCCCCGGCGACGACGAAGCGGTTGACTGGCTGCTGCGGCTCGCCGCCCACGTGCTCGACGCCACGGTCGAGCGTCGGCGTGTCCCATCGGTCGAGCGGCGGCGTGGCCACCGGCCCACTTCGCGGCGCCTGAGCGTCGCCGAGCAGCAGCAGATCACGGCGCTTGCCGAGGAGCACATCGAGCTACCGGTCTCGGCACGGGATGCGGCTGACGCCCTCGCCCGCATGGCTCCACCGCCGCACGTCGTGACCGAGCTCCGCCTGTCCGGACTCGTGGAGGCGGAACCGCTCCCCGATCACGAACGCGACCCACATGGGAGCTGAACTCTCACCGGCGCTGCTGCGATCGGCGCTCGAGCTGGCCGGAGCGGTTCGAGCGCCCGAGGACGAGCAAGCCCGACACGGGAGGACGGCATCGTTCCCCGACCGCCTCGGCGCCCACCACGTCCTCCGGTACGCAACGGCCGAGGAAGCCGAGACGTACCGCCGCATCATGCGCGTCCTGTACCTCGAGCACCAGGCCTTCGGCCTGCGCCTGCGTCCCGCACAAGTCGCGGACCGTCTCCGCGAGCGCTACGCGCTGACTGTCGACCTCGACTGGCTCGAACAGCGCCTTGCGGCGCTCGACCAGTGGGGCGCACTCGAACGCGACCACGATGCGAGCCTCGCCTCCACAGCGGCCGAGTGGCGGCGCAACCGCTACACGTACGACGTCACACCCGCCGGGCGGCTTACCGAGGAGCTGCTCGCCCGGCTCGACGCGCTCGGAGAGGAGATCGGGCGGCTCGACACCGCACGGCTGCCTTCGATCCGGGACGCGCTCGCGAAGCTCGCCGACGGGCTCGCAGAGCCCGAGCCCGACGGGACTCAATTGCGGGGCCTGTTCGAGCGTCTGCTGGCCGAGGTCGAGGCGTTGCACGGCGGAGCACTCGCGTTCATGCGCTCGCTCGGCGACTTGATGCGAGCCGTCGAGCAGGTCGGCGAAGACGAGTTCGAGCGCGGCAAGGGTGCGCTGCTCGAACACCTACAAGGCTTCAAGAAAAGCAGGATGCAGCATTCGGCCGAGATCCTCGGGCTGCTTGAGCAAGTCGAGCTTCATGGCTCCGACCGCCTTGTCGAGCGGATCGTCGCCGCCGAAGAGTTCGTCGCTCTGCCCGGCGGGTCCTCGATCGATGACCAGCGAGCGCGCCGACAGGCCGAGCTGTTGCAGCGCTGGCAAGGCTTGCGCGCGTGGTTCGTCGGCGACGAGGACAGCGGCTCTCCGTGGCGGACGCTAAACGACCAGGTCGTCGATGCGATTCGCGCTGTGCTCGCGATCGCCGAGCGCCTGATCGAGCGTCGCTCGCTGCGCATCGATCGCGCCGGCGTGCTGCTGCACCTAGCCGCCTCGGTGGCCGCGGCGCCGCCAGGAGAGGCCCCTGCGTGGCTGCGCGCCGCATTCGGACTTCGGACTCCCCGTCACGTCGGCGCGCCCGAGCCGGATCCCGAGCAGATCGCCGATCGCGGACGTACGTCGTGGCTGCAAGCGCCGCCCGCGCCGGTGGTGGCGCACTTGCGAACACCGGGCGTGCGGACGCCCGGGACGGGACGCGGGGCTCAGATCGCAGACCTGTCCGAGAGCCGCCGGCGGTTCGAGGAGCGCCGGGCCGCGGAGCGCCGGGAGCTCGACGAGTTGCTCGCGCGGATGGCCGCTCGCGGTCCGATCAAGGTCTCGTCGCTCGAGCGTGTCGACGCGTACGAGTTCCGTCACCTCCTTGGCTGGATCGGCCGTGCCTACGAGTCTGCTCCGGGCCGCGATGGCGCGCGGCGCGCGAGCTCCACCGACGGCCGTGCGACGATCGCTCTGCGACCGCCGGCCGACTCGCGTCGCGAGCGAGCGCGTTTGCGCGCCCCTCACGGCATGCTCGACATGCCGGACTTCGAGATCGAGGTGCTACGCCGGTGACGCTGCGGGAACTAGACGACCACAACGAGCAGACCCAGGCCTTGCGCGCGCTACTTGCGGCACCATTCGTTGGCGTCGGCGAGCCGGCCTACGCGCTTCTCCGCCGTCACGAGCGCGAGCTCGCGAAGACGTTGCAATCGACTTACGGCTATCAGCTCGAGGTCAGCAGCACCGCGGCGCGCGCGTCTGGTCCACCGACGCCGGAAGGCCTGCGCCGTCCGCTGCGCATCCGGCCCGCGTCGATCAGTGGGCGCCAGCGGTCGCCGGACGAATGGCCGGCCCTCGGAGATCGGGCTTGCGTACTGCTGCTGCTGACGCTCGTCGCGCTCGAGCGGGGCGGCGCGCAGACCGCGATCGCCGAGCTCGCCCGGAACGTCGAGCACGCTGGCGCCGATGTCGAGCCACAGCTGAGCGTGGACTTCCGCGCGCGCAGCGAGCGTGTCGCGTTCGCCGACGGGCTCGACTTGCTCTGCACCTGGGGCGTGCTTGAGCACGCGTCGGGCTCGCACGATAGTTACGCACGGCGCGAGCAGGGCGAGGACGAGGCGCTGTTCACGGTCGATCGCCGCCGGCTTGCGCTGCTGCTGCGCGATCCAGCGATCACGCTCGAATCAACGACGCTTGAGCAGCTACTCGATGAGACGTCGCGCTACCCACCAACACCGGAGGGGGAGAACCGTGCCCGTTCCGAGCAGCTCGCGCGGCGGCTGACCGAGGATCCGGCGCTTCTGCTGTCAACCCTCGACGAAGAAGAGCGCACGTACTTCCTCGGTCAGCGCTCGCGGATCGAGAGCGCGGTCGCTACCGCAACGGGCTATCAAGTCGAGCGGCGCGCCGAGGGCAGCGCACTGATCGTCAACGATCGCTCGTTCACGGATGTGCCGTTCCCGACCAACGCGACCGTCAAGCAGGTCGCGCTCCTGCTCTGCGACGGGCTCGCGGCGGCCGGACCGGGCGGTGAGCTGAGCGCCGAGGCGCTTCGGCACTCCATCCACGAGCTGGTGACCCAGCACGGCCGCCATTGGAGCCGGGACGCCGCCGACCCCGCGCAGATCGGGGCGCTGACCGAAGCCGCGATCGAAGTGCTGCTCGCCTGCGGCCTCGCTCTACGGACCGAGACGGGTGGCCTGCGGCCGAGTCCGCTCGCAGCCCGCTTTCGATCGCCGGTCGTGCGGACGCCGGGGGTTGAGCGATGAGCCCCAGTTCCGGCCGCTGGCGGCCACGCCGCGCGGGGGTCATCAACCTTTATGAGTACGCGAACCAGGTGTTCGACTTCGCCGGCGGTCGGTTGCTGTTGCGCGGCCACAACACGTCGGGCAAGACCAAGGCGCTCGAGCTGCTGCTGCCTTTCTGCCTCGACGGCGACATCAATCCGAACAAGCTCGATCCGTTCGGCTCGGTGCACAAAGACATGAAGTGGAACCTCATCGGCTGCACCGAGGACGACAAGCGCGTCGGCTACGTGTGGCTCGAGTTCGAGCGCCTCGATGAGACCGGCGGCACGCAGCGGATCACCGCCGGTATCGGACTGCGAGCGCACAGGGCGCAGGCTGACGTTCCCCGCTGGTATTTCGTTGCGCGCAACCGGACTATCGGGGCCGACCTGGCGCTGCTGCGCGGCCGCGACCCGATCGGGAAATCCGAGCTCATCGCGGCACTCGGCGACGACGGCGAGGTGCTCGACAGCCAGCGCGACTACCGCACTCGCCTCAACGATCTGCTGTTCGGCTTCGGTGGCGAGGAGCAGTACCAGACGATGCTGCGGCTGATGCGAGACCTGCGGCGTCCCCACCTGTCAAAGACGCTTGACCCCGACCGCGTCGCCGAGCAGCTGACGGCCGGCCTGCCCGGGGTTGACGAGGGACTGATGCGGCGCCTCGCCGGCGGCCTCGAGCAACTCGAGACGCTGGAGCGCGGCCTCGAACGGCTGCGAGATGTACGCGAGCGGCTGGGCCGCTTCTACCAGCGCACATACAGCGCCTACGCCCGGGCTGCCGTTCGAGAGCGCGCCGAGGCGCTCCGCCAGGCACAGACCGCGGTCGAGAACGCGGCCGAGCAGCTGCGCGCTGCGCGGGCGGAGCTCGAGGCCGAGCGCGAGCGCGCCGAACACGCAACCGCCGAGCGCGACGCCGCGGAAGCCGAACTCGCGCGCCTGAGCGCTGAGGAGCACGCGCTTATCGGCTCGGCGGCGTGGTCGTCTGTGGCGGAGGTCGAGGGGCTGCGCGAGCATGCGGCGACACAGTCGCGAGCGGCGGCCGCGGCTCGCGAGCAGGCCGACGCAGCCGCCGTTGGCGCGAGCACGCTCGAGGCAGAGCTGATCACCGCGCAGGCGGCGGCCGTCGAGCGGCGCGAGCGTGCGACGGCCGAGCTTGAACTCGCGGTTGCGCTCGCTGCACGAGCGGGGCTCGCGAGGCGCGCTGAGATGCTGGCCGAGCAACTGCGCGCGGGTACGCTGAGCCCAGAGACCTGGAGTCCGCTGCTGCGCGATCTGGCCTCCGATTGGCGCGACGTCCTGCACCGTCACCGCGAGCTGCTGCGCGACTCGCAACGCGCCACCGCTGAGGCCGAGCGAGCGCGCAGTGACGAGCGCGACGCGGCCGCACGCGTCGAGGCGGTGTTGGCGCGCAAAGCCGCCTGCGAGTTGCAGCTCGAAGAAGCCCGCGCCGCGCTCACCGCGGCATTCGCAAAATGGCGCGCGGAGCTCACCGAACTCGAATTGGACCACCACGCGGCCGCCGCGGCATTGGAGCTGGCGCTGGCTGGCCAGCCGGCGGCCCCCGCACTGGCGGCGGTGGTTGAGCGGGCGCGGCGGACGGCCGCCGACGAGCGCTCGGCACTGGCGACGGCACGTCTGGCAGCCGTGGAAGCCGTTGCCGCGACCGAGACTGAGATCGAAGGCCTCGCCGCCGCGCACGACGACGGACCCCGGCCGCCGTTTTGGACGCGCGCGGACCGCGCCGACAGGGATGGCGCTCCGCTGTGGCGGCTGATCGACTTCAACGACGGTGTTCCGGCGGAGCGACGCTGTGGGCTGGAGGCGGCGCTCGAGGCCGCGGGCCTGCTCGACGCGTGGGTGACACCGAGCGGGCGGCTGGAGGACCCGACCCTCGCCGACGTGGTCCTGGCGGGCGATCAACCGGCGGCCGATGCGTCGCTGCTGCAAGGGCTCGCGCCGGTCTCTGACCAAGCGGTGGGCGAGGCGGTCGTGACTGAGCTGCTTCGCAGCATCGGGCTGGGCGAGCACGACACTGGTCCGTGGGTCGACTTCGACGGGCGATTCCAGCTCGGCCCGCTAGCCGGTCGGGGCAGCAAGGATCGAGCCGAGCACATCGGCGCGGCAGCGCGCGAGGCGCGCCGCGCGGCTCGGATCGCGGAGCTGCGAGACCGGATCGCATCGCTCGCCGCGGAGATCGAGGCTCACGACGCTGGCATCGTCGAGGTCGATCGGCGCCGCGCGACGCTCGATGCTGAACTCGATGCCCTACCACCAGTTGACGCGATCACCTCGGCGGTCGATGCGGTCAGAGTCGCCTCGGCGCTGGAGGCCGACGTCGTGCGTGCACACGAGCAGGCGTCCGTCGCTGCGCGGATGGCCGCCGACGCGGAAATCGCCGCCGACGCCGCCCGGCGCGAGCACGCAGCCGCGCACGGATTGTCTGCGCCGCTCGACGAGGCGGCGCTCGACGGCCTCAGCGATGCCGCTGCCGAGCTCCCAGGCGCGGCGGCGGCAGTCGGTAGCGCATGGGAGCTCGCCGATCGCGAGGCGCAGGCCGCGACCACGTTCGCCGCGCGGCTGTCAGAGGCCCAGCGGGCGGCGGGCGAGCAGGATCACCGCGCTCAGGATGAGCAAGCCGAGTCCGATCGTCTCTCTACCGAGCACGCCGCGCGGGAGGAGGCGCTCGGCGCAACCGGCGAGGAGCTTCGTCACCGGCACGCGGAGGTCGTCTCTGCGCTGCGGGCGATCAAGGCGACACACCGTCACGCCGGCGACGCGGCACAACACGCGCAGACCGCGGTCGCCGGGCTGGAACGGGACGCTGACATCCGCGAACGCGAGCACGAGGCCACGCGCGCCCGGCGTGAGGAGGCAAGCATCGCCTTCCGGCAGCTGGCGCGAGCCGGGGTCCTGCAGACGGTGCTCGGCGACGCCGTGCCCGTCGACGCTGAGCGGCCCGCCGGCTGGAGCCTCACCCGTACGCTCGAGGTCGCACGCGCGCTTCCACAGGAGCTGCTCTCGGTGCGCAGCACTACGGGCGAGCTCGGCATCGAGGTCCAACGCGGCGTCCAGCTGCTCGATCGGGAGCTGGCGGAGGCCGACATGGGCGCTTATGCAACCCGAGGCGACGACGAACTGCTGCTCGTGCACGTCACCGAAGGTGGTGGTGAGCAGTCGCTCGCAGAGATACTCGAGACGCTCACCGCGGACATCGCCGACCGCGAGCAGATCCTGACCGTCGAGGAGCGCCGGGTGTTCAGCGAGGCGCTAGTCGAGGAGATCGCCGATCACCTGCGGCATCGGATCCACGAGGTGCGCGGTCGCGTCGAGCAGATGAACAAGGTGCTGGAGCGCAGCCCGACGGCGGCCGGCAAGAGAGTTCAGCTCGAGTGGCAGCCACTCGACGATGACCAGAACACCCAGCGCGCGGCGCTGACGCTGTTGCGACGCGATGTACGACACCTCGGCGAGGATGGGCGCGGCGATTTGGTGGCGTTCTTCAGAGGCCGGATCGAAACGGCCCGGCGCGAGCATGGAAGTGCCGGAGAACCGAAGCCGATGGCCGACACGCTGATGGACGCATTCGACTACCGCAAATGGTTCGCGTTCAGGCTTCACGAGCAAACCGACGCTGGCCGCATTCGGCTGACGAAACGCCGCCACGCCGTCGGCTCGGGAGGTGAGCAGTCGGTGCTGATCCACCTGCCGCTGTTCGCGGCCGCCGCGGCACTGTACGGCGATACCCAGGCGCCCCGCCTGATCATGCTCGACGAGGCACTCTCAGGGATTGACGACGAGACGCGCGAGCGCGTGCTGGAGGCAACCGTCGCGTTCGATCTCGACCTTGTGATGACATCGCATGAGCTTTGGGGGACATATCGGTCCGTGCCCCAACTCGCGATCTACCAGCTGCACCGCGAGAACGGCGCATTTGGCGTGCATGCGATCCCGTTCATCTGGGATGGAGACGTGCTGCGTGAGCTGGAGCAGGCCGAGCTGCTCGTGTGAGGGACGCGGCGCTTGATCCCGCGCTGCGGCGAGCTCTTCTCCTCGCGCGCGACAAGCGTGAGCGGCGGGGTGGGTCGGGGGATGCGAAGGTTGTCGTCGCGGACCTGAAGCCGGACGAGGCGCTGGCGCTCGATGGCCTGCTGTCCGTGTCGCGTCGGAGGCCGGTGTTGCCAGGTCAGACATTGCGGGTCGCGTTGTCTACGTTCGAGGCTGCGCTCCGCGCCTGCGGGTTGGATCCGCTGCACGAGTACGAGCGGGTTGGCGAGCGGCCCATGCGCGATGTGCCGGCCGAGCGTGCAGCCCAGCTCGAGCTCCGGAGCGAGTTCCGATCTTGGCTCGAGTCGCACGAAGTGGTCCAGTCTCGGCCTTTGGTAGCTGAGTGGTTCGATCAGGCACGCCGCCAGGGACGGGTTCATGCGGACATGCGGGCGCTGGTGGAGCGGGCGCTGCGTGTCGTCGGCGCTCTCCCGGCTGTTGAGCCCGTACAGCGCACGGTGCTCGCGGCGAAGCTGCTCGACGGCAATCCGCACGCGCTGGATGTCGGAACCCCCCTGCACACACTGACGGTCGCGCTGCTGGGGGCGGCAGCGGAGCTCAGTCCGGACATCGGCGCCCGAGCGGTCTGGTCGGCCTGGAACGTGATCGTCGACCCGATCTCCTCAAACGTCGCCGTGCTGAACCTGCCTGTGGTCGGCGAGGGCGACGCCCCGGATCTTGTCCGCGCGATCCGTGGGACTCACCTCGTCCTGACCTATGGGCAGCTGTCCGTGAGCGACCTGCGGTGGCCGTCGGGGCTCCCATGTTTTAGCTGCGAGAACCCGTCGGTGCTGATCGCAGCCGAGCGGGCGCTCGGCGAGGCGTGTCCGCCGCTGGTCTGCACCGGCGGGCGTCCATCCGACGCGGTCCGGCTGCTGTTCTCCTGCATCCACCGGGCGGGCGCACAGATCCGCCACCACGGCGACTTCGACGACGCAGGCGTGCAGATCTTCCGAGACCTGGAGGTGAGGTACGGTGCCGTACCGTGGCGATTCGACGTTGATTCGCTACGCGAAGCTCTCGGCGGGCTCGGCCACGCCGCGCCAAACGCGCCTCCGGTGACCCTCGAGGGCGCCGTCCAGCAGCTTTCAAGAGCTGTGCCGGAGGAGCTGTTAATTGCGGCTCTGCTTTCGGACTTGACCTCCGCGTGATCAATGCCGATGCCTCGAGGGTGAGGATCGACGGCTATCGCGTTGGCGTGTTAGGTGCGAGCGGCCGCACCCGGCCCCAGCGCGCGGGTGCTGCCGCGATCAGCTGTGAAGCGATGTGCAAGATTTATGGTGAGGGTGCGAACGTCGACCTTCGGGTTCCTGACCCTCCGGTTACGAGTGGCTTTTGTGGGTTAGCTACCTGCCCGTTTGCAGGGCTTTCGTGAAATTCGGTCCGATTGCGAGAGGTCATATTTGCTTAGTTTGGTACCCGTTTCGGTACCCGTTTTGGATCGGAAGCGCGGGTGCACGGTGTCAAGCGTTGCGCGGCCACCGAGCATCGCATGGACCGCCGCGAGATCATGCTCTTCGCTGGGCCCGTGGCCACGACGGCGGTCCTCATCCTCTCGGGGGTGATCTACGTCGACCGGACTGCCGTCCACGCGTCATGCGTTGCAACTCGTCGAGGAAAGTGTCGAGCTCAAGCGGGCTAACCCGCGGGAGGCCATCATCGCAACAGGGTGGTCGCAGATGGTCCGCCGGCGGATTCTCGACTCCGAACAGGTCGTGTAACACGGTCCACACATCGCTCTCCCGGTGGCGAGGCTCGCGTTGACCCACATACAGGATCACTACGCGAGCGGGGACCTCAGGTCCATCGGACTGCTGAATGGTGAACGCGAGCCGAAAGTCCCGCTTGAGATGGACTCCGCAGACGATCGGAGCGAGCGGCCCAGAGAGTCGGTATGCACCGAGCTGAGGCGCGCAGGGGTCCCGACTGAGCTGGTCATGGACGGCTCGATACCCAGCCCGTTTCCCCGCAAGCTCGTCTACAAGCTTGCGCACCGGCCGCGGCGTGACCACCTCGAACTCGGGCACCTCTGGGGCGGTGGTCAGTCGTCCGGGCCGAATGCGTCGGTCGGGGCAGCGGAAATGAGCTGCCCCTTGCCGAGCGAACGCAAGCCCGGGCCGTAGAGCTTCTCGAAGTCGCGTTGGTAGGCAGCGTCATTGCGCTGAAGCTGGTCGACGAGCGCAATGATGAAGTTGCGCTCACGGCCGCGCTCCCGAAGATCGGCAACTCGCTCGGCGAGGTCGAGCGCGGTGTCCCGCGGAACTCGCGGCCGGCCGCTTGTCGCCCGGTTGACCGGGACGATCCGCTGCTCGATCCATTTATCGAGCGTCGGAACGCTCACACCGATGACCTTCGCTGCCTGGCTCTTGCTCATCGTGTCGTCCAGATCACCCCTGAGATCCTCGATGATCGGCTCAAGCTCGTCCTGCACGTCCCCACCGTGGCGAGCCGTCCTCCGCAAAGCGAGGATGCGCCGAGCAGTCCGGGTGGTATCGATCGTCCGTGCCATAGCACAAGAATAGCCGATCTTGGCGATTTTGGGATGATTTCCGCCAGCTTGCGGGCAGGTGCAAACGTTTTGCGTGCGTTGAAGTGCGTACGCTTCGCGTGCCGTCCGGGGTCTAGGAATATCGCGATCGCAGGAGCAGCAGCGAGACCGGATATTCAGACCGGCGCTGCATGCAGAATTGCGTCGTGCAGAGGGACCTGGACGCCGAAATCGCGCAGGCTCAGGAGAGGTTGGCTGAACTCGATCGGCTTCGCAGCCATGCCGCAGCCCACCTCAAGGAGTTGCACCGTCTGCGTGCGCCGGGCAGAGTCGGCTCGCAACCGAACGACGGCGGCGAGCGCTCGCCAGCGTCCAAGGTCAGCCTGTTCCGCGATCTCTTTAGCGGCCGAGAAGACGTCTTCGCAATCCGCTGGGAGAACCGGTCACGCGGCCGAGCGGGCTATGCGCCACGCTGCGAGCACGAGTGGGAGCCGGGCATTTGTGGCAAGCCAAAGGTCCGCTGCGGCGCTTGCACCAATCAGGCGTTTGTCGCGCTGGGCGACCGAGAGCTGCTCGCGCACCTGCAAGGGCGCCAGGTCGTGGGGATCTATCCGCTGCTACCGAACGACACCTGCCGCCTACTGGCGATCGACCTCGACGGCAGTTCATGGCAATCCGACGCGCGAGCGATCCGGGAGACCTGCCGGTCGCTCGACCTCGAACCGGCAATTGAACGCTCGCGCTCAGGCAACGGCGCGCATGTCTGGTTGTTCTTTGCCGGACTCGTCGCCGCCTCGGATGCCCGCAGACTCGGCTTCACGATCTTGACGCGCACGATGGCCAGCGGGGCCGCTCTTGGCGTCGAGTCGTATGACCGGCTGTTCCCAAGCCAGGACGTGCTGCCCAGCGGCGGATTCGGAAACCTGATCGCGCTGCCGTTGCAGCGTCAGGCTCGCAAGCTCGGCAACACTGAGTTCCTGGACGACGAGCTAGACCCTCATCAAGACCAGTGGTCGTATCTCGCCTCTGTGCCGAGGATCGCGCCCGATCGGCTCGGTGAGCTCATCGCCCGGTCAGAGGAAGACGGGGCTCTAGCCGTCCGTTCGGCCATTGAGGAGCCGGGCGTGCCGTGGCGCCCGACCGCGCACGTTGCGCGAGCGTCTGCGGCGGAGAATCGATGCCGGAGGCCGTTGCTGCCACCCTCGCTGACCGTTTGTACGTTGAGCGTTCAGGTCTTCCTCCCGCGCTGGTGCACGCGCATCAAAAGCCTCGCGACGTTCTCGAATCCGATGTTCCTCGAGCTCCAGCGGATGCGGATGTCGGTCGCACGCACACCACGGGTGATCGGCTGCTTCGAGGACCTCGACCGGCACGTTGCCGTCCCTCGCGGCTGTCTAGCTGAGATAGAGGCGCTGCTCGCCGAATTTGATGTGCACCTTGACATTCAGGACGAGCGGACCGACGGAGAGCCGCTCGCGATCGAGTTCGAGGGCAATCTCAACGACACGCAGCAACGTGCGGTGAATGCCATGCTCGACTCAGAGACCGGGGTACTGTGCGCACCGCCGGGTTGGGGTAAGACGGTGGCCGCGACCAGCCTGATCGCCACTCGAGGCTGTTCCACGCTTGTGCTGGTTCACCGAAAGCCGCTCATTGAACAGTGGGCGGTGCGGCTCGGTGAGTTCACTGACATCTCGCCCAAAGCCATTGGCCGACTCGGCGGTGGCAGGCGCCGGATGACAAAGCAGATTGACATCGCCATGGTCCAGTCACTCGCCAGGGCCGACAAGGCCACAGATTTCCTGCGCGGCTACGGACACGTCGTGATCGACGAATGCCACCACGTACCAGCGGTGTCGATCGAGCGGGTGCTCGCGGCGATTCCGGCGCGCTACGTGACTGGGCTCACGGCCACCCCGTACCGGCGTGACGGGCATCAGCCAATCATCAACATGCAGTGCGGCCCGATTCGTCACGAGGTCGACGCAGCTGCGGTCCGACAGCACCACGACTTGGAGTTGCTGGTTGTTCGCAGAGACACGAGCTTCGATCCGGCCCTCCTGCCGAACGAGGCTTCGATCCAGGAGATCTACGGGGCGCTGGCGGTCGACGAGGACCGACTCCAGCTCGTCGTGGCTGACGCTCGTGCACTGCTCGACGAAGGACGCGCGGTCATGGTCCTCACGGAGCGGCGCGACCATCTCGAGCGGCTTGCTGAATCGCTTCTCGAGGACGTACCCACCGTCGTCGTGCTTCACGGCGGGATCCAGGTCAAAGCCAGACGCGCGGCGCTAAAACGACTTGCTGACCTTTCCGATGACGAGCCCAGACTGGTGCTCGCGACCGGTCGCTACATCGGCGAAGGCTTCGATGATCCGCGTCTGGACACACTCCTGATGACGATGCCGATCGCTTGGAAGGGCACCGTCGTCCAATACGCCGGCCGGCTACACCGTGCGCATCCAGCCAAGCGCGACGCCCGGATATACGACTACGTCGACGGCGACGTGCCTGTGCTCCGGCGCATGTACGGCAAGCGCGTCCTCGCGTACCGGAAGATGGGCTACTCAACCGACGCCCAGCTCGCCTGCGCAACGTGATCGTTGAGAGCGTCGGATAAATCTGCGAACCTTCATGGTGCCGAGACAGCGGCGACCTTCGGGTTTCGGACCCTCCGGTTATGAGTCGCTTCGGGCTGCTTACGTAGATGTAACCGTTCAGTCGTCGGGGCTGGTGCCGAGGATTCCTGCTTGGTGCAGCGAATCTTGCGTGCATGGACCGCGCGGAGGCTGAGGCGATCTACGACGCTGGGCGTGAGGCGTGTGTCACGTTGTTGGTTGAGTTGACCGGGGGGTATGAGCGGCAGATCGCGTCGCTCGAGGAGCGGTTGGCGCGACTGGAGGCCCAGTCGCGTCAGGATTCGCGCACGAGTTCGAAGCCGCCCTCGCAGGATCCGCCGAAATCACGTGCGCAGCGGCGTGCGGAGGCGCGCGCGAAGGCGAAGGAGCTGCAGCGGCGGGAGGGCGAGCGTCGGGCTGGCGGGCAGCCTGGGCATCGGGGTGCGGGCCGCGAGCTCCGGCCTGAGGATCAGGTTGATGAGATCGTCGATCACTTCCCGGATGCGTGCGGCGCGGTGCGGGCGCGAGTTCACCACCCGGCAGCGGCGCCCGAAGCGGCGGTTCGGGCGCCACCAGGTCGCTGAGCTGCCACCGATCAGCGTGATCTGGACCGAGCATCGCATGCATCAGTTGCGCTGCCCGGAGTGTCGTGCGCGGACGAGCGCGCGGTTGCCCGACGGGATCGCCGGCTGCGCGTTCGGGCCGAGGTTGCAGGCGGCGTTCGTGACGTTGACCGCCCGGCACCGCGTCTCACGCCGCGGAATCGTGGAGCTCGCACATGATCTGTTCGGCGTGACGCTCTCGACTGGAGCGGTCGACGCGATCTGCCAGCGCGCCTCCGACGCGTTGGCTGGCCCGCATCTGCACCTGCAGGACTGGGTGCTGGATCAGAACGCGGTGCATGTTGATGAGACCGGTTGGCGCACACGTGGTGAAGGGTGCGCGCTGTGGACCGCGACCACGCCCGACGCGGCGTTCTTCCAGATCGCCGAGCACTGCAACCGCGAGCAATTCAACGCACTCGTCGGCACCGAGTATCCCGGGATCGTGATCTCGGACCGCTGGAACGGTTACAGCCACCTCGACCCCGAGCGACGTCAGGTGTGCTGGTCGCACCTGCAACGCGATTTCCGCCGTCACGCCGATGGCCTGGGCGAACAGAAGACCTTCGGCGAGCAGGGCGTCCCGCTCACCAAGAAGGTGTTCGCCGCCTGGCACACCTACCAGCACGAGCACCACGACCGTGCCCGGCTTCAGGCCGAGATCGCGCCGGTCCAGACCGAACTCCGCGCCCTGCTCGAGGCCGCCTCGCCGAAGAGGGCGCGCAATCGCTGGCACCGACAGTTCGCTAACAACCTGCTCAAGGTCTGGCCCGCGCTCTGGACCTTCACCCGGATCGACGGCGTCGAGCCGACCAACAACCCCGCCGAACGCGCGCTCCGCGGCCCGGTGATCCACCGAAAAGTCTCGCTCGGCACCCAAAGCAACAACGGTGAGCGGTTCGCCGAACGTGCTCTCTCCGCCGCGGTCACCTGCCGGATGCAGCACCGCTCGCTGTTCACCTACCTCAGCGAACTCCTCACCGCACACACCCGCGGCGATCCGTTCCCAGCGCTCGCCTGAGCCCTGGGGACTGAACGGTTACACGTAGATACCGTTTTGCAGGAGTTTTGTGATTTTGAGTGAGGCTGAATCAGGCTGAATTTGCTGATCTTGTTACACGGTTTGTTACATGATTCGGTCAGAGCCCCCGTTGAGACGGACGTCGCGCGGTCGTCCGCGACGAGTAGCCAGATGCGTGGTTTCCGCGCGTGAACCGAGACTTTCGCTTCAGGCCCTAGAGCTCGGACGCCTGGGGGTCCTTGTCTTGGACGGCGTAGGCACTTGCCGCGTCGAGCGCCGCATCCACGATGCTCTGATACCCCGTACACCGACAGAGATTGCCGCGTAGCGCCCGCCTCACCCCTTCCTCCGTGGGTTGTGGGGTTCGTTTCAAGTGCTCGTCGAGCACAATCAGCATCCCAGCGGTGCAAAACCCACATTGGAGAGCGCCGTGAATTCGGAACGCGGCCTGCAGCGGATGCAATCGGCCGGGGTCGATGCCGAGCACGTGGAGCGGCGTGTAAGTGCCAGCATGTCCTTCGGCCGTTGGATCCTCGATCTCGCGTTCACCAACCGGTGTCAGCGACTCGACGGTCGTGACGTCACGACCGTCGGCCTGCAGGCGAGGACGTTGCAGGACTTGATCACTGAGCCATCCAGCAGCATCGAGCAGCATCCGCAGCGGGCCTCGTAGCAGCCGTTTCGCGCACCCATCAGGCCTGCCGTGTCGCGGACGAAATCGAGCAACAGCGTGCGCTCCTCGATCGTCGCTTCGACCCAGTCACCGTTGATCCTGATGCGAACCTGAATCGGCATCTGGATCTACGCTTCTGCTGCCTGAGCCAACGCGCGGCGCGCGAGCCCAACGAGAAGTAGCCGCCGATACGCTCCCGAAAACGGCGTCGTGGAGACGGTCGGTTCGACCTCCTCAGCCACAACGGAGCCGAACGCCGGCAGCGCCGATCGCAACTCCTGACCCAGGAGCCATTGCTCGGAGTGCTGAGCGCGGGTTGGACGCTCGACACAGCCGCCGATGACCACGCGGGCCTCCCGGACCACCCCATCGGCAGTTCGGAGCACCACGGCCACCGAGGCGAGCGCGGCATCGTGCGTCCTCACGCCAAACTTCGCAAAGCCACAGCCCGCCGCTTGGAGGCTGGGGATCCGAACCGAGCACAGAAGCTCGTCTCCGCGGCGGTCAGTGAGTCCCGCGCCCAGGAAGAACTGCTCAGCCGTTAGCTCTCGATCGCCATCGACGGAGGTCAGCGCGAGCGCCGCGTCGCATGCCGTCAGGAGGGTTGGCACATCGAACGCGGGCTCGGCCTGACACGCCGCTCCCCCAATCGTGGCCATCGACCTGACGGCCGTGTCCGCGATGTCAGATACGACGGCGCCGACGTAGCGAAGCGTCGGATCAGTTCCCACCGCCGCTTGTTCCAGGGCCGCATAGGTTGTCGTCGCGCCGATCACACATTCGGCTTCGCTGACACGAGCCCCGCGAAGCTCGGGAACGTGCGCGAGGCTGACCAGACGGGCGGGTGTAGCGTGGCGCGCCTTCATCGCCAGCAACAGGCTCTGGCCACCGGCGATGGCCTGAGCCTCGTCGCCGGCGTCCCGTAGGTGTGCGGCGGCCTCCTGGGTCGACCCCGGCCGTAGAAACCGAAATGGTCTCATTCTTCGAGGAACTCGAGCTCGTCGTCGTCCTCGAGCTGCGGCCATTCATGTGGCCCCTCATAGCTGGGCATGTCCTGCGGAAAGGTCAACGAGTCCCGGCCTTGGCGCCTCATCTGATCGAGCGCCAGCAGTACCCGTTCGGGCGTGATCGGGAGACACGTGAAGCGGATGCCCGTCGCGCGACGAAGAGCGTTCGCGACCGCGGCGGGTACCGGCGGGGTCGCGCTTTCCCCGGCTCCCTTCTGCCCTCCGGGGATCACGGTCGACGCTGCCGGTAAGTCCAACGCCGGCCGGAGGTGGGGCAGGTCGGCAGCCGAGGGGGCCGGATAATCCCTGAACGAGGGGTTCGCCATTCTGCCGTCGGACTCCCACCGGCACTCCTCGCCGTAGACCATCGCGAATCCGTGCAGGAAGCCGCCCTTGTGTTGCCCGTCGACGATCAGTGGGTTGATCACGACCCCGCAGTCGTGCGCCATCACATAGTCCTTGAGCGTCCACCGGCCAGTCTCCGCGTCCACGTGCACCCAGGCTGCGTGCGCGGCGCAGCTATAAGTCGGACTGAGGTTCCCGCCACCGTCGCTCCGTTCCCGCTCGGTCGGCGTGTCGTAGGTGGCGCGTCCCTCTATGGCTCCAGGCTCGAAGCCGGCCGGCAGCTGGTGCGTCGCGTAGGCAGCCAGAAGCGTGAGGTTCTCCACCAGGAGGCCGGTATGGGGCCGATTGCGCAGGTGAACGCGATCCTGGGTTATCTCAAGGTCCCCCGGGGGGGCGTCTATCACGTGCGCGGCAAGCGTCAACAACTTCTCGCGGGCGGCCCCGGCCGCAAGGCGGGCGGCCGTACCAAGTACCGCGGCCCCTCGGCTGCCCCACGTCCCCAGGCTGAACGGGGTGGTGTCTGTGTCGGCGCTCGAGACGCTGATCTTCTCGATATCCACGCCGAGCACGTCTGCGACAATCTGAGCGATCACCGTCGCGTGTCCTTGGCCATGCGGGGTGTCGCCCGAGAAGACGCTTACCGTACCATCAGTTTCGAGGACCACACGGACGGCCGATAGGTCGCTGTCGAGCGACGGATCACGGGCACTCGTGTACTTCATGCACACGGCGAAGCCAATTCCCTCGCCGGCTTCGAGTCGCGACTGACACTCGGGCCACCCGATCGCGCTGGCGGCAGCACGCAGGGCAGTCATCGACGCTGGTGCTGTCGACGTGCTGCCCAGAGGCGTGGTGGTGGGGCAGTCGGCGCCGGCGACGCAGCTGCGCACGCGGATCTCCACCGGGTCAAGCCCTAGCTCCTCGGCGGCCATATCGAGGAGCGACTCCTTGGCAAAGACGGCCTGGGGCACCCCAAAGCCTCGGACCGGGCCAGCCGGGCCTGTATGTGTGTGTACGGCAAAACCATTCGTCTTGATGTTGGGGATCGGATACGGCAGCATCCCGATCTGGGTACGATCCGCATGATCTGATTACCCCAGGCTGATACCGCTCCCCCGTTGACCACGATGCGCTCGCTGTAGCCGAGAATTGCACCGTGCCTGTCCAGTGCCATTTCGGCATATCGGACCTGGTTCGTTCGCGAGGTGCCGACGCGAAACACCTCGGCTCGGGTCAGCGTGTAGTTCACAGGACGCCCAAGGCGCATGGCGAGCACGGAGGTGATGACCTCCCACGGGAACAGCTCGCCCTTCGAGCCGAAGCTCCCGCCCACGTTCAACGCCACCACGCGGACCTTGGTGCGGGGCAGGTGCAACGCGCGAGAAAGCGCATCCCGCAGGATGTGCACCATCTGAGTGGACGAGTACAGCGTGAGCCGGCCGCTTGGCAGGTCGTAATCAGCGACGCAACCGTGTGGCTCCAATGCGGCCGCGTGATGCGGCCGGTGGTGAATCGCTCGCGTACCACCACAGCGGCCTGCTCCCGGATGCCGTCGTAATCGCCGATCGGGATCCGATCTCGGCGTCGAACGTGTTGCCGGCGCCGAACTCATACGCGATCGTGTCCTGCACGAGGGGCGCGTCGGGATCCATGGCCGCTTCGGGATCCACGACTGCCGGCAGCGTCTCGTACTCGACGTGTATCGCGTCAATCGCATCCTGCGCCTGCCAGCGGGCCTCCGCCACCACGGCTGCCACTTCCTGACCCTCGTAAATCACCTTGTCGGTCGCGAACGGGAAGCGATCGCCGACCAGGACATCCTTGGTCAGATCGCCCCATGGCTCGACCTTTCCGAGCAGGTCGGCGCCGACAAGAACGTCGTACACGCCGGGATTTCGGCCACGGTGCCGTGTCGAGGCTGGTGATCCGCGCATGCGCGTGCGGGCTGCGCAGAATCCCGGCGTACAGCATGCCCGGCGGGCGGAGATCATCAACGAATTTCGCGGAGCCGGTTAGGAGCGCGAGATCTTCACGACGTGGAAGCGCTTGACCAACGTACCGGCCGCCCCTGGCGTCGCTGAGCGACTCCTTGTGGGCGCTCACCACGTGAGGTAGGAGATGGCCGCAGCATCCGTCGCCGCTCGGTCTCGTTGCCCTTGATCTTCACGCGTCCCGCGATCGACTCAATCGCAGCCGTCGTCTCTTCGTAGTAAATGCGATTCATGGTTTCCGACAGCATCACCACAAGCAGCCGGGCCTTGGCAGGGGTTCCGGGGGCCACGCTCTCCGCCCGGCCTTCCTCGATCACGACGGTGTAGTCGACCGCGAGATCGGGCATTGGATTACGACGGGCCACCCGCGCCAGTTCCTCAGCGTTTTGAGCACGTCCTTGTTCGCGTTCCACCTGTGCTCGTAGTAATGCCTGAGGACCTCGAGCATGTGCTCGGCCGTCATCACGTCCGGCCGGGCCAGGAGTTCGGACTCGACGTGTTGGTCGTTCTCGGTCATGCGATACGTGCCGGGATCAGCTGGGCTGCCAACCATTCCCCGAGCCCCGGATCGGGGCTTGGGCTCGGGTGATCCATGGTATGCGCCGAGCGAGATCCGACAACCAGATCGCTGCTGGCGACCGATCTGTCCCGATGAGCGCGCGCGTGCGCCGGTCGACCTCGGCCACCGGGACAGGCAGCCTGGTTCCGTCGCTGTCCGTCATTGACCTGGTAGCTAGAACTCACAGCCGCGCGGCCGACTCGCGCCGTTGCATGACGGCGCTGCGATAACGCTTCCCTTGTGCCGTGCGCGGGACCACGAAGTAGTCGTACGCCATCACTACCGCGACGAGCCCGAACCACACATATGAGGGCGCTGGATATGCCTTCAAAACTCCGTAGGCCATGAGCCCGGCCGCAATGATCAGGGCGACGGCGATCGGGACGCCGAACCGAGAGACGACCGGCCGCTCAAGCTTCTTGTTGCGGCGCATGCCGAGGAAGCACAGAGCGCCGGCGATGTACAACGTGACGGCCCAGGCGCTGACCATGTGAACGATGAACGTCCAACTCGTCCAGTAGGCCCCGGCGAGCGCCAGCGCAACCAGGAACAGGATCGCCACCCACGGGACGGCCGCGCGCTTGGAGTAACGACCAAAGATCCGAGGTAGCGCACCCTGTTGGGCGTAGGTCGAGATCGTCTTGCCCATCGCCATGAAATAGACGTTGAACGTGGTCGCGTTGCCAACAAAGACCCAGATCAGGACCAGCACGTAAAGCAGTCCGCCGCCGTATTTGGCGTGCACGAAACTCACCGGCGGAACGGCAAAGTTGAAAAGGGTGTTGATCGGGAAGACCCCGAGCACTCCAACCCCGACGACGAACTCGAGGAAGAAGAGCTGTAGGAGGCCTCCGATCATGCCCTGATTGCGGCACTTCTTGAAGTCGTCCCAGTCGTCCACCAGGATCGCCTGCGCTTCCAGCGAGCCGGCCATCAGCGCAATCCAGAGGCCCACCACGGTAAACAGACCAATGACACCGGGGGCGCTGGCCCCCTTCAGATTGGCTGACCAGACGTGTGAGTTGAAGTGAGCCCAGACGAGGATTCCGAGCACTACGTTCAAGACGAGCAGGATGGTGACGAGGCCCGCTTGGAGTTTGGCGGTGATCTGGAAGCCGATGAGATTGAGAAGGGCGATCGGCGCGATCAAGGCGAGCGGCCAGAGGTGATGATCGACTCCTGGGGCCAGCGTGGAGTAGCTCCCCAGCGATCTGAACTCCAGCCACATGAATGCGGCGTAGACCGGCACGAACAAGATGAAGTAAGCGGTACCGAGAGAGAACAGGCCGGCTTCTCGGCTCCAGGATTGAATCCATCCCGCCTCCGGCACCGCCGTGATCATCTCGCGGTAGAGCCACCAGGCACGAACATCACCGCAGCGGCGATAACGAAGCCTACGATCCCCCACTTCAAGCCGTAGACGCTGGCGATGTAGACGATGAATCCCCAGGTGAGCATCGCGAGAAACTCGCCGGAGCCAATCGTCGAGACGTCAAACCAGGTGAGCCTGCGCTCGCCGACTAGCTCGACATCGTCGAACGCCGCGTCGCTGCCGGCGGCCACGTTCTCACTGACCGACATACGGCCCCTCCTCTTTTCGACCTAGCCGGCTGGTGCCGACGTCACCACGAAACGTCGCGCATCGGGCCAGCCGTGGCGTCGGGGAATCGCCTCCTTCACCTGAGGGTTTTCCCCATCCGAACGGCAGCGGCCGTCGGGTCATGCCAGGTCGCGGCCGTCGACCGATTCCCAGCGTCCAGTCCGCCACGATCGTTGGACCGCCGCGAGCACACCTGCGTTGCTTAGCGCGTCCTCGATGCCGGGGCGGCAGCGCGCACCGGTGGCGACGGCCTGGCAGAACTCATGGGCCTCTATGACCTTCAGGTCGTCGTAGCCCATCGGGAGTCCCTGAGCAGGCTGGAAGTTGGCAAACGCCCCATGGCCCTGATCGGCGGTGACCGAAGCCGTCCCAACATCCTCGCTTAGCGTCATGGCTGGGTACAGGCTGAGCTCGTTCAGACGGTCGAACCGCCATGACAGGGCGCCACGAGTCCCCGACACCTCTAGCCCAATATCGGAATGACGGCCCACGGCGGCACGGCTTGCCTCTGCCGAGCCGAGGGCGCCGCCGACGAACCGTAGGAGACTGATCACATGATCGTCGCGTCCATTCAGCGAATGCGCGTCCGGAGGCGCTGCATCCGGTTCGTCGAGAGTCGTCGCCGCTGAGCAGACCTCACTGATCGGGCCGACGATGAACGCAAGCAGGTCGAGCACATGGACCATCAGGTCCCCGACGGCGCCATAGCCGGCGCGCGCTGGGTCGAATCGCCAACCATCCCGCGCTGACGGGTGGGCGGCGAAGTCGCTCAGCATGACTCCCCGAGCCGACGTGATGTCGCCGAGGTGGCCGGCGGTCACCACGTCTCGGGCGCGCTGAGGACCGGGACAAAGCGGAGGTCGAGCCGACCATGCAGCTGACGTTCGCTGTCCGTACCGCCTCGGCAATGTCTGTGGTCTCGGATAGTGAGCGACCCACGGGCTTCTCGATCCAGACATGTTTGCCGGCCCGCGCAGCGCTGATCGCGACATCTCGGTGCAGATCGTTGGGGACGGTGATACTGACGGCATCGACATCGGGGTGCCCGACCACCTCGTGCCAATCGGACGTAAATGCGTCAAAGCCGAGAGCTGCTGCCGATCTGCCCCGTTCGCCGCTGGTATCGGCCGCGACGACGAAACGGGGCGCGAGCTTCTGTTCGCTGAAGTGGAGCGGAGCCGTGCATACGCCATCGCGTGAGCTTGGCCCATCCATCCGAGGCCCACGAGCCCAACGCCCAGAATCCGATTCGGTGCGTCGGTCACCAGCTCAGAGCTCCTGATGAAGGGCCTCAGCACCAGCTCGTTGATGGCGACTGAGTGGGGCTGGTTGAGCGCAAAGAGAACGGCGTCTGCGACCTGGTCCGGTGCGAGCCTGGGAGCCGTGACGTCCGGAGCCAGAAGTGGGGTGTCAACGCGGCCAGGCTCGACGAGAATCACGCGAACGCCGGTGCCGACGAGTCGGCGCCGCGTCGATTCAGCCATGCCTGCGATCGCCCATTTGGTAGCCGAGTACAGGTCCCCCGCAATCTGGACCCGGCCCGCCACCGAGCCCATCAGCACGAGATCGCCCTCGGCCTCAATCAGGACGGGCGCGGCTGCCCTGATCGTGAGCGCGACACCGTAGACATTGGTGAGGATCATCCGACGCCAGGCATCGGGCGTGTCCTGACCGTCGATGAGCGGCGAGCCGAGCTCGCACCCAGCGTTGGCGACCACCGCGTCCACGCGCCCAAACCTTTCGACTGCCCTGAGAACGAGTTGTTGCTGCTGATCCCACTCGACCACGTCACACGCCACCGATAGCACTTCGGTGCGCTCTCGGACTTCGTCGGCGACGCGAGTCAGGCGTTCCGATCCGCGGGCCGCCAAGACGAGAGCGTGACCGTCCCTGGCAGCGCGGCGGGCGATCGCAGCGCCAATCCCGCTCGACGCGCCGGTCACCATGACCACACGCCTAGCTTCCATCGAGCTCATACCCATCAGCATCAATCGATCCGACCCCGAGGTAGGCAAAGACCACCTCCGCGGGTCGAGGCCCCGCATTGCGAAGACCGTGCCACTCCCCGGCCTGGACGAGCGTCAAATCGCCCTCAATGAGCGGGACGCACAAACCGGCGCCCAAATGGCGACAACCCCCTCCGGTGAGTACGTGCAGGACCTCCGCGGCGAATCGGTGGCGGTGTAGAGGTGCTCGCCTCCAGGCTCGAACTCCGCACACCCCACGAGCAGGCCGTGCGCGCCGACCGTGTTGCTGGTGAGCATCAAGGTTGACTTGACGCCGTGAAACCCCAGACTCCGGTCCAGGTGTCGCGGCTGAATATCGCCGCGCCGCACCACGCGGGGGTGGTCCTGGGTTGGTTCGCTGGCAAGTCGGGCCGACCTTCGGGGCGCGAAGGATCAGAAGCTGAGCGTCGGCGGATCCGCAGTTACGCACGTCGAACTCGACACCGTGAGGAAGAAAGACGGCGTCTCCTGGGGCCAGCGGCGGACATGAGCTGCCCAACGACTCGACAGACCCTCGGATCACAACGACGGCGGCTTCGCCGGAGCGCTCCTTTGAAGTCACGTGGACCTCGCTGCTTTCGAGCGTCGTCGTCGTGACGACGCCCAGGTTCGCCTCGTCGGGGCCGTCGGTGCCCGGATGGCGCCGAGCGGTCCAGCGAATCAAACCGCGACCCGAGGCTCGACGGACGCGCCGACAGTAGGGTCCAGCATCTGGCAAAGCTAAGGTCGGAAGCCGGAGCCGCAACCGGGGAATCCCGACCCCGACGTCATGAAAGCCCGCTGCTACGCGAAACCGCCCGAGCTCGCGTTGCGCGGGCCCACACAGAGCGGGAGAACCCGCGCGGAGGTTGGGATTTCCCCATCCTGGGGCTGCCCGCAGCCGGGCTACGATGTGGTGGTCCAGTTGCCGTGGCCGAAACGGAGAGAGCATGCCCATGCACGGGGACCGCGCCCCGGCCCTCGACGAGCTCGTGCGCCCAGACGATGGACGGGTTAGCCGGCGCATCTTCATCGACCCTGAGCTCTACGAGCAGGAGCTGTCTTCCGTGTTCATGCGCAACTGGCTGCTCTTGGCGCACGCGTCCGAGTCCCCGCCCCCGGCGACTACGTGACACGTTCGCCGGCGGCGACCCGGTTATCGTGGCGCGGACCGAGGAGGACCGAATCAGGGTCTTCCTCACTGCTTGCCGGCATTGCGGCATCAGCTATGCCGGGTGGACCGCGGCAACTCGTCTCATTTTCGTTGCCCGTATCACGGCTGGACGTACAACAACGGCGGTCGGTTGATC